>CAVQAE010000009.1:0-153696 GCA_963710435.1 uncultured Gammaproteobacteria bacterium | reverse complement strand
GACACCATGCGGCGCTGGTGGCGCGTTTTCGCACCCGCATCGAGAAGGGGTACCGCGCGCGGGAAAGCGTGCTCACCCATGCAAAGGCGTTGGGCGTGAGCACCACGGCGCTGCGCGTGGCATGCACGCGGGTCGCCGGAATGCCGCCGGCGGCTATGTTGGACCAGCGCGCGTTGCTCGAAGCCAAGCGCGCATTGCTGTATTCGAATCGCTCGATCGCCGAGGTCGGCTACTATCTCGGGTTCCTTGATCCGGCATATTTCTCGCGCTGGTTTCACGGTCAAATCGGACGCTCGCCGCGACGCTATCGTGCGCAACATGGTCTCTGAAAGATTAATCAGAAGTCATTACTCTTACCGCGGGCAAGGATGTACATTTCTATCAGGTGACAACCCCCTTGCCACAATTAGGGCAATAATGAATTCTCTGCATTTCGACCCCGCCACCGAGAAGTATGTGAACCTGGCGACATACCGCCGGAATGGCATCGAAGCGAAGACGCCGGTGTGGATTGCTGAGCTGGCTGGGCGTTATTACGTGTTCAGCGCAGGCGATGCCGGCAAGGTTAAGAGAATTCGCGCGACGCCCCGAGTGCGACCGCCGCATGCGACGTCCGTGGCAAGGTGCACAGTGCTTGGATCGAAGCCCACGCCCGAATAGTCCTGGATCCGGAATTGATCCGCAGAGTTGCGAAGGGCGTTGCGGCGCAAATATGGCTTATTGATGCGTCTCACTGATGTCATGGCCACTGACCGGGCGAATCCGTCGACGTGGCTACATCGAAATTGAGTTGGCAGACTCGTACTACTGACCTGCGCTCTCCGAGCTGCGTCGACTCCGGTGAACTCACTTCTCGTTATGCGAAGTGTGCGGCGCAGCATACGCGTTTGACAGATGGATCAGCATGCCGCTCGGACTCTTGCGATCGCGGGGATGCCTCCTCACTAATACGTCGCTGCTATGTGGGCGCAGTAAATTCGTGCCAAGAACTGTAGAAGACCTTCGCGAACTCCAACACGAGAGCGCCGTCAGCATTCAGTTGCGGGTGAAAAGGCACGTATCGGGAGAAATCATCAAGAAATACCGGGAAAGGCTTTCCAAGACGACATTGCGCTGCATCTACTTGCTCGTGCCCCTCCCAGTCACCAGCTATCAAAAGTTCCGCCTTCATTTCCTCCATCTGTCTGTGGGCATCATGATCTTCTGGATTTACAGTATAGGGGGGTACGTACAGCGGGATTCTATGTGCCATTCCATCGCGAAAATGCTTCAAGTACCCGCGTTGCCAAGGTACTGCCTTAGCGGTCACAAAGTCACGGAGGGCAGACGGGAAACATTGCCGGGTCTCGCGTAAAAATATTCCCACCAATGTGTCCTTACCACCGATCTTGTCAAATAGGTCGTGCCGCAGAATGAACGCCCACGCCAGATTGTCGAAGACCCCCGACACGTGCATCAGGAAAGCTTGTAGAAGAATCGACACTTCACGAGTCGTGTCTACTGGGAGCACGTCGTCTTGATCAGGAGGAAATAAATCGAAAATCCTTCGAGTGCATAGCTCAATGATATTCAGCCGGCGGCCGACACCATAGGTGAGGTATTCACTTACTCGCTCGTTAGCTTGCCTGCTCGCCTGTCGCAGAGTTTCCTGCAAGACATCGTAGTACTCACCTGCCAGCTTGATTCGCTGGGTCTCCAAGACGACTGCATCCGATTCGCTGTAGGGCATCTAGGCTACGTTAACTCGGTGTCAGATGGGAGCGTTTAATGAAGGACGGTAAGCCCGCGGCCCCGATCCTGTTCTGCGCGTTGGTTTCACATGCCTCAAAGCCGGGTACGAGTAGCGGCCGGACGCGCGCCGGTGCGAGGTCGATCACGCCGCCTAGCCACTGGTGGTTCACCTTCTTGTACCAGCTTTAGGGTGTCATCCGAGAGTGCCTTCAGCAGGTCTTCGGCCTCAGGCAGTTCGACCCAGGCGATTTCCGCCACGCGCACGCATCCGAAATGCTTCCCCGACGCTCGACACCCTTGTCGGCGTGTTGCCTGAGCTAGGGCCGACTGGTTCATTCTCACTCGCACGGGACCTAGCCTGAATAATTCATGAATTGAGAAAGCACAAAGGCCTCGATCGTGATAGAAACGCTTTACCACAAGCGTTTCGTCTCACAACAAAGGCCTTTGCATGGATGACGATAGCACACGACAAAGTGTTCTGTTTTCGGATTTGGCGGACAAGCCAGTCGTCGCTAAATTCGATCAGGAACATGCCAGTTCCGACGGCGGCGCGATCCTGCTTCAGGCTTGCGATCGGCGACTCGGGCTGACCGAGGCATTGATCGGCGGCATCGATGACCGACGCCAGTCGGGCAAGATCCGGCACGCAATCGGGGAGCTGGTGCGCCAGCGGCTGTATGCCATCGCTTGCGGCTATCCGGATGGCAATGATGCCGGGCGCTTGGGCGCCGACCCCATCCAGAAGCTGCTGTGTGGTCGCGATCCGGTCAAGGGCGAGGATTTGGCTTCGCAGCCGACGCTCTCGCGCTTTGAGAACTCGTTCGATCGTGCGGATCTGTACCGGATGAGTGTGGCGCTCGCCGACGCCGTGATCGAGCGGCATCGCCAGCGCCTGAAGCGCAAGGCCAAGCGGATCACGATCGATCTGGATCCGACGGATGACCCGACGCACGGCGCCCAACAACTGACGTTCTTCAACGGTCACTATGACACCTGGTGCTATCTGCCGGTGGCCGGGTTCCTGACCTTCAATGAGGAACCGGATCAGTATCTGTTTGCCTACGTGCTGCGCCCCGGCAATGTCGGCGCCGGGGTCGGTGCGATCGGGATCCTGTCGCGGCTGTTGCCAAAGCTGCGAGCGGCCTTCCCGCGCGCACGGCTGCGGGTGCGTTTGGACGGCGGCTTTGCCTCTGCCGAGCTCTTCGCCTTCCTTGAGCGCGAAGGGCTCGAGTACGTAGTCGCCATGGCTAAAAACAAGGTTCTTAAGCGCCGCGCCGCGCGCCTGATGGGCACCGCCCGACGACTGTCGCGCGAATCGGGCGAGACCGCGCATCTGTATAGCGAGACTCGCTATGCCGCCGGCACCTGGGATCACCGCCGGCGCGTCATCATCAAGGCCGAGGTCGTCCGTCATCCGGGGCGCGAACCCAAAGACAACCCGCGCTTCGTGGTCACCAACCTCAAGCAATCGCCGCGGCATCTGTATGAGGCGATCTACTGCGCCCGAGGCGACATCGAGAATCGGATCAAAGAGCTGCATCATGGGTTGGAAATCGACCGCACCAGTTGCAGCCGCTTCCTCGCCAATCAGCTGCGAGGACTCCTGAGCGCCGCCGCCTACGTGCTCTACCAGGAGCTGCGTCTGCAGGCCGCGCGCACCGCCTTCCGGGCTGCGCAGGTCAGCACTCTGCGCGAACACCTCCTGAAGCTCGGCGCCTGGGTGGAATCTTCCGTGCGGCGCATCGTGCTGCATCTGCCTGCCACCTGCCTGCACCGCCACGAATGGCAAATCATCGCCCGCAACCTCGGCGCTGCCCCCGCATAGCGCCGTCGGACGCACGCCGTACTCCATCGAACGCCGTCTGAGTAACTCAGGCCGAATGCCCGTGGCCGGAATCACGCCCCAAGCGCATACCGCGCTCGATAATCGATCGCCAACGCACACACCGCCGGCAAAATCACCGCCGCGCATCGACATCACGCCCCGAAATCGACAAACTTGCGCGCATGACCATGAAAATCCGTTCCTTCATGCATAGTGCAGGCTAGCATGGGACAATATAAGTACTTCGGTAGACTTCCATGTTATTCATGGTTGTCCACAAGCGTTTTTCCCACATATTGGTTCCCGTCGCGCTAGATCCATTTGTAAACTTCGCGGTATCCTGCATGCAATCATAAACAGCCTTGGTGATCCAAATCGGCGCATCTGAAAGTGTGCAGAGCTTGGCTGCGATGTTTGCGGCGCGCCCGACCCATACAAGGTCATTATCTCCGTGAACTCCGATTCGAGCTGCGTGAATGGTGGTGTGGTCGATTCCGATCACGTGTTTGAGCAAGAAGTTACTACTCGTGTAGTACGCTGAGTATTCGGGGCGGATAACTTTGTGCACGGCGTAGTTGATTTTCAGCGCTGCCCGCACAGCATTCGTGTTTTTGGAATCCTCGTAAAATATTCCCATCACGCGATCGCCATCGTACGCAGTAATCGCGCCTCCCTCTGCGCGAATTATCTGCGAAGCGCAACGCAAATAGGCCTTATACAGCTCAGCTGATTTGGTCCACGAAAGCTGTTCGACCATCGCAGTGGAGCCGTCGATGTCAGCGTATAAGACGACTGCAGGATCGAGCTTTTTTGCATGATTGGCATTAAGTCTAAGGTCTTCTGAGTCAGGTACCGAATTCGCAGCCTCTTCCGTCCATGCCGATTTGAAAATGGCTTTAACTTCCGAAGTGAGATCGTCTTTCAGTCCCATCGTCTATGCCCTGACAATAGTTGCTATCGCGACCAACCAAAAGGGCACAGCTGCCAATGACCATCGCATACTCGTGATCACCCATCTGAACTTTTCGACGGCGATCTCGGCGTTACGATGGATTTGCGCGAGGCAGTCGGCGAGAAGATCGGCGGCCGACGCCTGGTTGAATTCATGCTCAAAGCTAGCCCTGGGTTTGGCCGCAATTCTGCCGAAAAAAATCATTGATGACGGAGGCCCCCCGGTGCGCGGCATGATTGTCAGTGCTCCGCACGCGATCGCAATCGCCAAAAGGATTGCTGCGAAAAGGGTCGATAAGTGTGCTAAATAATAATGGCCTTCAGCTTTGTTGCCATTGAACGCGGCCGCCAAAGCGCCAAAAAGTCCGGTGTCGATCGCAATAATGACGCCGATCTTTACTTCCGACGCAGCGATCCAGTGCAGATTCCTCTCGAGCACCCATCGCGCATGCGCAAGCTTTTCCTCGTCGAATCCTGTTGTCATTGCTTGTGGCTCTTCCATTTGCCGTTGGCGGTATTATCACCTGAAACCTGCTCGAGGCGTCACTAGGGTAAACCAGCGGTGCGAATCGCTTGCTGTCTACATCCTCACCGTGCTAAGGCTCCTCACTGTTTCCTTGCATCATAGATTGTGCGGAATCATTTATTGCTGGACGATCCCTCCCCGTCTTCTCCGCCGCCCTCGCCATTCCCGACCTCGCCGCATTGATCTTCTCCGCATACTGCAGCGGCATCCGCGTCGACTTCCAGCCCCCCGCCTGCGTGATCGCCGCCAGGTCAATGTCCAACGCCGCCAGATCCTGAGTCGCACCCACCCGGGTCGAATGCCCACTCACCCGGTCGACAAACCGCTCCGGCATCCCAATCCACTGCGCCACCCGCTTGAAGATCGGCGCAATGCTCCCCGGATTCAGCGGTCCGCCAATCTGCGCCTTTCCGATCAGTCGACGAAATACCGCCCCCTCCGTGATCCCCGCATGCTCCAGCCACACCTTCAGCCATTTCACCGTCTCGCGCGACAGATACGCCACCCTCCCCTGCCCCTCCGCATCCGTCTTGCCGCGCCGAATGAGCGCCTGACCGGTGCCATTCGGATGGAAATCAATGTCTCGGACCTCGAGCGCCACGAGCTCGCCGCGCCGCGCGAGGGTCTCATAGGCGACGCACAGCATGGCTCGTTCACGGTCCGCGCGCAGGCTCTCGCCGGCGCTGTCGATAAACTCCTTGATCTCCTTCCAGCCCAAGGGATGCGCCTGATCCTGACGGGCCGAAGTCTCCCGCCCCATCTTCTTAAGTCCCAGTCGCACGGCTTCACTCGAGCAGGGATTCAATAGACCCGCCGCGATATGCACCCGCGCGATCGTCGCGACATAGCGCTTCACCGTCGCGGGCTTCTTGCCCGCCTTCACTCGATCCTCGATGAACGCGCGAATGGTCTTGGGATCCGCCGGCAGATACGGCTCGCCCCGTGATTCGCAGAACGCCTGGAAGATCGCGCCATCCGCCTTCTGGGCGCGCAGCGTATTCGCCGAATACGCGCCCTCCGCCATCGCCTGCCATTCGAGCAAGCGCCGCGAGCGGCCCTTCGAGCAGCGGTTTGGGCGCGATCGGCCGCGGATCGAATTCAGAGGCCTGGTTCGGTCAATTCCATATCTGCAGCCTAACACGCGTAGCACTATACATGCGATAACTGTCATTATCATCAATATTAATCAACCATTATTGGTACGTTACGTAATATACTATATAAGTACTTAATACGAAGTGAGCAAGCACGTGGTGGCGACGCCGGAAGGGAAAAAGCAAGGCTACGGACGAGGCCCGGGACGCCCGGGGCTCACCGAAATCGACGTTGTGCGCGCCGCCGAAACTCTCCTGCGCGAAGGCAAGCGCCCCACCGTCGCCGCGGTGCGCGAGCGCACTGGTGGATCGAACGCCACCGTCGCCCCGCTCTTAGATGCCTGGTGGCGCTCCTTCAGTAGCCGCATCGCCGAAGGCCCGGCGGCTTTCGAGCGCATCCCAAGCCCCCTTGCGCATGTCGCAGAGGCTCTCTGGCTACAGACGCTCTCGGAAGCACGCGCCCGTGCGCGCCAGGAGGCAAGTTCCGCTACTCATCAGACGGAACGCGAGAAAGCCGACCTCGAGGTGCGCTCGCATGTGCTCAGCCTCCGTGAAGCCGAGCTCGAGGAGCGGCTTCAACGTCGTGACAAAGACCAGGCCGAGCTCGAGGCGCAGGTGCGCTCGCTCACTGTGATCCTGCGCAAAGCGCAAGCCGACGCCGCCTCCGCTGAGCGACGCCGCGCCGCGCTTCAGGCCGAATTGGAGACGCTTAAGACTCAAGCGGCGGCGCTGAAGGCCCGTGCGCGACGCAAGCCTCGAAAGCCGAAGCCCCCCACTCCCCGCACTCGAGTTCGCAAAAACGCCGCTCGCCGAACCAGCCGCAAACGGAGGCCCTCGTGAGGGCGGCTCCGTTCGATGTCGGCAGCTGGATCACGCTGCGATGGACGCGCGGTACGCGCTACTACCGCGTGCACCTTGAGCAAGACCTCTGGGCCGGATGGCTCTTGACGCAGGTGCACGGGCGCATCGGCTCGCGCTTGGGCCGCGCGCGCTCCTTCGGGCAGCCCTCGATTGAGGCGGCGCTCTTCTCGCTTGCCGCGATCGCGAAGCGCCGGCGTCAGCGCGGCTATCGGTTCGATCTTTAACCCAATTTATTTACCAAAGGAGACGGTCATGCAAACGGTGGAAGAAACGCTCAAATTGTTGAAGCGCCAGGTGGAGCTCGAAGCGGTCATACGGCAAAAGGGAGGTTTTCGGATCAGCGAAGAGCAGGAGCTTCGCGCGCTCAAGCAGCGACTTGCGGAATATCCGGAGGCGATTCGCGCGGTCCTGCAGGCCTCCCACGCGCTTCGCCGTCCGTTGACCGAGATCGGCGCTCACGATGTGGAGTCTTGGGCTAAGGCCGCTTCCAATGGCTGACGGATTGGAGCCGCCATCTTTCGATGCTAACGGTCTAACCTCGGAGTTCGGGATGAGCCGCTCGCGACGTACGAGGGTTATTCCTCCGACGGAGCTGGAAATTCGATGTTCGATAGATCCCGCTTGCCGTGGACGACCCTTGCCACACCGATACTATCGGGCTGCACGCGATAGATCAGCAAGTACTCCCGATGCGGGAACATCCGCAAGCTCGGACCCAACTCCGGCCGAGCGCGGCCCATATGGGGTTGATCGGCGACCTTTTGCAGCACCTCACGAAGCTCATCAACGAATCGATCCGCAAGTCCAATGTCGCTGATGGCGATCCCTACCCAGATATCCGCAAGATCTGCCTCTGCAAGGGGAGAGAGTTCGACCCGTCTCAACCGCTGGCGCCCTTCGCCAATTTGAGTTTGGCTCGACCTGCTTGCTTGATCCGTTTGACCGCCGCATCATCAAACGGCTTGCCGGCGCCGGTATCGAGTTCGCGCAAGCCGGCCTCCACGTCGGCCTTGAGGCGTGCAAATCCCACGTCGACGGCGCGATCATGGGTTTCAAGGAGTCGGAGCGCCTCGCGGATCACCTCACTCGCCGAGGTGTAGCGACCCGATTTCACGCGATCCAGCACCAGCTTTTCGAGGTGCGGGGGTAAGGAGATATTCATCGTTGACATAGCCACCTCTTAGGAACTTCGATTGGCAAAGTTTGCCATTTTTTGCTATTGTTGGCAACCTTTCGCAAAGGCCGAGCATAGTGGTCCAGTAATGCGCACTGGCGCACCAACTCTATCAATCCTATTTGGCTGCAGGTGACCGTGCGTCCGCGTTCGGACCCACGGACTCTCATGACTGACCGCTTACGGAGGCTACAGTGAGGCTATTATTAGGTGGTCTGGAGCGTTGACGGAACCGAGAACCCCGGCAAGCTTCAGGGAACATATATTTTACGCCGGAACGCCCGCAAATGCCTCCACCTAATACGCAGAGTTCGCTTTATCAGAAGTGCTTGGCCCTGGGGTTACGAGTGGGATGACGGTGATGGTTCATTCCTCGCTTGGGCAGGTCGGCTGGACTGTCGGCGGTCCGGTTACCGTTATTCGTGCGCTGCTCGAAGTGCTCGGTAGCGATGGAACGCTCGGAATCAACGGTCGCCACGCCCTAACGTACGTAATGGCCCCTTGCTTGAAGTGACCCTTTTTGTCGGGCCAATGATCGTCGCACTCGGCGAGGCAATCATCGATGAGCGGTTGAGCCACTCAAGGCCGCTTCCGCCAGACGGGGAGGTCGATATCGCCGACGCCAGCGAATTATCTTCGCGTATCTTGGTTTACGAACGATAAATCTGGGCCGCCCTCCCTTGGCGGTACGTATATCAGCTCGCGCGCGATGCGAGCGCAGTCTTGGGTGCCTGCGCGCCGCAACCGTCAAACTGACTGCTACCGGGATTTTGTCGCGTCCGTGCCCGTAACCTTCGGCTTCGGCTCGGTAATGCCACAAACAACGAATCCGTGATCGAGGCATTACCTCGCCACGGAATGCACCCTCCGTCCGGGCGATCGGCGCGCTGCCGAACGGTTCGAATTTGCCGCCTCCCAAGGGCCGGAGTATCGTTGCGCGCATGGAATCTCCCATCTCGAGCGATGCCCAAATCATGGGAGGGACGCCTTGCCTCACGGGCACGCGCGTGCCCTTTCAGACACTCCTCGACTATCTTGAGGGCGGAGATTCCCTGGACGACTTTCTAGCAGATTTCCCGAGTGTCACGCGGGAGCTTGCCGTAGCAGCCCTACAGCAGGCGGGAGACCTGGCGCTCGCCCATGCGCGTGTTGCTTGACGAATGCGTGCCCAAGGGCCTCGAGGCCGAGTTGCCCGATCACGCAGTTCGCACCGTTTCAGAAATGGGATGGTCGGGTACCAAAAACGGCGAGCTCCTTCAAAAAGCGGCCGCTCAGTTCGATTGCTTCCTGACCGTTGACCGAAACCTCCAGTTTCAACAGAACATCGAGTCGCTGCCCCTCTCGGTGCTGGTGATCCGCGCCAGAGATAACCGGCTGGTGTCTTTGCGGCCGCTGATGGCGGAGGTCCGGGAAGCACTCGCTTCGATCGCAACACAGGAACTAATGATCATCGGCACATGATGAAGCGGTCGAGTCGGGAAGCGCTTGCAATCGCGGGTCACACTCGCTGTGGAAAGAGCGCCGAGCGTGACGAGGGGGCTCACCGTCACGAGAACCACAGGATTAGGAAGCAGCATCCGACGATCTGAAATCTGTGCGATCACTATAAAAAACAGGAGCCGACGGAAGCGCAGATTAAGGACCTTATCGCGAAGGTGACAAAAGCGCTTCTAATGTAGTGGATCCCCGGCAGCACGGCGGGCACCGGAATTACCCTACTTGCTGATCCCCAGCCGCTCCTTGATAAAGCGTACCTGCTCAGCTCCAGCCTCCTCATCCTCCGGCGCACCAAAAAAGCCGCCATGTGGCATCGCCTCGAAGACATGAAGTTCGACATCGATACCTGCTCGGCGGAGCGCCCGGTGCAATAACACCGTATTCGAAAGAAAGAGGTCACGCGTCCCCGAAACCAGGATAGTCGGCGGATAGCCCTTGCGAAAATCGCCGTATACCGCCGAAAGGTACGGATCGCGTAGATCATGCCCATTGGCATAGGCCGCAATCGAGCCTGCGAGCCGGTGCTGGAGCACGACATCGATGGTGTCGTTTGTTTCAAATGTGTCACCCGATTCCGTCAGGTCCGCTTCCGGCGTCGAAAGTGCGCAGCAACCGGGCATCGGCAATCCGATGTCACGAATCTTGAGGACAAGGGATGCAGCCAGCCCTCCCCCCGCGGAAGCACCGCTGATGGCGATGTTCTTGGGCTTGAAGCGTTTCAACAGCTCACGATAACCTTCCACCGCGTCAGTCAGGGCGGCCGGGAATGGGTGATCTGGCGGCATCCTGTAGTCCACGGCGAATGTTCGCATCTCGCAACGGTCCGCGGTTGGCATAGCCATATGAGCGGCCACGAGGCCGGAGCCATGAATATAAGCGCCGCCGTGAATGTAGTAGATCGCTCGTCCTTCGCTTTCCCGCGCGAGACTTTTGGGAACCAACTCATACATTGGCGTGGCGCTGAGCCGATGGGTAATGATCTCGGCAGGATGCGCTGCCGTGTTCCGCGCCATCATCGCCGTTAGCATGCGATTTCCTTCATCCACGTAGGCGCGCCAACCAGCCTTGTCGCCCAGATCGCTGGGCGGCGGTGACCCGGCCATCCTGGGCGGATTCGCCAAGAAAGCGTGAGCCTCCTTGCTGACGGTAGCAGGAGCCGGAATCCATCGAGCGGGCACATAGACGCCCTTGCCTTGCGCTCCAGAATCTGTGCCGTCCGCATCTGGAGAACGTCCGGCTGTCTTCGGCGCTTCCGCTCCGTCGGACGCGGCAGAGGTTGTAGCTGCGGTAGTGCCAGCAACGATATCCGTGACGGTTCGACCTGACATGGTCATCAATATCCTCTCCGTCTTACGGGTGCCTTCAAACGGCGCCACTTCCATGCAGAACTAGATTTTTGCCGCGTCTCACTTAGCTTAACGCAAAACGCGGAAGGCCGGTTTGTATGGCGCATTTGCAAGCCGCGACAGACGCCAAATGGCCTTCGGGCGACTCAGGACTGCGCGTTGCACTTCGCCAGTTTATCGGCGTCGAACGGCTTGCCCGCCGCCACATAGGCGCTCAAGGAACCTACTTTCCGCGCCAAGGCGTGACAGGTGCCCAACGTGTCCGCGTCTGCCGCACGAGCCACGAGAACACACGAGGAGCCTTCGCACCGAAACATATTCGCTCCGATGATGATCTCCTTCTTCGCCGTGAGTGGCGCGGCGAGCGTCGCCACATTGGCGTTCGAATCGGCGAGCACCGGAGCAGCCACAAACATCGTCAAAGCAATGGGCAGCAAATTACGCACGTGTATCCTCTCGATCAGAAAAAAGTTTGTTTCGCCATATTGTACAGGCGTACTATATTCAATGTCGTCGGCCATGTAAAATCGACGTTCACCGCTGGCAGGATGGACGAGTCCCAGCCGATCCGGCTGAGCCCTGCACCTGTTGCGCCCACTGTCATGAAATTGCGAAACCCACGAGCAGCCCACGCATCAGAGGACCCGTGCGAGGAACGCCGCAGCACCGCGACACGAATCCTCGATGCTGCTGAGGCCATTTTCGCGCGCGTCGGATATTTTGCCGCGACCATCCGCTGCATTACCCAGGAGGCGGGGGTGCCGCTCAACCTCGCGCGCTATCACTTTGGTTCAAAAGCAGAGCTGTTCAAGGCCGTGATCGCACGGCGTGCCGAAGCGACCTGCCGCCAGCTCGAGATCTCCCTGGCGAGCGCGCTGAGCGGCGCCACTGCCAATCGCCAGCGGGCGATCATCGATGCGATGGTCTCGACGTCGGTGAATCGTCTGGCGGAAGGCGATGCCGGCTGGCGAAACTACTTCAAGCTACTGGCGCATTTGAGTCCGCTCATCAACCGGCCCGATCTGCTGAAGCCATTCCAGCAACGTTACGCCGGCACGCTCGCCCTGTATCGAAAGGCGCTGCAAGATGCGACCCCTGAGGCCGATGAGGCGACCGTCGATTGGGCCCTTCATTTCGTGCAGGTGCTGGTTGGCCACGCGTTTCTCGATCTGAGACTGATCCGCCATTTGGGCGGCGCACCCGTGCGCGAGGTTGACTGGGATGATCTTCGGCAGCAATTGGTTGCTCACGCGCTCGGTGGATTGCGCGCCCAGGTCGATCTAAGATCAATCCGTTAGGACGAATCGACAGAGGTTGTGACAATATCGGCTGCCATTCAATGATTCCGCGGGGCGTGCATGTTGGGGAATGTCTCTCGGACGACCCGGGATGAATGGCGACAGCACTGGCGGGTGGTAGCTGGTGCGGGTGTCTGTGTGGCCACCGGTTATGCCGTGTTTCCATTCGTTGCTAGTCAGTTCGTCCAACCTCTGCAGACGAATTTCGGTTGGTCTCGCAGCGCGCAGTCGCTGACACAGAACACCTCGCTCCTCGCCTCGTTTCTCGCGCCGCTGGTCGGCCGATTGGTCGACCGGTACGGTGTGCGTCCCATCGGCCTCTTCTCGATGGCGGCACTTGCCCTTGTGTACGGCTTGCTGGGAGCGATGCGTGGCCCCATACACATCTACTATGCGCTGATGGGTGCCGCGATCGTTTTTGGTTTGGGGACCACCGGCGTTACCTTCATCCGCGCTGTTTCGACCCGATTCAATCGATCATTGGGCCTGGCCCTCGCCGTGACGCGCTGCGGTGTGGCGATATCAGCGGCCGTTCTACCCATTTTGATCTACCAGGCCATCCTCCATTTCGGCTGGCGCGGCGGCTATTGGCTGTTATCCGCGGTCGCGGTGCTGATCGGGATTCCCGCGTGTGTGTTTTGGATACCGAGCAGGCGGCCGACACCTTCGACGCAACCTTCTCTCGTCAAGTGGTCCTCTCTCTTGCTGAACCGCAAAATTGCCGTCCTGTGTCTCGCGGTCGGGTTGACCATGGGCCCCGTGGTCGGTCTGCTCAGTCAGCTGCAGCCTCTCCTCACGGGGAAAGGCATCATCGGGGGGACCGCAGCCATGCTAGGAAGCGTGCTTGCCGTCTCCGTGCTGGCCGGCACCCTCGCAACGGGCTGGTTGTTGGATCGAATATGGGCACCGCTCATCGCCTGTGCGTTTCTCGTCGCGAGCGCTCTGGGCTGCGCGCTCCTTCTGCCTCACAGCCTGTCCCCGGTCCGCGCCGCGTGCGCGGTTGCGTTGGTTGGCGTTACGCAGGGCGCTGAGCTGGATCTGGCCGGCTTTGTCATTGCCAAGTATTTTGGCGTCACGGACTACGCGGCCATCTTCGGCCTCACGATTTTGGCCATCGGGGTCGCGTCGGCGGGCAGCCAGATGGGATACGCGTTTCTATTCGATCGTTACGGCAGCTATAGCCCGCCCCTGCAGCTATCTTTCGCGGCATTTGTCCTGTCGGGTGCCGCATTCCTCACGCTGGGACGCTATCCGTCGCGCTGAGCGAGAACAGCGGCTCCCCCTCAGCTTCCGCAAGACTCATAGCCCTGCGATTGTGACCCCGTACCGAACTTGCCCGCTCCAAGCTAGCCGAGGGTCCTCATGAGCCCATGGCGACGAGTGGTATTGTCGATCCGCCCAATCTCATCCTCGAAGATGCGCCGACCGCCGATCGGATCGGCGGTCGATCGTTGAAACGACGGCCAATCGGCCCACGTCAAATTATCGTAGGCGTCGTAGTGGACCGCGGCGACTCCGAATGTGTCAGAGACGGCATCGGTCATCGCGTCGTTGCAATGAACCTGATCGTAAGCGAGAAGAAGCGGCCCCAGGACCGGAATCGCGACGCGGGCGTGCCGATTGAACCACCAGCGTCCGAATTCTGCCCGGGTCGTTGCAGGATCGCGCTTGAACGAGAGCGACAGGAAGGTTGTTCCCCGACGAGGCGGAACCATGAAATAGACCGGACCGGCCATGGCCTCAACGCTCGCAGCGTCGACGAATGGTTGCAGAACGTCTTTTAGCGCCTTCGCGTTCTGCGGCAATTGATCGGCATCCACTGCCGCGACGGTCACCTCGATCGCGCCGTCGTTCTTGCGCCAGCCGCGATAATCATGGGAGCCTTCTTCGCCCACTGACAGAAAATGCTCCGCGACACCAAAACGCACGCTACCGTGCGCCACGGCCCCGCGGAGAGAGGCTTCGACCTTGCAAAGGTTTCGCGCCAACGCGTCGCGATCGCCGTCCGGCGCGTCGAATATGAACGCCGCACGCCAATAGGCCGCAGCGGCTGGCTCGGAACCTAGTTCATCGGTCACTACGAGTTCCTCTCTTTGTCAACCAGCGCGACGGGCACGAACTCGAAGCTCATACTGTTTCCTCCAGCGCGAGCCGGTAAAGACGCGCCGCGTTGCCCGCGAAAATCGCCGTCCGTTCACTCTCAACGCTCGAGCCCAGGGCGAGCGAATAGGCCTCGACGAGGACCGACAGGTCGCAATGCGCTTTGTCGACCGGGAAATTGCTCTCGAAGAGGCAGCGTTCGGGCCCGAAGCATTCGATCAGATGTTCCAGCCACGGCGCGAGCTCCTCGGCGAGCGCCTCGGCCGTCCAGCGCTCCAGACCCTTGCTCTCCCGAATGGCGTCGAGGCGCGAATGCGGCGTGATGAGGCCGCCGATCTTGACGTGCACGTTCGGCTCATCGGCGAGCTGTCGCCTGCAGATCGGGCGGCAGGGTACGATCATATTGCGTGTTGCATTCGGCAAAAATCGAGGCGCGGATACGCGTGCCGAGCGGCGCCACATCGGCGAGATAATCGTTCGGCATGTAGTCGGAGAACCCGAGGGCTTGCATGCCGGTCCAGAAATGCTGATGCGAATCGACGATCACTGAGGGAAGAGCAGTCATGACGGCCTCCCTCCCCCCTACGACAGTTGGGTGCCGTGATCGATGACCGCATGCGCGAAACGCGGCGCGACGGCGCAGTTGTTGACTTCGGCCTGGAATTCGACGGGGTTGACGAGCCAGTAATAAAGGCCATAGACCATTTGCGCGCGATAGGCGGACCATGCCTCCGAGAAATCGGGTGGCGAAACGCCGCGGACGCGCAATTGATCGAGATAGAACCTGAGCAAAGTCTCCTCCCACGCACGCCGATCCGGCACGTCGAGGGCGGAGCCGAGGAGATACGCCACATCGTGCGACCAGGGGCCCTGGCGCACGGCTTGCCAGTCGAGTATGCCCGCGGCCCCATCGGCATCGAAGTAGAGATTGCCCAGATGCGCATCGCCGTGCAGTACGCACAGCGGGCCCTGCCGATCGATGACCCGCAGCCGCTCCATGGCCTCTAGCATGCGGTCACGGTCGTGAAAGTGGCAGCTGACCGCCGCACCTCGCGGCAGCGCCATGTAATGCGCGTAGATGTCCGGCACCAACTGGCCGCGCTGATAACGCCCGGCCTCCCCCTCGGGCAATGGATCGAGCCGCTCGACCCAACCGAGTTCGCCGTCGGCGCGCAAGCCGGGAGCCTCCCACCAGCGCGCATGCAGCGCCGCGAGTGCCACCAGCTGCGATTGCGCCTGCTCATAGGTGAGGGGCGACTGCACACGGCAGAACTTCGCCGCACGCGCATCGAGATCCTCGAGCAAGACGATGGCTTGATGACGGGTCGGATCGCTGCCCGAGTAGAAGCAGCGCGGCAGTCGTAGTTCAAGCTGCGGCGCGAGCTCGCGATAAAAGCGCGCCTCGAGCTCATAGATATCGGCCATCATCTCGCGGTGCGCAGAGAATCCGCCCTTGATGATCAGACTCGGCGGCAGGCCGGCGGCGCGGCCGGCCTCGTTGTATTCGAGGTGCACGCGGATCTTGGTCGCCGTGCCTTGGATAAGCTCGGTCTGTCGCAGATCGCGAACGACGACGCCCGGGTAGCGCTCGTCAAGCGCACTCGAGAGCCAGGCGGCCGAGATGTCCTCGAGTCGAACCGGCAGCGCCGATACCGGGGCTTCGGCGTGCGCGTTTCCGCGACTCATGGTGCTGCGCGAGTATCGAGGGCGTACCCGCGTGCGAACCTCTCAGCTCGGGCGCGGCAGGAGGCGCCGACCATTGTCGTGCATGATGGCGCGGACCGTCGCCTCCGAGAGTCCCGTCAATGCCTCCTTGTAGAAGTCTCGCGGTGTGGGCACCCCCTCCGCATGCGGGTAGTCCGAGCCCATGAGCAGGCAATCGGCCGTGCCGATCCTGTCCACGATCGCCTTCACATCGTCCTCGGGATAGGCGACCACGTAGCAGTGCTGCTTGAAGATCCGGCTGGGCCGATCCTTGAGCTGACCGCAGGGCCAGTAGCCGTTCTTGGCCATGCCGCGCATCTTGTCCATCTTCTCGAGGAATGCCGGCAACCAGTTCGCCCCGTTCTCGGCACTCACCAGACGGATGTGGGGAAAGCGCTCAAAGAAGTTGTTGTAGAGAATATTGGCCAAGGTCATCTGGACCGGAATTTCGCTATAGCAGAACATCCACTGCCAGGCCGTCTGCCCGGTGCGCCGAGACTGCAGCGGCTTCTCCCCGAACGCGCGGATCACCGGATGCATGAAGGTCGCCTCCGAGACGTGGAACGCCACGGCGACGTGCGCTTCGTTGAGGCGCGACCAGATGGGGTCGAAGTACGGGTCCGCGGGTGATTTACCCTGCGCGGGTCCCATGGGCATGACCACGATGCGAGCCCCTTGCTTGATGACCCACTCGGTCTCTTTCACCGAGCTGTCGAGGTCCCACAAGCTCAGCACCGGGGTCGGGTAGATGCGCTCGCGGACGTTGAACCCCCACGCGTCGTTGAAATAACGATTGTAGGCGTGCAGCACGGCATTTCCCGAGGCGTCCGGGTCGTAATAGCCGATGGTGGCGATGAATTCGCCGGGATACATGATCGACCCATCGACCCCGAACTCGTCCAGCTTGCTCACCCGCGCATCGCGCGAGCCCATATCCACTGTCGGCTGAATCCAACCCTCGACATTCGACTTGCCCTCTTTCATTGCGCGCAGCCATTCCTTGAGCTTGCCCGGTGGCGGCACCAATCCCTGTGCATTCGCCTCGGCGTTGTGGACCTTGCGCTCGCCGAGGTAGAGGCCGAATCCCTCCGCGCCCGATTTGCGCTGCAGAAGCCACTTCTCGTGATACTGCTTCGGCAGATACTCCTTGAAAAACTCGAAGTCGTGCTCGTGCACGTGGGTGTCGCTGTCGAAGATGGGCCCTTGGTAAACGGGCCCTTGGTAAACGGGCGGGGTGTCGGTGGTCATGGCGTATCTCCGGCTGGTCGGGGAGAGCCCGAGCGAATCCAGGCTGAATAGTGTACCGGTAAGTGAATCAGCTTCAAAGCAAAATTCGTATATATGAACATTGTGCAGAATCACACCCTAGCGCCAAAGGCGATCTCGGCAGCCAAGATTGGTGCTAGCCTGGTGCTTCTCATCGCACGGTCCCGCCGGTCGTTGACGGGTTATTCGCCGCCAAATTAAGATAATCGAACGCCGTTCAGAATGTTACCCTGCCAATTTGCCGTGGAAGTCGCCGGTGATATGTGTTGAGGGAGTCAATCAGGCCGTTCCGTTTTGAGGTGAGCGATGCAGCGATCGCGGATTTGCACAGCCGCATTGATCGCGCCCGTTGGCCTCAGGAGCTGAACGATGGGGCCTGGGGCTACGGAGCATCCCTCCCCTACCTCACCGAGCTCTGCCGCTACTGGCGCGAACGGTTCGATTGGCGCGCCGCGGAGCGCCGGATCAATGCGCTGCCGCAGTTCGTGACGGCAGTCGACGGCCTCGACCTGCACTTCATTCACGCTCGCGCCGCCCGACCCGACGCCGTGCCGCTCCTGATCACGCACGGATGGCCCGGCTCTATCGTGGAATTTCTCGAGGTGATTCCGCGGCTTACGCACCCGGAGCGCTTCGGGGGCCGCGCCGAGGATGCGTTCCACGTCGTTGCGCCCTCCTTGCAGGGCTACGGCTGCTCGCCGCCGGCGACGACGCCCGGCATGTCGCCCAAGGCCATCGCGCGGCGCCATGTCGAGCTCATGGCACGACTCGGCTACGCTCTTTACCTCGCGCAGGGCGGCGACTGGGGCAGCCTGATCGCCCATCACACGGCGGTGCTCGATCCGCAATCTTGCCGGGGCCTGCATGTGAACCTGCTGGTTCCGGTGCCGCCGAAGGATCTGGCCGATCCGATGAGCCTGGTGCGCGAGCACGAGAAGTCGTGGTTGGCGCGCGCGGCGCGGCACGCCGAGGAAGGCACGGGTTACTTTCAGATTCAGCGCACTCGCTGTCAGACCTTGTCCTATGCGCTCGAGGATTCGGCAGTCGGATGGTGCGCGTGGGTGACGGAGAAGTTTCACGGCTGGACCGATTGCGAGCGTGAGGGTATCCGCGATCCGCGCAATGCCGTGTCCTGGAACGACATGCTGACCAACATTTCACTGTACTGGTTCACGCAGACCATCGGCTCATCCATCCGTTTGTATAAAGAGCACGCGTTGGCGGAGGCGCGCGGCAAAGAGCGTCCGGGGCGCGTCGAGGTTCCCACGGGAGTCGCCGTCTACCCGGGCGAGATCTTTCGCTGTCCGCGCGCCTGGGCGGAACGGCGCTTTCCGCTGCGCCACTGGTACGAAGCGCCGTGCGGCGGGCACTTCGCGGCGCTCGAGCAGCCGGACTTGTTCGCGGCTGACCTGCGAGAGTTCCGTCGGACGATCGGCTGGGGTGCCAGCCCACCACCATGAGGCAGTACGCGGCGAATGCACGAGAAGCACGATCCTTCTGCCGGATCTGCGCGGGCATGTGCGCGCTGCGCTTGACGGTTGAGGATGGCCGGATCGTCGGCGTCCAGGGTGATAAATCGAATCCCCTGACACAAGGCTACGTCTGCATCAAAGGCACCACTGCCCACGAAGCGCAATACAGTCCTGAACGGCTGTTACATCCGCTGAAGCGGCGTACCGACGGCACATTCGAACCGATCGAGCTCGAGCGGGCTCTCGACGAGATTGCCGCGCTCACGCACACCATCATCGAGCGGGACGGACCCGATGCGGTCGCCGGATTTCGGGGCACGATGAGCTATTCGAACAGCACCGCCAATTCCATGCTACCGGCATGGCTCGACGCGCTCGGCTCGCGCTCGTTCTTCTCGACCATGACCGTGGATCAATCGGCAAAATGGATCACGTTCGAACGTCTCGGCGGCTGGGCCGCCGGTCGCGATCCCTTCGATCTGGCCGAAGTATTGATGTTCGTTGGAACGAATCCGCTCGTCTCACTATCGACCTTCAATTTCTTCCTGCAACACCCGGTGAACGCGATGCGCGCCTTCAAGGCCCGGGGCGGCAAGCTGATCGTGATCGACCCGCGGTATACGGAAACGGCGCGATTCGCGGATGTTTTTCTGCAGCCCTACCCGGGTGAGGATGTCACGCTGATGGCGGGGCTTTTGCACCTGATCATTGAGGCCGGGTGGCACGACGAGGCGTTTTGCGCGCAGTGGGTCCATGGATTCGATCGACTGCGTGCGGCGGTCGCGAGTTTCCCTGCGGATTACGTGGTCGAACGCACGGGAGTCGTCGAAAGCGATCTACGAGCCGCGGCACGTCTGTTTGCGCACGAGTGCCGGCGCGGATCTGCCGCCAGCGGTACGGGTCCAAACATGGCGCCGCATTCAAACCTGGCCGAGCACTTGATTGAATGCCTCAATGTGGTGTGCGGCCGCTACGCGCGGCCCGGGGATCCGGTGGCCAATCCGGGCGTGATCGGCGCGCGCTACTCACGTCGAGCTCAAGTGATCCCACCGCAGCGCTCCTGGGAGCGGGAGCCGAGGAGCCGTCTGGGCTACGGCATGATCTTTGGACAAAAAATGAGCGGGGTATTGGCCGAGGAGATCACAACACCGGGGCGGGGCCGCGTGCGCGCCTTGTTCGTCGATGCGGGCAACCCGGTTAACGCAATTCCTGATCAACGTAAGATCACGGCGGCGCTCCGCGAGCTCGAGCTGTTGGTGACGATCGATCCCTTTCTCACCAATACGGCGCTGCTTTCGCATTATGTGCTGCCGCCGAAGTTGATGTTCGAGCGCAGCGATCTGCCGTCGAGAGATTACGAAACGATCGTCGTGCAGCGTCCCTACACGGCGTACGCGATACCGGTCGTCGAGCCGCCAGCGGGCGCTGAAGTCGTGGATGATTGGTACGTGTTCTGGTCGCTGGCACGCCGCCTCGGCAAGAAGATCATATTCGACGGTGTGGCGCTCGATATGAACAGTGCGCCGACGACGGATGATCTGCTCGCGATGCTGGCACGGCACGGAGCGGTGCCATTGTCGGTGTTGCGCGAGCTGCCGGGCGGCGGCTTCGTGGATGTCGCGCCTCAAGTCGTAGAAGAGCCCGAGGCTTCGGCTCGAGGACGTTTCGATGTCATGCCGGACGATGTCCATGAGGAACTCGCAACGGTTCGGGTGGAATCCCCGCCGCGCGGGTTTACTCATCGGCTTGTCGTGCGCAGACTCCGGGAAGTGCAAAACACGATGTATCACCGGCTCCCGTCGATTCGGCGACGGATGCCCTACAACTCGGCCTACCTGCACCCCCTGGATATCGAGCAGCTTGCCTTGTCGGCCGGCC
Source organism: uncultured Gammaproteobacteria bacterium (assembly GCA_963710435.1). GTDB lineage: Bacteria > Pseudomonadota > Gammaproteobacteria > Steroidobacterales > Steroidobacteraceae > Bog-1198. Next base: position 132,970 of record CAVQAE010000009.1, on the reverse strand, counting down.
AGGAGGTCCGCATAGAATCGGCGCATGGGTCGATCGTGACGCGTCTCGAGGCCGATGACACGATGCGTCGCGGAGTCGTTTCGATCGCCCACGGCTGGGGAGGTCTGCCCGAGGATCCGCCCGATTTTCGTGCTGCGGGCGCCTGCAGCAATTTGCTGATCAGCACCGACTCGGCTCTCGATCCCATCAACGCGATGCCCACGATGACGGCGATCCCCGTGCGCATCACGCCTACCCTCGCAGGGGGTGCTGCATGATGGAGACATCGAAGCCCACGGAGCCCGTGCTGGCGCCATGGTCGCAGTACGTCGATCTCCTCAAGGCGGCGGCCGAGCTCGAGCAACTCGTGTGGGGCCCGGCGGACGAGGAGCTCCGGTCCGCACTCTATCAGCAGTTCGCGATGAATCTGGCGCAAGGCTACTTTCTCTACTTCCAAGCCGACCCGCGCTACCCCGACTGGGCACCGTTTGAGAATTCGGTCTTTCTCGCGCAGCCGAATCCCGATGCCGTCTACTGGTACTCGGCGGTTGAGGGCCACGGCACCTATCGGGTGTCCGGCGAGCGCGGCACGGCCCGCGTGCTTGGCTTTGCCACCGGCAAACACATGATCGGCATGGCCGATCCACCCGGCCCCGGATTCAATAACTATGACCTCGCCGATCTCAAGACCGAGGCGGACGGCCGCTTCGAGGTGATTTTCAGCGAGCAGCGACCCGCCGGCGACTCCGGGAACTGGCTCTACCTGCATCCCGAGAGTCGCTTTCTGCTGCTCCGTCAGTTCTGCTATGACTGGGGACGCGAGCGCGATGTCCGGGTGGCTATTGAGCGACTCGACGTCCCGGAGCTGCGGCCGCGGCGATCGGCCGCCGAGGTCGATCGGCAGCTTCGCGCCTTGTTCGGCGGCTACGTCAAGCGGCTGTCGCAACTCGCCATCGGCTACGTGCGAAAGTCTCGCGATGCCGGTCTTACCCACCGGATGCGGCTCACGAGCTTCGGCGATCTCGGCAACGGCGGCGATTGGCCGCAAGCCTACTTCGAGTGCGTCTACGACTTGCAGCCGGGCGAAGCGTTGTTGCTCGAGACCGAGCTCCCCGAGCAACACGTCTACTGGAACGTCCAAGTCATCGATGCGCTGTGGAATCAGATCGAGCTCGTGCATCGACAGACGAGTCTCAACGGCCATCAGGCGCGGATCGACGCCGACGGCCAATTCCGCGCCGTGCTCGCCGCCCAGGATCCCGGCATTCACAATTGGCTCGACACCGGCGGCCACCGCCGGGGCATGCTCATCGGACGGTGGTATCGCTGCAGCTCGCATCCGACCCCCCGCCTCACGCCGATCAAGCTCGAGGATGTGCATCGTCATCTGCCCGCGGGAACACCCATGACCAGCGCAGCCGAGCGCGCCACGGCACTGCATGAGCGCCGGGTCGGGGCGCAACTGCGCCGTCGATGGTGAGTCGCCCCAGGCGCCCCGAGGGATAAGTCTCGAATACAGAACGATCGTTCTGTATAGTCGAAATCCTTTTCGAGGAGCCCCTGCCGTGACCTTAAGTGATCTCACCCCCCATATCGAGGCGCTGTCCGACCACTACGCGAAGCACCGCAGCATCCCGCCGCTATCCGCCCTCGCCCGCCTCTGGGGTTATCGAGCGAAGTCCTGGGCTGCCACCATCGTCACCGAGCTCAAGCAGCAGGACATTCTCGAGAGCGCCCCAGGCCGGCGCTTGCGCCCCGGGGCAAAATTCCCCTCTCGCCCCGAGCGGGCTCTGCGTGCCGCACAGGCGAGCGACCGCGCCTTCGCCCACGACGATCCAATCGAGGCGGCTGCGGCGGTCTGGGCGACCGAGGTTTCGGGCGCGGCGGCGGAAGCCTACGCGCTGGTCATCCGGATCGCGACCCTGGCAGGCCTCATGGAGCGCGAATTCAAGCGCGAGGCGCACTCCATCGGCTTAAGCGCGGGCGAGGTCATGGTGCTCGACGCCTTGCGGCGTCTCGGTCCCCCGTATGAGAGCTCGGCAGCGCTTCTGAAAGATCACTTCCTGATCTCCTTCGCCGGCATCGGCAAGCGCGTGAAGCGGCTGGAACGCCTGGGTCACGTCGAGAGGAGCGTCAATCCGAAGGATCGCCGCATCCAGACGGTGCGTCTCACCGACTCGGCGCTCACGATGCTGCGCAAGCGCTTTCGCCACCGCTACGCCAAGCACATTCGCGCGGTGCTTAAGCTTTCGCCGGCCGAGCGGCGCCAACTGGGCCGCACCTTGCGCCGGCTTCAGATGCGGATCGACCCGGCCGATCCGCTCGGACGCGCTCGGCCCTTGCGCCCTAATCACTTTACCGAGTACAGTAATCCCGCTCGAGCACGTTGACGGCACCGCGGGGGAGCCTATGGGACGGTTGGACGGTCGGGTCGCGGTCGTGACCGGTGGCACGCAGGGCATCGGCCGCGGCATCGTCTTGCGCTTCCTCAAAGAGGGGGCGCGGGTGGTCTACTGCTCGCGCAATCCAGAGAACGATGCGCAGATGCAGCCCTTGATCCAAGCGATTCCGGAGGCACAGGCACGCTCGCGCTACGTCACAGCCGATGTCGGTATCAAGACGCAGGTACAAGGCGTCGTTCACGAGGCCGTCCGGCACTTCGGGCGGGTGGACATCGTCGTCAACAACGCCCAAGGCATCGCGCCGCTCAAGCCGATGCTCGACAAACCTGATGGCGACTACGCCATGACGCTCGCGACCGGGTTCTATCACTCGCTCTGGACCATGCAGGCGGCCGTGCCTTACATCGTCCGTCAGAAAAGTGGCGGCCGCTTCATTAATTTCAGCTCCCATTGGGCATTGAACGGCATGCCCTATTCGAGCGATTACAACATCACCAAGGCGGCGAACGAGGCGCTCACCCGAAGCGCCGCGAATGAGTTCGGCAAGTACGGCATCACCGTCAATACCATCACCCCGGCGGGCGACAGCTACGCCTACCGCGTCTACGCCAATGCCAATCCGGGCGTGCACGAGGCCATCTGCGCCACCATCCCCATGCGCCGCATGGGGGACTGCGAGATCGATATCGCCGGTGCGGTGCTGGGCTTGGTGTCGCGCAATGGCCGCTTCATCACCGGCCAGAATTTCTTTGTGGACGGCGGCGCCTGGTTGGCGCGGCCGCCCAACGATCATGCGGTCGATACCGATATTCATGCGGGCAGACATCAAAACGCACAGGCGGTGTCATCATGAGCGGCCAGCTGGACGGCAAGGTGGTGCTCATGACCGGCGGCGACTCGACGCTGGGCCGCGCGGCGACCGAGCGCGCCTCGAGCGAGGGCGCCACGGTATTGCCGGTGGCGGCCACGGCACAGGCCCTCGAAGACATGGCCGAGCGCCTCGGATCCGTCGACGCATTGGTGAATTTCGTTCCGGATGCCTGCCACTGGTTGCCCTTTATCGACAAATCGCCGGCGGATTTTGCGGACGTGTTTACCGCGCTTCAGGCGATCACCGAGACCATGCGCGCCGCCTATCCTTATCTGAAGGCCTCGCGCGGACGCGTCGTCAACGTCGGTTCGGTGTACGGGGCGAGCGCCTTCGCCCACCTGTCCGATCGGGTAACCTCAGACTACGCGCTGCAGGGCTTGAGTCGAGCGGTGGGCGTCGAGTGGGCCAAGGACGGCATCCTCGTCAACTATCTCGGTCCCGGCGCCCTCGATGTGCCGGAGTTTCGCACCTGGCGCGAATCACGCGCACAGGCCATCGATCAGCGGATCCGCGGCGTGGCCCTGCAGCGGCTGGGCGATCCTGTGGAGGATTTTGGCGGCGCGTTTCTGTTTCTCCTCTGCGACGAGAGTTGCTTCATCGTCGGGCATCCCGTCTTGGCGGACGGCGGCCAGCACCTGGTCGCGCCCGTATTCGAGCCCGGCGCGAACCTTTAGGCGGGTCCGATGAGTCGTGATCTGTCGGCGCTGTTCCGGCCCTTCCGTTTGAAGTCGCTGCGCCTCGCCAATCGCATCGTGATGTCGCCGATGGGCCGCAACTTTGCCCGGGGCGGGGTGGTCGGGAGCGATTATCGCGATTACTTCCGTCGGCGCGCTGCCGGCGGCGTCGCGCTCTGTATCGGCGAGGCGAGCGCGGTCGAGCATCCGGTCGCGGCGACGGACGTGATGCACGCGCACTTTCATGGCACGGAAGCGCTCGCCGGCTGGCGCGACGTCGCGAGCACCGTCCATGATGCGGGCGGTGCGTTCATGCCACAGATCTGGCATGCCGGTGTGCTGCGCGGATTGGGCCCCTCGGAGCAGATTCCCAACTCGCCGCTCGCGCCGATTGGCCCTTCGGGTTGGGCGGAGCCCCTGGTCCATCGGGTGGGGTGGGTGAATGCGATCGAGACGCCTCAGCGCGTCAATCGCCCGATGTCGCAGGCCGACATCGATGCGGTCGTTGACGCGTTCGCGCGCGCGGCCCGGTTGGCGCGCGACATCGGCTGCGACGGCGTCGAGATACACGGCGCTCATGGATACATCATCGATCAGTTCTTCTGGGAGCGTACCAATCGCCGCGATGACCGTTACGGTGGTGACCTCGTGTCTCGCACTCGTTTCGCCGCGGAGCTGATCGCCGAATGCCGCCGGCAGGTGGGTGCAGAATTCCCGCTCTTCTTCCGCTGGTCGCAATGGAAACAACAGGACTATCACGTCAAGCTCGCGCGAACGCCGCACGAGCTCGAGAAGTTCCTCGCTCCCCTGGTCGATGCGGGCGTCGATTTATTCGATTGCTCGACCCGGCGCTTCTGGGAACCCGAGTTCGACGGCAGTCCGCTGAATCTTGCCGGCTGGACCAAGAAGCTCACCGGCAAGCCGACCATGACGGTCGGATCCGTCGGCCTTGCCCGCTCGAACTGGATTGACGAGGAAGGCTTCAGTCTGTCGGACTCCGCGTTGGCGAGCCTCGATCCCCTGCTCGAGAAACTCGACCGTGACGAGTTCGACCTTGTGGCGGTCGGCCGCGCGCTGATCGCAAACCCCGATTGGCCGCGAGTGCTTAAAGAAGGCCGCGCCGACAGCCTCCACCCCTATACGAACGAGTCGCTGATGCGTCTCGAGTGAGCCCGACCATGCCTCCAGCCCACGATGAGCATTTCCTCTCCGCCGAGAACCCGTGCGCGACGGTCGATCAACGAGAGATCGAGGACATCGCGCTGCGCCTGATCGCGCGCCGAGAGGTCCACGAGGCGCGTAAGCACGCCTCGCTCCTCTGGCGCTCCGTCACGGAGTACACCGCCGGTGCGCAAATGGCGCTCTTTGAGGCCATGATGGATGAGTACACGTTCAACTACGCCATCAAGGCCGCCAACAGCGATCCCGCGCGGCCCCGGGTAGTGCGCTCCTACTCGCCCGCGGCGCACTGGTTCGGACGCGACGTGCCGGGCTCGCGCTGGGGTGGCGACAATCCCGACAATGCCTATCGATTAATCCCCGTGGAGGCGTCGGGTCGTTACGAGATCCATGGCCGGCGCTCGCCCGGCGGCATCAGCAATGTCACGTACGCGCTGGTCGCCAATACCGCCACCTCGGTGACCCTCTCGCTGCTCGAGGATCACGAGGTGAAGGTCGACGCGGACGGGACATTCACCATCACCGTGGATGACACGCCCGCCCGAGGCCGCCTCAATCATCTCGAACTCAAGCCCGGGGCCCTGTACGTCTTCGTTCGCGATTCCATGGGCGACTGGGAAAAGGAGGCGCCCAATGCATTGCGGGTCGAGCGCCTCGACCCGGTGCGGAGTGAGTCTCCGAGCGAGCAAGTCATGGCCGAGCGTGCGGCAACATACATGGTGAGCGATGTGTACTTGCTCTACTGGTTCACGCGATTGAATTACAATTTTCCGGTCAACATGATGCGAGAACCGCGAAGCTCCGGGCCGGTGGGCGGCCTGCGGACCCAGATGGGGAGCCAAGGCCTCATCCGGCTCGCGGATGACGAGGCGATGATCATCACCAGCACCGCGGCCGGGGCGGCCTATCGAAACTTTGTATTGCACGACGTATGGTATCGAAGCATTGAATATTGGACGCGACAGACTAGCCTTAACGACGCCCAGATGGCACCGAACGAAGACGGCCGCTACACGCTGGTCGTGGCCCATCGCGATCCCGGCGTCGCGAACTGGCTGGATACGGGGGGACTCCGTGAGCTCTATGCACTGCACCGCTGGCAGGGATTACCGGTCACCGAGGGGACCCAAGCGCCGCAAATCGAGTCGCGAGTCGTCAAGCTCAAGGAGCTTGAGTCGATGCTGCCTGCCGGCGTGAAACGCGTGAAGGCCGGCGAGCGAGACCAACAGCTCGATCGCCGGCGATCCGCCTTCCAGCGCCGCTTTCGCGATCATTGACGCCGCGCTCCATGAGCGTGCTGGGATTAGGCAGAGGGGAGTTCAGGTGATGTCCGCGCCACTCGATTCAGGCGAAATTGTGAAAGCCGCCGGTTATGCGACAGGCCACTTCGGCGTGCTTGATGCGGGCTTTGTCGCGCGGCTCACGAAGTTCACGGAGTGGCTCAACGAGCACGGCCGTCTCTCCGCCGAAGAGTCGGCCGCGGCGCGCCGGCAGATCCTCGAGGTGGTCATCACCCGTTTGCTGCTTGCCGTGGATCGCAAGCGCCTCCCGGGCATCGCGGCCGAGCGGATCGACCGACCGATCTTCGTGATCGGCTATTCGCGCACCGGCACGACACTGCTCCAATCACTCCTGGCAGAGGACCCGGCACACCGCGCTCCGCTCTGGTGGCACACGCATCAACCGTCGCCTCCTCCCGGAGAAATGCCGGTCGCGAAGGGGCGTATCGAGGCGGCTCGACGAGCGATCGACGGTTTTACCGGACTCGCGCTCGGTATCTTGACGATGCATCCCTACTGGGATGAGGGCGTCAACGCCCTGATCGAGGATGAGGAAATCCACACGATCGATTTCCAGAACCTCTACCCCACCCTTCTGTACCACATCCCGGCGCTCGTGATCATGAGTCTGGGAGACACGGCCGATCCGCGTGGTAGTTACGCCTTCCAGAAGGAATTCTTGCAACATCTGCAGTGGAACACGCCGCCCCAGCGCTGGGTGGTCAAGGGCTGCGCGCATCAGTTCCAGCTGAAGGAGCTCTTTGCCGAGTTTCCCGACGCCGTCTGCATTTGGCCTCATCGCGATCCGGTGGAGGTGCACCGGTCAACGCTCGCGATCGCCTCAGTGCTCTATCACGCCATCACCAAGGGCCGAATGGACTGGCCGGAGTTCGCTCGCGGCTACATCGACGCGACGCGCGCGAGTATCGACCGCGTGCTCGCCGATCCGCTGATCGAGGATCCACGGATCGTGCACCTGAAGTTCAAAGATGTCGCCCGGGATCCCATCGCCACGATCCAGCGGATCTATCGTCAATTTAACCTGAGCTGTACACCGGAGTTCGAGCGACGGATGCGCGTTTGGCTCGATGATCTCGCACACCGGTCCGACCGCTACGGCCGCTATCCGTACTCGCTCGAGAACTTCGGTCTGAAAACCCAAGACATCGCGCGCCTCTTTGCCGATTACAGCCGTCGCTTCGGACTACAATGATGTTGCCGCCCGTCGAAGGCATCGCCCAGATCTGCTACGTCGTTCGCGATCTCGAGCGCGCCCTTAAGACATGGACCGAGGTATACCGCGCCGGGCCGTTCTACGTCGCTGACTTCAGGCTGGACGAAGGGCAACATTACCGAGGCCAGCCGACGACGCTCGACGTCCGAGTCGCGGTCGGCTATTCGGGATCGCTCAACATCGAATTGCTCGAGCCGCGGCACCCGGGCCCCTCCATCTTTCACGAGATTCTGGATACTCGGGGCGAGGGCATCCATCATTTCTGGCTGCGCAGTGCCAACCTCGACGCCGAGATCGCCCGCTTTGCGGCCCTGGGCTGCCCGGTCATCGCGGGTGGCGAGGTTCCGGGTTTCGGCCGATCGTACTTCGTCGACACCTTGTCCGTCCTAGGGGTGTTCACCGAGCTACAGGAATTGCGCGATGCCGTATTCGTCGCGCTCGAGGGGATGCAGCGCGCGCACCTGAGCTGGGACGGCAAGACGGATCCCGTCCGGCCCTATCCTCAACTCTCGGCGATCGAAACCTAAAGTTTTAGCTAAAATTTGTATTAAAATGCAGCCGGGCTGGGTTTTCGGGGAATACGCCATGGGCATCTACACGACGAGCTCCTACCGAACCGAGGACTCGTTGGGCTTCCTGCTCGGCCGCTGCATGAACCGGATCGTCGATGAAATCGATGTGGCGCTCGCCGAGTACGACGTGACGGCCGAGCAGTTCGGCGCGCTGCACGCGATTTACCGCGGCAAGGCCACGAACCCCTCCGAACTCGCTCGCCTGCGCTACCGCCACAGCGCCGCCATCACCTATACGCTCAATGGTCTCGAGAAGCGCAAGCTCCTCGCGCGTAAGCGCAGCCGCGAGGACCGGCGGGTGATCACGCTGCAATTGACGCCGGCCGGAAGCGAGGTCACACGGCTGTGCATTCCGCGCGTGGTCGAAGCGCAGAACCGGGTTCTTCAGGCCGTCGATCGCAACGAGTACGAGCTTCTGCACGACTTGCTGAAGCGCATCGCCTATCCGCCCACGCCGCCGATGGCACACACGGGAACCGCAAGGCCAAGCGTCGCCCTGGCCAAGGGATAACGACTCATGAACACCGCACAGCCGTTGCCGGCACTCTTATCGATGAATTCCGTGGATCACATCCGGGAACGTTTCGAGGCGTTGAAGACGAGCGACGCGCAATTCCGCGACGCCCTGCCACTCGCAAGCGTCGCCGAGGCGAAATGCCGTCCCGAGCTCGGGCTGGCTCAAGTGCTCGCCACCTGCCTGGAAGCGTATGCCGCACGGCCTGCCCTCGCCGAGCGCGCCACGCGCTTCGTGACGGATCCCGCGACCGGCCGCACGCGCTGCGAGCAACTGAAGCGTTACGAGAGTGTGAGTTACGCGGAGCTCTGGGAACGGGCGCGCGCGCTCGCGGCGTTCTGGTACCAGCGGGGAGCGCAAGGCCTTCGCGCGAATGACTTTCTCTGCATCATCGCTTTCGCCGGTATCGATTTTGCCACGGTCGATCTCGCCGCCGTGCACAATGGTGCAGTCGTCGTGCCGCTGCAAACGAATGCGCCCACGGCGCAGCTCATCGACATCGTGAAAGAGGTCGAGCCCCGCTGGCTCGCCACGAGCCTCGAATGCCTGCACACCTCGGTGGAGCTCGTTCTCAAGGGTCACGCACCCGCGGGTCTGCTCCTGTTCAACTATCACCCGCAAGTGGATGAGGAACGCGAATCCTATGAGCGCGCGCGCGCCCGCCTCGAGGCCGCAGGTCTCGGCCAACTGCTGATCACGCTCGATGAGCTCTGCGCCTTGGGTCGGGCGCTCCCCGCCGCGCCCCTCTACGCCGAGCCCGGCATCGACCAGCGCCTCTGCACGATCTACTACACATCGGGAAGCATGGGTCTCCCCAAAGGCGCCATGTATCCCGAGGCGATGGTCAAGCCGACGTTGCGCACCGTGACGGCGATCCCGCTCCTGCTGCTGCACTACATGCCGATGAATCACTCGTTTGGGCGCAGCGGCGTATTTCAGACGTTGGGATGCGGGGGCACAGTGTACTTCACGGCGAAGAGCGACCTCTCGGAGCTGTTCCATGACATCAAGCTCGTCCGGCCGACCTTCATGAGCATCGTGCCGAGGCTCTGCGAGATGATCTATCAGCGCTACCAGGTCGAGATCGAACGGCGCGCGTCGCGCACGAACGATCTCGAGGCACTCAAACGGGAGATTCTCCTTGAATTCCGCCACCAGGTCTTGGGCGGACGGCTGCTCAACGGTGTTTTTGGCTCCGCTCCACTCGCACCGGAGCTGCGCGAGTTCATCGAGTCGTGCTTGGGCTTTCCGCTCAACGACAACTATGGCACCACGGAGATCTCGGGCGCCGTGCACAACACCCGCGTCATGAAGCCCCCGGTGATCGATTACCGGCTCGAGGACGTGCCCGAGCTCGGCTACTTCAAAACCGACAAGCCGCATCCGCGCGGCGAGCTTCTGGTCAAGACGCGAAGCATCATGCTGGGCTACTTCAAGCGGCCCGAAGCGACCGCCGAAGTCATCGATGCCGCGGGCTATTACCACACCGGCGACATCATGGCCGAGGTGAGCCCGGATCACTTGGTGTACGTCGACCGACGAAACAACGTCCTGAAACTCGCCCAAGGCGAGTTCGTCGCGATCTCACGGCTCGAGGCGCTCTACACGAACGGCCATGCCGCGATCCGCCAGGTGTATCTCTATGGCACGAGCGAGCGCTCCTACCTCGTCGGTGTCGTCGTACCGAATCAAGAGACGCTGCGCACGATGGGCGTCGCGCCGGAAGACACCAAAGCCGTGCTCCGCGACGCCCTCAACGCGGTCGCACGAGCCGAGCAACTCGCCGCCTTCGAGGTGCCCCGCGACTTCATCGTCGAATGCGAGCCCTTCAGCGTCGCGAACGGTCTGTTGGCCGGGATCGGCAAGTATCAGCGCCCGAAATTCAAGGCGCGCTACGGCGCGGCGCTGGAAAAGCTCTATGAGGGCATCGCCGCCACTCAGGCGGGAGAACTTACGGCGCTCCGCTCGGCCGCACGGCACGCACCGGTGCTCGACACGGTGATGCGCGCCGTCCGGGCGACACTCGGCACCGAGGCGGCCGATCTCTCCTCGAGCATTTGTTTTGCGGACTTGGGCGGGGATTCCCTTTCGGCACTCGCCTGTTCCGTGTTGCTCGAGGACATTTACGAAGTCGAAGTGCCGGCAAACCTCATCAACAGTCCGGCGGGAAGCCTCCAGCAGGTCGCGCAGTACATCGAGCGCGCCCGCGAAACAGCCTCGGCCAGGCCGACCTTCGCCTCGGTCCACGGCCGTCGCGCGGTGGAGATCCGCGCGAGCGATCTGACGCTGGACCGGTTCCTGGATCAAGAGACTCTCGAAGGGGCGACGCGCGCGGCGGCGCCCGCGAAGGACATCCGCACCGTGCTCGTGACCGGCGCGACCGGCTACCTCGGGCGCTTTCTCTGCCTGGAATGGATGCAGCGGATGGCCGCCGTCGGCGGGCGCGTGATCTCGATCGCGCGCGGACGCGATGCGGCCGACGCTAAACGGCGCGTCGCCGCCGCATACGACAGTAACGACGCGCAGCTCTCCTCGCTCTTCGAGTCACTCGCGCATACGCAGCTTGAGGTGCTACCCGGGGACCTCGCCGAGCGCGATCTCGGTCTCGCGCCGGGCGAGTGGCGGACTCTGGCCGAGACGGTCGACCTCATCGTGCACCCGGCGGCCTTCGTGAACCACGTGCTGCCCTACCCGCAGCTCTTCGGCGCCAACGTGGTGGGCACCGCTGAGCTCATTCGCCTCGCCATCACCGAACGCCTCAAACCCCTCAACAACGTGTCGACCGTCGCGGCCGCCATGATTCCGCGGCACGCGCCGATCGATGAGGATTGCGATGTGCGCACGGCCATGCCCGTTCGCCGCCTGGGTAGTGACCGATACGCGGATGGCTACGCGAACAGCAAGTGGGCCGGTGAAGTGCTGCTGCGCGATGCGCACCAGCGCTTCGGACTCCCCGTATCGGTCTTTCGCTCGGACATGATTCTGGCTCACAGCCAATACCGCGGACAGATCAACGTCCCCGACATGTTCACCCGCTGGCTGTACAGCATCCTCGCCACGGGGCTGGCGCCGCGCTCCTTCTATACGGGCAATGCCCGGCCTCACTACGACGGGCTGCCCGTCGACTTCACGGCCGCTGCGGTGGCCACGCTCGGCGCGCACGCGGTCGGCGGCTTTCGCACCTACCATGTCGTGAACCCCCACGATGACGGCATCTCGCTCGACAGCTTCGTCGACTGGGCGATCGATGCGGGATATCCCATTCGCCGGATCGGGGATTACGCGGACTGGTACCGCCGCTTCGAGACGGCGCTGCGCGCGCTGCCCGAGAAACAACGCAACCAGTCATCGCTTGCGCTCCTGCGTCCTTGGCAGCATCCCACGACCGCGCAGTCGGGTGCGGCGGTCTCGGCCACGCGCTTTCGCACCGATGTGCGCCGCTACGAAGTGGGACCGGAGAAGGATATCCCGCACTTATCACGTGAATTTATCCTGAAGTACCTCAAGGACCTCAAGCATCTGAAGCTCCTCTGAGCCGGGCAAGAGCGAGGAAATGTGCTTGGCCTCAAGGCCGCGGGGCGGTATATTATTCGAACGTCGTACGGATTTGTGAACGCGGCGGCGGAGGAAATTCTTGGCGCAGCAGGGCAAGACATGGCTCATCACCGGCGTATCGAGCGGGTTCGGCCGCGAGCTCGCGAAGGCCGCGCTGGCCCGGGGCGATACGGTCGCGGGGACCCTGCGCTCCGAGGCACAGCTTGCGGAGTTTCGCGCGCTGGCGCCGGGACGCGCCCACGCATTCCGGCTCGATGTAACGGACTTGGTCACCATTCCGCGTGTGGTCAGGGAAGTCACCGAGCGGCTCACCCGGGTTGACGTACTCGTCAACAATGCAGGCTACGGTCAGCTCGGCCTCGTCGAGGAGCTGAGCGAGAGCGAGATCCGCCGCCAGTTCGACACCAATTTCTTCGGGCTGTTGGAGCTCGTGCGGGCGGTGCTGCCCGGCATGCGCGCGCAAGGAAGCGGTCATATCGTCAATATCTCCTCGGTGGCCGGCTCGATGGGCATTCCGAGCTTCGGCATTTACTGCGCGTCCAAGTTTGCAGTCGAGGGCCTCAGCGAATCCTTGGCGGGTGAAGTCGCGCCGTTCGGCATCAAGGTGACGATTGTCGAGCCGGGCGGCTTTCGCACCGAGTTCTCCGGCACGTCCCCTGCACGGGCGAAACGTGTGATGAGCGAATACGCGAAGACGCCCGCGGGACAAGTGCGCGACACGTTCACGCAATATCACGGCAAGGAGCCCGGCGACCCGGCAAAGGCGGCCGTCGCGATCCTGCGTGTGGTCGATGCAGCCCATCCGCCCTTGCGGCTCGTGCTCGGTCTCGACGCGCTCACGATGCTGCGGCGGCGCACGGCGTCCGTCGTCAAGGACTACGACGATTGGGCCGAGCTGTCGTCGAGCACCAACTACTAGCCATGCGCGACCCCGATGGAGAGGTAAAGACAGAGACGCGCGGCCACGTGCTGCTGATCGGCATCGATCGGCCCGAGAAGCGCAATGGCTTCACACCGAAGATGTTCGCCGAGCTGGCACGGGCGTGCACACTGCTCGAGCGCGCGCACGAACTGCGCTGCGCCGTGCTTTATGCGGAGGGCGACCATTTCACGGCCGGGCTCGACATGCCGAAGATCGCGCCGTTGCGCCAGGCGGGCAAGCCGCTCTATCCCCCCGAAGAGGTGGATCCGTTCAATTTGCGCGCCCCCTTTCGCACCAAACCCCTGGTCATTGCCCTCAAGGGCATCTGTTTCACCGTCGCGGTCGAGCTCATGCTCGCCTCGGACATCGCGATCGCGGCGGAGAGCTGTCGATTCTCGCAGCTCGAAGTGAAGCGCGGCATCATGGCGGGCTGCGGGGCGACCTTCCGGATGGTCGAGCGCGCCGGCTGGGGCAATGCGATGAAATTGCTTCTCACCGGCGATGAGTTCAGTGCGGCAGAAGCTCTGCGCTGCAACTTTGTCCAGGAGGTGGTCCCGGCTGGCGAGGAATTCCGACGAGCACTGGCCTGCGCGGAGCGCATCGCCGAGCAGGCGCCGCTCGCGGTCTACGCCATGATGGAGAACGCGCGCCTCGCGCAGGATCAAGGCTGGCAGACGGCGGTCGCCGCCATCGCTGCGACCCAAAAGCGCCTCTATAACAGCGAGGATGCCAAGGAAGGGATCCAGTCATTCATCGAGAAGCGCGCAGCCAAATTCGAAGGTCGCTAGTCCGCCTTCGCTCTGCCGCGGGAGAGAACAGTGCTCAAAACGCGCATTACCGAGCTGCTCGGGATCGATTACCCCATCATCCAGGGCGGTATGCGCTGGGTGGCGCGGGCGGAACTCGCGGCGGCGGTGAGCAACGCGGGTGGCATCGGCTTCATTTCCGCCCACACGCAACCGACGGCGGCGGCGCTCGCTGATGAAATCCGTCGGACGCGCGGCCTGACGGCGCGTCCATTCGGCGTGAATCTCACCATTCTGCCGTCGCTCGCGGGCCTCGACTATGACGGCTACGTCGCCGCGATCATCGACGGCGGTGTGGCAGCCGTCGAGACCGCCGGCGCGAATCCCGCCAAGTACATCGAGCGGTTGAAGCGCGCAGGCGTCAAGATCGTCCACAAGGCCACTGCAGTCCGTTACGCCCTCAAGGCTGAACAACTCGGTGCGGACGCCGTCAGCATGGACGGATTCGAATGTGCCGGGCATCCGGGCGGGGATGACATTCCCGGACTCATTTTGGTGCCGGCCGCCGCAGCCAAGCTCCGTATTCCGATACTCGCCTGCGGCGGGGTCGCCGATGCACGCGGACTCATCGCCGCGCTCGCGTTGGGTGCTGAAGGCATCAACATGGGCACGCGCTTTATGCTGACCGCCGAGTCGCCGGTCCCCCTGGCCTTGAAGCAGCGATTGATCGCGGCGAGCGAACGCGACACCGTCCTCATCGGGCGCAGCCTCGGTGATCCGAGCCGCGTCCTGCGCAACGCCGTCTCCGCCGAAGCGCTCACCCTCGAGAAACAAGGGGGCGCCACTCACCAGGATCTCGCACCGCTCGTCGGAGCGCCGCGTTGGATGAAGGCACTCGCTGACGGCGATTTCGACGGGGGCGCGATCCCGGCAGGCCTCTCGATCGGTCTGATTGACGACGTTCCCACCTGCGCCGAGCTCATTCAGCGCATGGTGAGCGAGGCGCAGAGACTCGTGGCCTCGCGGCTGTCGGGTATATTTGCCGCCTCGGCGATACGCTAATCGCGCCCGTCGAGAGGATCAGTGGATCGATCGCACCAGGGTGGCATTTCTGCCGTCGATCGCGTTGACGATCACCTCTTCACCAGGCTTGAAGGTGGCGGCAATCTCCGCGCCCTCGCGCTTCCTGCCGTCGGTGCTGCGGACATACGTTTCGCCGCTGACCGCATACTTTTTGGTGAGACCGCTCTTGGCATCCACCACCGTCACCTCTGACTCGCCGAGACTCACCAGCCGGCCGATGGTCGGCGTGGGGCCCGAAGCCTCGGTGACGCGGATATCCATGGTGAGCCGGAACCGGTCCTTGGAAATATTAGTGAGGCCGCTGTGCGGCGTATTGAGATCGAAAATGACGAGGTCGCCGGGCTCGTAGTTGGCGCGTTGCCACCCCTCCATCGGCACGAGCTCGCGGGGGATGGGAAAAAGCGGCGGATTGTTGACGTCGTGCAAGATCGGCCCGCGATGCGCCCCACCGACCCAGGCGCAGCCACCCACCTCCTCGTCCACGAAATCGATGGGGACCCAGCAGATCTTCATCGGCATGCCGCGGCTGTAGAAACCATCCTGATGGGGGTAGATGAAGCGATCGGCCGTCGGGTCGCATCCGGGGGGATTGGCGCGGTATTCTGCGATGGGCAGCCAGAACGGATCATCGCCGAGAATCTGCTTCATCGTCGCGTTGATCTTGGGGTTCTCGGTCAACATTTTGTGAATGTTGCGCTCGTTGAACTCGGTGAGGCGGCTCAAGGCCTCTAACTCGTTCGCATCGGGCGGCTGCGGGCCCTTGTAACGGTTTTCGTTGCGATCCGGATCAATCATCCCACCACGCTTCAAGAAGTCGAGCCACACGGCGCGCATCGCAGCGATGACCTCAAGGTCCAGCACGCCCTTGAAGTACCAGTAGCCATCGCGCTCCCAAGCCTGTTTCAGGGCGTCGCGATTGCCGAGCAGATGATTGGATACCTTGAGCTGACCCATGGCCCGCCGTGCGGAAGAGACCTTTTGCGCACCTAGCATTGGATACTCCGACTTGCCGCCAGTGCCGGTGATCCGGCAACTCCCCGCATCATGCTCGCACCAAGAAGCTGGCAGTGCAGGGTTGATTACGACATTATGTGGGTGCGAATTCAACACCCCCCGAGGCTCGATGAGCGGTTTTGCTGCGATAGCGCTCGAGAACGTCTATATGTCGAGTCTCGGCATTTTCCTCGATGCGTTCGAGCTGGTGCGTGGACATGTGAGCCGGCGTTTCGGGACTCGCACCCGCTTTGCCATGGAATCACCGATTCGCCTGCTCACGCCGAACGGTCGAGCCGTACGGATCGCCGGTGGACGACGCATCAGCGCCGATGAGGGCTTGAGTGACGATGCACGCTATGCACTCATCCACATCCCGGGATTCGTCGTCGGTGGAGAGGAGCCGCTCGATGCGCGGCTGGCAGATGCGAGCCGCCTTTGCGAGTGGCTGCGCCGGCAGTATCAGGGCGGTGCCGTGATTTCCGCGAGCGGCGCCGCCGTGTTCGTGCTGGCGCACGCCCAATTGTTGAAAGGCGTCGCCGCCCTCTCCCGCCCGCTGATTCCACTCTTTCGGCAGCGCTTCCCCGCGATCCGAGTCGATCATCGCAAGCCCTGGGTGGAGCAGGGTCGAGTGATCACGGCCACGGGACTTGCGGCGGATACGCAGCTCCTGTCGCGGCTTCTCGAGCTCGGAACGACGCCGGAGCTCGCACGCTGGTTCGGCGATATCGCGGGGCTCAATCAGATTGCGGAAGATCAGCTGGCGCAGGATGAGCTCGTGGCGCGCGCGCAGCTCTGGCTCGAAGATCGCGTCGCCCAGCCGTTGCGCATCACCGAGTTGGCCGATGCCATGGCGGTAAGCCAGCAGACACTGCTGCGCCATTTTCGCCGGCACCTCGCGATGAATCCTCGTGATTACGTGCGCAAGATCCGCATGGAGGCGGCGCAACAGCTGCTGCTCCGGACCAATCGCCCTGTGCAGGAAATCGCCGGGCTCGTGGGCTATGAGGACACCCATGCCTTTGCGAAAGTGTTTCGCCGCTTCACGGGCACGAGTGCGCAGGGATATCGGACCGCAAGACGCTGAGTCGAAACCCGTCGGTTGCACCTTCTCAACGCGAGCGACCTGATCCACACTAAGCGCTCGCGCATCGGGCAGTACCCGCTATAGACCGTGATCGCCGGTTCCCGAAAACCTACCGAGGAAGCAACCCATTAGGCTCCAGAACAAAGTTGCGGTCGTGACGGGCGCCGGTAACGGCCTCGGCCAAGCCGTAGCCACACGATTCGTGAAGGACGGCGCGCATGTGGTGGGCGTCACCGCGAGCGACAGCGCGGCACACATTGCCGCGATGATGGGCGATGGCATGGAGTTCTTTCGCTGCGATGTGACCGAAGAGGCGCAGGTGATCGCGCTCATGGATCACTGTCGCCAAAAATTTGGGCGGCTCGACATCCTGGTCAATAACGCGGGGGTTGGCAATCGAGTCCAGGCTCGAATCCATGAGACGGATCCGGCCGAATGGGATCGGGTGATGAACGTCAACGTCCGGGGTGCGTTTTTGGTGTTGAAGCACGCGCTCAAGCTGATGCTGGCGAGCGGCGGCGGGTCGGTGATCAATATGGCCTCGATCGGCAGTCACCGGGCGACGCCTCACTCATCCCCGTACATCACTTCCAAGGGTGCCTTGCTGATGCTCACGCGCACGGCGGCCCTGGAATATGCGCGCGACAACATTCGCATCAACGCCGTCTGCCCCGGGGTCACACGCACCCCCCTGGTCGAGAAACAAAGTCAGGAGCTCAAGGACATGCTGGCCGCGCGAGTTCCGCAGGGTCGGATCTGCGAACCGGAGGAAGTGGCCGCGCTCTGCTCGTTCTTGGCCTCCGATGAGGCCCCACACATCACCGGGGCCGACTATCTCATTGACGGCGGCCGCGGCGCGAGCTGACGCCCCGTGGCCGAAGAGGCCGGGCGGTCACTGGAAGGAAACGGTGTGGCCGCCATCGACCGCAATGGTTTGACCGTTGATATACCCACCGGACGGTGATGCCAGGAGCACCGCCAGACCGGCGATCTCTTCCACTTCGCCAAATCGCTGCGACGGATTGCGCCCGTAGTACCACTTCACGAGTGCCTCATTCTCCCACTGCGAGCGCGCCATTTCGGTCTTGAAGGTACCGGGGGCGATACAGTTGGCGGTGATGCCTTTACTGGCGAATTCCACCGCCATGTTCCGCACGAACTGCATGTCGGCGGCTTTGGTCAGCCCGTAGGTGCCGGTGACCGCATCGCCGAGAAGCCCGACGATTGAGGCCACGACGATGAAGCGCCCGTAGCCTCGCTGCAGCATGCCGGGCACGGTCATCTGCGCGAGCCAGATATGGCTCTGCACATTGACCTGCATGAACTTGTTGAACGTCTCTTCTTTGAGATCCAGTACCGAGCCCGTCCACGGGTGGATGGCCGCGTTCGCCATCACGATGTCCACCCGATTCCACGTCTCGATCGTCCGCTCGACCAGGGACTGCAGCTCTTCCTTGCGTCCGATGTTGCAGGGCACGGCCATCGCCTCTCCGCCCGCGGCGCGAATCTGAGCGGCCGCGGCCTCGCACGGCTCGGCCTTGCGCCCTGATATCACCACCCGCGCGCCATGCTCCGCCAGCGCCACGGCGCTCGCGAGCCCGAGTCCGCGGCTGGAGCCGGTCACGATCGCCACCCGTCCCTTCAAATCGAACAATCGTGATGTCATTGGCTGGTAATTATCCTCTCGGAATTCAACTATATGAATACCATACATATTATCGCAGATCCGAGGGCGCCCATCGCACTAACGCGCGCCGGACGTCTGCCCAGCGCCTGCGGTTGGCCTTTAGCGCTCGAGCGTGTGGCGCACGACCTCGGCGAGCTCCTCAGACACGCTGTGGGGTTCCGTAAAGCCGTCACGATCCTCGATCTGTGCGAGGTGCGCTTCGATTTCCTCGGCCGTGGCCGGCCGATCCGCCGGACCGAGCCACCCGCGCGTGACTCCGACGAAGACCCGGGCGTAGCGCCCGCCGGTCGCCGACCAGATCCCGTGGCTGCTCGTGCACGCCTCACTCGCCAGATAAAGCACGAGGGGCGTTACGTATTCCACTCGAATCTTCGCGCCGATGCGCTCGATACCGGCGACGTTCTGAGGTTGGAACGCCTCCCACTCGGCACGAATCGTCTGCGCCGGGGCCTGCCCGAGACGCGACGCGGCAGTAGGCAGCAAGGCATTCGCCAGCACGCCGGCGTGTGCGCCCTCGAGCGCAAACGAATGCATCAAGCCGACGAGCCCGGCCTTGGCAGCGGCATAGTTCGCCCGGATATAGTGACCGAAGAGCCCGGACGCCGAGGAGGTAAAGATCAAGCGGCCATAGCGCTGCTCGAGCATTTGCTGGTAGGCCAACTGACTGACATAGAAGGCCCCTCGAAGATGGACGGCCAGCACCGCGTCAAAATCCTCATCCGATAGTAGCTCGATGCGGCCGTTGCGCTGATTCCCCGCGTTGTTAATGAGGATGTCGACCCGACCGAAATGCTCCAAGGCAGCCGCGATGAGGGCCTCGGCCCCGGCGCGTGTCGAGACCGAGTCGTAATTCGCGATCGCTCGCCCGCCGGATTTCACAATCGCGCGCACCACTGCATCCGCAAGCGCGCGGTCCTCTCCCGCGCCTGTCGTCGTGCTGCCGAGGTCATTGACGACCACGGCCGCGCCGCGGGCGGCGAGCTGCAGCGCGTAGTCGCGACCCAACCCGCCGCCAGCCCCCGTGACAATGGCCACGCGGCCCGTAAAGTCGATCTTGCTCACGTTGCACACCTCGGTTTTCGAACCAATCCGCCGCTGGCAGCACTTGGGTATCGAAGGCATGTTAGGTGATTGCCGCCGCGCCGGTGTGATAACTTGAAGACGCTCGCGAGCAGCTGCAATGTCGCGAACATGAACGGAGCGATACGCATGAGGGTACAGATGAAGGCACGCTCACACGGCGAACGCTCATCGCTCGCATCGGCGCCACAGTCGCTCTCGCCGCCTGCGACGGCGTTACGATCGGGTGGGCCGACATGACGCCGCTCGCCCCGCAAGATGTCGCGAGCGGCAATCCGCTCGCGACGTCCGATCAAGTCGCACTCGAGGATCTTGCGATGCGGCTGTACCGTTCTCATCCCGTGGCGCGTGCGATGGAACGCGGTCGACGCATCATGCAATCCGACCCGCGTGCGCGGAGCGCCGCCGGCCAGGCAACGCTCGAACTCGATCTCAACGAACTGTCCTTCGGTGCCTGCGCCATCGCCGCGTGCGACCACCCCGATGATCCGAAGGTCTACTGGGGCATCAACATGCCGCATCGCTGGTTCGGCCGCGAGGTGCCGGGGTCGCGTTGCGGCATCGACAATCCCGACAATGCCTATCGCTGGATCGCGATCGACGATCAGAGCTCCTATGTCGTGACGGGGCATCTCCCGCCAACGGTTCCCGTCGATGTGACGTTCACGGTGTTTCCGGTGTGGCCGGGCGTCATCGAGACGAAGGGCGGCATCTTTCCCCCCGCCCTCGGCGGCATCTCGCTGAAAGAGATCGAAGTGGAATCCGCTACATTCACCCTCACGGTCGATCCGTGGCCCGCCGCTGGCCGGCGCAATCACCTGCAGGTGAAACCGGGGGCGAAGCTCCTCTTCGTGCGCGATTCGATGTCCGACTGGTCTCGCGAGATCCCGATTTACTTGTCCGTAGAACGGGTCTCCGGTCCGCCCGTAAAGACCACACGCGATGAGCGCGCGCTGAGCGAAGTCGCCGCGCAGCATGTCGATCACTCGGCGCAGTTTTGGCTGGATCTTCCCGCGCATTACTACTACCACGGCGACGCCAACCGGCTGTTCACGACCAGCAACCCAGCCATCGCCAAGGGGGGACAGTTCACCGGCAATGGACACTTCCAGCTCGCGCCAGATGACGCCTACGTCCTCACGCTCGATCCGTTGGGCGCTTCCTACCTAGGAGTGCAGCTCGCAGATCTCTATGGGGCCTCGCTCGAGTACGCGCAGCACACCTCGAGCCTCTCGAAGTCACAAACGGCGTCGAATGCGGATGGCACGCTCACCTATGTGTTGTCGCTCCAGGATCCCGGCATCTATAACTGGCTCGACCCGACGGGCCTCGATGCCGGGTTGTTCATGTTCCGCTACCAAGGCTACGACCCGGACAGGGTCTCCGCGGACAAGGCCATTCGATCGGAACAGGTCGTGAAGCTTGCAGCGCTTGAGCGGGTGCTTCCCCGCGAGATCCGGCGCGTCACGGCCGAGGAGCGCCGGCGCCAGTTGGCCGAGCGGCTGGCGAGTTATAACCGCCGATTGAGTGAGACTTTCGCCTCGATCTAGCGGACAGACTGTGCTCACGTGCTCGATAAAAAGCGCTCGATGAGCCCGGCCACCTCGTCGGGGCGATCGTGATGAAGATTGTGACCCGCCTCTTGGAGTTGGACGTGCTCGACGTTTTTAAGGAGAGTCAGTCGTCGCGCCAACGCGCCCGGCGCTTGCGCGAAATACCTCATGACGTCCGAGTCCGCACCCGTGATCAGCAGCACGCGCGCGGTAATCCGGGGCCAGGTCGACTCGATGAGTGCCTCATGACCGAACGGCGGCATGCCAGCCTGCTGGTACGGATCGTAGTCAAAGGCGAAGCGGCCATCGGGTTGCAGGCGGTAAAACTCGCGCGCGAGAAAGTCGGCTCGTGCGGCCGTGAGCCGGGGGTTCGCATCGCGTAAACGGCAGGCCATCTCGGCGTGGCTGCGGTAGGTGCGTGCGACGAGCCCCGGACGCAGTTTGGACAGCCAGTTCGCGAGCCGCTCGACCGACGTCCCGGGGAAAAGCCCAGGGACGGGCGCCAGGCCTTCAAGATTGACGAGACAGCGAACGCGCTCGGGCCGCGCTCCGGCGTACAGCGACGAGGTGTTCGCCCCGAGGCTGTGCCCGACGATCCGCACCGGCTCGGTGGGACTGAAGAATTCGAACAGGGCGTCGAGGTCGGCGACATACTGAAGAAAGGGATAGGTCTCTCCCGTACGATGCGAGCCGCCATGCCCGCGCCAGTCGGGCGCGATCAGATGCCACGAGGGCGGCAATGCATCGGCCACGAATTGAAACGTGGCCGAGCAGTCCAACCAGCCATGCAACATGAAGATCGGCGGAGCGTCGACCGCGCCCCAGTGTCGCACACGGATCGATTTGCCCCGGATCTCGAGGGTCTCCAGCCGGCCGAGCTTCATGACGAGAGCGACCTTGTTTTCGTAGCGCTTGCGGCCAATGAAGACACTCTCGGGTACGCTGTTTTCCTGACGGCCGTCGGATGATCGCCCATACCATCGTGTTTTCGCATATTTGAACGCCGTACGCAAATTCGACTTTCGCGCCGCTCCTCCGTTAGGATGGGTCTTCAGGAGCTTTAAATACGAACCATCGAGGGCACCCCATGAAGAGACTCAGCGGAAAGGTCGCACTCATCACCGGCGCGGGTCAGGGCGTGGGGCTCGGTATCGCCGAAGCGTTTGCCGACGAAGGCGCCTCACTGGCCATCACCGGCCGGCGCGAGACGGTGCTGAAGAGCGCCGCCGAGAGCCTCGCCGGGCGCGGTGCGAAGGTGATCACCGTCGTCGCCGATTCGCGGCGGCGCGGGGATGCCAGAAAGGCCGTCGAGGCGACCGTCAAGGCGTTCGGCCGGCTGGATATTCTGGTCAACAACGCCCAGAGCTCGACGCCCGGGAAGCCTTTCAGCGAGCTCGATGACGACACCATCGACTCGACCATCGAGTCGGGCCTCTACGGTACGATTTATCACATGCAGGAAGCCTTTCCGCACCTGAAGGTCCACGGCGGCTCCATCATCAACTTGGGCTCGCGCGAGGGCATCTTCGGTGGCTTGAATATGAGTATTTATGCCGCCACGAAGGAAGGCATCCGCGGCTTGTCGCGCTCGGCCGCGCGTGAGTGGGGACGCGACGGCGTGCGGGTCAACGTCGTCTGCCCCGCGGCGCTCAGCCCGGTGGCGGCTTCCTATCTCGACTCGCATCCGGATGAGGCGAAGATGTACCTCGCCCAGACCTCGCTCGGTTATTTCGGCAACCCGCTCGAGGACATCGGACCCGTTGTCGTATTTCTCGCGAGTGCCGAGGCGCGCTACGTGACGGGACAGACCATCAATGCCGATGGTGGCCAGATGATGCTGTGAGCTCAGATTGGTTGGCATGCGGGATCCCATCAGGGGTTGGATTTGAGTTGATGACGCAGTTGGTCCTTGCGCACCTTCCCCGCTGCATTGCGCGGGAGTTCGGCCACGAGTTCGAGCCGTTCCGGTACCTTGAAGCGCGCGAGACCGCCCGCCAGACAATGGCGCGATAAACTATCGAGATCGAGCACGTGCCCGCCGCGCGGCACGACGAATGCACACACTTTCTCGCCGAGCCGGGCGTCCGGCATCGCAACCGTCGCCACGTCGCGCACGTCCGGATGCCGCAGCAGCATCTCCTCCACCTCGCGCGAGGAGATGTTCTCGCCGCCGCGAATGATGATGTCTTTCTTGCGATCGGTGATGGTGAGGAATCCTTCCGCATCGCAGCGCCCGATGTCGCCGGTGCGAAACCAGTCTCCGTCGAACGTCTCCCGGGTGAGATCGGGGTCGGTGTATCCCAAAAAGAGCTCCGGTCCCCGGGTCAGGATCTCGCCCTCGCCGCCGACCGACACCGCCGCGCCGGCCTCATCGACGATGCGGACTTCCGTGCCCGGCTGCAGGCGCCCGTCGGTGTATGCCCGCTTGCTGAAGGGCATGTCGGGATACGTGCAGCTCACCGTCGAGTGCTCGGTGAGTCCATAGGAGCGTCCGCCCCGCCAGCCGAGCTGATCGGTCAGCCGAACATGCTCGGGCGTCACACCGGTGGCCCCGAGTCCGTAGGCGCGAATCGACGACAGGTCGCGCCGGCCGCGGTCGGCCGCCTCGAGCAGCGTCTGCAGAAAGTAGGGCGTGCCACCGCTCTGGGTGACGGCGTAGCGCTCGACGAGCTCGGCCGCGACATCGGGATCGAAGCGATCCATGAACACCATCGGCACAGCGCAGAGCATCGGCCGCAACATAAAGTTGAAGCCCGCGATGTGCCCGGCCGGAAAGGGATTCAAGAACGGTCCGCGGTTTGCGAAGAACGGGATCTCCCATTCGGAGCGAATCGTATTATGCGAGTGCACCACGCCCTTCGGCCGCGCGGTGGTCCCCGATGTGTAGAGCAGCACGCAGCGCTCGTCGGCGTGTTGCACGGGCGGCTCGGGCGGCGCCGCCTGCGCCGCGCGTTCCTCGAGCTCGCGCCAGGCGAAACTCCCGGGCATGGCATGATCGCCCGTCACGATGACACCCCGCAGGCCATTCACGGCCGGCGTGCGCGCGCACCGCTCCCGATAATCGATGCCATGCCACACGCCGGAAATGGCCAGCCACTGGGCGTGCGAATCCTTGAGAATGAAGTCGAGCTCGGCGGGGCCATACGTGTGCACGATGGGCAACAGCGTCGCACCGACATGCAGCGCCGCGACATAGAGCACCGCGGTCTCGTAGCAGGTGGGTAGTTGTAACGCCATGACCTCGCCGCGGCGCAGACCCACGGCACCGAGCGCCCCTGCGAGGCGCTGAGCGTCCGCGCAAATCTCGCCCACGGTCGTGTCGCGCAAACCCGTCGCGGTATGAAAGCGAAACGCCGTGTCGCCGTGGTCCCGCGCGGCGCGCTTAAGTGCGGCCGACAGGGTCTCATCCCGATAATAGCCTCTCTGATACCAACGCTCGCGCACGCTAACTCGGCAGGCGCGCGGCATGCTCCATGAGCGCCGCTTTGTGAATCTTGCCGTTCGAGCCAAGCGGCAATTGCGCCTCGATGGACAGTCGATCCATCTAGCGCCCTTTGAAGCGCGGCTTGCGCTTCTCTGCGAAGGCGCGCTTGCCTTCCTCGTGATCCTCCGAAAGCCAGGGCATCGGCTGCAGATCCAATTCCGCCTGCAACATCATCTCGAGTCCTCGGCTCATGGCGCCCTTGACGAGCTCGAAGGCGAGCGGCGGACCCTCCGCGTAGCGCCCCGCCACCGCCTTGGCGCGCTCGAGTGCGGTGCCTTTTGCGACGACCTCGTCCGCGAGGCCGAGCTCAAGGGCTCGCGCCGCGTCCACCACCTCGGCGAGCGCGATCAGCTGCATCGCTTTCGCGTGCCCGACGCGGCGCGGCAAGGTGTACATCAATCCCATGTCGGGGACGAAGCCGACTCGGGTGAACGCGCAGCAGAACTTGGCGCCCTCGGCGGCAACCAGGTAATCGCAGGCGCAAGCCAGTGCGAGTCCCGCCCCATAGGCGTAGCCCTCGACCGCCGCGATGACCGGTTTGGCCCCGGCCACGATCTCGCGGATCAGCGGCGTGCCGCCGCGCTTCAAGCGCACGCGGCACTCGCGCACGGTCTTTTCGCCCCAGCCCGCAAGGTCCGCTCCCGCGGAGAAATTGCCGTCGGCGCCGGTGAGAATGATGGCGCGGCAGTCCGGATCATCGTTGAGCTCGCGCAAGCGCTGCGTCAGGGCATCACGCATCGAGGTCGTGAACGCGTTCAGCTTCCCCTCGGTGCGCAGGGTGAGCGTCGCAATGCCGTCCTTGCGCTCGGACTCAAGTTCGCCCGTCAACATACCCCTCTCCCCTTCTCGCCGGTCGGCGACTTCGATCGACTCGCCCATTCTATGCGGCAGCGTACCCGCGGTGACGCTCGGCGCCAATACTGGCATGATGTTCATATACAGGAACTTGCAGGAGTTGTTCCCGCCATGAGCGTCGTCGATACTCTCAAGTCGAGCCGCGAGGGCGCCGTGCTGGTGCTGACGCTCGAGCGCCCCGAGGCGCGCAATGCGCTCAACCTCGAGCTGACGCGGGCGCTGCGCGCGGCGTTCAGCGCCTTCGACGCGGATGAGGCGCTGCGCTGCCTGCTTTTGACCGGAGCCGATCCGGCCTTCTGCGCGGGCTTGGACCTCAAGGAATTTCGCGTGCCGGGCTCGCCGCGCGGTGAGGTCGGCGCGATGATCCGGGCGTTTCCGGAGCGGCGCAAACCCGCCATCGGCGCGATCAACGGCGCCACCATGACGGGTGGCCTGGAACTCGCGCTCGGCTGCGATTTTCTCATCGCCTCGGAGCGGGCACGCTTCGGCGACACGCACATCAAGGTGGGGACGCTCTCGGGGGGCGGCATGACCTCGCGTCTGCCGCATCAGGTGGGTGTCCGTTGGGCGAAGCAAATGAGCCTGACCTGCCAACCCATTGATGCGGCCACGGCGCTGCGCATCGGCTTGGTCAACGAGGTGGTCGCGCACGATAGCCTCCTGCCGCGGGCGCTCGAACTCGCGCAGCTCATCGCCTCGTACGATCCCGGATTGGTCGTGGACACGCGCCGGGTGCTGGAGCAAGGCTCGGAAGTCACGCTCAAAGGCAACATGGCGCTCGAGACGGAGGCGCTCGATGCCATGCGCGCACGCGGCCCGAACGCCTGGAAGCTCTAGGCCGATCCGCCGCCCTCATCAGACCTCGGCCGATGCAAATGCGGCCACAGCTTCGCCACCACATCGCTTTCCGCCGCGTAGCTGAAGCAGGTGTTGAGCAGCGGATGCCTGCTGCGGTCGCGCACGCCGAACGTCTCGAGAATTGCCTCCTGACCACGCTCGCGCACGCTGCTCGCGGATGTCTGCACGGCGTTGTTGGCCATCGCCTCAATCAAGGTGACGACGTGCGTGCAGCCTTGGGTGCCGCCGACCCGCTCGCGCAGCCGTTGCTTGAAACCGCCGGCCACCTTGAGCCCCACGAGCCTCGCAAGATTCGGCACGATGTGTGGGCAGGTAGGATACGGGGCGGCATCCACGCTCGCGACAATCGCCCGGATCGTGAGCTCGGCATCGAGGGTCATCCGCACCCACATCTCATGAATCGGGCCGCCCGCCGGCACGGCGGCCCGCCAGCCGTAGGCGTGATCATGCCCCTTGCTGTCTCGCAGGTGACCTTCGACTTCGAGCAGACCGTCCTCGCGCAAGTACCCCTCACAGCTGAGGACGCGGCGCGTCAGAAGGCTTCTCGGTTGGGGGAGGGGCAGCGGCATGGATCGTACCTCTAACGTCCCTTGAAAACGGGCGGGCGCTTTTCCATGAAGGCGGCCGCGGCTTCGCCGAAATCTTCCGTCGACTGCAGCAGGGACTGGAAGTTGATTTCCGTGGCAACGGCCTGATCGACGCTGTCGGCGCCGATATTGAGGGCCGAGCGCAGCAGCGCCATGGCAATCGGGGGCTGTTTCGCCGCGCGCTGCGCCTGTTCGAGGGTCACCTCGAGGGCCTTGCCCGGCTCGCACACGCGATTGATGAGCTGCATCTCGAGCGCCTGCTGCGCAGTATAGGTCTCGGCGAACATCATCATTTCCATGGCCTTGCGATGGCCCACTTTACGCGGAATCGCCCACAGCCCCCCGACGTCCGGCACGAGTCCCACGCGCATGAACGCACAGGAGAACTTGGCATCCGCCGCAGCGACACTAAAATCGCTGGCGGCGACGAAGGACACGCCGCAGCCGGCGGCGTTGCCCTCGACCGCGGTGAAGAAGGCCTTCGGGCCGTTGACCAGGAGCTTGAAGATGCGCGTCGGCAAGTCCATGCGCATGCGGCCATGTATCAGGTCGCGCCGCTTCATCTCGGAAATGTCGCCACCCGAGCAGAAGTTGCCGCCGGCGCCGGTCAGCACGATGGCACGACATGCCTCGTTCGCCTCGATCTCGAGCAGTCGCGCATAGAGCTCGGTGCGCATGGCCATGCCGAAGGCATTCCTGCGCTTCGGCAAGTTCAGCGTGATGACCGCTACCGATTCCTGGTACTCAACCTGGACGACGTCGGTTTCCTGCGCTTCTGTCACAGCATGCCTCCATAGAGCCCGAGATGATGCTCCGCGTTGCCCCAGGCGAGATCGATCGCGGTCAGGCGCTTGAAATAGTGTCCGATGGGATGCTCGTCGGCCATGCCCATCCCGCCGTGCAGCTGCACTGATTGCTGCCCGACGAACCGCCCACTGCGGCCGGACATGAATTTGGCTGCCGACAACGCGCGGCGGCGCTCGTCGCGATCGGCGCTGTCGATGGCCGCCGCCGCCCGAAGCGCGAGTGAGCGCGCCTGCTCGATCGCGGTCGCCATCTCCGCCACGCGATGCTGCAAAGCTTGCAAGTGCCCGATGGGTTGCCCGAACTGCTTGCGCGTGCGCAAGTGTTCGAGGGTGAGCTCGAGCGTTTGCTCCATGACACCCACCGCCTCGGCGCAGAGCGCGGCGATCGCGCAGTCAACGCCCCATTCGATGAGCTCGAGTCCGTCTCGAGCCGCGCCGATGCGCTCGGGCGCGCCGACCGCGACACCATTGAGAGACACCTCCGCGCTGCGCCGGCCATCGAACGTAGGAAAGCCGCGCACCGTCACGCCGCGCTGCGCCGTATCGACCAAAAAAAGTTCGATTCCCTCGGCGGCGCGACGATCACCCGCCGTGCGGGCGCTGACGAGCAAGAAATCGGCGGTGTCGCCGTCGAGGACCACGGCTTTCGCTCCGTCGAGGATGAATCCGTCCCGCTCGGCGCGTGCCCTCGTCGCGACATCGTCCAAATCGAACCGTCCCTGCGCTTCGAGCGCTGCGAGCGCGATCCGCCGCTGCCCGGCCGCAATCGCCGGCAGATGCGCAGCCTGCTGCGCGGCGCTGCCCGCGCGCGCCAGAATTCGCGCCCCAACCACCGCGGTCGACACATAGGGCTCGACCACGAGCGCGCGCCCGAGCGCGCGCATCACGAGGTAGGTCTCGACGGCGCTCGCCCCGAGACCCGTATGTTCCACCGGCACTTGCAAGCTGAGCACGCCGAGCTCGGCGAGCGCACGCCAGTTCTCCGGCGAGCCACCCGGGGCGCCGCCGACAACCACTAGCCGCTGCGCAAAGTCATAGTGGTCGCGCAGCCAGCGGCTGAGGGCGTCCTCGAGCAGCTGTTGATCCTCGGAGAGCTCGAAATCCATCGCGTCAGAATCCCAACAGGGCCTTCGCGATGAGATTTTTTTGCACCTCGCTCGTGCCCCCATAGATGGACACCTTGCGCAGGTCCACATACTGGGCCGCCAGCGCATTGAGGAGCGGGTCCGCCGCCACCTCGAGCTGCGAGTCGAGACCCAAAGCCCCGGGCACATAGGGCAATGCGTAGGCGCCCGCGCAGTCCATCAGCAGCTCGCCGAGGTCCTGCTGGATCTCCGAGCCGCGGATCTTGAGGATCGAGGCCTCGGTCCCGATCGGCTTGCCCGAGCGCTCGAGCGAAATCAGGCGCATGAGCGACCACTGGTGGGACAGCACGTCGATCTCGAGCTTTGCGAGGCGATCGCGAAAGCGCGGATCATCGATGCGCGGCGCGCCGCCGTTGAGGGAGCTCCGCGCGATCTCTTGCAGCCTCCGCAACAGCCGCTGACACATGCCGATCCCGGCAATGTTGGTGCGCTCGTGGCCGAGCAGATACTTGGCGATCGCCCAGCCGCCGTGCTCCTCACCGATGCGTTGCGCGACCGGCACACGCACCTCGTCGAAGAACACCTCGTTGACGTCGGCGCCCTGATCGAGCGTGCGAATAGGCCGGACACGCACGCCGGGCGAGCTCATATCGATGAGCAGGAACGAAATGCCCGCCTGCGGCTTACCGTCGCTGCGCGTGCGCACCAGACAGAAGATCCAGTTGGCCCAGTGGGCAAAGCTGGTCCAAGTCTTCTGACCGCTGACGATGTAGACATCCCCGTCTCGCTCGGCGCGCGTCTGCAACGAAGCCAGATCCGATCCGGCCCCCGGCTCCGAATACCCCTGGCACCACCAGTCGTCAAACGAAAGGATCCGCGGCAGGAAGCGTGCCTGCTGCGCCTCGGTGCCGAATCGAATCAGCACCGGACCCACCATGGACAAGCCGAAGGGCATCTGTCGCGGTGCTCCGCCGCGAAAGCACTCTTCCTCGAAGATCACACGCTGCATGGCGCTCCAGCCCGTGCCGCCCTGCTCGACCGGCCAACCCGGGGCGCCCCAGCCGCGCGCGCTCAGCAGGCGCTGCCAGCGCACGTAGTCCTCGCGCTCGACACGCTTGAATCCCAGCACCCGGTCGCGGATTGCCGCGGGAAGCTCGCGCGCGACGAGCTCGCGAACCTCGATGCGGAAGGCCTGCTCGTCAGCGGATTCCTTGAGATCCATGGCGCTCGCGTGCCGCGGCTAGTTGCCGGTGAACCGGGGTGGACGCTTCTCGGCGAAGGCCCGTTTGCCTTCTTGAAAATCCTCGCAAACGTTCGAGCGCAGCATCTCCTCGCTGTCGCTGATCAGCGCCTCGTGCAAGGATTGGAAGGGCAGGTTCCACATCTGTCGCTTGATGACGCGGAGCGAGCGCGGCGAGACGAGCTCGGCGAGCTCACGCGCATAGGCATAGGTCGCCTCGGCGAGCGCTTCGCGCGGATGGAGCTGGTTGACGAGTCCGAGCCGCAACGCCTCCGCACCGCGCACCTTGCGCCCCGACATGAGCAGGTCGAGCGCGTTCGCGTGACCGATCACCTGCGTGAGCGCCCACGCCATGCCGTACTCCGAGGCGAGACCGAGCCGTGAGAAGGCGGTGGTCATGACCGCATCGTCCGCCGCAAAGCGCACGTCGCAGAACAGCGCGTGCACCAGGCCGAGCCCGGCCGCGGCGCCGTTCAGCATCGCGACGACCGGCTTGCTCAAGCTGGGAAAATAGGCCGCGCGGCTCTGGTAATCCGGCCGCCGACTGAAATCATACGGGCGCGGCAGCTTGTCGAGCAGCTGACGCGGGTTGTCGCTCTTGAACCCCGTGATATCGCCCCCCGCACAAAACGCCCGGCCCGCGCCGGTGAGGATGATGACCCGCACCTCGTTATCGGCATCGGCCGCATGGGTCGCCTGCCACACCTCCTCGGCCATCACATCCGTCCAGGCATTGAGCTGCTCCGGCCGATTCAAGGTGATGGTCGCGATACGCGCCTTCACGTCGTAGAGGATCTGCTGATAACTCACGGTTACTCCCTTGGGGTCAGATAACGGCGGCGGCACGCAGCGCGCTGATCGCGCTCGCATCGTAGCCGAGCTCGGCCAGCACCTTGTCCGTATGCTCGCCCAACGCCGGCACCGGGTCCATGCGCGCGGTGGCATCGCTCGGTATTCCCGGCGGCAGAAGGGCCGGGATGGGCCCGGCCGGCGTCTGTACCTGGGTCCAGCGGCCGCGGGCCGCGAGTTGCGGGTGATGCCACAAGTCACTCACCTCGTTAAGCCGCGCGTTGGCGATCCGTGCCCGCTCGAGTCGCGCCGTGACCTCATCGGCCGTCAGCGCGCGAAACGCCTCCACGATGATCCCACGCAGCTCACTGCGCGCGGCCACCCGGCGAGCGTTCGAGGCGAAGCGTGGATCGGCCGCAAGCTCGGGCTGTCCGAGCACTTCCCCGCAAAAAACCTGCCACTCGCGCTCATTCTGTAGGCCCAGCATCACGAGCTTGCCGTCGCCGGCCGGAAATGGCCCGTACGGATAGATGGTGGCGTGCGCCGCGCCGGTACGCGGCGGCGGGGCGGCGCCCTCGAACGCGTAGTAGAGCGGATAGCTCATCCATTCGGTCAAGGCCTCGAGGAGCGAGATTTCGATACGACAGCCTCGACCGCTCCGTCCGCGCTGCAACAATGCCGCCAGAATGCCGCTGTAGGCGTACATGCCGGCGGAGATGTCCGCGATCGAGCACCCGGCCTTGCTGGGTTCCGCTTCGGTTCCGGTGACCGCGAGAAATGCCGCTTCGCTTTGGATCAGGAGGTCATAGGCCTTCTTGTCGCGATAGGGGCCCGACTCGCCGTACCCCGAGATATCGCACACGATGAGCCGGGGATGCCGCGCGGATAGCGTGGCGTAATCCAAGCCGAGGCGCGCCGCCGCACCGGGGGCAAGGTTTTGCAGCAAGACATCCGCACGCACGAGCAGCTGCTCGAGAATCCTCTGAGCCTCGGCATGCTTGAGGTCCAGCGTCAGACTTTCTTTGGAGCGGTTGACCCAGACGAAGTGCGATGCCAGGCCGCGCACTCGCTCGTCGTAGCCGCGCGCGAAATCGCCCTGCCCGGGTCGCTCGATCTTGATGACGCGCGCGCCGAGATCGGCGAGTTGCCGGGAGCAGAACGGCGCCGCGATCGCATGCTCGAGCGCCACCACCGTGATCCCATCCAGCGCACGCATCGGCTACCCGCTCGCTCCGGTCGTCCCTTGTGTTATGCGATTATACGCACGCCATTCGGTTTTTTGAACTTGGTCGGTAATGGCGCATTTTTGCGGGGCGGCGGCGAGCCGCGCCGCCACCAGGACGCTCATTCCGTCGTGAACTTCGGGTCGCGCTTTTCGAGAAAGGCGCTGCGCTTCTCCGCGGCGTCGGCGGTCGACTGGGCGATCGCCACGGCGCGCGACTCGAGCTCGATCGCCGTTTCCAGGCTGCCGACGCCCTGATTCATCCACAGCGACTGCTTGGTGAGCCAAACGCCCATGGGCACGTTGACCATGATCGCCTGCGCCAGCTCGAGCGCGGCCGCTTGCAGCTCCGCATCGGGGACCGCGCGCAGCACCAAGCCGATTCGCTCCGCCTCTGGGGCGCCGACCGGGCGGGCGGTGAGCAGGAGCTCCGCGGCACGCTGCGCACCCACCACGCGCGGCAGCATGTAGCTGATGCCGAGCTCATGACCCGTGCCCGCGTTATGAATGGAATTGACGAATTTCGCCGAGGCCCCGGCCACACAGAGATCCGCGGCGAGCGCCAGGGCATAGCCGATCCCTGCGGCGGCTCCGTTGACCGCGCAGATGATCGGCTGCGGCGCCGTGCGCATCAAGGGTGGGATCTGGTTGAGCTCCGAGATCGTGTGCTTGCCGCGGTACACCTTGCCCATGTTGGCATCCTGGATCCACGCCGGGGTACCGGCGTTCTTCAGATCGTGGCCCGCACAGAATCCGCGGCCGCTACCGGTCAGAACGACCACGCGGGTGGCGGAATCGTGCTGCAACGAGCGCAGCAGGTCGATGAATTCGCTGTACATCGAGTAGGTGAAAGCGTTCAGCGCCTCGGGCCGGTTGAGGGTGAAGCGCTTGACGCCCGCGGCGGGTTCATCGATCAGGATTTCACTCATGACATGCGCCTCCCCGTTACCGCGCTCAAAGCCCGAGATCAGCCATGGGCGCATCGATGCGCCCGGACACCTTGTGCGCGGCCGGCAACAGCTTGTCGTAGTCGAGCCCGGCGAGATAGCCATCGATCAAGCGATGGTTGTTGCTGATGAGCCCTTCGATCTGAGGCGACAGGCGCATGTAATCGAATCCCTGGGTGTGTAGCCCCTTCTGTTGCCGCGGCAGGTTCGCGAAGTCCTGCGTCGGGATGGGAGGCCAGCGCGGATCGTTGTATTCCATCGGTGTGGGGGTCTTGATCGGCGGCGGCTCGACCCCGGGGGGAAACGCGTGAGCGACCAAAGCTCGAACAAACACTCCTCGGGACCCAAGGGCCGGATGCGGTACGAGGAGGCACTGCCGTAGGTCGGCAGCAGGAAATAGTGCGGGAAGCAGAAGTTGACCGAGGTCGCGTGGCGCCGCTCGTCGAGCTGGTCGAGATCGGCGATATCCATATTCTGCTTGCGGTGATTCTGCATGACGGCCGCGTTGACGGCCTTGCGCCACGCGAGCGTCGCGCCGCGCACATCCTCCGGCAAGTTCATGGTCGCGAGCTGCTCGGCGGCCTCAATGTCCTTGAGATGAGTCATGCCCGCCATCCCCGTGTTCAGCGTACGCATGAAATAGAGGTTCAATTTGATGAAATCCTCTGCCGCGACCTGGGCGGGCATCGGTCCCGTGGGCGCTGTGACCCAGGGAGACATCGGCGAGAGCTCCCAGCCGAGCTCCGCATAGGCATGGCTCTCGTTCGGCACGCCGGGGATGAGCAGCTGCGGGTGCGTCGCCATGACATGATAGCCTTCCATGAAGGCCTCCATCGCGAGCTTCCAGTTGCAGGGCAGTCGCGCGGCGAGCCACCACTCGGTGCGCAGGGTCTCGACATGCCACGCATCGTGCACCGTCGCGAACGGCTCGATGGAATCGCGCAAGCCCGGCGCGTCAGGGTCGAAATTGATGAACGCGCAGCCGCCCCAGGTCTCGATCCGGCATTCGCGCAGCGCCAAGTCCTTGCCCTTCAGTTGATCTTTCTCGAACACGCTCGGCGTGTAGATAAATTTGCATCGCCCATCCGTGCCGTAGCGCCAGCCGTGAAACGGACAGGTAAAGCCCTCGGGCGCGCTGCCGCGATCCTGCACGAGTTGCACGCCTCGATGGCGGCAATGGTTGTGATACGCCTTGACTGTTTTCTCATCGACGCGGGTGATGATCACCGACTGATCGAAAATCTCGTACACCACGTAGTCGCCGGGCTTCGGGATCTCCTCCAGCCGGCACCCCATCTGCCAGACACGCGGCCAGAGTCGCTCGCACTCGAGTCGATAGAACTCCGGGTCATAGTAGCGCGGGCTGGGAATGCACTCGGGACGCTCGATCGCATGAGGAAACTTGAGCGCTTTGGCGTCGCGAACGGACTGGGTCATGGGATTCTCCGGCTGGGCAATTCAAAGATTCGAGGGTCGGCGTCTGCTGTCATGTGCCGCGCGTCAATCCGTGCGCACGTAGATATGCTGCGGTACTCTCATCATGATGCCGCGGATCACCGGCGGCGGCTTATCGGGATCGAGCCGCAGGCGCGGCAGGCGGTCCAAGATCGCATGCAGTGCGCGCGTCATCTCCACCCGTGCCAGGTGTTGCCCGATGCACACGTGCGGACCGAACGCGAACGCGAAGTGCCGATGCGCGGGCTTTCTGAAAATATCGAAACGATCGGGATCGGGGAAGCGCGCCGGATCGCGGTTGGCGGCCCCTGCACAAATGTCGAGAAAGGCGCCGGCCGGCACTGGAATGCCCGCGAGCTCCACATCCCGCGTTGTGGTGCGGGTCTGAACCAACACCGGACCGTCCCAGCGGAGCGCCTCCTCGATCGCCTGCGGCACGAGGGCGCGGTCCTTGCGCAATGCCTCGAACTGGTCAGGATGACGCAAAAGCCCCGTCAGCAGCACACTCGTCGCCCGGTAGGTCGTGTCGCCGGCGGCGTTGACCAGCTGCCTCAGGAACGAGATCACGACCTCATCCGGCAGCTTCTCGCCATCGACCTCGGTCATGGCGAGCATGCTGATGAGATCGTCGCCGGGCGCCGCGCGCTTTTGCTCGAGCAGGCGCTGGAAATACACCCCGAGTTTGCGCGAGGCCTCAGTGCCGTGCTCGATGTCCACGCTCACGAGGATCTGGGCCATGGCGAGCTTATGGAATATACGAGTCTCTTCGGGCGGCAGGCCGAGTTGCCGGTAGATGATCTGGAAGGGGTAATGAAAAGTGAATTCCTGCACCAGATCGGCATGACCCCGGCCAATGAAGGCGTCCATGAGCGAGTTCACCACTGGATCGACCAATGTCTCGCCCCACTTCGACACGATATTCGGCAAGAATGCCTTCTGAAAAATACGCCGGTAGCGGGTATGTTCGGGCGGATCCATGGTGGAGACGCTGCGCCCGAAGCTGATGCCGAGATTGCGGCCGTAGTTCTTGTTGGAGAACAGCGTCGGGTCGCTGAGGCAGCGGCCCACTTCCTCGTAGCCGAGCACCATGTAATGCTCCACGTCGGCCGTGGTCAGGTCCGCCGGTAGACCCATGAAGACACGATAATCCCCGCGGTGCACGGGCCCCTGCTGACGCAACTCCGCGAGCTTCGGATACGGATCCGGATTCTCGCCGAACATCGCTTCATCCTCGATGAAGGGGTTGAAGCCCGGGTCATCGAAGTCTTGCAGGCGGGTCATGGCATTCATGGCGTGCTCCGTGGCTCAGACGAGCGTCGTCAAAGGGATCGTCTCATCGACGAGTTTGGCAGGATCGAGCGCGCGCCGCGCGGGCGAACGCCGTGCGACAGCCCGATCGTCTGCCGCTTGAGATTGTACTGATCCGACCCGCGCGAGGCGTGGACTAAAGACCATGGCGGTGCATGTAGCCGGCGAAACGGCGCCGGATGTCCTCGGCGCTGATCCCGAAGCTTGCGACATCGTAGCGGTGCTCCCCGTGCTTACCCGGTGGATTTTCGGCAATCCAGCCCTGCATGCGCGCCGCTGCGGTCGGTGCGAGCGTGAGGTCGAAATGATCATAGATCGCCCGCACCGTGCCCAGGGGGTGCGCATAAATGGAGCCGTGATCGACGTCGAAGAACTGCCGCGGATGCCGTTCGCGCACGACCTGTGCGGCTTCCACCGCCGCGCCCCAGTACTCGCATTCGCGCGGTCCGATGAGCTCGGCCTGCGCCGCCTCGCCCTCATACATGCGCCGCGACATCAACAACGTACTGCAGAGCGATGGCAGCGCCTTCACCGGATCGCGGTGCGTCTGCACGATGCAAGCATCCGGGAATACCTCGAGCAGGGCGTCGGGTTGGGCAATGTGCCCGGGGTTTTTCAGGAGCCAGCGCTTTTCAGGTTCCGCTGCGCCAATGAGTCGCAGCACGTCGGCATAGCGCCGGTACGCGGCTCGCTCATCCTGCTCGCGGAACCAGCGGTCGTAACTCGGTATCGGCATGCCTGAGGCAAAGCGGTTGCTGACGAAATCCTGGCGCAACACTTCCAAGCATTCGTCGACTTCGTCGGCGACGATGTCGTGCGCCGTACGCATCTGCGGCATCAGCTCGAAGTAGCTCTCGAGCGCCGCGACGGAGGCGCGATATTCCGGGATCTCCGGCCAGCAGTCGCGGGGCGGCCTGACCATGGGCGCCTCGCTCAGCCAATGCTCCAGACCTTGGAACTGCGGGTCCATCGACAAGAGCTTATGCAAGGCGGTCGTGCCGGTGCGCGGCACGCCGGTGATGATGAGGGGCCTCTGGATCGCGAGCGACCGGCACTCGGGATGGCGCTTCCATCCCTCCTCGGCATAGAGCCGCGCGGTCAAGGTGCCGAGCACGGTGCCGTAAGCGAACTGCCGCCCCGTCGCGGAAAACTCACAATCGCTATCGAGGGCGCGCAGCAGCTGAGCGAGGCCGCGCCGATAATCCGTTGCGCCGAAATCACGCAGGCCGGTCATACGACTCGCGGTCGCATGCAGCTCGTCCTCCAGCTCGGTGAAACGCAGAGTCATCGTCACCCACCCCGTTAGCCCACGCCGCTGGCCACGCGCCGCCCCGGCACCGATTGACCCCAGGCGCCCCCGTTTATATTATTGAACGTCATTCTGAAATTCAACCAAGGGTGCCCGTAGGGCAATCAGGCTGCCGGGAGAATGCATTGGGCATACGACTGAACGACTCCGACGAGGGCCTGCACCCGGCGGGCGAGGAATCGAACTGGAACGAGAGCCGCTATATCGACTTCTGGGATGCGCGGCAGCGCGTCGGCGGCTGGTTTCGCATGGGGCAGCGCCCGAACGAGGGCCACGCCGAGATGTCGGCCTGCGTGAACCTGCCCGATGGGCGCACCGCCTTCATGTTCCATCGCGTCAAGATTTCCGGCAATACGCTGACTGCCGGTGATCTCAGCTGGGAGATCCTCGAGCCCTGGCGCGCCAATCGCGTGCGCTATCAGGGCGAGGTCGCGCTGCTCGAGGATCCGTGGCGCCTCACCGATCCGAAGCGGGCCTTCGCCGCCGCGCCGCGCGTCACGGCGGACATCGATCTCATCGCCCGCTCCACCGGCCTGCAAACCGCCATGGGCTCGGATCAAGACCACATCGAGCGGATCTTCCTGCCGGGTCAGGCGGCTTTCCACTATCAGCACCTCTGCCATACGACGGGCACCGTGCGCGTCGGGAATGAGGCGTGGTCCGTTTCCGGTGGCGGCGGCAAGGACCACTCCTGGGGCCCGCGCAACTGGCACGCGAAGATCTATCTGCGCTGGCTGATTGCGGCCGTCGACGCGAACAACGGCTTCGTGCTCGTCCGGGGGGTCGGGCCCACCAAGAAGACTCGGAGCGGCTTCGTCCTGGACCGGGGAACCTTTCACGTCGTCGATGATTTTGAGATGCAGAACCTCTACGCTGCCGCACCCCACTACGAGCTGCATCAGGTGGACCTGAAAATCCTCGCCGGCGGGCGCGAATGGCGCGCGCAGGGCACGCCCCAGCAGTGGCTTCCCCTGCGACACCTACAGAAGAACGCGCACGGTGAGCAGGCGCTTTTGAGAATCGTGAAATCCCCGGCCGAGTGGCGCCTCGCGGACGGTCGTACGGCGGAGGGCATGCTCGAGTACCACGATCTGATGGTCGACGGCCGGCCCGTGGGACTCCATGACTGAGGCGAGCGACCGCCTCTCGGGCGCCGCCCCACTCGGACTCGATGCTCCCGGGTTTGCCGGCTGGTTCGTCGATCACATCGCCGCTGACCGCGGTCCCTTGCGTTGCACGTTGATCGCCGGCGGACACTCGAACCTGACCTACCGGATCGAGGATGCGGCCGGCACCTCCTTCGCGCTGCGCAGACCGCCCCTCGGCACTTTCCCAAAGAGCGCCCACGACGTCGCGCGCGAGTATCGTATTCTCAAGGCGCTGCAAGGGGGCGATGTGCCGGTGCCCCGAGTGCATGCCCTGTGCACCGACCCGGTCGTGATCGGCGCGCCGTTCTATGTCATGGACTTCGTAGAAGGCACGATCCTCGATCGCGCGTCGCGGGTCGCGGCAACCCTACCCGATGAGGCGGCACGCCGCGATGCGGCGCTGCATCTCGTCGATGCGCTCGCGGCGCTGCATCGGGTCGATGTCGATGCCGTCGGACTAGGCGACCTCGGACCGCGTGAACGCTATCTGCCCCGTCAGCTC
The DNA here is from genome assembly GCA_963710435.1 of uncultured Gammaproteobacteria bacterium. Lineage (GTDB taxonomy): Bacteria > Pseudomonadota > Gammaproteobacteria > Steroidobacterales > Steroidobacteraceae > Bog-1198. Next base: position 93,964 of record CAVQAE010000009.1, on the reverse strand, counting down.
GAGCGGCTGCATTCGGTGTGGCAGCAGACTAAGACCCGCGAGCTGCCGCTCATCGATTCGCTGCACCAGCGGCTCGCCACGCATTGTCCACCGCAACGTCATACCGGGCTCGTGCACTCGGACTTCAGATTCGGGAACGTCGTGCTCGACGCCTCGCACCGCATCGCCGCCGTGCTCGACTGGGAGCTCTGCGCCCTGGGCGATGTGCTGGTGGATGTGGGATTTCTGCTCGACAACTGGGACGAGCCGGGCGATGCCTGGCCGGATGTGTGGATGCAACCGGCGCCGACGCGCGCCGGCGGATTTCCGACGCGCGCCGAAATCGCGGCGCGTTACGCCGCACGCAGCGGCCTCGATGTCGGCACGGTCAATTATTATCGTGCCTTTTGCTATTGGCGCATCGCGGTGATTGCCGAAGGCATCAAGCGCCGCTACGAAAGTGGCGCGATGTCGAGCCACACGGCCGATTCGAGTGAGCTCGAACGACGCGTGCGCGAGCGCGCCGAGCTCGCCGATCACTTTCTGCGATGCGCGGGCTGTTAGTGAGTGTCGCCGGCCTCTAGAGCGCTTGAGATGACCGCGCGTGCGCGACGAATCGACTCCACGCGAGCAGCCTCTCCCACAGACGCGCGCGAGTCCCCGCAAAATTATGCATATGAGCCATGCGCGGTACGACGACGAGGGTGATGTCGCGCGAGCGGCGATAGGCGCTCGGCTCCGCCCAGGGATCGGGACACACGTCCCGTTCACCCACGCCGATGAGCACCGGCACCTCGATCGCGGCGGCTTCCCGCTTAACCAGCCCCGGGCTCATCATCAACACCGCGCAGGTCGGAATCGTCGCGCTGCCAAACGGCGGCGCCGTCTTGCGCAACGGATAGCCCCCGCCCATGTCCGCCTCGAGAATGTCCCGCGGCACGTCCTCGAAATGAAACGGATAGACAAAATCGGCGATCTGCGTGCTGGTCTGCGCCACCGACACTTGCCGCAGATCCGCCTCGCGCCCGGCAGTGAAAGTCGCGCGAGCGCGCGCGGCGTCGGCTTCGGTTCGCTGCGGCAACATGGTGTGGATGGCGCTGTACCCCAAGGGTGCGATGGCATCAAAGCTCTGGTGCCGACCTTGCGCGAGTATCGTGATGCAGCCGCCCATGGACTGTCCGATGCCCACCACACAGGGTTGCGGGACGAATCCGATGCCGGGAGCGAGCGTTCCCTCCTGCAACCGCGCAAGCACCGAGCGCACGGCGAGATCATAGGTATCCGCGAGCGTATCAAGGGTGACCGCCTCCAGGTCCGGAATACTGCTCCCACCGACGCCCAGCGGATCGAGGGCAATCACTATCAGGCCGGCGCGCGTGTGGTGCTCGGCCTGGCTGTAGGCCGTGTGCCCCGGGAAGTGCATATCGAAATAGCCGCGCGCATAGCCGCCGCCCGGGATGGCGAACATCACGATGGGCGGTTCACCGGGCGGCAGCACGTCCGGCAGATAAGCCGTGGCCGCGAGCTCCTGGCGGCAGGGAAGGCCGGCGGCTCGAGTGACGTCGAGTCTTAGCTCGTAGGTCCTCATGGGCGCGTCCGATTGACTTAGAGTCGGTGCTATTCATAATACCGCACATTGTTCACTTTTTCGATCCGCGACCGCGCGGCGGCCCGATCGAGTCCGCGTGCCTCGTGTTGGGGATGGCGAAACTTAAGGAACCCCTAGCGGATGACGGCTCACCTCGAGATGGCGACGACGGGCATTGCGCTGATCACGCTCGACAATCCGCCGGTGAACGGCCTCAATCTCGCCACACGCACGGCGCTGGCCGAGTGCTTCGCCGCCGTGCGCCACGATGCGCGGATCAGGGGCGCCATCCTGCGGGGGGCCGGGCGGATGTTCTCGGCGGGCGGTGATATCCGCGAGCTGGGTACGCCCGCCGCGAGCGCGCCCCCCGGCCTGTCCTCGCACGTGCAAGCCGCCATCGAGTCGTGCGGCAAGCCCGTCATCGCGGCGCTCCAGGGTGCTGCGATCGGGGGCGGTCTCGAGACGGCCCTCGCCTGCCACGCGCGTATCGCCATGCCGGACACGCGCGTCGGCTTGCCGGAGACTGGCCTCGGCATCATTCCCCTCTCCGGCACGCAGCGCCTGCCACGGCTGATCGCGCTCGATGTGGCACTTGAGATCATCGTGTTCGGTCGACGTTGCCTCGCGCAGGATCTCGCCAACTACGGTGCCATTGACCGTTTGGTGCCGGCCGGCAGCGAAGTGCTCGACGTCGCCCTCGAGCTCCTGCAAGAGATCCTGGCTCATGAATCCTTACCGGCGTTGGCACGCGAACGGCCGCCGCGCGCCAATCCCTTACCGGTTCTACGGCAGGCCCGCGCGCGCCTCGATGCGAGCGGCGGGACGCGCGCGCAATATGCCGCGCTCGACGCCGTCGCAGCCGGCATCCGTGCGTCGAGCTTTGACGCCGGTATGGCGAAGGCGCGGGATCTCTACGATCAATTGATCCATTCCGAGGAAGCGCGAGCCGCACGCGCGGCGTTCCTGGACACTGGCGCGCGGCGGTAACAGCGAGAGCGTGAAACATGAGCAACTTGCAGGGTCGCGTCGCGCTCGTCACGGGCGCCACCCAAGGTCTCGGCGAGGGCATCGCCTTGCGGCTCGCGAGCTGCGGCGCGCAAGTGGCCGTCAACGGGCGCTCCGAAGAGCGGGGTGCGCGGGTGCTCGCTGCGCTGCGCGCCCGCGGCGCTCGCGCGGAGTTCTTGGCCGCCGATGTGTCCGATCGCGAGCACGCCCGGCAACTCGTGCTGCGCACAGTGCAGGCGTTTGGCCGCCTCGACATTCTCATCAACAACGCGCAAACGGTGCCGCCGCTCGCGGAGACGCTCGAGGATCGTGTCGATGAGCACATGGCCTTGGCGATGGCCTCAGGCCTTTACGCATCGCTCTGGACGAGTCAGGCAGCCGCACCCCACATGCGCGCCCAGGGAGGCGGCCGGATCGTCAATTTCGCCTCCATCAACGGCGTGTTTGGCAGCAAATACGGAGCCGCCTACAACGCCAGCAAGGAAGCCATCCGGGCAGTCACGCGTACGCTCGCGAATGAGTGGGGGCCGTGGGGCATCACGGTCAATGTGGTGTTGCCCTCCGGATGGAGTCCCTCTTACGCGGCCTTCTTCAAGGAGAATCCCACGAAGGCGGACGCCGTCGCCAAGCTCAATCCGATGCGCCGGCATGGGCGCGCGGAGGAGGATATCGGTGCGGCCGTGGTGGGCCTGGTGAGCGATGAGGCGCGCTTCATCACGGGGCAGTCGCTGTATGTGGACGGTGGACAGCACCTCCTCGGACTGCCACAACTGCACTCGATCGACGTGAAATCCTAGGTCATGAGCGGCGCTCTTGCAGGCCATGGCGCATTGCTTCTCGGGGCAGATGCCATTGGCGCCGGCATTGCGGCACGCCTTGCGCGCGAGGGCGTCCATGTCGGGGTCATCGATGATGATCAAGCGCGGGCGACACAGGTGGCGGCCTCGCTCGCCGGCGCAGTCGCAACCGCGATGGCCTGCGATCTCGCCGACCCGCAGGCGACCTCGCGTACCGTCAGTGAACTCGTGGCGCACCTGCCCGCGATGCACTTGTTGGTGCTCAATGTGCTCGGCGAGCCGCACCTCGCGCCCCTCGAGTCACAAGAGGACAGCGTCTTTGCGAACAGCTTGTCCCGAATACGCGCCGCCGCCCAAGCGATGCGCGCCGCCGTGCCGAGGCTCGAGGCGAGCGGACGGGGACGCATCGTGCTCATCGGCCATCGCTATGGACTCAGCGTCAACGAGGGACTTGCCGCCTACAATACGGCGGCCTGGGCACTCATCGGTTTGACCCGCTCGGCGGCGGCCGAGTGGGGGCGCCTGAAGATCAGCACCAATCTCCTGGTGCCTTTCGCACAGACGGCTGAACTCGCGACGTACCGTGCGAAGCGTACGCGTCCGATCGATGCTCTGATGGGACAGATCCCGCTGCGTCGCGCCGGCGATGTGGAAGAGGACATCGGCGGGGCGGTCGTGTTTCTGGCAGGCGCGGCCGCCGCCTTTATCAATGGAGAGATCGTGTACGCGGACGGCGGTCGGCATATCGCCGGACCGGTGCTGAATCCCGGCAAATTCAAGTAGCGCGGAAATGCCCGCGCAGGCTCAACGGGCGCGCTCGAACACCGCGGCCATCCCCTGCCCGCCGCCGATACACATGGTCTCGAGCCCGTAGCGGCCGTCGCGGCGCTGCAGCTCGTGCAGTAGCGTTGCCAGAATGCGGACGCCGGTCGCACCGATCGGATGGCCGAGTGAGATCCCGGACCCGTTCACATTGAGGCGTTCGGGATCGTTCCAGCCCCAACCTTTGAGCACCGCCAACACCTGACACGCGAACGCTTCGTTTAATTCAACGAGATCGATGCGATCCCAGGAGAGCCCGGTGCGCTCGAACAATCGGCGCACGGCCGGCACGGGTCCGATGCCCATGGTAGCGGGATGGCAGCCGGCCGCAGCCCAACCGACCAGCCAGCCCATCGGCTCGAGCTGGAGCTTGGCGAGATGACTCCTCGGCCACCACGAGACACGCAGCGGCCGCATCGTTCTGCTGACTGGAGTTGCCGGCTGTGACGGTTCCCTCTTTTTGTAGGGGGCGCAGTTTCGCGAGCGTCGCGACGGTGGTGTCGGCGCGCACACCCTCGTCGCGTTTCACGACGATCGATTCCCCTTTCTTCTGGGGCACTTCCAAAGGAACGAGCTCGGCATCGAAGCGGCCCGCGTCCCAGGCGGCCGCGGCCCGTTGTTGGCTGCGTGCGGCGTATTCATCCGCTTGCTCGCGGGAGATGCCGTACTCGCGGGCAAGATTCTCGGCCGTCTCGATCATTCCGGAGATGACGCCGAAACGAGCGGTCGGCTGCGAGCGCTCGCGGCCGCGCTCGAGGCGATCGTGCAACTTCGTGCTGCCCGCGCGCGTCCCCCAGCGCATGTCCGTGGTGTAATACTCGACATTGCTCATGCTCTCGACGCCGCCGGCGATCACCACGTCCGCCGCCCCACTCTGAACCATCATGGCGGCGGTGACCACCGCCTGCAAGCCGCCGCCGCAGCGCCGATCGAGCTGCATTCCCGGGATTTCGATCGGCAACCCCGCCTCGAGGCCGATCCAGCGCCCGACGCACGGTGTCTCGCCGCTCGCGTAGGATTGCGCGAACACGATGTCGTCGATGCGGGCGGGATCGAGGTGCGTGCGTTCCAAGAGCGCGCGAACCACCGCTGCGCCCAGCGTCTCGACGCCAAGCGTCCGCAAGCTGCCACCGAACGTACCGACCGGTGTGCGCACCGGACAGACAATTGCCGCTCTTCTCATTGCGCTGTTACCTGTCTGTCAAACGCCACGGAAAGTCGCGTCGCGCTTCTCGGTGAAGGCCTGCATCGCCTCCTTGGCGTCTTCCGTGAGGCGCGTGCGGATCATGTTGTGGGTCTCCTTGTCGAGCGCGCGCTCCAGTGGACCGTCCACGGCGGCGTGTACGTTTTCCTTGATGTAGCGCAGCGCCAAGGGCGCCCCGTGTGCGAGCCTCGCGGCGAAGGACGCCGTTTCGGACTCGAGCTCGGCATCGGGTACCACGCGATTGACGATGCCGAGCTCGAGCGCCTCTGGGGCCGTTACCCGCTCGCTCAGCATGTAAAGCTCCTTCGTCCGCGATGGGCCGATGAGCTTGGTCAGGAAATAGGTACCGCCGAAATCTCCGGACATGCCGAGCTTTGCAAAAGACGTGACGAAATAAGCCGTGTCCGAAGCGATGCGGAAGTCGCAGGCGAGCGCGATCGACATACCGGCCCCGGCGGCGGGGCCGCGCACCATGGCAATCGTTGGCTTCCCCATCCGGTGCAACAGCAAGGATACTTCAATGTTTTTGAACAACCGGTCCACGCGCGCTTCGTGGGCGCCCCAGACCGGTTGGGATGCAAAGCGCTGCGCTATCGGATCGTCCGGGTCCGGTGCGCCGAGCGTACGAATATCGCCGCCCGTGCAGAATGCATCTCCAGCGCCCCGCACTACCAGCACCCGCACCGCCGGATCGCGCGCGGCATCGTCGAACATCTGGATCATGCGCCGCTGCATCACCGTGGTGAATGCGTTCTTGGCGGCAGGCCGGTTGAGCGTCACCGTGAGGACGCCATCGGCGTTCAGTTCTTGAAGGAGCGTATCGTCATCCATGCGAGGGTGTCTCCGCGTGAGCTCGCCCGCGGCGAGCCTAAGTCAGTTTCTTGCGCGCCTCATCGTCGTACGGGAGCAGCGGCTCACCGCGCTGCACGCGCTCGACCCAGCGGGCATCGTTGAGCAGCGATCGGCCGACGCCGACGAGGTCGAATTCACCCCGCTCGAAGCGCTCCAAGAGGGGTGCGAAGCTTGCATTGGTATCGGCTTGACCGGTGCGATTGGAGTCGTACATACCCCGATCGAGGCCCACCCCCCCGACCGCCATCGAGAGCTTGCCGGTCACGCGCTTCGCCCAACCCGCCAGATTCATGGGCGAGCCCTCGAACTCCGCACGGTTGAAATAACGTTGGCTGGCATCGAATACGTCGACTCCGGCGGCCGCGATGGGCCCGAGCACCTCCTCGAGCTCTTGCGGGGTGGTCGCGAGACGGGCCTTGAAGGCCTGCTGCTTCCATTGCGAGAAACGGAAAACGATCGGCAGCGCGGGTCCCACCGCGGCGCGAATCGCCGAGACGACTTCTACGGCGAACCGAGCGCGCGCACGACGATCGCCACCGAAGCGATCGGTGCGGCGATTGGTCTCGGCCCAGAGAAAGGTATCGATGAGATAGCCATGGGCGCCGTGGATGGCAATGCCATCGAATCCGAGCGCCTTGGCGTACGCGGCACTGCGCCCATAGCCCTCGATCACATCTTGGATCTCGCTCTCCGTCATGGGTCGCGTGGGCACGGAAGCCCGTGCGACGTAATCGGCCTGCAGTGAGGTCATCTCGCCGGCCGGGCCCCACAGGCCCGAGGGGCGCATCGACGGGGCCTCGGGATAAGGGCCCGTGCCGTGCGTACGCATCGGGCCTTGATGCCAAAGCTGCGGAAAGATGATACCGCCGGCCGCGTGCACCTCGGCCACGACACGCTTCCAGCCCGCGAGGGCGGCCTCGCCAAACAGATGCGGCAGGTCATCCTCGCCCAAACCGCCTTCGCCGACGCAGGCGGGATGATCCACGCCGACCCCTTCGGTGATGATGAGGCCGGTGCCCCCTTCCGCGCGCCGGCGGTAATACGCCGCCACGTCCGGGCCGGGCACACCCTCAGGTGAGAAGCTGCGGGTCATCGGCGCCATCACGAAGCGGTTTGCCAGTTGCACCCCGCGGATCTTCAGCGGCGCGAATAAACGCCCGAGCCCGCTCGCCGGCTCAGGCGCGGTCGGGCGGGACGTAGGTATCGGCATAGAAAGGCGCATGTGCACTGAGTCCGCCATCGACGTTCAAAATGTGCCCGGTCACGAAGCTGGCCTCATCCGAGGCCAGATAAACCACCGCCGCGGCGATATCGGCAGGTCGCCCCAGCCGCGGCGTCAGATGATGACGCAACATCATCGCGCCCACGGGGCCGTCGGCGTAAGTCTTCTCGGTGGAGGGCGTCACGATCAACCCGGGTGCAATCGCGTTGCAGCGGATATTTTCCTTGCCGTGCTGAGTGGCGACATATTGTGTGAGCGTGATGATGCCGGCCTTGCTCGCCGCGTAGGCGGAGCTCGTCAGCATGGCCATTCCCACGACCCCGGCACCTGAGGCGATATTGACAATGGCACCGCCGCCCCGCGCCCGCAGCGGCGCGATGGCGTACCGACAGGCGAGCATGGTGCCCCGCAGATTGGTCTGCATGATCGCATCCCAGACCGCGTTATCCATGGTCTCGATGGGAGCATCCCGGCTGCTCGAGAGCTGCGTGCTCGCGGCGTTGTTGCACAGAATATCGAGACCCCCGAAATGCTCCACGGCAAGCCGAATCATGGCGCTGATCGAGTCCTCCTCGGCCAGATCGAGCCGCGCGGCGATGGCCACATGACCCGCGGCACGAAGCGACGCGGCCCGCGCCTCGGCGCCCGGGCGATTGATGTCGGCGACCACCACGCTCGCCCCCTCGCGGGCGAGCCGCAGAGCGGTCTCGGCGCCGATTCCCGAGGCCGCGCCGGTGACGATGCCGATCTTGCCCGCAAGCCGCGTCATGGGGTGCGCCGCCTCAAGTCTGCGACTCGGGCAAACCGACCACGAGGCCGTCGAGTTCGGCCGTGACGCCGATCTGGCAGCTGAGCCGGCTGGTGGGACGGGTATGCAACGCGCACTCGATCATGTCACCCTCCTCTCTTGAGGGTGGGCGGATGCGCTCGGCCCAGGGCGTATCGACATAGACATGGCAGGTCGCGCACGAACAGTTGCCGCCGCAGTCGGCGATAATGCCGGGCACCATGCCGTTCAGCGCCGCTTGCATCACGCTCTGACCCACCTGAGCCTCCGTCTCGTACTCATGGCCGGTGTGCGCGACGAACCTGATTTTGGGCATGGGCCTCCATAGCCTTCGTTCCTGTCCGCAGTGCGGCAGGTCCAATAATTGAACGTAATTCAGAAAGATAAACAACCAATCGCGGACCGTCAACTGCGCGACGGGACTCCTCAGCCAAGCGGTTGTCGTTAAGCGTCGTGCCGTATGACGACCTTGCCGATGTGCCCACCCGCCTCGAGGAAGCGAAAGGCCTCCGGAGCGTCCTCAAACCGAAACCGGGCGCCGATGACCGGGCGGAGGCGCGCTTGGACGATCGCCCGATTCATCGCCTCGAAGGACGTACGGCTGCCGGTATGCACCGAGGCGATGGTCACGTTGCGCATGAACGCGGTCATGAACATGGAAGCCGTCTCGTCCGTCGGCGTCGTCAAGAGTCCGACGATGCACAAGCGTCCGCCGATGCGCGTCGCGGCGAGCGAGCGGTTGATCGTCCCCGCCCCGCCAAGCTCCACCGTCAAGTCGACGCCACGCCCGCCCGTCAGCCGCAGCACCTCCGCATCCCAGTCGGCATGGACGTGTCGATCGACGGTGGCATCGGCCCCGAGCTCGGCGAGCCGCGCGGCCTTGGCGGGCGAGCTCGTGGTCGCCAGCACTTCTGCACCCGCCAGTTTCGCGAATTGCAAGGCAAAGATGGCGACTCCGCCAGTCCCTTGCACGAGCACCGTGTCGCCGGGCTTGACCGCGCCTTTGACGATGACGGCATTCCAAGCGGTGACGGCGGCGCACGGCAGTGTGGCCGCCTCCTCGAAGCCTAAATGGGCGGGGAGGCTGACGAGGCCCTCCTCACTCAGCACCACTTCATCGGCCAGCACGCCATCCTTGAGGCCACCGAGATCGCCACTCACCTGCTCCGCGCGCATCTCGCCGTCGATCCATCCCTGACGAAACGTCGCAACCGCCCGGTCCCCGGCGCGAAAGCGCGTGACTTGCGATCCGACCTCGAGGACCTCGCCGGCGCCATCCGAGAGCGGTACGAGCCCCGACGGCAGCGGTCCGCCCAGCGGCATGCCGCGGGCGACCAGCAGGTCGCGATGATTCAATGAATTGGCCCGGACCCGCAGCTTGACCTCGGTGGGCCCCGGTCGGGACGCCTCGGCCGTCTCGAGCTTCAGCCCGGCCATGTCGCCGAATTGCCGCCATCGATAGACGCGCACCGCGCTGCCTGTTTTTTTGAACACTGTTCGAGTATCTTAATGCGCGGGTTCGGCGTGTCAAATCTGCCGCATAGTGGCCGCGCGCGCAGTTGCTGGCCGGCATGGCCAAATGGAGTTCCGTGCAATGATCAACGCTCACGGCTGGGCCGCTCGCGAAGCGAAGGGACGCCTCGCCCCGTTCGAGTTCGAGCGACGCGACCCGGGCGAGCACGATGTGGTGCTCGATCTGACGCATTGTGGCATTTGCCACTCCGACATCCACTACGTCAACGATGACTGGCACATGACGCGGTTTCCGGTCGTGCCCGGCCACGAGATCGTCGGTCGCGTCGCACGCATCGGCGCGAAGGTCAGCAAATTCAAGATCGGGGATCGAGCCGCCATCGGGTGCCTGGTGGATTCATGCCGCCGCTGCAGTCCTTGCGAGGCGGGTGAGGAGCACTTCTGCGATGAGCATCCGACGCCGACTTACGCCGGTCTCGAGCGCGGCAGCAAACGTCCCACCCACGGCGGCTATTCCAACAATTATGTGGTCGATGAGCGCTTCGCCTTGCGGGTCCCGCCGCGGCTCGACCCGGCCGCCGTGGCGCCGCTCCTCTGCGCCGGCATCACCATGTATTCGCCGTTGCGGCATTGGCAGGCGGCCCCGGGGATGAAGATCGGCGTGGTCGGCATCGGCGGCCTCGGTCACGTGGGGGTGAAACTGGCGCGCGCCATGGGGGCCCACGTGGTCGGCTTCACCAGTTCCCCGGGCAAATTCGACGATGTCCGACAACTCGGTGCGCATGAGGTGGTGCTATCCAGCGATGCCAACCAGCTGCGACGACAGGCCGGCAGTTTCGATCTCATCCTCGATACCGTGTCCGCGGCGCATGACGTCAATGCCTACCTCGCCCTCTTGGCGCGCGACGGGACGCTCCTGCAAATGGGGATGGCGGCGCAGCCCCTCGCGATTTCGGCGATGGTGCTTGCCGCGCGGCGCCGGCGGCTCGCGAGTTCGATGATCGGCGGCCTGCCGGAGACGCAGGAAATGCTCGACTTCTGCGGCACGCACGGCATCGTCGCGGACATCGAATGTATCGCGATGCAGCAGGTGCACGAGGCCTACGAGCGCGTGCTGGGTAACGATGTGAAATATCGATTCGTGATCGACTTGGCCTCACTCGAGGCCTGAGCACAGCTCAACCGCGCGGCGCAGCCGCCTCGGGCGTGTGCGCTATTCGTCGTTGACCCAGCGCACGAAGCGGGCCAGCGGCAAGAATCCATCGTGCGGGATGCCCATCTCGACCGACACGGCGCTGCCGAGCTCGACCACGCGCTGTGCACCCGCGGAGGCGAGCGCATTGCGCAGCGCTTGTTTGCGCGATGCCGGGAAGACGCCAACGGTCTGGGTCGCCACATTGACGTGGCGCACGGCGTCCGACAAATCCTTGACCGGCACGACGTTGACGATCTTGCCGTCGGGATAAAAGTCCACGGGCTCGGCCGAGCGAATCACGAGCCCACGCCCTTCGCACTCGCCCCACACCCGATAATCGGGCGCCAGGTCGCGCAGGCCTTCAATCTCCTCGCGTAGCTCGGTCGCGACCGGCCGTCCCACCGCGGAGGCGGTCTCGCGCTCGACGCCCAGACGCTGCTGCAAGAGCGCACAGTAGCGATCGATTTGCTCGAGACTCCCCTCGATGAACTGGATACGGCTCGAGGAGCAGGCCTGCTGATTCAAGATCGTCGCATCGGTCGCCGCCCGTTCGGCCGCGTCCGCTAGCGTCGCCGCCGAGCTGAAAATCTCGCAGCCCAATAGCGATATCGAGGTCTTCGGATCAAAGGCCACCAGCTCAAAGCCCGGCCCAATATAGTTCTTGGCGCTGCGCAGCGCCGACTCCCCGCCCCAGGCGACGAGCTTGTCGAAGAATTGTGCGCGGAACAGAGTTCCCTCCACACGCGCATCACCGCCGCGCCAGTAGACGGCCGAGAAGGACCGAGTGAGGGGATGCCCCGGGGCCACCGCCGCCATCGCGCGCAGAATGGCAGTCGCGGTGAACAGGTCGTTCGATGGAATCTTGAGGAGATGAACGCCCTTGGTGAGGGCGCCGCGGATCACCGACACCGCCGCCACGCCGGGCGCATTGCCGGCAATGATGTGAATCAGTCGCGGCGGAAAGGCCCGCACCCGCACCTTGCGTCCGCTCGGTACCGCGATCTCGCGCCAGCCGTCGAGGACATCGGCTCCGCCCAACTCATTCTGGATCTGGAACTCGAGACTGCGCCGATTGAATGGCTTGCCGAGCGATGCGTAGGAACGCTCCAGCACCCCGGCGGGCAAGGGGCTCGAGCGCACGGTGTACGCCAGGGCCTCGGCCAGCAACCCCTGCGGGTCGGCCGTCAGCCACTCGCCGGTGGCCACCAGCACGTCCATGATCTCGGCGATCGGCACATCAAAGGCAGGTCCCGCGACACTGCGTGGCCAGACGAGCGGATCGAGATCGAGCCGGGGAGTCGTAAAGGGAGCGTCGGCGGGGCCATAGGTGTGAGCGGCGCCGCTGACCGTTTCGCCCTTGATGACGTGGCAGAGCGGAACCGCGATGGTCTGAGGACGTGCACTCATGAGTCGACCGCTCCCCGAATGTAGGCGTCGATGGTGCCCGCGCAACCGATGTGATCGTTTTGCCCGATCTGCGCGAAGCGGGTGATGTTATCGAACAGGGTATTTCCAAAGCGTCCACAAGGACAGCGGCCACTGAGATCCATGGTGACTTTATCGCCGGTGATGATTCCGCCCCAGCGGCCCTCGTACACCAGATCGACGAAGCCGAAGCGCCCCTCCACGATGCTGTTCGACCCGTCCTCGCGCGTCAGCAGCCGCTCGCCGGGTGCATCGAGCGGCAGCGCGATGAGCGCCGGCGGAATGTGATAGCGCTCGGCCTCACATCGCGGCAACAGCAGCGCAAGCTCGGTCATCCCATAGCTATAGGGGCGGATGGCCTGCGCATAAAACCTCGTCACCTGCTCCTTGTAGTCGGGCGGCAGCGAGATCCCCTTGACCCCGCCGCCGGCGCCCACGACGCTCCTCGGATGAAACTCCCCATCGCCAATGCCGCGCTCGCGAGCGCGTTGCATGATCAGCATGTGCTGCGACCACATACCCGTGATGTAGATCGGCTCGTGCCGATGATCCAGCACGAGGTCCACGAGGCGCTCGAACTCCGCCCGAGCCGCGGCGGCCTTGCGGGCGCCCTCGAGCTCGTACGCCTCGATCTCACTCGGGGTCGCCGTGCCATCCGCCATCCTCTTGCGCAGCGCCGCCATGCGGCTCACCTCTGAAATCAAGAGCGGCTGACCGGTGAGGGCGTGGACATGTCCGGGACGGCCCCAGTTCTCGGCATTGCTCAGGAACGCCTCGACGGCGCTGTTGCGACCCGACGCGGGGCCGAGCCAGAAGAGTTCCCGGTCTGGGCTCGAGCGAATCTGTGGCCAACCTACCGTGTACTTGAAATGCTCCGTCTTGAGTGCCCGATCACCCATCGTGTGGTTGAGAAATGAGCATTTGCCGCTGCTGCCGCTGGTGGCCAGCACCGCATGACCCGCCGCCCACAAGGCTTCCAGCCAGTCATCGACATCCTTGACGTTCGACACCTCGACGTCGGTGACTTTCGCGACGGACAAAGTCTGCAGCCACTGCAGCATCCGGTCCCAGCGATTCTGATCGACGAAGGACTGGGGGTAGGACTTGTACACCGTGTGCGCGAACAGCAGCGGCACGAGGTCGTCGAATGCGCCGATGCGGGCAATGGCGGCTTGCTCCGCGCGCCTCGCCAAAAGCGGAATCTGCTCTCGACGCACGGCAAACAACTCCTGCGCCGCCGCGAGCTGCAGCGCCGCGAGATCGGCCGGCTTCTGATCGTAGGCATGGTCGGGATCGTCGATGAAGTCGAGGAGCTCGGCGCGCGCCGGCGTCGTGATCGTGGATGCTGACATGAGCTGACCCCCCGGCGGCTCAAGTGCGTCGACTTGGCTGCCCGACGAAATAGAACGCTGTTAGCATATTCGAACGCGACCCTCGGGTCTATCGGGCAAGTCCGGCGCGCAGCTCCGCCTTGCGCACCTTGCCGTTGGCGGTGAGCGGCAGCGACTCGAGCACGATCACGCGAACCGGCCGCTTGTACGGGGCAAGCCGCTCGGCCGCGTAGTCCAGCAACTCCTGCGGATCGACTTGCGCCCCCGCGCGCGGCTCGACAAAGGCCACGATCCGTTCCTCGCCGCTGGCATCGGGCCAGCCGACGACCGCCGCCAGCTTGACCCCGGGGTGCCGATTGAGCTCGGTCTCGATCTCGATCGGGTAGACGCTGAAACCCGCGCGCTTGATGAGGTCCCGGGTGCGGCCCACGACGAACAGATGACCGCTCGCATCGAGCCGTCCCCGATCGCCGGTGGCGAGCCAGCCGTCGGGCCGGAGCACTGCGCGCGTGAGCTCGGGATCCCGATAGTAGCCGAGCATGGTGCCCGGGCCGCGCACCTCGATCTCGCCGGTCTGCCCCTCGGGCAGCGGGCCGTTCGCCCCGAGGATCCGGATCTCGCAATCCGGATTCAACTCGCCGCAGGAGGCATCGCCTCGCGGACGCTCGATGCGGGTGACGCACATCGAGCCGGCATACTCCGTCATGCCGTAGCCGTGATGGGCGGGCAGTCCGAACGCCCGTTCGATGCGCTCCTTGAGCGTCAGATCGAGCGCGCCGCCCCCGATGTAGAGATACCGCAGGCGCGGAAACGCAGGCGCGCGATCCTGCTCCGCCAGGTGGCTCAGCAGCCGCGTGAACAGCGTCGGCACGCCTTGGAGCAATGAAATGCCGCGCTCGGCGAAGGCCGCACAGGCCGCCGCGGGGGTGAAGCGTGGCTCGAGATACACGCTCGCGCCGCCGTAGAGACTGCTCAGCAGGATGGTGACGAAGCCGAAGATGTGCGACAGCGGCAACGCGCCGTAAACCACGTCGGCGGGGACAATCCGGCGCAAGCTCGCGGAGACCCGACAGAAGTGCAGCAGTCCCGCGTGCGTCAGCATGACCCCTTTCGGCGAACCGGTCGTGCCCGAGGTATAAATGAGCGCCGCCACCTGCGCGGCGTGAGCACCCTGCTCGGCGGGCGTCGACCGATCCCTGTCGCTGACCGCCACCCTGCCAAGGCCCGGTAGCGTCACCTCGCTCGCGCGGGACTCGCTCGCGTGCACCGCCGCCTCGGCGGAATCCGCGCTCGTGAACACGGAAAGCCGCGGCCGGCAGTGAGTAAGGATCGATTCCACCTCGCGCCCGCTCAAGCGCGCATTGGTCAATACGGGCCATGCGCCCAGCTCGCCCGCAGCGAACAGCAAGGCCACTTCGGCCAACGAATTCTCGGCGACGATCATCACGCGATCGCCGGGCCCGACGCCGTTTCGCACGAGCAAGCCCCGCGCGCTGTCGATTGCCGTCGCGAGCTCGCTGAACGAGACGGGCTCAGCACGTTGCCACAAGGCGGCGCGCGCCCGGGTCTGGCGTGCCCAGTAGCGCGGTATGTCGCTCAACCGGGCGGCGCGGCCATCCTGCATCGGTAATTGGATCCGGCCCGCTTCGGGTAAGTTGGATTCACATTTGCGTACGCTGTTCACATTATCGCATTATACGGAAATGCTTGTCCGTTGGCAGATTTGACTACGAGACGATGGCGCCTGCATGAGCGACCTTGAAACCTTCGACTACATCATCGTCGGCGCCGGCTCCGCCGGGTGCGTGCTCGCCGCGCGGCTGAGCGAGGACAGCCGCCACAGCGTGTTGCTGATCGAAGCCGGGCCCGACGACCGCAATCCCCTCATCCATCTGCCCAAGGGCTTCGGCAAGCTCCTCTCAGACCCGACCCACGCCTGGATTTTCGCCACGGAGCCCGAGCCTTCGACCGGTAATCGACCCCAGTATTGGGCGCGCGGCAAGATGCTCGGCGGCTCCAGCTCCATCAACGGCATGATCTACATGCGAGGCCAGCCCGAGGATTATGACGCTTGGGAACGCGCCGGTTTGAGTGGCTGGGGCTGGCAGAGCCTATCGCCCTACTTCCGCCGCATGGAGGATCATTCCCTCGGTGCCGACGAGGTGCGCGGCGGCGGCGGCCCGCTCGGCATCACCCCGCGTTCGGCGCATTACCCCCTGGGGGATGCGGTGCTCGCGGCCGGCGAGGCGATGGGTCTGCCGGTCAAGCAGGATCTTAACCGGCCCGAACAGGAGGGCATCGCCTACCTCAGCTGGAATATCAAGAACGGACGCCGGCAAAGCGCGGCCACGGCGTTTCTGACGCCGGCTCGGCGTCGCTCCAATCTCAGAGTTCTCACCGACACGACCGTGACGCGGGTGGCCCTCGAAGACCGGCGCGCGGTGGGCGTCATGACCCAACGCGACGGCGCGTTAGAGTTTCGCGCGCGACGCGAGGTCATCGTGTCCGCCGGCGGACTCAACTCCCCCCATTTGCTGCAGCTCTCCGGGATCGGCCCCGCCGGACACCTGCGCTCGCTCGGCATCGACGTTGCGGTCGACAGTCCCGACGTCGGGCAGAACATGCGCGAGCACCTGCTCCTGTTTCTGCAATACCGGCTGCGTCGCGGTCGCGGGCTCAATCGCGCCTTTTCGGGGCTCCCGCTGCTATTCAACACGGCGCGCTACCTGTTGACCCGCGGCGGCGAGATGGCCGCAGGCTCCTATGACGTCGGCGGCTTCATTCGCACCGACGGCATGCTCAATCGTCCCGACGCGCAAATCATGATGGCCCCCTATTCGCTCGACTTCAGCGCGCAGGAGTTCGCGTTCGAGCACTTTCCCGGCATGCAGGTATTCGGCTACCCGCTGCGGCCGGAGAGTCACGGCAGCGTCATGGCGCGCTCGGCGAATCCCCTGGAGTTGCCGCTGATCCGTCCGAACTATCTCTCCGCCGAGGCCGACTGCCGCACCGCGGTGGGGCTGCTGCGCTGGATGCGGCGCTGGATGTCGCAGCCCGCCCTGGCGCCGTTCATCGGTGAAGAAACGACGCCGGGCGCCGGCGTGCAGAGCGATGCGCAAATTCTCGAGGCGTTCAAGCAAAAGGGTCAGGCGGGGTATCACGCCGCCGGAACCTGCCGCATGGGCGTCGATGCGCGCGCGGTGCTCGATGCGCGCTTGCGCGTGCGCGGTGTGCAGGCGCTGCGAGTCGTCGATCTGTCTTCGTTCCCCACACTGGTGTCGGGCAATACCAACGCGCCGGTCATGGCTGCCGCGGCGCGCGGCGCCGATCTGATCCTGGAGGATAACCGATGAACGAGCCGCTCCATCGGGTCGTTGAAGGGCCCAGCTTCGAAGATCTCGAACCCGGTATCGAGTTCGACTCGCCCGGCATCACGCTCACCACCGCCCATGCGGCCTGGTACCAGGCACTCACGGGCGATCGCATGCGCTTGCCGCTCGATCATGCGGCCGCCGCGCGCGTGACGGGTGCGCCCACGCCACTGGCGCATCCCTTGCTCGCGATCAACATCGCCATCGGTCAGAGCACCTGGGCCTCGCAGCGGGTCAAAGCCAACCTCGCCTATCGCGGCGTGCAGCTCAAGCGGCCCACGTTCCTCGGCGACACGCTCTACACCCGCACCCGCGTGGTTGGCGCCCGCCGCAACCAATCGAAGCCGGGGCGCGCACCCACTGGGGTGGTCGCGCTCGAGATGCGCACCGTCAATCAACAGGGCGCCGAGGTCATGACCGCCTGGCGCTTTCCCATGATTCCCTGCCGCACGCACCCTGCGGCATCCGCGGGCGCGGACGCCGACATCCTCGAGCTGGGTGCGAATCCTGCGCGCGAAGAAATCCTCGCGTCCGTCCCGGCCTGGGACATCGGCGCTTTCCCGCGCTCGCTGCCGCCGGCCCCGCGGCCTCAAGCCGGTGAGCACGTCCGGATCGCGGCGCGCGACACCGTCACGTGCGCACCGGAACTCGTGCGTTTGACCACCAACATGGCGATGGCTCACTTGGATGGCACGGCGTCGCACACCGGACAGCGCCTGGTCTATGGCGGCCATACCATTGGAATCGCCTTTGCGCAGCTCACCCGTGCGCTGCCGGATCTCGTCACTGTGCTGGCGTGGGAACGCTGTGACCACATCGGCCCCGTCTTCGAGCAGGATCGGCTCAGCACGGCATTCGACGTCCTCGAGGCACTGCCGCTCGAGCGTGGCATGCTCTTGAAATTGCATGTGCGCACGGGGGCGGAGCGCGCGGAGCCGAAGGAACCCGAACCGGTCCTTGACTGGGTGCTCTACGCCTCGACGGTATAGCGCCCGAGTGGCGCGCTCAGCTGACGCCTCGTGCGTCCGAGGGCGCTTAACCTGAGTTCAACGATCGCCTTAACCCGTACGCTCTTGGTGACACGGATGGCATGAGCGACAATCCATAGAAACCAGCCCTCGCAACACCCATGAAAACTCTCCAGCAATACGCCGAAAGCTATCGCAACATTCGCCTCGAGCGCCGCGATGGCGTTCTCGAGATGACCTTGCACACCAACGGTGGCCCCTTGCAATGGGGCTCGGATCCCGGATCCATCCACGAGCAGCTCGGGCATGCGTTCTACGACATCGCACACGACCGCGACAACAAGGTGCTCATCCTCACCGGTACGGGAGATACCTTTTGCAAGGAGCGTAATTCGGCGGAGTACTCGCAAAGCTACAGCCCCGAGTACTGGTATCGCATTTCACGCGAGGGGCGCGACATGCTCCTAAATCTGCTCGAGGTGGACGTGCCCGTGATCTCGGCCGTGAACGGCCCGGCGCTCTTGCATTCAGAGCTTGCGGTGCTCGCCGATATCGTGCTCGCCGCCGATACGGCTACATTCCGCGATAGCCACATGGGCATCGGCGTCGTTCCCGGCGACGGCTGTCACTCCGTATGGAATCTACTTCTGGGTCACTCTCGCGGACACTATTACTTGCTGACTTCGGAGATACTCTCGGTCAAGGACGCGCATCGTTTCGGCATCGTCCACGAAATTCTCGCTCCCGACCGCCTCATGCCACGCGCCCGGGAGCTTGCCGACAAATTGGCTGCCGCGCCTGTGCAATCGCTGCGGTATTCGCGGCTCTTGTTCACTCAGCCGATCAAAGAATCTTTTCAGCGCGATCTCGCCTTCGGCCTGGCGCTCGAAGGACTGGCGGTGGGCGCTCTGCAGACCCCGCCGATCAAGGGTACCGGCGGCCGCTAGCCCGATCGATCTTGCACGAGCCCCCATCTGCCTTGAGGAGTGCGTATGAGCCAGGAAAACGTCGTCATCTCGCTGGACGGACACACTGAGTGTTTCCTAGACCTCAAACCGTGGCTGCCCGCAAAGTGTCATCGGGCCTTTGATGAGGCGACCGCGGAGGGCCAGCGCACGTTCACGGGCGGCAGCCGTTACTTCGCCGATCTCATGTATGCGGGTGCCGAAATGGCCTGGCAGGCTGCCAACGATCTTCATGAGGTGGATCTTACCCGTTACCACCAGGTCTTGACGTGCGCCGAGCGCCTCGCGCGCATCGATGCGGACGGCGTCGCCGCCGAGTTGCTGGTGGATGGCTTCGGCGCCATTACCAGCGACCCCAAGCTGCAGCACGAGATCTCTCAGAGCTACTGCCGCTGGTTCAAGGACTACACGGCCTCGGCGCCGCATCGCTTTACCGCAGCCCTCGCCGTGTCTCTCGCCGCTGGGCAGGAGACCGTGATCAAGGAAATCAGCATGGCCTGGGAGCATGGGTTGCGGGCAATCCACCTACCCCCGACACCGCGGCAAGCGGATCCGTCGCTACCCGATTACAACCACCGGATGTATGAGCCCATGTGGCAGGCGCTTGACGAGCGCGGTATGGCCGCGGTGTGGCATTCGTCCGTGGGCCGCGAAAAGCCGTTGTGGCGCTGGGACGGAACGGAGCGCGGCTGGGAAGCATTGCTGTTTCTCGACATCGAAGGCCTGCATCATTCAACGCTCAAGTACCTGCTTCTCTCCGGCGTTCCGGAACGGCATCCGAACTTGAAATTCGGCTACATCGAGAGCGGCTCTACTTGGATCGTGCCGATCCTCGTCCAACTGGATCGATACTTTGCGGCACCCACGGTCAATCCAGAGCACAAGCTCAAGATGAAACCAAGCGAACAGTGGGCACGGCAAGGCTTCGCAGCGGGCCCCCTCGATGCGACCGAGATCAGCTGTGTGGGTCAGGTCGGCGTACGCAACCTGGCATTCGGCTCTGATGACATTCATACCGAGGGTACGTGGCCCCACACCCGCGTGCATCTTGCGAAGCTCCTGGCGCATTTGAGTAAAGAGGACCAATGGGCCATCGTCGCAGGCAACGCGCAGCGCATTTTCGGCTTTGACATCGACAAGCTCGCACAAACGCCTGCCGCGCAGCAGTGCTGGCGGGAATCGAAGGCCGCGGCCTGAGACGCGCGCCATGGTGTGCGGTGGGCACGGCGCGGGCTCGATTCGGCCGGGCATGACCTTTGCGCCCCCCGCCTGCCCGAAGTCCAGGTTTTGCCGCAGATACTTCAACCGCTTTGCACTGGATTGCGGAGAGCCCGCCGATGAATAAATGGCTTCAGTCGACCGAACACGTTCAATTCAAGGTTCAGGATCGCATTGCCACTATCACCCTAAACCGTCCGGAAAAGCGCAACGCGATCAGTCAGATCATGCTGCGTGAGTTTCATCAGGCGCTGCTCGAAGCCGACGATCAGCGCGACGTCAGTGTCCTTCTGATCGAAGGCGCCGGGAAAGATTTCTGCGCGGGTTTTGACCTCGCCGGTCGCTATGCGGGCGTCGCGGAGGAACAAGCCCACGGTGACGAAGACCGCTATCGCGGCATGGTGACCAGCTTCGACGATGATTGCTGGTACATGGAACGTCAGCAGGACTCGCTCCTTCTGCCCTGGACGGTGCACAAGCCCATTGTCGCCAAGGTGCACGGCAACTGTCTTGCCGGGGGCACCGACATCGCCTTCGCATGCGACATCGTGATCGCCTCTGAGGATGCGCGCATCGGCTTTCCGGCCGTGCGCGCCAACGGCATGCCGCTGAGCAATCTATGGCTCTACCATCTGGGTCCACAATGGGCCAAGCGACTCATGTTCACGGGGGACCGTCTATCGGGCACCGATGCGGCCCGAGTCGGTCTGGTGCTCGATGCGTATCCACCCGCCCGCTTGGACGCCGAGGCGCAAGAGCTCGTGCGGCGCATTGCCTGCGTGGATAGCGAGCTGCTCGCGGCACACAAACGCGCGATCAACCTGGGACTCGAGTTGATGGGCGCCAAGACACTGCAGCGTCTCGATGCCGAGCTTGACGCTCGCGCGCATCTTTCGGTGGGTCCGCGACGCGCGCAGTTTAAGCGGGATATGGCCGAGCAGGGCCTCAAGGCCGCCTTGCGGAATCGCGATGCGCCGTTCGGCGATGGCATGGTCCGCGTGGCTTCGAGGGAATCGTCATGAGAACAGAAGCACAGTGAGCGGATTTCATGATCGATTTTCCCGGGATCAATACGGCCGAAGCTTGCCATTCGCCCGCTGTGTTTAGCGCCCGGCATGATATGTTAATGCCAGTCTTAACCCGGGTCTTGTCCTACGATGCAGGAACTTCACGGACTCTGGCACTTCGTGCAGGCTGCCCGAGCAGGCAGCTTGACGCAAGCCGCGACGCGCCTGGGTGTCAGCACTGCGGCGCTTAGCAAAAGCGTCGCTCGCTTGGAGCAAATGACCGGTACACGCCTGTTCGTGCGCACGACACGGCAACTGCAGCTCACCAGCGCGGGAGCCACCTTATTCGGCCGGCTGAACGAGGCATTTACGAGCGTCGAGGACTCGGTAGGGTGGCTGCGGGAGCGCAGTAGCAAACCTTCCGGCACCGTTCGAGTCTCCACCGTCACCGCTTACGGCAAACACTGCCTACTGCCGCTGCTACCGGAGTTTCTCGAGCGCTACCCCACCGTGGATGTGCTGATCAGCTTTCACGATGGCGCGCGCGGGCTCACGCGGCAAGCCTACGACATCCGCATCAATTGGGGCGAAGAGCGAGAAAAAGACAAGATCTCGCATACGCTCTGCCGAATGCCGCTCATAGCGGTCGCGAGCCCCGGCTATCTGGCGAAGCGCGGAATGCCGGGCTCCCCGGAGGAGCTCAAGCGGCACGATTGCATCAATGTCGTGCTGCCAAACGGCGCACACGGACGCTGGACCTTCGTGGATCTAAGTGCCTCCCGCCGCAGCCGTCGACACGTCGTCGTGGCGCCCAAAGGCCGCGTGACGGTTCAAGACGAGCTCGACGCCGTCCACGACGCTGCGCTCGCCGGTCTCGGCATCACGGTCATTTCGATCGAGAACGTCCTCGGCCCCTTGCGAGATGGTTCCCTGGTCCGCGTACTGCCGAACTACGAAATCGAGGGACAGAACGAGCTGAGCTCCACGATCATCATGCAGTACGCGCGCAGGGAGTTGGTTGCAGCGAACGTGCGGGCGTTGATTGACTTCTTGCTCGACAAGCTCAAGGGAAGCAACCCGCTGGATATCGCCGGGCGGCCCGGCCGAAACTCCCGTTGAATTGCACGCGATGGGATCGCAGCAGTTCGGGAATCCCCGACAAATTTAGCGAGGGTGAAAACCGCCGCGGCGTGGCTCGGCGATCAAGCGGAGCCGTAACGCGCGCGCAGCGTCGGCTTGTCGATCTTGCCCGTCGCGAGCCGCGGCAACTCGGGGACGAAGGCGATACTGCGCGGACACTTATAGCGCGCGATCAGCGCCCGGCAGTGCTCGATGAGGGCTGCTTCCTCAATGGTGCTTCCGGGCTTGCGCACCACCACGGCCTTTACGCTCTCCACCCACTTCGGATCCGGCACGCCGATCACGGCGCAGTCGTGCACTTCGGCGTGCGCAGCCAAGGCCTCTTCCACTTCGCGGCTGTAGATGTTCTCGCCACCCGAAATAATCATGTCCTTCTTGCGATCCACCAGGTACAAGCACCCTTCGGCATCCTGCACACCGATGTCGCCGGTGAAGTACCAACCCTCCCGCAACGCCTCGAGCGTTGCGCCGCTGTTGTTCCAGTATCCGGAGAACATCGAAGGCGAGCGCACCGCCACCTCTCCAGGCACGCCCGCGGCGCAGCTCTGTCCCGACTCATCCACCAACCGAAAATCGATCTCGGGCACCGGATAACCGGTCGACCCGAGCCGTTTCACCACCTCGGGCGGCCCTTGCGTAGCGAGGGCGAAGCGCGGCAGCGAGGTGATGCTGCCCACCTCGGTGCAGCCGTACTGGAGCGAGAAGACGGGGCCCATGAGCTCCATCGCGCGGCGCAAGACGGGGACCGGGATGGGCGCGGCTGCGGAAAATACCGCGCGCAGGCTCGAGAGATCGAACGAGGCCACGTCGGGAAGCGCGAGCACGGCCTGCACCATGGCCGCCACCATGAAGGTGTGCGTAATCTTCTCGCGCTCAATGGTCGCCAGCATGGCGCGTGGATCGAAGGCTCGGTGCAGCACCGTAGAGCCACCGTCCCACGCGGCGCCCATCACGAACCCTCGGCCGCCCACATGAAAAGCGGGGGTGACCTGCAGAATCCGACTCGCACCGTCGATCGAGGATACGTGGGCGTTCATCCGTGCAGCAGCCAGGATCGCCCGCTGCGACCAGAGAGCGCCCTTGGGCTTGCCGGTGGTGCCGCTCGTGTACCAGAGCACCGAGACATGCTCGGGCTCGGGCTCGACGGGTGGGCCCGATTCCCGGCCTTCGGACAGCAGGGTCTCATAATCGGGGTCCCCCTCGGCAGAGCCGAGACAGACATAATGCTGCACCGAGCTCGCCTGCGCGCGCAGCGTGGCGACGGTCGCCGCGTATTGCGGCTCGTAGATCAACACCGTGGCGCCCGAGTCCTTCAGCACATGGGCGAGTTCCGGAGGCGCCAGGCGAAAGTTCAAGGGCACCATGAGATAGCCGCCGTATTCGGCCGCCGCGAAGGCTTCGTAGTACTCGACGCAGTTCATGGCGAGAACCGCAAATCGGCCCCGGGGCCGCAGCCCTATTCCATACAGGGCGCTCGCGAGGCGCCGCGCCCGCGACGCGAATTCGGCGTGGGTGAGACGCCGATCGCCATAAATCAGCGCTTCCCGGTTCGGGAAGTAATGCGCGTTGCGCTCCCACAGGTCTTTGACGGTACGCATACTCGAATTCCGCGATGCCAAAGGGCGCGTGGATCTTGGATCCGCCGCGCCGCGAGCTTATATTCTAAACGCCGTTCAAGCTTTTAAACGAGCCGCCATGCCGCGTCAACGCCCCTGTCACCAAGCCGCCATCGAGAAAACACATGGAATTACAACTGAGCGGAAAGCGCGCCCTCATCACCGGCAGTAATTCCGGCATTGGGGCCGGCATCGCCCGAGTCCTCGCCGCCGAGGGGGCAGCGGTGGTGATTCACGGCCGCGACAGCGAGCGATGCGAGGCCGTCGCCGCGGGCATTCGGCAAGCCGGTGGCACGGCGGTCGTCGTCGTGGGCGATCTCGCCACGGAGGCGGGGTGCGCGAGCGTGGGCGATGCCGTGCTGGCACAACTCGGCGGCGTCGATATTCTGGTCAACAATGCCGGCGGTCGCGCGAGCTCGCATCGCACCGACGGCGCGGCCGGCCCCCCCAATCCCCCATGGCTCGAGACACCCTGGTCGGATTGGCTGTGGACGTTCGAGCAGAACGTGGGCGCCGCGGTGCGCCTGATCCAGCGCTTTG
This sequence comes from uncultured Gammaproteobacteria bacterium, assembly GCA_963710435.1. Lineage (GTDB taxonomy): Bacteria > Pseudomonadota > Gammaproteobacteria > Steroidobacterales > Steroidobacteraceae > Bog-1198. Next base: position 69,459 of record CAVQAE010000009.1, on the reverse strand, counting down.
TGCCGGACATGAAGGCGCGCCAGTGGGGGCGCATCATCCACATCGCAAGCGCGGCGGCTACGCAACCCGAGCGCGACTTGGCCGAATATCAGGCGGTCAAGGCCGCGATGGTGAACATGACGGCCTCGCTCGCGAAGACGCTCGCGCACACCGGCATCACCGTCAACACGGTGAGTCCCGGGGCCATTCTCACCCCGGCGGTCGTCGCAGCCTTCACCGGCATCGCCGCCCAGATGGGCTGGAAGAGCGCCGACTGGAGCGAAATCGAGCGGCGCTTCACCACCGAGCTGATCCCCATCGCCGCCGATCATTTCGGTCAACCGGAGGACATCGGGCGCATGGTGGCGCTACTGGCGAGTCCGCTCTCCGCCTACATGACGGGCGCCAACTACCGAGTCGATGGCGGTCAGTGCCGCTCCGTCAACTGAAGGTTTGATCCGCTGCGAGGCCCCATGGACGCTCTGCATAAGCTCATCGCGATCGAAGAGATCAAGTGCCTCAAGGCGCGCTACTTTCGCTACGTCGACACGAAAGACTGGGAGGGCTTCAAATCCCTGTTTGCAGCCGATGCCGTATTCGACATCAGTCAGGACGTTCCGGGTTGCGTGCTTACCGGTCCCGAGCAGATCGCGCAGGCGGCGAGCGTTCCGCTCACGGGCTGTGTCAGCGTGCACCACGGCCACTGCCCGGAGATCGAGATCACCTCGCCCACTCACGCCACGGGCATCTGGGCCATGGAAGATAAGTTGCGCTGGTCGGCCGATTCAGCCACGCCCAATCAAACACTGCACGGGTACGGCCATTACGTCGAGAGTTATGAGCGCATCGCCGGCCGTTGGCACATCAAAACCCTCAGATTGACGCGATTGCGCGTTGATATCAGCAAAAGCTAGCGGTGTTCGCAGCGTCGCAGATCGAGTTACGCCGCGACGATCTCGCCGAGCACGGCACCGACGGCGTAGGTCTCGCCCTCCGCCGCGATGATCCGCAGGGTCCCCGACGCGGGGGCCTCCACTTCCTGGACGGATTTATCGCTTTCCATCTCGTACAGGGCTTGCCCGGCTTGCACCGGGGCGCCGTCCGCGACGAGCCAACGGGCCAAGACACCTTCATTCATGCTAAAGCCGATCTTGGGTAACAGCACTTGCGTTGACATCTGCTTACCTTGAGTCCTTTTGAGTCCTATTTCAGGGTGGCGCGCATCGCGGCCTCAATGCGCGCGTGGGTCGGTGCATATTCGGTTTCCAGCTTCTTGGAAAATGGCACGGCGCAGTGATACGCGCCGACTCGCTGCACCGGCGCGGCAAGTTGGCCGAACAGCTCCTCGTTGATCCGCGAGGCGATTTCCGCGCCCACGCCGAAGGGCTTCACCGCCTCGTGCACGATGACCGCGCGACGGGTGCGCGCGACCGAGGCGATGATGGTCTGCGCATCGAACGGTGCAATGGTCCGAAGATCAATCACCTCGGCCTGGATGCCTTCGGCCGCGAGCTTCTCGGCGACCGCCATGCAATCGCTCACCGTACGGCTGTAGCTCACGAGCGTGAGGTCCTTACCGGAGCGCAGGATGTGTGCTTGCCCCAGCGGTGTGCGCTTGCCGAGCGCGGGCGCCGGACCCGGCGTCCAATAGCTCGGCATGTTCTCGATAAAAAGGCACGGATCATCATCGAAGATGCAGGACAGCATGAGCCCATATGCATCCGCCGGCGAGGATGGCGCGACCACCTTGATGCCCGCGGTATGCGCGAACCAGGCCTCGAGATAGTCGGCGTGCTGACCGCCGGTGCCGAATCCGGCGCCCGTCATGGTTCGAATCGTGAGCGGTGCATGGGTCTGTCCGCCCGACATAAAACGCAGCTTCGCCGCGTGGTTCACGATCATGTCCATCGCCACGGCGGTGAAGTTCATCAACATGATCTCGGCCACCGGCCGCATGCCGACAATGGCCGCACCGAGCGCTGCGCCGATGATGGCTTGCTCCGAGATCGGCGTGGTGCGCACACGACTCTTGCCATACTTGCTCGACAGGCCCCGCGTCACGCCGACGACGCCTCCCTCCTCCTCATCGCCGATATCCTCGCCGAGCAGAATGACGCTCGGATCAAGCCCCAAGGCCTCATCGAGCGCCAGGTTGATCGCCTGAATGGTGTTGAGCTTCGAGCTTTCAGACTTGACCGCGCTCATCCCGGCACCTCCGCCGCAAACACATCGCGTTGCAACTCGGCCAACTCGGGTTCGCCGCTATTCAAGGCGAAGTCGACGGCCTCGTCGAGCTCACGCGCGATGGCCGCTTCGATCTGCTTGAGCTCACTCTCCGTGGCATGACCGTGTTCGATCAGCCAGCCGCGGAAGGCGGGCACGGGGTCGCTCGCCATCGCCGTCTCCTTTTCGCCCGGGCGCATGTACGCGTCCGCGTCGCCGAACACGTGACCGAAGAAGCGGAAGGTCATGGCCTCGATGAGCGTCGGCCCCTCGCCGGCGCGCGCGCGCTCGATCGCTTGCCTGGCGGCCGCGTACATGGCGAGCGGATCGTTCCCATCGACACGCACGCCCGGCATCTGGTAACCCGCGGCCCGATCGGCGATCTGCCGTGCGGCGGTGGTTATCTCGTAGCGGGTGTGCTCGCCATACTGATTGTTCTGACATACGAAGACCACCGGCAATTTCCACACCGCCGCCATATTGAGCGATTCATGGAAGGCGCCGATGTTCGAGGCGCCGTCACCGAAATACGCGACGGTCACGCGTTTCTCGCCGCGTACCTGGGACGCCAGTGCGAGACCGTTGGCGATGGGCATCGAGCTGCCGACGATACCAGTAGTGACCATGACGCCGCTCGCCGGGTGCGTGACGTGCATCGGACCGCCCTTACCCTTGCAGGTCCCGGTCACCTTGCCGGCAATCTCGGCCCACAGGAGCTTTACGGGCACGCCCTTCGCCAACATGTCGTGAATGCCGCGATAGATCGTGCAGATGTAGTCCTCTTGCGTGAGGTTCACCGATACGGCCGAAGGGATGACTTCTTGTCCTCTGGGGGAGTAATAGGGCGCGACGATCCTGCCTGACTTGATCACCGCGCGGAAGCGCTCATCGTTTTGCTTGATGAGGTCCATCTTGCGGTACAGCTCGACCAGCGTGGCGCGCGAAGGGGTGTACTCTGGGCTCATGCCGCTCTCCCGACCGATGCTTTGCTCTGCGGCTGCGCCGCATGATGCGCGGCGATATAGCCAAAGACGAACGATGCGGCGATGCTCGCGCCCGCTCCCGGATAACAGCGTCCCATGACCGACGCCGTCGAGTTGCCCGTCGCATACAGCCCGTCGATGACCGAGCCGTCGGCACGCAACACGCGGCCAAATTCGTCGGTGACGACGCCGCCCGCCGTGCCCACATCGCCCGGGTACATGGCGACGGCGTAAAACGGCGGACGTTCGATGGGACCTAAGCTCGGGTTGGGCTTCACGGTCGGATCGCCGTGCGCGCGATCGAACGCTCGCCCGCCGCGCCCGAAGTCCTCGTCTTTCCCGGCGCGGCAGAAGCCATTGTAGCGCTCGACCGTGCCGGCCAAACCCGCGGCATCGATGCCGCATTGGGCGGCGAGCGAGGCCAGATCATCCGCCCGCTTGAGATAGCCGCTTTGAAGCCACTTCTCCGGCACTTGTCCCGGCGCCGCGGTACCCCACGGGTAGTATTGCCGCTGCCGGCTGTCCATGATCACCCAGCTCGGCACCGCCTTGCCGGTTTCAGAATGCCGCCGATACATGCGTTGCCCGATCTCCATGTAGGCGCCCGCCTCGTCGCAATACCGCTGCCCCTGCTGGTCGACCATGATCGAGTAAGGCAGTGACAAATCGAGATGATGCATGAAGGGTATTGCGGTGCCGTCCGCCGCCACCGCTCCCTCGGGCAGCGACTCACCCGGACCGAGTGAGGTAATCACCCACCAGGCCTCATTCATGCAATCAACCGCCGCGCCGAGGCGCATTGCCGCCTGAATCATTTCACCGGTGTCGCCGGGGTTGGCGTTGGTCCAGCGCCAAGGGTTCGGGCGCGCCTGAAACTCCTCGCGCATTTCCTGACTTCGCGAGAAGCCGCCGGAGTTGATGAGCACGCCATCGCGCGCTTGCACGCGGAGCTTGCGGCCCTCGCGCATCACGAGCACGCCCTCGACGCGACCTTGGTTGACGATGAGATCGACGACCGGGGCGCGAGTCCAGATCGGCAGCTGCTCGCGCAGCGCGATTTGCAGCATGCGGCCCTGGATCGCGGCGCCGTTCGCCCGCAGGTCCTTGCCGGTGAGTTTCGCGTAGAGCATGCGCCAAGCGAGCTTCAGCGCCATGCGCTTGCCGGCCCAGGTGCGCTTGGCGAGAAACAGGATTGGAAAGTCCTCCGAGCCCATCGGCATGTGCACGCCCGGATACATGGACAGGCGGCTTTTCCATTCGCCGAGCTCATTGATATCAAAGAGCGCGGCCACCAGCGAGCGGCCGCGGGGCTCGCCGCCCGGCAGCGTATCGTAGTAGTCCGACCAGCCGTCGGCGTACTTAAAGACCATGCCCGCACGCTCGAGAAACTCGACCATCTCCGGGCCGGTCTTGAGAAACGCCGTGCGCCGCGCGTCCGAGCTTCCGGCCCCGTGATAGCTGGCGACCGCGTCGAGGTACTGGCGGGCGCGCTCGTAAGAGTCCGCGACACCCGCGCGCTTCATCACGGGATTGTTGGGGATCCACCAGACGCCTCCCGAGAATCCCGTCGAGCCGCCCACTTTGTCCAACTTCTCGATGATGAGGGGTTTTCTGCCGAGCGAGCTCGCGACCAGGGCCGCGCACATGGAGGCGCCACCGCTGCCGACAATCACGAAGTCATAGCTTTCGTCCCAGTCCTGCATGCAATCCGATTTCCCTCGGGAACTGCCTGTCCGCGCCGGACACGCACTGGCTGTGTTTTTGAACGCCGTTCGATTATATTAATGATGCGCCTCGAAGCGCAATGGCCGAGACTAACTCCTGGGACGCGCAGTCCGGTGACCACATTGCATGTTCAGAACTGATCTGCTCAAGACCAAGCGGATTCTGGTAACCGGCGGCGGTACCGGTCTCGGCAAGAGCCTCGCGAAGCGTTACCTCGAGCTCGGCGCGGAGGTGGTCATCTGCGGCCGGCGCGCCGAGGTGCTCGAGGCGAGCGCACACGAGCTTTCCGCGGCCACCGGCGGACGCGTGGACACCGTCCCGTGCGACATCCGCGACAGCGCCCAGGTGGAGGCGATGATGGAGCGCATCTGGCAACGCGCGCCCCTCGATGTGCTGGTCAACAACGCCGCCGCCAATTTCATCGCGCGCACCGACCAGCTCTCGCCGCGCGCGATCGACGCGGTGCTCAACATCGTGCTGCACGGCGCATTCTATTGCACCGTCGCCTGCGGGCGGCGCTGGATCGAGGCACAGCGTGCGGGCACCGTGCTGAGCGTCGCCACGACACCCTCGTTCACCGGCATGGCATTCACCGCACCCTCCGCCGCCGCCAAGGCGGGCATCGTCGCCATGACACGCAGTCTCGCCGTCGAGTGGGGCCCGAAAGGGATTCGTCTCAACGCCGTTGCGCCGGGGCTGTTTCCCACCGAGGGCGCCTGGGAGCGGCTCTATCCGCCGGGCTCGCAAGTCGAGCCGCAGGAGCGCAACGTTCCTTTGCGCCGAGTCGGGGAGCACATCGAGCTCGCGAACCTGTTCGCCTATCTCGCCTCGGATGAGTCCGGCTACATCACCGGCGATCTCATCGTCATGGACGGCGGACGCTGGATGCAGGGGGTGGGCGGCCCGAGCGTGCGCGCCATGCAAGATTGGACCGAAGAGCAGTGGAACGCGATTCGCAAGCGCTGAGGCCGCCGCGCACGGGCCCCCTGCGAGGCGTGCGCATCATCGAGTTTGCCGGCGCGGGCCCGGGTCCGATGGCGGCCATGCTGCTCGCCGACCTCGGCGCGACGGTACTGCGCATCGAGCGTCGCGAGCCCGTCGAGCTCGGTCTCAAGCGACCGCGGCAGTACGATCTGCTGCTGCGCAACCGCGCGTCCATCGCGCTCGATTTGAAGGATTCGCGCGCGGTGTCGATGGCGCTGCAACTCATCGGCAAGGCAGACGCCCTCATCGAGGGATTTCGTCCGGGCGTGATGGAGCGACTCGGACTCGGGCCCGATACATGCCTCGAGCGCAATCCGCGACTCGTGTATGGACGAATCACCGGCTGGGGACAATCCGGACCGCTCGCGCATACGGCAGGACACGATCTCGGGTATATCGCCATCACGGGCGTGCTGCATGCCATCGGCCGCCGCGACGCGGCGCCCTCGGTACCGCTCAATTTGATCGGCGACTACGCGGGCGGCGGACTCTATCTCGTCATGGGTCTGCTCGCCGCCCTCCTCGAGGCCCGCAGCTCAGGTCAAGGACAGGTGGTCGACGCGGCGATCGTGGATGGCACCGCATCGCTCGCGACCACGTTCTTCGGCATGCAGGCGGCGGGCATGCTCAGACCCGAGCGTGGCTCGAATCTCACCGACTCGGGGTCGCATTTCTACGATGTGTACGAGTGCGCCGATGGCGCGTGGATTTCGGTCGGACCGATCGAGACACGCTTTTACCGGCTCTTGCTGAAAGAGCTCGGCATCGAGCCCGCGGAGCTCGGCGAGCAATTGGATGCGGCGAGCTGGCCGCGCGCCAAGGCCATCCTCGCGGCCAAGTTCCGCACCCGCACGCGCGATGAATGGACGCGTATTTTTGCCGATAGCGACGCCTGTGTGGCGCCGGTCCTGCGCTGGGATGAAGCGCCGCACCATCCGCATCTGGCGGCGCGGCGCACGTTCGTGACCATCGACGGAATCACCCAGCCCGCCCCCGCGCCGCGCTTCAGCCGTACACCGCCGCAGGATCCTTCTCCGCCGTCCGCACCCGGCGAGGGCAACGAGCTCGCCGAGTGGTCGTCGCCCGAGGAGATTGCAGCCTGGCGCGCGAGCGGCGTTCTCGCCTAGACATCGGGTTCCTATATATGAATGTCATTTACATTGACGGCCAATACGGATCCGCGGCCTTGTACGCGGAACAGACCGCGGGAGTTAACCAGCGCCATGACCACGAACGACACCTCTGACCTCGCCACGCGCCTCGAGCGGCTCGAGTCCCGTCTCGCCATTCAAGAGCTGCCCGTGCGCTATGCCTTGGCCATCGACGCCCGCGATATCGATACCTGGGTCGGTTTATTCGTCGCGGACGTCGACTGCGGCAAGTATGGCCGGGGCCGTGAGGCGCTACGCCAGTTCATCGATCCCGCGGTGCGCACCTTCTACCGCTCGCACCACCAGATCTGCGGACACGCCGTCGATTTCGTCGATCCGGATCACGCCACCGGCAAAGTCTACTGCCGCGCAGAGCATGAGCAGGGCGACCGCTGGTACATCATGCTCATCTGCTACTTCGACACCTACGAGCGGCGTGACGGTCGCTGGTACTTCGTCAAACGCCGCGAGAAGCATTGGTATTCGACCGATATCCTCGAGCGACCTCAGGGGCCGAATTTCCAGCGCTGGCCGGAATGGGCGGATCGCAAGCCGGAGCTCCCTCAGGCGTTTCCGAGCTGGCGGGCCTTCTGGGAGAAAAGTGACCCGACCCTGCTGCGCGAGCTGTCCTCAGAGCCGTGAGGAGGCGGCGCCCGACCGGCCGGCTGCGTTCACGACCGGGTCGGTGCCGATCTGATCGCCGTTGACCTTGCGCGCCGTGATGCCCGAAGCGCGCGTCGCGACGTCGGCCATGATGAGCTTGAGCTCCGCCAGCCGGCTTTGCAGCCGCTCGGACGGTCCACCCACGGCCATCGCGGCCACGATCTTGCCATTGGCTCCGAAAATCGGTGCTGACACCGCCGCGGATTCCGGAAACATCTCGCCGATGCTCACGGACAAGCGGGTCTTGACGACCTTGTCGAGCTCCGCGCGCAGGGCCTTGCGGGTGCTGATGGTCCGCTCGGTGCGCGCCTCGAGCTTGGTCGAGCGCAGATACTCCTCTTGAAATTGCTCATCTGCGAAGGCGAGCAGAACGCGGCCGGCGGCCGTGCAGTAAAGCGGCCGCACCGCACCAACCGGAACCGAGTAGCGCACGGAGTGCGGACTATCGATGCTGTCCACATAGGTGATCACCTTGGCGACCCGGTCGAGGACACCGATATAGACCGACTCGTGCGAGCGCCGCGCCAACTCCTCGAGATACGGACGGACCAAATTCGAGAAATTCCACACCGAGACGATGTTCGCAGCCAGGCGGAAAATGGTCGGCCCGAGCCGGTAGCGACCGTTGTCATGATTGAGATAGCCATCGGCGACGAGCGGACGCAATAAATTCAGCAAGCTGCTCTTCGGCGACTCGAGCACCGTGTTGAGTTCCGCCAACGTGAGTCCGTTCGCCGACTTCGCCAAGGCGTCGAAGAGCCCGAGCACGCGGGTCAGGGAGCGCGGCCCGCTGACCTCCGCCGCGAGGTTTTTGGTCGAGCCGCTTTTGGCCATGGTGATCCCGTCCAAGCCAAGGTGAGGTTTATATATTAGACCAACGTTCAGATATTAGTCCAGCCATAATATGGCCGGACCGGCGCGCGATGAGCCGCGGGCTCCGTTATCACGGTTGGATCGGCGCTAGTGTACCGAAAAGCGCAGGGAAAGCGATGGCCTGGTCGCTCAGGCGAGCTCCACGATGCCGTTATTCAGCACCACCGCATCGCGCGCTTCGACCCGCGCCCGTAAGTGCAGCGACCCTGCTGCCGCGCGCCACAGTTGGAAGCGCACGCTCTCCCCCGGGTAGACCGGGGCGGTGAAGCGCACCGCCAAGCGGCGGATCGCCCCCGCCTCGTAGTCGCAGACCGTGCTCAGGAGCGCGTGTGCCGCCATGCCATAGGTGCAGAGTCCATGCAGGATCGGACGGGAGAAGCCGGCGGCCCGCGCCACCGCGGGGTCGGCATGCAGCACGTTGTAATCGCCGCTCAAGCGATAGATCAGCGCCTGCTGGGCGAGGCTTCCGAGGTCGACCTCGATGTCGGGCGCACGATCGGGTACGGCGGGCAACGGCGGCGGAGCCGGATCGCTCGAGCCCGACGACGCGCTGTAGCCGCCATCGCCCCGCAGAAAAGTGACATTGGTCAATTGCGCCAGCGCATCACCGCTCGCTTGATCGATGAGCTCGCGCCGAATCACCGCGATGGCCCCCTTGCCGGGGCCTTTGTCCGTGATCGAGAGTACCCGGTTGCGGGCAAGCACCGTGGCCGCGGTCGGTAACGGCTTCAAGAGCTGCAGATGTTGCTCGCCGTGCACGAGCTTGACCGAGTCCGCCCCCGTACGCGGATCCTTCCACCAAAAACCGGGGCTGCCGAGCACCGAGGCCATGCTCGGCACGGTCTGCAGGTCCTTCTCGTAGACGAAGCGCAGCTGACCCTCGTGCAACGGATCGCTGCCGATGCCGACCCCGAGGGCGTACAGCATCACATCCCGCGTAGTGTACTGATGCACGATCTCGCCGAAGTCCCAGTTCTTGACCGCGTGGTAATCGAGCATGGCTACAAGGTCGCCGCCGAGCCCAAGACCAGCACCGCCTCACTCGAGAGCTCGCCGCCGTTCCCCTGCGCGATCGCCACATTCACCTCGGGAATTTGCCGCTCGCCGCAACTCCCCGCGATCTGGCGCACCGCCTCCACGATCGTGAACAGGCCATACATACCCGGATGCATGCACGAGAGCCCGCCGCCATTGGTATTGACGGGTAAACGTCCGCCCGGGGCGATCGACCCGCCGGAGACAAACCGCCCCCCCTCCCCCTTCGGACAAAAGCCCATATCTTCCAGGAACAGGATGGTGTTGATCGTGAATGCGTCGTAGAGCTCGACCACATCGACGTCCGCCGGACTCAAGCGCGCCTGGGCAAAAGCGCGTTGCGCCGCGCGCGCAACGCCCGTCACGGTCAAATCCGCCATGCTCGACATTTCCCGGTGCGTGGTCTCGGCGGCCGCGCCCAACAAATACGCCGGCCGCGCACACAGCTCACGCGCACGCTCGCTGCGCACCATCACCACGGCCGCGGCGCCGTCCGTCACCAGGCAGCAGTCGCGCGCACTGAACGGATCACAGATCATGCGGGAGCCCAGATACGCCTCCATGGTCAGCTCCTCGCGCGCGAAGGCCTCGGGATTCAGGCGTGCCCATTGGCGCGCCGCAATCGCCACCTCACCCAACTGCTCCTTGGTGGTGCCGTACTGATGCATGTGCCGGGCCGCGGCGAGCGCGTACTGCGAGATGGGGCGCAGCGGCCGATAAGGCGACTCCCAAGGCGACGGCCGCGACGTGCTCGAAACCAGCTTGCCGGCCGCCGAGCGCTGATTGCTCCCGTAGGCGATCAGTGCCACGTCGCACTGCCCCGCGGCGAGCGCGAGCGCGGCGATCGAAGCCTGGATCTGAAACGAGGAGCCGCCGGTGCGGCAATTGTCGGTAAAGCGCGGCTGAATCCCGAGGTAGTCCGCAAAGTTGAGCGCCGCCAAGGCCTCGTCCATGACCACCACGAACAGTCCGTCCACATCGCGCGGCTTGAGGCCCGCCGCCGCCAGCGCGCGGACGCCGGCATGCGCCGCCAGATCAAAATTGCTCAACCCCGGCGTCTCGTCGAGACCCAAGGTCGCCGCGCCCACGATCGCAGTGGCGCCGCGAGGAAACGCATCTTTCACGAGAATCCTCTCACGCGCTCGCTCGACATCACGCCGGCTCGAACACGAGCAGCGGCTTGTCGTTCTCGCGGATGATGCGCGCGGTCACCGACATACCGATGCGCACCTCTTCGGGGGGCAGGCCCTCGACGCGGCTCATGAGCCGCGGCCCTTCCTCGAGGTCGATCAACGCGAGGTTGTAGCTCGGCGCCGGTGGTTTCTGCCGCACCACCGTGGTGGAATACACCGTGCCGCGGCCGCGCGCCTCGACCCATTCGAGGTCGGTGCATCCAGTCAGCGGCTCGGCCACGCGCGGATAAAAGAACACCCGGCCGGTCTCGGCGCTGCGCTGGAGCATGAAGCGGCCCTCGGCCAAAAAGGCGAAGAACTGCTCTTCCGGGTGCGTGCTGCCCGCCATGCCGATCAGCCGTGCATCGTGAGGCCGCCGCTCACGCTCAGCACCTGCCCGGTAATGTAGTCAGCGGCGGGGCTCGCGAAGAATAAGATCACATTGGCGATCTCCACGGGATCCGCCATACGCCGCAGCGGAATGGCCTTCACCAAGGCTTCGCGCAGTTTCTCTTCCATGGCGACGGTGAACAGCGGGGTGTCCGTCGGGCCCGGGGCGACGCAGTTGCACTTGATGCCATAGCGCGCCATCTCGCGGGCGAGGGCCTTGGTGAAGCTGATCACGGCCCCTTTGGTGCCCGAATAAAAGACTTCGCCGGTGCTGCCGACGCGACCGGCGTCACTCGAGACGGTGACGATCCGCCCTCCGGCGCCGCGCTCGATCATCGTCGGCAGCAGCCGATGGATCATGCGCACGGGGCCGAGATAATTCACCCCGAGGATCTTGTCCCAGACCTCGGGCGTGTTCTTGAGAAAAGGCTCGATGCGATCGATTCCCGCGATGCTCGCGATGATGTCGATCTCCCCGGCGCTGTGCCGCTTCACCTCATCGACGAATGCGTCGATGGAGCTCGCCTGGGTGAGATCCAGGCGCACGAATTCCGCCTGACCGCCGCTCTTACGGATGGCGTCGATGGTGGCGGCGCCGTCCTGTTCGTTGATATCGCCGCCGTAGACCTTGACGCCCGCCGCGGCGAACTGCTGGGCGGTGGCTCGGCCGATTCCTGAAGCGCATCCCGTGAGCACGGCCGTCCGGCCGGCCAATTCAGTCGCCTGTTTCCAACTCATCTGCATCGCTTCCGACATTGATCCCTCTCCTATCGGGACGCATTGCGGTCCAAGAACGCCGCAATCAGATCCTGAGTCTCACGCGAGTCGAGCAGCGCGCCGCCGAGTTCCCGCTCGAGGCCATAGCCGTGCAGCTCCGTGCCGCCGAAGGCCGCGATGCATTGCTTCGCGACTCGCAGGGCATGCGCCGGCAAGCCCGCGATGCGATCGGCGATCGTGCGCGCCTTCTCTTCAATCTCAACGCGGGGCACCGACCACTGCACCATCCCCAAAGCGGCGGCCGTCTGCCCGTCCACCGGCTCGCAGCCGAGAATGATCCGCGAGGCCACGCCGCGTCCGCAAAGCCGGGTCAGCCGCTGCGTCCCGCCCGCCCCGGGGATCAGGCCAATGCCCACCTCCGGCAGTCCGATCTTCGCCTCATTCGCGGCGAGCCGCAGATCGCATGCGAGGGCGAGCTCAAAGCCGCCGCCCATGGCGGCCCCGGCGATTTCACACAAGGTCACCTGCGGCAACTGCTCGATGCGGTGGTACAGGCCCTGCAGCCGCTCGACATAGGCGGATAGGGCCCGTCCCGGCGAAGGCGCGTTCTTCCAGGAGCGAATGAGATCGAGGTCGGCGCCGGCCGCAAAAACCTTCTGGGCGCTGCGGATATGCAGGATCTGAAACGGCTCGCCGTCGCGCAGTTGATCGAGCAAGCCGTGGAACGTCGCGATCAGGGTATCGTCGATCGCATTCACCGGGGGCCGTGCCAAGGTCATGATCGCGACGCGTCCGCGCCGGGACAGGTCAATCATGACGGCGCTCCGATCGAAGGTTCGCCGAGCCCGAAGGCCAAGCGCGTCAGATGGTAGTCGACATCGCCGAACAGCTTCTCCGTGGTCACCAGCTTTTTGAAATAGTGGCCGACCCGATACTCATCGGTCATCCCCATACCGCCGTGCAGCTGAATGCCAAGGCCCGTCACCAAACGGCCGCCGCCGCAGGCGACCACCTTGGCCGCAGACACCGCGCGGCGGCGTTCCGCGGGCTCCGCGTCGATATGCGCGAGCCCGCAATAGAGAATCGAACGCATCTCCTGGACCTCGACAAACATTTCCGCGAGGCGGTGTTGGGTGGCCTGGAACTTGCTCAGCGGCTGTCCGAATTGAACGCGCGACTTGACGTACTCGCTGGTGATCTCGAGCACGGCTTCGACCGCACCGAGCGATTCGGCCACCTTCGCGAGAATGAAGCGGTCGGTCGCCTCCTCGAGCACCCCGACCACGCCCGGGCCGCTCATGAGGAGCGCCGCATCGCCGACCTTCACGTCCCGCAGGATCACGTCCGCCGCCACGCTATCGTCCATCAGCCGGTAGCTCTCGACCGCGATCCCGGCGGCGCGCCGATCGATCAAGAAGAGCGCGAGCGAACCGTCGAGACGCGCGGACACGATCAACTGATCGGCGGTGGCGCCATCGAGCACCAGGGATTTCGTGCCGCGAATCACGTAGGCGCCGTCGCGCCGCTCGGCCGACGTGTCGATCGCCCTCAGCGAATAGCGCGCCGCGGGCTCGAAATGCGCGAGCGCGATTCGCGCTCGCCCCTCCGCCAAGGCCGTGAGCAGGCTTGCGCGGAGCTGTGGATTCTCGATGCGCTCGAGGATTCTGCCCGAGAGCACGACGTTCGCGGCGTACGGCTCGAGTACCAGACCGGCCCCGAAAGCTTCCATGACGAGCGCCGTATCGATGCAACTGCCGCCGAGCCCGCCCGCGTCCTCGGGCAGCCCCACGGCCAGCCAGCCGAGCTCGGCGAACAGCCGCCAATGATCCGGGCTGTAGCCCAACTCGCTCGCGACCAGCGCGCGGCGCTTCTCGAACTCGTAGTGCTGCGCCACGAAGCGTTGTACGCCATCGCGCAACATTTGCTGCTCGTCGGTGAGGGTTAAATCCACCACCGCGCCCCTACACGCCGAAGGCCAGCTTGGCGATGATGTTCTTCTGCACTTCGCGTGTCCCGCCGTAGATCGTGGCGGCCCGGGTGTGCAAAAAGACGCCGGCCGGGCCAATCGAATACTCGGGCCAGCTGGGCGCCTGCGTCGGATCGTCGAGCGTCGCATCTCCATGTTGGAAATGCCGAATGCCGAGCGGGCCCAGCGCCTCCATCTGCAGCTCGGTCACACGTTGCTGCATTTCCGATCCGCGGATCTTCAGGGCCGAGACGACCGCGTCCAGGTTGTACTTGTTCTTCTCACCCGCGAGGATGCGCAGCACCGACCACTCCAACGCCAGCAAATCCGCCTCGACGCGCGCGACCTTGAGGGCAAACGTCGGGGTATCCAGCAGCGGCACCGTGCCAACGCGGATCTGCCGCGCGATCGCTTTGGCCTTGTCGAGCTCGCGCCAATTGAAATAAAGGAACGCGCTCGTGGTCCGCTCTTTCTCGAGGAGATATTTGGCATAGGTCCACCCCATGTCGGGCTCACCGACCAGATTCTCGCGCGGCACTTTGACGTGATCTAGAAAGACCTCGTTAAGATCCGAGCGGCCGCTGATCGCGCGGATGGGACGAACCGTGACGCCCGGGGAGTTCATCGGCACCAGCAAGAAGGACAATCCCCGCTGCGGCTTGACGGTCGCATCCGTGCGGCAGAGGAAAAAGCCCCAATCGCTATCGGCCGCATCACTCGTCCAGATCTTCTGTCCTTGGATGACGTACGAGTCGCCGTCGAGCGTGGCGGAGGTCTTGAGATGCGCGAGATCGGATCCCGCCCCCGGCTCCGAGAAACCCTGACACCAGATCTCATCGCCCCTCAGCATCGGCGGCAAGAACCGCGCCCGCTGCGCCGCGGAGCCGAACGCGATGAGCACGGGGGCGAGCATGTGCAGACCCTGCCAGCCAAAATCCGGTGCGTTGGCCGCGTACATCTCCTGCATGTAGATGTGCTTGCGCATCGGCCCCCAATCGCTGCCGCCATACTCCTTCGGCCAATGCGGCGCGCCCCAGCCGTGCTCGTTGAGGATGCGTTGCCAGGCGCGGAAATTCTTCATCAGCGGGTCATGCCAACGCTTCACATCGAGCGCGATGCTCGCCGGGAGCTTCGCCCGCACGAACGCACGCACCTCGGCGCGAAACGCCTGGTCTTCGGGGCTGAACTCGAAATTCATGCGCGGATGATACCCTCGCAGGACAGGCCGGGTGCACACCTGCGGCCGCCGAGCTATATTCACTTATATGAACGTTATTCTGATTTTTACAGATGCCGGCCGCCTGGTCAATCGACCTCGGGCGAGCCTGCGGCGAGCGGGCGAAAGCCTGCCGTGAGGCGTGCCAATCCCTGTGAGTGACTCGAGCGCATCGCGCTATCCGCACCTCCTGTCGCCGCTCCAAGTGGGACAGCACACGTTGCGCAATCGCGTCGTGATGGGGTCCATGCACACGCGTCTCGAGCAAGCGTCCCGCTCGCTGGAACGTCGCATCGCCTTTTACGCCGCGCGTGCGCGCGGCGGCGCGGCACTGATCGTGACGGCCGGCTATGCGCCAAACGAGGAAGGCCGCCTGGAGGACGATGCCCAGGGCCTCGACCGACCCGAGCAGCTGGCCGAGCATCGGCCGGTCACGGCGGCCGTACACGCATTCGGCTGCAAAATGCTGCTGCAGATCCTGCATGCGGGCCGCTATGCCAAGCATCACCGCCTCGTGGGCCCCTCGCCCCTCCCCTCCCCCATCAACCCACGCACACCGCGCGCCATGGATGAAGCGGACATCGAGCGCACCATCGAGGATTTCGCGAGGACCGCCGAGCTTGCGATCCAGGGTGGCTACGATGGCGTGGAGATCATGGGCTCGGAAGGCTACTTGCTGACCCAGTTCTGCGCTTCGCGCTCGAATCGACGCGAAGATCGCTGGGGCGGTACGCTGGAGAATCGCTGCCATCTGGCCGGCGAGATCGTGCGGCGCGTGCGCGCTCGCCTGGGGCGAGAGCCCCTACTCGCTTATCGGATTTCCGCGCTCGACTTGGTTCCCGAGGGACTGAGCGGTGAGGAGACGGCTTACCTCGCGCGGCTGGTCGAGTCGGCGGGGGCCGACTTCCTCTCCACAGGCATCGGCTGGCATGAGTCACCGGTGCCGACGATCGCCTATCACGTGCCGCGCGGGACTTGGCGCTTTGCCACCGCACACTTGAAGGCCGCGGTCGACATTCCGGTGGTGGCCTCGAACCGCATCAACACGCCCGAGTTGGCGGAGGAGATCTTGGGTCGCGGCGAGGCGGACCTCATTTCCCTGGCGCGCCCGCTGCTCGCGGATCCGGAGTTTGTCGCGAAGGCGGCCGCCGGTCGAGCGGCTGAGATCAACACGTGCATCGCCTGCAATCAGGCCTGCCTCGACTTTATTTTCAGTGAGCGCTCGGCCTCCTGCCTCGTCAACCCGCGAGCGGGCCGCGAGATCGAGTGGGCGGCCGAGGCCGTGCCGGCCGGCGTCCCCAGACGACTCGCCGTGGTCGGCGCCGGGCCTGCCGGACTCGCCTTCGCCGTGCACGCCGCCGCGCGCGGCCACGCGGTCGTGTTGTTCGAGGCGGAAGCGGACATCGGCGGGCAGTTGAATCTCGCGCGGCGAATCCCCGGCAAGAACGAATTTGCCGAGCTGTTGCGCTACTTCAAGGTGCAGCTCGCCCACCGGGGTGTCGAGCTGCGGCTGGCGACGCGCGCGACGGTGGATCGCGTGCGAGCCGAGGGCGTGGATCACGTCATCGTCGCCACCGGCAGCATCGCGCGTCGCCTTGAATTCGGGCCGATCGAGGCGGCCAAGACGGCCACTTATACCGACATCATTCTCGGACGGTGCAATCCCGGCCGGCGCGTCGCGATCATCGGCACGGGCGGCATCGCGCACGATGTGGCGGAGTTTCTCACCGACACGCATCGATCAGACGTTCGCGACAGTGGTAGCGCTGCGCGTTTCTTGGCCGAATGGGGCGTCGATACGACCTTGCGATCGAGCGGTGGCCTGAAGACGCCGGACGGGCCCGGCCCCGCACGCGAAGTCACGCTGTTTCAGCGCGGTGTGGCGCGAGCGGGCGCGCGACTCGGCGTCTCGACGGGCTGGATCCTCAAGAGCAAACTGAAGGCCCGAGGCGTCGCAGCGCTCTGCGGCTGCGAGTACCTCAAGATCGATGCGCGCGGGTTGCACTATCGGATCGATCATCACCTGCGAGTTGCCGAAGTCGACACGGTGGTCGTGTGCGCCGGCCAAGAGCCCGAGCGGGAGCTTCCTGCCCGACTCGCCGAAGCGGGCTTGTCCTTTGACATCATCGGGGGGGCGCGCTCGGCGAGCGAGCTCGATGCCACCCGCGCGATTCTCGAGGGCACAGCGCTCGCTCAGCGGATCTGATTGCAGCGGCGGCGCATTGGCGCGGCATCGCCGAATGTCGCGTCATCCCTGGGTGAGGTCCTTGAGCAGTGGCATCACGTCCGCCGCGAAACGCTCGATCTGGCGATCGCGGTCCTCGTAGGGGCCCACGAAGTCGAGAATCACATGCCGAGCACCGGCCTCGTGATAGGCCCGAACCTGCGCCGCAACAGCGATCGGGGGCCCCAAGGCCGCATAGCGTCGCGTCGGCTTGCTGAAATCCGTGCCATAGCGAACGCTCAGACACTCATTTGCCGCTCGAAACGCTTCGGCCGGATCGTCATCGAGACGCAGGAACAGCAAGTGGGCGGTGCCGAAGCTCCTCGTGCGAGGCTTGGCGGCCGCGGCAAACCGAGCAATCTTCGCGAGCGAGTCTGCAAACATGGCGGGCGTCACCACGTAAGAGATCCAGCCATCGGCGAGTCGCGCCGCGCGGGCGAGCGCGGCATCGGAACGGCCCCCGCACCACATCGGCGGGCCGCCCGGTTCCCGCGGCGGCGGCTGCATCGCGACCTCGCTGAACTGAAAATGGCGGCCTTGATGGCTCACGGGCTCGCCAGTCCAAATCTTGCGCAGCACCTCCATGCTCTCCGTCAAGCGCGCACCGCGCTCATTCACCGGCACCCCGCAAAGCTCGAACTCCTTCGGGAACTCGCCGCCCACGCCCACGCCAAAAATCAGGCGGCCCTCGGTGAGATGGTCGAGCGAGGCCACCATTTTCGCAATCGGCCCGGGCGCTCGCAGCGGCACCAGATAGACGGCAGTCCCCAAGATGAGGCGCCGACTCACGACCGCGGCCTGCGCCAGCTGCAGGAGTGGATCGAGAATCGGGATGGCGAAAGCGACGTGATCGCCGACCCAAATCGAGTCGTAACCGCAGGCATCGACCAGCCGCACGTGCGCTTGCAGCTCATCGATGGTGGGCAACCAGGGTTGCGATGCCGGCTCGGAGCGCCTGTGCAGTGTCTGCACACCGATACGCAACCGAGACTCAAGCGGGAGTCCGCCGAGGCGCGTTG
Source organism: uncultured Gammaproteobacteria bacterium (assembly GCA_963710435.1). Classification (GTDB taxonomy): domain Bacteria; phylum Pseudomonadota; class Gammaproteobacteria; order Steroidobacterales; family Steroidobacteraceae; genus Bog-1198. The sequence goes on along the minus strand of CAVQAE010000009.1, from coordinate 51,139 downwards.
CCGTTGTCAGTGATAGATCGGCTTCCGACATGCGGGATCCTCGAAACGCGGCCACAGGCCCTCTTACCGTACCGAATAGCCTCGCCCGCAACCAGATCGCCCTGGGCCTGTGTCGTCTCGCCCTCCCCTTCCGACCCCTGTCGCAAGAACTCTCGGCGCGCCGTCACGCCTCCATCTCCGGGATGCGGCAATTCAGGGAACTCAAGGGCAACATGTTTCCCTTGGATGTTACCAGACCCGTTAGGGCCTCTTCGAATGCCCTCCCGATGCCGTAACTCTATGATTTTCAATGATTCATATCGACCAGTGTTCCACGGAATGTTCCACGACCTCGGCCTCTCGAGCACTCGACTCCCGGCCTTTCTTCGCGTCCGTGTCTCACCCCATCGGGCGCATGCCCGAATCTTTCTCTTCGTATCTACATAGCTTCCGCATAGATCCTTATTCCCTATGCAGCGTTGCAGGTCTCGCGACGTGCACCCGTCAACCAGTGGGGCGGCAAGCGATGCGGCCGGGTCCACGCCCCTTCGCGAATCTTCTTGAGCGCGATGTTGAGGGCGAGACGCGGATCGAAGCGTCGCAGGGCCCCCTCCTCCATGGACCACAGCACCTGTCGGAAGAGCTCAGCGGCCTCGCTTGCGGGCGCGAGCGATAGCACCGCGCTGCGCACGCGGGCGGCCTCGAGCGCGGACAGTCGGCGTGGCTTCGCAGGGTTGGTGCCGGTCGGCGGCTGGGTGGCTTTTTCCGAGGTGGGCCTCGCGCTCGCGACTGCGCTGAGCAGCGCCAGCACCCGGCCCCGCTCCTCCGGGGAGAGCGCCGTGGTCTCATCGAATGTAATCGCCGTGCGCCGGTCGCGCGCGGCGCAGTAATACGCCTGCGATTCTCTCTCGGAGAGCTTGCTCATGAGGAGCTTGGACTCGCCGCGGCTGATCGGGAGCCGGGCGGCCGCTGGGACAGGCATCGGTCCGCCTTGCGGGGCGGACGGTGCCGCGAGCTCGACTCGGGCGCGACTCGGGAAGCGACTGAGCGTCAGCACCAAATCACGCGGCGCGAGCACCTCGGTGACGGCGATCGCCTGCCGATAGGGGTTGGCCGGATCGCGGCCGGGATCTTCGCGACGGATGAGACCAAAGCGCTTCAAGACCTGATAAGCGCGCGTGACGGTGGAGGTGTCCACGGCGCATTCCCGGGCGACTTGCTTGAGCGCGAGCTCGCTGCACCAGTCGCCTCGTCGCATACCCTCCTCCCAATGCAGCCAGAACACGCGCTCGGCGGCCTGAGGAAGGCCCTGCTGCCAAATCCAGCGCTCCAGCGGTTTGGGTCGCAACGAAAAATACTTATCGCGCGCGAGTACCGCGCGCGCATCCCGACTCGTTTCTACTGACATGACAATCCCCTCGCCCACACAGACGATTTGCTCAAAAACCGGGATATCGAGGGAATTAGCCTTGACGGGCTGCGAAGAGCAACCTAACCTTGGTTTTGCTAGTAACGGCGGTTAGGCACTCTTGCCCTGGCTCCCGGGACGAAAAACGAAGGCCCCGCAAGGGGCCTTTTTTATGGCGTCGGTTGCAAAGCGCGCACCTCCCCAATGGCCAAGGCAGGGCTCGCGCCCCGCCGATTCAAAATCCCTGTTTTTCGCAGGGCCCAGATGCAACGAAGGCCGGGGATGCCGGCCTTCGTGTCGCAGCTTCGCAGGGCGCCGAGGGGTGGCCCCGAGGGGAAATTTGCCGCGGCAAATCGACGCCTCGGCGCGTCGCCATCGATCCAATTTGCCGCGGCAAAGTGGCTGCTAACCACGGCGCGATTCCTCGTCTTCCTTGAGCACTTCACGCACGGCCGATTCGACCCGCTCAGTCATTTTTCGTAGCAGCGCGGGGTTCGTGATGGTGGCTCCGACGCTGAGGCGTAGCGTGCGGCCGTCGCGCTTGAGCTTCGCCCCGACCGTCTTCTTGTCGGCGAGGCGGATGGTCTGCTCATAGCTGCCAAGGCCGGTGCCGGCGCGCCGCGGCCGAGGCACGCGAACGAGCTCAGCTTTGACCTGTTCGGGCGAGGTCGGCGCATCGCGGGTCGCGATCTCGTTGGCCGTCGCGATGACCTGCTCGGGGCGTTCTTTAAGCGCCTTGCTGAGCTCTTTGATCCAGCGCAGCGAGATCGCCCGAGGGTCGCGGAACGCCGCCAAGACCTCGGCGGGCAATTCCACCAGCTGAATGTGATGCGACACGCTGGTCGGGTTGCTGCCCACCGCCAGGGCAAGGTCCGCCTGGGTGGAGAAGATCTGCGCACGCATGGCGGCGGAATAGAGCATCCCGTACTCGAACGGGGAGGGGTCCGCGCGCAGGAAATTTTCTCGATGCATGCCTTTGACGAGCTCGATTGGATCCTTGGCGGCATCGACGAGGAGGGCGCGCACCGGGAAGCCCGCCTCGAGCTCGTGGGCGAGTTGCACACAGGCGGCATGGCGGCGATGTCCGGACACGATCTCATAGTCGAAATCGGCGACATCGTGCAACGTGCGCACCTCGATCGGCGTGCGGTTGCCGACGATCCGGATGTCCGCCTTGAGGCGCGCGAAGTCCTCGTCCTCGATGGACAATGACCGCTCATCGCGATTCGCCAAGGTGGAGGCTCGAATACGCTTCGGGTCGAGCTTCAAGACGACTTCGCCCTTGGCAAGTTGCGCCTCGAGCTCCTGAATGCGTGTCTTCAGCCCCGACTTCAGCTCGACGCCCACTTGACCCATGTAGGTGGAGGGGCGGCGCGTCTCGACCGGTAATTCTTCGGCGAGATCGGCGGAGGGCAGGGCGCGGAGCTTGGAAAGAACGTGCTCGTGGATCTGTCGTTTGCTCACGTCGCACTACCTTTGCGGGGCGACTCGGGTCGTCCGCGCTTCGACGGCCATTGATCGAAAATCAGTTGAATGATTTCCTCATTGACCCCGTCCATGAACTCCAGCGCGCGGGCGAGGGTGCGACGATCCCCTTCGTAGCGCTCGATCTCGTACGCGGTTTTCATATCCGGACCGAAGCGCAAGACCGCCGATTGACCCATCGGATGCTGCAGCACGCGACGCGCGAAGGCTTCGCGCAACCAGTCATGAATGGCCACATGGGCATCATTCTTCGGTTCGTACTTGGAGACTAAAAGTGCAAGAAAATCAAAGTACTTAGCCTCACCCTCGATTGAGTCGATGGTGTCCATGAGCTCCGCCAGCAACTGAAAGAAGCTCACCGAGGAGGCGAAATCCATGGTCGCCGGAGGCACGGGCATGACAATGCCGTTGGCGGCAAAGAGGGCGTTACTCGTGATGAAGGAGAGCGACGGCGGGGTATCGAGCACGATGACGTCGTACTGATCCTTGATGGTATCGAGGCCATCTGCGAGCACGCGATAAAAGAGGAACTGCGAATCGCGGGTGCGGCGCGCGGCAATGGCGAACTCGGCGCCATACAGCTGCAGGTTCGCGGCGATCAGATCGAGCCCCGGCCAGTAGGTTTTCTGCACGGCCGTGGCGAGGGTCCCGGTCCACTCCTCGGGGTCCGCCAAGTCCTTGCCATGCAACCAGGGCGAGAGCGTTTGGCTGCTCTCGACATCAGCGTCGGGGCGAAGTCCGAACGTCGTGGTGGCGCTGCCTTGAGCGTCCAAGTCGACGAGGAGGGTGCGCAGGCCCTTGCGGGCCGCGTATTGCGCCAAGTGCACGGCCACCGATGTCTTGGCGACGCCGCCCTTGAAATTGGCCACCGCAATCACTTTGGCGGGGTCCGTTCGCGGGTTGCGCCAAGGCCGAAGCCCGAGCTTGTCGCGGATCTCGTTGATCTGCTCGAGGGAGAACAAGCGGGGACCCCGGCCCACCTGCTCGCCCGCGGGGAGCTTGCCCTCATCAATGCCGCGGTCCAGCGTCTTGACCGAGATCCCGAGCATCTCGGCAACTTCCTTGCGATTCCACTTGCGAAGCGTCTTCTTCGCACTCGGTTCGAGTGCGACCGAGAGGGCCTCCTTCAATATGATGGAAGCCCGATCCGCGAGGGAATGTATCTCTCGGGCACTCGCCCGGGGAACTCGACGCCGAATCTCCGGATCCACCGGCGTGAGGGTCAGGATCTCCTCGGGATTAGCCGACATCGCGAAGACGGGGCAGGCGAGGTACCATAATCCAAACGATGATAATGGCATGTCGCTTCTTTCGCAAGCAGGCTTGAAAAAGAAGGGACATGAGTCGAAAGTCGCGACGCTCTTCTTCTGGTCATTGCCGCCGACGATAGGGCAGGGCGCGCGGCACTCCCCGGCCACCGCCGCGAGGTTCCAGCGTCAGGCGCCTTGCGTCAATCGCACCGTGTCGTGATCGAGGGCGGCCGCGGCGAATCGTGCCGCGTACGCCGTATTCACCGCCTCGGTCTGAAACCGCGTCTCGTTGATCAGGAAGATGAACAGACCATAGGCGATCTCACGCCGGTAGGCTTCCCAAGCGACTTCGAACGCGGGTGCCGTAACCCCGTACGCGGTGAGCGCATCGAGATAGTGCCGCAACAGCTCCGCCTCGAAACGCCGGCGATCGACCATGTCCAACGCGCCGACGAGATGGTAAGCGACTTCGAATTGCCAGGGAGCGCGCGCGACTTGCGGGTCGAAAAAGCCCGGGCTGCCGTCGCGTTCCTCGTAGAGATTGCCGAGATGAGTATCGCCATGACAGAGACAGGTCGGAAACTCTCGGTGATATCGGCCCAAGTACGCGAGCGCGGCGCGCATCCAATCGCGATCGCGCAGGCGCCGAGGGACGGCCGCACCGCGCGGCAGGTCCATGTAGTGCTGCCACACTTCAGGGGCGAGGTAACGCTCTTGATAGACGAGACTCCAGCCCTCGTGCCGTCCGCCAATCCAATCGAAGCGTCCGCCGCGCTCGAACTCGGGCGAGTTCCAGGTCTGGGCGTGGTAGCGCGCCATGACCGCGAGACGGCGCGTGAGTTGCTCGCGTGACTGGGGCCTCCGTGCATGGCAGAAGCTCACCCCGCGAGCACGCAGGTCCTCCAAGATGACAATCGACTGATGCGATTGCGGGTCGGAGCCGGCGTAAAAACACGCAGGACTCGGGATCGCGACGTAAGGCTGCACGTCGCGATAGAAGCGCATCTCGGTGAAGTACATCTCCCGCATCGACGGTGCGTGCGCCTCGAATCCGCCCTTCACGATGAGCGTAGGGGGAAGACCGGCGGCGTGCCCTTGCGCATACGTCGGTCGCACGCGGATCTTGGTGGAGGTGCCTCGAAGGATGTTGAGGATTTGCACACCCTCCACGATCGCTTCCGGGAAGCGCTCGCGCAGTGCCTGCGTGAGCCATGCGGCGTTCACCTCTTCAGGCACCAGCGGCAGTGGCATCGGCGGCGTGGCTGAGCTCAGGCAGCCACCTCGATCATGGCGAAATCCGATTTGGCGGCGCCGCAGCCGGGACAAAACCAGTCAGCCGGAATGTCATCCCAACGCGTACCCGCTTGAATGCCTTCCTCGGGCATGCCGGCGGCCTCATCGTAGATCAGGCCGCAAAAAAAGCATTGCCATTTACGATAGGGCTCGCTCATCGGATCTCCAGCGACCCCGGCAGCCGCGGTTGAGATATAGAATGGTATTCAATAATATAAACGCGGCCTCAGAGCGTCAACGCGCGCTCTCCGGTGCCTTTGAGGCGCAAATAGTTCCACTTGCGAGACCGCGCACCATGACCGACTCGACTCTGCAAAGGGCTAATGCCGTCGTCCGCAAAGCCATCGACGCGGCAATCGCAGCCGGCCAAGAGATCGGCGTCCAAGTGGCGGCCTATCGTGGCAGTGAGCTCGTGGTGGACACGTGGGGCGGTCTCGCCGATGAGAGCACCGGGCGTGCCGTGGATGGTGACACCCTCTTCAATGTGTACTCGGTGACCAAGGCGGTCGCCGCGACGGCGCTGCACATTCAGGCGGAGCGCGGCCACATCGAGTACGAGGCCCCGGTCAGCCGTTACTGGCCTGAGTACGGCAAGCACGGCAAAGAGAAAACCACCGTGCGCGATGTGCTCACGCATCGTGCCGGGGTGCCGCAGATGCCCGCGGATGTCACTGCGGAGCGCATGTGCGATTGGCAGTGGATGACGGCGGCCATCGCCGACCTCGAGCCCCTGGCAGAGCCCGGCAGCAAGACCCTGTATCTGTCGATGACCTATGGCTGGATCGTGGGCGAGCTGGTGTCTCGCACCGATCCGGCGCACCGCTCGCTCGGGCGTTTTGTCCGGGAGGAGCTCGCGGAGCCGCTCGGCATTACCGATCTGTGGATTGGGATTCCCGACGCGGTCGAGAGTCGCATCGCGAAGCAGACCGATGCGATGGTGCCCGTCCCCCCGGCGTACCTCCCGCCGCTGTTCCTCGCCTCGATGCCGGCGCAAGTGGCGCTCCACCCGCCGGTGTTCGAGCGGGCGGATGTGCGGCGCGCCGAGGTGGCGGGCGTCGGCGGCATCTTCAATGCGCGCAGCGAGGCCCGTTTTTGGGCGTTGCTCGCGAACGGCGGAGAGCTCGACGGCACCCGCCTTTTGTCGCGTGCCCGCGTGGCGGCGCTCAACGAGCCGCGTATGAACGCCACCGAGCCCGACGCGGTGATGTTCGGAATTCCCCTGCCGATCAGCGTCGGCGGCTATTGGTTGGGCGGCCCGAATACGCCGGTCTGCTCGGCGGCGAGTCCGCGCGCGCTCTGCCATCCCGGCCAAGGCGGCTGCATTGGCTGGGCCGATCCGGATACCCAAGTGGCGGTCGCGATCTGCCACAACAGGCTTTTCAACGCGAGCTCGCCCGCCGAGGATCCGATCCTGCCGATTGCCAATGCCGTGCGTGCGGCGCTATCGGACTAAAGGCGGCCGCGGCGCCATTGCAAAATACCGTGCCGCGGCATAGAGCCCGGGTTGACGCCAACGGTCGTGGCGCCGGCTCGCCACGGCCGGCGCGTTGACCCCCGCGAGCGCATCTGTGAAAATCCGAATACCGTTTGAATAAATGAACGCAGCGACGGCCGCGCTTCTGGGGAGGACTCATATGGATTTCGCCAGCTACAAAGCCATCAAGCTGCACCGGGACGGCGCGGTGCTGCATGCCACCTTCAATCGTCCGGACAGCATGAACGCCTTTGACGATGACCTGCACGTCGAATGCGAGCGATTGTTCATCGACGCTGCCATCGACGATGCGACCCGCGTCCTCATACTGACCGGTGCTGGCCGCGCCTTCAGCGCGGGTGGGGACATCGAGCACATGCAGACGCTCATCGACCGTCCGGCCCTGTTCATGCACGGACTCATAGCGGGCAAGCGACTCATCTCCTCGATCCTCGATTGTCCGAAGCCGATCATCGCCAAGGTGAACGGCGCCGCGGTCGGCCTCGGCGCCACGATTGCGCTGTTCTGCGACATCATCATTGCGGCCCATCATGCCAAGATCGGCGATCCGCATGTCAAAGTCGGTTTCACGGCGGGTGACGGCGGCGCCGTGATCTGGCCGCAGCTGATCGGCTATGCGCGCGCCAAGGAGTACCTGTTGACGGGTGATCTCCTCACCGGTGAGGAGGCGGCGCGGATTGGCCTCATCAATCGCTCGGTGCCGGCCGAGGAGTTGGATCGCACCGTGGATGAGTTCGCACAGCGCTTGGCCGCCGGCGCGGCGCGTGCTATTCAATGGACCAAGCTGTCCGTGAATGTCGGTTTGAAGCAGGTGCTCGCCACGGTGCTCGAGGCCTCCTTTGCCTATGAGGCGCTGTCGAACCTCAGCGCCGATCATCGAGAGGCGGTCAGCGCCTTCCGCGACAAACGCACGCCGAGTTTTACCGGCGAGTGACGTAGCCGATGCGCGAGAGTCCTCGCCCGCTGTACCGATACGCCCAGCTCCGCCGGGTCCTTGCGCCGGCGAGCGTCGCCATCGTCGGGGCGTCGCCGCGCGCGGGCTCCTTCGGCGAGCGCCTGCAGGCGAACCTCACCGGCCACTACACGGGGCGCGTGCACCTCGTCAACGCGAAGTACACAGAGATCGGCGGTCAGCCTTGCTACCCGAATCTTGGGGCATTGCCCGAGTCGCCGGACTGTGTCGTCATCACGGTGCCGCGCGAGGCGGCCGAGCAGGTCGTCGCCGAGGCCGCGGCGCGTCGCGCGGGGGGCGTCGTGCTGTTTGCCTCAGGCTACGCCGAGACTGGAAAGCCCGAGCGCGTCGCCGCGCAGCAACGCCTCAGCGCGATCGCGCGCGAGTCTTCCATGCCCGTAATCGGGCCGAACTGCCTCGGCTTCGTGAACTATGGCCTCAAGGCGCGGTTGTCGTTCTCGGATTATCCCGCCCCTCGGCCGCCCCGCGCCGCGGCGGTTGGCATCGCCAGTCAGTCCGGCGCGCTGTCGCAGTCGCTCGCCCAAGCGGTCGAGTACGGCTGCGCCGTGAGCCACGCCTTTTCCGCCGGCAATCAGAGCGATGTCGACGTCGCGGATCTGGTGGCATACCTCGTGGAGGATGAGGCTTGCCGAGCCATTGCCTGCGTTTTCGAGGGAATGTCCGAGCCGGAGCGCCTGCTCGAAGCGGCCGATCTGGCGTGGCGGGCGGGCAAGCCGCTGCTCGTGCACAAGATCGCGACCGGCCAGCTCGGGGCCGAAGCGGCGGTCTCGCACACGGGCTCGCTCGCGGGCTCGAATATCGCCTATCTTGCCGCCTTCGAGCGCGCCGGGATGATCCTGGTACCGGACTTCGAAGGACTCATGGAAGCCGCGGCCTTTTTCGCTAAAGCACCCCCGCCGAAAGCGCCGGGCGTGGCGGTGGTCGCGACCTCGGGTGGCGCGGCCATCATGGCGGCGGACAAGGCGGAGCGGCATGGCGTGCCTTTGCCGCAGCCGAGCCCGCCCGTGCTCGAGGTGCTCCTCGAGCACGTGCCCGACTTCGGCTCGCCCCGTAATCCCTGCGATGTCACGGCTCAAGTCGTCAACAATCCCGCCTCGTTGTGGGCTTGTGGCGAGGCCTTGATGAGCGACAGCGTCTTCGGCGCGCTGGTGGTGCCGCAGCCGGTGGCGTTCGATTTTCATATTCCGCGCATTGCCGCGTTCAGTGAGCTCTCGGCCAAGTACGACAAGATCACTTGCAACGTGCTGGTGTCGCAGTGGCCGCAAGGTCCGGCGACGCGTGAGGCGGAGGAAAACCCGCACGTCGCGCTGTTTCGTTCCATGGAGCGCTGCTTCGGCACGCTCGCGGCCTGGCATCGTCGACACGCCCGCATGGGCGCAGGCGCGCGCATCTTAAAGCGCCTCGCATCAGCGGAGGCCGCGCCGCTCGCCGCGAAGCTTCTCGACGAGGCGAAGGAGCGCACCCTCACCGAGCGCGAGGCGAAGCAAGTGCTGGCGGCCTATGGGGTGCCTGTGGTCGGTGAGAAACTGGTGAGCGAGGTCGCGCAGGCGCTCGCGGCCGCGAACGCAATGGGATATCCCGTCGCCCTCAAGGTCGAATCGCCGGACATTCTCCACAAGACCGACGCCGGAATCATCCGGCTCGATCTCAGGAATGACGCCGAGGTGCGCGCGGGCTTTGCCGCGATCATGGCCCGCGCCCAAGCGATCCAACCACCCGCGCGGCTCAACGGCGTGCTCGTGCAACCGATGGTACCGCCCGGTATCGAGATCATGGTCGGCGCGCGGGTCGATCCGCAGCTCGGACCGCTCGTGGTGGTGGGTCTCGGCGGCGTGCTGGTCGAGCTCCTGAAAGATACCGCGGTCGAGCTCGCGCCGGTCACCACGACGGAAGCCCGCGCGATGCTCGAGCGGTTGCGTGGCGCGGCCTTGCTCAAGGGATTTCGTGGCTCGCAGCCCGTGGATATGGACGCGTTGGCCGAAGTGATCTGCCGGTTGTCCGAGCTCGCGGCTGACCAGCGCGAGCGTCTCGCCGAGCTCGATGTGAATCCGCTGATTTGTGCCGGCCGCCGCGTCGTGGCGGTGGACGCCTTGATCGCGCGCCGCGCATGATTTGCTGTACGACCTCATTTTTTCCTTGGAGATTGCCATGACTGATCGCTACGCCCGCTATGAGCAACTCAAATTCGATCGGCCGGACCCCCGGGTGCTGCGCATCACCATCGCCTCGCCCTTGAAGCTCAATGCCATGACGGCGACTCTGCACCGCGAGATGTCGGAGATCTGGAAGGATGTCGATGCGGATCCCACGGTGTCAGTCGCGCTGATCCGTGGCTCCGACAAGGCCTTCTCGGCGGGCGGCGATCTCAACCACGAGCGCAAGGTGTGCGATGACTACGAGCTGCGCATGCAGGCCATGAAGGAGTCGCGCAATCTCGTCTACAACATCATCAACTGCTCGAAGCCCATCGTGAGTGCCGTGTCGGGGTGGGCGGTCGGCGCGGGTATCGCCGCGGCGCTGCTCGCCGATATCTCGATTGCCGCCAAGGATGCGCAATTCTCCGACGGTCACGCGAAGATCGGCGTCGCGGCGGGTGATCACGCCACGATTCTGTGGCCGCTGCTCTGTGGCATGGCGCGCGCGAAGTATTATCTTTTGCTCTCCGAACCCTTCACCGGCGAGCAGGCCGCGCAGATGGGCCTCGTCTCGCTCGCGGTCGATGCGGCGGAGCTCGAGGCGAAGGCGGTCGCCATCGCCACGCGCCTGGCCGGACTCGCGCCCGCGGCCACGCGCTGGACCAAGTACGCGCTGAATCACTGGCTGCGGCAGGCGGGGCCGATTTTCGATACCTCGCTCGCGCTCGAATTCATTGGCTTCGCGGGCCCCGAGGGCCGCGAGGGGATCGATGCGTTCCTGCAGAAGCGCCCGCCTGAGTTCCCCACCGACACCAACGCCTAGAAGGGTCCAGCACGCCATGAGCCCGCGGGGTCGCGTTCTGCAGTCGATGGCGGATCTCGTCGAGCGCAACGCCGTGTTGCACGCCGAGGAGCTTCACCGGATCTTCGGCGAGCGCCGCGCGACCTTCGCTGAGTTTGCGCGACGGTCGCGGCGGCTGGCGAGCGCGCTCGATCGACTCGGCCTCAAATCCCAGGACCGCGTCGCGATATTCGCGATGAATTGCCCCGAGTATCACGAGGTCTACGGCAGCTGCGAGGTCGCGCCCTACATCGCCACGCCCGTCAATTTTCGACTCGCACCGCCGGAGATTGCCTGGATTCTCAAGGACGCAACGCCCAAGGTGCTGCTGTTCGAATCGCAGTATGCGAGCGTGCTGGCGGGGCTGCGCGCCGAGCTCGCGATTCAACATTACGTCGCGATCGACGATCCCGCGCCCGACTGGGCCGTTCGGTATGAGGCCCTGCTCGAAAGTGGCTCCGATACAGGTCCGCGCATGGCGCCGATAGGCTCGGACGTGCACTCGCTCATGTACACGAGCGGCACTACGGGGCGTCCCAAAGGGGTCATGATCACCCACGAGGCGATGCTCGCGTTGGGTGAGGCATGGGCCATGGAGCTCGATGCGGACTTGGGCGGTCGAATCTTGCTCGCCATGCCCTTGTTCCACATCGGCGCGCGCTCACAGGGCTACAGCATGACGATGCGGGGCGGGACGCTGGTGCTGCAGCGCTCCTTCGATGCGCGGGTGGTGGCCGAGACGGTCGAGCGCGAACGCATCAGCCAGCTGCATCTCGCACCGACCCTGATGCAACAAGTCCTCGATCTGCCCGACATCGAGCGCTACGACTTCAGCTCGCTGCGCACCATCAACTATGCGGCGGCTCCCATGCCGCTGACGACACTCAAGCGCGCGCTGCGCCGCTTCGGCCCGATCCTCATCAATGGCTACGGCCAGACCGAAGGCTCGGGCTTGAGTCTGCGCAAGGCCTATCACCGCGTGGACGGACCGGAGGAGGACCTCGCGCGGCTCGCCTCCGTGGGCCAACCGATCTACGACACGGCCGTGAAGATTGTCGATGGGGAGGATGTGGAGGTCGCGGCCGGCAGCGTCGGTGAGATCTGTCTGCGCTCACGGCAGAACATGATCGGATACTGGAACAACTCGGCGGCGACGATCGAGGCGCTGCGCGGCGGTTGGCTGCACACAGGGGACCTTGGGCGCATGGACAGGGATGGCTTCGTGTACCTCGTCGACCGGAAAAAGGACATGATCATCAGCGGCGGCGAGAACGTCTACAGCCTGGAAGTGGAGGGCGCGCTAATGGCGCATCCCGCCGTGGCCGATGTCGCCGTGATCGGGGTGCCCGACCTCAAATGGGGTGAGGCGGTAAAGGCGGTCGTGGTCTTAAAGCCGGGGCAGGGCGTTGCGGCGAGCGATCTCATCGCGCATTGCCGCGGGCTGATCGCCGGCTACAAATGCCCGAAGAGCATCGAGTTCGTGCCCGTGCTTCCCCGGCTGCCGAGCGGCAAGAGCAACAAAGTGGCTTTGCGACGACAATTCAGCGTCACGGGCGGGTGAGCGTAGCTATTTCGGAGAATCTCATATGGGCAAATATTTAAGAACCACCGAGCACATCCTCTTCGAGGTGCAGGGGCCGGTTGCACGCATCACGCTCAACAGGCCGGAGAAGCGCAACGCGCTGAGCCCCGCCATGGTGGCCGAGTTGCGAGATGGCCTGCTGGAAGCCGATGCGCGCCTCGATGTCAACGTCATCGTGCTCGGCGGCGCCGGGAAGGATTTTTGCGCAGGCTACGATCTCGCGGGCGCGTACGCTGGACGGGCCGCCGATGCGGCGGCGCAGGCCGAAGACCGCGAGGAGATCAAGTACCGCACGAGCGCGGGCAACCTGGACGATGACTGCTGGAACCTCGAGCAGACCCAGCGCGAAACCCTGACCTTGTTCGATATTCATAAGCCCGTCATTGCCCGAGTGCAAGGCAACTGTCTCGCCGGCGGGACGGATCTCGCGCTCATGAGCGACATGGTGCTCGCCGCCGAAGATGCCAAGATCGGCTTTCCGGCCGTGCGGGCCAACGGCACGCCGCCCATGAACATGTGGCTCTATCACTTGGGTCCGCAATGGGCGAAGCGCATGCTGATGACCGGAGACTGCCTGTGGGGACGCGACGCCGCGCGCCTCGGGCTGGTGCTCGATGCGGTGCCCGCGGCCGAGCTCGATGCCGCGGTGGACGAGCTGGCGCGTCGCGTCGGCGCCGTCGACAGCGAGCTGTTGTCGGCGCACAAGCGCGCGGTGAATCTCGCGCTCGAGCTCGCCGGAGCGCGCACGATGCAGCGGCTCGTCGCGGAGCTCGACGCCCGCAGCCACCTCGCCAAGGGACCGCGGCGCACGCAGTTCAAAGCCGACATGGCCGCGCACGGCTTGAAGGTGGCGCTCAAGAACCGCGATGAGCCGTTTGGCGACGGCATGGTCAAGTTGCGCTGGGCGGGCAAGACCGACCCCGCGTGAGGGTGGGCGCGACGAGCGAGGGGTTATGAAACACATCGACGGTTTGCGGCTGAATCATTTGCAGGTGACCATCCCGCGCAACACGCTGGGCCAGATGCGGAATGACCTCCTGGCCTTCTATCAAGAGGCGCTCGGGTTTGGCGTCACCCAAGTCGAGGCGTTCGGCCCCGATCATCTGTTCCTCACGACCGATCCCGAGGGGAGCCAGTTCATCTACGTCGCAGAGCACGATTTCCCGGCGATCATCCGCGGCGACGATCACTTAGGTTTCCATGTGCGGGACCGCACCGTCGTCGACGAGATCTTGAAGGAATGCCGCGCCGTGGCGGCTCGCGACCCACGCATGGAGATCCGGGTGCTCGAGGATCTGGAGCTGCCGCAGACCTCTACCCATGCGTTTTATTTTCGCTACCTCCTGCCCGTCTGGATTGATGTTCAAGTCATCGAGTTTCGTCCCGGCTGCGCTCCCAAGCGCCGCTGGCAATTCATTGCGACCGAGGAGTCTTCACAATGAGCGCCGTCATCGCCGCGTCCGCACCCGCCCACGTGCCGGCGCATCTCGTCACCGATTTCGACTATCGCGCACCGCCGGGCCATGAGGAGGACGTGCACCTGGCCTGGAAGCGGCTGCATGAGGGGCCGGACATCATCTGGTCAACCCGGCACGGCGGACACTGGATCGCCACCCGCGCCGAGGATATCGACGTGATGCAGACCGATCATGACCGCTTCTCCTATCGGCGCATCACGGTGCCGATCATGCCCGATCAGCCGCATCTCGCGCCGTTGGAGTTCGATCCGCCGGAGCACGGTCCATTGCGCGCCGTGATTTCACCGGCATTCGGCCCCAAGCCGATGCAGGCGCTCGAGGGCTCGCTGCGTGAGCTGACCCGGCAATTGCTCGATGACATCGTGCCGCGGGGCGAGTGTGAGTTCGTGGAGGCCTTCGCGAAGCGCCTGCCCATCGTCACGTTCTTGCGGTTGGTGGACTTGCCTCTCACGGACCGCGAGCATCTGCTCGAGCTTACCGAGAAAAGCGTCCGCCCCCACTCGGAGGAAGACCGGATCGCCGCATACAGCGGCCTGCAGGAGTACACGCAGCAATGGATCGTCGAGCGCCGGCGTCATCCGGGGCCCGACTTGTTCAGCCGGATGGTGAACGCGCAGATCAGCGGCCGGCCGATCAGCGAGGCCGAGCTCGCGGGCATGATGGTGAACGTGATCTTCGGCGGCCTCGATACGGTGGCCGCCGCGCTGTCATTCACGACGCGCTGCCTCGCCGAGCAGCCGGCGCTGCGGGTGCAACTGCGGGAGAATCCGGCAATCATCCCGCGCGCCATCGAGGAATTTCTGCGGCGCTTCGGCATTCCGAACACGGCGCGCCTGATCACGCGCGACCTGCAGTACCGGGACATCGAGTTTCATGCCGGCGAGCAGATCCTCTTGCCGAAGAGTTTGCATGGCCTCGACGAGCGCCGCTACCCGGACCCGCTGCGGGTCGATTTCAACCGCGGCGCGCAGCGCCACGCGGCCTTCGGTGAGGGCCCGCACCGCTGTCCCGGCTCATTCCTGGCGCGGCTCGAGCTCAAGGTGTTTCTCGAGGAGTGGCTGACACGCATCGCCGACTTTCGCATCATACCCGGCGAGCGGCCGCGCACCGAAAGCGGTCCCGTGAATGGCGTGAAATACCTGCCCCTCGAATGGGAAATCCCACCATGAGCAGGCTCGAGGGACTGTCGATCCTCGCGGCGGCCGAGCGCAGGAACTAACCCAACCAGCTCCCCGCCTGCGCGACGGCCGCGCGGCACTCCCGCATCATTCGCTGCAGCAGCTCCTCGCAGCTCGGGATGTCCTCGATCAAGCCCACCCCTTGACCGCCCCAGACCAGGCCGCCGGCAACATCGCCGCGCAGCAAGGCCTCGCGGCCGCGTGCGCCGGCTACGAGCGGCCGCACATCCTCGAAGGTGCAGCCCCCGGTTCGCCGCTCGAGCGCGACGACCTCGTCGGACACGGCGTTCTTGAGCACGCGGCCGGTGTTGTGCAGCGTTTTGAAAATGAGGTTGGTATCGCGCTCCGTGAGCTCGACCATCATTTGCTTGATATGGTCATGGATGGGCGCCTCGCGGGTCGCGCAAAAGCGGGTACCCATGTTGATGCCCTCGGCGCCCAGCGTGAGTGCGGCCGCGAGCCCGCGCCCGTCGGTGATACCGCCCGAGGCGAGCATTGGAACCTTGAGGCGCCGCGCGGCGAGCGGAAATATCACGAGACCGCCGACTTCATCCTCGCCCGGGTGGCCGGCGCATTCGAAGCCGTCCATGCTGACGATGTCGACGCCGTTGCGCTCGGCGGAGAGCCCATGGCGCAATGACGTGCACTTGTGGATCAGCGTCACCCCCGCCGCCTTCGCCTTGGCAATGAACGCCTTGGGGTTGTTGCCGGCGGTCTCGAGGATCTTCACGCCCGAGCCGATTACCACATCGAGGTAGGCCTCGTACGGCGGCGGCGTCGTGGTCGGCAGGATGGTCAAGTTAACGCCGAACGGCTGTTCGGTCATCGACCGACAGCGCTCGATTTCGCGGCCGAGCGCCTCCGGGGTGGGCTGGGTGAGGGCCGTGAGAATGCCGAGGCCGCCGGCATTGGAAACGGCGGCGGCGAGCTCGGCGGTGCCTACCCATTGCATGCCGCCTTGCACGATGGGGTAGCGGATGCCGAGGAGGCGCGTCACGCGGTTCTTGAGCGCAGGTTCGATGGGTGTCATGGAAAAAAAGAGAGGTTCATATAATAGAACGTTGTTTAGGTAATAATGACTGATGGTAGGAACCAGGCTCGGACCTGTCAATCGCCGCGACCGGTGGCAGAATCATGAGCGCGCCGATGATGAGGCCGCGACGGTCGCCACCGACGAGCCAAGTGTGCCTGAACGATGTTCATTTTGTAGAACGCGGCGCGTGAGACAATGCGGTCAGAATTGTGAAGGCGGAGCAGGGGAGTGAGCCATGCCAAAACCAGAGCGCTATCGGGCCCGTCTGACGGGCAAGGTCGCCATCGTCACGGGAGCGGGCTCCCAGGGTCAGGGCGTCGGCATCGGCAAGGCCATCGCCGCCGTGTTCGCGGGCGAGGGCGCGCGCACCTGCCTCGTGGACCGCGACGCGGAGCGAGTCGCGGCAACGCGGGACCTGATCGCCGCCGAAGGGGGAGAGGCGTTCGTGACCGTGGCCGACGTGACGCGCGCGGGCGACTGCGAGCGGGTGGTCGCGGAAACGGTGGGCCGCTACGGCGAGGTCGACGTTCTCGTCAACAATGTCGGCACCGCCGCCGGCCCACGCCGGCTCGAGGACTTCGACGAAGCCGCCTGGGATCAGGTCATCGCGGTCAATGTGAAGAGCGCGCTGCTCATGTCAAAGAGCGTGCTGCCCCATCTCCGGCGCGGCGGCTCGATCGTCAATGTCTCCTCGATCGCGGGAACGCTCGCCTACGGGACGCTCGCCTATGGGCCATCGAAGGCGGCCATGAACAGCCTGACGGCCGAGCTCGCGCTCATCTATGGGCCGCGCGGCATCCGGGTGAACGCCGTGGCCCCCGGACACGTGATGACGCCGCTCGCAATGGGACTGCTCGGCGAGTCCGCGCGCGAGCTGCGCCGCCGGGCGGGGCCGCTCGCGATCGAGGGCGACGCGTGGGATGTGGCGCTGGCGGCGCTCTTTCTGGCGAGCGATGACGCGCGGTTCATCACGGCAGTCCTGCTGCCCGTCGATGGGGGTGTGACCGAGGTCGGATCGCTTGCGGCCTACGAGCTTCTGACGCAGAAGTAAGGCACGACGCGCTGCGTTTCTCTCATCGCCCATGGCTCGTCGGCGAGCTCGCGTTGCTCTGCCGAGCGAAGGGTGCGAGGAGTTCGAGCAGTGCCGTGTCCGGACCGTCCAAAAGCGACTTGGCCGGGTTCGCCGCCATCGCCTGGACGCACACATGATCGGCGCCGGCCGCCCAGAGCGCGCGGATGCGTTGGCGGAGCGCGTCCGCGTCGCCCCACGCAATGAGCGCGTCGACCAATCGTTCCGACAGATCGCCGGCAAAATCCGCATCGCCGTAGCCCGCGCGCCGCCAGCTGTTGACGTAATTGGGGAGCGCCAGATACGGCTTCAGGTTGAGCCGGCCGATGTGACGCGCCCGCTCGGGATCGGGCTCGAGCAATAGCTTTTGCTCGACGCAGAGAAGCTTGCCGGGACCTAAGATCGCGCGGGCTTCGGCCACTTGGGCCACCGTGACGTTGTAGGGATGCGCGCCGTCGGCCGCCTCCCGCGCCAACGCCAGCATCTTGGGACCCAACGCCGCGATCACGGTCTGTGGCCGCTCGCTGGGCGCCGGCGAGCCATAGTGGGCGCGCGACATGGCTGCGAGATACGCGCTCATGGTGGCGAGCGGCTTGTCGAAGTGGTGGCCGCGCACCCGATCGACGAGCGGCGCGTGCGACACACCGATACCTAAGAGGAACCGATTGCCCGACTGCTCATTGAGCTGGTTGCGAGCCGCGGCCATGGCCATGGCGTCGCGCGCGTACAGGTTCGCGATGCCCGCCGCGACACCGAGTGTGCGGGTGTGCGCCAAGAGCAGCGCCGAGCTTACCAGCACATCGCGCCCGAAGGCCTCGCCCATCCAGAGCGCCGAATAGCCCCAGCTTTCGATGTCTTGCGCGAGCGCGACGAGGTGCGGCGCGGCGAGCGCATCGACCAGCGCCCAAACGCCCAACTTGCCGATGTTCATTGCCGGCCCCTCCCAACTTCACCGGAGCTGATCGTACAGGAAGTTGTACACCGTTCCCATTGTCGCACGCAATAGCGCCGGTTATCATGGTGCCAAATCCGGGGGAAAGCAGTGGATCCGACTGCCAAGCTGTTCGATCTGACGGGGCGCGTCGCGCTCATCACGGGGGCGGCCCGCGGGATCGGCCGGGCGATCGCGTTGCGGCTGGCGGATGCCGGCGCGGCGGTGGTGCTCTGCGATCTCGAGCAAGCGCCCCTCGATAGTGTGACGGGCGAGATCGCGCTCCGCGGCCGCAAGGCGCATGCGCGGGCCGCCGATGTGTCGGTGACGGCCGATATCGGCCGGCTCGTCTCGAGCGCGGTCGATGCGTTCGGCGGCATCGACATCCTGGTGAACAACGCGGCGCTGCGCGGCTGGTCGACCTGGGACACCCTCACCCCGGAAGACTGGGACCGGTTCATGGCGGTCAATACGCGTGGCGTCTTCTTCATGAGCCAGGCGGTCGCGAGACAAATGATCGCGCAACGGCGGGGCGGCGCCATCGTCAACATTGCCTCGACCGCCGCCGCCCATCCGGTGCGCTGGAAAGTCGACTACAACACCGCCAAGGCGGGCGTTGCGATGATGACTCAATCGCTCGCGCTCGAGCTCGGCGCGCACATGATCCGGGTGAATGCCGTCGGACCCGGCGGCACCAATACGCCCGGCGGTGCGGGCTCCATTCCGGCGAGCTTCTCCCCCGAGCTCCTGCGCACCATGGGGGAGGACTGGCAAAAGCGCATGGCCATGCCGGTCGGTATCCTCGACCCGGACGAGATCGCGCGGGCGGTGCTGTTTCTGTCCTCGGACGCCTCGCGCTCCATCACCGGGCAGATTCTGTATGTCGATGGTGGTTATCTGATCGGCTAACGCTCATTCCGAGGGAAGTTCAATGCATTCCGCGACGGACATCGAAGTAGCACGCCCTGAGCACGTGCCGGCCGAACTCGTCGTCGACTTCGACGTCTACAATCCGCCGGGCGGCCGCGAAGATTTGCACGCGGCCTGGCATCGATTGGCGGGCGGTCCCGCGTTCGTCTGGGCCCCGTATCACGGCGGCTATTGGATTCCGACGCGAGCGGCGGACATCGACTACATCCAACGCACCCATGATCCCTTCTCGATGCGCGATGTGACGATGCCGGCCAACACGCGGCCGACGCGCGGCTTGCCGCTCGAGTCGGATCCGCCGGAGCACGGCCCGTTCCGCGCGCTCTTGAACCCCTGGTTTGCGCCGAAGCGCATCGCCGCGCTCAAAGGTTTCACGCAGGAGCTCACCGTCAAGCTGATCGAGCGATTCCGACCGCACGGCAGCTGCGAGTTCATGAGTGAGTTCGCCTCGATTTTGCCCATCGCGATTTTCATGCGGCTCACGAACTTGCCGATGGCCGATCGATCGCAACTGCTCCGCTACGCGCAGATGTCGACCCGCGGCACCCCGGCCGAGCGCGGCGAGTCGTTCCATTTGATGATGGCGTACCTCGAGCCCGTCATCGCCGCGCGCCGCGCGCAACCGGGCGATGATGTGTTGAGCGCGATCGTGCACGGGCGCATCGCCGATGAGCCCCTCAAAGACGACGACCTCATGAGCATGCTGCTCATATTGCTGTTCGGCGGACTCGATACCGTCGCCTCCACGCTCGGGTTCATCGCCCACTTTCTGGCGCGCCATCCCGAGCATCGCCGGCAGCTGATCGCGCGCGCCGCTGATCTCGACCGCGCCACCGACGAGTTGATGCGCCGCTTCGCGCCCTCGGCAACCGCGCGCACTCTCACACGGGACTTCGAGTACCACGGGATTCAGTTCAAGGCCGGCGAGAAGGTATATGTCTCGCCGATCCTCGCCGGCATGGATGAGTCGCGCTATCCGCAGGCGATGAGCATCGATTTCGACCGGCGCGATCTGACCCATCAGAGCTTTGGCGCGGGTCCGCATCGCTGTCCGGGCTCGCTCCTCGCGAAGCTCGAGATCAAAGTCTTCCTCGAGGAGTGGCTCAAGCGGATTCCCGAGTTTGACTTGAAGAGCGGTGAGAAACCGGTGTTCGGCACCGGCCAGGTCAATTGTGTGGAGCGATTGGTGCTCAGCTGGCCGGTATGAGCGATCTGCTGGCGCAGCTCTTTCGCATCGGCGGCCAGGTGGCCGTCGTGACCGACAGCGGCGGGTGCTCGAGTATCGATGTCGCGCCGGTGCTCGCGGCTGCCGGCGCGCGTGTCGTCATCGCCGACCGAGACGCCGAGGCCACGGCGCTCGCCCGCAAGATCGATCCCACCGGCGAGATCGTTACCGCGATTGCAACCGATATCGAGTCCGAGGAGTCCGTGCGCGCCCTGTTTACGAAGATCCGTGCACGGTTCGCCCGTCTCGATATCCTCGTCAATTGCGCGGGCGTCGTGGCGAACCAGCCGCTCGCGGAAACGACGCTCGCACAATTCGACGCGCTGCAGTCGGCGAATCAGCGTTCGACGTTCCTCTTGATGCGCGAGGGGGTGCGCGGGATGCTCGAGGCAGGCCAGGGCGGGCGCATCGTCAATGTGACGACGATGGGCTCGCTGCATCCCACGCTCAAGGGAAATGCCGCCTATGCCGCCTCCCGTGCGGGAGTGACCGCGATGACGCGCGCCATCGCGCACGATCATGCCCGCGATCGCATTCTGTGCAATATCGTGCTGCCGGGTGCCGTGCGCGGCAAGACGCGCTTTCACGAGACGCTCGAGGTACGGCTCGCCGCCGGCGGCGCGCTCGAAGGTCCGGGGACGGATCCCAACCGCCTGCCGCTTGGCATGGGGGACGGCCGCGATATCGCCGCAGCCGTCCTCTATCTCGTCGGACCCTCGGGTGGCTACATCACCGGGCAGTCGCTCACGCTCGACGGCGGCTTTCTGATCACTTGAAGATGTTCTTTCTAAACCCAACCGGAGATACGAGCCGATGATCAACAACTTGGAAGAGCGCCGCGCCCGGGGGCGGCAGGTCCTCAAGGAGATGTTCGGGGACAAATTCCTCGCGAGCTATGAAGAGGGCATGAAGAGCGATGGCTTTGGTGCCGAGGCCGGGCGCATGGCGCTCGAGTTCGCATTCGCCGAGACCTGGGGTAACCCCGCGCTCGATCGCAAGAGCCGCAGCTTCGTGGTGATCGGTGCCCTGATCGCGCAGGGCTGGGGCGCCGAGCTCAAGAATCATATCCGCGCCGGCCTGAATAACGGCATCACGGTGCAGGAGCTCGAACAGGCCATCTTGCAGATTGTGCCCTACTGCGGTTTTGCGGCGGCCGCGCAGGCACTCGAGAGCGCGCACGTGGTTCTCAAGGAGCGGGGCATCGCGACCACCTCGGCCAAGGAGCGGGGACTTTTGTGAAAGCCGCGATATTCACGGGCGTCGGTCAGCCCTTGAGTATCGAGACCGTGCCCGACCCGACACCCGGTCCCAACGAAGTCATCATTCGGATCGGACGCTGCGGGATCTGCGGCACGGACCTGCACATGACGGGCGGTCATGGCATGACCTATCCCGTGGGCACGATCCCGGGTCACGAGTTTGCCGGGGAAATCGTGGCGCTCGGCGCCGCGGTCAACAAGTGCAAGCTCGGCGATCTCGTGGCCGCACAACCGTTGACGGGTTGCGGCGAATGTTCCGCGTGCCTCGCGGGTGAACCCAAACATTGCCCGCGCATGCTGGGGATCGGCAGCGCCTTCGCGGAATATACCCGCGCCGGCTGGCGCGAATGCGTGAAAATGCCCATCGGGCTCTCGCTCGCGGATGGCGCGCTGATCGAGCCGCTCGCGGTCGGTCTGCACGGCGTCGTCACGGCGGAGCTCAGGCCGGGCGCACGCGTGCTGGTGATCGGCGCGGGTCCCATTGGCCTGGCCGCGGCTTTCTGGGCGCGCCGCGCGGGTGCGGCGCGGGTTGCGGTCGCGGCACGGAGCCCCGGGCAGGAGGACCGCGCCTACGCCCTGGGCGCGACGCACTTCGTGACGGCCGCAGACGATCTGCCGGCCGCCGCCGCCGCGGCGCTCGGCGGCGCACCCGACGTAGTCTTCGAGTGCGTGGGTCAGCCGGGGCTGATCAACCGCGCCATGAACGCTGTGGCGCGCAAGGGTACGGTGGTCGTGCTCGGCTTCTGCACCGTGGCGGACAGCATCGGTCCGTCCGACTTTCTGTTCAAGGAACTGAAGCTCCTCTATTCCAACGTGTACAGCACGCGCGAATTCGAGATCGTGGCCGAGGCGCTCGACACGGGTGCGGCGGAAGCCCGCAGCATGATCACCGACACCGTGACCTTCGAGACGCTACCGGCCGTGTTCGAGTCCATGCGCACCAGCCGAGCCCAGTGCAAGGTGATGCTCGATCCCCAGGCGCGTTGAGACAAAGCGCTCGACCCGCGCGTCAGAACGGCAGCACGAACTTGGCGCGCGTGATCGTGAGGGGGCGCGCGTAGGAGGGATCGTCTTTGTTGCGTAGCGGCTCTCCGGTGAGGCGGGCGGCCTCCACATTCTCTTTCGGCAGCACCATCTCGGGCGGCTCACTGGTCCATTCAATGATGCACTTGCGCGCGGCGATGGCCCATCGACCGGCGCGCTTCTCGAAGCGATCGAGATAGCGCCCGCCGCACAGACTCAGCGGCGGCCCGAGCTTGTTCTTGCCCGAGAAAATCCAGTACGTCTCGGTATGCGCCGTGGTCCCGTCGAGCTCGCAGCGATGGTTCAGTACGTAGTGCTTGTGGTGATGCTGATACTTCTGGTGGTAGCTGATCGCCCACTCGATGAACTCATCGCGAGTGCCGACGAAGGTGCCGTGATCGTCCATGGCATCGGCGTGATAGACGCCGCGCAGCATCTCACGATCGAAGCGATCGACGCCGCTGCAGTAGCGGACGATGCAGTCGTAAATCTGTTGGCGGTCGATGAGCTGCTCGAGTTCCGGCGGAAGAGTGTTCATGGGGGCTCCTTGAGGTGGGTTCATCAGTGGCTGCGATGGGCCGGGCGCGGGACCTGGTAGGAGTATGCGGCCCCAAAAGGCTTGGGCATCCGCATCCAACATGTCGGCTGCGTATGTCACCATCCCCTTCTCCACGCGGTAGAGCATGCACCATTCATAGTGCAACTCCTCTCCGGACGCCTTGCTCTTGCGCCACGCTCGCGCATGAACCAGAGCGCATTCTTCGTCGATGCCTTCAATGGCGACGATCTCGTCGCTGCGGCCGGCAAGGGCTTCCGCGCAGCGATGCACGAACTTAACAAAGGCATCGCGGCCGACGAGCGTTTCCTTGTCGCCGGAAGGCCCGAACAGGCTGATACGCGCATCCGCGTGAATATGAGCCCCCGGATCCGCAAATACGTCTCCACCTGGTTCGCCGAAGCGAAAGATCTTGCGTAGCAAGATTTCTGCGGCGTTCAAGCGGGCTGATGCCTGTTGAGGAGCTTGATGATCTCGACGAACTCATCGCGGAGGCTCTCGGGCACGCAGAAACTCTTCGTGCTCGAGATCTCGCCGAAATGCGCCGCGATGTCATCGGCCGTGGGCGGCGCGTCGCGCGGTCCGACCCAACCATCGCTCACCGCGAGGAAGGCGCGCGCATAACGGCCCAAACTTGCGGAGTAGATGCCATGGGTCGACTGGCACGCCTCGCTCACGAGATAAGTGACCAGAGGCGTGACGAAGGGCGGCGTGCCCGCGTTGCCGACCTGTGCGGCGGCGGCACCGAACAGCACTTCGATATCCTGCATCTGGTCGGCGGGCATGGCGGCGCCCATCCGGCTCTGCGCGGTGGGCAGCAGCGCATTGCAGAGGACGTTATAGGCGCGGCCCTCCTGGGAGAGCACGTTCATGAGGCCGACGAGGCCCGCTTTGGCCGCGCCGTACGCGCTCTGCGTGGCGTTGCCGAGCATGCCGGCGGCCGAGGAGGCGAACAAAATGCGCCCATACCGCTGCTGCTTCATCAGCCGAAAGGCGGCCCGAGTGACGTGAAAGGCGCCTTTGAGATGCACGTTGATCATCTCATCGATGGTCGCGTCCGGCAGCTCGTCGAAGGGCGCATTGCGCAACGTGCCGGCATTGTTGATGAGCACGTCGATCCGCCCGAACGACTCGATCGCTTTCGCGACGATGGCGGTGCCACCGGCGGGGGAACTCACCGAGTCATACGATGCGACCGCCTTGCCGCCCGCGCGGCGGATTTCCTCCACCACGTGATCGGCCATGTTGGCGGACTGGCCCTGCCCGTCGTAGGTACAGCCGAGATCGTTCACGACAACCGCGGCGCCGCGTTGCGCGAGGTCGAGCGCGTAGGTGCGCCCGAGGCCGCCGCCCGCGCCGGTGATTACTGCCACTCTGCCATCGAAGCGTACCGTGCTCATGGGTGTTCCTCCGTTTCAAGATAGATCGGCGGCTTGGCGCGTTTGTGCCTCGGCGACGAGCTGCGCGACCCGCTCGGCTCTGCGCAGCGACCCGGGTGTCGGGGCGGGAGGCGTCATCGGGACCTGCGGCATCGGCAGTCCGCGCCGCTCGAGCTCCCGAGCGAGCCGGCTCGTGAACGCCTGACGCGTCCCCTCGCTCGGCTGCCACAGCTCGCGGGGATCCGCGACGGTGGGTAATGTGGGAAGGACTCTCGCGACGCGAAACAGCGCGTTGCCCGCTCGCGGCTCGAGCTGTCCGATGAAGTTGATCGTGCCGAGGAAGCAGAGTGATGCCGGGCCGGCCGTCACCCAACGAGCGCCAGCGGGCACTTCCAGGGAGAACCCGCCCTCGGTGCGCTCCACCCGGCGAGCGCGCACGGGCAGGGGATAGCCTTCCCCATCCAACACCGTGAGATGCGGCAACCCGAGTGCGAGCGCGTCGCTGACGCGCTCCTGCCAGGGACGCGCAGGCCATTGCGGCGCCGGGCTGATCGCCCCCCGCGGCGCGGGATCCGAGCGCGGCGGCACGGTGTCCTTAGGCGCCCGCCATTCGCGCGCGGGCTCGTCCATGGCGGCGGCATCGGGCCACCAGAGAATCCGCTGCGGCAGACAACGGATAAAAATCCGCGACCAGTACCAGGTCGCTTGCCGTGCGACCGACCAGGGGTTGCCGCCGGAGTACATCTCGAAATAGGCGACCGTCTCGCCGATGTAGCGATCGACATTGGCTTGAATGTCGGCATCGCGCACGGCGGCGTGCGCGGCGATCGCCACCACGGGCTCGCCCGGTAGGCCTTCGATCAAGAGGCCCACTTTGGGATTGCGACGCGCGCGTTCGGCCTTCGCCGGATACGCAAGTCCCGTGGCGACGTCGATGCTTGCGCCGGCCGCATCGCAGAACGAGAACGCCGGCGTGTCGATGGGTATCCCGGCCGCGCTCACGGTGGCGAATTCCATGGCGATCGCCGATTCGATCAGCTGTCGCACCGGCAGGGGCAAAGAGTTTGCGTTATTCATTTAAACCACACTCGCGGCGGTCGGCGCCGGCTATCTTGCGGTCATTGAACGTCGTGCGCAAATCTGAATCTGGAGGAGCACACAGAAATATGAACGTCGTGCAGGTAGTTGACCTAGGTCGAATGCTATCTCATAATGATGAAAAGGTTCAGCCGTTTACTTGGAGTCGCCCGGCAAATCGGCGATGGACGGGGAAATAAGAGCCGCGCTTTATCGGCAATCTTCGGGGGAATCATGCACGCAAAGGTCGTTTCCGGCGGATTAGTCGGTTTCGCAATCAAGTTCACCGCGCGGCTCGCGCTCGCTGGCGCAGCGGCGCTGGCGGGTATGCACGTTGCGTCGGCCCAACAAGCGGGGAGCAGCCGCAGCGGACGCCAATTCCTCGGCCCTCGCGGAAATCGTGGTCACGGCGGAGAAACGCTCCGAGAACCTGCAGCAGGTGCCGGTCGCCGTTTCCGTCATGAACGCCGACCAGCTCAAGATGCGCGGCATCGAGAGCGTGGCGGATCTCGTGCAAGGGGACATTCCCTCGGTGAAGGTCGAGCCGTTCGCCGGCAACCAATCGGTGCTCGAGGTCGCGATCCGCGGCTTCATCAATCCGAACGGCACGGATATCACCAACGAGAATCCGGTGCCGACCTACGTCGACGGGGTTTACTACGGCCGGCAGACCTCGATCGCGCTCGAGCTCAATGACCTCGAGCGCATGGAGGTGCTGCGCGGACCCCAGGGAACCTTGTTCGGCAAGAATGCCGAGGGCGGCGCGATCCAGCTCATCTCGAAAGATCCCACGGGCGAGTTCGGCGTCGATGCGCGCGGCGAAGGCGGCAACTACGGTTACTGGAAGGGCGTGTTGCACATCGACCTCCCGGCGATCGGCATCATGTCGGCGAAAATCGACGGGCTCTCGACCGGCAACAACGGCTGGACGACCAATCCTGCCGAGAGTAGTCAAGGGCAGTACAACTACGGCGTCACCAACTCGAATGCGGGCAAGCTCACGCTGCTCTTCAAGTTTTCCGATACTTTTCGCGCTGAAATGGCAGGTGACTACACGGTCCTGAAAACGAGCGAGGCCTGGAACGCGCAGCTTGCCTACAGCCCCACCGGCAGCCCCTGGAACTCGGTGTGGCCCAATCAACTCAGGACCCCGTTGAGCGAGCCGTGGGACACCTTTCGCCCGCTCGATCCGCAGACCTACTGGGGCGACCGCTTGAACCTCGAGTGGTCGCCGACAGATGCGTTTACGGTCAAGTCCATCACGGCGCTGCGCTCCGATAAGGATACGCTCTATAACACCGCGGCGACTTCGTCGGTGCTGCCCGGCCCGTTCCTTCTGCCGCCGGGCGCGTGTCCCGCGGCCGGCCCGCTCTGCACAAGTCTTATCATCGATCCGGTCCCGGAATATATCCAGACGCACCGGCAGTTCTCGCAGGAGGTGCAGTTCATCGGCCACAGCGAGCACTTCGACTGGGTGGGGGGCCTCTTTTATATCAAGGAGACCTCCGAGGAGACCGAGCCCACGTACTTTGGCGCGATTTTGCCGAACTCGATTCCGCCGGCGTACCCGTATCTGCCCGCCACGCCGACGACGTCCGCGTTGCTTACGCCACTGTTGGGCCCTGTTGCCCTCGCGGGCGCCGATGTCGAGCAAAGCTCCAAGGCGGTGTTCGGTCAAGTGACCTATCACTTTGATGACAAGCTCTCATTCGACCTCGGCTTGCGCTACAGCCACGATGACAAGTCGGCGCTGCGGGGGGTCGGCCAAGGTGATGTGTACCTCGTCCCAACTTATCCGGCCTTTCCGAACGGGCCGATCGCGCCGGGTTTGCCGTGCCCGCAATCGCCCCAATGTTCGCCGAGCGTCGTTCACAATCAGGCTTCGCCGCTCGCGGCCGTGAAATACGCGTTTACGCCGGATGTCTTGGGCTATTTCCGCTTCTCGACCGGCTATCAGGGACCGGGCTTGAGCGTTGGCTCGCAGACCTTTCGCTACAACGAGCCCAGCACGGTCGAGTCTTACGAGCTCGGCCTAAAATCGGAATTCGCGCAGCACACGGTTCGAGTGAACGTGGCTGCGTTCTACGAGGACTGGAAGCAGCCGCAGGATAATATCCAGACCACTTCGAGTTCGACGGTCGAGTTCTTCAACGGCCCGCAGATCGGCATCGAAGGACTCGAGATCGATTCGTCCTACCAACCGACGGCGGGTCTCACGTTCGATTGGAGTGCTGCTTTCGAGACGGGTCATCAAGGCCCGGTCACGGATCCATTCCCGCCGCCGGCGGGCTTTCCGCCGGTGAGTCCGTATTTCCACCTAGCGGCACTTCCGCACTGGGCAACCTCGCTCGGCGCGGTTGATGACCTGGTGCATACCGATTACGGCGTGCTGCGCCTCAATGCGCAGGTGAACGGCACGGCCTCGTACTACTCAGTGCCTAACGTCAGCATTCCGGTGG
Source organism: uncultured Gammaproteobacteria bacterium (assembly GCA_963710435.1). GTDB lineage: Bacteria > Pseudomonadota > Gammaproteobacteria > Steroidobacterales > Steroidobacteraceae > Bog-1198. Next base: position 23,101 of record CAVQAE010000009.1, on the reverse strand, counting down.
CCAGCTACTGGTTGACCAACGCGCGCCTCGCGTTCGCCGACATCCCGCTGGGGACGGGCAAGCTGGACGTCTCGGTCTGGGGTAACAATCTCTTCAATCGTAGCTACACCCAATTCGTGTATCAGACGCCTGGTCCTAACACCTTTGGCGCCTATGGACCGCCGAGGATGTACGGTGGCACGGTCGAGTACCGATTCAGGTGATCTGACGGGACTTTTGCGGGCAACGGAGATGATTTCGCATCGTCGAGGGCGATTTTGGAGAAGCACCGAGCAGTCATTGGCAGCTCGCCGATCAACCCACATTCCTCCGTGCCGCCCGGCTCCGCTCTGGCCCCAAGCACTCTTCTCGCCGATTCTGTTGCTCGCCCTCGGTGCCATGGCTTTCGGGCAGTCCGAACTGCCAACCCCGGACCCGCACTTCACCGGTGCCGTCGGGCTCACTTTTAAGGACTCGGACCCACCCAAATTTCCCCCCACGGTCCGGCCCCCGCTGCGGGCGCCGAATATCGTCCTGATCATGCTCGACGACGTGGGATTTGGACAGTTCAGCGTGTTCGGCGGAACCGTACCGTCTCCGGCCATGGAGCGCCTCGCGAACGAGGGCCTGCGCTACAATCGCTTCCATACGGCAGGGATTTGCTCGCCGACGCGCGCCGCTTTGCTCACCGGACGCAACCCCCACAGCGCGGGTTTCGGCAACGTCGCCGAGCTATCCACGGGTTACGACGGCTACACCGGTGTGATACCGCGCAGTACCGCCACGATCGCCGAGATCCTGCAGCAACACGGCTACAGCACGGCAATGTTCGGCAAGAACCATAACACCCCGCCCTGGGAGGGTGGGCCGGCAGGTCCATTTGACCATTGGCCTACCGGCATGGGGTTCGACTATTTCTATGGCTTTAACGGCTGGGGCACCAGCCAATGGCAGCCGGCGCTGTTTGAGAACACTCGCCCAGTGCCACCATCGAAGGAGCCGAATTATCAGCTGACCGGCGACCTCGTGGATCACGCCATCCGCTGGATGCGCACGGTCAGCAATACCGGCGCCGACCGGCCCTTCTTCCTCTATCTGGCCGCCCCGGCGACCCATGCGCCCCATCAGGCGCCTCCGGTATGGATTCGTAAGTTCCGGGGCCAGTTCCATATGGGCTGGGACACATACCGGCAAATCGCCTTCGAGCGGCAGAGGAAATTAGGAGTGATCCCGGCGGACGCCAAGCTCACGCCGCGACCGTCTTTGATCCGGGCATGGGATTCTTACACACCGGAGCAGCAGCACGTCTTCGAGCGCCAGATGGAGGTATTCGCCGCCTACGGTGCTTATGCGGAAGATGAGATCGGCAGACTGCTCGATGCAGTCAGGGCATTGCCCGATTCCGACAACACCTTGGTGATCTACATCATCGGTGACAATGGCGCCAGCGCTGAGGGTGGACCGGACGGAGAGCTGGACGAACTGGCGCCTGCCAACGGCCTGCAGCCGAAGAATGAGTTTACGCCCGAGGTGCTGGCCAAGCTGGGTGGCGATGAGTACAACAATCACTTCGCTTGGGGTTGGGCGTGGGCGATGGATACCCCGTTCAAGTACTACAAGCAAGTGGTCTCGCATCTCGGCGCGATTCGAAATCCCCTGATCATCTCCTGGCCGACGCGCATCAAGCAGGTCGGCGGCCTGCGCTCGCAGTTCCACGATGTCGTGGACGTCGCGCCGACCATCCTGCAGGCGGCCGGCATCGAGATGCCCTATAGCGTCGATGGCATCGCCCAGAAGCCGCTCGACGGCATCAGCATGATCTACACCTTCGACAACGCGGTTGCCCCGGATCGGCGAAGCACCCAATATTTCGAGGTCTTCGGCAATCGCGGGATATATCACAACGGCTGGTTTGCCTCCGCCCTGCTTGAGGCCAATCCGGCCGACCCGAATCGCGGCCATCTCGATTTGGACAAAGTCCACTGGGAACTCTACGACCTCAATAAGGATTTTACGCAGTACGACAATCTCGCGGAGCAATACCCGCTCGAGTTGCGTGCGATGCGTGACCTGTGGTGGGCGGAGGCAGCGAGGAACAACGTGCTGCCGATCGACTGGCGCGCCGGAGAGCGCTTGGTCGGAATTACTAGGCCTAATTCCGTCAGCAACCAGAAGCACTTTGTGTACTATCCCGGCATGCTCGCCTTGCCCGAGGCGATTGCGCCGGATATCCGCAATCGGTCGTGGACCATAGCTGCGTACGGCAAATTCACCCGCACCAGCCAGGGTGTCCTCATCACTCAGGGCGGCAGGCCCGGAGGCTGGGCCCTCTATGTGCTCAATGGCCGCCTGGTTTTCGACTACAACTATGCGCTGGTCACGCATTTCCACATTCAATCCGCGCCACTGCCGAAAGGCACCACGCTGGTGCAAGCCCGCTTTCAATATGACGGATTGGCCGACCGCGATCTGGGTGCCGGGGGAACACTCACCCTGATGGCCGACGGCAAGCCGATCGGTGGAGGCAGACTAGACAAGACGCTCAAGTACGTCTTCTCGGTCCTGGAGGGTATGGACGTCGGCGCGGACTACGGTTCCCCGGTCAGCGACGAGTATCCGTTTCCGTTCCCCTTCACCGCGGGGGCTCTCGACAAGGTGACGATCGATATCGATTGAGGCGAGATATGCTTGATCACCCCTTTCGAGGGCCTGCGGCCACGCTGGCCCGCGTCGCCCGCCAACACGGGTACCGGATCGGCTGGGCTGTCGCAGCCAGCCTTCTAATATCCGCGAGTAAGGTCCACACGGCGCCCGCCTCGGGAGGCGATCGGCTTTCCCACGCTCCGCCGGGCATGGTCTTGATACCGGGCGGAGAGTTTGAGATGGGCAGCGACAAATGGCGTGATCCGCGGTGGCTCGTATTTGTGCAGCCCCGAGTACTGCACGGGATATCGTCCGAGCGCGCGCCAGGCGGAAGCGCCGGATAAATTCTCGTCCCGTGACGCGCTGCGTGTCGAGCGGGGACTTTCAGAACGAGCGCGGCAAGCCGAGCACGTGCTCGGCGATGTAGGAAAGAATCAAATTCGTCGAGATCGGTGCGACCTGGTAGAGGCGGGTCTCGCGAAACTTGCGCTCGACATCGTACTCGGAGGCGAAGCCATAGCCGCCGTGCGTCTGTAGACAGACATTCGCGGCTTCCCACGAGGCTTTCGCCGCCAAAAGCTTTGCCATGTTCGCCTCGGCGCCGCACGGCTTGTGGGCATCGTAGAGCTCGCAGGCCTTGAAGCGCATGAGGCTTGCGGCCTCGACCTCGATGTAGCATTCGGCGATCGGAAATTGTACGCCCTGATTGCGGCCGATCGGGCGCTCGAACACAATGCGCTCGTTCGCATACCGCGTGGCGCGCTCGACGAACCAGTAACCATCGCCGATGCATTCGGCGGCGATCAGCGCCCGCTCCGCATTCAAGCCATCGAGAATGTACTTAAAGCCTTCGCCCTCCGCGCCGATGAGGTTCTCGGCCGGCACCTCCAACTGGTCGAAGAACAGCTCGTTCGTATCCTGATTCAGCATGTTGGCAATGGGGCGCAGGCTCAGTCCCCGGCCGATAGCTTGGCGCAGATCGACGATGAAGAGCGACAGGCCCTCCGACTTGCGCTTGACCTCCGCCAGCGGCGTGGTGCGCGCGAGCAGCAGCATCAAGTCCGAGTGCTGCACGCGGGAGATGAAGACCTTCTGACCGTTGATGAGGTACCGATCGCCCTTGCGCACGGCGGTGGTCTTGAGCCGGGTCGTGTCCGTGCCGCTGCTCGGCTCGGTGACCGCCATGGATTGCAGCCGCAGCGCTCCGGAGGCAATCGAGGTCAAATACGTACGCTTTTGCGCCTCGGAGCCGTGGCGCACCAGTACATTCATCACGTACATCTGGCCGTGACAGGCACCGGAATTGCCGCCGCAACGGTTGATCTCCTCCATGATGACCGAGGCCTCGGCGAGACTTAAGCCCGAGCCGCCGTACTCCTGCGGGATCAGCGCTGCGAGCCAGCCGGCCTTGGTGAGCGCGTCAACGAAAGCGGAGGGGTATGCGCGCTCGGCGTCGATCTTGCGAAAGTATTCATCGGGAAATTCGGCACAGAGCGCACGCACGCCGCTGCGGATCTCGTGATACGGCTCCGTGTCGCTGTGAAGTCCCATGGCTCTAAATCCTTCAGGCCGTCAGCTGGTCGATGTCGCTGTCGCTGTAGCCGAGGCCGCTCAAGATGACTCGGTTGTGCTCGCCGAGTCGCGGCGGGGGCTGATGCACGCCGGCCGGCGTCGCGGAGAACTGCACCGCCGGCGCCGTGGTGCGCATGGGCCCTTCGCTCGGGTGCTCATAGCAATGAAAGAAACCGGTTTCGTTGAGGTATTCATCGTCGAGGAGCTCCTCGAGGCTGCGCACCGGACCGTTCGGAATGTCCTCGTGATCGAGGAGCTCATGCCATTCGGCGGTGGTCTTGAGCTTGAGCTGCTCCGCGACGATGGCGTAGAGCTCATCGTAATGGCGCACCCGCACATGAGTGGTGCGAAAGCGCGGATCCTCGAGCAGGTCGGCGCGGCCTAATGCCGGGAAGATGCGTTGCCATTGCTCATCGTTGACCGCGAGCACACAAATGTAACCGTCGCGCGTTTGGTACGGGCGGCGATGCCTGGTCAGCAAGCGTACGTAGCCGACGCCGGGGTCGAGGGGCGGATCGAACGCAGCACCCCACAGATGCTCCAAATAGTTGAAGGCGAGAATGTTCTCGAACATCGGCACGTTCACTTCTTGCCCCTGCCCGGTACGCTCGCGCGCGAACAAGGCCATGCTGATGCTCGAGGCGAGAATGTAGCCACACAGCTTGTCGATGATGACGGTGGGGTAGAAGCGCGGCTCGCCGTTCACTTGGCTCATGAGCGCGGCAATGCCACTCTCGCCCTGCAGCACGTCGTCGAACGCGGGATAGTCCCGGTGCGGACCGTCCTGACGGTAGCCGGGACCGAACGCATAGATGATCTTCGGATTGCGGGCGGCAATGGCGGCATACGAGATGCCGAGACGCTGCGCCGCGGCCGGCCGCATGCTGTGCACGAACACATCGGCGGTCGCCGTGAGCCGCATCAGCGCTTCGAGAGCCTCCGGGCGCTTCAAGTTCAAGGTGACGCTACGTTTGTTGCGGTTCACATTCATGTGCATGGCGGACATGCCGGCATGCCGGTGCGGTCCGGTGTCGCGATTGGGATCCCCCTGCGGCGTCTCGATCTTGATTACATCGGCGCCCATGTCGCCCAAGATCTGCGTGGCCACGGGCCCGAGCACGTTGGTCGTGGTATCGATGACGCGTACGCCGACCAGTGGCCCGCGCGCGGGCGCCAACTCGGTCTGCCTCCGGCCGGCGGTCATCGGGGCGTGTGACGGCACTTGACCATGCGCAGCGGCGTATATTCCTGCACCACGGTCCCATCTTGTTTCACAATGCGATTGCGCGTCCGCACCAGGCCGCGGCCGGGACGGCTGTTGGAGAGTCGCGCTTCGATGACCTCGCACTCGACGTGAATCGTATCGCCGGCGATCACCGGACCCTTGATCTCGAATTGCATGCCGAGGAAGGCATAACCGGTCATCTGCATGGTCGCCTGCGTGAGCAGGCCCTCCGCCAGGGCGAGCACCAGCAATCCGGGTGAGACGCGGCCTTGGATGTCGGATTCATGCTTCAAGAATTCGACATTGGTAAAGAGCACCTCGGTCATCCCGACCGTGTTCACGAACAGCACGATGTCGGTCTCGGTCACGGTTCGACCCACGGTCTGAAAGCGCCGCCCGAGGGGCAGATCCTCGAAATAGCAACCCAGGCCCAGCGTCTCGAGCGTCTCGCCAGCCATCAGAGCGGGTCCCACGGAGTCAGTGCCATGGAGGCCACGTTCGGGAAAAAGCTTGCCTCGAAGGCCGGCATGGCGTGCTCCGCAATGCTTTCCGGCGTCCATCCCTCGCTGCGATGCACGGAGCGAATCATGCGAATTTGACTGAAGAAATACAGCTCGTTCGCGCGCACCCCGAAGATCTGACCGGTCACGGCCGCCGCGGGGTCGCTGACGAGGTATACGGCCAGCGGGGCGATCTTGCCAGCCTCCATCTTTTTCATCTTTTCGATGCGCGGGCGGTTCTCCGGAGTATCCGGGATGGATGCGGTCATCGCCGTCCAGGCCCAGGGCGCGATGCAGTTCGAACGCACGTTGAACTTCGCCATATCGAGGGCAATCGATTTCGACAACCCGACGATCCCCATCTTGGCGGCGCTGTAGTTCGCCTGACCGACGTTACCGATCAATCCGGAGGTCGAGGTCATATGGACGTAGGCGCCGAGCCCCTGCGCCTTGAAATGGGGTGCCGCGGCCCGTGCCACGAAAAACGAGCCATTGAGGTGCACATCCAGCACCGCCTGCCATTCTTCCACCGACATGTTGAAGAAAAATCGATCGCGTACGATGCCGGCGTTATTGACGACGCCATCGATCCGCCCGAAATGATCGAGCGCCGCTTGCACAATGCGCGCGGCGGTCGCCGGGCTGGCGACACTCTCCTCACTCGCGACGGCCTCACCGCCCGCCGCGCGGATCTCCTGCACGACGCTTTCGGCGGCGCTTTTCCCCTCGACGCGGCCGACGTCATTGACCACGACGCGGGCACCGTTGGCGGCCATGGAACGGGCGATTTCCCGTCCGATACCGCTACCCGCGCCCGTAACCACCACCGCTTTGTCGCGCAGCATCTCGCCCAATGGAGGCTCCCTCGAATGCGTAGGCACAAATAATTGAACGTTGTGCGGTATTATGAATCAAGCGTCGGGCATGTCAATTGCTCGCCTAGACTGCGGCGGCGGGGCTTGACCCCCCCAGGATCTTGAAATTGCGGGCGGAATTGGATTTGCATTCCATTCGATAGCAGAAACGAGCTGGGACGTCCATGACGGAGGCGGGGAGGGGCAATGTCGACGGCCGACAAGGAACGGAATAAGAGCGTTGCCGATCTCTTTTCGCTGCGCGGCAAGGTCGCGCTCGTCACCGGAGCCTCGCGCGGCCTCGGCCGCTCCATGGCGGGTGCGCTTGCCCGCGCCGGGGCGACGGTGGTACTTGCGGCCCGTGACGAACCCCTCCTGCAACACGCTGTCCGTGAGATTCGCGCGACAGGCGCTGCGGCCGATCTGGAGGCATTCGATCTGACGGACGAGGGCGCGGTGATCGCCGCGGTACCGAAGATCATCGCGCGGCACGGCCGCCTCGACATTTTACTCAACAACGCGGCTCTCTGTATCTGGAGCGGACTGTTCGACGCATCGCTCGATGTTTGGAAGCGCACGATCGATGTGAATCTGACCGCCGTTTATCTCCTCTCGCGCGAGGCCGCACGCCCCATGGTCGCGCAGCGCTCCGGGCGCATCATTAACATCGGCTCGTATGTGTCGGTGATCGGTCGTGAGCGGCTGCAGGCCTATGTCGCGAGCAAGCACGGCCTGGTGGGGCTCACCAAGTCGCTCGCCGGCGAGCTCGGCCGCTACGGGGTGACCTGTAACGCCATCGCGCCGGGATTCTTTCTCACCCAAATGGCAGAGCCCGTCACGCAGAACCCTGAGCGCATGAAGATTTTCACCGATGCGATCGCCATGGGCCGGTGGGGAGAGCCCGAGGAGCTCGCTGGGGCGGCCATTTTTCTCGCCTCGGATGCCGCTTCCTACGTCAACGGCCACACCCTTCACGTGGACGGTGGGGTGGCGGAGGTTTTATCGCTCCCGGTCACGGTGAGCTCCTGATCCAGGCGCTCCACGCAGGCTCGCGCGGTGACTTGCGGCCGCGCGGTCGGGCGACGGAATTCGCTCGTTCAATTATATGAATATTATGCGCATAGTGGACGACCACGCGGCGCTCTGTAATCCTTGTGCGCGGGGATCCCAGCGCTCGGCCAGGTGACATATGCCTGATTTCGATCTCGTTATCCGTTCAGGGACGGTCGTGGACGGCTCGGGAGACCCGCCCCGTGAGGCCGACGTTGCGATCTCGGGCGGGCGGATCGCCGTGGTTGGAACGGTCCGCGGGCACGGCGTCGAGGAGATTCAGGCCAAAGGTAAGATCGTCACCCCCGGATTCGTCGATATTCACACGCACTACGATGGGCAGGTCACCTGGGAGGAACGCCTGGCGCCGTCTTCGGATCATGGCGTGACTACGGTCGTCACGGGTAATTGCGGTGTCGGCTTCGCACCGTGCCGTCCGAGCGACCGCGAGTTGATAGTGCGCCTCATGGAAGGCGTGGAAGATATTCCGGACGTGGTCATGACCGAGGGTTTGCCGTGGAATTGGGAAACGTTTCCCGATTACCTGGATGCAATCGCGCAGCTGCGGACGGACATCGACTTTGCCGCCCAGTTGCCACATTCCCCGCTGCGCGTGTACGCCATGGGCGAGCGCGGCGCGGACCTTGAGCCACCGACCCAGGCCGATCTCACACTGATGCGCCGGCTCACGGCCGAAGCGGTCACTGCCGGCGCGGTCGGCGTGAGCACCTCGCGCACGTTTGCGCACCGGTTCCGCGATGGACGCGCCGCGCCAAGCATCAACACGCAAGACGATGAGGTCTTGTCGCTGGCCGCCGGCCTCAAAGATGCCGGGCGCGGCGTCTTTCAGATCGTCGGCAACCACAGCATTTCGCCCGGCGCGCAATTCGACCTGTATCGACGCATCGCGCAGACTTCGGGGCGCCCCGTGTCGTTCACCTACATGCAGGTCCCGGGAGAGCCTCAAGGGTGGCGACATATTTACGGCGAACTCGAAGCAGCACAGCGGCAGGGGTTGAGGATCCTCGGACAGGTGATACCGCGTCCGACCGGCGCGCTGCTTGGCCTCGAGCTTTCTATCAATCCGTTCTCGCTGAACCCGAGCTATCGAGCGATCGCGGCGCTACCGCTGGCGGTAAAGCTGCGGGCCCTGCGCAATCCAGAGCTGCGGGCGCGATTGATCGGCGAGAGTCCGATCGATCCTCACCCATTCTTCATGTATGTCGTCAATGATCTGGAACAGCTGTTCGTGCTCGGCGATCCGCCGAACTACAATCCCACTCAGGCGGACAGCATCGCGGCACGCGCTCGTGCACGCGGCATCGACCCTCGCGAATGTATCTATGACGCCCTATTGCAACGCGAGGGCCAGGAAATTCTGTATCGGCCCATGGGCAACTGTGAAGGCGAACGGTTCGAGAGCGTGGGCCTGAACCTGTTGAAGACACCGCTTACGGTACTCGGGCTCGGTGACGGCGGCGCCCATTATTCGATGATTTGCGACGCCGCCTATCCAACCTATCTTTTGACGTACTGGACGCGTGACGCGATCGGCGAGAAGCAATTGCCCTTGGCATGGGCAATTAAAAAGCTCAGCCATGAACCCGCGCGGGCGGTTGACTTGAATGACCGCGGGCTGCTCCAGCGCGGTTACAAGGCCGACGTCAACGTCATCGATCTCGATCGGCTCCGTTTGCATGCACCGAGAGCGGCGTATGACTTGCCCGCCGGCGGTCGGCGCCTGACACAAAAAGCCGACGGTTACGAGGCGACCATCGTCAGTGGGCAGATCACCTACCGCTCGGGCGTCGCGACGGACCGGCTGCCGGGGCGCCTGGTGCGGGGTGGCAAGCCGGCTCCTGCAAATCCTGGGTCGAGATAAGGACCACCGGATCGAGGTAGCGCCGTCATGATCGAGGCGGAGCGTCGGGGATGTATCGTGCCATCCCTCGCCTGATTACGTTCAACCGCGATCGTTCGAACCCATCTTGATTGCGGGCCCAAATGATCTGGGCGCATCTGCTCGGCCGTAATCAACTGCGTAGCAGCATTGTTCCTTTACACCGTTAAGTAATGAACATCCATTTACTTTACACCGTTAAAATAGTAGACATATATATGAACGCTATGCGATAACGTGAATATAGTACGGACCGTGGCTGGGCCGGCGGCATATGGACCGCCTCGAGGAATCGAGCGCTACACACGCAGCGACCAAAGCCAACATCGGTCCGCGCGACCGGAGATGGCCAGGAGACACGGCGGCGATACGGGTTGCGAGGGGGAAATCAATATGAATAAAGGATCATGGGCTGCGGCCATCATTCTGGTGTGCGGGCTGAACTCCGCCGTGGTGAATTCGCAAGGTGCGAACGAGTCACCCGGGGGTAGCGCGGCCAACGAAACCTCGAGTGTCGCGGCCGGCGGCAATGAACTGCAGGAGATTACCGTCACGGCTCGCCGCAGGGAGGAAAATCAACAGAACGTGCCGTTGGCAATTACAACGCTGAGTGGCGCGTTTCTGACGGAAAACTCTATCGTCAGCCTGCAGGGTCTGAATGGGCATGTGCCCGGACTTAACATCGATAGTTTCAACTCGCCCGTGTACACCAATATTGGCATCCGTGGGCAGCGCAGCACGAATATCGCCCCGGGTCAGGACCCCGCCGTGGGCTACTACTTCGGCGAAGTCAGCTATTCCTACCCGGTGGGAATCAACCAGGAAATGTTCGACTTGCAATCCGTGGAAGTGGTGAAGGGGCCCCAGGGGACGCTGTTCGGGCGCAACACCACGGGAGGTGCCGTACTGGTCACGCCGGCGAAGCCGACCGCCGAGTTCGGCGGATCCGCAACAGCGGGCGTGACCGACTTTAACAACGGCACGGGTTGGTACACCACCGATATCCTCAATCTGCCGATCAACGACCACCTGCAGTTGCGTGCCGCCTTATCGCTGGTCGAGCATGACGGCTACGTTAAGAATCTCATCACGCAACAACAGGTGAAGGATTTCGAAATCGCACCGTTCGGCGGAGCTTCGAGCGCCAATCCCGACGATGAGTACTCCCTTGCCGGGCGAATCTCGGCGCTCCTGCGCCTGACGGATAGCCTCGAGAGTTACTTTATGGTGCAAGGCAATGACTACCGCGATCATGGGGTGGCCTATTCGCTCACGGCGCTCTCGCCCACCGGCTATGCAAATTACGCGCTTTCGCTGATCGGCGTGAACGGCCAACAGGTCTTCCAGACGCGCCAGGCTCAGCAGGCGAGCAATTTCTGGACCACTGAGTCGGGAATGAATGCTTACAATCATTCGGACAACATCGGGTCGTCCAATACCACGACGTGGACCGCGTCGGACGCGCTCACCGTGAAGAACATCGTCGGCTATCGGCATTTTGATCAGAACCAAGCCGTGCCTTTGGATGGCGTGCCCTATCAGATTTTGAATTCATACATTGGGGATATGGGTCACGAGTTCTCGGAGGAACTGCAGTTTCAGGGCAAGACAGCGGCCGACCAATTCGACTGGGTTGGGGGCCTGTACTACGCCAACCAGCACATCGACCACCCGCGCGCCACCGTGGCTCTGCCTCAATTTGGCGCGCCACCGTCGCATGCCGAGGAAATTTCTGAAAACGACAGCTACGCCGAATACGGCCAGGGTACCGTCAAAATCCCGTGGGTTCAGGGTCTGTCCTTCACGGCCGGCCTCCGCAATACCAGGGATCAGCGCAAGATGACCTCCACGTCATGGAACGATCCGGCGCAGACCTCCTGTGCGATCGCCGGGGTTGTCGACTGCGAGCTCAGCGGCGATGTCGGTTATGACGTGCTCACATGGAACTTCAGCCTCGAATACAAGCTAGACACCGACACTTTGCTATACGCGACACGGCGCAAGGGCTACCGCGCCGGCGGATGGAATTATGTAGGCAGCGATCCGGTGAGCTTCGGACCGTTCAGGCCGGAGTTCGTATATGACTGGGAGGTTGGTTTGAAAAGGGACTGGCACTTTGGCGACGCAGCCCTGCGCACCAATCTGGCGATTTACCGATCGAGCCTCGAAGACGCGCAGAAGTTCCTTTCGCCGGTATCCAATCCAAACGATTTCGAAGTGATCAATGCCGCTTCGGCAACCATCAATGGCGGCGAACTCGAAATCACGTTTGTCCCGGTCAAAGGACTGGAGTTGGGCGGATACCTGTCGTTGATCGATGCCTACTTCAATAGTTTCGTCTTCGGCGGAAACAATTTTACCAACAACTCGTTCGCGCAGACCCCTAAGACCCAATACTCGCTCAGGGCGTCTTACGAACTACCCCTAAGCCCGGCGCTCGGCAGGATCTCCTCGATGGTCGATTACTCCCATCAAAGCCACGTGTTTTATACCGACACAGCACAAGGTCCGACGCAGGGACCGGCGGACAGTCAGGGTCAGAACGCGTACGGCATTCTCAATGTGCGCCTCGACTGGAAATCCATCTTTCAGTCGAAAGTGGATGCTGCAGTGTATGTGAAGAATGCAACAGCTACGAAGTACGACAGCTTTGGCGTGCTGCTCTATCCCTCATTGGGCTACAACATTGCCACTATCGGCGCGCCGCGTGTCTTTGGTCTGGAAGCGACCTACCGTTTCTAAATCGGCACCATGTTCATCACAGGAGGAGAGCCAAAGATGACATACGTTCAGCAGCTCGCCAGCGGACCGACCGAGCTGGACCGGGTCTATGGTTTGCGTCGGCAGTACTACGAACTGTTCATGGCGGACTACAATCGCTCGATCGAACGGCTCGATCCGGTGCTGATAGAACTTTGCCGCCTGCGCATGGCAGCGCTGCTGCAGAGCCAACTCGACCTGTCACTGCGCTATAAGCCGGCGATCGAAGCGGGTCTGAATGAGGATAAACTGCGTGAACTGTCGAACTACCAGAGCTCGCCTTTGTTTTCCGAGCTGGAGCGGCGTTGTCTCGAGTTCGCCGAGCAATTCGTGATCCAGTCGAGCAACATCAGCGACGAGGACGTCGCGCGCGTACAGACCGTGCTCGATGCCGAAGCGTTCATCTATTTCGTCAAGGCGATCAGTGTGATGGACCAACTGCAGCGAGGCTGCGCCGCATTCGACATCCGGCCCAACGGTGTCGTGCCCTCAACCATGAGCAATTTCCGGCCGACGGCAAATGCTGTCCAATGATTATGGAGGACCTGACAATGGGTAAACAACTCAGAATTCCTGAAGAGCTGGCGCGTGGTTTCACTATGATGGTCGAAGGCGGCGACACTCCCGCCGCTAAAATCGCCATTCCGACCGAGTTGACACGCCTCTCGGGGATTCCAATCGCCAGCGAAGGCTCATTTCAGCTCGACCCGGTCTTGCATGAGTGCATCCGGCTATTTAATGCGAACTATCAAGGGTGCGAGTATTGCCTGAACGCGCGTGCCGCCGGGGCGGTGCAAGCCGGGCTTGACGAGACGTTAGTCTCGAAGCTCACGCGCTTCGAATCGAGCGACCTTCCCGAACACATAAAGGCCGCCCTTCGCATCGCCAACGCGATCTCATCCGGCCCCACGACTCTCACCAAAGCCATGTGGGACGATGCGCGGCGCTTCTTCAGCGAACAAGAGGTGGTCGACATCGTGCTGCTGTCGGTTCACACGACCGGCAGCAAAGTGACGATCACCCTGGGACTCGACCCCGGCAAGGAAAATTCATCGCGGATCTTTTACCCATCCGAGGAGGTCTATGGCCACTCCCCGGCACTCAAGCGCGCGGTTGAGGAGATGGAACGCAGGGGCCTCGCCGTGCGCCCCTCGGCCGATCGTACCTACTCCGTGAACGTGAAGGATTCCCGAGCCAAGTAAAAACGGGTGCTGTCATACCTCACCGGTGATTCGGACAACCTGCAGGAGTTGCGCACATGAAAGGCTTGAACGGGAAAGTTGCCATAGTAACCGGCGGGGCCTCCGGCATCGGCGCCGCGGCCTGCCGGCGTTTTGTAGAAGAAGGGGCGAAGGTCGCGATCGGCGATATCAATGGCCCGCAGGCCGAGACGCTGGCCGCGGAACTTGGAGCTGCCGCGATAGCGGTGCGCTTCGATGCCGGCGACGTGAGTTCGGTCGAAAACCTGGTGAAGACCACGGTCGCGCATTTTGGCCGGCTGGATTTTCTCTACAACAACGCGGCGTTAATGTCGAACGACATCATCCGTCGCGACACGAATCCCGTGGATATAGAATTCGAAGTCTGGGACCTTACCATGCGAGTGAATCTTCGCGGGTACATCGCCGGCTGCAAGTACGCGATTCCGCACATGCTCAAAGCGGGAAAGGGATCGATCGTGATGACGGGATCCGGCTCAGGATTGCTCGGCGACATCTCCAACATTGCCTACGGCGCCTCGAAGGCAGCGATCATGAGCGTGGCTCGTTACGTGGCCACCCAATACGGGAAGCAAGGCATCCGCTGCAATGCGATCAATCCGGGACTGATCAGGACCGAAGGTGGAATGAAGAACGTTTATGGACCGATGGTGGATATCATGGCTCGTAATACACTCGTGCCGCGGCTCGGCCAGGCAGCTGACATCGGCGCGATGGCGGTGTATCTGTGCTCCGAGGATGCCGAGTTCATCACGGGGCAGGCCATCAACGTCGATGGCGGCATGCTCTCGCACATGCCGTACTACAGCGACCTGATGAACCAGAACCTGAAATGGGACACGCCTCCGCCAACCAGCGAACGCGGCTGAGAGCCACCGACGCAGACCTGGTTCTGGCCTGGGGATGGCCGTGTGGTGATTACCGGCGTACCAACGTGCGCGCAGCCGCCCGGCTAGATCGTTCGAGTCGCGCCGCGATTCCCGCGATTACGCCGTCGAGTGCAATCGGGAGGTAGGACTCGTAGGGTGCCTCAGTCAGCGCCGGCAGCAACTGCGTCAAGCAAGGATAACGCGACGAATCCGTCTGAAGGCGCTGCTCCAGCCGCCTCCGACGATATACTCGTTGAAGGCCAGGGTGGGGCCTATCCTCGACCAACGTGAGCGGATGCACAAAGAACGAGAGCGTCGCCAGGGCTCGGGTCATTTCTTTGTCGCGAAATCCCGCATCGTGTAGCACCGCGAGAATCGTCTCTATCCAACGGAGCGCGCCGGCGGACTCTCGATATTGAACCAGAAATCGGGCCAGTCCTGGATACGCCATGAGCGTGGCCTGCTGGTTCAGGACTACCTGCCGAAGTCGCTCGTCCCAAGGCAAACGTGGAGCTGGGATTTCGATCGAGTCCATGATGTGCCCGGAAACCCGGTCGAGCAGCTCGTTCTTGTCATGGAAGTGATAATAGAGCGCCGTTGCGGTGACCCCGAGCTGGGCGGCAATTTGACGCATCGATAGCCGCCCGAATCCGACTTTGCGCGCTAACGCCAGGGTGACCGCAATAATATCGGCGGCATCGAGCCCGTCCGGCTGGTGCGCGCTCCTGGCCTTTGAAGAGCGCCTCGATTCCACCTGTCCGCCGCTTCTCGGTCGCGACGTTCGTGTCGAGTGCAATTTCGCGCTCGTACGCGACGCGCGCCCAGAACGCAGAGGTGTCTTCGGATTTCGATTCGACGCACGCATTGCCGCTGACCTTTCGTTCGCTCGATGATACCAATCGTTGAGGAGTGGCGACCCGCTTTCTTCGGAATCGTTGCGCCGCCGGCTGATTTGTATGATGCCGCCCGGTTATTAGCGCTGCCGCGCGAGGAGCCGCAGATGATGGTTACTGTCCCCGAACAAAAGCTCGAGCATCGTGAGACGTCGATAGTAATGGCCGACCTGACATTCCTCCGTCATGCCGATGCCGCCATGGAGCTGCACCGCCTGCTCGCCGACGAAGCGTCCCGCACGGCTTACGAGGTACTTTGCCCCCGAGAGCGCCCGGGCTCGCTCCTCAACGTCGGGTTCGCTGCTCATCATGGCCGCATAAAGCGCCATGCTGCGCGCTTGCTCGACCAGGACCAGCATATCCACGGCGCGATGTTGCAGGGCCTGAAAAGAGCCGATCGGAACACCGAACTGCTTGCGCATCTTGAGGTATTCGACTGTGATCTCGAGCGCCCGTGCCATGGCGCCGACCGCCTCGGCGCAGAGCGCCGCGAGCGCATCGCCCACGACCCGCTCGATGAGAGGCAACGCTTGGCCGGCCTCGCCGATCAAGGCACTGTCCTCGACGCGCACCCTGGAGAGCCGTAGATCCGCGGCCAAGGTTCCGTCCTGCGTCACGTAGCCGCGGCGCTCGAGACCCGCGGCGCCCGAATCCACCAGGAAGAGTGCAAGTCCCTGGGGATCGCGCTCCGCGCCCGAAATGCGAGCGGAGACGACCAGGGCGTCGGCGGATTGACCATGCAGTACATAGTGTTTGGCCCCCTCAAGTCGCCATCCTTCGCCATCGCGCTTCGCAGTGGTTGTTACGTGCGCGAGCTCGAAGCGGGCGCCGCGCTCTACGTGCGCGAGCGCAAGCGTGCTCGATCCATCGATGATGCGCGGCACGAGGTGCTGTCGCTGCTCTGTTGAGGCGCCGTAGCGCAGGCAACCGCCCCCGAGGATTATGGAGGCGAGGTAGGGCTCGAGCACGAGGTGCCGCCCAAACGCCTCCATCACGATCAACGTCTCGACGGCGCCGCCGCCGAGGCCCCCGTCGCTCTCCGGGAACGGCAGGCCGAGCAGGCCCATGTCCGCGAAGCGGCTCCAGATGTCACGACTCACACTCCCGGCGAGAAGAATGCGTTTGCGCGCTTCGAAGTCATACCGATCGGTGAGCAGACGCGCGAGGCTCTCGCCCAAAAGCTGCTGATCGGGACTGTAGGCAAAATCCACCGTGGGGTTCCCTAGAGGCCGAGCACTTGCTTGGCCAAGATGTTGCGCTGAATCTCGTTCGAGCCCCCGACGATGCTCACGTGCCGCGTCCAGTAATGGTTGGGGGCGATGGTCAAGGCCCAGTCGGACTCCGTGCGCGAGGCCGCGGCTTCGCCCCGCAGAAACTCGCGGTCGTATTCGAGCGCATCGTAGCCCGCCAGGTCGAGCAACAATTGAGTCGCCGCTTGTTGCAGCTCCGAGCCCTTCATTTTGAGAATCGATCCCTTGGGATCGGGTGCGTTACTTGCGACGCTGGTTTCGGAGATGAGCCGCATTTGCGTGATCTCGAGCGCCTTGAGCTCGACTTCGAGCGCCGCCACGCGCTCGCGAAACTGGACATCCTCCGCGAGCGGGCGACCTTCGGAGCTGACGAGCGCAGCCAGTGCCTTTGCGCGGTGCACTCGCATCTTGGAGACCCCGACGCGGGCAATCCCACTTCGCTCGAGACCGAGCAGATACTTCGCATAATCCCACCCGCGATTCTCCTCACCGATGCGATTCGCGACCGGCACGCGCACGTCCTCGAGGAAGAGCTCGTTCGTCTCGTGGTGCCCATCGAGGGTGATAATGGGGCGCACGGTGATGCCCGGTGATTTCATGTCCATCAGAAGATAAGTGATGCCCTGCTGCTTCCTCGCTTGGGGGTCGGTGCGCACCAGAAGAAAGCACCAATCGGCGAAATGCGCCGTAGAGGTCCAGAGTTTCTGTCCATTGACGACATAGTGATCCCCGTCGCGCCGCGCCTGAGTGCGCAAGGAGGCGAGGTCGGATCCTGCGCCCGGCTCGGAGAAGCCCTGGCAGAACCAGTAGTCGAGACTGGCGATCTTCGGCAGAAAGAGTTGCTTCTGCTCGGTCGTGCCGAATGCGATCAACGTCGGCCCAATCATATTGACGTTGAACGATAAGGGCTCGGGCGCGGGCGCCAGGTGCAGCTCTTCCTTGAAGATGTATTGCTTGACCGGATTCCAGCCCGTGCCGCCCCACTCGGGCGACCAGGCGGGTGTCGCCCAGCCCTTGTCATACAGAATGCGCTGCCAGCGCTTGAGCTCCTCGCGGGTCAGGCGCTGGCCGAGTACGCACTTTTGGCGAGTCGAAGCCGGCAACGCGGTGCGAAAGAACTCGCGCACCTCCTCGCGGAAGGCAAGCTCCTCGGCAGTGAAACGCAGGTCCATCGATTACTCCGAACAGCTCGTTGCTGAGCGCTTTTGGGCCACTTTAACGCCTTGACTCCCGTCCGAGGAGCATATTGGCGATGATGTTGCGCTGAACTTGGTTGGTGCCTTCGATGATCTGTACGACCTTGGCGTCGCGAAAGTAGCGGTTGATCGGATATTCGTTGGAGATTCCCGCCGCGCCGAAGAGTTGCACCGCGTCCGTCGCGACTTGCATGGCGACATCCGAAGCAAAGCACTTGGCCATGGCCGCCGCGCTCGCCAGCTCCTCGCCCTCGACACCCGCATCGACCAGGGAGGCCGCGCGATAGGTGAGCTGACGCGCCGCCTCGGTGCGCATGGCCATATCGGCGAGCATCCAGCGCAGCCCCTGAAAATCCGCGATGGGACGACCGAAGGCGTTGCGGTTCTTGACGAACTCGAGTGAGTGATCGAGCGCGCCTTGTGCGAGGCCGACCGCCCGCGCCGCGACGATCGGGCGGCTGGTGTTCAAGGCTTCCATCACCCGCCGAAAGCCGGCGCCGCCTTCGGCGCCCATGCGATTCGCTTCCGGAAGGAAGGCGCCGTCAAAGAAAAGGGGACACGAGGGCACACCGCGCGCGCCCATTTTCTCTTCCTTGCGACCGACCGTGAATCCGGCGGTGCCTTTCTCGACGATGAAGAGATTAAGGCTGTCGCGATCGTCCGTACCCTTGCACTTGGCCGCCACCAACACGAAGTCTGCGATGTCGGAATTCGTGCACCAGATCTTCGCGCCGCTGAGCCGATACCCACCCGGCGCGCGTTCGGCGCGGGTCTTGATCCCCGAGACGTCCGAACCGCTCTGCGCTTCGGTGATCGAGAATGCGCCGCGTAGCTCTCCGGAAGCCAGGCCCGGCAAAAAGCGGGCTTTTTGTTCCTCATTGCCTGCCGCCACCAGGGCGCCGAAGGCGGTCCATTGCACCACCAAAAGGTAGCCCGTGTTGTAGCAGACCCGGCCGAGTTCCTCGACCGCCAAGCAGGCGGTCAACAGGCTCCCGGTACCGCCGTAGCTCGATGCAAACGGCAAGGCGAAGAGGCCGAGGTCCTTGAGGAGCGCAAACATGTCGTGCGGGTATTCCGCGGTTCGGTCGATCGCGGCCGCGCGCGGCGCCACCTTCTCGCGCGCCACCCGCCGGATGAGCTCGCGGACGGCGAGTTGATCTTCGCTGAGCGAGTAGGGAGCTTGCAACATCCAAGGGATCCATCATTCTACCGGTGTCATTAATATAATAGAACGACGTTCATATAGTTGACAATGGCGCCGTGATACCTCGCGCGACCATCGGCCATGGTGAGCGCGGCTCGGGGCGCCGTAGGGAGCCCGAAGGATCAAAATCCAAGCTAAACGCGCTGGGTGCCGGTCAAGGCGGCCCACCGGCTGGCGCCGGATGAGGCGCTGCACGTCGCAGGCCGGTGCCGAGCGCCATGAGGGCGACGAGGACGGCCACGGCAAAGAACGTGCCGCGAATGCCGATCCACTTGCTCAAGGGCGCAAGAATGACGGGATTCAAGAACCCGCCGAAAAAGCCAAAAGCGTTGACCACTCCCAGGGCCCGACCCCGGCTGGAGGAATCCGTGCGCTCCGTGACCGTGTGATACACGTAAGGCGCCGCAAGCCCCACGTAGACCCCCAGCAGGGAGGCGCCGATGATTGCCGCGGCCACACTTGGGCTCGCGCCCAAGAGGGTGAGCGCGAGGGCGGCGCTGATGAGTCCGCCCAAATACGTACCGCGTGGCCCGAGACGTTGATGAATCCAGCCATACGCGAAACTCGTCAAGGTGCTGACGACGGTCAGCATGCTCATGATCGGCCCACGAATCGCGGGATTCTGGATTCCGTCCTCCTGCAACAGAAAGGCAAACTGCGTCGATCCCATGAACATGACGAGGAACAGCATCGAGGCGAGCACGAAAAACGGCAGCAGTCGATTGAAGTAGGGTTCCAAGCGCTGGCCCACCGCCGGTTGTGCCGGCTTGATCTGCCGAATGCTCAGAGACGCGAGGATGAACGTGAGGACCGCGAAGACGGGATACTGGATGAAGGCGAATGCCCACCCCTTGCGCTGCGCCAGCACCCCGCCCACGACCGTCGCAAGAAAAGACGCCAAACTGCCCACGGAATTAGCAATGCCGACCGCCCGCGCACGCCGGTTTCCCGTGTATTCCGCGGCGATCCCCCACAGACAAGTGGTCGTCATCGTGGCCGCGGCGAAGCCGACCGCGAACCGCGAGGAGAGCAGCCAGACGGGATTGCGTAGCACCATCGCGCCCGCGCCGGTGAAGCCGAAGACCACGATCGAGGAGAGGAGCGTGCCACGAGTGCCCGCGCGCTCGAGGATCCAGCCGCTCGCAAGAGCGCCTACGAGCAACCCCAGCGCCGCCACCGCGATGGTCATTTGCGCCACGAACTCACCACCCTCACCGAGGTCATGCGCCATCTGCGGCAATGCCGCGATGCACGCGGTGAAGGCGAGGCCCTGGGCCATGTGGCCGATGGTGAACGCGGCGAGCAGGAGTCGCGGGCGACCCCGCCCGACCGACTGAGTCGCGCCGGCAGCTGAATCGAACATCTCGCCATGTGTGGGCGATGCTTCGAGAGTTGTCATCGCATTCCCCCAACGATGCTTGCTTCGAGAGGGCCGGAGCGCTCGGATGACCAGCCCGCCGTTACGATACGTGAACGCCGTTCACTTATCAAACCGCGTGGGCGAGGCAGTCTAATGGCATAGGACAGCGAACGGGCGATGACTTACGACAGTGGATCCAGAGCCCCCAAGATCTCGAAATGCCCCGTCCCACACTCGGGGCTGTGGTGGAGGCCATCCCTCGACTCAGCGCCCTGGGCGAGGCTGAAATATTGGAGCTGGTTTCAAAGGGTAAAATCCAAGAGATGTTCCCGTTCCGACCCAATCAAGGGACTGATATCGGGCCTGATTTCGCGGCGGAAGAGGACTTGGCGGAGGCCTCACCGGAGCCTCTGGTCGACAAGCCGAAGAGCGCCCGATCGTCCGATCGGGTGAGTGCCTGATCGAGCCATCCCTGAAGTACCCCCGCATCAAGGACTTTCTGCTCGACCTTCGCCATCACGACCGCGCCGATCAGAATCTTGCGCCGGGTATCGGCCTTTCTCTCGCGCTTGGTCTCGATCGCTTTCCTGCGCGCCTCGATGCGCTGGTGCTTCAACTTCAGCTGCTTCAGTTTCTCCTCGAGCGTCGAGATCTGCTCATCGAGTTTGGGCATAGCTGGCCTCGCTCCCTTGGGTCTTTATCGGCCGCACTCTACTCGCGATTTGGCCGCGAGTAACGGATGCCTTCATCGAGATAGGCGCGGCGGCGGGTAGGGCGGGCACCCACCTCCCACGGAGGCCTGTCTTTCGGCGCGCGCCTGCCGAGCGAAGCCGCAAACGTTGAAGAGGCGAGGCGGACGGGAGTAGAGTCCGAACCCGGAGGCGGAGCAAAGCGGAGCCGAATGGCGCACTTATACGTCGCTGCGCGACGTCGTGCGGGAGAAGAGGCTGGCGGATGGCGATTTATCATCTATCGGCGAAGGTCGTTTCGCGCGCTAAGGGGCAGAGCGTGGTGGCGGCCGCCGCATATCGCGCGAGTGAAGCCTTGCACGATGACCGCTATGAGCTCACGCACGATTACACGCGCAAGGAAGGCGTCGAGCACTCCGAGATCCTGGCGCCCGATGATGCGCCGGCATGGGTGTACGACCGCCAGACCTTTGGAACGCGGTCGAGGCCGGCGAGAAGCGCAAGGACGCACAGCTCGCGCGCGAGATCGAGATCGGCTTGCCCGTCGAGCTCACGCACGACGAGAACGTGGAGCTTATGCGCGACTACGTGAAGCGCAATTCGTGTCGAAGGGCATGATCGCGGATTTCTCGGTCCACGAAGACGATCCCAACAACCCGCACGCGCACGTGCTTTTGACCATGCGCTCGATCAGCGAGCAGGGTTTCGGCGAGAAGGTCCGTTCCTGGAACGCCAAGCACGAGCTTTTAGGTTGGCGCGACGCCTGGGCCTCGCATGCAAACGAGCACCTGGCCCGGGCGGGACATGCCGTGCGCATCGATCACCGGACGCTTGGAAGCGCAAGGCATCGAGCTCGAGCCCGGCCGGAAGATCGGGGTGGGTCGAGAGCGACAGGCGGATGAAACCCTGCCGCGCCACGTCGCCGAGCGCATCGCCGCCCAAGAGCGGGTCGCCCGCGAGAATGGCGAGGCGATCCTCGCGGACCCGACGGTGGCGCTCGAATGCGATCACCCACCAACGCGCGACCTTCACCGAGCGCGACCTCGCGAAGTTCCTGCATACCCGGACCGCTGGGTGCGGAGCAGTTTCAGGCGGCGATGCTCAAAGTGACCAGCCTCGAAGGAGTTAGTGGCCCTTGGGAAGGACGACTTTAATCGCACCGCGCTACACGACCCGCGCGATGCTCGAGGCTGAGAAATCCTTGCTGCAGCGCTCGCAAGCCATGGAGCCTCGCCGCGGTCATGGGGTTGAGGAGGACCACCAGGCGGCGGTGCTGGCGGAATCCATCTTGAGTGCGGAGCAACGCGCAGCGTTCAAGCACGTGACGGGGGAGGGGGATTTGAAGGCTTTGGTCGGGGTCGCCGGCAGTGGCAAGAGCACGATGCTCGAGGCCGCCCGCAAGGCCTGGGAGGCCGAGGGGTTGACCGTCAAAGGCGCCGCGCTCTCCGGCATCGCCGCCGAGAATCTTGAGCTCGCCTCCGGAATCAAATCCCGCACGCTCGCGAGTTACGAGTGGGCCTGGAACGAGAAGCGGGATGAGCTCACTCGGACCGATGTGCTCGTGATCGATGAAGCCGGGATGGTGGGTACGCAAGCAGCTCGAGCGGATGTTGGCCGCGGCGGACAAAGCGCGGGCGAAGGTCGTGCTCGTGGGGATCCGGAGCAGCTGCAGGCGATCGAGGCGGGCGCGGCGTTTCGCGGCGTCGTCGGCCAAGTGGGCATGGCCGAGATGTCCGAAGTGCGCCGCCAAAAAGATCACTGGATGCGCGAGGCCACCCAGGCGCCTCGCCCAGGCCGCACTCGAGAGGCCTTGAGCGCGTACGAAGGGCGGGGCGCCATCGTCGCGACCGATACGCGCGAAAAGGCCCGGGAAGCGCTCCTTGAGCGCTGGGCTTCGGATCAGACCGCCAACCCTCACGCCTCGCAGCTGATCGTAC
>CAVQAE010000008.1:0-3331 GCA_963710435.1 uncultured Gammaproteobacteria bacterium | reverse complement strand
CATTCCACATCAGTGAAGCGTCATCGACCGTGACGCGCTCCAATGGATCGCGCAGCGCTTCGAGCTTCTTCAGCCCCTCCTCTAAGGTGTCGCCGCGGCGGAACACGGCGAAGCCGGACTGCATCGCCTCCTGCATCAGCGGGCGGACCTCGCCGGGCTTATTGCCGTCCTTGCTGTGGCGCATCCTGTCGAAGCGTTCCATCGCGCGCTCTTCCGAGTGGCCATTGGTCTCGCGCACGTGTGATCCCGGCTTGACGATCTCGGCCGCGCGCAGCGCCGCGGCGCGCCCGAATACGATCAGGTCGAGCAGGCTGTTGGTGCCGAGCCGGTTCGCGCCATGAACGGAGACGCACGCCGCCTCGCCAATCGCCATCAGGCCCGGCACCACCGCATCGGGGTCGTCCTTGGTCGGCGAGACGACCTCCGCCCTGATCGTCGTCGGGATGCCGCCCATGACGTAATGGACGGTTGGGATCACCGGGATCGGCTCCTTATGCGCATCGACGCCGGCGAAAATCCGCGCGGTCTCGACGATGCCCGGCAGGCGCGCGCTGAGGACATCTGCCGGCAATTGCTCGAGATGCAGGTAGATGTGGTCCTTCTTCTCGCCGACGCCGCGGCCTTCGCGGATCTCGATCGCCTCAGCCCGGCTGACCACGTCGCGCGAGGACAAATCCTTCTCGTGGGGCGCATATTTGGGCATGAAGCGCTCGCCCTCGCTGTTGGTCAGATAGCCGCCCTCGCCGCGGGCGCCCTCGGTAATCAAAACGCCCACGCCATAGACCCCGGTCGGGTGGAACTGGATAAATTCCATGTCCTGCAATGGCAGCCCGGCGCGCAATACCATGGCGTTGCCATCGCCGGTGCAGGTGTGCGCCGAGGTGCAGGATTGATAGACCCGGCCGCATCCGCCCGTCGCAATGACGGTCATGTTGGCGCGGAACCGGTGGATCGACCCGTCCTCGAGACACCAGGCGAGCAGGCCGCGGCACGCGCCGTCCTCATCCATCAGCAGGTCAATCGCAAAATACTCGACAAAGAAACGCGCCTGGTGCTTGAGGCACTGCTGGTAGAGGGTGTGCAGGATCGCGTGTCCGGTGCGGTCGGCGGCCGCGCAGGCGCGATAGGCCATATCGCCCTTGGCATATTCGGTCGTGTGCCCGCCAAACCGGCGCTGATAGATCGTGCCGGCCTCGGTGCGGCTGAACGGCACGCCGAGATGCTCGAGCTCGATGACCGCCGGAATCGCCTCGCGGCACATGTATTCGATCGCGTCCTGGTCGCCGAGCCAGTCGGAGCCCCTGACCGTGTCAAACATGTGCCAGCGCCAGTCGTCCTTCTCCATGTTGCCGAGCGCCGCACTGATGCCGCCCTGCGCCGCGACCGTGTGACTGCGGGTCGGGAACACCTTGGTGACGCAGGCGGTGTTGAGCCCGGCCGCGACCATGCCTAACGTCGCGCGCAATCCAGCGCCTCCCGCGCCGAGCACGACGACGTCGAACGAGTGGTCGATGATGTCGTAGCTGTCGGGCATTGTTTTCCTCCCTACCGGCCGAGAAAGAGCTTGAGCACGGCGAGCACGCTCGGCGCCCCCGAGCACTACCGCAGCAGCGCGCACCAACAGCTCGGCGGCCACCAAGCGGGCGCGGGTATGCACGTAGTCGACCAGGACAGAGCGCATACCTACGACCGCATGCGCCAGCAACGCCAGCAGGAACAGAATGGTTAAGAGCGCCGGCACCGGCGAGGCGAGCCATGCGGCCGCGGTCAATTGGTCCGACGTGGCGAGCCGCAGCATTGAGGCGACGAAATAGAGCCCGAGCGGAATAAGGGCGAGCGCGGTTCTGCGCTGCAGCCGCCACTCCGCCAGCCCGTCGCGGGCACTGCCGAGATGGCGGACGCGCCGAAGCACGTTTTCATCGCGTAGTGCCGTTGCATTCGACAAGGAGCGCGTGTTTGCCATCGCCACCTCCCTAGGCGAGCAATACGTAGAGCCAGGCGAGCACGGTCAAAACGACGGTTGCGGCGAGCACGGCGTAGCCGCTGCGACGGCGCCGGTCGGTGCGGCTTCAGCCATCGGCTTTAAGTTGTTGCGCATTCGTCACCTCTTTCGAATCGGCGCCGATGGCCTTCATCCGCGCTCGGCCATCATTCGCTTGGTATGGGAAATCGCGCGCGCCGGGTTGAGCCCTTTTGGGCAGGTCTTGGTGCAGTTCATGATGGTATGACAGCGATAGAGCCGGAACGGGTCTTCGAGCCGGTCGAGGCGCTCGCCGGTGCGCTGATCGCGGCTGTCGGCGAGCCAGCGGTACGATTGCAGCAGGATCGACGGGCCGAGATAGCGGTCCTGGTTCCACCAATAGCTCGGGCACGAGGTCGAGCAGCAGAAGCAGAGGATGCACTCCCATAGACCATCGAGCTGTGCGCGTTCCTCCGGCGACTGGTGCCGCTCGCGATCCGGCGGCGGCTGATCGGTTTGCAGCCACGGCTCGATCAGCTCGTACTGCGCATACAACCCGCTGAGGTCGGGGACGAGATCCTTCAGAACCTGCAGGTGCGGCAGCGGAGTGATCCGGCTCGTCCCTTTCTTGAGGCTGTCCATTGGGGTCAGGCAGGCCAATGTGTTGACCCCATCGATATTCATCGCGCAAGAGCCGCAAACACCTTCCCGGCAAGACCGCCGGAACGACAGGGTCGGGTCGATCTGGTCGTTGATCTTGACTAAGGCATCGAGAACCATCGGCCCGCAGTGATCGCGGTCGATGTCGAACGTGTCCATCATCGGGTTGGCATTCTTCGCCGGGTCCCAGCGATAGATCCGAAAGGTCTTGACGTGCCGGGCCGGTTGCGCGAGCGCCCAGTGCTTGCCTTCGCCAACCTTGGAGTTCGCAGGAAGGGTAAATTCGGACATTGAGAATTATCTCCTTCTCGGCGTCGCATCACCCCCGCCCCAGCCCTCCCCCATCGAGGGGGCGGGAGGCTAGGGCAGCGTTCTCGAGCCCTCCCCCTTGATGGGGGAGGGTTGGGAGGGGGTGAAAAGAAAAAGCGCGTACGCGACATTCGTGGATGAACTCAGTGGGTGCGCTCGGCGGGTGGGAAGCTCGGCGCCTCGTTGGAGAGCGCGTTGAGATGCACCGGGCGGTAGGCGAACCGCACGCTCCAATCTTCGTCCTTCCAGGCGCAGGTGTGCTTCAGCCAGTTCACATCATCGCGCTTCTGGTAATCCTCGCGCGCGTGCGCCCCGCGCGATTTAGTGCGCGCGCAGGCCGAGTGCGCGATCACGACCGCCTGATCCGCGAGATTGGCAAGCTCCAAGGCCGAGACCAGTGCC
>CAVQAE010000007.1:0-728594 GCA_963710435.1 uncultured Gammaproteobacteria bacterium | reverse complement strand
CGCGAGTCCCGCCGCAGGGCGCATGGTTTTATCCCAGCTCCTGAAACCTCTTTCGATGCAGCATCGCACACTAACGGGCAGCCTGCTATCGTGCCGCGGTGCTGCGCCGCTATGTGACGGTCGATGTCTTCAGCGCCGAGCCGTTTGGGGGGAATCCACTGGCGGTCGTGCTGGACTCGCAAGGACTATGCGCCTCGCGGATGCAGTCGATTGCCGCCGAGTTCAATTACTCGGAGACGACCTTCGTGTTGCCGCCCGGCGAGACGGCGCATACCGCGCATATCCGTATTTTCACACCGCGGACGGAGGTTCCGTTCGCGGGACACCCGACAGTGGGCACGGCCGTGGTCCTCGCCCGCGAGCTCGAGGCCGCGGGGGGCGCACGGCTCGAGGAGCTTGTGCTGGAGGAAGGCGTCGGTGCCATCCCGGTCCGGCTCATGCGCGACGGTGATACGGTGGTCGGGGCGGAATTCCGGTCGCCTCCGAGCTTGGCCGTCGGGCCGCCGGTGTCGATCGAGGATGCCGCCGCTTGCCTGTCGCTCGAGCCGCAGGACATTCGCCGGGACGACCCGCCCCGGGTGCTCTCGGTGGGGTTGCCGTTCCTGGTCGCCCGGATTGCGTCGCGCGCCGCATTGCGCAGAGCGAAGCCGAGCCTCGCGGATCATCTGCGGGTGCTTCCGCCGATCGGCACCGATTCCGTGTTCGCCTATGTTTTGGACGGGGATCCGGAGGATCTGCACGCCCGCATGTTCTCGCCGATGGACGGGATCGTCGAGGATCCGGCAACTGGAAGTGCGGTAGCGGCGACACTCACCTTCCTCGCGGCGCAGCGACCCGCGTGCGACGCCGAGACCCGATGGCGTGTCGAGCAGGGCGTCGACATGGGGCGGCCGAGTCTCATCCTGGGGCGCACCTGCCGGCGCGACGGTATCGTGACGGCGGTATACGTCGGCGGCCTTGCCGTGGCCGTCATGCGAGGCACGCTCGAGATCGATTGACCGGCGTTGCGTGAAACTGCGGGCGGCGGCGGTGCGAATGATCTATGCGATACTATGCCTCCAAAAAAAGCAGAGGACCCCCCCATGGCAAAAAAAGAATCGGATCGAGTCACCGACCTCAAGAAGCGCCGCCAGTCGTCTCTCGTCACGCCCACCGATCTGGGCGCCGAGGCGTCGAAGAACATCGCCGCGGGCATGAACGGCATCCTCGCCGATGTGTTCGCGCTCTATATGAAAACCAAGAATTTTCATTGGCATATGAGCGGGCCGCATTTCCGCGACTACCACCTGCTGCTCGACGAGCAGGCGGATCAAATCTATGCGATGGGTGATCCGATCGCGGAGCGAATCCGCAAGACCGGCGGCTCGACGCTGCGCTCGATCGGTCACATCGCGCGTCTGCAGCGCATCAAGGACAACGACGCGGAGTATGTCGATCCGCTCGACATGCTCGCCGAGCTGCGCGAGGACAACCAAAGCTTGGCCGCGCGGCTGCGTGAGGTGCACGACATGGTCGATGAGATGCGCGATATCGCCACCGCGAGCCTCATCGAGAATTGGATCGACGAAACCGAACGCCGCGTCTGGTTTCTGTACGAGGCGAGCCGGCGGGGGGATCCCACGGGTCACTGATCGGCCCTGTCGAGTGATCGCGAGGATGCTGCCATGAATCTCGAGCTTCAAGGCAAGAGCGCATTCGTGAGCGGCAGCACCGCGGGCATCGGGCTCGCAATTGCGGCCGCCTTGGCACATGAGGGCGCCCGGGTGATCGTGAACGGGCGCACGCAGCGATCGGTCGATGAGGCCGCTACCGCGCTGGCTCGGGAGCTCGGGCCGGGGGGCGAGGTGCAGGGTTTCGCGGGCGACATGAGCACCGAGGCGGCGGCCGAGGAGCTCGTGCGCCGCCATCCCGGTGTCGGCATCCTGATCAACAACTACGGGATATTCGAGCCTCAACCGTTCGAGGCTATTTCGGATGCGGACTGGCGCCGCTTCTTCGATGCGAACGTGCTGTCGGGCGTGCGACTGGCGCGGCTCTATCTGCCCGCCATGAAGAAGGCGAACTGGGGCCGCATCCTTTTCATCTCGAGCGAGAGCGCCATTCAGATCCCGGTGGAGATGATTCACTATGGCATGACCAAATCCGCTCAGATCGCGGTGGCGCGCGGGCTTGCCGAGTCGGTGTCGGGAACGGGTATCACGGTCAACAGCGTTCTGCCGGGACCCACCAAATCGCGCGGTGTCGGGGATTTCGTGACGAAGCTTTCGGCCCAGGCCGGAATGTCCTTCGAGCAGTTCGAGAAGGAATTCTTCTCGAAGATGCGGCCGAGCTCGCTCTTGCAGCGCTTCATCGCACCCGAAGAGGTCGCCTCCCTCGTCGCTTACCTCGCGAGCCCGCTCGCCTCGGCGACCACGGGCGCCGCGTATCGCGTCGACGGCGGTGTGGTGCGCAGCGCCTTCTAGCGCCGCGCGCGCGGAGCGGCCGGCGTGGCTTGGGCCGCCCCGGCTCGGGCCGCCGCGGCATCGGCCGCTGCAATCAGCGACGCACAGTCGACGTTTTTCGCCGTGCCGCGATCGATGACCTCGAGCCTCTCCGGGTGTACCTCGGTGGAGGGATGCAAGAGCGTGCCTTTGATCAGGATGGGCGAGCGCCAGTGAAACAGGCGCACGCTTTTCGGCTCGCCGCGCAGCGCAAGATCGAGACTCTCCGTATCGAGTTGAATTCGGCCCGTTCCGTTGATCAGCACGGGGTCGGTATCCGCGACGAACTCCTCGGTCGTGAGGACGCCGTCCCGAACCCTGAATATCCCGACCGCGCAGTGCAGAGCGGTCGCGGCCGTGTCCTTGGTCATGACCAAGCCGAAACCGCGCAAATCCATGCCGATGACTTCCGCAAGCGAGTCTCGCACGGTGCCCTGAGGCACGACCAGCGTCACGATGCCGTTGGCCGTCGCGGCCACTTGGTGGATCGATCGGCCCTTGCCGCTCCCGATGATGCGCACGCGCATCACGCCCTCCATGGGTGGCGGCAAGGGTGGCTTGTGCGGGATATGGTCGAGCTCGAGGCCGGTGATGTCGAGATCGAATCTCGCGAGCGGCGGATCCTGATTCACGTCGAGCCTTCCGGCGATGCGCATTTCTCCGCCGAGGAGACCGGTCGTCAACGACTCTGCGGTAAACACGCCATGGTCGAGCGTTACCTTGGCGGCCAACGCCCGCAGAGAAAGCTTTCCCACCACGACCTGATCGGCGCGCATTGAGATTAGGGCGTCATCGAGGCGGAAGCTCCCCGGCGCGAGCGCGGCGTCGGACAGCAAGAGCGGCGGGGGCGGCGGTCCGCGGCCCGCGGCAAGCGCCCCGAGATCGATCATGCGCAGCACGCCGGATGCGAGCTCGATGTCGAGCTTCGGCCGCGCCCGCGTCGAGTCGATGAAGACTTTGCCGTGCACGTCGCTCTCGCCGGAGTGCACCGACAAATCGCTGAAGTTGAAATGCAGCCCGTCGCGCTCGAGCTTGCCCGTCAACCGATAGCTGCCCGTATGGATCAGGCTCACGCCGACGAGAAAGTAAAGATCCCTGAGGTCGGGGCCGTTCGCCTCGAACGTCGACTCGATCGCATTGAAATCGAATGGCCGGGGCAACGAGCCCTGCCCATCCAAGCGCGATCCGCTCGAGCTCTCCTTGTAGGAGAAGTGATAAGGCCGCTGGTGGCTCGCGGTGGCGAGCGAGTCACCGGTGAGCTCGAACGAGGCGGCTCGACCGTTGAGCGTGCCTTCGCCCCAGATTTTGAGCGGCTCGGGCGACTGGCCGGCCGTAGGGGCGGTCCGCTCACTCGCAGCCGGCGACTGCGCGCCGCCCGGTGACCGCGCGGGGGGCGCCTGCGCGGACGCCGTGCCTTCGAACTTGAGATGGCGGCGCTCATCATCGAGCGTGACGTGCGCGCGGGGCACGGAAAGGCTACGCACGATCGCCATCTTCTCGTCGGTCTGCGGCTGAGTCGGGTCGCTCCACTGCCAGTTGGCGCGGTCCTGTGCGTCGCGTGAAAGATGCAGCACCGCCGAATTCATGGTCAGGCTCTCGACGCCGAATCGGTGATGATACCGGGGTATTTCCAGAACCAGCTCGAGCTCGCCGATCTCCGCCAGGGTTCCGGGCGCCATCCAGTGCGGATTACGGATGATGACGCGCTCGGCGTCGATTCGCGGGGTCAAGGAGAAGAGCTCGATCTTGAGGGCACCCTCGACCGCGATGGGGCGCCCGATCTTGGCGGAAACGAAGCGCAGGAAGGTATTGTGAAACAATCCCGCCTGCACCGCAGCGGCAAAGCAGAGCGCGAGGATGAGAGCCAGGGCCACGGCGGCTGCCGTTCCCCAGAGCAACCGCCGCACGCCGAGGGAACTCTTCACCACGCCGTGCTCAGGACAGAAGCCGGCGCAATCCCGCACGCGTGGCCGCCCGGCTCGCCTCTTCATATCCGGCATCGGCGTAGCGCAGAACGCCGAGCGCCGTATCGTTGGTCAAGGTGAGACGCAGCCGCTCATCGGCGCCCGTCGTGCCGTCCGCGATCACCGTTACGCCGGCGCTCGTCATGAAGCCGGCGTAGCCGCCGCCCCCCGAGTGAATCGCGACGAGATCCGCCTGCGAGGAGCAGTTGATCAGCGCGTTGAGCAGCGGCCAGTCGCTAATGGCATCGCTGCCGTCGCGCAGGTTCTCCGTCATGATTTTCGGATGTGTCATCGCGCCCGCATCGAGATGATCGCGTGTGAAGGCGATCGGTCCTTTGAGGACGCCCGAGCGCACCATTGCGTTGACCGCGAGGCCGAGCTGCGTGCGGGCGCCGTGTCCCAGCCAGGCGATGCGTGCCGGCAATCCCTCGAAAGGCACCCGCTCGCGCGCGATGCGGATCCAGTTGGTGACCGAGGCATCGTGGGCGAACGCCTGAAGCAGATGATCGTCGATGGCGCGGATGTCGGCGCCGTCGCCCGACAGAGCGATCCAGCGAAACGGGCCGATGCCCTCGCAGAACAAAGGCCGAAGAAAGGCTTCGGTGAACACCGGAATCTCGAACGCGCGCGTGAGCCCTGAGCGCGCGGCCTGGCTGCGGATGAGGTTGCCGTTGTCGAATACGATGGCACCTGCGTCCTTGAAGCGCAGCATCGCCGCGACGTGACTCGCGATCGAGCGCAGGCCCGCGGCAGTGAGCTTCGCGGGATCTTGCTCGCGCTCGCGGCGCGCCGCGGCCGGCGAGTAGCCTTGCGGGATATAGCCATAGAGAAGGTCGTGCGCGGCGGTTTGGTCGGTGACGATGTCGGGCCGCAGGCCACCGGCAGCGATGGCGGGAAAGGCGTCCGCCGCGTTGGCCACCAGGGCGACGGACCAGGCCCGCCGTTCGGCCACGGCGCGCTCGATGCCGGCGAGCGCCTCCTCGAGCGAGGCGGTCACCGCATCGACGGCTCCGCTCTCGAGCCGCTTCGCCGCCCGGTCGGCATCCACTTCCACCACCAGACTGGCGGCGCCCAGCATAGCCGCGGCTCGCGGCTGCGCCGAGCCCATCCCGCCCAGACCCGCGGTGAGAAAGAACCGGCCGCGCAAGTCGCTCGTGCCGAGACGCGAGGCGGCGCGCGCCAGAATTTCATAAGTGCCTTGAAGCACTCCCTGAGAGCCGATGTATTGCCAGCAGCCGGCGGTGAGTCCACCCCAGCAAATGAGCCCGCGCTGCTCCAAGTCGTAGAACACCTCCTCATTGGCCCAGCGGCCGACGATGTTGCAGTTCGCCATCAAGACGAGGGGTGCGCGCGCGTGCGTGTCGAGTATGGCAATGGGCTTGCCAGACTGGACGATCAATGTCTCTCCCTCCGCGAGGTTCGTAAGGGCTCGGACAATGGCTTCATACGCAGGCCGGTTGCGGGCCGCCTTGCCGAGAGCGGCATACACGACCAGGTGTTCCGGATCTTCCGCAACGCTGAGCACGTTCTCGAGCAGGCGCAGCAGCCCTTCCTGGCGCCAGCCCTTGCAGCGTAAGCGGGCGCCACTCGCCGCGGGCACTGGAGAGGTCATGGCGCACGCCCGAGCGCGTAATCGGCGATGGCGATGCCGAGCGCACGCTCGACCGGCGGGTAGACGGAGGGGTCGAGAACGCTCGCGGACAGCGCAATCCGCGCCTTGGGCACGTGCAGCACATGCACGGGCATTCCCTGCGCGAGTCGCCCGGCGCTCACCGGCACGCCGGCCGGGGTTAACGTGGTAATCACATCGGGATAAGTCGCAATCCGCTCGCCCTCGCGCTCGAGCGCCATGTATTCATTGAGCACATGCGCGACGATGATCCCGTCTCGCGTCGCGATCTCGATGCGACCGCAATCGAAAGCCTCCTTGGTATAAACGAGGCCCGTGCTCGCCACCGTCCCGCTCGCGATGATCTCACCGCCGGTCGCCTCGCAGATGGCGGCGATCACGGCGTCTCCGCCGCGGGGCTCGGCGCGCACGATGGCGCGCCCCACCTCGAGCGCCTGGCTGATCCCGCCGAGCACCGCACGTTCCGCGACCATGCGCGCCGGGATCGGATTGCGGCAGCTCGCGATGAAGCCGCCGGCCTCGTTGGCCGCGGTTCGCAAGGCGGGCGAGACCCGGGCCGTCGGGCCGCGCACGACGATCTCGAGGTACGCGCCCTGTTCGCGGTTGCCGCCGGCCGCCGTCTGAATGGTGGGTTCCGGACTCATGGCAAGACCGAGGGAGCCCATGTCGCCCGTCGGATGGGCGCGCAGATCGCCCACGGCATCGACCACGGCAAGGCCCAGCACGGCGCCGGGGAGCCAGGCGTTGAGCGTACTCGACATGCCGTTCTGACCGATGATCAGCCCGACGATCGGCTCCTCGGAGGCTTGCTGAAGAAGCTCGACGGCGCGGAGGTAATCGACACCGCGCATCTCCCAGTGCGTGAGCCCGCCTGGCGCGCCGATGGCGGCCATGGTGGCGATCAGCGCCTCGGGATCGAGCTCATCCACGCTCACGAGCTCGGGACGGCCGATCGAAGTCGCGAGATTGCCGAGCGTGCGCCCGTGATCCGCGAAACCACCGCCGCCGCAGCCGTACACCGAGCCGCCCTTCACTGCGAAGTCGACGTCCTCGGGCAACAATTCTCTTCTCACGGTCGAGCTCCTCGCGATGCTGTCGATGCGACGCTACTCCATCGCCGTTGCGGCCACCACGTGTTATGGAAAGTAGCGCAGCGGCCCCGGCCATTGTAATTTTTACCAACAAATCCGGGGCGGTTTTGCGTTGGACTTTTTGTATACCCCCTGCGAAGATTTCCGCCGAGTTGGGCGCCCCGGGAGCAAGTCCGACCAAATTTAGCAGTATTCGCGGAATGGGACGGCATCAAAGCGTGGGCGATTCACTCCGGCGCTGCGGGAGCGTGCGGGGGTTGGGGGTTTGCATGGAATCGAATCAGGGCGTGGCGCGCAAGCGAAGATCCAACGGACTCCCCGCGGTGAATGGAGTCACCGCCGACCTCGACCATCAAGAGCTGCTCGATGCGCTGAACGCCATGCAGGCGGGCGACTTCTCGGTGCGCTTGCCGGGCTCCCGCACAGGCGTCGCGGGCAAGATCTGCGATGCGTTCAATTCCATCGTCGCCGCCAATGAGCGCATGGCACAACAGCTCGAGCATGTCGGCGAGGTGGTCGGCCGGCAGGGCAAGACGCGCACCCGCGTGCGCTTCGGCTTGTCCAACGGCGCCTGGGCCGATATGGAAGGCTCGGTCAATACGCTCATCGACGACCTGCTGTGGCCCACCACGGCGGTGACCCGTACCGTCACCGCCGTAGCGCGCGGCGATCTCTTGCAGACCGTGCCGCTCGATGTCGATGGGCGCCCGCTCAAGGGCGAGTTCCTGCGCTCCGCCACCATCGTCAACACCATGATCAAGCAGCTGTCGGTCTTCACCTCGGAGGTGACACGCGTTGCCCGTGAGGTGGGCACGGACGGCAAGCTCGGCGGCCAGGCGCAGGTGCGCGAGGTGACGGGTGTGTGGAAGGACCTCACCGAGAGCGTGAATTCGATGGCCTCGAATCTCACCGCGCAGGTGCGCAACATCGCCGAGGTCACCATCGCGGTCGCGAACGGCGACCTCTCCAAGAAGATCACCGTCGACGTGCGCGGCGAGATCCTGCAGCTCAAGGAAGCCATCAACACCATGGTGGACCAATTGAGGTCGTTCGCTTCCGAAGTCACACGCGTCGCGCGCGAGGTCGGCACCGAAGGCAAGCTCGGCGGCCAGGCGCTGGTGCCGGGCGTTGCCGGCACGTGGAAAGACCTCACCGACTCGGTGAACGCGATGTGCGGCAACCTCACCGCGCAGGTGCGCAACATCGCGCAAGTCACCACGGCCGTGGCGCGCGGCGACCTCTCGCGCAAGATTACCGTGGATGTGTCGGGGGAGATTCTCGAGCTCAAGCAGACCATGAACACCATGGTCGACCAGCTGAATGCGTTTGCGGGCGAGGTGACGCGGGTCGCCCGCGAAGTCGGTACCGAGGGACGCCTCGGCGGCCAGGCGCAGGTGCCGGGCGTCGCCGGCACCTGGAAGGACCTCACCGACAACGTCAATTCGATGGCATCGAACTTGACTGCGCAGGTGCGCAACATCGCGGAAGTGTCGACCGCAATCGCGAGCGGCAACCTCGCGAAGAAAATCACGGTCACCGTGTCAGGCGAGATTCTCGAGCTCAAGGAAACCATCAACACCATGGTGGACCAGCTCAATGCGTTCGCCTCGGAGGTGACGCGCGTGGCGCGCGAGGTGGGCACCGAGGGGCGCCTCGGCGGTCAGGCGAACGTGCGCGGCGTCGCGGGCACCTGGAAAGACTTGACCGAGAACGTCAACTCCATGGCCTCGAACTTGACCGGTCAGGTGCGCAACATCGCCGAGGTGACCACCGCGGTGGCGAACGGCGACCTCTCCAAGAAGATCACCGTCGATGTGAAGGGCGAGATTCTCGAGCTCAAAGACACCATCAACACCATGGTGGACCAGCTCAATGCCTTCGCCGGCGAGGTGACCCGCGTCGCGCGCGAGGTGGGCACCGAAGGCAAGCTTGGCGGCCAGGCGCAACTGAAGGGCGTCGCCGGCACGTGGAAGAATCTCACCGACTCGGTGAACTCCATGGCCTCGAATTTGACCGGTCAGGTGCGCAACATCGCCGAGGTCGCCACCGCGGTGGCGCAGGGCGACTTGTCGAAGAAGATCACGGTGACGGTGTCGGGCGAGATCCTCGAGCTCAAGGAGACCATCAACACCATGGTCGACCAGCTGCGCTCGTTCGCGGGCGAGGTGACGCGCGTCGCACGCGAGGTCGGCACCGAGGGGCGCCTCGGCGGTCAGGCTCAGGTGCCGGGCGTTGCCGGCACCTGGAAGGACCTCACCGACTCGGTGAACTCCATGGCGGGCAACTTGACGGCGCAGGTGCGCAACATCGCCGAGGTGTCGACGGCGATCGCGAACGGTGACCTGTCCCGCAAGATCACGGTCGACGTGCGCGGCGAGATCCTGCAGCTCAAAGAGACTCTGAACACCATGGTCGACCAGCTCAACCGGTTCGCCTCGGAGGTGACACGCGTTGCGCGTGAGGTGGGCACCGAGGGCAAGCTCGGCGGCCAGGCCAATGTGCCGGGCGTCGCGGGCACGTGGAAGGATTTGACCGAAAACGTGAACTCCATGGCTTCGAACTTGACCGGCCAGGTGCGCAACATCGCCGAGGTGACCACGGCGGTGGCGCGCGGCGACCTGTCGCGCAAGATCACTGTCGATGTGAAGGGCGAAATTCTCGAGCTCAAGAACACCATCAACACGATGGTCGACCAGCTGAACGGATTCGCCGGCGAGGTCACCCGCGTCGCGCGCGAGGTGGGCACGGAAGGCAAGCTCGGCGGCCAGGCCGAGGTCCCCGGGCGTCGCAGGCACCTGGAAAGATTTGACCGACAACGTCAATTCCATGGCGGGTAACTTGACCGCGCAGGTGCGCAATATCGCCGAGGTCGCGACCGCCATCGCCACGGGCGACCTGTCGCGCAAGATCACCGTCGATGTGCGCGGAGAGATTCTGCTTCTCAAGGAAACGCTCAACACCATGGTCGACCAGCTGCGCTCCTTCGCCGGCGAGGTGACCCGCGTGGCGCGCGAGGTCGGCACCGACGGCCGCCTCGGCGGTCAGGCCGTGGTGCCGGGCGTCGCGGGCACCTGGAAGGATCTGACCGATAACGTGAACCTGCTGGCGGCGAATCTGACCACGCAGGTGCGTAACATCGCCGAGGTGACCACGGCGGTGGCGCGCGGCGACCTGTCGCGCAAGATCACGGTGGACGTAAAGGGCGAAATTCTCGAGCTCAAGAACACCATCAACACGATGGTCGACCAGCTGAACGGGTTCGCCGGCGAGGTGACCCGCGTCGCACGCGAGGTGGGTACGGAAGGACGTCTGGGCGGCCAGGCCCAGGTGCCGGGCGTCGCCGGCACGTGGAAGGACTTGACCGACACCGTGAACGTCATGGCCGCCAACCTGACCGAGCAGGTTCGCGGCATCGTCAAGGTCGTGACGGCGGTCGCGAACGGCGACTTGAAGCAGAACCTCACCGTGGCCTCGAAGGGCGAGGTCGCGGCGCTCGCCGAGACCATCAACAACATGACGGATACGCTCGCCACATTCGCGGATCAGGTCACGACCGTGGCGCGCGAAGTGGGCGTCGAGGGTCGCCTCGGCGGCCAGGCCAATGTACCGGGTGCGGCCGGGACTTGGAAGGATTTGACCGGCAACGTGAACCTGCTGGCAGCCAATCTGACGACGCAGGTGCGCGCCATCGCCGAGGTGGCGACCGCGGTGACCAAGGGCGACTTGACCCGGTCGGTGCAGGTGGAGGCGCGCGGCGAGGTCGCCGAGCTCAAGGACAACATCAACACGATGATCGGGAACCTGCGTCTCACGACCGATCAGAACACCGAGCAGGACTGGCTCAAGACCAACCTCGCGCGCTTCACCAACATGCTCCAGGGCCAGCGCGACCTGGTGACCGTCGGGCGCCTGATGCTCTCGGAGCTCGCGCCGCTGGTGGAGGCGCAGCACGGCGTCATCTATCAGGTCGAGACGGACGATGGAGCGAACGCGCTCAAGCTTCTCTCCGCCTACGCCGACAGCGCGGTCGGCGGCCATGCCGAGCGGCTCGAGCCGGGCGAGGGACTCATCGGCCAGTGCGCGCTCGACGCGCGGCGCATCCTCATCACCGAAGTGCCGGATGACGTGGTGCCGATCACCTCGGGACTGTTCAAGGCGCAGCCGCGCCACGTCATCGTGCTGCCGGTGCTCTTCGAAGGACAGGTGAAGGCGGTGATCGAGCTCGCTTCGCTCGGTGGGTTCACCGACCTGCAGCTCGCGTTCCTCGAGCAGCTCACGACTTCCATCGGCATCGTGCTCAACTCGATCGAAGCGACCATGCAGACCGAGGGACTCCTCAAGCAATCGCAGCAGCTCGCGACCGAGCTGCAGACTCAGCAGCGCGAGCTGCAGCAAACGAACGAGAAGCTCGAGCAGAAGGCACAGCAGCTCGCCGACCGCAACGTCGAGGTCGAGGCGAAGAACCAGGAAATCGAGCAGGCGCGGCGCGCACTCGAGGAGAAAGCCACCGAGCTCGCCCTCACCTCGAAGTACAAGTCCGAGTTCCTCGCAAACATGTCGCACGAGCTGCGCACGCCGCTGAACAGCATCCTCATTCTGGGGCAGCAGCTCTCGGACAATCCGGACCGCAACCTGACCAGCAAGCAGGTCGAGTTCGCGCGAACGATTCACGGCGCGGGCACGGACCTTTTGAACTTGATCAGCGACATTCTCGATCTGTCCAAGATCGAGTCCGGCACCGTCTCGGTGGACGCCGAGGAAGTGTATTTCAGCAATCTGCTCGAGATGATCGCGCGGCCGTTCCGACATGAAGCCGAGAATCGTCATCTGCAGTTCGAGCTGGAGCTCCTGCCGACGCTCGAGCGCACGATCACCACCGATTCGAAGCGCCTGCAGCAGGTGCTGAAGAACCTCTTGTCCAACGCATTCAAGTTCACCGCCGAGGGCGGCGTCAGGCTCACCGTCTCGCCGGCGGTCAGCGGCTGGAACCCCGACCACCCGGTGCTGCGCCGCGCAGCCTCGGTCGTCGCCTTCGAGGTGTCCGACACCGGCATCGGCATCCCACCGGAAAAGCAGCGCATCATCTTCGAGGCCTTCCAGCAGGCCGATGCCGGCACCAGCCGCAAGTACGGCGGCACGGGCCTGGGGCTCGCGATCAGCCGCGAGCTCGCCAATCTGCTCGGCGGCGAGATTCAATTGCGCTCGACGCCGGGAGTGGGAAGCGTGTTCACGCTGTATCTGCCGCTCACCTATCAGGGCAGCGCGTCGAGCCGTTTGCCACCGGCCCAAGCCGATACGGCGCAAGCCGGCTTGGCCGCGGGATTCGTGCCGCGGGGCGCCGACCGGCCGCCGGAGCAGATCCCCGACGATCGCAATTCCGTCGCACCGGGCGACAGCGTCGTGCTCATCGTCGAGGACGATCCCCATTTTGCGCGTCTCATGATGGGCGCCGCCAAGGACAAGGGATTCAAGGTGCTGGTCGCAACCCGCGGCACCGAGGCGCTCGCACTCGCGCGTGCGCATCATCCGACCGCGATCTCGCTCGACATCTTCTTGCCGGACATGCTCGGCTGGACCGTGCTGAGCCAGCTCAAGCAGGACTCCGCCACCCGTCACATCCCGGTACAGATCGTCACCCTGGACGAGGACCGGCACCACGGGCTCGCGCGCGGTGCCTTCTCCTTCGTGCAGAAGCCGGCGTCCGCCCAGGGGCTCGAGGATGCGTTTGCGCGCATCAAGGGCTATGCAAGCCCGCGCCGCAAACGCCTGCTCATCGTCGAGGACGACGAGGTCGAGCGCAACTCCGTCGCCGAGCTCCTGAGCCACGAGGATATCGAGATCAGCGCCGCCGCTACCGGGAGCGAGGCGCTCGAGAGGCTGCGTCATGATCAGGTGGATTGCGTGGTGCTCGACCTGAAGCTGCCCGACATGTCGGGCTTCGAGGTGCTGGAGACGATCCGCGACGATGCGGAGCTGCGCGACGTGCCGGTAGTCGTGTTCACCGGGCGCGAGCTGTCGGCCGACGAGGATGCGACGTTGCACACCATGGCGCGCAGCGTCGTGGTGAAGGGTGTCGAGTCGCCCGAGCGCCTGCTCGATGAGACCGCGCTTTTCCTGCATCGCGTGGTGGCCGATCTGCCGACCGCCAAGCAGCAGATGCTCGAGCGCCTGCACAGCTCCGATGAGGACCTCATGCATCGCACGGTGCTGCTGGTCGATGACGACGCGCGCAACATCTTCGCGCTCTCGAGCGTCCTCGAGCGGCGCGGAATGGAAGTGCTCACCGCCACGACTGGGAGCGAGGCCATAGCGGTGCTGAACTCGCGGCGCGACGTCGCCATCGTGCTCATGGATATCATGATGCCCGGGATGGATGGCTACGAGACCATTCATGCCATCCGATCGAAGCTGGAGTTCCGCCGCTTGCCCATTCTCGCGTTGACGGCCAAGGCCATGAAGGGCGATCGCGAGAAGTGTCTCGAAGCGGGCGCCTCCGATTACCTGGCGAAGCCCGTCAACGTCGAGCAGTTGCTGTCGGCGCTGCGGATGTGGCTGCACCGGTGAGCGCCGCAGCCCAAATCTGTTCCGACAAGGTGAATATTCTCCTCGTCGACGACAGCGAAGCGAAGCTGCTGAGTCACGAGGTCGTGCTCGCCGAGATCGGCGAGACGCTGTTCAAGGCCTCCTCGGCCCGCGAGGCCTTCGAGTGTCTTCTCAAGAACGAGGTGGCGCTCATTCTGATCGATGTGTGCATGCCCGATCTCGACGGATTCGAGCTCGCCGCGATGATCCGCGAGCATCCGCGCTTTCAGCACACCGCCATCATATTCGTCTCGGCAATCATGAACGCCTATCCCGACCAGCTGCGCGGTTACCAGCTCGGGGCGGTCGACTACGTGCCCGTGCCGGTGGTGCCGGAGCTGTTGCGCGCGAAGGTCAAGGTGTTCGTCGACCTGTATCGCAAGACCCGGCAGCTCGAGCGCTTCAACGCCGAGTTCGAGCAGCGGGTGTCGGAGCGCACGGCGGCGTTGCGGAGCTTCAACGAGGAGCTGGAGCAGCGCATCGAGCAGCGCACGCGCGAACGCGAGCTCGCGCTCGCGCAGCTCTTCGAGGCGCAGAAGATGGACACCATCGGGCGCCTGACCGGCGGCGTCGCGCATGACTTCAACAATCTGCTGATGGCCGTGCTGGGCAGTCTCACGCTGCTCGAGAAACGCTTGCCGGACGATGCCCAATGCCGTCGGCTGCTGCAAAACGCCGTTCAAGGCGCGCAGCGCGGCGCGGCACTGACGCAACGCCTGCTCGCATTCTCGCGCCGCCAGGAGCTCAAGCCCGAGGCGGTCAATTTGCCCGAGCTGGTGAGCGGCATGGGCGAGCTCCTGAAGCGGGCACTCGGCCTCGGTGTGGAGCTCATCTGCGAGTTTCCGAGCACGCTGCCGCCGGTACTGGTGGATTCCAACCAGCTCGAGCTCGCGCTCTTGAATCTCGCCTTGAACGCCCGCGATGCGATGCCTGCGGGAGGCACGCTCACCATCCGGGCGGCCGAGGAGACGGTCGGGGAGGGGGCGGGGGAATCCTCGCTCAAGTCCGGCGCGTATGTGCGCATCTTCATCTGCGATACCGGTATCGGCATGGATGAGGCGACGCTCGCGAAGGCGACCGATCCCTTCTTCACCACCAAAGGACCCGGCAAGGGCACCGGCCTCGGCTTGTCCATGGTGCACGGCCTCGCTGCTCAATCCGGCGGCCTGCTGCGCATCGAAAGCGCCCCCAACGAGGGCACGACCATCGAGCTGTGTTTGCCGCGCGCGAAGTCGCACGCGGCAGGGGTGCTGCGCAACCTCGAGCGCGCGACACCCATCGCCGCGTCCGCGACCGCCTCCATGGCCTGCCGCGTTCTGGTCGTCGACGACGACCTCCTGGTGTTGACCGGCACGGCGGCGCTGCTGGAGGACCTGGGGCACGTCGTCATCGAGGCGCCGTCGGCCGCCGAGGCCCTCGCGATACTCGCCTCGGGGGCGCAGGTCGACTTGGTGATGACGGATCACGCGATGCCCAACATGACGGGGATGCAGCTCGCGCAATGCGTGCAGGAGAAACATCCGGGGATGCCCATCATCCTTGCCACGGGCTACGCCGAGCTGCCGGCGGATCCGCTCCTCTGCGGCATCGTCAAGCTGACCAAGCCGTGCAGTCAGCACGAGATCGCGGTGGCCATCCAGACGGCCGTCAGCAATCGCAACACCAAGCAAGCCTGCGCTTAAGGGGATTCCTCGATGACCTCATCCCCGCAGGACGCCGCCGAGGCAAGGAGCCACGCTGCCCGCCAAGCGGAGGTTTCCGCCGCGCTCGCGGCCGTTCTGCCCGCAAATGCCATTCTCACGCGGCGCGAGCAGACCCAGCCCTACGAATGCGATGGCCTGACGGCTTTTCGGGCAGTGCCCATGGTCGTGGTATTGCCCGAGACCGAGGCGCAGCTCGCCGCGACCTTGCGCACCTGTCATCGATTGGGCGTGCCGTTGGTGCCCCGCGGTGCGGGCACCGGTCTGTCGGGAGGGGCGCTGCCCCACCGCTGGGGCGTGACGCTCTCGCTCGCGAAATTCAACAAGATCCTCTCGGTGGATCCGCTCTCGTGTACGGCGGTGGTCCAATGCGGTGTGCGCAATCTGGCGATCAGCGAGGCGGCCGCTCCCTTTGGGCTGTATTACGCGCCCGACCCCAGCAGCCAGATCGCGTGCACGATCGGTGGTAACGTCGCCGAAAACTCGGGCGGCGTGCATTGCCTGAAATACGGCCTGACGTTGCACAACGTGCTGCGCGTGCGTGGACTCAGCGCCGCCGGAGAGGCCGTGGAGTTCGGGTCGGAGGCGCTCGATGCGCCGGGTCTCGATCTCCTCGCCATCGTCATCGGCAGCGAGGGCATGCTCGCCGTGACCACCGAAGTCACGGTCAAGCTGGTGCCGAAGCCCGAGCTCGCCCGCTGCATCATGGCGAGCTTCGCGACGGTGGAATCGGCCGGTGCGGCGGTCGCGAACGTGATCGCGAAGGGGATCATCCCGGCCGGTCTCGAGCTCATGGACCGGCGCATGACCGCCGTGGCGGAGGACTACGTGCATGCCGGCTACGATCTCTCGGCGGCTGCGATCCTGCTCTGCGAGAGCGATGGCACGCCCGAGGAGGTCGAGGCGGAGATCGCCGGTATGACACAGGTCCTCGAGGACAGTGGTGCAACGCGAATCGAGGTGAGCCGCGACGAGGCGCAGCGCCTCAAGTTCTGGAGCGGTCGCAAGAACGCCTTCCCGGCGTCGGGCGGCATCAGCCCCGACTACATGTGCATGGACTCGACCATTCCGCGGCGCAAGCTCGCCGAGATGTTGCTCGCGATCGAAGGCATGGAGGCGAAGCATGGACTGCGGTGCGTGAACGTGTTCCATGCGGGGGACGGCAACCTGCATCCTTTGATCCTGTTCGATGCAAATGATGCCGACGAATTGCAGCGCTGCGAGCGGTTCGGCGCCGAGATCCTGGAAGTGAGCCTCAAGCTCGGAGGCACGATCACCGGGGAGCACGGGGTCGGGGTAGAGAAGCTCAATTCCATGTGCCTGCAGTTCTCGCTCGCGGAACGAGAGCAATTCCTCGCGGTCAAGCATGCCTTCGATCCGGAGGAGCGCTTGAATCCCGGCAAGGTGATTCCCACGCTTCAACGCTGCGCGGAATACGGCAAGATGCATGTGCACGGGGGGATGATTCCGTTCCCCGAGCTGCCGAGATTTTGATGTCCGCCGGGCACCCCGGCATGAGCCGGCTCGTCGATCAGATCCATGCCGCGCGCGCGCGCCGCGCACCGTTGCGCATTCAGGGCGGCGGCACCAAGGATTTCTACGGCGAGCAACCGCGGGGCGAGCTTTTGTCCCTGCGCGATCTCGCGGGTATCTCGAGCTAT
The DNA here is from genome assembly GCA_963710435.1 of uncultured Gammaproteobacteria bacterium. Lineage (GTDB taxonomy): Bacteria > Pseudomonadota > Gammaproteobacteria > Steroidobacterales > Steroidobacteraceae > Bog-1198. The sequence goes on along the minus strand of CAVQAE010000007.1, from coordinate 711,486 downwards.
GAGCCGACCGAGCTCGTGGTGACCGCCCGTGCCGGCACCCCGCTCGCCGAGCTCGAGGACGCGCTTGCCGGCAAAGGCCAGTGCCTGCCGTTCGAGCCGCCACGCTTCGCGACGGGAGGGACCGTGGGCGGCATGGTGGCCGCGGGGCTTTCAGGACCCTCTCGCGTCGCCGTCGGCGCGCTGCGCGACTACGTTCTCGGCCTTACCCTGCTGAACGGACGCGGCGAGCTCTTGACCTTTGGTGGTCAGGTGATGAAAAACGTGGCCGGGTACGACGTGTCGCGATTGATCGCGGGGTCCTGGGGCGTGCTCGGGGTCATCGGCGAGGTGTCGTTGAAGGTGCTGGCGGCGCCCGCCGACACCGCGACACTCGAGTTCGAGTGCGACGAGCAGCGTTGCCTGGACGAGCTCGCCCGGCTGCGCGCGCGCCCGGTGCCGCTCAATGCGAGCGCCTGGTGCGAAGGGCGCATGCGCATCCGTCTCGCCGGATCGCGAGCCGCCGTGCGTCACGCGCGCGTTCAGCTCGGCGGCACCGAGCTGAACCAGGAGGCCGCGGGCAGATTCTGGCAAGACATCCGCGATCATCGTCACGAGTTCTTCGCGCTGCCCGCTGAGGAGGTGGCGCGCGGTGTTTGTTTGTGGCGCCTGTCGGTCCCGCCGACGGCGCCCCGATTCTCGTTTCCGGGCCGCCAATTCCTCGAATGGAGCGGTGCGCAGCGTTGGTGGCGCACGACCGCGGCGCCGGACACCGTGCGAGCCGCGGCTGCGGGCGCAGGCGGACATGCCTCCTTGGTGCGTGCCGCCGCCAAGGCGGCCGGCGCGTTCGCACCCGTGGGCGGAGTGCTCATGCAGATTCACCGGTCCTTGAAAAACGCCTTCGATCCGGATGGCATTCTCAACCCCGGCCGCTTGTATGCCGATCTTTGAAGAGCGCCGATGCAAACCAACTTGAGCGAGGAATTCAAGGGAACCGCGGACGGCGAGGAGGCCGAGTCGATCCTGCGCAAGTGTGTGCATTGTGGCTTCTGCAACGCCACCTGTCCGACCTATCAGCTGCTTGGCGATGAGCTCGACGGACCTCGCGGCCGCATCTATTTGATCAAGCAGCTGCTCGAAGGTGGTGAAGTGACGCGCAGCACGCAGCAGCACCTGGACCGGTGCCTGACTTGCCTCAATTGCGAGACGACGTGTCCGAGCGGCGTCGAGTACGGACATCTGGTGGAAATCGGCCGGCATCTCACCGAGGAGCGCGTGAGCCGCTCGGCGGGCGAGCGAGTGTCCCGCTGGCTGCTCAAGGAAGGGCTCACGTCGCCGCTCTTTGCGCCCGCGCTCAAAGCAGGGCAGGCTCTTCGGCGGTGGCTTCCGAGGCCGCTCAGGAACAAAGTCCCGTCGCCCGCCGGCCGCGAACCGCGAAGCACCGCGTGGCCCGAGCATGCGCGTAAGGTATTGCTCCTCGGCGGTTGTGTCCAACCGGCAATGCGCCCGGAAATTCACGCGGCCACCGTGCGTGTGCTCGACGCCGCCGGCATACAAACGCTCCATGCGGCCGGCGAGGGATGCTGCGGAGCGTTGCGCACGCACCTCAATGACCGCGACGGCGGCCTTGCGGACATGCGCCGTAATATCGATGCGTGGTGGCCGCTGGTGAGCCAGGACACGGTCGAAGCGATTGTCGTCGATGCCTCGGGGTGCAGCCAGATGATCAAAGAATATGCCCATGCGCTGAGGCGAGCTCCCGAGTATGCGCAGAAGGCCGCTCGCATCTCCACGGTGACCCGCGACCTCAGCGAAATGTTGCCCGATCTCGTGCGCGCGCTGAAGGATCGCGTGCAGGCGGGCGGGAAGCGGCTCGCCTTTCATGCTCCCTGTACTCTGCAGCACGGCCAGGAGTTGCGCGGCGTCGAATCTCAGCTCACCGCCCTCGGCTTCGACGTCCAGGTTCCGGCCGAAAGTCATCTGTGCTGCGGCTCGGCCGGCACGTATTCCGTCCTGCAGCCGGAGCTTGCGACCCGGCTGCGAGACCGCAAGCTCGAGAATCTGCACCCCCTCGGCGCCGAATGCATCGTGTCGGCCAACATCGGCTGCATTCAGCACTTGCAGAGCGGCACGAAAGTCCCGGTGCGTCACTGGATCGAGGCGCTCGATGCGGCGTTGACGCCCTAACCGGCGGTGCCCTCCTGGCGCCAAGGCGTGCTGCGGTCCGGTGGCATTTCTGCGCGATGACAGTAGGTTGATCGCTTGACCGCCCCGGCACCGGGGGAGGATATATAGCTGAGGGCGAAATTGCTCCCGCTCACGGCATGAAGATCATGGACCCGCCCGGGCAGTCGACCGCGTCAGCCCCTTAATCCGCTCGACTCTACCGGCGCCGTCCGCCTCCCCCGCGGGAGCAATTTTTCCTACAGCTGATCCCTCGGTGGTGCCCCCGGCTGCGCGCGCCCGGACTAGCCGCCGGCGCCGAGGAATGTATTGATGACGCGCGCCACGGCGTCCGGATTTTCCCAGAAGGGATTGTGGCCGAGTCCCTCGAACACCTTCACTTGCGCCGTGGGTAACGCATCCATCAGCGTCTTGCGCACCGGTGGCTCCATGATGGGGTCGTTGCCGCCCCAGATCAGGAGGGTGGGCGCCTTGAGCCGCGGCAGCGTGCTCTGCAAGTCTGCGTACTGCGTGCTGGTCGCCAACCCCTGGTCGAGAACCGCGAGCCACACCTTGAGCGGAATGGCCGCGGAGTCCTGGCGCTGGCGACGAATGAACTCCGGATCGACCGGCGTCGGCGAATCCCACCAGGCGATCATGAAGGGAGAGTCAGGATCGATTGGCTCCTTGAGCTTGCGGATCTCGGCAGCGAAGTCGAACTGCGGCGGAGCGCTCGAATCGGGCGGGCGGCCGCCGGTCGAGGATATCAGCACCACGCGCCGGGTGCGCTCGGGCCAGTACTCCGCGAACGTTTGCGCGATGATGCTGCCGAGCGAATGGCCGACGATGTCGGCCTTGCCTATCGAGAGCGCATCGAGCAGCAGCTTCACATCATAAGCAAAGTCGATGCGGGTGTAGCAGCATTCCGGCTTGCTGGATTTGCCGTGTCCTCGAATGTCTACGAGCAGGAGGCGAAATCGCTTCGACAGATAGGGCAGGATCGGCACCCAGTCGCGCGCGCTGTCGGTGTAGCCATGAATCAGCACCACGGGAGGCCCGGTCGGGTTTCCCGTATCGATGTAGGCAATCACCTCACCATTCGGAAGAGCGATCGTCCTCTTCATCGCGTCGAAGGCGTTGAGATCGACTTTGAGGGGCGGCGGCGCGACCAGCCCCGGCGCAGCGGCGCCCAGCGAGGTGGCGCCCGGCGAGGTGGCGCCCAGCGAGGTGGCGCCCGGCGAGGCGTCGCCCGGCGCATTGGCGATGCGCGCCGGCGCGGGCAGGACCGCCAGCGCAACCAGCACCAAGAGCGCGGCACGCACGCAACATCCGAGCGCGGCCGCTCGGGTGAAGCTGCGTTTTCGACGATGCGCATGCGCCGGGGCCATGCGTACAGAGTACCGATGTGACGTGACGCTTCGCAACACGACGGCCGAGTTTCTCTCGCGACGGTTTTTGGCACGCGCGGATCGCCCCTCGGCGCTTCGCTCACAGGCGATGCCTGCGCCGTCTGGGGTTGCCAATCCGGCCAGATCGGTTAGAGTCTCAACGAGGTCTCGAGCAGTCATCGAAGAAATTCTTCGTTTCCATCGTAGCTCCTCGAGGCCGCTCCCTCGACTGATTATCTTGGAGTTGTCATGGCCACGAGCAAGAGGACCACGCGCGGCACCAGCACCACTCGACCAGAAACCGCTCAATCGCAAACCATTCAACCGGAAGCCGCTCGACCGGAAAATGGCGCCGCCGCACCCGTGAAAGCACGCAGGCGCACGGCTAAATCGCGGTCGGGCTCCTCATCCGCAAAGTCGTCCCATCAAACGCCGGACCGCCACGCTTCCATTGCGCGGGCGGCCTACTTCCGATCACAGCATCGAGGGTTCCAGCCGGGTTACGAGGTCGAGGATTGGCTGGCCGCGGAAGCCGAAGTCGATCAGCGATTGCGGGGCGAGAGCCGCGTCTCGTCGGGGGATTCGACTGACTAAAGCCATCCTCGTGGGCGACGTCGGAGGTACGCACGCCCGCTTTTCCATCGTCGACGCCACCGGTCCGCCGCCTTGGAAGATCCGGGCACGGCAGGATCTGGAGGGGGCATTTCCCACCTTCCTCGATGCCTTGAAGACCTATCTCGAGCGGGCGGGAACGGAGCCGCCGACCGTTGCCGCCATCGCGGTGGCGGGCCCCGTGACGGCCGGCACGGCGCGCTTCACCAATCGCGGCTGGAACATTTCGGAAGCCGAGCTCAGGAAATTCGGCTTCGAGCATGCCGTGCTCGTGAACGATTTCGCCGCGCTCGCCTTTGCCGCCGAGGTGCTGGTCGCTTCGGACCTGCACACCATCGGCCCGGAGGTTCCCGGACTCGAGGGTGGAACCATCACGATCCTTGGGCCGGGAACTGGTTTCGGCGTGTCCTGCCTGGCACGTGACGGAGTCCATTCCGTGCCCATGGCGACGGAGGGCGGCCACATCGGGTTCGCCCCGAGCAATCCGCAGGAACTCGCCGCGCTCGAGCTCATGTGGAAGCAGTTTGGCCGGGTATCTGTCGAGCGCGTCCTGTCGGGCGCTGGCCTGGAGCTGCTCTACCTCACCTTGGAGCAACTGGCCGGCCGCAACAGCGGGACGCTACACGCGGCCGATATCACCGCCGGCGCGGCGCGAGAGGACCTGGCATGTTGCGCCGCCCTCTCGATGTTCTCCTCGATATTCGGCGCGGTCGCCGGCGATCTGGCGCTCGCCCACGGTGCGCGCGGAGGCGTTTACATCGCGGGCGGCGTCGCGCAAAAGATTGGCACTTTTCTCGACAGAAGCGAGTTTCGCCGGCGCTTCGAGGACAAGGGACGCCTGTCTCCCTTCGTTCGGGCCATTCCGACCCGGCTCATCGTGAATCCCGACGTTGCGCTCTTGGGCGCGGCGCGCGCGGGGGTGCTGCTCACGCCCCCCGAGCCGGCTTGAACAGCGGCGCCACCGCGCCGGGTGCCCCCGGCATGGAGCCCACGTGGAGCAGCAGCGCCAAAGAGATGGTCGGCTGCTCGGCGGGCCGCTCGCGCCTGTGGTTCACGGTCGGCGGCGGCATCTTGAACGAGGTCTACTATCCGCGGGTCGACATTCCGCAAATCCGCGATCTCGGCATCATCGTCGCCGACGGGCAGGGGTTTTGGGTCGAGCTCAAGCGCCTCTGGCAACATACGGTCGAGCTCCTCGAGCCCGGCATTCCTGCGGTGCGCATCATTCACCGCCACGCGCGCTTCGAGCTGACGCTGCGGATCGTGGCGGGCGTGGAACGGGACGCGATGCTGATCGACGTCGAGCTCGCCGGGGATGAGGGCTTGCGCCCCTATGCGCTGCTCGCGCCTCATCTCGGCGGCACGGGCAGGAACAATATCGCCGAAGTCGCCGATCGGGGCGGGCGCCGCGTGCTTCAGGCGTGTCAGGGGCCCTTCGCCCTCGCGCTCGCAGCGGCGGATGAAACCCAGCGGGATGCGTTCAGCCGTGCCAGCGCGGGTTACGTGGGCGCGAGCGACGGTTGGCAGGACTTTTCTCGCAACGGCGCCATGACCTGGGAGTACCGCTCGGCCGGTCCAGGCAATGTGGCGCTGCTGGGCGAGTTGCCGCGCGCATGCACTCTCGCGCTCGCCTTTGGATCGAGCGCGGAGGCTGCGGGGACTCTGGCACTGACCGCGGCGTTCGAGCCTTTCCGAAGCGTTCGCGATCACTACGTCCAGGGATGGAGAGACTGGTATGCACGATCGCGCATTCCCGCAGAGTACCTCGCCGACTTACCGGCGATCTGCACGCGGCAGTTTCAGATCTCGGCCCTGGTATTGCGCGTTCACCAGGACAAGACCTACCCGGGCGCGATGGTCGCGAGCTTGAGTGTGCCGTGGGGCAACACCAAAGAAGAGCGCGAGGGATACCACCTGGTGTGGCCGCGCGATCTGGTCGAGTGCGCGGGCGCGTTGCTCGCGGTGGGTGCGACGCGCGAGGCGGGAAATACCCTGCGCTATCTGCGCGCCACGCAGCTCGCGGACGGCCACTGGCAGCAGAACCAGTATCTCGGCGGCACGCCCTACTGGACCGGCGTGCAGCTCGACGAGACGGCGCTGCCAGTGGTGCTGGCGGCACTCCTGGCCGAGCGCGGCGCACTCGGCGGTACCGAAGTCGCCGACATGGTGCTGCGTGCGCTTTCCTACATCGTGCGCTACGGGCCGCAAAGCGACCAGGACCGATGGGAGGAGAGTGCCGGTCTCAATACATTCACGTTGGCTTGTTGCATAGCAGCGCTGGTGAGCGGTGCCGATTTCCTGCCGAGCGATGCGAGCGAGCTTGCGCTCGACTTCGCAGACTTCTGGAATTCGCGCCTCGAGGACTGGACTGCGGTTCTCGATACGCCGCTCGCGCATGCGCATGGCGTGCCGGGCTATTACGTGCGCGTCGCGCCGGCGCAAGCCACCACTGAGCGCGGCGCGCTGCAGAGGATATTGTCGATCAAGAACCGTGCGCTCGATCCGGGATTGCCAGCCTCGGCTCAGTTCGGCGTCGATTTTCTGCAGCTGGTGCGCTTCGGCTTGCGCCGGCCGGACGACCCGCTGATCGTGGGCAGCGTGCGGCTGGCCGATGCGTTGCTCAAAGTAGATACACCGAACGGTCCGTGCTGGCACCGCTACCACGACGATGGGTATGGCGAGCATGACGACGGCAGCGCCTACGACGGGGTGGGACGCGGCCGGGCTTGGCCGCTTTTGACCGGCGAGCGCGCCCACTATGAAATCTGCGGCGGCAAGGACCCGCGGCCCCTCATGGAGGCGATGGCCCGCATGGCGTCGCCCGGCGGCATGCTCCCCGAGCAAATCTGGGATGCGCCCTCGATACCGCAGCGTGGGCTCATATTCGGGGAAGCAACCGGCTCCGCCATGCCGCTCGCCTGGACTCACGCGGAGTTCGTGAAGCTGGTGGCGTCTCGTGCCCTGAAGCGCCCGTTCGACCGGCCCGAAGCCGTCTGGCGGCGCTACCGGGGCGAGCGCGTGAAATCACTGCGGGCCATCTGGGCCAGGCATGCGCCGATCGGCGACATGCAGGCCGGCGCCTCGCTCATCATCGCGCTGGACGCGCCCGCGAACGTGCATTACGGCTTCGACGGCTGGCATGACGTCATCGATGTGAAGACGGTCCCGAATCCACTCGGCCTGCATGTGGTGCACGTCGACACGTCGCGTCTCGCGGCGGGACGGCAGCTGGATTTCACTTTCTGGTACCTGCCGACCGGCCAAACCGCCGGCACCGATTATCATATTGCGATCGTGTGACCTCGCGAGCGCGGTGGACCCGCCTCTCCGAGGGCTCTCAGCCGGCGTCGGTATGCCCCGGATGTGGGGCCGGCAATGTCAATGGCCACGGCGAGCGTTCGCTGCCTTGCTCGATCGGCACCTCGATCACGACCGGCGCGTCGGCCTCCAATGCAACCTCGAGTTGTCGCTCGAGCTCGAGGGGATCGCGCGCACGCAACCCCCGGACCCCAAAACTCTCCGCGAGGCGCACGAAGTCGGGATTCGTGAGGTCCGCGCCGATGAGCCGCCCCTCGTAGAGCTGCTCCTGGTCCCGTCTCACATTGCCGAAACTCTTGTTGTTGAAAATGATCGTCACGAGATTGATCGAATAGCGCACCGCGGTTGCCAGCTCCTGGCAACCGAAGAGAAAGCCTCCGTCCCCGGTTATCGAGACCACGGCTTCGCCGGGATGTGCAACCTTCACGCCCAAAGCCGTGTTGAAGCCGAAGCCGAGATTGTCCTGGTAGCCACCCGTGACGTAACGGCGCGGCGCGTGCACGGGAAAGCCGAAACGGGCCGCGAACCCGACCTGTGAGATCTCCTCGACGAAGAAGCCGCTGCGCGGTAAGACGCGGCGAATCGCATCGAGGTAGCTCACCTGAGGTTGAACGCCGCGGACGAGCACCTCGCCGCGTGCTTTGATCGCCTGGAATTCCGACTCGCGCGAGGCGCGCCGCCCCACCAAGGGCTCGAGCGCCTCGATCAACGCGCGGGTGCCGAGCGTGGCATCGGTGACGAGACCCACATCGGGTCTCAAGCGCACCATCTCGGTGGGGTCGATATCGATGCGCACCACTCTCAAACCGGGCGGCAGGCAGCGCCACCGAAAATACTGCAGCTCCAGGCGGCTGCCGATGCCGATGAGCAGGTCCGCCTCCTTCCAGTAGTCGTAGGCGGCGACCGACCTCATGCCGTAGGGAGACTCATCGCTCACGATCCCACGGCCGCTGCGATGCGAAGTGACCGGTGCCTGCAGCAACCGTGCGAGCGCCAGCACCGACTCGCCGGCCTCGAGCGCGCCTGCACCGACGCTGATCAGCGGCCGCCTTGCCGCCGCGATGAGCTTGACCGCGGCCGCCACGGCGTCCGGATCGGGGGCGGGCGGCGGCTGGGCGCCGAGGGGCGCGATCCCGGCGACCTCGGCTTTCATGCCGAACACATTCCATGGCGCCTCGACCGCCACGGGCCGGATGCGTCCGGAGGCGAGCTGTCGGAACGCCTCGGCCATCACCCGCGGTGCTTCAGTCGGATGGTTGATGCGCTCGGCCCACTTGGTGAGGCCGCGAAGCAGCGCCAACTGATCGGGAAGCTCGTGAAGCTGCCCGCGGCCACGACCGATGAGATGCGACATGATATTGCCGGTGAGGCAAAGCACGGGTGCCGTCGCGCCGTACGCGGTGCAAAGAGCCGCAGCCGAATTCAGTACCCCCGGCCCGGGGACGACGGTATAGGTACCGGGTCGCCCTGTCGATTTCGCATAGCCATAGGCCATATAGCCCGCGCCTTGCTCGTGACGCGTGGTAATGAAGCGGATGGCATCGCGCCGCCGGGCCAACGCGTCGTTGAAATCGTACATATGCGCGCCTGGAATCCCGAACACGGTGTTCACTCCGTGAGAGATGAGCGCATCGGTGACCGCCTGGCCGGTCGTCATGACGGTCATTTCGCGCCTGCCTCCTTCAAGCCTCGATGAGTTTGTAGCGGATGGCGATCAGCGTGAGCTCGGATTGATTGTCGACGCCGAGCTTTTGCTTGATGTTGTAGAGATGAGTGCCGACGGTCGATGAGGAGAGCTTGAGATCCTGCGCGATGCGCTGGACGCTTGCGCCGCCCGCGAGCCGAATGAACACCTGGAACTCGCGCTCGGACAGCCGGTCCACGGGTGATTTCGCGCCGCCGTCGAATTCCGCGAGTGCGAGTTGCTGGGCGAGCGCCGCATCGAGATAGCGGCGACCGCCCGCCACGGCCGTGACGGCCTGGACGAGTGTTTCGGGCGCGCTGCGCTTCGACAGAAAGCCGAGCGCGCCTTCCTGCAACGAGCGGCGGGCGTGCATCGGATCGTCGTGAGCCGACAGGGTCAGCACGCGCGCCTGGGGATGTTTTGCGCGGATACGGCGCAGCGCCTCGAGACCGCCCATGCCCGGCATCGCGATGTCCATGATCACCACATCGGGCGTGAGCTCGGAATACATCTGACAGGCCGCCTCGCCGGATTCCGCCTCGGCGACCACGGTCAGATCTGCGATCGATTGCAGCAACAACCGAAAGCCGGTACGCACGACGGCATGGTCGTCGACCAACAAGACGCGGATCACGCCGTCACCCGCAACGGGATGTGAGCGACGAGGCGTGCGCCGCTACCACCGTCATTCCCGACGTCGAACGTGCCGCCGAGCTGCGAGACGCGATCGGCCAATCCGCGAAGTCCGAAATGTCCCGGCCGTGCCCAGTCCGTTGGGAGTCCGATGCCGTCATCCGACACGCTCACGCGGATCCGCTCCGGCGTGCCGTCGACCACGATCGCAACCCGCGTGGCCTGCGCGTGGCGCAGCGCGTTGATCAAGCCCTCCTGTACCACTCGATACACGGCGAGGGCCACACTCGAGCCGAGATCCGGCGGGAGCTCGTGCTTCAACTCGATGGTCACGGCCGTATTGCGGCGCTGCCAATCGCGCACCAGGTTCTCGAGTGTGGCCGAGAGTCCGAGCGTATCGAGCGATAGCGGCGCAAGTCTCGGTATGAGGCTGTGCATGGCGTCATAGAGACGCGCCGCTTCGTCCGAGATCAGCCGGGCCGTCTCGCCGATGGTGGGATCACGCGTGCCGGCCTGTGCGGCGATGGCGAGCGCGAGACTGCGAATCGCCGTGACCGACTGCCCAAACTCGTCGTGCAGCTCGTGCGCGATGAGCCGCCGCTCCTCTTCGACCCGCTGGTCGGCGAGCGATGACATCTCGCGGCGCTCCTCGAGGCGCGCTTCAGCGTCGCGCGCCTGCCGCTCGGCCAGCACTTTGTCCTCGAGGGCCTGCGCCATGCGGTTGAAGGCGCTGCCGATCACATTCGCCTCGGAGCTCGGCAACGGAGGCAAGCGAAACGCGAGGTCACCGCGCTGCAGGCGCTCCAGAGCGTCGGCAATGACCGGAATGGGCTTGAAGACCCGCGCGACGGACCAGAAGGCGATGCCGTTGACGATGATCAGCATGATTCCACCCACCATCGAGAGGCGCACGATCTCATCCCAGGCATCGAGCACGGCGCGCGACGGCTGGGCCTCGACGACCAGGCGCACACCGCCCCGCAGCTCGAACGTCCGGCGGGCCGATTCCGGCGAGAACAAGCGCGCGAACCACGCGGGCGCCTCGCGCCCTGCCTTGTAGGTGGCGGGCGGGGAGCGATACAGCACTTCGCCGCTCGGCGACACGAGATACACCTCGTTCGCGCGTACGCGGCCCAGCTGAGCGAGGAACTGAAGCACCAGATCCGGCCCTCCGATGGTGGAGTACAGCGCCGTCAAGCGACCCAGCAACTGCGAGGCCACCCGATTGGCCGCCTCGATTTCCTCGCGCACCGACTCACGGGTCGCCTCGATCTCTGCCGCGATCAGCACGATCACGAAGGCGGCGCTCAAGGCGGCCACGACGAGATTCAACCGCGTCCGCAGTCTCATGCCCCATGGTACCAGGGAGGGGGGCACCTTCCTGATTCCCCGGGTGGGACCCGCGGCCTCATGAAAATCATGACCCGAGTTTCATGAAGCCGCCGATGCTCGAGCGCCTGCTGCGGGGCCAGGATGAGCCCGTATCCACCTTTTTGGAGCAGCGTCATGAAATGGGAAACCCCGCAGGCCACGGAATTTCGGTTCGGCATGGAAATCACCATGTACGTGGCCAATCGTTGATATGCCGATAGGGCGGCCCGCGTAGGGCGGCCCGCGTAGGGCCGCCGCCCGCGCAGCGGGCGCGCCCACTCTTCCTGTGAAAATTCGCGTTTTGGGGTCGGCCGCCGGCGGCGGCTTTCCTCAATGGAATTGCAATTGCCCCAATTGTCGAGGCTTGCGCTCAGGGACGCTGCGTGCCCGGCCGCGTACCCAATCCTCGATCGTCGTTCGCGGGGAGGATCCGGACCGCTGGATTCTCGTGAATGCCTCGCCCGACATCCGGGCGCAATTGATGGCCAGTGCCGACATGCAACCGAACCGGTCCCTGCGAGACAGTGCGCTCCGGGCCGTCATCCTGGTGGACGGTCAGGTCGATCACACCACCGGACTGTACATGCTGCGCGAGTCCACCCACCCCTGGCCCGTCTGGTGCACCGACAGCACCTATGCGGACCTTACCCAAGGCAATCCCGTGCTCGGGGTGCTTCGGCATTTTTGCGGCGTCGACCGCCGGCGCATCGAGCTCGACCGCCCGTTCGTCGTCGAGGAGGTCCGGGATCTGCGTTGGCGCGCACTGGCGGTGGCGAGCAAGCCTGCTCCCTATTCGCCGAATCGCGCTGCGCCGGTGCCGGGCGACAACGTGGCGCTCGTCATCGAAGACGCCGCGAATGCTCGATCCGTGGTGTACGCGCCCGGTCTCGGAGCGATCGACGATCGGCTGTGGGAAGCCATGCAGCGCGCGGCGTGCGTACTCGTCGACGGCACGTTCTGGAGCGACGATGAGATGATCCGCGTGGGCGTGTCCCAAAAGCGCGCGCGCGATCTCGGCCATCTGCCCCAGAGCGGCAAGGACGGGATGCTCGACTGGCTCGGCCGCCTGCCGCACGGGGTGCGCAAGATCTTGATCCACATCAACAACACGAATCCCATCTTGGACGAGTCCTCGGAGGAGGCGCGCGAGCTCGAGCGCCGCGGCGTCGAGGTGGCGTGGGACGGGCTGGAGATTGCGCTATGAGCTCAAGTCGCGCGGGCGAGGGTGCCTGGAGCCGCACAGAGTTCGAGGCGCAGTTGCGCAGCCAGGGGTCCGCGTACCACATTCATCATCCTTTCAATGTGCTTTTGAATTCCGGCAAGGCGACACGCGAGCAGATCCAGGGGTGGGTCGCGAACCGCTATTACTACCAGGTGAGCATCCCAATCAAGGATGCTGCCATCCTCGCCAATTGCCCCGACCGCGCTGTGCGGCGCAGCTGGGTGCAGCGCATCCTGGATCACGACGGCTACGGCGAAGACCCGGGCGGAATCGACTCCTGGCTCCGCTTGGGCGAGGCCGTTGGCCTTCCGCGCGAATCGGTCGAAGGCCTCGCCGAGGTGCTGCCCGGAGTGCGGTTCGCCGTCGATGCCTATGTCAATTTTGCGCGCCGGGCGCCGTGGCCCGAGGCGATCTGCTCTTCGCTCACCGAGCTGTTCGCCCCCGAGATCCACAAGCAGCGTCTCGCGAACTGGCCGGAACATTACCGCTGGATCGATCCGGCAGGCCTCAGGTATTTCCAGAGCCGGGTGAGCCTCGCACGGCGCGACGTGGAGTTCGGCCTCGCTTTTACGCTCGACCATTTCCTCACGCGGGAGGCGCAGGAGCGGGCCCTGGCGATTCTGAAGTTCAAGCTGGACGTGCTGTGGCAGATGAGCGATGCGATGGCCATACGCTACGGGGTGCCTCTGTGAATGCAGTGAACGGAGCTTCGCGGCCCTCCATCGGACGCGGATTTCGCCTGCAATGGGAGGGCGCGCAGAATGCCCACGTGCTGCTCTATCCCGAGGGCATGATCAAGCTGAACGCGAGTGCGGGCGAGATCCTCAAGCGCTGCGACGGTGCTTCGACCATCGAGGAAATCACCGCGAGCCTCGAGCAGGCATTCTCGACCACGGGACTCGAGAAGGACGTGATCGCTTTCGTGACCATGGCGCATGAGAAGCGTTGGATATCGCTGTCATGACTGACTCGACCGTGGCCACGCTCCACCCGGGACCGCCGTTGTGGCTGCTTCTCGAGCTCACCTACCGGTGTCCCCTACACTGCGCCTTTTGCTACAACCCGACGGACTTCGCACGCAGCGGCGCGGAGCTCGATACGACCGGCTGGCTCAAGGTGCTGCGCGAGGCGCGCGCTCTCGGGGCCGTTCAATTGGGACTCTCGGGCGGGGAGCCCTTGGTGCGCGATGATCTGGAAACGATCGTCGCCGAGGCCCACGGTCTCGGCTTCTACGTCAATCTCATCACATCCGGCGTCGGGCTCAACGAGCCGAGAATTCGCGCCCTCAAGGAGGCAGGCCTCGATCACATTCAGCTCTCGTTCCAGGACAGCACGCGCCGGATGAACGATTTCCTGAGCTCGACGCGAACCTTCGACTTGAAGTCCAAAGTCGCCGCGCTGATCAAGCAGTACGATTATCCCATGGTGCTCAACGTGGTCCTGCACCGGCTCAACATCGATCACGTGGAGGAGATCCTCGAGATGGCGCACCGCATGGGCGCGGATTACGTGGAGCTCGCCAACACCCAGTTCTACGGCTGGGCCTGGCACAACCGCGAGCAGCTGATGCCGACCCGCGAGCAGGTGGAGCGGGCGGAAGCGGTGACGCGGCGCTATCGCGAGCGCGGCGACCGCTCCATGCGCATATTCTTCGTGGTGCCCGACTACTTCGAGCGCCGCCCGAAGCCCTGCATGAGCGGGCTGGGCTCGATTTTTCTGACGGTGACGCCCGACGGCACGGCGCTGCCGTGTCATGCGGCGCGGATGCTGCCGCTCACGTTCCCGAACGTGAGGACGGAAAGTCTCGAGCACATCTGGTTCGACTCCGCGGGCTTCAATCACTTCCGCGGCGATGCGTGGATGAAGGAGCCGTGCCGCAGCTGCCCGGAAAAATCCCGCGATTTCGGCGGCTGTCGCTGCCAGGCGTTCCTGCTGACCGGCGATGCGGCGAACGCCGATCCGGTGTGCGACCTGTCCCCACACCACCATCTGGTGACCGAGGCCGTGTCGCGCGCGGAGGAATCGGACCCGACGCCCCGGCCGGTCGAGAAGCCGCTGATATTCCGCTCGCCGGAGAATTCGTCTAGGCTGTTTCCATGATCTCGACGCTTGCGAGCTCTGCGATGCGCGGCGTGACCGCGCTGTTCATCGTGGCGCTCACCGCCGAAACCGTGGTTCGCCTGTGGCTCGCCTCGCGCCAGATCGCGGCCGTGCGCGCTCACCGCGACCGCGTCCCCGAACTCTTTTCCGGCCGTATCGCGCTCGCCGAGCAGCAGCGCGCCGCCGACTACACGGTGGCGCGCGCGGGCGTGACGCGCCTGGCGACCGTGTTCGAGGCCCTGATCAAGCTTGTCCTCACGCTCGGCGGGGGTCTCGCGGCAATCCAGGGGCTAGTCGGCCGCGCGCATTGGCCCGAGCCGTGGCAGGGCGCGCTGCTCGTGATGTGCGTGCTGTTCTTTCTGCAGCTCATCGGCTTGCCGTTCGCGGTGTGGCGCACGTTTCGCGTCGAGGCGAAATACGGATTCAATCGCATCTCTCCGGGGCTGTTTGCTCTCGACGTGCTCAAGCGGTGGCTGCTCGGACTCGCGATCGGCACGCCGCTCGTGCTTGCCACACTCGCCTTGATGGATCGCGCCGGTGCCTGGTGGTGGGTATGGACATGGCTCGTCTGGCTCGCGGTCAGCTTGATGCTCGCCTGGGCCGCTCCGCGATTCATCGCGCCGCTCTTCAACCGGTTCTCGCCGCTGGATGACGCGGCGCTGCGCGAGCGTGTGCAAGCGCTGCTCGCGCGCTGCGGATTCGCGGCTGCGGGAGGGGTGTTCGTGATGGACGGATCACGCCGCTCGGCGCACGGCAATGCCTATTTCACGGGCATCGGGCGCAACAAGCGGATCGTATTCTTCGATACGCTCCTCGAGCGCATCGACATGGAGGAGATCGAGGCCGTGCTCGCGCACGAGCTGGGGCATTTCCGGCTGCACCACGTGCGCCAGCGCATCGCGGTGTCGGGGCTGTCGTTGCTCGCCGGTCTCGCGCTCCTCGGCTGGCTCGCGCGACAGCCGGCGTTCTATGCCGCGCTCGGCGTTTCGGTTCCCTCGCCGGCGATGGCACTCATCCTATTCGCGGTCGTGGTTCCCGTATTCACGTACTTCGCAACCCCGCTCGAGGCATGGTGGTCGCGTCGCCACGAACGGGAGGCCGACGACTTCGCCGTTCGGCACGCGAGCGCCGAGCGCCTCGCCGCAGCGCTGGTCAAGCTCTATCGCGACAATGCCGCCACCCTGACACCCGATCCGGTGCACTCGGCGTTCTACGATTCGCACCCACCGGCGCTGGAACGCATCGCGCGGCTGCAAGCTCAGGCCGCCGCTCGCTGAACCGGCGCTCCCTCCAGCGCGCGCGCGAGCACATCGTCGATCTTCTCCGCCCAAACGAATTCCAGGCGGTTGCGCACGCTCTCGGGAATGTCCTCGAGGTCGCGACGGTTGCGCGCGGGCAGGATGACGGTGCGAATGCCGGCGCGGTCCGCGGCGACGACTTTTTCCTTGATCCCGCCCACGGGGAGCACCACGCCGCGCAGGCTGATCTCTCCCGTCATCGCGACATCCGCGCGCACCGTGCGCTGGGAGAGGAGCGAGGCGAGTGAGGTGGCCATCGCGACGCCCGCGCTCGGGCCATCCTTCGGGATGGCGCCCGCCGGCACGTGAATGTGCAGATCGCTGTTATCGAGCATCGCGGGGTCGATGCCGAGGCGGTCTGCCTGCGACTTCACCAGGGTGACCGCCGCTTGCGCGCTTTCCTTCATGACCTCGCCGAGCTGACCGGTGAGAATGAGCTTGCCGCTGCCGCGCACGCGGCTCGATTCGATGAACAGGATGTCGCCGCCCGCCGGCGTCCAAGCGAGCCCAGTGGCCACGCCCGGGACACTCGTGCGCAGCGCGATCTCGTTCTCGAAGCGCGGCGGCCCGAGAATGCCCTCGACATCGCCCGCATCGAGGGTGACATGGCTGGCGCGCTCGGAGGCGATCGCGACGGCCGCATTGCGCAGGAGCGCTCCGATTTGTCGCTCGAGCCCTCTCACGCCCGCTTCGCGCGTGTAATCGACGATGACACGGCGCAGCGCCTCGTCCGAGATCTGCACCTGGTCCGCTTTAAGGCCGTTCGCCGCGAGCTGCCGTGCGAGGAGGTGGCGCTTTGCAATCTGCAGCTTCTCCTCTTCGGTGTAACCGGCGAGTTCGATGATTTCCATGCGGTCGCGCAGCGGGGCGGGAATGGCATCCAGCACATTGGCCGTACCGATGAACAGCACCTTGGATAGATCGAAGGGCACGCCGATATAGTTGTCCCGGAAGGTGTTGTTCTGCTCCGGATCGAGCACCTCGAGCAGCGCCGAGAACGGGTCGCCCTGATGGCTCGCCGACAGCTTATCGACCTCGTCGAGCATGAGCACGGGGTTGCGGCGACCTGCCTTGCGTATGGCCTGGATGATATTGCCCGGCAGCGAGCCGATGTAGGTGCGCCGGTGTCCGCGAATCTCGGCCTCATCGTGTACGCCGCCGAGGCTCACGCGGCGGAACTGTAATCCGAGCGCCTTGGCGATGCTCTGACCGAGCGAAGTCTTGCCGACCCCCGGCGGTCCCACGAAGCACAGGATGGGACTGCGGCCTTCGGGGTTCAGCTTGCGCACCGCAAGAAACTCGAGGATGCGCCGCTTCACCTTTTCCAGCCCGTAATGATCCTCATCGAGAATGGCCCGCGCGCGGTCGATGTCGAGCTGCTCCGGGTCGAGCTTCGACCAGGGCAGGGCGATCAGCCAGTCGAGATAGTTGCGGACCATGGAATACTCGGCCGCGCCTTCCGGCATGCGCTCGAGGCGTGCCAGCTCGCGCAGCGCCTGCTCCTCCGCCTCCGGCGGCATGTGCGGCCTCGGCGATGGCCTTTCTGAGCTCCTCGACTTCCGCGCCCGTATTGCCCTTGTCGCCGAGCTCTTTCTGGATCTGATGCAGACGCTCGCGCAGCACCGCCTCCTTCTGGCGCTCATCGAATGCCTCGCGCGTGCGCTCATCGATCTCGCGCGACACCTTGAGCACCTCGATGCGCCGATTCAGGAACGCGAGCACGCGGTCCAGGCGCGCCTCCAGGTCGAAGGTCGCGAGGAGCTCCTGTTTCTCCTCGGGTTTCAAGTCCATGAAGCTGGCCACCACGTCCGACAGGGTCGAGGCCGACTCGATGGCGCGGATGGCATTGCCCAGCTCGGCGGGCGCTTGCGGCAGGAGCTGCACGGCCTCGCCGGCGCGCTCGCGCAACGCCAAGGCGCGCGCCTCGATATCCCGGCCGACGACCGCGGATTCGCGATGCGCCTCGATGCGCGCCACGAGGAACGGCTCGCGGCTCGCATAGTCGAGCACCGTGAAGCGCTGCTCGCCCTGCGCGATCAGATGATGCGTGCCGTCCGCCCCGGTGACGAAGCGCACGATGGAGGCGACCGTTCCGACGGTATGCAAGTCTCTCGGGCGCGGGATCCTCCGCGGACCCCGACTGTAGGACCAACCCCACGCGGCGCTGCGTGCGCACCGCCTCCTGGGCCGCCGCCAGCGCACGCTTGCCGTGGACCGCGATGGGCAGCACGACCCCCGGAAACAGCACGGTATCGCGGCGACGGGCAGAATGATGAGCACATCCTCGGGGAGGGTCGAGGGGGCCGGCGCGGCATTCACAGGAGCGGCGTTCACGTTCATAGCGAGGACCCCGTCAAGCGCAGGTACAGGTAGCCGCTGTCCAAGCGGAACTCGAGGAGCGTGTAGCTGCCGGGCGGCAGCTCGATGCGGCGCCGCATCCGACCGTAGGGAATTTCGAGCCGCACGATCTCGACGCCCGGCGGCGAACGCCGGCGGTGGGACGGTCGCCTCGATCAGGAGCCCGGAGGCGGTGACTTGCGCCACCACGTCCTCTGCGCGAGCACCGGGCAACGCAACCGTCACCTCGAGCTCCCGGCCGAGGGCGAGAATATTCGCCGGCGGCTCCCACACCGGGGTCGCCGACGGCGCTGCCAGCAGCTCAAAAAAATGACGATGCCGGCGCTCGGCCTCATCGAGCCGTGCGCAGGCTTCCGCCCACATCCAAGACTTCCGACGCGATGTATTCATGTTGTCCCGTCGCCTAGTGCCCCACGTCCGACTGAAGTGAGGGCGACCGGGATGAGTTCAACCCTTCGGGACGGGCGTCTTCTCGGCAAGCCGTACCGTGTAACCGCCTGATTTCTCGTCCGGCCGCAGGCTGAGGAGCCCGCGACGTTCGGCGTCGGCCAGCAAATCGTTGAATGAGCGAAAGCCGTAAAATCGCTCGTTGAACCCTGGGTGGCGCCGCTTGATGGCCTGTTTGATCATCGAGCCCCAGATAGGTTCGTTCTCGCCGCGCTCCTCGGTGACCGCATCGAGGGTCTCGACCACGAGGTCGAGCGCCTCGCTGGCATCAGCGCCTTTGCTTTCGGCCGCGGGCGCGGCGGTGGCGGCCCGCGCTCCCGTGCCGCCGCCACTCGAGTGCCGGCGCTTCGAGCGCTCCTTGCGCACCAGATCGTCGTAGTAAATGAATTCGTCGCAATTATTGAGAAACAGGTCCGAGGTGGAGTTCTTGACCCCAACTCCGATGACGGTCTTGGAGTTCTCGCGCAGCTTGCTCACGAGCGGCGAGAAATCCGAGTCGCCGCTGATGATGACGAAGGTATCGACGTGACCCTTGGTGTAGCACAGGTCCAGGGCATCGACGACCATGCGGATGTCCGCCGAGTTCTTGCCCGACTGGCGCACGTGGGGAATCTCGATGAGCTCGAAGGCCGCCTCGTGCAGGCCACGCTTGAAATCCTTGTAGCGGTCGAAGTCGCAGTACGCCTTCTTGACGACGATGTCGCCCTTGAGCAGCAGTCGCTCGAGCACTTTGCCGATGTCGAAGCTCGGATAGTTGGCATCGCGCGCGCCGAGCGCAATGTTTTCGAGATCGAGATAAACCGCCATGGTGGCGTCGGTCGCGGAGGTTGGCATGAATACCTTTTTAGAACCAGTTGTAGTTGAAGCTCACGCTCACCCGCTCGCCGCCTGCCGGATTGGCCGCCACTTCATGGCGCAGCCAGCTCTCGAAGAGTATCAGGCGGCCCGGTTCCGCGGGGACGGTGACCCACACCTTGTTCGCAGGCCGTGCCTTGGCCTTGCGGGGTGGTGCCGCCATGAAGCGGTCGAGCCTCGGATCCTCGAACTTGAGCCCCGGCGAGCCGGGCGGGGTGTGCGCATAGTAGGTGCCGCTCAAGGTCGAGAGCGGATGCAGGTGCGAAGGATGCGCCGTGCGCCGGGGCATGATGTTGACCCAGCAGTCGGTCATCGACAGCGGTCGGCCGGTGAGGTCCCACTCGGCTGCGGCGGCGAACGCACGGACATGCCGCTCGAGCTTGCGCTCGAGGGCCTCGAAGGTGGGCGAGGTCCGCTGCAGCCGGTGTGCCGACGCGTACGAGGTATAGCCGCCGGGATAATTCGCTGCCGACCAGCGCCGGCCGGAGGCATCGTCGGCACGCAGCTGCCGGCATTCCTCGATGAGGCGCCGGTTGAACTCGCGCGTCCCGCGTCCCTGAAGCGTGGCCGTGTACACGAGCGTCGGAAAGTACGCGCGGATCGGCATGCCGAAATTACAGCGACAGCTTCACCTCGTTGAATTGGATCAGCGGCGCGACGTCGGTATAGCGTGGAATGTCCGCGGTAATTTCGGGCGCCGCGGGTGTCCATGCCTCGACGAAGGCCTCGATGGAATCGAAGTAAAACTGACATCCCCCGAAGAAGGACGGCGGCTCGCCGGGGCGCGCGCCTTGGATTCCGGCATCGACTTCGGTCTTACGCAGACCCTTCGCGAGCAAGCGCATCGCGAGCGGCATGTGGGAATTGACGTAGTAGGCCATATCGAACCGCGCCCCGGGCTTGTTGGGATACAAAACGCTGACTTTGATCATGCGACTGACCTCGGATGGCGATGGATTGTCGTAGTCTAACCGATGCGCAGGCACCCAAGCGCCGGGCGCCCCCAGCGCCTCGCTGCTGCGCGTCACGCCCCCGGTGCGGCCACGGGGCCGAGCGCCCGCTCGAGTGGGGCGCCGATCGAGAGCAGCGATCGATCCGAGCGAGCCGGACCGTCGAACTCGAGAGCGACCGGCAGACCGCTCGCAGTGAGTCCGGCGGGGAGCACGAGACCGGGCAGACCGGCGGTGCTGCCGGGTGCAATGTTCCGGGCCACCGCATCCTCGAAGGGCACGGCATGGCCGGCGATATCGAGCGTCGTTTCCTCGCCGATCAACGGCGCCGGCACCCGGATTGCAGGAAAGACCATCGCCTCCAGCCGATGCAGCGCGAAATAGTCGCGATAGGCGCGCTTGAGCTCGGGCACATACCGGTTGCGCGCCAGAGCGTACGCGGCCTCGGTGACGAAGCCCTCACCGCCCGGCATCACATAGGTCTTGAACACGGCCTGTATGTCCGGGCTCGCGCGCGCAAGCAAGCTCTTGAGATTCACGGGAGCGTCGTACTCTCGCAGGTAGTGTGCGAGCGCCGAACCGCACGTCGTGGTTCTGGATCTGCTCGGTGGCGTGCTCGATGAGCCGTCCGACTCCGGGAAGCGGTGCCTCGATCAGCACGGCGCCGGCATCCTCCAGACGTTTCAGCGCCTGGCCGGTGACGCGCTCCACTTCGGGGTCGAGGCCCGTGAACCAGTAATCGCGCGCGATGCCCAATCGCACGCCATGGAGCGAGGCGAGAGGGGCGGCCGGCTGCTGGGCGGTCACTGCCGAATCGAAGAGAACCAGATCGGCGATGCTGCGTGCGTGAGGACCCACTTGATCGAAGAGCGGCGAGATCGGCACGCAGCCTCGGGTGGAGTAACGGCCGGTCGTCGGCCTGAATCCCTCGATGCCGCAAAACGCCGCCGGTACGCGGATCGAGCCCTCGGTATCTTCGGCGATTCCGAGCGGTGCGGCCCGAGCGGCGACGGCGGCTGCCGTTCCGCCGCTGCTGCCGCCGGGAATTCTCGCGGCATCGTACGGATTGTGCACGGCCCCAAAGGCAGCGTTGTTGCTCGTCCAGCCATACGAAAGCTCGTGCAGGTTGGTCTTGCCGAGCACGATGGCCCCGGCCGCCTTGAGCGCGGCGACCACCGGAGCATCGGCGCCCGGCCGGAACGTGCGCAGCGCCGGCGTGCCGCCCGTGGTTGGGTAGTCGCGAGTGTTGACACTGTCCTTGACCGGAATGGGTAGACCGAACAGGGGTCCCGGCTTTCCCCCGGCGCTGCGCTCGCGGTCCCGAGCGCGCGCTTGCTCGAGGACGAGTTCGGGCTCGAGCGTGATGAATGCATTGAGCGCCCGGGTCCGCTCGCAGCGCGCGAGCAACGCCTGGGCGTAGCGCTCGCAGGAGAGCTCGCCGCGCGACATGCGGGCGACCGCCTCGACCGCAGTGAGCGTTGTCAGCGACTCGAAAGATACCGTGTTCGTCCCATCGACCGGCCGCGCTCGCGCGGTGCCCACCGCCGCCGCGGCCGCGGCGCTCAGGAGGAAGCGGCGGCGGTGCGGATCATGCGGGCCCGACACGATCACGCTTCAATGCCTGGCACATGCAGTGCACGGCGCCGCCGCCGTTGGCGATCATCGAGACGTCCGGGTCATAGACGGTCAACCCCTCGGCGCGGCACGCGGCGATGAGATTTTTGCTCGAGGCGGGCACGAGCACGCGCTCATCGCCCAGGGCGACGACGTTGGTGCCGAGCTGCATCGCGTCGCTGTACGGAACTGCGATGGTGCGAATCCCCTTCGACTTCAACCAATCGACGAGCTCCGGCTCCACGGCCTCGACGCACACCACGGCGAGCCCCTCCGCGATCATGCCCATCTGCACGTCCAGGTGCAGGAAGTGCGGGTCGAACGCATACGTGTGCATCTCCCAGCCCTCGGCCGCGAACCAGCTCTTGAGCTGGCTCACCGCCGGCTCGATCGAGCGCTCGCCGGAGAAGCCGCATGCGGCAACGCCGGGCTTGAGCACCATGAAATCGCCGCCCTCCACATTGCCGGCGGTGATCAGATCGTAGATCGGGATCTCTCTGTCCAGATAAAACTGAATACACGCTGCGTACTCGCCGCGCCGGTACGGCTTCTGCGTCTGCAGGATCACGGCGCCCCACGGCGTCATGGCGCTCGAGTCGCGTGCGAATATTTGATAGGGCAGGTGCGGATCCGCCGGCAAGATATGGATGGCGACGCCCGCCTGCCGGTAGGCGTCGAGCATCTCCCGGTACTGGGCCCGTGCGACCTCGAAATCGAACTTGAGTCCGACGCGCTCGCTGCGCTGGGCGACCGCATTGCCGCCGCGCCAGCTGAAATGATCGATGGGCCCCACCAGCACGTCGCGCAGTCGCCCGTACTCGCTGTCGACGCCCCAGCGCTCGAGGCGCGGCGTTCCGCCGCCTTCAATCCGGGTTCGCAACCTCATCGATGGTTCCTTTTTATGATCGCGTGCCGCATCGATTGTAAACAAAATACGGGGCGATTGATCTCTTGCGGCCCTCACCTACTGAAAAGAGCCCGCCGTTCTGGTAATTTGCGCCTCCCTTTGCCAGCTGATCTATCCCGGGTCGGGCCCGCGAGAGGGCGGCCGTGCGTGTTCATTCGGTTTGCAAAGGATTCGTCGATGCTCAGAGTCCCAATTACGGCTGCCGCGTGCGCCGCCGCCCTCGCGGTCAGTGGCGCGGCCCTGGCCGGCACGGAGGCGCCCGCAGAGCCGAATGCACCCGCGTCCGCCGATACTCTCTTACCCGCCATCGTGGTGACCGCTCAGCATCTCGATGAGGAGCGCTCGCATATCCAGACGCAGACGGGCGCCTCCACGTACACCATCGACGCCCAGGCCATCGCCGCCACGCCCGGCGGCGCCAACACGCTGCTCAATCAGGTGGTCCTGCAGGCGCCCGACGTCGCACAGGACTCCTTTGGGCAATACCACGTGCGCGGCGAGCACGCCGGTCTTCAATACCGCATCAACGGGGTGATACTGCCCGAGGGCATCGCGGTGTTCGGACAGACACTCGATCCCCGCCTGATCTCATCGATCAGCCTCGTGACAGGGGCATTGCCGGCCGAGTATGGACTGCGCACCGCGGGAATCATCGACATCACCACGAAGAGCGGGCTGCAGGCCCCGGGCGGCTTCCTGTCCCTGTACGGCGGCAGCCACGGAGAGGTGCAGCCGAGCGTGGCCTACGGCGGCGGCGCGGGATCCTTCAGCTACTTCGTGACCGGAGACTTCATTCGCGACGACCTCGGGATCGAGTCGCCGGATGGGAGCTCGAATCCCAGTCACGACCATACGACCCAGTATCACGGCTTCGGCTATTTCGAGGACATCCTGGACGACGAGAATCGACTGGCACTCATGCTCGGGAGTTCCGTCGGCAAGTTTCAAATTCCGAATCTGTACGGCCAGGAACCCGCTCTCGGGCTCGCGGTGGAGGGTGCTCCATCGACCTTTCCCAGCCAGGATTTGAACGAGAATCAACGCGAGGTGACCCAGTTCGGCGCCTTGAGCTGGCAGCACTCGGTGGGCGCGCTCAACGTGCAGACGTCCTTCGTCGCGCGCTATTCGAGCTTGACCTACGAGCCGGATTTTCCCGGCGATCTCCTGTTCACCGGGATCTCTCAGCAAGCCTACAAGCAAGACGTCGCCTACGCGGTGCAAAGCGACGCGGGCTATACGCTCGACGATGCGCACACGCTGCGCGGCGGGGTTTTCCTGCAGAGCGATCATGCGATCAGCGACACCGCCTCTCAGGTGCTGCCGGCCGAGAATTGCGGCAATCCGGGCGAACCGCCGTGTGCTCCGCCGCCGGCACCGCCCCCGCAAGTTTTTGGCACGGTGCCGGAAACACTCATCGACAACGGCTCGGCGACCGAATGGATCTACAGCGCGTATCTGCAGGACGAATGGAAGGCTCTCCCGGACCTCACCGTGAACTACGGCGTGCGCTTCGACAAGTTCACCGCCTATACCGCCGACCAGCAGGTGAGCCCACGGCTCAATATCGTCTGGCAGGCGCTCGCCGGCACGACATTGCACGCCGGCTATTCTCGCTACCTGTCGCCGCCGCCCTTCGAGCTCGTGGGCGGCAAGGACATCAACCTGTTCGAAAACACCTCCTCACCGCCGCTCACCAAGCTGGATACGCTTCCGCAAGCCGAGCATGCGAACTATTTCGATGCCGGCGTGCAACAGAAGGTGACGCGCGCGTTCACGATCGGCCTCGATACGTACTACAAACGATCGAGCAACCTGATCGACGAAGGCCAGTTCGGCGCACCCATTATTCTGACGCCGTTCAATTATCGCTACGGCAAGCAGTACGGAGCGGAGTTCACGGCGAATTACACGACCGGCAACTTGAACGCGTACCTCAACCTCGCGGTGCAGAGCGCGAAAGGCAAGGACATCGACTCTGCGCAGTTCAATTTCACCCCGTCGGACCTCGACTACATTGCACACAACTGGATCCATCTCGATCACGAGCAGCAGCACACCGCCTCGGGCGGGATTTCCTATCTCCACAACGACACGCGGGTGAGCGCGGACTTCCTGCTGGGCTCGGGACTGCGCGCCGATCTCGAGCTTCCGCCGGGCGAGATGAACGGCTACGGGGGTACCGATATCCCGAATGGGACCCACTTGCCGTACTACACGCAGGTGAATACCGGCATCAGCCATGTGTTCGACATGCGCAACGCCGGGACCGTCACCGCGCGCTTCGATGTGATCAACCTATTCGACAAGATCTATGAGATCCGCAATGGCACCGGGGTCGGAGTGGGCGCGCCGCAGTACGGGCCGCGCCGCGGCTTTTTCTTGGGCCTGTCAAAATCGCTGTGACGCCGGCTTCGGCAGTGGCTCAGGTGCTCGGGCACTCCGAGTCGGCCCGGACCTGCACCGAAGTCGAGTCGGTGAGCCCCGTATTCGCGGCGTGTCCGCATTTGCGCGACTGCGCATCGACCGACACCGCCCGCCACTCGATGTTGCCGCGACCGGTTTCATCCGCCGTCACGGACACCGGTATTCGAGTGAAGCCATTGATGCGCTCGGCCGACATGAGCACACTGCTCGGGTGGGTGCTCGTGTCGTAGACGGTTACGAGCATGTCCTCGGTGCCGTCATTGGTGATGACCACGTCGACGCCGTTGAGGCCGCCCATCGCGGCCGCGCTCACGAGCAATAGCGGCGCGGCACTCGTTATCAACGCTGTGTGCATGGTCCGTCCCTCCTTCAAGCAAACGAGACGACGCAGAGCAATGCTCTCTTGCAGGGTGTTCCAGGGCCAGCGGCGAGGCGCGGCAGGATGGATAGGAGGGCGCCTACGACGGTGGCTATGGCTTCGGGGGTTTGTCCTGGACGTCCGCCTGCGCCTCGGCGAGCACGGCCGCGCAATCTTTGTTCTTTGCAAGACCGGGGTCGATGAAGGCGAGTGCGGCGGCAACGGGCGTGAGCAGCGTGCCCAGCGCGACGGCCACGCCGGCCTGCGCCGCCAAATTTTCGGGCTTCACGCCGATGTCCGGATGCAGCAAGGTGCCGTGCACGGTGATCGGCGATCGCAATCGGAATAATCGCAGCTTCTTCGGATCTCCCTGCAGCGACAAATCGAGTCGCTCATCGCCCAGATCGATGTGACCGCGACCCGTGATCAGGACGGTCGTCGTATCGATGAATACCGAGCGCGCCTCGAGCGTGCCTTTCTGAGCTTGAAAATCGATGACGCCGCAGCGCACCGGGACTTGCTTGTCGGAGAACAGCAACCCCAGTCCCTTCGCGATGTCGATGCCGGTGAGCTCGGCGAAGGCTTGGTTCATATGCCCTGACGGCAGCGCCGCACTGACGGTACCGTCTGCGGAAGAGGCGAGCTTGTGCACCGAGGAGCCGGACCCTTGTACTTTGAGGCGGCCGACCAGGGAACCCTGCAGCGGCGGCTGCTTCAGTTTGGCGCTCTTGAACTGGCCGAGATCGACATCGTAGATGCCCATGTCGATCGTCGATTCGGGGACATCCCTGCGCGCGTCGATCGCGACGCTGCCCTTGAAACTGCCGGCGTCGAGCACGAACGAGAGCGGATCGAGCTTGAGCAGCCCGGCGTTCAGGACCAGATGAAAACTCACGGCCTTCATCGGCATTCTGGGCGCGTTGACTGCTTTCGCCTGATACGTCACGTCGGCATCCATGGCGCGTACGCGATCCACCTGGAGGTCCGCGTCCGGGAACAGATATTGCGAGCCGGCGGGGTTGGGCGCCGCAGGGGGCGGCGCCGGCGCGGCGCCGCCGTGCCGCTTTGCGCTTTTGGTCGCAGCGGGCTGTATCTGCGCGGCCAAGGTGTTCGCCGCTGCAGCGGACCTGCCCAGGCTCGGGGCGACGTCGACGAGGTTCAGGGTGGCCGAGCGCAGCTTCGCCATGAATTTAGGTCTTTTTTGAGCGGTCTCGATTTCCACCTGTCCCTCGATGTCGCTCGCCCCGAGCTTGCCCTCGAGATCGTCCATGCGAAACAGCGTGCCGTGATGATCGACGTTCGCCGACAACCGGTAGGGAGGCGTGTTGGGAAGTGCGAGACCGGTCAGGTAGTACACATCGGCCAGATCGTTTCCCGAAATCTCGAACTTGAACTGGTAGCGCGCCATGTCGAACGGCTTCGGAAACCTCGTGCGTGCATCGAGCACGATGTCCGAGGCGGTCAGATGGGCCACGAGCTCGTACGGATGGTTCGGATCGAGATTGATGAGCGGCCCACCGTGCACGTCCGCCTTGAACGGCTTGCTGTTGAGCGACCCTTTCAAGCGAAGCTGAAATCCGGCCTGAGCGTCGCCTTTTTCATCCGTCGCATTGAGCGAGCCGCTCAAGGTCAGCTTGCGGACGCTGTCGGAGACATGAACCTTGCCGTCCTCGATCAGCAAGCGGCGGATGGTGGGGATTTTCGCGGGCCGAGAGCCCGTCCGTGGTTTGCCTTCCTGCGTTCCGAGCTCCCAGCTCGCGCGACCTTTGGCGTCGCGCTCGAGATCGACGGTGGGCCGGACGACCGCGATCTGCGGCACGATCAGCTGTCCGCGCAGCAAGCGCCCGAGACTCACGCTGACGGTCAGTTGATCCGCTTCGAACATCGACGGGTGCTCGGCCCACGGCGGATTGCCGATGGTCAGCCCATCGACCTCCGCGCTGGGTTCCCAGGACCAGAGATGCACCCGCAGATTTCCCTTGATGACGGTATGACGCCCGGTCTTTTCCGAAATGATGCGGGCCACGATGGGCCGAAAGTGGTTCCAGTCGAAGAAAACGGAAAACAGCACGAGGGCCACCACGAGCACGGCGAAAACGATGGCGAGCGCCCGGGTCGTTCGGTGGGTGGCGAGGAAATTGCGCATGGTTGCGCGCGAAGTATCGTCGCGCGCGCGGCGCACGCGCTGTAGGACCTCGGCGCCTGCAAATGTCGGCCCTCACCGAAATGCGGCCCCGCATGCGCGCTGCGATCGAGTTGCGCCGGCAGCGCCCGAGCCAGTAAGGTGCCGCATGGATTCCGCCACGATTGCCTCGACGTCAGCGCCCCCCGCCGTGCCGCGTCACCACCTGCAGTGGACCATGCTCGCCGCACTCGGGGTCGTGTTCGGGGATCTCGGCACGAGTCCGCTTTACACGCTGCAGACGGTCGTGCAGGCGATGGACGGCCATTTCAGCCGGGGCGGAGTCCTGGGTGTGCTGTCGCTGATCATCTGGACGCTCATCGTCACCATCTCGATCAAGTATTGCCTGTTCGTGATGCGCGCCGACAACCGGGGCGAGGGCGGCATCCTCGCATTGATGTCGCTCATCGGCGCCAACGAGTCCGAGCACGGCATAGGCGTGCTCACCGCCATGGGGCTGCTCGGCGCGGCGCTGATCTACGGCGATGGCGTGATCACACCGGCCATCTCGGTGCTGAGCGCGCTCGAGGGCGTGAACGTCGCCACGAGCTCACTCAAGCCGTACGTGATGCCAATGGCGGTGCTGATCCTGGTGGCGCTGTTCATGAGCCAGCGCTTCGGCACCGAGAGCATCGGGCGGGCATTCGGTCCGGTGATGCTGCTGTGGTTCCTCGTCATCGGGTTCCTCGGCCTCATCTCCATCGCGCACCATCCCGACGTGCTCGCCGCGCTCGATCCGACGCATGCGGTGCGCTTCCTCGTGCACTCGGGCGGCCGCGGTTTCTATGTGCTCGGTGGAGTATTTCTCTGCATCACCGGCGGCGAGGCGCTGTACGCCGACATGGGGCACTTCGGCAAGCGCGCCGTGCGCGGCTCCTGGTACTTCGTTGCCTTGCCCGCGCTGCTGCTGAGCTATGCAGGCCAAGCGGCGCTGCTCCTGGACAAGGGCGAGGTCGCCGGCAATCCCTTCTTTCTCATCATCCCCGGCTGGGGGATCTATCCGATGGTGGCGCTCGCGACGATCGCGACCATCATCGCAAGCCAGGCCATCATCACGGGATCCTTCTCGATGACGCGCCAGGCGATACAGCTCGGCTGGCTTCCGGGCCTCAGCATCCGTCAGACCTCCGACGAGGTGTACGGCCAGATCTACGTTCCTGTCGTCAACTGGCTCCTGATGGTCGCGGCGGTGACGACGACCATCGCCTTCGGCAGCTCCGATCGGCTCGCCTCTGCCTACGGCACGGCGGTCGCCACGACCATGCTGCTCACCACCGTGCTGCTATACCGGGCGATGACCGAGGTGTGGCATTGGCCTCGCGCGGTCGCCATCCTGACGGGCGGCTTTTTCTTCATCGTGGACGCAAGTTTCTTCTGTGCGAATCTCCTGAAGATTCGCCAGGGAGGCTGGCTGCCGTTGAGTCTGGCCGCGGCGATCTTCGTGGTCATGATCACCTGGCGTAAGGGCATCGACGCGATGCACTCCGAGCTCGTGCAAACGCCCGAGGCCGCGGAGAAGTTTCTCGCGCGGGTCAAATCGGGGGCAATACCGCGCGTCGAGGGGACCACCGTGTTCATCACGCGCAGCAATCAGAAGGTATCCCGCCTCATCGTCGATCACGCGCGCTTCACCGGCGTCTTGCCGAGTCGGACCATCGCCCTGAGCATCCAGTTCGAGACGACGCCTCGTATACCCGAGCCCAAATGCGCGGTCGTCGAGGATCTGGGCGAGGGCATCTGGCGTCTCGTCGCGCGCTTCGGCTTTTTCGAGATCCCCGATTTGCGCGCGACCCTGAGCCGCGCCCGCGGCCTCGAGCCGCCCATGGATTTCTCCAAGGCGCGCTTCGTGGCAGCGCGCGATCTGGTGGTGGCGAAGCCGCGAGGGCCGACCCTCGGGCGCTTCCGCATCGGGCTGTTCGCCTTTCTTTACCGCAATGCGGCCAAAGTCGTCGACCGGTTCAACTTGCCGCCGGAGCGGGTGGTCGAGATCGCGCGGCAGATCGAGATCTAGTCTAATCCTCGAGGGACGAGCCGCCGGGGCGCTGCGCCTCCCCCGGCGCTGTCGCGGCCCCCGGCGCGGGTCCGGTGAAACTCAGGTCGCGCGCCATCATGTCGCGTAGCACCCGCACGAGGCCCACGAGGAGCATTGCGAAAAACAGGCAAAAGAGCAATGCGGACAGCAGGACGTGCATGAGTGCATATTCAGGCAATCCCGACGGTTTTTCGCGTAGGAGAAACCCGCGACCTCGTGTGGGACGCCGAGGGGTCGATCAGGCGACGCGTGCTCCCTGCCGCCTCAATTCCGCCTGCACATCGGCGACGTCGAGCCGGTCGAAATCCCGGTTGGCTTTGACCGACACGGCCGCGGCCGCCCCCGCTCCCTGGCCCGTGACTGCGCAGCACATCATGTTGCGCACGGCGGCATGCGAGACCTTGTCGCCGCCGATGCAGCGGCCGGCCACGATCAGCCCCCGGACGCCCCGCGGCAGCAACGCGCGATAGGGGAGCTGGAAATAGTGGCCAGTGGTCGGAAGTATCAGGATCCCGTAGCCGTCGACGAATTCGGGGAAGATGCCGATGGAGTCCTCGAATCGTCCCTGCTGCCGCACATCCGGATCGGTCATGTTGTAGAGGGCGTCGATCTTGCGCGTATCGCGGATCCCGAGCGTCATGCCGAAGTTCCGGAGTTTCGCATCCTCGCAGCCGGGCATGAAATGCCGCAGTGCAGCCACCGCCATGATGGCTTGGCGGCGGCCCTCGATCTCACCGCGAGTCAGGTCGTTCGCGTCGGTGCCGTCGCAATTAGGGATGTGCACGAGGTTCAAATAGGTGAGATCGCCCTGATCGGAAATCGCGCCCCAGGTGCCGGCGATGGTGGTCAGATCGGCAGGTATCAGGCCAGCCGCCACCGCTTGCTTGAACGGCTTGCGCATGAACGGCGAGAACAGGTCGTCCTCTTTGCCCGTGGTCTCGATGTCCCACTCGCCGTTGCCGGTCCAGTCGCGGTACGTTTGCGGATCGGCTTTGACCTGCTCGATGAAGCGCTGCTTGTTCACACCGGTCATGGAGAACATCACCGACACTGCCATCATCTGCTCGCGTGGCGTCTTGTGGGTCGGGGCACCGGCGCGCGATGCGACGTCCGCATCGCCGGTGGCATCGATCACGCGCCGCGCGAGGATGGCTTCGCGCCCCGATTTGCTTTCCGTGACCACGCCGCGAATCGCGCCGTCTTCCATGATCGGCGCGACGAACGTCCGATGCAGCATGGGCTGAATCCCCGCCTCCTGCACCAGCACATCCGCGACATACTTGAACATCTCGCCGTCGAGCGCATAGCTCGTCGATTGCGGCTCCGGCATTGCCGCGCCCATCGACTTGGCTCTTTGCTCGAGCTCGATGCCGATACCCTCGCTGTCCACCGTGGTCGGATGGCGGTACCAGGCGAATCCCTCGACGCCGACCTGGGTGATGTTTCCGCCGAAGCAGCCGTAACGGTCCATGAGGATGGTATGCGCTCCGGCTCGCGCGGATGCCAGGGCGGCGCACAGCCCGGCGGGTCCGCTGCCGACCACCAGCACATCGGTTTCGGCAATGACATCAACCGTGCGGGGCGGCTCGCTGACTCGTTTCATCGCGCCATTCTATCTCCGCGGCGCGGCCCGATGGTTACAGCGCGGTTAACGGCGCTTTCCTGGCCGCCTCGGCATCGGGCCCGCGCCCGTGGGCCGCCGGTGCGCCGCGGGACTTTCCGGCACTGAGGAAGTCGACCAGCGGTTTGCCGCCTGCAGAGTTCTCGGCGATGATCTTGAGCGCCGCCAGCGAGGGCGTGGCCAGCACGATGCCGGCAATTCCCCAGAAAAGACCTCCGAACCACAGGGCGAGAAATACCAGCATGGGATTCAATTGCAGCCGGCGGCCGACCAGCAGCGGCTGAACGATCTGGCCCTCGAGGGCGACCAGCGCGAGAAAGCTGCCCGCGACGGCCGCGACTTGCGCACCTCCGTCGAACGACACGAACGCAACCGAGGTCAACAAAAGCAGCGATGTCGTGGGGCCGGCATAGGGGATGAAGTTGAGCACCGCCGCGAGCGTGCCCCAAAGAAACGGATTCGGCATGCCGCACGCCATCATCGCGCATCCGGTGGCGAGGCCGAGGCCGACGTTGATCAAGGCCGTGGTGGCGTAGAACCGCCCGACTTCCGCCCGCACTTTCTCGATGACGCAGATGACGTGCGCGGAATTCAAGTCGCTCACCAGAGCCGAGGTCATGCGGGCGAGCATCGGCGGGCCGCCGGACAACAGGAACAGCGTCAGGATGATCACGGTGACGGTGCTTACGACCAGTCCGCGCGTGATATCGAGGATCAGGGCGGGGGCGCTCTCCACCGGTGCGGCCGCCACCGGCTGCGGACCGGGATGGCCGGTCGCAGCGATGTTCCCCGCCGAGGTGCGCAGATCCTCGACCCGGCCGACGAATTGCGCGAGCGGGCGGATTTTTCGCGCAATCACCCTTACCGTGTGCGGTGCCTCGGCGAACCAGTGCTGCGCCGGCTCAGAAAGGAAATCGGTGAGTCCCGCCGCAAGTGCGACGATCAGGAGCATGACGATGACGGCCCCCACGCCGCGCGGCAGCCCGACGCGGCGGAGGAGCTCGACCGGCCCCGACAGCACCAGTGCCAGAAGCAAGGCGAGGGCCACCGGGACGAACGCCACATGGGCGAAGTAGAGCAACAGGCCGAGGGCTCCCGCAACGAGCACGCGTACTGCGGTGATCCTACCGGTCGGGGATCGCTGCCCCTCGTGCGCCTCCGTGTAGCCCTCGTTTTGGCGCTCGGGGCGAATGCGATCTTGCTTGCTGAAATCACCTCGAATCATTTGTTCTCGATGTCCTCGCGGCATATTTTTTCCGAGCCGCAGGCCGCGCGATAGAGCGGCGTCCAGCGAGTGGATGTAGGATGCGGCCGACTCTCGCCATCTGATGCGCTCCGATGGTCTGTTGTACATAATGCGAAAACTCACGAAGATCGTCCGTCGATCGCTGGCTTCGTGGCTCAAGGACGGGGCGCCGAGCATGGGCGCGGCCCTGTCGTTTTACTCGCTGTTTGCCATCGGACCCGTCCTGCTCATCGTGATCCGGGTGGCCGGCACCTTCGTGGGTCCGGATATCGTCAAGGCCCACATGCTCGCGCAGATGCGCGATCTGCTGGGCGACCCTGGGAGGTCGGATCTGGGGCGCGCCGCCCCGTCGATGTATGGGTGGGCTCGATCGTGACATCGACGCTGTTTCTCATCGGCAAGCTGCCGATCGTTACGTTTCTGAGCCGCTTCGCGTTCCGCTCTGCGTATGGGATCACCGGGTCATTCCTGGTGCTGCTGCTCTGGGTCTACTACTCCTCGCAGATCTTCCTGCTGGGCGCTGAATTCGCTCATCAATACGCGTTGGCGCATGGATCCCTGAGGGGCGATGACGATTTGGAGGCCGCCCGCGGCTCCGGCCGCTCGGGCCGCCCTGCTTGAGGTTTTCAAGTACAATTTGCGAAAACCGAAGGGCTCGAAACATGGCGGCCGCGAATTTCAAATGGGAAGATCCGCTCCTCCTCGAGGATCAGCTCACGACGGAAGAGAGGATGGTGCGCGATGCGGCGCGCGACTACGCGCAGGGCAAGCTCGCGCCGCGCATCGTCGAGGCATTCAGGCACGAGCGTACCGACCCCGCAATCTTCAAGGAAATGGGCTCGCTCGGCCTGCTCGGAGCGACCATTCCCGAAGAGTTCGGCGGCGGAGGACTCAATTACGTGAGCTATGGACTGATCGCGCGCGAGATCGAGCGCGTCGATTCAGGGTACCGGTCGATGATGAGCGTGCAATCCTCGCTCGTCATGCTGCCGATTCACGTGTTCGGCACGGCGGAACAGAAGCGGCGATATCTTCCGTCCTTGGCGCGCGGCGAAACGATCGGCTGTTTCGGCCTCACCGAGCCGAATCATGGCTCGGATCCCGGCAGCATGGTCACGCGTGCGCGCGAGGCGAGCGGCGGCTTTCGCCTCAACGGCTCGAAAACCTGGATCACCAACAGTCCGCTGGCCGACGTGTTCATCGTATGGGCCAAGACGGACGATGGAGCGATTCGAGGATTCATTCTCGAGAAGGGAGCGAAAGGCCTGACCGCTCCCCCGCTGCACGGCAAGGTCGGCCTGCGGGCATCCACCACCGGTCAGATCGTCATGGACGATGTGTTCGTGCCCAAGGATCAGCTGCTGCCGGCCGTCAGCGGCCTGAAGGGCCCGTTCACGTGCCTCGATTCCGCTCGCTACGGGATCTCGTGGGGTGCGCTCGGTGCGGCGGAGAGCTGCTGGCACATGGCGCGCAATTATGTGCTCGAGCGCAAGCAGTTCGGCAGGCCGCTCGCGGCCAACCAGCTCATTCAGAAGAAGCTCGCCGACATGCAGACCGAGATCACGCTCGCACTGCAGGCGTGTCTGCGGCTCGGGCGCATGAAGGACGACGGCACCGCGGCGGTGGAGATTACCTCCATGCTGAAGCGCAATTCGTGCGGCAAGTCGCTCGAGATCGCGCGTACCGCGCGCGACATGCTGGGCGGCAACGGCATCTCGGATGAATTCGGCGTGATCCGGCACATGGTGAATCTCGAGGTGGTCAATACCTATGAGGGCACCCACGACATTCACGCGCTGATCCTCGGGCGGGCACAAACCGGCATACCGGCATTTTCTTGAGCCCGCTGACGCGGGATCCTGCGCCGGCACCTAGCTAGCGCGTGGGCCGCTGCTCTCCCTGGGTAATCAGGCACGCGCTGCGCGTGCCCGTCAGGTAGATCCAGAGCCAGCTGAGGGCGACCGTCAACCGGTTGCGGACCCCAATCAGAAAATAGATGTGCGCAAGCCCCCAGATCCACCAGGCGATGTACCCGCGAATCTTGATCCGGCCGAAGTCGATGATGGCCGCGCGCCGGCCGATGGTGGCGAGGCTCCCGTCATGCCGGTAGCGAAAGGGACGCGGTGATGCATCGCCGGCGAGCCGGCGCTTGATGGCGGCGGCGACATAAGTGCCCTGTTGCTTGGCAGCCGGCGCGATGCCGGGCACGGGCTTGCCATGCCATGCATCGATGGTTGCGGTATCGCCGATGACAAAGATCTCCGGCCGGCCCGCGGCGGTGAGATCCGCCGCCACCTTGACGCGGCCCGCGCCGTCGGCGGCGGCCCCGAGCCAGGCGGCGGCCGGAGAGGCGCGCACGCCGGCGGCCCATAGAATCACCTTGGCTGCGACCGTGCGGCCGCCGAACGCGACCCCCTCGGCCGAGCATTCGCTCACCGGCTGCCCGAGCTGGATCTCGACACCGAGCCGCTCCAGGGCGGCATGCGCATAGGCCGAGAGATCGGCTGCAAAAGTCGGCAGGATGCGCGGCCCCGCCTCGATCAGCAGCACGCGTGTCTTGCGCGTGTCGATGTGCCTGAACTCGTCCGGCAGCGTGACGTGCGCGAGCTCGGCAATGGCTCCGGCGAGCTCGACGCCCGTGGCACCGCCGCCGACGATCACGAAGGTGAGCCACGCGCGCCGCAGGCTCTCATCGCGCTCGCGCTCGGCGTGCTCGAAGGAGAGCAGAATGCGGCGCCTGATGGTGGTGGCGTCCTCGAGCGTCTTGAGGCCCGGCGCGTACGGTTCCCATTCGTCGTGCCCGAAATAGGCATGGCGCGCGCCGGTCGCGAGCACGAGCGTGTCGTACGTCAGCCGCCCGCCGCCGTCGAGCAGAACTTCGCGCCGCTGCGCATCGACGCCCACGACCGTAGCGAGCAAGGTCTCGATGTCGCTGCGTCTGCGGAAGAGCTGCCGGATCGGCCAGGCGATCTCCGATGTGGCGAGGGTCGCCGTTCCGACCTGATAGAGCAGAGGTTGAAAGAGGTGATGGTTGCGCTGGTCGAGGATGGTGATGCGCACCCCGGCGCCCTTGAGGCCTTGTGCCACGGCGAGCCCGCCGAAGCCGCCACCGACGATCACGACATGATGCGGGTCGGGTTCGCTCAAGCCTCGGGCTCCTTCACTGTCTCCACCGCATAGCCCGCGGCGATCCACGCGTCGAGACCGCCGAACAAGGGGCGCACTTCCTTGAAGCCCTGATTGATGAGCATCTTGGCGACCCGCGCCGCGGACGCCTCGCTCGGGCAGGTGCAGTAGACGACGATCTCCCGATCCCGGGGCAGCTCCGCCAGATGCCGGCTCACATCGCCCACCGGGACGTGGATGGCACCGGGAATCCATCGCGGCTCGAGCGTGCGTGCGGTAGGCGACCGCACATCAACGACGATGGGTTGCGCTCCGGCTTGCATGAGATCATAGAGATCCGTGACGCTGATGCGCGCCATGCGCAGCGCCTTGTAAAAGCGTTGCCGCTCCCACCATTTATAAAGGATGTAGCCGATGAGCGCCGCGGCGACCACGGTTCCGGTGATGCTGCCGATGCGATCGAGGTGAATCAGCAGCTGCTGGATCTGGGTCTTGAAGAGCATGCCGGCGATGAGCCCGGTGCCGACCCACAAGGCCCCGCCCATGGCGCTCAGCGCGATGAAGCGCGGCCAGCCGATGCGCATGGCGCCGGCAAGCGGTGGGGCGATGATGGCGAGACCCGGCACAAATTTGGCGATCACCAGCGAATTGACGCCCCAGCTCTCGAAGCGCGACTGAGTCTGACTGACGCAGGAGTCGGGCTCGAGCGAGATCCGGCACAGAGTTTTCAGCACGCGGATCCCATAAACCTGACCGACCAGGAACCAGGCGCAATCGGGCAGAAGACACG
The DNA here is from genome assembly GCA_963710435.1 of uncultured Gammaproteobacteria bacterium. Classification (GTDB taxonomy): domain Bacteria; phylum Pseudomonadota; class Gammaproteobacteria; order Steroidobacterales; family Steroidobacteraceae; genus Bog-1198. The sequence goes on along the minus strand of CAVQAE010000007.1, from coordinate 674,811 downwards.
CGATGACGGACGCCACGAACAACGACCCGAAAGCCAGGGTTCCGGTGGCGGCCACGGCCCCCGCGACGATCAGCGTCGGCATGGCGGGAACGGGCAGGCCGATCTGATCGACGAACACATTGGCCGCGACGATGATCAATCCATACTCCGTGATGAGCCGGACGAGGTGCTCGGTCACGCGCGGCTCCGCAGGCTGCGCCGCTCGATGTTGGGCAGGAGTCCGGCCACGATGCCGAGCAAGGGCAGGTATGCGCAGACCCGGTACACGAAGTAGATGCCCTCGTGGTCGGCCAATGCACCGAGCACGGCGGCGCCGATTCCTCCGAGACCGAACGCGAACCCGAAGAACAGGCCCGAGACCGCTCCCACCCGGCCCGGCATCAGCTCTTGAGCGAACACGAGAATGGCCGAGAATGCCGAGGAGAGAATGAGTCCGATGAGCACGCTCAGCACTGCCGTCCAGACGAGGTTCACGTGCGGCAAGAGCAACGTGAATGGCGCCACTCCGAGGATCGAAAACCAGATGACGCGCTTGCGCCCGATGCGATCGCCGACCGGCCCGCCGATCAGTCCTCCGAGCGCAACGGATGAGAGAAACAGGAACAGATACAACTGCGCCGCCTGCATGGAGAGGTGAAATTTCTCGATGAGATAGAAGCTGTAGTAGCTCGTGATGCTCGCGAGATAGAAATACTTCGAGAACAGCAGGACCAGGAGGATGGCGACCGATGCGGCCGCCCGGCGCCGGGATACCGGACTTGCGCCGTGGGCGCGGCCGCCCGTGGAAACATGCCGTTCCAGATGGGTGCTCGCATACCAGCGGCTCACGTTCCACAGAAGGACGATCGCGAGGACTGCTGCGAGTGCGAACCAGGCAACGCTTCGCTGTCCGTGCGGAATGACGATGAGGGCGGCGAGGAGCGGACCGATCGCGCTGCCGCCGTTTCCTCCCACCTGGAAGATGGACTGCGCGAGTCCGTGGCGTCCGCCGGAGGCGAGCCGCGCGATGCGCGACGATTCGGGGTGAAACACCGCCGAGCCCGCGCCAATGAAGGCCGCGGCGATCAACACGGTCGCGTAATTCGGTGCGAACGCGAGCGTCAGCAGACCGATGAGCGTCGAGGTCATGCCGATGCTCAAGGAATACGGTTGCGGATGCCTGTCCGTGTAGGCACCGACCAGCGGCTGCAGCACGGATGCGCAAATCTGGTAAGTCAGTGTGATCGCGCCGATCTGGGCGAAGCTCAGGCGGAACTCGCCTTTCAAGAGCGGATAGATCGCGACAATGAGCGATTGCATGAGATCGTTGAGAAGGTGCGAGAAGCTGATCGCTCCCAGTATCTCGAAGCGCGTGCGCTGCATCGGCCCGGGCTCATTGCACTGCGCCGCGGAGCGGGTCGGCGAAGGTCTCGGCGAGGCGGCGGCGCTGACGGCGGTGGAGGAGGGGGCAGCGATCCCGCGCCGGGCGGTCGAACTTTTTTGCATGGGTGCTCGAAGATCAAGCCTCGGGGAGCGGACTCGCACCGAGAGCGAACAGAACATGAAGCATGACATATTGCCGGGCTCCGGGCGAGTTGACGCCAGCGGCGGGAGCGGTGCCGTTGATATGTGAAGCGCATCACAGGCTGACCGTCCGCTCCGTGCAGTCAGGCAGGATTTGTCAGATCCTGACTGCGACGATGATCTCGCGCCCCGATTGCCGCCCCGGCTCGGAGCCGCACAAAACTGGAGCATCTGGGATTTTCATGAGCAGGTTTTCTTTGCGCGGGGCGTTTGCGCCTGCGTTCGCCGGCATGCTCGCGGCGTCGCTGAGCGGCTGCGGCGGTTCCGGGGGTGGTCCGGCGGCGGGTTCCGTCACGCCACCGGCGACCTTGTCCGTGTCGACGATGGCGTTGCCTACCGGAGAGGTGGGCGCGAGCTACAGCGTTACACTCGCCGCCTCCGGCGGCACGCCGCCCTATGCGTGGACTCTCGCGAGCGGCACGCTGCCGGCGGGCCTCTCGCTGACCGCAAGCGGCGCAATCTCCGGAACGCCCACCGCGACCGCGAGTGCGGCGCCGCTCGGCCTGAAGGTGACCGATTCGGGAAGCCCTGCCCAGTCGAGCGCGCGTACATTCGACCTGGCCGTGAACGCTGCACTCGCGGTGACCATGACCTCGCTCGCCGCCGCCCATGTCGGCACGCCTTACAATGCCACCTTGACGGCGAGCGGCGGCATCTCTCCGCTCACCTGGTCGCTCGCCGCCGGTTCGCTGCCCGCCGGTCTGTCATTGGCGCCATCGGGGACGATCAGCGGCACACCGACGACGGCCGTGAATGCCGACCCGCTGACCTTTGCGGTCGCGGATGGCTACGTCCCCGCGCAGCGCAAATCCTTGAGCCTCGCGTTGTCCGTGACCTCCTCGGCGAGCTTTTCGATCGCCATTACGCCACGAGCACTCGCTCTCACGACGGGTCAGACCGCAGGCCTTTCGGTCACGACCAACGATCCCTCGGGCGTGACCTGGAGCGTGAGGCCCGCCGGCGGATCCTTCGTGCCCGCTCACAGCACGAACGGCACCGGCACGACCTTCACCGCGCCGAGCGCCGCGGGTGCGTACACCATCACGGCCACCAGCATCACCAACCCCACGCAGACGAGCACCGTTGCGCTCGGGGTGACGGACCTCGCGGGCATTTATACCCACCGCAACGACAGCGCGCGCGACGGTGTAAACGGCGAGGAATACGCACTGACGCCCGGCACGGGCGGCGCCGGCGGGAGCGTCGGCACCACCACGTTCGGCAAGCTTTTCTCCTGCCAAGCCGACGGCGCGCTATATGCCCAGCCCTTGTGGGTCGCGAACCTCATGGTGAACGGCGCACAGCGCAACGTGGTGCTCGTCGCGACCGCTCACGACAGCCTGTTCGCATTCGATGCCGATGCGAACCCTTGCGTGCAGCTGTGGAGCGTGAGCCTCATCGACTCCGCCCACGGCGCCAACGCGGGCGAGACGACGGTGCCCTCGGGAGTCCCGGGCGCTCTCGTCGGCTCAGGCTCCGGCGACATTACCCCCGAGGTGGGCGTGATCGGCACTCCGGTCTTGGATCCTTCGAGCGGCGCGCTCTACGTCGTGTCGAAGTCAGTGGACTCGACGCAGACGCACTTCTATCAGCGCCTGCATGCCATCGACATCACCACGGGCGATGAAAAGCCTCGATCGCCCATCGCCATCCAAGGCACTTATCCGGGGACCGGTGACGGAGGCGGCGTGGATACGTTCGATCCGCGGCAGCAGAACCAGCGTTCGGCGCTCGCGCTCGTCAACGGAACCGTCTACATCGACTGGTCTTCCCACGAGGACACGCCGCCCTATTACGGCTGGGTCATGGGCTATACGTACGGTGTGGCCTCCGGCTTCACTCAGGTTGCAGTGCTCAATGTCACGCCGAACGTGCATTACGGCGGAATCTGGATGGGCGCGAGCGGGCCTTCCGCGGACGCGAGCGGCAACCTGTATCTGATCACCGGAAACGGCGGATTCGATGCGAATACGGGAGGCAAAGACTACGGCGATTCCCTGTTGCAGGTCTCCGTCGCTCCCGACGCAGGCGCCCCGAGCGCGGGCTTTACGGTGGAGCAATATTTCACTCCTCAGGACCAGCAAAGCGACAAAGATAACGACCAGGACTTCGGCTCAGGGGGAGCCGCCGTGCTCGCGAACGTGACCTCGGGGAGCGGCACCGTGGGTGTGGTAACGGGCGGCGGCAAGGACGGAACCCTCTATATATTGAACCAGGCATCGCTCGGCGGATTCAGCGCCACCGATGCGGGCGCATGGCAGAGCATCCCGACCGGCTACGGCATCTACTCCAGCGTATCCGTGTGGAACGACACCATTTATCTCGGTCCGTTCGGCGGCCCCCTGACTTCCTATGCGCTTCAGACCTCGAGCACTCCTTCCCGATTCGCCCTACAGGCGCAGGCGTCCAACCCGGCCAGCTTCGATTTCCCCGGACCTTCGCCGGCCATCTCCGCAAGCGGCACCACGAACGGGGTGGTCTGGGCGCTCGACAACGGTCAGTACTGCACCAAGCAATCGAACGGCTGCGGGCCGGCGGTGTTGCATGCCTATGACGCGGTGACCCTCGATGAGCTGTGGAACAGCTCGATGGCCGCCGGGAATGCCGACGCCGCCGGGAATGCGGTGAAGTTCACCGTGCCCTCCGTGGCGAACGGGAAGGTGTACGTCGGAACACGCGGCAACAACACCGGCGGCACGCTTGGGTCGACGAGCGTGGCGGGAGAGCTCGACGTCTACGGCCTGAAGCCGAACTGACGCACGGGCGAGCTCGAGCCGCAGCGCGCCGCGAAAGGCCTTTTGTGCTCTTTCGTGGTAGCGAGCGGCGGGTGTGTCCTGCGAGAATGCGTCGATGAGACGCTTCGAGCCCTACGTCTTCCTCAAAGGACTGGCATCCCGCTGGGACGTGCTCGCGTTCATCGTCGTCATGGGCTTGATCGCGTTTCTCGGCGAGACGGCGCGCGGCCTGTTCGCGCCGCTCACTCAGCTCAAGGCCGTGCCTCTCTCGCTCGATCCCGTGCATCTGCCCGAATACGCGGCGCGCACGACGTTTCGCATGCTCGCGGCGCTGTTTTTCTCCCTGGTGTTCACGCTCACCTACGCCACCTGGGCGGCGAAAAGCGAGCGGGCCGGCCGGTTGCTCGTGCCCATCCTCGACATCCTGCAATCCGTGCCCATTCTCGGGTTCATTTCAATCACCAGCGTGTTCTTTCTGTCGCTCGCACCGGGCAAGGTGCTCGGCGCCGAATTCGTGGCGATCTTCGCGATATTCACCAGCCAGGCCTGGAACATGGCGTTCAGCTTCTACCAGTCCCTGCGTACGGTGCCCACCGAGCTCACCGAGGCCGCCGAATCGTTCCGGCTATCGCCCTGGATGCGCTTCTGGCAGCTCGAGACCCCTTTCGCCATGCCGGCGCTGGTGTGGAACATGATGCTCTCGATGTCGGGCGGTTGGTTCTTCGTCGTCGCCTCCGAATCGATCACGGTGGGCCACTCGGCAGTAGCGCTGCCCGGCGTGGGCTCGTATATCGCGCTCGCCATCGAGCAGAAGGACTTGCGGGCCATCGGCTGGGCCATCCTCACGATGGCGATCGTGATCCTGCTTTACGACCAGCTGCTCTTCCGGCCGCTGGTGGCCTGGGTCGATCGCTTTCGCGTGGAGCAGGAGCCGGGCGAGCGTGCTCCCGAATCGTGGGCGCTCACCATGATGCGCCGCTCGCGCCTGATCAAGGCGGCCACGCTCGCATTTCACAACCTGGTGTTTTGGACCAGCCGGCTCGTCAAGCGAACCGATGCGCCGGCGGTCGAGGAAGAGCCGGAGCGGCCGAGGCGCCGCAGTCTCGACCTGCTCTGGGTATCGCTGCTGGTGGTCGCGATGATCGCCGGCCTGTGGCACATCTTCGCCGTGCTGGTCGCGAACACCTCGCTCAAGGAAGCGCTGCACGTGTGCGGCCTGGCCTTCATCACCATGATCCGCGTGTTCATCCTGATCGCGCTCGCAAGTCTCGTGTGGGTGCCGATCGGCATCTGGGTGGGCATGCGTCCGCGGGTGGCGGAGATCGTGCAGCCGATCGCCCAGTTCATGGCGGCATTTCCGGCCAACCTCCTGTTCCCGCTGGCGGTCTACGGGATCGTCGTGTGGAAGCTCAATCCAAACGTGTTCCTGAGTCCGCTCATGATTCTGGGCACGCAGTGGTACATCCTCTTCAACATCATTGCCGGCGCGACGACCATTCCGGCCGAGATGCGTTTTGCCGCCACCAATTTCGGCATCAAGGGCTGGCTGTGGTGGCGCAGGGTCGCGCTGCCGGCCGTGCTGCCGTTCTACGTGACCGGGGCGATCACGGCATCGGGCGGTTCCTGGAATGCCGCACAGGTCTCGGAGCTCGTCTCCTGGGGGCACACCGAGATCCGGGCAAAAGGGTTGGGCTCGTACATCGCGGATGCGGCCGCGTCGAATGATTTTCATCGCATCATCTTGGGTGTCGCCGTGATGAGCCTGTTCGTCGTGACCATCAACCGGCTCTTCTGGCGGCCCTTGTATTACTACGCCGAGCGCAAATATCGGATGACCTGACAGGTGACCCCATGAACAACTCTCCATTGCTCCAGTGCAGCGACGTCCGCAAGGCGTTTCCGAAACCCGACGGGGAGGAATTGCTGGTGCTCGAGGGCATGAATCTGGAGTTGCGAGAAGGGCAGATCATGGGTCTGCTCGGACGTTCGGGCTCCGGGAAATCGACCCTTCTGCGCCTGATCGCGGGTCTCGCGGAGCCGAGCGCCGGCGAGGTGCAATACCTCGGTAACCCGGTCGTCGGACCCGCGCGCGGCATCGCCATGGTCTTCCAGAGCTTCGCGCTGTTCCCCTGGCTCACCGTATTCGAGAACGTGGCGCTCGGCCTCGAGGCGCAGAACTTGCCGCGCGCCGAGATCCGCAAGCGCTCGCTGGCCGCCATCGACTTGATCGGCCTCGACGGATTCGAGTCCGCGTACCCGCGCGAGCTTTCCGGCGGCATGCGCCAGCGAGTCGGATTCGCCCGGGCGCTCGTCGTGCATCCGAACATCTTGCTCATGGACGAGCCGTTTTCGGCGCTCGACGTGCTGACGGCCGAGACCTTGCGCACCGACTTCCTCGATTTATGGGCGGAAGGCCGCATGCCGATCAAGGGGGTGATTCTGGTCACGCACAACATCGAAGAGGCGGTGCTGATGTGCGATCGCATCCTCGTGTTCGGCAGCAATCCCGGCCGCATCTTGAGCGAGATCAAGGTGACGCTCCCGCAGCCGCGCAACCGGCTCGACCCGAGCTTCCGGGAACTGGTGGAGCGGATTTATGTCGAAATGACCGCGCGCCCCAAAGGGACTGCGGCCGGCGGGCGCCACGAGCGCTTTCCGGGACTCGGCATCGGAAGTGTCCTGCCGCACGTCGGCTCGAATCTCATTTCCGGTCTCATGGAAGCGGTGGCGGCGGCGCCCTTCAAGGGCAAGGCCGACCTGCCCGAGATCGCGTCGGACCTGCAGATGGAGATCGATGAGTTGTTTCCCGTCGCGGAGACCTTGCAATTACTGCGTTTCGCGGAACTCGAGGGCGGGGATCTCAAGCTGACGGAGGACGGCATGGCGTTCGCGCATGCCGATATCGACGAGCGCAAGCGGATCTTCTTGCGGCATCTGCTCGCCTACGTGCCGCTGGCAGCCCACGTCCGCCGGGTGCTCGACGAGCGGGTGAGCCATTCCGCCCGCAAAAGCCGATTCATCGACGAGTTGGAGGACTTCATGAGCGAGGAGGATGCGGAGCAGACCCTGCGCGCAATCATCCGCTGGGCACGGTATGCAGAGGCTTTCGCCTATGACGACGAGAATGCCATGTTCAGCCTCGAGAATCCGACGTAAAATGAAGGCTGCCATGACCGACGCGGCCGCACCCTATTTGACATTGCATGTTCCCCCCGACGAGATGGTGCGCTATATCCAGGATCTCATGACGCTGCCGCATGACGAGATCGCGGCCGGCTCCGCGATGACCCTGGCGCAACGGCAGTGGGGCGGAGATACGCCGCTCGCCCGCGCCGCGCTCCTGCGCTGGGGTGCTCTCAATCTGGCCTTTCAGGACAAGCGCTTGGAGACTTGGACCGTCGCCCGCGAGCGCGACCGCATTCAGGTGCCGGCGGCCCTGGTTGCCGCGGCGGGCGTCGCGCCGTTGATCATGGACAACGAGCGCGCGGTCTTCGACATCCCGGCGCTGCTCGACGCCACGCTGCAATTCCAGCCGCCCGCGGGTCAGGCGTAAGGGGATAAGGCGTGGCCGACTCCGCACACCCCGCGCCCCAGGCGCGCTTCGGGATGCTGCGCTTCATCGCCGTTTACAAATTGGTGAAAGTGATCATTTTGCTGCTGGCCGCCTGGGGCGAAGTCCAGCTTCACGATGCAACCCTGACCGCGAAGATTCTGTCCTGGGCCGCGGCCCGCCCGCGCGGACTCGAGCACGATCTCGTCACGCATGCGCTCTCCTGGTTCAGCGGTCTGTCCGAGTCGAGAGTGCATGCGCTGCGCCTGATCACACTGACCTATGCGGCGGTGTTCGCGGTCGAAGGGACCGGTCTTTGGATGCGGCGCCGCTGGGCCGAATGGATGACCGTCATCATCACTGCCTCGCTGATTCCGCTCGAGCTCTGGGAGCTGATCCACAAGCCCTCGCTCGGCGCAGCCGCGGTGCTGCTCGCGAATGTCCTGATCGTCGGATACCTTTACTGGCACGTCTCCACCCACCGTGAGCCCTCGCCCCCGCTGCTCGACAGCTCTTCCCGCGAGGGATCGTGAAATGATCTTCATCTCGGATGAAATTTCGGGATCGGGCGTATTCTCTGCACGCCCGTCAATCCTATGCTGGAGATCCCATGATTAAGTTGATTGCCTCTGCCTTGTTGTCCGTCGGTATTGCCGCTGCGGCGATGGCTGCCGACCCGAGTTCCACGACGCCGTCCGCGAGTGCGCCGGCTGCCAGCTCGTCCACGTCCGCTCCCAAGTCGACGAAGAAGCACAGCAGCAGCCACAAGAGCAAGAAGTCGACTCCTGCTCCGTCGAAGAAGTAACAGACCTGATTCTGCGCCCCGGCCTCATCCGGCCGGGGCGCTTTGATTGGTCGTCGTGGAGTCGGCACACCCCGCCTTCGATATCGCGCATCTCATCCAGGTTGCGCTCACGCCGATCTTCCTCATCTCCGCCATCGGCGTCACTCTCAACGTCCTCACCAGCCGTCTGGCTCGCATCGTCGATCGCGCGCGCGCGATGGAAGACCGGCTGGTGGCGGCGCAGACCCCTTCGCAGCGCACGCCGGAGGACCTCTCGGGCATTCGCGATCTGCACGGCCAGCTCGCGGTGCTCGAGCGGCGTGCCCGATACATCAATGCAGCCATCACGTTCATCATCGTCTCCGCGCTGTTCATTGCGCTGGTGGTGGTGATGCTGTTCGTCAATGCGTTCCTGCGCTGGGACCTGTCGGTCTTCATCGCATGCATGTTCATCCTGTCCATGCTCGCGCTCGCCGCGGCGCTGCTCTCGTTTCTGATCGAGGTGCGCATTGCGACGAAGACGCTGCGCATCGGCATCGAAGAGGCCGCGCGCCAGGGCGAGTGACCGTTCGCGGCCTGCGCCGCCGGCATGCGTAAAAAGACGAGCGCGCGGAGCGCTAAAAACCTAAAATTCATCGATACGCAGATGAGCCGCGAGCACGGTAAGAATATGACATCAAAGAAACGCAGGGTCGGCGCAACCTCGCGGCCCCGGGGCTCGCCGGGCTGGGCGACCGTCTCGCGCTGGGCGGCCGTTTTTGCCGCGGCGCTGGTCTTGAGCGCGCAGGTCCGGACCGCCCATGCGCAGATGCCGGGTGGCATGCCGGGCGGCGGCGGCGGCCGCGGCCAAGGGCCTCCGGGCGGCGCCGGGTTGCCGGACGAGCCACCGACCTCCGGCTCGTCCGAGAAGCCGGACGTTGCGGCGAAGAAAGCGTATAAGGCGGCCATGAAGGCGCTCGACAAGGCCAAGGCGCTGGAAGCCGCCGCCGCCGCCACGTCGAATCCCGATAAGAAAGCCAAGGACATGGAAAAGGTCGGCGACCAGTACAACTCGGCGCTGGACTCTTTCACCGAGGCGCTGAGCAATAAGGGCGACATGGTGGAAGCCTGGAATCAGGTCGGGTACGTGCACTTGCGCCTGGGCGCGTACCAAGAGGCGATCGACGATTACAATCACACGCTCGCCCTCAAGCCCGAGCTCATGGAAGCCATCGAGCACCGTGCGGAGGCTTACCTCGCCGTCGATCGCCTCGATGAGGTGAAGGTGGCCTATATGGACCTTTACAACCACGCGCCGGATCTCGCCTCGCAACTGATGGTCGCCATGCAAAAGTGGGTTGCCGCGCATCAGGCCGATCCGCGCGGGCATGCGCTCGAGCGACATCGAAGCATTCGGCAAGTGGATGAACGAGCGCGACGGCATCGCCAAGCAGACCGCCTCGCTCCCGCACTAGCGTCGCAGCCGTCCCGGGCGCGAACACCCTAGCGTGAGGCGCTCTTCAGCGCTTCCACCTCCCGTCGCAGCTCATCGACGCTCGCCGCGAGTTGGTCGAGGCGCTCGAGGACGGACGCCGCCGACCACGACGCCGCCGAGCCGGGCTCCGCCTCGCCGGTCTCGGAAGGTGCGGTCCATTCGGGCATTCCCGAGAACAGGTGTCCGTAGCGGGATTCGCGCGCGCCCGGAGCGCGCGCCAGGCGGGCGACGAAGGGGCCGTCCTCGCGCGTCATGAGAGCCTGCAGCGTCGACTCCACCTGCTGCATGTCCGCGAACTCGCATAAGCGGTTGGTCCGCGAGCGCAATTCCCCCGGGGTCTGCTGGACCGCGCAGCAACAGCACGCACAGGATGCCGAGCTCTTGCGGGGAGAATTTCAAGGGGCCGAACTCGGTGTTGCAGAAGCGGTGCCGGTATTTGGTGACGCGGCCGCCATAGCCGGCCGACTTGTCGCTCACCATGTGCTTCTTCATGAGCGAATCCACCGTCTGCTGCACCACGGTCTCGCTCAAGTCGAGCACCGGGTCGCGGTTGGTCTTCTGATTGCAGGCATTGGTGAGCGCGTTCAGGGAAAGCGGATACTGGTCGGGCGTGGTGATTTCCTTCTCGATCAGGCAGCCGATTACGCGCGCCTCGTTGGGTGTGAATTCGATGTTCATTTCGCTGAGGCTTCCAAGTCCGCCGAGGTTGCTTTAGGGTAAGGCTTCCGAGGAGCATATCTCAACGTCGTAGGTGACTCATGAGCTCGATCGAACTGATCTCGGAACATGGCTGCTTCGGGGGCGTGCAGCGCTTCTACAAGCATGTCTCCCGCGAGACACGCGGCACCATGAAGTTCTCCGTGTACCTGCCGCCACAGGCAAAGATGGGCAAGGTGCCGGTGCTTTACTATCTCGCCGGCCTCACGTGCACCGAGGAGACCTTCCCGATCAAGGCTCACGCGCAACAGCTCGCATCCGAGCTCGGCCTCATGCTGGTGGCGCCCGACACCAGTCCGCGAGAGCCGAGAATCCCGGGGGATGCGGACAGCTGGGACTTCGGGCAGGCCGCAGGTTTCTATGTCGATGCCACGCAGCCGCCGTGGTCCACGAATTATCGGATGTACAGCTACGTCACGAAGGAGTTGCCCGAGGTCGTCGCCGAGAGCTTGCCCGCGAATGTGGAGGCCAGCGGGATCTTCGGCCATTCGATGGGCGGCCACGGGGCGCTCGTGGTGGCGCTGCGCAACCCTTCGAGGTACAAATCGGTGTCCGCGTTCGCACCCATCGCCCATCCGATGCAATGCCCGTGGGGCAAGAAGGCGCTTTCGAACTATCTCGGAGAAAGCCAGGAGGCCTGGCGCGAGTACGATGCCACCGAGCTGGTCTCGCGCAAGCCTTATCCCGGGCTCATTCTCATCGACCAGGGCACGTCGGATCAGTTCCTGAAGGAGCAGCTGATGCCGGAGCAACTCTCACAGGCGGCTGAAAAAGCGGGGCAGAAGCTCAAGCTGCGCATGCAGCCGGGATATGACCATGGCTATTACTTCATCCAGACCTTCATGGCCGATCACTTGCGCCATCATGCGGCGGCGCTGAAGAAGTAGGTCTCGCTCGGCGGCGGGCGGGTGCGCCGGCGGGCGGCTGCGCTAGCGCGAAACGATGGCGGGGAACGAGGTCACGTGCCCGTCGAAATCCATCCAGACGTGCTGCGCGAAATCGTAGAGCTTGCAGCGCCGCACGGTGTTCCAGTAGTAGCGCCAGGTGAACACCTCGGAGTTCAGCCGCTCGTCCAGCGTCGCGCTCAGGCGCGCCTGCGCCTCCTTCAAGCGGTAGAGCGGAATCCCCATGTTCACGTGGTGCGCGCCATGCTCGAGGATGTAATGAATCAACCCGTCGAGCGGCCGCATGAGCTTGACGTGAACGGTGGTCGTTGCGTACCCCGCGTTGGCGCTCCACTCGTCGCGGCGCTCGTACCAAGCGACGCGCGGATGTGTGTGCTGCACGTAGATCACGAAGCCCATCAGGCAATTCCATACGAAGAACGGCACGGCGAAGCCGAAGACCAGCAGCACCCAGATGGATCTGCCGCTGTACATGCCCCAGGCCACGAGCCCGCCGATCCAGACGACGCCGAAGGCGGTGACGAGAAGATTGTCGAAGGTATAGCTGATCCGCCGCGTGCTGACGTGCCTGCGGGTCGGGAACATCAGCTTCTTCCACCACATCTCGATCATGTAGTAGACACCCTGGCCGATTCCGCTGCGGTAGACATGCTCGAGGCGGCGTCGGATCCAGGAAAGACGGGCGAATTCGTTGGGCGAGAAGGGCGTCCACACGTAATCGCGGCCCTTCAGATTCGTGAATCCATGGTGCGCGAGGTTATGGCCGGTTTCCCACAGGCTGTAAGGCGTGAGCGAGGGCAGAAAAGCGATGCGGCCGAGCCAGGCGTTCAGCACCTTGCTCGGCGTATAGGAGCCGTGACAGGCATCATGGCCGATGACGAAGAGCCGCGCGATCCACAGGGCCGCCACCAGCGAGGCGAAGACGCGCACCCACCACGACTCGACGATCAACAAGCTGGCGATTGCCGCGGCGAGTACCACCCAGTCGAGCAGGAACCAGACAATGGGAGTGAGAACCGCCTTCTGCAGTGCGAACGGTGCAAGCAGCTTCTGGAACCTGAACCGCGATTTGTCTGGTGGGGGCGTTTCCACGCTTTCGACGGCCGGGCTCGGCTTGACCTGCATTCAACACTCCGGGTGCGGCAACAACATATTATACACCCGTTGGCCGGAGCGCGGCCGCGCGTTATGCGCACGAAAACGGGTTGTGCGTCACCAAAACGGGGTGGGGCGGATTACTCTCGGTCCGGATCGGGCCAGAGCAACACCCCGAGATGCTCGCACGCCTCGATGAGGGCGGTGGCCGCCTCGCGCGTGCTGGCGTCGAGCCGCCGGTCGTGCGTCAAAAGCCAGGTGAGGCGCGCGCGGCGCGATCGAGCCGAAGGCTCGCTGTCGAACAACGCCGGAAACAATCCGAGGGCATCGACGAACTCGCGCATCGCGGCGTTCGACGGGGCGTTCGGGGCCGGTGTGAGCAGGAGCTTGAGCCAGGTGACGCAACGTTTTGCGAGTCCTGCCCGGGTGATGCCGAGACTCGTGCGCCGCCGGGTCTCGCCGTCGGCAAGGGAATCTGCGAGGTGCCGATAGCGCTCGACGGCGGATTCGTCCGCGGGTAGCGCCGGGCTTGCGTCGGACAGCACGGAGCGCAGCAGATCGGCGAGCAACAGCGCGAGAGCCTCCGCCAGGAAGCGCTGGCTTTGCTCCGCGTCGGGGCGCGCCAAATCGGCCCAGACTTTTGGCCCCCCCAGCCGTCGTGCGTTTGGAGAGTTCGACATGGCTCCCAGTGTAGCGGCTCCGCGGCCCATCGCAACTATGTCAGAATGAGACTAGGTGTCAGAATGGGACCGAGTTCACTACCGGCCCGGCCAATTTGATGAACCAGTCACCTTGAGCTCAGAAGCCGCAGCGCTCGATGCGAGCGTGTCGCTGGCACCCGGGGTGCGGCGCATCCGTGCCCCCAATCCGGGCTTGATGACCGGATCGGGAACCAACACCTATCTGCTCGGAGACCGCGAGGTGACCGTCATCGATCCGGGCCCGGACGATGCGGCTCATTTGCGCAACATCCTCGAGTCGGCGGGCCCGCGGATCCGCTGGGTGGCCGTCACGCACACTCATCGCGATCATTCGCCGCTCGCGATGCGGCTCGCGCACGCCACGGGCGCAAGCCTGATCGGCCTGCCGCCGCCCGCCGACGGCCGTCAAGACGAGGAATTCCGTCCGCAACGACTGCCGCGCGACGGCGAGCAGCTGACGCTGGGCGAGGTCTTGCTGACCGCGATCCATACGCCCGGTCATGCGTCCAATTGCGTGTGCTATCTCGATACGAACGCGCGGATGCTGTTCACGGGCGATCACGTGCTGGGCGGAGTTTCCCCGGTCATTTTGCCGCCGGACGGCGAAATGGCGGCCTACATGAGCTCTCTCGCAAAGCTTGGCGACTACGATTTCGAGCTGATTGCGCCGGGGCACGGCGATGTCTTGGAGCGCGGCAAGCGAGTCATCGAGCTGCTGCGGGCGCACCGCCTGGCGCGCGAGGACAAGGTGCTGCGCTGTATCGGCGAGGGTGCAACGCTCGATGAGCTGACGCCCGAGGTCTACGACGACGTGCCGGCCGAGCGGCATACATGGGCGAGGCTCACGCTCACGGCGCATTTGATCAAACTCGAGCGCGAGGGCCGCATTTCGGAGCGCGCCGGCGTCTTTCGGATCGCACGAGGATGACGTTGACCATGTCGCTGCACGCCGTCGGCGTGCAGCGGGGGCGCAACTGGGTGCTGCGCGGTGTGACCCTCGACCTCAATCCGGGAGAGCGCTGGGCGCTCATCGGCGCAAACGGCGCCGGCAAGACGCAGCTCCTGAAGCTCCTGGCGGGCGATGTATGGCCGACGCCGACCGCCTCGGGAAGCCGCACCTACCGCCACGGCAGGCGCGTGGTGGATGTGATCGAGGCAAAAAGCCGGATCGCCTATCTCGGCGCGGAAACCCAGGACAAGTACAGCCGCTATGGCTGGGACCTCGCCGTGCAAGATCTCATCGCCACCGGGCTTCACGGCACGGATCTGCTGCTTTCGCCCGTTACCGCCGCCGAGCGCCGCGCGATCGAAGCCTGCCTGCGGACATGCGGGTTGAGACGACTCGCGGCGCGCAGATTTTCCACGCTGTCATACGGTCAAAAAAGACTCGTGCTGCTCGCACGCGCACTCTGCCGCGCGCCCGACTGGCTATTGCTCGATGAGCTCTATAACGGTCTGGATGCGAGCTACCGCAGGCGCATCGATCGGGTGCTGCGCGGCGTGTCGGCGCGCGGCGGCGCCTGGATCGTCGCCAGCCATCGCGCGTGCGATGTGCCGCGCGGGACGCGTGGGATCATAGAGCTCGAAGAGGGAAGACTCAGGGCCGTAAAGCCTTTGCGACACGCGGCGCTCGCGCAGCTTCGAGCGGCGGCCGGGGAAGCCGCGCCGCGCGGGATGGCGCGCTCGCGCGCGGGAACCCGCGGGACCGGCCGGCGCGTGGGCGCGCCGCTCGTCCGTTTGAGCGATGTGAGCTTGTACGTCGATTATCGACCGGTGCTGCGCGGCGTGACATGGGAGCTGCGCCAGGGTGAGCATTGGGCGGTGTTCGGCGCGAACGGATCGGGGAAGACCAGCTTCCTGAAGCTGCTGTACGGTGACCTCT
This sequence comes from uncultured Gammaproteobacteria bacterium, assembly GCA_963710435.1. GTDB lineage: Bacteria > Pseudomonadota > Gammaproteobacteria > Steroidobacterales > Steroidobacteraceae > Bog-1198. The sequence continues at coordinate 659,405 of CAVQAE010000007.1, read as the reverse complement.
CGCCTGCGCTCGGCGGCCGCATCGAGCGGAGCGGGTATCCCGCGGGCACGCCCATCGCCGCGTGGAAGAGCCGGGTGGGATACGTCTCGCCCGAGCTGCAGACCGACTATGCGGTGAACGTGAGCGTGCGTGAGCTCATCGCCAGCGGGCGCCACGCGAGCATCGGTCTCTCCGATCCGGCCACGGCCGAGGACTCGCGGGCTGCCACCCGATGGCTCGAGTTCTTCGGTCTCACCCGCGTGGCCGCCCGCCCTCCGCGAGAGCTCTCCTATGGACAGATGCGGCGCGCCTTGATGGCGCGCGCGCTTGCCGCCGATCCGTTCCTGCTGCTGCTCGATGAGCCGCTCACGGGACTCGACCCGCGGCAACGGTCCTTCATGAAGGAGCTGCTCGAGCGGCTCATGCGCCGACGGATCGCGCTCGTCATGGCCGTGCACCACCCGGAGGACTTGCCGCGCGGGGTGCGGAGGAGACTGTATCTGCATGAGCGGCGGGCGCGTGCTTTTGATGTGCATTCTGCGAACTGAGTCTGCGGCAGGAACCGGAGGTTGAGGGAGACTCGGATACTCGCTCATCGCACGGGGTCTGATTATGTCGCGCGCTCTGCAATCCGCGGTCATTGCCGCCGCCGCTCTGACATTCGCCGGTTGTCACAGCACCTATGCCGTGCGGCCGGTTCCCCGCATCGCCGCAGACAGCGTCGGCAAGCCGGTGAGCCGGCTCGAGGAGGCGCTGGGTCAGCCTCGCAAGATCGACACCACGCCGACCAAGCAAGTCTACGTGTGGTTCCTCGCGCAGAAACCGGACGGTGCGCCCGCCGGATTCCACGGCTGTGAGATGGAAGTGACCGTCGACGCTCGCTCGGAGCACGTACTCGGCTATTCGCTGTCGAATGTCGGCTGGGCCAAGTGCCGCGAGGTCGAACGCAAGATCCGGGTCGCCGAGCGCTAGCGCGGCCGGCTTCGCATCGAACCCGCCGCCGCGCGGGCGTGTCGGCCTACAATGGCGACCGGGCGGCCTTGCGCCTCATCGGAGTCCAACGTGTCCTTGATGGTGATTTTGTCGCTTGCCGTGCAGGTCGGCTTGATCGCGCACGTCATCAAGACGGGCCGCAGCATGATCTGGATCCTGGCGATCGCTTTTCTGCCGGTCGCCGGAGCGCTGGCCTATCTGGTGGTGGAGATCCTGCCGGAATTCTTCGGCGGTAGAGCCGGGCGCCGCGCGCGCTCGAGCGTCGGGCGCATGATCGATCCCGACCGCGATCTGCGCCGCGCCGCGGCGGAGGTCGAGGTCTCGGGCAACGTCGATTCGCGCCGGCGCCTCGCCGATGAGCTGAGCGAGCGAGGCCAGTTCGCGCAGGCGGCGGAAGTCTACCAGGGGGGCTTGAAGGGCATCTTCGAGCACGACCCGGCGCTGCTGCTCGGTCTCGCACAGGCGCAATTCGCGCATGCGGGCGTACCCGGCCGCGCGCGACACACTCGAGCGTCTGCGGCAACACAATCCCGATTTCAATTCCTCGCAGGCCGGCCTTCTCTACGCGCGCACACTCGAGGAGCTCGGTGCGCTCGAGCAGGCGGAGCGGGCCTATGCCGAGGTCGCGCCGCAGTACCCCGGTGCGGAAGCACGCCTGCGCTACGCCCTGGTGCTCAAGCGCCGCGGGAAGCTCGAGGAGGCTCGGCACATCCTCAAGGATCTGGTGGACGGCGCACGCCTCGGGCCCGCGCACTATCGACGGGCGCAGGCGCGTTGGCTCGATCTTGCGCGCCGCGAGCTGTAGCATGACGAGGATGCGGCCGGCGAATCGATGCGAGAGAGCGGCGCTGGCTGTCTGGGCGAGCCTTGCGCTCATCGCCGGCTGCTCGAGTCCTCGTGAGCCGGCCCAGAAGATGATGCACGCCATCGAGGCGACCGTGGCCGGCGCCTCGGAGGATGCGGCCAAGTACGTTCCCGGCGAGCTCACCGGTGTGCAGATGAAGCTCGATGATTTGAGGACCGCCTACGGGGCCCAGGATTACAAGGCCGTGCTCGTGCGCGGGCCTGCGCTATTGGCCGAGGCACAAGCCCTGGCGACCGATGCCGCGGCCAAGAAGGCCGAGGTCACGAAGGATCTGACCGGTCAGTGGGCGACGCTCGCGGACGCGGTGCCTCGTTTGTTCGCGGCGATTCAGTCGCGCATCGATTTCTTGAGCCAGAAAAGGAATCGCAAAGCGGCGGCGGACATCGACCTCGACGCCGCCAAGTCCGGCATGAGCGATGCGACCTCCGAGTGGTCGAAGGCGCAAGGCGCGTTCGGCAACAGCAACATGACCGAGGCGGTCTCGATTGCAAAGGATGTCGAGGCCAAGCTCACGTCGCTGGCAGCCGCATTGAAGCTCGCGCCCGCGGCCGCGCCGGCCGCAACGGGCTGAAGCTCAAGGGGCGAGTGTCCCCTCGCTCACGATGACCGCGTGGCCGCCGATGTGCGCCGCGGTCAGAGCGGATCGCTCCCACTCCAGGCGCACGTGGATCTGGGCCGGCCGATGCATCTGCCGGCCCTGGACGCCGAGAAACATGCTCTGGTGTTTGCCGAGCTGGCCCATCTCGCTCAAATAAGCGGCGAGCATGGCGTGGGCATTGCCGCTTGCGGGGTCCTCGTTGATGCCGAGCGCGGGGCAGAACATGCGCGACTCGGTCCTCATGCCCTGAGTGCTCGAGCCCCGATTCAATGCGAACACGAAGAAACCGTCCGTGCCGAGCTCCTGGCCGAGCGAGAGAAGGGTGTCGAAATTCGGTGCCAGCCCCTCGAGTGCTCGCGCAGTTGCGACCGGAACCAGGAGCCGCGAGCTGCCTTTGCGCGCGATCCGCGCCGGCATCACCTCATCGAGCGAGGTCGCCGGCAGGCGCAATGCCTCCGCGACCCGTAAGGTACTCTTGAGGGGCAGCGGATTGTCGAGTTCCGGCAGGGTCTGGCGAAATTCGATCAAAGGGCCGCCGCCGGGCGGCGCACCGTCCGGGGCCGCGGCGTGCACCTCGACGATGCCGGTGCCGCTCGCCTGACGCACCACGCCGAGGTCCCGCCGGCCCAAGGCCAGCAGCACCGCGTGTGCCGCGATGGTCGCATGACCGACGAACGGCGCCTCCTTGCGCGTATTGAAGAATCGCACCCGCAGGTCGTGATCGGTGCCGCTCGCGGCCGACACGTACGCGACCTCGGCATGCGCAAACTCGCGCGCAATCGCGCCGAGGGTCGCATCGGTCTGCCCATCCGCATCGAGCACGACGGTGGCCGGATTACCCTCGAAACGATTGCTCGTGAATGCATCGACCTGGAATATTCGCACTCGGTACCCGTTTCGGCGGCGCCTTCGCGGCTTTGCGGGGGAGTTTTGCACGCCTCGGCACGGCAGGCTACACTTCCAGCGAATCCTTGGGGTGGTCCTTGGGGCCTGAGATGCAGCGAACCGCTGCGAACCCGTTGAACCTGAACCGGGTAATGCCGGCGTAGGGAGCAGGTGAAATGCGCAGCGCCGTCGAGATCAGCATGTATCCCCTGGCCGAGAATTATCGGCCGCTCATTCAGGCATTCATCGATCGCCTGAACACGTACCCGGAGCTGCGAGTGCTCACGAACGCTCTGAGCACCCAGATCTTCGGACCGCTCGATCGCATCATGTCGGTCGTGGCCTCCGAGATCGAGCGCTCGGCGGCCGCCGCTCCGCAGCTGGTATTCGTCATGAAAGTCCTGCCGAGGTTGCCCGAGCCGTGATGCAGGCGCTGACGCGGCAGCTCGCGCAAGCCTGGAGCACGACGAGCTGGATCGAAATTCTCGCCTTCGTGCTCGCGGTGGCGTACCTGCTCTTGGCCATTCGCCAATCCCTCGCGTGCTGGGTGGCCGCCTTCGTGAGCTCATGCCTTTATACGTGGGTGTTCTTCAGCGCGCGGCTGTACATGGATTCGGGACTGAATCTCTTCTACGCCATCATGGCGGTCTACGGTTACTGGCAATGGCGCAGGCTCGGCGATCACGGCGCAAGCCACGTCAGTCGCTGGCCTCCCGCGCGCAACGCCCTGGCGGCGGGCGGGATCGTCGCGCTCGCCGCGCTGAGCGGATATTTTCTGCGCCGCTACACGCCCGATGCCTCGCCGTTGATCGACTCGCTGGTCACCTGGGGAAGCGTATTCGCCACGTTCCTGGTGGCTCGCAAAATCTATGAGAACTGGCACTGGTGGCTCGTGCTCGACACGGCGAGTCTGCTCCTGTATTTCTCGCGTGGACTTTATCTGACCGTCCTCTTGTTCGCGCTCTATCTGGTGCTGATCCTCATCGGCATGCGTGAGTGGCGCAGGAGCCTGCCGCTCGCCGCTCATGGCAGCTAGCGCGGCCGAGCAGGCCGCCCTGCAATATCTGCCCGGCCGCGGCCCGGTCTCGCTCGAGCTGCTCGACTCGGGACTCGTGAACGAGAGCTATCGCGCCACGCGCGAGGGCCGCGTCTATGCGCTTCGGATTCCCCTGCCGAACCCGGTGCGGCTGGGTGTCGACCGCGATTGGGAGTGCCGCGTGCTCGCCGTTGCGAGCGCCGCCGGCCTCGCTCCCGCCATCGAGCGCTGCGAGCCGCGGCAGGGCGTCCTGGTGGCGCGCTGGGTCGAGGGACACGCGCTGTGCGCGGCGGAGGCGCGCCGGGGCGCCGGTGCTGCGCAAGTCGCGCGGCTCGTGCGCCGCGTGCATGCCTTGCCGCCGCCGCTTCCCCCGCGGATTCTCGGCCCGCGGGATTGGATAAGCCGCTATCGTGACGCGCTCTCGCAACTTTTGACCAGCTCGGCGGCGCACAGCCTCGGGGAGCGGGCGCATCTCGACGAGGCGGCGGAGCGACGCCTGGAGGCGCTCGAATCGCTGCCGCACGAGCCCCTGGTGCTCTGCCACAGCGACCTGCACGCCGCGAACCTCATCGCCGCGAAGAACGGTCTCGTCCTGCTCGATTGGGAATACGCCCATGTCTCGGAGGCGCTTTGGGATCTCTCGGGCTGGGCGTGCAATACGGATCTCGATGACCGAGCCCGTGCGCTCCTGCAGTCGAGCTACTTCGGCCGACCGCCGACGGAGGGCGAGCGGCAGCGGTTCGCGGACCTGGCGTGGCTCTATGACTACGTTTGCGTGCTCTGGAGCGCGGTGTACCTCGGTACCACGGGTGTACCGGACGAGCGCATTATCGGTCCTGCCCGCGCGCGCATGGCGCGCCTCACGCACGGCGCGGGTGGTGGCGTGGGTGAACTTCCGGCACACTAGAGCGCTTTGCGAGGGTCCGGGAGGACCCGGCGCCTCATTGGAACGGAGATTTTAATGGCTCGAATGACGGTGGTGGACCGCGACGGCAAAGAGCACGAGGTCGAGGGCAAGTCCGGTCTCAAGGTCATGGAGGTCTTGCGCGAGCTCGATTACGGCGTGGCCGCGATTTGCGGTGGTCTGTGCTCGTGCGCCACGTGCCATATCTATGTCGATCCGGCCTGGGCCGCTCGCTTGCCGAAGCCGCAGAGCGACGAGATGGAGCTCCTCCAGGAGCTGTCCGACTATAAGCCAGGGACTTCCCGCCTGTCCTGTCAGGTCGATTTCACCGACGAGCTCTCAGGACTCAAGGTCACGATCGCTCCGGACACTTGAGCGTCACCTCGCCGGCGGCCCGTCACTTCTTCTCGGCCTGCCGGCGCACGGCTTCCTGCGCCGCGGCGATGGCTGCGGGATCGCCCAGGAAACGACGGCTCACCGGCTGAATCTGTTCGTCGAGCTCATAGAGCATGGGCATTCCGGTCGGGATGTTGAACTCCACGATGTCGCTCTCGGACATGCCGTCGAGCATCTTCACGAGCGCGCGCAATGAGTTGCCGTGCGCCACGATCAGCACCGTCTTGCCGCCTCGCAGCTCGGGAACGATGCGGCGCTCCCAGAAGGGCAGCACCCGTGCGAGCGTATCCTTGAGCGACTCGGTGGCGGGCAGGAAAGCGGGGTCGAGGTCCGCGTATCGCGGATCGAATCGGGGATGGCGGGGGTCGTCCAGGGAGAGGGGGGAGGCGGGATGTCGTAGCTGCGGCGCCAGATCTTGACCTGCGCCTCACCGTGCTTCTCGACGGTTTGGGCCTTGTTCAATCCCTGTAGAGCGCCGTAGTGGCGCTCGTTCAGGCGCCAGCTGCCTTCCACGGGTAACCACATTCGATCGGTGGCGTCGAGCATGAGCCAGAGCGTGCGAATCGCGCGCTTGAGCACGGACGTGAACGCGACCTGCGGCTCGAGGCGCTCGCGCGCGAGCTCGCGTCCGGCTCGCACGGCCTCCTGACGGCCGGTCTCGGTGAGGTCCACGTCATACCAACCCGTGAACAGGTTCTCGACGTTCCAGATGCTTTGTCCGTGGCGGACCAGAATCAACTTTCCAACCAAGCTGCTCTCCTATCGAAGCGTTGCGGCGAACACACCGTCGAGCCGGGTTGCGAGCGTGGCGCCGTCATACACGTCGATGTGCAGGCGTACCCGCCCGCGCCCGGCACGGCGCAGCATTTTACGGAATCTGTCGATGTGCTCGAGCCGCGGCGCCTCCAAAACCGCCCGCAACGGACCGTACACCGGCGCAAGATACCGGATCGTCGACTCCTGGATCACGGCGTCAGCGGCCAGCTGCCGCACGGCGAGATAGCGTGTCGTCCACGCCCAGCCGGCAAGGACCGCAACGGAGAACTGGCTGCCGCCGAACGCGGTCCCATTGTGATTGGCGTTCGGCTCGAATGGCGCGGCGAGCACCACCCCGTCGTCGGCCGCGGACTCGACCTCGATGCCGATATGCCGCGCGAGCGGAAACTCGTCGAGGATTCGCCGGCGCAGATAGCCGACGCCGTAGGGCGACTCATCGAGCAAGGCGCTCGCCACGCTCATTCTTGCGCGAGCCGGCGCACGGCCTGAAGCGCGACGGAGAGCGTCGCGAAATCCGGCGGCGCACCGGTACGCAGATCGACCACGATGCGCTTCAGCGCATCGACCGACGCCGCGTGCCGGCCTACCCACTGATCGACGCGCGCCGAGGCCTCGCGTCCCTTGCACTTGAGCACGGCCCCCGTGATCTTGCGCTGCAGTGCGTACAGATCATCCCGCATCGTGCGCCGCGCGGCGGCCTGCCATTGACCTTCCACCGACAGACTCCCGATCTGCTCCCTGATCCAGGTGAGCCCGATGCGCTCGCCGAGCTCGAAATAGGTGCGTGCGGCGTAGCCGATCTGCACCCGGGACGTGGCCGCCGCCTCCACCAGGTCGAGGGCGCTATGCATCGTATCCAGGGAGGCGATGCGGGTGGCGAGCTCCTCCGGCACGCGCTGCTCGATGAGGCGCGCGCGGACTGCGTCCAAGCGCGCCCGCGCTGTCGCCGAGAGGGCGCTGCCGAGCTCGCGCGAGAGCTCGCTCACCGGCCCCACGTAGCGGCGTACCGCGCGCTCGATGTCGTGCGTATCGCGCAAGTTCTCGAGGAGCCAGTAGCTCGCATGACGCAACAGGCGCGTGGTCTGATACATGGCGGTGTACTGGATCGCCGCCGGGATGCGGTTGTCGAGTGCCTCGATCTGCGCCCAGATGTCACGCGCTGCGAAGATCTCGCGCGCGATCGTGTAGGCGCGCGCGATGGCGGCGGGGGCCGCGCCGGTGTCTTCCTGCGCACGCACCGGGAACACCGGACCCATGCGATTGATCAGGCTGTTCGTGATGGCCGTCGCGATGATCTCGCGGCGCAGGCGGTGGCGCTTCAAGCGCGCGGGGAAGCGCCGCTGCACGGGTTCCGGAAAGTAGCGGTTGAGCTCGCCCGACAGATACGGATCCTCGGGGACGTTCGAGTTGATGAGCGCCTTGTAGAGCCAGATCTTGCCATACGAGAGCACGATGGCGAGCTCGGGACGGGTCAAGCCCTCGCCGGCCTTGCGTCGCTCGGCAATCTCCTCCTCGGAAGGAAGGAACTCGAGAGAGCGGTTGAGATCGCCCGATCGCTCGAGCGCGCGGATCACCGAGGCGTTCTCGGTCAACCGCTCCTTGGAGTGGAATTCGCCCGTGCTGATGGCCTGCCCTTGCAGATAGTTGTTGCGCAGGACGAGCGCCGCGACCTCGTCGGTCATCTGCGCGAGCAGACGATCGCGCGCGGCGCGCGTGATCTCCTTCGCGCGCATCGCGCCGTTCAGAAGAATCTTCAGGTTGACTTCCACATCCGAGGTATTCACTCCGGCGGAGTTGTCGATGAAGTCCGTGTTGAGCCGTCCGCCGCGGCGCGCGAATTCGATGCGGCCGAGCTGTGACAGGCCCAGGTTGCCGCCTTCGCCGATCACTTTGCAATTGAGCTCGGTGCCGTCTATGCGCACCGCGTCGTTGCTGCGGTCGCCCACATCGGCGTTGCTTTCGCTGCTCGCCTTCACGTAGGTGCCGATGCCGCCGTTCCACAAGAGGTCGGCATGCGATTTCAATATCGCCCTGACGACCTCGTTGGGCGTCGCCTGGGCGCGGCAGCTCGAGGAGCGCCTGAACTTCGCGCGACAGCGAGAGGCTCTTCGCGGCGCGCGAATAGATGCCGCCGCCCTTCGAGAGCGCGGCCTTCGAATAATCCTCCCACGAGGATCGCGGCAGGCGGAACAGCCGCTGACGCTCCTTGAAGGAGCGCGCCGCGTCCGGATCCGGATCGAGGAAGATGTGCTGATGATTGAAGGCCGCCAGCAGACGGATGTGCGGCGATTGCAGCATTCCGTTGCCGAATACGTCGCCCGACATGTCGCCGATGCCGACGACCGAAAAATCCTGGCTTTGAATGTCCGTGCCGATCTCGCGGAAATGCCGCTTGACGCACTCCCAGGCGCCGCGCGCGGTGATGCCCATCTTCTTGTGGTCATAGCCCGCGGAACCGCCCGAGGCGAAGGCGTCGCCCAGCCAGAAGCCGTACTCCTCGGAGATCGCGTTGGCGATGTCGGAGAACGTCGCGGTGCCCTTGTCCGCGGCGACCACGAGATAGGCATCGTCGCCGTCGTGCCGTACCACGCGAGGCGGCGCAACGATCTTGTCGTCGACGATGTTGTCGGTGAGATCGAGCATTCCGCGGATCAAGGTCTGATAGCAGGCCACCACCTCGGCGAGCTGCGCGTCGCGATCGCCCACGAGGGGCCTGCGCACCACGAATCCGCCCTTCGCCCCGACCGGCACGATGACCGTGTTCTTGACGTGTTGTGCCTTCATGAGCCCGAGGATCTCCGTGCGGAAGTCCTCGCGGCGATCGGACCAGCGGATTCCGCCGCGTGCCACATATCCCATGCGCAGATGCACGCCCTCCATGCGCGTGGAAAATACGAATACCTCGAACATCGGCTTCGGCAGCGGCAGCTCCCGCAGCTTCTGACTCTCGAGCTTGAAGGACAAATAATCCTTGAAGCTCCCGTCCGCACCGGGCTGATAGGCGTTGGTGCGCACCGTGGCGATGAGTGCATTCCCGAGCGCACGCAGGATCCGGTCCTCGTCCGAGCGGGTGACTTCCTCGAGCTTCGCGCGATTGCGCTGTTCGAGCCGGGCGAGCGCGCCGCGGCGGGCGGCGTCGCCGAGCGCAGGATCGAACCGCGCGATGAAGACGTCCGCGAGGCCGCGCGCCATGTCCGGGTTGTTCGCCAGCACCTGGGCGATGTAACCCTGGCTGAAGGGCAGACCCGTCTGCAGCAGGTAGCGGCAGTACGCGCGCAGCACGACGACCAGCCGCCAGGGTATGCCCGCGCTCAGCGTCAAGCGGTTGAAGCCGTCGTTGTCCATGCGGCCGGTCCAGACCGCGGTGAACGCGCTCTTGATCTCGGCGGCCAGCACGTCGAATTTCGACCGCACGTTCCCCTGAACGAGAAGCTCGAGATCCTGGATCCAGGCGCGGCGGCCGCCCGAGAGCTCGAGTCCGTACGGACGCTCCGCGATCACCTTGAGACCCATGTTCTCGAGCATCGGCAAGAGGTCCGAGATCGGGATCGCATCCTCCTGCACGCGGAATATCTTGAGGAAGAATTTTTCCTTGCGGCGCGGATCGGGGCGATAAATATCGAGGTGCAGCCGCTCGGGCTCGCGAACCGCCGCCTCGAGGAAGGTCACGTCGAGCGCCGCCGCGTCTCCCGAAAAATCCTCGGTGTAGGCGGCTGGGAAAGCCTGCGCATACGTATCGAACAGCTGCAGCGCATAGGCCTCGTCGAAACGTGCGAGCAACGAGGCCTTGAAGTCGTCGGCCCAGGAGCGCACGGCGAGCGCGACTTGGAGTTCGAGGGCATCGCCGTCGATGCGCACCGACTCGCTCGGCTGGGTGCGCGCGACGAGGTGGATGCGCGCGAGATTCGATTCGGCGATCTGCACCTGCGACTCCATGCCGATCGCCGAGAGGGCATCGCCGATGACACGCTCGATGCGTTGACGCACCTGCGTGTTGTATTTCTCGCGCGGCACAAAAATGAGACAGGAATAGAACCGCCGGAAAGGATCGCGACGGAGCAGCAGGCGCACCCGCGGCCGCTCCTGCAGCCCGAAGATGCCCGTCACCAGCCGGATGAGATCGGGCACGCTCGCCTGGAACAGCTCGTCCCGCGGAAACGATTCCAGGATGTGCTGCAGCGCCTTGCCGTCGTGGCTGTCCGGGGCGAGAGCGAAGTGCTGCACGACCTGGCTCACCTTGTGCCGCACCAGGGGAATCTCGCGCGGGTTCGAGTTGTAGGCGGAGGATGTCCACAGTCCGAGGAAGCGCCGCTCGCCGATCAACCGCCCCGCCGGGTCGAAGTATTTGACGCCGACGTAATCGAGGTAGCCGGCGCGATGGACCGAGGATTGCAAATTCGCTTTAGTGACGAGCACCAGGTCGCGTGCGCGGCTCTGGCGGCGGATGTCGCCCGGCAAGGTGCGCGTGATGCTGGGCGGACGCTTGTGACCGGTGCGCAGGATCCCAAGGCCGGTCTCCTCCACGGACTCGAGCGCATCCTTCCCCTTGCGGCTGGTCAGCCGGTATTCCTTGAAGCCGAGGAACGTGAAATGCCGGTCTTCCATCCAGGCGAGAAGCGCCTGTGCCTCGCTCACGTCGCGTGCATCGAGGCGGGCGTGCAGGACGTTGAGGTCGTCCGCGGTGCGGCGCGCCGCAGCCCGCATCTTCGCCCAGTCGGCGCACGCCACCCGCACATCGCGCATGCCGCGCTCGATATCGGCGCGCAGCGACTCGAGCAGCGCGGGATCGACGATGCGGTCGACCTCGACGTGCTGGAACGACTCCAGTCGCCGATGGCGGTCGGTCGCCGGCCCCCGCTCCTCGAGGCTGCGCAGCACACCCGCTGCATCGCGCGCCACCGAGAAGATCGGGTGCGCCAGAAAATGCATGGTCAAGGACCGCTGCGCCACCGCCAAGCCGATCGAATCGACCAAGAACGGCATGTCGTCGTTGACCATCTCGATGATCGTGTGCGGCGAGGTGTAGCCGTGCTCCTTGAGCGTCGGATTGAAGACCCGCACCAGCGCCCGGCCGCGGCGCCGGTGAGCGAATTGAAGATGCGACAGCGCCGCGCCCGCAAGCGCCGAGGGGTCGCGCGCCGCCATGTCGTTCGCATCGACGTTGGCGTAATACGCCTCCAAAAACCGCTTGGTCTGCGCCGCGCGCCCGGACTTGCGAAGAACTGCGGCAGCCGCGATCACGCTCGCGACGTTCTTGCGGTATTGCTCTGTGCTCGCTTGGTGCATGTGCGTACCTTCGAAACTCGATCCATTTTTTTTCGCGCTCATCCCCAGGCGCGGGGCGCTCACCGCGCACGCGCGTGCGATTATGCCAGGGCCGGCAGGCCGGCGCTCAAAATGCGCAGCGCCGCCATCTCACGCACGATGGCTTCCCGCAAGATAGTGTTGCGTTTGCATCTCGACGAGGCGGCTGGCTGCGCGCTCGAATTCAAGCCGCAAGCGTTCGCCGCGATAGAGCAGCGCCGGCGGCGCGGCGGCCGACACCACGAGCTTCACGCCGCGATCGTAGAGCTCGTCGATCAACATGATGAAGCGGCGCGCCGCATCCTCATCCTGCGGTGTCAACAGCGGTATGTCGGTGATGAACAAGGTGCCGTAGCGCCGCGCCAGCTCGATGTAGTCGTTCTGACTGCGAGGACCCTCGCAGAGCTCGCGGAACCCGAACCACGCGATGTCCGGCCCGACCGCGCGTGCGCGCAGCGGCCGTCCCTCGACCTCGAGCGTGACCGCGCGTGCGGCGCCCATCTGCACGGCGCCGCCGGCGGCGAGAGCGGCGAAGCGCTGCTCGAGCGCCGCCGCCGTGCCGGGCAGCCTCGAATCGAGATAGGTGGGCGCCTGCTCGAGCTTGCGAAGCCGGTAGTCGATCCCCGCGTCGAGGTGCAGGATCTCGACGTGCGCCTCGATCAGCTCGATCGCCGGCAGGAAGCGCTGGCGCTGCAGGCCGCCTTGATAGAGCTCTTGGGGCGCGGTGTTCGAGGTCGCGACCAGCGTGAGCCCGCGGCGAAACAGCCCCTGGAAGAGGCCGGAGAGAATCATGGCATCGGCGATGTCGGAGACGAAGAACTCATCGAGGCACAGCACGCGGGCGCGCTGTGCGATGCGTGCAGCCGCCAGATCCAGCGGATCGGTGCGGCCCTTGATGCGCGCAAGCTCCGCATGCACATCGCGCATGAAATGATAGAAGTGGACACGCTCGCTGCGCACGGCACCGAGCGAGGCATGGAAAGAATCCATCAGCAGTGTCTTGCCGCGGCCCACTCCGCCCCAGAGGTAAAGGCCCCGCGGGCCCGGGCGTGCCGGGCCCTGCGGGAGCCAGGAGATCCGCGACCCGATCTCCTGGAGAAAGCCGACCGAGGTCGCGCGAAGATTCTCGGCGAGCGCATCCAGGCGCGCCGCCGCGTGCGCCTGGGCCGCGTCGGATTCCAGCCGGTGAGCGGCTACATCGGCCTCGAGTCGCGCACGCACGCTCTTCGGGCCGGCGCTCGCGAGCGTGAAGCGGATTCTAGAGACTCTGATAGTTGGGGCCCGACCCGCCTTCGGGAGTCACCCAGGTAATTTGATCCGTGTACGGCTCCTTGATGTCGCAGGCCTTGCAGTGCACGCAGTTGGAGGAATTGATCTGCAGGCGCTTGCCGCCGCTGCCGTCGGCCACCATCTCGTAGACATTGGCGGGGCAGAAGTTCTGGCAGGGGTTGCCGAATTCCTGTGCGCAGCGCGTCGCGCACAAATTCAAGTCCGCGACCTTCAGATGCACCGGCTGATTCTCATCGTGCGTCGTCGAGGCGAAGAACACGAACGCCAAACGATCGCGCGGGGGCAGCTCGCGCTCGCCCCAATGGCGGTCGGGCGAGGTGTACTCGTCCAGGCGTTTCAAGGCTTTGTCGTCCGCATGATTGGCGAGCGTCCAGGGAAGCTTGCCGAATGTGACGGTCTCGATCGCGGCGTTCGCAAGACCCCACCAGAGTCCGTGCTTGAAGCCGGGACGAATGTTGCGCACCGTGTAGAGCTCGCGTCCGCCGGCGGACTCTCGCCAGCGCTTGTCGAAGCCCGCGCTCGTGCCCGTCTCCGCATAATGCTGAGCCGCCGTCATGCCGGAGCGGATTGCCTGGTGGATGCCCTTGATCTTGGGCGTGTTGAGAGTGCCTCCCGCATCGCCGACCAGCAGCGCGCCGGGCATCTCGAGTGTCGGCATCGATTGGTAGCCGCCTTCGATCACCGTGCGAGCACCGCCGGCGATGATCTCGCCGCCCTTCAGCAGCGCCTTCACCTCGGGGTGGTTCTTGTATTGCTGGAACGCCTCGAAGGGCTTGAAGCGGGGATCCTCGTAGTCGAGGCCGACGACGAACCCCACGTACACTCGATCGTTGCTCAAGTGGTAGAGGAAACTGCCACCGTAGGTCCGGTTGTCCAACGGCCAGCCGAGGGTGTGCTGGATGAGGCCCGGTTGCACGCGACCCGGGGGCAGTTGCCACAGCTCCTTGAAGCCGAGGCCGTAGGTCTGCGGGGACTTGCCGGCGTCGAGCTTGAAGCGGCGGATGAGCTGCTTGGAAGTACTGCCTCGGCAGCCTTCGCAGAACATGGTGATCTTCGCGTGGATCTCGGGACCCGGCGCGTAGTTGGGACCCGGCTCGCCGTTCTTCTCGAGGCCCATGTCGCCGATGCGTACGCCCTTGACCGCCCCTGCCTCGTCGAACAGCGCCTCGGCCGCCGCGAAGCCCGCGAACACATCGACTCCGAGCTTCTCGGCCTCGGCACCGAGGATGGGCACGAGCTGGCCCAGCGACACGATGAAGTTGCCGTGATTGGCCATTTGCGGCGGGGTCATCAGTCGGTAGCGCTTGCGGGGCGTCATGAAGAGAAACTCATCGCGCAGCGCCGGCACGCAGACGGCCGGCGGATGGTCCCGCCAGCCCGGCAGGAGCTCATCGAGCGGTCCGGGCTCCATGACCGCACCGGACAGGGAATGCGCGCCGAGTGTCGCGGCCTTCTCGAGCACGCACACGCTCAGGTCGGGCTTCAGTTGTTTCAGGCGGATGGCGCAGGCGAGGCCGGCGGGGCCTGCGCCGACGATGGCGACGTCGTACTCCATCACGTCACGTGCAGTCTCAGTCATCGAATGGATCCTTCGCTCGGGCGGTGCTCAAAAATCGCGGCGTAGTAGACCATAAACCGCCGGCCGCCAGGCAGTGCCGGGCGTCTGGCGGGAGCGCGTCCGCCTGGCGGACAGGCGATGAGGGTATTTCCGTACGAACGTCGCTGTTATCCATGGGGAACACCATGGTTGAAGCCAAGGACGCTGCGAACCAAGGACGGCCAATGGACTGGGCATGGTCAGGGCAGGGACGCCCACCCCCGCTTTGTTTACCCTCTGATCAGAGCACTTCGACGGCGATTGCCGTCGCTTCGCCCCCGCCGATGCACAGGGCCGCGATGCCGCGCTTCTTACCGCGGCTCCGCAACGCGTGTATCAGGGTCGTCAGGATGCGCGACCCCGTGGCACCGATGGGGTGGCCGAGCGCCGTGGCGCCCCCGTTTACATTGACCTTGGCGTGATCGAGGCCCAGGTCCTTCATCGCCGCCATCGTGACCACCGCGAATGCCTCGTTGATCTCATAAAGGTCGGCGTCCGAAGGCTGCCAATCGAGCTGCTTCAGCAGCTTCTGGATGGCGCCGACCGGGGCGAGGGTGAACCACTCCGGCTCGCGCGCGAAGCTCGTGTACTTGAGGATGCGGGCCAGCGGCTTGAGCCCGCGCTCCTTGGCGAACGATTCCCGCGCCAGCACCACGGCGGCGGCGCCGTCGGAGATGCTTGCGGAACTTGCGGCCGTCACGGTCCCGTCCTTGCCGAAGGCGGGCTTCAACCCGGCAATCTTGGCTATGTCGATGGTGCCCGGCGTCTCGTCCTTCTCGATGAGCACTTCGCCCTTGCGGGTTTTCGTGCTCACCGGGACGACCTCATCCGCGAAGGCGCCGCTCGCCACGGCCGCCTGGGCGCGCCGCGCCGATTCACGCGCGAAATCATCCTGGGCGGCGCGGCTGAATTCGTACTTCGCCGACGTTGCATCGGCGAAGCAGCCCATCAGCTTTCCATCCCAGGGGCTTTGCAGGCCGTCAAAGAACATGTGATCGAGAACTTCCTGGTGTCCCATGCGGTACCCCGCGCGTGCCTTCGGCAAGAGGTACGGGGCGTTGGTCATCGACTCGAGGCCCCCGGCGACGATCACGCGCGCCGAGCCGGCCAAAATCTGATCGCTCGCGAGCATGACGGTGCGCATGGCCGAGCCGCACATCTTGTTCACGGTGGTGGCCGGGGTGCTCGAGGGAATTCCGGCGCCCAGGGCAGCTTGTCGAGCCGGCGCCTGTCCCGAGCCCGGCCGAGAGCACGCAGCCCATCATGACTTCGTCGACCTCGGCCGCCGGAATCTTGGAATCCGCGAGTGCCGCCTTGATGGCCGCCGCGCCGAGCTGGGGGCCCGACAGACCGGCAAAAACACCTTGAAACGCGCCCACGGGAGTACGGCGGGCGGCCAGAATGACGACGGGATCCGAGCTCATGGCAATTTCCTGAGAGTGGAAGATGTGAGCGGCAATTATAGCGCGGCGGTGCGCCATCGGCCCGCTGCGCCGCAGCTTACGGAGCCAGCGGTTCGCCCACCGCCGCGGCAATGAGCCGCCGGCTGCGCTCGCGGACTTCTGCCACCTCGAGCGCCTCGAGCACCTCCAGCACCTCGAAACGGATGGCTCCTCGATGGATCATGATGCCGCCGGGGGGCAGCACGTCGCGGGTCCCGAGAATCGCCGCGGCCACGATCGGCATCTTCGACCGCTCGGCGGTCGCGAAGGCGCCACCCAGGAACTTACGCACCTGACGGGTGGTATCGAATGTTCCTTCCGGAAAGAACACGAGGGACTGCCCCTCCGCAGCCAGCCTCCAGACCCGGCGGGCATCGGCGGCTCCTTTGTGCCGATCGAACCGCTCCACGAAGGCGGATCCGAGGCGCCGCAGCAGCAGACTGGCGAGCGGCACCCGGTCCATCTCTTTTTTGATGACGAACGCGAACTCGGGCGGCAGGGCCGCCGCGGCGACGATGCCGTCGATGTAGCTTGCGTGATTGGCGACGACGATGCAGGGCTCTTTCGGCAGCCGATCCAGGCCCTCGACCTCCAAGGGAATTCCGGCGCCCCGGAAGAATGCGCGCGCGAGAGTGCCGGCCACCCTTCGCCGCGCCCGCAAAGGGGGCACGAAGAGGTTAACCGTGAGGGCGGTCAAAGCCAGGACGACGAACAACGCGAGACAATAAGCCGTGAACGCGCGCCCGCTGAACGTCCGGCGAGTGACTTCTGTGATCTGGTTCTCCTTATGTTAATACTTCCGAAGTACTGTGAGGCTGGTCACGCCCCCCTGCAACTGCGCCTCGCATACTGAAGTAGCGCGTACAAGCACCATTTCGTGCGACTTCCACGCGGGACATTATGGCGACGGCTCTCAAACGGTCGGTTTATACACGCAGCGCCGGTGCGGGAGTACCGCCGCGTGAGGCACCCGATCCGGCCTTGCAACGATTCCTCGATGCCGTGTGGATGGAGCGCGGGCTGTCCGCCAACACGCTGGCGGCATATCGCGCGGATCTGACCGCACTCTCCCGCTGGCTCGATGAGCGCGAGAGCGCGCTGCTCAAGGCGACGCGCATCGAGCTCCTCGGATTCATCGCCGCGCGCGTCGAGGGTGGCTCGCGTCCACGCTCCACGGCCCGCCAGCTGTCGAGCTTTCGGCGCTTCTTTCGGTTCATGGTGCGCGAGGGCTTGATTGCAGTCGATCCGACCGCGCAGATCGCGATGCCGAAGATCGGCCGATCTCTGCCCAAGTCACTGACCGAGGCGGAGGTCGACGCGCTGCTCGAGGCCCCGCTGGTCACCGATCCGCTGGGGCACCGCGACCGGACGATGCTCGAGGTTCTGTATGCCACGGGCCTGCGGGTCTCGGAGCTGGTGAGCCTCAAACACAACCAGGTCAATCTGAACCAAGGCGTGATGCGCGTCATCGGCAAAGGCAATCGCGAGCGTCTGATTCCGTTGGGCGACGAGGCGGTGAAGTGGCTGCAGCAATTCATGCAGGGCCCGCGCGTCGAGATTCTTCTCGAGAGACAGACGGATTATCTGTTTCCGACCCGCCGCGGCGACCGCATGACGCGCCAGGCGTTCTGGCACATCATCAAGCGATATTCCAAGAAGGCGGGCGTGGAGAAGGAGCTGTCGCCGCATACGCTGCGCCATGCGTTCGCGACCCACCTGCTGAACCACGGCGCCGATCTGCGCGTGGTGCAGATGCTGCTGGGCCACAGCGATCTGTCGACGACGCAGATCTACACCCACGTCGCGCGCGAGCGCCTGAAAGAGCTGCACACGCAGCATCATCCGCGCGGATAGAATCGGTGAACCCGCGGCGCGTCGCGTAGTCAAAGCACTTCGCGTGTTTCCACGGAGTGTTCGATGCTGAGAACGGTGTTTTTGCTGGCGGCCCTAGGTCTTGCGTGCTCCGGCGTTCAGGCGCGGGCAGCGGAGACCCCTGCGGACCCTCATGATGCGCATGCGGCCGCCGATCCGCGGGTGGCGCTGGTCAAGCTGTTGCCTGCCGGCACCAAGATCGACGACCTCGCACCGTCCCCGATTCCCGGCATCTACCAGTTCGTGCAGGGCGCCGAGGTGAGCTATCTCACGGCCGACGGCAAGTACTTCATGGACGGCAACGTGTACGACATGGCGACCCGCGCGAATCTCACCGAGACGCTGCGCTCGCGCGCCCGAATGGTGCTGATCAACGGCGTGCCCGAATCGGAAATGCTGATCTTCTCGCCGAAGAATCCGCTCTACACCATCACGGTGTTCACCGACGTCGATTGCCAGTATTGCCGCAAGCTTCACAGCGACATGGCCGAGCTCAACAAGCTCGGGGTACGCGTGCGCTATCTGTTCTATCCGCGCACCGGACCCAACACCGAGAGCTGGCGCAAGGCCGAGGTGGTCTGGTGCTCCGCCGATCGCAATGAGGCGCTCACGCGGGCCAAGGCCGGCGCGCAGCTCGATATGAACAAATCCTGCGGCCCGACGCCGGTCGCACGCGAATATGCGCTCGGACAGAGCCTCGGTGTGCGCGGCACGCCCGCCATCCTCACGGAGAGCGGGGATTTCATCAACGGATACATGCCGCCCCGCGATCTGGTGAAGGCCATCAAGCAGCTGCAGGTCGCGCAGCGCTAGGCGCCGCTCACTGCTCGAGGAGCTTGAGCTTGTCCTTCACGCCTTCCCATTCCTTCGCATCGGCGGGCGGCTCCTTCATCTCGCTGATCACGGGCCATTTCTTGGCGAGCTCGGCATTGAGCCGCTTGAAGTCCTCCTGGCCCGCGGGTATCTCCTCCTCGGAATAGATCGCCTCCACCGGGCACTCGGGCTCGCACAGCGTGCAGTCGATGCACTCGTCCGGGTCGATCACCAGAAAATTCGGGCCCTCGTGGAAGCAGTCGACCGGACATACTTCCACGCAGTCCATGTATTTGCACTTGATGCAGCTTTCGGTGACCACGAACGCCATGACTTACCCTTCTCGATGATTTGAATTGAAACAGCCGGCTCGATGACCGGCCCGCGCCGACCGCTATTCTGCCACAGCGACTCGACGCTATGTCTTGAGCCGCCGCGTCAGCTCGGTGAAATGATAGTCCTCCCGGCCGGCGGCGCGATCCGCGAAATACTGACGCAGCGTGTACTCGCCGCTGGGAAACGCGAGCTCACCCCAGGGAATGTCGGCCTCGTCGTACAGGCCGACCTCCAGACTTTCCGGTCCCGGCGCGAACTGCGGTGCGGCGAGCCGCGCCCGGAACATCACGTGCACCTGCCCCGCATGCGTGACGTTGACCACGGCGAGAAGCGAGCCGATCTCGACGCTCGCGAGCGCCTCCTCGTAGCACTCGCGCGCCGCCGCCGCCTCCATGGTCTCGCCGTTTTCCATGAAACCCGCCGGTACCGTCCAGAACCCGCGGCGCGGCTCGATCGCGCGCCGGCAGAGCAGGATCTTGTCCTGCCACTCGGGAACGCAGCCCAGGACGAGGAGCGGATTCTTGTAATGAATCATGCTGCAGCTCGTGCACACGAAGCGCGGCAGATGATCCCCTTCCGGAATTTTGGATACTACGGGCGAGCCGCAGTGGCTGCAGAAATTCAATGGGCATCCATAAATTTAAGGGCCTGGTGCCCGGAGAGGGAATCGAACCCACACGGTGTCGCCACCACCGGATTTTGAGTCCGGCGCGTCTACCAGTTCCGCCATCCGGGCATGCCAGACTCGGCAGTATATGCGATCGCCTTGATTGGTAGTATTGATTCAGGATGCAGCGCAAGGACTTTCACTTCGAGCTTCCGGCAGAGCTGATCGCGCAGCGTCCGGTGACGCCGCGCTCCGCGAGCCGCTTGCTCGCGCTCGACGGCTCGAGCGGGCGCATCGTCGACCGCATGTTCCGGGAGCTTCCCTTGCTGCTCGAGGCGGGGGACGTGCTCGTCTTCAACGACACCCGGGTCGTGCCCGCACGGGTGCGGGGATCGAAGGAGAGCGGCGGCAAAGTCGAGCTCCTGCTCGAGCGCGCGGAGACCGCGGACACCGCGCTCGTGCAGGCGCGGGCGAGCAAGGGCTTGAAACCCGGTGTTCTGCTGAGACTGCCCGGCGGCCACGCTGCCCGCATGGTCGAGCGCGAGGGTGATCTCTTTCGATTGAAGTTCTCGGGCGATGTGCTCGAATTTTTCGAGACGCACGGCGAGATTCCCCTGCCGCCCTACATCGGCCGCGAGCCGGACAGCGGCGATCGCGATCGCTATCAGACCGTGTACGCGCGCGCTGCCGGCGCGGTCGCCGCGCCCACGGCCGGACTGCACTTCGATGCCGATCTTTTCGCAGAGCTCGAACGGCGCGGTGTGCGGCGCTGTTTCGTGAC
Source organism: uncultured Gammaproteobacteria bacterium (assembly GCA_963710435.1). Lineage (GTDB taxonomy): Bacteria > Pseudomonadota > Gammaproteobacteria > Steroidobacterales > Steroidobacteraceae > Bog-1198. The sequence continues at coordinate 638,930 of CAVQAE010000007.1, read as the reverse complement.
GCTGCACGTCGGCGCGGGCACATTCCAGCCGGTGCGGGTCGAGGACATCGACCGCCACGAGATGCACCTGGAATACCTGCAGGTGGACTCGAGCGCCTGCGCCTCGATCAATGCCGCGCGCGCTGGAGGCCGGCGCGTGGTCGCCGTGGGCACCACGGTCGTGAGAAGCCTGGAGACGGCCGCGGCCGCGGTGTCCGGCCCGGGCCGGACGCGCGAGCTCTGCCCTTACCGCGGATCGACGCGCCTGTTCATCCGGCCCGGCTATCAATTTCGGGCCGTCGATGCGATCGTGACGAACTTTCACTTGCCCGAGTCGACGTTGCTCATGCTGTGTGCGGCCTTCGCCGGAACCGGCGCGCTGAAAGCGGCCTATGCCCACGCCGTGGCGGCGCGCTATCGTTTCTTCAGCTATGGCGATGCCATGTTCCTGACGCCTGCGGCCGGCGCCCTCGCGGCACCATGAGCGCCCCCGCCCGCATGCGTTTCGAGGTGCTCGCCACCGATGGTGGCGCGCGCCGGGGCCGGCTCGACTTCGCGCGCGGCCGCGTCGATACGCCGGCATTCATGCCGGTCGGCACTTACGGGACGGTGAAGGCGATGACGCCCGAGCAGCTCGTGGCGGCGGGCGCCGAGATCGTTCTCGGCAATACCTTCCATCTGTTCCTGCGGCCCGGACTCGAGGTCATCGAGGCTCACGCGGGACTGCACCGCTTCATGCACTGGGAGCGTCCGATTCTCACCGACTCGGGCGGCTTCCAGGTGTGGAGTCTCAAAGAGATGCGCAAGATCAGCGAGCAGGGCGCGAGCTTCCGCTCGCCCGTCGACGGCGCGCCGGTATTTCTCTCCCCCGAGGAATCGATGCGCATCCAGCGCGTGCTCGGCTCCGATATCGCGATGAGCTTCGACGAATGCACCCCGTATCCCGCAAGCGAAGAGCAAGCGCGCGCATCGATGGAGCTCTCGATGCGCTGGGCACTGCGCGGTGCGCGCGCGTATCACGCGAGCGAGCCCCCCGGCACGCTCTTCGGGATCGTGCAGGGCGGGGTGTACGGGCATCTACGCACCGCCTCGCTCGCATCGCTCGAGGAGATCGGATTCGCCGGACTCGCGATCGGCGGGCTCGCGGTCGGGGAAAGCGAGCAAGAGCGCCTCGAGGTGCTCGAAGGGCTCACCCCGCAGATGCCGGCGCACAAGCCGCGCTACCTGATGGGTGTCGGGCGGCCGCAAGACATCCTCGAGGCGGTTCTGCGCGGCGTCGACATGTTCGATTGCGTGATGCCGACGCGGCATGCGCGCAACGGTCACCTCTTCACCCGGCGTGGGGTATTGAACATCCGTAACGCGGCGCATCAGAAGGATACCCGCCCGATCGAGGATGGCTGCGGCTGCTACACCTGCCGGAATTACTCCCGCAGCTATCTTCGCCACCTGGACAAGTGCGGCGAGATCCTCGGATCCCACCTCAACACCGTCCACAACCTGCATTTTTATCTGCGGTTGATGGCCGAGATCCGCGCGGCCATCGAGGCGCGCCGGATGGCGGCCTATGCGGCCGAGTTCCGGGCGCTGCAGCGCGAAGGCGCCGCCGAGGGCGGCGCTCCGGAGGGACCCGCGGCGGCAGCCGATTGAGGCGGCCTGCTGTATACTGCCCGGCTTTGCCTTGCGGCGTGTGCCGCACGAAACGGGGTTAAACACGATGGACTTCTTCATCAACACGGCTCAGGCCCAGGCGGCCGGCGCCGGCGGTCAAGGAATCATGAGCGCACTGATGCTTCCCTTGGTGCTCCTCGTGGTGTTTTATTTCCTGCTCATCCGGCCGCAAAACAAGCGCGCCAAAGAGCAGCGCGAGATGCTCTCGAAGATCGCCGAGGGCGACGAGGTCGCGACGACCGGCGGCATCCTCGGCAAGGTGGTCTCGGTCGGGGATCAATTCCTCACCCTCGAGGTCGCGAACGGCGTGAGCGTCAAGCTGCAGAAGCATCAAGTGGCGCAGCTCCTGCCTAAAGGTACGGTCAAGAGCGCATGATCTCGTACCCCCGCTGGAAGATGGCGTTGTTCGCCGTCGCGATCGCGCTCGCCATCCTGCTCGCCTTGCCGAATCTGTTCGGCGAGGAGAATGCCCTGCAGCTTGCGCGCGACCGCGCGGCGGTGGCGGCGGGCGACCGCGACGCCGTCGTGCAGCTTCTGAATTCCAAGGGGGTGAAGCCCACGGGCGTCTTTCTCGATCAGGGGCGCCTCACCTTGCGCTTCTCCAGTGTGCAGGAGCAGTTGAAGGCGCGGGACGTCATCACCGAGGCGCGCCCCAACGAATTCACCGTGGCGCTCACCCAGGCATCGCGGGTGCCGGACTGGATGCGTGGCCTCGGGCTCAGCCCTCTGAAGCTCGGCCTCGATCTTCGCGGCGGTGTGTACCTCGTGTATCAGGTCGACGTCGCCGGGCGCGGTGAAGCAGCTTCTCGATCACCGCGAGCAGGACTTTCGCGCATCGCTCCGCAATGCGCACGTCCCGTACCAGGACGTGGTGGTGGACTATCCCGGCAATCGCGTCCGCGTGCTGTTCCGCGATTCGGACAGCCTTGCGAAGGGCAAGGCGGCCATTCTCGCCGACAACCGCGGCCTGCACCTGACGGAGACCACGGTCGGTGGGGCGCCGGCTCTCGAGCTCGCGCTGACGCCGCAGGAGATCAAGGACCGGCAGGACTATGCGGTCCAGCAGAACATCGTCATCCTGCGCAACCGCCTGAACAGCCCCGAGCTCGCGGTCTCGGAGCCGCAGGTCGCGCGCGAGGGCGTCGACCGCATCGCCATTCAGCTTCCCGGCCTGCAGAATTCCGCCGAGGTGAAGAAGATCCTCGGCAAGACCGCGACGCTCGAGTTTCGCATGGTCGATGAGAACGACAACCCGCTCGAGGCCGCCGCCACCGGGCATGTGCCGCTCGGCGCGAAGCTCTATTACACCCGCGACAAGCAGCCCGTGCTGCTCAAGCGCGAGGTGGTCGTGACGGGCGATCAGCTCACGGACGCCTCCTTTCAGCCGAATACACAGGACGGGCCCGCAGTGTCGGTCAGCCTCGACGCGCGCGGCGCGGCGAAGATGCTGAGGAACACCGAGGAGAACATCGGCCATCTCATGGCGGTGGTGTTCATCGACCGCTCGCGCGAGAAGAACGCCCAGGGTGTCGAGGTCGACCGCACCACCGAGGAAGTCATCAACCGCGCCACCATCCGCGGCGTGTTCAGCAACAACTTCCAGATCACCGGAGTAAATCCCATCGAGGGTCGCGAGCTCGCGCTCTTGTTGCGAGCCGGCGGACTCGCGGCTCCGCTCACGCCCGTGGAGGAGCGCGCCATCGGCCCGAGCCTCGGTCAGGACAACATCACCAAGGGCGTGCACGCCATGGTGTTCGGCATGCTGGCGGCGTTCGTCTTCATGGCGGTGTACTACAAGGTGTTCGGCCTGGTAGCCGATCTCGTGCTGCTCGCCAACGTGGTGCTGCTCACGGCGCTCCTGTCGCTCGTGGGTGCAGCCCTGACGCTCCCGGGCATCGCAGCCGTGGTGCTGACGGTCGGTATGGCGGTCGATGCGAACATCCTGATTTACGAGCGCATTCGCGAGGAGTTGCGCAACGGCGTGTCGCCGCGCGCCGCCATCACCGCGGGATTCGACCGGGCGTTCTCGGCGATTTTCGACTCCAACATCACGGCGATGATCGCCGGCGTGGTGCTCTGGCTGTTCGGCACGGGCGCGGTGCGCGGCTTTGCCGTGGTGCTGGTGCTCGGCATATTCACCTCGATGTTCACCTCGCTCCTCGGGAGCCGCACTCTGGTCCAGCTGATCTACGGCGGTAAGCGCAAGGTCGAGCGGTTGTCCATCTGAGCTTCTTGAGGGTCTGACGCCATGGAGTTTTTTCACAAGGTAACGCGCTTCCCGTTCATGCGCACCCGCAAGGTGTGGTACGGGCTGTCGGCCGTGCTGATCGTCGCATCGCTCGGTCTGGTGGTACTGCGCGGCCTGAATTTCGGTATCGACTTCACCGGCGGCGTGAACATCGAAACGAATTTCTCGCAGGCTCCGAACATCGACCAGCTCCGCTCGGGGCTCGCCAAGGCGGGGGTGAACGCGGCGCAGGTGCAGGCGTTCGGCAGCTCGCGCGACATCCTCGTGCGTCTGCCGCCCGATCCCAGCGTGACCGGTGAGCAGGTCGGAGCGAAGATCCTCGATGTGTTCAAGACCAGCGACCCCGGGGTGAAGCTTCTGAGCACCGAGGTCGTGGGCCCGCAGGTCGGCCAGGAGCTCTTCGTCCACGGCGCGTGGGCACTGGCGGCGACGCTCCTCCTCATCATGATCTACGTGCTCATGCGGTTCACGTTCAAGCTCGCGATCGGCGCCATCCTCGCGGTGCTGCACGACCCGATCTGCGTGCTCGGGTTCTTCGCCCTGACGCAGATCACGTTCGACTTGACGGCGATCTCCGCCATCCTCGCGGTCATCGGCTACTCGCTCAACGACACCGTCATCGTCTTCGACCGGGTACGCGAGCGTGCGCGCAACGCCCGCAAGCTGCCGATCGCGCAGGTCATCGACGAGTCCATCAACCAGACGCTGTCGCGAACCTTGATGACCAAGCTGGTGACCCTACTGGTGGTGGTCTCGCTGCTGATCTTCGGCGGCGAGACGCTGCACGGCTTCTCCGCGGCGCTGGTGATCGGCATCATCGCCGGCACCTATTCGTCGATTTACATCTCCGCGGCGGCCGCGCTCGACCTGGGACTTCGAACCGACGATCTGCTCGAGCGCAAGCTCGCCCGTCCTGAAGAGGTCGACGGTCTGCCGTAGCGATGGCCATCCTGCTCGACCCCAGGGCATGGATCTCTTTCCTCACGCTTGCGGGGCTCGAGATCGTCCTTGGCATCGACAACATCATCCTGTTGTCGGTGCTGGTCGAGCGGCTGCCGGCGCGCCGGCGCGCGAGCGCGCGATTCCTCGGATCGGGCTTCGCCATGCTGACACGCATCGGCCTGCTCCTGTCGGTCGTCTGGATCACGACCTTGCAGCGCCCGCTGTTCACGCTGCGCGGAGCCCAAGTCTCGCTGCGCGACGCGGTGCTGTTCGGGGGCGGTGTGCTGCTCATCGTTCAGACCATGGAGGAGATCCTCGATCTTCTGAAAGGCCGGGCCGACCGCCGCGCGGTGAAGCCCGCGCGCGGCTTCTGGCTCATCATCGCGAAGATCGGCATCCTCGACATCGTCTTCTCGCTGGACTCTGTGTTCACGGCCATCGGGCTCACCCGCCGCATCGAGGTCATGATCGCGGCGATCGTCGTCTCCGTGCTCGCGATGATGGCCATCTCCTCCGCGGTGAGCCGCTTCATCGGCCGTTACCCGACCTTGAAGGCGCTCGCCCTCGTGTTTCTGGTGCTCATCGGCGGGTCGCTCATCGCCGAGTCGATGCACATCGAGATTCCGCAGGGGTATTTGTATCTCGCGATCGGTTTCGCCGGAGCTGCGGAATGGGTCAACATTCGCTTGCGGCGGCGGGGGTAACGTGTAGAGTGCGACCCATGGAGCCTTTCGGGACATCGTTATGAATATCAAAGGGATGCTCGCCACCAAGCCCATCGCCCATTACCAGCGCGAGGCTTCGGACAAGCGCCTGGTGCGCGCCCTCGGCATCCCCTCGCTCATCGCCTTCGGCATCGGCGGCATCATCGGCACCGGCATTTTCGTACTGACCGGCCTCGCCGCCGCGGAGCACGCCGGCCCCGCCATCGTCCTCTCCTTCCTCATCGCCGGCACCGGCTGTGCATTCGCCGGGCTCTGCTATTCCGAATTCGCCGCCATGGTGCCGGTCGCCGGCAGCGCCTACGCATACAGCTACGCGACGCTCGGCGAGTTCGTGGCCTGGTTCGTGGGCTGGAACCTGGTGCTCGAGTACATGATGGCGTGCTCCACCGTCGCCGTCGGCTGGAGCCGTTATTTCGTGAAGCTCCTCGACCTCTACGGCATCAACTTCATTCCGGACTGGCTGAGCTCGGCGCCTTTCGAGGCGGCGGAGGTCGGCTTTCAGGTGCACCGGACCAGCGCGGTGATCAATCTCCCGGCCATCGCCATCATCCTCGCCGCCACGGCGCTTTGCTACAAGGGCATCAAGGAGTCGGCGCTGGTGAACACCATCATCGTCGCGATCAAGGTCGGCATCGTGATCGCGGTGATCGCCTTCGGTGCTTTCTATGTCAACCCGGCCAATTGGCATCCCTACATTCCGCCGAATACCGGAACCTTCGGCCAGTTCGGCTGGAGCGGGATTCTGCAGGCCTCCGCCATCATCTTCTTTGCCTACATCGGCTTCGACGGCGTGTCGACCGTCGCGCAGGAGGCGAAGGATCCGCAGCGTGGCATGCCCATCGGCATGCTCGGGAGCCTCGCGATCTGCACGGTGCTCTACGTGCTCATGTCGAGCGTCATGACGGGGCTCGTCCCGGTTCAGCAGCTCAACGACGCGGCCCCCGTTGCGGTCGCCCTCGAGGCGCATCCGCAGCTCAAGTGGCTCACGAGCTGGGTCGTGTGGGGTGCGCTGTTCGGTCTCACGTCGGTGATCATCACGATGATCATTCCCCAGGCGCGCATCTGGCTCTGCATGTCCCACGACGGTCTGCTGCCGAAGATGTTCGGCGCGGTGCATCCGAAGTTCAAGACGCCGCACAAATCGACCCTGATCACCGGAGTCCTTGCGGCGATCTTTGCCGGCTGCCTGCCGATCGGAATTCTGGGAGAGCTGGTCTCGATCGGCACGTTGATCGCGTTCATCGTGGTATGCCTGGGCGTCCTGATCCTGCGCTACACGCGGCCCGATCTGCCGCGGCCTTTCCGGGTGCCGGCCGTCTGGTTCACCTCGATGATGGGCGTCATTTTCTGCGCCGGCATGGCAGCCTCGCTCCCCGCCGAAACCTGGTGGCGGCTGGTGCTGTGGAGCGCCGTGGGCATCGTGATCTATCTCGTGTACGGCTATTCGCACAGCCGGCTGCGATTACCCGAGGAGCAGCAGGAGCCCGGGGTGACGCCCGGCGCGGCGACGCCCGGCGGCGTGGCGACTGCCGGATGGTCCAATCCCGCCGAGGACCACACACTCTAAGGCGGGACTGCGGGCGAGCGCCCCGCGTTTATTCGCGCAGTGCCTTGGGCGTCAAGGGTCCGATCGCCGCCAGCAAGCCTTCATAGACCTTCGGATTTCCGGCGACGATGTTCGGGCCGAGGGCATATTCCTCGCCCGCCGGCGTGCCCACGCGACCGCCGGCCTCGCGGATGAGCAACGCGCCGGCTGCCGTGTCCCAGGGCTTCAAACCGAACTCCCAGAAGCCATCCGTGCGCCCGGCCGCCACATAGGCGAGATCGAGCGAGGCGGAGCCCGGGCGGCGCACGCCGGCCGCGGTGTTCATCACCACTTTCAGGGTGGCCAGATAATCATCGATGTGCTCGGCGGCCATGCGGTACGGGAAGCCCGTGCCGATGAGCGCGCCTTCCAGCGCGCGCTGGCTGCTCACGCGGATTTTCTTGCCCTCGAGCTGGGCTCCATCTCCCCGCGATGCGGTGAAGAACTCCTGGCGGCTCGGATCGTAGATGACGCCGTGCTCGAGCCGGCCGCGGTGCTCGACCGCGATCGAGACGGCGAACGTGGGAAAGCCATGCAGAAAATTCGTGGTGCCGTCGAGCGGGTCGATGATCCACACGTACTCGCTGTCACCCGTACGGCCGGTCTCCTCGCCGAGGAACGCGTGATTGGGATGGCTGCGCCTGATGACGGCGATGATCTCGGCCTCCGCCTTGCGATCGATATCGGTCACGAAATCGTTGCGTCCCTTGGTGTCGATCTTGAGCGAGTCGAGACGCGACAGGTTACGCACGATGAAATCGCCGGCGCGGCGCGCGGCGCGCATGCCGATGTTGAGAAGTGGTTGCATAGCGATAGGCGCTAGAATAACAGAGCATGGCCGCTCCGGTTCGCATCGTGCTCATCGACCCCAGTCATCCCGGCAACGTCGGCTCGGTGGCGCGCGCCATGAAAAATATGGCGCTCGAGGATCTGACGCTCGTGCGTCCCCGGTCATTTCCCCACCCCGAGTCGAACGCGCTCGCCGCGGGCGCCGACGACATCCTGGCGCATGCGCGCGTGGTCGGCAGCGTCACGGAGGCCATTGCGGACTGTGCCTTCATCGCCGGCACGACCTCGCGCCCGCGCTCCTACTACTGGGAGTTCACGACGCCGCGCGAGGTGGCGGCGCGCATCGTCGGGCTCGGCGCGGAGAATCGCGCGGCATTGCTGTTCGGCTCGGAGCGCTATGGCCTCGGCACGGAGGACTTGAAGCACTGCAACGTGCTGGTGCGCATTCCGGCGAATCCTGCTTACTGCTCGCTCAATCTTGCGATGTCTGTGCAGCTGCTCGCCTATGAGCTCTTCATGGCGCGCGAGCAGCCCGCCTCGCGCGTGCAGCTCGAGCTGCCCCTGGCGCCGTCATCCGATGTCGAGCATTTCTATGCGCATCTGCTTCAGGTGCTGAACGAAATCGATTTCGAGGACCGCACCGGGCATCTCATGGAGCGGCTTCGCAGGCTCTTCAATCGCGCCCAGCTCGACCGCAACGAGCTCAATATCCTGCGCGGCATCCTGAGCGCCGTGCAGGGCCGGCGCGGCCAATCCGCACGGCGCGCGCGCGAATGAGCGCGGCCAGCGTGTATCTGGATTACGCCGCGACCACTCCGGTTGCGCCCGAGGTCGCGGCGCGCATGGCGGAGTGCTTGACTCGCGACGGGCTGTTCGGCAACCCCGGGTCCACGAGCCATGCCTATGGCGAGGCGGCAAGCGAAGCCGTCGAGGCGGCGCGCGCGCAGGTGGCCGCGGCCATAGGGGCGGAGGCTGCGGACGTGGTCTTCACGTCGGGAGCCACGGAGGCGAACAACCTCGCGATTTTCGGCACCGCGCAATACTACCGAGACACCGGTCTTCACATCGTCACGGCCCGCACCGAGCACAAGTCGGTGCTCGATCCATGCAGGGAGCTCGAGCGGCGGGGCTGGAGCGTGAGCTACCTCGTGCCCGACTGCAACGGCCTCATCGACCCTTCGCGAATTGCCGCGGCGATTCGCCCCGCCACGGTGCTGGTATCCATCATGCACGTGAATAACGAGATCGGGGTCATCCAGGACATCGCCGCGATCTCCGCGCACTTAAGGCGAGCAGGCACCGCGCGCCTGCACGTCGATGCCGCGCAGAGCGTCGGAAAGTGCGATCTCGATTTCGGCGCGCTCGGCGTCGACCTCATGTCGGTATCCGCGCACAAGGCGTACGGTCCGAAAGGCGCAGGTGCCCTGATCGTCTCGCGCCGGCGCGGCGCCCGCCTCACGCCGCTCCTTCATGGCGGCGGACAAGAGGGTATGCTGCGCCCGGGGACGGTCGCCACGCATCAGGCGGTGGGCATGGGTGCCGCGTTCATGCTGGCGAGCGAAGCGCGGGCCCGCGAATGTGTGCGCATCGCCGCGCTCGGCGAGCGCCTGTGGTGTTCGCTTCAAAGGCTCGGCGGTGTTCTGCGCAACGGCGGCGGGGCGCCGTCGGTGCCGCATGTGCTGAATGTCTCCTTCGAGGAGGTGGAAGGCGAAAGCCTGGTCGCGGCGGTGCGACCGCACCTCGCCGTCTCGACCGGTTCCGCGTGCACGTCAGCGACGCAGGAGCCTTCGTATGTGCTGCGCGCGCTGGGCCGCGACGATCGCCTTGCGGAGAGCAGTCTGCGCTTCAGCCTCGGCCGCTTCACCAGCGAGCGCGACATCGACACCGCTGCGGCCGTCGTCACCGAGGCGGTTCGGCGGCTGCGCCGGATCGGCGGAAGTGAGCCCGGATCGGCGTGAGATACAGCGAGCTCACCCGGCGCTACTTCGAGAACCCGCCACGCGTCGGGACGCTGTCGGGCTCCGATTGCTACCGTGGCACCGCCGGCAGCCGCTCGGCGGGCACCTGGGTGCAGTTCGACGTGCGGGTGACTCCTCCCGCGGGTGATCCATCGGCCGCGGCCGGCGCGGGCAGGGTGCGCGAAGCGCGCTTCCTCGCCTTCGGCTGTCCGCATGTGATCGCCGCGGCAGCCTTGATCGCCGAGCAGGCGGAGATGGGCGCAGCGCACCCGCACTTGCCGGAAAGCATTCACGCGATCCGCGGGCGTCTGCAGGCACCGGTCGAGAAGCTCGGCCGTCTGTTCGTGGTGGAGGATGCGTGGATCGCGGCTCTCCGCGCGGCCCAGGGCGGCTTGATAGTGAATTCTCGCACCCCCACCTGAGCAGGGCAGGCCGGTCGCGTCCCCGATAGGATCCCGCAATGCGGTATGGGTGGGGTTTATTGGAAAAAACTGCGCTCCATGTCCGTGCGCGGGCGCGCCGCGCGTATTATGTATGTGCCGGCAATGAATGCGGGTCAGACAGAGGAGAAACAGCGCAACATGGCGATATCTTTGACGGAATCTGCGGCGGAGCGGGTCCGGACTCACTTGGCGAAGCGCGGTTCGGGCGTGGGCCTGCGCGTCGGGGTGAAGAAAACCGGCTGTTCGGGGTTCGCCTACGTGGTGAACTACGCCGATGAGATCCACGCGGGCGATGCCGTGTTCGAGGCTCGTGGTGTCAAGATCGTCGTCGACTCGGCAAGCTTGCCGCTGATCGACGGCACCCTGGTCGACTTCGTCAAGCAGGGCCTGAACGAGGCGTTCAAGTTTCTAAATCCCAAAGCCAAGGTCGAATGCGGCTGCGGGGAGAGCTTCAGCGTCTAGTGTGCCGGGCGGCGCGGATGCCGCCCGTGCAATCGCGGTTTTTCCAAGTAATACAGGCACTTCGGCCATCCGTCCCGATTGCCTGACTGCGCCCGCTAAAGTACACTTCGCGGTCTTTGTCCACCCGAGGTCATCATGCCCATCGAGCGCACCCTTTCCATCGTCAAGCCGGACGGCGTCGGCCGCAATCTGATCGGCGAGATCTTGAATCGCTTCGAGAAGGTGGGCTTGCGGGTGGTCGCCGCGCGCATGATGCAACTCTCGCAACAGGAGGCCGAAGGGCTTCTACGCGGTACATCGCGAGCGGCCCTTCTTCAAGGATCTGGTGAAATTCATGACCTCCGGACCGGTCATGGTCCAGGTGCTCGAGGGTGAGGGCGCCATCGCGAAGAATCGCGATGTGATGGGAGCGACCGATCCGAAGAAGGCCGCTTCGGGCACGATACGCGCAGATCTTGCGCGCAGCATCGACGAGAACGTGGTGCACGGCTCCGATGCGCCCGATACCGCTGCTCGAGAAATCGCCTACTTCTTTCGCGAAATTGAGATCTGTCCGCGTACGCGTTAGCGTAACGCGCTGACACGACCTGGGAATTGGAGCGAAGTGGCCGGCGATCCCGTCAATCTACTCGGCTTGCCGCGTACCGAGCTCGAGGCGTTCGTCGCCGAGCGCTTCGGCGCGAAACCCTTCCGCGCGCGACAGCTCATGAAGTGGCTGTATCGGCGCGGCGTCGCGGAGTTCGCCGTCCATGACGGACCTCGCGCAGGAGTTCCGCGCGAAGCTCAACGAGGTCGCGACGGTCGCCGTTCCCGAGATCGTCGAGGAACAGCGCTCGACCGACGGGACGCGCAAATGGATGTTGCGTATGGACCAGGTGCAGGGCATCGAGACGGTTTACATCCCGGAGCCCGACCGCGGCACGCTTGTGCATCTCCTCCCAGGTCGGCTGCGCGATGGATTGCTCGTTCTGCTCGACCGCCCAGCAGGGCTTCAACCGCAATCTGAGCGCGCCGAGATCGTCGGCCAGGTGTTCCTCGCGCATCGCGAATTGCGCGCCGAGCGTGCGGATGGGCGCTCGATCACGAACATCGTGTTCATGGGCATGGGCGAGCCGCTCGCCAATTACCGCAACGTCGTGCCCGCCATGCGGATCTTTCTCGATGATCTGGGCTACGACCTCTCGCGCCGCCGGGTCACGCTCAGCACCTCCGGACTCGTCCCGCAGATCTACAAGCTCGCCGAGGAATGCAACGTCGCCCTCGCCGTCTCGCTGCATGCGCCGGACAATGAGTTGCGCGATCAGCTGGTTCCCATCAATCGCAAGCACCCGGTCGAGGAGCTGCTGGCGGCGTGCTGGCATTACATCGACAAGCAAAACGGACGCAGCGTGACGTTCGAGTACGTGATGCTCGAGGGCGTCAACGACCAGCCCGAGCGCGCGCGCGCGCTCGCCCGTCTTCTGCGCGGCCGTCCCGCGAAGCTCAACTTGATTCCGTTCAACCGCTTCCCGGGGACACGCTATCGATGCTCTTCGCCCGCGACGATCCTCAGGTTCCGTGACATCCTCAACGAGCACGGCGTGATCGCGACCACCCGCCGCACGCGGGGCGATGACATCGATGCGGCGTGCGGCCAGCTCGCCGGTCGCGTGACGGACCGCACCCAGGTCCGCCTCGGCGCCAAGATCACCGGATCGCGCGCGACGGCGGAGACGCCATGAGAGTCCGGCGCCCAAGCCCTCTGGTCTTGTCGATTCTGACGGCGGCGCTCCTCGCATCGGGGCTGTCGGGCTGCAAGTCTTCGCCGCCTCCATATCAGCCGCCCGATCGCCACAAGAAGCCCGAGCCCGAGCAGGCGGCGATCGCCAACATGCAAATGGCCGTCGAGTACATGCGGCTCAACAATCTGGCGCGGGCACGGGAGCGTATCGAGCGCGCGCTCGATGAGGCGCCGGAAAACGCCTCCGTGCAGGAGACGGCAGGGCTGGTCTACGAGCGGCTCAACGAGATGGCGAAGGCGAAGCACGCCTTCTCGGCTGCCGCGCGATTGGGGAAGAGCGATCCCGACATTCAGAACAGCTATGCGGGCTTCCTGTGCCGCACGGGCAAGGCGAAGGAGGGCGAGAAACTCTTCATCGAGGTGGCTCAGAATCCGGTGTATCGCACGCCCGAGGTGGCCTTGCTCAACGCCGGAGTGTGCGTGGGAGAGGCGGGCGATGTGGTCGATTCCGAGCGCTATTTCAACCGCGCCCTGACGATCAAGCCCAACATGCCGGAAGCATTGCTGCAGCTCGGCAATCTCGCCCTCAGCCGCGGGGACTTCAAGCAGGCACTCGATTATGTGCAGCGCTATCTCGCCGTCAATCCGCCGTCCCCGGAAGTCCTGTGGCTGGGCTTCCGAGCGCAGCGAAAACTCGGCGACAACACCGCGGCCGCCGGGTTCGGGCGGCGCATACAAGCTGAATTTCCCGATTCCGAGCAGGCTCAGATGCTGCGCTCCGGCGTCGATCGATGAGTGAAGCGGCGCAAGCGCTCGGTCTCAAGCTCAGGGAGGCGCGCGAAAAGCGCGGGATGAGCGCGCAGAAGATGGCGGACGACATGCATCTCGATGCGTGGGTGATCGATGCGCTCGAGGCGGGCGACTATGCACGCATCGGCCCGGCGGTCTACGCCCAAGGGCATCTCAAGAAATACGCGAGCATTCTCGGAGTTTCCGCCGCGCAGCCTGATGGCGCATCCGCACCGAAGCCGCTCGGCCTCGCCGTCCCGACACCGATCATCCGGCTCGACCCGCCGGGCGGCAGCGGCGCTCTGTGGCCGACCATCGGGGGTATCGTCGCGGTCGCGCTGGTGGCCGGAGGGATCGCGTGGTGGCGTCCGTGGCATCGCTCGGCGGGGCCCCGGGCGCCGGTCGCGAGCACCGTCCCCGCGCCGGCCCCGGCGAGCACCGCAGCAGGCGATGCGGCCGCCGCTCCGGAGGCGTCGCCGCCGTCCGCTGCCCTCGCGGCCGACGACGCCGGGACGGCCAATCAAGGCGCCGCCGACGGTGCGACCTCCGCAGCGATGCCGGCGCCGCCGTCCGCTTCCGCGGCGCCGGCGAGCAGCGCGGATCTGACACCCGGCGTCGGGCGAGCGCGGCTGCGCCTGAGCTTTTCCGCCGACTCCCGCGTCGCCGTGGACGACTATGCGGGCAAGCCCGTGTTTCACGGAGACGGCCGCGCGAACAGCGTGAAGACCCTCTCGGGTATGGCCCCGTTCCGGGTGTATCTCGGCTTTGCGAGCGGCGTTCAGCTGCAAGTCAACGATCGGGCCGTCGCCATCGGACCGCAATTCGTCACGGGCGATGTGGCGCGTTTCGAGGCCGGAGCCGACGGAGTCCTCCGACGCGACACGCGACCTTTACCGGCAAGCGGGCGCGCCGTCCCCGGCGCGCCGCGCGGCTGACGGGGGTTCCCTTGACCAAGATCATCGAGCCGTTACGTGGCGTCCACGACGTGTTGCCTGCGCAGGTGCCCGCCTGGCAGCACCTCGAGCGCACCGCGCGCGAAGTCTTCGCATCCTACGGCTACGAGGAATTTCGCGTCCCGGTCATCGAGCAGACCCAACTGTTCAAGCGCTCGATCGGCGACTTCACCGACATCGTCGAGAAGGAGATGTTCAGCTTCGTCGATCAGGGAGAGGACCACATCACGCTGCGTCCCGAAGCGACCGCCGGCATCGTGCGCGCCATGATCTCGAACGGACTGCTGCGCGAGAGCCGGCTCAAGGTGTGGTGCATGGGGCCGATGTTCCGGCGCGAGCGGCCGCAAGCGGGCCGCTTCCGTCAATTTCATCAGCTCGACGCCGAAGCATTCGGCTTCGAAGGCCCCGACATCGATGCAGAGATGATTCTGCTGTCCGCGCGGCTGCTGCGGCGCCTCGGCCTGACGCGCATCAAGCTTTTGATCAATTCGCTCGGCACGCCCGCCGTGCGTGCGGCCTACCGGGAGCGCCTCACGGCCTACTTCGCCGCCCACGAGGCGGATCTCGATGTCGACAGCAAGCGCCGCCTGCACGGCAACCCGCTGCGCATCCTGGACAGCAAGAATCGAGAGATGCAGACGCTCATCGCCGGCGCGCCGGCGCTCCTCGACGCGCTCGACCCGGAATCGAGAGCGCACTTCGATACGCTGCGTGCGTACCTGTCGGGCGCCGGCATCGAATATCATGTCGAGCCGCGGCTGGTGCGTGGGCTCGACTACTACACCCGCACCGTGTTCGAGTGGACCACGGATCTGCTCGGAGCGCAGAGCACCGTGTGCGCGGGCGGCCGCTATGACGGACTGGTATCCCAGCTCGGCGGCGCCGATACGCCCGGCATCGGCTGGGCCATGGGACAGGAGCGAATCGTCATGCTGCTCGAGAAGCAGGCGCAGGCGATTCCCGCCGAGCGGCCGCAGATCTATTTCGTACTGTCCGGCGAGCGCAGCGAGGCGGCCGGACTCGAGCTCGCGGAGCAGTTGCGCGATGCCCACCCGAGTCTGCGGTTGCAGGTGAATCTCGGCGGGGGAAGCTTCAAGACGCAGTTCAAGCGCGCCGATAAAAGCGGCGCAGAGATCGCGCTGGTCTTGGGCGAAGACGAGCTCGCTCGCGGGGTCGTCGCGATCAAGTCGCTGCGCCAGGAGCGGGCGCAGGAAGAATGCCCGCTCGATCGAATCAGTGAACGTGTGGGCGTGTTGTTGGGTCTCTCACAAGGCGAAGGTTAGCGGAGCATTCATGGCAGAAGACTATTTGACCGACGACGAGCAACTCGAGCACGTCAAGCGGCTTTTCGCGGAATACGGGCCCTGGACCATCGGCGCGGTGATCGTCGGCCTGGGGCTCGCTTTCGGTTATCGCCATTACCTCAGCCACCTCAACGACCGAGCGCTCGAGGCCTCTGCGCAGTTCGCCGACATGAGCTCGGCGGTTCAGCGCAACGATGATGCGAAGGCGAGGCAGATTGCCGAAGCGTTGATCAAGACTCACCCGAGCTCCCCCTATGCCGACCAGGCCGAACTCGTCCTCGCGCGCCTGGCCGTCGATCGCGGCGAGGATGCCGCGGCGGTCGGGCCGCTCGAGGAGGTCATTCAACATTCCAAGGATGCGGAGCTCAGGCACGTTGCGCGGTTGCGCCTTGCGCGGATCCAGATCGATCAGGGCAAGCCCGACGAGGCCCTGGCGACGCTATCGGATCCGCCCGGTGCCTTCGCCGGGCGCTATGACGAGGTGCGCGGCGATGCCTATTACGCCAAGAAAGACCTGGCGAAGGCGGCCGATGCGTACAAGACGCGCGCTGGGCGCGAGTGCGGGCGAGAGCATGGACTCCGCGTTGCTCGCCCTGAAAATCGCGGATCTCGGCATGCCATCCTCGCCGCCGGGGGGCCTTGCGCCCGCGCCGGACAGTGCTCCGCCGGGCGGTAGCCCACCGAGCGGAGCGACGCGCTCGTCGTCCCCCGCGAGCGCGCCGGCCCCTTCCACTTCCTCGAACAAGGCCAAACCCTGATGCGCGCATCGCTCTCCTGGTTCCTCGCCGCATTGCTTCTCGTGACCGGATGCAGCAAGGACAAGGACGTCGAGCCGCCTGCGAAGCTCGTGAATTTCCCGGCGAAGCTCCCCGTGAAGCAGCTGTGGGGCGACAATGTCGGCGGCGGCAAAAAGCAGGTGAAGCTCAGGCTCGGCCTCGGTCCGGCCTACGACAGTAACCTCGTGTTCGCGGCCTCGGACCAGGGCGAGGTCGTCGCCGTGAATCTCGAGACCGGGCGCCACGTCTGGGTCAAGCGGTTCAAGAAGGTGGCGTTCTCCGCCGGACCCGGCGCGGGTTCCGGAATGGTCGTCCTGGGCTCGACCAAGGGATGGGTCATCGCGCTCGAGGGGGCCAGCGGCAAGGAACTGTGGCGCACCCGCGTCAACTCCGAGCTGCTGTCCGCACCGGCCGTCAGCGACCGAGTCGTCGTCATGCGCTCCGTCGACGGCCACCTTCACGGCTTCAATGCAACCAACGGCAAGGAACTCTGGTCGGTGGAGCAGCAAGTTCCGCGGTTGAGCCTGCGCGGCACGGCCATTCCGGTCATCGCCAAGGAAGTGGCGGTGAGCGGATTCGACAACGGCAAAGTCATGGCGGTGTCCCTGGTTACCGGCGATACGCTCTGGGACACGGCCCTCGCCTCACCGCACGGGCGAACCGAGCTCGATCGGCTGGTGGACATCGATTCCGCCGTGAGCGTCATCGGCGACAACGTCTTCGCCGCCGGATTTCAAGGACGCACGGCCATGATCGCGCTCGATTCCGGGCAGATCTGGTGGGCCCACGACATGTCGAGCTATCACGGCCTCGGAGCGGACGGGGAGAACCTATTCGTCACGCAGTCCGACGGCGTCGTCGTCGCGCTGCGCCAGCGGGACGGCTCGGAGATCTGGCGCAACGAAAAATTGAAACGCCGTGGCCTGAGCACGCCCGCCGTGACCACTACCGCCGTCGTGGTGGCGGACTATCAGGGCTATCTGCACTGGCTCGACAAGGCCACCGGTGAGCTCGTGGCGCGTCAGCGCATCGCCAAGTTTCGCGTGACCAATCCGCCGATTGCCGTCAAGGACACCGTCGTGGTGCTCACCGATAGCGGCAGGCTGGCGGCGTTTCGCGCCACGCCCCGCGCCGCCGCCGTGGCCACCGCGCCCCCGCCCACGCGTTAGAGCTCATCGTGCTGCCCGTGGTCGCATTGATCGGTCGGCCGAACGTGGGCAAATCTACCCTCTTCAATGCGCTGACGGGCACACGCGATGCGCTCGTGGCCGACTTTCCCGGCCTCACGCGGGATCGGCAATACGGCTACGCGCGCCGCGCGGCCGTGCCCTGCATCGTGGTCGATACCGGCGGTCTCGTCGAGAACGCCGATCGGATCGAGGGCTTGATGGTGGGGCAGACCGAGCGCGCCATCGCCGAGGCGGATCGGCTGATCTTGCTGGTCGATGGCCGCGCGGGCCTCACCCCGCAGGACGTGTTCGCGGCGCAGCTCGCCCGGCGCAGCGGCAAGCCCACGTGGCTCGCGGTGAACAAGACCGAGGGCTTCGATCCCGATTCGGCCGTGGCGGACTTTCATCAGCTCGGGCTGGGCGAACCGCATCCTATCGCCGCCGCCCACGATCAAGGTGTGGTCGACCTGCTCGAAGCCACACTCGCGGGGATCAGCCCGGATCCCGGGGACGGCGCCGAAGCGACCGGCATCAAGGTCGCGATCATCGGCCGTCCGAACGTGGGCAAGAGCACGCTCATCAACCGGCTGCTCGGCGAGGATCGGATGGTGGCTTTCGATGAGCCGGGCACCACGCGCGATGCGGTCATGGTGCCGTTCGAGCGCGACGGCGAGCATTACACCTTGATCGATACCGCGGGGTTGCGGCGCCGCGCGCGCACCGAGGGGGCCGTCGAGAAATTCAGCGTCATCAAAACCCTGCAGGCCATCGAGACGGCACACGTGGTCGTGGCCGTCATGGACGCGCACGACAGCGTGGTCGAGCAGGATGCGAGTCTTCTCGGCGCCGTCATCGAGCAGGGCCGCGCGCTGGTGATCGCCATCAACAAATGGGACAACATCCCGCCCGAGCAGCGCGATCTCATTCGAGGCCAGATCCAGCAGCGCCTTGCCTTCGCCGACTTCGCGCCGCTGCATTTCATCTCGGCTCGTCACGGGAGCGGTGTCGGCGAGCTCATTGCCACGGTGCGCCAGGTATATGCGGCAGCCATGAAGGACATGGGCACACCGGAATTGACCCGGGTGCTCGAAGCGGCCGTGGAGAGCCATCAGCCGCCGCTCGTGAGCGGTCGGCGCATCAAGTTGCGCTACGCCCATCAGGGCGGACGCAATCCGCCCGTGATCGTGATTCACGGCAATCAAACCGATCACGTACCGGACGCCTACCGGCGGTATCTGGTCAACGTGTATCGCAAGGCGTTCGATCTCCGCGGCACGCCGGTACGCGTGACTTTTCGAGCCGAAGAGAATCCTTTCGCGGGCAAGCGCAATCCGCTCACGCCGCGCCAGCGCCGCAGCCGCAAGCGCCTGATCAAGCGCAACAAGCGTTAGCCGGCATGTGCCGGGCGGATGCGCCAGTTCGAGGCACAGCTCGCCGGCGTGCTGCACCATTTTGGTGCATGCGGCGCCTTAGCTCAACGGTGCTCGTTGCGTAAGTGACTGAATATGCGCAGCTGTCCTTGCTTGGCACGCCCAATGCTTTGGTTCGTGCCCGACCTGGGTTGAACGTCGCCATCGTCGCAAGGCTCCCCGTCCATGAAACTCGTCAGCGCCATCATTAAACCCTTCAAGCTCGATGAGGTTCGCCAGGCAATCAGCGATATCGGCGTCCAAGGCATGACGGTCACCGAGGTGCGCGGCTTTGGCCGGCAACGCGGCCATACCGAGATTTACCGGGGCGCGGAGTATGTCGTGGAATTCGTCCCGAAGACCAAAATAGAGATCGCCGTGACCGATGCGCTGGTGGACCAGGTCGTCGAGGCGATCCAGAAATCGGCGCGCACCGGGAAGGTGGGCGACGGCAAGGTATTCGTTTTCGCGCTCACACATGTGGTGCGCATCAGAACGGGCGAGCGGGACGCCGGCGCCATTTAGGGGAGTCGCATCGATGAACAAATGGTCCGTAAGCCTCGTCCTGGGGTTGCTCGTGGCATGGGCGCCGTGGGTGCATGCCGACGATACCGCATCCTCGCCGGCCACCGCGGCGCCGTCCGCCGCCGCAGCGGCCACGGCACAGGCGGCGGGCGGCGCGCCGAGCGCAACCACGAGCAGTGCACCGACCGCGCCCCTTCTCGTCATCGCCGACAAGGTGAGCTCGGGCGATACCGCCTGGATGCTCACGTCCACGGCGCTCGTTCTGATGATGTGCGTGCCCGGGCTCGCCTTATTTTACGGCGGCATGGTCCGCAAGAAGAACGTGCTCGCGACGCTCATGCAGAGCTTTGCGTGCACTTGCATCGTGACGATCTTATGGTGGGTGATCGGCTATTCGTGGGCGTTCACGCCCGGCAACGGCTTCATCGGGGGCGCCTCGCGAGCGCTGTTCGAGGGGGTGAAATACATTCACGGTGATGGCTCGAGCAGTTTGACCGTCTCGCACCTCGCACCCACCATCCCCGAGACGGTCTACGCGATGTTTCAGATGACCTTTGCCATCATCACGCCGGCGTTGATCGCAGGCGCCTTCGCCGATCGCATGAAGTTCTCTTCGATGTTGCTGTTTCTATCCGCGTGGTCTCTGTTCGTGTATGCACCCATCGCGCACATGGTCTGGGAGCCGACCGGCTGGCTCAATGCGGCTGGGGTCCTGGATTACGCCGGCGGCACGGTGGTGCACATCAATGCGGGCATTGCGGGCCTCGCGAGCTGTCTCGTGCTCGGCAAGCGATTGGGCTACGGCCGCGAGGCGATGCCGCCCCACAATCTGACGTATACGCTCATCGGCGCCTCTCTGCTCTGGGTGGGCTGGTTTGGCTTCAACGCCGGATCGGCGGTGGCGGCGGACGGCCGCGCGGGCATGGCCATGCTCGCCACCCAAATGGCCACCGCCGCCGCCGCGCTCGGCTGGATGTTCACCGAATGGGCCGCCAAAGGTAAACCGAGTGTTCTGGGAATCGCATCGGGTGCGGTGGCAGGTCTCGTCGCCATCACTCCTGCGTCGGGATACGTCACGGCATCGTCGGCAGTTCTCATCGGGGTGGCCGCAGGGGTGGTGTGCTACTTCGCCGCCACGTCGCTGAAAGCTGCGTTGGGCTACGACGATTCGCTCGACGCGTTCGGTGTCCACGGCATCGGCGGCATCCTGGGCGCGCTGCTCACCGGCGTCTTCTTCAGCAAGGAGCTGAGCGGCGTGGATGCGACCGTGGCCAAACAAGTGTTCACCCAGCTCAAAGGCGTTTGCACGACCGTGGTCTACGGTTTCGTGGTGAGCTACGCCATCCTCGTCATCATCGACAAGACGCTGGGACTTCGCGTCACCGAGGAGCAGGAGCGCGAGGGGCTCGACATCTCCTTGCACGGCGAGAGCATCGAGTAGCGTAGAATATCCCCCCAGTCGGGGGTGGGGTATGTCGTGGTATGGATTCGCGACTTTCTGCGTCGCGTATTTTCTGGCGGTGGCAACGCCCGGCCCGGGCGTGGCGGCCGTGATTTCGCAAGCGCTATCCCGCGGCGCGTCCGGGGCCCCGGCCTTCATCGCGGGGTTCCTGGTGGGAGATCTGGCCTGGTTCCTGGCCGCGGTCCTTGGCCTGAGCGCGCTCGCACAGACCGCCCACGCGGCATTCCTGGCGGTGAAGTATCTGGGCGCGCTCTACCTGCTCTATCTTGCCTACAAACTATGGTCGGCGCCGGTGCGCCCGATCGTGGATTCCGATGGGCCGCAGCCGGTGCGGCGGCCCCGGGCGCTCTTCTGGGGCGGCCTCACGCTCACCCTGAGTAATCCGAAACCGATGCTGTTCTTTCTCGCGCTCCTGCCAACGGTGGTGCCGCTCGAGACCTTGAACGCCTTCGGCCATCTCGAGATCGTGGCCGCGATCGCCGTCATCCTGCCGGCGACGCTCGGGGGCTATGTGCTCATCGCCGCGCACGCGCGGACGTGGTTGCGAAGTCCCCGGGCCGTCAAGCTGATGAACCGGGGCAGCGGTACCCTGATCGCTGCCGCGGCGGTCGCGGTAGCGGCGAGGTGAGCATGTTTCCATTTCCGCAATTCATCCTCGCCGTCATCGTCCTGATTCTGCTGTCCGGCTTGCGGGTCGCTCAGGAATACGAGCGCGGCGTGATTTTTCGCCTCGGCCGATTCAAGGGGCTGCGAGGGCCCGGTCTGTACTGGATCATTCCGCTCAACATCGAGCGCGCCGTCACGGTGGACATCCGAACACGCACCGTGTCGGCGGAGCAGCAGGAAACCATCACGCGCGACAGCGTCACGATCAAGGTCAACGCGGTGCTCTGGTATCGCATCACCGATGCCGCGCGCTCGGTCATCGCCGTCGCCGACGCACCGGCGGCCGTCTATCAGCTTGCGCTCACCGGTCTGCGGAACATCATCGGCCAGCACGACCTCGACGAGGTGCTGCAGCAGCGCGACAAGATCAACGCGCTGCTGCGCGAGGCCATCGTGAACTCGACCCTCGAATGGGGTCTCGAGGTGCAACGGTTCGAGATGAAAGACGTTGAACTACCAGTCGCGATGCAGCAGGTCATGGCGATGCAGGCGGAGGCGATCCGCGAGAAACGCGCGCGCATCATCAAGGCGGAGGCTGAGCTCGAGGCGTCCGTGAAACTCTCCGCCGCGGCCGCGCAAATCACGGCGAATCCGGCGGCGCTCGAGCTGCGGCGCATGCAGATGATCTCCGAGGTCGGCGCCGAGAACAACAGCACCACCGTGATCATGATTCCCTCGGACTTCGTGTCTCTCGCGCACGGTCTGAACGAGTATCTATCGAAGCTGGCCGCGCGCCTGCCCGGCGCCCCCTAGGACGCGGCCCCGCGATAGGGCAGCTCCCGATAGGGCGCCCCGCAAGAGGCGGCCCGCAAGAGGGCGGGGGGTAGGGCCCCGACCGGGGCGGCCCCGACAGGCGGCAACCGGCCCCGATACGCGCCGGCCGAGACCTGCGTCAGCAAATGGCGACAGCCGCGCGCGCTCCGGGACTGCACCTGGGTATTTCGTGACGAATGTCCCACTCCGGTTCCGATTATGCCGGTTAGTCTCTCCCGCACTTTCGCGATCCGGAGAGCCTGCATGAGTAACCCGTACAACAGCGCCGCCGAGCGTTCCTCGATCCTCGGACCTACGCTCTATTTCAAAGGCGATTTGAGTGCCGAGGAGGACTTGTTGATCCAGGGCCGAGTCGAGGGCTCCATCACCCACACCCAGCGGCTCACGGTCGGCGTGCAGGGCACCGTCAAGGCGAATATCAGTGCTCAGCTCATCACCGTCGAGGGCACGGTGGAAGGGGACCTGAAGGCCGAAAAATCGGTCTTCGTGAAGGAGACCGCCAAGGTCCACGGCAATATCTATGCGCCCACCGTCAGCATTCTGGAAGGCGCGAATTTCAGCGGCAGCATCGATATGGACGCCCATGGCTCCGCCAAGAGCGACACGGCGAACGCGCGTCCGATCAGACACTCCGGCAGTGCGGCGTGACGATGGCCTGGTTCAAAAAATCCGAGGACGGAGACAGCGACATGATGAATTCAGCTTCCGGCAGCCGCCCGGCTGCGCAAGAACCTTCGGCTGTACGACCTGAGCCGCGCGAGCCGCGGATGGAGCCGCGGGCGCCCAGCCGCCCGCCGGAGCCACGCACGCCGGACGTGCGGGCACCCGAATCGCGCCCGGCGGCGGACAGCGCACCGCGCGCCTCCGTGCTCGGTCCCACGCTGCGATTTCGAGGCGAGCTCTCCGCGCAGGAAGATCTGATCATCCAGGGCAGCGTCGAGGGCTCGATCACGCACACGCAAAGCCTCACCGTGGGCACCGACGGCACGATGAAGGGCGACATTCGCGCGCGCGTGATCATCATCGACGGCAAGGTCGAGGGCGACTTGTACGCCACGGAGTCGGTCAATATCCGGGCGACCGCGAAGGTGAAGGGCAATGTCTTCGCGCCGCGCGTCGGCATCGTCGAGGGTGCGTTCTTCCAGGGCCAGATCGAGATGCAGCCCTCGGGTGCCGCCGTGCAGGAGCACAGTGCGCGCCTACGGCAGGCGGCCCTGACCGCACCTGCCCTCGATGTCGCCGGTGTCGACAAGATGCTGAGCGCGAGCTGAGCTGCGCGCGCCGAAGCGCGCGCTGATGCCCTGCGTCGCGCGCGCGGCGGTCTAAGGGCGATCGCGCAGGAACAGCTCCGGATCGACCCAGGCACGGTTGAGGCTCAAGGCCCAGTGCAGATGAGGGCCGGTCGCTCGGCCGGTCATGCCCACTGCCCCGAGCCGCGCGCCGGCGGCGAGGTGCTGACCGGGCGCCACATCGATCGCGCTCAAATGGCAATACATGCTGATCAGCCCCTCGCCATGGTCGACCAGCACGGTATTGCCGGTGAAGAAGTAGTCTCCGGTGGCAAGCACCGTTCCCTCCACGGGCAAGGACACCGGCGTGCCCGTCGCGGCGGCAATGTCCATGCCGCTATGCGGACTGCGTGCCTCTCCGTTGAATACCCGCCGCATTCCGAATGAGCTCGAGCGCACACCGGGCACGGGCGGTTCCCAGCGCAAGCTCATCGGCGGGTTCGCGCTCCAATGGATCAGCGCGCGATCGAGAAGGACATGCTCGCGATTGACGCGCGCGAGGTCTTTCGCGGACAGATTCACCTGCCCGGGTGCGACTTTGAGCGACTGCGTGACATAGCGCTTGTCGGCGACGGAAAAATCCACGGTGTGCGGGCCGGCCGCGTCGTAGACCTCGACCTGCATCTCGCCCACCGGGGCGGTAAGCGGAATTCCAACCACGGCCACCCAGGCAGCGCCGTCGCGCACCACGAGTGCCCGATGGCCGTCGGCCTCGACGCGCGGCGGCGCATCGCCCGCCGCCTCGAGGCGCAAGAGCTTCACGCCGCCCGGCACCGCGCTCTCGCGCGGCAATTCGATGCTTCGCGCAGGGCCGGCGGCGATCAGTACGGCCAGCCCAAGCAGTGCGCGCACGGCTCTCACGAGCCTTGAACCTTGGCGCGGATGCGCCCGTGCGCAAGCTGCGCCTCGATGAGCGTGCCGGGGGGCGCATCGTCGGCGCTGCGCAGAATCTGTCCGGCCTCGTTCTTGACGATGGCGTAGCCGCGCTCGAGCGTCGCGAGCGGGCTCACGGCGTTCAGAGTGCGCAGGAGTGGCAGCAGCCGCTCGCGACCTCGGCGCACGCACTCGAGGCCCGACGCCTCGAGCCGCGCGCGGAGCGCAGCGTGGGCCGCGGCGGCGTCGCGCACGCGCGCAAGCGGACTCGCCTGCCAGAGCCGGCTCTGGTACACGCGAAATTGCAGGCCGCGCCTGCTCTGGGCATGCTCAAGACATTTGCGCATGCGCTGCTCCAGATCCGCGAGTCGCGCCAGGCGCAGCCGCAGGCGCACCGCGGGGCTCGCGAGCGCGGCGCGTCCCTCGAGCCAGCGCAGCCGCTCGCGTCGGCTGTCGATCCGGCGCCGCATGGCGCGCGCCAGCCGCTGCTCGAGCTCGTCGAGACGCTGGGTCTGCTGCACGCAGCGGGCGACCGGGCTCGCGAGCGCGGCGCGTCCCTCGAGCCAGCGCAGCCGCTCGCGCCGCTCGCCGAGCCGCCGCCGCACGCAGCGCTCGAGCCGGGTATGAAAGCTCGCGAGCGTCGCCGACCATTCGTCGGCATCGGGCACCACGAGCTCCGCCGCGGCCGAGGGCGTCGGCGCGCGCACGTCCGCCGCGAAGTCGGCGATGGTGAAATCGATTTCATGCCCGACGCCGCTTACGACGGGGATGGAGGAGGCCACGATGGCCCGCGCGAGCTGCTCATCGTTGAAAGCCCAAAGATCCTCGAGCGACCCGCCGCCGCGGGCCAGGATGAGCACGTCGCACTCGCCTCGCCGGCAGGCGAGCTTGAGCGCCGCCATGATCTCCGCCGGCGCCTGCGTGCCCTGCACCGCCACCGGATAGACCATCACCGCCACGGCGGGAAAGCGCCGCGCCAGGACGTGCAGGATGTCCCGCACGGCGGCGCCCGAGGGCGAGGTGATCACGCCGATGCGTCTCGGCAGGGTCGGCAGCGGACGCTTGCGCTCGGCGGCAAACAGGCCCTCGGCCCTCAGCCGCTCGCTCAGCTCCTCGAACTTGCGCTTCAAGGCGCCGAGCCCCGCATCCTCCATGTGCTCGACGATGAGCTGGAATTCGCCGCGCGGCTCGTAGAGCCCGATGCGCGCGCGCACCAGCACTTTCTGCCCGTCGCGAGCGGCGAACGCGCACAGCATGTTCCGCTGCCTGAACATCGCGCAGCGCACTTGCGCGCTGGCATCCTTCAGGGAGAAATACCAGTGTCCCGAGCTCGGTCGCGAGAAGTTGGAAATCTCGGCCTCGACCCAGATGCCCCCGAATCCCCGTTCGAGCAGCACCCGCACTTCGCGGTTGAGGCGCGAAACGCTGTAAATGTCGCGCTCGGCGCGCGCCATTGAACCGGACAGAGCTTCCATGGCGAAATAATAGCGGTTTGGGCTGTCGCAAGGTACAATGCGCCGCCTCTTAGACGAACCTTAAGTGGACGCTCATGCGTATTCTGGAAGAGGCACTCACCTTCGATGACGTGCTGCTGGTGCCGGCATACTCGGAAGTTTTGCCGCGCGATGTCTCTCTGGCCAGTCAGCTCACCCGCGAAATACAGGTCAATCTGCCGGTCGCCTCTGCGGCGATGGATACGGTCACCGAGGCGCGCCTCGCGATCACCATTGCACAAGAGGGCGGGATCGGCATCATCCACAAGAACATGTCGATCGAGAGCCAGGCGCGTGAGGTCGACCGCGTCAAGAAATTCGAGAGTGGTGTGATCACCGATCCGATCAGCGTGACACCCGACATGTCGATTCGCGACGTCATAAACCTCACCCGCGCCAAGAACATCTCCGGTGTGCCGGTCGTGGTCGGCCCCAAGGTGGTCGGGATCGTGACGCATCGCGACCTGCGCTTCGAGACGAAGCTCGATGCACCGGTGTCCTCGGTCATGACGCCCAAGGAGCGCCTCATCACGGTACGCGAGAACGCGCCCAAGGATGAGGTGCTCGCACTGCTGCACAAGCATCGCATCGAGAAGGTCCTGGTGGTGACCGGCGATCACGAGCTCAAGGGCATGATCACCGTCAAGGACTTTCAGAAGGCGACCGAGTTTCCGAACGCCTGCAAGGACTCCGTGGGGAGCTTGCGCGTGGGCGCTGCGGTGGGCACATCGCCGGATACCCTCGACCGCGTCGCGGCCTTGCGTGATGCGGGTGTCGACGTGGTGGTGGTCGACACCTCGCATGGTCATTCACGCGGGGTGCTCGAGACGATCGCGCGGATCAAGAAGGCGTATCCGGACCTGCAGATCATCGGCGGCAACATCGTGACCGCCGAGGCCGCGCTCGACCTGGTGAAGTACGGAGCCGACGCGGTGAAGGTCGGTATCGGACCCGGGTCGATCTGCACCACACGCATCATCGCGGGGGTGGGTGTGCCGCAGGTCAGTGCAATCTCGCGCGTCTCGAAGGCGCTCGAGGGAACCGGCGTCCCTGTCATCGGCGACGGCGGCATTCGCTATTCGGGCGACATTGCCAAGGCCATCGCCGCGGGCGCGCACTGCGTGATGATCGGGGGGATGTTCGCGGGCACGGAAGAGTCGCCCGGCGATGTCGAGCTCTACCAGGGTGCTTCCTACAAGGCCTACCGCGGCATGGGGTCGCTCGGTGCCATGGCGCAGGCGCACGGTTCGAGCGACCGGTATTTCCAGGACACGACGACGGAGCTCGAGAAATTGGTGCCGGAGGGCATCGAGGGCCGGGTACCCTACAAGGGGAGCCTCGTCGCGATCCTGCAGCAGCTCGCGGGCGGGTTGCGCGCGGCCATGGGCTATACGGGGAGCGGCAGCATCGCCGAGATGCGCACGCGGCCTTACTTCGTGCGAGTGACCAGCGCCGGGGTGCGCGAAAGCCACGTCCACGACGTCACCATCACCAAAGAAGCACCGAACTACCGGATCGGTTGATGCCCGACATTCATGCGGACCGAGTACTAATCCTCGATTTCGGCGCGCAGTACACCCAGCTGATCGCAAGGCGCGTGCGCGAGCTTGGAGTCTATTCCGAGATTCTCGCCTGCGATGTATCCCCTCAGGAGATTGCGAGCTTCGCGCCGAAGGCCATCATCCTCTCCGGCGGCCCGGAATCGGTGTACGAGGAGCGCGGTCCCGCGGCCCCGCGCGAGGTGTTCGAGATGAACGTGCCGGTGCTCGGCATCTGCTACGGCATGCAGACCATGGCCGCCGAGCTCGGCGGCGAAGTGGAGTCCTCGAGTCACCGCGAGTTCGGCTCGGCGCAGATTCGCACCCTAGGCACTTGCCGTCTGCTCGACGGCCTCGAGGACAATCGCGACGCATCCGGCCGGCGCGTGCTCGATGTGTGGATGAGCCACGGTGACCGCGTGGTAAGACTGCCCCCCGGATTCAGCGTGATTGCCGCGAGCGACAATGCGCCCTTCGCCGCGATGGCGGATGAGACGCGGCGGATGTACGGCCTGCAGTTCCATCCCGAAGTGACGCACACCCTGCAGGGAACCGAAATGCTGCGCCGGTTCGTGCGCGAGATCGCCGGCTGTGCGGCAACCTGGGCGACGGGCAACATCATCGAGGATAGTGTGGCGCGCATCCGCGCCCAGGTCGGAACGGACAACGTGCTGCTCGGACTCTCCGGCGGCGTCGACTCCTCCGTGCTGGCGGCGCTCCTGCACCGCGCGATCGGTCCGCAGCTGACCTGCGTGTTCGTCGACCATGGATTGCTTCGACTCGGCGAGGGCGATCAGGTGATGGCGACGTTCGCCGAGCACATGGGCGTGCGGGTCATCCGTGTGGACGCCGAGCAGCGGTTCCTCGAAGCCCTGCGCGGCGAGGCCGATCCGGAGGCGAAGCGCAAGATCATCGGGCGTGTCTTCATCGAGGTATTCGACGAGGAGGCGGCGAAGCTCGAGGATGCGACCTGGCTTGCACAGGGCACCATCTATCCGGACGTCATCGAATCCGCCGGCACCAAGACGGGCAAGGCTCACGTGATCAAGTCGCATCACAACGTGGGCGGCCTCCCAAAACACATGCGGCTGAAGCTTCTCGAGCCGTTGCGGGATCTCTTCAAGGACGAGGTGCGAAGCCTCGGCGTCGCGCTGGGCCTGCCGGTCGAGATGGTGCGCCGTCATCCCTTCCCCGGACCCGGCTTGGGCGTGCGCATTCTGGGCGAGGTCCAGAAGCCCTACGCGGACCTATTGCGCCGCGCCGACGCGATCTTCATCGAGGAGCTGAGGCGCGAGGGGTTGTACGACCAGGTGAGCCAGGCTTTCGCCGTCTTCCTGCCGGTGCGCTCCGTGGGTGTGATGGGCGACGGTCGGCGCTATGACCACGTGATCGCGTTGCGCGCCGTCGAGACCGTGGATTTCATGACGGCGAGGTGGGCACGCCTGCCCTACGATTTCCTCGATCGCGTGACTCACCGGATCGTCAATGAGGTGAGGGGCATCTCGCGCGTGGTGTACGACATCTCCGGCAAGCCGCCGGCGACGATCGAGTGGGAATAGCCTAAGACCTATTAAGTATCTGATCTGTAAGAATTAAATAAGATACCCACGAGATTCCCATCACAGAAAAATCAGGGAGCTAGAGTTAGCTTATCCCCATAAACATACCCACGGCGAGCATGTAGCTCGCCGATCCCATGGGTATCTTTTTTGGGAAGACATGAAGAAAAAAGCTTACTTGGCGTCTGAGCATTACCGAGAGAGAAATTACGAACTCGATCAATGCATCGTGCAATTTGGCACACATGCTGCAACCCTCTATCGCAGACCGGAAGTCAAGAAAAGCAGTTGGTTTTTCCGAATCTTTATCAGAGAAGAAAAGCGACACTATAGGCAGTCGCTCCGGACCACCGACCTAAATCAAGCAAAGTTTTTGGTTACAGATAAAGTCATAGAGATTTTGGGAAAGGTCAAAAACGGCCAACGCGTGTTAGATGTCTCTTTGAATGATCTGCATCGTCAATACCAGATTCATATGGACCATCAGGTCGAGATTGGCCAGATGTCTTCTAACACATGGAAGAGCCATCGCTATCGACTTCGCTTGGGGCTTGAATTCTTGAAGAGCCTCGAAAAACGGTATCCCAATGCATTAAACACAAGGCTCAGTGCCTTGGATGGCGAAATGTTCCACGGATACTTTGACTGGCGATTATCCGTCACCAAGGCTAAAGGCAGAACGATTCGAAGCGACGTTGTACGAGACGAGCTTCTAACGATACGCAAGATGTTCCAATACGCGAAGGACCAGAAGCTTTGCGGCGTAAAAGCTATTCCAAACTGGGATTTCATTGTCGAATCAGAAGCTCCGAGGAGGAAGCGCCTTGGACCCGATGACCATAGCAAATTCAAAAGATGCCTTTTTCAGTGGGCAATGGTGGATTCAAGCAATTCAGCGAATGAGAAAACTGTTTATCACCGCATGCTGGCCCTGTGTGTGATAAGGCTCGTTGAAGCCACTGGAATGCGAAGTGGTGAAGTCTTCGGTCTGAAAAATGAATGCGTAACGAAGAAAGGCGATGACTACCTTGTTTCGATTCGAGCAAAAACATCGAAGGTGAGGCGAAGTAGAGACATTACCGTTCTTGCCGATTCCTTCGGTGACTGGTTTTATCGATGGCAACGACATAGGAACAAGGACGCCTATGTTTTTAGTCCCTTCGATGATGGCGAAATAAGTTGTCGCGACATCTTTTATCACCAATACAAATCGTTTCGCCAGGAATTGAAGAAGGTCAACCTCGATTGGTATGACCTATATCATTGTCGCCATGTTTGGGTTACTCACCGAATCCATGCAGGCGAACAGCTATACAAGATTGCTCAGGCAGCAGGCACGTCAACCAAGGAAATTGAATCTACCTACTCGCAAGTACTCACCGAAGTAACGACGAAGGAATTCAACAAGAAAAAGGTCATCGCACGTCCGGATGGTAGCCATGAGGTTATCTTGCTTGATGGCATTACTGCTCCCCTTGAAATGGCAGTCGAGATAAAGGCAACGAAGAACGCTCGAAGCAAGACGTAGGCGTGCTGAATTCTGCGCCGATTGACCGTTCCTGGAATACGGATTTTTAATAGTTCATCTTTAGGGTACAGACAATCAAAGAGGGTGCTGATAGGTAAGCCACTCCATAGGAACATTCATAGACCCAGAAACAAACATGGATCATTGACTGTGAACAGCAATCTTTATCAGGGTGGTGTGGTTTCTAGTAGCAAGGCTTCTCATTCTCATGAGGCTTGGTCTGCCTTGAATCAACCTTCAAATCTTCTTCTCAAGGAAGTCTTTAGATCGACGCTATCCCCTAGCGCAAAGCTGTGTACCTACGTCTTCTCGACACTCTACACAGTAAGAATTTCTATCAGCTTGTACCTGTTTATTCGTGTTGTTGGCATAGTCCCTCTAGCAGACCTCATGCTATTCACTTGACAGGAATTCCGCCCCTGCCAGGCTTGTGTCTTGGATATGGTTCCGTTCACTCTTGACCGATTGAACCGATAAGGGCGTTGACCAGAAAAAGGTGAATGGCCCAACGTTTGCATCTGCCAAGCAGAGAGAGACAGTTTTGCGAAGGAATCGGTGGTGTCGGCTCTGAACTCGTAGATGTTAAAAGTTCATATCATTTCTATATAGGCACCAGAGAACGAGAGTTCAGAACTTCTGTGTTCTCTAATCTGAATCTGGTCCGATTATTATCGGAGAAAGTGTTTTAAGAGGACACATCAGATGTTTAATAGATACTCGGCTGACTTATAACGCTGTAGGAGCCGTTTTGGACGGTCTTCTATTGCGTCGAGCATTTGCTTGTCCTGCAACCGAAAGGTCGGCGACGGGCCCGGCGTTCGTTCGTTCGGGCCATGGAACTACAAAGTGGAATCCATAGATCTCTTGAGGAATGCAGCCTCAGGAAAGTACCCTTTGAAGCGTGCATCATTTCAAAGCATATCGAGCCAGTTGCACAACTTTCCATGTTTATTTCTGTGAAAAGTATTAAGGGGTAGCGCGTGCGTTATTCAAAATTCACAACTGACAAGTTCATGATTCGAAATAGAATGTTGTGCACCAGTAAACTTGTTGAGTTCCTTTTAATTGCTCTTTTCTCTCGGAACAATGGGACATCCGATCTCATTGCAAGCGATCCTAAGATTTCTCAACTCTAAGAATGATCGTGAACAGGAATGGTCAGTACAGCGAAGACTTGCCGAATGGAGGGAGAAGCCAAAATCACGTTGTTATGTGCACGCGACCCTATTATTAACGCCTGAAAGTCTTATGATTCCTCCTTTCACAACACGGAGGAAATGTATGGTCAAGAATTTAACTCAATCCGAGACATTCAAAACTCTTCGAAGTTGGATCAAAACGGACGGTCCCGACGCACAAGCCTATTACCTCATGACCCTCCGGGAGGCTATGGATGTGCAATTAGATCGGGACACTTTGATCATCATTCGTTGTCCTGAATCGCCCCAGAACAATGCGTGGTAATCACAAATCCGGGGCGAGCGTTCTTGCGATACTTGCCGTCGTAGCGGCGGTCTGGCCTGCCTGCGCTGCGGACACGCCGGAGGCCAGTGAACGATTCACGCACGTTGCTGGAATAAACTTAGCCGATTTACCAAGCTTCGACGAACTGGCTTTGAAATTTGGGCCTTCCCTCGTCACTCAGTCCGGGGATGCAGGGGACTACGAAGCGCGTGCCTGTTATCAGACACTCGACAAGAGGGTGGTGCTGGAGTTTTTTCACGGCGAAGTGGACTGGGGTTTTACACTTCGTTCGCCGATGCGCAACGACCTCCACTGTCACATGTCGGCGGCGCTAAAGACGGGCTCGATGAGTATCGGCGGCGTAGAGTTGGGGATGGAGAAGTCCGCGTATGAAAAACTTGTCGGGCTACCTCAGAAGGGTTCCGTAAACCACAACGAGAATGTATTTGAATACGTGCATACGCTAACGGACACGGAACTCAACGAAATGGTGGAGCGGGGTCGAAAAAACGGTTATCCGCAAAGCGATCCGGAAGAGCTTAGACACTGGGATGTAGGGATTACGCTCAGTGCTTCCTTCAAAAAGGGACGTCTAAGGTCTTTCAGGGTGGACCGGGTGGAGACCAATTAATTCTCCAAGCCTCGCCTTTCTCTGCCGTGCACACGGTCGATGACCACCGGCTTCGCACAAATCTGGGAGTAAGCAATGCTGAGCTTTGAGTTAATTGAGACAGGGAATGCGATCCAAATATTTGCGGATGGCGAGGGTCTATTTCTCCTTCAAACGGCCCTGGAGAAGGTAAAGACCTCAGGCCATGTGCATCTACGCACTACTGCAAATGGTGGGAAGGAACTCAATGACGCTAATCCATGGGGAAAGGCGACAATTGGGGAAGTTATAATTACTGTCGCCTAACAAGCGCGATTGATCGAAGTGAGTCGGAGTCCAGTGTGGATCTCAGAACCGAGCTGGAGCTGCCCCGGTTTCGTGGACAGTTTCTCGTCTTCATCATCTTCGTTCTTTGCATCGATCTTACCAGGCGCAGTCTGACCGCGCGCAAGCGCGGGCAGAAGCTCCGAGGGGATTTTTTGATTGAGTTCGCCAAAAACCGACCGCGTGTAAAGCTCCAGGAGCGGCGATCTCGCGTGGCCCCTGGTGTTGGTATCCCCGCAAATCGATTGCTGCGACATTTTTCCGCTCCGGTTCATGCCGCCCGAGCCATCGCATGAACGCGCTCGTAGTTGACCGGCGATCGATATCCCAATGCAGAATGGCGACGATGCGGGTTGTACAAGTCGACAACAGAACGCCCATATTACCGACACTCGTGAGCTTCTCTACCGCTGGCATTGCTGGTATGGGCAGCCAGTATACATTTTTGGAACCGTGACGAGAGGCGAGCACGTTTTTCTGCGCTGCGCCCTCGATCGTGGCGAGAGCGGAAGGCTTCTCGAAGTGCCGCAATGGATGTTCGATGCGACCACGTGTTGCCGGATGGTTCTGGCGGCCACGGCAAATGTGAGCGTGCAGACATTACGCGATCTCACTCGGTTTATTTGCGCGGTACAAAGCCCCAACGAGACCGGCGTGCTAAAAGGCAAGCACCCTACGTTACCCGATCCGGGAGGTGCTCGTGCGAAGCCAAAGACATCAAAGAACCCGCCAGCAGTTGACGATGTTCCATCCTCTACCGCTGTCGCCGCAGTGGCGAAGCCTGCCCATCGAAGTTCGCGAACAGGCACTAAAATTGCTGGCGCGACTGTTGCGAGCGCATCGCCGCGCTCAACTCGCCGGGTTTCCCGCCGCGAAGGGGGTGCGCGATGAGTGAGAAGATCGGGCCCCAGCATCTTTCGCGCAAAGCGATGCTGTATGTGCGTCAGTCCTCTGCGTTTCAGGTGTCTCACAACCTCGAGAGTGGGAAGCTGCAGTATGCGATGCAGACGCGCCTGCGAGATTTGGGATTTGCGGAGATCGAGGTCGTTGATGAGGATCTGGGTCGTTCCGCAGCCGGCACCGTGACGCGTAGCGGTTTCGAACGCATGGTCGCCGAAGTGAGTCTCGGGCGAGTCGGTGCGGTCGCCGCGCGCGAGGTATCGCGCTTTGCGCGCAACAGCCGCGAGTGGCAGCAACTGGTCGAGGTCTGCCGCATCGTCGATACTGTGCTCATCGATCAAGAGACGGTCTACGCCCCGCGGGCGAGCAATGATCGGCTCCTGCTGGGTTTGAAGGGCAGTCTGAACGAGTACGAACTCGATTTATTGCGACAGCGCTCGCTTGAGGCGCGACGCGCCAAGGCCAAGCGTGGCGAGTTGATCATCATGGCGCCCGTCGGATTTCGCAAGACCGAAGATCAACGGTACGAGAAAGATCCAGACCGGCGCGTGCAAGAAGCGATCGGGCTGGTGTTCGATCAGTTCGAGAAGATTGGCTCGGTCCGACAGACGTTACTATGGTTTCACGAGCACGGGCTTGAGCTTCCGGCGGTGACCCCACGCGGGGAGGTCCGCTGGAAGCGGCCGATCTACGGCACCCTTTACAGCATTCTCACGAACCCCATTTATGGCGGGGCGTATGCCTATGGTAAGGCGGAGAGTGACACGCACTACGTAGACGGAGAGGCGCGCAAGCGCCACCGGCGCAAGCCCCGCGAGCGCTGGTTCGCATTCATTCCTCAGGCGCACGAGGGCTACGTTGATTGGGAGCGCTTCGAGCGCGTCCGGCGTGCGATCAACGCCAATAACCGGGCGCCGTCCGCATCCCGGCAGCACGGGCCGGCTCGGTCCGGCCGAGCGGTATTGGTCGGGCTGCTGCGCTGTCGGCGGGGGGGGGGCGGGGGGGGGGCGGCGGCGGTGTTGGAGGGGCGCGGCCCCGCGCCGTGTTTCGAGCGTCACGCCCGTTCCTGGCAGAGACCGCATAACAATAAGCTCCTCGGCCGGGTGGCACTCCGAGGGGATGTCATGCTGTCAAAGTATTTTCACGCGGGGCTCGCATCCGGGAGATCCGCAGCAGTCCGGCGGACGTTCATCGAGGGATTCGCGGGCTGTCTCTGCGCGGTTAGCGCCGTCACCGCGCGCAGTACATCGACCGCGGAGCATATCGTTGCTGGGCGGTCGGCGAGGTCTTCTTGCCTCTGATTTGGATGACGTGGCCCTTCGGCGTTTCCGTGGGCATCTCACCGGTGTCTTGCGGCCACTTGCATGTGCCGGTCGCCGCGAGGTGTCGGCGGAGCCCGACTGTTCATTCGGCATCTGCAGGGGATCAACGGCCGCGATCAAGGAGCGGGCAGCCACCGCAGACGACTCGCCGCTGTTGCAGGAGTTCTTCCGTGGATGCGCCAGCGCGGCACAAATGATCTGACGCTCTACAACTACGCCATCCCGATTCGGCCTGCTGCGAGATTGTGGTGAAGAGCCTCGACGGCTGAGCTCGGCGCCTGGAGGGTTTGTGGAGCAAAGCCGCAGCATAGTCGCTGGGCCCGCGGGCACCACGGCGCTTCGGATGTTTCTACGTTCTCATCGCCAACGATCGTTGCCGCGCAGGCTCCTCGGCGCCATACCTGTAGCGCATGGCGCCTCGCAGCTCTGCCGAGATATCTGCCGCCAGAGATATCGAGCGCATCATTGACTCCGCGCCCATCCTCGACGACAGGCAAACGTGATCGGCGATCCGCTTTACTCGCCCGCCGGGATGCGGGCCGGCGACATCGGCACAGCGATGCAGGATATCGACTGAGGCTGCATGGCTCCGCGTCGCCGGCAAGGGTCGGCAGCAGGCCCGCTTCCATTGGCCAGAGGTCGGCGGCGATCGAACGACTTCAGCACGGCCGGCCGGCGGCTTCAACCGAGCTCTCTCCTGCGCTCTCGCGCTCCATTCCGGGCTTCCGATCACACGCCACCGTTTCCGTGATCGTCGCGAGCGCCAGGTCGCGCCGGATCAGCGTCCGAGTCGCGGCGCCGCACCCTCCTGCGTCACTCGATCGCCAGTTCGATGCTACGACACGGAGCATCCCTGCAGGAGATTTCAACGTTGCTGCGGCACCGCTCCATCGAGACCACTGAGATCTATGCCAAGGTCGATGTCCGGGGATTGCAGCAAATGCCAGCCGTGGCCGGAGGTGCGGTCATGCTAGCGCGAGCGGTTCGATCCTATCTGGCTCTGCGTCGCGCGGCGTTTCAGCTCAAGACGACGACGTTCACCTCAAAAGTTCGCATTGTATTCGGACGCTCGGCGTCGAGCCTACATCGAGCCCACACGGCGATCGAGGGGCGCGTCGCGGGGGCTCGGTCGTACAGCGAGCGCGGCGCTTGGGCCACGTCATTCGCTTCGCTCGGCATCTACACGCCGAGGACCCTCGCCACGAGTCCGCCGTCGTTTTCGGTACCGAGAACTTCCCTCGCGGCCTCCCTACATCTCACCGACGAGCAGATCCGGGAGCTATAGAGTGGCGTCTCAGTCCGGGTACCAGACACTGCGTCGACAGACCTACAGACGATGTTCGCTTTGCTGTCGTGCACCAGACTTCGTGTCTCCGAAGCCATCCAGCTGCGGTACAAGGACATCACGTCGGATGGCCTGCTGATTTGCCAGACCAAGTTCCAGAAGAGCCAGCTCGTTCCGCTGCATGAGACGCTCGCGCTGGCCTCGAGCGCTATTTGCAACAGCGTCGACCCTACGCCCCTTTCGACGACATATATTCATCTCGCTGCGCGCAAGCCGCGTTGATTTCCGATGTCGATTCCGCGTTCAAGACGGTCGCCAAGAAGATAGGACTACCCTACGGACGCGGGCGGCGCCAGCCGAAGCCGCATCGTTGCGACACGCCTCGCGGTGCGGGCATTGCAGAGCTGTCCCGATGGTCGCGATCGCATCACCCAGCACATGCTCATGCTTCGAACTATCTGGGGCATAGCAAGCCCGCGCTGACATACTGGTATCTGGAAGCCGTACCGACCTGATGCGCAGCATCGCTGCACGCTGCGAGACACACCTCCTCGAGGCGCTCCATGACCACCTTGGCACCGCATCTGACGCGTTTTTCCAGGAGCGTTTGGCTGTCGAACTCCACGCCAGCGTCAATACGTGCGACTCATATGCGTACGCCTTCAAGTGCTCTGGGCTAGCGAGCAAGCCTGAAGGCACACCCTCACGATGAGTTCGAGCAAATCGATGCGCCGCTGGTCGTCGCTTTCCTCAACGATTTGCAGGCGACACGGGCGAACGGCAGGCTTCCCGCAATGCACGACTTGCCGCCATCAAGTCTTTCATGCATTACATGGAGTATCGCGTGCCCTCGGCCATGGACCAAATCCAGCGCGTGCTGGCCATCCCCCTGCGAAGACCGACACACGCCTGGTGCGACACCTGACGGCAACCGAGATCCAAGCTTTGCTCGATGCACCGAAGCCGAGCGACTGGCTGGGCACTCGGGACCGCGCAATGCTGCATCTAACATTTGCAGCGGGCTTGCGCGTCTCAGAACTTACCGGTCTGAGGCTTCAAGATCTGACCTTGCAACCGCAAGCAAGTGTCCTCATCCACGGCAAAGGACGCCGCGAGCGCTCGCTGCCGCTCTGGAAGGAAACGACCACAGCGCTACGGCGTGGTTGGCAACCGCGGATCGCCCCAGCACCGGAGATCTTCGTTAACGCCCGCCGCGAACCCATGACGCGTGCCGGTTTCGAGTACATCCTGGAGAAGCACGTTCGAACGGCCATCAAACGCTGTCCATCCCTCGCCTCCAAGCGCATATCGCCGCACGCGCTCAGGCACAGCTGTGCATTGACCGTGCTCGAAGCGACGAAGATCTCCGTAAAGTCTCGCTGTGGCTCGGTCACGCCAACATGCAAACGACTGAGATGTACACACGCGCTGATCCGTCGATTAAGCTGAGGCGTTGAACGCTGTCACCGCGCCGAAGCTTCGTACGGACGATTCCGCGCGACCGATAAACTCATAGCCTCATTAAATCCACGTTCTTTTATGCGGAGCCACATCGGTTCAAAGTAGCTGAAATCGTGACTCTCAAGAGAGTCCGCATAACAATACTCGCCGCATTAACAGTTATGCGGGCGCCACATAATGTTCGCCGTGATGAGCAACGAGCGGCGCTCGTAGCGGTGCTGATCAGCTCGAACAGCACCGAGGTCTCCGCCTGATCCTTGGTGACGTAGGCGAGGTCGTCCAGGATCAGCAGATGATAGCGATCCAGCTGCTCGATTGCCGCCTCGAGGACGAGTTCGCGGCGGGCGATCTGCAGCTTTTGCACGAGGTCTGAGGTGCGCGTGAACAGCACCCGCCAGCCCTTCTCGACCAAAGCCAGTCCGATCGCCGAGGCCAGATGCGATTTGCCGCCGCCGGGCGGCCCGAACAGGAGCAGATTGGCGCCCTTCTCCAACCAGCCGTCGCCGGCGCACAGCGCCGATACCTGGGCCTTGGAGATCATCGGCACCGCGTCGAAGTCGAAGTTCTCCAGGGTCTTGCCGGGCAGCAGCTTCGCCTCGCCCAGGTGGCGCTCGATGCGTCGCCGATCGCGTTCGGCGATCTCGTGCTCGGCAATGCGCCGAGGAAGCGGGCGGCCGGCCAGCCTTCCTTGTCCGATCGCTCGGCGAACTTCGGCCACAGATGCTTGATGGCCGGCAGGCGCAGCTCGTTCAGGATAAAGCGTCAGGCGTGCCGCATCGATGGTGTCGCTCATGCGGCCTCTCCCATGCACGTAGTCGATCAACGACTCGTAGTCGACTTCAGCGGCGCGAGCGTGACGCACGGACCTGCGGCAGGCGCGCCGGATCGGGCGCGAAGCGCGTGCGCAGCTCGGCGATATCGGGCAGTCCGTTGGCGTCGAGATCCTCGGTCGAGCAGCGTCGGCGAGCTCCGCCTCGCAAGCCCGCTCGTGCGCCAGGCTCAGCAGCTCGACCATCAGTCTTGCATGCGGCACGCGCGGACAGCCGCTCGCACAGCCGATCGAACGTGTGACGGTAGGCATCGCGCGGGAAGAGCTGATCGCGGTACACCAGATTCATCAGCGCCATGGGCTTGCGCCGCAGGGCATGGATCACGTGCCGATAATCGACGACATGACCGTGCTTGCCATTGGCGCCACGCCGACCGCGCGACCAGCGTCATGCACGCGGCGTGCCGCCGACGTACAGTTCCAGCCGATCATCATACAGCGCACCCGCAGCCGATGGCCGATCGAGCCGCGAGGGCACCGTGTAGAAGACCTTCCGCAAGGTAAAGCCGCCCGAGGAGGTCACGTAGACCAGCGTCTGCTCGTAATCGCAGGTGCGTGTGTCGGGCAACGGCTGCAGCGCGGCCCGCTCGGCATCGATGCGCTTGCGCGTTGCGCGCGTTCTTGCGGCCGACGATCTCATCGATGAAGCGCGCGGTAGGCGCTCAAGTCGGCGAAGTCGGCTGTGCCGCGCAGCAGCAGCGCATCGCGGATCGCGCGCTTCAGATGCCCGTGAGGGCTCTCGATCGCGCCGTTCTCGTGGGCGACGCCGCGGTTGTTGCGGCTCGGCTCCATCCGGTAATGCGCGGCACAGCGCATCGTAGCGGTGCGTCAGATCCTCGCGCGCCTCGGCGGTCGAGATTGCGGAACGCCGCCGACAGGCTGTCGCTGCGGTGCTCGAGCGGCGCGCCGCCCGAGCGCCCACAGGGCGTTCTGCAGCCCCTCGGCCAGCGCCACGTAACTCTCGCCGCCCAAGATGACGTGCGCGTGCTCGAAGCCCGAGCAGGCCAGCCGGAAATGGTACAGCCGGTGATCGAGTTCGATGCCGGCGACGCCGCACCACCAGATCGCCCATCTCGGTGAAATCCGACAATCCCATCCGCCCCGGCTCCTGCACCTGACGGAAGATCACCTCCCGATCTTGACCGTTCAGCGCCCGCCAGTGCGCGGATTCGCCGCTCCAGCGTGCGGCGCACGCCGTCGCGGCAACTCCGGATGGCGGCGCTGCATCTCCTCGAAGATCGCGATCGGCGCGCAAGCCCGGCGCCGCCTCGCAGCATCGGCACGACCTCCGGCGTCAAAAATCTCGATCAGCGGGTCCGGTCGGCGCCGGCCGCGTGGCGGCTGCCTTCTGTGATGGTAATCGCGGATCGCTCTCGATGCGGTAGGCCGCTCGTCACGCTCATTGCCGCCTGGGCCGCCGCCGCCGGCTTCGTCATCGGTCAATCTGGATTTCATGTACAGCCTCATCTGGTGATCGTTGATGTGTCGACCGGGCATAAGGCAGCGTACTCCGTCGCTGGGAACACCTCCTCAATACCCCATCGGCTGCGATCACCGACGAGTCAGACCCCAAATAGGTCCAAAATCGCCTTCTGGCGGGTCAAATCCGATGCAAAAGCTCCGAAAATCCGGCCTGCCAAAAACTTACCATCCTGATTGACGCGCTTTACCATCCTGATTGTCGCGCTACAGTCGGCGCTGCGCAGCGAAGCTGACCGTGCAATACTCTGGACTTCATGGCGCTGTGCCACGCTATGCTTGTCACCGCGGATGGCTCGACAAGGGCCTGCCGCGTTGCATTAGCTTCGGCGCACTGCCCGTGGATGCAGCGGTAGCCGCTGAGATACTACGTGTTGTGCAACCAGCCGCCATTGAGGCAGCGATCATGGCATACCGAGACGAAGCGACGAAGCAAGACGCGGTCCGCGATGCCTTGGGGCGCGACCTGGAGGCAGCCCGCTACACCGCCCAGCGTGCACAGCGGCAATACGACGCGGCGGACCCCGAGAACCGGCTGGTCACCGACGAGCTCGAACGCCGCTGGAACCAGGCTCTGCAGCATGTACGGGAAATCGAGCAACGCATCGAGCAGCGCTCCGACACGCGCGCGGCGGAGCCGGCACCGACGGCCGAAGAGTTCTCCACGCTTGCCGAACGACTTGAGGAAGTGTGGGACTGTCCGACTACCGATGCGCGATTGCGCAAGCGCATCGTGCGATCTCTGATCTATGAAGTCGGCGTTGATGTCGACGTGGCGGCGAGCGAAGTCGTCCTGATCATTCATTGGCACGGCGGACTGCACACGGAAGTCCGAGTGCCTCGCCGGCGACGAGGCCAAAGCCCATCACACACCGCACCAGCGACTCTCGATGCTGTACGCGCACTTTCACGTATCTGCCCCGATGCTTATATTGCCAATGTGCTCAATCGCAATAATCTTCGCACCGGACGTGGGAACTTCTGGATCCAGGAGCGCGTCACGGCGCTTCGAAGCTATCATAAGATCCCGGTCTACTCTGAGGAGCGCCGCGCCAAAGAGGGATGGTTGAACCTCACAGAAGCGGCGCAGCTGGTTGGTGTAAGCGCCCGTACGTTGCGGCTCGCCGTCGAACGCGGTGAAGTGAAGGCGGAACGTCCGTTGGCGGTCGGACCCTGGATCCTTAATCGTGCGGATCTCGATAACGAGACCAGCTCGGCGCTCGTTGCGCGCGTCCGCGCACATCAGCACGGTCGGGAAATACCGTCGGAGCAACAAGGGAATCTCGAATTATCAATGACATAGAAAGGTGGTGCAGTATGAAGCAGGGTTGTACCAACCCTCGATCCATTCAAACACGGCCATCTTCGCCTCCGCCTGACTTTTGAACCGATGACGGCTGAGCAGCTCTCGCTCGAGGGAAGCGAAAAAGCTCTCCGCCATCGCGTTGTCGTAGGCATCCCCGACCGATCCCATCGAGGGCATGACGCCGGCTTCGCGGCAACGCTTGCCGAACGCATAGCTGGTGTACTGGCATCCGCGGTCCGAATGGTGGATCACCGCTTGCGGCCGCCGCTGCGTGATCGCCATATTGAGCGCTGCCAGAATCAGCTCGGTACGCAAATGCGTCTCCATCGCCCAGCCGACCACACGCCGGGAATACACGTCGAGCACCATCGCCAGATACAAAAACCCGCTCCACGTCGGCACGTAAGTTATATCGGCGACCCACAAGCGATCCGGGCCTTCGGCATAGAACTGCCGATCAACGAGATCGACCGCCGGCCGTGCACCCGTGTCCGTCTGCGTCGTCACCACGTAGCGCCGCAAGGTGGCTCCACGAAGCCCTACCGCTCGCATCAGTCGCGCGACACGCTTGCGTCCCACACGGATCCCATGGTCATCGGCGAGCTCGGCATGAATGTTTGGCGAGCCATACGTGTCCTTGGAACGCCGGTGAATCGCCGCAATCTTCCCCGTCAACGCCAAATCCGATCGAGCCCGCTCGCTCATCGGCCGATCCACCCAGGCATAGAACCCACTTCTCGAAATCTGCAGCAATCGGCACATCACCCCGACCGAATGGGTGGCCTGGTTCACCTTCACGAACCCGAAGAGCGCTTCGAGGTCCCGCTCTCCGTTGCGAACCAGGCCGCGGCTTTTGAAAGAATCTCCCGTTCTTCCTTCAGCTTGCGGTTCTCCCGGCGCAACCGTGACAGCTCCTCACGCTCTGCCGTCGTCAATCCGCCATCGCCTTTGCCGGTATCACGCTTGTCCTGCCGGACCCACAGCGCAATCGTCCACGGCGTCGGTCCGTACTCCTTCGACAAGGATCCCGCTGATCTGCCGCTGTGCGCCAATGCCACCATCTGCCGCTTAAACTCCGGTGTGTACCGGGTACTCTTGGACGCCATCTCGAACACCTCCGTTGCTAACATTGGGGTGTCCACGAAAGCGGGTCAACTCCAAGCTTCTAACAGCGGACACTCATTGGCATTTACACAATCCAACAGTAAGCGTTGATTTGCGGTCACCAAGGCATCCTTCCGGGCACGAATGTGACGCCAGCCGCAACTAGGTGTACTCATTCTGGAGAATGAGAACAGTTGGCGTATAGTTTCGCTATGAAATCAGCCGCCGCCTACTATCGAACATCCAGTCAAACCAACGTCGGGAACGACAAGGACAGCCTCAAGCGCCAGGAGGACGCCGTTCGAGCGTATGCAGCGGCCCACGGGATTAAGGTTGTGCGCGAGTTCTACGACGGCGCTGTCAGCGGTGCCGATCCGGTCGATTCCCGTCCAGGTTTTTCAAGCATGGTCGCTTATATGCTTGGAAACGGTGCTCGTAGTGTGTTGGTGGAGACGGCCAACCGATTTGCACGCGACCTGATTGTTCAAGAGACCGGCTACAAACTGCTCAAGGACAAAGGGATTGAACTTATAGCGGTCGATGCGCCTGACAGCTTCGTGTCGGACACGCCCACGGCTGAGTTCATCCGTCAGGTGCTCGGAGCGGTTGCTCAGCTTGAAAAGGCAATGCTTGTTTCAAAGCTTCGAGGAGCTAGGGATCGCAAACGACGCGAAAATGGCCGTTGCGAGGGTAATCCGGCCTTTGGGGTCATTCCACAAGCGCATATAAAAGCCGCCAAGGCGTACAGCGCCAAGAGC
Source organism: uncultured Gammaproteobacteria bacterium (assembly GCA_963710435.1). Taxonomy (GTDB): domain Bacteria; phylum Pseudomonadota; class Gammaproteobacteria; order Steroidobacterales; family Steroidobacteraceae; genus Bog-1198. Next base: position 595,459 of record CAVQAE010000007.1, on the reverse strand, counting down.
GCATCGCTGAGGAAGATATCCGGTCAACTCGCCGCTAAAGGCTTCCTAAGTCGTTCTGGTACACCGTACAGTGCCAGTGCCATCAGGTCGATGGTGATGAAGTCGATCTAATGAATCGTAGGGCCTTCGAACAACAGTAATTCTGGGACTCCCGACTGGGAATCATGCTCCATCTCACTAAAGGCAGGTACTCGTTGGTGGGATGGGCGCAATTCCAAAATTAAAAATAATTTCTCCATGTGCTGTAGGGTTGATCACTCAAAGTATTAAGACTGGCAGCTTTCAAAAACGGTGGCAGGACATGAGTCCCGGAATCGGCGCGTATGACGAAGACAATTAATGAACTTGTAGCAAGTGCTAGGTTTACGGTTTTTCTCGGCAAGAACGGGGCGGGCAAGAGCACGATTTTACGTAGTCTCGATTCTGCCAGCGAATTCTCGACGAAGTACATATCGCCGGAGCGTGGAGGAACACTCAAGTACGACCCTAATGTCGAATTGAACATGTCCAACAACGAAAACTGGATGATTCAAGACCGCCGAAAGAATAGAACAGAGCAATTCAGGCAACAGAGTACTGCACAATTCAGAAATCTTGAGGTACTCGTTCTTCGAGAAATAGAGCAGGACCCAGTAAAACGACAAGACGGCAGCTACACCTTCAGCAACACGCTGGCAAAAATCAACGCGCTATTACCAGCTATCGAACTACGCCGATCTGACCGGGGCTTTAAGATCTTCAACAAGGACGGTGCGGAAGTTTCGGAAGATCAGGTCTCCAGCGGCGAAGCCGAAGTGATCGCACTGGCGATTGAAGTCTTGGTGTTTTCCCGCGAGTCCAAAAGTAACCGAGTCCTCTTGTTAGATGAACCAGATGTGCACCTACACCCGGATCTTCAACAGAGATTTGTTGCATTTATCGAGGCGGTGGCAATCGAATTTGATTTCAAGGTTGTAATCGCAACGCACAGCACCGCAATAATAGGTGCATTCTCAAAGGGCTCAGGGGTTCAGTTTGTTCCGATTACTGGGCGAAATCAGACGGCATTTTCGAGCTTCGGATACAGCCCAATCTGCCACGAAATTCTCCCTGTGTTTGGCGCACATCCGTTGTCTGCGCAATTCAATCGTTCACCCGTACTATTGGTTGAAGGTGAAGATGACAAGCGGGTGATCGAACAGCTAGTGAGGAGCGCGGCTGGGAAATTCGTATTCAGCCCATGCGTAGTCGGAAGTGTTGATGAAATGAGTAATTGGGAAATGTGGCTCGCTGACTTCCTTCCATCCATTTATGACAATCCCAAAGCCTTCTCATTGCGCGATTTAGACGACTCAACTCAAACTGAACTCAACGATGTCGGTTGTGTGCGGAGGGCACGCTTAAACTGCTATGCAATCGAGAACTTGCTACTAACGGACGAGTGTTTGGCATGGCATGGCTACAATGCATCCGACTTTTTGAGGCTAATACAGGATTGGACGAGCCAGCGTCCAGACCATCAAGCGTCCCCGGCACTCAACGTATTAGTGGAACGTTACGAGGATCGCAGAACAATCAAGATAAAGGATGTCCGGAATGTATTGGTCGCGCTATTAGGAACCGAGAAGCCGTGGGAGGTGTTGTTAGGACAGATGCTTGCGAATCATTGGGACAAAAGGAATAGTTCCAAAAACTCTATCCGCGAATATCTGGGTCCTGAAGCGATGCTGAAGATTTTCCATTCCTTGTAGCGAGCTTCCCGCGGAAAAGATTCCCGCAAGATACCCATAGACTCTAAGTGACTGAATTAAATAAGGATAAGACAACTGAGTGGGAGTGAATATGTCAAGTTATTCATCGAAAGATCAGCAACTTACGCGTGCGCCGCGGCGTACGCTAAGTCATAAAATTCAAAGAGTTGCATTGTTCTGGTGACATCCCCGATACCCGCCGCCGCGCGGGTTGCGGCGGTCTGCACGGGTATCAAAATGCCGGACTCGTGGGCTTTTTGGCGATGACCAACCGGTAACCCAGGTCGAGGCACTCACGGTTCCGCAGCGTTGAGTAACGCTGCTGCCAGACACCCGTATCGATGTCGGTTCTCAGTTTCTGCAGATGGGAGCCCACATCACGAATTTTGGAAAAAGTGGAGATACTCTTTCGAACCTCGGGGTTTAGGTAAGCACGCGGTCGCTTCCAATAGGCCCCTAAGAATCCGTCGCGACAATCCGCGGGGATCGGTACCGGCACTGTTTCCACGGCGCCAAACGCCTCCGCGAACTTTGAAATTGGCGGGAAGATTTTTCGATCGATCTGGAACAACTCAGGAACGTAGTCGAAGAGCCAGAATTTCGCGCATACGTCGAAATCATTGGTGAGTATCACGACTCGCGACCGGGCTACCCGCGCACATTCTGCAAGCCCTTTGGCCTGATCCGACCAATGGTGAACGGTGAGAATCGCGAGGACCGCATCGAAGCTTGCATTGCGGAACGGCAGCGCCTCCGCGCGGGCTTGAATGGTGGGAGCGGCGTCAACCGGCCGCTGTTCGATCATAGTCCGTGAAGGTTCGACCGCAACGACGGTCGGCGAGCGAGGTTCATATGAACCGGTGCCGGCTCCTACATTGAGAACAGATCCACAGCCCGCGAGGGCTTCCTCGACCGCCGCTCCAATGCGCGGATCCGGCTGCCTTTGACCCGAGTAATTGCGACCGATGTCATCGTAGAGCACGGTCATTCGTAGTGATACCGGCAGGCGATGATCGCCAGGTCGTTGTCTTCGACGGTGTAGACGAGTCGATGCGTATCATCGATACGCCTCGACCAAAATCCGGACAGGTTCTCTCGTAGCGCTTCAGGCTTCCCGATTCCCTCGAAGGGGTGCCGCATCGCGTCTTGAATCAGCGCATTGATCCGTTTCAGGGTCTTTCGATCCTGACCCTGCCAATAGAGATAATCCTCCCAGGCAGCCGTTGTCCAAGTCAGTCGCTTAAGCGTCAACCAGCGGCCTCGGCTTCGTCCTGCCCTTGCGTAACTGCCGAATGGATTTTTCGAGGTGCGCGGCATTCGCCGGGGTCTTCAACAAATGCACCGTCTCCATCCAGCTGTTGAAAGTATCCAAGGACATCAGCACCGCATCGGGAGCGTCGCGGCGGGAGATCACGGCGACGTCGGAGTCGTCCACGACCTGATCGATGACTTTCTTTAGGCTGTTGCGGGCATCGGAAAATGAAATGACGCGCATAGTTGGCAATTCCTAATTCTTAGACTTGTACTAAATATTGTACAAGTATAGCCGAGGGAGGCGATACTCGCAACTTCGACTAACGTCGATTCGGCGGTCGAGGCACAATATCGGTACCCGTGATGTACCCGTCGGCGTTAGGCGATTGATTTCTTTAAAGGTACAACCCTTGAGTGGGAGTGAATATAGCCTTTCGGGATCTATCGCCATCTATCGGCTCCCGGGCATAACTCACTGAATTCGCAAAGATCACCTTTCGTCGTCTATCTACATCTATCGCCCCAAGCGAATGGTTTTGACGGTAAATCTGACGGTAAAAGTTTTCTGGCCGTTCTGTTTCTGAATCTTACCGTCAGACGGAGCTCCCACGGCTGACCTTACTGCAATCGGTCGTCCCTGAGTGTCACCTGGGTCGAGGGCGGCGATTTAATCGATCTTGGTAGGCGCTGCCAACGCTCCCCCGCGAACAATTTGAATCGCCTGAGGTGCAGACTCATCATTGACACAAGTATTTGTTTTATAAATAATTATTCTATCAATAAACATGGTTATTGCACGATAACATCACTAATGTTACCGTGCACAAATAATGTTAGCTAAAGATCCAGCCGCCATACTGCAGGATGCGGTTCGGAAGTATCTCCACGATGCGTTGGGGATCGATGCTGCGCTTCGGAAGTGGGCCGGCGTCCGCAAGCTACCTTACTTCCTGCAGGACGCATACGAACTTTATGAGCTGAAAATCCGCGATCTTTCAATTCTGCTCGCGGTCAATAAGCGAAAAAAGACTTTGCGACTCGCTACCGTGCGCGACCAGCTGGACAAACTCAAGAGTCTTGCGGATCGTCCAGTCGTTTACGTTACGGCTGCCCTGGCCTCGTACGAGCGAAAGCGGCTCATCCAGCAAAAGGTGCCGTTTATTGTACCGGGCAATCAACTTTATCTACCTGATCTAGGGATCGATCTGAGGGAGTACTTCCGACAGAAAATTCAATCGCGGGAGCACGCACTGAGCCCAGCCACGCAGGCGATGCTGATTAAGGCTTTGCTGACGAAATCCACCCAGACGACTTGGAATCCTGCGGCGACAGCGGCCGAGTTCGGCTACACGCCCATGACGCTGTCTCGAGCGGTCGGAGAACTGACGACCGCGGATATCGCTACCCCTGATCAAAAAGGCAAGGAGCGATGGCTGCAACTAAATCGTCCACCCGGGGAAACCTGGCATGTGGCCAAGCCACTCCTGCGCAGTCCCGTAAAACGAAGTGTTTGGATACCTCGGACTGTAAAGCTGCATCCAGAACAAAGACTCCCGTTGGCGGGTCTAAGCGCCTTGGCGCGTTATTCCCAGTTAGCCGAGCCCGCGCTCTCCGTTTACGCGGTGGATATTGCGAAATGGAAAGAATTGACCCAAGGCGGCCTGCCAACATTGCCGGAATCGCAAGCGGGAGCGTTTCAATTACAGGTGTGGAACTACACGCCCATACCGATGCCAGACAACAAAACCGTCGATCCATTGTCGTTGACTTTGAGTCTGCAGAATGACTCCGATGAACGGGTGCAGGGTGCGCTGGAAGAATTGCAGGAGCACTTCCCATGGTGAAGGGACTCGATGTTTTTCAGGAGCACTTCGCCGCCCACTCGGATCAATTCATATTGATCGGCGGCACTGCTGCGACTCTGGCAATGGAGCAAGCTGGCCTCGACTTCAGGGCCACGAAAGATCTCGACATCGTCTTGCATATCGAAGCTCTCACTCCCGCATTCGGAACTACCTTCTGGACATTCATCGAGACGGGCGGATACGAGATTCGTGAAGCCAGCGACACGGGCAAGCCCATGCTTTATCGGTTTCAGAAACCAACGGATGCGAGCTATCCCTTCATGCTGGAACTCTTTTGTAGGTCACCGGATGGCATCCTGCTTGCCGACGGCAGTCGCCTCACTCCCATTCCGTTCGACGACGTCGTTTCGAGTCTGTCAGCTATCCTGCTCGATGATGCTTACTACAACTTCATGCTTACTGGTCGCAGGGAAGGCGGCGGATTGACATGGATTGGCGAGGATCGATTGATTCCCCTCAAGGCTCACGCGTGGCTGGATCTCAGCGCCCGCAAAGAACGAGGTGAGCCGGTTGACTCGAAGACCATTCGCAAGCACGGAAATGACGTAATACGACTCTCGCAACTTCTATCTCCAGATCCCCGGCTTGGAGTTGACCCGCTTTCGTGGACACCCCAATGTTAGCAACGGAGGTGTTCGAGATGGCGTCCAAGAGTACCCGGTACACACCGGAGTTTAAGCGGCAGATGGTGGCATTGGCGCACAGCGGCAGATCAGCGGGATCCTTGTCGAAGGAGTACGGACCGACGCCGTGGACGATTGCGCTGTGGGTCCGGCAGGACAAGCGTGATACCGGCAAAGGCGATGGCGGATTGACGACGGCAGAGCGTGAGGAGCTGTCACGGTTGCGCCGGGAGAACCGCAAGCTGAAGGAAGAACGGGAGATTCTTTCAAAAGCCGCGGCCTGGTTCGCAACGGAGAGCGGGACCTCGAAGCGCTCTTCGGGTTCGTGAAGGTGAACCAGGCCACCCATTCGGTCGGGGTGATGTGCCGATTGCTGCAGATTTCGAGAAGTGGGTTCTATGCCTGGGTGGATCGGCCGATGAGCGAGCGGGCTCGATCGGATTTGGCGTTGACGGGGAAGATTGCGGCGATTCACCGGCGTTCCAAGGACACGTATGGCTCGCCAAACATTCATGCCGAGCTCGCCGATGACCATGGGATCCGTGTGGGACGCAAGCGTGTCGCGCGACTGATGCGAGCGGTAGGGCTTCGTGGAGCCACCTTGCGGCGCTACGTGGTGACGACGCAGACGGACACGGGTGCACGGCCGGCGGTCGATCTCGTTGATCGGCAGTTCTATGCCGAAGGCCCGGATCGCTTGTGGGTCGCCGATATAACTTACGTGCCGACGTGGAGCGGGTTTTTGTATCTGGCGATGGTGCTCGACGTGTATTCCCGGCGTGTGGTCGGCTGGGCGATGGAGACGCATTTGCGTACCGAGCTGATTCTGGCAGCGCTCAATATGGCGATCACGCAGCGGCGGCCGCAAGCGGTGATCCACCATTCGGACCGCGGATGCCAGTACACCAGCTATGCGTTCGGCAAGCGTTGCCGCGAAGCCGGCGTCATGCCCTCGATGGGATCGGTCGGGGATGCCTACGACAACGCGATGGCGGAGAGCTTTTTCGCTTCCCTCGAGCGAGAGCTGCTCAGCCGTCATCGGTTCAAAAGTCAGGCGGAGGCGAAGATGGCCGTGTTTGAATGGATCGAGGGTTGGTACAACCCGCATCGTCGCCATTCTGCATTGGGATATCGATCGCCGGTCAACTACGAGCGCGTTCATGCGATGGCTCGGGCGGCATGAACCGGAGCGGAAAAATGTCGCAGCAATCGATTTGCGGGGATACCAACACCAGGGGCCACGCGAGATCGCCGCTCCTGGAGCTTTACACGCGGTCGGTTTTTGGCGAACTCAATCAAAAAATCCCCTCGGAGCTTCTGCCCGCGCTTGCGCGCGGTCAGACTGCGCCTGGTAAGATCGATGCAAAGAACGAAGATGATGAAGACGAGAAACTGTCCACGAAACCGGGGCAGCTCCAGATACGTGTGCCGTTAGGGGTTGGCGAGGACCTCTATCGCTTTCTGCAGCGTCTTGTGGCTGACGGCACATACAGTCCCACGTCGCTCGGCATCGACAATCCGCTAGACGAGATCGTCCGACGAATCTCCCAAGCTTTTGAGATGGAACCTGCTTAGGAGGTTTGATATTTACTGTTCGACCAACGTGAGCATTCCAGCGTGCGCGTGATCGTGTTAGGCGGCGCTGGGAATTTTGGCGTGCGCATTGTACGGGCGTTACGTGGGGATCCTACGATCGACCTGCTAGTCGCGGGGCGTCGGCTGGTGTCAGTGCCCGGCGCAGAAGACGTGCCAGGTGTCGTAGTCGATATCGGGGCGCCAGACTTTGCGCAGCGATTGCGTGCGCTTTCGCCGGAACTCGTAATTCATTGTGTAGGCCCGTTCCAGGGACAGGGCTATGGCGTTGCGAAGGCCGCACTCGCTGCCGGGGCACATTATTTGGACTTGGCGGATGGACGACAGTTCATCGTCGAGTTTGCTGCGCAGATAGAAGATTATGCGGTAAGAGCAGGCCGGGTGGCGATCTCCGGGGCGAGTACGTTACCGGCACTTTCATCGACCGTGGTCGAAGAGTTGCGAGTAGGGTTGTCTTCGCTCGAATCCATTGAGGTCACTATTGCGCCTGGGCAGCGCGCACCTCGCGGGAAGGCAACTCTCGAGGCAGTGTTTAGTTACTTGGGTCGCCCCTTTCAAGTGTGGCGCAAGGGCGAGTGGAGGCGAGCGTGGGGATGGATGGAAATGCAAGAGACGCGACTCGATATCGGTCGCCGGCTGGCTGCCGCATGCGATGTTCCCGATCTCGAATTGTTCCCAGCGCACTATGCCGGAGTTCAAACGGTAAGCTTTCACGCTGCATTGGAGTTCGGAACGCAGCATCTGGCCCTTTGGGGGCTAGCCGCATTGCGACGGATCGGCTTGCCGTTCCAGTGGCCCCCTGGGCCGTGAGTCTGAACCGTGCGGCGCACCTGGCAACTCACCGCACCTGCAATGGATGTTCCTGAAATTCCTTGCATGGCGGTGAGTCTTCTCGCGCGTCGCTTGGCTCGAGGCGAGGTGTTCAAATCCGGTGCGTTTCCGTGCATAGGATTCCTGACCCTTTCGGAATTCGCACCCGAGTTTGCTCGTTGGAAGATCACGACGCGAGTGGAAGAAGCAGCCGCATGAGCGAGATCTATCTTTGGCTCAAATGGGCGCATGTTGTGTCCTCTACCGTATTGTTCGGGATGGGCGCCGGCATCGCCTTCTTTTTCATGCGGGCGCAGAGAACGGGAGATGTGCGGGTGATCGCAGCGGTTGGGCGAGAGGTTGTCATCGCAGATGCAATCTTCACGGCGGGCGCGGTCGTGTTGCCGCCGGTCACCGGCCTGGCGATGGTGCGACTCGCTGGATATCCGCTTTCCCTGCCGTGGTTGCGATAGTCGATCGCGCTGTACGTATTGATTGAGTGTTGTTGGCTGCCAGTGGTGTGGCTGCAGGTCCGGATGCGGAACGGCCCGCGCGATGCTGGATGGAACCGCGTTGCCTGCAGTGTGTTCCCGATATTATCGCTGGTGGTTTTATCTCGGCTGGCCGGCGTTCACCGGAGTGCTTTTCGTCTTCTATCTGAGGGTGGTGAAGCCCGCGATATGATCGAGGAGGATCTATCGGCGTCTATCGGCTCCAATCAAAACTTTTTGACGGTAGCTATCTACTACAGATTCCAAAATCCTATTTGCCCCAGGACCTGGACTTGATCAATATCCAAAAGATCATCAAGTGTGAAACGAGTACCAACGGAGCGTAAAACGTATAGACATACCAAAAGGTAGCTAGGTTGAAGCTCGGCACGTTCAATTGCACTACGCCGCGTACTCCGTTTAGCAGATCCACGAATCCCCACGTGTTGGCCACCCACACCAGAGGAATGGCGATACGCCAGCTGCCCCGCAGAGCAAAGATGCAAGCGAGGGCCAGCGCCGCTTCCAAGAGATCACCGTAAGCCGCGCTGGAGCGGAACTCCCTGGGCAGAGTCGGATCGACCATGCCCGCAACTAACAAAGTCATTCCCACATAGCGAGGGACATGCACAAAGAGCAGCGGAATTAGCGCAGAATTGCGCGAAAGCTTGGCTAGCGCCGGCCAAACGTACCACACCGCGACGAGGCCGAAGACGACAATACTCGTAAGAAGCTGCATCCAGAATATTTGGGTCGAATCCATTTCCGTAATCCTTTAACGTTAGGTTGTCGAAGTCTCAGCGGCACGCCGGTTGATGCCCGCGCCACTGTTTGTTCCGCAGTGCAGGGCGGGTAGATCTCATTCAGGTTCCACTCTTGGCCCACTCCGGATAGTCGATATAGCCGCGTTCGTCGCCGCCGTAAAAGCTGTTGGTATCGGGCAAGTTCAACGGTCCGCGGCGACTTAAGCGCGCGGGCAGATCCGGGTTCGCGAGGAAGAGCCGGCCATAGGCCACAGCATCAGCTGATCCGTCGGCAACCGCACGCTCGCCCCGCTCAGCATCATATCCTCCGTTGGCGACATAGATTCCCTTCCATGCAGTGCGCAAGCGTCCGAAGAAGTCCGCCTTTTGATCTACTGGGATAGTGTCTTCGACGACGTGCAGGTATCCGGGCCGATGCCCGTTGAGCACGTCCACAACGCGCGCGAAGGTCTCCTCTGGATTAGCATCACCCATGTCGTTGAAGGTACCGAGGGGAGAAATACGCACCCCAACTCGACCTGGATCCCAGACGTTCAAAACGGCCTCGACTACCTCACCGAGAAAGCGCGCCCGGTTGGCAACGCTGCCACCGTAAGTGTCGGTGCGGACGTTCGATTGCGACTTCAGAAACTGGTCGATCAGATAGCCGTTGGCCGCGTGAATCTCCACGCCATCGAAGCCTGCGGCCTTGGCATTGGAGGCCGCACGACCATAATCCTCGATGGTTTGCCGGATTTCCGTCAGGCTAAGTGCTCGAGGCTCCGAGACATCGACAAATCCTGTCGCAATGACCGTCTGAGCGCGTGCCCTGATCGCGGAAGGCGCCACCGGGGATGCGTTTCCGGGCAACAGGCTGCTGTGGGAGATCCGCCCCACATGCCATAGCTGAAGAACAATTCGGCCACCAGACCGGTGCACTGCATCGACGACCGACTTCCAGCCGGCGATCTGTTCCTCCGAATGGATTCCCGGGGTGTTGATGTATCCCTTGCCCATGGGCGAGATCTGCGTCGCCTCCGTGACAATCAGGCCGGCCGATGCACGCTGGCTGTAGTAAGTGGAGGCCCATGGGCCAGGCACCCCACGTGGAGTAGCGCGGTTACGGGTCAATGGCGCCATGAACATTCGATTGCTGAGTCTCATGTCGCCGAGAACTATGGGATCGTAAAGGCTCGTCATTGCCGGGGTCCTTGTAATTGTCCGTAACCGCGTTTAGCTGTGTTCAACCTGGAGAGCGAGATCACGCCTCCGCTTTGAACGGGGTATCAATCTCCACCGGCGAGAGGTGGTGGGTGTAGTTGCTAATGGTCTTGAGGGCGACCCCGATGAGCACTTCGCCGATCTGCTCGTTCCGGTACCCGGCCTTCAGGAACGACTGGATTGTTTCTGGAGCAACGTGACCCCGGCTCTGCACGAACTCGCGGGTGAGATTGACCAGGGAATTGAGTCTTGCATCGGCCACCGGCTGCCCAGCTTGCACCGCCGCAACGACGGCTGCAGGCACCTTGAGCATGCCCTTCGCGATCGTACTGTGTGCAGCGGTGCAGTAGCCGCATTCGTTGACGACGCTTGCCGTCAGGAGTACTAGCTGTCGTTCCGCGGGACTCAGGGTGCCTTTGCTGTAGACGGATTCGAGCGCCAGATATCCCTCGAGCAGGGTCGGCGAATTCGCAAAGGCGGCGAACAGATTTGGGACGAATCCGAAACCTTTCTGTACCTGTTCTAAAATCGGGCGAGACTGGACGGGAACCTGATCGCCGTGAACACCGGGATAAACATAGGTCGCGGAACTGCTCATAACATTACTCCTAAAGAAGTGAGGGCTTGTGAGGTGAGGGATAAGTGGACTACGCGGTCCATACTGGCAGGACCACAATGGACTGTCAAGTCCAATCGTGGTATAAAGCTGCTCAATGAAAAAGCCACCCGCCAGCGTGCAAAAGACTTATACGTCCCGCGGTGCCGCGACTCGCCAGCGGATCGTGGATGCGACGGCTAGCCTCATCTACTCAAAGGGAGTCGAGAGTACGAGCCTCGACGATGTGCGTGCCGTGGCGGACGTTAGTAAATCGCAGCTTTATCATTATTTTGCAGATAAGGACGCACTAGTTCGTGACGTCATATCTGCGCAGGCGGAGGGCGTGCTGGCCGCTCAAGGCACCGCGCTAACACAGCTCGATTCCCTCGCGGCATTGCGTCGTTGGTGCGATTCCATCCTGGCGCTGAACCGAGGGGTCGCAAATGGCGGATGCCCGCTCGGATCTCTAGCAAGCGAACTGGCCAATAAATCCGAGCAAGCTCGTGCGCTGCTCGTCGCCGGCTTCAATTCGTGGGAGAACCTCCTGGCCGAAGGCTTTGCGAAAATGCAGGAGAACGGCGAACTCCGGAGCTCCGCCGTTCCGAGGGATCTAGCGATCGGCGTATTGTGTGCCGTTCAAGGAGGCCTACTGCTCGCCAAGACCTCGCGCAGTGAAGCGCCGCTCAAGGTTGCTCTCGCTTTGGCGTACGACGAGGTAGCCAGCCACAGCCGATCGAATGCGGTTAGGAGACGGCGCGGCTAACTAAAATGTGACAGTGTCGGTTACGCGGGGCCTGGCTGAGTTGCGGATTAGTCGCCTGCCTGTTCTTTGACCGGGACGAAGCGCCGCCCGCCCTTTTCGGTCACGATGTGGCCGGCGTTGGGGCTCGTGAAGTGCGTTCCAAATACCAACACCTTTTTGTTCTCGTTATCGCTGATGAAGGTGCGGCGCGTTTCCATAGCGACGCCTTGGTCGAAATCGAAGTTAGTGCAAATCTCCGGGTCTGCGATCTGGATGGGGTTGTGCATCAGGTCGCCAGTGATGATGGCTTTTTGCCCGGCGGAGTTTATAGCGACGCTGACGTGACCTGGCGTGTGCCCGGGCGTGTGAAACAGGGAGACTTCATTCGTCACGCGGTGGTTACTCTCGACTAGCTCCTGCGGGCCCGCCTTGACGATCGGCAGCACGGAATCGTTCATGACGTTTCCCTGCTCCGAGAGTTGGACCACGAAGTCCGGCATATCCCCTGAACCGTGATTCTCGTGGGTCCAGTGCTCCCACTCGGCCCGGCCGAAGAGATAGCGCGCATTGGGGAAGGTCGGCACCCACTGCTTGCCGTCCCAGCGGGTATTCCAGCCGACGTGATCGAGATTCAGATGTGTGCAGAGCACCGTGTCGATTAACTCCGGCGTATAGCCGGCCTTCTTCAAACGATCGAGGAACGGGATTTGCAGCTTGTTCCAGCCTTCATTGTTGCGCGGCTTGTCGTTGCCGATGCAGGTATCGACGATGATGCGGTGGCCCTGGCTTTCGACGATGTAAGCGTGCACCGAATACCGCACCGTGCCGTCTGGAAGAGCATAGTGAGGGTGAATCCAATCGATCGACTTGACGCGATCCTCGGTCAAGCCGTTGAACATTGCGCCCGGGGGGAATCCTCCTTCCATCTCGACCACGCGCGTGATCTTGACGTTGCCGACCTTCCAGTGATTGATTTCGTCCGTCACAGAGCCTCCTGTTGTATGTTCAAATCTTCAGTGCTCATCGCGCCGCGTCTCTTCCTCAAACTGCGGTTAGCCCGCCATCGACCGCGAGGTCGATGCCGGTGACGAAACTGCTTTCATCGGAGGCAAGAAACAGCGCTGCGGCGGCGATCTCTTCCGGGCGGCCGAGGCGGTTGAGCGGGATTTGCGAAGTGATCTGCTTACGGGCTTCGGCGGCGCCATCCTTGGACGGGAACTGACCGTCGAACATCACCGTGTCGACCGGACCTGGGCTCAGCACGTTTGTCCTGATCTTCCGATCCCTGAATTCGCTGGTCCATGTGCGGGCTAATGACCTCAGCGCCGCCTTGGTGGCGCTGTAGGTGCTGCGGCCCGGTAAGCCCATGTTCTTCCCGGCGGACGCCACGAGGATGATGGAAGTCCCATCATTCAAGTAAGGCAGCGCCTTTTGAACAGTGAAATAAGTGCCGCGGGCGTTGGTGTTGAAGGTCTTGTCGAAATGCTCAGGCGTCACTGTGGCGGTCATCACCTTTTCGACGAAGGCCGCGCACGCAAAAATCACATCGATCTTGCCCTTCTTCGCGACGGTCTCGTAGAAACGGTCGAGGTCGTCGAGCTTTGAAATGTCCGCCTTTACGGCGGTGACGTTCTTGCCAATCTCCGCGACGGCCTTGTCGAGCTCGGCTTGGCGGCGACCGACGATGAACACATAGGCGCCCTCTTCAACGAACCTCCTGGCGGTCGCGAGGCCGATGCCGCTGCTGCCCCCCGTGACGACGGCGGTTTTGTTATTCAGTAGAGACATGGTGTTTTCTTCTTCGATGGGTGCAGAGCCCCTGGAGGCGTGTCCCCGACACTGGGGCCGGGTCGGTATGCCGTTTCATTCAGGACTACCCCGCGCCAGGGCCACGTTGCTTCACAGCTGACCCGGCCGGGTTGGTTGTTGTCGTCCCGCCGACCTTGTCGGTGGTCTCCAGCGGGATACGGCAGCCGTTGAGCCACAGGCCCATGAAAATGAAGAAGGAGATCGACAGGATGTACTTGCGTGTCGAGACCTCACCAAATGTGGTAAGCAGTTCGCTTAGCGTCTTGTCGCTGAGCGTCTTGTCGTTGGCGAGCTCATCGGCGGCCCGGCAAAGCAAAATGTAGTCCGAGCCGACGCCGGTGACCGGCCCATCCGAGGCGAAGGCGGCGATTTCGTCTTCGCTGAGCCCTACGTTGCGGCCGATCGCTGAGTGGATCTGCCACTCGTAGGGTGCGTTGAGAGCCTTGGCGACGCGCATCATGCACGTCTGCCGGTGCTTCGGGTTGATGCCGTCAGGGCCGAAGATCGCGTTGACCACATCTATCATGCCGGGGAAGTGAGCGCCCGTACCTGCGAACATCTTGACGACGTTCAGCGTCGTGTCGGGCTGATAGGCGCCGCCGTAGTAGGCCTCGATAACTGGTCTGATGACGTCATCGTCTGGGAGCGGCACGGTCACCGTCGCCGCATAGGTCCTCGGAAAGTTCATTGCCGGTGTCTTCGTTTTAAGCTGTTCCATAGTGAGTCCTCGTCCTGGTTTTGGGGTTTCTTGCTTGTTTCGTGTACGGAGCAGTCAGATTTTTCCCGCCGCGGTGCGCGCCGCGCTCAGCGCCGTCTCCCCGACCCTAGCACCGAGTCGGTGCGCCGTTTCATTCACGGCCGAGATGATGCCCTGGGTCAGCGTCGATTTGCCGTCACCGATACACGCCGAGTCCGCGGCGACCGTAGCGGCGGCAATACCCTGAGAATCCAGAATAGGAAGACAGGCGGCGCCCGCGCGATCGGGGCCGAAGCCGGCATCATTGAACAAAGCCAGGCGTGGCCCAAATGAACTTGTCATTGGAGCAGCCGTTGCGCCGCCATGACTGCCGCTCGCCACGACCAAGCCAGCATCTTCTGAAGTGCCCTGTGAGATGGAATCTATGCAGAGAACGCCGTGAACAAAGGTGCGTTCCACGGCCGGCTTCTCCACGTCTGCATGAGGCCAAGGCGCGGATTTCAAAAGCTCCACCGCTTGTGCGACGGTTTGGCCCTTCTCGACGCCACTTGTGGCCGCAAGTTTGTTGGCGCGACTGATGATCCCACGTTTGAGCATGTCCGCGGCGTCGCCGACCCGGGCGCTCATCGTCGCGACGGCCGCCATGGCCATGCCATGTTGGTCCGCCCAGGGCAGGCCTTTAACGCCCGCCTCATCTCGACCGATGCCGCAGTCATGATGAATAGCAGCGCGAGCGCCACCTTTGGCCGAGAAATACGCCGCGTATGCCGTTGCGTTCGAACCGCCAACGACGACGCCGCCGTTGGCTTCTGGAGGAAGTGTAGTCACGCCGTCAATCACAATGACAGGAACGTTCATGCCGCCGCTGCCCCCGCGACAACGGCAATTATGGTTTTTCAATAAAGACATTCTGTTTCCTTCTTCGTTGGGGGCAGGGTCGGCGGGCCTTGATGGTTTCTTGTGGATCAGGCCGCCTTCCTCTCGGCGCCGAAGACGAAGATGAGGATCACGCAAGGGTCGTTGGAGCGGTTGCGGAATTCGTGAAAGGCGCCGTTCTGCACGATGAAGTCGCCTTGCTTGCAGGCGATCGAGTGCGACTTGACCGTCTTCTCCCGGATAGACGATCTCCACCTCGCCCTTGAGCACCACCTCAAGATCGATGGTGTCGGTGCGGTGCATCCCACCGCCGTGCTCGCCCTGGGTCATACCCCCGCCGGTGCCGAAGTCGATCTTGGCCATCAAGGCTCCGAGATCCGTCGCGCCCGCCTTCTCGGGGGGAACGACTTGGAGATCGACGCGGACTGAGTCCTTTGGCCCGAAGATCCCAAGCCGCTTGTATTCACCGAGAACTTGCTCAGGCGTAAGGGGCAGCTGGGGAATCTTGTCGAATCCCCAAATATTCGTGACCCTATCGGCGGCGTCGGTATCGAGAAGATCGTCCACTTGCATGACGACACCGGCGTTGCCCTCGGCGCTCACGATTCTTCGCATCTTCATTTTTCGATCTCCTTTGAAAGTTAAGCAGGGACACGACGTTTGCTCAGGTGGCGAATCGAGGTATTCCCGACCGCACCGAGATAGGCGTGTTATCTTTGCAGCGATTCTATAGCGAACGCTAAAGTAAATAGACAGGAGGTGTCAAGCGTTTTATACTGGACGCTATACAATCGCTCACGGAGCGTGCCTAACGCCAAGACGCAGATTGGAATAACGAGAGATGCAAACAATGGAGGAATATAGTGATGGCAAATTTTCCGTATAAGACCGCCCTCATCGTCGGCGCCGGACCCGGCATCAGTGCCTCACTGGCGCGTCGACTGTCGGCGCTTGGTGTAAGAGTTGGTCTGGCTGCCCGCGATGTCGAAAAGCTCAAGGGATTAGCCGATGAGACCGGCGCGAAGGCTTTCGCCGTAGATGCCACGGACCCTTCGGCCGTCGCGAGGCTTTTCCTCGACGCCGAGCGCCTGCTCGCCGAGCCCGACGTCGTCATCTACAACGCCGGTTCTCGCGTGGCCGGACGGCTGGCTGATCTGGACCCTGCGGCCGTCGAGGGGTGCGTCGCTATAAATGGCTTCGGTGCCTTTCTCGTTGCGCAGCAGGCGGCAAAGCGGATGGAGCCGCGGGGACACGGTGCGATCGTATTCACGGGCGCGACGGCCGGCGTGAAGGGGTTTGCTAAGTCGGCCCCCTTTGCCATGGGTAAGTTCGCGTTACGAGGCCTTGCGCAAAGTGCGGCAAGGGAGCTGGGCCCGAAAGGCATTCACGTGGCCCATATCAACATTGATGGAGGTGTGCGTTCTGCCGGCCGCCCGGATCGTCCCGACCACCCGGACGGCACACTGGATCCGGATGCGATAGCTCAAACGTACATCTACGTGCTGTCACAACCAAGAAGCGCTTGGTCGTTCGATGTCGACCTCCGCCCGTGGACTGAGCCGTTCTGAGCTGAATATGGGGCGGTTGCCGCGTTTGTTCGCCCGCTTCGCTCCAACTGATGAGCGAAAACGCTGGCATTTGGAAGACGAAACATTAAGGTTAGATACTGCTTGCTATACAACGGCGGAGTTAGACGAAATCGATGGGACGGCCACGCGAATTTGATATCGAAAAGGCGCTAGATATGGCGGGTGAGTTGTTTTGGCGCAAGGGCTACGAGGGGACATCGCTTTCCGATTTGACGGGAGCGATCGGGATCACGCCGCCGAGCTTTTATTTCGCCTTCAAGAGCAAGGAAGCGCTCTTCAAACAGGTGGTTGACCGCTACCAACATGGGCAGCAGCTCGGTTTCTTTGCGGAAGCCCTCAACCAAACGACGCCTTTAGCCGTCGCGGAGCGGGTGCTTTACGGCTTGGCGGACTCCTATACGTCGAAGCTACATCCGCCCGGATGTCTCGTGCTGAACTGCAGCTTGCCCTGTTCCGGCGAAACGGAAGACTCTGTCCGGCATGAACTGGCCGAACTAAGGAAGACGAGCCGGATCGAGTTGCGAAAGCGGTTTAAGCGGTTCAAATCCAGCGGCGCACTCCCTGCCGACGCCGATCCGGATACCCTTGCAAGGTTTGTCTTTACGATCGCTTGGGGCATGGCGGTGGAAGCGCAATCCGGGGCAAGCCGGGATGATCTTCATCGCACGGTGAACCTAGCGTTAAAGTCATGGCCGGCGTGAGCACGTCTTGCGGTTTGGACGTTATCACGCTCTCTAAAAGCAATAGAGAAACAAAAGGGGAGGGTCTTTAGCACCCGCAGTGCTGAGATGGCTTTAGTGCTCTACGGTGAGCGCTTTCGGCTAGAGAAGAGCCGATCCAACGCGACGGGCCCGGTACCGCCCAATGTGACCGGACAAAACTGCATTCGAAAACGACACCATTGAGACTGTACACCCAGGCCGCATAACCCTTCAGACGCGCCGCGGCAGGAGCACCAAGTCGGCCGCTTCCTCAGCATCTTTGAGGAGCGTCTTGCGCGGCATGCCTAGCTGCGCACGCATGGTCAGCCCACGCGCTAAATCCGTGACTTGGGTTGCGCGCGCGGCTACCGGAAAGTCAGAAGGGATTTCTCCGGCGTTGATCCCGTCCCGGAAACGGCGCTCCAGCAGAGCCACGCCGCCGGCGACCGCGCTCTGCAGGAACCGCTGAACCTCAGCGTCGTTCACAAGCGGCGCGACACACATCATAAGGCAGCCTCGGGCGGACCCTTTCTCAGTCGCACTTTCGACGGCGTACCGCAGAAAGTCCGCGATCGAGTCCCGAAGAATCTGTGGCGAGAGGAGTGCCTTCGCGGCGGATGCGCCCTTGCGTTCTGCGTACGCCTTAAGGACGCGCAGGAATATCGCCCGCTTGTCCCCAAAGACGGCATACAGGCTCGGCCGTCCCACACCCATTCCGGCGACGAGATCGTCAATCGTCACGCCGTCGTAGCCCTTCGACCAGAACACCTGCGTCGCCTTTTCCAGAGCCCCCGTCTCGTCGAAGCTGCGCGGTCGACCCACGGGTCTGGCGGTCTTTTGAATCATATAGTTCGAAACTCGTTGACAATGGTTGTCAAGGCAATATATAACTGACTGGTTCGAAATTAGCAAGCCGGCATCACGAGTCGGCCTTTACCCCTTACGGAGTCCCCCATGGAACATTCGATAGCTCTCGTCACCGGCGCCACTTCCGGGCTTGGGTTTGCGGCAGCGCGCCTGCTCGCCGGAAAGGGCTGGCGCGAGATCATCGTCACCGGTCGCAGCCTGGCCGGGGCCCGGCAAGCGGCCGCTCAGCTCGCTGCGGAGACCAAAAGACAGGTCTTTACGCCGCTCGAGTTGGATCTCAACGCACCGACCAGCGTCCAGTCCGCCCTCGCCGAAGTCGTCAAGCGAGGTCGGCCGATCGATTTCCTACTGCTCAACGCAGGGCTGGTTCCATACAAGCAGCGCGTACTCACTGCTGCGGGCATCGAAGCGTCTCAGGCCCCCCTAATCGGCCATCATCAACTGACTGTCGGGTTGCTCAGCGCCAACCTGCTGAGCCCCAACGCGCGGATCGTTATTGCCGGCGCGGAGCCTGCCCGCGGGGGCGTACCCATGTTCAAGTACACCGACGTGCCAGCCTTCGCAGCCAAATACCACCAGGGTGACCAAACCGCCGCTGTGGAAGCCTTGATTCGCAATGGGCCGAACGTGAAGTACGTGCCCAACAATGCGTATGCCGACGCGAAGCTCATTGTCGCGTGGTGGGTCGCAGCGCTGGCGCGCCGGCTACCCTCCGGCATGGCCGTGTACGCTGTCTCGCCCGGTGGGGCGACCGCCACCAAGGTGGTGCGAAGCGCTGGCCCGATGTTGAGGTATGTGTTTATCCCAATCGTGAACCTCATTCCCGGCATGAATCAGACGCCGGAGACCGCGGCCCGTCGGTACCTCCAGGCGTCGGAGTTCGGAACCGACGTCTCGGGGCAATTCTTCGCCTCGGCTCAAGGGAAGTTCTCAGGCCCAATTGAGGTGCAGCGCCACCCCCACCTCCACGATGGCGCCAACCAGGAAGCTGCGTGGCAGGCCGTCGTCAATGTCTCTGGCGTCGATTTTCGCGGGGTCTTACCTAATTTAGAAATAAATAGTTCAAAACATTCTTGACCACGCTCATCGTGTCTAATATGGTACCAAACAGTTCGAAATCAGCAAAGCAATCCTAACCTCACGAGGAAAATACACATGGAACGGTACCAAGGTAAAAAGACAGTCATTATCGGCGGCACGAGCGGCATGGGGCTCGCGACGGCGAAGATGCTCCTCGATGGGGGTGCGCGCGTTCTGGTGACGGGTCGCTCGAAGGCCGGCCTGGAATCGGCGGAGAAAGAGCTCGGAAAGGGTGCCCTCGTGGTTTCGAGCGACGCGCGCTCGTTGACGGACATCGACGCTCTCGCCTCGAGGGTGAAGGCCGAGTTCGACACCTTCGACCTGCTTTTCGTCAACGCCGGGTTCAGCATTCCAACGCCTCTCGGGAGCGTGACCGAAGCCGTCTACGACGAGATGTTCAATCTGAACGCCAAAGGACCGTTTTTCGCGGTCCAGAAGCTTGCGCCGCTGATCAATCGGGGAGGCGCTGTCGTCCTCACGACCTCCGTGGCCAACGTCAAGGGACTGCCGGGCCAGGCCACATACGGAGCCGCCAAGGCTGCGCTGCGGTCATTCGCCCGCGTGCTCGCCACCGAGCTGCTTCCTCAGGAGATCCGTGTAAACGCGGTGTCGCCCGGCCCCATCGACACGGGCATCCTCGATAAGGTGTTCCCTAAGGAAGAGATGCGTACACAGGTCAAGGGGCACACCGTCGGCATTATTCCCATGGAGCGCTTCGGGACGTCGGAGGAAATCGCCAAGACCGTCCTCTTCCTCGCGTTCGACGCGACCTTCACGACCGGCGCCGAATTTCCGGTCGACGGGGGTTGGTCGCAACTCTGAGAAAGACAATGTCTGCATTGAAAAACAAGATCGCTGTCATCACCGGGGGCAGCAGCGGCATTGGCCTGGCGACGGCCAAGAGGTTCGTTGAAGAGGGCGCCGGACATCGGCAGGAACGTCACCGGCGTAAAGACCGACATCTCAAAGCTCGATGACCTCGACCGCCTCTACGAGGCCGTTGCGAAGAAGGGCAGAATCGATGTCATTTTTGCTGGTGCGGGCCTCGTCGAGAAGATGTTGACAGCCGCAGCGACGCCCGAGCATTTAGAGAAGACATTCAGTACCAATGCCCGCGGCACTTATTTCACCGTTCAAAAGGCGCTGCCCCACTTGAATGATGGCGCTTCTATCATCCTCGTGGCTTCCGCCGGGAAGAACAAAGGCTTGCCTGGCCGCAGCACCTACAGCGCCACCAAGGCAGCGCTCCGGTCGTTCGCCCGGACGTGGACCAGCGAACTCAAGGATCGGAGGATCAGGACCAATGTGCTGAGTCCTGGCCCAGTCGACACGCCGATGTTCGACGAGCAGTTCCCCTCCAAGGACGGCGCCGCCGAAGCCAGAAAGCAGCTCACGGCGATGACGCCGCTTGCGCGCCTGGCGCGCCCCGAGGAGATCGCTTCCGCAGCACTGTTCCTCGCCTCAGACCAAAGCAGCTACGTCGCCGGTATCGACCTGCTGGTCGATGGCGGCCTGACGGCTGTATAGACCGAAGTGCTTGAGCGTAGTAGCACTATATGAATGACAATTTAGGAGCAGTTGCTTGAACAAACAGAACGACGCGCAGGATACCGCCGAGGCGTCCACCGATGCACCGGCTCGAGTCGGTTCTATCCGACGCTTCTTCAACGCATGGCGACGCTGGGAACGACTCATGGATTATAGCCCGTATGACTACACGCTCGATCGCATCGGACAGTTAGAAAGTCGGGTGATGGAGCTGGAACGCGCGGGGAACGCGACCAATCGCTTGGGGAGCGCGACTGGGGACATGACGCAAATCGGAATAACGAGAGATGCAAACAATGCAGGAATATAGTGATGGCAAATTTTCCGTATAAGGCTGCCCTCATCGTCGGCGCCGGATCTGGCATCAGTGCCTCACTCGCGCGTCGTCTGTCGGCGCTTGGTGCGACGGTTGGCCTGGCTGCTCGCGATGTCAAAAAACTCAAGCACTTGCCGATGAGACAGGCGCAAAAACTTTCGCCGTAGATGCCTCCGACCCTTCGGCCGTCGCGCGGCTTTTCGTCGACACCGAGCGCCTGCTCGCCGAGCCCGACGTCGTCATCTACAACGCCGGCTCTCGCGTGGCCGGAAGGTTGGCGGATCTGGACCCTGCGGCGGTAGAGAGGTGCGTCGCTGTAAATGCTGGCCCATTTCACCATCGATGGAGGTGTGCGTTCCGCCGGCCGCCCGGATCGTCCCGACCACCCGGACAGCACACTGGACCCGGATGCGATTGCTAAAACGTACATTGACGTGCTGTCACAACCACGAAGCGCTTCGTCATTCGATGTTGATCTCCGACCGTGGACGGAGCCGTTCTGAGACCAATACGAGTCCATTCAGGGCCTCAAAGCGTGACTGACTCACGTTCGCGTCGCCTGGTTTGCCAAAACCCATTGAGCCTTTCGGCATCTATCGCCCTCAAGCGGACGTTTTTGGCGGTAGATCTGACGGTAAGTTCGTTGTACGCTTAGGAAAAGTCTAACAGTCTCATGTGCTTACACGTGCCGGAGACAATTGAGTGGGAGTGATCGGGACAAACTGAGTCCTTGAATATTGAGCGGTGATCGCGCATTATTCAAGGCATGCTTAAACGGCTCCAGCTCTTGTCTAGGCTGCGCGCTGGTCTAAAAACGAGTCCTGCAACGGCGCTGCTCGGTCCCCGTCAGTGCGGCAAGACTACACTCGCGCGGCAGCTTGCTGGCAGCTCGAAGAGCAACTACTTCGATCTGGAAAACCCTGTTGATCTTGCTCGGCTGTCCGAGCCCCTGACGGCGCTGGAACCGTTGCGCGGGTTGATCGTGATTGACGAGGTGCAGCGTCATCCCGACCTCTTCCCGATTCTAAGGGCATTGTTGGACCGCAAGCCGATTCGAGCGCGTTTTCTAATTCTTGGCAGCGCTTCGCCGGACTTACTGCGCCAAAGTTCCGAAACTCTGGCAGGCCGGATAGCCATTGTCGAGATGGCTGGATTCACGCTTGAAGAGCTCAACCGCCCGGATCTCAATCGATTGTGGTTGCGCGGCGGTTTTCCGCGTTCGTTCCTGGCGCGCACGGAAGCTGCAAGTACCGCATGGCGGGAGGATTTCATCCGCACGTTCCTTGAGCGCGATTTGGCTCAGCTCGGAGTGAGAGTGCCTTCGGGCACGATGCGCAGGTTTTGGACCATGAGTGCGCACTACTCCGGTGGCATATGGAACAGCTCGGAGATTGGCCGATCCCTGGGCGAGGCTCATACCACGGTCAGGCGCCACCTCGATGCTCTATCCGGCGCGCTTGTTGTGCGTGTGCTCGAGCCTTGGTATGAGAACGTCGGTAAGCGGTTAGTAAAATCCCCAAAAGTTTACATTCGGGATTCCGGGCTGCTGCATACGTTGCTCGGAATCGGCGATCGCCGGCAACTGGACGGGCATCCCGTCGTCGGTGGGTCATGGGAGGGGTTCATCATCGAGCAGCTTCTCGCTCAGTTGCCCAAGGCCAGAGCCTATTACTGGCGAACGCAGGCTGGCGCAGAGCTCGATCTGCTGCTGTTTTTGAAGGGGCAGCGAATTGGAATTGAGATCAAGCGGGCTGATGCGCCGAAGATGACGCCGTCGATGGGTTCAGCGCTCGAAGATCTTGAACTACATCGGCTGCTGGTAGTTTACCCAGGCTCCGTACGCTATACGCTCCATCCTAAGGTTGAAGTGATGTCGCTGTCGCAATGCGTGGCCGAACTGGCTTGACGGCGGTACACACTAGACTCCATGGCGGAATAGATCAGCGATCAAAAGGACCGACGTTTTTGGTAGCCGCTGATCGATTGACCGCTGCTTGCATCGCATAACCGCCAAAGCGCTTCGACCCTTTCGGCATCTAGTGCCGTCTATCGCTCCCGAGCGGAATATTTTGGCGGTAGATATGACGGTAAGTTTGACGTACCCTCAGTAGAAGTCTCGTTATTTCAGGTACTTAGAGGTGCCGGAGACAATTGAGTGGGAGTGACCAGGGCGCTTCCCCATTTTCTCGCACGGTCGGCTGCGGTAGTGAACCCTGAGTTTCTGGGCAAAAGTGGCAAAAGCTCCGGGGAATCTTGGCTCTTGATAGATCTCCCAAAATGGGAGATACTGTCTATCGATGAGGGTGATCGCCAAGAGCAGCCTGAAGAAGTTCTGGGAGCGTCCCGCGTACGCTGATGCACAAGGCCCGCTTCACAGCTGGCACGCGGAGACCCTGAAGGCACGGTGGCGCAGGCCGCAGGACATCAAACATCAGTTCGCCAGCGCGAGCATCTGCAGAAACAATCGCGTCGTGTTCAACGTGGGCGGCAACAAGTACCGGCTCGTGGTCGAAGTGCAGTACCAGGCCGGAATCGTCTGGGTGAAGTTCATCGGAACACATGCGCAATACGACCGCATCGATGTGGAGAGCGTGAATGACTATTAAGCCGATCAGAAACGATGACGACCTGAAGCGGGCCTTTCGACGTCTCGAGAAGATCTTCCAGGCCGAGGAGGGCACTGCGCAGGCTGACGAGCGTGATGTCCTGGTGACGCTCGTCGAGGCCTATGAGAACGAGCACTACGACTTCGGGCCCGCCGACCCGGTGGAAGCCATCAAGTTCCGCATGGAGCAAGACGGGTTGACGCCTCGAGACCTGGAGCCTTTCATCGGTCCGAGCGGGAGGGTATCCGAGGTGCTGAATCGCAAGCGGCCGCTCAGCCTGAGAATGGTCAAGCGACTGCACGACGGGCTGAAGATTCCCTATGAGAGTCTGCTCACTGAGGTGTCCTGACTGTGCCCCATCGCTGCGATGTCCGCTCTCTCTGGTCACGGCTGCATTAAGTGCTTCGCGCCTGAGTCGCCAGAGGCGGGCTCTGAGGTCCGCGCGTGAACTGCGCCGTTACCGACGTAGGCCAATCAAGGCTTGAGGGCGATAGCTACCCCCACTCAGGGCGCCCATGATCGCGGCTTCCGCGCCACCGCTCTCGAATTGGAGGTCGCTGAGGCCTTTCGGCGCCAGGTATGCCCGGTACTCCGCGATTTTCGCGATGTCTGCGAGCACCAGAGCGCCGCAAAACTGGCAAGAACCCGCTCGTCACTCAGTCTTCTTGACGATGCGCACGTGAGCGACGGTCTTTGAGGGGATGTACTCGATCACCTCGTAGTGATCTGCGAGCCCATCCAATCCCTCAAACATTCCTTCGCCGCTTCCCAGCAAGATTGGCACCACCACGCAATGCAACTCATCCACAAGCCCGGCGTTCAGATACTGGCTGATCGTGGAGGCGCCCCCTCCAATGCGTACGTCCTTGCCCTTGGCCGCCGCGAAAGCCTGCTTCAGAGCGGACTCGATGCCATCGTTGACGAAACTGAAGCTGGTGCCTCCGTCCATCTCGAAGCTCGAGTGCTTGTGATGGCTGAGCACGAATACAGGGTGGTGATAGGGCGGGTTCGGGCCCCACCAGCCTTTCCAGTCCTCGTTGGGCCAGGGGCCACGTTGCGGGCCGAACATGTTGCGGCCCATGATCGTGGCGCCGATGTTGTCGAAAGAATGGACGAGGAATTCGTTGTCGAGGCCCTCGGCACCACCCTCTTGACCGGTCATCTGGGCGAAGAACTTGGTGACAAAGGCCCACTCCATCAGGCGCAAGCCGTCCTTACCAAAAGGCGCATCGAGCGCCTGTTCCTTGGCGGCGGAGAATCCATCCAACGAGATGGCGATACAACGTGCGACGAGCTTGGGCATGCTGGATCCTTGCAGTAGAGGTTCAGTTTTGGTCTTTTTGCAGCACCCGGCCCAGCAGCTCCAGCTGCTCGCCGATGCCGTGGACTCGCATCTTGGGGCCCTCAGGTTGCCGTCAAAGTACGCGCCGTGCTCGGTCACGCGCATCAAGGTCCCTGTCCCGTCGGGCAAGAACTCGACCGTGGAAAGCGAGACCGAGAAACGCTCGCCGGCGGCGGACAGGACGTAGCTATTGATGATGCGCTCGCCGGGCACAATATCCAGGATGCGGCTTTCGTAGGTGATGAGAGGGCCGCCCGGAGGTGCGCCTTGCTCCAGCTCCTGACCTCCCACGCGGAAGTCGAGGCTGTGGGAACGCTGGCTCCAGTCTTCGGTGGAACCGAACCAGCGCTTGCGGTACTCCGCCTCGGAGAAATAACGGTAGACCTTGGCTGGCGCGGACGGATAGCGGCGCTCCAGCGTGAAGGTGTCGTGGATCAGGGCATGGTTGGCTTTCATCGTCGCCTCCTCTTCTCTGCCGCCTCATCCTCTGCAAGCAGCTCGCCCAGGCGGTCCAGACGGCTCTCCAACAGGGCCTTGCGCCCCTCGATCCATTTCGTCACCTGGTCCATAGCCCCAATACGCAGACGGCAATGCCGCGTACGTCCCTGCTTGTAGGAGTGCACCAAGCCGCTGGCCTCCAGGATGCGCAGGTGCTGCGTCACGGCGGTCAAGGTCATGTCCATGGGCTCCGCCAGCTCGCTGAGCGTGGCTGGTTTCCTGGCCAAGCGGTCCACCATGGCCCGGCGGGGCGGCGCGGCCAGCGCATGGAAAAGATCATCTATCCGATACTGAAGCATATACTTCAGTATAATCGCAGCCGCCTTCGAGTCAACATCTACTTGGCGTATAAACCGGCGTCGAGAGGTGACCAGCTCCCGGCGGGCTATGTTGACCACACTTGAGTGGGTAGGCGCCCGAGTATCACAGAGAGTTCGACAATGAGGCCCGGTACGCCGTCGCCGACGGCTCGGGCAAGAACATGTTTAATCCTGGACACCGGTCAGCAGGTACATGACATCATCGCAGGCCCAGAGAAGAGGCATTGCGCGAATGATTCTGGAACATTTCCCGGTACGCGCCAAGGAGCGGGGCTCCCGTGCCATGCAGTTCAATTTCGTAGTTAGCAGCAACGAACGTGCGGTAAAGACACGGGAGGCGTACGGCTTTGCGAAAGTCGGTTGCCTACTACGCAACTTCAGGCATCCGGCACGAGGCCTTTTGGATGCCTTCGTGATGTTCAAGCAACTGTAGAAGTCCCAGGCACCATCCGCAGCCCGCGAGCGACTCATCTATCGCTGCTCCAATCCGCGGATCACTCTGCCTTCGATCTGAATAGTTGCGATGTTGTCGTATAGCGCTGCCACAGCGTCTTGAGGGTTACCGCTTTCAAAGGATTGGGTCAAGCGGAGGCGCTGCGGAACGCCACGCCCAAACGCGTCGACAAGGTGTCAAGATTCTTGTCGATGGTCCATAGCAACGCACCGGGGGTTAGCAGCACGGACGCGAGCAACACCATATCGACCGCTCCGCAGCCTGAGTCGTGAAATTGCTCGCGCTGGATCAGATCCAGGGTCTCGTTAGTCGTGGGGATCGTTGACGCTCTCAGTCGTTTGAGATCGCCTAAGGCTCGCTCCCGAGGAGTCGGCGGGGTGCCGCAGGCGATTTCGATCACGATCAGCGGATGGCAGAGTATCTCATCCGCAGCCAAGAGCGACTGGAGCAGCGGATTGGCCTTACGAAAATGTGCGACCCAGACTGAGGAGTCGGCAAGCACTCGTGTCAACGGCGCGAATCCTCCGCGGGCCGCCGACGCGGAACGAGTTTCATCTTCGGCGATTTGCCGCCCAGGCTGGCAAGTCGCTTTCCCGCCTGAACTCGTACGAATACCTTTATCGCTTCGCGGAACAAGTCAGTCTTGTCCATTTCGGGATCCGCTACGTCTAGTGCTTGACGATAGAGTTCATCATCGATCGTAATCGTTGTTCTCAAGAGTCAGTCCTCGTGCGCATCAACTATGATGTATATTAGCATCAAATTAAGCATAGATGGCACGCGGATTTCTTCGGTGAATGTCGCGATTTGCGTCAGCTTGGTACCCGTGACGTACCCGTAAGCATTATGTGATTGATTTATATGTGGGGTACGCCCTCGCGTGGGAGTGACGGGGACTATCGCGCGCTTCCACTTCAACATGCCAAGACGAGTGCTAGGCAGCCGGAGTGTTCCCATTGGCAGTTCGTGCTAGTTTTGTCGAATGGATAAAAGAATCACTCGGTACAACAGCCTGAAGGCGATGAAGTCTGACGAATATCGGTCCTGGCAACGCCTGCCGGGAAGCGAGCGAATTCGCGGTGTTGAATTTGAGGAAGCGTGGAGACGGCGAGTGGATGTTCGAATAGATGATGATTTGCGCTCGCAACGAGCTCGACCAAATCAAGAAAGAAGGGCGCGAGGAATGGTCGAGGCAGCGAGAGCAAAAGAGTTCTTCGCCGGCCCTTGAGGAGATTCGAGCGAAGGGCCGCGAAGACTGGTTGAAGTTGCGGCACCAGCATACCCAGGAGAATTCTCGGGATCCCCAAGATCGCTCTGCCGAGAGGGATCAAGAAGCAAAGCCCAAGAATTTATCCGGGAGTTCGGACAAAGGGCTGGACGACGATTTGAATAATGAGTCCCCGTCAACCTGAAATTGCATCGATGCGTCGCGCTTGCTGCCGGCTACTGTTTCAAGGCGAGCTCGCCGGTTTCGAGCAGCGACTTGAGGTTGGACAGAATGCGCGGCCAACCGCCTGAAACCGCCTCGATGAAGCGAGAGGCGGGACGTTCCATCTCGTGCGCAATGGTCAATTTTACCGCGTCTCCCATCGGCTCGAGATCCACGGAGCATCGCGAATAGCCTTCGGCCTTCAGTTCCGGCTTGAACTCGTTGCGCCAGCGGATGACGAGGCGTTTGGCCCGCTCCGCCTCGATGATCTCGCCGGTGTCGGCGACACGACCATCGGGGTACACGAGCCGCCACGGCGAGCCCGCCGTCCAGTCGGACTCGCTACGCATGCCGAACCAGTATTGCATGGTGAATTCGGGGCTGGTCAGCGCCGACCACAAGCGCTCGGGTGTCGTGCGTATGTAGGTGACATAAACGAAGCTGCTTCCGGTTCGGTCAGTCATGGTCGTGTCCCTCGAGCTTGTGTTTGAGTGAGGAGAGCGCATCCAAGCGAGTCCTCTCGAACTTGCCGATCCAGCGCTCAGCGATCTCGTTGATGGGCACCGGATTGATGAAGTGAAATTTCTCCCTCCCCCGGCGTTTCCACGAGACGAGATTGGCCTTCGCGAGGATCGCAAGATGCTTCGCCACGGCCTGGCGCGTCATATCGAGCCCCCGGCAGAGTTCGCCCAGCGTCTGGCCGTTCTGCGCATGCAAGCGGTCCAGAAGCTCTCGGCGGCTGGCGTCCGCCAAGGCCCGAAAAACCGCGTCGTCCCGCATGTGAGATATTATGGAACCATTTGGTTACCTGTCAAGACCACACCAGCTATCTCAGAACGCGATCCTTCGGCTCGCTGGATGGACTGCGGCGCAGTCGAGTTGCGGCGCCCGTGGTGCCGCGGAGCTAGGCGGGTAGCGTCTCGCCGCGCGTCTCGAGTGCGAGCGGTATGACCGCGAGGCCCAACAGGAAGGCGAGGGCGGTGCAGGCCACCGGCAAGCCGAGCGATCCATGTTGCGCGATGGCCCAGGCGAGCAGGAAATTGACGCCCGCGCCGATGAAGCGGCCGAATGAGGTGACGAACGCGAACGCCGTCGCGCGCACCCGCGTGCCGTACTGCTCGGGCAGCCACAGGCTGTAGATCGCAAAGTTGCCGCCAAAAAAGCCGAGAAAGAACAGCGCGACGATGAACGTGTAGAGCCCGTCGGGGCGATAGAAGGCCCAGCCGAAGGCCAGCCAGATGCAAAGAGACATACCGGCGAAATAAATCGCGGTGGCGCCGCGACGGCCGAGCCGCTCGCACAACACGGGCGCCGCGAGACAGCCCAGAATGGTGCCGATGGACAGCAGGCCCGTGCCCGCAGAGGCCATGCGAACCGCGTGCGGCTGATCCATGCCGGCGTGCTTTGCCAGGACGATGATGGCCGTCGGTTCATACACGGCGCCGGCCCACAGACCGATGATGGACACGGTCAGCAGCACCGTGTTGATGAGGGTGCGCCGCCGGTAGGCTTCGGCGAAGATCTCGCGCAGTGGGCTCGCAGACGGAACGCTTGCGGCGGATCGCTGCCAGCGCTCGGGTTCTTTCACCTTGAGGACGACATACAGGGAGAGCAGCACCGGGGCGAGCCCGCACAGGAACATGGCGCGCCACCCGAAGCGTGCGCCCACCGTGAAGTTAAGCGCGGCCGCCAGGAAAAATCCGGTGTAGTAGCCGGTCTGCAAATACCCGGCGCCCATCTTGCGCCGATCCTCGGGCCACGCTTCGGCGACGTAGGTGCCTGCGAGGGCCCACTCGCCTCCGATGCCGATGCCGGCGAGGAGACGGAACGCCGCGAGTTGCCAGACATTGTGGGCGAGGGCCGCGGCGCCCGTGAAAACCGCATACATGAGGACAGAGGCGGCGAGCGTGCGCACACGCCCGAACCGGTCTGCAAGCGGCCCCCATAACAGCGCGAGCCCCCATCCGATGAGAAACAGCGCGAAAAGCACCGAGCCCACGCGTGCGACGTTGGCGGGCGAGCCGTCCATATGGGATCGCGGCAGGAGCTCCGTCAGTGCCGGACTCAGCACCAGCGCATAGATGAATCCATCCATGCCATCGAGCGTCCAACCGGTCCAGGCGGCCCAGAAACCCCTGCGCTGCGCCGAGGTGAGCGGGGTAGGATCGGACCTTGTCATAGGGAGCCCCCTTTCTTGTTTACAATATACGTGTGGCTCGCATCTATCAATTTGGCAATCCCTTGTCGGACCGACAGGATGCGCCCAGGCTCATCGTGGATGCCCTGCGAGACGCGATCATTAATGGTCGCTTGGCCCCCGGGGAGCCCCTGCGTCAGGCACAGATGGCCGCTCACTTCAACGTGAGCCGGATTTCGCTGCGCGAGGCCCTGCGGGGTCTCGAGAGCGAGGGCTGGATCGAGTTCTTGCCGAATCGCGGGGCGCGGGTCGGGTGCTTGTTCGCGGCAGAAGTGGCGGAGATCTACGAGATCCGGGCCGCGCTCGAATGCATGGCGCTGCGGATGGCCTTTCCGAATCACACTCCGGATACCTGGAGGAAGGTGGCATCGGCCCTTCGCGCCGCGCGCTTGGAGGCGCAGCGGGCGCGCTATGTGCAGCGCAATCGAGAGTTTCATTTCGCGCTGTATCGGCCGGCCGGGCGGCCCCATTTGCTCCAGCTCATCGAGTCGCTGCACAATCGCGGCGAGCGCTATCTGCGCCTCAAGCTCGAGATGCCTGTCTGCAAGCGGGGCTCCGATGATGAGCACCAGCGGATCTATCGAGCTTGCCGCAGGGGCGAGATCGACCGCGCGGCCGAGATTCTGGCCGCCCACCTCAAGGAGACCGGCTGCATGCTTGCCGAGCAAGTTCAGGCGCAATTTTCCGCCAGGTCGGCGGCGCGGTAGACGGCGGGGCGCGTGTGGTGATCGAAACCCACGACGGCGAGCGCGGCGTGCGAGCCTTTGGCACGCGCCGCGCCGCCAAGGCGGCGCGGCTTGCCGATGTGGCCGCGTACGTGGAGGGCAAGGTCCTGGATCCCGCGGCCATCGTGCCGGCCCTCGAGTCACTCGTCCGGCCGGGCGACCGGGTCGCGCTCGAGGGCGACAATCAGAAGCAGGCGGATTTCCTGTCGCGCTCGCTGGCGAAAGTCGATCCGGCGATCGTGCACGACGTGCATCTGCTGATCGCCACCATCAGCCGACCCGAGCACCTGGACCTCTTCGAGCTCGGCATCGCGCAGCGGTTGGATTTTTCGTTCGCCGGCCCGCAAAGCTTGCGTCTGGCGCAACTGCTGGAGGACGGCAAGGTGCAGGTCGGCGCCATCTACACCTACGTCGAGCTCTACGCACGCATGTTCGTCGACTTGACGCCCACGGTGGCCCTCGTCTGCGCCGAGCAGGCCGATCGTGCCGGTAACCTGTACACCGGCGCCAACACCGAAGATACCCCCACGATCGTCGAGGCGGCGGCGTTCCGGCACGGCATCGTGCTCGCCCAGGTCAATGAGATCGTCGACGAGCTGCCGCGCGTCGACATACCGGCATCCTGGGTGGATCTGATCGTCCCGGCCGATCGGCCCTTTGCCTTGGAACCGCTCTTTACCCGCGATCCGCGTCACATCACGGAGCTGCAGGTACTCATGGGGATGATGGTGATCCGCGGGATCTACCAGCACCACGCCGTGACTTCGCTGAATCACGGCATCGGTTTCGATACCGCCGCCATCGAGTTACTGCTGCCCACTTACGGCGAGAGTCTCGGACTCAAAGGAAAGATCTGCCGCAACTGGGCGCTCAATCCGCACCCGACCCTGATCCCCGCCATCGAGAGCGGCTGGGTCGAGAGCGTGCACTGTTTCGGCGGCGAAGTCGGCATGGAGGAATACATCCGCGCGCGATCCGATATTTTTTTCGTGGGCCACGATGGCAGCCTGCGCTCGAACCGCGTGCTTTGCCAGCTCGCCGGTCAATACGGTGTGGATCTCTTCGCCGGGTCGACGCTGCAAATGGACGCCGACGCAAACTCCTCCACGGTCACGCTGGGCCGGCTCGCCGGGTTCGGCGGAGCCCCCAACATGGGCCACGATCCGAGGGGCCGGCGCCACAGCACCGAAGCGTGGCTCAGCCTCATCGAAGTCGACGCGCCCATCGTGCGCGGCCGCAAGCTCGTCGTTCAGCTCGTGGAGACGTTCAAGAAAGGCGGCACACCGACCTTCGTCGAATCGCTGGATGCGATCGAGGTCGGGAAGACGAGCGGCATGCCCATCGCGCCGGTCATGATCTACGGCGAGGACGTGAGTCACGTGGTGAGCGAGGAGGGCATCGCGTATCTCTACAAGGCGCAGGGGCGCGAGGAGAGGCGCGCGGCGCTCGCCGCCGTTGCCGGCGCGACCCCGATCGGGATGCGTGCCGACCCGGCGCGCAGCGCGAGCCTGCGCGCGCGCGGCCTGGTGGCGTACCCCGAGGATATCGGCGTGCCGCGCCTACAGGCGAGCCGCTCGCTGCTGGCCGCCCGCAGCATCGACGATCTCGTGGCCTGGTCGGGCGGCCTGTATGCGCCGCCGGCGCGTTTTCGCAGCTGGTGATGGGTCGCATGCTCGCGCGACCCGACCCGCAGCTTCCGGCGATCGGCGCGGCTTCCGCGGCGGTCGCCGACCGCGCAGTGACTGCCCTCGAGGCGGAGGCGCTCTTGACGCCCAAGCCCGCGCTCGTCGATCGGCGCGGCTGCGGCGCGCACCGCGATCTCGATCTCGACCGTCTGCTGCGCTCGGCTGGGGCGCTGCGCGCGGGGTTCGAACGCATGGCCGAGTGCGCGCGCGGCCGCATGCCGGGCCGCGCCCTGCGCGAGGAACTCGGCCGCGTGGGGCGAGAGGCCGAGTGCGCCATGCTCGCCGCGACGAACGGCAGCAATGCGCATCGCGGCGCCATCTGGATGCTGGGACTATTGACCGCGGCTCGAGTGATGAGCGAGGAGCCGACGCCCGGGGCGATCACCGGTGTGGCCGCCAGCATTGCGCGCTTCCCCGACCGCTACGCGCCTCGTATGGCCACGCACGGGTCACGCGTGCGTGCCCGCTATGGGTCACCGGGCGCTCGCGGCGAGGCGCTCGCGGGCTTTCCCCATGTGATCGAGGTCGGATTGCCGGCGCTCGCCGCGGCGCGCGGGCGCGGAGTCGATGAGGAGTGCGCGCGCCTCGATGCGCTCATGGCCATCATGGCCGTGCTCGAGGACACCTGCCTGTTGCATCGAGGGGGACGCGGCGCGCTGGCCGCGGCGCAAACGGGCGCCCGCGCCGTGCTCGAGCGCGGCGGCGCCTCGACGGATGCCGGGCGGCGAGCGCTGCTCGCGCTGGATCGGGAGCTCCTCGGGCGCTGGGCATCGCCGGGTGGCTGCGCCGATGTGCTCGCGGCGTGCTTGTTCTTGGACGAGGGGACGCCGCTCACCGCTCGGTCCGAAGCCCTATCGCCGTACGGGGATGGGGACGCATCGCTCGACCGGGAGGCTCGAACATCTTGGAACAATTGATGTTTACCTATCCGGCCACGGCGGCGCTCGCGGCGCGCGCTCACGTGGGAGTGGTTGCCTCCGGCGATCTGGAGGTCTTGCTGGAGCCTGCCGCCACGCCGCAGTCGACGGTGCTCGTGACGACCAGCGTCGAAGGGTTTGGGGCGGTGTGGAAGAGCGTCCTGGACCGCTTCTTCAGCCGCTTCAGCGCCGCCGCCGCAATCGAGATCAACGACTTTGGCGCGACCCCCGGGCTCGTCATGCTGCGGCTCGAGCAGGCCGTGGAGGCGGCACGGACGTGAGCGCCCCGCGCCTCGAGGAGTTCCTGCGCAGGCGCAGCTTCATCGAGCTTTCCGCGCGCGCTCGTGCGAGGGCGCTCCTCGATGAGGGCAGCGTCCGGGAGCTGCTCGGGCCTTTCGAGCGGGTCAAGTCGCCATGGCTTCCTTTGCAGGGCATCGTGCCGCAGGCCGACGACGGAGTCGTGATCGCGCGAGGACGCATCGACGGCGCGCCGGCCGTGGTGGCCGCGATCGAAGGCGCTTATCAGGGCGGCAGTATCGGCGAGGTGTCCGGCGCCAAGATTGCGGGTGCGCTCGAGCTCGCACTGCGCGACTGCGAGGCCTCACGCCCCGTCGTTCCGGTTCTGATTCTCGAAACCGGCGGTGTGAGGCTGCAGGAAGCCAATCTCGGCCTGGCCGCGATCGCGGAGATCCACGCATCGATCGTTGCGCTTCGCGGATACGTTCCTGTGATCGGCGTGATAGCGGGACTCGTCGGCTGCTTCGGCGGCATGTCGCTCGCTGCCGGATTGTGCAGCACGCTCATCGTTACCCGGCAGGCGCGGCTCGCGATGAACGGTCCCGAAGTCATCGAGCAGGAGGCGGGCGTGAGCGAGCTCGACGCCTCCGATCGGCGGCTCATCTGGAGTCTCGTGGGCGGTGAGCGGCGCTACGAGAGCGGAATGGCGGATGCGCTGCTCGAAGATGACGTCGATCGGATAGTCGCGCATGTTCGCCGTGCCGTTCGGAGCCCGCCATCCGCTCCCAGAAGCGCCGACGTGCGGCGATTTTCTGCCATGCTCGCCTCGATCGATCCCTCGAAACCGCTTGCGCCTCGGGATTTGCGGCTCGGCCGGCGGCCGGCCGATGGAGGACAGCGTGAGTCGTGAGATCGCGGCGCGCGGCCGCACGTGGTTCAGGGCGCTCACGGGCCAGCTGGGAGCGCTCGCGGACGCACCGCGCACTGTGCTCCGCGCGGATGCGGCGCTCGGCGGCGAGTTGGCGCGCTTCCTCGCGGTGGTTCCGGATCCCGCCAACAAGTTCCCTCGTGCGCGAGACGGAGAGGTGGGTCTCGAGGAAGCATGGACGCTGGCACGCGAGGTGCGAGCGGCCATCGAAGACGACGCGGGTGCAATGCCACGCCCGATCGTGGCGATCGTCGATGTCAGCAGCCAGGCCTATGGATGGCGAGAGGAGTTGCTCGGCATTCATCTTGCCTGCGCCGCCGCGGTGGATGCGTACGCGACCGCTCGTTTGCGCGGGCACCCGGTGCTGGCACTTCTGGTCGGCAAGGCCATGTCCGGCGCGTTTCTCGCCCACGGATATCAGGCGAGCCGCATTCTCGCATTGGACTCGCCGGAGGTGCTCGTGCATGCGATGAGCAAGCAGTCGGCAGCCCGCGTCACGCGGCGCTCGATCGAGGATCTGGAGCGTTTGGGCGAGCGGATCCCACCGATGGCGTATGGCGTACGTGCCTTCGACTCGCTCGGTCTCGTGCACAAGCTGATCGAGCGTGTGAATGCCGACGCCCCGGGCGCGGATGACGTAGCGAGGGTGCGGGGCGAGCTGCTCGAGGCGGTGCGCGAGATTCGCGAGCATGGGACCGGCATCGCCGCGCGTCTCGATAACGATGCGGCGCGGCGCACCCGCGCAGCGTCGATCGAGGTGCGGCGCCGCCTCGCAGAGGAATGGGATGACGCCTGACCCGGCGGCCGGCGCCTTCAAAGCCGGGCCGCACACCTTGGTGCGCATCCAGGGGGTCGAGGGGTTGCACTCGAGCGAGGAGCTCCCCACCTGGGTCGGCGAGTCCCTGCGCCGGGCGCCCTGGGTCGTGGTACGCCGCTCGCACGTCTGTGGCGATCACATCCCGGTTGGCGTACGCGGCGAATCGCGCGCGCAGCGATTCGCGGCCTTTACGCCGGCGCGCGATATGCTGGAGTCCGTCACACCGCAGGCCATCGCCGCCGAGCGGCTGTGGCGGCGCGCCGTGCGCCGCGATCACCTCGGCGCGATCGCCGCACTCCCTTTGGTGGAAGAGATCATGCGCGCTCAGGGGCTCGCGGCACACTGGGGACCCACCGGCAGCGTCGGGTTCGAGCTCGTCTGCGGTCAGCCGACCGCACATCGCGCGAGCGATCTCGATCTGCTGGTAGAGGTCGATGCTCCGCCGTCGGCTCTTTTCGCGCGCACGCTGCACGCCGCCTTGAGGGCATTGCCGGTCCGAGCCGACGTGCTCTTCGAGATGCCGCACGGTGGCGTAGCGCTCGCAGATTGCGCGAGCG
This sequence comes from uncultured Gammaproteobacteria bacterium, assembly GCA_963710435.1. Classification (GTDB taxonomy): domain Bacteria; phylum Pseudomonadota; class Gammaproteobacteria; order Steroidobacterales; family Steroidobacteraceae; genus Bog-1198. Next base: position 559,594 of record CAVQAE010000007.1, on the reverse strand, counting down.
CGCAGAAAATGTGGGTTTTGCGAACCTTCGATGGCCCCCGCTGGATCAGCGCGGTCCCTGTATAGCAGTCGAATGCGAACGGCTTTTCTCTTTCCGGGCCAAGGCGCGCAATCGCCGGGGTTTCTGCACCGGCTGCCTTGGCGCGAGAGTGTCCACCGCACCCTTGACGAAGCCTCGCGCGCGCTCGGGCTCGATTGGACTCAGATGGATAGCGAGTCCGCGCTCGCATCGACCGTCGTCGTGCAGGTGGGCACGCTCGTCGCGGGCGTCGCCTATGCGCGATTGCTGGCCGCCGAGCGGGCGTTTCCCGATGCGGTAGCCGGCTTGTCGGTGGGCGCGTTCACGGCGGCAGTGGCGAGCGGCGCACTGGAATTTCGGGACGCGCTCGAGCTCGTGCGGTTACGCGGCACCGCCATGGAGCAGGGCTTCGGGCGAGGCGGCTTCGGCATGCTGGCCATTCTGGGCCTCGCCGAGCGCGAGGTCAGCGGCTTGGTCGAGCGGATCGCCGAGAAGTCGGGGCCTTTGTATCTCGCGAGCGTCAATGCACCCGCCGAGATGGTGATCGCTGGGAGTGAGGCCGCCCTCGAGGCCGCTTTGCAGGCGGTGCAGCAGGCGGGCGCGCGCGCCCAGCGGCTCAAGGTAGCCGTGCCCTCGCATGGACCGTTGCTCGACGGCGTCTCGTCCCAAGTGCGCCAGGCCATGCGCGGCGTGTGTCTGGGTCGCGCGCGCGTGCCGTACGTGAGCAACTGCCGAGCCCGAGCGTTGACACGCGGCGCGGACATCGCTGAGGACCTCATCCTCAACGTTTCGCATACGGTGCGTTGGCATGAATCGGTGACCCTGCTCTACGAGCTCGGATGCCGGCTGTTCATCGAGATGCCGCCCGGCCGCGCGTTGAGCGGGCTGGTACGGCAGGAGTTCTCCGAGGCGCGGGCCGCGGCCGCCATCGACGTCGACACCGAGTCAGTGGTGGAGCTCGTGCGGCGCGCCTCCTCGGACGGCGTGTAGAATAGGAAAGGGCCGACCTTCACCCGGCCACGGAGGGCCGCAGATGTTCGACGGCTTTCAGCGCCGGCGAGTCGACGTGGGCAGCGGCATCGAGATCGCATGCGTCGTCGGCGGAGCCGGTCCGCCGGTACTGCTGTTGCACGGCTATCCGCAAACACACGCGATGTGGGCGCGCGTGGCACCCGTCCTGGCGAGCCGCTATAGCGTCGTGTGCGCCGACTTGCGCGGCTATGGAGATTCCTCCAAGCCCCAATGCTCCGCCGACCAGTCCAATTATTCCTTTCGCACGTTCGCCGAGGATCAGCTCGGACTCATGCAGCGCCTGGGATTCGGCCGCTTCCATGTCATCGGGCATGACCGGGGCGGGCGCACCGGCCATCGCATGGCGCTCGATCATGCCGACGCGGTTCTCTCGCTCGCAGTCCTGGACATCGTGCCCACCCTTGCGATGTTCGTGGAGACCGATCATCGGCTCGCGCGGGCGTACTGGCATTGGTACTTCCTCGCGCAGCCTGAGCCGTTTCCCGAACGATTGATCGGCCACGATCCGGATTTCTTTTTCGAGACCTGTCTCGTCGGCTGGGGAGCGACCGACCTCGGCTCCTTCGACGCCGAGATGCTCGCCGAATACCGCCGGGCGTGGCGCACGCCGGAGATGATTCACGGGTCCTGCTCGGACTACCGGGCCGCCGCGAGCGTCGATTTCGGGCTCGACGCCGCCGATGCCGATTGCAAGGTGCGTTGCCCGACGCTGGTTCTTTATGGCGCTGCAGGCGTGATGGCGCGGCTGTTCGATATCCCGGCCGAATGGCGCAAGCGGTGTGACCGGGTGACCGATGCGCGCATCGCCGGCGGCCATTTTTTCGTCGATCAGCATCCAGAGGAGAGCGCGGCCGCCCTGATCCAGTTCCTGGACGCGCAAAGCCGCTCGAGGGACGGCCGATGACGCGGGTGCTCGTGACCGGCGGCTCGGGGTTCATCGCCAGCCATTGCATACTTGGTCTGTTGGCGGCCGGTCATCGCGTGCGCACGACCGTGCGCAACCTGCAGCGCGAATCCGACGTGCGGGCGATGCTCGAGGAGGCCGGCAGAAATCCGGATCTCACCTTCCGGGCCGCCACGCTCGAGCATGACGATGGCTGGCACGCGGCCGCCGACGGCGTGCAGTATGTCCTGCACGTGGCCTCGCCCTTTCCTGCGAGAAGTCCTCGCCGGGAAGAGGATCTCATCGTGCCCGCGCGCGAAGGAACGCTGCGGGTGCTGCGCGCCGCACGCGACGCCGGCGTGAAGCGCGTGGTCGTCACGTCGTCGTTTGCGGCGATCGGCTATGGGCATCGGCCGCAGCAAGCTCCCTACGATGAGACCTACTGGTCGAATGTGGACGCACCTGTGGCTGCCTACGTCAAATCGAAAACTCTCGCGGAACGCGCCGCATGGCAATTCATCGCCGAAGAAGGTAGCGGTCTGGAGCTTGCCGTGGTGAACCCCGTCGCCGTGCTCGGGCCGGTGTTAGGACCGGACTTCTCGACTTCAATCGATTTGGTGAGGCGCATGCTCAGCGGCGGCATGCCCGCGGCGCCCCGCCTTGCATTCGGCGTCGTCGACGTCCGCGACGTGGCGGCGCTGCATCTCAAGGCCATGAGCGACCCGAAGGCCGCCGGCGAGCGCTTCCTGGCGGCGGCCGGGGATTTTATGTGGTTGCTGGACATCGCGCGCGTGCTGAGAACCCGGCTCGGCTCGGATGCGAGGCGAGCGCCGAGGCGCACGCTTCCCGATTGGGTGCTGCGCGTGACCGCAGTGGTGAGCCCTACCGTACGAGAGCTGCTGCCGGAACTCGGCAAGGCCAAGAACGGGACTCACGAGAAGGCGGCGCGGCTGCTCGGCTGGGCGCCGCGATCCAACGAGGATGCGATCCTCGCCACCGCAGAGAGCCTCTTGCGCCTCGGGCGCCGCTGAAGCGGCCGACGGGAAGGCATTGCGCATGAGGCGGAAACCGAGCAGGATCTCGGTGCGGAGTAACTGCATGACAAACCGGATTCGCGCGTGGCGGTGATCGATCTCGTCCTCGAACAACATACCCGCGATCTCGGCGGATTCGAGGTCGGCCGAGTGCTGCCGGCCGCAAAGCGGCGCATGGTCGGACCCTTCGTTTTTTTCGACCGCATGGGGCCGGTCGACTTTCCCGCCGGCATTCCACGCTCGGTCGATGTGCGGCCGCATCCGCACATCGGTCTCTCCACGGTCACTTATTTGTTTGTCGGGGAGATCACGCATCGCGACAGCCTGGAGACCGAGCAGGTCATCCGACCAGGCGAGGTCAATTGGATGACCGCCGGCCGCGGCATCACCCATTCGGAGAGATTCGAGCGGGCGCGCGCCGAAGGCGGTACGTTGCACGGCATTCAGGCGTGGGTCGCACTGCCGAAAGAATACGAGGAAATCGCACCCACCTTCTCGCATCATGCTGCGGCCGATCTGCCGACCTACGAAGGCGGCGGGCTTTGGGCGAGGTTGATCGCGGGCGAGGCGTTCGGCGTGAAGGCCCCGGTGCCGACATTCTCTCCCTTGTTCTATGTGCACTGGCGGCTCGCGGCGGGCGCCAAGGCGCAGCTCGGCACCGAACATCCGGAGCGGGCGGCTTTCATCACGACCGGCCTGATCGAGGTGGATGGTCAGCGATTCGGCGGCGGACAAATGCTGATCCTGACGCCCGGAAAGCCCGCCCTGTTCCTTGCGCATGAGCCGTCCATCGTCATGCTCCTCGGCGGCGAGCCGGTCGGCGAGCGCTTCATCGAATGGAACTTCGTCTCTTCCTCGAAGGAGCGCATCGAGCAGGCGAAGTCCGATTGGCGCGCGGGGCGCATGAAGCTACCGGATCACGACAACCAGGAATTCATCCCGTTGCCCGAAGCACCACGGGCCCCCGGCACGCCGCTCTGATTCGATCGCTCCCCGTTCGAGAGACAGCCGTGTGTTTCTGTACGCAGTTTGGTACCATTGTACCAAGGTAACCAAAGGCGGCTCAGGTGATCGAAGTCGAGCGGATACAGACTGGGGTTCGGATGGAGAAACGGCTATTGAAGGTGCTGAAGGGGCTCGCAGAGCTCAAGGATCTATCGCTGGGCGATCTGCTCGAGGGCATCGTGCTGCACGCATTCGAGGGGAAGCCGCCCTTTGCGAAAGAGACCCTCGCACAAATCGTCGATTTAAAAAAAATTTACGGTCTGTCGCTGCGGGCCGCGGACAGCCATCGAATGAAGGAGAAATGACATGAGGCCTGCAACCACGAGAGCCGCCCCTGGACGGCCTCCCGGCGAGCGGACGCATACGGAGCGCAGCTTCGAGTTCACGGCGGAGGCACCCATGTCCGTGGTGGCACCGCTGTTCGGGGCGCACGAGGAGCGTTTGTGGGCGCCCGGGTGGGAGCCTCGCTTCATCTGGCCCACGCCTGCAGAAGATCGGACGGGCATGGTGTTCACCGTGTCCGGGCGGCATGGCAAGGCCGTCTGGATCAATACCCGGTTCGATCCGGAAGCCGGCTGCATCCAGTACGCCTACGTCATCGAGGGGACCATGAGCACGCTGATCACCCTGAGCCTCGCGCCGCAGGCAGCGCACACGCACGTGGTCGTTGTCTACCAGCGCACCTCCTTGAGCGCCCATTCGGACGCGCTGGTCGAGCAGATGGCCGAGCAGGACGGGCAGGCCGGCCCGGAATGGGCAGCGCAGATCAATACCTACCTCGGGACGGGACGGCGGAACGCATGAGCCCTTGGGCGACGGCTCCGGCGAACTCTCGACAAACGCCAAGTCGCGCAGCACACTCTCTCTCATAACAGGGATTCACGGCTGGCAGAACGCTCATGGAAACGCCTCTTACTCCGCTGGAGTTTGCGCGCCGTGCCCGGAAATTCCATGGTGCGCGAGAGGCCGTGGTCGACGGAGCGCAGCGCTTCACCTACGAGCAATTCGGCACGCGCTGTGACGCCTGGGCCGCCGCTCTCGCCGCGCTCGGCGTCGGCAAGGGCGACCGCGTGGCGACCCTTGCGCCGAACACGCACCAGCACCTCGAGCAATTCCAAGCCATTCCCCAGCGCGGGGCAGTCATCGTGCCGATGAATTACCGGCTCACGGCCGAGGACTTCGTGTATCTGGTGAACCACAGCGGCGCCAAGGTGCTGTGCGCGCAGGCCGATTATCTCGAGCTCATCGATGGTGTTCGCGCACGCATGCCGCAGGTGCGGCACTTCGTCGCGCTCGAGGGCGGTCGCACCGGGTGGCTCGAGTACGAGGCATTGCTCGAGAAGAGCGACGGCGTTTCGACCGCAGAGGCCGTTGCCGAAACGGATCTACTCGCGATCAACTACACGAGCGGCACGACCTCGCGCCCGAAGGGCGTGATGATCACTCACCGCAATGCGTGGATGAATTCGATCGGTACCTTGACCCATTGGCCGATGACTCCGGGCGACCGGTATCTCTGGACGCTGCCCATGTTCCACGCCAATGGCTGGACCTTCACCTGGACCGTTACCGCCGCCGGCGCCGCGCACGTGTGCCTGCGCAAAGTGGACGCGGCCAACATTTATGCGAGCGTCGACGCCGAGCGTATCACTCATCTGTGCGCCGCGCCGACCGTGCTCATCGCGATTGCGAACGGTCCCGAAGCCGAGCGGCGTCGATTGCGGCGCGGCGTGAAGGTGTTCACGGCCGGGGCGCCGCCGGCGGCCGCCACCATCGAGCGGCTGGAATGCGAGCTCGGATGGGAGGTCACCCATGTGTACGGGCTGACCGAGACCGCCCCGTTCATCTCGATCTGCGAGCCGCTGCCCGAGCATGGTGTGCTGAGCGCGCGCGACCGGGCGGTGGTGAAGGCGCGTCAGGGCGTGGAGCTGATCACCTCGGGCGAGCTGCGTGTGGTGGATGAGCAGATGCACGATGTGCCGCGTGATGGCGCGACGCTGGGCGAGATCATTGCCCGGGGCAATGTGGTGATGAGCGGCTATTACGAGGATCCGGCGGCGACCGCCACTGCCTTCAAGGGGGGCTGGTTTCATTCCGGCGACGCGGCAGTGGTGCATCCCGACGGCTATATCGAGATTCGCGACCGATTCAAGGACGTGATCATCAGCGGTGGAGAGAACATTTCCTCGATCGAAGTAGAAGCGGCGCTGCTGCGTCACGATGCCGTTCTCGAGGCCGCCGTTGTCGGCGTGCCGCACGAGAAGTGGGGTGAGACGCCGCATGCCTTCGTGGTCTTGAGATCCGGCGCACGCGCCACCGAGGCGGAGCTCGCGGAGTTCGCGCGGGCCCATCTCGCCCATTTCAAAGTGCCTACGGCTTTTCGCCTGGTGACCGAGCTGCCCAAAACCGCCACGGGCAAGATCCAAAAATACATCCTCCGCGGCCGCGGCAGCGCGATCGTCCAGCAATGACGGAGCCGGTAACCCCGGCCCCTCAATCCGGCGCGAAGCTCCATTCTCCGGCCACGACAATCTCGGAGCGCAGTGAATTCGCGATGTAACACTCTTCGTGCGCCTCATGGTGCAGTCCTTCGACGACGGCGGCGTTTGGCGCACGCGGCCCCGAGAAGCGGATCTTGGGGTGGAGCACGATGCGTGTGATCGATTGACGGCCGCGCTCGTCGGCGGACATCGTTCCGGCGGCATGGTCCTCGTAACTATCGACGATCCAGCGCGACCTCGCGGCGAGGTGTAGAAACACGAGCATGTGACATGAGGAGGCGGCGGCGACCAAAGCCTCTTCCGGATCGACATTCTCGCTCTTCGAGTACGGGAGCGGGACGGACGCGACGGCGCTCGAAGCCGGCACGACGATACCGCCGTCGAACCGCCACTCGTGTGCGCGGCTGTAGCGTGAATCGACGAACGCCTCGCCGGCGGCCCGTCGCCAGATGATGTCGGCAACATAATCGGACATGTCATTGCCCTCCGTTCATGGCGGCGATGGCCGCGGCATCGATTCGCTTCAAGAGGCTCATCAGCGTCGCAATCTCGCGGGCGGAAAACTGGCCGAAAACGGTCCGCTCGAGCTCGAGCGCCTTGGGCGCGATGGCGGCATACAGCCGCCGGCCCGCCGGCGTCAGCATGAGACAGCGGGAGCGGCGGTCGAGCGGGTTCTTGCTGCGCGAGATGAGCCCGCGCGCGGCGAGAGCAATGGTCGCACGGCTCACGGTCACCTTGTCCATGCGTGTTCGCATGCCGATCTCCTGCTGTGAAATGCCGGAGCGCTCCGCCACATGCGCAACGACCCGCCACTCGGGGATGCTCAGGGCGAAAAGGGCGCTGTACTGCTCCGCAACGGCCTGGCTCACGAGGTTCGCCGTGTAGGAGAGCCTGTAGGGCATGAACCGCTCGAGAGCGAGGGGGCGGGCAGGAGAGGGGGGCGCCGTCGAGTCGCGGTCTTCGACGGCCGTAGATGACCCGGCTCTCGTTGCAATTGGTAACATTTGACACCATTTCATGACTGCGCACATACTAGTTTCAAATGTTACCAATGGAGCGGCGCGATGTCTGCGACCCCGCCGGTTGCTGAGGCTTCCCCGAGTGCCACGACGTTCGGCGGGTTCGGCTCGTATGTCGCGACCGAAGCGGTCCCGGGCACCCTGCCTGTAGGTCGTAACAGCCCCCAGAAGGTGCCGTTCGGCCTGTATGCCGAGCAGCTGTCCGGGACAGCCTTCACGGCGCCGCGGCACGAGAACCGGCGCAGCTGGCTGTACCGCATCCAACCGAGCGCGAGCCATCCCCCCTATGCGCCCTATCCGCGATCCACGCTCCTGCGCTCGGGACCCTTCGAGGAAGTGCCGCCGAGTCCCAATCGCCTGCGCTGGGATCCGCTGACCTATCCGAAGGAGTCCGTCGATTTCGTCGATGGACTGGTCACCTACGGCGGTAACGGCAATCCCTCCGGCGGAGGCTGTGCGATTCATCTCTATGCCGCGACCCGCTCCATGGGTGCGCGCGTCTTCTCCTCTTCGGACGGGGAGCTATTGGTCGTGCCGCAGGAGGGCCGCATCCGGATCGTGACCGAGCTCGGTGCCCTCGCTCTTTCTCCCCTGCAGATCGCCGTGATCCCGCGGGGCGTTCGTTTCCGGGTGGATCTCGATGAGCGGCAGGCGCGCGGCTATCTGCTGGAGAATTACGGTAGCCTGTTGCGGCTGCCCGAGCTGGGACCGATCGGCGCGAACGGCCTTGCCGCGCCACGCGACTTCGAGATACCGGGGGCGTACTTCGAGGACCGCGCCGAAGCGTGTGAGATGATCCAGAAGTTCGCAGGCAGACTTTGGAGCACCGAGGTCGGGCACTCTCCGCTCGATGTGGTCGCGTGGCATGGGAATCTCGCCCCGTACCGCTACGACCTCGGCCGTTTCAATACCATCAACAGCGTCAGCTTCGACCATCCCGACCCGTCGATTTTCACGGTCCTGACCAGTCCCTCCGAGACACCAGGAACCGCCAACGTCGATTTCGTCATCTTTCCGCCGCGCTGGATGGTGTCGGAGGCGACGTTCCGTCCGCCGTGGTTTCATCGCAACGTCATGAGCGAGTTCATGGGACTCATCGAAGGAACCTACGATGCGAAGGCGGGCGGGTTCAATCCCGGAGGCGCATCGCTGCACAATTGCATGAACGGCCACGGCCCCGATGTGGCCACCTACGAGCGTGCGGTCGCCCGCGAGCTCAAGCCGGAGAAGATCGAGGCCACGATGGCCTTCATGTTCGAGACGCGCCACATCATCCGACCCACTCGCTGGGCCATGGAGACGCCGCTGCGACAGGCGGACTATGGCGGGGTGTGGTCGGGATTTGCGCGCGCGCGGGTGTGCGAATGACCGGTATCGACGCGACCCACGACCCGGCGCTGCGAAGCTGGGTCGAATCGGCGCAAGGTCACGGTGAGTTTCCCATTCAGAACTTGCCGCTCGGCGTTTTCTCCCCCGCGGGGGCGGAGCCGCGCCCCGGCGTCGCAATCGGCGATCGAATTCTCGATTTGCGCGGCGTCGGCGAATTGCTGCCGCCGGAGATCGCGCCGACGCTCGGCAGAAGGCGCCTGAACGAGATCCTCGCGCTGCCACCCTCGTCCAGTTCGGCGCTGCGCTGCGCGCTCTCCCGGCTCCTCAGTGAGGAAGGGCGTCGCGCCAACGTCGAGCCACATCTGTATGCGGCATCCGACTGCGAATTGCATCTTCCGGCGGATGTCGGCGACTACACGGATTTCTACGTCGGCATTCATCATGCAACCAACGTGGGCCGCCAATTCCGTCCGGACAATCCGCTGCTGCCGAATTACAAGTACATTCCGATCGCCTATCACGGCCGCAGCTCCTCGGTGAGAGTCTCCGGCGCTGCCGTGCGGCGTCCCCGCGGACAGGTGAAACCCGCCGACGGGCCGCCCACGTTCGGCCCCACGCGGCGCCTCGATTACGAGGTGGAGATGGGCGTGTGGGTCGGCCGCGGCAACGCGCTCGGAGAACCCATCGACATCGCGGATGCTCCGGCGCATGTCGCCGGCCTCTGTCTGCTCAACGACTGGTCGGCCCGCGACATCCAGGCGTGGGAGTACCAGCCGCTCGGACCTTTTCTGTCGAAGAGCTTCTCAACCACGGTCTCGCCCTGGGTCGTCACCCCGGGGGCGCTTGCACCCTTTCGCGTGCCGCAGCCGGCGCGGCCGGACGGCGATCCGAGACCCCTCGATTATCTGTGGAACGCGGACGACCAGGCGCACGGCGCCTATGCGATCACGCTCGAAGTCCGGATTACGAGCGCCGCGATGCGCGAGCGCGGCATGGAGGCGCATCGGTTGAGTTGCGCCGCGACCACATCGCTGTATTGGACCGTGGCGCAGATGATCGCTCACCACACATCGAACGGCTGCAATCTGCGTCCCGGCGATCTTTTGGGGACCGGAACAGTCTCGGAGTCTTCTCCGGCAGGCTACGGCAGCCTCATCGAAATCACGGAGGGCGGACGCCGCCCGATCACATTGCCGTCGGGCGAGACGCGCGGGTTTCTCGAGGACGGCGACGAGGTCATCCTGACGGCGCACGCCCGCGCCGCGGGATTCGTGTCCATTGGTTTCGGTCACTGCACCGGTATCATCACCGGCTGAGAGTTTTTGGCGGCTTAGGTGGGCTTCACTGCCTTCAAGTGCCCCGGTCGCAGCTCGCCGCGCTCCACGACCAGGACGAGCTGGCGCCAATCCTCGATGAAATACCGCGCGCGCTCCTCGCCGATGCGGTCCGTGATCAGGGGCCGGAGCGCACCCTCCATCGATTCGAGCTCTCGCCGGGCGAGGGACTGGTACCACGAGTGCCGGTCGCGGATCTCGACGTCGCGAAACCCCGCCGTGCGCAGCGCTCTCGCGCTTTCCTCGAGCGAGGCCATGTTGTAGGCGATGCCTTCGAGGCGGAAAAATTCCATCATTTCGGGCGAGTAGTCGGCGGACCCGCCGCGCAGCCAGTCGCTCGCGATGAACCGGCCCCCGGGCCGCAGCACCCGGAGAATCTCCGCGAAGATCTGCGCCTTGTCGGGAATCTGTACCAAGGAGTCCTTGGAGAACACCACATCGAAGCTCGCGGCGTCGAACGGCAGCGCGCCGCCATCGACCTCGATGCCGCGAATCCGGTCATCGAGGCCGGCGCGTGTGATCCGCTCGTTGAGGCGCGAGACCAGCGTCGGGTCGATGTCGATGCCGATCACCGACCGGGCCCCATGCTCCCTCACCAGCACCTCATCGACCGCGCCCAGGCCGCAGCCGATGTCGAGCACCTCGCAACCGGCGATGGAGCTTCCCTCGAGCAGCCGTGAGATTTCCTCGCTTCCGCCCGGCGACAAGAAGCCGTCGCCCCAAATGATCTGCAGGAGCGCGAGCATGGCCTCGTCGTACTCCCCCGGTTCGCTCAACTGACCGATCTTCGGCCCTGCCGGCTCGGTCACGAGGCGCCCAACTCCGCGAGCAGCGCCTTCGCGCCGTATACCTTCTCGAGCGCCTCGCGGAGGATCGCCGGATGCACCGCCACGGCCCGATTGTTCGCCGGATCGAACCAGTAGATGCCCGCAATCGAATCGATATTGCCGTCGAACATCAATCCGACCATGTGGCCTTGCGCATCGATCAGTGGACTGCCGGAATTTCCGCCGACAATGTCATTGCTGGTCGAGATGCAGAAGGGCGTGCGCATGTCCAGGCTGTCCTTTACGTTCATCCAGCTATCGGGGATCTTGAAGGGCGCGGCACCGTTTGCACGCTCGAAAGCGCGGTCGAGATAAGTAAAGGGCGCAATGGCGGTTCCGTTTTGCATCCAACCCGTGACGGTACCGTAGTTGATACGCAGTGTGAAGGTGGCGTCGGGATACACGTTCGTGCCGTAGGCCTTGAAACGCTCTTTCGCGATCTCAGCAGAGGCGCTGGTGATCGGGGCCTCCACCTCGTCCTCGAATTGCTTGCGCAACGCGCGTGCCTCGCCGTCGATCGAACGCGCCAGCTCGATCATCGGGTCGTTGGAGACGCGAAGCGCCGGCTCGCCGCCCTCCCAGAGGCGCCTGCGCTCGGCGGCATCGCCAAGCCGGGACTCCGCGACCACGCGGGTCGCGAGCGATTCGGCGGAGTCTCTCGCGAGCAAGCGGCGCACCAGCGGATAATCCGGCCCGAGCCATTCCTGCATCCGTTGCAGGGAGAACGACATGGTCAGCGCCTCGACCTCGGCATAGACCGGGACCTGGGCATAGAGCTGCTGCTCGATGCGCGGGAGCGAGGCGTCCGTGTACTCACGCAATCGCGCGACATTGGGCTTTGCGCGCTCGGCGGCTCCGCGGAGCAGCAGCCGCGCATAGCGAAAGAGAATACTGTTGAATCCCGCGCCCCCTTCGATGAAGGTATGGGGCAAATAGAGCGCGCGCTCGCGCACCACCGCGGATTGGATCTGCTCCCAGGGGTCGGGCGTGGACGTCGTGCGCAGGGACCGCAAGGTGGCTTCATCGGCCTTCTTGCGGGCCATCAGCTCGTCGTCGTGCAAGGCGTCGAGGAGCTTGCGGCGCACCTTGATCGAGTTCTCCAAGTTGCTCAACGGCGCCTCGATCAGCTGCAGGTCTGCCGGGTTGCCGCGGCTGAACTCGATGTATCCGCCGCGCAGCTCCGAGGCGCGCAGCAGGGTTGCCGGCAGGTAGACGTCGCGGTCGAACTCGAGCTGGGCTTGCGTGTCCAGCCGCGAGGTCGATCCCGGATGCCCCGAGACGAATACCAGCTCGTTCGGACGGGGACCGGCGAAGTCGATCGTCAGGTAGTTCGACGTCTTTGCGGGCTTGCCGTTCTCGTAGGCGCGCAACAGCGCAACATCGAGCGCCCAACGAGGAAACTGAAAGTTGTCCGGGTCTCCGCCGAACGCGGCAATATCCGTTTCCGGCGTGAACACCAGCCGCACATCCTCATAGCGCTTGTACTTGTAGAGAAAATACTCGCCGCCCTCGTAAAGCGAAACGGATTGGCATTTGAGCCGGCCGGACCGTTGCCGCGCGCTCGCCTGCTCGCAGGCTTGCTCGAGCTCGGTCAGGGTCTTCTTGCGGGCTGTGTTGGCCGCTTGATCGTTAAGGCCGGCGCTCGCCTTCGCGACCGCCGCGGTAATGTCTTCCGTTGAGACCAGGACATCGCCCAGCTGTGTGGCGCAGCGCCGTTCCGCGCGCCGGTCGGCGGCCATGAATCCGCGTTCCATCAGGTTGTTGTTCTTCGTAGACAGCTCGCCGAGGCACGATTCCACGCAGTGATGATTCGTGATCAGGAGTCCGTCCGGAGAGACGAAGGCAGCGGTGCAGTTGGTCAAGCGAATCGTCGAGAGGCGCACGTGATCGAGCCAGGCGGGGGTCACCTCGAGTCCGTACGATCGCTTCACCGCTTCGGTCGGGAAATGATCGAAGGTCCAAAGGCCTTCATCGCAGAGCACAGGCTCGGATACCACGATAGCGAGCATCAGCCCCATTGCATACTTGAGCTTATCTTTGAGTCTCATCGATTGCTTCCCCCGCCACGTGGGTGATTCTACCGCTTGTCCAGGCCCGGCTACGGGCTACAATTCCCCGACCACGCACTTCCCGACGTTGGAACCTTGAGCCCAGATACCCGTGCCGGCGCCGGAATTGCACCCGCGCATCAGGCCTTCGCTTCGCTCGCAAATCGCGATTTTCGTATCTATGTCCTGGGTGCCACGGCCGCCATGATGGCCGACAACATCGAGCACGTGATCAGCTACAAGGTCATGTTCGACCGCTTTCATTCGCCGGCGCTCGGCGGCTTCGCGGTGATCTCTCATTGGGTACCTTTCTCGCCGGCGTGATCTGGATCCCCGCCGCGCAGGTATTGATTCATCAGATCGTCGCCCCGGATCAACTGCCGAGTGCGGTGCGCCTGAACGCGCCGGGGCCCGGACTTCACCTACGGCATGCTGCTCGGCGCCGATGTCGCGGGCGGATTGATCGGCGGCCTGGTCCTGGAGACCCGAGATTGGCTCACGCCGCGCGCTCGCACGGCGTCCGTGCTGGCGATGATCTGGTGCGCCGCCTTGTGCGGCTTCGCCCGCTCCGGCAGCTACCCTCTTGCGCTCACGCTGCTGTTTATCGCAGGCTTCGTCGAGCTTGCGTTCAACTCCATGGCGCAGGCGCTGGTACAGATCAACGCTCCCGCGCCAATACGTGGGAGGGTAATAGGAATTTTCTCCATGTCGGCCAATGGATTGCGAATGTTCAGCGGATTATCGGTAGGGCTGCTCGGCGCGCGCATCGGGATCCACAACTCTCTCGCCTACGGTGCCGTCGCGCTCTTCGTGCTGTACGCGCTCATGTTCGCCGCGCGCTTCCGGTCGAGCTGACATGCCGGCGCCAGGTCAGCCACGAGATGTCGAGCTCATGCAACGTGCGCTCGCGCTCGCTGAGCGAGCGGAGCAGTGCCACGAAGTGCCGGTCGGAGCGGTGGTGGTGATCGGAGACGAGGTGGTGGGCGAAGGCTGGAATCGCCCGATCGCCTCGCACGACCCAACCGCGCACGCGGAAATCGCTGCGCTCCGCGCTGCGGCGGCGGCGCGACAGAACTACCGGCTCGAAGCGGCGACGCTGTATGTGACACTGGAACCGTGCATCATGTGCGTGGGTGCCGCGGCGAATGCGCGGGTGGGCCGGATCGTCTTCGGTGCCTGGGATCCCAAGGCCGGGGCCTGTGGAAGCCTATTCGATTTGACGCGCGAGCCTCGTTCCACTCATCGCTTGGATGTGTTCGGGGGTGTGTGTGCGGAGGAGAGCAGGGCGCTCTTGCGGCGCTTCTTCGAAGCGCGGCGTTAGAAGGCGGCTAGTCCAATAGGGCGCCGCTCGGGCTGCTCGTACCGCCGGCGCCGGCCCACTCGAGCAAATCGACGTAACTGCGGACGTTGTCGACGTAGCGCACGGACTCCAGGCCACGCGCATAGCCGTTCTCTGTCTGGGTATACCACTCCTCCTGCGCGAGCAGCGGCAGGAATTGCCGCACGTCCCTCCACGAGTCCGGATCATGCCCGGCCTTCTGTGCGAGCACGCGCGCATCCTCGAGATGACCATAACCGATGTTGTAGGCGGCGAGCGCGAACCAGGTGCGATCGGGCTCCTGCACGTGCAGGGGAATCTTCTCGTAGAGCCGCTGGAAGTAGCGCGCGCCGCCGAAAATGCTCTGGCGAGGATCCGTGGGATTCGCCACTTTCACGGCGCTCGCCGATTGCATGGTCAGCTGCATGAGACCGATCGCGCCGGATCCCGAGGCAGCGCTCGGATTCCATTTCGACTCCTGATAGCCGATGGCAGCAAGGAGACGCCAATCCTGGCTGCTCTGCTCGGCGGCTTCCTCGAACCACTTTTTGTAGAGCGGGAGGCGGCTTTGCAAATGCCGCATGAAGTCCGGCGCCTCGGCAAATTCCGCATCTTCCGAGTGTCCGTAGTAGCGGTTCACCACCGCGGCCAGCTCACCGGTGGCGTTCAGTTTCGCGAAATAGGCGCCCATGGCTTGACGGAACTCCGGATAGCGGTCGCTCGCGGCCCACGCCAGCGATTGGCTGCCCGGAAAGTCGAATGCGATGCGCAACTCCGGATAGCCGTCGTGGGCGAACGCAAATTCCGTCGAGTCTGCGATCGTGTAGTCGATAGTCCCGTTCGCGACGCCTTCGAGAAGCCCTTGAGAATTGGTGGTGGCATCCTCGATCCACACCAGCTCGGGTAGATTGTCGCGCGCGACAGTCAACGCCTTCGCGTGAGCGCTGCCTGCGGCGATTTCGAGCTCCCCATTCGCGATCTCGGCGAGCGATGCAGGACGAGTCGTGCCGCGGCGGTAGATGAGATGCTCGCGCACGCGCTGATAAGTCGGACCGAACTCGATGCCGGGGATCTCCCGTTGAGGCACCTTGAGGCCCGCCGCCGCCAGATGGACACGGCCCGAAGAAAGCGCGGCATAGATGTCGTCGTAGCTTCGCATCGGAGTGATCTTCAGGGTCACCCCCAGCTCGTCCGCGAAACGGCGCGCGAAATCGTACTCGGGGCCCTGCGGAGTGCCGTCCTCGCCGATGTAGTAGGACAGCGGACTCGAGCGCGTTGCCACGCGCAGCTCGCCGAGAGTCTTGATCTGATCGATCAAACTCGGCAGCGGTGAACAGGTGTTCAACAACACCACCGCGGATGCCGCGATGGCGATCTTGGAACCGCGAAGCCAGCTTTGAGTGTACGAGTTACGCACGGTCGTATGACTGTCTGAGACCCCGTGAGGCAGGGCCCGTTCCGTCCGTGGAGGCGAGCCTAAAGCCGATGCGCTAGAATAATACTTTCGGGACCCTAATGGGCTCTTGACAAATCGATTTATGGTGGAGTCGCTTAGGGCTTCACACATGCGAGGATGCTTAAGTCATGCGAGAAAAGCGCTTAAGTTAACGGTGAGTAACTTAAGTAAACCGGCATAAATTCCTCGCTTTTTCAGTTAACGGAGAGGTACCGAAGTGGTCATAACGGCGCCGACTCGAAATCGGATGGTCGGGTAATTCCGGCACGTGGGTTCGAATCCCACCCTCTCCGCCATTTTCTGTTGACATGCACAATTGGCTGGAAAATAAGCCTTTTGCGCATTAAGTAGATAAACGCGGCCTCCAAAACGGTACACGTTACCGGTACACGCTGAATGCGTATCACGTGCGTTCTATCATCGCCTCGTGAGCGGTTTTCGTGGTGATGCTGAGACACGTCGCTGAGTGCCTCTGGCACCTAGATGGGCTGGTGAGCATCGACACAGAAGGCGAGTCACCGCAAATCTTGTGCGTCGAGTGCGCCTCTGAGGCGGCGGCGGACTCGGTGGACACTCTCGTGAAATTCTTGGGGGGAATTGCAGTGCGCCGAAAGGGGCCCTGCACGAACTCGTCGATGGCGGCCACATGGTCTCGCTGCGAACTTGCAAGCTGTCGGCCTATCCGCTGGGCCAGATAAATATCAGGTAGTCAACGAAAGAAGGTCGGATTGCCCTATCTCTTTATTTTTGCCACGCCGTTCTCGCCGTCGAGGCTGCCCTGCGGCGTGGAGCTCCGCTCTCACGGGCAATTCGCCCGAACGAGACGGAGATTTCACTTGAGCGGCATCACCCTTTACACCACCGATCCAAATGCCGGCACCGGCTACCGAGAGATCGGCACGGAAGGCGACCCCTCAATTGCATTTCGTAAGTCCGCATCGATGCTCGACTGTCCACGGCATTTCTTCATTTTTGCCGCCAATTTGCTCGAAAATAAATTGGGGTACGACTGGGGGTAGCGACCACAAATCTGGAAATAATTAAAATAATTTAAAAACAAGTCGTTATGGGAGCACGAACCAAACCCCGCGAAATTGAGTAAAAACTCCAATTAAATCGCCCGGTTTCCCTGCTGTGGACACTTCTATAGACGCCGCGGTTTGCGACAGCTTGCGTCGGCTCGCGACGCTGTTGAGCTTGACTAAAGCTCCCTCGCTTGCTTCGCCCACGTTGCCAGCTGTAGCAATCATGCCGTAAACGCGGGACTTGTTTAACCGCCGATGAGTGCAACGATTTTGGCTCGAACTGCAGCAAGTTCCGCGGGCGTCGCTTTGCCTTTGTATTTAGCTCTGCGCACTGACCAATCAAGACTCTTGACCTGATCGGCCAGCACCGCGCCGGCACGGTCACCGACTATGAGAACCTCGAACGGATAGCCTTTGACTTGCGTCGTCATCGGGCAGCAAACCATTAGGCCGGTCTTGCCATTGTAAGCAGCCGGGCTGATGACGACAGCGGGTCGATGGCCAGCCTGCTCGTGGCCGGCCTGTGGGCTGAAGCGCAACCAGACGATGTCGCCAGCCTCAGGCACATAGCGGCGAGCCATTAAAGCGATTCCTTGCCCACTGGCATTCCGAAGTCGATTCCCGCGTGCAAGTTCTCCTTGGTGATCCCGGCCAGAAGTCGGGCTAGATCGATTTTGCCTAAGCGAATCGGTTCGATGACGATCTGACCCCCTTGTTCGCGCACATCAACCGCATCATCCAGTCCCAGACCAGCAGCTTGCATGACCCCGGTGGGAATGCGAACGGCGGCGCTATTTCCCCATTTTTTCACGATTACACGCATGGCAATCAACTCCGGTAGATCCAATGTCGATACTATACCGGAAGTTCCCTCTATGTGTCTACAATGTAGATACAATGACAAGTTCCATCGCGACTGATGCTATCTGCGAATTTGCCGCATGGCACTTACGGTCGCTGGCGCCGCTGCCGAAGGAGGAACTCCTGGCCCTCAAGCGCACCTTGACGGAGCTTGGGATCATCGGACGCAACTTGAATCAAATCGCCCACGCCGCCATCCAAGGCCAGCTCGTGATCAGTCCAGGGCGCGACGACCTTACGGCAATGCTGCGCGTCTGTTTGACGCTTCGAGACAACCTGAAGCGGGTGCTCCTGGCGAATCTCAAGTCCTGGCAAGGCTCTCCCTAGCCGTCCCCTGAGCGGCTCAAATCGGCCAAAAGCGGCAATTCGCCATTGCAACCTGTCTTCCGGATTGGATCATTCGCAAAGCGAATTGGCGTTGTATAGTACGGTATCGCCTAGAAGAGACTGATCTGGTTTCTCGCTGAAGTCGCCGATGAGTTGGTTAAATAAAAGTAACTAAGGGAGTGGGGTCATGCGAACGTTGGGTATATTTTTTGGCTTATTTGTCCTTTACGGATGCGCAGATCAGATTGCCGCCACGCCACCGCGATCCGCGAATCAGGTGGTGCATCGTGGCGTACATAGTGGAGCCAAAGCAAGATTCGATTACTTCTACTCCGTAGCGCCTACGTGCGAAATAACAGGATACCCGGAAGTAATTATAGTGCGCACACCGAGCCATGGGACTGCAACCATTGAGAAGAGGGACGATTATCCTAGCTTCAACCGGGACAACATCCGATCAGACTGCGACAAAAAGCTTCTGGGAACGATGCAAGTATTCTACGAGTCAAAGCCCGATTTTCATGGTCACGATGCTTTCACAATCAAAGTGATTTTTCCGGACAGTAATATCAGGACGATTCCGTATGTTGTAGAGGTGCTGTAAAACGAAGCGCTTGCGGCACCCCTCGCGTCTGCGCGGACGCGTAGGCGCTCAATTCAACTTTAATAGTTAGCCGCCCCCGGGTTGTGCTGCAAACCGTACTGTCGGTGCCGGCTACTCTGATGCCACATAGCCGCGACCACAGACAGGAGTGGGTCGACACCGGAACTAGAGCCCACCTTCGGCGACTCACGGCCATTTGCCGCCAGTCGATCCCGGAGAATCGGCCACATCCGCCGGGGCGCTATAGGTTGCCTCCCCGCTTGTGCGCCGCCATGCTTGAATCCCTACCATTTGTGCTGCTGTTCATGGGACTCTTTGGCACCATGCGAGCTGCGTGCGGAACCTAGTTCGCTTTTGCTTCGACGTAACGCAGCGACGTAGCGAGTTCGAGCCTCCCATCTGGCCTGCACTTGGATACAACGGCCGCTAGAAACTCTTGGTGGATGAGTTCCCGGTGGGCTTCTGTTCTAAGCGCCAGATCGTACATATCTAGAAACCAGTCCCAAAGCTCGTCAGGCTTCACCCACTGGACAGCAGTAAGATCATCGATTATCACATCGCGGAAGTCGCGCGCCAACATGGCCTGAATGCCATCAAGCTCCCTCCACCGCGGATCACCAAAACGGATGCCTGAATATTCCGCCCTAACCGGATAGCGAGAAATCGCTTCCCCATAGACTTGGAGCGCTATAGTCTTTCGCGAAACTGTTCCGACAATTGACGCGAGAACACCGGCGGGCTTCAGTACACGGTGGATCTCACGCAGCACGGATTCAATGTCATCCATCAGCATTAGCGCCATATGGCATAAAACGTAATCAAGGGAATGCGATTCGAATGGGAGGTTCAGGGCTGTGCCGTTGTGGAGACTGACGGTGGGACCCAGGCGCGCGGCGGCGGCGCCGAGCTCCGCCGCGCTTTGGTCTAAACCGTTTAGCTGGAAAGTCGACCCTCCTCGTGAGGCGAGAAGCGACAGCAAGAGTCCGTCTCCGCACGCGAGATCAAGAACAACCGCGGCATCTGACGGTCGGATGACGGCTGCGAGCACGTGGTAGGACGAAGGAAACAGTCGCCCTCTGAATAGCATCGGCAGAGCACCGAGAGCTCTCGAGGTCACCGCCGGCTTGCGATCGTGAAAATCCTTGAGAAACGTATCCAGGGGCGACGGCATACTTGTCCTTTTACACGTGTTGAGGATTCAGATAGCCCAGGTATTATCGGCCTTACCGACCATGCCCGGAAGCCGCCGCTCATGATCGTCTGCCTCGGGTCGATAGTTCGCATTGGCTTCCGCGCCCGCCGCTAGTCTGGGCGGGAGGACTGTAAATGCGCAAAATACTGATAATGAGTTGAAATTCTGGCTCCGGCCTGTACGCTGCTGAGATGACGATTGAGTTCGAATGGGATGCGACCAAGGCGAAGGCAAATTTTGGTAAGCACCGCATCTCTTTCGAGGAAGCGACCGCGGCGTTTATGATGCGTTATCGATCACGATTGCGGACCCGGATCACTCCGTCAGCGAGAGCCGATTTCTGCTCATTGGGATGACGACGACCGGGCGTCTCCTGGTGGTGGCACACACCGATCGTGCTGGACGAATACGAATTATCAATGCAAGGCGGCCGACCCGCAAAGAACGAGCAAGCTATGAAAAAGGTTGAAAGTGATCAGATGAGGCAGGAGTACGATTTTTCTTTCGGCATTCGCGGCAAATACCTACCGCGGCTCGCCAAGGGAGCGAACGTCGTCGTGTTGGACCGCGATATCGCCAAAGTGTTTCCGAGTTCAAAGGCGGTAAACGATGCATTGCGGGTTCTAGCGGAAGCCGGAAGGCGACACGGTAAGGCGAAAGGCAGCACGCGCGGCGTTTGAATAGTTTCATGTGGGCAAGGCGCCAACTAGGGCACTTCACCGATGGCAAAAGCAGCGAGGCGCTTATTCATTTGTCTCAACAACGCTGGTTATGAGGTTTCCCTTGAGCGGCTGAAAATGCACTTCCAGACGCGAGAGCAGAGCGTACTGGGTACTTCAGGATCATCGACGAATCCGGGGGGGATTACTTGTACCCTAGCCAACGCTTCGTCGCGGCAGACCTGCCGGTATCGACTCGGCGAGCGGTCCTTCGAGCCGCCTAACCGAGGCATCGACCACATATGTCCTCCTGCCGCGGAACAGACCTACTGCCAAATGTACTGCCAAAAACGGGGAGAGCAGGGGTCTTGAGGGGACGCAGAGCCGCAGATTTTTCATGAACTTACTGATTCCTAACACCGTCTCTGTGGGTTCGAATCCCACCCTCTCCGCCAGAAATAAAAAGGGCCTGTCTTTCGGGCCCTTTTTATTTCTGGAGGTGCGGGGTGGACGAAGGCACGCGGGTTCGACAAAAATCGCGGGGCGATTTTTGGACGTTGCGGCGCAGCCGCGGCGGTCCGGAGCGAAGCGGAGGACGAGCTGCCGTCTCCGACCAACTTCGCGCGATTTGTCGCTGTATTCGCAGCGTTAATCGTGGCGCGTTGATCGGGAATTGCGGCGCGGGCGGAAAATATCGGATTCCGTCGCGCCGTCAGACAGGGCACTGGCTAGCCTTACCAAGCCAGGGGGCGCTACTTTGGGGATTTTGACCACGTACGGCAGTGCCGTATAATCGAGCGATGTTCAGCTTTATCGAGACCCGGCTTTTCACGAAGCTCGTTCTCGATTACATGACGGATGACGAGTACTCAACGCCGCAGATTGCGCTGATGACCGATCCGGAGGCTGGACCGGTAATCCCGGGCTCGAGCGGTGTCGGCAAGCTTCGCTGGGCGGCGCCGGGCCGCGGCAAACGGGGCGATTATCGTGTGATTTACTACGTCCGTCGGGCGCACGGCGTGATCTGGATGCTCACGATGTATCCGAAGAGCGTTGCCGACAACATCCCTGCTCACGTGCTCCGGCAGATCCGGAAGGAAGTGGACGATGGCTAAGACGAAGCGAAACGTGGGTCGTGAGATCCTCGATGGGCTACGCGAAATCAAGCGTGGCGAGTACGGTCGTGTGATTAACGTGCCCGATGTCGGGAGGATTCGAGAAAAGACCGGACTCTCTCAGTTGCGGTTTGCGTCGCTGCTCGGCGTCTCTGTGCGCACGTTGCAGGATTGGGAACAAGGACGGCGGGCGCCGTCGGGCGCTGCGCGCACGTTGCTACTCGTGGCCGACAAGAATCCGCGGGCGTTGCTCGACGTTGCGTAAGCTGAGGGCTGGCACTGCCGCCGGACGCCAGGTGTCCGAGGGGGCTGACTTCATGGGGCAGCTGCCGACCCGTGAACCGTCCGCGAGGCGCAAGTATTTCAGCAACTTACTGTTTTCTATCGCCGTCTCCCAGGGTTCGAATCCCACCGGTGCAGGGGTAATCGGCGTGTTTGGTAATCGGCTCTCACGGAGGTTCCCATGGTAATCCACGGCAAATGTCACTGCGGGAATATAGCCTTTGCACTCGACTGGCCCGGGACTCCAAGCGACGTCGTCGCACGCGCGTGTAATTGCACCTTCTGCATCAAGCACGGAGGGGTTTGGACCTCCAATCCCGAGGCGAAGCTTTCAGTCGCTTTTCAACAGAACGCCGCCGTTTCGAAATATTCATTTGGAACGGCGACTGCAACATTTCACATTTGTATGCGCTGTGGCGTGGTGCCGATTGTCACAAGCGAGATTGCGAATCGGCTCTATGCCGTCGTCAACGTCAACACATTCGAGAACTTTGATCCGGCGGGATTGCGTCGGCAAGCAGCCAGTTTCGATGGCGAGGAGTCACAATCGCGTCTGGTGCGTAGACAGAGGAATTGGATTCCTGACGTTCGCATTTGCGAAGGTTGCGCCTGAAAGCCGTAGGAGCGGTTCTCGAGGTGCGACTTCACCCTGGCGGCCACCTGCGGAGGGACCGCCGGCTAGCGTCCCCTAGTTACTACTGAAGCTATAGCTCATGCGCAACCCAATCGTCCGAGGACGATTCACCGTGACCGCTTTGTAGCCCTCGGTGTAGTTCGCAAAGAGCTCGGCGCGCGTGTCGGTCAAATTCTCGCCGTAGACCTGAATGACCCATCCGTCCTTTCCTGCGCCCAGCGCCGCATCGTAGGTGGTGAACGCCGGCAGGTCGTAGGCGACTGATTTGCCCTGCAGGTCGAGCGTGAACTGATCGGTGGTCGAGAGCGAGTTTGACTGATGCATGACGCCGATCTGGGCGAACGCGCGATAGGCGTCCATGGCGAAATCATAGCGTGCGCGATAGTTGCCCTGAAACGTCGGGGCCCCGGCGAGGGAGCTGCCGAGCGTGCCCCCGGGATTCGCGAGCTTTTGCCCAGTCGAGGTTTGCAGCGAGCCGAAATTGATCGGTGTTCCGTCGGCCCAGGAAAACGCCGCCTCCTTCACCAGCTCGCTGTGATTCCAGGCGACACCCGCCTCGACGGTCAAACCTGCGGCGGGGCGCATCTGGACGGAAGTCTCGATGCCACGCACGCGGTAATTACCCCCATTGATGGTTGCATTCCCGAGCACGCGCCCATCGAACGCACCAATTTGAACGTGATTCCATTCCTCCTGATAGAGCGCACCATTCCATTGAAGGCGATCACCCAGCCACCTCGTTTTCCAGCCGAGCTCGTTGTTGACGAGCGTGTCGGGCGCATAGGCCAGAGGCGCACTCCATCCGCCGTGGTCATGGGCCTGGACTTGCCACGACATCGGATCTTGGGCGACATAAGCCAGCGGCGAGCCTGGTGGGGTTCCGTAAAACCGATTAAAGCCGCCGGCCCGGAACCCCTGCGACCAGGTGTAGTAGAGCAGCGCATCCTCGCTCGCTTTGAAGCTCAGGTTCGCACGGCTTCTGAAACCGGAGTAGGTGCGGTCAAGCCCCAACTGATTGAGATTCACGAATTCGCTGTGATCGATACAGGGATTCGGCGGATCCGCGGCGAGTTGGCAGCCGAAACTGCCCGCAATCGCACCCACTTCGGTCGTATTCGTATTGTAGTAGCGCGTCCCGGCGGTCAGCGTCAGCGCGCGCGGAACGAGATCCACGTCGACCGACGCGTAGGCGGCCTTCTGTCGATAGCCGCGCGTGATGTCGTTGAAAAAGCCGTCACCCAGCGGTCGCACGTTCGGATTATTCAAGGTGACCGGATAGGGTTCGAATACGGCGCCATTCTGACAGCCGCAAACCTGTTGACCGTTGTAGCTGAAGTAACCGGTCGGCGGCCCGACCGGATGGAAATAAGGAAGCGCCGTCAGATAGAACCAGTCCCCTTGGTCCTGAATTCTGTAGTCCTCATAGAACAACCCGCCGACGGCCCGGACTCGCCAATCATCAGGAGTACTCAACCGCAGCTCTTGGGTCTGATGGGTGTTGCGCTCGACATCGCGCCAGGTCGAGCTCGGCGTGAAGCACTTCGCCGCGGCCTGGGTCGGGCCCGGATTCACGCACTGATAGTAATCCACGTAGAATCCGCTGTGCGCGTAGGCCGTGTAGTCCTGAACCTGCTCGACGTTGCGCACGAGGTAGGCACCCGCGTAGACGATCTTCAGATCCGCGACCCGTCCCTCGATCGTGAGCGCGGTATTCTCGAACCGGTCCTTGTCATAAGAGGGATTGTAAAGCTGCACGGTGAGATCGGGTTGCGGCTTGCCGAACGAATCCGCCGCCGTTTCGGCGAATACACCGTCCGCCTCCATATTCTGGTACGACTGCGCGATCAAGGCGCTCCACTCGTCGTTGAACCGGTACAAGGCTTCGACGCGCAGCCCGCTGTAGGTGACCGGATTTATATTGTCGGCGACCACGGCGGCGTTGTTGATGACCACGCTGTTAGCGGGCACATGGCCGCCCGCGTAGGAAATGCTGCGGTCGGTATCGGCGCGCATAAAGGTTCCCGGGATATTATCGATGTATCCGCCGCGCTTCTCATCGTAGATCACGGCGCGCGCCGCAAGGTGGCCGTCGATGATCGGAACATTGATCATCGCTTGCAGAGCGCTGCCCGGATCGCCGCGGGCTGTTGAGGCGTAGCCGGCGCTCATGCTCGCCTCGGTTACGTCGAGCTTCGGTTTGTTTGTAATGTAGCGCAGCACCCCCGCCTGCGCGCCGGCACCGAACAGGGTGCCCTGCGGGCCTTCCAATACCTCGATGCGATCGAGATCCGCGGCGTAGATATCGAGATTGCGGCCGGGCAGCTGCGCCGATTGCTCGTCGAGATAGATGGCGACGTTCGGGAAACTACCGTTCGATCCTGCGGCCTGATTACCGTAATCGCCGGTCCCGAGGCCCCGAATGTAGATGTTATTTTGACTCGGTCCTACTCCGTGGGCGGTGACACCGGGCAAGTAGCTCACGAGGTCCTCGAAGGTCGTGACATTGAGCCGGGAAAGCGCGGCGTTCGTGAATACCTGAATCGTGATCGGGACGTCCTGAAGATTCTCCGCGCGACGGTTGGCGGTGACGATGACCTCGGCTAGTTGATCGGCCGAGCTCGTCTTCGTCGTGCTCTTGGGTGACGGGACCGTGGCGAGAACTCGGATGGTCTGCGAGGTCAAATACTCGAACCCCAACCCGGTGCCCTGAAGCAACCGCGTAAGCCCGTCCCGTGCGCTCACGCCCGCGGGTACAGCGTGGGACTTCTGGTCGCGCACGACGCCGGAAACATAGACGAGCTGTAGGCCGGTTTGGCTGGCAAATGCCTCGAGTGCTCGAGCAAGGGGTTGCGCGGGAATGTCGGCGGCCAGCGTTGCAGGTTGAGCGGCTCGCGCTGCTGGGGTATGGACGCCGGCGAGCGCCATCGGTGCGCAGATCGCAAGCGTGCGGAGCGCTTCGGAAACGGCAGTCGCGATATCCGCCGGTGGGTGTCGCGAACGAACGCGCATGCAATCCCTGGTCTTCTTGTTCCCTTTGACCAGAGAGTATAGGGCGGCCCAGGATGGGTCTAGTCCCCCGAAACGCGAATGCGCGTCGCGGTCACCTCGACGTGCACGCCGTCGAGACTGCGCAGGAAGGCGATGAAACCGTCGGTGTCGTCGGTGGCGAACACTCCGCTGATTTCCAGATTCCGCAGCGCGGGCGTGGTGATCTCGATCGGTCTCGAACCGTAACGATTGAATTCGGTCGCGACGCGCCAGAGCGGCTCGTGGTCGAACATAATCTGCCGGCGCAGCCAGGATGTCGTGCGTTGGCCGTCGACCGCTATCGGCGCTGCCGGCCACACGCCTTGCGTCACGCTGATCTGCTGGTCGGCGGCGAGCTCCACGAATCGCGCAAGCGCCTGGCCGGAATTCGTGCCCCGTCCATGCAGCATCGAGGCAGGTCCCACGGCAACGCGCCCTTCGATCACCGTCACCACGGTCGAGTCGCGCATCAGACGGACATCGAACTGGGTACCGATATCGACCACCTCCGCCGATCCGGCGAACACTCGAAACGGGCGAGCGGGTTCATGGCTCACTTCGAAATCGGCTTCGCCGGAGGTGAGCATCACGATGCGTTCGGATTTGCCGTAGCTGATGGTGATTGCGCTATCCGTGTTGAGGTGCAAAACGGAACCATCCGGTAGGCGGTGGGTCTGCTGATCGCCGTGGCCTGTTTCGAAGCGCAGCGTGGCGACCGCCTCGGGAACGATCGCGCG
The DNA here is from genome assembly GCA_963710435.1 of uncultured Gammaproteobacteria bacterium. Classification (GTDB taxonomy): domain Bacteria; phylum Pseudomonadota; class Gammaproteobacteria; order Steroidobacterales; family Steroidobacteraceae; genus Bog-1198. The sequence continues at coordinate 533,327 of CAVQAE010000007.1, read as the reverse complement.
CGGGTCGCGCCCGAAATTCCACCACGCGAGCAGACCCACACTCAGCACAGCGACCAGCGCCAACGTGACTGCGGCCGCGTGCCGGCGGGGTGAGAGCGGGTCGCGGGTGGTACCCAGAATTCGCGGCCAGAGAGCCCGGATCGGCTCGGCCTCTGCGGCGCGGGCGCGGGCGACAATTTCGTCCGCGGAACTCTGCGGATCGGCGCCGACGTCGCGCAGGTCGCGCGCGATGGTCGCAACCCCCAGGTACTCCTCGACGTGCAGCGGGGATGTCTTGAGCCAGGCGGCAAACTCCTCGCGCTCGCGCACAGAGGGCTCCGCGCGGTTGGCAACGAACCAGTCCGCCGCCTGCTGGGCTATGAGGTCACGCAGCCGTTCATTGTTCGTGCTCATACACTCACCCCATCCGCGCCATGCGACGTCGGCAGTGCGTCAACGCCTGGCTCAGATACTTCTTGACCATATTCGTCGAGACTCCGAGCCGCAGGGCGATCTCTTCGTAGCTCAGTCCGTGCCAATACTGCAGCGCCACCACCGCCTGGCACTTTGGGGATAACTGACGAAGCACTTCGCGCAACCTCTTGATACGTTGCTCCCGATCGAGCTGTCCGCCGAACGCCGGCAGATCCGCGAGCTGCTCCTGCACCAGCGGATCATCAATATCGAGCACCCTGGAGTCGCGCGGCGCGCGATGGGCGTGCTCCTTGGCTAGGTTGCCCGCGACCGCGTACAGATAGGCCTCGGGATTGCGCACCGTGGTCATGTCCGGAACCCGCAGCATGCGCAGATACACTTCCTGCGCGAGATCAGCGGCATCGGGTTTAGTGCGAATATTCCGGTAAAAAAAGGCCTGCAAGGCGTCGCGATGCCGGGCGAACAGCTTCTCGACAAATGCCTGTTTTGGCTCGGCCATGGCGTCGATATCACCCGATGATTCTTCTGGGGTCCTTCTCACTGAGAGCCCCGCGCACGAAAGTCGGGTACCAGAATCGGCGGCGGCAACCGTGTCGTGAAACTGTCTGGTACCCGAATCTCGCCATGCGCACTCTTACTCTAGCGTACGAGCACGAAAGGGCGCGCGTAGGCATCAAAGGCGCCTGTTGTCCCCTGTTCCCGATAGACGATCGAACGGAGGCCGCATATTGCGATGCGGCACAAGAGCGGTTAGGGCACGGGCGGCCAGGGGTAGCGCTCGAGATTCGTTTGCACACATTGTCACAAACACAGGAGAACCGGGGTGTCTATAGCCTCAAACGACATTGGTAGGGGAAGTAAACAAAACTACTCGGAGGATAACTTCATGAAAGCAACTCTCATCGGAATTGCTGTTACTACAGCCTTATCGCTTTTCGGACTGTCTGCGCATGCCAACTGCGCGATTCCGAGCGTTGGGGATCAGCAAGATATCAAACTTCCTGCGTATCGCCATCAGCACTTCGGGGAGCATGAGGGCATCGTGGGAACCTGGCTTGTGAATTACGGCCGTGTTGGCCAAGCTTTCATTCAATGGCACAGCGATGGCACTGAGTGGGAAAACATCACTCATCCCGCCATAGGCGGAAACATCTGTATGGGTTCTTGGGTAGCGATAGGCCCATGGACTTATTTCCGTAACCACTTCGGTTGGGTTTTTGATTCGAGCGGGATGATCGCTGGATATTTCAATGAGACCGAGACTGACACACTGGCGAGAGATGGAAACTCATATGCCGGAACCAACGTCACGATTTTCTACGACATGGCCGGCAACGTGGTGCCGCTACCGGGAACGCCGCCCCCGGCACCACCGGGTGGATATCCTGGTACGTCGTCCGCGACTCGAATCGTGCCGTAATATCAATTGATCCGCAGCTCCCGTCGTCGCGAAGTCTGCGACGGCGGGAGCCTTGACAGGCACGGCGAATACTGGGGCATCATGGTAGTAAGCGCGCCGAGCTCGGGGCGCGCGGCGCCCCGAGGCGCAAAAGGCGCTGACGGTGGTATCAGTATCGACTTGAGGAATTGTCCCGCACCGTCGATCAGCTCGACACGAGTCGATGGACCGCCATTTGTCGGCGTCGGGTGGCTCCCGGGCCGGAAGGCGACATTCGTGGTCATAAAGTTGCGCTGCTCGTTACCGTTCGCGGCTCGCAAGTGGCATTGGGGCTCGTGGGGCGGCATCGTCCATGGACTCCGCATCCAGCCGGATGCAACACTCCTGCTCACGGTTCCAGCGAGCCGCCCAGTGGCTTCGACGACAATGACGCGGAGCAGGAAAACGATGAGCAAAACCTCACGTCCGGCACAGCGGCCGATTGAAGAAGTGGCCGCGGCGCGGGCCTTCTACGCTGGTATCGGCCAGGATGTCCGTTACTTCTCAGCGCTGTGGCATACGTTCAGCGTCGGCCACATGCTGACGAATGATTTGGATCGGATTTGTCGGCGATTTGGTCTGAGCATTGCCGATTTCTACCTGATGGGGGCGTTACGGATCGACCGGCCACAGCCACTTCGGGCAACGGATCTCGCGGTCACCCTGCAGGTTTCGAATGGCGCCTTGACGGCTCGCGTCGTCAAACTCGGCGACAAGGGCTTACTGACAAAATCGCCAGTGCCAGGCGATGGTCGCGCCTTTACTTTGAAGCTTAGCCCAGAGGGGGCTGCCATAGTCGAAGCGATCCATTCGGCTGTTGCGCGTGAATCGAATTTCGTCCGCGAGCTATATCGGCTCCCGGATGCGGATCGACAAACTCTTGAACGCATTATGGGAGAGTTGCACAGCCTTCTCGATCGCTTCTCCACCCACGCGCATCGCTGATGCTTCAGGGGTCAAACAACTAGCGGTTCTCCAATCCATGTCTGCGGTTATAAATGCGCAAAGAATATTGCGGGAGGAAGCGGCACCATGGCAATGCAGGCAACGTCTGTCGATGACAGCTTTCGGGCGGTCACTCCTCAGGAAATTGCAAGTTATCAGAAATTCGGCTGGGTCAAGCTCAAAAATTTTATTCCGCGCTCGAAGGTCGACGAACTGCTTGCGATGGCAAAGGATCGCATGGGCGAGAATGGAGACAGAGACCTACCACCCGAGGCCTTTACCTACTTCAACCCGCTGACCCTGCGCGGTCTCAAGCATCCGCTGATGGGGCCGATCATCGAGCATTGCGGACGTGGCGCGCGTGCCTTGATGGCGCGCCGCGCGCGGGTTGGCATTCGCTATTTCACCGACTTCTTTGCGGTCAAACAGCCCGCAAAGAGGAAACAGGCGAATCGCGGCGGCGCTGGCGGATCGGACTGGCACCAGGACTACGCGGCTTCGGCCTCGGACAGATCCGGCGGCATGGTATTTTGGACGGCGTTGACCGACATGCCCCCCGAAAAAGGCACGATGGCATTCCTCAACGGATCGCACCGCTTTGGCGTGATGGGGCACTATGCCACCTATGGCCGAGGGAATCTGCTCGATAGCTATCCGGAGCTGCTCGACGAATGCGCCAGCAGCGGAAACCTGGCCTACTCCGCAGGTGACGTCACTGTTCATTCCAACCTGACGGTCCACTCGGCCGGAACAAATGTCACAAACGACCCTCGCTGGACCTACATCGTCATCGTAAACCCTGCGGACGCCTGCTGGAACGGCGGCCCCGCGGATGCCTTCCAGACCGACGGGCTGACCCTCCACAAGGAGCTGGATGACGAACGCTTTCCGGTAATCGGCTAGACCCTCTGGAAACAACGACCGGGAGACGATAATGACAGAAACAGAGCGCCTCGCAGCGATCGAGGCGATCAAACAGATCAAAGCCCGTTACTGGCGAGGGGTCGATCTTTGTGATGGCGAGCTGGTCCGCTCGGTTCTCGCCGAAGATTGCGAGCTGGACTTTCGTGGCTGCTGCGCCGACCCGCAGACACGCGTTGATCATCTACCCGCGATGAACGTAACCTTGCGCGGCCGCGACAAGTGGATATCCGATGGAATGGCGCGCTTTGGCATCGTCAGCGTGCATCAAGGCCATCAGGCGGACATCGAAATCACCGGCCCGAACGCGGCAAAGGGAATCTGGGCCTTTACCGATCGCATGTTCTTTCCCGCCGGCGGCGGCATATCACGCCTAACTGGTTATGGTTTCTATCACGAGACCTACGTCAGGGTGGGTGAAGCCTGGCAAATCAAGACCACGCGCATAACCCGCATCAGGGTGGAAGTGGAATGAAGAGGGGTCGCGTCCGCGGTCACACGTTTCTCCGATCTGACTAAAGTCGAAGCGAGCGACGTCAAACGGTCGTGTCACGCTGACTCGCGAATCGTGTCTGTGCGCACCTCGTCAATCAAGCGCCGCTGCGGCGCTGACCACGGGACGACTCTCGCGCGTGCCGCGCATCCGGCGATCAGGATCGGAGGGGTCATTCGGAGAGATTTCGACATGGCATTCAAACACGGCCAAGATCGTGCCCACAAAGGGCATTTCTCCGAACCGCTCCGGAATGCGATAGGAGACGAGATCTCCTGGCTTAAAAGTCTCTGGATCGAAATTGAATTCGAACGGGCATTTCTCACCCGCTTGACCTATGCCTTCCAAGATGCCCTCCGCCTGCTTGTCTCGAATGCGTTGACCCATTTTACAACGGCACTGCGGCGGTTTCACACAGCCTCGGCGCGATACGACCGCTCACGCAATCGGCCGCTTTGTGGAACGCTGGCGTACCCGAACGCGCTCGAGTAGTGGATTGGTGAAGGTTGGCGGCGCCCGGGATGGGCGGGGCAAGCGGGAGACGTCTAACCTTTCAAAACCGCGCCAAACAATTTCCGCAGTTCATCAAAATGCCGCTCGGCCGCTTCGCGGTTGTAAACCGGTAGATCCCCCATCGTCCAACCGTGCAGCGCGCCGGGCCAGATTTCGGCGCGATACTCGACGTGCGCCGCATCGAGCGCCGCTTTCACGCGCGCCTCTTGTTCTGGCGGATAGTGCTGATCCTGATCAGCCCCGATTATCAGCACGCGCGCTTTGATCTTGTCGAAAACTCTGTGCGGACTGTCGGGCTCATCCGTCGCCAAGCTCCCGCCATGGAAACTTGCGGCGGCCGAGAAGCGATCGGGATACGCTGCCGCGACCGTCAACACGAAGCCGCCGCCCATGCAATACCCGGTCGCGCCGACTTTTCTTCCTTTCACATCCGGCAGGCTGTCGAGATAAGCGAGAAAGGCTCCGGTATCTTCAGTCGCCAACCGCTTATTGGTGGCGGAGCGCACCATCGACATGAGCTTGTCGCGCTGCACCGGATCGGTGAAAAGCGTTTTGCCGTCGAACGGCTCGTAAGCGCCAATGCGATAGAACATATCCGGCAGCAGCACCAGATAACCGAAATCGGCCAAGCGCTGACACATGTCGTAGAGCGTAGGGCGAATGGCGACGCCGTCCATGTAAAATATCACCGGCGGCCACGGCCCCGCGTCGGATGCCGGGCGAAACACGGCAGTACGGCAAGCGCCATCTTTGGTCTTGATCTCAACGTCCGCGCGACTCATGGAGCTCCTCTGGAAGGTTCGTGTCAGTCAAGGCGTCGATCTTATCCTGCGTCACACGCGGTCACACCCCTCAAAACAAAGCCACCCTTTGCGGCTTGATTGTGGAAGCGAAACACACGCACCGATCGGTTGGCGGGCTCAGGCGACTCCGCGCTCCTGCCAGCCGTCTGCCCTTCAATCCGCTTTGGCGCGCCTTCAGCCGGCTCCAACCAACTCCCGAGAAAGCGTAGTCCATAAGGTCGGAGGATGTTCAGACAACACGCAGGCAAGCAATTGCCCGGCTACGATCAAGGGCAGTGCCACCTTGTATACAACGTGGATTCGGCGCTGAACGATGAAATCGCGCGTTATCGCGATGAGCGCCAGAGCATCTACCCCTACATATAGCGCGCCAAAGTCAGACCAAAAATTCGCATTGGACCAGAGAGACGCAAGCAAGGGGAAACGGCTGAACCCGGCAACCGTCAGGCCACAAGTGGCCAAAAACATGAAGCGTCGATGATATTCGGGGCGCTTGCGCCACAGTACGGCAAGTAGAAAAAGTGTTGAGAATGCCACCATGTCCCAGAGAATGACGGCGATGAAGGTCGCGGTCTCATGGTCATGGATGATATGAAAGCGGCGCATTGCGATTCCCGTAGTCACACCGATAATGGGCATTGCGGTAGCTACCGCAATCCAGGCTGCGCCCAACCGTCGATGTAGCGTCACGTTTCGGAAGGCTACTAAGCTTGTCTGCAAGATATAAAGCGCGATCCAAGCGCTGAATACTGCCGCGTGTACGTACAGCAGTCCGGGACGAGGGATGCTTGGGTGAAGAAGGTTGTCACCGATCGTGTGACTGAAGCCGTAAATGACGACCGCCGCCATCACCAGCGCCAAGACAAAATTGAACGAGATGCGGAATCGGAGGCGATTCGCTGAGCTTGTGCTAGCTCGCGTCACAACTGTTGTCGCCATGCAACCTCCCTTGGCTTTCGGTCAGCTTAGCGCCGTCCTCAGGACCCGGCAATTTGCCGCGAAGGAGAGGCAAGGTCACCCATATCAAGCTGGTATGTCGATCCGGCTCGCGCTCGTCCGTCGTATAACCGGAAACCCGAGGAGAAGCCGTGAAATACCTGACCTTCATTCGCCATTCAGAGTCCTATCGCCAATCCGGGCCGCCGGCTGCACTAATGGAGGCCATGGGCAGGTTCGTAGAGAAGTCCCTTAAGGAGGGGTCCCTAGTGGACACCGGCGGTCTGCTGCCGAGCGCGGACGGCGTTCGCGTGCGGCTCGACAACGGCAAGATCACCGTGATGGACGGGCCCTTTACCGAGAGCAAGGAGGTTATCGGTGGTTGGGCGATCCTGAAGACGGACTCCAAGGCGGAAGCCATCCGAATTGCAACCGAGTTTATGGAGTTGCATCGAAAGTACTGGCCCGGGTTCGACGGCGAGTCGGAGGTGCGGCCGATGTTCGACACGGGCATGGGGCCGTAGCTCCCGCGCGGTGGCTCGGGTCATCAGTCCCGACCGGGCTCTCCCCCGGGGAAGAGCTTGCGGAATGGACGCGCCTCATCGACGACGCGGGCGACAGAGGCTCTGGCAAGAACGCGGCCGCGGTAGGCGAGAACTCCCTGAAATCGATGCCCGATAGGATGCACCCAATCCGCGTAGAAGAGCGCCGGGGCGCCGGAACAATCGGCCAGAGAAAAGTCGCCGCCGGACGCCCACGCGCGAGGCGTGAGCCGTTCTTCGAGCCATCCATACGCTACGTCGAGCATTTTCCTGGCCTCGGCGACGCCTTGGGCATCCCGCTCGGCCTCCGGTCGCAGTCGATCCGAGACCAGCGTTTGCATCGGCCCCATGACGTAGTTATCAAAGAACCGATCCATGAAGCGCACCGTCAGGGCTGCGTCGTCGTTCGCCGGTAGCATCCGCGCCGTTCCAGTTCGGCCCATCCCGCCGCGTCGTCGACCAGCCGATAGGTAAACGGCGTCGCATTCTCGTACAACGCGATCAATGGCATCCAGCAATAGGCGGCGAACGGGTGAGCATAGAGAGTCAACGACATACCGGCTCCATCCCTATTTGAGCGAATCCCCAAGCTGATCGAGCAGCAAATTAGAGCCGTGCTCACGAGATCCCGCATCTTCGTAACCATCTAGAAACGCTCCCTGCTCGGTCATGACGAGACGGGTCGCGGTGCCTGCAGGCTTGAGCTCCAGCGTAGCCAAAGAAACGGAGATTTTTCGATCGTCCAGGCGCATCTCATAGGTATAGACGATCCGTGCGTCCGCTACGACATCATGGTAAACAGCATCGAATGTCGACACGACGCCGCTCTCCCAGCGCCCCTTCAGGTGCTCGCGCCCTCCGGGACGCACATCCATCTCGCGAGCGAGCAGCGTGTAGCCGTTGCCACCCGTGAACCACTTCGCCTTGGCTGCCGGATCGGTCAGCGCCCTGAACACCTGAGCCGGCGAAGCCGGGTAGGTCCGTTCGATGCGGAACGTCGCGTGTACCACCGAGCGCGGCGAATTACTGCTTGTCTTTGGCAAGGGTGCCTCCTTTCTTTGCGACGGTGTTCAGATACTCGCCCAGCTGATCGAGGTGCTGCTCCCACTCCGCACGTCGCTGGTTGATCCATTGTTCGGCCTGGCTCAGCGCCTTGGCCTCGATCCTACAGGTGCGGACGCGACCGACTTTCACCGAGCGCACGAGCCCTGAGCTCTCGAGCACCGCCAGATGCTGCATGACCGCTGGTAGCGACATCCCCAGCGGGCGTGCCAGTTTGCTGACCGAACTGGGTCCCCGGGTCAACTCGGCAAGAATCGCGCGGCGGGTGGAGTCCGCGAGAGCTTGAAACGTCAGATCGAGCGCCGTTGCTTTGTTAAGCATTTACTTAAGTATAGCGCGCCCTCATACCTAAGCAAGCTATTTAGCGATGTGGACCTTCCGGCCGGCACCACGGGGGTGGCATGAACCGGTGAACGGGTCATTTGGGATAGAGGACCGATAAGGGTCTTAAGGCCAATAGTCTCCGAACGGCGACTCTGAAACCATAAGTGCGCGGGCATCGGGTTCCCGGCTTGCGGAGCACCACGGTCACTCTCCAGGGCGACCAACCGCCGAGTCCGCTGGAGAAGTCATGGTCAGGCGTGCGGCGGCCACCCTCGAAGACGACCATGTCGCGTGACGACATACATCTGTAAGGAGCGGAAATGATCAAAACGAAGTTGTTAGTGGGTCTTTGCGGGGTCGGGCTGGGCCTGATGAGCGGCTGCGCGATGCAGGAAAAGAAGGATGCGGCGGCGGCTCAGTCAATGCCCATCAATTGCGCTACTGCTCCCGGCGATCTGCGCGTGTTGAACTCGGAAAAGGCCAGCACGGCATCGAAGATCGGTAATGGTATCTCGATGGTTGCGCCAATCGGCCTGGTCGAGGGGCTGCTCACGCGTACGGAAAAGACCAAATACGAGGTGACCACCGGCGAATATAACAAAGCGCTCGACACCAAGATCTCCCAGATCAAGGCGGCTTGTCCCGGGGCCGAAGCGAGTTAGCGGTCGGACGGGCTGCGCTCAACTTCGCAGCCATCGGAGGACGATCTGACGAGCCGCGGCGACTAAGCAGTCGCCGCGGTGTCGGTATTCGTGAGACCAGTCGCCGCCACCAGCCGGATGCGCGTGATTTCCGATGGAACGCCGAATCGGTTGGGGGGACCCCAGTAGCCCGTGCCGCGGCTCACGTAAATCCAAAGATTTTTCAGCCGGTGCAAGCCTGCGGTGAACGGCTGGAAGAAGCGCACGAAATGGTTCCAGGGCCAGAATTGCCCGCCGTGTGTGTGGCCTGAGATCTGCACGTCGAATCCCGCGCTGGCGGCGGCATGGGCCGAGCTCGGTTGATGGGCGAGGAGGATCTTCGCCCCTGCATTCGCCGGCGCTCCGCGCAGCGCGGCGGCGGGATCGCTACGCTGAGCGGGGTCAAAATGATGTGCCCCAATATCGTTGACTCCGGCGAGGACCAGCGATGCGCCCCCGTGGTGTAACACCACATGCTGGTTCTTGAGCACCGTGAGGCCGAGCCTTCGCAGCTCGTGCGTCCAGCCGGGTTCGCCGGAGTAGTACTCGTGATTGCCGGTCACGAAGAAGGCGCCATGGCGCGCCGATAGCTTGGACAGGGGCGCCGTGTGGTCCGCGAGCTGCTGTACCGACCCGTCCACCAGATCCCCTGTGACGGCGATGAGATCGGCCTCGAGGCGATTCACCCGCTCGACCAGGCGCTCGACGAATCCGCGGCGGATGGTCGGACCCACGTGCACGTCGCTGATTTGCGCGATCGAAAACCCCTGCAAGGCTTTGGGCAACCGTGCCACCGGAATCTCGACATGAACCACCCGCGGCCGCCGCGCGAGCAGAAAGCCCAGGAGCGTGATGAGCGCAGTCAGGACCAGGGCGCCGACGGCGGAGGGTCGAACGAGCGAGCCGTAGGCGGCAGCACCGAGCAGTAGCCGCGAGCAGAGGAGGACCACATCGCGCAACACGGTCATCGCGAACAAGGTAGAGAAAAAGCCGAGCGCTATCAGGCCAACCCAGGCGAACCGATCGCGGCGGCGGACGGATCTCGGAACGACGTAGCACGCGCCGAGCAGCACCCCGATACCAAGGCACAGCGCTCCTGGGCTCGTAGCCAGCGCAGGCAACAGCCGGACACCCAGATAGAGGGGCAGCAAAGCGATCAGCCAGGTGAGGCTCAGGAATCGGTGGCGAGCAGGCATCAATGACGGTTATGGGATCTGAACATCCCGTTTCAAGCGTCGCAGTTGGGGAGAGTCCCGCCGCCGTTTCCCGGACGTCGCGGCGCGCGGAGTCCCTCGAGGCCCTTGAATTCGACGAACTGCGTGGTGGTCGCCCACAGGTAATCGCCATAGAGAAACGGCGCGAACGAAGTGCCTGGATCGATGGGCAACGGTCGAATCTCCGCGTCGGCGCGCGCCTCGTAGAAGAATGGAATGGACATGCGCGGCTCGCCGGTACCGATGACTCGATGCTCGGTGGCCTTGATCCGCCCGGCGCTCCACCGTTCGAGCACCTTGCCGAAATTGATCGCGAGCGCGCCCTCCAGTGAGGGGACATCGAGCCATTCCCCATGCCGATCGCGGGCCTGCAGACCGCCTACTCCGTGCTGCGCGAGCAGAGTCAAGAAGCCGCTATCCACATGCGGCGCGCCCGTTACGTAGTATCGCTCGCCGCGGTGGATCACCCAGACACTTGGATCTGTCTGAGCGGCCTGATCCACATCGGTGCGCGGCGGATAGCGGATGAGCCGCAAGGTCGAGAGTCCCCGCTCGAACGCGCGGTCGAAAAAGGTCTCGGCGAGCTGCAGGCTCCGTGCGACGGAGTGCATGAGGGCCCGGCTGATCTCGACCATGCCCAGGTAGTAGCGAGCGGCCGACTCGCGCCAGCACGGCAGCGCCTGCTCGCTGGGCAAAGGCGTTGCCTCCTGCAGCGGATCGTCAACACGGACGAGTGAGGAGCCATAGGCCACGTCGGGGCCGAGGTCGATACCTTCCTTGCTCGTCAGAAATCCGGTTTGCAGCGGAAACCAGCCGCGATAGACGTTACTGTGCGCCGCGTCGAATTTCCTGCGCCACAAGGGCCGGATCTCATGATCCGATAGCTCGAACAGGCGCAGCAGCTCCGTCCGCGATTCCAGACCGACCGGGACACCGGGCGGAAAATTCTTCGCGAGAAAAAAACCAGGCGCCGCCGCGGCGCTGAGAATTGATTGATCGGCGCTGGTGCGCTCTGCGCTGGGACCTAGGAAGAGCGGCGCGACATCGATTACGGGTATGGAGGACGGCGAGAGCATGGTCGGTGGCCGATCAATGCTCCTCCGTGCGCCGTATAATCGCAAGTTTGCGCAACGGATGGGTTCATGGGTCCTTACGTCGATTCGGTGACGTCCGATGAAGCGATGCCCGCCGCCACCGGCGTGGTCGTCATCGGCGGTGGCATCATTGGTACGTCGGCGGCTCTGTCGCTCGCGGCGCGCGGCATTCCGGTCGTGCTTTGCGAGAAGGCGTATATCGGCTGCGAGCAATCCAGCCGCAATTGGGGTTGGTGCCGTCAAGCCGGACGCGATGAACGGGAGATGCCGTTGATCGTGGAGAGTCTGCGCCTTTGGCGGGACATGGATCGGCTGACTGATACGGCTACGGGATTCCGCGAGTGCGGCGTCATGTACGTCGCCGAGTCCGAGGCAGACGAGCGTGGTTTCCACACATGGCTCGAGATGGCCCGTCCTTTCGATATCGGCACGCGGCTCTTGCGGGGTGAGGAGCTCAGGCGGCTGATGCCGAACGCGGAGAGGAGCTATCGGTGCGCCCTGCATGTGCCGACCGATGGGTGTGCCGAACCGCAGAAGGCAGCGCCGGCCATCGCGCGGGCTGCGCAGCGCATGGGCGCCGTGATTCTTGCGCATTGCGCAGCCCGCGGTCTCGAGCGCAAAGGCGGACGCGTGAGCGCCGTGGTCACTGAGCGTGGCACCATCGCCTGTGAGGCGGTGATACTGGCCGGAGGCGCGTGGACAGGCCTGTTCTGCGCGAGTCTCGGAGTGAGTCTTCCACAACTGAAAGTGCTCTCCTCTGTGATGCGCACCGCGCCCGTCGCGGAAGGACCCGACGCCTGCACTTATATGAACGAGATCGCGTATCGCAAGCGTCTGGACGGAGGATACACGCTCGCACGCGGCTCGGGCTTCATCGTGCCGCTCGTGCCGGATTCGCTGCGGTATATGCGCGAATATCTTCCGACCTTGCGCAAGGAACGCGGAAACCTCAAGTTGCGCTTGAATACACAGTCCTTCAGGGAGTGCACCACGCCGCGGCGGTGGCCCCTCGACCGGCCGAGTCCCTTCGAACAGACGCGAGTGCTCGATCCGAAGCCCAACCACGCGCTCAATCGTGAAGCGCACGCGGCCATGATTCGGCTATATCCCCGCTTTCGCACCGTTCCCATCGTGCAGGCGTGGGCTGGATATATCGACGTCACACCGGACGTGGTGCCCTACATCGGAGGCGTGAGCGCTGTCCCGGGCTTGACCGTGGCCGCTGGCTTCTCCGGCCATGGCTTCGGCATCGGGCCCGGCGCCGGGCGTCTCGCCGCGGATCTCGCGACGGCGCAGACGCCCTCTGTAGACCCCACGCCGTTTCGCGTCTCGCGTTTCGAGGATGGCTCGCCGATCGTCATCGGCCCTGAAATCTAGCTCCTACGCCTCACTGCGCGGGCTTGCGAAAGCGCAATACGAAATTGTCGGCTTCGCCGACGGCCAGGTATTTCTCGCGGTCCTTCTGCCCTTGCGAGAGTGTGGGCGGCAGGGTCCATACCCCGTCCACCCAATTTTTCGTGTCCTTCGGATTGGCATTGACCTCGGAGGAGCCGTCAGGCACGAATCCAGCCTTCTTGATGAGCGCGATCGCATAATCCTCGCGCACATAGCCGTTCGCCGCTTTGGGGTCCTGGGGCTTGTCGTTGGGGCCGCGATGCTCTTCGATGCCGAGGATCCCGCCCGGTTTCAGCGCGGTGAAGCACGCGGCCAGCGCCTGCTCCGCATACCCACCATCCATCCAGTTATGCAGGTTTCGGAATGTGAGCACGAGGTCGGCGGATCCGGGTGGCGCGATATTGAACTGGCCGGCGCCGAGGAGCGTTTCGTGAATGGTTCCAACCTGTCCCTTCATTGCAGCCACCCGCGTATGCCATTTCGCATTGGATTCCTTCGCCTCGCCGCTCTTCCCGGGCTCGAGCGCTACGTAGTAAGTCCCGCTCTTGGCAAGGTACGGACCCAAGATCTCAGTCCAGTAGCCCCCGCCGGGCCACAGCTCGACCACTGTCATGTTGGGTCGAACGCCGAAAAAGGCCAGCTCTTCCGCCGGATGCCGCGCCTTGTCGCGCGCGACGAAGTTGTCGCTGCGCGCGGGGTTGGCAATCGCAGCCTGAAGCGATGCATCGGGGGTTGCGGCCCCGGCGGGCAAGCAGCAGAGAAGCGAGGCGACCGCTGCGGTGAATCGGGGAATCCGTGAGGCCAGTGCATTCATTGTCATCTCCTCAAAAGTATGGCCGCACCGCGCGGCCTGGCAGGGGTTATCTCAATTAGCCCGCGGGCTCGTCGCCGCTGAAGTGAATCGCGGTTGCGCCAACGATGTTGCCCACCGTGGCTTGATCGCTCACATAAAGCTTGACCTCGCGCTCGAAGCGCAGCTCTCCGGCGACGGTGGCTCGGGGTCCGATGACGATGCGCGGGACGCTGTTCCCGAAATGAAGCAAGCCGCCATCTCCCGCCTTCTCCACCCGAATTCCATGCTCGACGCGGGAGTCTCCGCGAATGTCGATGTTGCCGTTAGTCGTCGTGATACCGCCGTTCACGCGGGCCGTGGACAGCCGTATGGTGCCATTGACGTTCTCGAGGGACCCGCCGACGAGAACCCCATTGCCGAGCGTGATGGCGCCATTCACCGAGCCGATGCCACCCGAGATTCGGGCGCCAGGATCGACGGTGATGTCCCCATTCACCGTGGCAAGGGAGTCCGCCATCGCTTGCGCGCCCAACGTAATCCCTCCGTTTACCGTCTTGGCGGTGCTCACCGCCGCATTGGCGTCGATGTGGATGCCGCCATTGACCGTATCGGCGGGACCTGCCGGTCTACCTGCGGGTACGTGCACCGAGCCGTTCACACGGCTCGAGGAGTCGCTCGATCCGTCGCAGCTCCATAAGGTCGTCGCCGCGAGCAGCGCCGCGAGTGCGAGTAAGGGGCGGGGCACGCCGGTCATCTCGCCTCCCCAGGCCGCCGGGAGACCTCCGCGGGGGCTGCCACCGGCCGGGCCGCGTCCGGCTCGGGAGGCGCGGTCATGCCGAATGCGTGGAACACGAAGGAATAGATGTCGACCACTTGACCGATCAGCTTCTCGGTGGGCAACCCCTGACCGTGGCCGGCACGCGTTTCGACACGAAGCAAAATTGGGTTGCCTTGGGGGTCGGCGTGCTGCATCGCTGCCGCGAATTTGAAGCTGTGCGCCGGGAACACCCGATCGTCGTGGTCGCCCGTCATGATGAGCGTCGCCGGGTAATCGACGTCGGGGCGGACATTGTGATACGGCGAATACGCGTACAGCGCCCGGAACTCATCCGCATTCTCGACCGATCCATAATCGGACTCCCACGCCTTGCCCACAGTGAACTCGCGAAAGCGCAACATATCCATGACGCCGACTTGCGCAACGGCTGCAGCCGCGATATCGGGCCGCTCCTCCTCGACCGCACCGATCAGCAATCCGCCGTTCGATCGGCCGAGGATCGCCAGCCGCTTCGGATTCGTCCAGCGCGAATCCGAGAGGTACTGGGCTGCGGCGATGAAGTCGTCGAATACGCTTTGCTTGTGAGTTTTCATCCCCGCCTCGTGCCAGGCGCGCCCATATTCCCCTCCTCCGCGGAGGTTCGCAACGGCATACACACCGCCCATCTGTATCCATGCCGCAATCTGCGCGGTGAAATCCGGCATCACGGACGTGTTGAAGCCGCCGTAGCCGTACAGGATGGTGGAGTTGGCTCCCGAGCGTTGAATATGCTTGGCCGCGGTGATGAACATCGGGATGCGGGTGCCGTCTTTGCTTCGATAGAATACCTGGCGAGTCTCGTAGTCGCCGGGCGCATAGCCTTTCAATGTGGGTGCGTGCCACAACGCCACTTTGCCGTCTGTAAGGTCCACTCGATACACCGACGGTGGCGTGCTGAAGCTGCTGTAGCGATAGTAGGTCTGCGTATCGTCATCGTGACCGTGGAATCCCAGCGCGGTCCCGAGTCCGGGTAGTTCGATATTGCCAAGCAGCCGGCCGGACGGCGTGTAACGCGCCACGGCACTCCGCGCATCCTTCAATCGATGGACGATCAACTGCCCGCCGACCAGGGTCGCCGAGGCGATGGTGTCAGCCCCTTCTGGGACGATCACCCGCCAATGACCGGGCTCGGGGTGAGCAACGTCGATGGCAATGATGCGATACCGCGAAGCGGAGTCATCCGTGCGCACCAGCAGCGTCGTGCCCACGTTGCCGATCACATCGAACGTGGCCGTCGGCTCGGGGACGATCGGCAGCACCTTGGCATCCGGTGTGCTCAAATCCTGAATGGATACGGCATTGCGCACGTCGGTCCCGAGCGCAGTCTGGAGAATCAGATAATGCCCATCGTCGGTCACGTTCGAATCGATGAACCAATCCGGGTCGTCGCGTCGTGTATAGACCAACGCATCATCCGATTGCGCCGTGCCGAGCCGGTGGAAATAGAGTTTCTGGTACTGGCTCGCCGACTTGAGCCGGGTATCGGGCGGCGGCGGATCATAGGCGGTGTAATAGAAGCCGGAACCATCCCTGCGCCAACTCGCTCCGGCGTACTTGGACCATTCCAGCCTGTCCGGAAGGTCCTTCCCCGTGACTACATCGCGAACGCGCCAGGCTTGCCAGTCCGAACCGGCTTCCGAGAGCGCGTATGCGAGCAGACGTCCGTCCGGGCTCATCGCCATTTCGCGCAGCGCGACGGTGCCGTCGGCAGAAAGGGCATTCGGGTCGATGAGGACACGCGCCTGGGCGTTGGGATCCTGCGTCACGAACACGACCGCTTGGTTCTGTAGGCCGTCGTTGTGGGTGAACATCCAAGTGTTGCCGTTTCGCACCGGAGGACTCCAGCGCTCGAAGTTCCAAACGTTCCGCAGCCGTTCGGCGAGGCCGGCGCGGCCCGGGAGTGAATCCAGGAATTGTCGGCTGAGGCGCTGTTCGGCGGCGACCCAGCTTTGTGTCCCCGGCGCGTCGATGCTCTCCATCCAGCGGTACGGATCCGCAACACGCGTCCCGTGATAGTCGTCGACCTGCGCCCCGCGGGCGGCGTCCGGATAGGAGAGCCCGCTGGCCCAGGCCGCCGGCGGGACGACGGCAATCGCGACCCCGAGCATCATCCAAATTGCTGAGCGGCAACCCCGGTCGCCGGCCGATCCCAACACCAGCTCCCCGGATCGATCCGACGATTTTGGGATCGGCGGATCTTTACGCGCTTCGTCACGCATTACCAACTGACTTTAACATGCCACGCCCTCACGCCAGCAAACCTCTCACCCGGGTCGCCCGCAGGCCACCCGCGCCCGGCGATGTGCGGCGAGATCTTGGATGCACCCGCTGGAAGCGGAAGTTTTGCTCCAGGAAAATTGCAACCGTATCACGGCCGGCCGGTGCCGATCCTGATCGCAATCGATGACTGTCCTTGCGGTCTCGTTGGTTCGGCAGTGCGCATCCGCTGAGCGGGAAGCAATTTCCATGCAGCTATATATCTAGGGTCCCCCGGGACGCCGTCAACCCATTAATCGGGTGGGATCCTCTGGAAAGACGGCCGGTCACTTCTCCGCGTTCTTGCGAACCTGGAACTCGGCGGTCAAGGATGAGCCGTCCGCGAAGCGCAAGGTAATGGGGATGTCGGGTTTCAGGTCGATCGGCTCGCGCGGCCGCATCAGCATGAGGTGAAATCCGCGCGATGCGAAGTCGAGCGTGGTGTGTGGCGCAATGGTGATTTCGTTGACCGGCGACATCTGCACGTTTCCCGCGGCCTGAATGCTTCGATGGATCGAGATCTCCTGAAACATGGGGCTCGAGGCCGCAGTCAGAACGATCGTCCGATCCCCACGATTGGTGATCGTCGCGTAGCCCGCGAGGGGCACGTCGGCCGGGAGCCATCGGACCCAAGCCGCGTCCACTTTGGCGTCCCCTGCTTGCGTCGCGGAACGGACGCCACCCGCCGTCAGGCACAAGGCGGGCTGCGCCAAGCTCAGGATCATCAAAGCCACACTAATACGCATACATCCATCTTATCTCAGGCGCACAGGGTTTGGCGGGCGCACAGGGTTTGGCGCGCGCGGAGATCTTTATCGGTAACCAGCCGCCCTTGCCCATGCATCGACATTTCGTCCGGCAACGAAGTGTTGCGGGTTGCGCCAGCGCACCATAGCCGCCATGATCGTAACGTGCTTCATCGAATACCAAATCGACCCGACGCAACGAGATGGGTTCCAACAATACGCGAGGAACTGGGGCGAGATCATTCCGAGATGCGGCGGTCATCTGATCGGCTACTTCCTCCCGAGCGAGGGTACGAATGATATCGCCTGGGGTTTGATTTCTTTTGACAGTCTTGCCTCCTACGAGGCATATCGCAAGCGTTTGAAGGCAGACCCGGCAGCTCAGCAGAACTTCACGTTTGCCCGCGAGCGGCGACTCATCCTGCGCGAGCGCAGGACATTCCTGGAGGCGGTTGAGGATACCTTGGCCCTGATGCCAGGGCTCTGATGCCCCTCCAGGGTGGAGCGCCCCGAGGGTCAGATTTCGAGGCCGAATCGTACCCGCAGCTGTCGGCGACCGGCCGGTGTAACGGTGAGGGCGCGGCCGTCGAGATCCTGTAGAAACCACTTTCGATCGAGCGCAAGCTGCAACAGCGCCTGACCCAAGGCACCTCCGATGTGGGGACGCCGTTCGCTCCAATCCACGCAGGCGTACGCAAATCGCCGGCGCAGCGCGCGGAGGCGGTCGACGTCGACTCCGAGAGCTGCCAGGGCGTCGATCCCGGGGATAGTCACCTCGTATTCGTCATCGGCTTCCGAGCTTGCACTGAGCCAGCGCAATTTCTCGAAGCGCTCACGTAGGAGCACTGCCGAGCGCCCGGCCATATGGTCGTAGCACGTGCGCGCAGCGCGCAGATGCACGGGTGTGGTCGGGATGAATTCATCGGCGCGGCGTCCCGCCACCACGGCGAGCCCTTCCAGGACTCTTGCGATGGTAGGTCCGGCAAGGTGGTAGTAGCGGTGCTTGCCCTGCGAGGTGACCCTCAGCAGCCGTCGTTCCACGAGGCGTGCCAGATGCACGCTGGCAGTCGAGGGACTCACCTCGCCGATGATCGCGAGCTCCGTGCTCGTACGCGCATGTCCATCCATCAGGCAATACAGCATCCGCGCCCGTGCGGGCTCGCCGATGGCGGCGGCGACACCGGCAACGCCCGTCTCGACGGTCGAAATTGCAAGCATACTTTGATGCTAGACGAATCGAGGTCGCGCGGCAATCTTACGTGCGCCGCCGCCAGCCCTTCAACACCGCAATGGCCCCGAGCAGCAGCGTTAGTCCCGCTATCGCACTTGCCTTGCCGAGCTCGGACGCAGTACGCATCGACGGAAAGCGGGGCGTTCGGGAGCATGATGGCGCCCGACCGTCCGGGGTTGCCTCGCCGCAGGCCGCCGTCCGAGACATCACCGGGGCGCGCGTGAGCGAGGTGTCTTGATGGGTCTGGGCGTGAGCGGCCGCTGCGAGCACCACGGCGCCGAGCAATGTCAGGCTTTTCATTATGGTCCCCTCGGCCAACTTACCCCTACGGGCCAAGCCTAGACAACGCGCTTCCACGCCCTCACGTTGACACGCCATCATCGACGGCCGCAATTGCAGGACGATGGTGGTGCCGGGGGCAGGAATTGTCCTACGCGATTTTGCTCAGTGCACGGCCCATTGCTGAGTTGGGCCGCCGCTGCAGGTTGAGAGGATTAATGGTGCCTGGTCGTAGGGAACACCACCTTGGACATCGATGCACTTCCCTCCAATGCCTACGATGGAGCCATTGGACACGCTCCAGTTCCGACTCGGACCACCATTGCAGGGAACGTACAGGATGGGAGCACCCTCGGTGGCAACGCTGCCCTGCACGTCGAGACAAAATCCTCCTACGCCAACGATAGCAGCGGGGCTCTCGCTCAGACGAGCACGGCCGAACCTCGTCCCAGTGCCCAAAACAATCCGCACCCGGAAACTGTAATCCAAGGAGCCGGGGGAGAGGATCGACCACAAATCATAGCGCCCGTACTTCGAATCATCAGCGTCGAAGTGCTGCGCAGCTCCCACGGAACCCCTCTTGACATCATACGGGTGCGGGGATTGGCAAGCACCCCCGGATGGGAGGAGGCGGAACTGATACCGCTCACCCGAGCCACCCCCAAGGACGGCATGCTGGAGCTGACATTCGTGGCGCGAGCCCCTGCGGAGGCCATGGAAGCAACGGGATTCGAACCCATCGAAGCGATATTCCCCATCGAGGCAAACCATCCGTACAAGGGAATCAACGTGCACAGCGCCTCCGAGTCCTTAAGTTTGACGCAACTGCCGGGTTACGCCGAAGCCAAAGGCGGCGGCGAGGATTGCAGCAAATGCGTCGGCAAAATCTTCGTTGCGAAGGGTGCGGCCATGCCCGCGGGCAAATCGGCGGCAGAAGTCGTTAAAGAGGAGCAGCTGCCGCCGGTATCACGGGTCATTCGGCATTCGGATGGTATTCCCAATGCGGACTCGAATCCCAACCGTTTGACGATTGTAGTTAGCAGGGACGGCACAATCTCTACCGCGATCTGGGACTAAACCAGAGCACTACTGCACCGACCACTGTTGACTCGGGGACGCCGAACAAGGCGCGATGATCAAGGGAGTGGTATCGGCCGTCCCGCCTCCTGACACATCAAGGCACTTGCCTCCAATGCCAATGATCTGGCCGTTGGAGTGGCATTGAAACAGCCGCACGGGAGTGCCGTCAGGGGCGGTTCCTCCGTGTTCCGGCAGATTGACGCAGGAGCCGCTGGCGCCGCCGACTAATTGCGCTGCGCGCCCGGGATTTGCAAAAGTGCATAACGCAACGAGTATTCCAAAAAGGTAGGAATTTGCAATCATGGATCATTCCCCTATCGCGGCTCGCTTATCGATCGTCTAACCAATGCTGCCTATTTGAGATCGCGCATTGTCTCCTGCGCGCGTTCGAAGGCATAGTTGCTCACGTGCACCCAACCTCGATAGGGCCGATCGACATCGGCGATGGCCAACATGACGAGCGTCACAAGCAGCGTCAGGGAAAAGACCTGCAACGCGTGTACCCTCGGCTTTGCCGAGCCGAATATGGACACGGAAAGAACAGTCAGAACTCCGCCGGTCAGCAGTACGCACCAAAAAATACTGGGAAGCTTGTAGGTGCTTTGCAGTAGCCGAGTGCGGCGGTGCATGGTCAACGAACTGAGTTCCGAGAGCGCGTGATCTTCGGCCATGAGCTCAGACGGCGATGCTACCTTGATGGACATCAAAGTCTTCCACATTTCCTCGTTGACGAGGTGACTGTCCTCCGGCAACCCGCCCACAGCCATGTCCGGCCAGTCGTGATTGACGACGGCATCGGCGTACGCGCGGGTCAGGCCTTGGATTTCTGCGCGCTGTTGCGGCATGCCCTCCGCCAAGCGATAGATATTCCTTAGTGAGTTCGCCTCAAGTTCGGCATTGAGATACGCGGCGGTGAAATTGGTCCAGCCCGTATACAGCATGAAGCCTAAGGTGACTGCGTAAGTTGTGCCCAAAACACTTAGCTGCCACCCAACGAAATCGTTTTGCGTGTGACGCGTTTGGACCGGCCACACGCGATTGAGTCCCATCATGAAAAGCAGGGACGCGCCCATGGCAAGGACGAGGATTAGGACATTTTGCGCAAGCGTCAACATGCAGGCCGAACGATAATACCCCTATCTGGTGGACGCCATCAGACGGGGCTGCGAGACTTTTCGAGATGACGCGTACACCGCCGATCCTTATTGGTTTTCTTGCGGCAAGCCAGCACTGTTTCGCTGCGGACACAGGCCCCATTTGCGCCTGGCGACCCTTTCGCCTATTGCGCTGTGATTCGCGATATCGACACGCCAGTCGGTGGTGCCTCACCGATCCCGCCGGCAAGGCAGTGCCGGGAAAACGCTTGGCCGAGGTTGATCGTCGAGGTTTTCGGGTCGATTTCTGGTATCGCGTGGATCAGTGAGCGGGCGAACCCGCTTGTTGTCTGTCGGGGGATCGAATGGACGCCGTCAAGTGGCGGAAACCGGGAGAGCTGTTCAGAATTTTTTAAGGAGGTCTGCCGGCTGAGGGATTCGAACCCCCGACCTACGGTTTACAAAACCGTTGCACTACCACTGTGCTAAGCCGGCACTTGGCCAATTCTACCGCGCCACGGCCAGTGGTGCCGCATCCGCGGGCTCAAGGCGTCAGGTCCATCGCCAACACCACGACATTGCTGTTCTTGGGTAAGGCGATACTCTTGACCGTCTTGGTGCTGTCGAGCGCCAAGGAATAGCCGTACAAATTGAACGGTCGATTGTCGAGGGCGCCCGTCGCGGTGATGCGATAGGACATGTTCAGCACCTGGGTCTCTCCGGTGTAGTTCCCCGGGACATACCAGTCGCTCAGACTCTGGGTGAAGGTCGTGGTGCTGCCGTCGGAGTAGGTGACCACGAAGGCCTGGTTTTGCTGGGCGCCGTTGACCCCGGTGGCGAGCATGCTCAACGTCGTGTAGTTGCCCGACGGCAACGGGATGATTGCGCCGCTCACCGCATCAACCGTATCGGCTCCGCCGAAGGCGAAGGTCGCCTGCGCCCAGGTGAGCGAGCTGCCGAGCAGCGCCGCCGCGTAGGCATTCCCCGAGCCGTCGATGCCGTGACCGGGAACCGCCAAGCCTGCGTCGGCAATGCCGTCGATGCTATCGACGTTTGCAAGGGCGACGCTGATCGGTGTCGTGCCGCTCGAGCCGATGGTGTAGGCACCCCTGGCAACTGCGCTGTTGCCGTAGCCGTTCGCGACCGCGATCGCCGAGACGGTGGTGGTGGAGCTCACCGAGATGGGTGTGCCGTACGTGGCCGAGCCCGTGGTGGGCGTGCTGCCGTCGAGGGTGTAGTAGATGACCGCTCCCGCGGTGCCATCGGACAACGTTACCGATTGGGCGCTGGGGTACGAGCCCGGCGCCGGCGAGAAGGTCGGCGTCGCGGCGGGAGCCGGTGCCGTGCCCGAGGGCGTCAGGTCGACCGCGAGCACCACGACGTTGTGATTGTTGGGCAGCGTGAGGCTCTTGACGGTCTTCGCGCTGTTGAGCGCAAAGGAGTAGCCGTACAGATAGCACGGCCCATTATTCGTCGCGCCACTCGCTGTGATGCGGTAGGCCATCGGCAGCGCCTGAGTCTCGCCCGCGTAGTTCTGCGGTGTAAACCAGTCACTCAGGCTTTGGGTGAAAGTGCTGGTGCTGCCGTCGGAATAGGTCACGACGAAGGCCTGGTTCGGTTCATTGCCGTTGACCCCGGTCGCGAGCAGTTTCAACGTGCTATAGCTTCCGGCGGGCAGCGCGATGGTCGCGCTGCTCACGGCATCGGACGTATCGGCGGCGCCGAACGTGAACGTCGAGCCCGCCCAGCCGAGCGAGGTGCCGAGCAGCGCCGCCGCGTAGGCATGGCCGCCGCCGTCCAATCCGCTACCCGGAATCGGGGTGCCGGTGATCGCGATGCCGTCGAGATTGTCGGCGCTCGCGAGGCTGACGCTGATCGATGTCCCCCCAGACGAGGCGATGATGTAGGTGCCGCTGGAGACTGCGCTGTTGCTATAGCCGCTCGCGACCGCGATCGCCGAGAGGGTGGTGGTGGAGCTCACCGAGATGGGCGTGCCGTACTTGGCCGAGCCCGTGGTGGGCATGCTGCCGTCGAGGGTGTAGTAGATGGCCGCTCCCGCGGTGCCATCGGACAACGTCACCGATTGGGCGCTGGAATACGAGCCGGGTGCCGGCGAGAAGGTCGGCGTCGCGGCGGGAGCCGGGGCCGTGCCCGAGGGCGTCAGGTCGACCGCGAGCACCACGACGTTGTGATTGTTGGGCAGGGTGAGGCTCTTGACGGTCTTCGCACTGTTGAGGGTAAAGGAGTAGCCGTACAGATAGAACGGCCCATTGCCCTTTGCACCACTCGCTGTGATGCGGTAAGCCATCGGCAACACTCGAGTCTCGCCCGCGTAGTTCTGCGGTGTAAACCAGTCACTCAGGCTTTGGGTGAAAGTGCTGGTGCTGCCGTCGGAATAGGTCACGACGAAGGTCTGGTTCGGTTGATTGCCGTTGACCCCCGTCGCGAGCAGTTTCAACGTGGTATAGCTTCCGGCGGGCAGCGCAATGCTCGTGCTGCTCACCGCATCGACCGTATCGGCTCCGCCGAACGTGAACGTCGAGCCCGCCCAGGTGAGCGAGGTGCCGAGCAACGCCGCCGCATAGGCATGGCCGCCGCCATCCAATCCGCTACCCGGAATCGGGGTGCCGGTGATCGCGATGCCGTCGAGATTGTCGGCGCTCGCGAGGTTGACGCTGATCGGTGACCCGGCCGGGTTGATGGTAAAGGTGCCCGTCACGACCCCGCTGGCATGATATCCATTGGCCGCCGCCATCGCCGAGAGGGTGGTCGTCGAATTCATGGGTATGGGCGTACTGTATTGAGGCGAGCTCGTGGTCGGGGTGGTGCCGTCGGTCGTGTAATAGATCGTCGCGCCCGGGGTCGCATCCAATAGCGTTACCGACTGTCCGGCGCCGTAGGTGCCCGCCGCCGGCGAGAAGGTGGGATTCGCCGTCAGCAGGCCGAACACGCTCACCGAGCTTTGCGTTGCGACGTACACCTTGCCGTTGGCCACGATGGGCACTTCGAACTTGACCGCGGCGCCCGGAGAGTCCCGATTGTTGGCGGCTTGCGCGCTCGTATAGAGCAGGTTGCCGAGATTGGTTGCATCGTAGGCGAAGAGCCCAAGACAGTTCGAGGCGCCGCCATCGCACGTGGAATCGTCGCCGCTGCCATCGAGCGCCCAAAGTATCGCGTTGGCAGTTCCATTCGAGGAAACGCTGGGTGTCGGAGCCGAGAACGCGAAAATCTGTTTGCTTTGAGACGTAGGCGACCTCGAGATCAAGCCGCTGCCGTTCGCGTTGAAGGAGTACGCCCTGATCGGGTCGTTGGCGCCGGTCCAATACAGGTTTCCGTTCCAGTAGGCCGGGGATCCCCATATCCCCGAACTGGCGTTCATGATCTCCTGCACGATCTGGGGGTCGCTGTTCGCGCACGACGGGCTGAGATTGACGCAGTACTTGCCGAGATTATTGATGTTCAGCAGATAGATCGTGCCCTGCTTGCCTTGTTGGGCGAGTAGCTGCTGCCCGGAAGGCAAAGTGGGCAAAATGACCAGGCCGCCGGCGGCGACATCGATATCATTCCCGTTGAGCGAGTTCTGGTTATACGGCGTGAAATAATCGAGCACCGGAAACGTGCCGCTTGCAGGCGGACCGAGCTTGACGATGCTGTCGCCATAATCCGTGTTCGCCTTCCAGTCGCCATTCCCGGTCGCGAAATAAATATTGCCGCCGGCGTCGACCGCCGGGCCCCCGCCGGACATCCAAACGCCGCTGCGCTCGCCGTTGGGCGATGTATTGAACACTGCCTCCTGCGCCAGCGTGCTCGCGTTGTAGGACATCATCCACCCGTGCCACGGGTTGGCGTCACAGTGAGAGCTCCAACCGATTACCACATGCCCGTTGGTCAGTGTCAGGGCGAGTCGTTGATTTTCGTGAAGCGAGTTGAAAGTGACGGTGCCGTTGCTCGAGTCGTAACCGGATCCGGGTACCGAGCCCTGGATGAGCATCGGGCCATTGAACTTCTCTCCGAGGGTGGTCACGTCGAGCGCATGCAGATACTGCACGAAGCTGCCGTTGACCTTGGAAGCAGCGACCACGTACAGAGTGCCGCCGACGGGATCGATGACGGGAGTCCCGGTGATGCCGACTTCCGGGATCAAATCTGCGCAGTTCAGATCCGAAAGGCTGTTGACCGTGGTGCCGCCCGAGGGAATGAGGCTGACTTGGGCATAGATGGTGCCGTTATCCGCATCGATGGCGTAGACGCTGTCGTGCTCGGTCTCGACGTAAACCACGTTGTGCGTGCGGCCCGCAATGGACACCGAGGATAGATACAGAGGTTGCGCATAGACAGCGCCGTCCACCGATACCGAGAACAGTTTACCGAACTGGTTGTAGTTGACGTTCGCCGGAGCGAGGATCGTCTCCTGGGTATTCTGTCCGGTGCGCGACAGGTCGTTGTGATAGGTGGTTACATTGACCTGAGCGTGCAATGAGCCGCAGAGCAGGCATAGCCCCACCGCCGCCAATCGACCGAGCGAGCGCATCCCCGAATTCATAAACGGCAGCCCTTCTCAGAGTTTTAGGTATCACCTGATGGTACCTAACGACCGGGGCGGCTGGAATGATTGTAAGGTAGTTATGTAAAACTGCGCGGGCGATCCCCCAGGTAAATGAGTTCGTATGTCCGGTCAGGTCGATCCCCAGCACGTCTGGCTGTTCCCCGCAGGCGTGGCGCCTTGGGTCCCGGCGTTGTTGAGCGTGAAGCTGGTGCACGAAGAATCGTTCGTCTGCGGCGACTTGATCGGCGTTGCCGTGATGGTGAAGGTGCTGGCCGTCGGCACCGCAATCGTCACCGTGTAATAGCCCTGCGCGGAGGTGGAGGCGCCGGCAGGCGCCGCTGCACAACCGACGTACGTGAACGCCTGTGAGTAGCAGCGCTCGAGCGCCTGCGCGTCATAGGTGAGCGTGCGTGTGGCGTCGGTCCGATTGGCGCTCTTCGTGTAGGAGGTGTAGGCGGGAATGGCGATGGCCGCCAGGATCCCGATGATTCCCATCGCCACCACCAGCTCGATCAGCGAAAAGCCGTTCTTTCTCACGAGGCTATTCTCCATTGG
Organism: uncultured Gammaproteobacteria bacterium; assembly: GCA_963710435.1. Taxonomy (GTDB): domain Bacteria; phylum Pseudomonadota; class Gammaproteobacteria; order Steroidobacterales; family Steroidobacteraceae; genus Bog-1198. The sequence goes on along the minus strand of CAVQAE010000007.1, from coordinate 507,156 downwards.
TCTCTTTGACGGTGATCGCGATCACCTCCGATTTCGAGTCGCCCGGCGGCCCGTCGAGCACCGCGGTGACCTGCTGTCCGGTCGAAAGCTTGCTCAGCGCCTTTTCCGCTGGGCTACCCGGTTTGACGTGATATGTGCGGTTGCCGACCTTAATCTCACCGGCCCCCAACAAACTGGTGACCTGTCCGGTGACGGACTCGTACACCCGCGTGCTCCACCCGATGCCGGGCATCATGCAGAGCGCCAGCGTAGCCGCGGCGAGGGTGATCTTGAGCGTGCTCAGTGAATGCTTCATCGGTGTATCTCCCACCATGCGGTGCGACTCTTGGAATTACCTGCCTCGACCACGGTTTGTATCGTACCGTCGGATCGGGTGATCAGCTTGACGGCTGCCGCGGACGCCATGTTGGCAGTACGGATCGTGGGAGCGGCGGCAAAGACGGTGCCGAGACCCATGCCCACAGGGACCACCGTGCTCGCGCCATTCGTCACCGTGTCGCTGGAATTGATCTTGCCGTCCCCGTTGAGATCGAACTGCGGCTGCGCGAAGCTCCCGCCGGCATAGTCGAGCACGTAGAGGAACGAGCTGCCCCCGGCCGTGCAGACGTTGGAGTTCGGCTGGTAGGTCGTAAGCACCAGCGCGCCGCCGCTCTCGATGCGCGGATCGGTGACTCCACGTTCGCCCACGTGCGCGGCCTGGGCAGGCACGCAGGTGGGACAGGCCGGAAGATTCAAGTCCACATACCAGCCTTGCTGCGTCGGGATGGTCAACGCATTCCCGGTCACGATGATCGCGGCGGCATTCCCCGAGGCGTATGAGAGCGGCTCCGCTTCCATGCTTGCGCTCGTGCGCAACAGCGGGGTCGAATATCCCGCAGGCGGATCGTATATGCCGTAGATCGTCTGGACCTGAGTGCTCGCGAGGTCTGGCGTCCCCAAAAGCTCCCCGGTGACGAAGTACACCATGCTGCCGAGCACCGCCGGATATTTCGGATTGAGGCTTGCCGCCGGCATGGTGGTGATGGGCTGCGCATGGCCGCTCGAGTCGCGCGCCTGGAACATGACAGTCACTTTCCACTGGGTTGGATTCGGATTCGAGATGTCGACACGCCACAAGTTACCCTGTAGATCGCCGGCATATACGAGATTCGAAGACTGGGTCAGCTGGCCGCTCGAATTCACCGCAATCACACTCGATAAGCCGTTCGCGACCGCGAGGTTGCAAGCGGTGGGCACGGCGGCGCACATATCGATCTTGGTGGTCTGGGCACCCGTCTGCGGGTTGACCGCATAGAGGAACGGTTTACCGTTGCGGCTGTTATAGCCGTTGCCGAAAAACACCTGCCAGCCGTCCGACGTATTGGTAATCGCCGGGGTACTGAGTCCCAGGCCCATGTCGGCTTCCGTGAAATCCCACAGCACGTCGGATGCGAGCTGCGATTCTGTGGTGATGGCGGCCGGATTGGTGACGTCGAGCGCAAACACGCTGTTGCCGCCTTGCGCTTCAGTACTCACGAGTACCGTGTGCCAGCTGTTATCCGAGAATTGGAGGTCGGAGGCTTGAGGAGATCCGTTCACGAAATACTGGTGGACGGCGTTGTAGTAAGGATTGACCAGGTCGATCAAGTTGGCGAACACGCCGGACGGAATGTAGGCAAACACCTCATTGCCGGTGGTGGCGTTGAAGGCATGCAGCATCCCGTCATTCGCGCCCACATAGATCATCGGCTGACGGCTCGAGTTGCTGTTCGCAAATGCCACATAGGATGTGCTTTGATTGTTCGACGACGGCGCGCCGATGTAGAGCGGATTGCTGCTGACGATATCGCCGAGCTTATGCGTGCGATTGCGGAACTGGCCGCCGTTGCGTATCTCTTGAGCGTTCGAGCCGCGCACGAACTGCAGGACGTCCTGGCCGTTCGTGTCCGGCGTGAAGCTTTCAAGCAACTGGCCGAGGTGCGTGCTGGAGGCGATGCCGGTCGACGGCGTTCCGGTGTTCCACCGGAACGGTGTCCCCTGATTGGCCACAGGGTCCCAGGTGGCGATGAGACGGCCCAGATCCCAGGTTTGCCCGTCGAGTTGCGTCTGGCCGGACCAGAGGGCGGCCGTCGGCGAGGTGTTCACGGCGCCGGTCGTCGGGTTGATGGGAAACGCATACAGGTTGCCGGTCCAGTCCTGATACAAGTCCGAGGTCGTGAACTGTGACTGGTAGACGACGGAGTTGGTATTGAGCCCCGTGGAGTTCACGGCCGCCGACGCGGTCGATTGTGTCGCCTCGAGAATCTTCGTGATGATGACTTGCAGATCCGCGGTCACGGCACCCGGGCTGTTGGCGGGAAAGTAGGCCGTGGTTCCACCGGCAACCGCCATCGCATTGAGCGTCTGATAAGCGGTCATGTTGACCGCGGGATCGACGCCCGCTCCGACGCCGATGATGTACGTATTGATGTGGATGGATTGCAGCGCCGCAAGCTCGGTCATGACGTCCGTCAGGGCCTGATCGTTGGTGGAGATCAGCGAATTGACGGGAGGCGCATTGAAGCTCGCGGTCACACCGTAGCCCGCCGCGGCCGTGCTGCCGAGCGGCGGCCAGGCATGGTTGCTCAAGTCGAGGGTCGGCAAGCCATCGGTCACCAGCACGACGTATTGCTGTGCCGCGCAACCGTTGGTCGAGGGCGGATTGGTTTTGAAATAGTTGTACGCGCCCTTGAGGATGCCGGCGATCGGCGACTGCGTCGCCGCCGCTTTGATTTCGATGCTGCCCGTCTGGTTCGTCTCGGGAGCGAGGTACGGCGTGAATTTTGCGATCGCCGTCGCCACCGAGGTGGGGGTCGGTGTCTGGCCGGAGGAGGTCATCGGCACGAGCAATGCGCCGTTGTTCGCCGTCTCACTGCCCGTGTAAAACCCGAAACCCCGTTCCTCGTACATCACCTGGGTCGAATAGGGCACATAGCCCGCGTTGGTGGGGCCGGTCACGGTGGCGCAGCCATTCACCTCGCTGCTATAACCCTCCAGCACGCCGTTCGTTTCGTAATTGCCGAGAGAGTAATAGGGCGGGAAGGGGTTCGGCGGAGACGGTCCGCCGTGCACCATGCAGACCGGATCGACGCCCCCGGCGTACAGCACGTCGTTGATCAGCGGATCATCGCTGCTCGCGCCGACGACCATGTAGGGCTGATTCAATATGTTTTGGCCGGTGTAATACGTGTTCAGCGCCCTGCAATCCGTGGACACTGTATTGCCCAAGGCGGTGTTCACGTTATAGCAAGGGTTGGCCACGATCTCATCGCCGAGCGGCGGTGTCGGATTGGAGGTGAACTGAAATCCGCCCGGCGGGCTCATCTGGTACACCCAGGTGGTGTACAACCCAGGACCCGAAGTCTGATAGTCCATGAGCGCAAAATCGGCATCGGCAATGTAATTGTTCAAGATCGAGGTGATGCCGGCCTTCGCCACGTTGAGGCGGCTCGCGGAGTTGTCATACAGCACGCCGCCGCTATTCACCGTATAGGGAGCGACGCCGCCGGAGCCGGGGTTCAAGGGCGGCGTGAAGCCGGTGGGAATCGTATAATTCACGGGCGAACTCGACGCATTGAGCGCGGAGAAGTTGGCGTTCAATGAGCCCGATCCGGTGTAGATGGCACCGCTCAGGTCGCCGTCGACCGATTGAGAGTTGGTGACCGCCAGCAGGATCTGCGGATGCGCCGGGATCTCGACGGTCATGGGTACCTGAGAAATGGGAACGGTCGGGGGTGCGGTGGCAATCGCCATCGCGAAAGGCCAGCCGGCCGCGAGCGAAACTCCGGCACCGATCGCGGTTCGCCGCAAGATCACTTTCATCCGTTGCATGTTCATAGGAATGTCCTCGAGCCCTGGCGTCTAGCGAAAAATGCTTTGCAATTGCGTGGTCGTGGAATTGTCGGCGCCCGTCGCGTTGGCGGTGATCCGATACACCGTCACCGGCGTGGTGGGCGCTGCGTACTGAACCTGACCGATGCTGTCGCCCGGCATGGCGACCGCGGGAAGGTTTTCGATGACGTACTGGGGCGATTGAGCGGCAGTCGGTAATGCGCTCAACGCGGGCATCGGATTCAAGGGATCCGTCGGTGAATAAGTGATGGCCGCTCCCGCGGTGCTCCAGCTGAGGGTCGGAACGACGCTGCCCGCCGACGGAGTGAGCTCGTAAAGTCCATTCGCATTGGCGGAGAACTGCGCAGCGGTATAGACACCGGTGGTCAGGCCGGCCTCGGCGGCGCGCAGTGCCGCCTCGGCGGCTTGCGCGCCGATCTGACGATTGTCCTCATTGCGCGCCATGCGCTCCTCGGTGGTCTGCATGCGCGCCGCGGTCACTCCGAGCAAGCTCAAGATGAGCAGCAGAATGAGCGCGACGAACAAGACGACGCCCCGCTGATCGGAACGGGTGGGTTTCAGGCTTCGCTGTGGCGAGCGCATGGCCGTATGTCTCCTCAATTTTCCATGTTGCGAATGGATACGGTGATCTCGAACACCTGGCGCGCCCGCGTATCGAGCGTTGCCGGTGCCGTCACCGTGTTTCCGAGCAGGTTGAAGGTCTGAGCGGCCGTCGGTTTGGGGACCGCGCCCAGCTGACTCGCAGCCAGTACGGCGATCTTCACGCTCATCACGGTATTGAAATCGACGACCTGTTGCGCCGGTACGTAGGTGCTGACCGTCTGAGTGCCGGTGGTATCTACGCCATACAGTATTTGCATGGTCTCGATGTCGGGCACCAGCTCATTCGGCGCCCCGAACGCCGATGTGCCGTTCAAATCGAGCGAGAACAATGCACCGTCGCCGTCCGCGCCTTGGCCGATGTAGTACACGGTGGTGTCCACAGGGGTCACCTGCGATCCGATCTGGAAACTGACCGGGAAGGACGACGCGCTGTTGCCGGGCGAGCCGCTGGTGGCGAACTGGACCGTCGTTCCGCTCACGCTTTGGATCTGAAATACGACCGACTTGGCACAATCGGCTATGACGGCAATTTGACCTCCGGTCAGGTTGTACGCATTTTGGACCTGGAAGCTGTTGGCGCCGCTGGCGATGTTCGTGACGATCGCGGGCGGTTGAGTGCTGCGGAGGGACGAATACACGACGAGCACGTCGGAATTCTTGATGACTTTGTTCGCGAGCGCGGCGTCGAGCCCGCCTCCGCCCCATGCGGGACCGCTCGAGGCTTGCCAATCGCCCGTCGAGGGATCCGCCGTGACCGGCGGCGTGGCCAAGGTGAAGGGGTTCGATAGCGTGTTGTTGGCCTCGTAGCCGCCGAGCGGCTGACCGTAGTTGTAGTAGATCGGGCTCGGTCCGGCATTCAGCAGCGACAACTGACTATGGGTCGTATTGCACGCCATGTAACCCGCGCCGCGGACCGCACTTTGGAGGAAGTCGAGTGCGAACCGGCCGTTGTCGGAGACGGCCGCCATGCCCGAGGTCGACATGAAGGAGGAACGTGAGCCGAGGAACGCCGCCATGACCGCGGCCGTGACGATCAGTGCGAGCGTGACCGCCACCATCAACTCGACGATGGAGAATCCCCGCGCCCGACGCTCGGCAGGATGGTTCGCGACGCTAAGCTGCAGCATGCTTGTGCTCATGGATGTAACGCCGTTTCCAAGGTGACGCTCATCGGCGTCGCCGCGGTCGGTGCGAATATGGATTGAGCGGCGGTGTCGTCCCACTGCACGACGATGGTTGCCATGAGCGGCGTCGTCGTCGAGACGGTGACCGACCCCTCGCCGGATGGCAGTGCCCCGCCACCTGCGCCCGCCGCCAACCTCAATTTCCAGCGATAGACGTCGTAAAGCGCCAGGTTGGCGGGAACCGGACACGCCGCGTTCTGGCAGCTGAATCCCGGGTTGCTCGCGGCCGCGCCGAGCGTGGTGTTGTAATTGCCGGCCGCTGCGGCGATCGGATTCGCGCGCATGTTGTCGAGGATTTCATACGCCAGCTGAGTGGCCTGACTGCGCAGGTACGCGCTGTCGTTGGCGTGCGCGGAGAACAGAACGAGCTTGGCGATGCCGAGCAATCCGATGCTCAGGATGACGAGCGAGACCAGGACCTCGACGATCGTGAAGCCCGCCGAGCGGCGGCGCCGAGATGCAGGTGCTCGATGATTCACGGATGTGCGCATGGTCATTACGGACAGGTTAGTGCCGCGGTGCCGGCCACGTTCTTGCCGACCGTCTGCGTGGCGGCGACGCGTCCGGTCGCGTTGACTTCGACGTCGCGTGCGTAGCCGGCGCCGCGCGGGTCGCACACGTCGATCTGGATCGACGCGGACACACTCCCCGTCGATGAGAACGTGATCTGCGTCGGCGACGTGGAAGCGGCGGTGGCATTTGCGGTATTCGACGGCGCGAACGCGGGGACGTATTGCAGGGGCGGGTTGCCGAGTGTGTCTTTGACGATGAACCCATTGCCCCAATTCGCGCCGCCATCGCACTGTGTTCCGCTGACCGAGGTACACACGATGATTCCGCCGTTGTTCAGCTTGACGGCTTCGTTGCGCGCGTAGTTGAAGCTCGAGACGATCGAGTTGACCTCGCCGACGTCGCGGTCGTTGAGCACGAAATTGTTGAAGGCCGGCACCGCCATCGCGGTCAATATTCCGGCGATGGCGATCGTGACCAACAGCTCGATGAGCGTGAATCCGCGCGGGATTGCGAGCTTGCGTGTCGTGATGGAGGTGGCGTGTTTCATGAGTTGGATGCTAGAGGCATTAGCTTGCGTGAAACTGACGCAGTGCGGCTCGCGTGTTCAAATTGTGATGGGGTTCGTAATGACTTGCGCAAAACGCGATGCATGTCCCGAGAAGGCGCGAAAACCCCGCTTTCTGGGCCTCGGACGACACCGGCTGCGCGGAGCTGCTTCCGCAGGTGACCTAATCGGTCGAGCTGCAGGTCAGGGGCAAACGAGCGCGGCACCGGCGACGGACGCACCCGGCGTGGCGGAGGCGGCCACACGCCCCGCGGCATTGACTTCGACGTCTCGCGCGTAGGCCGCGCCGCGCGTGTCACAGATCGTGATCGTCACGGGTGAGTTCACGAGGCCGTTCGAAAGGAAAGTCACTCCGCCCGGTGACGTCGGGGTCAGAGCATTCGTGCCTCCCTGCGCCGGTACCGCGGAGAGCACGTCGCCGGCCGCATCGGTGACGATCCAACCGCCCGCCCATGCGTTGCCGCTGCAGCTCGTACCATTGAGCGATGGGCATACTGTGACGCCGCCCGCAATGTTGCGCTTGACGGCCTCGTCGCGGGCGTAGTTGAAGCTCGCCACGAGCGAGTTCGCCTGGCCGATATCGCGGTCGTTCAAGACGAAATTATGGAAAGCGGGCACGCCGATGGCGAGCAATAGGCCGCCCACCAGTACCGTCACCATCAGCTCGATGAGCGTGAAGCCGGCCGCGCGTATCGAATACATGCGTAAGGATGCTAAATGCACCGGCTTGCGCAAAGCTGTCGGCCGCGTGATTCGCCTACATCAAAGTGAGATCCGCTCCGCAAAATTCGGCACGACCGCCGATAATGCCTCCTCGAGCAGAGGCAGATCGTCGAACAGGGCGTCGACGTGACCGCCGAATCCGTCACTGGAGGGTGCATCGAGCGTGATGAGGCGTTTTGGATCCGGCGCAGCCGCGTACAGGTTGAGCGCATGCGAATACGGGATGGTCTTGTCTGTGCGGCTATGGGCGATGATGACCGGAATATGCAACGTGCGTATGCGCGTGAGCACGTCGAACCGCACGCTAGTGACATAACGGACGGGGAGCCAAGGGTAGCGGTCGGCCGCCGCATCGGGAATCGAGGTGAACGCGCCGAAAAGCACGAGTGCTGCAGCCGCGTGGTGGGCGGCGAGGCACACCGCAGGACCGGATCCCAGGGAATGACCCAGCAGGATGATCTGTCCGGGTGCAACGCCCAGCCGCGACAGTGCTTGGAAAGCGGCTTCGGCGTCGGCGATCATGCCGGTTTCGGAGGGGACGCCCGGACTCATCCCGAAGCCGCGGTAATCGATGTTCAGAACGCTGAAACCGGCGGCCTGCAATGCCTCGGCGTGACGCAATTGATCCGGCGAGAATGCCGAATCGGCGTTGCCGTGCAAGAGCAAAATCCAATAGCCCGTATCACGGGCCTCATCCGCCCGAAAAACGAGGCCGGCCATTGCGCCGCCGGTGACCTCGATCGAGACGCGCTCCGCCTTCGGTGGCAGCTGCTCGACCAAAAACAGCTTGCTCCGGGCCGCGGCGAACACGAGGTCGTCCTGGTGGATTTTCAGCCAGCCCACCGCCAAAGCGACGATCAGCATGAGAGCGACAAGCAGAGCGCCAAGGAGTCTCGCTACGCGACTCAATGCCAGCCGCTGACGGCGTTGCGCGCCGCTTCATTGAGCGGTCGAGCGATCAAGCCGCTTTGCGAGGCGGTGATTTCGTAAGAGCCCTTGTCGGCCATGGGCAGGAAGGTCGCGCTGCCATACAGTGCATCGATCCACGGCAACCAACGGTGATAGCGCCGCGCCAAGTCCCACAGATCGATGCCCCCGGGCGGCCTCAGCTCGTAAACCGTGCGAGGCTGGCCGCGCTCGTCCTCGATGTTCGTATAGCGGCCGCTGATCCGATCGAGCCGGAAAGCGGTATCGAAACCAAGCAGGTTGACGGAGGCCTGCCATTTCAGGATGCGCGCATCCACTTGCCATTCGTCGCCGCGCAGGAAGAAGAGCGCGACGGCGCCGTTCGGATAGGTAAGCACCGCGTCGTATTGGTGAGGCGCGACGCGTGTCAGGTCGAGTTCTCCCGCCGGCGCTTCTTTCGTCAGGCGCTGATAGCTGCGCAAATCCAAGACCAGCGCGAGCACGGCCGCCGCGAGCAGAAGGAAAATCAGGGCCGCTACCGTGCTGAGGACGCCGCTGCCGGTGTTCATCACGCGAAAGCGGCGCGCCGCCACGATCAGGAGGACGAGACCAACAAGCCCGAAGACGGCAATTAGGGCATTCAATGGCATGAAAATACTCAAACGGACCGGAACCGAACCTCATGGGACTAACTGAAACACTCAGCTCGGTTCCGGTGTCTCGTTCCAGACCCGAATAGTTTGCTGTGTTTGCGATGATTTGCAAGTGCGGCGACCGTACGCGGCACTCGAGGTCATCCATTAACCTGCGTTAATGATGGCGCCCCCGCGGGGGCTAGACCTTTGCCCTGGGCGCGGGCGCGAGCGTATCGATCGCCGCCGCCGGCGACATCGAATTCGATTGCACGAAATCGACGCCCAGGGCGGTGAGCCATTCCTGCTCGGCGGCCGTCTCCATACGTTTCGCGACCGTGTGCATCCCGAGCACGCGCGCCATCTGCACCACCGCCGTGATCGAGGCCTGGGCGATCTTGTCGGTGCGCATTTTCGCCGTGATGTCCGGAGCGAGCTTCACGTAGCCGACGCCCGGCAGGCGCAGCAGCTCGAAACACTCGGTCTTCAGCGCGAACTCGTCGAGCACCAGCGGACACCCGAGGCGGTGGAGCGATGCGGCGACTTCGGCGATGCGCGCGGACATCTTGACCGCCATCGAGACGTCGATTTCGAAGGCAATCATCGCCTTTGGGAGCGATGATTTCGCAAGGCAAAGGCCCAGAAACTTGATGAAGTGCTCGTCGTGCAGGGCGGTGGTGGTGAGATTCACCGAGAACATCACGGCGTGTTGCTGCCAAGCTTCCGGATGCCGCACGAGCCAACCCACGAGCTCCGTGACTACGCGGCGATCGATCATCGAGCCGAGGCCATTCTCGATGGCGGCCTTGATCATGGCCTGCGGTGCGGAGTTCGGCGCGTCTTCGGCCTTTGAACGCAGCAGGACCTCATAGCGTCTCAGCTGGCTGCCCTTGGTGAGCGGCACCAGGCGCTGCACGTGCAGCGCGATCGGGCTGCGGCGCAGGGCCGCGTGCAGACGGGCGATTTCCGGAGAAACGCCCGGGGGTAGTGGCTCGAGCTCCTCATCGACGTCGGGCTCGACCACTGCGACCGGCGCGATTGGAGGGGGTGGCGGGGCCTGAGTGACCTGCGCCGCCGGTTGACGCGTGGGCGCGGCTTGCGGGCGAGTGACGCGCGGCGGAGGCGACCGGCGCGGGGCGCGCAGCGGGCGCGGCTGCGGGGCGCGCGGTGGGCGCAGCAGCCAGGGGTGGTGCGGGACGTGCGGCGGGTGCGGATACGACCGGCGCGGGACGTGCGGCGGCCGGTGCGACCGGCGCGGGACGCGGCGTGGATGGAAGCCGCGCGGCCGGTGCAGGTGTCGGCTCGACGAGCGAGAGCTCGAACTCCGTCTCTATCACAGGTTCGGGACTCGGACGCACGGGAGCGACTCGGCCCTCGGCCGGGCGGGCGCTCGCGGGTTGCGGGTGCTGAGCGTTGGCGGGGCGCGGGGCACTCGAGCCGTTGGCGGTCGAACGGGGACGCGCAGAGCCGCTCCAAGCCGCTTTGCTCGCAGGGGCCGACGGGGCGAGGGGCTCAGCGCTCAGCGGTTTGCGGCCAGGCGCGGCAGGTCTACTTGCTGCCCTGGGGGGCGGCGGAGGCGGCTCGCGCTCCGGCTCGATTGCGGGCTCCGTGTCTTCCCCGGAGTCGGCCTCCGGTCGCATGCCTGCAAAATCCATCAGCACCCGCTGCAGCTTCGGGGTCATGATCCGGATCGCACCATGGTCGTCATGCTTGATGACGCGAGTGTCCAAAACCAACATGATCGCTCCGACCATCGCACGTCGCGAGCTCACGGCCCGCAGCAGAACCGCAGATCGCGCATCACCGAGATCGTAGGCGACGACCGGAGGTGACTTGGGATTCTTGAATGTCTCGATGGCCTCGAGCACGGCGTTGTGCTCATCGGGTCCCATCGAGCTCTCGCTCAACCAGAGCACGTCGCCGTTTTCATCGTGCAGAGAAACGGCATGCGCGCGCGCCGGCTCGACCGCCGCGCGTACTTTTTGGCACACGGCATCGAAATCGACGAGGGGGCTTTCCGTGTCGCTGAAGTTCTTGCCCTGCTCCATAGCCTTAGTTCTTACGAGATCAAGTACATATGTACAGGAGCGCTCCTTTCGGTGGTGTGATGGTCTTCGCCAAATGCCTGAGAATGTCGGCGCGATGCGACTCGGCAAATCTCGGCAAAAGCCCGGTGCGGTATGACATATCATGAGAACTATGCCGCCCGCACCACGACTCCGTGAATTCCGCTATTACGATTTTGTGATGGCGGCCTATGTTTGCGTACTGCTCTGCTCGAACCTGATCGGTCCGGCCAAAGAGACATCGATTCACATCCCCGGTACGACCGTCACGCTCACGTTCCTCGCCGGGGTGCTGTTTTTTCCGATTTCCTACATCTTCGGCGACATTTTGACCGAGGTGTACGGATATGCCCGGGACCGGCGCGTCGTCTGGGCGGGATTCGGAGCATTGGCCTTCGCATCCATCATGGCCGCGGTGGTCGTTCATCTGCCTCCATCGGATGCCTCGCGGTCCACGCAGCAGGCGGTCGAGGCGGTCTTCGGCAACACACCGCGCATCGTAGTCGCCTCGATCAGCGCCTTCCTGTGCGGTACGTTCGTGAACAGCTACGTGCTCGCCAAGATGAAGATCTGGACGAGGGGTCGATGGCTGTGGACGCGGATCGTCGGCTCGACCTTGTGCGGCGAGCTGGTGGACTCGGTGATTTTCTATACGCTCGCGTTCTACGGGCTGAAGCCCTGGCCTCACCTGCTCCTGATCATGTTCACCCAATACGGACTGAAGAGCGGCTGGGAGATCGTCGCGACACCGCTGACTTATCGTGTCGTCGCGTTCCTCAAGCGCACCGAGCAGGAAGACTATTACGACATCGGCACCGACTTCACGCCGTTCTCGCTGCGTGCTTGAGAGCCGGTTTTGATCCTTCGACCGCCATAATTTGCCATCGCGCGAACACTCATGCGCCCGAAACGCGGCGCCAAATGCTCCTCACGAGGCGGCGAAGCCGCCGCGGATGTCCGCAACACAGGAGGAGTGTCATGAAGATCGCACAGTCGAGTGTGGTTTGGACCATCGGGTTGATGGGAGTGAGCGCAGTCGCCCTGGCGGATACTGCGCCGAAAAAGGCCTCGCCCCAGGAGCCGGCGGGGTTCGTTACCGGGGCGGTGATCGGCGGCTTCGCCGCCGGCCCAGTCGGCGCGGTGGTGGGCGCCGGTCTCGGCACGTGGCTGGGATCGCGCGTGCACCGGGCGCACGATGCGAGCCGGGCCGAGGCGCAAGTCGCCGCCCTGCAGAGCGACCGGGCGCAGCTCGAGAAAGAGACGGCCGAGCTCAAAAGCGAGGCCGCAGCGCTCGAGAGCGCCAAGAGCGACCTCGAGGAGACCAACCGGGCCCTGACCGCGCGGCTCGATCAGCTCGCGCATAGCGCGGAAGTCGCACAGGAAGCCACGGATGATGCCGCGCGGGAGCAGGCGGCGAAGGTGCTCGACGGGTTGCAGGGCGATGTGCTGTTTCGCACGGGCAGCGCGGAGATCCCGGATGAGACCGTCCACGAGATTCAGGTGCTCGCCGGCGTACTCGCGCAATCGCCGGCTCTCACCGTACGACTCGATGGCTACGCCGATCCGCGCGGCAGCGAAGATGTGAATCTCAAGTTGTCCCAGGCGCGCGCCGATGCCGTGCGTGACCTCTTCCTTGCTGCGGGAGTCTCGGAGCAGGCACTCGAGGTGAATGCGTACGGCAAGACTCAAAGCGTGGCACAGGACGGCGATGGTTATGCGTTCGAGCGTCGGGTGCGTCTCACGCTGCAGGCCGCAGCGCCCGCACCGGTGGCGCAGACGGCGCCGGTAGGGCAAACCGCACCGGTCGCGCAGACGAACGAGGGCGCCGGGGCGGCATCCCTCGAAAAGCCGTGAAACCGAGCGGCTCGGTGCACGCAGTGCACCGAGCCGCCCTTGTCTCGGCCCACCTCGCGCACTTACGATAGTGCATGGCCGACTACCCCAGGATCGTGGCGCTCGATCGCTATCAGACCGGCGAATCCGCCAATCCATCGCCGGAGAAGATTCTGGCCGGCATACCGCGTGTGCGGGTATCCAATCAGTTCACCGATCCGACGCAGCAGTTCTTTTGCGGCTTCTGGTCGAGTACGGCCGGCAAATGGCGCGTGCGCTACACCGAGCACGAGCTGTGCGTGCTGATCGAGGGCCGCGTGCGGCTGGAATCGGTGCAGGGCGAGAAGAACGACTTTCGCGCAGGCGATGCATTCTTGGTTCCCGCCGGCTACGAGGGCTCCTGGGAGGTGGCGGAGCCCTGCAAGAAGTGGTACGCGGTGTTCGAAGCGAAAGTCTGAAGAGCCCGGGGGCGCACCCTCAAGCCGTGTCGCGAATCGCCCCGGCGAGCGTCTCGACGATTTGTTCGATCTGGTTCTGCTCGATGATCAACGGCGGCGAGAGGGCGACCGTGTCTCCCGTCACGCGCACCATCACACCGCGCTCGAAGCACTTCAAGAACACCTCGAAGGCACGAGCGCCGGGCTTGCCCGGCCGGGGCTCGAGCTCGACGGCGCCGATGAGCCCTAAGTTGCGGATGTCGATCACGTTCGCGGGCCCGCGGATCGAGTGCACTGCTTCCTGCCAGGATTCGGCCAGCTCCGCAGCGCGGGTGAGTAACCCGTCCCGCACATAGATATCGAGGGTCGCGAGCGCGGCTGCGCACGCCGCCGGATGGGCCGAGTAGGTGTAGCCGTGGAACAGCTCGATGGCATTCTCCGGCCCCTGCATGAAGGCGTCGTAGATTTTGCGCTGCGCGAAAACCGCTCCCATCGGAATGGCGCCATTGGTGAGCCCTTTCGCCGTCGTCATGAGATCCGGCGTCACCTCGAAAGCTTGCGCCGCGAAGGGCTTGCCGATGCGGCCGAACCCAGTGATCACCTCGTCGAATATCAGCAGGATGTCATGCTTGTCGCAAATTTCGCGCAAGCGCTTCAAGTAACCGACCGGCGGCAATATCACCCCGGCGGAGCCGGAAATGGGCTCGACGATGACTGCGGCGATGGTCGAGGCATCGTGCAGTGCGATCAGCCGCTCGAGCTCGTTCGCGAGGTGCATGCCCCAGTGCGGCAGCCCGCGGGAGAAGGCGTTGTGGCCGATATCGAGCGTGTGGGCCAGGTGATCGACGCTGGGCAGCAGCGCACCCGCGAAGAATTTGCGGTTATTGACCATGCCGCCGACCGACATGCCCCCGAATCCAACGCCGTGGTAGCCCTTTTCGCGTCCGATGAGCCGCGTGCGCTGACCCTGGCCGCGCGCGCGTTGATAGGCGATAGCGATCTTCAAGGCGGTGTCGACGGACTCCGAGCCTGAGTTCGTGAAGAACACCCGGTCCATGCCCGGGGGGGCGATCTGGGCCAAACGGTTCGCAAGCTCGAACGCAATGGGATGACCCATCTGGAACGCCGGCGCGTACTCCATGGTTGCGAGCTGCTCCGCCACCGCCTCCGTGATCTCACGCCGGCCATGTCCGGCGTTCACGCACCAGAGGCCGGCCACCGCGTCGAGCACCTGGCGGCCATCGGCGGTCCAGTAATGCATGCCCTCGGCGCGTACCAGCAGCCGGGGGTTGCCCTTGAACTGGCGATTGGCGGTGAACGGCATCCAGAAGGCATCGAGGTCGGCATGGGCGGGGTTGGGACTGATGCGGGCATTCATGGCGAGGTCCTTTCGGAACCCCCTAGAGGTCCCGCTGATCAGGAAATTCAACATCTAGCGTATTTTAGCTGATTCTTCCGCCAATACTGTTTAAAATAATCGACACTATGGCGCTCGATGTCGGTGCTCATCTCAAGGCGGTCAGGCAGATGTACGGCCTATCCCAGCGCGAGCTCGCGAAGCGCGCAGGGGTGACCAATGGCCTCATTTCCCTCATCGAGCAAAACCGAGTGAGTCCCTCGGTGTCCTCGCTCAAAAAAGTCCTCGACGGCATCCCCATGGCGCTGGCGGAATTCTTCACCCTGGACCTCGCCGGCCGTGTCGAGGTTTTCTTTCCGCGCTCAGAGCTCGCCGACATCGGCACGGCCGAGGTGGAGCTGCGGCTGGTCGGCGGCCGACTCGCCAAGCGCAGCATGTCCATCCTGCACGAACGCTATGCGCCGAGCGCGGACACGGGCGAGGAAATGCTGACGCACGCGGGGGAAGAGGGCGGGGTGATCGTCAAGGGCCGGATCGAGCTCTCGGTGGGCGGGGAGTCGCGAGTGCTGTCCGCGGGCGATGCGTATTATTTCAAGAGCTCGATCCCTCACCGGTTCCGCAACCCCGGCCGCGAGGAATGCGAGATCGTGAGCGCAAGCTCGCCCCCGACGTTTTAGCCCCACCCATCGGGTAGGATACCGGCATGAGCAAAGTGACGGTGGCGGCCACGCAGATGGCGTGCAGTTGGGACCGCGAGGCCAACATGGCACGCGCGGAGAAGTTGATCCGCGAGGCGGCGCGGCGCGGCGCGAACGTCGTGTTGATCCAGGAGCTGTTCGAGACTCCGTACTTCTGCAAGGACCACGCGTCGCGCCATTTCGGCCTGGCAAAGCCGCTCGAGGGACATCCTGCTGTCGAGCATTTCCGCGATCTTGCGCGCGAGCTCGACGTGGTTCTCCCCGTCAGCGTCTTCGAGCACGCGAACAATGCCTTTTTCAACTCCTTGGTCATGGTCGACGCGGGCGGCGAGGTGCTCGGCAGCTACCGCAAGTCGCACATTCCCGAAGGCCCCGGTTATCACGAGAAGTACTATTTCTCGCCGGGCGATACGGGTTTCAAGGTATTCGTCACCAAGTTCGGAAAGCTCGGCGTCGCGATCTGCTGGGACCAGTGGTTTCCCGAGACCGCGCGCGCCCTGGCGCTCATGGGCGCCGAGATTCTGATGTTCCCGACGGCCATCGGCTCCGAGCCCCAGGACCCGAGCCTCGACTCCGCCGCTCATTGGCAAAGGACCATGCAAGGCCATGCGGCGGCAAACGTCATGCCGTTGGTCGCCTCCAACCGCATCGGCACGGAGGAAGGCGAGCGCTACGCGATGACTTTCTACGGATCCTCGTTCATCGCCTCGCACACCGGCGAGAAAATCGCCGAGGCGGACCGGGTCAGCGAGACCGTGCTCACCGCCACGTTCGACCTCGACGCCGTGCGCCGCTACCGCGAAGCTTGGGGCCTGTTTCGCGACCGACGCCCCGATCTGTACTATCCGCTGCTGTCGCTCGATGGACGCGCCTGAGGTTCGCGAGCTTCCCGCGGATCTGGTGTTTGTCGACTTAGAGACGACCGGGGGCAACGCAGCGCATCACCGGATCATCGAGATCGGCATCGCACGGGTGATCGACGGTGCGGCCGTCGAGGAGTGGAGCACGCTCGTCAATCCCGAGTGCCTCATTCCCGCATACATCGAGAACTTCACCGGCATCAGCAACGCCATGGTCGCCTCTGCACCGCGTTTCGCCGAGATCGCCGAATTGGTGCTCGAGAAGCTCAAGCCCACTCATTCGTTGCCGGTGTTCGTCGCGCATAACGCTCGTTTCGATTACGGATTCCTGCGCGCGGAGTTTCGCCGCGCGGGGCTTTCGTTCTCGACCCGGGTACTCTGCACCGTGAAACTGTCGCGCCGGCTGTTTCCCGAGCATCTGCGCCACAACCTCGATGCGGTGATGGAGCGGCACGGCCTTGCGTGCCATGCGCGCCATCGGGCGTTGGGCGATGCGCGGGTCATCCGTGATTTTTGGCTGGGGCTTTGCCGCGACATCCGCCAGGAGACGCTCGCCGCGGCGACCTACGGCGCCATGGGCGCGATCAAGCTGCCGCCGCAGCTTCCGGAAGGACTCGCCGACGAACTGCCCGACGGTCCCGGGATCTACCGTTTCCTCGGCGAGACGGACACCTTGCTCTACGTGGGGCGGGCAGGCTCGCTGCGCACGGCCATTCTCGGTCATTTTGCCGAAGGTGGTGTGGGCGGCCGGGACGGCAAGCTCAAAGAGCAGGTGCAGCGCGTGGAGTGGGAGGAAACGGCCGGCGAGCTCGGCGCCCTGCTGCTCGAGCTCGAAGCGCTGAAGACTCGAAGACCCTTCTATAACCGCCATCTCAAGGCACTCGATGGCGGCGTCACGCTGCGCCTGACGGGCGATTCGCCCGCAATCGCGATCGTCCCGATCGATGAGCTCGATCCCGCCGAGCTCGAGGGATGCTTCGGGGTTTTTCACGCGGTCAAGGATGCGCGCAAGGCGCTCGCGGACATCGCTTGCGCGCGTGAGCTGTGCATGACGATCCTCGGCCTCGAGGAGAGCGACGGCTCCTGCGTTGCACACCAGCTCGGCCGCTGCAAGGGTGCTTGCGTGGGCAAGGAGCCCTTGGTGCTGCACGCCGTCCGCGTGCAGATGGCGCTCGCGTCCTTGAAGCTGAAGGAGTGGCCCTTTCCCGGTCGCATCGCCCTGCGAGAGCGCGGCGCATTCGGCGCCGAGGTGCTGCACGTCCTCGATCGATGGGCCTATCTCGGCACGGCGCACTCCGGCGAGGAGCTCGCGATGCTTGCGCGCGGGGCGGCCCCGGGAGTGTTTGATCCGCACGTGTACAGGGTGTTGGTGCGCTATTTCGGGAATCATCCGCGACTCGATTGGCTGGATCTCGAGGCGCAACGCATCTTCGATCCGGTCGACCCGCTCGATGTGTTCTGAACACGGCGAGTGAGCGAGGATGTGCGTTACTGGATCGCGACGGCCCCCGTAGGGGCGGCGTCCGTCCTGGCCGAGGAACTGGCGGAGTTCGGTGCCATCGATATCCGCGAGCGCAGCCACGACGTCAAGTTCCAGGGCACGCTCGAGGCCGGATATCGCGCGTGCCTCTGGTCGCGCGCGGCGAGCCGCGTGCTGCTCAGCGTGGGATCGATCGAGGCCTCGACCGCGCCGGGCCTCTACGAGGCGGCCAAACGCATCGATTGGCGCCGCCACATCGCCTCGGATGCGACGCTCGCGTGCGAATGCAGCGGCGCGAATGGCGCCATCCGTCACACCTTGTACGGCTCGCAGCTTCTGAAGGATGCCGTCTGCGACAGCTTGCGCGAATCCACCGGGCAGCGTCCGAACATCGAGCCCGAGCGTCCCGATGTGCGGCTGCACCTGCACGTCGAGCAATCCACCGCGCTCGTGTCGGTGGATTTCTCGGGCGAGAGCCTGCACCGGCGCGGTTATCGCGTCGAGGGCGGACGCGCGCCGCTCAAGGAGAACGTCGCGGCGGCGATCTTGCTGCGCGCCGGCTGGCGCGAGATCGAGCGGGCGGGCGGTATGCTGGTCGATCCGATGTGCGGCTCCGGCACATTCCTCATCGAAGCGGCGCTGATTGCGGGCGATATCGCGCCCGCGCTCACGCGCGAGTATTTCGGTTTCCTCGGCTGGCGCGGCCACGATGCCGAGCTCTGGGAGCGGCTGCGGGCGGAGGCGCGCGCGCGGCGCGCGGCGCGCAGTCCGCGGCGCTGCATATTCGGCTCGGATGCGGATCCCGAGGCCGTGCGCATGGCACTCGAGAACGGCGCGAGCGCGGGCGTCTCGGAGTGGCTGCACGTCGAGCGGCGCGCGCTGAGCGACGCCGTCGCGCCGGGCGCCACGGAGCCCGATGGGACCACGTCCGGCGCGAGCCTGCCCGCTGCGCGAGCGAGCGGGCTCGTGATGACCAATCCCCCCTACGGCGAGCGGATCGGATCGGAGTCGGGTCTTCCCGAGCTCTACGCGGATCTCGGACGCGTGCTGCGCGAGCGGTTTCAGGGATGGCAGGCGGCGATTCTCTCGGGAAACCCCGCTTTGGCGCGCAACCTCGGCATGTACGCGAAGCGCGCCCACAGGGTATTCAACGGCGATCTGGAATGCCGGTTGCTGCGCTTCGATCTGGGCGCTCCGCGCGAGCCGCGCACTCCCGAGGACGCGCGTGCGCAGCGATCGAAACGTCCCGGGGCGCAGATGTTCGCGAATCGGCTTCGCAAGAATCTCGCGCGGTTCGAGCCCTGGGCCGAGCATGAGCACATCGATTGCTTCCGCGTCTACGACGCGGACATGCCCGAATACGCTTTTGCCATCGACCTCTATGGTCATGAGCCGCGGCATGTGTACCTGCAGGAATACGCCGCACCGAAGTCGGTGGACATCCAGGGCGCGCGCGAGCGGCGCCGGGACGTGCTCGCGGCCCTGCCGGAAGTGCTCGCTGTTCCGCTCGAGCGGGTGCATTCGCGAGTCCGCAAGCCGCAGAAGGGAGCCGAGCAATACGCGAAGCACGCCGTCGCCGGCGGCAAAGTCGCGGTCCGGGAAGGAGGGCTCGAGTTCTGGGTGAATTTCCGTGACTATCTGGACACGGGTCTGTTTCTCGATCACCGTATCGTGCGCGGTATGCTGCGCGACTGGGCCAAGGATGCGGATTTTCTCAATCTTTTCTGCTACACGGGCAGCGCCACGGTATACGCCGCAGCAGGCGGCGCACGCTCGAGCTTGAGCGTGGATCTGTCGAATACTTACCTCGATTGGGCGCACGAGAATCTCGTGCTCAACGGACTCGCCGGGCCCCGGCATCGGCAGCACCGGGCCGATTGTGTGAAATGGCTGGAGAGCGAGTCGCCGGGCGGCCCGCGCTTCGATTTGATTTTCCTCGATCCGCCGACGTTCTCGAATTCAAAGCGCATGGAAGGAGTGCTCGACGTGCAGCGCGACCACGCCGGCATGGTTCGCCATGCGATGCGCCTCCTGCGCCCTGGCGGCCGGTTGGTGTTCTCCACCAACTACAGCCGCTTCAAGCTCGATGCGGGGGCGCTCGCCGAATTCGAGATCGAGGACGTGAGCGCGAAGACCATTCCGAGGGACTTCGAGCGCAACGCGCGCATCCACCGCTGCTTCGTGTTGCGCCATCGAGAAGCCAGGCCGTGATGCTCGCGTTTCTGACGAGGCGTTTGCTGCTTTCGCTCATCACCCTTGGCATCTTGTCGATCGTGGTATTTCTCGGCGGCCAGCTCCTGCCGGGCGACGTGGGGCGCGCGGTCTTGGGACCGCTGGCCGATGCGCGCGCCGTGGCTTTGTTCAATCATCAAGTCGGAGTCGACCGGCCCTTGTGGGTTCAATACTGGGACTGGATCGCGCACTTCGTGACCGGCAACATGGGCCGGTCCTTCACCTTTCGAGCGCCGGTGGCGCCGTTTATCGGCGAGGCGCTCGTGAATTCGCTGAAGCTCGCCGCGCTTGCCTTCGTGCTCGTCGTTCCGCTCGGCATCGCGGGCGGCGTGTGGGCGGCAATGCGCGCCGGGCGCTTCAGTGATCGGGCGCTGGTGCTGCTCGGGCAGTCGCTCGGAGTCGTTCCGGAGTTCATTTCCTCCATCGTGCTCATTCTCGTGCTCGGTGTCTGGCTGCGCTGGCTGCCGATGTCCGCGGATTGGCCCGAAGGCACGCCGCTGCTCGGTCAGATCCGCTACCTGATTTTGCCCTCGCTTCCCCTGGTGCTCGTCTTTTTCGGCTATGTCGCGCGGGTCGCGCGCGTCGGCACGATCGAGGCGCTCGATGCGGATTACACCCGCACGGCCATCCTGAAAGGTCTGCCCATGGCGACGGTCATGCGCCGGCATGTGCTGCGCAACGCGCTTCTGCCGACCATCACGGTCACCGCGAGTCTGCTGGGGTACCTTGCCGGGGGCCTCGTGGTCATCGAGACCATGTTTCATTATCGCGGCATCGGCGCGCTCATTTACACGGCCGCGCGCGCCAAGGACTTTCCGATGCTGGAGGCGGGCGTGCTCACGGTGGGTGCCGTTTATGCCGCCGCTTCCGTGATCGCGGACCTCGTGAGCGCGGCGCTCAATCCGCGGCTACGGGCGATGCGCGCATGAGCGCGCAAGCTGCTTCGGTGGGCACGACCTCGAGCCGCGCGCCGCGCGGCCGTGGGCGCGAGCGCCTCGGCGCCGCGTTGCACTCGCCGACGCTGATCGCCGGCGTCACCATCCTTGCGTTCTGGATCGTGTGTGCACTCCTCGGCGCGAGGATTGCGCCGCTCGACCCGTACGCCGACGATCTGCTCGCGACGCTCGCCCCGCCGTCGGCGGACCACTGGTTTGGGACGGATCAGCTGGGACGCGACATCTTCTCGCGCGTGATCGTCGGGGCCCGCGACATCCTGATCGTGGCGCCTCTCGCGACGCTCCTGGGAACGGTGCTCGGAACGGCGCTCGGACTGGCGCTCGGCTACCTGCGCGGCGCGGTCGATGATGTCGCGAGCCGCGTGATCGAGGCGTTGCAGGCGCTGCCGCTGGTGATCGTCGCGCTCATGGCGCTCGCCGCGGTCGGAACCTCGAACCTCACCGTGATACTGGTGATCGGCTTCGTGTTCACGCCGCTGATTGCGCGCACCGTCCGTGCCGCGGTGCTCATCGAGAGCGAGCTCGACTACGTCGCTGCCGCGCGACTGCGCGGCGACGGTACGCTCGCCATCATGTTCGTCGAGATCCTGCCGAACGTTCTGCCCATCGCCGTGGTCGAGATGACCGTGCGGCTGGGATATGCCATCTTCTTCGTCGCGTCCTTAAGCTTTCTGGGATTCGGAATACAACCGCCTTCGGCGGATTGGGGCATCGCAATCGCGGAGAACTACAGTCTCGTCGGCAGCTACTGGTGGACCGTGCTGTTCGATGCCGCGGCGACCGCCTCGCTGGTGATCGGCGTCAATCTGGTCGCGGACGGACTTGCGGCGGTGTTCGACGCATGAGGCTTGCGAACGCACTCGAAGACTCGAGCGCCGCCGAGGCGCTTCGCATCGAGCATCTCGATGTCTCCTACCGCCTCGGACGGCGCGAGCGGCAGGTGCTCTCCGACGTGAGCCTGTCGATCCGTCCCGGCGAGTCCTATGGGCTGGTCGGCGAATCGGGATCCGGCAAGTCGACCGTGGCCTTCGCCGCGATCGGCTATCTTGCCCGCAACGGCCGAGTGTGCGGCGGGCGGATCCGGGTCGACGGGCGCGATCTCGGATCGCTCTCGCCGAGCGAGCTGCGCCGCTTGCGCGCGCACAGCGTCTCCATGGTTTATCAGGATCCCGGCCGCGCACTCAACCCCTCGATGCGCATCGGCCGGCAGATGGCCGAAGTGTTCGAGGTGGCGGAAGGCCTCAAGGGAGCGGCGGCACTCGAGCGGGCGGCTCACATGCTGTCGCGCGTCCAGATTGCGAGCCCGGATCGTGTGCTGCGCAATTTTCCTCACGAGCTGTCGGGCGGCATGCAGCAGCGCGTCGTCATCGCGATGGCGCTCTCGATGAATCCGCAGCTCCTGATCCTCGACGAGCCGACGACCGGATTGGACGCAACGGTCGAGGCGGAGGTGCTGGACCTCATCGCGGGGCTTCACGCGGAGCTCGGCAATTCGATTCTCTTCATCAGCCACAATCTGCCGGTGGTCGCCCGCGTCTGCGACCGGGTGGGGGTGCTGTACGCGGGAGAGCTCGTCGAGGAGGGCCCCGCCGCGAGCGTGTTCGCCGAGCCGCGCCATCCGTACACCGTGGGACTCCTGCGCTGCATGCCGACTTACGGCAAGCGCAAAGATCTCGGGCGACTCGAGACCATTCCGGGCTTTCCGCCGCTGCCGGGGTCGATCAGCGGACGCTGTGTGTACGCGGACCGCTGCGCCAATGCGACGGAGCGATGCCGCGCCGAGGCACCGCCCGCCCTCGATCTCGGCGGCCGCACGTCGCGTTGCTTCTATCCCGAGCGTGCCCCCGATCTGCCGCGCCAAAGTCTCGCCGGGCCCCAAGCCCTCGCGGATCGCGGCGATGAGAGGGAGCGCTCCCATAAAACGCCGCTCCTGCGCATGTGCAACCTGTCCAAGACCTATCGGGTCTCGGGGAGAGCGCTCTCCGCCGTGCACGAGGTGACGCTCGAGCTCTGGCCTGGGGAGACTCTGGGGCTGGTGGGCGAATCCGGCAGTGGGAAGAGCTCGCTCGCGAAACTCCTGCTCGGCCTGTCCTCGCCCGACGCCGGCAGCGAGGTGGAGCTGTGCGGTGAGCCGCTGCCGCCGCGCGCCGACGACCGGACGCTCGAGCAGCTCAAGTCGCTGCAGATCGTCTTTCAGAACCCAGGTTCCGCGCTCAATCGATCGCAGACGGTGCGCCGATTGCTCGGACGCTCGCTGCGTCTGGCACGCCTCGCCGGCGCCGCCCGTGAAGCGCGGCTCACGGAACTGGCCGCGTCGGTACGGCTCACCCCGCAGCACCTCGACGAAAAACCCGGTCAGCTCTCCGGCGGTTTGAAGCAACGTGTCGGCATCGCACGCGCATTCGCCGGAGGGCCTCGGGTGGTGGTTTGCGATGAGCCGACTTCGGCGCTCGACGTATCGGTGCAGTCGGCAATTCTCAATCTGCTGGTCGACCTGCAGACGCAGCAGCACGTGAGCTACATCTTCATCTCGCACGATCTCAACGTGGTGCACTACGTGTCCGACCGGATCGCGGTTCTCTATCTGGGACGGCTGATGGAGATCGGCCCGGCGGCGGAGGTGTTTGCCGGGCCGCACCACCCCTACACCGAGGCGCTCCTGTCCGCGAATCCGAGCCTCGGCGAGGAGGACTCGCGGCGCATCCGCCTGAGCGGCGAATTGCCGAACGTCCTGCATTTGCCGTCCGGCTGCGTCTTCCACACCCGCTGTCCGCGCAAGCTCGGCGGCATCTGCGAGCGCGAGGAGCCGCCGCTCGCCCCGGCCGGTGCGGGTCACGCCATCCGCTGCCACATTCCGCCCGCGCAGCTCGGCGCGGCGCGTCCGCCGCGAGATCAGCCGGGAGGCGGCACAGTCCGCGTCCCGGCGAGATAGAGCTGGCCCATGGCGGTGGGCCGCACCCCCGCCAGGTGTCTCGCAGTCACCGACAGCCAGTCGTAGAAATAGGCGATGATCACCGGCGTCTCCTCGAGCAGCAGGCGCTGGATTCGGCCGGCGCACGCGCGCTGTGTGCCCGGATCGAGCGCCGCGATGTAGCTCGCGACCAGGCGGTCGTAGTCGTCGTTCTTGAAATGTGCCGCGTTGAACCTTCCATTGCTGCCGAGACTCGCCGTCAGGAGGGTATTGGGCACGCCTCGATGCGCGTAGTCCTCGATCCCCATCTCCGAGTCGAGCCAGTCGGACGATCCGAACACGGCGCGGCCGAAGTAGGCCGATTGGTCCTCGACATTGAGCGTCAGGTCGATGCCGATCTTGCGCAAGGCGTTCTGGATCACGACCGCGTAGTCCGGCAGCTCTTGGAAGCGCTCGGCCGTCAGCGTGGCGGCAAACCCGTTGGCAACTCCCGCGGCTGCCATCAGCTCTCTGGCCTCGCCCAGATCGAGCCGGCGCTGAGGCACCGCGGGATCGGTCGCGGGAAAGATCGGCGCGAAGGGCGAGTCGTTGCCGAGCGCCGCACGCCCGCGGAACATGCCGCGCACGAGATTCTCGCGGTTCACCGCGAGCGCGACGGCTCGGCGCACGCGCTTATCGGCGAAATGTCCGCGGTCGGTACGCATGTGCACCTGTTCGTGGGCGCTCGATTTCAGCGCCACGATCCGAAGGCGGGGATCGGCGAGGAGCCCCTGTCCGCCTTGCACCGGCACGTGCAGCAGCACGTCGAGCTGTCCGCCCTGCATGGCGAGCACTTGTGCCTGGATGCTGTCGTAGAAGCTGAACAGGACCCTCGCCGGGAGCGCCTTCGCTCCCCAGTACGCCTCGTTGCGCACGAAAGATGCACGCGCCTTGGGTACGTATTTCTCGAGACGGAACGGACCCGTGCCGTTGAAATTGCGCTCGAACCCGCCGTCGTAATCCGCGGGCAGGATGACGGCGTTGTAGTTATCGGACGATACCAGGTAGGGAAAGCTGCCATTCGGCGCATCGAGCCGGAACTCGACCGTGCTCTCGTCGAGCGCGCGAGTGCCGCCTTTCGAGAGCGCTCCGGCAAAAGCGGACAAGGCGATCGAGCCGTTGGCGGGATCGGCAAGCCGGTTCATGGTCGCCGCGACATCGTGCGCCGTCAGCCCGCGCCCATCGTGAAACCGCACGCCCGGACGGATCTTGAACGTCCACACGCTTCCGTCCTCGTTCGGCCGCCAGCCGAGCGCGAGCTGCGGGACGAGGTGAAGGTCCGGGTCCGAGACCGCGAGGTATTCGGCGCATTGGCTCAAGAGACAGACGCTGCCCGTATCCGCGATGATCAAGGGATCGATGAGACCTGCCGGCACCGGCATGCCCACGGTAACGAGGCCGGGACCGGCTTTCGAGTCGGCGGCGTCCGCAGCGCGCGAGCAGAGCGGTGCCGCCATCCCGAGAAGCGCGGCATAGCGCAGGAAGTCGCGGCGGCCGATACGCCCCGCGCGGCAATCGGCGATCAGGGACTGCTGCGCCGGCGAGCGGCACCCGCGAGCAGGCCGCCTCACGCGCTCTTCGAGTCGATATTCGAGTCGGGAGCGAAGATTTTCGCCGTGATGGCATCGGTGAGGCGGCCAAGCTCGGGCCCCAGGATGCGGTCCTCGTTCACCGGGGGGACGTACGCGCGGATAAGCTCGGTGAACGATTTCAGCGGACTCGGCGCCTCCCGGTTGGTGACGTACAGCGCTTGCGAGGCGACGACCGCCAGCATGGCGAGAGAGGCGTCGAGGCACCGGGCGGCGCGCGCCTCCTTGGTCCAGGCGAGGAATGCCGGGGTCCCCACATCGTCCTGCCCGGTCCCGGCATCGCTCCCGGGGATGAACGTGCGCTGCGCGGCAGTCTTGGCCTGCTCGATGTAGCCGTTCGCCGCCATCGGCACATAACCGATGTTGCCGCGCCCGTCGCTCTGACCCGGCTGCCGGCCGACGAGCAGCTGATCGGGCAAGTGCGAGACCTGCCCGTTCAGCAGCTTGCCGCTGTGGCGGTCGCAAAGGAGGCAGATATCCGCCCATATGCCCGCGAGATCGTCGAGGACCGGCGCCGCCATGGCATTGTGATAGCCGCCGGTGCTGATGCAGCGCCCGAAGGGATGCTGTGCGTCCGCCGGCAAGTACACCGGATTGTCGGAGACCGAGGCGAGCGATATGCGGGCGGCGCGCTCCGCCGCCGAGACGGCGCGGTGCGCGTGCCCGAGGATGCGAGGCACGATGCGATAGCTCACCGGCGCCTGGTAGTTGCGGCGTCCGCCGACGTCCCCCAGGTAGTTGCGCAACGAGCGCAGGGCTGCCGCCTCGTCCTCATCGCCCCAGAGCGCTTCCAGAGCCTCGTCGTAATGCTCGAGCGGTGCCCGGAACGCCTCGATGGAAAGGGCGAAGGTCTCGATCGCGAGCTGCAGCCGCCGACGCGCGGCAATGGCAGCATCCGCGATCAGCGCCGCTGCGCAGGGCGAGCCGTTGATGAGCGATCCGCGCTCCTTGACCTCGAGGTCGAAACGCATGGAAAGCTCCGCAAACAGCGGATAGAGCGCCAGGATCTCGCCGGCGCCGCCCTGGCCGGAAGATGGGACCGGCGGCAACGGGTCGCCGTCGAGCATCGCGGCAACCGCCTGCGCAATGCGCGGCGTGGTGGCGGAATGGCCTTCCAGGAAATTCGTCAGCCGTGCGAACAGGATGCCGCGCACGGTGCGATCGGGGAGGTTATCCCCGAACGAGGTCGCCGCGGGAAACGGCTTGATGCGCGCGTGCTGGTCCCGCTCCAGATGGGTCAGCCGATGGCTGGCCCTCTCACCCATGGCGGTGGTCACGCCGTAGATTACGACGGAAGGATCCTTGTCGATGAGCTCGAGAAACGCGGCCCGGCTGGATGCGATGCGCTTCAGGGCCTCATCGCCGATGCGCACCTTTTCCCGCCGCCAGGCGACGCGATAAAGCGCCGTCAGATTGATGTCCGAGCGGGTGTTGACGATGACGGTCAAGCAGTCTCCTGTAGTTGGTTTATGTCTGCGGGCGCCAAAGCGAATAATATGCGGGCCGTGAAAGTTGCGCGATGGTACGTGCGTGAGCGTTGAGCAGTCCATACGTCCGTTCATGGCCGAGCTCGAGCGGCAAGGCGAGCTGTTGCGCGTCGACAAGCCGGTGGACCCGTGCTTCGAGATGTCGGCGTTCCTGTCCGCGGCGGATGCGGGTCCGGCGGTCCTGTTCGAGCGGATCCGGGGTACGGAGCTGCGCGCCGCGGGCAATCTCCTGAACGGCCGGGAGCGCATCGCGTGGGCGCTCGGCACGCAGGTCGATCGCATCCTGCCTCGCTTGCGCGAGGCCATCGCGGCACCCATCGGGCCCCTGGCGACGACGGCGGCGCCTGTCCAGAGCGTGACGGTCACCGAGGCCCCGCTCGAGGGTCTGCCGATACCCCGTTTCTTCGAGCGCGAGAACCGGGCTTACATCACGGCGGGTGCCATCGTGGCGCGCGACCCCCACAGCGGGCGTGGCAACCTGTCGTTCGCCCGGCTCGCGGTTCTCGATAGCCGCCGCGCCATGATCGGCATCGCACCCAATCATCACCTGGCGCTTTTCGCGCGCCGCGCGGCGGACTCGGGCCGCGACCTCGATATCGCCGTCATCGTGGGGGCGCATCCGGCCATTCAGCTCGCGGCTTGCCTGTACCTGAAGGTCGGCGACGACGAGATGGAATGCGCGGGCGCCCTGCTGGGTGAGCCCGTGCGAGTCGCGCCCGCGCATACGGTGGACTTGATGGTGCCGGCCGAGGCGGAGCTGGTCATCGAGGGCCGCATCGACGCGCGTCAGACGATCGAGGAAGGCCTCGTGTCAGAATATCACGGCATGTACGAGAACTACGGCAGCGGCTATCTGGCGACATTCAGCGCGCTCACGCGCCGCGCCGATGCGATCCTGCAGGTCATCGAGCCGGGGTATCACCGTGAGCATCTGTACCTCGCCGCGCTGCCGATCGCGGCAGGATTGCTCGAGGCCGTGACCGCCGTCGCCCCCAATGTGCGCGACATCGCCGTCACCGAGGCGGGAGGGGGCCGCACCGACGTGGTGGTGCAGCTGACCGCCGCGCGCCCGGGGCAGGCACGTGCGCTGATATTCGCGCTGTTCAGCGCCGCGAGCATCGTGAAGCGGGTCACGGTGGTGGACGAGGACGTCGATCCGTGGGACGCGGTCGCGGTCGACTGGGCGCGTACCAACCGCATGCGCCTGGAGCGCGATCTGTATCTTGCGCCCAACTCGCCGAGCGTGCGCTCCGAGCCCATGGAGCAGGACGGACGAGTCACCAAGGTCGGGTTCGATGCCACCGTCAAGCCGGGCGACCGGCTCGAGGGCCACGAGCGCGCCCAGGTGCCTGCCGCCGTGCGCGCGGCGGTGAGGCAATGGCTCGAGGAACGGCTGCCGCCCGATCGCCGCCGTTGGTTGAAGTGAAACCGCGCGTCGTCGTCGCGATCTCGGGTGCCTCCGGTGCCGTGTACGGCATCCGCGCGTTGAAGCTGCTGCGCGAGCTCGGCACGTTCGAGACGCATCTCATCGTCTCCCCGGCGGGGAGCCGTACCATCCTGCAGGAGACGGACTCCAGCCTGGGCGAGGTCGAGGCACTGGCCGACGTCTGCCATGCCTTCCGGGATATCGCAGCGCCGATCGCCAGCGGCTCGTTCGCGGTCCTGGGCATGCTGGTGGCGCCTTGCTCGGTGCGCACCCTGGGTGGGATCGCGGTGTCGCTCGGCGACAATCTCATCGTGCGTGCCGCGGACGTGTGTTTGAAGGAACGGCGCCGCCTGGTGCTCCTGGTGCGCGAGACGCCGCTGCACCTCGGCCACATCGAGCTCATGGCCAACGTCACACGGTTCGGTGCTATCGTTATGCCGCCCGTGCCGGCGTTCTACACGCGCCCCGGCACTCTCGAGGAGATCGCGACCCAGACTGCGGCGCGCGCGCTCGATCTGCTCGGCATCGCGGTGCCCGCGCTCAAGCGCTGGCCCACTGAGGAGGACTGACCATGGCGGATTTCGATCTCGTCGTAACGGGCAACCTGGTGCTCGCTCACCGCGTCGTCGAAGACGGCTTTGTGGCGGTCTCGAACGGGAAGGTGGCCTTCGTCGGCCGGGGAACGCCGCCCGCCGGCGCTCAAAAGATCGATGCCCGCGGGCAGTGGGTGATGCCGGGCGTGATCGACGGACAGGTCCATTCGGGCAGCCAGGCCGATCAGGAAGGGCTCGGCCGGGCTTCGCGGGCCGCCGCCGCGGGCGGCGTCACGACCATGGTCGATATGCCGTACGACGATCCGGAGCCGGTCTGGCACGGCGAGCTTTTGCGCGCCAAGGCGAAGCAGGTCGAGCGCGAGTGCCACGTCGATGCGGCGCTCTATGCCACCATCTCCGAGGCGCATGGCACGTCGACCATCGCCGGCCTGATAGAGGCGGGGGCGTGTGCCTTCAAGTTCTCGACCTTCGAGGCCGCACCGGGGCGATTTCCGCGGATCGAGGAGGATCTCCTGCACGATGCGTTCGCGCTGATTGCGCCGAGCGGACTGGCCTGCGGCGTGCACAATCAGATGCAAGAGCTCACGCGCAAGAACGTCGCGCGCCTCACCGAGGCCAAGGACACGGGCTGGGACGCGTTTGGTCGCGCGCACACGCCGCTGATCGAGCATCTGGCGACCGCGATCATCTTCGAGCTCGGTGCGCTCACCGGCGCCCGCGCTCACGTCGTGCATTGCTCGCTCGCGCGAGGCTTCGAGCTGTGCGAGAGCTACAAGGCGGCCGGGCACAAGGCGAGCATCGAGACCTGCGTTCAGTACCTCATGCTGAACGGCGAATCCGACATGAAGCGCCTGGGCGCAAAGCTCAAGCACTATCCGCCGGTCCGGCCGCAATCCGAGGTCGAGCTCCTTTGGACGCACATCGCCGCCGGCCACTGCAACTTCGTGTCGTCCGATCACGTAGCCTGGGGGCTCGAGCGCAAGTCGAACCCGAATATCTTCAAGAACTCCTCGGGCGGCCCGGGCCTCGAGAGTCTGCTGCCCGCTTTCTGGACGGGCTGCGAAGAGCGCGGACTGTCGCCGACGATGGTCGTGAGAATGTTGTGCGACGGGCCTGCGCGCCATTTTCTGCTGCGCGACCGCAAGGGTTCGTTCGACATCGGCTGCGATGCCGACATCGTGATCGCCGAGCCGGGACGCTTCGTCTTCGATGCCTCGAAGAGCCTCTCGGCCGTGCAATGGAGCGCGTTCGACGGACGCGAAATGCGCATCCGGGTGGGTGCCACGTTCGTCCGCGGCAAGCTCGTGTTCGACGGCAGTCGCATTCTCAACAAGGCAGGTGAAGGCCGTTTTCTGCGGCCGCACGCGGGTGCAGACCGGCCACGAGGGCGCCCCGATGCCGCTCGCCCGCAGGCGGCCCCGCCCAGCGCGGCCCGGCCTGTGGCTGCCCTCCCTGACGCGGCCCCGCCTGGCGCGGCCCGGCCTGAAGTCACCGCCGGTAAGTGAACATGCGCATCGACGCGGATCGGCTGTGGGGCGATCTGATGGCCTTGGGCACCATCACCGAACCCGGTCGGCCCTACACCCGCCTAGCCTTCTCGCCGTTGTTCCTGGAGGGCCGTGCATGGCTCGAGGAACGCATGCGAGAAGCGGGCCTGAACACACGCACCGATGCCGCGGGCAATCTCATCGGCCGGCGCGAAGGCAAGCAGGCCGGAAAGGCCATCATGGTCGGCTCGCACAGCGACTCGGTGGCGGCAGGTGGCCGCTTCGACGGCATGGCCGGCGTCGCGGCCGGGATCGCCATTGCGCGCACTCTCGAGGAGGCGGGCGCGCAACTCGAGCATGCACTCGAGATCGTGGATTTTTTGGCGGAGGAGCCGAACGAGTTCGGCCTCTCCTGCATCGGCAGCCGCGGCATGAGCGGTTTTCTGGCGCCGGATCATCTGGCACTGACGAATCCGAAGGGTGAAACCTTGGAGCGCGCGCTCGAATGCGTCGGCGGCGATCCGAAGCGCCTCGCCAACGCGCGACGCAGCGACATCGCAGCGGCCTTCGAGCTGCATATCGAGCAAGGACCGGTGCTCGAGGCTAAAGGAATCGACATCGGTCTCGTCACCGCGATCGTCGGCATCATGCGGCTGGAAGTCGAATTTCAGGGTACGGCGGGACACGCCGGTACGACTCCGATGATCGGCCGCCGCGATCCGCTGATCGCGGCCGCGCACCTGATCGGCTGGATTCACGACCAGGCGCTCGAGCTCGCGCAGAGCGACCGGGGACATTTCGTCGCGACGGTGGGCGTTGTCGAGGTGCTGCCGGGCGGCAGCAACGTCATCCCGCGCAGCGCGCGCATCGTGGTGGATGCGCGCAGCGAGGATCGCCGCCTGATGGAAGACTTTCGGGTGGCGCTCGAGGCGGAGAGCACGGCCGCGGCACGCAAGGCCGACGTAGTACGCAGCCGGCTCGCGAGCCTCTCGGACAATCCGCCGGCGCTCTGCGATCCGCAGTTGCGCGAGCTGCTCGGCCGCAGCGCCTCGCGGCTCGGGCTCACGAGCCTGACCATGGCGAGCGGCGCCGGCCACGATACGGCGTTTCTCACCCAGATTGCGCCGGCGGCGATGGCCTTCATTCCGTGCAAGGACGGCCGCAGCCACACCCCCGAGGAATGGGCGAGCCCGGAAGCCCTCGCCGCGGGGGCGGGCGTGCTTCTCGAGGCCGTGCTTGCCGTCGACGGCGGCGAGGCGGCGCCGCGGGTGTCGACAGGAGCACCCGCGGGGCCTCGAGGCGCGGAGCGCCACCGCGGCGAATAGCTGCACCAAAATTTGCTCCCCGCGGCAGGGCGGACGGCGCGGGTATCGTCAAAGAGAATAGTGTCTGAAGCGGTCGAGTGCCCCTGCCGGTCGATGATCTTCCTGCGTTGAGCGGGAGCAATTTCGGTTCTTGCTATATATCCGCCCCCGGCGCCGGGGCGGTCAATAGATCAATGGAGCGGCATCGCGCAGAAATGCCGCCGGAGCCAGGGCCGGGGGACGCCCCGGCTCCCAAGCAAGCTGCGCGAACGCCGAGTCGGTTGCGCCCCTACAGCAGGTCCTTCAGGCGGTAGTAGAGCATCGCGAGGACCAGCGAGGGCCGGCGCAATAGCGGGCCGCCGGGAAAATCCCGGTGCGGCAGACGCGCGAACACATCGAAACGCTCCGCGGTGCCTGCCAGCGCCTCGCTGACCAGCTTGCCGGCCAGCGCCGTGAGCGTCATGCCGTGCCCGGAAAAGCCTTGCAGGTAGAAGATGTTGGGTGCGAGACGTCCGAAGTCGGGCGCCCGGCTCATGGTGATGTCGAGATAGCCTCCCCAGGTGTATTCGACTTCCAGGTCCGCGGCGTCCGGGAATACGCGCAACAGGCGTCGGCGCATCGACTCGGCCAGCCCCGGCGGCTCCCAGGCGCTATAGCTCACGCGCCCGCCGAACAGGATCCGGAAGTCCGCCGATAAGCGAAAATAGTCCAGGATCCAGTTCATGTCGGCAACCGCTGCATTGCTCGGCAGCAGGCTGCGCGCGCGCGCAGGCGGCAGGGGCTGCGTCGCGATGATGTAGGTCCCGACGCCGAGAATGCGCCGTGCGAGACGCGGGGCCAACGCACCTACGTAGGCATTCGCGCAGAGCACCAGATGCCGGCAGCGCACGATGCCGCCCGACGTGCGCACTTTTATCTCCGTGCCTTCCTCGAAGTGCAGCGCCGCCGTGTTCTCGAATATGCGTGCGCCCGCCGCCTCAGCCGCGCGCGCGAGGCCCCGGGTGTACTTGAGTGGGTGTAGGTGGCCGCTGCGCGGATCGATCAGACCGCCGAGATATCGCGGGCTTCGCACGTGCGCCTGAAGCGCGTCGCGATCGAGAAACTGAGCCGAGTCATAGCCGTATTCCCGATGCAACTCCTCGACCCATGCCCGAACTTCCCCGACCTGACGCGGCTTGGTCGCGACGTGCACATGATTGGGCCGGTAGTCGCAGTCGATGCCGTGCTCGCGGATGAGTGTCTGGGTGAGTTCGAGGGCCTCCACCGACATGTCGAACAGGCGCCGGGCATCTGCGCGCCCGACCTGCTCGATGAGCGCCGGTTGACCCGCGGCGAGTCCGAAAATCGTCTGCCCGCCGCTGCGGCCGGACGCCCCGTAGCCAACGGAGCGTGCCTCGAGCACCGCGACCTCGAAGCCGCGCTTCGCCAGATGCAATGCCGCAGAGCAACCGGTGATCCCGGCGCCGATCACGACGACGTCCGTGCGGTGCTCTCCCAAAAGCGCCTCGCGCCGGCCCGGCGCAACCTCGGGGGCCGATGCGGCGTAGTAGGAGCGGGCGGGGGGTGAGCGCAGGCGCAAGGTTCTGATCGTCGAAGTGTTTAAGATTTTGGGGCTATTGACAGGTCGGGACGCCTGTGAGCCTACCGGGTGAATGGCACCCGGCGCAACAATGGCGCATGGCAGCAATCGCGGCTAAGTATAGGAAATGCCTAAATCTTGGCCAGTTATGTGCGCCGTGGCGGGACGCCGTGCAACCGGTGTGGTGTAATACACCCGTTAACAAAGCTCGGTGACTCCACCGGGCGTTTAATATCTTAAACATGCCTCGCTTGCCCGTCATCGGAATTCCGGCCGATCGCCGGCTGTTTGGAAACCACTATTTCCACATGGCCGGCGAGAAGTACATCAACGCCGTCGCCGCAGGCGCGAACGCGCTGCCGGTGCTCGTGCCCGCGCTCGGCCCCGGAATCGACCTGGGCGCGCTGCTTGAAGTCTGCGACGGATTGTTGCTCACCGGCAGTCCATCGAACGTCGAACCACACCATTACGGAGGCCCGGCAAGCGAGCCGGGAACGCTACATGATCCAAGTCGGGATGCTACGACGCTTCCGTTGATTCCTCAGGCGATCGCCGCCGGTTTGCCCGTGCTCGCGATCTGCCGGGGATTTCAAGAGATGAATGTTGCCTACGGCGGCACGCTGCATCAGCGGCTGCACGAGGTCGGGTTCTCCGACCACCGCGAGGACGAGTCCATGCCGCTCGAGGTCCAGTATGGGCCCGCGCATGAGGTCCTGCTGGAGCCTGGAGGGGTGCTGCGCGAAATTGCCGGACGAGATCGGCTGCAAGTCAACTCGTTGCATTGGCAGGGCGTCGAGACCTTGGGCAAGTGCTTGAGCGTCGAGGCCCGGGCTCCCGACGGAGTCATCGAGGCCTTCCGAGTCTCCGATGCACCGAGCTTCGCGCTCGGATTGCAATGGCACCCGGAATGGGAGTTTCAGCAGAATCCGTTTTCGCGCGCGCTCTTCGCCGCATTCGGCAAAGCAAGCCGGCGGCGCGCCGCAGGTACAAGGTGAGTTTATGGCAAGCACGATTCAGCAGTTCTTGAAAGAACACGGTATTTCCGAGGTCGAGGCGATCATCCCGGACATGGCGGGCGTCGCTCGAGGCAAGCTCATGCCGGCCGAGAAGTTCGCGGAGGAGGAGGGCATGCGTTTGCCGGAAGCCATCTTCCTGCAGACCGTCACCGGAGACTATCCGGACGACCAGAGTGCAATGAATCCCTCCGACATCGATATCGTGCTCAAGGCCGATCCGAAGACCGTGAGGGTCGTACCGTGGGCCGCCGAGCCGACGGCCCAGGTGATTCATGACTGCTTTTATGGTGATGGCCGGCCGGTGACCATGTCGCCGCGCTATGTGCTGCGCCGGGTGCTCGAGCTGTACGAAGCCCACGGCTGGGAGCCGGTGGTGGCGCCGGAACTCGAGTTCTTTCTGGTCGAGCCGAACATCGATTCGGATTATCCGCTCAAGCCTCCGGTCGGCCGGTCGGGCCGCCCCGAGATCGGCCGGCAAGCCTACAGCATCGCCGCGGTGAACGAGTTCGATCCGCTGTTCGACGACATGTACTCCTTTTGCGAGGCGCAGGACATCGAGATCGACACGCTGATCCACGAGTCGGGCGCGGCGCAGATGGAAATCAATTTGCTGCACGGCTACCCGATGGCGCTCGCCGACCAGGCCTTCCTGTTCAAGCGCACAGCGCGCGAGGCGGCGATGCGCCACAAGATGTACGCGACCTTCATGGCGAAGCCCATGGCCAAGGAGCCCGGCAGCGCCATGCACCTGCACCAAAGCATCGTCGATTCGCGCACCCGCAAGAACATCTTCTCGAATGCCGACGGCTCCCCGTCGTCCCTGTTCTTCGGTCACATTGCCGGATTGCAGAAATATCTCCCGGGCGCCATGTCGCTGTTCGCGCCGAACGTAAACAGCTACCGGCGCATCAGCCGCTACTCCTCCGCGCCCATCAACGTGCATTGGGGCTACGACAACCGCACGGCGGGCCTACGGGTGCCGATGTCGGGGGCGGAGGCGCGGCGGGTCGAGAACCGCGTCGGTGGCGCCGATGCGAATCCGTATCTTGCAATCGCGGCCTCCCTCGCCTGCGGCTATCTCGGCATGGTCGAGGGCCTGAAGCCCTCGGAACCGATCGCGGGCAGCGCCTACGACCTCGCCATCGCCTTGCCGCGCACGCTCGCCGAGGCGCTGCGCCTTTTGCGCGAGTCGAAGCCGCTGGTGGACGTCTTCGGGGACCGCTTCGTGCTCGCGTATACAGCCGTGAAAGAGGCCGAGTACGAGACCTTCGCGCAAGTGATCAGCTCCTGGGAGCGCGAGCATCTTCTCTTGAACGTGTGACCGCCGCCGGCGATTGATGGCGGATGCCCGCGCCGGAAGTTTCGCCATGGCCCTGTCGCCGCGAGCGGCCCTGCGATATAACTAGCGCTCGAAAAATCCAAGAGGGACGCGCTTGATGTGTGGTGTTCGACGGCTGCTCGGTCGCGGGACGCGGGTGCTCGCGCTCGGCTTGTTCTCGTTGCTTGTCGCGTGCGGCGGCGGCAAGCCCGGCACCGACCAGGGCGGAGCCACGAGCGGCTCCGGTGGCGAGTCCGCGCGGGCGGGCAAGGTGCTCAACCTGTACATCTGGTCCGATTACCTCGCGCCGGGGACACTGTCCGATTTCGACAAGCAGACCGGCATTACCGTGCATGCCGCCTATTACGACTCCAACGAGACGCTCGAGACCAAGCTCCTCGCAGGCTCGAGCGGCTACGACGTGGTCGTTCCGACGGCCTCGTACTTCGAGCGCCAGATCAAGGCCGGGGTTTACTTGACCCTCGACAAATCCAAGCTTCCCAACCTGAAGAACATGGATCCGCAGCTCATGGCGCGTGTGGCCATGCACGATCCGGGCAACGCCCACGGCGTCATCTACATGTGGGGGACCAACGGGATCGGCTACAACGAGAAAATGGTGAGGGCGCTCATGCCCGATGCGCCGCTCGATAGCTGGCGTCTGGTGTTCGATCCGGCGGTCGCGTCCAAGATCGCCAAATGCGGCATCAGCGTGCTCGACTCGCCCGCCGAGATGATGCGCGCGGTGCTCAACTATCTCGGGAAGGACCCCAATTCCCAGAAGCCCGAGGACGCGCAAGCTGCGGAGGCGACGCTTCTCAAGATCCGGCCTTACATTCGCAACATCAACTCATCGGAATACATCGAGGCGCTCGCCAACGGAGATCTGTGCGTGGCGGTCGGGTACAACGGCGATGTGCTTCAGGCCCGTGATCGAGCGCACGAGGCGAATAAGGGCATCGACATTTCCTACGTCGTGCCGAAGGAAGGCTCGATACTCTGGTTCGACATGCTCGCCATTCCGAAGGACGCTCCGCACCCCGACAGCGCCTACGCATACATCAACTACATCATGGAGCCGAAGGTCATCGCCGACATCAGCAATTTCAAGCGCTACGCCAACGCCAACCTGGCCTCGCAGCCCTATCTCCTCGAGTCGGTCAAGGACGATCCGGCCATCTATCCGCCGCCGGAGCTGCGCGAAAAGCTTGCGGTCCAGCTCGCCGATTCTCCCGAACAGACACGTGTCATCACGCGCATGTGGGAGAAATTCAAGACGGGCCAATAGGCGTGCCAATAGGCGTGGCTAACTTAGGCGAAGCCGTCAAGACCGCGCCGTGGCGCGATCCGAGCGCCCGGCCCTACGTCGAGATCGAGCGGGTCACCAAGTCCTTCGGCGACTTCAAGGCCGTGGACGATGTGAGCCTGAAGATCTACAAGGGCGAGATTTTCTGCCTGTTGGGTGCCTCCGGATGCGGCAAGACGACGCTCTTGCGCATGCTCGGGGGCTTCGAGACGCCCACCTCTGGGCGGATCCTGATCGACGGCGAGGACATGACCGGCGTGCCCCCGTACGAGCGCCCGGTGAACATGATGTTCCAGTCCTACGCGCTGTTCCCGCACATGACCGTCGAGCAAAACGTCGCCTTCGGCCTGAAACAGGACGGCGTCCCGAAGGGCGAGATCGCCGAGCGCGTAGCCACCATGCTCGAGCTCGTGAAGCTCGGCGGCTTCGGCAAGCGCAAGCCGAATCAGCTCTCCGGCGGACAGCGCCAGCGCGTGGCGCTCGCCCGCTCGCTCGTCAAGCGGCCGAAAGTGCTGCTGCTCGACGAGCCGTTGGGGGCGCTCGACAAGAAACTGCGCGAGCACACGCAGTTCGAGCTGATCGGGCTGCAGGACAAGCTCGGCGTCACGTTTCTCGTGGTCACGCACGACCAGGAGGAAGCCATGACACTGGCGAGCCGGATCGGCGTCATGGACCACGGAGAGATCGTGCAGGCGGGAACCCCGTCGGAGATCTACGAGTTTCCGTCGTCGAAGTTCGTCGCCGATTTCGTCGGCTCGGTGAATATTTTCGAAGGCAAGCTTCTCGAGGATGAGCCGGAACACGTGCGCATCGTCTCCGAGGAGCTGGGCGCCGTCATATATGTGAGCCACGGCATCAGCGCAGCGCCGGAGGCCGTGGTCTGGGCTGCGATCCGTCCCGAGAAGATCTTCATGTCCACGGCGCCTCCACCGAGCACAGGACATTCGAACGACAACGTGGTCCGCGGTTCCGTCCAGGACATCGCGTACCTCGGTGATCTGTCCATCTATCTGGTCAAGCTGAACACCGGCAAGGTGGTGCGGGTCACGCAACCGAATACCTCGCGGCACGCCGAGGCGATCACCTGGGAACAGCAGGTCTATCTCTCCTGGGACGCCTCGAGCCCGGTCGTCGTGACGCGCTGATGCGATGACGCGGCGCGCGCTCTTGAGCAAAGTCGGTATCTCCGGCCGCGGGCTGGTGGTGACGCTTCCTTACTTGTGGCTGCTGCTTTTTTTCGTGGTCCCGTTCGTCATCGTCCTGAAGATCTCCTTCTCCGACGTCGATCTCGCGATCCCGCCCTACAAACCGCTGCTCGAATGGGTGGGCAAGAACTCGCTCGCGATCAGGCTCAATTTCCAGAATTATGCGTTTTTGTTCACCGACCCGCTCTACGTGCACGCGTTCCTGAACTCGATCAAGGTGGCGTTCATATCGACGGTTCTGTGCCTGATCATCGGCTATCCGATCGCATACGGCATCGCGCGCGCGACTTCGACGACTCGAAACATCCTCCTCTTCCTGGTCGTGCTGCCCTTCTGGACGTCGCTTCTGTTGCGTGTCTATGCCTGGATCGGACTCCTGAAGGCGAACGGCGTCATCAACAACGTGCTGCTAGCGCTCGGGGTGATTCACGAGCCGCTCAACATGCTCTACACGCCCTTCGCCATGTACGTCGGCATCGTGTACTCGTACTTGCCTTTCCTGATCCTGCCGCTGTATGCGAATCTCGAGAAGATGGACTGGCAGCTCCTCGAGGCGGCGGAAGATCTCGGCTGCAGACCCTGGCAGGCGTTCTACAAGATCACCCTGCCCTTGTCGCGGAACGGCATCCTGGCGGGATCGATGCTCGTGTTCATCCCGGCTGTGGGCGAGTTCGTCATCCCCGCGCTCCTCGGCGGCCCGAATGCGCTCATGATCGGGCGGGTCCTCTGGGACGAGTTCTTCTCGAACCGCGCGTGGCCCGTGGCGAGCGCAGTGGCCATCCTTCTGCTTCTGCTGCTCGTGCCCTTCATGATGTGGTACCAGAGCGTGCAGTCGCGCGAATCGGCGTCCGCGGCATGAACGGGCGACGCTCGTATTTCGTCGTCAGCTGTCTCGCCTTCGGCTTTGCGTTTCTGTACATCCCCATCTTGTCGATGGTCGTGTTCTCCTTCAACGCCTCGAGGCTCGTGACCGTGTGGGATGCGGCAAACTCGCCCACGCTCAAGTGGTATTACTCGCTCATTCACAACGAGGAGATCCTCGACGCCGCCTGGATCTCGCTCAAGGTCGCGGTCATCAACGCCACGGGGTCGGTGATATTGGGCACGCTCGCCGGATTCGGCCTCGCGCGCTTCGCGCAGTTCAAGGGCCGATTCACCTTGAACGCGATGACCACCGCTCCGCTGGTCATGCCGGAGGTGATCACGGGACTCTCCCTCCTGCTCTTGTTCGTGGCGATGGAGCAGATCATCGGTTGGCCGGCCGGTCGCGGCGTGACGACGATGACCATCGGACACATGACATTCTCCATGGCTTACGTCACGGTGATCGTGCAGTCGCGCATGGCGACGTTCGACACGGCGCTCGAGGAGGCCGCCATGGATTTGGGCGCCCGCCCGGTCAAGGTGTTCTTTCTCATCACGCTGCCGATCATTTTTCCGGCGATTCTGTCCGGCTGGCTATTGGCCTTCACGCTCTCCTGGGACGATCTGGTCATCTCGAGCTTCACCTCGGGTCCCGGCGCGAGCACGTTGCCCATGGTGGTCTTCTCGAAGGTGCGGCTGGGGGTGAGTCCGGAGATCAACGTGCTCGCGACGCTCACCCTGACGGCCGTCACGCTGATGATCGTGGGCGTGGGTTTGTGGATGTCGCGCGCCGGCAAGCTCGATAAAGCAGCCGATTAAACTTTCTGCCGATGCGTTAGTCTTACAGCCCAACTGGTCCGGGAGAGGTGGATGGCTTTACGTTTCTTTGTATTGGGGATGCTTGCGGTCCTCGCGACCTCGACCGCCCTTTCGGCCGAGAACGGGAATCCCGGGGATGTGAGCGCCGCCTCGGCCACGGCCCCGCCGGTGCTCCCGACATTCGTCCTCGGTGCGAGCACCATTCCCGCCGATACCACGACCACGCTCACCTGGGATTCGCCCGACGCGGTGTTCTGCACCGCGGGTGGCAACGCGAACGCATTGCAGACCGGCTGGCACGGCAGATTGGCCATTTCAGGTACGTACTCGGTAACCCCGATCTCTGTCGGGACTTTCAGCTACACGGTGTATTGCACCAACACCGTCGGGAACTCACCGACCGCGAGCGCGACGCTCACCGTCACCCCCTCGCCCTACAGCGGCGGCGTGGGGGCGTTCGATCCGTGGTCGCTGCTCGCGCTCGCTGTTTGCGTGGCGCTTCTCCGACGAGTGCGACGGTCCGCCGCAGGGATGCCGCCGGCTGCGTGAACGCTGCTCGGTGCGCGCTCCTAGACCAGCACGCGCTCGATACCGCCGGAGTTGGCGCGGCGAACATAGTCCGCCATCCAGTCGGCGCCGAGCAGATGGCGCGCAATCTCGACCACGATGTAGTC
The DNA here is from genome assembly GCA_963710435.1 of uncultured Gammaproteobacteria bacterium. Classification (GTDB taxonomy): domain Bacteria; phylum Pseudomonadota; class Gammaproteobacteria; order Steroidobacterales; family Steroidobacteraceae; genus Bog-1198. The sequence continues at coordinate 466,663 of CAVQAE010000007.1, read as the reverse complement.
CGCATCCAGATCGGCGTCGTCCTTGAAACGGTTGAGTCCCTGCAGGCACGAGGGACAGGAGGTCAGCACCTTGACCTCGCCCAGGTGGCCGCTTTGCCGTATTCGCTCGACGCCGGCGAGCACCTCGCGTTCCTTGCGAAAGCGCACCTGCGTCGAGATGTCCGGCCGCGTGAGCGCGAGTGTTCCGGATTCGCCGCAGCAGCGCTCGTTCGCCTCGATGAGGCCATTCTGCGCGCTGTTCATGAGCGTATTGACGACCTTGAGCGGGTCGTGCCGCTTCATGGGTGAGTGGCAGGGATCGTGGTACATGTAGCGCGTGCCGGTGATGCCCGTCAGCGCAACGCCCTTCTCCAACAGGTATTCGTGGATGTCCAGGATCTTGCATCCGGGGAATATCTGGTCGAATTCATAACGCTGCAACTGATCGAAACAGGTGCCGCAGCTCACCACGACGGTCTTGATATCCAGATAATTGAGGGTATTGGCGACGCGATGAAACAGCACGCGGTTGTCGGTGATGATCTTCTCCGCCTTCTCGAATTCTCCGGCGCCGCGTTGCGGGTATCCGCAGCACAGATAGCCCGGCGGCAGCACGGTCTGCACCCCGACGTGCCACAGCATGGCCTGGGTGGCGAGCCCAACCTGGGAAAACAGGCGCTCCGAGCCGCAGCCCGGAAAATAGAACACCGCTTCCGAGTCGCTGGTGGTCGCCTGCGGGTCGCGAATGATGGGCACGTAGTTGCGATCCTCGATATCGAGGAGTGCGCGGGCGGTGCGCCGGGGTAGCCCGCCGGGCATGCGCTTGTTCACGAAATGGATGACCTGCTCGAGCACCTGCGGCTTGCCCGTGGTTGCGGGTGGACGCTGGGCTTGCGCTCGCGCGAGCGGCCGCAGCGCGCGGTTCGCGATCCGCTGGGCCCTGTATCCCCAGTCGATCATGACCTTGCGTGCGAGTTTGATGGTCTTGGGGTTCGTGGCGTTCAGGAAAAACATCGTCGCCGCCGTGCCCGGGTTCCGGCGCTTCTTGCCCATGCGGCGGAGCACGTCGCGCAACAGCATGGAGACGTCGCCGAAGTCGATGTCGACGGGACACGGCGATGCGCAGCGGTGGCAAATCGTGCAATGATCTGCGACGTCGGCCAGCTCGTCCCAGTGCTGGATCGAGACGCCGCGACGCGTCTGTTCCTCGTAGAGAAACGCCTCGATGAGGAGCGAGGTGGCGAGAATCTTGTCGCGGGGCGAGTACAGCAGATTTGCCCGCGGCACGTGGGTCGCGCAAACGGGCTTGCACTTTCCGCAGCGCAGACAATCCTTCACCGCGTCCGAGATGGTGCTGATGTCGGATTGCTGCATGATCAAGGACTCGTGGCCCAGCAGCCCGAAGCTCGGGGTATACGCACGCCGCAAATCGCTCCCGGGAGCGAGCTTGAGCTGGTTGAAGCGGCCGGCCGGATCCACGCGTCGCTTGTACGCGTTCCACTGAGCGAGCTCCTCCTGGGTCAGGTGCTCGAGCTTGGTGATGCCGATGCCGTGCTCCCCCGATATCACGCCGTTCAGCTGCCGCGCGATGCGCATGATGCGGGCGACCGCCCGGTTGGCGGCGTTGAGCATCGCATAGTTATCCGAGTTCACCGGGATGTTCGTGTGCACATTGCCGTCGCCGGCGTGCATGTGAAGCGCCACGAAGAGCCGCCCGTGCAGGATGCGCCGGTGCAGCGAGTCGCATTCGGCAAGGATGGGAGCGAGCGAGGCGCCGCCGAAGATGTGCGCGAGCTCGGCACGCAGCTCCGATTTCCAGCTCACCCGGATGCAGCGGTCCTGGAGCCGATCGAACACCGTGCCCGCCGCCGCGGCGGGCAGGACGACCCCGAGCACCTCGAGCTGCGCGCGCGCCCTCTCGAGAGGCTCGTCCATGGCGCCGAGCAAGTAGCTCCAGCGGGCGCGCACGGCAGTCAACAGCTCGAGCGCATCGCCGCGCCGCTCGACGGCATCCTGCTCGGCGTCGAGCCCCGACCCGTCGCCCGACAAGTAAGCTGAAAGCGCATCCACGAGCTCGAGCTTGTTCTGGATCGAGAGCTCGATGTTGAGGCGCTCGATGGCGTCGGTGTACTCACCGAGCCGCTCGAGTGGAATGACGACGTCCTCGTTGATCTTGAATGCGTTGGTATGCTTCGCGATGGCCGCGGTCTTTGCACGGTCGCGCCAGAACTGCTGGCGCGCCGCCGGGCTCACCGCGATGAAGCCCTCTCCCGATCGGCCGTTGGCGAGACGCACCACTTCGGAGGTCGCGGCGGCCACCGCCGCGGCGTCCTCGCCGGCGATATCGCCCAACAAGATCATTTTCGGCAGCGTTCCGCGGCGGGATTTGGTGCTGTAGCCGACGGCCCGCAAGTAGCGCTCATCCAGATGCTCGAGCCCCGCAAGCACCACCCCGTCGGCTTTGCCGCGGGTGTCCAGATAGCGCTTGATGTCGACGATCGCGGGAATGGCCTCACGGGCTTGGCCGAAGAACTCGAGACAGACCGTGCGGATGTGGGTCGGCGCCCGATGCAAGATCCAGCGCGCCGAGGTGATGAGGCCGTCGCAGCCCTCCTTTTGCACGCCGGGCAGGCCGCCCAGGAACTTGTCCGTCACGTCCTTGCCGAGTCCCGCCTTGCGAAACTTCGCGCCCTCGATGTGCAGATGCTCGCTGCGCAGAACCGCCGCCCGATCCGGCGGTGAGCGGCCGTCCTTCCAGGTGAGCTCGAAGTTCGCGACGGCCACGTCGTGTATCTTTCCGAGGTTGTGATCGAGGCGGGTCACCTCCAACCAGTCGCCTTCCGGGTCGACCATGCGCCACCAGGCGAGATTGTCGACGGCCGTGCCCCACAACACCGCCTTCTTGCCGCCGGCGTTCATCGCGATGTTGCCGCCGATGCAGCAGGCATCCGCGGAGGTCGGATCCACCGCGAACACGAGACCTTCCCGCTCGGCGGCCTCGCTCACTCGGCGCGTGACGACGCCGGCCTGCGTGTACAGCACCGGGCTCGGGCGGTCGGTGCCGGGAAGCGTCGTCCACTCGATATCCCCGAGCCCCTCGAGCTTCTCCGTGTTGATCACGGCGGACCAGGGCGTGAGCGGCACCGCGCCGCCCGTGTAGCCGGTGCCTCCGCCGCGCGGAATGACAGTGAGGCCGAGCTCGATGCAGTCGCGCACCAACAGCGCAATCTCCGTCTCGGTATCGGGCGTGAGCACCAAGAAGGGCAGCTCGACACGCCAGTCGGTCGCGTCAGTCACGTGCGCGACGCGGGCGTAGCCGTCGAAGTGGATGTTGTCCGCGCGCGTGTGCTTGAGGAAGGCACGCCGCGCCCGCTTGCGCAGGGCGATGATGTCCGAGAATCGCGCCTGGAAGCGATCCACGGCTGCCCGCGCCGCCGCCAGCAACTGAAACACCTTGGGCGAGCGTCGCTCATCGGCGGGGTCGCACCGCTTTTCCACCTCGCGCAGACGATGGTGCAGGGCATCGATGAGCTGCGCGCGGCGGCGCGGATTATTGATCAGGTCATCTTGCAGAAAGGGATTGCGGTCGACCACCCAGATGTCGCCCAGCACCTCGTACAGCATCCGCGCGGATCGCCCGGTACGCCGCTCGGCGCGCAGCTCATCGAGCAGCTGCCAGGACGACTCGCCGAGAAGCCGGATGACAATCTCGCGATCCGAGAGCGATGTGTAGTTGTACGGGATCTCGCGCAGGCGCGCCGGCGCGCCTGCCGGCGCGGTTTGCGGATCTGCAGCGGAATCCAGGTCGGGAACGGCGCTCATGACGGAGGAGTGTACCTGCTTACCCGGCGGGCGCGACTCAAGTCGTTCGAGATCCGGCCGCTATCGCTCTTATGAGGAATCCGCGGCATCATCCCTCGAGCCAGGACTCCCGTCGCGACCTGGTGCGCGCGCTGCTCGCGCAAAGCCTCGAGCGCGGAACGTTCGCCGTGCCGAAGCTTCCCGAGGCGGCGGTGCGGATCGTGGAGCTGCGTGAGTCTGCCAATGCGCAGCAACTATCGGACGTCATCAAGGCGGATCGTGCCCTCACTCTGTACGTGCTGCGCATCGCCGTGTCGGCCCCCAACCGGCCGGCGATGCCGATCGTGTCGCTTTCACATGCGATCGCGTGGCTCGGCCTCGATGAGGTCGCGAACATGGCGTTCACGCTCGCGCTGCAGGCCAAGATGCTCGATGTTCCAGGCCATCAGCACAAGGCGCGCCATCTGTGGCGGCACTCCCTCGCGAGCGCCCTGTGGTCGCGCCAGCTCGCCCTTGCGCTCGGGCGCGAGCCGGGACTTTGCTATCTATGCGGCCTGTTGCACGACATCGGCAAGGCCGTGACCCTGCGTGAGGCGCACGAGCTCGCCAAGTGGTCGGGATCTGCCCTGGCGAGCGCGGATTACGATGGGATCGTGGATGAGTTTCATCGCGCCGTCGCGCAGCGCGTCGTCATCGCCTGGGCGATGCCGCCGTCGATCGTGGCCGTGGTGACGCGCTGGAACGCATCCGCTCCCTCGGATGCAGGCAGCTCCGAGTGCGACATCGTGAACGCGGCGCGCCGTCTGGCCGATTGCACCGCAAAGGGCGCGGCGCTTCGCGCACAGACGCGGCTTCTCGAGGATGCCGCCTTCCGTGCTTTGGGCCTTTCCTCCGACGAACTCGTGCAGAGTCTCGAGGCCGACCGCGCCATCAATTCGGAGCTGGACCGCTATCTGGCGCCCTGACGCGCGGCGCGAAGTCCCCTCGCGCGGAGCGCGCTGTCACGCCGCCGGCGGGCGGTGCTTTCAATGAGGGGGCGCCTCGATTATCGTGGCGCTGATGAAACACCAGACGTTCCTGAATCATCCCCCTGAAGTCGAGGTGCCTCCCGACAATCGCCCCCTGGTCGCGCCCATCTATCAGTCCGTCAAGTTCTCATTCGACGATACCGTGGAGACCGTGCGCTATGCGCGCGGCGAGCGCCCGGGATTTTATTACTCGCGCACGTCGAATCCGACCCTGCGTCAGCTGGAGCTGACGCTCGCGACGCTGCAAGGGCGCGAGGATTGCCTGCTCGTCGGCTCGGGGGTTGCGACCATCGCCGCCGCCACACTGGCGCTGTGCAAGCAGGGCGATCACGTGCTCGCCTTCATCGAGTCCTATGGTCCCACCCGCTATCTCCTGCAGCATCTGCTGGCGAGGTACGGTGTCAGGCACACCCTCTTGTCGATCGAGGATCGCGCGGGGATCGAACGCGTCCTTCGCGAGACGCAGACTCGATTGGCGCTGTTCGAGAGTCCGACCAATCCCGTAACCAAGATCGCCGACATCGAGCATTTGACGGCACATGCACGCCGGGCCGGATGCTTGACGGTGATGGACAATACCTTTGCGGGCTTTCACAACCACGGCCGCTTCGATATCGACGTCTTTTTGCACAGCCTCACCAAGTACGCTTCGGGCCACGGCGATGTGATGGGCGGTGCCATCATTGCGCGCCGCGAATTGATAGCCCAGATGCGCAAGGACATCGTGTCGATGGGTCCGACGCTCGATCCGCACGCGGCCTTTCTCATTCAGCGGGGCATGCGCACGTACGTTCTGCGCTACGAGCGCCAGTGCGCCAACGCGCTGGCCGTGAGCCGCTTCCTCGAGCAGCACGCGCGCGTGAAGCGGGTCTTTTATCCGGGCCTGCCGGATCATCCGCAGCACGATCTCGCCCGGCGGCAAATGAGCGACTTCGGGTCGGTGGTGAGCTTCGATCTGGACGGGGGTTTCAAGGAGGGAAATCGGTTCGCCGAGGCTCTCCAGTACTTCTCCATCGCCGCGAGCCTGGGCTCGAGCGAATCGCTCGTGCTGCCGCCTCAATTGCTGGCGGGTCAGGAATACACGCCGGAGCAGCGCGCCGCATCGCTGATCGGCCCGGGAACGGTGCGTCTTTCCATCGGCATAGAGGATGCCGAGGATCTCGTGGGCGACCTCGCGCAGGCGCTCGACCAGGCGTTCGGGTCGACTTGACATAATTCCAAGGTCTGGCTCAAGCATCGGTCCGCCCGGCCGACTCAGTGCTATGAATTGTCGTACTCCCCGAGGGTTCTTCAGGAGCAAGGGATTTTCATGAGCTCAGAGCGAGCCGCGGTACTGAAGTCGCTGCACAGCCAGACGGCGCGCTGCCATTTGGCCGACCTGCTCGGTGCGCCGCAGGGCATCGCACCCCTGCCGCGCGTGTTCGCGCAGCTCGTCGATCTCACCGCCCAGCCCGAGATCGAGGCCGCGCAACTCTCGACGCTGATTCAGACGGATCCGGCCCTGGCCGGAGAGCTCCTGCGGGTCGCCAATTCACCCGCGCTGCGCCCGCGCGCGCCCATCGTGGCGCTGCAGCAGGCGGTGTCCTGGCTGGGCATCGCCGAGGTACGCAATATCGCCATGGCGATCGTGCTGCGCGGAGAGGTCTTCGTCGCGCCGGGACACGAGCCGGAATCCGAGGAGCTGTGGCGCGAAGCCTGGTTATCGAGCTTGTGGGCCAAGGAGCTCGCGCGCGAACGCGGGCAGCATGCCGAGGGCGCGTTTCTCGCGGGGCTGATGCACCGGACCGGTGCCGCGCTCGCGTTGAAAATACTGTCTCACTTCGAGGCCGATCAGCGCACCGTCATGGACGCGCGCACCTTCGTCGATCTCGTCATGGAATTCGAGCCCAAGTTCGGACGCGCGCTCATGAGCCGATGGAACTTGCCCGCGGACGTGCAGGACGGGGCGAGCGATTGGCGCAGCTACCGCCAGTCGCCGCACGCCGATCTTGCCGGCACCGTGCACGCCGCGCACCTGCTGGCGACGCATACATTGCATCCGCAATTGATGGGCGAGGAGCTCATCACGGAGGATCGGGTGTTCGAGCACCTCGGCGTGTCGGCCGCCGATCTGCGCGCGGTGCTCGCAAAGCGCGAGTACGTGCGCGATCTCGCGGGCATATGAGCCGGCGCCGGGCGCCCGCTGCGCCGGCGCTCCGCGATCTCAAAGATTCCGAATCAGGTTATCGGCGAATTCGCTGCACTTCACCTCGGTGGCGCCCTGCATCAAGCGCGCGAAATCGTACGTGACCGTGCGCTGCGCGATGGTCTTGTCCATGGCGCCGATGATCGCGTCCGCCGCCTCGGTCCAACCCATGTAGCGCAGCATCATCTCGCCCGACAGGATGACCGATCCGGGGTTCACCTTGTCGAGGTTCGCGTATTTCGGCGCCGTGCCGTGCGTCGCCTCGAACACCGCGTGGCCGGTGAGGTAGTTGATGTTGCCGCCCGGCGCGATGCCGATGCCGCCCACCTGCGCGGCGAGCGCATCCGACAAGTAATCGCCGTTGAGGTTCATGGTCGCCACCACGTCGAATTCGTCGGGACGGGTGAGCACCTGCTGCAGGGTGATATCCGCGATGGCGTCCTTGATGATCACCTTGCCGGATCTGCGGGCGGCGTCCATCCGGGCATTCGCTTCCTTTTCGCCGCTCGCCGTCTTGATGCGCTCCCATTGCTCCCAGGTGAACACCTGATCCGGAAATTCGCGCTCGGCGAGCTGATACGACCAATTGCGGAACGCGCCTTCGGTGAATTTCATGATGTTGCCCTTGTGTACGATCGTCACGCTCTTGCGCTTGTTGACGATGGCGTACTGCACGGCGGCGCGGAACAATCGCTCGGTTCCCTCCTTGGAGGCGGGTTTCAATCCGATGCCGGAAGTATCGGGGAAGCGAATCTTCGCAAACTGCTTGGGAAAATTCTGCTTGAAGGAATCGAGGAACTTCTTGACCTCGGCCGAGCCGGCCTCGAACTCGATGCCCGCGTAGATGTCCTCGGTGTTCTCGCGGAAAATGACCATGTCCACCTTGTCGGGCGAAACCACCGGTGAGGGCACGCCCTTGAACCAGCGCACCGGCCGCAAGCAGACATAGAGATCGAGAAGCTGCCGCAGGGCCACGTTGAGGGAGCGGATCCCGCCGCCGACGGGCGTCGTGAGCGGGCCCTTGATGGATACCAGATAGTCGCGGCACGCGGTCACGGTCTCATCGGGCAGCCAGTTGTTGTAGGCCTTGTTGGCCTTCTCGCCGGCGAACACTTCCATCCAGCGGATCCTGCGCGCCGGCCCATAGGCCTTATTCACCGCCGCGTCGAACACGCGCACGCTCGCACGCCAGATGTCCGGACCGGTGCCGTCGCCCTCGATGAACGGAACGATGGGCTGATCGGGCACGCGCAGCTTGCCGTTGGCGACGGTAATTTTCTCGCCCCCAGCGGGGACTTGCAGTGTGATCGGCCTCGATTCGGACATGCGGTGGCTCCTCTGGAAACAGCGGCAATGCTAGCATGCGCGCCCGGAGACCCGCATTGCATACACTCAAGTCGATTCCCGCCCGCGACGGCTTTCGCATGCCCGCGGAGTTCGAGCGCCACGCCGGTTGCTGGATGCTCTGGCCCGAGCGGCCTGACAACTGGCGCGAGGGCGCCAAGCCGGCACAAGCGGCCTTCGCCGCCGTCGCGCGAGCGATCTGCCGCCGGCGAGCCGGTGACGGTGGGCGTGTCGGCCGCGCAATTTCAAAACGCGCGCGCCCGGCTCGCGCCGCGTGTGCGGGTGGTCGAGATGAGCAGCAATGATGCCTGGATGCGCGACTGCGGGCCGACGTTCCTGGTCGATGCGAAGGGGCGGCGCCGCGGCGTCGACTGGACGTTCAATGCCTGGGGCGGCCTATCCGGAGGACTCTATTTTCCGTGGGACCGCGACGACGAGGTGGCGCAGAAGGTGCTGCAGATCGAGGGAGCCGACCGCTACCGGACCTCTTTCGTGCTCGAAGGCGGCGCGATCCACGTCGACGGTCAGGGCACTTGCCTCACCACCGAGGAGTGTCTGCTCAATCCGAACCGCAATCCCGGGCTCTCGCGCACGGACATCGAGGACACGTTGCGGCGCTACTTGGGCGTGAGCACGGTGATTTGGCTCGGTCGAGGGGTCTATGGCGACGAGACCGGCGGCCACATCGACGAGCTCGCCTGCTTCACTGCACCCGCCCACGTGGCCTTGACATGGACGGAGGATCGCAAGGATCCGCAGTACGAGATCTCGCGGGACGCGTGGGAACGCCTGCGTCATGCCCGCGATGCGCGCGGCCGGCGGCTCACCGTCCACAAGATTCATCAGCCGGGGCCCTTGTTCATGACGAGCGCGGAGGCGGCGGGCGTCGACGTGCGCGCCGGCACCCATCCGCGGCGGGCCGGCGACCGGCTGCCCGCCTCATACATCAATTTCTACATCGCCAACCGCTACGTAGTGATGCCGCTGTACGACAAGCGCCGGGATGCCGCGGCCGCCCGCACGATCGGGCGACTGTTTCCGACCCGCAAGGTGGTCGGCATCGCGACGCGCGAGGTGCTGCTCGGCGGCGGCAACATCCACTGCATCACACAGCAGGTTCCGCGTACCGCGCCGTCTTGACTCCGGGCTGAAGGAACTTTGCTCAAGCAGGCGCTCTCGAAAGCCTTTATCCTACGCAGCCCCACAACACCGACTGGACCCCCTCGTGCATTCAGGATTGAGACATACCCTATCCAAGGCGGCCAGCGGGCTCGTCTGTCTGGCTGCGATTCTCGGCGCCGGCTGCCACGGCACCCCCAACACCAGCGGGTATGGCATCGCCTGGGTCAGCGTGACGGACGAGCCCGGCGATTACGCCGCGTACATCGTCACGGTCGACTCCATCAATCTCACGCGCAGCGACGGTGTGGTGATCACGGCGGTCGCTACGCCCGAGATCGTCGATTTCACCCAGGTCCACAATATCGCCGAGCTGTGGAGCTCTGGTGCCATTCCGATCGGTACCTACGTATCGGCCACGATCACCTTGGATTATACGAACGCCGATATCGCGGTCATGGTGAACGGCGCGCCGGTCACCGCCACGGTGCTCGACTACGTGACGCGCGCTGCGCCCACGAACTACGCGGTGACCGTGAATTTCGATCCGCAAAACGAGCCGAACATCACGCCGACCTATGCCTCGACGAGCGCCGCGTTGCTGTCCATCGATATCGATCTTGCGGCATCGGGCATCGTGGATCTCACCACGGCAACTCCGAAGGTGTACGTACGGCCCTACCTGACGATCGGCTCTCTTCAGGACAATACCCGGCTGATCCGGGTGCGGGGACCGCTCGCCAACTCGAGCACCGACGTGAGTACTTACACGGTTTATATCCGCCCGTTCTACGACGAGGCGAACAACCTGGGTCAGGTGTCGCTGTTCAGCGCGCCGACCACGGTCTACACGCTCAACGGCCATGCGTACGTCGGCAGCGGGGGTCTTGCGGCGCTCTCCGTACTGTCGGCAGGCACGACCATGACGGCGGGCTTCACCACCTTCCAACCCGACTACAATCCCTTGAACGGCGCCTACGCGGGCCGGTTCAATCTGCAGTACGTGGTTGCCGGCAGCACGCTCGAGGACAACTACACCGAGGGCATCAGCGGCAATGTGATTGCGCGCAGCGGCAACACCCTGACGCTGCGCGGCTCGACGTTGTTCTTGAACACCGCCGACGAGTTTCTATACTGCTCCTCCGGCGGCACGACGGGATGCATTGGGCCGGACACGCAGGTCCTCCTCGGGCCCGGTACCATCGTGACGGCCGATGACAACTCGTCGTCGAGCAACTTGGGGCCCGACTCGATCGCGGTCGGCGACTTCATCACGGCGCGCGGCATCTACAGTGTCACGGGCGCCAATGTAACCGTGATCAATGCCGAGGGCTCGAGCACCAACACCGGCTCGGTGCGCCTGCAGCCGAGCGAGGTGTTCGGCACGCTCGTGTCCGCAGCGGCCGGAAATCTCGTGATGAACGCCAGCACCATCAACGACTGGCCGTCCTCCATCTTCGATTTTGCGGGGAACGGCGCCACGGCCCCCGTGCCCTCGGCGTTCGCCGTCGATACGAACGGACTCACGCTGCCGGCGGGCACCGCCGCGGGCGATCCGGTCTTCGCGTACGGCTACGCCACGCCGTTCGGAACGGCGCCGCCCGATTTCCTCACGACCGCACTCAACAACGAGGCGAGCGTACAGGTGGCGGGAGGGCCCTTGGGCGGGGGCGGACCCACCACTCCCGGCACCGGAGGCTGCGGCATCGGCAGCGAGGTGTGCGATCCGGCCGTGATGCAGGTGATCTGGAGCGGGACGGGTACTCAAACGCCGTTCGCTGCCAGCTCGGCGCTCGGATTCACGATCGATCTGACGAATACGACGCTCGCAACGGCCGTCATTCGCATCGGGGCCGAGAGCATCGACATGAAGTCGCTGCCGGCAAGCCCGAGCGTCGGTCCGACCAGCTTACCCGTCACCCAGATTTTCGCGCCTCGCTACTCATGGGGCAACCCGGTGACGTCGACCACGACGGCGACCGTCCCCACCTCGACGACGACCCTCAAGCTCTCGTCGAACTTCGCTACGTTCGTGACGGGCGTGGTCGGTTCGATCGACACCGCGAATCCAGCCGAGCAGATGGTGGCCCGCGGCATCTACGACCGCGCGACGAACACCTTTACCGCCACCTCGATCGACTTCGTGCTCTAAACTAGCCCCCCATCATGGGGATTCGCCGTTCACGGCATGGATGGACGGCCGCGCTGCTTGCGAGCGCGGCGGTCGCCGCCATCCTCGCCCACGCCGCGGCTGCGCGAGATCCACCGCCCCCGAGCGCGGCACCCGCAGCGGGCACCGCGGCCGCATCGAGCGCCGCGGGCACATCGAGCCCGCTCCCGGCCGGCCGGCCGCGCGTCTGTCTCGTGCTGTCCGGCGGCGGGGCCCGCGGCATGGCGCACATCGGCGTGCTCAGGGTCATTGAGGAGCTCAAGGTGCCCATCGACTGCATCGCCGGCACGAGCATGGGCGCGGTGGTGGGGGGGCTGTACGCCAGTGGGTTGAGCGCCGCCGAGATCGAATCGACCATACGCTCGGTGAACTGGCAGGAAGCTTTTCGCGATGCGCCACCGCGGCGTGATCTGAACTTCCGGCGCAAGCAGGATGATCGCAATTTCCTGGTGCGCCTCCCTCTCGGTCTGAAGCACTATCACATCCTCCTGCCCAAGGGATTCATCCAAGGCCAGACGCTTCAGGAGACGCTGCGCCAGCTCACGCTGCCGTTCAGCAACACCACGAACTTCGATCAGCTGCCCACGCCTTTTCGAGCTGTGGCCACCGACCTTGTGACGGGGGATGCCGTGCTGCTGGAGAAAGGCGATCTCTCGATCGCGATGCGCGCGAGCATCTCCGCACCCGGCGTGTTTGCCCCGGTCGACTATCAGGGGCGGCTGCTGGTCGACGGCGGCATCGCGGAGAATCTTCCCATCGATGTGGCGCGGTCGATGCACGCCGACATCCTCATCGTGTCGGACGTGAGTTTCCCGCTGCAGCCGCGCGATCGGCTCGACACGGCCCTCTCCATCTCCAATCAGATGCTCGCCATCATGGTGCGCAAGAATGCGGATCGTCAGAAGGCGACCTTGGGCCCCAACGACATTCTCATCGAGCCGTCGCTCGGAACCTCGCCGCCCACGGACTTCACTATCGCCGCAAGCACCATCCTCCAGGGGGAAGCGGCGGCGCGAGGCGTCGAGTCCCGGCTCACCGCGCTGCGGGTGAGCGATGCCGCCTATCAAGGCTACATGGCGCGGCGCGAGACCCGACAACCAGCGTTGCCGGTGATCAAGTTCGTGCGCGTCGATCCCGAGTCGCGGCGCTACGAGAAGACGATCCTCGCCGAGATGGAGCCTTTGGTCGGCAAGCCCCTCGATCTCGACGCCGTCGGCGCCCGGATCACGGATCTTTACGGGCTCGGCTATTTCGAGACCTTGGACTACACCGTGGTCGCGCAAGGGCAGGGCGCGGACGAGGAGTACGGTCTCGAGGTGCGTGCGCGCCGCAAGTCCTGGGGCCCGAACTACGTGCGTTTCGGCCTGGACCTCGAGTCGAACTTCCAGGGCAGCAATCAATACAACGTCGCGGCGGAGTTCCTCATGACCGAGATCGACGATCTGGAGGCCGAACTGCAGACGAACGTGCAGGTCGGGAGCGACTCGTTGATCAGGAGCGAGTTCTACCAGCCGCTCGATGCGCTGGCGAAGTGGTTCGTGGCCCCCGCGGCGCGCCTGGAGTCTCGCGACCTGCCGATCTACTCGAACAACTCGCGCATCGCCGACTTTCGCGATCGCGAAGTCGAGGGCGATCTCGATGTCGGACGCAATCTCGGCAACTGGGGCGAAATCCGCGTCGGCATACACCGGATCAACGGCTCGACGTACGACTATTTCGGCAATCCGGACCTGGTCGAGCCGCAGTACAACAATGGCGAGTATTTCTTCAAGTTCAGCTATGACCAGCTCGATAATGTGCATTTCCCGCGCTCGGGTCAGACGTTCGACATTCAGTGGGACGCCAACCGCACGAATCTCGGCGCGGATACGGCCTTCGATCGGGTATCGATGGATTGGCTTGCGGCGGCCTCGCGGGGCCGCAACACGCTGCTGCTGTGGACCTCTGCGGGCGCAACCCTCGACGGCCGGCTCAAACCCTCGGATGTGCAGGATTTCTATTCGCTCGGCGGCTTCCTCAACCTCTCGGGACTCGCCCCACAGTCCCTGCTGGGACCCAACTTCGCAATCGCCCGCGCCATCTACTTTCGCAAGATCAGCCGGGGCGGCGAGGGCTTCCTCGAGTTTCCCGTCTACGTCGGCGCCTCGCTCGAGATCGGCAACACTTGGCAGCGGCGCAGCGATATCAGCTATGGCTCCGCGCACAAGGACGCCTCGGTGTTCGTCGCGTTCGATACGTTCCTGGGGCCCGTCTACCTCGGATCCGGCTACGACCAATCGGGCAACGCCGGGTACTATCTCTTCCTGGGCCGGAGCTTTTGACACTTAGCCGCCCAAACGGTGGCGGCATGGAGGCCGGTTCGTGAAAGCCGGCTCAGGGGGCGCCTCTCGCGGGCCGCGAAAGGCGCGACGCCTACAGCCCGCGGCTCTCGGCGAGCTTCTCGACCTTCTCGAATACCAGCGCCGGCTGATCGCCGATGCGCGAGTACTCGTGCTTCCGTGACATTTCCTCGAGCGCGCGATCGCGCTCCTCCGCGGTGAAGAACCAATGCGTCTTCTGCCAATCCGTGCCGAGAAGCTTGGCAAACGGATCGCCGCGCTTCAGGCGCACGCGAATCCCGTAAGGCTGCGGCAGCACCGGGACGGTGCGCGACATGTTTTGCAGGCTGGCGATTCCCATGGGTTGCGCGAAAGATAGCCGAATCGCCCGGGGGCCGCCAGCTGATTCGTGCCGGATTCGCATGCTAGACTCCGCCGCCTTCCAAAGAGGTGATTGATGGCATCGTCTTACACAGCCTCCGACATCGAGGTGCTGAGCGGCTTGGATCCGGTGCGCCGGCGGCCGGGCATGTACACCGACACCACGCGCCCCAATCATCTGGCGCATGAGGTCATCGACAACAGCGTCGATGAGGCGCTCGCCGGCTACTGCGATTCGATTGCCGTCACCTTGTTCAAGGACGGCTCGTGCCAGGTCGAGGACAACGGCCGCGGCATGCCGGTCGATATCCATCCCAAGGAGAAGATCAGCGGCGTGGAGCTCATCCTCACGCGCCTGCATGCGGGCGGCAAGTTCAACGACAAGACCTATCAGCACTCGGGGGGCCTGCACGGCGTCGGCGTGTCCGTGGTCAATGCGCTCTCGAAGAACCTCGAATGCTGGGTTCGGCGCGGTGGAAAGGAATACAACCTGAGCTTCGCCGGCGGCAAGCCGAAATCCAAGCTCGAGGTCGTGGGCGATAGCCCTAAGTCGAAGACCGGCACGACCATCCGGTTCTGGCCCGATCCGAAGTATTTCGATACCGACAAGTTCGCGGTGCCGAGCTTGAAGCAGGTGCTGCGCGCGAAAGCGGTGCTGTGCCCGAATCTCAAGGTGTCCCTCACCAATGAGATCACGGGCGAGAAGGATCAGTGGTTCTATACCGGCGGCCTGCACGAGTATCTCGCCGAGCAGCTCGGCAAGGGACAGTGGCTGCCCGCGGAGACCTTCTACGGCAAGCGCGACATCGACGGCGGGAACATCGATTGGGCGTTCGCCTGGGTGCTCGAGTCAGATCAGCGCGTCGTCGAAAGCTACGTCAATCTCATCCCGACCACGGAGGGCGGCACGCACGTGAACGGCCTGCGGGTGGGCACCTCGGATGCCGTGCGCGAGTTTTGCGAGTTCCGCAATCTCGTGCCTCGCGGCCTCAAGCTGACGCCGGAGGATGTCTGGGACGGGGTGAGTTTCGTGCTGTCGATGAAGATGCGCGAGCCGCAGTTCGCCGGCCAGACCAAGGAGAAGCTCTCCTCGCGGGAGTCGGCGGGCATCGTGCAGGGCGTCATCAAGGACGCCTTCGCGCTCTGGCTCAATCAGCATCCCGACCAGGGAGAGAAGATCGCGATGTTGGCGATCGCCAAGGCGCAGCAGCGCGTCAAGGAGAGCCAGAAAGTCGAGCGCAAGCGCACAGGCTCGGGCGCTACCTTGCCCGGCAAGCTTGCCGACTGCGTGAATCAGGATCCGGAGCGCGGGGAGTTGTTCCTGGTGGAGGGCGATTCGGCCGGTGGCTCGGCGAAGCAGGCGCGCGACCGCGTGTTCCAGGCAATCATGCCGTTGCGCGGCAAGATCTTGAATACCTGGGAATCGGATTCGAGCGAGGTGCTGCAATCGCAGGAAGTGCACAACATCAGCATTGCCATTGGCGTGGATCCGTCGGCCACCGACCTGTCGGGCCTGCGGTATCACAAGATCTGCATCCTGGCGGATGCCGACAGCGACGGGCAGCACATCGCGACCTTGCTGTGCGCGCTGTTCCTTCGGCATTACCGCCCGCTGGTGGCCGCGGGGCATGTCTATGTGTGCATGCCGCCGTTGTTTCGCATCGACGCCGGCAAGGAAGTGGTTTATGCGCTCGATGAGCGGGAGCGCGACCGCGAGCTCGAGCGCATCGCCCAGGCGAACTCGCGCATCAAGACGGTCGTCACCCGCTTCAAGGGTCTGGGCGAGATGAGTGCGATCCAGCTGCGCGAGACCACCATGGCGCCGCAGACGCGCCGCCTGGTACAGCTCACCATCGATGCGAAGGACAACCCCGATCAGCTGCTCGACATGCTGCTCGCGAAGAAGCGCGCGAGCGACCGGCGCGAGTGGCTCGAGAGCAAGGGCAACTTGGCGCGCATCTAGCGCAGGATCCGCTTCCCCATGAAAGATCAAGAGCTCAATTTCGAAGGCATCGAGAGGGAGCCGCTCAAATCCTTCGCGGAGCGCGCTTACCTCGATTACTCGATGTACGTAATCCTGGATCGCGCCCTGCCGCACCTGGGCGACGGTCTCAAACCCGTGCAGCGGCGCATCATCTACGCGATGAGCGAGCTCGGGCTGGCTGCCGGCTCGAAGCACAAGAAATCCGCCCGCACCGTCGGCGACGTCATCGGCAAGTTCCATCCGCACGGGGATTCGGCGTGCTACGAGGCCATGGTGCACATGGCACAGGATTTCTCGTACCGCTACCCGCTGGTCGACGGTCAGGGCAACTGGGGATCGACCGACGACCCCAAATCCTTCGCGGCGATGCGTTATACCGAATCGCGCCTCACTCGCTACGCGGATCTGTTGCTCGATGAGCTCGACTCGGCCACGGTCGAGTGGGTGCCTAACTTCGACGGCTCGCTCGACGAGCCGACTCTCCTGCCGGCACGCGTGCCGAATCTCCTGCTCAACGGCGGATCGGGCATCGCGGTCGGCATGGCCACCGACATCCCCCCGCACAACTTGCGCGAGGTGGTGAATGCGTGCGTCGCACTCCTCGACGATCCGGGGCTCACGACGCGCAAGATCATGACGTACGTCAAGGGCCCGGACTTGCCCACCGGCGGCGAAATCGTATCCCCACGGGCAGACCTCGTGCAGATGTACGAAACGGGGAGCGGCAGCTTCAAGGCGCGCGCCACCTACGAGATCGAGGACGGCGAGATCGTGATCGATGCGCTGCCCTTCCAGGTGTCCGGCTCCAAGGTGCTCGAGCAGATCGAGGCGCTGCGGCAACAGAAGAAACTTCCGATGGTGGACTTCACGCGCGACGAGTCCGACCACGAGAATCCGACGCGTCTGGTGATCGTGCCTAAGTCGAACCGGGTCGACGTGGTGGAACTGATGAACCACCTGTTTGCGACCACCGACCTCGAGCGCAATTACCGGGTGAACCTCAACGTGATCGGCCTCGACGGCCGGCCGCGCGTCATGGGCCTGAAGCAGCTGCTGCTCGAGTGGCTGGAGTTTCGCAAGTCGACCGTGACGCGACGCCTGAAGCATCGCCACGAGAAGGTGAGCGCCCGTCTGCACATCCTCGACGGCTTGCTGATCGCATACCTCAACCTGGACGAGGTAATCCGCATCGTGCGTCGCGAGGATGAGCCGAAGCCGGTGCTGATCAAGCGGTTCAAGCTGTCCGACGAGCAGGCTGAGGCCATCCTCGAGACCAAGCTCCGCCACCTGGCGCGGCTCGAGGAAATGAAGATCCGCGAGGAGCAAAAGAAGCTCGCCGAGGAGCGCGACGAGATCGACCGGATCCTCAAGAGCAAGGCGCGGTTGACCAAACTCGTGCGCGAGGAGCTCATGCAGGACGCCGAGGAGTACGGCGATGCGCGCCGCACCAAGCTGGTCGAGCGCGAGGCCGCGCAAGCGATCTCGGCGGTCGACCTGCTATCGAGCGAGCCCACGACGGTGGTGCTGTCGCGACTGGGGTGGGTGCGGGCCGCCAAAGGACACGACATCGACGCGCGCGGGCTTGCCTACAAGAGCGGCGACGAATTCCAGGCGGCCGCGAAGGGCCGCAACCTGCAGCAGGCGGTTTTCATCGATTCCACCGGTCGGGCCTATAGCCTCGATGCCCACCAGCTTCCCGCGGCGCGCGGCTACGGCGAGCCGCTCTCGGGAACCGTGGACCCGCCGGACGGTGCCACCTTCGCCGCAGTCTTGATCGGCGAGCCGGACGATCTGTGGCTCCTCGCGAGCGATGCGGGCTACGGCTTCAAGGCGCGGCTGAAGGAGCTCTATGCGCGCAACAAGAAGGGCAAGTCCGTGCTCAAGGTCCCCGAAAATTCGCGCGTGCTTCCGGCGCAGCCCATCGCGAACGAGGCGGCTCTTGCCGTGCTGGTCAACAACGATGGCGAGGTGCTCGCTCTCCCGGTGGCGCAAATCGAGGAGATGACCGCCGGCAAGGGCCAGAATCTCTACGGCATCCCGGGCAGGAAATCCGCGGACCGCGACGAGTATCTAGCCGCCGTGGCGGTGGTGTCTCCCGGCGAAATCCTCACCGTCTACAGCGGCGGCAGCGCGCCGATGAAGCTCAAGTACGAGGAGCTCAGGCAGTTTCAGGACAAGAAGGGCCAGCGCCGGCAGCGCTTTTCGCGCGCCTACAAGCAGGTCGACCGTCTCGAGGTGTCGCCGCCCCCGCCTTGAGCGCCGCCCGCTCGACTCCAGAGGCCTAGCGGTCGCCCGACATGGTGACATCCTCGGGGGCGTTGACGAAGTAGCCCTGGATGAACTCGATGCCGAGCTGCCACAGCACCGCCATGGTGTTGGCGTCCTCGACGCGCTCGGCGACGGTCTCGACACTCTTGCGCTTGGCGGCCTCAACCAGCCCCTTCACTCGCTGCTGCTGCAGCTGATTGGTGGAAAGACCCTGCATGAGCGAGCCGTCCACCTTGATGAAGTTCATGCCTATCGTTCCCAGCAATTTCAGCGGATCGCGTCCCACGCCGAAGTGCTCGAGGGCGAAGCGGAAGCCGAGCTTGCGCAGACTCTCCGAGATCTCGGTGGTCTGCCGCATGTACTGGGTCGCGATTTCCTCGGTGACTTGAAAGCACAGCCGCTTGGGCTCGATCTTCAAGGATCGAAGCTGAGTCTCGAGCCATGCCACCACGCTCTTGTCGAGGATGGTGTCCTTCGACAGGCGCACGAAAATGCAGGATGCCTTGCGGTTCGCGGCGAAGGACATGGAGGCGCCGATGACCCAGCGGTCGATATTCTTCATCAGATCGTTGCGCTCGGCTGCGGCGATGAACTCCGCCGGCAGCACCTCGCCGCCCTGCTCGTCGAGCATGCGCACCAGCACGTCGAACATGCCCTTGTCCTCG
The DNA here is from genome assembly GCA_963710435.1 of uncultured Gammaproteobacteria bacterium. Lineage (GTDB taxonomy): Bacteria > Pseudomonadota > Gammaproteobacteria > Steroidobacterales > Steroidobacteraceae > Bog-1198. The sequence continues at coordinate 447,421 of CAVQAE010000007.1, read as the reverse complement.
CCGAGCAGGCTCGCGATCGGCTGCTGGACGAGCCGGAAGCGATTCTCCATGAGAGCGCTCTTGATGTGCTTCACCCAGATCTTGTCGTAGGCCTGGACTCGCGTGTCGGTGTCAGCCTTGTCGACGGCGTACATCTGATTGCCGCCGAGCTCGCGCCCGCGGCGTGCCGCGCTGACGGCATCGGTGATGGCGGCGCCGATGTCGGAATTCGACGGCGGCAGAAGCCCGAGTCCCACGGTGACGGTGACCGCCAGGTTCTTCTCGTCGAAGGTGAAAGTATGATCGCCGATCCGCGCGACCACGTTCTCGGCCCAGGTCTCGACGTCGCGCGCGGTACCCCGCTCGAGCAGAATCAAGAATCCGTTGCCGCCGAAGCGCCCGCACAGATCGTTGTTCGCGAGCTGCACGCGCATCACCTCGGCGAGCTGGCCCATGAAATCCTCGCTTGCGAGCACGCCGATGGCGTTCTGGATCTCGGCGAACCGATCGGGCTTGATGTACGCGAACTGGCGCACGCCGCCCTTCGTGGAATTGGCACAACGCTCGGAGATGGCGGCGAGCAGATAGCGCTGCTGCAGGAAGCCCGTCGAGGAATCGTTCTTCACCGCCTGGGCGAGCTGCAGCTCGAGATCGTGGTCGGGACTCCTGTTGTTCGCCGGAATACTGATGCGTGTCGCCGGCTCACTCTCGTAGTTGGCCCTCGCGAGGGTGAGCGTGAGAGGCACGCTCGATCCGTCGGATAGGAGCGCCTGGACCTTCAGTCCGTGATCCGTCCATTTGCCCTGCAGGCAGGCGACGAGCGCGCCCTTGAGCGCGGGATGCGTCTCGGGCTCGAACAGATCCATGAGCGGCGTGCCGGTGAGCGCGTCATCGCCGGAGTAGCCGAAAAGCTCGAGCCACGCCTTGTTCGCATCGACGATGATGCCTTCCTGCACGTGTGTGATGGCGTCCGCCGAGCCTTCGAGGAACCGCTGCAGCTGCTCGCGATACTCGCGCGCCGACGAGAGCGTGGTCGAGAGCGCGCGCTCCAGGCGGTGCGCGCGCAGCTCCCGGCTCACCACGAATTGCAGGCGGCTGCGGTTGGCGAGCGTGACCACATCCTGGGCGCCCATTCGCATCGCATCGGCGATCACCGCTTCATCCACCTGCTCGCGCACGATGACCACGGGCATCTCGGGAGCGGTCTGCTGCTTGATCTTGGCGAGGGAGCTCATGTCGAGGCCGAGCTCGTCGATGAAGGCGATGAGCAGCTCCGGATTGAGCTGAGTGATGGCATCGGAGAGATCACGGGCATCCGGCAGCCACGTGCAGTGCACCGGATGGCCGGCTTTGCGCAGCGTACTGTTGATCGCCTCGACGTGATCTTGCGACCGCGTCATCACGATCATCGGAACCGCACCCTGTTCGCTCACGCTTCAAATCCCTCGATAAATGGCTGCAGAGTGTAGCATTCTGTCCCGCTACATAATGGGACCGGCGTCTAGCCTCGCGGGACGCGCGAGAGCTCCGACATCGTGGCTCGCCGAGCTCGTCAATTGGCGTCGGATGAGGGTTCTCGCTATGATACGCGCCCCTCCAGGCGAGGCCTTCGATGGCAAACTACAGCACGAACGAATTCAAATCCGGACTCAAGATCCTGATCGACGGTGATCCGTACACGATCGTCGAGAACGAAATGGTCAAGCCGGGCAAGGGCCAGGCATTCAACCGCGTCCGGGTGCGCAATCTGAAGACCGGCCGCACCATCGAGCGTACTTGGAAGTCGGGCGATACGGTCGAGGCCGCCGATGTGGTGGATACGGACATGCAGTATCTGTATTCCGACGGCGATTTCTTCCATTTCATGGTGCCCGATACGTTCGAGCAAGTGACGGCGTCCAAGCAGGCGGTCGGTGAGGGGGCGCAGTGGCTCAAGGACGGCACGACCTGCATCGTCACCCTGTGGAACGGAGTGCCTCTGGTGATCGTTCCGCCGGCCCACATGGAGCTCAAGGTGGTCGAGACGGACCCGGGCGTGCGCGGCGATACCGCCACCGGCGGTTCGAAACCGGCGAAGCTTGAGACCGGCGCCACCGTGCGCGTGCCGCTGTTCATCAATGAAGGCGAGACGATCCGCATCGACACCCGCACCGGCGAGTACCTGTCCCGCGGCAAGGGCTAGCCTATCAGGCGTTGTCGATCGAGAACGCCATGGCTTGCGAGAGCCGGTTCGCGCCCAGCGCGACCGCCACCAACCGATCGAACCCGAGAGCGACCCCCGCGCAATCCGGCATTCCCGCGGCCAGCGCCGCCAGAAGCCGCTCGTCGAGCTGCGGCTCGGGCTGACCGCGCGCGTTCCGCGTCGCGAGATCCTCGAGGAAGCGCGAGCGCTGTTCGGTGGGGTCCGCCAGCTCATGAAAGCCGTTGGCGAGCTCGATTCCGTCCAGATAGAGCTCGAATCGCGCCGCGACCGCGGGATACCCCGGCTTCAACCGCGCGAGAGAGGCCTGCGAGGCGGGATAGTCGCAGATGAAGCAGGGCTCTTCCCGGCCCAGATGCGGGCCGACGGCGAGCCCCATCAAGAGATCGAGCTTTGCGTCGCGGTCGAGCTGCGCCTCGCAGGCAAGCCCCAGGCGTTGCGCCGCGAGCTCGAGCTCGCGCTCATCGGCGGTATGCGGATCGACGTTCGCATATCGCCGCATCGCATCGGCGTAGGTGAGCCTCCGGGCTTGCCGAACGCGGCGCTCGGGCGCGAGCAGCTCGCCGATCAACTGCTCAACCTCGGTCATCAGCGTGGCATCGTCGAAGCCCACCCGGTACCACTCGAGCATGGTGAACTCCGGGTTGTGCCAGCGGCCCCGCTCGCCGTCGCGGAACACCTTGCACAGCTGATAAATGTCGCCGCTTCCCGCGGCGAGCAATCGCTTCATCGCGAACTCGGGCGAAGTGCTCATGTACAGTGGCTGCGCCTGCCCGCGCACGCGGGTAACCAACGAGTCGATCTGCGGGTCGGTGACCCCGCCCGCGCCCAGGACGGGGGTGTCCACCTCCAGCACGCCGCGCGCAGCAAAAAAACCGCGCATTCTGGAAAGCATGGCGGCGCGCCGATGCAACGCAGCATGCGTTGCCGTGGGCCGCCAGTCCGCTGCACCATCGGTCGGCTCGCCCGGGTTGCTCATGCGAGGACACCCAGACACTCGCCGAGGCGGACGGCCAAGCCCGCCGTGAGCGAATGGCGCCAGCGTGCATGCCCGGGCTCGAACAGAAGGATCACCGTCGATCCCATGTTGAAGCGTCCGAGCTCGGCACCTTTCTCCAAGACGAGCTCGGGCCCGGGAATGTGCGTCACCACCCGCCGCGCGGCCGGCGTGATGTCCCCTGCCCACACGGTGGCGATGCTGCCCACGTTCAAGGCGCCGACCAGCACCAGCGCAAACCGGCCGTGCTCACCCTCGAACAGCGTGAGCACGCGCTCGTTGCGCGCAAAGAGCCGCGGCACGCGCCGTGCGGTAGCCGCGTTCACGCTGAACAGCCGCCCCGGCACATAGACCGTGTCGAGAAGCCGGCCCCGCACCGGCATGTGAACGCGGTGGTAGTTGAAGGGTGCAAGATAGATCGTCGCGAACGAACCGCCGGCGAAGCTCGCGGCCCAGGCCTGGTCCGCCAGCAGCTCGGTCAATCGATAGCGCTGTCCCTTGGCCTGCAGGAGCGAATCCCCGTCGGCCACTCCGCACTCGCTGATCCGTCCATCGACGGGACATGCGATGTCCGCCGCCTGCGAGGCGATGGGCCGCGTGCCCTCCCGGAGCGAGCGCGTGAAGAACTCGTTGAAGCTCGCGTAGTGGTAAGGGTCCGTCTCGGCCGCTTCGCTCATGTCGACGGCGAAGAGCAGGAGGAATCCGCGAATCAGCAGATTCTTGAACCACGGCACGCGCACGCGGGTCGCCGCGAGCACGAGGCGAGACAGGCGGTGATGCGGCAGGACGTGCTGAAACCAGACGAACAGCCGGTCCCGGGTCTCCCCCATCATCCGTGCGCGGCCACGATGCGATCAAAATCCGCTTGCAATGCGGCCGGTGTGAACGGTCCTGTGAGAACCGCCGCGAGCCTGCCTTGCGGGTCGACCACGAAGATCTCCGCGGAATGATCGACCGTGTACCCGCCGTCGGCGGTCTTCGTGAGGGCCACGGCAACGCCGAGCTTGCGCGCCAGGGCCTCGATCGCAGGCTGGTCCGCCGCGGTCGCCCCGATGAACTCGGGATCGAAGTAGGGCACGTACCTCGCGAGCTGCTGCGGCGTATCGCGCTTGGCGTCCACCGAGATGAACACGACTTGCGGCCGGGTCGGGGTGCCGGCGGCCCGCAGATTCTTCTCCATCGCCGCGAGCGTTGCGAGCGTGGTCGGGCAAAAATCGGGACAGTTCGTATAGCCGAAGAACATGAGCGACCAATGCCCGTCGAAATTGCGCGGCCCGAAGGGCTGGCCTCGCTGGTCGATCAGGCTAAAATCCGGCAGGGGACGTGCGGGTGCGAGATAGCTTCCGGTGGCGAGCGGGATTTGCGACGATGATTGCCGCCACAAAAATGCGGCCGTCAGCCCGAGGAGCGCGGCCACGAAAAGCAGGGCGATGGCCCAGGTTCTGGATTGAGGAGTCATGGGCCGATTATCCCACACGCCGCGCGAGGCAGCGGCTCCCGAGACGGTGGGCACCGCCATCGAGCGGTGCGCTCGCGAGCTCGCCCGCGCCCGCGTGCATTTCGGGCACGGCACGGACAACGCCCGCGACGAAGCGGCGGAGATCGTGTTCTATGCCGCGAGGCTGCCGCACGCATTGGGCCGTGCCGCCTACGGCAAGCTCTTGAGTCCCGCTCGCCGCGCGCGCATCGCTGCGCTGCTCGCGGAGCGTATCCGGCGGCGGGTGCCGCTCGCCTATCTCACACACCGTGCGTTCTTCGCGGGACTCGAGCTGTACGTGGACGAGCGCGTGCTCGTGCCGCGCTCGCCGATCGCCGAGCTGATCGAGGAGCGCTTCGCCCCATGGATCGAGAGTGGCCGCGTACGCCGAATCCTCGACATGGGGACGGGCTCGGGCGCGATCGCCGTAGCCTGCGCCGAGGCCTTTCCCCGCGCCAGGGTGGATGCGGTCGACATCTCCGCACAGGCGCTCGCCGTATGCCGGCGCAACGTGCGCCGGCTCGGATTCGACAACCGCGTGCGCGTTCTGCGATCTGATCATTTCGCCGCATTGCCTCGCTGCCGCTACCATGTCATCGTGAGCAATCCGCCCTATGTCGGGCGCACGGAAATGCGTGGTCTCCCGCGAGAGTATCGGCACGAGCCTCGCATCGCTCTCGCCTCAGGGGCCGACGGCCTCGACTCGGTGCGCGCGATTTTTTCCGCGGCGCCGCGATACCTGGCAGACGACGGCATCCTGGTCGTCGAGGTCGGCAATACGGAGGGGACGCTCAAGCGCGCGTTTCCACGGCTGCCTTTCATCTGGCCGGACACCGCGATGGGCGGCGGCGGCGTCTTCATATTGAAGGCGGCCGACTTGAAGGAGAGTTAGCCGAGTGGCAGGAAATACGTTCGGGCGAGTGTTCACGGTGACCAGCTTCGGCGAGAGCCACGGGCCGGCGTTGGGATGTATCGTCGACGGCTGTCCGCCGGGGCTCGTGCTCACCGAGGCGGATTTGCAAAAGGACGTCGACCGCCGCCGCCCGGGCACCTCGCAGTACACGACCCAGCGGCGCGAGAGCGACACGGTGCGCATCCTCTCGGGCGTGTTCGAGGGCAAGACGACCGGCACGCCGATCGGCCTCTTGGTCGAGAACGAGGATCAACGCTCGCGCGATTACGAGAAGATCAAGGACCGGTTCCGTCCCGGCCACGCCGATTACACCTACCAGCAGAAGTATGGATTCCGCGATTACCGCGGTGGGGGCCGCTCCTCGGCGCGTGAGACGGTGATGCGCGTGGCCGCCGGGGCGGTCGCCCGAAAATTCCTGCATGACCGTCTCGGCGTGACGATCCAGGGATACCTTGCGCAAATGGGCTCGCTCGTGCTCGAGCCGATCGATCCGGCGGGCGTCCACGGGAATCCCTTCTTCTGTCCCGATCCGAGCCGCATCAAGGAGCTGGAGGATCTCGTCTGGCGGATGCGCGAGGCGGGCGATTCGATTGGCGCGCGCGTCACCGTCGTCGCCAAGGGCGTTCCGCCGGGCTTGGGCGAGCCGGTGTTCGAGCGTCTGGATGCGGATCTCGCGAGCGCCATGATGGGCATCAACGCCGTGAAGGGCGTCGAGATCGGCGACGGCTTCAAGGCAGTCGGTCAACGGGGTTCCGAGCACCGCGATGAGCTCACCCCCGCCGGGTTCAAGACCAACCATGCCGGCGGCGTACTCGGCGGTATCTCCTCGGGGCAGGACATCGTGGTGAGCCTCGCGCTCAAACCGACCTCGAGCATCACGGTGCCCGGTGCGACCATCGATCTCGACGGCAACCCGGTCGAGATCGCCACCACCGGCCGCCACGACCCGTGCGTCGGATTTCGCGCGACGCCGATCGCCGAGGCGATGATGGCGCTCGTGCTGATGGATCATTACCTTAGATTCCGCGCGCAGTGCGCCGATGTGGCGCGCACGACTCCGGTGATCACCAAGGGACGGCCATGACCCGCACCGCGGGCGTTCCGCGCGTTGCCGTCGTCGGCTCCTCGAGCCTCATCGGCGAGGCAGTGATTCAGGAGCTCCGGGCGCGCAAATTCCCGTGCGCCGAGATGCACGCGCTGGACGATGAGCGAAATCTTGGACGGTCGGTGCAAGCGGGGGAAGGCGCGACCGACGAGCTGAAGGCCGAGGACGTCGCGGCATTCGATTTTTCGCGGGTCGACCTCGCCTTTTTCTGTGGGCGCGCGGCGCTGGCCGAGCGCTATGCCGAGGCGGCCGCGGCGCAGGCCTGGGTGATCGACGGCTCGCCGGTATTCCGCACCCGCGAGGATGTGCCGCTCGTGGCCGCGGACGTCAATCCGGGCGCTCTGCGCAGTATCGGCTCCTCGGGGCTGATCGCTCTGCCGGGGAGCGCGAGCGTCGCGCTCGCCACGGCGCTCGCGCCTCTCCACGCCCTCGCGGGCTTGAGGCGCGTCGAGGTCGTCACGTATCACGCCGTCTCGGGCGGTGGACGCGCCGCCGTGGACGAGCTCGCCGGCGAGACGGTGGCGATGCTGAGCGGCAAGCCGCCCCGAGGGCGGGCCTTTGGCCGTCAGATCGCGTTCAATGTGATCCCGCAGGTCGACCGCCTCGACGAGGACGGTGTGTCGCGGGAGGAGCGCCGGCTGTGGGAGGAAACGAGGCGCGTCCTCGATCTGCCGCGACTCGCCATCAATGCGACGGCTGTGCGAGTACCGGTGTTCTTCGGGCACAGTCTGGCCGTGCATGCCGCCTTTGAACGCCCTCTCACCGGGGCTGCGGCCATCGAGGTGCTGCAACGCGGCAACGGGATCAGCGTCATCGATCCCGATTCAACCGCCGAATTTCCGACGCCGGCCACACTGGCGATGGCCCCGGATAGGGTATATCTGGGCCGCGTGCGCGCCGATGCGACCCGTGATCGGGCTCTAAATTTTTGGGTAGTTGCCGATAATGTTCGGAAATGTGCGGCACATAACGCAGTTTCGGCGGCCCAGATTTTGGTAAATAGTCCCCGGTAAGATATAGTTTCGCTTATGTCAAAGGCGGTTGAAGGCAAATGAGAATTCGGTTCCAAGCTCTTATTGGACAATGAAGTTTAGCCTCTCGCCTCGCAGTTTCTTGGGAGTAGAAATGTCAGTGACGATGCCGCGCATAATGCTGTTGGCGGGCTTGTTATCTCTGTCCTCATTGTGGACGAACTCCTCGTGGGCGTTGGGACTCGGCGAGATCCATCTGAACTCGGCCTTGAACGAGCCGATGAACGCGGAAATCGACATCATCGCCGCGACCCCGGATGAGCTGACTGCCCTGCGGGCGACCCTCGCGCCGCGCGACGCCTTCGCCCGCTATGGCATCGATCGTCCACCGTTCCTGGCGTCCCTGAGCTTCAAGGTCGGTAAGAGCAAGGACGGACGTGATGTCCTCGTCGTGCGCTCGAGCGAATCGATTCCCGAGCCGTTCGTGACGTTCCTGGTCGATGTGAACTGGGCGCGTGGCCATTTGATGCGCGAGTACACGGTGCTGCTCGATCCGCCCGTGTATACACCCGGCGAAAATGCCAACGCCTCGGCGCCCGTGACGGCACCGAGCACGGGCGCGGCCGCGGCCGCTGCCGCCGGCGCGGCCAGCAGCGCGGCTTTGCCGCCGGCTCCTTCGACGGCTTCTTCCTCCGCCACGAGCGCGGAGTCCTCGCCGCCCGTGTCGACCCCGCCGGCATCGACGCATAAGTCCCGCTCCCGCCGCTCGGCGAGCTCGAGCGGCGGCGCAACGGCGCCCGGCCCCGCCGCGCCGCCCGCAGCCGAGACGAGCACCCCCGCAGCAGCCGGCCCTTCGGCCGAGGCCGCGGCGCCGGCCGAGGGTGGAGCGCTGCCTTCGACCGTGACGGTGAGCAAGGGCGATACGCTCACCAAGATAGCCCGCAGTCTGCACGCCGAGTCGCGGCCGGACATCGATCAGACCATGATCGCTCTTTACCGCGCGAATCCCAGCGCGTTCGGCGGCAATATCAACGTGCTGCGCCAGGGCGCGGTGTTGCGCGTTCCCGGCGCCGACGATATCGCTGCGCTCAATCAGAAAGAGGCGATGGGCGAAGTACACCGCCAAATGGACGCTTGGCGATCCGCAGCCGGCGAGTCCGGCGGTCATCTGCGCCTCGTGACTCCGAGCGCCGGCGGCACCGGAACGACCGCGGCGGCCGCGGCAGCCAATGCCGGCGGCGGCGGCGAAGCCCAGGCGCTGCGCGATCGCGTCAAGGACCTCGAGGGTCAGCTCGCCGAGTCGAAGCGGCTGATCGACATTCGCAACGCCGAGCTCGCCGAGCTGCAGCACAAGCTCGGCACGCCGGCGGGCAAGAACCCCCCGCCCGTGATTGCCCCTTTGCCGCAGACCCCGCCGACCACGGCGCAGACGCCGCCCGCTGCGACGAAGCAGCCACCGATCACGAATACCGCGCCGCCGCCGCAACCCGAGATCCAAACCCCGCCCACCGAGGCGACTCCGCCGCCGCCGCCGCCGAAGCCGGTGGTGCAGAAGCCCGCGGCCGCGCCGGCCGCATCCGGCTCGTGGCTCGACTGGGTTCAGGACAATTGGCAGCTGCCGCTCGCGGTCATTCTCGCCATCGTCGCCGCGCTCGGTTTCGTGGCCTATCGCAAGCGCAAGGCCGGCTCGTCCGGACCGATGAACGATCTGGGCTCGGTGTTGGATGAGACGCATGTTTCGGACATGAATGAATCGGCTGCGCGGTTGTCCGCGATGCGCAACCGGGCCAGCGAATCGATCGTGGTCGAGGAAACGGGGCAGCATCCCGCACCCGACTTTACTTCAGAGACCGGACGCTTCGGCGATACGGGCGAGCTGCGCACCTCCTCGCCCGAGGACACGATGTCGAGCGAGAGCGCGGTCAATCTCGACCAGGGCGATCCTCTCGCCGAGGCCGATTTCCACATGGCCTACGGGCTGTACGACCAGGCGGCGGACCTCGTGCGCATCGCCCTCGAGCGCGAGCCCGATCGGCGCGACCTGCGCATGAAGCTGCTCGAGATCTACTTCGTCTGGGGCAACAAGGACGCTTTCCTGCAGACCGCAAAAGAGCTGGCGGAGACGCGTGATCAGGCGCCCGCAGGCGAGTGGGAAAAAGTCGTCATCATGGGCAAGCAGATTTGCCCGGGCGAGCCGCTCTTCGCCACGACCGCCGGCAGCGGCCGGGGCGCCGGTGCGCTGGTCGATCTCAACCTCGAGGGCGGCGAAAACCGCGTCGATATCGACCTTTTTGGCGAGCCGGAGGGTGAGCGCAGCAGCCTCGACCAGGGCCACGCCAAGGTCAACGAGGACACCGCGAGCACGAACGAGTCGCCGCAGCTCAGCTCTTCCCGCTCGGACCTCGATTTCACCCTCGACACGCCAGAGCGCGGGTCGGATCAACCGCGCGAGGAACCCACCGTCGAAGCGGAGGTCATGAGCTTCGCCGACGCCCCGACCACCGAGTCGCCGGTCCTCAAGACGACGGAGATGCGCAAGCCGCCGGTGCCGCCAAAGCGCGCCGACGAGACCGCCGAGGTTCCGATCGATGACCTCGGCCTGCACCTCGATCATCTCGAGGAGAGTGCAGCACCTTCGTCGGACCAGCTCTCGCCGCTCGAGGAAACCGATCATCCGGCCGATGCGCCCACCATGGTCGCCGGCCTCGACGAGCGCTCGCGGCGCATGATGGAAGAGGCCGCCAGGAATGCGCAGGATCGCGATCTGACCGAGCTCGAGCGGGAACTCGAGGCCTCGTTCATCGCCGATCTCGATACGCCGCACGAGGAGATCAAGACTGCGGTGCTGCCGCCCGAGTCCGCGCCCACGGTGCTGATGCCGCGCGAGAAGCCGCAAGTCGCGGCAACCCAGCGCGTCAGGCCGTCGGCCGAGTTCTCCGACATTCGTGATCCGGACAAGGTCGACATCGACTCCACCTCGAAGCTGCGGGGCATCAACGCCGACAGCATCGATCTCGACCTCGACCGCCTCGCGACGGCCCTGGGGAGCGGTGATACGGTCGAGCAGCCGCGCGCCGCGGAGGAAGTGTTCTCGCACGAAGTCTTCGAAGGAAGCCAGCGCAGCCGCCGCGTCGATCTCGACGTGGGCGAGGCGATGAACGGCAGCGAGCATCCGACCAATAAATTCCAGGCCTCGACCAACAAGCTCAAATCCATCGATCTGCCGATCGCCGAGCTCGAGCCGGTGACCATGAGCGAGGTCGGCACGAAGCTCGATCTGGCGCGTGCCTACATGGACATGGGCGATCCCGAGGGCGCGCGCAGCATTCTGGAAGAGGTCGTGCAGGAAGGTTCCGCCAGCCAGAAACAGGAAGCCTCGCGTCTGATCGAATCGCTGCCCGGCTAGGACCGTCCTTGCGCATCGCGGCGCTGCTCGAGTACGACGGCAGCGACTACGCCGGCTGGCAGTCCCAGGCGCACGCGAAGTCCCTTCAGGATCCGGTCGAGGCGGCCCTCGGCTTCGTTGCAGGCGCGCCCATCGCCGTGGTGTGTGCAGGCCGCACCGACGCGGGCGTGCACGCGGTCGGCCAAGTCGTCCATTTCGATACCGACGCCCGCCGCACGCCGCGTGCGTGGGTGCTCGGCGCCAACACCCGCCTGCCCCCCGACATCGCCCTGCAATGGGCCGGGGAAGTGGCGGCAGATTTTCACGCGCGCCATACGGCGGTGCGCCGGATCTACCGCTATCACATCTTGAACTCGAGCGCGCGGTCGGCCCTGCGCCGTCTGCGCGCGGCCTGGATCCATCGAGCGCTCGACCTCGACGGCATGCGCGCGGCGGCGCAGGCGCTGCTCGGCGAGCACGACTTCTCGGCGTTCCGCTCGGTCGAATGCCAGTCGAAGTCGAGCATGCGGCGTGTCGAGCGCATCAGCGTCGAGCCGGACGAGGAGGGCCTGTGCATCGAGATCTCGGCGAATGCCTATTTGCATCATATGGTGCGCAACATCGTCGGGACGCTGCTCGACGTGCAGAGCGAGAGCGATCCGGAGGGTGCGATGAGACGGATCCTCGCGAGCCGCGACCGACGCCTTGCCGGTGCGACCGCGCCCGCGGCCGGACTCTATCTGTGGCGTGTGGAGTATCCCGCGGCGCACGCGATTCCTGCGCCTGCGGGACGATTTTGCTAAACTAGCTTATGACTTGGTTCGAGCGAATCGTCCCCTCGCGCATCAAGACTGAGCGCCGCACGCGCTCGGTGCCGGAAGGTCTTTGGATCAAGTGCCCGGCGTGTGACGCCGTGCTCTATCGCGCGGAGATCGAGCGCAACCTGCACGTCTGCCCCAAGTGCAGCCACCACATGCGCATCAACGCGCGCGACCGGCTGCTCAAGTTCCTGGACACCGGCTCCACCAAGGAAATCGCCGCCAAGGTCGAGCCTGAGGATCAGCTCAAGTTCAAGGACTCGAAGCGCTACAAGGACCGGCTGGTCCAGGCGCAGAAGCAGACCGGAGAGCGCGATGCGCTCATCGTGATGTCGGGAGCTCTTGCCGGGATCGAGATCGTCGCCTGCGCCTTCGAGTTCCGTTTTCTCGGCGGATCGATGGGCTCGGTGGTCGGCGAGAAGTTCGTACGCGCCATCGAGCACTGCCTGGAGCATCGTATGCCCCTGGTATGCTTCGCGGCGAGCGGCGGGGCGCGCATGCAGGAAGCGCTCTATTCGCTGCTGCAGATGGCCAAGACGAGCGCAGCGCTCAAGCGCTTGTCGGAGGCGCGGCTGCCCTATATCTCGGTCATGACCGATCCGACGACGGGCGGGGTCTCGGCGAGTCTCGCGATGCTCGGCGACATCAACATCGGCGAGCCGAAAGCGCTGATCGGCTTTGCGGGTCCGCGCGTGATCCAGCAGACGGTTCGCGAGACGCTCCCGGAGGGGTTCCAGCGCAGCGAATTCTTGCTGGAGCACGGTGCGCTCGACATGATCGTCGATCGCCGCGAGATGCGCGATCGCATAGGCGCGATGCTGCGTTTGCTGATGGGCAAAGAACCCGCAGCGGCTTGAGGCTCAAGCCTTAGTGCGCAGCCTCGAGGAGTGGCTCGCCCACCAGGAACGGGTGCACCCGCAGTCGATCGACCTTGGGCTCGAGCGGTTGAGGGCCGTGCTCGAGCGCCTCGGCTGGCGGCAGCCACGATTGCCCGTCATCACCGTCGCGGGCACCAACGGCAAGGGCTCCGTCGCAGCCTATGCCTCCGCTATTCTGCAGGCTGCGGGCTATCGTGTGGGCACGTTCACCTCGCCGCACCTGCGGGATTATCGCGAGCGAATCCGGGTGCAGAACGCGAAGGTCGAGGCGGGCGCGCTCGTTGCGGCTTTCGAGCGTATCGAGCAGGCGTGCCGGGGAGGTCCCGATGGCTCTCGCAGTCCGATCTCGCTCACTTTTTTCGAGTACAACGCGCTTGGCGCTTTTCTCGTGTTCGAGGCGGCGCGGCTCGACGCCTGGGTGCTCGAAGTCGGCATGGGTGGTCGCCTGGACGCCGTCAACGTCATCGATGCGACGGTCGCCGTGGTGGTGAGCATCGGGCTCGATCATCAGGAGTTTCTGGGCACGACTCCCGAGGCGATCGCGCGCGAGAAGGCCGGGATTTTCCGCTCCGGAGCTCCGGCCGTGCTCGGCAGCCGGCACATGCCCGGCATACTGGAGGCATGCGCCCAAGCCGCGCATGCGCCCCTCAAGCGGCTCGGGCGCGAGTTCGATTTCGTACGCGACGGTGAGCGGTGGTCGTATCGCGGATCGCGCTGGGACCTGCAAGGGCTGCCCCCGCCGGGACTTCTGGGCGAGACCCAATACGCCAATGCGGCGACCGCCATCGCAGCGATCGAGGAGCTCGGCTCGAGCACGGTCTCGGCACAGGCGATCGCGCGGGGCATCGGCGCTGTCCGTCTGGAAGGACGATTCCAGGTAATCGCGACGGCCGGCCTGGAGTGGATTCTGGATGTTGCCCACAATCCCGACGCGGCACGCGTGCTCGCCATGAATCTCGCGACACGGCCGATCGCAGGCCGCACGCTCGCCGTTTGCGGCATCCTCGCCGACAAGGACGCGGCCGCAGTCGCGATCGAGCTCGCTTCCCGGATCGACGAATGGTGGATGGCGACGACCGAGGGAACTCGCGGCACCGCCGACGCCACCCTCGCAGCCCTTATGGCACCGCATCTAAGAACGCCGGTCCATGCGGGCGGGAGCATCGCCGATGCCTGTGCCGGCGCACTTGCGGCGGCTCGCAACGGCGATCGGATCGTCGTCTTCGGCTCGTTCCACACCGTGGCGCCGGCACTCTACTGGCTGGAGCAGCGCGGGATTCTGCCGGAGCCGGCGCTCCTTGAATATACTGAGGTACCGCGCATTCCATGAATACAGCAAGCCCCATGATGGATCGACGCCTCAAAGAACGCCTGGTCGGAGCCACCATACTGGTGGCGCTGATCGTGCTCATTGTCCCGGAGCTTCTGTCCGGTCCGAAGCGCCCGTCGGTGCTGCCGCTCGCCGCCGGTCTGCCGACGACCACCACACGCAGCGTCTGGGTTGACCTCCCCACCGGCAAGACCGTTTCCCCGCCGCAATCCGACGCCGCTCCCGAGTCGCAACGAACGGCTCCATCGACAGCATCGCCGAACGCTGCATCTGCGGCGGCCGCAGACGATGCCGGCGGCCGCGCCGTGGGCGGCAGCGAGGGCGCCACCGCGCCGGGCGTCGCCACATCACCGGGCGCCGGCGAGCCTGCGCCTGCGAGTGCCCCAACCGTTGCGACCCTCAAAGCCCAGATCCCGCCGGCGGCATCGCTTGAAACACCCCCATCAGCCCCCAAATCAACTCCGGGAACGAACCACCCACCGGCAACCGTCCCGCCACGCCATGCGTGGGCCGTTCAGCTGGGAAGCTTCGAGAGCAAAGCCAACGCCGAGCGTCTCGTGCACCAGCTTCAGGCAACGGGCGGCTCGGCCGGCTCCTTCTACATAGTTCCGGGCGGGTCGGGAGGATCGCTGCGCTACCGGGTGCGAATGGGGCCGCTGACAGACCGCAGCGCGGCCGAACGGGCGGCAGGCAAGCTCAAGGCACAGGGGCGCCCAGCGACCGTCGTCACACCGGCGGCATGACGGAGTCGCGTATCGGTCAGGCGTGACCCGCTCAAGCGTGACCCGGTCAGCGTGACCCGTCGATTGTGTCGCGCGTTTCACGACAGTGCCGCCGGGGGTTTAGTAGAATGCGCCGGGTCGCGTGATCAGCGATGCGCGAAGGGTGAGAGTTTGACCGGGGCCGATGTCCTAATCCTGCTGGTTTTGCTGGGCTCCACGGTCATCGGACTCTTGCGCGGCTTCGTGCGGGAGGCTGTGTCGCTCGCATTCTGGATCGTTGCGATCTGGGCGGCATGGAGATTCGGGTCCCTGGTGGAGCCGCATCTCGGCGGTTTGATGGCGGACCCGAGGATAGCGCCCTGGGTCGGACGGGCGGTGATTTTGCTGCTCGTGCTGTTGGTTGGCTGGGTATTCGGCATGCTGCTCAGCTATCTGACGCGCAGCGCAGGGCTCGGGCCGCTGGATCGGGTGCTTGGACTGGTATTCGGATTCTTGCGAGGCACTGTGCTCGTCGGACTGATGATCATCGGAGCGGAGCTGCTGCATCTCAATCAGGAGGTCTGGTGGGGCCGCTCGAGACTGGTGCCGTACGGCGAGACCGTCGGTGATTGGCTGCGGGGCATGGTCGGAGAGCGCGGTGAGCCTTGGTCGAAGCTCGAGCGCCTCACGGGAATCAAAGTCAGACCCAAGTAGTCCGGAGGCTCTTCATGTGCGGCATCGTCGGAATGGTTGGAGTAAGCGCGGTCAATCAGCGGATCTATGATGCGCTGACGGTTCTGCAGCATCGCGGCCAGGATGCCGCAGGCATCATGACGAGCGAGGCCGGCGAGCTGTTCATGCGCAAGGACTCGGGGCTCGTGCGCGACGTGTTCCAGGAAAAGCACATGCTGAAGCTCAAAGGAAACGTCGGCATCGGCCATGTGCGCTATCCGACGGCGGGCGCCGACAGTGCGCACGATGCGCAGCCTTTTTATGTGAATTCCCCTTACGGTATCTGTCTCGGCCACAACGGCAACCTCACGAACGCGCGCGAGCTCACCGAAGTGCTGGTGCGCGAGGACCGGCGCCACCTCAATACGGGCTCCGACTCCGAAGTGCTGCTCAATGTGCTCGCCTCCGAGCTGCAGCGCGTCGGCACGCCGCGCATCACGCCGGCTGACGTGTTCGCCGCGGCGAATGCCGTGTACCGCCGCTGCCGCGGCGGCTATGCGGTCGTCGCCATGGTGATCGGTCACGGCATTCTGGGCTTTCGCGATCCGAACGGCATCCGGCCGCTGGTGATCGGCAAGCGCGAGACGAAGAAGGGCCCGGAGTGGATGCTCGCCTCGGAGAGCGTCGCACTCGACATGCTCGGCTTCGACATGGTGCGCGATGTGGCCCCCGGCGAGGCGGTGTTCATCGACGAGCAGGGCCGCTTCTATGCGCAGCAATGCGTCGCCATGGCGCGCCACACGCCATGCATCTTCGAGTATGTCTATTTCGCCCGGCCGGACTCCATCATCGACAACATCTCGGTGTACAAGGCGCGCCTGCGCATGGGCGAGCGCCTCGCCGAGAAGATCAAGCGCGAGCGTCCCAATCACGACATCGACGTGGTGATTCCCATTCCCGACACGAGCCGCACGAGCGCCGTGCAGGTCGCACAGCTCCTCGGCGTCAAGTACCGGGAGGGCTTCATCAAGAACCGCTACATCGGCCGAACCTTCATCATGCCGGGCCAGGAACAGCGCTCGAAGTCGGTGCGCAGCAAGCTGAACGCCATCGATCTCGAGTTCCGTGGCAAGAACGTGCTGTTGGTCGATGACTCCATCGTGCGCGGGACCACCTCGGCGCAGATCATCGACATGGCCCGCGAGGCCGGCGCGAAAAAGGTCTATTTCGCCTCGGCTGCGCCGCCGGTGCGTTATCCCAACGTCTACGGCATCGACATGCCCGACGCTTCGGAGCTGGTGGCCGCGGGACACACCGACGACGAGGTGCGCGACATCATCGGCGCCGATTGGCTCATCTATCAGGACCTCACCGATCTGGTGCACGCGGTCCGTCACGACAACGCAAAAATCACGGATTTCGATACATCGTGCTTCTCGGGGCAATACGTCACGGGAGACGTAACGCCCGAATATTTGAAGCGCCTGCAGGGAGAGCGATCCGACGAGGCTAAGCAGCAGCGTCGCGATGCCGTCGGTCGTGGACTCAAGTCCGTCCATATACTCTAGTTCTGCGTCCCATGCGCTTCGGGTGTCGCGGTCTTGAGCCTGCGACTGCTGGTCATTGCCGACCGTCCCGAGTACCGGCTGCTCGCGCGAAAGCACGTCGAGATCGAATGGCCGGACGCCGCCGTTCTCGAGCATCGCCTCGGTGAGGATCAGCCGCTCGATGCGAAATTCGTGGCGGCCGGCTACGATGCCGTGATCGTAGTCGCCGCGCCGCCCACCGAGTCGGCGGAGATACTGGCCTCGCTCTTGTCGTCCCGGGCGGACTTTGCGCCGCTGGTGCTCGTGCTCCTGCAGGAGGCTCCGCCCGAGGTGCCTCCCGATATCCCGAAGTTGCACCGCCTGTACGGCAAGAAGGTCGATCGCGAGCGGTTGCTGCGCGCGATCACGCTCGCGTCCCGGGAGCAGAAAAAATCGCTGAGCGCGCTCCGGTCCCGTCCGGACTTCGATCAGCTGTACAGGTTCGGCTCGCTCACCATCCGCGGCCACCGCTGCATCCGACAGGTCGGTTCGGGCGGCATGTGCAAGATCTACCTGGCGGAGAGCGAGCGCGCCGGAGCCATGGTCGTCCTCAAGGTGTTCAGCCAGGTGCCGGACGTCTCGGAGCGGCTCGTGGGATTCGACCGCTTCTTGCAGGAATACGAGATCGTCGCCGGCCTCAATCACCCGAACATCGTGCGTATCTACGATCTCGGGATTGCCGATGATCATGCCTACATCGCCATGGAGCACTTCCCGGCGGGCGATCTGCGTCAGCGGATGAAGGCACCGATGTCGCCGAAAACGGCGCTGCATTTTCTCGAGCAGATCGCAAGCGCTCTCGAGGCCATTCACGCGGTGGGCGTGCTGCACCGGGACCTGAAGCCCGCCAACGTGATGCTGCGCGCCGACGGCTCGCTGTGCCTCATCGACTTCGGCCTCGCGAAGGCCAACGAGCTGGACGTCGAGCTCACGGGGTCGCGGGAGATCTTCGGCACTCCTTACTACATGAGCCCGGAGCAGGGCCACGCCGAGGTCATCGACGCGCGCAGCGATCTCTACAGTCTCGGTGTCGTATTCTACGAGATGCTGGCCGGGCGCAAGCCGTATACGGGCTCGACCGCCCTGGAGGTCATCTACAAGCACAAGCGCGCGGATCTGCCACCCATCGATCCGCAATTCGCGGCTTACGAACCCTTCCTCCTGCGGCTGCTGGCCAAAGCTCCGGGCGACCGGTTTCAGTCGGCGCGCGAGGTGCTGCAGGCCGCCGCCGAGCTCAAGAGCTCGGTATGACCACACCTTCCGTGCACGCGCTGCTGCTCGCGCCCACGCCGGCGAGCTGGATCGAAGCGGCCCGCGGCTCGCTCGAGACGCTCCTCATCGACCATGCAAACTGCGAGAAAAAGGCGGCCTCGACGGCGCTTGCGCTCATGTTCGCTTATGCGGAGGATCTCGCGCTCGCCGATAACCTGTCACGGCTCGCGCGCGAGGAGCTGCGTCACTACGAGGAGGTCGCAAAGCTCCTGCGCAGGCTGGCGATCGTGCCCAGGCGCCTGGCTCCGGGCCGATACGCGGAACATTTGCGCCGGCTGGTCGCAAGAGCCGAGCCGCAGCGCGAGGTCGACCTCATGATTTGCGGCGCTTTCATCGAGGCTCGATCGTGTGAGCGTTTTGCCGCCTTGGGTCCCGTGCTCGGCGGGCCGGCGGGCGCGATGTTCGAGACTCTGCACGAGGCCGAATCACGGCATTTCGAGCTGTATCTCGCGCTGGCGCGAAGCGCGGCGCTGCGGTCGGACATCGATCCGATGCCGCGAATCGAGGCCTTCGCCGCAGCCGAGGCGGATCTGATCGTGAGTCCCGATACGCTGTTCCGCTTTCATTCCGGAGTCCCGCACTGACCGCCGCTGCACCCGCGCCATGAGTGGCTCGAAAGCCTGCCGATCAGCGCGGCAACGACCTGAGCTCGGGTCCGCCCGCATCCCAGCGCAATAGGCTTCCCTGGCTGTACCAGTCTCCGAGCACGATGCGCGTGCAGGGCCGGCCGTCCACCTCGATGGGATGGATGCCCGGCCGATGCGTATGGCCGTGCAGGAGGGTCGAGACGCCGGCAGCCCTGAGCGCGGCGGCGACGCTCTCGGGATTGACGTCGCCGACGGTGTATTCGATGGCTGAATTATGCACGCGGCTGCCCTCGCGCGCCGCCCCGGCGAGCGCACGCCGCTGAACGACCGAGAGACCGAGAAAGCGCCGCTGCCAATCGGCGTCGCGCACCGTCGCGCGCAATCGCTGGTAAGGCCGGTCGTCGGTGCAGAGCGCGTCGCCGTGCGTAACGAGAACCGGCTCCCCGTAGAGCGTGATGATCAGGGGATCGTCGAGCAACTGCGCGCCCGAGCGGGTGCAGAACTGCGGCCCCAACAGAAAATCGCGATTGCCGTGCATTACGAAGCAGGGCACGCCGCTCGAGCTCAAGGAGCGAATTGCCTCGATGGCCGCCTGCTGGCCGGCGTCGGGCGCATCATCGCCCACCCATGACTCGAAAAGATCCCCGAGGATGTAGAGCGCGTCGGCGCCGCGCGCCTCATTTCTCGCGAAATCGACGAACTGCTGCGTGATTTCCGGGCGCTGCGCGTCGATGTGCAAGTCGGAGATGAAGAGGATGGTCACGGGCCGCCGCCCCTCTCATCCGATCACGTCGGGGGCGCGGCCACGTGCTCGATTTTCTCGATGAGCACGGGCTTGAGCGGCGCATTCTCCTTGAAGGGGCCCTTGGCGCCGGTCGGCACCAGGCTGATCCGGTCGACCACGTCCATGCCCGACACCACCTTGCCGAAGACCGCATAGCCCCAGCGGCTCTGATTCGGGTCGAGTTCGGCGTTGTCGCTCAAATTCACGTAGAACTGCACGTCGCCGGCGTGCGGCTCGGGCGGGCGCGCGAGACCCACGGTGCCGCGCTGATTGGTCAAGCCGTTTCCCGACTCGTTCACGACTTTCGACGGGTTGCCCTTGAGCTTGTAATCGGCGTCGTAGCCGCCGCCCTGCACGACGAAGCCCGGAACGGCTCGATGGAAAATCGTGCCGGAGTAGTAGCCCTCGTCGACGAACTTCAGGAACTGCGCCACCGTGAGCGGCGCGCGCTCCGGGTTGAGCTCGATCGTGAACTTGCCCAGGGAGGTCGTGACTTGCACGTAGATCGGCGGTGCCGTCTTCTCGGGCGCGGGCGGCGGAGTTTTTTCGGCGGCGCGGATCGGGGCGGCGAGGGAGAAGGCGAGGAGCGCAACGCTCAACATTAGCTGTTTCATGCCGAGATTCTACTCGAATAGGTACAATCTTGAGATATGTCCATGCCCACCGTCACGCGCTTCGCGCCTTCGCCCACGGGCTCACTGCATCTGGGGAATGCGCGGACCGCTTTGTTCAGCTATCTGTGGGCGCGAAAGAGCGGCGGGCGATTCATTCTGCGCATCGAGGACACGGATGTCGAGCGGAGCGAGGCCCGGCATCGCGACGCGCTCATCGCCGAATTGCGCTGGCTCGGGTTGCACTGGGACGAGGGACCGGACGTCGGCGGTCCCAGCGCGCCCTATCTGCAGTCGGAACGGGGCGAATGGTATCGGGAGCTGTTCGACCGGCTGGAGGCGCAGGGCAGAGTTTATCCGTGCTTTTGCACGGCGGCCGAGCTCGAGCTCTCGCGCAAGCTTCAGCGCATGGGGGGCAAGCCGCCGCGCTACGCCGGCACCTGCCGCTTCCTCACCGCGCGCGAGCGCGCCGAGCGGATCGCGCAAGGCTCGAGGCCGACGCTGCGCTTCGCGGTGCCCGATGCGGCGCTCGTCGAGTTCACCGATCTCGTGCATGGGCCGCAGAGGTTCTCCTCGAGCGACATCGGCGATTTCATCATTCGCCGCGAGGATGGGACGGCCGCGTTTTTCTTCTCCAATGCCGTGGACGATTCGGTCATGGGCGTCACCCACGTTTTGCGCGGCGACGATCACCTCACCAATACGCCGCGCCAGTTGATGCTGCTCGATGCGCTCGGCATGCGGCGGCCTCACTATGGCCATGTGGGCTTGCTCTTGGGTGCGGACGGCGCACCCTTGTCCAAGCGGCACGGCAGCACCAGCGTCGCAGAGTTCCGCGAGCGCGGCTTCTTCGCGGCGGCGCTCCTCAATCATCTGTTCCGCCTGGGACACACCAGCGACGTCGAGGGCTGGCTTCCGCCTGATCGGATGCCGGCGCACTTCCGCCCCGAGCATCTCGGCCGCGCCTCAGCGCGCTTCGATGAGTCTCAGCTGGTGCACTGGCAGAAGGAGACCTTGCGGCACATGTCGCTCGCCGAGATCGCGGACTGGCTGGGCATACCGGACTCGGCCGCATTCGTCGACCTCGTGCGCCATAATGTCGTGCTTCCCGCTGATGCCGAGCCCTGGATCTCGGTGGTGCGCGGCGAGCTGCCGCCGCTCGGAGCCGAGGAGCAGCAGGTCGTCGACGCGGCGGGCGCCTCATTCTTCGCCGCCGCCGCCGCGGCCCTGGACCGATCGGGTCCGGATCTGCACGCGCTCGCCGCGCTCCTCAAGAGGGAGACGGGGCGGGGGGGCGCGCAGCTCTACATGCCATTGCGTGTGGCGCTCACCGGCCGGACGCACGGACCGGAGCTCGCGCCGCTGCTGAAGCTCATGCCCTTGGAGACGGCGCGGCGCCGGCTTGAATCCCATGCTCGAAATTCATAACTCCCTCACCGGCAAGAAGGCCGAGTTCAAGCCGTTGCGCGACAACGAAGTGCGCATGTACGTCTGCGGCATCACCGTGTACGACTACATCCACTTGGGCCATGCGCGCATGCTCACCGTCTTCGATCTCGTGCAGCGCTATCTGCGCTCGCGCGGTTATGCGGTCACCTACGTGCGCAACATTACCGACATCGACGACAAGATCATCCAACGCGCGGCGGAAAACGGCGAGGACTGGAGCGCGCTCGCGCGCCGGTTCACGGCGGCGATGCACGAGGACTGCGCCATGCTCGGACTCGATTCGCCCGACGAGGAGCCGCGCGCCACCGAGTTCATCGAAGAGATCGTAGCGATGACGCAGACCCTCATCGACAAGGGTTATGCGTACACTGCGGCGAACGGCGATGTCATGTATTCGGTGCGCAAATTTCCGAGCTACGGCGCGCTTTCCGGCCGCCGGATCGACGAGTCGCGCGCGGGAGCCCGCGTTCAGATCGACGAGTTCAAGCACGACCCGCTCGACTTCGTGGTGTGGAAGCACGCCAAGCCCGGCGAGCCCGCCTGGCCTTCCCCCTGGGGACCGGGCCGGCCGGGATGGCATATCGAGTGCTCCGCGATGTCGGTGAGCCTTCTCGGTGCATACTTCGATTTGCACTGCGGGGGAATGGATCTGAAATTCCCGCATCACGAAAATGAGATCGCCCAATCCTGCGCGGCCTGCGATTCGCCGTTCGTGCACGTCTGGATGCACAATGGATTCGTCAACATCGACGATGAGAAGATGTCGAAGTCCCTCGGCAATTTCTTCACGGTGCGCGAGATCGTGAAGACACTGCGCGATCCGGAGGTGTTGCGCTTCTTCCTGCTCAGCAGCCACTATCGCGGGCCCATCAATTACTCGGCGGCGCAGCTCACGCAGGCCGACGAGACGCTCGCCGGCTTGTACCGTGCGCTCAAGGACACCCCGGTTTCCGCCGAAGGCGCCGATCCGGAGCACGAGCTGGCCATGAGAAAATTTCACGCGGCCATGGAGGACGACTTCAACACGCCGGAAGCGATCGCGGTCCTGTCCGGCGTCGCGCGCGAGCTCAACATTGCCAAGGCCGCGAGCGATGCGCCGCGGGCTTCCTCGGCCGCGCGCTCGCTCCGCGCCATGGGCCACGTGCTCGGCGTGCTGCAGCAGTCGCCGGACGCCTATCTCAAGCGCGGCAGCGCGGCGACGCGCGGCGAGGCGGCGCATGCGCTCACAGATATGCGGATCGAGGAACTGATTGCGGCACGCCGTGCGGCGCGCGCCGCCAAGAATTTTCGCGAATCCGATCGCATCCGCGACGAGCTGGGCGCGGCGGGCATCGTGCTGGAGGATAAGCCCGGCGGGCTCACCGTGTGGCGCCGGGCCTGATGAAGCGCGCGTGAGGCCCGGGGGCCTCACGCGCGAGTGCTTTCAGGAGCTTCAGCCGCCCAGGAGCTTCAGTCGTCCGAGGAGCGACGGCTCATCACGACGCCGAGGACCACGCCGACGACGGCGGCGATCCCGACGACCTGCCAGGGATTGTCGCGCACGTAGCTGTCGGTGGTCCTGGTGAGCTGTCGCGCCTGGCCGCGCACCTGATCCGCACCGTCGCTCAGCGCGCTCTTGGCGGCACTGAGTGCCATCTTCACCTTGGCTCGCACGCGGGCGATCTCCGGAGTTTCCACATCCTTGATTGCCTTGGTCAGATCATCCACGTTGTCGAGAAAGTCGCTGAGGCTGGCATTCGCATATTTTTTTACTTTTTTCACGTGGGTCGTATCCAACTGGGGTTCCATAGCTTGCTCCTTTTAAGCATGTCTCAGACGCGGCGGCCCAGACTCATCAGGAAGCTGACGACTGCGCCGATCAGGAACACGACGAACAAAATTTTCGCGATGCCGGCAGCGCCGGCGGCCACACCGCCGAACCCGAAAAACGCCGCTATCAAAGCGATGACGAAAAACACCACTGCATAATGAAGCATGAGCGCACCTTTCGATAAAGAACACAAATCCGTGTGTGTCGCATGCTGCGCCACGGCCGAAGGACCGTCAGTCGGCCCTGGGGTCGGCCCATCGTAGGATATAACCCACGGGGCTAGGGCGGCAGTAGACGCGCGGGAGAAAGCTCATCGAGGTGGGGGCGGAGTGACCGTAATTCCGCAGGGAGCGGCGTTTCGAGAATGAGGGAAGCCGCTGCCAGCGAGAGCGCGGGCGAGGTCTGGATGCCGTAGCCGCCCTGGCCTGCGAGCCAAAAAAAGCCCTCGATCTCAGGCGAGAATCCGACCACCGGTGTGCGGTCGGGGGCGAAGGTGCGAAGGCCGGCCCAGCGAGCCTTGAGCCGCGTGATTTTGAGGGTGGTGGCGGCCTCGACGCGGTCGACGGCCGCTGCGACGTCCCATTCGTCGGGCTGCGCGTCACTCGGCTCGGCGGGGGTCTCATCCGCCGGCGATAGAAACAGCGAGCCCGCCTCGGGCTTGAAATAGAACTGCTCATCGACGTCATTGACGAACGGCCAGCCGCTAGCGTCCATGCCGGCGGGCACATCGACCAGCACGGCCGTGCGTCGGCACGGGATGAGTCCGAGCCGGGTGTGTCCCGCGAGCTCGGCGAGCGCATCGGCCCACGCACCGGCCGCATTGACGAGGATGGGTGCCGTGAACACCTCCTCCCCCGCGCGCACGCTCCACCCCTCCGTGACGCGCTCCAGCGCATGAACCGGGGCGTTCGCCACCATCCGCCCCGCCCGCCGCCGGAAGAGGCGCAGATAGCCCTGATGCAGGGCACTCACGTCGATGTCCGAGGAATCGGGCTCGAGCAGCGCCGCGGCGGTATATCCGTCCCGCAAGATCGGGCATAGCCTGTGCGCCTCGCTCACCGTGATCGAGCGGGTGGCCGGCGCCACGTCGGGAAGTGCCGCGAACGTGCGCAGCGCGTCGAGCTGAAGATCCGTCGCAATGTACAGGCAGCCGCGCGGGCGCGTGAGGGGGCCCTCGACGAAGCCCGCGGGCGGATTGAACAGGAACGTGCGACTCGCGCGCGTGAGCGCCCGAATCACGGGGTTACCGTAGATTTCGGTGAACAGCGCCGCGGAACGGCCGGTCGAATGGTAGCCGGCCCGCTCCTCGCGCTCGAGCAAGACGACGCGCCGGCTCTCTGCCAGATGCGCGGCAACCGAGGCGCCGGCTATGCCCGCGCCGATGACGACGATGTCAACGTGATTCATTCAAGTGGCCCAGAGGAACGCGCGCCGTGCGTTTGATGGTGGCGAGAACCACGCTCGATTGCACGTCGCGCACATGAGGGATGCGCAACAATTTTTTGAGAATGACGGTGCTGAGCGAGTCGAGGTCCTTGCCGAATACCTGCAGGATGAAATCGTAGCTGCCCGCCATCGCAAAGCAACTGGTGACCTCGTCGAGCAACGCGATCTCCCGCTCGAAGCGCGCCACGCTCTCGTCGGTGTGCTCGGTGAGCTTGACATGTACGATCGCCTGAACCGCGAGCCCCACCCGGCCGGGGTTGAGGAGGGCGGTGTAGCCCTCGATCACCCCCTCCGACTCGAGTGTCTTGATCCGTCGGGCGCAGGGGGTGGCGGAGAGACCGATGGCCTGGGCCACCTCGACGACGGGCAAGCGGCCATCGCGCTGCAGCTCGGCCAGGATGCGTGCGTCGAAACGGTCGAATTTCATACACTGAGCCATCCGAGACGGTAATTTGGCGATTATCGCTAAAAAACGTACGGAATGTAGAGCACTTTAGCGATTTATCGCGCCTGGCCGGGGTTACTCTCGATGCTCATGGCAGCACGCGTCGAGAAGTTGAGCTCCGCGGCGCACGGCGATACGGCCGGGTGGCTCGCCATTGTCCGCCAAGTGGCCATATCCCGCGCATTGGACGATCTCGAGGAAACCGTGCTCGTTCCCGAGCGCAAGGTGCTCTATCAGTTCTCGGCGCGCGGTCACGACGTCACACAAGTGCTTCTCGGGCAACTGCTCACCGGAAAGCGGGACGCCCTGGGCGGCTATTACCGGTCGCGACCGCTGATGCTCACGCTCGGACTCTCCCTCGATGAGGCCCTCGCCTCCACCATGATGCGCTCCGGCAGCATGAGCGAGGGCCGCGATATCGGCGTGGTGTTCAATTTGCCGCGGCGGGGAGACGCCGCGTGCGCGCTACCGGTGTGCGGCGGCGTCGGCACTCAATACACCCCGGCCGCGGGCTGGGCTCAGGCGCTGCGGTATCGCGCCAAGGTTCTCGGCGATTCGCGCTGCGAGGGCAGCATCGCGGTGGCGCACGGCGGCGATGCCTCGACGGCCACCAACGGCTTTTGGTCGGCGCTCAACATCGCGACGACCCAGCGGCTGCCGCTTCTGTTCTTCATCGAGGATAACGGCTACGGCATCTCGGTGCCCTCCGAGCTGCAAACGCCCGGCGGCAACGTGGCCCGCAATCTGAGTGCCTTTCGCGGGCTCAAGGTGCTCGACGGCGACGGCTGCGATCCGCTGGCCGCTGCCCGTCTGATGCGCGAGGCGGTCGAGGGCGTGCGGGCGGGCGAGGGGCCGGCGCTGCTGCGGCTCACGGTGCCTCGGCTCTCCGGACATTCGGGGCAGGATACCCAGACGTACAAGGGATCGGCGGTGATTGCCGCCGAGCAGGACCGCGATCCCTGGCGAAAACTGCGCGCCCAGCTCGTGCCCGCGGTGCTCTCGGTGCAGGCCTGGGAGGCCGAAGTCGAGCGCGCGCGCACCGCGGTCGCGCAAGCGCGCGAGCGCATCGAACAGCGCGCCACGCCCGATCCCGCGCGCGTCAAGCGTTACGTATTCACCGAGACCGCGGATCACGGCGGCGTCGAGATCCAGGCACAGGGAGGTCTGTGGGCGGATGGCGTGCTGCCGCCCCGGGGCGCGGAGGAGCCGGCGCCCGAAGGAGCCCGCATCAACTTCGTGACGGCCGTGCGCCGGACGCTCGAGCATGAGCTTTCCGTGAACCCGCGCGTCGTGGTGTTTGGCGAGGACGTGGGGCGCAAGGGCGGCGTGCATGCCGCAACGCTTGGCTTGCAGGCGAAATTCGGCTCCGAGCGGGTATTCGACACGAGCCTCTCCGAGGAAGGCATCATCGGCCGGGCGGTGGGCATGGCGGCGGCAGGACTCATGCCGGTGCCCGAAATTCAGTTTCGGAAATACGCCGATCCGGCCACGGAGCAATTGAACGACTGCGGCACGATGCGGTGGCGTACCGCGAATCGCTTCGCCGCACCCATGGTGGTTCGAATTGCCGGCGGATTCTTCAAGTGCGGCGATCCCTGGCACAGCCAGTGCAACGAAGTGCAGTGGATACATGGGGTCGGATGGCGGGTTGCGATGCCCTCGAATGCCGAGGACGCGGTGGGCCTCCTGCGCTCGGCGCTGCGGGGCAATGATCCCACCATTTTCTTCGAGCATCGAGCGTTGCTCGACGGCGGTTGGGCGCGACGCGCCTATCCGGGGGATGATTTCGTGCTCCCGTTCGGCCGGGCGAATCTGTTGCGGATCGGAGCTGCGCTCACCGTCATCGCCTGGGGCGCGATGGTCGAGCGCTGCGAGCTCGCCCTGGAGCGCACCGGCATCGATTCGGACCTTCTCGACTTGCGCACCTTGTCGCCGTGGGACAAACAGGCGACACTCGCTTCGGTGCGCAAGACTCATCGATGTTTGATCGTGCATGAGGACAACTTGACGGCGGGATTCGGCGCTGAGATCGCCGCGGTGCTGGCGAGAGAGGCTTTTTTCGATCTCGACGCGCCCATTGAGCGGCTCGCCATGCCCGACGTGCCGAGCCCGCATTCCCCGGTACTGCTGCGTGCCGTGCTGCCCGGGGTCGACGCCATTGCCGCGGCCATGAGCCAGCTGGTGGCGCTCTGAGCACCGATCAAATCGACGTCGTCGTCCCCCCGAACGAAGAGGGCACGAAGGCCACCGTGCTGCGCTGGTGCAAGGCCGCCGGCGACAGCGTTCGCAAGGACGAGCCGCTGCTCGAGCTCGAGACGGACAAAGTCACGGTGGAAATCGCCTCGCCGGCCACCGGCAAGCTCGCGGAGATCTTGAAGCAGCCGAACGAGGAGGTCGTGCCGGGACAGATCCTGGCGCGGGTAGCGGCCGCCTCCGAATCAAAATCGGCCGAGCGTGCGGCCGCGACGCCCTCTTCCCCGGCGCAGGCGCCGGCCGCGGCCGATGGGCAGCAGCTCCTGAGCCCCGCCGTGCGAAAGCTGCTCGAGCAGCACGCCTTATCGCTGCAGGATCTGAAGGGCAGCGGTCGCGATGGCCGAATCACGGCGCAGGACGTCCAACGCCATCTCGATGGGACGGCGCCGGGGCGCCCCCCCGCCGGCGCTGCATCGGTGGCGGCCGTGGTGAGCGCCGCGAGAGCGAACACCGAGTCCCGCGCAGTCGCAGAATTGCCCGCCGGCGAAGACACGGCGCAAACCGCGAGGCATAAACGCCCCACGAACCTCAAGCTCGAGAGTCGGAAGGTGCCCCATACCCCCGTACGGCGGCGGGTCGCGGAGCACATGGTGCGCAGCATCGCGCAGTCACCGCACGTGACCACGCTCTTCGAGGCGGATCTCACGCGGGTGCAAGCCCATCGCGCGCAGCATGCCGCCGAATACGAGCGGCAAGGTGTCCGCCTCACGCTCACCGCCTATTTCGTCGCCGCCTGCGCCCGCGCATTGATCGCGCATCCCGCCGTGAATTCGACGTTTCATGATGAGGCGCTCGAGCTGCATGCGGACGCCAACATCGGGGTCGGCACGGCGCTCGGCAACGAAGGCCTCATCGTTCCCGTGATTCACCAGGCGCAGCATATGAGTCTGCCGCAGCTGGCGTCGCGGCTGGGCCAGCTCGTCGGCGCGGCGCGCGCGGGCAAGCTGGCACCGCAGGAAGTGCGAGGCGGGACCTTCACCATCTCCAATCACGGGGTCTCGGGGAGTCTGCTCGCGGCACCGATCGTCATCAATCAGCCACAGGTCGCGATATTGGGCGTCGGCAAGGTCGAACGCCGGGTGCGCGTCCTGGACACACCGGACGGAGAGGCGATCGGCGTGCGCACGCTCTGCTACCTCACGCTCACGATCGACCATCGCGCGCTCGATGCCCATCAAGCGAACGCCTTTCTCGAGCACGTCGTGAAAACCCTCGAGCAGTGGAGCGAGGACTAGCTCGCGGCGTACGCGATGCCGCCGAATCGCTGGAGCACGGCGGACTCGGCGGCCGGCAAGGTTCCATCGAGCCGCGCGCCGATCTGCGACAGATACGTTTCGGATGTTGGGAATACGGCCGCATAGATGGCGCGGCAGAGCTCCGCCGCGCGGATCCCCGGCCATGCCGGCGGGAGCAGCCGCTCCGGCAGGAGCGGATCGCGCAGGTGCAGCCGTCGGTACTCATGAATTAGAAGCGTGCGTATCACGAACCCGGTCTGTGGCTCGGGAGGCACGCGCAACGCCGCGAGCACCCCTTCGAACCGGCTCACGAAGGCGCGGTAGCGCTGGGCGAGGGCGTCCAGGTCCCATCCTGCCTCGATCAGCGTCGCCGCCATCGCCGGCGAGGCAAGGTCTGCATCGAACACCAGCGCGTGGGCCGGCCAGTCGGCGCGCCGCATCGGTTCCCGCCGCGCCGCGCCGCGGGCCTGCGGATGTGCGAAGACCCCGCTGGAGAACTCCCCGAAGCCTTGCCAGGCGAGCTCGCGCCGCAACCGCTGGCGCTCCTTCGCAAGGAGCGGCGGCAAGACGACGAGGGTCCATCGTCCTGACCCTTGCGCGCCCGCCTCCCCGTAGATCCGCTCGGTGGCCTCCGCGAACTGCTCGCGGCCCTCGCCGGTGAGCCGGTACTCGCTGTGCTTGCCCACTTTGCGGGCCACGAGCCAGCCGTCCTGCGCCAGCCGGGCAGTCGCGGTGCGTACCAGGCGCTCGTTGAGACCGAAGGGCGCAGCGAGCCGAATGAGGCTGCTGAGCGCAATGGCGCCTCCCCGCGGCAGCAGAGAGTCGCCGAACAAGGTCACGATGAGGGATCCCGCGCGCACCGGCCGCTGGCCGCGAAAGCGCGCAACGAGCTCGGCAGCGACGGCGCGAGGCGATGGGAGCATGACCCAGTGTAGGTCCCTGGGCGCCAAATGACACATAAAAAATTGATAATTACAGTTTCTCGTGTCACGATAGCAAGCTACCGCAGCTCTTCCCGGAGGCGTGCCGATGTATACCCAGGCGCTCGACGTTCCCAGCGGCCCCGCGGTGCCGCTCGACGAATCGGAGCGGGAGCGACGCTTTCAGGCGCGCATCGATCGGGAGGAGAAGGTGGAACCCAAGGACTGGATGCCCAACCGGTATCGCGCCACGTTGATTCGCCAGATCTCCCAGCACGCGCATTCCGAGATCGTCGGCATGCTGCCCGAAGGCAACTGGATCACCCGCGCACCGACGCTGCTGCGAAAGTCCATCCTGATCGCGAAGGTGCAGGACGAAGGCGGGCACGGCGCCTATCTGTACAGCGCAGCCGAGACGCTGGGTGTGAGCCGCGACCAGCTCGTCGAGCAATTGCTCTCGGGCAAGGCGAAATACTCGAGCATCTTCAACTATCCGACGCCGACCTGGGCGGATGTGGGCGCCATCGGCTGGTTGGTCGACGGCGCTGCGATCATGAATCAGATTCCGCTGTGTCGCTGCTCGTACGGGCCCTATGCGCGCGCCATGGTGCGCATATGCCGCGAGGAGAGCTTTCATCAGCGCCAGGGCTTCGACATCATGATGAAGCTTTGCGCGGGCACCGCCGGTCAGAAGCGCATGGCACAAGAGGCGCTCGATCGCTGGTGGTGGCCGGCGCTCATGATGTTCGGGCCGCCGGATGCCGCCTCGACTCACTCGACCGATTCGCAGCGCTGGAAAATCAAGCGCTTCTCGAACGACGAGCTGCGGCAAAAATTCGTCGATTTCACCGTCCCGCAGGCGAAGTTCCTCGGCATCACGGTGCCCGATCCGTCGCTGCGCTGGAACGAAGAACTGCAGCGGCATGACTACGGCGCCATCGACTGGAACGAGTTCGAGCGCGTGCTCAAAGGCAACGGTCCCTGCAATCGCGAGCGGCTCGAGGCCCGCCGCAGCGCGCACGCGCAGGGCGCCTGGGTGCGGGAGGCGGCGATGGCCTACGCCGAGAAGCAACGCCGCCGCGGCTCGAAGGAGACCCATGGAATCAGCTAACGACACGCAGCGGGAGTGGCCGCTCTACGAGATATTCATTCGACCGCGCGGCGGTCTCGACCACAAGCATGTGGGCAGCCTGCATGCCTGCGATGCGCGCATGGCGATCGAGCACGCCCGCGACCTCTACACGCGTCGCGAGGAAGGCGTGAGCATCTGGGTGGTGCCCTCGGCGAGCATCACGGCGTCGGATCCCGAGGAGGCCGAGGCGCTGTTCGAGCCGGCGCGCGACAAGATCTACCGGCACCCGACGTTCTACGACATACCGCCGGAAGTGAAGACGCTGTGACCGCCGGCGAGGAATCGCTGCCCCTGTATCGCTATGTGCTGCGCCTCGGCGATCTCGGGCTCGTGCTCGGACAGCGGCTGAGCGAGTGGGTCGGTCACTCGCCTGCTCTCGAGGAGGATCTCGGGCTCGCGAACATCGCGCTCGACCTCATCGGTCAGGCGCGGCTGCTGCTCGCTTATGCAGGCGAGATCGAGGGCCGCGGCCGCACCGAGGACGACATCGCGTTCCTGCGAGGGCAGGGCGAGTATTTCAATCCCACGCTGGTGGAACGGCCCAACGGCGACTTTGGCGAGACCATCGTGCGCCAGGTGCTGATCGATGCGTTTCAGCTGGTGCTTTACGAGCACTTGGCGAGGTCGAGCGATGAGCGCTTGGCCGCCATCGCCGAAAAGGCGCTCAAGGAGACGCGCTATCATCTGCGCTACAGCTCGAGCTGGCTGGTACGCCTCGGCGACGGCACGGAAGAGAGCCACCAGCGCGTGCAACAGGCCCTCGACGGGCTCTGGCCCTACACCGTGGAGCTCTTCGAGGAAGACGCGCTCGATCGCGATATGACCGCGCGGGGGATCGCTCCGCCCCTCGCCGAGTTGAAGGTGCAGTGGACACGGCACATCGATGCCGTGCTCTCCGAGGCGACGCTCGTTCGCCCGCCGGACCGGCCCTACACCTGGTTTGGCAAGCGCGGCGAGCACAGTGAGCATCTCGGTTACTTGCTCACCGAGATGCAATACCTGCAACGGGCCTATCCGGGAGCCCGCTGGTGATCGTCTCGGACGAAACGCGGGTGGCTGCGGCCTCGCGGGCGCTGGCCGCGGTGCCCGATCCGGAGCTTCCGGCGCTGACCATCGCGGACTTGGGGCTCGTGCGTTTCATCAAAGTGACCGAGGACGGCGTGCTGCACGCGGGACTATCGCCGACCTACACGGGGTGCCCGGCGTCCGATCACATCCGCGAGCTCGCGCGACACGCGCTCGGGCAAGCCGGCGTGGGCGCATTCGAGGTGACGCAGGTGCTCGCCCCCGCGTGGACGAGCGATGAGATCACGGCCGAGGGACGACGCAAACTCGAGGAGTACGGAATCGCGGCGCCCTCGGCGGCGGCGGCGGTCGCCTGTCCGCGCTGCCGCTCGTTGCGTACTGAATCGATCAGCGAATTCGGCTCGACGCCGTGCAAGGCGCTGCACCGCTGCCGGGACTGTCTGGAGCCGTTCGAGCGTTTCAAGTGCATTTGACGAGAACCGCGTGCTCAGCTTCCATCCGCTCGTAGTGACCTCCGTCGACCGCATCGCCGAGGATGCCGTTTGCGTGAGGCTCGCTGTGCCTCCGGCGCTGCGCGAGCACTTCAAGCATGACGCAGGCCAGTATGTGACCGTGCGCCGGCGAATCGAGGGCCGCGAGGAGCGGCGCACCTACTCGATCGTGACGCCACCGGGTGCGGCGGAGCTGCGCGTCGGGGTGCGCGAGCAATCCTTAGGATGCATGTCGCGCGAGCTCGCCGCGCGCTTGCGCGCGGGGGACGAGCTCGACGTCGGCACCCCGATGGGCCGATTCCGCACGGCCGTGGATGCGGCGCGCAGCCGCGTCTATGTCGCCTTTGCCGCGGGAAGCGGCATCACGCCGGTCCTCTCGCTGGCCTCCGACATCCTCGCCCGCGAGCCCGGCAGCCGCTTCACGCTCATCTACGGCAATCGCAGCATGGCGAGAACCATGTTCCTCGAGGACACGCTCGCGCTCAAAAATCGCCATCTCGGCCGGTTCTCGGTGTATTTCGTCATGAGCCGGGAGCCTCAGCATGCGCCGCTCTTGAACGGCCGAATCGACGCCTCCAAGGTCGAGGCGCTCGCGGGGCGGATTGCCGACATCGCCGGCGCCGACGAATATTTCGTGTGTGGGCCGGGCGGGATGGTCGATTCAGTGCGTACGGCGCTCAACCGGCTGAATGCCGATGCACCCGTGCGGATCGAGCGCTTCGTCCCCGCAAGCGCGGCGCGTGCGCGAGAGATGCCCGGAGGCGCGGCGCCCGAACTGCCGCCCGGCGAGGTGCTGGCCACCATCTCGCTGGTCATGGACGGCAGACATCGCGTATTTCAGATGTCGCCGACCGATACCTCGGTGCTCGCGGCGGCGGAACGCGCGGGACTCGAGTTGCCTTTTTCCTGCCGTGCCGGCATTTGCGCCACGTGCCGCACGAAGGTCAAAGCGGGCCGCGTGGCGATGGCGCACAACATCGCGCTCGAGCCCTGGGAAATCGACGCGGGCTTCATACTGTGCTGCCAGGCCCGGCCGCTCACCACCTCGCTGGAGCTCACTTATGACGAAAAATAATGGGTCGTACGAGACTATCCTGTTCTCCGTCGAGAGCGGGACCGCGCGCCTCACGCTCAACCGTCCCGACAAGCTCAACAGCTTCAACGTGCGTATGCACGAGGAAGTGAAGGCCGCGCTCTCGAGCCTGCGCGCGGCCGACGCGCGAGTGCTGGTCCTCACCGGCGCCGGGCGCGGATTTTGTGCCGGCCAGGACCTCGCCGACCGCGCTGTCGCGCCGGGCGCGCAAGGGGTCGATCTCGGCGAATCCATCGAGCGCTATTACAAGCCATTGATCATGGGGCTCAGCGAGCTGCCGATGCCCGTCATCGCGGCGGTGAACGGGGTCGCGGCAGGTGCCGGCGCGAACATCGCGCTCGCCTGTGATTTGGTCATCGCGGCGCGCTCGGCGAGCTTCGTGCAGCCGTTTTGCCGATTGGGGTTGGTTCCGGACTCGGGCGGCACCTGGAGCCTGCCGCGGCTGGTAGGCAGCGCGCGGGCACTGGGGCTCACGCTCCTCGGCGACAAGATCCCGGCCGAGCAGGCCGCGGCCTGGGGCATGATCTGGCGCTGCGTCGACGATGCCGAGTTTCCCGCGGCGATCGACGCGCTGGCGGCGCAGCTCACCGCCGCACCGACGCGCGGGCTCGCAGCCACCAAAGCCGCGATTCGCTCCTCGTGGCAGCGCTCTCTGGCCGAGCAGCTCGAGGTCGAGCGCGATGCGCAGCGCACGCTCGGGCGATCCGAGGACTACGCCGAAGGCGTCGCCGCCTTCACCGAGAAGCGCACCCCGAATTTCAAAGGACGTTGAACCATGACCGACGCCTTCATTTGCGACGCCATCCGAACGCCCTTCGGCCGATACGGCGGCGCGCTTTCCTGCGTGCGCCCCGACGACCTGGGCGCCGTCGTGCTGCGCGAGCTCATACGGCGTAATGCGGATCTCGATCCGAAGGAGGTGGACGACGTGATCATGGGTTGCGCGAATCAGGCCGGCGAGGACAACCGCAACGTCGCGCGCATGAGCGCACTGCTCGCCGGCTTGCCCGTCGATGTGCCGGGGGTGACCTTGAACCGGCTGTGCGGCTCCGGGCTCGACGCGGTGGCGAGTGCGGCGCGCATGATCCGTTCCGGCGAGGCCGAGGTGGTGCTCGCCGGCGGGGTCGAAAGCATGAGTCGGGCGCCGTACGTCATGTCGAAGAGCGCCACGGCTTTCGCGCGGGATGTGCAACTCCACGACACGACCATCGGTTGGCGATTCGTGAACCCCTTGCTGAAACAGGCATACGGCGTCGATTCGATGCCCGAGACGGGTGAGAACGTCGCGCGCGACTTCGGCATTTCGCGTGAGGACCAGGATAAATTCGCGCTGCGCAGCCAGGAGCGTGCGCTCGCCGCACAGCGCGCGGGCTATTTCGCCGAGGAGATCGTCGGCGTCACGCTGGCTGCAAAGCGCGGTGAGTCGACGTGCGTGACGGTCGATGAGCATCCTCGTGAGACGAGTCTCGAAGCGCTGCGCAAGCTCCCCACGCCGTTTCGTCAGGGAGGCACGGTGACCGCCGGCAATTCCTCGGGCGTGAATGACGGCGCCTGCGCGCTGTTGCTCGCCTCGCAAGGCGCCATCGAGCGATTCGGTCTCAAGGCGCGCGCCCGGGTCGTCGGTGCCGCCGTGGCCGGCGTCGAGCCGCGCATCATGGGCATGGGCCCGGTTGCCGCCACTCGCAAGCTCCTTGCCCGGCTGAAGTTGAGCCTCGTCGACGTCGACCTCATCGAGCTCAACGAGGCTTTTGCCGCGCAGGCGCTTGCGGTGCTGCGCGAGCTCGGCATCGCCGACGACGCCGCACACGTGAACCGCCAAGGCGGTGCCATCGCGCTCGGCCATCCGCTGGGCGCGAGCGGCGCGCGGCTGGCCGCGACCGCGGTGCGCCAGCTCGAGCGCGGTGCCGGCCGCCGCGCGCTGTGCACCATGTGCATCGGCGTCGGGCAAGGGATCGCGATGGTCATCGAGCGGATTTGAGCAGGTGAGCTCGAGCACGCCTTGGGTGAGCGCCGAGCGGCGCGACGGTGTCGCGCTGATCAGCATCGATCACCCGCCCGTGAACGCCCTCGCTCAGCCCGTGCGCTTGGCGCTCCTTCAAGCCATCGAGACGGCGCAGGCGGACCGCGCCGTGCGCGCGATGGTCATCGCCGGCGCCGGCCGCCATTTCGTGGGAGGCGCCGATATCCGCGAATTCGATCACGAGCCCCGCACGCCGATCTTGAACGAGGTGCTGCTGCGTATCGAGGCGTCCGAGAAACCCGTGGTCGCCGCGCTGCATGGCGCCGTACTCGGCGGCGGATTCGAGCTCGCGCTCGCCTGTCATTACCGCGTGGCGGCGCCGGATGTCTCGTTCGGGCTTCCGGAAATCCGGCTGGGGCTCTTGCCGGGATCGGGCGGCACGCAGCGCCTCCCGCGCCTCATCGGCGCCGCCGAGGCGCTCGAGGTGATGCTGAGCGGCGATCCCATGGGACTCGATCGCGCGAAGTCGCTCGGCATCGTCGATCGCGAGAGCCCTTGCGAAGAATTGCTCGAATGCGCCTGCCGGCTCGCGCGGGAGGTCGCTGCTTCGGGCCTCGAGGCGCGGCGACTGCGGGAGCGGGCGGTTCCAGGCGGAGCTCCCGCCGCCGCCGCGGTCAGCCGCCTGCGGGCTGCGGCGGCCGGCAAGTTTCCGGGAATTGCCTCGGTGGACGCCATCGTCGAGTGCGTCGAGGCGGCGGCGGGTCAGCCCTTCGACACGGCACTGGCCCTCTCGCGCCGCCGCTTCGAGGAATGCCGCCGCTCCGAAGCGTCCCGCGCCTTGCGTCACCTGTTTTTCGCCGAGCGCGAGCGCAAGGGCGATGCGCCGCCGCGCACGGTGCGCAGCACGGGCGTGCTCGGTGCGGGCACCATGGGAGCCGGCATCGCGATTTCTCTCGCGACCGCGGGCCTCGATGTCACCCTCGTCGACAGCGATGATCGAGCGCTCACGGCGGGCATGAGCCGGGTGCGCGATACCCTGGCGGCCGCCGCCGCCAAGGGCCGCCTCGATGCATCCGCCGCGGCCGCCGCGGCTGCACGCGTGCATCCGGCGCACGGGATCGAGGCGCTGGCCGGTGCCGACCTCGTGATCGAGGCGGTGTTCGAGAGCCTCGCCGTCAAGCAGGAGGTGTTCTCCCTGCTCGGCAGCCACTGCGCACCGCACGCCGTACTCGCCTCGAACACCTCGACGCTCGACATCGACGCCATCGCACGCGCCTCGGGACGTCCGCGAGAGGTCGTTGGAATGCATTTCTTCAGTCCGGCCCACATCATGCGTCTGGTCGAGATCGTGCGAGGCCGGGATACGGCCCCCGACGTCATCACCAGCGCCCGGAGCGTTGCGAAGCGCATGGGCAAGCTCGGCATCGTGGTCGGAAACTGCTTCGGATTCGTCGGCAACCGGATGCTGTACGCCTACGGGCGGGAGAATCAATTCTTGATGCTCGAAGGCGCCAGCCCATCGCAGATCGACACGGCCCTCGAGCGCTTCGGCATGGCCATGGGTCCGAATGCCGTGGGCGACCTGGCAGGCCTCGACGTAGGCTACCGGGTCCGCCGCGAGCGCAAAGACTTGCCGGACGACCCTCGCTACTATCGCGTGGCCGACCTGCTGTTCGAAGCGGGACGCTTGGGACAGAAAGCGGGACGGGGTGCGTACCTGTATCCAGCGGGCGCGCGGCAGCGCGTGCGGGACCCGGAGGTCGAGGCGATGATCGCGGCGGAGGCCGCGCGTCTCGGCGTCGCGCGCCGCCTCATCGGCGATGAGGAGATCGTCAAGCGCTGCGTGTTCGCGCTCATCAACGAAGGCGCGCGGCTGCTGGGCGAGGGGATCGCCGATTCGGCGGACGATATTGATGCGATCTGGTGCAACGGGTACGGATTTCCGCGCTTTCGCGGCGGTCCGATGTTCCATGCCGACTCGATCGGACCCGCCGTCGTACTCGAGGAAATGCGGCAATTCGGCGCCACGCTCGGCGCGGGCTACTGGACGCCGGCGCCGCTCCTCGAGGAAATCGCGCGGACCGGCGGGAAGTTTCAGGAATGGCACGCTCCGGAGCGAGCCCGTGAGGTGACGAGATGAAATTGCAGAGCTATGTACGCGGCCGCTGGCAGGGCAGTCTCGAAGAGGGCGTGGCGCTGCGGGATGCCTCGACCGGGGAGATCATCGCTCACGCCTCCTCGCGCGGCCTCGATTTCGAGGCCGTTCTCGCGCATGCGCGCGAGGTGGGTGGACCCGCCCTGCGCGCCCGCACGTTTCACGAGCGCGCCGCCCTGCTCAAAGCGCTCGCGAAGCGGCTATCCGACTTCAAGGAAGAGTTCTACGCGCTCTCGTATCGGACCGGCGCCACCAAGGATGACGCGTGGATCGATATCGACGGCGGGATCGCCACGGTATTCGGCTTCGCGAGCAAGGGCGCGCGGGAGCTGGCGAACAACCGGCTCTATCTCGACGGCGCGGTCGAGGGCTTGTCCAAATCAGGCCGGTTCGTGGGACAGCATATCTACGTGCCGCGCGAAGGCGCGGCCGTGCACATCAATGCGTTCAATTTCCCGGTGTGGGGCATGCTCGAGAAGCTCGCGCCGGCGATTCTCGCGGGCGTGCCCGTGATCGTCAAGCCCGCGACCGCCACGGCCTATCTCACCGAGCTCGTCGCGCGGCGTATCGTCGAGACGGGGCTGCTGCCCGAGGGCGCTCTGCAGCTCGTGTGCGGCGATCTCGGCGACCTTTTCGACCACTTGACCTGTCAGGACATCATCTGTTTCACGGGCTCCGCGACGACGGCGGCAAAGCTCAA
Organism: uncultured Gammaproteobacteria bacterium; assembly: GCA_963710435.1. Classification (GTDB taxonomy): domain Bacteria; phylum Pseudomonadota; class Gammaproteobacteria; order Steroidobacterales; family Steroidobacteraceae; genus Bog-1198. Next base: position 409,040 of record CAVQAE010000007.1, on the reverse strand, counting down.
AGCGCATCCGCGCGTGATTCGTCATTCGGTTCCGTTCGTGGCCGAGACCGATTCCCTCAACTCGAGCATTCTCGCCCCCGATGCGGCTCCGGGCAGCGCCGAGTTCGATCTCTTCATTCGCGAGGTGGTGCGCGAGATGACGGTGAAGGCGGGCCAGAAGTGCACCGCCATCCGTAAAGCGCTCGTCCCGGCCGGTTTCGTCGATGCGACGCTCGCCGCGCTCGAGGGCGCGCTCGGGCGGGTCGTGATCGGCGACCCGCGCGCACCCGGCGTGCGCATGGGTCCGCTGGTGAGTCTCGCGCAGCGCACGGACGTGCTGGCGCGTATCGCCGAGCTCAGGCGCGAATCCGACGTCATCGTCGGGCGCGCCGAGGGCCTCGAGGTCGAGGGAGCGGACGCCGGGCGCGGCGGATTCGTGTCGCCCTGGGTATTGCTGTCGCGCGATCCGCAGGCCGCGCGGGCGGTGCACGAGGTGGAGGCCTTCGGGCCGGTGGCCACGGTAGTGCCCTACCGCGAGGTGAGCGAAGCGATCGCGCTCGCCCGTCGCGGCGGCGGGAGCCTGGCGGCATCGGTGTTCTCGGCTGATGACGCGCTCGCCGGCCGTCTCGTCTTGGGTCTCGCGCCCTATCACGGGCGAATCCTCGTCGTTAATGCGAGCTGTGCGAAGGAATCGACCGGTCACGGCGCGCCGCTCGCGCCGCTCGTGCACGGAGGTCCCGGACGGGCAGGCGGCGGAGAGGAACTCGGCGGTGTTCGCGGCGTGCTCCATTACATGCAGCGTACCGCGGTCCAGGGTACCCCCGACGTCATCACGGCACTGGGCGGCCGCTGGGTGCGTGGCAGCCGGCAGCGCAATCCCGAGCGGCATCCTTTCCGCATCGCTTTCAACGATCTCGAGCTCGGCGATACGTTTCACTCCGCGGAGCGTGCGGTCTCCGTCGAGGACATCGAGCAGTTCGCCGCGCTCACCGGCGACAATTTTTATGCGCACATGAGCGAGCGTGAGGCCGCGCGCAATCCGCTGTTCGGCGGACGCGTGGCGCACGGATATTTCCTGATCTCCGCCGCCGCCGGGCTGTTCGTCGACCCCGAGTACGGGCCGGTGCTCGGCAACTACGGGCTCAACGGGTTGCGTTTCGTCAAGCCGGTGAAGCCCGGCGATCGGATCAAGGTCCGCCTGACCTGTGCCGAGAAGAGCTTGCGCGCCGACAAAGGCTGGGGCGAGGTGACGTGGGATACCGAGATCACCAACCAGAGCGAGGAGACGGTCGCCTCCTACGACGTGCTCACCATGGTCAGCGTGCACGAAGTGCCCGATCGTGCTGCCTGAGGCGGGGGAAACGCCCCTCGGGGAAGCACTCGAGGTCGAGCCTCTCCTCGGCATGGACCGCGCGGCGCTCGACTCGCTCCAGCTCGAGCGCCTGCGCACCTCGGTACGGCATGCGTACGAGCACAATCCGTGCTACCGGGTGAAGTTCGATGCGGCCGGCGTGCGGCCGGAGGAGCTGCGCCAGCTCGCGGATCTCGCGCGATTTCCGTTCACCACCAAGGATGATCTTCGCGCAGCGTATCCATTCGGCTTCTTCGCGGTACCGCTCCCTGAGATCGCGCGCGTGCATGCCTCTTCGGGCACTACCGGAAAGCCGACGGTGGTCGGCTACACGGCGCGAGACATCGCCACCTGGAGCCATCTCGTCGCCCGCTCGATTCGCGCCGCCGGCGGTCGCCGCGGCATGAAGGTGCACATCGCGTACGGGTACGGGCTCTTCACGGGCGGTCTGGGCGCACATTACGGCGCGGAGGCGGCGGGCTGCACGGTGATTCCGGCGTCGGGCGGCCAGACCGAGCGCCAAGTGCGGCTCATCATGGATTTTCAGCCGGACATCATCATGATCACGCCGAGCTACATGCTGGCCCTTGCAGATGAGTTCCGCAGACAAGGAATCGATCCACGCTCGAGCTCATTGCGCATCGGCTTGTTCGGGGCGGAGCCGTGGGGACAGGGCGTGCGTCGGGAGATCGAGTCGGCCTTCGACCTCGATGCTTGCGACATCTACGGGCTGTCCGAGGTGATGGGGCCGGGCGTCGCTCAAGAGCTTGCGCGCAGCAAGGAGGGGCCTACGGTGTGGGAGGATCATTTCTTGCCCGAGATCGTGGATCCTGGGAGCGGCGACGTGATGGCCGGCGGCGAACCGGGCGAGCTCGTGCTTACATCTCTCACCAAGGAGGCCATGCCGGTCATCCGCTATCGCACAGGCGATCTCACTCGCCTCTTGCCCGGCAGGTGTACAGCAATGCGACGGATCGCCAGGATCACCGGACGCACGGACGACATGCTCATCGTGCGTGGCGTGAATCTGTTTCCGTCGCAGGTGGAGGAGCTCGTCTCCGGCTGCGTCGTGCTGGCCCCACATTATGAGATCGAGCTGTCGCGCCCGCATCGAATGGACGAGATCCGCGTGCGGGTGGAGGCACGCGCTGAGCTGGCCGAGCCCGACTGCCGCGATGTCGAGCGCGGCCTCGCAGATCGGTGCAAAGCCCTGATCGGTATCTCGGCTCATTTCGAGGTGGTGGCGAGCGGCTCGCTCACGCGTTCCGCGGGCAAGGCGGTGCGCGTCATCGATCGTCGTCCGCGCGATTAGCCTTGCGGCGGGAGTACATCCAACGACTAGGCGCGTGAGGATCCGTGCGGCCTCGAGGAGCGGAGCGCCCCAGCGGGAGATCAGCCGCGCGGCCTCGAGGCGCGGAGCGCCCCAGGGGGAGTTCAGCTAGACCAAATTTGCTTCCCGCGGCAGGGCGGACGTCGCCGGCAGAGTCGACGGGATTGAGGCCTGAAGCGGTCGACTGCCCCTGCCGGTCTATATTCTTCACGCCGGGAGCGGGAGCAGTTCCCCCTCAAGCTAAATATCCCCGCCCGGCGCCTGGGCTGTCAATGCTTCAATTGAGTCAGATGGTGCAGGAATGCCGCCGGGCTAGCCAGACCGCAGGGCTCCTAGTCGGGCTGGGCGGACGCCGAGTCGGTCGCACCTTAAGGGTTGGGCTCCGCCACGCCGGGTGCGGCGTGGCTGGCCGCCAGGCCGCTCGTGCCAGGATCGGGTGCCGCCTGCCGCGCCTCCGACCGCTCCGCTTCGGCCGGAGCGACGGGCAGCGCTACCGCAACGAGACGAGTGGGATTGACGACCTGCGGATCATCGCGGAGCTTCAGGTACAGCGCACCCGAATCGGGATGCGGCACCGGCAGGGAGGCCCCGAGGAAGCCGTCCGGCACCGCCACCGGCTTGTCGAACGCCGCGTTGGCGGACACCGAATCGATCAGGTACAGACTCGAGCCCGAGAGCCGGCACGCGAGCTCCGGGGTCAGCGGGCACTCGAGCGCCTTGAGCGCCGGCAGGCGTACGAGCGTCGCGAGCGGTTGCCAATCGCCGGCCGAGCCCTTGGCATTCACACGATACTTGAGCGGCCCATAGGACGAAGCGCCGAACGCCTTCATCGGATTGAGCGTCGCCACGGCGACCCGAGAATTCTCGAGCGCGAGCGTACCGTTCGCAACGCTGAGAGAGACGACCGTGCTCTCATCGGCGGTCGTCACATCGATGGTCTCGTCGCGCGCGAACGTCGAAGGCGATTGGGCGCGCACCGAGAACACGAGCGTGGCGTCGAGCGGCAATTCTGCGTCGGCGAGTTGGATGTTGCTGTCGGCGCCCAATGGCGAAGGCTGCACGCTCTTGCCGATGAGCACAGCCTTCGGACGGGGCGCATCGATCGTCGCGTTCACCGCCAGGATACGCCCGTCCTTCAGAGTCAGCTTGGCGGAAATGCCCCGTTCGGCCGTGAGCTGGGCGGCAGCAGTGGCATCCTGCGCCACCATCGGGAGCTGATCGTTGCCCTGCCGACTCGCCAACTCTCCCGGCGTAAAGATGACATTCTTGATGGTGAGGCTTGCCACCTCGTCGAGCCGGCTGCCCTTGAGCATGCCTTGCGCGTCACCGGCATGGATCTCGAAGTCGTCGAAGCGTCCCGCCTCTGCGAATCCCTGAACGCCGATCGGTTGGGGCTGCGCGAGGCCATATTGTGCGACGAGCAGCGTCATTGGGCCGGGCTGCGCCTCCTGGAGCGGCAACTTGACTTCCACCTCGTCGGGCTTGAGCTTCTTCCATTCGGCCTTGAGCTCCTTGCCGGCCGGATCCTTGAGCATGATGCTGTCGACGCAGCTGACACTGTCGGCCCGCAAGTGCAGCGTATCCTGGCGCCCGACGATGAGAGCCGACTCGTCTCCGGCGGCGAGCTGCCAGGAGACGGCATGCGCGTTACGCAGCTCGAAAGTCGGGCCGCGATAGGGATCAAAACCCCAGAAGCCGCGCAAAGTCGCGTGCACGGTATCACCGAGCGACACGGCGCCGAGCCCTGAGGTGTCGATCACGAATCCACCTTGCGCGGCGTCGGCCACGGCAGGAAGCTCCAGGGACTTGCCGTTTCCCGCGAGGCTCAAGGACATGTCGTGCGCGTAGGCCGTCGAGAAGACCAGCGGTGCACCCTCGACCGGCAATATCAATGCGGTCTTGCGCGCGCAGTAAATCTCCTTCGGATCGACCGCGTGCAGCGGCGGCAGCTGCGGCGGCTCGATGGCGGGCAGGGCGACGACGAGGACCGACTTCGGATTGTGAAAGGACGGCGCAGCGTTCAATGTCAATTGCAAATCGTTGCCCTTGAGCGTGGCGAGCGCGGGAATGTATTGATACTGCGCCGTGCGAAACGAATCGAGTATCTTCGCGATGTCGAGGACCGAGGAGATGTACGGGCTGTAATAGCCGTAGCCGAGCTGGGGCGTGTAGCTCGCCTGCATCGCGAGATCGCCCTCGGGACCCGAAGTCAGCGCCTCGACGATGGAGGTGCTATGGCCGTCGTTCAAGATGAGCGACTCTTGACCGGCCATCAAGCACGGCGCTTGCAGCGCCGGAACCCGATCCAGACATTTCTCGTCGACTTTGATGGCGAGACTTCGGGCGAGGAGGGGCGCCACTTGCGTCAGCCTTGCCGGATCCGCGTCGTTCAGCGAGCGGATGACCGCGAGGTAGCGGTCGAGGCGCGAATGATCAAGAGCCGCCTGATTCAGGTCCTGCGAGGTGCGAACGAAGGCTCCCGGCCGTCCGCGCACGGCGTCCACCAGGGTACGGTAATCTCCACCCGTCTCCGGCGCGAGGAACACCACCATCTGCTGCGCATCGGCCGGCACCGTCACCGTCAACCCATCGGTGCGGCATTTGGCTGTCCAGGTCTTGCAATCGTGGAACCAGCTTTCCTGCGGCGGATTGGTGGATCCGCTCAGGAACGCCGTCACCAGAAGGTAATGCGCGGACTGCGAGGCGGGAAAGTTCGCCCGGATCCAGATCCGGTCTCCCGCGGCGAGATTCGGCACCTCGGAGGCGGGCAGCGTGGTGCCGCCGCGCGTAACGGTGGATTCGAGCACGGGGCCCGCCAAGTCGAAGGCCGCTCCGCCGGCCTGGCACGTCATACCCAGGAGCCCGCCGAGCAGCACAAGCGCGGCGCTCAGTCCGGCGCGACTAAAAGGCATAAGAACCATCCCTCGTAATGGACCCGATGCCGTTTAGAGGCCCGGCCGGCGGATCGGTTCACCCCTCGCCCGTGGAGAGTGGGCCAGTTCGCGAATTAACAAAACTTAAGCTGCGGCGGCGATAATCGCCTCGGCCCGCTGCACGAGCTCGGGCGCCAGCCGGTGTCCGCTCGCAGCCACATTCTCGTCGATCTGTTCGGGCCGCGTGGCGCCGATGATGGCCGCCGCCACGTTTGGTTGGCGCAATACCCAGGCGAGCGCAAACTGTGCAAGGCTGAGGCCGGCCTCCGCGGCGATCGGCTTGAGCGCCTGGACGGCGTGCAGCATTTTCGGCTTGAACCAGGCGGTGTTCACGAAGCCCTTGAGCGAGAGGTCCGCGGCCCGGCTGTCGTGCGGGAGCGGGGACCCCGGCAGATATTTTCCGGTCAATACGCCTTGTGCGAGCGGCGACCAGACGATCTGGGAAATCCCGTATCGCTCGCATAGCGGCAGGAGCGCGCGCTCCGGATCGCGGTGCAATAGCGAGTACTGGGGCTGGCTCGAGACGAATTTCTCGACTTTCGGAATATTCATCGCCGCTTCGATACGATCGACCGGCCACTCCGAGAATCCGATGTAACGCGTCTTGCCCGCCCGCACCACCTCGGTCAGTGCCCGCATGGTTTCCTCGAGCGGCGTGCGCTCGTCGAAGCGGTGGCATTGATACAAATCGACGTGACTGACCTGCAGACGCTCGAGCGATGCATCGATCTGCTTGTGGACCTGCGCGCAGGACAATCCGCGGTCGATATCCGACATCGGAAAGAAAAGCTTGGTCGCCAGCACGTAGCGGTCCCGAGGCACGCCGCGCAATGCTTCACCCAACACTCGCTCGGCCTTGCCGAGGCCGTAAACATTGGCCGTATCGAACAAGGTGATGCCGCGCTCGAGCGCCCGATGGACGCACGCGATGGCGCTCCGCTTGCGAGCGCCACTCGAGAACGTCAACCACGATCCGAAGGCGATCTCCGAGACCATGAGATCGCTGGCGCCCAGTTTGCGATAGTTCATCGATCCGCTCCCGAATGCCGTATTCCCGTAGGATAGCTTAAGCCGCCAGGGATGCTCGATGAAGAACTTGCTGATTGTGTTTCACTCGATGACCGGGGGCACGAAGCAGATGGCGGATGCCGCCGCCGCCGCCGCGCGCACCGAGCGACAGGTGCGCGTGTCGCTTTTACGCGCCGCAGATGCCGGCGCAGCGGACGTGCTCGCCGCGAACGGTTACTTGTTCGCAACACCGGAGAATCTCGCCGCCATGTCGGGCCAGATGAAGGATTTTTTCGACCGGACCTACTATGCGGCGCTCGATCGGCTGAACGGCAGACCGTATGCGACGCTGGTCTGCGCCGGCAGCGATGGCCGCCAAGCGGCGGCGCAGATCGAGCGCATCGCGACGGGCTGGCGCCTGCGGGCGGTTGCCGAGCCATTGATCGTTTGTACCCACGCACAGGCACCCGAGGCCATTTTACGGCCGAAACAGATCGCACGACCGGATCTCGATCGCTGCGAGGAACTCGGCGCCACCTTGGCCGCCGGAATCGCGCTCGGGGTTTTTTGATTCAACCAGAGGCGGAGACCTCAGGCGAGCGAGGCACCGCCATCGACGCAGATGTACTGGCCGGTGACGTGGCGGGACGCGGCCGACGCCAGATACACCGCGGCACCCATGAGATCGGTCTCATTGCCCAGCCGTCCGAGCGGTGTCTGCTCAATGACGGAAGCGCCGATTTTCTCGAGAAGCCCGCGCGACATTTTCGAAGGAAAAAATCCCGGGCAAATGGCGTTCACGCGGATGCCGAGCGGTCCCCACTCGGTTGCGAGCGCGCGTGTCAGATGCAGTACCGCGCCTTTCGAGGCGTAATAGCTCGCAGCCTTGAGACCAGCCTCGATGCGCAGGGCGGCAATCGATGCGACCACGATGATGTTTCCGGCGCGCCGCGGTATGAAGCATCGGTTCGCCACCAATTGGCTCAGCTGAAAGACGCTGCCTGCGTTCAGCCGCATGACCTTGTCCCAGGCCGCGAGCGGGTGCTCCTCGGCACGGCCGCCCCAGGTCGTGCCGGCGTTGTTCACAAGAATATCGATGTGCCCGAAGTGCTCCAGCACCTGGTCGACCATCGTCGCAACATGCTCGGGCTTGGATAGATCGCAAGATACGGAGAAGGCCTCGATGCCGGCGGCCTCGAGCTTCGCCGACGCCTGCTCGAGCTCCTCGCTCGAGCGCGCGCACAGCGCGATTTTCGCCCCCATCTCCCCGAGCGCCGAGGCGATCTGCAATCCAAGTCCTCGTGACCCACCCGTGACGAGAGCCACTTGACCCCCAAGCTCGAACAACTCCCGCACCGTCATGCCGCACCTCGATGAATTTCAGCTGCGGTTGCGCCGCCGACCGCTATAGTAGAATACGAGGACCGCCGATGGAGCCTCGCGCTCGGATTTTCAAGTAATTGCCGGAGGATGTATGTTCGAGCGCGTGCTGGGGACGCCGTGAGTCCGAAGGATCTGTCCTTGAGAGCGCTCGAGGGTCTGCCCGAGGTCACGGCCGGCATGGCGCTCGCCCCGATGATCGCAGCGGCGCTCGAGCGCCAAGCGATCGCGACGCGCGAGGATGATGTGATCCTCGTGTGTCAGAAGATCGTTTCGAAATCCGAAGGGCGCTACGCCGACCTCCGCGACGTCACTGTCTCGCCGCGGGCGCACGAGCTTGCGTCCCGTTGCGGCAAGGATGCGCGCCTGGTCGAGGTCATCTTGCAGGAGTCGACCGAGGTCGTGCGTTGCGCGCCCCAGGTACTCATCGTGCGCCATCATCTGGGTCTGGTGATGGCCAATGCCGGAGTCGATCAGTCGAACATCCCCCACTCCGAATTCAGAGTGCTGCTGCTGCCGAAGGACCCCGACGCGTCGGCTGAGGCGCTCAGGAGCTCGCTCCGCGAGTTGCTGGGGGTTGCACCGGCGGTGGTGATCACCGACACCTTCGGGCGGCCGTGGCGCCAAGGGGTGTGTGGAACCGCGATCGGTGCGGCGGGCATCGTTACCTTGCTCGACCGGCGCGGTGAGGCGGATCGCTTCGGCCGCAAGCTCAAGGTCACGCAGGTGCCGGTGGCGGATCAGCTGGCCGCGGTCGCGACGCTCGTGATGGGCGAAGGCGCGGAGGGACGGCCCGTGGTGCATGCCCGTGGCGTACCTCCGGCCTGGCGTCACCCCACGGCTCGAGCGGCGGATCTCGTGAGGCCTCTCGCCGAGGACCTGTTTCGGTGAGCCGCGTGGGACACATCGTCGCGCTTTGCGGAGGCGTCGGCGGCGCGAAGCTCGCCGATGGACTGCAGCAGTGCCTCGCGCCGGGGACGCTGCAGATCATCGTGAACACGGGCGATGACTTCGAGCATCGAGGGCTTCCGATCTGCCCGGATCTCGACACGGTGCTCTACACGCTGGCGGGCGTCGCGAATGCCGAGCAGGGTTGGGGACGCGCGAACGAATCCTGGCAAGTTCAGGCCGAATGGCGAGCGTTGGGTCTCGATGTCTGGTTTCAGCTCGGCGATCGCGATATCGCCCTGCATTTGCACCGGCGCGAGCTGCAACTCATGGGCATGAAGTTGACGCAAATCGCGCGCACGCTCGCGCTCGAGCTGCGCGTGCCGAGCGCGCTGTTGCCCATGTGCGATGCGCCGGCTCCGACCGTGGTGCTCACCGACCAGGGCGAGATGTCTTTTCAGGAATATTTCGTGAAGCATCGATGCCAGCCGGTGGCCCGAGGCTTTCGTTACGGAGCCGAGCGAGGCGCGACGCTCACGGCGGAGGTTCTCGACGTGCTCGAGGATGCACACCTCGACGGCATCATCATCTGCCCTTCGAACCCCTATCTCAGCGTGGCGCCGATCCTCGCGGTTCCGGGTCTGCGTGATCTCCTCACTCATGCGCGGGTCCCGGTGATCGCCGTCTCGCCGATCATCGGCGGCGCGGCGGTCAAGGGACCGGCTGCGAAGATCATGCAAGAGCTCGAGCTTGCAGTCTCGCCGCTCGAGATCGCCAGATCGTATCGGGATTTTCTCGATGTCATGCTGATCGATGAGCTCGATGCGCCGCTGATCGCATCGCGCGCGGCGAACGACCCTGCGCTCGTGGCCGCTCCGATCCTCATGCGCACGGCGGATGACCGACGCCGGCTTGCGGCGACCTGCCTCGGGCTTTTGCGAAACGCCTGACCGCGCCGGCCTCAGCGGCGGTCGAAACCGATCTCCTCGAACAGGTCGAGCATCGAGCGCCAGGAACGACGCTCCGCCCGGGCGTCGTATTTGAGTCCTTGGATGCCCATGATCCGCGCACGCTCGTCCGCTTCCGGATCGGTGAAGCTGTGCTGTGCGCTGCCATAGACATGCATCTGCCAATCGATGCGGGCGGTGCGCATCTCCTCCTCGAAGGCGCTGCGCTCGGACGGGGGGATCAAGGGATCGTCGGCGCCGAGGCAAACGAGCACCTTGCCGCGGATGTGCGGGGCATCCTGCGGCCTCACCGTTTTCAGGCCGCTGTGAAACCCGACGGTCGCCTCGATCGTGGCTCCGCTCCGGGCGAGCTCGAGCGCGGCCGTGCCGCCGAAGCAGTAGCCGATGGCCGCAATGCGCTCGCCGTCGACTCCGGGCTGCGCACGCAAAACCTCCAGAGCTTTCGACAGCCGCGCGCGGATGGCACGGGGATCGGCGATGAATCGCTGGATGCGCGCCATCATCTCCGCACCATCCGTCAGAACTTCGCCATGACCGTGGTAGTCGAGCGCCAATGCGGTGTAGCCGGCCTGTGCGAGCCGCCGCGCGACGGACTTGGAATGCTCGCCAAGGCCGGGCCCGGGCGGGGAGACCAGAATGCCGGGCCGTCGCTGCGCCGGGTCTTCATCTGTGGCCGGACCGCCGGCCGCGACAAAGTAGCCCAGCATGGACGCGCCGTCTGCTTCGTAGCCGATTTCGCGCGTTGCGGGATCCATGGCCAAATCCTGCGCTTGCGCAGGGACAAGGTAAAGTGGCGCGCTTGCGATAAGATACGGCGGAGGAGTTTCAACCTTGATCAAACTGGGCTATAAGGCCTCGGCCGAGCAGTTCGGACCGAGCGAGCTCTTGGAGTTTTCCGCGTTGGCGGAGCGCCGCGGTATGGATTCTGTATGGGTCAGCGACCACTTTCAGCCCTGGCGCCACACCGGGGGGCATGCTCCGTTCTCGCTCGCCTGGCTTGGCGCCCTCGGGGCTCGCACCGGCACGATCGTCATGGGAACGAGCGTGCTCACTCCGACGTATCGCTACCAACCCGCCATCGTCGCACAGGCGTTCGCCACCCTGGGAACCTTATTTCCGGGCCGCGTCGTGCTCGGGCTCGGCACCGGGGAATCCTTGAACGAGGTGCCCGCCACCGGCATTGAATGGCCCGAGCAGAAGGAGCGCACCGCGCGCTTCCGCGAAGCTCTGCGGCTCATCCATACGCTCTGGACGGAGGATCGCGTGAGTTTTGCCGGCCAGTACTACCGGACGAAACTGGCGACGATCTATGACCGACCGCGCGAGCCGGTGCCCATCTATGTCGCCGGCGCGGGTCCGTTCATCGCGAAGATCGCCGGTTCGGAAGCCGACGGGTTCATTTGCACCAGCGGCAAGAAGTGGGAGCTGTACACCGAGACATTACTGCCGAACGTGCAGGCCGGCCTGGATGCATCCGGCCGCGCTTCCCGCCCGTTCGAGCGGATGATCGAGATGAAGGTGTCGTTCGACACCGATCGTGAGCGCGCGCTGCACGACACGCACTACTGGGGGGCGCTCGCTCTCAAGCCCGAGGAGAAGGTCAACGTCGAGGATCCGCTCGAGATGGAGCGGCTCGCCGACGCGCTGCCCATCGAGCGGACCGCCACGCGTTGGATCGTGTCGAACGATCCGGAGGAAATCGTCGAAAAGGTCGGCGCATATGTAAAGATAGGCTTCGATCATCTGGTATTTCACGCTCCGGGGCCCGACCAGGCGCGGTTCCTCGAGTTGTTCGCCGAACAGGTTGCACCGCGTCTACGGCGCAAGTTCGGCTGAGCTTGCCTCACGGACGCAAACCGCGGTTACACTAACCCCATGAGTTCAGGTATCTGGGCGGTCGTGCCGGTCAAGCGGCTCTCGGCCGCGAAGCAACGGCTGGCAGCTCTCTTGGGCGACGAACGCGAGGAGTTCGCGTATCTGCTCGCTTGCCGCACGCTCGATGTGGTGCGCGAGACGGGTCTGTTCGACGGCGTCATCGTCGTGAGCCCCGATTCCCGCATCGCGGCCGCCGCCCAGGCCCGCGGCGCCGTGGTGCTCGATGACCGCGATGTGCCGCTGAACGAGGCATGTTCCCTGGGGATCGCCGCCGTGGCGGAGCGCGCCGCACGCATTGGCGTACTCATGCCGGCGGATCTGGGCGCGCTCACGGCGTCCGATCTCGCCGAGGTGGTCAGCCGCTACGCGGCACTGCGCGAGCGCGGCGGGTCCCTGCTGGGACTCGTGCGCTGCAAGGACGGCACCGGCACGAACATGGTGCTGCTCGACCCGGCACGATCCTTCGAGCCTCAATTTGGTTCCGACAGCTTTTCCCGCCACGCGAGCGTTCGCTCCGCAACGGTGCACGAGTTCGTGGCGCCGACCGTGTCGTTCGATATCGACGTTCCGCAGGATCTGTGCCTGTTCGCGGACTCCCTCGACGAGGAGCGAGAAGCCGATCCGCTGGCTTTACTGGTGCGCCGACTGGATGCATTGCAAAGCACGGTGCGCGCGCGCCGCGGGGGTGCGGGGCGAGCGGGCGCCGATGCATTGCGCCTTGCGGGCGCGCCCGCAAGGGACCTCGCGGCGCAGGCCGCGCGGTTGCGGGACGAGGGCTTCGGATCCCTGATCACGTACTCCCGCAAGGTGTTTCTGCCCCTGACCCAACTGTGTCGAGATTCATGCCATTACTGCACGTTCGCGAAAGCTCCGCGACACGTGCGCAGCCCCTACATGTCCATCGAGGAGGCCGTAGCGGTCGCCTCGCAAGGCGCGGAGCTCGGATGCAAGGAGGCTTTGTTCACTTTGGGCGAGCGTCCCGAGCTGCGCTACCGCGCGGCGCGCGAATGGCTCGCCGAGCAGGGCTTCGAGAGTACGCTGCATTATCTAAAAGCTGTCGCGGCGGCCGTACGCGATCGCACCGGGTTACTGCCGCACATCAATGCCGGATGCATGAGCGCCGAGGAGATGGCGATGCTCCGACCGGTGTCGGCCTCGATGGGGTTGATGCTCGAGACGGTGGCCGATCGTCTGGCGGAGAAAGGAGGACCTCATCACGGCTCGCCGGACAAGATCCCGGCCGTGCGGCTCGAGACCCTGGCCGAGGCGGGCCGGCGGAAGATCCCATTCACGACGGGTCTGTTGATCGGCATCGGCGAGACGCGCGCAGAGCGCATCGAGGCGCTGCTCGCGATCGCGGATTTGCATCGCCTCTATGGTCACATCCAGGAGGTCATCATTCAGAACTTCGTGCCGAAGCCCGGCACGATCATGGCCGATGCACCCCCGGCCGATCGGGAAGAGCTGCTCTGGTCGATCTCCGCAGCACGCATCGTGCTCGGTCCGCACATGAGCATACAGGCGCCGCCGAATCTGAGCCCTGCACCGCTCCCCGCACTCATCGCGGCCGGCATCAACGACTGGGGCGGCGTTTCGCCGCTCACCCCGGATTATGTGAATCCGGAGTCGCCGTGGCCCGTAATCGAGCGGCTGCGCACGGAGTCCGCGCAGGCCGGCAAAACGCTCGCGGAACGACTGACGATTTATCCCGCCTATGCGAAGTCGCCGGCGGAATGGCTCGATGCGGCCATGCGCCGTCCCGTGCTCGAGCTCTCCGACGGGCAATGCCTCGGCCGAGAGGATCGCTGGCGTACCGGCCGCAGCATCGAGCTTCCGGCGGGATTCGCCGCATCGCATGCGCAGGCGGCGAGTGCCCCGACCCGAGATATCCTCGAGGAGCTTCTGCGGAACGGCGCGGAGCATATCGACTCGGCTTCGCTCGCCATGCTGTTCGATGCGCGCGGCGGGGATTTTCGGATGGTGTGCGAGGCGGCTGATGCGTTGCGCGAGGAGACGAACGGTCCGGTCGCCACCTACGTCGTCAATCGAAACATCAACTACACCAACATCTGCAGCTATCGCTGCAGCTTCTGCGCGTTCTCAAAAGGGACGCGCAAGCACGAGGGTGCCGAGCGGCCGTATCTGCTCGATGCGGGCGAGGTGGTCCGCCGCTCGCTCGAGGCGCGCGAGCGCGGCGCAACCGAGGTGTGCCTGCAAGGCGGCATCCATCCCAGCTTCACCGGCGAGACCTATCTCGAGATCTTGCGGGCGGTGAAGGCGGCGGATCCCAGCATGCACGTGCACGCCTTCTCGCCACTCGAGGTATGGCACGGCGCCACCACCCTCGGTATGAGCCTGCGCGACTATCTGTCCTTGCTGCGCGCCCAGGGTCTCGGCAGCCTTCCTGGAACTGCGGCAGAAATCCTGGACGATCGGGTCCGCAGCGTGCTCTGTCCCGACAAGCTCACCAGCGATCAATGGTTGGAAGTGATCGAAACGGCGCATGAAATCGGTCTGCCGACCACATCGACCATGATGTTCGGTCACGTAGATTCCTACGGCGATTGGGCGGCGCACCTCGGAAAGCTGCGAGATCTGCAAAGGCGCACCCACGGGTTTACGGAGTTCGTGCCGCTGCCGTTCGTGGCGCATGAGGCGCCGTTGTACAAGCGCGGCCAGGCGAGACCCGGTCCGACGTTGCGCGAGTCCATTCTCATGCACGCGGTGGCGCGGCTCGCGCTGCACCCGCATTTCGAGAATATCCAGACATCGTGGGTGAAGATGGGTCGTGCCGGTATGCGCGAAGCGCTTCGCGCGGGCGCAAACGATCTCGGGGGCACCCTGATGAACGAAAGCATAACGCGCGCCGCGGGCGCTACGCATGGACAGGAGATGACGCAGGCCGACATGCGCTCACTCGCAACTTCGCTGGGACGCCCGGTGGCTCAGCGCACCACGCTCTATCGCCGCGTCGCGACGGTCGACCCGCCGCTCACCGCCGAAGCAGCGGGGCATGCGTGCGCAGAGTGTCGCGCATAGCATCCAGAAAGCCCCGCAGACCGGCATCGTCCACGACCAGAGAGAGTGCAATGAAGCCGCGCGGCGCACAGTAATAGCCGCGCTCGAGCAGCTCGAAAAACAGCAGCGCAATGGCCTCCGCGGCGAACGCGGGCTCGCCCGGAGCGTGGAAGTTCATGAGCGATCCCAGTCCGCGCACGGTCAGCGAGCAGTCGAACTCGGATAGCATGCGATTCAGGCCGGTGCGCAGCGCCTCGCCCCGCGCATTGAGCGCGTCGAGCGCCGGCGCGGTGAGCAGCCGGGACAATGCCGCATGGCCCGCACTCAACGACAGCACGTTGTTGTTGAACGTGCCCGCGTGCACCAGATGAGCCGATTTGCGCGGATCGTAGAGCGACATGAGATCGGTGCGCCCTCCGAATGCGCCGAACGACAACCCGCCGCCGTGATATTTGCCGAGGGTGGTCAGGTCCGGGCGGATCCCGAGCAAGACTTGGCGCCCGCCGATCGACAGCCGCGAGGTCTGGATTTCATCGAAGACGAGGACGGCGCCCACGCGCCGTGCTTCCTCGGCGATCGCGTACAGAAATGATGGGTCTCCGGGCACGCAGCCGCCGGACCCCAACATCGGCTCGACGAGCACGCAGGCAAGCTCATCCGCGTGCGCTCGTATCGCGTTCCGCGCCGCGTCGACGTCATTGTACGGAGCGATCAGAAAATCGTGCGGAACGTTGATGGGCGATGCGCCGCCGCTGAATTTGAGCAAGCTCCCGTGATAGGCGCCTTCGAACACCAGCACACGGCGGCGCCCCGTGAAGGCGAGGGCGGTTGCGACTGCCAACAGATTCGCCTCGGTGCCCGAGTTGGTGAAGCGGATCAATTCGATCGAGGGATAGCGCTCGCAGAGGAGAGCCGCGAGCTTGGATTCCGCCGGGTGCTGGGCCGAGAGATTGAGCCCGCTGTCGAGCGTCGCTGCAATCGCATCGCGAATGACGGGGTGCGAGTGGCCGAAGATCCCTGCGGTGTACTCGCCGAGCAGGTCGAGGTAGCGGTGGCCATCGATGTCCTCGAGCCAGCAAGCCTCGCCGCGCACCATGCAGATCGGAAATGGATCGAAGTAGAGGATGCTCCGCGTGTTGCCACCGGGCATCGCGCGACTCGCGGCCTCGAACTGGGCGCGGCTCCCGGCACAGCGCGAAGCATAGCGCCGCTTGGCCACGGCGAGAGCCTCACTCAGGGGGAAAACGCCGGTCAACGCAGCTGACTATCCTTGCTGCCGCGCCGGTTGTAGCCGGCGTACTCCGCACGGTCACGATCCTCGGCGTCCTGACAGGTCACGCACAGCCGGGTACCCGGCAACGCGTCGCGGCGGGCCTCGGGAATCTCCGCTCCGCATTCCGCGCAATGCGTGGCCGACGGACCCTGCGGCAGGCGGCTCTGCGCCCGCTTGATTCCATCGAGCACCGTGGCATCGATCTGTTCTTGCACCGCGCCGTCGCCGGCCCAACCTGTCGCCATGAACTCGTCCTCACCGACCGCCAACTCGGGGCCGCATCTCCTTTATGGGTTCTCGCGGCCCGAGTTGCAAGCGGGCCCCGCCGGAAGTGCGATGAAATTCTGGTAAAGTGAGCATAAGCTATTGTTTTTGCTAAGCCCGCATACGTCGCAGGGCGCGCGACACCGGCAAAAGGGCAAAAATCAGGCGGTGCGAGGCGACGAGGCTGATAGGCTAAAGCCACGTTCCATCACTCCTCGTGCGTATGTCCAAGCTACAGCATGCATCCGTCAAAGATTTGTGTCCCACCCAGCTCACGATCGGGCTTTTGGAGGTCGAAGCCAAGAAAAAAGGACTGCGCGAGCTCTCTACCAAGGACCAAGCGAACTTCCTCGCTGCCCATCCCATGCCGGTGGTATTCGGTCCGGGCAAGAAAATGTACATCACGGATCACCATCACCTGGCCCGCGCAGCGCTCGATCTCAAGATCGACCAAGCCTGCTTCGAGGTGGAGGCCGACCTTTCAGACCTGAGCCAGGACAAGTTCTGGAGCCATATGGACAAGGAGTCCTGGGTACATCCGCTCGACCAGAACGGGGTCAGGCACCGCTACCAGTCGATTCCAAAAACGCTGGACAAGCTGGTAGACGATCTCTATCGCTCGGTCGCGGGGTTCGTGCGCGATGCCGGCGGTTACGACAAGACGCGCACCGCATTCGCGGAGTTCATCTGGGCGGACTTTTTTCGGCGCAACATCGCCATCGAGGACGTGATCGCCGATTTCGATAGTGCCGTGAAACGCGGCTTGGAGCTTTCGCGTAGCCCGATCGCGAAGCGCATTCCCGGGTTCAAAGAATGACCGCCGTCGTCCGCCGGTTGCACCGCGGCCAGGGAGCGATTGAAAATTGGTTATAAACGTTACAAACTCTGGCGCGGTCGTAGACAACCGACGCAGATGGGTAGCCGATGGCTTCAGCGTCGCTCGATCAATCGTTCATCGGAGCCATGATGGATAAGGTGCAAACCGAACTGGTGTTGCTTGGCAGCTACCTCAGTGGTCGGCAAGCGGCCATTTTGCTGGCCTGGCAAAATGCGATCAAACGCGATCCGCAGCTGATGACCGGAGAGGCCCTGCCGCGGGTCCAGCTGTTGGACCATATTCCCGCCATTCTGGCACTCTTCGTGCGCGAGCTGCGGACTACGGCGGGAGATCCTGCCATATCGGCCGAGCATGCCGAGGGGCCCGCGACCGCTCACGGATTACAGCGCTGGCGCCAGGGCTATGACCTGCGCGAAGTGACCCGCGAGCTCGGAAAGCTGAACGAATGCGTCATCGGCGAGCTCGACGCCTACACCGTCGCGCATCCTGACGTTTCACATGCCGCGGTCGCGACCGCACGCCGCGTCTGGTCCGCACTGACCAGCACCAGCATCGAGCAAAGCGTGGGCCAGTATTTCGAGCTCGCGCAGAGGGAGGCGGCCGGACAGGTCAAGGACTTGGAGAGGGCACTCGAGGAGGTGACGCGGCTCGAGGGGCAGCGAGCGGAGCTGTGGCGCCAAGCCGCTCACGACCTGCGCGGCAATCTGGGTGTGGTCGCGAACGCCACAGTGGCGCTCACTCACAGCAGCCTAAAGGATTCTTCGCGCGATGATTTCGTACGTATCCTGATGCGCAACGTCACCTCGCTCCACCACCTGCTCGAGGATGTGACCAGCCTTGCGCGGCTGCAGGCCGGGCACGAGCAGGCCCGTATCGAGCCGATCGACGTGAGCTCCATCATGCAGCAGCTGTGCGAGGGCATTCGCCCGCTGGCGCAACACCATCATCTGTTCCTGCGTTGTGACGGTCCGCCGGGATTCGGGACCGAGGGCGATGCGATCAAGCTGCGCCGCATCGCGCAGAACCTCATCCTGAACGCCGTCAAGTTCACCCGCCAGGGCGGCATCACGGTGAGCTGGGGCGAGAGCGACGCCAACGATCCCAAGCGCTGGATGCTGGTGATTCAGGACACCGGACCGGGCTTCCCGAGCGGTGCAGTGGTGCCGCTGGCCAGCGCTCTCTCGGAAACGCCGACGGTCGTCACCGATGCGGCGGCCGAGCGAGTACTCACGGACACGGCCCGCGACGGGGTGCCCGCCGGCAGCAGAAACGGCGGCGTGCCCGCCCCGGACGATACGGGCGAGGGCATCGGTCTCTCCATCGTCAAGCGCTTGTGCGACATGCTGAACGCGACTGTCGAGGTGAAATCCGTTCCCGGCGCGGGGACCACGTTTCAGATCCGCTTTCCGCGCCAGTATTCTTGACCTCGGACGCACCGGCCAACTCGCCATCTGTTAAGCCGAATGCTTCGGTCGCGAGCGCATGTACACTAGACCCCTCCTCATTCAACGGAGAGATGTTTGCGGAGTGAGTTGAAGTCATTGACGCACCTCGAGAGCCTGGAGGCCGAGAGCATTCACATCATCCGGGAGGTAGTCGCCGAGTGTGACAAGCCCGTGATGCTTTACTCGATCGGCAAGGACAGCGCGGTGATGGTGCATCTCGCGCGCAAGGCGTTTTACCCGAGTCCGCCTCCCTTTCCGCTTCTGCACGTCGATACCACTTGGAAATTCAAGGCAATGTACGAGCTGCGCGACCGGATCGCGCGGGAAAGCGGCATGCAGCTCCTCGTGTACCAGAACCCGGAGGCCCTGGCCCGGGGCATCAATCCCTTCGACCATGGGCCGCTGCACACCGACCTCTGGAAGACCGAAGGGCTGAAACAAGCGCTGACGAAGTACGAGTTCGATGCCGCCTTCGGCGGCGCGCGGCGTGATGAGGAGAAATCCCGGGCCAAAGAACGGATCTTCTCCTTCCGCTCGGCCTCGCAGCGCTGGGATCCCAAGAGCCAGCGCCCGGAGCTGTGGAATCTCTACAACGCGCGCAAGGCGAAGGGCGAGAGCATCCGCGTATTTCCCTTGTCCAACTGGACCGAGCTGGACGTGTGGCAGTACATCCATCTGGAGAACATCGCGATCGTGCCGCTGTACTTCGCCGCCCCGCGCCCGACCGTCGAGCGCAATGGGATGCTGCTGATGGTCGACGATGAGCGATTTCGACTGGGCCCCGGGGAGCAGCCGACGATGCGATCGATTCGATTTCGCACGCTCGGATGCTATCCGCTCACGGGCGCGGTCGAGAGCACGGCGGTGACCCTACCGCAAATCATCCAGGAGATGCTGCTCACGACGACGTCCGAGCGACAAGGCCGCGCGATCGATCATGATCAGGCGGCCTCCATGGAAAAGAAGAAGCAGGAGGGCTATTTTTGATGGACGCCACTTCGGAGCCTTCCTACCGAGCCCCCCAGCTCGCCGCCGAGAATATCGATGCTTATCTCGCGGAGCATCAGCGCAAGTCATTGCTGCGATTCATCACCTGCGGTTCCGTGGACGACGGCAAATCGACGCTCATCGGGCGGCTCCTGTACGACAGCAAGATGCTATTCGAGGATCAGCTCGCGGCATTGCAGGCGGACAGCAAGCGCATCGGCACCCAAGGCCAGCGCATCGACTTCGCCCTATTGGTCGACGGACTCGCCGCGGAGCGGGAGCAAGGGATCACCATCGATGTAGCCTATCGATTCTTCGCCACCGACCGGCGCAAGTTCATCGTGGCCGATACTCCCGGTCACGAGCAGTACACACGCAACATGGTGACCGGTGCATCGACAGCGGATCTCGCCATCATTCTGATCGACGCGCGCAAGGGCGTGCTCACCCAGACGCGGCGCCACAGTTATCTTGCGCATCTCATCGGCATCCGCAATCTCGTGCTTGCAGTGAACAAGATGGATCTCATCGGATACGATCGCGAGGCCTACGATTCGATCATTGCCGATTACACCTCTTTCGCGCGGCGCATCGGCATCGAGCAATTTCTGTCCATTCCGATCTCAGGGCTCGAGGGCGACAATATCGTGGACAAGTCCGGGCGAACGCCCTGGTACACCGGACCCGCGCTCCTCGAGCATCTCGAAACGGTGGAGGTGGATGCCGCTGCCGCCCAGCGGCGCGCCTTTCGCATGCCCGTGCAATGGGTGAATCGCCCGAATCAGGATTTTCGCGGTTTCATGGGAATGGTTTGCAGCGGACAGATCCGGCCCGGCGATGCGGTCCGCATGCTCCCGTCCGGAAGAACTTCGAAGGTGGCTCGCATCGTCGCGTTCGGCGGCGATGTGCCGAGCGCGGTGGCCGGTGAGTCCGTCACGCTCACCCTGACGGACGAGGTGGATTGCAGCCGGGGCGATGTGATTTCCGCAGCCGACAGCCCGCCGGAGGCCGCCGACCAATTCGAGGCCACGGTCGTCTGGATGGCCGAAGAGGAGCTGCTGCCGGGCCGTCCGTATTGGTTGAAGCTCGGCAGCCAGACCGTGACCGCCACCATTCAGCAACCGAAGTACCAGGTGAACGTCAATACGCTCGAGCATCTGGCCGCCAAGACGCTCGCCCTGAATGCCATCGGCATTACCAACCTGTCCACGGACAAGCCACTCATATTCGAGCCGTATGAGCAAAATCATGCGCTCGGCGGGTTCATCCTGATCGACAAGCTGAGCAACGCCACCGTGGGCGCCGGCATGCTTCACTTCGCCTTGCGGCGCGCGAGCAACGTTCACTGGCAGACGATCGACATCGACCGTGAGGCGCATGCCAAACAGAAGCATCAGAAGCCGCGACTCCTGTGGTTCACTGGATTGAGCGGCGCCGGCAAGTCCACCATCGCGAATCTGGTGCAGAAAAAGCTGCATGCGCTCGGCAAGCACAGCTTTCTTCTGGATGGCGACAACATCCGCCATGGGCTGAACCGCGACCTGGGGTTTACCGATGCGGATCGCGTCGAGAACATCCGTCGCGTCGGAGAGGTTGCGCGGCTGATGCTCGACGCCGGACTCATCGTATTGACCGCCTTCATCTCACCGTTTCGCTCGGAGCGGCGGATGGTGCGCGACATGACCCCCCCGGGCGAGTTCATCGAGATCTACGTCGAGACGCCGCTCGCCGTCGCCGAGCAGCGCGACGTGAAAGGTCTTTACAAGAAGGCGCGTGCGGGACAGCTCAAGAATTTCACCGGTATCGACTCGGCATACGACGAGCCTTTGAATCCGGAGATACGCGTCAATACCGAGCAGATGTCCGCGGAGCAGGCGGCGGATCGCATCGTCGCTTACTTATTGGAACATTCGGGTTGAGCGCCGAGGCCGGGAGCGATGCGCCCAGGAGCGATGCGGTGGACGATGCGGCGCTCGCCCGGCGGATTGCGCAAGTCGCCGGCGATCTGTTGCTGACGCTGCAGCGGAGCGATCTCTTCGAGGGCAAAGCCCTCGGCCGCGCGGGCGACCGAGTCGCCAATGCGTTCATCATGGAAGCGCTGGCGGTGGCTCGGCCGGCCGATGCGATTCTTTCCGAAGAGGAGGCGGCGGACGGCGCGCGGCTTGCGAAGAGCCGGGTGTGGATCGTCGATCCGCTGGACGGTACGCGTGAATTCGGGGAAAGACGCGCCGATTGGGCCGTACACATCGCGCTCGCCATCGACGGGGTTGCGACGGTGGGCGCCGTGGCATTGCCGGGATTGCCCCTGATCCTCGCCACCGATCCCGCGCCGGTGGTGCCGTCCGCGCCGGGACCGTTGAAGATGCTCGTCAGCCGCACGCGTCCGGCACCGCAGGCCCTCGCCGTGGCCTCGAAGCTCGGCGCGGAGCTCTTGCCGATGGGCTCGGCGGGTGCCAAGGCGATGGCCGTCGTGCGCGGCGAGGCGCACGTGTATCTGCACGCCGGCGGGCAATACGAATGGGATAGTTGCGCGCCGGTAGCTGTCGCGCGTGCAGCGGGGCTGCACGCCTCGCGCATCGATGGCTCGGAGCCTCGCTACAACCAAGAGAACCCGTACATGCCGGATCTGCTCATATGTCGGCCCGAGCTCGCGCAGCGGGTCCTGGAGCTTTGCAACGCCGAGGGATGAGACAGGCGCGCTCGTGTTGTTTGCCCTGATTCAAGTCCGCGACATTCGAGACAGCGGTCTTCGTGAGCGCCGCAACATTTGCAGCGGGCGATGCGGCGGATGTCGCGCCTTTCGGTGAAAAAAACTTCTCACCCGCCTCGGACAGAAGCTGATGATGCTCATGATCGGGGTCCGACCGATTGGACCGAACCGGCCGCCGAGATGCGCTCGGGCAGCGTGCATGGGCGAGCCGCGGTCGCGACTTGCTGACGCCAAACTGCTACGATTGCCGCCCCTTCGCAACGGCGAGGGCCGGCACGGGGCATGGCGCAGTCTGGTAGCGCATCTGCTTTGGGAGCAGAGGGTCGGGGGTTCGAATCCCTCTGCCCCGACCATTCAAAAAAGGGCGGGCAATGTCGGCCCGGATTCTTATATAATTCGCGACTCCCGACGACGGTTGCGGAACCGAGCACGGCCTGGCAGCGATACGATCGGCGCTATAAGTAATTGATTTAACAGCGCCCGTAGCTCAACCGGATAGAGCACCGGCCTTCTAAGCCGGCGGTTGCAGGTTCGATTCCTGCCGGGCGCGCCACCGTCGGCGAGTGCTCGACGATGGTGGACGTAGCTCAGCTGGTAGAGCCCCGGATTGTGATTCCGGCCGTCGCGGGTTCGAATCCCGTCGTCCACCCCACCTCTTGCGAGGCATGGGTGTCGGGTAGAGTTTGGTTTTCGATGGGCCGTTAGCTCAGCTGGTAGAGCAGTTGACTCTTAATCAATTGGTCGTAGGTTCGATCCCTACACGGCCCACCATTTAAGCCAACATAGTCAAGAACTTACGCGGCACCCGTGCATCGATCAAAATCGATGTTGTGCCATTGAGCGCCACTTGTGCCACAGCGAGTTGAATTCTGCGGTCGATTCAATTTCTCTGGCCGACTTTGGGCGCGTTGCAAGCACCACGGCTAACTGCTCATGGGTAGCTCCTTGGTCGCGATTCTAGCGAAGTGTTCATGTCGCGATGATGCGTTAGGCGCTTCGGGATTTGGGCGCGAGTTTCGCGGCTTTTTCAGCGAAACTCGCCCCGAGCGCTATTCGGCAGTGAGTGACCGATGAAAGCGTAGACAGAAATCCCGTATATGTATACGATTTCATCGGTGCCTACCAAAGCGACAATTCCGTTCCGCAAGAAACTTCCTTCGGTTTTCACTTACACCGAGGCGAGAACTCGCGGCCTCTCCGCGGAGCGTCTTTACGCCTATCGAGACCAAGGGATTGTTGAACAAATTAGCCGGGGTCTGTACCGGTGGGCGGACGCACCGGAAATCGACCAGAATCTCTTGGAGGTCGCCTATCGCATTCCCCAAGGAACCCTTTGCTTGACGACCGCGCTTGCGCGTCATGGGCTGACGGACAACATTCCGGCGCGTATCGATGTGGCAATTCCACGGGGCAACCGAGTTCCGACACTTCTATCACCCGTCGATGTTCGCGTTTTTTCAAAAGACACATTCGAATTGGGGCGCGGGGAGTTTAAAGTCGGGGAGGGCTTCGCTGTTGGCTTGTACTCGCCCGAGCGTTCGCTAGTCGACATCATTCGCTTGCGGCATCGTGAAGGATCGGATATCGCCTGGGAAGCGCTTCGTCGTTGGCTAGGCCGCAAAGGTGCTAAACCGGCAGCCTTGATCGAGATGGCAAAGTCTCTACATGGCGCCGAGCGCGCCGTTCGCAACGCACTAGAAATAGTCCTGTGAAGCGTGCGAGCAACGATACTCTGGCCGGCCGCCGCTATCTCGACCTGCAAAGAGAGGCGAAGCGGGCAGGACGGCCCACCGATGAAATCATTCAACTCTACGCCTTGGAATGCTTTCTTGACCGCCTAGTCCATTCGAAGTTTGCAGATACATTCATCCTCAAGGGCGGCGTCTTGCTCGCAGCGCTGGATGCACGGCGGCCGACTCGTGACATTGACTTTGTTGCGCGGGCGATTGAAAACACCATCGAAAAAGTCTTGTCGACGGTGCGGACAATCGCCGCCATATCAATCGACGACGGCATGGAGTTCGATTCCAACAGCGCTACCGCCGAGACCATCCGCGAGGACGACAGCTACAGCGGAATTCGTGTCACGCTTGGAGGAACGCTCTCGCGAGCTGTGATTCGATTCCACGTGGACGTCAACGTCGGCGATCCTATTTGGCCGGAGCCGCAACAAATTAGCATCCCGCGGCTGATCGACGGCGTGATCGTTGTGCGTGGCTACCCGCTGGAGATGGTGCTCGCCGAAAAGATCGTGACGGCGCTCGAGCGCGGCACGGCAAATACGCGTTGGCGAGACTTCGTTGATATTTACGTCTTGACTGGCCGTTTCGCAATCAAAGCTCAGGCGTTGAAGTCGTCAATGCAGCGCGTGGCTCAATTCCGCAACGCCGAGCTAGCTCTGCTTCGGGTTGCGCTCGATGGATATGCCGCAATTGCTCAGACACGTTGGCGCGCCTGGTTACGAAAGCAGCACCTCGATAATTCGATTCCGACTGACTTCTCGATTGTTCTCGAGCGTGTGGTTTCATTTGCAGATCCGTTGATCGTGCAAGGTGGGGTTCAGGGCGATTGGCATCCTATCCAAGGAAAGTGGATCTAAAATGAGCGCGGAGCAACTCGAATGGCGGGATCAGGTACTAGCATACGCCGCCAAAATCAACGCATTTGCGGCGCGTGGCCTTTCCGGGGGTTGGGACAAAGCGGGGCCGCAGCCGCCTGAGCCTAAGCTCGACCATCTAATGAGAACTGCGGTTGAGGCCATTCGTGATGCCAACCGACGAGGTACTTGGAGCACATTGCGCGAGGATTGGCGCCAGCCCACGGTCCCTTGATACCGTGGCTCGAAGAGCACGGGCAAAGCATACCCGTAGTTCACTTCTTGGACGACGGGAGTGTCGTTGCACGGATTGGTGCACAATACGCCGGCGGCAGGACGGTGCATATACGTGGCGACTCAGTCATCGAATTACCTACCGTTGGATTCTTTGGGCGTGCGCAAAACCGCAAGTACTTCGCGTTTGCGCGCAGTGACGGTGTGGCGGTTCGAGAAGGATGGAACGGTCCGGTGGTAACGCTGTGCCCATGGCCGAGTGGGCTGGAAGACTTGCCGGCTGGATTCAGCGTTGCCCCCTTCGCAAACCTGCCGATTCCGACCCGGTTAATCCCATTCCCCGACGGTAGCCGCGTTCTGCTGATCAGCGGCAGTGGCATCTTCGTTCTCGGACCTTCTGTCGCACGGCGTCTGCTACCGACAAAGGAACAACTCAGTGAGCACTTCGCTTGGTTGCGTCAGAAGTACCCCGAGGACCCGCTTACCATTAGCCTGGACATGGAACACGGTGCAGTCTCAAATGATGGCGCGCTGATCGCAGTTGGTGAGCAGTCATCCCAGCACCTCCTGTTCAATGCCGCCCTACAGCAGGTACTTGAAGTGCCTCCAAGCAGCGAGTACCCGCACTACGCGTGCTTCAGCGCCGACGACTCTGTCGTCGCGCTAAATTCATGCCACTTCTACAACGGGACAACCGTCGGAGTCACAACAACCGCCATGCGCGCCGTCCCTTCCAGTTTGCGGGTTGAGCCATTCGAACTCTACGAGGGTGCGCGCGTATACGCAGCAGTTAGCAGGCGCGACGAGTTCGTCATCGGCGACGCGGCTGGGTACATACGGGCATTTAGTACCGACGGGACGTATCGATGGCAACACTTCATTGGCTCCAGCGTCGGCGATATCGATATTTCTACCGATGGACTGAGGCTGGCGGTCTCGACAGCCGCAGGCTTTCTGTCGATCATCAGTTTGGACGCGGGGCGTCAGCCGTCATATCAAATCGGGAACGGTAACCACGTTGAAGAGCGCCGATGGATTTTCTGGAAAGGGGAACCAGCTCCGCTAATTTGGTGACTTTGAAGCTGTTCGGGGGGCTGCGGTTAAACCCAAACTGCCCCTGTGCCATTGAGTGGAGCCCATGCCCACTGATTCAAAAGCTTATCAGCGCGTACATCGAGAAATTGTGGCACAGCGACTGGGACATAAGTGATTGGTTTAGATGATAAAAATCCCTTCCAGACTGGGGTGCTCTTAATCAATTGGTCGTTGGTTCGATCCCTACACGGCCCACCAATCTTTAAGCCCGCGAATCAGACAACCTCAGTAGATGTCTTTTTTCGAGGCCGACCGCCCTTGCGGCCGTTGGCTCGCGAGCTCTTGCGCTTCGCGCGTGAGGTCGCCTGTCCGCCGCGGCTGGCGAAGAGGGCTGCAACGGATCGCGAGGGCAGCATCGCTGGCAGTATCGCTGTCAGGAGCCCATGCACACTAATCTGAATGTCTCGGTCCTCGAGTTCAATCGCCGATCCGTCCGGCCATACTTCGAGTTTGCTCAACTCGTCGGTAGGGACGTCCTGCAGTGCCCCGATCCACTGTCGTGGAATCAAGAAGCCAGCATTGCGGCTCGTGACGATCTCGATGGCATCCCGCTCGGGGACGTAGCGAACAGCTTGCGCCCGAATCTCGGTCTCAGCCTCAATTCGGCCGGCGGCAAGGGCCGCGGCGTACTCGGCGTCACTGATCCGTTGTACATTTGTGGTCATAATTTCACCTGCACTTTTGTGCCATCCCGAAAGATCACGTGAATCTGTTCCTTGGTGGGATCGTATTCGGCCTCGGCGATCTGCTTCGCACTCGGAGTCGGTTTCGGGAGAAGCTCGATCTTTCCCGCTTTGCTCGCCAAGGCCCACTGGTTCGTCAAACAAGTCGTTCCTCGCGTCAACCACCAGCCACGCCGACAATCCGGCACTCGGGCTTGAACATCGCTCAAGAGACGGTTCACTACGCGTTGCAGAGGAATGTTCTTGGCCGGGGCGATGCTGATTAGTTTTACCGTACTTTCGACGTAAGAAAATCTCACTCTCGCGATCCAACCTTCGCCGCGATGGCGGGCGTGGACATGCGCAGGGCAATGATCGTCGGAGAAGACGTAAATCCCAGCCCCTGTGCCCTCAGATATGAACACACGACTCATGGGATAGAATAACCGAGCGGCTTAGGTTATTCAATTATTTCGCTGTGCCATTGAATGCGCCCGGAAGTAATGGATTCAGAGCCTTATCTGCGCATAACTCAGGAAATCGTGGCACAGTTATCGGGTCTTAAGTCGTTGTTTTTAGGCGTAAAAAAGCCGGTCAGCGCCGGTGTCTCTTAATCAATTGGTCGTAGGTTCGATCCCTACACGGCCCACCAATTCCCTTATAAATCAGTGTTTTAGAGAGAACGCGCCACGCGGATTTATGACGGCCTTCTAAGAATTTTCCCACTATGAGTGAGAGGAGGGCAACCGATGAGCATTCGAATTGAGGATTTGGCGAAGACGGACTTTCGCTCCGTAACGGTCGCGGGCGGCAAGCGAATCGCACCGACGTCGCCCGGGGAGATGCTGCGCGATGAGTTCTTGAAGCCGATGGGTCTCAGCAACTATCGGCTGGCGAAGGAGATCGATGTGCCGGCTCAGCGCATCGGCGACATCATCTCGGGCAAGCGGGGCATCACGGCAGATACAGATCTGCGGTTGTGCCGTTTCTTTGGACTCACCGACGGCTGGTGGTTGCGGCTTCAGGGCGATTATGACACGCGCCTCGCACGGGCCGCCCTTGCCAAAAAGCTCGCGAAGATCAAACCCTGGGCGGCGCAGCTGTCGAAAGCGTCGTAAGCTCCAGCGTACGACCCCGATCCCTGCCGCCATCGCAAGGCTCAACATGATTCCCAAATTCGATGACAATCCCTACATCATCTGCGGCGATATCCCGGGAGAGCCCCTCGTGTACTTGGACGCCATGTGGAGGCGTATCCGCAAGAGAACCGGATTTCATGAGTTGCGAATTCACGATCTGCGCAGAACCGTGGGATCCTGGTTGGTACGCGACGGAGCGTCACTGCATTTGGTTGGGGCCGTATTGAATCACAAGGATCAAAAGACAACCGCTGGCTACGCTTACTTTCAAACCGAAGATCGGCAGCGAGCGCTCGACCGACATGGTCAGGCGCTCGTTCAGCTTGCTCAAGACGGTCCGCGCCGGCTATCCAATGGCACGCCCGCAGCCGTTACCACACAAGACGGCCAGGTGGGCAGAGTCCCCGGGGTACATCGAATCTCCCGGAAAGACCTCTATGAATTGATCTGGTCGGTACCGACGACAACGCTCGCGCGGCGGTTTGGTATTTCGGATGTTGGGCTTGCGAAGGTTTGTCGCCGATCGGACATTCCTGCCCCTCCTCGGGGCTACTGGGCAAAGATTGCCCCGGGCAATTCTATCCCGCGACCCGACTTACCCGAGCGAGCAGACTTGACTCGAGGGCGATCACATTTCGAATAAATCGCAATCACAGATCAGACGCTTGATGCCGTCGAGTCCAACATGGGTTTGGGCACGAGCCACGGGCGTGTCAGGCCGCGAGCCCCTTCCGCAGCCTAGGCGGGCCGATCAGTACGTCCGCGGACACATGAAACCGATCCCGAACCTTACGCACCATGGACATGCTGAGCTCACGCTTCCCCGTCATGATCTCGCTAACCCGACTGGGCGTTCCCAAGAATTCGGCGAGTTGAGCCCGTGTGAGGCCGTGCTGGTCCATGAGATAGGTCAAAAGCTGCGGGAGCGTGGGCCTCCGACGAGGCCAACGGTTCTGCTCGTACGCTTCGATCAGTCTCGCCTGGGCGATGAGGCGAGCTTGATCCGATGGATCAGTTGAATCCATCAGTTTTTCGACCAGCGCTTTCGCCTGCTGGTGATCCCGATCATTCTCAACAATCACCAAAGTTGCTTTCATTACACCGTCTCCGCATCGATCTGATCATATTCCTCGTGAGAACCAAAGAATCGAATCATCAAAACGCCGCCCTGGTAGGTAACCAGCGTCACTAATCGATAGTCGTTGCCCTTAATGTTAAAGACGACTCTACCGCTCTTGAGAATGCTCGCCTTCGGATGCGACTGCTTCACATCCTGAGGCGATCGCCAATTGGCCTTCTCCGCAATCGCGCGCCACGCATCAAACTGCGCCCGCGCGGCTTTGAGGCCCTTACTTCCCTTCCGGGTGGAAAAATAGAACTCCACCAAGTCGCTGCCAATGACTATCATTGGACAGGCATTTTACCAAAAACTTCCATAAAATGGAACGCCTAGTTCCATTTTTGGGAATTTACTACATTGCAATCAATGTGTTGCACAACGTGTTGCACAACGTGTTGCACAAGCGAATGCGAGGGACGATTCCGTCGACTCTGTTAGAGAAACCTACCGGCAGGATCTTCGAGCTGTCATGGCACATTGCTTGAACAACACAATGACAGATGTTGACTGTGTGCCGAGTAGGGAGAGGTTAACGAACTCAAATATCTATTTCGGTCGTCCCAACCCTGGAATCGGACGCCTGCTCACGCCTTTTTAATGCGGGCTGGAACCGCGTTGGATTCGAGTAGCTAACATGAGCCAAGATTCGTTTTCGAACGCGGGACAGTTGGGGCAAATTTGTCTTTGCCGGTGTCAGCACAGCTTTCGCTGCCCTGAGCTTCATTCGCACTGTCCCGCCTCGCTATCGCAGGTGGGCGGGTACAGTTGCCATCGTCGGATTCCTGTGGCTGTTGCGCTGGGTCTTTGGTGCGAACCTTCCCCAGCCGTGGACCGACTACGGTATGGTGGCGCTAGCGGCGATCCTGGTGGCGACGGTCTTCTCTACCGTCGCCAGGTCGAAGTCTGCGGCATCTCCCGAGGTCGTTGTGACAGAACCGCGCCCAGAAATTGAGAGACTGAGAGTGAAGCTGCACATCAGCAAGGATGCAGGTGTCACTTACAAGAAGAAGCTGGTCATCACTGCGGGGAGGCCTCGATCCCGTAGAGCTCGCGCAAATGCCCCTGGATCTCACGCACGCTCATGCCGCGCGCGTACATCGAGATGATCTTGTCGTCAAAGCCGGGAAATCGGCGCTGGTACTTCGCAATCAGCTGCGGCTCAAAGCTTCCCCGCCGGTCCCGTAGAATCGAAAGCTCGAGCGCAGGCGCCGGCAATCGCCGACAGAGCGCCGCCGGCGAACGGGATGGCCCCACTGGCAACCTGCAGCACGGCACGCGTGATCTTGGCGACCTTGCCGGACTCCGCCATTTTTTCATCGCCTTCATCGTCGCTGTCATTAGTCATAGCTCCGATGTACAGGGTCCCGTTGTCCCAATCGACGTCAGACCACCTGGCAGCCAGGATTTCGCTTCGGCGGACACCTGTCAGCAGGAGTAGCCATAGGGCATGCCCGGCGAACTCGTTGGGATCCTCATCAATCGCGGCGGCTAGCAACGGCATCTCTGCCAGGGTCACATATCGTCGGCGCTTCTTCTCAGCAAACGGCACAATCTCGGTGCCGGGATTCCGGACTTCCTCCGGGACCATGCCCAGATGACGACCGACGTTATACATTTTGCGAATAATCGAGATGAATCGATTGGCGGTGTAAGGTTGCTTTTTGCCGATATCCGTGTGAATGCTCGCGATGTCAGCCCTAGTGATCGACGAGGCTAAATGCGCCCCAAATCTGGGAATGAGTAGCTGATTGAGATATGCCTCGTCGATTTTCCAGGTCTTCTTCTTGAGCTTCGCGTGCCCATCAATGTAAGACTTGGCCAGCTCTCTTACAGTCGGTGTTGCCCGCATTTGGTCGATGTTTGACCTCGGGTCTCTACCGTCCGCGGCGGCGCCGAAATAGAATCGAGCCCGCCGGCGCGCCTGTTCCAAAGTCATCGAATCGGATCGCCCCAGATCCACAAGACGCTTTCGCATTTGAATGCGGTAGCTGCATGCGTAGCTGCCTCGACCGTTGGGGAATTTGCGAAAGCCGAGGGAACGCAAGCAATCCAAGTCGAGGCGGCAATACGATAACTCGCTGATTAACAGAGATAAACCTCACTGCAGCGTAGTCAGTCGTACAAAAAAGGACCGCTCTTAATCAATTGGTCGTAGGTTCGATCCCTACACGGCCACCAATTACCGAAAATCGCACAAAAATCCCTTATAAATCAATATCTGTAGGGACACAGCGTAGCAAGGGCGCGAATCGAACCTGCGCGTGCGCAACGCTACGATCAGAATTTCCCCCAGCTGTCTGGCGCGGGCGAGCCTATTTTCATCCACGCCGCCGAAGTTTGATCGCTTGGCAACATCGCCTCAGGCAGCCTTTCGTCGTTGGGACCATGCCGCCAGCTGGGCGCGTCGCCACCGGCCCGGGGTCTCGCCGACGATTCGTTTGAACACCGTCGAGAAGTGGGCTTGTGTCTGGAACCCCACGGTCAGTGCAATGTCCAGTAGTTCGCCGGAAGTCTGCAGGAGGAGCCGTTCGGCGGCCTCGATCCTCTGCAGAAGAATGAAGTCGTGGGGTCTGCAGCCAGTGGCAAGCCGGAACTGCGCCGTAAAATGCGTCCGGGATAACCCAGCGGCCGCCGCCAGATCGGCAAGTGATATGGCCTCGGAGAGATGGGCTTCGACATAGTCGACAACCCGCCTTAGTCGCCACTTAGGCAGCGGCGAGATGCGCGCGTTCGTTTGGCGGATCCGCGCCGCGCGCACGACGATCGCCCGCGCCAGCGTCTCGATGTAGCTTGAGTCCGCGTCATCGTGCGCCGTCTGCACGGCCCGCGCCAGAAGTTCGATCAGGGCATCGCGGGAAAGCATGTTCGCACGGGAACGTTCGCCATGTAAGCCCGAGGTCACTTCCGCGTGCCTTTGTGTATGGGTTGAACCGCCGGCAACGTAGAGATGTAGGATATCCGCCGGCCCCGCAAATTCCGCGTGCAAGGTTTGGGAGGGCCGGCAGACGTAGGTCATACCGGCCGCCATAACGCCGTCAAAGATCATCTCCCGGCCGCTGAGCAAGCGGGCACGTGTCGGCCTGAGAGCGACTCCCAAAATGAACTGGCCATCCGGCGCTACGACTGCGGCGCGACGATCTTCAGTACGCAAGTCGGTCCAGCGAGCTACGATAATTTCATTCGTATGGCGAGGGGTATTGCTGCCTGGGCTGAGCAGCTCCGCTTCGGAATTCATGAGGTCCTTTAAGATCAAGTTGATCGGCGCAGATGCCAGCGCGGTCGCTGACGGGTCGTCGATGGAATGAAGCTAGCAGAGGCCCCGGCGCTTGGCGTGTCACCGCTCGTCACGCGCGGTTAAGCGTTGTAAACAGTCGTCAACACGGTGGCGAGGCCGCGTTACCAATGCCTTGAACACCTAATCGGGCGATAGGACGTTCACGTTGAAGAGGGCCCTGGTCGTCTACGAGATGTACGCCGTATGTGTCGTCAGCCGCAGGCTTTCGCGCCAATGCCATCTTGAGACGCGAGCGATCGCCGTAGCCGACGGCTATGGCCTCACTTCGTATGCGTATCCTCCAAATTGCTCCGCGCTTGTACGTTCGGATTCCGGGCTCGTGCGCGGACGTTGAAAAGTGTCGCTCATCGTACAGTTAAGCAATTTGAAGTCGTTCTCGAAAGCGCGGATGGCGCAATTTCATCAACCTCTGCCGTGCCGCTCAAAACGGACGGCCATCTTAAGAACGCCCGGAGGACGACATGAATAAACTCAGTACTTCGAAGAATGAGGGCGCGACTCTGGAGACAGCCCCCACCCGCTACGTTGAGGGCAGCGGCATCCGCTTCGCCTATCGCCAGCTCGGTCCGTCTAAGGGGATGCCACTGGTTCTGCTGCAGCACTTCTCCGGCAACATGGACGCCTGGGACCCCGCAGTCGTGAACGCGCTGGCGCTCGAACGTCTCGTCATCGCTTTCGACAACGCCGGCGTCGGTCGCTCGAGCGGTCAAACGCCGGACAATGTGGCGGGAATGGCGCGCGATGCGGTTGCCTTCATCGAATTGCTCGGCTTCGCAAAAGTCGACCTACTGGGTTATTCCCTGGGCGGTTGCGTTGCGCAACAAATGGCGGCCAAGCACGGTCAGCTGGTCCGCAAACTGATCCTCGTCGGCACCGCCCCGCAGGGCGGCGAAGAGCACCTGCTGGCAGTTCTCAAAGAAGCGTTCTCACACACCGAATCGCCGGACCCGCGGCTGCCGCTGTTCTTCACCCCATCAGCTGCCAGCCAGGATGCCGGCAAGGCGTTTCTGAACCGGGTTTATGCCCGCCAGAAAGATCGAGACACCGATAGCGGCAGTGCCGTCACCGATCCTCAGGCCAAGGCGCTGATCAGTTGGTGCGCCACGCCCGATCCTGAGCACACTCTCCTGCGCGCCATCTCCCAGCCCGTCCTCGTAGTCAGCGGCAGCGATGACACCATGCTGCCGGCAGTCAACGCCTACGCGATGTTCAAGGGTTTGAGCAACGCGCAGCTGATCCTCTATCCTGATTCCGGCCACGGCGCCCTGTTTCAATACCACGAGATGTTCGTCAATCACGTCCGGACTTTCCTGAACGCGTAGGGTATGTCGCGACCCGCTCCTTCCCGTGACCGAGTGGTACCGTCCTGGCTCAACTCACGAGCCGAGCCGGCGATCACCTGCGAGCGTTTGCTTTGTATTTTCTCCTCGCCCGCATCTCAGAAACTTGGCCAGGAACTCCCAGCAAAGAAGGAATACCGATCATGCTGATGAACAGACGCGCATTCTCGGCCGCTCTGGTTACGGGAGTCGGCGTGTCGCTGATTTCCCCTCGCGGCATGGCCGCCATCCCCGCGCCGGTCAAGGCGCGCAACGTCGTCCTGGTGCACGGCCTGTTCGCCGACGGATCATGCTGGTCCGAGGTGATCGCTCGATTGCAGGCGGCGGGACTCAACGCCACGGCCGTGCAGAACCCTCTAACGATTCTGCCTGAAGCCATCGCCGCAACTCAGCGCGTCCTGGATCGGCAGGACGGCCCAACCGTGCTAGTCGGGCATTCGTTTGCCGGCATGATCGTCACCGAGGTAGGCGGGCATCCCAAGGTGTCGTCTCTGGTGTATGTGGCGGCACGGGCGCCGGACGCGGGCGAGGACTACACCGCTCTTGCTAAGACCTATCCCACGCCGCCGGCTTCCGCCGGTATCGTCTTTGACGGTGATGAAGGACGCCTCACCGAGGCCGCGTTTATTCGCGACTTCGCCGGCGACCTGCCGGAAGGGAAGGCCAAGGTGCTCTACGCTGTCCAGGAGCCATTCCACAGAGCTCTGCTGACCGGCAAGACCACGCAGGCCGCCTGGCGCTCGAAGCCGAGCTTCTATGCGGTCTCCACTGAGGATCGAACGATCAACCCGGACCTGGAGCGCTTCATGGCCAAGCGCATGGGCGCAAAGACGATCGAAGTCAATGCCAGTCATCTGTCGCTGATCTCCCGTCCCAACGAGATCACCCGCCTGATCCTGGACGCCGCCGCACAACCCGTCTAGCAGGGGAGGCGGAGATCAGCCCGATCCTGTGCAAAGCTTCCGCCGCCGCAATGTAACGGCGAAGCACCAGACACGTGTGGAACCCGTTGCCTGGAGCGGCAACCTGTGCGACGACACGAACGCTTCTGCTCGCCGGAAGCCGATCGTCTCCATCAACTGCCAGGCATGAATATTCAACACGCCGGGATTGCAAACCTCGCCAGATTGAGAGACGTCCGCCCGTGCATTGCATGTATTTGACAACGACGTTTCGCAGCCGAACTGTTGGACCTGGTAGAGATCAACGTGGTCCATTCCGAGTCGTTGCAAGCAGCCGATCTCTTTATAACGATTGACATCTCTTTACTTGTCGTTGCGCCGTGAGGCGCGCAATCTGCCGACCCGCGAAGCACACGTGTCAAGAAAAAGCGCCGAGCGTGAGGCGGCGCACGACACGACACTTCGCGGAAGAACCACGAAGACAATCACACAACCATTGGAGCCCCTATGAAATCTATGCTAATTCCTGCTGCGCTCTCAGCAGCCTTCACCATTGCGATTGCTCCGGTCGCAGGAGCGACCACGTTGCCGCCCGGGACAGTCAAGAACATCGTGCTCGTTCACGGCGCCTGGGCCGACGCAAGCAGCTGGAACAACGTCGCACATGTCTTGAAACGCAAGGGTTATCACGTAACGGCGGTAAACATACCGCTAACATCGCTCGCCGCCGATGCCGCTGCGACGAAGACAGTCATCGAGGCTCAGGACGGGCCGACAGTGCTCGTTGGGCACTCGTGGGCGGGGTTTGTCATCGGTGAGGTCGGCAACGACGCGAACGTGAAAGCGCTTGTCTATGTCTCGGCTTTTGCGCCCGAGAAAGGCGAGAGCGTTACGTCGCTGAGCGCCAGCGGACCGCCCTCCAAAGGCGTGCAGGCGATTCGGCCCGACGACAAGGGGTATCTCTACCTCGACAAGGCAGCGTTCTCTTCGGTGTTTGGCGAGGATCTGCCCGCTAGCGAATCAGAATCTCTCGCCAATGCGCAGTTGCCAATCAATCATACGGCCTTTGATGAGCCAGCTACGATGGCCGCATGGCATGCCAAGCCATCATGGTATGTCGTATCCGATAAGGATCTTATCCTTGATCCCAGCGCCCAGAAGTTCTTCGCGAATCGAATCGGGGCCACGACGACGATCGTAGAGGGCGGTCATGACACCTTGATCGCCTTTCCCAAACAGGTTGCCGCGGCGATCGAAGCTGCTTCGCGCGGCGCGAACCGATAAATACTACGGCCATGATCCATATCAACCGACCGAAAGGATATTCCAAGATGCAAGGGCAAAAGAAGCTGAAATCGGTGATGGCACCGATAGCGTTGAGCGTGCTGGCATTTCTCGCGGCCAATTTTTCCGTGGCGGGAGACGCCCCGGCTTTGAAAACGAAGGACGTCATCCTCGTCCACGGAGCATGGGCGGACGGCTCAAGCTGGTCCAAGGTAATTGCGTTGCTGCAACGAAGAGGATTCCACGTGACGGCGGTGCAGCTTTCAATGACATCCGTGGCGGAGGATGTCGCAACGCTGAAGCGAGCCATGGAATTAGAAACCGGCCCGGTACTGCTCGTGGGCCACTCTTACGCCGGAGTGGTGATTACAGAGGCTGGGAATGACCCAAAAGTGAATGGGCTGGTGTACATCGCAGCGTACGCGCCAGACACAGAACAAACGGTTTTCTTCTTGAATACATTGGCCCCATCGACTCCGATCAATCAAGAAATCATATTGAATGCGGGTTTCCTGACCCTCACCGAGAAAGGTGTTAGCACCGATTTTGCGCAAGATTTGCCGGAGACAGAAAAGCAAACCTTAGCGGCTACCCAGGGTCCCGTCGCAGCAGCCGCATTTGACACTGCGGTGACTTCACCAGCTTGGCACAGAAAGCCATCGTGGTACATGGTCGCCAGCGAAGATCGAGTCATTTCCCCTCAGCTTGAGGTCATGATGGCGCAAACGATCAACGCCGAAACGATCACGGTGCGTTCCAGCCACGTCATCATGCTGTCGAGACCAGAGGCAGTAGCCGACTTCATTGTGCATGCAGCGCACGGACGTGACTGATGGGGCGCTGTCCAGATGCGGCGAGGCGGCCTCCCACCCGCCTTGTGGCGCTGTATGAGGCAGCGCACCGCGCTTATAGGCTTAACTCTCAAATCGGAGAACCATCATTACCGCATCCATTTTGACCAAAATGCCAATTCATTCTTTGGCGCTGGTATCCGCAGCTATCCTGCTGTACGCCAACAATGGACTCGCCGCAGATTCGGTGGGCGATGCTCAAATGCAGGCGAGAGACCTTCTCTCCGGTGCTGTCAACGGACGAGCCAAGACCTTTGATGCATCGCCTGCAAACCCAGCTGACGGTCATCCGGCGCCGAATGTTGATCCGCAGGAGCAAGCGCGCCGGCTCGTCTTGGGTAAGCCGACCGTCGGCGTCGTAACTTGCCTGAGGGCCGCTGCCCCAAAGACAAAGGGTCCGCCAGCGGTATCCACAGGTGGCAAGGGTCGGGGATATTCGGATCCTCAGAAATCAGCGCAACGAATGATCGTAGGCAACAGACCCTTAGCGTGAAATCACAGGAGGTGCCGGAACGGCATGGCTTAGAAGGCTGCGGCACTCTCCTTCTAATTGGTCTTCCATCAAATGCCGGACTGATTGCGCAGAATTATGAGTTGAACGATTTTGTTATCGTAGGACGAGAAATAAAATGCAAGCACGAGTGGGTCGGGGAGCCCGCGCTTATCGAATAGTCCGCCCACATGGGCGGTTACGATGGAGTGCCCGTAGTGCTGCACATTCTTGACCACCTTGAGAGTCAATCGCTCGCCGATGATGTCGCGAGCGGCCCAGGCCGCGATCGCCTCCTTGCCCCAGTAGTCGGTAAGCTGATCGTTGACGAGTGCGTCATCGACGAACGTCGCCAACAGCGCGTCAAGATCGCAAAGGTTGGTCGCTCTGATGTAGGCAGCCACCGATGCCGGCAGACCAGCGGTGACTTCGTCAGCAGGGGTCGAATCTGCGCCGGGATTTACTTTCTTTTCCAAATCAGACATGTCAGCCACCGCCTAGCCGCGTTTCAACTCAGCACAATGGTGCCAGAGAAGATGGAGGAGGGCGCGTCATGCTGTGTTAAATGCCGTCATCGCCCCGCCGAGTCAGATGGATCCGCTTGCCAGATCAAGAGGAATATCGGATTGTCTAAACTCCGCCAGGAGTTGGTCTGCAACTTTCAAATCCGTCGTTTGAAAGCCCTCTCCAAATCGCCGATAGCTGGTCTCGAGCAGGTCGGCAGCGGCCGACGATTTACCTTGGTGGGCCCACAATCGCGAGAGACTGATTGCCGACCGAAGTTCAAGACTAAGCACCGATTGCTCTTTGGCTTGTTGGAGGGAGAGTCGAAACGACCGTTCAGCCGCTGCTGGGTCGGCCGGCGTTGTTTGGAGCCATATCTCCCCTCGGATTCGAAGCAGTTCGGGTACATTCAGGGTTTCGCCAAACGCCTCACTGAGGGCCAACCCTGTCTCGACCGCTGCCCCGGCCTCATCGGCCTTCCCCGCCTTCATGAGACCCTCGGCCAGCGCTACATGAAAGGCCGGTAATAGGGCGTGATGCTTCGCTGCCTGCAACACTTCGAGGGCACGCTGCAGAAGCGCCACGCCTTCCGACGGATTGCCGCGCGCAACGGATAGTTCGCCGCTCAGTGCAACTCCGACGGTATGACAGGGGCCCAGTGAATGTCGCGCCGCGTGAGCAATGAGGCGCCGGATAAGGTCCTCTGCCTCATCCAGGTCGCCTCGCCAAAGAAACACGGTGGCCGTAAAAATCAAGGTCATACACAAATTGAAAGGGTGATCTCGCTGGGTCGCGACGGCGATCGCCCGCCGCGCGGTTTTGGCGGCACGATCCGGAAACCCGATCAGCCAGTAACTGCGTGCAAGCATCATCAGCGCGCGGATCTCATGATCAAAACCAAAGAAGGCGACCATCTCGGTTCCCGCAACCTCGACTTTTTTCAGGCCGCGTTCGCAGTGGTGGCGAGCCCCCTTTTGGTCTCCTATAAAGTGGTGGGCCACGCCCAATACCGACTCTCCCGCGGCGATTACGCCAGGCGAGCCGATCGATTGGGTGATTGTGATGCTGCGTTGAGCGAGAGCGAGGGCGCCTCGGAAGTCGCCGATGCGGCTCAGGAAGATACATAGACCGACTATGAGATGCGTCTGATACTCTTGATCGCCTCGTGCGTCAGCCAACGCCAGCGCATTCTCGATACCTTTCCGCACTCTGTCGCTGTTGCCACGCGTGAGCATCATTGAAGCGGCCAGAAACGCCTGCAGCGTCAGGTGCTTCGCGCTTCCGTGGTCACTTTCTAGCAAATCAGCGAGGCCTCTCTCGCACCAACGAAGGCATTCGATGAACAAGGAAAGATCGTAGAATAATGGGGCCGCCGCCGACGCTAGCGTTACGCCGACTGCTGCCTCGCCAGCCACGGAAAAGCTGGACTCGAGGGCCGCGCGAATATTGCCCAAAAACGGTGCGGCAAACGCCACGTCTTCAGGGGTGATTGCGACCCCGTTGCCAGCGCGGTTGGACAGAGATTCCGCGTAGTAGCGAGCGTGTTGCCTAGCAACGGCGCTCTCCTCGGGCATTTGTGCAAGTTTTTGGGCCGCATACGTCAGGGTCGGGTCGAGTAGCCGGTAGTGTGCAACTCCGTCGATTGATATCACCGAGATCAGTGATTTGTTAACCAAGCTGGCGATCGCGTCCGCGACCTCTGTTACATCGATTTGGTGGTCCCTCGCCACGGCCTGGGCTGCCTCAAGCGTGAATAGACCGACGAATATCGCCAATCGGCCGAGCACGCTTCGGTCCCGGTCGGACAAGAGGTTGAAGCTCCAATCCAGCATCGCTGCCATGGTTTGATGCCGAGGTAGGGCGGTTCGGCGACCCTGCCAAAGGAGTTTGAATCGATTGTCCAGCAGGTGGGCCGTACCCTTAAGCCCATAGGCGCCGACCCGGCTGCCTGCCATTTCGATCGCGAGCGCTATTCCATCCAGTCGGCTGCAGATCGCCGCCACCGTCGGCGCATCGTCATCCGTCAGTTCCGAGGTGTAGCCGCTGGCGAATGCGCGTTCCATGAACAATTGCACCGCCGATGTAGCGAGCGCTTCGGCAGCAGTCAGGTCTGCCCTTGCCGTCGGATAATTTAGCGGCATCAAATAGTGCACATGCTCGCCTTCGACGCGCAGCGCCTCCCGGCTGGTCGTGAGGATGTGAACCCGCGGCGCCTCGCGGTGGAGACACTCTGCGAGCGAGGCCGCTGCGTCGATGACGTGCTCACAGTTGTCGAGGACCAGCAAAAGACGGCGCCCCGAAAGAATTGCGACGAGACCGGTCAGAGAATCTTGCGTTTGTCCGGAGGCGCCTATCGCTGCAGCCACAGCACTGGCAATCAGGGTCTCGTCCGTGACGGTGCCAAGATCGACGAAATACACAGCATGGCCGAACTCGTCGAGCAGGGCGTGTGCGACGGACACGGCCACCGTCGTCTTGCCCATTCCGCCCGGCCCCACCACGCTCACGAAACGCCGTGCGGTGAGCATCATTGACAATGCCTCGACGGCGCCACTGCGCCCGACCATGCGGGTCAGTCGCGCCGGAAGTCTGTGGGTTGGGACAGGACGGGTCTCGGAGACAACGGGAAGCGGCGTCGATGCCAATGGCGATGGCAACGCTGTCGAGCGATCGACATGGGCGACAAAACAGTAACCTCGTCCCGCGACGGTCACGATGTATCGCATGCCGTCCGGGTCATCGCCGAGCGCTTTGCGCAGGCCGCCAATCGCCACCCTAAGGCTGCCGTTACCCACCACGACATTGGGCCAGGCTCGACGCATCAACTCACGCTGTCCAACGACCTCACCTGCGGATTCGACAAGTGCGATCAGGACATCTAGCGCTCGGCTACCGACGTCGACCGCCCTCGCACTTTTCAATAGTCGCCGCTCCGCCGGGATCAGGCGGTAAGGTCCGAACGAAATGATGTCGCCAGAAGTCATGGGGTCCTACCGCATTAATAGATTGTGACAATCCGCGTATGCGTACGAGGTCGCACGGCTGCGCGTTCGGTGCTGACCTGTAGAAGTCAGGCGGCTACGCCGCTTGCGATTCCCGCCAAGGCGCGCGGAATTCGGCATCTAACTCAATGGCTTCGGCGAATCCTCATCGACGTTGAGCCGGTTCACTAGACACTCGGGCAGAACATACGCCAGTCGCGCCTTCCCGGACGCCGCCTGCTGGATCACGACTCATGGGGGCGTTCAGCCCTCACTCGCGTCGAGGGTGTCCAGTTTGATATACGTGCAGATGCGCGCATATACGCGTATATACGCCTTTATGCTAGAATGTCAAGACGAAGCTCATGGTTACCCCCCCTCCTCCCGAGTTCTGCTCCTGCTTGGCGATTCGCCAGGCGGCACGGCACGTGAGCCAGTTCTACGACCAGCATCTAGCCTCCTGCGGGCTGCGCACAACGCAGTTTTCGATCCTCGCTAAGCTGAAGGACGAAGGGCGTCCGTTGACGATCAATCGCCTTGCCGAGCTGATCGTGATGGACCGAACCACACTTGGGCGGAATATTCTGCCTCTGCAGCGAGAGGGTCTCATCGCCGTCACTCAAAGAACTGTCGATCGACGGAGCAAGGAACTTTCCCTTACGGATGTCGGGTTAAAACGACTGAAGGTCGCCTGGACTTATTGGGCGAAGGCTCAGGCGGGATTCGACGCTGCTTTCGGCAGCGCCAAAGATTTGAAATTGCGGGTGCTCATGCGAGATGTAACGTCAACCGAGTTCGTGGTGACTGCGACCAAGCGTTGAGCAGGCCTCCGGCTGATAGGCAGGTAAAGGTGCTGGGAGTTACGCAAGCGCGAATATCGGATTTGAAGCGAGGCAAAATCGGCCGATTCAGCATGGATCTGCTGGTACGCTGGGCGGCTCGCGCCGGGCCATTAAGTAATGCACTGGTGCGCTTCGCCTTCACAGCAGCAGGTCGAATAGCTTGAAGCTGGTCTCCCAATGCGGTGTCATGGGATGCTTAAGATGCGGATCGATGATCTTGAAACTTTTCGCCAGCGCCACGCTGAGCCCACCATAAACCCGTGGCAGCCGCGAGCGGATCTCTTCGCCGTACTCCATATCGAGTGGTGGGAACTGCGTGAGGCCTTCCAGGATCGGCTCGAGCTCCAACTGCTCATCGAGCCGCTCGAACTCATGGATACTCTGCTCGAGCCCTTTGGTTAGTGGCAGGTCGCGGTATTCGATTACATCCCGAAGATTGAACTTGGCCGTTGCCTGCGACATCAACAGCAGATCGTGCATCTTGCGGTGCAGGAAGTCGCTGTAGCGTTTCAAGTCCGCCTTGTCCACGTCGAGGCTGGCGGCGACGCGAAAGAAACGTTCGAACCGGGAGACGTTCATTACGGGCACGGCAACGCTCCTGACATGGAACTCAGCTCCGCGCTGCATCCCGGCTCATCCTCCTGATCTCGTCCTCGCAATGGCTGACCCCGTGCAGTGCTTTCTCCGTCCCCAGATGTTCGCACCGGCGCGCAATTCCGCCTTGATTACCGTCAATCGCACCGCTGCAGGCTGCTGCCCAGATCGAGAGCATGCACGAGCTCAACCCAGGCCTACTCGATCACTGCTCGCCATAGAAATTTCTCGAGCAGGTCACACAGGCGCGACAGCCGAGTGAATTTAAGTACTCTCGAATTGTCCATTCTCCGTTGAATCAGACCGATGAATGATGAACCCGGGATGAAGTGAGGCGACGACGAAAGGTTGAGCGGCGAAGGCTCGTGACGTAGTCGTGGGTCACGTCGACGTCGGACCCCCGGCATCCGTGAATCGTCTTCTGACCAACGACTCACCGGCTTTCGTAACGGAGGTGCCGGTCACACGAGCCATGGTTGGTATGCTTCCCTCGTGTCTTGGAGACCGAAGCGAATGTTGAGACGTAGAGTGTCCCCGGCGAGCCGAGATCCATGGTGATGCCCTCGATGATGGTGTTTGCCAGGCACGTGTTCGCACTCACCCACGTCGCACCGGCATCGCTCGAGGTGTAGACGCCATCCCCTTCGAATCCCACGAACAGCTCGCTCGGATCCCTCGGATTGACCTGCACAGCACCGGTGCGGGCGCTTTGGCTAGTGCCCGGCGAAGTCCCGTCGGCCAAAAATATAAGCAATTGATTATCCTAGGGAAACCTTACTCCAGCGTCGATCGTAGGTTCGAACCCTGCACATTTCCCAATTTCACCTGGTAGTCCTACCGAAGAGCTACGACGGCTTTTTCTTACATACACCTAGGGGCAATCGCGACAAACTAGCTTATGGATTAGCATCAGAGCGGGGTTACCGAGGCCGACAGATGAGGGGCGCTTCAAATCGCTGTCGGGCAGTATGAAAAGGGGCGACGCCTATGTCTGATGACAGGAATGAACAAACAATTGATCTGGATCAGCCGCGATCTGCTCTGGCGATTTCTGACCTCGTATCTT
Source organism: uncultured Gammaproteobacteria bacterium (assembly GCA_963710435.1). Lineage (GTDB taxonomy): Bacteria > Pseudomonadota > Gammaproteobacteria > Steroidobacterales > Steroidobacteraceae > Bog-1198. The sequence goes on along the minus strand of CAVQAE010000007.1, from coordinate 365,798 downwards.
CCTTAGCCGTCGGCCAGGTTCTGCGCAACCGATACGTCTTGCAGGCAAGGCTCGGAACTGGCGGCAAGGGATCCGTGTTCAAGGCGCTCGATCGCTTTCGGGCGACGTTGCCGGACACACAACAATACGTCGCATTGAAAATACTACACGCTGGAGCAGATTGCTCGGAGCAGACTCTCGCGAACTTGCGCCTGGAGTTTCATTGCGGTCAGGTTCTATCGCATCGAAATGTGGTGAATGTTTACGAACTGGATCGCGACGGGGATGTGGTTTTTTTCACGATGGAGCTGCTCGACGGCGAGCTGCTCGGCAGCGTATTTGAACGCTTGCGTCCCTCGGCGATGCGCAGATCGCAGGCCTGGCAGCTGATCCAACAGCTCGGTGCAGGATTGGCCCACGCTCACGAGCGGGGGGTCGTTCATGGCGACCTCAAACCGCGAAACATTTTCATAACCCGCGAGGGCGAGCTTCGCATCCTGGATTTCGGGGCCGCACATAGGTGCATGGCCATGACGTCGCAGCCGGAGCACGCCGACGGCGCCCCCACTTCCGGGACGCCTGCTTATGCGAGCTGCGAGCAGTTGGAGGGTCGTCGCGCGGATCCGCGCGACGACCTATATGCGCTGGCCTGCATCTGCTACGAGCTGTTGGCGGGAACTCATCCGTTTGGATCGCGGCCCGCCACGCTCGCGCGGGATTATCGCGTGAGCTTGGTGCGCCCTCAGGGCCTCACAGGCCGGCAATGGAGAGCTTTGCAAAAAGGCCTGTCTTGGCATCGTGCGGGGCGTTCAATCAGTGTGCGTCTGTGGATGAATCGATTGATGAAAGAGAGATCTCGGCCGCACGCGGTGACGCCGTTGCAGGAACTCGCGCCGCCGAACCAGGCGCCATCCAGGATGCCGTGGCGCGTCGCCGCCGCATTTTTGGCCGTGGCCCTGACCACGGCAGCGGTCTTGACGCAACTGAGGTCCACTTCCGTACTCAAGGCAATCGACGCGCCTTCTCCGGTCGTATCGGCAACGGTGAATCGGGACGTCACCTCCGCACCCCCCACCGAGCCGCCGGTGACCGATTTCGTCGTGTCGCCGGCGAGCGATTCTGCGAGCAAGGAGATTGCGAATCGCGCACCTCAGGCCAAGACCGCGGCAAAGGCGCTACCTCTCACGATCTCGGTTGAGCCCTCTCACGTGAGGTCGGACGATCATTTTGCCGAGATTCGACTGCATCGCAACCTACTGCAAAAAAACAGCTCCTTCACGTGGTGGACCGAACCCGCCACGGCGAAACCGGACGTCGACTACGTGCCTGAAGCCGTGCCGATCCAAACATTCCCCGCCGGGTATCGCAGCACCCGCTTGTACGTCAGGCTATTGCCGCAGTCATTGCGATTGCAGCGCTCCTATTTCTACATCGCGATCGCTCAAACCGGTCCTCATCAAGCGCGGGCCACCGTGATCCGACGGCAGGTCTGGCTTCCGACGTCATCCAATCTCCATGCGCAACGCTAGCCTTTGCTTGCTCGATCCCGGGAGTGCGCGCTATCAGCCGGAAACCGCTCGGCTCCTGACTCTCGGCAGCACTTCCCGGCCGTAGAACTCGATGACCTTCTGCTGATCCGCTTGACCCGAATGGATGTTCACGATGGTGACGCCGCTGTCGAAGAGCTTCTTAATCGTTTGGACGTGCGCGTCCGGGTCGGTGCTGACGGTCCAATCTCCAAAGACCTTGGGCAACGGCAGTTCCGTTTGAGCGCGGTGCTCGATCTGCGCGGGATCCGGAATGTTCTGGTATCCCTTGAACGCTTTGGGAATGAAGTTCCATATTTTGGCCGCCGCCTGCGCTGCACTCTGATCACCGACGACCACGAATGCTTCAACGAGTACGGGCATTGCGCTCGTGTCCTTTCCGGCCGAGCGGGCTCCCTTTTCCCATTCCCCTTTGTGCTGTTTCCAGGTTTGCGGATCGGTGATCAGGCCGTCACCGTGCTCGCCTGCAAGCTTCATCGCCTTCGGACCGTTCGCAGCCAACAGTAATGGGATCGGTCGAGCCGGGGGATCGTAGAGCTTGCCGTCGACCGTGTAGTGCGCACCCTTGTGTTGCAGCGGCTGCCCCGTCCAAAGTTGGCGGATGATGGTGACGGCCTCAATGAGTCGATCCCAGCGCTCGCGCCACGCGGGCCATTCACCCGTCGCGGCCTGTTCGTTCAGCGCTTCGCCGGACCCGAGTCCGAGGAAAATCCTGCCGGGATAGAGCACACTCAGGGTCGCGTACGCTTCCGCCACGACGGCCGGGTTATATCGCAACGTCGGGCACGTGACCGTGGGCCCCATCCAGATACGCTGAGTTCGCTGCCCCAGGGCACCCAGCGTCACCCAGGCCAGGCCGGCGTGCCGCTCGTTCGCTTGCCAGGGTTGGAAATGATCGCTGGTGGCCACCGCATCGAATCCGGCGTTTTCCGCCAAGGCTCCCAAGCGTATCAGTTCGGGTACCGGGAACTGCTCGTGGGCGAGCATGAATGAAACCATACCCTTGGACAGCGGGCCTGAACGACCTGTCGCACGCGGGGCCGTTTCTGCTTCTGTCGAGTTGGCGGCGGCACTGCGCCCTCCGGCTGCCCCCATAGTCGCGGCGGGCAGTCCGGCGCTGACGGCGGTCATTAGAGCCGACTTCAACACGTGGCGTCGCGAGGCGCCGGTGAAATCCTCATCAACCAGATTTGAGCTCAACATCGCGTAACTCCTGATTCACCCGCAGCGTGAAAGACTCAGCACTGCTCGACGCTCGCGTATCGCGTGTGGATTTTCCGTGCGCCGGGCAAACTCACCTGTAGGATCAAGCCCCAAAACACGGGCGACGACAGGCCAATCGCTGGCATAGCTGTTCCTACTGAACGGCTGGGTCAATGCTCTCCACTGAGCGAGGCGGCCTCAGCGGGGGCGGGCGATGAGAGACGTGCAATGAGCTCAGTCGATGCCGTTGTAAAAACTCTCCTGCACGATAGAGGGCGCCGGATGATAATAAGCACAGGATAATCGCGGACCATGATATCTCAGGGAGGTTGCCTATGGCTGCGGCGAAGGCCGGTGTCAGAATTTTCCGACAGCCGAATGGGCTCCTGTATCGAGGCGGCCGCCGGACTTCAGGGATTGCAGTGCACCTCGCCGCCGTGGGCGTGGTGCTACTCATTGGATGCGGGCATAAGGCGCCACCGCCTGCTCCACCACCGCCGAAAGTCTCGGTCGTCACCGTGCAGACTCAGGCCGTGCCGATCACCACCGAGCTTCCCGGACGCGTGGCGGGCTACCGTACCGCCGACGTGCGACCGCAGGTCAACGGCATCATTCTGAAACGGCTGTTCGTCGAGGGCAGAGACGTCAAGGTGGGGCAGCAGCTCTATCAGATCGACCCGGCGCCCTATAAGGCCAGTTACGACAGCGCCGTTGCGGCGGATGCTTCCGCCCGGGCACTCGCCGAACGCTACAAGCCGCTGGTCGAAGCGAATGCAGTCAGCAAGCAGGATTACGACAATGCCGTCGCCTCGCACCTGCAGGCGCAGGCGGCCGTGGAGACGGCGCACATCAATCTGATCTACACCAGAGTACTGTCTCCGATCACGGGCCGCATCGGCCGCTCGCTGATCACGGAAGGGGCGCTGGTCACCGCCAATCAGGCTACGGCGCTCGCCACCGTTCAGCAGCTCGACCCGGTGTACGTTGACGTGACCCAGCCCACGACGACCATGCTGCGCTTGCAAAGGGAGGCCGCCGCGGGACTGCTCAAGCAAAATGAGGCGGGGCAGGCCCAAGTGCGGTTACGCCTGGAAGATGGGAGCGAGTACTCCCACGCCGGCACTCTGGAGTTTTCCGAGGTGACGGTGGACGAGGGCACGGGCTCGGTCACGCTGCGGGCGCTGATGCCCAATCCCGAGCGTCTGCTTCTGCCGGGCATGTTCGTGCGCGAAGAAATCCAGGAAGGCGTGCGTCAGGGTGCCGTGCTGGCACCGCAGCAGGGCATCAGCCACAATCAGAAGGGTGAGCCCGATGCACTCGTGGTGGGCCCTGATAATACCGTCGAGCTGCGCACCCTCAAGACCGATCGTGCCATCGGCGATCAATGGTTGGTGACGTCGGGACTGCAGCCCGGGGACCGCGTCATCGTCGAGGGAATCCAATCGGCGAAGCCCGGCACCAAGGTGGTGCCCGAGGAGTACCGGCCGGCGGATGAGAAGACGGCCCAGTCGCAAGCCGCGACCGCTCAGGTCCGCGCAAAGTAGGCGCCGCCCGTGATCAACTTCTTCATCGACCGTCCGGTATTTGCCTGGGTAATTGCCATCGTCGTCATGCTGATGGGCGTACTCGCCATCACGACGCTGCCCATCGCGCAGTATCCGGCGATCGCCCCGCCTGCCATCGCCATTCAGGTGGCCTATCCCGGCGCCTCGGCCGACACCGTGCAAAGCACCGTCACGCAGGTCATCGAGCAGCAGATGAGCGGCGTCGATCATCTGCTGTATTTCGGGTCCGAAAGCGATGCCACCGGGAACATGACCATCACGCTCTACTTCGAGCAGGGCACCAATCCCGACATCGCCCAGGTCCAAGTGCAGAACAAGCTCCAGCTCGCCACCCCGCTCCTGCCGCTCGAAGTGCAAGAGGAGGGGCTGCGCGTCACCAAGGCCACCCGCAATTTCCTGCTCGTGATCGGCTTCTACTCGACCGATGGCTCGATGAGTAGCGAGGACGTGAGCGACTACATCGCCTCTTACGTACAGGATCCGGTGAGCCGCACACCGGGGGTCGGTGACTATCAGCTGTTCGGCACACAGTACGCGATGCGCATCTGGCTGGATCCGGCGAAGCTCAACAACTATGGGCTGACACCGACGGACGTCAATAACGCGCTGCAGGTGCAGAACCTGCAGGTCCCTTCCGGGGAGCTGGGAGGGCTCCCCTCCGTCAGGGGACAACGCCTCCACGCCACCATCATCGGGCCCGAGCGCCTCACCAGCGCCGAGGGGTTCGGCCGCGTGCTGCTCAAAGTAAATACCGACGGCTCGCAGGTGCGGCTCCGGGACGTCGCCCGCATCGGTCTCGGCGCCGAGAGCTATGCGATCTATACAGAGTACAACGGCAGGCCGGCGGCCGGTCTAGCGGTGAAGCTCGCCACAGGCGCAAACGCCCTGGACACGGCCAACGCGGTGCGCGCAACCATGGGCAAGCTGGAGCCGTTCTTCCCACCCGGCCTCAAGCTCATATATCCCTACGACACCACGCCGTTCGTGCGCGTCTCCATCGATGAGGTCGTGAAGACACTCTTCGAGGCCATCGTGCTGGTGTTTCTGGTGATGTACTTGTTCCTGCAGAATTTCCGGGCCACGCTGATTCCGACCATCGCCGTCCCCGTGGTGCTCTTGGGCACCTTCGCCATACTCGCCGCTGCGGGATTCTCGATCAACACCCTGACCATGTTTGGGATGGTGCTCGCCATCGGCCTCCTTGTGGACGATGCGATCGTCGTCGTGGAGAACGTCGAGCGCGTGATGGAGGAGGAGAAGCTCTCACCGAAGGATGCGACGCGACGCTCGATGGGTGAAATCACGGGCGCTCTCGTCGGCATCGCACTGGTGCTATCCGCGGTGTTCCTGCCCATGGCCTTCTTCGGCGGCTCTACGGGTGTCATCTACCGTCAGTTCTCTATCACCATCGTCTCGGCCATGGCTTTGTCGGTGATGGTGGCGCTGATCTTCACGCCTTCATTGTGCGCGACGCTCTTGCGCCCCCGGACCGCGGAAGCCCACGAGCGCGAGCGAGGGTTCTTCGGCTGGTTCAATCGCGGTTTCAACCGGATGAATCGTGGCTACGAGCGCGGGGTCACCCACGTCACCGGGCGCACTCGGCGCTACTTCGTGGTGTATGGCGTCATCGTCGTGGCGATGGGCCTCTTGTTCGTGCGCGTGCCGAAATCGTTCCTGCCGGATGAGGATCAGGGCATTTTGTTCGTCCAGGTGGCGGCGCCGCCGGGCGCAGCCAGCGAGCTCACGCAGCACGCTCTCAATGAGGCGCGCGACTACTTCCTCAAGGATGAGAAGGACCTCGTGAGCGGCGTGTTCACCGTCAACGGCTTCAGCTTCGGCGGCCAAGGGCAGAATGCCGGCCTGGTATTCATCCGCCTGAAGGAATGGTCGGAGCGTCCTGGGAAAAAGAACTCCGTCTTTGCCCTGGCGGAGCGCGCCAACCGGCGCTTTCACCAGATCCGGGGAGCGTTCGTGGTTGCGTTCGCACCGCCGGCCGCGCTCGAGCTCGGCAACGCCACGGGATTCGACTTCGAGCTGGAGGACCGCGGCAACGTCGGCCATGCGGCGCTCATGCAGGCGCGCGGTCAGCTGTTGGCGACGGCAAGCAAGGAGCCCGCGATCGGCATGATACGGCCGAACGGCCTCGACGATGAGCCGCAATACAAGCTCGACATCGACTGGGAAAAGGCGAGCGCACTCGGGCTCTCGATCGGCAACATCAACGATACCCTCGGCGCAGGCTGGGGCTCGGCCTATGTCAACCAGTTCGTCGACCGCAACCGCGTCAAGCGGGTGTTCCTGCAGGGCGATGCCGACTCGCGCATGCTGCCACAGGACTTGGGTCTCTGGTACGTGCGCAACGGCGCGGGTCAAATGGTGCCGTTCTCGACCTTCGCCTCGGCGCACTGGATCGTGGGCTCGCCCAAGTTGGAGCGCTATAACGGCACACCCGCGCTGGAATTCCTGGGCGCCCCTGCACCCGGCAAGAGCACCGGGGATGCGCTCGCCGCGATGGAGGCGGCGGTGACGAAGCTGCCCAAGGGCGTGAGCTACGAGTGGACCGGCCTTTCCTTCGAGGAGGTACGCTCGGGCTCTCAGGCGCCCGCGCTATACGCGATCTCGCTCGTCGTCGTGTTTCTGTGCCTCGCGGCACTCTACGAGAGCTGGTCGATACCTTTCTCGGTGATGCTGGTGGTGCCACTCGGTATCGTCGGCACCATCACAGCCACGCTCTGGCGCGGACTCGGTAATGATGTCTTCTTTCAGGTGGGCCTCCTCACCACTGTGGGACTATCGGCCAAGAACGCGATCCTGATCGTGGAGTTTGCGCTGGAAAACCACCAGCGCGGCATGCATCTGATCGAGGCGACCGTCGCGGCGGCCCGCCAGCGCCTGCGACCAATCCTGATGACCTCGATGGCCTTCATACTGGGCGTGCTCCCGCTCGCGATTGCCACCGGGGCGGGCGCGGGCGGCCGGATCGCCATCGGCACCGGCGTGATCGGCGGCATGCTGACGGCGACAGTGCTTGCCGTGTTCCTCGTCCCGGTGTTCTTCGTGAGCGTGCGCTCGGTGTTCGGCGACCGCCGCATGCACGAGGAGCCTCCGCCGCCCCCGCAGTCCCGGTCGCCGGCTTCGGAGAGATGAGGATGATTTGCAGAAGCACCGGGCTCCTCGCCGCCGCGGCGGCCGCACTCCTCGGGGCCTGTACCTTGGAGCCGCATTATCATCGCCCGCCCTCGCCGGTGCCACCGCTTGAAGGCGGCGCAGCGGGCGGCACAGCCGCCGCCGATATCGGCTGGCGCGAGTTCTTTCCCGATCCGCAGCTTCAGCAGCTGATCGCGCTGGCGCTCATCGACAATCGCGATCTGCGCGTCGCGGCTCTGAATGTGCAAAGCGCTCAGGCGCAATACCGCATCCAACGCGCCCCGCTGTTTCCGACCATCAATGCAAGCGGTGTCGAGCAGGTGCAGGAGATTCCCTTCCGCGTGTTGGAGTCGGAATTTCCGAGCGCCTCAGCCGCCTCGGCCGGCGGAGGTGCTCTGCCGAGCGGCGGGGTCACGGTGCACACGTATAACGTCGGAATCGGCTTCACGAATTACGAGCTGGACCTTTTCGGCCGCATCCGCAGTCTCAGCCATGCAGCCCTGGAACAGTACTTCAGCTCGAGCGCAACGAGGCGCAGTGTGCAGCTCACCCTGGTGGCCGAAGTCGCCACCGCTTACGTCGCGGTGCTCGCCGATCAGACGCTGCTCGACATCACCCGCGATACATTGAAGAGCCAGGAAACGTCCTACGCCCTGACGCAGAAGCAATTCAACGGGGGCACCACCACGGAGCTCGCGCTGCGCCAGGCCGAAACCACGGTCGACACGGCTCAGGCCAACATCGCCGTCTACACCCGGCAGCTGGCCCAGGACCGCGATGCGCTGCAGCTCTTGCTCGGCGCGCCGATCCCGGACGATATCGATTTTTCCGAAGGCCTTAACCGCGGAAACATGGTAGCCGAGCTCGAGGAGGGCATTCCGTCCGACGTGCTCGTTCGCCGCCCCGATGTACTTGCCGCCGAGCATCAGCTGATGGCCGCCAACGCACAGATCGGCGCGGCGCGTGCGGCTTTCCTGCCCTCCATCTCGCTCACCGGCAGTCTCGGCACCGAAAGCGCGCAACTTTCGGGCCTCTTCGGCAGCGGATCGCGCGCCTGGACTTTCTCACCGCAAATCAGCATCCCGATCTTCACGGGCGGCGCCAACGTCGCCAACCTCCAGGCGGCCAAGCTCGCTCGCGATACCGCGGTCGCGCAGTACGAGAAGGCGATTCAGACCGCATTCCGCGAGGTTGCCGATGCGCTGGTCGCCCGCGGCACGCTCGATGAGCAGCTCGCGGCTCAGCGCGCTCTGGTGACGGCCTCCGCCACAGCCTATCGGCTTGCCGACATGCGCTACCGGGGCGGCGTTGACAGCTACCTGAGCGCACTTGTTGCACAGATCCAGCTCTACAGCGCTCAGCAGCAGCTGGAAACCGTGCGGCTCGCGCGTCTGCAAAACCTCGTGACGCTGTACAAGGCCCTGGGTGGAGGAGTCCGGGCGCACGCTGCGTCTGCCCAGACGATCCGCGAGCCCACCCATTCGAGCCCATCCACTTCGAACTAGGGCCGCGCGGGTGTAATGTTGAGCTGGGCAAGAGGGGAATTGGCATGGCGGAGACTGTAGCAGCCGGAGGGGAGTGCACCCCCACCGCTGCGCATTCATGGATCGGAGAGTTGTTGCTGCGCCTTCTGGGCGCGGCGCTGCAGATACTCGCGACCTGGGCGGTGGTACATGCCCTGACACCGGAGGAGGCGGGGATCTACTTTCGCGGGTTCGTGATCGCCTTGGGCTTGAGCACGCTTTTGCGGGGCAAGTACGAGATCTACCTGGCGCAGCACATCATCGGGCGGCGCGCCGCGACCAGCGGTATTCCCAATGGCGTACTGCTGATGCAGCTTGCACGACGGATGTTGCTGCGGTCGAGCCTCCTGTGTGCAGTGCTGTTGGTCGTGACGGCCGACCTCGACATCCAGGCTCCGCAGCTGCAAACGATATTGCAGACCTATCTGCCCTTCGTGCTCGCCGTCCCCTGCGTGAGCCTATCGAGCCTGTTGGGCGAGGCGCTGCGGGCCGCCAATCGGACGCTCGGCATCGTCGTGGCCGCCTATGCCGTGAACCTCTCGATGCTTCTCGCGGTGGTGCTCGCACCTTCCGATGCGTCGCTCGCGCTTTACTCCTGGGCGTTCCTCCTCGGGAGCCTCGTTTCTGCGGGGGTGGCGGCGGCGCTCGCCTGGCGCGCCTTCCCGATCGAGCGGGGCGAGGGCCGTCTGCCGATTTGCCGTGAAGCGCTGCGGGGCGTGGACTCGCGGGAATTGATCGGTCTGGCGCGCGGATTGCTGCTATGGGGACCGCTGTGCGTCCTCGCCGTCTGGGCGCCGCCGCTGCAGATGGCGCAATATGCCGTGGCCGCGCGCACCGCACTCATCGTGGATATCTTTCTGCCGGCGTTGAACCTGACAGGCTGCCGCGAAACCTTGATGGCTGCGCAGCCGGTGCGGGCCCCGCGGCGCCTGCTGCTCAGGCAGCTCGCTGCGGCCTTGGTCTACAGCTCTGCGTTCGTGGTGCCGCTCTTGGTGTTGGCGCCGGCAACCCTCGCGTTCTACGGGAAGCCTTACGATTCGCAGTTGCTGGTGTATGCCCTTCTTCTGGGCGTGCAGTGGGCAAATGGCGTCGGTCGCCCGGCGGTACGGCAGGCGGTGGTGGAGTGGAATGCGCGGCGGATCGGCGTTGCCGTCGGATCCGGTGCCGTGGCGGTCGTGCTGATTTGCGCGCTCGGCGTGAACGCGTACGGTGCGCTGGCCGCCGCGGCGGCCTCGCTGATCGGCGCCCTGATCGTCAACGGACGGGCGATCGGCATGGCCCTTTCTAGACCGGCGTGATGCGTCTCAGGCGCAGCGCGTTGCCGATCACCGAGACGGAAGACACACTCATGGCGAGTGCCGCGATGACGGGGCTCAATAACCAGCCGGTCAGGGGATACAGCACGCCGGCCGCGAGCGGAATGCCGAGCGCGTTGTAGCCAAAAGCGAACAGCAGATTTTGGCGGATATTGTGGACCGTGGCCTCGCTCAATTGTCGGGCGCGTACAATCCCTCGCAAATCCCCTTTCACCAAGGTGACCTGCGCGCTTTCCATGGCGATATCGGCTCCTGTTCCCATCGCGATACCCACATCGGCGCGCGCGAGGGCAGGTGCGTCGTTGATGCCATCGCCCGCCATGGCGACACGATGACCGGCGTTTTGGAGCATCTCGATCACAGCCGCCTTATCCGACGGGTGAACTTCCGCAATCACCTCATCAATGGGTAGATCGGCTGCCACCGCGGTCGCCGTTGTGCGGCTGTCCCCTGTGAGCATCACCACGCGCAAGCCCATGGCCTTCAGCGCCCGAAGCGCTGCGGGCGTGGTGTCCTTGAGCGGGTCGCCCACGGTGAGCACGCCCGCCAACTGCGCATCGATGGCAAGGTAGATGATGGTTTGCCCGGCCCGACGCAATCGCTCGCTCGCTTGGTGCGCAGCCTCGACGTCCGTGCCGGCGGTGCGCATCAATGGCGCATTCCCCAACGCCGCGCGCCGGCCTTCCCAGGTACCTGTGACCCCTTCGCCAGTCACGGAATCGAAGTGCGCGACCTCGGCGGGGGTGACGCCGCGGGCGCGGGCCCCCTCGACGATGGCGCGCGCCAACGGATGCTCGCTCGCGCGCTCGAGGCCCGCCGCACAGGCGAGTACGGCCTCTTGCGAAAACTCCCCGAGTGCCATGACTTGAATGAGCGCGGGCCTCCCCTGGGTGAGGGTGCCGGTCTTGTCGACCACGAGGGTATCGACGGTACGCAGCGTCTCGATCGCTTCGGCATTGCGAAAGAGAACCCCCATTTGGGCGCCCCGGCCGCTTGCAACCATGATGGAAATCGGCGTCGCCAACCCGAGTGCACACGGACAGGCGATGATCAGCACTGCAACCGAATTCACCAGTGCGTAAGCCAAACGCGGCTCGGGGCCCGCGAGCCACCATGTAGTGAAGGTCACGATCGAGATGCATATGACGGCCGGGACGAACCATACCGCAATCCGATCGGCCAGCTTCTGTGAGGGTGCGCGCGAGCGCTGCGCCTTGCTCACCAGCGCCACGATTTGCGAGAGCAGACTGTCGGCCCCCACACGCTCCGCCTCGATCACCAGCGTTCCCGTCTGATTGATCGTCGCGCCCACCACATGATCACCGGCACCCTTAGTGACCGGCAACGGCTCTCCCGTGAGCATCGATTCATCGACGCTCGATTGGCCGCTCACAACATGGCCATCCACGGGGATCTTCTCCCCGGGCCGCACTCGAAGCCGATCGCCGACGGCTAACGATTCGAGCGGAACGTCCACCTCCTCGTCGTTGGCCGCGAGGCGATGTGCCGCTTTGGGAGTGAGACCGAGGAGCTGTCGAATCGCCGCGCTCGTGCGCCCCCGCGCGCGGAGTTCCAGCCACTCGCCCAGAAGCGCCAACGCCACGATCACTGCGGCCGCCTCGAAATACACCCCGACCATGCCGTGTGCATCGCGCATCGTCGCGGGGAACCGGCTCGGAAGGAACGTTGCGATCAGGCTGTAAGTAAACGCCACCATCACGCCGAGCCCGATCAGCGTGTACATGTTGGGCGAGCGATGGAGCACGCCACGCCAGCCGCGGCGGTAATAAGGAACGGCGGCCCACATCACGATGGGCGCGCTTACCGCCAGTTCCAGTACCCGTAGCGTCCAGGATGTCGTGGAGTCGAGCGCCCATCCCAGGAGGTGCGGCACCATCGCAATCAGCATGACCGGAATGGCGAGCGTCGTCGCCATCCAGAACCGGCGCCGCACGCTTCGGATCTCACGCTCATCCTCGACCCCGGCCGGCAGCAACGGCTCGAGCGCCATGCCGCAGATCGGACAATGACCCGGTCCGATTTGACGAATTTCGGGGTGCATGGGGCAGGTGTAAACCGAATCCGCCGCCACGTCGGAGCTGCCCTGGATTCCGGACATCAACGGCTGATGCGGCTGACGGATGCTATTGCGATTGGGAGGCGCGGGCCGCGTCGCTCACCGAATCGATACTGGAGAGCGTCATCCAGCTGCACGGTCACGCGTTCCAAGTGGTGGTCGCACATCCGACTTACGCGGAGGGACTGGTCTCGCTGTTCTCAAACATACGGCCGCTCCCACCCGACTGAAAGCGGCCGCGTCAACCAGATTCGCGCCGTGTCAGTGCTTGTTTTTTTGCACCAAACGCACGACCAATGATTCCGTGTACGTGACCTCTACCTTGTCACCCGGCTGCAGAGTGCCGACGAATTGCTGCATGTTCGGCGACTTGACGGCCACGACGCCCATCGTGCCATCGGGGCGCGTGAAGGATACATCGTTGGTGGTTCGGTTGATTGCCTGGATCGTGACCGTCTCGGTCACCGAGGCGCCGACTCCCTGGCCTTGACCGTGTCCGCCATAGGCGAACGTTGATGCAGCCGGTTCCATCACTTTCGCATTTCCCTTGGCCATCTGCGCGGCGACTCCCTGGTAGTAGCTCAGGACCACCGTGTCACCGACATGGACGTTCTCGAGGTTCTTGACCGACGGGTCGACTTTGAAGCTTACCTTTCCGTTCGGTCCGTCCAACGTCACGTTGCGCGTTGCGGGATCGATTGCATCGACGGTGGCCTCAATGCTGTGAACTCGGTTGACGACCACCGGCTGGGCGGGCGGTTTGTCCTGCGCCCAGGCACCCGTGATGATGGTGGTGAAAACCAGTGTCCAGATTCCCCGATGCAGCACCTTCATCTTTGTCATATGAGCTCCGTTATTGTGAGGGCCGCGCGCCGCTACTCGAACGCGCCGAGATGTGTAGTGTTCCACCTCGGGGGCGCCGCCGTAATGGGACGTTGGCCTCATGGATTAGGCCTGGGATTTCGGCCAGACCCGTACCCCTCAGTCGGATGCGGCTCGGCGCAGTCAATGCGACCAATTGCCAATGACCAAGATCAAAAGCTCACGGCAATGATCAAAATCAACCTTACGTCGAGCCAGCCAGAGGTCGCAACTGAGCGTCGTTCATAATTGCGGTGGCGATGCCTCGAGCGCCGAGCGGTACCACTAGCATGATCGGCATGCTGTCCGGCTACCAAAAGGGCTGGCTCCGCTCGGATGCGGTGGCCGGTGTCACCACGGCGGCGGTGGTTATCCCGCAGTCCATGGCCTACGCGAGCATCGCCGGATTGCCGGTGCAGGCCGGGCTGTACGTGGCGCTCGTGCCGATGTTCGTCTATTCCCTGCTCGGGTCGTCGCGCCCCTTGAGCGTCAGCAGTACCAGCACTCTCGCAATCCTCACCGCTACTCAACTGGAGCTGGCGGTGCCCGATGCAGATCCAGCTCTCCTGATTGCCGCGGCCTCGACCTTGGCGTTGCTCGTGGGAGGCTTTCTGGTCGTCGCCGGCCTGCTGCGCCTCGGGTTCCTGGCGAATTTCATATCCGACCCGGTGTTGACCGGCTTCAAGGCGGGCGTTGGACTGGTCATCGTCGTCGGACAGGTACCGAAGCTCCTGGGCGTGCACATCGAGGGGACGCGTTTCTTCCAAAAGATTTTCTCCATCTTGGATCATGTGCCGGAGGCGAATCGTGCAACGCTGATTCTGGCGGCGACGACTCTGGCGGTCCTCGTCGGCATGAGACGCTTTCGTCCGCAGCTCCCGGCACCGCTCGTGGCGGTTGTTCTCGGAATTGCAGCCGCCGCGCTTCTCGGTCTTCAAGGGGCCGGGGTCGCGCTCACCGGTCCCATTCCCGCGCGGATTCCAAGGCCAGCCCTCCCGCACCTCTCGCTCTTCTCGAGCCTATGGCTCGGCGCGCTGGGGATGGCGCTCATGTCCTTCACCGAGTCCATAGCCGCGGGCCGCGCTTTTGCACGGCACGACGACCCGCGTCCCGCCCCGAATCGGGAGTTGATCGCGTTGGGCGCCGCCAATATCGCCGGGAGTTTCTTCCAGGGTTTTCCGGCGGGCGGCGGAACCTCCCAGACGGCGGTCAACTCTCGGGCCGGGGCTCGCACTCAGGTTGCGGCCCTGGTCACGGTGGCAATGGTCGCAGCGACTCTCCTGTTTCTTTCGCCTCTGATCAGCCTCTTGCCGCAGGCCACCTTGGCGGCAGTGGTGGTCGTCACCACCGCGCCGTTGCTCAGCACGGCTGATTTCCGAGCGATCCTGCACGTCAGGCGCGTCGAGTTCATATGGGCCCTCGTGGCCTGCGCCGGCGTAGTGATTCTTGGAACCCTCCAAGGAATCCTGGTCGCAATCGCTATTTCGCTCCTCACGATCATGTATCAGGCCAACCATCCGCTCGTCTACACCTTGAGGCGCAAGCCGGGCACAGCCGTGTTTCGCCCGCAGTTGTCGGATCATCCGGCGGACGAGACCATACCCGGGCTCCTCATCGTCAAGACCGAAGGGCGCATGACCTTTGCCAGCGCCCCCCGGGTGCGAGAGCGCCTCGCGGCACTGATCGAGGCGGCGCGCCCGCAGGTCGTGATCCTGGAATGCAGCGCCATCCCGGACATCGAGTACACCGCGCTGCGCATCTTGACCCGGGCGGAGGAGAAGATGCAGGAGGGTGGGATCTCGTTGTGGCTGAGCGCACTCAACCCACTTGCGCTCGAGATGATAAGACGTTCTCCGTTGGGTCGGACGCTGGGATCCGAGCGCATGTTCTTCGACATTTGCGACGCAGTGAACGCTTATGAGACGAGAGGCAAAAGTCCGCTCGCAGCGCCTTTGGTGTCCGAATGACTGCCGTCGACGATGGGCCCGAGTATCGGCATCAGCAAGCCGTCAAAGACGATTTGTTTCGTGACCACCGCGGAAGGGAGTGGCTGCACACAATTGCATGTAGTCCGGCCGAAGCAGTATGCCGTGGACGATGAAGCTGCCCACGAACCACGCAAAGAACACGATGATCCAGGCGATGATGAATTTCCTATTCATGTGCCCCCTCGGATACATCCGCCTCGATCCAAGCATACGCCGCCCGCGGGGCGGCGCAACTCCGGGGCGCGTGATTGAGCTCGCCCGGCCGGCGGGCCGCAGTTGCTACGTATATCCCGCGGTTTTCCCTGTAGAACATCGAAGTGTGCAGACGCGGCGGATGGGTATCATTTGTCCGTGAGGTAACAGGTGAAAAACATCATCCATATGTTGCAACCGATCAAGAGGCTGTTGAAAGGCCCCTTCATCGCCGACTTGCCGCCCGAGCTTGCGCAATGCGAAGAGGGGTGCCGAAAGGGTAAGTGCAGCCACGGCGAATGGCTAAGCTGCGAGAGCAGGATCCGTCGTGCGAATCAAGAGGTCTCCAGCCGGTCAAAGAAAGCATGACGCCTCGACCAGCGTCGGATCTTCGGGGCTCGGGCGGGTCATCATCCCGAGCCAGTGCGCAAGCTCGATCATCGCGTGATTGCTCGCGAGGATGGTCGCGTGCAGCTGCCGAACGCCATGCAGACGTCCATAAGCGAACAGCATCTCGGAAAGAGCCGCGGCGACGCCGCGAGCCTGCCACTCGTCCATCACAGCGACCGCGAATTCGCCGCGGGTGGGTCCGTCTTTCGCATATCGCGCAACTCCGATGATGCGCTCTTCGATTCCTTCACCGACGACCGCCAGAAATGCCATGTTTCGGACATAGTCCACGTGGACTAGGCGCTCTATCAGCGCGTCCGTCGGCTCTCCTACGGTGTACAGCATGCGTGTATACCGCGACTCCGGACTCAACGCCAGGATGAAGGCTCGCTCGCGCGCACCGTCATCGGCCCGGACGGGACGGATCCGATAAGCGAGATTGTCGCGGGTGATTACGGCGCGTTCCCATCCGATAGGGTATGCCGGCGGGAGGGCTGCCATATCCGATCAATGCATCATAAATACCGGAACGTTTGCGTGCTGGAGGAGAGACCGCGTGACGCCGCCGAAGAGGAGCTCTTGGAGGCGTCTGTGGCCGAATCCCCCCACCACAAGCAGATCCGCGCGCAGGTCCGCTGCCGCCCTCGCGACTTCGTAAGTCAGCGTGCGCGAGACACCTCCGATATTCATCGTTTCCACGTTCATGCCGTGCCACTTGAGGCGCTGGGCGAGATGACCAAGCGATCCGGGCATTCCGGACTCGGCCTCGGCGATATTGAGCAAGATCACTTTTTGCGCCTGCTCCAGCAACGGATATGCGGCAGACAGTGCTCGCGCGCACTGGGGAGTCTCATTCCATCCGACGACCACCGTACCGGTCAGGGTCGTCGGCGAGTGATCGGGTGCAATCAATAGAGGCCGCCCGCACTCCATCAACATGTCCTCGATGAGGAGCGGAGGCAGATAATCGACATGGGAGGAACGGCCGAGGACGACGAGATCACTGTGGCGCGCATGGACAATGAGCCGATCGCGCGCAAAATCCCGATCCTCCAGGAAGCTCGCCGAGACCGCGCTCATGCGCCGGGGCTTGTCGCAAAGCTCGACGGAGTGGTTCCGACAGAAATCCTTGAAGTGGATGCCCGATCGTTTCGAGAGCGTGGACTCCTCCTCGCTCAGGAATTCGAGAGAGGCAGGGATCGCCTCGCCGACGCAGAAATCGACGTGGGGTGCTCTCACGGCGGCTTCGCACGCCGAGAGTCGGACGTGATAAAAATCCAGGTGAGCGGCCAGAGGTTGCGCGGCGGCGTAGGCGGTCGCAAAGACGGAGTCATCCGTGGAGCTGCCGCTCGTGGGTACCAAGATGATATTGATCATGGTGTCTCCTGCCCGATGACTCTCGCTTATCCTCATCTCTCGAAGCATCCGCTTCAATACGTAGATATCCGGATCGAGTCCGCCGGCGCGCCGTCAGCCGCAGATCAGGCTCGAATTTTGCGCGTCTTATGAAGGGACGTCTTCGGGGCTATCGGGTATCCTGGAGTGATATGGCCGCAACGAGCTCGATTGCGCAGCAGTTACTGCAATTCTCGCCGGATGCGATGCTGGTGGTCGATCCCCAAGGCATTATCCAGTTTGCGAACGAGACCTGTCGCGCCGTGTTCGGCCACGCGCCGGAAGAGCTCGTCGGGCAATCGCTGAAGTTATTGATTCCAGAGCGATTTCACCTGCGCCATGGGGCGCACGTCTCGGGTTACATGCGCGAGCCCGCTCGCCGCGAGATGGGGGCCCGGATCAACGACCTTTTCGCACGACGGGCCGACGGTACGGAATTTCCGGCGGGAATCACCATCTCGCCCTTTCGCGATGGCGAACGCAGCTACGTGGCCGCCTCGGTTCGGGACATGACCGAGTCCCGCGCGGTCAGCGAGGCCCTGATGCAGGCCCGCCAGGAAGCGGAAAAGGCCAATCGGGCCAAGAGCCGCTTTCTGGCCACCGCAAGCCACGATTTGCGTCAGCCCTTGCAGGCGGTCCGCCTGATCAACGCATCGATGCAGAAACTGACGGCCCGATCACCGGACCTGAGCGATCTGATCAGCCACCAGGAGATGGCGATCGACAGTGCGGCCCGATTGCTCAACGCGCTGCTCGATATCAGTCGTCTCGAATCAGGCGTTGTGGAGCCGCAACTCGCGCCGCTCAATCTGGCTGATGCGTTTTCAGATCTCGCGCGAGAGTTCGATCCAGCGGCCGCGGCCAAGGGGCTGAAGCTCGAGTTCGCGGATACGCAAGTGCGGATCTCGACCGACAAGATCCTCTTCGCTCAATTGTTGCAAAATCTGATCGGCAACGGCCTCAAGTACACCGAGCGGGGCTTCGTGCGCGTCTCGCTCGCATTCGATCATGATGCGCAGTTGCTCACGGTGGAGGATTCCGGGATGGGGATTCCGAAAGACAGGCTCGAGCGTGTCTTCGAGGAGTACTATCAGATCGGCCCGGAGGGCACGCGGCGGCTGGGTGTCGGCTTGGGGCTTTCGATCGTGCGCGAGGTATCCCGGTTGCTGGGCTATTCGATCACCATTGCCTCGACGCTGGGCAAAGGAACCCGCGTGTGCGTACGCATCCCGCAGCACCGTGTGCTGTCCGCCGCACCATCCCCGGCGCACAAGGATCCCGAGATGCCGAGCACCAGCCAGCCATCCGCCTGCCGGTTGATATTGCTCGAGGACAATGATTCGGTGCGCATGGCCACGGAGCTGTTCTTGAGTCTGGAAGGATTTGAAACGCGCTCGGCCGCGACCCTCGCGGAAGCCGAGAGCTTGCTGGCCGGAATGCAGCCGGGCGACATTTTGATTACCGACTATCACTTGGACGGCAAGCTGACGGGACTGGATGTGCTCAACCAATTGCGGATCGAGCGAGGCGGCGATGTGCCTGCGATCGTGCTGAGCGGAGATTTGCAGTCGATGATGCGGGCGGCAAAATCGCCGATCTCTCACTGTCGCTTCCTGAGCAAGCCGGTCGACACCAAGTCGCTGCTCGCGGCGATCGCCGAGCTGCAGACACTGTAACGATCACCGTTTTTTCGACGGGTCGGCGCCTGCGCTGACTGAGCCATCGTTCCACCATCCACCGCCGAGCGCCGCAAACAACGCGACGGTGTCTTGATAGCGCACCGCGATTGCTTCCAGATCGGCGATTTGAGCCTGATGGAATTGCGTGTCTGCATACAGCACGTCGAGGTAGGTGGCGATTCCCGCTTCATAGTTCATCTGAACCAAGTGCAGCGCTTGTGAGGCGGTCGAAAGGGCCTCATCCTCGGCCGAAAGAGTTTGGGCGTCATGATCGAGACCGCGCAGCGTATCGGCGACTTGCTCGAATGCCGCGAGCACCGTTTGCCGGTAGAGGGCCATTGCCTGATGATAATCATCGATCGCGGCTTTGCGCTTGAACCAGAGCGTGCCCCCTTCGAAGAGCGGAGCGGTTGCGTCCGCACCGACGCTCCAAGAGTGACCATTGCCGGGAAAAAGGCGACTCGTCGCATTGGTGGCGGCTTGAATGCTGCCGTTCAGGGTGACACTGGGTAATAGCGCGGCCGTGGCGACCCCAATGTTCGCGCTGGCCGCGTGCGCCGTTGCCTCGGCCGCACCGATGTCCGGCCGCTGGCGCA
Organism: uncultured Gammaproteobacteria bacterium; assembly: GCA_963710435.1. Classification (GTDB taxonomy): domain Bacteria; phylum Pseudomonadota; class Gammaproteobacteria; order Steroidobacterales; family Steroidobacteraceae; genus Bog-1198. Next base: position 346,340 of record CAVQAE010000007.1, on the reverse strand, counting down.
CGAGGTCGGACGGCAGGCTGACCGGCAGTGCGCGCGGCAGGGTGAGATCTTCCAGCCGTACCCGCGGGGCCTGCCACTCGGCTGGCGTATGCCCTGCGAGCGCCGCCAGCAAATCCTCGCTTTGCACCAGCTTCTGCTCGAGTTGCGGAATCGTCGCCTGGTACGAGGAGAGCTGGCTTTGAAGGCTGAGCACGTTGGCATAAGGTACCGTGCCGGACTGCGCTTGAATATTCGCGATGTCGACTTGTTGTTTTTGGAGATCAATGAGCTGCTTCGTCGCGTCGATTTCAGCGCGATAGGCGGCCGCGGCCACCACGGTGTTGACGATGTTGGCGGCCAACGTAAGGTACGTGGCTTGCTCGTTGGCGCGCGCGAGATCGACCTCGGCATGCAATCCTTCGATCAGACGCCGTTGCCCGCCAAAGATGTCGAGCGCGTAGCTGACGCTTGCGGACAGCGTAAATACATTGAAGACGGCCGGCGGTACACTTTCTCCGAAGCTCAAGGGGTTAAGTCGCTCGCGCGAGGCGCCGAGGCCGGCGTCCACCGAGGGGTAGAAAATGCCGTAGCCGCTGCGCAGACCGTTTTGGCTTGCGCGCAAGCTCGCCTGCGCAGCGGTCAACCCCGGATTGTTGGCGATCGCCTCGCTGATAACGGCGTCGAGCTGCGTCGAGTGGAACAGGTGCCACCAGTCGGCCGCGACAGCGGCCCCCCGAGTGAATTGTTGAGCCGTGCCTTGAGCCGTGGCGGTGAGCTCGGGATCCGCACCGCTCGTATAGTGCGTCACCGCCGGGGGGGCGGGCCGGTGAAAATCGGGCCCCACCGCACACCCGCCGAGCGCGAAGAGCAGTACCCCTCCGACGCAGAGTCCGCCGCCGCCGAGGCGCAGCCGGCGCATCACCGGGTCGGGAGCGTCATTTCGGGCTGACATACACATCGACCAATTCCCCGGGGTAAACGTGCAGGCTCTTGGGGCTCGCGAATCGGAAGATCACCGGCAGCACCCGCACATCGACGAGTTCCTGCCGCTCGTCGGAGAGCTGAATCTTGGGCGATACAAAGGGCTGCACCCGCACGAACGAGAGCGCCACGTGCTTGTCGGTACCGCGGATGAACATCTCCCCGCTGAGCTTGGAGGGATCCGATAGACGGTCGATCAATATTTCGTCGATGTAGGCGCGAACCTGCAGCATCTCGTCGGGCGAACCCATGACGATGAGTGGATCCATCCCCTGGGTATAGCTGTTGTAGGCACCCTGCGGGGACACGTAGCTCCCTACCGTCGCCTGGATCGAGCGCACCACGCCGTCCGCCGGGGCGCGGATCGTGTACTTCGCCAGCAAGGCGGCGGAGGATGCATACGCTTTCGAGAGGGCGATATATTGCTTTTCCTGGTTCTGAATGTCATAGGTCCAGGCCCCGGCCTTGGTGAGTGAGTATTGCTTGTCGACGACCTCGAGATTGGTAGCGGCCATTTTTTCGGCGTTCCGCGCATTGTCCAGCACATCCCGGCTCACCGATTTCGGCTCGAGAGCGTAGGAGTGTTCCTGCTTCTCGAGCTGATCCCGGGCGCTCTTGAGCGCCGCTCGAGCATTGTCGACCTGGGCCGCCGACACGGCGAGGTTCTCCCGGCGCGGCTCGGCTCTGAGCTCCGCCAGCAGCGCGCGCGCCGCCTCCGCTTGCGACTGCTGTTGCTCCACCGTCGCACGCTGCACCGAGTCGTCGATCCGCAGCAGCGGGTCACCCGTTCGCACGTGGGCGCCTTCGCTGACCAGTACCTCGGTGATCGGCCCCGGCACCTCGGGATAGATGTTGATGTTCTCGCCGTGCGGCTGGCTGCTCTCGATGATGCCCTCCGCATAGATGCCTTTGGCATAAGGGTTCGCCGCCGGGTTGAATGCGGGCGGGAGGGCCGCGGGCTGCTGGCCGGAGAGGTAGGCGCTGATGAGCGCGAGCACCAGGCCGATGCCTGAAACGATGAAGATGAGTTTACTGCGCATTCAAGCTTCCCTTCTCGATACCCATCATCTTGCCGTCCTCCATTCGGACGATGCGATCGGCGTATTCGTAAATCCGGCTGTCGTGCGTCACGATGACGATGCAGCGCTTGTCGGAGAGAATGTGATCCCTCACGAACTTGACGATATTTCGACCGGTGTCGCCGTCCAGGGACGCCGTCGGCTCATCCAGAATGAGGATGTCGGGCCTGCTGACGATGGCGCGGGCAATGGCCACGCGTTGCTGCTCGCCGCCGCTGAGTTTCACCGGCGGCAATTGGGTCTTCTCTTTCAGTCCGACGATCTCGAGATCCGCCGCGGCCTCCTTGAGCGCCTCGTCCCATGGCTTTTTTTGGAGAATGAGCGGGATCGCGACATTTTCTGCCGTGGTGAGGCGCGGGAACAGATGAAAGTCCTGAAACACGAATCCGATCTTGTGCAGGCGAAATTCGGCCAGCGCATCGGTGCTGAGGGTCCAGATCTCGGTCGCCTCGATTTTCACCGAGCCGCCATTCGGACGGAGGATCCCCGAAATCATGCTGAGCATGGTTGTCTTGCCGCTTCCCGAGGGACCGACGACGTAGAGGATCTCGCCGAAGTATGCTTCGAAGTTCACATCCTTCACGGCATGCGTCCTGGCATCGCCCTCCCCGAACCATTTATTGAGCCCCACGGCCTGAATTGCGGTATTCGGCATGGAGTCAGCCCCGGAAGATGTCGAACGGCTCGATCTTCAGCACCTTGCGCACGCCGAAATAGCTCGAGCTCGCCGCGATGACGACTACCATGAAAAACGCCATGCTGAGGTTCCAATAGGTGATGATCGCGGCGTAATCAGGCAGGTTGAGCCGAGCCAGCCAGATGATGAGCGTGCACAGTCCGACGCCGATGCCATATCCCGTCAGAGCGACGAACGAGGCCTGAAAAAGGATCATGTAGATGAGCTCGCGGCCTTTGGCACCGATCGCCTTGAGCGCGCCGAATTTCTCCAGATTCTCGATCACGAACGTGTAGAACGTCTGCCCCGAGATGGACAGCCCGATAATGAAGCTGATCACCGTCATGATGAGCATGTTCGTGCCGATTCCGGTCTGAAACATGTAGAACCTGGAGATCTTTTGAATGAACTCCTCCTTGGTGAGCGCCAGGTATCCCGCTTTCGCGACCTGCGCTTTGATCGTCGCCGCATCGGCGGGGGATTTCGGCTCCACCAAAAGATAAGAAATCGTAAAGCGGGTATTCGGGATGTATTGCAACGCGCGGTTGTACGTCGTGTACAGGGTCGGCACGCCGAAAAGACCGCTCGAAACGACGCGAGCAATGCCGACGATCACCCCGCGGTGATCGTTGAGCTCGAACGAGGAGCCGACCTGCGGGTTCCCCAGTTTGTAGAACTCCGAGTCTTTGACGGCGAAGAATGCGCTCTCGGCGAAGATGTCCGCGATTTTTCCGCTGATGAGGGCAGGCCTCCCGAACAAGCTGGTATCGTCCAAGCCGAGGACGTTCGCGGCCTGAAAGGTCCCATCCGGCAATCTCAGGAGCGCAGCGCCCGAATAGAGGGGAACGGCGTACTTGACGCCGGGTATGCTTCGGACCTCATCGAGGACGTAACCAGGCAAGGGAATCGTATTCGCCACCGTCTGGATCGACGGATCCATTACCCAGATGGAAGCCCCGATGTTGACGACGGTCGCCGACGCGCGCAGCAGGATGCCCGCAAACAACGAGGTCATCTCGATCATCAGGAACACCGCAAAGGTGATGCCCACGAGCAGCGCCAGGTACTTGGGCCGGTCGTTGACCAGCAGTTTGTATGCGATGTGAAGGATTCCGCGCATCTACGCCGTCACCTGAGTAACAGCGGGGGAGATTGGCCCGAAAGCCCCGGAGCGACAATGAGGGCTGTCCGAAGCGGAGAAGGAGTTTTCCGTAGACGATTCAGGCGTTGCCGCACCGTACGCAAAAGCCGAAGGCCGATGGCGGCAATTCCTGGCTGTTCGCGCTGGCCATGGGCGGCAAGACTATGTCTCAAGCGCGAGTCGTCCCAATAACGCCGAATCGCGTGACCATGAGGCAAACAGGAGTGGGGTCATGTACCGCAAAATCTTGGTTCCTGTCGACGGCAGCGAGGCATCGACGGCGGGGCTCCGTGAAGCGATCAAGCTTGCCAAGGGCCCGGGCTGTCAGATTCAGCTGGTCCACGTCGTCAACGAGTTCATTCCGGATTATGGCTACGCCGGTGTGTACGCGGCCGAATTCATGGATTCGTTGCGCAAAACCGGTCAGAACATCCTCGATTCGGCCGAGGCCTTCGCGCAGCGCGAGGGCCTCAAGCCGAGCTGTGTATTACTCGAAGCGGTCGGCGGCCAGGCCGCCGATTCGATTCTGGAACAGGCCAAAGCGTGGGTGCCGGATCTCATCGTCATGGGCACCCATGGACGCCGCGGTCTGGTTCGCATGGTGATGGGGAGCGATGCCGAGGCGGTGGTGCGTGGCGCGACCGTGCCGGTGCTGCTGCTGCACGCTGTGCCGAAGCAACAGGCGATGCCTCGGCGCGCCGCAAAAGCATCTGCTGTGTAGCTCGGCGGGCGGTGCTGCCGAGCGTTATCCAGCGCCGCGCTTCAGCCGGCGTTGGATGGCCTCGAAAGCTTCCTCACAGGCGGCGGGGTTCGTGGTATCGACGGTGATGGCATGTGTTTGTTCGGCTCCACCCAAAGGGTCCGCGATCTGCGGCTGGCGCGTGAGAACGCCGAGATCGGCATCGGAGGGGTCGGCGCGCAGTTGCGATCGTTCCTCCAGGCGCTGAATGAGCACCGCGTGCGGCGCTTCGCACGCCAGAATGATGAATGCGCAGTCCTCTCGCAAAGCCAGCTCGCGAAATAGACGTCGATCCTTGGCCTGCAGAAACGCCGCGTCCGCGATGGTATTGAAGCCGCCCTTCAGGCAATCCTCCGCGCATTCGAGCAGCCGTGCGTAGGTGCGACGCGTGATTTCAGGATCGTACAGGCCTTGCTGGAAATCGTCGTGCGAGCCGGCAGCGTCGGCAATACCGCCTATTCGCTTGCGCTCGACATCCGAGCGTATTCGTACCGCTTCGAGTTGCGGGACGAGGCGCTCGCTCAGCCAGGATTTGCCTGAGCCGGACAGCCCATGCATGAGGAGAAGGGTGGGGCGTGGTCGATCGAGATACGCAGAGCCCGCGTTGATCCGCGATTGAAGACGGCTTTTGAATTCTCGCAGGCGCTGAGGATTCTGTTGCGCGCTCAAACCGTCGACCATCGCTCGCACCAGCGCTCGGTAGACCGCGTAGAAAGCCAGATGCCGAACGCCGTCGTAGTCCCCGGTTCGGGCCAAATAAGCGTTCAGGAAGGTCGCAGCGAGATCCGAGCGGCCGTGGGCCCTCAGATCCATCACCAGGAAGGCGATATCGTTCATGACATCGATCCAGCGAAGCTTCGGATCGAACTCCAGGCAGTCAAAAGGTACCAACCGGCCGCACCAGCGAACTACGTTGCCTGCATGTAGGTCACCGTGACATTCGCGGATGGCACCGCGCCGCTCCCGGTCGCGCAGCTGATCGAGCGAGTCGCGCAGATAGCGCTGCGTCCAAACGACGAGGCGGGTGATCTCGGGGACCAGAGGGTCCGCGTCGAGATGCGACAGGAGCCGCGCCGAAGTGTCGAGCACGGCCTGATGAAGGTCGCGGGTGTGTGGAAATTCGTCGTCCGGGGGCGCCGCCGGGGCGCGGTCGTGAAATAGGGCCAGCCTCTCCGCGAAGTCGACGAATTCCGGGCCGCCGACCGTGCCGTGCTCGAGCAGTGCCGAGAGCTCCTGCGCGGCGTCGAATTGCTTCATCTGCACCGCATATTCGACGACCTTGCCGTACCCGCCGATACGCAGGCCATCGGGATCGCGCGTGATGGCAACCACGCTCACATAGAGATCCGCAGCCAGGCGACGATTGAGCCTTAATTCCTCATCGCACAGATGGTGCCGCCGCGCGAGAGTGGACATGTCGAGGAAGTCGAGACGGACGTTTTTATTGATTTTGTAGGCAAATGCTCCGGTGAGCACCACCCAAGAGATGTGCGTCTCGCGCACCTGCAGGCCGGCAACAGGGTGAGGAAACGCCGATGGTGTCAAATCGTGGGGCGAAAATGGCGCGTCGGGCTCGGGGCGACCTGCGACGCTAGTACCCATCGCGCACTCCCTCAGTACCGGTCCGACGAATCCCGGCCGGCCGCCTTGCGAGGCTTTACCACCAATACGTCGCAAGGAAGGCTGTCGAGCGCACGTTCTGCGGTGCTACCGATGAAGACCCTCTTCAGCGCGGAGCGAGACATGGCTCCCATGACGATCAAGGCGGCCCGCATCGATCGGGCAACGACGGGCAGCTCGGTTGCCGGATCGCCGCAGACCAGACGTGCCTTGTTCTTGGCGATGCCGTAGCGCGCTACGGCATTGTAAAAATGCCGGCGAACTGCGGTGCGATATTCTCTATCCTCTTGCTCGATCAGGCTCCCCGCCACCCCCACGGACATATCTGTGGCGAACACGCTGGGCGGACGGTAGACATGCGCTGCATAGACTGAGCCGCGAACCGTGGCGGCGATCATCCGCGCCGCTGCGGCGACTTCGCTGTCCAATCCGAGCGGCTTATCGTGGGCATGGAATGGATCCAGAGCCGCGAGCACATGCGGCCTGCGCCACGCCGCCAGTCGCTTGACGATCAACAGGGGGACGGGACAATGGCGGATGAGCTCGAAATCGGTCTGAGTCAGCAGCAGGCGCGCGAAGACGTTATGCTTGTGAGCCTCGATGACCAGGAGGTCCGCTCGGGCGATGCGGACTTCACGCAGAATCGCCTCATGCACCGCGTAGCCCGTCTGCACCTTGGTGGTGACGATAAGCTCTTCGCGCCGCAATCGGTTGGCGGTTTGCTCGAGCCGTCGGCCGTTTTGCTCCGCTTCGAGACGTGAAAAGCGTTCGGTCGCGGCGTGCAGATTACCCGCGGAGACAGCGGCAGGAATTGCATTGAACAACTCGATGGTGGCGCCCGTCTCCCGGGCCAGTGCGCCCGCGCGCCGGATGGCCTTGGTGAGCCCCGACGAGGGGTCGGCAACCGCAACCAGGATCCGCTCGAGCTTATGTAATGGCATGCAGAAATCCTCAGGACCGATGCCCCGCACCGGCACGTAAGTGCTGCAATTGTCGCCGGGCATTATCGTACGACGCGTGCATGGCCGGGTAGAGCCCGCTATGCCCACTGCCGTCGGAATGCAGGCTATCGGCGTGGATATGCGCCCCAGGCAGCGTCAGGTCGATCTTGACCAGGTAGGGCCCGTGGATGCCGTCGCTCGTGAATTCGATCGTCACATGACACTCCCTGATGCGATCGTCGAATCGCTGCAGCTTCGAGGCCAAGGTGCGGGCCTCCGCCTCGACTGCCGGCGATCGTGAAATATGCCTGAACGTCAATATCGGTGGTTGCATCGCCGGACCTTGGATGTGAGCTTGACTGCATTGTCGATGGAAGCGGACCTTTCACCATCCGGAATTACCCTCGCCGTCCTGCGGAAGTCCGCGGAATGGCGCACGCATCTGATGCTCTACGCATAACCCCTGATGACCGCGGGCCTCGGTTCAGAGGATATTACGACCCCTAACGTCATCCAGGATTGGCGGGAGGAGAGCGACATGACCAGCAACGGCGGTGTTTGGATTGATCATCGCGGCGCGACGATCGTACTCCTCGAGCCAACGGCCGAACGCACCGTACACGTCGCGTCCAACGTGGAAAAGCACCCTGAGCGAGGCGGGGATCGCCCGCTGAAGGGCCCCTACGAGCCCAGGCAGGTGCCGCCCGATGACCGGCGTGAAATGGCTCTCACGGGGAGGCTCAACGCCTACTACGACGCAGTCATCTCGGTAATTCGCAATCTGGACGCACTGCTGATTTTCGGGCCGGGCGAAGCGAAAGGCGAATTCAAGAAGCGCCTCGATCGGCATCAACTCGGCGGAAGAGTGGCCGCCATCGAGACTACCGACAAGATGACGGATCGGCAGATTGCCGCCAAGGTGCGCGAATATTTCAGCGATTCAACTACAGCTACGCGAGCTTAGAGACAGATCAAATCGCGCACAATGCGAAGCTTCGAGTGGAGTCGTCGTGAGTAAAGATCTTCGCATATCTGCCCCAGCCGTCCAAAGCCGGGCAGGGTCGATCAGGGGGCCTCACGCCTTGGCAGCCCACCGCTTGGCCTGCGCGATCGCAATACGGATCGCGCGCCCTTCGTCATATCCCTCGGCCAGCAAAGCGTTCGCGATCTCGATCGCCTTCTCGCGCACGAGCGGCGGTAAGTTCTGCATCGACGGTGGGTAATAGCTTTCGTTCCACGGCATCGAACTCCTCCTCGCCGCATTGCGCGAGTGATTCTGGCGCAAAGGCGGAGGCGAGGCTATAGCGGAAAGCCGCGATATGGCCGCCGGTTGTACTTCGGATACGCGTTAATACGGATTGAAAGGAGACACGCCCAAGGGCGAGGATTCGCGCATGCAATCGACCCTGAAGAAAGGTGGAGGATTCGATGCGATCGTCATCGGGTCCGGGATCGGCGGACTCGCCTGTGGCTGCGCTCTTACGCGAAGTGGCCTCAAGGTGTTGGTTCTCGAGAAGCACTCCGCCATCGGGGGCCTCACGCAAACTTTCACGCGCAAGGGATTCGTCTGGGCGGTCGGACTTCATTACCTGGGAGACATGGGCGCCGGCCGCCCCGGCCGTAGGATCGTCGATTGGCTTTCCGGAGGCACGATACGGTTTGCGCCGAGCGGTCCAGTCTATGAAACGGTGCATCTGCCCGGCGGCTTCGAGTTTCAGTTCGCTCGACCGCAGGCGGCGCTGGTGGCGGAGCTGAAAGAGCGATTTCCGGATTCCAGGGCCGAGATCGACGCTTTTTTTGTCGCGGCCGAACAGGCGGAGATCGCCGGCCGGGCTATCTTCGAGCAGCGCGCGATGCCGACCCTGCTCGGCAAGACACTGCGGCTGCTGCGTCGATCCGACATCGAAAAGTGGTGGGGTCGGACGACCGATGTCGTGCTGCGCGAAATGATCGGCGATGCGCAGTTGCGCGCCGTGCTTGCCGCCCAGCGCGGCGATTACGGGCCCGATCCTCGCGAATCGAGCTTCGGGCTGCACGCCACGGTGATGCGCCATTACATGAATGGTGCGTATTTTCCGGTTGGCGGAGCCGGCACATTTGCGGAAAATCTGGTGCCGGTCATCGAGCATGGGGGCGGTGAAGTCAGGGCTCTCGCGCCGGTCACGGAAATCTTGATAGAAAACGACATGGTTGTGGGAGTCCGATTGAAGGACGGCACCGAGGAGCGCTGTCCGCACGTCTTCTCCGACATTGGCGCTCGCAATACGATCATGAACCTCTTGCCGGCAGCATTGCATCATTCCGAATGGGCGCGGGAGATCCTGTCTCTTCGGGCATCGGCCTGCCATATCGGCATGTATTTGGGATTCGACCGCGATATCGGCGGTCGCGGTGCGACCGGCTCGAACCATTGGTTCTACGAGTCGCTCGATATTGCAGATGGACTATGGCGTGATCCGGTACATCGATTATCGGCGCCGGCACTTTATGTGTCGTTTCCATCACTCAAGCAGGGCGGCACGAGCTGGCCGGGCGAGAGGCCTACCGCGGAGCTGGTCGCATTTACCGATTGGGACTTCTTCAAGCGCTGGGAGAATTCGGAGCTTGGGAAACGGCCGGCGGATTATCTGGCGCTGAAGCAAACCATATCAGGGCTATTGATGGCGCAGTTTGCGCGCCACTTCCCCGCGCTCGCGCCGCTCGTAGCCCATGCGGAGCTGTCGACGCCACTCTCGAGCGTCGCGTTCACGGCCGCAGAACACGGCGGAGTCTATGGGCTGGAAGCGAGCCCGAGGAGATTCTTGTCAAGCGCGTTGCGTGCGAAGACGCCTGTGACCGGCCTTTATCTCACCGGGCAGGACGTCACGAGCGCCGGAATCATGGGGGCGATGATGGGCGGAGTGCTCTCCGCGGCCGCACTCGAGCCCAAGTTGCTTGCACGGATCGCCTAGTCGCCGCGTGGTGATGCCGTGTCGGCAGCTCACCCATTGAGAGGTCCCACGGCGGCAGCACTTAGCGCGTGGGCGTAGAGCGCGGCCACCGCGCAACTCGCCATGCGCGTGCGCACGCTGTCGGCTCGGCTGGTGAGAATGATCGGGACGCGCGCGCCGAGGACGATGCCGGCCGCGTCGGCGTTGGCCAGGAACGTGAGCTCCTTCGCAAGAAGATTGCCCGCTTCCATGTCGGGCACGACCAGAATGTCAGCGTCACCGGCCACCGCCGAGCGTATGTGCTTGACCTCCGCAGCCTGCCGGCTGATCGCATTGTCGAACGCGAGCGGACCGTCGAGGACGCCACCGACGATCTGTCCGCGCTCAGCCATCTTGCAAAGCGCGGCGGCGTCGATTGTCGATGGGATTTTCGAAGTGACCGTTTCGACGGCGGACAGAATCGCGACCTTCGGTCGATCAATGCGCAGGGCGACGGCGAGATCGATGGCGTTCTGAACGATATCGACTTTGTCCTCCAGGCTGGGAAAGATGTTGACGACCGCATCGGTAATAAAGAGCGCTTTATCGTAGGTCGGCACATCCATGATGAACACGTGGGTGATGCGCCGTGCCGTGCGCAGACCCGTATCCTTGTGAACCACCTCAGCCATCAGCTCATCCGTGTGCAGGCTCCCCTTCATGAGGGCGGAGGCCTCGCCTTTTCGAACGATTTCGACGGCCTTCGCGGCAGCCGCGTGGCTGTGCGGGGCATCGATCAGGGAATGAGGGGAAAGATCCAAGCGCAGCTTGTCGGCCAACGCGCGGATGCGTCTCTCGGGACCCACCAGAATCGGATGGATGATCCCAGAGGCCGCCGCGTTCATCGCAGCAGTCAGCGAGCCCTCGTCGCAGGGATGAACCACCGACGTCCGGATCGGCGCCAGAGCTTGGCTGGCGCGGATCAGGGCGTCGTATTTCTCGTGCTTGCGGGTCGCCTCGACTAGCAACTTCTTGCCCCTTTGCTCATACGGCAAGCCATGCGCTCATGCCCATCAACATGATCAAAACCATACTGGTGGGGTCCTTGATGGCAAAGACCAACGGGTCGTCCGTCATGCGACCACGGTGCGCCATCAGCCAGGCGTGGCTGATCCAATACAGCAGCAGCACGGCGGTCAGCCAGATGAACCCGGAGCGGCTGTATAGAAGCTCGATATTTTCCCGGGTCATATAGAAGGCAAGCACGAGGACCGCCATTGCCCCGCACGAGACGCCGAGGGAGAGAATGAAGCCTTGATCTTCCGATAAGTAGCCGCGCGCATGGGTGTTCGGACCGTCGCGGAGCTGCAACAGGGAGAGCTCGGCGTAGCGTTTCAGCAACGCAAGACTAAAAAATAGAAAAATGCAAAAGGCGAGCAATCGCGGCGATGATCGAATGCCTACCGCGAGGCCGCCTGCGATCACCCGCAGCGCATACCCTGTCGCCAGCACGAAGGCATCGAGAAGAACGACTGACTTGAGCCACAGGGTATAAGCCACCATCAGGACCAGATAGATACCGAGCGTGTGGGCGTAGTGGGTTAGCGGCCAGGCAGCCACGATTGCAGCTCCGAGCAAGACCGGCACCAGGACGACCGCGAGGTAGGTGGGAAGCTGCCCTGAGGCGATCGGCCGGCGCTTCTTGTGCGGATGAAGCCTGTCGGCGGGCGCGTCATGCAAGTCGTTGACGACGTAGACGGCGGAGGCGCACAGACTGAAGGCCGCGAACGCGCGCGCTGCGGCCATCAGCAGTCCGACGTCACCCAGCAGGTGGGCGGCCGCGAGTGGCACAAAAATCAGCGTGTTCTTGAGCCACTGATAGGGGCGAAGGGTTTGCAACGCCGCGCGGAGCACAGAGCCCGCTGTACGGCGCCGGGCGGCGACTTCCGGCGCTGCCGCGCCGGGATCCGTCTCGAAGATCGATATCGGGCAATTTGGACCCATCGTCATCTTGTAGCAGTTCCGTGTCGGCAGGTCCGCTCGCAGTTGTCCCCATGCTCTTGCGGCTTGCCGCAAGCGCCCGTGTTCATGATCGTCTACGTAGAGATACTGAGTCCATGCGGGCGATCTCGTGTGGCACGCCGGCAGGCGAGCGCGGAGTATCCACGTGCGGTGCTCGGCGCGGGCCGAATTATCAAAAAGGTGACATCTTGAAGCAACTATGCCTCGTGACGGGCGGTGCGGGTTTTCTCGGAATCAATCTCGTCCGGTACTTATTGCGTCGCGGGTACGCGGTACGCTCCATGGACATCGCCGACTTCGACTACCCGGAGAAACTGCAGGTCGATGTCATGAAGTCGGACATCCGCGATCGGGAGGCTGTGCAGCGCGCGCTCGCGGGAGTCGGGGTGGTGGTTCATTGCGCGGCAGCGCTGCCGCGGAGCACGCCGGCGGAGATCCGTTCGACCGAAGTCGAGGGAACCCATTGTCTGCTCCGGCATGCCGAGCTTTCAGGGATAACCCGCTTCATTTTCATTTCCTCTACCGCCGTCTACGGTGTTCCGGATCATCACCCCATCCTCGAGACCGATCGCTTGCAGGGGGTCGGACCCTACGGCGAGGCGAAGATAGAAGCCGAGGAGGACTGTCTCGCCTACCGGCGCACCGGGCTTTGCGTGCCCATACTGCGGCCGAAAAGCTTCGTAGGCCCGGAGCGTCTCGGTGTATTCGAGTTGCTTTACGACTGGGCCTATAGAGGCCGCAACTTCCCGGTGTTGGGCTCGGGAGCGAACCTCTACCAGCTGTTGGATGTCGAGGACCTCTGTGAAGTGATCTTCCGCTGCATGCAGCTCGACCGGGCATCGGTCGACGACACGTTCAACGTGGGCGCAAAGGAATTCGGCAGCTTGCGTGCAAGCTTCCAGGCGGTCCTCGATCGGGCGGGGCATGGCAAGCGCATCGTTTCTTTGCCGGCAGCACCGGCGATCGCTGCCTTGCGCACTCTCGAGCGACTGCATCTTTCACCTCTTTACGAGTGGGTTTACGAGACGGCCGGTCGCGACAGCTTCGTCTCCATCGAGCGCTTGGCGCAGCGGCTGAATTTCGTCCCACGCTACTCGAACCGCGATGCGCTGCTACGGAACTATGATTGGTACGTGCAACATCGCGGCGAATACCAGGGTCGAAGCGGGCTCACTCATCGGCTTCCATGGAAGCGCGGCATGCTCGAAGTTGCGGGGTGGCTGTTTTGAGTGAACGCACGATCCACGGCGCGGTGGCGCTGATCGTGCTCCTGGCTGTTGCACACGCTCCTTCAGGGGCCGCCGAGGGCCTCGCGGACTCGCAATGGGCGCAGTATCTGGCGGTCCAGCCCAAGACCATCGTGGAGCTGCAGCCCTTTCGCCAGACCACGCGCGTCGAATGGAAAGCGGGGGATGAGTCGAGCGGCACGCTGGTGAGCCTGAATCCGTCGATCAATGCGTGGTTCATTTTGTCGATACGGCGAGCTGCGGATGGGCGGGAGAGCTCCTATCACCTGGAGAATGCCGACCCTCGCACCCAGCGACTCACGCTCGATGCCTCCTTCCCGTTCGGTATCCGCATCGTTACCGCGAATGCCCGGCTGGACTGCCCGCTGTGGGCGAGCGGCAACCGAGTCCTGGAGCAGGCGAAGCTGTCCGGACTACCCTATGCCCCAGTCTGTGAGAATCGTGTCTTCCTGCGTAACGCCGTTCCGGGCACCTACACGAATCTCGAGCGGATCACGAATCTGCTGAGAGATCATGTCTGGGGCGGAGATAGAATCGTAGAGTTCGTGCGCGAGAGTGTGTTCCAGGATGCCTTCCGCGAGGCAGGGAGTTCCATGCCACTCTCGGCGCTGCCGAAGGAGGCGTTGGCGCCCGGTCCTACACCGGCCGCTCTGGCCAGCGAGTACGAGACGGTCGCCGTGCAGCCCGAGCATCTGGCCATCGATGTGGGTGGGATCTCGCAGCTTGGCATGGGCCGCTGGTACGGCGTATCCGGCAGCCCTGGAATATTCATAAGCGTCATTCAGCCTCACGCGATTGCCGTACTGAAATCCCACGAGGATTCGGTCAACGGCTTGGACACGATCGAATCCGATGCACTGGACTACATGGTGGCATTCGACCTCGCGCAGTTTGACGTCGGTTTTGAGCTCGGGACCGATCATCCGCGCGTCGGATGGTCCGAGCACGCCTTGGAGTCTGTACGCGATCCGAGATTGCCGGGGCCGGACGGCATCGGGCAGGTGGCACCTCTGGTGACGACGGGCATGGTGAGTCCAGCCCTGGTGGCACGCGTCGCGGCGACGTTTGCCGGCGGCTTCAAGCGGGAACATGGGGCATTCCGCTACGGAGCCCTCGCCGAGCAGAATGGCGGCAGCCACTACGGCTTCATCGAGCACGGCACCATATTCAGCAAGCTACAGCCCGGTCTCTCGACGCTCTTCGTCACCGACTCCGGCCAGGTGTCGATGAAGACATGGACGCGTGAGGACGACAGTGAGCTGGTGCATATCCGGCACGCCCGGCAAAACGGCGTACCGCTGATCGAACTTGGCGCGGACGGTGTGCCGAGGCCGGGCCTGCTCGTGAATCGCTGGGGAGCCGGCAATTGGTCGGGATCGAGCGAAGAGCATCTGCGCACCTTGCGTTCGGGTGTTTGCATGCAGGAATCGGCCTCATCCAGATACCTCATCTACGGCTACTTCTCGGATGCCACCCCATCGGCAATGGCCCGGGTATTCCAGGCGTACGGCTGCCGGTACGCCATGCACCTCGACATGAACGCGCTCGAACACACCTATCTCGCCCTATATACAAAAAAATCGGGCGCCACGGTCGTGCAACATCTGATTGCCGGTATGAGCGAAGTAGACCGCAAGGGCGGCGATCGATTGTCCCCTCGATTCATCGGCTTTCCGGATGACCGGGACTTCTTTTATCTCCTACGCAAGGAGGCCGCCCCATGATTAGGAATAATCTCGTATGGCTACTGTTGGGGATCGCGCAATCTGGGCTGTTGACGAGCGTACAGGCCCAGTCGGTGCAGGCTCAGTCGACCTTGGCCCAGCGCAATGAAATATTATTTCAGTTGTTGAAGCAAGAGCACGCGCTGAGCGATGAGCAAATTGCCCGGATCCGCCAGATCTTCGTCCGCTCCGGCTACATCGGTCAGGGAAATCCGGCCATCTCGCAGCATCCGCTGAGCGAGGCACAGTGCGCGACCAGAGCTCGCGAAGCGGGCATTCAATTCGAGAATCCCGCCTTCGAGAAAATCTGCCATTCCCGTTTCATGGCGCCGCTCTACAACGCCAAGAAGGGCAGCGTCGATTCGGCGACGGCGTGCATCGATCAATTCGAGTTTCCAAACCTACCCTGCACCTATCCTGTCGTGTGGGTAAAGGCGAAAGAGGCAGCGGAAATCTGCGAGGCGGAGGGCGAACGTCTTTGCGATGCCCACGAGTGGGAGGGAGCCTGCGCCGGCAGCCTGGAGGCCCCCGACTACGATTTCGAGATGGCCAAGGGGATACCGCCGGAAGCGGCTATCGCTCGCATGCGCGCCGCGCACAATGCCATGCATCAGGCGGACAAGTCCTGGAGCTACGGACCGCAGTACCAAACCGGCATTTGCGCGACGGGCAGTTTCAAAACCCCGGGTTGCCCAGGAGGCGGGTGGAACCTATGCGGATCGAATACCTATCCAACGGGAAGCTTCCCCGCCTGCCATAGCTCGCTCGGCGTCTTTGACCTCAATGGCAATGCGGCCGAACACATGAACCTGCCGCTCAGCCGCGACCAGATGTCGAGTTTGGGCAGCAAACAGCTGGGCTATACGGAAATGAAGGGAAGCTGGTTCATTTTCGACACTTATCGCGCGCACGAGGATTGGTGCCGCTGGCGCGCGCCTTTCTGGCATGGCACGCGTGTGATGGATTCGCAAAGTCACGCGAATTATCACCTCGGCTTTCGTTGCTGCAAGACTATTGAACCAGCGCGCTGACGCGCCTCACGGGCGGCTCGGCAAGCCGCGCGATGAGGTCGGAGGCGCCGGAAACCGGACCTTCATGGCTCAGAAGATGCGCGGTCAACGAGTCCTGCAAGGCGGCAAGCAGATCTCGAGGTTTGTCGTTGATGAGAATCTGTGTGCTCACCAGTCTCGCGCCGTGGCTATAGTCGACATAGTGCCAGCCGTGCACCGTGCTCAATGGCTGGATGGGATGCCCGCCGATCATGTGCCAGCCGTAAATGGCCACCCGCTCCAAGTTGCTCCACAGCCGGTTGGTGAGCACCAGATCCTTTTTGTCGCCCGAAATCAGCATACCGGGCGCGGCCTCGAGCTCGTTGCGCTGCGAACGGACCAGCGCATTGTGATTCAAATAGTATCTCGTCGAGCGCATCGCCGGGCTTGCCGGCAGCGGTTGCGGCGCCAAGTGAATCTCCGCCTGGGCATAGATTGCATCCACGATGGCCGGTGTGGGCAAGGTGAATCCGTAGCGGGTGGCGACGGCGAGCGCCGTCTGTAGGCGCATCGGAACCAACAGGTAATCACCATCGGAGCCGAGCGCAAGATAGTCCGGCATGACGCATAGGACGATGCGCGTACCAACGCCGTGAATCTGGTCGCCTCGTATTTCCACCGGACGCAATCGTCGCAAGAATTCCGGGATGTTGCCTGCGAACAGCTCGTTTCGTATGAGATCTTCGCGGGCATCATCGTCGACTCCGTCGAGCCGGCGCGCGAGCTCGCTTCCGCTCATCGCGCCAGCGGAGCGAGGGGGAATGGCCGCGCTTTGGGTTTCAGCGCAGAAAGACCCGGCAGCCTGCAGCCGGCCCGCGAGCAGGGGAGAGAGCAGCAGAGTTGCGACGAGCCCGAAGCCGGCTCCATGACGAATCAATATGCATCCCCATGCGGCAGTGCAATAGAAAAGAAGGTGATGGCTCGCCGCGGAATATACCGAGATTCACGCGCATAAGTCGAGGCACTGGACCAAATGTCCTTATGTTGCCTCGTCGAGCCCGGCGAGTTGCGCCAACGACCCCCCGTGCTCCAAGCGTCGAATTGCCTCGGCAAATAGCGGTGCGACGCTGATCACGCGCAATGAGCGCGACGCGTACGCCAGGAAATGCGCGTCCAGAGGAACAGAATCGGTGACGAGCAGGGAATCAGGGCCACCCGGCTCGAACAATTGGTGAGCCGGAGCGGTGAACACGCCGTGGGTCACGGCCACATCGATTCGTTTCGCACCCGCCGCCCGGGCCGCCGCGACGGCGCGTCGGATGGTGTTCCCCGAGCAGATCAGATCGTCGATGAAAATCACCTGCTTCCCGCGGACATCGCCCACGAAGGCGTCCCCGCTGAGTGTTGCATCGCTGCGCTTCTTGTCCATGAATGCGAGGCCGATCTCGCGGCCGCTCGCGGCCTCCAGACGCTCCTTGAAATGCCGCGCTCGTTTGACCCCGCCGATGTCCGGAGAAGCGACGACACGGTCCTCAGAGTCATGGGAAAAATACCCGACGAAGTCCGCGGTGGCCTCCAAGTGCAGCGATTCGACACGAAAAGCATTATCGAGGGCCCCCCGATTGTGCGCTTCGAGAATCATCACCCGGTCGGTGCCGACCGCTTCCATCAGCTGGGCAACGTAGCGGAGGGTGATCGGATCGCGGGCTCTGGTCCGCTGGTCCTTTCGGGCGTAGGCCAGGTAAGGAAGACAAAGAGTGATCCGACGCGCGCCGGCGTCCTTGAGCGCGCCCACGAAAAATAGAAGCCGGCATAGCCGATCGTTCACGGATCCTTGCGAGTCGCCGCGCAGACACTGAATGACATACACCGAGCGGCCGCGCACCGACTGCGGCGAGCGTATCGTGTGTTCGCCGTCCTCGAACTCGCGCTCCTCGGGTCGACATAACGGTACGCCCAGACAGGACGCCACCTGGTCTCCAAATGCCGCCGACGCTGCGGGTGCGAATAGCGTGATTCGGTCCTTTAACCTCACGCATCCCACCGCGGCGAGGGCTCGATCAACCCGCAGACCCGGTTGACTTCCCGTTCCGCCTCCAGCCAATCCGAGAGCTCGTGACCGGGCGCAAATCCTCGCCGTTCTGCGATGGCATAGGCGGCCCGTGCGATCAACTGGTGGCGCTCATCTGCGGTCACGAGTTTGTCGACGGCGGACCGCGGAATATCGACCCTATAAGGATCGGGTGCATACGCAGGCGCGGCGCTTGACTCGGAAGTCTCGTAATTGCCCATCTGATACCTCCCGCCGGGATCTGGAGCCGGTCCACGGCGAATGCTGAGTGTTGTTAGCGATGGGCGCCATCCGTAGTTTCCGCAGCGACGACGGATCTGCAACACCCACAACGCCGTGCGAGTAAACCCTTATGCCGAATGCCTTGCCAAACGCGCATGCTTGGGCCGTCCGACTCATTCGCCGACCACAGTGCCAGGGCGGTCTTGGGTGCAAGGAGAGCCAAATGTCGACTTCTGCGAATTCCCTGCAAGGGTATCTTTCGGGCCAGAGACCTACAATCAGCCCTTCCGAAGCGGTTCTCTGGTTCGACGATCCACGCTGCATAGACGTCAGCCAAGTCGGCGGAAAGAACGCGAGCTTGGCCAACATGACCTGCGCACTCGCCCGCGCAGGGATACGCGTGCCTCCAGGGTTTGCGACCACTGCCGCGGCGTATCGAACGTACCTGCGTGCCAACGGGATCGAGCCCAGGCTTCGAGACCAATTGGATGCCTATCACGCCGGCCGGCAATCGCTTGAGCAGACAGGCGCCTCGCTCAGGCAAATGATGCTGAACGCGCAATTCACGCCCGAGATCGTCGAGGCCATATTGTCTTCGCACAGAGAGCTCGCCAAACGCTGCGGAACGGCCGAGATTGCCGTCGCCGTACGCAGCAGCGCCACCGCGGAAGATCTGCCGCAGGCGAGCTTTGCCGGACAACAAGAAACGTTCCTGAACGTTCGAGGGGAATCGGATCTGCTGCTCGCGTGCCGCAAGTGCTACGCCTCGCTCTTCACCGATCGCGCAATTGTCTATCGCGAGGCGAACGGGTTCGACCATCTGCAAGTGGCACTGTCCATTGGCATTCAGAAAATGGTCCGCGCCGACCTCGCCGGAGCCGGCGTCGCCTTCACTATCGATACGGAAACGGGATTTCCCGGCGTCGTGGTGGTGAGTGCGGCGTGGGGCCTCGGCGAGAACGTGGTGCAAGGTACCGTGACGCCCGATAAATATATGGTGTTCAAGCCGTTGCTGCGCGATGACAAGTGCCGGCCCATCATCGAAAAAACGCTGGGCGCAAAGGAGAAAAAGCTCGTCTACGAGCAGGGCGGCGGAGCGGGCACACGCAATGTCGATACGACAGCCGAGGAGCAGGACGCGATGGTCCTGTCGGACAACGAAATCTTGCAGTTGGGACGGTGGGCCGTCGCCATCGAGGCACATTACGGTAGGCCCATGGACCTCGAGTGGGCCAAGGACGGCGACACCGGGGAGATTTATCTGGTGCAGGCTCGTCCCGAGACGGTCCAGTCGGGCAAGTCATCCGCCTTGATGAGGTCTTATAGTCTCATCGGGCGCGGCAAACGTATCGTCACCGGTGCCGCGATTGGTGAATCGATTGCCAGCGGTCGAGCCTGTGTCCTTCATAGCGCGAAAGATATCGATCAGTTCCGCGACGGCTCCATTCTCGTGACGGAGTCCACCGACCCCGACTGGGTGCCGATCATGAAAAAGGCGGCGGGACTGATAACCAATTATGGGGGGACCACGAGCCACGCCGCGATCGTCAGCCGGGAGCTTGGCGTGCCGGCCATCGTCGGCACGTTGCGGGGAACGGAGCTGATCAAGGACTCCCAATCGATCACATTGTGCTGCGCCGAAGGGGAGTTGGGCGCCGTGTACGATGGAATTCTCGATTTCGGTGTAACCGACATCGACTTCACGGACGTGCCTGAGACGCGCACTGCCATGATGGTCAATATCGCCAGCCCGGCTGCGGCGCTCCGCTGGTGGCGGCTGCCGGCGAAGGGAATCGGGCTGGCGCGCATGGAATTCATCATCAATAACATCATTCGCATCCACCCGATGGCATTGGTTCACTTCGACGAGGTGAAGGATGCCCAGGACCGGCTGCAGATCGAGACACTGACCCACGGCTATCCGACCAAGGCCGGATATTTCGTCGACACCTTGGCGCGCGGCATCGCGAAGATTGCCGCGCCGTACTTCCCGAATCCGGTCATCGTTCGATTGAGCGACTTCAAGAGCAATGAGTATGCGCATTTGATCGGCGGCGCGCAGTTCGAGCTGTCCGAGGAGAATCCGATGCTCGGATTGCGTGGTGCTTCGCGGTACTACAGTCCGCACTACAAGGACGGGTTCGCACTCGAATGCCAAGCGATCCGCAAAGCGCGCGACGAGCTCGGGTTCAGCAATTTGATCGTGATGGTGCCTTTTTGCCGCACGCCGCGCGAGGCGGACCAGGTGCTCGCGGTAATGGCCGAGCATCATTTACGGCGCGGAGAGGGCGGGTTGCAGATCTATGTGATGTGCGAGATTCCCTCGAACGTGATTCTCACCGAGGAGTTCGCCGCGCGCTTCGATGGGTTCTCCATTGGCAGCAACGATTTGACGCAGTTGGTGCTGGGAGTCGATCGAGACTCGGCCGAGCTCGCGAGCTTGTTCGATGAGCGGGACGAGGCCGTCAAGCGCATGATCGTCGATGTCATCAAGCGGGCCCATCGTATGGGCACGAAGGTCGGCATTTGCGGCCAGGCTCCCAGCAATTATCCGGACTTCGCGGCGTTTCTGGTGGAAGCGGGCATCGATTCCATTTCGTTGAACCCGGACAGTTTCGTCTCCACGACGCAATTCGTCGCAGCAAAGGAGCGCGAGCTATCGGCGGGGAGTCCATGCGCCCGCTAAGCGAAATCCCGTATGGCGAGACGGTGGCGGTGCGTGAAAGGATTGCCGCATGGTGAGCGCGCGAGGCATGACGTGAAGCGGCTGGCATTGTTGACCAGCGGCGGGGATGCCCCCGGCATGAATGCCGCGATTCGCGCAATCGTTCGTTGTGGTATCGCGCAGGGCTTCGAGATCGTCGGAGTCCGAAACGGATACAGAGGTCTGTCTGAGGGTGACTTCCATGCCATGGGGAGGCGCGATGTGGGCGGGATCATTCAGATGGGCGGCACCAAGCTCGGTACCACGCGTTACGAGCCGCTCAAGACGAGCCGCGAGAAGGCCCTCCAATCATTGCACCGGCACGAGATTGCCACGTTGATCGTCATCGGCGGCAACGGCTCCCAGTCCGGTGCACATGCATTACATGCGGAGGGAGCTCCGGTGATCGGGGTCGCGTCGACGATCGATAACGACCTTTGCGGCACGGATATCAGCATTGGCGCGACGACGGCTGTCGACGTCGCGCTCGAGGCAATCGACCGGTTGCGGGTGACGGCGTCCGCAATGAAGAGGGCATTTCTCGTTGAAGTCATGGGTCGGCACTGCGGCTATCTTGCGCTGGCGGCGGCAATCGCGGGTGGGGCTGAAGTCATCGCGCTGCCGGAGCTGAGTACGGAGCCCGAGCATATCGCCCGCGAGCTGTGCGCAGCGTACGATCGCGGCAAAAGCCATGCAATCGGAGTGATCTCGGAGGGCGCGCAGTATGACGCGGATGCGCTTATGCGGTACTTCACCACCCATCACGAGCGCCTGGGCTTCGAATTGCGGGTAACGCGGCTCGGGCATGTCCAGCGAGGTGGGGCGCCGGGCGCTTTCGATCGCCTTCTCGGCACGATCCTGGGCGCCGCTGCCGTAGATGCGGCAGCGGCACGGCGCCATGGAATCTTGATCGGATTGCGAGATGGAAAGCCCGCCACGACGCCGCTGGCTGAAGTCGCCGGCAAGACACGCCCGGCCGATCTGGGCCTGCACAAGCTCGCGGGTGTATTGGCTCTATAGCTCTCGTTTCAAATTGCGGAGGTGCTCACGATGTTAATCAAAGAAATCTGCATGGGAAATGTGGTCGTTTGCGGCCCGCAGACGAGCGCGTTGCAGGCAGCCAGCCTCATGCGCCACCGGCATGTGGGGGACGTGGTGGTCGTGGACGATCCACAGGGTGAAGGTGTGCCGCTGGGTGTGGTCACCGATCGTGACCTGGTGGTCGAGGTGCTGGGCAATGGACTCGATGCGGGCAAAACCACCGTGGGCAGCCTGATGCGCACGCCTGTGGTGATTGCGCGTGAGTCCGAGGACACCATGACGGTCGTCGAGCGCATGCGCACGCACGGTGTGCGCCGAGTGCCGGTGGTCGCCGGCGAGGGGGAGGTCGTGGGTATCGTCACGCTCAACGACTTGCTCAAAGCCATCATCGCCGAGGCGGGTGCCCTTCTGGACACCATGACCAAAGGTCAGTTGAACGAATTGCATCACCGCCGATGAACGAGGGCGAGAACACAATCGAGGTTGATCTAATGAAGGCTTTCGTATACGGCGGACCCGGGAAGAAGGCGTTGGAAACACGTCCGAAACCCGAACTGATTGCATCCGATGATGCGATCGTCAGAATCACGAAAACGACGATTTGCGGCACGGACCTGCACATCCTCAAAGGGGATGTGCAGACCTGTACGCCCGGGCGGATACTCGGCCATGAGGGCGTGGGTGTCGTAGAGAGCGTGGGCACCGGCGTCAGCGCTTTCCGCCCGGGTGACCGAGTTTTGATCTCCTGCATCTCCGCGTGCGGCAAATGCGCTTATTGCCGCCGCGGGATGTATTCGCACTGTACTACGGGGGGCTGGATCCTCGGCAACACCATCGATGGCACGCAGGCGGAATACGTTCGAATTCCGCATGCCGATACGAGCCTCTACCGAATTCCGGCCGGCGCCGACGAGGAAGCCCTGGTGATGCTGAGTGACATCTTGCCGACCGGCTTCGAGTGCGGGGTACTCAACGGCAAGATCGCTCCCGGGGCGGACGTGGCGATCGTCGGCGCCGGGCCGATCGGTCTCGCCGCGCTGCTCACCGCGCAATTTTATACGCCGAGCCAACTCATCGTGATCGATCTCGACGAGAACCGCCTGGAGGTGGCGAGGCGATTAGGTGCGACCTCGACCATCAACAGCGCGGATGGAAAGGGAGCGGGTAAAGTCATGGCTTTGACGGATGGCCGAGGGGTCGATTGTGCGATCGAGGCCGTCGGCGTGCCCGCCTCGTTCGTGATGTGCGAGGACATCATTGCGCCTGGCGGAACGATCGCCAATATCGGCGTGCACGGCACGAAGGTCGATTTGCACCTGGAGCGTTTGTGGCCGCAGAACATAACCATCACCACTCGTCTCGTGGACACCGTGACCACGCCGATGCTTCTGAAGACCGTTTCCTCCAAGAAGATTCAGCCGACCAAGCTCATCACGCATCACTTCAAGCTCGACGCGATTCTCGATGCCTATGACACATTCGCACGGGCTGCTGAGACTCGCGCCTTGAAAGTCATCATCGAGGTTTGACCATGGCCGATATCATTCGCATGGCTGATCTGGATCTGTCAGGGAAGCGAGTTCTGATTCGCGAGGATTTTAACGTCCCGATACAGCACGCTGCGGTAACGAGCGATCAGCGCATCCGGGCAGCGCTTCCGACACTGCGAGCGGCGTTGCGGCAGGGCGCATGCGTGATCGTGCTTTCTCACCTCGGCCGGCCCAAGGAGGGCGGTTTCGATCCTGAATTGTCTCTGTCGCCCGTCGCGGCAAGACTCGGCGAACTGCTCGGAATGCCGGTGCCTCTGTGCAAGAACTGGCTTGATGGCGTCGCGTGTGCTCCGGGAGCCGCGGTGCTTTGCGAGAATGTGCGGTTCAGCCAGGGAGAACGGGAGAACGACGAGGCGCTGTCGCGCAAAATGGCGGCGTTATGCGACGTTTTCGTGATGGATGCGTTTGCTACTGCACACCGTGCCGAGGCCAGCACGGAGGGCGTCGCCAAATTCGCACCGGTAGCCTGCGGTGGGCCTCTATTGTTGGCCGAGCTCGATGCGCTCGAGCGGATCTTTCGCAAACCCGCTCATCCGTTGGTCGGAATCGTCGGGGGCTCCAAGGTTTCGACGAAACTCGGGGTATTGGAAGCGCTTCTCGACAAACTCGACAGACTCTTGCTTGGCGGGGGAATCGCCAACACCTTCCTGGCCGCCGTCGGCTACCGCATCGACCAGTCGTCCTGCGAGACCGAAATGGTGGCGACTGCGAGAAAATTGATTGATCGCGCCCACGCACGGGGCGCGGATATCGTGCTGCCGGCGGATGTGACCGTCGCGAAAGAGGCGACGGCCACCGCACAAGCGAGAGGCGTCTGGATGAGCCAGGTCCAGCCAGACGATCTGATCGTTGATATCGGTCCTGCCACCGTGGCGCAGTTCGCCCGCATACTCACCTCCGCGGCGACCATCATCTGGAATGGTCCGGTGGGCATGTTCGAGATCGACCAATTTGGCGAGGGAACCAAGAAAATTGCCGAAGCGATTGCAAGCAGCAATTCATATTCACTCGTGGGTGGTGGCGATACCGTGGCGGCCATCGAGAAATACGGCGTGACCGACCGCATCTCATATATTTCTACCGGCGGCGGCGCCTTTCTGGAATGCCTCGAGGGTAAGAGGTTGCCCGGGGTTGCCGTGTTGGAGGAGCGTGCCAGAGGCCGAATCGAGCTGAGTCGGGCCTCGAGCATTGCGCGCTGACTCAGAAACCGAATTGCTGCATAGGTTGGCGCTGGATCTGCGCTGGTCGTGGAATCACGCGACTGACGGGCTTTGGCGGTGGATTGATCCCGATCTTTGGGCGCGGACGCACAATCCATGGGTCGTCCTGCGGAGCGCATCACCCCGACGAATGCAGCAGTTGCACGAAACCCCGGATTTTCGTGCCGCATTGGGGCGTCTGGCGGAGCAAGAGGGCAATAGCGAAGCCGCGCCAACCTGGTTCGAGAAGAGCGACGCGGGCGAGCTCACCCGCGTCGCTTACTTCAGCATGGAGTTCATGCTAAGCGAGGCCCTGCCGATCTATGCCGGCGGCCTCGGCAACGTGGCCGGCGATCAGATGAAGGCGGCAAGCGACCTCGGGGTGCCGATTATCGGCGTCGGATTGCTGTACCAGCAGGGTTATTTCCGTCAGGTCATCGGCAAGGACGGCGAGCAACGCGCGCTGTTTCCCTACAACGAGCCGGCTCAGTTGCCGATCACGCCCGTGCGCGGCACCGATGGCGAGCGACTGCGTCTCGAGATCCGCTTACCCGGCGGAAGCCTTTGGCTGCGTGCCTGGCACGTTCAGGTCGGGCGCCTGGATCTGTATCTCCTCGACACCAACGACAGCGCCAACCATCCCGCTCACCGGGGCATCGCGAGTGAGCTGTATGGCGGTGATCCCGAGGTCCGACTGCAGCAAGAGATCGTGCTCGGTGTCGGCGGATGGCGGCTTTTGGAAACATTGAATCTGTCGCCCGACGTGTGCCACCTGAACGAGGGACACGCAGCGTTGGCCGTCCTCGACCGTGCGCGCAGCTTCATGGAACGCACCGGAACGCCGTTCGACGCCGCGCTCTGCGCGACGCGAGCGGGTAACGTGTTCACCACGCATACGGCTGTGCCGGCCGGTTTCGATCGGTTCACACCGCAGCTGATGGAGCAATACCTTGGCCGCTACGTTGCAGGGAATCTGCGAATCGGTCTGCGCGAATTCCTGGCTCTCGGCCGCGAGAATCCGGAAGACGATTCGGAAAGTTTCAATATGGCCTATCTCGCGGCCCGGGGTTCCAGCTCAATCAACGCCGTCAGCCGCCTGCATGGCGAGGTCAGCCGGCGTATCTTTCAATCGCTGTTTCGACGTTGGCCGAGCCACGAGGTGCCGGTCGGCTCGATCACCAACGGCGTACATACACCGAGCTGGGACAGCCCCGAAGCCGATGCGCTCTGGACGAGCTGCTGCGGAAAAGACCGATGGCTGGGCGCACTCAAATCGGTGGAGGGCCGGATCCGGGGCGCGTCCGACCCGGAGATCTGGCGGTGCCGAAACGCCGCACGCGCTTCCCTCGTGTCGTATTCGCGAGAGCGTTTATCGGCCCAGCTGGCCGCGTCCGGGGCCACGGGAGAGCAGGTCGAGGGTGCGAGGCACCTGTTCCATTCCGATACATTGATGCTCGGATTTGCGCGAAGGTTTACTGCGTACAAGCGGCCGAATTTGTTGCTGAGCGATCCGGATCGTCTGGTTCGCATGCTCACCAACGCCCGACGGCCGGTTCAGTTGATTATCGCCGGCAAGGCGCATCCCGCAGATCTCGCGGCACAGTCCTGGATTCGCAACTGGGTGAATTTCGTGCGCCGCGACGATGTTCGAGCCCATGCGATCTTTCTCAGCGATTACGATATGTTGCTCACGGAGCGGTTGGTGGCCGGTGTGGATGTCTGGATCAATACCCCGGCTCGGCCCTGGGAGGCGTGCGGCACGAGCGGAATGAAAGTTCTCGTTAACGGCGGGCTCAATTTATCCGAGCTCGACGGGTGGTGGGCCGAAGCCTACGAACCGAGCGTCGGATGGGCCCTGGGCGACGGGCGCGAGCATGGGAATGATGCTCTTTGGAACAACCGAGAGGCGGAAGAGCTGTACGATCTTTTGGAAAGCCGGGTGATTCCCGAGTTCTACTCACGCGATGCAGACGATATTCCGAAAGCGTGGGTTGCGCGTGTCCGCGAGAGCATGGCGAGCCTGACTCCTGTGTACTCGGCCAATCGCAGCGTGCGCGAATACCTGCATACAGCCTATCTGCCCGCCGCG
Organism: uncultured Gammaproteobacteria bacterium; assembly: GCA_963710435.1. Lineage (GTDB taxonomy): Bacteria > Pseudomonadota > Gammaproteobacteria > Steroidobacterales > Steroidobacteraceae > Bog-1198. The sequence goes on along the minus strand of CAVQAE010000007.1, from coordinate 319,417 downwards.
TCCTGCTACCGGAAAAGGGCGCTGAACGCCGGGGCACTGGGCAGCGAGATCAGCGCCTGGCGGCGGGCGCTCGAGCAAGACTGGGCGACGCTGCGTTTCGGCGCGATGAGGACCGATACCCGAGACGGGCGGCATCACTTCACCGCGCAGGTCTATCTGGGAAGCCTCGCGTGGGCGGTGCGCGTCGAGCTGTACGCCGATGCATGCGGAACCGAGCCCGCTTTCAGACAACCGATGAGCCGGATGGAAGGTGAACCGAGCGATTCGGGGCTGGAGACCTATGTGGCTTGCATCCCCGCAACTCGCGCGGCAGGCGACTACACGGCGCGCATCGTAGCAGCCCACCCGGATGCCAACACGCCGCTGGAAGCCCCGTATATTCTTTGGCAGCGGTGAGACCACAAGCCGGGCGTGCGGAGCTGCGCGCCCGCTGGAGCGCTCCCGGTGATGATCGTCCCGTCAATAGGCGGGAATCAGCTCATCCGCGACGCTTCGCACGCCGGGCACGGATTCCGCCAGCGCGAAAAGCGCTTTTCGCTCCGTGGGCGAGCCGACCAACCCCCAAAGATGGACGACCCGGTCGGTGACGATCACGTTGCGCTCTCCGAATCCCGTCCACGATTGTTTCGACAGGCGGTCCAAGACGGTGGCGCGGATGGTCTCATCGGAGGACGCACCGCGCGTCGGCAGGGCCGGTACGGGTGCGGATGCGAGCGCCTGGATCAGATTGGCTCGGCTTACGATGCCAATGAGTTTGCCGTCCTCCACGATGGGCACACGCTTGATTCGATTCCGCTCGAGCAGTGCGGCTATTTCCGACAGGGGGGTATCGGGCTTTGCCGTGATCACCTCCTCGGACATCAGTTCGCGGACCTTGCGGCCGTGAGAGCGTGCATAGTCCGCGGCCAGCAAGGTCGAGGGTGTAACCGCCTCGAGCCACCAGGGGCGATGTTTCTCGGTGCCGATCTCCTCGCGTTCCAGCAGATCGGCCTCGCTCAATATGCCTACAATCCGTCGGCGCTCATCGACGACCGGCAACGCGCTGATATCGCGGTCCGCCAGCAACTTTGCGGCGTATGAAACTTCATCATCGGGCCCCACGGTAATGACGTCGCGAATCATCACATCGCTTGCTCTCATGACAATACTCCGGTAGGTAGGTTGATTGATGATGGCCATTCAGCGATGGCCAGACCATTCGTGGTTGCCGCTGGAGATTGCTCGATCTACCTAATCACGCCACCCGTCGTGTTATTTGCCGCGCAATCTCGGCAATCGAGCCGATGAAATCGATCGGGCCATCGTAACGGGTGGCGTTCTCCGGCATTCCGTTGACGCCGGGGCTTGCTCGGGCAAGCACCATGGTGGTGCCTCCCTCAATCGACGAGATGTACTCGACTTCTTGCAGCCAGCGCGAGATGTGCGGCGGGTTTGCGTATGTAGCACGTTCCGGTGCGGAACTCCTGGTCCTCCTCCGGGATGACGACGGGCATGCTGGAGACGCGCGTGAGTATTTCGCGGAGATGGCTGATCCGATCGCTCGGCCGATGCAGAACGATCAGCACAATGGCGGCGAGCTTTCGAGGCAATGCTCCGAGCAAGCCCTTGATATCTTTCAGACCCTCCCGGCCTGAAGCTCCCACGGCCACGAAAAAGCTCAAGGCGCGGCGAGCAAGGCGCGAAGCAGCGCCAGCAACTCCTCGGCCTTGATGGGCTTGCTCGTAATTCGGAGATAGGGATCGCGGGGCAGATTCTTGATCGCGGAGGAGGTGTCGCCGGTCGTGAGGACCGCCTTCAGTTCAATGCCCAATATCTCGCGTAACGCGGTAATGACCTCGGTGCCGGTCTCGCCGCCGTTCAAGTGATAGTCGCTGATCAGCAGATCCACCCGATGGCCCTGCTGCACATGTTGCAGCGCGCCCAAAAGCGTGGCGACGGAGCTGACGTGGTAGCCCTCGAGCTCGAGCAGCAGCGCCGTCGCGCGTCGAACGGACTCATTGTCCTCGACCACCAGAACCCGTGCCTCGCCAACCTGACGGGCAGGGGCGGGCAAAGATGCCTGGCCACCGAGCGTAACAGCCGCTCCGCAGCTGCGGCTCGCCGGCAGAACGAGCGCGAACGCCGAGCCTTTGCCGACTTCCGAGCGCACATCGAGCTCGAGCGTGAGGAGCTTGACCAGCCGCTGCACGATGGAAAGTCCAAGACCGTAGCCGTCACGTGAGCTGTTTGTGGGTACGCCGACCTGGTAAAACTCGTCATAAATGTAGGGCAGCTGCTCCGCCGGGATGCCGACGCCGGTATCCAGGACCTCGATGCGCACGAAGGCCGCATCGTGCAGGCAGCGCAAGCGCACCCAGCCCTCGCGCGTGTACTTAACGGCGTTGGATACGAGATTTCTCAAGATTTGCTCGACCAGCGAGGGATCGCTGTAGGCAACGTCCTCGCAAGTCTCGACCTCGAGCTTGAGCCCCTTGTTTGCCGCAATACTCGCGAATTCCAAACGAAGCTCGTCGAAAATCGCCGCAACCGTAAAGTCAGTGGGCTCCGGTTTGATCGCACCGGATTCGAGCTTGCTGATGTCGAGCAGAGCATTGAGGAGTCTGGACATCGCGCCGATGGCTTGCTCCTGCTGCGACAGGGCCTCGATGGACAGCCGATCGGTGACGCGCCGGCGCAGGGTGCCGTTGAGCAATTCGAGAGTTTGCAACGGCTGACGCAGGTCATGACTTGCCGTCGCGAGAAAGCGGCTCTTGCCTTGATTGGCTCGATCCGCGAGCTCGCGCGATTGATCCGCGAGCTCGCGCGCAGCTTCGGCCGCCTCACGCGCGACGATGAGCTCGGTCTCGATGCGCTTTCGATCCGTCACATCGCGGATGGCGGCAGCAACCAGGGTTCGGCCCACGTCCTCGATGGGACTCAAGCTGATCTCCAGCGGAAACTCTGCGCCATCATTCCGCAATCCGAAGAGCTGAAGACCGAGGCCCATGGGACGCATGCGCAGGTTGTTGACGTAGTCCTCGCGGTGTCCGACGTGCCGAGCCCGAAAGCGTTCCGGCAGCATTAACTCGATGCTCTGTCCGACGAGCTCGTCGTGCGGGTACCCGAATAGGGCGGAAACCTGGCGATTGGTGAATCGAATGATGCCCGCCGAATCGATGATGATCATCGCATCCGGAGCCGCGTCGAGCGCGCTCCGGGCAAGATCGGCCGGAACTGTCCGCATTTCGAAGCACCCTCGAACTGACCCCCGCCCTAATATATACGGAGAGGACCGCTTGGTGGATGTAATGTGCGATTGCACCCGCCCTTACCTCAATTTGGCTTGCAATGCATTCTTGAATATGAGACGCGATGCGGTGCACCAAGCGGGCACTTGCCCCTTTGCTGCGAATGGTGAAGCGAATGATATCGAGGCGGGATCTTCTGAGACTCTCGACGATGGCAGGCCTGGTGCCGCTATGGCCGGCCTTTGCGCAAGATCGGGCGCCCCCTGATTACAAGATCGACATCGCACCCGTCACCCTTGATTTGTCGCCGCGCCACAAACTCAAGACCACCGCCTACAACGGCCAGATCCCGGGGCCCTTGCTGCGTTTCAGAGAGAATCAACCGGTCACCATCGAGGTGCGCAACCGGACCGACCGGCCGGAAGTGGTTCATTGGCACGGTCTGTTCCTTCCTTCCGATGTCGACGGTGCCGTGGAAGAAGGCACGCCTTTCATCGCTCCAAACTCGACCGTACGCTATGCCTTGACGCCGCGCCCCGCCGGTTTCCGCTGGTATCACACCCATACCATGGCGATGAGTGATCTCACACGGGCGCAGTACAGCGGGCAGCACGGCTTCTTGATAATCGAGCCTCGCGACCAGCCTGCGCGGCACGATGCCGAATTCTTCCTTGCCCTGCACGATTGGAGCGGGTACTTGGTGGCGAGCGATGACGGCGCCATGAATCCGAATTACGCCGTCGCGACCATCAACGGCAAGGTCATGGGGTATGGTGAGCCGCTCCGAGTCAGGCAGGGGCAGCGAATCCTGTTCCACCTCCTCAATTCCAGTCCCACTGAGGTTCACTGGATTGCCCTCGCCGGGCATGGCTTTCGGGTGGTGGCTCTCGATGGTAACCCCGTTCCCACTCCTCGGACGGTGCCCATGCTGCGGCTCGCGCCGGCCGAGCGGGTCTGCGCCGTGGTGGAAATGAATAACCCGGGCATTTGGGTGCTTGGCGAAGTCCGTAAGCACGTCCAGGCGCTCGGCATGGCCATCGCGGTCGAGTACGAGAATCAGCACGGCACGCCGCGGTGGGATCAGCCGCCGGATCTCATCTGGAGCTACCAGCAATTTTCTGCCTCGGAGCCCGGCGACCTCTCATCCAATGCTCCGATCATCGTTCCGCTCGTGTTCGAGTCGAAATTTCGCGGCCACGGCGCCATGGAGGGCTGGACGATCAACGGCCATTCATACCCCGATGCGAAAGTCGCACCGCTTATACGCGGACGCCGGTACAGGCTGCAGTTCGTCAACAGGACCCTCGACGACCATCCGCTGCATTTGCACCGGCACAGCTTCGAGCTGCGGACGCTCGGGGCACCCCTCGCGCAGACCCCGGGCGCAGCGCCGACCCATGTCTGGGGAATCAAGAAAGATGTCGTGCTGGTCGATGCGCAGAGTCGTACGGATGTCGAGTTCACGGCCGACAATCCGGGCAGTACGCTATTTCACTGCCATCAGCAGAACCACATGGACCTCGGCTTCATGATGCTGTTCGACTATGCGTGAGCGAACGGGCGGCGGCTGGATTCCATGGCTCATCGTCCGCCTCGCTCCCGCATGCCTGCCGCTTCCTGCGTACACGCAGGCCAATTATGAGATTCAGGTATATGGCGCCGAGACAGTCCCGCCCAAGACCTTGATGGTCGAGCTGCACTCGAATTTTACGGTGGAAGGCGAGACCCAGACCATCGACGGGGTCTATCCGACGAACCATCAAGAGCACGAGACGATCGAGCTCACGGAAGGTCTCACTGACTGGTCGGAGGTTGGGTTCTATATCTTCACCAGCGAGCAAGACGGCCATGGCGTGCAGTGGGTGGGAGACCACATTCGTCCCCGCGTTCGGGTCCCGGACTCCTGGGGATGGCCGGTTGGCGTGAGCCTGTCGACCGAGGTTGGCTTCCAAAGATCCGCCTACTCGACCGACACCTGGACCTGGGAGATTCGCCCAATCATCGACAAGAGCATCGGTCGCTGGTATTTAGCCGTAAATCCCGCACTCGAGCGAACGTTGCACGGTCCGGACGTGAATCAGGGCCTCGGCTTTGCACCGAGCGCCAAAATAAGCTACGACTTCACGCCCGTGGTGAGCGGCGGGCTCGAGTGGTATGCCGACTACGGCGCAATCGGCAACCTCTCCCAGGTGCACAATCAGCAGCAGCAGGTTTTCATCGTCACGGACCTCAATGTATCGCCCTTGTGGGAGATCAACATAGGCGTCGGCATAGGCGCCACCGCCGCCACCGACCACCTGATCGTGAAGGCAATCCTGGGCCGTCGTTTCGACTGGGGCCGGCACTCTCCGATCGATTAAGGCCCTGTTCCGCGGCGGATCGCCGCATCGCCATCGCAATATCGCTGCCGCGTAAGAGTTTCCCCTTATATCTTTTCGCGGCGCCGGCGCAGAGGATGGCCTCAAAGATGAAACGTGATGGGCCTCTGAAAACGCGCTGACGCGACTCTCCTCAGCCGACAGGCTGTGGTGGATACCTGATTCGAACCGAAGGAGACGATAATGTGTGCCGCCAAAGTTCAACCCATGAGTTCGGCGCCTGGCGCTGACTCGATTCGTGAGAGCGCCTCGCTCACCGCGCACTTGAGAACACTCGAGCGCACGATTCCTTTGCGCGCACGCTATGAGAACTTCATCGCAGGCGGCTGGGTGCCTCCGCTCAAAGGCGGCTATTTCGACAATATATCGCCGACCACGGGACAAGTAATCTGCCAGATCGCTCGATCCCAGGCCGCGGACGTCGAGCTCGCCATAGACGCGGCGCACGCGGCGGCGGACGGCTGGGGACGCACGCCGGTCGCGCAGCGGGCTCAAGTCTTGAACCGCGTCGCGGACCGCCTGGAGCAATATCTGCCGTTTCTCGCGGCGGTCGAGACCTATGACAACGGCAAGCCGATACGCGAGACCAACCTCGCCGATCTTCCGCTCGCGGTCGATCATTTTCGCTATTTCGCAAGCTGTGTCCGCGCGCAGGAAGGCTCTCTGGGTGAGCTGGACGATGACACGGTGGCCTATCACTATCATGAGCCGCTGGGAGTCGTGGCACAGATCATTCCTTGGAACTTCCCCATCTTGATGGCGGCGTGGAAGTTGGCGCCGGCGTTGGCGGCGGGCAATACGGTGGTGATCAAGCCTGCGGAACAGACCCCGCTGTCGCTGCTCGTGCTGGCCGAGGTAATACAGGATCTTTTGCCGCCGGGTGTGCTGAATATCGTGAATGGCTTTGGTCTGGAAGCAGGCAAGCCGCTCGCCTCGAGTTCCCGCATTGCCAAGGTCGCATTCACCGGCGAGACGACGACCGGCCGGCTGATCATGCAATATGCCTCCGAGAACATCATTCCCGTCACGCTGGAACTGGGGGGCAAGTCGCCCAACATATTTTTCGAGGATGTGCTGCGCGAAGAAGACGATTTCGTCGATAAGGCGCTCGAGGGATTCGCGATGTTTGCCCTCAATCAAGGTGAAGTGTGCACGTGTCCGTCGCGCGCGCTGGTGCAGCGCTCGATCTATGAGCGCTTCATGGAACGGGCGGTGAAGCGGGTGGAGACGATCCGTCAGGGTGATCCGTTCGAGATGGCGACGCAGATTGGCGCGCAGGCCTCGAACGACCAATTCGAGAAAATTCTCTCGTATATCGACATCGGCAAGAAAGAGGGCGCAAAGGTACTGACCGGCGGCACCGCCAACAAGCTGGCCGGTGACTTGGCGGGTGGCTATTACATCAAGCCGACGGTGTTCGAGGGACACAACAAGATGCGTATCTTCCAGGAAGAGATATTCGGCCCTGTCGTGTCGGTGACGGTGTTCGATACCCCGGAGCAAGCGCTCGAGATTGCCAACGATACGCTCTACGGGCTGGGTTCCGGCATCTGGACCCGCGATCTGAATCTCGCCTACCGGTTCGGGCGGGGCATCAAGGCGGGGCGTGTGTGGACGAATTGCTACCACGCCTATCCCGCGCATGCGGCGTTCGGCGGCTACAAGAAATCGGGCATCGGGCGCGAGACCCACAAGATGATGCTCGATCACTACCAGCAGACCAAGAATGTCCTGGTCAGCTACAGCACGAAAGCGGTGGGGTTCTTTTAAGCCCGCGCCCATCGGATACACGTCAAGGTTGACTCAAGGTTGACGCGACGCGCCAATTTGAAAGGAGCCGAAAGTGAGCACGATAAGAAATCCTCTTGCGACCGCGGTCAAATGTGCGTGCGGCGGCGTGCTTGCCGCCGCGGCGCTGATGCCATTTCTATCCTATGCGGATGCACCGATGTACCCCTCGGTTACGAACGACCGGTTGCTCAACGCCCAGCAGGACGGCGGCTGGTTGATGTATCGCCGGAATTATGAGAGCACGGGGTATGCGCCGTTCGATCAGATCAATACGGGCAACGTCGCGGGGCTGAAGGTGGTATTCGACTACGAAAGCGGTCTCTCGCAAGGACACGAGGCGGCGCCGGTGGTCAATGGCAGGTACATGTTCGTCACCACCCCGATGGATCATCTCATCGCGATGGACGCGACCAATGGAAAGATCCTTTGGAAGTACGACTATCCCATCGACAAAAAGGCGTTGAAAACGGTTTGCTGCGATGTCGTCAACCGTGGCGTCGCGCTGCACGGCGATCTGGTTTACATGGGCACGCTCGGCAATCACGTGGTGGCACTCGACGCCAAGACAGGGGATGTCAAATGGGATACGGCGCTTGCGCCGCCGGGGGTGGGCTATTTCATTTCCGGTGCGCCGCTGGTGGTCAACGATAAGGTAATCATCGGCGACGGCGGCGGCGAGTACGGTTCGCGCGGTTTCATTGTCGGAATCAATGCCGAAACCGGCAAGATCGATTGGAAGACTTACTCGACGGCAGCCCCTGGGACGCCCGGGGGTGACAGCTGGCCGAAGGGCGCCTACAAGACCGGCGGCGGCAATCCGTGGATCACAGGAACCTACGATCACGCGACCAACACACTGTTCTGGGGCGTCGGCAATCCCGGTCCGTGGCTCGCGACGCTGCGTCCGGGTGACAATCTGTACACCGACTCGGTGCTCGCCCTCAATCCTGACACCGGCAAGATCAAGTGGCACTACCAGTGGACGCCGAATGACACGTGGGATTATGACGGCGCCAACGAGACGGTCATGACCGAGCTCACTTACGGCGGCACGGCTTACAAAGCGCTCGTGCACGCCGATCGAAACGGCTGGTTCTATGCGCTCGATCGTAGCAACGGCAAGCTGATCTACGCGGTGCCGTTCGTGCATACGACCTCCATCACGGGTGTCAAGGATGGTGTTTCTCAGTCGGACCCTGCCATGCGGCCGACCATCGACAAACAGGTCTTTGTCTGTCCGAGCTTCCTGGGCGGCAAGAATTGGTGGCCGATATCCGTCGATCCGCAGACTCGGATGGCGTACATCCCGACGCAGCACGCGTGCATGGACATCAAGGGCGCGCAACCGGTCGCTTACAAGGCGGGTCTCGCGTTTCTCGATGAGACCTTCGAGGTCAAGCACGATCCCACCACCGATAACTGGGGTTCGGTGCAGGCCGTCGACCTGAATACCGGCAAGCAGAGCTGGCAACATGAAACTCATTTACCCTGGTCGGGCGCCACACTGGCCACTGCCGGCGGCCTGATGTTCAGCGGTAGTACCGACGGTCACTTCATGGCTTTCGACGCCAGGAGCGGCAAGGTTCTCTGGAGCAGCGAGGAGCTCAGTTCCGGAATCATCGGCGTGCCCACCACCTACACGATTGACGGCAAGCAGTATGTGGCGGTGTGGGCGGGTTGGGGAGGCGCCGGCCCGATCTGGGGCGGACAAATGGCCAATGATCCCCAAGTCAAGGCGATTCCCAGGGGTGGCCACCTCTATGTATTCGCCCTGCGGTAGAACCAGGTTTCGAGTCGCCGCTCTGACGTTCGGGGCGATGCTCACACACGGCGTCGGGGCCGCGGGCACCATAGACGTCTGCGTCGATCGAGCGAATCCCACCTCAGCGATGGACGTGCGCGTCGTTCGGGCAGCCGTCGGTACTCAAGGATATTCGGTGAAGCTGGTTGCCTTCGTGGGCTATGGCAAAGGCGGCGACGGTCTCCCACCGAGCCGCTTCACGAAGATGGCGCAGTCGGACTGTCAACTGATCATGGGGTTCCCTGTCGACCTGAGTCATCCGAATTTGCCGCGCGACATCGCCGCTACGTCGGCATACGCCAGCACCGGCTTCGCGTTGATCCGCCGTGGCAATAGCACTGCGAAGACGTCGCTCGGCGAGCTGCCGAAGGGCAGCGAAGTGGGGATCGTGCAACTGGATACGTATGCAGGGCTGCTCTTCGCCACCCACCCCAACGTAGTGATGCATGTATATCCAAAGGATTCGCTGATGATGGCGGATCTGGAAGCGAATCGCATCGCTGCCGGACTCGCTTGGCAACCTTCCATCGAATTCTATAAGAACCACCACGCCGGTTCAGCGCTTCGCGTTGCGGTCATGCCGGGGGAGCACATGTTATGGAACCTGGTCGCGCTCTATGTGCCGCAGTCTCAAGAGGCCGCGAATCTCTTCAACAAGGGTCTCTATGAGCTGCAGAGCAAAGGTCAATTGCGGCGGCTCATCGAGCCCTACAGCCAAGCGGCTGCGGCACGTGCGGAATACGCCTCGACGAGGCCGGCCGCCGAGGTGCGATTTGCCGTTGACTGGAATGTAAATCCCGGGCGATTGATCAAAGTGACCGACTCGAGCGGTAAGACGAAGAGCAAGCACGGCAGAGTGCCTGCGCTATATACCGCAGATCAGGCCACCCGGGGTGCTCTCGCGTACTATAAAAACTGCGCGATGTGCCACGCACCGCTCCTGGACGGCCAATCCGCCGGCTATTCCGGGCCTGCCTTGAAGGGATCGGAATTCGCCGATCCGAGCTACGATTTTCATCTGAGCGATATCTTCAACTTCGTCGCCAAGCTCATGCCCGCGGCCACGCCCGGCAGCCTCACGCATGAGCAAGATGTGGAAATCATGGCATTCATCCTGCAGCAGAACGGTTATCCGGCGGGCGACAAGGAATTGGTGTACGAAGAGGCGGAGAAATCGAAGGTGCCAATCAGGTACTACGGGAAATAGCCGGGATGGCCGGTTCAAAAGCAATGGGCGCGAAGCCAAGCGCATTGGAGTATTAGTCTATGAACGAAGTCGTCATCACCACGGCGCTGCGATCCGCCGTCGGCAAATTCAACGGTGCCATTGCGAAGGTGCCGGCGGCCGATCTCGGCGCCCAGATCATCAAGGCGCTGCTGGCGCGAAGCGGCCTTCAGCCGGATCGGGTCTCCGAGGTCATCATGGGGCAGGTGCTCGCGGCCGGAGCCGGTCAGAATCCTGCGCGGCAGGCCTCGATCCGCGCCGGGTTGCCGGACAGCGTACCCGGCATGACGATCAACAAGGTTTGCGGGAGCGGCCTCAAGGCGCTTCACCTCGCCGCCCAGGCGATCAAATGCGGCGACGCGGAGATCGTGATCGCCGGTGGCCAGGAAAGCATGAGCTCCGCGCCGCACATCCTCCCCGGGTCTCGCGACGGGTTTCGGATGGGGGATGCCAAGCTCGTCGACAGCATGATCAACGACGGTCTTTGGGATATTTACAATAACTATCACATGGGTGTGACCGCCGAGAACGTCGCGCAAAAGTTCGAGATCACGCGTCGCCAGCAGGACGAGTTCGCGGCAGCGTCGCAACAAAAAGCCGAGGCTGCCCAGAAGGCGGGCCGCTTCAAGGAGGAGATCGCGCCGATCGAGATCGTCTCGCGCAAAGGCACGGTGTCGTTCGACGCCGATGAATACATCCGGCCGGGTACCACGGTCGAGGCACTGGCCGAGCTCAAGCCCGCGTTCAGCAAAGATGGCACGGTGACGGCGGGCAATGCCTCCGGCCTCAACGATGGAGCGGCGGCGGTGATCATGATGTCGGCGCGCAAGGCCGACGAGCTGGGCCTCATGCCCTTATGCGTGGTTCGCGCGTACTCATCCGCCGGCGTGGATCCGAAACTCATGGGGATGGGCCCCGTGCCGGCGAGCCGTTTATGTCTGCAGAAGGCGGGGTGGACGCACGAAGAGCTCGACCTGATGGAGGTCAACGAGGCGTTTGCTGCCCAGGCGATCGCGGTCAACCGACAGATGGGCTGGGACACGGGCAAAATCAATGTCAACGGCGGCGCCATCGCCATCGGTCACCCCATCGGCGCGTCCGGCTGCCGCATTCTCGTGACGCTGCTTCATGAGATGATTCGTCGCGATGCCAAGAAGGGACTCGCGAGCCTCTGCATCGGCGGAGGCATGGGCGTGGCGCTCGCGATCGAGCGCCCGATTCAAAAAGCATAAGTGACCATCATGGCAAGCAAAAGCCGAATCGCGCTGGTGACGGGTGGCATGGGTGGACTTGGCGAAGCCATCTGTATGAAATTGGCCAACCTCGGGTATACCGTCCTGACCACCTACTCCCCGGGTAACGCCAAGGCGCAGGAATGGCTCAAGTCGATGGAAAAACAGGGCTATCACTTCCACGCGTATCCTTGCGATGTGACGGACTGGGAGACCTGCCAGAGCTGCATCGGCAAGGTAATCGGGGACCTTGGACCGGTGGATGTGCTCGTGAACAATGCGGGCATTACCCGCGATATGACCTTCAAAAAGATGGATAAGGCCAACTGGGACGCCGTCATTCATGCGGACCTTGACTCGTGCTTCAACATGACGAAGCAGGTCTGTGACGGCATGATGGAACGCGGGTGGGGCCGCATCATCAATATCTCTTCAGTGAACGGTCAAAAGGGCGCGTTCGGCCAGACCAACTATTCTGCGGCCAAGGCAGGCATGCACGGCTTCACGAAGGCTCTTGCTTTGGAAGTCGCGCGCAAGGGCGTGACCGTCAATACCATTTCACCCGGTTATATCGGCACGAAAATGGTCATGGCGATTCCGAAAGAAGTGCTCGAATCCAAGATCATTCCGCAGATACCCATGGGGCGGCTGGGCAAGCCGGACGAAGTGGCGGGCCTAGTCGCCTATCTGGCGAGCGACGAGGCCGCCTTCGTGACCGGCGCCAATATCGCAATCAACGGCGGTCAGCACATGCAATAGAAGGGATCGGGCGCGATCGGGTCAAAAGACTTTCCCGTAGTGGCTGTCCGCGCTCTCCGGCAGGCGGGATATGAAGTCCGCAACCGCGCTGATGTCGTTCGAGGAGAGATCAGTCATCGCCTTGGCGAGTTCCGGTTCAGAGTTGAGTCGATGTCCGGCGGCGAATCCGCGGAGCTGCATCACCAGGTAGGAGTAGTTCTGCCCGGAAACAGCCGGAATCGTTCCGGGCGCCTGTCCCATGCCGAGCGCGCCGTGGCATTGCGCACAACGCTCCGCATATAGCGCGCGGCCCCGCCCAAGCCGATGGGCGTCGCCATGCTCGCCGTGCGGATCGTGCGGCTGCGCCGCGAGATAAGCGGTCAGATCGGACAGGGCTTGTGGATTGTCGAGCGCATTGCTGATCAAGACTTGGTGCATTTTCGGTGCAAAGCGGTCGTGAGCGATGATCTGCACGAGTTGATTCAACAGATATTGGCGCTGCTGGCCCGCCAATTGAGGATATTGCCGCTCACCCATCCCAGTGCCGCGGGCTTCGTGACAATGAACGCAGTGGTGCTCATAGAGAGCGGCGCCGCGGTGGAGGTTTGGTGTCGCCGCGAGGGCGCGCTCCATGAGCGATGCGGAGTCCTGCGCCTGTGCGACGCCGGCGACCGCCAGCAGCGAACCGAGAGCACCAGAGCAAATCCGCCAGCCATTACTGATCATGGACCGTCAGCTTTCGTGTCCCAACGTCATGTGCAGCTTCACCAGATGCGCCACGGAGCGCGCACCCATTTTCTCCATGACCTTGGCTCGATGAATCTCCACCGTGCGCTCGCTCAGGCCTAAATCGATGGCGATGACTTTATTCGCGTTCCCCTCGACAATGAGGTCCATCACTTGCTTCTCGCGCGGGGTAAGGGATTTGAGGCGATGCTCGACATCGGAGCGCCGCGCGGCCGTGCTGCGGTACTCCGCATCCTGCTTGAGGGCGTGGTTGATGCGATCCAGCAGTTCCTGATCGCGAAACGGTTTCTGGATGAACTCGAAGGCGCCCTCCTTCATGGCCTGTACGGCCATGGGCACGTCCCCGTGTCCCGTGATGAAGATGACCGGCAGCATGGAGCCCAAGCGGTTCAGCTGTTGCTGGACCTCGAGGCCGCTCATTTCCGGCATGCGAATGTCCAGGACGAGACAACCCCGGGCGGCGGGGGTGTAACGCGCCAAGAACTCGCTCGGCCGCGAGAATACCGCTGTCTTGAAGCCCACCGTACTCAACAAGGTATCCAACGCACGGCGCATACCGTCATCGTCATCGACGACGTAGATCGTGGCGGCCGAAGAGGTGTCTGGTGGTTGAGCCATTTCTACACTCCGAAAGCAGTTCCGCCCGATCATGAGTGTGCCCGAGGCATCCTCGCTACCGGGCTTTCCCGTAGTCGGTTGCGTCAGTCCCCTATATCGGGAGATGCGCCCGACAAGTGCATCTTATCAAACGAAGCGCGATGGACGCGCCTACGCGTAATCCCGTATGCCGCTCGGGGCACGTGCCGCCGATACTGGAGGCGTATCTTTGCAAGCCCGGGGGCCTCGGTGTTCAAAACCAGCATTCTGTGTGCGTTGTGTTTGTTGATCGGCGTTCAGGCGAGAGCGACCGAGGAGATGGCGGATCGGCTCACGCGGGCGGCACTCGATCTCGATGCGCATCCGGGTCGCGGCGCGGCCGAATTTCAGCGCTCGTGCGCACGTTGCCATGGCGCAGAAGCGCAAGGCGACTCCAGCCAGGCTATTCCTTCCCTGGCAGGCCAGCGGTTCAAATACATCGTAAGGCAGCTGGCCAACTTTGCCTCGGAGGAGCGGGACAGCGATATCATGCAGCAGGTGGTGACGCACAGGACGCTCAAGGAGCCGCAAACGTGGGTCGACATCGCCGCCTACTTGAACAATCTTCCAATGAAAGTGCCGGCAGGCACCGGCGACGGCGCACACGAGGCGCTCGGCGGGGCCATATTCAGCGAGCAATGCGCCTCGTGCCATCGCCGCGACGCGCATGGTGATGACGAGGGCTACGTGCCCTCCTTGCGGAATCAACAATACACCTACCTCGTCGCCCAGCTCCAGAAGTTGGCCGCAGGACGGCGCCACAACGTCGATGAGGACCTCGTGCGATTTTGGCGCAGTCTCGAGGCCGAGGACGTGCGCGCGACGGCCGATTACCTTTCCCGGCTGTCGGGTCCCGGCAACGTGCATAAGATCATGCGTCCGGACGGGACGGTCGTGGATTAGCCCGAGGGCACCGGCAATCGAAACCAAAAGCGGCACCCGCCGCCGCGCAGATTCTCGAAGCCGATGGAGCCCTCGTGAGATTCCACGATGGAGTGACTCGATGCCAAACCGAGACCGGCGCCGCGGGGTTTGGTGGTGTAGAAGGGTTTGAATAGACGCTGCTGTGACTCAGGAGGGATGCCAGGGCCGCCATCTATGACGTGAGTTTCCACGCCGTAGCGATCGCTCGTCACCAGAATGCGCACGAGCGGCGAGGAAATGCCCGGCGCCGCCTCCAGGGCATTGAGCACGAGCGAATACAGTACGTGTTGGATTTTGCGCCGGTCTACGTCGACGGTTGGCGATGCAGGGCCCGGGTTGAATTCCACGCGTCCGTGGCAACGCTCGGAGATAAGCTCCAGGACCGGCAGGAGCTCGACGATGAGATCCTCCATGCGACAGCGGCTTCGAACAAGGTCGCTTTGATCAAACAGACGGCGGATGGCCTGGATACGCTCACTGGCGCTCAGCGCCTCGTCGTTGATTTGTTTGAACACATCGAGGGCGCGGGAGGTCATCGGCTCCGGGCGGTCGAGCATACGCATGCCGGCCTGCGAGAAGGTGGCGATGGCCCCCAAGGGCTGATTGAGATCATGCACCACTCCGCCCGCGATCTCGCCAAGCAAGGCGGTTTGGGAGACCTCCGTCAGCTGCATCAGGAGCGATTCGAGGGGGCTATCACTGGTCAAGAGTCACCTCATATTCGGCCTCAGGCCGCCCGCGGTAATCGGAACCAGAAGCGGCTGCCGCCCGCCGGTAGATTGTCGAACCCGATCGTGCCCTCGTGTGATTCGACGATGGCTCGACTGGATGCCAAGCCAAGGCCCGTGCCCTGCGCTTTGGTGGTGAAGAATGGCCGAAACAGCTGTGGCTGTACCTCGGCGGGGACTCCGGGGCCCGCATCCGTGATGCCCGTCTCGACCCAGTACCGGTCGGCCGACACATCGATGCGAATGCACGGGGTGCCGGTTAAAGAGACACTTGCCTCGACCGCGTTGTCGGTCAGGGCATAGAGAACGTGCTGGATTCTCGTGCGGTCGATCAGCAGATCAGGCATCTGTTCAGGCGCATCGACCGTCACCACGCCGTTGGCTCGCAGCGCGAGCCCGTCAAGGACCGGCCGTAGCTCATGAATGAGCTCGGACATTTGACATGTCGTTCGATCGGGCCGCCCTTGCTCGAATAGGGCCCGGATGCGCTTTATCCCCTCACCGGCGGCGAGCGCTTCATGGCTGATCTGGCGAAACACGTCCAGTGCGCGGTCCGTCATCGGCTCCGGCCGATTGAGCATGCGCTCTCCGGCCTGGGCGAATGTCGCAATGGCACCCAACGGTTGATTGAGCTCATGAGCGACACCGCTCGCCATCTCGGCCAATGCCGAAACCCGGGCGATTTCCATGAAGCGCTGAAGGAATGTCTCGGATCCGAACCAGTTCACGTTAGTAGCGCCCATGCAACCGCCTATGTTTCGATTACAACTATTCCAACCCCGAGTCTGCCGCATGCGCAGGCCGGCTCGTAGCTGGGAATTACCGCAAGGACTTGCGACGACTCCCTAATCGGATCGCTCGAGCTCATCACCGTTCGGATTCTTGGGTCTGCGCCAAGCTGCCCGACCAATCATGCTCGAGGGCGCGAATTCGCGCGACCACGGACACGAAGAATGCCGTCGACCATCCAAGCAGGATGACGCCATTGGCGCCCTCGATCGCTCCCAGCAGGCGCCAGCTCTTCGGCAATGTCAGATCGTTGTATCCCATGGTCGCATAGCTCGCGGTCGAAAAATACAGCGCATCCTCGAACGAGCGAGTAGCGCCCACCGCGGCATACAGCGTCGCATAGCTCCAAATCTCGACGCTATGCAAAACGAACAGGCCGAAGGAGACTCCGACGAGCATCAGCATCTGCTGCACGAGGGCGCGTTCGGAGCGCAAACGCCGCGAATGACGGTTGGTGGCCGCAATCAGGGCGCTCAGTCCCAGCAGATGGGTGACCACGGTGAGGGAGGCCATGGCGGTAGCAATGACCAGCTGTGTTGCGAGACTCTGCGTCATCGCCGATTCCTCTGATTGCCCATTGCGACGGGTCGCCATACAACCCTATCGCCGGTGATTCAACCGGGCGATGAGGCGAAGCGACAATACGTAATTCCCGCATAGCCTGGGGAGAGCAGTAGAGGGGAAACCGATAGGCTTCCGCGGCAACCCCGAATGTCGACCCGAGCCTCGCGCTGCTACAAAGGAATCGTAGCGTGAACGTCAGTTTTGGGCTGGTTACGGAGGCATCCGAAATGTACAAGCGAATCTTGGTCCCCGTCGATGGCAGCGACACATCCACACTCGGGCTCCTGGAAGCAATCAAAATCGCACAGAGCGATGGCTGCCAGCTTTGCCTGTTCCATGTGGTCAACGAACTCGTACTGGACTACTCCTATGGCGCCCAATCATTCGGCACGAATTTGACGGACTCGCTGCGCGAGGTCGGCAACGCGATTCTGCGGCGTGCCGAGGACATCGCGCGGAAGCAAAACGTGCCCACCGAGAGCGTGCTGGTCGAGTGTGTCGGGGGGGCGGCCGCGGACTCGATCGTGGCGCAGGCCAACAAGTGGCGCGCCGACTTGATCGTGATGGGTACGCACGGACGGCGCGGACTCCGGCGTCTCGCGATGGGCAGCGATGCAGAGGTCGTGGTGCGGGAGTCCTCCGTGCCGGTGCTGCTGGTGCGCCATAAGGCGAAGTCCGAAGCCACGACCAAGGCGGCCGGCCGCACGTCCTCCGCCGCTTAGCGGCATGCCCAGACAAGGAGTATGAACTCATGGAAGTCACGATTGCCGGCGAGCCGGTCACCATCCGGCCGATACGGATCACCGACACGCAGATGGAGTCCGACTTCATCAATCACTTGTCGCCCGACAGCAAGCATTTTCGCTTTCTCGGCGGCGTGCGGGAACTTCCCCAAGCCGAGATCACACGCCTGTGCGACGTCGACGGCAAATGGTCCATGGCATTCGTCGCAACGGTACGTCGCGACGGACGCGAAATAGAGATCGGCGTCAGCCGTTACGCACCCGAGTGCAAGGACGCGTCCGAGGGCAACGCCGATGTGCGAGAAATTGCCGTCACCGTCGCAGATGAATGGCAACACAAAGGATTGGGCTCCATGCTGATGAAGCTGCTGATCCAATCTGCGAAGGCAAACGGCGTCAAACATCTGTACTCCGTCGACCCGGTGGAGAATTCGGCGATGTCGGCGCTGGCACGGGACTTGGGTATGTGCCCAACACGCGACCCGGACGATCCCCACCAGGTGATCTACTCACTGACGCTGTAGCGTTCGCCACCTCTCCGACAGTGCTCGATGATTCCTCGCGCGGATTCGAGGTGAATCTCCGTGGCCGGCTCATTTGGATGTGGTGTTGACACGTGCGAGGCACGTGTAAGTACGTACAGATAATTCGCACCTGAGCAGGTACTTTTCCACGCAAGTCTCAGTTGTGTAAGCAGGGAGAATCGAAATGGCTCACTCAAGCGGCCCATCCAGGAAAGCGCAAGCATTGGCATGGCTTCTCGCCATTTCGCTCGGGGGAATCGCCGGTACCAGTCGAGCCGTTCCCAGCTTTGCACGTCAGACCGGCATGACTTGCGCGGCCTGCCACACGGTATTTCCCGAGCTCACCCCCTTCGGCCGGGAGTTCAAGATCAACGGTTACGTGCTCGACAACATGAAGCAGGTCACGGGAATCGATACGTCGGCGAACCAGACGCTTTCCCTCAATTCCATACCGCCGTTGAGCCTCATGCTCCAGGTCTCATACACGAGAACGAAGCAAGCCGTGCCGGACAGTGTCGTCTCAGGTGCGCTGGCCAAGGATGGTGACCTGCTCTTTCCGCAGCAAGTGAGCTTGTTCTATGCGGGCAAGGTTGCCGATGGGCTCGGGGCATTTATCCAACTCACCTATGACGGTGCAGAGGATCATTTCGGGTTCGACAACACTGATGTTCGCTATGCGCATCACTGGGCCTTTGGCGGAAGCAATGGGAATGACCACAGCCTGATCGTGGGGCTGACCCTGAACAACAATCCCACCGTTCAGGACCCCTGGAATACAACGCCTGCCTGGGGATTCCCCTACGCGGGCAGCAGTACGGCGCCGACGGAAATCACGTCGGCGAAGATCGACAGCGGGGCGGGCGGCTTCGGCCAGAGCGTGGGAGGCCTGGGCATTTACGCATGGCTGGACAGCCATTACTACCTCGAGATCACCGACTACACCTCGGCCATCACGGGAGGGTCGCATCCGCTCGATAGCACGCAAGCCAACGTGGTGCACGCGCTGGCTCCGTACTGGCGCCTGGCGTATGAACGGGATTGGGATCGTAACTCGCTGGAGGTCGGCACCTATGGATTGCTGGCGCATGACCAGCCGGGAAACGGCATGCCCTTGTCGGGGCCGACCGATAAATACAGGGATATCGCCGTTGACGCTCAGTACCAGTTCATCGGTGAGGACAACTTGATCAGCGCGTTGATGACCTATATCGACGAGCATCAAACCCTCGATGCGAGCGTCGCGGACGGGCTCGCCGCAAATCTCAACAATGACTTGAAGACCACCAAATTGACCGGAGAGTATTACTACAAGCGCAAGATCGGGGGCTCGCTCGGTTACTTCAGGACCACGGGAAGCAGCGATTCGCTGCTCTATACTCCCGCACCCTTGACGGGCAGCGCGCTCTACAACCCGGACACATCGGGCTATATCGCCGAAATCAATTACGTGCCGTGGCTCAACGTGAAGCTGCAGATGCAGTACACGGGGTATTCGAAGTTCAACGGCGGAAAGACGAACTACGACGGATCCGGACGATCGGCCTCCGACAACAACACAACCTACCTTTTGGTCTGGTTGAATTACTAGTTCGGCGCAGGAGCATCAGTTATGAAATCACTTCGTGTCATCGCCGTCGCTTTGGGCGCTTTCATCGGGGCGGCTGGTCCAGCGCTTTGCGCGGAGCCTGCCGCGGACAGCATGACCGCCCCGCAGAAAGCTGCCCTGCAGAAGACCATCGAGACTTGCGGCACCTGCCACGGTGTGAATGGACGCAGCACCGCGCCGACATTCCCGAATCTGGCGGCGCAGACCGCTCCCTACATCGAGCTGCAACTGCACGCCTTCAAGGACCAGACCCGCGCCGACCCGGATGCCCAAGCCTATATGTGGGGTATGGCCTCGCAGTTGAGCGACTCGACGATCGCCGCCCTCGCTGCCTACTTTGCCGCGCAGCCGGCAGCGCCTGGTAAGCCGGGGAGCCCGGCGCTCATAGCGCAAGGAAAGCACCTGTTCGAAGAAGGTGTTCCTGCCCGTCAGATCCCTCCCTGTGCGACCTGCCACGGCGCGAACGCTCAGGGCTTGAGTACTTTTCCGCGACTCGCGGGCCAGCACGCGCCGTATCTGCTCAAGCAACTACTGGTGATCCAAAGCGTGTTGCGCACCGCGCCCGTCATGCACGGGGTGGTCAAAGACCTCACCAAGGAGCAGATGGAAGCGGTCGTTGCGTACCTGGAGTCCATTTAGATCGAATATCGCAAACGAAAGTCATCAGGAGCCTTACCAATGGAATGCAAATTTACACGCCGGGCGGTCGTCAAGAGCGCTCTCATGGCAAGTGCCGCAGCGTCGGCGCTTGGTCTGATCGGCCATTCGACCGCGGCCGCGGCTGATCTCCCGCCGCTCGACCCGAAAGATCCCACGGCGGTCAGCTTGGGCTTCGTCAACGATTCATCGAAGGTCGATGCGGCCGCGAACCCGATGTACAAGGCGGACCAAACCTGCGCCAACTGTCAGCAGTTTCAGGGCAAGCCGGGCGATGCCCGAGGCGGATGCGTCCTCTTTGCCGGCAAGAGTGTTCCTGCGGCGGGCTGGTGCAAAGTCTGGCGTAAGACCGGGTAGGTTACGACGCCCGGCTGGTCGGGCGACTGGGCCACAGAGCCAGCGCGCCGTCACCGAGCAGGTACAGCGCAATGAGGCCCACGGTCCAAAACGCCGGATATTCCCAGCCGCCCCCTTTGTTCGTGAACAACCAACCGTTGGCGCCGTGCACGAGCACGATGGTTCCCAGCATTTCCAGCGCCAGCGGGAGGGCCACCCAGGAAGCGTAAATGCCCAAGATCAGTGCGATGCCTCCCAGCAGCTCCAGAGCGATCACCGCGTACGCCAGGATTGCAGGTAACCCCAGGGAGGCGAAGGAAGCCACGAAGGCCGGAATCGTAAATACGAAGATTTTGAGCGCCACGTGGGCAAGGAACATGATGCCAAGGCTTACCCGCAGTAAGAGTGCGGCATAGGGCGCGGTGGATAGTTTGATCATGTGATTGCCTCCGGATGTTAAGTACTTGCCTTCCTGTTCCCCTTGATCAGGATCAATTGCCTGCGACATATCGCCCGGCGATCGGCGCGCGGCTCGCTCAGTTCCTCGCGGCGGAGCGAGCCGGGTCCGCCGCAGCGGCGCGCAGCAGCATTTCCGTGACGGCCTGCGGCTCGGTGATCATCAGATCGTGTCCCGTATCGATCTCGAACACCAGATCGGCGTCGAGCGCGCGACGGCGACTTTCCTCGGGGCGCATGCGCAGAATCGGCGTGCAATTGATGCTGGTGCGGTGAATGCGCCGCACCGCCGGCTCGTTCCGCAAAACGAGCTTCTGGCTGAAGCACTTCCAAGGGTGCGGCGTGATCTTCGAAATGAGCCACGCGTAATCCGCCGGGTCCGTGACGCCCATGTGGCGCATCGACGGCGAGTCGGGAAAGACGACGAGTTCCACCCCGTTCACCACCCGCATGCCCTCGCGCGCCTCGTTCATGAGGCCGGGTGTGTTCTCGGCGAGAGACTCGCCGTTCGCCGGATGGGCCGCGTCCAAGTAAACCAGCCGTCCAATTCGGTTGAGCGCCCGGTCGGCCACACCCGTGATCACCATGCCCCCATAGCTGTGGCCCACCAGGACCACGTCCGTCAAGTCCTCATATTCGAGGAGATTGACGATGTCCGTAACATGCGTGTCGAGGTCGATGTCCGGCCGCAGCAGATGCTTTCGATCAGCCAACCCGGTGAGGCTCGGTGCATACACTTCGTGGCCCGCCTCTCGGAGCCGGCGCGCCACGCGCGAATAGCACCAGCCGCCGTGGCTGCCGCCATGCACCAGAACGAATATCGCCATGGTCTAGCTCTCCCGCTCCGCTATGCTATCGTCACATTGTAGAGAAGATTTGGAATAAGGCGGACCGAGATGCAAGACACCGGGAGCAAAACGACCGCGGAACACGCCCGCACGAAGGAAGGCTCGAGTGTGCCTCGCTTTGCGGTCTTCAAGGGCAAAGATGCTCGAGCCGACGCCGAGCCGTCTTTGATGGAATTTAATCCCCTGAGTCCGGTCGCTGCCGAGGGTGCCAAGCGGGCCATGGAGGCCGGCATCGCCCAGGGATCCGAGCTCAAGGTGCTGTTTCAGATGCCGGGCTTCAGTTTGGTTTATGCGTGGTTCAAGAGCGGCTACCCGCTTCCGCGTCACACGCACAACTGTGATTGTCTTTATTATGTCATCAGTGGTTCGCTGATCTTGGGCCACGAAGAACTGGGGCCGGGGGATGGCTTCTTCGTGGGAAAGGACGTGCCCTATACCTACAAGCCGGGCGAATCAGGCGTGGAGGTGTTGGAGTTCCGTGCGACGAATGCGTTCGACATCAAGGTGCTGGCCGACAACCCGCTTTTTTGGGAAGGCGCCGTCAAGACTGCTCTCGCGCAACGAAGCGCCTGGGCCACGGAAAAACCCCCGTCCGTTTCGCGTCATGGATCGCGCGTCCTATGAACTGAAGGACATGACCTGCGGCTCCTACGTGAGCGGATCTCGTGCACTCCCCAGAAATGCTCACTTGCCGGCCCACGCCGCATCTCCTAGTGTGCACGCAGAGCTTTCCGCGACAGGAGTTTACGCAATGAAGATGAGATCCGTGTGCCTCCTGATGGCCGTTGCCGCGGGCGCCTGCGGCACGGCTGCGGCCGCCTCGCCTGAAGGCGCGGTGCTGGTCACCGGCGGCCCGGTGGTGATGCGTTTGAACAAGGACGAGTTCCGAATCGTCTTCGGTATCGAAGCGAAAGGGTGCATGCCGCGCGGCTGCAACGGCTCGGTTCGCTATCGGGTGAATTGGAAGGCGTCGGACGGCACGACCCGCTCGGAGCAGAAGGAAGTGGGTTACAGCGTCTCTCCGGGCGCCGCGCGCACCATCGCGGTGGACCGGCAGTATCTCGATACCGCCGAGGGTGCGCACACGGTCGATGTGTTGAACGTGAGAGTCGACACCATCACGCGCCGCGATTAGCGGAGCCGCTGAGCCGGCGGGGCTTATTCGGCCGGACGGTCTGCGGCATCGATCCTTTGCATCAAGTCCTCGGCCTTGAACCGTGTCCACACGTCGAGCGCCGCGGATAACAGCTTCTCGTGCAGCAGATAGCTCTGCATCGCGTCGGGAGTGGGCGCGCCATCCGCGCCGTCGACGGCGCGGGCCAGCCGATTGAATGCGGCTGACAGATAGCGCAATCCTTGGACCGACGTGGGCGGTCGGCCGATGAAATCCGGTGACTCCTTCACAGGCGCGATGAGATCCATCGCGACGAGTTGCCGATCGGCAGCGAGCAGCATGTCCGAGGTCGAGGGGTCGGCGAGCTTGCTCGCTTTGGCGATCGACTCGTGGAGCTTGGCTGCGTCCGCCAAAGCAGCTGCAATCCGCACTCGCGACGATTCGATTTTTCGTGCCAAGGCGAATTCTTGCGCATAGGCCGACGCGGGCAGCTTCACTCGCGGATCAGGCACGACGGTGAGTGGTTGGCGGTAGCGGCGGCCCTGCGTCTGCATCTCGACCCAGTATTTGCCCGGGGGCGCCCAAACTCCCTCCTCGCGCTCTTCGGCCGCCATATCATCGGAAACGAGCGCCTTCGGTGGAGCGTAACGTAGATCCCATACGAATCGATGCGCTCCGACGCCGGTTTCCGGAGGCTTGTCCGCCGCCAGCCATTCGGGCGCTATTTCAATCTTGCCGAGCTCGGGCGGTTTCGGCGGGTCGGCGCTGCTCACGGAACGCACTTGGGTGCCGGCGGCGTCGACGATGCTCAGCACGACGACCTGATCGGAATCGAGCACATAGTCGACCACGGCCCCGGGCGGCGGGTTTGCCGCCATCGGCTCATCCTTGGGCATGGGCGTGCCGGTGAACCCCGTAGGGCGGACTCGCATTGCGACGGTCGGCGGAAACAGCCGTGCGGCGCCGCTGCTATCGACCGCCAGATCGCGCAGCAAGGCAATGTCGTCCATGATCCAAAAGCCTCGCCCGTGGGTCGCGATGACGAGATCCACGTCATGCACAGTCAAATCGCGCACCGAGGTGCGGGGTAGGTTTTGCTGCAGCGGCTGCCAATGTGCGCCGTCGTCCAGGGAAAGATAGACGCCGTGCTCGGTGCCGCAATAAAGAACCCCGCGACGGAAGGGGTCCTCGCGCACTACGTTCACGGAGTTGATCGCACCGGGCTCGCCGATTCCATCCGTGACCAACGTCCAGGTCGTTCCAGCATCGTGGGTTCGATAGATATAGGGAGCCGGGTCATCCAGTCGATGACGATCAACCGCGAGATAGGCGCTGCGGGTGTCGAAATGAGACGGCTCAATGACCCCGACCTTGGACCAAGCGGTGACCGACCGGGGGGTGACCTCTAGCCAATGGGCGCCGCCGTCCGTCGTGCGCCAAACGAGGCCGTCATCCGTCCCGGCCCAGATCAGTTGGCTGTCGAGAGCGGAGGGGCCGAGCGCATACACCACGCCCCGGCGCCGCGTCGCGTGCTCATCATCGGCGAGTGTCGCCGGATCGAGGTTTGCGGGCGCCGCCGGATTCTCGCGGCTGAGATCCGGACTGATCACTTGCCAGTGCATGCCCCGGTCGATGCTGCGAAAAACTCTCTGGTTCGCAAAGTACAGCGCGCCGTCCCCGCTCTTTGCGAAGGCGAGCGGAAGTGTCCATGCGGATCGGTAGAGGTCGGGGTAGGCCAGGGTGGGATCGACGATGTGCGTCTGCCCGGTTCGCGGATCGAATTTATCCACGCGTCCGCCAAAGACCGTGGGCGGATCGTCGCGATTCGGCGCGAGATTGTCGCTCTCGCCTCCCACCGACATTTCACGGAATTCGGTCAGATTGATGCCGTCGATGTTATCGGTACGACTCGGGATCGCGGCAGCTCCGGAATCCTGCTGAGACCCGTACACCCAATACGGGAATCGGCTGTCGGTCGACACATGATAGAACTGACCGGTGGGCTGGTTGTACCAAGAGCTCCAGCTCGCGCCGCCGTCGAGCGTGACCAGGGCTCCCTGATCAACCGCCAGGATGCGTCGCTGCGTATCCTGGGGGTCAATCCACAGCGCATGATAGTCATCTCCTCCGGGCGCGCCTTTGATGGGGACGAAGCTCTTCCCGGCATCCTCCGAGCGATACACGGCCGTGTTGCAGATGTAGACGATGTCGGCGTTTTTGGGGTCGATGGTGACGCCCCCAAAATACCAGCCGCGTTTCCAGACTCGAGCGTCCTGGGAGACGCGTTTCCAGCTTTCGGCCGCATCGTCCGACCGGTAGAGGCCCCCGTCCACGGCATCGACGAGCGCGTAGAGGCGCCGGGGCTCGGCGGGCGAGAGCGCGATTCCAATGCGGCCGGGTCTTTCAGGCAGCCCCCGACCGCTCAGCGAGGTCCAAGTCTGCCCACCGTCCGTCGACTTGTACAGACCGCCGGCCGGCCCACTCGATGGCGGATAGACACTCCACGGTGGTCGACGGGTCTGCCATAAGGCCGCGTACACGATGTTGGGGTTTCCCGGCTGCGCCGCCAGATCAATCGCACCGGTATCCCGGTCACGATAAAGCGTTCGCTGCCAGCTTCGGCCGCCATCGACCGAGCGAAACACCCCGCGCATGTCGTTGGGCCCATAAGGATGGCCGAGCGCGGCGACCAGCAGCACGTTCGGATTCACCGGATCGACGAGGATGTGGCCGATCTGCTGAGAATCTTGGAGTCCGATCTGTTGCCAGCTATGACCGCCGTCAATCGACTTGAACATTCCCTGACCCTGGGCAATGTCGGATCGCATGTCCGCCTCGCCCGTGCCGACATAAACCACCCGGCTGTCCGAGGGGGCGATCGCCAGCGCGCCGATGGATCCCACGGGCGCGGCATCGAAGACGGGATTCCACGTGCGCCCTGCATTCGTGGTTTCCCAGACGCCCCCGTTGACTGCACCGAAATAAAAGTGGTGAGGCTCTCCAGGCACTCCGGCCGCGGCGAGCACCCGCCCGCCACGGAACGGACCGATGGAGCGCCATTTCAGCGCCTGCAACAGGTGCGGATCGACTTGCGCCAGCGCACTCGCCGAAGCGGCGAGTGCGACCGTTACGAGCGCGAATAAAAGCGAGCGCGGCCGACTCATCGGCGTCGGGTCTTGGAGGGCGTATGGCTGATCATGGCGCAGGGGCCGGAGCGGGCTCCAATGCGCGCCACAATCCGAGCTGAGTGTCCAATTTCGCGTGCAGGCTCTTGTAGAGCGCTTCTTGCTGACTCGTGGGCGCCGTATCGGCATCCTCCAGGGTGAGGGCAAATGCGGCGTATTGTTCGTTGAGCATTCCCGGGAATGCGAGATTGGCCTCGGAGCCTTTCATGTTTATTTGCATGAGCTCTGCTTCGATCGCGGATAGTTTCGCAGCGAGCTCACGCGAAGCCGCAGTGGCATCGAGGTTCGCGCGTCGTGTGCGAATATCATTGACCGCCCGGTGCAGCGCGTCGATGTCGGCCACGACCGCGATCGCGAGGGCAGTTTTGGCCGCGATCGCCGACTCGCTGCCCGGAACTCGCGGATCCGCGATGACCGTGAGCGGTGCAGCTCGGCTCTGACCGTCTACGGTCAACCGAACTTCGTACTCGCCGGGCGCGACAATCGGTCCGCGGGGCGCCTGGTCTTCGTAAAAGGCGCCCGGAATTTGTACGGGATCATTCATGCGCAAGTCCCAAACGAGACGATTCATGCCGGCCTTTGCCGGGATGAGGTCGCTCGGGATGACTCGATCCGGCCATTCCGGAGGTTGCACCTCCTTATCGGTCTTGGTGCTCGACAAGTGCCGGATGAGAGCGCCACGCATATCGAGGATATCGACGGTGAGCTCGCCGCGAGGCGCGGAAGGCAGAACATAATCGATGAGCGCACCGGCCGGTGGATTTGCGCCCACCGGCCGGCGCGTGTTGACCTCATCGGGATAGTACAGTCGCATCGCCCGCTGAGGCCGATACAGCACGAGCGCATCCCCCGTCGCCTGTGCCTGGCGGAGCGGCGTGACATCATCGAGTATCCAGAAGCCTCGTCCGTGCGTGGCCGCCACCAGATCATCGCCCGACACGGCGAGATCGTGAACGGGCGTCACAGGAAGGCCTTGTTGCAGCGCCGCCCAGTGCTCGCCGTCGTCGAAGGATACAAACACCCCGATCTCCGTGCCGGCGTAAAGGAGGCCGCGTCGTCGCGGGTCTTCGCGCACGACATGGACCACGGCACCCGCAGGAAGGCCCGCGGCGATCGAGGACCAGGAGAGACCGTCATTCGAGGTCTTCCACGCGTAAGGTGCGATATCGTCGAGCTTGTGGCGGTCGACCGCGATGTAGGCCACGGCGAGATCGTGGTGAGAAGGCTCGACGCTGCTCACCGTACTCCATGCCGGCATGGACTTCGGCGTGACGGCGCGCCAGTGCACGCCGTCGTCGTCCGATACCTGCACGAGTCCATCGTCCGTCCCCACCCACAGTTTCCCGGTGCGCAGCGGCGACTCCGCCAGCGCAAAGATGGTGTCATAGTATTCGACGCTGGTGATGTCCTTGGTCAGCGGCCCGCCGGATGGGCCTTGCTTGGACTTGTCGTTCAGAGTCAGGTCCGGGCTGATGATCCGCCAGCTCATTCCGCGATCGGTGGATTTCCAAACGACCTCGGATGCCGCATAAAGCGCACCCGATCGCGCTGAGAGCATCAGCGGCGCGGTCCAGTTGAAGCGGTGAGCGAGCTCGGAGGCGGGGTGACCCGAATTGTCCGTAGGGTCCGGGCTGATGTTTTGCGATTGACGCGAGTCCTTGTCGAACCGGGCGAACTGATTCTCGGCGTCGCTGTAGATGATCGCGGGGTTTTGAGGATCGGGGACGACGAATCCCGATTCGCCGCCGCCGGCCGGGTACCAGTCGCGGGGTCCAATCACGCCCTCATCGTCGAAGCTCACGATCGCAAGGTTTGTGTTGTCCTGTTGCGCGCCGTAAGCGGCATAGGGAAAGCGATTGTCGGTGGCCACGTGATAGAACTGGCCGGTCGGTTGATTTTCCTGGGTCGACCAGGTCTTGCCGCCATCGAGCGATACGCTCGCCCCACCGTCGTTGGCGTTGATCAATCGATCGGGATCATTGGGGTCGATCCAGAGTCCGTGGTGATCGCCGTGGGTTGCGGAGACGAGGTTGAAGGTCTTACCGCCGTCGGTCGATTTGAGCATGCCGGTGTTGAGGGCGTAGAGCGTGTCGACAGATTTGGGGTCCGCGTAAATCTTGGAGAAGTACCACGCCCTCTGGCGAAGCCGTCCATCCTCGTTCACGCGGCTCCATTGCGCGCCTGCGTCATCCGAACGGAAAAGGCCTCCCTCAGCGGCCTCGATCATGGCATAGATGCGGTTCGAGTCCGCCGCCGACACAGCCACGTCGATGCGGCCGAGAATACCGTCAGGGAGTCCGTGGCCGCTCAAATGGGTCCAATTGATGCCGCCGTCGGTGGAGCGGTACAGCCCGCTGCCGGGGCCGCCGCTCGAGAAATTCCACGGTTGACGGCGCGCTTCCCACAAGGCCGCATACACGATCTTCGAGTTGTGCGGATCGAAGGTAATGTCGATGGCACCCGTCCGCTCATCTCGATAAAGCACGCGCTTCCAGCTTTTGCCGCCATCGGTGGTGCGGAATACTCCGCGCTCGGCATTCGGGCCGAAGGCATGACCGATCGCGGCAACCAGCACCACATCGGGGTTCGCCGGATCGACAATCAGTGCGCCGATCT
The DNA here is from genome assembly GCA_963710435.1 of uncultured Gammaproteobacteria bacterium. Lineage (GTDB taxonomy): Bacteria > Pseudomonadota > Gammaproteobacteria > Steroidobacterales > Steroidobacteraceae > Bog-1198. Next base: position 290,552 of record CAVQAE010000007.1, on the reverse strand, counting down.
GGCGCGAATCCTCGAGCCCGATGTGAGTCCAAGTCGCGCCGCCGTCCGCGGATCTGAACACCCCTCCACCCCACGTGACATCACCACGCAGATCGCCTTCGCCTGTTCCGACGTAGAGGACCCGTGGATCACTCGGCGCGACTGCGATCGCGCCGATCGAGGCGACATGCTGTGCGTCAAATAGCGCCCGCCACGTGGCTCCTGCATCGCTCGTCTTCCAAACCCCGCCCGCCACGGCGCCGAAGTAGAACACGTTCGGAGAGCCGAGCACGCCGGCGACGGCGACGGCGCGGCCGCCGCGGAAGGGCCCGATGCTCCGCCATGAAATGGCGTTGTACGCATTCGGCGAGATGAGCGCGGCCGGCCGAGCTGCGACGGCGGTGGCCGCCGAAGCGGCGTGACCGAGCGGCATCGATGCAAGCAGTAGTGACGTTAGGGGAACCCTGAGAGCGATGACCATCGGTCTTCCTTATTATCTCAACGACGGTTGTGAGGCGGCGGGCCTATGATAACGCGAACCCGCCGGCCGCCTGTCAAGATCAAGTCCTGTGGGCCGTCGGGGCGGCCCGGCGAAGTGGCGCGCCGCCTGTGGCCTATTTCAATCCTGATATCCGCACGATACCCTAAGACATGCGCGAACAAGTGCGCCGTGAACTGGCGGCATTCTCGGCTGGCATCTGCTCCACTTCGCTACGCAACCGCTCGTGAAGGGCGGCTCGCCAGGACGGAACTCCGTGATCGGGGTTCTGGCGGCCGGTCTTGTCGTGGCGATCGGGGCCGTTGCCGCTGAGCCCGATACGTCTCTCGAAGAAATCGTGGTGACCGCACTACGCCGTACTCAGACGGCGGAAGAAGTGGGTGTGGCGATCGATACGGCGAGCGGACGGGAGCTTCAAACGCTGCGCATCCAGCAGCCGCTGGCTCTGTCGACCATCTCCCCCAGTCTCTCGACGATGAATGCGACGACCGACAGCACGCCGTTGTTCTTGATTCGCGGGATCGGACTCGATGATTTCAACATGAACAACAGCAGCGGGGTCGGCATCTACCTGGACGAGGTGTTCGCGAGCTTCCCCGGATTCCTGACGAGCGCTCTGTTCGATGTGGACCGGGTCGAGATCCTGAAGGGCCCGCAAGGCACCCTCTATGGCAAGAATACGGCGGGTGGCGCGATCAATATCATCTCCAACCGGCCGACGGACCATTTGGAGGGTTATGTGGAGGTCGACTACAGCCGTTGGAATACCCTCGACGTGAGCACGGCGGTAGGCGGACCGTTGAGCGAGTCTATCAACGCGCGGCTCGCGGCGACGGCGACCCTGCAGGGGACGGGCTACCAGACGGATATCGACACCGGTGAAAAGTACGGGAAACTGAATCGCGGCGGCATCCGTGCATCCTTCGACATCCGCCTCACCGATGCAGCCGATCTGCTGCTCATTCTGCATTACATCTATGATCACTCGGTGCCGGCGTCGCCGTCGACACCGAACGTCGAGGCCCTGATCCCGCCGCAGCCGTTCAAGACGGCAGGCCTTCTCGACAGCCCCCCGGGCGGCACCTGGGTGCGGGTGGGCGGCCTGCCGCTGTACAAGGATGAGAACGGAGAGGGCGCTGTTGCGACATTGAACGTGCGACTCGACGGCATCACGCTCACCTCCATCAGCGATTTCGACGACTTCGCCGATCGCAGCTTCGATAACTACGATGGCTACCCGGCCGCGGACAACAACTGGACCAAAAACTACCAGCAGCAGCAGTTCAGCGAGGAGTTGCGGCTGGCCTCCGCCGACCCGGGCCTCATCGACTGGATCGTGGGTGCCGTGTACGCTCAAAACTGGTATCACTGCCGCGACTCGATCGACTGGACGTTCGTCTACGGACTCGCGGACTCCATCACCGATTCGGGCAAAGCCATCACGGCAGAGAACTTCATCCAGACGCAGCAGTCGGCGGGTGTGTACGCGCACACGGAGACCCATTTCTCCAGGCGGTGGTCTCTCGTGACCGGAGTGCGCTACTCCCACGATGAAGCCTCGTTCGACGGCAAGACGATCGATCCGACGGGGCTGCTCACGTACGCGGCGAACAACTTCACGGGGCCGATCGTGCCGGGCACCGTGCTCGCGGCGCTCGATCAATCCCGCTCGAGCCAGAATGTCTCATATCGAATCGAGCCGGAATACCATCTTTCGAACAAGGCGCTCTTGTACGCGAGCCTGGCGACCGCCTACAAGGCCGGCATCTTCTATGGGCAGCCGGCGCAGGTCCAGGTGGACTGGGGCTACGTCAATCCCGAGCATGTGCGCACGGCCGAACTGGGCATGAAGAGCCGCTATTTCGGCGATTCTCTCGAGGTCGATGCGGCAGTATTCGACTCCGATATCCGGGATCGTCAATCGAGTCTGTCGCTGTGGGCGGGACCCGTCGGCACGCAGCCGCTGATTGCGGGACTCGGCAATGTCCCCCGGTCCCGGATCGATGGCGTCGAGGCCGACATCGAATCGCAGCCCCTCAAGGGTCTTGAGGTGCGCTTGGGCGCGACGTACTTGCATGCTCGCGTGACCCAAACGCTCACCAACGACAATGGCCTCGCGCTGTTCACGCCCGTCGAGGTCGGCCAGATGCTGCCCGATGCGCCGCGATTCAGCGGCACCTGGCTCGTAAGCTACGAGCATGCAGCCCCGGGCGCTCTTCGTTTATACGCACAGGCGAACGACCATTATGTCGGGGCCGAGCACCCCTACCTCGCGGACCCCACGACGTTCGGCCGCGGGCACTCGCTCGGAGCGCGGATCGGCGTCAGAAACCCGGCGGCGCACTGGGACACGAGCTTGTGGGTGACGAACCTGACCGACACACGCCCACTCACTTACGCATATGCGGGTAGCGAGGGCCAGCAGGTCTCCTACTATCAGAAGCCGCGGTCGGTCGGCGTGAATTTCACGTACACGTTCTGAAGTACCGGCGGACATCGCGGTCCGACGGCGCAAGGCGCGCCGCGGGCTCAGTTCCAGAGACGAAGATTCTTCGGCAACGCCACGGCGCGAGCGGCATCGGGGTCGGCACGCGCGCTCGAGAGCGGCCCGCCGCTGCTCGGACGATCGTTCTCATCGTCGAATGCCGTCAACGCAGGCACGGCGAGCGGCTCGGCGCCGGAGTCGTGTAATGCCTTGTTGAGGGGCGGCAGGTCCGTGGTCGTCAGATGCTCGAATTCCGCGCTGATGTCGTTCAGCTGCGCGCGCAGGGCGGCGATGTTCTCCAGCTGATAGGCCGACGGCGGACCGTCCCAGGATGTGATGGCACCGTAGAGTTGGTCGGTGTGCTCGCGCAGCCGCTCTTCGCCCGTAATCGCTCCCCCTTCGGTCGTCGCGACGATCTTCTTGCGCACCGTATCGAGTTCGCCGTCGAACGCCTTCAGTCGGGATAGGAGCGGTGCGCTCGGATGCCCGTGCTCGCTCGCGTCGGAGACTTCCTGGCGCAAGGCGGCGATGCGGTCGAAAAGCGCCGACTCGTCGTTGAAGAGTGCATAGACCTTGGTGGCCGCCTCGTATTGCGCTTTGCGCTCGGCGTCGTTCCAGGTCACACGAGGATCGAGACCGACGGTGAGCTTCGTCTCATAGACCTTGCCGTTCTTTTCCATGTGCACCGTATAGACGCCGGGTAGGACACGCGGTCCCTGCGTTCCGGCCTGGGCGAGTTGGGCGGCCGGCGGCACATGCGGCGGGCGCAAGTGCATCGTCCAGACCACCCGATTGATCCCTCGGCGCGTGCTCGCCGGCACTTCGTCGATGACCTTGCCCTCGGAGTCTCGAATATCGATCTTGAGCTTGCCGAACAGATGCCGCGTGCGCTGATAGTAGGTGATCACCGCGCCGTCCGGCGGGTTCGCTCCGACGAACGCGGCCGCGCCGTTGGGCCATCCGCCGTTCGCCTCGATACGCTGCTCGACAGGGCGCGCCTCGAGGAACGCCGCCTCCTGCGACAGTACACTCCCGGTAAGGTTGCGAAGAGGCGTGATGTCATCGACGATCCAGATTCCGCGCCCGTGCGTAGCCAGCACGAGGTCGCTGTCGCGAGGCTGAACGGCGAGATCGCGCACCGCCACTGCAGGCAGATGGCCTCCCTTGAACTGCGCCCAGTTCGCCCCGCCATCGACGGAGACCCACAGCCCGAATTCGGTCCCGAGAAACAGCAGCCGCGGATCGACACTGTCTTCCTTGATGACATGCGCGTAGCCGCTCACGCCTTTGAGCTCGCGAGCGGAGACCAGGGGCTTCCAGGTCTTGCCGAAATCGTAGGTTGCGTAAACATAAGGCGCGAAATCCCCCATCGTATGCCGATCGAGGGCCACATAGGCGGTGCCGGCGGCGAACGTGCTTGCCTGGACCCAGTTCACCCAGGAATTCTTGGGCATTCCCGGGACCTTGGCGATTACATTGTCCCAATGCCGACCCCCGTCGCGAGTCACCTGCAAGTTGCCGTCGTCCGTGCCCACCCAGATCAGTCCCGCCTGCAGAGGCGACTCGCTGATGGAGTAAATGGTCGTGTGCATCTCGGCCGAGGAGTTATCGACCGTGACGCCGCCCGACTGCTCCTGCTTCTGCTTCTGCGGGTCGTTCGTGGTGAGATCCGGCGAGATGCGATCCCAGCTCTGGCCGTGATCGCGTGAGCGCAGCAAGAACTGCGAACCGATATAAACCGTTCCGGGCTCATGGGGCGATAGCGCGATGGGTGTGTTCCAGTTGAACCGCAGCTTGGTGTAGCGCCTGAGATCGTCGGCGCCGAGCTTCGGCTGAATGTCGCGCGTCTCGTGGGTGCGCATGTTGATTCGTGCGATGCTGCCGCCCTGATACTCGGCGAACACATAGTTGGGATCGGAAGGGTCCGCAAACATCCAAAAACCGTCCCCGCCGTACATATTTTCCCAACGCGAGCTCGTGATGCCGCTTGGGTACTGAGAATCCCCGACCCAGGAGCTGTTGTCCTGCAGACCGCCGTACACGCGGTACGGGTCGGCGCCGTCGAGACTCACGTGGTAGAACTGAGAAATCGGCAGGTTGTCGGTCTTCCACCACTTGTTCGCACCGTCGTACGAGATCCAGAGCCCGCCGTCATCGCCCGCAAACACATGCTGTGAGTTGGCAGGATCGATGAACACATCGTGAACATCGCCGTGCATGCCGACGAAGCCCCCGATGGTGCTGAAGCTCTTGCCGCCGTCCTCGCTCATGATCATCGCACCGTCGGTCTTGTAGACGCGCTTCTCGTCCTTTGGATCCACGATGAGATTGGCAAAGTAGAAGGGCCGCCACACCATCCATTGGCTCTTGTCGCCCGCTTCCCAGGTCGACCCCCCATCGTGCGAGATCATGAGTTTGGAATCGGTGGATTCGATGAACGCATACACGGTCTTCGAATTGCCCGGGGCGATGGCCAGAGCGATGCGCCCATAGGGCTTTGCCGGCAATCCTGCCTGCGGGGTGAGCTCGGTCCAGGTCTTGCCGCCGTCGGCACTGCGGAACAATCCGCTGCCGGACGGTGCCTTCGGGCCCTCGCCGCCCGAACGGAATGTCCAGCCCTTGCGCCGAAAGTCCCAGAGACCCGCGAACAGCACGTCGGGATCTTTAGGGTCCATGGCGAGGCTGCCGCAGCCGGTCGACAGATTGCCGCCCTTCAGCACGAGCGACCAGTTCTTGCCGCCATCCGTCGTCTTGTACAGTCCACGCTCCGCCGAGTCACTCCAGAGCCGGCCGGGAACGCAGGCGTAGACCGTGTCGGCGGCGCGCGGATCCACGATGATCTTGGTAATCCGCTCCGAGTCCGGAAGCCCCGCCGGGGTCCAGGTCTCTCCTCCGTCGGTCGACCGGTAGATGCCGTCTCCAATGGAGACGCTGTTGCGCGTCCAGGACTCGCCGGTGCCGACCCAGACGTTCTTGGGGTTGGAGGGGTCGAGCGCGATCGCGCCGATGGACTGCACCGGTTGTTCGTCGAACACGGGCTTGAAAGTGGTTCCCCCGTCGGTCGACTTCCAGACACCGCCGCTCGCCGCGCCGACGAATAGCGTCAACTTGCCGGATGGATCGGTGTTGCCCGCGAGCGCCGAGATCCGCCCGCTCATCGCGGCGGCGCCGATATTGCGCGCCCCCAGTCCCGACACCACGCCTGCGTCGATCGCGGGCGCGCCCGCCGGAGCGGCACTCGCAGCAGCTTCCGCCGTGCCGGCTGCAATCGAGAGGAGAGCCGCCGCCAGCGCTGCAGGTTTCATATCCACGAAATACTCCCGGGTGTCACTTGGCCGGCGTCGCCCCGCCATGCGCCACGGGAAAATGGAGAATGGCATCGTCGATCGTCACGTTGGCTTCGGCAGTGTCGAACTGTACTTTCTGCCGGTCGGTGGAGCCTTTCGGGCCCGACTCTTGTGCGAGAGGAAGGTAGACCCCCGCAACCTTCTCGTAATCGCCGTAATCTGTGAGCGTTTCGTTCGGCACACCATGCTCGATGCGACGGCTCAAGGTGCGGATTTCCAGAAAATAGTCGGGGTCGAGATAGACGAAGAGGATATCGCCGTTCGGCCGCGTCACGCGCAACTTGTGCGCTTGGGTGCCGTCGACATCCTCGGTGCCCAGATAATCGAGCTTGTAGCCTTTTTCCTTGTAATCGACGAGGGGCCCCAGGATGTCCGCCGCATCCTCGCCCATGCCTTTGGCGTCGTCGGCCGACAGCTTCTCCGGGTCCTTGCGACCCTGGAACGGGTTGATCTGCCAGGCCTGCGAGCCGTCGAAGGCCTGCACTTGCGTGAGGCCTTGTAGTTGGGCCTCGTACCGAATCGACCGCGGACGCTTGACGAGGGTCACGTACCGGAGCTCGATCATCCCGCCGTTGACCAGGACTTTTCCGGAAAGTCGCAGCGTCTGGATGGCGTGGAGTTTTTCGAGGCCGCCTCGGGCCTCGACGTTCTTCACGGCCAGATCCTCGGCGGTGATACCGAGCGCCAGCGGAGCTGCCAGCAGCATGAGCGCGGCCGCGAGTACTCGCCTGCCGGGGAGGTGGTTGGGTATCGGATCCATGGCTATGGTGCGTTTGATCGCATCTTCAGTCTATCCTACAGATACTCTAAAGCGCACTAGCCTAATTGCCGTCGAGCTTCGGCACGTTGGAGTCCACTTGGGTCGCGATCTTTGACGCATCGGCGCTTCCCATGGGATACGTCTGAGTCCATAGCACCGAGCCGTCCACCGCGCTCGCTACGTTGACGACCAGCGCTTCTCCCGAAGGTTGGTGGCCGACCGCACCATAGACGACATAAGTGGCGCCATGGGCTCGCGCGCTCTTGAGCGCGCCATGCGGATCCGTCGACGCGGTGGAATCCTTGTCGAGGTCGATATGACCGTGGTGCGACAACGCGAGTCTCCCGTAGGTTTGGGCGAATGCGGCATCTGCCAGCTTTTCCGCCGCCGTATCGCCGGCCGGCGCCGCGAACGGGATGGCAAGCACCGGGTTCGGGGCGGCGTGGTCCGATGACTCGTCGGAAAATTGGCGCGCGATCTGGGCAGCGAGCTTCGCGATGTCGGCGGGATTCTTGCTGCCCTGGTACTGATCGGTGATGAGTTTGAGTTTCTTCGCATCGCTCCTCGAGCTGGCCGAGCTGTCGTGATGGTCGCGGCACATCGACAGCAGCGCGATCGCCGCCCAAAAATACAGGATGACGCGCAGCCATCGGGGCAGACGCTGGAAAGAGATCCACGCCGATTGAAATAGCCACCCGAGCGCTTGGATCCAGTGGTGCAGCCGCTGACCGGGCTCCGCCCGCGGAAAAGGCGGGTAGGCGCTGGCGCGAAGCGCACCGGGTGCAAGTGCGCGGTACGCCGGTGCGCTGGAGTTCTTGACTCGGCCGGCCGATGTTCGAGGCGGCTGTGGATCGATTACCGGGCCGGATACGATCCGGCGGCACAATGCCTCGAGCGCGGTCGTCGGCCGGCCTCCGGGAAGCCGCAGCCATTGGACGGCGAGAAATTTGTCGGGGACACGCGCCTGCGCCTCGACCGTATCGTCGATGACGACCGGAAGCAGAAACAGGTGGTCGTCCGCCATATCGAGCGTGCGCTCGACCGCAAGGCGCCATTCGCGACGGAAATAACCTTCGGGGCGCGCCTCGGTCCGCGCGGAGATGATCGGCATGAAATAATCGCATTCGCGGATTTGTTTGCGGATCTTCTGGTCCCAGGCGTCGCCGCCCCCGAGCTCGCTCTGGTCGAGCCAGGCTTCGAGACCGCAGCTCGTCAACGCATCGCCGATGGATCGCGCGGCCTCGCGATCTTCCGAGGCATAGCTTAAGAATATCGAAGCCGTCACAAGCGTATCCCCAATCGCCGGCGCTCAAAGGTACGGGCCCTGCCCGATTTTTTCAAATAACCGTTTGCCTATGGGGTTGCGCGGCGCTTCACTGGACTTTCAGGCAAGTTGCTGTTTCGAGATGCAAAAATACCACGAGAAGCGCGCGCAAATTAATCGACCGCGTAATTTTCGATCCCTTGCAGTCCTCGGTTAGCCGTTTCGTCCGAGGATCATCCGCTCGGCCAGCAGCTGCGGATCCGAATAGACGCCGCGAATGCGTCGGCGGGCGGCATCCGAAGGTGATGTGGTCTTCGTTTCAACGCGGGGCGCTCCCAGAATCAGGCGGCGCGCCTGCTCTTGCGGGGTAACGGCGGGCCCCGAGGTTTGAGTCGAAATCACCGGACGGCTTCTAGCCGCCACCGCGCGACCCTCACCGCCGGTGAGAAGCTCGCGTGCTTGCGCTTGTGCGTCTCCCACATTCAAGAGGTACGCCGCAGATGCGAGCAGGAGCGGGCGGCCGACGAATTTGTTCAACATCGATCTTGTCATGACGGTACTCCGGTTTGTTGCAATCAATAACACATGTATATGCATGTATAAGACACCCAGACGCGATCCGCGAAGACGAATCTCTATCTCGATCCAAGCTTGCTGGCGGCAAGAAACGCCGCCTTTTTGAGCGCGGCCGCCTCGGCGCGCCCCAATTGGCTTTCCAACGCTTCCTGCGCTGCCTCCCATTTGGGTCGAAGGGTGCGATAGGTCTTCTCGCCTTCGGGAGTCAATGCCCAACGCTTCTCGCGACGGTCACTGCCCAATGAGTCAATCGCGAGTCCGCTCTTTCGGATGAGAGCCAGCGTTCGGGTTGCGGTGGTTTGATCCATGCCGATTGCCTCGGCGAGCTCGGTGGTGGTGAGATGCGGCGCGCTCTTCAGCACCTGCAGGGCAGTGTACTGAGTCGCGTGGAGCCCGCTTTCGCCGAGGACTTCCTCGTACAGCGCGGTTATGGCCCGAGCGGCTTGACGCAGGGTCGCGCAATAGCAGGGAAGTGATTGCAGTTTCATGGTCTTGATCCTTGTCGCCACAATACATGCATATACATGTATTGTCAAGCACCGCGTGTGGAGGGAGTCTACGACGGGAGAGAGGCGTCCTCTAGACCTAGACCGCAACCGGCGGCCGCGGTGCCAGCAGTGACAGCAAGCGCTCATCGGGCAGTGCATTGGGGCCGATAGCCTGCACGCACACATGATCCGCGCCTGCCTGCCAATGCTCCTCGATGCGGGCGCGAATTGTCCCTTCATCGCCCCAGACGATGACGGCGTCGATCAATCGATCCGAGCCGCCGCCCGCGAAGTCGGCATCGGTGAAACCCAATCGCTTCCAGTTCTCCACATAGTTAGGCAGCCCCAAATAGATGGAGAGAAACCGGCGTGCCGTGGCGCGCGCATCGGCAGGATTCGTGTCCAGAATCGCGGCCTGCTCAACGCAGAGATGTTTGCCCTCTCCGAGAATCGCGCGCGCCCGTCGAGTATGGTCCGGGGTTACGTTGTACGGATGCGCACCGTCCGCGAGCTCGGCTGAGAGCGCGAGCATCTTCGGGCCAAGCGCGGCCAAAACGGTCTCGGGAGCTGACGGCGGCGGCACCGAGCCATAATCCGCCTCTGCCATGCCTCGCAAGTAGTTGCGCATGGCGGCGAGAGGCTTGCCGTACGTGAGTTTGCGAAAGCCTTCCACCAGAGGGATGTGGGAGACGCCGAGACCGAGCAGGAACCTGCCGCCCGACTGTTCGTTGAGACCCTTCTGCGCTGCCGCAGCGGCCACGGGATCGCGTGCGTAAATGTTGGCGATCCCGGTCGCGACGATCAGCGCGCTGGTGTTGGCCAGAAGCCACGCCGAGGCGGAAAAAACCTCGCGACCCACCCCTTCCGGGATCCATAAGGCAGCGTAGCCCCAGCCCTCCACGCGCCGCGCGAAAGCGGCGGCACTTGCCGCCGGCAGGCTATCGAGGGCGGCCCAGACTCCGAGTTTATTGATATGCATCGCAATGCCCCCATCGTAGGCTGCATCCAAATTATCAGTTCACGCATGAATGTCAAAAGCGAGCAAGAACCAGCGCAGGCTCGAGTTGGAGGACGTCGAGTCGTTCCCGGCCGGCTTTCATTATCTTCCCCGATATCTCGATGCGGCGTCGCAGAGCCTCGTTCTGTCGGAAGTTGAAGCGCTTCTCGAGAAGGCGCCCCTGTTTCAACAGAAAATGCCCCGAACCGGCGCGCCGCTGAGTGTTCGAATGAGCAACGCGGGGGAGTATGGGTGGGTCACCGATCGCGAGGGCGGGTATCGATACCAACCCACACATCCCATCACCGGGGAGCGCTGGCCCGCAATTCCAGAGCGACTGCTGCGCATTTGGGCCGATGTCACCGCGGAACGCGAGCTGCCCAATCTGTGCCTCATCAATTTCTATGATCAGGAAGCCAGGCTAGGTCTGCATCAGGACAAGGGAGAAAGCCTCGAGGCTCCCGTGGTTTCAATCTCGCTCGGTGACGACGCGACATTTGTTCTGGGGGGCGCGACTCGAAAGGCGCCGCTACGCCGGCTCGAGCTGCGAAGCGGCGACGTCGTCTGGTTCGGCGGCCCATCGCGGCTCATCTACCATGGCGTCGAGGGCATTCGGCCAGGTACCTCCGATCTGCCGAGGCAATCACCCTTGCTCGAGGGCGGACGCATCAATCTGACCTTGCGGCGGACATCGCGCGACATGTAACTCCCGACGGCGTCAGACACAGATCTTGTAGAATTAGGGTGATCACGCGGAGTTTGTCATGCCGATTACTTTTACCCTGAACGATCAACCCACCACTTTGAGAGCCGATGGCGATATGCCCTTGCTCTGGGCCATCCGCGAAACGGCGGGTCTGCCTGGGACGAAGTTTGGTTGTGGAATCGCCATGTGCGGTGCGTGCACCGTGCATCTCGACGGCAAGCCGATACGTTCCTGCGTCACGCCGCTCTCGAGCGTTGCCGGCCGGAAGGTCACGACCATCGAGGGGCTCGCGAGCAGCACCGGGAGGGCCGTACAAGCGGCATGGATCGAGCTGCAGGTCCCGCAATGCGGATACTGCCAGTCCGGACAGATCATGTCGGCCGCCGCGTTGCTCGAGACCAATGCGCAGCCGAGCGACGCCGATATCGACGCCGCCATGAGCGGAAACATTTGCCGCTGCGGTACCTACTCGCGCATCCGCGCGGCCATTCACCTTGCCTCCCGATCCGCGAAGGTATCCTCGTGAGTGCGCGGTCCCTGCCACATCCGACGCGGCGCGAGTTCTTGAAGGGCGCGACCGCGCTCACGGTTCTCACGGTTGCTTTCGAGTGGAATGGCACGGCAAAGAGTGCGGGCCGGGAGGCGGACGCCGCGTTCGCCCCCAACGCGTTTCTCCGGATCGGCGAGGACGACCGTGTGACGGTGATCGCCAAACATGTCGAAATGGGGCAGGGGGCTTACACCGGGATTGCGACCATCGTGGCGGAAGAGCTCGATGCGGATTGGACGAAGGTGCGGGTCGAGAGCGCGCCGGCCGACGCCAAGCGTTATTACAATCTCGTCTTCGGCAATATACAGGGCACCGGAGGAAGCTCCGCGATGTCGAATTCCTGGACGCAGCTGCGGGTTGCGGGTGCCACGGCGCGCGCGATGTTGCTGGCGGCCGCCGCCAAGCAATGGCAAGTTCCGGCGGCATCGCTCACCGTCGAGAACGGGGTCGTGTACGACTCGACCCGGAAGCGCCAGGCGACCTTCGGCTCGCTCGTAAAGACTGCGGCCGCGCTCCCGGTCCCCGACACGGCGCCGCTCAAGGATCCCAAGGACTTCAGGCTCATCGGCAGGCGCGTGGCGCGTGTCGACGTTCCGGCGAAGTGCGACGGGACGGCCCGGTTCACGATCGATGTGGCCATGCCTGGAATGCGGGTGGCGCTGCTCAGACGGCCGCCCCTGTTCGGGGCGACCATCGCCTCTTTCGATGCGACCGCGGCGGCTGCCGTGCCGGGCGTCGTGAAAGTCATAGAGACACCGCGTGGGATTGCCGTGGTCGCAACGAGCTTCTGGGCCGCGAAGAAGGGCCGCGATGCACTCAAGGTGCAGTGGGACGACACGCATGCGGAAAAGCGCAGCTCCGCCGACATCATGGCGGAATACCGCAAGCTTGCGGATGGATCGGGTCTTTCGGCGCGCAAATCGGGGGATGCGTCGGCGGCGATGGGCAAGGCCGTGCACAAGATCTCCGCGGGCTTCGAATTTCCCTATCTCGCACATGCGCCGATGGAGCCATTGGACGCGGTGGTCAAGTTGACTGCCAACGGCTGCGAGATCTGGGCGGGCGATCAATTCCAAACGGTGGATCAGGCGAACGCCGCGAAGACCGCGGGGCTCGATCCACAACAGGTGAGCATTCATACCTTGTACGCGGGCGGCAGCTTTGGCCGCCGGGCGAACTCAGGATCCGACTACATCGTCGAGGCCGTGTCCATCGCGAAGGCTTGCGGGGCCGACGGTACGCCGATCAAGCTGCAATGGACGCGCGAGGACGACATCACAGGGGGGCTGTACCGGCCCATGTATTACCACAAGCTCGAGGCGGGACTCGATGCACAGGGTGCGGTCACGAGTTGGCGGCATACGATCGTCGGACAGTCGATCTTGGCCGGAACCCCCATGACCGGTCTCATCAAGAACGGCATCGACACCACCTCCGTCGAGGGAGCCGCCAACATTGCCTACGCCATTCCGAACATCGATGTGCAATTGGCCACGACACAAACCGGCGTGCCGGTGCTTTGGTGGCGCGTCGTCGGCAGCTCGCACACGACCTTTGCCGTGGAGTCCTTCATCGATGAAGCTGCGCACGCGGCGGGCAAGGATCCTGTCGCTTACCGGCGCGCGCTGTTGACGCAATCTCCGCGCCTGCTGGGGGTGCTCGAGCTCGCGGCAAAAAAAGCCGGCTGGAACAGCGGCCCATTGCCGAAGGGCAGGGGTCGCGGCATCGCCGTCGCCGAAGCTTTCAAGACTTTTGTCGCGCAAGTGGCCGAGGTCACGGTGTCCGATTCGGGCGAAATCAAGGTCGATCGAGTGGTATGCGCGGTCGACTGCGGAACACCGATCAATCCGGACATCATCACGGCCCAAATGGAAGGCGGGATCGGCTTCGGACTCAGTGCGGCGCTTTATGGCGCGATCACGCTCAAAGATGGCCGCGTGGAGCAAGCGAACTTCAACAACTATCGCGTGCTGCGGATGAACGAGATGCCGAAGATCGAGGTGTACATCGTACCCTCGGCGGAGCCGCCGACGGGCGTAGGGGAGCCCGGGGTCGCTCCGCTCGGGCCGGCAGTCGCCAATGCCGTGTTCGCGGCTACCGGCAAGCGCACCTATGCCTTCCCCTTCAAGGAGGGCTAGAGCGCTACAACGCGCGCGCACCGTGTCGACCGACTACTTCAGCGAGAGGCCGAGCAGAGCGCCGGAGCCATAGGTCACGGCAGCGGCGGCGCATCCGAACAGGACCTGGCGAGCGCCGGAAAACCACGGTGATCGCCCATTGAACAGCGAGGTGAGGACGCCGATGGCGGCGAGCGCGATGCCGCTTGCAGCAACGCAGCCTCCGATCGCCGCTTGCCCGGACAGTGTGATGAGCGGGATGATCGGCACGAGCGCGCCCACCGAGAACAGGCCGAAGGATACGGCGGCAGCCGTCCAAGGATTGCCGCCGAGCTCTTGCGGATCGATGCCGAGCTCCTCCCGGGCAAGCATGTCGAGCGCGGCGGGCTTGTTGCTCATGATGCGGCCCGCAGCGGTCTGCGCCTCGGCCTTGGGCAATCCCTTCGCTTGCAGAATCAACGCGAGCTCGTGCTGTTCCGATTCGGGCGTCTGCTCGATCTCCTCGCGTTCCCGCTCGATCTGGGTGGCTGCGAGCTCCCGCGCATTGCTGACGGACAACCATTCGCCGAGCGCCATCGAACAGGCACCGGCGATCAATCCTGCAAATCCCGTCAGAATGATGGCGCGGGGAGTGCTGCCGGCACCGGCGACTCCCATCAGAAGACAAAAGTTCGAGACGAGACCGTCATTCGCGCCCAGGACCGCAGCCCGAAGGCTGTTGCCGGACGCGCCGCGATGCCAGGGCTCTGAGCGGCCAATGTCGGCGCCAATGCTGAGACTCCCAATCGACGACTTCCGCCGCCGCGAGCGCGGCGTAGAGCGCGGCGCCATCCAGCTCATCGCGCAGGTTCTTCTCGTACCGCCGGATGTCTGCACCCGGACTCACGGCTTGAGAACCACCTTGATGTAGCCCTCCGTCCGGGCATCGAATTTCGCGAAGGCGGCAGCTGCCTCGGTCAGGGATAGCCGGTGACTGACGATCGACGCGGGCTTGGCGGCGCCGGTGATGATCATGTCGCGCAGCTTGCGGTTCCATCGGGTGTCATCGTCGCGTCCCATCATGATGCGGGCATTCTTGTTGAAAAGCTTGGCCCAGGGCACCGTCAGCCTGCCCTGTTGGAGGGGCGTTGCGGCGGCGTTGGGATCTTTGAGCGGCCAGACGCCGATGATTGCGAGACGGCCGGCGGGATTGAGAAGCTCGGCCATTGCCTCGGTCACCCACAACGGGTCCTCGCGATTGAAATCCGATTTCGAGCGCGCCTGAAATCCTATCGCGTCGATGGCGCAGGAGACGCCGCCGAGCGGCTTCTCCTGCCGGAAAGCGGGACCGGAGCGCCATTTGGACTGCTGCTCCCTGATTTGCTCCACCGGATCCCCGGCGAGGAAGTTGATGGGATGGGCCCCCAGCTCGCCGGCCTTATCCAGGCGCTCGGGAACCGCATCAACCACATAGACGCGCGCCGCGCCTCGGAGCCGCGCGGAGTACGCCGCGAGCAGCCCCACTGCGCCGGCGCCGAAGACCGCGACCGTGTCTGCCGGAGCGACGTCTACGATCGCGGCGGCGTGATACCCCGTCGTGAAGGCATCTGCGAGGAGCACGAAGTCATCTTCCCAGGCATCGCCGGGCTCACCGGGGAGCTTGAGACAGTTCGCATCCGCCAGGGGTACGCGCAGCAACTCGGCTTGCGCGCCCTGGTATCCCCCCTTGTTCGGATAACCATAGGCCGCGCCCGCCTCCCCCGGATTGGTCGTGAGACAAGCGGACGAATGTCCCTCGACACACATCGCGCAGAAGCCGCAGCAGATGTGGGTAGGAACGACCACGCGGTCGCCCTTCTTGAGGTTTTTGACGGCGCTGCCGATTTCCTCGACGACACCCAGAGGCTCGTGACCGATTACCGACCCTTCGATGCCGCGCATGCGACCTTCATAGAAATGCAGATCGGTGCCGCAGATGGCGGTGGAGGTAACACGCAGCAGTACATCGGTGGTTTCTCGCATCTGTGCGTCGGGAACCTCTCGCACGGCGATGCGGCGCGTTTCTTCCAGGACCACGGCCTTCATAGACAGCTCGTACTCGATCGGGAAATTGGAATCATCATCCGCGCGCACGGCTGCTCGTGCAACCGCCCGAGAATTACATTCGTCATGCTTCGATGAGCAGGCGATTCAGGCAGGTTCAACAATGCGCCGCAACAGAGGAGGCGGTCGCCGATCAGCCGGCGTGTGAGTCCTCGAAAGCTCAGGCCGAAGTGCCAGCCGACGCGGCCGCGGCGTGCGCGACGCGCAGCTCGCGCTTCAACACTTTCCCGCTGGGATTTTTCGGAAGCTCAGCGGCAAATACCACGACTTTCGGCACCTTGAAGTGAGCCAGGTGCTCGCGACAGTGGGCGATCACGATATCCCCGGTCAAGGCATGACCGTCGCGCAGCACGACGACCGCAGACACGGCCTCGATCCATCGCGGGTGGGGGAGCCCGATCACGGCGACCTCGGCAACCTGCGGCAGCCGATAGACGACCTCTTCCACTTCGCGACTCGAGACGTTCTCACCGCCCGTTTTGATCATGTCTTTCTTGCGATCGACGATGGTGAGGTATCCCTCCTCATCGATCGTGGCAAGATCGCCGCTGTGAAACCATCCTCCCTCGAATGCGGCCGCGGTGCGCTCCGCATCGCGCCAATATCCCGCGAAGAGATGCGGCGAGCGATGCACGACTTCGCCCACCACACCGGGAGCGACATCGATGCCGGCCTCGTCTATCACTCGTGTCTCGACATGAATGCAAGGGCGGCCTGCGGAGCCGGGCTTGCGCAGCTGGTCTCTGGGTTTCAGAACCGTCGCGAGCGGGGCCATCTCAGTCTGGCCGTAAAGATTCCACAGGCGCAGCTGCGGCAGCCGCCGCTGCATCTCTCGCAGGACCTCGACCGGCATGATCGAGGCTCCGTAATATGCCTTGCGCAGGGCCGAAAGATCCGCTCGATCAAAGCCGCTCGAGCGCAGCAACGATATCCAGACGGTCGGCGGCGCGAAGAAGGAGGTAATCCGGTGTTGCGCCAGCAGGCGCAGGAGGTTGTCCGGGCTCGGCCGATTCGTAATGACATTCACAGCGCCGACGTAGATTCCCGGGCCGAGG
Organism: uncultured Gammaproteobacteria bacterium; assembly: GCA_963710435.1. Lineage (GTDB taxonomy): Bacteria > Pseudomonadota > Gammaproteobacteria > Steroidobacterales > Steroidobacteraceae > Bog-1198. The sequence continues at coordinate 273,647 of CAVQAE010000007.1, read as the reverse complement.
AAGCAATCGAGCTGCGCGCAGTGATAGAGCGGCAGGGCATGGAGCATGGTATCGCCGGTGTGAATCTCGGCGTCGACGATACAGCTCCAATACTGCGTGATCACGGATTCGTGCGAGAGCATGGCGCCCTTGGGCAGCGCCTCCGTGCCGCTCGTGTAGATGATCTGTGCCAGATCTCTCGAATCGACCGGCGGCTCCGATCCATCGTCCGTCTCGAGCAGCTGGTCGAGCGTCAACATACCCTCGGGCGGTGACGTCGAGGCTTCGCCCGCGAGCCACACGAGGGTCTCGACGGCCGTGCCGAGCGCCATAGCCGCGCACGCGGTCTCGGCGAACCCGCCATCCACGAAAAGCAACTTCGCCTCGGAATGCTGCAGGATGTAGGCGATCTCGTGAGGGCGGAGCATGAAGTTGACGGGCACGACGACCGCCCCCAGTCGGGCAATGGCGAATCGGACGACGACAAAATCCTGAGAGTTGAGGGAGAGGACCGCCACCCGGTCGCCCTTGCCGATGCCCAGTCTTGCAAGTCCGGCCGACGCGCGCCGGACCCTGGAATCGAGCTCCGCATAGGTCCAGGAGATTTCGCCGCAGCGAAGCGCAGTGGATGAGGGTGAGCGCCGCGCAGTCCGGTGCAGAATCTGCCCCAAGGTATTGGCGCTCGGCGCCGCCGGGTTCACGCGACGCCGCGCTCGATGGCCGCCTTGACTTTGGCCGGGGTGAACGGCACCGACCGAAGCCGCACGCCGATGGCGTCGAATACTGCATTGCTGATGGCGGCGGGCACCAGCGCGGCCGCCGGCTCGCCGGCGCCCCATGGCACCTCGTGGGGGCGATCGATGAGATCGATGACGACCTCCGGAATCTCGGGGAACTGCAGAATGGGGTAGCTCGCCCAGTCGAGGCTCGTCACACTCGACCGGTTGAAGTGCACCTGCTCTTTCATCACGCGGCTCACGGTCTGCAGCACCATGCCCTCGATCTGATTGCGCACGCCGTCCGGATTGATGATTTGCCCGCAGTCGTGCGTGACGAAAAACCTCTTTACCGCAATCCGGCCCGTCTTTCGGTCGACCTCCGCTTCGCACACGACGCCCACGTAGGTTCTCACGAGTTCATACTTTACATACGCCAGGCCTCTACCCGCGCTCGTGGGCGCATGGCGATCCGGCTTGGGGCGCTTTCGCCAACCACTGGTGACGGCAAGGCGTTCGAGCAGTTCCTTGCCGCGAGAATCGTTCAAATACTGAAGCCGCGCATCCAGAGGATCGATGCCCGCCTGGGCTGAGATCTCGTCGAAGAAGGACTCGTTCGCGAACGAATTCTGCATTCTTCCGGGTGAGCGGATCCACGCCGGCCTAAAAGGCGTCGATTCCAATCGATGCGCGGTCGTCTTGACGTTTTCGATCGTATAGGGAATCGCGAGATCTTGAATGACCCCGCCGGGGCTCAGTGTCCCGAGGCTATTGAGCCCGGCGAGGTCGGCACCGAGAAGTGCCACGTATCCTGCGGCGCCGTTCGGAATGTAGAGCTCGGACTCCCAGGCGCTGATCTTGCCATTGGCGTCGATTCCCGCGCGCATGTCGAGCAGGGTGGGAGGACCCTTGGGGTCCCAGCCATGCTCGTCATTGCGCATCCACTGCACGCGAACCGGTGCATTCACGGCGCGGGCGAGCAGCGCGGCGTCCGCGGCGGCATCTTCGTGGCCGTTGCGCCCGTAACAACCCGCGCCGTCGACATAGACGCAGTGGACCTGATCGTCTTTCAGAGAGAACATGGCCGCGAGCTGCTTGCGCAGATTGTGCGTGCCTTGCGAGGCGCTCCAACAGGTGAGACGGCCGCCCTCGAACTGCGCGACGGCGCAGGAAGGCCCGATCGAGCCGTGCGTGTGAATCGCGAAGTCGTAGGTCGCAGCAAGGCGGTGTGCGGCGCCGCTCATCGCACCACTCGAGTCGCCTTTATTGCTCGTCACGTCGTCCTTTACGATCTTGGTGTTGCGAACGTGATCCCACAGATACCGCTCATCCGGCAATCCCAGCCACTCGGACCACTGGACGGCGAGTTGCCGGGCGCCCTTGATGGCGGCCCATTCGTCGGCGGCGACGACGCCGAGGAAGTTCTCTTGACGAACCACCTTGACGATGCCGGCGATGCCGGCCACCGAGCTTTCATCGACGCTCACGATCGAGGCGCCCATCGCCGGCGGCCGCACCACGCGGCCGTGATACATGCCCGGGATCTTGAAGTCCTGCATGAACGTGAAGCGGCCGGTCACTTTGTCCGGGATGTCGAGACGCGGCACCGGATGGCCCACATACTTGAAGTCCTCCGGTGCCTTGAGAGGCGCCGTCTTGTCCATCGCAAGCTGCAGTGCGTGCGGACCGATGAGCGCCTGCAACGGCAGACTCTTGCCGCCGGGGCCCGTGACGAGTCCGTCGGCGATGCGCAGCGAGTCCGGCGGCGCATCGAATCGCTTGCCCGCCTCTTGCAACAGAGCCCGGCGCGCCGTCGCCGCCGCCTGGCGAAGCTGAGCACCGCCATTCTGGACCGACAGGCTCCCATAGGTGACACCCTGATCGGGCGTCAAATCGGTATCGCCCTGGATGAGGGTGACTTTGGAAAATGGCACGTCGAGCTCATCGGCCACGATCTGGGAGAGCGCGGTCCGAACGCCCGTGCCGAGGTCGACCTTACCGGAGTAAACGGTGACCTCGCCGTTGGTGCCCATGGCGAGAAAGCTCTCCACGGTATTCAAGTCGACCGGCTTCGGTCCGTTCGTTGCCGCCGATCGGCCAAAAGGCGCCGGGAAGGCGAAGCTCACGATCAAGGCGCCTGACCCCTTGAGAAGCGCGCGGCGATCGATGAGGGTGCTCACTCGGCGGCTCCCGCTAGGCTTGCGACGCGCGCATCACCGCGCGAACGATTCGTAGATGAGTTCCGCAGCGGCACAGATTCGGGCGCAGCTCTCGACGCACGTCCTCCTCGGTGGGCTTCGGCACGCGCTTCAAGAATGCGGCAGCCTGCATGATCATGCCGTTGATGCAGTAGCCGCATTGCACCGCCTGCTCCTCGATGAACGCCCGCTGCACGGGGTGGGGATTTTCATTCGTCCCCAGACCCTCGAGCGTCGTGACCTTTCCGCGCACATTGCCGATCGGATACACACACGACCGGACCGCCGCCCCATCGATGTGTACCGTGCAGGCGCCGCATTGGCCGAGCCCACAACCGAACCGCGGACCGTGCAGGCCCAGATCGTTGCGCAAGAAATAGAGCAATGGCATCGCCGGATCATCGGCGGTTGCGGTGACTCCCGTGCCGTTGACCTCGAGTTGGAATTGGGGCATCGATGGTCCTTTTGTTACCCGATATGGCGCAGTTCAATCCGCCGAGCGCAGCTTCTCGACATCTGAAGGGCTCAATGCGGCGCTCTTGAGACCGAAACGCGCCGTCACATAATTGGTGACCGCAGCAATGTCGGCGTCCGAGTAGGTGTGGTCGAGCGAGGGCATGGGTGCCCCGAGCTCTGTCGTGCGGTGAGCGCCGCCGTGGACGATGACTTGCGCGGCATTGATCCCCGTGGGATCGTTCACGGCGCGCGTGCCGATGAGGTTCGCGGTGGCGATCACGGAATCCGTGCCCGTCCATCCGTGGCAGCCTGAACAGGCTCCTTCATAGACTTCGAGGCCACGAGCATTGGCGCGAGATTGATCATCGAATCCAGGCTGCGCCGGCGCCGGCGTCGATCGAGGAGCACTCAGGTCGCGGCTGCGGAGCGCGGGGATCGTTCGCAAGTACGTCACCACGGCCCGGATGTCGCCCGAGCTCAGCCGGCTGGTGCTTTCATTTATCTCATCACCCATGGGTCCGGAGGCCGCGCCGTGACCTGCTGCAAACCCTTGCGACAGATACTGAGCAAGGTCCGTATCGCTCCAGGCGCCGACGCCACTGTCGCGGGAGCCGGTAATGTTATAGGCACGCCAACCCGCCTGCACGGAGCCTTGAAATTTCCTTCGATTGTTCAATCCGAAGAATACGTTCCGGGGCGTGTGACATTCGCCGCAGTGTCCCATGGCCTCGACGAGATAGGCCCCGCGATTCCAGTCATCGCTCTGCTCGGCGTTCGGCCTATAGCGTCGATCGGGATTGAAAAGCGCGGACCACAGGGACATGAGCGCCCGCTGATTGAACGGGAACGCCAGGGTGTTCCTGCGTGTTGGAGCGTGCACCGGCGTCAACGTGAGGAGGTAGGCCTTGATTGCCAACGCATCCGCATCCGACATCAGGGTGTAGCTCGGATACGGCATTGCGGGATAGAGCTTCTTTCCGCCGCGTCCGATGCCCCGGTGCACGGCGTTCAAGAAGTCGGTGTCGGAGTAGTTGCCGATGCCGGTGTCCGGATCCGGGGTAATGTTCGTCGAATACAACGTGCCGAAGGGCAGCACGAAGGCGCGCCCTCCGATGAACGGAGTGCCGTCTTTCGCCGTATGACACACGACGCAATCCGCGGCACGGGTTAGATATTTACCGCGCTCGACGAGAGCCGCGTTCTCGAGCTCCTTGGGGACGCCGCTGGGATCTTGGCCGGAATAGGCGCCCAGCGCGACTCGCTTTCCGTGGGCAAAATCGGTGGCCCCGGGGGCTGCGACGATGTACGCGAGGGCGGCTCCCAGAACCACCAGCGCGACAGCGGTCCAGAGCAATGTGCGTGAGAGTCTCGGCTTTGGTGTGACCATAAGAGTCGGGCCCGAGCGGCATGACCGTCGCAAACGGTCGCCTTGTGGAGGCTACCTTATGACGGGCCATTCGGGTTGTAAACAAGAGCACATTCCATCCCGTAGCCGTGGCTCGGCCGGCCCCCGGGCCGCCTTTCAGCACGATTCCACTCAATTGATCCGTTGACCGCCCCGGCGCCGGTGGGGGATATATAGCTACAGGCGGAATTGCTCCCGCTCAACCCATGAAGATCATCGACCGGCACGGGATCGGCCGCCTCAGGCCTTCATCTCTTTGACGATACCCGCGCCGTCCGCCCTGCCGCGGGGAGCAAATTTTCGTCCAGCTGAATCCCGGTGGTGGCCCTCGGCGCCTTGAGGCCGCGCGGGCGCTCCAAACCATAAAGGTTGATCGTGTTGATGATCGACAAGGCGCGAGGTGCATATGGATCGGCGCGAGATGTCGAGCGCATGATCCGGCCCCAATACTATGATGTGCTGTCTGCCGGATCATGCTTGTCTTTAATGCGTTTTAAAGGGAGCTCCATGCGCCAGGAACCAGTTCGTATTGCCGCGCTCTCACCCGACAAGTTCACCGAGGAGCAGAGGGCACTCGTTGGCGACTGGCATCACCTGAACTTTTCCCGAGTCCTCGTGCAGCATCCGGGCATGTACCGTGTCTTCCTGCCGTTCCTCGACAGGCTCATTCGAGGTTCCAGTTTGCCGGCCAGGGACCGGGAAATCCTCTGCATACGGACCCTCGCGCTCGCCGGCGACGTCTACGAGGCACACCATCATGTGACCATCGCGCGCAAGACCGGAATGACAGAAGCCGAAATCGAGGCGGCGGGGACGGATGGCGCCGGCCTTCCGCCCTTCGACCAATGTCTCATGAGAGCCTCCGAGGAGCTGGTTCGCGAGCAGCGCGTGCGCGACGAGACCTGGACCGGCCTCGCGGAGAAGTATTCGCAGGAGCAGTCGATGGAAGTCGTATTTCTCGTCGGCTGCTACCTGATCATGGCGATGATCACCCGAAGCTTCGGGATGCAAGTGGAACAGGATCCGGAAGTGGACGAGCGTCTGGCGAAATTGCGCCAATACACGTAGCTTTTCAGGGCGTGACCGCGAGGTGTCGAGGCACGCGGGCGTTCAATTCGGTCGGCCACCGCTCGAAAGCTTGCCCGCGGCCTTGGATACCATCGCTCCGATCCTCGGGTGGTGCGCGGCGGGCATGCGCCCGGACGGCGCCGAGACGGCGATGGCAGCCGACGGGCGACCATCCACTTCGAGGATCGGCGCCGCGATGGTGGTTGCGCCTGCGGTCACCTCGCCCTCGCTCACCGAGTACCCGCGCGTTCGAGTAACTGCGAACAAATTCAACATCGCCTCATCGGGAGGCTCACCCAGAAGCTGGCTCTGCTGTTCCTCCGTCATGTACGGCAGCATGGCGCGCGCGGTGGCGCTTCCGCGGGGCGGCACCGCCATCCCGACATGGGGCGCGGTGCGCAGCGTATGCCGGCTTTCGATGGCCTCGATCACCACGAATCCGAGCATATCCTGTACGGTCAACAGCACGGTCTCGCCGCTCTCGTCGCGCAGGGCCTCAAGAGTGCCGCGGGCGCGCTGGCGCAAATCATTGCCGCTGTGCCCCAGGTGGGCGACCGCAAGAACGCGCGCCGTGAGCTCCCAGCGGGTCGGTGGGCCCGCCGCCGCTCGAATCCAGCCCGTGTCCGCGAGCGTCATGATCGCCCGCTGCACTGCGCTTTTGTCCGCGGCCAGCTCCCGGGCCAGAGTGCTCACGCCGACGGGTTGATGCCGCGCTATGGTCTCCAACACCGCGAGAACGCGCGAACCGCTCTGGCTACGCTTGACCGTCATGGCGCGCCTCCCTACCATGTCATTAAAGTAGCAATGTATGTTACTATGTAACACGCAAAGCGCCAGGACTCAACGACCCGGCGCATGAAGGAGTGGAGCGCGATGAGCCCAATTTCGGTCAAACCGATGAGCGAAGCGGTCGCATTCGGATCGAGAGTCTCGGGTGTCACCCACGACACGTTGAAGGACGAGGCCGTTCGCAGGCAGCTCGTCGATCTCTTTCAGGATCGAGGATTGATCATCTTCGAAGATGTCGAGCCCACGAGCCAGATGCATGTGGCGATCAGCAACGTGTTCGGGCCTCTGAAGGATCATCCGGTTGCGTCCGTGCCGCGAGCCGACCAGGAGAGTATGCCGGGTGTGATCGACATGCGCTGTGAACCCAACAGCGCGGGTGTCGTGGAGATCGACGATAAGCAGGTTTCGCAGTGGCTCCCATGGCATTTCGACCATTGCTACAACAATGAATTGAACCGCGCCGGCGTGCTGCGTGCTCTGGAGATCCCCCCCGAGGGTGGTCTGACGGGCTTCGCCGATTGCATCGAGCTCTACAACGCCGTCTCGCCGCAACTGCGCGAGAGGATCGAAGGTCGGAACATCGTTTACACGCTCGATCTGGCCTACTGCAACATGCGCTTCGGCAAGCCGAGGACCTTCCGCGAGATCGTGCCCCATCCAGGGCACCACAAGATGACCGAGCTTGCGAAGACTCTCCCGCGTGCGATCCATCCGGCGGTCTGGACGCGGCCCACCGGTGAGAAAGTGCTGCATATCTCTCCCTGGATGGCCGTTGGCATCGAAGGGGAGGAGAACCCGGAAGGCGATGCGTTACTGGCGGCGGCTTGCGAGGAGATTCTCGACAAGGTTCGTCCCTACTTCCATCGGTGGAAGCCGACGGACATGCTGATCTGGGACAACTGGCGGGTGCTGCACTCGGTGAGCGGCCACGACCCGAAATATCCGCGCCGCATGCAGCGGACCACCATCAAGGGCGATTACGGCCTCGGATATTTCGAGAACAATCGGACGGGTGACAAGCTCCTGGAAATGACGGTTTGAGGCGAACGCCGGAAGTACACCTTCTGCCGGGGACTTGATCAGCTCCAGCTCAAGTCATGATCTCGAAAGGGCGTACTGCGCAGCCGCTTGCCCGTAGCCTGGAAGATGGCGTTGCCGATCGCCGGTCCTATTGGGGCGACCGGCGCCTCTCCGATGATGTCGAAACGGTCATGATCGGAGAGCGCATCGAAATGGACGTTGATCACCGGCAATCGATCGTTCATCCGCAACATTCGGTACTGATTGAAATTGCGCTCGACGATGGCGCCATCCTCGACCGTCAGACGCTCGTTGAGCGTCATGTTCATGCCGAAGATCGTACCGCCCTCGATCTGTGCGTGCACGGCACCGCGGTTCGCGACGCGACCGCATTCGAAGGCCACATCGACTTGCTGCACGGTGAGGTCTCCCTGCGGGCTCACCTTGACCCGAGCCGCAGCGCAGATGATCGTACCGGCGTCGTGCATCGCCGCCTGCGGCCAGCTCGTGATCGCGATTCCCCGGCCTTCCCCTCGCGGCAGGGGCTGACCCCAGCCCGCCTTCTCCGCCGCGACACGCAGGCAATCTGACCAGGGCTTGTCCCACTTGGATACCAGCTTCAGCCGGTACTCGAGCGGATCGATTCCAGCGGCTGCCGCACATTCATCGACGAAGGATTCCACGAAGAAGGCGTGCGAATTGAAGCAGGGGCCCCTGTAGGCGCCGTTCAAGACGTGGACCGGTAAGTTCGTCGTCGAGATGTGGACGTTCGGAATGATGCCGCTGGTGAAATAGGGCATGTCGTCGTAGCCGAGTGTCAGTCTGTACAGCGGCCGGGTACCCACGAAGCTCGCACGCGAGGTCACAGCGAGCGGAAGGCCGTCCTGACCGAGAGCGGCCTTGAATCGGGTGATGATCGGTGTTCGATAGCGGCCCTGCTGGAAGCATTGCTCGCGCGACCAGATCGTCTTGACGGGAGCCCCTGGAAACTCCTTGGCGACCGCCACCACCATCCGCACATCATCGGCCATGGTCCTGCGCCCGAAACCGCCGCCGACAAAGGTTTGATGGAGCTTGACCTTTACCGGAGCGAGACCCGTCTCGTCGATGGTGACCCAGTAAGCCTGTAGCATGTCCTGGGTCGGGCACCAAACCTCGGCGCTGTCCGCCGTCACGAGCGCGGTGCCATTCAACGGCTCGAGCGTCGCGTTTTCGCAATAAGGCGTCGAATAGACGGCCTCGACGCTCTTGTCGCCTCTTACGGATGCGACGTCGCCGGACTTGCGGAGCACCGTGCCGCCGACGGCGTCGTGCAGAGCGCGGGCCGCCCGATATATTTCCTCGCTGCTCCTCCATTGCGCACCGGGGCCCGTGTCCCATTCGACTGGAAGTGCATCGAGAGCGACCTTGGCCTGCCAGTAATGATCCGCGATGACCGCGACCCCGCTCTGCGTCTGGTTGTCTTCGAAGCCCCATGTCGATTTTTGCGGAACCGGCGAGCCTTTCGTCTTCGATGGATCGACCACGACGACCGCGCGCACGCCGGGCATACCGAGCACCGCTTCGGGTCGATGGCTCTTCAGTTTGCCGCCGTGTACGGGGGCCTGCATCAATGCCGCGTGGACCATGCCCGGCACCTTCACATCGATGCCGAAGACCGCCTCGCCGGTAACGACCTGTGGGGCGTGCAGCTTTCCCGGGGAAGCTTTCCCGAGGAAGGTCCATTCGCTCTGTGGCTTGAGCGCCGGCTCCGCGGGCAACGTTATTTTTGCGGCCGCGGCGGCGACCTCGCCATAGCGCAGGCGCCGCCCGCTCGGCATATGGGTGAGCACACTGTTCTTGGCTTCGATCTGTGATACCGGGGCGCGCCAATGGGCTGCGGCCGCGGCCTTCAGTCGCTCCCGCGCGCTGGCACCGAGTTGAAGAGCGTGAGCCATTCGGACCTTATCGGTGCCGTGTCCACCGAAGAAGGGCAGGAAGCCGGAGTTGTACACGCCCTTCTCGAGGTAATCGCGCTGGATCGAGCAGAACTCGACCTCGACATGCGACCAATCGCAGCCCAGCTCCTCGGTCATGTTCATCGCGACCTGAGTCATCGCGCCGTTGCCGATCTCCGGTGTCGGCACACGCATCGTCACGGTGTCGTCGCGGGCGATCTCTATCCAGGCGGACAGCTCATCCGCCTCGGGGGCGTCGGAGCTCCAGGGGCCGGAAGCAGCGCCATTCGTGCCGGTGCGGGTGGCCGCCTTGGCCGAGGTGATTCCCAGTGCGAAGCCGCCCGCGGCGAGCGACACCGACAAGACGAATTGACGGCGATCCAGGTCGACCGATCTCTTGTTCGCTTCTGATCGCATTCGAAATTACCTGCGTTTCACTGATGCGCCTGCGCGCTGAGTTCATCATAATACAGAGCCCCTCGTGCATGAGGCTCTCGGAGGCTTCGATGAGTGCAACAGGTGTTTCAAATTCTGCCGAGCCGCCGACGGCTGCTGCAAGGTCCCCGCTCGAAGGCGCCTCGCTCACCGATCCATGCAATATCGCGCACCCCCACGATTTCTACCGAAAGATGCGGGGCCAGGACCCCGTGTACCTAGACCAGAAGCTTGGGATGTACCTCGTCTCACGGTATGAGGACATCTGCACCGTTCTTAAGGATCCGATCACCTTTTCCTTCAGGAAGGGCTACGAGGATACCTATGCCAACGGCTACTTCGAGGAGTTCAAAAGTATCCTCGAACGCGACGGTCAAGGCTTCTTTCCAGATGCCATCATGGAGGACCCACCGGCCCACACACGTGTACGCCGGCTGACGGAGAAGGCGTTCACCGCTCACCGTGTTGCGACGCTGGAGCCGCGCATCACCGCGATCGCCGTCGATCTCATCGATACGATGATCGAGCGATGCGAGAATGGGGCGGTAATCGACGGGGTGACCAACTTCGCCGCTCCGTTCACCATCAAAGTGATCTGCGAGCAGCTCGGCATCCGCCATTTTCAAGCCGAGAAGATACAGCGGTGGTCGCTCGCCTATGTGGCGCAGATCTCGCGCATGCAGAACCGCGAGATGATGCTCGAGAATGCGAAGCTGGTCTGCGAGCTGCAGAACTTCATCATCGCCGAGATGAAATCGCGCGAGAGCGAACCTCGCGAGGACATGATCTCGGATATCGTGCACGCGAGGCTCGAGGATGGAACGACACTCACGTTCAAGGAGGCCGTATCCATCATTCGAGCGCTCATCATCGGAGGCAACGAGACGACGGCGACGGCACTCTCCAACCTGCTGTTCCTCCTCGCGACCCGTGCGGAAATCGGCGAGCGCATGAAGGATAGCGTAGACGACGACCGGCTCTTGAGCCGCTTCGTCGAGGAGCTGCTGCGACTGGCGCCGCCGAGCCGTGCGCTTTCGCGCACCACCACGCGAGACGTGGAGATCGGCGGTAAATTCATGCCGAAGGGCACGCAGATGCTGCTGGTGTTCGAGTCGGGCAACGACGACGAAACCGAGTTCGCCTGTCCGAGAGAATTCGATCCCGAGCGCAAGAATCTGGCCAAGCACGTATCGTTCGGCGGCGGCGTTCACCGGTGCATCGGCTCCTCGCTCGCGCGGATGGAGATCAAGGTCGCCGCCCGTGAGCTGGCCAAGCGCATCGGCGATATGAGGCTGACGATTCCGCCCGAGAAGGTCGAGTATTTGCAGACCGTTGCGACGCACTCCATCAAGACACTGCCATTGATCGTTTCGCGTCGCAGCTGACCGCGGGTGCGGGTCGCCGTTGCACACATCATCGGAGCGGTACATGGCACAGGATCTCGCAGGCAAGGTGGCGATCGTTACCGGAGGAGCGAGCGGCATCGGGCGCGCGATGGCCGAGCTCTTCGTGTCGGAAGGCGCGAAGGTGGTCATCGCGGACATCAACGAGTCGCAGGGCTCGGCGGTCGCCGCGCAGCTCGGATCCAGTGTGCGCTTCAGCAGGACCGATGTGTCCCGGCGGGAAGAGGTTCAGGCCGCCGTCGATAGGGCCATTGCGACCTTCGGTGCTCTGCATGTGATGTGCAACAACGCGGGGCTTCCCGGACGACCGATTGCCCGATTTCTGGATGACGACCTGCAGGAATACGAGCGGATCCTGGCGGTCAATTTCATGGGTGTGGTGTATGGCAGCCATTGCGCCGGGCGTCATATGGCCAGGAACGGGGGTGGCTCGATCATCAACACCGCATCGATCGCCGGCGTGATGCCGGGCTTCGCGTTTACCTGCTATCGTGCATCGAAGGCGGCGATCATCAATTTCAGCAAGTCGGCCGCGATCGACCTGGCGGAGTACGGTATCCGCGTGAACGCGCTCGCGCCCGGCAGTATCAGAACCCCGGCGACCGACTACCGCAAGCCGGAGATGAGTGAGGAGGCGTTTCGCCGCATTCGCGCCGAGAGTGACCGCTTGATGATGTCGTACAAGCCGCTGAAGACCCAGGGCGTACCCGAGGATGTGGCACAGGCGGCGCTGTTCCTGGCGAGCGACCGCTCGCGGCAGATCACGGGTATCTTGATGCCGATCGACGGAGGGATATCGGCCGGCGATCCGGTCAACCATGCCGGCGAGCTCATGGCAGCTCACGAGCGCATCCTCGAGGAGATCAATGCCGAACCTCGCTGAGCCAGTTCGAGACGCGGCGACCAAGTGCATGGTTGCGCTCGTGACGGGGGCGGCTTCCGGCATCGGGCGAGCGACGGCGGATGCGTTCGTCCGTCGCGGGTATGCGACGGTGCTCATCGATCGCGACGCCGAGACCGGCCGGCGGGCCGAGGCGCGGCTTCGCGAATTCGGGGAATGCACCTTCATTCACTGCGATGTGACGGATGACGCCGCCGTCGGCCAAGCGGTCCAACATGCCGTGAGCGTTTACGGCAGGCTGGATGCCGCCTTCCATGCGGCAGGCGTCGCTGTTCAGCAGGGAAAGCCCACTGCCGAATGCAGCATGGAATATTGGAGCCGGGTGATCGCGACGGATCTCACGGGAATCTTCTCCTGCATGCGTCACGCGATCCCGCAAATGCTGAAGACGGGCGGCGGCTCGATCGTGAACTGCGCCTCGATGGCGGGACTCGTCGGCGCAGCCAACGTACCGGCCAATGTGGCTGCCAAGCACGCCGTCGTGGGCTTGACCAAGGCGGCGGCACTCGACTATGCGCGGCAGAATGTTCGTATCAATGTGATCTGTCCGGGCATCACCGATACCGAGATGTTCCGGCGCGCGGTGACTCCGGGAACGGAAGCGGCTTTGGCGGAGGCGTTGCCGATCGGGAGGTTCGGCCAACCCGCCGAGATCGCCGCGGCCGTACTGTGGCTCTGTGATGGAAACATGGGCTTTCTCACCGGACAGGCGATCGCCATCGATGGTGGCTGGACCGCGCGCTGAGCCGACATCCAGGCGCCGCGGCGTCGGCGGCACCTCGATCGCCGGAGGCGCAGAATGTCGGGCGTCGCGCGAATTTGGCTGATACGTTCGTCGGAATCGCTTTATCACGAGGCCATGAGATGATCCGCTCACCTTTCCCGGATAGAGATTTCATGCAGTTTTGCTGGCTGGTCCCCGATCTGGAGGCGGCCATGTCCGCGTGGGTCCGCAACGCCGGAATCGGCCCCTTTTTCCGCTTCGACAAAGTGTCTTATGACCGGCCGAACTATCGCGGGAAGCCGGGAGGCAATGCGGACATCTCCGCGGCAATCGCTCAAGCCGGGGATGTGCAGATCGAATTGGTCTGTGTGAACGATAAGCAACCGTCGATCTGGCAGGAAGGCCCCGCCGGCGGCAAATCGGGCTTGCATCACGCGGCAATATATTGTCAGAACTATGACGCAACCGTGGATGCCTACACCAAGGCGGGCTCCGAGCTGATGTTCGGTGGCCTGATGATGGGGTTTCGCGTGGGCTGGATCGACACCGTGCGTTCGCTCGGCTTCTTCACCGAGCTGATCGACGCGAATCCCGTGGCGGACGCGGTGTTCGCCAAATTTCGCGAAGCCGCCAAGAACTGGGATGGAAAGGATCCCATCCGCCGGCTGTCTTGAATCAATCCAAGCCAGCGCGCTTCAGCGCGGCACAGGCCTCCTGAGCGCCATCGCGCTTCGTCAGGCGGCCCTTCGTTTACTGACGGGCGGCAGCCGGTCGATGACGAGCGCGCCGTCGCGGATCACGGCCTTCAATGCCTGTTCGGGTCTTGCGAGCAACGACAGGTCGGCCACAGGATCTCCGTCGACGATAATGAGATCCGCCAGGGCGCCGCTCTCGATCACACCGACCCTTCCGGGGGGGTCCACGAGCAATTCGCCGGCATTTTTGGTGCCCCAGCTGATGACATCCGTCGTGCTCAATCCGTCGATCGCACCATAGTAGGCAAATTCACGGCCATAGCAGCCGACCTGATGATCGAGCGGATCATCCTTCACCACGTCCCGGAACACCCCGCTGTAGTCGTCCCCGATGAGGATCCGCACGCCGGCCTTATGCGCCAGCGGCAGCATTCTTCGGACATTCTCGTACCGGCGCCGCATCACGCCGACGCCGTCGACGTCGCCCCAACCGAGCTCGAGCAGCATCCGCGGATAGGTAAGACTCGGCACCCAGAAGGTCCCGGCGGTCACCATCGCCTCGATGCACTCCTCGTCGACCTCGTCGCCGTGATCGAGGACATCGACGCCGAGCTCGATGCATTCGAGGATCATGGTCTTGTCGGCCACATGGGCGCGCACCTTCACGCCCCGCTCGTGCGCGGTGGTCACAATGGCTGCCAACTCGTCCCGCGCCATGTTGCGTGCGGTGCGGCTCGGGAAGCCGTGTCCCGAGCTCGCGAATACCTTGATGGTCTCGACGCCTCGCCTGATCTCCTCGCGAACGACCTTGCGCAGCGCATCGGGACCGTCGATGAACAGGTCCGTGCCCGGTGTGTGAAAAGTCCGCCACCACTTCTTGCTGTCATTGAGATCGGCGGTGGTGCCGATGTGGTGGCCGCAGGCTCGAATGCGCGGACCCGGGACGATGCCTTCGGCGATGGCAATCTTGAGTTGGGCGTCGACGTCATTGCTGCAAGAGGCGCCGACATAGCCGGTGAAGCCGCTCTCGAGCAGAATCCGGCAGGTGCGCACGCCCATGGCCATCATCACGCCCGGTGGAAATTCCTTACCGAGGGGATCCCCGGCCATTCCCTGCGCCAACGTGAATTTGTAGAAATCGGGGTGCAGGTGACATGTGATCAGGCCCGGCAGCAGCGTCATGCCGCCGATATCGATGGTTTTTTCCGAAGCCGTTTCCGCTTGCGCCGCTACGGCGGTGATCCGGTTCCCATCAAGCGTTACACTCCGCCTGCCAGGCAGCATCTCGCGGCCGTCGAAGATTCTCGCATTGGTCAAGGTCAGCATGGCTCGCCTCCTTCCCGGGTGCCTTCCGGACAATTTACGCCTCGCCTGCATACTTTGCGCCCACAAAAGCTCGATCGCAAAGCCAGGGGTGCGCGTCTCTTGCAGATAGAGGGGCGTAAGATGTCGAGCAAAAGGCTGGAATCGGCTGATAGCCTGCCATGATGCGCCTTGCGAGCGACCGCAGCGAGAGAAGGTAAGGGGTAATGCAAGAGATCGATCCGCCATCGACGTTGCCCGGATTATTGGCCAATTGGGCCGCCGAGCGCGGTAAGCACGATGCCGTCGTTACGCTCGAGGAAACGCTGAGTTACGAGGAGCTCGAGCGGCGCACGTCCAGGATGGCGAGGGCTTTGCTCGCGGTCGGTGCGGGCAAGGGGTGCCGGATCGCGCTGCAGGCGCCCGGCGGCATTCTTTGGCTGACGGCGCTGCTGGCGGGGATGCGGATCGGCGCCGTGGTTTCACTCGTGAGCACGCTCTGTACCCCTCCGGAGCTGGCGCACATCCTGCGCAACGGCGATACCCAGATATTCATCGGTGTGCGCCGCTTCCTGCGCCACGACTATGTCAAAACGCTGACGGCGGCTCTTCCGGAACTCGCCGAAGGAAAAGGGATGCCGCTGGGGTTGCGAAGCGCGCCCCATCTACGGTCGATCTGGTTGGACGATGCGCAGGGACTCGGCTGGGCGCGCTCGATCGATGAGCTGTCGGCTTGGGCGGATGAGCCGGATGCACCCGACGCTCTGCTGCTCTCCGCGATCGAGCAGGAAGTCTGCCCCGGCGACGACGCCATCATCGTATATACCTCCGGCAGCACGTCGCTCCCGAAAGCCGTGGTGCACACCCAGTGGAACGCCATCCGTTTTCCGCGGGAGCTGGCGAAATACTTCCTGCTCAAGCCGGATGACCGAATGCTGCCGCACCTGCCGACGTTCTGGCTGGGCGGGCTCGGCATGACGATGCAAGTTTTGAGCATGGGCGCCACGCTCGTCTTTCCCGCCTCGCAAGAGATCGATGCCGTGCTCGATACGATCGAGCGCTGCAACGTCAACCGCCTCAACAGCTGGGGCGACGTGATGATGAAGCTGCGAGAGGCGGCGATCGCTCGTGGAATCGACGTCGGCAAGATCGTCGGTCTGGGGCCTTTTCGCGATAAGACGGGCCAGATCATCCCACCGCATCTTCAGGTCAGTATGCTCGGGATGAGCGAGACCTTCACCGCCCATAGCGCGGAGCCCCTCGATACGCGCTTGCCGGAGGACAAGGCGGGCTCTTCGGGACGCGCAGTCGGTAGCTACGAGCGGCGCATCGTCAATCCGGAAACCGGCGAGGCGATGCCGCTGGGGCAGGTCGGTGAGCTGCAGGTGCGCGGCGGCGCGTTGATGTCCGGCCTTTATAAGGTCGATCGCAAGACGGTATTCACGCGCGACGGCTTCTATCCGACCGGCGACCTGGCGCGGCTCGATGCCGACGGCCACCTCTACTTCGTCGCCCGGCGCGGCGACATGATCAAGACGAGAGCGGCGAACGTCTCGCGGTTGGAGGTGGAAGCGGCGTTGCGGGGCCTGTCCGGTGTCGATCTGCCGTTCGTCGTCGGGCTGCCCGATCCGGAGCTCGGCCAGCGCGTCGTCGCCGCGGTGGTGCCCGAGAAAGGCGCCGCACCAACCGAGGATTCGCTCAGGACGGCGCTGCGCGGGGTGCTTTCGAGCTACAAGATTCCGCGGCAGATCGTCTTCATTACGCATGCCGATGTTCCGAGAACGACGACGGGAAAGATAAAGCTGTTCGAGATCGCGAACATGATCGCGGCTCGGATCGCAGAACCGCGCAACGATTGAGCTCAACCCCCGGAGAGGAATATTTATGTCAGGAAAATCCGATACGGCGCGAAAAGCGTTCGGCCACATCGCGCCCAAGTTCGCGGAAATCACGGATGAGGTTCTATTCGGCGATGTGTGGGAGAGGGCCGGGCTTTCGCCGCGCGATCGGAGCCTCATCACCGTGGCGACACTGGTCGCGCTCTACAGAACCAACGAGATGCCTTTCCACATGAAGAGGGCACTGCAAAACGGCTTGCGTCGCGAAGAGCTGATCGAAATGATCACCCACTTGGCGTTCTATGCCGGCTGGCCCGCGGCGAGCACGGCGATGACAACCGCTCAACGCGTGTTCGACGAGCTGGATAAATAGGAATGGAATTCAAGTCGGATGAAGTCCGCATTCGCTGACGGCTCAGGCGAGAGTCGGAAAGCGATCCTCGGGCAGCGGTTTGTTGACCTCCATGCCCGTGCAATCGAATGCCTCGGCAGGCGCCCCGGTCCAGGTGGCATCCGCGGGCTGCACCAGCATCAGATAAGCCCATCGCGGCCGATTGGTGATATTCGGCCCGGCTCCGTGCGCCGTCATGTGGGAATGGACTGTCACGTCGCCCGCGGCATAAGACATCGGCTCCGATAGCTTAAGCTCGGTGCGCAAATCCGGATAGATATCCAGCAGGTCCTCCCCTTTGTCGTACGTGCGGTAATTGCCCAGCACGCCGAGACGGTGCGAGCCGTTGACGAAGGACATGGTGCCGAATTCCGGGCCGTAATTCTCCAGCGCGAGCCAGAAGGTCATCCCGCCGGAGCGATCGACCGAGAAGTTGGTGAAGTCCTGGTGGAAGCTGGTGGGTCCGTTGCCGCCGTGTTTCGCGGCCTTGGAGGAGGGCAGCTTGGGGGCGTAAAAGTCCGAGAAATACTTCACGGCGACGGGTCTCGCGCGACTCATCAGCGACTTCGCATTTTTGCCGACATGCTCGATCAAGGATCGAACCGGCGGATTGGCGAGTCCACCGCCATACTCCGCATTGAAGTAGGCAATCCTCTTCTCGACGCCGGGCCCGATGATCTCGACGACCGCATTGCTGTCGCCATCCTCGCCCATCCGCTCGAGAGCGGCCCTGAGTATGAGCTCGACGAGGTCCGCGCGTACGAAAGCTTTGAGCATCACCCAGCCGAACTTCCGATAGTGCGCGACTTCTTCGGCTGTTACGGTCCGGCAGGGAGTCTCCTCCACGCCCGCTGATTTCTTCGAAGTCGTACGCTGCATAAGCCTGTCTCCATGGAGCGCGTCAGCCGACCGCAGTCGCGTCAGCCGACCGTAGTCGCGTCAGCCGACCGCAGTCGCGTCAGCCGACCGTAGTATAGGTTTGCCCGCCCAAGGCGTCCTGGCATCTCGCGCCCCGGCATGAGCAATTCGCGCCGTGCCAGGCGAAGGGTTCTATGAGTGCTGGCTTTCCGGCATGCGCACCACGAGCCCCTCGAGCTCTTCTGTCACGCGGATCTGGCACGAAAGGCGGCTATTCGGTTGCACACTGCATGCGATGTCGAGCATCGAGGACTCGAGATCCCCGCGTTCGCCCGTCTTCGCCATCCAGCTCTGATCGACATATACATGGCAGGTCGCGCAGGCGCATGCTCCGCCGCACTCGGCGTCGATGCCCGGAACTTGGTTCCTCACGGCGCCCTCCATGACCGACATTCCGGGCGCCACGTCTATCACGTGCTCGGTGCCGTTGAACTCCACGTAGGTGATCTTGGGCATCAGGCAACGCTCCCATCCTCGACGGGCGCGGGCGTTGCCTCGGTGGACCGTGCGGGCGTGAACTCGATCGGCAGTCCCTTGAGGCCCCACACACCGGGGAATGGCCGAAACCCATACGGGCCCGCGAGCTTGGGTCTCCTGATGCGCTGCGCGATCTGGTGCAAGCCTTCTTCGATCTGTGCACGGGCGATGAACTGGCCAAGGCAGATGTGCATCCCGCGTCCAAAGCCGATGTGCCGGTTGACGTGTTGCCGTTCGGGATCGAACTTGTCCGGATCAGGGACTGCCGAGGGATCGCGTGCGGCGATGCCGTTGGGCAGGAACAGCATGGTGTCTTTGGGAATCGCCACGTCCCGGTACACCACCGCCTCATTGGTCAAGCGCGCGCTGGTGCCCGGGCTCTGGAAGCGCAGGCTCTCTTCGACGACCTTGCGGCAATATGCCGGGTCTTGCGCGCAGCGCTCGTACATATCGGGCCGCGCCAACAATTCGTGCATGATGAAAGTGAGCACGTTCTTCGAGGTGTCGTAGCCGGCGACGAAGAGGAAGATCAGGAGGCTGCTCAACTCATTTTCGCTGATGCCTCCGGAGTCCTTCGCCTGGAGCAATGGGTCCAGAAGATCCGGTGCTGCGTTCAGGCGCCGGCCCGCTCGGCGGTCGGCGATGAGCCGCGCCAGATGGCTGTCGAGCACCTCGCAGGCCTTCTCGAGCTGCGGAAGGAAACCGGGTATGAGATTGAAGCTGAGGCCGAGCGCCTCGAGCGAGGAGCGCAGTTCCGGGATGATGGAGCTCGGGGCACCGAGCAGGCTGCACATGACCGTGATCGGAAAGTAGGAAGCAAACTCTTCGAAATCGAAGCGGCCCTTCGGGGCCCATTCATCGAGCACGCGCGAGATCACCTGGCGCATCAGCTCCCGGTGCTGGTTCGCGGCCCGGGGAGTGAACATGGGTGCGATGACGTCCCGTATCCGCTTATGTTCGGCGCCGTGAACCGCAAGCAGCGAATCGAGCTGAAAGCGTTCCCAGCGGGAGCCCTTCGCGTCCATCGCATTGATGATCATTTCGTGCGGCGGACGCATCTGCGCATCCATTCCGAGAAGGTCGCGGATCGCCGCATATTCCGTCACGACGTAGCCATAATCCGTTTTTGCGAGCCATGGATGCTGGCTGCGCGCGCTGTTGAAGTGCGAGAAGGGATCCTTGGCGAACTCGGGATCTCCAATGGCCAGGTAAGGCAAGGATAATTCGGCGATGGGCCGCATATGAGATTCCTCGTGCGTGAAGCTCAAAGTATAGGCAAATGACGTGGGTGCGCAATCGCCGCCCAGTGAAACGCGCGTTTCTTTCAAAGGCATCCCCTTGCAATTCTTCGGCTCCCGATCTAGCGTCACGTGAAATCAAACTCAACAACTGCATGGTGCGCCTGGGGCATGGCGCAACCTTGCGCATTTTGAACAGGAGTGACTCGTGAAGCAGTGGTTCTCGATCTGCGCCCTCTGCATGCTGTCTGCGGCGGGTACCTCGGGCACGGCGCTCGCGGAGCACGCCGCGCCGAGCAGTTTCTCGAACTGGCGGGGCCATGGCGGGAGCTCAGACGAGACCGACTACAGCCCGCTCGAGCAAATCAACGGAGCCAACGTCGGACGCTTGGCGCTCGCCTGGTATCTCGATCTGCCGGACGAGCGGATGCTCGAGGCGACACCGCTCGCGGTGGATGGCGTCCTCTATTTCACGGGAAGCTACGCCAAGGTGTATGCGGTGGACGCGGTAAGCGGAAAATCGCTGTGGACGTATGATCCGCAAGTCTGGAAGCATGGGCCGCAGAAGCTGCGCTACGCGCTGCCGTGCAATCGTGGTGTGGCCTATGAGAACGGCCGCGTTTTTGTCGGAACGATCGACGGCCGGCTGATCGCATTGGACGCGAAGACAGGGGGTCTGCTCTGGAGCGTGGAGACGACGGCATCGGGATCTGCGCAGACCATCACCGGTGCACCGCGGGCCTTCGACGGCAAAGTCGTCATCGGCAACGGAGGGGCGGACTTCGGTGCGCGCGGCTACGTCAGCGCGTACGACGCGGCGACGGGACACCAGGTCTGGCGGTTCTACACGGCGCCGGGTTCTCCCGAGGAGAACCGCGGTGATGCGGCGATGGAGAAGGCTGCCGCGACCTGGAGCGGATCGTTCTGGAAGACCGGAACCGGCGGAGGTCCCTGGGACAGCATCACTTTCGACAAGGCCCTCAACCGAATCTACGTCGGTACCGGGAACGCCGCGCCCTATGACCCCGAACAGCGCAGTCCGGGCGGCGGCGACAATCTCTATACCGCTTCGATCGTGGCGCTGGACGCCGACACCGGTAAATACGTCTGGCACTACCAGCTCAATCCACGGGATTCCTGGGATTTCGATTCTGCCGCGCAGATGAGTCTCGCGGAGCTGCTGATCGATGGCCGGCGCCGCAAGGTACTCATACAGGCACCGAAGAACGGCTTCCTCTACGTGATAGACCGCACCAATGGAAAGGTCATTTCGGCCGGCAAGATCGGCAAGGTGACCTGGGCCGATCACATCGACGTTGCAACGGGCCGACCCGCCGAGGCCGCGGACATCCGCTATCAGAACGGTCCCGTGACCATCTGGCCTTCGCCGCTCGGAGCGCACAACTGGCAGTCGATGTCCTTCAGCCCGAAGACGGGCTTGGTCTACATTCCGTACATGCAGCTCGGCATGCGATACGCGAAGGGACAGGGCAAGGGCAAGGACGTCTCGATCGTCGGTATCAGCATGTCGATCGTCGAGGCGGGTCCGCAGGATCGCAAAGGCGCACTGATCGCCTACGATCCGCTGCAGCAGAAAGTGCGATGGAGAGTGCAGCACACCTACTTCTGGAATGGGGGCACGCTTGCCACCGCCGGCAACCTGGTATTCCAGGGCGCTGCGGATGGCTATTTCAGTGCGTACGATGCCCTTACCGGTAAAGCTCTTTGGCGATTCAACGCGGGGCTCGGCATCATTTCGGCTCCCATCAGCTACTCGGTGGGCGGTGTTCAATATGTTTCGGTGCTCGTGGGCTATGGAGGGTCGAACAGCGCCGGTGATGTGATGAACGCGGGTTGGAAGTACGGCGCTCAACCCCGGCGTCTGCTGAGTTTCCGGTTGGACGGAGCGGCCTCGCTGCCGCCGTCGGCGCCGCCCGACTTCACGCTGCATCCCGTCAAGGATTCGTTCACCGCGACCGGAACGGCCGATGCCGGCGCCGAGGCCGGCGCCGGACAGCTCCTGTTCACCGTGAACTGCGGCGCTTGTCATGGGCTGAGCGCAATCTCGGCGGGTGCGCCGGCCCCCGACCTTCGCGAATCGCCGATCGCGATGGACCCCGCGGGCCTCTGGGCGGTGGTGCACGACGGCGCGCTGCTCGAGCGGGGGATGCCGCGTTTCGAGCAGCTCGACGCCGCCCAGGTGCGGCAGATCCAGGCTTACATTCGCTCGAGGGCGCGAGAATCGCTGGGCGCCCATCCGGGCGCGGACGGCGCGCCCAGCCCGGGCAAGTGACGAGTTGCGCTCGGCAGATGCCGCGCTCCGGCGCGGCCTTACGTTACGGGCCTGCCGAGCAGCATCTCAACCTGGCTCGCCAGGGCATCGCGAATCCGTTCAGCCGGCCAGCGCTCCCGATCCACGAGGGCTTGCAACGAGATGCCTTGCACCATGGCATTCAGCAACAAGCTGATTTCATCGATGTCGTTGCGCGTCGCGTCGATCGTTCGGACGAGGTTTCCGATGAGATTCAGCGCAACGTTCATGTGGCTGCGCTGGATCTCCGCGAAGGCAGGATCGCGGGTGGCGCGGTCCCAGAATGCAGCATAGACACGCCAACGTACGAGGCTTCTATCGTCGGATGCGGCCATCGCGAGCAGGCTGTCGACGATATCCGTGGGCCGGCAGGCAGTCACCTGCTCGAAATACTGCTGCGCCATGCACTCCCACGTGAAACGCAGCAGCTCCTGCTTTTCCGAGAAATAATAAGTGATGATCTTGGTGGGGCCGCCCAGTTCGGCGGAAATACGCCGAATTGTCGCCGCCTCCAAGCCTTCGCGCGAAATGACCTCGGCGGTGACCTCGGCGATCCTTTGACGGCGCGCATTGTGATCTACTGTCATTTGAAACTCGGGGCTGGCACTCGCGCGACCGGACGGCGTCCTCATCGCCCCGGCCGAGGATAGCATCAGATGCGGCGCGAAAAGGTAAGCGGCAGTCGCTCGAGCGTCTGTGTGGCGAGCGTCGGCAGATAGGTGAGCTCCTCCGCCGGTATGGCAAGCCGGATGTTGTCGAGTCGCTTGATGATCTCCTGCGCGGCGACCTTGATCTCCATCCGAGCAAGCGCAGCGCCGATGCAAAGGTGAATGCCTGCACCGAAGGTAAGATGCTTGCCGATGTTCGGACGGCTGACGTCCAGGTCTCTGGCGCAAGGGAACTGCGCTTCGTCATCGTTGGCCGAGGCGAAAAGGATGCAGACCTGAGCGTGGGGAGGCAGTATCTTCCCGCCCAGCTCCACCTCCCGCATCGTGGTCCTGTAAAGCCCGTGAGCGGGCGGCTCGAGCCGAAGAACCTCCTCGACAAACCGTGTCACGAGCCGGTCGTCATCGGCGGACTCATACAATTGGTGCGCCAACTCGGGCTGGGTTGCGAGGATCATCATGAGATTGGTGAGAGCAGCGGCGGTCGTATCGTTTCCCGCGATCAAGAATGCACGGACGCAAGAGACTTGCTCCTCGAACGAAAGCGTCGGGGTCCGCTCGTCGTCCAAACGCGCATGAACCAGGTCGGACATCATGTCTTCCCGCGGTTGCACCTCGCGGGCGCGAATGTGCGGAATGATGTAGTTTTGCAGCTCGCACATTTGCCGCGCGTTCTCCAGCATTTGCTCGCGCGTCTGCATCCTGCCGATCTGCGCAAGCAGAGCAGTCGTCCAGCGGGCGATTTTTTCGGTTCCGATTTCGTTGAAATCGAAACCGAGCTGTTCGCAGATGATGCGAGCGGTGAGTGGGGCTCCGATGTCCTGCATGCCGTCGGCATGCCCTCTCGCTGCCAGCGGCTCGATGAGCTCGACCACCATCTGCCGGATCCGGGGTTCGAGCGTCTTGACTCGATGGGCGGTAAAGGCTTTCTCGATGAGTCTGCGCAGCCGTGTATGCGCGGGTGGGTCGCACGCGATGATATCGCGAATGAATCCGCCGCCGTCTCGATTCATGATCTCCGCAAGCTCATCCACGAATCCATTTGCGTATCGATCCTGGTACCCATGCTCGAGCGAGAACGTGACGGGGTCGCGCAGCACCGCCTGGGCATCCTCGTAGCGGGTCACGAGGTAGGTGTCCAATTTGGGGTCGTAATAAACCGGCTCTTGCTTTCGCAGCGCACGATAGAACGGGAAAGGGTTGTTGCGGATGAGTGGATCGAGGCGCGACTCGCCGCCCTTCAGCTCGAGCGCCCGGCCCGTCACCGGGCACTTGGCCGATGTCTCGCCGTCTGGGTCAATGGCGCGCATTGTTCCGGCTCTCCGCTGTGGCCCATGGGCGCCCTTCGTGGATGAAATGTACCCGCCGGAAGCTACGCGGGTCTCGACACTTTACGCCCCACTTCCATAGTTTGCGCCCTGCGCTCTGCACCCCCGGCGCCGCGTGTGGGCGCCGTATAGAACATATCGCGGCCTGCAATCTCGCGAGCGAAAGGCCGCTCCGTGCTGCCTTGCGCTGTCGGGACCGTATGGCTAAGCTATAGAATAATCAAGACTTTCGGCCGGTAGTCGAAAGCCCTGTCGCACAATGGCGCAGGGAGGGCAGTCCCTTCCCTGGGGTAGCGATACGGGAAGGAGAATCAGTGCGAGTCGAGAATACCTTCGTGCTCAATGTGGATGGTGCTTTCGACGTGCTGCCGGTGCACGGCACTCTCCGAACTGGATACCTGCACGGCCTGCTGGACCTTGTCCGCAGCCGGGGTTGCGACCCCCGAAAGGTGCTGGAGCGCCACGAAATCGATTCTCGGACTTTCGAAGATCCCGATCAGCGAATCGCGTGCGCAGCCGCCGTGAACCTGATGGAGTCGTGCAGCAGCCTTCTGCGCGATCCCCTTTTTGGGATGCGGCTCGCGGAGCGGCAGGATCCCGAGGTCTTCGGCTGCGCGATGACCCTGGCCCGAGTCGCACCGAGCTTGCGGCTCGCCCTGCAAAGTCTCATCGATTACATGTCGATCTCCGCCTCGCCCGAGGGCGATATGGAATTGGTGATGGGGCGCGAGATCGCAGAGCTGCGTTGGTGGACGGATACGGGACTGGGGGAGAGCGAGCAGGTCAACTACCAAGGCCTTCTGCTCATCATGAAGACTCTGCAAATGCTGGCGGGACCGCGGTTTCGGCCCAGCTATGCGACCCTCACCTTCAAAATTGCGAGATCCGTTCATCAGCCGATTCAAGAGCGGCTGGGCTGCCGCGTGAGCGGCAACGCAGGCGCTCACGCCATCGCTTTCCCCGTCGACATCCTGGATCGGCCGATTGCCACGTCCAACAAGACGCTGTTCAGCCTGCTGGGAGGCTATCTGTCGCAATTGCGCACCTCATCGAGGTCGGGCTTCGTCGAGCAGGTGCAGAGCTACGTGCGCCGAGCGCTCGCGAGCGGGAATTGCTCGGTGAACGGTTGCGCTGACAAGCTGGGGACTTCGTCCCGTACGCTGCAGAAGCGCCTTACCAGGATGGATGTCAAGTTCTCGAACATCGTTCAAGCTGAGCGCATCAAGCTTGCGAAGCACGCCCTGTTGCACGGCGTCTGCACGCTCGATGAAATCGCACTTCAGCTCGGATACTCCGAACAGACGAGCTTCGGGCGCGCGTTCAAGCGCTCCACGGGCATGACGCCGCAAGCGTTCCGATTGACCGAGGATCGCAGGCGTTTCCTCAGTTAGGAACTCATGACAGTCGGAAATCAGCGCAAGGTCGCGCTCATCACCGGCGCGAGCTCGGGCATCGGTCGTGCCGCGGCGGAGGCGTTCGTTGCCCGCGGGTATGCGACGGCGCTGGTCGATCGCGACGCCGGGGACGGTCGTGTGCTGGAGGCGCAGCTGCGAAAGTCAGGGGAATGCAGCTTCTTTCATTGCGACGTGACGGACGATGGCACCGTGCGCGAGGCCGTTGAACGGACGGTCAGCGCCTATGGCCGGCTGGATGCGGCCTTCAATGCGGCGGGTATCAGCGGCGAGGCCGACAAAGCCACTGCAGACAGCACCCTGGAGAACTGGAATCTCGTGATGGCGACCGATCTCACCGGTCTCTGGTCGTGCATGCGCTACGAGATTCGAGAGATGCTGAAGACGGGCGGAGGTTCCATCGTGAACTGTGCCTCCGTCGCCGGGCTCGTGGGCGCCCCTTACCTGTGTGCTTATGTCGCGGCAAAGCACGGCGTGGTCGGCCTGACCAAGGCGGCCGCGCTTGAATATGCGAGGCAAGGTATCCGCGTGAATGCCGTCTGCCCGGGCATGATCGATACACCCATGTTCCGAAAGGGATTGACGCCGGAGTTTGCCGAGAAGCTGGCGGAGGAGAATCCGATCGGCCGCTTCGGTCAGCCGGTGGAGATCGCTTCCGCCGTAATCTGGTTGTGCGACGAGAGTGCGGGCTTCCTCACCGGCCAGGCGATTGCGGTGGACGGCGCTTGGACCGCGCGCTGAGAGCCGGGACCAGCCCTGCGATGCGGGCGGGGCGTGCAGATAAAGGGGCGTAAGATGTCGAGCGAAAGACCCCCTCGGCTGCTAGGTTGAAAGAGGCATTCCAAAGGCGCGCACGCGCTTTGCCCTGAAATAGCTGAAGCTCACAGCGACGCCATGGAAAATACGGACGCACTGCCCATTCCCCGGCAACACGACCCCGGCCAATGGCGCTTCGACGGGCGCACCGCCATCGTGACGGGGGCGGGTGGCAATCCGAGCCTCGGTCGCGCGCATGCGCTCCTCCTGGCATCGCGCGGGGCCAATGTGGTCGTGAATGACATCGGGTGCGACCCGGAGACGCCGGGATATGCCGGTACCGCCTCGGCCGCGGCGGTTGCGGCGGAGATTCGCGCGCTCGGCGGCAATGCCGTGGCCGATATCCATTCGGTGGCGGCCGAAGACGGCGCCGCTGCGATCGTTCAAACGGCGATCGATGCATTCGGCGGCGTCGACATTCTCATCAACAACGCCGGTATCTCCGTCGCAGCGCCCTTCGACGAAATGTCCTCGAGGGACTTTCGCCGCCACATCGACATCAATCTCATGGGGCCGATCTGGACCTGCCGGGCAGTCTGGCCTCACATGCGTGCAAAGGGTTACGGACGCATCGTCAACATCACCTCCGGCGCGCTCGCGGGCTTTGCCTGGCTTGCCGCCTACGGCACGAGCAAGGGCGGCCTGTGGTCCCTGACGCGATCACTGGCGGCGGAAGGGACCCGCCTCGGCATCAAGGCCAACGCGGTCAATCCGGGTGCCTTCACGCGCATGGTGGCAGCGCAACAGGAAGCGACATCGCCCATGTACCAGTATGCCCAGCAGAACCTGCCGGCCGAGCTCGTGTCGCCGGTCGTCGCCTTTCTCGCCCATGAAGAGTGTCCGGTGACGGGCGAGTGCATCGAGTCCGTGGGAGGCGAGGTGCGCCGCATTTATTTGTCGCAGACCGCCGGCTTCACTGATCGCAATTTGACCCTGGAGGCGCTTGCGGCCCGCTGGAACGAGGTGACGGCCGGCAGCGCCGAGTCCGTCATTGCTCATGGCGCCCACGACCCGACGCGGTGGGACATCAAGCCCTATCGCGCGCAGATCGGCGACCGCGCCACCTGAGAGAGGAGATTCAAATGCTCGAGGAACACAAGACATTCGAGAGCCGGGCAGCGGCCGACGCCGGCATGATCGTGGACCGAGAGCCGCAGCCGCTGCGCGAGGCGAAGCTGCCGAAGGGATTGACCCTCGTCTCGGCCGATAACCACATCGAGCTGACCGAGGACGTGTTCTATCAGAAATTTCCCGCGCGCTTGCGCGATGCCGCGCCTCGTGTCTGGTTCGACAGATATTGGCGCGTCGGCTTCAAAGACGAAATGGAGGCCTACCCAACGGGTGTCGACGTCGATACAGCCCTGGCCAGGTCGGTCCTGAACGACGGTTTCGATCTCAAGGTGCGGAAACAGCATCTCGACGTGGAGGGGATCGCCAAGGAAATCGTGTACCCGCAAAGTCTGCTGGCGTTCATTCGCTACCCGGATCAGGACATGCAGCAGCTCATGTATGGCACCTACAATGAATATGTCGCCGAGCTGGGTGCGAAGAGTCCCGGACGGTTCTTCGGGGTCGGCATTTGCAGCAATTGGTGGGAACCGAAGAAAGCCGAGTCGGCGATCCGCCAGATCGTCGACCTGGGTCTCAAGAGCTTCATGCTGCCCTTCAGTCCGGGCAAAGACCTCGACGGCAGGCCGATCGACTACGCCGGCACCGAGATGGACCGGCTTTGGGCAGCGGCGGAGGAAGCGGGGCTGCCCGTGAGCTTCCATATCGGTGAAGTGCCCGCGCAGGGTGGACGCGGCGGTTTCGGTACTTTTTTCATCGTGCAGGCGGCCCCATTCAGGCGCGTGCTCGGCAACCTGATCTTCGGCGGCATCCTCGATCGTCATCCCTCGCTCAGGGTCGTCTTTGCAGAAGGCGGCATCAACTGGGTGGCGGGCGCATTACAGGACGCCGAGCTCACTTACGGTGCGCATCGCGAGATTTATGATTGGAAGATGGAGCACCGTCCCAGTCACTACTGGCACAACAACTGCTACGCCACTTTTCAGACCGACCCGATCGGGCTCGAGCTCCTCGAGCATATCGGCGCCGATCGCGTGATGTGGGCCCAGGACTACCCGCACAGCGAAGGGACGTTCGGTTATACCGCGAATGCCTTGAGGGAAGTCACGGACTCGGTATCGGAGTCCGACGCGAGAAAGATTCTCGGCGAGACGGCCCTCGCGCTCTACAAGCTGAACTGATTCGTCGATCCCGCCCCGTTTCACCGTGCAAGCGTTCCCGAGGAGTGCGTAGATGGATAAAAGACTGCAAGAGCTTCTTGATCATCACGAGATCATGCAGACGCTCAAGATATATTGTCACGGCTGTGACCGTGGCGACGAAGGACGGATGGCGAGCGTCTACCTGCAGGACAGCTTCGATGATCACGGCAACTTCAAGGCGCCGGGAAAACAATTTGCCAAGCTGATGATGGAGCGGATTCTGGCGACGACCGACAGCCTGTATCACATGCTGGGACAGTCCCTGATCCATGTGGACGGCGACGAGGCCGGTGCGGAGACCTATTTCTTTGCGGTCTCGCGCGACAAGCGCGAGGACGGTGCCGAGATGTGCAACCAGCTCGGGGGCCGTTTCGTCGACAGGCTGAAGCGCGAAGGCGGGCGTTGGCTCATCAAGCATCGCGTGGTCGTGCGCGATTGGGGGATCAGCCTGCCGATAGAGGCCGACTGGACGGCGAAGGCCGGTCTCAGGGATGGCCAACGATCGGGTGCCGATCCGTCCTTTGCCGCCCTCGGGGTGCTGCACGGCGGCTTTCGTGCCAGCGGAAATGAGTCTCTGAGGTGAAAAATGACGGATACGCTCTTTACCTTCGATCAGCGCAATTATTTGAATTGCCAGGATTCGTTTCGAGGCGAAGGGAATCAGGAATACTATCTGGGTGATTTTTCGATCGACGCGGGCGCGGCCCTTGAGGTGCGTGCCGATA
Organism: uncultured Gammaproteobacteria bacterium; assembly: GCA_963710435.1. GTDB lineage: Bacteria > Pseudomonadota > Gammaproteobacteria > Steroidobacterales > Steroidobacteraceae > Bog-1198. The sequence goes on along the minus strand of CAVQAE010000007.1, from coordinate 244,230 downwards.
AGAAGGCGGCCGGCGGCTGCTCCATCATCCGCCTGAGGTCCAACACGCGACTTCACTTCCGGCGCTCCTGGTCGCACATCCGCGAGGATTCGACGGATGTCACCGTGCTGTGGTTCGTCAAGCGTGGAGCGCTGTGCATTTCCCATCAGGGCGGCCACACGACGGCCTCAGCCGGCGACTTTCTGGTCTCGAAATCGACCACGCCGTTCTTCATCGAGTGCCAGGTCGATCAGGATTCGTTTCATGAGGTGCTTCATGTGGTGGTGCCCACCCATCTGCTCACGAGCCACATCCCTCAGGGATTGACCACGGGATTTTCCGTCCCGGCCACAGGATGCCAATTCACCGTTGCGCAGCACATTCTCGCGGATGTCTTCGAGGAGAAGGGCGAGCTTTCCTCACATGCGGCGCAACTCCTCGTGGAGAGCGCTCTATCGGTGATCAGCCAGGCGATCGGGACGTGCGCTCCGCCCGGGTGCGCGCACCCGTCGGTCTCGAACAAGCGGCTGCGCGATGTGCTGAGATACATCGAGCTGCATCTGTCGGATCCCAAATTGAGCATCGCCACGGTCGCCAAAGGATGCGGAATCTCACCGCGTTACGTGTCCGGGCTGCTGAAACTCCATCACACCGCATTCTCGACGCTCGTCTGGGAGCAGCGGCTCAAGATTGCGGGCCGTCTGCTGTCCTCTTCGAGATCCCATGACCTCTCGATCAGCAAGGTCGCTTATGGAATGGGCTTCAAGAGTCTCGCGCACTTCAGCCGGAAATTCAAAGCAGCCTTCAGCGTGAGTCCGAGCGAATATCGATCGATGAATCTGACGGACGCGAGCCCCCAGCATCGCGAGCGCGCCGACGCTCGGCGAGTTTCGCTGCAATGAGCCGGATCGCATGAGTATGGTCAAGGTGACCTGCATTCAGGCCGACGGCCTCGTCCGCGTGCTCGAGAATATCGAGCCCGGGCGTTCTCTGATGGAGGTCGCGCGCGCGGCCGGCGTCGCCGGAATACTGGGAGATTGTGGAGGAACCTGCGCCTGCGCTACCTGCCATGTCCATGTCGACCCTGAATGGCTTGCGGCCGTGGGCGCCCCCGACGATATCGAGGATGCGTTGCTGGATATGGTCGAGAACAGGGCGGCCAGCAGCCGCTTATCCTGTCAGATCAAACTGCGTCCCGAGCTCGATGGCTTGAAGGTCACCGTCGGTCAGACTTGAGATCCGCGGCGGACTACGGTGGTAGGGCGAAGGCAAGGACGGACCCGCCCGCGGGCCCTGGAATGCCGTAATGCCCGCCGGAGGCGATGACGACGTACTGTCGGCCGGTCGTCGGCGAGACGTAGCTCATCGGCGTTGCGGCCGCGACCGCCGGGAGCTGTGCGTGCCACAGCTCACGTCCGGTATCGATGTCGTAGGCGCGCAGCATGCGATCCTGGGCGGCGGCGATGAATACCAGTCCGCCGGCCGTGATGACCGAGCCTCCCATGTTGGGCACTCCCATGCGAATGGGCAGCCGACTGGCCAGGCCGAACGGACCCGAGCCCGCCGCCGTGCCCAACGGTTTGCTCCAAAGGAGCCTGCGCGTTCGCAGGTCCAAGACATTCATGGTTCCATACGGTGGGGGCTGGCAGGGCACGCCGAGCGGCGACATGAACAGAGTCTGCGCGAAGGCGTAGGGTGTCCCAGCCATCTGGAAGATTACCGAGCCGCCGCCGCCGCCCGCGGCTGCGGGGGCATCCTTCCTCGGAATCAGGCGGCCGAAATTGGCGAACCGCAGCGTGTTGACGGCAACCAGTCCGCGTTGGGTATCCACCGACAAGCTGCCCCAATCGATACCCCCGGCCGTGCCCGGATAAAAAATCGTATCCCGTGTTGCGGTCGGGGTGAACGGCCCCTCATAGCGTGCTTGCTTGAAGCGAATGCGGCACCAGAGCTCGTCGAGCGGCGTCATGCCCCACATGTCCTGTTCGCGCAGCTGGCGCCCGGAGAGGGACGGGAATCCGGTCGTGAAGGGCTGAGTCGCGGACGTCCACTCTCCCGGAACACCCCCCTGCGGCACAGGCTTTTCGATCACAGGATCGATCGGCTGTCCGTTCCGCCGGTCGAGCACGAAAATCTGCCCGAGCTTCGTCGGGACAAGCAGAGCCGGGATCACGCCTTCGGCGCCCGGAAGATCCACCGCGACGGGTTGTGCGCCCACGTCGTAGTCCCACAAGTCGTGGTGCACGGTCTGAAAAACCCAGCGCACTTGTCCGGTCGCGGCATCGAGGGCGACGATCGACGAGGAGACCGGCTCGGCAAACTTCCACCGCATGCCGCCAAAGTAGTCGGGCAGGCTGTTGCCGGTCGGTACGAACACGAGCCCCAACTCATCGTCTCCGCTCAGCACGCCCCAGGCATTGGGTGTATCCCGGGTGTAGACCTCGCCCGCCTCCAACAGCGACCGGCCGGGTACTGCCGCATCCCAAGCCCAACGGAGCGCCCCCGTCTCGGCGTCATAGGCGCGAATGACGCCCGAGGGGGCGTCGAGCGATCCGAGATCGCTCACGGATTGCCCGATGACCGCCAGGCCATTGACGATGGCCGGTGGCGATGAGGGCATGGCGAGTACGGCGCGCGTCGGCGGCGGCAGCGGCTCCATGCCGATCCGCATATCGACCGCGCCATCCTTGCCGAAGGCACGGCAACGCCGGCCCGTGGCCGCGTCGATGGCCATCAGATAGCCGTCGCCGGTCGAAAACAGAATGCGCCTCTGGCACTCCGTGAGCGGGAGGGATGACTGGTAGTAGGAAACCCCACGGCACTTGCCGCCGAAGAGCATGGTGAAGTCGAGCTTGCCGAATCCCGGCGTCGTGTAGCGCCAGATCTCGCGACCCGTGTCCTGATCGATCGCAGCCACGATGCCCGGCTGCAGGCAGAGGTAGAGACGCCCGTCGACGGCCAGCGGCGTGGCCTCGAAGCTCGGGATGGCTTGCGGCGGGCGATGCGAGTCGTAGCGCCAGGCAAGCGCCAGACGATTCACGTTGCCCGTGTTGATCTGAGTGACCGGAACGAAGCGTGTTCCGCCGAGCGTGTTGCCCCAATGGCGCCACTCCGTCGGTGCCCCGGGCGAGGAGCTGATCGCTGCTCGGGGATGCCCGACATAGTCCGGGTATATCGCAAGACCTGCGCACAAACACAGGATGGATGCGCTCGCGAGGACCGAGCCCGCAATGTACCACCGCCCGGCCGCCCTCAAGAACAGCAGACCCACGAGGGCCGGCCCCAAAAGACGCGGAGCGAGCGCCCAGCCATCGAGACCGACCTCCCACAGACTCCAGAGGAGCGTCGCGACCAGGAAGCCGGCGTAGATGACTGCGGCGGCGGGGCTTCTTCGCTTGAGCGCGAGCGCCGAGGCCAGCACCGCAATGCCTGCGGCCGCGTAATAAAAGCTGCCGCCCAGCGTGATCAGAATCGCGCCGCCGGCGAGCAGCGCCAGCCCGATCGCCGCGAGAAAAAGAGTCAGCGCCCAGAGCATCACGCGATCCATGGCCGCCGTTTCGGCGCTCAGCCGGCGCTTCGTAAATCGCGAAAGAAAACGCGCAATTCATCGAGCACGCCGGCCGGCTGCTCGGAAAATCCGAAATGGCCGCCCCGCGGCATGACGGTCCAGCGCTTGAGGTTGGTCATTCTCGCCGCAATCGAGCGCGGCACCAGCATCACGTCCTTCGGGTGCACGGTAAAGGCGCAGGGTACTTCGATCACCGGCATGCGGTCGTGCAGCGGCTTGATGGGCATCCCCGAGCGAAAGTGCTCCCAATAGCTTCGCATCGAGGTGCCGATCGAGCGCGTCAGATAGTAGATCGATGCGAGCGTGCATAGGAAATCGCGATCATGGACGGCGAGCAGGTCGCCGTTGCAGTCGCTCCACGCGCGCCGCCGCTCCCATATCCACGCCGCCGTTCCCACCGGAGAATCCACCAGCGCATAGGCAAGAGTCTGGGGATCGTTGCTGTGGACGGCTACGTGACTCGCGCTCGAGGTTCCGCTGGCCGCCCTGCGCTCGATCATCCACGCATCCTTTGCGTCATGGGCCTCCGGCGTGATCGCCGCGAGGTCGAGTCCGGGGAAAAGCGGGATCGAGGTGAGAAGACCGATCACATTATCCGGATGGGCATGGGCAATCTGCGCGCCCAGCACCGCACCCCAGTCCCCGCCTGCGAGGGCGAAGCGGGGATAGCCGAGCACGTCCGTCATCAGCTTCGCGAACAGCTCGGCGCTGTGCGGGACGTCCAAGCCGGTGCGGGTCAGCGGCATCGAGAAGCCGAATCCCGGCAACGAAGGAATGATGAGATCGAACGAGTCGGCCGGATCCCCGCCATGCGCAGCGGGATCCGATAGCGGTCCGACCAGCGCGTGGAAATCCATGAACGTCCAGGGCCAGCCATGAAGCAGCAGCAGCGGCATGGGATCCGCGCCCTTGCCCCGCACGTGAACATAATGCAGCGGGATGTCGTCCAGCGTGACCCTGAAGTTTCCAAGCTTATTGATCTCTCGTTCCGTGGCGCGCCAGTCGTACTCCTCGCGCCAGTACCGGACCATGTCCTCGAGCCAGCCGCGCTCGACGCCGTATCGCCAGTCCGCATTGCCGAGATCGTCGGCCCAGCGAGTTCGCCCGAGGCGCAAGCGCAGGTCCTCGAGCTCGGTATCGGGCACGAAGATGTCGAAGGCTTCGGGCTTGAAGGGCTCCATGGGTCCTCAGTGCCGGGAGGCGCGAAGCTCCGCCGCACGGCTGCGGACATATTGCCGGAGCGCGGCGAGATCATCGTTCGAGAGGTCGGCCATCTTGGGCATTCCGTTTTCGGCGAGCGCGCCGCCACGCACCACCGAGGCGAAGGCCTCGGCGGACGGCGGGACGGGCGAGCCCCGCAGGTCCGGAGCCAACCCGCCGCTGACCGCACCGCCGCCATGGCAAAGGTAGCAAGTGCGTGTGAACAGATGCGCTCCCTTGGCTTCCAGGGCGGGATCGGCGCGGTAGTCCGGGTCGGCCGCAGCGTGCACCACGAAGGGCGGGGGTGCCGGCGGCAACTCGGCACCGCCATCGAGTACGAACGTGAGCGCGCGCTTTCGCTGCGTCCGGTAATCGACGATGATGCCGCCGTAGCTGTACGGCGTGGTTCCCGCGCCTCCGCCCATACCGACCATGACGGTCACATACTGTTTGCCGCCCGCCATGTAGCTGATCGGCGCCGCGAGGATCGGCGCCTGCGCGGCAAAGCTCCAGAGCTCCTTCCCGTTGCTCGCCGCATAAGCGCTGAGTCGGCCGTCGATCTGGCCCTGGAACACCAAGTCGCCCGCGGTGGCGAGGATGCCGCCGTTGATCCCGCTACGCGTGTCCACTTTCCACGCGGGCTTCTGTGTCGCCGGATCCCAAGCGAGCAACGCGCTCGTGTTCTGCAGAGGATCGGGCTTGGGCGGCTCGAGATTCACGGTCCAATAGCTCTGCGCGGTGACGCCGCGATCGTTCACCGTGAGGCCCATCTCGATCTTGGGGATATAGAGGAGCTTGGTGACGGGGCTATACGCCATGGGCATCGTGCTGTGCGCGCCCCGCGAGGACGGCCACATCTCAAAATCTTGTCCGTTCGGGAAGTGGTTGGCGGGATCCTCGACGGGTCGACCGGTGACGAGGTCGATGCGGCTTGCCCAGGTAACCTTGGCGATCTTCTCGGCCGAGATCAGCTTCCCGTTCGTCCGATCGATGACATAGAGGAATCCGTTTTTGGGCGCGGACATCGCCACTTTGCGCAGCTTGCCGTCGATCGGGAGGTCGGCGAGCTCGATGTCCATGGCGCCGTTGTAATCCCAAGTCTCGGCAGGATTGAACTGGTAATGCCACTTGTATGCGCCGGTGTCGGCGTCCAGGGCGACCAGCGAGCACAGGAACAGGTTGTCGCCCCCGCCTGGAGAGCGGAACTTCGTGTTCCACGGATAACCGTTGCCGGTGCCCAGCATCACGGTGCGCGTCTCCGGATCGTAGGCAAACGCGTTCCACGGCTCGCCGCCGCCGCCGTATTTCCACCACTCACCGGTCCAGGTCTTGGCGGCCATCTCCATGGCCTTGTTCTCGAAGCCCTTCGCCGGGTTGCCGGGGACGGTATAGAAGCGCCAGAGCTGACGGCCGGTCTCGGCATCGTAGGCAGTCGCGTATCCCCGGGTCGCACTCACGTCGCCACCGGCCTGGCCAATGATGATCTTGCCATCGAAGGCGCGAGGCGCGCCCGTGATGTATTGGCCGCTGCCCCGCTCGGTGGTCTGCGCACTCCACACGAGCTTGCCTGTTTTCGCATCGAGGGCAATCAACCGTCCGTCGCCGGTGCTCGTGTAGACCTTGCCGTTCCACCAGGCGATGCCACGCGTTCCCCAGAACCACCAGAGCTCCCAACCGCCGTGTTGCGCGACCTCCGGGTCGTAGCGCCAGAGGAGCTTGCCGGTCCGTGCATCGACCGCATGTACGATGCTCATGCCCTGCGAGAAATACAGGACGCCGTTCACTGCGATCGGTTGCGTATAAGGACTGCCAGGTCCCAGGTCCATGTACCAGGCAAGCCCCAGCCGAGCCACGCTGTGCTCGTCGATCCGGGCGAGCGGGCTGTAATGCTGCTCGCCGAAGGTGCGACCGTAGCCGGGCCAGTCACCCCCGGGGCTCGAATCGACGAGCAGGGCCTCGCTGTAGGCGGTGCCGGGATGAGCGGCCGGCCGGGTGGTGCCGGCGGCGGCGCATGCGGCGCAAACGGCAATCACCAGGGGCATCTTGAGCCACCCTCGAAGTCTCCGGTCGCTCGTTCTTTTCATTCCAGCCCTCAATCAGCGTCAGATTCACGATGCAACGCGTCGCCGACGCGCTCGAATCATAGAGTCAGCTAGCGATCCGCGCCAGTGACCGCGCCGAGCACAAAATCGGTAACAGCCGCCGTGATCTCCCTCTCGCTCGCGAGCCCGGGAGGGAATATCCAATCCTTGAACAGGACAGATCCGAGTACAGCAATGAACGACACGCGCGCTATGAGTCGAGGATCGACTCTCGGCTTGACCTTCATCCTCTGCTGAGTAATGGCTGCGCAGCGATCGAAGTACGCCGCGAGGCTCTTGATCTCGCGGCTTTCCCATCCGGATCCCGACTCGTGTGCCTGCGCGAGAATCAGCGAGGTGATGACGTCCGAGTGTTCGCGGATGAAGTGTTGCAGCTCCGAGGTGTACTGATGTGTGACCTCGCGGACACTCACCGCCGGGCCGATCTGCGATAAATACTTGCTCACGAACTTGAGGAAATGGCGGTCGAGCGGCTTGAAGATGGCCTCGCGGAATAGATTGCCCTTGGAGCCGAAATATCGGAACAGTTGCGCCTCGGTAACGTCGGCTCGGCGCGCGATTGCGGCGGTTTTCGCGCCCGCGAAGCCGTGGCGCGTGAATTCGTTGGAAGCCGCCCGAACGATGCGCTCGACGAGCTCGCCGCGCGTCCGTCGCTCGCGCCGGATGACGCGTGCGCGAGCCCCCGCCCGGCTACTCGACTTGTGCGGCGCGACTCTTGAGGGCACTGCAATTCTCCCATAACGCATATTTGCCGCGACGCTTGCGCCTAGTTTGCCGGGTCCTTAAGATAGTGTCACTATCTAACCGGCGGGGCGGGGGAGTCATGCAGACTTTGTACGCATATTCGGGTCGCGACGCCGCCGAGCTTCAGCGTGGTCTCGCGGTCGCGGTGAACAACGAGTTCACCGACGGCGACCTGGATATCGCGCCGCGAACCGCCGAAGTACGCGCGTTCATTCGCACCGGCCTCAGCGGTCCCGTCAGTTTCCTGCACTCGCTCAATGGAACGGACATATCCTTCCGACGCTGCTGGCATCACATTCGCGCGCGCAAGGCAGCCGTCCGGCTGCTCTACTTCGTGCTGCAGGGAGATATGGAAGTGGTCAGCGCCGCGGGCGCATATACCGTCGCACCGGGACGTTGCGCGGTCATCAACGCGGACGAGCCGTTCTACACTCTGTGCTCGGCGCCCGAAGGCGGCAGCTTCGAGTCCGCCTTGGCGGTGGTGCCGGAGCATCTGATACTGTCGCGGATGCCCTGGGCCAGGCAATTGACCACTTGCTTCGAGGTCGATGCGGCACACCGGCAGGTGGTGACGAGCCTGCTCGAGCTGCTGTGTTTCGAGGGCGACCGGTTGAGCCGCCGGGCCGCCGAGCCGCTGGCCGAGGCATTTCTCGAGTCTATTTCGGACGGTGTCGGCGACACCATCGCGGGCGCCGCGCGACCGTGCAGTTTGGTGGACAGGCGCTTCATGGACATCCGGGAATGCATTCAAAAACACGTGACCTGTCCCGATCTTTCGAGCGAGTGGGTCGCGCAGTATTGCGGGATCTCGCCGCGCTACCTTTGCTACGTGCTGAAGGCCAACGACACGTCATTCTCGCAGCTGCTGTGGACCGAGCGCCTTCCCAAGGCGCGTGACTGGCTGGTTTGCGACGCATTTCGGCAATATCCCATCCACAAGATCGCCGGCATGGCGGGCTTCAAGAGTGCCGCGCACTTCAGCCGCATGTTCAAGGGCGCGTACGGGATGTCACCGAAGGATTATCGGATTGAGCGGCCAATGGTTGCCTGACAAGCAAGCGATGGCGCAATCGGGTTGATCCACGACCGGGGAACGCGACCCCTGGTCTTTAACGAGGAAAATGACATGGCAAAGAAGTACAAGATGGTGGTGTTCAGCAATGCGGTAGAGGGCAAGGACAAGGACTTCAACGACTGGTACCAGAACACCCACTTGCAGCAGATCGTGAGCATCAAGGGGTTCACGAAGGCGCAGCGCTTTCGCTTCCACGGCAACATCGTTCCCGGCGCCCCCGATCCTGCCCGGTATATGGCGATTTACGATGTCGAGACCGACGATATCGGCGCGGCGCTTCAGGGAATGGGCGAGCTTGCCGCGAGCGGGCGCATGCCGCTGCCGGACTCGATGGACAAGCACATCATCGGTGCGGTGTACGAGGAATTCGGCGAGGCCGTGAAGGCTCGTTGACGCCCGCGCTCAGGCGGCGCGCGGCTGAGATTTCGCCGCTTCGAATCCCTGCAGGAGCGACGGGAGCTGCTCTTCGTAGCTCTTCAGCGCCGCGATCTTGACCGGGCCGTATCCGGCGATGCGCTCGGCGGCGGCGGCGAGCTCGATCGCCGCGGGCAGGTTGGATGGCTCGAGCTTGCCGGCGATGCGATCGATGAGGGCTCGATAGTCGCCAATGAGCCGCCGCTCCATGCGCCGCTCCGCGGTACGACCGAACGGATCGAGCGCGGTGCCGCGCAACCCCTTCATCCCCGCGAGAAGTCTGAACAGACGCAGCGTCCCAGCCCCGAAGCGGCGCTTCTTCGGGCGACCGCCGGCATCGCGCCCGGGGAGCAGCGGCGGCGCCAAATGGAAGGTAAGCTCGAAGTCGCCGTCGAACTGGCTCCGCAGTTGCTGCATGAACTTCGGATCGGTGTACAGGCGCGCCACTTCGTACTCGTCCTTGTACGCCATGAGCCGGGCGAGAGTGAGGGCGACTTGGCGCACGAATGCCTCCGCGCCCTGCACGTGACGAGCCTCGATCCGCCGGCGAACGTTCTGCACGAACTCACGGTACGTGTCTGCATAGCGAGCATCCTGGTAAGAGGTGAGCAGGCGAGTCCTGCTCTCGAGTACCTCCTCGACGCTTGCGAGCGCAGCGGCACCCGGCGCGGACGTTCCGCCGAGCAATCGCGGCAATAGCTGCGGCGAATGGGCAGCCAGGCGGCCGATCGCGAGCGCGCGCAGGTTCGAGTCGACGGCGGTCGCATTGAGGCGAATGGCCTGCTCGATGGATGAGAGCGATACGGGCAGCAAGCCTCGCTGTGCGGCATAGCCCAGCATCAGCACGTTGGTCGCGATGCTGTCGCCCGTCAATTCCACGGCGAGCTCACTGGCAGGGAGTGTGAACAGGGGGCCGCCGGCGAGTGCATCGACAATGGCGGAGCGCATCTTTTCATCACCGAGGTCCATATCCTTGCTGGATTGGAATTCGCCGGTCGGCGACACGTCGGTGTTGAGGATCGCGGCGGTGCAGCCCGGACGCGTCGTTCGCAACACCGCGGGGCCCGAGCCCACGATCATGTCGCACGCGATCAGAAGATCGGTCGTTGCCTCGCTCAGCCGCGAGGTGTAGATCCTTTCCGGATCGGTGCCGATGCGGATGTGACTGGTCACGGAACCGCCTTTCTGCGCCATCCCGGTCATGTCGAGGATGGTGCAACCATTGCCGTCCAGATGCGCGGCCATGCCGACCAGGGCGCCGATCGTGAGCACGCCGGTCCCACCGATCCCGCCGACGAGGATGTTGTATCCCTGGTCGCTCAAGGCTGCGATCCGCGGCTCCGGCAACGCTGCGATCATCGGATCGAGCTCCGCGCCGGCCGCTATAGCGCGCACGGCCATCTTCGCGCCGCTGACCGTGACGAACGAAGGGCAGAAGCCGTTCACGCAACTGTAATCCTTGTTACAGGTCGATTGATCGATCTTCCGCTTCCTGCCGAACTCGGTCTCCAGCGGTTGCACGCTGATACAATTCGATTGCACCGAACAATCGCCGCAGCCTTCGCATACGTCAGGGTTGATGAAGATGCGTTGCTGCGGATCGGCGAGCAGGCCGCGTTTGCGACGGCGCCGTTTTTCGGCGGCGCAGGTCTGCTCGTAGACGATGCCGGATACGCCCGGCACCTCGCGCAGCTCCCGCTGAATGCGCTCGAGCTCATCGCGATGATGCACGCTGGTCATCGGCGGCAAGTGCGTACCTGCGTACTGCTCCGGATGATCGGATACCAGACGGACCGGTTTTACGCCCTCGGACAAGAGCTGCCGGACCACATCGACGGGCGTCATCCGCAATTCGACCGGCTGTCCGCCCGTCATCGCCACGGCATCGTTGTACAGCACCTTGTAGGTGATGTTCGCCTTCGCGGCGACGGCGGCTCGAATCGCAAGGATGCCCGAGTGCGAGTAGGTTCCGTCGCCCATGTTTGCGAACACATGGGGTGTGTCGACCAGCGGCCCGACCGATGTCCAGTTCGAACCCTCATGACCCATGGGCATGAACTGCAGCGTATTGCGGTCCATGACCACCGCGACCAACCCGTGACAGCCGATGCCACCCAGTGCGAGCGAGCCCTCGGGAAGGTTGGTGCTCGTATTGTGGGGGCAGCCCGAGCAGAAATACGCGGGTCGGATGCGCGCGGCACCGAGCGTCGTCGCACGGGCCTCCAATGCATGAAATCCGGCAGCGCTGCGCTCGAGACCCTCATCCACCACCCCGATCTGCTCGCAGAGCAGCCGGATGGCGCGGCGCAGCTGCGCCACCGTGATCTCGCCGCTCGAGGGCAGGAGCGGAGCGCCCGTGAGATCCCGCTTTCCCGCGAGCGCGGGTCGCCGGTCCGCACCCAGGGCATAGAGATGCCGGGCGATCTGATCCTCCATCACGGGCCGTTTTTCCTCGACCACGAGAAGAGCGTCGCTGCCGGCGGCGAAATCGACCAGGGCGTCCTTGTCCATGGGCCAGATGAGCCCTGGCTTGTAGAGCCGAATGCCGAGGCGGCGGCAGGCGGCCTCGTCGAGCCCGAGGTCCGTGAGCGCTTGGCGCGTGTCGAGATAGGCCTTGCCCGCACTCACGATGGACAGTGCTCTGCGCTCGCCGTCGATGACCGTGCGATCGATGCCGTTGGCGCGGGCGAACGCCGTCGCCGCCGGCAGTCGCCAATTGACCAGGCGGTCCTCTTCGACGAGCGGCGGCTGATTTTGCCGCAAGTTCAAGCCGCCTGGCGGCAGCTCGACGCCGGTCGGGACGGTGAAGGGGCGGTGGATGTCCGGAAGCTCGACCGAAGCCGTGAGATCCAGGGTGTCGGTGATGCACTTGAGAGCCGTGTAGCAGCCGCTGAATCGCGACATGGCCCACCCGAACAGGCCGAATTCCAGGATCTCGCCGATCGTCGCCGGATAGAGGATCGGCAGAAATGCGGCGATCAGCGTTTGTTCGGACTGATGCGCGCTATCGGAGGACTTGCCGCCATGATCATCGCCCGCGACCGCGAGAAAGCCGCCGTTGGCGGAGGCGCCCTCCAGGTTGCCGAGCTTGAGCGCCTCGCACGCGCGATCGACGCCGATGCCCTTGCCGTACCAAAGACCGAAGACGCCGTCGAGGCCCGACTTTCCGAACCAATCCAGCTCTTGCGTGCCGCGGATGGCGCTGACCGCAAGCTCCTCGTTGAGCCCCGGCACGAAGCGCACCGCATGCGCATCGAGCAATTTTTGCGCCGCCCAGAGCGAGGAATCATAGACGCCGAGCGGCGAGCCCCGGTAACCGGAGATATAGCCCGCGGTCTTGAGGCCGGCCGCGCGATCGCGCCGTGCCTGGTCCAGCGGCAGCCGGGTGAGCGCCTGGTTGGAGGACATGAAGACACGACCGGCAGACTGGAGGTACTTGTCGTCGAGGGTGGTTGCGGACTTCGTCATTGGGCCCGGCGGATTTGTCGGCTCCGGGTCGGTCTTATGAGCGCACGTCCGGTAGCTTGTCCAGCCTGAAGGCACAATGCGGAGCGGTCTGCTGGATCTCGATCACGTTGCCCTCCGGGTCGCGCCCGTAAACCGACTTCACGTGTCCGGCGTCCATCGGGTGAGGAGCCCCGAAGGTCATCCCCAGGGACCGAAGGCGTTCGTATTCCTGCTCGATGTCCGTGACATCGACGCAGAAATGAGTGTAGCCCTTGTCGAAGGGACGCAACGGCCGCGTCGAGACCGCCTCCGGCGCGCTGAATTCGAAAAGCTCCATGTAGCAGCTGCCGGCGCGCAGCATCGCCCCCCGGGCCGCGGACCCGGGCACGTCCAGCAGTTGATCCAGCATCGGGTTGTCGCTCCAGCTGAATTCCTCGCCGACCACCTCGAACCCGAACGCGTCCCGATAGAACTTAATCATGCGGTCCAGGTCGCGAACGTGAACGGCCACGTGATGGATGCCTCTAATCATGACTTCCTGCTGTGAATGGGGTGGTATCGGTAGGATCATGAGGCCGTCGACAAGCGCTACGCAAGATGGATCGGCCGCGCGAACCGCCCGTCTCCGGCCGGCCGCAAGATGTGCGCCCATGGACAAGCCGGTGTGCAACCAAGGTCATCCCGAGCGAACCCAATACGAGTCGGGTGGCGGCATCCTTGAGTGGGTGCAAAGCCAATACGAGAGGGTCTGCCATGAGCGACTTCGCGAAAACCTATGGCCCGTGGGCGATCATCGCCGGAGGGTCGGAAGGGGTCGGATCAGCCTTGGCTGAACGACTTGCCAAGAAAGGTCTCAAGCTGCTGCTCATCGCGCGAAAGCCCGGTCCGCTTGCTGGCGTGGCTGCGGACATCCGCAGGCGCTTCGGCGGCGAGGTGCTTACGCTGTCGCTCGATCTCGCGAGCGCCGATTGCGTTCCACAGATCGTCCAGGCCACCAAAGATCGCGAGGTGGGACTTTTGATATACAACGCCGGGGCCGACACTGGATTCAAATACTTCATCGATCGGCCGCTCGAGGAATCCGAGCGGATGGTGATGTTGAACGTCATGACGCCCATGCGGCTTGCACGCCATTTTGCGCCTGCCATGACGGAGCGCGGACGGGGCGGGATCATCATGTGCAGCTCAATATCGGGCTGTGGCGGCAGCCCGGGCAACGGCGTCTATTCTGCCGTCAAGGCGTTCATCAACACGTTCACCGAAATGCTGTGGTACGAGGTTGGCAAAAAAGGCGTCGATGTGCTCGGAGCAATCCTCGGCCTTACCCGAACACCGGCAATGGAGCGGCTGGGTGTAAACTTCGATGGCCCCATGGGCGCAGCCGATCCGTCCGATGTCGCTGACGAAATCCTCGAGAACATCAAAAAAGGCCCGGCGCTCCATGCGAGCGGCACCTATGAGAATGCGATGCGCATACGGGCACTGCCGCGCGACAAAGCGGTGCAAGCCTTGGCTGGTGTCACGGAATCCGTTCAATAGGCGGTAGCGCCGCATGACAGAGCCGGCTGCTCAAGTAGGCGTGCAACACGCTCGACCGCGGCGAGCAGGAGGATAGTGTGCGCATACTCGTGATCGGTGCCACTGGTTTCCTCGGAGGCAGGCTCGCGCGACTCCTGGTCGACGCCGGCCATGAAGTGGCGGGTCTTGCTCGCAATGAGGCTGCGGAAAGGAGGCTCTGTGAGGCCGGCGTCACCGCCGTATTGGGAGATCTTGCCGCTCCCGCGCCGATCGTGCAGTCGCTCGCGCGCTTCGACGCCGTATGCTTCATGCCGCGCGTCGACTTCTCGCAAGAATTCGTCGTGGTCAAGCTCCTGCTGGATGCCCTGGCGGGCTCCGGAAAACGGTTCATCTATACCAGTGGCAGCGGCGTTCTCAACCATAAGACCGACGGCGAATGGCACGAAGCCAGCTATGCGGAGGACGACGCGTTCACCCCGTTTCCCCGCGTTGCAGCCCGCTGCGACACGGAGAATTGGGTTCGGGCGTCCAGCAAACGCGGTATTCACGCGATGGTTGTCCGGCCGCCGCTCATCTGGGGCCATGGCACGGCGCGAGGGCTGGCGGCGCTGCACGCATCGGCCCGAAGCGGTGCGATTTGTTATCTCGGTCGCGGGCTCAACGTGATGAGCAACGTTCACGTCGATGATCTTGCGGACATCTATGCCTTAGCGCTTGAAAGGGGAGTATCGGGCGCCCTGTATCACGCGGTGTCGGGCGAAACGAATTGGCGCTCGCTCGCAGCGGAGGTCGCGCGTCTGCGCGGTTTGCCGACCCGCTCGATCGATTTCGCCGAGGCGCAGGTGTTGTTTGGCAGCGCGATAGCGCTGGTCATTTTTTCGGTGTGCAGCCGCTGCCGCTGCCCGCGAACGCGCGGCGAATTGGGGTGGACTCCCAATCCCGAACGCCTCGACATCTTTGCGGAGCTGGCGCACCCGAAGTTCATGGCCATCACGGACACGCGCCCCGATGATCTTCAGTACACGTATGGTACGCGAGAGGACCTGATCGCCGCACGCAGCAGTGTCCGCTCTGGGTGAGGTGGTAGCCGTCGACACGATTTATTGAGAGGCGCGATCGATGAAAAAAATCACATTTCTCTTCAAGCGAAAGCCGGATATGACGCCCGAGCAATTCCGCCATCATTACGAGAATCGGCACGTCCCACTGGCGCTGCGATTGCTGCCCTATTTCAGCGACTATTCCCGTAATTACATTCGCCACGATCTGGCTTATCGACCCGAGGGGCTCGGGGTCGACAATACGCCCCAATTCGATGTGGTCACGGAGGTCTCTTTCGCGACCGAAGCTGACTACGATCTCATGATGAAGCGGCTCGCTGATCCTGCAGTCTCGAGGCAGATCATCGAGGATGAGGAGCGATTCATGGATCGCAAGGCCACCTTGATGTTTTTCGTCGACGAGGAAAGGACCCCGCAGGCCAAACTCAAGGCATCCGCTCAGGTGCCGATCTGATCCAGGTCGTGCAGGTGACTTTTGCATGGCACCTATGTACTCTTCGACGTACGTGACTATTCTTTGTGGACTCGCGGCATGAAGCGCCGATCTTTCCCGAGGGCTCGCCTCAACTCATGATTTCCCAAAATGCCGCGCGCAAGCGCTCTCAGGCTTCTGGCGAGGTTGTCTCCCTGCGCGATCAGCACAAGGAGCTCACCAAGAAGCGACTGGTGTCCGCTGCCCTGGAGCTCTTTGCCGAGCACGGCTATCGGGCGACGAGCGTAGGGGACATCGCCAAAGCCGCGGGAACCACGCCGACGACCTTTTACCGCTACTTCACCGGCAAATCGGATCTGGCTCGTTTGCTTCAAGACGAAGTCAACATCGAGGTCGGCAAGTCGCTGCAGCGTCTCGATGAGGTCAAGCGACCAACCCGCCAGGCGATCCGAAACTGGGTCGACCAGTACGGTGACATGTGGCATCGCATGCATGTGCTATGCGACGCGTACTGGGAGGCGACGAGTACGGATCCCAAACTCGCTGCCGAGCTGGTGCCGGTAACCTTCAAGCTGACCGATTCGATGAAGATGATGTCTTCATTCTCCGACGGCGAGCCAAGAACCAAATTTCAGACCCGGCTCGTCTTGTTGTACCTGCTCATGGATCGACTTCTTTACTTGGTAAATATCCAGGGTCGCAATGCGACAGCCATCAAGATGCTCGACGAGTTCTCTGAGATTTTTCGGCTCTCGTTGTTCCCCGACAAGTAGTCTTCCGCAGTCCTGAAGCCCGCATGGCGATGTTCGTTCTCGTTCACGGCGGTGCGCATGGGGGCTGGTGTTGGGACAAGCTCGTCCCCGAGCTCCGCAAGCGGGGGCACCGTGTCGTCGCGCCGGATCTGCCCGGGATGGGCGCCGACCGAACGCCATTCAAGCAGCTGAGCTTGGGGGGCTGGGGCGAGTTCATCGCGGGCTTGGCCCGCCAGAGCGAACAGCCCGCCGTGCTCGTGGGTCACAGCCGTGGTGGGCCGGTCATCGGCGAGGCGGCGGAGCGCGCGCCGGAGGCGGTGCTCGGACTGATCTACGTGAGCGCGGTGATGATTCCCGGCGGCATGACGACGATGGCCGCCTTCGCCGAAGAGCCCACGGAGTTAATGGACACCGCGACGATGACGCCGGACGGCCTGGGGTTCATCCTCGACCGCGAGGTCGCGAGGCGAAGGTTCTATCACCGCGCCTCTCAGGCCGATGCAGATGCCGCCCTCGATCGGCTGTGCCCGGAGCCGATCGCGCCCAACCAGGCGCCGATGACCGTCACGCCGGAGCGCTGGGGGACACTGCCGCGTGCATTCATCGAGTGTTCGGACGACAGAGCGTTGCCGCTGGCACTGCAGCGCAATCTTCAGAAGGCGCTGCCGTGCGACCCGGTGGTGACGCTCGACAGCGACCATTCACCGTTCCTGTGCATGCCGGCCCAGTTGGCGAGTCATCTGGACTCGATTGCTGCGCGCTTCGCAAGCCGGCGAGGAAATCAAAGTCAGTCCCGCGGGATGTGACCCGGCGAGTCAGCGGGGACTTTCCGGTCCGAGCGCATCGTCCGCATGCGGATCCTGCATGAAACGCCGCAACACGCGGTGGAAATTGGAAATCGCCCGCTCCTGCATAGGGCTCGGCCTCGCCCCCTTGAAGCCGCGCGAGTGCATGCCTTTCTGAATCTTGGGGATATTCGCGAAATCCTGGGTGTAGATCAGCGGCCAGTCACCATCGCGCCAATCCTCGTAGAATTCACGCTTGACCTCGGGTGCTTGTCCCTCGGGGAAACGCTCGAGCGACCAGATGTCCAACAGGCACTTTTCCGGATCCTGCGGGTGCGGACGCATGCGGTACCAGAGCACGGCCTCGACCGCGGGATGCAGGAAGACGGTATTCGGAAATACATGCCAGTCGAAGCCGGACTCCGCCATGTATTCCGGGGTCAAGCCCGCGGGCCAGCCGGCTCCCGATTTCACCGCAGCCTCGTAAACGAACTCGCCCCACTTCGTGATCACTTCCATCGGCTCGGCGTCGGCCGATACCTCGGTGCGTAGCCGTTGGGCGGCGCCATAAGCACGCTCGGTCTGCATTGCATTCAGGTCGTTCTTGAATTGCTCCGCATACTCGAGAATGTAGTTGCGAAAATCAGTCTCCTTCTTGGGCGGCAAGCGCGGTGAGCGGCCAATGGGCAGACCCGTGCCCGATGAGTAGGAGATCCAGCCATGGCGCCCCATGGCGCGGCTGGTCGAGTAGTCGTTGGTGTACACCAGCATCTGCCGATGCGTGGTCTGTACGTGATAGAACTCCGTGAACGCCTCGACGGTCGTCTTCCAGTTCGCATCGACAACCGTGGACCGATACCAGGCGAAGCGGAGCTTCTCGAACTCGTATTTTTCGCAGCGCGACCTCATGGGCTCCAGAAATTCCTCGAACGGTTGGCAATTCCGGTCCATGTTGATGAACACCCAACCGCCCCAGACTCCCGTGCGCACTTCGTCCAATCCTACGGTGCGGGTGGACAGACAGTCGCCCCAGTCCTGCTCATCCACGATCTGAACGGCATGGCCGTTGAGGTCGAAGCGCCAGCCGTGGAACGAGCAGACGAACTGCCTGGTGCGGCCGCACCCTCCAGTCAGCTGGTTACCGCGATGCGGACACACGTTGTGGAACGCTTTGACGCCGTCCTCGGAGGATCGGACGACGATGATCGAGTCCTTGAGAATATCGTAGGTGACGTAGCTGCCGACGCTCGGGAGCTCCTCCAGGCGACAGGCAATCTGCCACACCTTCGGCCAGAGCTGCTCCGCTTCGGCGCGCGCGAAATCCGGATCCACGTAGTCTTCTTTCGGAACGAAGTCGTCGCGGACTTCCTCCGGGGGGAATTGGGGCGATTGACTCATAGCGCTGCTCTCCTGACGGTTCTAGCCAAGAATAGGGGTGGTCGCGGGAAGCGTCTAGGTGTCGGCTTGACTTAGGCCCGCCCGGACAATAGAGTCCATCACACACTGTAAGAGGATATAACGCAACGCCATCGAGCGACACGACGGAAATCGCCGGCTCGCAAGACGTGCGAATCCGCGCGGTGGGAGTGCGGCAGGAGACTGGCGCGTGGCGCGATCGGGCGCGATTATGACCGTTGGACCGGAATGGGCGTCCGCACGCTCTGCATATGTCGCTATCTCGAGCGCGCCATTTCCTTTGGCTCCGCGCCGCCGCGTGGGGCTCAGCCATTGTCGCGTTTCTACCGCCGTAATTCCGGTCCCCGAGGACTGTTCGAGGCGGCATGAGCCCAACTATAACGAGGTGCGAAAATGAGGACGATATTCCGCAGTGCAAATCTCATTGACGGTGACAGCGCGGCGCGGGCTCGGCATTCGGTCGTCGTCGAAGGCAACTCGATCACGGAAGTAGGGCCGGATCCGGCAATTCATCCGCGCCCCACCGATACCGTATACGATCTCGCCGGCAAGTCATTGATGCCGGGCATGACACAGGGGCATTGGCATGGCTCCTACGAGAACATCACCTTCACGCCAAAGCCGGGTGGCCTGGAGAAGCATCCCAGCTACATGGCCTACCTCGCACTGAAAAATGCGCAACTCGCGCTCTCCCACGGATACACGAGCTTGATCGGGGCGGCGACCGGCGAATGTCTGGATGCGCAGCTCAATGCGGCCATCAACCATGGGGTGGTACGGGGTCCGAGGATCACGCCGTGCGGGCATTGGCTGATCACCACGGGTGATGTGAACGATTATGACGAGCACTGGTGGTGGGGCATATCCGCGCTCGGAGTACAACGGATATGCGACGGCGCGGATGAGTTCGCGAAAGGCGTCCGACAGGAGATCAAGGAAGGCGCAAAGATAATCAAGATCATCTCGGATCAAGGACACCTACTGCGCGAGTCCGGGGCGCGCTTCATTACCATGACGGAGCCCGAGATCACGGCGGTAGTCACGACCGCGCACGCTCGCGGGGCGAAGGTCCGTTCTCACATCGACAGCAAGCAAGGCATTCTCGACGGGGTGCGGCTCGGACTCGATATATTCGACCACGCCGATGAGCTGGACGAGGAATGCATCGAGCGCATGGTTGCGGCGAACTCTTATGTTTGTCCAAGCCTATGCCTGCCGAAGGCGATCCTCGAACACTTCAAGGATGCGACCAACCAGCGCGCCTTCAACGACGACGTGCGAAGATCGTTTGATTCGATGGTTAAGATGTTGCCGCTGGCGGCCAAGGCGGGGCTGCGCGTGATTCTTGGGGATGACTGGGGGACCTGGCTCACGCCGCACGGCGACTATGGCAAGGAGCTGAAATTGTATGCCGAGATAGGCATCCCCAATCTGGATGTGATCCGTTGGGCGACCAAGCATCCGGCGCAATGTGTCCAAATGGACGATAAGCTGGGTACGATCGCTGAAGGCAAGTACGCGGATCTCCTGATCGTCGACGGCGATCCTGCAGCGGATATCCGCGTGCTCGCCGACCCCGAGAATATCAAGGTGATCATGAAAGACGGCCAATTCCATAAGGATGAGCTGATGGCCCGGCGACCCAATGAGCAAAGGCTGGCCGCGAGCGCCTGAGAGAGTTCGGGTAAAGGGGTGCTCGAATGATCCTTTCGTCCGGAGATGTCGATCATTGGTCGACATCCGCAGATGTAATCGTGATGGGATGCGGCATGGCCGGCATATGCGCCGCGGTTGCTGCGAGGGAATCGGGTTCCACCACGTTGGTACTCGAGCGGAGCAGCGGGTGCAGCGGTTCCACTGCAGTCGCCGCGGGTCACTTCTATCTGGGCGGCGGCACGGCAGTCCAGACCGCGTGCGGATTTCTCGACGACGCTCAGGCGCTGTCCGCCTATCTCACCGCGGTCTCCTCGGCGCCCGACGAGGAGAAAATTGCCGCCTTCGCAGAAGGGTCGGCCGCGCATTTCGATTGGCTCGAGGCGCGTGGAGTTCCTTTCGACCGAAGCTATTACCCTTTCAAGGCGGTCATTCAGCCGGGCCGCGAATGTCTTATCTGGACCGGCAACGAGCGGGTGCGGCCGTTCCGCGATCGAGCGCGGCCTGCGCCCCGCGGCCACAAGGTCGCATTCGACGGTTTGGACGGCGGCGGTGCGCTGGCGCTCAACAGACTCGCTGCGCATGCCAAGACCATCGGCGTTGATACTGTTTTCGACGTCAAGGTCGATGCCCTGATCCGCGCAGGGGATCGAATCGTGGGCGTGCGCGGCCGCCAGTTCGGAGAAGAGCGGTTTTACCGCGCAGCGCGCGGCGTCATCCTGGCCGCCGGAGGGTTCAGCCAAAATGAGCAGATGATGGCGCGGTACGTTCCGCGTTTCCGCGAAACCAACATCATGAGCGGCCCGTACGACGATGGCACGGCGATCCAGCTGGGCATGGCGGCCGGTGGCGCCACCGAGCATATGGACGGCTTCCTCTTGACGTCGCCAATCTATCCGCCCGAGCAGCTGGTAAAGGGCATATTGGTCAACCGTGACGGAAGACGTTTCGTGGCCGAGGACAGTTACCACACCCGGACGAGCATCGAGATCGCGGATCAACCCGGCGGTCTCGCTTATCTCATCGTGGATGCCGACATCTTTGCTTACCCGGAATGGAGTGAGCAGGCCAATCAGCGGCTCATTGACGGCTTCGACACGATCACGGATATGGAGCAAGCGTTGGAGTTGCCAACCAACTCACTGCAACGGCTCATGGCCGATTACAACATGAATGCTGCGGCTGGAAATGATCCCGACTTCGGCAAGGACCCAGAGTGGCTCAAGCCGCTCGATTCACCGCCCTGGGCCGCATTCGACTTCTCGTTTGGCCGCGCCATATTCAATGGCTTTACCTTGGGCGGGCTGCGAATCTCCGCCGATGGCGAGGTTTTGAACGAAGAAGGCGGGCGGATTCCAGGCCTTTATGCAGCCGGAGCCTGTTCGTCGATGCTGGCACATGATGCGCGTGACTACGCTTCCGGAATATCGCTCTCCGCCGGCTCATTCTTCGGACGACAGGCGGGTCATCATGCTGCGCTTGGATAGTTGTCTTTCTGCGGAGGATGCATCATGAGCGTGGACGAGAGCCAGGTCCTCGAGCGAGCCGTCGAAGTCGTAGCAAATAGGATGCCCGATCTGGCGGAGCGCTACCTGCGAGTGCCCTTGAGTTACTACACCGACGAGAAGTTCGCCGCCCGGGAGCGACATCTCTTCATGACGCAGCCAATCGCCCTTCTGGCGGCGAGCGAAATTGCGGAGCCGAATACTTATTTCGTGCGCACGGCAATGGGCCGATCGATCCTGATGACGCGCGACGAGGACGGCGTGGCGCACGCGTTTCTCAATTATTGCCGCCACCGCGGCGCCGAGCCTGCGCAAGGCTGCGGTAAAGCGCGGGGGTTCTCGTGCCCGTATCACGCTTGGACCTACAACACCAAGGGTGAGTTGATAGGCACGCCGCTGCCCGACCGAAATGCGACGCTCGACTATCGCAAGCTCGGCCTGGTCGAGCTCCCGAGCGAGGAGCGTCATGGCTTCATATGGGTGATCCTCACGCCGGGAAGGGCGATCGACGTCGCGACTCATCTCGGTGAAGTCGACGAGCAGATAGCGTCGCTCGGTTGTCAGAGGATGAAATACTACAGCGCGCTCGCGCATGAGCCGCTCGCCGCCAACTGGAAGACCGTGGCGGAAGGCCTGGTCGAATCCCTGCATGTTCCGTTCGTTCACCGCGCGACCTTCAATGTAGATCCTGCCGGGGGCGGAGAGCGGTTTCAGTCCATCTCGGCAATCGACCTCGCGGTGTATGATCGGTTTGGCCCTCATGTTCGATATTCGTTGCCGATGTTCGGGCAGAAGGAGATTCCGGAGATTCGGCAGTTGCAAGCGAGCGGCAAGGTGCCGCCGGCCGGCCGGATCGCGCAGGTTTGGCTCTTGTCGCCGGGCATTCTTCTCGCCCAAGAGCTTTATGGCCTCATCTATGCGGATCTCGAGCCCGGTCCCACGATTGGAAGCACGTTGTTCCGGTACGGCTGGATGAGCCCTGTCGACGATGCACCCGAGAATCTCCCGAGCCCGGCTGACATGGCGCGTCGATCGGCAGCCGCCGTGCGGGAGGATGCTCCCGTGTGGGCCACCTGCGCCCGCGGACTGGCGTTCGGGGGACACGATCACACGCTCGTCGGCAAGAACGAGAAGGGCGTTCATCTTTTTCATGAAGCATTGGCCGAACAGACCGGATATGAGGGACTGAGCTATGTTTGAATCGACCAGATTGGCTTCCAAGGTCATCGTGGTGCTGGGCGCCTCACAGGGCCTCGGGGCAAGCACGGCGCGCCGCCTCGCCGCGGAAGGCGCCAAGCTCGTCCTCGCCGGAATCACGGTGGATCGCGGCGAGCAACTCGCCGCATCGATCGTCGAATCCGGCGGCTGCGCACATTACTGCCGCGCCGACCTCAAGGATGCCGACTCACTCGCACAGCTCATGGAGCAAGCGGTCGCCAGGCACGGACGTCTCGACGGCCTGTTCAACAACGCGGCCGACATGAGTTTGCTTGCTGCCGACGGCGATGCGGTCGAAATCGACATCGAGACTTTCGACCGCACCATTGCATCCGATCTTCGCGGCCTGTTCCTCGCCTGTCGTTTCGCGATTCCGAAGATGCTGGCCAGCGGCGGCGGAAGCATCGTGCAATCATCCTCAGCGGCCGCATTTGCCGGGGAGCCGACGCGAGTTGCCTACGGCTGCTCGAAAGCAGGACTCGACGCCTTGACGAGACACGTGGCCGCACGGTGGGGGAAATCCAAGATACGCTGCAACAGCGTGGCGCCCGGCATGATGATGACGGAAACCGCTCACCGCCACGCGGATATGCTGCCGCTCGCCGATATCTTGAGGCGCACCGCCTCGCCCCGGTTGGGCGAACCGAACGATATTGCCAACGCCGTTGCCTTTCTCCTATCCGAGGAATCGGTCTTCATCAATGGCCAGGTGATTTCCGTCGACGGCGGCTTGACGATATCTCTCGGCGCTCCAACGCCCGCCACGTAGAGCGCTAGGGGAGACCGAAGACGATGATCGTTGCGGCACCCGTGTTCAATTCGAACCAGACGCTCTTGGAGCTATTGCCGGAAGCCGCCACGACGTATTGCTTTCCCGCCACCATATAGGTGGCGACGCCGCCCGCCACGGCTCCCCCGGTATAGAAGTTGTAGAGCTGCCGCCCCGTCTTGCCGTCGAAGGCGAGCAAGTCACCCGCGGGGGATCCGGTGAAGACGAGGCCGGTGGCGGTGGTGGTAATCCCGGCGACCATGGGCCCGCCGCGCGAGTAGACCCACCGCTCGATACCGGTGGCGGCGTCGAAGGCGCGAAGCGACCCGGTCGCCTGCTGCGGAGGATCCTGAGTGTAGGCTCCCCCGAGTCCGTATGCCCCCGGGTGTTCGGGGTCCTGCCGGGTCAGCGTCGCACACCAGTCGACCGAGTTGATGAACAGCATCCGGTTGTTGGGATCATAGGCGGCGCCGTTCCATTCCACCCCACCCATGACGCCGGGACAAACACGAACGGGCTTCGATGAAAGCGGAATATCCACATTGAGATGCCGCGCCAGGTCCACCTTCGCAAGGAGCGCGTGGCTGTCGCGATCGTAGATGTAGAGCCTGGCGTCCTTACTGCCGACCGCCAAGAATTTGCGGCCCTCCTGGTCGAAGATCGTCGGTGCGGCGCTCGTGTCCCAGTCGTGCGTGTCGTGCGGGTTCTGTTGAAGGTACCAGCGAAGCTTCCCGGTATCGGCATCGAGGACGATGACGGAGTCGGTGTAGAGATTGTCACCCGGGCGAACTTGGTCGTCCAAATCCGGTGCCGGGTTTCCCACCGGAAAGAACACACTGTGAGTTTCCGGATCGACCGTGATGGTGGTCCAGGTCGATCCGCCGCCTGCAACACCGCTCGTTCCCCAGGTGTCGGCGCCCGGCTGGTGGCCGGTGGGTATCAGGTCGAACGTCCAGATTCGCCGGCCCGTCGCCGCATCGAAGGCATACACATGGCCGTTGGCGCCCGTATCGGCACCGGCTTCGCCTATGAACACCTTGCCGTCGAACACCACCGGTGCCGCCGCAAGCCAGTACCCCTTGCGGCTGTCGGCGACCCAAACATCCCACAGCAGCTTTCCGTTGGCCGCGTCGAGCGCGAACAGATGACCATCGCAGGCGCCCCGGATCACCATGCCCTGGTAGAGCGCCACACCGCGATTGAGTGGCCGCAGCTCGGGACCTGCAGGGACATACTCATGCGTCCAAAGCGGTTTGCAGGTTGCGGCATCGAGCGCGAGAGTGCGATGCGCCGTGGTCACGTACATGCGCCCGTCGCGAACGATGGGCGAGGTCTGGAAGGGTCCGACCTCACCGACCTGAAAGATGCACTTGGGCACCAGAGAGGCGACGTTCTGCGGTGTGATTTCTCGCAGCGGCGAATAACGCTGGCTCCGATAATCGCGATTATAGGTCAGCCAGTCGGCGTCATTTGGTCGTGCAAGCTCGGCATCATCAGGCCCCTGGGTGCTTGCGGTCCCGATGATCCGCGGCGCCGCAGGCAGTTGCACCTGCGGACCCGCAGCGGCGTTCTTCACCGACGCTTGGTCTTTGGCTGATTGAGCCAACAGGTAGCGAGTGATGGCCCGGTATTCGGGCTTCGACAGGCTCGCCGGCCGACCCGGCGGCATGGTCGTCGAGATGACATCATAAAGTGCGGCCGGTTTCCCGCTCCAGCGGAACGCGAAGCCGGCTCCGACGAGTGCGGGCCCGGCGGCGCCGGCGAGCGTCTCGCCGTGGCAGGAAGCGCAATGCTCGCGCACCAGCGCAGCCCCGTGGTCCGCAGCGGACGCGCTCGACGCGGAGGCAGCCAGCAGGATTGCACAGCCGATGTGCCGAAGTACCGTTGGGTCGAAGATGACTCCCTCGCCTCGCCTTACGCCATGTTGCAGTCTAAGCGAGATGTGGGATTTCGTTTTGATCTCATGCGACTCGAACAGATCACGGCCTCGCTCCGAATGCGCGATTGCCTGCAGGCTCCTGCCCACGATACGATGCTCGATGAGAGAGCGCTCACCGAATCATGATCTCGCAAGTGAGGAGAAAATAATAATGTCGCGAAGCCGCCATCTGGTCATGCGCGAAGCGCACGCGGTGCTCGATACGTTCGGATCCGCATTGAACGCGGAAAACGTCGCGGGGCTGCGCGCAATGATGAAGGCCTTGATCGAATCGATGCCGCCGCCCGCCGATGACGGCGTCAAGATCGAGGAACGGCGCATTCCAGGTCCCGCGGGCGCGCCGCAGGTTCGCGTTCTCGTGTACACCCCACCGGGTCTTGCCGGTCCGCTGCCGGTTCACCTCGACATCCACGGCGGTGGTTACATCGCCGGCAGCGCCGACATCGATGGCGTGCTCTGCCGCCAGATGTGTGTTGCCGTCGGCTGCGTGGTCGTGTCGGTCGATTATCGCCTCGCACCGGAAGTGCGGTATCCCGGCGCGCTCGAAGACTGTTACGCAGCGCTGCAATGGGTCCATCGCGAGGGTGCTGCGCTCGGCTTTGACGTGACGCGCATCAGCTGCGGAGGCGAAAGCGCGGGCGGCGGCCATTGCGCCGCGCTGGCGATTCTGCTCCGCGAGCGGGGCGGCCCCAAGATTTTGCTTCAATTGCTGGGCCAGCCGATGCTGGATGATCGCACCGGCAGCACCTCCGAGCCGCATCCCTACACCGGCGAGTTCGTCTGGACTCCCGACCTCAATCGCATCGGCTGGAGCTCGCTGCTCGGGGTCGAACCGGGCTCGCCGGCGGTACCGGCGCGGGCGGTCCCGGCTCGCGTCAAGGATTTATCCGGCCTGCCGCCTGCGTTTATCGTTGTCGGTGCGCTCGATTTGTTCGTGGAGGAGTCCATCGAATACGCGCGGCGCCTGATGCGTGCCGGAGTGCCCACGGAGCTGCACGTCCTGCCCGGCGCCTTCCACGGTTCGGCTTCGATCGTTCCCGGCGCGCCGGTGTCGGTCGCCTACTTCCAACTGCAGTACGAGGCGTTGAAGCACGCCTTCAGCTTCGCACGCTGATCGCCGATTTCAGCCGCGTGCGGCTGTCATCACCCCGCCGCATCCCTTGATCTCCTGCCCCTTCGCGCGCCGAACCTCTCCGACGATTGCAGGTCCCGAGAGGCCACACGGGCAGGTCTCATCAACGAGTTCCGTTTCATCGCCCGTAATGACAAAGCCCGGATAGGAACTGATGAACGGATCGACGAAGGCGTAGCGGCCGACACCGCCGTCCGGCATGATGTCTTGATTCGCATCGAGCACCATGGGCACCGACAGCGGCGTCGCGTGGAAACGGCCATGGACACAGCGGTTGAAATGGCAGTTCGATTCGCTCTGACCGTAGCCTTCATGCATCTGGTCCGGCTGGAATCCCAGCCGGTCATGCGCATAGGCGAGCAGATCCTCGCGCGCAATGCGCTGATTCTCGAACGACTTCCAGCCTCCGCCGGTCATCAGTGAGGCCAGCGGCTGCGGCGGGATTCGTTCGCCGCGCGCCTCCATCCGCTCGCACAGATCGAGCAGCTGGAACGGCGGCGCGTAGAGCAGGATGGGCCGTTTCGCCTTGGCCGAGGCAAGCATGCCGTCGAGGATGCGGGCGCAATGCGAGTCCATCCGGCCGCCGGTGCGTGCCCGGAACGAGGTCAGCGCCGTCTCCTCGGCGTCGGTTTGCGGTCCCTTGACCGCCAATCGGAGCAGATCCGCATTGGATGCTTCGGGGTACAAGAATGTTGCCGACCGGCATAGCTTGCCGAGCATCGCACCTTGCGCCGAGATCGTCTGATAGCCTCCGGCAAATACCATGAAATACCCATCGAATTCGCCGAGCGGCAGCGGCTTTCGGCCGGCCATCTGAACCCACTGGCGGATGGTGAAGTGCATCAAAGAGCGATCGGTGAGCGCCTCGCGCGGAACGAATGACAGATGCCCGGAAGTCCCCGAAGAAAAGCGCAAGATCCAGCCCGCCTCGTGCATCGCCGCAAGCCACTGCTCGATGGTCTCGACCCCCTCGAGCTTCGGGCGCGCCGGGCTTGAAGTGATCTGCCGCACCCATTCGGTCAATGATTCGAAATCGCGCGCCTCGATCCACTCCTGTGGGTAGGATTTGAACAAATGATCGGTGCTCGCGAGCTCGGCTCGAATGGTCTCGGAGTCGCCGCATTCGACGAGCCCCAGCTCCTCCGCGAGCTTGCGATAAATCGGAATCGAATCGACATAGTAACGATGTGCCGCCACCGTCGCGGTCTCGTGCAGCGTGCGCAGGCGGTCTCGGTCGATCCTTTCGCCTTGTACCCAGGGCTCGTAGAGCGCGGCGATCGATTTTTGCGCCTCGAGCAATGCCAGCAGACGCGCGCCCGGGTTGTGCTCGAAAAACAATTCCATCGTATGCCTCCGGCGCGCCGTCGTGTCTTCAGCTGACCGACCAGGAGACCAGCTCGCTCAGCGGTCGCATACCGTCGTGGGGTGAGCCCGCGAACAACGTATCGGCCTCGCCCAAGGGGATAACCGAGGTCACGCCGCGGCCACAGATCTCGTCGCGCAGACCGTCAAGCCGTTCGATCGGAAAGATGCCGACGCTCGAAACGCCACCATGCATGACATTCAGCGCCTCGGCGAGGTCATTCACCGCACGCACCACGACGACACGGGCCTGCGGGTGCGCCGACAAGTCGAAGCTGCGGTCCATTCGCACCACCGCAGAGGTGGGTGCGACCGGCGGGCCGTTGACGGTCCATTTTCCGTCGGACAGCTCGCCGCGTCGCGCGGTGCGAATGCGGCCGACCATCGCCCGGTCGGGCCGATGGTCGTGTGCGACGTCCCACAACGCAAGCTCTTTGGTCAACGCGGCGCAGTAGCGGTCGATTTCCGCTCCACTGCCCTCGGCGTAATGAACGAGCGAGGCAATGCAGGCCTGCTGGTTCCACACGAAGGTGTCTTGCGCGGCGCGCCGGGCGGCTTCATCGATCATCGCCGGCGCCAATGCCGCCCGCCCGATCAGACTGACGCCGTAGCGTGGGTTGAACACCAACGTCTTGGTTCCCGCCGCTCGCGCTGCGACCGCGTCTACCGAGGCCCGCGATCCCCACACCACGATTCGCTCGAATGCCCGGTGGCGCAGCAGCGCTTGCTCGACTGCGTCGTCGCCGCCCGGCCAATAGGCGATCGAGGCGTGGCGGGTGAGGGGATGCTCGGGCGCCGTCACATGCATCGCGAGGGCGAAAGCTGCACCCGCGACGAGTGCGCCCGACGGGAGTTTGACCGTTACCGCTCCTTTGGTGGCGAAAGCGCGCAGCGCAGAGATCGCCGGCACTACAGGCGAATTGCCGGCCGTAATATGAAGCTGTGTCGTCGGGACGGCGCGCAATCGACGCCTGCGCGGCGCTGAGGCAGTCGAGCCTCCCATCTTCGCGCGCGCAATCGCCATCGCACCCGCGGCGATGTCGTCCGGGATATCCGTCCAGCCGTTCAGATACACGCGCCCAGGCCGACCGCCATATTCGAGTTCGCGGTCGACCGCGTGCCCAAGCGTTGTACCATCAAAGGCGGCGTGCACGTCGGCGAAGCCGAGACGCACGAAATATTCCGGCTGGTCAGAACAAGCGATCGCCAGCGGCAGCGCACGCGAGACCAGGGCACCCGAAGGCGCCATCGCCTGGCCGATCGCGTCGACATAGGCCGCCACCGCCCCGAAATCCAGTGGGTGGAGCGTCCGGATCCGATCGTCAATGTCCTGCGGGACCAGAGCGGCAGGGTCCGTCATTCGGGGTAACGCGAGGCAGCGGAGCTTTCGTCCGTCGACCTCTGCATCCGCCATGACCAGATGGGTCTCGCACACATCGACACTGCGACGCCCCGAGTTGATTGCCTCCTCCATTTTTTCCACCGAAGGCAGCTCCGGAACCAGCAGCGCACCGCCGACCAATACCGGCAGCCGCGCGACGCCCTGATCATCGATGGCGAATACTCCGATACGATCGATGAACGCTTCAGCCGATTCGCCCGGCGCAATTCTCGCGTGGTGTGAGCGCGGCGCGGTGCGCACTTGAGGTGCACCAAATCGGGTCGCCATTGAAGATCTCCAGGTCCCGGGTTACGCAGAATCAGCCGCGGCGAGCGCCGGCGCCTTGTGGCTCCATTCAGCCAAAGGCTAGCACGCCGATGATGTGATCGCCTTGATCTCATGTGCCAAGACCGGCCATTCCTGACGCACACGCCCATCCGCAGCGGATCACGTGCGGCCCGTTTGCCCGATGGGCCATTCGCTCGAATGCCGGCAAAAGGTCTGTTAATGTCGATCTCACCGGATCACCCGGGAGGCAGAGCGTTGGCTGTTACACCCACTTCACCCTTCGGACGGCCGGACAATTTACCCGCGACGCTGGTTCTCGACTTCGACATCTTTCAATTGGAGAATCCCGAGACCGATCCGCACCTCGCGCTCCAGGCGGTGCAACGTGAGGCCCCGGAGATCTTCTGGACACCGCGCAATGGCGGCCATTGGGTCGCCATCCAAGCGGACGCGATCGAAGCGATCCTGCAGGACCCACAGCGCTTTTCCAGCGAGTGTATCTTCGTGCCGAAGAAGCCACCGGAGGCACAACGAGAATTGCCCATCGAATGTGATCCGCCAAGGCACTCCGTCATCCGAAGACCGCTCGCCATGGGACTCCTTCCCGCGACGATTGACCGGTGGGAGCCTGCGATCCGTGAGCTCGCGGCCGAGTTGATTGGCGGATTCTCCGATCGCGGCGAGTGCGAATTCGTTTCCGAATTCGCGCAGGTGTTTCCGATCTGCGTCTTCCTCGATTTAGTGCAGCTGCCGAGGAGCGATCGGCACTTTCTGGTGCCGATCGCCAAAAAGGTGATCGGTGGGCGGACACCGGCCATCCGCCGGGAGGGAATCGAGGCGTTGGTGGCTTATATCCTTCCCGTCGTCCGTTCACGTCGCGAGCGCCCCGGGGAGGATCTGCTGAGCCCACTGGTGAACGTGATCGAGAGCGATGGGAAGATCAGCGAGGCCGATGCGCTCGCTTACGTCAACACGGTTCTCTTCGCCGGTCTCGACACGGTCGCAGCGATGCTTTCCCATGTGACTCGATTTTTAGCCCTCCACCCCGCGCGCCGTCATGAGCTCGCGGACCGCCTGGGCGACCCGGCGTTCATGCACAATGCGATACAAGAGCTGCTGCGGCGACACGGCATCGCCGCCGTCGGCCGGGTGGTGAGTGCAGATATGACGTATCGCGGGGTAAGTCTGCTCAAGGGAGAGTCCGTCATGGTGCTTACCGCCCTGGTGGGGCTTGACGAGCACAAGCACTTAGAGGCCGCCGAAGTCGACTTCGCGCGGCGGCGGCCCCAGAATCACGCCGCGTTCGGCCGGGGAATCCATAGCTGTCCGGGCCATGCCCTTGCAAAGCGGGAACTCGCGATATTTCTCGAGGAATGGCTTCGCCGGATTCCGGACTTCGCCATCGCCCCGGGGAGCACCCCGGTCTTCTCCACGGGCTTTGTAACAAGCATCGCCGAGCTCAATCTGGTGTGGCCGCGCGCCGGATGAGGCCCGCACTACAACGCGTGCGCCGCCTGACACGCGCGCCATCTCACCGCCGGGCGATTTACTTTTTTCCGAAAAGTTGCTCGAGCGTCGACCCTGACGGCAACGGCAGGGTGACGTTGTCATCTTGAGACCAGCGAATCATGCCGAGAGCAGCCGCGGTGCCACCGTCCACATGGATGACCTGCCCAGTGATGGACCGTGAGAGATCCGAGACGAGGAAAAGAACCGCATTGGAAAGGTCTTCCGCCGAAGGCGGTACGCCGAGCGGGATGTACATCTTGTAGGAGCGATCCCACCATTCGGGCGGCGCGGCGGCATTCACAGCCTGCAATGGCTCCGGAAGCGCCTTGCGGTTGCCCTCGCTGGCGGTGGTGTCGGGTGCGACCACGTTGATCCGGATGCCTTCGGGCCCGAGCTCCCAGGCCATGGCCCGCGAGAAGTTGGTGGTCGCCGCCTTTGCCGCCGCATAAACGGCAAACCCACCCGCCCCACGGTGCGCTTCGATCGTGGTGAAATTGACGATCGCGCCGCCACGTCCGCTTTTGCGCAGAAGCGGCACGGCCAAGCGGGTCGACTCGAGCACGTAGCCGAAATTTCGTTGGATATCCCTTTCACAGGACTCGTGCGATTTCTCCATGAACGGTTGCATGA
This sequence comes from uncultured Gammaproteobacteria bacterium, assembly GCA_963710435.1. GTDB lineage: Bacteria > Pseudomonadota > Gammaproteobacteria > Steroidobacterales > Steroidobacteraceae > Bog-1198. The sequence goes on along the minus strand of CAVQAE010000007.1, from coordinate 212,350 downwards.
GAACGCCGCCGACGACGTTGACGACGATGTCGATATGGCCGAATGCCGCCTGCGTAACGGAATAGAATCGGCGAAGCTGCGCCGCATCGAGGGCATCGGCAACTTCGGCCACAACCTTGGCGCGTGCGGCTTCGATTTCGGTTCTGGTCTTTCTGACCGCTGCCTCATTGATGTCGCAGAAGGCCACGTCCACCTCCGCATCCACCAGAGCCATGGTGATGGCCTTACCTATTCCGTCGGCGCCGCCGATGATCGCCGCCTTGCGGCCTCGCAGATTGCTGCGTGTATCAAGAACGCCCATCGTACCTCCGCTTGTCACCGAAGAGACCTGAAGAAAGTGCGCAGCTCCCTCACGTAGATATCGGGAGTTTCAGCCGGAGCGAAATGACCTCCTTCGGGGAGCACGCTCCAATGGACGAGGTTCGCCGCTTGCTCACAAAGCTTTCGCGGCAGCAGCGCTATTTCCTCTGGATAAACACCGATGCCGGTAGGTGCTTCGATGCGCGCCGGCGGCGTCGACCCTAGGAAGTTGTCGCCGGCAATCGCACCCGCACGGAATTCTTCCGCGTAGAGTTGCATCGAGGAGGCGATGCTCTGCGTGAACCAATACAGACAAACGTTGGTAAGCAAGAAATCCCGGGTATAGCGCGAATAGAGATCGCCGTTGCAGTCGCTCCAGTGGCGCCGGCGCTCGAGCAGCCAGGCTGCAAGTCCGACGGGCGAATCGTTGAGGGCCCATGCCAAGGTTTGATGGTCCCTGGAATGTACCGTGAGGTGTGACACGACGGTCTGCCACTTACGGCGCGTCTTTTCGAGCCAGCCCGCCTCGCTCGCCGCGTAGTCTTCGCTGCGCAGATTGTCCACCCCGCCCGCATGCCAGAGCGGTGGAAACGAGAGATACACCCCGCGCATGGAGGCGGTGTAGCGCCTGCCCAGCTCCGAAGTGACGAAACTTCCCCAGTCGCCGCCCGCAGCCCCAAATCGCTCATACCCGAGGATGTCATGCATCAGTCTGTGCCAGAGGTCCGCAATCATCGGCGCCGTGACGCCGGCTCTTCGAAGCGGCGTCGATAAGCAATATCCCGGCAACGACGGCACGATGACATCGAACGAGTCGGCCGGATCGCCCCCGTAGCGTGCCGGATCAGTCAAAGGGCCGATCAGCTGGTGCCAATCCCAAAAGGTCCAAGGCCAGCCATGGGTGAGTACGAGCGGCAGCGGCGCGGGTCCCTTGCCCCTTTCCCTGATGAAATGTATCGGGACGCCTTCGATGACCTCGAGCCGAAAATGCGCATGGCGGTTGATTTCCGCCTCTTCCTTGCGCCAGTCGAAACCATGTTCCCAATATTCGACCAGATCTCTCAGAAAGGCGCCGTTCGCTCCGTATTCCCACCGGGAATTCTCGATTTCCGGCGACCATCGCGTGCGCCGCAGGCGCGCCATGAGGTCATCCAGCGCGTCTTGCTCGACGCGCAGCTCTATCGGTTGGGGAAGCTGCGGCATCGCTCAGGTGAGAGGCGTCGATTCATGATTTCACTGAAGTATTCGGCCAGCTGTTCAGGGCTGTCATCAGTGTATACGATACCGCATAGCCCGCATCGAGGTGACCATGAGCGCGCCCGGCCTGCAGACCTCATCGAAAATTCCATCGCACATCGACCCGCGAGACGTGGTCGATTATGACATCTACGGCGACAGCCGTTTTCGCGCGACCGGGGATCTTCACGAGGGATTGTTCAGGCTCGCTGAGGAAGGCGGCCGGGGCATCCATTGGACTCCGCACAACGGCGGTCACTGGTTCATCAACGCCCACGAGCTGTTGTTCCAGGCCGTGCGGGATCCTGACCTGTTCTCCAGCAACACCGCGGCCGCCGACGACGGTCCCATGGTCATGATCCCGCCGATGGAGGACGGTGGCGAGCCGCACTTTGGCCCGCAGTCGATGAACCCGCCGCGCCATGCGGTATATCGTATGCCCCTCATGAGGGCCTTCGCGCCCAATGAGATCAAGCGCATGGAAGCGGGGATTCGCGCGCTCGCATCCGATCTGATTGCCTCGCTCGCTCCGCTGGGTCGCGGCGAGTTCCTGAATGCAGTCGCAGAGCCACTACCGGTCACGGTCTTCATGAAAATGATGGGCATGCCGCTGTCGCGGCTCGGCGAGTTCCGCGGCTGGATGGGCAATATGATGTCGATCGACAATGCCAAGCGTGCCTCCGCCTTTGCCAGCGTCAACCGGGCGATGGGGGAACTCATCGAGGCGCGCAAGCTTGCGCGCGAGGATGATCTGATCAGCCGGCTGCTCGACAGTGACATCGCCGGTCATCCACCGACGGTGGAGGATATGCAGTCCTATTGCCTGCTGCTGTTCACGGCAGGACTCGACACGCTGGTGAATGCGTTCACCTTCGGCATGTACCATCTGGCCTGTCATCCGGAGCTTCAAGAGCGCATCCGCGCCGACCGCGCGCTCATCCCGGCGCTGATCGAGGAAGTGCTGCGCCGCTATGCGATTGTGATGCTGCCACGGTTCGTGAGACGGGATGCGGAGTTCGCCGGTGTGCGGCTCAAGAAGGGCGAGCGGGTGTTGCTCATGCTGCCCGCTGGCAATCTCGATCCCAAGTTCTTCCCGACGCCCATGACGTTCGATATCGACCGCGAGAACAAGGCACACATGACTTTCGGCTCGGGGCCGCACCGCTGCGTCGGCTCGCATCTCGCCCGGCTGGAGATGCGGGTCTTCTACGAGGAATGGTTTGCGAGCATGCCCACCGTTCATATCGATCCCGAGGAGCGGCCGACCTACCGTCCCGGTCTCAATCTGACGATCTGCAAGCTGCCGCTGATCTGGGACGCCGTCGCCCGGCCAGCAGGTTAGTTGCGCAAGGCGGTGAGGGCGAAGCCTTCGTAGCCCTTGGCCGCCACCTCGTCGCACCGGTCGAGATACTTTTTCCACCCGCCAATATAGGGCAGGAAGACGCGCTTTTTCCCCGGTACGTTGTCGCCCATGTACCAGCTTCTGGCGAGCGGATAGAGGGTCGCAGCAGCCGCCCGATTGACCTCTGCGACCCACGCGTCCTGTGCCTCGCGCGTCGCTTCGACCGCGCTCAATTCGCGCTTGCCCATGTAGGTGATGCATGCCGCTATCCAGTTGGAGTTCTCCTCGATCGCGGAGATCATGTTGCCGAGCACCGAGGGGCTGCCCGGCCCGGTGATGAGGAACATATTGGGGAAGCCGGCGACGGCGAGGCCGAGATAGGTCCCGGGACCGTCGGCCCATTGCTCCCTGAGCGAGACGCCGCCGCGACCGCGAATGTCGATGTTGCACAGCGCGCCGGTCATCGCGTCGAAGCCGATTGCCAGCACGAGGATGTCGAAGTCGTAATCCTTGCCTCCGGCGCGGATGCCGGTCTCGGTCACGGTCTCGAACGGCTCCTCGCGCAGATCGACGAGCGTGACATTGTCGCGGTTGAAGGTCTCGAAGTAGCCGCTGTCGACACACGGCCGCTTGGTGAAGATCGGGTGGCCGTACGGTATCAGCTTCCTCGCGGTCTCCGGTGCATCGACCAGTGCGCGGATCTTCTCGCGGACGAACTCGGCGGCAGTGTCGTTGGCTTTCTGATCGATCAGCAGATCGTAGAACGTGCTGATGATCCCGAGGCCGCCCTCGGCCCAGCGCTCCTCGTACAGCCGGCGGCGCTCCTCGGCCGGCACGGCATGCGCCGAAATCGGCGAGACCTCGGTCATCACAAGGCCAAAGGCGGACTGGCGCTGCTGTCGATGGTAGCTGTCGCGATTGTCGAACCACGCCTTGACCCTCGCCGGATCGGGCGCGCCGTTTTGCGACGGCATGCTGAAAGCGGCGGTGCGCTGGAAAACGGTGAGATGCGCCGCTTGCGCGGCGATGATCGGGATCGACTGGACCCCGGAGGAACCCGTGCCGATCTCGCCGACTCGCTTGCCTCTCAGCTCGACGCCTTCCTTCGGCCATAGGCTGGTGCGGTAGATGGCGCCCTTGAAGTCATCGATTCCGGGCAGGTCGACGGTCTTGGGGATCGAGAGGCACCCGGTCGCCATCACGCAATATCGCGACGTGACCTCATCGCCGCGGTTGGTGCCCACGTGCCAGCGGTTCCTCGCCTCATCGAACCGCATTGCGGTGACCCGCGTCTCGAACTGAATGTCTCGCCTCAGGTCGAAGCGCTCGGCGACGTGGTTGGCATAGGCCTCGAGTTCGGGCTGGGAGGAATAGCGTTCCGACCACTGCCAGTCTCGCTCGAGCTCTTTGGAGAAGGTGTAGGAATATTCGAGGTTCTCGACATCGACTCGTGCGCCCGGATAGCGGTTCCAGTACCAGACGCCGCCGACGCCGGTTCCCGCCTCATAAACTCGAGCGGAATAGCCTTCCTTGCGGAGCTTATAGAGCGCGTACAGCCCGGCGAATCCGGCGCCGACGATGATCACGTCGTAGTCGACCTTGGATGTCGATCGCGAATTCGACGCAATACTCATGATCACCCCGCAGACATTCGCCGCTCACGCCAATGGTAGCGCGTTTGTGCTAGCCTCCGGACGTCGAGTGGTAGGCATCGGGAAGGGGAGCCGGGCTGATGGCGGTTCGAGAGAGCTGGCCGAAGGGCGCTGCCGCGGCGGAATGGCGCGCGCATTGGCGGCTGGTTGTGGCCAGCATGCTCGGTTTCACCATGATCGGCGTCGCGAACTTCTCGCTCGGACCTTTCATGGCCTCGCTCGAGAAAGCGTTCGGTTGGTCCCGCAGCGATATCACCTCGGGGTTCACCATCTACGCGGTCACCTGCGTCATCTGCCAGCCGATCGTCGGCCGCATGATCGACCGCTTCGGACCACGCCGCATTGCCCTGACGGGAATCGCACTCACCGGATGCGCGCTCTCGCTGTTCGCCACCGCCAACGGCTCGCGGACCGGCTGGCTGCTGTTGTGGTTGTTCTATTCGCTCGCCGCGCAGCTCATCCTCACACCCGTCTGGTCCTCGGCGGTCGCGAGTGAGTTCGAGGCCGGCCGTGGACTTGCGCTCGCGGCCACGCTCTCGGGCAGCGCACTCTCGGCCACGGTCGTGCCGATCGTCTCGACCTTGGTGATCGACACCTACGGCTGGCGCGCGGCCTACCTGATTCTCGGGGGCGGTACGGCGGCGGCGCTGCTGCTGCTCACCTGGTTCCACTTCTACAGCCGGCGCGACCGCCTGAGGCAGAGCGGGGGCAGGGCGATCCCGCCCGTCGAGACCGGCCTGTCCACGCGCGAGGCGCTTCGCTCACCGACCTTCTGGAAGATGGCGATCGCGATTTTCGTCAGCTTTTCGCTGGTCATGGCGTTCAGCATCCACCTGCTGCCGATCCTCACCAGCGCCGGACTCACCCGCGACAAGGCTGCGCTCATCGCCGGCAGTTACGGCCTGTTCGGCGTGGCCGGCAAGCTCTCCTACGGTCTGCTTGCCAATCGATTTCCCGGTCAGGTCGTCGCTGCCGCGATGATGGCGCTGCCGCTCGCCACCTGTGCGCTGCTGCTGATGTCCAACCCTTCCGTGGTGATGTGCCTGATCGCGACCAGCCTGGTCGGCGCATCGTCGGGCGCCCAGCTGCAGCTCTTGGTGTATCTCACCACGCGTCATTTCGGCATGTGTGCCTTCGGCACCATATTCGGTTTCATCAGCGCCGCTCTGACCATCGCTGCGGGTGTTGGCCCGGTTCTCGCCAGTCGGCTCTACGACATGAGCGGCGACTATCACCTGTTGCTGGCGGCGGGCATTCCCATGTGCGTCTTTGCCAGTCTGGTGATGCTGTGGGTCGGCGACTATCCGGAGGCGCGCGCGGCGCGGTTGACGACTAGACAGGGGGTGCAGCTGGCCGGTAACTAGGCCGCCTGCGGGTCCCGCATGGCGTCAAGCGCAACCGTGTGCGTGTCCCTTCCTGAACGGAGAACTTCCCCGGGCCTAGCCCCGGTATGCTCGCCGTTCTTCACGATCTGCACCCCATTGACGAACACGTGATCGATACCGTGCGCATCGGCATAGATGCGAAGTTGGTCGCCGGGTACGTCATACCGGTAATAGCTCGGACCGCGGCCGACCGTCTTGGCATCGAAGACCACGAGATCCGCGTGATTCCCGAGCGCGATCCGTCCGCGGTCGATCAGGCCGAAGTATCTTGCCGGACGATCGGTGATCTGATGCACGGCCTCTTCCAAGGTGATCACCCCATGCTCACGCACGCCTTTCTGGAGCAAGGAGGTCGAGAAGGCGAACGTGTCGATGAGATCGAGATGCGCGCCCGCATCCGAAGCGCCGATCAAGGTCCTGTCATCGCGCCATAATCGGCCCCGTAATTCGTAGGCCTTTTGGTCGTGGCCGCCAATTTCCGGCGCGAAGGTGGACCGCAGCCCGTCGTCCAGCGCGATGTCGAGCAGGACATCGATCGGCTCGCAGTGCTTTTCGGTCGCGATCGCCGCGAGCTTGCGGCCCTCGTATTTCTTGTTTTGTTCCGCCGTGACGGATACGACTGTGTAGCTCGGCAACCGCGCCATCGCGACCAGGACGGCTTCACCCGGTACCGAGGCGGCATCCGCGGCCAATTGTCTGCGCAGGGAGGGATCTCTGAAGCGCCGCATGCGCTCAGCCACGGGCCATTTGAATACTTCGCGCCACATGCCCGGCAGCGCATCGAAGACGAAACCCGTGTACAGGTTCATGTAGACCTCGGGCGTGGAGGCCAGGGTGAGCGCAATCACTTCACCACCGCGCGCACGGGCAAAATCGCTCACCGCAAGCAGGCGAGCTGCGAGTTCCGCGCAATCGGCACGTCCGGTAACCGCCAAGGCGTTCCAATTGACGGGCCGGTTTCCGGCTATCGAGACCTCCGTGATCAATTCGGGAATGCCGGGACCGAAGTCGAGGTCGGGCAGGAGCTCGAGCCCGGTACCGGGATAGTCGCGCACGACGCGTGCGAGCTCGATGATCTCCTCGTGCGATGCCCAGCGAGATGGAACCGGGTTGCCGTCGCCGTCGTTGTGGGTGGCGGAAATCGTCGTCGAAAATCCCATCGCACCTTCACTCAGCGATTTGCCGAGCAGCGTCTTCATCGCCCCCAGGTCTTCAGGACTCGCCTTCTCTCCCACCGCGCGCGGGCCCATCACGACGCGGCGGATCGCGGAATGACCGACAAAGAAGCCCGCATTGAGGCCGATGCGCCCTTCGATGCGATCGAGATACTCGCCGAATGACGACCAGTTCCATGGCACCGCTTTGTCCAGAGTCTCGAGCGGCATTCCCTCGACCCGCGCCAGCATCGGCTTGATGTAGCCGGCCGCCTCCGCGGTCATCGGCGCGATCGAGAAGCCGCAGAAACCCCCGACAACCGTCGTTACGCCGTGGTAGCACGACGGGCTCAACGTGGGGTCCCAGAACACCTGCGCATCATAGTGCGTGTGCACATCGATGAAGCCGGGCGCGACGATTCGACCGGCAGCATCCAGCGTCTCTCGGGCCTCCTCGGCGATGTCCCCGATGGCTGCGATTCGGCCGCCCCTGATTCCGATATCGCCGCGGAATGGCTTCCCGCCGCTGCCGTCGACAATCGTTCCGCCCGTGATCTTCAAGTCAAGCATCGCGATGTCCTTGTGGATTCGAGATAACAGCAGCGGCTCATCCCAACGCGGCGGAGCGTGCGGGCGACGCGCTGAGCTTGCGTCCAAGCGCGTAGTCGCCGGCAATGGTCGTGCGTTGCATGACTCGCGTCTCGTCGACGGGTGCCAACGAGACCGAATGCAGCATTTGCCAGTTGTCCCACAGCACCATCTCGCCGAGCGTCCAGCGGTGATGGTAGGCGGGGCAATCGAGAATATGTCGCGCGAGATCCGCGAGCAGCGCATCGCCATCCGCGTTTTGCATCCCCTCGATATGACGCGCGAACAGCGGCGACAAGTTGAGCACCTTGCGCCCGGTCTCCGGCTGGGTGAACACCAGGGGATGCGCCACGGGCGGAAAGTCCGGGACAATGCGCTGCAACGCCTTCCGTGCGTGGTCGGCGAGCTGCACTACACGCACCTTGCTCTTCCAGGCGTAAGGAAAGCTATCGAGCGAACCCATCTGATACACGACGCTCAAATCCTCGATGCGGTCCTTCATGGCCTGCGGCAATCGCGCGTAAGCCTCGATCTGATTGATGAACCCGGTGGTCCCGCCACGGCTGGTGGTCTTTAGCGCGCGCAAGAGTCCTCCATGGTTGATCGTGTCGGTGTATACGAGATCGGAATGCCATCCAAGCCAGGCGCCCCCGACCTCGCCATCGATCTCGACCCAGGTCGAGTCGCCCGGGACCGAGGTCAGGCGAATGAGATCGGGATTGGCCTCGACTTGAATCTCCCGAACGGGATGCCGTTCCAGCGGGCCGAATACGAGGCTCAGGCGGACCTGGAAATCATCGCTGATTTCGCCGTCGCGGAAGACCAACAGGCCCTCGTTCACCCAAGCTCGTCGCAGCTCGGTGCGCACCGATTCTTGAGCGATGTCCGTGGACTTAAGCCCGCGCACGATCTTGCCGAAGCCCAATTCGGGCGAAAGCTGCTCGATACGATAGGTCATTTTTGCCACTCCTCGATCTGGGTCTTATATATGCCGGAAGCCCGCGATACGTATTGATCCCGCGTGCCAATCGGTATCCGGGGGCGGCAGAACGCCGCCCCGCCTGTCTCATGGGGTCAAGACCGTGAGGGTCGTCGACCGTAGGGTCCAGGCCTTGGAACGTGAGATCCTCTTGTCGGGCATCGGCGGCCAGGGCATCCAGCTCGCCGCCAAAACATTGGCGGTTGCCGCGATGCATGAGGGGCGGCGTGTGCTGATGTTCGGAACCTACGGCGGCGAGATGCGCGGGGGCGATACAGAGGCGGCGGTTGTCGTGGGCGAGGCAAGCCTGCTCACGCCCCCGGTGATAGATTTCGCCTGGGCGGGCCTCGCAATGCATCCGATGGGCTGGCCCAGCATGGCCGCGAAGCTTCGCCCGGGCGGCATCGTTCTGATCAATACCAGTGTATTCGAGCATGCGATAACGTATGAGGGTACCGTGATGCCTCTGGCCGTGACGGGCATGGCAGCCACGGCTGGAATGCAGCAGGCGGGCGCCATGTTGGCGCTCGGGGCTTTTGCGGCTGCAACGAGGATCGTCAAGATCGAGACGCTGTACGCAATCGCGGAAGAGGTTCTTCCACCCTATCGGCGCCAGTTCGCCGCAGCCAATCGTCGTGCTCTCGGCATCGGATACGAGGCGGTGGCGAAGCAACTCTGCCCCGCGTGGTCGGAATCGGAGCAAAGGGCATGAGCGGCGCACTGTCGCGCGGCACGCTGGTGATCGACATCGATCGCTGCAAGGGCTGCGAGCTGTGCATCGATGCGTGCCGCCCCAATGTATTGTCGATGACCACCGACAAGCGCAACGCGCTCGGCTATCTCTATCCTGTGCTCGAGCCCGGCTGCGTCGCGTGCCATGCGTGCGCCTTGATTTGCCCGGATTTCGTCTTCCAGGTCTGGCGATATGCGGAACCGGTTGCGACGCGGGACGGGGCAGGAGCAACGTGAGCGCCGAGCTTCTCGAAGGATCGGAGGCGATCGCACGGGCGATGGTCGCGGCCGGATGCACATTCTTCGCCGGTTATCCGATGACCCCCTTCACGGAGGTGCTCGAGGGCATGGCCCAGCTGATGCCGGACGCCGGCGGCGAATGCGTGAATGCCGAGAGCGAGTTGGAGGCGATCGGCATGGCATGGGGTGCCGCCGCTGCCGGTGCCCGGGCCGCAACGGGCTCGGTTGGACAGGGCTTGTCGCTCATGCAGGAATCAATCGCCGAGCTTTGCTTCGCGCGCGTGCCGATGGTGGTGCTCAACATGGCGCGTGGGCAAGGCGATTATTATCAGGCGACTCGCGGCGGCGGACACGGCGATTACCGAACCATCGTGCTCGCGCCGGTCGACTTGGCGGAGGCGGTGAGGCTGGTGCAACTCGCCTTTCATCTCGCCGACAAATTCCGTAATCCGGTGATGTTCATGGGTGATTACTATCTCGCTCATGTGTTCGAGGCCGTCGATACCGGCGCGGTGGATTTCGGCACCCTGCCTCGGAAGGACTGGGCGCTCGATGGCTCCTCGAGCGGAACCGGCAACGCGCGCATCGTCTCTTCAATCATGCCGACCAAGCGCAATGCGCCGGCCTATGTGGAATATGGAACGCACCTGGAGAGGAGCGGCGAGAACATCGCGGCCATCCAGCGCCAAATGGAGCCCATGCACGAGCAGGGTGGGTGCGAGGACGCCGATTGCGTCATCGTCGCCTATGGCACACCGGCCCGCATCGTGCGCTTCGTCGTCGGGCAGCTTCGCGAAGAAGGACTGAGGGTTGGCTTCTTCAGGCCGGTCACCCTCTGGCCGTTCCCTTCCGCCCAACTCATCGCCGCCACCCGCTCGGCGCGCGGCATCGGCGTCTATGAGCTCAATGCCGGCCAGATGATCGATGACGTACGTCTCGCCGTGCGCGACCGGAATGCGACCTCGATCGGCGGCCTGAGCTTCGACAGTTCGGGCTTCGGCATTGCCCCCGAGTTGACGCCGCGGAAGGTTGCCGCGCGGATTCGGGCGTTCATGGCAGACCATCACCAGGGAGTCCCCGCATGAAGTGCTTCGTCCGGACCGACGCGCCTCCGGTCCAGCCGGCGACGCTCGTCGATGACTTTGCGCCGTCGCTGATCTTGCCGGGTGCGCACAAGCTGTGCGCGGGATGCGGCGAGCCCGCCGCCATGCGCGCGGTGGTGGAGATGATCGAGGAGATGGGGTTTACCCATCGCGCGGTGGGTGTTTTCGGCATCGGCTGCTACACCTCGTTCTCGCCTGGGCTCGATGTCGAGGTGATGCAGGCGCTGCACGGCCGCGCGCCGAGCCTCGCGACCGGTTTCAAGCGGGTCCACCCGAACAGCATCGTCTTCACCATGCAGGGCGACGGCGACATGGTGAATGAAGGTCTTCAGGAAGTCATTCACACCGCAGCGCGCGGCGAGAATGTGACCTGCATCATGCTCAACAACGGCGTGTTCGGCGAGACCGGCGGGCACATGACCGCGACCACCGTGCTAGGGCAGCGAACCAAGAATTCGCTCGAGGGCCGCAACGCGAAGAAACACGGCTTCCCGATCAAGATGGCGGAAATGCTCGCCCCGCTCGACGGTGTTGCCTATGTCGCGCGGGGCGCCACCAACAATGCCCGCAATATATTCAGGACGCGCAAGATGCTGAGGAGCGCGCTCGCGGCGCAGGACCAAGGCCGCGGATTCAGCTTCGTGGAGATCCTCACGATGTGTCCCACCGGCTGGTTCATCGAGACGGGCGAGGCGCCGGATTACCTCAACGACAAACTGGCCTCCTTCCACAAGATGGGCGTGATCAAGGATACCGCCGTCGCGTCTGCGTAATGGGTGACACGGGGGACGCATGGGACAGTTGCTGGTCGGCGACATCATCAAGACAGCTGCGATTCGCACCCCGCAGCGCATCGCGGCGTGGCACGGTGATCGATCTGTCACGTTCGCCGAGGCGTCCGCGACGTCCGAAGCGGTCGCCCAGGCCCTGTTGGGGGCCGGAGTAGGCCGTGGCGACCGGGTGGTCTGGATTGCCGAGAATTGCCTTGACGCCATCGCCGTGCATTTCGGCACCGCCCATATCGGCGCGATTTTCACCCCCCTCAATCCGAAAGCGCCTTCGGCGGAGATCGAGCGGCTGATCGGGCACGCCGATGCAGCCCTCGTCCTCGGCGATGCTGCCAGCGGGCGGACGACGGTCGCGGAGTTGCTGATGCGGCATCCCGCGCGGACTCACGCGCTTCCCGACGTGGACGAAGACGACGCTCAGGTGATGCACTACACCAGCGGCACCACGGGCGACCCCAAGGGCTGCCTGCTCTCGCATCGTGTCCTGCGCATCCGAACGGGCGTCGGCAGCCACTGGCCCGTGCAGCCGACGGTGGTCATGTTTCCGCAGTTCCACATGGCGGGCTGGGCGAGAGCCCTTCAGTGGTGGCTGCAAAGCTCGGCGGTAATCTATGTCGATCGTGCGGAGGCCGGCCTTTTGATTGATGCCATCGCGCGGCACAAGGTGTCGATCCTGTATTGCATTCCCGCCGTGTGGCGACGCATCGTCGAGGCAGATCGCAGCGCTTACGATTTGTCCTGCCTCGAGTTCGCCGAGACGGGAACCTCGATGGTCACGCCGGAGTTGCTGGGGCTGATCCGCGGCGCCTTTTCCGGCGTGCGGATCTCAATCGCCTATGGTTCCACCGAGGCGGGGTCGGTCTGTACGCTCGGACCTGATGATATCGATCGCAAGCCGGGATCGGTGGGCCTGCCGGTGCCGGGTGTGACGATTGAGGAGGGTGCGAACGGCGAGATGCTCGTTGCGAGCCCGATGGTCTTCAGTGGTTACTTCCGCAACGAGGGGGCCACCTCGCGAGCGTTCGAGCGGGGCTTTTTCCGCACAGGGGATCTCGCGCACCTCGATGAAGAAGGATACCGTCGAGTGATTGGCCGTGCGGGCGATCTGATCCGCTCGGGCGGCGAGTGGGTATCGCCCGCCGAGGTCGAGTCCGTTCTGCAGTCGCACCCGGCCATAGCGGACGCAGCAGTCGTGGGTGCGGTGGACAGTGATTGGGGCCAGATCGTCACAGCCTATGTAGTGGCTCGTGAGGGGCACCAGGTTACACTCGACATGCTGCGCGCCCACTGCGCCTTGACGCTCGCCCCACACAAGCATCCCCGTCGATTGAAGTTGATGGAGGCGCTGCCGAGAACTCCCGCAACCGGCCAGATCCAAAGGCGCTTGCTGGAAGCCTGAGATGACGAGCGGCAAACCCGGTCTTCTCCTGTTCACGTCCAACATGGATCGGATGTGCGCGCCCGTCGCGGAGCGCTTCGACGTATTGCGTCTCTGGAGTGAAAGCGACGCGATACGCGAGCGCGGCGCAGAGGTCGTTGCCATACTGACGTCCGGCAGAGACCGGATCGAGGCGGCCCTCATGGATCGCCTGCCCAAGCTGCGTCTGATCGTCGCGGTCGGCGCGGGCTATGAAGGCGTTGATATCGGCGCGGCGAGGAGACGGCGGATCACCGTTGCGAATGCCGGGGACACGCATAGCGGCGATGTGGCCGATCATGCGGTCGCGCTTACGCTGGCAGTGATTCAGCAGGTCCTTCCGGGCGATGCATGGGTTCGCAGCGGAACGTGGGAAACCAAGGGCTACCCGCCGGTTCGCCGCGCATTGTCTGCGGAGCGCTTTGGCATCCTGGGATTGGGCCGAATCGGGCGGGCCATTGCGAACCGTCTCGCGCCTTTCGGCGCGCAGATCGGCTGGTGGGGGCCGACCGACAGACCGGCCGGATGGCCGCGTCACGAGAGTGCGCTGGCGCTCGCCGCATGGTGCACGACACTCATCGTTGCGGCCCGAGGAGACGCTGTAGCGTTGGTGGACCGTCATGTGATCGATGCTGTCGGTCGCGACGGCTACATCATCAATGTCGCTCGTGGGCAAGTCATCGATGAGGATGCGCTGATCGCCGCGCTGCGCGACGGCCGCTTGGGTGGTGCGGGCCTCGATGTATTCCGCGAGGAGCCGGCCCCACCCGCGCGCTGGGCGGACGTTCCGAACGTGGTTCTGTCGCCTCATGTCGCCGGGGTAACCACGGAGGCGATGGCGCGTCTCCGCGACACCGCGGTTCGAAACCTCAAGACCGCGCTCGAGGGCGGCGCAGTGGTCAACGAGATCCTCGCATGAGGAGCACCGAGCGGCGCGCCGCTCGTCCAATGTTGACGGACTTTCGCGATTCGAATAGATTATTTTGTATAACAATAAGTTAGTAGGTGTTACGCGAGCGTCAAGCCGGACCGAATACTTTCATAGGTCACGCCAAAGTCGGGGGAAGTTCGATGAACACATTTCATGTTGCCAATCTTCCGGGCCAAGACGCGTTCGGCGCGGTGGTCACGGAGTTATCGCCGCAGTCGCTCGACGATCCGAAGACGCGCAAGGCGCTCTACGACCTTTGGATCGAGAAGGGCGTCATCGTATTCAAGGAAATGAGCGGGCTCGATACCCAACTCCGCCTCTCGGAGATATTCGGCGAACCGGAAATCCATCCCTTGCTGGTTGGAGTCGACCGACCCCGAGAGCACAAAGTGATCGCGGACATCGAATACGACCAGGAGGACGGCGACCTATACGAGATCAACGGGGAGCTGCGCGGCGGCTTCCTTCCCTGGCATTTCGACCTGGCGTATATGGATCGAATCAATCACGGCGGCATTCTTCGGCCCGAGACACTGCCCAAAACCGGTGGCGAGACCGGGTTCATCGACCGCGTTGCGGTCTATGCGCTGCTGCCGCTCGAGCTGCAGCAGCGCATCGAGAATCTGAGCGTAATCTGCCAATACGCCATTGATTCGAGCAAGGCAAAATTCGGCGAGCGACCCGACAAATGCCTGCGCTTGTCGCGCAACATCAGAATGGCCGCGGAACACCCGTCAGTGCAAACCCGCGTGATTCACCCGCTTGTGTACGCCCAGGCGGAGACGGGCCGGAAAGTGCTGAATATCTCGCCGTGGCATGCGGTGGGAATCGAGGGCATGGAGAACGAGGAGGGGGATGCGATCCTGCGGGAGGTAGTCGCATACGCTATCCGTCCGGAGCTCGCATATATCCACAAATGGGAAAAAGATGACATGGTGCTGTGGGACAACTGGCGGATGCTGCACAGTGCCCGGGGCGTGCCGCCGGGTGAGCGGCGCCGAATGCGCAGAACCACGATTGCCGGCGACTATGCGCTGGGCCGGCGCGAGAAGGTGGCATAAGCCGGAACGCGGCGCTGAGCTCGCAGCCCTTGGATCGAGAGCTCAGGAGCCGGGGCGTGGCCGGCCTCCACGGCATTTTTGCTCAGTGCCACTCGATTGATCCATTGACCGCCCCGGCGCCGGTGGAGGATATATAGCTGGAAGAGAAATTGCTGCCCGCTCAAGGCATGAAGATCATCGACTGGCGGGGGCAGTCGACCGCTTCAGACCCAAATCTCTTTGACGATGCCCGCGCCGTCCACCCTGCCGCGGGGAGCAAATTTTGGTCAAGCTTTATCCCCGCGGCGGAGCTATATCCCCGCGGTGGAGCTATATCCCCGCGGTGGCGCTCCGCGCTCGAGGCCGCGCGGGCGCTCCCTTGAATTCCTGCAGCAGACTATTTGTCGTTGGAAAACAGCGCGCTGCGCAGGATTTCCGAAAACTCATCGAGCATGCGCAAGCCATTCGCATTTCGCTGCTGTATGTTCACGAGGTAAAGCAGACGATCCATCAGCAGGTACATCAACACGAGCCGGGTTTGAAACTTGCTCTTGCTCTCACCGTCGTCGAGGGACTGCACCAGTTTCATCGATTCGGTCAACCGAAACGTGATCGGGACCAGCTCGGCAGCGAGCTGCGGATCGGTGCTGGTTGCCTCCCAGAAGGCGTCGCACAGCACGTGATTACGTTGCCACATCTGATCGTACTGATCGACCCAGCCGCGAATCGCCTGCTTGGTCGGGCGTTTGACATCGTCGAGACGCTCGAAAGTCGACTTGACGTCGACGTTGATGTGGTCCTGGAGAAGGCGGGCGATATCGGACTTGCTCGAGAAATAGCGATAGAAAGTGGTCGGCGTGGTTCCGGCCGCTTTCGCAATATCGCCCACGCTGGTAGCGCGAAAGCCGTTCTTTGCAAATAATTCAATCGCGCTCGATATCAACCGCTCTTTGGTCAGCCGCTTGAGCTGGCTTCGCAGTGACTGAATTTCGCCGACTTCATATTCCGCTTCTTGTTTGGGTTTCCGCGCAGTGCCTGTCGTGCTCATGATCTCCATTACTCTTTGAGACTGTTGCCGGCTGGGCAGTCAAAGCAATGCCTGCACTCATCCCGGAGCGCACGCACCCTGTTGTGGAAGCAGCAGGGTACACGGAGACAGTTTAAAAGTCATGCCCAACAAAAAGAAGTGACGATATGTACCGTAAAGTTACTGCCTGACATACTCCACGATAGAGAGCGGCTAGGGCGGGGCAGCATGGCTATCGAATACGATCCACTGGATCCGGCGCAGGTTGACGATCACCAGTCCGTGCTCGCGCGTCTGCGGCGCGAGGCTCCGGTGAGCCAGCTGAAACCGGGCCTATTTTATCTTGCGCGGTATCAGGACGTGATGGACGTATGCCGCGCCCCGCAAACGTTCCGCCAGGGCCGCCATATCCCGCGTCACCTGGACACACGCTCGGAGGATCAACTGAACCTCGGTGAGACCGACCCGCCCGAACATGTGCGCGTGCGCAAAGTCCTTGCAGCGCTGCTCACTCCCGCGAAGGTTCGCGCAATGGAGCCCCTCATCCGCGAGACCTGCGAAACCCTCGTAAACCGCTTTGCGGACCGTGGCAGCGCCGACATCATTGCCGACCTGGCGGCGCCGATGCCGGTAGCCGTCATCGGTTCGCTCAGCGGCATGCCTGAGGAGTACCACGCTCGATTCACGGCTTATTCGGAAGCGTTCATGCTGCGCACCGATTCGGACGCTCGCAAGGTCGAGGCCGCGCAGGCCGTCGTGGCGGAGTTCGATGCGGCTGCGCGCGATGTAATTCGGCAACGCCAACGCTCGACGCATCGACCGGATGACGTGCTGACAGGGCTGATCGAATCGCGGGACGACGACGGCAAGCCTCTCTCGGAGGACAAGATACTGACTCACATGACGAAGGATGTGATCGTCGGGGGCACCGAGACGACCAAGCACCTGATCGGAAACCTGTTCTTCAATTTGTGCGCGGCACCCGGAGCGTACGAACGCGTGCGCGCGGACCGCAGTCTGGTGCCGATCGCGATCGAGGAGACCCTGCGTATGGACGGGCCGGCTCAGATCATGTTCAGGGTGCCGACGGTGGACGTCGAAATCCGTGGTTGTCCGATCCCCGCCGGCGCAACCGTGGCCGTGGGCTATGCCTCGGCGAACCGCGACGGCGAGGTGTTCGAGGCGCCCGACGAGTTCAGCCTCGAGCCCCGGGATTTCAGGGCCAAGCCCCATTTCGGATTCGGCCACGGGATCCACCTCTGCGTCGGCGCGGGTCTCGCGCGGCTCGAGACTGCTTGTGCCTTGAATGCGGCGCTCGACCGTGCCGCGCGAATGCAGCTGGTGCCCGGTTTCCAATACCGGCGCGTGAGGTTCTTCGTCATGCGAGGTCCGCAGAGCGTGGACGTGCGTTTCGAGCCTGCACCTCGATAGAGTGCCGCCCCAGCCCCCACGCGCGGCATGCGCGGCCATCAAATTGACTTTCCCGCGATTTGAGCGTTACGCTGTGTTACGTCGCAGGAGTAGGTCTAACATCACTCTCGCCGTGGCTGTCGGCGCTCGCGCGGATATTCGGCCGGTAAGGTTGGTCCTCACGTTGCGGCGCAAATACCGGGGGAGGAACGTCTATGGCTCAGGGCACACAAGCTTCTGTTCTTAAATCGACCGTCAAGGTAATCGACGTCGATACTCACCTGTCGGAGCCGGAGGATCTCTGGACCAAGCGGGCACCGGCCAAATTCAAGGATCGCGTGCCGCAGATTCGGACCGTCGACGGAAAGGTGTCGTGGGTCATCAACGGAAACCACCCCATCGGTCTGGGGGCGTCCGCTTCCAGCGTCTTTCATAAGGACGGCCGCACCTCATCAGGTATCGAGTTCGTCGAGTGGCGAAATGCCGATGTGATTCCTGCGTCGTACGATGCGCGGGCGCGCGTTGCCTTGATGGATGAATCGGGGATATACGCGCAAATCGTTTACCCGAACGTCATGGGATTCGGCGGCCAGAACACGGCGACGGTAGATCCCGAACTTCGCCTGATATCCGCTCAGATTTACAACGATGCGATGGTGGAGCTGCAGGAGGAATCGGGCGAGCGGCTGTTTCCCATGGCAACGCTGCCCTGGTGGGATGTCGGCGCTGCCGTCACCGAGGCGAAGCGCGCGCATGCCAATGGCCTTCATGGCATCAATATCAATTCAGACCCTCACAAGCATCGAGACGCAAGTGGAAACCCGCTGCCGGATCTCAGCATGGAGTATTGGAATCCTCTGTGGGAGACCTGCGAGAGTCTCGGCCTGCCCATCAATTTCCATATCGGCGCGAGCGAGCAATCGATGGACTGGATCGGCACAGCCGGCTGGCCGTCGCTGTCCGTCAATCACCGTTCCGGGCTGGCAGGATCGATGATGTTCTTGGACAACGGCAGGGTCATCGGCAACCTGATCTATTCCGGACTCCTTGACCGCTTCCCCAAGCTCAAGTTTGTTTCCGTCGAGAGCGGAATAGGTTGGATTCCCTTCGTCATGGAGTCGCTCGACTATCAATTCAGTTCGCTGATCACAAAATCGAACCTGCTGCACAAGCCCTCGGAGTATTTCCGGAAGAATTTTTATGCCTGTTTCTGGTTCGAGAAGCGCGATATCAGCCATGTCATAGAGCAAGTGGGCGTCGACAATTGCATGTTCGAGACGGATTTTCCGCATATAGTCTGCCTGCATCCGGCGCCGCTCGATTATGTCGCGGAAGGGCTCGCGAAACTCGACGAAAGCGCTCGAGAGAAAGTCATGAGCGCCAATGCGGCGCGGGTTTACAACATCAACCTGGGGGCATGATCCTCGAAATACCCCAGGCGAGGCCCTCGGGCGAAACAATCCGCAATCGCCGCTATGAAATGAGCGATATCGGGCGTGCTCGATGAAATCGACATGCCTCTTGAATAAGTCAACGACGGTGAACGCACTCCGGTCGTCCGGTCTCTAAATATCTCGGATCATAAGAAGCCTGGCTCCCGCTGCGGTCTGTGGAAGCGCTTCCCCGAGGCGTGCGAGAACCCCATTTTTGGCGGGCCTGGCTGCGAATTCATCTCCCGTGAGCTCATGAGCAGGATCAACTGGCCTTGCAAGGGTGGGAGGGCCAATATAAACTTGAAATGGGGTCTAACGAAAGAGTGTAGGACGTCATGGAAATGGCGTCGCGCAGTTGCCGCGACTTGCGGGGGCATTAGTCGCAACTGACGTGCGAGCTGATCTGCTTTGCCGATGAAAGTCATAAAGCGGAGATCGAAATGGCTGGAATCAAGATCCGTAACTTGAGCGAAGAGTTCTCGTTTGGCTCCGTCATCAGCGGAGTCGACAGCGGCCTGCTCGCGGACGAGGGCGTGCGCCGGGAGATCAACGAGCTCTTTGAGCGGCGTGGGCTGATCGTGTTCGAAGGTGTCGAGGCATCGACCGACATGCACCTCGCAATCAGCAATGTGTTTGGTCCGCTCAAAGATCATCCCGTGCCGGTAGTCGCGCGCGTCGACCAGAAGAAGGCGCCCGGTGTGATCGACATGAAGTACGACCCGGCCGACGGGGGCGTCGTCGAGATCGAAGGTCAGCCGCTGGCGCAGTGGCTGCCCTGGCATTTCGACCATTGCTACAACAACGAGCTCAATCGCGCGGGCGTACTGCGCGCGGTGACCATCCCGCCGGAAGGCGGACGCACCGGATTCGCGGACGGCATCGAGCTGTACAAGTCGCTCTCGGAGGAGACCCGGCGCAAGATCGAGGGGCAGCACGTCATTTACACTCTCGACTTGCTCTACGCGCACATGCGCTTTGGCGTGCCCAAGGGATTCCGCGAGTTGCGCGTGAACGAATCCGCCTACGCCTCGTCGGCCTACGCGAAGAACTTGCCGCGCGCGATCCATCCGGCGGTGTGGCAGCGCAAGTCGGGCGAGAAGGTGCTGCACGTGTCGCCCTGGATGGCGGTGGGTATCCGCAACCACGAAGACCCGGAAGGCGACTCGCTGCTCGAAGCGGTGTGCCAAGAGATGATCGCCAAGATCCATCCGTATTTCCATTCGTGGAAGCCCGATCATATGGTGATCTGGGACAACTGGCGCATGCTTCATCGCGTGAGCGGTATGGACCCGAAATACGAGCGTCGGATGCAGCGCACGACGATCGTCGGTGACTATGGCCTCGGGTTCTTTGAGAATGACGGCAAGGGCGACAAGATCCTCGAGATGACGGTCTGATCGACTGCGAGCGTGGCGGCTGCTCGAGAGGATGAAGGTTAATGCAAGGTTCGAATGACAAGAGCGCCGCCCTGAATTTCGATCCGGATGCGCTGCGTCGAAAGTATGTCGAGGAGCGCGCGAAGCGGCTGCGCCCCGATGGCACCGCGCAGTATCAACGGTTGGCCGGGCGATTCGCCCATCTCGACGAGGATCCTCATGCGGACCCGAGTTTTACCCGGGATCCGGTTCATGATGACTGCGACGTCCTCATCATCGGCGGCGGGCTTAGCGGTCTGACGACTGGGGCGCGATTGCGTCAGCAGGGAGTGCAGTCCATCCGTATCGTCGAGAAGGGGGCGGACTTCGGCGGCACCTGGTACTGGAATCGCTACCCAGGCGCGGCCTGCGACGTCGAATCGTACATCTACCTGCCGCTGCTCGAGGAGCTCGACTACGTCCCGACCGAGAAATATGCAAAGGCGCCGGAGATATACGAATTTTGCCGCAAGATAGCGAGGTTCTACGACCTTTATCGAACTGCTCTGTTGCAGACGACCGTTACCGGCTTGCGCTGGGACTCGAAGGCCGCGCGCTGGATCTTGTCGACCAACCGCAATGATCGGATCGCCGCACGCTTCGCGGTCGTAGCCCCCGGGATTCTCAGTCAGCCGAAGCTCCCGCGTATTCCGGGTATCGAGACATTCGCCGGCCACAGTTTCCACACGAGCCGGTGGGACTATAAGTACACCGGCGGTAATGAGCGCGGCGGCCTGGTGGGCCTTGCAGGCAAGCGCGTGGGCGTCATCGGGACCGGCGCCACGGCGATCCAGTGCGTTCCTCAAGTAGCGCAGTTCGCCAAGCATCTCTATGTATTCCAGCGGACCCCCTCGTCGGTGGACGCGCGCAATAATGTGCCCACCGACGCCGCTTTCAGGCGTGCGCTGAGGCCCGGTTGGCACCGGCATCGCATGATCAATTTCAACAACCTGGTCAGTGGTATCCCTGAAAAAGAGGATCTCGTGGCCGACGGCTGGACCGACATCCTGGCCGATCTCGGGTTCGTCTTGAGCTCCTCGGGCGGCACGCCCGATCCGGCGAAGGTGGAGCTGGCGCTGTTCGCCAAGATGGAGAAGTCCCGGCAGCGGATCAGCACGATCGTGAAGGACCCGGCGACGGCGGAAGCGCTCAAGCCCTATTACAATTACCTGTGCAAGCGGCCGTGCTTCAGCGATGAGTATCTGCAGAGCTTCAACCGCGACAATGTCACCTTGGTCGATACGGCGGGCAAGGGGGTTGAGCGCATCACGCCGTCCGGTGCCGTCGCCGCCGGCAAGGAGTACCCGCTCGACTGTTTGATCTATGCCACGGGATTCGAGTGGCTGTCCGAATTCGCGGGCATGATCGGCTACGATATCCACGGGCGTGATGATTTGGCGCTGAGCGAGCGGTGGAGCCAAGGCACTCGAACCCTGCATGGCATGCAGACGCGCGGCTTCCCCAATCTGTTCCTTCTGGGGCTCGCCCAGAATGGCGTAACCCCCAACTTGACGCACCTGATCGACGAGCGGGCAATCCATCTCGCTTATGTGTTGAAGCGCTGCCTCAAGGACGAGGTCCGCACAATCGAGCCCACTCAACAAGCCGAGGACAAATGGGTCGGCGAGATCATTGCTCAGCGGGGGCCGCGCCGCGCGTTCCTCGAGTCCTGCCCACCCAGTTACTACAATCAGGAAGGTAGGGATACTCCTGCAACGGCTCTCAACGACATCTACGGCGCCGGCTCGGTCGCATTCTTCAAGGTCCTCGAGGAGTGGCGGGCTCAGGATAGGCTCGAAGGATTGGAGGTAACTCGCATGGAGCGCTCGAAGGGCGCCCCATTGGCTTGCGCAGAGTAAAGGAGATCTGGATGCCTCGCGCGGAAATCGACGGTATCGGGATAGACTACGAGCTCATCGGCACCGGCAGGGCGATCGCGATCACCCCGGGCGGACGTTTCTCCAAGGACGACCCTGGGGTGCGCGAGTTGGCCCAAGCGCTGGCCACCGGCGGTCTGCGGGCGCTGATCTGGGATAGGCCAAATTGCGGTGCATCCGATCTCGCCTTCCGGGGCGATTCGGAATCGGATCTCAACGCCGACATTCTCGCCGCCCTGATTCGCAAGCTTGATCTGGGACCGACGATTCTCGCCGGCGGATCCGCCGGATCGCGGGTCTCCTTGCGTACGGCAACCCGTCATCCACGGACGGCGGCAGGACTGTTCTTATGGTGGATCACGGGCGGCGGGATCGGTCTCGCTGCCCTGGTCGGCGTGTATTGCGGCGATGCGGCGCTGACCGCGGCCGCGGGGGGTATGGAGGCTGTCGCAGCGATGCCCTCGTGGCGCGAGCAGCTTGCCCGCAACCCCGCCAATCGGGCTCGGTTGCTGGCACTCGACCCGGCGGAATTCATCAGCACCATGGAGCGTTGGGCGGATGCGTTTACACCCGCGCCGGGCTCACCGGTACCTGGAATGACCGCGGCTGATTTCGCTGCCCTCTCCGTTCCCGTGGTGGTCTTGCGGAGCGGCGCGAGCGACCTCCATCACCTGCGTCGAACGAGCGAGCAAGTGCATTCTCTGATTCCCGGTTCGATTCTCGAGGAGCCTCCCTGGGGCGATCGCGAATGGATCGACAGGATGGCCGCCGCCCGCCGAGGGGAGGGGTTGTTCGCCAACTGGCCGAAACTTGCTCCCCAAATCCTGCGGTTTGCGGGCGCCCTGCCTGGCTGAGCATGGGGAGCAAACTGTGACTGGCGAGCCACCAGATGCACCAACCAATACGCTAAGCTCCGGTGGTCGAGTCGTGGTCCTGACAATCATCGGCTGCAGGGGCTGGGCAGCCTGGATTATGACCGGCGAAGTGTTACGGCAGCGCGCGCGGGTGGGCATGCGCAGCCGGATGCTGGTTTCGAAAGGGGAGGAGACGCATTGATAGAGATACATCCGTTCGAGATTGTTCCGACGGAGACGACAACCGCCGATACCAGCGCTGCCGTAGTGCGCAGCGACGCGCTGCGTAATTTTCATCAAGTGGTTACCGGGCTCGGGGGGGATCCGGAGGCGCTGCTCGCCAAGTCGCAGATCGAATCGGCTGCGCTCGAAAATCGCCATGCGGTCGTTTCCTACCGGATGATGGTCCATCTGCTCGAGCGCGCAGCGAGCGAGCTCAAGTGCCCCGATTTCGGCATCCGCCTGGCATCGGCCCAAAACGGAGCAAAGGTGCTCGGGCCGATTCAGGTCGTCATGGCGAACTCGAACACGCTCGGCGATGCCTATCGGTATTGCGCCGCCCACCTGCAGGCTTACAGCTCGGCAGTCCAGATTTGCATCGAGAGGGACCCGGCGAACCGGCGAAGTTTCATGCGGTTCGAGATACTGCTCGGCCGCCTGCCTTATCAGCGCCAAGCCGTCGAACAAGCGCTGCTGCTGACGCAGCACGCTGCGGTCGACCTCACCAAAGGTCATGCACAGGCGCGGGAGGTGTGGTTCTCCCACGCACCTCTCATGTCTCGCTCGGTTTATCGCAATTGTTTCAGCGCCGTCGTCCGTTTCGGTGCACCCTGCAACGGACTGTTTTTTTCCGATCGGGATCTGGAGTGCGCAATATCGGAGCCCGACCCGCAGCTTTATGAGCTCGCAACCAGCTATATCGAGAGCCGCTTTCCTGCGGTGCGGCTGACCATGAGTACCCGGGTCAGAGCGATAATCGCGCGACTGCTCGCTGCCAATGAGTGCACGAACGATCAGGTTGCCTCGGTGCTCGGATTGCATCCGCGCACGCTGCAGCGGCGGCTGCGGGAGGAAGGCGAGTGCTTCGAAAGCCTCAAGGACAGTGTCCGCCGGGATATCGCATTGCGCTATCTGATTCAGCCTGACGTGCCGCTCACCCGTGTCGCGGAATTGCTCGGCTATTCCGAGGCATCGGTCTTGTCGCGCAGCTGCGCCCGTTGGTTTTCCGCTTCACCGAAGCAATTGCGCAACGAGCTCAGCTGCTGGTCCTGAGCAAATCGCAGCGACCGGTCAATCCGCCATGGACTCCGCCAAGAGCTCTTCGCGCGGCACTCCGGCCGGGTTGGTTAGGATATTGTCGGAATAGCCGGCGAACACGTAGTCGAGCTCGAACACGAACTTGTCGCCGAGGGCGCCCGTGATGAACAGATCCGTCTCGACGAAGGCCTGGATGCCGTTGCGGCCGTAGGTGAAGCGGTTCACTCCCTCGAATATGGGCGACTTATCCATACGCTCGTCGACCGCCGTGGTGCCCGGCCGTGCGCGATTCAGAATGATCTTCACCCGCCCTCGCAAATCCGGGTCGCTCGTCCCGGCCTCACGAATCCGCATGATCCTCTGCTCGATTTCCTCCAGAGAGTCGAACAGAACACCGAGATGCAGATCGTATTCCGGATCGGAATCATGCGCGGCGCGCACCTTCGCGACTACGGGATGCTCCCCGGGCTGATCCACCTTCAGAGCTTCGCGAATCACCTTGTTGAGCTCGTTCAGGGCCTGCGGCTGTTCCATGATGAAAAGGATGCCGTCGCCATTGTTGGTCGCCTCTCCGTCGACCACGTAGTGATAGAACGGATAGCCTTTCGGGCTGGGCACGCGGGCGAAACCGAGTAAATCGAGGAGCTTCGCGGCTGCCGGACCCTCTTCCTTTGTCCGGTAGTGCAGGGCGAGGTGGCCGAGCGTTTTCCTGGGCATATCTCACTCTCCTTCGTGGGCTGTTCGCGTAGCTTTCATCAGCTTTCGATCATGCGCTTGACCTGGCGCGACAGGCGCCGAGATTTCATCCGCGCCACGGCTCGCCGAAGTCTCGTGGGATCAAGCCTGGAGCCGTCGAAATTGCGACGCTGGCGCGACTTCAGCGGTGTCGGAGGCGTTCCCACTTGAGATTCATGTCCAAAGTCGCGCACGGAATAGCCTGCCTTGCGGCACTCGTGCTCGCGAACGAATGTACGGCGGTGGTTTCGCAAGAGATGCCACGCTCCGCTTACGGCTCCGCGCAGTTGTCGGACGGCAGCGACGGCAAGAATTGGCCGGGTCCGGGACGCACCTTCGGTGAGCAGCATTTCAGTCCGCTCAGTGAAATCGGCACGCACAACGTGAACACGCTCGGGCTGGTCTGGTCGATGGATTTGCCGCCGGGCAATTCCGTCTCGCAGCCGCTCGAGATCGACGGGGTGCTGTACTTCTGCACGGGATATAGCATCATCCATGCAGCCGAGGCAGCGACCGGCAAGCAGTTGTGGACCTACGATCCGAAGGCTCCCGAAGCCGCCGGTAAAAAGCTTCGCCTTGCCTGGGGCAGCCGCGGTATCGCTTGGTGGAACGGCAATATCTACACCGGCACGCAGGACGGCCGCCTCATCGCGATCGACGCGGCAACCGGAAAACCGGTATGGTCGGTGATGACGGTCGGGAAGGATGACGGCCGGTACATCACCGGCGCACCGCGCGTCTTCGACGGCAAGGTGATCATCGGCCACGGCGGCGCCGATGTGGCCGCGATCCGGGGGTACGTGACGGCCTACGATGCCGCAACGGGCAAGCAGCTTTGGCGCTTCTATCTCGTGCCCGGCAATCCGGCCGACGGCTTCGAGAACAAAGCCATGGAGATGGCGGCCAAGACCTGGTTCGGCGAATGGTGGAAGCAGGGCGGGGGCGGCACCGTCTGGAACGCCATGAGTTATGACCCTGAGACCGACACCGTGTTTCTGGGGGCCGGCGACGGCGCGCCGTGGAATCGCAAGATTCGCAGCCAAGGGAAGGGCGATAACCTCTTTCTCGCCTCGATCGTGGCGCTCGACGGCAAGACGGGCGCGTATAAATGGCATTACCAAGTCAATCCCGGCGAGAGCTGGGATTACAACGCCAGCATGGATATGGAGTTTGCGGACCTCTCGATCGGCGGCAGGCCGCGTAAAGTGTTGATAACGGCGCCCAAGAACGGCTTCGTATATGTCATCGATCGGCGCACCGGACAGTTCATCTCGGCCGAGCCCTTCGTCAAAGTGACGTGGGCGAAAGGTATCGACCAGAAGACGGGCCGCCCCATCGATACGCCGAACAACCGCTACGAGAACGGTCCTTTCCTGCTCGCGCCAGGCCCGGTCGGCGCGCATAGTTGGCTGCCCATGGCCTTCAGCCGCACGACGGGTCTGGTCTACATCCCGGTACTCGAGCAGGATGCAACTTACTCCGACAAGGGCTTCGAGTTGAAAGAATGGCGGCGCCCGCCGGGCTTTTCTTTCAACGGCGGCGTGGGGCTCGAGATGGGAAACGACGCCGCGACCGCGGCGCTCGTCGCCTGGAATCCCGTGACACAGAAGGAGGCCTGGCGTATCCCGATGCCAGGCATCGTCAGCGGCGGCGTGATGGCGACGGCCGGCAATCTCGTCTTTCAGGGACGCATCGACGGCCGCTTCAATGCGTACGACGCCTCGAGCGGGAGGCCGCTCTGGTCCTTCGACGCCAAGGCTCCGGTCATGGCACCACCCATCTCGTATCAAGTGAACGGCCGACAGTACGTCACCGTCATGAGCGGGGCCGGTTCGAGCCTCGTGCTGCTCGGAGCGTATCTCGAGAAATACGGGATCAGTTATCGGGACCAGAGGCGCCGAGTGCTCACCTTCGCGCTGGGCGGTAGCGCCCAGTTGCCCGAGTCGCCGCCCTACCGCCTCGTCGCCGCAGTGGATCCAGATTATCATCCCGATCCGGCCGCGGCACAGCGCGGCGCAAACGCTTACGGTGGGACCTGCTTGATGTGCCATGGCAGGGACGGCTATGCCGCGGGCGACGCGCCGGACCTGCGGGCATCGCCGGTGATCACGTCCGACGCGGCATTCGAGGCGATCGTTGCCGATGGGACGCTCGTTGCTCACGGCATGCCGCGCTTCGACGATATGTCCAAAGCGACGCGCGATGACATCCGGCAGTATCTGCGCAGTCTCGCCGACCGCGCGCGACGGACCGAGGCCGGGCGGGTGGCCGTAACGGGACAGCGAGGTGGATAAGGTGGTTAATGGAGGGCGCGCATCGCGTGCGGACGAAGCAGGTGTGTTTCACGAAGTGATTGTCGTGGGTGCGGGCTTTGGCGGCGTGTACGCCGTCCATCGGCTGCTGCGGGACGGACGCGACGTGCTCTGTCTCGAGGCGGCCGGGGATGTGGGCGGAGTCTGGTATCACAACCGCTACCCGGGAGCCCGTTGCGACATTCTGTCCATCGACTACAGTTATTCGTTCTCGAAAGAGCTTCAGGACGAGTGGAATTGGTCTGAGCGCTATTCGCCTCAGGAAGAGATTCTTCGCTATATCCA
Source organism: uncultured Gammaproteobacteria bacterium (assembly GCA_963710435.1). GTDB lineage: Bacteria > Pseudomonadota > Gammaproteobacteria > Steroidobacterales > Steroidobacteraceae > Bog-1198. The sequence continues at coordinate 184,858 of CAVQAE010000007.1, read as the reverse complement.
GCACGTCGCCGACCGTTTCGACCTGCGCCGGCATATGGTGTTCAACACCCGCGTGACCGCCATGAAGCGGGATGACGACACCGGTCTCTGGACGATCGGAACGAGCGCCGGCAAGACTTACCGGGCGCGGTTCGTGGTGCTCGCAACCGGTCCGTTATCGCAACCGAAGGATGCGGACTTCCCCGGTTTCAGCGACTTTCGAGGCGAGGTCTATCGAACGGCCCGCTGGCCGCACCATCCGGTGAGTTTCGACGGCAAGCGGGTGGCGGTCATCGGCACCGGTTCCTCCGGTGTGCAGTCGATCCCCGAGATCGCGAAGACAGCGGCGCACCTGACGGTGTTCCAGCGGACCCCGGTGTTCGCAGTCCCCGCCCGCAATCTTCGCCTGTCGCCCGAGGATCTCGCCGCGGTGCGCGCACGCTATTCAGAGTATCGCAGCGAGCTCAAGAGCAGCTTTGCCGGCAACTACATGACGACCACCGGCAAGAAGGCGGCTGATTTCAGCGAAGCTGAGCAACGCCGCATTCTCGATGCGCTTTGGGAAGAGGGCGGCCTCGGCATCGCGAGTATCTTCATCGACATACTGACGGACGAGTATGCGAATGGTGTCGTTGCAGACTATGTTCGCCGGCGAATTCGCGAGCAGATCAAGGACCCGGCGCTCGCCGAGAAGCTGCTGCCGCGAACTTATCCGATCGCCACCAAGCGCCCCTGCGTCGAGTCCGGCTACTACGCGGCATTCAATCAACCGAACGTGTCGTTGGTCGACGTTCGCGAGACGCCAATCGTGCGGATGACCGCGGGCGGCATCCAGACATCCGACAGGCATCACGATCTGGACATGATCGTCCTCGCCACCGGATTCGACGCAGTGACCGGCGCCTTGAAGGCGATCGATCCCGTCAACGGCAAGGGCCGGCATTTGATGGACGAATGGGAGGACGGTCCCAAGACCTATATCGGACTCGCGGTGTCGGGCTTTCCGAACCTGTTCATGGTCGCAGGCCCGGGCGGCACCTCGGTGTTGGGCAATGTCGTGGCGGTGGCCGAAGCGGGCGTCGACTGGATCGCCGACTGCATCTCGTGGCTCTATGATCATGGGTATGACACCATCGAGGCGACCCCCGACGCCCAGACCGACTGGACCGCTCATGTGGCCGAAGTAGGTCGGTACACGCTCTTTCCGAAGGCCGACAGCTGGTACATGGGCGCCAACGTCGCGGGCAAGAAGCGGGTGCTGCTCGCCTATATCGGTGGATTCTGCACTTATGTCAATAAATGCAAGGAGGTCGCTGCGCAAGGCTATCGAGGGTTCGCCACGCGCTAGGCGACCGGCGTCAGCGACACCGGGATCGCTCCCATTCTCGGCATGCCGCTGTAGCGGTCGTAATCGTCGTCGAGCCGCGTCAAGCGATTGACGTTGGCGCCATGGCGGCGCGTATCAGCCGATTCACCCGGCGCCCGGCCGAAGCCGTGCGCAATAGCCAGCACGCCGCGACGCAGATCCGGATCAGCCGCGACGACCACTTCGATCGCGCCGTGACGCGAGCGGACTTCGGCGAGGTCGCCCGGCGCCATGCCGCGCGCTTTGAGCTCCTCGGGATGGAGGAAGGCCGGATTGGTGAGCACCTTGAGACGGCGGGGCTCCAGCCGCGTCGTTCCGTTGGTGACATTCTGCAGGCGCCGCGGGATGAGCAGCAGCGGATATTCCTCGTTGGTGCCACGCCGCACGAGGATGTCCTCGGCCGCCATCGCCGCAAGATCGCCCATCATCTCCTCGTTACCCAGGTCGAGCCGATCGGCGCAAGCGGGGTCGCGAGGGCCGACGTAGACGCGCGCCTCGTCGAACACATGGCCGTTGGGGTACTGCTTGATGCGCTCGAGCGGCACCGCCGAGCCTTCGGCGATCAGGGCGTAGATGTCTTCGGTTGTCGGCTCATTCACCATGTCGAGCGGCTTACCTTCGGCGACGAACATGCTGCCGCATTTGAGCTCGAGACCCAGGTGCTGGGCGATGCGATAATAGGCTCTCCAGGCGTCGATCACATCGGAGCCTTTCGGCGGCTCGACCAGTGCCGGCTGAGCTGAGCCGAACGGATCCGGGTAGCCGTAGCCCTGGTGAAAGACGCTGTTCAGCTCGGTGAGGAAAGACAGCACCGGAATCTCGAAGGCGACCTTCGAGGCGAGCACGTAGTCGGCGACGCTCGCGGTCGGCGACATTTCTATGTCATGAGTGACGAGTAGATCGAGCGAGCGGAACGCGCGGTACGTGCGCGCCTCCTCGGGCATGGTCCGCATCGCCCCGGCGTGCATGAACAGCGCGCGGACTTGGCCTTGGCCCGGCATCAAGATCTCATCGATCAACGCCGCCGCCGGCATGCCGGCGACCGATTGCTCGAGCCCACGCACGCGCATCTTCTCGCCGAAGCCGGTCGGCGCGCAGGGTTTGCGCGGCTGCGCACGCGGATGGATCGGCGGCATCAGCACCGGCGAATACATGACCTCGTCGTTTTCCTGCGCCCAGAAGCCGCGCAGCGTTTGCAGGCAATTCAGCAGATAGGTGGTGAGCGTGCCGCGTCCCGTCATCGATGAGCCCGTGCCGGTGCCGCAATTGCCGCGTTTGGCGTGGCCCAAGAGCTGTGCGGCGGCGCGCAGATCCTCTTCGAGCACGCCCGCGCGCTTCGCGACATAGCTCGGATTGAAGGGGCGCACCGCCTCGGTCAGGGCGGCGAGGCCGGCGGCGTTGCGCGCGACGAAGTCCTGATCGACCGCCCCCGCGGCGATGATCAGGTGCACGAGACCGGCGGCGATGGTGGCATCCTCACCCGGAATCGGCTGCAAATGCAGGGTCGCGCGGCGCGCGGTCTCTGTGCGGCGCGGGTCGATGACGATCAGCCGAGTGCCGCGGCGAGTCAGCTCCTTCAAGCGGGTGCCGGGGTTCTGGCCGAAGTACTGCTTCGATATGACCGGGTTGCCGCCGGTGATGAGCATCACGTCGAGCGATTCGGGGCGCATGCGCCCGCCGTCCCAGCTGCCGTGCAGCGCATCGGCGATCTTGGTATTCGGCTGATCGAGCGTCGCCATGGTGAAGAACATCGGCGAGCCGATCGCGCGCAGCAGCGACATCATGAGCGGCGCGGTCGCTATTTGCTCGACTCCCGGATTGCCGAGAAAGCCGGCGACCGCGCGCGGCCCGTGGCGGGCGATCAGCTCGCCGAGCTTTTGGGCGATCTCGGCGATGGCGACGTCGGTCGGTATCGGCTTGAAGCTGCCGTCGGGCTGCCGCTTGAGGCTATGCAGCAGCCGATCGGGATTATTGTGCAGCGCCGGGAGCGCGCGCCCTTTCGGGCAGGTAAAGCCATCGTAGAGCGGTGCAGCGGGGTTCCCGTCCACGCGAACCACCAGGCCGTCCTTCAGTGTCACCATCACGGGACAATAGGCTGAGCAAACCCGGCACGTCGATGGCTTGACTTCGATCATTGCATCTCCTTGCGCGCCGAGGCGATCACTCGGTGCGCGGTCTGGTCGAGTCCGAAAATCACGATCTTCGCGGTGGCCTGTTCCGTCGGCCAGAGGATCGAGGTGAGCCCCGCGGCGACCGCGACCTTCTGCGCGCCCCCGGCTTCGTAGGTGATGACCCCACCCCCGATCGCGCCGTCGAGCTTCGTGTTCCAGAGTTTCCGGCCGCTCAGGGCATCGAGGGCGTAAAAGTTGCCGCCCATGTCGCCGAAAAAGACCAGCTGTCCGCCGGTGGCGGTTACGCCGCTCAGAATGGGGTAGTTCGTTTTGACTCTCCATTTCCACTGGCCGCTGTCGGCGTCCGTGGCATAGAGCCAGCCGGCCCAATCGGAGTGGGGATCCTGCTTTCCGGCAATGTCCAACGGATCGGTCTTGACGCTTCCCATCCAAACGCTACCGTTTGCAACGGCTTTGACCTCACTCTCGCTCTGCAGTTTCACCGTGGTGCACCACTCCGTCTCGCCGCTGAAGATCAGATTGGTCCTGGGATCGTAGGCGACACCGTTCCACTCGCCGCCGCCCACCGATCCAGGACAGAAATGAGTCTCTCGGTCGGTGCTCAAGGGTGCGTCCACGTTTTCTACTCGCGTGACGGCGCTGCGATAGATCTGTCCATTGGTCGCGAGATCGACTCCGTAAAGATGTCCGTTCTTGGGCGTGAACGACAATAACTGCCGCCCCCCGCGGGTGGTTATGACCGCCGGAGTATTCGATACATCCCAATCGTGCCAGTCCCTGGGCGCTATCTGAAAATGATCGAGGTAGCCGCCGGTATTCGCATCGAGAATCACCACCGAATCGGTATAAAGATTCTCCCCCTCGCGCAGGCTCGACACAAAATCGGGCGACGGGTTCGCCGCAGGAACATAAAGCCGCCCCGTCGCCGGGTCGAGCGTATAGGAGGTCCAGGTGCCTCCGCCGCTGATCGGCACATCGGGCGCGTTTTTCCAGGTGGCGACGGCGGATTGCGGCATCGCCCCGGCGGGACCGCGATTTGGGTCTCTCTCATTCCTCGGCACGAGGTAGGTCTCCCAGAGAATGCTGCCGGTCGCCGCCGACAGCGCATACATTCGTCCCTTCATGCCTTTGAAGCCAGTGGCGACACCTATATACACTCGTCCGTTCCACGCGATCGGGGCGGCATCGACGATCTCCCCGTTCTGATCGGCGATGGACGTTGCCCACACGCGAGTGCCGGTCTTGAAGTCGTAAGCGAGGACGCGCCCGTCCATGGTTCCGCGGAACAAACGGCCATCGAGGTAGGCTGCGCCGCGATTAAGACCCAGCGTACGCACTTTATAGTCCTCGTGAGTACGCCAGTTCTCCCTGCAATTGCTGGGGTCGATCGAGAAGATGTCCAGCGCCGTCGTGCCGATCAAAGCTCCCTCCACCATGAGAGGCCCGGTCTCGAAGCTCTCTCGCAGGCGAGTGTCGTAGATGCACAGCGCTTTCAAGTCGCGGACGGTCCGCACATCGATGGTGTCGAGCGGCGAGTACCGCTGCGACGTGAGTGTCCGGTTGTAACTCGGCCAGCTACCGTCGTCCGAAGACCGCGCAGTCTCTCCTTGTGCACGGCGAGTGTCGGAGCCGGCGAATGCCTGGTTCACCTCCACCGTCAGCGTACCGGGCGCGTTACTCGCGCTGCGCACGGAATTCAAGACCGTACCGAGCAGGGTCAGGGGCGACCATCCGCTCAACGCAATCCCGAGCCCGCCCGCGATAATGATAACCAACGCCGACACGACGATCCTTGCGCTGGGTTTCACAAATGGCCTCCATGGTATGGCCGGCAAAACGTACCACAGCGGCCGCTCGACCTGGTGGCTGCTTGCTCGTGAAGTTCCGCCCCTCTCAACTGTCTCGTCCGATCAAGACAGAGGGTCCGGCTTCGGCCACCCTGTTTCACGAGTCGGCGAGCCGATCGAGCCGCCGGCGAACGGACAGGCGTAGGAGTATTCGTGATGTCAGCGCGAGATTCGCAAGTGCTCGAAAGACCTGCGCACGTCGATCCGAAGCACGCTATCGACTATGACATCTTCAATGATCCCCGCTTCGCGGCCGCGGGCGACCCGCACGCGGCGCTTCGCCTGCTGGGCGAGGAGGCGGGATACGGTATCTATTGGACACCGCGCAACGGCGGCCATTGGTTCATCAACGATTACGAGTTGATATTCCAGGCCGCGCGCTCGCCCGATGTGTTCTCCAGCAAAGCCATGACAGTACCGCCGATGCCCGCCGAGCTCGAGCCGCGGCTCATTCCCCTGACGCTCGATGCGCCCGAGCATGCGCCTTATCGGCTGCCGCTGATGCGCGCGTTCGCGCCCGATCGGGTGAAGGCGATGGAACCCGCAATTCGCGCCTTTACCGTGCAGCTCATAGAGTCGATCGCGAACGACGGGCGGTGCGATTTCGTTCATTCGATCTCGGAGCCGCTGCCCATCGTCATTTTCATGCGGCTCATGGGGATGGACGTATCCCGGCTGGGCGAGTTCCGGCGATGGGTCGTCGACATGATGTCTCCCGAGGAAGCGCCGCGCGCACGCTGCTACGAGAACATCCGGCGCATGATGGGAGAACTGATCGAGGCTCGGCAGGTCCGGCGCGAGGACGATCTCGTGAGCCGCCTGCTCGACAGCGAGATCGGCGGTCGGCCGGTGACGGTGGAGGAGATGCACGGCTACTGCCTGTTGCTCTTTGCAGCCGGGCTCGACACGGTGGCGAACGTGATGGCCTTCAGCATGCGCCATCTGGCCGGCGATCCCGCTCTGCAGGACCGATTGAGGGCAACGCCTGAGCGTATTCCCGACGCGGTCGAGGAATTTCTGCGCAAGTTCGGTGTGCCCACCCCGCCTCGGACAGTGAGTCGCGATGCCGAGTTCGGCGGGGTGCGTCTGAAGGCCGGGGAGCGCGTGGTATTGTTGCTGCCGGCATGCAACTTCGACGCCAAGGTCTTTCCCCAGCCGGAAAGGTTCGAGCTCGATCGCGAGAACAAGGTGCATCTCACGTTCAACTCCGGTCCGCACCGCTGCATCGGCTCGCATCTGGCGCGGCTGGAGCTCAGGATCCTCTGCGAGGAGTGGCTGGCGCGGATGCCGAATGTGCGCTGTGACCCTGCGGCGCAGCCGGAATATCGTCTGGGTCTTGCGCTCGCGTGCGTGAAGTTGCCTCTGGTCTGGAACACGGCCGAAAGGCCAAAGCAGTGATAAGGAGATGCGCGTGTCCGACAGCACTTATGATCTGGTGATTCGCGGCGGCACCATCGTCGATGGATCCGGCTCGGCACCCTTCGTCGGCGACGTCGCCGTGCGCGGCGGGTGGATCGTCGCGACCGGCAGCGTGCCGGGTCGCGGCGCACAGGAGATTCAAGCAGCGGGACTTTTGGTCACTCCGGGCTTTGTCGATATTCACACCCATTACGATGGGCAGCTGATCTGGTCGGATCGAGTCGCGCCGTCCTCCGATCACGGCGTCACCACCGTGGTCATCGGCAATTGCGGCATCGGCTTCGCCCCGTGTCGTCCGCAGGACCGCAAGGCGTTGATCAAGTTGATGGAGGGCGTGGAGGACATCCCCGGCGCCGTGACCGATGAGGGGTTGACCTGGGAATGGGAGAGCTTTCCCGATTATCTCAACGCACTCGAGCGGCGCGCGCATGACATCGACATCGGCGTGCTCATTCCCCACTCGCCGATTCGGGTCTACACGATGGGCGAGCGGGCCCTGCGGCGCGAACCCGCCAACGCCGCGGACCGCGCCGCCATGCGGCAACTGACCCGCGAGGGTCTCGAGGCGGGCGCGCTCGGCTTCGGTACCTCCCGGTTGGCGGCACACCGCTCCTCGAGCGGGGAGCTGATCCCGACGTTCGACGCGGAAGAAGCCGAGCTCACCGAGATTGCCCAGGAGATGCGGGCGGCCGACAAAGGAGTGTTCCAGATCGTGACGAACGCGGGATACGTGCCGTTCGCGGACCAGTTTCCGCTGCTGAGACGCCTCGCGGCGGTGGCCGGTCGGCCACTGACCTACACCCATCCGCAGTTCCCGAAATGGCGCGAGTGTCTGACACTCCTCGATGAGGCCAACGAGGAACCCGGTGTCAACATCAAGGCGCAGCTCCTGCCGCGGCCCGTCGGCATGATGCTCGGGCTCGGCGTCAGCGCCCAACCCTTCTGCATGACTCCCAGCTATCTTCGGATCAAGGATTTGCCGCTCGCCGAGCGGGTCGCGCGAATGCGCCAGCCCGAACTGCGTCGCGCCATCCTGAGCGAGGAGCCGACGGATCCGACGAATCCGCTGGTGAGCTTCGTGCGGCGCTGGGACCGCATTTTTGTGACCGGTCGGACAGTTGACTACGAGCCGACGCTCGACAAGAGCATGGCCGAGCTTGCGCGTGCGCAAGGTCGCACGCCCGGCGAGGTTGCGTACGACGAACTCTTGAAAGAGGACGGGAAGTCCCTGTTGATGCTGACCATCGGCAATTACGAGACAGGCAGCCTCGATTGGATGGAAGAGATGCTCGGCAGCGGCAACGTGGTGCTCGGACTCGGGGATGGCGGCGCGCATTACGGCATGATCTGCGACGCGAGCTTCACGACCTTCGCGCTCAGCTACTGGACGCGGGACCGATCGCACGGACGTCTCGCAATCGAGGATGTGATGCACCGGCTGACGCGCGAGCCGGCTTTGCTCATGGGTCTCGAGGATCGAGGCCTGGTTGCGCAAGGCTATCGCGCCAGCCTGAACCTGATCGATTACGACAAGTTATCGTTGCACAAGCCCAACGTGGTCGCCGATCTGCCGGCCGGCGGCAAACGGCTGCACCAAACGGCCGACGGCTATGTCGCAACCATCGTCAACGGACGCGTGATCGCGCGCAACGGCAAGGCGACCGACGAACGGCCGGGTCGCCTCATCCGCGGCCGGCAGTCTCCGCGTCAGCAGGCCGGCGCAGCCGCTGCATGATCGCGCGCCGCTAACGGGTCGATGCTGCCGGAGCCCTCGGATGTTCCGATTTCTGCCCCAGCTCCTGCGCCAGCTGCATAGCGACGAATATGCGGCGGTACCCTATGATCCGACCCAGCGTGCCGTCGCGCTCGAGGCGGGAGAGCGGCTATCGGGTATCGCAGCCCGGGTCAATGTCCCGATTGCGCCGTTCGCCTTCGACCGTCGCGCGACCGCGCTTAGCCTGGAGCTGCTGAATCGAGCGCACGGCATGACATTTTATCGGCTGCACCGCGATGCCGCGAGCGACGAGGCCGCAGCCGCGGCCTCATTCGCCGGCCGCTCACCCGTGATCGACGTGCAGACCCACATCGTCGATGCGAAGCTCTGGAGCGGACCGATGGCAAGCGCACTCGCGACCTTCAACTCGCTCGTGGACCCCGATCGCTGGGGCGAGGGCATGGATGCGCGGATGGTCGATGCCTCGATGTGGGCGGCGCTCGTGTTCGGTGCGAGCGAGACGGCCGTCGCGTTGCTCACCTCGACGCCGGGCAAGCCCGGGGAGAATATTCTCGAGAACGGTCAGATCGCCGCGGTGCGCGAAGTCGTCGAACACTATGCGGGCACCGGCCGGCTGCTCAGCCACACCATCATTCATCCGAATCTCGACCGCGAGGAAATCGACCGGATGCCCGATCACGTCAACATGCTGAAGCCATCGGCGTGGAAGGTCTACACCATGTACGGCCCGCCGACCAAGGCGGCTCCCGAGGGGGGCTGGTATCTCGACGATGAGGAGATCGGCTTTCCCTTTCTCGAGCAGGTCATGCGCTGCGGCGGTCCGCGGATCGTCTGCACCCACAAAGGCCTGGGCGGACCGATTCCGGGCGCCTCCATGAAGTCGACATCGCCCCGCGACATCGGCCCGGCGGCGAAGGCATTTCCCGGCATCCGCTTCATCGTTTATCACTCGGGCTACGAGCGCAATCCCGACGGCCAGGAAAGTGAGCTGCGCGAAGAGAGCCCCGAGGGCGTCGATCGGCTGATCATGAGCGCGCGCGCCGCCGGCATCGGTCATGGCGGAAACATTTACTGCGAGCTGGGCAGCACCTGGTTCATGATGCTGCGCCGACCGTTCGAGGCCGCCCATATCATGGGAAAGCTCCTCAACCAGTTCGGCCCGGAGCGCATCCTTTGGGGCACCGACAGCACCTGGTATGGTTCGCCGCAGTCCCTCATCGACGCATTCCGTGCGTTCATCATTCCCGAGGACATGCAGGAAAAGTTCGGCTATCCCGCGCTCACACCGGAGATGAAAGACATGATCTTGAGTCGCAACGCGGCCGCGCTCTATGGCATCGATATCGACGATGTCGCGAGGCGGCTGTCCGGCATGTCGCCGAATTGGACCGCACGCGCCGCACCGGCATTGTACGCCGCGCTCGATGCCAGCCGGATCGGGCGCCCGCTGGAGTTCTCCTGATGGGCATCTGTGACGGCCGCGTCGTCATCATCACCGGGGCCGCGCGCGGCCTGGGGCGCGAATATGCGCTCGGTTTTGCCGCCGAGGGCGCGTGCGTCGTCGTCAACGATCTCGGCGGCGCGCCCGACCGGGAGGCTGCTGCGGCTGTCGCCGGAGAGATCAAGGCGGCCGGCGGTAAAGCGATTACCAATCATGACGATATCGCCGACTGGGATGGCGCCGGACGCTTGATTCGTGCCGCGCTCGACGCGTTCGGTGCGCTTCATGTCGTCGTCAACAACGCAGGGATTCTGCGCCTCTTCCCGTTCGAGGAGGAGCCGCTCGAGAACTGGGACCGCACGATCCGCGTGCACCTGCGCGGCCATTTTTGCGTGGCGCGCCGCGCGCTCGAGTACTGGCTCGCGGAGCGGGCGTCCCGACGCCCGGTTGCCGCCCGCATCATCAACGTGTCGAGCGGAGCGGGCTTGCAAGGCGCCGCCGGTCAGGCGTCCTACTCGACCGCGAAGGGCGGCATCGCTTCGCTCACGCTCACACAGGCTGCCGAGCTCGGCCGCTACGGGGTTACCGCGAATGCCGTGGCACCCATCGCCCGCACGCGTATGACCGCGGAATTCTGGCCGGATCAAATAGCGAAGCCCGCCCACGGTTTCGATGCGATGGATCCGGCGAACGTCGCACCCTTGCTGGTGTGGCTCGGCTCAGAGCGCTCGGGCCATGTCACGGGCTGCGTGTTCGAGGCCGGCGGCGGCCTCATCGCGCTCGAGGACGGCTGGGATTTTGGTCCCATGATCGACCGCCAGCGCCGCTGGGAGCCGGTCGAAGTCGGCCCCGCGGTCGATGCGCTTCTGTCGCGTCGGCGCACGCCGCGGCCGGTCTGGAATACCTAGTGAGGCTCGACCGTAACGCGGGGATTGCTGTCGCGCGACCCGGGTGAACGAAGTGCCGCGGAAGAAGAAACTCATCGTCGAGATCCGCGCCAACGAATTTGAAATGCGCGATGCAAATCCGAACGTGCCATGGGCGGCGGCCGAAATCGCGGAAGACGCGGTGCGATGTCGCGAAGCCGGGGCATCGATCATCCATTTTCACGCGCGCAAGTCCGATGGCGCCCCGGCCTTCGGCGCGGAAGCCTATCGCGAGACCATCGCCGCAATCCGCGAACGGTCGGACATTCTGATTCACACGACCCTTGGCGGGCCGGACAGGGTGGCCTCGGCGGACGATCGCATCGCGCATATCGTCAAATTGTCGGCGCAGGGTTATCGTCCTGATTTCGTCCCGCTCGATATGGGAACGTCGAATATCGACACCTTCGATACCGCCCGACGGTCGTTTCGCAGCGATGAGGCCATCTATGTCAACACGACGCGCACGCTCAAGCAATTCGCCGAGACGTTGGCGCGGCTTGGCATCAAGCCTTATTTGCAGATTTGGAACGTTCCGATGCTGCGATGGGTGGCGGCGTTCGTGATGGCCGGTTTCGTAAAACCGCCGCTTTTCATGAATTTCACGATGAGCAGCGATCGGTTCCTTGCGGTGCATCCGGGCACGGCCAAGGGTCTCAATGCCTATCTCGACTTCCTGCCCGAATCCGTACCAGCCGAGTGGGGAGCCACCTTGGCCGGCGACGATATCGCGGGCCTCGCCGAAATGATCATCGACAGGGGCGGCCACATATCGGTCGGGCTCGGCGATTATGCCTATGATGGTCTCAAGAACTGGCAGGTCGCCGACAAAGTCGTTCGGCTTGCGACCAAGCTCGGGTGCGAGATCGCGACGCCCGCCGATGTGAAGCGGATGCTGGCGATGCCGGCATGAGACCCCTTCGCTTCGGCTATCTGCTCGATTTCAGGAATCCCGCAGCCTGGTCCAGGCGCCCGGAGGAGATCTACGCCGAGTCTCTCGAATTCATATGCTTCAGCGAGGCGATCGGTTTCGAGATCGTCTGGTTGCCCGAGCACCATTGCATCGAGGACGGATTTTTGGCTTCACCGCTGATGATCGGCGCGGCGGTGGCGGCGCGAACCCAGAAGCTGCGCATCAGCACGGGGGTCGCGCTTGCGCCGCTTTATCATCCGCTGCGCCTGGCGGAAGACATGGCCACCCTTGATCTGCTCTCCACGGGCCGTGCCGAGCTGGCCCTCGGCATCGGATATCTTAAGTCGGAGACGGATGCTTTCGGCATCGATTTCAAGAGCCGTGGAAGGCGCACGGATGAGCTGCTGGACATCGTGAGGCGGCTGTGGGAGGGCGAGACGGTCACGTTCAAGGGAGAATTCTTTGATCTGCAAAAGGCGCGCATCTCGCCTCTGCCGGTGCAGAAGCCGCACATTCCGATTCTGATCGGCGGTCTTTCGCGACCCGGAATTCGACGCGCGGCCCGATATGGCAGCGGATTTATCGGAGCCCTCGATAATTACCCCGCCTATTTGGAGGAATTGAATGCCGTCGGAAGGGCCGGGGTCGCAGCGCGCTTTGATCTCGTGTCCGATATGTGGCTTCTCGTAGCCGAGGATCCCGACGAGGCTTTCGAGGAGACCGCGCCGTATTATTATTATCAGATCAACACCTATGCGAAGTGGCATGCGGAAACTGATTGGGGCACGCAGCCCATGGATTTCGAGACCTTCAAAAAGAGCGGCGTAGTCAAGGTGCTGACGCCCGAAGCGGCGATCGATTTCCTTCGCAAGAGGCTCGATGCCGCGCCCACGATGGAGAGCTTTTGCATGACCGTGCCGCCGGGGCTGCCCCTGCCGAAGTTCGCAAAATATGCCGAGCTCTTCGCCAAGAAGGTGATCCCGGCTTTCGGTCCCACAAAGCGGCCGTGAAGGCCTATATAAAAGCAAAGCGCTTTTCGAGGCCGCGAGTGCGATCGCGACTTCATCGCTGCAAGCGGCGTAGGCGTCGATACTCGAGCCATGCAATCACGATCACGAACGCGTCGGTTACCGATAGAGCGAGCAGCCAGAGTGCATGGGTCAAGGAGAAACGATAGAGTTGGTAGCCGAGAAAGGTGCCAAATATCGCAATCGCGACCGGGTATGCCCGGCGATGGCTTCTCCACAGCGCTGCTACCAGCGAAATCTTGACCACCCCATGCCCCACGAGGAACGCGGTCGCGAACGCTTGGGTACTGGCAGAACGATGCCGAATGGCATGGATGAAAAACCGAACGACAACATCGTCCGCATCCCCATCGATCTCATGCTGAGTAAGAAATCGCACCCAATGATTCAGTTGATCGGAGGTCACGAGAGCCAGCAGAACTCCACCAACCATCTCTAAGATGCCGTCGAGCGCCTTGAAGAGGAGGCCAACGTCAAATATCACATGAACGGCCTTCCTCGTGCGCAATAGAGCTACTGCCTGGCTTCGCGATCAGAGGTGATGAGCGACATCGCGGACCATGGCGCAGACAGAGGGGCCGTCTTTGACTGGTTCAGAGCAGCGCCGTCGACGTTGTTCCTACAGGATAGCAGGGCGGGTGGTCCAGGCGTCAGTGTCTATGATCACCGTCGTCATGGCGCCCTCGATCGTCGTGGTGATGATGCCACTCTCTCCGCCATTCGTCATGGCGGTGCCAATCGTGATCTCCCCAATATCCATGACCATAGTAGACGACGGGAGGGGGAGCGTAAAAACGGGGCGGTTCGTAAACGACGGGAGGCGGGGGTGGACCCCAGCCGAATGGATTGAGATCGACGTTGAACTGTATGCCGGCATCCGCGGCGGTACTCGTCAGCAGCGAAATTACCGCGAAACCCAGTGCTCGAATACGGTGATTCTTCATGTAATGATTCCTTCGTTCGGCAGCCGCCGCGCCGGTCGTGCAACGTCAGCTTCTCGCCGCGGTTCTTGCGTGACGGCGATGGCTGAAGATCTCGTCGGCCGTCTTTTTCTGGCTATCGGACATCTCGGAGTACAGCGCCGAAAATGTGTCCGCGAGCCTTTTGACCGCCGCCGCATGAGCCTGCACGACATCCGCATAAGAATTTAGATTCTCAACGGCCGTCGCGGTCCTGATGGTGGCCTCCCGCTTGTCGATCACTCGATCGATATCCTCCGCATTCTCTCGCATTGTTTTTGCAACGCTGCTCCATTGAGGCTCCTCGGCAGTGGTGATTTTGAGCTCGTTGCGCAGCTCGTTGATGCGAGCCTCGACTTTTCGCGCCTCCGTTGCCTCGTCGTCAGACTTTGGGGAAGCGGCCGCTTGGGTACCGTCCGGTCCATTCGACTTTGTCATTTGTGTCGTTTGCGCATCGGCGACACCAAAAGCAAAGATCGATGCAATGATCGCGATGAGGATTTTCATGGAACTCTCCGTCGAAGGCTGCGAACCCCTGTCACGCGCACAACGCGCACCGTCGGCGATTTACACGACGAATTCTGAGGCTAGCACGGCCGGGGGAGACGGTAAGCCGGAATTTGGCGCAAGCAAGTATGCCAATGTTCCTACGAAGGCTTCAGAATAAGCCTCACGCCAAAGCCGCACGCGCCCCATCTGCACGCACCGTCAGTCCGATGACCACCGGCATCGCGAGCAACACGAGCGGAAGCTGCACAATGACACCCGCAATGATCACGATGGCGAGCGGCTGTAACATTTGATCGCCGGAGCCGCTGATGGCGGCACCTAGGGGGATTAGGGCAAGGATCATGGCGAGCGTACTCATCACGATAGGTCGCAGCCGATTGATCGCAGCCCCGCGCAGCGCCTCGCGCGGCGCCAGAGTCTTGCTCAGCTCTTGGTATTCGGAGGCAAAGAAAATCGCCATCTCGGTCGCGACGCCGATGATCATCACCATGCCCATCATCGCCGTGATATTGAGCTCGGTGCCCGTGATCCATAAGGCCAAGAGCATGGCGCTGCTCGACAGCGCGGCGCTTACGATGATGATGAGCGGGACCCAGAATCGGTTGTAGAGAAACAGCAGCAGAATGAACTCGGCTGCCGCCGCGGCCGCGAAGGCTTTGATCATGCCGTGAGCGGCGATTTGCTGTTGCTTGAAGGCGCCGCCGATGGTGTAACGGACGCCCGGAGGCAGAACGGCGGGATTCCGCAGCACCTTCTGCACCGCTGTGATGGTGGAGCCCAGATCGTGGCCGCCGCCGATTTCCGCGGTGACGTCAGCGACCTGCGCGAGATTATCGCGCGTGATTTCCGGCTGTCCGCTGACGAACTGCGTGGTGGCGACGGTGCTCAAGGGAAAGGTGCGCCCGCTCGGCGATCGAACGAGCAGGCTGCCGAGCTCGTCGCGGTAGAGCGAGTCCCGGAGCGGCTCGAGCCAGAGCCGCACGCCCACATCCTGAACTTTGCCGAGATAACGCGTCACGACGCTGCCGTTCAAGTGGTGATAGAGCTGATCTTTGACCTCCGCCGGGGTCATACCCTGCGTCGCCGCGGCCGCCGCATCGACATGGATCTCGAGCGCATCGCCGGCGGGAATCACCCCGTTGTCGACCGAGGCGGGCTCGATGCCGGGCACTTTGGAAATCGCATCCGCGACGTGCACCGCGACCCTGTCGAGAACGTCGGGATCTTGGGCGGTGAGCTGAACCACCACCGGCTGGCGGCGACCGACCATGTCGCCGATCATGTCATCGAGGAGTTCGTGGATGTCGAATTTGACGCCGGGCACCTGTGTGGTGATTGCGGTGTTGAGATCGTCCATGACCCTCCAAATCGGAGGGCGCTTGGATGGATCGATCAGACGGACGAAGAGATCTCCCTGATAGGACTCCACGAGATCACCGCCGAGTCCGGCGCCGGTGCGGCGAGAGAAGGTGGCTACGTCGCGATTTCGCTTCAATAGGTCCTCGACCTGCCCGATCTCGCGATCCGTCTCCCCAAGCGATGTGCCCGGCGCGGTGCGATAGTCGAGCACGAACCCGCCCTCATCCATTTTTGGCAAGAACCCGGTGCCGACATGCACGTAGGACGCGTACCCGACCGCCACGAGCGCCAGGAAGCCGAGCGCAATCAGCACGGGGCGCGCAAACAGCATGGTTCAGCGCCCGGCGGTGCGTGCGTGTGAGCCAGCTGTCGCGGCCCTGGGCCGGGTCATGCCAGGACTGGAAGTCGATGAGACTTCGTGCGAGCAACGGCACAATCAGCGCGGTGAGTACGAATGAAATGATCAGCGCCGAGGCCATCGTCAGGGAGAGGAATTTGAAGAACGCGCCGGTGATACCGGAGAGAAACGCAAGTGGCACGAACACAATGATCGTCGCCAGGCTCGAACCGAAAAGCGGCGAGAGGAATTCCCGGGCAGCCGGCAGCACCGCGTCCTTCGGGTGCTCGAGACCGGGGGCGCCGGCGCGCCGGGCGATATGCTCGATCATCACGATGGCATCGTCGATCAAGAGCCCGATGGCCGCCGCGATCCCACCCAGGGTCATGATGTTGAAGGTCATGCCGAGAACGTAGAGCAGGAGCACCGTGACCGCGACCGACAGCGGCACGATGGTGAGGGCGACCGCGGCGACTCGCCAATTGCGCAGGAACCCGAGGACGACCAACGCCGCGAGGACGAGCCCGATCAGAATCGCCTCCTCGACGGCGCCGATAGAGGAGCGCACGAGCTCGGTCTGGTCGTACCATTTGTAAAGATGCACGCTGCCCGGTTGGACATGCATGAACGTATTGACGGCCGCATCGACCCCTTTGGCCAACTTCAATGAGTCCGCATTGTCTTGCTGATAAACATCGATTGTCACCGCAGGCTTCCCGTTGTCCTTCACCAGCAGCCATTGCGGGACTGATCCCATGGTGATCTCGCCGAGATCCTCAAGGCGTACCAGTCCGCCCTTGGGTGTGCGTAGGGTCACCTCGCGGATCGATTGAACGGTGGTAAAGGCGTTGTTCTCCAGGCTCAAGTAGAGCCGGCCGTTGTCCTCGAGACGCCCAATGGCGCTGATCGTGTTGTTCGAGCTGATGGCCTGCGCTACATCGGCGAGCGTCAAGTCGTGCGCTTGGAGAGCGAGCCCGCTCAAGGACACCTGAACCTCCGGCGTTTGGCCGCCCGTGATGCCCACTCGTCGCACGCCCGCAATCCCGGTGAGGAGCGGTGCCATCTCGTACTGCGCCATGCGGCGCAGATCCGCCGCCGACACCTGCTCGGAGATGAGCGCGTAGGACACGAACGGCATGATCACGTTCGGGCTCATTTGGATGGCATCGTAGGTCGTGCCGGACGGCAGGTCGGGCAGGGTCTGTGCGAAGGCGCTGTCCACCCGCAGTAGCGCCTCGGTCATATCCGACCCCCACGGGAAATCGACAAAGATCTGCGCCGAGCCGCGCGAGGTGGTGGACACGACATCTACCGCGCGCGGCACCGCGCGCGCCACTTCCTCGAGCGGCTGAGTCACCTCGATCAGCATTTGCTTGGCCGGCATGCTGACGGCGTTCACTTCGATGCGGATGCGCGGAAAGCTGGTCACCGGGAAAAGACCGACCGGCAAGCCGATGCCGGCGAAGACGCCTGCGAGCGCGAGGGCGAAAGCGACGCACAGCAACGGGCCCCGGTGGCCCGCGAGCAGACGGATGAAATTCACGGGCCGGGCCGCGGGGTAGGGCTCGCGACGCGCACTTTCATGCCGTCCTGGAGCTGATAGTTGCCCGACAGGATGAGCGGCGCCGACGGATCGAGCGATCCATCGAGGGCATCCTTCGCTCCGACCGAGACCAGGACATGCACGGGCACGGTCTTGGCGACGCCATTCACTGCCTGGACCACGTAGGTGGCGCCGTTGTCGTGTACCAGCACCGCCTCATGCGGCACCACGAATCCGTGCACCTCGCCGGCGGTAATCGACGCTTGCGCCGTTTCGCCGGGCAGCAGGGCGCCGTCAGGCAACGCGATGTCGATCGGCACCAAGCCGCTGCTCGGGTCCACGACCGCGCCCCGCAGCACGACCTGGGTGGTGAACTTGCTGGGGCCACTCACCGGTGTAACCGTCGTGGCATCCCCGCTCTTGAGCGATGCAGCCTGCGCGGGAACCACGCCGGCGACGAGCACCAACGCGTGACGTGCGGCCAGCTCGAGGAGCGGCGCGCCTTCAGGGACGATGGCTCCCGTGCTGACCGTTACCGCGGTGACCAAGGAAGCGCTTGGCGCGCGCAGGATCGTGGGGCCGGCCGCTCCCTGGGCTTTCATTGCGGCGAGTGATGCGCGCGTGTCCGCATCGACTTTTTGGGCGGCGGCGAGCTGCTGTGCAGTCGCCAGGGACTCGGCCAACATCTGTTGCGTTCGAATGAGATCGTCGCTCGCGACGCGCTGAGCCGTGACCGCCGCGGCGTACGCGGCGCGGGTCGGTGGTGTCGGCTCGAGCTGGGCCAACGGGGTGCCCTTTGCAACCGCCTGCCCGACCCGCACGTAGAGGTGGGTAACGATGGCCGCAACCGGCGCCACCACGCTCTCGTGCGCCGTGGGATTTGCCTGTACGGTGCCGTAGGCGACGATGAGCTGCGGCAGGCTGCCCCGCTCAACGGGGGTCGTTTGCACCAGGACGCTCGGCTCATCGGCGCCTTGAGGAGCGGCGAAACCCATTGCACTCAAGCATAGGCCAGCAAACAACCATGCCCGCTGCATCATGGTGTCGTCCGACCCCCTTGAGCGACTTGGATCTTGGTGCCCGTCAGCGTCGCGAGCGCAATGGAATCGCTCCATAGAGCCTGCTGTAGATCGAACCGGCTCGCCTGGGCGGAGAGGTACGCATTGACCGCTCCCAGGTAGTTCGCACCCGCGATGTTACCCGCGGCGAGGCTCCTTTGCGTGCTCTCGACGCTGCGCACTAACAGTGGCAGGCGCCGATCGAGATCGGCGAGCTCGCTCTTGAGCTGGTTCATCTCATGCCACAACTGCCAGATTTCCGCCGACGCCTGATCCAGACGCGCGAGGTACTCGGCGCGAAGCTGCGCCCGCGTGGCGCGCTGGATCGCAATATTGCCGCGATTGCGGTCGAACAGGGGCAGATCGAGCGACACGGTGCCGCCGAAGGTATGCACGTCCGATACATCACGAGCGTGCGTGGCGCCTACAACGATGTTCGGAAACTGGGAGAGTACGGCTGCGCGAACCTGGGCCTCCTCGCTGCGATACCCCTCCTGCAGAGCACGCAAATCCGGACGTACCCGAGGCAATTGGTAGACCGCCGTCATCAGCTGCGCGCGATCCATCATCGGCGGCGGGGGGAGCGGCTGCAAGGGCACGACCACATCGGGCCGTACCCCCACCAGGCCGCGGATGGACTGCTCGGCCTTAAGTTGATTGCGCAGCGCCGTGCCCTCTTGCGTTCGGATCGCGGCGAGAGCGGCTTGATCGGCGCCCGCCTGCTCGAGGGTCACGTTCGCTTGAGCGAGAGCGCGTGCGGAGCGGTCCGCGGCCAGTGCGTATTGCTCGGCGGCGGGGGCGAGGAATGCAAGCCGCGCGGCAGCGATCGATTGCGCCACGTACTGTGTTCTGACCTCGGCCACGGTTTGCCATTCCTGCCACAGAAGATCAGCCTGCGCCTGGGCGTAGGCGGCGTCGGCCGCCGTCCGCGTGCTCGAGTGCGTGAGAAGTGCCTGCAGGTCGATTGCTAAACCCAACCCGTAGGCATTGTATTCCGGGTAGCGCGGGTCTCGGGGCGAGGTCACTTGGTCGGTCGGGTGTTCGAAGCTCGCGTTGAACTGCGGCTCGGGCAAGATGCCGGCGGCGAACGCCTGCGCCGCCGCGACCTTGAGCTTGGCGTGCGCCGCTTTGAGGGTTGGATTGTTCAAGACGGCGAGGGTCGCGAGGGCATCCATGTCGAGCGGGGCGGGGCCCTGGGGCGCGTTGGCCGGCGCTACCTGGGCGGCCAGATCGTCATGCGTCGGCAGCGGCTTCGGAGCGTACGTCGTGCAGCTCACGAGGATCGTCAGGGCGCTCGCGAGCGCCCCAGCGAGGAGCGCACGTGAGCCGGTTCTCGAAACCCTTCGAGAGAGCGCCCGGGTCGCCTCGATTCGCCTCATCGGAGTCCTCAGCGGGTCGTGGGCTCGACCACCAAGTCGAGCGCGATGGTCCTCGCGCTCCGTTGAGTGCTCGAGGTCTGCACCACGGTGCAGCGGTCGGGACTCGACTCGCGCCATTTTGGTGTACGGTCTCGGGGTACTCGTTGCCATTCGCGTGTTCATCTTCTGGCTGCCGATCGCGCCAGCGGTGAAGGTCTCAGGAAGTTATTCCTTGTCAACTCACTGAGCCAGCGCCATTAAAAGTCTGCGAATAAAACATTAGAGCTGCTCCGCATGCGGCACCGCTTCGCTTTTTTAAATCGAGCGCCTAAATAACTCAAGGCGCCCTCTCCTGTAAGCGAGTTCTTACACGTATTGGTGAGGAAGAGGTTCAGGTGCGGGGCCCTTGTGTATGCTGTAATTCGTTTCAATCCAGGGTGACGGTATCATCTTCTTTAAGTCCGGACGAGATTCAACATGATCTTGCATCGCTCCATCGATTTAAATCGGCGGCGAGCGCTTCGATGTGCAACTCTCGCATCCTTCCTAGTCGGCCTTGGGATGTTGAGTGCCTGCCAAACGCAACAACAAAGGGTCGCCGGTCGGGAGGACAATTTGGCCGCCGCCGGATTCATCATCCGTCCTGCCAATACGCCTGAACGAAAAGCCATGTTGGCCAAGCTTCCCGCCAATCGCTTCGTGCAACGAGTGAAGGGCGACGACGTTCATTACGTATACGCCGACCCGCTCGTGTGTGGCTGTCTTTACGTCGGATCACAGCAAGCCTATAGCCGGTACAAACAGCATGAGCAGCAGCAACACCTCGCCGACGAGCAGCAGATGACCGCTGAAACTTATGCCGATGCCGCTTGGAATTGGGGCGCTTGGGGCCCCTGGGGCCCTGGATATGGATTCGGCTACGGTTATGGTTGGTAAAGCCGTATCTAAAAATTAGTAGCCCTTCGCGCTTCTCTGGAATGCATTGCCGGGCCAAATCGGTTGTGCACCTTCAGCCGAGGGCAGCCCCGCGAGCGTCATCACACCCATCCAGCTGCTGCCGAATGGACATTTCGTGTTCCTGGCCCAAATGGCGAAGGAGGTGCAGAACGTCACCGGGTATGCGGGCCCGGTCAACGTCGCGGGCGATGTGCTTGTCGATGTGGATCAGGCCCGGAGTGCGTCTCACATCAGGTGCGAAAACCTTCTCGTCATGATGACCCTTGCGGAAGTCTCAATCGAGGCGGTGTCTTCGCAACCACTGCCATCGCCAATTGTGGACAAAGCACGGCTCGAAGCATGTCCTTAAATCGGCGGGGGGAGCTGCTGATGTCGCTCAGGATCAAGTTTCGATTGATACCGCATCTTATAGTCGACTGGGTGGCCGCGGCCGATTGTCGGGTGGCGCCTTCTGCGTGGGGTAGGTGATATGGCGGCTTCGGCCGAACTATGCTTCGGTATCGATGTCGGCGGGACATTCACCGACTGCGTCCTGACCGAAGGCAGCCGCGTGTGGCGCGCCAAATCACCGACCACTCCGGGACAGATCGGCAAGGGCGTACTCGCCGCTGTCGCGCTGGCGGCGGAACGGCGCGGAGAGTCGCTGCCGGCGACCATGCCCAAGGTTGCGCGCTTCGGGCTCGGCACCACGGCGATCACCAACGTGCTCGCGGCGCGCACCGGCAAGCGCGTCGGGCTCGTGACCACCGCAGGGTTCGAGGAGATGATTCCCTTCGCGCGCGGCAGCCGCGTGATCGACGATGAAGGCTGGCTCGTCACGCCGCCCTCGATCATCGATCTCGACACGATCGCGGGTGTGGCGGAACGCATAGACCGCGAAGGCCGGATCGTGACGCCGCTCGATCTGAGCCAAGCCGAGCTGGCGGTTCGACGCCTGGTGGAACACGGCAAGATCGAGGCGCTGGTGGTCTCGTTCCTATGGGGATTTCGCAATCCCATCCACGAGGAACAGGTGACCGCGCTTGCGCGCCGTATTTATCCGGACCTCGTCGTGCTGTCGGCCGGCCTGCTTCATCCCGCCGCGCGAGAGTTCGAGCGCACCAGTTTTGCGCTGCTGAATGCGTACGTCTCGGGGGCGCTCGGCGGCATCGACGAGCTCGCCGCGGAACTGGCCGTGCTGGGTCTCAAGCCCTCGGTGCTGTTGGTCCATTCGCAAGGCGGATCGATCAGCATCGCCGAAGCAAAGAATCGGCCTCTGGGGCTTGCGGCATCCGGGCCCGCCGCGGGTGTTGCGGCGTGCGTGACCGTGGCAGCGGCCGCCGGCATCGGCGATGTCGTGACTTGCGATGTCGGCGGCACCTCGTTCGATGTATCCGTCATCGTCAAGGGCGAGCCGGCGAGCCGCACCCGCGGCGAAGTGATGGGCATGTGGACGGCGCTGCGCCAAGTCGATGTCGAATCGATCGGCGCCGGCGGCGGTTCCATCGGCTGGATCGATGCGCGCGGGCTGCTGCGCGTCGGTCCGCAATCGGCAGGAGCGATACCCGGACCCGCGTGCTACGGGCGCGGCGGCACGTGCGCCACCGTCACGGACGCCCTGGTCGTGCTCGGCTACATCGATCCCGATCGGTTTCTCGGCGGCGATTTCAAGCTGGACGCCGCCGCGGCGCGGGCCGCATGCGCTGCGCTCGGCGAGCAAATGGGCATGGATGCCGAATCGACCGCCTGGGGCATTCGCCGCCTGGCACTCGCCGGAATGGTGAAGGCGACCCGGGGACGTACCGGCATGATGGGCCTCGATCTTCGCGAGCAGGCATTCATCAGCTTCGGCGGCTCCGGCGCGCTGTTCACGCCGGATATTGCGCTGGCGGTGGGCGCGAAGAAGGTGCTGGTGCCCGAGCTCGCCTCGGTGCTTTCCGCTTTCGGTGCCGCGACCACGGATATACGGCGCGAACGCATCCATTCGATGGTGGCGCTGTTCCCGGTCGATCCGGCGGTGGTGGCCAGAGTCAGCGCGGAGCTGTCCCGCAGCGTGCTCGACGATCTCGCCGCGGACGGCGTGAGCGAAGCCGACCGCAGCGTCTACTTCGAGGCGGACCTGCGCTTCTCGAAGCAGATTTCGGAAATCGCCATGCCGTTGCGCGCCGGCGGCTTCGATGCGGACGCGGTGGACGCGCTGCTCGGCGCGTTCCGGTCCGAATACGCGCGCCGTTACGGACACGGCGCTCTGGCTCTAGGGGCGCCGATCGAGCTGGCGACGATTCGCGCCGTCGGCATCGGCCGCACGACGCAGGCGGTGCTGTCGCCGACCAATGAAGACGTGGTGGCGCCAGGAACGGCGGCGCCGATCGCCCGGCGCCGCTCGGTTCGGCTCGAGCGCGGTGATGCGGGTCGCGAAGACATCGCGGTGTATGACGGCGATCGGCTTCGCCCCGGCCACGCGCTTCGCGGACCGGCATTGATCGATGCGCGCGACACGACGATCTGGGTACCGGCGGGCGCCACGGCGGCGGTCAACCGGCAAGGCACACTGCTCATGGAGATGCAAACATGATCGGCACTGATATCGATCCCATCGATCTCGAGGTTCTGCGCTCGCGGCTCGAGGCAGTCGGCGAGCAGGCTTGCCGTACCATCGAGCAGACCGCGGTCTCTCCCGCAATCACCGAGTCGAAGGATTTTTCGGTGACGCTGCTGGATGCCGAGGGAGGCCTCATCATCGGAGCGGGACCGGTCATCTATCACTATGGTGCCGCGGCGCATGCGGTGCGCTCGACGCTCGCACGCTACGGCAAGGCGATCCACCCGGGCGATGTGTTCCTCTCCAACGATCCGCACAACGGCGGCGGCCTGCATCCCCAGGACGTCATGCTGCAGCAGCCGATCTTCGTGGGGGGGCGGCTGGTCGCGTGGGCGGGCGCTTCCGCGCATTTGATGGACATGGGCGGGATGGTGATCGGATCGTTCGCGCCCGACGCGACCGAATGCTATCAGGAGGCATTTCGCATGCCTTCCGTGCGGCTGTTCCGGTCCGGCGAGGAAGTCAGCGACGTGTGGGACCTGCTGCGCACCAACATCCGCATGTGCGAGCTGGTGGAGATGGATCTGCGCGGGCTGGTGGCGGGTGCGCATCATGCCTCGGAGCGAATCACGCAAGTCGTCGAGCAGACCGGGCTCGATGCATTCATCGCAAGTCTCGCCGCCATTCGCGACTTGTCGGAGAAGCAGATGCGCCGCCGGATCTCGGCGATCGCCGACGGCACATACCGTGCGACGTCGTGGACCGAATATCGCAGGGAGTTTTACAAAATTCCCTGTGCGTTGACGGTGACAGGCGACCGGATGATCTACGATTTCGAAGGCGCCTCGCCTCAATGCAAGCGCTTCTTCAACTCGAAGCCCCATATCATCGCCGCCGAGCTGGTGGTGATGCTGGCAAACCGGATCGCACCCGATCTGCCGTTCAACGAAGGGCTGTTCGCGCCCATCACCATTCGATGTCCCGAAGGATCGATTGTCAACGCCAAGCCCCCTGCCCCCATCGGGGCCGCCCATATGCATGTCGGGCTGAATGCCGCCGGTGTGGCCATGCAGGCACTGACGCTCGCCCTCGGCGCATCGCCCGACGCCGGGCAACATGGCTATCTCGGGGGCGCCGGCTGGGATTCCGGGATCGCGACGCAGCTCTGGTCCTGGACCGATAAGGCAGGGAAACCGGATGCGTTCCTGACCATGGACGGATTGTGGTCCGGTGGCTCGGCGGGCAGCTCGCGCGACGGCAACGATTTGGGGCGCGACTGGGTTGGGCCTCCCGTGGAGGGCTCCTTCCCGGACATCGAGGTGCTGGAAAGCTGGTTCCCCCTGCTGTTCCTCGAGCGCCGCTCGCGGGGCGGCGCCGATGGCGCGGGCCGGTTCCGCGCAGGGGGCGGCAACCAATTCAGCTTCCGCCCGCACGGTGTCGACGAGATCGTCGGCACCATCTTCGGCATGCGGCGCTGGCTACCGCTGCAAGGGCTCGCGGGCGGACGACCCGGAGCGTGCAACGAATTGATCGTGCACCGCGGCGACGGCTCGTCTCAAACGCTCGAGCTCGCGACCAGCGGAGCCCTGGTGCGCGAGGGCGACTGGTACGAAATGAGGATGGCCTGCGGCGGGGGCTTTGGGGATCCGCTGGACCGGGAGGCGGCTGCGGTCGAACGCGATGTCGGCCATGGACGATTCAATGCGGAGGTCGCGCGGCGCAGCTATGGAGTCGTGGTCGGCGATCCGGAGGCAACCGCTGCGCTGCGTCAGACGATGCGCCGGGAGCGACTCTCCCGGGCTCAGCCGGCACGCAAGCCCTTATCCACCCGCGACGTCGAAATCGTCGGCGCCGCGCAGCCGATCTATCCGGGTGTTCTGCAGCGCGGCGCGATCGCGGTTGCCGAGCAGAGCGGGGCGCCGCTTGCGCGCGCCCCGGACCATTGGACGGATGGCTGCCCGACCTTAATCGAGCGCCGTGGCGACGCAGACGGCCCCGACATCTGGTACCGCACGTGGCTCGATCCGCTGACCGGACGCTCGCTGCACGTCGAGGCGGTGGTCGGCGACGTCGAGCGCAGCTTCGAGGTCTCCCCGGCGCGATGGATCAGCGCGGCGGCGTAAGGCTCACAGCCCGAGCCCTTCCCATGGCGTTGAGGGCACGGCGCTCGCTTCGCGGGGGGTGCTAAAGATGCGGATCGGGGTCGTCATTCCCACCTACGATCATTACGGCAACGCCGGCGTGATCCGCCGACTCATCGGCGATGCAGAACGGCTGGGCTACGATTCCGTGTGGTTCGGCGATCACCTCTTGGTGCCGGGCTATGCCGTACGACAGACCGATCCGCATTGGTACGAGGCGCTGACCTGCGCGATCCTCGGCTTAGGGCTGACCCAGCGGTTGTCTTTCGGCATGGACGTACTGGTCGCCCCCTACCGCAATCCGATCTTGTTGGCAAAAATGGCGGCGACGGCCTCCGAGCTCTCCTCGGGCCGGCTCATGCTCGGCCTGGGTGTCGGATTCCTGAAAGGCGAGTTCGAAGCGCTGGGTGCGCCCTTCGCACGGCGCGGCTCCATGACCGACGAATACCTCAAAGTGCTGCGCTTGCTATTCGAGGGCCGCGGCCCGTTGTCGCATCACGGCGAATGGGTCAGTTTCGAGGACATGTACTTTGGCCCGGCTCCGGCGCGGCCGCCGCCCCTGTTGGTCGGCGGCAACCATGAGCGTGCGATCGAGCGCGCGGCGCGGCTGGGCGATGGATGGCACCCGCTCTTCACCTCGCCCGAGCTCTACGCTCGAGGGCGTGAGCGCATCAATGAGATCCGCGAGCGCGAGGGGTTGATGAGCCGGCCCTTCACGTTCTCCTACAGCTGCGCGCAGACCCGGTTGCTGGCGCCCGGCGAACCGCCGCCGCAGACATTCTCCCAGAAAATCCAGGCGCCCAGCGACTATGAGTACATTCCGGAGACCGGCCGCGCGCCCGGCGGGCGACAGCGATTCATCGGTACAGCCGAGGAGTTGCGAGGCGATATCGCGGCCTTCGCCGCCGCGGGGGTCGAGCAGCTGGTGCTGCGCTTCGCGATGCCCCAGGATCCGGTCGTTACGGTAGACCGGATCGGTGACCACTGGCGCCGCTTTTCCGACGAGGTGTTGCCTGCGTGCCGCACGCTTTGAGAGGCCTGCGCTGGCCTGTCAACGATCTGTCTCATAAGATCAAGATATACAAGCCTGCCGGTCCTCAACATAGCGGCAGGTAAAGTGCACATTCGACCGCAGAGCCTGCATCATCGAATGTGACCGAAAATAAAAGGCTCAGGGGAGAGAGATATGGCGCGAACTGGACGACATCTGTGGGTGCCTTGCTTGTTGGCAGCCCTGCCCTTGGTGATGGCGGCAAGCGCCTCGGCTCAGCAGGCGGCAGCGCCGGCATCGTCCGGGCAGGCTTCGGATAGCGGTGGCCTCGAGGAGATCGTGGTCACGGCGCAACGTAAGTCCGAGAATGTGCTCCGTGTACCCGTCTCGATTTCCGCAGCAACCGGCCAGCAGCTGCTCTCTGAGGGCATCGAGCAGATTTCTTCCTTGCAATTCACCACGCCGGGCTTCTATACGGACAACGGCGTGGGGTATACCCAGATCTATCTGCGCGGCATCGGCAACAACATCTTCGTCGGCGCCGACCCCTCCGTGTTGACGAATATCGATGATGTGCCCCGCATCTACGGTTCGCTGGTCAACAACT
The DNA here is from genome assembly GCA_963710435.1 of uncultured Gammaproteobacteria bacterium. Classification (GTDB taxonomy): domain Bacteria; phylum Pseudomonadota; class Gammaproteobacteria; order Steroidobacterales; family Steroidobacteraceae; genus Bog-1198. The sequence continues at coordinate 157,731 of CAVQAE010000007.1, read as the reverse complement.
TCGTGAATGTGGACCGGGTCGAAGTGCTGAAGGGTGCCCAGGGCGGCCTCTACGGCCGTAACGCCACCGGCGGCGTCGTCAATATCATCACGCGTCAGCCCAGCGACACCGCGGAAGCCGATGCACGCGTCTCGTATGCCCAGCTGAACACCCTCGAGGTGGCACTTTACGGCAACCTGCCGATCAACGACGTCATCTCTTGGAACGTTGCGTTCCAGCGGGATTCGCACGACAACTACGTGAAGAACCTCCTTCAGCCCAATCCGCTCACGGCCGCGAATTTCCCCGACGGCGGGGGCTTCCTGCTGGGCTTGCCGCCCAGCTATGGCGGCCCGCCCACGCCCGTCGTGACGCCCGCGCAGACGGCGGCCTATTTCAACTCGGCGATCAACCCGCAAAGCGGCTACGGCAACCAGGATTTCTGGGCGGGCGACACCAAGGTGCGCCTGCAGCTCGCGCCGAATTTCAAGGTGACGGTGGACGCCGATTGGTCCCAGAAGCACGACTCCGACGGCGACCAGTGGTTCTTGCAGACACCCGCCTATTCGCAAGCGTATGACACTGCGGTTTTGGGGGCGTTCGGGGTCACCATCGACCTTCCGCCGGGGTTCTACAAGCCTACAACCCACCCTTTCACGACGTACAACTCAACGCCCGCGGCCGCTTGGCTGACCGACTACGGCTTCTCGATCAAGCCCCAGTGGAGCTTGCCCGGCGTCGATATCACGAACATTGCCGCCTATCGCCAGCAACAGACCGTCTACAGTAATAACTACGCGAGTCCGATCACCGTCGACATACCGCTCGTGCAGAATCAAAAGTGGTACCTGTACGAGGAATTACGTGCGATCTCGACGTCTGACGGCCCGTTCCATTTCCTGGGAGGCGCCAGCTATTTGAGGGACCACACTCTCGGGGCGACGACCAATGTGCTGTTTCCGCCCCTCGGTTGTATTCCCGCCCTCGCCACGGCGGGAACCTGTACCTTCGTGCAGTCCACCGATCTCGTCGACAACTACTCTGTTTATGGACAGGTTGGCTACGACATCACCAGTAAGCTCAACTTCACGACGTCGCTGCGGTGGATTCATGAGACCAACGAGGCGAACTTCACGAACCCGGTCAACTCGTCGTCGTCCATTGACGCCAAGAGGTACTTGCCGTCGGCAACGTTGAGCTACGCGTTGGATGGCGGTGGGAATGTCTATGTCCGTTACGCCAAGGGCTTCAAGGCCGGCGGCGTGAACCCCGTCGTGCCGCCGAGCCTTTTCCCGAACGATTTCGGCAAGGTGTTCGGACCGGAGCAGGTCAACACGTACGAGGCCGGATGGAAGGACGAACTTCTCGATCATCGCCTGCAGGTAACCTCGGCTGTTTTCTACAATGATTACACCGGCCTGCAGTACACCACGGCCGGCAACGCTACACATCCGCAGCTCATCGAAGCGATCATCAACGCGGGAACGGCCGAAACCTACGGCGGCGAGGGAAGCGTCGCCTGGCGAGTCATTCGGCCTCTGACCCTGACTGCCAACGCTGCCTATCTGGATGCCAGGTATCGAAGCTTCTCGAACGCGGACGGGGCGGTTCTGAACACCTTCAACTTCGATGGCAAGCCAATGGTCAATGCACCGAAGTGGCAAATGGCCTTCACGGCGTCGCTCGATCAGCCGATCACCGGGAACCTGAACCTGACGGGGACTTGGCAGACCGCCTACACCAGCAATGTCACCACCACGTACAGCACCTACGGGCCGGGCGTGCCCGATGGGTTCATTCCGCAGTACTGGCTCACGAACGTTCGAATCGGCGTCAAAACACCGGACGACCGCTACCAGTTCACCATATTCGCCAACAATGTGATGGACCGGGCGTACTACACATTCGCATCCAACTCGGGCTTGGGCACCAATGCACTCTGGGGCAATCCTCGCATCGTAGGCGGAGAGCTCCAGGTCAAGTTCCACTAGAGGCTCGCCAGGAACTTCTCGGTCGAGGCTGGCGCGGTGGCGCCGCGTCAGCCTTCTTTCGAGGCACGCGTGAATGCGGCCCGAAACATCTTGTCCGCGGCGAGGTTGCCGCCGTCCGTCAGCGGCGGCGTGAGCAGCGTTGTCCCGCACGGTCAAGACATCCGCTGCAGCCGGTTTAATCATCGTCTGGCGAGCTCGGCCGTGAATTCATGAGCAAGATGTGACCTCGTTGCGCAAGAAGATCAAGACGATACGCAGTAACTGCATCGCCAGCGGCAACTGCACCATCATCGCGCCCGAATTGTTCGGCCAGGACGATCAGGGGGTGGTGGTGGCGCGGGTAACGCGCCTGAGTGCCGCCCAGCTGGTCGACGCGCAGAGCGCCGCGGCAGCCTGTCCGGTCGCCGCGATCGAATTGGAGGATGACGTGGGAACGGCGGAATGAGCCAATTCAGCCCGCCTGCAGGGGCGCCGGTGGCGGATGTCGATTTCACTTCGTGGCAGATGTGCAACGATCCCTACCCCGTGTTGCGCGAGATCCGCGAGCTCGGGCCGCTGGTCTGGAACAAGCGCGGCCATTGGATGACGGCGCGTGACAAGGTGTGCCGCGAGATCCTCAACCGGCCGGGGCCGCTTGGCCAACAGGGGGCGATGGCAAATTTCTTCGGTGCTGAGGCTTTCATCTCCATTGACGAGGTCGCCCGCCACAATGCGTTGCGCGGCGTCTGGATGACCGCTTTCCGCCGCGACGTCCTGACGGCGGTGACCCGCGTTATTCGCACTTATGCCGAGGACATGTTGGAAACGATCGGCGCCCGGTTCCGCGCCGGCGAAAGCCCGGATCTCGTCCCCGGTTTCTGCCGCCCCCTGCCGGCCTATGTCATCGCCTATATGATGGGCATCCCCGACGATATGATGCAGACGGTCGTCGAGTGGAGCGATCTGATGGCGAATTCCGCCTCGGGCGGCTTCCCGATCGATTACGACAACGACCCCGCCTGGCTCGCCGGCGAACGCGCCAAGAAACAGCTCGGCGCCTATCTCTACGAGCAGATCGACCATCGCCGCAGCCATCGGGGCGAGGATCTGATCAGCCAGATCGTGCATTCCGAGGTCGGCCGCACCTTGTCGGACGAAGCCATGATGGTCAACACAAGGCAGCTGCTATTTGCCGGCAATGAGACCACCGCCAACTGGCTGGCTCACATCATTGTCGCTCTCGGCCGCCATCCTGAAGTGCGCCGCCAGATTCTCGCCGACCCCAGCCTGACGGCACAGGCGCTCGATGAGATCATGCGCTGGGAGCCCGTCGTGCACACGCTGCCGCGCGGCGTGCGTGGCGACGACGTCGTCGTCGCCGGTCAGAAGCTCGAGGATGGCGTCGAGGTGGTCATGCTGCTCGGCGGCGCCAACCGCGATCCCGAGCGCTACGACGATCCGGAACGCCTCAACATCCATCGCGAGCGCAAGGCCAATCTCGGCTTCGGCTATAGTTTGCACAGCTGTCTCGGCGTGACCTTGGCGCGTATGGAGGCGCTGGAGGCGACGAACGCCTTCCTCGCGCGTTTTCCGGACTATGAGCTGGCCGCGCCTGCTTCGAGTTTCGCGACCTTTCCCATGCGCGGGCCGGGTCCCATCCATATTGTGCCCGGCAAATAGGCTCAAGAAACTCGACAAAAAGGTTTCGGCCGATGCAGTTTCGCTCGATCGCAAGTTCGTTTCAGTACCGGCTGCGTCAGGATCTCAACCCGGCGAGCATCGCGGACTGGCGCGAAGCGGCGCGGCGCGCGCTGCCGGAGATGATCTGGGCCTATGTGGATGACGGCGCCGAGGGCTGCCGCACGAAAACCCGCAATGAGGCCGCGTTTGACGAGCACAGCCTGAGACAGCTCTGCCTGACTGGCGTTACCGCGCCAAGACTCGCCAAACGCTTCGCCGGCACCGATCTGTCGATGCCGTTCGCGTTGGCACCCACGGGCATGACCGCCCTGTCGCATTGGAGCGGCGATATCGCCTGTGCGCAGGCCGCGGAGGCCGCCGGGATCCGTTATACGCTGAGCGGCGCCTGCTCCTACTCCCCGGAGGAGGTCGCCGCGGCGACCCGGGAAAAACACTGGTTCCAGCTCTACTGTTTCGGCGACCGCGACAGCGTGGGCACGCTCATCGAGCGCGCGCAGTCCGCCGGCTATACGGCGCTGTTCCTGACCGTCGATGTGCCGGTGCGCGGCCATCGCGAGAGCGAGACGCGCACCGGCTCGACCGTGCCGCCGACCGTGACGCTCGGTACGGCGTGGGACTTCATGCGCCATCCGTCCTGGACCTGGGGCGCGCTCAGCAAGAAGCGCACGGTGCCGATCCTCTATGCGGAAATGGAGCAGGCCAAGGCCCGCGAAAGCGATTTGCAGCGCGCGGCGCGGGTGCAGGCGCGCATGATGATGACCGATCTCAATTGGGACGATCTGCGCTGGGTGCGCGATCTCTGGAAAGGACGGCTCTACGTCAAGGGCGTGCTCGATCCGGACGATGCCGAGCGCGCGGTCGAGATCGGCGCCGATGGGGTGGTCGTATCGAATCATGGCGGGCGGCAGCTCGACCATGCTCTGGCTTCGCTCGATGCGCTGCCGGCGATCCGCGAGCGGCTCGGCACGCGCGGCGAGGTGCTTTTGGACGGCGGCATTCGCCGGGGCAGCGATATCATCAAGGCGCTGTGCCTGGGTGCCGACGGGGTGTTCATCGGCCGTCCCTATGTCTATGGGCTCGCGGCCGGGGGCGGGCAGGGCGTCAAGGCAGTGATCGACCTGTTGCGCGCCGATCTATTGCGGACGATGGTGCTGATGGGCTGCTCGGACGTCGCCGAGCTCAACCGCTCCTGGCTGGTGTGACGATGCAGGGCCCAGCACCAGATTACAGCCGGTACGATCCTTATTCGAAGGAAGTGATGGCCGATCCGCAGCCGTTCTATCGGTATTTGCGCGCGCATTCGCCGGTTCTGTATCTGGAAAAATACGATCTGTGGGTGTTCTCGCGGTTCCAGGACATCGTCGACGTGCTTGCGGTCGGTGAGAACACCTTCATCGCCTCGGAATCCACGTTGCCGGGGCCTTCCGATTTGCTGCGTCACAATCACGGTCAGGTGAAGGAGCTGGAGCTGGAACCGGTGCTGCCCGTCGGAGCGCTGCTCGGCTCGCCGCATTACGAGGTGCTACGGCAAGCCCATATCGGGCCGCTCCGGCCGCGGACTGCCGCCTCGCTTGGCGAGTTGGTGCGCGGCCTCGCCAATCGGCAGCTGGATAGGTTGCTCCCCAAGGGGCGTTTCGACCTGACCCAGGATTATGGTGGCATCGTCGCCGCCAGCGTCATCTGCCGTCTCTACGACATGCCGGAAACGCGCGCTCGGGAAGTGCTCGATCTCGTCAACCAGCTCAGCCTGACTGACCCGGAAGCGGGCGGCACCGATGCCGGCGCCACCATCGGCAAATCGGTCGAGATAATGCTGCCGTACGTTGCCAAGCGGCGCGCTGCCGGGGCGGACGGATCGGTGTCGTTGATCGACGGCCTGGTCAATCTTCGACATTACGGACGGCCCTTGACCGATGCCGAAGTCGCGATGCAGCTCGTCTGCGTCTTCATCGGCGGCACCGAGACGGTACCCAAGATCGCTGCACACGGACTGATGGAGCTGGCGCGCGCGCCGGCCCAGCTCGCCGAGGTGCGCAAAGATCTGGATGCCAACGTACCGCGAGCGCTCGAGGAAATGATCCGCTACTGCGCTCCTGCGCAATGGTTCCTGCGCACCGCGCACAAAGACGTCAGCATCGCCGGCCATGACATCAAGACCGGCCAGCGCGTCATGGTGCTGTTCGGCTCGGCGGGGCGCGATGACAATGAGTTCGAAGAGCCGGACCGCTTCGTCTGGAACCGTAAGATCAGGCGCCAGCTGGCTTTCGGCTACGGCCAGCATTTCTGTATCGGCGTGCATCTGGCGCGTTTGGAGCTGCGCATCCTGGTGCAGGAGTTTCTGCGCCGCGTGCCGGCCTATAGCTTCGACATGAAGCAGGCAGTGCGCCTGCCTTCGAGTTTCCAATGGGGCTGGAATAAACTGCCCGTCATCGTCGGTTGAGGCGAGTCGGCACACCAAAATTACAGAGGTCAGCGCATGCGGCAGATTTCACCGAAAATGGAGACGGTCGCCGGGGTGCAACTTCATATCGGCGAGACGACGGTCTGGTCGGTGGCCGAGTCCGTGCTCTATTTTACGTGTGTTGAGGAGGAGCCGGAGCTCTTGCGTTGGGACCCCAAGAGCGGCGTCGTCAAGCGCTGGCCGATGCCGGAGCGCATCGGCGGCTATGTGCTCAAAGAGGGCGGCGGCGCGCTGGTGGTGCTGGCCTCGGGCCTCTACGATTTCGATTTCGCGAGCGGCTCGCTCGAGCTCCGGGCCAAGAATCCTCTCCAGGGCGCTGCGCTGCACGAGCCCGCCTGCGATCCGAGCGGACGGTTATGGGTCGGCTCGATCGACCTGTCGCTGACTGCCGCCAACCCGCGCCGCGGCAACGCCAAGTTTTTCCGGCTCGAGGGCAATGAGCTGGTGCCGGTCCTCGACAATGTCGGTTGCGCCAACGGTCTCGCCATCAGCCAGGACGGGCGTTATCTCTATTTCGCTGATTCCGTGTCGCGCGGCAGCCTGCGCTTCGACCTCGATGTGAGGACCGGCGCCATCACCAATCCGAAACAGCTGTTCGAGCTGCGCGCGGATGAGCCGGGCTTTCCCGACGGCGCGACACTCGATGCCGAGGGCGGCTATTGGGTGACGCTGGTAGGTGCCGGCAAGCTGCGCCGCTACCTTCCGGACGGCACGTTGGATGCCGAGATCAAGCTGCCGGTGTCCAATCCGACCAAAGTCAGCTTCGGCGGCCCCGGCTTCCGCACCATGTTCCTGACCAGCTGTCGACTGGAGCTCGGACCGGCCCTCACGGACGCCGACGGGCGACTCTACAGATTCGATCCAGGGGTCGCGGGCTTCGCCGAGCCTCTATTCCGCGGCTGACGGTTTTGATGTCACTCATGCAGGAAGTGCCGAGTATCCGGCTCGCGATGCCAATTCCACATCTCAAAGAGCGACCAGGGGGAATTGGTGGTGACTTTGCCCTTGGAATTGCGGAAGTACGTCGTGCCGTACGGGGTAGACCATACGAACTGCTCCCGTTTTCGCGCCGTCCGCTCCATGTAGTGCGCAAATACGGGCTCGCGAACCTCGAGACGCTTCCAGGAATTCTCCATCGCCATGCGTAGGCAGCCGGCGATGTATTGGGATTGCATCTCGGAGTTGTAGATCAAATTGCCCGCGTAGCCGAGGTTCGTACCGGGCCCGTACATCATGTAGAAATTCGGAAAGCGCGGGACCACGATGCCCAGATATCCGCCGGGGCTGTCCTGCCAGAACTCATTGAGCTCGATGCCGCCAGAGCCCTTGATCACCATCGGCGTAAGAAAATTTTGCGCTTGAAATCCAGTCGCGAACACAACCACGTCCGCCTCATGAACAACGCCGGCTCGATCGCGAATTCCCGCAGGGGTAAATGACTCGATGGGTTCCGTGACCAACTCCACATTGTCGCGCTTGAGGGTTTCGTAGAAGTTTCCGGTCTGAAGGGTGGGGCGCTTGACGAATGGGGGATAGGTCGGCGCCACTTTCGCCAGCAAATCGGGGCGATCCGCCATGATTCGCTGCATGTCACCCATCATCAGCTGGCGCAGCATCTCATTCACCCGGCCCACGGATCGGCCGTCTTGCGGCCAGTCCGCTTCCACCATCATCCACTCGGGGCTCAGGTCCTGGCACCAATTGAACAACAGCGCTCGCATCCAACCGGCGTAGTACGGCAAGTGCTCAATCGCCCACTGCTCGCCGGCGCGAATTGGACGATGATATTCCGGGATGATCAGCGACCAGCCTGGGCTGCGTTGAAAGACGGTGAGGTGTGCGGCGACCTCGGCAATTTCCGGGATCGACTGGACGCCGGTTGCGGCGTTGCCGATGACAATAACGCGCTTACCCGCGAGCGAGATGTCCCGACGCCAGCGCGCCGAATGAAATGCGATCCCCCGGTATTGGTCGAAGCCGGGGAAGCTCGGTACTTGGGGGCGACTCAGGAAGCCAACGGCGCTGACGAGCGATCGCGCCTGCATCGTTTCCTTGGACCCGTTCTGACTGGTCAGGCCAATACGCCAGATCGACTCGCTTTCGACCCACTCGGCCGCGGACACCTCGCATCGAAACCGGACATGCGGTAGAACGCCAAAGTCTTCGGCGCATTTGCGAAAATAAGCCAACAGCTCTGCTTGCTTCGAGTAAAGGTTTGGCCACCGATGACTCTGGCGAAAGGAAAATGAGTACGCGTGACTCGGGACATCTACCCGCAGACCGGGATATTGATTTTCGTACCACGTACCGCCGACGCTGTCGTTCTTCTCGATGATCGTGAACGGGATGCCCGCTTGCTTGAGCCGGTACCCCATCAAGATGCCGGACATGCCGGCGCCGATGATCACGACAGGATGTGACTGCTTGCCGGCTTCGCTCACTTCGCGCTTCCATTGGAATGCTCGGGCATCCTCGCCATCGAAGGCCATGTCTTCCAACACCAAAGGCATGTACCCGTCGGGAATATCGCGTCCGAAGAGAAAGTTGGTCATCTCATGCAGCTCGCTACGTGTTGGGACGTAGGGCGCCGGCTGATGCGCATTGCGCCAAGCCTCGATGATCTGCAACGCGCGCTGCCGAAGAGTAGTGGCGTCCTGCGGGCTCAGCGAACCAGTCTGATCCGCGTGACGAGCGGGTGGCTGCGTTTTCACGCCGCTGCGAATGATGTCGAGTGATCCCGACATGTGTACAGCAGACAGGGCAAGCACCACCGGGCTCAGCTCCTTCAAGATTTTAGACAACTCGGCGTCGCTTTCGGTTATCTGTCGTGTAGCCTGGTTGGCGCCGGGTAAAACCGGTGACTTGCTTACGGCATTCATGCTTTCTTTTTACGATGCCGGCGCGGGAGGCGTATTGACCTCACGCGCCGCGAGGGCGTGCCAACGGTGCTGCGGTCGGCAGCGGTTCCGGCGGGGAGGGAGGTTCCGACCGAAAGCGCGCTCCCGGTCAGAGCGATCCGGCGTTAGGCGACGCTTTCGAGCTTTTCCTTGCGCCCGAGCTTGTAGTCGCCATGAATGGTCGTGCGGCGCATCTCGCGGCGCATGCCGATCGGCGTGCCGGTGGCGCAATGCAGGAGCCGCCAGTTGTCCCACAGCACCATCTCGCCCGGCACCCATTTGTGGAAATAGGCTCGCTCGGGCCGCGTGATGTGCGCGATGACTTCGCGCAACAGGGCGTCGCCCTCTGGATTCTCCATCCCCTCGATGCCGTCGGCGAACCAGGGCGAGACATTGATGACCTTGCGCCCGGTTTGTTCCTGGACATAGACCATCGGGTGGATCACCCGCGACCGGGTCGTGTGGCTCATCGTCTTCGACTGGAAATCGCTGAGGCGGATGCGACGGTCCGGCTTTTCACCGAACTTTGATTCCCAGCTGTCGCGGCTATATGCGTAGATCACGTTGAGCCCTTCGATCCGCGCCTTGAGATCGGCGGGGAGCGCGTCATAGGCCGCGATCTGGTCGATGAAACCGGTCTGGCCGCCGCGCTCGGGCACGACGAGCGACCACAGGATGCCCCCATGATTGAGCTGGTCGGTGTAGATCGAGTCCTTGTGCCAGGCCAGCCAGCCCGAAAGCTCCTCGCCATGGACCTCATAGACGCCGCCGCCGACCTCGTCGATGGTGATGCTCACCTTCTTCTCGCGCGGCACATCGAGCTCGCGCAGCAGCGGATGTTCCTGATTCTCGCCGAACACTTCCGACAGCTTGAGGTGGGTATCGAGCCCGGCGAGCTCCTTGAACACGATCACGCCCTTGTCGATCCACAGATCGTAAAGCGCCTTGCGGATCCTCGGGTCGTCGATCATCGACGGCTTGAAGCCGGTGACGACGACTCCAAAGTCGGGCTGGCCCGGCAGCGGCGACAGACTGTAGCTCATGGAAATCTCCTTATTACATAAAGCGGACGCCGGTCAGTGGCCGCGCGCGGCGGGATCGGCGGGATAGATATCGGGCGCCTTGGCGGTGAAGCCGCCATCCAGAGGCAGCTCGAGGCCATTGACATAATTCGCTTCCTGGCTGGCCAGGAATGCGGCGAGATGGGCGGTGTCCCAGCCGGTGCCCTGCTTGCCCGTGGGCGAGCCCTTGTCGCGCAAGGCGCTGACCGCATCGGCATACTCGCCGACCATGCCGCGCACCATCGGGCTGTCGATCATGCCGATCGCGATGCAGTTGCAGGTGATGCCCTTGTCGGCGAACTCGACCGCCATCAGCTTGGTCAGCATGGCGACCGCTGCCTTGGACACACCATAGACCATCGGTATGTTCTTGCCGAGCGAGCGCAGGCTTGCGATGGACGAGACCGTGATGATGCGGCCCCATTTCTGCTCGATCATCGGCTTGAGCGCGGCTCGGGCGGACAGGAACGCGGCCTTGACGTTGACCGCCATGACCCGGTCCCAATCCGCTTCGGTTTCCTCGAAAAAAGTAAGGCGGGAGGAGATGCCGACGATCTGGGCCAGAATGTCGAGCCGGCCATATTCCGAGAGGGTGCGGGCGACCATAGCCTGCATGTCGGATTCGGAGGTGGCATCGGCGTGAATGACCAGCGCCTTGCCGCCTTCGCCGGCGATCAGCGCCGCGGTTTCTTCGGCGGCGGCGCGGTTGATATCGACCACCACCACCTGGGCGCCTTCTCGGGCGAACTGCACCGCGGTGCATTTCCCGTTACCCCAGCCGGGCCCCGAACTGCCAGCGCCATTGACGATCGCAACTCTGCCTTGCAGGCGTTTTGTCATGGTATTTCGTATCCTAAGTTACCCTAAGCAAACTTGGTAGCATGTAACTTGATGTCACGTCGATGTCCGCCGATGTTGGCGGGGGACGCCGCCGTAAAACGAAAACGAGCTAGAGGTTTGAAGGAGCACAACGATGCCGCGCATACCCTATCCCGATCCCGCGAGGCTGCCCGAAGCCATGCGCCGTGTCGTGATCGAGAACCCCTCGAACGTCACGCGCATGCTTGCCGCGGCGTCCGAGCCCGTGTTCAAGGGTTTTGCCGCCCTGTCGATGGGCTTCATGGGCGGCGGCTCGCCGCTGCCGCCGAAGCTGCGCGAGATCGCCATCCTGCGGGTCGGCCATCTGTCCAATGCGGCGTACGAGGTGTTCCAGCATGAGGCGCTCGCCCGCCATGTCGGGCTGAGCGAGGCGGAGATCGATGCGGTCCGCAAAGGCGGCGAGGCGGCTGCGGTACTGGGCGAGGCGGGGGCGGCAGTGCTCGCCTATGTCGAGGATCTGGTGAAAAATGTCCGCGCGAGCGACGCGACGCTGTCCGCCGTGCGTGCGCATCTCAACGACACCCAGCTCGTCGATCTCACGCTGGTCACCGGCATGTACATGATGGTCAGCCGCTTTCTCGAGACCACCGGCGTCGAGATCGATGGTGCGCCGATCGACTGGAAACAGGTGACGCCGGCCCAGAACAGTCAGCCGCCTACTCGAAAAGCATGACCTGAATGTCGCGCGGTCCCTGGAATGCGGTGCGACCGTGGCCCGTAAGCTTGTTCTCGAGCAGCAGAACGTCGCCCGCCTGCCAGTCGAAATCGACCCGCCGCCGTGCCAGCTCATCGTGGATGGTGAAGAATTCCTCCTCACTGAGCTGCTTGCCGTCGCCGACGGAGACGAAGTAAGGGCGCGGCACGGTGTCGCCATAGGCCGCGTCCATGAGGGCGGGATATTCCTCGCCGATACCGATCGGATGCGGGGTCTGCGCATAGATCTGGTTGAAGAACAGGAGCTGGCCGGTCTCGGGATGGTTGGTAACGCCCGGACGATGCGTCCAGAAGCGCAGGTTCCGGTCTTCGTCCCATTCATGGCTGATGCCGCGTTCCTCGAGCTGCGCGGCAACGGCGGCGGTATCGTCCGTGCCGAACCATTGCTGCCACGTGTGATGGCGATAGACCGGGTCGGCGCGCCAATCGCTCTCCAGCTTCGCGTTGCGCATGTTGCGGCCGTAGATGATGCCCCGATCCACCAAGCGCTCCTGCATGGCGGGCGGCAAGGCTTCGAGCAGCCCGCGCATGTCGGCGATGACGGTTCGCCCCCCTTCGTCGGCGGGCCGCTTGCAATAGAAGGCGACGAGCCTGGGATTGAAGGGCAGGTAGGCCATTTCCTGATGCAGCAAGATATAGACCTCGGGCGGCGTACGAGTGGACTCCATCACGTTGCCCTTGATCGGTTTGCGCTCGCTCGTGCCCGCCACATAGCCTTTCGAGAAAGGCGTGAAGCCGGTCATCAGCGCGGCGAAATCATCGGGCCCCGTGACGGGGAAGCCGCGCCAGAGAACGGCGCCGAAGCTCAATAGCGCATCTTCAATGGCAGCGCGATGCTCCACCATCCAGCCCGTGGCGGCGTGAATGTTCTGGGCCAGAAGCCGGTCGCGCGGCTCGATCCACAGCGGCGGGCGCCCGGGAAATGGCTCGGTCAGGACGACCGCGTCGCCGAAGCCAGAACGGGCGCGCTCGAGCCGGGAATCTCCCGAAGGCGCCGGACGCTTGGCGCTTTCCGTGCGCGCATCGGATCGCAAGGTTGATGCATCCGTCATGATGTTCCTCCTATCCTGCGGCGTTCAGCCGCCGCCTTGCCGCTTCGCGATCACGATACCTTGAAGCAGTAGCGGTCGCCACCGCGCCGCGGCCTGCAATGCACGATCTGCTTTTTATCGGCAAGAACGGCTGCGTGACCCGCTGGGTCAAGGCACGCCCGCCCGCCTGCGCTAGGATGGGGTGGAGCTCACCCTATTTGCCGACAACGGGAGGAGAATCGCAATGACGCGGGTGAACACGCTGAGAGGACCCCTGGATTCATCCAGGCTCGGGCGCGTGCTCGTGCATGAGCATCTGTGGACGATGCACACGGAATTCACCCAGAACTATCGCGGCGACTTCGTGGAACACGAGCAAATCGAGGACGCGGTGAGGCGGATGAACGAGCTCAAAGCCAAGGGCATCGACACCATCATCGACCTCACGGTCTTGGGTCTCGGGCGTGATATCCCGCGCATGCTGAAGGTGGCCGAGCGGACCGATCTCAATATCATCGTGGCGACCGGCTGTTATACCTTCGATGTCGTGCCCATGCCGCTGCGCAAGCACGATGTGCCGGGGTTGCGCGATCTTCCGGAGCAGATGGTCGATCTGTTTGTCGGCGACCTCACCAAAGGCATCCTGCATACCGATGTGAAGGCCAACGAGCTCAAATGCGCGATCGACGAGCCGGGCCTCACCCGCGATGTCGAGCGCGTGCTGCGAGCGATCGGCGCCGCTCATCGGCGAACCGGCATCCCGATCACGGTGCATACGGCGTCGCGTACGCAATCGGGTCTCGTCGCGCAACGCGTGCTGGCCGAGGAGGGCGTGGATCTGCGCGACGTGATCGTCGGCCATTGCGGCGATACCACCGACCTCGACTATCTCGTGCGCGTTGCCGATCAGGGCTCGATGCTCGGGATGGACAGGTTCGGCGCGGAGATCCTGCTCAGCACCGAGGATCGTGTCGCCACGATCATGAAGCTCATCGCCAAAGGCTATCTCGACAAAATCACGATCTCCCACGACTGCTTCTGCTGGACCGACATGATCCCGCACGCGGATCCGCCGATCTGGGAGGGCAGCTATACCTTCATCTCGAATGTGGTGATCCCCGCCTTGCGGCGCGCGGGGCTTACCGAAGCGCAGCTCGACACGATCCTGGTCGAGAATCCCAGGCGCCATTTCGAAGGCGCGGCGGCGCGCTTTGCGCAGCGGCAGGAAAAGACCATTGCTCGCGGAACGAGTATCGCGCTGTGAGTTCGACTGCGCGTCGCGACTTGCCGCCGTCGCCCTATGTGGCCATTTTCACGATCGACGTGAAGCCCGACCGGCGCGAGGATTTCCTCGCGGCAATGGACAAAGCCATGGCCGAATCCACCAAGGAACCCGGCATCCTCTCCTTCGCCATCCTCGTCGATCGCGAGAATTCCAACCGCTTCACCGCCGTCGACGTCTATGCCGATGAGGCGGCCTATCTGGCACATCTTGATGCACCCCAGACGCGGTGGCTGGTCAATGCACTCGACGGCGTGCTCGTCGGTCCCCCACGGGGCGCCTTCCATCACAAGATCTGCGACAAGTCGGACTTTCCGGCGATAGGAATGGGCCATGAAGATTGAAGGTACGCGGGCGGCCGTTACCGGTGCTGCCACCGGCATCGGCCGCGGCATCGCACTGGCGCTTGCCGAAAAAGGCGCGGCTTTCGTCGCCATCGCCGACCTCGATCTCGACGCGGCCGAACGGACGGCCACCGAGGTCCGCGCCCGCGGCGCCAAGGCAATTTCCGCCCGCGTCGATGTGCGCCATCGCGCCGAGCTCGAAAAATTCGCCGATCTCGCCTGGGCGCAAGCCGGTGGTATCGACCTGCTCTTCAACAATGCCGGCGTGGCCCGGGTGGCGCGCGCGTTCGACATCTCGGATGCGGACATCGACTGGCTCATCCAGGTCAACCTGATGGGCGTGATCCATGGCACGCGCGTGTTCGGACGGCGCATGCTGCAAGCAGGCACGAAAGGCTGGATCTGCAACACCGCCTCCGAGGCCGGCGTACATGGCGGATCGCCCTACCTCGCGGCCTATACGGCGACGAAGCATGGCGTCGTCGGCTATTCGGATGCGGTGCGCACCGATTACAGCGGCGAGCTTGGCGTGAGCGTGCTCTGTCCCGGCATCGTCGCCAGCTCCATGTGGAACACCGGCGCGCATCGGCCGGCGGAGCTCGGTGGCCCGATCGCGCACGATCCCGCGGCGAAAGCCTATATGGAGGAGCACGGCCTCCGCCCCGAAGAGGCCGGCCGCGTGGCCGTGGAGGGCGTGGAAGCGGGCGCTTTCTTCATCTTCACCCATTCGCATGCCATCGATTTGGCCGAGCGCCGTTTCCGTGATCAGCGCATGGGGAGCGAGCGGCGCTGGCCCCCCGGCACGGCGCGCGAAGCGGCTCCCGATACGTTCGATCCGAAGGTCTGAGATTTAGGCAAAGCGGCTGGCGGCGACCCGGCCGCGCGTCGGAGTATCGCTGCCGTCGGGATGAAGGCTCAGCCCATCGACACCGCTCAGGCGGCGGAACCGAGGTCCATTGTCGGACCCGCAGGCCGGGAGCGCTGCGCGGCACTGCGCCATGCCAGGTATTGGCGCCCCAGACGATGATCGAGCCGGTCAGCGCCCACGTCGCGTTGGCGACCACCGGCACGGCCGGCAGGGGCGAGGGCATGCCCACTGCATCGACGGCGCGGCGTGCGCCGACGATGTCGGCATCGCAGACTTGCGAAAATGCTCCGAAATTGGCTGGGGCGTCGGAAGCCCGCGTCGTCGGAACTTCGTTGAACACGGCCTTTGCTTTGGTCGCCATACTCACTTCCAGCTTTCGTCGGCTTTCAGTCCAGCCAGCCACGCGCGGGCCCGGCCAAAGCCGGGTCCTTGCGCAGCGCGCGCCAGCGGGTTAGGCGTCGTAGCCAGGATTGACGCGGTCGAGCCTGCGAAGCAGCGCCGGCCACGCGAGCGCGTCGGCGTACTTCTTGAGATCCGGTTTGTCCATCAACTGGCCGGTGGCGGCGATGGCCTTGGGATCCGCCGCATGCAGCGGACGGCCCATGCCGAGCGTGCGGACCTGGACGGTGCAACTCCATTCCAGAAGGTACATGAGCACGAAGGCCGAAGGGATCGTCGAGGCGACCGACAGCGTACCGTGGTTGCGCAGCAGCATCAGCGGCTTGTTGCCGAGATCAGCCCCCAGACGCTCGCGCTCTTCCTCATTGCTGGCGACGCCTTCGAACTCGTGATACGCGATGTGGCTCGCGACCGTCATGGCGGTCTGGTTGAGCGGCAGCAGCCCCGCTTCTGTCGCCGAGACGGCGACGCCGTCGAGGCTATGCAGATGGATGGCGCAGTTGACGTCGGGCCGTGCCGCCAGCACGGCGCTGTGGATGACGTAGCCGGCGCGGTTGACCTGGTACGGCGACTCCTGAAGGATCTCGCCCTCCATACTGACCTTGATCAGGCTCGAAGCCGTGATCTCGTCGAACAAGAGACCGAGCGGATTGATCAAAAAGCAGTCCTTGCCGTCCTCCTTCGGGAGCCGGGCCGAAATATGGGTGGCGAGCATGTCTTCCCAGCCATACAGCGCGACGAGGCGGTAGCACGCGGCGAGATCGCGGCGGACCCGCGCCTCTTCTTCGCTGATCCGACTGGAAAACAACCGGTCTCGAGTTTTCTCAAGTGTCATGCTCATTGTCTTCCCTCCCGGGGCAACTGAAGTCTATGTGGTATGTCACTGTCGGTGGCTTCCTTATAGTCTTTCGACGCCGATAGGTATTGATCTCGCGAGCCAGGTCTTACGTTGCGCGAAATGCTCGAATTCGAGGTCGTCCCCGCCCAGTCTCATGGGGTCAAGACCGGGAAGCCCACGAACTGTAACTCTCGCCGCGTTGCGTTTAGGGGCTGCGCGTGTATTTTTCGCTCGCACTGACGGTGATCGGTACCTTGTTCGGACTGTGCGCCAGTTGCGGCGCGGCTACCGACCCTGAGGCGCAATATGTCGATGCGGCAAGCGGGACCGATTGGCCGGGCTTCGGGCGCACCTACGGCGAACAGCATTTCAGCCCGCTGACCCAGATCGACAGCCGCAATGTCGGCCGTCTCGGCCTCGCCTGGTCTATCGATCTGCCGCCCGGCAACGCGGCCACCGAGCCGGTCGAAGTCGACGGTGTGCTCTATTACGCCCAGGGGCTGAGTGTCATCCACGCGGTCGATGCGGCGAGCGGCAAGGAGCTCTGGCGCTACGACCCGCATTCCGGCGAACGGGCGGGCTTGGGCTTGCGCTTTTCCTGGGGTGGGCACGGGTTGTGCTCGTGGAACGGTAAAGTCTACATCGGCACGCCGGACGGGCGGCTGATCGCGCTCGACGGCAAGACCGGCAAGTTGGTCTGGAGCGTGCAGGATGCGATAAAAGGCGGCGGCCAATTTATCGGTGCCGCCCCGCGCGCTTTCGGCGGCAAGATCATCGTCGGCCTGGGCGGCGGCGACTTCTCGTTCGCACGCGGCTATACCACGGCCTACGATGCGGAGACGGGCAAACTGTTGTGGCGCTTCTACACGGTGCCCGGTGACCCGGCCAAAGGCTTTGAGAACAAGGCCATGGAGATGGCGGCGAAGACGTGGACCGGGCAATGGTGGAAATGGGGGGGCGGCGGTGAGCCATGGAATGCCTTCGCCTATGACGCCGCGAACAATCAGATCCTTTTCGGCGTCGGGAACGGCTATCCCTGGAATAGAGAAATCCGCTCGCCCGGCGGCGACAATCTATTTCTGTGCTCGATCGTCGCGGTCGACGCGGATACCGGGGGATATCGCTGGCACTATCAATTCAACGCCGGCGATTCCTGGGATTACGACGCCACCATGGATATCGAGCTGGCGGATCTGAAGATCGGCGGCAAGCTGCGCCAGGTGGCAATGGAAGCGCCGAAGAACGGCTACTTCTATGTCTTCGACCGCACCGAGGGGAAGCTGCTGTCGGTTGGGCAGATCGCCGAGAAGCTGACCTGGGCCAAAGGCATCGACATGAGGACCGGGCGTCCGATCGAGGCATCCGGGATCCGTTACCAAAACGGCAAGGCCTTCGAGATGTGGCCGTCGCCGCGCGGCGCGCACAGCTGGATGCCGATGGCTTTCAGCCCGCAAACCGGCCTCGTCTACATTCCCAGGCTCTCACAGGGCCTGACCTTCGATTCTCGCGGGATCGACGCCGGCGAGAATCTGCGGGTCGTCGGCGCCAACATCGGCGCACCGAAGCCCAACCCGCTCGACGAGACGAGTGCCCTGATCGCCTGGAATCCGGTGACCCAGAAATCGGTCTGGATGGTACCAACCTTCGGCGGCTGGAACGGCGGCGTGTTGGCCACCGGCGGCGACCTGGTGTTCCAAGGCCAGATCAACGGGAGGCTCAGCGCCTACGAGGCGCACCACGGCAAAGAGCTGTGGCACTTTCCGGCGCAGGACGCAGTGCTCGCGGCGCCGATCAGCTACATGGTCGGCGGCAGGCAATATGTCTCCGTCGTCGTCGGCATGGCGGGCTCGGCGGGGATCGATCCCCCGAGTCTCGGCGGCTTGATTTTCGACTATCGGACGCAGAAGCGGCGAGTGCTGACCTTCGCGCTCGACAGCAAGGCAGAACTCCCGCCTGCGCCGCTGCCCGTAATTGAAGCCGCGCCGGATCCCGACTACAAAGCTGATGCGGCGCTGGCGGCAAAAGGGGCGGGCGCCTTTGGGTTCAACTGCGGGATCTGCCACGGTCCAGGGGCGGTGAGCGGCGGAACCGCGCCGGACCTGCGCTCCTCCGACACTCTGTCGGCGGCGGACATCTTCCACGCGGTGGTGCACGACGGTACGCGGGTCGCGGAGGGCATGCCAAGCTTCAACGATCTATCGGAAAGTGATATCGCCGCGATCCGGCAATATATCCGCAGCCAGGCGGCCGATCTGCGCGCCGGCAAGACGAGGCTGCCAGCGGGCGAGGCGCATGGAGGCTGAGGGCTGAGACGGCCCGGAGTCGTTGCGACAATTGGTGCTTTGGGAAAAATTGCGAGGAGAACACGATGCATTTCAAAGTTGAACAACTTCCCGGCCGGCCCGAGTTCGGCGCGATCGTCAGGGATCTGGCGCCCGAGAGCCTGAGCGATCCGGCGACTCGCAAGGCGCTCTACGATTTGTGGATCGACCGTGGCGTGATCATTTTCAAGAACATGGAGGGAATCAATACCCATCTCGAGCTCTCTTCCGTCTTCGGCGAGCCTGAAGAGCATCCGCTCCTGCGCGGCGTCGATATGCCGCGCGAGCACAAGCTGATCATCGACATCGCCGATGGCATCGACGTCCGCCGCGACGGCACCATCGATTACGAATCCGAGGAAAGCGATGTCTACGAGATCGACGGCGAGCTGCGGGCGGCTTTCCTGCCCTGGCATAGCGATCTCGTCTATGTCGATGAGATCAATCACGGCGGCATCATCCGGCCGGTCACCCTGCCCAAGAATGACGGCCAGACCGGCTTCATCGACCAGATCGAGGCCTACAGCCGGCTGCCGCGCGATCTCGCCGAGCGCATCGAGAATCTCAGCGTCATCTATCGCTATGTCGTCGATGCTTCGAAGGCGAAATATGGCTGGGTGCCGCAAAAGTGCCTGAAGCTGCGGACCAAGCTGATGATGGCCGAGAAGCACAATTCGGTCAGGTCGCGATCGATCCACCCGATGGTCTATGTGCAGGAGAGCACCGGTCGGAAAGTGCTCAACGTCTCGCCGTGGTTCGCCGAAAACATCGAAGGCATGGACGAAAAGGAAAGCGATTCGCTGCTGCGCGAGGTCATCGGTTATTGCACCGATAAGTCGCGCGCTTATTTTCATTCCTACGAGCTGACCGACATGGTGCTCTGGGACAATTGGCGCATGCTGCACTGTGCTAACGGCATGCCGGCCGGCCAACGGCGGCACATGCGACGCACTACGATCGCGGGCGATTACGGCCTTGGGCGGTTCGAGAAGGCGAGTACGGCCGCTTCGGCCGAGTAATCCCGCTCGAGGTCAGGCGACGGTCGCGGGAAAATCTTCCTTGCCGAAATATTTCACTCGTCCGTCCGGCATGAAAACCAACATGCGCAGCCCCTCTGGCCCCGCAGCGAATTCATAGAGGGTGTGATCGGCAATGAAGACCGAGGAACCGCGCCCCAACTCGCGCGTCCCGAAGAGCAGCGTTCCCTCAAGTACGTAGATGATCTCAGCCTGATCATGGGCATGCAGGTCGAATTTGGCGTGCGGCAGATAGCTGTATTCGGTGAGATGCAGCGACCCGGCGGTACCCTCTTCATGATACGCCATCGTCGAGTCCAACTCGGCGTCGGACCGCTGCGCGGCGAGGTCGGCCGGATACAGGCTCCGCAGCGTAACCCACTCGACATGCTCGGCCGGATGGACACGCACTTTGCTCATGGAAGTCTCCTGGCGATATGACTTCAGGGCAGATCGAGAATTCTCGCAGCCTCGGCGCGGCTCGCCGGACGCTTGCCGGCTGCGTGACACACACTGAGGATTTCCTCGACCAGTTGCAGATTCGTCGGCTGCCGATCGGCGGCATGATCTTCCAATCCGATACGTAAGTGCCCGCCGCGTTCCACTGCGTAGCGCGCAAGCCCGGTCTCGTAAAGGTCGCCGCCGGGGACGGCGACGCCCCAGGTGATACCGGAATCGCCGATCATCTCGACATAGGCATCCAGCGCCTTGCGCGTCGGCGGCAGACCGAAGGTGTAGCCGCCTTTTACCCCGTCGAGGAAATTATGGTCGCCGCCGAAATAAAGGTTGGCGATGGTTCCGCGCGGCAGCGCGCCGGCGCGCTTGAAGGCGAGCACCAAGCGCAAAAAGCCCGGCTCGTAAATGCCGAGCGAAAGGCCCAGTCCCAACCTTTCGATGATGCCGAAGGCCCGCTCCACCAAGTCGATCGAAAAATCGGTGCAGCCACGCCAGGCGCCCGGCAGGCCGTTTTCGCCGCTCGTGGCGAAATTCTCGACGCCCGGATCGATCGATGCCAAGCGCGCCCCGGCTTTTTTCGCCGGTGCCAGGAAATTGAGCCGCTCATCGAGATCCGGTGCCTGCTGGGTCGTCGGACATAGGATGGCATCGGGCACCGCTTCGCGAATGGGCCCCCACGCGAGCGCATAGCGCTCCGCGGCCGCGGGGCCGGTCAAGTTGATGTCGCCCATGTGGTTGTGGACGACCGCGACGCCGGCCTTGAAGCAGGCAACCGCGTCGGCGACGATCTCCTCGGGCTTGTGCGGAACGTGCGGATTGCGCTTCTTGCTGGTCTCGCCGTTGATGGCCAGGGTGATGATCACCGGATTCGTCATCTTCATCCTCCGGCAGCGTTGAGACGGGTAAAGGAATTCACATAATCGATGCGAATCTCGGGATGCAGCTCCCAGCGGTCGAAGCCGGGATTACCGGGGCCGCCGCCGAAGCGCTGCGCCACACAGGGCCGCGTCCGCTGAAACACGGCTTCGGCATCCGGGTCGGGGAATTCATAGAGATGCAGGAATCGCGGCGCATCGCGCGTGCTGTTTTCATACACGGTGACCAGACCGTACCCCGGAATATTGGCATCGACGATGCCGGGAAAATGGACGAAGTCGCCCCAGTCGCGCAGGCTTTGAACGGCAACCTCGTCCTTCGGGTTCCGCGTCGAGATCATCACCACCGACAGGCCCAGCGTCGGCAGGCGCAGCACACCCTGCGAGGGGCGTGGATAGCGGCGGAACAGGATGGTGCGGACGCCCTCGGGCACGACCGACGGATCGACGGCGCCCTCGATCTCGCAGATGCCGAGCGTCTCGAAATCCTCCAGGGTGCGCAGCTTGCCCAGCCAATCGGCGCGGTTCAACTGGACATTCCTCCACCAGCTGATCCTTGCGACACCCGGCAGAGCGCGCAGCCGCTCATCCCAGTCGCCCCGCGCGGGATCGGCGGCGCGGTCGATCATCACGAACAGCAGCCCCGAATTGATGCGGTCTTCCATCCTGCCCGCCGATCAAAGATAGCCGATCGGCTCGCCCAGCCTGGCGTCGCCCTGCTGAAACATCTTGTAGACATCGGCCGTGCTCAGCACCGAGCCGGATTTGACGGGCTTGAGGCCGCCGGCCGACATCAGCTCCGTATTGACATGCGTCGCCTTGGCCCGCAACGCGCCAACGGTCGCATCCTTGCGGTCGATATGCTCGAACGGATCGATGTTCAGAAACCGCATGGCGTTCCCGTGGGTGATCTTGTCGATCTCTTCGCGCGGGTAGTCCTTGACGCTGGCCCAGAGCTGTTCCGGCGAGCTCGGCCAGGTCGAATCGGCATGGGGATAGTCGCATTCCCACGAGATCTGATCGATACCGACTTCGTGCCGCACCGCGAGGCCGAAATTATCCTCATGGAAGCAGAACAGGAAGTGCCGGGCGAGCAGATCGCTCGGCAACAGATCGCCAAGATCCGCGTGCGTCCAGTAGCGGTGATTGCGATATTCGGCATTGGCGCGCTCGCGCAGAAACGGCACCCAGCCCATGCAGCCTTCCGACATCAGGATGCGGAGTTTGGGGAATTTGAGCAGCAGGGGGGAGAACAACAGGTCCGTCATTGCCTCGGCGATCTTGATGTTCAACAGCGTCACCCCGACATCGGCGGGCGATTCCAGCGACGGCGTCGGCAACAGCCCGCCCGACGTACCGATATGCACCGCCACCGCCATGTCGCGCTCGACGATCTCGGCGAACAGCCGGTCCCAATGTCCCCAATGAATCGAGGGCTGGCCGAAGCCGGTCGGATTTTCGGGAAAACTGAGGACGCGGCAGCCGGCATCGCGGATGCGCCGGAGCTCGGCCACCGCGAGATCGACATCCCATAGCGGCAGGATGCCGTTGGGGATGAGCCGCGCGGGATAGCGGCCGGCCCAGTCCTCGATATGCCAATCATTGTAGGCGCGGACGATCGCCAGCATCAGCTCCTTGTCCTTGCCCTTGACGAGTTTTTCACCGGCAAAACCGAGCAGGCTCGCGAAGTTGAGCGACATCAGCGTACCGTTGGCATTCATATCGTCGATGCGGGCGTCGACATCCCAAGTGCCCTTGCGGACATCGCCGTAGCGGGTCGGCTCGTCGCCGAGCTCTTCGCGTTTGCGTCCGGCGACCGCGGCCGGCCCGACGCCGCCCCAGGCCTTGCCTTCGATGACCCAGCGCTCATCACCATTGCCGTATTGTGCGACGCGCGGCGTCTCGTCCTTGTATCTGGCCGGCATCCGGCCGACGAACAGATCGGGCGGCTCGATCGCATGATCGTCCACGCTCAGCATGATCATGTCGTTCATCGTCATCTTCTCGGTCATCGCAGTTCCTTCCTCCGTCTGCCCATCAGAACACGGTTTTCGCATCACATCTTGACCCAGGAGGACTGACCGGAGTCCCGTGGAGTCAAGGGCGTGGTCTCATTGCCTCGTAGCATATGTCAGGCTTTGGCGGTAGCGTCCAGGGGGACTCGGCCTGAAACCAGTCGAGCAGCGATACGATGTGATGGTCGTGGGGTCATCCTTGGGTGGGTTGGCTGCCGGCGCCATGATGGCCAGCGCGTCGGCGGAAGGCGACGGCAGCTGGATCGATATCGAGGCGTGCTCCGCTTTGCTTGCCGTTGAACTCGCCGAAACCGAAAGGGGACATTTGTGTCAACGACAAGCGAAGCAATGGCCATAGCCGGCAATTTTGGACCCCAAGAACAGGCGATGCAGGGCTATTTCCGCGAGGGCGAAGCGCGAGCGATGACGCTCGGCAATCGCGGTCCGATCCGTTTCACCGACGAAGGCCGGTTGCATCCCGATATTCTCGCGGCCTATAACCGCATCGGTTTCTATGTGTTCGAGAACGTGCTCGGCGCGGTGGAGCTCTCGGAGCTGCGCACCGAATTCCATGAGATGGTCGAACGGCTGCCGAGTACGCCCGATTCGCCGCTCGACAGCAAGGGCCGGCCGGCGCTGGGCGCCGCGGGAGATGCTCCGGTGGCGATGTGGGCGAAGCCGCTCGGCGATCCGCTCGGCGGCACGGGTCTCGCCAATGGGCGCCATGTAGTAAAGATGTTCGAGCCGGTGCCGGCGCCCGATCTTCCCGATAAAGTGCCGTTCATCATTCTCGGGCCGCTGCAATATTCCGAGGCGGCTTTGCGCCTCTCCGGCCATCCGCAGCTGCTGAAGATCGCCGAGACGATCTATGGCAGCGACTTCGTCCCCTTTACCGAGGCGGTGATCATCAAGAAGCCGGGCGAGGGAGCGAGTTTTTCCTGGCACCAGGACGGCACCACGCATTGGGAGGCCGACGACTGGGATCTCGCGAGCCACGGCTTCAATTTCATGGCGCAACTTTACGGGTCGACTGCGGCCAACGGCGTCTGGTATCTGCCCGGCACACATGCGACCGGCAGGGTCGATCTGAAATCGCTGCTCGCAGCGGCAGGCAGCGACCGCCTGCCGCACGCGGTGCCGCTGATAGCCCAGGCAGGCGATGTCGCGATCAGCAACCGGCAGGTGGTGCACGGCTCTTTCCCGAATACCAGCCCCGATTGGCGGGTCACAGTCAATGTCGGCTTCCATCGCCGCCGCTCGGTACTGGGCGTCACCGGTTTCTATGCCCATGACAACAAGCCGGTACCCTATGATGCCGAGCGTATTCGCAAGCGCTCCGAGATGATCGGCTATGCCATTGCCGCGCGGCATCAGCGCTTTCCGCAAGAGACGCCCTACACCTATCGGCCCCATCTGCAAAGCGGCGAGCGCTATGGATGGGACGAGGCGGCACGCGCGGCGGTGCAGGGATATAACCGCAATGACCTCGTCATCTGATCCAAAATATAGGGGAGAGTAACAACATGACCACGACCCGACAGAAAGCGCTCGATGTTGCCGGCAAGATGTTGCCGCCGGACCTCGTGCAACTCTTGACCCCGGACCATCGTGCGCCGTTCGGCGCCGAACTCAGCGACCTCGGCATGGCCATGATATTCGAGACCTTGTGGACGCGCGAAGGCATCGATTTGCGAACCCGCAGTCTCATCACCGTGGCGATGCTGATTACCCTGCGGGCGCACAGCGAGCTGGCCATTCACGCGCCCGCGGCGATCCGCAACGGAGCGACCGTCGCCGAACTCGAAGAGATCATTTATCAGGCGGCCGGCTATGCGGGCTTTCCCGCCGCGGCAAGTGCCCGCGACGTCGTCCGCGAAGCGCTCAAAAAAGCCGGCATGCTTTCCTGACCCGGCACGAGGACCCAAATCATGAAACTCAACTTGTCGGTCGATGAGGTATTGACCACGACCCGCACGGTGCGCAAACGCCTCGATCTGAGCAAGCCGGTCCCGCGCGCCGTGATCGAAGAATGCCTGGAGCTCGCCTTGCAGGCGCCCAACGGCTCCAATCTCAATGTCTGGAGATGGATCGTCGTCGATGACCGGGCCACGATAGCCACCATCGCGGGCATCTACAAAGCCGGGCTAGAGGCCTATGCGAAAGGCTACAGGAGAGAGAACCTCGACATTCCGCGCGGGGACAAGTTGATGGATTCCGCAATGACGCTCCTCGGGGTCATGGATCGGGTGCCGGCGATGCTCGTTCCGCTGATGCCGGGACGCGTCGAGGGCAAGAGCGCTTCCGAGCAGGCCGTGATGTGGGGCTCCATCGTCCAGGCTGTGTGGAGCTTTTGTCTGGCTTTGCGGGAACGCGGGCTCGGCTCGGCTTGGACGACGGTCACGCTGGAGCGCGAGAAGGAGATGGCCCATGTCCTCGGTATCCCGTTCGAGCAATACACCCAAGTGGGCTTGCTTCCCGTCGCCTATACGCTCGGCACTGATTTCAAAAGGGCGTGGCGGAAACCGGTCTCCGAGGTGCTGAGCTACAATAAATTCTGACCGCCTAGTCATCGCAGACTGCGGGCGACGAGGGCGAATGATGCAAGTCGGATACATGCCCGTTGGCCTGGGGGTGCTGGCGCACCCGGACGCCATCGTCGAGTTGGCCCAAGCTGCCGAGGAGCTCGGCTTCCATTCCTTATGGGTGGGCGATCACGCGTTTTTTCCCGAATCCTTCACCTCTCCGTATCCTTACAGCAGCGGGGGGGAATTTCCCGCAGAGGTGTTGAAAACGGACTTTCTCGATCCGTTCGTCGCACTCGGTTTCATGGCAGCGCATACGACGCGTCTGCGTCTCGGCACCGGAGTTTGCATCCTGGGCGAGCGTAATCCGCTGACCACGGCGAAGGCGGCCGCTTCCGTCGATCGGTTGAGCAAGGGGCGGCTCGACTTCGGCATCGGAATCGGCTGGCTGAGGGAAGAGTATGAAGCGCTCGGCGTTCCGTGGCCGCGGCGCGCCCAGCGCACGGAAGAATATCTCGAGCTCATCAAGCGGCTGTGGGCAGAGGAGAAGACCGCTTTCTCGGGAGAATTTTGTTCCTTCCCGACCCTCTATTCCTATCCGAAACCGGTGCAGAAGCCGCATCCGCCGATCATTTTCGGCGGCGGATCGGTGGTGGCGCTGCGTCGCGCCGCTCGTCTGGGCGATGGTTGGTACGGGATGGAATCCACGGTCGAGGAGACGATCGTGCAAGCCGCCGAACTCCGCTCCTATGCGGCAGAATATGGCAGGAATCCTGATTCGCTGCAGGTGTCCATGGCGTTGAGGCCCGACATACGGTTAGATGCCGATGCGGTCAAGCGGCTCGCGGATGCCGGCGTGCATCAGGTTATCCTCCGCGCCTTCGCGCCAACCGCGCAAGAAATTATCCGCACGCTCGAGACCCTGTCGCGCGACATCGTCGAGGTCTCCGCGAGGATCGGATAGCTGCACCGCGAGGCGCAAGGAAACTCGAATGGGCGATCTCGGCGTTTTCGATCCCGACCTTTACGCCAATGGCGATCCCAGGCGCGGCGGGTTGCCGCTCGATCTGTTTACCGAACTGCGGGACCAGAGGCCCTGCTATTGGCAACCGCTCGAAGCCGAACCCCTGTTCGTCGACGGCGTCTGGGTCGTCAGCCGTTACGCGGATGTAGTGGCGGTCATTTGCGACACGCCGCGATTTTCCAATCAGGGCGGTATCTCGGTGCGCCGCTTCGATCCTACGCGTGCGGAATGCGGCGGCAAGCCGACGATGATGTCAATGGACGGCGTCCAGCATCGGAACAATCGCACGGTGACGCACCGGCTCTTTTCGCGCAGGGCGGTCAATACTTTCGCGGAGAAGTTCCGCACCATCGCCGCGATGCTGGTCGAACGTGCGCTCGAGCGGGAGAGCGTCGATTTCATCGGCGATATTGCTTGCTACATGCCGCTGCACGCGGTCTCGGAGCTCCTCGGAATTCCGGCCGAAGACCGGCAACAAGTGCTGGCCTGGACCAACTTGATCACGGTACCGCTCGATCCGCACTTCACTCCGTCGCAGGCGCAGTTCGAACAGGCACTCGACGGGCTCTGGCGTTATGGGCTGCAGCTGTCGGGCCTGCGCGGCACGGAGCCCGACGAGAGCATCATGAGCGCCATCGCCCGAGGGCATGCGAACGGGGTGCTCAGCGATGACGAAGTTTCCGGTTACATGCTGACGTTGGCGGCGGCCGGCAACGAAACCACCCGTAACGCCATCGCGATCGGGCTGCATGCGCTCCTGCTGCGGCCGGAACAGATGGCGGTGCTGCGTGCGCAAGGGGGCATGCCCGAAAGTGCCGTCGAAGAGATTTTGCGCTGGGCGTCACCAGCGATTCACACGGTGCGCCTCGCGAAGGAGGATGTCACGCTGCACGGCGAGACGATCCGCGCCGGCGATCGCGTCGCGCTGTTGTTGAGCTCGGCCAATTTCGATCCCCGGCAGTTCGAGCGACCCGAAGGTTTCGACGTGACGCGCGCCGCCAACGACCATGTGGCGTTCGGCACTTCGGCGCATACCTGCCTCGGCCTGCATGTCGCGAGGCTCGAACTCAAGATCCTGTTCGACGAGCTGCTGCGCCGGGCGCCGGAGATCGAGCTTGCCGGCAAGGTCGAGTTCATTCGCGACAATCTGGTCCACGGCATAAGGAAGATGCCGATAGCCTTCGCGGGACGCTCTTGAGTACCGCCCCGCGCCTGTCCTTCGCGATCAAGACGCCGATGCCCAACGGCGATAAAAGATGATGTTGTTCCCAAGCTTTAGCGAATCTGCTTTCATAACCGCTACCGCGGTGGCGGTCGACGGCGGGAGGTGCCTACATTGAGCGAGCATCATCATCCTCACAATAAGCGCTGGACGCGCCGTCCCGAAGGCTCCAACTGGGGCGACTTCGGACCGGACGACGAGCTCGGCCGCATGGGCACCATCACCCCGCAGATGCGCCTCGCCGCCATCGCCGAGGTCAAGGAGGGCAAGGCCTTCGCGCTCAGCCTGCCGCTCGATCTGCCGGGCGGCGAACCGCCCGATGCCGGTCGCTTCGGCCCGAAGCTCTGGCCCACCAAGCTGTTCGGCCATGAGGTCTATAATTTCGCACTCACGCCCAAGGACATCTGCTGCGACGATGGTGTCACCATGTGCTTGCAGTACTCCACGCAGTGGGACTCGCTGGCGCATTGGGGCCGGATGTTCGACGTCGATGGGAGCGGTGTGGAAGTGCCCGTGTATTACAACGGGTTTCGCGCCGGCATCGATGTGCTCGCCCCTGCGCAAGGCGGACCCGCCGCCAACAAGCTCGGAATCGAAAAAATGGCCGCCACCTGTGTCCAAGGCCGCGGCGTGCTGGTCGATCTCGTGCGCGAGTTCGGCTCCGGCCGGACGCTGGTCGGCATGGAGAAGATGGAACAGGTGCTGAAGAAGCAGAATGTCCGGGTCAAGAAGGGCGACTTCCTGCTGATCCATACCGGTTATGGCGATTATCTGATGGGCGCCAACAAGAAGCCCGACCCGCATGTGATGGAGACGACGGGTGCTGCACTTGACGGCAACGATGAAGCGTTGCTGAACTGGATCGAGCATAGCGGCGTGGTGGCCCTCGTCGCCGACAATCCGGCGGTCGAGGCGGTCGATCCGTCGCTGGGGAACGCAGGTCATAACGGCCTCCTGCCGCTGCATGACCGCTGCCTGTTCAAGCTCGGCATTCATTTGGGGGAGATGTTCTGGCTGGGCGATCTGGCCCGCTATCTGGGCCAGGTCAACCGCAGCGCCTTCCTGTTCACGGGTCCGCCGCTGCGTCTGCCCGGCGCCGTCGGCTCGCCTGCGACCGCGGTGGCTTTGGTCTGATCCGAGGGATTCGGACCCGGATTTATTGGGGTCCGGATCGAAAGATGGGCCGACTGGAAGACAGGATCGCGATCATCACGGGCGCCGGCAGGGGTATCGGGCGCGACACCGCCGTACGCTTCGCCAAGGAAGGCGCCAAGGTCGTCATCGCGACGCGCGGCGAAGGGCCGGGACAGGAAACCCTGGACGAGATCACGCGCAATGGCGGCGCAGCCATTCTCGAGGTCGTCGATATCGGCAACCGCGAACAGTGCCGCGCCATGATCGCGCGCTCGGCCGCACATTTCGGCGGCATCGACATCGTCCTGCACAATGCCGCCTATACGGATGGCGGCCATATCGACACCACGCCTGACGATAAGCTGGCGCTCACCTTCGACGTCGGGCTCATGCCCTGTTTCTGGATGGCCACGGGCACCACCTTGAGCGCCAGCGTCGAACGGCTGGTTTCGCCGCAAGCGCTCAAGCCCATGATCGCCAACATTCCGCTCGGTCGCGCCGTCCGCGGCGACGAAGTCGCACTCGCGTTCGTCTATCTGGCTTCCGACGAGGCGGCGATGGTCACTGGAACCTCGATCACCGTCGATGGCGGTGAGAGTGCCGGCAACCCCAATTTCTTTCCGTTCGACGATCACTGAACCGCAATACAGAGGAGAGGAGTAGGAGATGGGTTCGGACGAACTCCACAGACCGCTATACGTCACCGACCTTCTGGTCAATGCGCTGAACCAGGACCCGGACCGGCCGCTTCTGCAACTGCTCGGCGGCTCGATGCTGACGGTGGGCGAAGTGCGCGACCAGACGAGCCGCTATGTCCAGGCGTTGGCGAGCATTGGGGTGGGGCGCGAAACCCGGGTCGCACTGCTATCCGCCAACCGCCCGGAAGTTCTGCACGTCAGTCACGCCGTGCAGATTCTGGCCGGGATCACCGCGCCGCTGCATCCGCTCGGAAGCGCCGCGGACCATCTCTATCTGATCCGGGATGCCGGGATCGAGATCCTGGTCTTTGACGGTGAGCGCTACAGCGAGCGCGCCGCCGAGCTCGCGCGCGGCGCACCGGGTCTGCGGCTCGCCTCTTTCGGCCCGAGCCCCATCGCCGAGGACCTGTGCGGCCTGGCCGCCGGCCTGTCGCCTCAGCCGCTCGTGGCACCGCGCGTGGAAGGTCCCGATGTTATGCGGCTCGGCTATTCCGGTGGCACTACGGGAAAACCCAAGAGCCTGACCACCAGCCAGCGCGTCTGCATGGCCATGTTCAACGTCATGATGGCTGAATGGGAGTGGCCGAACCCGCCGCGCGTACTGACTTGCGCCCCCCTCAGCCATTCCGGCGCGGCGCTGGCGCTGCCCGCCCTCCTGAAAGGCGGCACCATGCTCGTCCTGCCGGGCTTCGAGCCGGTGGCGGTCATGCAGGCGATCCAAGAGCACCGGATCAATTGCACCCTCGTCGTGCCCACCATGATCTACGCGCTTCTCGACCATCCGCGGTTCGGGGAATTCGATCTCTCGAGCCTGGAGACGGTTTTCTACGGCGCCTCGTCGATCTCGCCGGCGCGGCTGAAGGAGGCGATCGAGCGTATCGGCCCTGTGTTCTCCCAGTTTTATGGCCAAGCTGAGGTGCCGATGGTGATCACCCTGCTGCGCAAGTCCGAGCACGATGTCAACGACCTGCGCCGCCTCGCAAGCTGCGGGCGCCCGACGCCGTGGGCCCATGTGTCCCTGCTCGATGCGGATGACCGCCCTGTGCCGGATGGCCACCCCGGCGAGATCTGCGTCCGCGGGCCGTTGGTCTTCGACGGCTACCGCAACAACCCGGAGCTCAACGCCGCGACCTTCCGCGGCGGTTGGCACCACACCGGCGATGTGGCCGTGCGCGATCCCGGCGGCTTTCTGCGCATCGTCGATCGTACGAAGGACATGATCGTCAGCGGTGGGTTCAACATCTATCCCCGCGAGATCGAGGATATTCTGAGCGAGCATCCGGCGGTGGCTCAGGCCGCCGTGATCGGCCTGCCGCATCCGAAATGGGGCGAGGCGGTCACCGCCGTCGTGGTCTTGCGCACCGGCCTGGAAGTCACCCCTGAGACTTTGATCGGCATGGTCGCCGAACGGAAGGGCTCGTTCCAGGCGCCGAAGACGGTGACATTCGCAGCTTCCATCCCGCAGACGCCGGTCGGGAAACCGGACAAGAAGGCACTGCGTGCTCAGTTACGGCAGCATTGAAAAAATTGCCGGCAGGGATCGCGCTATTCCTCATCGGTAGGCAGAAGCTCGACCGGAACGTCGACGAGCTGCGTGCGCAGGAACTCGCTCACGCCCTTGCCCAGATTGTCGAGGATGGCGCAGCCGGCAGCGCTCGCGCCGAAATAGCCGCGCAGGATGAAGAGAAGACCGTTGAGATTGGGAAGCTCGTGACGCTCGACGGTGACGTGCGGGCGCAAGGCGAGCAGCTTCGCCACCTTCTGCTCAGTCAAACTCGCGCGGAGCCAATCCCAGGCCTCCGGCCGCCGCGCCCACACGCCCAGATTTGAATTGCCGCCTTTATCGCCCGCCCGCGCATGGATGATCTCGCCCAGCGGAACGCGGCGGGTCTCGCCTGATCGGCGCGTCGGTTTCTGCTCCGGCGCCGCGCGCTCCTTCGGATGAAAGGCTGCTGTGGGCGGGGGCGGGATGTCGATCACGCGTCCATCATCCAGCACGATCTGGTGATGAATCTCCGACTGCCCAACGAGGGTCGGCCAGAAATCGACCCGCATCGCGAACGGAGGCCCGGCTTCGGCATGGAAGCCCGGCATGCCGCCCAGGCCGAAGGAGGTCAAACCCTGACGCAGCTTGACGAGATCGCCAGGATCCGCCGCCATCGCGGCAATGCGGATGGCGATGGTTGCTTGGGCCTGGCTTGCCGGCCGCTCCACGGGCCTGCCCAGCGGATCGAAATAATATTCGTCGAGCGCCAGACCGTCCGCGATCGAGCGCATTTGCTGCTCGAACCAGGCGAGCTTCGCGTCCATCTGTCCGCCGGTGGCAAAGGCGTAAAGAACGCCCCGCCAGCCATTGGTATAAAGGCAGCCGAGCTTGGTGGTTTCAGGCGCGGGGCTGCCCGTGATGCCGGAGACCCGCACGCGGTCGGGCGCTTCCTGCGTGAGCTCGGCGCTGTCGACATGCAATACGACATCGGGATTGAGATAGTCCGGCCCCTGGATCTCATACAGGAGCTGCGCGGTTACCGTATCGACGGTGATGGTGCCGGCATCCGCGGCG
The DNA here is from genome assembly GCA_963710435.1 of uncultured Gammaproteobacteria bacterium. Classification (GTDB taxonomy): domain Bacteria; phylum Pseudomonadota; class Gammaproteobacteria; order Steroidobacterales; family Steroidobacteraceae; genus Bog-1198. Next base: position 125,464 of record CAVQAE010000007.1, on the reverse strand, counting down.
CGCTTGGTGACGACGAAGCTGCCGTCGGCTGCGATCTCGGCGATGGGAAAACCGATACGCGAAGGTGTCGTGAGTTCCGCGAAGCCCGAAAAATTTCCGCCGGCGACCTGCGCGCTGCATTCGATGAGATGCCCGGCCGCGACGGCGCCGGCCAGCCGGTCCCACTCATCCTGTTTCCAGCCATGCCACCAGGCGGCGGGCCCCGTCACCAGCGAAGCATCGGACACGCGGCCGCAAATCACGATATCCGCGCCCTCAGCGAGCGCTGCCGCGATTCCCCAGCCGCCGAGATAGGCATTGGCGGCGACGGTGCGCTCGAGCAGCGGCGCGAGCGGCTGCCCCGTATCTACATTCTCAAGCCGGCTCTTGCCCAGAAGCTCGGGCAAGCGCGCGAACAAGTCATCGCCGGTGACGCAGGCAACCCGAAGTGAAAGACCCTGCGCGGCAATCGCTTGGCGCACCGCCGCCGCCAGTCCGGCGGGATTGAATGCGCCGGCATTCGTCACCACCTTCATGCCGCGCAGCGCGAGGGTCTCGAGCTCAGGGGTGAGCTGCTGGAGAAATAGCTCCATGTAATAGCGCGCCAGTCCCTCCTTGTCATCGGCCGCGCAATAGCCGCCCGCGATATGGGCCACGGTGATCTCGGCGAGGTAGTCGCCGGTGAGGACATCGACCGGCTCGCCATGCACGGCGACGGCGAAGGCATCCACCCAATCGCCCAACGCGCCCGAGAAATTCGCGATGCGCACCGGGCGCCGCGCGTCTGCCGCGCCGTGCAGAGATTCGTCGTACCCTATCTTGGCCAACTGCCCGACCTCCGTCGACTGCCCCGCTCTGATACTCAACCACCTGCGCTCGCGGGATCTCCGCCCTGTCGCATTGACGGCTATACCAACGATCGGCCGATCAACATCCGAGGAATCAAGATCAAGAAAACGACGAAAAGCGTGATCAGCAGAACGAGAGACCCCAAGGAGACACCGATGACTCGCCACCACGAGTATTGCAGCCAGCCTTGCGTCTGGTATTCGTCGATAGTTCGCTGAAATGTATTTCGCGCGTCACCCCAATCTAGCCGAATTGCTCATTCCGGCCAACCGGCGGCCGGACTGTAAAATTCGGCTAATCTGCCTCGGCTTACCGCCCCCTTTACGGAATCCGCACCATCCGTCGTAAGGTCCGGTCCCACTCCGGCCCAGGTAAACTCAGGAGTTTCGACTTGATGTCATCGCGGGTCTTGTCAGCCGCCTCCCTGTACCAAGGAATGTCACCGGTCGGCCGACTTCTCGGCCTCGGTCCCTGTCATCAGAAGCCTAAGCGATAGCCGCCACGCATAGAACGCAAAGAAATCCATCATGACGGCGACGATTCCGAATGCCACCCGACCGAGGGTCGAACTCACGGGAGCGCCCACGTGGACGGCTGCTGAACCCGCATGGGCGTAGAATTCCCTTGGTCCCGGAATGAATGCGACCCAGTCAAATGCGAGGGCCATGCACGTGACGGACAGCGCCAGGAACAGGCGCTGGCGAAAGCCCACGACATTGGGCAAGGAGATCATTACACCGAAAAACAAAATGCAAAGGCCAATCAGCGTCATCGCCATGGCCTCGTCCTGCAACGGACTCCATGCCAGCAGAAGCTTACGAAAGCCCACCATCGCGCCGGCGAGTCCGACGGTGCCTAAGACCGTGCCGATTGCGATGCGCATGCGGGGAGAGGCTTCGTTTTGAATCATACGAACCCTCCTCGGGACGTTGCCGCCGGCGCCGAAAAGAGTGCGAGTAAGCCGAAAAAAGTAACGCTTCCCGAATTTCTCTCAATCATCGACTCTTTCCTTGCTTGTTACGGCTTACTCAAAGTATCAGACAGCCAATAGCCGCACTGGTGACAGTAACTCGCATCGATTCCCCGGCTGTACACATTGAGGGGAACATTCTCGCAGTGGGGACACCGAATGGACCCGTACGAGTGCGGCAGACTGAATACATCAACCATACGCCGACACCCGCAGGCGACAAACGAAGTGGGTCGAGATATTCGCCCCCTATCGCTAGCTTATGTAAATATCGACCTCGATCGGAGGATTTTCCTTGCAGATATGGGCCGCGCATGGAGTGAACGAAGCGCTCGCCGGTCCCATCCTGAGTTAGTGGTAAGCACGGCAATACACAAGGTCGAAAGACGACAAGGACTCATCATGCAGACGAAGTATGCTAAAGGCGCAATTAAAAAAACGGGCAGCGTTGCGATGCGTGCACAAGCGGTCGGTGCATTCGCTCTTGGCGCAGCGACGATCGGGGCGATCGCTGTGGGTGCAATGGCGATCGGGCGTTTGCGAGTCCTGGAAGCTCGCATTGAGAAGCCCTCCATTGGCACACTCACGGTGGACCATTTGAACGTGCGCTCCCGATAAGTCCTCGTCTGAATGCCTTCAGTGCAGAGATCGAACGGTCTTGACCACCGCGGCGCGGCACTCGTCGAGCGCGTCGGTGATCGCATCGGCATCCTCGTCCCGCGTGCCTATTCCCTCCCAGTGTTTTTGCCAACTTTGCATCAGCGCCTCGGCTTTCGCGGGCACCGGCGCCGGCATCGCTGAGCCAAAATCCCGGATGGTTTCGACGTAGACCCACCCGGTGCGGGGATTGCCGCGCACCTTGTCGTGATCGTAATGGCCGTGATACACAACCTGCTTCATCTCTCCCAGCGCCGCGAGCATCCGGAAGGCAGCATCACGCGTCGTGAGATTCTGTTCGCTGCGTTCCATGCGCCACGACGTATAGCTAAAACTCGCCAGAGCGACGATCAGACTGATGATGGCGATCGCGTTGTCGCGTAACTGGGATTTTATCGTCGCTGACAACCCTGATTCTCCTGCCGATGACACATGGTACTCCCGTGGCGGCGCGATCAATATTATCTGTTGAGCAGGAATCGAACCGTGGGGTTCGCACCTGGTATGCTTCTGCCGTAATGCCCGGAGTTGTCACCATTCTCACGACGGTCGCGCAGGCGGAAGATGCGGCACGAATCGCTGAGATGCTCCTATGCGACAAATTGGCAGCGTGCGTTCAGGAAATGACGATCCGGAGTCGTTATAGGTGGAAGGATAAAATTCAGTGTGATCCGGAGTGGCTCTTGTTGATCAAGACAACGGCCGACCGCGCTGAGGCGGCCGTCGCCTCGATACGCAAAATCCACCCATACGACCTGCCGGAGATCATCGTACTCCCCGTTGTGGGAGGTCTTGCCGAGTATATGAATTGGGTCGATGTCGAGACTCGGGAATAGATACGGTATGACGGGCAGGATTTCAAAATGACGGTGACAAGCGACGACGCCGAGATAGACCTCTTCTACGGCAGATATATCGATCTGTTCAACCAGGGCCAAGTCGCGGAAATGCAGGACCTATTCGAGTTTCCCTGGGCGATGCTGAGCACTCAAGGGCCGTTTCTCGTAAATGACCGGGAAGCCGGCCTCGCCCTTTACACGAAGGTCTGGAAAGATTTGAAGGGAGAAGGCTGGGCCACCACGAAGATCGAGGAGTTAAAGTGGTTTGCCGTCGGCGTCGACGGTGCTCTGTTGCAAGTCGATTTTGTCCGCTTTCGCGCGGATGGTACGACAATGCTGACGGGGCGCGCCTATTACGCCGCACGGCGCAGAGAGGGAGTCTGGCGTATCAACACGATCTATCATAATTGAGGGATCGCGCTGGGTCGCACGCCCGCGCTGGGTCGCACGCCCGCGCTCGGGTCCAATCGCCTGGCTACGTCGCGATGAAGCCCTCATAGCCCTTATCGGCGACCGCCCTGCAGCGTGCAGTGAAATTGCCCATACCGCCGAGATAGGCCAGCATGCCGCGTTTCTTGCCGGGGATGTTGCCGCCGGTGAACCAGCTCGGCGTTTTCATGAACAGCGTGCGCGCACCGATCGCGGCGACTTCCCGGCTCCAGGCTTCCTGCGGCTCCGGGGCGGCCTCGAAGCGCGATTTGCCGTGGGTCTTCAGCCAGCCGATGCAATCGCCGATCCAATCGACGTCATGCTCGGCGACCAGCGGCACATTGCCCAGCGCCGAGAGGCCGAGCGGCCCGTTGACGAAGAACAGATTGGGGAAGCCCGCGACGCCGAAGCCGAGATAGGTCCGCGGCCCGTCCTGCCATGCCTCGTTGAGATGTTCGCCCCTGCCGTTGACCGGGTCGATCGCGGTCGCCGCACCGGTGAGTGCATCGAAGCCCAAAGCGACGATGATCATGTCGAGCTCATGCAGCCCGTCGGCGCATTCGATGCCCTTCTCGACGAAGCGGACGATCGGCGTTTCGCGCAGATCGACCAGCGAGACATTGTCGCGGTTGAAGCTTTCGAAATAGCCGGAATCGCAGCACGGCCTGCGGGTGCCGATGGGGTAGTCGCGCGGCGTCAATTTTTCGCGCAGCACCGGATCCTTGATGATTTCTGCGATGCGCTCCCGAACGTAATCGGCGACGATCTTGTTGGCGTCCTCGTTGATCAGTACGTCGTTGAAGGCCGTGACATAGCCGGTGCCACCGGTCTTCCAGAAATCATCGAGGATTGCGCGCTGTTCCTCGGACGTGAGATCCGCCGCATTCTTGCCCGAGGCATAAATCCACGCGCCGAGGAATCCCGCCTTCATCTCGCGCCGATAGTCGGGATAGCGCGCCTTGAGGGCTGCAAATTCTTGCGGGTCCATCGGCCGGTTATGCGCCGGCGCGGAGAAGGCGGGAGTACGCTGAAACACTTCGAGATGCCCGGCGGTCTTCGCGATCTCGGTGATCGCCTGTACGCCGGTGGAGCCGGTGCCGATGACAGCGACCCGCTTGCCCTCGAAACTGATCGGACGGTGCGGCCAGCGCGAAGCCTGGTACAGCTCACCCTTGAAGTCGCGATAGCCCGGAAAATCGGGCTCCTTGGGCGCCGACAGCGGCCCGGTCGCCAGCACGACATAGCGGGCCGTGTACGTCTTTCCGCGATGGGTGGTCAACGTCCACAGATTGCTATCGTCATCGTAAGTCATCCCCGTGACTCGAGTGTCGAAGACCATACTGCGGCGCAGGTCGAAGCGATCGGTGACGTGGCGGAGATATTCGAGGATCTCGGGCTGCGGCGAATAGCGTTGCGACCAGCTCCATTCCCGCTGCAACTCTTCGGAAAAGGAAAAGCTGTAATCGATCGATAACAGATCGCAACGCGCGCCGGGATACGCGTTGTGATACCAGACCCCGCCGACATCGGGCGCTGCCTCGAGGCAGAGAACGTCAAGCCCCTGGTTGCGGAAGCGGTGGACCGCGTAGATGCCGCCAAACCCCGCACCGACCACGATCACCTCGCGATTAGCGCCGCTCGGTGCCGGGACCGCTGAAATGTTACTCACACCAATCCACCCACCACCCGCAAACGCGGACCCATGACCTTTGAACGAAAGATAGCCCGTCCCTGGGGAGACCACCATGACCGCAGACGACTTGCGCAGTCATCGAAGGCGACAGGTACGATGTCGTCCGCAACACTTAACGAGGGCACGCGCATGACGGCTGATCTGCATTATCTAAGCCTGCTTGACGTCTCGGAGCGCATCCGGCGCCGCGATCTCTCGAGCGTCGAGATCGTCTCCGCGCTTCTTGCCCGGATTGGGGCCTTCGAGCCCCGGATCAATGGCTTTCTGCGACTGATGGGCGAAAACGCCCTTGCGGATGCGATGCGGGCCGATGCCGAGCTCGGCCGAGGACAGTGGCGCGGCCCGATGCACGGCGTCCCGATCGGTATCAAGGACCTGATCGATGTCGCCGGAGTGCCGACGACGAGCGGTACTGAGATCATGAAAGACCGCGTGCCAGCTGCCGACGCCACGATCGTCGCACGTCTGAAGCGCGCCGGCGCCATTGTCATCGGCAAGACGCACATGACCGAGGCGGCGACGCTTGATCACCATCCGATGTACAAACGTCCGGACAATCCTTGGAAATCGGGCTTTTGGACCGGCGTCTCCTCGTCGGGCTCCGGCGTCAGCGTGGCGGCGGGCTTCTGCTACGGCGCGCTCGGCAGCGATACCGGCGGCTCGATCCGCATGCCTTCCTCGGCTTGCGGCCTGTCCGGGGTCAAGCCGACTTGGGGCCGGGTCAGCCGCCAGGGCGTGTTTCCGCTGGCCGAAACCTTCGACCATATCGGCCCGATGTGCCGGACGGCCGCTGACGCCGCAACCATGCTGCAGATCATCGCAGGTCAAGACCCGGCGGATCCGACCGCGCTCACCGCATCCGTCCCGGATTATGCGGCGGAATTGTGCGCCGGCATCGGCAAGCTGCGGATCGGCGTCGATTGGCGCCTGCTCGAAGACCGGGTCGATGCGGCCGTGGTTCAAAGCATTCGCCAGGCCGCCGTGACCTTCGAGCTTCTCGGTGCCCATCTGCGCGAGGTCGCGCTACCGCCGATCGCGGCAGCGATGGCCGCGGTCGCGCCGCTGATGATGGCCGAGATTCGCTCTGCCCATGCCGAGACCTATCCCCGTCATGCGCAGCGCTACGGCCCGGCACTCTCCCGGATGCTCGCCGGGGGCGACGCGCTCGGCGGTGTCGACGTGGCCCGTGCCGTCCAGGCGCGCACGGTCTGGAACGGTCGTCTGCGCCGGCTCTTCGATGAGATCGACATTCTGCTCATCCCCGCAGCGCCCGGGCCGACGCCCACCTGGGAGGAACTCGATGCGATGCAGGGGGACCCAGGCGTCCTGATGGACCGCATCAGCCGCTACACGATGCCCTTCAACGTCTCGGGCAGTCCGACGCTCAGCCTGCCTTGCGGCTTCGACCGCAATGGCATGCCGCTCGGCCTGCAACTCGTGGGGCCGCATCTGTCCGAAGCCCTGCTGTGCCGCGCCGGTCACGCCTTTCAGCAAGCGACCGACTTCCACACCGCGCATCCGGTTTTGGAGCGGTAAGCCGCGGCGCGCCCGAAGCACGGTCGATGCGCGGCAGGGATCAGCGCGATTGAAAGCGGCGGCGCGAGCACCGCTCGTCCAGGCGCCGTGTGCCTTCGACCGCACGGCGCGCGCATTCCTGGATCGACACGCCGCTCTCGCGCAACGCCTTGAGCGGCACTTCCGGCGACACGAGCACATCTGCCGGAATGCTTTCGAGGAAATCCAGCAGCGGCAGTTCGCCCTCGCCCGGAATGCCGCGCTCGAACAGCGCCTCATAACGATAGGCGTCCTTGCCCGGGTGGCAGAGCGGGCCGTCGCAGATTTGCGCCGCACCGATCAGTGCCGGATCGATCGCCGCGATATCTGCGGGCGTCTCGCCGCAGCGTGCCAGATGGAGCGAATCGATCATCAATTTAAGGCCCGGGTATTCGCCCGAAGCGGCGAGCCCGGCCGCGAATTTGAGCGATGATATCGGTCCGCCGAGCCCGGAGAATTCGAGCATCGGCCGCATGCCGATGGTTTTCGCGAGCTCGCACAGGGCGGCTAAGTTCTCGCGGACGCGGCGCATCTCGCTGTCCATGACGACGATGTTGAAGCGGGTTGTGCCCAGTTCGCGGAAGATCTCCAGCGTCGCGGCATGCTCAGCGAGCGAGAATGTGGGCGCGATGCCGACCGAGTCGACCAGATCGATCTTCACCCCGGTTGCGGCGAGCGCCTGCGCCGTGGCGCGGCGGACCGCCGGATCACTGTCCAGTCGAGAGATCGGACCGCCGAGGTCGATATTGATCGTCCCGGGATTCAGCGCCACCCCTTCGCAGCCGATATCGGCGGCAAGCGTCACGATCTCCGGCGTCGTCAGGCCGATGACAGTCAGATGAGCGAGGGTCAAGCGGTGCATCGTTCTAGGCGAATGGCTCCTCGCCGGCGAGTTTAGTGCGGCGCATGGAGCGGCCGCAGAGCGGATCGTAACGCGTGACCCGGTGCAGCGTGCCGGTGTTGTCCCACAAGACGGCATCGCCCACCGACCAGGAATGGCGGTAGGCGAAACGTTCCTGCGTTGCCCAGTCACGTAGCCAGATCATGAGATCCAAGCCTTGGAGCGGATGCATGCCGACAATGCCGACCGTCGTGTTGCCGATGACGAGGGACTTGCGGCCGGAACGATGCTTCCACACCAGCGGCAGTGTGGAATGGCGGAACCCGAGCCAGCGCTGAAAGGTGGCATAGCTCGGTTCCGGCTCGACGCTGAGCTGAGCGCCGGCCAGGGCATGGACCGCGCGCAGACCCTCGAGCGCCTGCTTGCGCTCTTCGGGCAGCGCCTCGTAGGCAGCGTAGGTATTGCAGAATTCGGTATCGCCGCCGCTCGGCGCCGGAACTTCGCAGCAGAGCAGCGAGCCGAGGATCGGCACCTCGTTGAAATAGCCGTCGAAATGCCAGAAGAACGAGGCCTTGGAATATTCCGCGGTGACGCCGGCGGCGGGATCGATTGTGATCGCCGTGGCGGTGCCGTCGGCATGGTCGGCGGCATATTCGCCGAGTGTACGGGTGAAGGCGATCTGCTCCGCCTCGGTGAAGTGCACCTGCGGGAAGACCAGGATCCCGCGCTCTTCCAGCAGCTCGCGGATCGCGCGCGCATGGCTGCCTCCGAGCAGCGACGCCTTATCGGCCTGCAGCACCGCGCCGATTTGCGGGTTGAGCTCGCGATAGGCGAGGCCGGTTTCAGTCACAGCAGCGACGCGGGCACCGGGATCGACATGTCAAGCGCGTCTTGCGCAGCACTTTTGCCGAACGGGTCGAGACACAGGCTTACCGTGCAGCCGCCGTCGAGCGCGCCACTCAGCAGAAAATTCAGCGCGTGGCTGCCCGGCAGATAATGGCGCTCGACTGCGCCGCCCCCGCTCAGAATGAAAGCGTAGTGTCGCGCCACCGCCGCCTCGGTCATCGCGGCGGCGATGTAGGGCAGATATTCCGGCTTTCGAGCCACGATGCCGATGTTGCAGACATCGGCCTTGTCGCCGCTGCGCGCCCAGGCGAGCCGGCGAAGCGGCACCGCCGTATTGGCGGCGCGGTCCATCGCAGGCGGCACCGCCGCTTCGGGTGCGGCGACCAGTGGCGGGCTCGCGGCGCGTGTCTGGATTTCGGTGCGGTCGTCGATGGTGATGCGAGCCGGTACCTCGGTCACTGGAATCAGGAAGGATTCGAGGCGCGCCATCGGGACCGGATTGAACATCAGCATCGAGCCGACGATGCCCGGCGCCATCGATACCGAGCCGGTGCCGGTCTCGCGCAGCAAGATGCCGAAAGCTTTATCATCGCCGGCTTCGATGGTGATCCGGCAGAAGATCTCACGCGAGCTCTTGCTGCGCGCGTTGGCGCCCCAGGATTCCTCGTCGCCGATGATCTCGACACGGCTGCGCCGCAAGCCCGGCAAGTTACGCTCGCGCAACAGCCGCGCGCCGCGCCGCAGGACGGCATCGGCGATCGCCTTGGCCCTGTCAGCCGCATCTTCACCGCGCACCGCATAGCCCCAGCTCGCGAACCAGCCATCATCCCAGGTGGCGTTGACCTTGTAGTTCGGGCCGGGCGGCCGGCCCTTGGCGCCGGTCATCAGCACGCGATCCGGGCCCAGCTGCTCGAAGCGGACATTGCTGAAGTCGCAGACCACGTCGGGCAAATGATAGCTGCGTGGATCGGCAAGCTCGTAGACGAGCTGCTCGGCGACGGTGCCGACCGATACCAGCCCGCCGGTACCCGGCGCCTTGGTGATGACGGCAGAGCCATCGGCCCGGCACTCGGCGATCGGGTAGCCGACATCCGTATAGTCGCCGACTTCGCGCCAGTCGGTGAAAATCCCGCCGCTCGCTTGCGCGCCGCACTCGAGGATATGGCCGATCAACGATCCCGCCGAGAGGAGGTCGTACTGTTCCGGCCGCCAGCCGAATTCATGGACCAGCGGGCCGAGGCAGAGCGCGCTGTCGACGACGCGGCCGGTGATGACGATGTCGGCGTCCAGCGCCAGCGCGCGGGCGATGGGGAAGGCGCCGAGATAGGCGTTGATCGTCGTATAGCGGCCGCCTTCCGGCAGCTTGGATTTGAGCCGCCCGGATTTGCGGAATTCCGCCGCCCGCTCGATCACATCGTCGCCGTCGACGACCGCGACCTTGATGTCGAGGTCACGGCGCCGGGCCGCCTCGCGGATCGCCGCGGCGCAGGCGCGCGGATTGACCGCGCCGGCATTGGTGACGATCTTTACTTTCTTGCCGGCGAGATCGTGCCCGGCCACCGTGACGATCTCGTCGGGGAAGCCCGGGACGTAGCCGGCTTCTCGATCGCGCTGGCGGCTGCGCCCAGCCTGAGGCATGAAGTACTCGGACAGATAATCCAGCATCAGATAGTCGAGTTCGCCGCCGCGTAGCAGCTGGGGAATCCCGATGATGCCGTCGCCAAGTCCGGCGCTGCCGCCGCCAATCCGGACGATGCGTTGTTGGGTCATGGTTTCAGCCGGGGTTGCGCCAGGATTTGAACGTCTCCACATCTTCGTGCATGGCGCGCCGCATGTAGCCGATATCGCTCGACAGCGTCAGGAAGCGGACGCCGCGCGTGAGAAAATCCTCGGAGGATTTTGTGTCCATGCCGGCAGCACCGGGCGTGATGCCTCTCTCGTTGCAGACCGCGACCATGCGATCGATGGCGGCGAGGATCGGCGGCGTCGGCTTCAGCGAAAGCGACAGGCCGAGATCGAGCCCCAGATCTGCCGCGCCCACGAACAGCCCGTCCACGCCCGGTGTGGCGGCAATGGCGGCGATATTCTCGAGTCCCGCCTTGGTCTCGATCATGACCAGACAGGCCGGCTCGATACGGTTCGGATCGTCGACATAATAGCCGCGGGTCGGGCCGAAGGAGCGCACGCCATGCGGTGGATAGCGCACTGCATCGGCGGCGAGGCGCGCCTCCTGCGGGGTCGAGACCATCGGCACGATCACGCCGGCGGCACCGAAATCGAGGGCACGCATGATCGACGGCTGGTCGTTCCAGGGCACCCGCACCACGGCGCAAGAGCCGGCGCCGTCGATGGCCTGGATGACGGCGCCGAGATCGCCCCAGCCGACGCTGCCGTGCTGCAGATCGACGACGACGCAATCGAGGCCCGCGCGCGCCATCGTCTCCGCCGTGAAACTGCTGCTCACGGTCAGCCACGCGCCGATCGTGCGGCGCCCCGCCTGCTTCGCTTCCAAGATCGGATTGCGCCTCATAACCTTATGCTCCGTAGTTTCGGCGTGGGCCCGCCGCGTGGATGGATCATCGCGGCGCGGATCGCTCTCACACCGTTGCCGGCAGGACCTTGCCGGGATTCAAAATGTTTCTGGGATCCAGCGAGCGCTTGATCGAGCGCATCAGCGCGAGCTCCTCGGGCGAGCGCGTGATGGCGATATAGTCCAGCTTGCCGGTGCCGATGCCATGTTCCCCGGAGACCGAGCCGCCGAGCTTTTCGACGCACGCATAAACGGCATCGTCGACCTTGCGGTAGGCGTCCGGGTCGTGCTCATCGAGGCTGACCGCCAGATGCAAATTGCCGTCGCCGGCATGGCCGTAATAGAGCACCGTCGTGGCCGGCCTGAGCTCGAGCAAGGCCTTTCTTGTCATGCTGACAAAGGCCGGCATGTCCTGCAGCGCCATGCTGACATCGAAGGCCACCGCCGGCTGCATCGGCCGCATGGCCTCGGCCAGATCGTCGCGCACGGCCCATAGATTGGTGCGATCGCGCGCCGTCTGTGCGATCACCGCCTCCTCGATCAGTCCGGTCTCCTGCGCCTCGGCGAGAACTTCCTGAAAGAGCTCCATGTCGCGCTCGGGATCACCGCCCAGCGTTTCGATCAGGGCGTAAAGCGCGTGAACCGGCGGCATCGGCTGCGGCCGATAATTTAGCTGGGCCTTGGAGACATATTCGTAGAAATCGTTCCACATCAGCTCGAAGCTGGAGAGCTGCCCGGCGAAACGCGCCTCCAGCCGGCGCAGCAAGCGCGGCACGCAGTCGAAACCGGACATCGCGACCAGCGCCGTCTGCGTGCTCCGCGGCAATGGGCGAAGTCGTAGCACGGCGCGGGTGATGATGCCGAGCGTGCCCTCGCTACCGACCAGCAAATCCTTCCAGCGATACCCGGCATTGTCCTTCAGCATCTTGGTGAGCGAACTCACCACCGAGCCGTCGGCCAGCACCGCTTCCAGCCCGATCACCATGTCGCCCGCCATGCCCCAGCGCAGCACGCGGTTGCCGCCGGCATTGGTGGCGATAGTGCCGCCGATGGTGGCCGAGCCGCGGGCGCCGAGATCGAGCGGCATGATGAAATCCTTGGCTTCGGCTGCCTCCTGCACACGCTGCAGCGGTGTCCCGGCCTCAACCGTCATGGTCATCGACTGCTCATCGATTTCGAGGATCCGATGCATGCGCTCCAGCGACAGGACGATACCGCCGTCGCTCGCCATGCCGCCGCCGACCACGCCGGTGCGACCGCCGAGCGGCGTGATCGGCACACCGCGCCGGCCGGCGAGCTTGACGATCTCGACGATCTGCGCAGTATCGGCGGGGCGGACCACGAAGCCCGGCTGCGAGTGATATTTGCGGGTGATGTCGGCCGTGTAGCGCTCTTCGATGCCGTCGCCCGCAAACAAATTCGCGGCGCCGACGATAGAACGCAGTTCCTCTTCAAGGCACGCCATCCCAGTCTCCTGCTCGGATGCAATCCCCAAGATAAAGCTTCGTTCCGAGTCGCGTCTTGATGGGACGGGACAATGCCGATATCCCGCCGCGTGGCGCAAAACCCGATGAGCGTGCTGTTACGATAGGAAGCAGCTACCCCCGAGGTGACTATGAACGCGAGCAGCCTGCGCACTCCTGTCGACAACCCACCGGCTTTCCTCGACGGAGCCGCCAAGCAGCTGTTGATCGACGGCAAATGGGTGGCCGCCGCGTCGGGCGAAACCTTTCCCTCCTACAACCCCTCGACCGGGCTCGCGTTGGATCCTCTAGCGCTCGCTGCGGAGGAAGACGTCAATCGCGCAGTCGCGGCCGCCCGTCGAGCCCTCGAAGGTCCCTGGAGCAAATTCAAGCCCCGGCAGCGACAAGCCGTTCTGCTCAAACTAACGCAATTGATCGAGGCGAACTTCGATGAATTGGCCATGTTGGACACGCTCGACATGGGGATGCCCGTTTCGTTTGCGCCGTACATGAAGCCGGTGTTGTTTGGAACGTACGAGTACTGTGCGGCTCAGGCGCTCACCCTCGAAGGTGAAACGCTTCCGAACTCGGTCGCGGGCGATATTTTCTCATTCACCGTGCGCGAGCCTGTCGGGGTCGTCGGCGGGATCATTCCCTGGAACGGCCCCGTGTTCAATGCCACCTGGAAGATCGCCCCGGTGCTCGCGACGGGGTGCACGCTGGTGCTCAAGGCCGCCGAGCAAGCTTCCTATTCGCCGCTGCGGCTCGGCGAGCTGTGTCTCGAGGCCGGCGTACCGCCCGGAGTGATCAACGTGATCTCGGGTTACGGTGAATCCGCGGGGGCCGCTTTGGCGGCGCATCCGGGTGTCGACAAGATTGCCTTCACCGGCTCGTGCGCCACAGGCCAGCGAATCGTACAGACCTCGGCGCGGACCCTGAAACGGCTGACGCTCGAGCTCGGCGGCAAATCGGCGAATATCGTCTTTGCCGACGCCGATCGATCGAAGGCCGTCGCCGGTGCCGCGATGGCGGTATTCGCAAACTCCGGGCAGGTCTGCTGCGCCGGAAGCAGACTGTTCGTAGAGCGGCGCATCTTCGAGGAGTTCACGCACGAAGTGGCTCAATTCGCCAATTCATTGCGTGTGGGGAACAGTCTCGATCCAGCCACGCAGATCGGACCGCTCGTGTCCGAGGAGCAGTTGGCCCGCGTCACCGGCTACTTGGCGGCCGGCAAAGACGAGGGTGCGTCGCTGTTGTGCGGCGGGACGCGGCTCGCGGGCAACCTGGCCGGCGGCTATTTCGTCGCGCCGACGATATTTTCCGACGTCAGAGACTCCATGCGAATTGCTCGCGAGGAAATCTTCGGGCCGGTCATCTGCGCGATTCCGTTCGACGATGTGGAAGAAGTGGTGCGACGCGCCAACTCGACGGAATTTGGCCTGGCGAGCGGCGTCTGGACCACGGACGTCGGCAAAGCGCACCGCATCGCACGACGGATGCAGTCCGGGTCCGTCTGGGTGAATTGCTACAACGTGCTGGATCCCGCCGTTCCCTTCGGCGGCCGCAAGATGAGCGGCTACGGATCGGAAGGCGGCAGGCATCAGCTTGACGCTTACCTCAATATCAAAGCCGTATGGATAAATACCGACTGATGCCCGCCGCTGCCTCAGGGTGGCGGCTCTGCGTCGGGTCTGTAGATGATCTCTTGGTGAAACGCCTCCGGTTTCCCGTGGTGCAGGGACCAATACGTATCGGCAATACGCTCCGGATCGAAGAAGCCGCCGGGCTCTATCCGGCCGCAGATCTGTACCATGGCGACGCGCACCCCGTCGGGCCGGACTTCCTGCCCGAGCGCGAGCGAGAAGTTGCGAAGTGCGGCTTTGCTCGCGCCGAGGGCGGCCCACGCCGGCATGGGGTCGAAGGCCAAGCTACCGCCCGTGAGGAGAATGGTGCCTTGACCCCGCCGTCGCATGGCCGGCAACACTTGGCCGATCGCAGTCAAAGCGCCCCCTAAGTTGACGGCCATGTCCGCCGCCATGTGCCCTGCCGTCAATTTCGACGCCAAGCGCTCTTTCAGCACGGCCGCGTTGTAGATCAGCACGTCCGTTTCACCCGCCCAATCCGTCACGGCACGGAATGCGTCGACGAGGGATTTGGGTCGACCGGCGTCGGCCACGAAGCTGCGGCAATTGGCGCGCCTCGTCGGCTCGCTGTCGAGGACCGCATCCAGGATCTCGGGGCGACGTCCCAGAATGGCGACGCGATAATCCTCGCGGGCGAACCGGCGCATCAGCGAGGCGCCGAGTCCCACGCCGGCTCCGACGATCGTGCAAAGTGACATGGCAATAAAGGGTCCACGGGCATGAGCGATGCCACCGGGTACGCTACGCGGCCCCTGAGGCACAGATCTTGACCGGGTCGGACAAATGAGACGCCGGTGCACAGGCGACATAAGCCGAAATCGCGCAACCGCGGCGCCATTTTCGCCTGCCCTTGACGCAGCGCGGAATGAGGCCGCCCCGCTGTCTCACAAAGTCAAGACATCTCCCGTGCCCAGTCTGAACATGGATATTAGTGTGGTGGCGGGGGCCTCAGAATGACGACGAGAGCGTCGATAGACGACGGCAAGGTGATCGGCAACGAGTTCCTGAGCAGTTATCGCGACGTGGTGCGCGGGCTTGGCGGCGATCCGGACTCCCTGCTGCTCGAGGCGGGCATCGAGCCTGAGTCTCTGCACCAAACGGGCGGCAAAATCTCGCTGTGGGCCACGGCGAGTCTCCTCGAGAAAACCGCCGAGGTGCTCAATTGCCCCGATCTGGGCTTGCGGCTCGCCGGCCGGCAGAACGCGACGTCCATCATGAAGCCGCTCGATCGTCTGCTCAACAACGCTCCCACCGTCGGGGAGTCGATGTATTACTGCATGTGCTACATGGGGGCCTTCAGCTCGGGGATCTGCGCGACCCTGGAGCACGACACCGCCCGGCAGATGCATTTTTTCCGTATCGAGCTCTTGCTCGATGGACTTGCCGCACTGCCCCAGATCACCGAGCAGATTGCCCTTCTGACCTACAACGCGATGGTCTCCTTGAGCGCCGGCGTCGCGCGGCCGCGCGAAATCTGGTTCTCGCATCTGCGCGTCAGTCGTGCCAGAACGTACGCGCAAAAATTCGGGATCCCGGTGAAATTCGGCCAGCCGTTTGACGGCGTATTTTTGAAGGACTCCGATTTCAAGACCAAAATTGCCGAGGGCGACCCGACGGTCTTCGATTCCGAGTCTCGAATGATCGCTGCCCGATTTACGGCCCAGCCTCCGGGTATCGAAGTGCAGGTGCGACAAGCGATTGCGCGGGCGCTGGCTGAAACCGACTGCACTCGAGAGCGAGTCGCCGCATCGCTCGGCATACATTCGCGCACCTTGCAGCGCCGCCTTTTCAAGGTCGGGCTGAGCTTCGAAGCCATCCGGGACGAGGTCCGACGAAACCTGGCGTTTCGCTACCTGGCGCGGGGCGACCTGCGCTTTACCGAAATCGTCGGCCGTCTCGGCTATTCGGAGCCGGCGGTGCTGTCCCGCTCGTGCCGGCGATGGTTTGCGGCGACCCCGAGCGAATTGCGACGCAATCTCGCTCGTTGACGAACCTTCACACACCCCGACAGAGGAGGGGCGATTATTTTCGGGGCATGTCCCGTCCGATCATGGCGCCGCCTCGTAATTGAGCTAAACAACGGGCTTGGTGCGTGTATTCGCGAGGCCGGGTGTGGCCGTGGGGAAGGCAAAAGATGACCGATGCGATCGAGCGATCCAGCGAAGAGATTGACTTCGAGGCCCTGCGCCGCCGGTACGCGGCCGAGCGCGCCGCGCGGCTGCGGCCGGATGGCAGCGCTCAGTACCAGGAATTGGCCGGTCGATTCGGCTCGTTCGACCGCGACCCGAACGCTGACCCCGATTTCAGGCGACAGCCGGTGGTCGAGGAAGTCGACGTCCTGGTCATCGGCGGGGGATTCGGCGGATTGTTGACCAGCGGCCGGCTTCGGGAGCAAGGCGTCGACAATATCCGCGTGGTCGAGAAGGGCGCCGACTTCGGTGGCACGTGGTACTGGAACCGCTACCCGGGTGCTGCCTGTGATGTCGAATCCTACATCTATCTGCCGATGCTGGAGGAGACCGGCTATGTCCCCGGCGAGAAATATGCGAGGGCGCCGGAGATCCTCGCTCACTGCAGGAAGCTCGCGCAGCGCTACGATCTTTACCCGCGCGCGCTATTCCAGACCGTCGTCACCGACCTTCAATGGGATGAGGAGCGCGCCCGCTGGATAGCAGCGACGAGCCGCGACGACCGAATTGCCGCGCGCTTCGTGATCAGCGCATGCGGCTTCATACAAAAGCCGCGCCTGCCCGGCATTGCAGGGATCGAGGACTTCCGCGGGCACGCCTTTCACACCAGCCGCTGGGACTACCGGTACACGGGGGGCGACGAGAAGGGCGGCCTGACCGGGCTCGCAGACAAGCGCGTCGGCATCATCGGGACCGGGGCGACTGCAATTCAAGTGGTTCCGCACTTGGCCCAATCTGCGGAGCATCTCTACGTGTTCCAGCGCACGCCGGCATCGGTCGATGTGCGCGCCAATCGCCCCACCGATCCCGACTGGGCTCGCTCATTGCGGCCGGGGTGGCAGCGAGAGCGCATGACCAATTTCACGGCGATCATGGCCGGCAGTTACTGGGAAGTCGACATGGTCGACGACGGCTGGACCGATATCGCGAAGCACATGCTGCCCGCACCCGGGCAGCCCCCCGAGACCATCGATCCGGCCGCGTTGCAGCGCTCGGAAATGCTGAAAATGGCACGCGCGCGCCAGCGGGTCGAGAGCATCGTCAAGGACAAGGCGACCGCCGAGGCGCTCAAGCCCTACTATCATTATCTGTGCAAACGGCCTTGCTTCCACGATGAGTATCTCGACGCGTTCAACCGCGACAACGTCACGCTGGTCGACACCAAGGGCGCAGGAGTCGAGCGGATCACCGCGCAGGGGGTGGTCGTTCGCGGCAGGGAGTACCCCGTAGATTGCTTGATCTATGCCACCGGGTTCGATTTTCTGATGCAGTACACGAAGCTCACCGGGTTCGAAATCCGCGGCCGGCAGGGTCAGCGGCTGAGCGATCGTTGGGCGGACGGCACGCGCACGTTCTTCGGGCTTCATACCCGCGGCTTTCCGAACCTCTTCATGTTGAGCGTCGTGCAGGCGAGCGCCACGTACAACTACCTGCACGTTGCCGACGAGCAGGCCCGTCATCTTGCGCACGTCGTGCGGCGCTGTCTCGACGACGGGATTCGCACACTCGACGTGAACGAGGCCGACGAGAAAGCCTGGGTCGAGGAGATCGTCGCCGGAGAGGCGATGTGGCGCGCGTTCCAGAAGAACTGTGTTCCGAGCGCCTACAATTATGACGGCCACGTGACCAAGTCCCTGCGGCACAACCTCTTCCACCCGGCGGGGCCGCTCGCCTATTTCGATCGCCTGGCGAAGTGGCGCGAGCAGGGCTCGTTTTACGGCTTGGAGCGAACCTATGAGGCGGAAGTCGCGGCGCGCTGCAGCGCCGTCCCGTGAGGTCGACGGATTGCTAGGGTATCAGGCTGGCGGTTTCCATCAGGAGTGTAATTTATGAGCAAAAATGTGACATCGTTGCGCAAATCCAAGCCGACAGCGCGCGAATTGCTTGCCGGCATCAAGATCATCGACGTCGACACGCACATCAGCGAGTGGCCTGAATTGTGGACGGAGCGTGCGCCGCTCAGCATGAAGAATCGAATGCCTCGCATCATCGGCACCGGCAAGGACAAGCGCTGGGTCATCGACGAGGATATCTTTCTCTATAACACCGGCGCCGCCTCGGCGGTCATGAAAGACGGCACCAAGACGCGCGGCTTCGAGTACGTCACGACGGAATTTCCCGGCATCAGTGCGGCCGCCTACGACGTGGGCGCACGGGTCAAGATGATGGACGAGCAAGGCATCTACGCGCAGATCGCTTATCCCAACATTCTCGGCTTCAGCGGACAGAACGCCATGAAGTCGGACCCGGCGCTGCGCCTGATGGCGATGCAGATCTTCAATGACGCGATGGCCGAGATGCAGGCGAGCTCCGGCAACCGCATCTTCCCGATGGCGATGCTTCCGTGGTGGGACTTGGGAGAGACGCTGTCGGAGGTGGAGCGCTGCCTGAAGATGGGCATGCGCGGCATCAACTGGAATCCGGACACACATGCCCACGGTCTGCCGTCGATTGCCGACCCGTATTGGACGCCGCTGTGGGAAATTTGCGTCGCCAATAAGCTGCCGATCAATTTTCATATCGGCGCGTCCGACGAATCGGTGTCCTGGTATTTTCAGGGCTCCCTGCCGGGCTTCACCCCCAACCAGCAAATGGCGATGGGTAGCGTGATGCTGTTCATCGGCAACTTGCGCGTCATGGGAACCATCATCGCTTCGCGTTTTCTTGAGAAATTCCCCGACCTCAAGATCGTCTCGGTCGAAAGTGGAGTGGGTTGGATTCCTTATCTGCTCGAGGCCTTGGACTACATGAGCATCGAGGCCGGGCTTGACTACCAGACTCCCCCGAGAGAGGTGTTCCGCCGTCAGATATACGCCTGTTCCTTTTTCGAGAAGCAGAACTTCGTCAACACCGTGCGGCAGCTCGGCGCCGACAACATCATGTTCGAGACGGACTTCCCGCATCCCGCCTGTCTGTTTCCGGACGGTCTCGAGTACCTGGCCGACGTGATTGCCGAGCTGACTCCGGAGGAGCGTGCCAAGATCTTCTCTCTGAATGCCGCCAAGCTCTACAACATCGACGTTCGGTGAGACGATTGACGTTGGATGCGCCGACGCGCGTCGCGGCGACCTGGCTCGTGCTCCTCGCCGCGACGCTGCTTTCATGGGAGTCGGCGCACAGTTCGGGCGACTATCGCCTGGCGAGCGCGGTCGTGCTGTTGATCGCATTCCTGAAAGCACGCCTCATCGGGCTCGAGTTCATGGAATTGCGCGGGGCGCCCTGGGTGCTGCGCTCCATCTTCGAGGCGTGGACGATCGTCGCTTGCGCAGCGTTGCTCGCGCTTTACTTGCTATCGCCGCCAGCACCGCAGTTCAGTGGCGAGCCGATCGGCGGCCGGCCGGGGCTTGGGGCCGCGCCGCTTAGCTTGAAATGACCGATCTCGGCATTTTCAATCCGGATCTGTATGCGAAAGGCGACCCCTGGACGTCGGGGTTGCCGCTCGAACTGTTTGCCGAGCTGCGCGCTGACCGGCCCTGCTATTGGCAGTCGCTCGAGGACGAGCCCATGTTCGTCGACGGAGTCTGGGTGATGACTCGTTACGCCGACATCGTCTCGATCATCCGAGATACCGAGCGATTCTCCACCAAGGCGGGCACTTCCGTGCGCCGGTTTGATCCGACGGTCGCCGAGTGCGGCGGCAAACCGAGCATGATGTCCATGGACGGGATCCGGCATCGAAACAATCGGACGGTCACCAATCGCATGTTCTCGCTGCGGGCGATCAACTCGCTCGAGGACCAGTTTCGAGCGATCGCCACACGGCTGGTCGAGCGCGCGCTCGAAATGGGGCGAATCGACTTCGTCACCGACGTGGCTCGCTACATGCCGCTCGAGGCGGTCTCGGATCTGCTCGGTATTCCGCCCGAGGATCGCGAGCAGGTGCTTGCGTGGACCAACATGATCACGGTTCCTCTCGACCCGCATTTCACGCCGACGCGACGCGATTTCCAAGAGGCGCTCGATGGCCTGTGGCGCTATGGGCTCGAGCTCTCGGAGCGGCGGCTGAAGGATCCGGACGGCGGCGTCATGACGGCGATAGCGAAGGGCCGCGCCGACGGCCGGCTCAGCGACGACGAGGTCTGCGGCTACATGCTGCAGCTCGCCGCTGCCGGCAATGAGACGACACGCAACGCAATCGCTTTCGGACTACACGCACTATTGCTGCGGCCCGACCAGATGGCGATGCTCCGCGCGGGGAGCGGCACTCTGCCGGATAGCGCAATCGAGGAAATATTGCGCTGGTCGGCGCCGACCATCCACACGGTCCGCCTGGCATTGCAGGAATTCGAGCTCCACGGCCAGACGATTCGCGCGGGCGACCGCGTCGCTTTGGTGCTGGGATCCGGCAACTTCGATCCGTCGAAGTTCGAGGCGCCCGAGGCGTTCAACGTGATGCGCTCTCCCAACGAACACATCGCGTTCGGAACCGCGGCACATACCTGTCTCGGACTGCACGTCGCGCGGCTCGAGCTCAAGGTCATGTTCGAGCAACTGCTCAGCCGCTGCACGACCATCGAGCTCGACGGAGATGTCGAGTTCGTGCGCGACAATCTGATTCACGGAGTCCGCAAGATGCCGCTCGCGTTGTCGTAGGGAGAAGGCGATGAACTATAGAGCGCAGCTTGCATGTGCGTGGATCGGCCTGGCGTCGACCATGCTCCTGGGCGTCGGCATGTGGCCGCTGATGCATTTCCTGCCGCCGCTCGATCCGGCGCTGCCCACCGCGACGGTGGCCGCCATCTATCGCAGCAACGGCACCGGCATTATCGTCGGCGGTTTGTTCCTCCAGGCCGCCACCTCCGCGCTCATGCCGTTCTTCTCTGCGGTCGCGATGCAGCTGACGCGCATGGAACGCCCGTCGAAGCTGTGGACCTACACGTTCCTCACGAGCGCAGTGCTCGGTTTCGTGCCGTTGCTCATCGCCGAGATGCTCTTCAGCACCGCCGCCTACCGGCCGGAACGGCCCGACCAGATCATTCAGGTGCTGAATGATTTCGGCTTCATCATGTTCGTCGGGCCAGCGCTCCCCGGTACGGTGCAGATCCTCGCGACCGCGATCCCGGTGCTCGCGGATCGCAACACGGATCCGATTTTCCCGCGCTGGGTGGGTTACGCGAACCTCTGGATCGCGATACTCGTCACACCGGGCTGCATGGTCACCTTGTTCAAGAGGGGCCCGTTTGCGTGGAACGGCGCCATCGCCTTCTGGGTGGCGGCCAGCGCTTTCTTTATCTGGGTGGGCATCAACTTTTGGGCCACACGCCGGGCGCTGCTGCGTGAAATGCGGCCGGCCTGACCTAAGGCGATGCAGCCGACGATTCTCCCCCGGACGAGCGCGGGCCACATCCCGGGCGAGGCGGGGGTCTGGGTTCTGATCTTGGGCGACATGTTCGCCTTCTCGGCGTTCTTCGCGGTGTTCCTGCTGCACCGGGCGCAGAATGTCGCGCTCTTCAGCGCCTCGCAGGCGACCCTCGAGCGGCGCTTTGGCCTCCTCAACACCACGTTGCTGCTCACCAGCTCGCTATTCGTCGCGCGCGCCGTGATGGCGGCGCGCGCGGGCGTCCCGCGCCGCGCGGCGCGGCTGCTCATCTTCGCGCTCGGTTGTGGCGGCGGGTTCGTCGTGTCGAAGGCATTCGAATGGGGCGGCAAGATCGCCGCGGGCATCACGCTCAACACCAACGAGTTCTACAGCTTTTACTACATGTTCACCGGCATCCACCTGCTGCACGTGCTGTTCGGGATGGGGGTATTGATGTATCTCCTGGCTCGCTCGCGCCGCGCCGATCCCGGCGCGAGCTACGCCGCGGTGATGGAGGGCGGCGGTGCCTTCTGGCATATGGTGGACCTTATCTGGGTGGTGCTGTTCGCGGTCTTCTATCTACTCAGATGATGCGGAGCGGCTAATGCGGCGGCGTCCGCGGGAGATTCTTCAATGCGCATCTCGCTTCATCATCTGTCGATTACGGAGACGACGCCGATCGAATTCGCAGACATCGCGGCCGCCTTGCGCTGCGATCACGTATGTCTGTTCGTGAAGATTCCCGCCAAGCAGGCGGCGGCGTTTCCCTACACATTCCCCCGCGTCGAGAGCGTCGAGGCGGCGCGTGAACTCAGGATGCGGCTGGATGGGCTGGGCTTGTCCGTGTGGAACGTCGACACGTTCATGATTCAACCCGGCGTCAAGATCGAGGATTATCGCGAAACTCTGGAAATCGCCGCGCTGCTCGGGGCGCGGACCATCAACGCGTTGAACCTGTTTCCGACCGACGCGACCGCAGCCGCGGCGCAAACGCTGGGGTCGTTCAGCAAGCTCGCGGCGCAAACCGGCTTGAGGGTGGTGCTCGAGTGGTTCCGATACAGCAGCACGCAAACGCTGGCTGCGGCGCTCGAGCTGACTCGTCTGGCCGATGCGCCGAATATCCAGTTGAACGTCGATATATTGCATCTGGTGCGAAACGGTGGCCTGCCGGCCGATCTGGCCGATGTGGACGCCTCCCTCATTCAATATGCGCAGATCAGCGACGGTCCCATGGTCCAGCCCGAGAGCGCGCAGGGCGATGAAGCACTGTTCAACCGTAACTTCCCCGGTGAGGGGGAATTTCCCTTGGTCAGCTTCGTCCGGCACTTGCCGCGGGATGCCGTGCTGTCGATTGAAGCACCGGTCAACCGACTGCGATCGGTGTTGACCCCGATGCAGCGCGCCGCCCGGGCTGTCGCGGGCGCCCGGGGCGTGCTGGCGGCGGCGGCGGGCGACGCGCTTTGATGCGCTCGAATTCGATGTTGCCGATGGCACTGATGTGCTTGGCCGTGCGGGCGGTCTCGGCGCAGGATCGCCCGCCGCCGGTCGTTCCGCACGCTCCGAATCCTCGCGGGGAGAAGATATTCAACGAGGTTTGCGCGCCGTGTCACGAGCATGGAGGCGCCCGCGCACCGGATGCCTACTTGTTGAAGCTGATGACACCGGCTTCGATCTACGGCACGTTGACTACGGGGGCCATGCGCATCCAGGCTCAGGGGCTCGATGACGAAGAGAAGTCCGCTGTCGTGGAGTTTCTCGCCGGCCCGCGCACGCCGGCCGACGCCCAATTGCTGCCGCCCCGTTGTCAGGGTCCTCAAGCGGAGTTCGATTTCGCTCGGCTGCCGCCGTTTTCCGGCTGGGGATTCGATCCCGCCAATACGCGCTACGTGGATGCCCGCTCCGCCGGCTTGAGCGCCGCGAACATTGGTCATCTGCGGTTGAGATGGGCGTTCGGTGTGGAGGGCGCGATTCGGATGGCCTCGCAGCCGGCGCTCGCCGGCGGCGCGATTTACATCGGCGGCCAGGACGGCAGCGTTTACGCGTTGGAGCAGAGCGGCGGTTGTCTGCGATGGCAGTTCCACGCGTTGGCGGAGGTGCGCACGGGAATCGTCGTATCCCCTTGGAACGGCGGTGATGTGAGCGCCCGTCCGCGCGTTTATTTCGGCGACCTCATCGGCAATATCTACGCGGTGGATGCGATCTCCGGGGACCTTCTCTGGCGGGACCACGTCGATGCGCATCCGGCCTCTACGTTGACGGCGGCGCCGGTGCTCGAGGGTGATCGATTGTACGTCGCCGTTTCCTCGATCGAGGAGGGCGTGCCCGGCAAATACGACTGCTGCACATTTCGAGGCTCGATCGTTGCCTATGAGGCGCGCTCGGGCAAACGCGTCTGGCAGAGTTACCTGCTGCCGAAGGCAGTGTTTCGAGGCATGACGTCGAGCGGCGAGAAAAGGTACGCTCCATCGGGGCTCGCGATATGGGGTGCGCCGGCAATCGATGAGCGGCGCGGACTCCTTTATTTCGGCACCGGCGACAGCTATACCTCGCCGGCGCCGAAGCGGAGCGATTCCATCGTCGCGATGAGGCTCGATACCGGAAAGATCGTATGGTCGTACCAGGCGACCCGACACGATGCATGGAATGTCGGCTGCATGCTGAAGGAGAAGCCGAACTGCCCGCGGGAGGACGGGCCGGACCACGACTTCGGCACAGCTGCGATTTTGGCGCCCGATACGCGCGGGCGGGAGCGGGTCTTCGCGGGGCAGAAATCTGGATGGGTCCATGCGGTTGACCCGGACACGGGTCACCTGCTGTGGAAAACCCGAGTTGGGCGCGGAGGATTGATGGGAGGCGTCTATTTTGGGCTGGCGACCCGAGAGGATATGCTGTTCGTACCGGTCAACGATGTGCCCGACGGCGGTGTACACGACGCGCCGGCGAGGCCGGGACTGTATGCGCTCGACATGCGCAACGGCCGCGTTCTCTGGCGGGCCCCGATCGATGCCGATGTCTGTAAAGATCGCGGAGCGCAGTGCGCGCCCGGGATAGCGGCGCCCGTGACGGCAACCGGTGACCTCGTGATCACCGGCGCGGGCGACGGCGAACTCAGGATCTACGGCGCACGCTCCGGTGAGAGCCTGTGGCACTACGACACCGCTCAAACGGTGGTGACCGTGGGTGGGGGATCGGCCCACGGCGGCTCGATCGGAGGAGGCGCAGGCCCGTTGGTATGGGGTGGGACGCTGATCGTCGAATCGGGGTACGGATTCGCCGGCCGCATGCCAGGCAACGTGATGCTCGTGTTCGACGTGCAGTGATGTCGGAGGCGACAGTTCGGCGAAGAATCTGTCTCGTGACGTCAAGATATCCGTGTCCGGTGAGCGACTTGATGCGGTATCGATACACCAACAACATCGGCGAAAGTTAATGCCTTCACAGAGATCAGACAAGACTCTAAAAGTGATCGAAACGTGCATTTTTAGGAACAGCGAATCCCCACCTCAGGAGCGGCACTTTCTCCCCGGCGCAAGCGCCGCGGTCTCCGTGCCGGAGAAGCGATGAAGCTGAGCCTATCTGAGAGTCAGGATCTCCTGCGCGACACGGTCGCGCGCTTGTTCGCCGAGCAATCGACTTCGGTGCGAGTGCGCGCGGCCGAAGCGAGCGGCGGGTTCGATCGGGCCTTGTGGGAGAGGGTCGTCTCCATGGGGCTCATTGGAATGCGCGCCGCGGCTGGCAGTGAGTCCAGCCTGCTCGAGGCCGCGCTCGTCGCCGAAGAAGCGGGCCGCCACCTCGCCTCCGTCCCCCTGCCCGAAGCGATCGTCGCGGCCGCCTTACTGCAGCGGGCAGGCGCCGACCCGGCATTGGTGGAACGCGCCGCAGGGCGTGAGGTGGCGACGCTGGCGCTGCGACCTGTCGTAGCCCGCGAGCCGCAGCTCTTGCCCGCGGGTGCAGTGGCCTCGCTCGTGCTTGCGCTCGAGGGTGATGCATTGGTGGCCCTTGAGCGCTGCGGCGTCGGAGCGGGTCACGCCGCAGCGCCGAGCCCGGTCGACTGGGTCGATCTTGCAGCCGAGCCGGGCAAGCGCATCGTATTGGCCTCGGGTGAGGCGGCACGGGCGCTTCATGCCGCCGCCGTCGAGGAATGGAAGCTGCTGGCTGCGGCGTTGCTCGCCGGGATGGCGCGCCGTGCGCTCGAGCTGGCTGGCGCCTACTCGTGCGAGCGAGTGCAGTTCGGCCGTCCGATCGGCTCGTTCCAGGGCGTTGCCCATCCGCTGGCCGATTCGGCGACGGATATCGATGGTGCGCAGCTCCTGGTGCGCCGAGCGATCTGGGCCATCGCGGAAGGACGCGGCGATGCTGCCGAATCCGTCGCCATGGCGTGGTGGTGGACGGGGCGCGCGGCCGAGCGCGCAGCTCTCCGATCGGTGCGCGCATTTGGAGGTTACGGCGTATCGCTCGAGTACGACGTGCAACTTTATTTCCGCCGCATCAAGCTCATCGCGCTGCTCTTGGGCGATCCACACGAGCACCTCGATTCGATCGCCGATCGGCGGTTCGACGGCACCGCCGTCCCGTTGCCGCCCGCCGGCGATATCGGCGGTATGGATTTTGGCTACGGCGCAACGGCGGAAGGCTATGCCGCCGAGTTGCGCCGCTTCGTCGAAGCGAACATGACCCCTGAAATCGAGAAGAAGAAGCACTTCTCGACTTCCGGCCACCATCCGGAGTTTCACAAGAAGCTGGCTGCGGCAGGCTATGCTTTCCCTGACCTCGTGGTCCCTGGCGGCAGGCCGGCGCGGTCGCGCTACGATGTCATGGCAGCCGCTGCGCTTTGGGAGGACATGGGCTGGACCCGGGTTCCCGCAGCGGTGACCGAGATGGTCGGCAAGCTGGCCGTTCTCTGGTCACAGCCGAGCGCCAAGGCGGAGATCCTGCCGCGCATCGTTGCCGGCGAGGCGCTCGGCGCGCTCGGCTTCAGTGAGCCGGGTGCGGGCTCCGACGTGTTTGCCGCCCGCTTCAGCGCGGTGCGCGACGGCGAGGGGTGGTTGCTGAATGGGCAGAAGATGTTTACCACCAATGCCCACAATGCGGACTACATCATCCTGCTCGCGCGCACCAGCAACGAGGGCAAAAAGCACGAAGGGCTGACGATGTTCATCATGCCGCTGCGCCTCGCGGGTATCGAGATTCAGCCGGTCTACACGCTGCAGGAGGAGCGCACCAACATCGTCTATTTCAGTGATGTGCGCGTGTCTGACATGTATCGCCTGGGCGAGGTGGGCGGCGGCGCCAAAGTGATGGCCTCGGCGCTGCAAATCGAGCAAGGCGGCTCGGATTATCATTTTGCCCAGCTCGCCATGTTGCGCCGAGCGCTCGGCTGGGCGAAGCGTTCTCGCGCGAACCACCCGGCCCCCATCACTCAGCCGCACGTGCGCCGAGTACTCGCCCGTGCCGCGACCCACAGCCTGGTTGCGGAGGTCCTGTGCAGCCGCGCAGTGTGGGGGGCCGTCGAGGGACGCTACGAACTCACCTGGGGACCCATGGCCAAGCTCTTCACCACCGAGTCACTTTTGGCGGACGCCACAGCGATCCTCGAGCTCGCCGCCCCCGAATCCTTGGTCCGCGGGGCCGATGCGGACCTCGACGTGGTCGAGTCGATGATGCGTCGCGCAATCGCGATGACCCTTTATGGGGGTACCAGCGAAATCCACCGCTCGCTGATCGCTGAAAACGCGCTCGGCATGCCGAAGTCCAGGAGTTAGCAACAAGTGAGTTCCGTGTGAGGGGTTTTGCCGGTCCCGCTGTCGCGTTCGGTCCCTCTCCTGGCACCTGACATCAAGAAGTATTCGGTTCGCGCAGGTAGATTGGCAAGGGCCCCAGCGATCCGGCTACAGCGCCGGCGATTCATGCTGGGCGCAATGTTCGTGAGGTAACGTATGGCGACACTCGAAGCATCGATTCCCGCGTCGACAGGCGCTCAGCGCGCGGATTTCCTGCTGCCGAAGGATATCTACCTTTCTCCGCAGATCGCGAAACTCGAGAAGGAGCGGCTCTGGCCGAAAGTCTGGCAGATGGCGGGCCGCGTCGAGCAGCTCCGCGGCATCGGCAGCTATCTGACATATGACATCGGCGACGACGCGGTCATCGTGGTCCGCGCCTCCGAACATGGCTACAAGGCTTTTCACAATGCCTGCCAGCATCGTGGCCGGCGCATACTCGATGCGGAGGGGCAGATTCAGGAAATTGCCTGCCGCTTCCATGGTTGGCGTTGGCATCTGAACGGCACGATCAAGAGCGTCACGGAGCGAGGCGACTGGGCCAACTGCAGTCACATGACCGATGCAGACATCGCGCTGAAGCCGGTGCTGGTCGATACCTGGGGAGGCTGGATATTCATCAATCTCGACGAGAAGGCCGAATCGCTCGCCCAATTCCTCGAGCCGGTCGCCGAGCGGTGCGCTCCCTATGAATTCGAGAAGTTGCGCGCCCGTTGGTTCAAGACGGTGACCGTGAAATGCAATTGGAAGGTCGCGGTGGAAGCTTTCAATGAGTTCTACCACGTCACGGCGACCCACGCGCAACTTCAACGCTATCAGGACGATGTTTCGCGTTGCTACACCTTTGGCGACCACGGAATGATGAGTTACCCACCCGAGCTCAACCGGATGTGGGGCTCGCCCGCGGCGCGAACCGGCATGCCGATTCCTGCGGACTACCGCGAGGCGATCGTCGCCGGAGTGGACGAATTCGAAAGAACCCTCAAGGCGATATGGTCGCCGCGCGCCGTAGCGGCGACCCATCGGCTGATGACGGAGCTGCCTGCGGACACCTCCCCCGAAGTCGCCCTCGGAAAAATGGTCGAGTTTTGGAGGGAAGCGGCCATCGCCGAGGGTGCGGGATGGCCGAACATCACGCCCCAACAGGCGGCCGATGCAGGATACGACTGGCACGTTTTTCCCAATTTTATTTTTCTGATGGGTCCGGACGCCGCGATCTTTTATCGCATACGGCCGAACGGCGACGACCATGAATCATGCATTTTCGACATCTGGTCGATGGTGCGTTACGTGCCGGGCGGAGAGCCGCAGGTCGAGCACGAAGTGTATGCGCGCTGGCAAGACTGCGACTCGCTCGGATTGATCCTCACGCAGGATTTCACGAACATGGAGCACGTTCAGCATGGGATGAAGTCCCGCGGCTTCAGCGCCGCGCGCACCAACCCGCTGCAGGAGACCGTGCTGGTGAATTTTCATCGGGCAATTCGCGATTATTTGTCGGCCGGCAAGTCTTCGTAGTCAAAGCGCGAATCGAGAGGCGCCCGGGGTCTCGGTGCCGGAGAAGCCATGATTGGAATTGATTTTCGCAACAAGGTCGCGCTGATTTGCGGCGCGGGCGGCGGGGGCATCGGCAGTGCGGTCGCACGGATCTTCGCCGAGGCGGGCGCGACCATAGCGGCACTTGACCAGAACGAAGCGCTCAATGGCGCGACGCGCGATGTCATCACGGGATTGGGGACAACGTGCGAGACCTTCGTCGCCGACCTCGCCGATCCTGCGCAGGCCGCGCCGGTGATCGCGACGGTGTGGTCGAGAATGGGCGGCATCGACATGCTCGTGAACGTCGCGGGCGGCACCAAGGCCCATCAGTGGGGCAGGCTCGAGGACGGTCGAGACGAGGACTTCCGCGATGTCTTCGCACTGAATATCGGCTATGTCTATCGCCTCTGCGCGGACCTTGGCCGGCGGATGATCGAACGGCGCTCGGGCGGATCGATCGTCAACCTCGCCTCTGTCTCCGGTCTGCGCAGCGCGCCCTTCCACGGGGCTTACGGGGCGGCAAAAGCCGGGATCATCGCTCTGACCCAAACGATGGCGGTCGAATGGGCGCCCTACGGCATTCGCGTGAATGCGGTCGCACCGGGCAGCGTTCTTTCGCCGCGGGTCGCAACCTTCGGTAAGGGCCCGGCCCATTTCGACACGCCCTCGGATGGGCGGCGGTCACTGTCTCCATCGGAGATTGCCCAAGGCATCTTGTTTCTGTCGTCGGATCTCGCCTCGGGTGTATCGGGTCAAACGTTGACGATTGACGCCGGGCTTGCCTGCGGCAATCCGGTCGGTACCTTACCCGAGCTCGCGGCGTTGATGCCGAAAAGCGCTGGCCGCTGAACGTGATGCAATTCGAAGTAGTGGCAGAGCATCTGGCATTTCCCGAAGGACCCGTGGTCATGCCCGACGGCTCGATCATCGTCGTGGAGATAGCAGCCGGCCGCGTTACCCGTGTCTGGGGCGAGGGCCGCACGGAAGTGGTTGCGGTGACCGGGGGCGGTCCGAACGGCGCGGCGCTCGGGCCGGACGGGGCGATCTATGTGTGCAACAGCGGAGCAATCGATCGGGAGCGTGGGGGCCATCTCGATGAGGGACCCGATGCCGTTGGCCGAATCGAGCGCATTGATCTGGCGACCGGCCGAGTAGACCGTCTGTACGAGCGCTGCGGCGATATCACGCTCGGTGCACCGAACGACCTCGTGTTCGATAGCGCGGGGGGGATCTGGTTCACGGACTTCGGAAAAATTCGGCCGCGATCCTGGGGAAAGAGCGGGCTCTTTTACTGCCAACCCGACGGCTCCTCCATCCATCTGGGATTCTCGACCGCGGTGAACGGCCGCGGGTTCGGAGCCGTCTCATACAATGGGGTCGGCTTGTCGCCGGATGGGAGAACCGTCTATGTAGCCGATACTCGAACCACGAGAGTGATTGGGTTCACTCTTGCCGGACCCGGAGCGCTCGCCCCCGGGACTGGGGTGCGGGGCGCCCCCGACCGGGTGCTCGCCACCGTGCCCGGGGACCTCGGTCTCGACAGTTTGGCGGTGAGCGCATCGGGAAAGCTGTGTATCGGAACCCTCTGGACGGGCGGTGTTGCGATCGTTGATCCGGTCGACGGACGCGTGGAGCACATGGCCCTCCCCGACGAACTCGTAACCAACATTGCCTTTGGCGGCGACGATATGCGCACCGCCTACATCACCTTATCGGGCGGCGGCAAGCTGGTCCGTACGCGCTGGTCCGAGCCAGGCTTGAGACTCAACTACTAGAGCGCGAGCCTGCAGCGCACCGCGGAAGGAAGGGGATTGCGATGAACGACGCTTACGACGTAGTCGTGGCGGGATCCGGCGCGGCGGGCCTCTTGGCGGCGCTGCGCGCAACGGATCTGGGTCTTCGCGCCATCGTTGTCGAAAAATCCCACCGCTACGGCGGAACGTCGGCGGCTTCAGGCGGCGGTCTGTGGATTCCGAATCATGGTTTGGCAGGGCACATTGATGACGAAGCGAAGGCGCTCGCCTATCTCGGCGCCGTGACGCAGGGCGCGGATCCGAAGCGACTGCGCGCCTATGTCGAGAATGGCCGGCGAATGGTGTCGTATCTGGCATCCGTCGGCATTCGGTTCGACGTCATCCCCGACCTTCCCGATTATTTTTCGAATGCGCCCGGCGCCGTCGCGGGACGCGCGCTCTTTCCGGCCGAAACCGACGGCGGTGAGCTGGGCGATGACTATCTCGCGATGCGCGACCTACCGTCTGCATTCAAAATGTTCAACCGTTATTCGCTGGATCTTGGGCAGTCCTTCGCGCTCTCGCAGCGCCGCTTGGGCTGGCAATGGGTTGCGGCGAAGATTCTGCTGAAATACTGGCTCGACATTCGCTGGCGAATGAAAACCCGGCGTGACCGACGGGCCACCATGGGTGCTTCTCTCATCGCCGGTCTGCGCAGAGAACTGAACCGGCGCGCGGTGCCGGTGCTCTTGAACACGGGTCTCGAGCGGCTCGATGTGGCGGACGGCAGGGTGGTCGGGGTGGGCTTAAGCTCCTGCCGTCCCCCGGCGTATTTGCGCGCGAATGCGGTGGTTCTCGCGGCGGGCGGATTCGAGCAGAGCCAGGCCATGCGAGATCGATGCATGGTTGTGCCGACCGAGGCGAAGTGGAGTCTCACACCCCCCGGCGCAAACGTGGGAGACGCGATTCGGGCAGGCGAAGCGATCGGCGCCGCCACGCAATTCATGGAGTGCGCGTGGTGGGCGCCCAGCATGCAGTTGCCCGCGCGCGAGGTGCCGAACGTCGACATCACACACCCGATGTTCTTCGACCACCGTCATCCGCACAGCGTCTGCGTCAATCGCCTGGGATCTCGGTTCGTGAACGAGAGCTGCTCTTACGATCGCTTCGGCATCGCGATGATAGAGGATCATCGAAGGACCGGGGCCAATGTCCCTTGCTGGATGATATTTGATGCGACGTACCGCGCGAAATACTCCTGCGGCGGCATCATGCCGAGCTCGGTCATGCCGGACAGAAAGATCCCGCCGGATTGGTGGGATAACTACATTTATCGCGCCGACAGCATCGAAGGATTGGCCGGGAAACTCGGCCTGGAGGGCGGCCGGCTCGCCCGGGTCATCAGCGAGATGAACGGTTACGCCGCGACCGGCGTGGACCTCGAGTTCGGCCGAGGAGCGGAGGTCTACGATCGCTACTTCGGCGATGCTCGCATCACTCCGAGTCCGTGCCTCGGGCCGATCGATGAGCCGCCGTACTATGCGGTCCGGATCGACCTGGGAGATCTCGGCACCAAAGGGGGGCTCAAGGCCGACGAGCATGGCCGTGTGCTCGATCGCCAGGGCGACCCCATCCCGGGACTCTACGCCGCGGGCAACTCATCCGCGTCGGTCTTTGGCAATTGCTACCCGGGCTCGGGCGGGACTCTCGGTCCGGCGCTCACGTTCGCGTTCATTGCCGCCAACACCATAGCGACCGCACCAGCGGCGTAGGCGAGGATACCGTGCCGGGCGATGATCCGCGGCCGCAGTCGTGTGAAGTCAAGACGCGAGCCGCAACGCAAACTTACGATCCAGGCGCGCGAGGCGAATCCATGGCGAAGAGCACGGCGATCGATTTCAGCGGCAAGGTGGCGATCGTCACGGGCGGCGCGTCGGGGATGGGCGCAGCGGCCGCGCGCCTGATCACGGAGAGCGGCGGCCGCGTCGTCATCGCCGACATCGATGCGACGGCTGGCCCGGCGCATGCGGCAGATCTGGGCACGAGCGCGCGCTTCGTGCGTACCGACGTGACCTCGGTCGACGATACCAAAAGGCTCATGGCGACGACGATCGAGGTGTTCGGCCGTATCGATGTTCTATTCAACAATGCGGGAAAGGGGAGCCTGGGCGATGCCGCGACGCTCGAGCCGGCGGACTGGTACCAGATCATCGACGTCAATCTCAACTCCGCATATCTCATGACCAAGGCGGCGCTGCCGCATCTCAAAGCTGCCGGCGGCGGGTCAATCGTCAACACAGCCTCGGTCAGCGGCCTCGCGGGGGATTACGGGATGGTCGCCTACAATGCGGCGAAGGCGGGTCTCGTCAACCTCACGCGGTCGCTGGCAATCGATCACGCCAAAGACAAAATCCGCGTCAATGCCATTTGTCCCGGCATCATCGCGGATACCGCCATGGCGTCCAAACTTGCCGAAGGGCCCGGCGGACTCGCGACCTGGAACGCCCGCATCCCGTTGCGGCGGACGGGCTTCGCAATCGAGGTTGCGCGCGTCATGGTGTTCGTGGCGTCGGATCTTGCATCGTACATGACAGGCTCGGTAATCGTGGTCGATGGCGGGCTCACGGCTCACACCGGCATGCCCACGCCCGATGATTTCTCCGCCGCCGCGCAAGTGTGACCGCCGTCGGGAGCGTCGAGCATGAACGGCGAGATTCAGCATCTGATTGATCGGCAGGCAATCCTCGACTGCCTTACTCGTTACTGCCGGGGCGTGGACCGTTTCGATCGAGAACTGGTGCTGTCCGCGTATCACGCGGATGCGATCGACGATCACGGCGCCTTCGTCGGGACGCGCGAGGAGTTCATCGATTGGGTATTCGCACTGCACGGAAAAGGACAGATCTCGACCCAGCACCACTTGACCAATCACACCTGCGAGATCGACGGCGACGTAGCGCACGCCGAGACCTACTACCTGTTCTCCGCGCGAAATGTCGACGAGACCCTGTGGGTTGCGGGAGGCCGCTATCTCGATCGGCTGGAACGGCGCAAGGATCAATGGAAAATAGCGGCGCGCTATTGCCTCGTGGAGTGGTCGGCACTGCCGCAGGCAGGCCCCATCCCCTTCGCCGATATCGCTGACGTTCACGCCAATGGGACACCGGGACGCAACGCAGCGGACCCATCTTATCTGAGGCCGCTCATCAACAAGCGCGCGAGGCGCTTCCCCAGCTGACGATGGGCGGCGCCCCGCGGGAGGAGAGGAGGAGGCCCTACGGCCTCCCGGGCTATCGGATGCCTTTGAAGATCAGCCGTTTGACTCCGCGCGCGACGCAAGCGAGCAGCAGGTTGCCGTCGCCGTCCACGCTGAACCGATGGATCAGCCCATAGTGGGTCGGTAGATTGATGTCGCCCTCGACGTCTTCCAATCCGGCGACCCAGCCCAGCACCTCGAAACTCGCCAGCTCAACGATCCAGATGCGGCGGTTCGAGCCATCCGCTACATACATGAAGCCGCCGCCCGGCGCGAAGGCAATATCGAATGCGGAACCGAAAAGCATCGTTCCCGGCGCGATGATCACTTCCCGCAAGAATCGTGCGCCGCCGGATGCCAGCTCGAATTCCTGAACACGGTTCTTGATTCGGTCCGCCACATAGATTCGACCATCGGGGCCGGCGGCGACCTTGTGTACCGGGTTGCCAAACCCCTCTGCGGCATCAAGCACAGAGGGCTGTTTGCCATAGGCGCCCCACATGCGGGTGAACTCGCCGCTGTCGGAATTGAAAGCAATCACGCGGTGATTGGCGTAGCCGTCGGAAATGAACACCTCGCGCGTGATCGTGTTGTGATAAGCGGAAGTGGGCCTTCCCAAATGCGTGCGGCTGTCGTCGTTGCCCGGCACGCCGCGCTGCCCGAGCCGCAAGAGCAATTCGCCCGCGGGAGAGAACTTGAGTACGGCATCGTCGCCGGGCTTGTAGCCGAAGACCCAGAGGTTGCCGTCGCCGTCGACTTCCAGTCCTTCGAGGCCGTCGGGCCATTGGCAGACCCCGTCGATGGGGGAGATGTGCTCGGGGCCACCCCAAGCCGTGACGAAATTCCCCTCGGAGTCGAATCTGACGACGGAGGGAAGCCACGTGCTGCCGCGAACGTTCGGTTGGACCGTGGCCTGATTGAGGATCCATAAGCCCCCGTCCGCCGCCGGAACCACGGCGAGGACGGAACCAAGCGCCTTGCCGGGCGGAAGATTGAGCGTGGGCACATCGAACACGGGATTGAAACGCGGGCGCGCCGCGTCGGCCGCGAGGCGTGTTGGGTTTTGCGCAGAAGCGTTCATCGGCGAATTCTCACGAGTCACCTCTCACCGGCGTCATGCTTGGATAATCGCGACCGAATCTTCTCGTGCAGCGTAGTGTACTCGGAGGCGAAAGTGAGCGAGCTGAACGCGAGCCGTTCGACCTGCCGCGCATCGTCCGAACTGAGATCCGCGACGAGCTGAATCGCCATTTTGCCGACCGCAGTCGCCTCGACGGGATGGCCCGCGAGCATCTCGCAGAAGCCGCGAACCTCGCTTTCGAATGTTTCGTCCGGGTAAATCTCGTGGATGAGACCGATGGCGAGCGCGCGCTCGGCGCTGACTTTCATGTTGGCAACGGCCATCCAGTTCGCCCAGTGCGGGCCGACGAGACGCGTCAGCCGGCTGATGCCTCCGGACAGCGGCACCATCCCGAACTGCATCTCGGGAAACCAATACTGCGCGCTGCGCGACGCCAACCGAAAATCGCAGGACAGCGACAGCTCGAGGCTGCCGCCGATGCACATGGCGTGATGCGCGACGACGAAGGGTTTTTCGATCCGCTCCATCTCGACCATCATCCGGTGCATGCCGGCCGAGAGATCGCGTCGCATCCAGTTGCGGGCGCGCATCGGGCTGCCCTCGAAGTCGCCGTCGTAGTCGGTCAAATCCGAGCCTGCGGAGAAATATTTCCCGTTTGCCCGAAACAGCATGACACGCAACTCGTTGCGAGAGCGAAAATCCTCGATGGCATCGCGGATACCTTCCCACATCTCGCGGTTGATGGCGTTGAGCTTTGCGGGACGGTTGAGCACGATCTCCAGGACACCGCCCGTTTCCGTTCTGAGCAGCAGCGGTTCAGACATCGCATTCCTTCCTTATCTGTGAAGCCCTGGCCGGTCGCCAGCGCGGTCGGTGAAAAACCTACAATCCACCCGGGCCACCGTGGCGACCGGGTCATGGGCGATCCTACCGCACCCGCTCGTCACGAGGCATTCAATGAAATGTCCTTCCACCGTCGACGGCGAGTGCAACCCCGGTAATGAACGAGGACTCGGCGCTGGTCAGGAAAAGCGCTGCATGGGCAATCTCGATCGGCTCGGCTACGCGCTGCAATGCGTATTGCTTTACCCACGGCGCGTCCGACGGCTTGGCGTATCCCGCGAATAACGGCGCGGCCATGGGTGTGTTGGTGACGCCCGGGCAAAGCGCATTGGCTCGCACTCGAGGAGCGACTTCCGCCGCCAACGCCTTGGTGAATGCCACCAGTCCTCCCTTGGTCGCCGAATAAGCCGTGTTATTGGGCGCATTCGGCAAGAGCGCCTGGCCCGACGCCACGTTGACGATCGTCGCACCCGGCACTTTCTGAAGGTGGGGCAGCGCGGCTCTGCAGAGAAGGTAAGGTGCCGTCAGGTTGATCGCGATGAATCTGGACAGCAGGGCGAAGTCGGTTTCGGCGATCGGCGTGGCAACGCCCATCGCCGCGCAGTTCACGACGCCGTCGAGCGAGCCCAGCTCGCTTGCGGCGCGCTCGATGGTCGAGGCAATCGACTCGGAATTGCCGAGATCGAACGGTATAGATACGGCCTTGAGGGCGCTTGCGACGGCGCCGACGCCTGCCGCGTCGCGGTCGATTAGCGCGAGGCGCGCGCCCTCGCGATGAAACAACTCGGCAATCGCGCGGCCGATCCCCGATGCCGCCCCGGTGATCACGACGTGACGATCGCGGAGCCGCTGGTTTGCGGGGGCACTATTGGTTTCTTCCACCGTTCCTCTCCTCGAGCGATCCATCCAGTTTATAGGACTTGCGCGTTCGACACTTGATCTCACGGGATCGATCCGAGCCTGCAGGCTCCCCGGCATTTCAAGACTTGTCAGGGTTGCCCGCGCGAGCATATGGTGGGGGCAGGCAGCGGAGGCAAACCAATGGGCGCTCGATACGATCTCGTCATCCGAAGGGGCACCATCATCGATGGAAACGGCGGCCCCGGCTACGCCGGTGATATCGCCGTCAACCAGGGCCGTATCACCGCGGTCGGCCGCGTCGACGGTGCAGGCGCCGAGGAAATCGATGCGCGTGATCTGCTGGTGACGCCCGGCTTCGTCGACATCCACACCCATTACGACGGCCACGTCACCTGGACGAGCCGCCTCGGTCCCTCGTCCGACCATGGGGTCACCACAGTGCTCATGGGCAACTGCGGAGTCGGCTTCGCTCCCTGCCGGGCGGAGGACCGCGAGCGTCTTGTCAGTCTCATGGAGGGTGTCGAGGATATCCCCGAGACGGTGATGACTGCGGGTTTGCCGTGGAACTGGGAGAGCTTCCCCGACTACCTCGACAGCATCGAGAAGCGCCGCTTCGACATGGACGTCGCCGCCTACCTGCCGCACGCGCCGCTCCGTGTGTTCGTGATGGGTGAGCGGGCCGCCGCGCGCGAGCCCGCTACGCCCGAGGATGTCGCGCGCATGCGTCATATCGCGCGCCAAGCGATCGACGCGGGTGCGCTCGGCTTTTCGACCTCGCGCACTCTGAATCACAAGTCGTCGGACGGCGTTCTAACCCCGACCTATGCCGCCGGCGCCGATGAGCTCGTGGGCGTTGCCAAAGGCCTCAAGGACGCCGGCAAGGGCGTGCTGCAGCTGATCTCGGATTTCGACGATCTGGACGCTGAGTTCGGCATCATCCGCCGCATGGCTCAGGAATCGGGCCGGCCGCTATCGACCACGGTCCTTCAGCTGCACCATGCGCCCGATCTCTGGCGGCAGATTCTCGAGCGCATCGGCGAGGCAAGCGACGCGGGCTTGAGCATCAAAGGGCAGGTGAGCGGACGCCCCGCCGGCGTGATGATGGGACTGACGCTCAGCCGCAATCCCTTCATCCGCACGCCAGGCTATCGCGAATTGGATCATCTGCCGCACGCCGAACGGCTGGCGGCGCTGCGTGATCCGGCGCGCCGCGCGCGGATCCTGCGCGAAATGCCGGGAGATGTCGACGCCATGGAGCGCCATCTGTTGACCAATTGGGGAGGCATCTATGATTTCGACGCCGACGGCTACGAGCCCGCCGCGAACCGCAGCATCGCGGCCCGCGCCGCTGCCGCCGGCGTCTCACCTTCGGCTTACGCGTACGATCTGATCACCTCCGGCAAAGGCGATACTGTGCTGTATTTTCCGGCCGTGAACTATGCCGGCAACAGCACCGCTGCAGTCGAGGCCATGATGGCGCACAAGGATACGCTGCTCGGGCTGGGCGATGGCGGGGCCCATTGCGGTCTGCTCTGCGATGCGAGCCTGACCACCTTCATGCTGGAGCGCTGGTCGCAAGCGCGCGCGGGATACATGCCGATCGAGCAGGTGATCAGACGCCTCGCCTCTGAAACCGCCGCCGCCGTCGGACTCCATGACCGCGGCATCCTCGCGCCGGGCTATCGTGCCGATATCAACCTCATCGATATCGAGCGGATCGCAGTCGGACGTCCGGAGATAGTGCGGGATTTGCCGAATGGGGGTGCGCGGATCGGCCAGCAGGCCTCAGGCTATGTCGCGACTCTGGTCGCTGGGGAGGTCACCTATCGAGAGGGTGTACCGACCGGAGCTCTGCCCGGGCGGCTGATACGCGGTGCCCAACGCATCGCCGCCTAGCCAGGAGCGTGGGCGCCAGAAGTCCGACCGCATTCGAAAGGATCGCCCGCGCGGCCTCCAGGCGCCGAGCCCACCGCGGGGATATAGCTTGACCAAAATTTGCTCCCCGCGGGAGGGCGGACGGTGCGGGTATCGTCAAAGAGATTGAGGTCTGAAGCGGTCGACTGCCCCTGCCGGTCGATGCTCTTCACGCCTCGAGCGGGAAGCAAATTCCGCTGATAGCTATATATCCCATTCGAGCGGCGGGGCTGTCAATTGATCAACCGCATGGCATCGTGCTGAAATGCTGCAGGGCCGGCCCACACCCCAAGTGGGGCGCCTAGCGAGCCAAACGCGTCGCGATCATTTTTGCCATGTCGGCGAGCCTGACCTTGTTGGAGGGGGTCCACAATACCTCGTCCGGTGCGATCACTAGAATGCGCCGGGGCACCTTGTAGGTCGACAGCCGCTCGCGCAAGGCCGCCTGCAGCGACGCCTCCGTCGGCGTGCTACCTTCGGTCGGCACGACCGCTGCCACGACCAGCTGGCCGATTTCGGCATCCGGCAGCCCGACGACGATGGGCAATGCGACTTCGGGCAGCGTACGCAACGCCGCCTCCACCTCGAGCCGTGAGACGTTCACGCCGGACGTCTTCAGCGTGTCGCCGCGCCGCCCTTCGAAGAACAGATGGCCATCCTCCTCGATCCGCACGATGTCGCCGGTCGGATAGAAACCGTCGGGAGTGAACACCTGACGAGGATCGACTTTGTAAAAGCCCTTCATCAGGCCGCCGCCCCGCAGCTGCAGCTCGCCCGAGCGGCCGGGGGCGAGCACTTCCCCGGTGGCCGGATCGACGACACGCCGCTCGTAATCGCTGGTGGCACGGCCCGAGGACCCGGCTCGATGGGCGGGCAGAACGGTGTCGAGCGGCTCGCTGCTGTGCGGCCCGAAACTCTCAGTCATGCCCAGCATGTTGGCGGCACCTTGGGGTGGGATCGGCTTGCCGTTGGGCTCGCGCAGCTGTGCGAGGCCGCCGATGCTCTCGACATCGATTCCGCGGGCCGCAACCGCAGTGCGCAGCCGGGCAAGTTGCGGCCCCCAAGTATTGATTCGGTTGACGCGCAGCCTCACGATCGAATCGCAAACGGTGTCGAGCGCGGGAGATTCTGGATAGAGCAGGGTTCCGCCCGCCTGCAGCACCTCGAGCGCCATGGTCAGGCCCCCCACCCAGAACAGAGGGAGCAAGGGCATCATCCGATCGCTCGCTTTGATGCGGAAGTGTTCGCCCAGGATCTGCGGATGATGTGCCACCGATCGCTGGGTGTGCAGCACCGCCTTGGGCAGCGATGTGCTCCCCGACGTATAGATGATGACGGCATCATCGCTCGGCACGACCTCGTCCTCCATGGCCGCGAGCAGTTCGGCATCTGGGGCGCCGGGCGCGGCGGCTGTCGCGAGCAGTGCCTCGAGCGAGCCGGCCCAGTCGGCACCCCTCGCATCGTCGAGCCAGACCGAGCGCAGGAACGGCGCGTCGCTCAGGCGCAGTTGCCCCCGAGAGTTGGCCAGTCCGGGCAATGCCGCCGTCATTCGCTCCGCATACTCATGTCGCAGGAAGCGGCGCACGCCGATGAGGACTTGAGCATCGCTGTGTCGCAGGAGATAAGCGAGCTCGGGCGCGGTGCAGAGCGTGCTGAGCGGCGCCACGATGGCGCCGATGCGCATCGCAGCGAGGAACGTCGTGAGCCAGAGAATGCCGTCGGGCGCGAGCAGCGCAATCCGCGTGCCTTTCCCCGCGCCGATGGCCACCAGAGAGCGCGCCATCGTTGCGCTTCTCTCATCGAGCGCCCGGTAGCTCAGCGTCTCGGCGCACGTCGCGATCGCATCGTGCGCGGGGTTCGCGGCCACGCTTCTGCGAAGCACCGCACCCACGGTGGTCGGCATTGCGTTGGGCATCTGCTTGGGGCAGCCCTGGCTACCCGCCATCTTCGATCAACGAGCGGCAGCTTGACGGGGCTTCGCGCCTGCCTCTACCACCGGAGAGCAGGGCTCGAACAAGCCCACGACCGCCTTTTCCAGGTCAAGTGCCTCGCTGAGCACCATGGCCGGGGTGCCGCTGCGCTTGAACATTTCATCCAGTACAGCCTTCGGATTGTCGCTGTCGATCTCGTAAATCGCCAGATAGCCGTTGCGATGCTCCGCTCCCATGGCGTCCTTGAGCTTGAACCGCTGAGCCGAGCGAAATCCGGGAACAGCGACGACATCGGCGAGATGTTGGTTGTTGTACCAGTCGTTGTATTCCTCATCGCGGCCCGGCTTGGGCCCGGTCATGACTACCAGCTTGAATATTGCCATCGGGTTCTCCAGGAAGCTTGGGGCAGCATGATTTTACCCGAGCGCTCGGCGCTGTCTTGATCCGGCGTGACAGTCAGGCGCCCCTGCGGTGCGGCCTCCGCCGTGCCCCCGGACTGTCGTCTGGCATCAAGAACCGTGCCGCAGAGAGCAGTATCGTGACTCTCCACTGAGGGTGTCCGCGTGCTCGGTCAATACAGTGCGGGTCGCCGATAGGTTGTACGGGGGGGAATATGGCATACGACGAGAGCTTCGATCTGGTGATCGTGGGTAGCGGCGCCGGGTCCGTACCGGCCGCGCTCGCGGCCAAGTCGCTCGGTCGTTCTGCGCTGATCATCGAAAAGCAGACCGTATTCGGTGGATCTACCGCTTACTCGGGCGGTGTGGCCTGGATACCGAACAGTCCGCTGCATGGCTCGAATGACAGCGAGGAGGCGGGACGGACTTATCTCAACGGGTTGATCGGAGCCAATGGCGGCAAGGCCTCGCCCCCTGCCAAGCGCGAGAAGTTCATCAAGGAAGCGCCGAAGTCGATCAAGTTCCTCCTCGATCAAGGGATCAAGTTCATCTGGGTGCACTGGCCCGACTACTATTCCAACGCTCCCGGTGGACATGAATACGGCCGCTCACTCATGTGCGAGCTTTTCGACATCAACGAGCTGGGCGAGTGGAAGGACAAAGTCGGCAGCTTCTACGGGTTTCCGCCCATGCCGGTCAACTCCTGGGAATTCGTGAACCTGACGCTCGCGAAGCGCACCTGGAAAGGCAAGGCGGCGGCGCTGCGGCT
Source organism: uncultured Gammaproteobacteria bacterium (assembly GCA_963710435.1). Classification (GTDB taxonomy): domain Bacteria; phylum Pseudomonadota; class Gammaproteobacteria; order Steroidobacterales; family Steroidobacteraceae; genus Bog-1198. Next base: position 83,581 of record CAVQAE010000007.1, on the reverse strand, counting down.
CGCGGCCCGGATGGCGGTCGACAAGATGACGGGCAAACGCCGAGTCGGGTCCGGCAACGCGATGCAGGGACGCATGCTGCAGGCCGCGCTACGGGAAAAGATTCCGATCCGCCTGGCGACCCCGATGACGGGTCTGATCGTCGAGGGTGGACGCGTCACCGGCGTCACTGTCGCGGGTCCCGACGGCGAGAAGAAAATAGAGGCACGCCGTGGGGTCCTGCTCGATACGGGCGGCTTCTCGCATAACCTTGCGATGCGCGAGGCCCATCAGCCTGCTCCGGCTTCGGTTGATTGGACCATGGCGAATCCGGGCGACACCGGCGAGGCGATACAGATGGCCCAGAAGCTCGGCGCCGATGTCGATCTGATGCGCGAGGCGTGGTGGACGCCAGGTTCGCTGCTTCCGAACGGCCGCTACGCCGGGTTTCACGTGCCGGGTGAATCGGGTAAGCCCCACATCATCATCGTCGACAAGCATGGTCGCCGTGTCGGCAATGAGGCGGGCGCCTACATGGAGTTTGGACAAAAGATGTTCGCCGCAGGCGCGGTGCCTTCCTATGCCATCCTGGAAAGCCGCGCCCTGGCGCACTATACCTGGGGACCGCTGCGCTCCGAGGCGTCCATTCAATCTTTCATCGAGAACGGCTATCTCAAGAGAGCGGCCACTTTGCGAGAGCTCGCCCAGCAATGCGGTATCGACCCGGCGGGACTCGAGGCCGAGGTCGCGAAGTTCAATCGTTTCGCCGATGCGGGCGTCGATGAGGACTTCGGTCGCGGTGCGAGCGCGTACAACCGGCTGATGGGCGACCCCACCGTCAAGCCCAACCCGTCGCTCGGCAAGATCGAGAAAGCCCCCTTCTATGCGGTAACCATCTGGCCGATGGACGTCGGCACCTCGGGAGGGCTCGTCACGGACGAAAATGCACGGGTCCTGCGCGTCGACGGGTCGGTGATCGAGGGCCTGTATGCAACCGGAAACGCCACGGCTCCGGTGGTCGGCGCGTGCTATCCCGGCGCGGGCGCCAGTATCGGCGCCAGCATCGCCTTCGGTTATGTGGCCGCGAGGCACGCCTTGGGCGCGAACTGAAGCGTCGTGCGGAAGCGGCGGCGCGCCGCAAGAGAGTGATGCTCGATGGATCTGAAGCCCATCTACATAGTCGACACGCTGGCCGTCAAGCCGGCGCAGCAGATCGCCATGCTCAGGCTGCTTCAGGAGGAGGGCATTCCGATCATGCAGGATGCCGGTCTCGAGCTGGTCGGCTGCTACTCTACCTCCCCGGATCTTGACGAGGATGTGCTGATCCAGGTTACCTGGAAGGCGCTGGATCACTCCGCTTTCAACCTGATTCGAAAGGCGTTCGTCACCGATCCACGGTGGTGGAGCTATTCCGCGCGGGCGAGTCAATTGCGCACCGGCGGTACACGCCGCTTCTTCTATCCCGCCCCGATGCGGATGACCGTATGACCATGTTGCGGCGTTTCGAAATCTATTCGCTCGATCCGAAGGCGCCGCAGGCAAAGGTTGCGGCAATGCAGGCTTCGATGCGCAACGCCCAGCGCTACATTCCCGAAGTGCTGCATTCCGCCGTCGGCCACAACAAATCCGACGTCGCGCTGCATTTCGTCTGGGAACATGCCTATGAATCCGCGGAAAGCTATCAACGCTACATGGTCCATCCCTTTCACGCGAATATCTACGATCGCTATCTTCTGAATGACTGTCCGGAACGAATCGTCACGGACAACCCCTATGATGTTGGATTGCTCGGCTACAGCTGCGCCGCGCCGATCTATTTCCTGCCGGCCAGAGCCGCGCGGCGTTTGGTCCTGCTGCGTTTGGCGGAGGGCCAGGCGGATTTCTTCCGTGCAATCGCCGCCGAGGCTCAATCCGCCAATCCGCAGATGATCCTATCCGTGGTCGCCGAGAACACCTTCGCCACGCGTTGGCTCGACGGCGTGACGCAGATACTCGAGTCGACGACTTACAGCCATATCTGGGAACAGGGCTACGAGTCGCTGGCGGCCGCGGCGGCGGCGGGCAGTGAGTGGCGAGCACCGGCGGGCGCGGCGGTCGAGAAGGTCATCGAGCTCTGGTACGAGCTCGATGCAGGTTACGAGGGATAGAACGTGCGTGCATTCGTGATGGAGGGATTCGGTGCATCGGACAAAGCCGCGCCGGGGAGCCTGCCCAAGCCGCAATGCCGTCCCGGCGACTTGCTCGTGCGGGTCGCGGCGGCCGGCGTCAATCCCACCGACTGGAAGGAGATGGAGGGGAACCTGGTGAAGTTCTACCCGCCTTATCCGCCGCGCTGGGCGCCCGGTTTCGACGGTGCCGGCATCGTCGAGGAAGTGGGTGAGGGGGTGAAGGATTTCAAGCCCGGCGATCGGGTGGTGTTTATGTCGGACCGGCGCGGCGGGCAATGCGGCACTTTCGCCGAATACGTTCGAGTGAGCGAGACGCTTGCCGCGAAGGCGCCTGCGTCGATCAGCCTGAGCGAGACCGCGAGCATCCCGGTCGCGGGATTGACGGCCTATCAGGCGTTGTTCCGCGAAGATATGGGGGCGCTCAAGCCCGGGCAGTCGGTCCTGATTCACGGCGCCTCGGGGGGGCTGGGCAGTTTCGCCACCGGCTTCGCCAGTGCGATCGGGGCGCGGGTGGCGGCCACCTGCCGTCCGGTGAACGCGGCGTATCTGCGCGAGATCGGTGCCGAGCTCGCCATCGACTACACGCAGGAGCCCATCGCCGCCGCGCTCAAGCGTTGGGCGCCGGCCGGCACCGATGTGGTGATCGACGCGGCGAGCGGGGGCAGGCAGGGCGAGTTGCTCGATGCGCTCGCCCCCGGCGGCCGATTGGTGATCATTGCCACTGTGACCGACGACGGAGACATTGCAGCGCTGAGTGGCGAGGCGGCGCGGCGCGGTTGCTCGGTGCACTTTCTGATTCTCGATCATCTGAGGGTGTCGCCTGATCTGCAGGCGATCGCGCGGCTGATCGACGGGGGCCGGATGCGCATGCCGGCTATCACCCGCTATCCACTGGAGCGCGCCGGCGAGGCGCTCAAGGCCATGCAGGCCGGAGGTACCCGTGGCAAGCTCGTCATCGACATCGCCGATGAGAGTTGAGTCCCGACTCCGATGAGCGCAGTCCTATTCGGTCGCCATCAACTCGATCAGGTTCGCATCGAGATCTCGAAAATACACCGACTGGCTCGGCAAGCCGTCGGCAGTGTGGCGCGGCACCGGCCCCTCGATGATCTGGACTCCCCGCTCATTGAGCAATGCGACGGCGCTCGCGATGCTGCCATTCCAGCGGAAGCAGATATCCGCAGAGCCGATCGTGGGCTTCTTCGCGACCAACTCGATTCCGTTACCTGCTTGATGCACGCTCAACAGCGCACCGCCAAGCACGATCTGCCGAACGAGTGGCTTGCCCCGCGGAGCGTAATTCACGCGCGTTTCCGCCGCAAACAATCCGTCATAGAAGCGACACGCCGCCTCCAAATCGCTCACCGTAATCGCGATATGGTCGATCCCTATGATGCGATTCATGCGATCTCCTGCGCCGCACTGTCCCGGCCATTGACTTGCATGACAGGCGGCAATAAAGTTCTAAAAGCGATATACCATGTAATGTCGCAGTAGATGGTAGCGCACCACAATCACTGCGACACAGAAAGGTTACACAAATTACCGCACACCTGGGAGTTCGTCCTGGGCTCTCGGTCGGAGAAGGGAATTGCCGAGGGCTCTCCAGTTCGGGTCTGCACTAGAGCGTGACGAGAGGATGCCGAATGAACGATGTTTCAACTATCAGCCGTGATACCCAGCGTGCGATCTATCGCAAGATGTATCTGTTGAAGGCCAACGATGAGCGGGTACGCAAGCTGTTGCGCACCGGTCGGATCGTCGCGACTTATTACAGCTACCGGGGCCAGGAGGTCATTCCCGCGGCGCTCTCTGTGAATCTCACCGATGAGGACTACCTCTGCACGATCTATCGCGGAATCCACGACATGCTTGCCAAGGGACTTCCGCTCAAGGACCTGTGGGCCGAGATCGCGGGACGCGTCGACGGCACCTGCAAGGGCAAGGGCGGTCCCATGCATCTCACGTATCCTTCGAAGGGCATCATGGTGACGACCGGGGTCGTCGGAAGCTCGATGCCGATCGCGAACGGCTTGGGCTGGGCCGCGCAACTCGAGAAAAAGGGACGCGTTTCCGTGGCGAACTTCGGCGACGGCGCCGCCAACATCGGCGCATTCCACGAGGCGCTCAATCTGGCGGCGCTCTGGCGGTTGCCCGTCATCTTCGTGTGCCAGAACAATCGCTACGCCGAGCATACGGCGTACGCCAAGGGCACCTCCGGGGCCCGCATCTCGGATCGCGCGGCAGGCTACGCAATGGCCGGTATTCATGTGGACGGCAACGACGTCGAGGCCATGTACGCGGCGGCCCGGGAAGCGGTGCAGCGCGCGCGCGAGGGCGGTGGCCCGACCTTGATCGAGGCCATGACCTACCGGTTCGAGGGTCACGTCTTCGGCGATTCGGATGCCTATATCTCCAAAGAGGAGAAAGCCGCTGCGCTCGCGGCGGACCCGGTTCCTCGATATCGCGCGGCGTTGCTGAAGGCGGGCGGCGACGCGGAGCAATGGCTTGCCGACATGGAGAAAGAAATCGAGACCGAGATCGACGAAGCGGTGGAGTTCGCCCTGGCATCGCCGTACCCGCCGATGAGTGAGCTGACGCGCGATGTATTCGCCGAGGAGACCGTCTCGTGAGCGCGAAGCCGAACAATCAAGATAATCAGATGACGATCCTGAGCGCGATCAACGGCGCGCTTGCGGATGCCATGGAAGCGGATGACCGAATCCTCCTCTTGGGAGAGGACGTGGCGGATCCGGAAAACGGCGGTGTCGTCGGAGTGACCAAAGGCCTTTCGTCGCGGTTCGGCGATCAGCGTGTTCGCTCCACCCCGATTTCCGAACAGGCAATCATCGGCGCGGCCATCGGCGCGAGTCTGGTGGGCTGGAAACCGGTCGCCGAGATCATGCTGATGAATTTCACTGCGGTCGCCATGGACATGATCGTGAACCATGCCGCCAAGCTGCGTTACATGTCCGGCGGACAAACGCACGTACCGATCACGATACGCACCATGACCGGCGCCGGGATAGGCAACGGCGGGCAACACTCGGATTACCTAGAAGCCTGGTTTGCGCACACGGCCGGGATGAAAGTCATCGCCCCGTCCAATCCCGCGGATGCGTACGGGCTCTTGCGCTCGTGCATCGATGATCCGGATCCGTGCCTCTTCATCGAGAATCTACCGGGCTACTGGGCGCCGGGTGAAGCGCCCACCAAGGGTCATAGGGTTCCGCTCGGTAAAGCCAAGATCGTCCGAGAAGGCTCGGACGTGACCGTGATCAGCTACTCGAGGATGATGGTCGAGGCCTTCAACGCCTTGAAGCTCACGGACCAGAATGGAATATCGGTGGAGCTCATCGACCTCCGCTCGATCTCGCCGTGGGATCAGACGACGGTCGTCAACTCTGCCGCCAAGACGGGCCGCGTCATGATCGTCCACGAGGCCGTGACTCGGTTTGGAGTCGGAGCCGAAATCGCGAGCACGTTGTCCGAGGCCTTGTTCGGCCGGCTCAAGAAGCCGGTGATGCGGCTCGGCGCCGCGTATTCGCCGGTGCCTTTCTCGAAGCCTCTGGAGGCGGCGCACGCCCCCAATGCGGATCGCATCGCGGCCGCCATACAGGCGCTCGTCGCCGGCTGATCTCGACCCGGGCCGGGGCTCCCCGGTTACGAGCGGATCATAACGACTAGATGGGTCATGTCCTTTATAGGCAACACAGGGTGCCTGCATAGGCAAAGAAATAAATTTAAGGTGGCGTTGGCCTCGACCGGTGGCGTTATCTTCTGGGGGTAATGGGATGGTTGGTTCGTTTCTTTACTCTTGCGGCTTCAGCCAGATCTCTTCGCGTGCGACCGCAGCGGTGGGCGCTCGCCCAGCAATCCCAGGTTGCCTTCCAATTTTCGTTCGCTCGGCCGTCTGACCGGACGAGTGCTTTGATGTCACAGGAGAAATGAATGAACTTGGCCTCGCCTTCGATGCACTCCAGAATTCTCATAGCGGCTTCGCTGTTGGCGGGTCTAGCCTCGATTGCCGATGCGCAGGCGCCGTCCGCGACTACTGCGCCCGCGGCAACCGCGAACCAGACCAGCAACTCGCTCGAGGAGATTATCGTCACCGCGCAAAAGCGCAGCGAGCGTCTTCAAGACGTACCGGTGACGATCACGGCGCTGTCGGCCGACTTTCTGCAGAAAACCGGTGTCGAGCGCATGAGCGACTTACCGACGGCCGTGCCGGGTCTCGTATGGTCGAATCAAGGCGCGTGGATCGAGCCCAACATCCGCGGCGTGTACACCAACGTGGCGGCCATCGGCTCCGGCTCACCGATCGCGATCTACTTGGACGGGATCTATCAGCCTTCGCAATCGGGCACCATCTTCAATCTTCCGGACGTCAGAGATGTCGAGGTTCTCAAAGGGCCGCAAGGCACCTTGTTCGGGCGAAATGCCACGGGCGGTGCGATTGCGATCTATACCCGAGATCCCTCCTTCACGCCCACCGGCGACATCAACGTGAGTGCCGGCGCTTACGAGGGTGATTCGGTGAAGACCGCGGGGCACTACAATGTCAACGGCTACGTGAGTGGTCCGCTGGTCTCGGATACGTTGGCGGGCGGTTTGTCCGCCGCGTACGACACCACCAACGGATTCACGACCGACGATGTCGACGGGTCGCGCCAGGGAAAGATCCAATCCTCGATGGTTCGCGGCAAGCTGCTGTGGAAACCGTCCGACAGCGTGCAGATTCTCGGTACGGCGTTCTACAGCCAGAGTGAGGATCAAGTCGGGGAGGAAGCCGTGCCGCAGAACGGCGTGACTGCCGCCAGCCTATACCCGGGGTCCATTTTGCCGAGCAACCAGCCTTGGCATTTCACCTTCCAGGGGCCCGTGCCCGGCGCCTGGAGCAACATCAAAGGCGCAAGCCTCAAGGCGACCATGGACTTCTCGGCGGGCACGCTCACCTCGTTGACCGGCTTCACCCAGTCGAACGTGTACGTCAGTGTGCCCATCGGGGCCGCCTACGCGCCCGCGTGTCAACTCGCTTTTGTTTGCATCAATGGCATCGTGATACCGCGCGATCAGGCCGTCAGTCAGGAATTCGACTTCGCCTCGAAGAAGTGGGGCGGATTCAGCTATATCGCCGGCGTCTACGGGCTCTATGACAATCAGCGCGAGCACGACTCCTACAATGGCGGGGAATTTTCCGACGATTCGACCATCATCACGCACGCCGGGGCGATTTTCGGCGAAGGCACCTACGCGTTCACCGATCAATTCTCCGCCGTGGCCGGCGTGCGCGTGAGCCGCGACTCCTTGAACGCGAAAGGACGCGATGGCGGACCCTTTGGCGGATACCCACCCCCCGGCCCCCCCGCGGGGCCATTCGTTCAGTACGGCGACAGATCCTGGGATTCGGCGACCCCGCGGGCTTCGCTGCAGTACAAGTTCACCCCCGACCTCATGACCTATTTCACTTATAGCCAAGGCTTCAAGGCCGGTGTGGTTTCCGGGCAGCTCCCTCACCCTGGGCCGGGTGAGCCTTTCCCTCAGCCCGCGGATCCCGAGAAGATCTCTGCGTACGAGGTCGGCATGAAGGCGACGGGTGACGCATACTCGGCCAACCTGGCAGCCTTCTACTACGACTACAAAGACCTGCAGGTCGAGGTCTTCAATACCACCACCTTCTCGACCATCCCTGAGAACGCCACCACCGCCGAGATCTATGGACTCGATTTCGGCGGCACCGCGAAGCTCAACGAATGGTTCCAGGTGCGGCTCTCCGGCACATGGCTCCCGACCGCGAAGTACAAGGAGTTCGATCACGCGACTGCCTACTTGCCGCCGTTAAGCCTCCAAACCGGTGGTCTCACGACCGATACCAATTACAATGCGAGCAATTCCCGTATGCTGGTAACTCCCAAGTTCACCGGAACGATCGCGGGAACGTACGGGCAGAACTTCAACTGGGGGCGATTCGAGGCAACGAGCAATCTCTACTACTCCACTGGATATCGCTGGGAGTACACCGATACGATCACGACCGGCCCGTATGCACTCGTCGGCGCCAACTTGACGTTCTCGCCGAACGTCAACCGCTTCAAGTACACACTTTACGGAAAGAACATCACCAACAGGGCGTATGTGCAGGGCGCCTTGCCGACCGCCGCCGCCAACATCATTTACTGGAACCTGGCGCGTGAGATCGGCGTGACGGTGGGCTACTCCTTCTAGCCGCCGCTTTTTGGATCGAATCTGGCGCAGTGCAAGCGGCGCTGCGCCAGATGTCTCTCTTTCGTGAGACCCCGTATTGTTTCGTTAGTCTCATTCCGATATGTTACGGTGAGTTCCATTCGGGGGAACGTGGCGGTAGGTGCTCGGCATGCATGAGCTCAGGCCCTGGAACGATTACATCGACCTGCTGCGTGTCTGCGACGATTTGATGGCGCGTACCTGGGAGCCTGCCAGCGATCAGCTGCGCGGCGAGCTGTATCGCCAGCTGCTCATGAATCTCTCCCTCGGCTACTTCATGTATTTTCAAACCGATGCGGACCATCCAGAATGGATGCCGTTTCTCAACTCGGTGTTCCTGCTGCAGCCGAATCCCGACGATGTGTACTACCTCGCGCACATTGATGCCTCGAACACCTACCGCATCAGCGGCGAGCCGGGCTCCATGCACCTGCTCACCTTCTCGCTCGGCGCCAAGTCGATGGGCATGTTCGAGGAAAAGCCGCAGACCTACGCGGAGTATGACGCGGCAACGCTGCCGCTCGACAAGAACGGGTGGTTCGAGGTCCTCTTGAGCAGCGATCGGCCCGCCGGGCACCGCGGTGCCTGGTGGCCGCTGACTCCCGGCATGGATTTCATCCTGGTGCGGCTGCGCTCCTATGACTGGGGCAATGAGCGCGACCCGCTGCTCGCCATCGAGCGGGTCGGCAACGCGCCGCTCAAACCGCGCATGAGTCCGGCAGACATCGATAAAAATATGCGCGGCGTGCTGGCGTTTGCCGAACGGCTGACCCGGATGTGGCTCGATTTTCAGAACGACATGCGTGCGCGAGATCTGGAAAATCGTTTCGAGCTCAGCGGATTCGAGGATTGGGCCGGCGTCAAGGCGCAAACCTATTGGCGCGGCATATTCAAATTCGCGCCCGGCGAAGCCTTGATCCTCGAAACGGAGCTCCCGGAAAATCGGCCGTACTGGAACGTGCAGCTCGCCGATTCTCTGTTCAACGCACTCGAGGTCAACTACCGGTTCACCAGCCTCAACGGGTTCCAGGCGCGCATCGATTCGGACGGAAAGTTTCGCGCCGTGATTTCCCTGGAAGACCCCGGCGTGCCCAATTGGCTGGACGCGAGCGGCTACACGTGGGGGACCGTGATCGGGCGTTGGTACGATTGCAGCACCCGGCCCTTGCCCACGCTCAAGAAGGTGCGGCTCGATGAGGTCCGCCGGCATTTGCCGCCGGACACGTCGCGCATCGGCGACGCGGAGCGCGAGGCGGCCCTGCGCATGCGGGTGCGCGGCGCGCAGTTGCGGCGCAAATGGTGACCGCGAGCGCAGGGCGCGCGCCCGCACCGGAGCGATTCGAAGATTGCTTCGAGTGGCTGCACGCGGCCGCCACTCGAGAGACTGCGGGGTTGCGGGATTTCGGCAGCTCCGATTACCACGCCGGCTTGCAGGTATTGCTGCGTGCCATGGACCGCGACTCTTCTTTCTCGCCCACGGGGCGCGAATTGACGCTGATGCACCTCGTGAGCGTGCTCAAGGCCCGCCTGCACAGCGAGGAGGGCTTTCGGAAAAATCCCGGCTATGAGGCGGTCGCGATACGGCCGCTCGTCATCACGGGGATTCCGCGCAGCGGCACCTCGGCGCTGCATAAACTGCTCGCGGTCGATCCGCAATTTCAGGGGCTTCAGCGCTGGCTCGCGCGGGCGCCGATGGTACGCCCGCCCATCGGCGAGTGGGAACGCTACCCTGAGTTTCAAGTGTGCAAGGCGGAGACGGAGAGCTTCAACAAGGAATCGCCGGAATTCACCAGCGCCCACGAGGAGGCGGCGCATGTCGTCGATGAGTGCATGGAGGTCCTGCAGCAGGGCTTCGTGAGCAACATGTTCGCGTCCAGGTTCCCCACGCCGACCTATACCGAGTGGCTGATGAAAGCCAGCGAACGCAGCTCCTATCGGCGCTATGCGGACGTTCTGCGCCTCATCGGTCTCGCCGATCCGGACAAGCGCTGGCTTCTCAAGAATCCCGGACACACCTGGCATCCGGACCTCCTGTTCGAGGTGTTTCCCGATGCGCTGGTCATTCAGACTCACCGCGATCCTGTAGCTGCGACTCCTTCCCTCTGCAGCGTCCTCAACATGCTGCACGGGGTGACGGTGGGGCGTGAGAATGCGCGGCCCGAGCGTCTCGGCGCGGTGGAGGTCTCAAAATGGCGCATGGCCATGGAGCGCACCATGGCGTTTCGCGCGCGATTCCCGGAGCGCTTCCATGACGTCTACTTTCGCGAATTCCACGCCGATCCGCTGCGCGTGGTCGCGGGAATCTATGATCATTTCGGCATGGAGCTGTCGGCGCCGGTGGCCGCGCGGATGCGTCAGTGGCTCAAGGAACAGCCGCCCGCGCAGAAGACCGGCCATCACTATGCGCCGGAGACCTTTGGTCTCACCGCGCAGGGTATCCGAGCGGAGTTCGCCGACTATGTACGCACCTACGCGCTCTGAGTATTCGCCGTGAAGGCCGCGGTATTCAAGGGTCCTGGGAAGCCGCTCGTCATCGAGTCGCTCGACGACCCGGTGCCGGGCGAGGGCGAGCTCGTTCTGCGCGTGGGCCGCTGCGGCATCTGCGGAACGGACCTGCACATGACCGACGGTCATGCGGCCAGCTTTCCCGCCGAGTCGGTGCTCGGTCACGAGTTTGCCGGTGAGGTGGTGGCGATCGGCGCGGGTGTGCAACGTTACAAGCTCGGCGATACGGTCGCAGGCCTTGCCGTCGCCGGCTGCGGGCACTGCGCGAGCTGCATCACCGGCGATCCCATGTGGTGCGAAAAAGGCCTCATTCCGGCCATGGGGGGATTCGCGCAGTACACCCGGGTCAAGGCGCTCGCGGCGATCAAACTGCCGGGCACGGTGTCCCTGGAGGATGGTGCACTCATCGAGCCGCTGGCGGTCGGGCTGCACGGTGTCACGCTGGCGGGGCTCGGCCCCGGCACGCGCGTGCTGGTCCTGGGATCGGGCTCCATCGGACTCGCTGCGGCCTTCTGGGCGCGCCGATTCGGCGCAACGCATGTGCTCGTCGCGTCGCGCTCTGCACGCAGTCGGGAGCATGCGATGCGTATGGGTGCCTCGTGCTTCGAGCAATTCGGCGAGGAGTTCCCTCGGCGCGTCTCCGCCGCTCTCGGTGGCACACCCGATGTCGTCTTCGAGTGTATCGGGATCCCGGGCATGCTCGGCATGGCGGTGGAGATCGTGCGGCCGCGCGGTACGGTTCTCCTTCTCGGCAACTGCATGCTGCCCGACACCCTGATTCCCTCGCTCATCCTGTTCAAGCAAGTGCGCCTGCAAGGCTCCATGGTCTATTCGCGTCGCGAGTTCGAGATCACGGCCGATGCGCTCGATGCCGGGGCGGTCGAGCCGCGCTCGATGATCACCGACACCGTACCGCTCGCCGCGCTTCCGGCTGCATTCGAGGCCCTGCGGCATCCCACGTACCAATGCAAGACATTGGTGGAGCCGTGGGCGGGCCTCTAGATTCATAGTGCGCGGCGCCGAGGGCCACCTGAGTTGAGCCGATGGCTCATTACGGAGACTACCCCCATGTCCAAGATCGTTCGATATTCCTACGGCGGCTCAGTTCGATTCGGAGAGCTGAAAAGCGCGAGAATTCATCCCTTGCACGGATCCATCGGGAGCTTCACCGCGGCGGACGAGCCATCCGTCGACGCCGCGCAGGTTCGACTGCTCGCGCCGACGACTCCGAGCAAGGTCATCGCAATAGGTCCCGGCTATCGAGTTCACCTGAAGGGCGGCCCTGCACCCGCACGCCCTTATTATTGGATCAAGCCGCCCTCCGCGATACTCGATCCGGAGGGGACCATCGAGCTGCCCAGCGGCGCGCCGATGGTTTGCCACGAGAGCGAGGTGGCGGTGGTGATCGGCAAGCTGGCCAAGGACGTACCTGTCGGCCGCGCGCACGAGCACATCTTCGGCTACACCTGCATCAATGACGTGACCGCCGGCAACATGCCCAATCTCGAGGAGTTCCTGAAATCGCAGTACTTCGTCGATGGCAAGATGTTCGATACGTTTTGCCCGCTCGGCCCGTGCATCGAGACCGAGCTGTCTCTCGACGACCTCGAGCTCGAGTGCCGGGTCAACGGGGTCGTCCGGCAGCATCACAATACGTCCGATCTCCTTTTCTCGGCGGTGCAGCTCGTCTCGATGATTTCATCGGTGCTGACCCTCAATCCGGGCGACGCCATCGCGACGGGTTCGCCACCCGGCATGGGTCCGCTCGTGGATGGCGATGTGGTCGAGGTCCAGGTTCAGGGCATCGGAGTCTTGCGTAACCACGTCAGGGGAAAAAAATGCTGAAGCAAGTGGTCCTGCTCAAACGACGGGATGGCATGAGCATGGATGAGTTCATCGACTACTATGAGAATCACCATTCCAAGCTGGGTCAACGGTATATGCCTTTGGCCCGCCGCTACTTGCGGCGCTATGTAAGGCCTGAAAAGAATCCCATTACGGGAGAAGTCGTGGAACTCGACTTCGACGTCGTGATGGAAATCTGGTGGAACACGAGGCGAGACTTCGAAGACACGATGAAACAGATCGGTGAAGGTGAGGCTCACCGACTGTTTTACGAGGATGAGGAGAAGCTCTTCAATTCTCACAACAACCGCGTATTCACCGTCGATGAATATGAGTCCGACATGCCCGCGGGACTGTAGTCCGGCGCAGCGCCATCAAGCGCAGCGCCATCAAGCGCTGCGCCAGATCTCCTGGAAGAAGCCGCCCGTGATCTGCGTCAGATCCAGAAAGTTAGGCATGTCCGGAAACTGTTCGTGTTGCATCTGCGGGGACTGCCAGGACTCGCGATATTCCTCGAGATTGTTCCACGACAGCTCCGCCACGCCGTCGAACTGCGGCATCCCGGCGCCGGCCCGCCGCTCGCTGACATGGTATTGAATGTAACGGACCATCGATGGTGTGCGCGGGACCATGGGGCCGTGAGTGTGGCGCCAATAATGTTGGAACTCCGGCACCGACATGCCCGGCTTGCGAGTCACGACCCATAGCGCGCGCAGGAGTTTTTTCAGGTCGACGTGGGCGGGTCCCCACTGCACGATGTTCTCGACCCCGCTCAGCACGACGATGTTGTCGACGTCCATGAAGTGCGCGGATTCATCGTAGATCTTCTCGGGAGTCGACAATGCGCGCTGCAGATCCGCGGCGCTTTGCGCATCGTCCCAGGCTTCTACCACGCCGTTGAAGAATCGGGGCGAGTTGTCCACCTTTTCCGCGCGCAGCAGGCTCTGCGACATACCGGCGGCGGCGGCGAGCGCACCGGCGCGGTGCGGTTTGACGCTGCGCCAGTAGGCGGCGAACTCATCGTCGGTCACTCCCTGCTTTTTGGGGATGAAGGCAAAGGATCTCACCCCGGTGTACTGCAAGTTGTCAGGCATTGTGGTTTTCCTGTTCGCGAATGAGCTCGGCCGCCCGCCAGCCGATCGCCATGATGGGACCATTCGTGTTTGCCGACACCATGCTCGGCATGATCGAGCCGTCCACGACCCGCAGGGCCGATACGCCCCTCACGCGCAAATGAGGATCGAGGACCGCGTCCACGCCGCCCATGCGCGCGGTACCGCAGGCGTGATAGCCGGCCGTACCTTTGGCGCGGAACGCGCGCAGTATCGACTCATCATCCTCGACGCTCGGGCCCGGCAGCATTTCCTCTCCGAGGATCCTCCGCAGAGAGGGTTGCCGCACCCAGCGCCGCATCAGACGAAACATGGCGAGGGTGACCTCCTGGTCGTAGGGGTCGCTCAAATAGTTGGGGCGGATGTCGGCGCCCTCGGACGGGCGGGTCGATCGAATGTGGATTGATCCGCGGCTGCGCGAGCGCAGCGGATAGCCGAACATGTGCATCGAGTGGGTGCTGTCGGTGGTGACGGCGCCCTTGTGGGTGAAGCCGAGCGAGTAGGGCGCCATCAGAATCTCGGCATCCGGCCGTTCCACGTTCGGCAGCGTCTTGACGAACGCGCCCACATCGTAAGTGCCCGTGGACAAGGGTCCGGTGCGGGACAGGGCATAACGGGCCGCATTGAAAGCCAACCGCCAGCCACGAAACTCGAGGTTCTGACTCAGCGGCGCGAGCAATTCGTACTGCATCATCAACAGTCGGTGCTCGAGCAGATTCTCGCCGACACCGCGGCTCTCCTGGAGCACCGGAATGCCGAGCTCGCGCAGCCGGGTGCCGTCACCGATACCCGAACGTTCCAGGATCTGAGGGGATTGGAGCGCGCCCGCGGCAAGGATCACTTCGCCCTGAGCGCGGAATTCCAGCGTCGCACCTTTTCGGTGTCCGATCACCCCGAGGGCACGCCTGCCGTCGAACAGCACGCGGTCGACCGTGATCCCCGTCTCGATGTGCAGGTTGCGCCGTGAGCGTGCCGGTCTCAAGAAGGCGTCGGCCGCGCTTTGTCGCCGCCCGCGATGGATGGTATGAGTCGCGTAACCGACGCCCTCCTGCTGCGGGTGATTGAGATCCGCGACCCGCGGAATGCCGAGCGCCTCGCCGCCCTGGATGAGCGCCTCGCCGAGTGCGGTGCGTTCCCCCGCAAAACCGATTCGCAGCGGCGCGCTGCTGGCTGCACCACTGTGCGTGCCGGCGTCGTTGGAGTTCTCGATCGCGCGGAACGCGGGCAGCATGTGCTCCCAGCCCCAGCCCGAACAGCCTTGGCGCGACCATTCATCGTAGTCCGCAGGGTGCCCTCGAAAATACATCATGCCATTCACGGCCGAGGAGCCGCCGAGCACTTTTCCACGGATCCACGTCTCGGAAGGCGTATCCCCCTCCGCGACGGTCGGCAGAAGCCAGACATGCCGCGGATCGGAGAACAGCTTCGCCATTCCCCGCGGCATATGGATCAGCGGGTGGCGATCCGCAGGCCCCGCCTCGAGCAACAGGACCTTGCGTCGGCCGCTCGCCGAGAGCCGTTCCGCCAGCACGCATCCTGCGGAACCCGCCCCCACGATGAGGTAGTCGAACGACATCGCTATTTGAGGTATCGGTCGAAGAAACCAATTGCTGCGCCGATGGTCTGGGCTCGCCCCTCCGGCTTGTAGCCGTCGAGTTGATTGATCGGAATCGATACCATCTGCTTCGGCTCCCCCGCCAGGCGGAAGGCTTCCTGGATGGGTTGATTGGGATGCAGCACATCGCGCGCGCTCAGCTGAACGATGCAATACGCGCGCGGCGCAATCTTGGAGGCGGCGCGAACCGCATCGAACTCGAGCAGCCGCTCGAAGGACTGCACCGTCAAGTCCGGCGCGGCATGCATCAGGGGCTCGCCGGTCCGCGCGAGCCAGTCCGTGACGTCCTGCGCCATGACGGGATCGACCGGCATCGGTGTGAACCCGTCGGCGGTCGATCCGCCGAGCGGCACTCGGGGCTCCTCGGCATCGGCGCTGCGCATCGCTCGGCTGCGGCGAGCGGCGAGCAAATACTCGCGAATCGCCACATACTCGCTCCCGCGATTGAGCGACCGGATCCAGAAATCTCCGTCGAGAATCGGTGCCTGGGCCACACACGCGCGCACCCGAGTGTCCTGGGCGGCGGTGTAGGTCACGATGCCGCCGCCGAAGCTCGTTCCCCAGATTCCCAGTCGCGCAGGATCGGCGCCGGGTTGCCTCTCGAGCCAGTCGATGGCGCTGCGAAAATCCTCGACTTCGTTCAGCGGGTAGAGGCGGTGGCGCGGAGTGCCCTCGCTGCCCCCGAAATGCCGGTAGTCGATCGCGAGCGTCAGGTATCCCGCTTCGGCAAAGAGCCGGCCTTCCTCGACGAGGTTGCTCCTGGCGACAGTGAAGCCATGTCCGATGACGAGGGCGGGGCGACGGCTGCCGGCGTCGAAGGAGGCCGGCTTGTACAGATCCGCCTCGCAGCGCACACCTTCGGACGTGAAATGGACGGTTTCCCGGGAGATCATGTTCACCTCAATCGAAACGGACGTGGAGTGACGAGGGACTTCTCAGCATGAAGCCGCTGACTTCGGGAGGAGGGTGCGCCTCGTCGCGTCGCAGTCGCGGAAGCCGGTCGAGCAACGCATTCAGCGCCTGCGACATTTCGAGACGCGCCAGGTGCTGACCGATGCACAGATGCGCGCCATAGCCGAACGCGGCATGCGTTCGCGTGGCTCGCGTGATGTCGAATTCGTCGGGACGATCGAAGGCCGCCGGATCGCGGTTTGCCGCGGGCAGGATCACTCCCATGTGATCGCCGGGATTGATGACGACATCGGCGAGCTTCACGCGACGCTTGGGCGTGCGCGCGAGCATGGTGACCGGAGCGTTCCAGCGCAGCCCTTCCTCGATGGCCTTGGGCACGAGCCGGCGGTCTCGCTTCACCGTCTCGAGTTGATCGGGATGGAGCAACAGAGCGGCCATGACGGTCGAGAAGCCGTTGTAGCTGGTATCGCCGCCCGCGTTCATGAGCTGTCGGAAGAAGGAGATCACCACCTCGTCGGGTAGCCGTTCGCCGTCCACCTCCGCGGTGGCGATCATCGAGACGAAATCTTGCGGTATGGGATTCTCGCGCCGCTGCCGCACGATCCGTGTCAGGTACTCGCGCAGCTTGTCGACCGCCTCCATCCCATGCTCGTGATCGAACATGATCAGAATCTGTCCGAAGGCGAGCCGATGGAAGGCGTCGCGATCGCCGGCGGGCAACGCCATCAGCTCGTGGATGAAGCGGAATGGGAAATGCAGGGTGAATTCATTGACGAGCTCGGCGTGGCCGTGAGGCTCGAATTGATCGATCAACGCATTGATGACCCGCGGGATGATCTCTACGCCCCACGAGGCGATGCTGTTGGGGCCGAATGCCTGCTGAAAAAGCCGCCGGAAGCGGCCGTGCTCCGGATTATCCATGGTGGTGATGGAGCGCCCGAAATAGACGCCGAGATTGTGCTCGTAGGCCGCATTGGAGTACGTCTCGCCGTCGAGGAGCGCTTCCTTGACTTCGCGATGTCCGAGCACCGCGACGTGGCGCAGCTCGCGCATGGTCAAGTCGGGCGTCAGACCGAAATGCGGCCGCAGGTCGCCGTCGAATACCGGATTGAGCTCGCGCAGCCGCTTGAGCTCAGGATGAAAGACTCGATCCTCGCAACCCGGTTCCTTGGCCGCGATGAACGGGTTGAACGTCGGATCCCGGAAGTCCTCGATGGCAGGCAGTGCGTTCACCAAAGTCCCCCGGCAAGACGTTGCGGGGGAGCCGACTCCCCGGCGCCGATAGGGCTACTACGTCCCTATTAGACACAGTATGCTGTCGTTACACAGCGTAAGCATTTCATATTAGAGGACACCCGATCGGACCACAAGAGCGGGCCGCGAACGCATATGTTGTACTACTGAGAGGGGGCATCATGAGCAAGGAAACCGTCGTTACCACGGAGATCGAGCGGGCGAGGCGGGACTGGATGGCCGACCACCTGCAAAGCTACCTTCGATCGGGTGGCGCACGCGGCCACATCGTCGATCTTCGACCGATCGGCGGACACGCCTTTACGACGACACTGCTGTTGCGGACGGTCGGTCGCAAGAGCGGGCAGACCCGGACCGCTCCTCTCATCTACGGCAGCATTGGCGGTGAGGTCGTCGTCGTTGCCTCGAAGGGCGGCGCTGACGTACACCCGGCGTGGTATCACAACCTCAAGGGCGGTACCGAAACATCCTTTCAAATCGGATGCGAGGCATTCGGCGCCAGTTGGCGCGAGCCGCAAGGTGCGGAGCGGGACGCCGTTTGGGCGTTTATGGAAAAGGTATACCCACCGTACCGTGACTACCAGGCGGCAACCCGCCGTACGATTCCGCTGGTGATGCTGACACCTCGAGCGCCTGTCGAGGCATTCCATGAGTGAACGCCCCTGACTTACCCCTGTAAACAAGGTGCGGTCTGTAGGATCATAAGGCAGCCGGCGGGGGGCCGGGCAGGCTTGATCCGCCGCTAACTGCCTGATTTGAGGAGTTTCCTGTCGAGGCCGCGAGACTGTGCGGCTATGGACAAGGCGGTGTGCAACCTAGGTCATTCCCGAGCATACCCGGCGCCCGGGATCGATCGTAACGTATGCAGGTGCGGAAATTAGCGTTCGCGGAGGATAGCTGGCTATGAGCAAAACCATGATCGTCGGGGCGCGAATTTGGGACGCGAGCGGTGGGGCGCCGTTTGACGGCGATGTCCTTGTCGAAGGCAACCGAGTACGCGCGGTGTCCCGCGTTTCCGGCCAGATGTCGCAAGCGGGCTGTCAGGTGATCGACGCCGCGGGTATGTTCTTGATGCCGGGCCTGGTGGAAGGCCACGCACACCTGTCCTTCGAATCCGTCACCTCGACGGAAGATCTGATCACCCCACCACCTGAGGAGCACACCCTGCTCACCGCGCGCGTCGCGAAAACCCTGCTCGACCGGGGATTCACGAGCGCCTACGGCGCGGCCGAGGCGAAGCTGCGGCTCGGCGTCGCCGTGCGAAATGAGGTCGACGCCGGACGTCTGCCCGGGCCGCGCATCCGCGCCGGCTCGCTCGAGATCACGGTCACCGGCGGACTGGGAGACGAGAGCAAGCTCCATAACCCGCGCAAGCCCCCCGCGATCGTCGTCGACGGTCCCGAAGAGATGCGCAAGGCCGTGCGTCTGTGTTGTCGCGAGGGCTGCGACAACATCAAGCTCGACGTATCCGGCGACCCGTTTTATCCGGCTACGCCCGCGCATGCGACGCCGATGGCTTTCGAGGAGGTGCGCATGGCCGTCGAGACGGCCCACAACCTGGGACGATTGGTGAACGCTCATGCGCGCTCGATCGGCTCGATCCAGACGTGCGTGCGCGCCGGCGTCGACGTTCTGTACCACTGCGAATATACCGATGAGCGGACCCTCGACATGCTCGAGGAGGCGAAGGACCGGATTTTCGTGGCGCCGACCATCAGCCTGTTTCACACCATGCTGCACGAGGGCTCGCCGTGGGTCACGCCCGATGTCGCGCGGATGATGGGAATCGAGAAGCTCATCGATGAATCGAGGAAGACGCACACCGAGTTGCGCAAGCGCGGCATTCGCCACCTCATCGGCGGCGACTACGGCTTTGCATGGAGCAAGAACGGCACCAACGCGCGCGATCTCGGCTTCTTCGTCGACTATTACGGCTACTCGCCCGCCGAGGCCCTGCGCTGCGGGACTCGCAACGGCGGCGCGCTGATGACGATGACCAGCGGCGAGAAGCTCGGCGAGGTGCGCGAGGGTTATCTGGCGGATCTCCTCCTCGTGGATGGCGATCCGCTGGCGGACTTATCCATCCTCGTCAACCCGGAGCGCTTGACCATGATCATGAAGGATGGACAGATTCACAAGCACGCGAGCGGTCATGCACAACGCCGTGCCGCGGCCTGACCGATTCAAGAATTCCCGGAGAACGATATGTCAGCCGAATTGAAGGATCCCAAGAGTAAGAGTTCCGGCAAAGGCGAGGCGCGCTGTCCCGGTGCTCCGAGCACGCAGGAAATCATCGCCGGCGACAAGGTATCCGCGCCCGGCTGGGTGCGCTCGGAGTCTTATCGGTTTCTCGGTGACGAGGACATTCCCACCGACCGGTACATCGAGCCCTCGTTTGCCAAGGAAGAGTTCGACCGGCTGTGGACCCGCACCTGGCAGTTTGCCTGCCGCGAGGAGAACATTCCGCAGATCGGGGACTATCAGGTGTATGACATCGGGCCCTACTCGTTCATCATCACCCGGGTCGGGGCGAACGACGTGCGTGCCTACTACAACGCCTGTCTGCACCGCGGCACGAAGCTGCGCGCCTCCGGCACCGAGGGGCGTGCAAGCGAGTTCCAATGCAGCTTCCACGGCTGGAGCTGGAACATCGACGGCTCGAACAAGACCGTGCTCTGTCCGTGGGACTTTCCACATGTGGATCGCAAGAAGCTGCAACTGCCCGAGGCGCGGGTGGAGCTGCTCGGTGGATTCGTGTTCATCAACATGGATCCGGATGCTCCCGCATTGGCCGATTATCTGGGGCCGGAATTCAAGGCTCATATGGACGCCTGGAAGCTCGAGGATCGATACGTGTATCTGCACGTCGCAAAACGGCTGCCGTGCAATTGGAAGCTGGCGATCGAGGCGTTTCTCGAAGCCTATCACGTCGTCCGGACTCATCCGCAGGTGGCGGTGTCCAACGGCGATGCCAATTCGCAGTATGACGTCTATGGCGAGCACGTCGATCGCTTCATCTCGACCTTGGGCGTGCTGAGCCCGCATCTGTATGGCAAGCACACGGAGGAGGACATTCTCAACCAGTTCACTCTGGGAGACAGCGGGGCGCTCGGCGATACCAAGCGCACCTTGAGCCAAGGAACCACGGCGCGGCAGGTCATGGCGGATATGTTCCGTGGCATGTTCGAGAAGGCGACCAATACCGATTTGAGCGGAGTCTCCGATTCGGAGCTGCTCGATTGCTTCTCGTACACGATTTTTCCGAACTTCTTTATCTTCCCCGGGATCTCGCTTCCGATGGCGTATCGCTTCCGTCCCGATCCCAAGGATCACCGCAAGTGTATTTACGAGGTCTTGTTCCTGCGCCCCGTCCCCAAAGACGGCAAGCGGCCGGAGCCGGCCGAGCCCATCCACTTGGGCGATAATCAGTCGTTCAAGGAAGCCGCCGGCATGGACCCGGGTTTCGGGGCCATTCTCGATCAGGATACGGACAACTTATTCCTGCAGCAGGAGGGTCTCGAGGCCAGTGCGAAGCACACGCTCACCCTCGGTAATTATCAAGAGATCCGCGTCCGCCATTTTGAAAAGGCGGTCGAAAAGTATCTCGCGATGGCGCCGAAAAAGCCCGACAGGGAAAAATTGCCCTCGCGTTGAGACCGGAGGTCGTGCAATTCGCGCGCGTCCTCCGGGCATCGGAGGTTCCGCCAGGTGACAAGAAGGCGATCGACGTCAACGGCGCCTCCGTGCTCATCTGCAACAGCAACGACCGACTGTACGCCGTGTCGAATATCTGCTCGCATGCGCAGGAAAGGCTCGAGTGCGGGCGCATGTCGAGGGGATGGATTGCATGTCCGGTTCACGGCGCCCGCTTCGATCTGGCGACCGGTCGCGCGATGAACCCGCCCGCGAAGGAGCCCATAGCGACGTATGAGGTCCGCGTCGTCGACGATTGGATCGAGGTCGCCGTCGGCGATCAGCGAGTCAACGCCTCATAGCTCAAGAATTTGGTGGACGACCAGCCGCCATCGAGCGCAAGCGTGTGGCCGTTGATGAAGCTGCCCTCATCCGATGCCAGAAAGTACACCGCATTGGCCACATCCGCGATGGTGCCCTCGCGGTTCATCGGGGTCATCTCCTGGTTGACCCTGCGAAACGGAGGGGCATCCCAGTAGTCCTTGGTCATGTCGGTCTTGATGACGCTCGGTGCGACGAGATTCGAGCGGATGCCGTTCGCACCGTATTGCACCGCCAATGCCTGGGTGAGACCGATCAGGCCCGCCTTGGCCGCGCAATAGACGCCGCCGTTCAATCCCCCGTGGATGCCGAAAACAGAGCCGACGCTGATGATGGATGCGCCGGATTGCATCACCTTGAGCGCCGCGCGGGCAAAGCGGAACGGGGCTTTGAGGCTGATGTCGATCACTTCGTTGAGCGTGGCGTCGTCGGTCTCGTGCACCGGCGCCCATTTGCCGGATCCGGCATTGTTCACCAGGCAATCGAGCCGGCCGAAGGATTTCATGGCCAGCCCGACGGCCTGCTCCGGTGCGTCCGCGGCCGTCACGTCGGCGGCGAGGACCACGATATCGGTCTCCCGGGACAGCTCGCGGGCGAGGGCATCCAGGCGCTCTTTGCGCCGGGCGACCGCGACGATCCGATAGCCGCCTGCAGCGAATTTGCGCGCGATCCCATCGCCGATACCGGAGCTCGCGCCGGTTACCAGCAGGACCGGCTTTTCTCTCGAAATGGGTGCTTCGCTCATGTCGTGTTACCAATAATAGCCGCGCAAAACGCATTTCTGCGCCGCGATCCGGCGTTGACCCGATAGTATACCCAGACGGACGGCGAGTCGGGCGGCTCGACGAGCGCTGCAGAGAGGAGCGTCGGCGCCATTGCAGCCTGAGGCAACACGTGAGGCGTGTGTAGGCTAGCGGACGGCGGCGTGCCAAGGTCGCGCGGCGTAGACGCCGCCCGAGGATTGGATGAACATCCATCCCATGAAGAACGGGCCGGGGAGCGCATGATGAAGACGCAAGCGTACGATGTCATTGTGGTCGGATCGGGAGCGGCCGGGGCCATGGCGGCGCTGCGCGCGCGCGAGCTGGGCCTCTCCGTTCTCATCGTCGAGAAGGCTCATAAATACGGCGGCACCTCGGCAACGTCCGGCGGCGTCCTGTGGATCCCGAACCACGGTCTTGCGCAAAACGGCGATAGCCGCGAACAGGCGCTCGAGTACCTGAATCATTTGGTCTCCGGCAACATCCAGCGCGATCGCCTGGAGGCGTTCGTCGATCAGGGCCCGCAGATGGTGCGCTTCATGCAGTCGAAGGGCATCGCCGTGATGGCGGCCACATGGCCGGATTACTTCCCGAACGCACCCGGCGCGCGGGCGGATCGTTCCATCATCTGCCCGACTTTCGATGGTCGGGAGCTCGGCGAGCAATTCACGCTGATGCGCGAACAGTACACCCGCTTCAAATTGCTCAATCGCTACGCGATGGACCTTGCCGAGTTCTTTGCTTTGTCGGCACGAACCAAGGGCTGGCGCCGGGTGCTCGCGAAGATCTTATTGCGTTATTGGACCGACTTCGACACACGCCGCATCAGCCGGCGCGATCGCCGGTTCACCTCGGGCGCGGCCCTCATGGGACAGATCTACAAGCGAATCTTCGAGAGCGACATCGAGGTGCGGCTCGAAACGAAGCTCTCCGAGCTCAAGTTCGCCGACGGCAAGGTCACCGGCGTCCGAGTCACCAACTTCGGTCGATCCTATGATATCGAGGCTCGGCAGGGGGTGGTGCTCTGTGCCGGCGGGTTCGAATGGAATCAGGAGCTGCGCGATCGCTTCTTTCCAGTACCGGGACTGACCCGGCACAGCAGCTCGCCCGAGGATGCGAACCGTGGAGAGGCGCTCTTGGCGGGCATGAAAATCGGCGCCGCCACCGAGCACACCGAGGCGGGCTGGTGGATTCCGACCATGCATATGCCCATGCCGAGCACTTCCAACTTCGAGGAGATTCATCAGGCAGCCTTCGATGTCGGCCGTCCGCATAGCGTATGCGTCAATCGCCAGGGCGTGCGGTTCGTGGACGAGGCTTGCGGTTACGATGATTTCGGGAAGGGGATGGTGGCCGATCAGCAGAAGACCGGTAGCAATTGTCCCTGCTGGTTGATATTCGATGCGCGCTTTCGCGCCAAATTCACGGCAGGCGGCTTCATGCCGACGGCGATGATGCCGGATCGAAAAATTCCCATTGAATGGTGGGATCATTACATCTTCAAAGCGGCCTCCGTGGAGGATCTTGCGGCGAAGATCAATATCCCGGTCGATGCGCTCAAGGCAACGGTACTCAAGATGAACGAGTACGCGCGAGCCGGCCATGATCCGGAGTTCGGCCGCGGCGGCAACGACTATGATCGATTCTTCGGCGATCCGACTTCGAAGCCCAACCCGTCGCTCGGAACCCTTGAAGAGGCTCCTTTTTACGCCGTAGCGATCAACCTGGGGGACCTCGGGACCAAGGGCGGGCTCAAGGCGGACGCACGCGCCCGGGTATTGGATGGCGCCGGACGGCCCATTCCCAACCTGTATGCCGCAGGCAACGCATCCGGCAGTCCGTTCGGCAACTGCTACCCCGGAGCGGGTGGAACCATCGGGCCCGCCTTGACCTTTGGATACGTGGCTGCCAACGACATCGCCGAGCGTGCCAAGCAAATCGAACCGCACGTCCGTGCGGTCGCGGTCGCAGTTTGACGGTCCCTGAAGGAGAGCTGCCATGTCTTTCGAGCTGAACAAGACTCTCGCCGCCAAGCGCGAGCCGCTTCCGACCTCCGCGAAGGTCGACCCGGTCACGGCCGCCATCATCCGCGGAGCGTTCGAGACCGTATGTTTCGAGGCGGCGACGCAACTGGGGCGAGCGGCGTCATCGCCCATCATCAACCAATCGAACGAGCGTAACGGCAGCGTTCTCGATGCCCATGGCCGCTTGGCTGCCGTGTCCATCGGCACAC
This sequence comes from uncultured Gammaproteobacteria bacterium, assembly GCA_963710435.1. Lineage (GTDB taxonomy): Bacteria > Pseudomonadota > Gammaproteobacteria > Steroidobacterales > Steroidobacteraceae > Bog-1198. Next base: position 58,942 of record CAVQAE010000007.1, on the reverse strand, counting down.
CGCACCTGGTGTTCATCTCGCAGCTGGCGGCGCGCTGGGGACTTTTGAACTTCGCCGACTACGACTGGGGGCCGGGCGATGTGTTTCTCGGAAACGATCCCGATTTCGGCGGCGGCCACTTGCCCGACTACAACGTGTACGCACCGGTGTTCGACGACAAGGGCGAGCTCATCCTGATACAGGCGCTGCAGGCGCATCAGGGCGATACCGGGGGCAAGGATCCCGGCGGCTTCACGCTCGAGGCCACGGACATATTCACCGAAGGCTTGGCGATCCCCTGTCTCAAGCTCGTTCATCGCGGCGAGAAACGGCGCGACGTCATCAAGCTGGTGGAGCGCAATAACCGGTTCGCGACTTTCGCGGGCGACCTCGCCGCCATGATCGGCGCCGTGCAGCACTGCGTGAAGCTGCTCGAGGAGGTCATTCGCAAGTGGGGGGCCGAAGTCGTCAAGGCGGCCGTCAACTACAACATCGAGCACACCGAGAAACGCTTTCGCGAGGAAATCGCCAAGTGGCCCGACGGCCGGTACGAGGCGAGCGTCTTCATCGACCACGACACCCTCGGCACCAAAGATGTGAAAGTGCACGTGGCCTGCATCGTCGAGGGCGATCAGCTCAAGGTCGATCTGACGGGCACCGACGATCGACCCGAGCTGGTCGGGGTATGGAATACGTTCGCCAACAGCCGTGGTTATGTGATGACACAGATTGCCTCGGCAATCGACCCGAGCATCATCAAGAACGAAGGCTTGTTCAATGCGGTGGAGATCATCATCCCCGAGAACACCATCGCTCATCCGCCCGTCAACAAGCCGGCGGCGCTCGGATCGTTTCATCCCGCGTGTGAAATCACCGAGGCCGTTTGCGTGGCCCTGTCACAGGTCGCCCCGGAGCGTTCCGCGCCGCAGGTCTATAAGATCGGTATGCCCAACGGGGTGATCGGCTTCAAGAACGGACAGATGTGGATGGACCAGGGCGTCGATACCCGCACCATGGACGTATCCGCGGTCCGCGACATCGATGGCTGGGGATCGTGTCCGGTCGCGCTGGGTAACTTGCTCTTGTCGGAAGCCGAGGACGCGGAGAGCCGTTTCCCGATCGTGAATATCAGCCGCGAGATGACCATCGACTCCGAAGGGGCGGGCCGCTGGCGCGGCCAACCCGGCAGCCTCAACGTGAAGAAGATCCTGGAGCCGACCACGGCCATGGCCTGGATGGTGTCGGCAGCGCATCCGTTGAGTGGGCTGTGCGGCGGGGATGATGCCAGCCCTTATTCCAGTCATTTCGAGGTGGGCACTCCCAACGAGTACGAAGTCTCGCTGACGGCGCACGCCCAGCTTCCCGCCGGCGCCGTGATCGCCTATCAGCATGGCGGCGGCGCAGGATTCGAGTCCCCGTTGCTGCGCGATCCCGAAGCGGTGAAGGAAGACGTGCTGGACGAGATCGTGAGCGTCAAGCGCGCTCGGGAAAAATACGGTGTCGTATTGACCGGGTTGCTGGAGAACTATGATCTGAAGGTGGATCTTTCCGCCACCCAGGAGCTCAGAGAGAAGATGATGGACGAGAAAAGACCTCGCTGATGAGTTATCGCATCGGCATCGACATCGGTGGCACATTCACCGACTTCGCGGTTCTCAAGGGTTCGGAGCTCATTCTCCATAAGAATTTGAGCACGCCGGCAGATCGATCCATCGGCGTCATGACGGGATTGAAGCACCTCGCCGAGCGCGAGCACCTGCAGCTCGGCGATTTCCTCGGGCAGTGTGCGGCCATCGTGCATGCGACGACGATTGCCGACAACACCTTGATCGAGATGAATGGCGCGCTCACGGGCCTCATCACCACGGAAGGCTTTCGCGACGAGATGGAATATCGCCGCGGGTTCAAGGAAAGCATCTGGGACGTCCGGTTGCCACCCCCGAAGCAGATCACCCCGCGGCGGCGGCGCCTGACCGTGCCGGAGCGCATCGTGTTCGACGGCAGCGTCTACAAGCCGCTCGATGAGAACGCGGTACGCGAGTGTTGCCGGCGATTGAAGAAACAGGACGTGAAGTCCGTGGCGATCTCTTTTCTGTTCTCGTTCGTCAATCCTTCGCACGAGAAGCGGGCAGCCGAAATCGTGGCAGAGGAGATGCCCGGCGTGCACATCTCCTGTTCTCACCAGGTGTTGCCGCGCGCGCCCGAATACGATCGAACCAGTACGACGGTGGTGAACGCCTACATCGCACCCCGCGTCACCTCCTATCTCGAGACCTTGGTCGCCCGGCTCAAAGAGGCCGGCTATCGAAACCAGCTCATGGTGATGCAGGCGAGCGGCGGCGTGATGACCAAAGAGTACATCGAAGGCTCGCCCATCCGGGTGCTGTCCTCGGGTCCCGCGGGAGGAGTCGTGGGTTCCGCCTACGTCGGTACTGCCAAAGGCTGCCCCAATCTTCTGTGCGTCGACATGGGGGGCACCTCATACGACGTATCGGTTGTCTTGAATGGTGCTGCACCCGCCGAGGCGGGCTGGAACATGCACCACCGCTATTTGATCGGCGTTCCGATGGTGAAGGTGGAGACGCTGGGCGCGGGCGGCGGCTCCATCTGTCACGTCAATGCCGGCACGTTGGAAGTGGGGCCTGCATCCGCCGGTGCCGAGCCGGGCCCGATCTGTTATGGCCGTGGCGGTCGGCAGCCGACGGTGACCGATGCGATGCTGATGCTCGGCATTCTGTCGGCGGATTCCGAATTTGCGGGCGGCAGCTTCTCGCTGAGCAGGGCGGGCGTCGAGGAGGCATTCAGCAGGATCGGGGATCAGATGGGATACGGCGCCGAAGAGGCTGCCTTCGATTGCTGGCGTGTCGTGAACGCCAATATGACTCAAGCCGTGCGCAGATCCACGGCCGAAAAGGGCATCGACCCCACGGATATGGTCATGCTCGCGTACGGCGGCAATGGGCCCGTCTTTGCGGCCATACAGGCGCAAGATCTCGGCATCAGCCGAGTCTTGGTCCCCAAGGCATCTCCGGCCTTCTCGGCGCTCGGTACGCTGGTGGCGAATCCGAGCATCGACGAGGAGCGCTCTTACATCGCCTCGGCGCAGAGTCTGGACGTCGGCAAATTGAAGTCGCTGTGGAAGGATCTCGATGAGCGGGCGGAGAAGTATTTCAAGGACGCGAATTTTTCCAGGGACCAGGTCTTTTCCAAGTATCAGATGAAAATGCGCTATCCCGGGCAAAACTGGGCACTGACGTTCGACGTCAAGACCAACCAGGGGGCCGGCGACCTGTCTTTCGTCGACGACTCCATCGGAGCGAGAGCCATCGACGCCTTCAACCAACGTCACATGGCGGAGTACGGCCACGTTCGTGAAGGCGAGACCCCCGAGGTCGTTGGGGTGCGGCTGTCGACTTACGTCCAATCACCGGGCCTGCCCGTCGGCCGGGGATTCACGGCTCCCAAGGTCGCCGCCACGGCCGCCAGGGTGCGTCGCGCGAACCTCGGTGCCGGGTACCGTGACACGCCCATATTTCGCGGCGCGGAGCTGGGACCCGGCCATGAGATCACAGGGCCCGCGATCATCGAGGAGACGTTTACGACAATCGTTCTTTATCCGCGATGGAGCGCCCGGGTGGACGATGCGGGCGATTACGAATTGACCCTCGCCGGTAGTTGACTTTCCGAGCCGCGGGAAGCGTGCGGCCGGCCCAGGTGCGGCCGGCCAGGAGTCTGGGCGGCAGAAGTCCGACCGCAGTTTTCAAGGGGAGCGCCCGCGCGGCCCCAAGCGCGGAGCGCCATCGCGGGGGGTATAGCTTTACCAAAATTTGCTCCCTGCGGCAGGGCGGACGGCGCGGGTATCGTCAAAGACATTGAGGTCTGAAGCGGTCGACTGCCCCTGCCTGACGATGATCTTCCTGCCTTGAGCGGGGAGCAATTTCGCCTGCAGCTATATATCCGCCCCCGGCGCCGGGGCGGTCAATAGATCAATTGAGGGGCATTGCGCGGAAATGCCCCGAAGGCCGGGGCCACGCCCCCGAACGCCGGCCGAGGCGCCTCGCACTGCGTCTGCGGTAGTATGTGGCGCTCGAATCGACGGAGGTAATCATGCCAAGCAAGTTCCGTCCGCTGTCTCCCCGCATCGGCGCCGAAACGACCGTGAGCCGCGAGGCGCTGCTCGACCCCGCGTTCATCAAGGACACGCTGGAATCGCTCGAGAAATATGGCGTGCTGGTCTTCCACCGCCTCGGCCTCACCGACGAGGAACAGGTCGAGTTCACTTCGAAATTGGGCGCGCCGCTGCTGCAAGGCAAGCCGAGCGCCGACGGCACGCGCAATCTCGTCTTCAAGATCACCTTGGATGAGGGACAACAAGAGGCGGCCGAATATCTCAAGTCGACCATCCACTGGCATATCGACGGAATCTTCGACGAGATTCCCCCTCCCAAGGCGACGATGCTGACCGGCCGCAAGCTCGCGAGCGCGGGCGGCGCGACGGAATTCTGCAACACCTACGCGGCCTTCGAGGACTTGCCGGCGCAGGAGCGCCGCCGGATCGAGTCCCTGCGCGTCATGCACAGCCTTGTCGCGGCAAACCGTGTATGGAACCCCGCGGCACCCCCGGAGGAGCTCGAGCGCTGGCGCCAGCGCCGCGCGCCCAAGGAACACCCGCTCGTCTGGCGACATAATTCGGGTCGCAAGTCACTGGTGATAGGCTTCACCGTCGAGCACGTAGTCGGGATGTCCGCCGGCGAGAGCGATGAGTTCCTTCGAACCCTGACCGCCCATACGACTCGACCGGAGAACGTTTACCATCACGACTGGGAAGTCGGCGATCTCGTGATCTGGGACAATTGCGGTACCATGCATCGGGCCACGCCATACGATGCAAAGTCGGGCCGCATGCTGCATCGGACCGTCCTGGCAGGCTCGGAATCCATCGCCTGACTCATGGCGCTGCGAGGGCCCACATGACAAGAGTACAGTTCATTACGCAGGAGACGGCGGTACCGATCGAGGCACCGGCGGCCGGGCGTGGCCATATACAATCGCTTGCCTATTTCGACAAGCCGACCGATCCGCTTCATCTGCGTCTCGATCGTCTGGATGCGGGCGCGGTGCTGGCGCTTCGATCGCCGTCGGCCGACACGCTCATCTATGTGTGGAGCGGCGCGGTGACAGTCCGCGACGTGCGTCTGGTCGAGCGCTCGAGCTTGATCCTGGAGCGCGGCGGCGCCGCCGAAATTCGAGCGGTGGACGGTGGGGCGGCGTTGCTTCTTTTCAGCGAGAGGGAACCGCGGCGAAGTGCACGGCCCGGGCCGCGTATTCGTCTGCTTCCCCGAGCGCGTGTCCCGTGCAATGCGAATCTCGGCGGTCAAGGACTTGCCGGCGGTGCTCTCCACGCGGACGCCAGCGATTCGTCCTCTCACCTGTGGCTGCATGAAAACGATTTCCATGTGGGCGGTACTCCCGTGGCCGTGCATTCTCATTCCGAGGACGAGATCATCTTCATCAGGGAGGGCGAGCTGCGCACCGGCAATCGCCGTTTGGGTCCCGGAGCCGCCTTGGGCATAGCGGCCAACACGAAGTATGGATTCGAAGTCGGACCGGCCGGATTGAGCTTCGTGAATTTTCGCGCCTCCGCGCCCACCTATCAGTCCGCCGACGGTGCGCACTCGATGGACGAGGCGGCGTTCTGGACATCGGAGACCGGACGGCCGGCCTACATAGATCTGCCGATCGGCATCGAATGATGGATATCGGGCGGCTCGGCGTCTGGGCGATCGTGAACTTCATGAGTGCGCCCGACAGCGCCGAGTTCGCACGGCGTGTCGAGGGGTGGGGCTATGGGACTCTGTGGGTTCCCGAGGTCACCGCCCGCGATCCTCTGGTCACGTGCTCGTGGCTCCTGGCCAAGACGACCCGGTTGAACCTCGCGACCGGCATCGTCAGCATCTATTCCCGGGATCCTTATGCAGCGGTCAATTCTCAGTTCGCCCTGGCTGAGCAGTCCGGGGGACGCTTTCTTCTCGGACTGGGCGTGTCTCATGGGCCGTTCGTCGAGGGCGTGCTGGGACATCGTTTTGAAAAGCCGGCCCCGCAGATGACGCGCTACCTGAAGGGGATGGCCGGAATGAAATACCTCGCCCCTCAGCCGCCCGAAAAGCCGAGAACAGTCATCGGCGCGCTCGGCCCGAAGATGCTCGCCGTTGCGGCCGAGTTTGCCGACGGTGCGCATCCCTATAACGTCACGCCCGAGCATACGGCCGAGGCTCGTAAGATCCTCGGGCACGGAAAGCTTCTGTGTCCCGAGCAAATGGTGCTGTTGGAGGAGAGCCCGTCGGTCGCCCGCATGCTCGGCCGCAAGGCGATTGCTCTGTCCCTGACGCTGCCCAACTACCGCAGCAACTATCTACGGATGGGATTCGGCACGCAGGACATGGAGGAGGGAGGGTCCGACCGATTGGTGGACGCAATCGTCGCTTGGGGCGACGAGAAGGCCATTCGCGGTCGCATCCAGCAGCACTTTGACGCCGGCGCCGATCACGTTTGCATTCAGCCGCTCCGCCGCGGCACCTTGAATTTGACCGTAGAGGATGAAAAAGTGCTCGAGCTGCTGGCGCCGGGCTGAGGGGTAAATCATGGCGCAGACATTCCAGGCGGACGAACTGATCGAGGCGGCCCGCGCAGCCACCGGCCTGCAGCGTTTCGATAGTGAGAGCTTCCGCGAGGGGCTGGCCGTTCTGCTGGCCGACGCCAATCGAGTGAATTATCCGGACATGGGGATCCAGCGGTTTCGCGGCGCGATCGTGGGCGCGCTCGCCACGCGATTGAAAACCACCGCGTATCTGGAAAAACGACCCGAGCTGCTCACACGCCCGATCGAGCGGCCGGTGTTCGTCTTTGGCATCCCTCGCACCGGTACGACATTGCTCAGCAACCTGCTCGCGGCCGACCCGTCGCGCCGCTCTCCGCTCAGCTGGGAGATCGACGATCCGGTGCCGCCGCCTACGACCGCGACGCTGCACAACGATCCGCGGGCGCTGGCGCGCCTCGAGCAGGAGCGCCAGCTTCTCGCGGCGCGGCCCGAGATGGGCAAGTACTACCGCAATTCCGCGGTCTATCCGAACGAGTGCATGTTCTTCATCCACGCCGATTTCAAGGCGTTGATGTGGGAAGGGCGGGGGAAGCTGCCGAATTATCGCGAGTGGCTGTTCCACGAGGCCGATCTCACCTCGACCTACCGCTATCACAAGCGGTTTCTGCAATTGCTGCAGGCGGACGCACCGGGCGTGTGGAGCCTCAAGCAGCCTTCCCATGGACTGTGGCTCGAGACCATTCTCAAGGTCTATCCCGATGCGCGTCTGGTGTGGGCACATCGTGATCCGATCGCGGCCACGGGCTCGTTCTGCAGCCTCATGCGCATGGGGCATAGTGCGTTCGGCCTCAAGCCGGACCTCGCGTGGTTGGCCGAGAACTATCCGTGGCAAGCCGTAGAGCATGCGAATCGCATCATGGACTCGCGCGACCATCTCGGCGATGAGCGCATCATCGATGTGCACTATGCCGACCTCATGCGGGATCCCATTCCCACGATGCGCAACCTTTATAAGTCGCTGGGAGATGAGTTCACGCCGGAGGCGGAAGGGGCGATGCGGTCCTGGCTTTCGGATAACCCGCAGGGGAAGTTCGGCAAGCATGAATACGCGCTCGATCAGTTCGGGTTGACGCCGGATCAGGTGCGGTCGAAGTTCGAGCGGTATCTGTCGCGCTACGAGGTCGAGGCCGAAGGCTAGCCATACCGGCGCCGCGCGTCGTCGCGCTGATCACGACGCGTCTGGAGAGGTTGCATGTCGCTCGAGAATCACTATCAGAATGCGTACGTCACTCGAGATCTCGACGCGGCGCTCGACATCTTTCGAACGCAGTATGGTTTCGATCGGTTCCGGCGGATGGAAGTCAGTTACGATCTGACGACCCGGGCCGGGCGTGGAACTGCGAGCGTGAAGCTCGCGCTCGGATGGATCGGAGAGATTCAGTATGAGCTGATTGAGCCTGTATCCGGGCTCATCGACGTCTACCGCGAAGGCCTGAGCGACGAAACCCCCATGCAGTTTCACCATGTCTGCATGCGGGTGCCCGACTGGACGGAATTTCGCGCCCGCATCGATCGAGAGAGGCGCCCGGTCGTGATGGAGGGCGGCACGCCCGGTCACCTTCTGTGGCTCTACGTGGATGCCCGGGACACGCTCGGACATTTCCTCGAATATTGCTGGATGACCCCCGAGCGCTGGACGATGATCAGAAACCTGTGATCGCCCCTCCAGGCGACAGCCACGAAGGTGACGGCTATCGGCGCCGTTTCGCGGCTCGTGTCGACTGGGGTGTGCTGCAAGGAAATTGCGAACGTCCCGAGAGGGCGCTGACCGAATGTCTGGCGGGAGCAATGGTCTTCAGCTACATATAGCGCCACCGCCGGGAAGTGCGTCAAGCAGGAAATCTTCCGTGATCGCTCAATATCGCGCGACGTCGGCGCCGGCGATCTTTCCTAAGGCACGAACCGGCCCCACTCGTGGGGCACGAGCACATGAAGCGGGGCCGCGAAGAGCGGTTCGATGGGGCCGCTTTTCCACCGCTTCTCGAGGATAGGACGCAGATTTAGGCCCACACCGGCAGGATCTTCGTCGAGAAAGCAATAAGAGATCTGCAATCCCGGTTCCTGAGCAGTCGTGTACTTGGACTCCGCCAATGAAGCGCCCCACCAGATTCCCGCCACGCCAGGTACTTCGATGAGTTCCGAGGGTGAGTGCCCGCCTCGCTCGATGAGGACGTACACGCCCTTCGCCGGCCACCACGGCAATACGTCGGCGCCTGCCTTGATCCGGGGCGCGGCGAGCGTACCGTTCAAACGATAAACCGAACGCTCGACGGCCGGGAGCAGATACGGCATGCGACCGGCTTGCGCCAGGGCAGTCGCCAACTCGCCGAAGCCCACCAGCCCGTCGACATCCTTGAAGAGGTAAGTCATCAAGTGATCGGTGGCGTCGTATTTCTCGTGCGTCATGCCCCGCGCAGCCCGGCACGCCGGGGTGGATACCAGCCTCAATGAGGCGCGCAGCGCCTCGAGGCGGTGTTGCTCGGGTCGATGGTCGAGCGAATGCCATGCCAGATAGTCCGCATCGCGCCCCTCGGGGTGCCGAGCCGACATCGACACGAACAGGGTCGTGATGTCGGTGCGCCCCGTGGCAAGGATCGCCGGCGCATCATCGGAAGGCGTGCCCACGAGGATTGACATCGGTAGATCTTCGCACCCTAATGAGGTCGGTTGCAACGCTCGGCAGCAAGCGGCAACGGTCACGAGGAGGTCGCGTGCTCGACGGCGAGAAGATTCTCATTACAGGTCAGCGAGGTCGCGCACCCTCCAGAAACAGCCGCACGCAAAAGCGGATGCGCTCTTCCACGGTCGACGGGTCGATCGCCTTGCCCCACACGATGGATCGCAGCGGGCCGCCCACCACCATGCTGAGGAATGCGGTGGCCGCGATCTCCGGCTTGGTCACGCTCACCGCACCGGCGTGGGCGTGCCGGCGCAGCAAATCCGCCAGGAAGTCGATGGTAGGCCGCGTGCCTTGCTCGAACGCCTGCGTGAAAATCTCGGGAAATCGATAGGATTCCGTGTTGATAATGCGTTGCAGCCGCAGCCCCGCGGGAGTGGTGGCATTGGCCATGCGGATGCGAGCCACCGCCGTCAATGTCGCCTCCAGATCATCGCTCTCCGCTTGGCGCAGCACCTCCACCGGGACGATCCACTCATCGATCGCACGCTGCACCGCCGCCTTGAACAGCGCTGCCTTGTTCGGGTAACGCGCATATACCGAGCGCTTCGCCATGCCGACACCGGCCGCAATGGCCGCGATCGTCGTCACTTCAAAGCCCTTTTTGAGGAACAGCTCGAGCGCGTGGTCCAGCAGCTCCTCGTGACGCTGCTCTGCCTGTTCGCGCGTGGGCCGGCCCGCGCCGGGCCGTCGCTTCGCCGTGCGCCGAGGCTTGTTCGCCCGCCTTTGTCCCACTTTCGATGCAAGAAGCACTGCCGTTTCGCTCACCCCATTCTCCCGGCGTTGGGCTCGATACCCTATAATGACATCGAGCGCGGGTGCGAGGAATGCCCGCTTCCACGGGGTCTACAACGTGACGAAGCAGCGAGAAGGCCGCGTGGCGGTGGTGACCGGGGCAAGCTCCGGAGTCGGGCAGGCGGCTGCGCGAGCGCTGGCCGCGCGGGGATGGCATGTGATCGCACTCGGGCGCGACCCGGAGCGAACGGCGGCGGCGGCCGCGGACATTCGCGGAGCGGCGGCGGCGGGTGTACAGGTCGATTTTGTGCGCGGCGATCTCGCACTCATGTCCGAGACCGCGCGCATGGCCGACGAGATCGCCGCACTGACCGACCGAGTGGATGTTCTCGTCAATAATGCGGGCGGTGTGCGCGCCGAACGGGTGATCACCGCAGAAGGGAATGAGGCGACCTTCGCCGGCAATCATCTCGGCCACTTCCTGCTCACCCAGCGGTTGATGCCGCAGCTTCGCGCAGCCGCAGCCGCCGCCGCGGCTGAGCCCCGTACCGCGCGCGTTGTAAGTGTGTCATCGAACGCCCACGAGAGCTGCTCCCGCATCGATTGGAACGACCTGCAGCAGATGCGTGAGTGGAGCTCCGGCAAGTCATACGTGCTCGCGAAGCTCTGCAACATACTCTTCACTCGCGAGCTTGCGCGGCGCGCGGCCGCGGACGGCATCATGGCCTACGTCATGCATCCGGGGGTCGTCGGCAGCAACTTCGCGAGCCACGCTGAGCCGCGCATGCGAAATTATCTCGCCACGCTGAAGTCGGTCTCGCCCGAGGAGGGCGCCGATACCGCAGTCTGGTTGTCGACCGCGCCCGAGGCGGATCTGTCGACCGGGGGCTACTATCAGAACCGGCAGTTGCTGGAACCGTCGCGCGCGGCGCAGGACATGCTCGCGGCGGCGAGACTTTGGTCCGAGAGCGAGGCGCTGCTCGCACGCGCCGGGGTGTAGAGGGGAACGGCCATGGATTTCAGCGTCGATCCCGAGTTTCAGGAAAAGCTCGATTGGATGAGCAAGTTCATCCGCGAGGAAGTCGAGCCTCTCGATCTTCTCTTTCCCAGCGCCGCAGACATGTACGACACGAAGAACGAGCGGGCACGCGCGCTGATAGCCCCATTGCGCGAGCGGGTGAAGGCCCAGGGCCTGTGGGCCTGTCATCTACCCCCCGAGCTCGCAGGCAAGGGTTACGGGCAGCTGAAGCTCGCCCTCATGAACGAAATCATCGGCCGTTGCTCATGGGCGCCGACGGTGTTCGGCTGCGCGGCTCCTGACACCGGAAACGCCGAAATACTGGCGCTGTACGGTACACCCGGGCAAAAGAAGCGCTACTTGCAGCCGCTCCTCGACGGCGACATCGTCTCGTGCTTTTCGATGACGGAGCCGCAAGCCGGGGCGGATCCCAAGGAGTTCACCTGCAAGGCATGGCGGGAGGACGATGCATGGGTGATCGAGGGCGAAAAATGGTATTCCTCCAACGCCCGCTTCGCGTCGTTTCTCATCGTCATGGCCGTCACCGATCCGGACAACGCGCCGCATGAGCGCATGTCGATGTTCATCGTGCCTGCGGAAACGCCGGGCATCCTCATCAAGCGCAACGTCCCCGGGATGAACGATGCGGAAGATGAAGGAACGCAGGCCCACATTCACTATGACCGCGTCCGTGTGCCGCTCGATGCGATGCTCGGCAAGCCCGGCGAGGCGTTCAAGGTCGCGCAGGCGAGGCTCGGCGGCGGCCGCATTCACCACGCCATGCGTACGGTGGGCGTGTGCAATCGTGCGCTGGAGATGATGCTCGAGCGCGCCGTGTCGCGCCGTACTCAGGGCCGACTGCTCGCCGATCACCAGTTCGTGAAAGGCCTGATTGCGGAATCCGCCATCGAGCTCGAGCAATTTCGGCTGCTCGTGCTCAAGACGGCCTGGATGATCGATAACGAGCCGCACGGAGCGGCACGCACCCATATCGGCATGGCCAAGGTGGCAATGGCCAAGGTGTATCACGATATCGTCGAGCGCGCGGTACATCTGCACGGCGCCCTCGGCACCTCGCGCGACACGCCGCTCGCCAAGATGTGGATGGGTGTTCCGATGCTCGCTGTCGCCGACGGGCCCACCGAAGTGCACCTGGTCCAAGTGGCGAACGCGCTCCTCAAGAAGGCGAGCCCGGCCCCGGGGTTGTTTCCGAGCGAGCACATTCCCACCAAGCGCGAGGCGGCGCTGGCACGGTTCGGTCTGCCGCCGACGGCGGCCAAACGATGAGCGTGCGGGCGGTGCAGGTAGTCACCGATGCCCGAATGGTGCGCACACGGGCGGCATTGCGGCGCGCGCTGCTCGCCTTGCTCGAGCGCAAACACTTCGACCAGATCACCGTGCGCGACATCGCGGCCGAAGCCGGCATCGGCTATGCGACGTTCTTCCGGCACCATGAATCGAAATCGGAATTGCTCGACGAAGTAGCCAAGGAACAGATCGCAACGCTCATGGCGCTGGCGGTTCCGCTGCTGGCCGCGGCGGACACTCGTGGCTCCTGTCTGGCACTTTGCAGATATGTGAACGAGCATCGCGCGATCTGGTCCGCCCTCCTGACGGGTGGGGCGGCAGGTGCGATGCGCGAGGAGTTCATCCGCCAGGCGATGCAGCTGGGGGCGAGACAGGTGCAGAGGAGCAACTGGCTGCCGGTCGAGCTGGGCGCGATATTCGGCGTCAGCGCGACCGTCGAGATTCTGGCTTGGTGGCTGCGACAACCGGCTGGCTTCGGCGTGGAGCGGATCGCGGAAATCGTCGACCGGTTGGTGGTAACGCCCGCGGTCGGCCGCAACAAAATACGCGCCGAGCCGAAGCGGCGTCGTCGCCGTCGAAAAGGCTGAATCTAATGGTTTTTCTAGGTCGGCTTGATGTTTGAATTTTGATTAAACAGGTTCGACGGATCGTATTTTCTTTTGAGTGCGCGCAGTCGATCGTAGTTGGGTCCGTAGACTTCTCGCACCGGCCGTTCGCCTTCTTCCAAGTCGTCCTCGAGAGCGTTTACGTACACCGCCCTGTCAACAAACGGCTTGAGCCCTTCCCAGAAGTCGCGTGCCCATTGGATGACCTTGGCATCGTCCGCTGGATCATCCCAGATGGGAGTGATCCATGCCACGTGATGATCGTGACGATGCGGGAATGCGGTATCTGTCGCCAGTACTCGCGTCGCCGCCCCATGCAACTGCTGCAAGGCGATGCTTCCGTTCGGAGTGGGCACCTTGGCCATATAATGAAGGATGGCATCAATCGCACCATCTTCTACCTTAGAAATGTTGTGCGCTTTGTTGTAGTAGCGCCGACCCGGTGGATTGAGCGCATCGAACAGGGCTTGTACCTCGAGGTAAGGCCGCTGTTGGATGAGGTCGGCCATGGGGGCCCCGAATGTGCGCAGCGGCTTGAGCGTTTTTTCTGCCTCGGAAGGGTCACCGCAGTAACATGCGACCGTGGCAAAAGCCGGATCTCCGTTCGAGCCGATCATCGTCGCTCCGATCATGGTCAGCTCATCCGGGGCGTTTCGCGAAAACTCGTCGTAGAAGCGCAAAACCTCGCTGCCGAGTGGGTAAAAGATCACCCCGCCCAAAACCGTCCTCACGGGATGCAGCGTGTACTGGAGTTCCGTGACAATTCCGAAATTGGCGCCCGCGCCGCGTAGACCCCAAAATAGATCGGGATTCTCCTCGGCGCTGCACTTGAGAGTCTCACCGTCAGCGGTCACGATCTCGACGCTCATGAGATTGTCGCAGGCGAGTCCATACTTGCCGGCGAGGTAGCCGTATCCCCCTCCGAGCGTGAGCCCGGAGATGCCTGTGGTTGTTGCGACTCCGAGGGTCGTCGCGAGTCCGTATCTCTGGGTCTCACGATCGAATTCGCCCAGGGTGAGTCCGGCTTGCGCACGCGCCACCTGTTTTGCCGGATCGACTGTGATTTCCTTCATCAAGGTAAAGTCCAGCATCAAGCCGCCTTCGCAAACTGCCTTGCCGGCGAAATTGTGACCGCCACCGCGTACCGACAGCAGTACGTCGTGATCGCGTGCGAAGTTGATGCACGTCGCCACATCGCTGGTGCTCGCGCAGCGCGCGATCAGCGCGGGGCGCTTGTTGACCATACCGTTAAAGACTTTTCGGGTCAGGTCGTAATCGGGCGCGTCGGGGGTGAGCAGAGGCCCATTCAGCTTCTCTCTCAGATTTGCGATCGCAACATTGAGCATGGAAGCCTCCCTGGCGGAGATTTCTTGGGTGTTCTCAAAATCAACCTAGCATTCGGTATCGCACCTGTCGAGTGACAGCATTTCGGGTAGCGCGATCGCCATGGTCGAAGTGCGGAGCAGCAAGGCCACGGAACCGTTTGGCATGGGTGCCTCCCTTTAGTCCAATCCTGTTTCGCCCGAATGCTCGCTACGATCGACCGCCCTGGTCGCAGAACCGATCCCACAACTGCCGGGTGCGCGCGGAGATCCAATGAACATACGCACGATGTCAAATGCCGCGCGAGCCGCGGCGGTGCTGGTCACTCTCGCCGCGGCGGCAGGCTGCGCCTCGACCTCCGTGAGCAACCAACAGCAGATGGTGGCCGGACCGCTACCGCGTCCAGGCCAGATCTGGGTCTACCCTTTCGCCGCGACGCCCGCCGACCTGCGTCCCGAGTCGGCGCTGACGAGCGACCCCGAGGTCGTCGCAGGTCAGCAATCGGCTGAGCAGATCGCCGAAGGACGACAGCTGGGCGGGCAGATTGCCACCCAGGTCGTGCAAGAGATCATCGGTATGGGCATGCCCGCTGCGGTCGGCTCGGCAGCCTCCCGCCCGCAAATCAACGATCTGGTCATCGAAGGCTCGCTCCTCTCCGTGCAGCAAGGAAGTGCCGCCGAGCGCGTGAGCATCGGGTTCTCGGCCGGACGGTCTGAGCTAAAAGTCGCGGTCGAAGGCTATCAGATGACGGCCATGGGTCTGCGCAAGCTCGGCTCCAGCGATGTGACCTCGACAGGCAACAAGACGCCGGGGATGGCGGTGGGCATCGCATCCTGGGCGATTACTCACAACCCGGCAGGCTTCATCCTGACGACGGGCGTGAAGTCGTACGGTGAGCTAAGCGGCCGCAACACGATCGAGGGCCGCGCCCAACAAATTTCGAAGCAGATCGGCGCGCAGCTCAAGACGCGTTTCCAGGAACAGGGGTGGATCAGCGGCGGTTCTTGAAAGAAAGCCCTTACGAAAGACCCTGAACGATGAAAGCTCGATACTCCGCACCATTCCTCCGGTGCGGAGCCGCGGCCTGATACGCCGGGCTGTGGTACCAGGCGCGGGCATCTTCGACCGATGGGAACTCCAGCATGACCACACCGTGCGGCGCCTCGCCCTCCAAGGGCTCCATCGCGCCATACACCACGAGCGGGGTGAGCTTCGGGTCGAGGGGTATTTCTCGAGTCATGCGCTGATAGAGGTCCATCTCCGACTGATTGCGGATTCCACCCTCTCGAATGAAAAGTACATAAGCGGGCATCGATACACTCCTTGCCAACGGCCTTCGGTCACCACGCCGCCGCAGGATCGCACAAATCCTGCGCGGATCCCGTTTACTTAAATACATGCATATAAATATTGCAATGTAAAAATGTATTGGGTGACATACACTGCCTGTCTCCATAATATCGGTACATTATTGGGGGGACAGCCATGAGTTTCAGCAGCCCTGATACCGCGCGAGTCCCGCGACATCCGGTCATTATCGGTGAACGGTTGATGGAGCGCGGCTCCGGAAGCGTGCAGCGCCATATCTATCCCGCGAACGGCCGCGTCACATGCGAGATCGGCCTCGCCTCGACGCAAGACGTCGATGACGCGGTACAAGCGGCGCGGGCGGCTTTCCCGGCTTGGCGCGCGCTTCCCGGTGACAAGCGTCGGGATCTGATGTTCCGGCTGGCCGGGGTAATCGAGCAGCACGCGAAAGAGCTCGCCGAGCTCTGCACGCTCGAAAACGGCTCGCCGTCGATGATGGCTGCGTTCATGCCCGCAGACGCCGCGCAAAAATTTCGTTACTTCGGCGGATGGGCCGACAAGATCCACGGCGAGACGATCAGTACTTGGAGTGGGCCGGCACATAATTATGTGACTCATGAGCCCTACGGGGTGATTGGCGCCATCATTCCATGGAATGGGCCGCTGTTCGCGGCGACGATGGTGATGACGCCGGCGCTCGCGGCAGGAAATTGCATCGTGGTGAAGGCCCCGGAGCTCGCACCCTTCACGGTCATGCGTCTCGGCGAGCTATTTCTCGAGGCGGGCTTTCCCGCCGGCGTTGTCAACATGGTGGCCGGCGGAGCGGACATCGGCGAGGCGATCGTCGCGCATCCGGGCATCGACAAGATCCAGTTTGTCGGCAGCGGCTCGACGGCGCGGAAAGTGCTTCGCAGCGCCGCGGAGGCGTTGAGGCCATGCGGACTGGAGCTCGGCGGCAAGTCCGCCGTGATCGTGTTCGCCGATGCCGATTTGCAGGAGGCATGCCGTCGCGGACTCGCCGGTGCCGTGAGCGTCAGCGGCCAGGGCTGCGTCAACGGCACGCGGTTGCTGGTGGAGCGGTCGATCTACGAGCCGTATCTGAAGATGCTCCAGGCCGTCGCCGCCCACATCAAGGTCGGCGATCCGCTCGACGCCTCGACCGTGATGGGTCCGATCATCTCTGAAGCGTCGGTGCAGCGTATTTTGGGAGTGATCGATACGGCCGTTGAGAAGGATGGTGCGCGGCTCGTGACGGGAGGTCGGCGATTGAGCGGCGAGCATGCCGACGGGTACTATCTGCCGCCGACTATCATTGCCGACGTGGATCACGGCACCGCACTCGCTCAGAGCGAAGTCTTCGGCCCGGTGCTCGCGGTGACGCCCTTCGATAGCGAGGAGGAGGCGATTGCGCTCGCGAACGGCACGAGCTACGGCCTCGGCGCCTATATCCACACCCAGAATCTGCGCCGCGCCCACTACGTCGCGAGCCAAATGCAAGCCGGCATGGTGCAAGTGAACGGCTCGGGCGAGGGGATGCAGCCTTTCGCGCCATTCGGCGGGGTTAAGAAGAGCGGCTACGGGCGCTTGGGGGGCGAGGAGGGTTTGCACGAATTCCTGCAGGTGAAGAACGTGTGGATGAACCTCGCCAAGCCCCAGAGCGCCAAATGAGCTCGCGCGACCCGGCCGAGCGCGCTCGTCGCGGAGTGCAGCAGGCAACCGAGTTGCTCGGCGGGGTCCCGCGGGCACCGCGCACCCTGATGGAGGCATCCTGGCGTGATTATGTTTTTTCGGAGGTGTGGACGCGGCCCGGGCTCGACCGCCGATCGCGCTTTCTCATCGCGATATGCGCGGCGGTGTGCGAGGGCGGCCGACCGGACGTCGTCGATGGCTACGTCCGCGGAGCGCTGACGCTCGGCGAGATCAAGCTTGCCGAGCTGCGGGAAGCCGCTCTGCAGCTTGCCGTGTACGCCGGCTGGTCGCGTGGGGTCGCACTCGACACCGCTGTGACGCGCGTTGCCGACGAGATCGGTCTCGCGCCGGCCGACTGTCCGCCGATCAGGGATAAGCCGTGGGATCCTGCGCAGCGTCTCGCCGACGGGGCGGCGAACTTCGCGTCGGTGATGCTCTTACCGGCGCCGCCTCCGGTCACGCCGTACGTCGAGGGCGGGATCATCAATTTCGTTTTCGGCGAAGTATGGATGCGGCCCGGACTGGATCAGCGCGCGCGGCGATGGATAACACTCGTCGGCGTGGCGGACTCCTCGGCAACCACGCCGATTCGCACGCACACCTACGCGGCCATGGCGAGCGGGAACGCAACCGTCGCGGAGATGCAGGAGTTCGTCCTGCAGTACGCCGTGGACGGCGGCTGGCCCAAGGCCTCGGTGATGCAAGCGGCCGTGCTCGAGATGGGGGAGCGTGTGACGAAAGGACTGCCGTACCAATGACAGGCGCCGCAATTGAGCGAAGCACCTATGCCGTCGGCAAGTGACATGAAAGGCAAGGCCGCTCTCGTGACCGGGGCGGCTTCCGGCTTGGGGCGAGCGACCGCGTATGCATTGGGGCGCGTCGGCGCCGATCTCTGCGTCGTGGACGTGAACGCCGCGGCACTCGAGGAAACCGCAGCGCAGTTGCGCGCGCTTGGCTCGAGCGTCCTGGTTCATGCGGCCGATCTGTCGATGCGCGACAACTGCGCGAGGGCCGTCGACGCCGCGGTCGCCAAGTTCGGCAAACTCGACGCGCTTTGCAATGTCGCCGGCATCATCGTGCTTTGCAATGCGCATGAGATGCGGGCCGCCGACTACGAGCGCACGCTCGCCGTCAATCTGAGCGCTCCATTTTATCTGATGCAGGCGGCAATCCCGCACTTGCTCCAAACGCACGGTGCGGTGGTGAATGTGACATCCTCGGCCGCGTTCGTCGGGGAGGCTTACGCCGCGGCCTACTGCGCGAGCAAGGCCGGGCTCACGCATATGACCAAGGCGCTCGCCATGGAGTACGTGCACCAGCCCATTCGATTCAACGCCGTCGCGCCGGGCGGCATGCTCACCAACATCGCCAAGGACATCAGGATGCCCGAGGGGGCGGATCACGCGTTGATCAAACGCTTCTCGGGTCTTCGTGGCCTGGTCGAGATCGACGATGTGGCGGACATCATCGCGTTCCTCGCATCCGATGCCGGGCGCAGCTACCACGGCGCCTGCATCAACATCGATCGCGGCATTACGGCGGGCTAGAGCGTATGAGGACCGTCGGTTTCATTGGCCTCGGAAGTCAGGGTGGACCGATGGCGCGACGTATCGTGGAGTCCGGCTATCCGCTCCTCCTCTGGGCTCGCCGCTCGGAGACTCTCGGTCCCTTCGACGATACGCCGGCCGAGCGCGTAGGCCGGGTCGCCGACATGGGAGCTCGCGCGGATCACGTCGGAATCTGCGTCGTCGACGACGCGGGTGTCCGGCAGGTGTGTGCGGAGCTCCTTCCCGCCATGCGGCCGGGTGGGTATATCGCGGTCCACTCCACCGTCCATCCCGACACGGTGGTCGATCTCGCGCAGCAAGCCGCGGTGCGCGGAATCGCACTGCTCGATGCGCCCGTGAGCGGCGGAGGACCCGCCGCCGCCGCACGGACGCTCACGGTCATGGTCGGGGGTGAAGAGCAGGCGTTTGCTGCCGCGCGCCCGATTTTCGATACGTTCGGAGGGCTCGTCGTGCGCGTCGGCGGGGTGGGCACCGGCCAGATGGCGAAGCTCGTCAACAATGCGCTGATGGCGGCGCATCTCGCCATCGCGCATCACGCACTCGCCGTCGGTGCGGCGCTCGGGCTCGATCGGGGGGCGTTACGCGAGATCGTCAAGGTGAGCAGCGGCCGAAGCTACGGCTTCGAGGTCTACGCGCGGCTGCCCGCTCCGGGCGCGTTTGGTCACGGCGCGAAATTGCTGGCAAAGGACCTCCGGCTGCTGGGCGAGGTCCTCGGTGCGAATGCGTCGTTCGCCGCGTTGCGCGAGGTGGCCGCGCCGTTTCTGGACTTCGTGCAGCGGGAATCCGCCGAGGCTCCTGCCTCATCCTAGGAGAAATGGAATATGACCTTTGCGATCGATCAATTTCGACTCGACGGCAAGGTCGCCGTGGTGACCGGTGCGGGGGGACGCGGCAACAGCATCGGACGTGCCTACGCGCTCGGTCTCGGCGGCGCCGGCGCCTCGGTGGTGGTCGCGGACATCAAGGCGGAAGGCGCGCAGAGTGTCTGCGATGAGATCGCCTCGGCCGGCGGCAACGCCATCGCGGTGTGCGCGGACATCACAGAGCCCGAATCGGTTCAGCACCTGGCGAAGGCCGCGGCGGATGCCTTCGGCGGCGTCGATATCCTGGTCAACAACGCCGCACTCATGGCGGAGCTCGGGTATCTGCCCGCAATCGATATTCCGATCGACCAGTGGAATCGCATCTTGAACGTGAATCTCACCGGTGCCCTGATCTGCGCCCAGGCGATGGTTCCGCTCATGCGAAAAAGGGGCGGTGGCAAGATCATCAACCAGGTGTCGGGGGGCGCGTTCCCCGCCCAATCGGTTTACGGTGTCGGCAAGCTGGCTTTGGTCGGTTTGACCACGACGCTCGCGCGTCAGTTGGGACGCGACAAGATCAACGTCAACGCCATCGCTCCGGGGAATACCATGAGCGATGCCGGCAAGTTGCTCACGCCGGACGACTCGCCGTTCGTGAAACTCCTGGAGGCCACCGTCGCGATGCGGGTGCGCGGCCAACCCGACGAATTGGTCGGCGCTCTGTTGCTCTTGTGCTCATCGGCGGGGGATTGGATCACGGGGCAGGTACTGCACGTGGACGGAGGCTGGGTGCTGCGCCCCTGATGCGAGGCGGCCTCAGCGGCCCGGGGGCGTATTCGCGTCATCCTTTTCGCGAACGCGCGATAACACCAGGCGGCGATAGCGCTCGGCCTCGAACTGCGCGAGCTCATCGTCCTGCGCGAGAATCGCCTCGAGGATCCGACGGCGGGCGCTTTTCCATTCGGCGATGCCTTCCTTGCCGTCGAACACGAGGGCCGCCCGCGGGTGAACGTACAGTCGCAACGTGACACGGCAGAGAAGACCGAGCAGCGGTCCTGCCACCATCCGCAGCAAGAGGTCGCGCAGCTCCATCTCGAACGCAACGCGGTCGTCGATCGATTCACTCCGATCCAAGCGCTCGATCAGTGCCGGGATGGCGTTTCGCAGGCCCTCGTCCGCGCAGCGCGCCGCAGCCGGGACGACCTCGCAATCCAGCAGCGACATGATCCGGTGAGATTCGCGGTGTCCGAATCCGTGCACCCGCAGATAAGCGGCGAATGCCCGCTCCAGCGCGGCCTCGTCCGGCCGGGTGCCGTAATAGCCGCCGCCGGGTCCGCGTCGCACGGCGAGCAGTCCCTCATGCTCGAGAATGCGAGCGGCCTGCTGTACGGTGACGATACCGACGTCGAGCAGCCGAGCCACCTCATGGAGCGATCCGATCTGGGCGCCGGCCTCGCGGGCGAGGATCAAGTCGCGGAGCTTCGCGGCGGCCGCCTGAACCAGTTGACGTTTGGGAACCTTAGTCACCGTACCGAGCTCATGGGGACCCTGCACGATATGCTACGCGAAAGAACCGGACCCCTGATGCTGATAAGATTACTCACCGGATTTTGCAATGAGACGCGCGCCGGCGCATCGGAGGCGTATGACGAATAACCAACCCCCGCAGGTGGCAATCATCACGGGAGCAAGCAGCGGGATCGGCTTCGCGACCGCCGTGAAGCTCGCCCAGATGGGCATGGCGATCGTCGGCGTGGGACGCGACGAGGCGCGCCTCGCGCATTTGGCCGAGACGATCGGCGATTCGAGCCGCGTGGCAACCCTGGCGGTCGATGTGACCGACGATCAGGCGCCGAAGCGCATCGTGGATCTCGCAGTGGCCCGCTGGGGCCGGATCGACTTCCTCATCAACAACGCGGGAGTGGGACGCCCCAAGCCCCTGCACGAGACGGACGATCAGACCCTGGATTTCTTTCTCAACCTGATGCTGCGCGCGCCGTTCCGGCTGGCGCGGGAGGCCCTTCCGCACATGAAGCCCGGCTCGGCCATCATCAACGTGAGCTCGACGTTCGCGGTCGTCGGCGGCATGCGCGGTGGGGCCTATTCCGCGGCAAAGGCCGGACTGACCGGACTGACCTCGCACATCGCCTGCCAGTACGGTCCCTCGGGGATTCGTTGCAACGCCGTCGCACCCGGTGTGGTGCCGACGCCGATGACCGAGGGGCGCATGCAGGACGAGAAATTCCGCCGAATCAATGTCGAGATGACGCCGCACCATCGCATGGGGACCGCGGACGATATTGCGAGCACCATCGCGTTCCTGTGCTCGCCGGGCGGCAGCTTCATCAACGGCCAGGTCATCGTCGTCGATGGCGGCTGGAGCTCCACCAAATATCTGTCGGACTACGCTCTGACTTCCGAGTGGACGGCGCGCTGAGCCGAACTCACCAGCGGAGCGGCACGGAGCTTCGGCCCGACGACGCCGCCGGGCCAGTATTCGATCTTGCGTGCCTTCCTTCAGCGCGAACTCGGGGATGCGGCGCAGGAACTCGCGTGATCGAGATTTTCATTTCCAGCCGCGCGAGGTGCGCGCCCATGCAGCTGTGCACGCCGCCGGCAAACGCCAGGTTGGGCTTGCGCTTGCGGCGGAAATTCACGGTCCTTGGGGCTTTCGAAGGCGGCCGGATCGTAGTTGGCGGCCGGCAAGATGGACGTCACCTTGTCACCCTTCTTGAGCTTCACCCCACGCATCTCATAGTCCTGCGTGAGTGTGCGCCCGGAGAAGGTCACGGAGAACACGCGCAGCAGCTCTTCCACCGCTCCACCGATATTGTCGGGCTCGGCGATGATTTCCCGGCGCCGCTCCGGATTTTGCGCGAACCACACAAACACATTGTTGAGCGTCGCAAATACCGTGTCCAGGCCCGCGATGAAAAGAAAGAACGTGAAGCCGAAGACCTCCTGCGGTGTCAACGGCCGGCCATCCGCATTGCCGTGCACGATGGCGCTCAATACGCTGCCGTCGGGTCGCTGCTTCTTCTCCGCGATCGCCTCTTTCAGATAGGCGACGGTCTCACGCATGCTGCGCTCTGCAATCTTTCGATCCTGGGCGTGCAGCAAGCCCATGGCCCAGCCGACGAAGGTATCGCGCATGTCCTGGGGTAGGCCCATCAGGCCGAGAAAAACGGAGACGGGCAAGGGCCTGCCGAAGTCCGTCGTGAATTCGCAGCCGCCCTCGTCGATGAACTTATCGATCAGCTGATTCGCCAGTGTGCGGATGGACTCTTCCATCGCCGCGACTGCTCTCGGCGAGACCATCGGGTCGATCATCGCCCGATACTTGCGGTGATCCGGCGGATCGATCTCGAGCGGGATCATGTAGAAGTAATCGTTCGGATCGCGGGGAAAAGGAGTGGCCCCCGCGGTGGTAAAGAGCTCGGGATGTCTCAGCACGAAGAACACATCCTCATACTTGATCAGCATCCACGCGTTGCTCGCGTGCTGGCTGGTGCTGAAGAAGATCGGAGGGTGTGTGTCGTGCAGGCCCGCCATGAAGGCATGCGGGGCCGCCAGAAACTCCGGACCCTCGGTGAGACCGATGGGACGCACCAGTTCCGGGGGCACATGGGACGGTATGGTCATGGCTCGCACCCCGGTTCGGCCAAGCGAAGGCTCATGCGGCTCCCGCCGTCTCGCGCAAATGATTCACCATGGCGGGCACTTCGGCGAGCGCCCGCAGCGCATCGTTCAAATGGGTGCAGCCGAGCGTACCGGGCAGCTCATCGAGCACCGTCTGGCGCAAATCCGCCAGCCTGCCGTCGAGAAGCCGCGAGATATTCCTCACCGCGCCCGGACATTCGGCAAACGGCAGTACCCGAGGCGTGGCGTCGAGGGACAGCAAGCGAAGCGTCCTGGGGTCTGCGGTTGCAGTCAATGAATACTCGTGCAATGCGGCGCGCGTGCCGTCGGGCTTTGCGGCGCTGTCCTGGAACGCAGCGTCGATCACGATCACATCGTCCATCCGGACATCGATGCGCCGCGCCCGCCGCATCTGCGGGCCATCGTGAACCGTAAATGCATGCCATCCGTCGGGATCATCCGGGTGACGCAGGTCCGGCGCCGGGGTGCCGTCGTCGGTCCGATCGATCAGCCGCGCCGTATCGAGGCTGCTCGAGCCCGGAGCGAATCCGGTGCAGATGCCTTCCATGTCCTGGATCATTTTTTCCAGCTGCGGGCGCGCCGATGCCGCCGCGCCCGACGTCGAGCCAGTTTTTTTCCCATTGCGACCAGGCCCACTGGGCGACGAGACTCGCGCCCGAGATATCGTCGAGGATGAGATACAGCGGCGTCGCATTGCGCCGCTCCTCCGGCACGAACTCTTCGAGGGCATGACGCAGTCGTCCACCTCCCCGTGCTCCGATGAGGCGCGACAAGCCGGCCCTTGCGGGAGCGGCCTCGATCGCGAGGATCGTACGGTCGGGCTTGAGCAGCGCATCGAACGAGTCTTCGGCGCACAGGACCGGCGCGCCGGCGCGCGCGGGTGACGATGTCGCGCGCGCGGCCGATCTGCCGCATGTTCCCTGCCCGGCCGTCAGGCCAGGTGGTCTCGATGCTCGAGGTGCGTCGCGCAGTGCCGGGGTGGCGCAACGGCGCGGATCCTGCCGAGCGGCGTGGACGTGAGGGGACGATGCGGTCGGTGGCGGCCATTTAGGCGATGGCTTCCTCGCCGACCAGCGTAGTGCGATGCATCATGCGACCGCTATCCGGAGGATAGGGCTCGACGCGATGCATGCATCCCGTGTTATCCCAAATGACGAGGTCGCCGATCGACCACTCATGCCGGTACACGAATCGGGGCTGCGTCGCCCACGCCAACAGCTCATCGAGCAATGCGCGACCGGCATCCATGCTCATGCCGACGATGTGCGAGGCACTCGATCCCAGCACCAGAGATTTGCGTCCCGAGCGGTGCGTCCATACGAGGGGATGGATCTTGTCGGCGAACCTCGCCCATGCCGCACGCATCTCCGGCGTCGGATTCGGAAAGACATCGCGCTGCGTCGCAATCATGGTGTGCACCACGCGCAGCCTCTGCAGCTCCTGTTTGCGCGTCTCCGGAAGGTCGTCGAAGGCTGCGTACGTGTTGGCGAACTCGGTCTGGCCGCCCGTCGAGGACAATCTTCTCGCGCTCAGCATCGATGCCAGCGTCGGGACATCATCGCTGAAACCATCGATATGCCAGAGGATCGTGCCGCGCAAATAGTCGGCCATGGCATTCTCTTTGGTGTCCAGCGTGACCTTGAAGATGCCTTTCTCGCCCTGCTCGATCACGCCGCCGAGCGTGCGGGCAAATACAATCTGTTGCTCATCCGTGAGATCGGCTCTGCGAAACACCAGGACACCCCGCTGCTCCAGAAGCGCGCGGATTTCCTTTGCACGGCTGCCGCCGAGCAGAGTCTGCGCATCGGAGTCGATCTGCGTGCCGATGCGAGGGGTGATGGGTGTGGCTGCGAAGGTCATGGGTGCCTGCGATCATACCCTCCCACGGGGTGACTAAGCATCCTCAAAGGCGTAGTGTTTCACAAATGAGCGAGGCGGATCTGAGTCGGCTGATCGATCGGGAGAATATCCGCGATTGCGTAGCGCGCGTAAGCCGCGGCGAGGATCGCCGCGATGCGGACATGCTGAGCGCATGTTACTGGCCGGACGCGAGGGTCGATCACGGCGTCTTTTTGGGCTCGTTCAAGGAATACCTGGCCTGGGTCGTGCCGGGCGCGCCCACCATTCCCGTCACGTTGCACACCCTGGGACAAAGTCTCATCGAGCTCAATGCCGATGCCGCGCTCGTGGAAACGCATGTGACGGCCTACCATCGGATCGCTATGGGAACAGAGGAGCGCGACATCGTGATCGGTGGGCGTTATCTGGACCGCATGGAGAAGCGCAACCAGGAATGGCGCATTTCGCATCGCACGATGCTCTATGACTGGCTGAAGGATTTCGGGCAGTCGGTCGATTGGTCGCGAGGATTGTTGGGCATGCCGTTTCTCACCAGTCATTCGTTGGGCAAGGCGCACGGCGATCACAGCGAGACTCTGTTCAGGCAGCACGCCTCTTAAGCAGGGGGAATGTGCGGCTTGCGTCGGTTGGTGAGCGGCCGCCGATAGGAACTGTCGTCCTTGCTCCGGGACGGAGCGCCGTTCTGGTGGATGTCCGGCACATCGGCGAACGGTATGGGCAGCGTGGGGACTATGCCTGACCATTCGATGGCGTTGGTGCGCAGGGCAATCTTCCAGGCCCCATCGCGCCGCTCGAGCCGATCGATGTAGCGTCCGCCGGCTATCCAGTTGCTGTCGTCACGATTGCGCCCGACGAACAGATAATACGTCTCGGTGTGGGCAGCGTCGCCGTCGATGTCGCAGGTGTGATTCAGCAGATTGTGGTGCGTGCCCGATTGTCCGCGCTCATGCAGCTTCGAGGCCCAATCGTACAGGGGCACCGGACCGCCGACGAATTCGCCCGCCGCGATGACGGCGTCCGGATGGAAAGCCGAAAGAAACAGATCCCGATCGAATCGGTCCATTCCCCGGCTGAACCGTATGAGGCAGTCGAGAATGTCCTGTCGAGCGAGCAGCTCTGAGAGCCGGGCGAGCTCCGCCGGGACGATGGGCTCGTTCATGCTAGACGGGCTGCCAGATGGGGGCGCCGCGCTGCTCGCGCAGCGAAGGCGGGACGCTGCCGTCGATGTCGGTGACGCCGTAGTCCCGCGCGAGCTCGGCCCCGATGAACGTTCCGCCGGAGCGGCGCATGATGTTCGGGTCCTTGGCGAGCGCCGCGATCACGCGCCCGGGAAACTCGACGGACGAGCCCACCAGAGGGTTCGTCACTATTTGAGACTTCATCGCGGGGTCCCTGCCGAGGTTGCGATGAGCGCGTTCGGTGAAAGTCAGGCCGCACCACATCGACAGCGAGGCGACGTTGTGGGGTTTGAGCTCGACCGCCATGTCACGCGCCATCCGATCGACGGCGGATTTGCAGGTGCCGAACACGACGCCGTAGGTGTAAGTCACTCCCACGTAGCCCGAGATCGCCACGATGAGGCCGGACTTCTGGGGCACCAGGAATTTGGCCGCATGCCATGCCGCGACGAAGTTCGAGCGCACACCCACGTCGACCATTTCCCAGTTCGAGAGAGGCTTCTCCCAGAAAGGCTGCGGCTCGGTCAGGTCTTCGGGCAAAGAGAAGGCATTATTGACAAGCAGGTCGAGGCGGCCCTGGTCGCGCCTCACCCGCTCGAAGAGACCCGCGACCGCGTCGTCGTTGCCGTGATCCACCGGCACGGCGATTCCCTTGCCGCCGCGGCGATCGACTTCCGCAGCGGTCTCACCGACGGTGCCGGGGAGCGGATACGAGCCGGGGGTCACGGTGCGTCCGGTGACGTAGACCGTGGCACCCTCGTCCGCGAGGGCGAGGGCGATGCCCTTGCCGATGCCGCGGCTCGCGCCCGTCACCACAGCCACTTTGCCCGACAGTGCACCCATGGAAGCCTCCTCAGCGGTTTACATCGACGACGATGCGGCCGCGGATCTTTCCCGAGATGAGCTCTTGCGCCGCGTCCGGTACTTCGCCGAGCCCAACGACTTTGCTGATGCGGTCGAGCGCCGCGGTATCGAGATCGCGCGCGAGGCGAGTCCAGGCCGGCTCGCGCAGCTCCCGAGGCGCCATCACGCTGTCGACTCCGAGCAGCGAGACGCCGCGCAGGATGAAAGGGGCAACACTCGCCGGAAAGTCCATTCCCTGCGCGAGTCCGCAGGCGGCCACGAGGCCCCGGTAGCGGGTCTGCGCGCAGGCATTTGCCAAGGTGTGGCTTCCGACCGAGTCCACGACAGCCGCCCACCGCTCCTTCTGCAGCGGCTTGCCCGGTTGCCCGAGCTCATTGCGATCCATCACCTGGGTCGCACCGAGGGACTTGAGGTAGTCGCTTTCGCTCAGCTTGCCGGTCGATGCGACGACGTTGAAGCCGGCGCGAGCGAGCAGGGCGATCGCGACGCTCCCGACGCCTCCGGATGCGCCGGTCACGAGCACCTCGCCGCGGTCGGGCCTGAGCCCATGCGTCACGAGCGCCTCGACGCAAAGAGCGGCGGTGTAGCCGGCGGTGCCGATCGCCATCGCCTGCTGCGCGCTGAACGGCTCCGGCAGCCGTTGCAGCCAGGCCGCATTGACGCGAGCCTTCTGTGCCAGGCCGCCCCAGTGCCCCTCGCCGACGCCCCAGCCGTTCAGCAGCACGCGCTCGCCCTCGCGCCAGTCATCGCTCGTGCTTGATTCGACGACACCCGCGAAATCGATTCCCGGAATCATCGGGAATTTGCGCACGACCGGCGATTTCCCGGTGATCGCGAGCCCATCCTTGTAGTTGATCGTGGAATAGGCGATGCGCACGGAGACGGCGCCCTCGGGCAACTGCGCTTCATCGACTTCGGCGAGCCGCACGGATTGCTTGCCATCCTGCTTGTCGATCAAGATCGCTTTGAACATGTCGGTTCCTCGGAAAATTAGTAAGAGAAGGGGAACGCTCAGGCGAGCGCAAATTCGAGGATCTGGGGCGCGAGCAACGGCCATCGCGCGAACAATCCCTCGCCCGCAGCCTGAGCCTGCAGCCGCTCCAGCCATTCGCGATCTCCCCACGGGGGCTCGGCGATCCGGGCGCCCGGGATCAATGCATGTACGGCTTCACTGGTCACGCGGGGATGATGAAAATCCGACTCCCCGCTTCTGAGTACGAGCGTGGGCATCTTGAGGTCCCGCAATTGCGCCGCTGTGGTGCCGGGCACGGGCGAGTCCGCGGCGGGAAGGTATGTCTCGGCCCAAGTTTTCATCGTCCGGATGAACGCGCCGGTGTCCTCGCCGAGCAGTCTCGCGCGATTCTCCGGATTTCGCCTGAGCGGTTCCGCAAATCCGGGAAGCGCGGCAACGGCGGGCATACCCCCCATTGAGGCGGCCGCCAGCGGATCGTGGCAGTAGTGGTAGGCGAGGACGGACAGTCCGATCGCGCCACCGCTGACCCACAGCAGAAAAAGGCGCTCGGCGACATCGGGATGGCGGATGGCGGTGAGGAGTGAGACGCGCGAGCCCGCAGAGCCGCCGACGAGCAACGCGGGCGCGAGATTCAGAGCCCGCAACAGCCCTGCGAGCGCATCGGCGTTCAGCAGGGATTCGCTCGGCCCGCGGAACCAAAGATCGGACTCGCCGCAGTTCGGGCGGTCCCAGATCAATACCCGAAGGCCGCCCTCGGCCAGCTTGCCGGCCAGCTCTCTCACGCCCGGCGTGTCTTTGGAGAAGCGCCCTCCCGGCGTGATCACGGCGGTTCGCTTGCCGTCGCCGATCAGCTCATACGCGATACCGATCCCACCGACATCGATCTTTTTCATGTTCGCTCGCCCGGTGTGCTTAGAGACCGCCAAGGATACGCCAGAAGCCGTCCCCGCGACTAATCAACAACGGTGTTGATTTGAGCGGGCGGGTTTCATACAATCCACCCCCCAGACACGAGTAGCCCGCCACGCACGCATTTGACTGGCACGACACCGCCTCCGCCCGAGTCGCAACCGGCTCCCGTGATCGTGACCGTGCGCCAGGGTGGGCGTATCCACCATCTGAAGTATCAGCGCGGCGAGACCTTGCTCGAGACCATGCGCCGGGGAGGCGTATGGGCGCCGTCGAATTGCGAACAGGGGGTGTGCGGCACCTGCATGGTGAAGCGGCTCAAGGGGGAGGTGATGCTGCGCGAGAATCACATTCTGAGCGATCAGGACCTGACGGCAGGCTTCACGCTCGCCTGCCAGGGCGTGCCCCGCGACACTGTCTGCGAAATTGAAATCGAGGGCTGAGCTCAAGCGACCGTCGCCGATGATGAAGCAGCCCCGCGACAAATCTGCTAATGTTTTCAAAGCCTCCCTGATGACCATCGATATGACTACTCCTCCTGGTACGAGCGGGCGATCCGCACCGGTTGCTGCCACCAAGCGCCCGCGTCGGAAACGCGATCCACAAAGCACACGAGAGGCGATTCTCGAGGCCGCCCGGCAACAACTGTCTCAGGATGGTAAAGAGGGCGTCAGCGTCGCGCAGGTCGCGCAACGTGCGGGCGTCAATCGCGGCACGGCCTACCAGCACTTCCAGACTCGCGAGCAATTGATCGAAGCCACGGCGGCGTGGGTCAGCGACAAGCTGTATCGAACGGTCTTCGGGGATCCGGCCGTCGCGCGGGACCAGCCCGTGGAGTCCGTCGACATCGCCGGGATCACGGAGCACCTCGCGGGGTTCGCGATGGAAAATCCGGAAATCGGACGCGTCTGGCTCTTCGAGCTGCTGAGCTCACGAAGACCGGCCAACGATCCGTTCTGGCAGCAATACGTGTCGAATTTCGAGCGCTTCGCCAAGACCAATCTCGCTCAACCGGGTATCGATGCGGAGGTGGTCTCCGTGCTGCTGCTTGCGGGGGCGTTTCTTTGGCCCGTTTGGGCGCGATCGCATGCGCGCAGCGCCAAGGAGCGCCAGCAGATGTCGAAGCGGTTCACTCGCGAAGTGCTGCGCCTGTGTCTGCACGGTACGCTCCGGCCCGACAAATATGCGGACCTCGAGGAGCTGGTGAAGCAGGGCAACGGCCAAGCAAGGCCTCGTCTGACCTGAGAATGAGCATGGTCAGTCGCTTTCAGCCCCTGTCGGCGCGCATCGGCGCGCGAGCCCTGGTGAGCCGCGAGGAGCTGATGAGGCCCGCCTTCGCGGAGGAGTGCCTGGAGGCGCTCGAGCGCCACGGAGTCCTGATCTTCCCTCGAGTCACTCTCTCGGATGAGGAACAGGTCGCATTCAGTGCAAGGCTCGGCGACATCATTCCGCAAGGCGGGAAGCGCGCCGACGGAAGCCGCGACCCGATCTTCAAGGTCTCGCTCGACCCCAAGCACAACGAAGCGGCCGAGTATTTGAAGGGCACCATTTATTGGCACATCGACGGCGCGACGGACGATATTCCGGCGCGCGCGACCATGCTGAGCGCGCGGCAGGTTTCCGCCGCGGGCGGCCAGACCGAATTCTGCAATACCTACGCGGCGTACGATGATCTTGCGGCATCGGAGCGGCCGTTCTATGAGTCCCTGCGCATCGGGCACAGCCTGGAGGCGGCGAATCGACTCACCACGCCCAATCCCAGCGACCGCGATCTGGCGATCTGGCGTGCGAGAGGGAGCGTGAAGGAGCATCCGCTCGTCTGGCGCCACAGGACGGGACGCAAATCTCTGGTGTTGGGCGCGACCGCCGGCTATGTGGTGGGGATGTCTCCGGCGGAGGGCCGCTCGCTCCTCGCGAAACTCGAGGCGCATGCGACCCGTCGCGAGATCGTGTATCAGCACCAATGGCAGGTGGGTGACCTGGTGATCTGGGACAACTGTGGGACCATGCACCGCGTGATTCCCTACGAGGCATCGTCGGGCCGCATGATGCACCGCACGACTCTGCAC
Source organism: uncultured Gammaproteobacteria bacterium (assembly GCA_963710435.1). Classification (GTDB taxonomy): domain Bacteria; phylum Pseudomonadota; class Gammaproteobacteria; order Steroidobacterales; family Steroidobacteraceae; genus Bog-1198. The sequence continues at coordinate 27,758 of CAVQAE010000007.1, read as the reverse complement.
GGTGTCGAGGCGATCGCCTGATTTAATTCACTCAAGAGGGCTCTTTATGCCATTGACGGGAAAAAATGCGATTGTGACGGGCGGCGCATCGGGCATCGGGCTCGCCACCTGTCGCCGCCTTGCGCGCGACGGTGTCGGTATCGGCGTGTGGGATATCGATTACGCGGGCGCACAGCGCGCGGCTGCGGAGCTGGCCGCGGCGGGCGGGCGAGCGGTTGCTTGCAACGTCGACGTATCGTCTCGCGCGCAGATCGATGCCGGGGTCGCGCGCGTCCACGCAGAGCTGGGTCCCGTTCAGATCCTCGTGAACAATGCCGGCATGACTTCATTCAGACCGTTTCTCGAAGTGACGGAAGCGGAATGGGAGCGGATCATGTTCGTGAACTTGAAGAGCATGTTCCTCTGCACGCAGGCGGTGCTGCCCGACATGCTCTCGGCGGGCTGGGGCCGCGTCATCAACATATCCTCGTCGAGCGCACAGACCGGCAGCGCGCGCATGACGACTTACGCCTCCTCGAAAGGCGGGGTCATCGCGTTCACCAAGTCGTTGGCGCTCGAGCTCGCAGCGGCAGGCGTCACCGTGAACAACATTCCGCCGGGATTCGTGGACACCCCGATGCTGCAGGCGAGCACGGCGAGCATCGCGGGCGGCATCGCGGGTCAGGCTGCGAACTCGCCGATGAAAAGACCGGGACGCCCGGAGGATATCGCAAACGCTTGCGCGTTCCTCGCCTCGGAAGAAGCCGGCTACATCACGGGTCACACGTTGAGCGTCAACGGCGGCCGCCACGCCGCGTGAGGGAATTTCGATGTCGGAAGCATTGCAGCGGGTTGTGATTACCGGCGCCGCCGGCGCACTGGGCGCGGGGGTCGCGCGTACGTTCATGGCGGCGGGTGCGAGTCTTGCCCTGATTGATCGCGCCGCGCCTTCGCAAGGCCTGCTCGAGGCCATCGGCGGCTCACATGTCTTCATCGACGGCGTCGACCTCACCGATCCGGCACAGGCCCGCCGCGCCATGGACACTGCGGCCTCGAAGCTCGGTGCAATCGACGTGCTGGTCAATATCGCCGGCGGGTTCCGCTGGGAAACGATCGCCGACGGCAGCCTCGAGACCTGGGATTTTCTGTACGCCATCAATCTCAAGACGGCGGTGTGCGCGTGCAAGGCCGTGCTCGCGCATTTCCCTGCGTCCGGCGGGCGCATCATCAATGTCGGGGCGGCCGCCGCCGCCAAGGCGGGCATGGGAATGGGAGCCTATACCGCCTCCAAGGCCGGTGTTGCCAAGTTCACCGAGGCGCTGGCCGAAGAGCTCAAGGACAAGGGCATCAACGTGAACGCCGTGCTGCCGACGATCATCGATACGCCCGCCAATCGCGCAGACATGCCGAAGGCAGATTTCACACGCTGGGTCGATCCTGCGGCGCTCGCAGACGTCATCGTGTTCCTGTCCTCCCACGGAGCCCGCGCAATTACCGGCGCCTCGATCCAGGTGTCAGGCCGAGTTTGACCGCTTAAGGTACGCACGAATGTCCCCACGGAAGGGGCACCGCGCTTCGATGGGCCGCCGCGTCACGGCGGGAAAGGGGTGCCCCGCCGCGCGCGCCCACATTCTCAAGCACCATTGCAGCGACTGGGGATTCTCGTGCCTCGCGGCGGCGAGACAGCGCGCCACCACGTGCCTCATCGAGAGGCCGAGGCGCGCACCTCGCCTCGAGATCATGGCCTCCCACGCCGCGAGCGCGGCGAACACTCCCGTGAGCGGATCGGCGATGGCATCACCGACGAACCCCGCGCGGCCGGCGGCGCTTCTCAATGCGGCGCTCATTCCCCCGGCGATGCCGCAGTCGTCGCCGAAGCCGACCCAATCCGCTGCCTCGCCGGCAGCGCCATGCCCCGTAATGCTGATCCACACCAGACCGGGTGTGGTGCGGACGATCGCGCCGGCATCGATACCGAGCTGCGCGAGCGCTCGCGGTCTCGCCGCCTCGATGACGATGTCGGAGGCGGCGATGAGCGAAAGCAATGCGTGCCGATCCTCAGGATCTGTGAGGTCGAGGGCCACTGCGGCCTTTCCCTGATCGAGCAGGGCGTGAAGATCGTCGTTTCCGTCTCGCGGGGCAGGGCGCGAGCGGCTCTCGACTTTCACGACCTCGGCACCGGCGAGCCAGAGAAGGTGAGCCGCAAGGGGCCCTGCCCACAGAGCCGAGAGGTCGAGCACGCGCGGCGCACCTCTGAGGCCGGCCGATGAGTGGCAGCCGCCGCTGAGCTCGGTCGCGATCGTTCCCGCCGGTCCGCGGTACTCGAACCCAAGCGGGGCCTCGATCGCGAGTTCCGGCTGATTCTCGTGCTCGGCTGCGATGGCCAATCCCATCGAACGGCCGCGCGCCACCAGCGCCCGGCCGTGCGCTCGTGCAATGTGCGCGGCGATTGCTGCATCGTCATTCACATCCAGCTCGTCGGTCTCGAGGAGCGCCGGCAGCATCTCCCGGTCGGCCGGCCGGGCGAGATTGAGCGCGAGGGTGTCGCCGACCGCATCGAACAAGCGACAGCCGCCTCCCGCCGACGTTCGGCCCGGTATCCGGAACCCAGCCCGCATCGCCCGTTCGCCGAGGATCGTCGCGCCGTCGAGCGAGGCCAGCGCTGCCGACCCGCTCGCCGCCGCAAGCCGGGCCAACGCACGGTGCGCCACCGAGGCGAGCGGAATCGAATTGCAGGCGTCCATGAGCTCGTGAGAGTCTACAATGCGGTCGCGATTCGCTACATACCGAGGCAAGAATGAAGATCGATTCATCGTTGGCTGCCGTCGTGACGGGTGGGGCCTCGGGCCTCGGTTTGGCGACGGTGAAGGCGCTGCGCGCCGCGGGCGCAGCCGTTGCCATTTTCGATCGAAACGAGGAGACGGGTGCCAAGGCGGCTGCCGATACGGGCGCGACCTTCTGCGTCTGCGACGTCCTCTCGGACCAGAGCGTCGATCAGGCCTTCCTCAGGGCTCGGGCCGCACAGGGACAGGAAAGGGCGCTCGTGTGCTGTGCGGGCGGCGGCAACGCGATACTCACGGCTCGCCGCGACAAGAAGACAGGAGAGATCAGCGTCTTTCCGTCGGATCAGTTCGAATGGGTTCTGCGCCTCAACACCGTCGGCACGTTCCGCTGCATCACTCGTGCGGCGGCGGGGATGATGACACTCGAGCCGATCGATGGAGAGCGGGGCGTTATGGTCAATACCGCCTCGGCGGCGGCGACGGATGGACAGATCGGTCAGGCCGCCTACGCGGCGGCCAAGGCCGCCATCGTCGGCATGACCTTGCCCATCGCACGCGATCTGTCGCGCGAGGGGATACGCATCGTCACGATCCAGCCCGGCATTTTCGCAACGCCCGCAATGGCGGGCGCCAGCCCGCAGATGCTGGAGTCGCTGAGCGCCATGGTGCCGTTTCCGAAGCGCCTGGGCCATCCCGAGGAGTATGCGAGCCTCGCCCTCGAGATGATCCGCAACGGCTATCTGAATGGCGAGACCGTGCGTCTGGACGGGGCCATTCGCATGCAGCCCCGCTGACGGGCGCCGGAGCCGCGCGTCCTGAGCACTGGCTCACAGCCGGGCGGCCGAGGCTTGACAGTACCCCGAGGAAAATACTAACGTTGCTTAGGCACATACTAACGTTGCTTAGTAATTAAACCGCTACGCGAGTCGTTTCGCCGGCGCCATCAGGAGATCGATCGTGAGAACATCTTGGCTTGTTGCGGTGGCCTGTGCGTTGGTGACGTTTGCAGCGACGGCACAGAATGCATCCAGCGGAGCCGCGACGGCGGCGGTCGCGGAGAAGGGCAAGATGCTCGTAACCTCGAGCGGGACCCGGCTGGGCAACGTTTATCGCGTCGGCCCCGACGGCTCGGCGCAGATCATCATCGACGGCAAAATGGTGAGCGTTCCGGCCTCGACGCTGTCGAACGTCGGCGGCAAGCTCACGACTTCCTTGAGCAAGAGCGAGGTTCTCGCCCTTCCGTAGCGAGTCTCATTTTTCGGCGGTCCGGATGGTCTTGGCCGCCGACAGATTGCGGGCGATGGCCTCCAGGAGCTCGTCCAGCTTCTCCAGATCCTCGTTGTCGAAGCCCGCAAAAATTTCGGCCTCGTGAGCCTTTGCGACCTCGTCGAGCTTGTCGAGCACCGGTTGTGCGCCCGCCGCCAGATAGACCCGGTAGGCGCGGCGATCGGCCGGGTTCTCCGATCTCTTGAGGTACCCCTCCTCGCATAGGCGGTCGATCAGGCGCCCGGCGGTGATTTCGCTCACCTCCAGGGCCTGCGCGATGATTCGCTGCGTCGCGCCGGGATTACTCGCGACCGCCGTGATGAGAGTCCACTTGGCGCGCGTGAGACCCCGCAGCTTCGTGCTCTGATCGAAGTTCAACCGCAGCTGACGGGCAATGATCGACAACTTGAGCCCGATGGATCGTCTCTTGCTGTTCTTCGAAGTACCGAATATCGATTCCATTGATTTAGCCAAAGGGACGGCCGCGACATGCGGCGATTCTTAGTCTCATACTCGTTCGATGATCATCGCGGGGGCCATCCCGCCTGCGGCGCACATCGTGATCAGCGCCCGCTTGAGCTCGCGACGCTCGAGCTCATCGAGGACCGTGCCGATCAGCACCGCTCCGGTGGCTCCGATCGGATGGCCGAGCGCGATTGCACCGCCATTCACATTGACCTTGCCGCGATCGAGGCGCAGGTCGCGAATGAATTTCTCGACCACGACCGCGAACGCCTCGTTGATCTCCCAGAGGTCGATGTCCGCAACACCGAGCCCGGCCTTGGCAAGCACTTTGTGTGCGGCCGGAACGGGCGCATTCAGCATGAGCGTCGGATCATCGCCGATATTGGCCGTCGCCACGATGCGTGCCCGAGGTTTGTAGCCGCGCCTGCCCGCATAGTCTTTGGACGTCAGCAACAGCGCGGCGGCGCCGTCGACGATGCCCGAAGAGCTGCCCGCGTGGTGCACGTGCTCGATCTTGAGGTCGGGATAGCGGCGGTTGATGAGCTGACGGAAGGTGGTTCCACTGCCGTCGGGAGAGTAGTCCGCGATTTGCGCAAAGCTCGGCTTCAGGCCGGCGAGATCCTGCGCGGTGGTCTGCGGGCGCGGGTACTCGTCCTTGGCCAAGGCGACACTGCCGTCCTCGTTCAGGACCGGAACGATCGATCTCTCGAAGCGTCCCTCCTTGATCGCGCGGCCGGCCCGCTGCTGGCTCTCGAGCGAGAAGGCGTCGAGCGCCTCGCGCCCGATGTGCTCCATCGACGCGATGGCGTCGGCGCAGACGCCCTGATGAGACTGAGGATGGCGCTGCTGGAGGCGCGCGTTGCCCGAGCCGATCCCCGGCGACTTAAGTCCGGCGGCTATTTCTTCCTGCCCGCTGCTCGTGATGTACGACATCATCTCCGTGCCGCCGGCGATGACCAGATCCTCCATGCCGGACCTGATCTGTGCCGCCGCCATGCTGACGGCGGTGAGACCGCTGCCGCAGAAGCGGTCGAGCGTCACGCCGCTCGCCCTCACGTCGAACCCCGCATCGAGCGCGGCCATGCGGCCCATATCGCCGCCCTGCTTGCCCTTCTGCGCACTCGTACCCCAGACGATGTCGTCGATCTCCGCGGTGTTGATGTCATTGCGCGTCTGAAGCGCCTTCAACACAGTCACGGCCAGGTGCTGCGGATGCAGATGGGCGAGGGCCCCCTTGCCGACCTTGCCGATCCCGCGCGGGGTGCGGACCGCATCGATGATATACGCTTCGGACATGTTGAATTCTCTTGGCATGAGTACTCGCGCGCGAGCGATTCGCTGCGCGCGAGCGATCTCAGTGGTTTTTGATCAGGCGGTCTTGCGATGCCTGTTATACATCTCCATGACATCGCCCGAGGTGACCGGCCGCGCCTTCTCTCCGGGCAAGAGCGGTGCCGCCCCGCCATAGGAGTGCATGGTCAAATCGACGCCGGCGGCCTTCGCTCTCAAGCTGCCGACGGTGAGCTCCTCGCGCTTGAAACGCTTCAACGGATCGAAGCGGAAGAAGCGCATGGCATTCCGATGGGTGACTTTGTCGATCTGCGACGCGCTCAGGTGCTTGATGCTGTCCCACAGGGTTTCCGGTGCTTTCGGCCAGAGTGAATCAGAGTGCGGGTAGTCGCATTCGTAGGCGACCATGTCCTCGCCGATGTCTTTCAAGTTCTGCAGACCGAACGCATCGTCGATGAAGCAGGTCAGGAAATGCTTGCGGAACACTTCGCTCGGCTTGGTCCCCTCGAACCGAGAATGGGTCCACGCCTTGTGCCGCTCATGACTGAAGTCACTGCGCTCCAGGAAATAGGGAATCCAACCGATTCCACCCTCCGAGAGCGCGATCTTCATGGACGGGTAACGCTCGAGCGCCTCGAGATGGAGCCAATCGGCCGCTCCGACCACGATGGAAATGGGCATGGTGGAGATCCAGGCCTCGATCGGCGTCTCCATCGATGCATGCGGCGCGGGATTTCCGGCGCCGATGTGCAGGCAGATGGCGATGTCATGGTCGACGACGGCCTTCCACAGCGGCTCCCAGTAGGCGTTGTGGATGCTCGGCAACTTCTGCACGGTGGGGTTCTCGTTGAGAGACACCGCGGTACATCCCTTGGCCGCGATCCGCTTGACTTCCTCCACCATGGCCTTTTGATCCCACGTGGGAAGCAGGCCGCAGGGGATGAACCGGCCCGGATGCGCGCCGCACCACTCGTCGATGTGCCAGTCGTTGTAGGCGCGCAGGTGCACGAGCGCCTTGGCCCTGTCGGGCACCTTGTGAAACACCCCGCCGTCGAAGCTCACGCAGCTTGCGAAGTTCAACGAGGCCGCGATGCCGTTGACATTCATATCGTCGATGCGCGCATCGACCTGATAGACGCCTTTGCGCAGCTGACTTAAGGACGTCGGTTCCATGCCGTACTCTTCCGGCACGCGACCGACCACGGCGTTGAGACCCACTTGAGGCATCTTCATGCCTTGGTATTCCCAGTAGTTCGTTCCCGTCTCGGTGGTACGCAACTTCGGCGCGCTGGCGAGCGCATCTCCCGACAGATGCTTGTCGAACATGTCGGGCGGCTCGCTCACATGGTCGTCGACACTGATAATCAACAGATCGTTCATATTCACGATGGCCTCCTTATCTCAGGGCGATGCTCGAGCGGCCGCGCCGTTCCGCGGCTGAAATCTCGTATCACCCCGGTGTGTTTGACGTCATTCATTCGGTGCGGCTGAAACGTGTAACAGCGGCTGCGGCTCGCCATGCGGCCGCCCCAGGAAGCCCACCCGGGAGGCAGCGTGCGGCCATGCGCGACCATCGCGCCCCAACGCAGGAGCCTCGCGCCCTCTGCGGCCTCCGGATCCAGAGATTCGATCCAGTTGCGCATGTTGTTAAGTTCAATGCCAGCCAGGGGTACAGGTTCGACGATCCGGCCCTTCATTGTGCTCCAGCTTAGCACTGTGGCGCCGTTGCGGCGCAGCTCTGCCCGGGTCCGGCCTTCGACGGGATCTGCGACCAGTATGTCGAACACGGTCGGCGTCCGGTCGAAGGCATGGGCCGCCGCAAGGAGCGCGAGATCATGCAGATGGGTGCAGTTGTCGCGCTTCTCGCCGCGCGATGCGAACTTCTCCAAGGCGACGCCGGCGAATGTCTGTCCAAGCACGGCTACCGCGCCGGGGCAGGTGCTCCAGGGCGCGCGCTCCATGACCGGCTCGACGGCGGTCGCGGTGTGGCCGTCGTGATGGACGGTCACTCCCATGCAGTGAAAGTCATCCTCGAGCTCGCTGGTCACATGATCAGGGAAGGGCGTGATCATCAGACGCCGCCTGTAGCCCGGTAAATCATCGATGGGGTCGGCTTGCATGGGAATCAATCGCGGGCGAGCAACAGGGCGGTCGCCAGCGGCCCACCACCCGAGGCTGCGACCGCGACCTTTGGGTCGCCGGCGATCTGGCGTTTTCCGCCGTTCCCGCGGAGCTGCAGCACCGCCTCGTGCGCGAAACCAAAGCCGTGGAGGCGGCCCGCGCCCAACTGACCGCCGAAGGTATTGAGAGGCAACTCCCCATCGAGGGCGATGCGGGCGCCTCCCTCGACGAAGCGGCCGCCTTCCCCACGTGCGCAAAAGCCCAGGCCCTCGAGCCAGGCAATCGCCTGAAAACTGAAACCATCGTAAAGCTGCACCGTGTCGACGTCCGAGGGTTTGTAGTCGGTGCTCTTCCAGAGATCGGCGCCGGTGGGATAGCAGGCCATCCACTCCGCCTGATCCCAGCTGTGGCGCTCGACCGTGCCGGCCATCGCGGCGATGCGGATCGGCGTGCAGGCAACCTCATCGATCGCCTCGGGCGCCGATACGATCAGCACCGTCGAGGCGTCGGTGTATCGGTCGCAATCGTAGAGACACAGCGGAGTCGAGATCATCCGGGCGGAGAGGTATTGCTCCATGGTCAGCGGCTCGCGCACCAGCGCGCGCGGATTGAGCAAGGCATTCGATGCGATCGGTGAGCGCGATCTGCGCAAGCTGCTCGCGGGTGAGGCCGAAGCGCTTCACGTGGCGCATCGCGTATTGGGCAGTCCAGTTGGCCGCCGAGAACGCATTGAAAGGTGTGAGCCATTGCGAATAGCCGTCCACCCGGTCGCGCTGCAGCGGCGGATATTCCTCCGGCCGCGACATTGCCGCCGCCTCGTAGACGGTTCGAAAGCAGATCACGTGGCGCGCCTGACCCGTGCGAACGGCCATCGCCGCGGCCGCCACGGCGCCCAACTGCGAACTGATCTCCAGGCGCGCCAAGCTGCCACCGGGCGCGGATCCCGAGCGCATCGATCAGCTCGTCCGCTCCGATAGGCGAGAACCCCAAATAGGCGGACGATCTGCCGGGATAGGTCGAGACGCCGTCGATCTGGCCGATCTCGAGGTCCGCCTCCGCCAAGGCTTCGCGAATCGCATCGAGCGTCAGCAACAGCGGCGGGCGTCGCAGACGCACCCCGATCTCGGACTGGCCGATCCCCGTGATGTAGGCATCCGTCGCGGGCATCAGGGAATCTTCTCGAAGAGCGGCAGGTAAACATCGTCCTGCCGCTCGAATTTCACACGAACGCGGTCGCCGATCTCGACCGATTCGACCGCACAACCGACGATATTGGTCGTGAGAAAGACGCCGGGCGCGCCGTCGATGGCGACGCGCGCGATGACGTAGGGCACCTCGAGGCCCGGTCGCCATTGCTGATGATTGACGGTAAAGGTGTCGATGAGCCCGGTGCCCGCGACGGCTCACCGGTGCGACCTTGTCGGACAGGCAATGGCGGCACACCGGTCGTGGCGGATGGATGAATGCGGCGCACTCCTGGCAGCGCAGGAAGCAAAGCTCTCCCCGGGCGCCGGAGGTCCAGAAAAAGCGGTTCTCGCTGTCCAGCCGCGGCAGGACTCGCGGCGCGCTCATCAGCTGTTCCACACCAGGGCGAGGGAGTCGATGCCGATCACGTTGCCGCCGTGAAACTTGGGCGGGTGCTCGGGATCGAGTCGAAACTCCGGCAGCCGCGCGAGCAGCTGCTCGTATAGGATCTGCAGCTCGATGCGCGCGAGATGCGATCCGAGGCAGCGATGCGGTCCGGCATTGAACGCGATGTGCGGCTTGTCGCGCTCGATGTCGAGACGGTCCGAATCCGGAAACTCCTTCGGGTCGAGATCCGCGGCCGGCAAGAACAGCATCACGCGCTCGCCCTCTTTCATCTGCAGTCCCTCGAAAACGACGTCCTTGCGCACTTTCCTGACCGGCATCGTGAAGGTATAGCGGCGCAGCAACTCTTCCGCAGCAACCGGGATCCGCCGGGTATCGGCGCGCAGCTCGCGCTGCAGATCGGGATCCTGAGCCAGGTGCCGCACGCCGAATCCCATGCCATTCATCACCGTATCGAGCCCCGCGATGAACAGCAAAACGGCATAGTTTTCCATATCGTCAAGGGTCGTCGGCCTGCCGTCGATCTCGGATTTCCAAAGCATGCTGAGCATGTCGTCGCGCGGGTGGTCGCGGCGCTCGAGGATGGTGTCGCGCATGATGGCGGTGACCTGGATCAGGTTCATCATGCTCTTTCTGGCATCCTGCTCCGTGTTTGCGAGCTGAGCCCTGACGATGGCGCGATACTCGGCCTGCCGCTCGAGCGGCAGGCCCAAAAGCTTGAGAAAAACCTGCACCGGCAGCGGCTCGGCGATATCCACCATGAAATCGCAGCGCCCCTGGCCGATGACTTTGTCGATGAGCTCGTTCGCAAGGGTGCGGATGCCGTCCTTGAGGGCCAGCATGGTCTTCGGTGAAAAGGCCTTTTGCAGGGGTGCCCGGTACTTGGTGTGCTCGGGCGGGTCGAGGTTAATGGGAACGGCCAACGGGATGCGAGGCGTGCCGGGCGGAAGCAGCGCGACGAAGGCCTTCATCTGCTCCTCGGTGACGAACTGGCTGGAAAAGGCGTCCGGGTCGCGCGACGCCTTGAAAATCGGCCTCGTGGCTTAAAAACATCCAGTGGCCGCCATTGCGCGGAGTCCAGAACACCGGGGGGGCCGACCGGACCAGCTCCAGGATGCGCTTGTGCGGATCGGCCAGGTAGGCCGGATCTCGAAAGAAATCGAAGTCATATATCACCGAACCTGGAATATGCTCCGGCGTCGGGACTGCCGCGCTGAGGGGGGCGCCGTCACTCATCGAAAGCTCCTTCCAATGTCCGAAAGATTATGTTGTTTCACTGCGACATACTTTACTTTGCATGCCCGTCTGACAAATACTAAGCAACCACAGTGTAGTACACACGTGATGTTTCTGTCTTGGGGCTGGCTGCCCGCAAGGTCGCGGGGAAATGATGACGGAATACATGACATACCAAGGTAAGCGAGTCGTGGTGAGCGGCTGTTTCTCCGGCATGGGGGAAGCTACCGCGAAGCTGCTGCTCGAGCTCGGAGCCGAAGTGCACGGCCTCGACTACAAGCCGAGCACGCTGAGGCTGGCTTCTTTCACGCAGACCGATTTGCGAGATCCCAAGTCGATCGATGCCGCCGCCGCCAAAATCGGCGGCAAGGTCGACGCGCTCTTCAACTGTGCGGGCCTCGCGCAGACATCCCCGCCGATCGATGTCATGAAGGTCAACTACATCGGTGCACGACACCTGACCGAGGCCTTGCTGCCCGCCATGTCGCCGGGGAGTGCCATCGCCAGCATCTCCTCGACGGCCGGACTCGGGTGGAGCCGCAGGCTCCCCGCGGTGATGGAGCTCATCAAGAACGAGAGCTTCGAGCAGGCCGCAGATTGGTGCGAGCGCAACGCGGCGGACACCGTGCGCGAAGGCTATTCGTTCTCCAAAGAGGTCATCGTCGTTTGGACGATGATGTTTGCGACGCGCACCATCAAGCGCGGTATCCGCATGAATTGCACGATGCCCGGTCCTACGCAGACTCCGATGATGGCTGATTTCGAGTCGGCCACGAAGGCTTCGGTGATCGAGGCGGCGACGCAGCCGATCAATAGGCGCTCGAGTCCGGAGGAGCAGGCGGGGCCACTCGTGTTCCTCAACAGTGACGCGGCGAGCTACATCAATGGCGTGGCACTCGCCGTCGATGGGGGATTTTTAGGTGGAATTGCCACGGGTCAGATCGATCCGAGGTCGCTGATGGGAGCCTAGGCTCAGAATTCGACGGCTGGAATTCTCTCACTTGGGGGCTGGATGAAACATCAAGGACTGGGGTGGTGCCGCGGCGGCATAAATCATAATTCAGAGGGGAGAGGCTAATGAGTGCCAAGCTTTATGGAGTTTCAATTGCGGCGATTCTCGCTTTTGCAGTATCGCAATTCGCAAGCGGGCAGACGACGACGACGACGCTAACGGCCTCGCCAGGAGACTTGAGCGAGATCATCGTGACCGCCCGGCGCGTCGAGGAGCGGCTGCAGGACGTACCGATCTCGATCCAGGTTTTCAGTCAGGGGCAAATCGACCGGCACGACATCACCAATTCGGCCGATCTCGCCAAGTACACGCCGTCGCTGTCGGCCAACACGAACTTCGGCAACGACGAAACCACCTTCGCCATCCGTGGCTTCAATCAGGACCCCGGCTCGCCTCCATCGGTTGGAGTCTACTTCGCCGATGTGGTCGCGCCGCGCGGCAACGGCAACGGCATCCCGATCGGCGATGGTACGAATCACGGCGACTTCTTCGATCTTGCCAACGTCCAGGTGCTCAAAGGCCCTCAGGGAACCCTCTTCGGGCTCAATACCACCGGCGGCGATATTTTATTTGTGCCGCAAAAACCGACCGGCGAGTTCGGCGGTTACGGGGAACTCTCCTACGGCAACTACGCCATGCACCGCGAGCAGGGGGTGCTGAATTTGCCCATCAGCGATACGGTTCGCTTCCGGCTCGCCGTCGACCAAATGTACCGCTCCGGCTATCTGAACAACGATAGCGGCATCGGGCCTGCGCGCCTCGAGGACACGAATTACACCGCCGCGCGCGCAAGCCTCGTGGTCGACCTGACGCCGAACCTCGAGAATTACAGCATCGCCTCCTTCGACCGATCAGACGCATCGGGCGGTGTTCAAAAAATGATCACTTGCGATCCTACCAGCGGCACAGGCGCTGCCTTTGCGTGCCCGCAGCTGGCCAGAGCGCAGGGCCAAGGCTTCTTTACGGTGCAGCAAGACCTGGGCGCACCTGAGACGTTGACGTACAACTATCAATTGATCAACACCACGACGTGGCATGCGAGCGATACCTCCACGCTCAAGAACATTGCGAGCTACTCGCAGCTTCAGCAGCGGGTGAATAACGCGTTGTTCGGTACGAATTTTTCGCTGGGTCCCACTCTTCCTCCCATCGTTTTCTCGACGATTCAATCGGCGCCCGGGACTTGGACTTCCGCCGAATTCACCTTTACCGATGAGCTGCAGGCGCAAGGCAATGTCTTGAATGATCGCCTGACCTATCAGGGCGGCCTTTATGTCGAGGGCAGCGATCCGATCAGTGCCGGCGGCAACCAGAGTCCGGTGTTCGCCTCCTGCTTCAACGCGGCCGCTTTGGAGTGCACCGACCCCGTCGGTATCGCCACCTCCGCCATGTATGGATTTCCAATCCATGTGGGTTCGGTGAACTACACGGTCGGAGATGTCTGGTATCGCGACTACGGCATTTACGAGCAATCGACCTATACGATCACTGATCAGCTGAAAGCCACCGGCGGCGCCCGCTTCACCTACGACACTTCGAAAAATACCAGCCAGCGAATCACCTACCAGTTTCCGGTGGAACCACCGTTTACTCAGGGGCCGAGCAGCTTCTGCACGGATCTCACCAGCACGCCGAACAATTGCTTTCAAACAACCGAGGAAACCTCGCACGCGCCGACCTGGATGGCCGATCTCGAATACAAGCCTCTCGAGGATGTGATGGTCTATGGCAAGTATTCGCGCGGCTACCGGGCCGGCGGCGTTTATGGTAACGCACCGTCAAACTACCGCACGTTCCAGCCTGAAAAGCTCGACTCCTTCGAGACCGGCATCAAGAGCAGCTACAACGGCGCGGTGCGCGCGACCTTCAACGCGACCGCGTTCTACAACAACTTCCGCAACCAGCAGCTGCAGGCCTCGTTCGACGCTGCGCCCGGCGCCGCCGTGTCCCCGACGACCGGCATCGTCAATGCCGGAAAATCGAAGATCTGGGGCGCTGAAGTCGAAGCGAGTTTGACGCCTGTCACAGGCCTCACCATTAACGCCAACTACACCTACCTGAGGACCGAGATCACTGCCATCACACCGGTGGTGTCCACGGACCCCAATTACATCGTCGGCCAGAATATCGAAGTGGGCGCGCCGCTCGAACTATCGCCGGAGAACAAGGTCGTGGTGTCGATCGACTACACGCTGCCGCTGCCTCAGTCGATCGGCAAGGTCTCCGTCGGCGTGACCGGTACCCATATCGACAAGCAGCTTTCCAACTACACCTATATCGGAGATCCCCTCAACATCACGGAGGAAGGCGGCAACTTCAGCTGGCTGGCGGCACAAAATCTGCTCGATGCGAATGCCACATGGAACTCCATCATGGGATCCAGGTTTGACCTGACGTTCTTCGGAACGAACCTGAACAACCTGCATTACTATGCCTACATCCCCGGCCTCGGCACGCCTGCGGTAGGATTCGAGACGGCCGTGCTGGGTGAGCCGCGCATCCTCGGTGTGCGGCTTCGTTATCGCTTCGGTGGGCGGTAAACCGAGGACGGCTCCAGCTCGGTGCACACCGCTGCGAAGGCTGTGGTGCCGCCGGGCTTTGGCGCCGCGCCGGGCGGTCGCCTCGAGGGTGCGCGTTTATGAATCTGGACCTGTCCCAAGATCAGGAAATGATGCGCGAGACGTTCGCGCGGTTCTTGAACGAGCACAGCAGCCCGCAGCGCGTGCGTGCCGCGCTGCCCGGCGGATTCGATCGGGCCCTCTGGACGGGGTTGGCGGAGCTCGGCGCGTTTTCCCTGCGCGTGCCGGCGAGCCGTGGCGGTTTGGGTCTTTCGCTCCTCGATGCGGCGGTCCTCATGGAAGAGGCCGGTCGCACCCTGGTCTCGGGTCCGCTCGCCGAGACGCTGGTCGTTGCGCGGTTGCTGGCGATGCTGGGCGACGGGGCGGACGGCGCGCTGCTCGATCGGGTGGTGACGGGTAAGGCGGTCGTCGGGATCGCCGTTGCGGACCTCGCTCGCGAGCCTGTTCAATGGGTCGCCGGCGGCGCGGTGGCCGAGGCGGTGATCGCGCGCAAGGCCGATCGGATCGTGCTGGTCGCGATACCGGAGGGGGAGCGCAAGAGCGAGCCGAACCTCGCTTCCACGCCCCTTGCACAGCTGCGCCTCGGCGATGCGCGAGCCAGCACGCTATCGAGCGCGCCCGAAGGAGTCGAGGCCTTTGCGCGGGCCCTCGAGGAGTGGAAGCTTCTCATGGCGGCGGCGCTTGCGGGTCTTGGGCACGAGGCGATCCGGTTGGCCGCAGCGTATGCTCGGGAACGCATCGCCTTCGGACAGCCCATTGGAACGTATCAGGGCATCTCACACCCGCTCGCCGACCTCATCTGCGATGTCGACGGCGGCAAATATCTCACCTGGAAGGCGATCCGCGATATCGCCGACCACGCATCTCACGCGGGCGCCGAAATCTCCCTGACGGCTTGGTGGAACGCCGATAGCGCGAGCCGTGCCGTCGCCCAGGCACTGCACACCTTCGGCGGCTACGGCCTGACCACCGACTACGACATCCATCTTTACAATCTGCGCGCCAAGGCTTGGCCGCTCGTCTTCGGCGACCCCGCGCGCTTTCTCGAGGAGGCCGGCCGCCGGCTCTATGCCGGCGAGCGCGCCCATCTGCCGGAGCCGGGCGATGTGGCGATCGACTTCGACATCGGCGAGGAGGCGCGCACGTTGGCTCATGAGGTCGACGCGTTCTTCCGGCAGAACCTGACGCCGGAGCTCAAGGTCAAGGCACATTATTCCTGGGACGGCCATGATGCCGGCATTCACAGGAAGCTCGCCGAGGCCCGGCTCTTGTTTCTCGGCTGGCCCGAGGAGCTCGGTGGGCGCGCCGCGCCCGCGTACGCGCGCCACGCAGCCTACGACGTGTGGCAGGAGCACGGCTGGACGACCGCACCGATGAGCGTTGCGGGCATGGTCGGGACCATCATCCAGCGATTCGGGAGCGAGGAGCTCAAGCGCGACGTGCTCGCGAAGGTGGCTCGGGGAGAGGCGCTCTGCAGCCTCGGCTACTCCGAGCCGAGCGCGGGGTCGGATGTGTTCGCGGCGCGCACTCGGGCCACCCGGGAGGGCGATTTCTGGCGCATCGACGGACAGAAGATGTTCACCAGCGGCTCGAACTTCACCGACTTCGTGCTGTTGCTCGCGCGCACGGACCCGGAAGCGCCGAAACATCAGGGACTCACGATGTTCATCGTGCCCTTGAAGGCGAAAGGCGTGGAGATCAAGCCCGTCTTCACTTTTCAAGACGAACGTACGAATATCAGCTATTACGACGGGGTGAGGATTCCCGACAGCTACCGGCTCGGCGAGGTGAACAAAGGGGTGAAGGTCATGTCCGCAAGTCTCGAGCTCGAGCACGGCGGCGGCTTCGCGCCCGTGCAAAGGCGCATGGTGCGTGCTGCCGAGCAGTGCAGCAGGGAGCTGCATCGCGACGGCGAAGCTCTCATCGAGAAGACCGCCGTCCAGGTGCGACTCGCTCGAGCGAGCGCGCATACGCTTCTTGCCGAGCTCATTTCGCTGCGCGCGCTGTGGGCAGGTGTCAACAAGAAGCCGAATCTGGCTTACGGGCCGATGGCGAAGCTGTTCTCTTCGGAGAAATTCTTGAAAGACTCTTCCGATCTTACTCGACCTGACCGCGCCCGATTCGCTGGCCAGCCGTGAGGGCCCCGCCGGATTCCTCAACCAGTGCTATCGGCATGCCCAGGGAACGACGATCTACGGAGGAACCAGCGAAATTCACCGCAGCTTGATTGCCGAGCGAGCGCTCGGAATGCCTCGCAGCCGCGGCTGACGGAACGAGCATGTCCGAAGCGGCGCATCTGCTCACCGAGGACGACGGCGCGATCCTCATCGCGACGCTCAATCGACCGGAAAAGCTCAATGCCCTGAGCGGCGAGACCATGAGGCTGTTCGAGGCGGCGCTGCACCGCTTCCGCGATACGCCCGCATTGAAGGTGATGCTCGTGCGGGCAAGAGGCCGCTACTTCTGCGCGGGTGCCGATCTGCGCGGCGGGGGAGAGGACGGCAGCGGCCGCGCCACGACCGCGTCGGGCATTCGCGAGTCGCATCGCCTGAAGCTCAACGGAATGCACCGCATCTACGATGAAATGGAGGCGATGGAGAAGCCGCTGGTGGTGGCGCACCATGCGCCCTGCGTCGGCGGCGGACTGGAGCTGTCGCTGTCCTGCGATTTTCGGCTCGCGGCAAAAAGCGCGAGCTATGCGTTTCCGGAGGGCAAGTTCGGGGTGCTGCCCGCCTCGAACGGCGTCAGCCGCCTCACGCGGATCGTCGGGACGCATTGGGCCCGATATCTGATCATGGCGAATCTGCCCGTCGCCGCCGACAAGGCGCTGATCATGGGTCTCGTGCACGAGGTGTGGCCCGATGAGACGTTCGAGCAGGAAGTCATGCGCTTCTGCCGCCACCTCGCTCAGCAAAATGCCGAGCAGATGGGCGCGGCCAAGCTCGCCATCGAGATGGCCCGCGATGTGGGATTGGCGCAAGGCCGCAATGTCGAGCGCATGGCGAACTCGGCTCTCATGCTGAATCCGGAGTATCGCGCCGGCGTCGAAAAATACATTCAGGGAATCGGCGGCAAAGGTCAGAGCGAAGACAAGGAGAGCTCCTGACCGGCTCTCGTAGACCTCAGGAACGATATATGGCGCTTTACACCACCCTGCATCTGCACAACGTACCCGCCGGCCGCGAGTCGCAGTACGCCGCTTGGTTCGATGGCGCGCACACCCGCTCGCTCGGCGCGCTCCGCGGCTTCAAGGCGGCGCATCGCTATGAGGTGACGCCGCAGCAGATCATGGCCGATATCGCCCAGCCGTGGCGGTTCATGAGCATTTACGATTTTGACTTGCCGGCACCCACGATCGATATCCCGGCGCTCGGGCCGCTGATCGCCGAGGCGCGGGACGCGGGACTCGTGGCGGACGATGATACCGAGCGGCTCTACACCTACCGGCTTTATTCCGATTGGAAGGGAAGCCCGAATTGGCGCAAATCCGAGCCCCTGTCGGGCGTGAGCATTATCCTCGCCAACTACGTTGCGGGGCGATACGCCGAATACATGAAATGGTATGACGAAGTGCACAGCGTCGAAGTGACCAACGTCCCCGGGCATGTGGCGATGAAGCGCGGCGAGCTCGCGGCAACCCAGATCGAGCCGCGCCGCTATTGTCCCGGAGATCAGCTGGTCCTGTGCGCGCAGCAGACCGACGACCTCGCATTCACCATCAAGGATTTCAGCGCGCGCGCCCAAGGCAAGAGTCCGAGCGGTATCGCCATGCAGCCGCGCTCGACATCCGGCTCATTTGCGCGCACGGTGCATTACTTTCGCAAGATCAGCGGTCAGTCCTTCTGGCCCGGCGGCATCGCCTATGCCGGCGATCTCTCGGTGTACCCCGGCAAGGGATAAGCGCTTCTCAAAAGGCTACGGTTTATGTCGAAAACCATTGTCATCACGGGGGCGGGCGCGGGGCTCGGCCGTGCGCTGGCGCGGCGCCTGGCGGCCGACGGTGACGAGGTCGTGCTGCTGGGGCGCACCCCGGCGAAAGTCGAGAAAGTGGCGGCCGAGATCGGCCCGCGCGCGATGGCCGTCGGTTGCGATGTAGCTTCTCCACAGTCGGTCACGGCCGCGTTCAAGGCGATTGCGGCGCGCCACCCCCGGATCGACGTGCTCATCAACAACGCCGCCGTCTACGAGCCTTTTTTGGTCGCTGAAGCTACCGACGAGCAGATCCTCAAGATCATAGCGACCAATCTCACGGGACCGATCCTGTGCGTCCGGGCGGCGATTCCGCTCATGCACCCCGGCGGACAGATCATCAATCTGAGCAGCGAGTCCGTGGAGTTGCCGTTCCCGCACTTGAGCCTGTACCAGTGCTCCAAGGCGGGCCTGGAGCGTTTCTCACAGGCGCTCGAGCAGGAGCTCGCGCCTCAAGGGATACGCGTGACCACGGTGCGCGCCGGTCAGATGATGGACGCCGACAAGACCTGGGACATCGATCCGAAGGCCGCGGCTCTGTTTGGAGCGGCTGCGATGGCCGTGGGACTGAACCTTCGCGAGCGGCCGATCTCTCAGTTCACATCGGTGACCCACATGTTTCGCGCGCTGATCGATCTACCCCCCGACCTGCACGCAGGTAGCGTCGTGTTGCGCGCCCGTAGACCGTAAATAGGAAGGACCAAGACATGATGCTGCCCGAAGCGAAGCTCTACATTGACGGCGTGATCCGCCCCGCGGCGGGAGGAAGGACCTACGACAAGATCGGTCCCTGGACCGGTGAAGTGGTGGGCAAGGCGGCGGAGGCCTCGCGGGAAGATGTCGAGGCCGCCATCGTCGCCGCCCGCCGGGCGTTCGACACGACCGACTGGGCGACGAATCACGCCCGCCGGCTCGAATTGCTGAAGCGCTTTCGGGACCTGCTGAAGGAAAATCGGCAGAAGCTCGTGGATATTGCGCGCCACGAGGCAGGATCGGCGCTCGGCGCCGCCTTCGGCGCACAGGTCGACGGGGCGCTCGAGGGAGCCAACGTGCTCATCGACATATTCCCGAACATCCAATGGGAAGTCGATCGCGGCACGCGCCGCCAATATGGATTCGATACCGCCCGGCGGGTGATGCGCGAGCCCGTCGGCGTCGCGGCGGCCATTACCCCGTGGAACGTACCGTTCTACGTCAATCTCGCCAAGGTCGTCTCGGGACTTCTGGCCGGTTGCACCATGATCTTGAAGCCGGCGCCGGAGACCCCGCTCGCCGGCGCGATCCTCGGCGAGTTGGCACAGCAAGCCGGATTTCCGCCGGGCGTCTTCAATGTCATTACCTCGAGCGACCCTGCGATGGCGGGCGAGATGCTGGTGACCGACCCTCGGGTGGATCTCATCACGTTCACCGGCTCGACGGCCGTCGGCAAGCGCATCATGGAAAAGGGCGCGCCGACTCTCAAGCGAGTGTTCCTGGAGCTCGGCGGGAAATCGGCCACGATCGTCCTCGACGATGCACCCGATTTCGCCGCGAGCGTCATGCGCTCCATGGTTTGTTTTCACGCCGGGCAGGGCTGCGCCATCGCGACGCGCCTCCTCGTACCGCGCAAGCGCTACGAGGAAGCGATTGCGGCATTGCAGAAAGGGTATGCCGGATACGCCGCCAAGTGGGGAGATTTCAACGATCCCGCGCAGGTGATGGGGCCGGTCATCTCCAAGCGTCAGCTCGATCGCGTGATGGGCTACATCGAGCTCGGTCAGAAGGAAGGAGCCCGGCTGCTCGCCGGCGGCCAGGTTCGTACCGATAAGGGCGGCGGATTTTTTGTCGAGCCGACCTGCTTCGTCGATGTCACCAACGACATGAGAATCGCGCGCGAGGAAATATTCGGGCCCGTGCTGGTCGTCATTCCTTACGAGAATGATGAGGATGCAATCCGCATCGCCAACGACAGCGAGTATGGCTTGTGCGGCGTGGTGATCTCGGCCGATAAGGAGCGCGCGATGCGCGTGGCGCGCCGGATACGCGCCGGCTCGGTGTCGATCAATGGCGGCATGTGCATTGCGCCCGACCTGCCGTTTGGCGGCTACAAGAGCAGCGGCATCGGCCGCGAATGGGGATTGGAAGGGATCGAGGAGTATCTGGAAACCAAGGCGATCGGAGTAGCGGCCTGACGCGCACTCATGGCACAGCGCGGCGCCGAAGTGATGACGATCGAGGCGGAGCTGTGCGTTCCGGCGGCGACCGCGCAGCTCGTGCAATTCACCATGCCCGAGCCCGCCGACAACGTGTTGCGCGCGGACGAGGCCTACTGGTTGGACCTGTGCCTGACGCCGCGGCCACGGAACGCGCGCGCGTGCTACAGGGACCATTGGGCTCCCGACCACTTCGAGCGAATCGGCGAGATCTTCATGGTGCCTCCCGGCCAGAGCATGCGGGCGAAGAGCGACGGTGGCCGTCCCCAATCCTCCGTCCTGTGTCATCTCGGCCGCGACGCCATGCGTGCGTGGTTCGGCGGCGATCTGCAATGGACGGACCGGCGACTGAAGGCGGGTCTCGATATCGAGAATGCGTACATTCGCGGTCTGCTGCGGCGTTTGGCCGAAGAGCTGCGACATCCGGGATTCGCGAGCGAAGTACTCGTCGAGCTGATTGCCGGGCAGCTCGCGATCGAGCTGGGCCGCTATTGCGCAGCGATCACGGAGGCGGCGGCCACCGGCGGCCTCGCGCCGTGGCGCCTGCGACTCATCGACGAGCGGCTCAACGAGATTCGCCAGGCGCCCACGCTCACCGAGCTCGCGGCATTGTGCAAGATGTCGGTGCGGCAGCTGACCCGCGGCTTCCGCAACAGCCGGGGCTGCTCGATCGGCGAGCATGTGGCAAAAGCCCGGCTTAAAAACGCGCAGCAGATGCTGGCCACGGATCAGAGCGTCAAGGCGATCGCCTATTCGCTCGGATTCGCCTCGCCCTCCAGTTTCTCCTATGCGTTTCGCCGCGAAGTGGGGGAAACGCCGCGGGAGTTTCGACGACGCGAGCTGCGTGGTTGACGCAGAGTGCAGCGGTGCGTTGCGCTCACCTCGAGGACTTGTTGATCGATCCACGCCGGGCAGTCTCGCAGGACTGGGCTGACACGTGGCAGCCGCTCGGGCTCGTCGATCTACGAGCGTGCCCCGCCGACATCCGGATCGGCTCTTTGCCGCCTTTTCCGCTGATCGGGTTGGGCGATGCGGCCCATCCGCTCGCGCCCACGCTCGATGCCGTCCTCGAGTGCCCGGTCTCCTTCGATGCGCTGGCACGTCAAGTCGGACGAGCGCCGCACGCGGCAGCCCTGGCTGCTCAACTCTTGCGCGGGCTCGAAGGTCTGCCGACCGATCGGGCTCTGCAATTCGAGTCCTCCTGTTATGGGCTGCTGCAAGGTAGTGAGGAGCATGCGCGCTGGCTCGCCGCGCGTGCGGCCTCGCCGCGGCAGCCTGCGGCTGCGGGAAAGGTCATCGTCGATCGACGCGGTGCCGAGCTCGCTCTAACGCTCGATCGCCCGCTCGCGCGAAACGCCATCGATCGCGTCATGCGCGACCAGCTCGTCGAGGCCTTCTCGGTCGCGGCAGCCGATCCCGAGGTGCGATCGATCAAGCTGCGCGCGCGCGGCGCGGCCTTCAGCGTGGGGGGAGATCTCGACGAGTTTGGGACGACTCGCGATCCGGCGACCGCCCATCTCATTCGCAGCCGTTCCCTGCCGGCGCTGGCGATTGGCGCTCGCGCCGACATCCTCGATGTGCACGTGCAGGGGGCCTGCGTCGGCGCGGGACTCGAGATCGCCGCATTCGCCGCTCGCTTGACCGCTTCCTCGCACGCCTGGTTTCAGCTTCCGGAACTTTCTTTGGGTCTCATCCCGGGCGCGGGGGGGTGTGTGTCGGTGCCGAGGCGAATCGGCCGGCAACGCACTCTGCTCATGATCTTGTCGGGACGGCGGATCAACGCGCAGACGGCACTGCACTGGGGCCTGATCGATGCGATCAGCGATGCACCGCATTGACGAGACGCGCGCCGAGCCGCTCGGCGGACTCGTAGGGTATATTCGCCAGGCAGATGGCCCACTACCGACCGCACCTCAAAACAGCCAAAGACGCTCGCGCCGTGCGGACACGCGAAGCCCTGCGCAATGCGATGCTGCTGCACTTGACGCGACAGTCGCTCGATAAGATCACGATTCTCGACATCTGCCAGACGGCCGGCATCGGATACACGACGTTCTTCCGGCATCATCCGTCCAAGGAATCCTTGCTCGATGACGTCGCAGCCGGCGAGATCGAGCATCTCATCCGCCTCACGGTGCCGATTGCTGTCGCCCAAGACGTTCGAGCTGCGGGCGTTTCCCTTTTCAATTATGTCAACGAACACCGCAAACTATGGGCCGCATTGCTCACAGGCGGCGCGCAAGTCGCGATGCGGAATGAATTTCTGAGACTGTCGCGAGAGATTGCCGCGACGCGAGCTCACATCAATGACTGGCCGCCCGCGGATATCTCGACCATTCTGGTCGTGAGCTCGACGCTCGAGCTCCTCTCCTGGTGGCTGCAGCAAAAAAAGCCTTTGCCGATCGAAGAAGTCGCCACGATCTACGAGCGCATCATCATTTTCCCGCATGTACGCGGCGATCGGATTCCGCCGGAGCGCACACCTCGCAAACGGGTCACGCCGAGTGGCAGCATGGTCAAATGACTTCGGGCGCCCGATCACGAGCGTCACGAAGCATTCTTGACAGCAAACATAGATGTGACCCATAGTGAGTCATATCTTTGGGAGGCGCGAGCACATGCCTCGGCTGCTGGTGGTCACCCGTACGGGCGAAGAGTTCTCTTTCGAAGCCAACCCGATCAGCTCTGTCATGGAGGCCATCCGTGACAGCGGCATCGACGAGATTGCGGCGATTTGTGGCGGCTGCTGTTCCTGCGCGACATGCCACGTGCATGTTGATCTGTCAGATACGGGTAGCGGAGGCGGCCGAGGGGCTCAAGGTTACGATCGCTCCCGAGGAATGATGCCTAGCGTTTTGTTTGAGGAGTTCGACCATGCAGCTCGAAGAACGCGACTACTTCACTGACCGTGTGGTCCTTAAGGACCCCTACGACTATTTTGCGGAGCTCTTTTCGAAGGATCCGGTTTATCAGCCGAAACTGCGCGACGTGTTGTTCGTCACGGGGTTTGAGGAGGCGATTGCGATCCTGAGAAACGCCCAGGATTTCTCCTCGGTCATTGCCGTCACGGGCGCTGCCGTGCCTCTGCCGTTCAAGCCGCTGGGCGATGACATCTCAGAGCAGCTCGAGCGGCATCGTCACGAGGTGCCCGGCTCGGACATACTGGTGACGTACGACGGTCCTCGCCACACCGCTGATCGCGCGCTGCTGACCAGTCTGTTCGTTCCGTCGCGCCTGAAGGCGAACCAGGCGTACATGGAGGAGCTTGCCGAGAAAACTGTGCGGGACGTCGTCGCCCGGGGCAAGTGCGAGCTGATTCAGGACGTCGCTGTTCCCTATGTCACCTTGGTGATTGCCGACTTGCTCGGCGTCCCCGCGGATGACCGCGACTCGTTCAAAGAGATGATCGCCGCCGGTCCGCCGCCCGGCAACATCGATGCCGAGGAGAGACCTCACTCCAATTCCATTCTCGAGCACCTGGCGCGCCATTTTGTCGGCTACGTCCAAGACCGGCGGGCGCACCCGCGGGCCGACGTGCTCACGCAGTTGGCGAATGCGAAGTATCCGGATGGCGCGACACCCGATCTGTCGGCGATCGTCGGGGCAGCCGTATTCGTGTTCGCCGCCGGCCAAGACACGAGCGCCAAGTTGATCGGCAACTGTTTGCGCTTCCTGACCGAAGATAAGGCTTTGCAGCAACAGCTGCGCGGGAACCGCAGCCAAGTAGCAGGGTTCATCGAGGAAGTGCTGCGGCTCCAGGGCTCGACGAAAGTGACCTTCCGGTTAGCACGCAGAAAGACCAAGGTGGCGGGCCGGGAAATCGCGGCAGGCCAGAAAATCGTCGTTGCACTGGCGGCCGCGAACCGCGATCCGCGCCGTTGGGAGGAGCCGAATGAATTCAAGCTGGGCCGCAACAAGATCCAGGAACATCTGGCCTTTGGGCGTGGAGCACATACCTGCATCGGCGCACCGCTGGCGCGGGCAGAAGTGAAGGTGCTTTTGGACCGCCTCCTGCAAAACACCTCCGATATCAGCCTGTCGGTCGAGAGGCACGGTCCTCCCGACAACCGGAGGCTCGATTACGAGGCTAGTTTCATCATTCGCGGCCTGGAAAATCTGCATCTGGAGCTGCAGCCGAGCGTTGCCGGGAACTCATGAATCATCCGCGGGTGGTCGTGGTGACCGGCGGCGCCGCAGGCACTGGTTTAGGCGTAGTTAGAGCGTACCGCCGAACGCCCGGGCAAGCGCGTCGGATCGGAGCCTCAGCCATTGCCGCACCTGAGGAGCATCCGTTCCAGCCATCGGAAATCCGTGGTAGGCGCCCGGAATCACATGTAACTCAGTCGGAACGCCGGCGCGATTCAAGCGACGCGTGTATTCCAGTGATTCTTCCAGGAACAGGTCGAGGGCACCGACCGTGATACAGGTCGGTGGCAGACCGGCCAGATCGAGCGTGCGAGCCGGCACCGCCCCGACGGGAACATCCGGGCTGCCGGGCTCGACGCCGAGTAAGGCCCGCCAGCCAAAGCGGTTACTCTCAGGCGTCCATACAAACTTGCCGCAATAGGGATGAGGCTCGGATACGCTGCCGGTTCGATCGTCGAGCATCGGGGAGTCCAGCAATTGAAGACACACGGGTACTTCGCCCCGGTCGCGGGCGAGAATTGTAAGCGCCGCGGCATGTCCCCCGCCTGCGCTTTCGCCTCCGATCGCGATGCGGGCGCGATCGACGCCCAACTCATCGGCATGTCGGCAGAGCCATGCGAGCGCGGCGTAGCAGTCCTCGAGTGATCCCGGATAACGGGTCTCGGGAGCCAAGCGATAGTCGACGGAGACGACCACGCAGCCCTGCTCGCTCGAGAACGAGCGGCTGTACACCTCGTTGATTTCCGGCGCTCCCGCAATGAAGCCTCCCCCGTGAACGTGGAAAAAAGCCGGCCGCGGGCCCTGTGCCGAATCGGGCGGACTATAGATCAGGACACGTATGTCCGGCGCGCCCGCGGGAGCGGGTATGAATCGCTCTTCGCGACGCACGCTCGCTTGCCGCGCGGAGAGTTCCGGTACAGGCATGTGGCGGAGGTCAATCGCGCGTACCTGGGCGAGTACTTCGTCCGTCCATTCAAAACTCGGGAGAGTATCCAGTCCGGCGAGCAGCTCGGGGGCCACCATGCGGCGGAACTGATCGGTATTATCTTCACGTCGGTCTGACACGGCGTTTTCCTAAGATCGGACCTCGACAATATGATACACAATGAATTATATCTTTTATCTCGATATCGCGGCATTCGCCCGTGACGGCGCTACACTGGCGGCTCATCGATGCGATCGCGTAGCGAGGTCGGCGTTCCCGTGAAGCGAAAACTGACGTTCGGCTATCTATACGACTTCAGGAATCCCAAGGAGTGGCGCAGGCCCTGGCCCGAACTGTACTCCGACACCCTGGGTTTCATTGCCTGGACCGAAAGCCTCGGCTTCGACGGCGCGTGGGTGCCCGAGCATCACGGCGCCGAGGACGGCTATGTGCCATCGCCGTTGGTGGTGCTCGGGGCCATCGCGGCGCGCACGAAGACCCTCAAGCTCGGCTCGGCGATCGCGCTTGCGCCGCTCTACCATCCGGTGCGTTTTGCGGAGGACTGTGCGGTGCTCGACCTCCTCTCCGGCGGCCGCACCGAGATCGCGGTCGCGGTCGGTTATCGCAGGCGCGAAGCGGACGCCTACGGCGTCGATTTCTCCTCACGCGGACGTCGCACGGATGAATTTCTGGAGATCGTCCGCAGGCTCTGGGCGGGAGAGACGTTTTCCTACGAAGGCCGGCACTTCACGCTCAAGAATGCCTCGATCATGCCGCCACCGACGCGGCCCATCCCGCTCTATCTCGGTGGGTTCACGGACAAGGCGCTCGAGCGCTGCGCGAAGTA
The DNA here is from genome assembly GCA_963710435.1 of uncultured Gammaproteobacteria bacterium. Classification (GTDB taxonomy): domain Bacteria; phylum Pseudomonadota; class Gammaproteobacteria; order Steroidobacterales; family Steroidobacteraceae; genus Bog-1198. The sequence goes on along the minus strand of CAVQAE010000007.1, from coordinate 1,358 downwards.
CGGCGACGGCTACTTCGGCAACCTGGACGTGTGGGATCTGTACGCCGAGAAGCTGCGTGCCTGCGGCAAGGATACGGCGGCCGCGCGGGTGCGCATCCAGGGACTTTTCGTGCTCGTCGCTCTCGATCCGGAGAAGGCGATGGACGAGGTGGCGCCCTATTATCACTACGTCAACAACGCCTATGGCCGATGGCTGAATGAGGACCGCGGCTCGACGGGCTTCGATGAGACGCTGCTCAAGCCGATGACGCTCGAGGCCTTCAAGGCCAGCGGCATCCTGCGCATCCTGACGCCGGACCAGGCCATCGACATGTTCAACGGCATGCGCGAAAAGGCGCCCGTCGATCACTTCATGATGATGCTGCCCGCCGGATTTCCACCGTCGCAGTTCGCCAAATATGCGGAGGTCTTCGCGAGGGAGGTCATCCCGGCGTTTGCTTGAGCCTCGCGGACGTCAGGCCGTGCTCTGCAGCTGCCGCCGCACTTCGGGCATCACCTCGCTCACGAACAGGCCGCGGGCATCTTGGCGCGCCTCGGCGTGAAATCCAGGACCGACGATTACGAAACGCTCGATCCCGAGCGCTGCGAGCTCGAGCAGCCGTTCGATGCAATGATCGGGTGCCCCCACGATCGCGAAACGCCGCACGAAATCCCAGCTCAAAGTCCCTCCCTTGATCTTATCCTCCGAGAGCGTCACGGCGTGCTTGGTCATGTCATACCCTGTACGGATGGCGGCGAAATTCTCCGCATCGTTGCCGGTCTTCGGCCCGGCGGCATCGCCCTGAATGACCTGAAAGCGTGCCAGCGGCGCGACCATGCTGGTTGCCACCTTGCGCATCGCTTCGGGATCCGGGTGGCATACGACGATGATTTGCACGCCGTAGCTGATGTCTGTGTCGTCCAGTCCCTCCTTCTTCCGCGCGGCGCGCGCAAGGTCGAGCGCCCAGCTGACTCGCTCGGGGATCGCTCCGACGCTGAACGTCACCTGTTCGGCGATCGGTGCGCTGAGCTCGATCACCTTGGGACCCGTGGCAGCAACGTCCAGCGGCACCTTGGGCATGGCTTGGGGAAGCCATTGAAGCCGGGAGGCGACCGGCCGCCCACCCAGCGACAGGGTGTCGACCGTCGCGGTGTCGCCCAACGTGTCGTGCGCGCCGAAGGCTACCTCGCCGCCGCGGAGCAGGGTTTGCATGTCATGCAGCGCCCGGCGAAAAGATGCAAGGCTCGCGGGCGCATGTCCGAGATAGGCGAGAGCGGAATCACCGCGGCCTATGCCGAGCACGGCGCGCCCGCGCGAGATGGACTGCAGGGTCGCGGCCGCCGCCGCAGTGACTGCGGGGTGGCGGGTCAGGGAATTG
>CAVQAE010000006.1:0-884126 GCA_963710435.1 uncultured Gammaproteobacteria bacterium | reverse complement strand
CACGGGTGCCGGTGCGATGATATGTGAAATACTCGGCAAAATGCGCCGCCCTCAAGCGAAACGCATCGCATTTACGCCGAAAAATGCGCGGTCAGACGTGCAGGCGGCGACCTTTCAGGCGAGCGAGGCGGCCGATCCCGGGGCGGCCTCCTCCACCCCGTCCAAGTCCGCCAGGACCGCCTCCCGCTGCGCCGAATCGAGCTGCCGCCAATCGATCTTCGAGATATCGGTCGATCGCAACTGCAGGTCGTCGATTCGGCGCTCGCGCGACGGTTTGATAGTGCATCGGGTCGGGAGACGGCGCGTGGTGCCGCCCTCGATCAGATCGACGATCGCATCGATGATGCCCGAGTTGCTCGCGAGGTTGCCGTGAGACTCCTCGACGTAGAACGTATCGACACCGGGCAGCCGCGCGAGCGATAGCGGTACGGTCCCATCGCCGTGGGTGTTCGATCCGTATTCGAAGCGGCAGCCCGTGCGCAGCACGCTCACGACGGTCTGACGGTTCACGCCCACGATCTGCACCATTCGCTCATCGGCCTCGGCCATGCCGGCGCGCACTTCCGAGACGCGCGCGAGCAGCGCGGCCCTGGGTCTCGTACCCTCCTTCGGCCAACACGCGGGATCGAGCAGGTCGAACGTCAGACCCGAGTCGCGGTGCGTGGGCAGCATTTGATAGAGGCCGGGGAAGGTGCTGAAAACTTCCCCCGCCAGGTGTTCGAGAGAATGCTCGAGGTCCAGCCGCGAGAGCTTTTGGACGAACGGATACGTGCCGCGCAGCGCGAGCACCGGCGCGAACGAGCCGCGATTGGGTGCGCCGAGCATGATCAGCCTGCGCAGCAGCCGCTTCGGCAATTGCTTGATCGCGACCCGGGCGGCCAGCGCGCCCATGCTGTGTGCGACGAGCACGGTGGGCTTGTCGGCGGCGCGGATCGCGGCGGCGAGCGAGGCGCCGATCTCGTCGATGCCCAGCCGCCAATCATAGGCAAAGAATCGCGCGTCGAATCCTGCGATCGACAGACGGAGCTTGAGCTTCGCGTAGGAGGTCAGGAGCACGCCGTGCGCACGGATCGATCGCCGCGACGGCAAGGCGAGATCGCTGAGTCGTCCGGCCGCGATGGATTCCGGGTCGATCCAGAGCAGTCGGCCGGCGCTTCGCGGCGTCCGGGCCGCGCTCGAGTCGCTGAGCCGGGAGCCCATCATTCCCGGTACCACGAGAACGCGCGGGCGTCGAGCGTGCTTGACCTCGCGGGCGGTGCGGGCGGTGCGGGCGAGCTGGGCGAGCTGGGCGAGTTCCTCGTAGGCCGGGGTGCCGAAGAACTCGCGCAAGCTGTCGCGATGCCGGCCGCGCGCGAGCGCCTCGAACACGGCCGAGTTGGCGGCTCGAAACACCCAACCCGAGCGGCTGCCGGACGCCTTGGGCGCTCGGCGCGCCGGCGTTGTCCTTTTGGATCGCGGCATCTTTCCGGCCGGTCAGCTCTTTGCCGCCATGACGGCATCGATGACATCGCAAATGGCGTTGATGGCCGCACTGCGCGTGGTGGACTTGCGCCATATCGCCCCGACGGTCCGCGAGGGCGCCGGCCTGCTGAATTCGCGGATGGTGAGCCCGCGCTGCGATCCGAACGGCGATTCTACCGCGAGCTGTGGCATCAAGGTGACGCCGAGCCCGGCGACCACCATGTGCCGCAAGGTCTCCAGACTGCTGGCACGAAAATCCTCCGCCTCACGGACGTCTACGCGGCTGCAGACCTCGAGCGCTTGATCGCGCAAGCAATGACCGTCTTCGAGCAACAGCAACGTCTGTCCCTTGAGATCGGCGACCTTGATCGAGGATTTCTGAGTGAGCGGGTGATCCGTCGGCAGCGCGACGGTGAACTCCTCTTTGTAGAGCCGACGCGCCTCGAGACCGTCCTGCTCGACCGGCAGTGCGACGATTCCCATATCGATCTCCCCGTCGCGCATGCGTCTGATCAGCTCCTCGGTCTGGTATTCGTAGAGCATGAGGCCGAGCTTGGGCAGCGCCCGGCGAATCTTCTGCATGACGCCGGGCAACAGGTAAGGTCCGATGGTGGGGATCAACGCCATCTTGAGCTTGCCCGCCAACGGGTCCGTGTTGTTGCGGGCGAGGGCGAGGATCTCGTCGCCCTCGCTCAGCATGCGCCGCGCGCGCGCCACGATCTGTTTGCCGACATCGGTGAGCTGGACATTCTTCGGATGACGCTCGACCAGCTTGACCCCGAGGTACTCCTCGAGCTTCTTAAGCTGGGCCGACAGCGTCGGCTGGCTGACGAAAGTGCGCTCGGCGGCGCGGCCGAAGTGGCCGGTGTCGGCGAGCGCGACCAGATACTTGAGGTCCTTGAGATTCATCCGTAAGCACCCATTTACCGATAGACGAATTCTATCAAACTCATCAATTTAATCAATTTTACTAATCGGCTGCAGGAGGAGAGGATGGCCGCCTCAACCGATCAATCGAGGAACTTCCATGTCGATCATCAATACTGAAATCAAGCCCTTCAAGGCGACCGCCTACCATCAGGGCGAGTTCGTGCAGATCACCAGCGAGGATCTGAAAGGCAAATGGTCCGTGTTCGTGTTCTACCCGGCGGACTTCACGTTCGTGTGTCCGACCGAACTCGGCGACCTCGCCGACCACTATGCGGCTTTCAAGAAGCTCGGCGTGGAGATCTATGGCGTCTCTACCGATACCCATTTTACCCACAAGGCGTGGCACGATACCTCCGACACGATCGCCCGCGTGCAGTATCCCCTGATCGGCGACCCGACGCTGACGCTGTCGCGCAATTTCGGCGTGCTCATCGAAGAGGAGGGCCTGGCCTCTCGCGGCACCTTCCTGATCGACCCGTCCGGCCGCATCAAGATTGTCGAGATCAATGACAACGGCATCGGCCGCGATGCGAAAGAGTTGCTGCGCAAGGTGCAGGCCGCTCAGTACGTTGCCACTCATCCGGGTGAGGTGTGTCCCGCGAAGTGGGCGCCGGGGGAGAAGACCCTGGCCCCCTCGCTCGATCTGGTCGGCAAGATCTGACCTGACCGGCGCGGAGCCGGCCGGGTCTCACCCGGTCGGCCGGATCTTGGTTCGGCGTCCGCAGAGAGATGCGGACGCCCCCTTCCCACCAAAAGTATTCGACGAGGTACATCATGCTCGAAGCAGGTCTGAAGGAGCAGCTGCGGGGACACTTGGAACGGCTCCAGCACACAGTGGAAATCGTGGCGTCGATCGATGAAAGCGCGGCCTCCGGCGAGATGGTCGCGCTGCTCCGCGACATCGCAGCGGCGTCGCCGCGCGTCGCGCTCGAGGTCCGGCGCGAGGACGCGGAGATCAAGCCGTCGTTCGCACTGGGTCGTACGGGCGATGAGCCCCGCGTGAGATTCGCGGGCGTTCCCATGGGTCACGAGTTCACCTCGCTGGTGCTGGCGCTCTTGCAAGTGGGCGGCCATCCGCCCAAGACGGACGCGGCGCTCCTCGATCAGGTGCGCGCGCTCGAGGGGGAGCTTCGCTTCGAGACGTTCGTGTCGCTCTCCTGTCAGAGCTGTCCGGACGTGGTCCAGGCGCTCAACCTCGTCGCGGTCGTGAATCCGCGCGTGACGCACACCATGATCGATGGCGCTCTGTTTCAAGCCGAGGTGGAGCGTCGTGCCGTCATGGGCGTTCCCTGCGTGTTTCTGAACGGCAAGCCGTTCTCGCAGGGCCGCATGTTGCTCGGCGAAATCCTCGCGAAGCTCGATAAAGATACGCCGCAACGCGAGGCTGCGAATCTGAGCGCCCGGGCGCCCTACGACGTGCTGGTCGTCGGCGCGGGACCGGCGGGCGCCGCGGCCGCGGTGTATGCGGCGCGCAAGGGCATTCGCACGGGCATTGCGGCCGAGCGGGTCGGCGGCCAGCTTCTCGACACCGTCGGAATCGAGAACTTCATTTCCGTCAAGGAGACCGAGGGTCACATGCTGGCCGCGGGCCTCGATCAGCACGTCGGCGCTTACGCGGTGGACGTGATGAGTCTGCAGCGCGCCGCGGCGCTCGTGCCCGGCGATATGATCAGCGTCACCCTCGCGAGCGGCGCGGTGCTCAAGGCAAAGTCCGTGGTGCTGTCGACCGGCGCTCGCTGGCGCGAGATCAACGTCCCCGGCGAGCGCGAGTATCGCAATCGCGGCGTGGCGTATTGCCCGCACTGCGACGGGCCTCTCTATAAGGGCAAAAGGGTCGCGGTGATCGGCGGCGGCAATTCAGGCGTCGAGGCGGCGATCGACCTCGCCGGTCTCACGAGCCACGTGACCCTGATCGAGTACGAGCACGAGCTGCGGGCGGACGCGGTGCTCAAGCGCAAGCTCGCGAGCCTGCCGAACGTCGCCATCATCACCGGCGCGCAGACCTCCGAGGTCACGGGCGACGGCGAGCGGGTGACGGGCCTCACCTACAAGGTCCGGCGCGGCGGCGCCGTGCACGCCCTCGAGCTCTCGGGCATCTTCGTACAGATCGGCCTCGTGCCGAACACCGATTGGCTGAAGGGCGTGGTCAAGCTCTCGCCGCGGGGCGAGATCGAGGTCAATGCGCGCGGCGAGACCTCGGTCCCCGGCGTGTTCGCGGCGGGCGACTGTACGGTGGTGCCCTACAAGCAGATCGTGATCGCGATGGGCGAAGGCGCAAAAGCCGCGCTCAGCGCCTTCGACTACCTGATCCGCTCGCCGCTATCCGCCGCGGCCTGAGGAGTACAATGCCCGTGTGGAATCGTCGAGCACACGGGGTATGCCGCAGGCTGCATCGAACAAGAGACTGTCCGCCGGTGTGGTGATCGTGAGCGTGGTGGAGCGGAAGCTGAAATTTCTGCTGCTTCGCGCTTACCGCAACTGGGATTTTCCGAAGGGTCTGGTCGAGGCGGGCGAGGAGCCGATCGATGCCGCAGTCCGCGAGGTGCGCGAGGAAACCACCCTCGATGACATCTCGTTCGATTGGGGGCTCGTGTTCATGGAGACGGGTCCCTATAACAAGGGCAAGATCTCGCGCTACTACATAGCCCGCAGCAAGGAGATGCACATCATCCTGCCCGTGAGCCCGGAACTCGGTGTACCCGAGCACCACGAGGCGCGATGGGTAGACTATCCCCGGGCGCTCAAGATGGTTTCGCCGCGCCTGACACCGGTGGTGCACTGGGCGTACCGCATCATCAATCACGGGCTCATCCCGGGCGCGGATGCCGCCGCACCAGACGCTGCCGCGCCGGAGGCTGCCCCGGCCGATACGTCCGGCCAGCGGAACTTCGCGGATTCGAGGTTTCCCCGGCGCCGCTAGCTATAGCTAGAGCACGACGCTGCCGCGGCCGAGCTCGATCACATCGCCTCCGACCCGGATCCGGTGCTCGGCGGTCACTTCGAGGTAAAGTGCCGAGGGACGCCCCACGAGCTCGCCTTGTGCGATCTCGATCCGGGCGGGGAGCGATCGCTTCATCGCAAGCCACCAACCGCCGAAGTTCGCGGTCGCCGAACCGGTCGCAGGATCCTCGAGCATGGCGGCGCCGCTCGGAAAGAAAAAGCGTGCGAGGGTGCGCCCGGGGCCATTTTCGGCGAAGACGTACGCCATGCCGATGCCGTCTTCGCTGCGAATCGCGGCAAACGCACGGGGTAGCGGCGCGGCGCGGCGCACTGCCTCGACCGACCGCAAGGGTACGATCAGCTGCTCCTTACCGGCCTTCACCCAAAGCGGTCGATCGCCGATATCCGATTCCCGGAGGCCGAGCGCATCGGCCAGCGAGGCGCTGGAGCCCTCCAGCTCTCGGAATGTGCAGCTCGGGGCGGTCAAGGTCCAGCGATCGCGCACCGCGTCCACCTCGATGAGCCCCGCCTGCATGTCGAGGCGCAACGCATCGCCCCCGAGACCGAGCGCGCGGCAGACGTGAGCCGTTCCCAAGGTGGGATGGCCTGCAAACGGCATCTCGTATGTGGGAGTAAAGATGCGAACGCTCGCGTCGGCGCGAGAAGAGGCAAAGATGAACGTGGTTTCGGACAAGTTGAACTGACGGGCAAGTGCCTGCATGGTCGCGGAATCGAATCCCGCGCCGTTCTCGAAGACACACAACGGATTTCCGGTCAGAGCTCCGCCGTTCCGAGTGAAGACATTGACCAGGCGGAACGGGTGATTCGGCATCCTTGAAGTATAGGCGGCCGGCTGCGGCCGGCCGCACACCCCGTGCCCATCGGCCGGGCCTTACGGACGGATTACGACCAGCGGCGCCGGCGCGACCACCGCCACCCGCGGACCGTAGTAATACGGGCGCCCATAGGGCGCGACCACGCATCCCGCCATGGTCAAAAAGCTTAATGGAATCATTAACATAATGAACCGCTTCATGGGACTCTCCTGAGTTGCTGCACTAAAGAGAGAAACGCCGCCGACCCGGGGCGGATGACAGGATTAAGCAGGCGTAAGCTCCCCCTCCCGACCCAGGCGCGGCCTCGGGGCCCCGTGCCGCCCTAGGCGAGGGTGTGGAAGACCTTCTGCACGTCCTCGTCCTGCTCGAGCTTGTCGATGAGCGCGAGGACCTCGGCGGCCTGATCCTCGGGCAGCTCGGTGGGCATGGAGCAGATGTATTCGTGCTCCGCGGAGAGCGGGGTGATGCGCCGCGTCTCGAGCGCCTCCTGCAGCTTCCCGAAGTCGCCGAACGCGCAGCGGATCACGAGTTGCGGCTCGCCCTTCTCGCCGGTGCTCTCGCCCATCTCCTCGAGCCCGTAGTCGATGAGATCGAGCTCGAGCTCGTCCTGGTCCTTGACGCTCGCGGGGTCCAGACGAAACACACCCATTTTCTTGAACAGGAAGCTGACGCTGCCGGTGGTTGCGAGGTTCCCGGCATTGCGCGTGAACAGATTGCGAACGTTGCCGACGGTGCGGGTCGGATTATCCGTGGCGCACTCGACCAACAGCGCGACGCCGTGCGGCGCGTAGCCTTCGTACAGGATCTCCTGATAGTTGGCCGCTTCCTTGCCCATGGCGCGGCGGATGGCGGCTTCCGTCTTGTCCTTGGGCATGTTGACGGCGCGGGCGTTTTGCAGAACGCGCCTCAAGGTGGGATTCGCGGCGGGATCGGGTCCGCCGGCGTGGACCGCGATGGTGATGTCCTTGGCCACGCGCGTGAATTGCTTGGCCATGCGGTTCCAGCGCGCGAACATGGCATGTTTTCTGACTTCGAATATGCGTCCCATGATGACTTTCCTAGGCGGGTGCGCAGAAGGGCCCGGACGCGCATGGTAGCAATACTCGGCCAAACCGCTAGACTTGCGGCTGTCCGATCGGCGCAGTGCCGTCGCGGGGCCGGCGCCTCAGAGGTTTTCCATGACAGCAGTGCATGCGGACGAGACGGCGGGCTTTGCGAGCTTCCGCGGACTGGCGCTCTCGGAGCCCGTGCTTCGCGCGCTCCAGGACGTGGGCTACGAATCGCCCTCGCCGATTCAGGCAGCCACGATCCCCGTGCTGCTCTCGGGCGCCGACATGCTCGGACAGGCCCAGACCGGCACGGGCAAGACGGCGGCGTTCGCCTTGCCCGCGCTGACGCGGATCGATCTCGGCGGACGTGACCCCCAAGTGCTGGTGCTGGTCCCCACGCGCGAGCTCGCGTTGCAGGTGGCCGAGGCGTTCCAGCGCTACGCCGCTCATCTCCCCGGCTTTCATGTGCTGCCGATTTACGGGGGGCAGAGCTATCAGCCGCAGTTGAACGCCTTGCGGCGCGGGGTGCATGTCGTGGTGGGGACGCCTGGGCGCGTCATAGACCACATGAACCGCGGAACCTTGAATCTTTCGGGGCTCACGATGCTCGTGCTAGACGAGGCGGACGAGATGCTCGCGATGGGATTCGTCGAGGCGGTGACGTGTATTCTCGAGCAAACCCCGCCAACCCGTCAGGTCGCCCTGTTCTCGGCAACCCTCGCGGCGCCCGTCCGCCGCATCGCGCAGCGGTATCTGCGCTCGCCGGTCGAGGTGACCATCCGGGACAAGGCCGGCATCTCGACCCAGGTCCGGCAGCGCTTGTGGATCGTGAGCGGCGTGCACAAGCTCGACGCGCTCACCCGGATCCTGGAGACCGAGACCTTCGACGGCATGCTGATCTTCACCCGCACCAAGCAATCCACGGTCGAGCTCGCCGAGAAGCTGGAGGCGCGGGGATTCGCCGCCGCTCCCTTGAACGGCGACATCCCGCAGGCTCAGCGCGAGCGCACGGTTGCACGCTTGAGAGCGGGCGATATCGACATCGTGGTCGCCACCGACGTGGCCGCGCGCGGTCTCGATGTCGAGCGCATCGGCCACGTGGTGAATTACGATGCGCCCTATGACGGTGAATCCTATGTGCATCGGATCGGCCGGACGGGCCGGGCCGGCCGCAGCGGCGAGGCCATTCTCTTCGTCGCCCCGCGCGAGCGCGGGCTTCTGCGCTCGATCGAGCGCGCGACGCGCCAGAAGCTCGAACCGATGGATCTGCCGAGCGTCGATGCGGTGAACGCCTCGCGCATCGCGAAGTTCAAATTGCGGATCTCCGAGACCGTCGCCGGGGGCAAGGCCGCCGAATTTCGTCCCATACTTCGCGACTTGGAATCCGAGACCGGGATGCCGCTCATCGACATCGCGGCGGCGCTGGCGAGTCTCGGGCAGGGTGAAGGGTCGCTCTTGCTGAAGGGTGCGGATGCCCGGCGGGGTCACCGCCCGGGCCCCGGCTCCGCACCGGCCACCAACCCGCATCGAGGCGGTGCGCGAGACACCGCGCCCCGCAAGTTCCGGAGACGCACGCCGCACTGAGGGTGGTCTACACTATTTGAGGTGTCAAACGAGAGGAGGAGTGTTATGGCCAAGGGTATGGAGCGAAAGAAGGAAACCAAGAAGAAGCCCGCCAAGACTTTGGAAGAGAAGCGCGCGGCGAAAAAAGCCAAGCGCGACGCTCGAGGCTGAAGCTTCAGCCCACACCGGGTGACGGCACACCGGCGGCGGGCGGCTCAGACGACCCGCCCGCGCCGCCCGCCGCGCAGGAAATCGCGGATGTTTTCCGCCATCTCGTCGATACAGCGCTGTCGCGCCTCGCGCGCAGCCCATGCGATGTGCGGAGTGAGAATCAGATTGGGAATGCCGGGCTCGAGCAGCGGGTCGCCCGAGGTGGGCGGCTCCTGAGGCAAAACGTCGATTCCGGCGCCGCCGATTCGCCGCTCGCGAAGCGCCCGCGCAAGCGCGCGATTGTCCACCAGCGCGCCTCGTGCCGTATTGATGAGCAGTGCATCGGGTTTCATGAGCCCGAGCTCGCGCGTACCGATGAGTCCCCGGGTCGCGGGGGTCGACGGGCAGTGAAGTGACACGATGTCCGCCGTTGCGAGCAGCTCGTCCAGGGGCACTCGCCCCGGCTCGGGCGGTGCGCCGGGGCGAGTGCTGATGATCGTGCGCATCCCGAAGGCGTCCGCCACCGCCGCGACTCCCCGGCCGAGCGTGCCCCAGCCCACGATGCCGAGAATGCGGCCCGACAGCTCGCGGATGGGATGCGCCAAAACCGCGTACTTCTCGTTCTCGACCCATGACCCGTTGGTCGCGAGGCATGCGTACTGCGTGAGGTGCTGGGTGAGGCTCAATATCAGCGCCCAGGTGTGCTGAACGACCGACGCCGTGCAATAGCCGCGGACGTTGCAGACGGCGATGCCGCCATCCCGCGCGGCCTTCAGGTCGATGTTGTCCGTTCCGGTGCCGGCCAGCGCGACCAGCTTGAGCGCGCGGGCTGCCTCGAGGCGTTCGCGCGTCAGTTTGAGCTTGTTGAGCAGGACCACTTCCGCGTTCGCAATGCGCTCGTTGAGCTGCGAGTCGGTGGTCGACGGATGGAACTCCATCCCCGGCGCGGCCTGCTCGAGGAGCGAAGCGTCGAGGTCTCCGCTGGAGACGGTTTCGTAGTCCAGGAATACCGCTCGCATGGCGTTACAATGGCCGTTCCGTCATGAAAATCTCCGCCGTCCTGCTCTTGATTGCCGCCAATGTGGCGGTGTACCTCATCGAGGGTCCGCCCGACGGGCCCATCATGCAGCTCTTCGCACTGCAGCCGTGGCAGCCCGACGTCGACGGCCAATCTTACTTTCATTTCTGGCAGATCGTTACCTACGCCTTCCTTCACGATCCCCGGAACGTATCGCACATTGCCTTCAACATGCTGGGCTTGTACATGTTCGGGGCGGAGATCGAGCGCTACGTGGGTCCTCTGCGCGTGCTCGCGTGCTACTTCGCCTCGGTGATCACCGCCGCGATCGCGCAGCTCGTCGTGCCGCCGCTGCTCGGCGCGCCTCCCGCGCCGGCGCTGGGTGCCTCGGGCGGCGTGTTCGGCCTGCTGCTCGCCTACGCGCTCATGTTCCCCCACCGCAAGGTGGTTCCGATGATTCCGCCGATCCCCATGCCGGCGTGGCTGTTCGCGACCCTGTACGCGGGCGCGGAGCTGCTGTTCGGCGTCACCGGTGCGCTCTCCGGTATCGCGCACTTCGCACATCTGGGCGGCATGATCGGCAGCGCGCTCGTGGTATTGAGCTGGCGGCGCCCGCCGCCCGGACGCTGAGCGCTCGGACTGCGATAGGGCTGTACCCAGCGGCGCGCGAAACGGCTAGGCTACGCGCCCATGAAAACGATTCTGAGCTTGGCGGCGTGGGTCTGCGCACTGTCCTGCGCGGCGTTGCCCGCCCACGCGGAATGGGTGCGCCGCATCACCGACGGCATCATGGGTACCCGCATCACGGTGGAGTTGTGGGCCGAGGATGAGTCCAAGGGTGAGCAGGCCATCGACGCGGTCCTCGACGAGATGCGCCACATCGACGAGACCATGAGCACTTACAAGCCGACCAGCGAGGTGTCGCAGGTCAATGACAAAGCGGCGGACGGGCCGATGCACATCAGCAAGGAGCTGTTCGACCTGCTCGTCACGGCGAGGAACTACTCGGAGATCACCGACGGTGCGTTCGACATCACCTATGCGAGCGTCGGCTACATGTACGATTTTCGCAAACATGTGCATCCGAACGATGCTCAGATCGCCAAGGCGCTGCCGGCCGTCAACTACCGCCACGTGGTCCTCGATCCGAAGAATCAGACCGTGCGTTTCTCCGAGAAGGGCGTACGCATCGATCTCGGCGGCATCGCGAAGGGCTATTCGGTCGACCGCGGTATCGATGTGCTCAAGGGGCTCGGGTTCACGCGCGCCTTCGTGAGCGCGGGCGGTGACAGCCGCATCATCGGCGATCGCTTCGGCAAGCCCTGGATCGTCGGCATACGCGATCCCATGAAAGGCGAGGGCAACGTCATCGCGCGCATTCCGCTGGTGAACGCCGCCATCTCGACGTCGGGCGACTACGAGCGTTTCTTCGACGAGGGCGGCGTTCGCTACCATCACATCATCGACCCGCACACGGGCCATTCGGCGAGCAAGGTGCGCAGCGCGACCGTCATCGGACCTTATGCCACGCGCACGGACGGCCTGTCGAAGACGGCGTTCGTGCTCGGGCCGGACAAGGCCCTCGAGATCTACAACCGTCTGCCCGACATCGATGCCATCATCGTGAAGCTCGACGGCACTGTCGTGCACTCGAGCGGCATGAGCCAGCCGCGCAGCGAAGCACCACCGCAGTAAGCGCGTTATTCCGCGGTCGGCTCGGGCTTCAATCTCTGAAATTGTTGAATTGCAGCGGCACCTCGAACGAGCTCTTGCGCAGCAGCGCGATCGCCTCCTGAAGGTCGTCGCGCTTCTTGCCGGTGATGCGAACTTTATCCCCTTGAATCTGCGCCTGCACTTTGAGCTTCGAGTCCTTGATCAACCGCGACACCTTCTTGCCCGTTTCGGCATCGATCCCGTGCTTCAGGATCACGTCCTGCCTGGCTTTTGCGAGGTTGACAATGGGGTCTTTCACTTCGAGGCAGACGACGTCGATGCCGCGCTTGGCGATCTTGAGCTTCAGGATCTCAAGCATCTGCTTCAACTGGAACTCCGCCGGCGCGCTCAACGTGACCGTGAGATCGGAAAGCTCGAACGTGGCTCCGCTCTCCTTGAAGTCGAAGCGTTGCGAGAGCTCGCGGCTCGCCTGATCCACCGCATTGGTCAGCTCATGAGTGTCGATTTCCGAGACCACATCGAAGGAGGGCATGGCGCTAACGATACCCGCGAGCTTGCAGCGAGAAAAGCTTCGCGTATCGGCCGTCCTCGGCCATCAGCGACTCGTGGCTTCCGCGCTCCACGATACGGCCCTCCTCCAGCACGAGGATCTGATCGGCCATGCGCACGGTCGAGAAGCGGTGCGAGATCACGATCGCAATGCGGTTGCGCGTGAGCTCGCGGAAGTGCTCGAAGACCTCCGCTTCCGCGGCGGCATCGATGGCGGAGGTGGGCTCATCGAGCACCAGTATGTCCGCCTCATTGCGCATGAAGGCTCGCGCGAGCGCGATCTTCTGCCACTGCCCCCCGGACAGCTCGCGGCCGTCCTTGAACCACTTGCCGAGCTGTGTGCGGTAGCCGGAGGGCAACGTCTCCACGAATTCGGCGGCGAGACCGGCAATCGCGGCGCTGCGCCAGCGGGCCTCGTCGTCGAACGCACGCACGTCGCCGGCGCCGATGTTCTCGCCCACCAGCATCTGGTAGCGGGCAAAATCCTGGAAGATCACGCCGATGCGCTGCCTGAGCACCATTTCGTCCCAGTCGCGCAAATCCAGGCCGTCGAGCAGAATGCGGCCGCGAGTGGGCTGATACAGTCGCGTGAGCAGCTTGATCAGGGTGGTCTTGCCAGAGCCGTTCTCTCCGACCAGCGCGAGACTCTGTCCGGGCCTGACGTGCAGGTCGATGTCGGCGAGCGCGGGCTCGGTCGCGCCGGGATACACGAAATCGACGCCCTCGAAGCGGATGCCGTCGCCCGGCAACGGGCCCGCAACGCCGGACCCCGTCGAGGTCGCAACGGGCTGCTCCAGATACTCGAACAGATTCGAGAGGTAGAGATTGTCCTCGTACAGGCCGCTGATGGCGGTGAGCGCGGCGCTCACGGCCGATTGTCCCTGCCGCAGCAACATGAGGTACATCGTCATTTGCCCGACGGTCATGGCGCCAAGAACCGTTTCCGCTGCGACCCACCCGTAACCACCGTAGAGCGCCAGAGTGCCCGAAAGACCGAGCCCGAAGCCCCAGGTGTCGCGCCGCACGGTGAGGTCGCGATCCTCGCGGTAGAGCCGAGTGAAGATGTCGCGGTAGCGGTCGAGGAATCGGGGTCCCAGCTGGAACAGCTTCACTTCCTTGGCGTTCTCGTCGCGCGCGAGCACCGATTCGAGATAGATCTGCATGCGCGACTCGGGCGCGCGCCAGCGGAACAGGCGGAACGCCTCGCCGGAGAACTTGGCCTCGGCCAGAAAGGCCGGCAGTCCGGCGAGCACCAGAAGCACCACCGCCCACGGCGAGAACCGCACCAGGAGGCTGCCGAAAGACACCAGCGAAACCGCGTTCTGCAGAAGGCCGAACGTGCGCATCACGAGGCTCAACGGACGGCTCGACGCCTCGCGTCGCGCGCGGGTCAGCTTGTCGTAAAACTCCGAGTCCTCGAACTGCACGATGTCGAGCGTCAAGGCCTTCTCGAGGATCATGACGTTGACCCGCTGGCCGAGCTGTGCGCGCAGCAGCGATTGGGCGAGCGACAGCCCGCGCTGTGCAAATGCGGTCGCGGCGACCAGGACGGCCTCGCACGCCACCAGGGTCATGACCGGTGCCAGCGAGACGGCGCCGGTACGTCGGTGGAGCTCCGCCGCATGGATGACGGCATCGACGATCTGTGCTCCGATCCAGGCGATGCCCGCGGGAAGGATGCCGGCAAACACGGTCAAGGCCGCGAGCGCGATCGAGAGCGCTCGATTGGTTGTCCAGACGAGGAGCAGCGCACGGCGGCTGTACTCGAAGAGACCGGCGAGCCCGCGCTTGAACGTCGCGCTGCTCCCGTTTCGTTCGGCCTCCGTCGGCGCTATCGGATGGGGCGCCAGGCGCTCCCGCACTTACTTCACCAGCCGCAGGCAGAAGGGATACCGATACGGCTGGCCCTCGCTCACACGTATCGCGGCAATGATGACCAGCACCAGGTTCACGGCAGCCAGTATCCACAACAGCACGAACCCGACGAGCACGAAGAGGAGCAACGCCGACGCAGTCCCGAGCAGCAGCATCGTAATCTGGAAATTGAGCGACTCTTTCGCCTGCTCGCCGACGAATGCCATGGTCTGGCCCTTGGTCCGCCATATGACGAGCGGCCCGACGACCGTCAACAACCAACCGCCCACGAGCCACGCCAGGCCGCACAGGTGGGCGGCCATCGCCCAGTTTCGCTCTTCGCTGGTCGGGACGTTATCCACCCGGTCTCCGGCTTATAATCCGCCCTTTGGCCACAAGTCCCGTATGGCGGAGCAATCGTGAAATTCAAGGCCCTGCTCGATCGCTGGAGAAAAGACCCGCCACCTCTGCGCACCGCGCGGGAATACGCGATACGCCTCCCGCTCGAGGATGCGGCGCGCCTGCATGCGCTCACTGAATTGTTTCCGGGCCGCACCGTGGAGGAGCTCGTCACCGACCTGCTGCATGCGGCGCTCGATGAGATCGTGGCCGCCATGCCCTACGAGGCGGGGCCGAAGATCATTTCGCGCGACGACCAGGGAGACCCAGTATACGAGGACGTCGGCCTCACGCCGCGCTTCGTCGAGCTGACGCGAAAGCTGAAGAAGAGCCTGGACACAAGCCCGCCGCGGGAGCGCCCGGCGCAGACTTGACGATGCCGGCTCGGCGCGGCGATACTGATGTGGCATGTCTCACGCAAGCACTGTACATGCCGGTTGGTGGTGGCGCGCTTTCCTCGAGGAGAGGGCGCTGGCCGCATAGTCGTTTTCACAGTCGATATCCAGAAACCCATCTCCGCGCTAAACCGGTGGTGGGTTTTTTTTTGGTCCTGACGAGGTTGTCGAGACTCTCATGAAAGCGCCTTTCGACATTGCCGCCGATCTGGATACGCCGGTATCGGCGTATCTGAAGCTCGCGCCCTTCCGGCCGCGCTTCCTGCTCGAGAGCGTCGAGGGTGGAGAGCGGCTCGCCCGGTATTCGTTCATCGGCTTCGGCAAATGTCTCGAGGTGCGGCTGGATGCGGGCGGTCTCACGGTCGGCAACCGGCGCGCCCCGCGGCCGACGAGCCGCCTCGAGCTCTTGAACGCGTTGCGCGCGGCCCTGGCCGAGGCGCCGCGACCGCAGCCTGAAATTCCCGGCGTGCCGCTCTCGGGCGGGCTCGTCGGGTACACCGCCTACGATGCGGTACGTTATTTCGAGCGTCTGCCGCTGCGCAGCCTCGACGATACCGTCACTCCCCACGCGCATTACGTCGCGCCTTGCTCGCTCCTCGTCTTCGACCATCTCACCCGCAGCGCGGCGCTCCTGCACGACGGCTCGGAAGCCGAGCGGCAGGCTCTGCGCCGCGAGATC
Source organism: uncultured Gammaproteobacteria bacterium (assembly GCA_963710435.1). Taxonomy (GTDB): domain Bacteria; phylum Pseudomonadota; class Gammaproteobacteria; order Steroidobacterales; family Steroidobacteraceae; genus Bog-1198. Next base: position 868,629 of record CAVQAE010000006.1, on the reverse strand, counting down.
ATGCGCGCCCTGCGGGGCGGCGTGCCGCCCTTGCTCGCGCCGGGGCGCTTTTCGCCCGCGGTTCCCTCACTCTCCGAAGAGGAGCATGCGGTGCGCGTGCGATCCGCCCAACAATACATCGCCTCGGGCGATGTCTACCAGCTGGTACTCGCATCGCGTTTCGAGGGGCGGCACTCGCTCTCGCCGTTCGAGGCCTATCGAGCGCTGCGTCTTTTGAATCCCTCCCCCTACATGTATTTCTTAGAGCTCGACGACATCACCGTGGTGGGCTCCTCGCCCGAGGCGCTGGTCAAGTCGCACGGCGGACACGCACAGCTGCGCCCCATCGCCGGCTCGCGACCCCGCGGCGCGGATGCAGCCCGCGACCTCGAGCTCGAGACGGACTTGCTCGAGGATCCCAAGGAAAATTCCGAGCACGTCATGCTGGTCGATCTCGCGCGCAACGACCTCGGGCGCGTGGCCCGGGCCGGCTCCGTGCGTGTCGATCCGTACCGGGTGATCGAGCGCTACAGCCACATCATGCACATTGTGAGCGGCGTGCACGGCGAGGTGGCGCCGGGCTACGACACCTTCGATTTGTTCGCGGCCACCTTTCCCGCCGGCACGCTGGTCGGGGCGCCCAAGGTGCGCGCCATGCAGATCATCGACGAGCTCGAGCCGGTGGGGCGGCAGCTGTATGGCGGCACCGTGGGCTATTTCGGGCGGCACGGCGACATGGATCAGGCGATCACCATCCGCACCCTGGTCTTCAGCGGCGACCAGTACAGCTACCAGGCCGGCGGAGGTATCGTCGCCGACAGCTCCCCAAAGGCGGAGCACGAGGAAGTCATGGCCAAGAGCGCGGTGCTGCGCAGTGCGCTCAGCATCGCGGCGGAGGGTCTATGAGCTCACGGCCGCGCATTCTGCTGATCGACAACTACGACTCGTTCACCTACAACCTCGTGCAGGCATTTCTGGTTCTGGGCGCCGAGGTCGACGTTCATCGCAACGACGCGCTTGACGTCGAAGCGGCACTCCGACAGACGCATTCGCACCTCGTCATCTCGCCGGGGCCGGGGACGCCGCGCGATGCCGGCATATCCATGGCGATGATCCAGGCCTTCGCCGGACGCATTCCCATTTTCGGGGTCTGCCTCGGACATCAATCGCTGGTGGAAGTCTTCGGCGGCAACGTCGTCCGCGCTGCGCGCCTCATGCACGGCAAGGTATCGACCGTCCGGCACGACGGCAAAGGCGTCTACGCCGGACTCAAGCAGGAATTCGACGCCGGGCGCTATCACTCGCTGATCGCCGAGCCCGACAGCATCCCCGCAGTGCTCGAGGTGACGGCGCACACACCGGAAGGCGAGATCATGGGGGTGCGGCACCGGTCGCTGCCGATCGAGGGCGTGCAATTTCATCCCGAGAGCGTCCTGACGCCCGACGGGCCCGAGCTCATGGCCAATTTCCTGAAGCTCTGACCACCCCCGATGCAAAGCCTCCACGACACACTCGAGCATCTGTTGAGCGGCCGGCATCTTTCCGAGGACGAGGCCGCGGGCTTGCTCGGGCGGCTCACCGCCGCCGATCTCGCGCCTGCCCTTGCCGGCGCGCTGCTTGCGGCCGTGCGCGCCAAGGGGGTCACGGCGAACGAGGTTCGAGGTTTTGCCGGCGCGATGCGCGCGCTGGCGCGCAAGCCCGCGCTGGCGCCGGATCTCGACGCGATCGACATCGTGGGCACGGGCGGCGATTTCTCCGGCAGCTTGAATCTGTCCACCGGTGCCGCCTTGCTCGCCGCAGCCTGCGGCTTGCCGGTCGTGAAGCACGGCAACCGCTCCGTGACCAGCAGGAGCGGCAGCGCCGACCTGATCGAGCAGATCGGTCTCGTTCTGCCGCTCGATGAGAGTCGCTCCGCGGAGTGCTTCGCGCGCACCGGCTTTACGTTCCTCTTCGCGCCCTATTTTCATCCCGCCATGAAAGCCCTCGCTGCGGTTCGCGCGCATCTCAAGGTGCGCACCGTCTTCAACTTGCTCGGACCCTTGACCAATCCGGCGGCACCGCGCTACGGGCTGATTGGCGCTTATGATGAGCCGTGCGCCCGGTTGATGGCCGAGACCCTGGCCGGCATGGCGATCGAGCGAGCGTGGGTGGTGCACGGGGCGGACGGTTGGGACGAGGCGACACCCATCGGCCCGTTCACGGCGTTCGAGGTGAGCCGCGGTACGGTGACGCACCGCATCGTCGATCCGGCCGACTTCGGATTGCGCGCCTGCACGTCCGCGGATCTGAAGGGCGGCGACGCCGCCGCCAACTGGGCCGCGATACGAGCGGTTTTCGACGGACTCGATGCCGGACCGCATCGCAGCGCGCTGGTCCTGCAGTGCGGCTTGGCATTGCACATTGCCGGGCGCAGTCCCTCGCTCGCGATGGGAATCCGCGCCGCCGGCGACACGATCGACAGCGGACGGGCGCGCGATTGGCTTTCGGGTCTTACGAAGTTCGCCGCGGAAAGCGCTGCCCCGGCCGCGCCGGCTGCGGTGCCGCCGAGCGGAACCGCGGCATGAAGGGTGGCTCGACATGAGCGGTGCCTCGACGTGAGCGACTTTCTCGCCGACATGGCACGCTCGAGCGCCGGCCGCGCCGACCGGGCGGCGCGAAACGAGCCGATCGGTGTGCTCGAACGTCGCGCGCGATGTGCGCCCAGCGCCCCGCCGCTCTGCCTGTCACCGTCGGGGTTCGACGTCATCGCCGAACTCAAGCTGCGCTCGCCCGCGGCGGGTGCGCTCCATGATCCGGGCGGCGATCGTCTGGGGCGTGTCGCGGCCTATGCGCGTGCCGGTGCGGCCGCGGTGTCCGTGCTCACGGAGCCGTCGCGATTCGACGGCGATCTCGAGCACTTGCGCGAGGCTGCCGAAGTGCTCAGGCCCTTGGGCGTGCCGGCCATGCGCAAGGACTTTCTGGTCGATCCTTATCAGGTGCTCGAGGCGCGGGCCGCAGGCGCGGGCGGGGTGCTTCTCATCATTCGCATGTTGGGCCGCGAACAGCTCGCCGAGCTCTGGGCGGCCGCGGCCGCGCTCGGCTTGTTCGTGCTCTTGGAGGCTTTCGATGAGCGCGATCTCGACATCGCGCGCGAGCTGCTCGAAGAGGGACGCGGGTCCGGCATGGTGCTCGTCGGGGTCAACTGTCGGGACCTCGCCACCTTGAGCGTGGTGCCGGGGCGGTTCGCGGAGCTCGCGGCGCGCATGCCTCAAGGGGCGGCGGCGGTCGCCGAGAGCGGTGTCGCCACGCCGGGCGATGCGCGCGCGGTCCGAGCGCTCGGGTATCGGCTGGCGTTGATCGGCACCGCCCTCATGACGTCCGAGGATTCGCCGCGATTGCTCTCGGAAATACTCGCCGCCGGCCGGACAGTGTCCCGCTAAATGGCTACACTCGCCCGCATGTTCATCAAGATTTGTGGCATCACCAGCGCCGATGCCGTCAGCGCCGCAGCGACGGCACAGGTCGACGCCATCGGTTTCGTGTTCGCGCCGAGCCCCCGGCAGGTGACCCCGGGGCAGGCCGCCCAGCTGGCGGCGCTGGCCCCGCCGGGGATGCTGCGCATCGCCGTCGCCCAACACCCCTTGCAAATGAAGGTCGACGAGATTTGCAGGGTTTTGAAGCCGGACTACTTCCAGACCGACGTCGAGGATTTGCGCGAGCTCAAGATCCCCGCGCACATCCGCGTCCTGCCGGTGCTGCGTTTCGGCCGCAAGACTCCGAGCCCCTTGCCGCGGCGCATCGTCTTCGAGGGACCGACCAGCGGCATCGGCGAGCTGGCGGATTGGGGCCGCGCGGCCGAGCTCGCACGTCAGACGGAGTTGATTCTCGCCGGCGGGCTGACGGCGCAGAATGTCGCCGAGGCGGTGCAGGCCGTCCGGCCTTATGGGGTGGACGTGAGCAGCGGCGTCGAGCGGGAGCACGGGGTGAAGGATCCCGCCAAAATCTACGAGTTCGTGCGCACCGTGCGCGAAGCCGCGGCCCAGCTGGACCGAGAGCCATGAGCGCGGAGTGCCGCAGGCCCGTGGGCAAGGCGGGCCCCGACGCCAAGGGCCGATACGGCGTTTTCGGCGGTCGCTACGTACCCGAGACCCTGGTGCCGGCGCTCGACCGCCTCCAGTCCGGGGTGGATCGCTACCTGCACCGGGAGGATTTCCAGACCGAGTTCCATCAGGAGCTCAAGACCTGGGTGGGCCGCCCGACTGCGCTCTCCCACGCACCGACTTTGAGCAAGCGCTGGGGAGCGGATGTCTGGCTCAAGCGCGAGGATCTTGCGCACACCGGCGCGCACAAGATCAACAACGCCGTAGGTCAGACGCTGCTTGCGAGGCGGCTCGGCGCGCGCCGCATCATCGCTGAGACCGGCGCGGGTCAGCACGGCGTGGCGAGCGCTGCGGCCGCAGCCCGCTTGGGGCTACCCTGCGTCGTGTACATGGGTGCGGTTGACGTGGAGCGGCAGGCCCCCAACGTCGGCCGCATGAAGCTTCTGGGCGCGGAAGTGGTGCCCGTGACCACCGGTGACCGGACCTTGCGCGCTGCGATCGACGAGGCGCTGCGCGACTGGGTGTCCGATCCGGACGGCACCTTTTATTGCCTGGGCTCTGCCGTCGGTCCGCACCCGTATCCTTACCTCGTGCGCGAGCTGCAATCGGTGATCGGGCGTGAAGCGAGGGCGCAGATGCTGTCCGCGGCCGGCGGACTTCCGGACGTTGCCTTCGCGTGCGTAGGCGGCGGGTCCAATGCAATCGGGTTGTTCCATCCGTTCCTGGAAGACGCCGGCGTCGAGCTCGTCGGTGTGGAGGCGGGCGGTCGCGGCTCCGGGCTCGGGGACAATGCGGCCTCGCTCACCTACGGAACTCCCGGCGTGCTGCAGGGGAGCTACACCTTGATCCTCCAGGACGCTTTCGGGCAGGTGCGCGAGACGCATTCGGTCTCGGCCGGTCTCGACTACTCGGGCGTGGGCCCCGAGCATGCGTACCTCAAGGAGTGCGGCCGGGTGAGCTATGAGAGCGCGACCGACGAGGAGGCGCTCGATGCCCTCGCCGAGTGCGCGCGCTGCGAAGGCATCCTGCCCGCCATCGAGACCGCGCACGCAATCTTCGGGGCGCGCAAGTACGCGAAATCGCATCCCGGCAGCCGCATTCTCATCGGCTGTTCCGGGCGGGGCGATAAGGACATGAGCATCCTGCAGCGAACACTGCTCGATCGCTGAGACCATGCGCGCCCGGGACACGATTTCCGCCGCCATCAGCGCCGCCGCCTCGCAGGGCCGGCCGGCGCTGGTCGGGTTCCTGACGGCGGGATTTCCGACGCGGGCAAACTTCAAGCGCGACCTCGCCGAGGTCTCGGCCAGCTGCGATGTGATCGAGATAGGTGTTCCGTTCTCCGATCCCATGGCCGACGGGTCGACGATTCAGCGGGCGAGTTTCGCAGCCCTCAGGCATGGCGTGACGTTGCCGTGGATTCTCGAGGAGCTCGAGACGTGCCGCGAGGGACGGCCGCCGCTCTTGCTCATGAGTTATTTGAATCCTTTACTCGCCTTCGGCCTGGGGCAGCTGCCGCGCGCCGCCGCCGCCGCGGGGGTGGCCGGCTTCATCGTGCCGGATCTTCCGTTCGAGGAGAGTGCGGAACTCAAGTCGGCGCTCGACTGCGAAGGCCTCGCACTGGTTCAGATGGTCACTCCGGTGACGCCTCAATCCCGCCTCGAGATGCTCTGTGAGGCGGCGCAAGGCTTCGTCTATGCGGTGACGATGACGGGCACCACCGGCAAGGCGGCCGAGGTTCCCGACACGGTTTTGGAATACATGGACCGCGTGAAGCGTTGCTCGACGGTGCCGGTGTGCGCGGGATTCGGCATTCGTGTGCGCGCGCAGGTCGAGCGCTTTGCGCCCCACGTGGACGGCGTGGTGGTGGGCTCCGCGCTCGTGGAGGCGCTCGAGCGGGGCGAGGACGTGCGCGCCTTCCTGGGATCGTTGCGCTAGAGGAGGACGGGTGAAGCGGGTGTACCGGGCGGCATCGCTGTTGCAGGTGGCGCACGCGCGAAACGTCCTCATCAGCGCCGGCATCGAATGCGAGCTGCGCAACATCTATCTGGCCGGCGCGATGGGCGACCTGCCAATGATGGAAACCTGGCCGCAGCTTTATGTGGCTGATGCCGACGAGCGATACGCGCTCGGCGTGCTCGCTCGCGCCGCCGCAGCGCCGCCGGGTGCCCCGTGGGTTTGCGAGGATTGCGGCGAGCAGCTCGAGCCGCAGTTCACGTCCTGCTGGCGCTGCGGATGCGAACGGCCGCCCTGAAAAGCCCCGAGGAGTTCGGCCGCGGACGCGCACCGCGGCGGTGCATCGGGTGTGCCAGCTGCTCGGGAGGCCTGTCTTGGCGGCGGGGAGGGGTGGGTGTCGTCTCGATGCGACCTTCCATATCAACCGGTTGTGTGCGTCTGTCGGACAACGACCTACGTGATTTAGCGCAAAGTCTGAGCTGAGGTTCAGCGGCCAACCCTGGCGAGCATACCCGGCAGCGGTTACAAATTACCGCATGCCCCGTGTAACGATTACACGGTGGCCCATCGGGAGGTTCTGAGCGTCATGTATGCAGCCATCACCAGTTTTGCAGAGCGGCCGGTCGCGCCGGCGGCTTCGGGTCCGTTAGCAGGAGCCTCGACCGCGATGCAGGAGGTCTCAAGGCTGATCGATCGGGTCGGCCCGACGGAGGCCGGCGTCCTGCTCACCGGCGAGAGCGGCTCGGGCAAGGAATTGGCGGCGAAAGCGATTCATGACCGGAGCTTGCGCCGCAGCGGGCCCTTCATCGCCATCAATTGCGGCGCAATCCCCGCGGGGCTGATCGAGGCCGAATTGTTCGGATTCGAGAAGGGCAGCTTCACAGGCGCCGTCCGCGGGCATGCGGGGGTTTTCGAGCGGGCCGACGGGGGGACGCTCCTCCTCGACGAGATCACGGAGATGCCGCTCGATATGCAGACCCGCTTGCTGCGGGTGCTCGAAACGAAAAAATTCTACCGGGTCGGCGCGAGTACCGAGCTTATGGCCGATGTTCGCGTCGTCGCGGCCACCAACCGCTGCCCTCTGCAGGCCGTCCAGAGCGGACGGCTGCGGGAAGACCTGCTGTACCGGCTCGCGGTGTTTCCCATCCACATGCCGCCGCTGCGCGACCGCGGGAACGACGTCGAATTGCTGGCCGAGCGTTTCCTCGAGGAGCTGAATGCGCAGGCCGCGACCCAGAAGCGCTTGACCGCGCTCTCGCGCATGACCTTGAGGCAGCACAGCTGGCCCGGGAACGTGCGGGAGCTCAAGAACTGCATCGAGCGCGCGTTCATCCTGGCCGATCAGTGGGTTGAGCTTGCTCCACTCATTCAGAGCCCGACGGCGGGCAACGCTGATGCGTTGCCGGACAATCGCGAGCGCCTCGATATTAGGGTAGGCTCCAGGATCTGCGATATGGAGCGATCGTTGATCGAGGCCACTCTCGATTATTTCCAGGGCAACAAGCGCCGCGCGGCGGACGCGCTCGGATGCAGTCTCAAAACTTTATACAATAAGCTCAACGGTTACGCTCAACGGCGTGCGAACGGGTATGCATCGAGCCGCGTGAACGGATATCCGCAGGGCCACGAGTGCGCAAGCAGTTAACCCCGACAGAGGGAGAGGTGAAGACGTGTCACGAGTATTGATCGCCGACGATCACGCAGTCGTTCGAGCAGGCTTCAAGCAATTTCTGGAGGCCGATCCCACCATCAACGCCGTCGGCGAGGCCGCCAGCGGCAACGAGACGCTCGATTTGCTGAGAAAGCAGGATTGGGATCTGGTGCTTCTGGACATTCATATGCCCGATCGCAGCGGTCTCGACATCTTGAGACATATCCAGACAGGGCACCCCGGCGTGCGCGTTCTGGTCATGAGCGGCCTGCCCGAGCAGCAGTACGCGGTGAACGTGCTGCGGGCGGGCGCGAGCGGCTATTTGTCGAAGGACAGTCCGCCGGAGGAGCTCATGAAGGCGGTGCGCACGGTGCTCTCCGGCCGGCGTTACGTGAGTGCGGCGCTCGCGGAGATCCTGGTGGCCGATCTCGATGGAGACCCCGACAAGCCGCTGCATGCGCGGCTGTCCACGCGCGAGTTTCAGATCTTCTGCAAGCTGGCGGCCGGCCGCGGCGTATCGGATATCGCGAACGAGCTCAGCTTGAGCGTCAAGACCGTCAGCACCTATCGGAGCAGAATTCTCGAAAAAATGAGCTTCAACGCGAATGCGGACATCACCTCGTACGCGTTGCGCAACGGGCTCATCCAATAATCGGTACGCCGTGAGAATCGGACTACAGCACGATCGGCCCTGCGGCCTACTCTGCCTCGCCCATCAGCGGTAGCATCACAAAACATGTCTTCGACTGATGCGGAAGGGACGGCGATGGCGAAGGGTCTGAGGGTCTTGCTCGTTGAAGACTCGAAGGTCCTCACGGAGCGTTTGACGGAAGCGATCCGGCAGATTCCGGAAGTGGAGCTCATCGGCACGGCCGACACCGAGTCCGCGGCGCTCGCTGCGGTGAAACGCGACTCCGTCGACGTCATTATCCTCGACCTCCACTTGAAGCAAGGCACCGGCTTCGGCGTGATGCGCGCACTCGCAAGCGCGCAGCCCAAACCCCGCATCATCGTCCTCACCAACTACGATCTGCCGGAATACAAGAACGCGGCGATCGCGCTCGGTGCCACGCATTTCCTCGACAAGGCTCGCGACTACGGGCGCCTCCCCGAAGTGCTGCACGAGATCTGCGAAGCGCACGTATCGAAGCACTAGGAGCCTGTCTGACTAACGATGCGCCTACTGCGGCCGCCCCACCTCGGCATCTTTTTGCGATCCTTTCGCTCACATAGCGCCCACTATGCTCGCGAAACGATCGCAAAAATCTGCTCGACGTGGGGCGCCCTCGTGACGGCGCCCATTAGTCAGACAGGCTCCTAGAGCGATGCGAGCCGCACGTCGGCGAGCGCCGACGCGCTCGCGGGATCGAGCGGAAAATCTGCGTAATGTCTACTAGCGCATCCGGAAATTTCTACATGCGCGGCGCTCGCGCGCGCGCCGTTTATGCGGTTTTTAGCGGGAAATATCGAATGTCAGCATTGGCACGCCGCTTGCTCTCCTAACAAGTATCGGCCGGTATGCGGCTTCCTGGTGGAAGCCGAGTGTGGGAAATGTCCGGCGTTGTCAGGAGATTTTCAAATGAAACTTCAAAGATTGATCGGGTGCGCCGCTGCCTGTAGCGCGGTGACGCTGGCACTGGCCGCGTGCGCATCGGGCCCGATTCCGAGCGAGAAGATTGCCGTCGCGAGCCAGTCGGTCCAGCGCGCCGAGCAGGCGGGCGCGACCGAGTTCGCACCGGTCGAGATGGCAACCGCGCGCGACAAGCTGCAGCGCGCCCAGAAAGCCGCCGCCGATCATGATGCCCTGCCGGCGGAACGGCTCGCGGAGCAGGCGAACGTCGACGCCCAGCTCGCAGAAGCGACCGCGCAGGAGCACCGCTCGCACAAGGCGGAAATGGAGCTCGAGGCGAGCCTGCAGGCGCTGCGACAGGAGGCTTCGAAGAGCCCGCCCCCACCCCCCGCGCCGACGACTATCGTCGTGCCACAACCCCCAACGCAATAAGGTGGAATCATGAGCCAGAAATTACTGTTGACGGGAGCCGCGCTCAGCCTCGTGCTCGGCGCGTGCGCGACGGCGCCGGAGCCGAATGCGGCACTCGAGACGGCGCGGGCACAGGTCGCGGCCGCAGAGGCCGATCCGAACGTCCCCCAATACGATGCGCTCGATCTGCAGACGGCGCGGCAAGACCTCAGCCAGGCCGAGGCAGCAGCGAACGCCCGGCATGAGGCGGAGGTCGATCAGCTCGCTTATCTCGCCGCTCAGACTGCCCGCATGGCGCAGGCCCGCGCCGCCGCCAAGGCCGACGACGCGCGCGTCGCGCAAGGGCAGGCGGAACGCAATCGCATTCAGGCGGAGGCGCGCGCCCACGAGGCGAACGTCGCTCTGGCGCAGCGTAACCAGGCGCTGGAGCAGCGCAACCAGGCGACGGAGCAGTCCGCTCAATTGCAGGCCGAAATCGAGCAGTTGAAGGCTAAACAGACCGACCGCGGTCTGGTGTTGACCCTGGGCGATGTGCTGTTCGACACCGGCAGAGCCACGTTGAATCCGGGCGCGGCCCTGAAGCTCGACCGGCTCGCCTCGTTCTTGAACGAGCACCCGGACCGGCGCGTGCAGATCGAGGGCTTCACCGACAGCATTGGTTCGGACGCCTATAATCAGGACCTGTCCGAGCGCCGCGCCGAGGCGGTGAAGGCGGCGCTTACGGCGCGCGGCATCGACTCGTCCCGCATCAGCACCGAGGGCTACGGCAAGGCCTTTCCGGTGGCGAGCAACGGCGACTCGGGCGGTCGACAGCTCAACCGCCGCGTGGAGGTGGTGATCGGCAACGGCAGCACGCCCATCGCGCCCCGCAGCTAAAAGTTCCGAGAGCGGCCGTTTCGTGCAAAAATAGCTCGGCCGGAAAGGATATTCCGGCCGAGTTGCCAGTCGAACGAACAAAACTTGATTTCCAGGAGACCATCCATGGCAACGACATTCGATCCGTACGGTGAGGAGCTCGGGGCGTCGGCGGCGAGCCACGTCACCAGCGCGGCGGGAGAGGAGATCCGGAATCTGATCGCGGACGTCGAGGATCTGCTTGCCCGCATCGCGGATCTCAACGACGCCGACATCGCGAGTGTGCGCAACAAGGTGGCCTCGACCGTGGGAGCCGCGAAGGAGACCTTGTCCCACGGGGCCGATACGCTCAAGCGAGGAGCGCAGAAGGCATTCAGCGGCGCGGACGACTATGTGCGCGAGAGCCCATGGGTGGCCATCGGCCTCGCCGCCGTGGTCGGAGCTGTCGCGGGCATCCTGGTCGCGCGGCGCAGTTAAGGCCTAACCATGCGGGTGCTCTGGTTACTGCCCAAGGCGGCGCCCGCACTGTTCAAGCACGTTGCGGCTTACTTCGAGTTGGTGGCACTCGATCTGGAACAGGCGCGCCGCGATTTCAGCGCCATTCTCATCGTCTCGCTGATTGCAGGCGCGTGCATTTTCTTCGCTGTCCTCATGGGCTGCGTCTGCGTTGTGGCGCTCACCTGGGACACGCCGTACCGGGTCACGGCCGTGGCCTGCACCGGCGCCGTTTTCCTGCTCGGCGCCGTGATCGCGTTGATCTATCGCTCCAAAGCTCTCAAGGAACAACCGCCGCTCCTCGGCACCGTGAAACGAGAATGGCAGGAGGACGTGCAGGTTCTCGAGCGCATCCTCGCCGACCACGGCCCAGGGCCGAACCCATGAAGAACCTCCGCGATGATGCAGCTCGAGCCGCTGTCCTTGCGCGACTCGCGCAGACGCGGGCGGAGGTAAAGCATCTGCTCGAAGCGCGGCCCGGGGAGGCCTTGGAGGAGGAGGGCGACGCGTCGGGTGCCTTTCCACGCAGCCGCACCATGCGCGCGCTGTTGAGCGGCAGGGGGCTCGGGGCGGTCGGCGCAACCGCCGCGGGATTGCTCCTCGCGCGGCCCGCATTGGTCTGGCGGCTGATTCGGATGGTGCCGAAGGGTGCGCTGATGCGCATTCTCGCGCTCAGGCTGACCGAGGCCCTCCGCCCGAGGAGCGCCCCGAAGCCTTGAGGTCTCAGCCCAGCGTTATACGGGCGTAATGATAGGAGCCGTCGTCCGCCAGTGCGATGTCGCATGGCGCGACCGCGATGTCGCGCCCATCGAGCGAGGCTCGAATGATGCCGCGGCACACCGCGTGCGGGTTCTCGACGGCAATGCGATAGCGCGACGAGCCGTGCTTGAACGTCACCTCGAAGCCCGCCCAGGTGCGAGGTAGGCAGGGGTTGATGCGCAGCGCAGCGCCTTTGAGACTGATGCCGAGCATACCTTCGACCGCGGTGCGATACATCCAGCCCGCCGAGCCCGTGTACCAGGTCCAGCCCCCGCGACCGATGTGCGCCGGCGCGGAGTACACGTCCGCGCACACCACGTAAGGCTCGACCTTGTAGCGGTGAATCGCGGCGCGGGTGCTCGCGTGATTGACCGGATTGATCAGCGAGAAGAGCTCTCCGGCCCGGTCACCATCGCCGAGGAGCGCGAAGGCGAGAGTGCACCACATGGCGGCGTGCGTGTATTGGCCGCCGTTCTCTCTCAAACCCGGCGGATACGCCTTGATATAGCCGGGGTCATGCGGCGTGCGGTCGAAGGGGGGTGTGAACAGCTGCACCAGCCCTTCGCTGCGGCTGACGAGCTGTGCGTTGACGGCGGACATCGCGCGCGCGGCGCGCGCGGGCGAGCCACCGCCCGAGATCACTGCCCAGGACTGCGCCACCGAGTCGATCCGGCACTCATCGCTCGAGACCGAACCCAATGGCGTGCCGTCGTCGAAATATCCGCGCCGATACCAATCACCGTCCCAGGCCTCGCGCTCGATCGCCTGCTGCAGGGCAAATGCATGCTTGCGCCATAGGGCGGCCCGGTCGGCATCGCCCCGTCGTTCGGCGAGCGGCGCGAACCTCATCAGCGTCGCGTGCAGGAACCAGGCGAGCCAGACGCTCTCGCCCTGACCTGCCGCGCCTACCCGATTCATGCCGTCATTCCAGTCGCCCGTGCCGAATAGCGGCAGGCCGTGCGAGCCGATCGCGAGGCTCGAATCGAGCGCGAGGGCGCAGTGCGCGTAGAGCGGCTCGCCGCCCGCCGGCTTCGGAGCGCCGAACAGCTCCTGCTGTCCCGCGGCCAGGGGTCCGCCCTCGAGAAAGGGAACGAGCTCATCCAGCACGGGGAAATCTTCGGTCACGTCGAGATAATGGGCCACCACGTACGGCAGCCAGATGCGGTCGTCCGACACGCGTGTCTTGATGCCCTGGTTCGTGACGGGTAGCCACCAATGCTGCACGTCGCCGGCGCGGAACTGCCGTCCCCCGGCGCGCAGGATGTGCTCGCGTGCGACCGAAGGCTGCGCCACGCACAGAGCCATGGCATCCTGCAGTTGATCGCGATAGCCCCAGGCGCCGCTCGACTGGTAGAACGCCGTGCGTGCCCACATCCGGCAGACGAGCGTCTGGTAGAGGAGCCAGCCGTTCAGGAGCACGTCCATCGACCGGTCGGGCGTCTTCACCTGGATCGCGCCGAGCGTCTGATCCCAGAATTCGCCGACTGCCTTGAGCGATGCGTCCAGATCCGTGCCGCGATACCGCTTTACCAGCTCGAGCGCCCCGCTTCTCGAGGCTTCCTGGCCGAGGAGGAGCACGATCTCGGTCTCCTCGCCCGGCTTCAAGGTCAGGGTCGTCTGCAGCGCGCCGCAGGGATCGAGGCCCGCGCCCACGCGATTTTTCAATGGAGCCGCCCCGAGCAGCGCCGCGGGCTCGGCGAGCGATCCATACCTTCCCAATAATTCCGCGCGATCGCCCGAGCCGGACTGCTGTCGCCCGCCCATGTCCATGAACGCGACGCGCGAGGGAAAATCCACGCTCCAGGGATTGCGCGCGAGGAGCGCTTGAGTCTCGGGATCGATTTCGGTGATGAGATAGGGTGCCGTGCGGCTGCGCTGATTGCCGAGCACCCATTCGACGTAGTGCGTGATCGCAAGCGAACGCGCGCGCTCGGAACGGTTTGCGATCTTGAGACGCGACACCTTGACCGGATCGGCGAGTGGCACGAACTGCAGGAGCTCGAGCGCGATGCCGCGAGAGGCGCTCTGGAAGCGCGTGTAGCCGAAACCGTGGGCGACGACGAAGGCCGATTCGGGCTCTCGGATCGGCAGAGGTGTCGCGCTCCACAGATCGCCCGAATCCTGATCGCGGATGTAGACCACTTCCGCCGGCGCGTTGCTCACCGGATCGTTGGACCATGGGGTGATCTGATTCTGCTGCGCGTTGAGGGACCAGGTGCTACCCGCGCCGTCCGCGGAGACGAGAAATCCGAACTCCGGATTCGCGATGACGTTGCTCCAGGGAGCCGGGGTCCACTCGCGCTCCTTGAGGAGCGTCACATACTCGCGCCCCGAGGCGGCGAATCCGCCGAAACCATTGAAGAACTCGAGCGGCGGTGCGTTGCGCATGACGTCCGAGGAAGCCGCCTCCTTGTTGGCGAGACGCCGGCGCGGCCGGCGCTCGGGCGTGCGCAGACGGGCGAGCTCATGGAACGGCTCCGACCCGCCGCGCAGCATGACACGGGCCGCAGTCGAAAGAGCCTCGCTCGCGCCCGAAGGTAAGGCATCGCTCAGCAGCGAGAACACACCGCCGCGCATCTCGCCATCGAGGCTGCGCGCACACGCGGCTTTGATGCAGGCTTCCACCGCAAGCTTCAACTCATCTGCCGTCGGCGGCGGCGCGTCGTTGAGAATCACCAGGTCGACCGGCAGCCGCTTGCGGCGCCAGTAGGCGTGTGCGCGCAACAGCCGCTCCACGAGCGGGAGATCCGTTCGGGCGCCGATGCGCGCCAGCACGATGGGCAGATCGCCCGAAATACCGCAGGCCCAGAGGAGCGCGGGCCCGGACTGATTCTGGGCGAGGACCTCGACGGGAGCGCGCAAAGACCTGTCGGCGTAAAGAATGTGACCGGCGATGCGCTGGAACCTCAGCGCTTCCCCGGGCTCCAGATCGAGCTCGCGCAGCTCCTCGACGGCTTGGGTCGCCGCGGCGCTCCTGATGCGCTGGAAGGCGGCGCGATCCCGGTATTTACCGGCCGCGGCAAGCGCTTGCGCGCGGCTGCCCGCCACGCCCAACCAGAAATCGATGCGGGCGGTGCCGCCGGGCGGAATGCGCGCGCGACGCCGGAGTGCAAGCACCGGATCGAGCACGGTGCCCGCGGTGTCCGACAGCGGGCGGGCGTCGACGATGGATCCGGCAGTGCGCGCATCGGCGCCACGTCCCAGGAAGCGAGCGCGGTCGGTCTCGAACTGCAGTGCGCCGACGCCCTCGCCCTCGAGCACGCAGACATGAAACATCCACAGCGGCATCTCGCCGGGCTCGCGCGGGCGGCGTGTGGCGAGCAGCGTTCCGCCCTCGTCCGCGACGAATTCGGTCTGTACGAACATCTTGGAGAAAGCCGGGTGAGCGGCGTCCGCCGCCGGGTTGGCGAGAGCCACCTCGGCATAGCTCGTCAGCTCGATCTCGCGGGTGCTGCGGCCTGAATTGGTCAGAAGCACCCGGCGCACCTCTGCGTCGTCCTCCGGGGAGATCAGAATCTCCGTCGTGGTGAGGATCGGACCGTCGGCGCGCACGATCTGCGCCCGGTCCTCGCCGAAGGAGACTTCGTAGCGTTCGGGCTCGCGGCCGACGGGCTGATAACCCGCCGACCAGATCTGCCCGTTCGCCACGTCCTTCAGATAGACGAAGCACCCATACGCATCGCAGGTGGGATCTTCGCGCCATCGCGTGAGCGCGACGTCGCGCCAGCGGCTGTAGCCGCCGCCGGCGGCGGTGATCATGAGCGAATAATCCCCGCTCGCAAGCAGCTGCGTGTGCGGACCCCGCTCTTCGCAGGCCGGATCGGGTTTCACGGGTGAATCGGAAGTCATTGGTTGAGCCGCCACAGGCTGAAATTCAGTGCCATCGCGAAAGTGACCCACAGCAGGTAGGGGACGAGCATCCACGCGGCCGTCGCACGCACGGGCGTGAATTCGCGGATCGTCCACACGAGCGCGAGCCACAGGGCAACGATGGTGAAAAGACCCGCGCCCAAATTGTGGGCGCCGAAAAAAAGCGGTGCCCACGCCGCATTCAGGAGCAGCTGGACGAAATAGGCGGCGACCGCGGCGCCTCGCCTCTCATGATAGCGCTCACCCGACACGAGCCAGACTGCAGTGCCCATGAGGCAATAAAGCGCGGTCCACACCGGGCCGAACCAGCGGCTCGGCGGCATCCAGGGTGGTTTGGCGAGCGCCCCATACCACTGCGCTGTCGCCGGGGAGTGTGCCGGCGAAAAGAAAAAGCCGATGGCGCCCACGCCGAGTGCGAGGCCGACGAACAGCATGAACGTGATCCAGTTCGGCCGCGCGTTGCGCCCGCGATAGGTCGTGGGGTTCTCGATGGTGATTCTCATGCGCGCCATCCCATCAGCGCCGCTTCAACGACCGGAACCAGCCGAGCACCGCCACGGCCGCGGCGAGTTGCAGCCAGCCGAGCCAGCGGTACTGCACGGCGGTTGCGAGCCACACGAAGCCCGAAAGCCAGAGCGCGGCAGCGCCCAAGGCGGTATCGCGGCGCAGAGCGGTATGGCGCAGGTCACGGCGAAGATCCTCGATTGCCGTGCCTTGCACCTGCAGGCGTAAGCGGCCCTCCGAGGCCTCGCGCACGGCCGTGTGAAAAAGCTGCGGCAGCTGCCGGAGCGCCTCCACCGTGTCCGGCAGCTGGGAGCGAACCTGCTTCAACACGGCGCGCGGGCTCATGCGCTCGCGCATCCATCGCCGCAGGACCGGCTGGGCCGTCTTCCACAGGTCGAGCTCGGGGTAGAGCTGCCGTCCGAGCCCCTCGATGTTGAAAAGCGTCTTCTGCAGGAGCACGAGC
This sequence comes from uncultured Gammaproteobacteria bacterium, assembly GCA_963710435.1. GTDB lineage: Bacteria > Pseudomonadota > Gammaproteobacteria > Steroidobacterales > Steroidobacteraceae > Bog-1198. The sequence goes on along the minus strand of CAVQAE010000006.1, from coordinate 852,037 downwards.
TGGGGCTGCACTTGCATGTCGAACCGCCGCGCGACCTCGAACAAGCGCAGCAGCACCTGAGCGAACGAGATCTCCTTCAGGGGCTTGTTGAAGATCGGCTCGCAGACCGTGCGCACCGCGGACTCGAGCTCATCCACCCGCACGGACCGGGGCACCCAGCCCGACTCGACGTGCAGCGCAGCCACGCGGGCGTAGTCGCGCTCGAAGAACGCGAGAAAATTCTCCGCAAGATAGTACTGATCGCGCGGCTGCAGCGTGCCCACGATGCCGAAATCGACGGCGGCATAGCGCGGGTGATCCGGATCGTCCGTCTGCACGAAGATGTTTCCGGGATGCATGTCGGCATGAAAGAAATTGTGCTTGAACACCTGGGTGAAAAAGATCTCCACGCCGTTCTCGGCCAGCCTCGCGATGTTGGTGCCGCGCGCCCGGAGCTCGTCCATGCGGCTCACGATGATGCCGTGGATGCGCTCCATGACCATCACATCGCTCCGGCAGTAATCCCAGTACACCGCCGGAACGTAGAGGAGCGTCGATCCCGCAAAATTGCGCTTGAGTTGCGCGGCATTGCCCGCTTCGCGCAGGAGGTCGAGCTCGTCGAGTATGGTCTTGCGGTACTCACACACCAGCTCGAGCGGCCGCAGCCGCCGCGCATCCTCCCAGTATTCGTCGGCCAGCACGGCAAGCGCGTGCAGCACTTCCAGGTCCCGCTCGATCACCTCGTGCATGCCGGGACGCAGGACCTTGACGACGACCTCCTCGCCGCTCTTCAAGGTCGCGGCGTGCACCTGTGCAATGGAGGCGGCGGCGAGCGGGGCCGCCTCGAACGTCGCGAAGATGTCCGCGAGCGGCCGGCCGAAGGCCCGCTCGATCGTCGCCGCCGCCGCCTCGCTGCTGAAAGGGGGCACCCGGTCCTGGAGCTTCGCGAGCTCGTCGGCGATGTCGACCGGCAGCAGATCCCTGCGCGTCGAGACCGCCTGGCCGAATTTCACGAAGACCGGGCCGAGCTCCTCGAGCGCTAGCCGCAGGCGCTCGCCACGGGTCGCTCCTTCGGTGCGCTGAAACCACGTCCACGGCGACAGATAGAACAGGAAGCGAAACGGCCGGTACAGATGGGTCGCGCGCACGAAGTCATCGAGTCCGTGACGCACCAGGGCGCGATGGATCTCGAGCAGACGGCCTGCGATGCGCAACCGAGTCACGGCGAGCCCCCGAGCCGTCGCTCGAGCCGGGCGAGGCGCGCCTCGACCCGATCGGCGGTCTCCCGCAGCTCGTCGACCTGCACCAGGAACTCCTCGACCTCGGGCTTGCTCGCGAGATCGCGGCTCTCCTCCTGCAAATACTCCGCTACATTTTCCGAGGCGGTCCGCGCTAGCTTTCGCGCCCACGAGAGCGCCGATCGCGCGGCGAGCGAGATGCGCCTGGCCGGCAGATCGCCGACGAGCCCGGACAGCTCTTCCTCCCAATCGGGGCGGGCCAGATCGAAAAGCTCCCGGTAGCGCGCTGCGATCTCGGCATCGCCGCTGATCCCGAGACGCTCCGTACCTCCAGCACCGGATGCTCCCCGGCCAGCGCGCGCGACGAGATCGAGGAGTGCGAGCGCGGATCCTTCGATGACGGCGTCGGCCTCCGGCTCGCCGCCGCCAACGCGCGCGAGCACGATGCGGCCCGCGGATACGGCGATGCGGATGCGGGCGAATCCTTCGATGCCGAGCGCGATCGAGGTCTGGTTCAGCCGGGCCGCGGCCGCCGACGCCCGGATCGACTCGTCGATGCCGCGGTTGAGCAATGACTCGGCGGCCGCCATCCACACGGGAGTTGCCGGCATGTCAGATCTTGTACCCGCGGTGGACGGCGACGATGCCGCCCGAGAGATTGTGGTATCGAGTCTGGGCGAAGCCGGCCTCCGCGAGCATCGCGAGCAGCGCTTCCTGATCGGGATGCATGCGGATCGACTCGGCGAGATACCGGTAGCTCGCCGCGTCCCTTGCAACCCATTCGCCCAGGCGCGGAAGCACCTTGAAGGAATAGGCGTCGTAGAGCGGCCGGAAGCCCGGGGCCACCGGCGTCGAGAACTCGAGCACGAGGAGCTGGCCACCCGGCCTGAGGACCCGCTGCATGGACTTGAGCGCCGCGGCCTTGTCGGTGACGTTGCGCAATCCGAAGCCGATCGTCACGCAATCGAAAGTGTCGTCGGGGCATGGCAGACGCTCGGCGTCCGCCAGCACACACTGCACGTGGCCGGCGAATCCCGCGTCGATCAGTCGGTCGCGGCCGGCTGCGAGCATCGCCGGATTGATGTCCGACAGGATCACCTCGCCGGTCTTCCCGACCTGCCGCGCGAGCCCGAGCGCCAGATCACCCGTCCCGCCGGCGACGTCGAGCGCCCGTTGCCCGGCCTTGAGGCCCGTGAGGGAGAGCGCGAAGCGCTTCCACAGGCGGTGAACGCCGAACGACATCAAGTCGTTCATCACGTCGTACTTGCCGGCGACCGAGCTGAATACGGCGCGCACGCGCTCGGCCTTCTCGGTCCACGGCACCTTCTCGAATCCGAAGTCGACCGGGCGGTCGGAGGTTTTCATGGCGCCCCTTGCGGCTAGCCCAGGTTTGGTCAAACCAGGGATTTTTTCATGAAATCGACAATACAGGAAATTGCAGGCCGGCGCGTGCAGCGCCGCCGTCATGGGTTGCGCTTGACCCCCGCCTCGGCGCAGCGCTCAAGATACCGTGCCCATTTCTTGCCGTGCTCGATGCCGAGCTCGTGCAACAAGGTCCACGAATAAAGGCCCGTATTGTGTCCGTCGTCGAAATGAAGACGCAGCGCGTAATTGCCGACCGGCTCGATGCGCTCGATGCCCACATTCTCTTTTCCAGTCTGCAGCACGCCCTCGCCGGCACCGTGCCCGGTGACCTCGGCCGATGGAGAGTGGACGCGCAGGTACTCGAAAGGCAGCTCGAAATGCGAGCCGTCGTCGAAGCGCACGTCGAGGATGCGCGAGCGCGTTCGTATCTTGATGTCGGTCGGCTGCGGCATCGGCGATCTACAGGATGTAGCGCGACAGATCCTCGTCGCGCGAAAGCTCGCCGATGTTGTCCTCGACGTAGGCCCGATCGACGATGATGTGCGAGCCGCTACGGTCCGCGGCATCGAAGGACACGGTCTCGAGCAGCCGTTCCATCACGGTGTGCAGACGGCGCGCGCCGATGTTCTCCGTGCGCTCGTTCACTTCGAACGCCACTTCGGCAAGGCGCTGCACCCCGGAGTCCTCGAACTTGAGATCGAGACCCTCCGTCGCCATCAGCGCGGAATACTGCCTGCAAAGCGAGGCATCGGGCTCGGTGAGGATCCGCACGAAATCCTGCACCAGGAGCGGCTCGAGCTCGACCCGGATGGGCAAGCGCCCCTGCAGCTCAGGGATGAGATCCGAGGGCTTGGACATGTGAAACGCGCCGGAGGCGATGAACAGCACGTGATCGGTCTTGACCGTGCCGTACTTGGTGTTGACCGTACAGCCCTCGACCAGCGGCAGGAGGTCGCGCTGCACGCCTTCGCGCGATACGTCGGCGCCCGTGGTTTCCTGGCGGCGCGCGATCTTGTCGATCTCGTCGATGAACACGATCCCGTTCTGCTCGGCGTTCTCCACCGCCCGCACCTTGAGCTCCTCCTCGTTGATCATCTTGGCGGCCTCCTCATCGACGAGAAGCTTCAGCGCGTCGCGAATCTTGAGCTTGCGCGAGCGCGTCTTGCCGCCGCCGAGGCTCTGGAACATGCCCTGCAGCTGCTGCGTCATCTCCTCCATTCCGGGCGGCGCCATGATTTCGACCCCGACCGGCATCGACCGCACCTCGATCTCGATTTCGCGATCGTCCAGCTCGTGTTCGCGCAGCATCTTGCGGAACCGCTGGCGCGTGTCGCCCTCGCGCGGCGCCGTATCCGAGACGAATCCGGCCTGCGGGCGAGGCAGGAGCGCATCGAGGACTCGGTCCTCCGCGGCGTCGGCGGCCCGGGGGCGCACCTTCACCATCTCCTCCTCGCGCGTCATTTTGACGGAGATGTCCACAAGATCGCGGACAATCGAGTCAACTTCTCTGCCAACATATCCAACTTCGGTGAATTTCGTGGCCTCGACCTTGAGGAACGGGGCCTTGGCGAGCCGCGCGAGCCGGCGTGCGATTTCCGTCTTACCGACGCCGGTCGGGCCGATCATCAGGATGTTCTTGGGGGTGATCTCGGCGCGCAGGCTTGCCGCCACCTGCGATCGCCGCCAGCGGTTGCGCAGAGCGATTGCGACCGCGCGCTTGGCGGCCTTCTGGCCGACGATGTGCTTGTCGAGCTCCTCGACGATCTCGCGCGGGGTCATCGACACGGTATCAAAGCTCCTCGATGGTGAGATTGCGATTGGTGTAGATGCAGATGTCCGCTGCGATGTTGAGCGCGCGCTCGACGATCTCGCGCGCCGGGAGCTCGGTGGACTGCATCAGGGCCTGCGCGGCCGCTTGCGCGAAGCCGCCGCCCGAACCGATGGCGATGAGATCGTGCTCCGGCTCTATGACATCGCCGGTGCCGGAGATCACGTAGGTGCTGGTGAGGTCGGCGACGCACAGCAGGGCCTCGAGCCGGCGCAGGCTGCGGTCGCTGCGCCAGTCCTTCGCCAGCTCGATCGCCGCACGGGTGAGGTTGCCGAACTTCTCGAGCTTGGCCTCGAAGCGCTCGAACAGCGTGAAGGCATCGGCAGTGCCGCCGGCAAAGCCCGCGAGCACCTTGCCGCCGTACAGTCGCCTCACCTTGCGGGCATTGGCTTTCATCACGCTCTGTCCGAGCGTCACCTGGCCGTCCCCGCCCACCGCCACGTGGCCATCCCGCCGCACGGCGAGAATGGTGGTCCCGTAAATACGCGAGGGGTCGTGGTCCATGGGGTTCGTCACTGGGGGCGCGCGCCCCCCTTTCAAGCGGGGCGCCGGCGGCGTGCCCTCGGGTGTGCGGCGTCGTAGACTTTGGCGAGGTGCTGGAAATCGAGGTGGGTGTAGACCTGGGTCGTCCCGATGTCCGCATGGCCCAGGAGCTCCTGTACGCCGCGCAGATTGCCGCTGGATTCGAGCAAGTGGGTCGCGAAGGAATGGCGGAACATGTGAGGGTGCACGTGCACGCCGAGGCCCTGCCGGCGCCCCCAGAGCTCGATGCGCAGCTGCACGGCCCGCGGCGACAGCCGCCGGCCGCCGCGTCCCAGGAAGACCGCGTCCCGGAGGGCATCGACTCCCCCAGCGAGGTCTCGCCGCTCGGCGAGGAGCGCGGTACGCTCCTTCAGCCAGCCGCGGAGCGCTGCCACGGCATGGCGGCCGATCGGTAGCACGCGCGACTTCGCGCCCTTGCCGAGCACGCGCACGGTGCGGTCCTTAAGGTCGATCGACGCGAGGTCCAGACCCACCAGTTCCTGAAGACGCAAGCCCGAGGAATAAAAGAGCTCCATCATGGCCTTGTCGCGCGACGACAGGGAGTCATCGCTCCGAAAGGACAAGAGGCGTCCCATCTGGTCCGCATCGAGCGTCGTCGGCAGGCGCTTCTTCTGCTTCGGCGCGGGCACACCTTGTGCCGGGTTTCGAGTGCAGCAGCCCTCGCGCACGAGATATTCGTAGAACGTCCGCAGCGCCGAGAGCCGGCGCTGAATGCTGCGCGCGCCCAGACCCCGAGCATGGGACGAGGCGGCAAACGTGCGTACCCCGAGGCCGTCGAGATCGCTCCAGTGCTCGATTTTGCGCGCGTCGCAAAATGCGCCGAGACAGGCGATGTCGGCGAGGTAAGCCGCTATCGTATGTCCGCTCATCCGTCGCTCGTGCTTGAGATGCGAGGCGAAGCGCTCGATCCACGCGCTTTCGGTCGTGTGCACGAGGGCGCCGCGCTAGCGCGTGAGGGCGTTCGCGAGCAACTCGCCGATGCGCGTCAAGAACTCCGTGCTCATGGCCGGATGGAACCGGTCGGCATCGCTCGCGCCGATGGCCAGGAGGCCGAGCACCCCCTTGGCACCCAACGGCGTGAGCGCGACCGAGCCGATCTCGATGGAGTCCTTGCCGAAGAGCAAGTCGCGTTGGGCGTCGCGAACCTGGCCGCAGCGCGGCTTTCCCGACTGCAGCAGCGAATCGAACGTCCTCATGCTGGCATCCGAGGGATCGGCAACCTTCAAGAACCGGTCGGGCGCGGTCTCGAGATCGCGTGCCTGCTCCATGAACAGGACCAGCACGGCATGGCGTGCGTCGAAATCCTCGCGCAGGCTCGCCTCCAGTGCGTTGATCGTCTCAAGCAGGGTGTGCGCGCGGATGAGCCGCTGGCTGAGGCGGTGGATGCGATCCGCGAGCGCGTCGTTCAACCGCGCGACATCCACGAGCTCCTTGAGCTTGCGTTCGAGCGCTTGATTGCGTTCACGCAGCACCTCTACCTGCCGCTCGACCAGGCTCACCGTAGTGCCCGAGTCGCGCAGATGCGGCAGGCGGAGCTTGGCGAGCAGAGCACCGTTACGTTCGAAATAATCCGGATAGGTTTGCAGGTACTCGGCGACGTTGTCGTCGTTGATGGCGTCCTGCTTCATGCCCCGTGCGTGACTCGTCATTGCTCTCTGCTCCCCGTGATTTAAATGTTCACTTCGCCGCTGAAGACGCTGATCGCCGGTCCGGTCAGCCAGATCTCAGTGCCCGGACCGGCCCAGGAAACGCGCGTGGTTCCTCCCGGTAAATCGACCCGCACCTCCGGCTCGAGCAGGCCCTGGCGTCTGCCCACCGCGACGGCTGCGCAAGCGCCCGTGCCGCACGCGAGCGTCTCGCCCACGCCGCGCTCGAACACCCGCAGAGCGATGTGGCCGCGCGCGAGGATCTGCATGAAGCCGACATTGGCCCGTCGCGGAAACCGCGGATGGCGCTCGATGAGGGGCCCAAGCCGGGCGACCGCTGCGCGCTCGGCATCCTCGACGCGCAGCACCGCGTGCGGATTGCCGACCGAGACCGCACCCAGCTCTATGCGTTCGCCGGCCACCTCGAGCAGGTAGCTCGCCGATTCCTCGGGCGCATCGAACGGGACCTGTGCCGGGTCGAAGGCGGGCTCGCCCATGCTCACCGACACCGAGCCATCCTGTCTCACGCGCGCATGCACCGTGCCCGCCTTGCTCGCAAGCTTGAGCTCGCGGCCGCGCTCGGGAGCGCGCGCGTACAAAAGCGCAGCGACGCAGCGCACGCCGTTGCCACACTGCTCCACTTCGCTCCCATCGGAGTTGAAGATACGATAGAACACGCGGTGGTCCGGATCGCCCGGCGCCTCGAGCATCAGCGCCTGGTCGAACCCGACTCCGGTATGCCGGTCGGCCAGCGCGCGCATGCGATCGGGCTCGATCGGCGCGCCGGCGAGCGCGGCAGGGGCGTCGAAGACGAGAAAGTCATTTCCCAGCCCCTGCATCTTCACGAACTCGATGCGCATGCGCCGAGCATAGCCGATGCCGCCGATCGCTGCGAGACCGGCACGCGCCGCTAGCACATACTAGGATGCATCTGCAGGAGCCATCAGTTGCGCGTAAGTGTATTGAGATCAGCTCGAAGTTTCGAGGTCGCCGCGGATCAGACACTGCTCGATGCCGCAGTACTGGCGGGCATCGACGTGCCGTACCGTTGCCACGGCGGCAACTGCGGCGCGTGCCGCGCGCGCTTGGTCGAGGGCGAGGTGCAGTACCCAAACGGGCGCCCGCTGGGTCTTTCGGACGGCGAGATGTCCGACGGGCTCATCCTGCTCTGTCAGGCGCATGCGCGCGGCGATCTGTGTATCGACACGCGGGCCAATCGGCTGCCGTGCCGGGTCGAGCGGGTCGAGCGTCTGGCACACGACGTGCTCGGGCTGTACTTGAGGCTCCCGGTGGCCGAGAGTTTCGATTTCAAGCCGGGACAATACATCGACGTCATGTTGTCGAAGGGGCGTCGGCGCAGCTTCTCGATCGCATCGCCGCCGCACGATGCGCGGCCGCTCGAGCTGCACGTGCGCCGCGCCCCGGGCGGGGAGTTCTCGGAGCAGGCGTTCGATGAGCAGATCCGCGGGTCGCTCCTCACCATCGACGGGCCACTGGGAGATTTCTTCTACCGCGACGCCCCGGAGAGGCCGGCAGCGCCCATGCTGCTCGTCGGCGGCGGCACGGGACTCGCGCCGCTCAAGAGCATCCTGCGGCATGTCCTCGAGAAGGGTCTGCGCCGGCAGATGGCGCTCTACTGGGGCGTGCGCACGGAGCGGGATCTGTATGCGCACGCCTGGCTCAACGAGGCGGCGCGCCGCGATGAGCGCTTGCGCTACGTCCCGGTACTCTCCGAGCCCTCGCCCACGTGGACCGGACGGACAGGCCCCGTCCACGAAGCGGTGCTCGCGGACGTCGAGGGACTCGCGCGTTACGATACCTACGCGAGCGGCCCGCCGGGCATGATCGAGGCCGTGCGCCGGGACTTCACGGCGCGAGGTGCACCGGCGTCACGGGTGTTCTTCGACTCCTTCGATTACGCCGGCGACTCGCCCGCGCGCCAGCCGACGAGGGCCGATACGAGATCTTGATCCTCCGCCGAGCGCGCGAGAAGCACGGGTCCCTTCACACCCCCTTCGCGGAGTCTCTCCGCCACGCGCGGGCTCGCCACGACCCAGTGCACCGAGTCGAAGGCACGGCGCAGCGCAGGCGTCGCGAGCGCCAGGAGATTTCCTGCGATCTCGACGCTCGTCGCCGTGACTGCATGAAGCTCGCGCGCCGCGAAGCCCGCTTCCAGCACGCCAAGCTCCCCGGCGCTTGGCCGGGCGCACTCGCGCCGGTAGACCTCGGCCACCGTTACCTGCGCACCGCGCCCTGCGAGCTCCTGCTCGAGGAGCTCGCGGCCCTGGGTGCCCTTGATGAGCAGGATCCGCTCGCCGGCGACCGCGTTGAGGCGAGGGTGCTTCAGCAGATTTTCCGAGTCTGCGCCTTCGGCGGATTGCACGCCGACGCGGTACCCGGCCTGGTTGAGCGAGCGAGCCGTGGCGGGGCCGATGGCGGCAAGCGTGAGATTGCGGCGTTGATCCAGGAGCGCTACGCCATACCTCACCGCATTGGTACTCGAGAAAATGATGACGCCGAACTGGTCGAGGTCGCCGATGCGCGCCGCGAGCTCGCGCCGCGCCCCGATGGGCTCGATCTCGACCGAGCTGAAGCGCAGCGTCACGGCGCCCTGAGCCTCGAGCAGCCGGCACAGCGGAGCGGCTTGATGTCGAGGTCGGGTGACGAGGACGCCGATGCCGTGCAGCGGAAGCATGCGATGACGCGTGGCCGGCGAGGCGCGGCGGTCAGGCGCGGCCGGCCGAGGCCACGCGCAGCCGCTCCAGCAATTCACGGGCGCCGGATCGGAGCAGCCGCTCCGCAAGCTCCTCGCCCAGCTCCTTGGCGCCGGTGCGGGCGCCGGACAGGACGTTGCGCAGCACGCGCGATCCGTCGGGTTCCGCCACCAGGCCCTCGAGGGTCAAGCGATCCTCGTCGATGTGGGCGAACGCTGCGATCGGCGATTGACAGCTCCCTCCAAGGCGGTGCGCAAAGGCCCGCTCTGCGGCGAGCGCGGCGCGGGTGGCGGCGTGATCGAGCGCACGCAGAAGCTCGAGAGTGCGCTCATCATCGCTGCGGCATTCGATCCCGATGGCTCCCTGGCCCACGGCGGGCAGCATGCTGTGCGTGTCGAGTCGTGCACTGATGCGCGACTCGTATCCAAGGCGAATGAGTCCTGCGCAGGCGAGAACGATGGCATCGAGCTCCCCGCCCTCGAGGCGTCTCAAGCGCGTGTCGACGTTGCCGCGCAGGGGCTCGATCACCAAGTCCGGCCGCGCCGACAGGAGCTGCGCCTGGCGGCGCAGGCTCGACGTGCCGAGACTCGCGCCCGCGCGGAGTTCGCCGATCGTGGTGCCGCTGCGGCAGAGCAAAGCGTCGCGGGGGTCGGCGCGCTCGAGCAGCGCGGCGATCGTGAGACCCACCGGCAGCTCCGCCGGGACGTCCTTCATCGAGTGCACCGCGATGTCCGCGCGCCCGTCTTCGAGCGCGACCTCGAGCTCTTTGATGAACAGGCCCTTGCCGCCGATCGCGGCAAGGCTGCGGTCCTGGATGCGATCGCCCTGGGTGGACATGGGCTTGAGCTCCACGGCAATACCCTCGTGCGCCCGGCGCAGCAGCGTGGCCACGTGCTCGGCTTGCCACAGCGCCAATGGGCTCTTGCGAGTCGCGATCTTGATCACCGCGCCGGCGGCAGTCGCCGTCATGAGGCAGCGGCTTTCGCTTCGGGAAAGAGTGCGGACTTCAATCGGTAAATGGCCGAGATGTCCTCATCGCCGAAGCCCTCGACGACGAGCTTGGCGTACTCTCGCAAGGTGGATTCGACGACCGGCAGCTGGGCTCCGCGCTGCGCCGCCATTTCCCGGCAGATGCGCAGGTCCTTCGCATGCAGGCGCACCTTGAAGCCGGCGGGGTAGCTCTGCTGCGCCATGTACGGCGCCCGATTGACGAAGTACCAGCTCGAGCCGGCGCCCTTGCCGAGAATGTCGATCACCCGCTCGAGCGGCAGCCCTTCGGCGTGAGCGAAGGCCATCGCCTCGCCGACGGCCTGAATGATGCCTGCGCACATGATCTGATTGGTCGCCTTGGTGGCCTGCCCCGCGCCGCTCGGTCCCATGTGTGCGATGGTCTTGCCCATCTTTTCCAGAACGGGCAGCGCGCGCGCGAAATCCTCTTCTTCGCCGCCGACCATGATCGCGAGACTGCCCGTGCGGGCGCCCTCGACGCCACCGCTCACGGGACAGTCGAGAAATCCCACGCCCAGCGCCGAGAGACGTGCATGCATGTCACGCGCGGTGCCGGACCCGACGGTGGAGCAATCCATCACGATCATGCGGGGGGAAAGGCCGGCATCCAGCTCCTCGATCACGGAGCGCACGTCATCATCGGCCGAGACGCAAATGACCACGGCCTCGCTGTTGGTCGCGAGCTCGGCGAGATTCACGAAGGAATGAACCTTGAGCTCCGTCGCGAGAGCCGCCGCCTTCTCGGCCGTTCGATTCCACACTCCGGTGAGCAGACCCGCACGGGCGAGGTTGCGCGCCATGTGGGTGCCCATCGCGCCCAATCCGACGAACCCGGTTTGCATAGGAGGTTTTTCCAAAGTGAGGAGGCGGTCGCCGCTAGTTTAGGCTTTGCGCCTGGGTCGGCAAAGTCGGCCACGCACGGTCGCGCGCGGTCGCGCGCATCACCGAGCACCCGCCGGCTCGGACTCGATCAGCCCGTGCAGGTATCGTCGATGTCTTTCTTGGCGGTGAGGCGCTCTTGGTCTATCTCTTCCGAGGTCATGTAGACGCGCTCGCCGTTCTCGCCGGTCTTGTAGATGTGCCGGCCTTCGATGAGCTTCTTGTAGCGATCCTGCGCGTCCGCGCATTGCTTCTGGCGCGCCGCGGCGACGTCCGCGGCGACCTCTTTCTTGACCTGGGTCGGGACCGCGGGAGCGTCCGGAGCCCTGGGGGCGGCCGCGGCCGGCGGAGGCGTCGGGGCGCGGCTGCCGTGCGTGGGCAGCCCCTCGACCACTTCGGCGTGTACCCCGTCCGGCGGCCGATCGCCGTACTGGATCTTGCCCTGTGAATCGACCCACTTGTAAACCACCGCCGAGGCCATCGTAGACCAGGCCATCAGCACCGCGCACATCAGAACGCGTTTCATCGAACACATCCTCACTTAAGGCTACAGCGCGCGCGAACCCGACTCTCCCGTGCGGATGCGCACCGCTTGACCAAGTTCCGAGACGAAAATCTTGCCGTCGCCAATCTTTCCCGTGCGAGCCGCCTCGATGATCGATTCCACCACCCGGTCGACTTGATCGTCGTCCACGGCCAGCTCGAGCTTCACCTTCGGGAGGAAGTCGACCACATATTCCGCCCCACGGTAGAGCTCAGTGTGACCTTTCTGACGGCCAAAACCCTTGACCTCCGTCACGGTAATACCTTGAATGCCGACATCCGCCAAGGCGGCGCGCACGTCGTCGAGCTTGAACGGCTTGATGATGGCAACGACCAGTTTCATGGAAACAACGCTCCCCTGTATAGGCTCAAGCATGCCCTAGTCATGATGCGGATTGCACCATTTCGCATTGCAGCATCATGCGCCATAATCAGTTATAGCCGAACACAGCAGCCGGCGGCGACGAGGCACAAAAAAAACGGCGCGGGCCCTTGAGAGGAACCCGCGCCGGCGGATTTCGCACCGACGGGGGAGTTGGCTGGCTTGCCGGCGCGAGATGCTCCTAAAACGTTCGAAATTGAGCCGCAGAGGGATCGTTTGAAAAAGCAGTCCTAGATGGCGTCGGGTCCCGTCTCGCCGGTCCGCACGCGCAAGGCCTGCTCCAGCTCGAGGATCCAGACCTTGCCGTCACCGGCTTTACCTGTCCTAGCCACGTTACAAACTGCCTCCAGCACCTGCTCCGCAATCGAATCATCCACCGCGAGCTCGATCTTGGTGGTTGGCAAGAAATCGACCCGATACTCGGCGCCCCGATAGAGCTCCGTGCGTCCGAGCTGGCGTCCATAGCCTTGCACCTCGGTGACGGTAACCCCCTGAATACCGATGTCGGCGACCGCTTGCCGAACCTCATCCAACTTAAACGGCTTGATGACGGCGGTGATCAGCTTCATGCATTTATCCCCGCACCCAGCGCTTAATCGGATAACCTCCGGATCGCGTTCCGCGTACTATTGCCGAGAGCAATGCAGCTTCCATGCCAGGCGGCCCGCCCACATATATCAAGGGCTTGCCGGCCGGGGCCTGACTTCCATGCATCGCTTTGGCGCGCGCGCTCGAAGACGGTGCGTCATCGAGGTGCGGTAATGGCCGGAGGTGCGAGATGAGTTTCATGGGTGATACCGGACTGGACGAGCTTGCGCGCCGTCTTGCCGAGGCGGTGCCTGAATCCCTCAAGGGCATGGGCCGCGATCTCGAGCAGAACTTCAAAGCGGTGCTCCAGGCGCAGCTCGCCCGGCTCGATCTTGTCAGCCGTACCGAATTCGATGTTCAGATCGCCTTGCTCAAGCGTACCCAGGGGACTCTTGCCGCCCTGGAGCAGCGGCTGAAGGACCTCGAGACGAAGATCGGCTCGCCCTAGCGCCTGCTCGGGAGCGCGCGTGGCGGGCGGCATGAGCACGGTCCAGAGCCGCGCGCCCTTGGGGCTCGCGGCTCCGCTGGTCCGCGTCGAGGTGCATCTGGGAAGCGGCCTGCCTGCCTTCGCGCTCGTGGGGCTACCGGAAACAGTCGTGCGCGAAAGCCGCGAGCGGGTGCGATCGGCCATACTCAACTCGGGCTATGACTTTCCGAGCGGCCGCATCACCGTGAATCTATCGCCTGCCGACCTGCCCAAGGAGGGCGGGCGGTTCGATTTGCCCATTGCGGTCGGCATTCTGGCGGCCAGCGCGCAATTGCCCGCCCCGTCGGTGCGCGGGTGCGAGCTGTACGGCGAGCTTGCGTTGAGCGGCGAGCTGCGCCGAACACCGAAGCTTCTGCCCGCGCTGGTTGCCGGCGCCCGCACGGATCACCAGCTGATCGTGCCCGCGGCGAACGACTGGGACGCGAGCTGGGTCGCCGGACCCAACCTGCGGCTCGCGCAGCATCTCGCGGAGGTGTGTGCGGCGTTGCAGGGCGCCGCGCCGCTGCGCCAGCCGGCGCGGAGGGCCCGCTGCGCCCCGGCCGCGGGACTGGACATCGCGCAGGTGCGCGGTCAATTCATGGCCAAGCGCGCGCTGGAAATCGCGGCCGCGGGCGCTCACGGAGTACTCATGATGGGGCCGCCGGGTGCGGGCAAGACCATGCTCGCGCAGTGTCTGCCCGGGCTGCTCCCGCCGCTCGACGATGATGAGGCGCTCGCGGTGGCGAGCCTTCGATCGGCGGCCGGTCAGGCGCCGGGACCGATCGGCAGACCATTTCGAAGCCCTCTGCATACCGCCTCGATCGCGGCCATCGTCGGCGGCAGCGCCTTGCGTCCCGGCGAGCTGTCCCTCGCGCACCTCGGCGTTCTGTTTCTCGACGAGCTGCCGGAGTTCTCGCGCAACGTGCTGGAGGCGTTGCGCGAGCCCCTCGAAAGCGGAGTGGTCGTCATTTCGCGCGCGAGGCGCACCGCCGAGTTTCCGGCAAGATTTCAGCTCATCGCGGCGATGAATCCGTGTCCGTGCGGCTACGCGGGCGAGTCGGGCGGGCGCTGCCGATGCACGGCGGGGCAAGTGGCGCGCTATCGACATCGGGTCTCGGGGCCGCTCATCGATCGAATCGATATACACCTCGAGCTGGCTCCGGTACCGGTGGAGCATCTGGTGCCCGAGACCGATGCGGCGCCCGAGGCGGCGCCAAGGGTGGCGCCAGGGGTGGCACCAGTGGCACCGTCGCTGCCGAAGCCTCTGCATCGATTGCCGCGAGGGTGGCCGAGGCGAGACGCGTTCAGCTCGGCAGGCAGGGGACGCTCAACTCGCGGCTCACGCTGGATCAAATGAAGAGCGTGTGCCGGCTCGACCGCGAATCGCGCGCGCTCATCGCGGCGGCCGTTGCCCGCCTCGGATTCTCGGCGCGTGCCTGCCACCGGGTGCTCAAGCTCGCGCGCACGTGCGCAGATCTGAGTGCGCAGCCGCACATCCGTCGAATCGACGTATCCGAGGCGATCGGCTTACGCGCGCTCGACCGCGCGCGGACGGAACGAAGCTACTTGGCGAGCGAGACCATGTAATCGACCGCCATGCGAACCGTCGCATCCGGCCAGGTGGTGCCTCCCTTCGGAGGCATCAGCCCCTTGCCTGCAATGGCATGCGTATACAGCGCGTCCTTGCCCTGGGCGATGCGCGGTGCCCAGGCTGCTCGATCTCCCGCCTTGGGTGCGCCGTTGAGTCCGGTGCCGTGGCAGGCCGAGCATACTTGCTTGAACGCTTCCTCGCCGGTGGCGGGAACGGCAGCCGCAGACCCGGAGGCGCCGCCCGGAGCGGCCGGGGCGATCGCCAGCGCGCTGTTGTCCTGCCCGGCGACCGCCTCGCGCGCGAAAGGGGCGGTGTTCCGTGCGTCCTGCTGTTTGATGATGGGGTCCTCACGCACCTCCGCGAGCTGATGGTCGCGGCCTAGGACGCGGGCGAAGGCGAACAGGCAGATGGTAAACGCGATCAAGATCCCGAGAACCACGCTGAAAGAATTGAAAAAATGCGTATCGGAGGATTCGGGAGTGGACACGGTGGATGAGAACCCGTTGAAAAAGGTGGCGGGAAGTATAGCCGCACGTCGCCAATCGCGGAATAGAGCGCGCCGCCGGGCTCATCCCGTGGTTTTACCGCCCGGCGCCGTCGCCGAGCCACAGCTGCACTACGCGCGCCATTTCGCGCTGCTGGCGGCGGCAGCTCTCGCGGTCGCGGCGGCGAGGGTTGCGGATCTATGGCCTCCGCTCGCCTTCGCGTTCGCAGCGTTCGGTGCGCTGCATGCTGCCTCGCTGGCGGCGAGTTTGCGCCGCCCGCGCGAACGGGGGCGCACGCTCGGGTTCGTCGCAGCGGGCTCGCTCCTGAGCGCATCGATGGCGATCCTCGGCCGGCATGCAGCACCGCTTCTCGCCGGCCGGGGTGTCGACAGCGCACTTCTCGTGGTCGCGGTGTGCGCTTTCCTGGGCGCGCTCGGCTATGGCTTCCTGCTCCGCCGGGTGCTGCGTTATCGCCTGGCGCTCGCGCCGCTCGCAGCGACGGCGCTCGCGTGTGCGCTCGCGGTTTACGCCGCGTTCGAGGTGACCCGCTCGGCGTCCGGGAGTGCTTGGCCGGCCGTTTCATGGTGGCTCGCCTTTTCCGCCGGTCTCTATGTGACGGATCGGCCACGTGCGCGCCCTTGAGCCCACGCATGGGGAGTGGCATAACTGCTCCCAAGCAACCCACAGCGTGCGGGAGGAGTCGTGAGCCATGCCGAAGGAGAGGCCGAAGGGGGCTGCACCTGCCGCTGGGTGCGCTACCGGATGTCGGGGCCGCCCATGATCGTGCACTGTTGCCACTGCCGCTGGTGCCAGCGGGAGACCGGCGCCGCATTCGCCCTGAACGCGATGGTCGAGGCGGACCGGGTCTCGATTCTCGAGGGGGAGGTCGAGGCCGTACTCACGCCGAGCGCGAGCGGCAAGGGGCAATCGATCTCCCGATGCCCCCGATGCCGCGTTGCGCTGTGGAGCAATTACGCGGGCGCCGGCGATGCCATCCGTTTCGTTCGCGTCGGGACGCTCGACGAGCCCGATCGCATGCCGCCGGATGTGCACATTTTCACGGCCTCGAAGCAGCCGTGGGTGGTGCTTGCGACGCACGTTCCGGCGGTGCCCGAGTACTACGAGGTCTCGAAGATCTGGTCGCCTGCGAGCCTCGAGCGCCGCCGGCGCGTCCGATCCGATGCGGGTGCCTGGCGCGGCGAAACGCAGTAACATACGCGCCGTGCCTGTTGGTCCGGCTCCGACGACTCGCGGAGATGTCGCCTTGAAAACGCTGCTGTTGATCGTCGCGTGGTGTCTGTTGTTCGTGCTGTGCTGGCCGCTCGCGCTCGCGGCGATCATTCTGTGGCCGCTCGTCTGGCTGCTGTCGCTGCCCTTTCGCTTTCTCGCGGTGGTCCTCGATGCCTTGATCGCCTTCGTCAAGGCCGTGCTCTTGCTGCCGTCGCGAATCTTGCGCGGCGGCCCGGCGGCTGGCCGCAGCCCTTAGGCCGGCTCAATGGTACCCGCCCAAGAGGCGCTCGTGCTGTTGCGAGAGGGGAACCGACGTTTCGTGGCCGACCTTCGAAATCCGGACGGCGAGTCGCTTCACGCGCGCCGCCGCGAACTCGCCGCGGGCCAGGCGCCCTTCGCCGCGATCCTCGGTTGCTCCGACTCGAGAGTGCCCGTCGAGATCGTCTTCGACCAGGGTCTCGGCGACCTGTTCGTGATACGCGTTGCCGGCAACATCGTCGCGCCCTCGCAAATTGGGAGCATCGAGTTCGCCGCCGAACAATTCGGCACGCGGCTGGTCGTCGTCCTGGGACACTCGAATTGCGGCGCCATCGAGGCGACCCTCGAACAGCTCAAGCGGCCGAAGGAAAATCAGTCGCGGAACCTGCGCTCCATCGTCGATATGGTGCGGCCGTCCGTCGAGGGACTTTTGGCCGGCGAGCTCAAGAATGATCTTCCTGCGCTCAAGCACGAGGCGGTGCGCGCCAACATCCGGGCCTCGGTGAGACATCTGCGCCGCGGCTCGGACATCATCGAGCACTTGATCCAGAATGACGGTTTGCTCGTCGTGGGGGCCGAGTATTCCCTCGAAACGGGCGAGGTGGATTTCTTCGATGGGATCGGCGAGAGAGATTAGGCATGAGGCCGCCGATCACACTGGCGGGGTTCAACGAGCGCGGCATCGGCAAGTTGCCCGGCTACCTCGGGATCGTGTTCACCCGCGCCGAGCCCGGCGAGGTCTGCGCCGAGATCGAGATCCAGCCGATTCACATGGCCCCGAATGGTTTCCTGCATGCGGGCACCATCATCACCTTGGCCGATACCTCGTGCGGCTATGGGTGCTTCGCGAACCTGCCGGACGGCGCGACCGGGTTCACCACCGTCGAGCTCAAGTCCAACCACCTGGGAACGGCGCGCGAGGGCACGATCGCCACCCGGGCGACGCCCTCACATCTTGGCAAGACGACGCAGGTCTGGGACGCGGTGGTCACACACAAGGAGACGGCCAGGACTCTCGCCTTGTTTCGCTGCACGCAGATGGTGCTTTACCCCAAATAGCCCGAGGGCCGGCGCGCTGGACGACGCGGAGCAGCCGCGGGTAGTATCGCCTCCCCCGGCGTGCGCCCGTAGCTCAGCTGGATAGAGTGTCGGCCTCCGAAGCCGAAGGTCACTGGTTCGAATCCAGTCGGGCGCGCCATATTCATCCGGGTCCTCACCGGGCACATGCGCGGAGTTGGTCGCTGTCTCGAGCCAGCGGACCGGGCTTAGGGCGGGGGGGCGCTTCCGAAGTGCAGCGCGCTGAGTGCGCCGGAAATTCTCGAAGGTTGGGAGGTGGGCGAGCGCGTGACATGGGTGGAGCCGCCGAACACGGACACGGGGAACAGGCGGTCGAGGAGGCCTTGAGTCGCGCCGCCGCGATTCATCCACCGGCTCGTCCATTGCAGCGACGGGTCGCCCTTGCGGTCGGTCTGGATGGAGACGGCGCTCGCGCCGGTCTCCCACAGGGTGAGCACCCGAACGTGGTCGCGACTCTTGTATTCCTTCAATCGTTGCCCGAGATCCTTGTCGACGGTGAGCACTTCCGATGGCGCTCCGGAGCGCGGATCCGCATCGAACACGGATCGGCCGTGCGGCCGGAAGTCCTTGCTCGAGAACGTCTTGGTCTCGGGCATCTCATGCAGCGCATACGGGCTCGGCACGGTGAGAAGCGGATCGGACAGGGCGTAAGCCCGCTGGGTGATCGCGCCGAAGCCGGGAGTTGCGAGCGAGACCCGCGGGGTGAGCTCGTGCTCGGGCAGCTTCACGGTCGCGCTCGGCAGTTCGCCCGCTGATGCATCTGCCGCGCCGATCAGCGTGAGCAGCGCCATCGCGCACAGCAAGCGGTCTGCGATCCCGGCGAGGAGCGCGGTGGGGACTCGCTCGCTCGTGTCTCGATGTGGGCCTAAGTCCGACATGCGGGGATACTACGTAGCCGTCCGTGACGATGAGCATCAGCATCCAACAATTCCCGAGCGACGCTGCGAGACCTGGGTCACATTATGGCGCTCGCAGTCGAATTGCCGCGGTGCTGCTTGAACATAACGTGCGCGCGAAGCTTGCTTATGTCGCTTGGTTGTGACAGGTGGACAGGCACCGCGACGCCGCCGCGGCGGCAACCGGCCCGAACCGCGCTAGACGTCGCGCAATGAGGAGCGCGCCGTTTCCCAGTGTCGTCCATCGAAGGGCTGCACCGACATCGCTTCGATCGTGCCCGCATCGAGACAGCGCGCATTGACGCTCACTCCGTCGGGATGTGAGCGTGGGATGTAGAAGGACTTCACGCCGCAGTGCTTGCAGAAGTAATGCTGGGCGGCGCCGGTGTTGAACGTGTAGGTCGTAAGCGCATCGCGCCCGGCGAGCAGCCGGAAGCGATCGCTCGCCACGATCAAATGCAGATAGCCGACCTTGGCGCAAATGGAGCAATTGCACTCGGCGACCTCGATGCGCACCGGCGCTTCGACCTCGAATCGCACCCGGCCGCAATGGCACCCGCCCGCGTGCGTGACCATCGCGAGGGATGTGGCGCTCATGGGCTTCTGCCTAGTGCTTGTGTTCTTGTGCGGCCAGGTCGCCGACGATGGCCATCAGGCGCTCGGGACTTCCGGCGGTGCGCACGTCGGCGACGTACTTGCCGTTGATCACGAAGGTCGGCACCCCGTCGATGCGGTAACGCTGCACGAGCGCGTCGGCCTTCTGGACGCCGTTCTCGACGGGAAACGAGTGATACGCTTTCTTGAATGCATCCTCGGGAATGCCTTCCTTCTTCGCCCATGCCGTCTGGATGCGCTCGGTCTGCGCCTCGTCGCCCGGATCCTGCGCGACGAGCGGATTCCCGTTGACGTGGATCTCCTTGAACACGGCGTCGTGCAGCTGATCGAGCTTGCCCAGACTGTCGAGTGTGTAGAACAGATGCGCGAGCGCGCGGTGCCCCTCGCTCCAGGTGACCGGCACGCGCGAGAAGCTGATGTAGGCGGGCTTGCTTTTGCGCCAAGCCTCGACCTGCGGGTCGAGGTCGTAGCAATGCGGGCACGCATACCAGAAAAATTCGAGCACCTCGACTTGCCCCGGCGGGACCTGAGTCGGCTGCGCGGGAACGATGAGCGTGTAATTCACTCCGGGCTGCCAGAGCGTCGGTCCGAGCGGATCCGCCGACGCGGCCGGCGTCGCCGCCGTCACCGTGGAGGCGACCGCCGCCAGCAGCGGATTGTGAGTGCCATTGTCGCCGGCGCTCTCGTCCGTGGTCTCTGATCCGTCCTTGTTCGGACGCGGCGCTGTCGCGCCCGTAGCGGCCGCCGCGGGCGGAGCTGTCCTCGCCGGCGCGGGAGGAGCGGCTGTCGCCGGCGGACGCAGCGCCGCGTCGGGCACGGAGCGGCCCGCCTGCGGGTTGGGCGACTTGCCGCAGGCCGCGAGGAGAAGGGACAGACAGAGGAGCGCGAGCGGGCGCGGCGCGCGCATCGTCAACGCAGTCCTTGTGCGTACGAGGCCAGGTTGCGCATGTCCTCCGGCGACAGGTGCTTCGCGACGACCGGCATGATGCCTCCCGGTCCGGGCGGGCGCGTCCCGGCGACATAGTCGTTCAACTGCTTCACCAGGTACTCGGAGTGCTGACCGCGCAGCGCCGGAAATTTCGCAGGCTCGTTGCCGGCACCGGTCGGGCCATGGCAAGCCATGCAGGCCGGAATGCCGCGAGCCTTGTCGCCCGCCCGGTAGACCTTCTCGCCCGCCTGCCAGTAGCTCGGGTCCGCCTCGAGGCCGGTATTGGGCAACGTGTCGAAATAAGCGCCGAGATCCTGCATGTCCTGCGGGCTCAACGGCGCCGCGATGGGCATCATGATCGGATTGGCGCGCTTGCCGTCCTTGAAGTTCTGGAGCTGCTCCGCGATGTAGTCCGCGCCGAGACCGGCGAGACTCGGAAATTGTGGACTGGCGCTGTTGCCGTTCGCACCGTGACAGGCCTGGCACACGACGGCTTTGCCTGCGCCCGCCTGTGCATTGCCGGCTGCCGCCGCAATACCGCTGATGATCGTGCCGCTGAGCGCGGCCGCGAGTACCCAAAACCGATTCATATGGCCCGTGACCCCATCGTTCTGAACTGCTCCCAGCGGCAAATTGTACACTACGCTTGCCGATTCGCATCGAAGCTCACCATGCCGATCTATCCCAACGTGACATTCTTGACGAGCGCTGCCGAAGCGCGCCAGTTCGCACCGGATGCCGGCCGCGAGATTGCGTTCGCGGGTCGCTCCAATGCAGGCAAGTCGAGCGCCATCAACGCCATCACGGAGCGGGTGGGGCTCGCTCGCGTCAGCCGCACACCGGGCAGGACTCAGCTCATCAATTTTTTCGAGGTGGGTGCCGGTCGTCGGCTGGTCGATCTGCCGGGATACGGGTATGCGAAGGTGCCCGAGCGGGTGCGCGCACGTTGGCTCGCATTGATGGAGCACTACTTCAACGTGCGTGAGTCGCTTACCGGTCTCGTGCTGATCGTCGACAGCCGACGCGGCTTGGGACAGGAGGACACGGTCATGCTCGAGTGGATGCTCGCGCGGGATCGCCGGGCGCACATCCTGCTCACGAAGTCCGATAAGCTCAATCGTCGAGATGCGGATCGCGTGCTGCGTGAGACGCGGGCCGCGTGCAGCGACACTTCGATCACGGCGCAATTGTTCTCCGCGCACGCACGCTCGGGTCTCGATACGGCGCGCGACGTGATGGACGGCTGGCTCTCGGGCGATGCGGCCGCAAGTCCAGGACCTTAGGGGGCGCGAGCGAAGGTGAGCGGATAAAAAAAGGCCCCGGTGGTGCTTTCGCAGCCACCGAGGCAGACCAACCCGGCATGGGGATGACAAACCGGGTCTGCCCGCCCAGGGAGAAGAGCGGGGAGCGTGTTAACGCTCATTGGGTTAGATGGGGGTGTACTGCGAAAGTTCCAGCCCCCCTGGGCCGAAAATTCGCAGCGAGATAAAAAATCGCGGTCCGCAGCGTAAGCCGGCAAAAACGTTGGGAAAATTCGCTTCGAGCTTCACAGACCTTTGCATCTTCGCCAGTAGCGCAGTGCATCGAAACCCTAGTGGGCCTCATCCCAGTTGCGGCCCACTCCCACATCGACCTTGAGGGGCACCGTAAGTTCTGCAGCCTGCATCATATGTTGGCGCAGCTCGCCGACCGTACTCGCCACGGCCTCTTCCGCGACCTCGAGCACCAGCTCGTCGTGCACCTGCATGATGAGCCGCGCCGGTGTGCCGGAACGCTCGAGCCACGAGTCGACCGCGATCATCGCGCGCTTGATGATGTCCGCGGCCGAGCCCTGCATGGGCGCGTTGATGGCGCTACGTTCGGCGTACTGACGCAGAGCTGCGTTGCGCGAGCGGATGTCGGGAAGGTACAGCCGCCTGCCGTACACCGTCTCGACGTAGCCCAGCTCGCGCGCCTGATTGCGCGTCTCGTCCATGTAGCGACGCACGCCGGGGTACCGCTCGAAGTATCGGTCCACATAGCGTTGCGCATCACCGCGGCTGATGCCGAGCTGGCGCGCGAGGCCGAATGCCGACATGCCGTAGATCAAGCCGAAGTTCACCGCCTTTGCCGAGCGCCGCTGGTCCGGGCTCACCTCGCCGAGCGGAATACCGAGCACTTCCGCCGCGGTCGCCTGGTGCACATCGCGATCGTCGGTGAATGCCGAGCCCAGGCTCGCATCCCCCGACAGGTGCGCCATGATGCGCAGCTCGATCTGCGAGTAATCGGCGGCGACCAGCCGATGCCCCTGCGGTGCCACGAACGCTTGGCGGATGCGGCGCCCCTCGGGCGTGCGGATCGGGATGTTCTGCAGGTTGGGGTCCGAGGAGGACAGCCGTCCCGTGGCCGCAACGCCTTGCTGATAGGTCGTGTGGATACGCCCCGTCTGCTCGTCGACCTCCCCGGGCAGCTTGTCCGTGTAGGTGGACTTGAGCTTGGTGACGCCCCGGTATTCCAGGATCAGTTTCGGCAGCTCGTAGGAGGCGGCCAGCTCCTCGAGCACGTCCTCCGCGGTGGAAGGCTGCCCGGTGGGCGTTTTGCGGATCACGGGCAAGCCGAGGCTGCCGAACAGAATCTCCTGCAGCTGCTTCGGCGAATCGAGGTTGAACACGACGCCGGCGGTGGCGTGCGCCTGCGCCTGCAGCTCGAGCATTCGTGCGGCGAGCTCGCTGCTCTGGGCCCGGAGGAGCGCACGATCCACGAGCACGCCGGTGTGCTCCATTCGGTAGAGCACGGGCACCAGCGGCTGCTCGATGGTCTGGTAGAGAATCCTTAGCGAGGGCACCGCCTCGATCTGCGGCCAGATCGCCTGATGCAACCGCAAGGTGACGTCGGCTTGCTCCGCGCCGTACTCCGCGGCGCGATCGACGTCGACCTGATTGAGCGGCAGCTGTCGGGCACCCTTGCCGGCGATGTCCTCGAGCCGGACTGTCTTCAGGCGCAGGTATTTCTCCGCGATCGAGTCCATGTCGTGACCGGTCGCCACGCTGTCGAGCACATAGGACTCGAGCATCGAATCGTAGCGTTGCCCGCGCAGCGCGATCCCATGGGCCGACAGAATGTGCGCATCGAGCTTGCCGTGATGCCCGAGCTTCGGCAGCTGTGCGTTCTCGAGCAGCGGTTTCAACGCGCCGAGCACGTACTCCCGATCGAGCTGGGCCGGCGCGCCGGGGTAATCGTGGCCGAGCGGCACATAGGCTGCTTCGCCGGCCGAAACCGCGAACCACAGGCCGACCAACCGGCCGCGAATGCCGTCGGGCCGGTCGGTCTCGGTGCCGAAGACGATGAGCGGCGCGGATGTGAGCTTCTCGATCCATTCGTCGAGCGTTTCCGGCGAAGTGATCTGCGCGTAGTTGCGAGGCTGCGGCGGGGCGAGTCCGGAGAAGGTGGTGCCCGAAGCGCCCGCGATGCCGAGCGCGCCCGGCGAGACGTCCGCCTCCACGACGGTGGCGCTCGCGGCACCGCTCACCGGCAGCGTCGACTCGAGCGACTTGAGGAGCGCGCGCAGCTCGAGTCGTGTATACAGCTCGCGCAGCCTCGCATGATCGGCGGCCCCCGGCACGAGATCCTCCGGCGATACCTCGAGCGCCAGGTTCGTATCGAGAGTGGCGAGCTTGCGCGAAAGCTCGAGCGCCGGCAGCTCATTGCGCAGATTCTCGCCCACCTTGCCGGGTATATCCGCCGCGCGGGCGATGAGCGCATCGAGCGTCTGGTATTGACTCAGCCATTTCGCCGCCGTCTTCGGCCCGACGCCGGTGATCCCCGGGATGTTGTCCGAGCTGTCGCCCACGAGCGCGAGATAGTCGACGATCTGCTCCGGGTATACGTCGAACTTCGTCTTCACCCCGGCGCGATCGAGCCGGGTGTTGCTCATGGTATTCACCAGGGTGATGCGCGGTCCGACGAGCTGCGCCATGTCCTTGTCGCCGGTCGAGATGAGCACGTCGAAATCGCAATCGGCCCCGCGCAGAGCGAGCGTTCCGATCACATCGTCGGCCTCGACACCCTCGATGCGCAGAAGCGGCAGACCCGAGGCCCCCACGGCATCGAGCAGCGGCGTGAGCTGCGAGCGCAGATCGTCGGGCATCGGCGTGCGATGCGCCTTGTATTGATCGAACAGATCGTCGCGAAACGTACGGCCGGGTGCGTCGAACACCACCGCGATCCGGTCGGGGGATTCGTCCTTGATCAGCTTGTTGAGCATGTTGAGCACGCCGAGCACAGCGCCGGTGGGCTCGCCTCGCGAGCTCGACAGCGGCGGCAGCGCGTGAAAGGCGCGGTACAGATACGAGGAACCATCGACCAGGAGCAACTTGCGCGCAGTCATGAGGAGGAGGCGGGCTTCAAGCCTGCGGCGCGGGGTCGGGGGTCGAATTGGTTTCGGGAGCGGCCTCCGGCGGCGCGGGTCCGGCCGGCGCGCTGGGGTCCCGAGCGGGCGCCGCCGGCGTCGAGGGCGCGGCCGGTGTCGCCGGGGATGTCGCGGTCGGCCGCGGCGTGACCGGGAACCTCACTTTCTTGTGGGGATGCTGCGCATCCGGGAGCACGAGCGGACCCTTTTGGCCGCACGCGGCGGTGCCGGCCGCGAGTGCCACAAGTATCCAAACGCGCATCGATCTCATGCGAGTAATTATACTCCGCAGCTGCCGCGCGCCCCGCGTTTTGGAACTTCTGCTGCGGCGTGCCTGTCCGAGAGGGCAGTATTCGATAACGGAGAATTCGATGAGTCGCTCGTCAATCGCCTTGTGCGCGGTCCTCACCGTAGGCGCAATCGGCGCCTCGGCCGGCGCCCTTGCCGACAATCCGCTCGGCGCATATGTAGGCGCCGGGGTCGGTGCGTCCAATGTCGGCAACAGCGACTACAACTACGGCTACTACGGGGGCTACCGCAACAACGACGTCGCGTGGAAAGCGATGTTGGGGATCCGGCCGCTGCGTTTCGTGGGCGCCGAAGCGGAGTGGATCGATTTCGGCAGCGGCAACGGAAACAACGGCTATTTCGGCTACGGCGACTTTTACGCGAACGCGAGCTCGCATCCGAAGGCCGCGGTGCTGTACGGCATCGGGTATCTACCGGTGCCGGTGCCGTTCCTCGATGTGTACGGCAAGGCCGGCGTCGCCCATTTGCAGACCGATATCACGACCTATCAATACACGAGCGGTGGCTACTGCCCGCCGCCCTATAGTGCGTGCAGCGCTCCGATCGCCTATCGCACCGATCAGTGGAACACGAAATTCGCCTGGGGCGCCGGCGTGGGCACCCACTGGCAGGACTTCGGCTTCCGCGCGGAATATGAGCGCATCGCCTCGAACTTCGGCAACCCGTCGGCGTTCACGGTGGGCGTCAGCTGGACGTTCTGAGCCTCGGACCTTCTAACGCCGGCGGTATACTGGAGCGATGTTGCTACCGCTCGCTTTTCACCGAGCGCGAACGGCCGTGTGCGCGGCCGTTCTGTGCGCCGGCGTAGGTGCCTGCTCATCGCCCACCGTCTCGCCGGGCGTCGCCGGGTCGAGCGCTCCCGCGCCTATGGCTCGTGGCGGCGGGGAGGCGACCACAGCCGCCTTGCGCTCCCAGGTCTCGACCATCGTCGTGATCTATGCCGAGAACCGCGCTTTCGACAATCTGTATGGCAATTTTCCGGGTGCGCTCGGTCTGGGTGAAGTGCTCGACCGCGACGGGCATCCGCGCGCCGCCTATGTCCCGCAGATCGACCGCGACGGGACGGTGCTCGCGGTGCTGCCTCCGGTGTGGGGCGGCGTGACGGCCGCGGGGTACGTGCCCGTGGTCACGCAGGCACAGAGCGCAGGTCTGCTGAACGCGCCGTTCTCCATCGAGCATGCGTTCACCGCGCAGTCGGGTGTCACGCTCTCGTCCTCGACGGTCACGCGCGATCTGGCGCACCGGTTCTTCGAGCATCAGATGCAAATCGACGGCGGCAAGAACGACGGATATGCCGCATGGAGCGACTCCGGCGGCCTCACGATGGGACACTACGACTACAGCGGCTCGGCATTGTATGCGCTCGCACGGCAGTATGTGCTCGCGGACCGCTTCTTTCAGGGGGCGTTCGGCGGATCCTTCCTCAATCATCAGTACCTTATCTGCGCGTGCGCGCCCGAGTATCGTTTCGCCGACTCATCGCCCTCGCACCCCGCGATCGCGATCCTTGAGCAAGACGCCTCGGGCCATTACCTGCCGCGGCTCAAGTTGGCGGACGGGGCGCCGCGATCGGCGCTCGACGGGCCGCCGAAGTACGCGAAGAGCGGCAACATCACGCCCGCCGATTATTTCGGCGACGGCAAGTTCTACGCCGTCAACACGATGCAGCCGGCCTTTCAGCCGAGCGGCAATCCGCCGGCGGCGAACGACTCGAGCGAGCTGTACGCCGATCCCTCGAAGGCGAGCACCCTGCCCGCGCAGAGCGGACCCACCATCGCCGATCGCCTCGAGGCGAAGCAGGTGAGCTGGGCCTGGTATGCCGGCGCGTGGACTGCGGCGCTGGCCGACGGCAGGCGGCCCGCCGGCGAGGCGCGCCGCGCGATCTATGCTCCGGAGACCCCCGCCGGTAGTCCCGATTTCCAGCCGCATCATCAGCCGTTCAACTATTACGCCAAGTTCGATCCCCGCACGGGTGCCGCGGAGCGCGCGGAGCACCTCAAGGATTACGATGATTTGACGGCCGATATCGCGGCGGGCCGCTTGCCGTCCGTGGTGTTCTACAAGCCGCAGGGAAATCTAAACCAGCATCCCGGTTACGCCTCGATCGCCGAAGGCGATGCGCACATTGCATCGTTGGTGAAGAAGCTGCGCGCGGGTCCGCAATGGAGTCACATGGTGATCGTGATCACCTACGATGAGTACGGAGGGGCCTGGGATCAGGTCGCGCCGCCGCGAGGCGACCTGCTGGGTCCGGGTTCGCGCATTCCCGCCATCGTGATTTCGCCGCTCGCGAAGCGATCGACGGTCGATCACACGCCTTACGACACCGGCTCGGTGCTGCGGTTGATCATCCGACGTTTCGGCCTCGAGACCCTGCCCGGTCTCGAGGCACGCGACCGGGCCGTCGCGGCGCATGGCGAGCCGCCGCTCGGTGATCTTACCAACGCGCTCGATCTCGCGCGCTGAAGCGCGGGTGCGCGGCTACGGCTGCGGGGCGCCGGGTCCGGGCGCCGCCACGCCGGGCGTCTTGGGCTTCGCGCTCACCACTTCGACGTTGAAGATGAGAAGCGAGTTTGCCGGGATGCCCGGTCGCGGGCTTGCGCCGTAAGCGAGCTCGGGCGGCACGAACAGCTCCCAGCTGGCGCCGGGCCGCATCATCACGAGCGCTTCCTGCCAGCCCTTGATGACGGCATTGGGCGAAAGCTTCGCCGGCTCTCCACGCGAGTAGGAGCTGTCGAACTCGGTGCCGTCGATCAGCTTGCCGCGATAGTTGACCATCACCTCGTCGTTGGGCCCGATGAGGGGCAGCTTGCCGTCGCCCGCTTTGATCACCTTGTATTGCAATCCGGACGGCGTCGTCTGCACGCCTTTTTCCTTGCCATTCTTCGACAGGAATTCCTGTGCCGCCGTCTTGTTGCGCGCGCCGGAGGCGAGGACGGCGGCGCGCGCATACTCGTTCAACTGCTGCCGCTCCGCCGGTGTGGACTTCTTGCCGGCCAGGGCGTCCTTCACACCGCGCGAGATCGCATCGGTCTGCAAGTCGGCGATGCCGATGCCGTGCAGCTGCTCGCCCAACGTGAGGCCGAACAGGTAGCTCGCTTGATCCGCGGTGAGTGCCGGCGCCGCGGGCGGCGCCGCGGGCGCACCGGGGGCGGCTTGGCCCTGCGCTGGTGCGGGGGGCGCGGAGGTATTTTGCGCATTGGTCGCTGCGGCGAGCGACACCAGGAGGGCGCCCGCACAGGCGCGCTGAATCATCATACGGGTGGTTTGTTTCATGGCCCCGCACGATACTCACTCGGATCTGCAATTGCCAGCGCCTTTTCAGCGCCGGGAATCTGTCAAAGAAGCGCGGATTCCGTCCTTTTTGGGTGCTCGAGCACGGCCATGGTGAGCCGCGAGATGCAGACGAGCGCACCGGCCTCATTGCGGATCTCGATGCCCCAGACGTGGCTGCGGCTTCCGACATGGATCGGCCGAGCCGTCGCGATCACGCGGCCGCTGCGGACCGCGCGCAGATGATTGGCGTTGATCTCCTGTCCCACGCAGAAAAAGCGCTCGGAGTCGATGCACATGAAGGAGGCGGTGCTGCCGACCGTCTCGGCGAGCGTCAGCGACGCACCGCCGTGCAGCAATCCGAAGGGCTGGTGAGTCCGGGCGTCGACCGGCATGGACGCCTTCAGAAAATCCGCGCCGACCTCGGTGAACACGATGTCGAGCGGCCGCATCATTGTGCCCTCGCTCAGGGCATTGAGCTCATCGAGGGAATGCGTGCGGCGCCAGGGGCTCATTTGGTCTCTTTGAGCGAAGCGGCGACTTGCCGGTAGGCGTCGCGAAACGGAATGTCGTCTTTCGCCACGAGCGCGTTCGCCGCACCCGCGGCGTGCACGCCCGGATCCATGCGGATGCGCTCGGGTCTGAAGCGCACGCCGGCGAGGGCGCTCGGCAGAATATCGAGCGTTTGCCGGCATGAGTCGATGGCGCGGAACAGCGGCGGCTTGATCAGCTGCAGATCCCGATGGTAGCCGGAGGAAAGCTTCTGCGTGACGCCGAGCACCTCGGTGAGCGCCGCGAGAGCTATGGCACTGCGTCCGCGCATGAGCTCGAACACGTCGGGATTGCGCTTCTGCGGCATGATGGAGGAGCCGGTCGTGAACTCATCAGGCAGACTCACGAACCCGAACTCCTGGGTGTAGAAGAGCAGCAGGTCGGCAGCGAGTCGCCCGATGTCCTGCGTGAGCAGCGTCAACTCGAAGAGCAGGTGCGCTTCGGCTTTGCCTCGGGATAGCTGCACGGCCGTCACGGGCTCCTGAGTCACGGCGAAACCGAGGCTCGAGCGCGTCGACTCGCGGCTGATGTCGAGATTGGGGGTACCGTAGCCGGCCGCCGAGCCCAGCGGGTTCTTCCCGGCGCGGCGCTCCGCGATCCGCAGCCCTTCCGCGTCGTCGCGAATCTCCGCCGCGAATCCGAGAGCCCACAGCGCGACTGTGCTCGGCATGGCTTGCTGCATGTGAGTGTAGCCCGGCAGCGCGATGGAGCCCTCGCGCGCCGCGAGCGCCTCGAGCGCCTCGGCCACGGCGATCGCCGCGGCATGCAGCTCGTGCGTCGTCTCGCGCAGGTACAGTCGGAGAGCGGCGAGCACCTGATCGTTGCGCGAGCGTCCGGCGTGCAGCCGGCCGCCGGCCGCACCGATGCGCGCCGTCAGCCGATTCTCGATCGCAGTCTGGCAGTCCTCTTCGGGGAGCGTGATATGCCAGAGGCCTTGGCCATGCTCGGAGGCGATGGCGCGCAGCGCGGCGCGGATCGCCTCGTAATCGTCCGGCGACAGTAACCGCTGGCGCGCGAGCATCTCTGCGTGCGCGAGCGAGGCCTCCACGTCGTGGCGCACCAGGCGCTCGTCGAGCACGTGATCCTCGCCCGCGGTGTACGCGAGCACGCGCTCATCGAGCGGAGCTCCCTTGTCCCACAATCGCGTCATGCCGGGCCCTGTTGCTCGGCCGGGCTCAAGGCGGTGAGATCGGGGACCACCAGGGTCCCGGTGCCTTCGTTGGTGAAGATCTCGGCGAGCAGGCTGTCCGGCGACTTGTACGTGATCACGTGCACGCGGCGCACGCCGCCGCGAATTGCGTTCTCGATCGCCGTGGCCTTGGGCAGCATGCCGTCCGTGAGGCTGCCGGCGGCGCGCAGGCGGGCGAGCCCCTTGATGTCGGTGTAGGAGATGAGCGAGCTCGTGTCGGTGGATCGCTCTAGAATGCCCGGCGCGCCGGTGCAGAGCACCAGCTTCTCCGCGGACAGAGCTCCGCCGATCGCGGCCGCTACCGTGTCGGCGTTGATATTGAGCAGCGTGCCGCTCGAATCCGCGGACAGGGGGCTGACCACCGGCATCAGGCCATTGTCGAGGAGCTTCTCCAAAACCGACGCGTTGACCGAATCGATGTCGCCGACGAAACCGTAATCGATGGTCTCCTCTGAGTCGGCAGCGATCGGGACCGGCCCGCGCCGGTGCGCCCGGACGAGACCCGCGTCGACGCCGGACAACCCGATGGCCTCGATGTCGAGCGCGCGGCAGATAGCGAGGATGCGCGTGTTGATGAGTCCGCTCAGGACCATCGCCGTGACCTCGATCGATTTCTGGTCAGTCACGCGGCGGCCGTTCACCATGCGCGTCTCGAGCCCGAGCATGGCCTGCACGTGATCGAGCTGCGGACCCCCGCCGTGCACGAGGACCGTCTTGATTCCCACCTGGTGCAGGATCGCCACTTGCTCGATCAGGGAGCGTGTCGAGATCTCGTCCGCGAACACCGCGCCGCCCGCCTTGATGACGAACACCTTGTTCTTGTACATCCGGATATAGGGCGCCGCGCTTTTCAGCGCGCGCACCGCGATCGAAGGGTCGGGCCGATTCATCATCATCGATCGATACTCCATTGCGGATGGGTGCTCACGGGCTGGCCGCCAGCATGCGGTAGAGCACCGCCGTCTGGACGATGAGACGATTCTGCGCCTCGAGCAGCACCGCGGCGCGCGGTCCGTCGAGCACTTCGTCCGCGACGGAGACATTGCGGCGTACCGGCAGGCAGTGCATCAGCTTGGTGGACGATGCCGGCGAGAACCAGTCCTCCCGTACGCACCAATCCTTGAGGCCGGCCCGCAACTTCACATCGGCCTCGGCGTCGCCGTAATGCGCGGTGCTGGCCCATTCTTTCGCATACAGGACGTGCGCACCGGCGAGCGCCGCCCGCCGGTCCGCGGTCTCGCTCACCGAGCCACCCGACCCTTCGGCAGCCGCTCGGGCCTTGTCCATGATTGCACGCGGCAGGGCGAACCCTTCGGGCCGTGCGACCACCACCTCCATGCCGCGCATCGCCGCCATGTGAACGGTGGCGGCGGGAACAGCGAGCGGCAGCGCACGCGGGTGATAGGTCCAGGAGAGCACGAATTTTCCCCGTTGCGGCACGCCGAGCTCGTCCAGCGTGCGCCAGTCGGCGAGCGCCTGACAGGGGTGGGTCATCGCGGACTCGAGATTGATGAGCGGCGCATCGCACAGATCGTCGATGGCGCGAAACAAGCGCTCGTCGAGATCCTCCTCGAGATTCTTGCCCTCGGCGAACGCGCGCACGCCCAAGGCATCGCTGTAGGAAGCCAGCACCGGAATGCCCTCGCGCAGGTGCTCGGCGGCCGCACCATCCATGACTACATTGGGCCGCGTCTCGATCTGCCAAGTTCCCTGCCCCGGAGTGATCACGAAGGACGCGCCGCCGAGCCGGGCCATGGCCGACTGGAACGAGGCGAGCGTTCTCAAGGAGGGATTCAGGAATACGAGTCCGAGGACCTTGCCCTCGAGCGGCCGCGGCGGCGGCGAGGCCTTGAGGGATTGCGCCAACGACAAAAGATCGAGGATTTCGGCCCGCTCGAAGTCGGCGAGGTCCAGGAAGCGTCTCATGCCGGGATCTTCGACAGGGCATCGCGCAGGATGTCGACGTGCCCCTCGTTGAGAATATAGGCGGGCAGGAGGCGCAGGACCAGCGGGTCGGCGCTCGTGCCCGTGAGAATGCCGCGCTCCAGGAGCGCGGCTTGCACGTCCTTGGCGGGACGGGAAGTCTTGAGGCCGAGCAGAAAGCCGGCGCCCTGCACCGAGACCACCGGTCCGACTACGCAGTGTGCACGAATGTAATCGGACACCTGCCGCACGTTGGCGAGCAGCGACTCCGACTCGATGACATCGATGACGGCCTCGACTGCGGCGCAGGCCATCGGGCCACCGCCGAATGTCGTGCCCATGTCGTCATATTTGATCTGCGCGGCGATGCTCTTGGAGAGCATCAGGGCGGACACGGGAAAGCCGTTCCCGAGCGCCTTGGCGCAGGTCAACATGTCGGGCGTGACGCCGTGATAGTTCGCTGCGAAGGGAGCGCCGCTGCGCCCCATGCCGCACTGGACTTCGTCGAATACCAGGAGCGCCCCCACCTGATCGCAGCGCTCGCGCAAGGCCTTGAGCATCGGTTTGCCGATGTCGTACGCGCCGCCGACGCCTTGAACCGGCTCGACGATGACGACGGCCGTCTGCCGATCGATATGGTGTTCTAGGGCCTGCGGGTCGTTGCGCGGCGCGAAGCTCACGTCGAACGGCCGTTGCGGAAACCCATACCACTTCTCGATCGCTCCCCAGGTCACGGCGCCGGCCGCGGCCGTCCTGCCATGCCATCCCTGCTCGAGCGCCACGGCTTTGCCGCGTCCCGTGAGCTTGAACGCCAGCTTGAGCGCGTTCTCGTTGGCCTCCGCGCCAGAATTGATGAAGAACACGGTGTCGAGCCCGAGATTCGCGAACTTGACGAGACGCGCCGCCGCACGAGCGCGCACGGCCATGGGCAGCGCGTTGGTCTGAAAGCTCATTTGCCGGGCCTGGCGATCGAGCGCGGCTACCCAGCGCGGGTGTCCGTAGCCCAAGCCCGCCACGGCATGTCCGCCATAGAAGTCGAGAATCTTGCGCCCGTCGCGCGCATGGAGCCACACGCCTTCACCGTGCACGACCTCGATCGGGTACTGCGCAAAGACCTGGGCGAGATGGCTCGTGGACGCGGCGCTCTGGGCTTCGGCTGAACCGGGACGGGTGACTGTGTTCATGTGCTTTCCAGTGATCTCAAGTCCAGCCGGGCGCGGGCGCCGTGAGGCCGCAAGTCTCGTCGAAACCGAGCAATCGATTCATCCATTGCATGCCGCCGCCCGCGGCGCCCTTGTTCAAATTGTCGAGCACGCACATGACGGCTATCGACGCACCGTCCGCCGCCGCATGCAGATGCGCGTAATTGCTCGTCGCGACATTCTTCACCCGCGGCGGTGCCTCGACCACGCGCACGAACCGCCGATCGCGGTAGTACTCCGCGAGCGCCGCCTGCACCTCGCTGCTCGATCGGTGCCGGGTCGAAGTGGCCTGCACGGTGACGTGGATGCCGCGCGCGAAGGGGCCGGAGTGCGGCACGAAATGGATGGCTGCCTCGACGCCGCTTGCGCGCCGCGCGCAAGCGGCGATCTCGGGCGCATGGCGGTGCGCGAGCGGCCCGTAGGCGTAGAGGTCTCCGTGGCGCAGCGGATGGTGCGTACCCTCGACCGGCTTGCGACCCGAGCCGGTGCTGCCGGTCACGCCCGTGATGAAGAGCCTCGGCTCGGCCAGCCCGAGCGCAAGCAGCGGCACGCTCGCGAGCAGCGCAGCGGTCGCGAAGCACCCCGGGTGCGAGATATGCGGGGTCGGGGCGGCGGCGAGGTGCTCCGGGACCGCGCAGGTGAACTGTGCGATGCGCGCCGGCGCCCCGTGCGCGTGCTTGTACACCGCTTGATAGGCCTCCGCGCTCGCGTAGCGATAATCCGCCGAGATGTCGACGCACCGCGCCTCGGCGCCCCCCGACTCCGCGGAGGCGAGCAGCCGGTCGATGAGCGCAGCCGCGGCGCCATGGGGCGCTGCGCAGAAGAGCGCCGATCGCGGTATGCGCCGGATCCGCGCCTCGAGCTCGGACAGGTCCGCGAACTCGAGCGAGGGGTAGGCGCTCGCGAGGTGCGGAAAGGCCGCCGCTACTTTCGTGCCGGGCTGGCCGTCCGACATCGCGGCGGCGAGCTCCAGGCGCGGGTGCTGCGCGATTAGCCGTAACAGCTCGCCGGCGACGTAGCCGGTGCCGCCGAGCACGAACGCCGGAGTGCGCTCGCTCACGCGCCCCCCACTTTCGATTCGCTCACGTTGCGCAGGTTGAGCCGCGCGATCAGGTGGTCGCCGAGGTCGGCCGGCGAGCTGATCGCGTTGAACGCTTCGACCCCGAGCTGCTCCCGGATGATCTCCACACCCACTTGATTGTCGGTCGCCGGCCCGGTCACCACACTCGGCTCGATACCGAAGCGCTCGCGCAGCAACCGCACCCCGCCCCAGGCGGCCACCGGATCGTTGGCCGACAGCACCACGGTGGTGAGCGCCGCCTTGATGTCGGGCTCGCGCAAAATGGATTCGACGCCGTACGTGCCGAGGAGGCCGTCACCGAGCTCGAACACGATGACGTCGGGCCGACCGGAAGCCATCTCGCTCAGCATGGTGCGGGTGAGGGCGGGACCGCAGCGCTCGGTGGTCGTGACGATGCCGAGGTCGGTGAAAATCATGGTGCGCCGGGCACCGGAGTCCTCGAAGGCGAGGATGTCGCGGCGCAGCGAGACACCCGTGGCCTTGAAGGCATCGACGGTCAGCCCCCGGTGGCGCATGCGCGCAATGATGGCGCACGCCGCCGCGGTCTTGCCCGCCTCCATGCACGTTCCTGCGAGCGCGACCACAGGCACGCCGCGCGCATCGAGCACGGCGCCGTAATCGAGCGGCTTGTAGCCTGTCCTCGCGGTGACTCCGATCCGCTCGCCGAGATAGGGGAACGTCAGTACGGCGCCCAGCACCTTGCAGTCGAAGGGCTTTCCCTTGTCGGGGGTCGCCGAGTCGCACAGACCGAGCACACCGCCGATGTTCAGCATCTGGATCACATCGCCCGGCTTTAGCGCGGTAGGAATGTGGCCGGAATAACCGAACAACGCCTTGCGGTGCCCGAGCGCGCCCACCACGACGTCGCCGCGGGCGACCTTCGCCATGCGTCCGCTGGTGAGCTCGAGGGTGTTGTAGGTCGACTTGTTGTTCAGGACCTCCACGACGAGCACGACGCCTTCCTCACACGGAATGTCGGCGGCGATGCGCACTTCGTGCGTGAGCGAGAGCGCCTGCGTCACCGAGGCGATCTTGTCCACCACCACCGTTCGCATGGCGTTCATCATTTCGCATCGCCCGCGGCGCGCCGGTGAAAGATCCCGGTCAACGCCAGCATCTTGGAATAGCCAAGGGCATCCGCGGGGGTCCACTCGCCCGCCGCCTCGCCATAGACGCCCTTCGAGGCCGCCATCAATGAGTGCGGCGAGGTGACGCCCTCGATGAACGCCGAGCCCGGCCGAAACAGCACGCTCACCTCGCCGGTCACGCGCGCCTGGGAGGAAGTGAGCAGCGATTCGATGTCGCGGCATACGGGGTCGAGATGCTGTCCCTCGTGCACGAGGTCACCATAAGGCTGCGCGACGGATTCCTTGATGCGGGCCTGCTTGCCCGTGAGGACGAGCTTCTCGAGCTCGCGATGCGCGGTGAGCAGCACCTCTGCCGCCGGCGCCTCGAAGGCCACCCGCCCCTTGGTGCCGATCACGGTATCGCCGAGGTGGATACCGCGCCCGATCCCGAAAGGCCCGGCGAGGGTCTCCAGCCTCTCGATGACGGCGACCGGCGTCATGCGGTCGCCGTCGACGCTCACCGGAATGCCGGCGGCGAACCCGATGGTGTGATGCTCGGGCGGGCGAGGATGACTGAAAGCCTCCTTCGACAGCACCCACGCGCTCTCCGGTATGGAGGTCGCGGAAGTGAGCGTCTCCTGCCCGCCGATGGTGACGCCCCAGAGCCCGCGATTGACCGAATAGGCGGCGCCAAAGGGCGGAACCGGCAGGTGATGCTCCTCGAGGTACTTGAGCTGCTCGGGACGCTTGAACGCCCGGTCGCGGATCGGTGCGATGATGGTGAGCGCCGGGGCGAGGGTGCGAAGGGCGACCTCGAAGCGCACCTGATCGTTGCCGGCGGCGGTGCAGCCATGCGCCACCATGGTCGTCTCGAGAGTCAATGCCATCTGCGCGATGGTTTGCGCCTGCAGCACGCGCTCGGCGCCCACGCAGAGGGGGTAGGTTCCGCCGCGGCGTACGTTGCCCATGATGAGGTACTTGAGCACCTGATCGAAGTACGCGCTGCGGGCATCCACGAGGTGATGTTCGAGGGCTCCGAGCTGCGCCGAGCGGGTCGCAAGCGCGGCTCTTCCGCCCTCATCGAGGCCCCCAGTGTCGACGGTCACCGTGATCACCGGGCGGCCATAGGTGTCCTTCAGCCAGGGAACGCAGAACGAGGTGTCGAGACCGCCGGAAAATGCCAGCAGAATGGGCTCAGCGCCCGAGGGAACGGTGGTTGTCATGGGGATTAAAGTCCGAAAAGAGCGCTCAAGCGCTCGCCGAGCTTTTGCTGCTCGCGCGCACCGGCGGTGGCAATGAAAATCGTATCGTCGCCCGAGATGGTGCCGATGACCTCGCTCCAGCGGGCGGTGTCGATGGCGACCGCGACGCTTTGCGCAGATCCGACGGTAGTCCTGAGGACGGTCAAGTTGGTTCCCGCGGTCTGCACCGATCTCACGAACTGCTTG
The DNA here is from genome assembly GCA_963710435.1 of uncultured Gammaproteobacteria bacterium. Lineage (GTDB taxonomy): Bacteria > Pseudomonadota > Gammaproteobacteria > Steroidobacterales > Steroidobacteraceae > Bog-1198. The sequence continues at coordinate 815,347 of CAVQAE010000006.1, read as the reverse complement.
AGCGTGGCGAAGTCCTCCTTGAAGGGTGCGGAGGCCTCCGGCAAGTAGTAGCGATCGCCCAGCTTGGCGACGCCCAGCTCCCGCAGGTCGCGACTGACGCTCGATTGCGTCGCCACGTGGCCATGCTTGCGCAGCATCGCCACGAGTTCCGATTGCCGCCCGACCGCTTGCTCGCGGATGATCTTCGCGAGCGTCATGCGGCGGGCGGGCGCGCCCGTATTGTCCAATTCGGTCTGCATAAGATTGCGCGCATTTTGCATAAAAATGCAATCGCGGTCAAGGCCGCGCCACCGACGGCCGTCCGCCATTGTCGAGCCGCATCCCCGAATTCTTGTACCCTAGGCCGATATGCTCGAAACCATAGAGATCGAGACCGCGCCCAACCCCGACGCCGCGGTCATCTGGATGCACGGACTCGGGGCGGATGGGCATGACTTCGAGCCCGTGGTGCCGGAGATCGTTCGCCGCGGGGAGCGGGCCTGGCGATTCATCTTTCCGCACGCGCCGGTACGCCCAGTCACCATCAACGGCGGCATGAGCATGCGCGCCTGGTACGACATCCTGGGATTCGAGCGCGGCGCGCTGGAGGATACCGCGGGCTTTCGCGCCACCGATCAAGAGGTGGGCGGCCTGATCAGCCGGGAAATCGAGCGAGGAATCGCGCCGGGCCGCATCGTGCTCGCGGGCTTTTCACAGGGCGGGGCGGTGTCCCTGTATTCGGGGCTGCGCTATCCGGAGCGACTCGCGGGATTGGTCGTGCTGTCGAGTTATCTGCCGATGCGCTCGACCTTGAGCGTCGAACGCGCGCAGGCCAACGCCGGACTATCGATCTTCATGGCGCATGGGACCGACGATCCGGTGCTGCCGCTCGCCATGGGTCAAGCGTCGCGGGACTTGCTCAAGTCGATGCAATACGACGTCGAATGGCATCAGTACCGCATTCCTCACTCGGTGTGCGAGCCCGAGCTCAACGACATCCGCCACTTTTTGTTTCGCGTCCTGCCCTGAGCCGTGACAGGACGGCGGCCCGGCGCTAACCTGTAGAGCCGATCGAAGCGGAGCAGATCATGGCGATTACCCCAGCGGCGGCACGGCCCGCCAAGCGAAGCGTGTCGGTGCGCAAACTCGGCACGGCAGCCGAACGCGCGGAAAGGGCTGCGACAGATGCGAAGCGGCGTGTTCGCGAGGCGAAGGCCGAGCTGAAGGCCCTGCGCAGGCTCTCGAAGCTCGCGAAGAAGGCCGCGAAGACCGCGCGCAAAAAGGCGCAGGCCGCTGCGTCTCCGACGAATGCACCTGCGGGCGCGCGCGGGTCTGCCGCTCGGCCCTCTGCCGCGAGCCCTCGTCGCAAGCGCGCGGGTCCCAAGCAGATCGCGCACCGCAAACCCGCGGCTGACGTGGCACGTTCGGTGATCCGGCGGATGAAGAAGGGCGATCCTGCGAAATCGGCGCCCGCGCCGGCCGCCGCCCCGGCGGAATCTGCTTCCGCGCCGGAACCCGCCTCCTCACCGGAGATCGCCAAGGAGGCGGCCGCGGCGTGATTTGCCGCCTGGTCCGCCGCAGCTCGGGCGGCGGGCCCCCTGGCGTGGCAGGGCCTGCCCACGCACCGGCGGTCCGCTCAGGTGGGGGATAACAGCTGGGCGGTCAGTAAGTAGAGGAACAGCACCGACAGTGCGGCGATGAGCTGTCCGAGCACCCAGATGCCGAAGGCCCTGACGTTCGACGTGGCGAGAATTTCGCTGAACCCCATCACCTGCAGTACGACACTCCACAAGAGGAGCAGCATGTAGCTCGCGAATTGCAGCGTGAGCAGCACGCCGATGAAGTCGTCGACCTCCTTGGGCTCCTGAACGAACGTGACTTCACCCGCAAGGAGCGCCGTCAGGACCCAGATGCCGAGGGACAGCGCGGTCGGCATGCCACCGTAGGCAAGCACGTGCACCACCTGCCTTCGCGTCGGCGTGCGGCCCGCTCGGCTGCCGAGGCGCACATATATCGCCGCCATGATGTACAAGCTCGCGATGCCGACCACGGCGCCGGTCACGCCCGCGGTCCAGAAGATCTCTCCGAGGCTGAATTTCGTCCCGAAGTCTCGCGCGCGGCAATATCCCAGCGCGCTCACGATGCCTTGCGCGGCGCCGAGCAGGTGATCGGCGAGCCCGATCGGTTGTGATGCGAGCTCCCGGAACACGCGTCGCGGCCGCAACCAAACATCTTGCAGGGGACGGATTGGTTCGCTTAGGTTCACGAAGCGAGCGTACGCAATCCCTACTATCGACTCCAGCATCAAGCGAGATGACAGCAGACTTTTTCAGGGCTACTCTCACACGCAGCCCTATGGACCGCGAGGAGATGACTGACCATGGCAAAGAAGAAAGCTAAAGCTAAGGGGAAGAAGCGTACGGCAGCCAAGGCGAAGCGCGCCTCTGCCAAGAAGAGGGTAGCCAGGAAGAAGAAACAGGGCCGTCCTGCAAGGAAGGCGAGCAAGGCGAAGGTAGCGAAGAAGGCGAAGAAGGCGGCTCCGAAGAAGGCCGCTGCAAAAAAGGCCGCTGCGAAAAAGACACCCTCGAAGTCTGCGACCGCATCGCCGACCAAGATTGCGTCGCCCGCGAAGCCCGCAACGCCGGCAAAGAGTCCGATGGCGCGACCGAAGCCCATGGCGCCGGTTGCACCGCCGCCCGCGCCGTCGCCCGAAGTCACACCGAGCACCGACCTCGGCCACGAATCGCCGCCGTCCTTGACGAGCACGGATCCTTTCGCCTGACGGCGATCGGCGAGTCAAGCGTCAGGCGCGCATCGACCCGGAGGGTGCGCGCCTGGTTGCTTCCCTTTCCCCAAATTAATGTGCGCCGCATCGCACTTCCGGTGCGTCGGCACGGTCTGACATATAACGGGCGCCCCATCCGACTTCGGAGAGGCCCGCTGACTCCGGATAATTCGTGTATTGAATAAGTTAGGGCGGTTGGCGCCCGGATTATGTCAGACAGGATTATGTCAGACCGAGATCGCTTCGAGACCGACGACAGCGCCGAGCTGTGTGAGCTCCGGACGGCGGCGACGCCCCGCCTCGGGACGCGCGGCCGTGCGTCGGATCTGGAGACGCTGCGCGCCATTAACGCCCGGTTGCTGCGTGAAATCGCCATTCTCAAGCAGCGCGAGGCGCACGCGTTGCGCTTGGCAGACCGCGACGGACTGACAGGGCTCTACAATCGCCGCCGCATGTCGGAGCTGATCGCCCAGGCGATCGACGATGCCGCTCGCAGCCGACAGCGCGTCGGGGTTCTTTTCATCGATCTCGACGGCTTCAAGCGCATCAACGATCACTATGGACATGGGATAGGCGATGAGCTCCTCAACACCGTGGCGGGCCGAATCGCCACTCGGGCGCGCACCGGCGATATCGTTTGCCGCTACGGCGGCGATGAGTTCATCGTGCTGCTCCCCCGCATCCCCGACCGCGCGGCGGCCCTTGAGGTGGCTGCCACGATAGCCGAGCGTGTGTCCTTGCCCTGCAAGGTCGCGGGCGAGGAGCTTCTGGTCACGGCGGCCATCGGCGTGTCGGTATACCCGGAGGACGGCCGCAGTGCGGCAGAGCTGCTCGAGCGAGCCGACCAGGAAATGTATCGCGTGAAGTCGTCCACCGACTTGGCGGATGCACCGGCAGTGGCTCGGGCGCTGCGCAGACGTCGCGAGGATACGATCGGGGGCGCCTAGCCGGGGGCGCGTAGCCCGGGGCGCGGTAGCCCGGGGCGCGGTAGCCTGGCGCCTTGGTGACCGCGCCGCCGCCGCTCGTTATGCTTGACGCTGAGCCAAGGCTCCGGGGCGCGACACCCAGGGCCCGGCAGGCTCGGCTCCTCGAGATGGGTGGATCGACCATGAATCGCACACGGTTTTTTTCGGCATTGTCGGCTTCGCTCGCAGCGGGACTGATGTTGTCGGGCTGCGCGATCGCTCCGGACCAGAGTCACACCGTGGACGGCGTGGTGATGGTTGCACCCCCGCCGCCGCAGGTGGAGGTCATTCCGCCGCCGCCCCGGTCCGGCTATGTGTGGATCGGCGGCTACTGGGCCTGGGTGGGGGACCGTCACGCCTGGGTGGCGGGGCACTGGATCCCGCCGCGGCCGGGTCATCATTGGGTCGCCTACGAGTGGGTGAGGCAAGGTGACGGCTGGCGTCTGCGTCCCGGACATTGGGAGCGGGGCTAGGGTGTTTGGCCTTGCCGGGTCCTGATGCTGGCATTTCTGCGCGGTGCCATCGGATTGATCGATTGACAGCCCCCGCCGCTGGAAGAAGATATATAGCTACCAGCGAAATTGCATCCCGCTCGACGCATGAAGATCGTAGTCTGGCACGAGCAGTCGACCGCCGGGCGCCCGAGTTCCTGGCGGGGTGCCTCTAGCGCGCACCTATCTCGGGTGCCGGAAGGCCGAGCTCGCGCAGCGGCCGGATCGCCGCGGCGTCGAACCAGTGCTCGATCAACCGGAAGGAGATCGACACCCGCGGCGGCAGCAGCGGTGTGCCGCTCGCGATGTCCTCGCGCGTGAACCAGCGCGCGTCCTCGAGCTCCTGATCACGCAGATGAATGTCCCTCGACGCCGCAAGCGCCGTGAACCCCAGCATGAGCGAGCTCGGAAATGGCCACGGCTGAGATGAGTGGTATTCGATGCCAGCCACCCGGATGCCGGTCTCCTCGAGGACCTCGCGTGCGACCGCATCCTCGAGCGATTCGCCGGGCTCGACGAACCCCGCGATGGTGGAATAGCGACCCTTCGGCCATGCCGCCTGTCTGCCGAGCAAGGCCTCTCCGTCGTCGACAACCAGCACGATGATCGCCGGATCGATGCGGGGAAATTGCTCGTGACGACACTGAAGGTTCGTGCAGATGAGCACGTGGCCGCCCTTCGCGGGCTCCGTCTTCGCGCCGCAGCGCCCGCAGTAGCGGTGATTGCGCCGCCAGGTGACCATTGCGCGCGCATAGCTCAGGAGACCCGCCTGTTCCTCGGACATCAGCGCGGCGACCGTGCGCAGATCCTCGAAGCGCGTTCCCGGCGGCGCGGGCGGACGCTCTGCCGATTCGATCTCGTAAGCGAAGAGATTCGACTCCCCGGAGTGTCCGAGAAGGATCAGGTCCGACGTATTGCGGCGCTCCAGGGGGATCTCGTCGATGGCGAGGAGTACCGCGCACAAGGCGCTAGGGCTTGCCCCTGGGGGGCAGCCCTCCCCGGTTGCGACGAGGCTCAGCGCATTCCACACCGGCAGAACTCGGCCGCGCGGATCGGCGAGCGCGCCCTCGAGCCACGCCGGATCGGCGCGCAAGTGACTCGCGCGCTCGAGATAGGGGCCTGCAAAGACATTCCTCTCCCGCATCCAGCGAATTCTAGCAGGGCGCGCAGGATCCATCGGCAGAGGGCGAGGCTAGTCCCGGCGCGTTGCAATTTGCGCATGCCGTGCGGTGCCTGGACAGGAGGTCGCGCAGCCGCAGGCCGCCGCATGCGGGGCAGCGCGCAATGCCGAGCTCATCGCCGCGCGCGAGCGCAAGCAGCAGGAACCATGCGTGCTCGAATGAGATGACGGGGGGCGAGTGCAGCTCGGTATACGCCTCGTAGGCTTTGCAGAACTGCGCTCCTGAGTCGAGCGAGCCCACGCGATAACGCGACTCGACCCGCAATTCCGTTCCCCGCAGCAACTCGTACAGTACGAGCACGCTCGCGAGTTGCGCCGCGTGGAAGTTGATCTCCGGATTGCGGAAAAAGAATGCCGCCTGCCGCGGCGACTTGCCGCGATGACGCAGCACCGCGGTCGCATCCTCGCTCAGCACGTAACTGCGGTAGAGCTTGCGGATCCGATCGTCGCTGAGGCCGGTCCACTGGCGGATGGTGTAGGTGCGCGCCTCGTGGCGGATCAGCCGCAGCGCGAGATCGAAGCGCTCACGGTCGCGGGTGTAGCGGTCGTCAGAGACTCTCATGGGCGACTCCTCGTTGCGTGCAATTCGGCAGGATCCGGTGCCAAAAGAATTTGACAGAAATTAATCACAAAGTTAGCGTTCGTGCCAGCGAATTCTTTGTGTCATGGGCGGCGCGTTCGCACCGAAATGCGCGGGCGGCCGCGGGATGCGGGCGATGCAGCTATCCGGGGGCGGGTCATGCAGGATGCTTTCATATGGGTGCGCCGGCCGAATTTCTCTGCCGAACTGCTCGGCTCATTGCGCGATCTTAACCAAAGGTTCCTCGATCTCGCGGCTGTGCACGGCGGTGGATCTCTGCGGCTGCCGCAGGAGCCGGCCGCGCAATTGAAGAGCCTGTCCACCACCCAGCGGGCGGCGGCAGCCGATTGCCCGTACGCGCTCTTTGACCTGCGTTTCGGCGATCCCACGCATTGGCGCTCGCGGTTGAGCGCCGTCGGTCCGTGGTGCATTGCCGACGATGTGCCCGTCGAGCCGGACATCGCGGAATTCGTCGCCGTTGCGCTGTTCTACGCATGGCATGTCGCCTCGACGCCGAGCCTAGGCGCGCAGCTCTGGCTCGGCATGCCCGAGCCGACAGCGGCGGCGTTTCGCAGCGTGAGCCTGAAGTGCTTGCCGGCGCTGGCGGCGAGCGAGGCGGTCAATCTATCCGCGCGATGGGGCTCGAGCGCCTTCTACTGGAGCGCCTTGGCGCATGCGGCGTCGCACGGCGACTCGAGGCGGCTGCGCAAGGTACAGCTATTCGGGTTGCAGCTCGGCGCCGCTTGTCTGTTGCCGTGATGTCCGGCTCGGAGCCTCGTAGGGCGGCAGGTTGCGGCTGCAGCCTTCCGCGGTTTAGTCTACGCGGCTCCTATGCACGCGCTCGTCCTACGCCAGCTCACGAAGGTCTACAAGAACGGCATTCGGGCGCTCAAAGGCATCGACCTCTCGGTCGATGAGGGAGACTTTTTCGCGCTGCTCGGACCGAACGGCGCCGGCAAGACAACCGCCATCGGAATCGTCACATCCCTCGTCAACAAGACCGCCGGCACCGTCGAGGTGTTCGGCCACGATATCGACCGCGAGCTCGAGCGTGCGAAGTCCTGCATCGGCATCGTGCCGCAGGAGATCAACTTCAACATGTTCGAGAGCTTGTTCACGATCGTCGTCAACCAGGCGGGTTTCTACGGCATTCCCCGCCGCCTCGCGAAGCAGCGGGCTGAAAAATATCTGAAGCAGCTGCAGCTCTGGGACCGGCGCAACTCGATTGCGCGCTCACTGTCGGGCGGTATGAAGCGCAGGCTCATGATCGCACGGGCGCTGATGCACGAGCCGAAGCTTCTCATCCTGGACGAGCCGACCGCCGGTGTCGACATCGAGATTCGCCGCTCCATGTGGGATTTCCTACGCAAGATCAACGACGAGGGAACCACGATCATCCTGACCACCCACTATCTGGAGGAAGCAGAGAACCTCTGCCGCAACGTCGCCATCATCGAGGGCGGCCGCATCATCGAGCGCGATACCATGCAGAACGTGCTGCGCAAGCTTCAGACCGAGGTGTTCGTGTTCAATTTGAGCGATCCCGTGAGGGAGCCGCCGGCTCTGCCGGGATTCGAGACCGTGCTCACCGACGATCACACGCTCGAGATCGAGGTGTCGCGGGGCCAGAGCTTGAACGAGATTTTTGCGCAGCTCTCCAACCAGGGTGTCCGTGTGAACAGTATGCGCAACAAGGTGAACCGGCTCGAGGAGCTGTTCATGCGCCTGGTCGACAACAGCGCCCGTGCGGCGGACAAGGAGCCCGACCATGCGTGAATCCCTGGCGCGGACGGAATGGGTGGGATTCACCACCATCGTCATTCGCGAATTCAATCGCATCGTTCGCATCTGGGGACAGACCATCGTGCCGCCGGTGGTAACGGCGACCCTCTACTTCGTGATTTTCGGCAGCCTCATCGGCAAACGCGTGGGTCAGGTCGGCGGTTACGGCTACATGCAGTTCATTGCGCCCGGCCTCATCATGATGACCGTGATCACGAACTCCTACGGCAACGTCGTGTCGTCATTCTTCGGTGCAAAGTTCGGCAAGCATCTCGAGGAGCTCCTGGTCTCGCCCCTGCCGAACTGGCTGATATTGTCGGGCTATATCGCGGGTGGAATCGTGCGCGGGCTCGCCGTGGGATCGGTGGTGACTGTCGTTGCGCTTTTCTTCACCCGGCTGGCGGTGCATCACGTACTAGCGATCATCTCCGCGGTGCTGTTGACCAGCGCAGTGTTCTCGCTGGGGGGCTTCGTGAACGCCTTGTTTGCGAAGAACTTCGATCACATCTCGTGGTTTCCGACGTTCGTGCTCACGCCGCTCACCTACCTGGGCGGGGTGTTCTACTCGGTGACCATGCTGCCCGCCTGGGCGCAAGCCGTTTCGCACGCGAATCCGATTCTCTACATGGTCAGTGCATTCCGGTACGGGTTTCTCGGCGAGTCCGACGTCGACTTGCGGCTCGCCTATGGGATCATGATCGGCGCCGTGGTGGTGATGTTTGCACTGGCCGCGACGCTCCTGAACAAAGGCACTGGTATCCGCGAATGAGGGCCAGTTCCTTCTTTGGACCGTTGTCGTGTATCGTGCCGTTTCAGGGTTGACCCCATATCCATATTGAGGAGATGAACGATGAACGAAGAAAAGCAGCAAAAGTTCACCGCCAAAGTACGACGCGGGCTGGTCTGGGTGCATCAAGTCGCGAGCGCCGAGCTCGCCAAGAAAAAAGCCGAGGCCACCGGTGTCCGAATCGAGGGGTTTACCGCGAGCGAGCTCGCCGACGTGGAGTCCGCCCTGACGTGGATCAGCCAGAACAAGGAAGCGGCCGGAACCCCTGCCGCCTGACATCGGCAGCGCGTCATTTCCCTGTATCCAGTACGCGACAGTGAGGTGCGCACGCGCATCCCCGGTGTCCCGTCGGTCTCCGGCCGCGCCGGCGGCTCGGCGGCCCTACCGCACCGTTGCGTGAGCCTTCGAAAGCGAGTGCGCTAAACTAGCGCCATGGGGCAAAAGCGAGCGTTGGTGGTCGACGATTCCAAGTCGGCCCGGGTGATCTTGAGCAGGATGCTCGAGAAGTACGATATCGAAGTCGACATGGCCGAGTCGGCCGAGCAAGCGATCGAGTATCTGAAGCACGACCGCCCCGATGCCATTTTCATGGACCATCTCATGCCGGGGATGGACGGTCTGCAGGCGGTGCAGGCGATCAAGGGCAACCCGAATACGGCGACGATCCCGATCATGATGTACACCTCGCAGGAAGGCGAGCTGTACGTAGGCCAAGCCCGTGCGCTCGGTGCCATGGGTGTTCTTCCAAAGCAGGTGCGGCCGGTCGACGTCTCGAAGGTGCTGTACGAGCTGCACTTATTGCCCGATCGGCGCGATGCCGACGAGCCCGCGCTTGTGCCGGTGGAGATCGGTGCGGGCGGTACCGTCGAGCGGCCGTCGCCGAGCGCCGCGCCGTCCGAATCGGTCCGGCGAATTGAAGCGGCCATCAAGCAGCAATCCGTCGATCTGCGGCGCTTCATCGTCGCGAGCCTCGACAGCATGGCAGGACGGCTCGAGGCCGACCTATTGCGCCCGGTCCCCTCGTCGGGACCCATCCCCGAAGCGCCCCGCCCCCGCAAGCTGGCGTGGCCGTGGGTCGTCGGCGCCGTCGCCCTGTGCGTGCTCGTGGGCATGTGCGTGTTGCTGTGGTTGTCGCACGCGGACCTTTTGCGCACTCACCAGGAGCTTGCGGCCCTCAAGGCGGCGAATGCCGATCTGAAGCAATCGACCGATCAATTATCGGCCACCGTCAAGGACCTCGCGGCGGCGGTTGCCGCGAGCGCCGCGGCGGTTGCGGCGAGCGCGGCGTCGCAGCGGGCGAGCGCCAATGCCTCCGTCGGGCCGGATGGCGGCGCACTCCCTGGCGCGGCGCCCCTGAGTGCGTCCCCCGCCGGCGCGCCGCCCCCCGGTGCGGGTCTTCCTCGGTCCGAGCTCGTTCCGTACGGTGAGCTGCCGTTCGACCATAGCCGCGTCGACGTGCTGCGCGATGTGCTGGCCAAGCTCGAGGCGCAGGGATTTCGAGGTGTCGTGAAGGCCACGAGCTCGCAGGGCGTCTTCTGTCTCACCGGCAATGCCGCCGATGGGTTCCTGCCGGCTGCGCCGAGTCTGCTGGCGAGCAAATGCGACATCGTCGGAAATCCGTTCGAGGACTCTCTGTCGGGCCAGCAACGCCAATCGCTGGCATTCGCCAACGTGGTGGCCGGGGTTCGCCAGCGCAGCGGCGGCGGCATCAATGTGCTCGCGGAGAACGCTGCGTCACCGCGCACGGCGACCCCGTATCCGCAGCACAGTGATACGCTGACCGCGGGCGAGTGGAATCGAGCGGCGAGCGCGAACAACCGTGTGGATTTCACGGCCGAAGCAGCGCCGTGATGGGAACCTCTAGAACGAAACGCGGATGAAGACCTGCGGACCCTTCGTGTTGAAGTTGAACAGACCCGCATCGGAAGTCTTGGTCGAGGAGAGGTGCGTCCGCACCTCGGTGTAGCCGACTGCGAAGGACACGTTCGGTCTAAACCGGTATAGAGCATCGATCTCGCCCATCCCGAGCGATCCGTCGAGATTCCCGATGTGCAGACTCAGATACTGAGCCCGGCTATCCAAATAAAACCGCTTGCTCAAGACCCAGGTTGTAGCGAGTCCCGCAGTCGGATAGGGGCCGGCCTCGTCCTCCGTCTGGTTGACGTGCACCGCCTCGATTGCGACCTTGGCCCGGGCGTCGATCTCGACCGAGCTCACACCCAGCGTCGCCGCGACCTCGACCTTTTCACTGTGCCAGACCGAATACCCGTAAGTGAGGCTCAAGATGCGCAGATCGAGCTCCGACTGCAGCGGCTCGCCGGGCTGCAGCACCACGTCGCGGAAAATGATGGGCTCCTGCACGAGCGTGCTGCCGCTGCGGTCGAGAGTGAAGTAGTCGAGCCACACCCGGTTGCGCTCCCCGGCGCGCAGCATGACCTGGAACTTGGGCTCGTAATCCGAGCCGTCCAATCCGAATTGGTTCTCGCCGGAGATGGTCGTGCCCGTCACGCCGGTGGAGCTGTCAGCCCGGATCGTGGTCGAGTTGGACAGGTGCATGGCACCCAGGGACACGCGCACCCGATCGTCGGTCGGACTGATGTAGTCGCCGTCGGCGTGCGCGAGCGACGCCAGCAGCGCGAGCCCGAGCGTCGCCGTGCCAAGCTTGATCATAGTGCCCTCCTCAATACCAGCTGATCCGTGGACGCTCGCCGCTGCCTCTCTCCGAGCGAGGGCCGGATGCGCTCGAGCACGTGCTCGGCGGCCGCGCGCCAGCCCGTGAGTTTGCCCCCGTAGATTCCGAGCACGCGCGGATACGGTTCACGATCGGTGGTAAAAATCGTCTCGCGCGATCGATCGAATGCCTCCTGGGAGGCGGCGGGCAGGACTCGCAAACCCGCGAAGCGCACGAGGATATCCGCGCGCGAAAGGCCGGTGGCGGCCGAGAAATAATGGCGTGCGATCCCGAGGAGATACTCTTCCTCCTCGGGGAGCGGCACGACCTGGTCGGGATCTCCGCGATAGGGTGTCTCGGTCGTGCCCACCAGCGTCCCGTCCCGCCACGGCATGACGAAGATGGCGCGCCCGTCGGTCGGGCTCTCCACGTAGTAGATGCCGCGCGTCACCCGCATGGGAAGCACGATGTGCGTCCCCTGCACGAGATCGACCTCGGGGACGTAAATGGCGGGCTGTACGGCGCGCGCGACCTGGATGGCCCAAGGGCCCGCGGCGTTCACCAGGACACGAGCGCCGCACACCGCACGCGTTCCATTCGCCTCGAAGGCCACCTCGACCGCCTTGTCCTTGAGCGTCGCAGACACGAATCGCGCCGGCATGGCGAGCTCCCCGCCGAGCGAGCGTGCCGATTCGACCACGGCTCGTGTGAGCTGCGCATCGTCGGTCTGGGCGTCGTAGTAGCGGATGACGGCATCGAGATCGCGGGTCTTGAGTCCGTCGAGACTGGACCACTCGCGCCTCGGGACGTTGCCGAAACGGGTGCTCGAATCGAATCCGCCGAGCAGTGCGTATATCCACAGCCCGACCTTCAGCTGCCAGGGCCTTCGGCGGGTGCCGGCGTATACCGGAATGAAAAACGGCCGCAGCTCGACCAACTCCGGCGCGATCCGCAGGTGTACGGCGCGCTCGTGCAGACTCTCACGTACCAGCGCGAACTGGCCCGACTCGAGGTAGCGCAGGCCGCCGTGGATGAGCTTGCTCGAGCGGCTCGACGTGCCGCTGGCCAGCGTACCCTTCTCGATGAGGAGCGCGCTGTATCCGGCGGCAGTGGCAGCCTGCAGCACTCCGGCTCCGTGGATGCCACCGCCCACGACGATTACATCGAATGTTCGCATCTGACCTTGAACCGCGCGACCCGCTGGGCGGCGCCCCGCCGGGCGGCAGTCCGTCGGGAACGGATCCGCTCCGCGTCATTCCGCCTGGCGGTGCGCCAAAAGGGTCTAGGATGAGCGAACATTCGCGAACACACAAAATTTATCGCTCGTGTCGCCATTCGCGCACAGCGGCGCGGTGCGCCGGTGCGATGAGCTCATGTACCGCGTTTTTCTTCGAATTGCAGCATCGGGGATTCGGAGGTGACCTCGATGTCGCCGTCGATGATCGCACCCTTGGCGATGGCGATCGTGCGCGCGCTGACCTTCCCGCGGATCACCGCGGTGTACCCGATTTCCAATCGGTCGCGTACCGTGAGTCCGCCCGTGATTTTTCCGGCGACGACCGCGCGCTGCGCTTGGATGTGGCCGTTCCACACACCCGTGACGGAAAGATTCAAGCCGCCGTCGATATTCCCGTCGCCGTGGACCTCGCCGGAGACGACGAACTGACCCTCGCCGCGTATGTCGCCCACCACGACCGATTGCTCACCGATGACGGTCGGCGTCAGCGAGTCGAGATCGAAGTCGAAGAAGCGACGGTTTGGCGCCCTCATCCCTCGTCTTTTATCTCAACTGCCCCGGCGGCTGATGTGACGAGCTTGGCGTCGCCGACAGACGCCGAAAATCGAAGTAGAATGACGGCCGTCACAAATCCATGAACGGTCGAGAGGGGAAATGCTCAGGAAACAAATCGTACTTGCGTGCCTTTGCGCGCTTTCGATCGCACTCGCGAGCTGCAGCCGCCAACAGAGCGACTGGCAAAAGACCCGGGAAGCCAACACGGCGGAAGCCTACGAGCAGTTCCTGAAGAAATATCCGACCGGCGAGTTCACGGCGCAGGCGCAATCGCGACTCAAGGAGCTTTCCGATGTGCGCGATTGGCAGAAGGCGCGTGATGCCGACACGCCCGAGGCCTACCAGGCGTATTTGACCGAGTACCCCGACGGTCAGTCTGCGGTCGAAGCGCGCAACCGAATCGAGAATTTCACGATGGCGCAGACGCCGGCGGGGACGGCCGCGCCGGGAGGGGCGCCGCTCGGCGGCCCATCGCCCTCCACGGCGCAGAACGAGGAACCAACTCCCCCGCCCGCGGGCACGCGCAAGCTCTCGACACCGCCGAGCGCGCCGGCGCCCGGCGCAGCCCCGCACCCTGCGCATCCCCTGCACGAGGCGGCGATAGCGACCGGCGCTTATGCCGTGCAACTCGGTGCCTTCCGCTCCGGCAGCGCCGCAGCGAAGAAGCGCTGGGAGCACCTTCAGAAAGAGTACCCGCACTTGCTGGGAGGTCTGTCCTCCCGGGTGGTGCCCAAGAAAACCGCGAGCGGAACGCTGTACCGGCTGCAAGCGGTGGGCGTGAGCGAGAGTCAAGCCCGCCGGATCTGTAAGGATCTCAAAGCCAAGTCGCAGCCTTGTGTCATCGTGCGTGCCGAGCACACGTAGGGATGCGGGGGCTCGTGGCGCAGGCGCGCGAGGCGTTTTGACTTGAAATTGCGGCTTTTGACTTAACGTCGACGCACTGGTCGAGGTGCGTCACACCACTGACAATTCTTGTCAGTCGCGCGCGTGATCGAGCGATTAACTCTTTGATTTTACTCAATGCCATATCTGGCACGCGGATTGCTTGGATCATGTCATCGAGCGGTGCTCGAGTCGTTGAGGCAGCGGATGCAATCGAGGATCGTTGCGATGTTGATGCCGGCGGGCAGCCCAGGTGCCGCGTTGCTGGTTCGACGGTCGGACGGCCAGTTTGCCTTCGAAAGAATCGATGCGCGCGTGGCGTTTGCCGCACGTGCCGCTGCAAAGTGGTCCGGCAGGGATGGCTCCGGCGCGGATCGGAACGGCTCGGCGCTCATTGCCTTCAAGTGTCTCGATTGATCGTTATTGTGTTCTCCCCTTTGGTTGGAACTTAGCGCCGCGAACAAGCTTCCCCGCTCGCGGCGCTTCTTTTTTTCAAAACGGCCGGCCCCCGCCGCCGCTCACTCGCTGATGCCGAGCTCGCCGAGCAAGAACGCGTACTCCAGCGCGGTCTCCCGGTAGCGCTCGAAGCGTCCCGCCTTGCCGCCGTGCCCGGCGTCCATCTCGACGTGCAGTAATAGCGGATTCACGTCGGTCTTGTATCGGCGCAGCTTCGCCACCCACTTCGCGGCCTCGTAGTACTGGACCTGGCTGTCCCAGAAGCCGCACGTGATGAGCATTGCGGGGTAGCGCTGCGCCCTGACGTTGTCGTAGGGAGAGTACGACAGGAGATAATCATAGTAGATCCGATCGGCCGGATTGCCCCACTCGTCGAACTCGTTGGTGGTGAGCGGGATACTCTCATCCAGCATGGTGGTGACCACGTCGACGAAGGGCACTTGAGCGACGATGCCTCGATAGTCGCGTGCGCTCATGTTCGCGACAGCCGCCACCAGCAGGCCGCCGGCGCTGCCTCCCATGGCGAAAACCTTGCTGCGGTCCGCGTAGCCCTCGTCGACGAGGTAATGGGTCACGTCGATGAAGTCGTTGAACGAGTTCTTCTTGTGCTGAAGGCGCCCGTCGTCGTACCACGCCCGCCCCATCTCCTGTCCGCCGCGGACGTGGGCGATGGCGAACACGAAGCCGCGATCGAGCAGGCTCAGGCGCGCCGAGGAAAAATAGGGATCCATGGACAGGCCGTAGGCGCCATAACCGTACTGCAGGAGCGGCGCCGTGCCGTCGCGCCGGAATCCCCGGCGGTACACCAGGGATACGGGTATGCGCTGGCCGTCCCGGGCAGGAACGAACAGAAACTCCGTCGCGTAGCGCGCGGGGTCGAAATCCCCGAGGACCGGGTCTCGCTTGAGCAGCTGCCGCTCGCCGGTGCGAACATCGTAGTCGTAGACCGTCGTCGGCGTCGTCAACGAGGCGTAGCTGTAGCGCAGAACATCGGTGTCGATCCGCGGGTTGTTGCCGAGGGCCATGGAGTACGCGGGCTCATCGCTCGCGACGAAGAATTGCGGAGCACCCGCCGCACCGCCGCCCGCGTTCAGCGGCTGGATGCTGATTTTCTGCAGACCGCCCGAGCGAACGCTCAAGACGATGAAGCGCTCGAACACGTCGAAGTCCTGGATGAAGGTGTCCTCGCGATGCGCCACCAGCTCCTGCCAGCTCGACCGGTCGGCCGCCGCGCCAACCGGCGATTGCATGAGGCGGAAATTGCTAGCGCGCCAGTTGGTGCGGACGATGAAGTGCTCGCCGAGGTGCTCGATCTGGTACTCGTGATCGCGCTCGTGCGGCAGAAATACCTTGAAGTCGAGCGCGGGATCGGACGCATCCGCATAGCGCCACTCCGAGGAAATCGTGCTCTCCATGGAGATGAAGATGTAGCGCTCGGACTTGGACTTGACGACGCCGGTGTAGAAGCTCACGTCCGTCTGGGTGAACAGAATGGGATCGAGCTTGGGATCGGCGCCGAACGTGTGCTTCTTGACGTAGAGCCCGAGCAGGGTCTCGGGATCCTTTTCGACATAGAGCACGGTCGCGTTGTCGTTCGCCCAGGCGACATCCGATTCGACGTTTCCGATGGAATGCTCGAACACCTCCTGGGTGCGCAGGTTCTTGAAGCGCAGCTCATATTGACGCCGCCCGATGAAGTCCTCGCAGAACGCGAGCCATTCCCCGTTGGGGGACACCTCGGCCGTGCCGATCTGGTAGAACTCGTGGCCCGCCGCCCGGGCGCGGGCGGCTCGCTCGTTGCCGTCGAGGACGATTTCCTCGGGAGCCTGGAGGGAAGTTTTGCGGCGCGCAAAGATCGGGTGCTCCTTGCCGGTCTCGAAGCGGGTGTAGTACCAGTAGCCGTCCTTGAGGTACGGGACGCTGGCGTCGTCAGGCTTGAGCCGCGCGACGATCTCCGCATAGAGCGCCTCGCGCAGTCCCCCGCTCAGGTGGCGCTCCTTGTAGGCGTTCTCGGCCTCGAGATAGGCCCGCACCGCCGGACTGCGCCGCTCATCGTCGCGCAGCCAATAGAAGGGGTCCACCCGGACGCCGTGCGGCGACGCGACGGGGTAGGGGCGGACCTCCGCCGGGGGCGGAGTGTCGGGATCGCATTCCTCGCGGCTCATGGGGTGACTTGTCCTTGCGGGGGGCGGGAGTATAGTCATTTATGCCGAAATCCTATCGCCTCGTGCGGAATGATGTGGGGGCTTTGCATGCAGACCGTCAGCCATTTGCTGCGCCAGAAGGGCAGTCAGTTCTTCTCTATTGCGCCGACTGATTCGGTACGCAAGGCCATCGAGCTCATGGCTACCCACCACGTGGGGGCGCTTCTGGTCATGAACCAGGGGGCGCTCGTCGGAATCATTTCGGAACGCGACTATGCCCGCAAGGTGATCCTGAAGAACCGCTCGTCCCAGGACACCCCGGTGAGCGAAATCATGACCTCGCCGGCGGTTACCGTGACGCCCACCGACACGGTGCGGCATTGCATGCAGGTGATGACCGAGGGCCGCTTCCGGCATCTGCCGGTGACGGAGGGCGGCCGGGTGGTCGGGATCCTGTCGATCGGCGATCTGGTCAAGGCCGTGATCGAGGAGCAGAGCGCGCAAATCGAGCAGCTCGAGCGCTACATCGCCGGTTGACGGCTCTCACCGCCTCGGTATCATGACCCTATACTAGGCGCGGGGCGTTATCCCTCCAAGGCGCGGCCCTCGAGGATGCGCCTCTGCACCCCCCGGAACCGATTTAATTTGTTTGCGGCCGGATCTTTCGCGCACTTGCGCGGGGGTACGGTCGTCCACGGGCGTCTACTATGTCGAAGCAACCACAGCTCGAGGGCGAGCCGGCGCGCGGACAGGATCCTCGCGAGACGGCCTGGGGCCTGTATCGGCCTTCCTATGAGCGGGACTCCTGCGGGTTTGGCTTGATCGCGAGCCTCGACGATCAACCCAGTCACTGGGTGGTCCAGACGGCCATCAGCTCTCTGAGCCGGCTCACGCACCGCGGCGCGATCGCCACCGACGGCAAGACCGGTGATGGCTGCGGCCTGCTCATCAAGATGCCGCGCCGATTCTTGCGGGCCGTCTCCCAGGAGAGCGGGTTCAAGCTTGCCGCGCAGTTCGCGGCGGGCCTCGTGTTCCTGAATCGCGATCGGGCCAAGGCCGAGGAGGCGCGCCGCGTACTGAGGGCGGAGCTCGAGCGCGAGAGGCTCAACGTCGCGGGATTTCGTCGTCTGTACGTCGACCCAGAGGCTTGCGGCGAGGAGGCGCTGCGGACGCTGCCGCACATCGAGCAGCTGTTCGTCAATGCGGGCGTCGACATCGACGAGGCCACGTTCAACCGCCGCCTCTACATGGCGCGGCGGCGCGCCGAGAAGGCCCTGGAGGCCAGCGATCCCGCGTTCTACATCCCCTCGCTGTCGGCGAGCACCATCGTCTACAAGGGCATGGTGATGCCGCAGCACCTCGCGCAGTTCTACCCCGATCTGAAGGATCCGCGCATGGAGGCCTCGGTGGCGGTATTCCACCAGCGATTCTCAACCAACACCCTGCCGCAGTGGCGGCTCGCGCACCCGTACCGGTATCTCGCGCACAACGGTGAGATCAACACGGTGCAGGGGAATCGCTCCTGGGCGGTGGCGCGCGGTCCCCTGTTCCGCTCACCGCTCCTGCCCGACCTTCAGGACGTGCTGCCCGTGGTCTCGCTCACCGGCTCGGATTCGCAGTCGCTCGACAACATGCTCGAGCTCCTCTTGATGGGCGGCCTCGATCCCATGCACGCGATGCGCATGCTGGTCCCGCCGGCCTGGCAATCGGTGGACATGATCGATCCGGACTTGAAGGCGTTCTACGAGTACTACGCGACGCACATGGAGCCTTGGGACGGACCGGCGGGCATCGTGCTCACCGACGGCCGCTATGCGTGCTGCACGCTCGATCGCAACGGTCTGCGTCCGGCGCGCTGGGTGATAACGAAGAACCGGCACATCACGATCGCCTCCGAGGCAGGCGTGTGGGATTACCTGCCCGAGAACGTGGTGCGCAAGGGAAAGCTCGGGCCCGGCGAGATCCTGGCGCTTGATCTGCAGACATCAGAGCTCATGGACACGAAGCAGGTGGACGACCTCTTGAAGAGCCGCCATCCGTACAAGGTCTGGCTCAAGAAAGGCGTGCGCTATCTGCAGACCGACCTGATCGATCCGCGCCTCGCCGCCGAGCCGTTCGACCGCGACACGCTCGCGGTCTTCCAGAAGATGTACAACGTCTCCGCCGAGGAGCGCGACGAGATCATTCGTGTGCTGGCGGAGGACGAAAGCGAGGCCGTGGGCTCGATGGGCGACGATACGCCGATGCCCGTGCTATCGAGCAAGGTGCGCTCGCTCTACGATTACTTCCGGCAACAGTTCGCGCAGGTCACGAACCCGCCGATCGACAGCTTGCGCGAAAGCATCGTAATGTCGCTGCAGACGCAGATCGGCCCGGAGTGCAACATCTTCGTGCCCGCGGCCCAGCATGCCGAGCAGATCGTGCTGAGCTCGCCCGTGCTCTCGCAACGCAAGCTTCGGCAGATCATGGGTCTCGAGGACTCGGGCGCCCCTCACGCCTTCATCGACCTTCAAGCCGACGACGCGATTGATTTGAAGACGGCGATTCTCCGAGTGTGCGACGAGGCGGAAAGCGCCGTTCGCGCCGGCAAGCTGGTGCTGCTGCTCTCCGATCGCTATCTCGTGAAGGGCAAGACGCCGATTCACGCGCTGCTCGCCACCGGCGCGGTTCATCACCGGCTGGTGAAGACCGGATTGCGCTGCCGGTGCAACATCCTGGTGGAAACCGGCACGGCTCGCGATGCGCATCACTTCGCGTGTCTGTTGGGCTACGGCGCGACCGCGGTGTATCCGTATCTCGCCTACCAGACGCTCTTCGACCTCATGCGCAAGGGCGCCTTGAGCGATGCGGACTCGCGGCAGGAGCTCGGCCGCAGCTATCGCCGCGGTATCCGCAAGGGGCTGTTCAAGATCATGTCCAAGATGGGCATCTCCACGATCGCGAGCTATCGCAGCGCGCAATTGTTCGAGATCGTGGGCTTGGGCTCCGAGGTGGTGGATCTGTGCTTCGAGGGCTCGGAGAGCCGCATCGGCGGTGCGGATTTCGACGACCTCAGAGCCGACGCCGACTATCTCGCGCGCCGCGCATGGGACTCCGCCGTGAGCGTGAGCCAGGGAGGGCTCCTCAAGTACATGCACGACGGCGAGTACCACATGTACAACCCCGACGTGATCGCAACGCTTCAGTCGGCCGTAATGGCGGGCGACTACGAGCAGTACCGGCAATTCGCCGCGCTGGTCAACGGCCGGCCGGTGTCCTGCGTGCGCGATCTCTTGAAGCTCAAGAACGGCCCCGGTGCCCGCGCCGCCATTCCTCTCGAGGAGGTCGAGCCGGTGTCATCGATCCTCAAGCGCTTCGACGGCGCCGGCATGTCCCTGGGCGCTCTGTCGCCCGAGGCGCACGAGGCGCTCGCCATCGCCATGAACCGCCTCGGCGCGCGCTCGAACTCGGGCGAGGGCGGCGAGGATCCGGCGCGCTACGGCACCGAGAAGAACTCCAAGATCAAGCAGGTCGCCTCGGGGCGCTTCGGCGTGACGCCGGAATATCTGATCAACGCCGAGGTGCTGCAGATCAAGATCGCACAGGGCGCGAAGCCCGGCGAGGGTGGTCAGCTGCCCGGACACAAGGTGAACGAGATGATCGCGCGCTTGAGGTTCGCGCGGCCGGGCGTCGGCCTGATCTCTCCGCCGCCGCATCACGACATCTACTCGATCGAGGATCTCGCGCAGCTGATTTTCGATTTGAAGCAGATCAACCCGCAGGCCCTCGTGTCCGTGAAGCTCGTGGCGGAGCCCGGTGTCGGCACCGTGGCGGCGGGCGTCGCGAAAGCGTACGCGGATCTCATCACCGTCTCGGGCTACGACGGCGGCACCGGCGCGAGCCCGCTGTCCTCGATCAAGTATGCGGGAACGCCGTGGGAGCTGGGCGTCGCCGAAACGCACCAGACGCTGCGCGTGAACGAGCTGCGGCACCGCGTGCGGCTGCAGACCGACGGTGGTCTCAAGACGGGGCTCGACGTGATCAAGGCCGCCATCATCGGCGCGGAGAGCTTTGGTTTCGGCACGGCGCCCATGGTCGCCTTGGGCTGCAAGTACCTGCGCATCTGTCATCTCAACAACTGTGCGACGGGCGTCGCCACGCAGCACAATGTGCTGCGTACGCGCTTTTTCATCGGCCTGCCGGAGATGGTCATGAACTATTTCCGGTTCGTGGCCCGCGAATGCCGCGAGCTGATGGCGAGCATCGGCGTGCGCGGCATCGCCGAGCTCATCGGCAACACCGACCTCCTCGAGATTTTGCCGGGGGAGACCTCGAAGCAGCGCAAGCTCGACTTGACGCCGCTGCTCGCGAACGGTGCGCTCGTGTCGAGCACCCCGCAGTACTGCACAGAGGCGCGCAACGAGCCGTTCGACAAGGGCACGCTCAACGAGCAGATGGTCGCCGACATGCGGGAGGCGATTCAAGGCGGGGTCGGGGGTCAATTCGCATATTCGGTGAGCAATTTTCATCGCGCCATCGGCGCGCGCGCGTCGGGAGAGATCGCGAAGCGCTGGGGCAACAACGGCATGGCGGCTGCGCCCCTGATCGTGACCCTCAAGGGCTCCGCCGGCCAGAGCTTCGGCGTCTGGAACGCGGGGGGATTGCACTTGCATCTCGAGGGCGAGGCGAACGACTACGTTGGCAAGGGCATGGCGGGAGGCAAGATCGTCCTGAAGCCGCCGGCGACCGCCTCGTTCAGCGCGCGTGACACGGTGATCATGGGCAACACCTGCCTGTACGGCGCGACCGGCGGTGAGCTGTATGCCGCCGGCACGGCGGGCGAGCGCTTCGCGGTGCGCAACTCCGGCGCGCTCGCGGTCGTGGAGGGGACCGGCGATCATTGCTGCGAGTACATGACGGGGGGCGTCGTGTGCGTGCTCGGCCGCACGGGCGTCAATTTCGGCGCCGGCTTCACCGGCGGGTTCGCCTACGTGCTCGACATGGAGCGCGACTTCGTCGACCGCTACAACCACGACCTCATCGACATTCACCGCGTGTCGCCCGAGGGCATGGGGACTCACGTGCAGCACCTGCGCGGGCTCATCGAGCAGCACGTCGAGGCCACGGGCAGTGTCTGGGGGCAGCAGCTTCTCAACGATTTCCGCACCTACATCGGGCGGTTCTGGGTGGTGAAGCCGAAGGCGGCCGCCATCGCCTCGCTCCTCGTCAATCTGCGCCGCGCGGCCTGACGGGCCGCGACGCCCACAAGCTCATGGCCGACAATCCCCTGCAATTTCTGGATATTCCACGCCGCGATCCCGACAAGCTCGCGGTCGAGGAGCGCACTCGACATTTTCGCGAAATCTACGCGCAGTACGGCGCCGCCGAGGCCTCGCAGCAGGCCGGACGCTGCGTGTCCTGCGGGAATCCGTTCTGCGAGTGGAAGTGCCCGGTGCACAACTACATTCCGAATTGGCTCGCCCTGGTGAAGGCGGGCAAGCTGTTCGAGGCGGCGGAGCTTTCGCATCAGACCAACTCGTTGCCCGAGGTGTGCGGACGCATCTGCCCGCAGGACCGGCTCTGCGAGGGGGCTTGCACGCTGAACGACGGCCTCGGCGCGGTGAGCATCGGCGCGATCGAAAAGTACATCACCGACGAGGCGTTCAAGCAAGGCTGGAAGCCGGACATCTCGCATGTGATCCGCACCGACAAGCGCGTCGCCATTGTGGGCGCAGGTCCGGCCGGCCTTGGATGTGCGGACATCCTGGCGCGCGGCGGCGTAACGCCGGTGGTGTTCGACCGCTATTCGAAGATCGGCGGCTTGCTCACCTTCGGCATCCCGCCCTTCAAGCTGGAAAAGGACGTGGTCGAGAAGCGCCGCGAGATCATGGAGGAGATGGGCGTCGAGTTTCGCTTGAGTTGCGAGATCGGCCGGGACGTGGTGTTCGAGGACCTGTTGCGCGATTTCGATGCGGTTTTTCTCGGGATGGGCACCTATTCCTACGTCAAAGGCGGCTTCGCCGGAGAGGATCTGCCCGGCGTGTACGAGGCGTTGCCGTATCTGGTGTCGAACATCAACCGCGAGCTCGGGCTGCCGAACGCCGCAACCGGCTTCATCGACATGCGCGACAAGCACGTCGTCGTGCTCGGCGGCGGCGACACTGGGATGGACTGCAATCGCACGGCCGTCCGGCAGGGGGCGAGCAGCGTGACCTGCACTTACCGGCGCGACGAGGCGAACATGCCGGGCTCGAGGCGCGATTACAAGAACAGCAAGGAAGAGGGCGTGACGTTTCTCTTCAACCGCCAGCCCGTCGAGATCGTCGGCTCCGACCGGGTGGAGGGCGTCAAGCTCGTGGAGACCCGTCTGGGGCCGCCCGGTCCGCGCGGGCGGCGCGTGGCCGAGGTCGTTCCCGGCACGGAGGAAACCATTCCGGCCGACGCGGTGATCGTTGCATTCGGCTTCAACCCGAGTCCGCCGCGCTGGTTCGACGGCCCTGGTATCGCGCTGCACGGCAACGGCCGCGTGCGCGTGTCGGGACTTGCTCCGTTCCGGTTTCAGACCACGAATCCCAAGGTGTTCGCGGGCGGCGACATGGTGCGCGGATCGGACCTCGTGGTCACCGCGGTATTCGAGGGCCGCGAGGCGGCGGAGGGAATTTTGAGCTATCTCGAGGTGCGCAAGACCGACACCCGCTAGCGACGCGCGCCTACAGGGCGTGCAATCCGAGTGTCATGAATCAGTGTAAAGGTTTCGGAAATGGCGGACGCTTCATCCACCTTTTCCGAGGACACATGCTCACACATCTCGACCCGGCCTCGGCGCTCGCCGTCGCGGCGGCGATCCTCGTGGCGGGCGGCCTGTACTACGTGCTCGTCAGCCCGAAGTTCTGAAGGGCCGCGAGCGGCTCAACGGGACGTCCGCGCTCACGCATACTGGAAGAGCGCCATGAACCCGAAGTCCATGTGCAATTGCTGGTGACAGTGAAACAGGGTGAGCCCCGGATTGTCGGCGATGAAGTCGAATTCAGCTTCCTGATATCCGCCCAGCATCACGACGTCTTTCATGACGCCGGAGGTCGGCTTGCCGGCAATGCGGGTCAGTTCAAAGCTATGGCGGTGCAGATGCAACGGATGGATGTCATCGCTCGCGTTGCGGAATTTAAGGCGATATCGGCGGCCCTCGCGTAACCTGTACAGGGGCTTCATTGACGCCATCGAGAAAGCCTCGCCGTTGAGTGTCCACTGGTTGAAGCCGCCGAGCGCCGCGTTGTTCTTGACGATGAGGATCTCGATGCTTTCGTCGACGGCCTTCGATGCGCCGCCGCCCTGGCTGCCGAATAGGGAATAATCCCATCGAAAGGCCTTGGGCTTCTGCCAATCGGGCTCCCCGCTCCTCCCCGCATATTCCACGACCACGCCCATTCCGTGCTTGCGATCGTCGTCATCCAGATCCCCGAGGATCCAGACGCCCGGATTCCGCATCTCGACGATTGCCGAGATACGCTCCGCGGTGCCGAGCCACAGCACGGGCACGTCCGTCGGATGGGGGACGGGATTGCCATCGAGCGCCACAACGTGGAACACATGTTCCGGCAAGGCGAGACTGCGCACTTCGCCGGCGCTCGCGTTGAGGACGTGGAGCAGTACGCGCTCGCCGCGCTTCACTCGAATCGGCTCGCCGGATCCGAGCATTTTTCCATTGATGCAGAACGTCTTGTAGTTGACCTCGAAGCCTTTTTGCTTGATGTTCTTTGCATCGGCGGTCTTGCCGATCGCCTTCAGGTCCGGGCGCGCCTCGCCGGCGAGGAATTTCATATCCATGTCCCCGCCGTGGCTGAGGGACGGCTCGAATTCCTTCAGCACCAAAAAGACTTCCCGATCGTATGACCCCGCATCCGCCTTCGGCTCGATGAACACGGGCGCGGCCTGACCGGAGTAGGTGCCCTTGCCGAGGTTCGAGCCCGCTGCGACATGAGTATGCAGAAATCGAAATCCCGCAGGCCTCGGCACGAAGCTGATCCGTCGCATGCCGTGGGCGGGGATCAGGGGTGTCCCTTCCTCGGCGGCGCCGTCCACATCGCTCGGGAGCATCTGGCCGTGCCAGTGGGCGAGCTCGGGGACATCCGTGTCGTTGAAGATGTCGACGATCGCGGCTTTGCCCTCCGTAAATCGCAGCAGCGGCCCCGGAAATTGGCCGTTGTAGAGCGTGGTCCGCACGAGGTGCCCCGGCCCCAGCTCGACGTGACCCTGTGCGATGCGCAACGTGTAGTCCGCGTTCGGATTCGCCGCTGATTGGGCGCTCGAGGAGGAGAAGATGCCGAGGCCGGGAGCGAGCGCGGCAAGCCCGGAAAGCTTGAGAAATTCCCGTCGCTGAAGCCTCGGCAGCAGGGGATGGGGCTCGGCAATTCGCATGGCTTCTCTCCGCTACCCTCGAACATACTCGACCTTTTCGACACCTGCCGGGACCTTGCGAATATCCGTGTCCGAAAACGGCGAGTATCGGCGCCGGACATTGGCTAATCTAGCGCCATGTTGTTCGACCAGGAAGCTTGTTTTCGTGCGGTGCG
Source organism: uncultured Gammaproteobacteria bacterium (assembly GCA_963710435.1). Classification (GTDB taxonomy): domain Bacteria; phylum Pseudomonadota; class Gammaproteobacteria; order Steroidobacterales; family Steroidobacteraceae; genus Bog-1198. The sequence continues at coordinate 790,304 of CAVQAE010000006.1, read as the reverse complement.
TGCCCGCGACCGCCGTTTTGACGGGCGCTTCTTCACGGCGGTGTCCTCGACCGGCATCTATTGCCGCCCGATCTGCCCGGTAAGGCCGCCGAAGCGCGAGAACATGCGCTTTTTCTCGAGCGCCGCCGCTGCCGAAGGAGCGGGCTTCCGGCCGTGCCTGCGCTGCCGCCCGGAGCGCGCGCCCGGACTCGCGAGCGTCGATGCGGCGAGCCGGCTCGCCGGCGCGGCGATCGCAGGCATCGAGGAGCATGCGGTATCGAATGCGCGGGTCGGCGATCTCGCGGCCTCGCTCGGCGTGAGCGACCGTCACCTGCGCCGCGTGACCGAAGCCGAGCTCGGTGTCTCGCCGATCGAGCTCGCGCAGACCCAGAAGCTATTGCTCGCGAAGCGGCTGCTGAGCGAGACCTCGCTCAAGCTGACCGACATCGCATTCGCTTCCGGGTTCGGGAGTGTCCGCCGATTCAACGCCCTGTTCAAATCGCGCTATGGCTTGAATCCGCGCAGTCTGCGCCGCCGCGGCGATGCGGCCTTGGGCCTCGTGTGCCAGCTCGATTTCCGTCCGCCGCTCGCCTGGGAGAGCCTGCTCGCGTATTTGCGGCTGCGCGCGATCCCCGGCGTCGAGTGGGTGGACGGAACGCATTATCGCCGCACGGTCGCCATCGGCGAGCACCGCGGATTCATCGCGGTCTCGCTCGCGGCGAGCCGAACAGCGCTCGAAGTCGAGCTCTCGCCGGGACTCGCGCCGGTCATCGGCGCCGTCATCGTGCGGGTGAAGCATCTGTTCGATCTCGGCGCCACACCCGATGCAGTCGCGGAGGTGCTGTCGCAGGATGCACTGCTCGCCGACACCGTGCGCCGGCTGCCGGGTCTCAGAGTCGCAGGCGCGTTCGACGGCTTCGAGCTCGCGGTGCGTGCCGTGCTCGGTCAGCAGGTCTCCGTCAAAGCGGCCACCACGCTCGCCGGCCGGTGGGCCCGCGCCTTCGGCACACCCATCGAGACGGCGTTCCCGGAGCTCGACACCCTCGCGCCGAGTGCCGCGCGCATGTGCGAAGTCACCGCCGGGGAGATAGCGGCACTCGGTGTGGTGGGCGGGCGGGCCCGCAGCCTCGTGGCGCTCGCGCACGCCGCGGCGGAGCGGCGCATCGTGCTCGGCCTCGCGGCGGACGTCGAGGAGCAGATCGGGCGCCTGACGCAGGTCCCGGGCATCGGCCCGTGGACCGCGCAGTACATCGCCATGCGCGCGTTGCGCTGGCCCGATGCATTTCCGGTGGAAGACCTCATGCTCTTGCGGGCCGCCCGGCTCGGCAAGAAAGAACTCTCCGCGCGCGCCGAGGCCTGGCGGCCGTGGCGCGCCTACGCCACTCATTATCTATGGCAATCGTTAGGAGTCGTACCATGATCAGCTTTACCTACCTTAAGAGTCCCATCGGCCGGCTGATGCTGAGCACCGACGGCGTCGCGTTGACGGGCATCTACATGGATGTGCCGGCGCGCAACCCGGGCCCTCCCTCCGGTTGGACTCTCGATGCGGGCGCCGGGGCGTTGCCCGTGGCCACGCGTCAGCTCGAGGAATATTTCGCAGGAACCCGCCGGGACTTCGATCTGCCGTTGCGCCCGACGGGCACGGATTTTCAAAAGCGCGTGTGGCAGCGCTTGACCGAGATCCGCTATGGCGAGACGTTGAGCTATGGCGAGATCGCCCGGCGCATCGGAAATCCGAATGCCTCGCGCGCGGTGGGATTGGCCAATGGCAGCAACCCCATCTGCATCGTCGTGCCTTGTCATCGGGTGATCGGCGCCGACGGCTCGCTCACCGGCTTCGGCGGCGGTCTCGAGCGCAAGCGCTGGCTGCTCGAGCACGAGGATTGCATCAGCGGCCGGCGGCCGCTCGCATTCGATATGCCCATCGGAGCGCGCTCCGTTTCCTAGATCATCGGCAAAACGATGCTGAACACGGCGCCATTGCCGTCGAGGCGGTTGCCGGCGAGCGCTTTGCCGTCGTGAAACTCCGCAATGAGCCGCACGATGTACAGCCCCAGACCGAAGTGCGGTCTGTCGTCGCTTCCCCTCCGATGCTCGAACAGCGATTCGAAAAGCCGCCCGAGCATGGCGTCCGGGATGGACGGGCCGTCGTTCTCGACGCTGAGCTCATAGCTGCCGCCCGATCGCTTGAGCTTCAAGAGGACGGTGCCGCCCGGCAGCGTGAAATCGACCGCGTTCTCGACGAGCTTGTCGAGCATCTGGGCGATGAGCTCGGGCGCGCCGCGGAGCACGCAACCATCGGGGGGCACCTCGAGTACGAACTGCGTGGAAGGGAACCCGTCCCGGTAGCCGGCAACCGCCGCATGCAGGAGCTCGCTCAGATCGAAATTCACCCGCTCCGCCTGCTTGATGCTCTCCTCGACCCGGCTCGCGGCACCGAGCGCGCTCAAGATCGATTGCAGGCGCACGGTGCCTTCGCGCGCGCGGTTGAGGTAGCCGCGCTGATCGCCGCGTACGCCCTCCGATTCCAGATTGTCGAGGGAGGAGCGCACGATGGTGAGCGGCGTGCGCAATTCGTGCGAGAGCTTGCCGCCGAGCGTGCGCAGATACTGCGCGTGCTCGTTGAGGCGCCCGAGCAGCCGCTCGAACGCCCGCGCGAGCGCGCCGATCTCATCGGCACTGCCGGACTCGGGCATTTGCAGCCGGATTCGCCCATCGTTGCCGACGGCGGCATCGGCGGCGGAGCGCAGCCGGCCGATGCGCACGCTGATGAAGGTGGCGAGGCTGAAGGCGAACACCACTGCGAGCGCGGTCGCGAGCAACGTCAGGTCGAACAGATGCGCGAGCGCGCGGTCGCGCAGGTCGAGCAGCTGATCGCCCGATTGCTCGAGCACCACGGCGCCTCGGGTACGGCCCTCGCCGGTGATCGGCGCAGCGGCGGCGAGCACGAGATCCTGCGAGTCGCCCGAGCGCAGCCACTCGGCCGCCGGTCGGCCGGCGAGGGCCGCCGCGACGCTCGCGCCCGTGACCCGGTCGGGCAGCGCCCTCTGTAGGGGCCACGACGAGGTGTCGACGGTCACGAAGCGGCGGTACCAGGTGCCGCCCGGGTCGTCATAGGAGTCGGGCGGCCCGAGGGCGCCGGCCGCGCCCAGCTTCAGCCCATTGGCGTCGACCACGGTCGCGCGCGTGCCCGCGCGTATGAAGGTCCCGAGCAGCTCGCCGAGTCCGGGCGTGGTCATGAACAAGCGGCCGCCCTGGGTGGAATCGGCGGCGAAACCGGCTTTCCGGCCGGTGCCGTCCCGTGCCTCGACCCAGAGCCGGCTGCCGACCAGCGCAAGCGGCACGCGCGCCTCCAAGTGATAGCCGCCCGTGGTTTCGAGCCAGTAGGCCTGGACGCGCGGCTCGCCGGCGACTCGCTCGGTACCGTCGGCCTGCACGACCTTTCTCTGCGCCTGGATGAGCCCGGGCGCGCCGGTCGCAAAAAAGAGCGACTGGAGCGAGCCGTCGGACTGCTCCAGGGTGAGATCGATGCGGTCGAATGGCTGCTTCTCGAGACCCGGATCCGACGGCTCCGCGAGGAAATGCGGATCGTCCACCTCGACATACAGGAACAGGTAGCGGTCGGTGGATCCGACTTGCAGGCGAGCGGCATAGCCGTCCGGGCTCGGCAGAGTTTTCGGGTCCGCACCGACGCCCCAATCCTCGCGATAGCCGTCGAGCAGCGGCGGGTTGTGCAAGGCAAATACGTACAAGTCTCCCTGATCCTGCGAGAAAGGCCTGGGATCTTCGAGACCGCGGAAGACGCGCTCGGGCTGCGCGGACAGTGCGAGGGCGATCGTGTCCGCAGTCGATTCGAGCGCATTCTCCTGCGAGACCCGCAAGGCGTGCTCGAGCTCGCGGGCGTACTGGCATCCGGCCCACGGCAGAATCAACGTGGTCAGCGCAACGACCAGCAGTTGTAAGCGAATGCTCACTCGATCCAGCGATATCCCATTCCGTAAACGGTCTGGACGGCGTCGAACGCGGGGTCGATCTCCACGAATTTGCGCCGCAGCCGCTTGATGTGCGAGGTGATGGTGCTGTCGTCCAGCACCACGTTCGCGGCGTCCATGAGCTGCTGGCGATTCTTGACGTGCCCGGGGTTCAAGGCCAGCGCATGCACGATCCAGAACTCCGTCAAAGACAAGCCGACCGCAGAGCCGTTCCAGGTGGTCTGCATCCGTCCGGCGTCGATGATGAGGGCGCCCCGCCGCACCACGTCGGCGGCATTCTGCGGACGCCGTAACGCGTCGATGCGGCGAAACAAAGCGGCCACGCGCGCCGCCAGATGCGGCAGGCTCACATCCTTGGTGATGAAGTCGTCCGCACCGAGCCGCAGCCCCGAGACGGCATCCAGCTCGCTGTCGCGCGCGGTCAGAAAGATCATCGGCAGCTCCGCCGAGAGGGCGCGCAGCTCACGGCACAACTCGAATCCCCCCTCCGCCTCGTCCTCGAGCGAGATGTCGATGATGGCGAGATCGGGCAGGCGTGTGCTGAATGCCTGCATCGCGAGCTTGCGATTCGGGTACGCCTTGACCTGATAGCCGTGCCGGGCCAGCGCCGCCGAATAATTCTCGCGCAACGCCGGCTCGTCCTCGACGATCGCAATGTGCTTTTTCACGTCTCGATCATAGCCCATGCCCGCTGCGCCGCGACGTGCGCCGGGCCGCGAAATTCCCGTTGCCACGATTTGCCGGAATTGGCCTCCGCCTTGGCGCAATCCAGCCCGCGGCTGCGCATCTCCGAGCTCGACACTGGTGCTCGGTGGAAGGCAACGAGGCTGGACGAATCATGCGTAGATCGAACTCGAGACAGGTGCTCGGCATGCCGGTTGAGCTCTGGTCGCAGCGTCGCGAGGCGGCACTCAATTGGCTGGCGTTCGGACTGTTGCTCGCGGCGTGGAACGCGGCGGATGATGCGGGGCCGGCGCCCGGCCGGCCGCCGTCGCTGCGCGGTTACAGCCAGGTATCGGTGCGCGCGGTCGAGCGCGGCGTATCGGCGAATCTTCAGCCGGATCGGGGCGCACTCACGCCGCGAAGTTGAAATTCTTTGTTAAGGTCACAAAAGGGTCAACGAAATGTAAAGCTTCGTCTCTCTAATGGCGCGGCCTTATGCTGGCCGCCGAAACCAATAAACAAATTCTGATCGTCGATCGGGATGTTGCGTCAGTCGAGCCGCTTCGTCAGAAGCTCTGCGACGCGGGCTTCGTCGTGCGGGCCATCACCGACGGCGCCGCAGCCGTGGCTGCGGTCGCGGAGCGGCCCCCGCACCTGGTCATCATCGACTGGAACATGCCCGGACGCTTCGCTTTGGACGTGATTCAAGGCGCTCGCAGAGTTCGCTCCTCACCCTCCATCCGGCTCATCATCTTGTCGGCGCTCACCGCCGAGCAGGATGTCGTCTCGGGTCTCAATCTTGGGGTCGACGACTATATCGGCAAGCCATTCTCTCTGCGGGAGGTCGTGGCGCGCGTCTCCGCGGTCCTGCGCGTGCGCAATCACGAGCGGCAGCAACCGGCGCTCGAGTGCGACGAGCTGGTGCTCGATGCGCCGACCAATCGCGTAACCGCCCACGGGTGCCTGCTCAACCTGCGAGGCGTCGAGTACCGGTTGCTCGAATTTCTCATGTCACATCAGGGTCGGACCTTCAACCGCAACCAGCTGCTGGCGCAGGTCTGGGGCGGCGACCGGGACGTGGACGAGCGTACCGTCGACGTGAACGTGCAGAGGCTGCGCAAGATCTTGACCGAGCCCGGCTACGGCGGCTACATCCAGACCGTGCGCGGCTTCGGCTACCGTTTCGGGCGACCCAGCGTCGTGTGACCTTCGGGAGTGTGACCGGCGTCACATTTCGTGTGGTTTGCGATGTTCCGCTCGTAAGGTCCTGGTCCTGTAAACAAAAGTTCTTCCCCGATTCATCCGTTCGTCACATCGGATTGCGATTCTGGCCCCCCGAAGCGCTTGAGCTTCGGAGGACGCAACATGATAGAGCGCAGCGCACCCGCGCCGCTCAAGTTGAGAACGGTCTTCGTTTCCGACATTCATCTCGGATTCAAAGGCTGCAGTGCGGATCTTCTTCTGGATTTTCTGCACAGCGTCGAGATGGACTATCTCTTCCTGGTCGGCGACATCATCGACGTCTGGAGCATGAAGAAAACCATGTTCTGGCCGCAGGCCCACAACAACGTCGTGCGCACGATTCTCGGCAAGGCGAAGCGCGGCACCCGGGTCATCTTCGTTCCGGGCAATCACGACGAGGTGTTCCGCGAATTCGACGGTGCGGTGTTCGGCAACCTCGAAATCCACCGCGATTACATTCACCAGGGCGCGAACGGCCGCCGGATGCTGGTGCTGCACGGCGATGAGTTCGACAGCGTGGTGAAGTTCAGCCCCTGGCTCGCCAAGCTCGGCAGCAACATCTACGACGTGCTGCTCGCGCTCAATCCGTACATCAACTGGTGGCGCCGCCTGTTCGACCTGCCGCACTGGTCCTTGTCCTCCTACCTCAAGAACAAGACCAAGAAGGCCTGTCAATACATCGGCAGCTTCGAGGAGTCGGTCGCGCAGGCGGCGCGCAAGCGGGGCGTCGATACGGTGGTATGCGGCCACATTCATCGCGCGGAGATGCGCGAGATCGAGGGCGTCCTTTACTGCAACGACGGCGACTGGGTGGAGAGCTGCTCCTCCCTGGTCGAGGACATGAACGGACAATTGCGATTGATCGACTGGCCGAAGCTGCGGGCGCAGATGCCCGCCGCGCCGGTCGCGATCCCCGTGGGCCAGGCGGCGTGATCGAAATGCCACCCGCCCTTCACATGGCTGTCAACTCGTCGCGATCTAATGCCATGGTTGAAGTGACCGCCGTGAACGACGCATCGGAGTCATGGAGTCTTCCTTGGCACGCCTTACAACGAAGCTTGGCGCAAGGCCTCGACGTGGAGATGAGCAGCGCTGCGAGCTTGCGCAGGAGCCTCTCGGACGCCAAATTCAAGCCCGCCGAATCCGGCAGCTGGCGCGTGCGCGCGTGCGGGGCTCCTCGGCGCCGCGCGGGATCGAGCAGCTAGCGCCGCAGGGGCCAGCGGCTCCGCGCCGCACCTTTCGCACCTCATCGTTGCCCCGGGATTGGGCCCCGGAAAAGGGGCTCCTTTTTGGCGTCGAGCGGCCGGACACGGCGGCCATCCATCAATCGTCATGTTGACGCTGCAGGATTTCCATCATGACCAAAGCCAAGAAGCACGAGCCGGTCGCACGGCAAAACATAGATTTCGACATTCAAATGAACCGTCTGGAATTCGAATGGAGGCAGGGCTACGAGGCGAGCATTGCTGCGCGCGCGGAGTATCAGGCGCTCGCGGCCGATTGCAACGCGAAGGTCGAGCTCCTCGATGCGGCCCGAGAGCGGTTGGACCGCGCGGAGGCGGTGAAATCGAGGATCATGGCCAAAATCGAAAGACTCGAAGACCATATGCTGAGTCGAGGTTGACCCTATGCATGCCGGCTTCGACGACGAGTACGCACGCGCCATGATGGAGCGCCGCTGGTTCGCGTTGCACCGCGCCGCCGGCCGCCTGCAACAGGAGTGCGAAAGCCTCGGGGAGGTTCTGCAGGCAACGCAGGACGCGTGGTATGACGCGCGATCTCGGCTGTCCGAGATCGAGGCGATGCGCGATGCTCTGGGGGAGGAGCTTTCGCGTCAGGATACGTTCCGCTCGATCGACTCGGCGGCCTGATGAAATGTCGGCGCCCAGGCAAAGGCTGTCGACGGTAAAATCTCGTCCGGCGGCGGCGTTCCGACCGGATTCGCGCGGCGCATACCGCGGCATCGGGCTGACCATGATCGTGAGCTTCGCCGTGACCTGTGCATTCTTGCTCTGGAAACAGAGGGCCTCAGAGGCTCCGCTGCGGCTCTCGGCACCCGTCACGATCCCGCAGCCGGCCCACTCGCTGACGACGCCTCCTGCGCGCGCGGCGGAAGCGGCCGAGTCCCGCGCTCCGATGGCCGTACCCTCGGCTGAAACGGCCGGGTCTGCGGGCACCGAGACCTCCGCCGCCGCGCGGTCGGAGCTCGTGCCCGTCACCGTGCGCATGCGTAATTTCCGCCACGAAGGCCGGGTGGAAGGGTCCATCCAGAGCTTGTCGCCGAAACCGCTGAACGTCGCCATCGAGGGCAGCGATCGGCAGGGCGGCCAGGTCGGGGAGCTCACGATCTCCCTCGCACCGTTCGAGACGAAGCCGTTCGGCAGCGACCAAGGACTGGACTTGAAGCCCGGCGATCTGCTGCGCGTGCAAAGTCAGGGCTATCGCGAGCAAGAAGTCGAGGTGCGTTGATTTGCGCGCCTTAGGCAGCCCTACTGGACCAGCTCGGATCTGGTGCGATCTCTCTCCTTATCGTCGTCGAACCAAGTGAACGTGAGTCCCGTGACGGACCCTTTGCCTCCGAGGACCGAGCCGGTGAGCCCTTTTTTAAATCGCCCGGCCTGCGCCGCCAGGGTTGCGGGGGGCAATGGCACATAGCCCACTTGCTGTATGTATTCCGTGCTTCCTGGGGAGAGGTAGTAGAGAGCGAATGCTCTGACCTCCGGGCGGGCGGCAGCGGCGACATTGACATAGAGAAAAAGAGGCCGCGACAGGGGTTGATAGGTACCATCCGCGACGGCGGACGGACTCGGCAGGATGCATCCTCGACCGTTGTCGACAGCCACGATTTTCAACTGGTCTTTGTAGGACTTATAGTAAGCGTAGCCGAGGTAGCCGAGCGCGTTCGGGTTGCTCGCGACGCCTCGCTCGATAACCATATCATCTTCGCTCTTCGTATAATCGGCCCGGCTGCTACTTTGGGTACCCACGATCGCCAAGGTGAAATAGTCAAACGTTCCCGAATCCTTCCCGGGGCCGAATAGCACCAACGGCTGGGCCGGAAAGCCCTGGCGGATCTGATCCCAATGGTTCGTCCTGCCCTCCGCGGCGGGCTCCCACACGGCTTTGAGCTCTTGCACGGTGAGGCAATCGACGAAGTCGTTCTTGCCATTGACCACGACCGCCAGGCTGTCAAAGGCTACCGGCACCTCGATGTATTCGACGTGCTGTGCCTTGCATTGTTCACTCTCCGCCGCGTTGATGGGTCGTGAGGCATCCGCGATGTCGAGCTTTCCAGCGCAGAACTTCTTGAATCCGCCGCCCGTGCCGGAGAAATCGACGGTGAATCGCACCGCAGGGTTCGATTTGCGGAATCCCTGAGCGACGGCTTTGGAGAGAGGGAACACCGTGGTGGACCCATCGATGCTGACCGTTCCCCGCAAAGGAGCGGCCGATTTATCGCACGCGGTAAGCACCACCGTGGCCATCCACGCCAACAGAAAGCCCGATGAACGAACTTTGAATGAGGCCATCTCTCCTCCCTCCCTCTGGCATTTAGCACGCCTCATTGGACAAGCGCCTATTTGATTATTCCAGAATTGTAGAAGCATAAAACACTACTAGGCAACTGTTTCAGTTTGCTTACACGGCGTGTCGCTTGACGGGGACTCGGTACTTCGATTGGATGGTGAGGTGAAATCGACAGACATTCTCCGCGCCTTGACCGCGCTCGCTCACGAAACGCGACTGTCGGTATTCCGGCTCCTGGTCAAGCGGGGCCCCGAGGGGTTCCCGCCGAGCGTGATTGCGCAAAAGCTCGACATTCCACCGCCCACGCTGTCGTTCCACTTGAAGGAGCTGCAGATCGCAGGACTCGTCGCCAGTCGCCGGGAGGGCCGCTTTTTGTTCTACAGCAGTCGTTTTGACCGCGTGAAAGGTCTGGTCCGGTACCTGACGGACGAGTGCTGCAGCCAAGCGGATGAGTCCCGCGATGGGGACTGCGAACCGCTGGATGTTGCTCCGCGACGTCGCATCGGCTGAGGAGTGTCGCTCAGGTAGAGGATGCGGCCGCGGGTGTGAAAGGTCTGCCATGCAATTTCGGTGGGGTCCGTGACCCAGTAAACGCTTCATGCGGCCCTCCGGGGCTTTCGTACTTTGGTAGCGATCGGCTTGCTCGACTTTCCCGGCGACGGCCCGAGGGCTGCTAAGGTGGCAGCTGCGATTGCAGCAAGCCATGATATTTGGGCCGCTGCGCCGGCAGGTGATCCCCTGAGATTCGAAAGTAGATCAATTCGCAAATATCGGTGGCGTGGTCGCCCACGCGCTCCAGATTTTTTGCGATGAACATCAAATGCGTGCCGATCTCGACCGCGGCAGAGCCGTTCTTCATCGAATCCACGAGCTCGCGAAGGAGTTCCGCGGTAAGCAAATCCAAGGCTTCATCACTTCGCCACGTTGCCTCCGCCAGCTCGAGGTCCTTCTCTCGATAGGCCCGGATAGTGTCGCGAAGCATTTTGAGGCTCGCCCGACCGATGGCGGGAATGGACAGCAAATTCATGGCCACGAGGCCCGCCGGCATCGCCAATGAACGCTTGGCCACATTTACGGCGTAGTCGCCAATTCGCTCGAGGTGGACGGCGGACTTAAACGCGCAAACGACATGCCGCAAGTCGCTCGCCGCCGGTTGCCGCAGAGCAATCAGCTGCACCACGAGGTCATCCACCTCGCTAGGGTCACGTACTTGCCGGCTCGATTCTGCAGGAGCGCGAAGGTCATCTTATTTTGAAGCACGTAGGCGTATTCGACGTACCCGATCGCGTTTTGGATTCGTTCGACGTAAGCGGCGACGCCCTCATTGCCTTTGCCGCCGACGCCGACCGGCCAGGACACCGAGGTGCCCTCGCCCACTTGCGCCTTCCACGCTGGACTTACGCCGGATCGAGCTCCTCGGGCGACAACGGTTTGTCGGTCGCCCCAAAATCGACGGTTCCGGCCTTGATCTGCGCGATGCCCCCGCCCGATCCGATACTTTGATAGTTCAAGTGATCGCCCGTTTTCCCGCTGTACACCGCCGACCATTTCGACAGGATGGGGTACACGAAGGTAGAACCCGCACCGGTGATGTCGGCCGCGAGACCCACCGCGCTTCCGAGGAGGGTGGCCGCGGTCAAGAAAGCAATTCGAACCTTCGAAATCCGCATGCAGCCCCCCATTTTGATAGTTCCACGATTCTGGAATCATAGAACACTAGATCGACTTTGTGACAATCGTTTGACAACCCGCAGGACTTGACGTGCCTCAAGGTTTCCATAACTATGAAACTATGAAATCCATCGACGTGGTCAAATCGCTTGGGGCGCTTGCTCAAGAATCGCGCCTTGCGGTCTATCGGCTGCTGGTCAGGCGAGGCCCCGAGGGCTTCACTCCGACGACAATCGCGGACAGGCTCAATATCCCCGCCCCAACCCTGTCCTTTCACTTGAAAGGACTACAGAACGCGGGGTTGATTCTGGCGCGCCGCGAGGGTCGGCATCTTTACTACAGCGCGCGCTTCGATCGAATGAGGGCGCTGGTGGGCTTCATGACGGATGAATGCTGCAGTCAGGCCGATGGGGCTTGCGATGGGGATTGCAAGCCGATCTCCGCGCAGGTGCGGCGCCGCAGTGCATGAATCCCTCGCCGGCCCAGGCTCGCGCAGGGGCGATCTCGGCTGCAGTTTGCACGGATCTTGAGCAATTTCGCTGGCTGCTAAATCTTCATGGATTGATCGTTGTGGATATCGACGAGAGTTTCGCTCGGTGGCGGGCAAATTGCCACCACCGGTGATTCAGCCGCTGCAATTCAGTCCCTTCCGTCCGGGCTCGGGCGTGTTAATGGTGAAACCATGAGTTCTCGCACGTACAACGTCCTGTTTCTCTGTACCGGCAACTCTGCCCGCAGCATCCTTGCAGAGTCCATCATGAATCGCTTGGGCCGCGGACAGTTTCATGCCTACAGCGCGGGGAGCCATCCTACCGGGGCGATCAATCCGTTGGCGCTCGCGCTCTTGAATCAGCTCGACTTCCCGACCGCGGGGCTCCGCAGCAAGAGCTGGAACGAGTTCGCGGCCCCAAATCAGATCCACTTCGATTTCGTGTTCACGGTGTGCGACAACGCCGCCGGCGAAATGTGCCCTGCTTGGCCGGGGCAACCGATGACCGCGCATTGGGGGATACCCGATCCGGCGGCGGCCGAGGGCTCAGAGGTGGACAAGATATTCGCCTTCCGCCAGGCCTTCCGGGCACTCGAGACGCGGATCAAACTCTTCTTGAGTCTACCGCTCGCCTCCTTCAACCGCATGCGCCTCCAGGCACGTTTGGACGAGATCGGCCATACCCCGTTGGAAGATGCGGAGTGAGCATTTTCGAGCGCTACTTGAGCGTCTGGGTGCTGCTGTGCATCGGCATCGGCATTGCGCTCGGTCAGCTCCTGCCCGGGATCTTTCAGGCCATCGGCAACCTATCGATCGCTCAGGTGAATCTCCCGGTGGGGCTGCTGATCTGGGTCATGATCATTCCCATGCTTGTGAAAGTGGACTTCGGCGCGCTCGGGCAGATCCGCCGACACGTGCGCGGAATAGGCGTCACGCTGTTCGTCAATTGGCTCATCAAACCCTTCTCGATGGCCCTTCTCGGCTGGATCTTCATCCGCCACGTATTTGCACCGCTCCTGCCGGCGGCGCAACTCGACAGCTATATCGCCGGGCTCATTTTGCTCGCCGCTGCCCCATGTACAGCCATGGTGTTCGTGTGGAGCCGCCTCACCAACGGAGATCCGCTCTTTACCCTCTCGCAGGTGGCCTTGAACGACACCATCATGGTCATCGCCTTCGCGCCCCTGGTGGGGCTCCTACTGGGAATCTCGGCCATTCACGTGCCCTGGGGAACCCTCGTCACTTCGGTCGTGCTTTATATCGTCATCCCGGTCGCGCTCGCCCAGCTCTGGCGCAAGATGCTGCTGAAGCGCGGGCCGGCGACATTTGATGCGGCCATGCGCGCAATCGGTCCATGGTCGATCGGCGCGCTGCTGCTGACGCTCATCCTGCTGTTCGCCTTCCAAGGCGAGGAGATCCTCGAGCAGCCACGGGTGATTGCGCTCCTCGCGGTGCCTATTTTGATTCAGGTCCTATTCAATTCAGCCTTGGCCTACGGGCTTAATCGTGCGGTCGGCGAGGCGCACAGTGTTGCGTGCCCTTCGGCGCTCATCGGGGCATCGAACTTTTTCGAGCTCGCGGTGGCCGCCGCGATCAGTCTGTTCGGCTTTCATTCCGGCGCCGCCCTCGCGACCGTGGTCGGCGTATTGATCGAGGTGCCGGTGATGCTGCTGGTCGTCGGAATCGTCAATCGCTCAAAGGGCTGGTACGAAAGCGGTGCGCGCCCGCGGCCGGTGCCGGTGAAATCATGACCGAGGTCAGCATTTACCACAATCCCGCTTGCGGCACGTCGCGCAACACACTGGCGCTGATTCGCAACGCCGGCCTTGAGCCGACCATCATCGAATATCTGAAAGCGCCACCGGATCGAGCCACGCTCGAATCACTCATTCAGCGCATGGGCATTCGTCCGCGCGAGCTGCTGCGCCAGAAAGGCACGCCCTACGAGGAGCTCGGTCTGGGGGATCGCCGCTGGAGTGACGAACAGCTCATCGACCAGATGCTCGCGCATCCGATCCTCATCAATCGGCCGATTGTGGTAACGCCTTGGGGCGTGAAACTGTGTCGACCGTCCGAGGCGGTTCTCGACATTCTTCCGCTTCCGCAGCTCGGGCCATTTGCAAAAGAAGACGGAACGCCATTGATCGATGCCCAGGGACGCCGAGTTTCGGGCTGCTGAAGCCCCGTATGTTGCGGCAATTCCCCGACCTTCCGAATGTCGATCCGGCGCTGCTCGAGCGGCCTTCGGCCGATCGACTCGACCGGGTCGGCACATCGACGCACGCGCCCCGCATTTTGCTGCTCTATGGCTCGTTGCGAGCCCGCTCCTTCAGCCGCCTCCTTACCCTCGAAGCACAACGGCTGTTGCACGCCCTGGGCGCCGAGACTCGCGTTTTTCACCCTGAAGGCCTGCCGCTCCCCGATGGACACCCGGAGAGTCACGCCAAGGTGCAGGAATTGCGCGATCTGGCGGCCTGGTGCGAGGGCATGGTGTGGTGTTCGCCGGAGCGCCACGGGGCGATGACGGGAATCATGAAGGCGCAGATTGATTGGATCCCGTTAAGCATCGGCTCCGTGCGGCCGACGCAAGGCAAGACCCTCGCCGTGATGGAGGTCTCCGGCGGCTCACAATCCTTCAACGCGGTGAATCAACTGCGAATCCTCGGGCGCTGGATGCGCATGATCACTATTCCCAATCAGTCCTCCGTCGCAAAGGCGTACCTCGAGTTTGACGACGCCGGCCGCATGAAGCCCTCGCCGTATTACGAGCGCGTGGTCGATGTCATGGAAGAACTGGTGAAGTTCACCCTCTTGACCCGCGACGTCGCAGCCTATCTGGTTGATCGCTATAGCGAACGCAGGGAAAGCGCGGAGGAGCTCTCCAAGCGCGTGAATCTTCGCTCGATCTAGCGCCTTCGCCGCCATGCGCTTTGTCATCATCGGGGGAAGCGACGCGGGCATCAGCGCAGCTCTACGGGCCCACGAGCTCGATCCCGATGCCGAGATCCAGGTGCTGCTCGCCGATGAATTTCCCAATTACAGCATCTGCGGCCTGCCGTTTTATTTAAGCGGAGAGACCCCGGACTGGCGCCGGTTGGCGCATCGCACGCAGTTCGACGGCATCCATATCCTGTCTCGCCATCGAGCGGTCCACATCGACCCGGCGGCAAGGAAAGTCGTCGTGCAAGTGAACCTCTCGCAACCGCGCACCCTGCCCTATGACACGCTGCTGATCGCCACCGGCGCGAGACCGATTCGACCCCAAATTGAGGGCATCGATCTACCCGGGGTTTTCTTCCTGCACACGATGCAGCACAGCTTTCTCATGCACGAGTATCTCGAGACCGCAAAACCGCGCCGCGCGGTCATCGTGGGCGCAGGCTACATCGGCCTCGAGATGGCTGATTCCCTTACGCACCGTGGGATTGAGGTGACGGTCGTGGGTCGCACCCTCTCCGTGCTGCCGACGGTCGATCCGGAGTTCGGCCACGCCATTGTCGAGGAATTGCGCCGGCACGGCGTATCCGTGTACACGCAGGTAGAAATCCAGGCGATCTCGCGCCATGGCGGGTGTCTGCACGTGGTCGGCACACAGGGATTCTCGCAAAGCTGCGAGCTCGTATTGATGGCGGTCGGCGTGGAACCGGACACGCGCCTGGGCGTCGAGTTGGGGTTACCCCTGGGCTGCCGCGGCGCGTTGCAAACCACTCGTCAAATGCGAAGCGCGACGCCCGATATCTTCATCGCCGGGGACTGCGCCGAGACCTGGCATCGCCTTCTCAGACGCCCGACCTATCTGCCGTTGGGCACTACCTCGCATAAGCAGGGCCGCATCGCCGGCGAAAATGCGCTCGGCGGGCGCGAAGAATTCGCGGGCTCGTTGGGGACCCAGGTCGTCAAAGCCTTCACGCAGGTGATCGGCCGCACTGGCTTGAATCACGACGAAGCGCGCCGCGAAGGGTTCGAACCCGGGTCGGTCGAGAGTTCGATGACGGATCACAAGGCCTACTATCCCGGCGCGACCGAGCTCCACATCCGGCTCACGGGAGATCTGCGAAGCGGCGTACTGCTCGGCGCGCAGCTCCTCGGCGCTTGGGGCGCTGAGGTTTCCAAACGCCTCGATATTTACGCAACCGCGATCTTCCATGAGATGCAGGTGGATCGATTATCGCAACTCGACCTAAGCTACACACCGCCTTTGAGCTCCCCGTGGGATCCGGTGCAAATGGCCGCGCAAGCCTGGAGCGCGAGTCGCAGGGCGTCCATGAGCGACCGCCGCTCGTAAACACGGGAAAGTCGGCGAAGCGGGCGGCGCTCCCCCCATCACATGTCCGTCATACAGGACGCAGATACTGATTGGCTATGTGTGGAATTTTGGGCATGTACAACTCCGGTGGGATTGCGCCGCCCGGCGCGGCCTTCGCGGCTGCGCTCGATCGGTTGCGGCCGCGCGGTCCCGACGATTGGGGAACCTGGCACGACGAGCGCGTGGCGCTCGGCCATCGGCGCCTGTCGATCGTGGATCTTTCGCCCACGGGTCATCAGCCCATGGTGTCCTCCGACCGCCGCTACACCATGGTCTTCAACGGTGAGATCTATAATCATCGTGATTTGCGCCGCCTGCTTTCTCCTCGCGACGGCTGGCGCGGGACCTCCGACACCGAGACCTTGCTCGAGGCATACCGTGCGTGGGGCGTGAATTGCCTGGGGCGGCTCAACGGCATGTTTGCTTTTGCGATCTGGGACGGCAGCGAACGCACGCTGTTCGCCGCCCGCGACCGGATGGGGGTGAAGCCGCTTTACTATGCCGAACGCGACGGTAATTTTGCGTTCGCGTCGCGCCCGAGCGCGCTCACGACATTGCTCGACGAGGACCTGGACATCGACGCGGAGGCACTGCGCGCCTACCTGGAGCTGGGGTACGTACCCGCCCCACTGTCGTTCCACCGGGGCATCCGCAAGCTTCCGCCGGCGCACTATGTGCTGGTCAACGCGCAGGGTACGAGGCGGGTTCGCTACTGGGATTTTCGCTGTATCGCGCCGGAGCCCACCTGGTCGTCGCGCAAGGAAGGGGACCTGGTGGAGGAACTCCAGGCGCTCATAGCGGATGCGGTGCAGCTGCGCCTGATGAGCGATGTGCCGCTCGGCGCGTTTCTGTCCGGAGGCGTCGACAGCGCTCTGATCGTCGCCGCCATGAAGTCTGCCGGCGTCGAGCATCCGAAGGCCTTCACGATTGGATTCAAGCACGCCCGGTTCAACGAGGTCCCCGCGGCCTCCCGGATCGCCGGATCGCTGGGCGTCGATCACGTCGTGGAGACCCTGGACGGGGGGGACCTGCTCGAGCTGCTGCCCCTCTACATCGAGCAGTTCGACGAGCCGTTCGCGGACAGCTCCGCATTCCCTACCCTGGCTGTCGCGCGCCTGGCCCGCCGCCACGTGACGGTTGCCCTGAGCGGCGACGGGGCGGACGAATTGTTCGGCGGCTACCACTACTATCCCCTGATGAGCCGCATCGCACCGCTTCTGCGTTGGCCCGAGCCGTCGAGACGGGGCGCCCAGAAGGCCTTGCGCCTGCTTGCCGGCTATCGAGGCAAGTTGCTGGCGCACGCGCTCGACTCGGGCAGCGCGGTCGGCCTCTTCAATTATCTGCGAAGCAGCGGCAAGCACTTCTCGAGCCTGATCGATTCGGACATCGTCTCCTCGACATCGGGCTCCGAGAGCTGGTTCGAGCAGTTCGCCGCAGGATTCGCAGTCGATCTGCCCGCCGCGGAAACGGGCATGCGGCTGGACGGCGGACTCACGCTGCCGGATCTGTTTCTGCAGAAAGTCGACGTTGCCACCATGGCCTTTTCGCTCGAGGCCCGCTGTCCCATGACGGATTATCGGCTGGTCGAATGGGCCATGCGATTGCCGGCCGAATACAAGATCCGCAATGGCCAGACGAAGTATCTGCTGAAAAAGGCGCTATGCCGGCGCCTGTCTCCCGATCTCGTGTATCGGCCCAAGATGGGTTTCGGGGTACCCATCGCGGACTGGCTTCGGGGTCCCTTGAGGGAATGGGCGCAATCTCTGGTCCACGACGACCGACTCATGTCCAAAGTGCCCCTCGATCGCATCCGGGTGCGGGAGCTCCTGCGGCAGCAACAGAGCGCCGCGCGCAAATCGCATCCGCTCGTATGGAGCGTGCTCATGCTGCTCTGCTTCGTGCAGCGCTACGACGCCAGGGAGGCACTGCCCAGGATTCGGTACCGGGAAGTCGCGTGACAGCGACCGGGCGCTGCGCGAAGCGGGTTTTGTTCCTGCTCACTCAGGTGTTCGCGAATGGCGGCATCCAGCGCTTCAACAGGACGCTGCTCGCCGCCGCCGGCCAGTACGGCGTCAGCTGCCGGGTGCTCACCTTGAACGACCCGGCAGCGGCCCTCGAGGAAGCGGCGTGTTTCCCGCACGCCGCGCTGAGGGGGTTCTCCGGCGACCGCGAGCGATTCGCCTTCGCGGCCGCGCGCACTCTCTGGCTCGGCGACTACGATTCCGTGTTGATCGGCCACATCAATTTCCTGAATCTCACCATCGGCGCACTCTCCCTCAGACCGCTCAAGACCGACGCGACGGTCGTGCTCGTGGCGCACGGCATCGAAGTCTGGTCCGGCATCGGTCGATCGCAGCGCCTGTCGATCACTCGCGCGCACAGGATTCTGTGCGTCAGCGAATACACCCGACAAAGGCTTCTCGACCAGGCGCCCGCGCTTCAGCCCGAGCGCCTGATGCTGTTTCCGAATGCACTGTCCGAGAGCTGGCGGGACGCGGTCGGGGGAGAGTTGCCACGCGCGTTGCCCGAACGGTTCATCCTGTCGGTAACCCGCCTGGAGAAAGGCGATCGGTACAAGGGAATCGTGACGATGATCGAGGCGCTCAGCATGCTCGACGATGCCTCCATGCACTATTGCGTCATCGGTCAGGGAGACGATTTGCCCTTTCTGCAGCGGGTCGCTGAGCGCTCGGGCGTTGCGGACAGAGTCCATTTTCTGCGCGGCGTGAGCGATGCCGAGCTGATCACGCTCTATGGCCGGTGCGCGGCGTTCGTGCTCCCGAGCGGCAACGAGGGCTTCGGCATCGTGTTCCTGGAGGCAATGTATTTCGGCGCGCCGGTGATCGCGGCCGCGGAAAAGGGCGCGCTCGACGTGGTTCAGGATGGCGATACCGGCCTGCTGATCCGATTCGGCGACACGGTGGCTCTCAAGAAGGCGATCGAGCGCCTGCAGCGGGACGTCGCGCTGCGCGAGCGGCTGATTGCGCGGGGACGCGCCACAGTCACGGACGACGGCGCGTTCACGTTCTCCCGCTTTGCGCGCCGCTATGCCGACGTCCTCGGAATACCCGAGCCGAGCGCGCAATGAGCGGCGTGTCGGTGCTGATTCTGACGCTGAACGAAGAAGCCAATCTGGAGGAGTGCATCGATTCCTGCGCCTGGTCGGACGATGTCGTCGTATTCGATTCCCTGAGCGATGACCGGACTGTGGAGATCGCCCGGGGGAAAGGCGCGCGCGTGGTCCAGCGCCGGTTCGACAACTACGCCGCGCAGCGAAACGCTGCCCTGACCACGGTTCCCTACAAGCATGGCTGGGTCCTGATGGTCGATGCCGACGAGCGGGTGGGGTCGGACCTCGCGGCGGAGATTCGATCCGCGGTGGCGGAAGCGAGCGATCAAGTGGCGATGTTCCGCATGCGCCGCAAGGATTATTTTCTCGGCAAGTGGCTGCGTCGCAGCAGCGGCTATCCCAGCTGGTTCGGCCGCCTGGTGAGACTCGGACACATCCGCGTGGAACGGGAGGTGAACGAGGAGTACATCGCCGAAGGACGGGTCGAGCATCTCAAGGCGCACTTGCATCACTATCCCTTCAACCGGGGGATTGCGTATTGGTTCGAGCGGCACAACCGATATTCGACCATGGAAGCGGCCGCGAAGATGAACCTGCATCGCAGCCGGATTGAGCTCCGCATGCTGTTCCAGGGCGATCCCATCGACCGGCGGCGCACCTTGAAGCAGCTCCTGTATCACGTGCCGCTTCGGCCGCAGATCGTCTTCTTCTACCTTTATATCATTCGCATGGGCATCCTGGATGGCCGCGCCGGGCTCTATTTCAGCCGGCTGCGCGCGAGTTACGAAATGCTCATCGACTTGAAAGTGGTCGAGAGCCGGCGCCGCGGGCAGGGGCTTCCGGTATGAGCTCCGCGGCGCGGCGGTCCACTCCGCTCAAGAGTTCCGTCCACCGATCCAGCGCGCGTTGCTCGGTGTATCGTTCTCGGTAAAGCCGTCCGGCGTTCTCGGCCAGACGCTCGCGGTACGCTCGGTCCGATTTGAGCGCTGCGATATGCCGCGCGAGCTCCGCGGCCTCCCCAATCGAAACACCGATGCCCGCTCTTGCCGGCCCGATGACGCGCGCAACCTCCCCGTCGGGGTCGCCAATGAACAGGACCGGGCGATGCGAGGCGAGAATTCCATAGAGCTTGCTCGGAACGATCAGCCCCTCGAGCGCGGGCAGCAAACTCAACCAGTGCACGTCGGCCGCCGCCATCGTATCGCACAACGACGCGCGCGGCTGAAGCGGCAAGAATCGGAAATTACCGAGACCGCGATCGAGCACGGCCTGCTTAAGTGCCGTCATTCCGGCGCCCGCGCCGATCATCAGGAACACGATGTCCGGATCCGACCGGCATAGGGAGGCGGCTTCCAGCAGCGTCGCGAATTCGTGCGCGCGGCCGAGGTTGCCCGAGTAGCCCACGACGAATCTCCCGGCGAGCCCGAGCCGAGAGCGAAGCTCGCTGGGTGCGTCATCCGCGCCTGCGGCCTCCGACCCAGCCCAGTTCTCGATGATGCAGAGTTTCGAGGGCGTCACGCGCCGCGCCAGCAGCTCTCGCATCCGCACCCCGAGTACCACGTTCGTTGCGGCGGCGCGCAAGGAGAGGTCGCGCATACGGCGCAACCCGCCGCCGACCCAGGCGGGCAGCGGATTCGCGCCGAGCAACGTGGCGATCTCCGGGAAAACATCGTGCAGCCAATTCATCAGGCGAGCCCGCTTGAGAACGGCCGTCGCCGCCGCCACCAGGGAGATCAGGGGCGGGTCGGTCAGCGCGACCAGTGTGTCGCCGCGGGACACCAGCAGCAGCAGGCGCACCGCGCTCGACAAATAGAAGGACGCGTAGTCGATCGCGCGGCCCGTCAAGCGGTCCCGGCCGAAGCGGGTCGTCCACACGCGATGCACGGTGACGCCGCCCACGTGCTCCCGCCGTGCAAGGTTCGCGTCCGCTCGCTCGTAGCGCTGGCGCGAGCACACGACGTGCACGGAGAAGCCCCTGGCCGTCAGTGCGAATGCGAGATCGGATAGCATCTGACTGGTCGCCGACTGATCCGGGTAGAAGTAGCGGTTCACGAAGACGACCTTGTGAGATGAGGCGGCGGTCGAGCTCATGGGCGGCTCAGCGGGCGGCGAAAGGCCGAGCCAAGGGCTCGCCGACGAAAAGTCCCTGACCCGGCATCTTGACGCTTTTCCAGTACGCCTCGAGGACGGTCTCGCCGAGCAGATAGTGGCGAATCAAGACGGCGATGTCGGGAAACTTGCCCGGGAGATTGCAGGGTTCCGACACGTTTCCGTAGGATGCGGTGGCACCCTGTTCGAGCCAAGCGAGAACCGAGGTCTGACTGCCGCCCCTCAACATCCCGCCGGCCGAGGTCAGGTGCCCCCGTGAAATACCCCATCGCCGCCGAGACCTCGCCCGGAACCGGCGCCGCGAGCTGCACGATGCGAAACCGAGCGTCGAGCTCCGACTCGACATCGGCATAAGTCACCGCCCGCACATTACGGTTGTGGTCCGAGGTGCGCACCAGATACAGCGTCCCGCGGGGGTTGCTACCGTCCGCGGCGATTCCGCGCTCGATGAGTGCGCGCGCCAGGGCCTCATCGTCGCTCGGAATCAACATCGCAGGCAGCCAGCCCACCGTATCCGCCGGAAGCCATCCTTGCTCGTCGTAGAGCGGATTGGGCGCGGTACCCGCACAGCCGGGTTCGCAGAACGCCGCGCGGTACCCGGCAGCCATCGCCGTGATGATCGACATGCATCCCACCGCAAACGGCTGCGACCATACCAGCGCGAGCGACTGCACGTCGCCGGGCAGCCGATCGATCGCGTCCTTGCGGGCTCGCGCGAACACCTCGGGAGCGATCACGTTCGCTTTCCCGAGATGAATGCCGAGCACGTTGCGATCGGGAACAGCGCGTCGCGCGGCGTATAGCCGCGCGATCGCCTGAGCCGAGCCATCGTCGAGGTTATACAGCACCCCCAGGCGGTCGGCGTCCAAGCTATGCGGGCGGGCGGAATACGCGACTGCAAGCAAGGCGACCGACAGCACACGCAAGGCGATAGAGTGCGCGGAGGCGGAGCTCAGCCGCAATTCTCGACCGTATCGGCGCCTGGCGAGGCCACCGCCGGGCGGCTCGCGAATAGCGGGATCGCGCCTCTGCGCTTGCGATCCTGAAGCACCAGCTGGACGACGCGTAGGGAGACCGCGGGAAGCTGCTCGGCGAACGCGTAAACCAGCGCCAGATCGCACAGCTGATTGATGAGACGCGGGATGCCCTGGGTCCGGGCGTGGATGAAGGCCACCGCCTCCGGTTCAAACAGGGCCGCCTCCCCGCCGGCGACCGTGAGGCGATGGGCGATGTACGCTCGGGTATCCTCGAGGGCCAGGGTGCCGAGGTGGAAATCGACGGCCACGCGCTGGGCGAATTGCTCCAGCGCAGGATGGTCGAACTTATCCCGCAGCTCGGGTTGCCCCACGAGGAAAACCTGCAGCGCCAGATCTTGCTCGGAATTGACGTTCGACAGGAGGCGCAGTTCCTCCAGAATCGACAGCGACAGATTGTGCGCTTCATCGACGACGAGCAAGGTCCGCCGCCCTTTGCCGTACTCGCCCACGACGAAGTGTATCAGCGATTCGTAGACCGCCGTCTCCGAGGATCCGGTCGTCGCGACGCCGAGTGCAGCGGCGGCCCAGGGATGGATGGAGCGAAAGCCCGCATGGGTGTTGCTGACGAGGCCGACGGTGAACCCGCCGTCGTGCTCGCGCAGGAAATGGCGCAGCAGCGTGGTCTTGCCGGAGCCGATATCCCCCGTGAGCATGCAAAAAGGCGCCTGGGATTCGAGCGCGAATTCCAGCATGGTCAGCGCGGCCGAGTGCTGCGTCGACGGAAACAGGAAGGCCGGATCGGGAGTCATCGCGAACGGCTTCGAGCGCAGGCGGAAAAAACGCTCGTACATCGCTAGCCGTACGCCGACTTGATGCCGGTCGCTCTGTTCAGCACGGTGCCGACGATCGGCGTTTTGCGCAGCAGCTCCATGCAGCGCACCAGATCATCCCGGCGGGTGGCATGCTCGGCCACCACCACCAAGGCGCACTCGATCTGCGGCAAGAACGCCAGCGCGTCGTCCGCGCCGAGCACCGGCGGCAGATCGAACACGACGATGCGTTCCGGATACCGTCCTCTCACGTCCACGACCAGCGTGCGCCCCTGCGGTCCCGCCAGCGCCTCCGATGAATGCTCGAGCGGCCCTCGGGCCGGCAAGATCACGAGGCGATGGAAACCCTCGGGGTGGTAGAGGCACTGTGCGATATGCGCGTCGCCGCGCAGCACATCGTCGATGCCGTAGCGCGGCTCGATGCCGAACACCCCGGCAATCGCAGGGTGACGCAAATCGCAGTCGACGAGCAGCACCGTGTGATGCCGGTCGCTCGCCAGGCTCACCGCGAGGTTCGCGGCGGTGGTGGTCTTTCCGTCGTCTGCGCACGGACTCAGGACAGCGATCGACCGCCAGCCGTTCTCGTCCATGCGCTGCATCACCTGGGTGCGCAGCATGCGAAATGCTGCCGCGGCGGGATCGCGGCTCGAGGGATTCACGATGCGGCTGGCCTCGAGGATGCCTGGGTCCGGCTGAAACACCTGGGTTTCCCTATAGACGATGTCGGCGGGCGCAACCGCCGGCATGCGGGAGACGCTCGGCGCAGGGGGCTCCGCTTTGGAATCCGCGCCGTGATTGCGCCGCTGGCGCGCCATGTCCAAGGCCTTGCGAATTCGGTCCACGCCTCAGGCTCCGAAGCGCCGGGCCAACGTGGCCCACACGACATCGAGCGGCCGCACGAAGAAATGCACGACGCAGAGCGCCGCGATGAGGCTCACGACGCAGCCCGTCCAGGCGAAGCCCCGATGGCGCCGGCGCCGGCGCTGCTCCGCGGCCGTGACGATGGCCGGGATGGCGGCGAGGGGCGGCACGCTCAAGAGCTGCCGCACGTCGTTGAATCCGCGCACCGAGGGGTCGATCGAGTCCCGTGCATAGACGACGCCGAACCCCACTCCGAGACTCAGCAGCAAGCCCGCCGCGAGGATCATGATGCGGTTCGGAGAGACCGGCTTCTCGGGTGGCAGCGGCGGCTCGATCATGGTGAAGCGCTCGCCCTTGCGCTCGGCCTCGAGATTTTCGGAGACCTGCACGTCGCCCTGCTTCAAGTGCAGTTCCTCGTATTTGCGCTGTGCGGTCTCCAGTTGCCGGGCCAGCTCGCGGTAGTCGCGCTCGACGGCCGGCGCCTGAGCGAGGCGCCGATCGTACTCCTCGAGCTTCGCCTTGAGCTCGTCGCGCTTGGCCTCGGCACTCTGTTTGTCGACCGCAACGGCGTCGAGCTGGCCTTTCACCTGGATATAGGCCGGATTGTCGGCGCTCGCCTGCACGATCTGCGCGATGCCCGCCGGCGGGCGGGCGGCGAGCTCGCTTTCCAGTTCACTCACAAGATGCGTCAAGCGCACGACATCCGGATGATCGGGGGTGTATTTTTCCTGGGCGCGCGCCAGCTGTGCCCGCGCGTCTTCGAGCTGCCGCGCGGTATCGCTCGTCGTCGTGTCGCGCAGCTTCGAGTGCTCGGCCTGCGACTCCTTCTCGAGTCCGGCGATTTCCCGCTCGGTGCTGAGGACATCCGGATGGTCCGGGGCATAGCGCGCCTTGTAGTCCGCGAGCTGCGATCGAAGCGCCTTCAGCCGGTCGTCTACTCCCATGACCCGCTGGCCGTTGTCAGAGAACACCTGCGAGGTTGGATTCAGCTGAGCGAGCTGCGCCCGCAGCAGAACCTCTTGCGAATCGAGCGCCGCGATCCGGTTTTGCGCGTCGTGCAGCTCGAGCTCGGTGCGGTCGCTGACCTGCCAGTTGAGCTGGGACAGATCGGGAAGGGCATCCTTGTGCTTCTCCTTGTAATCGGCGAGCTTCTTGTCGAGCTCGTCGATGCGCTTCTCCTGCGCGGCCGTCTCCTCGGCGAAGAATGCCGTGGTCTGCTCCGCCATCTGCGCCCGGGACGTGAGATTCTCGTTCAAATACAGCGTCGTGAGCTCGTTCGCGACCTTGAGCGTCAAGTCGGGCGAGCGATTCTGGTACGACACGGCGAAGGCGATGGTGGCCTGCTCCGGCCGCCCGCTGCGCGGATCGATGACGTCGGCGCTGATCATTTTCAGCCCGATGTCGCCGCGCATCTTTTGCAGCAGCACTTCCCGGGGTTTGGATTCGCGCATGTCGGGGTAGAGATTGTAGCGCTCGATGAGGGACATCAGATTCTGTGTGGTCATCACCCGCTGGCTGATGATCTGGACGCGCTGGTCGGCGAAGGACGTGATCGCCGAACGCACCAGCTCCTGGGGTATTTCCTGCTGCTCGATTAGAATCGTGGCCGCTGCTCGATACGTCGGCGGCCATGCGAGCGCCAGCACGATGGTCAGCAGAACAAAAAGCCCGGATACCACGAAGAACGTGACCCTCAGGCGCCAGTAGCCGTGGATCTTGCCCAAAAGCGTTGCAGGCTGTGTCGGCTCGGCCGAGCCCATGCTAGAGATCCTTCCGGTAGAACTGGCGCGCGATCTGGATGGTCACGCCGCTCGAGGCGCCGCTCACAGTGGGACTCCCATACTCCTGGAGCAATCTCGTCGTCTGCAAGGTCAGTATCCATTGCTCGGTCAAGTGCCAGCTTGCGGACAGGACGACGGAGTAATACTTCTGCGTGACCGATGCGCCGGTGCTGCTGGGATAAGAGTTGGTCTGCCAGCTCAGGTTCGCGCCGTACGCCAAGCGCTCCGAGTAGGTGTAGTTGCCGGCCAAGCTCACGCTTTGCTGGCGCGCCAGATAGGCGAATCCCGTCGGCGCCAGCGCTCGAGACGCCCCGAAGGTCAGGCCGAGTACCTCACTCTGGCGCAACAGGCTGGCAGAGTACACCGTGCCGTTCTGCGTCGAGTCGAGAACTTCGAGAAGGTACGGTCCGAAGAAATAATTGTAGCGATTCTCGGCTCTCGAATAGCCGGCGGTCGTCTTGAGGCTCCAGATCTCGCTCAGTAACCGGTCGAATCCGAGCTGCAAGGTGGCGCTGTTGCTGTCGCTCACGCCGTCGAGGGCCTCGTACCGGGCGGCGCTGCCGATGACGCGGACCGTATTGAGCTCGCTCTCCGCAATGGCCAGCGCGGGCGAAAAGGTCGTGTAGCGATAGTCGACCAGTGTGTTCGCCAAGTCGGTTTGTGTCGACTCTCGACCTTGTGCGCCGCTCTGCGCGTAGAGCGTCCGGGAGGTATTCGCGGCCAACTGCAACTGGAGCCGTTCGCTCAGCGCGCGCAGCCAGTTGATGCCGAACGCAGAGGTATCGCGCCGGACCCCAACGCCGTTGGTGAGCTCGCCGGCGTAGAGGAGCGATGAGTCCCGGTAGAGCGCCGCAGTGACGCTGGTCGAGCCCAGCTCGTTGACGAGCTGAGCGCTGCTGTCCAGATGAAAATAATTCGAGGTGATCGAAGAGTAGCCGCTGGCATTGCTGTAGCGGATGTTGGGTGTCGCCACGAAGTGAAAATCGTCGGCGTCATAATTCACGGGCGCATTCAGCATCAGCGCCGCGTTCGTTTCGGCCTGCGCGTCGCCGGCAGCCAGCGCGGGATTCGAGGCATACTGGCCCACCACCCCGATGAGCGGTGTCGTGCTCCACGGTTCGGCGAAGACCCGACCGCTGATGCATATGGCGCTCACGGCGACAAGGCACGGCAACAGTGCCTTCACGGCACGATTACCGTATCTCCGCTTTGTAAGAGGACGTTCTGATCAAGATTACGACCCTTGGCAACATCGCCGTAGCGGAACCGAATCGAAGTTTGGCGCGATCCGTCGCGGTGTAGCACACGGATGTTGTTGGTGTTCGCGAACGGCGTCGTGCCACCCGCGAGGCTCAAGGCCTGCATGACGTCGGTGGGCCGCAACAGCGGGAAATCCCCCGGCTTGTTGACCTTGCCGATGACGAAAATCTGGTTGCCGTTCGGCGCCTTGACCGAGACCGTCACGACCGCGTCGGGAATGAGCTTGCGCACTCGCGTCTCAAGCGCAGCACGAAGCTGATCCGTCGTGAGCCCGGCGGCCTGCATATCCCCGGCCAGGGCGAACGAGATGCCGCCGTCGGGCCGGATCAGCACCTCGCTCTGGAGATCCGTTTCCTTCCACACGACCACCTGCAGCACATCTCCGGGTTGAAGCTTGTAACCGACGGAGGGGATGGGTGTCTCGGCGTCGGCCAACCGGATGGTCAGCAGCAATATGACAAACAAATGACCCACACGTCTCATACCGCGCATTACATCCCGTCGAAAGCCATGGCCGACACTCGCCACAAGTCAGGGGCGCGAGTGTAGAGGGCCTATGTGAGAGTTTCATTGCAGGCGATGACAGATCGCATGCACACGTCATACGGTCAGGCTGATGCCGCCGCCTAACGAGGGAGTTGGGGGGGTCGCACTATGTTGCCAGCGCAGCGGCGATCCTTCGCCCGCGGCGCTGCCAGGCGAGGAGCGCCAGCCCGGACAGCAGCAGAGCGAGCGAGGTCGGCAAGGGAACGGGCGTTACGCCGGGTTGAAACTGGACATTCAAGGAGTACAGGCCGGTATCGAGGGGACCTTGCGCCCTGCCGAACCATTGAGCGAAGACCACTCCGCCGTCGACGTGGAAGCTGTCGCTGCCCGCGCCCATTTCCGGTCCCAGTAGGCTGCCGCCGGCCGAGCTCAGCACCATGTCCAGACTCGCCAGCTGCTCCGGCCAGGCGACGTTCGACAGACTCACCGTCAGCGTACCGGGTCCGATGATGTTGAATGACTGCACGAAGGACTGCTGACCCGTCAGAAATCCCGTGCCGTCGTACAGCACTTCCGAGGCGTGGGCTCGTCCGAGTGTGGCGCAGAGAATGCAGGCGGCCATGGTCACAATCAGTCGGATGTTCATAGGGGTCTTCCCGGGGGTTGAAATTTTCGTCCGTCATGCGGCGGGGCACGGGACCCCGACCGCGAATTCGGCAACGGCTGTCTTGCGCGCATCGCCGCTTTTGCCTTCGTCGTGGCGATAGATGTACTTGTCATAGAGGTACATGCGCAGGGAATGCTTCGGCGTCTCGCCCTCCACTGCCGACCCGTCGCGCTGTAACCGCATTACCAGGTACTGCTCACGCAGCCCGCTCATGGCGAGCAGCGCAATGTCGTCGCGGTCGACGCGCGCATCATGATGAGCTCGATCGTTGATGATGCCCTCGAGCCGATAGGCGTCGAGTTCGAAATGGCGTATCAGTTCATCGCCCGACTCGACCATTACGGGCAATAGACTCCGGCCCGTGATCCCCTCGTCACAGAGCGGGGAGATTCGATTCAGCATCGATTTGATCGCGAAGCGGATGACGTCGGATTCGCGCACCCCCAAACGCTGGGCCATGCGTTTGATGTTCCGGACGTCGCTTGCCCCCAGTCGAATCGACACGGCCTGTTTTCGCTTATCGAGCACGAAACCCTCCCAATCCTCACATCCCCACACGTTGCAGCGCATCGTAGAGCGAAAGTATTTCGTGGGCATGGCAGCCAAATGACGATTCCAGCATACCGCGATGCCATATAGAGACGATTTCTCGCCAAGAAGATGACGCTCGTGGGCGCGTGGTCGACGATCTCGGTGCCGGGAGAGGCGATGGCCTCGTCAGGCGAAGGAATGTCGACAGGGCAAGCGTGGGGTAGCCATTACCCGCGAGGTGGCGGATGCCGCCGCGGCTCCATAGTCGAGCCAGTCCTACGACGCTGCGGGGACGCGACCGATCGCTGACCGCTGTCTGATCTCGGTAGGAGTTGAGACTTTGCCGGGACGCCGACGGGGAGCGGCTTGGATTTGGAGCGGTCGGCCCTTCAGCCCGGCGCGCGGCGTTCGGCCATCAGGTGCGAGGAGTCGACCCAGAAGGTCGCGAGACTGGCTTCCTTCAGCATGCCTATCAACTGCGCCGGGGCGTCGGCCAAACCTCGGTCACTCAGGATGCCGAAATGCACCTCGATCAGTACGGAGCGGAGCCCAGGGCTCGACAGCACCTCGCTCAATCCCTTGAGCACCTCCAGCTCGAACCCCTCGACATCGATCTTGATAATGTTTGGCGGAAGTCGGCTCAAAAATTCATCGCCCCGCCGCACCTGCACTTCGTGCGCCGACGATCGGGCGGTGCGTTCGACCAAACTGTCGGTAGTCCCGTCGCGGTCGCCGTTCGCATAAAAAGTGGCGGTACCCGCCCGTTCAGCGAGCGCGACTGGGCAAATCGTCACGCGATGCTCGCCGGCAAACCGGGCGCGCAGCGTCTCGGCGTTGCGCGGAGAGGGCTCGAACGCGACCACATGACCGGATGGCCCGACCCGATGCATGAATTTCTCGGTATAAAGGCCCACATTCGCGCCGATGTCCCACGCGATATCGCCGGCGCGGATCGCGCCGAGCAACGCGCGATCGACGCGCTCCTCGTAGCCTGCCCCCGATAGCCTGCGCAGCGCCCGGACCAGCGGCGGCAGAAGCCCCAGACGCCGCCCGAGCGAGCGAAGCCGCATTGCTGTCTGTCCAGAAAAATCCATGTGCGCCCCCCAAAATTCGGCCGGTACGCTAACGGCGCTACGCTACAGCGCCGTGACAAGCGCTCCGCCGAAGCGCGCCCATCCCTTCGGTTACTCGTGGCCGCCCGGGCCGTGTCACATTCACGTCATGGTCCGTACCCGATACTTCGCACCCCGTCTAATGGTGCTGGTCACCCGATCTCGAGTTATGCGCAAAGTGTCGCTCGCAGGCACGAGCTTGTCGACATCCCGTCTGGGATTCGGAACCTCCGGTCTGCATCAGCTTCCTAGCCGCATCCGGCAAAACCTGCTGGCGGCCGCCTTCGACGCGGGCGTACGCCATTACGACACCTCACCTTTCTATGGCCATGGCATCGCCGAGCGGGAACTGGGCAAATTTGCGAAAGACCGGCGCAGCGATGTCGTGATCGCAACGAAGTTTGGGATACGGCCGAACCCCGTATTCGCGCGGATTCCCTGGCTTATGTACGCGCAGCTTTCGGCTAACGCGGTGCAACGCAAAATGACGCGCCGAAATTGGCTGGCCCTGCAGCCGGCCCGGGACTACGGAGCGCACGAGGCACGCCTCAGCCTCGAACGTTCGCTGCGCGCTCTACGCACCGATCACGTCGACATTTATCTTCTGCATGATCCGACTGGCGCGTCGATGGGAACCGGGGGCGAACTGCTGGCGATGTTGGATCGACTGCGTCGCGAGGGGAAAGCTCGCTACATCGGTTTGGCCGGCGCCGCACGCGATTGCATCGAAGTGGCGGCTCGATTTCCGGTGCTGGCGCAAATCATGCAGATTGACGCGTCCCCCGGTGCTCACGAATTGAGGCTCGTCAGAGACGCGGCATTGGATTGCCACCTGAGCTTTGGCCACTTTCGCGGCAAACGCGCACCGGTCGGGGCATTGTTGAGCAATGCCCTCGAGCACAATCCGACGGGCGTCGTGCTCTACTCGTCGCGTCGGGCCGAACGTGTGCGCGAAGTGGCCGCGCAGCTCGGCGAGCTGGAGAGGGAGTGAGTTCGACCCTCACTCAGGACCTTTCGCGTAACCCACCCTGTGAAGAGGTCGAGTGCGATGTTTGCGTGGTGGGAGCGGGGCCGGTCGGCCTCACGGTGGCGCGGGCGCTTGCCGAGAGGCATCGGAGCGTCACGCTATTGGATCGAGGGCCGACAACCGCCCAGCAACAATCCGACAGCGACGAAATCATTTTCGATCGGCAGCCGTATCGGGGCGCCACCGTGGGAAGGGCGTTCGGAGCCGGCGGCACATCGTCCCTGTGGGGCGGGCAGCTGCTGCCAGTTCGCCGGTCGGATCTGCTGGGGCGCCCGCACATCGGAGCTCCGGCGTGGCCGGTCTCGTATGAGGAGCTCGCGCCGTGCTTTGCGGCCCTGGAGAGCTGGCTTCAGGTGGCACCCGGAGACTTTGCTTTGCAACACGCGAGCCGGCGACACCCATTGTCGGAACTGCACTGGGCGCAGTGGGAGCCGCGTCTTTCCAAGTGGACCCCGTTCGGCCGCCGCAATCTGGACGCTGCATTCGGCCCGGCGATGGGCGCCCGAATATCGATTCGCGGCTATGCCAATGCGAGAGCGGAGCAGTGGGAGTTGCAGCGCCTTGCGGGTCGTCAGCGAGTGGTCGGCCTTACCGCCCGGGCGGCGAACGGAAACGCCATGAACGTGCGTGCGCGAGAGTACATCATTTGCGCCGGCGCGCTCGAATCCGCGCGGTGTGTGCTCGAGATGCAGGAAGCTGCCGGCGGTCTCGCCCCTGGGGTCGATGCGTTGACCGGGCGTTTTCTGCACGACCATTTGTCGATGCGCATCGCTCGAGCCCGGATCGTGGACCGGTCGGGATTTCAACGCTTGTTCGCGCCTACTTTCGCAGGCAGCACCATGCGTTCGCTGCGCATGGAATTGTGCAGCGATTACTTGTCGCGCGAGGGCTTGCCGGGTCTGTATGTGCACTTCGTCTTCGAGATCGGCGCCGATTCAGGTTTTGCATTGATGCGCGATGTGTTGCGAGGCCGCCAGTACGGCAACCTCCGAGCGGCATTCGCCGCGGCACGGCGGCTCCCGCCTGCACTTCCAGGAGTTGCCGAAATAGCGTTCGACAGGCTGATGCGCAAGCGCCTGTCATTTCCGAGCAAGGCTGACATATTCCTGCAATGCGATTTTGAGCAGCGACCGATACGCGAAAATCGGCTCTATCTGGCCAAACCCGCAACGGGCGGGCATCGGCCGATGCACGTCGATTGGGAGTCAGGCGGCGACGCGATTCGCGTGGGGATGAGCGTCGAGCGCGCAATCGCACGATTCTGGTCCGCCAACCATCTCGATCGCATTGCGCGGCTCGAGTACGTTGATTTCGCCGCGAGCGCGACAATGCAAGCGAATAATCCGTACGACATCCATCATCCGGCAGGAACGACCCGCATGTCGGCGGATCCCGAGGAAGGGGTCGTGGATGCCAACTTATTGATCCACGGCACGAGCAACGCCTATGTTGCCGGTTCCGCCGTGTTTCCCTCGCTGGGCGCCGCCAATCCCACGTTCACGGCGATGGCGATGGGGTTGCGGCTCGCTGGCTTCTTGGATCGCAAGCTGGCTTGAAATTGCGACCTGTCATAAAAAGCCCATATTGCGGGGATGAAATGCTCGCCTGTCGCAGTCCTTTCTGATCGGGGCATATCGGCGTCTCTCTATGTCGAAAATACCGTCCGCACGCCCAGCCGGCGAACCCGCCAGACTGCGAATATTGCAGGTCGTCCCCGCTTACTATCCTGCGGTCCGCTACGGCGGACCGATCCGCTCGGTTCACGCACTCTGCGCGGCGCTGGTGCATCGGGGCCACCAAGTCAGCGTGTACACGACCAATATCGATGGGGCCCGGGACCTGGACGTTCCATTGGGTATCCCGGTCGATATGGACGGCGTTTCGATCCACTACTTCCCGGTCACCGCGTTTCGTCGGCTATGCTGGTCCGCCGCACTCAGCAGGCAGTTGCGCAGCGCCGTGTCGAGTTTCGATCTGGTGCACCTGCACTCCGTCTTCCTGTGGCCGACGTACAGTGCGGCGCGTGCGGCGCATCGTGCGGGCGTACCGTACCTGATGTCGCCTCGAGGCATGCTGGTCGGGAGCGTGATTCGCAGCAAGAGCCGATGGGCGAAATCCGCGTGGATCGAGATGGTCGAGCGGCGATCGTTGTCGCGCGCCGCGCGCGTGCATGTCACGGCCGAAATTGAATCGGACGAGGCAAAGGCACTGGGCCTCGAGTTGCCCGAGATCTTTTGCGTTCCCAACGGGGTCAGCTGGCCGAGCCGCCATGTTCCGCTGTGCGCCGGCCCTTTTCACGGTCTGCCGCGACCGTACGCGCTGTTTTTGAGCCGCGTCAACCGGAAAAAAGGGCTCGATCGACTGATACGCGCCTGGAAGTGGGTGCCGGACCTCGCGCTGATCGTCGCGGGAAACGACGATGAGGGTTGTTTGCCCGAGCTTCAGGCGATTGCGCGAAGCGAGGGGGTCGCTCAACGGCTCCAGTTCCTCGGGCAGGTGCACGACGAGCACAAATGGGCGCTGTATGAGAACGCGCAGATGCTCGTCTTGCCGTCCTATTCGGAGAACTTCGGCAACGTGGTGGCGGAAGCCATGGCGATGGCGTGTCCCGTGGTCATCACGCCGGAGGTTGGGCTCGCGAAATTCGTGGCGGAGGTCGGGGCCGGCGTGATCACTCCAGGCGAGCCGCGCGTTCTCGCGCGCGCCATCGCCGATCTTCACCAAAACGAGTTTCAGCGCCGGCGCTGTGGCGCCTTGGGCCGACAGGCGGCCATCGAGCGCTTGTCCTGGGCGGGGGTAGCCGCGCAGATGGAAGCCGAGTACAGCCGGATCCTCGGCCACCCGGACCGATCGTCATGAAAAAAGAGTCCGAATGAAATTCACCGTGTTGAGTCACGCCGGCCTGGCTGTCGAGCACGATGGAGTGCGCGTGGTGTGCGATCCGTGGCTGCTGGGATCGTGCTACTGGCGCAGCTGGTGGAATTTCCCGGAGCCGGACTGCGCGCTCGTGGCAAATCTCGCGCCGAGGTACATCTACCTCACCCACCTGCACTGGGACCACTTCCACGGGCCGTCGCTCAGAAAATTGTTTGATCCGAAGACGACGGTGATCGTTCCGAAAGTACCCACCCGACGCATGATCGACGACCTCGAGTGGCTGGGCTTTCACGACATCATCGAAGTGCCGCATGGTCGAAGTTTCCGCCTCGGTCCGGATTTCGAGCTTTATTCCTACCAGTTCGGTTTTGGAGTGGATAGCGCAGCCGTGTTCTCCGGCGGCGGTTACACGCTGTTCAACTGCAACGATTGCAAGTTATTCGGGCTGCCCTTGAAGCAGGTCCTGCGGAGGCACCCGAGGATCGACTTCATCTTCCGCAGCCACTCCAGCGCATCGCCAATACCTCACTGCGTCGAGAATCACGAGAGGCTCCTGCCGCAGAACGACGATAGTTACGATTCTGCGGACCAATTCGCCCGCTGTGCGATCTACACCGGTGCCCGCTACGCGGTTCCGTTCGCGAGCAATCACTGCTTTCTGCACCCCGAAACCGTGCGTTTCAACTCGACGGCGACCACGCCGGAGCTCGCCAAAAGGCGCTGTGCCGCGATTGCCGCGGAGCGGGGCTCCGGAACGGAGTGCGTCGTGATGCCGCCGGGGAGCTCATGGAGCGATCACGGCGGCTTCGTCCTCGCGCCGTTCGATTTCGCGCAGCGCGACGCTTATGTCGATGGCATGTTGCGCAGAAACGCCGAAAAGCTGGCGGCGCAAAGCGACGTGGAAGCCCGCGCCGTGGGCGATTACGGGGCATTCGAGGTCTATTTCCAGAGCTTCTTCCGCGCGATTCCCTGGCTGATCAGGCGCTGGAAAATGCCCTCGGTGGCTTTCCGGGTCAACGATTCCGCAGGAGTGCAGGATTGGCTCGTGGACCCCGGGCGATCAGCGGTCTCGATCGTGAAGACCGCGCCTCCCGGCACCGTGGTCTTCGAGGTTCATGCCGTCGTCGTCAACGATTGCGCAAAATTGAAGATGTTCTCGGTGTGGACTGCATCGAAGCGAATCAAGATTCACCTGCCGTCGGCCGCAGCCTTGTCGCACGCGAATCTATGGTTCACGCTGCTCGATATGTACGAGACCGACACGCTGCCGATCGCCAAGAATCTATCATTGCGGGCTCTCGGTGGGCGGATGCGGCGCTGGCGGGAGCCGGTGGAGGTCGCGAATATTCTGCTCCGGCGCGTATTCCTCCGTCGCCGCTTTTCCGTGAGCCGGATTTATCCGCTAGGCTCGACGTAGGCCGCCGGTGACGGCGTTCAATCGAATCGCGTCTGGGAGCCTCGCGACATGGAGCCGGGTGGCCGTGACGCTGGTGAGCCAGCTCGCCTTGGTGCCCGTTTATCTGTCGTTCTGGTCGTCGGAAACCTATGGCGTTTGGCTTGCTCTGCAGACTTTCTACTCGCTCGGCACGATTTTTGGGATGGCGCACTTGACCTTCCTGGAGAACGAGTTCATCAGGATCGGAGCCGCGGATATCCGCGGGCTCGAGCGAATGCTGTGGTCCGCCGTGCCGATCGCGCTGCTGATCGCGTTGGTGCAGGTTCTCGCGGTCATTGGACTATGGAAGACGGGACTTCTCGCCCGCCTGTTGATTCCGAGCATGGCCGCCGATTCGTCCTTGACGGATGCTGCGGTGTGGGTCGCGCTGGCGCAGATGGCCTCATGGCTCATCATAGTCACCGGAGCTAGTCTGCTGGTGAGAGTGCTGTCCGGGATCGGGTATTACGCGCGATACGCGTGGCTCGGGTTGCCCTACGTGATATTGAGCGCGGTCGTGCCCGCATGCGTTTTGGCGCGCGGTGGCGGCCTGCTCGCGGTTGGTTTGTCGCAGGTGGCGACGACCGTGATCTTCTATTCGATTTCGCTTCTGGACGGCATCCGCGTTGCCGTTCGGATCGGCATCTCGTTCGAGCGGCCGAATATGCAGCTCGGATTTCACACGCTGCATCGTTCCATCTATGTATTGCTCCGGCTCTTTCTCGAGACGGTGCGCCAGACCGGATTTCGCCTGGTGATGCTGCCGGTCGTGGGTCCGACCAAGCTGGCGGAGTTCTCGACGCAACGTACCGCGGGGAATACGGCGAATCAGTGCATGAACAGCGTCTACGCACCGCTCCTTCCCGAGCTGATGAGATACGTTCGGGAGCGCAAGCAGGAGCACATGGAGGGGGCCTTCAGCATACTTTGGCTGCTCCTCGTGCTGATCTTCTGTCCGCTGACCGTGGCATTGCAGGCGGTGATGCCCGTCATTTTCCCCTGGTGGACGCGACACGCGTTCCCCTATGACGGTGTGCTGCTGGGCTATTTGTCGGCGAGCGTGCTCGTGAACATGGTTTCGCTGCCGGCCGTGGCTATTTGCTCGGGCAGCAATCTGGTGACCTTGCAATTACGGATAGCGGTAATCGCCGCGGTGCTGCTGTTCGTCGTGCTGCTGCCATTGACCCACGGTTTGGGAATCCGCGGCGCCGCACTTGCGCTTCTTGTCTGCGAGTTCGGCGCCAGCGCGATGTATGTGCGCAACTGTGCGGGCTGGCTGCAGGAAGCGGGACTCCTGTGGCCCGATCGAGCGTTCCGCATTTGCGCGATCGCGGTCGCGGCAACCAGCGCGACTTCCCTCCTGATCGCGATCTGGCCTCACGAGCTGGGACTTTGGCTGATCGCCTACCTGGCGGCGTGGTGGCTTGGGACGACGCTGCTTTGGAATGCCGCACCACGCCCGGCGAGGAGCTATTTGGCGGACCGACTCCGCGAGTACGCGCTGGTCGCCCGCATCAGGCGCGCTTCACTTTGAACGCGCGGCAGCACGCGGATCGCGTTTACACGAATGACGGGAACGCTCCGTTGATCGACCTGCTCGGCGCCGAATGTCGGCAGATCCTCGACGTCGGTTGCGGCTCCGGCGACAACGCGGCCCTGATCAAACGACGCTTCCCCACCTGCTCAGTGGACGGGATCACCCGATCCGACGCGGAGGCGGCGCTCGCGCGCAAACACATGAGGGATTGCTGGGTGTTCGATATCGAGGCCGGGATCCCCGGCGACGTTCGATCGAGGACTTACGATGCGATAGTCTTTTCCCACGTACTCGAGCATCTGCGCGACCCTGAGAAGATCGTGGCGGATTACAGCAGCCTGGTGAAGGACGACGGCAGCGTTTTGATCGCCGTCCCGAATATCGCCTCGTGGCGTATGCGGGGGCAAATTCTCAGGGGGGATTTCACATATACCGACATGGGTCCTCTCGACGTCACGCACCTGCGCTTCTTCACCTTTCAAACAGCCGATGCGTTTCTTCTGGCGGCATCGCCTGATTTGAAGCTCCAAGCGAAGATGGCCCACGGCAGTTTTCCATTGTGGGGGCTGCGCCGCTATGTTCTTCCCGCCTCGCTGTGTGCTTGGATCGATTCCGGGGTATGCCGCGCTTGGCCCAACCTGTTCGGGGAACAAGTGATCCTCAAGGCCATCAAGCGGTAGTCCATGCGCAGCGGGACACCCGCCCAGCGTATTGCGGCAAAATCGGGACCTAGAAAGAGATGAAAGTCGCGAGTATTTCGATCATCACTCCGGTTTGGAACGGGCTCCCGTTCCTGCACACCTGCATCCAGTCGGTGCTGGCGCAGGATTTTACCGATTGGGAGTTGTTGGTAAGCGATGACGGGTCCACGGACGGCTCCAGGGAGTGGCTGGCCTCACTGCACGATCCGCGGATACGGGTGTTCCAGCAGGACAGGAACCTTGGCATATTCGGCAACTTGAACTTTCTCTTCGGTCGGGCCGGCGCGCCGATCAGCCAAATACTTTGCCAAGATGATTACTTCCTGGATTCGGCCTCACTGGGCTATTTGCACGAGCTTTGGAACAACGTCCCCGCGAGAATCGGTTTCATCCGGGAAAATTGGACAGCTGAAAACGCGACCAATGAAATTGGACGATGGGGCATCAAGCATCTGCCTCTGTTGATCGAGCCGTCCGCTTCGGATCTCGTCTTTTTCGTGTTCGGCTGCATCTCCGGCAACCTCTCCAACATGTCGGTAAAGACGCATCTGATCCGGGATGTCGGCTGGTTCGACCAGCAACTCCCCTACACGGGGGATTACGAATTTTGGGGCCGGGCGGGACGAACGGTTCCCTTCTTGCTCGAGCCGAAAAACATCACCTGCGTACGTCGCCATTCCGGGCAAGCGTCGATACACTTGAACCGGCACGGCGAACTGGTCTACCAGCAATACAGAATAGTAGATGATCTCTTTCAGCGACTGAAAGGTGCAACGCCTGAATTTCTGTTGAAAACGCATTCAACGCTGCAATTCGATGCGTTTCAGCGATGGGTCGCGATCAGACAATTGCTTTCCACCGGCGATAGGCGGTACTTGACGAAGCTTGCTCAAGAGGGTTCACGACATCGGGTATTCCTACCGGCGGTTCTCCGCTGGCTGATATTTTTGCTGTCCGGAGGAGGCCGATGGGGAAGTTCCATAACGGCCCGGCGGCTGCTGGCTCGGCGACTCGCCTCCGGCGCGAACGCAATCGAACTTCGATGAGTGAGTCGCGCGCAAAGAAGGCGTCCGGTTTCGAAGGGAAGCGGGTCCTGGTAGTAGGCTCCAACGCCTACCCAGATTGCTTCGAGTGGCACGTGACTGATTCGCTGCGCAGTCTCGGCTGCGAGGCATGGCTTTTTCACAATCGCGGCACGGCGGCCGGCTGGGCGGGGGGGACGTCGAGGGTTTTGCAGAAGCTATCCAGCATCGCATTTCGCGAGCCGGAGCGTCTGATCGAGCCACGGTTGGTGCGCAAGGTGCAGGAGTTCTCTCCGGACGTGGTTCTCGTGCTTTTGGGCAATCAGATCTCGCCCAAGACCGTCGAGTCGATCCGCAGGGTCGCGCACGTGCCGGTAGTTTGCTGGTGCCAAGACCAGATGACGACGCTCGGGCGGCAATATCTGCTGGGCGCGGGATACGACGCGGTGTTCGTCAAGGATCGCTACATGCAGGATCTATTTTCGCGAATGATCCGCACGACCCCTTTCCACTACCTGCCGGAAGCATGCAATCCGCGCGTGCACCGGCCGATCGAACTGACTGCCCGTGATCGAGAACTCTACGGCTGCGACGTGATGCTCGCAGGAACGCTTTATTATTACCGTCAGGCCATCTTGCAGCAGCTCGATGGTTTCGACATCAGAGTGTGGGGGTCGCGCCCCGATTGGTTGGTGAATCGATTATCGGGCAATTTCATGGGGCGCCATGTTTATGGTGACGACAAGGTTCGTGCGTCCCGGGCTGCGGCCATCTGCCTCAATACTTTGCATTATGCGGAGGTCGACGCGCTGAATTGCCGTGCATTCGAAATCGCCGGGTGCGGCGGCTTTCAGCTGATCACATGGGTACCCACGCTAGAAGAGCATTTTCTCCCCGACGTGGAAGTGACCACTTATCGATCG
The DNA here is from genome assembly GCA_963710435.1 of uncultured Gammaproteobacteria bacterium. Classification (GTDB taxonomy): domain Bacteria; phylum Pseudomonadota; class Gammaproteobacteria; order Steroidobacterales; family Steroidobacteraceae; genus Bog-1198. The sequence goes on along the minus strand of CAVQAE010000006.1, from coordinate 751,224 downwards.
ACGGATGAGCTGGTCGAAAAAGTCAGACATTTCGTACGGCACCCGGAGGTTGCGAAAGCCATCGCCGAGCGCGGCCGCATCCGCGCGCACCGCGACCATACTTACGAGCACCGGCTCAAGGATTTGCTCGGCGTGGCGTTACGCTGAAACGCCCTTGCAATGTTCGCCGAATAGGCTGCTACTGCCAATCTCGGCAGTACCTTTCCCGGCAATACCGCATGATCATTTCGTCGCAGCCTGTCCGCGAGGGCGATGCCGGGAGTGCCCTGCACCAAGTACAGCAAAGCTGGTCACCCTATTCGAGAATTCCCCGCGGCGCGCGCTCGCGATTGCGCCAGTTGTGGAGCAGCATCGGATTCAATCACGGCACCGCCTCGCAATTGCGCTACGAGCTCGATATGGTGCTGCTGCGCAGCCGTTGCGCCATGAGCGTGACGTTCAGGCGTCAGGTTCGCAGGCTTGCCGCCGGGCGGCATTTGCTGGTCCATCTGGGATGCGGCAATGCCTTGATCCCCGGTTGGGTCAACGTCGACTGCTACACACCGCCCCCCGCAAAGGGCGTCGAGGTATTGACGTGCGACATGCGCCGCGGCTTGCCGCTGACGAGCGGGTCGGTTGACGCGATTTTTTCCGAGCATTTTTTGGAGCATCTGCCGTTCCAAACCGTCGCAAAGACGATTCTGCCCGAGATGAATCGAATTCTTGCGCCCGGCGGGCGCGTGCGCATCGGTGTTCCGGACGGCGAGTACTTCGTGGAGCAATATCTGGCTCACCGGTCGGGCAAGTGCGATCCACTCTTCGACCTTCACCGGGGCGGCAAGACGCCGATGATCATGCTGAACGAGATCGCACACGGATTCGGTCATCACTTCGCCTATGATTTCGAAACGCTGGCACAGCTTCTTCGGGCGGCTGGATTTATCAATGTCGCGCGGCGATCGCCGTTTACCACGGAGTCTTCGCATTTCGAAGGCAAGGATCGGCTCGACGAATGGCGCAATGCCATGACTCTTTATGCTGAGGCGCAGGCTCCCCACGCCTGCGGCGCCACACCGCCTTAGCAAGGCCGCGGCGCCCAGATGCAGAGTACCGAAGCCGCCCCGGGCTATTTCTTCACCCGGTCCCTGCGCGTGTTCTTGTATTTGGCGATCAATCTCGGCGCTCTCGCGGCCTTGGGAATTTCCGGCGCGGCTTCCGCGCCCTCAAACCCTCGAGTTCTGTATATCCTCCTGCTGACTGCCCTGTGTTCGAGTCCCATCTTGAAGCTCGACCGCATAAACGGCGGCTTCTTCCTTCTCAGCGTGTATCTGGTGATCTTCTACAATTACTTCGGCACCTTCGATTTGATGTCGGCCTTGACGGGCCGGACACCGAACGTCGATGTGGGCGCAATAACGGCGACGGAATGCGTCATCTTGGCCTCGGCGGCCGCGGTCATTGCCGGGTATCACGCGGGTGTGAGATGGTTTGGCGGGGAAGGGCGGCAAATTGCGCCGGCGGATTGGCCGTACACGGCGGTGCTCGGAGTGGGACTCACCTTTTGGATAGTCGGCACAGCGAGCCTCGTTTACTGGCAGACATTCGTCATTACAGATCGCACCAACGCGAGTCTGATGAAAAATCTGAGTCAGTTGGGGCCTGGATTGACCACCATTTTCATGCTCGGTCAACTCATTCAACCGCTCGGCATCCTGATCCTCGCTTATGCATATGCCCGGTACAAGCGAGTCTACCTGCTTGCATTGATTCTGCTGGTAGTGTTCGCACAGATCGTCTTGGGCTTTGTGGCCGACTACAAAGGTGAAGCGATGCAGGCAGGGATTCTGGTGATCATCACCAAGACCTACGTGGAAGGAAGACTCCCCAAGGCCTGGCTGCTCGGCGCCGCCCTGTTCATTCTGTTGGCATTTCCGGTGTTTCAAGCCTATCGCCTGCAGGTGCGCGGTGAGGGAGGCGTCACATCGCTCCAAACGCTGGAGAACCTCGTCGACACGCTCAAGAGCTCCTTGCTGGCAAATGAGAAGGTCGAGGCCGGTGTCGGAGGCTCCGCCTATAAATCGCAATCATTTTGGCAACGGTCCTCGCTGAAGCCGAGCGTGGATTTGATCGTCGGCAGGATCGGCGTCGACAAGCCCTTCCAGATGGGCGCGACCCTGACGCCCCTCGCGGCCGCATTCATTCCGAAGATAGTATGGGCCGACAAACCCTCCCTGGCCGTCGGTCAGGTATTCAACCGGGAATTTGACATATCGGCAGTCGCGGACACGTATATTTCGCCCTCGCATGTCGGCGAAATCTACTGGAATTTCGGGTGGCCCGGCATTTTGCTGATCTCGCCGATGATCGGCTTGCTGCTGGGATTCATCGGTATACGCTGTAGTGCGGATGCGCATGTGTCGATAACCCGTCTCCTGATCGTCGTGGTGACGGTCTACGCGTTTGCGATCGGCTCCGAGGGAACGATCGCAGTCGCCTATGTAGTGTGGTTGCGCTCGGTCGCCGCGATCGGCTTGATGCATTGGCTGTTCGCGCGCCGAGCATCCGGTGCCGCGACCGATATGCGCAAAGGGGTCCGCGAAGCTTCAGAAACGGCCGGCGCTCAAGTGCCGTTTTCAAACCTGCTGCGCTGAGGAGCCTGGAGCATCCGGTAAATCCTCGGGCCATGAGGCACGTTCCCTCAGAATCGGCCCAATGAATGTTGTGGCCAATAGCTCCTTCGTCTGGCGCGCCGCCGGGAAGAAACGTGTCCCGTTCTCGATCCATGTGAGGTGCTCCGCCATCGGGCGCCGGGTATGCAACGCACCCATCTCCATTCTTGCACGCCGCAAGTACCACCACGCTTGAGCATGCGCGTTCAGACCATCCGGCAGGTGTGCGAATACTTTCGCGAGGACGTCGCGAATCCATTCGATCGATGCCAAGCTTCCAGCCAGACCGGCAATAGTGCGCCGCAGGAACTTTGCGCCGCCCGGAGCCCCCTCTGAATCTGCGAATTCGGGCGAGTAATCATCGACGCCGCACTGGGATCTTTCATACTCGTACACTGCGCTCCAGGTCCAGCGCGGAGTGTTCATCAGGTCGTAGGTTCCCGGCTCAGCCTGTCCTTCGATGATTTGCAGCACCGCGCCGGCGACTGCGGCCGTGTAAACGGTATTGGACGAGCGGTCGGCGCGGGGCAGGACGACGTCGCCCGCTTGGATTTGGCTGCGAATGGTGTTTGAAATCTCCTGCAAAGAGCCGCACACGTGGCCCAATCGCAAAATATAGGCCTTTTTTGCGAATTGCCGCGCAGCACGGCGAATGCTGCGCTCGGTGGCCAATTTCGCGCGGCCGTAGGGGTTGCGCCAGCGGATCGCACGCGAGCCGCGAGGGTCGCCGTACACCGATTGAGTGCTGAAGTGAATGATGCTGGCGCCGGGCATCGAGTGAGCGCAAGCGCTGTGCACGATTCGATCTTCGGTATTCCGAATCTCGGCCGGGGTTCCGGTGGCCAAGGAGCAATTGATGACCACATCGCAGTCGGCGAGCAGGCGCTGGGCATCGCGCGCATCCGCCACGCGCCCGTGCCGGCAGGCGATCCCTTGCCAGCGCAGGAACGCGGACCCGCTGCGCGTACGGCAAATCGGTATCAGCTGAAAGTCCGGACGGTCTGCAAGCAGCAGGCAAAGTTCAGCGCCTACTTGACCGTTGGCGCCTATGATGGCCACCTTACCCATGGGATGCACCCGCCGGGGCGAGAAGCTGCTCGGAGAGCGCGGTGGTCAGCAGGGCGCTGCGGGCCGAAACGAGAGATTCGCGTTGCGTTCGAACACCGTCCAAAAAGCTCCTCCATTCCAGGTAGAAGGCCTGATTGAAAGTCGTTGCTCCCGGCAGCGGCGACGTCAATAGAACCGATTTGCGCGGAGAAGCGGGATCTCCGAGGAAGACGCTTCCCGCGACGCCAAGCTCGCTCCAGACGATCGCCTGCTCGAAGTGGAGGCGTATCTGGTTTGTTTGGCGGTCGACCCAGCTCACGCCGTAGTCGAGTTCCATGGTGCGGGCCGATGCGCCCGTCGAGCGGTGAAGCTTCGCCGTAGCGGTGACCTTTCGATCGACGGCACCGTCGAGCTCTTTCTTGCTGGAGGTGACCTCGAAGCGCTCGGCGCCGCAGACGAACAGAGCGAGATCGATCGAATGCGAGCCCAGATCCATCAGGACACCCCGCGAGGCGCCGAGACGTGGATCATCCAGGAACGAAGAATCGACTCCGCTGCCCTTCGAGCGGTTGCCCTCGCTGACATGAATTTTGCGAGGAGCACCCAACATGTCTGACGTGACGATATGCCGCAGCAGCGTGGTCGATCGATAAAAGCGCCGCATGAACCCACAGCCGAGAGCGTACGGTGGGAAAAGCGCGACGAGCTCCCGGTGCGTATGCGCGGTCATCGCAAACGGCTTCTCGCAAAGCACCGCGGTCCCGCCGCGCGCGAAGTGCAGCAAATAGTCTCGGCGCGCCTCCACGGGAATCGCGACCAGGGCGACGTCGCATTGCGGCAAGTCGGACAAGGCAAGCGGGCGCACAGCGCGAACGCCGTACGTCTTCCCAAGCGCGCGGGCACGCTCAGCCCGGCTGTCGCAAATCCACGTTACCCGGACGTCCGGTATATTCGCGAGTACCGGCAAGTGCAAACGGCGCACGATTTCGCCGGCACCGACGATCCCGATCGAGAGTATGCCGTCAGCGGCCACGCAGGCACCCGCATGAATTCGCCGGGGAGCGGTCGCAAACCAGGATGGTGCGAACGGCTTCGTCCATGAAGGGCAGCGCCACGTCATCGCATGAATTCTTGTAGAGCACGGTGGCGGCGACATTGGTGCCGCCCGCCAGGCGAATGCCGACACGGCGCGAGCTCGGGTAGCCGCACGCCGCCCGCGCCCACGTTCCGGAGACGGCGGCCACGCGGTTGTGATCGATGAGGATTCCTTCCACGAGCGGCTTTGCGTACCCGCTCGGTCCCCGATACCACGTCGGCTGGATCGTGATCGCCCCACCGCCGAGTCCGTCCGCGTGGACGATGTCGTTGTGCGAGATCGACACGCCCACGCTCAAGAGCGGCGGGACGAGCCGCCGGTTAGGGGCTGCCGCATAGGAGCCCATGATCCCGGAGATGCTGCAGGCGGAATCCCAGTCGTATTCGCCGTCGATCAAATTGCCGCGAATCTCCAGGAAGGATGGAATCGTCGTTTCGCTGCGGCACTCGCCGCAGCCGGGCTCTTCCGCGCCATACTGCTGCTGGAAGATGATGCCGTCGGTGTCGAATTGACGATTGCCCTCCACCGCGACGTCGCTCGATTCGCCCCAGATCGAGATCGCACCGCCTTTGGGCCGGGTGATGTTCGCCTTGGTACAGAGGGGCTTGCGTTGATCGACCGTATTGCCGACCACATAGACCTGCCAGAACTCGCGGGCGATGGTGACCAGGGACTCCCCGGCGGCGGGCGGCACGTCCCACGGGGGGTCAACGCTGAAGGCGCCCCCGCCGCTCGAGGGATCGAGACGATATGAAACAATCCTGCGCACCTGGCCTATGCCGCGGCCCTGGACTACCCGGATCCAGTGACCCACGTAGTAGGCCGCGGGGTCGACGGCGCGGCCGTTTTGCACGGCCACGAGGGGTCGGTTGATCCGTACCTCGTTCAGCGATGCCTTGACGACCGGAGCCGCTGCCGACAGGCCAAACGTATTCGCGTTGTTATCCAGAGCGACCGCCTCGCCGTCGCCCGCTTTGTCGCCCGTACAGGTCGCCGCGTTGTTCGAGATCAGCAGCATCTCGTGACTGTCGTTCATGTGAAAAAAAAACGCCGCCCGCCACCCCGGCGCATCCTCGCGTGCGTTGAGGAACTCGCGGCTGGAGCCGTCGGCGATGTTGTCGCTGAGATCCAGCCGATTGGATGCCCCGATCTCGCTCACCAGCACGCCCTGATTCTGCCCGGGATCGACATGGCTCCCGGCTATGAAGGTGTTGTGCGAAATGATCGAATCCGCAATTCCGAAGCGGCTCTTGACGTTGCGCCGGTCGCCTCCGAGCTCGAGAGCGACGTGATAATCGCCGAAGCGGTTGAACGTCACCATCAGCCGTTCGATCGGCGCTCCGCCGTCGACGATGGCGCCAAAGGATTTGTCGAAGACATTGTCATAGATCGACACATCCCGTACCGGAGCGGCGGGCGCCGTCGAGATTGCGTCCATGAATCTGTAGCCCAGCTGCAGAATCGGGCGGCTGCGATCGTGCCTCCCAAAGATGTGATCGGTCGCAAACCAGATACCGCGAACCTCGTTGCGGCCGAGCAGCGTGACGAGGGGGCGGTCCGTATCGGTGCCGGGGAGGTCGTGCCGGATGAGCCGCGTATTTCGCGGGCCTTCGCCTCGCAGCGTCACTCCCTCGGGCAACACGAGCATGCCCGCCGATACATCCCAGATGCCGCGCCCGAGCACGACCGAGCCGCGGGCCGCCGCCGCAGCCTGAATCGCCGCCGCGATGCAGGCCGTATCGTCCAGCGTGTCGTCGGGACGGCAACCGCCGAATTGTCTGTCGGACGGGAGGAATTCCTGCGGCGTCTCGGGATCGGCCTGCACTCGCAAGGCCGGCCCGGGGACCTCGATCCAGTCCTTCGAGTCGGCGCTCACGGCCACGCGATACTCGCCCGGAGCGAGGGTTGGCGGCAAACGCCGGAGCGCCGCATAGCGCTCGACGCTCACGTTCCCTTCACTGCCCAGAGGTTGCTGCAATACGTAGGAGCGCGCTCCCCGCAAGCGAATCATGAGCGGCACACCGGCGCGCGGCTGCAGATTTCGACCGATGACCTTGAGATACCGAGGCAAGGAGGCTCGTGACGCCGACGCATAGAGGATGCTGGGCGATAGCCAAAGCGGCCGCGGATCATTGATCGCCGCCGCGTTGCTCCATTGACCGTCCGGAGTTCGCACCCGGATGAGATACGACCGGTCAGCGAGGATCGCACCGGGCAGACGAATGGTCAGCATGAGGGCGCTCTGGGCGCTCACGATGTCCGCGACGCCGAGATCGGCGGTCGAATGCGCCGGTACTGCCGCAGGAGGCTCCGGCGCAGGTTCGCCCGCGGCAAATGCCTGGTAGACGACCACATCCTGGGCGCTGAGGCCGTCCCCCGCGAGCACCACAAGGTCGTCGGGCCCGGCGCGCACGGGGCTCTCGTACATGGGCTGTCGATACAGTCGCGGCGGTTGAGTCGTGGCAGGGGTCCGACAGGTCAACATCACCAGGCTCGCGAGCGCAAGACGCCCCAAGTACGCCGCCTTTGGATTCATGCCACAAATCGGGTGACATGCGCGCGGGCAGCTTCACGGGGCGGCCTCAGCGATGCAGTTCTCGGGCAAGCCGTCCCGCGCAGCACTTGTGTCATTTGCAACATTGATCCGTTAGTGTGGTGGCCATGCATGACAGAAATCTTACCTGACCCACGACCCTCGGATTGCGGCCAGACCTTGGCGCGCTCCTTCTCCTTTTCCAGGGTCCACCTGACCTTCGTCAATCGCTTCGCGCGAGTGCTGTGGGGCCTCGTGCACAACACCGCCTACCGGTTCAGCCCGACCTTCCTTCATGGGTGGCGCAGGCTGGTGCTGCGCGGCTTCGGCGCGCGCGTCGCGGCGGGCGCGCATCCGTACCCGCGCGCAAAGATCTGGGCGCCCTGGAACCTCACCATGGAAGCGCACAGCTGCCTGGCCAACGATGTGGATTGCTACAACGTTGCGCGCGTCACGGTCGGCGCATACGCCACGGTCAGCCAGTATTCCTACCTGTGCTCGGCCAGTCACGACTATCGGGACCCCGCGATGCCGCTGATCGTCGCGCCGATCGTCATCGATGCCCGCGCATGGGTTGCCGCCGATGTGTTCGTAGGTCCGGGTGTGAAGATCGGCCAGGGCGCGGTCGTCGGTGCACGCTCCACGGTGATCCATGATGTCGCGCCCTGGACGGTGGTTGCCGGCTCGCCCGCCGCGGTGCGGGGCATCCGCCCGAAATTCTCACCGGCGGCCTGAAATCGCCGGCCACGCGCGCATGTCACGGCCCTGCAATATGAAGTTGCGATCTTCGGCGCCATGTCCGTTGAAGCCCTCACGCCGCACGTGCCCGCCGGCACAGTGTGGAGACTCTCTTCCGCTGTCGTACTGACGGTCTGCGCCGCGTTCACGTTGTCGTTATGGCTCTTCTGGGACGGACTGTTCCGGATGTGGGGATGGTGGCTCGAAGAGCCGGAGTACAGCCATGCGCTGTTGATTCCGCCGGTCGCGGCATTCCTCGTCTGGCAGCAAAAGGACCGGCTCGAGCGGGTCTCTTTCGCCGGCAGCTGGTGGGGCGCCGCGCTGGTGCTGCTCGGCGGCGCGCTGCTGCTGCTCGGCCAGCTGGGAACGATCTACACCCTGGTCCAGTATGCCTATCTCGTCACCCTGTTCGGCTTGGTGCTCGCTTTCACCGGTGCCGCGGCGTTTCGCCTGCTGTTCGTGCCGCTGTTCATCCTCGTTTTCATGGTTCCGCTGCCGCAGTTCGTGCTGGCGAATCTGTCGACCAAGCTCCAGCTACTGTCGTCTCAGCTCGGCGTCTGGTTTATGCGCCTGTTCGATATCAGCGTCTATGTCGAGGGCAACGTGATCGATCTCGGCGGCTACAAGCTGCAGGTAGCCGAGGCGTGCAACGGGTTGCGCTACCTGTTCCCCCTCATGACGCTCGGCTTCCTGATGGCCTACTTCTACAAGGGCGCAGGATGGAAGCGGATCACGCTCTTTCTGTCGAGCATCCCCCTCACGCTGCTCATGAACAGCTTTCGGGTCGGGACCATCGGCCTGATGGTCGAGCATTGGGGTATCGGCACGGCGGAGGGCTTCTTGCACGAGTTTCAGGGCTGGGCGGTCTTCATGGCGAGCGCGGCACTGATGCTCGGCGAGATCGCGGTGCTGAACCGCATCGGCCGCGAGTCCGGAACCTGGCGGCAACTGTTCGGCATCGAGTTCCCGGCAGCCTCCCCGCGCGGCGCGCCGATCGCGCGGCGCACCGTGCCAGCTGCGTTCGTCGCCGCCTGCGGGCTGCTGATGATCTTTGCCGTGATCACGGCGCTGATGCCGCGGCCGGCGGAGATCTATCCGACGCGCGCGAGCTTCGCCGATTACCCGATGGAGCTCGGCCGCTGGAGCGGGCGGGCGGAATCCATGGACGGAGTGTACCTCGACGCCTTGAAGCTCGACGATTACCTGATGGCCGACTATATGGGTCCCGGCGGCCAGGCCGTGAATCTCTACATCGCGTACTACCACTCGCAGCGCAAGGGTGAGGCCGTCCATTCCCCCCGATCCTGTCTTCCCGGAGGCGGGTGGCAGTTGCGGGACTTCGCTCAGCGCAGCCTCGATGGCATCCGCATCGCGGGCAGGCCGCTGCGCATCAACCGCACGCTGATCGCGCTCGGCGACCAGCAGGAGCTCGTGTACTACTGGTTCCAGCAGCGCGGTCGGGTGATCACCAATGAATTCGCAGTGAAGTGGTACTTGTTCTGGGACGCCCTGACGCGCCACCGAACCGACGGCGCTCTGGTACGCCTGATCACACCGCTGCCGCCGGGCAGCGATGAGGCGGCCGCGGATCGCCGCCTGAGCGAGCTCGCCGCGCGGATAGCGCCGAGCCTGCCGCGGTACGTGCCCGACTGAGCGAGGGCCGTGCTGCTCGTCATGCCGTTTCTACTCGCCATGGTGGTAACCATGGCGTGGCTGCCGGTATTCGGCAAAATGGCCTCCCGCTGGCGCATCGTAGACCACCCGGGCGAGCGCAAGGTTCACGCGGCGCCGATTCCGCGCATCGGCGGCGTTGCCATGGCGCTCGGAGTGTCGATCGCGGCACTCTTGGTCATCCCGCTCGCCGCAGCGGATCGGTATTTTCTGATCGCGGCGGGTGTGCTCACGGTGTTCGGCGGGCTGGATGACCGCTTCAACCTCGATCACCGGATCAAATTTCTCGGCCAGCTGCTCGCCGCCGCGATCGTCATCTTCGGGGGCGACATCCAGATCCACTCGGTGACTCTCGCCGATCGCGTCTTCTTGCCGCATTGGCTCTCGGTTCCGCTGACTTTTCTGTTCCTGGTCGGAATCACCAATGCCATCAATCTTGCGGACGGGCTCGACGGGCTCGCGGGAGGAACCACCTTCCTGTGCTTGTGTGCGCTCGCGATCCTGGCCTATCACAGCGGCCAGGACACGTGCGCGGCGTTGGCGCTCGCGTTCGCCGGGGCGGTACTGGGATTTCTCCGTTTCAATACCTTTCCGGCCAGCATTTTCATGGGCGATGCCGGCAGTCAATTGCTGGGCTTCGCGGTGGGTGTCTTGAGTCTGCGCGCAACCCAGAGCGGCAGCAGCATGGTCAGCGCCGCGATACCGGTGTTGCTGCTGGCGCTGCCGATTCTGGACACCTTGAGCGTGATGACGCAGCGCATCAGCGAGGGGCGCTCGCCCTTCAGCGCGGATAAGAACCACATCCATCACAAGCTCCTGTCGTTCGGTTTCGACCATCACGAGGCGGTCATGGTCATCTACGCGATCCAGGCGGACTTGTTCTTGCTCGCCTATTGGATGCGCTACGAGTCCGACGTCTCCATCCTGGTGGTCGTGTCAATCTTTTTCCTGGCCGCGATCGTCTTGTTCCAGGTGGCCTTGCGCCGGCACTGGCGCTTTCGCTCCGCGCGCGAAGCGGCGGCAGAGTCTGCGCTGGTGCGCGCCATCAGCGTCATCCGTCAGCCGCGCCGTCTGCCGCGCTGGTCGTATCTCGCCACCGCCCTCGCCTTGTGGGCCTACGCGCTCCTGGTCGCCGCGAAGACGGCCGACGTGAGTCGCGACGTGCGCGTTCTGTTGGGGGCGCTCCTCGCGGTCGTGTCCGTCGGCTTCGCAATGCGGCGCGCGGAACCGTTGAGCACCATCGAGAAGGCGGCGCTGTACGTCACCGCCGCGGTGCTCGCATACCTCGACGCCACCCTCGTACACGCCGACCCGGTCGCGGCCGTGGCGATCTGGACGGCGATCGTGATCATGGCGCTCGGCACGCTGGTGCGGCTGCGCCTGTCTGGCGACCGGCGCTTCGCCTTGACGCCGCTCGATCTGATCGTGCTGTTCGTCGCGCTGGTAGTGCCGAGCTTGCCCGATACCCTCGGCTTGCCGGACGGAGGCGCACTCGGCATCGCCAAGCTCGTCGTTCTTTTTTATGCGATCGAGGTACTCGTGAGCCGCTCCGAGATGCGCGTGCTCTGGCTGAGAATTGCCGCAGTGACGCTGCTTGCCGGGCTGGTCGTCCGCTCGCTGCTATAGGGGCAGGCCGCGTCGCCATTCGTCACACACACGTCATATCGGCCGCGTAGCCTGCACGTCCGCTCCCGCCTTGGAATTAAAGAAGTTATGTCGGTGCGTACCCCGTCGACTCCCTTGCTGCCGCTGTTGCTGGCCGTGCTCGTCCTGTCCGCCTCGGGCTGCGGCGGCGCGCAGGCGCGTCTGGCTCGGCACCTCGGCAAGGGCGAGGCGTTCCTTGCCGCCGGCAAGTTCGACAAGGCCCGCGTGGAATTCCAAAATGCGCTGCAGATTGCGCCGAAGGATCCCAAAGCGCGCCTGGACATGGGTCTCGTCGCCGAGAAGCTCGGCAATCCGCGCGAGGCTGCGCGATCCTATCAGGGCGTCATCGACGTCGACCCCGACAACGTCCAGGCCCGGGCGAAGCTGGCGAAGTTCTATCTGTTCTCGGGTGGTCCCGACCAGGCCCTCGATCTCGTCAAGCCCGCTCTTGTGAAGCATCCCGACGATGCCGCTCTGCTCACGGTGCGCGCCGCGGCGCGCGTTCAGAAGGGCGAGGTCGCCGAGGCGCTTGCGGACGGCGAGCGGGCCGTGCAGCTCGCTCCCACGAATGAGGACGCGGTGGCCGTGCTCGCCGGGATCTACCAATCTCAAGGCGACACCACCAAGGCGCAGGCGCTGCTCGAGCGCTCCGTTCTGAAAATTCCGGCGACGACGGACCTGCGTCTGGTGCTCGCGAAGATCTACCTGCAAGAGACCCGGCGAGCCGATGCCGAAGCTCAACTCATCAAGATCGTCGCGCTGCAGCCCGCCGACAGGCCGTCGCGAATCCGCCTCGCGCAGTTCTACGCGCAGACCGATCAGCCCGATGCGGCCGAGCGCACCTTGCGTCAGGCCATCAAGGATATGCCGGCGTCGCGGGATTTGAAGCTGTCGCTGATCGATTTCCTGTCGGCCCGCCGCGGCCGGGACACGGCGGAGAAGGAGCTCAAGGCCATGGTCGCGGCGGGGCCCGACGACAATGAGACGAAGTTTGCGCTCGCCAAGTTCTATCAAGACGGCAAGGACTGGGCCGAGGCGGAGTCCGTTTACCGCGGCGTGATCGCGAAGGAGCAGCTGAACTCCGCGGGACTGGTGGCCCGCGACCGGCTCGCGGCGCTCCGGTTGCAGCAGAACGACGTACCGGGCGCCACGGCGCTGGTCGGCGAAGTCCTCGCCAAGAGCCCGCGCGACGACGATGCGCTCCTCATCCGCGGTTCAATCGCGCTCGGCAAGAACGATCCGCGCGGCGCGATCTCCGATCTGCGCGCGGTGCTGCGCGATCAACCGAACGCCGTGGGCGTGCTGCGTGCGCTGGCGCGCGCTCATCTGGCCAACGGCGAGCCCGCCGTGGCCGAGGAGACCATGCGTCACGCCGTGGAGGCAAACCCGAACGACCTGGATCTGCGGCTGGATTTCGCGAAGCTGCTGGCGCAGCTCGGTAAGCCGGAACAGGCAAAGTCGGTCATCGCGGAGTTCGTCAAGCAGAAGCCGGACAGCCTCGCGGCGCTCGATGCGCAATACGGAATTGCCATGTCGACCCATGATTTCGACACGGCCCAGTCTGCCGCGGACGCCATCGTCGCTTTGCGGCCGAAAGAGGGCATCGGATACATGTACCAGGGCATGGTCGCGGAACAGCAGAAGCGCAGCGCCGATGCCTTGCGCCTGTTCGATCGCGCCGCCGCACTGCAGCCGGGCACGGCCGAGCCGCTGCAGGCGGCCGTGCGGGTGCTCGTCGATACCAAGCGGATGCCGGAGGCCATGAAGCGATTGGACGCGGCCATCGCCAACTCTCCTTCGAGCTCCTACGCGCTCGCCATCAAGGGCGAGCTGCTGCTGCGCGGCGCCCGCAACCCGGAGGCCGAGGACACCTTCAAGCGGGCCGTCGCGCGGACGCCCAAGTGGTGGCCCGCCTACCGGGGGCTGGCGGCCGCCGAACTCGCGAACAAGGAGGATCCGGCCGTTGCGATCGCGACGCTACGCCGAGCGCTACCGATCGTCGATCAGAATGAGCAGCTGATCCTGCAACTCGCGGCGCTGCTTGAGAGCACCGGCAAACCCGATGAGGCGATGCAGGAATACGACGAGGTTCTGCGCAACGATCCCCAATCCGAGGTGGCCGCCAACAACCTCGCGATGCTCCTCGCCACGTACCGCAAGGACCCCGCCAGCCTCGATCGCGCCAAGCAGCTGTCCGAGCGCTTCGCGAATTCGCCGAATCCATCGTATCTCGATACCTACGGCTGGGTGCTCTTCAAGCGCGGCGACGCCGCGGACTCCGTCCCGGTGCTGAGCCGCGTGGTCGCCAAGGCGCCCGACGCGATCGTGTGGCGCTACCATCTCGGCATGGCGCAGTCGGCTGCAGGCGATGACACCGACGCGCGGGACAACCTGTCCCATGTCGTTAACTCGAAAGCGCAATTCATCGGTCTGGACGAGGCGCGGGCGACGCTCGACAAGCTACCCAAATCGCCCTCACCCGGTTCGAATCCAAAGAGCTGAGCGCATCCCGGATGCGCGGTCAGGAGGGATGATGCAAGCAGGCTGCCTCGACGGCCGTCGGCCGATCCGCGTGAGTCCGGCGTACCTGGTACTTGGGGCGATGCTCGGGCTGCCGGCGTGGGCAGTCGCGCAGACGACCGATCCGCTGCCGCCCGAGACGCAGCTCGTGATCGCGACCGGCGCTCCGGCGGCGACCCAGGAGACGTTCACGATCGCGACGTCGCAGGATCTGATCCTTACTCTCACCGATTTCCAGACGCCGGCACCGCTCGCGACGGCAAGTGTGGTGGTGACCCAGGGCGCTGCGATCGTCGGCATGACCACGATGTCGGCCCCGGCGGCGAGCGCGACCTTGCAACTGCCTGCGGCGGTCGGGGAGTACACGCTGCGGGTGATCGGAACTCCGAATGCCTCTGCCGGCATCGGAACCTTCAACCTTTGTGTGGCGCCGAAAGCAAGCCCGTCGGCCTGCATTCAGAGCGCATCCCTTGCGGGCAACATCACCGAGCAGTCGGCGCCGGCGAGTCCGACGGTGTCGACGGCGGTCGCCACGCTCACCGTGACCACGCAAGGGTCCTATGTCCTTACGTACCAGGACGATCAATTCCCGGTCGCCTTGCAGACGGCGCCGATCCTCGCCCTGTTTCAGGGGAGCCAGCAGATCGCCGTGCCGGTCCTGCCGTCGCCCGCGACGATCAGCTTGAATCCCGGCACGTACCAGCTGTTCGCGATCGCGCAAGCGGACGCCACCGTCAAGGCAGGACTCTACGGCATCACCGTGACGCCAAGCGCAGGCGGTACGCCGATCCTCGCCGCGACCTATCCCGTGGGTCAGCTGCAGCCGGCCTCGAGCCGGGACAACCCAAGCGCCCAGTCGTTGACGCTCACGGTGACGGATTTCGCCTTTCCTTCCGCTCTCGCGAGCGCGAGCGCCCTCGCCACCGCCGGCGGCACAGTGCTCGGAACGGCTTCGGCGGCGGCCGGGGCCGCATCTTTCACGGCGCCGGCGGGACCCGTTGAGGTCTGGAGCTATGGCTCCCCTGGAACGGCCGCCGGCACGTGTGAGGTCGATCTGACCTCCGCATCGGCGAGTCTTCTCCAGTCCGCCTTCGGAGTCGACGGCGGCGGTACGTTTGCGTACGCCTTCGTCTCTCCCAAGCCGCTCGTGGCCGGCAGCTATCAGGCATCAGCCAGCGACTTCAAGTTCCCGGCCGCGCTATCGAGCCTTAAGTTCGCCGTGGCTCAGAATCGCGCCGTCCTCAAGCAATCGAGCGCCGCCGGCTCGGTGAGCTTCGCGGCCGCTGCCGCTCCCGTGGTGCTCCTGGCCGATGCGGCCGCCGCGGCCGGCGGCAACGGGCTGTTCGATGTGAATGTCGAGACGAGCGCCGGCTCGCCGGTGTTCGATCAAGTCCAGCCCGTGAGCGCGGCGGGCGGGTTCACCTCTCAGCCAATCACGCTGGGAACCTCCGGAAATTACAACGTCACGCTGACCGACCTCAAATTCCCGGCACCGTTCGCCACGCTGGCGCTGGTCGGCACGAGCGCGGGCACGGTGCTCGGCAAGATTTACAGCGGCGGAACATTCCCGATTGCTGCCTCGCCGGGCAATTACCAGTTCACGGCGGTCGCGATCCCGGCCACGCAACAGTACGGGCTGTACGGCATCGGGATCGTGAACGCGCCTCCGACGGTCACCTTGACGGCCTCCCCTCAATCCGTGACCGCCGGTGGTGCGGCGACACTGTCCTGGACGACGACCGGTGCCACGTCCTGTAGCGGCAGCGGCGGTACGTTCACGGGCAGTCAACAGGCAGGTTCCGGGAGCCTCGCGGTATCGGTGGCGGCGACCACGACTTTTATGCTGACTTGCGAGGGCCCCGGAGGCTCCGCCTCCCAGAGCGTCACGGTCATGGCGACGGCGGTGCAGAGTTCGTCGGGCGGCGGCGCGACAGGTCTCGGTACCCTCGCCGGCCTTGCGCTCCTCGCGTTCGTACGGGTGCGGCGCGCGATGCAGCCGGGCTCCGCTGCGCGGCGACCTTGCGCATAGCGGTTCGCGCCGGGGGAGTCGGCCGGCCGGTGATGACGCTCGATGGCGCCGTGCTCAGCGCCGCAATCGGCGCGCGCCCCGCGCCCGGCGCGCGGCGGACCGGCGGGTCAGGGCAGATTCTCTCGTGTCGATGAGTGCATCCGAGCCGGCCGAGACCTTGTTCCAACAGGCCCTCGATCTGCACCGGGCGGGGCGCCTGGAAGAGGCCGAACGGCGCTATGAGCGCATGCTCGATCTCGATCCGCAGGATGTGCGAGCGCTGCATCTGCTCGGGGTCATTGCCGCCAGCACAAGTCGACTCGAAAGGGCGGGGGAGCTGTTTTCTCGCGTGATCGCGCTCGCCCCGCAATTCGCAGCGGCGCACAACGATCTCGGCAATGTGCAGTCAAGCCTCGGGCGCCACGCCCAGGCCGTCGAGAGCTACGATCGAGCGACTGCGCTCTTACCCGGCTGGGCGGATGCGCACTACAACCGGGCGAACGCGCTGGTCGAGCTCGAACGGCACGCGGCCGCCGTGGACGGCTATCGGCGCGCGATCACCCTGGCGCCGGCACATGCCGGCGCCTATGCCAACCTCGGCAATGCGCTGCGAGCGCTCGGCAATCATGCCGGCGCTGCCGAGAGCTACGAGCGCGCGCTCGCGCTCAAGCCGAACAGCCCCGGCGTCCACAATAACCGCGGTGTCGTGCTCTGCGACGTGCACCGGCTCGATGCCGCCATCGCCTGCTTCGAGGCGGCGCTCGCCTTGCAGCCGCACTACGTCGACGCTCATCTCAACCTCGCCAATGTGCTGCGGCGTCTGCGCCATCACGAGGCGGCGGCCGCGCGCTACGCCGCGGCGATCCGCTATCGGCCGAAGGACGCGCAGGCGCATGCCGATCTCGGCGACTGCCTGTATTACCTGCGGCGCTACGAGGAGGCCGTGACCAGCTTCGACCGGTCTCTGGCACTCGATCCGCGAATCGAGTCCGTACCCGGGGTGCGGCTGCACTGCCTGCAGCAGTTGGGCGATTGGCGCGATCGGGAGCGCCAATTGTCGAATCTTACGGCGCGCATCGAACGCCGAGAGGCTGCGTGCAATCCCCTGCTTTTCTTCGGGCTATCGGGCTCGATGGCTCTGCAGAAGCAGCTTGCCGCGCGCTGGGCGGAGACTAAGTGCGCGGTCGGAGAGGTGCTGCCGGCGATCGCGCGCCGCCGGCGGCGCGAGAAGATTCGCATAGGGTACTTCTCGCCGGATTACTACAATCATCCCGTATCGATCCTCATGGCCGATATCTTCGAGCTGCATGATCGTGCGCGATTCGAAGTGAGCGCGTTCTCCTACGGCCCCGTCATGCACGATGCTCTGCGCGAGCGCCTGGGCCGAGCCTTCGACCGGTTTCACGACGTCCATGGCCGGTCGGAGCGCGACATCGCCGCCCTCGCGCGGAACATGCAGCTCGACATCGCGGTGGATCTCGCCGGCTACACCGGCGAGGCGAAGATATTCGCCTATCGCGCCGCGCCGATCCAGGTGAGCTACTTGGGCTACGTCGGGACTCTCGGGGCAGTGTTCATGGACTACCTCATCGCCGATGAGACGATCATTCCAGCCGGCTCGCGCGACGGCTACCGCGAGAGGATCCTGTATCTGCCGTGCTATCAGGCCAACTCGCGGACGCGAGTCGCCGCGCCCGGCGTCCCCACGCGGGCGCAACTGGGTCTGCCTGCCAAGGGCTTCGTGTTTTCCTGCTTCAACAGCACTTACAAAATCACGCCGGAGGTATTCGGCAGCTGGATGCGGATCTTGCGGCGCGTCGATGGCAGTTCGCTGCTGCTCTATGCCGAGAGCGCGGCTGCCGAGCGCAACTTCAGGCGCGAGGCGCGCGAGCGTGGAGTGGACGAGAAGCGCCTGGTCTTCTGCGGGCGGCTGCCCTATCCCGACTACCTCGCCCGGTTCGGCGCGGCGGATCTTTTTCTGGATACCCGGCCATTCAACGGAGCGACCACCGCAAGCGATGCCCTGTGGGCGGGACTGCCGGTGCTCACCTGCTGCGGGGAGGTCTTCTCCAGCCGCATGGCGGCGAGTCTGCTGCGCGCCATGGACCTGCCGGAGCTGATCACCACCGCCCCCGCGCAGTACGAGGAGGCAGCGGTCACGCTTGCGCGGGATGCGCCGCGACACGCGCAGATCAGGCGCCGCGTGGCGGAGGGGCCCACCACCTCGCCGCTGTTCGACCCTGCACGCTTCACGCGCAACCTCGAGGCGGGATTCGCCGCGATCTACGGGCGCTACCAGTCCGGCAATGCGCCCGATCATGTGGTGGTGCAGGAATGATGAGCGCCTCGAATCGATCCGCAAGCGCACGCGGAGGCGCCGCGCCAGGACCGTCAGCCTCGCCAGCAACGACCTGGATCGTCGAGGCGGTCGGTGCGGCCCGGCGCTGATCGCCGTACGAACTCGGGGGTGAACTCACCCACAGGGAGGAGGCGCTCAGCCGCTCAGAGTTTCTTGAGGATCTGCGCGGCAAGGCTCTTCTCGAGCGCTTGATTGTGCGCATCCACCTCCTCCGAGGCCTCCAGGCTGGATCTCACCAGGATCCTGAAACACTGCGTTCCGCTCTTGACCGACAGGATGACCGGGACATGGCCCGTATGCGTCACGATCGCCTCGTCCCCGACGCCGCTCACCGGCGCGCTCATCGGCAGCTTCTTCAGGTTCTCGAATTCTTTCGCGCTGATGAAGGTGAGCATGACGTTGCGGCCCGGTCCGACTCGGCTTGTTGCTCTCGCGCCAGTTACAGATGTGCGGGTCGGTTGCGTTCGGCCGCACGCCTGCATCGACCGCGATGCCGAGGGCGGCCGCCACTTGCGCTTCGTCAACAAGGTGCAGGCATCGACGCGCCTCTGCCCGCGCCGGCCGCATGCCCCCAAGCCGCCGCGAGCCCGAGCAATCCCAGGGACACCGACAGGATCTGATGGCGCTTTCCGAATCGATTCATCGTCTTGACAACCCCCAAACAGTGATGAACAAAAGGCCGGACTGATCGCAGTCCAAGCGGGCGGCCGCTCATCCGCGATCCGGCGCTCCCACGCGCAGCTCCTCGGCGATGATGCTCGCGGAATTCCTCGAGCGGCACGTTGCCGTCGACCGGGCGGCCGTTGATGAAAAAGTACGGCGTCCCCGACAGCCCCAGAGCCTGCGCCGCCTTGAGGTCCGCATCGAGCGCGGCAGCCGGTCGCGCCGTCGGTGAGGCAAGCCGAAAACTGCTCTGAGGTCCAGACCGAGCCGCTTCGCCGTGTCCCTGAGCGCGTCGCCGCTGAGGGCGCTCTGATCGCGCATACATCGCGTCGTGCATCTCCCAGAACTTCCCTTGCCGGTCGGCGCAGACCGCCGCCGCGGCGGCCGCCTCGGCGTGCGGATGAATCTGCGCGAGCGGCAGGTTGCGAAAGACGACGCGCACCTCGCGCGGGTATTGCTCGAGGAGCGCGCGCAGCGCGGACTCCGCCCGCTGCAGTAGGGGCATTGAAAATCCCCGAACTCGACGATGGTGACGGGCGCCGAGGCCGGCCCGCGTGCCGGTCCCGCTCGCCGCGACGGCGACCCGATAGAGCTCCGAGGAGCGATTTGATGCCATGTTTCGCGCGCAGCGCATCGTAGAACGCTCGCTTCGCGGCCCGGGCGTGCTGCTCGGCCAGATACTCGCGCGCCTTGGGCGCGATCTCCTCGTAGGGTTCCTGAATGCGGTCCTTGTTCTGCTCGTAGAAGGCGCGGGTCTCCTCCTCCGTCGGCGGATTGATCTTGAGCTGCGCAAGGACGGTCTCCGTCCTCATGCCGCGCGCCTTGGCCTCTCGCTCGAGGGCGGCCGCGTCGAGCTCGCTCGTCGAGCTGCCGCTTGAGCAGCTCGTAGCGAGCCTTTGCATACTTGAACTCGAGCTGATGTTGCTCGGTCTCGTAGTCGTCGCGCAGCCGGTCGAAGGCGGCTTGATCGCGCGTGAACGAGCGAAGATTCCGTGAGCTGCGCCGGCCCGATGAGGCCGATTGGGCTCTGGTCGCTCGCCGCAGCATCGGCTGCTTGCGCGGTCGGAGCGCATGCCGCACCGATGCCGAGCAGAGCCGCGAGGCAGCCTGCAATGAATCGGCCGGGTGCCCGGATTGTGCACCGAATTGTCATACGTTCGTCGCTCATTGGTCGTTGCTGCCCGCCGCCAAAGGATTCCGGAACGAATCGTAAAGAGCAATTGCTACGGTTTTGCGTAGCCCGCGGCGTCCCGATGTTGCCGAATATTCACACTTCAATCACATCCTTGACATTCGCTACGCGGAACATGCGCCCCAGTTCTGCGACGGACGTCACAACGCATGTGCCCCGTCTATAGATACCGGTCACAAATTCGGGATGACGCGTCGCCCGGACGCGTGAAGTCTTCAAATCGTCATTACAGCTTGGGAGAAAGTTAACCATGAATTTGCTCAACAAAGCGCTTGCCGCAGGCATCACGCTGGCCTTGGCGTCGGTGTCCGCCCACGCGCAGCTCACCACGCCTCCGGCCATCAACACAGGTTCCGCGCCGTCGCCGAACGGCCTCTACCTTGCGGTGTTCAACTCGGCGAACAACGATTCCGAAGTCGTCAACCTGGGCTCCACACCCGCGGACGTCCTCACCACCGGCTATAACTACTTGAACCTCACGGCAGCGGGCGGCAATCTCAATCCCACCGCGCCGAACACGGCGTTCTCGATCGCGAACAACCCGGTCGGTACAGGGAAGGTGCTGCAGATGAACTTCGGAACCGTTGCGGGCTTCACCGCCGCGGGCGGCAGCATTTTCAACTCGAGCAATCTCTCCACCGATAACTACATGGTGTTCGCGTCGCGCTCCGGGGCTGCCCCCAGCGGCATCGAGGCCACCAGCGCCGCCGGCAATCCGCTGATCGGCGCTCAGTCCGGCTTGACCGCGCCCGAGAATGCGATCAGCGGCGAAATCGCCTCGTGGGTTGCCGCGGCACCGACGACGGGCGACCTGATCGACACGACCGGTACGGCAACTTACAACGTGACGCTGAGCACGGGCCTCAACAGCGGCCTCGTTGCCGGCAACCTTTACACTCAATCGGTCGGTTCCTCGGTCAACTTCTACAACGTCGCCGCCGTGGCTGGTTCGCGCACCGCCGTGACCAACACGGCATACGCAGGCTTCTGGGACCTCTCCGCCAACGGCGTCCTGACCTACAACGTGCCCTACGGCACGGCGCCGGTCCCGCTCCCGGCAGCGATCTGGCTGCTCGGCAGCGGCCTTCTGGGCATGGCCGGCATCGCGCGCCGCCGCTCGGCCTCCGCCTGATCCGGCTCGGCAGAAAGTCATCAAATCAATTAAAGGGTAAACACCATGTCAATTCTCAAGCATTCGATCCGAACGGCCCTCGGGCTGTCGGTCGCCGTCGCCGCGGCACAATCCGCGTCGGCCTTGGATATCAGCCTGTACAACGCCAGCACCGTGAACGTCTACTTGAGCGGGTCCACCGCCGTCGATGGCACGCTCCTCAACACCGCGATCGCGACGGCTTCGCCGGGCGGGCTGTGCGCATCCGGCACGGTCGATGTGTACTACATCGGTACTGCCTCTTCCTACACGAACCGCATGATTTTCTGTTCCTCCTCGAGCACGGTGACCTCCACCGCCGGCACGCTGCCGGCCGGCACCCAGCTCGCGATCTTCAAGGAATCGAACGTGGGGTCCGAGAACGGCGTATCGCCTTTGTACCTGACGGCGCAGGGGCAGCCCAATACGCTGCTGTTCGTCAATCCGAGCGCTATCTCCGACGCGCTCTGCCCGACCGTGGCCACGGTGGCTGCAACGGCCTCGCTCGGCGCCTACACCAACCACTCGGGCTGCCCGGCGACCGCGACCGTGAATGCCAATCCAACCCTTGGCTTCGCCGACGTCGAGGCGGCGATCCTGAAGACGCCAACCAACGGTGCCGTCGATGCAGGCGCAACGAGCAAGTATTTGAGCTCGGTGGGGACGCTCGATCAGATCTGGGCCGTGCTGCTTACCAAGAATGCCTACTACGCGCTGCAGGCGGCGGAAGGGTACACCTCGCCGTCGGACCTCGCCAGCAACGCGCCCTCTCTCTCGAAAGCGGAAACCGCGGGTCTAATGAGCGGCACGACCACCGCTTGGAGTCAGCTCGGCGTCACGGCGACCGACGACAACGTGTATCTCTGCCGCCGCGACATTGGCTCGGGCACTGAGGCCTCGTTCGAGGCGGAGTTCCTGGGCGAGCGCTGCAGCTCCTTTGTGTCGCTGAGCGTTCCCTCGGAGGACGGCCAGTACGTGTTCGCAGCAGGCAGCGGCAGCGGCGTTCGCGGCTGCATGCAGGCGTTCTTTGCCGGCGGCAGCATCACGCCTTACTACGAGCCGGGAACCAACATTCCCGCGCCGCCGGGATTCAACTCACCCGTCAAAATTACCGGCAGCCAGTTTGCGCTCGGGTTCAACAATGCCGAGATCACTGCGGGCAACCTATCGGGCGCCGGAGATTCCTTCCGGGCGGTTGCGATCGATGGGGCGGGTCCGACGGTGTCGAACGTCCAGAACGGAGTGTATCCGTACTTCAGCACGGGCGTTTCGTACCAGATCAAGGCCGGCACCGGTATTCCGTCGGGCAACCCCAAGATCGTCGGTGGCGCGATCCTCGCGAAGCTCGGGCATCCAGCCTTCACCACGGTGAGCAACTCGGGATACACGGGCGTATTGCCGTGGAGCACAGCCTCAACCACGGGCGATGCGTCGCCGGCCGGAATCTATCTTGCGTCAAATCCGCTCACGACGATCCCGTCGACGAGCGCCTATGCCGCCAAGAATCCGACCAACGACTTTACCAAGAGCCCGAGCGGCGGTGCCGTGGCGAATTGCAACATTCCGACGTTCGATACGACAAACGGTACGCATACCGCCCCGGAGAGCAAGCTCCTGGGAACCTCGGCCATCAACAACTAGTCGTCGGCCTTCGGCTGAGTCGATTTGAGACTCGCGCGGATCATCGGGGCATTGCCCCGGTGATCCGCGTTTATTTGTCAGAGACAACCATTGCACGGCACGACACGGTTCCTACACAAGGTTTTGGGGATGGCTATCTGCGGCACGGTGGGCGTACTCGGGTTGCTCGGCGAGGCGAATGCCGCATCCGAGGGTGCCGTTCAGGGGCCGGCGCAGCCTGCGAAGGCCGAGTCGGTCAAGCAGGAAGCCACGTTCGATATTAACGAGTTTCGCGTCTTGGGCGCCCAGGTGCTGCCCCAGGAGACGATCGAGCGGGCGGTGTATCCGTTTCTCGGACCGAATCGCACCATCGACACCGTCAAGCAGGCGGCCGGTGCCCTGGAAAAGGCCTACAAGGACGCGGGCTTTGGCGCCGTGTACGTCGACATCCCCGAACAGGAAGTGACCGACGGCATCGTGCGGCTCAAAGTCACCGAGGGCAAGCTCGCATCCGTGCACGTCCGCGGCGAGCGCTACTATTTGCGCCGCCAGATCGTTGCGGCTCTGCCGGCTCTCGAGACCGGCGCCACCCTGTCGCTCCCGGCGCTGCAGAAGCAGATGGCGGACCTGAATGCGCGCACCGCGGATCGGGTGGTAACGCCGGTGCTCAAGGCCGGCTCGGAGCCCGGCACGGTCGACGTCGACTTGGATGTCAAGGACACGCTGCCCCTGCATGGGTTCGTGAGCTACGACGACCGCCACACGGCCGACACGACGCCGAACCGGGCCACCGCGGGCTTGGTCTACGACAACCTCTGGCAGCGCCAGGATACGGTCGGCCTCATGTATCAGACGGCGCCTGCCAAGCCGAGCGACGCCGAGGTGTTCATCGCCAATTATCTCGCGCACCTGGGCTCAACGGACAGCGAGGCGGCCTTCAGCTACACGCACACCTACAGCAACGTCCTTGCTGTCGGCACCCTGGGCGTCCTCGGCAAGGGGTCGATCTACGGCGCTCATTGGATCGAGCCGCTGCAGAATACGCCGGCCGATACCCAGAGCCTGAACCTCGGAGGCGATTACAAAAACGTACTCACCTCCGTGCTGCCGAACGCACCGCCGGGCGCCACCGCCGGCACGAGCGCCGCGCCCGTGACCGCTCCGGTCAAGTACGTCAACTGGTCCGCCGTGTACTCCGGCAACTGGATCCGCGGCGGCTTCCTGTACTCCGCGTCCGCGGGCCTCAACTTCGGGGTGCGCGGCGCATTCAACAGCACCGACGAGTTCGAGAACGCACGCTACGACGCCTACCCCGACTACTTTTACCTGCGGGGGGGATTCGGCGCGACCCAACCGTTGCCCGGAGGTCTCGCCTTTCAAGAGCGCCTCAGCGCACAATGGTCCGACAGCCCCCTCGTCAACAACGAGCAGTTCTCTCTCGGCGGCGTCGACACGGTGCGCGGTTATCTGGAGGCCGAAACGCTCGGCGACTCCGGGGCCGCCGGCACTCTGGAGTTGCACAGTCCCACGCTCGGTCCGCACGTGGGTAGCTTCCTGAGCCCACTCTATGTGTTCGTCTTCATCGACGGCGGCGTCGCGACGCTCGTCGACCCGCTGCCCTCGCAGCGCGAGAACGTCACCTTGTGGAGCCGGGGCGTCGGACTGCGGCTGGAGAATGTGCAGGGATTCACCGGCTACCTCGACTACGCGCTGCCGGAGCGCGACGGCGTGCGCACGCTCCGGGGCGATCGTCGCATCGACTTTTCGGTACGCGTCGGATTCTAGCCGGGAGACCCCATGCGCCAGCTACCCCGCTTCTTCTTTACCTATTTGAACGCCGCATGGCTGCCGTTCGCGTGGCCGGCGGCTCAGGCAGCGACTCTTCCGGTACCGTGCACCTCGAGCGCATGCGCAAACAGCAAGTTCGGCGCGTCCGGTTTCGTCAGCGCCGGCGCGGCGAGTGAGTCCACCGCCGGCTCCACGATGACGGTGCACCAGAACACCAGCAACGTCACGCTCAACTGGCAGAGCTTCAACATCTCCGCCGACGGTGTGGTCAAGTTCGTGCAGCCGGGCGCGTCCGCCGTCGCGCTCAACCAGATCAACGACGCCAACCCGAGCCAGATCTTCGGCGCGCTGAATGCCAACGGCCGCGTCTTCCTCATCAATCAGAACGGAATCGTCTTCGGCAGCGGCGCCCAGGTGAACGTCGGCGGGCTGGTGGCCTCGACCTTGAGCATCGCGAATGCCGCAGCATCGAGCGGACTGATCGCGCCCGGCTCGAACGGCAATCCCGCCTTCCAGTCGTTCCCCAGCGGCTCGACCGGCGGCGTAACCGTCTCGCAGGGCGCAAAGCTGCAGACGGCCTCCGGCGGCGAGATCCTGATCTTCGCGCCGACCATCACCAACGAGGGCACCATCAGTACGCCGGGCGGCCAGACCGTGCTCGCCGCCGGCGACACGATCTATCTCGCCACGCAATCCGATCCCTCGCTGCGCGGCGTTCTGGTGCAAGTCGGCGGCACCGGCGGCACCGTGACCAACGGCACCGCGAGCAACGGCGCGGCGAAGACGCCCGAGCAGCTGGTCGGCCAGATCCTCGCCTCGGACGGCAACGTGACGCTCGCCGGACTCGCGGTCAACCAGCTCGGCCGGGTCTCGGCCACCACCAGCATCAACGAGAACGGCAGCATCTACCTGCAGGCCGGCGGGGGCGGCAACATCACGCCATCCGGCGCCACGGGGGTGAGCGGCAAGTTGCAGCCCGGAACGGGCGGACAACTTGTCTTGGGCGCGAACAGCGACACCGAGGTGACCCTCGACAGCACCGATCCATCGACGACGGTCGACAGCGTCCCGCAGCTCCCCTCCACGATCACGATGTCGGGCGCCAACGTGCAGATCCTGTCGGGGAGCGTCACCCGCGCAACCGGCGGTGTCGTCAACATCAGCGCTGCGCAGAACCTGGGCGCGCTGACCCCGCCCGCCGTTCCCGACGGCAGCCGCGTCTACGTCGCGCCGGGCGCCGAGCTCGATGTCTCCGGCGCGAACATCGTGCTGCCGGTGAGCGCCAACGTCATTCCGGTGCAGCTGCGCGGCACCGAGCTCGAGAACAGTCCGCTGCAGCAGAACGGGCCCCTGCGCAGCCAGACGGTCTACGTCGACATCCGCACCGGAACGCCCCTCGCGAACATCAGCGGCGAGATTGCCGCCATCGGCTACAACGTGGTGGAGCGCAACCTGAACGGCGGCACCATCAATATCAATTCGGCCGGCGATGCCATTCTAGCGCCGGGCTCGACCCTCGATGTGGCCGGCGGCTACATCCGGTACACCGGCGGGTACCTCAACACCTCCGATCTCCTCACCACGACCGGGCAAGTGGTCAACATCGGCTCGGCCAGTCCGAACGTGCTTTACACGGGAATCATAAACACCGCGACCCTGACCAATCCAAAATGGGGGACCTCGAGCACCTATCAGGCCCTTCAGCCGGTCTATTCTCCCGGCTACATCGAGGGCAAAAGCGGCGGCAACTTGAGCCTCTCCGCGCCCCAATTCGTTCTCGACTCGAGCGTCGATGCCAGCGTCCAGAGCGGCCTGTACCAGCGGAACCCCGACACCGTTGTCGTCAACCCCAATCCGCCGTACAACAACAACGTCTATCAGCCCTACAACCAGGTGCCGTCGCCCTCCACCCTCGTAATCGGCACGCCGGGCGGCATCAATTCCGACTTCGTCGTCGAGAACGTGACCATCGCGTCCGGCTTCGTCCTGCCGACGCTCGTGAACGCCAACGGCACCCCGTTCAACCCGCTCTCGGATGATCCCGCCTCCGATCCCTTGCCCGCGGGCTATGCCGCCTCGGTCCTTCGGCCGCAGCTTCTCGGTGCGCTCGGGTTCGGCGACGTCGCCATCTACACCAACGGCAAATTTATCGAGCCAGCCTCGATCGCGTTGCAATTTCCGGCCGGCGGCAGCTTCAGCGCCACCGCGAGCCTGATCGATCTCGAGGGTCAGATCGGCGTGCCGGGCGGCAGCATCACGGCCCTGGCAGAGCCCACCTTCGTCGCCGCACCGGCCGCACCCTTTGGAGTGACCTTGGGCCCGAAAGCGGCGCTCTCCGCGGACGGGGAATGGGTCAATGACAATCCGCTCCTCTACCCGTCCGGCAACACGGCGCCGCTCTTCATCAACGGCGGCAGCGTCTCGCTCACGGCGCTCGCCACGCAGTCGAGTCCTGGCGTGCTGCTCGCGCCCGGCAGCCGCATCGATGTGTCCGGTGGTGGTCAACTGACCACCACCGGGGCGTTGAACCCGGGCATCGGTGGTGCGATTAACGTGGCGGCCGAGTATGCGCTCACCTCCATGAGTGCGCCCCCCAGTGCCGCCGCGCCGCCGCGCCTCGAGATGGGCGCCACGCTCTCGGGCTACGGGCTGTTCGAGGGCGGCAGCCTTGCGCTCACCGACGGCACGGTTTGCATCGCCGTCGCCGACTGCAGCGGCGCCGACCCGGCCACGCTCTGGGTCGCCCCTACGGCACTTGCGGCGGGAGGTTTCAGTAATTATTCGCTGATGGCCGACCAGGGCGGACTGACGGTCGCCCCTGACACGACCGTCACCCTGAAGCAGCGCAACCTCGTCTTGCCCGCGAACTATCAGCTGCTCGAGAATCAGAGCAGTCTGATCGCAAGCGCGACCCTCGCTCTACTGCCAGATCAGCTGCGCCAGCCCGCGAGCCTCACGCTGACCGAGAGCCTTCCGTTCACCTCCCAGATCCTGGGAGTTCCCATTCTCGACGTCACCAGCGCGATGCCCTCTCTCACGATCGGCGCCGGCGCCCTGATCCAGGCCGACCCGCTCGCCGACATTTCCTTGGTGTCCAATATCCGCATCATCGAGCAGGGGACGCTGAGTGTGCCGGGCGGCAAAATCTCCCTCTCGCTCGGCGCAAGTCTGCCCGAGGCGGTCTATGACGATACTCAGGCGATTTGGCTCGGCAGCCAGGCGGTCCTCGATGCGGCCGGGATCCCGCAGATCTACTCCAACCGCCTCGGGCAGCCGACCGGCGAGCTGTTGGCCGGCGGAACGGTGCGTCTATCAGCGGCTCGTGGCTACCTCGAGCTCTTACCGGGCTCGCTGATCAACGTCTCGGGCAGCGCGGGGGTGGTCGCGGAGACCGGCCTCGGCGGCGGCGCGGTGCGCAGCGAGCAGGTCGCCTCGGCCGGCGGCACGGTCGATCTGACCGCATCCGACGGCGCCGAGATCGGCGCCACGCTCGAGGCGAGCGCCGGAAAATCCGGCGCGGGTTTGCCGCAACCGGCAGGCGGCAGCTTCAGCCTCACTCTCGACGGCAGTCATCGCAACGACTATGCCCAGAGCACCGGTACGGCATCGACGTTTCCGGGCACGCCCGGCGTCACGGCGAGTGAGATCATCGTGAGCGCCACGCAGCCGCCGATCGTCATCGATCCGGGACTTCCGATTCCCAACGGCATCGCCGAGAGCGCCTACGTGTCCTCGAACGCGCTCACCGCCGCCGGCTTCGACGCGATCCAGCTGAAGGCGGTGTCGCTGCCGATCTCAACCGCCCCCGCGCTGCCCGGTCAGATCGACTTCGTCGGCAACGTGACCCTCGTCGCGGCGCAATCGATCACACTCGATGCAGGCGTGTACATGGTCAGTCCAGGCGCGACTGCCCGGGTGAGCGCTCCCTACATCGAGTTCGGCAATTCGGACGTGACCTTTCAGAACGTGACCGCGGCGAATGCCATGAGCGCCGCCGGCGCCGCGCCGGGCGGGAGGCTCGATGTGACCGGCGGCTTCATCGAGCTCTACGGGACGAGTGCGCTGCAGGGCGTTTCCGCGGCCAGCTTCACCTCGAGCGGCGATCTGCGAGTCCAGGGCCTGTTGAGCACGACCAGCTTCCTGACAACTGCGCTCGACGGCGCGCTCTACGCGGACGGCAAGCTCGATCTGACCGCACAGCAGATCTATCCCACCACTTTGTCGCAGTTCGTCATTTCCGCGGATCCGAGCAGCATCGCCGATCCCACGGCCGGTTCCATCACCATCCAATCGAGCTCGGGGGCGGCGCTCACGCCGCTCTCGGCAGGCGGCGCGTTGACCTTGAGTGCGGGCACGGTGGAACAAAATGGCGTGCTGCGGGCGCCGTTCGGCAACATCACCCTCGATGCGGCTTCGATCAAGCTCGGTGCGGGAAGCCTCACCTCGACCTCGGCCGATGGGCTCACCATCCCCTTCGGCACGACGCAGGGCGGGATCGACTGGGTCTACCCGCTGCCGAACAACAACTCCGTGATTTACGGCACCGACGGCGTCGCGCCCCCGGCGCAGCAAGTGACCCTGAGTGGGGCCATGGTCAATGTGAGCCGTGGCGCGACCATCAATGTGGCCGGCGGCGGCGACCTGCAGGCCTACGAGTGGATCAGCGGCACCGGCGGAACGAACGACGTGCTGTCGAACGGCACGGCGAACGGCGGACGTCCGAATCAATTCGCGATCCTGCCGAGTCTCGGTGGCGGCGTCGCACCTTACGATCCGAACATTTCCTCGGGCACAACGCTTCAGGTGGGCGATGCCGTCTATCTCTCGGGTCTGCCAGGCTTGCCGGCCGGCGTCTACCAGCTCCTGCCGGCACGCTATGCACTGCTGCCGGGCGCGTATCTCGTCACCCCGGTGCCGGGCTATCAGGACATCCGGAGCGGCCAGACGCTCCCGGTGCTGGGCGGCGGCACCATCATCGCCGGGTACAACACGGTCGCCGGCACGCCCTTCGGCGACTCGCGCAGCTCGGGCTTCGAGGTCGTGCCGGCCTCGATCGTGCTTCAACAAGCCGAGTACACCACGACCGGCGCGAATCAATTCTTCACGAGCCAGGCGCAGAGCGCCGGGGTTACCGCCCCGCGCCTGCCGAAGGACAGCGGCGTGCTCGCGCTGGTCGCGAGCGATTCGCTGAGCCTCGAGGGCACGCTCGACACGGCGGCGGGGAGCGGGGGCACCGGTGCCGAGGTGGATATCTCGAGCGCCAATATTCTGGTTGCGCCGGCGAGCACCGCGGCGCTGGCGGGGCAGATCCTCCTGACTCCGGCCAGCCTCGACGCGCTTGGCGCGCAGACGCTGCTGCTCGGCGGGCTGAGCAGCGGCGGCGCGATCACCACGACGGCGCAGACGGTGGAGATCGGATCGGGGAGCACACTTACCGCCCCCGATATCCTGCTCACCGCACAGAATCAAATCACGCTGGACTCGGGTGCCTCGATCGCCGCGGCCGGCACGGCCCCCGGCGGCCGCAGCGTCACGCTGTCCGGGGATGGCGCGTTCCTGAGCGTGAGCGCTGGCGCACAGGGCTCGGTGTCGCGCAGCAATGCCGACGGGACCGCAGGCAACCTGATGCTCGCCTCGGGCTCGAATGTCAGCGCCGCGCACGGCTCCGTCTTTCTCGAGGCATCCGACAATGTGTCGACCGAGGGGAGCCTGTCCCTCGATGGGGGCGATCTCGCGGTGCAGTCCTCACAGATCATTCTCGGCAATCCGATCCCGGGAACCAGCGGCACGGTACTCGGGCCGACGGTGCTCGCCGCCGAGGGTCTGCGCAGCTTGCTGCTCGAGAGCGCGGCACCGATCGACTTCAACGGCAGCGTCACGGCGAGTGCGGCGTCCATCACCCTCGATACGCCTGGGCTGATCGATCAAGGAATCGGCGACCGCGATATGCTGTCAGCGGGCGGCACGATCACGCTTCAGAATACGCAGGGCACGGCCGCCACCGCGGGCACGGGCACAGGCACGTTGCGCCTCAACGCATCCAGCATCGCGCTGAACGGCGGCTCGCTCGCGGTGGGCGGCTTCAATACCCTGACGCTCGCGGCGAGCAGCGGGCTCAGCGCCGCGGCGAGCAGCGGCCTCAGCACCAGCGGGACCCTGTCGGTCAGCGCCTCGCAGATCACCACCGGTGCCGACGTCGATCTCACCTTGACGGCGGTGGACGCCGTCTCGCTGCTCGCGCCCTCGAAGCCGGTCGCGCTCACGGCCGCGAATCTCGGCGGCTCCTTGAGCGTCACGGGCTCGTCCATCGATGTGGCGACTCGCATCGCGCTGCCCTCGGGCCGGGTCGACTTGACCGCGACCGGCGGGGATCTCGCGCTCGCTGCCGGGGCTGCGATCGACGTGGCCGGCCTCGTGCAGCGGTTCGACGGGGTCCCGGTTGCGAGCCCCGGCGGATCCGTGTCGCTCGCCTCGGCGGCCAATATCACGCTCGCGAGCGGCAGCAGCGTCGATGTCAGCGCCGGCAGCGGGGGCCGGGGTGGATCGCTCTCGATTTCGGCGCCCGGCACGGGCGGCTCTGGCGGAGCCGTGCTCGTTGCGGGCACCCTCTCGGGCTCCGGCGCGACCGGCTCCGGCGGATCTTTCAGCATCGATGCCCAGACGTTTGACTTCGGCTCGATCAACGGACTCCTCAATACCGGCGGCTTCGACGGCAGCCGCGGCTTTAGGCTGCGCGGACCCGGCAACCTCGAAGTCGCCGCCGCCGGCAACAGCGGCGGCCACGCGGTCACGGCCTCGAACGTGGTGCTCGAGGCCGATCAGGGCAGCGTTCTGGTCGATGCGGGCGGCCGCATCGACGCCTCGGGCGCGCAGGGCGGCTCGGTCACCCTGGCGGCCGCAAACGACGTGGTCGTCAACGGCGCCATCGACGCGCAGGCGACGCTCGCCGGCCAGCGCGGCGGCACCGTGACGCTCGAGAGCGGCGATGTCGCGGGGAGCTCAGGCGCTGGCCAGATCCTCGTGAACGCGGGCTCGACCATCGACGTGAGCGGCGCGGGTCCGAGTGCGAATGGTGCGGCCGGGGCGGGCGGCAGCGTCCTTCTGAGCGCGCCGGTCGCGACCGTGCAAGGCTGGCTCGACGGCGCCGGCGGCATCGCGCTTGCCGGCCAGATCTTAGGCAGCACCCGCACGACCCTGGTCGCGAATCAGGTCTATCAGAACACGAGCGGCACGATCGCGAGCGCCGATATGGCGACCTATCAGTCCGATGCGACGACGTTCATGAATGGCGCGGGCAGCGGGCCGGCGGTGGCGGTCACCGCATCGCTCGCCGGTGCCTGTAACTGCGCCTTCGTGCTCGAGCCGGGCGTCGAGATCGACGCGCTCGCGAACCCCTCGAATCCGTCCGGCTCCTTGACGTTGAATATCCCGTGGAATCTCTATTCCTGGCGCTTCGGCGCGGCCAACGTGCCCGGCGTGCTGACGCTGCGCGCGCAGGGCGGGGTGACTTTCGATGCCTCGCTATCGGACGGCTTCACGGCGACCTCGGGCGCGGGGGCGTTCACGCTGCCGGCGAGCGCGTCGGATTCCTGGTCCTACCGCATCGTCGCGGGCGCCGACCTCACCGCCGCGAATCCGCAAGCCGTGCTCGCGCCGAGCCCCGCCAATCCGGCCAGCGTGACGATATGCGACGCCGCGTGCGTGGCCGGCTCCTCGACGAGCGTCACGAGCGGCGCCTATGCGCCGACCATGGTGCGCACCGGCGACGGGTTCATCGACGTGAGCGCCTCCGGGGACTTCGTGCTCGGCAATCAGGCGTCATTGCTCTATACGGCGGGGGTCGCCGAGCCCGGCGCAATGTTCTCGACCGGCGGCCGGATCGGTCGCGGCGCCACGTCGCTCGCGTACCCGATTGACGGGGGGGACGTCTCGGTCGACGTCGCGGGCGATGTGCTCGGTGCGCCCACCGATCAGTTTGTGACGGCCTGGCAGTGGCGCGTGGGCTCGGCGGTCAATGGCACGACCGCGCCCACCCTGGCGACCGCCTGGACCGTGAACTATCAAGACTTCCAGCAGGGCATTGGTGCGCTCGCCGGCGGCAACGTCTCGATCCGCGCAGGGGGCGACATCCAGGATCTGTCCGTCTCCATCCCGACGGTGGGCGTTCCGATCACCGGCGCCATCCCCGGCGTCAGCGCACCGCAGGTGCTCGGCGGCGGCAATCTCACCGTCTCGGCGGGCGGCTCGATCCTCGGCGGCGGCTACGATGTCGGTCGCGGCAACGTCAACCTCTTGGCGGGTGCCGACGTCGGTCCCACGCCGCTTACGGACGGCGTGACGGGCGGCCTGTCGCCCATCATTGGACTCGGTGATGCCAGCCTCGCGATCACCGCGCGCGGCAACGTGCAGGTGTCGGACATTCTCAATCCGACGCTGCTCAATCAGGGTGCATACCAGCCCGCGCAGACCCAGGTGGTTTATTTTTCCACCTACGGCGACGGCTCCTCCGCGAGCCTGACCGCGATCGGCGGCAACGTGACGCTCAATGACGATTCCACGGCCGTCGGCAGCGCGCTCAGCACCTCATTTCTGAATCAGATCCTCGGCAGTGGCGGCGTGCTCGACACCCTGCCGTCCACGGTCAATCTGATCGCGCTCAACGGCAACGTCGCCATCGGCCGCACCCTCGTGACCTCGCCCTCGCCGGTCGGCAACCTCGACGTGTTTGCGAGTCAAAGTGTGATGGCGGCGCTGAGCCTCTCCGGCGTGGCCGGGCAGCTCATCCTGCCGGATGCCGACCCGAGCAGCCTGCCCTCGGCCGCGGCGCCGTTCAATGCGACGGGCATCTACGACGATATCGCCTCGGCCTTGGCTCAGAGTCTGCCGGATCAACACGCCGCCGTCCCCATCTATGCCGCTGCCGATGCGGCCGGAACCCTTCAGCCCATGCGCGTGGTTGCGCTCAATGGGAACGTGGATTTCCCGCCGAATTCGGGTTCCGCCGTCGAGGGCATCTGGTCGGCGAAGCCGGTGCAGATCGTCGCAGGCGGGGACGTCGTCGGCTTGAATCTCGTCGCGCAGAATCTGGGCGCGGCCGACGTGACCTCGATCGTTGCGGGCGGCAATATCACCTACCCCCAGCAGCGCGTCGGTACCGGGCAAGTTCAGGCGGACACCAACAGCATCGTCGTGGACGGCCCCGGCGCGCTGCAATTGACCGCCGGCGGCAGCGTCGATCTCGGCACCTCGAGCGGCATCAGCACCCGCGCCAACCTGGTGAATCCAGTATTGCCCCCGCAAGGCGCCAGCATCAGCGTCCAGGCCGGCGTCGGCGCCGCCTCGCCCGCGCAGTACGCGGCGTTCATCGATACCTACATCGACAACTCGGCCCAGTTCGACTCCAGCCTTATCAGCTTCGTGGAAAACACCGAGAATATGAGCGGCCTCACGGCGGCCCAGTCCAAGCAACTGTTCAACGCCATGAATCCGGCGCTGCAGCGGACCTTCGTCGAGGAACTGTTCTTCAATCTCTTGCAGATCTACGGGAGCAAGGAAGCGGCCTCAGGCAACGGCGATTTCAGCGGTGCCTTCGCCGCGATCACCACGTTGTTCCCCGGCGCGAATCCTGGTGCGGGCCAGACCAATCCCTACACCGGCAACATCGACCTGTACTTCAGCCGTATCTACACCGAGCAGGGCGGCAATATCTCCTTGCTCGCCCCCGGCGGAGAAATCGACGTCGGCCTGGCGCTGCCGCCCACGAGCTTCGGAATCAGCAAGAGCCCCGATCAGCTCGGGATCGTGGCGCAGGCCACGGGCAACGTGAGCACCTTCACTTACGGGGATCTGCAGGTCGACCAATCGCGTCTGTTCGCGGCCGATGGCGGCGCCATTCTGGTCTGGAGCACCGACGGCAACATCGACGCGGGCGCCGGCGCGAAGACCTCCATCTCGGCGCCGCAGGTCAACATCGTGTACGACAGCAACGGCCAGCCCACGGTGACGCTGCGTGCCGCGATCGCCGGCAGCGGCATCCAGGCGCTCGCCGCCACACCGGGCGTGAGTCCGGGGGATGTGTACCTCTTCGCGCCGCACGGCGTCGTCAACGCCGGCGACGCCGGCATCGTGGCCGGTAACCTGACGGTCGCCGCCACCGCGGTGATCGGCGCGAACAACATCAGCGTCTCGGGCACCGCGGTCGGCGTGCCCCCGACACCGCCCGCGCTTGGCGCCGCGTTTGCCGGAGCCTCTTCGACGGCTGCCGCCGCGTCCAATGCGGCAGAGAACGTCAATGTCGCGAACTCGAGCTCGACCGGAACACCGACGGCCGACGCCGCAATCAGCTGGCTCGATGTGTTCGTCACCGGCCTTGGTGAGGAGAACTGCCAACCCGACGACACGGAGTGCCTGAAGCGCGAGAGCGCGAAGCCGAACATGCAATGAGAAGCGGCGGAGATCCGGGACGCTCGTGCCGGCGGCTTGTCACAAAACAATCACGCGCCGCGGCCACAATGCCCAGGAATAATCTGCGTTTTTTTTGCGAGCAAGGCACGGCATGAAACGTTGGGTCCGATGGGTGGCGATATCGGCGGCGCTCGTGCCGTTGGTGGCGATTGCCGCTTCGTCCTGGTGGAACAAGGACTGGAAGTATCGCAAGGAGATCAGCTTCGATTTGACCCCTGCCGGTGCAGACATCCCCGGCAGCGTGCAGGATCTGCCCACCCTGATCCGCCTCTCGCTCGCGAATTTCAGCTACTTCAACGACACCAAACCCGACGGCTCGGACTTTCGCCTGGTGGCGGGCGATGACAAGACCCCGCTCAAGTTCCATTTCGAGAAATACGACCCGCAGGACAATATCGCCCTGCTTTGGGTACGCGTGCCCCAGCTCACCGGCGGTGCGAAGAGCGACAAGATCTACGCCTACTACGGAAATCCCGACGCGGCGGCCGCGTTCGACGTGCCCGGCACCTACGACGCGCAGCAAGCGCTGGTGCTGTCATTCTCCGACGGCGCCGGTCCGCCGAAGGACTTGACGGCCTACAAGAACAACCCGTCCGCGTCGACAGCCGTCTTGTCGCCGGCGGGACTCATCGGCGGCGGCGCCAAGTTCGCCGGCAAGGAAAGCATCAGCGTACCGGCGAGCCCGTCGCTTCGTCTCCTGCCGAGTCAGGGATTCACCGCCTCGGCGTGGCTGCGAGTCGAGCAGCCGCAGCAGGCGGTGGTGTTCGCGCTCGGCGATCAGGGCAAATCGGTCGAGATCGACCTCGACGGCTCGAAGCTCGCAGCGAGGGCGAATTTCGGTGGTACGCCGACGGTGGTGACCCAGACGTCCGAGTTGAGCATGAGCCAGTGGCATCACGTCGCGCTGACGGTCGGCGACGACAAGCTCTCGCTGTTCGTCGACGGTCTCGCTGCCGGCAGCGCGCCGGTCACGCCGGTCGAGATCGGCGGCGAGTTCACGATCGGCGCCGCGAACAACGGCCGATTCCTGACCGGCGATGTGGACGAGGTCGAAGTCTCCAAGGTCGCGCGGCCGGCGGATTGGATCAAGGCGAGCGCCCGCAGCCAGGGCATCGACGGCAATCTCGTGGTGTACGGCGCCGATGGCCAGCGCGAGGGCGGTGGCCAGACCTCCTATTTCGTCACCATCGCGAAGAATCTCACCGTCGACGGATGGGTCGTGATCGGCATCTGCATGGCGATGCTCGCGATCGCGCTGGTCGTCATGGTCATCAAAGCGATTTTCCTGAGCCGCGTCGAGCGCTCGAATCTCCGGTTCCTGCGCGATTTCCGCCGCTTGAGCGGCGACGCCACTGCGCTCGACAAGCCAGGCGAGACCGGCGACGACGAACTGGACGAGGTGCCGAGCATGTCCGAGCTGGCGGGCGATGCGAACAAGTACGGCGCATCGACGCTGTATCGTCTGTATCACCATGGTGTCCGGGAGGCGCAAAAGCGAGTCTCCGGCCAGACAGTGAGCGCGGCGCGCGCCGCCGTGCTCTCGCCCGCAATCGATCGATGCGATTCGCGCGGCCATGGATGCGTCCATGACCCGTCTGCAGCAGAGCCTCTCCAGCCAGATGGTGCTGCTCACCATCGCGATTTCCGGAGGACCCTTCCTCGGGCTGCTCGGTACCGTCATCGGGGTCATGATCACGTTCGCCGCCATCGCGCTGTCGGGCGACGTCAACGTCAACGCGATCGCGCCGGGAACGGCGGCTGCGCTGGCGGCGACGGTCGCCGGACTATCGGTCGCGATCCCCGCGTTGTTCGGCTACAACTGGCTGAACACCCGCATCAAAGCCATCGCCGCCGACAACCGCGTGTTCGTCGACGAGTTCGTCACCCGGCTCGCCGAACAGTACAGCTAAGGCTCGCACCATGTCAGGTCCCATCGACAGCGGCGAGAAGGATGTCTATGACGACATCAACATCACGCCCATGCTGGATCTCGCCTACGTGCTCATGGTGATCTTCATCATCATGACCACGGCCTCGGTCCAGGGCATCAAGGTGAATCTCCCGAAGGCGAGCGATACGCCGTCGCTCGCGAAGCCGCAGACCAAGGCGATCACCATCACCGCCGACGGCACCATGTATCTGGACACCTATCCGGTGAGCCTTCCGGAGCTCGAGAACCTGCTGCGTCAATACAAAGGCGTCAACCCGAATCTGCCGGTCATCGTCAAGGCGGATTCGACCGTACCGTATCAGCGCGTGATCGACGTGCTCGATGTGATCGGAAAGCTGGGTATCACGCAGCTTGGGTTAGTGACCCAACGAATAGTCAAGTAGCGTCGCGTGGCCGCCAAGCGCAGGCAACGACGCTATGCATCGCGGCTGGTCGGCGCCTTGTTCGCAGTGGCGGCGATCTTCGGTTTCGTGTGGTTCGTGCACACGATGCTGGCCGCCAAGAGCGGCAAGCCCGAACGGCAGATTCAAACGGTGCAATTGATCCGGCCGCCGCCGCCGCCGCCGCCGGATCAACCGCCGCCGCCGCCGGAGAAGACCGAGGAGCAGCTGCCGAAAGACAAACCGGAGCCGACGCCAAAGGATGACCAGCCGCCGCCCGCCGGACCCCTGGGTCTCGACGCACAGGGGTCCGCGGGCGACGACGCGTTCGGGCTCGCGGCGCGCCAGGGCGGCGCCGATCTCGTCGGCGGCAACGGTCACGCGGCGTTTGCCTGGTACACGAACCGGCTGAAGGACGCGATCTTGGAAAAGCTGTCGGCTGATGGCCGACTCGGATCGAAGAGGTTCTCGCTGTCCGTGCAGGTATGGATCGAAGCGGACGGCCGGATCAAGCAGGTAAGGCTGGCGAGCACCACCGGGGACGGTGCGCTCGACAAGGCCATCGAGGCGGACTTGAGCTCGCTCGCAAGACTGAGTGAGGCGCCGCCGCTCGAAATGCCGCAACCGGTGAGTCTCAAGATCGTTTCTCGAAGCTAACGACAATCGAAGGGAGATCCATGCAAATGTCCACGGCGAAGCTCTTGCGCGCGATGACCGCTTCCCTGGTGCTCGCGACGGCGCCGATTCTCTGCCTCGCCGCGGACGAGCGGCAATCCCTCGAGGAGCTGCGCAATACCGTCATCAATCTTCTGCAGGCCCTGGTCGATCAGGGCGTCATGACGAAAGAGAAGGCGCAGCAGCTCGTCAAGGCGGCACAGGACAAAGCGGCGGCCGATGCGGCAGCCGTCGCAAAGAGCGATCAGGGCGCGGTGCGCGTGCCCTATGTCCCGCAAATCGTCAAGGATGAGATCGCGAAGCAGGTGGCCGAACAGGTGAAACCGGAGGTCGTCGCCGGCGTGGTCAAGGAGGCCAAAGACGAAAAATGGGGGATTCCGGGCGCTCTCGCGGATTGGCTCACGCGCACGCGCATCTCGGGCCAAGTGACGCTGCGCGAAGAGGATGTGATCTACGCCAAGGACAACGTTCCCAATTATCTATCTCAACTACTACGCCATCAATCAGGCCGGCGGTATCGCAGCAGCGGGTCTCAACGCGTATCGAGGACGTGAACGTCGATCAAGTGCGCTTTCGCGGCCGGGCGCGCCTTGCGGTCGATTCGGACATCACGAACTCAGTCACGGCCGGCATGCGCCTCGTGACCGGCAATACTTCGGACCTCGTGTCCGAGACGCAGACTCTGGACGGGACCGCGCCTTATTCGTTCGGGCTGGACGAGCTTTACATCCGGCTCGATGAGCGCAATGCGCAGAGATTTCCTTGGCTGTCGGCGGTCGGCGGCAAGTTCCTCAATCCGTACGCGACGCCCACGGATCTGATCTTTCACAAGGATTTGACCTTCGAGGGAGTCGCCCTCACCGGCCGCTATGGGCTCGGGGATGGAAGCCCCGAGCAAACGCATCTCTTCATGACATTGGGCGGTCATCCGCTGCAGGCGGTCGAGCTGTCCACTCAGGATAAATATCTCGCGGGCGGGCAGCTCGGAGCCAACATCCGCATAGGCGACGGACAGCGGCTCATCATCGACGGCGCGTTCTTCGACTACTTCAACGTTACCGGCCGTCTGAATCCGCTCGACGGCACGATCTACAATTTCACCGCGCCGCAGTTCATGCGCCAGGGCAACACCTACTTCAATATCGCCAACTCGTCCAATCCCAATGTCCAGCTGTTCGCGCTCGCGTCGAAGTATCGGCTTGCCGACGTCAATTTGACCTATCAGCTGCCCGTCGGGCGCTATGTCTTCACCGTCACCGGGGATGCGGTCCGGAACTTCGGCTACAACACGGCGGAGGTATCGGCGAATTACGGACAATACGTCGCACCGCGAACCAAGGGATATCAGGGAGAGCTGAGCCTCGGCACGCCGACTGTGCTGGGCTTCGGTTCGTGGCGCGCCCTGGTCGGGTACCGATACCTGCAGCGTGACGCCGTGATCGATGCCTATACGGATTCTGATTTCCACTGGGGTGGGACGGACGCGAAGGGGTACTACCTGATCGGCGACTACGGCCTCGCGAACCATCTCTGGATGCGCCTGCGCTATCTGAGCTCGAACGCCATCGACGGCCCGACGCTGGGTATCGACACCGTGCAGGTCGATTTGAATACCAGCTTTTAGGTGAAATCATGATCGCAGTCACCAAAATCTTGCGCCGCCGTGTGCGGATTGCCTCAATCGTGCTGTTCGCACTGACGGCGAGTACGTCCTCCGAAGCTCAGGTCGAGCGCAGCGGGGGCGGGGAGACGCAGA
This sequence comes from uncultured Gammaproteobacteria bacterium, assembly GCA_963710435.1. GTDB lineage: Bacteria > Pseudomonadota > Gammaproteobacteria > Steroidobacterales > Steroidobacteraceae > Bog-1198. The sequence goes on along the minus strand of CAVQAE010000006.1, from coordinate 711,321 downwards.
GGATCATGCAACAATACCAGCAGGTGGCCGCGGAGAAAACGCAGCTGCAAGCCCAAGTCGCCCAGATGAAGAAGGACCTGGAGACCGCCCAGGCGGATCTTGCCTCGATGAAGAAAGAACGCGATGCGCTCAAGGCCCGCGCCGGGGCCGCCGCGGCGCAAGCCGGCGCCGTCGCACAGCTCACTGCCTCGAGGGACGCCGCCGAGAAGAACGTGGGAGCGTACAAGCAACGCATCGAGGAGCTGATCGGCAAATATCGCGAGATTGCCACGAGCCTGCGGGACGTGGAAGCCGATCGAGGCAAGCTCCGCCAGCAGCTGGATGAGCGCAACGCCGCGTTCGACAAGTGCGCCGAGGACAACTTGCAGCTCTACCAGATCACCAACGAGGTGCTCGATCGCTATGAGCAGGTCGGGTTGTTCACCAAGGTCAGCGCGGCCGAGCCGTTCACCCGGCTCACGCGCACGCGCATCGAGAATCTGGTGGACGAATACCGGCAACGCGCGCTGGAAAACCGGATGCAGAAGAAGCAACCACACAGCCCATAGCCGCACGATGGTCCCGACCTTCGCGGTTCGATGGGCCCGGTGACCCATTTTGTGATAGTAAAGCACGGGCCCGGGACGTGCTCGGCGTCGGATCAATCCTACACCGAGCACGGCGATCGGGGTGGATCGGGTCGCGCATCCGTTCCTTAAACTATACCCTCGGATGAGGAGGGACTATGTCGCGATTGGCGGGCTGCTTGCTGGCGCTGGGGTGGCTCGCGGGCTGCGCGCATGCGCCGCCCGCGGCGCAACAGAATTGCCATCTCGAATCCGGCTGGCTCGACTCCACCAATGGCTGCTCTGTGCGCGCAGGATATCCGAATTGCTATCGCGTGTGCGAGGACGGTTCGCGCGTTCGCGTGGGCAGCATCGGATCTGCTCCCCCCTAGCTGCACGTTCCCGGCGAGCGCGGCTCAATGCGTTGCACCGATGTGGGTGGTTGCGTCGCTCGGTGGCGATCCGTCCATCGCCGCCTCGAGGTGTCTTTGCCAGACGTCGAGATAACCCACTTCGAGACGCCGGCAGAACGAGCGTGTATCAAAGAGAGCGCTGCGTGTAGATGCAATTGCGAGCCTGGAGCGTAGCCCGTGAAGCCGGAGCGGATCGCGCGCGAGCTCGAGACCCAAATGGCGGTACTCCTCCAGGCTGTGAGTGATGAGCTCCGTGAGCCCCAGCGCTCGAAGTAGGCTGCCCGACATCCTGGATGCAAAGGCCTCTCCGGATGCGGTGAGCACCGGAACGCCCGCCCAAAGGGCATCGCTCGTGGTGGATCCTCCGTTGAAAGGGAAGGTATCGAGAAAGAGGTCTGCCAGGGCCAGTCTTGCGAGATGCTCGGCATACGGACGGCGCGCCGCGAATACGACGCGCCGGGCGTCGATGCCGCGCTTCGCAGCCTCCTGCAGAATATTGCGCCGGGCCGCCTCGCCCTCGACATACAGCCAAAGAACGCTGTGATCCGCCGCCGCCAGCAGATGGGCCCAGATTTCAAAGACCGCAGGCGTGAGCTTGGTCGCGTTGTTGAAAGAGCAGAGTACCAGGGCGTCCTGCGGCAAGCCCTCCGTCAGTCGTGCAGGCGCCTGCGGACTCGACGCGCGACGATCATCGTTGGCTTGAAAGCAGCCGGCAATGCGTACCACCTTTTCCGAGTAGTATGCGGCGGCGCCTTCCGGGACGACGAATGCATCGGCCATGATGTAGTCGTGGTATCCGGCGCCGCTCGTTCCGGGAAAGCCGAGATAATTGATCTGCACCGATGCAGGGCGGCGCGCCAAGATGCCCGGCCGCATTCCGCTCGTGTGGCCCACCAGATCGACGATTATATCGACCTCAAGATCTCTGATGAGGCCGGCCGCCTCTTCGTCGCTCAAACAGCTCACATCCTCGTAGCGATCAAAGGCCCGCGACACGCGATCGGCCAGCTCGCTCGCCTCCTTGCCTGCGAGGGACACTCCAATCACGACGAATCGATCCCGGTCGTGCGCCTCGAAAACGCCGGCCATCAACCGCGCGACCGGATGATCGCGGAGATCGGCGGAGAGGTAAGCGACCCGCAGCTTCTCGTGCGTACGGTGCGGGCGGGGAGTATCCGGCTCGATGATGGGGGTGTGCTTTTGGGCAAACGAGCGCGCGCAAAGGAGCTGAAGCGGGGCGGAAGCCGAAAGAGCGAGAAACCAGAAAGGCGCTATCGTGGATACACCGCGTTCGATCGCCGAGATGAGTCTGCTCGCCTGCAGTTCATGGTCGGTCCAGTCGCACATATGCAGGCGGCATTGCATCAGAAGCCCCGCGGCCAGCTCGAAGTCCGGCTCTATACGCAGCAGCGCTTTCAGGCACTCGGCCGCTTCCCCGAAGCGCCCGAGATGCAACAGTGTCTGGGCACGGCCGGAGAGTGCGTGCGTGGAGTGGGGATCCACATCGAGCGCACGGTCATAGCTCTCGAGCGCCTCCGGCGCACGGTTCAACTGCCTGAGCACGTTGCCGCGGTTCAGGAGAATTTCGGGATTCTTTGGCGAGAGCTGCCGCGCGCGGCTAAGGCTCTCCAGAGCCCGCGCGGGTCGCCTGAGTTCCAGCAGCATGCTGCCGAGGTTGGCGTGAGCATCCGCGTATCTCGATTGCAGCGACGCCGCGTGCTCGTAGCTCGCGAGAGCTGCCGACAGCCTGCCCAAACTCTTTGAGGGCATTGCCTCGATTGTTCCACGCGACCGCGTCAACCTCGTTCAGTTGCAACGCGCGATCACAGGCCTCCAAGGCCTCCGCCGGGCGCTTGAGATTGAGCAATGCGGCGGCCCGGTTACCGTGCGCAGCCGCCAAGTTCGGCATGAGCGCGAGCGCCCGCTCGAAACTCCGCAGCGCGTGGTCCGCTTCGCCGAGCGCGCGCTGGACGGTGCCGCGGCTATTATGTGCCTCGGCGTAGTCCGGCTGCAGCTCCAGCGCCCGCTCACAACTCTTCAATGCCTCTGCGTTGCGTCCCAGATCGGCAAGTGCATTCGCGCGATTGTTGTGCGCCACGACGATGTGCGGGTCAAGAGCGATGGCGCGGTCATAGCATTCGAGGGCCTCCTGAGCTCTGCCCAGGGCGCGCAGCGCCGCCCCGAGATTGATCAATGTGTCGGCCTGCCGTGCATTGATCTTGAGGGAGCGCTCGAAAGCGGCAACCGCCTTTCCTGGATTGCCTCGGCGCAACGCAAGCACGCCCGCCAACTGCCAGGCCAGGGCATTCCCGGGCTGCGCGCGTACCGCCTCGTCGCACACGCGCTGAGCCTCTTCGAGCTCTCCGCGCACCATGCAATCAGCGGCATGCGAAAGCGCTTGGGCTGTGTCACCGCGGTCCCTCACAACCCACGCCCCATCGAGCCCTCCCGAAGACCTTCCTGGGAGATATATTCTATAATTTTTGCACGTCAGTGACAGGAACGCGCCGCTGCGCCGTTTCCCCATCATTTCGGTGCAGGGCTGGGATCGCCGCGAAATCATCTCCATGAAGTGTATCTATCATCCCGGCTACGCCGTCGCCCTGCCGACCGGCCATCCCTTCCCGATTTCCAAATACGAGCTTCTGAAGGATTTGTTGCTCGAGGAGGGTCTGGTCGGAAGCGAGGATCTGCTGCTTCCTGATCCTATCGATCACGATTCGCTCGCGCTCATCCACACGCGCGAGTACCTCGCGAAGCTCGAGGGCCCCGGATTGTCGCGCGCGGAAGAGCGCCGGCTCGGCCTGCCGTGGTCGCAGGCTTTGTGGTTGCGCTCGCGGCTCGCCGCGGGCGGAACACTGCTGGCCGCGCGCACCGCCCTCGCCGAGGGGATTGCGGCGAACCTTGCGGGCGGCACGCACCATGCCTTTGCCGATCACGCCGAAGGTTTCTGCGTCGTGAACGATGTCGCCGTGGCCATCGCGAAGTTGCGCGAGGAGGGGCGCATCGAGCGGGCCGTGGTCATCGATCTGGACGTCCATCAGGGCAACGGCACGGCGGCGATTTTCGAGCACGTCGTGGAGGTGTTCACGTTCTCGATGCACGGCGAGCGGAACTATCCGCTCCAGAAGATGCGCTCGAGTCTCGATCTCGCATTGCCGGCGGGCATGGGCGATGAGGATTATCGCCGCGTTCTGCGAGAGCATTTGCCCGAGGCGCTCGAGCGCTCACGCGCCGGCATCGCTTTCTACGTGGCTGGCGTCGACATCGCCGCCGGCGATCGCTACGGGAAGCTGGCGCTGACGGACGAGGGAGTCCGCTGCCGAGACCGCCTCGTCGTCAGCGAGGCGCGCGCTCGAGCCATTCCGCTCGTGATCGTACTGGGGGGAGGGTATGCGGCGACTCGCGCACGCACCGCCGAGCTGCACGCCCATGCGCTTCGCGAGGCGGTGGAGCACGAACGCGGCGCGCGCTCAGTAACGCACGCCGGCGCGCCGATACACATCGGCGAGCAGCCGGATCGCACCGATCAGTAGAGCGGCGCGACCCGGATGCCGATGGCTCGCCGCGTACTCCTCGAGCAAGTCAGCGGTCCCTCGCACGATGCGTTCCTTTAGCGCCCGTAGAGCGCCGTGAAGCTCGACGCGGAGAGGGCGTGCGCCTTGAGCGCCGCATCGACCTCCCGGGCCGGCGTGCCCGCGGGCAATCCGAGGTGTTCCGTCGCGAGCGCGTAGAGGGTGAGCACGTAGCGATGCGGCTTGTCGTGCGGCGGGGGACACGGGCCCCCATAGGCCGAGAAGCCGAAGTCCGTGCGGCCTTGAACGGCGCCGTGCGGCAACTCGCCCTTCGGGTTGCCCGCACCCGGGGGCAGCGCGGTCACCGTGGCCGGGATGTCGTACATCGCCCAGTGCCACCACCCCGAGCCGCCCGGCGCATCGGGATCGAACATGGTGATCGCGAAGCTTTTGGCGCCGCTCGGCGCCCCGCTCCAGCGCAGCGGCGGAGATACGTTGCCGCCCTGGCAACCGTAGCCGTTGAAGACCTGCTCGTTCGCGAACGAGCCTTGGGGCGCGACAGCCGTGCTCTCGAGCTTGAGGGAAGTAGCGGATAAACCGCGGGCGCCTGTCACGATCACGGCGCCCGCGAAAACGATCGACTGGAGAACGGGACGACGCGGCTGACCACTCATCGCCCGTGCGCGAAAATCAGGCGGGAACCGCCATGAGACCCTTGAGCTTGCTGATGGCATTGGTCTCGACTTGTCGCACACGCTCGGCCGAAATTCCATACTCGTCCGCGAGCTCGTGCAAGGTCGCCTTGTCGTCCGTCATCCAGCGCCGCTTCAGGATGTTGCGGCTTCGCTCATCGAGTTTCTCGAGAGCGACGCTCAGGCGATCGCTCGAATCCTCTTCCCACTCCTCGCGCTCGACCTCGATCGCGGGATCGGCGTTCCCCGCCGGCAAGTACATGGCAGGAGAATACGCCTCTTCCTCGTCGGTGTCCGGCGCCGGATCGAACGACATGTCGCGCGCCGACAGACGCTGCTCCATCTCGCGCACGTCGCTCTCCTCGACACCCAGCTCCTTGGCGACCGCCCGGGTTTCCTCGTCCGACAGCCAGGCGAGGTTCTTCTTCATGCGGCGCAGGTTGAAGAACAGCTTACGTTGCGACTTGGTGGTCGCGACCTTGACGAGCCGCCAGTTGCGCAGCACGTACTCATGTATTTCCGCCCGGATCCAGTGGACGGCAAAGGACACGAGCCGCACGCCCACGCCCGGATCGAACCGCTTCACGGCCTTCATCAGGCCGACGTTACCTTCTTGCACGAGATCGCCCATGGGCAAGCCGTAGCCCAGATAGCCCCGTGCGATGTGCACGACGAACCGCAGGTGCGAGAGCACGAGCTGGCGCGCCGCTTCCAGATCGCCTTCCGAGCGAAAGCGCGTCGCCAGCGCCACCTCGTCCTCTTTCGACAGGACCGCGATCTGCGACACGCGATCGATGTATGAATCCAGACTCCCGATGGGGCCTGCGAACACCAATCCCGTTTGTTTAGCGACCAGCGCAGAACTCATGCGGCCTCCATTCACTTTCCCGGTCAAATAATAGCACTCCTGATGTAGCACTCCCAACATGAGAGTGCCAATACTTAGAGTACGCCCGCGGAACAAAGTTCTGGACGATAAAACCCTTCACCGACAATGACTTAGGGCTCGACCGCACGAATGTGTCGCGTTGCAGCAATCCATGAGCCCAACCATCCAAGGGCGATCGACAGCACCAAAATGGCGACGGCAGGGCCGAATCTCAAGCCCTCGAGGTGAAACGGGCTGCCGTAGAGGGCCACCAGGTGCGCAAGGGGCTTCGCGAGCATAGCCGAAGCGATCGCGACCACGAGCACGGCGCCCACGCCGCCGCCCAGGCCATACCAGATTCCACTGTAGAGGAAGGGCCGTCGGGCGAAGCCATCGGTGGCGCCGACCAGCTTCATCACCTCGATCTCGGCACGGCGGTTCAAGATATCGAGCCGGATGGTGTTGCCGACCACGAGCACCACGGACAGGGCGAGCAGCGCACCGGTCAGCCAGATCACCCGCCGCACCACATCGAGCATGGCGTTCAGGCGCTGCACCCACTCGGTATCCAGCTGGACCGCGTCCACATCGGGAAGTGCGGCGATTCGCACCTTGAGCGCCTGCGTCTCATCGGGGGTGCTGGCGGCGAGCGACGGGGTGACGATAAGGGTGTTCGGCAAGGGATTGCTGTCGAGCAGATCGAGCGCCTTGCCGAAGCCCGAGGATTCTCGAAACTCCGCCAACGCCTGATCGGCGGTGATCACGCGCACCCGCATGACATCGGGCCGCGCGCGCAGCTGCTTGGCGATCGTCTCGGCGCGATCGACGCCGGCTTTCTTGGTGAGGTACACCGAGAGCTCGAACGCCTGATTCCAATCGGCCGTCGCCGCGCGCGTGTTTTGTAGGAGCACGTTGAGAAACAGGGGTAGGGCGAGCGCCAGCGCGATCACCGCAACGGTCATCAGCGTCGCCATCGGCTGCTCGACGATTCGCCCAAGCGAGCCCATGAGCGTCTGCGCGTGACGGCCGAGCCAGGTGTTGATGGGGCTCGACATGCCGGGGGACTATACGCTCAGCCCACGAGCTGCTCCAAGCCCTCCCCCGAGGCGACCACCCGCCCCTCCCCAAGCACGATGCGCCGTGCGCCGAATCGGTCGATCAAGTGCACATCGTGGGTCGCGATCACGACGGTGACTCCGACATCGTTGAAGCGCTTGAACAGCTGCATGACCTCGACCGCGAGGTCCGGGTCGAGGTTTCCGGTCGGCTCGTCCGCGATCAACAGCATGGGCTTGGCGACGATGGCGCGGGCGATGCCCACGCGCTGCTGCTCGCCGGTCGAGAGCTCGAGCGGGCGGCTGCGTTCCTTGCCCAGGAGCCCCACCTGGTCGAGGGCCGCGCGCATCCGCTTGTCGATCTCCCGCCGCGGCACCCCGGAGACGATGAGCGGCAGGGCGACGTTATCCGCGACCGCGCGATCGTGCAGGAGCTTGTGATCCTGGAACACGACGCCAAGGCTGCGTCGAAATTGCGGGATGCCGCGCGGCTTGATCGAGGCGGTGTTCTGATTGTTGATGAACACTTGACCGCGCGTAGGGCGCTCGATGAGCGCGATCAGCTTGAGGATGCTGCTCTTGCCGGCCCCGGAATGCCCGGTGAGAAACACGAGCTCGCCCGGCTCGATCCGGAACGACACGCCCGCGAGCGCCTCGCGTCCGCTCGGATAGCGCTTGTGAACCTGGTCGAAGTGAATCATGCCGCCTCGTCCGGCATCTTGAGCAACGCGGAAGCGAACTCGGCGGCATTGAATACTCCGAAATCCTCGGTGTCCTCGCCGACCCCCACGAAGCGGATGGGAATGCCGAGCTTCTGGGCGATCGCGAGCACCACGCCGCCTTTGGCCGTGCCGTCGAGCTTCGTGACCACGAGACCGGTCACCCCGAGGCCCTTGTTGAACTCGACCGCCTGCGACACGGCGTTCTGGCCGATGGTGCCGTCGAGGATGAGCAGCACCTCGTGCGGCGCGGTGGGATCCAGGCGCCCCAGCACGCGTTTCACCTTCTTGAGCTCGTCCATGAGATGCGATTGAGTATGCAGCCGCCCGGCCGTGTCGGCGATCAGCACGTCGATGTGGCGCGCCCGCGCCGCCTGCAGCGCGTCGAAAATGACCGCGGCGGGCTCTGCGCCCGATTGCTGGGCAATGATGGGCACCCGGTTGCGCTCGGCCCAGATGGTGAGCTGCTCGCGCGCGGCCGCGCGAAACGTGTCGCCCGCCGCCAGCATGACGGTGCGTCCCTCGGCGAGGAGCCGGTGGGCGAGCTTGCCGATCGTCGTGGTCTTGCCCGCGCCGTTGATCCCGACGACCAGGATCACATAGGGCTTATGCGCGGAATCGATGGTGAGCGGCTGCTCGACGGGCCGAAGGATGTCCACCATGGCCCCGCGGAGCGCCGCGAGCAGGGCATCGACGTCGTTGAGCTCCTTGCGCGCGACGCGCCGCCGCAGCTCATCGAGGATTCGCCCGGTCGCCTCCATCCCGACGTCGGCCATGATGAGCCGCGATTCGAGGTCATCCAGGATCTCGGCATCGATCTTGCGGCCCGGCAGCAGTTCCTTGATGTCGGTGGTGAGCCAGGCGGGCCCCACGTTGATCTTTGCGCGCAGCCGCTTGAAGAACCCGCGCACGCCGGGCTTGTCGGCTTCGTTCGTCATGCCGCAAAGCTTAGCAGAGGTGCCACGCACCGCGGGTTGTCGGGGAATCGCGCAGGCGATGCGCAGAGTGAAGGTATGATACGCACCGTGAGCTCCTCGAAATCCCATAAGCCCGAGCCCGGCAAGCGCAATTCGCTGCGCATCGTCGGCGGCGCCTGGCGCGGCCGGCGCGTGCATTTTCCGGACTCGCCGGGCCTGCGGCCGACGCCCGACCGGGTTCGCGAGACCTTGTTCAACTGGCTGCAGTTCTCGGTGGCAGGCACGCGCTGCCTGGACCTCTTCGCGGGATCCGGCGCGCTCGGTCTCGAGGCCCTGTCGCGCGGCGCCCGCGCGGTGGTGTTCGTCGACGAGGCGGCGGCGGTCAGCCATACACTCCGCGAGGAGCTCGAACGGCTGGGCGGCTCTGCGAAGGCGCAGGTGGTGCATGCCTCCGCGGTGCGCTATCTGGCAACGCCGGGTGAGCCGTACGACCTGGTCTTTCTCGATCCGCCCTTCGGGCAGGGCGCACTCCCGCAATATGTGGAACTGATCGCGTCCGGCGGGTGGATCAAAGACGACGGGTGGGTGTACCTCGAGGGCGAGCGCCAGGCCGGTGCACCACCGCTGCCCGCCGGGTGGGAGCTGCTTAAATCGAAGTCGGCGGGCGAGGTGGGGTATCATCTGGCGCGCGTCAGGTCGCGGCTGGAACAATGAATAAAAGGACCGCTGTATATCCGGGAACCTTCGATCCGATCACCAACGGCCATCACGATCTCGTGCGCCGTGCGGCGAGCATTTTCGACAGGGTCGTGGTCGCAATCGCGGCGAATCCCAACAAGGCTCCCATGTTCTCGCTGGAACAGCGGGTCGACATGGCGCGGCGCGTGCTCGCGGACGTGCACAACGTCGAGGTGCGCGGCTACGTAGGGCTCACGGTCGACTTCGCCCGGCAGAACGGCCTCTCGGTCATCGTCCGCGGCCTGCGCGCAGTGTCCGACTTCGAATTCGAATTTCAATTGGCTAATATGAGCCGGCACCTCTCTCCGGAAATCGAGTCCGTTTTCATGACGCCGCAAGAGCAATACACGTTTATTTCCTCGACATTGGTCCGCGAAATCGCGGTGCTCGGCGGCAACGTGTCCGAGTTCGTTCATCCCCTGGTGGAAGTCGAGCTGAAACGGCACCGCAAGTCTTGAGGGTCCCACCGCTCCTCGTCGCCGCCTGGCTCGCCGCCTCGCTCGGCGGTGCGCCGCTTCACGCGGATGACACGCCGCCCGTGCCCGCGCACTCCCATCCCATGGTTCCGAGGCCGCACGCGGCTGACCCCGCCGCTCAGGCAGCCTCCGCAGAGGCTGCCGCGGCTCCCCATAAAGGCGCGATCGCGAGCGCTCATCCGCTCGCGAGCCAGGCCGGGCAGCAGATATTCGAGCGTGGCGGCAATGCTTTCGATGCGGCCATTGCCGTGGCGGCCGCGCTTGCCGTGGTCGAGCCAACGAGCTCGGGGATCGGCGGCGGCGGCTTCTATCTGCTGCACCGGGCATCGGACGGACTCGACACGATGCTGGATGCGCGCGAGAAGGCGCCGGGTGCCGCGAGCCGCGACATGTATCTCGATGCACAGGGTAATCCGATCGAGCATGCATCGACGACGGGCCCCAAGGCGGCGGCCATTCCCGGTGAGCCTGCTGCCTTCGAGTATCTCGCGCGGCACTACGGTAAGTTGCCCTTGACGGTGAGTCTCGCGCCCGCGATACGCCTGGCGCGCGAAGGATTCCCGCTGTACGAGCGACTCCAGAACGCCATTCGGTACAAGCGCGCCGCCCTGGCCCGCTCTCCCGATGCCGCGCGGGTGTTCCTGACTCCGAGCGGCGAGGTGCCGGAGCTCGGCACACTGATCAAGCAGCCCGAGCTCGCCGTGACGCTCGGGGCGATCGCGCAGCAAGGCGCCCGGGGATTCTATTCGGGACGGATCGCGCGCGACCTCGTGGATGGTGTGCGCGCCGGCGGGGGGATCTGGACGCTCGAGGATCTCGCCGCCTACCGGGTGGTCGAGCGCAAACCCCTCTTCGGCGAGTATCACGGGGCGCACATCGTGTCCGCCTCGCCGCCCTCCTCGGGCGGAGTGGCCTTGATCGATGCGCTCCATATCCTGTCGGGCTACGATCTCAAGGCGGTCGAATCGGCGACACGCAAGCATCTCATTGTAGAGGCCATGCAACGCGCGTATCGGGACCGCGCCGTGTACCTGGGCGATCCCGATTTCGTCACCATGCCCATCGCTCAGCTCACGAGCAAAGACTACGCGGCCGGCCAGCGCACCAGCATTCGCCTGGACAAGGCCATGCCGAGCGACTTCCTGCCCGGCATCGAGAGCATGCCCGTCGGCAAGGACACCACGCACTTGTCGGTGCTCGACTCGCAGGGGAATCTCGTCGCGGCCACCATCACCATCAATCTGTTTTTCGGCTCAGGCGACATGGTCCCGAAGACCGGCGTTCTGCTCAACGACGAAATGGACGATTTCTCGATCAAGCCGGGTACGCCCAACGCCTTCGGACTCGTCGGCAATGCGGAGAACGCCATTGCGGCGAACAAGCGTCCGCTTTCCAGCATGACCCCGAGCTTCATCGAGACGCCGCGCGGGCTCATGGTCATCGGCACGCCGGGAGGGAGTTACATCATCAGCATGGTGATCCTCGGCACGCTCGACTATCTCGACGGCATGAGCGCCCAGGCGGTCGTGTCCGATCCGCGCTACCACCATCAGTACCTTCCCGATGTGGTCGAGTACGAAAAAGGCGCGCTCAGCGATGCCGAGATCGCGCGTCTTCAGGCCATGGGCCACAAGCTCGAAGCGGGCAGCCGGCAATGGGGGAACATGGAAGTGATCACCTGGGACTACGCCACGGGCAAGGTCGAAGCGGCGTCCGACCCCAGGGGCGCGGGGGAAGGGTTGGTTTACTAGCGGCCAGACCAGCGACGGCCCGAGGCCTCCCTGGGCGCTCACCGCTGGCAAACCGGGCACCAGTAGGTGGATCGTTGCCCTTGCACGCGCTGCTTGATGGGTGATTTGCACACGCGGCAAGCTTGCTTCGCGCGCTCATAGACGAAGAGCTTCTGCGCGAAGTAGCCCGGGCTTCCCTCCGCATTCACGTAGTCGCGCAAGGTCGTGCCGCCGATCTCGATGGCTTCCTCGAGCACGCCCTTGATTGCGGTGGCGAGTGCGCGCGTCTCGGCTCGCGTGAGTCGGCGCGCCGCGCGCCGTGGCGAGATTCCCGCGCGGAACAGGGCTTCGTTCGCATAGATGTTGCCGACCCCGACGACCACGTGTGAGTTCATGAGAAGCTGCTTGATGGCGACCGAGCGCTTGCGTGTCGCACGATAGAGGTAATCCGCATCGAACTGCGCGGACAGCGGCTCGGGGCCGAGCTTCGCGAGGAGCGGATGCTCGAGCGGGTCGCCCGTGGTCCAGTGGAGACTCCCGAACCGGCGCGGGTCGTGAAAGCGCAAGGCCTTGCCACCGTCGAGCTCGAGATCCCAGTGATCGTGGGGCCGCGGCGGCACCTGCGCCGGGAGAATGCGCAGGCTCCCCGACATGCCCAGGTGCACGATGAGCGTGCCCGCATCGAGCGTAATAAGGAGGTACTTGGCGCGGCGCTCGACCTTTCGGACCTCGTGGCCGCGAACGGCGCGCTCGAGCTTGGCCTCGATCGGCCAGCGCAGGCGGCGGTCGCGCACGCGCAGCGCGACGACGCGCCGCCCGGCGAGGGCGGGCGCGATGCCGCGCCGAGTGGTTTCTACTTCAGGTAGCTCGGGCAGGAGCTACTTGATCTTCGATTCTTTGTAGGCGACGTGCTTGCGCACCACCGGATCGAATTTCTTGGTCTCCATCTTGTCGGGATGAAGACGCTTGTTCTTGGTGGTGGTGTAGTAATGACCGGTGCCCGCAGAGGACACGAGCTTTATTTTATCGCGCATGGAGGATGCTCCTTAGACCTTGACGCCCTTGGCGCGAAGGTCGGCCACGACCACCTCGATGCCGCGCTTCTCGATGGTGCGCAGACCGCGGGTGGACACTCGCAAACTGACGAAACGCCGCTCCGTCTCCAGCCAGAAGCGCTGCGCGTGCAGATTCGGCAAAAAGCGCCGGCGCTTGCGATTGTTCGCGTGAGAGACCGTGTTACCGGTAATGGGGCGCTTGCCCGTGACTTGGCAGACTCGCGACATGATCGACACCTGGGTACTGGAAAGGGGAAACAGCCGCGCTTTATACCAGGGGCGGGGAGGGGAGGCAATACGACGCCCCGTCCCGAAAGCTAACCGCATGATTAGATGAGGCTTACTCACGCCCGCACGGGCCCGGCCACGCTCGCGCGGCCGTAACTCGATTCCACGGATGGATGCGCGGAGCGCAATGGTTATGCCGATTGCTGGAAAGTGTGTGCCGACGGCACCCGCACGCGGCTCGGTTCTGGAGCGAGCGCCCCCCTAGCGCACGGCCGCAGTAGGCGGGGCCGCGCGCCTGCGGCGCCCGCGGGTCGAGGGGACAAAGGCCTGAAGCGGTCGACTGCCCCTGCCGGTCGGTGAGCAGTTCAGCCAGCGGTGATTGACCCTCCAGCATCACTCTGGCGTTGAGCTCGGACACCCATCGTACATGGCGGCAAAATTGAATGGTTTACCCAAGCCCTTGTTCGCAACGGATGAACAGGGTCGCTCGACGCACTTCGGCGCGCGATCGCCAATGCGCCAGGCGATGCCGATGCGCATGCTCATTTGGCCGACGCGCTGCTGCACTTGGGGCCGCCCCGCGGATAGACGAGAGCGAGGCCTTCGAGAGTTACGACGTCGTGGCTGCCGCGGAGGTGTTCGTGTACGTGGGCAAACTCGACACAATCGTGCCGGCAGTGCGGCGTGTGCTGCGCAGATACTGTTAAATTGCCAAACGCCTCAGTTGGTTGGCCGCCTCACAAGATGCCCCGGCTCCTCGCCGCGAGCGGACATCCGAATGGGCCACCGTCTAATTCCTTGTTTCCTGCGGTCTTGCGAGCGGGAAAGCAAAGCTATTGCGCTCCGGCGCGGAAAGTGTCCAAACTACGCCGCCCCGGATTCAACGCTTCCAAGTACACGAGATGGGCAATCGGAAGGCGCAGCATGTCAACGCGTTGAGTCCCTGCTGCGTTGGATGCTTGTACCGCTTATGGTCGACTTACCGCAGGGGATTCAAACATCCGCGATGATGGCGCGCGAGCCGGAGGAGCTGTCGTGGGCAAAGCGCAACTAGTTGCCGTCGTCGATGATGACGACTCAGTCCGGCGGGCGCTATCGCGGCTGCTGCGCGCTTCCAATTTCGACGTTTTGACGTTCGCCTCCGGCCAGGAATTCGTGAACTCGCTGCGGGGGCGCCGGCCTGACTGCGTGCTATTGGATTTTCAGATGCCGGGGCTCACTGGAGGCGACGTGCAGTGCCTCTTGTCGCTTGCCGAGATCCGATTGCCGGTCATCATAATGACCGCTTACGATCATCCGATCGTCCGGGAGGAGTGCCTCGGCAGGGGCGCGGTCGCTTGTCTCGGCAAATGCGATCTGCAGGATCATCTCATCCCGAGCATCGCGGCTGCGACGGTTGCTCGAGCGGTGGCTTAGAACTGAGCGCCGCGCGAGCGCGTGGATAGTACGGCGCCGCACGGCTCGATCCGGGCCGTCATCGCGGCAATATGCAGCGGAAAGTCATACCCCGGTCAGGGTTGTTCTCTGCCGATAACTTACCCTTGTGCGCGCTGACGATCTGCGCGCAAATGGATAAGCCCACGCCGACGCCCGCGGCCTTGGTCGTGACGAATGGATCGAAAATGCGCTTCATGACCTCGGGCGGCGCCCCAACCCCGCTGTCGCGCACATTCAGCTCGACGGTATCGGAACGTACCATGGTCGTGATCAGCAATTGACGCTCGATCACAGGGATGGAGCTCATGGCCTCCGTTGCGTTGAGCATGAGATTGAGCAGCACCTGCTGTAGCTCGACCGGGTTTCCCTTGATCTCGGCGTCGGCGGGGTCGAGGTTCATCGTGAGATTCACATGATTCAAGAGCAGGTCGGAGCGCATGACGTGCGCCACCTCCTGTATGAGTCGATTCAGATCGACCGCTACGTGCGGCGGATTCTCTTTTTTCAGCATGCCGATCACGTTTTTGACGACATTTCCCGCGCGTCGGCCGCTGTCGGAAATATCCTGGAACAACGCTCGCGCCTCCGACGGTGCGTCGAATTCGGTAGCGCGCAGGCCGGCCGCAGCATTGATCGTGATCGCCGTAATGGGTTGCAGCAGTTCGTGTGCCAACGAGGCCGTCAATTGGCCCACGAGCGAAACTCTGCTCATGTGGGCCAGTTCGAGACGTGCACGTTCGATCTCCATCTGGGCCTGCTGACGCTCGCTGATGTCGTGCACCTGGGAGACGAAGTAGAGGGGCTTATCGGAAGCATCTCTGACGAGAGCGGCGGTCAGCAGTGTCCAGATAATCCGGCCGTCCTTGCGGATATAGCGCTTTTCCATCTCATAGTGCGAAATCTCGCCGGAGATAGCGCGGCGTAAATAGGCGAGGTTCAGCGCCAGATCCTCGGGGAGAGTCAGCGGCTGAAACGTGGTCGAGAGAAGCTCGGCCTCCGAATAGCCGAGTATTCGGCACAATGCGCCGTTGACCTGAAGAAAATGGCCATTCAGGGAGACGAGCGCAATACCGATTGCGGAGTGAGTGAACGCAACTCGGAACTGCTGCTCGCTGTCCCGCAGTTTATCCGCCGCCCGGTGTCGCTCGGTAACGTTGCGAACGACCACGACCATCGCACCGTCATTGCGCCGAACCACCCTGGCCTCGAAATGACGCTCCTCTCCTTTGACGGGCAGCATGTAGTCGAGCTCGACGACCGCTTGGGTCTGCGCCGCCCGCTCGAATGCCGCTCGGAAAAGCCTCGTCATTGGGGGGGGTAGGATGTCCTCCATTGCGCGCCCCGTGAACTCCTCGGGCGGCATCAGCAGATCGGCGTGATTCGCGCAGTGACTCTCTATGAATACCCCATCGCCGCTCAGTACGAATACCAGGTCGGGTAGCGCCTTGAGAACCGCCTCGATTCTCGATTCGCTGACCGACAACGAACGTTCGGCGCGAAGGCGGCTCAGTGCACTTGCGAAGATCTCCGCAACGAGATGGAGTCTACGAACGAGGTTCTTCGGCCATTTCCGATACCCGCGTATGCACATGAACGTCACTACGTAGATAGTCGTTCCGGCCTCGACGGGAACGCCGAGCGCGGACTTGACCCCGAGCTGCAGCATATATTTGCGTTCGGCGGACGCGGCCGGCGGAAGGTCGTCGGGGATTCTCTCGCAGCTCGCGATGCGGCCGTGTCGAAACGTATCGATGAGCCACGGAAGAGCGGCAGTGGCAATGGTGGTTGAGGCTCTGGGGAATTCCGGAATGCAGTAGATGTGCCTGAGGCGCATGTGGCTGCCGTCGACGTCGCATTCCCACAGGCTGATGCGATCGACGTCGATGAATCGCGCCAGTTTCTCGAGCCACAGGTCCACGCCCCGCTCGACGCTATCCGTGGGCGCCTTGGCGAAGAAAGCCGACAGCTCGAGGAGAAAGGATTCGAAGCGCAGCCGTCCGGCAATGTTTGCATCGGGTGAGATCGCAGCCTTGCCGCTGGCTCTCACCGGCTTGCGGCCAATTGCCGACGGTCGAGCGCTCTTCAACGTGATGCATCCCTTGTCAGCGATTCACCCATCCTGAGCGAGCCATCCTAAACGGAACTGCGGGTGAGGAAAAGGCTGCAGAGCCTCGGCGGCGGCTTTCCGGCCACGCCTCCCCCGGTTCGGGCGGGAATAGCACCCGAGCGAGGGAAGGCGTGCCGAACCCCCGCGCCGGATGTCGACCAGCCCCGGCGCCTGCTTCACCCGCTGCGTAATGAGCTCGTCCGCCTGGCTCGGCTCGGCGACGCCGGCCGCGCTGCGCCGCTGAACTGGTTCACAGTCCTCGTTCCATGCCTGCTCCCCGAGGGCCTGAGCCGCCACACCAACTAGAGCTTGTCGACCTTGCCAACCTTGACGGCCTTAACCAGCCAGTGTCCGTTGACACGCGCGAGGTTCATTGATGAGAAGGCGTGTGCGCCGACGGTATTGTCGTCCACGTTCATCCATAGGCATTCGAAGTAAAGCGTGCCAGTGTTTCCTGTGACGCGACTTTTAATCCGCATCGCCGGTGTATAGCCGATCCAGTGATGCTCGGGACGGAATGGACCGCTGACGTCCGCCCAGTAAGTGCGGACCTGCTCCTTGCCCTGGTACACCTTATTGTCGTGCGCGGTGTCGGTGAGCACGGCGTCGTCGGCAAACAAGCTCATCATCAGATTGAGGTCCTTGTTTGGGAGGACGCTGCCGGCGGTGTGGAATATGATCTCGATATTGCGGAGCGCGAGGATGTCCGCCGGAGGGCCGCTGTCCTGCGGCTCGGCCAGGGCGGGCAGCCACAGCAGCAGTCCAAGAACGATGAACGGTAGTCGGTTCACGTTGATTCTCCCCGAGGGTTTGTTGGTAGAGAACAAATTATATTGCCCGAGTTTAGTGATTTATACTTGGATAGGAGACGCGCCGTCTTCTCGCGCAGCGCGACCGTGAACTCGCCGAAGAGCGGCGCAGCCGCACTACGCAAATGCGCCTCCTTGGCGCCCTGCCGCGGATGCGGAGAGTTCACATTCTAAAGGAGTCCACGTTCCGCCATCGAGACTGTTTCTCCACCGGCGACGATGACGTGATCGAGCACGGCGATATCGATCAGCGCCAATGCTTCTTTGAGCCTCTGCGTAATGAGTTCGTCCGCTTGGCTCGGTTCGGGCGAACCCGACGGATGCGGATGAGCCAGCACCAAAGCAGCGGCATTGCGGGCAAGTGCCAGTTTCACCACCTCCCGGGGATGCACGCTGGCCCCGTTGATCGTAGCGCGAAACAGCTCCACGTATTCGATGAGTCGATGGCGCGTGTCGAGCAGTAGTACTGCAAAGATTTCGTGTTCGAGGGTGCCCAGCTTGACTGCGAGAAACTCTCGCACGGCGCGAGGTGAGCTCATGGCGGTCCCTCGGTGGACTCGGCGGGTCATCGCGCGTCGCGCGGCCGCGATGATTTCGGCGGTTGTCGCAGCTCGCAATTCGTCGTAGTCGCCGCGGATGAAGAGCCGGTCCGTCGCCTCCACTTCCTCGGCGACATTCGGGAACTCCGGGGTGTCACTTGCCTGCATCGATCCGGCGAGCGGCAGGCAGCGTTGGGTTGGCGCGCTCATCGGGCTAGTACCGCGGCAAGGCAGCAACAGACGTCGAACGCGGTAACCCAAACCCCGGTGGTGACACTGCAACGCAACATAAGGGGTGATTGTGAGCGACGATCAGGGCGGCGGCGTTCTTCTGCAGGGCGAGCTTCACGACCTCGCGGGGGTGCACGCCGGCGCCATCGATCGTGCCGCGGAAGAGCTCCTCGAACTGGATCAGCCGGTGGCGCTTGTCGAGATAGAGACAGCATTAACTATCTATTGGATAGCGATTTAACAATATTACTGACAGGCTTAATGCTGCGAGTTTCTCCATGTTTCCACACTGTTGACGATCGTTCCCTGCGTGATGAAACGGCGAAAATGGCTGCAGGTAACCTCTAATGAGAGGACGATGCCACCGAGCAAGGCAACAGGGAATAATCGGCCACTTGCCGAGATCACTCGCAGTATTGTGGTCATACGCGGCCACAATGTCCTGCTCGACGCGAGCCTGGCCGCTCTCTATGGCGTACCGACCAAGCGCCTGAACGAGCAGGTCCGACGCAATATCCGGCGTTTCCCTGAAGACTTCTTGTTCCAGCTCTCGGTCGATGAGACCTTGAGTTTGAGGTCGCAAAATGCGACCTCAAAGTTCCCGGAGTCGAGTCGGGGTGGTCGCCGCTGCCTCCCAAATGCCTTCACCGAACAAGGCGTGGCGATGCTTTGGTCGGTGCTCCACAGCGAGCAGGCGGTGGCAGTAAATATTGAAATCATGCGCGCTTTCGTGCACATGCGTGCGTCGCTGCAATCGAATGAGGAACTGGCGCGTCGGTTCGAACAGCTTGAGGCGCGGCTCGATGCGAAAGTCGCTGCCCATGATGACTCGATAGGGGCGATCCCAGCGGCTATTCGAGCGTTGATGAAGGCGCCACCCACCCCTCGACCCGGAATTGGGTTTGCCGGGGTCACCCAGGGAGCATAAGATATACCTCCGAAATGTATATTATGGAGATGTTCATGCGTGTGTCGAAATGGGGAAACAGCCTTGCCGTTCGATTGCCTGACACGATCGTGAAGACTCTGAAGCTCAAGTCGGGCGACGAAGTCGAAATCGTCCTACGCGGCGAGCGGGTGTTCGAAGTAGAGCGCGACACGAGTCGGGAGCGCGCGCTCGCGCGGCTGCGGGCGCTCAGGAAGCCGCTTCCGAAGGGGTTCCGCTTTGATCGGGACGAGGCGAATGCCCGGTAAGCAGTTTTTCGATACGAATATTCTGATCTATGCCTTCGCCTCTAACGATCCGCGAAGTGTTCGGGCGGAGTCGCTGATCGCAGAGGGCGGGGTTATAGGTGTGCAAGTTCTCAACGAATTCACGTACGTCACGCGCCGCAAGTTCCGTTGGCAATGGGAACAGATTGAAGCGTCCCTGGCAGTCGTTGAGGATTTGTTCGGCCCTGTCGCTCCACTGACCAAAGTTATCCACACTAGGGCCGTGGCACTGGCGCGCGAACGCGATTTATCCGTTTACGATGCCTTGATCGTAGCTGCAGCCCAAGATGCGGGTTGCGAGCTTCTATTCAGTGAAGACCTTCAGCACGGCCAGAAGTTTGGGACGCTGACCGTCAAGAACCCGTTTCGTCGCGAGGCCGATTGAGCAGGACTGGCGGCTCGCGGCCCCACTTCCGGCCACTCGAGGCATCGGAGTGCCTTCCTAAAAGCTGCCCTTCGCGAACGCCCCACACCACTTTGGGACCAATCAAGTCGGGCATCGCTCTTTCCACATCGGCATCTAGACCCGAATGGACATCTTCTGGTCGCGGGTATCTAATGAGTTTACATCGGGGAGCAGGTTCATTCTAGCGTAGCTCCATACATCTGAACAAAAACGGAACGACAGGGGATAGCCATGAAGAAGTTAACGCTGTGTCTTTTAGGATTGCTCTCACTCGGGAGTGTCGCATGGTCGCAAGCGCAGCCAACCGGAGGTGGGGTCGAGAAAGCTATAGTGGCGCTGGAGAACAAGTGGCTGCAGGCGGCGAAGACGCAGAATCCTGCCCTTATTGCTGCGGATTATGACGACAGATTAGTTGACACGGATAGCAGTGGGAAAGTCATGACCAAAGAACAGGGGATGGCGGACCTAAAGGCGACAAAGTTCACCAGTGCCGACTACGAGAATGTGCAGGTGACGGTCTTTGGCGATACCGCCATTGCCGCAGGTGGCTTTGTGGCCAAGGGCACCGATCCCAAAGGCAAGCCATTTGATATACACGAGCGCTGGACTGACACCTGGGTAAAGATGCCGAGCGGTAAGTGGGTTTGTGTGGCATCGCAGAGCACACCGATAGCGAAGTAAGAAATCCGCACCACGCGCCATCAAGAGGATGCTGCTGGCGAGTGAGACCGGCGCGTCGAGCATGGGAATTTATTGCTAACAGCCTTTACTTGTGCCGCTCGCCCATCCCGATCCACCGCCCAATTGCTGCCGCTCAGCAAGGACCGGTTTGGGGTCACACTCCGGCCGATCGTCTGCTCTCACATCAGCCCCCGCTCCGCCAGCGACACGCTGACGCCCTCGCCCACGATGATGTGATCGAGCAGCCGGATGTCGACCAGCCCCAGCGCCTCTTTCACCCGCTGCGTAATGAGCTCGTCCGCCTGGCTCGGCTCGGCGACGCCCGAGGGGTGATTGTGAGCGACGATCACGGCGGCGGCGTTCTTCTGCAGGGCGAGCTTCACGACCTCGCGGGGGTGCACGCTGGCGCCATCGATCGTGCCGCGGAAGAGCTCCTCGAACTGGATCAGCCGGTGGCGCTTGTCGAGATAGAGACAGCAGAACACCTCGTGCTCGAGATCGCGCAGCCGCGCGGTCAGGTAGTCGCGCGTCGCCTTGGGGCTCGCGAGCAAGGGTCCTGCACGCATCGACTCCGATAATTGTCGCCGCGACAGCTCCGCCGCGGCCTGAAGCTGCGTGTAACGGGCGATGCCTAAGCCGGCGCTCGCACAGAACCGCGCGCGGTCCGCGCTGAGGAGCTGTCGCAGCGAGCCGAATTGCTGAAGCACCTCGCGCGCGACATCCAGGGCCGAGCGGCCTTTGCGTCCCGTGCCGAGCAGAATGGCGAGAATCTCCGCATCCGACAGATGCGCCGCGCCCCGCTCGAGTAGTTTCTCGCGCGGCCGCTCATCGATCGGCCAGTCCCGGATGCTCATGAGGGCGAGCATGGGCGGTGAGCGGCTGCGCTACCAGGGTCATTTCGCCCGCGAGAGCGGACATTGAAAGCTCGGCGCGCCGGTTGGGGGCGTCGGACCGTCATGCCTTCGCCGCCAGTGCGGCATTAAGTGTTTTCCGCGGGATTCACCGCGTAACTCCGAATGGTGATATGCGCGCGAATGAGTACTGTGTGAGGAGAGTAAAAAGCAAACTTTACACGAGGAAAAGACCATGAAAACGAAGCTTTGGGTCGTTACCGTCGCATTGACCGCGCCTATGTTGATCAGCGGCATGGCCGTTGCTCAAAACATGGAAGAGATCACGGTTCAAGGTACGCGCGTCCTCGATAGCAAAGACGCCGGTCGCACGACATCCGGTATTCCGATTCGCGACATATCGCTCAGTTATGGTGTGAATGTAGCCGACCTCGATCTCGCGACGCAGTATGGCCCTTTGGCGCTTGAAAAGCGGGTCAAAGACGCAGCCACGGCGGCGTGCGAGGAACTCGGTCAGAAATATCCGCAATCGACGCCGTCCACTGGGGAGTGTGCCAAGGCGGCCACCGACAAGGCGATGATCAAGGCACGCGCGATGGTCGCGGCGGCGCGCCAAAAGCTACCCCAATGAAAGGCGGCAGGGCGGTGGCGGCGGACCTTTCTCCATGGCGGCCGGTGCATCGGGAGTTCGAAACCCGATGAGGAGATAGGCCCCGTCTGCGCGATCCGGCCGCTCCTCAGGCGTGGCCCGAGCTGCCGAATCCGCCCGCGCCGCGCGCGGTGCCCGAGAACTCCTCGACCACCTCGAAATCGACGTGTACCACCGGAACGATCACCATCTGCGCGATCCGATCGCCCGGATTCACGGTGAAGGGCGCCGCGCCCCGGTTCCAGCACGACACCATCAACGGTCCCTGGTAATCGGAATCGATCAGCCCTACCAGATTGCCGAGCACGATTCCGTTCTTGTGTCCGAGCCCGGAGCGCGGCAGGAGCAGCGCGGCGAGACTCGGATCTTCCACGTAAATCGAGATCCCCGTGGGAATGAGCTCGGCGGCGCCCGGCTGAAGCACGGTCGGGGCGCCGACGCAGGCGCGCAGGTCCATTCCGGCGGAGCCCGCCGTCGCATGATGCGGCAGGGGAAACTCTCGGCCGATGCGCGGATCGAGGATCTTGAGCTTGACGGTCCGCTGCATCAGCGGCGGCTGCGCCGGGTGCGAAGCCGGTTGCGCGGGGTCGCTGCCGCGAGGCGCCGCTTGCGCGAGCCGCGGCGCGGGCTGCCGCTCGGCGGCGGCAGACGCTTGGCGATCAGCGCGATGAGCTCGCGCGCGACCTCGAGTTTCGGCGCGCGGGCCACCTCCACCTTGCCGCCGGGCCAAAGCACGGTGAGCGCGTTGTCCTCGCAATCAAAGGCGATTCCCTCGCCGACCTCGTTGGCGGCGATCATGTCGAGATTCTTGCGCTTGAGCTTGGAGCGCGCGTTCTGCTCGACGTCGTTCGTCTCGGCTGCAAAGCCGACCACCAGCGGCCGCTTGGCCATGTCGGCGACGGACTTGACGATGTCGGGTGCCGGCTCGAGGTCGAGCTTCACCATGCCGCCTTGTTTCTTGATTTTCTGCTTGGCGACTTTCACCGGTTGGTAATCGGCGACCGCCGCGGCCGCGATGAAAACGTCCGCCTCCGCGACGTGGCGATGCACGGCGGCGTACATGTCTCGCGCACTCTCGACGTTGATCCGGGTGATGCCCGCGGGCGTCGGCAGATGCACCGGCCCCGTCACGAGCGTCACGTGGGCGCCCGCCTCGCGCGCGGCGGTGGCGATCGCAAAGCCCATTTTTCCCGAGCTTCGGTTGGTGAGGTAGCGAACCGGGTCGAGGCGTTCGCGCGTGGGCCCTGCGGTGATCAGGACGTTGACCCCGGTCAGCAGCCCGGCGTTGGCCGGCGGCTCGAGCAAGGTGGTCGCGAGCAAGTTGGGTTCCCACATACGCCCGACGCCCACTTCGCCGCAGGCCTGATTGCCGGACGCGGGTCCGAGAAAGCGCACGCCGCGTGATTCGAGCACGGCGACATTGGCCTGTGTCGCCTTGTTCGCCCACATGAGCCGATTCATGGCGGGGGCGAGGACGATGGCGGCCTCGGTCGCGAGGCACAGGGTCGTCAGCAGATCGTCGGCGCGTCCGCCCGCGAGCCGCGCAAGGAAGTCCGCGCTCGCCGGGGCGATCAGCACGAGCTGTGCCCAACGGGCGAGCTCGATGTGGCCCATGGCGGCTTCCGCGCTTTCATCCCACAGATCCGCGCGCACAGGACGGCCCGAAACGGCCTGGAAGGTCATGGGGGTCACGAACTTTCGCGCGGCCGCGGTCATGACCACCTGCACGTCGGCGCCGCGCTCGATCAACCGGCGTACCAGATCAGGACTCTTGTAAGCAGCGATGCCTCCGGTCACGCCCAGAAGGATGCGAGTCTTGGCGGTCAATGGAACCCTTTCAGCTCTTTGAAGCGGGCGATGTCGCTTTCGAACTCCTGGTTCATGACGGCCTGCTCGGAGCGCTTCTGGCGCAGGTTGTCTTCCTGGGTGCGGATGTCGCTGCCCACGCGCACCAGGTCCTCGGCCAGCTGATCGGTCATGGGCGGTGCATTCGGATCGCTGCTGTAGGGCTTGTAGCGATTGGTCGTCATTCGGAGCTTGCTCATTTTACCGTTCAGCGTTTCGAGGAATTGCTCCTTGAGCTTGATCTGGTCGCTCAAGAGGCTCAGACGCTGATCGCGCAGGTGCTCGATCTCCTGCACCGACCCGTACGTGGTGAGAAGGTTGCGGTCGCGATTCGCGCGCTCCTCGGCATCGAGCTTTTTTTGCTCCTCGAGCGCGAGTTGCTCCGCCGATTTTCTGCGCATCGGTGTGCTCGACCTCGACACCCTGTCCGTTGATGACGCCGTGCGCCTGGGAGGCGTATTCCGGCGGAATCCGGTCGCCGTAGTGGACCTCGCCCTGCTCATCCACCCACTTGTAGACCTTGTGGGTGGTGGTCGAGCTGGCGCCCCAGGCGCCGGCCGTGAACGCCGTCGCGGCGATGAGGACCGAAGTGCAGAACAGCCGGTTACGATGCTTCACAGACACCCCCTTTGAGGCCGCGCCATTTTGAGCCGCGCAGGCCGTGTTTTCCAGGGTGTATTGCTCAAACTGTGAGGCCATAACGGTCTCGGTAGGCCTGCATCGCCGCCAGCTCCTCGAATCGCCCATGCGTGCTCATGTGCTCCATGAGGTGGGTCAGATCGATCACGGAGAGCACCGGGATCCCGAATTGCTCGCGCACCTCCTGAACGGCCGAGAGCGGGCTCAAGGAGCCGCGTTCCTGGCGGTCGAGGGCGAGCAGCACCCCGGCGGGATGGGCGCCGGCGGCGCGAATGATGTCGATGGATTCGCGTATCGCCGTGCCGGCGGTGATGACGTCGTCGACGATGAGCACGCGGCCGGCGAGCGGTCCGCCGACGATCGAGCCGCCCTCGCCGTGATCTTTCGACTCCTTCCGGTTGAACGCGAACGGCACGTCGAGCCCGTGCCGGTCGGCGAGCGAGGCCGCGGCGGCGGTGACCAGCGGAATGCCTTTGTAGGCCGGGCCGAACAGCATGTCGAAGGTAATCTCGGAGGCTATTATGGCGTCGCCATAGGCGCGGCCGACCGCAGCAATGGCGGCCCCTGCACTGAAGAGCCCCGCGTTGAAGAAATACGGACTCTCGCGCCCCGACTTGAGCATGAACTTTCCGAACTTCAGCACGCCGATCCGCATGCACAAGTCGATGAACTCACTTTGGTAGGGCAGAGTCATAGCGGCGGCAGTCTCGCAAGGGAAGGGCCGGGCCGCAAGCGCCCGCGTATCGGCGAGGCGTGATCCCGGTCCGCAGCCGCCGCTTTCCTCCTGGTATCATCGTTCGCGATGCCCATCACCCGCGACCGCGCGCTGCGTCTTTGACGGATACCGCGAAGCCCACCCTGCTCCAAGCCCTTGCCGACAAGCGGATGACGGCCGTCTTGTTCTTGAGCTTTGCATCGGGCCTGCCCTTCAATCTGACCAATTTCAGCCTTCAGGCCTGGCTGGCGTCTTCCGGGATCGCGGTCAAGACGATCGGATTCCTGTCCCTCGTCGCGTTGCCCTACAACTTCAAGTTCCTGTGGGCCCCGTTCTTGGACCGCTACATGCCGCCGATTCTCGACCGGCGCCGAGGTTGGATCGCGGTCTTCCAGGTCTGCCTCGCGATCTGCATCGGCACCATGGGGTTCTGTTCGCCCACGACCGAGCTCTACGTGCTGGCCGGGGTCGCGCTCAGCGTGGCGTTTCTCTCGGCCTCCCAGGACATCGTCATCGACGCCTATCGCGTCGACACCATTCCCCCGAGCGAGCGTGCCCTCGCCGCCGCGGCGACCGCGTTCGGCTATCGGACCGCGGCGATGCTCGCCGGCACCGTGCTCGTGGTCATCGCCGGCCATCTCGGCTGGCGCGTCGCCTTCTTGATGGTTTCCGTCCTCATGGCCGGGACTTTATTCGTGACCTTCTGGGCGCCGCCGCCGCAGACGCCGACACATCCGCCGCGCACGCTGATCGATGCCGTCTGGCATCCGCTGCGCGACCTGCTCAGTTCCAAGGGAATGTGGGGATTTTTGGCGCTGGTGCTGCTCTACAAGGTGGGCGATGCGCTCGCGCTCAGTCTTTACAGCACTTTCATGCTGCGGGGGGTGGGGTTCTCGCTGGATGAGCTCGGCATCGCGGGCAAGCTGAACATGACCGTCTCCACCATGATCGGCGTCACGTTCGGCGGCCTCATGTACATGCGCTGGGGGACGTTTCGCTCCCTTCTGGTATTCGGTATCGGCCAGGCGCTCACCAATCTGCTCTACATGTGGCTCGCCCTGGCGGGCCGGAAGGTGTGGCTGCTCGTGCTCGCCACCTCGCTCGACACCATGATCGGTGGCATGGGCCAGGCGGCGTTCGTCGCGTTCTTGATGTCCCTCTGTTCCGCGGATTACAGCGCCACGCAGTTCGCGTTGCTGTCGGCTCTCGCTACCCTGCCGCGAAACCTCTCGGGCGCGGCGGCCGGTGCGCTGGTTCCCATCGTCGGATGGGCGCGCTTCTTCATAATCACCTGCCTCGCGGCGCTGCCCGGACTCATTTTGCTGATCCTCATGCGCCGGCCCTTGAATGAGCTCGCGGCGCGCGATCCGGCACGTAGCTAGGGCGCAAAGGCGGGTGTCGACGGCTGCGCGTGCGCCGCCGGTAAAGAGCCGTCAGCGGCGAAGAGATCGGTCCTGAGAGCTCGACCAAGACGCGCGCGCGTTGTCCTCGAAGTCGCGGTCCAGATCCTCTGCTTCCACATCGACGGCGCCCGACCAGTCCTCCGGCGCGTCGGCCACGTCGATCAGCTCGTCGAGCAGCTGCTCGTTCCAGGAGTCGAAGTCGATTTCCGTCACGGTGCCATCGAAATACTGAACCTCGATGGTCTCGTCCTGATCATCGATCGCGACCACTTCGAAGAGCTCGTTGGTACTACCGCGGTACCACTGACCTACGACCGGCTTGACTGGGTTCATCACCGTCTCCGTCTTCCGTTACGCGCGACCTCAATTCAACTCTCAATGGGCGTTGTGCGCAATAAAAGATTTTGGCGCGAAGCAACATCGGTGGGCGATTTTTTTCCACCTGCGTCGGCGTTTCTATGTCGCTTTTCTGTAAGCCAGGTCCCACACGCCGTGGCCGAGGCGGGCGCCGCGCCGTTCAAAGCGCGTGGCCGGGCGAAACTGCGGACGCTCCACGTACGCCCGGTCCTCGCTCAACGACTCGAGCCGCGCGCAGGCGTTGCCAATCCGCAGCATCTGCTCGGCGTACGCCTGCCAGTCGGTTGCGAGTCGCAGTACACCGCCCGCTCGCAGCTTCGCGGCCAGGATGTCCACGAATGGCGCGTCGATCAGACGGCGCTTGTGATGCCGCTTCTTGTGCCAGGGGTCGGGGAAGAAAATCAAAACCGAATCGAACGATTCGTCGGCAATCGAGTGCGTGAGCACCTCGACGGCATCGTGACGCACGATGCGCAGGTTCGACAGCATCGCCTCCCGCGCGCTCAGCAGCAGCCGTCCCACGCCGGCCTGATGCACCTCGATGCCCAGATGGTCCGTACCGGGGTGCGTTTTCGCGAGCTCTGCGATCACCTCGCCTGCGCCGAATCCGATCTCGAGACAACGCGGCGCGCGGCGTGCGAACAGCGCATCGAGATCGAGTGGGCGGCGGTCGAAATCGACGCCGAACACCGGCCAGAGCTCGGCGAGCGCGCGTTCCTGCGCCGCCGTCACCCGGCCGGCGCGCAATACGAAGCTGCGAATGGGACGCCGTGCATTCATGGAGACAAATTCTGCCTGATATCATTCCGTCATGCGCAAAACCTGGCTAGCCCTCGCGCTCTCGATCCTCGCGGGATGCGCCAGCCTGCCGCAGCACGTCAAGAAGCACCCGAGCGAAGCCCTCGAATTCCCGCAGAACACGAGGCTCGGCCGGATCGTGGCCGAAAGCGAGGAGGGCAAGGGGACCAACCTCTCGGGGCTGCGGCTCCTTGCATCCGGCGATGAGGCATTGGACAGCCTCATCACGCTCGCGGATTACGCCGAGCGCACGCTCGACATCCAGTACTACATCATTCACCAGGACGAGTCCGCGCGGACGCTGCTGCAGCACGTTCGCGAAGCCGCCGACCGCGGCGTGCGCGTCCGCCTGCTGGTGGACGATCTCAACACGGCCGGCGAGGACCGGCGCTTCATGCACCTGGGTCAGCACCCGAATGTCGAGGTCCGTGTCTTCAACCCCTTCCCTGGCGGGCGCTCGGCCACCTGGAGCCGCATTCTCACCTCGATATCCGACATCCCGCGCATCAACCATCGCATGCACAACAAACTGATGGTCGCGGACAACGCCTTGGCCATCACCGGCGGGCGCAACATCGGCGATGAGTATTTCACGCTCGACAAGCACAGCAACTTCATCGACCTGGACCTGGTCGGCGCGGGACCGATCGTGCCGCAGCTGTCCGCCTCGTTCGATGCGTTCTGGAACAGCAAGTATGCCTACCCGATCGCATCCGTCGCCGGGTCGCAGCCACCCGCATCCGAGCCGCCGCCGGGCGAGAAGGCGTCCGCGGCTCCGGCGATCTCACAAGACGGCGACTGGCTGCGGCGTGAGCTCGACGACCACACCCTCAGCCTCATCTGGGCACCCGCCACGGTCCTCGCGGACCGGCCGGCGAAGATCGCGAGCGATGTCGCTCCGGACCAGGAAGAGACCATCGCGAACAGCATCGCGACCCTGATGCGCTCTGCGCAACAGGAAATCCTGGTGATATCGCCTTATTTCGTGCCCGGGGACGAGGGCGTCGGGCTGATGCGCGATCTCATCGCCCGCGGTGTGCACATCCGCATCCTCACCAATTCGCTCGCCTCCACCGATGCGCCGCTGGTGCACAACGGCTATGCGCGCTACCGGATCCGGCTCCTCAAGATGGGCGTGGAGCTCTACGAAGTGCGCCCGCGGCTCGGGCAGAAGCGTGCGCGCTTTCATCCGTTTCGCAGCGCCAACGCAAGTCTGCACGCGAAGGCGCTGGTGATCGACCGCAGAACCGTGTTCATCGGCTCGCTCAATATGGATGGGCGCTCGAAGCGCTTCAACTCCGAGCTCGGTCTCGTGGTGCGCAGTCCGGAGATCGCCCGCCAGGTTGCGGGCATCCTCGACGACATCAGCGCCGACGGAAGCTACAAGCTCACGCTCGACCCGGCGGGCCACATCCTCTGGTCGATCGGAGAGGGGAGCGATGAGAGGGTCTGGCACACCGAGCCTGAAACCACGCTCATGCAGCGCTTCGCCCTGAAGCTGCTGGCGCCATTCGCGCCCGAAGAGCTCCTTTGAGTCCGAGGAGCCCGCTCAGGTCTGAGGAGCGAGGCGCATCGTGCCGAGATAATCCCGGACCTTGGCACGATAGCCCTCGCTGCTGGTCACCGTGGCGCCCCCGGCGAGCACCAGGATGAAGTCGCCGCGCAGGGTGCGATTCACTTCGCGTAGATAATTGGTGTTCACGAGACAGGAGCGGCTGATGCGCAGCATCGGCTGGGACCTCAGCGCATGCTCGGCCTCGCTCAGGGTGCTGCGGGCGTGGAAGCTTTCGCGGGCTACGCGGATGGTCACGTAGTTCCTGTCGGCCTCGATCATCTCGACCTGGGTTACATCGATCACGTGAAGCCGCCCGTTGAACTCGGCGAGCAGACGCCCCCGCTCCTCGGGCTGCTTGCGCGCGCCTCGCTCGAGCTGCTCGAGCAGGCCCGCGAGCAGGGCCTGGCGCTCGTCCGCGTTACCCTGAGCATGGCGCGGCCGCACGCGCGCAAGCGTTTTGCGAAACCGCTCCTGATCGAAGGGCTTCAAGAGATAGTCCACGGCGCTGACCTCGAAGGCCTCGAGCGCGTAGGCGTCATACGCGGTCACGAACACGAGCGAGGGCAGCTCCTGAGGCGCGAGCGCCCGCGCCAGATCGATGCCGTTCATCGGGTCCATCTGGATGTCGAGAAACAGGAGCTGCGGACGCTTCGCCCGGATCTCGGCGAGCGCCGTGATCCCATCGGCGCACTCGCCGACGACGTTGAGGTCGCTTTCGGCCGCGCAGAATTCGCGCAGCGTTCGCCGCCCTGCCGGCTCATCGTCCACGATGATGACGTTCATCATGCGGGTGCCAATGCCGCGGCGGGCGCCGCGGCCCGTGGCTCGGGCGAGACGCGAATCTCGGGGAGCCGGATCTCGCTCACCCATTCGGAGCAGCTCGGACCGACCACCAACTCGGCGCGCCCCTCGAACTGCACGGCGAGACGCTCGCGCACGTTGCTGATGCCGATACCCGGCGGGCCCGCGATCTTTCCGGCCGCGATGGTGTTCGTCACGCGCAAGAGCAGCGAATCGCCGGCGCGCTCGACATCGAGGCGAATCGTCACCGGTCCTTGATGGCCCGCGAGGCCGTGCACCACGGCGTTCTCGATCAGGGGCTGCAGAATCAAGCTCGGCACCCACGCATCGACGATGTCCTGCGCCCGAGGCAACTGCACGGTCAGCCGGTCCGAAAAGCGCTTTTGCTGCAGCTCCAGGTAGAGCCGCGCGAACTGCAGCTCCTCGGCGAGCCGGGAGAAATCGCGCTCGCCCGCGTTGAGAAGCCGGCGCAGCAGGTCCGCGAGCTGCACGACCATGGACTGTGCCCCTTTCGGATCCCATTCGATCAGCCCGCGGATGGTGTGCAGCAGGTTGAATAGGGTGTGCGGCGAGAGCTGCATGCGAAGCGCCGCAAGGCGCGCCGCGCTCCACTCGCGCTCGAGCGCCGCGCGCTGCAGCTCGGAGTTGCGAAATCGGGTGTAAAGCGCCGCGCCGGTGATCAGTGCGAGTCCGAACCAGTAAGTCGGCAGGAAGCTCACGAAGCTCGCGAGCCACAAGGACGTCACGCCCGGGTCCGAGAAGGGGTTGTTGTGGTGCGCCTGCATCTGGGCGTGCCAGACGTGGTCGGCGACGCAGTACTCGCCAAGAGTCAACGCCGGATAGGCGAGCGCCGCGAACGCGAGCGCGAGGATGATTTGGAGCGGCACCGCAACGAGCACCGGCCGCCACTGAATGCGCATGGACGCCCAGTAGGAAACCAGAATGAGCGGCAGCAAGAAGACGTGCTGCAGCACGCGGGCATCCCAGGAAGCGAACAGCGACACGCTCGTCATCTTCCCGATACCGGTACGCATCCCGTAGGCGTACAGCACGTTCGAGACGGTCACATAGGCCCAGAAAAGACCGACCAGGCTGAGGAACTGGCGGCGGCTCAGGGCGGAAGCGTAATGCTCCTTGAGTGCGCCGACGTAATGGCTCAACGCGTTCCATCTCATGGGGTCAGCCTAGCGCAAAAAGGGCCGTTTTGCGGCGCCGATGCGACGTTTTCGGGACGAATCCGTGGTTTTAAGGGACGACCTCGACGCCCGGCGGCAGACGCGGGCACCCCGCCGGGCGTTTCATAGTCTCCGACGATTCACCACCCCAAGGAGACTTCCATGACCACCGTCGCGACCCCCGAAAACATCCGCCGCCCGGCTGGCAGCGCCCTCCCGAAGGTCACGCTCGCCATGCTGATCTGCGGCATTTTTGCCGCCGCCGCCGCCGGAGCCGCCAGCCCCGACCAGGATACGCCGGCCGTCAAAGTGCAGTACGATCCCGCGGTGCTCGCCACCGAGAGCGGGGCGCGTCATCTCTATGCGCGTCTGGCGCGTGCGGCGGCGGAGGTTTGCCCCGAGTACGTGAGTCCTCACTTGGTGAGCCCGGAGGTGCAGGCGTGCCGGGCACATTCCCTGCAGGCCGCCGTGATGAAGATCAACAATCCGCGGCTCGTCGCGGTCTACCAGAGCAACGCCCATATCGGCTGAAACGCGCGTGCGGCCGGCGCTCGCCCTTGGATCAGGGCGGGACCGGCCGCGACGCCGCGTGTCGGCTCATGCCGCGCGTGATCTCCTCATGCGCGGCCTCGATGCCCGACCAGCCGACCACGCGCACCCACTTTTCCGGCTCGAGATCCTTGTAGTGCTCGAAGAAATGCTGAATCTGCTTGAGCCGCACCTCGGGCACGTCCTCAATCGATTTCCAGTAGACGAATAGCGGACAAATATCGTCGGCCGGCACGGCGAGCACCTTCGCATCGCCTCCGGCCTCGTCCTCCATGCGCAGCAAGCCGACGGCTCGGCACCGTACCACGACGCCCGGCAGCAACGGAAAGGGCGTATGCACGAGCACATCGACCGGATCGTCGTCGGCGGCGATGGTCTGAGGCACATACCCGTAATTTGCGGGGTAGTGCATGGCGGTCATCATGAAGCGGTCCACGAACAGGACGCCCGATTCCTTGTCCACCTCGTACTTGATGGGCTCCGCGTTCATCGGGATTTCGATGATGACGTTGAATTCGTGCGGTACCCGGTCGCCCGCGGTGACTTTGCCGATACTCATGCAGTTCCTTTCTCGTCCTTAGAAGAGTTGCCATTGCTCGAAGAGCAGCGCACTCGCCCCCAGCAGCGCATTCGAGGTCGCGTGAGCCGCGATCGACTCCCCCAGCTTGTTGGTGCGCATCGCGAGCAGGCCATAGACGAGGCCCGCGATGGTCCCCGCGATCCAGAACCGCCCGTGCAAGATGCCGAAGGCGAGGGCGCTCAGCCCGAGTTGCGGCCAGCGTGCGACGGAGAACGGCGCGCTTTCGAAATGCGCGGTGGCGAGACGGCGCAGCAGATAGCCGCGATACGCGAGCTCCTCGGCAATGGGCACCGTGACCACGGCTGCGATCACGCGGCAAGCGATCCAGTCGCCGCGCATTGCGGGCGAAAGTGCGGCAAGGCCGGCCGGCTCGCCGCCGGGTGCGCGCATGAGAGCGCTGATGCCGGCCCACATGCCGAACACAAGAACGCCCGCGAGCGGCCCTCGCCAGGAGAAGCTCAAGTCGACGCCCGAGTAGGATCGGCGGTAGATCCACAGGACGGCGAGAGCGGCGATGAGCCGCAGCGGGTACCAGAGCTCGAAGTCGGCGGATAGGGAATGGGCGACCATCCCGGCGGCGAGGATCGCGAGCAGCGGCATCAAGTAGGCGGCGGTGGGATTGGTCGCGGAGGTGCGGTGCCGGGCGTCATCGCGCGGGGCGCCCGCGCGCCGCGCGCCGCTACCGGCCGCGACGCTCGCGCCGGCTTGCGCGCCCGCCGCACGCAGCCGTTGTGCGCGGCTCTCGGCTGCGATGCGGCTCACCCACGGGTTGGTATGCGCCAGGATGGCGATGCCGAACGCGGCGAGGTTGAAGGCGATCCAGCCGGCCTGCGAATGAAAGCCCACGGTTGCCACCTGCTCGTAGCCGGCATCGCCGATGAGGATGAGCAGGGCAATGCGCACGGCATTCAGCAAGAAGACCGCGAGCACGCCCAGCGGTACCACCAAGAGCGCACGCGGAAAATAAAATTCACGACGGAAGAACCAGAGCCACGCGCCACAAAACGCCAGCATCAGGCCCACGCCCTCGAGCCCCGAGCAGACCTCCGCGATCTGCACGGCGAACCGGTCGGTGACGAGCGTCAATGCCACCGAGTCGCTGCGCAGCGTCGGCAGCACGGGACTGAGCAGCAGCTTGACCAGGCGGAAGGTGACCTCGGCCGCCGGCTCCCACAGCATCTGGCTCAGCTTGATGACCGCCACCGCGGCGGCGGCCGGAACGATCGCGAAGAGCGGCAATCCGCCGGTCGTGCGCAGGACGGTGATCCATGCGGAGACGGGCGCGAGCGCGGCAAATAGCGTCAGAGTGACCGCGAGGGCCGCCATATGCCATGCCACGGCCATCGCGGCAAAAGGAACGTAGGGCGTGTAGAGCAAGGAGGAGAGATAAAAAAAGGGCACGAGGGACAGTGTGTGCACCATCACCCAGCGCAGCCGCACCGGAGCGTGATCCGCGGCCCGGAGCGCCGCCGTCAGGCCGGCGCCGCGCAGAGAGGCGAGCAGAGCAAGCGACACCGCATACGCGATGATGAAGCGGAACAGCCAGTGCTGCACGAGCCGCAGGGCTTCCGGGGCGCCGTGCAGCACATCGATCCGCGTCGCCTGGACCAGGTACGAACCGATCAGAATCTCGGTCGCCAGCACCGCGGCCAGCACCACGAGCCGAGGAATCAAGCCGAAACGCGTCGGCGCGGCGATACCCGGAGTCTCAGTGTTCACGCGGAAGGGTTTCGCTCGAGGTCGGCTGCAGTGCGGCCTCAGTCGATGGCGATCGACCGCGGATCGGTTCCCGCAGCGAAGGGCGACCCGGCGACCTGAGTCAGCGCTCCGGTGGTCGTGTTGAGCGCATACGCCGAGATGTCGTCGGAATTCTGGTTCGCCACGTAGACGAACGTCCCTGCGGGGTTGATGGCGATGTTCAACGGAAATGCGCCCGTTCCGGCACTCGAGGCGAGCGTCAACGCGCCGCTCGCCGGTGTGATCGCATAGCCCATGAGCTCGTTCCCGGCCGTCGCCGCCAGCAGGTATTTGCCCGTGGGATCGACGGCCACGGCCTCCGCATTCGAGCTCGTGGACGTCGGCGAGCCCGACAGCGCGGCGAGCGCGCCCGTGCTGGGATTGACCGAATAGGAGGACACCGAGCGGCCGGTCTCGTTGGCCACGTAGGCGAACGTGCCGGTCGGATCGACGGCGACGGAAAGCGCGCCGCTGCCCGCAGCGAACGGCGAGCCGCCGATTGCCGCCAGAACGCCGCCGCCGGGCTCGATCGAGAACGCGGCCACGGCGTTCGCCGCATAGTCGGTCACGTACAGAAAGTTGCCGCCCGGATCGGTCTTGAGCGAGGTCGGCTCCGCGCCGACGGAAAACGGTGAACCGCCGATCGCGGTGAGCGAGCCGTTCGTGCTGGTCTCGAATACCGAGACGGTGCTGTCGGTCTTGTTGGCGACGTAGACGAACTGATTGCCGGGATCGACCGCGATGGCGAAAGGCCCGTTGCCCGAGCCCACCGGGCTGCCCACCGCGCTCAGGGCGCCCGTGCTTGGGTCGATGGCATAGACCGACACGGTGGTCGATCCATTGTTAGCGACGTATAGATACTCGCCGTTGGGGTCGACCGCGGCCGCGACCGGTGTCGTGCCGGTGGAGGCGAACGGCGAGCCGGCGATCGGCGTTAGTTGCCCCGTCGATGCGTCGATCGAATAAGCCGAGATGTCGTTGGAGGCTTCGTTGGCGACATAAACGTACTGGCCCGGGAGGTTGCAGCTGACGACGACGTTGGAAATCTCCGCGGTGCCGATGGTGCCCGAGCCGTTGTGCACCACGCAGGTTTGTCCGCTCGGTTGCGTCCGCACCGTCACCGAATAGGCGCCGCCCTGATCGATCCCCGAGGTGAAAGTGAAGCCGCCGCTCGATCCAATGGAGAGGTTGTCGCCCGAGTTATTTTGGAGCACCAGGCCCGTGCCGCGCAGGCCCGTCACCGTGCCGCCCACCGTGTAGCCCCCACCCACGTGGCACGCCGCCACGCTAAAGCACGCGGCGAACACCCATGCCCCGAACCTGACCCTTCCTTTCACGCGCCACCTTCCTGCCCACCCGCGGGCCGGCATTCTACCGCGTCCCGCGCCGTGAAGCCGCGCACAGTTTGAATCGCCGGACGTATCGTTCGGGCAACGGAGATGAACCAATTCTCCGATCGGCGCTCCAACGACTCAGTCTCGAACATGCGGGGATATAGATATACATGGCTCATGTAGGACTGAAGCGCGGCTGGGTGAGCGGCGCGATAGTGATCGCGGCCCTTTGGTCGGGTGTCGCATCCGCAACACTCGGTGAGCCCGAGACCTCCATCCGGGCGGAGACGCAGCTCGGCCAGGCGACCATCAAGGAAACCGACCGTGGCGCCTACCGAGTTCACGAGATTCAGCAGCCGTCCGGCACGGTGATCCGCGAGTACGTGGGACCCGATGGCAAGGTGTTTGCCGTGACCTGGCACGGCCCTTTTGCCCCGAACTTGCAGCAGACGCTCGGAAGCTATTTCGACGAATACAGGGCTGAGGCGAAAGCCGGCCGCCAGGATCGCAATCACGTGCAGGTTCTTATGGACGATCTCGTGGTGCAAGTCGGCGGCCACATGCGCGCCTACTCAGGTCTCGCCTATCTTCCCCGGGCCATGCCGAGCGGCGTCTCCATCGGAGATCTGAAGTGATTCGGTGGTTTCGCGGTGCGCGGGTCGGGACGGGGCTCCTCGCCTGTGCGGGCCTGGCGTCGTGCGGCGGAGGAGGAAGCGACTCGCTGGGTTCTTCCTCCGGCAGCGGAACGGTCACGCCGGCCGACAACGTCGTCAGCGTGGCGGTGACGGGCGGCCCGCAGAACACCAGCATCAACGTGCTCTACACGACGATCACCGTGTGCCTTCCCGGCACGACCACCTGCCAGGCCATCGACAACATTCAAGTCGACACGGGCTCCTACGGCCTGCGCATTCTGGCACCGGTTTTGACGCTCACGTTCCCGGTAGTGACGCTGAGCAACGGCAGCCTTCTCGAATGCACGACCTTTGTCGACGGCTACAGCTGGGGCCCCGTCGCGCTGGCCGACGTGCAGATCTCGGGCGAGGCCGCGAGCTCGGTGCCGGTGCAGATCATCGGTGACTCGCGTTACCCCACGGTGCCGACCAACTGCTCGAACTCCGCGCCGAACCCCGAGGATACCGTCGCGAGCTTCGGTGCCAACGGCATCATCGGCATCGGCCCGTTCGCAGGGGATTGCGGTGAGTTCTGCGTGTCGAGCATACCGGCGCCCACCGCCCTCTATTATGCGTGCACCACCGAGTCGAACTGCACCGCCACCACGGTGCCCCTGGCGAGCCAGGTTCCGAACATCGTCACGCTGTTCGCCAAGGACAATAACGGCACCATCATCACGCTGCCGTCGGTGGCTGCCGCAGGCGCGACGACGGTGTCGGGCTCGTTGATCTTCGGCATCGACACCGAATCGAATAACGCGTCGGGGACGCAGACCGTGGTGCCGATTTCCGGCAGCACCGGCTATATCAGCACGATCTTCGGCGGCGCGACCCTCGCCGACAGCTTCGTCGACTCGGGCTCGAATGGCTATTTCTTCAACGATTCGAGTCTTTCGCCCTGCACCCAGACGGGGTTCGCCTCGTTTTATTGCCCATCGAGCACGACCAGCTTGAGCGCAGAGATGCAGCTCGCGAGCGGCACCGCCGCCGTGAACTTCAGCGTCGGCGACGCCGAGCAGATCGAGGCCGCGAATAACGCTTATCCGGGGCTTGCGGGAACCAATCCGGATCCGGCCAGCTTCGACTGGGGTCTGCCGTTCTTTTTCGGGCGTCGCATCGCGACGGCCATCGAAGGCTATACGACGGCGGCGGGCACCGGACCTTACGTCGCGTACTAGGAAAGCTCTGCACCTTGGGTCTCTCGCCACACGGCGTCGTCTACCGGGCGCCCGGCGCGGCAGGATAGACTGCAGGCCATGACCAGTCTTCACCTCGACTATCTCCCGATGGATCAGATCGCGGCACGTCCGGCCGCCTGGTGGCGCAACGTGCTCGGTGTGGTGGGATTCACTCGGCCGCCGGATATCGAATCCCCGACGGTCCCGGTGACCGCGAGCATGACCCCCTCGCTCGGCACCGGTGGTGATCTGTGTGAGGTTTGGCGGGTCGCCGGCGATGCGGACCTCGAGCTCGCGAACGGCGTCCCCTCGGATTTGCCGGATGAGGAGCGCGTGCACTATCGATTCTGCGAGGACCTTCTGTTCGGCTCCGTGACCATCGCGGAGCGCGCCAGTGGTGACTCCGACAGCCTGTCACAAGCCACCATCAGCGCGTATGGCCGTATCTTCGAGGTGCTCGAGCGGACCGCGCATCCGCACCTCATTCGAGTGTGGAACTACCTTCCCGAGATCAACCGCGCGGCCGGCGGCGATGAGCGGTACCGGCATTTCAACTCCGCGCGGCGAGAGGCCTTTCACGCGTCGGGCCGCCCCACGAAGGTCGTCGTTCCGGCAGCGAGCGCGCTGGGGTCACCCGCGGGCAGCCCGATCTCGATTTATTTCCTGGCTACGCGCACACCGCCGAAGATGATCGAGAATCCGCGCCAGACGAGCGCCTATCACTACCCGCCGAAGTTCGGGGTCGACAGTCCGAGCTTCTCGAGAGCGTGCATGTTGAGCGAGTCCGGCGGGACCGATTTGTTCGTCTCCGGCACGGCCAGCATCGTCGGCTATGAGACCATTCATCCCGGCGATGTGGCGGCGCAGACCCGCGAGACGCTCGCCAACATCGACGCACTGCTCGAGGAGGCGAATCGTGTCGTCGGCGCGTCGCGCTACTCGCTCGACGGCTTGAAGCTCAAGGTTTATGTGCGCCGATCTCAGGACCTCGAGCTCGTCCGACGTGCCCTTGCGCCGCGCTTGCGGCCCTCGACGTCCATCCTGTTCTTACAGGCCGACGTGTGCCGCGAGGACCTTCTGGTCGAGATCGAGGCCGCCGGCGAGTCGCCCCGGCCAAGCTGAGGCCCGCTTCCAATCCCGCCCGACCCCTGGCGGCGCCCCCCGGCAGGCGCGGTGTCGGGTAGTTTGCCTGCGAGGCGACCGGTGTTTAGAATCGGCGCAAGGCGGGCGTCGTATAATGGTAATACCCAAGCTTCCCAAGCTTGAGCCGTGGGTTCGATTCCCATCGCCCGCTCCAATTCCAGCCAACGCTGGCCAATGCCAGCCAGTTTGATTTCTAAGTCGCATCTGGCAGGGCGTTAGTAGACGTTGGCTAGCATTGGCCGTGGTTTCACACGCAGTCTCGTCCGTATGACCGGGTTCGACCCTCTCCGACCTGCCGTCGGCGTCCGCTTTCAGGTACCGCGATCTCTCCTACGATCCTAGGAGACCGACGCTAGTCCGTGGCTTCGTACGTTTCGCGCGTCAGCAGCCACTGCCCCGGCGCCGCCATTTCAAACACAAGTAGCCACCGTTCCTTTGTTGGAGTGGCTTTTGCAGCATTCGGCATCGTATCAACACATGTTTCGTGACCCCACCCAACTGCAAGATCACCTAGGACCTTAAACCCTTCAAAGTTACCCTGGCACTGACACTGCCTCTTCTCAAGTATCCCCGCCAGCACCTTTTCGATTTCGGCCCGGCCATTCGTCTCTCCTAGGCGGGCGTTCTCTGAAAACAGCGCCGCAACCCCCGAGGCGTCCCCTCGATTCCATGAGTAGTACCATGCGCTCAAAAATTTGGTGGCCCACTCGGGCACGCGCGGCTCCGCGGCTGGAGCTGCCGAGAGTGGTATTAGGGTGGAACCGAGGGCGGTACCTAGAAGGAGAATAGTGATCCAGCGGAGCATTGGCTCTCCTATTTTTACCCGTTTGTCATGACGGATAACGTAGCAGGCGGCGGATAACCTGGCCAATGAAACGGAATACAGTTATGGGCGTCCGCTTTCCGGTGGCCAATAACAGGCCACGAGCGGCCGGTTGTGGGCCGAAAGCGAGCGCTCAATCTGCCTGATCACCTCCATTTGTGCTGAGGATGGCAGCACCGGGACGGATTACAGTTGCATGATGGCCAGCACCAGGTCAGTTTCTGTCGATACCGACGAGATCATGCGGAACATCCTCGTCATTCGTGGCCAGAGGGTACTGCTTGATTCTGACCTCGCCGCTTTGTATCAGGTGGCGACCAAGGCGCTTACCCGTGCAGTGCGTCGCAATCCGGGTCGCTTTCCGGCCGATTTCACCGCTTCTTTAAGGAGCCAATCTGGCGCCTTAAAGCCCGGGCGCGGAAAGCACCGGAAGTATGCACCGTACGTTTTCACGGAACAGGGGATCGCCATGCTGTCCTCCGTCCTTACAAGTGAACGCGCCGTCCAGGTAAACATCGAAATCGTGAGGGCATTTATTCGCCTGCGACAGGCAGTCTCAACGCGCCAAGATTTGGCGCACAAACTCGTGGCGTTGGAGAACAAGTACGATCGGCAGTTCAAGGTGGTGTTTGACGCGATCCGTAGTCTGATGAAGGAGCCCGAGCCCAAGCGCCCGGGGAATCGGTTTCACGGCAAAGATCAACGAATAGGGATCGCGGATGAAATTCCCACCTATTGGAGCAGTGCCCGAGCCGAGTGCGACGCGATTCCTTCGCTTCGTGGAGAGATTGCTGCATTGTCCGCCTATCGGAGACTTGAGGGGGCGAGATGGCGACGTACCCCTACGAAGCCTTGCGTTGCCAGCCAATCCGGGCCAATGCCAGCCAATGCAGCGTCAGGACCCTCGGCGCACAGTAGGTTCGCTGACGTTGGCTGGCATTGGCTGTGGTTTCACACGCAGTCTGATCTCTATGAGCGCTGAGTGAATGTTGTGGCCGATGCTCGCAGGCAATGTCTGCGCTCAGGCTCGAAGTTTTTCTGCAAGCCACAACTTGATGAGCGACTGTCGTGTTACACCTAAACGGCGAGCTTCCCGGTCGAGTGAGCCAACCATCCATGCGGGAAAATCCACATTGACCCGCTTCGCGTCGGTGCCGGCGCGGCGCGCCTTGCCTAAGTCGAGCTGATCCAGGATCTGTTCGCCAGCATCAAACTTACGATCAAAGGTCTTGGCTTTCATAAATCGCAATCTCCTCGTCTCGCGAGCGCCTCACGGAAATCAAACGTATATTATCTTCACGCCTGGTAATCACTGCAGACCAATGTTTCTGAGCGATCTTTCCAATCAGTAACCATCGCGGCTCGTCGATCGTACGAGCAGGAATCTCCACCAGATCGGCGTCGGTCCAAAGTTCCTCAGCCTCCTCGAAATCGATACCATG
This sequence comes from uncultured Gammaproteobacteria bacterium, assembly GCA_963710435.1. Classification (GTDB taxonomy): domain Bacteria; phylum Pseudomonadota; class Gammaproteobacteria; order Steroidobacterales; family Steroidobacteraceae; genus Bog-1198. Next base: position 670,700 of record CAVQAE010000006.1, on the reverse strand, counting down.
CTTCCGCTTGTTCTCAGCGCTCTTATTGGCGTCGAACTCGAATGCCATCAGATCCGTCACGCGCTAGGTATATTAAAGGTATAAATATTATACCTTCTCTTGGTCACGAAAAGGCTACTCTTGCCTCACTTCAAACGGACCGCTGGAGCGAGCGGGGTCAGAACCACGCCCGCCATGGCTGGCGTTGGCTGGTGCGGCACCGTTTTTCACACAAAAATCGCACGCGAGGGTCGTCGCGCTTCCAACTTCATGATTCCGAGAGGCTAATTTGCACCAGCGGCATTTTCGATTCCCATCGCCCGCTTCATTTCCAGCCATCGCTGGCCAAGGCCAGCGAACGTAGACCCCAACCTCGAGTCCAAGAAGAGCATTCGGTACATGGTCGAAAGAGTCCATGGTGACGGATTCGCCGGCATTCGACATATCCTTGAGTCACACACCAATCACACGCAGTCGAGTACGCGTGTTCCGCCCGTTGCACCAAACAAGAACCTTCATGTTCGATCTCGATCTTCATTGGCGTGAACGCCGCGGTTCACGCCGTCATGGCCTTCTGGGCCGCCGCGAAGACGTCCCGTGCGGACGTCGTGCCCGCTACGTGCTCTGTACCCTTGACTCCGAGGTCCATCCATCCTGCATTCACGGCCTCAAACATTTCTTCGGCGGGTCCGGTGTGGCCCTTCGGGATGCCGAATTGCTCGAACGCTTTCGCCCACCCTGCACGCGGGACTGCAAAGGCTTTCACGTCGAGATTCAGGACTTCACCCAATTGCTTCGCGACTTCATCCGCGGTGACCATCGAGCCGAGCTCGATGGTGCGCTGCCCTGACCACGCCGGCCCGGTCAAAAGGGTTGCGACCTCCGCGCCGATGTCGATCGTCGCGACCATGGTCGATTTCCGGTTTGTCGGATTGTAGTAGACCGGCAGCGTTCCGCCCTGGGCGACCTGCAAGCCGTAGAGGAAGTTTTCGAAGAATCCGCCTGCGCGCACAAATGCGATTGGCGATGCCAGGTCGCGAAAACCTTGCTCCAGAAGCGACAAGGCCGTGATCATCCCAAGCCCGCTGGTCCTGTTCGCACCCATCGACGAAAGCGCTACCACCCGCGGCGGCGCCGCCTTGGTGAGCGCCTCCACATAGTTTGCAATCACGGCCTTGGCTTCTTTGTAATCGGGCGAGGGGGCCCAGACTGCCGGCAACATGACAAACGCGCCTTCCACGCCTTTGAGCACCCGCTCGATGACTGCAGAATCATTCCAATCACCGTCAATCAGCTCCACTCCTTGGTCAGCCCAGCTGGACGCCTGCTCGCGATTGCGAACAAGCGCGCGTACTTCCTTGCCGCGCGCCAACAGATGCCCTGCCGTCGCGCCGCCCACCTTTCCCGTGATTCCCATTACTAAAAACATGCGATTCTCCTGATGTTGAGGGACAGAGCACTGCCCCGGTTGGTTCAGCGAATGAGCGGCAGAATGGCCCGGATACGGGGATCGCGCGCGTAGAGGCCGCCCCATGCCATCGCGCCCAAAAGCAGTGAAATGATCTCCGGCGGCGATCCCAACTCGCCAATACGGACGTGGGCGCAGATGGCGCCCCCCAAAAAGCCCGTCACTAGGATCGCACCGAGCACGGAGGTCGCTGGGACCGCGTAAAGGATGGCGCAGGTGAGTACGATCGGACCCAAGACACGGGTCACCTCGATCGCGAACCCGGTTTCCCGCAAAATGCTCGCGAGCTGTGTCGGTGCGAAAAGCTGAATAGTGCCGTCCGCCACCAGAGCGATAACAACGAACGCACTCATTATCCGCCCGGCCCACAGGGTGCCATGCAAGGTCGTGGTTTCAGGCACCCGATGCAGTTTCATGATTTCGAACACTTGTCGTTCTCCTATGGGGGAATCCCAAGATTTGGAGCTTACTGTGTCCTTTAGGTACGATAATCACCCGGAAAATGAACTCACTGTTCTCTTTGCGGTCAACAATAGCCAGGCACGAAAATGCGGAATCTCGAACCCATCCTCATTTTCATAACGGTGGCGGAAATGGGGAGCTTCACCCAGGCAGCCGATAGCCTGGGCATTCAGAAGGGAAGGGCCTCAACGGCGGTCCGGAAGCTGGAGGAAGATGTCGGTGTCAGGCTTCTGCATCGGACGACGCGTAGCGTGCAGTTGACGGAAGACGGACGGGTATTTCATGCACGTGCCCGCGATCTGCTTGCTGACGTTGATGATCTGCACTCAATGTTCGCAAATGATCGAGTGGCGCTTCGCGGGCGCTTACGTGTTGATCTGCCGAGCGAGTTGGCGCGCACCACTATCGTGCCGGCCTTGCCGGCGTTCATGGCGACTTATCCCGAGTTGGAGCTTGAGGTGTCGAGTACGGATCGCCAAGTTGATCTGGTTCAGGAGGGGTTTGACTGCGTATTGCGACTTGGCCCCATCGGGGACGAGACGCTGATTGCGCGCCCGCTGGGCAAGTTACGCATGGTCAACGCCGCCAGTCCTGCCTACCTGGGGCGCTATGGCGTCCCTCGATCCCTAGAAGATCTGCAGCATCAGAAACATCGTGCGGTTCATTTCGCACGAACGTTCGGCGCAAGACCCTATGGATGGGAGTATCCGCAGGGCGACAGCTACGCGAGGCTTCAATTGCCAGGTGCGCTGCACGTCAACAGCGTGCAGACCTACGAAGCAGCTGGTATCGCCGGCCTTGGCCTGATTCAGGCACCACTGTTGGGGATCGGCCGTTACTTGGAGAGTGGGGCGTTGGTAGAGCTTCTTCCAGATTTTCGGCACAGGCCGCTCGACGTCGCCCTGGTCGTAGCGCATCGGCGCAACCTCTCGCGCCGGGTCCGCGCATTCATGAAATGGATCGAAAATCTGCTCGCGCCCTACCTAGAATAGCGAACCCACCCCGACGCGCACCGCGCAAGCGGCCGCTGTTTGATCGTGGTTGAACTTTGGTATAACCACGGTTATACTAAGCACATGAAGACCGCGATCTCTATTCCGGATCCCCTCTTCGAGGAGGCTGACCGGCTTGCAAAAGCGCGGGGGTGGTCGCGGAGCGAACTTTATGCGAATGCCGTGACCGCATATATCAACAGCGAGAGATTTTCTGGTGTTCGTGAAAAACTCGACGCCGTGTATGGAAACAATCAAGAGTCCTCCGCCATCGATCCATTCCTCGCGGAAGCACAGGCTCGGTCCTTGCCTGGAGATAAGTGGTAATGCGGCGGGGCGAGATTTGGTGGGCATCGCTTGAAGAACCGCAAGGTTCTGGGCCGGGATACCGGAGACCTGTATTGATTGTGCAGTCGAATGAATTTAACGAGAGTGCAATCCGCACATCAGTCTGCGCGGCGATGACCTCGAACATGCGACTGGCTGACGCCCCCGGCAACGTTCGCGTCGCGCGCCGTGCCAGCGGCCTGGCGCAGGAATCGGTCGTTAACGTGTCACAGCTGATTACGCTGGATAAGCAGCGGCTGACCGAGAAGGTTGGTCGTCTGCCGGCTGAATCACTGCGCGAGGTGGAGTCGGGGATAAGGCTGGTGCTTGCGCTATAGGCTCAGCACGACACGCACACCTGCGAAAGAAGACCGCCCCGGCCGCCCCGCCCCCGCTTCCGGCTCACGCGCGCGCGGCGCCCAATTGCGCTCCGATAAGTCGCATGCGTCGATACTGCTCGTGCAAACCATCCTCGAGCCCTTTGAGCCTGGACGAGAGATTCGATTTCTCCCACCGATCGACCAGCGCACGCTTGGCATCTGCAACCGATTGTTCGCGCAACGCAGTCCAGGTTGCGACTGATTTGCTGAAGCTTTCATATTCTTCCGCCACGCGCCGGCGCAATTCATCAAAGCGGGGGGAGCTGACCTGGCGGGCGAGTTCTTGCTTCGCCCGGAGAAACTGAGTCTCGAGCATCGCGCGGCGAATTTTGAACCAGGGCACGCGCTTCAGGTTCCTGGCGAGCCCCGCCCAACGCAGGGCATTAATCAACCACTTGGACGGGTCCCATTGCCACCAGCGCACGCCGTTCCGGTAGTCGTGCGCGAATTGGTGATGAAAATTGTGATATCCCTCGCCGAAAGTGAGCAGTGCGACCACCCCGTTGTCGCGCGCTGTGTTCGCCGTCGTGTAGGGGCGGGTGCCGACTATGTGCGCCAGGGAATTGATGCAAAATGTGAGGTGGTGGCTGATGACGAGCCGCAGAATCCCGGCGAGCAAGAGCATGCCGATCACGTCGCCGAACGCCCAGCCCAGCAGCAGCGGCAGGCCGACATTCGTGCCGACGGCGATCACCAGGTAATGCCGATGTTGAAATGCCACGAGCGGGTCGTTCTGCAGTTCGCGCACGTACTTCAGATCAGGGTCGCCGCTCGGGTAATCGCGGAGCATCCAGCCGATGTGCGAAAACCAGAAGCCACGCCGTGCGCTATAGGGGTCCCGTTCGGGATCGTCGACGAACCGATGATGCACGCGATGACCGGCGCTCCAGATCAACGCACTATTCTGGAGAGCCATGGCACCGAAAAGGAGGAAGACCGCTTTCAGCGCGGGATGTGCCTCATAGGCAGCGTGCGAAAAGAGCCGGTGATAGCCGCAGGTGATCGACAGTTCGGTGACACTCAAGAGCACCGCGAACGCTATCCAGCCGGCGAGCGCGTAGCCGTGGACGATCCCATACCAGGGAACCAGCGTAAGGGCCACACCCAACGTAATTGCAAACATCAATAGGGCTGGCCAATTGCGGGGCGGCGGGCAGCCGGTCGGGTCGTTCATTCATTCCTCCTGGAAACGGCGCGGTATGCACAACCACGGTTTTCCGGATATGGGGGCGGCGGAGGACTTTACCATCCGCGAACGCCGATTGGGTGAGCCATGCGGATTAGCCTCGTGGACGTCCGGTGCGTGACTTGTCGGTTCGGCCACGCGGCTTCGAGGTTTGCAAGTGCCTGAGGGGCCGGCTCCGGGTGGACGGGGGCGCAGAGAGCGCACTGATTGTGACGTAGTAGCCGTCCGGATCCCGGAGAGAGAATTCCCTCGTTTGAGTGTTCGGGTTCACGTGAGGCTCCTCGTCGAGCCGGGAGACGAGCGCGCGGGCCCTTTTCAATGCAGTGTCGAAGTCATCGACGCGGAAAAACAACAGCAACCCGTTTCCCGGTAGTGCCTTGTCGGGGCTCATCAAGGACGGATGCTCGTGCGCGCCCCACTGGTGAAGGCAGAGCAAGACGGTTTCATCCGTATCCCGGATCTGACCAAAGTAGTCATGGCCCGGAGGCGTTTGGGCTTGCCCGAAAAGCGATTGGTACCATTTGAAGCTGCTTGGAACGTCTTCTACGCCGATGATCGTCCATGTGCGTTTCATCGCGATCCTGCTTTCCGCTGACAGACGGACAGCCTAATCAGGGGCGCCTGCGGGGGCAACCTTGCTTTTATGGGGCTCGCTCCCAGCGGGGTCACCACAGCCGACTGTCATAGCGCCAACGGCAGGGTGAAATAGAACACAGCGCCGCCGACTGGGGAATTCTCTGCGCGTATTTGGCCGTCGTGCGCTTCGATGATAGTGCGCGATATGGAGAGACCCATTCCCATGCCGTTGGATTTGGTAGTCACAAACGGCTCGAAGATGCTTTCGATTGAGTCCTGGGCAATGCCGACACCCGAATCTGTTACCGATACTTCGGCATCTCGGTGGTTCGCGCGTCTGCTCCGGATCGACAATGATCTCCGATCGGGGGGCTGATCATGCATCGCGTCCATGGCGTTGAGCGCGAGATTCAGGATGACCTGCTGTAGCTGTACGCCGTCGGCGTGGACGTTTGGAAGACCGGGCTCCAGCTCGACCTCGACGCGGACGCCTCTCGCTGATGCCTCGCTGGCCAGCACCTTGATGCATTGCTGGATGGCCTCGTTCAGATCCAGGCTGCGCATTTCGAGCTTGGTCGGACGCACCATGTCGCGAATTCGATCAATGATGTCGTTGGCGCGCCGATTATCATCCTTGATATCCGAGAGGATGGAGGCCACCTCCTCCAGGTTCGGTGGCTTGGCGCCCAACATCATTTCGGCAGCGCTGGCATTCAGCTGAATTGAGGTGAGCGGCTGCTTGAGTTCATGGGCAATCGACGCGGATAGCTCACCCATCGACACTCGCCGATTGATATGGGCGATCTCAGAAAGGCGCTTGCGCGATTCCGATTCGGCCAAGCGGCGGCGGCGACGCTGGGCGATGAGCCCCAGGATCAGCACGGTCTCACCCGAGATGATTGCGAGCGCAACGGCAATCACCCAACCGTATTGGTGCCAAAGTGACCGCTCAGCGAAGTGAACCTCGCATCCCTCGGGTAGTCGACGCTGGTCCAGCGCCCAGCGGCGTAGTGCACGCGCATCGGCAATACACTTGATTGGCGTTTTCAGGATGACGCGATTTGGAGCCGGAGGTCCTCCAGACAGCGCCGCGAGCACCTGCTCTGCGAGAAGTCGTCCTTCGTCCTCATAGGATTCCATGTGTCCTGCGGCAACGCCGAAGCCCAGGTAGGTTTCGTAAATGCCGAATACAGGCGCAGCAGACACTGCGCTGATCGCACGCAGCACTTCGCGCGGCGTGTACGGTCGACCTTCTCGATCGCGATACTGCGTGAGATAGATAATGATCGCCTCAGGCGGCAAGGCGGCTACTCGGGCAATCAGTTCCTGCAGGGGTAGGCCCGATAGAAGCTCCACGGGCACGAGTTTGTCGATCTTCGACAATGCGGTCTGCGTCAATTGCGAGGCGCTCCTCTCCATGTCCGTCGCTCCGGCAATTACGACGACGCGCTGCGGATTCGGCCGTAGACGCAGTGCAAGAGCGAGAGTCTCGTCCACATCCTGGTAGCTCACGACAGCTGTGACATCGGGAGGGATCGTGACGGGCCCGACGTAATCCGCAGAGAAGGCGTTGTACACGACCCGCGCGTGTGGCCAGAGTCGTTCGCCGTGTCGCTCAAAAAACTCGATTGCGGGACGCGAAACGGCCACGACTACATCGATTCGCATCGCACTATATTTCTTGCCGAGCAGCGCCAGGAACTCTGGTTCCAGCGCCTCAATTGGGAAGCGGTAGGCGTCGAGATACTCGAAGAAGTACGCGACGTGCGCGACATGCGCGACGTGCTCGGTAACATCGCGATCGAGGCTCTCGCGCATCGCGTTCTCGATGACCACATGGCCTGGAAGATACGTGTCTGCGGTGTTGAGGATTAGAACGTGCGCTTCTTCTCCGGTGGAGAGCGTTGAGCTCGCGGAAGCGTTCAAGGTGCCACTTATCGAGAGTGCGCACGCCACTGCCGCCAGCATCGCTTTTCGATGCTCCCGGGTCTTGCGTGGTTCGCGAGATTCTCTCATGTGAACGTCCAACGTTTTTCCCTGAAGCCCGTCTTGGGCTTTACAAGAGTCGACGAGAACCGGGTCGCTCAAGTGCTGCGCTTCGGAACCGGCGGCGGAGCCGGCGATGTGGGCCAGGGGTGTTCGGACTTCTGGTCGAAAATCGCGTCCGAGTCCGCCCGCTCGAGGTTCCAGGCTCCGCGGTCGATCTCGGCCTCGAGCTGACCCGGCGCCCAGCCTGCGTGGCCCTCGAAGATTCGGAGGCCGTCCATGGGCCTCGCGCGGCCGAGCAGCTGCAGCAGCAATTCCCGATCCGCGCTCAAGCAGACACCATCAACTGCCCGGATCGCGTGAGCGGGCGGCGTGGCTGCTCGAAACAGGAACCAGACGGTTCCGAAATCGACGGGGCCGCCGAAGTAGACCTTGTCGTGCAGCCCCGCGAGTTGCTTCAGATCCGGAAAAAGTTCCGCGACGCCAATGCGCGTGGGTCTGTTGACGATGATGCCGACCGGGCCTGCGCCCACGTTGTTCAGCACGAGCACGAGCGAGTCGGCGAAATCAGGATCGGGCAGTTCGGGGCGGCCGATGAGAAGGATCGCGGTTAGCGACTGAGGCGCGTCGGCGCACACCGCCCAGGGAGTCCCGCACAGAAGCAGCAGGGCGCAGAGGGCGCCAGCCAAGGGAGGGCGGCGCCCCCGTTGCGGTGCCCCCTCAGCGTTTAGCGACGGGCGCCTAGACTTCGAGCCTGCACAGCTTGGCGGCTGGGTTGAATTCATCCTCGGAACCCGGCATTTCGTTGGCCATTGTTTACCTTCGAGATGTCGCATTTCTCATCCGACGGTGACTTCCCGCCGGAAGCCACCGGTGATCCGCAGACGGATCAGCCAAAAAATCAGCAGGCCCACCGGGATGAACTGAGGAAGGAAGAACGCCGTCGGTACGTGATATGGACCGGGAAGCAGGCGCGCCAATCCGTTGGTGAAGCCGGAGCCCGCAGCCAACGTGAGCCCGAGGCACATGCGCCACAGATGGCGCGAAATGCGCGGGACGCCCGCGATGCCCCCGGTCCAGACGACCTTGCCATCGCCGATCGCCGCGATGACGAGCACGGAGGTGAAGCCATAAATCGCGATGAGGACGGGTCCTTTGAACGGAACGGCGCTCTTGAATAAGGGGGGCAACCCAGTTGCCAGCTGGAACGACAGAATCGCGAAGGGCGCGCAGAGGCAGACGCCGACGAGCACGGCAATTTTTTCGGGAAGCCCGATGGTGCCTGGCATGCGTCTTACGGTCAGCCAGCCGGTCAAAACGAGGTAGAGGGCGAAGACACTGATGAACACGTTGACGAGCTGGTCGGGCATCGCGACCGCGAGGTAGCAGCCGAACACGGCCATGATCACCATGGAAGCAACGAAAGCCGTTCCGGCCCGCCGGTGTAACCGGCCGCCCTTGCGGACCATCACCGCCGTCGCCCCGGCTAGGAGCCCGGCGACGCCTCCGCCAATGTGCAGCACGAAAGCGAGAGTTGTCACGGCGTGCAGAATCGGCGTTTGCATGGAGCTCTAACGACGCTTCGCTGAGAGGGCACCTTAGCACGCTGCGTGTCGCCGCGTCGTGCCGCAATGCCACCACCTCCTTCGCTATTGATTGATCTCCGGTTCGACGAGCTCGGCAAGGTTCCGCAGCGATTCCTGCCAGCCCAAGTAACAGGCTTCCACCGGAATCACATCCGGCAGTCCTTCCTGCACGATGCTGACTTCGGTCCCGACCGAGACTTTTCTCAGCGTCACCGTCACCTGAATCTCCCCGGGCAAGCTCGGGTCCTCGAACGCGTCGGTGTAGCGCAACCGTTCGAATGGGGCGAGCTCCACATACTGTCCACCGAAGGAGTGGCTGCGGCCGGTCGTGAAGTTCCGAAAGGACATTCTGAAGGAGCCGCCGACCTTCGGCTCCATGTGATGCACGGTGCAAGTGAAGCCGTTCGGCGGGAGCCACTTGGCGATCGCGTCCGGCTCGATGAAGGCGCGATAGACCTTCTCGGGCTTCGTGGTCAAGACTCGGTGGAGTCGCACGGTATTGGGCATCTCAGTCCTCCTCCGCCTCGTCGCGCCAGCGATTGTCGGATAAAGCTATGCAAGCAGCGCCGGTACCCGCCGGGTCACGGGACCGAGCGCACTCTCGTAGGCATACGCCAGTTGAAGACAACTCAGATCGTGGTGAACCGGTGCAATGATCTGAATGCCCATCGGCAGTCCATGATCATTGAACCCAGCCGGCGCGGCGAGCGCCGGGCATCCGGACAGGGTGACGAGAAGCACGGCCTTCATCCATTCATGATAGGTCTCCATCCTGTGACCGGCAATCTCCTTGGGCCAGTGCTCGTCGATGGCGAAGGGAAAGACCTGCGCGGTCGGCGCGATGAAAAAATCGTATTGGGTAAGGAATCTCGCCACCGCTCGCGTCCACTCGCTACGCACGATCGATGCGGCTGAAATATCGTAGGCCGATTGCCGCTGACCCGTTTCGATCTCGAATATCGCTTCGGGTTTCAGCTGCGCGCGCTTGGCGGGGTCGTTGTAAAACTCGAGAAGAGAGGCTCCTTGCTGCCAGCCGCGAAGACGGATCGCCGCCTGCCATACCGCCTCGACGTCGAAGTCCGGTACCGCCTCCTCGACGATACAGCCGAGCGACTCGAACCGGCTCATCGCCGATCGGCACAGCTCGAGAACGCCCGGCTCGCAAGGCGTCGCACCCTTGAAGTCGCCAACCCACGCGATGCGGGCGCCTTTGAAGTTCCTATCCAGGCGTCGCTGGAACATCGTTCCATCGCCGTCCAGTGACAGCGGCACGCGAGAGTCGAATCCGGCTTGCACCGACAGCAGCAATGCAAGGTCCGTGACGTTTCGCGCCATCGGTCCGCTGACGCTCATCGTAGGGAGCCAGGTGTCGCGCGATTCGGAGGGCACTCGCCCGATGCTCGTACGGAAGCCAAAGACGTTGTTCCATCCGGCGGGATTTCGCAGGCTCCCGCCGTAATCCGAGCCGTCCGCGACCGGCACCATGCGAAGCGCCAGCGACACCGCAGCTCCGCCGCTGCTTCCGCCGGCCGACCGCGCGGGGTCATAGGCGTTGCGCGTTGCGCCGTAAACGGGATTGTACGTGTGCGAGCCGAGGCCGAATTCCGGGGTGTTCGTTTTTCCGATGAAGATGGCGCCGGCGTTGCGCAATCTCGTCACCATGATGCCCTCGCTCGCAGGAACGAAATCGCGGAAGATCGGGGACCCTTGAGTCGTTCGGATGCCCTTGACGGCTTGCAGATCCTTCACGGCGTGAGGAAAACCATGCAGGACTCCCATTGGCGCGCCGCGTGCCAGCTGATCGTCACGCTCGCGCGCCAGCACCAGCAGAGCCTCCCGGTCTTGCAGCGCGACGATCGCATTCACCTGCGGATTCACGCGCTCGATGTGATCGAGGTAAGCCGTCATGACTTCGACGCACGAAGCCTTCCTTGAATGGAGGACTCTGGCGAGGGCCGTGGCGTCCATCGAGACGAGATCGTTCATGGGGTGCGCCATGAGGGCCTTTCGGTCGCCAGCCTGGACAGAGGCGGCCGCAGCCGTCCCCGCAGCAAGAGCCAGCATGGTGCGGCGGGTGAACCGGACGTGACCGTCATTGTCGTTCCATTCCATGATGCACGATTCTCCCGCGATTCCGAGGCCGAGCTTGGCGGCTGATGGTGTCGCATTCATGCGCTCTATTCATAAGTCCAATCAAATTATAGCGCCTAGTCGGTAGAGCCGGTTCGGCCTACACTGCACCGGTGGTCGACGAAGGCTTTTGAAGGAGACAGGCATGCAGAAGCGCAAACTCGGAAGCACCCTGGAGGTGTCGGCGATCGGCCTCGGCTGCATGGGCATGAGCTCCGGCTTCGGTCCGCCCGCCGACAAGCGCGAGATGATCGCCCTGATCCGCACCGCCGTCGCGCGGGGCGTCAGCTTCTTCGACACCGCCGAGGTCTACGGGGCGTTCACGAATGAAGAGCTGGTGGGAGAGGCGCTCGCTCCTCACCGCGGCGAAGTGATGATCGCGACGAAGTTCGGCTTCCGGATCGTCGACGGCAAGATGGCGGGCTTGGACAGCCGGCCGCAGCATATTCGCGAAGTCGCCGAGGCTTCGCTCACGCGGCTGAAGGTCGAGACGATCGATCTTTTCTATCAGCACCGCGTCGATCCCGAGGTCCCCATCGAGGATGTGGCGGGCACCGTGAAGGATCTGATCCGGGCAGGGAAGGTCAGGCACTTCGGGCTGTCCGAGGCTGGCGTGAAGACGATTCGGCGCGCACACGCCGTGCAGGCGGTGACGGCGCTGCAGAGTGAATATTCGCTCTGGTGGCGGGAGCCGGAGAAGGAGGTTCTGCCGGCGCTCGAGGAGCTCGGCATCGGCCTTGTTCCCTTCAGTCCGCTCGGCAAGGGTTTCCTCACGGGGAAAATCGACGAGAACACGGCGTTCGACAGCACCGACTTCCGGAACATTGTCCCGCGTTTCACCCCCGAGGCCCGCAAGGCCAACAAGGCCCTGGTCGATGTGCTGAGCGCGATTGCAGCCCGCAAGCATGCGACGCCGGCGCAGCTCGCGCTCGCCTGGTTGCTGGCGCAGAAGCCCTGGATCGTTCCGATCCCGGGAACGACGAAGCTCCATCGCCTCGAGGAGAACATCGGCGCGGCGGCGCTCGAGCTGACGGCGCAGGACCTGAGTGAAATCGAGCGCGCGGCCTCGAAGATTACGGTCCAGGGAGAACGCTATCCCGAGAACCTGGCGCGCCTGGTGGGACGTTAATGGGAAGGCGCGACCCGATATGTCTGCCGTGAAGCTTGCGCGCTCGCAGCGAGATTAGCGGGCGGCCTTCAACGACTCCCAGCCACTATCGCGGTTGATTTCGCTGCGGTATCGCTTGGAGCTTCCCTTGGGGTATGCGAACCACAGCACGACATCGCCCTCGGCTCTCGCTGCGATACGCTTTACCGCCGACTCGACGTCCGCAAGTTTGGTGACGAACACGACCGCAAAGTGGATCGATTTTGATCTGGTCGTGTCCCTGACAATGGAGACCCCGGCGAGGCTTTCGATCTCAGGCTCGAAGCTCGAGGGGGCCCCAAGCACCAGGATCTCGGTTTGATCTTTCAGATTGAGCTTGTCGAATACCGACGGCATCGGCTGCCCTCCCAAGACTCCTTACCGGTGGCATCATAAGACATCCTTGCCGGCGGCTCGATGTCGGCCCCGCGCGCTGGACTGGCTGGAGTCCGGTCCGTACACTCAATCGCTTGCCAAATAAGCGTAAAAACGCATGATCAGCTTCCCTCATGGCCATTGGTGGGTCTCGTCCGAATGAGGGCGATGCGAGGGATGTGTATTGCCCGGCAGGTCGGCGCGTGAGCACGCCGGCGGCCCGGGTGCCTCTGTCCACGCTGGATGAGGATGCGTGGGACGACTTGCTCAGCTTCATCGAAGAGAAGCGCGTCATCCCCATCGTGGGACCGGAGCTGCTCCGCGTCGAGACGGATACCGGACCCCGGCTCTTGTACGACTGGCTGGCGGCGAGGCTGGCGACCAAGCTGTCCGTCGATGTATCGCTCTTGCCGCAGCCGTACACGCTGAACGACGTCGTGTGCTGGTTTCTCGCCGCACGCGGCCGGCGCGAAGAAGCCTACGTCCGGCTGCGCGGAATCTTGAAGGACGCGCCGTTTAAGCCGCCGCTCGCGCTTTGCCGTCTGGCTGCGATCAGCGATTTCGACCTTTTCGTGACGACCACCTTCGATCCGCTGCTCGAGACCGCGCTGAACCTCGAGCGCTTCGGCGGAGCGCTCTCCACCGACGTGCTGTCGTATGCGCCGAATCGCGTGGTCGACCTGCCCGCCGAGCGCGAGCGGCTGCAGCGCCCGGTGATCTACCACCTCTTCGGCAAGGTCTCCTCATCGCCAACCTACGTGATATCGGACGAGGATTTGCTGGAGTTCATCTGCGCGCTGCAGAGCGAGCATCTGGCACCGGAGAAACTGTTTCACGAGCTCGAGCACAGTCATCTGCTGTTCATCGGCAGCAATTTCTCGAACTGGCTGGCGCGCCTGTTTCTGCGCATGGCAAAGCGGCAGCGCCTGTCGGATCCGCGAGACGTCGGCGAGATCCTGGCCGACAATCATTCCGGCCAGGATGAGCGGCTGGTGTCCTTCCTCCAGCAGGTCAGCGTCCGCACACGCATCTATGTGGGCGCGGAGAAATTCGTGGAGGAGTTGCACGCCCGTTGGACGTCGCGCCGCAAGTCCTCCGCGCCTTCGGCGGCGGCCAGTGCGAGCCGTTTCGTGCCGCCCGCCCGCGAGATGCCGGACAACGCCGTGTTCATCAGCTACGCGCGCGAGGATATCGCGGCTGTCCAGCAGATGAAGGCGGACTTCGAGGCCGCGGGCATCCCGACCTGGTTCGATCTCGATCGCCTCGAGGCGGGCGATGACTATGACCGGAAGATTCTAAAAAATATCAGCCGCTGCTCCTATTTCATCCCGGTGATCTCGGCGACCACCGAGCGGCGCCTCGAGGCATACTTCCGCCGCGAGTGGAGCTACGCCATCGATCGCTCGCGCAACATGGCCGACGGCGCCGTGTTCGTGCTGCCCGTGACCATCGATGACACGAAAGCCGTAGATGCCCACGTGCCGGATAAGTTCAGGGCGCTGCATTTCACCTCGCTCCCCAAGGGCACGGTGACGGCGGAGTTTGCGCAACGGCTCAAGTACCTCATGTCGGCCCGCGGCGCGTGAGTACGGCGAGCCGCATTGCCGTCTCTCCCGAAGCGGCGCAGGCGGTGGATGCGCGCAATCCCTGGCTCGGGCTTGCCTCCTTCACCGAGGAGACGCGCGAGTACTTCTATGGACGCGAGGAAGAGGTCGCGGAGCTGGCACGCCGGGTCCAGCGAAAGCTTCTCACGGTGCTGTTCGGCCAGTCCGGACTCGGCAAGACCTCGATCCTGCGAGCCGGCCTCGTGCCCAGCTTGCGCGGCAAGGGCTATTGCCCGGTGTACGTGCGCATCGACTACGGCCGCGACGCTCCGGAGCCGAAAGAACAGATCAAGCGCGCCGTGCGGGAGAGCGCGCGCGAGTCTGGTCATTGGACGCGGGCGGGAACGGCGGTCGAGGGCGAGTCGCTGTGGGAGTACTTTCATCACCGCGATGATGTGCTCGAGGATGACGCAGGCGCCCGACTCATTCCGCTCCTGATCTTCGATCAGTTCGAGGAGCTGTTCACGCTGGCGCAGAGCGACGATTTCGGCCGCGCGCGCGCCGCGGGCTTCATTCGCGATCTGGCGGATCTCGTCGAGAACAGGCCCCCGAAGGAAATCGAGACGCGGCTCGAGGGGGACGAGTCGGCCGCCGAGTCTTTCGACTTCGCGCGCAGCGATTATCGTGTGCTGATCGCACTGCGCGAGGATTATCTCGCGCCCCTCGAAGGCTTGAAGACCTTCATGCCGAGCATCACGCAGAATCGTCTGCGGCTCGCGCCCATGACGGGACAGCAGGCACTGCAGGCGGTGCTGCGGCCGGGCGGCAAGCTGGTCACCGAGGAAGTCGCCGGTGCGATCGTGCGGTTCGTGGCGGGTGGTGCAGAGATCGCCAACGCCGAAGTCGAGCCTTCGCTCTTGAGCCTCATCTGCCGCGAGCTCAACGATGCGCGCATCGCGCAGGGCCGCCCGGAAATCTCCCTCGATCTGGTGGCGGGCCGCCATGAGAGCATTTTGTCGGAGTTCTATGAGCGTGCGCTCGCCGATCAGCCGCCGGCGGTGCGGCGGGTGATCGAGGACGAATTGCTCACGGTCTCGGGCTTTCGCGAGAACGTGGCGGAGGAGCGGTTGCTGGAGCGCTTTGCGGCCGCCGGCGCCGCGCCGGGGGCGCTGCAGCTGCTGGTCAACCGGCGGTTGCTGCGCATCGAAGAGCGCCTCGACCTGCGACGGGTCGAGCTGACCCACGATGTGCTGTGCGGCGTCGTCAAGGCGAGCCGCGATCTGCGCCACGAGCGCGAGGCGCGCGACGCCACCGAGCGCCAGCTTCGCGAGCAGCGTGAGCGCGAGCTCGAGGCGCGCCGCGCCCTGGCTCGCGCCCGGCGAATTGCAACGGTGTGCATATTGCTGGCCGTGGCGGCGGTGGGGGCCGCCGTGTTCGGCTATGCGAGTGCGCAGCGCGCCCGCCGCGCCGAGCGGCAGGCTCAGATCGACCGGGCGGCGGCCGAGCGGGCCCATGCAGCGGCCGAGCATGCCCGAGGGCAGGCCGAGCATCTGCTCAGCTACCTCACCGACGATTTGACGCTGGAGCTGGAGGGAGTCGGCCGGGTGAGGGTCGTCGCCGGCCTCGCCAAGCAGGAGGCCGACTATTACGGGGCGCTACCGCCCGATCTGAAGACGATGGATACCCGGCGCAATGAAGCGCTGGCTCTGGTGCAGTACGCGGCGGCGCTCCGCGCCGCGAGCCAGGCCGAAGCCGCGCAGCCCGTGGCCCGGCAGGCGATCGACATGCTCGACGCGTTGCGCAAGGCCGGTGATCGGTCCGAGACCACGGCGGTCGGCCTCGGGCTCGCGCTCATGACCGAAGCCACGGCCATGCATACCCTCGGACAGACGCGGCCGCGGGTTCCGGCGGAGCGCGCCGTGGAGGTGGTCGCGCCCTTTGCCCAAGCCGCCGGCGCATCGGTCGCTACGCATCGGGCCTTCGGGCGGATCCTCCTGCGCGCGGGCTGGCTGCAGTATCGATCCGGCGATGTGCCGCGCGGTGTGGCCTCCCTCGAGAAGGGGCGTGCAGCGCTCGCGGCGGCGGGCGCGCTCGATTTGAGCGATCTACCCGCCGCGGCCAGCTACGCCGAGATCTCGGCGTGGCTGGGCGAGGCACTCGCCTGGGACGGCCGGCAAGCGGAGGCGGAAAAGACCTTCATCGAGGGCGAGGCGCTCGTGCGAAAGATTCTGTCGGCGCGACCGGGACATATGGGCGCGCTGCGGGCGGGTCAGGTCGCCACCTCGAACCTCGGCGAAATGCAGCTGGATCAAATGAGACTTGCGGACGCCGTGAAGTCGATGCGCGCTGCCGAGGAGTACGGGATCCAATTTGCACATCTGGATCCCGCGAATTTCCTGACCTGGAACAATCTGGCCGAGACCCAAATCCAGCTGGGGCAAATCCTGGCGGATAGCGGGCATCCGCGCGCCGGCCTCGAGCCGATGCGGCGCGGGCTCGCGAGCTACGCGCAGGGCGACCAGACGAACTTCTACATCATCTGGGATTCGCTGGAGTTCGGCACCTACCTCGCCAATCTCGAGGCAGACCTCGGCGAGGCGTCGGCGATGAATGCCACGCTCGCGGCGCTCGCGGCCGTGCACGCCTCCGCCGCTCATGCGAGCGGGATGGCGCGCGACATTGCCGACTGCGGTCTTGCGTATGCGCAGGCGAGCACATACCTGATCGCCGGCGACCCTCTCGCCGCAAAAAACGCCGCGCAGTCCTTTTCGCCAGCCCCGGTGACGGCGGGTACGGACAATGAACAAAATCAATTCAGACGCTACTGCGTATATCGCCTGCTGGGAGCCACGGGTACTGCGGAGTACATGCTCGGACACGATGCCGCGGCCGAGGCGGCGCTGAGGGGGTCGTTGGCCGTCCCGGCCAATTTCATCAGCACCGATCGCGACAGGCGCACCCTCGCCGAGCGATCGACGCTACTCGCGTTGACGTTGGTGCGGGTAGGCAAACGGTCCGAGGCGCAGGCGGTGATCGCGCCGGTGGTCAAGCTGCAACGCGCGTTGCGCGGCCGCAATCACGATGACTATAGGCAGCACGTCGAGCTGGCCGCCGCGCTGTACGCGCAGGCGCTCGCCGGCGCCGGCGAGCGGCACGCACTGCTGGCCGAGGCCTCGGCACTCATCGCGGGGCTCCCGCCGGAGATGCGTTCGCTCGGCACGGTCGAGCGGTGGCGCACACGCATTCGAGATGCAGCCGACGGTTGAAGACTCACTGCCGACCGCACGGTTCGCGATGCGCGCCGTGTCTCGTGACCCGAGGACAGGTGCTCTATGAAACCAATCATCGCAATCTTCATCGGTGCAGGCCTTGGGGCCTTGATGCGCTGGTGGCTGGGTCTGACGCTCAACGCTTATTTCCCGAGCATTCCTCCGGGCACGCTCGCTGCCAATCTGATCGGCGGCTACATCGTCGGAGCGGCCATCGCATTTTTCGCGGCCGCTCCGGCACTCGCCCCTGAGTGGCGGCTATTCGTCATCACGGGGTTCTGTGGCGGGCTGACGACGTTCTCGACCTTCTCTTCCGAGATCGTGGATTTGTTGCAGCACGGGCGATCGTTGGGCGCATGCGGCGCGGTCGCACTGCATCTGGTGGGGTCGGTCTTGATGACTTTTGCCGGTATCGGCACGGTAGCGTGGGCGAGAAGCTGACGGACTCATCCCAATAACGCGCGGATCAAAAGGAAGGCACGAGCATGAGCGGATCATTCTTGAGATTCTATGTTCACGAGGGTCAACGCCATCACCATCATGTCGTCTGGGAATGGTTGCTGCAGCAGGCAAACAAGCTCGGCATCCGGGGGGGCTCGGCATTCAAGGCCATGGCGGGATTCGGACGGCATCACGAGCTGCACGAGGCGCGCTTTTTCGAGCTGGCCGGCTCTCTCGCGGTCGAGATCGAGTTCATCGTCTCGGACGAAGAGGCCGAGCGACTGCTGGCGCTCGTTCACAAGGAGAAGCTCCGGATCTTTTACGCCTTCATCCCGGCGCGCTTTGGTGTGATTGATCCCGATTCCGCCGATCCCCCGACGATCGCGTCCGATGAATGAGCGCGATCAACGGCAGCGGCCGGCGCGGCAATCTCGGCCCGGCGCATGATGTTTGACGAGTCGGGCCGCGGATGATCTATTGTCATCTGCAACAGCCTGCCTCGTCGGGAGGGAACCGTGATCGAGCTCTTTGGAATGGGGAGTCCCAACGTTCGCAAGGTCGGGATCATGCTGGAAGAAATCGGCGTCGATTATGTCTTGCGCCATGTCGCGGTGTTCCGTGGCGATCAGTTCGAGCCGGCCTTTCTGGCGCTGAACCCGCTCGGCAAGGTTCCGGTGCTGATCGATCACTCGCGAGACCCTGCCGGGCCGATCTATGAATCGGGCGCGATTCTGTTCTACTTGGCCGAAACTTATGGCGCCCTTCTGCCGACGGCCGGCTTTGCGCGCTACGAAGTCATGGAATGGTTGATGGTTCAGATGGGTGCGATCGGTCCCATGTTCGGCCAGCACAATCACTTCCAGCTGCTCGGCTCGCAGGCAGACGCGTATGCGGCGGCGCGCTATCGGACACAAGCCAAGTTGCTTTATCGTCAGCTGGATGAGCGCCTGGCGACTCGCGAATGGATCGCAGGCGACGATTATTCGATCGCCGATATCGCGATCTACCCCTGGGCGCTGTACCTCGAGCCGCATGGCTTCGACCCTGCGGCGCATCCCGCGTTCATCCGTTGGCGCGATTCGATCGGGGCGCGTCCGGCAGTGAAGCGCTCCTGGGAGCGTTTCGCCGCCGCCTTCGACGAGGAGGCCCTACAGACCCGGCGCGCGGCAACGCCAAAGCAGCTCGACGCCTTCTTCAATCGCGATCCGGAAGTACCGCCTGTCGACTATTCCTCCGTGACCAGAAGACGCTGAGAATCCGTGTTGCAACAAGACTCAGGTTGTTGGCTTTCTGCGGGAGGATTTTGATTTCGACCGGCGCTTCTTCTTGGCTTTGACCTTCGGAGTCGGCAGCGCGTCCGCCGTGATGCGTGCCAAGTCCGCAAGGAATTCCGGATCGTCGAGGTCCGCCATCAGGAACCAGTTGCTCGCGCCCGGAAACGGAGGCGCCTCGATGGGCACGCCGAGCTTGGCTCGACCGGCTGCAGTCGCCTTGACGAAGAACTGATTGTCACAAACCAGGCCTATTACCTTGTCCTGCAGATACACGGCGGCCTCGCCGAACATGCGCCGGGAGGAAATCTCGCCGGCGCCGCACAGCTGCTCGCATACGAACTTCACGAATTCCCGATCCGAGGCCATGGCCGTCGTCCTTATTGAAGTCGCCCGCACAGCCCGCGCGTGAGCTGCGCCGCCGGCACCTCCCGGCAGCGGCTGGCATTTTGTCCCGACCAAAGGGGACTGAAGTCCCCACGTCCTTCGCTCTCCGCTCGCTTGCGCAAGGGAGCGACGGCTCCCGCCGCCAGTGGGAACGCCGGCGGCAACTCGCTCATGGGACCGAGATCCTCCATGAGACGATTCACGATTCCACGGGCGGGACGGCCGGAAAATAAGTTCGTCACCGCCGTGTGCCGGGCGCCTTCGCTCTTGAGGGCGGCGCGATGCACGCCGCTCGTCGTCGCCTCCGGGCAGAGCAGATAGGCTGTCCCGATTTGAGCACCCGCGGCTCCCAAGGTCAGGGCGGCGGCAACGCCCTCGGGGTCTGCGATGCCGCCCGCGGCAAGGACGGGTTTACTCACGGCGCTCACGATCTGCGGCAAGAGCGCGAACATGCCCATTTGGGTGGTCAAATCGTCGGTGAGGAACAGGCCGCGATGGCCGCCCGCCTCGAGGCCCTGAGCAATGACTGCATCGACTCCCCGAAGCTCGAGCCAGCGCGCTTCATCGACGGTGGTCGCGGAAGCAATGATCTTGGGCCCGAACGCGCGGACTCGCGCCAGAAGCTCGGGCGACGGCAGTCCGAAGTGAAAGCTGACCACGGCCGGCTTCAATTCGCAGAGCACGTCGGCGGCCGCATGATCGAAGGGTGTGCGCGCGGGTCCCGGCAGCACTGCATCGATGTCGAGACCGAATCGCTGGTAGTAGGGGGCCAGAGCATGGCGCCACGCGGCCTCGCGCTCCGCGCTGACGACGGGCGGCGCGTGGCAGAAGAAATTCACGTTGAACGGCTTCGCCGTCCGGGCCTTGAGAGTGAGGATCTCCTGGCGCAGGCCCTCGGCGTCCAGCATCGCACCGGGCAACGAACCGAGGCCGCCCGCATTCGAGACGGCCGCGGCCAACGCGACGCCTTGGACGCCGGCCATCGGCGCCTGGATGATCGGCAGCTCGACCTCGAAGAGCGACGTAAGGAGCGTCATGCAGTCTTCGCTCGGGTTACGATTCAGTGTGCCGGACGGCGGTGAGTAAGGCAACGACCCGATGCGCTGCCCTTCTCGTTCCCCGACGTGGCATCATGCCAGGCCTCGATGCCTACTTCGCGCGCTCGCTCCTTGTTCGGATGTCTCGGATTTCTGGTGACTGCCTGCTCCGGAAGCCCGGGCTCTCCTCCATCGACCTCGACGCCCGCCACCGCTGGGTCCGCCCCGATCGTGGCAGCCGGCCAGGCCCGCGACTCCGATCATGTTCTGAACGTCTACAATTGGTCGGATTTCATCGAGCCCTCGATCGTCGGCGACTTCGAAAAGGAGTCCGGCATCAAGGTCCACTACGATGTCTACGAGACCAACGAGATGATGGAGGTGAAGCTTCTCGCGGGACACACCAACTACGACATCGTGGTGCCCGGCGGATCCTTCTTCGAAAGGGAGGTCAAGGCGGGGATCTACCGAAAGCTCGACAAGAGCCTGCTTCCGGACTTGAAGAATCTCGACCCGGGTGCCGTGCGCGCGACCGCCGTATACGATCCGGGAAATCAGTACGGTGTCGATTACACCTGGCTCGTCTCCGTCGGGATGGGCTACGACGTCGGCAAGGTGAAGGCACGCCTCGCGGATGCGCCGCTCGAGAGCTGGCGGCTGCTGTTCGATCCCAAGGTGCTGTCGAAACTCCAGGACTGCGGTGTGTCCGTGCTCGACTCGCCCGACGATGTCGTCGGCTCGGCGCTTGCATACTTGGGCAAGGATCCCAACAGCGAGTCACTCGAGGATCTCGCGGCCGCCGAGGAGGTGCTGCATGCCGTCCGCCCTTACATCCGTTACGTCGATTCCACCCGGTACGTCGCGGACCTCGCCAACGGGGACCTCTGTCTCGCGCTCGGCTGGTCGGGGGATGTCGCGCAGGCGCGGCGGCGCGCGAGCGAGGCCGGCAAGGCGGTCACGATCGGCTACTCGGTTCCCCGGGAAGGCGCGCTCAGCGTCGTCGATGTCATCGCGATCCCCGCGGATGCGCCGCATCCGAAGAATGCGCACCTCTTCATCGAGTATCTGCTGCGTCCCGAGGTCGCCGCCAAAAACGCCGCGGCCATCACCTATGCGAGCGGCGTCGCCGGTTCGGTGGCCTTGGTGAGCGAGGCCATGCGAAACGACTCGGCCGTGTACCCGCCGCCCGAGGCACGCGCCCGGCTCGTGCCCATGCGCGCAAGGTCGCAGGAATACACGCGCTCGCTGATGCGCACGTGGACGCGCTTCAAGACGGGTCAATAGCCGGTGCCCGACGTGCGATCCGTGCCTCAAACCAAACGTGGGCCGGGCGCTCGCACACCATGCCGCCATGAGGCGGCGAGAATGCGAAAGGTTTGGACGAAGGGGTGGTACGTCGCGCTGAGCGCGCTGGCGTGGCAGGCGAGCGCGCTCGGCGCGGACACGGTGCTCGTCAATGGCCGCATATTTACGGGAAACAAGGTCGCCCCTTGGGCCACGGCGCTCGCCATCGAGGGCGCGCGCATCGCAGCCGTCGGCAGCACCGAGTCGGTCTCGAAGCGCGCGGGCGCGCGGGCGCGGGTCATCGACTTGAAGGGCCGCACGGTAATTCCGGGCATCGTCGACTCGCACATGCATTTGCTTTTCGGAGCCTATGCGCTGCACGGGCTGAATCTGTCCACCCCGGAATCGAGCATCACACCCGACAAGCCGGAGGTCCTGATCGAGCGCCTGAAAGCCTACGCGGCCGCTCATCCGGACGACGCGGTGCTGTTCGGCCGCGCGGATTTCAGCACGGCGCTCCCGACGACGCCGACGCACGATCTGTTGGATCGCGCGGTGCCGGACCGGCCCGTCGTAATCCACAACACCTCCGAGCACGCGCTGTGGCTCAATGCGGCCGCCATGAAAATGGCCGGTCTCACCACCCGCCCGCTCAGCGATCCCGACGAGGAGCGGGGCGTGATCCGCGATGCGAGCGGCAATCCCAGCGGCGTCCTCCTGGAGGCAGGCATGCAGATCGCGGACCGTGCCGTCGAGGCGCGGGTTCCGGTCGAGCAGAAGATCGAGATGATCGAGGCAGCCACGCACTACTTGAACGGCTTCGGCATCACCAGCGTGGTCAATGCCACCGGCGATCTCGCCGAGATCAAGCTGTACGCGACGCTGCGGGATCGCGGCGCTCTCACCGTGCGCACCCGCACGAGCTTCGGCGCCGTGGCCGTCCCGCATCGTCTGACCCCCGCGTTCCTTGCGGATCTCGAGGAGGCCCGCCGCACCTACCACGATGAGTGGGTGTCCGCGAATCTCGTGAAATTCTTCTTGGACGGCGGTACCGGGCTCCTGCCACCCCTCGTCTACACGCCCGAGAACTATATGGCGCTCGCGATGGCCCTCGATGAGCGGGGCTACCAGCTCATGAGCCACGCGCTGCGTGCCGACTCCGTCCATTTGATCCTGGACACTTATGAGCAAGTCGAGCGGGCCCACGGCCCGCGCGATCGGCGGCTGCGCATCGAGCACGCCGATCTCGTGGATGCAGAGGACGTGCCGCGGTTCGCGAAACTATCCGTGATCCCCGACATGCAGCCCACCTTTTGCTGCGGCGAGATCGGGACCAATTTCGACCCAGGCCGGCAGATTCCCTCCGATCGCTGGCACGCCCTCGAGCAAAGCGGAGCCACGCTCGCATTCTCGAGCGACTGGCCCTGTACGTGGCCGCCGAGCCCGTTCGTGTCCATGCAAGAAACCACTACCCGCCAGGTCTGGCGCTCCGCCGATACCGCCAACGTCGCGAGCGGTCCGGTGGACGGCGCGGCGCAGGGAGGCGCGGTTCCCACGGGGGCGATCTACGTGCCGGACGAGCGCATTCCGGTGATCGACGCCGTGCGCGCGTACACGCAAGGCTCGGCTTATGCCGCGTTCGCGGAAAAGGACGTGGGAACCCTCGAGGTCGGCAAGCTCGCAGATCTTGCGGTCTTGTCGCAAGATATTTTCACGGTCCCACCCGAGACGTTGGGCAAAACGCAGGTGCTCATGACGCTCGTCGGCGGCAAGACCGTGTATGACGCACCGCCTTGAGCGGGCGAACCTGGCTCACCCCTCGTCGATCCGCGACTTCTGGTTGAGGTTCTCGCTGCGCCATAGGTAGAGCGCGAGCAGGGGACTGCTCGAGGTCCGCATCGCGTGCGCCTCGTTGCGCTCGTGAAGGATCACGGATCCGGGCGGCTCGTCGCGCCACGCGCCGCTGCCATCCTGCCACGCCGCCGTTCCCGAAAGCGGCACATAGATCTCCTCCGCCTCGTGCCGGTGACGCGGATAGTTCGTCGCGGGCCCGAGCAGCAAGAAGCCGACCGCGATGTTCTCGCTCGGAACCGGACCGTGAAGCCCGGCGATCTCGGTCCAGCCGTAGTTCTCGAGGAACGCCGCACCGACCACGGAGGCGGGATAGGACTGTGCCCAGAAGAGGCGCGATGAATCGCGGGACAATGCGTGGGCGATGCGTCTCGCCCAGGCGGGCGCCTGCGCCGCGAGCGCCGGCAGATACTTGAGCACGGGCAGGGTGGACGGTGTGATGGGACGCAGGGGAGCGTCCGGCGGCCACTCGGCGAGGAAGGCCCCGAGCCGCGGAGCTTTCAGCGAGTCGAGGAGCGCGCGGATTCGATCGAGGAGATCGCGCCCGAAGGGCACATCCGGTGCCTGAGCGAGTGCGTTCTCGGCGATCGCGCCGCGCACGAGCGCGAGCAACGAGGCGGTGAGGGCCGCTCGAGTGAGGCTTCTCCGCTTCATACCATCCCGCCTCTCAATGCATGTACGGCCGACTCTCGACCTCTTGCGCATCTTGATTGCGCCCCTGGGCGCGCAGCGCATCGGCGAGGAGCCGTCCTGCCTGCGCCTGCGCGGCGTGGTCGCCGCTCGCGAGGGCAAGCGCCTTGCGCGCGCAGACCTCGGCCTGATGCGCGTTCGCGTCGATCAGATGGACGCGGCCGAGCTCGATCCAGAGCAGCGGATTGCTCGGCTCGATGCGCAGCGCGCGATCGAGCGTCGAGGACGCGCCGTCGATGTCGCCGTGCGCGAGGAGCGCCCGCGCTTGCGTCACCAGTGATCGGGTCGCGGGCGAGAGATGGTTCTCGCGCGGCGGCGCCTGAGGTCTCGGTGGCTGCTCGGGTGCCGGCGGCGGAGCGGGCGGTGACGGCGGCGGCGCCGGCACCGGCGAGCGATTCGGTTCGGGTGCGGGCTTGGGCCAGGGCGCGGGACAGCCGCCGAGCAGCAGTGCGAGACTCAAGGAAACCGCGAGCCCCAGCGCGCGGCTCAGTGAACGATGCTTTTGAACCATTCTTTTATCTTGTCACCCGCGGTGGCATGCGGCACGGAGAAGCAGCGGGAATCGGCGGGCAGCTGCGTGCCCTTCGGCACGCCGATGACGACGGAGTCCGTGCCGCAAGTCGCCGTCGTCTCGAGCCCGTCGTCGAACCCGATCCAGCGGTCCTCCACCGTCTCGGGGGTGACCGGGTCGTAGGATACGGGCCGCAAGCTCGCCATCGTGTCCGCCCACACCGGCAGCGCGCCCGCGGCGCCCGTGAGGCCGGTCTCCCGATTGTCATCGTAGCCGACCCAGGCCACGGACAGGTAGCTCCCCGTGAAGCCCGCGAACCAGCTGTCGCGCGTGTCCGAGGACGTGCCGGTCTTGCCGGCGATCACGAGACCGCGCGGCAGCCGTGACGCGGCCTCGCGCGCGGTGCCGTGCGTGGGCACGAGCATGAGCATGCGATCGAGCTGATAGACCGCGGCCGGCGAGGCGGCAGCCTCCACCTGCACTTTGAAGCTTTTGAGCGGCCGCCCTTGCTCGTCGAGCACCGCACGCACCGCGCGAAGCCGCGTGCGAAAGCCGCCGTCCGCAAGCGTGGTGTAGACCTGCACGACCTCGAGCGGCGACATCTCCACCGTGCCGAGCAGGAGCGAAGGGTTGAGCGCCGGCGCGGATTCGAGACCGAGCCGCTCGAGTGTCGCAGCCACCTTCGCAAGCCCCACGTCGAGCCCGAGCCGCACCGTGGCGAGATTCATGGACTCGGCGAGCGCCCGCGCGAGGGGCACCTGACCGTAAACCTGGCGCTCGAAGTTCTGCGGCGCCCAGACGCTGCCGTCGGGGAGCTTGAGCTCGATGGGCGCATCCTCGATGAGCGTCGCTGCCGTGTAGCGGCCGGTCTCGAGGGCGGTCAAGTACACCGCGGGCTTCACCAGCGAGCCGATGGGTCTGCGCGCATCGAGCGCCCGGTTGAATCCGCTCGCGTCGACCTCGCGGCCGCCGACCACCGCCACGACGTCGCCCGAGTTTGGCTCGACGACGATCACCGCGCCCTCGAGATGCTCCGTGCGCGCGTGCGATCTCGCGTCCAGGCGCGACAGGTTCTGGGTGAGCGCGCGCTCGGCGGCGGCCTGCGCATGCAAGTCGAGGCTCGTATAGACGGAAAGGCCCGCGGCGGCGAGATCCGCCTCGGCATAGTCCCGCTTCAAGTTCCGGCGCACGAGGTCGATGTAGGCGGGCACATAGCTGCCGCCGGGCGGCCGCAGCCCGAGCGGGCTCGCCAACGCGCGCTTCGCGGCCGGCGGATCGATGAGATGCGCATCGGTGAGCTCCTTGAGCACGAGGTTGCGGCGCGCCAGCGCGCGATCCGGGTGTCTGCGCGGATCGTAGAGCGACGGTCCCTTGACGAGGCCGATGAGGAGCGCGAGCTCCGCCGGCTCGAGCTCGCCCAGGGGCTTGGCGAAGTAATACTCGCTGCCGAGCCCGAAGCCATGGATGGCCCGCGCGCCATCCTGACCCAGGTAGACCTCGTTGAGATAAGCGACCAGGATGTCCTCTTTCGAGTAATGCGCCTCGATGCGCATGGCCATGACCGCTTCGGTCGCCTTGCGGCCGAAGGTCTGCTCGTCGCTCAGAAAGTAGTTCTTCACGAGCTGCTGCGTGAGCGTGCTGCCGCCTTGCACGACCCGTCCGGCCCGAAGGTTCGCCCAGATGGCCCGCAGCACTCCGTAGAAGTCGACACCATGATGCTCGTCGAAGCGGCGATCCTCGATGAGCTTGATGCCGTTGCGCAGGAGCGGCGGCACCTCGGCCGGCGTCACGATGATCCGATCCTCGCCGTGAATCGGGAAGACGCTTCCGATCACGGGAGGGTCGAGACGGAACACCGGCAAATCGGCGCCGCTCGCAAGGCGCATGCCCGTGACGGCGCTCGAGTCGGCATGGATGGACACCCGCTCCGGCGAGCGCAGCTCGTCGATGAAGCGCACGCGCCGCGCTTGCACATCGAAAGCATTGCCGGTGCGCTGATAGATCCCGGGCCCTGCGGACGGATCGCCCCGGCGGTAGTGTAGCCGCTTGAGCTCCTGCTCGAGGTCGTTGGCGGAGACCGGGGCGCCCACGTAGAGCTCGAGCGGCGCGGCGTACACCCGCGCGGGGATGGACCAGAGCCGCCCCTGGAATTCGCGCGTCACCACGTGATCGAGGTGTACCACCCAGATGAAGCCGATTGCCGCGACCCCGAGGATCGCGAGACCGGCGACGCTAAAAAAGATGCGCCATCGGCGCCTGCGGGAACGGGCCACGTTCGGCATACTACCGCATGCCCAAAGTCGCGATGAGCAACACGTGATGCAGCCCGCACCCGCTCGCAACGTCATCTTCGATTTCGGCGGCGTGCTCGTTCGTTGGCAACCTCAAGCCGTCATCGAAGCTTTCTACGCCGACGAGGCGCTGCGCGCGCGCGTGCGCGAGGCGGTGTTCACGCATCCGGATTGGATCGATCTCGACCGCGGCACGCTCACGGAGAGCGTCGCGGTCGAGCGCTTCGCCGAGCGCATGCAGCGTCCCGCCGCGGAGATGCATGCGCTCCTGGGTGCGATCAAGGACTCTCTCACGCCCATGCCGGAGTCGCTCGAGCTCCTCGAAGACCTCGTGGGGCGCGGTGTTCCCGTCTACGGCCTCTCCAACATGGCAGCGTCGATTTTCGCGCTCTTGAAGAGCCGCTACGATCATTGGGACCGGTTTCGCGGCATCGTGATCTCGGGCGAGATCGGATTGGTGAAGCCGGATCCGGAGATCTTTCATCACATCGCGCGCCGCTACGCGCTCCTGCCGGCCGATACGGTGTTCATCGACGATCATCTGCCCAATATCGATTCCGCCCGGCGGCTGGGGTTCCGTACGATTCACTTCGCCGACGCCGCGCAGTGCCGGCGCGAGCTCGACACGCATCTCGCCCGCCAGGCGGCCGTGCCGGCGCGGCCTCGACCGGTATAATCGCGGCTTTTGCAGCATCGCGGAGAACACATGCTCAACACACGCTGGAGCACGGCCGTTGCGGCCTGCGCACTCTCCCTCCTTGCCGGCACGGCGGTGTTCGCGGGCGCACCTCAGCAGAAGACGCAGGCGCCGGGGTATTACCGCATGATGCTCGGCGACTTCGAGGTCACGGCGCTCTCCGACGGAACTTTCCAGATGAAGCCCTCGGAACTCCTGACCCAGATCACGCCGCAGGCGCTCGAGGCGGATCTCGGCCGCTCGTTCCTCACCGATCCCATCGAAGAATCCGTGAACGGCTTCCTCATCAACACGGGCACGAAGCTCGTGCTCATCGACACGGGCGCCGGCACTTTCTTCGGACCGACGGTGGGTAAGCTCATGGCGAACCTCCAGGCATCCGGATATCGGCCGGAGGAAGTGGACGAGATCTATATCACGCACATGCATCCGGATCACATCGGTGGGCTGGTCGTCGAGGGCAAGAGGGCGTTTCCCAACGCCACGGTGCGCGCCTCTCAGGCGGAGGCCGACTACTGGCTGAGCAAGGCCAAGATGGCGGTGGCACCCGAAGGCACGAAGCCCCGCTTCGCCGACGCCCAGAAGGCGCTGGCTCCGTACGTCGCCGCGGGACGCTTCAAGCCGTTCGCGGGCGACGTCGAGCTCGTGCCCGGTGTCCGCTCCGTCTCCGCCCCGGGGCATACCCCGGGCCACTCTCTTTATATGGTGCAGAGCGGCGGTGAGAAGCTGCTGCTGTGGGGCGATCTCATGCACATCGCCGCCGCCCAATTCCCGGACCCCTCCGTCACCATCCGCTTCGACTCCGATTCGGCGTTGGCGGAGGCACAGCGCAAGAAGGTGTTCGCCGACGCCGCGGAGCAGCGCTACTGGGTCGCCGGCGCGCACCTGGCCTTTCCGGGCATCGGACATCTGCGCGCGAACGGCTCCGGTTATACCTTCGTGCACGTGAACTACAGCTCGCTCACCCTGCATTGAGCCCGAGTGCGCGGCTGACCAATCGTCGGGATCGGCTTACTTTGGTGCGGCCGGGTCGAGCGAGGCCCCGGCGAGGCGCGCGACGGCGCCGAGCGTCGTCTGGGCGGCGTTCAATCCCAGGCGAAAGTCGGCGTCGTTGAAGGTCGCGTACACGTCGGTCGGCTGATGCCAGGTCGGATCCCAGCCGGCGCCGATCCCGGTACCGCGCTCATTTTCCCGCACGCTGATCGCGGGCACGAGATCCATGAAGGGGGTGCTGTCCGTGTTCGTCATGTGCGGGCCGACGGCCGCCGGGTAATCCGTCGCGTACGATTCGTTAGCCGCATACAAGACCCACGCCAATTTTTGTGCGCCGTCCGCCTGCTTGGCCTGCGACTGGAATTCGATGTTGACGTCCGCCTCCGGACGCTGCTGCGTGGCGACCATGCCGCCCGCGCGGGGCATCCCGTGATCGAACAGCATCATGTCGTGCTGGATCATGCCGAGCCAGCGCGGCTCGGGATACCGTCCGGAGCCACGCGGCGACTCGAGGCCCTGCAGCGCCGCGCGCTGCGCCACATAGGCGTAGGCGCCGTTCAAGCCGGTCTCCTCGTTGTTCCACAGGACGAAGCGCACGGTGCGTTCCGTGCGCACATCGGGTGAGGCGAGCACGCGCGCGAGCTCCATCACCAATGCGCTTCCGGAGCCGTCGTCGTTGGCGGCTTCGCCCCAGCCATGCCCGTCCATGTGCGCACCCACGATGTACATCTCCTCCGGGTGCGTCGTGCCGATCTTGGTGCAATACACTTCTTCGCGCGGCCCGGGCACGCTCGGCGGCGTGTCGAGCGCCCGCAGCTTCTCATCCGGCTGGCGCATCGGATCGACGTTGACGCCGGTCGGTGCACGCATCCCGCGGTAGCGTCCTCCGCCGACCGCACCGTCAGGCCCGGGACCTTTGGGCGTGCCGCTCGGCTGCGGCTTCTCATCCGGTGAATAGGTGTAGTGCAGGCGCTCGGTGTTCGAGCACCCGTAGCTCTTGAGCTGCGCTTCGATCCAATCGATGGCCCTGCGATTGCGTTCGGTCCCTTGGCGGCGGTCGCCGAATTGCGTGAGGCCCTTGATGGTGGCTTTGTAGCGCTCCAGGTCGAGGCGCGACACCAGAAGCGCAACGGGATCGGACACCGCGCCGGTGCTCGAAGCGCCGGGCGCGGCCGGCGGCGAGGCGACCTGCGCGGACAGCGGCGAGGCGATGGCGGCGCCGAGCAGACAGGCAACACAATAAGAGGAGTAGGTCGGGGTTCGCATGCGCGATCTTAGACGTCGTTCACGCAATGCGTCAAAAGCGTCGCGGCGACCGCACCGGCCCGCGCGGCGGCTGCGCGATTAGATCGAGGTCCGCGCGCGCAGGATGTCGGCGAGATTCACGGACGCTTGAATTTGGCGATTCGCGGCCTGCCACCGCTCCGCGCCACCCGTCCAGAGCTTGCCGATCATTTCCGTCGAGGCTTTCCAACCATGGAACAAACTCTCGACTCCGCCCGTCAGCAGGGCCTCGCCGATACGCACGTGTCGCCAAGAGTCGTTGTGCCAGTTGTTCATGGTTAAAGTCTAAGTCGAGTTAACAATATTGTTCAATTGTCTGTGTATCGAGACATGGTCTTCTTGACAAGAAACGAAACGCTCGCTCGAAGGACCGCGTGTGCCGGCATTGGTTCAGTCGCGCAGCGCATGCTCGAGCGAGTCCTGTCACCGGCCGGTGGGTCGCCGGGCGAGTAACGCGGGAACATCTTCACGTTCGTCCGATCGCATCTTTGCGATTCTTGACGCGCTTCGCGTATAGACTCTCGCCGGGACACGACTGTCCCAGGGAGTTTATGTCACGCATCATTGCCACCGGAATCATGGCGCTGCTCGCAGCCGTGACGGCAGCCTCGGGCCTCATGCGGCTACCCCAGCCACTGCGCGCGCGCGCGGTCGCGGGGCCCGCGCATCTGTATGCCATCGGCACGCGCAGCATGGCGCAGCGGCACGGCCCGGACGCGAAGCTCGACTCCATGCTCGCCGATCTCGTGCGGCATGCGCCGCAGGCACGTGCAAGTCATGCGCTCGGGGACTTGCACTCGCTGAGTCCGATGGCCCGCTTCACGCGCTCGCCGACGACCCGCCAGCCCATGGTCGCGATCGACGCGGTCACGCGCGGCGATGCGCGCGAGCTCGCGGTCGCACTCGAGAGTCTCGGGCTGGAACATCCCTCCGTCTACTCGAACGATGTGGGCGGCTGGCTTCCGGTCTCTCAGCTCCAGGCGGCAGCGGCGCTCGGCGAGCTCGCCGCGATGCGGGCGGCGATGCCGCGCACGCTCGCCGCGGGTCCCACGAGCACCCAGGGTGATTATGCGCAAGGCTCGAGCGCGCTGCGCACCACCTACCCCGCACTCAATGGCACGGGCGTCACCGTCGGCATTCTCTCGGACAGCTTCGATTGCTATAGCGCCTATGCCGCGAGCGGCAGCGGCGTTCCGGTGAGCGGGTTCGAGGGCTATGCCTACAACGGGTTCACGGCAGATTACGCGACCGACGTGAGCACGGGTGCGCTGCCGGCGGCGGTCGACGTGCTCGAGGAACCGGAGCCCTCGTGTCTCGACTACGGCGCGCCGGAACAGCCACCGTACAGCGACGAAGGTCGCGCCATGGCGCAAATCGTCTATACGGTCGCACCCGGGGCAAAGCTCGCCTTCCATACCGCCTATCAGACCGAGGCGGACTTCGCCAACGGCATCCTTGCGCTCCAGAGCGCGGGCGCCAAAGTCATCGCGGACGACATCACTTACTTCGACGAACCCTATTACCAGGACGGCATCGTGGCCCAGGCCATCAACACCGTGGAAGCGGCGGGCGCCGCCTATTTCACCGCCGCCGGCAATAACAGCGACCTGTCGTACGAGAACACCGCCCCCTCGTTCGCGACCCTGGCGACGAGCGGCCCGAATCTCAACGAATACTTGCTCAACTTCGACGCCTCGGGGGCGACGACCACGACCGCTCTGCCCGTGACCATCCCCGCCATGCAACCGGGAGAGGCGCTGGGCGTGGTGGTGGAGTGGGACCAGCCTTACCTGACTGGAGCCCCGTCGAGCGGTGGTGCCACGAGCCAGCTCGATCTGTGCGTGAGCGGTCAGAGCGGCGTCGTCATCGAGGATCTCGACGGAAATCCGGTGAGCTGTACCGGCCCGAATACCCTGGGCCAAGATTCCTACCAAGTGCTCATCATCGCGAACCCCGCGAACGCGAGCGGCAACACGACGACACAGAATCTCGAGTTCAGCGTCGGGCTCGCGAACGGCACGCACGCGCCCGGTCGGCTGATCCTTAGCGTCGCCGACGACGGCCTCGGCAGCAGCATCACGCAGTTCGCCACGAACAGCGGGACCATTCAGGGGCACCACACGGCGGCCAGCGCGGCGACGGTGGGCGCCGCCTTCTATTTCACGACGCCTGCCTGCGGTACTTCGCCGGCGCAGCTCGAGGCGTTCTCCTCGACTGGCGGAACGCCCGTGCTCTTCGACACGAGCGGCACGCGTCTCGCGACGCCGCTCGTGCGCCAGAAGCCCGACTTCGCGGCGCCGGACGGGGTGAACGACACCTTCCTCGGATTCACACTGGCGAGCGATGGCTATCCTGGAGGGAAGCTCAACACCACCGTGACCGAATGCCAGAACAATCCGGCCTATCCCAATTTCTTCGGCACCTCGGCCGCGACCCCGCATGCGGCGGGTCTCGCCGCACTCATCCTGCAGGCGAACCCGGCGACGACGCCCACCGCGATCTACGCAGCCATGCAGAAGAGCGCCCTCGCCATGGGCACGCCGGCGCCGAACTACTCCTCGGGTTATGGGTTCATTCAGGCCGGTGCGGCCCTCGCGCAGATTCCGCCGGGCGTGCCCACCCTCACGCTCGCCCTGAGCTCACTCACCCTCGGAGGCTCGACCATGCTCACCTGGGCGGCGATCAACGCCAATACCTGCACCGCTTCGGGCGGCTGGACGGGGACGCTCGCGGCGAGCGGCACGCAGACCGTCACGCCGAGCACGGCGGGCAGCGTCGCCTATTCACTCACTTGCACCAATGCGGTGGGGACCTCCGCCAAGGCAACCGCGACACTCGAGGTCAACCAGACGGTCGCCACCCAGCTGCCGCCCCCGAGCAGCGGCGGCGGCGGCGGGGCGATCGATGGGCTGTCGCTCTTCGGGCTCGCGGCGCTCGTGCGCTTGAGCTGGCGGCGGCCGCGCTCGCTCCGCCCTACGGCTTGGAGTGCTCGGCTACTTTCTTAGGTGCGCTGCTCGGCTTCGGCGCGGGGGAGGGCGTCGCCGCATCTTGCGGCCGTGCCGCCGGGATCGGCGATGTACTCGCGAGCTTCGGCGGCGCGCTACGCGCAATGGTCGCATGCTGAGTCGCCGACGCGCGCTGCGCGGGCACCGCGGACGACCCGTGCACCGCGGGCGAGACGGTTGAGGCGGTCGAGGGGATGGGCGTCGCGGGACTACGCACGACGGTGAGACGGCTGCTCGGCGCGATGGTCGCGGCATGTGCCGCAGCCTGCTGGACGTATTGCCGCTGCAACGGCGTCGCCGCAACATGGGGTTCGGCCGCTGCGGCCTTTTCCGCGGCGGTGGGGACTGCCACCGTGCCGCCCGGTCCGCCGTTGTAGCTCACTTTGCTTACACCGACGTTATTGACCCCGGTCTCGGTGTAGGTGTTGCGAGCGATGTTTACATTCACATGGCTGACCGCCGTGTTGTAGGCAAATACGTTGCCCATCCAGCGCCCACCCGCGAAGCCCGTGCCCCGGTAGCCGAAGCCGTAATTGATGCCGCCGTAGTAGCCCACATGCGGACCCCAGTATCCCGGGCGCAGCACATAAACCGCACCCACGTAGGTCCAATAGCCGGGCGTCCATAAAAGGCCGAGGCGGGGCGGCTGCGCCCATACACCGCGTACCCAGTAGTACACGCCGCCGCCCCACGCCCAGTATCCGGGAGTCCACAGATAGCCGTCCGCGGGGCAGGGCGGCTGCTCCTCGTTCTCGAGCGGCGGCGGCGCTTCGGTGCTGCTCGCATCGCCGACGAGCTCCGCGTCGGCCGGCGCAGGTGCGGGCGCCGATGGCGGCTGCGCGGCGCTGCGCTGATCCCGCTCCGCATTGCTCCCCGGCAGCGAGTCGAGCGCGGTGCCCCACGCCATGCGGACGTCGGGGACGGGATGCCCGGCGACCGTGACATTCATCAGCTGGTCGTTCGATATCTCACCCTGATACGCGACATCATTGCTGAAACCGTTCCAGGAAGTGGCGGCATCGTGGCGGTGCAAGAGGACCGATGTGGGCGTGAAGCGCTCTATCGTCCACGTCTCGTCGGAGCCATCCGCTCGCACGTAGCGTCCGTCCTGCAGCGTGAGCGTGAAGCAGTTCGTCCAGCAGAAATGCAGCACCCGGGGTGGAGACTCGTCGGCCCGAAGCAGCTCGACCGGCGAGGCGAGCAATGCGAGCGTGCAGATGAGCATGCGTCCGTACATGAAATGCAGATACCACGGAATCCCAGGCTCTTTCCGTGAATCTCGTCGCGATTGCTAGCCCGGAATCAGCATCCTCACGGCCGCGGCGCCCATCACCGCGGTCGCGATCCAGCCGAGGATGACGAGCGGGCGGCTGGCGGTGAACGGCCCCATCACGGATTTCTTGGAAACCAGCAGGATGATCACGGTCATGAGCGGCACGGCCACGACGCCGTTGATCACGGCGCTCCAAAAAAGCCCCCGCATAGGGTCGATCGGCGAGTACTGCAAGACGAGCGCGGCCAGCACGCCCACGCCGATGACGCCGTAGAAGCCGCGCGCATCGGCGGCCTTGCGGCCGAGGCCCGAGCTCCAGCCCATGGTCTCGGCGAGCGCGTAAGCCCCGGACCCCGCGAGTACGGGTACACCGAGCAGCCCCACGCCCACGATGCCGATCGAGAACAGCAAAAAGGCGAACTCTCCCGCGAGCGGCCTGAGCGCGCTCGCGGCCTGCGCGGCGGTCTGGATGTTCCGGACGCCGGCGGTGTGCAGGGTGACGGCGGTCGCGAGGATGATGAAAAACGCGATCAGATCCGAATAGAACATGCCGCTCCAAGTATCCCAGCGGATGCGGCGCAGCTCCTTCGGCGCCGCGGTCGGATCGTCGAGGAGCGCGACCTCGCGGTGGCCCTGCATGTCTTCCACTTCTTCGGAGGCTTGCCAGAAAAAGAGGTACGGGCTGATGGTGGTGCCGAACACTCCGACGACCACGGCCGCGGCGGCGGCATCCGGCTTGAACTTCGGCATGAATGTGTGCAGCGCCACCTGGCCCCACGGCACGTGCACGACGAACAGCACCGCGGCGTAGGCGAGAAGCGAAAGCGTCAACCATCTCAAGAAGAACACGTAGCGGTCGTAGGGCACGAAAATCTGCAAAAGCAGCGTCACGATCACGAACACGGCGGTCATGACATGGCGGTCGATGCCCGTCACGAGCTGGCCGGCTTCGCCCATGGCGGCGAGATCCGCGGCGATGTTGAGTGTGTTCGCGATGAGCAACGCAAGGACCACGCCCTTGAGCACGATCGGCGGAAACGAGCTCTTGATGTTGGCCGCGAGACCCTTGCCGGTGGTGCGGCCGATGAACGCGCACATGCACTGGATCGCCGACATGAGCGGATACGCGAGCGGCATGGTCCAGAGCATGTCGAACCCGAACTGAGCCCCGGCCTGGGAGTAGGTGGCGATGCCGCTCGGATCGTCATCGGCCGCCCCGGTGATTAGGCCGGGTCCGACACGCGCGAGAGGATGGCTCCGCACTCGGCTCCAGATGCCGCGAAAGCCGGCGAGCGGATGGGGGATGGTGAAATCCGGTGCCTTCATGGCGCAACCCTATCATGATGGGGTCCACGCCAGAGCTTGGGATTGTCGCGGGTTTGCTTTACATTGCCGGAAGATGAGTGAGCACGGGGACCTCGGGGACGAGAAGAGCGGATTCAGGCTGCTCGCGGCCGATGAGCCGCCGCCCGTCTTCGCAGAGCGGCCTCGAGGGAGGTCGAGCTTCGTGATCGTGGTCGACCATGCCGGCGCCCGCATTCCGCGGGCGCTTGCGAATCTCGGCGTTCCGGCCTCGGAGCTCGAGCGGCACATCGCCTGGGACATCGGCAGTCTCGGCCTTGCGCGGCAGATGTCGGCGCTCCTCGATGCGCCGCTCATCGCACAGAATTACTCGCGCCTCGTGATCGACTGCAATCGCGATCCGCGCGTCGCCGCATCGATTGCCGAGATGAGCGAGTACGTCCCGGTTCCCGGCAACATCGGGCGCGCCGAGGCAGAGCTTGCCGCGCGGCGCAGCGAGATCTTCGAGCCATACCATGCGCACATTCGCGCGCTCCTCGATGAGCGGCAGGCGGCGGGGCGTCGTACCATCCTGGTCGCTCAGCACACCATGACGGATATCTACAAAGGCGCGCGGCGCGACATGCACGCCGCGGTCCTCTATAACCGCGATCGTCGCTTCGCGGGTCTGGTGCTCGATGAGCTGCGCAAGGAGCCCGACCTCACCGTCGCCGACAACCAGCCCTACTTCGTCAGCGACGAAACCGACTACACCATCCCGCGCCACGGCGAGGGACGGCGGCTGCCGCACGTCGAGATCGAGATTCGCCAGGACCTCGTCAAGGAGGAAGCCGGGCAGGCGGCGTGGGCGGAGCGGTTGGCGCGCGCGCTCGAAGCTGCCGGGGAAATCTTCTGGAAGAGCGCGTGAGCGCTACTTGCCGTATCGCTGCACGGTGCCGTCGCCCATGATCCGGTCTCCCGGATTGATTCCCGCCGGGCAATCGCCCAAGTACCGCTGCTCCTGAAGCAACGTTTCCTCGGTCTTGCCGTTGAAGGCCGGGGTGTAGGTCGCGTGCGATTCGGCGCGGGTCGAGGTCGCGCTCTCGTAGGTATAAGTGCCCTTGGACTCGATGACCCGGCCACCGAGGGAGCAGCTCGAGGCGGAGGCGAACTTGCCGCCGCCGAGATCGTCGAACGACGTCCTGCATTCCCTGGCGTTCTTGACCTGCGCGTCCATGGCGGCGTCGAAGGCGTGATTGCGGCAGAGCCGATAGGTAAAATTGGTGACCTTGCCGCCGGGGTTTTCGACGCTTCGGCCGCGCACTTCCCACAGCCCTTCCTCGAGCGGCGGCGGGTCGGCGGCATGCGCGACGGAGAGGAGGAGCGCCGCGACGGCGAGGACAAAAGGCTTTCTCATGCGCTCCAGATTCTAAGCCATCGCTGGGGATCGCAGGCAAGGAGCTCGAGAGCCGCGGCCTCGTGCAGGATCGGCCGGGCGCGAGCGCCGGGGAGGGAATAAAATGGCGGCGGCGCGAGTCCTACCGCAGGCCAGGGTGGCCAATAGCCGAGGTCGAGTGATGAGCGAGCCGGGTTCTCCGGATGACAGGCGCGCCCGCTTCAATGCGCAGGTGCTACCGCACCTTGACGCGGCATATCGCCTCGCGCGCTGGCTGACCCGCTCACAGGCCGATGCGGAGGATCTGGTGCAGGAGTCGATTCTCAAGGCATTTCGCGCCTTCGATGCCTTGCGCGGCTCGGACGTCAAGGCGTGGCTGTTCGCCATCGTGCGCAACGGCCACCTGACGGGGCTCGCGCGGCGCGAGCGCCGCGCGCTCGTGCCCTTGCCCGACGATGATGACGCCCGCGACGGTGCGGCCCTGGTCTGCGGCGATCCCGGACCCGAGTCCGCCTCGATGCGTCGCGACGCCGAGCGCACCCTCGCGGGGCTGCTCGCGGAGTTGGCACCCGAGCATCGGGAGGTGCTGGTGCTGCGCGAGCTCGAGGAGCTCGACTATCGCGACATCGCTGCGGTCACGCAGGTGCCCCTCGGCACGGTCATGTCGCGGCTCGCACGTGCCCGCGCGTCATTGAAAGCACGCTGGCTGAAACGGACCGAGGAGGAGCGCGATGCCGTGCGCTGAGATCGACGATCGCCTGCAGGCGTACTTCGACGGCGAGCTCGATGCCGTGGCCGCCGCGGCCTACGAGAGCCATCTGGCGCGCTGTGCGCCGTGCCATGCGGCACTCGAGGAGCTGCGCGAGTTGCGCATGGCGCTGCGGACCGAGCTGCCGTACGAGCGCGCGCCGGCCGCGCTTGCCGCGCGCATCGGCGCGGCTCTGGACCGCGAAGCAGTACCCACCGCCGTGCGCGCGGGCGCCGACGCGGCCGCCAACGCCGATGCGCCGCGCATGAGCGCGGGCGTCCGGAGAGCGCCGCGAACCGGCCGAGCCTTCTGGAGCGGCCTCGCCGCCGGCGCCGGTGGTGCCGTGCTCGCGGCCGCCGCGGCCTTCTTGCTCGTCGCGCCGCGCACGGTGTTGATCGATGAGCTCGTGGATGCGCACATGCGATCGCTCCTGCCGGCACACCTCGTCGATGTGGAATCGACCGACAGGCACACGGTGAAGCCGTGGTTCGCGGGCCACGTCGATGTGTCGCCGGCGGTGTACGACTTCAGTGCGCAAGGCTATCGCCTGATCGGCGGGCGCGCCGACTACTTCCAGCATCAGCGTGCGGCGGCGCTCGTCTATCAGCACGGCGCGCACCTCATCAACGTCTTCAGCTGGACGGGCGAGGGTCCGCTCCTCAAGGACTCCACGCGCAACGGTTATCGAGTGGCCTTCTGGAAGGAGGGGAATCTGCACTACGGCGCGGTCTCCGACACCGGCTGGGCCGAGCTCTTGAAGCTCGAGGAGCTCATCCGCAACGCCGAGGCCGCGGATCATCCCGGATGACGCGGCGCTCAGTGCCGCTCGCTCGCCTCGAACAGCACCTCCGAGGGCGGCCGCGCGCGAAGCCCCGCCGCGATGTGTTCGCAAGCCGCCATGACCCGCAGGACATTCTCGCCCGCAAGCTTCGCGACGTCGGCATCACTCCAGCCGCGCCTCATGAGCTCGACGAGCAGCGCCGGATATTTGTCGACCGCCTCGAGCCCGCGAGGCCCTTCGGGAATGCCGTCGAAATCCGAGCCGATTCCGACGTGATCGATGCCGGCGACGGTCCGCACGTGTTCGATGTGATCCGCCACTTGCTCGAGCGTCACCACGGGCTTCGGATGCTCGCGCTCCCAGGTCTCGAGCGCGGCCTTGGCGCGTTCCGGTTGGCCGATGTAGAGCCCGCCGTATGGCGGACTGTCGTAGCGCGCGATCTCGGCGGAGCGATCCGCCTCCCAGCGACGGCGCGCCTCCGACACGTAGGACGGCGCGAAATTCACCATCACCACGCCGCCGTTCGCAGCCACGAGCGTGAGTATGTCGTCCGGTACGTCGCGCGGGTGATCGACGAGGGCGCGCGCGGAGGAGTGCGAGAAGATCACCGGCGCGGCGGTGACGGCGAGCGCGGCGCGCATGGTATCGGGCGAGACGTGGCTCAGATCGACGAGCATGCCGAGGCGATTCATCTCTCGAACGACCTCCTCGCCGAAGGGCGTGAGGCCGCGGTGGCGCGGGGCATCGGTGGCCGCATCGGCCCAACCCGTGGTGCGCACGTGGGTGAGCGTCATGTAGCGCGCACCGAGGTCGTACATCTGACGCAACACGCCGAGGGAATTGTTGATCTGGTGCCCGCCCTCGATGCCGATGAGCGAGGCAATCTTGCCCGCTCGATGGATCCTGCGCACATCCGCCGCGGTGTAGGCGATTTCCAGATCCGCCGGATAGCGGGCGGTCAGGCGCTTGACGAGATCGATCTGCTCGAGCGTCGTCTGCACGGCCTCCGCGCCCGGGACGTCCACCGGCACCCACACCGACCAGAACTGTGCTCCAACCATCCCTTTTCGCAGCCGCAGGATGTCGGTCATGAGCGGCGGCTGAGCGGGCGCCCGCGCGAGCCCTGAGGTGTCGGACTTGAGATCGAGGGCCGCGAGCTGACCCTTGAAACGTTCGCGGAGTTCCCAGGGAAGATCGTTATGGCCGTCGATGAGCGGCGTCTGCTTGAGGACGCGCGCCACGCGATCGTAATCCGCGCGGGCCGCGCCGTCCGCGGCCGATGCGTTCGTCGCCGCGGCGAGCACGAGGAGCATGAGGCCGCTCGCGGGTGCCCACAGGCAGTCCCAAAAGCGCCGGGCACACCCCATCGTCGGTCTCATCGGTCCCATGCTCCCTCCCACGAGCGCGCGACGGCGTCGCGCGAAGGCAATTTGCCATAACGCACCGGCCGGTGGCGGTTTTTATGTTTACCACTTGCGGTGAAGTGTGAAGCTGTGGTCAAGTCGCGCATTGCTTTTTGCAAATTGAGACGCACGTCCTTGCCGGCGGAGCCGGCGGGCCGTTGCAAGACAATCGCAAACAATCTAGGGATGACATCCACTGATCAGCCGGCCGCGTGCCGGTCAGGCGCGCGGGCCTTCCGAGGCCGCGGCGTGCCTGCCAACGTCCAATCAAAAGGGGGATTTCTCGTGGTCAAGATGACAAGATTTCGAATGATCGTGGGCGGTGTCGCAACCGCCGCGTTCGCCTGTGCCGCAGGCATGGCGAGTGCCGCCGGGACGACGACCGTCGGCGGCAACGTCGCCGGCTGGGTGAAGAGTGCGAAACTCGTCGGCACCGCGTCCGCGAGCACGCCGGTGGACATCGCCGTGCACCTGAGCGTCAGGAATGCCGCAGGCCTCAAGTCCCTCGCCGCGGAGGTCTCTGACCCCAAGAGCAAGGAATACGGCCTCTACATCACCCCGCAAGAGTTCGGACTGCGCTTCGAGCCGGCCTCGGCCGATGTGGCCGCGGTCAAAACACTGCTCGAGCACGCCGGCATGACCAACGTGGAGTCAGGACCGCACGGCATGTACGTGACGGCGAGCGCCACCGTGAGCCAGCTGAAGAGCGCCTTCGGCGTCAACCAGAACCTTTATTCCTACAAGGGCAAGACCCTGCGTGCAAATACCAACGCGCCCACGATTCCGGCCACGCTCGCCGGCAAAGTGGTGTTCATCGAGGGGCTCGACGACTCCTCGACCCTGCGCACGCCCTTCCACCACTCGGCCAGCATGGGCAACTTGGTGGCTCCGGCGGCGACCTCGAGCTCACCGGCGACGACCCCGCCTCCCGTGGCGGCCTCGAATCCGGCGGCCTACTGCAATACCTATTTCGGCGTACACGCGAAGAAGGCCACGCTGACGACGGCGGCGGACGTGTATGGCGCATCCATTCCCTGGATGAATTGTGGCTACACGCCGCAGCAGATCCAGGCTGCCTACGGGCTGAACGAGGTCAAATACGACGGCAGGGGTGTTACCGTCGCGATCGTGGATGCCTATGCCTCGCCCACCTTGCTGGCCGACGGCAACCGCTACTCGAAGAACCATGACTTGCCGAGGCTCACCAGCAAGAACTTCTCGCAGATCATTCCGGTCGGCATCTACGATGTCTCCCCCAGCGAGTCCTGCGGGCCCTACGGCTGGTGGACGGAGCAGTCGCTCGACGTCGACTCGGTGCATGGTGCCGCGCCCGGTGCGGACATCGTGTTCGTGGGATCGCGCGATTGCGGCCCCTCGCTCACGATCGCTTTCATGAATGCGGTTTATAACCACCTGGCCGATGTGGTCACCGACAGCTGGGGCAACGGCGGCGAGGCGATCGCCCCGGGAGAGCAGCAGGCGTTCGACCAGGCCGCCATGGCCGGTGCCGCCCAGGGTGTGAGTGTGCTGTTCTCGTCGGGCGATGACGGCGATCTGTCGGCGCCGAACGGTGTCGCATCGGGCTCCTGGCCCGCCACCAGCGCATGGGTCACCGGCGTCGGCGGTACCACGCTCGAGATCGACGATCTGGGCGGCAACAAGTCTGAGTACGGCTGGGGCACGTACCGCGCCTTCTTAGCCGACGTCACCGTGAAAAGCGACAAGCTCATCGAGGACTCGGGCGTGGCGCAGGTCACGAACTTCGGCTACACCTACGACGATTTCTCGTTCTCCTCGGGATCCGGCGGCGGCATCAGCCTGCTCGAGTCGCAGCCCGCCTATCAGGCGAAGCAAGTGCCGTACGTGCTCGCGACGACGCTCAATCTCGCAAGCACCTACACCGAGCCTCTGCCGAATCCGATG
Source organism: uncultured Gammaproteobacteria bacterium (assembly GCA_963710435.1). GTDB lineage: Bacteria > Pseudomonadota > Gammaproteobacteria > Steroidobacterales > Steroidobacteraceae > Bog-1198. The sequence continues at coordinate 628,746 of CAVQAE010000006.1, read as the reverse complement.
CGCGTGAGCCCGGACATCGCGATGGTCGCCGATCCCTACACCGGCTATCTGTATGGCGAGACCTTCACCATCGCCGGCAATGCGATTGCCGATTCCGGTTGCACGCCGATCTCCAAGACCGAGGAGTACTGCGAGAACGCGATCGGCGGCACGAGTCTCGCCTCGCCGCTGATGGCGGGCGTGCTCGCGGTCATCAATCAGAAGCGCGAGGCCGGCGGCCGCCCCGTGGTGGGCTTCGCCAATCCGTGGCTCTACGACATCGGCAGCCGGGGCAACGGAGTATGGCTCCGGAATGCGATCAATCAGATCATCGCGCCGACCGAGCCCACCTCGGTGCTGCGCAGCTACCTTTCGAATCTGAACGAGGCGCGCCTGGTCACGGTCAATTCCGTGCCGTTCAACATCCTGACTGCGCCGTACGGCATCTTCACCTGCAGCATTGCGATCTGCGAGGGGATCGACGAGGTGTTCAATTACACCTCCGAGTCCGCGGCCGGCGGCACGGGTCCCGGATATAACGATGTGACGGGTCTCGGCGTTCCCTGGGTGCCGAAGCTCATCTACGAGTAACAACAAGAACGATCAGGCAAGTCGAGTGTCGTTTGAGGCGTCCCGCGTTCCCCGCGCGGGACGCCTTTTTGCCGAAGGCCGGGCCTCCTTATTCAGCCCCGGGATTCGACATGATGCCGGCCGGTGGCCGATGCTGCGGCATCACGCGGTAGTAACTTCTGCGGCGCGCACGATCGGGCCGGATTCGTCATTGGACCTAGGATCAATCGACGCATTCCCACATCTGCAAGACTATTAGAGTGGAGGGTCTTCTGCTTCGCAGCCGCGGATGCTCGAAACGCTCGATGATAACTTCGGGCAAATTCCGGAGAGAAAAAGCCATGCCTGCGCAGTCGATGAACCCGAGCACCGCTCAGACGCAAAGGAGATCCAAAGGAGCCCGCCTGTTTACCCACCGCCGGTCCGAGGCCGAGCGCCAGGCGGCCGGCAAAAAATTGAGGGACGCCTGCCCGCGGGAGGCGCATGCCGTGTGGAAAGCCCGCGCCGATCGCCCCGAGCCGGTCAGCTTGGTCCGGCAAGCCGACAAGGGGCGCCTGCCGCAGCTGCTGCCGCTTCGCCACGGGCGCATGGCTTTATCGCCCTTCACCTTTTACAGAGCAGACTTCTCAGTCGCCTACGCTGACCAGAACGAGGAGGATTACGCGGCGCTCAAGCGTGCGATCAAGAGCGGAAAGCTCGAAGCCGTCATCGAAGATCCGAAGTAGGCCGCCGCCATGTCGTCGGTTCGCTACCCACTCGCTCGCCGCACCCGCTGGCTCTCGAGCACCGCGCTCATCGCGCTCGCCTGGCTCTTGGCCGCATCGGCGGTGCGGGCGCAGGACATCGAGCCGCGCAAGTGGTCGGACACGCCGGTCGGCGTGAATTTCTTGATCCTCGGTTACGCCTACACGGAGGGCGGTATATCGTTCGATCCCTCGCTGCCGGTTAGTAATCCTCATGTCCAGACGAATACCGGGGCGCTCGGCTTCGCACGATCACTCGATCTCTGGGGCTTATCGGGGAAATTCAACGCCTCCGTCCCCTACAGTTGGCTTTCGGGCTCTGCAGACTACCGGGGAGAGCTGGTGCAGCGCACGGTCAACGGATTCGGCAATCCGGAGTTCGAGTTGTCCGTCAACCTGTACGGTGCGCCTGCAGTCGGCATGAAGGATTTCGCCTCCTACAAGCAGGACTGGATCATCGGCGCAGCGCTCAAGGTGTCGGCGCCCTCCGGGCAATACGATGACACGCGTCTTGTGAACATCGCGACGCATCGATGGTTCTTCAGGCCGAGTATCGGTGTTTCCAAGGCCGTCGGCGGGTGGATATTGGAGTCGACGGCAGCCGTCACGTTCTACACGGATAACACCGATTTCTACGGCGACACGACGCGATCGCAGGCTCCGATCTATTCGATTCAAGGGCACGTCATTCGCAGTTTCAGTCACGGGATCTGGGCCTCGGTGGACGCCACCTATTACGAGGGCGGCAGATCGACGATCAGCGAGACACTGAACAATGATCTGCAGCAGAACTGGCGCGTCGGTGCGACGCTTGCGCTGCCGCTCAACCGGCGCAATTCGATCAAGCTCGCCGCCAGCGACGGAGTCTCGGCCCGCACAGGCGACAGCTACAAGCAGTACGCCATCGCATGGCAGTATCGCTGGGGCGGCGGAATCTGACGCGCCTCAGTAGACCTTTGGTCCAGTTTTCACTTGGCCGCGGGTCAGCTACCTTGCAAGACCGAAACTCGCCACCGCAAGCGAGGAAGTCTTGGGTATGCGAATTTCGAGAAGAACCTCTCTCAAGTCTCTCCTCTTGGCGGCGAGCTGGGTGTGCGCGTCCGCTCATGCCGAATTGAGCCCGGAGGATTTGGCGAAGATCGCGCAGAATCCCGTGGGCAACTTGATCAGCGTGCCGTTCCAGGAGAATGCCTATTTCAACGTAGGTCCGCAGAACGGCACGCAAAACGTGCTCAACATCCAGCCGGTGATTCCGATCACGATCAACGAGGACTGGAATATCATCACGCGCACCATTCTGCCGATCATTACCCTACCGGCCTTCGCCCCCGGTCAGGGCAGCACCACCGGCATCGGCGATTTGCAGATCTCCGCGTTTCTCTCGCCCGGCAAGCCGGGCGCTTGGATCTGGGGGGTGGGCGCCATTGCCCAACTGCCCACACACAGCAACAGTTTGCTCGGCAACAACAATGGGGGGTTGGGCCCGACGGCGGTTCTCCTGCACCTGGAGCACGGAAGCCCGTGGGTGTACGGCGCGCTCGCCAACAATGTTTGGTCGGTGGGCAGCAATGTCGCGCCCAACTTCGGCAGTTCGCCCAAATACAGCAACGGACTGGTGCAGCCGTTCGTCAACTACAACTTCGAGGGCGGTGCCTATCTCACGAGCTCGCCGATCATCACCGCCAACTGGGAAGCGAAGGGCTCGCAGGTGTGGACGGTGCCGATGGGTGCCGGGGCGGGCAAGCTCTTCAAGATCGGCAGGCTGCCCGTGAATACGCAGATATCGGGCTACTACAACGTCGTGCGTCCCGAGTTTGCCGGCAACTGGCAGCTTCGCGCCCAGGTGCAGTTCATGTTTCCCAAATAGCGGCCGCTTCCGATGCCGCATAGCCGGCGCGAAAGTCTCCGCGGCGGCAGTCGGCCGACACTCGAGCGCTCAAGTGGTGGCCAACGATCGGATCGCCGTCAGCAATTCCTCCGAGTCGATGGGCTTGCTCATGATCCGCACATACGGATCGCCGGGCAGTTGCTTGATCGCGGAGGACGTGTCGCCGGTCACGACAATCGTGCGCAGCGGAACGCCCAGCAATGCGCGCAGCGTGACGATTACCTCAGAGGCATTTCGCCCGTCCTCGAGATGATAGTCGCAGATCAACAGATCGATGCCATTCCCCTTCTGGACGTCACGCAGTGCTTCCAACAAAGAGGCAACCGCGGTGACGTCGTAACCCGTCGCGGGAGCCATAGGCCGGTGTGCCGACCTGATAGAACTCATCATAGATACGAGGCAACTCATCCGCGGGAATGCCGATGCCCGTATCGATCACCTCGATGCGAACGAGGGCCGCATCGTGCGAGCAGCGCAAACACACTGGCCGGTATGAGTGTACTTGACGGCGTTTGAGACCAGATTCCTCAGAATCTGCCCGACGAGCGAAGGGTCGCTGAGTACGACCTCATCGCAGGTTTCGACTTCGATCCGAAGTCCCTTTTCGGCGGCAATTCCCGCAATCCCGCCTCATCTCCTCGCAGATGGCGGCGACCGTGAAATCGGTCGGCTCGGGTATGACCGCTCCGGACTCGATCTTATGGATATCGAGCAAAGCATCGAGCAGTTTCGACATCGCGCCGATCGCTTGCTTCTGTTCGGACACGACCTCGCCGAGATCGGCGTCGATCGCGAGCCGGCGCATGCTGCTATTGAGCACTTCCACGGCTTGCAGCGGCTGACGCAGATCATGGCTGGCCGTCGCGAGAAAGCGGCTCTTCGTCTGATTGGCATGATCGGCGATCTCACGTGCCTGCTCGGCCATTCCCTCGCGGCATCCGCGGATTCGCGTGCCATCGTCAATTCCACTTGCGCTCCGACACATCGCGGATGGCGGCTGCGACGAGCAGCAGATCGCCGTGCTGAACGGGACTCAGGCTGATCTCGACCGGGAATTCGGAGCCGTCTTGGCGCAGTCCGAAGAGCTCAAATCCTGTGCCCATGGGACGTACGCGAACGGCGTTGACGTAGCTTTCCCGGTGGCCGATGTGCCGCGTTCGAAAGCGCCGCGGCATGAGTCGACGCTCTGGCCGATGATCTCATCATTCGGGTACCCGAAAACGACGGAGACCTGCCGGTTCGCAAACTGAATCGTGCCCGACGCATCGATGAAGATCATGGGGTCGGGTGCGGCATCGAGGCCGATGCGCGCGAGCTCGCCTGGGATGGTCAGCACGCGGGCGCTCCCTTCATTTATTCTTATCCTGCGTACTGACGATGTGGGTCAGTAGTGTCTGTGCATTTTAGCGCGGCCGGGCGGTCATCGCCGCTTCCTCTGCGCTCGCCGCCGATGCGAGCAGCTCCATCCGTTCGCTGTGTGCGCTGCGCTCGATTTGACAGGCCTCCTTGGCGAGATTGACCTGCATCGCGATATGCGCGACTTCGAGGAGCGTGGCTGGAATCGCATAGCCGGCCCGATCGCGCAACCAGGCGAGGACGGGTGCCAGGTGCCACAGTGCTGCACTGCCCTCATGGACGGGAATCGGGAAATGAGCCGTGTGCGTGAGCATCAGCTTGCGCATGTTCTGACGGCTCACCCCGACGCAGCGGGCGATATCGCTCAGGCCGACGAAATCCGGCGTGACCTCGAGCAACTGGGCACCGGGGATGACCGCCCTCACCGTGGCGAGTGCACTGAGAATCGCGCTCTCGGCGGAATCCGCCTCGCGTGCAAATTCCAGCGCGATCCGCCGCGCCTGAGTCACCGAGGCACCGCCGCAACCAGCCTCGCCGAGTTGCCCGACGAACTCATCGATCGGGCGGGGACTCGCGGGCAAAACGAATTTCAAGGCGAACCGGTATTCCACCAAGTCAACGTAAGGATCCGGGCGAAGGTTGTCAAGTGACAACCTTGCTCGCCGGTCGGCTTCTCGGCGGATAATCTACCCGCGGGGCCCCGGCCTCGGCTAAAATCCGCGCCCGGCAGCACGCCCGGCCCTTGGCCGCGCCCGCCATCCCCCAATATCCAGCGGAAGTCGATGCTCTCTACGTCCAACGTCGCCGTGCAATTCGGCGCGAAGCCCCTGTTCGAGCAGGTCACGGTCAAGTTCTACGACGGCAATCGTTACGGCCTCATCGGGGCCAACGGCTCGGGCAAGTCCACGCTCATGAAGGTGCTCGGCGGCGACCTCGAGCCGAGCGCGGGCGAGGTCATGCTGCAGACGGGCATGCGGCTCGGCAAGCTCAACCAGAATCAGTTCGGCTACGAGGATGAGCGCGTCCTCGATGTGGTCATGCAGGGCCACGCCGAATTATGGCGCGCCATGACCGAGCGGGACCGCATCTACGCGAACCCCGAATCCAGCGACGCCGATTATATGAAGGCCGCGGAGCTCGAGGCCGTGTTCGCCGAATACGGCGGCTACGATGCCGAGGCGCGCGCCGGCAGCATCCTCACCGACGCCGGCATTCCCGAATCACGCCACAACGGCCCGATGCGCGAGGTGCCGCCGGGTCTGAAGCTGCGCGTGCTGCTCGCGCAAGCGCTGTTCTCGAGGCCCGACGTGCTGCTGCTCGATGAGCCCACGAACAATCTCGACATTCACTCGATCCACTGGCTCGAGCGCGCGCTCAACGAATACGACGCCACCATGGTGATCATCAGCCACGATCGGCACTTCCTGAACCAGGTGTGCACCCATATCGCGGACCTCGACTATCAGCAGCTCAAGGTGTATCCCGGCAACTACGACGATTTCATGCTCGCATCGGTGCAGGCGCGCGCCCGGGTCGAGGCGGCGAACGCCAAGGCGCGCGACAAGATCTCGGACCTGCAGGAATTCGTGCGGCGCTTCTCGGCGAACGCCTCCAAGGCGCGCCAGGCGACCTCGCGCAAGCGGCAGCTCGAGAAGATCAAGCTCGAGGAAGTGCGTCCCTCCTCGAGGCAGAATCCCTACATCCGCTTCGAGCAGGCGCGCAAGCTCTACCGCTCGGCCGTGACGGTGGAGGGGCTCTCGTTCCGCTATCCCGGGATGGAGCACGACGTGCTCAGCAAGGTGAGCTTCCAAATCGAGGCGGGCGAGCGCATCGCCATCATCGGCCCGAACGGCGCCGGCAAGACGACGCTCATGCGCTTGCTCGCAGGCGAGCTCTCGCCGAATGCAGGCCGCATCGTGTGGGTGGAGAATGCGCAAGCCGGCTACATGCCGCAGGATCCGCAGGCCGAGTTCCTCCCACCCTGCGACCTCTTCACCTGGATGTCCCAGTACACGGGCAAGGCGGACGATGATCAGATCGTGCGCGCGACCTTGGGAAGGCTGCTGTTCTCCGGCGAGGAGACCAAGAAATCGGTGAGCGTGCTCTCGGGGGGTGAGAAGGGCCGCATGATCTACGGCAAGCTCATGCTCACGCGGCCGAACGTGCTGCTCATGGACGAGCCCACCAACCACATGGACATGGAGACCATCGAGTCGCTGCAGATCGGCCTCGAGCATTACGTCGGGACGCTGGTGTTCGTCTCGCACGACAGAGAGTTCGTCGGCGGCCTCGCGACGCGCATCCTCGAGCTCAAGCCCGGCGGCAAGCTGGTCGATTTCAAGGGCACGTACGATGAGTATCTGAAGGCGCAGGGCCTGGAGGGCTAGCAGCGCCGGCCGCGACCGCCGCTCAGCTGCTCGTCGGCCCCGCGGCGAGATGCCCGAGCAGCTCCGCGGCGCCGTTCCAGAACACCTGGATGCCGATGCAAAAGAGCAGAAACGCCGAGAGGCGCACGATGATGCTCGTGCCGGTCGGGCCAATGAGATCCGCGAGGCGCCCGGAATTGCGATAGGAGCCGTAGACCAGGAACACGAGCAACACCACGGCGGCGAGCGTCTCCAGGAAGAACTCGACCAGGGACCGATAGCTCCCGGCGGGCCGGCTGGCGCCGATCGAGATCGCGACCGAGATGGTGCCCGGGCCCGTGGTCAGGGGCATGGTCAGGGGATAGAACGCCAGCCGGCTCGGCGGGGTATCGATGGAGCGCGGGTAGGCCGGCGCCTCGCTGCGCCGCTGCTCGGTGGCGTCGGGCTCGTTCAACATGCGCCAGCCCGACATGGACACGACGATGCCGCCTGCGACGCGCAGCACCGGGATCGAGATGCCGAAGAAGCTCAAGACGTACGCGCCCACGTAGAGCGAGGCCGCGACGATGCAGAAGGCGTAGATTGCGACCCAGCGCGACACCGCCGCGCGGGTCTTGGGCTCCATGCCTTGGGTCGCGCCGAAGAAAATGAATGCGCCGGAGAGCGGATTGACGATGGAGAAGAGCGCGCCGAAGGCGAGCAGGAACGTCGCCACCTCGATCAGTCGACCAGCGTCGCGGTACCGGTCTGCGCGGGGCGCGCGCCGCGCACCGCGGACTCCAGGATGTTCTCGAGAATGCCCGGGATCTCGAACACGGCGCGATTTTCGATGCGCTTCAGGTTGGCGCGGAACTCCTCGAGGCGCCCCAGGATCGCGCGCACGCCTGCATCGACGAAGCGAAACGACTCGAGCACGATCCCGGCCCCGTTCTCGAGCACCCAGTCCGTGTTGTAGCGCTCCTGCGGCATGGTCCAGGTGTTGCGCACCACCACCACGGGCAAGCCCTGCTGCACGGCCTCGCTGATGCTGCCCGGGCCCGGCTTGCCGATGAAGAAATCGGCAAGCTGCATGTAGTGGCGCATCTGCGAGGTGAAGCCGAGGACGGCCCGGGGGGCGCTCGCGCTCATGGCGGCGAGCCGCTGCGCGAGCAGCGCGTTGTGTCCGCAGATGAGGATGAGCTGCACATCGTCCAGGCGCTTGGCGATGCTCTGCATGACGCGCGAGCCGTGTCCGCCGAACATCACGAGGCCCGTCGGACGGTCAGGATCGAGGCCGAGCTTGTGAAGCTCCGCGCTGCGATCGATCGCGACGTCCGCGTAAAAATCCGGGCGGATGATCATGCCGGAGGTGAGGTGCACGCATTCCGCGGGGCAGCCGAGCGCGCGCGCCTGCGCCGCCGCCCTCGGCGTCCCGCAGATGAAGTGCTGCGCCTGGCGCTGCTCGATCCAAAAATGCGGCGGATAGTCCGCGAAGTCGGTGAGGATGGTGACGTAGGGTACACGCGGCGAGAGCGTGCTCACCGCCTCGTACATCGGGCGGTTGAAGTTGGGGATGAGCGATACCACGAGGTCGGGGCGGCTCTTGCGCCAGTGGCGCCGCAGCCGGCTCGCCATCGATCGATGGCTCAATCGAATGAGCGCCTGCAGGAGCTTGAGCTCCTGCGCGAGTCCGACGCTCCAGCCGCGCGCGAGGCGCGTATTGTAGATGTCCTCCCAGTCCATGCCCGTGGTCTTGCGGAACACGTCCTTTGGGTCGAGGACGTTCATGAGATTGACCGGACGTACCTGCCACGGGCGCCCCTCGGCGCGGATCACGGTCTCCAGGGCCGTCGCCGCGGCCCGGTGCCCCCCGCCCGCATTGAAATAAACGAGATCGATTGTTCTTGTCACGGTCCGCGCGCGATGCACCTTGAGAAGCTCGGCCCCGACGGCTAGGGTCATCGAGCAATGGTGCGTATTCTATGTGAAGGGCACGTGAAAATGACTGCTCGGGGTCGGAAATGATAGAGTCGGCCGCCATGAGCGCGAGTCTCAAATCCGTCCCGAGCCCGAGCGAACGCCAGGCGCGCATCGACCTCGCAGCCTGCTACCGGCTCGCGGATCACTTCGGAATGAACGAAGGGATCGACAACCACATGACCATGCTCCTGCCCGGTCATGCCGATCGCTTCCTCCTCGCCCCCTTCGGATTGCACTGGTCGGAGGTCAAGGCGAGCGATTTCATGGTGGTCGATTTCAAGGGCCAGATCGTGAGCGGCCGCGGACCGATCGAGGACACGGCGCTCTACATCCACCTGCCCGTGCATCGCCTCGCGCCGCACGCCCGCTGCGTGCTGCACACCCACATGCCCTACGCCACTACGCTCTGCATGCTCGAGAATCCCCGGCTCGAAATGGCCGTGCAAAGCGCGCTCGGTTTCTTCGAGGACATCGCCTACGACCCCGATTACAACGGCCTCGCCTTCGATGTCACGGAAGGCGAGCGCATGGCCGCCGTGCTCGGCGCCAAGCACGTGCTCATGCTCGGCAACCACGGTGTGCTGGTCGTCGGCGACACGGTGCCGCAGGCGTTCGAGCGGCTCTATTTTCTCGAGCGGGCGGCAAAGGCCCAGGTCCTCGCCCTCTCGACCGGCCGCGCCTTGAAGGCCATCCCCGAGAAGGTGATTCGCGCGACCGTCGACCAATTCTCCTCGGGCGGTCAGGTGGGCGGCCGCGACCGCGCGGATCTGCACTTCGATGCGCTGAAGCGTCTGCTCGACCGCAGTCAAGCGGATTACGCGAGCTGAGACCGGACTTGAAACCCGGCGCGGGCTCGACGCCGGGCGGGGGCGCGGCCGAGGCCGTGCTCGTGGGATCACCGGGCGTCGCTACGCCGGGCGTCGCTACACCGGGCGGCACCGGGGCCCCGCCCACCGCGGGCGAGGCGGTGGGCAGGTACACGCGGCCCTTCCTGGTCGTGGCGCTCCTCGCGACCGTACTCTTCATCAACTACGTCGATCGCGGTGCCGTTCCCACCGCCGTACCGCTCATCCAGCACGATCTCAGTCTCGATAACGAGGAGGTGGGGCGCCTGCTCTCCGCCTTCTTCTGGGTCTACGCCTTCATCCAGATCCCCGTGGGCTGGCTCGCCGAGCGTTACGGCGCACACAAGGTGCTCGCGGCGGGGCTCGTCGTCTGGGCCGCGGCGACCATGCTGGTGGGCCTCACCTCGAGCTTCGGCATGCTGCTCGCGCTGCGGATGCTGCTCGGTCTCGGCGAGAGCGCGGGATTTCCCTGCGTCTCGAAGCTGATGGCCGCGGTGGTGCCGGTCGAGAAGCTGGGGCGCGCGAACGGCATCGTCGGGTTCGGTTATCTCATGGCGCCGGGCGCCGGCATTTTCGCGGCAGGGCTCCTGATCGATCATGTCGGCTGGCGCGGAACCTTCGTGGCCTTCGGACTCATCTCGCTCCTGTGGCTGGTGCCGTGGGCGTTCGTCAAGCTCCCGAAGCTTGCGACCGCGCGCGCGGATGCTGCGACGCCGACCTGGGGCATGGTCCTCAGGCAACAGGGTCTCTGGGGCACGAGCCTCGGGCTCTTCTCCTCGAACTACATGTGGTACTTCATGCTCGGCTGGCTGCCGGGATTTCTGGTCAAGGAGCGCGGCTTCTCCATGCACGAGATGGAGCACGTCGGCACGCTCGGCTATCTCGTCAACGGCCTCTCCGCGCTCGCCATCGGGTATGCCATCGACCGCTTCATCGCGCCGCGCACCTCGCCGAACTTCGCCTACAAGATCGTGATGGTGGTGGCGCACGTGGGCGCGGTGCCGTGCATGCTCGGCATGGCGTTGGGCTCGGAGAGCCTCGCCGTCGCCTCGATGTTCGGTTTCCAGGTCCTGATGGGCGCCTCATCGCCCGGCGTCTATGCCATGTCGCAGATACTCGCCGGGCCGCGCGCCTCGGGCCGCTGGGTGGGAATTCAGAACTCCGTGGGCAACATCTCGGGCGCCATCTCGACGTGGCTCACGGGCTTCATCGTCGACCGCACGGGTCACTTCACGCTCGCCTTCATCGCCTGCGCGGTCATGAGCCTCGCGGGCCTCATTGGCTGGATCGGCTTGGTTCCCCGGCTGGTGCCCATCGACTGGGCGAGGTTTCTCAGGCCCGCGCAGGCTCGATAGCGCTTCGCCTGGGATCCGGCCCATGGGCGGTGTGATATGACTCTCGGATTGCGCGCAGGGCGCCGTCTGCGTCCGTAACACATTGAAAAGACGAGTCGCTCGCCGCCTACGTCGTCGTCCGACGACATTCCTGCCGCCGTGCGTTGCCCCTAGGATCGACACCACGGTTCGATCGTGGGTGTCTCAATGCTCAACAAGTTAACAGAATCTGCACAGGAGGCTTCGAGCAAGACGCTCGATGCGTTTGCACAGCTCATCTGCGCGCTCGCACCGGAAGTCTGCAGCGTGTCGTTCCATGACTTTGCGGCGGACACACTCTTGATGAGCGAGGACTTTTTGCTTCCCGAGGACCACCAGCTCGTGGAGGAATGCCTGTCGGTGGGCGAGACCGGCACACACTCGGTCCACTACGGCACGCGCGAGGGCTCGCGCTATTCGGTGGCCATCCCGGTGCGCGACGGACGGGGCGAGGTGAACGGCGCCGTGCGCCTATCCATCGACTCTGCGATCGCCGACGAGCGCACGCAGGAGCCGCTCGAGGCGCGGCTCGCGCCCGTGATGATCTGCCTCGCGGCCGAGTTCGAGCGCCGCCACGCCGCGCTTGCGGCGCCAGTCGCGGACGATCTGGTACAGATCGACCATGCGCTCGATGCGGAACGATTCGAGCTGTTCCTGCAGCCCATCCGATCGCTGCGCGAGAATCCGCAGACCAGCCACTACGAGGTGCTGCTGCGCCTGCGCATGCCGGACGGTGCGCTCTTGGAGCCGCGCCTGTTCCTCGACGCCGCGGCGCATCGAAATCTCATGCCCTCGATCGACCGCTGGGTCGTGCGCACGCTCCTCATGTGGCTCGTCAACAACCGCAGGCTTTGGGCGCGGGTCGCGGCGGTATTCTCGGTCAATCTCTCCTCGCAATCGATGACGGATGCGGACTTCGTGAGCTACGTCGAGTCGTGCGTGAGCAAGAGCTGCCTGCCGCCGCAGGTGCTGTGCTTCGAGATCACCGAGCGCTTCGCCTCTTCGGGCAACATCAGCGTCGCCGAGTCCATGAAGCGCCTCGAGGCCCTGGGGTGCGAGGTGGCGCTCGATGACTTCGGCGCGAATGCGCCCTCCTACGGGTATCTGCGCAAGGTGCCCGCGCATTACTTCAAGATCGACTCATCGCTCGTCGGGGCCGCGCCCACCGACCGCGTCGCGCGCGCCGTCATCTCCTCGATCGTGCGCATGGCGGCGGATCTCGGTGTACTGACGGTGGCCGAGTCGGTCGAGCTCGACTCGGAGCTGCAGGCCATGCGCGCGCTCGGCGTCGACTTTGCGCAAGGGTTCCTGTTCGGCAAGCCCCAGTCGCTCACGGGGTATCGCTTCCCCTCGAACGACGTCAACTAGATGCCCGGCACTCGAGGATCGTCGCGCGGAGGAACGGTCCGCCGCCGCCGGCGCGCGCTACCACTCGGGGTTCGGCAGCTCGCTGAACACCTCTTGCAGGGCGAAGCCCCAGCGGGTGCGTATCATCTTGAAGTACTCGTGGTCGAAATCGATGCTGATATGGGTCGCGAGCTTGAACTCGTCGCGTCGGACGATGGCAAGATCCAGCGGCGGCCCCACCGTGAGGTTCGAGCGGATGGTCGAGTCCATGGACACCAGCGCGCATTTGGCCGCTTGCGCTAGGCTGCTCGAGCGCGAGATCACCCGGTCGATGATGGGCTTGCCATACTTCGATTCGCCGATCTGAAAATACGGCGTCTCGCGCGAGGATTCGATGAAGTTGCCGGCCGAGTAGATGTGGAAGAGTCGCGGCTCCTCCCCCCGGATCTGACCGCCCAGGATGAACGTGCCGTTGAACTCGTGTCCCTGCTCCTTCAGGTACGACGCATCGCGGCGATGCACTTCCCGCAGCGCTTCGCCCACCACGCGCGCCGCCTCGAACATGTTGGTCGCGCGAAAGATCCGCGCCGGCTCTTCGGCGTTCTGGAGATTCTCATGCAGAAGGTTCACCACCGCCTGGCTGATGGCTAGGTTTCCGGCCGACATGAGCACCAGCACCCGCTCGCTCGGACGCTGAAAGGTGGACATCTTGCGGAAGGTATTGATCTGATCGACACCGGCGTTGGTCCGGGAGTCGGACAACAAAACCAGACCGGTATCGACCAGCAGGCCGACACAGTACGTCATGCCGAAATTCTAATCACTGCTGCTGTTGTTGGGCCGACTCGGCCACCAACACGTTGGCTTCCATGCGCTCGCCGCCGCCGCCGTGGCGCACACCCCGGACCGGGGCCGCGTCAAGGTAATCGCGCCCCACCGCGAGCCGGCAATAGTTGCGGGTGGCGGGTCGGCGATGGGTCACATCGAGGCTCTGCCAGCCGATGTCGGGGCCGAGCCAGGCGTCCACCCAGGCATGGCTTGCGGCATCGCTCGAATCGCCCGTATAGAGGTAGCCGCTCACGTAGCGGGCGGGCATGCCCACGGCGCGCGCCGAGGCGATGAACACGTGGGCATGGTCCTGACAGACCCCTTCGCCGCTCTTGAAGGCCTCCGCCGCGGACGACCGCACATCGCTCGAGCTCGGGGTGTAGCGCACCGCCTGATACACCGCATCGACGAGCGCATGGGCGCGGTCGCGCGCATCGTTCACGCGCTCCAAGGTGCTGCGCGCGAACGCCTTGATCGCCTCGTTCGGCGCCGTGAGCGTGGTGGGTGCGAGATAGGCCAAGGGCGAGAGGGGGCCGTCGTCCTGGCGGGTGTCGGTGTCGACAGTCTCCACCACCCCGCGCACCAGGATCTGGATCTCCCGATGCGGCTGCTCGATGGTGAGGAGGTGGGAGATGTTGCCGTGGGCATCCACCTGTTCCGAGCGCCGACCGGGAGCCGTGATGGTCCAGGAGAGCGATCGCTGGCAGCTGTCGCGGCGCGGGGTGAGATGCAGGCTCTGTACGCTGTACTTGACCGGCCGGTCGTAGCGGTAGCGGGTGACGTGGCGGATGTGGAGCTGCATCTCTAAGCCTCCGCCGGAGGGACCAGAAAGTCCGAGGCCACGCGATCGCCGAGATCGCGCAGGCGTGCCAGAAATTGCTGCAGGAAATACGGCAATCCGACCTCGATGATGGCTTCCATGCGGGTGAAATGCAGCATAGCGTGGATTTCCCCCGCCCGCCGCTCGGTCTCCCGCGACGATTCGTTCCGAACCGATTCGAGGTTGTGATACACCTCCTTGCAGCACCGGGTCAAGGAGCGCGGCATGTCGTCGCGCAGAATCAGAAGCTGCGCGACTTTGTAGGGCGTGATCACGTCGCGGTAGACGCGCCGGTACACCTCGAAGGCCGACAGCGCCCGCAACAGGACGCTCCACTGGTAGGGGTCGGGTACCACGCTCGCATCCGCGCCCGGGCGCAGATCGTTCTGGTGTGCGGTCAGGATCCGTGCGGTGGAGTCGGCGCGCTCGATGAAGGTGCCGATGCGCGTGAAGTAGAAGGCCTCGTCGCGCAGCATGGTGCCGATGGTGACCCCGCGGGTGAGGTGCGAGCGCTCCTTTACCCATTCGACGAAATGCCCAATGTCGGTGCGTGGGGTGCTGCGCGCCATGAAGGAGCGGGCGTCGAGCCAGGTGGAGTTGAGCGTCTCCCAGAGCTCCGAGGTGAGCGAGCCGCGCACCGCGCGGGCATTCTCGCGGGCGGCGCGCAGGCAATTGACGATGCTGCCGCCGTACTCGCGATCGAGGCTCACGAACTCGAACACCGCCATGGGAACGATCGATTCATGGCGCTCCCGGTAGGCGTGCTCGATGTTGAGCGCCGTCATGGTCGAGCTCAGGGACTGCGCCATGTTGTCGCCCGACTGCGGCAGGAGCGACATCCGGTAATGCGCATCCACGAGGCGCGCCAGGCTCTCGGCGCGCTCGATATAGCGCGACATCCAGTAGAGATGATCCGCAGTGCGGCTCAGCATGCGTCCTCGAGCACCCAGGTGTCCTTCGTGCCGCCGCCCTGAGAGGAGTTGACCACCAGGGATCCCTCGCGCAGAGCCACCCGGGTGAGTCCCCCGGGTACGATGGTGATGTCCTTGCCCGAGAGCACGAAGGGCCGCAGGTCGATGTGCCGGGGCTTCAGGCCCTGAGAGGCGAAGGTGGGGCACGTGGACAGGGCGAGCGTCGGCTGGGCGATGTAGCGCTCGGGCGAAGCGATGATGAGCTTGCGGAAGTGCTCGATCTCCTGAGTCGTCGAGGCGGGGCCGATGAGCATGCCGTAGCCGCCCGCACCGTGGACTTCCTTGACCACGAGCTCCGGAAGGTGCGCGAGCACGTACTCGAGATCGTCCGGCCGGCGCAGCATCCAGGTCTGCACATTGCCGATGAGGGGGCTCTGGCCCAGGTAGAAGCGGATCATCTCCGGCACGTAGGGGTAGATCGACTTGTCGTCCGCCACCCCGGTGCCGATGGCATTCGCGATGGTGATGCGTCCCTCGCGATAAGCCGCGAGCAACCCCGGCACGCCCAGCATGGAGTCGGGCCGAAAGGCGAGCGGATCCAGAAAATCATCGTCGATGCGCCGATAGATGACGTCCACCCGCTGGGCTCCCTGGGTGGTGCGCATATAGACGGCCTCGTCGCGCACGAAGAGATCCTGTCCCTCGACGAGCTCGACGCCCATCTGCTGGGCGAGAAACGCATGCTCGAAGTAGGCACTGTTGGCTGCGCCCGCGGTCAGGAGGACCACGGTCGGGTCCGTGACGCCGGTTGGCGCGACGCTCCGCAGGTTGTCGAGCAGGAAGTCGGGGTAGCGGTCGATGGGCGCGATGCGGTGTTCGGAGAAGAGCTCCGGAAAGAGCCGCATCATCATCTTGCGGTTCTCGAGCATGTACGAGACGCCCGAGGGCACCCGCAGGTTGTCCTCCAGGACCCGGAACTCACCCGCGTCGTCGCGCACGATGTCGATCCCGGCGATGTGGGCGTAGATGCCGCCGGGGACGTCCACCCCCTGCATCTCCGGACGGTACTGGGAGTTGCACAGCACCTGCTCTGCTGGAACGATGCCAGCTTTGAGGATCTGCTGATCGTGGTAGATGTCGTGGATGAAGGCGTTCAGGGCCTTGACCCGCTGCTTGAGGCCCGCCGCGAGCCCGGCCCATTCCTCCACCGGCAGCACTCGAGGGACTATATCGAAGGGAATCAGCCGCTCGGCACCTTCCTCCTGCCCGTACACCGCGAAGGTAATACCCACCCGGTGGAACAGGGCGTCGGCTTCCGCCCGCTTTTGAGCCAGGCGCTCGGCCGGCTGGGCGGTAAGCCACTCGGAATAGCGCTGGTAGTGGGACCGCGCGGTGCCCTCCTTCGGATACATCTCGTTGTACGGTGCGTTGGCCAAATGCTCCCCTGGCTGGGAATGGAAATGTCGAAGACCCGCGTGGCGGGGAAGCCCCAATCATGGACTGAGGAGATTTGGGCTGCAACGCGGAAAGCGTCCATTGCTAGAAGCGACCGGATCGCGGGCGTTGTGTCCCGCTTCGTAAGATCGCAAACAACTGGGACGCCCCTCTAAACTGGCGGCTGCCCAGTATTGCATCGAATATGCCCATGAGACGACGCGCCTGGATGTTCTCCTTAATGCTTTCTCAGGATTTGACGAGGTGAATATGCCGACGAGGTTACCCCCACAGGAACTCAGAGCAGCCGCTTTGCAAGCTGTGGCGCAATTGCTTCGACCGCTAGCGGGCTTTGTGATCGACGCCGGACTTAGCGGCGGCGAACTGCGGTCTCTATTGCGCGAAGCGCTCGTCAAAAGCATGTCTGAGAGGCAGCTCGAGTTCTCCAGGCGTGTCAACATTTCGGGAATAGCGGCGACTACCGGTATTCCTCGAGCTGAGATCACGCGAATACTCAAACAAAAGCAGAACGGTCGCCTACCTGATCGGCGTCAACAATCAACGAATCGGATTCTGGCTGCATGGCACGACGAGCCGCGCTTCACTAATGCACGCGGTAAGCCTTCAATTCTCAGATTGTATGGCGCTGGAGCGACATTTGATGCCCTTGTTAAGTCATACGGCGGCGGCCTACCGACGCGCGCGGTGCTTGAGGAACTAATGCGAACCCACGTTGTGGATTTGTTGCCCGCCCAAAGAATTCGAGCGAAAGCTTGTTTGGCTGCGCAGTGGGGTTTGCGTCCCCATGTGCTAAAAGCATTCGGTGATCATGCGTCGGATTTGCTGTCGACAATGTTATGGAATCTTAGGAATCCCGAAAGTCAGATGTTATTGGCTACGATCACTGCACCGGCAAGCGCGCCTAAGTTGCGGAAGACCTTACAAGAGGAGGTCTCGAAAAGAAGTGCGAAATTCCTAGCGAGAATTCAGCAATCATTCCCTGTCGGACCGCACAAGCGCGGAACTGGCGTAGTAGGGCTAACTGTCTTTTATCACGAGGCTATTCGACGCCGGTCGTCTAATAATCCATCGAAGAGTCGCACCAATTTCAGACGGAAATCAATAGGCTAATTTTCAAGCACGTCTGAAGGGACGAAATTATCTCTCAGCGAGATCATTTCGCTTGAATATACAGATTCTTTGAATATAGCCTGTTCAACGGATTCGCTCGTGCGCCCTTCACGTACGGCTTGATCAGTCGCTTCGAGCTAAAGAAGTAAATTGGAATAATAGGGTAGTCAGACAGCATCGTTCTCTCCGCTTCTTCTAAGATTGCCTTTCGCCGAGTTGCGTCCGGCGTCGCCGCTGCCGAGTTGAGAAGGGAGTCGTAGTGTGTATTCACATAACCAGGATCGTTATTTGGAGACTTGCTTCTAAATACGTCAAGAAAATTTCCGGCGTCATTGTAGTCGGCAGTCCAGGCAAGCCTAGAAACGTCCCACCGAGAGGTGTCCTTGCGAGAGTCCAGAAACACCCGGTATTCCTCTGTAACTAATTCGGTCTCCACCCCAAGTGTTTCCTTCCACATCGCTGCTGTCGCTATCGCAATAGCCTTTATCGCAGATCCTTCATTCAGCAGACAACGTAAGCGGAGCGGATTCGTAGTGGAGTAACCAGCATCGCGATACAGCGCTCGCGCTTGTGCTATGCGGTCCTCATCTGGAGCAGACGTCCACTGCCATAATTGTTGATCGTAATTCCAAGTTCCCGGGGGGACGAAGCCGTACGCGGGCGTTTGTCCGAAAACTAATATCGTCGATTGGAGGCGGCGTCTATCAATTGCCATTGCGAGGGCCTGACGTAGCTTAGCATTACTGGAGTACGCGGCTGAATGCATGTTAATCGCGTAATAGACAGTGCCTAAGAATGGCGCGATTAGCATTTCACTCGGTCGTTCTTTTTTTAATAGTGAAAAGGCTGACGACGGAATAGTTTGGGTTATATCCAACTGGCCCGCGCGGTACTGTTGCAACTCTGAGTTATCGTCAGTAGTAGGTACGTACACTACTTCGCTGATTCTGGTGTTATTTGCGTTCCAGTATCGAGGGTTCTTTTTAAGAACTAGATTGCCCCCTGGAATCCAACTAGATAATACGTATGGTCCGTTAGACACCCAGTTTTGCGCGGTATGCGAACTAGCATTCTCTTCTGAAAATACTGGAAAAGTTACCGTATGCGTCAACAGCTGCAAAAAGTACGGCGCAGGCTGCGTTAGTCGAACGACTAGTATGTCGTCGTGTGACGCGTGAACGCCCAGCTCACTCGGAGACAATTGTCCGGAAATGATTTCCGTGGCATTGATTATCAGCCTGAGATACTCAGCAACGGGAGACGCGTGTTTAGGATCGACAGCCCTCCTCCAAGCCGCTACAAAATCTTGCGCACGGACGGGCGTTCCATTTGACCATAGAGCGTTATGTCTTAACTTGAACGTGTATTCCGTTCGGGTTTGATCAACGCTCCAAGAGGCCGCAACCCCGGGTAATATTTCGCCGTCCGACGATTCAGTTGTAAGGCCCTCGTATAAGTCTCGAATGACGTCGTAAGAGAAGGTGTCGGACGCAGTCCCTGGATCCAGTGACGATGGTTCGCCACCGATCCCTCTTCTCAGGACCGTCTCATCGACGGGCGCCTCTGGGTTAGAGCCCTTTCCAGGATGGCATCCCGAAATCGCGACAATTGCAGAAAATAAGCTCGTCGCCCAGATATGTCGCGGTCGATGAAGTTTTAATGAATAAGACTTTGCCATTCGCTTCGATGTCAGTCGGCGATAGCCCGTGCCAAAAACCTCGAGTTCGCATCAATCGCGGGCATCGACATGGTCATGAAATATGCCCATGGCACATTACGTCAAACCGCGAGTTGCTTTACCTGTTTTTGCGGCGCAGCAAGAGGGTGGAATCCCTGAATTGGGGAATAGATCACAATAATAGTTGTATTATGTTGCGCCGTGTCGCAATCTGTAAAACACAACTTATTGGTAGCGTTTCGGCATTTGCTTCGTCCGCTAGTGCGAATAGCGCTCCGTAACGGGGTGTCATTTCCGGGCTTCGCGGGCGCATTGAGAGATGCATACATAAGGGTTGCAAGCGCTGAGCTGGTCGCGTCGCGAAGTGAAGTGTCTGCCGATGCAGTCTCTCTAATGACGGAGATTGATGTCGGAGAGGTACTTGAGGCTTTGGAGGCGCCGGATGATGTTGAGTTTGGCAAGAAGGAACAGAGGACGGGCTCGGTAGCGCGGGTGCTACTGGGTTGGCATACGGATCGGGACTATATCGGACCATATGGACTTGTGAGGGACCTAGCCTTTGCTCCGGCCGAGGCGCAGTCAAAGAAAGACGTAAGCGGCTTCGTGGATCTGGCGCGGCGCTACTGCCCAGGAATTTCACCAAGGGTCGTGTTGGACGAACTGGTCAGGACCGGATGCGTACAAGATTTAGGGAATGGGTTTTATAGAGCGTTGACGCGTTTATATGTGCCTCAGCAGCTGAGCGCTGAAAGTATTCGGCGACTCGCGCAGGTAGTGCATAACGTTACAGAAACGCTCGAGGTCAACTTTCGAAGGTCGGTGCGCGGTACCGGGCGCATCGAGCGGACAGTGTTTGCAGATTATGGTTTGCGGCCGGACGACTTAGCCGCGTTTGACAAATATGTTCGTGAAAGGGGACAACTTTTTGCCGACGATATTGATAACTGGTTGTCTGATCGCTCCCAGGAAAGCCACCCGGACGCAGTTCAGACGGGCATAGGTTTCTATCATTATGTCGTTAACAAGGACGACGAAGAAGATTTTGGACGAGCGCTAAAAGTTGAAGGGGACCAGGGATGAACACTAAATTCTCGCGCATTGGTTTGCGCATCAGCAGTCTTTGTGGAGCAGCTGCAATCGCCGCTTTGGCGATGGCGCATTCCGATGGAGCTTTGGGCGCGGCGTCTACAGACCCAAGTTTTCAAGCGCTTGCCAGTAGTGACCTCTTGGCGATGGGACCTGTGGAGCGAGTAAACGCTTCTAAATTCCAGATTCAGGTGCTCGGGCAGATTTTCGTGGTCCCATCCGGCCAAAGAGCTGCCGATCCTTCCGAACTAGTCGGCCGAATGGTCGCGGTGTATGGATCATTCAACTCAAATGGAACGTTTAACGCGACAAGAGTGACTGAGACCTCGTCCAGCTTCGTACCTGGTGCCACCGAATTGTATCTGAAAGGTGTCGTTGATTCGGTGGACCAAGTTAACGCCGTGGCTCGAATCGGCACACTGTCAATCAAATACGCGGGCGCGCTCCATACACTTAGCGCTAGCAGCATAGTAAAGGGGAGTGTGGCCTCATTCAGCGGAGTCGAATATACCGGTATAGCGAGTTTCTTTGCCGTTGATGGGAAAGTGACGATTCGAACTCCCCTTAGCCAGACCGGCAGTGACAGCCAGACAGGAAGCGATAGCCAGACGGGAAGCGATAAAGCCAAACCGCTCAGTCAGACCGGCAGCGATAGCCAGACAGGGAGCGATAAGGCGACGCCGCTCAGTCAAACCGGCAGCGACAGCCAGACCGGAAGCGATAAAGCTAAACCGCTCAGTCAGACCGGCAGCGATAGCCAGACAGGAAGCGATAGCCAGACGGGAAGCGATAAAGCCAAACCGCTCAGTCAGACCCGGCAGCGATAGCCAGACAGGGAGCGATAAGGCGACGCCGCTCAGTCAAACCGGCAGCGACAGCCAGACCGGAAGCGATAAAGCTAAACCGCTCAGTCAGACCGGCAGCGATAGCCAGACGGGAAGCGATAAAGCTAAACCGCTCAGTCAGACCGGCAGCGACAGCCAGACAGGGAGCGATAAGGCGACGCCGCTCAGTCAAACCGGCAGCGACAGCCAGACCGGAAGCGATAAAGCTAAACCGCTCAGTCAGACCGGCAGCGATAGCCAGACGGGAAGCGATAAAGCTAAACCGCTCAGTCAGACCGGCAGCGACAGCCAGACAGGGAGCGATAAGGCGACGCCGCTCAGTCAAACCGGCAGCGACAGCCAGACCGGAAGCGATAAAGCTAAACCGCTGCAGTCAAACCGGCAGCGATAGCCAGACAGGTAGCGACAGTCAAACTGGCAGCGACTGAGCGAATCAAGAAATTCTGAGATTGGCGACCCTAAAATCCAGCTGACCAGCCGCGTCGGCTCTGCTGGAGGGAGCACTCGCACTTGTCCGTTAGGCTATAGTTTTGGTATGGCGCACTCCCTAACCTGTTGGCGCTGCGGAGCCTCCCTATCCGCGCTCAGCCTCCCTCTCCGGCGTCTCGATGTCTGCAAGGCGTGCAATGCCGAGCTCCACGTTTGCAGGATGTGCATCGAGTACGACACCTCGAAGGCGAAACACTGCAAGGAGCCAACGGCCGAAGAGGTTCGCAAGAAGGACGAAGCCAACTTCTGTGATCACTTCAAGCCCAAGGAAGGGGCGTATGTGGCCAAGAATACCGGGGAGATCGAGAAGGCGAAGTCCGCGCTCGATGATCTTTTCCGAAAATAGCCGCTCCTAGACTCGGTTTCGCCAGCGAATTGCTCGCATCTACGCATGAGACGTTGAGCATCCGCTCATGCAGCCGCCATTCAAGGCGATAAGGGTTTCCCTCATTATGCTGCTTGCTTCTTCCGCAAGCGATTCCATTGTGTATACAGTACGCCCGCTAGCTTTTTACCTTCCAAGGGAACTGAGAGGTAGCGAGGGATGGCGCGATCGCCGGATTTTCTTCGACTCGCCACGAGCGCGACGCGCACACTGACCGAGGCCGCCTTCGACGGGGCTCGGGATGCCATCATCGTGATTGATGCCCGCGCGAGACACTTGCCCGTGGTGCTTGCGAACCGGGCGGCGCGGGACGCCCTGAGTCGCCGTGACACCCCGGAGCTCACCCGGTCGTCCCTGTATGGCTGTCTCGGTCCGGCGTCGGCATCGCTCATTGAGTCCCTGCTGGGTCCGTTGTCGGATCCCGATCCTTCGCTCACTCGCCCCTTGACGTGGCGGACGGCGACCGGCGATAGCACGGTCCTGACGGAGCTCAAGCTTCTGGAGGCGTCGCAGAATCAGCGCCTGATCATGCTGTCGTTCAATCCGACGCTTCCGCGCCTCGGTATCGGCACGGCCGTCGACCAGCTGCCGCTGGGGCTGTTGCTTTTAGACCGCAATCTCAACGTCACGTATGCAAATCCCGGTGCCGTGCGGTCGAGCGGCGTCACCGGTGACATCATTGGATGTTCGGCTCTCGGACTTTTCCCCACGAGTGCCCTGCCCCGACAGGTCTACCAGCGCGCCCTTGCGGGCCAGAGTCATCATGATGCGCTTCGGGTGCCTTGTCCCGGTACTACCGGCCGGCACTTTGTCATCGACGTGAAGCCGCTTCAGGGAGCCGCGGGCATCGAGGGCCTGATCGTCCTTACCGGGGACCTGGGCGAGAAAGGTGTGCGAAGCGGCGCGCGGGACCATGACGAGCGTTACCTGCAGTCGCTCATCGAGGAGTCGATGGACCTCCTCGGCGTCGCCTCTCGCGAGGGCAAACTCCTCTATGCGAGCAAGGGCGCTCGCGCCGCCCTCGGCGATCTGCCCGGGTCTATCTACGACCTTCTGCATCCCGACGATGCGCCGATCATGCGGACGAGATTCGAGGAATTGGTGTCGGGCGCCATTCATGGGTTCTCGCACCAAGCCCGCGTCCAGCGTGCCGACGGCAGCTATTCGTGGTTCGAGTCGCATTACGTCGCGGCGTTCGAGAATCCGCTCGTCAGCGGCGTCGCCATTTCTTCGCGCAACATCGATGAACGCAAGCGTGCGGAGACGCAGCTCGCGCAGCGCGAGGAGGTCTTCAGGCTCGCCGCCGATGCGGTCGACGGCATCATCTTCGAGTGGGACCTGGCGCGCGGTGTCGTGCACCGGTCGCGGGGCGTGCGTGAGATCCTGGGAATCGAGCCCGAGGACATGGCTCCCGTGGTGGATGCCTGGCGGGAGCGCATTCACCCGCGCGACGTCGACGCCGCCACCCGGCATATCGGGCTCGCGTTGATCCAGGGCCGGGGCTGGACCACGACGTATCGCATTCGAGACGCGCGCGGTCGCTATCGCTCCATGCTCGAGCGCGGACTCATCCAGCGCAATGCCAACGGCGACCCGGTGCGCGCCATCGGCTGCTGCGTCGACGTATCGGAGATCAAGCGCCTGACGGATCTCCTGGCGGAGGCGCAGCGTACCGCCCAGATGGGGGGGTGGGAGTACAGCTACCTGAGCGGTGAGCTGACCTGGACGGAGGAGATGTTCCGCATCTTCGAGACGACGCCGGCGGAATTCGTTCTGTCGTGGGAGACCACGATCGCCCAGTGTACGGCCGACTCGCGGAGACGCTTCGAGGAGGAGCGGAGTCGCGCCGAAGCCACCGACGGTCAATTCGATCTCGAGCTCGAGATCATGACGCGCAAGGGACGACGGGTTTGGGTACGCCTCATCGGGCACCTCGAAAAGCTCGACGGCCGCCTGATTCGCGCTTATGGGTCGGTGCAGAACATCCAGGAAGAGAAGCTTGCGCAGATCGCCCTGGAGAACAGCACCGGCTGGCTCAAGC
Organism: uncultured Gammaproteobacteria bacterium; assembly: GCA_963710435.1. Classification (GTDB taxonomy): domain Bacteria; phylum Pseudomonadota; class Gammaproteobacteria; order Steroidobacterales; family Steroidobacteraceae; genus Bog-1198. The sequence continues at coordinate 604,672 of CAVQAE010000006.1, read as the reverse complement.
TCTCGATGCACATGGCGCACATGCATGCCTGGCGCTGGGACAAGGCTTCCGACCGGTTCGAGTTTGCCATCGTCGATCACAAAACGACGCACTTGCCGAGCGCCTTCCCCAGCATGAAGGAGCTGATGGAACACCTTCACCCGCGCGATCGCGTTCCCTTGAGCCGAGCGATCGAGGAGTCGTTTCGGACGCGCAACGAGCTTCAGACGGAGTTTCGCCTGCGCGTCAAGCACCAGAGTTTCCGCTCGTTCGTCACCATCGCGCGGCCTCTGTTCGACCTCGCAGGCGCACCGCTCGGCTTCGTCGGCGTCACCCAGGATGTGACCGCGCGGCGCGAGTCGGAGGCGAAGCTTCGGCGCTCGGAGCAGCTGCTGCGCACGACGACCGCGAGCACCGCGGACACGCTCATGCTGATCGACACCGACTTCAAGGTCCGGTTCATCAATCGCGGCGCCAACGGCTTGAGCATCGAGGAGATCGTGGGCTGCGAGATCTCCGATCTCTTGCCCGAGCCGGCGCGGGACCTGGTGGTTGCGAAGCTGCGCCACGTCCTGAACACCGGCGAGCCGACGAGCTACGAATTCGAGTCGCGCGATAACGGCGGCGAGCCTGAATACTTCGAGAACCGGGCAGTGCTGGTCCGAGACGACGGCATCGGCACGGGCATCTCGATCAGCGTGACCAACATCACGGAGCGTAAGCGTCTCGAGCAGGAAATCCTCGACGTCTCGAGCCGTGAGCGCCATTCCATCGGCCGCGATTTGCACGACGGACTGGGCCAGGAGCTCACCGGCATCGCGCTCATGTTGCGCAGCCTCGCGACGCGATTCAAGCATCAGTTCGCCGACGGCGTCGCGGACATCAACGAGATCGTCGCGCTCGTGAATCAGTCGATCGAGACGGCTCGCTCGCTCGCGCGCGGGCTGTTGCCGGTGCGCACCGAAAGTGGCGGGCTGCCCTTTGCGCTGCGCGAGCTCGCGACGCGCAGCCGCGATCTCTACGGCCTGGCAGTGAACTTTCGGGCTGAAGTGTGGCCAGAGATAACATTGAGCGAGGCGAGCGCAAGCCACTTGTACCGCATAGCACAAGAGGCACTCACCAATGCCGCGCGCCATGGGCGTGCTTCAAAGGTCGATATTCTACTGATGGTCACCAAGAACACGTTCTTGTTGCGCATCACGGATGACGGAGTGGGAATTGAGAGTTCGAACAAGCCGGTGGTCGGAATGGGTCTGAAGACCATGCGCTACCGGGCCGGCATGATAGGCGCCAAGATCGAGATCGGTCCAAACGTTCCGCGGGGGACGGTCGTCAGAGTGTCGGGAGGGCAGCCGCCCCGTCAGGGCGGAGTACACAATGGTCATGTGAGTTTTGGAGGAAGCGAGTATGGGCGCTAGCAATACATGGATGCATTCCGCGGCGTCCCAATCCCCCGTGAGCGGCGGCAAGCGCAAAGCGAGGCGCGTGCTCATCGTCGACGATCATCCGATCGTCCGTCAGGGATTGCGCCGTGTGATGGAGAACGAGGACGATCTCTTCGTGTGTGGTGAGGCGGAAACGGCGCGCGATGCGCGCAACGCAATCAAGGAGCACAGTCCCGACGTCGTGATCGCCGACATCAGCTTGAAGCAGGGCGATGGCATCGAGCTGGTGCGCGATGTGCGCGCCCACCATCCGCAGCTGCCCATCCTCGTGCTCTCGATGCACGATGAGACAATTTATGCGGAGCGGATGCTGTCGGCCGGCGCGAGTGGCTACATCATGAAACAGGCGGCGAGCGAGCAATTCCTGGTGGCGCTGCGCCGGGTGCTGGACGGCGGTATTTATGTGTCCGAGGCCGTCGGCAACAACATGATCCAGAAGTTTGCGGCGGGCGGATCCTACATCTCGGCGAATCCGATCGATCGATTGAGCAACCGCGAGCTGCAGATTCTGCACATGATCGGCAAGGGCATGAGCACGCGCGAGACCGCGCATTCGCTGAACTTGAGCATCAAGACCGTCGAGTCGCACCGTCAGCGGATCAAGCGCAAGCTCAATCTCACCACCGGCACGCAGCTCGTGCAATACGCGGTGAACTGGTTCACCGGTCGCGAAGGAGGCAGTGGCCGGGGGAGCGAATCCGAGGCGGCCCGCGAGATCTAGTCGCTGCGGCGGTCCTCGAGCGTGACCGCGAGATGCCGCTGTGCGTCGTGCTGGAAGGCGATGGCGCGCACGCGGACTTGGCGCTCGCCGGCACCGGCTCCGGCCTCATCCAGCCAGAACTCGATGGCGGTCTGACTGTTGGCCGCGCGCAGGCGCGCGAGGGCCTGCGCTGCGGTTGCGGCAGGAACGGCGCTCCACAGCTGATTGGCCGCAAGGACCGCCGCGTGTCGATCGAGCAGGGCCGCCGCCACGGGCAACGCGTCGAACGCGCCGCGCAGGCATGCGAGGGTGCTCGACTCCCTAGGGTCGGGTGCACCGCTCACGTCGCACATGCTGCCGGCAAAGTGAATCGGCTGTCCGGCGCTATTGCGCTGTGCCGCGCCGCGCATGCGCCAGCGTTCGGCCCGCCCCCCTGAGATTTCGACCTCGAGCTCCGCATCGAGCGGCACGCCGCGCTCCAGATGATCGCGGAAGCTGCTCATGAGCTTGTGCCACGCGTGCGGACGCAGGGCGGGCTCGAGATCGTTCAAGGTGGGACGCCGGGCGTCGTGTCCCCAATCGAGCTTGCGGTAAAACCAGTCGTTGAACCAGGCGGAGCCATCGATGAGGTCGAACTCCCAGAACCCTTCACCGCACGCGGCGAGCGCGCGCGATCCGGGTGGCGTGGCTTTCGGGCGAGGGCGGCGCGCTGCCTGCATCGGGAGTGTATCGGCCTGGCTGATCTGCATCTTTAGGGATCTTAGGCCCGGCGTAGGTGAGCCCCCGATGCCGTGGAGCACATTTTTCGTAAGTGACTCGGCGCAAAACCCGTGACTGACGATCAAGTCGCAGTGCGATGCGCCGATAATAATAGGATGTGTACGACAGGGCCGTGGAGCTCGCTATCGTGTCTGACGCCGAGGGCGTGATGGAGATCACAGACGAGGAGACCTCGACGGCCATTTTGCTCGCCGAAGACGATCCCGTCACCCGCATGCTCATGATGCGCTTCCTGAAGAAGGCGGGCTACGAGGTGGATGCGGTCGCGAACGGCACCGAAGCGCTCGAGCACATGTCGCGGCGCTACTATCCTTACCTCGTCACGGACTGGGAAATGCCGCAGATGGACGGCGTCGCGCTCTGCAGGGCGGTGCGCAGCCTGCAGCTCGACGGCTATGTGTACGCGCTCCTCCTCACCGCCCGCAATGCCAAGGAGCACATCATCGCGGGGCTCGAGGCGGGGGCCGATGACTATCTCATCAAGCCGGTGCACGAGCCCGAGCTGATCGCGCGCTTGAATACCGGACGGCGCATCCTCGCGCTCGAGCATTCGCTGCGCGCCGCCAACGAGCGGAATCGCATCTTGTCGATCACCGATGCGCTCACCGGCGCTTTCAATCGCCGCTACATGATGGAGCAGCTGCCGCGCGAGCTCGAGCGCTGTCGCCGCTACGGCAACCCCTTGTCGGTGATCATGTGCGACATCGACCACTTCAAGCAGGTGAACGACCTGCGCGGCCACAGCGCCGGGGACGACGTCCTCCAGCAATTCGTGGCTCGCATGCAGAAATCGATCCGCACGAACAGCGACTGGATCGCGCGCCTGGGGGGTGAGGAATTTATCATCGTGCTCCCCGAGACCGGCCATCGGGGCGCCATGTTCGTCGCGGAGAAGCTGCGGGCCGTCATGACCGGCGAGCCCTTCATGACCCGCGCGGGCGATGTGCCGGCCACGAGCAGCTTCGGCGTGGCCTCGACCGATGCGCAGGGCCCCGATCTCTTGCTCAAGAGCGAGACGCTCATTCGTGCGGCGGATGAGTGCCTCTATATGAGCAAGGATGCGGGTCGCAATCGCGCGACCGGGATCGAGATTGCGGCAGCGATCGCCCTGCCGCCGGCCGCCCAATCCGCGTAGAGGGCGGATCAGCCGACTTTGCGTAGCTGCGCGCTCACCGAGTGCAGGCTCTCTTTGACCTGCCGCACCAGGCCGTCGATCTCGCGCAAGGATTTCGAGCGTGCGGCGGTTTCCAGGTTCGCGGCAGCGGCGCTCAGGCGGTGTGCGTGGATGTTCGCGCTCGCCCCCTTGAGCGCGTGCGCCCGCCGGCCGAGCGTCTCGTAGTCGCTCGACTGCACTGCGGCCACGATGTCCGCGAGGCATTCATCGCCGCTTGCCACGAAGGTCTCGATCAGCTCGCGCTCGAATTCCGCATCGCCACCGGTCACTTCGCGGAGCGCCGCAAGGTCCACCTCGTGCAGTCCCTTCTTGGCGAGGTAGCGCTCCAGGCAGTCGGCAAGCTGGCTCGGGACGATGGGCTTGCCCAGATGAGCGTCCATGCCGGCAGCCAGGCACTGCTCGCGATCTTCGGTCATGACGTTGGCCGTGAGTGCGATGATCGGGAGGCGCTTGTCCGATCCGCTCGCGTCTTCGGCCGCGCGAATGCGTGCCGCCGCGGTGTAGCCATCCATGCCGGGCATCTGGCAATCCATGATGACCGCATCGAAACCGCCTTCGGCCACGCGCTCGAGGGCTTCGGCGCCGTTGTTGGCGATGACGACCTCTGCTCCCATTTTCTGCAGGATCCGCTGCGCGACGCGTTGGTTCACCGGATTGTCCTCGGCGAGCAGCATGCGGTAGCCGCGGAATCGCGCGCTCGGTGACGCCGCGACCACGGCATTCGGCACCTCCTGTGTTCGACCGGCGAGTACCTGATCGACGAGCGCCGCGAGCTTATAGGCGCGGATGGGCTTCAAGGCGACCGCATCGGGTCGGTGGCCGAGGTCGGCAAGCGCCACAGGGTCTGCGCCGAGGAGGGAGAGCATGACGAACGGCAGCGTCGCGTGCCGCGGATGTGCTTTGAGGGCTGCGAGCAGGTCGAGCCCGCCCTTGACGGGCATGAGCTCATCGGCGAGCACGAGGTCGAAGACCTCCGGGGAGGCGAGCCGGTCCAGCGCCTCGTCGACGCCTCCCACCGTTACCGGCTCGAAACCGAAGAGCCGCAGCTTCGTCGCAAGGCCCTGGCGGCATACCGCGAGATCGTCGACCACCAAGATCTTCTTACCGGCGCCCATGCCGCTCGGAGCGCACTGACAACGCGGCGAGGGTACCGGCAGGGTGACCCAGAAAATCGATCCTTTCCCCAGCTCGCAGGCGACCCCGACCTCGCCGCCCATGCTTTCCGCGAGCCGTTTGACGATCGACAACCCGAGGCCCGTGCCGCCGTAGTGGCGCGTGGTCGAGGAATCCACTTGCGAGAAGCTCTTGAACAGCCGGTCCATCCGCTCGGGCGGGATGCCGATGCCGGTATCGGAGACCTCGATCTTGATGAAGGTCACCTCATCCTTACCGCGATCGGTCGAGACGTGCAGGAGGACGTGGCCCTCGTGCGTGAACTTCACGGCATTGCCGATCAGATTCATGATGATCTGGCCGACCCGCACAGGATCGCCGCGCGACAGAACCGGCACCTCGGGATCGATATTGATCACGAGCTCGATGCCCTTGACCGCGGCCTGCAACGCGCTGGCGGCGGCCGTATCGTAGACCACGTCCCGCAGGTCGAAGTCCACGTTCTCGAGCTCGAGATGGCCCGCGTCGATCTTCGAGATGTCGAGCACGTTGTTGATGAGTGAGAGGAGCGACTGGGCGCTGCCCAAGATGATGTCGACGTACTCGCGCTGGGTGGGATCGAGGCGCGTCTCGGCGAGGATCTGCGACATCCCGATCACGCCGTTCATGGGCGTGCGGATCTCGTGGCTCACATTGGCGAGGAAGTTGCTCTTCGCGCGGTTCGCCGCCTCCGCGGCGAGCTTCGCATCGAGAGCCGTCTGTTCCGCCATCTTGCGGTCGGTCACGAGCTGCATGGAGCCCGCGAGCCAAACGGGCTTGCCGTGGGTATCCCGTTCGGCCTGGGCACGCAGCCGCACCCACTCGAAGTGCCCGTGTCGGTGCTGCATCCGCACTTCCACATCGAACAGCCGGTCACAGTCCAGGTGCTCGTCCATTGCGACCAGGGCCTCGGCTCGATCCTCCGGATGGATCAGCCGCTCGAAGGTCTCGCGCGAGCGCGCGAGCGCGCCGGATCCGAGCCCGAGGAGCTCCTCGAAGCGCGGGCCGAACCAGAACTCTCCGGAGGCGACGTCGAACTCCCACACCCCGTCGCGCGTGCCGCGCATGGTGCGCGCGAGTCGCTTCTCGGTGGAGGTGAGCGCAGCCTCCGCGCGCTTGAGCTCGGTAATGTCCATGAGCGCGCCGGTGAAGCGCAGCGCCCGGCCATCGGGGCCGTACGTCACGTCCGCCTTCTCGCCGATCCACCGCTCCCGCCCGTGGGCGAGCTCGAGCCGGTAGGCGCAGCGATAGGTGGGGCGCTCGGGGCTGGTGTCGAGCGGCGCGCGGCGGATGCGCTCGAGGTCGTCGGGGTGGACGTTGCGCAACCGGGCGTCCCACTCGCCGAGCGACGCCCCTGCGGGCAGGCCCATGAGCTCGTAGAAATTCTCCGAGCACAGCCAGCGCTGCCGCGAGAGGTCGAGGTCCATGGTGGCGATGCCCGCCACGGTCTGCGCGATGCTGAGCGATTCGGCCTTCTCCTTGAGCGACTCTTCCAGGTGCTTGCGGGCGGTGACATCCGTGATCGTGCCAATGAGGCGGGCGGGCTCGCCGTGCGCATCGCGGGCAATCTCGCCGCGTGTGGCGATCCAGCGCACGCTCCCGTCCGTGCTCAATGTGCGGTATTCGGCGTCGAAGTTGAGGCCGGTGCCGATCGCGTGGCTGAACGCATGCACGACGGTCTCGAAGTCCTCGCCGTGCACGCTCGCGAGCCAGTCGTCGCGATGGAATCCGAGGCTGTGGGAGGGAATGCCGATGATCTCGAAGAAAAGCGGCGTCGCCTCGATCTCTCCGGTCGTGAGATTCAGATCGAAAATGCCGAATCCGCCGGCGCACTGCGCGAAGCGCAGGAACTCGGCGGAGCGGTGCAGCTCGCTCTCCCGGACACCACCGAAACGCAGGGCATTGCGCACGCCTGCGGCGAGCGCGTCGAGCTCATCGGCCCCGGCGGCGGGGGGCGTGCTCGGGTCCGCGAGCGAGGCGATCGACTCGCGCAGGGCGTGGACGCGCCGCGTGAGATCGGTCGCCCAGAGGATCCCCCCCGCGGCGATGACCATCGACAGGGCGCATGCGACGAGCCCCGCGATGCGGGCTTCACCCGGCGCGGCCAGGAGGAGCGCGGTCAGCCCTGAGGCGGCGGTGAAGGCCGCCGCCGCTACGGCGATCATTTTGGTGCGAATCGACCCACTGCGCATGCTGCCTTCCAAAAACCCGTACGCCCTCTCGTCACTTATCGGCCGGCGCCGGGGCGCCTTGAGCTATGATTTGCCTCGATTTTAGAGGGCAGAATGGGCGAGGCGATGTGACCGATCCGCAGAAAGCCGAACTCTTCGCATCGAGGCTCCTGGCCTGGTTCGATCGGCATGGCCGCAAGAGCCTCCCCTGGCAGGCGAATCCCACCCCCTACCGGGTGTGGATTTCCGAGGTGATGCTGCAGCAGACGCAGGTCGGCACCGTCATTCCGTACTACGTGCGATTCATGTCGCGATTTGCGACCGTCGAGGCCCTCGCCGGGGCCCCGATCGACGAGGTGCTGCATCTCTGGACGGGGCTCGGCTATTACGCGCGGGCCAGAAACCTCTCTGCGTGCGCGAACACCCTGGTGGCGGCCCATGAGGGGGACTTCCCCGCAGGTCTCGAGGCGGTCATGGCGCTCCCCGGCATCGGGCGTTCGACCGCCGGTGCGATCCTTGCGCTCGCGCGCGGTGAGCGGCATCCCATTCTCGATGGGAACGCGAAGCGCGTGCTCGCGCGGGTGTTCGGGATCGAGGGCGATCCGGGGTCCGCGCGCGTGCTCGAGGCCCTCTGGTCGGCCGCGGAAAGTTGTACGCCGCACTCGAGGGTCGCGCACTACACGCAGGCGATCATGGATCTCGGGGCGACGCTCTGTGCTCGCATGCGACCGGCGTGCACCGTGTGTCCGCTGGTTGAGCTGTGCGTCGCTGCGCGCGAGGGACGGCAGACGGAGTTGCCGGGCGCGAAACGACGGCGCGCGCGGCCTTCGCGCGAGGCGGTGCTCCTCATCGCCGAGACGGGCGAAGGGGCTTCGCTCTCGGTGCTCCTCGAGCGGCGGCCTCCGTCCGGCATCTGGGGAGGCCTGTGGTCGCCGCCGCAATTCTTGAGCGAGGCCGAAGCGCTTGCATGGTGCCGTCGCGAGCTGGGCGATGTCGAGGGCCTTCAATCCGGGCCTGCGATCCAGCACGCCTTCACGCATTTCGACTTGCGCCTGCAGCCGCTGCGGGTGCGCTGCGCGCCGGCGCTGCAGGTGCGCGAGGCGCAGAGCCGGATCTGGTACGCGCTGCATGCGCCGCCGAAGGTGGGGCTCCCCCGGCCCATCCATCAGCTCCTCGAGCGGATGCTCAACGCCTGACGGGTAGCGTAAGATTCATCCATGGCGCGCAAAGTTCAGTGTGTGGTGTTGAAACGGGAGGCCGAAGGCCTCGACTATCTGCCGTATCCGGGCGAGCTCGGTAAACGCATTTACGCGAACGTCTCGAAGGAAGGCTGGGCGCAGTGGGTGGCCCACCAGACCATGCTCATCAACGAGAATCGCCTCACCACCATCGAGCCCAAGGCCCGCGCCTTCCTGGTCAAGGAGATGGAGAAGTTCTTCTTCGGCGAGGGCTCGGAAAAGCCCAAGGATTACGTCCCGAAATCGGGCTGATCACCGCGATGCCGAAGCTCGAAGCGCACCCTCACCGCCAGGAAGCGCACGGCGGATTTCTCGGGTACGAGAAAGCGTCGGCGACGGGGCGCATGCATCGCATCCTCGCCGCGGTCCTCTTGACGATTGCGGGCTCCGGCGCCATCGCTTCCCAACCCGATCTCGCGGCGATCACCCAGGATCTGAGCTGGCGATTGGTGGGGCCGTTTCGCGGCGGCCGCACGCGGGCCATCGCGGGCGTGCCGGGCCAGCCCCACACCTTCTTCGCGGGTGTGGTGAATGGGGGCGTCTGGAAATCCGATGACGATGGTCGGACGTGGCTGCCGATCTTCGATGCAGAGCCCACGCAATCGATCGGTGCGATCGCGGTCGCAGCCTCCAACCCGAAGATCATTTACGTGGGGTCGGGCGAGGGCTTGCATCGGCCGGACCTTTCGGTCGGCAACGGCATGTATCGCTCGTCCGACGGCGGGGGGACTTGGACGCATTTGGGTCTCGATGATGCGCAGCAGATTCCAAGCATCGCGGTAGATCCCCATGATGCGAACCGCGTCTATGCGGCGGTCCTCGGCCACCCGTTCGGACCGAGTGCAGAGCGCGGCCTCTACCGCTCGGTGGATGGCGGCGCCACCTGGATGCGCGTGCTCGATCGCGGTGAGAACACGGGCAGCTCCTTCGTCCGGATCGACCCCTATGATGCGAATACACTGTACGCCGGATTCTGGGATGCGCGGTCGGGCCCGTGGGAAGACAAGAATATGTACAACGGCCCGAACGGGGGTCTGTACAAATCGACCGATGGCGGCGCGCACTGGCGGGCGCTGACACAGGGGCTGCCGGACCGCCTGTCGCAGATCGACGTCGCGGTCGCGCCGAGCGTTCGCGGCCGGTTGTACGCAACGGTGGCCACCAGCGCCGATCCCAAGGCGCAGCGCGCCGCCGCCGGGAGCGTCGGCATTTATCGCTCGGAGGATGGCGGTGAGCACTGGCACGCGGCGACCAGCGACGCGCGTCCGGCCCTTCGCATCGGCGGCGGCGATTTGCCGATCATCAAGGTGGACCCCAAGAACGCCGATATCCTCTATAGCGCCTCGATCGTGCTGATGAAATCCGTCGACGGCGGCGCGCATTGGATCTCGTTCAAGGGCGCGCCCGGCGGCGACGATTATCAGGACCTGTGGATCAGCCCGGAGGATTCGCAGCGGATTGGTCTCGCCGGCGACCAAGGGATCGTCGTCAGCGTCAACGGCGGCAGGACCTGGAGCAGCTGGTACAACCAACCCACCGCCCAGCTCTACCACATCGGCATCACGCCCGCGTTCCCCTATCGGCTGTGTTCCGGCCAGCAGGAAAGTGGCTCGGTTTGCATCTCGAGCCGCGGCAACGACGGCGAGGTCACGTTCCGCGACTGGCATCCGGTCGGCGTCATCGAATACGGCTACGTCGCGCCGGACCCGCTCGATCCCGATGTCATTTACGGTGCCGGCCGCAATGTCGTCACCAAGACCCATCTGTCGACGGGGCAAGTGCAGGACATCAGTCCGGTGCCGGTGCGATCCTCCGACGTGCGCACCGATCGGACCGAGCCCATCCTCTTCTCGCCGCAGGATCCGCACAGACTGTATTACGCCGCCAACCGCCTGTACGCCTCGAGCGATGCCGGCGCGACCTGGCGGCCCATCAGCGACGATCTGACGCGCCCGGTGACGGGCTCTCCGCCGAGTGTCGGCACCATGCATGAAGACGGGGCCGATACGCAGCGGGGCGTGATCTATTCCGTCAGCGCATCGCCCGTGGCGAAGGGCCTCATGTGGGCGGGCACGGACGATGGTTGGATCTGGGTGACGCTCAACGAGGGCCAGGATTGGAAAAATGTGACTCCCCCGGCGCTGACGGCGTGGAGCAAGGTGACGCAGCTGGAGTCATCGCACTTCGATGCCAAGGTGGCCTATGCGTCGGTGAGCCGTTTTCGATTGGATGACTTGAAGCCCTATTTATATCGGACCCGCGACGGTGGGCAGAGCTGGCAGGCGATCACCACCGGCCTCGCCTCGGATGCACCGGTCAACAGCGTGCGCGAGGATCCGGCACGCCGAGGATTGCTCTTTGCGGCCACCGAAAAAGCAGTGTGGGTGTCCTTCGACGATGGCGATCACTGGCGCTCGCTGCAGCTCAATCTGCCGCATACCTCGATGCGGGATCTGGTGATCCATGATCAAGATCTGATCGTCGCGACGCATGGGCGCTCGTTCTGGATCCTCGATGACATCGGGCCTCTTCGCGAGGCCGCCGGCCTCCTGGCGCACCCGGACACGACGTTGCTCCCGCCCTCGCCCGCGGTGCTGGTGCGGCGAAGCACCGGCACGGACACGCCTATTCCGCCGGACGAGGCCGCCGGGCGCAATCCCCCGACCGGCGCCGTCATCGACTATTACTTGCCGCAGGCCGCAAAGGGCGATGTGGCCATCGAGATACTCGATTCGCGCGGCAGTGTCGTGCGACGCGTGGCGAGCAACGACCCGGACGCCTCGAGCGAAGAGGAGCGCGCGCACGAGCTCATTCCGACGTATTGGATTCGCCCGTGGAAACCGCTCGCATCGACCGCGGGCATGCACCGGTTCGTCTGGGATTTCCGCTACACGACGCCGCGCGCCGCCAAGCGCGGCTACCCGATATCCGCGGTGCCCGAGGATACGCCGCAGGAGCCGCGGGGTCCGCGCGCCATTCCCGGCGCCTATCGTGTGCGGCTACAAATCGGCAAGCGCGAATGGGAGCAGCCGCTCGTCCTGCGTGCCGATCCGCGCGTCGGCGCGAGTCAGCAGGACTATGTCGCGCAGCTCGCACTCGCGCAAGGCCTGGCGCAGGCGCTCGATTCGAGCACCATGAAGCTTCTGCAGGTGAAGTATCTGCGCGGCAGACTGAAAGATCTCGGTGCGGCAAACGCAGGGGCGATCGCGCCATTGGCCGAGTCCCTCGATGAGGCGTTGCGAAATCTCGAGGAGCCCGCGCCGGATGCAATGGGCAGCGATGCCCCGCCCGGGCTCACGCGCGTGAATGGCGCCATCGGGGGGCTCTATCTGACGGTAGTCGATGTCGATGCCGCACCGACGCGGGCGCAGCGATCGGCGGCCGACACACTGCTCGGCGAATGGCAGATGCTTGCCGCATCCTCGGCAAGGATCTGGCAAGAAAATCTCGCGGCGTTGAATCAAGCGTTGACCAAGGCCGGATTGCCCGTATTGCGAGGCGATGTAGAAGCCCCGGACGAGAATGATTCGATCGACGAGGAGTGAGGGTCATTGCTTGCCATTGATACGAGGACGGCGCTCCCGCCACGGTGCCGCCCGCGTGGAGACAAATCGAACGTGATCCGCGGCGAGATCCATTCTATATTTTGCGCGACATTCGAAGAAATATAACTCAGGTATAGTGTTCGGCACCAAAGAGGGATGCGCATGACCACGCGGGTTGTCGCGGCACTGATGGCCGTTTCGCTGTTGGGATTTGGATCGGCGTGGGGGGATGGGCGGGCGCCCACGGTGCGCGACATCGCGCGCATCGTCAAGGTGACCGATCCGCATTTCTCCCCGGACGGCAAGATGCTCGCGCTCGGCAACGTGATGCCCGTGAATACCCATTGGATCGACGCCGACATCGATGCGCGCGGCAACATCGCCTTCATTGGCCAGACCAGGTCCGACCCATACGAGCTCTATCTGACGCCGGCCGATGGGGGAGCGCCCGTGGCGATCACGCGAGTCAATGCCGGGCTTTCTGACCTTGCGCTGGCGCGCTCGGAGACCGTCACCTGGAAAGGACCCGGCGGTCGCACGCCGCGGGTCAGGGCCCGGGCGAGGATGTGATGTCCGGGGTCGAATATCTCAAGCACCGCGGCCTCATCGATCCCTCGCGCATGGCCGTCACCGGCTGGTCTTACGGCGGTTACATGACCACGTGGCTCGCCGGACATTATCCGGTGTGGAAAGCGGCGGTGGCGGGGGCTCCAGTGACGGACTGGGTCGAGATGTACGATCTGTCCGATGGCAACGTCACCACGATCGCGCAAACCGGCGCCTCGCCCTACGCCGGGGATGGCATGGCGATCAACTGCCGGCAATCTCCCTCGAGCGCCATCACCAAGATCACGGCGCCCACCCTGATTCTCTGCGACACCGGCGACTTCCGCGTGCCGATAGCACAGTCCTTCGGACTCTACCGGGCGCTCGTCGATAATCACGTGAAGACGGAGTTCTACGCCATTCCCGTGGGCGGCCACTTTCCCGCAGATCCGATCCGTCAGATGGACGTGTATCAGCGCTGGCAGGATTGGCTGGTGCCGTACTTGAAGTGAACTGGGCTGCCACACCCATGGATGCCCTTCCATGTTGACCGCACATGCCGACGATGCTTCCGGTGCCGGCGCGCACCCATCCAAGGCGTTTTGGATCGATCTCTTGAATCCGACCGCGGAAGAAATCGCGCAGGTGGCGGCTGACTATGGCATCGCGGTCCCATCGCGGGAATCGCTGCAGGAAATCGAGGCCTCGAGCCGGCTGAAAGCCGTCGGACAGGTGCTGTATGTGAGCATGCCGCTCGCTATCCAGGACGAGACGGCAGGGTTTGCGCCCGTACCCTTGGGCTTCGTGCTCTCGCCGCAGCTCTTGGTCACTGTTCGCTATTCGGAGGTTCACGCGTTCAGCCAGGTCGAACAGGGCATTCTCCAGAAGCAGGATGTGGGCAGTACACGAACCTTCTGCGCCCTCATCGAGGCCATGGTGGACTTCGGGGCCGACAGGCTCGAGAAGCTGAGCGGTGATCTCGCGGCTGTCTCGGCGCGCTCATTTGGTCCCCAGACCTCATCGCGGCAACATGACAAGCGCATCGCACAGGCGCTGCGCGAATGCCTCAAAGCGATCGGGATCGCGGGCGATCAGTTGTCGCGCAATCGCGAAAGCATGCTCGGTCTGCAGCGTATCGTCGGATTCGTCCTCAAGATGGCGACGGACTGGATGCTGCCCGAGGAGAAGACCCGCTTGAGCACGGCACAGCAGGACCTCGTCTCGTTGGCCGATTTCGAGGTGCATCTGTCAGGCAAGTCGCAGTTTCTCCTCGACGCCATTCTCGGCTTCATCAACACCGAGCAGAACGAGATCTTCAAGGTATTGACGATCGTATCGGTGGTTGGTATTCCGCCGACGCTGATAGCGAGCATGTACGGCATGAACTTTCACGATATGCCGGAGCTCGGCTGGCGATGGGGCTATCCCTACGGGCTCGCGCTCATCGCGCTGAGTGTCTTGCTGCCCATCCTGTGGTTCAAACGTCGCGGTTGGTGGTGAGGCGGGGTGGGTGGGGGATGCGACGGCGCAGAAATTCGAGCACGGGTGGCGCCACGGCTTGCGGTGCCTCGAGGAGTATGGCGTGGCGTAGCGACGGAAGGATCACGAGTTCGGCATTTGGCATCGCATCGGCGATCTGTGCGTTCAGGCGCGGATTGCAGCCTCCGTCATTCTCGCCGGTCAGGACGAGGCTCGGATGCCGAATCTCGCCGATCCAAGGAGCCATTTCCGTCTCGGCGTATATGTCGAAAACGCTGAGAAATACTTCTTTGTCCGTATCGATGACCTGCTGCATGCGCCGTTCGATCACCGACGGACTGTGTGCCGCGAATTCGGGAGTGAACCATCGGTCCTTGAGCGTTGCGAGCACGGGCGGGATTCCCTTGGCGCGCATCGCAGCGACAACGCCGCGCACTTTTGCAGCATCGTCTTCGGTGCGAAACGCCGCCGTGCTGTACAAGCCGAGCGACAGCACACGGTCGGGATAGCGCCGAGCGTACGCGGGACCGATCATCCCGCCGAGCGAATGCCCCGCGATATGAGCCTTGTCGATGTGCAACTCGCGGCGCAAGCCTTCCAGGTCGTGAACGAGATCATCGAGGCTATACGGCGGGGGCGGCAGCGGCGAGTGGCCATGTCCCCGCAGATCGTAGCTTATGCAGCGGAAATCCTGCTTCAGATGCCGGATGAGACCATCCCAGCTATGCCGCGAAGCGCCTATCCCATGAATCAGAATGAGGGGAGGCCCGCTGCCTTCGACCGAGTAAGCCGATTGAATCGTGCTCATTTCAATCCGGATACTTGTCAGCCATCAACACCCTGGCGGCACCCCAGTCTTCCTCGTCGACCTCTTGCAGGATGACGGCCAACGATTCGGGCCTGCCTCGACGCTGGCATAACCGCCGTCATGTGCCGGTCGCCTGCATGATCGGAGCACGCGGCGTCACCGTCGAGAAGAGAGGCATCACGTCTGCCGCGAATCGCTCGAGCGCTTCGAGTGATTCTTGGTTGCCGTGTCCAATATTGCCATTGATGATGAGCTCGCTCACGCCGAGTTCTTCGTAGGCTTTCAGGCGATCGATCATCTCGGAAGCGGTGCAGATCAGCAGGCTTGCGCGCAGTTCCTCTTTGGTCTGTTTGAGCGGCAGCGCCCTGATTGCGCCGCGTTCTACGATGCCTGGACCCGTGAACACATTTTGGAACCGGCCATAATAGTCGTAGGCCAGGTCAAGTTTCCGACGCGCATCAGCGTCGTCCTTCGCAACACAGCAGACGCGCATCACCGCCAGGCGAAGATCACGGCCGGCCTCGCCGCAGGCGGCCTTGCCGCGCTCGAATGCGTCGACCTGCTCGCGCATCTTGCCGACGCTTGCATTGAGCGGCGTCGTCTGAATGTGAAATCCGCGGCGTGCCGAGGCCTCGATCGATTCGGGTGCAAGCGCCGCGATCATGATGGCCGGCGAACCGGCGGCACGCGGCCGCGGCATCACCGTGATCGGCGCAAATCGATAGTACTTTCCGTCCCAGGCAACTTCTTCGCGCGCCAGAAGAGCCATCAGTACATCCAGCGACTCGTCGAAACGCTCGCGCGAGTCCTCGATGGGCTTCCCCATTCGCGCGAGTTCGTATGCGAACGCACCGCGACCGACGCCGAGTACGAGTCGGCCGTCGCAGAGGATATCCGCTTGGATGACCTGGCCCGCGAAAATACGCATGTCATGCAACGGCAACTGACAGACTGACGTGACGACTTCCAGATGCTCGGTAATCGAGGCGACTTTGACTGCGAACTGTAGGGGATCAGGGATCAAAAGGATGTTGATCAAATGGTGCTCGGGGATCGTGACGCCCCGAAACCCCAGCCGCTCGACCAGCCTGGCCTGCGCGAGCATGTCGGCGTAGAGGCGATCGCCGCCGTAGCTCGGGTCCCGGTAGTAAGCCCCCAGGAAGTTGTTGAACTGCATTTGGCCTCCGCATCGCAGTGATACTACGGTGCCAGACTCCTTTAATGGTGAAAAGCGAAATATTTTCGTCATTTAATTCGGTATTATCGAATCATGGATCTCGAAGAGCTCCGTACTTTTCTAGAGGTGGTCAGGACTCAAAGTCTGGTGTCGGCCGCCCGCCATCTGCATGTCACTCCCTCGACCGTGACGGCTCGCATCAGCACCCTCGAAGAAAAGCTCGGCCAGAAGCTGCTCCACCGCCGCAAATCCGGCGCCGCTCTCACCTCCGCAGGGTTCAAATTCCAACGCTATGCCGAACTCATGACTCAGGTTTGGCGCCAGGCGCGCTACGAGATTGCGCTGCCCCCCGGGGTGGAGGGCATTTGCAATGCCGGTCTCGAATTCGACCTCTGGCGCAACGTCGGGAGCCGCTTTCTCGATCATGTGCGTGCACACGCGCCACGAATCGCCACGGCAATGTGGCCGGGCGAGCAGCGGCAGTTGCAGCGCTGGCTCGAGATGGGATTGATCGACGTCGCGTTTTGCTTCGTACCGCATGCCGGGGAGGAGTACACCAGCCGATTGCTGCTCGAGGACGAACTCATCCTTGTCTCGGCGAGTGTCGATCGATCGGCCATGCTCGATTCAACGTACGTCTACATTGACCATGGTGATGAGTTCAGACGCCAGCATGCCGAGGCGTTTCCCGCGGCGCGAGCGTCGCCCGTCACGATCGCCGCCTCTGATTGGGCGCTGGAGTACCTGTTGCGAACCGATTCGAAAGGATACCTACCCTCGCGCGTAGCGGGTCCGCTGATTGCCACACACCGCTTGCGTCCGGTAGAAGGAGCGCCCTCATTCTTGCGTCGGGTGTACCTCGTCGAGCGCGCGCGCGCAACTGAGTCCTGGAGCTGGTATGAGGCGGCCGTTGCTGCGATTAGCGCGCGGTGACGCGCGCGACGCTGGCGCGCTCCCGCCATATTCGGGCTTCCCATGGCCCGGACGCAGGCTGAATTATCGGACTGGCGAGCCGCTGTGATTCGAGTGCGCAAAGGAAGGAGTTTCCTCCCCAACGCTTGCTGCGAGAACCTGCTGTAAGTGGCCGAGGGCTGCTTCGGGGGCGTCGACAAAGCTGAACAGCTCGAGGTCGGCCGGACTGATCACTTCGTGCCGAACCAGCGCGTCGAAATTGATGATCTCATTCCAATAGGTCGCCCCGTACAGCAGGACATGAATCTTTCGCTCGAGCTTTTTCGTCTGTGCCAACGTGATGATCTCGGTCAGCTCATCGAGCGTACCGAAGCCGCCGGGAAACACGATCAGCGCTCGGGCGAGGTGCGCGAACCACAGTTTGCGCATGAAAAAATAATGAAACTCGAACGCCAGCCCGGGTGTGATGTAGGGATTGGGGCGTTGTTCGTGCGGTAAGCTGATATTGAGGCCGATGCTGCGTCCACCGGCATCCGCCGCTCCGCGATTGGCGGCCTCCATGATGCCGCCGCCACCGCCGCTGCACACGACGAAGCGCGACGCCGGCGTAGTCAGGCTCATCGACCATTCGGTGATCAGCCGCGCGAGCTGCCGCGCCGCGTGGTAGTACCGTCCGAGCGGCCCGTCCTCACGCAATCGCGCGGAGCCGAAAAAGACGATGGTGTCCGTGATTTGCTCGCGTCGAAATACTTCCAGCGGCTGCAAATACTCGGCAAGAATCCGCAGGGGCCGTGCCGCATCGCTGCCGAGAAAGGCTTTATCGAGATAGGCGATCTGTAATTCGAGCTCTTTCGCGGGCGACATAGTGATCAAGCTCCTGCAAAGTCGATGAATCCGCGCGTCACGTCCACATGTAATAGCTGAACACGCACACGATCACCCACATCGAATCCTTGAAAGTTCTTGGCGACCCGTCCTTCGACGGTGGGATGCTGGATGCGTACCCACGTCCCCTTCTCGGAGGCGCCGGTGACAATTGCATCGAAGCGCTCTCCTATCCGGGAGCCCAGCAACAGGGCGGCAGCGGATTTTTCGATTTGCCGCTCGACCTTTTGAGCATTTCCCTCCTGCTCCGTGCAATGCGTGGCGAGTGCGGCCAGCTCGGCATCGCCGTACGGCGCAGGTTGATCGGCCAACAGTGCCTTCAGAAGCCGTTGAGTGAGCAAATCGGGGAACCGCCGGTTTGGGGCGGTCGATTGCGCGTAGTCGCGCACGGCCAAGCCAAAATGACCCTCCGACGTCTGCCCCGCTGGCTCGGCGACATATTCTCCGGTACCCAAGCACTTGATGATCGCGAGCGACAGATCGGCAAAGTGAGACGGATCGACCTCACGCCGCTTAGTCAGAAAAGCATGGAGTGCCATCGCGTCGGGGGCATCGGGCAGCTGCTCGCCCGCCTCCTTCGCCAACTCAACGATCCGATCCCAACGCTTGGGCGCTTTCAGAATTCGCCGCACCGAGGTGCGGCCCTGCGCCTTTAGAAAACGCGCAGTCGCACCATTCGCCGCGATCATGAATTCTTCGATGAGTTCTTGGGCGCGGTTCTTTGGATCGGGCTGCAGGTCGACGAGCACGCCACCCGCGGTCACCGTACGATTCTCGGCAGTGTCGAATTCGAGTGCACCCTTCGCCTGACGCCGGTGCTTCAGCGCTTGGGCGATAGAATCCTGCAGGCGGAGTTGCGGGGCCAGGCCTTCGAGTTGGCCAATCGGCGCGGGCGCGGCGCCGGTGCCTTCAAGCCATGCGGCGACTGCGCGGTACGCCAGCTTCGCGCGATTTCGCACCAGCGCGCGATATACGGTCGACGGGCCGATGACGCCGTCGGCGTCGATTGTCATCTCAATCACCAGGCATAGCCGATCTTGATCCTGCGCAAGTGATGTCAGATTGGTCGACAGCCGCTCGGGCAGCATGGCAAAAACCGCCGCGGCCGTGTAGACCGAGGTGGTGTTGGCCCGCGCGTGGTCATCAATGGCGGAGCCGCGCTTGACGACACTATCCACATCGGCAACTCCTACCCGTAGCTTAAACTCCCCTCCGCTTAGCCCCTCGGCGACCTCGATCTGGTCGAGATCGAGCGAATCGTCATTGTCGATCGATGACCAGAGGAGGTCCCGCAAGTCGTGAATGTCCTTTCCCGGCTCACCCGCAGCCGCCGTCGCGTTCTGAGCTTCGGTCAATGCCGCGGCAGAAAACTCCGGCAATAGGCCGCGAGCGCGCATGGCGTCGCTCGCGATACGCTTAAGGTCAGCGAGTCCCAGGCTGCTCATAATCTCATCATATAGATTTCGGCGCTCCCTGACTGCCGATGAGGTGATGCCGCGCGCTTCGCCTTCGACTCCTCCGAGCCACGCGCTATCTGGACCGATATGTATCAGCGGCTTATTTTGGAAGCCTTCGATGATGCGCTAGAATATGAGTTGAACACCGCGTCGTTGCGGTGACGCATGACCTAAAGCATCTTCGGAAAAGGCGAGTTCGCATGGTGAATTCGTCATAAACAGTTTGGGAGAAAATAATGCTGACAGTGGCGCGATATGGCACAAGAAATCTGGCGCGTGCGACCAAGTTCTACGATGCAATCGGCGAATTACTGGGCGCCCGTCGCGTGATGGAAACGGGGAACACCGTATGCTATCAGGGTCCCGAAGGGGGTATGTTCATCATAGGCCTACCGCTGGAGGGCGACGCAACGGTGGGCAACGGGGTGCAGATAAGCTTTGCCGCGCCCAATCGGACGACCGTCGACAAGGTGCATGCAGTTGCGCTGGAATTTGGCGGAAAGGACGAGGGGGCACCCGGTGTGCGCGGTCCCGACCCGAATGGCTTCTACGGAGCGTATTTCCGCGATCTCGACGGCAATAAACTGATGGTCTACAACATGAAGCAGTGAGCGTTTCTGAATAGATCCAATCACCGCTCGCGGCATTGATGGTGGCGCCGGCGTCGCGGGCGGGGGTGGAGCGTCAAGCTGTCATCCAAGACAGTGTGGGCGGTCATCGAATGCGCCATGCCGATGATCGTTTGACGCATTCCTCCTACACGTTACCGCGGATTAACTGACTCATATGAAAACTCGACGGGCTCAAAGATCAAAGTCACTTTCAAGGAAATGCATTGAGCTCGCCGTTGCCGTCCCGCAAGTGGTCGCACACCGGGCGACACGCGCTGCTCTCGCTGGTCCCGTCTTGTCGGAGCGGGATCGCCGAGAATTCCAAAGGATGGTGAGCGAGAAACAAGCGGCGTTTGCGCAGGCCTACTGGGAAATGGCATTGCAGATATTTCGTCTGAATTGGCAAGTCAGCACTACCCTGCTCAGGGCATGGTTTTCTCCGTTCTCGCTCACCGCACCCTCGATCGCGTCGGTGATGGCCCAAACTCAGCATGCAGTAGGCACTGTTCTCGAAAAGGGACTGGGACCGATACATCACGCGACGGTATCGAACGCGAGGCGTCTTGCGAAAACATCGATCCGCTAACAGAATCAGCTTGGCCCGCTCAAACCCGACGCGGAGGCACTCACGTCGATGAAGGAATGCAGGAGGTTTCTCGCACATCCGAATGCATGCGAGGTAACTACACTGGTCGAGCTTGCCTGAACAGCTGTGTCTGAGACGACGCATTATTGCAATCGGGCTGTCCCATCGAGCGCGTATGGTTGAGCCATGGGGCTCGTGAAGATCATATCCGGCGGCCAGACGGGCGTGGATCGCGCTGCGCTGGATGCGGCGTTGGTGGCCAGCTTCCCGTGTGGCGGGTGGTGTCCGCCGAGGCGGTTGGCGGAGGATGGAGAAATTCCGGAGCGGTATCCGCTGACGCCGTTGCCAGAGGGCGATGCAGGCGTGGTGAGTTTCAGAACGCCGCGCCAGATCGCGGAGCAGTACAAGGCGCGGACGCTCAAGAATGTGCAGGACAGCGACGGCACCGTGATTCTCTTCAACGGGACACTTTCGGGGGGGACATTGCAGACGCGGAATTTGTGTGTGCGAGAGAAGAAACGACTCGTCGTGCTCGATGCGAAGGAACTGACTCCGCTGCGCGCCGCAGAGGCCATGGTGCGATTCCTGGACGAATACCCTATCGAGGTGCTGAATGTGGCGGGGCCTCGCTTGAGCGGTTGGCCGGAAGGATACAGATTTGCGCTACTGGTAATCGGGGCTGTACTTTCGCGCATGTGATTGCCACAGTGGCAAGTGTCGAAAAACCCCCTAGGGTTTCTTTGGGAAATCGAGCGCCGCTGTTGCGAGCGTGGCCTTGCGCACGTCTGGCCAGAAATTCGCATTGAACTTGAATTCAGCGACAGCGCATGTCGGCATGCGGGTAATATCCGGTGAGAGGCGATGCGCCAGCTGCAACAGTGCTGGGTCATGACCGACAAGCATCACGCGATCTAACTTGTTGCCCAGTTTTTGAACAATCTCGAGCAGGCCATACATGGCGCCGGGATACAGCCGATCGTCCACCACGATATCCTTGAGCTTGTAATCGAGTTTATCGGCGAGGAGTCGCGCAGTCGTGATCGCCCGGGTCGCCGGACTCGACAGGATCAAGTCGACTTTGACATCGCTCTTCGCCAATCGCCTGCCCATCTTCGGTGCATCACGCTTGCCACGATCATTCAATGGCCGGTCCTTGTCGGGCAATTTGGGATCGTCCCAACTCGACTTCGCGTGGCGGACG
Source organism: uncultured Gammaproteobacteria bacterium (assembly GCA_963710435.1). Classification (GTDB taxonomy): domain Bacteria; phylum Pseudomonadota; class Gammaproteobacteria; order Steroidobacterales; family Steroidobacteraceae; genus Bog-1198. The sequence continues at coordinate 582,826 of CAVQAE010000006.1, read as the reverse complement.
AGAAATAGCGTTTTCATGCCAGATGCCGAGGTTTGTAAACATTGCAGGCCGCTGCAGGAGAGGGATTGTACTCGTACTGCTCCTGGCAAGAAGGCTCTCCCGGGACCTCGCCGGCCGTACCCCCAGGAGCGGCGTCTGACTCGGCCTTTAACTCGCGCGCGCTTAGCTCCTCGGCGCTTCAAATAGCTGCACGAGGCGCCCGGTCTTTTGGTCCGGCGCGAGGAAGGTCACCACGACTTGCCGCGAGCGGCAGTTTTGGCACCGCAGTTTTTCGCGCACCTTGATCAGCGGAAAGTCATCGCCGAGGTGGGCGCGTAGTTTCGTGAGGGACAGCCGCGCGGAGTGTTTGCACTTTCGGCACGAGGCAGCGCGGCACCAGTGTCTGCCTCATCCGGCGCGCTTGGCGCGCCTGCGGCGTGAGCTCGTCGCCCCCGACGTCTCGCCGCGCGCCGGCCCCTGGTTCAATGTAACCGTGCCCGGTATGTGCTGCTTGCCCCAACGCACGAACGCGAGCAACACCTCGCCCAGAGCGTGGCCTTTTGGGGTAAGCGTGTAGGCGTTCCGTACCGGACGCTCCTGGTACGGAGTGCTGGTGATGATTCCGACAGCTTCCAGACGCTTCAGGCGATCGGCAAGAATGTTGGTCGGAATACCCTCCGGCGAATGCGCGAGCTCACCGTAGGTGTGTTTGCCATGCAACAGGTCGCGCACCACGAGGAGCGACCACTTGTCACCCAGGATATCGAGCGAGTTGGCGACCGCGCAGGCGGAGCGTGCGAAGGGCTTCGCGGTAGTCATGGGTCCGGCTCTCCACGCATTGAAGTTGAGTTACTTGCAGAATGCAAGTCATTATGCTACGTTGGCCACACACTTGCAAAATGCAAGTCACTAAAGGAGAGCATCATGACTTCGATGGTCCTTCCCCAGCCAGTCGTGTCTCAGCCTGACGGCCGAGGCCGTATTCGCGTCGCCGTCGCGATCGCACTGACCGCCTGGTTCCTGCTCGTCGTATCACTCGGGGCCGCCGGCGCATTCGTCGGCCGTCCCGGGACACCTCCCCTGCCCACTGCGATTGGAGTTTCGGCACCCCTAGTGCGTCTTTTTCGCGTGGCTGCGGCTCTCTCAATCCTTCCGCGAGTTCGTGCTCGCGCTGGATCTTCGGCTCATTGCGGGAATACAGGCCTGGCGATGGGCCGGACTGGGCTTCCTATCGCTCTATGCTTACAAGGTGCTCCCGGCTGTGTTCGCCTTGCCGGCTGGTATCGGAGACATGGCCATCGGGCTCACGGCCCCGTGGATCATTCTTGCCCTGGTGCGTCAGCCCGGCTTCGCCGGCACCGCCGCATTCATCCGTTGGAATGTCCTCGGGATAGTGGACCTCCTCATCGCGCTCAGCATCGGCACCGTGAATGCCTTCTTGGCGACCGGGGTCCCCGGAGAGATCAGTACCGCTCCGATGGCGACGCTGCCGCTGCTGCTGATCCCGGCATTCCTCGTGCCGTTATTTCTCATGCTGCACACGGCTGCGCTGATGCAGAGCCGGCAACTAATCCGCACCGGAGCGTAGAGGGCCCTGAAAAGCGTTTCGGCCGGGAGCGGGCTGGGTTGGTTTCCGCCGCGCAGCTGATCGGCTTCCGCAGCGCACTAATAAGTCAGGGCGATAACCCGACACTTACAGCGCATTGCCAAATCCGCAGTCGACGCGCAATGTGGGTGCATCAAGTTGCAAGAGTGCCGGAGTAACTGCGTCAAGCTTAGCCGTGGAGAGCGATACATGAAAATTCTCACCAGCGTGGTTGCTGTTGCCTGGTTGGTATGTGGTTGCGCCTCACTCACCAGCGCTCCGGATGACGACAGCGTAACGGGTGCGAATCTCGACGCGAGAACGAACCTGTGCACGGATGCCTCGCCACCGCCCTGTGAGCCTCCCCGCGATTAGGATATCGTTCGCGAGCACGGGATCGGGCGGCCGCGCGCAAAGGGCGGTACCCGGAACGCGGGTGGCTGTCTTTTGCGGTCCTGTGTAACCGCCTGAATATCCTCGCGACCACAGCCAGGCAACCTCTCATGCCGATCCCACGTACCACGTCTTCGCGGCGCTCGATCCTTTCTTCGATATCGTACAGCAGGGTCTGGCCGGTCTCGTCGATGGCGATCATTGCCTCGATACCGTCGCCGACAACGCGGTCTTCGAGTTTCGACATGTGTTCCCCGGATGGCCCCAGACGATTGAGGGCCGCGCAGCGCTGATGTCACTCTATGCGGGCTACGCACCGGCGGGACTACATGGACTCCCTGGCTGCGATGATCGCGCTTAACCGAACAGCGTGAGGACAAAGCAGACGTGGCATCTGCGGGGCGCGTACCCTTGGGCCGCCTCGGACGAGCCTCAGTCGGTTCGCGCGTCATGCGTATGACATCGATCGAGAGTAAACTACCCGCTTGCGTGCGTCGCTCACACTTTGGGGAGAAGTGGCCAGTGGCTGAGCCTTGGTGTGTCCTTCTGGCAAGTCGAGAAGACCCGCAGCGACGCAGCGCTGCTCAACAGCCTCCACCGAACAAGCGCGATCCTTTGACCGCAACGCTGCGCCGCGCCGCCACGGTAACGTCACTCGACCGGATCGCTGCGGTCATCGAAGCGCCTGTCGACCCCTGGCTGCAGACCTCATTGAAGGGGCTCCAGAGTCGCAATCTCTTCATTCAGCCGAGGCATCAAGGAACGGCGTACGAAGTGTTACTTGCGCTATTGCTGCTCGAAAGCCGTATCTCTCCGGTAACGCCGGTTCTATTCCTTCCCGCGGACCATATTGTCGACGATGAAGAGGTGATGACGAACTCTCTGATGACCATGGTCGAATGGATCGGCGAGGAACCGGGACCGGTCTATCTGCTCGGTGCCCTGCCGCAAGGTCCCCACGACCAATTGGGCTACATCGTTCCTTGGCACGATGCCATGCTGATGCCTACGGGTATCTACGAATTTGTCGAAAGGCCGGACATCCATCGAGCGCGCAGGTTGATCAATTCCGGCGGCCTCTGGAATACCTTTATATTTGGCGGCAATGTTGCCTCCTTGTTAAAGCTGTTTCCTCCGAGATTTGATGCCACCGTTGAAGATCTTCGAGCAGCGCTGCAGGGTGACCATATCGAGCTTGACCTCGTCCGCCTGTACGATCGCTTGACGCCCGTCGATTTATCGCAGGACTTGCTAGCGAGGCAGACGGACCAACTCAAAGTGCTGCGTCTGTTACGCTGCGGTTGGTGGCCGCTCAAATCACCGACCCCCGATCCGCCTCTTCGCAATGAGTCGGCATCACGCCTCGACACGCGGGGCGGCGTCCGGGAGCCGGGACAGCTCGAGTAAGGGACACCGCCACCAGGGAGCGCCCCGCTGGCCGCGCGCCGCGCGGCATTAGGCATCGATCGGCGGCTCGGATGCTCCTGGGAATTCATCCCTGTCAGAGGACCCTTACGTATGAGAGCGCAACAATGCAATCCACCCGCGCTCGACTTCGCGGTAAGGTGTGCCGCATCGAAATGACAACAAAGAGAACAGAGATTGCCTGGGCAAATACACGCCAATTTTCGCCGTCTGCTTGGTTTCGCTCGTAGGGGAACGATCGTGGAGCCCCTTACGAGACGGGGTTGAGGGAGCTGCCCAAGGCACGCTTCACGCGGGCGGTGCACGCGCTCAATCAAAACCGCGAGGACGTGGTTACCGTTTATTTCTACAACCGCGCCAATCAGCCGCGCAAGGTCGCAATCAGCGTGGAGTCTGTAATTTGCTGATCTATAAGCAAAAATCTGCGATTTTGCGGCTGTTTTTTTGATGCGCGACTCGGGGCTGGCCGAATTCAAGGCTCGATCGGTCAAGTCCTCTGTCGCTTTAAGAACATGGGGAACGCCCCGATAACCATTGTCGAGCCGGGCTCAGCCAATGCTGGAAAAGCGAGATGCGGTCAAAATCTGAATGGCCGGATGGAAAAGGCACTGCGCACACGCGGTATTTTCGACGTCGAATGCTGGTCGTCACCTGCGTGAGTCTCTGCGGCTTCGTCGGCCGCGCCATCGCCAGCGAGCTCGTCATCGGCCGCGAGGCGCTGCAGGCGCTGGTAGTCGCGTCGGTATTCAAGGACCAGGGACGATGGTACCTGGTCAAAGGCAGGTGCTACGCATACCTCGAGCGACCTCATGTCGCGCTCGACGCGGCCAGAGTCATCATCGACGCGCATCTATCATCCCAATTGGGACTCAACGTCGGCGACTCCTGCCTAGGCACGGAGATGATGTCGGACGTGAGAGTCTCCGGGAAGCTGGTGGGATCCGGTTCGCACATCGAGATCGATGATATTCGCATCGACAACGTCCAGGACGAATCCACGCGCAAGGTCATCGAATTGCTGCAGTCCGCGGCCGGCCACTCCCTGCCGAAATCCGTAAACATCGATCTCTTGCCGTTGCTCAAGCCGACGACCGTGCCGGGATCCGATATCAAAGTGTCGGCGACGAATCTGGCAATCGCCAACGTAGCGACGCTCGCGGATTCGGTCGACGTCGAGTTCGAGATAAAACTCAGCGCCCGCTGACACAGTACCTCAGCCGTGGAATAGGCCGGCGAATTCCATATCTCTATTTTCTACCCGCTTGAGGGTCTGGGGCGACGGTCTCGAGACATTCGTGCGGCTTTCGTCGGCCGCGTGGGCGGGAGGCTAAAGAGGCGCCGTCGGGGAGGAAAGCGGCCGTGACGACCGTCACGCCTTGAACGGCAATTTCGCGTGATCATGTTAGGCAGCAAGGGGGCACACGATCATGAATGTTGGCGAAACGGCGAGTCCACAAAGCGGCATTGATCAACCGCTTCGATGGATCATCATCGACGGCTTGAATTATCCAGTGAATATGATCGTAGCGGTTCTCCTGTTCACGCGGCCGGCCAGGTGGCTGCGCGGAAGATAAGGTGACCAGCGGCGTTACAGGCGTCCGGTTAGACGCGCACGGGTCTTCATGGTGCCGAGCGATTGCGACGCTGATCGCGATGCTCGTCGCACCGACTCACTACGCGCAGGCGCAAAGCAGCTCCGGCCCCAAATATGAAAATGGCTTCACGCTGTACGGCGGCTACCGATTCGGCGGCAGCTTGACGGATACGACGAACAATACGGACATCGATCTTGGTAATGGCTCGAGTTTTGGCTTGGCTGGCGACATCGGATTGGACCCCAAACGTCAGATTGAGCTCTTCTACAGCCAGCAGCATACCTCTCTCACCTCCGCTGCCTTCCCGCCGCAAACCAATAATAGAGGACTCACGCTCCACAACTATCAAATAGGGGGGACTAACTTTATCGAGGAAACCGGTCGTGGCCTCTATGTCATGGGAGGCCTTGGAGGGACGACCGCCACCCCGGAACAAGCCGGGCCGCACCAGGCCGGTTTAAATACCGAGACTTTTTTCTCCGGCAATATCGGCATTGGATGGATGGTGCCGTTGGGCGCACATGTCGGAGCCAAATTCGAAGCGCGGGGCTACGGCATCCTGCTCAATCACAACGGTGTGTTGTTCTGCGGGGGCAGTAGCGGCTGTACCCTTGCCGTTAACGGAACCGCCTTGTTTGAGGGAGAAGTCCTCGCAGGTGTCACGGCGCGGTTCTAAGGCGGGGGCACCGATGAGATCGGTCATGTTCAAGGACCGCGGTTCCACCACCAAACGGCACCAAATAACGCCACCATCATCAAGGACGAGATCAGTTTGACAATCGTGCCGAACAGCAAACCGAGCCACGCGCTAATGCCGACGTTTGTCGAGCGTAGAACGCTGCTGCCGGAGGCGAGCTCGCCCAGCACGGCACCTAGGAAAGGCCCGAGCAGCAAGCCGGGGAGGCCAAAAAATAATCCGATCACTGTGCCGACGAGGGCTCCCAATACCGCCTGCTTGCTGGCTCCCACTCGCTTGACGCCCAATGCGCCCGCGAGCAGGTCGATGGTCAGGCCGACCGCACCGACCGCTGCAATGCCGATCAGCCACCCATATCCAAGATGATGGTAATGGTCGATACCGGCGATCAACCAGATGCCGATGAAGACGAGCGGTATACCTGGCACCGTGGGTATCATAGCCCCGGCGAGACCTAGAACGATCAGCGCGGCCGCGACGACGTCGAGCAAGATCCCCATGATGGAGTTTATCCCTCAATAACGATCGAGAAGTAAAGCGTCGAATCGTACGCGGCGGCCCCAAGCGGAGCCGTATCACGGAGGGGTGAAGAAGTCCTCGGAGGCGGTGTCTGACCCGCCGGGCACCCCCGCGCCCGTAGGTGCCCCAAGCTGTCGTGGCGCGACAGCCGTAGGATCGGGGACGCAGTCGTCCGCGCACGAGCATGCTCTCGCCGCGCCTGTTGGCACGAGATCGCGTTGAGCCGACAATACCTTGGGAGAGCCCGACGGGGAATATTGCTGGAGCGCGCAGGATGAGATAGATACACGCGCGTGAGAGAATGGGTGCACTGTAAGAGGAGGCTTTGGAATGCTCGACGAAATCGCCATTCAGCGGACGATCAACAGATACACCGAAGGCGCCAGTCGGGCCGATTGGGACCAAGTCATGTCGACCTTTATGCCGGACGGTATCTGGGAAATTCCAGACTTGGGCGTGCGTCACCAAGGGCATGCCGCAATTCAGCCGGCAATGGCCGGCTTTGTGGGACAGATGGCCTATTTTGTTCAGATCAATTCGCCCGCCATCATCACCGTCGAGGGCGCAAAAGCTACGGCGCGTTCGGTCATCCGCGAGTGCGGAAAGTTCGCAGATCGTGACGAGGCGTTGGAAATCCTCGGCTTCTACAACGACGAACTCCTGCGAACACCGGAAGGATGGAAGTTTACGCGCCGGGTCTTCAAAGCGGCTGGGATGCACACCTTCGCGCTGGCCCCGAAGCCCCGCTGATTTTGAATATTGTCGCGCGTTGGTGACACGGCAATCGTTCGACAAGAGCGCGGCAACCCGGTCCGGCGAAGAACCGGAGATCACTGCAGCAGGGCCCCGCTGGGCACGCCGGTTAACCGCGTGCCAATGGCGCGGCCCAGTGGGCCCAATCTCAGCTTTCCGCGGGTTGTCACTTCGCTATACTCTCTTGAGTAGCTACCGGTCATCTACGGAATAGCGCAGAGGCTGCGCCGGTCTTGCCGGCGATGGAGATGCCCTATCAATAGGTCTAGCCCGTACTTCCGTTCGCATTTCGCGAGCCGCTGCGTTTCCCTGTTGGGCGCCATTCTGAGCATCCTACCGCTATCTAGCCACGCCGCCCGATGGGTGGAAGTCGGAAACGGCTCTGTGCCTACGGACAAAATATTGGTCGATACTGATTCAATACAGAAGACCGATGACATTACGATCGTCGACATCGCCACCACATACGCGACCCCGCGTGCCAACTCTCACAACATAACGATGGATCGGCATGTGCAGCGCACGGCGATCAAATGCGCAGAACGAACCTTCATCGGCATCGTGACTACGGGGTATTTGGGTGACAAGCGGGTCGGCTCGGGTGGGGAGACGGCGGACTGGAAGAGCAGATTTGTGCCGCTTCCGGATAAACCGATGAACAACCGGATTTTCGCGCTCGTCTGCGCGACTTCGGGCGGCGCGGCGGCGACGCAACCCAAGCCGAAATTCCTCTCTGGGTCTGGATTCGTCGTCGACGGATCGGGTGCTGTGCTGACCAATGCTCATGTGATCAACCATTGCAAGTCGATCATCGTCAAGGCCATGAGCTCGCCGCCCCTCGCCGCGATAGTGGATGGCGTGGATCCCAAGAACGATCTGGCGATCCTTCGAGCCGCGAGCGCATCGGCGCTCGGGGAGCCGGTCCATTTCCGAATTCAATCGCAACCCGGTACGTTGGGCGAATCAATAGGAGTGATCGGCTATCCACTGGCCGGCATTCTCTCCACCGAGCCAAAAGCGACGTTCGGGCAGATCAACTCGGTGGCCGGGATCAACAACGATTACACGCTCTTGCAGATATCCGCGCCGGTGCAACCGGGCAACAGTGGTGGACCGGTGTTGGATGCATCCGGTCTCGTGATCGGTGTGGTTGTGTCGCAGGCGTCCCCGACCATGGCAGCCGTGACCGGAAATGCTCCGCAGAATGTGAACTTCGCGGTTCGCGGTGAGGTTGCACAGATCTTTCTGGCGGCGCACGGGATCAAAGTTTCGACCAACCGGCGATGGCATACGCGTTCCACTGAGGAGATTGCCGCCATGGGTCAGAAGTCGACGGTGTTCGTAGCCTGTGTGGTGGAGTAGCGCAGGCGGGTTGATTCACGACCGACGCCGGGCGGGCCAGGCGTCCGCCACTAATCATGCGCCCCGAGGCGTCCCCGTGCCTCGTCAGGCCGGTCTACAGACATAGACAAGGTCCGCGTGGCGGGTTATTGCCCGCCATCGGACCGGGGTACCCCGGGCTTAGCGAGACGTCAATGCATCCATGTCCGCCTGCATACGCTGCTTGTATTCGTCCGACCAGTGAGCGTCGGGTTTCAGTTTCGCGTGCGTGACGGACTTAGGAATTGACGGAGGCTTGGTCACGGTCGTTCGCGGTGCGACCTTTAGCTTAAGGATAGGGCGCGGGGATCCAGAATTGGGATTGCTCATAGGCTCGTGATGGAGTTGGGGGTGATTGATACAGCGATCGCCTCTGATGCGGCAATATCAACAATAAGGTCGATATGAATTCGACTTCGCGTGCAGAGTCTGCTGCCATGCAAGCGACAGCTTAGCGCAATCTGTCCATCAATCAATAGCCGGAGGTAAGCAAAGAATTGTAGGCGTCTCTCCCACAACTGTAGTGTGTAGCGGCGCAGGGGGGCCCCTTGGGGGCTGCCCATACAGTCATGTTCGTGCCGAAAGACTGGATGGACGTCTCGCGGCGGGAGACGTAAGAATTCAGGTCATGGCGCGAAGAGTTGCAGAGTTGAAGATGGAGAGGGGGCGATGGGTCTTGCCGGATCCCCTCTACTACCTGAACAACTTCAGGACGGTGCTCGAGTCGCTGGAAGGCCGGTATCGGGAATTATTGACGGGGGTGGAAAGGGAGTTCATCCGGCGATTTGCAGTGCTACCAGAGCTTTCCTGCGCGTTGCTGGTGCGGATGATCATGCGGCGGGGCCTGTTCTTTCGCTTGAGTCGCTTGCGGTACCCCGAGATTGGAGATACCGCCGTGGCGGCGGCGCCGCTGTTGGATGCCGGGTGGCTGGAGGAACCGGTCCTGGGTGTGGAAGCGCTGCATCGGCTGCTCACCAAAGCGGAGCTCACCGCCAATCTGGCGCTATCGCGAGATATTTCTCGGCTGAATAAGCCCGATCTCCTCGAAGTGCTGCGCGAACAGCATACGGAACCGAGGCCATTTCACGGCTGGTGCGCGCATTTGGACGATCGAGTGTTCCGTCCGGTCGTGAAGCCGCTGGCCGAGCGGCTCCGGTTGATTTACTTCGGGAACTTCCATCAAGACTGGACGACGTTCGTGCTGTCGGACCTCGGGGTTAATTCATACGAGACGGTCCCCGTACACACCGCGCCTTTTCTTACGAGGGCGCAGATCGATGCGTTTCACCTGCTGTATCAGTGTCAGTTGGCGTTGGAGGAGGGCGAGGAGCTCGCGAAGATTGTCGCGAGCATCCCGCCACCCGTCGCCGACAGCGACTGGTTGGAGGAGCATCGGCAGCGGCTGCTGTTTCAGGTCGCCACGGCATACGAGCGATTGGATGCGCCCGCGGCGTCGGTCCTGTTCTCGACCTGCCGGTATCGCGGTGCGCGCATGCGGACGGCACGAATCCTCGAGCGACTGCACGAATGGCAAGCGGCGCGGGATCTCTGTTTGATGGCGACATCGAATCCGGAAAGCGAGGCGGAGCGCCAGCAAGTGCGCCGGGTCCTGCCGCGATTGAATCGAAAGCTCGGCATCGCTCAGACGGAGACGCGCGAATTGCCACCGGTGGCGAGTTTCGACCTGTCGCTCGAAGTGCCACCGGACGGACGGGCGCTGGAAATTCATGTGCGCGATCATCTGGCGCAACAAGACGAGTCGCACTGCACCGTTCACTACGTTGAGAACGGTCTGATCAATTCGCTCTTTGGGCTGTTGTGCTGGGATGCGGTTTTTGCGCCGATACCGGGCGCCTTCTTCCATGATTTTCAATATGGTCCCGCGGACCTCGAGAGCCCTTACTTCTATGAGCGCCGGCGGGAGCGATTCGCCGAGTGCTTCGCGGAGCTTGAGGCGGGAGGTTACAAAAACATCATTCGCCGACGCCGCGTATTGAAAGCCGGCATTCAGGCGCCGTTCGTGGCGTGGGGACTATTGACCGAGGAGCTCCTGGAACGGGCATTGCTCTGTTTTCCCGCATCGCACCTGCGGCTGTGGTTCGAGTGGATCGTGCGGGATGTGATGCAGAATCGCGCTGGATTTCCGGATTTGGTGCAGTTCTGGCCGAACGAGCGGCGGTATCGGATGGTGGAGATCAAGGGGCCTGGCGATCGATTGCAGGATAATCAGCGGCGGTTTCTGGAGTTTTGTGGGGAGCGCGGGATGCCGGTGGCCGTGTGTCGGGTGAAGTGGGAGGCCAGCTCGAGACGAGCCGTCGAATAATCGCTGATCGGCGAGGATCGACCTTTCACGCATCCACTCGGGTAGGCTCGATGTAGCGTTCGATCGTCAGGGATGAGACGATTTGCGCGTGAGGGGGCTTATTCAATTCACGCGTGGGAGGAGCCGGCCGGCGGTTTTCCTCCTCGCGTTTCTTCTGTGGTTCTCCTTTTCTCTGCCGGGCACGACTCAATGTTCCGCATCGGCACCGGACTATCCCGCCGTCCCGTGTGCGATCGTGGCCCCAGGGAGCCTCACTGAATCGCTGACGTGCGCCGGCAAGGCTGAGGCGATCCGCCGGCTCACCGGAGCGACTTGCCTATCCGCCAATACAACGAGCGTAATGGAGGTTCGGAACGTTTGGCGGGACCGGGCATCGCTGCCGGCCGACGCTGCGGCGCGAGACCCGATTGTGCAAGTCTTCATGGCCAACTGCCTCGTCGCGGCAAGCGGGGGGCCTGACGGGCCCGCGACCGCGGATCCATCGGCTGTGGCATTTCTGAGAAATGCGCTATCAGATCCGGCGCTGGCGGGCGTCGCCATGATGGGACTTGCGCCTGTGCTGACGCAGGAGGACATCGCCACGATCGTCCGCATGGCGCCGACTCAATCGATGCTGGCGATGCCGGCTATCATGGCTCTCAGCGTCAACTGCACTCCGGAGGCGAAATCGGGTATTGCTTCCATTCGAGCTGCCTATGTCGGCTCCCCAGAGTTGACGGACATCGATCACTTCATTGCGGAACCCAAAGGACCCTGCAACGGCAAAGGCCCACTTATCGGGAAGCGAGTGGATGCCCAGGTTGCTCTGGCCCCCAACACTGCGCTCCCTCTCAGCCAGCCCACTGCGGCGCAGGTCAGAGCTGCATTGGACGCACCGTATGCGAAGCCGTCGTTACATGTACTGCTTACCGTTGGCTGCGCGCCTGGGCCCTCCGATGCCGTCGACGAAATGCGCCGCGCATGGCACGAGAGAAACTCGCCGGACGCGGGCGCGACGATGCGGGATCCGGTGGCTCAGGCGGTCATCGCAAGCTGTCTGATCACAGCGGCAGTTCCATCCGAACGGGTAACCACGGATACTGTGGAGGCGGCCACCCTGCTCCGGACCTCGATCCGAAGCAATGATGTGACGGCGGTCATGGCTGCGGTAACTGGGTTGGCATCCGTGCATGCCAATGAAGACGTAGAGCGTATCGCCGATGTTCCGAGGCGCATGCCGTCGATGCTGAACTCGGTGATTCGATGCGTGGGGTTTACGTGTGGCGCCAACAATTTGAAGACCCTCGCCGTCATCCGCGAAGAACTGACGACCGAGACGCTTCGGGATCAGTTCGACGCGGAATACAAACGTGTCGAAGAGGTAAGGCGACAGCAGGGATGCGAGGACGCGAAATGACGAATGTAAGGCGGACTATCGTCGCACACAGGCCGGGACCATGACCTCTGAACGCGAGAACCCTAAGGTCAGGTTTGGCCGCCTGTTCGACGAAGTTTCTGCGGCTCTGTTTGCTGCTGATCCTATCGGCGTAAACGTTGGTAGAAACACCCATGAGTACGATCCGGAGGCCGGGACCATCCTTCCGCGACTGCAAGATGCGCACAGTGCGGATGACGTTCAGGTCATCGTCTACGAAGAATTTTGTCGCCGGTTAGATAGGGCGAAGGTCGGCGAGATAGGTCGCTACGAGGAAGTTTCCGAGATCATATGGGAGGTCTGGCTCAACTTCGCGGCAAAGATGAATCCCGGGACCCCTTGAGCCGGGACAACGCTAGGACCCGCACCCTCCTCTGAGAGATGATCCCAAGCGTTGCGCAATCGACATATCTTGAGCGATAAGCGCCCGCACCCTATGCAGCCGTCGAGCTCACGGCTCAACTTCTTGAGTGTGGCGATCCGGCGCTCCAAATCCGCTCGCCCCCGGCCGTGTCTGTACGGAGCCACACAGAGGGCGGCCGTGAAGCAGATTTTGCGCGAGGCGCTGCGCAAGAAACCGCGACTGACAGAGCGGGGCCTCGTTGCCGAGGATCCGAGGTCACTGCCCCGTTCACGCCGGCCGATAAATGTTAGCCACCGACCCCGCTGGAAAGGGCTTCCAGCTCATCAGCTTGAGGGGTCTTGGCCCGGCGAGGCCGGCAAACACCGCTAGACCTTTGCCCGGCGCGACCGGATGCACCAGCAGGCTGTATTGGTGCGCTCCGTCAGCGCGACTGGCCAGGAATCGGCAGGCACTCCATGATTTCGACTGAGTCACCGGGAAATATTGCGAAGTGCGGGTGATTCTCGAACATCCTCGCAGCGGCTTCGTGAGAATCCGCTCGGACGAGCACGTAGCCGGCCATGCTGTTCTTGATATCCGAGACTCCCTGCGGCCCTACGCGTTTCGTTTTTCCGAGGGGGCCACCCTCTCCCAGGATGGCTGCCTTGTGTGTGACCATCCAATCTCCCCACGCCTTCATGCCCGCAGCTTCCAGCTTCTTCCGCTTCGCTTCGTCCAGCGTATTCCACCCAGATTTCTCGAGCGCAGAGGCCGAGCCGATGAAAATTGCGAGAAATGTCTTCATGAATTGCCTCCAATGTAGTGTGGATCTTGGGGAGCAGATCTCAGATCTCCGCCTCCCTGAAGACGCGACGATGAAAGGGGGTCAGATTCGACAGATCTTTCGCCTAATCTTGGGAATCGGAGTGGCGTCGCGAAGGTTCCGCCGACCGGACCTAATCAGCGAGCGGCGAGGGGCGCACTTGGAAGTGCACGACGAGTGGCTTCGTGCCTTTGCCGCCCTCCTTGTGCCAGGGGGTCCGATCGCCGCTCGTGATCCAGATGCCACGCCCTTTCCAGCCTGCATGCTCATCGTCGATGCGGCCCTCGAGGCCCTTTGCGTAAAATCCAAGCGGATAGGGGATGCGCAGCGTCACGAATTTCCCGCCGACGAAGGCGTGGACTCCGTCGAACAAGTTACCCGTCGCAATCGGCACGTTCGTACCCAATCCGAGCGTGTCGTGCTGATCTACCCAAGTGTAATAGCTCGATTCGACGCTCATTTGCGGTACGTTCACGAACCCTGGCCCCGGCAGACGGTGGAAGCTCCAGCCTTCGGGGCATTGATCACCCGTCGCCAATGGCCCCTTGAGCGGACCCTTGCATTTGCGCCGATCGAATTCCCCCAGATGCCCGCTGGCCAATGAGACCCATATCACGCCGCTGCGATCGATGTCCGCGCCGCGCACGCCGAAGCCCGGGGCGGGCACATTGTAAATCTCGCTGAGCTGGGTTCGAGGATCGAATCGAAGAACGGCGCCTGGATATTTAAATGCCACAGAGCCCCAGATGCTGCCGTCGGCGGGATTGGGCATAACGGCATAAATGCCGACGGCCAACCGCAAGTCGCGCTTCGGATCCGGCGCCTGACCGGGCTCTACCCACGAATCGAGCTTGCCGTCGCCGTTGGTGTCGAGCACAAAGGGCGCCCAACCCTGAGAAGCCGCCGAGTCGCCCGTCGAATCGAGCTTCTTGGTATCGAGCCAGCCTATGACCTCATGACCCCCGCTCGTCCAGAGCGTATCGTTCGCATCTTCGGCGAACTGCAGATGGTGGGTGCCGTAGCACGTGTCGACGAACGTGTACTTACCGCTCTTCGGGTCAAATACCGCGAGCTGGCGTTCGGACGTGTCGATGGGAAACTGCTTCGCGGAGGGATGGGCCGAGCCCGCTTTGCAAAACGCGGGATTGGCTGCAGCGCGAATTCGCGCCGTGTACCAAACACGGCCTGATCGATCGAGCATCGGATTGTGGGCGATGGCTCGGGAATTCCAGATTCTTTCCTCTCCCCAGTAAGGAGACGGTGCGAGCACCGGATCATCGTGAGTGGTCGGCGTATCAGGGTCGCGAACTAGCGCTTCCAAGGTGGTCGCGATGTTGCGGGCCGGGTCGAGCACCGGAAAATGGTCGGTGCTCAACTCCGGGGCGCCGTACAGAGGGCCATTTCCGTTAATAGTGGGATGGCGGCGATCGGTCCCCGACAGGTCGTGCACATAAGCCTTGCCATCGGACCAGTCGCGAACGGTGGCGACGACATTGCGCTCGATCCCCTGCGGGCGGGCGGGCGCTGTCGCCGGCAACTCGCCAGCGGCGATGCGGTCGGTCCAATCCGAAAGATAACGAATCGGGATGCCCGCGAGGGCGCCTTGTTCGATGTTGATCATTTGGCGGCCGGCCTGTCCGGCCTGTATGCGCCGAAGCCAGGCTTCCTGCGAGGATTCAAACGTTCCCAAGGATTTGGGGATGCTGCGCGTCGCAAGCTCCCCGAGCTGATGACAGCCGACGCAACCCATGTTCTTCATCCACATGAGATAGCCGTTGCGGCCGCCCGGCAGCTTTGCCGTCTCCGCCTCGTCGGGAATTCGCATCATCGCGTACCAGTACGCGGCGGGATAAATTCTTGCAGCAGCCGCGGCATCGGGAGCGACGACCGCTGCCAGATCGAGATGCTGGCCGAGCTTTGCGTCGACCTCGCGAGAGTCGGCGAGGCCGTAACCGCGCACCCACACGCTGTATTTTGCCGCGGGCAAATCCGGGATGAGGTAGCGACCGGCCTCGTCGGTCACGACAATTTTCGCGAAGCGAGTCTGAAAATCGTGCGTTTCGGCGATCACCCACACGCCGGCTTCCGTGCCGCGGGCGCTGCTTACGGTGCCGCCGATATCGTCGATCCCGATCACCATTTTGCCGCTTGCCGACCGAGACGCCGTCATGCAGCCTGTCGCGAGCACGGCCAGAGCAATGGCGCGGAATACGCGATCACGCGATCTGTTCGATCCCATATTCCCTAGCGACCGCTCGTGAAGTCCCATGTGTATTCTAATCACCGATTGCGGCGGGGGCGAATTATGGCTACGGAAGCGCTCCGGAAGCCCCGGTCGATTGCGACCCCGCGCTTCCAGGCCGCCGGAACACCGCGATACCGAAGCAGGCTGGGCGCGGTGGGCGCTATATAATGGTGTCTCGTTGCGTGGCGATTGGAGAATCGTATGCCTGCCTCGGATGAAGCGAGCGCTCGCACGCGTGCGTTCGCACGTGTCATCGGCCCCTATGTGATGATCGTCACGGGGATCATCATCGTGCGCATGCCCGATCTGACGACGGCGCCTTTTTTGAGTGCATTCTTCAAAAACCCAGTCATCGTGTGGATCATGGGCGCCATGCTTTTACTGATGGGGCTCATCGTTATCGCCTTCCACCAGGTTTGGTCGAACCTGGCGGCTGCGCTCATCTCGCTCTTTGGGTGGTTTCTGGCGCTGCGCGGCTTGGCGCTTTTGGTCGCGCCGCAACTCTATGCCCTCTCGATGGGGACTCCATTTTCGAGATTGGGTCCATCACCAAGGTCTTTACCGCGCTGCTGGCCGCCGAGATGGCGCAACGGGGCGAGCTGAAGCTCGATGACCCCATCGCAAAGTACCTTCCCGCGTCGGTAAAGATTCCGGAGCGCAATGGGCCGCAGATCACCATCGTGGATCTGGCGACCCACACCTCGGGACTGCCCCGCATGCCGGCCAACTTTCGTCCCAAGGATCCGGAAAATCCGTACGCCGATTACGGAGTTGACGCGCTGTACTCCTTTTTATCGTCTTACGAATTGCACCGTGGCATCGGTGTCAAATTTGAATACTCCAATCTCGGCTTCGGCTTGTTGGGCATCGGGCTCGCGCGGCGTGCCGGCATGGACTACGAGCAGCTCGTCGTCACACGAATCTGCGATGCATGAGCAGCACGAGAATCACTCTGTCCGGGCCAATGCGGCAACGGCTCGCCGTTGGCCACAGCGCGGATCTAGTGACGGTCTCGTCATGGGATATCCCAAATCTGGCCGGGGCAGGTGCGTTGCGCTCGAGCGCGAACGACCTACTCGCTTTCCTTGCGGGGCTGATGGGCTACTCGGACACCCCTGCGCTCGCCGAAATTGCACGTCCACAAATGCCGTATGCGGAGGATCTCATCGCCGGTCTCGCCTCCCTGAAATCTGTGGAGTTCAAAGGCGTTGGACCCGGCGGTTCCGACATCTATTCCGTGAAGTTCGAGCAGGGATCGCTCGAATGGCGGATCTTTCTGGACGCCGACGGAAAGGTCGCGAGCCAGTTTTTTCGGCCCGCGCCGTAGCAAAAGTCATGCGAATCCCCTGGAGGGCGTGGTGTGATGATCCGCGGGACGATGGCGACCCGGGTGCTTTTGCCAAACATGTACGGCGAGTCCGTTGAGCATGTCACGAACGTTTGCGCGCTCCGCACCGAGCAAGCTTGATAAGCGCCGGAGAGTCGATATTCGCATGACCCACATGGCGGCCGGCGATGCGCTTTGGTGGGACACACGACTTGGGCCGAAGCACGCATCGATGGCTTCCCGCGCGGACCGGTACTGGTCGTGGTCGGTATTGTTGCCGTTGTGCCATCTCGTGCAGCGGTCCAAGCGCCGGTATTGCCGACCCCTGGTAATTTGGGCGCGGACCGATAGCGGACGTTTCCTGCGAGTGGGAATGTTGATCGTGATCGAGGCCTACCCTTATCTCGATATTGAGCACCCCGCCGAATCGCATTTCGTCTGGTTCATGAGCGGGGCGGATGCGGGAGTGCTAACGACGGAGTTCGGTATGTCGAACCCGCCGGCGTTGGGACGCGTGCTTTTGGATAGCGCCATCGTACTGAGCCAAAACGCGGGGCTCGCCGGACGAATAGGTTTGCACGCTGCGGCGGCCGGTGGGGACAGCCTGCTGGCGGTCTATGATCGGCTTGGCCTCATCCGCCTGCCGGCCACAGCGGGGCTACCGCCGTCGCTCCGGCGGCCCAATGACGGACGCTTTTTCTATGCCGATGAGCCAGTGGCCGAATTGCTCGCCGCCGCGCTTGACGCGAGTCGCTAGGTGGCAATCACGAAGCGGCGTATAGTAGTATTATGCATGTGAAAAAAGGTGGATTTTATGAGTGAATTCATGCGGTTGGACGCCAAGGCGCCGGCCACGCTGGGAGCCGTGGTGGAAGCCGTAACACGGCTCAGCACCTTGGGCGAAGCGAGAATCCTGGAGCTCGTATCCGCCGGAAAGATTGCGGACTTGTTTCCCTTCACGCCTCCCGGCGGTCAGCGAGTCCCATCCGATACCCTGGCGGAGGAAGAGCTGGTGGAGGCGTCCCCATCGCCCCTGAATCGGAAGGAGCGCGAGGCCCTGATCCAGTCGAGTTTGCCGGCGACCTCGCCGAAGAAGTACCGGCCGCGGACCGCGTCAAAGCGTTAGGCGCGCCTCGGCGGCTGCGGTAGATCCGTCGCGCCCGCCACCCTCAGGTCCCTCGCGATGCGCCAGAACGTGAAGATCGCAGCGTGCTGCGAAGTCTCCCCAGCAACGATTGATACACGTCCTCCGACGCGAAGCCACTCCGAGTCCATTCCAGCGTCAGGCTCTCGACGCTCTCATCGGCCCCAGCGTTACCTTTCCCCATCCGCTCCACCAGCCGCTGCATTTGATACTCCCGTCGCAATTCCTGATCCTCTGCAGGCGTCGGTAGATCCTCGAGGATCTCGCCGCGGATGCACAGAATCCTGAGCGCCTTCTCGCGCGTCGCCTCGAGCGGCTCCGCGGCCTCGGCCGTGCCCCACGCGTCCGCCAACGCCTCGACACCCCCCTTTGGCCAGTGCGAGACCCCGGCAATGAAAATCTCGGCCGCCTGCTTGAGCGCCTCGCGCTCGGTAACCTGCGCCGCTTGCGCCATCGCGCGACCGTAAGCGTGAATCCGGCTCGCGGCCTCGAGGAGATCCTCAAGCGACCGCTCCTTATCCCGGGCTCTTTGCGCCGATGTCGAGGCCTTTACACGAGTGAGCGCGCGCTCGAACCGCCCTTTGAGCCCACGCTCTTCCGCCCGCGGTAGCTCGCCAACGGTCTCGAACGCCGCACGCCACTCAGCCATCTTGACGGCGCCGTTCAGCAAATCGGACCCCGACCTCCCCGCCAGCCGCTCCGCCTCCTCGCACAGCGCCACCGCTCGCGCCTTGTTCGACTCGAGGGTCGCGGTGTAATCCGCATGCGCTTGCTGGCGCTTCTGAAACACCGCATCGCAGTGTCCTCGAAACTCCTCCCACAGACCCCGATCCTGATCGGGCGCGCCCGCGCCGAGCTCCTTCCATTGCGCCTGCAGATGTTTCACGGTCTCCGTGGCCTCGCGACCGTCTTCTAGGTGGACGAGTCCCGCGGCGCGACGGATGAGCAGCCGCTTCTCCTCGGCATTGCTCGCGTGCCATGCCGCAAGCCGCCCCTGCAGTCGGCCGATCGCGGCGTCGAATTCCTTCTGCAACTCGCGCGCCGCCGCGCGCTCGACCGGGA
This sequence comes from uncultured Gammaproteobacteria bacterium, assembly GCA_963710435.1. Lineage (GTDB taxonomy): Bacteria > Pseudomonadota > Gammaproteobacteria > Steroidobacterales > Steroidobacteraceae > Bog-1198. Next base: position 563,819 of record CAVQAE010000006.1, on the reverse strand, counting down.
AGTGCTGGCGCCATTCCAAGGGCGCTTCACGCAGCACCCGCGCGAATGCCCGCCAATCCGCATCGTCGCCGCTCTGCGCGGCCTCGAACAGGCGCAGCCGCTCGAGAATGGCCGCGCGCGCTTCAGCATTGGCGTGCCGTAGCTTCGCCTGCGCCTCGAAGTACTCGCGGCACGGCTGGTACGCGCGCTCAGCCGCCTGATGAAAGCGCCGCCAATCGAGGTCGGAATCGCCGAGGACGCCCTTGCTCACCATCCTCCAATCTTCCTGGAGCTGGCGGATGCGCTCTGCGAGCGCCTGCGGCTCCTGCGCCGCACCGATGAGCGACTCCATGTCTTGGATGAGCTCGGCGCGCTTGGGTGCCGTCGCATGCTCCTTCCAGGCCTTGAGCTCGTCGAGCGATGTGTCGAGTTTTTGCAGCTGGCGGGAGATCGACGGCGGCGTGCTTGCCAGCGCGGCCAGCTTTTCCCCGAGCGCTCGCCGCAGCCCCGAGGCGCGTCCCGTCGCTCCCTCACGCAGTGCGGCGTGCGCCTTGCCCATCAATGCGTTGAGCTCGCGCAACATCGCCGCCTCGGCGGCGGCTGCCGCGGCACGCGCGGCCTCCTCGGCTTCGCGCCGCGCTGCCCTCTCCGCGGCATCGCGTTCGGCTGCCTCGCGCCTGCGCGCGGACTCGAGCTCGGCGAGATGCATCGCCTTCGCGCGTTCGATCTCGCGCGCCGCCCGTGCCGCCACCTCGGCGGCTTCCTGTCCGATCCGTTGTTGGTGCTCTGCGATGATCTCCTCGCAGCGTTTGGCCGCTCGCGCCGCGCGCTCGCGCACGTCGGGCGTCGCGTGCGCCTCGAGCGTTTGCCAGCGCGTCAGGAAGTGCCGCAACGTCGGCTCGTAGACGGCCTCGTAAGTCCGATGCGCGTGCCGCTCGAGCGACTCGCAGGCACCGATGGCATCGCTCCGGGCCTTCTCGACCGCCTGCTCCTCGGTATTGAGCGCGTCGCACTTCTCGCGGATGATCTTGTAGACGTTCTTGTCCTTGCCCTGCAAGTGCTTCAAGAGTTGCCTGAGCTCGATCGGATCCGATACGGATCGCGCCGCGAGCTGGCGGATGCGGCTCGAGGGCCCGCCGAGGACAAGCGCTCCGCGCTCCGCCTCATCGATCGAGGCGAAGGCGCGCGGCAGCCGCTCGGGGTCGCTCGAATATCCGGCGATGGCGAGGAGGGCGGAGAGGTTCACGGGCGGGACGCGCAGCGTCTCGAAGTCGAGGGTCCCGGCATCGATGAGCTGCGCAAGACGCGCCTGCGCGGCGCGCTCGAGGCTCGCGGGGATGCCGCTCGCCGTGCCGGACCGCAGCCCTGCGAGCGTCCGCAGACTCTCGCCGTCCATGAGCTTGCCGATGGCCGCCGCGCGCAGGGTTTCGTCACCGCCTTCGAGCGCAGCGACGACGAGGCGCTGCGGTGGCGCCGAATCGAGCGCCGTGATCGGATCGGGGGTTGTTGGCGAATTTTCGGGCGCGGTGCCAAAGAGGCGCGACAGCGGCCGGGCGAGGTGCTTAATCCGCATGTGGGGAATTATAACCGTCGTGCGCGGTGCCGCGGGATTGCCGTCGAACCCACACCAGCCTCCGGCATCCGCCCGCGGTGAGTTCCGGCCGCACGCGGATTCAATCGGCCTTGGCGCGCTTCCAGTACCCGCTTTGCAGCTCGACTGGAAGTTCCGTCATGCCGCGGATGCCGCAGGGGATCTGCCGGTCCTTGAACTCATGTTCGAACGTTTGCGCCACGAGCTCCGCGGTCCACGCTGCGCGCTTCACCGACGGAAGCAGCAGCGCGGGGTGTGTATAAAGTTGCAGCTCGCCTTTGTCGATGCGGACGAGCTGTCCGTTCACATTCTTGGCAAGGTCCGAAAGCAGGAATTCCACCACCGGTGAATTCGCCTCCGGCGGCGGCAGCAGGGCAAGCTGTTTAGCCATCTCGTCCGGAATCGGAGCCCTGCGGTCCGGGAACGCGATTCGCGTCGCCCCGAAGGGCGAGAGCGCATTCACGCGCACACCTGAGCCGGCCAGTTCCAGTGCCCAGCTATAGACCATCGATGCCACCGCGCCCTTGGTCGCGCCGTAAATCCCGAGGTTCGGGATGCCCATGTGCGCGCCGGAGACCACGTTGACGATCGAACCGGATTTCTGTGCGAGCATGGGTTTGACGGCACGGCCGGTGCAGTACAAGGGGCCCAGGACATTGACTTCCACCAGCGAGCGCGCTGCGTCCGGGTCGAAAGCCTCGATTCGTGCCGAGTTGTAAAGCGCCGCGTTGTTGACCAGGCCATCGATCTTACCGAAGGCCGAGATGCACGTATCGATTAGCCGGCCTGCCTCCTCCCACTTTGCGACGTCAGCAACGCAGACAATCACCTTGCCGCCTTCCGCCGCAATGGCGGCTGCCGTGGCGTTCGCATCGATGGGGTCGATGTCATTGATCACGACGGCCGCGCCCCGCCGGGCGCATCCTTTGGCGCAGGCGGCGCCGATTCCTCGGCCTGAGCCGGTGATCACGATTGCCTTGCCTTCCAGTATGTTCATTTTTTCTTGCTCCCTCGCTATTGCAAGTCGCGCGGAATGTCCTCGCGCCAGGTACGTGTGCGGAGGACCGACCCGTCGCGCAACAGCTCGCGCGTGTAGGCGTAGTGAAAGGTCGTGGCGTCGCTCGCGAACCGAAGATGTCCACGGTATGTGAGGACCCGATCCGGGAGCGTCTCTACGCTCTCGCCGTCGCCCTCGACGGCGGAATCGGCCGGATTCGCATCGTCGACATGGTAGACGAGTTGCTCGTGATGATCGTACGAACCCCATGGAAACTTGAGGGCCGAGCTGCCGCGCCAGGTGACGGTGCTCCGTCCGGTCGCCTCGTCGCGCTCCAGAGCCCAGCTCCCGGGCCACGCGTAGTCTCCTGTGGTCGTGATTCCAGGCGGCTTCTCGACCGGTTCGGGGTGTGCAAAGGGCGATGGGGCTTGGCCATGCGCGGGGACGACTGGCAGCGTGATCGAGGATCCTTCGCGGCCGCCGAGACGTAACGTCGTCGTCATGGGATAAGGCGTCGGCCAGAACATGGGCCATTGAGCGTTCGAGACGGCGACTCGAATACGATGTCCGTGCGCCCATACCCAGGAACTCAAGTACAGGTCGAGGTCCAGCCTGTACTCGGTACCCGGCACCAGCGGCTCGGGTCGATCGGTCGATTGACGCTGCGCGCCGTTCAAGCCGGCACCCGTGATGGCCGTCACGCGCCCATCCTCGGCGACATCCTCCAAGCGCACGAACCAGTCGGCCAGAGGTGCATCCGCTGAAGCGAACAGGCGCACATGCGCGCGTCCCAGCATTGCCGTGTCCTGCTCGAGCGGCGCGCTGTCATAGGTCAAGCTGTAGGCATCGACGAGTCTCTGATCACCCAGCAACTCGCCCCACCAGAAGCCGGCCTCGACGCCCGCCGACGGGACGTAGCGCAGGTGATCGGTTGCCGCGGCCGCCGGGACCGGTGCGAGCTGGCGATTCGGCGCCAGAAACCATGAGACCGACTTGAGGCCCGCCGGCGGCCAGGGCTCTGCGCGCCACTCACCCGGCACCTCTTGTGGCTCGGCCCCGGGGGGATGCCCACGCTGCTGATAGAACACCACCCGTGGATCGCGCTCGACGCCATTATCGATACCCTTCAGCCAATGATCGAACCAGCGAACGGCCTGGTCCCGCCACTCGGCCCGCGGGCCGTAGATGCTCTCGCTCGGGAAGTCGTGATTCCAGGGACCTACCCATGCGTGTACGGGCGCAGGCACATGCTCGAGCATGCGCACGATGCTGTTTCGATAGCCGTCCTGAAGTCCTCCGATCAGGAAGCAGGGTATTTGAATATCTTCCAATCGGCGCACCGGGGCGTGCCAGAAGGCGCCGTCGCGCTGATGTCGAAAGTAATCCAGCGACCATGGCGCCGAGTCCATGCGCTTCGCGAGCGTGTCCTCGTCGACCGGAAATCGCGGCGCACCGCTCCTGCCCTGATCGAGATCCATGGATACCTCGAATTCATCGACGTGCATGATGCCGTCCATGTAGTGTACGTCTTCCGTGAAGAGCGCCTCGGTGGCGGCGACGGCGAGGATTGCCTTCAAGGCCGGCGGGCGGCGCATGGCCATCTGGATGGAGTTGAAGCCTCCCCAGGAAATGCCGAGCATGCCGACGTTGCCATTCGACCAGGGCTGCCGAGCAAGCCACGCGATGACCCGTTCAGCGTCTTGCTGCTCCTGCGCCGAGTATTCGCGCGGCGGCTGCGCGCCCCCGCTGTTGCCGAAACCTCGTATATCGACTCTGGCGCCGACGTAGCCATGACGCGCGAAGTACGCATGATGGCCATAGTCGCTCACCGCGTCGTCATCGTCTTTCCGATAGGGCAAATACTCGAGCAGAACCGGCACCCGCTGCCCGCGGTGCAGGTCCGCGGGCATGTACAGCGTCGCCGCCAATTGCACCCCATCCGGCATCGGGATCGAGGTCTTGACGAGACGCACGCCGTGATCACCGGCGCGTGCAGCCAGCGTGACCAGTAGGAGCAGCACCGCAGGGAAAGCGGAAATTCTCATGAATGGAATGCCTTGTGTGCGGAATGTTCGGCGAAGGACCGCTCATCATTCTAACGCCCGCCGCTCTCTGGCCGCCCAGGTTCGCCCTTGAGAGCTGCAACTTTTGCTTTCCTGCCGTGTTTTGATGTCAGGACACGGGAGAAAAGACATGAGCAGCAATCTGATTCGCGCGAATGAAACGGTCATCGACGGCTGGCCGGCGCTGATCGCCCTCGCGTTGTATTTGACCGCGCTCGGTGCTTTCGTGCTTACACTGGCCTCTGGAATTTCGGTGGCCTGAGAAATGAGCTTGAGAACATCGTTGTGCGCGCTGGCCGCGCTCGCGGCTGGCGGCCTTAATTTCACCGCGGAGGCCGCGGGCAAGCCGTGCAGCTATCAGGACTTGATGCCGGCCTACGAAAAGTTCGCCGCCGAGACGGCGGGGCTTACCCCGAATCAACGGGCTGCGGCTTTTGTCAGTGACTTCGCGGCCCGATACCCTGATTATTACAGTCGTGCGGTCTTCGGTGACGCCGCCAGTATGCAGGCGCGCGCGCTACGCTATTTCGATCCCGCGCAAGCGGCGGTCGTTTTCCCGGGCGTACCGCCGCTCACGGCTGGGCGGGTCGCTGCGCTGGCCAATATAGTCGGCCCACAGTTCGCGCAGGAGCAGCGAAGGTTCATGCTGACTTTTACGGATTTCAGGTGTGACACGACCGTTGAGTTCGGCGTGTCCCTCATGAAGTTCGACGGGCATCCGGTCGAATTCAGCGGCAAACAGCATCTGCTGTTCGGCGTGGACATTATTGCCCTGGTGCACGAGCCCGCGGATATGCCTGCATTTTTCGATCATGAGATCTTTCACTTGTACCACCGGCAGGTCAGCAGCTTGCGGGCGCCAGGGGGCGAGGATCCGGCCTGGTGGACGATGTGGGCGGAGGGGCTTGCGACATACGTCAGTCAGCGCATGAATCCACGGCTCGATGCGCAGCAGGTGTTGTGGTATCCGCGCGATATGGTGATCCGGATGCAGCGCGACGGGGTACGCGCGGCGCGGCTCATGCTGCGCGACATTGACAAGACCGGGCCTGAGGCAGACCGCTGGTTCCTCGCGAGCGTCTCGGTCGAGGGGCTTCCGATTCGCGCCGGCTATTACCTTGGCTATCTGTTTGCGAAGTCCGAGGGCGACGGCCGACCCCTGACGCAGCTGGCCCGCATGGCACCCGAACAGATCCACGAGGAGGCGATTACCTTCCTCACTCAGCTTGCCCGAGCCGGCGGAGCGGAAACAGGGCGACTCGTGGATCGGGGCCTCCAATAAGGCAAGGATCACGTCGCTGAGGAATCGTGTACCTCCTCGTTATTTGACTTAATCCGAGTTTCCCAGAGATCACCCCCAGCCGCAAATCATCCAGGCCCTCAAGATCGACGCTGTGGGGCCGCTAAGGCGTAAGAGCACGAACCTGCGTCAGGCGCTGGTCGTACTCGGACTGCAGGGCGCAACCACGCTCGCCCTGGGCTTCTCCCTCGTCGGCAAATACATGGGTTTGAAGAGCAACGCCGTGGATTACGACCGCTATTGGAGGCGGGCCATCCTGAGCGCGTCGGCGGCCAGGTGCTTCGGCGCGCTGCAGAGTGCAAGCGCCGTGGACGACATCTTCCTCGCGGCGCTGCTCCAAGATATTGCGATCCTCGGCGTCGATCGTGCCGCGCCGGATTTCTATCGCGACCTGCCTCTGAGCGCCTGCCACGGCGAGTTTTCGGAATACGAAACGGCTCGCCTTGGAATCGATCACGCCGAGCTCGGTGCATGGCTTCTGGAGTATTGGAAACTGCCCGAGCCGCTGTGTCGCGCGGTGGCGTGGAGCCACGCGCCTCCCACCGTGGATCGATCGACGACGGCGGTGACAGCGTGCTGTGTCGCACTTGGCAGCGAGTGCGTGGAGATATTGCTGGCGCCTGCGGCCGCAACTGATTTTGCGCGATTGGCCGCACATGCCTCGGACTGGCTCGGCATCGATGCACCGGCGGTGGCCGAGGTGATGCAGAAAATCGTCGCCGAAACACCGGAAATCGAGCGCTTGTTCGACACGCATTTGCTGCAGCCCCACGCCGCGAACGGGATCCTCGAACAAGCCCGCGATCTCATGATTCTTCGTAATCTGCAGGCGCTCGGGCAGGCCGGCGGCGCGCATGCGACAGGCCCGAAACTCCAGGCGCCTACCGCGGCCCTGCCGGATGAGCGGTCCTGCGACCCGCTCACGGGGCTTTGCAATCGCGGCTATCTCGATCTGCTGTTGAGGCGCGAATTTCAGGCTGCTTTGAGCGGTAACTGGCCGTTGAGCTTGGTCTTCGTCGATCTCGACCGCTTCGAGGAGATCAACGACGCCTATGGGCGTGAGGTCGGCGATTCGGTGCTCGTGGCCACCGCAAATTCGATCGCATCGGTGGCGCGCGACACCGATGTACCATACGCACACGGTGGTCGCCGCGTGACTGCAGTCGCCGAGATCCTCGATCGACTTCGCTACCGCTGTGCGGCGGCGTGTGCCGTGGAGCCTGCGCGGGTGAACTCGAAATGCAATAGCCACACTCGCGGAACCTGGTCTGCGGTCTCAGTGAACCGCCATTTCTTGGCGGCATCCACTGCCACGCGTGCAAAATACTTGCTCGCCGCGCGATTGTCCAAGGTCGCCGCGACGACGTTGCCCGAGCGATCGACGGTCACACGGACCGCAATCTTGATGACGCCGCGAATCGACTCGCGAGCGCTGTGCGAGACATCGGGCATCTCTTGATGAAGCACCGTGGGGAGCGAGGCTGCGATCTTCGGCTTCGGGGGCTCCACAGCCGTCGGCGGCAGCACACTCGATGGCGACTGAGGTATCGAAACAGGTTGCCCGACATTGGCGCGGGCATGAAACAGGCGCAGGCCGGTCCAAGCCGCTCCTAGCGTGATGATGCCCACCGCGATGGCGATGGCTGGAATGGGTATCTTGGGTGAGGTCTGGGTCGGCTGCGTCCGGACCGAGGGTTCGTCCATCGTGGGCGGCGCGGCGGATGCGGGCGCCGACGGCGGCGTCGAGTTGAATCGGGCTTCGAGCTCAGCGATCGTGGGACGCAGGCCGGGGTCGCGATTCAAGCATCGTTGTACTGTATCGGCGAATTCCGGCGCAAGCTTGGCGGGCAAGGAGACGCTTTCGAAGCGCTCCCGGGACCACGCCGGCGCAGTCTGTGTGAGGGCCTCGACGAGCGTGATGCCGAGTCCCCAAATGTCGCCCGCGGTGGAAACCCCGCCGTCCTCGGCTTCCGGAGGATCGTACACGGATAGCTTGGCAGTGCTGGCGGTGCGTACGCCGGCGGGTCGAATCGTATCGCTCGCGAGCTTCAATTGATCGCCAACGACCAGCAAGTTTGGCGGCTTAAGTGCACCCTGCACGAGATTCTTGCCGTGGAGATACGCCAACGCATCCAGGGTCGCGGGCAGCAAGTCCCGCACCTCGTCGGGAGTCAGGGATCGGCCGGGAAGAATCTGAGCGAGGTTCTGCTCCGCATAATCCATCACGACGAACAAGAAGTCGTGGCCCCCGAGTTGGCAACGGCCGGCATCGAGAAGACGGATCAAGTGAGGATGCGACAGCGTAGCAACCATCTTCCAGTGCGCGAGTAGCGCATCCGTCAGCGCCCGCTCAGCCGGCAGGATCTTGATCGCAGCTTGGGCGACGTTTTGCGGGTCGCATTCGGTGAGAAATATCGCGCTGTGGTTTGATCGGCCCAGAAAGCGGCGCAGCGGATAGACTCCGTTGACAACTCGGCGCTCCCACTCCTTGGCCCAGTCTTCGGTCATCGTCGTCCGAAGATATCACCAAGAGGGGTGGCTGCGGAGGCCGACCTTTGTAGGACGAGAATCGCGCATTCACACCGTGATCAGCGGAATAGGGGTGTGTGGTTGCGCAGAGGTAACACAGGCGTATCCTCTCATGCACATGGGCGGAGGCTAAAATGTTGCCGAGCGACGCAGTCCGCGGGATGTCTGGCTGTCCTTTCAATCCCGACGTCAATCCTTCCCTCTCGGATCTGAAGTTTACCGATCCCGCCATCCAGGCCCGTCCCAGTGGCTTTTACCGCGCCCTTCGGGAGGGTGCGCCGGTTCACTACGACCAGAGCCTCGGGATGTACCTGGTGTCACGCTACCAAGATGTCGACGTGGTGCTTCGCGATGCCGTCACTTTTTCGCAGGAGCGCGGCTATTACAAGCAGTGGGCGCACGGCTATCTCGAGGAGCTCAAGAGCATCCTCGAACGCGATGCCGGAGGTTTCATCCCCGATGTCGTCAACATCGACCCGCCGCGCCACAGGCGCGCGCGCCGGCTGACGGAGCAGGCCTTCACCAGACGCCGCATAAAATTGCTCGAGCCGGGGTTCGAAGCACTTGTCGGGGAGATGATCGACAAGCTGGCGGGGAGAGGCGAGGTGGACGGTCTCAAGGATCTCGCGTTACCGATGTCGATCCGCTTCATCATCGAGAAGCTGAAGGTCCCCGATTTGGATTTCGAGACGATCAGGCGTTGGGCCAACGCCTACAATGCCCAGTACAGTCTGATGCAGACGCGGGCGCAGTTTCTTGCGAACGCGAGCCAGATCTGCGAGCTACAGAACTACGTCATTGCCCTCGTCCGCAAGCGCCAGGAGCGGCGTGACGAGGACATGCTCTCCGATGTCATCGACGCCCGCATCGACGACGATAATTCGGCGCTCAGTTTCGAGGAGCTCGTGGCGACGGGGCGAGCCATGCTGATCGGCGCCCACGATTCGATTTCCACGGCCTTGACGAACCTGCTGTTCAAGGTCGCGACCGACCCCGAGATCGCCGCTCGGTTCTATGAGTCGGCGAACCATGAGGCCCGCATGGGCCGATTTGTCGAAGAGCTCCTGCGCCTGGAGCCCCCGGTCCGGGCGCTCTCGCGCATGACCATGAAGGAGGTCGAGCTTGGCGGTAAGCTATTGCCGGAGGGCGCTCACCTCCTGGTTCTCTACGCGTCCGCGAATGACGACGAAGCAGTGTTCAGTTGTCCTCGCAACTTCGACATGGACCGGCCTAACCTTGCAAAGCACTTATCATTCGGCGCCGGCGCTCATCTGTGCCTCGGTATCACGCTGGCACGCATGGAGCTGCGCATCGCCGCCATGCAGATTGCGAAACGCCTCAAGGACATCCGACTGGCGATACCGGTGGAGGAGATCCGCTACGTGCCCACAGTCGCTACTCTGACAATGGAACGACTTCCCCTGATCTTCTCCCGGCGGTAGTGACGGGCCTCGGTAGCAGGAAACCGCGCTAATGAAAGTCATTCCTCCGCCGCGAGCAGCAAGTCTTCTTCGTGGGCGCGCCGACGTGGCGGGTGTCGCCTGTCAGTTACCCGCTTTCGTCTCGCAGAGAACCCCCTGACGCTGCGGTCATCGGGAATCCATTCTGAATCAGTAGGTTAGGAACCGTTGCCCCCCTTATCTTCTCAGCGCGCTGCGAGTATCGTAGAGTCCCGCCCTAGATCCCGCAGCGCTGCACCGCGTGGGACATGGATGATCAGGAGAGCAACATGCCAGGTATCAGCGTCCGCAACTTGAGGGATGATCTTGCATTCGGTTCGATAGTGGAAGGTGTGAGCAAGGAGACGTTGGCCGACAACGATGTGCGTGGGGAGCTCAACGCGTTATTCGAGGACCGTGGATTCATCGTGTTCAAGGGCGTCGAGCCGAGCGCGAAGATGCAAGTGGAGATCAGCAAGGTCTTCGGGCCGCTCAAGGATCATCCGACCAAGAGTACGCCGCGCGATGCCGCCTCGGATGATCTCGCCGAAGGCGTGATCGACATGCACTACGTGCCCAGCAATGACCCGAACAATGTGGCCGGCCTGGTGGAAATTGGCGGCCGGCGACTCGCGCGCTTCTCACCCTGGCATTTCGACCATTGTTATAACAACGAGCTCAACCGCGCCGGAGTATTGCGCGCGCCAATCAATGCGCCCGTAGGCGGGCGGACCGGATTTGCGGACGGGATCGAGCTCTACAAGAAGTTCCCTGCGGATATGCGCGCGAAGCTCGAGAAATTGAACATCATCTACACGCTCGACGTCAGGCTCACGAAAATGCGTTTTGGCGTGAACTTCGTGCCGTTGGGAGAGTCGCCGAATACCAAAGAGCTGCTCAAGGAGGTCGCGATCTTCCCGCGTGCCATGCACCCCGCAGTTTGGACGAGACGCAGCGGCGAGAAAGTACTGCACATCGGCCCCTGGATGTCCGTCGGCATCGAACACCACGAGACTTCGGAAGGCGACGCCTTCCTCGACGAGGTATGCCACACCGTCAACCGTTTGGCAGCCGGTTCCAGCGCCTACTGGCACGACTGGTCGGTGACCGACATGGTCATCTGGGACAATTGGCGCATGCTGCACGCGGTCGAAGGCTGCGATGCGAAGTATGAGCGCCGCACGTTGCGCACGACGATCAAGGGCGACTATGGCCTCGGTTATTTCGAGGACGGCAAGAAGATCGGCGAAGTTCACCGAGTCATCGCGGATTAGCGCGGATACCTTCCGGGTCACACGTCTTGTATTTTCGGCAAAACCTCGGCGGCGAACAGCTCGAGCATTTCCCATCCGATTTTCGGCGACAGTCCGGAGATCAGCGGCGCCAGCGAGATTGGCCTCTTGCTCGCGAATTCGACCGTCTGTTCCGGCGTCAGCACGTTGATGATGCCCGCCGCGCGCACTGACTCGACGGTGTCCAATCCATAGAACGGCGAGGTGGTCGTATCCACGTCGCCCGCCCAGGACGCATAGCTTTTCACTAAGTGAAGGATGTGCGGTCCGATGTCCTCCCAGGTCCCGTCAGGATCGCGTGTGACGTGAACCGCGGGACTGCTCGACATGATGAGTCCCGGCTCACTGCCGTACCCGCGGCACTCCTCCTTGTAGAGCGCGACGAGCTTCTGATAGGCCGGCGTCGTTTCGGGCTGGAGCACCCAAAAGCCGAGCCCGTTCTTCGCCGCGCGGCGGGCGGCTGCGGGCACGCCGCCACCGACCAGGAGCTTGGGCGGACGGCTGCGCGGCAAGGGCCGCACGAAGATGTGACGGCCACCATACGCGAATCGCTCGCCGGCCAGCGCTCGACGGATGACCTCGATCCCCTCGTCCATCAGCCGCGCACGATCTCGTATCGATTTGCCGAACATATCGAATTCGGCCTGCACATATCCGGCGGCGAGGGTCGTTGTAAGGCGCCCTCTGCAGATGATGTCGGTCACGGCAATCGTCTCGGCGACTTCCACTGGATCGTGCAGCGGCAAGACGATTGCGCCGATAATGATCTCCAGCCGCCGAGTTCGCGCCGCCACCGCCGCAGCCATCAGCGCGGGTGCCGGGTTATAGCCGTCTTCCGAGGCATGATGTTCGGGAAAGATCACGCCGTCGAGCCCGATCTCGTCGGCGAAGGCACACATGTCGATCGCGGCATCGTAGAGCTCGGCGATCGGCGCGCCGAAATCCGGTGCCCGCATGTCGAAGCTGATGACCGTCCGAAACTTACCGTGCCCCACAGCGTCCAACCTCGGCGCCCTTCAGTTGCAATTAATTTGCTACCGCCGCAGTCGATCGCTTCCATCTTTTTCCCGACAGGGCGGGTAGCAATCTTCCGTCTGGCTATATATATCCGCCAGCGTGGCCGGTCGGTCAAGCGGCCAATATGGGCTCAATACGCAGAATTGTCCCACCTCGGCGACGCGGGGCGATCGCCCCCGGCGACCCGATGTGTCAAAATGCCCCTCATTCCCGGGGAATCCGCGTGAGGCGTTGTCATGCTGGACCTTGCTCTCGCGATAGCTCACCACCTGCTCATCTTTGGGATATTTGGGATTCTCTTTCTGGAGTTCATGACGGTCCGACCGGGACTGGCTATTCCCGCCGTGCGACGAATCGCATCGATCGACGCTTGGTATGGGGCTCTTGCGGGTGCGGTGATCGTCGTGGGCTTTTGCCGGGCAATCTTTGCCGCCAAGGGTTGGGCGTACTACTCACACAACGCTTTCTTCTGGGCCAAGATCGGAACTTTTGTCCTGATAAGCCTGGTGTCCGTCCCGCCCACCCTATATTTCGCCGGGTGGCGGAAGTCGGGAGTCGTGCCTGACGATGCCGTCGTCCGCGCAGTCCGCCGCTATCTCCATACCGAACTCGCGCTCTTCGTCTTCCTGCCCGTTTTTGCCGCGGCCATGGCGCGCGGTTATGGAGAGTTCTAGCGGCCGACTCTAACCACTTCCGCGTCATGGGGCAAAAAGAAGATGAAAGGAAAAGTCGTGGTCATCACCGGAGCGACCTCGGGTATCGGCGAGGTCGCCGCAAGAGAGTTGGCCGGCATGGGTGCGCGGATCGTGCTGGTGGCGCGCGACAGGAGTCGCGGAGAGGCGGCCCTGGCTCAACTGCGCAGCATCAACGCCGGCGCGTCACACGCGGTACATTATGGGGATCTGTCGCGTCTCGCTGAAATGAGAAGAGTGGGCATCGAGATCGCCGCTGCGGAGCCGCGGATCGATGTACTCATCAACAATGCGGGGGCGATATTCAGCTCGCGGGAGCTGACCGAGGATCATTGGGAGCGAACCTTTGCGACCAACCATATGGCTTATTTTGTGCTGACGCATATGTTGCGCGAACCGCTGACAGCCTCTCGCGCGCGGATCGTGAACACGGCATCGTCGGCTCACAAGTGGTGCTCGATCGATTTCGACGATCTGCAGTCGGAACGGAAATTTTCGACGCGCGAAGTCTATGGTCGATCGAAGCTTTGCAACATACTCTTTACTCGAGAGCTCGCTCGGCGCTGGGGCAGGAACGGCATTACCGCCAATTGTCTTCATCCCGGCTTCGTCGCGTCGCGTTTCGGTGAAGCGAGCGGCGGCGCCACCTCGCGTGTGATCGCGGTGGCGAAGGTGTTGGCCATCTCGCCCGAGAAGGGAGCGCGAACCATCGTCTATCTGGCTTCATCGCCGGATGTGGCGAAGGTCAGCGGTGGCTATTTCTACAAATGCAGACCGGCCACGCCGTCGGCGCAGGCGCGGGATGATGCAGCCGCCGGGCGGCTTTGGGCGGAATCTGCGAGGCTCGCGCGGATTGACTAGAGCACATGCGGGCCTTGCTGTCGCCGTAGCCCGACATTCCGCGGGTCAACGTAACCGGCGGTTCGCCGTTATCTCTCTTAATACGGGACGGCGCACGGTTCGTCCCAGGGGATGACGCGAACTATGGACGCAAACCGCTTCGCGATCGGCGAATTGACCATCCCCGGCCCCGAACCGGTGCCGCGCGATGAATCCATCGCCGCGAACGCGTCGTCGGGCGCCCCCGCTTCGATCCCGACGCCCGGATTGACCGCACCCGTGCTGGCGCTCTCCACGCTGGGATTGGTCGCGTGCGGCGGTAGCGGCGGCGGCTCGATCTCGCCGTCGGCTCCGGCCACGCCGAGCGGGCTGGCCGCAACGCCCGGAAACAACCAGATCGCCCTTGCATGGTCCGCCAGCACGGGCGCGACCGGATATTCCATTGGCCGCGCCACCAGCAACGCGGGGCCGTACGCGTCGATCGGTGAAGCCTCCTCGACATCGTTCACCGACACCGGCGTCGTGAACGGCTCGGCCTATTTCTATGTCGTGTCGGCGTCGAATGCGGCGGGCTCGAGCGCTGATTCGGCAGCCATCACGGCAACGCCGGTCTCCTTATCGCGCATCCAGGCGGCGCGCTTTTTGGCACAGGCCGCGTTCGGCGGCGCAGATACCGACATTCAGAATGTGCAGAACCAGGCGAACGGCATCCAGGGATGGCTCGCGCAACAATTCGCGATTCCGGTCAATCCGCCGGGGCAGCTGTCGAACCTCGCCTGGATGCAGGCCAACGCGCTCATCTCGATCGAGTTCGACACGACGGGGGTCCAGAGCTCGTTCTGGCGCAAGCTGATTTCGAGTCCCGACGTACTTCGACAGCGCATGATGCTGGCGCTCACGGATCTCTTCGTGGTCAACACGGGAGCGACCACGCTCAATTATCGTGGAGCGGCGGCCGCTTATTATCTGGATCAACTCGAGACAAATGCGTTCGGCAACTTCAAGAACCTGCTGCTGGCCGTGTCGCATACGCCCGCCATGGGGCAGTATCTGACCTTCCTCAATAGCCTCAAGGCCAATCCGGTCACGGGGACGAGTCCCGATGAGAACTACGCTCGCGAGATCATGCAGTTGTTCTCGATCGGCGTCGTGCAGCTCAACCTCGACGGAACGCCGCTCGCCAATCCGAGTGACCCGGGAGTGGCACTTGCGACTTATGGCCAGACAGATGTGCTCAACATGGCGAAAGTGTTCACGGGCTGGCAACTGAATGCCGCCGCGACGGCGTATCCGGGCGCCTCGGCGGCCACCGACATGATCAATGACCCGGGAGGGTTCGACACCACCGAGAAGTATGTGCTCGGCAAGACCATCGCAGCCGGCCTGGACGGCGAGCAGACGCTCGAGGCGGCGATCGATATTCTGATGCAGCATCCGAACATCGCGCCGTTCATATCGCGGCAGTTCATTCAGCGCCTCGTGACGAGCAATCCGTCCCCTGATTATGTCTCCCGCGTCGCCGCCGTTTTCCAGTCCACGCAGGGCGACATGAAATCGATCATCAACGCGATTCTGACGGATACGGAAGCGACCTCCGACGAGTTGTTGTCGAACCCGCAGACCGGCAAGCTACGCGAGCCGGTCGTGCGCTTCATTCAATGGGCCCGCACCTTCCCGGTCAATTTCTCCCCGAGCGATGCGAGCGCGTGGGCCACCATCGGCGACCTCGCGAGCCCCTCGTACGCGCTCGCCGAGAGTCCACTGCAGTCGCCCAATGTCTTTTTCTTCTTTCAGCCCGGCTACATCCCGCCTCATACCGCGCTCGAGACCAACGGCATCACCGCGCCGGAGTTCGGCATCACGAACGAGAGCTCGGTCGCCGGCTACATGAATTTCGTCAGGAAGCTCGTGGCGACCGGCATCGGCGGGGTGCTGGGGGACTACAGCGTGTTGCAGCCCCTGGTGAACGAAGGCGGCAACTCCGCCGCCTTGCTGGCGGAGCTCAACGTGCTCGTGGCGGCCGGGCAAATATCGGCTGCGACCTTGACCCTGATGCAGGGTGCCCTCGACACGATCGATGTGAGCACATCCGTGGGCGCGAACAATCGGCTGTACGCCGCTCTGACGCTCGTCATGTGCACGCCCGAATATCTCGTTCAGAAGTGAGGACGCCCGCCGTGACCAAGCCCGCATCGCGACGTGAATTTCTGAAGCTCGCCGCCGCCCTCACCGCCACGCGCTTTGCGCCGCCCCTCGCCCTGAACCTCGCGGCGCTCGGCGAGAGCGCCGCCGCCACCGCGAGCGATTACAAGGCGCTCGTCTGCGTGTTCATGATCGGTGGCAACGACAACTTCAATGCGCTCGTTCCGTACGACGCGCCGAACTACGCGATCTACACGCAACAGCGGCCCGCGATCGCCACGGCAATGAGCGCCTTGACGCCGACCCTGCTGACTCCCGCGACAGCCCTTCCCGGCGGCGAGCAATTCGCCCTGGCTCCGGCGCTCAGTCCCCTCCTGCCCCTCTTCAACGGTGGACAGCTCGCGGTCATGCTGAACATCGGGACCCTGATCGATCCGATCGCATCGGCCGCCGCCTACGCGAGCGCGCCGGCCGCGAGCCTCCCGCCGCAACTTTTCTCGCATCTCGACCAGCGCGCGTTCTATCAGGCCGAGGGTCCGGTCGGTAACACCTCGGGCTGGGGTGGCCGGATTGCCGATCTGTTCGCCGCGGGCAACGGTAACGCCCTGTTTACGTGTATCTCGCCGGCCGGGGACAGTCTCTTCCTCACCGGCCTCAGCACCGCAACGTACTCGATCTCGCCGACCGGCGGCGCGATCCCCATCCAGAGCATCGTCGCCCCCTTGTTCGGCTCCTCGGCCTGCCAGAGCGTGATGAAAACCTTGACGACGGCGCAGCGAACCGATTCCAGCGGGGATCTCGCGAATCTATTCGAGGCGACTTATGCCGATGTCGTGAGTCGCTCGCTGCTGGGACAGCAGATCCTCGGCGCCGGCTTGCCGGCGACGACCGTCACGACATTTCCGGCGACCAAGACAACGAATCTCTCGGCCCAGTTGTCGATGGTGGCCCGCGTCATCGCCGCGAGAGACGCGGCCGGAGTCGGTGCGACACGTCAGGTGTTCTTGGTCGGCGCCGGCAACTTCGATACCCACAATGCCGTCGTCACGGACCAGCCGCCGCTTTTATCCGATGTCGCGGTCTCGATGGCCGCCTTCTATGGCGAGATGAATGCGCTCGGATTGCAGAACAACGTCACGAGCTTCACCGTCTCCGACTTCGGGCGGACCTTGAATTCCGACGGCGACGGCTCGGATCACGGTTGGGGCAGCGTGCACTTCGCCTTGGGCGGAGCTGTCAACGGTAAGAATTTCTACGGAACTGCCCCCGTACTCCCGCCCAACCTGACGACGCCCGGCCCCCTCGACGTAGGGCGGGGACGCTTCATTCCGACGATGGCCGTGGATCAATTCGGCGCGACCTTGGGCTCTTGGTTCGGCGTGAGCGATTCCAATTTGTTGACGGTCTTCCCGAATCTCTCCAATTTCGACGCCGGCACACGCAACTTGGGGTTCATGCAGGCGCCCCCCTAGACAGACCAGCTGCGGCGCGGAAACGGCACGGCAATGGAGTAAAGTCGGTCGCCGAAGCAGCCCTGCGGCGAAGGCGAGGAACAGCAAATGAATCGAAAGGCGGCCCTGGCACTCGCCTGCGTGGCGCTGACCGTCGTGTGCCGAGCGGAGGAGGGTCCGCCGATGGAAGTCTCCGACTCTGCCTTTTCTTTCAACCTGCTGAAGAAGATCGCCGGAGACCATCCTGCGACCAACCTTTGCATCTCACCCTACAGCGCCGCAACGGTCTTGGAAATGGTGGGCAATGGAGCGGCAGGACGGACCAAGGCCGAGATGCAGCAAGTGTTGGGAACCACCGGGCTGTCGTCCGCCAATGTGAATGCGGCCCACAAAAGCATCGTGAGTTCCCTCAAGAGCGCCAACAATCAAGTCGTGCTCGAGATGGCGGATGCCATTTGGTATCGGTCCGGCTCCAGGATCAGACCCGAGTTCGTCGCGATCAGCCAGGGGTACTACGATGCCACGGTCGAGGCTCTTGATTTTGGCGACCCGCATGCGGTGTCGGTGATCAACGACTGGGCCGCCGACAAGACGCACGGAAAGATCACACACATCGCGGATGGAATGATCGATCCCCAGAGTGCCCGTTTGTTTCTTGCCGATGCGGTCTATTTCAAGGGTCGCTGGTCCAACCCGTTCAAGGCGGAGGACACCAAAGAGCGCCCCTTTTATCTTCGCGCCGGGGGCGCGAAAAAAGTGCCGATGATGATGCAGACACACAATCTGAAGTATCTACAGCAATCAAATTACCAGGCGGCGCGATTGCCCTACGTCGGCGAAAACCTGGCAATGTACGTGTTTCTCCCCGCGACCGACTCGAGTCTCGAGAGTCTTCTGACGGAGCTGACGGGCGATACCTGGGAGCAAGTCAGACAGAAATTCCGGAACACGGACGGCACCCTCGTGTTGCCCAAGTTCAAGCTCGAATATGGCACGGATCTCAAGGCACCGCTGCAATCGCTGGGAATGAAAGCGGCGTTCGCTCCCAAGACTGCGGATTTTTCGGGCATTGGTCCCGATCTTTTCATTTCGGCCGCGATCCAAAAGACCTTCGTCGAGGTGAACGAGGAGGGCACCGAAGCCGCCGCCGTCACGGGCGTGGCGGTGGCGACGACCTCGTTCCAGCCGCGGCCCGAGCCCTTTCAAATGATCGTCGAGCGTCCGTTCTTGTTCATCATCGAGGATCGGCCGACACACACGATCTTGTTCGTAGGCGCGGTGTTCGATCCGTAATCACCACTGGGCTGGGGCCGGTACGACCGGCAGCTCCACGCAGCTCGCCTTGCCCACGGTGTGATAGAGGCGCTCTGTCGCCTTCTTATAGTCCTCGGGCTTCGCGAAGAAAATGTTTGCAACGAAGGTTTGCGGATTGCGGTCGTACAGCGGAAACCACGAGGATTGCACCTGCACCATGATCCGGTGTCCCGGTAGGAACACGTGGTTGGTCGTCGGCAGCGCGAAGCGGTACGTGAGCGGTGTGTTCGGCTTGATCGGCTTTGCCACCGCGAAATCCTCGCGGTAGCGTCCGCGGAGGATATCCATCGTCACGGCGAGCTGATAACCGCCGAGCTCGGGCTCCCCGGGCACCTCGTCCGGATAGACGTCGATCAGCTTGACCACCCAGTCCACGTCGGTGCCGGTGGACGCGGCGACGAGATTCGCCACGGGCTCGCCGCTGATCGCGACGGGCGCCTCGAGCGGCCCCGTACTGTAGGTCAGGACGTCGGTACGTCCCGAGAACTCGCGCTGATCGTCCACCAGCCAGCGTTCCCAGGAGAGCGGCGCGACGTACCCGACGGGTTGAATCGGCCGCGAGCGGAAGGGTACGGGCTTCGCGGGGTCGGAGACGTACTCATCGAAGGCAGCCGGGCCCGCAGGCGCGTCGAACCCCAGCTTTCCCTCGGCGAGGAGGTAGAGCGGTGTTGTCTTCGGCTGGCATGCGCCGTCGCAGCCGGAAGGCCACGAGGGTAGATGCTGCCAGGTGTTGCTTCCCGTTCGAAAGGCTGTCACCGGCGCGATCGACACCTTCGACCCCGCATCCTCTTTCAGATATCGCGCGAGGAACGGCGCCAGTATCTGCCGCCGGAAATAAAGGCCCGTGTCGCTGCCGAACCGGATCGGGCCGAGCGCGCTCGCCTCATCGATCTGCTGGCCGTGATACCACGGCCCCAGTACCAGGAAGAGCTTATCGCGGTTGTTCGGCTCGGCGTACAGCGCTTTATACACGGCGATGGGCCCGTAGATGTCCTCCTGGTCCCAGAGCCCTGCGACGAGCATGGTCGGTACGGTCAGCGGTGCGCGCGCGAGGATCTGATCCATCGCCTGGTCGCGCCAGAACGAGTCATAAGCGGGATGCTGGGTGAGCTTGGTCCAGAATCCGATCTGTTCCATGCCGTGCCGGCGCCCCAGCTCGCCCGCGGAGCCGGCGCGCATGTAAAGGTCGTAATCGTCGAAGGTCCCGGATTGCCAGACCTCATCGTTCGCCCGGGTCGCCGTCTGCTCGTAGATGTAGGGCAGGTTTTGCTGGCGAAACGCGCCGTTGTGAAACCAGTCGTCGCCGCGCCAGCCGTCGACCATGGGATTCATGGGCACGGCCACCTTGAGCGCCGGGTGCGGATTGATCAGGGGTGTCAGGGCGAGAAAGCCGTCGTAGGAGATGCCGAGGACCCCGACCCGACCGTTCGATTCCGGTACGTTCTTGACGAGCCAGTCGATCGTGTCGTACGTGTCGGTCGACTCATCCACCGGCGTCGGATTGAGCACACCGTGCGGGGGACGGTTCATCACATAGTCGCCTTCGCTGCCGTACTTGCCGCGGATATCCTGCACGACGCGGATGTATCCGCCTTCGATGATCGTCTCGACGGCATTATCGTAACCCCAGAGCCGCGCGCCCAGGTGAAGGCTCGGCGTCAGCGAGGTCATGTGTTTCGCATCGTAGGGAGTGCGGGTCAGCAGGATTCCGGCCCGGCTCGCGCCGCCGGGTACCAGGATGAAGGTGCGCAGCTTCACCCCGTCGCGCATCGGGATCATGACTTCGCGGCTTTGGAAGTCGGCGCCGGCGGTCGGCCGGACGAATTTCGGAGGCGTCTCGCTCGGATACTCAGGATACTTGGGGGAAGGCGGGGCTGCTTCCGGCTCGGCGGTGCTGCCTGCCGGTGCGTCCACGGCGAGGGCCCCCAATTCACCGCTCGAGCCGACAATGGCCGCTAGAAGTAGCGTCCCGGCGTACAGCATTCGCACGATTCGTACCCCAATATTATGGTTTGTACCGACAGTCTATGCGATTTCACGGTGCTGCCGGACTTGCCTCAGCCCACGCGGCCGGGCATCGGGCGGGCCATCGAGCATCAGCGCGGGAGCGTGGCGAACTCCACGAAAGAGGCATTTCGCGCATCGTGCAGTATCCGCGTCCTTGCCGTGTGCACCACGGTCTCGTCGCGATTGCTTCCGCCCGAGTTGAGATTGCGTTCGTAGTTGGGAAAATTGGTGCTCGCCACCTCGATCCGCAGACGGTGCCCTTGCAGGAAATCGCTCGCCGTGACCATCCCCGTGATCTTGACCGGATAGGCTTTCCCGGATTCCATGGGAGGAGCGGGGGTCGGACCGTTGCGATAGCGCAGCCGCAGCGCGCTGTCGCTCAAGTTGTAGGCGCGGCCTTGCGCATCAACGTCAACGAGCTTCACCATTACATCGGTATCGGGCGCGGACGAGCTCACGTAGAGAATGACCGACACATCGCCGACGATGCGTGTCGTCTGCGCGAAGACATCGCTGCTATAGACCAGTACATCCTGCCGCGCCTCGATCCCAGACTGTTCGCGCGCCACCTGGTCGGAGCAGCAGCTGCCTCCCAACGAGGGCACCGGATGCAGGGGATCGTCGATGAGCTCATCGAAGCCCGGACCCGTCGTGCTCTGACTCGAGAGCAGCCGGCCGTCCCCCGAAGCGCCATTGGCGTGGCCGGCGCTCGACAAGAAAAGCCGCATCGGGCGGGATCCCGGCGGCGGCCAGGCCCCAGCGGTTTTCCATTCGTTCGAATTCAGGACATAGTATTGGACGACAGGCGGTTCAGGCGCCGATGCGTCGTCCTTGAGCCACCGGTCGAACCAGCGGGTCACCAAGGTCACATAGTCGAAACGGCCGTCGCCGACCGTGCGATCGCCGACGGAGGTCTCCGGAGTCTCGGTGCTCATCTTGCAATGCGCGGTGGGGCCCATCACCAGATGCTGGTTGGGCGAGTTGCCGGAGAGGTACTGGAACATTTTGACCGTGGGGTAGGCCTCGATTACGTCATACCAGCTGTCGATGTGAAGGCCGGGGACGCTGGTCCTGTCGCCGTCTCGGATGAAATCGTATTGCTTCCATTCGGGGCTCGCCGGTGTGAGCTGGATGAGCCGATCCCACTCCGTCGCCGGAACACCGCTCGCACGAAGAATGTCGGCGGACGGTAAATGACTCGCGAGTGAGAGGAAATCACCGTAGCCATAGTCGGGTTCCGGCGAGAAGCTCGAGGCGATGCGCACGCGCACATCCTGCCCGGCGCTCGCGGGCATCAGCGGACGCTCCTTCAAGCCGAACCGGTGATACCACCATGTCCAGGCCAGATCCGGTACGCCGCCATGATAGAAAATTCCCTGATCGTGATATCCGGGAATGCTGCCTGCGGCGGTCGCGCCCGCCATTTCCACCATGGCTTTGTGCGCCGGATGATTGATGGTCGCGAGCGGCGGCTGACTCTCCCCGCTCGAGGAGCAGCCGAACGTGCCGACCTTGCCGTTCGACCAGGGCTGACGAATGATCCAGTCCATAATATCGCTGCCGTCCTGATTGGCGCCCCTGAGCCATTGATAGCTTCCCTCCGACCATTGCGTACCCCGGTCGTTGACTATGACGATGGCATACCCGTTGCGCACCAGATGAGGAAGAAGCGTCGAGGCGAGCGGCTCCGACACCTCGGCGGTAGGCCGATAGGGCGAGCGGATGAGGATGACGGGCAGCTTCTGCCGCGCTTTGCCGGACGGCAGGATGATATTCGCAGAAAGCTTCACGCCATCGCGCATCGGAACCGGCACCACCGGCTCGAACAGCGCGTCGCCCTCGAGGCCGAGGGCCTCGAGCGGCGAGGGCTCCCGCGCATTCGCGAGCTGAGCGCGCAAATGAGCCGCCGAGCTGGCGGGCAGCGTGAGGGTCACATCCTCCGGTGCGGCTGCGATGGTCGTCGAGGCGAGCACGATCAAGGTGCAAGCGACTAATCGCGGCGTTTTGGATTCAGGCATCGGTCGGCGGCTCACCAAGCTCGGGGACGAGACGATTATGGGGGCGCAGCGGCCGCCCCGGTTAGGATTCCGGCGCGCACGTTGAGGCGATCCGGCGGGGCGGCCATCCGCGGGGCGGCCATCCGCTCATTCAGCCGGCAGGGCTGCGCCGCATCCTCGCTTCGCTCGGCAAAAATCCGAAATGATCGCGAAACGCCGCGGTGAAGCTCGTCTGGTGCTGGTAGCCGACGCACTCGGCCACTTGGGAGATGCTTGTGTCGTTGGCCTGCAAAAGTTCCAATGCGCGGCGCATCCGGCATTCCAGGCCGTATTCGAACACGGTGGTGCCGAAATGCTCCTTGAACGCGCGCTTCAGCTTCGACTCGCTCATGCCGACGCGTCGCGCAAGCTCACAGATGTGCGGGATCGGGGCGTACTGTGTGCTTAAGATGCGCCGCACGGTGTCTATTTGCCGCACCAGGGTCGTCGGCGCGGTCGAGATTTCCCCCACGATCTCGTGCGGTGCCGGACTCAGAACCTTGCAGAGGATCTCGAGGGCCTTGGCCTCCGAATGGAGGAGCCGGAATCCTTGCTGATAGGGGCTTTGCAGGAGGCCCGCCGCGACATAATGAAGTGACGCGGACAGCGTGCGCGTTTCGTGCCATACCGTGCGTCCGTCATTCGCCTCGACGGCTTCGAGGAGCGAGCACCCTGCGATGCCGTTGCGATGCAGGAGACGGGCGAGAAAACTCGGTCTGCAGTAGAGCGAGAGACCTGTGTAACGCATGCCGGCCTCGAGGCGCTCGGTCACGTCCGCGCCGCTGGGCTGATAGAGCAGGAGCAGGCACGGCCCTTGGGCGACCACCGGCTGACGGCGCCGGGGCACCTGGATGGTCAGGTGTCCACGCAGGCAAATGTGCACCTCGAGCAGCGCTTCGCCGGGCACCACTTCCTCGCGGACTGCATCGAAAAGGCAATCGATGGTCAGGATGAACAGATCGCGGTCGAGGCGGTAGAGCTCGTAGCTCCCGTGGCCGTCGGTGCGATCGACTCGCAAGCGGCTGGCTTCGGCGTTTCGATCCGGGTCTTCCCCGATGATCTCCCCCCGCGTCAGCTCGCGCAGATTGCCGAAGAGGTGACGCAGCGTCCCGGCGGGCTTCAATCCGACGAGTGCCGAGCGCAGCAGGCCCGGCGACGGCACGGCGCCGATGCGCTTGGCTCCATCCCCGCAGGTCTCTATCCCCATACGGGAAGTGTAGGCGGTCCCGGGCAGGTCTGGCCAATTTCCTCATCGCGAGACCGCAGGGACTAAACCGGTTCGCAGGTCCCGGTGCTACCGTCCCTCGGAAAGCCAGGGGAGGGGGTCGCGGGCCACCGCGCACGACGATGCCGAACCGACTCATGTTGCTCGACAAGGATGACGTCGAGGCCCTGCTTTTTCCTGGCGACGTGCTGCGAGCCGTACGCGAAGCGTTCCTCCTGCACAGCCGAGGTGAAGGCCGGGTTTTCCCCGTGGTGAGGGAGCCCCTCGCAACCGGCGCGGTATTCGGAATCAAATCCGGTGAAGTGTCGAGTCAGGGCTTGCTCGGGTTCAAGGCTGCAGGGTTCTGGCCCGCCAATCGCAAGGTCGGCGGTGAGACGCATCAGGCCACCGTGGTGCTCATCGATCCCTCGAACGGCCGTCCGCTGTGCATCATCGACGGCAATGCGATCACCAGCGCGCGCACGGGCGCGGCGGGGGGCCTCGGCATCATGCAATTGGCTCGCCCGGACAGTACCCGGCTATGTATCTTTGGCACGGGCGTCCAGGCGCGTGCGCAGCTGCGCTTCGCCTTGCAGCTGATGCCCTCGCTTCGACAAGTCCGCTACGTGACGTCCGACGGGGCGCCCGACCCCGGGTTCGAGGCTGACTTTCGGGGCGAGTGCGAAATTGCTTGTGCCGTCGACCGCAACGACGCCGTTGCGGAGAGCGACGTGGTGATCACGGCGACGCCCGGCCAGGGCGCTCTGTTCGAATCGAGCGCCGTGCGGGCCGGTACCCATTTCAACTGCGTCGGCGCCGACACGAAAGGCAAGCGTGAGCTGCCGCCCGGGTTGCTCGGTCGCGCCCGCCTCATCGTCGATGATCGCATCCAAGCGCGGCAGATCGGAGAAGCGCAATGGGCTCCGGAGCAGCCTTGCGTCGAGTTGGGCGAGCTCTTGTGCGGAAAGCTCCGTGCGAGCCGCGAGGCAGTCGACATCACGATCTTCGATATGACGGGCCTTGCGCTCCAGGACCTCACGGTCGCGCGTCTGATTTACGACCGTGCGGCCGGACGCGGGCTGGGCACCACTATCCCGTGGCCTTGGTGAGGCGCTCAGGTATCCTTTCCGCATGAACGCGCTCCAGCTTCCTGTCTACCAGGATGTGGTCTCGGCCTCGTCTCGAATCAGGGGTCATGCCAACCGTACGCCCGTCATGACCTCCCGCACGGTCAACCGCGAGTTCGACGCGGAGGTATTCTTCAAATGCGAGAACTTTCAGCGCTCGGGTGCCTTCAAGTTCCGCGGCGCTTTCAATGCCTTGTCGAAATTCGATGAATATCAGCGCCGCGCGGGCGTCGTCGCGTTCTCCTCGGGAAATCACGCCCAAGCCATCGCGCTGTCGGCCGGATTGCTGGGTATTCCGGCGACGATCGTCATGCCCCACGATGCGCCGTCGGTGAAAGTGGCCGCGACCGAAGGATATGGCGGCAAGGTCGTGATTTATGACCGCTACAAGGAAGATCGCGAGCAAATTGGCCGCGACCTCGCCGAGAAGTACGGCCTCACCTTGATTCCACCTTACGACCATCCGGACGTCGTGGCGGGACAGGGAACGGCGGCGATGGAGCTCTTCGAGGAGGTGGGGTCGCTCGACGCCCTGTTCGTGTGCCTCGGAGGTGGGGGTTTGCTCGCTGGTTCGGTGCTGGCCGCTCGCGCCCTGGCGCCCCTCTGCAAGGTCTATGGCGTGGAACCGGAGGCGGGAAATGACGGTCAGCAATCGTTCCGTGCCGGCTTCATCGTACACATCGATACGCCGAAGACGATCGCCGACGGCGCGCAGACCCAGCACCTGGGCGGCTACACATTTCCGATCATCCTTCGCGACGTCGAGGACGTGCTGACCGTATCCGACTCGCAGCTGGTGGATTGCATGCGCTTTTTGGCCGCGCGCATGAAAATAGTCGTCGAGCCCACCGGCTGTCTGGGCTTCGCCGCCGCTCGCGAGAGGAAGGCCCTTCTCCGGGGCAAGAGAGTCGGCGTGCTGATCAGTGGCGGCAATATCGACCTCGAGCGATACGGCTCGCTTCTCAAAACTTGATCGTTTGGTGCACAAGCTCGGCAAACTGACCCACTGGATCGCGCTCAGCATGGCGGCGGGAGTGCTGGCCGGACAGTTTTGCCACGTGGTCGCGCGCGATGCCGCGGCGGCGAAGGCCATGGCGGAGTACTTCTCGATCGCGAGCGACATATTCCTGCGAATGGTCAAGATGATCATCGCGCCCCTGGTATTTGCGACGGTCGTCTCGGGCGTCTCGAGCATGAGCGATACCAAGTCGATCGGGCGCATCGCGCTGAAAACCGTTGCCTGGTTTGTCGCGGGCTCATTCATTTCATTGTCGGTGGGGCTTCTGTTCGTCAACCTGTTGCAGCCGGGATCCGGCATGAACCTTCCCATCCCCGATGCCGGAGAGAGCACTGGCCTGCAGACGGCCGGCTTCGACGTGAGAGCGTTTCTGACGGGTCTGTTCCCGAGGAGCCTCTTCGAGGCGATGGCTGGCAACCAGATCGTGCAGATCTTGATTTTCGCGCTGTTTTTTGGTGTGGCGCTGCAGAGGGTGACGGGCGAGCCCGGCCGCATTCTGAGGCAGGCCGTCGACGGGCTACTGAGCGTGATGCTCCAGGTGACGAAAGTCGTGATGGGGTTTGCGCCGCTCGGTGTCTTCGCCGCGCTGGCCGCGGTGATTGCCGTGCGCGGGCTGGCGGTATTGTGGGCTTACGGCAAGCTCCTCGCTTCGTTCTATGTGGCGCTCGCAAGTCTCTGGCTGGTGCTGTTCTTCGTGGGGTACGGTTTTCTCAATCGGCGGATGTGGGACCTTATCCGGCTGATCCGGGAGCCGATGATGATTGCTTTCTCCACCGCCAGCAGCGAGGCGGCCTATCCCTCGATGACGGATCAACTACGGCGCTTCGGCATCGACAAGCGCCTCGTGGGCTTCGTCCTTCCGCTGGGGTACTCGTTCAACCTCGATGGGTCGATGGTCTACCAGGCCTTCGCGGCGGTTTTCATCGCCCAGGCGTTCCATGTGCCGATGACGCTCGGTCAGCAGATCACGATGTTGCTGATCCTCATGATCAGCAGCAAGGGCACGGCCGCCGTGCCGCGGGGATCGTTGGTGGTGCTCGCGGCGATCATGCCGATGTTCGGTTTGCCGGAGGCCGGGTTGGTGCTCGTCCTCGGCATCGACCAGTTCATGGACATGGGCCGCACCGCCACGAACGTAGTGGGCAACAGCATCGCCACCGCCATCGTGGCCAAGTGGGAGGGCTCGCTCGCTTCCGAAATCCGGCCCTTCGATGGGGAATTGGCGCCGGATCATGGTCTCGAGACGTGAGGTCCTGTCGGCCGGCGGATTGATGGCGCTCGGCGGCGCGGCTCCTCGAGGCCGCGCTCTATCCGCGATCCCGGACGAACGTCTCTCCGTATGGAGGACGCGCATTGCGCCCGGGATGAATTACATGCCCGGAGTGACGCGGGCGCTCGACGCGGAGATCGGGTTCATCGATGTGCCCGCCGACCATGAGGTACCGCACCTCGCAACGTATCGGCTGCGCTTTGCGCGTTTCAGATCCCGGACCGGCGACGGCCTGCCGCTCTGCGGAACCCGACGCCGGCCGCTTTATGGCGGATGTATAAGGAGCGAGATTACGCCGATCTGGCGCGGGTCGCCCTGCAGGCACGCGATTTGGGATGTCAGGGCGCCGAGGCCTACATCGCTGCGTTTGCCGGCTCGTCCATGCCGAGCGCGGCCGAGGTCGCGGCGAACCGCCGTCACGCAGGGAACTCGATATACCTCAACCGCCAGGGCGAAGGGGGCGAGAACTCGTGCGCCTGGCCGTTGGATCGGGATGGCCATGCGGCGTTCGTGCATCGGGTGCCGGTGACCTATGTCCAGGGCGAATGGGATCTGCGAACGCCCATCGAAGCCGTCGAAGCGATTGGAGAGACCACGGACACGATCTTGGTAAATCCGGCCATGGGGCACCAAGGGTTCATCCACAGGGCCACCGCGGGCGGTGCGGGGCCGTTTTGGCCGCGTGACATCTTCGATGCGTTCCTGACCGGCGGCAAGCCGGTGCCCTACACCGCTTTCGCGCGCAGCTTTGCATCGCCGTTGTTTGAGACTTGAGGGCGACGCGGTTTGGCTAATTTCCTCACATATGGACCGCAGTGACTAAATCGACCCGCTCGGAGCAATGTTAACGTCTACGAAATCGCAGCAATGCGACCGGGATGATCAAGAAGCTACGGGATCGGACCAGCCTCGGCTGGTCCGCAGGTTTGCCGCACACTACGGGAGCGTACACACATGGCAAAAAGCTATGCGGAGTCCATGGTGAGACGCAGCTTCACCTTGGTTTGCATGGGTCTCACCGCCGCGCTTTCGACCGCAACCCCGGCGAACGGCGCATGGGCGGCTACGGCCACGGCCAGCGACGATAATCTTGCGTTGCAGGAGATCGTAGTGAGCGCCACTCGGGTCGGCGAGGAGTCGATCGAGAAGATCCCGATGGCGATCTCGGTCATTTCGCCCGCGGCGCTCGACGCGAAGGGCCTCAGCGGCATCTCCGATTTCGTCGGCGAGCTGCCCTCCGTGAACCTGCAATCCGTATCGCCCGGCGAGAACACGATCTCCATGCGCGGATTGGTGACGGCTGAAGTGAACCCGACCAACGCACAACAACGCTCCCTCGTCGCCCTGTATCTCGACGACTCATCCATTGGCCAGGAGGGGTTCAATCCGGATCTTCATGTCTATGACCTCGAGCGGATCGAGGTCATCCGGGGACCTCAGGGCACCCTGTATGGCGCCGGGTCCATGGCCGGCACCATACGCCTCATCACCAAGAAGCCCGACCCCGGCGCCTTTTTCGGCGACGGCGATGTCTCGGTGTCGCAGACCGAGCACGGCAGCACCAACACCAGCGAGCGCGGGATGCTCAACCTGCCCCTCATCGAGGGCCATTTGGCGGCGCGGCTCGTGCTCTACCGAAGCGATGAATCCGGGTATATCGACAACCTCGAATTGAACCGCCGGGACGCGAACCCCGACTATGCGACGCAGGGGCGGCTTGCTATCCGCTGGCTGCCGATCGACGCCCTTACCGTCGATGCCAGCGCGACTTTTGCGCGGCTCAACGCGCTCGGGCGCAACACGGTGTATCCCCAGCTCGGTGCCTACACTTACGCGTCGCTGACCCCGGAACAACTGAGCGACTATTTCAAGCTGTACAACGTGACCGCCGACTGGGACATCTCCTTCGCGCACCTGATTTCATCGACTTCGTACATCCAGCGCGACGTCCGTGAGGATGAGAGCTTCGAGTCGCTCGACGAGCGCTTGTTGACTCCCGGCACGAGACTGCCGGCCGGTAACGTCAATGCCAACGATTTTCACGAGTTCCAGCAGGAGCTGCGCCTGGTATCGCGCCCCGATCAGGCACTGCGCTGGATTACCGGCGCGTATTTCGAGCGGGA
The DNA here is from genome assembly GCA_963710435.1 of uncultured Gammaproteobacteria bacterium. Classification (GTDB taxonomy): domain Bacteria; phylum Pseudomonadota; class Gammaproteobacteria; order Steroidobacterales; family Steroidobacteraceae; genus Bog-1198. The sequence goes on along the minus strand of CAVQAE010000006.1, from coordinate 534,388 downwards.
TACGCGGTTCTATCCGCAGAACCTGGTATCGCCGGGTTTCGATTCGGTATTCGGCGCCGAGATCGGCGATCCGACCTTCAATTCACAGACCGTCTACGGAACGCCGGCGCCGGATACGCCTTTCTACGGCACGATCAACGTGAAGGAGCGGCAGTTTGCGCTCTTCGGCGAGGCCACCTATCCGATCTTGCCGAAGCTTGATCTGACCTTGGGCGCCCGCTATTTCGATTTCAAGGATAACTTCGATCTGTTCTTCACGGGAATCGCGGGTGCGATTGCGCCGGGCGAGCCGGAGATCGGATCCGGTGAGCAAAAATCGAGCGGCGTCAATCCGCGCAGCGTCTTGTCCTACCACATCACCGATCAAGTAATGGTCTTCGGCGAAGCCGCGCGGGGATTCAGGTACGGCGGGGTCAACGAGCCGGTCCCGCCGGTGTTCTGCGCGGCGCAACTCGCAGCCATCGGTCTTACCGAGGGGCCTCAGTCGTTCGGTCCGGACCATTTATGGAGCTATACGCTCGGTGAAAAGGGGACATTCGCCGACGGCCGTGTGGTGATGAACATCGATGGATTCTACATCGATTGGTTCGACGTGCAGACCGTTCACAACCTGACGTGCGGCTACAACTTCACCGAGAATGCGGGCAAGGTAAAGAGCCAGGGAATCGAGCTCGAATCGAAGGTGCGGGCGACCAGCGCATTGACGCTCGGTGTCGCCGGGTCCTTCACCGACGCGGTTGCGGATGGGGCCATTCCGAATCTCGGCGCGGTCAATGGCGATCGCGCCCCGTACTTTCCACGCACCATCATCACCGTTTCGGGGGAGTACGACGTGCCGTTGCCGCGGGGCAAGATCGCCATTTCGACCGATTACACCTATCGCAGCAATCAGTTCACGGACTTCAGTCCGAGCGCCGCCGATTATGAGGAGATCCCCTCCTCGGTGTTGCTGAATGGCTCGGTCGGATATGTGACCGAGCAATGGTCGCTGACGCTGTATGGCACCAATCTGACGAGCAATCACCTGGTCAGCCTCAACGATACGAACTTCAATGGGATCTATCAGCCCGGCAATCTCCAGTACTGGGGCAGGCCACGGACGGTCGGTGTGCATGCGCACGTGAAGTTTTGACGCCGGCGGTGCCAACCCAAGCGAGTAATCTCACCATGACACTCTCGCGACGAGACTTGTTGCTGGGGGCCGCGGCGGCGAGCCTTCCCGGCGCATTGCTGCAGCAGGGCCACGGCGCCCAGGCCGCCGCCGAATCCGGCCCGAAACCCTGGTCGCTGCCCGCCAAGCGCTCATTCAAGATCGTCGAGAACGAATGGATCGCGCTCAAGGATGGCACGCGGCTCGCTGCGCGGCTCTGGATTCCGGACGCCGATGCGGGGGTGCATAGCCCGGTGGTGCTCGAATATCTGCCGTATCGGAATCACGATGTGACCCGCCACATCAACAACGCCACGGGTGAGAGGTTGGCCCAATACGGGATCGGCTACGCGCGTGTCGATATCCGCGGCTCGGGAAATTCGGATGGGGTACTGGTCGGTGAATACACCCGACAAGAGCAGGCAGACGGCGTGGAGGTCATCGCGTGGCTCGCGGCGCAGCCCTGGTGCAACGGCTCCGTCGGCATGCGTGGAATTTCCTGGGGCGGCTTCAATTCCTTCCAGATCGCGGCGCTGGCCCCGCCGCAGCTCAAAGCCATCATGCCGGCCTGTTTCACCGACAATCAGTTCACCGATGATGCCCATTACTATGGGGCCGCGCTCTCGAATCCAAACTACTATTGGGGCGTCATGTTCCAAAGTGTGATGGGCGCGGCGCCGGATCCGCAGATCGTCGGCGACCGCTGGAGGGAGATGTGGCTGAAGCGGCTCGAGGGAATGCCGCCGATCCTCGCCGAATGGACTCGCCATCAGCGCTACGATGAGCACTGGAAAACAGGCTCCGTGGCCGTTGACTACAGCCGGATCAAATGCGCGGTGTATGCGGTCGGCGGATTGAACGATCACTACATCAACGTCAACGCGCGCGTCATGGCGAACCTCAAAGTTCCGCGCAAATGCATTATCGGTCCCTGGGCCCACAACTGGCCAGACGCCGCCAATCCGGGGCCGTCGCTCGATTGGGCCGGAGAGGAGGTCCGCTGGTGGCACCATTGGCTCAACGCCGTCGATACCGGGATCATGGACGAGCCCATGTTCCGCGTTTATCTCTGCGACAGAACTGCCATCGAGGTTTGGCCGGACGACGTTCCTGGACAATGGGTTGCGGAGGACGCATGGCCCTCGCCGCGCATTTCGCCGACGACGTTTTTCCTGAATGCCGACGGCCTGTCGCCCACCCGGGGCGAGGCAAAGACGCTCAGCTATCGAGGCGACAAGATCGTCGGCACGCTACGCGGCGAGCCGGACGCGTTCTTTTTTCCGACCGACCTGCCCCAGGAGCAGACACCGGATGATCGGCTGTCCCTGGTATTCGATTCACCGCCGCTGGCATCGGATCTCGATGTGGTCGGCAATCCGGTGCTGAAAATTCGCGTGAGCGCGGACGTGCCCGTGGCCAAGCTGGCCGTGCGGCTCACACAAGTGACACCCGAGGGAAAATCCTGGGCGATGACGATGGGGATGCTCAACCTGACGCATCGAGACTCGAACGAGCGCCCCTCGGCCCTTGAGCCGCATCGAAGCTACGATGTGGAAGTGCCGCTCACTTTCATGAGCCAGCGGCTGAAAGCCGGAAATCGGCTGCGCGTGGCGCTCGCGGAGAACTTCTGGCCGCTCGTGTGGCCGTCTCCCCGGATTGCGACGCTCACCGTGACGACCGGCGTCTCGAGTCTCGTGCTGCCCGTGCGGCCGCCCAAGACGATCGAGGACGCACCGCAGATATCCGTATTGCGCAACGAGGTGCGCGATCGGGTGCTCGTCAACGGGCGCGGCGGCTTGGAGGAAACCCGCTCGGGACCGGATGCGCAAGGATGGGTCAAGATTGAGAAGATTTTCGCCCCGCGCGCCGCGGAGACCCCGGATGTCGGCACCGTGGTTACGCGTGGCTGGACGCCCGTGCTGCTCGAAATGCAGACCGGCGCGCCGGAGAGCTGCAAGTGGACAGGCGGCTTCACGACCAGCTACCAGCGCCCCGACTGGAATACCTCGATTCACGGAGGATTCGAGTTGACGTCGACCGCGGAGATCTTTCATCTCAAAGAGTTCGTCCAGGCCAAGGAGGGCGACAAGATCGTGTTCGAGCGTCACTGGGACAATTCGATCAAACGAGATCTCACGTAGCGGGGTGGTGGCGTGACTACCACGTGATCGGCACCACCGCGCCTGGCGCTGTCGCACCCGAGAGCATCACCGCTGCTCGCCGTTGGTACGTGCTGCTGGTGCTGACGTGCGTCTACGCGCTCAGCATCGCGGACCGCTACGTGATGTCGACGCTCATCGAGCCGATCAAGGCCGATCTGCATCTGTCGGACTCCGCAATCGGCTTTCTCACCGGCGTCGCTCTGGCGATCTTTTACGTGACGGCCGGACTGCCTTTGGCTTCGTTGGCCGATCGAGCGAATCGGCGGACCATGGTCGCGGTGGCGCTCGCGGCGTGGTCCGTCATGACCGCTTGTTGTGGGGTGGCGCAGACCTTCTGGCAACTTCTCCTCGCCCGCATCGGCGTGGGCGTCGGTGAGGCGGGGGGTACGCCGCCGTCGACCTCGCTGGTCTCCGATTACTTTCCCTGGCGCCGCCGAGCGCTCGCACTCTCGGTGTACTCGGTCGGCGCATCGCTCGGCTCGATGTTTGGATCGAGCGCCGGCTACGCGAGCGACGCCTGGGGCTGGCGGGCGGCCTTCCTGTTGCTCGGCCTGCCCGGTATCGCCTTTGCGATCGTGGTCGCTCTTTCGATTCGTGAGCCCGAGCGCGGCCGGCTGGATGCAGTGCCGCCACCCGCCCGGGCGGGCCTGCTCGATACCCTGCGCTTTGCCCGTGATCAGCCAGCGCTATTGCATACGTTGATCGGCGCTTCCGTCTACACCCTGTGGGCGTGGGGCTTAATGTGGTGGACGCCTTCCTATCTGGTGCGCTCGCACCACATGACGCTGGGAAATGCGGGCGGTACGCTGTCGCTCATGCATGGGATCGGCGGAACGGCGGTTCTTTTGCTGACGATGCTGATCATGGGGAAGATCGCCACGCGCGACGCCCGCTGGGTGCCGTGGTTCGTGGGCGCGGTGATCGCCGTCGCCACCGTGCCGTCCATCATCGCCTATACGGCCTCATCCAGAGATTTGACGATCGATATGCTGTGGATCTTCATCCCGTTGTCGTACGCGGCGTTTGGTCCCACGTACGCGCTCCTGCAGAATCTGGTGCCCGCGTCCATGCGCGCCCAAGCCGTGGCGCTCATGCTCTTCTTCAGCAACTTCGCCAATCTCGTCATCGCGCCTCAAGCGGTCGGCTTTGCGAGTGATGCCATGGTGGGGGCCTACGGCGCCGAGTCGCTGCGTCATGCGCTCATTCCACTTGCGTTCGTCGGGTTCTGGTCCGCTTGGCACTATTGGCTGTGCGCGAAGCATCTGGCTGGCGGATTGCACCGCGCCGGAAATTCCGCCGTTCCCCTGGCGGCGCCGAGCGAGAGCTGAAGCCGGCATGGGCTCGGCGGCATCATGCGAGGCTCCGCGAGACGTCCAGTGATGCACGACGCCACAAAAGCAGAGTTTTCCGCCGCTTATACGGGAATCGTGGCCGTCGCAGTGTCCAACGTGTTGCCGGCGCTCGCCGGTATTCTGGCGCTCGATCTCGGCTGGAATGCGCAGACCATCGGCCGCTTCGCCGCGATCGACTCGATCGGCTCGCTATTCGGCACGTTGCTGGCATCGGCGCTGATGGGCCGGCGGTCCTTTCGCACGCTCACGGTGGCCGGTCTGGCGGTCCTCGCTTTGGCCGACGTCGTGTCGGGCGTCTCGAACAGCGCCGCTCTCCTGGTTGCCGCACGGCTCGTCGGCGGCGTCGGCGGCGGATTGGTCATGAGCATCAGCTTCGCGGTGTTTGCGGTCACGCGTCCGGAACGCGGCATTGCACTGTGGTCGATCGGTCAACTGGTGTTTGGCTTTTTTGCGATCACCGCCTTGCCCCGAGTGACGGCTGCGCTCGGATGGCAAACGGCGTTTTTTGCTCTTGCGGTGTTCGTGGTCCCTGGCTTCCTCCTGGCCCGCTATCTGCCGGGACGAATACAACCCGCCCGCGCGTCGGCATCGACGTCGCGCGATGCCATGGGGCTGCGTATTGCGATCGCCATCGTGGGGGTCGCGCTCTTCTATTGCGGCCAAGGTGAGTTTTGGCCGTATTTGGAAGTCGTGGGGCTCGCCTCCGGGATTGCGCGACAGAGTGTCGAGATGAGCCTGTCGGTCTCTGCGGCGAGCGCCGTTGCCGGGTCCACCCTCGTATTGCTGGCCGGCAAGCGCTTCGGGTATACGATGCCGCTGCTCGCGAGCTTCGCCGTAACGATCGCGGCGATATGGTCCATTCATTCGGCCGACCCGGTCGTATTTCGCACGGCCATCGCTGCCTTTACGTTTGCATGGCCCATTTTCGGTGCTTATCAGTTCGCGCTCATCACGGCACACGATCCGTCCGCGCGAGTCGCCGCATTCGTGACGACAGCCAACTGGGCAGGTCTCGTTGCGGGTCCCCTGGTGGCAGGCCAGTTGATCGAGAACGGGTTGGGCGGAAGCGTGCGGTGGGTCGCGATGGCCCTCGACGCAACGGCGTTGTGCTCCGTGCTGCCTCTCGTGTTCCGGCTGCGCCGCCGAACGGCGGTCCCCGCGTCTGCCGAGACCTGAGGCATCGGCCCTCTTGCCTCACATCTTTCTCGCTATTCCTAAACCGGTGAGGATTCGGCCTCAGATAATCGCCGACAAATGAAGACTCACGCGCAGGTAGCAGTCATCGGGGGCGGCGTCGTCGGCGCGAGCGTCCTGTATCACCTCACGAAGTTTGGGTGGCGGGATGTGGTGCTGTTGGAGCGCACGGAATTGACTGCGGGATCGACCTGGCATGCGGCCGGGGGTGTGCATACCCTGAACGGCGACGCGAATGTCGCCTCGCTCCAGGCATACACCATCGATCTGTACAAGGAGATCGAACGGATCTCCGGAGTCTCCTGTGGAATTCATCAGACCGGCTGCATTTATCTGGCGGTTACCGACAAGGAATGCGAGTTCTTCGAGTCCGAATATGCCAAGGCGCAGCATCTCAACGTCGGGCTGCATTTCATCGATTTCTCGGAGGTGCGGGAGCGCAATCCTCTCATCGAGACCTCACACTATCGCGCCGCGATGTTCGATCCCAATGACGGCAATGTCGATCCGAGCGGCGTCACCCATGCCTACGCCAAGGCGGCCCGCGATGCCGGCGCCGAGATTTACCGGCAGACACCGGTTACCGCCATTCGGAAACTGTCGGGCGGCGAATGGGAGCTCAGCACCCCGAAAGGAACGATCCGGGCGCAATATATCGTCAATGCCGCAGGACTCTGGGCGCGAGAGGTAGGACGGCTGATGCAGGTCGAGTTGCCGATCGTGCCCATGGAGCATCAGTACCTCATTACCAATGAGATTCCGGAACTGGCCGAATTCGGGCGGGAGATTCCCTATACGGTTGACTTCGATGGAGCGGTCTACCTCAGGCAGGAGCGCAATGGCCTATTGGTAGGAACCTATGAGCAGGACTGTCGGCACTGGGCGCTCGATGGCACACCCTTGGATTTCGGCGGCGAACTCTTGGCTCCCGATACGGATCGCATTCTGGCGCCCCTCGGAAAGATGCTGGAGCGCATGCCGGTCATGCTGAGGGCCGGCGTCAAGCGAGTCGTCAACGGCGGCATGGTGTTCTCGCCCGACGGCAATCCGATCATCGGGCCGCTGCCGGGCGAGGAGACGGCCTTTGTTGCCGCGGGCTGCATGATGGGTCTCTCGCAGAGCGGCGGAATCGGTCTCGCCGTGGCGCGTTGGATCATCGAGGGTGAGCCGGGCATGGACGTGTTCGCCATGGACGTGAGCCGCTACGGCGATTTTGCCAACTCGGCCTACGTGCGCGCCAAGACCCGTGAGAATTATCAGCGGCGTTTCATTTTACCTTGCTGGAACGAGGAGCTGCCGGCGGCGCGCGGCCTGCGCACCTCGCCGATCTACGACCGTCTCGCGGCAACGGGAGCCGTGTTCAGCGTGGGTGCGGCGTTCGAGGTTCCGCTCTGGTTCGCACCGACGGCCGGGCAGGCCCAAGAGGCCCCGTCATTTTATCGCTCGGCGGCCTTTGAGCCGGTCGCCGAGGAGTGTCGGGCGGTGCGCGAGAGCGTCGGGCTCTGGGAGACCTCGGCTTACTGCAAAATCGAGGTCGCCGGGCGCGGCGCGGCGCTATGGCTCGACGGCATCATCGCCAACCGGCTGCCGGCCGAGATCGGCCGTATCACCCTGTGTCCGATATTGACACCCCGAGGCCGGATACTCGGCGATGTCACGATCGTTCGACTCGACGTCGAGCGCTTCCTGATGTTCGGCTCGCCGAGCGCGGAAACTTACTACCTGCGCTGGTTTGCGCAGCGATTGCCCGCCGATACCCAGATCACCGTGCGCAGTCGCACGCGCGAGCTGTGCGGCATCTCCATCACCGGACCCCGCGCCCGGGAGCTGCTCGCGGCGGTGACGAGAACCGACGTGTCGGCGGCGGCATTGCCCTTTTTGCGCAGTCGCTCGCTTGACGTGGGCCTCGCGAACGCGCTCGTGTTGAGGCTCTCGTTTACCGGCGAACTGGGCTACGAGCTCTACATGCCTGCGGACGAGGAACGGCATGTTCATGAGACGCTGCTGCAGGCGGGAGCGCCTCTGGGGCTGCGGCATTTCGGTCTTCGTGCGCTGAACTCGCTGCGGCTCGAGAAGGGCTACGGCGTGTGGGGACGGGAATACTCCTCCGACAGCACCCCCGATGAGGCGGGGCTGTCGCGTTTCATCAGTGTCGACAAGGGCCCTTTCGTGGGCCGGGACGCGGTGCTGCACGCGCGCAAGCTGCCTCTCGACCGGCGGCTCACCCTGCTGGCCATCGAGTCATGCAATCCGGATCCCGTGGGTGGCGAGCCGGTCTACATCGATGAAAAGCCGGTCGCACGGCTCACCTCGGCCGCCTTCGGCAACACCGTGGGACATGCGCTGGGTTTTGCATACCTTCCGCCGGATCTCGATGCGCGTTCAACCTCTGACGTGCACGTTCGTGTACTGTCACAGCGTCTGCCGGCGAGAATTTTGCGTGAGCCTCCATACGATCCCCAAGGCCTCAAGCTGCGCGCGTAAGCAAATGAAGATCACCGCCGTCCGCGCCACTCCGGTCAACATTCCCTATCACAACCCGGCGCGCATGTCGGCTGGAACGAGCGGCCATTCCACCCGAACGATCATCGAGATAGAAACGGATGGAGGCCTCACGGGCCTGGGGGATGCGTCGTACGCGTTTGCGGCCGACGTGATCGCGCGCGAGTTCGCACCGGCACTTGAAGGCCTCGACCCGGCTGTCCCCGCGGAGCTGCGACGATATTGTCTGCCGGATCATTTGGATTTCGGCACCCCGCTCCTCAAAGCGCGCCTCGCCGCCTGGGGCGGGATCGACATCGCGCTGTGGGATCTCCTCGGCAAGTCGCGCGGATTGCCTGTGTACCAGCTGCTCGGCGGCGCAATACGCGAGCGCGCCAAGTTCGTGTCCTACTCCTACAGCCCGCCTACGCCTGCGCGTGCGCCCGAGTGGATGTCCGCGACGGCGCGCAAGGCGATCGATCTCACCGGGGCCAAGATATTCGAGTTCAAGGTGGGCGTGCTTCCGCTCGCGGTCGACGTGGAGACCATCGCCGCGGTGCATGCCGCTTTGGCCGGCCGTGCAGAGGTTGCGGTCGATGCAAATATGGCACTTTCCTATGAGGCGGCGCGCACGCTGTTGCGCGAGGTGGGCCCGTTGCTCGAGAACTTCGAGGAGCCGGTCGAGTCCTTGCGGCAGATGGAAGAGTTGGCCGTGGAGTTCGGCGTTCGCACTTCGGCGCACTGCACGGACCTCGACGCGATGATGGCCTATCCGCACGTGGACGCCGTGCCGACCCTCGACGCCTGCGGCGGCATCACGGGCGTGCGCCGGCTGGCGCAAACGCTCGGTGCCGCAGGACGGCGTGTGTGGGTGCGGTCGCATGCTGAGAGCGGAATCGGCTGGGCGGCGATTGTACACCTCGGAATGGCGACCCCCGAGCTTCACCGGCCTGCGCAGAGCCTCATGGAGCTGAGCGCCGAAGATCTCGTCCTGGGCGATCGCTGGGATGTGCGCCAGGGCGGGGTACGGGCGCCGGCGGCGCCGGGGCTCGGCGTATCCCTCGACCGCACGGCGCTCGAAGTCTGCCACGGTCTGTTCCGCGAATATGGAGACGTACAGGCGTTCGCGCCGCCGTTGAAGCGCGCCGCAACGCTCGTTCCCGATGGATGAGATCGATTGCTGCGCGCAGCGCTAGGTCGTACCGTCGGTGCGCGCATCGCGAGGCAAGAAGCCGAAAAAATCGCCGAATGCCGAGGTGAAGCTGGTTTGATGTTTGTATCCGACGGCGGCGGAGACCTCGCCGATCGGCAGTCGACTCGAGCGCAGGAGTTGCAGCGCGTGGTGCATGCGTCGTTCCTTGCCGTAGTCGGATACGCTGATGCCGAATCGAGCCGTGAAGGCCCGTTTGAGCGTCGATTCGCTCATGCTCGCCGCGCGAGCCACCTCGCCGATGCGGGGCGGCGGATTGAACTGGCCGCCGAGCATGCGCCGTGCGAGGTCGAGGCGCCGCAACGTCGAGTCGCTTCGCGCCGAAGCCCGGCTGCCGGCGCCCCCGCCGGCACCGTCTCCCCGCAGCAGCTCGCAGAGGAGCTCGAGTGCCTTTGCTTCCGCATGCAAGAGGCGAGTGACGTGATGGTAAGGACTGTCCAAGAGGCTCTGCGCCACGTAGGAAAGCGAAGGAGAGAGGGGACGGAGTTGGTACCAGCAGCTGCCGGCGGCGTGCGCATCGAAGGCATCCGATACGGGTAAGCGGCAGTTGCCGCTGCGCTCGACGAGCGCCCGCAGGTATTGCGGGCTGCTGTACAAGGATACCACGGCATCTCGCCGGTTCGCCTCGACCCGCTCCGTGATCGGCACGCCGGCGGGCAGATATAGCATGAGCAAGGCGGGGCCTTCGACGTCGACCGGTCGTGCCCGTCCGGGTAGATTGAGTTGCAGCCGGCCCGACAGTCGAACCGAGAATTCGATCAATCCCTCGCCGGCGACGACCTCGTCGCGCGGCGTGTCGTAGACGCAATCGGCCGCGACCACATACAGGCCACGATCGACACGATACAGCTCCCAACGCCCGTGCCCCTGCGAACGATCCACGGGCAGCCGGGCGCCTTGAGAGTGTCGATCGGGATACTCGCCGATGAATTCGCCCCGGCTCACGCGGCGCAGGTCATGGAACAGATTGCTCATGGTCCGCGCCGGGACCGCGCCCAGAAGCTCTTCACGAAAGAGTCCCGGACCGCGCGGTGCCGACGAGCGGCGCGGCCTGGATGATTGTCCCCGACGGTAGCCTATGGATGGCGTTGTCATGGGCCCCTGTTCGAGTGACGGGAGGCTTCACGTCCATCGCATCCTACACCGCTCGAGGCCGGGGCACGACACATACGCATGGCAGGAGCGCCGGAGCCGCTCGAAAAATAAGCGGAAATCCTCACAAATCGATCGACTTGAACTTCCTCGCTGCCCCCACTTCGAGCCGACCCATGCTACGGTTTTGCGCCATGAACGAGCTCTTGCATTCACCTGGCGCGCATCCGTGGTCGCTTCCGAACAAACGAGATTTCCGGGTCGTCGAGAACGAATGGCTGACGTTGCGCGACCGTACCCGCCTCGCGGCCCGCTTGTGGATTCCGGACGGCGCCGACCGCTCGCCCGTGCCGGTCGTGCTCGAGTACATTCCCTATCGCAAACGGGACGCTACTCGTGCGCTCGATAACCACACCGGGCTGCGATTGGCGCAGTATGGGATTGCCTTTGTCCGCGTTGATATTCGCGGCTCGGGCGATTCCGAGGGCGTGCTCACCGGAGAATACACGCGTCAGGAGCACGAAGACGCCCTCGAAGTCATCTCCTGGCTCGCCGCTCAACCCTGGTCGAACGGCTCGGTCGGCATGCGCGGCATCTCTTGGGGCGGTTTCACCACGTTGCAAATCGCGGCCATGGCGCCTCCCGAGCTCAAGGCGATCATGCCCGTGTGCTTCTCAGACAATCAGTTCACGGACGATGCGCATTACCTCGGCGGCGCACTATGCAACGCGAATTTTTTTTGGGGCACCATGTTTCAGACGGTTATGACCTCGCCGCCGGATCCGGACGTGGTCGGGGAGCGCTGGCGGGAGATGTGGCTCGCCCGCCTTGAAGCCGCGCCGCCCATCTTGAGCCAGTGGACTTCCCACCAACGCTTCGACGAGCATTGGCAGGCCGGCTCCGTCGCCGTCGATTACCGGCGCATCCGGTGCCCGGTGTACGCCGTCGGCGGCTTGACCGATCACTTCGTCAATGTGAATGCGCGATTGATGACCCATCTCAGCGTGCCGCGTAAATGCCTGATCGGTCCGTGGGCGCACAACTATCCCGATGACGGGAATCCGGGTCCGGGTCTCGACTGGGTTCACGAGGAAGTGCGCTGGTGGGAGCACTGGCTGAAGGGCGTTGAAACCGGAATCATGGCCGAGCCCATGTTCAGGGTGTACGTCTGCGAGCGAACTCCCGTCGAAGTGTGTCCGGCTCCCGTCCCGGGACGCTGGGTTGCCGAGGACGTGTGGCCCTCGCCGCGGCACCGCCAAGAGGTGCTCTATTTGAATCGTTCGAGCCTTGATCCGGTTCCTCAGGTCTCCTCCGAGCTCGAATACCGGGCGGATCGGATCGTCGGGCTGCGGCGAGGCGAGCCGGATGCATTTTTCTTTCCCGTCGATTTGCCGCAGGAACAGACCATCGATGACGAGCGATCGATGACCTTCGACTCGGCGCCGCTCGAGGCTGACGTCGAGGTCGTGGGGATGCCCGTCCTCAAAGTTCGAGTGAGCGCGGATGTCCCGGTGGCCAAACTCGCGGTGCGGCTGAATGAGGTCACCCCGCAAGGCCGGTCGTGGCTGATTTCCTCCGGGATTCTGAATCTGACCCACCGCACGTCCCACGAGCAGCCCGAGGCGCTCGAGCCCGGACGCCGCTACGATGTGGAAATTCCGCTCTTCTTCGTGGCGCAGCGTCTCAAGCAAGGAAACCGAATTCGGGTCGCGCTGTCGGAGAGCTTCTGGCCGTTGGTCTGGCCGTCACCGCAGATCGCGACGCTCAGCGTCACCACCGGAGTTTCATCGCTCACATTGCCCGTGCGCCCGCGCTCAGCATGCGAGGCGGAATTCTCGATTCCGATTCTGTCGCAGCTCCCCGGTGAACAACATCCCCCGACCGCCGCGGGTCGGCTCAACGTAGTCGACAGCGGTCCTGACGGTCGGCATTGTGTCGTTCGCGAAAAAGCGTGGGAGCTTGCGCGCACCCCGGTGCCCGAGGTAGGCACGCAGCTCACCGCCGGCTGGACCCCCTCGACCCTGAGGATGAACGAGGGAGATCCCGGTAGCTGCACATGGACGGGCGGCTATCTGTTCCGCGTTGAGCGCGGCAGCTGGGATGCAGCTGTCAGCGGCACGTTCGAGGTCACATCGACTTCCGAGGCATTCCACATCAAGGAGACGATCCAGGCACGGGAGGAAGAGGTGCCGGTGTTCGAGCGCAGTTGGAGTCATACGGTGAAGCGCGACCTCATGTAGCGCTTGCGGCGGTGGGCCTAGGACACCGGGTCGGCGCCGCCTTCGTCCTTGCGCCGCGCGACGAACGCGGTCAGCGCCTCAACCCTGGCGGGATCGTGCGCCGGCGCGACGTATTGCTCCAGCGTGCGGTGCCAGAGTTTGTTGGCACGCTGGGTCACCGTCAGCGCGCCGTCCTCCTGCCACTGGCCGAAGTTGCGTCCGTCCGAGACCAGCGGCGCATAGAACGCGGATTTGTAGCGCTGCATGGTATGGGCCGTTGAAAAGAAATGCCCGCCTGGGGGGACCTCGGCGATGGCGTCCAAACCCATTTCATCACGGCTCACCCGCAACGGTTGGAAGACCTCGGCGAACATCTGCAGCATCTCGACATCGATGATGAACTTCTCATACGACGCGGACAGCCCACCTTCGAGCCACCCGGCCCCGTGGATGAGAATGTTGCAACCGCCGAGGAGCGCGCCCCACAGGCTCATCTGCGATTCGTAAACAGCCTGCCCATCAACGGCATTCGATGCCGTCGCGCTCGATGAGCGCCACGGCAGGCCCACGTGGCGGGCCAGCTGGCCGGTGCCCAAACAGGCCTTGACATACTCGGGCGTGCCGAATGCCGGCGAGCCCGACTTCATGTCGACGTTCGAGGTGAAGCCGCCATAAACGACCGGCGCACCGGGCCGGGTGATCTGGGCGAGCGTGATGCCGGCGAGCGCTTCGGCGTGCGCGAGTGCGATGGCGCCGACGATGGTCACGGGTGCCATGGCGCCCGCGAGCGTGAACGGCGTGACGATCAACAGTTGACCCGCGGCCGCAAAGTCGATGACGCCCTGCGCCATGGGTATATCGAGCTGTCTCGGCGAGTTCGTATTGATGTTCGTGTAAGTGTAGGGACGGCTGCGAAACTCGTCCTCCGACAGGCCATGGGCCATCCGGATCATCGCGAAGCAGTCCTCGACCTGGGGGCTGCCGCGACTGTACACGAACGGAATCTTGTCGCTGAGTGTCAGCTGCGCGAGCGTCGCCTCGAGGTGACGATGGGCGGGCGGGACGTCCTGCGGCTCGATCAACGGCCCCAGCAGGTGAATGACGTCGTAGGATTGCGAGAGCATCAGAAGCTCGCGGAAATCACGCAACGTGCCCGGGCGCCGTCCGCGATCGAGGTCGGACGCATTGGGTGGCCCCGATACCGGCACGACGGCCAAATGTGGTCCGCCGACCGTGACGTTGCGGGCGGGGTCCGGCGCCGTCATGTCGATGAGCGGCGGGGCGGTCGATAGCCCCAGGGCGATCAGTCCGCGGTCGATGCGCACCATCTGGGTGGACTGGTCGACATCCGCTCCCGCCGTTGCAAATCGCGCGCGCGCCTCGGGCAACAGCACACGAATTCCAATCTCTTCGAGAATCGACAGCGCGGACTCGTGGATATAGGCGATCTCGTCGTCGGATAGGACGGTCTGCGGAATGAGAGGGTTGCGTAGTCGCCGGTACCGTCCATCGGCGGGCCCTTGGGAAGGACCGGACGGGGTTATCGGACCCCGCCGCCGACCGGGGCGCTGCGATCGACTTTGATCCGGATCCATGATGGTTCCATGCGTGAGATTACTTGCGGCCGCTCGGCGCTAGAGTGCGCGTCGCCGGGCGTCGGTGCTGAGGCAGTTGGGCCTAAAAGCAAGGCATTCGTTTCAAACTGCGCCGTCATGAGATGCGGACGCATGCGCCTTGTGTATCCTGATCCCTATGGGTGAACTGCTGATTCTAGGCGCAGAGGCTGTCCGTCGGGCCCTCCCGATGGGCGATTGCATCGATGCGATGGACTCGGTCATGCGCTGCGTGTCGCGGGGCGGCGCGCAAATGCCGCTGAGGACCGTCCTCAAGGTGCCAGGATCCGATTTGCTGTTCGGAGCGATGCCGGGATGTCTGGACGAGCCGGCTTCGTTTGGGGCGAAGTTGCTGTCGGTCCGCTTGCAGTCATCCGCGGCCGCTTCCCCCTCGCACATCGGTGTATTCGCGCTCTTCGATGCCGCGACCGGCCGACCGATCGCGATCATCGATGCCACGGAGCTGACGGCAGTCCGAACCGCCGCCGCGACCGCGGTTGCGACCCAAGCGCTGGCGCGCAAGGATGCGGGGGTCCTGGCGATCCTGGGAACCGGAGAGCAGGCGGCGCGACACCTCGAAGCGCTCGCGATCGTGTGCCCCCTGCTCGAGGTTCGTATTTGGGGACGAAGCGCTGAGCGGGCGGCGGCGTTCGTCGCGCGCCACCCCCTATCGCAGAATAGCGGATCCCCGAGGAACGCAGTCGTCGCGGCGTCGGAGGCTCGAGCGGCGGTTGACGGGGCGGACGTCATTTGCACGACGACCTCGTCCTTTGAGCCGATCTTGAGCGGCGCATGGCTCTCGCCGGGAGCTCACGTCAATCTGGTCGGGGCGAGTACCGCAGCCGCACGGGAAGCGGATGATGCGGTCGTCGCGCGGTCGCGCTTCTTCGTGGATTTCAAGCCATCGGCGCTCGCTCAGGCGGGCGAATTGCGACATGCCATCGAGTCCGGAGCGGTGACGGATCGTCACATTCAGGGCGAGATCGGCGAGGTGCTCGACGGCAGTGTGCCCGGGCGCATCACCGCAAGCGACATTACCGTGTACAAATCCCTGGGGATTGCGGCGCAAGATCTCGCCGCCGGGCACCGCGTGTACCGGCGCGCTTTGCAGTTGGGGCTCGGACTACGCGTGCCGTTCTAGGCGCGCCACAAAAAATAAGCCGACGAAGTGGGAGAATTGAATGCAGGATGAGGAAAACATCGATCGGATGAGCCGGCGGGATCTCCTGCTCGCGATGAACGCCACCTTGCTCGCGTTCGGCGCGGGCTCGGCGATGAACGCGTTTGCGATCGGCGCCGGCTCGGCGGCCACCCTCAAGCGCACGGCACAGCCGTCCAAAGCCGGGCCTCATAAGGTTCGCGAGATCGAGAACACCTGGATCGTCATGCCCGACGGCGTGCGGCTCGCGGCGCGCATCTGGTTGCCCGAGAACGCCGAGCGGCACCCGGTTCCAGCCATTTTCAACTACTGTCCATACTTCGCGCGGCTTTTCACGCGCTCGGGCGACGATGCGCGGTTTCCGTATTTTGCGAGCCATGGTTATGCCTGCGTACGGGTCGATATTCGAGGCTCGGGTGATTCCGAAGGCCTGCCGATGGATGAGTATGTCAAGCAGGAACAGGACGACGGTGTGGAGATCATCCGGTGGATTGCCTCACAGCCCTGGTGCAGCGGCTCGGTCGGCATGGAAGGGATCTCCTGGAGCGGTTTCAATTCCCTGCAAGTAGCGGCGCGGCGCCCGCCGGCGCTGAAGGCCATCATCACCCACTGCTCGACGGATGACCGCTATGCCGATGACGCCCATTACAAGGGTGGCTGCATCGTCAACGACATGTTCGGCTGGGGCACGGTTTTTCTCGCGATTCAAGGCCAGCCCTCGGATCCGGATATCACGGGTCGTGAGCATTGGCGCGAGGATTGGCTCAAGCGCTTGAACGCGGTCGAGTTCAATCTCGACCACTGGTTCGATCATCCGCACCGGGACGCGTTTTGGAAGCACGGCTCCGTCATCGAGGACTACGGCCAGATCACCTGCCCCGTATATGCGATCGGCGGCTGGGTGGACGCTTACAAGAACTCCATTTTCCGGCTGCTCGGCGGTCTGACGGTTCCGCGCAAGGGTCTGGTCGGTCCGTGGACCCATATCTATCCGCACGAAGGCGTGCCGGGGCCGGCCATCGATTATCTCGACGAGGCGCTGCGCTGGTGGGATCACTGGCTGAAAGGCGCCCAGACGGGAATCATGGACGAGCCGATGCTGCGAGTCTGGATGCAAGATAAGTCGGCGACGCCGGGTGAACCGAGTGTGCCGGGATATTGGGCCGCGGAGGAAGTCTGGCCCTCCCGCCGACTCACGGAGCGGACCTATTTCCTCAATTCGGATGCCGGATTGCAGGACTCGGCGCCCGGCGCCGGCGAGCTGCATCTCGATCCGGTGCAGACCGTCGGCAGTGCGAGCGGTGCGTGGTGCCCGTCCGGTGCGGGTGCCGCGGATGATCTGGACACGGAGCTGCCATCGGATCAACGCCTGGACGACGCGAGGTCGCTCGCGTTCGACTCCGAGCCGCTGGATCGCTCCTTCGAGATCCTCGGTGCCTGCACGCTCACCTTGGAGGTTGCGGTCGACAAGCCGGTTGCGTTTCTTGCGGTACGCCTCAATGAGGTATCCGCGGGCGGCGAGTCCAGCCGGGTGACCTACGGAATCCTGAATCTCTGCCATCGAGAGAGCGATGCGGATCCGACGCCGCTGGTTCCGGGGCAACGGTACACCGTGCGGGTCCCGTTGGACAACGCCGCACATCGGTTCCACGCCGGCAACCGCCTGCGCGTGTCGGTCTCGACGACCTATTGGCCGCTCATTTTGCCGGCACCCGAGCCTGTAAAGCTCACGGTGTTCGCGGGCACGAGCCGATTGAGTTTGCCGGTGCGGCCGGCGCGCGCCGCCGATGCGACGCTGCATCCCTTCGGGGCGCCGTTCGTACCGCCGGTGGCCCTGAAGCCGGTGAGCTCCAATCCGGGCCTGCATCGGGTCGAATGGGATGCCGTGTCCAGGCGGCAGACCATTCGCCATGAAGTCGGCGATGGAGTGGACCTCCTCACCGCGGTGAATACCGAATTGATCGGCAAGGCGACCGTGCGCAGCGAGATCGGTGAGGATGACACGGCGGGATCGATCGCGACCGAGTATCTCATCGGGTGGCAGCGGGACCGCTGGAAGCCGCGCGTCACGGGATCATCGAAGATCACGACGACGCCATTGGACTTCGTGCTGTGGGGCGAGATCGTCGCGTACGATGGCGAGGAGAAGATCTTTTCGCGCACCTGGGAACGGAAGATTCCGCGGCAGCTGGTGTAAGCCAAGCCCATGCTATGAGCGCCGACTCGAAGGAACAGCGATTTCCCATCGGGTGTGCCGTTGCGCTGGAGGAGCTCGATCGAGATCCTTATCCCGTGTTTGCGCGTCTCGCGGCGCAAGAGCCTATCTCGTGGATCCGCGCGCTGAACATGTGGTACGTGGTCGGCTACGAGAACGTGCGCACCGCGTTGAACGACCCGCGGTTGACCACCGTATCCGAGCGGTCGACGATCTTCGATACGTTCGGGGAGCACATGCTCACGAGCGAGGGTGAGGTGCACGATCGTTATCGCCGCGCCGCCCAGCAGTTCTTCACATCGTCTTACATCCGCTCGCGGTTGGAGACGGTGATTCAAGCGCATACCGAGCGATTGGTGGACGGCTTCGAACTTGAGGGCCGGGTGGAGCTTCGTGCCGCGTTCGCCGCTCGCCTGCCCGTCCAGGTGATGCTGACGCTGTGTGGAGTGCCGGCGGCGGTGGAGCCTCGAATGCGCGGCTGGTACGATCATTTCGAGGCGGCGCTAGCGAACTTTTCGGGGGACCAGGCGGTGCGCGATGCCGCACGGCGCAGTGTGACGGAGTTTCACGCACTGCTGGACTCGGAAATTCGTTCCCCAAGCGGCGCCGAGCGGTCCTCGCTGCTAGCGCACCTCATCGATACACCCGATCGACTGGACGACGAGGCCATCAAACGCAATCTATCGATTATTTTCTTCGGGGGCATTTCCACCGTCGAAGCCTTGCTACTCAACTGTTTGTGGGCGTTGTTCGAGACTCCGGGCGCGCTCGACAGGGTTAGGCGCGACAGCGGACAGATCCCACAGGCCATCGAGGAGACCATGCGGTGGCTGAGTCCCGTTCAGTCCGCCACTCGGCACGTCACGCAACGCTTCGAATGGCAAGACGTCGAGTTCGAGCCGCATGACACCGTAAACTGCATGCTCGGGGCGGCGAATCGAGATCCGGCGGTATTCGCCGATCCGGATCGATTCGATCTCGATCGACCCAATAGCCGACGACATTTGGGATTCGCTACCGGCACACACTCTTGCTTGGGGTCGCAGCTCGCCAAGGCCGAGGCGCGCATCGGCCTTGGGACCTTGCTTTCCAGATTGCCCGGTCTTCGGCTCGAAAGAGATCTGAGCGAGGCGCCGAGCGGCTACGAATTCAGGCAACCGCGCCGTCTCACCGTGCGCTGGAATCCCTAAGGGACCAGCGGCAGGCACGCCGAAACAAACCTGGCACAATCTCGTCAGTGCCCACTCGCTTCGAAGTTTACGTGCAGCCTCGAGCTTCGAAGACCGAGCTCGCGGGGATGCACGGCGGTCTCGTCAAAATCCGCATCGCAGCGCCCGCGGTAGACAATGCGGCGAATCTGGCTCTGATCGACTTCGTCGCGTGCCGGCTCGGCGTTTCAAAGCGTTGGGTGCGAATCGTTTCGGGCGCTACCGGCCGGCGCAAGGTGCTGGAGGTCGAGGGTGGAACCTACAGAGGATACTGGATAACGTAGAAGCGTAACATTCGAGTCGGCCGAGGGCGGTGGTCCCCGCCGCTTTCATCCGCATTCGGGAGCGAAAATGAAAAGGAATGGACTGCGGGCATCGCTCGCACTTCTCGCGATCACCTCCCTGCTCGCTGGCGGGCCCAGCCGTATCGCCGGCGCCGCGGTCGACCCGGCAGCGGATGACGCGGCGATGCGAAAGATCGATGTGGATTGGGCCGCGGCCGCGCGCGCCGCGAACGTCGATGCGTGGATGACGTTCTATGCCGCCCATGCGATCGTCGTTCTGCCCGATGAGCCGCTCGCGAGCGGAAACGAGCTCGTTCGCCATGCCGTGACCCGGCTCCTATCGCGGCCGCACCTGTCGATCGCATGGCACCCGATCGAAGTGAACGTGGCCCGGTCGGGCGACCTGGCCTTTCTGATCGATGCCTATGACTTGCGCTACGATGACTCGCGCGGAGCGACGGTGCTGCGTCAAGCCCGGCGGCTCGAGACCTGGAGAAAGCAAGCCGACGGCAGCTGGAAATGCATCATCGATACTTGGAATTTGGACGAGCCCGTTGCGGCACCGTCAACGGCTGCACCGGCGGCTGCGCCGGGCGCTCCAGCCTCGGCTGCACCGCTCGCGCCGCTGCCGCAGCCCCCGGCTTCGAAGCCCGTCATGCCGGCGCCGGCGCGCGCGGCGGCAACGAAGTATGGCGACATGCCGATCCAGTACGAGCAGGCCATCCATCAGTACTTTCAAGACCATCTGAAATATCCGGAGTCCGTCCAATACGGGGAGATCACCACGCCGCAGCAGGGCTACATCACCAAAATCAGCGGCGGCTTTCTAATGAGTGAGAAGCCCGAATACGGCTGGACGGTCAAAGCGACCATCAACGCGAAGGATTCCGCGGATAGCTACCTCGGCCCGAGGACTTATACGTTCCTCTTTCGCGGCGAGGAGATCGTCGATGTCCGCTTGCCCTTGCCGGGGATGAGATGAGTTGAGCGAGCGCTGCCTCCGCGCAGGTCTAAGTCGAAGCCGACACCCGCGCGGCAGCGGCTCGGTGAGGTGGCCCTAAATACGGAAACTCCGCGAGCAAGTCACCGTGAGCGCCGACCCCGTCCGTCGTAACCTTCCCATTGGTAAAAATCGAAAGAAAGTGATCGAGGACATCGTCGGTGAGCGTTCGGCCATTCTCCGGATAGGATGCAGGCCGCGTGGTGTCGAAGCGCACGAGGTCCGGCAGTAGAGTCCTTGCCACTCGCCGTGCCTCCTCCTCGGTATACCCGCCCGCGTGCTCCAATGAGTGTGCGAAGACAGGAATGAAACGGGCATCATCCGCCGGCTCCGCGGCAAGGTAGGCATCTCTTTCCTCACCGACGAGGAAGGGGCCTTGTGCGGGCCGCGCGCCGCGATCAGCCTGAACCCAACGCCCGCTTGTTCCGTCGAGTGTCCGAGCCCAGACACCGATCTGTTTGGATCCCAGGGCGGAGTTGGGCACTTCCAGAGCGATGCTGCACACGTCTTTGTCCGCAAAGAAGTCCTTGCCGGTGAACTGCAAGTTGTTCACGGCGCCGATCGGGTCGAAGAAGAAGGGGTCGCTGCGCCAGCCGGCAAAAAACCGGCAGTCGCCCACCTCGGTGATCCGTGCGTCTCGATTCAAAGAGACCGGCGCCGCCTCGACGAGGACTTGCCCGGCGTCGTCAGCGCCCGCGGCTTGCTCACCGTCTGCGCGGCGCAGCGTCGCAGTCTGCTTCCCGTCGGACATCGGCGAGAAGTGCACCCGGTAGGCAATATCCGCGAGCGCATCGCCATTCGTGTCGAACTTGAACTCGTACAACGCTTCGCTCGCGAAGGGATCGCGGGTGGTCGGTTGCTGACGAAAATCGGCAGACGGATGCACGTTCATGATCAGAATCGACTTGCCCGTGCCGCGCGGCTTCGGGAAGACATACAGATCCGTCAAGCTGAGGCGCGCATCCCCGTGAGGAAACCCGAAGTCGGGCCCGGAATAATGATGCGACATGGATGGATGCTCCTGAATTGCCGGTACGCGACAATCCGGGTTTGGCTCGCGCTTGATGCAAATCAAATCACACGAGCAAACGCAAATCCATTGCACTCTGATATTGCTCACAACGTGCCCGGCGTTGCGCGGCAATGCCGCGCAGCAATGCCGGAGATGCACTGCCGCACGCCGGCTGCGGCTCTGCGGCACCGCCACTGCGGGATACACTCCCATGGAACACTTCATAAGAGCGACGATCAAAGAGAGCACACTCGTTCAAGCGCCCGGGGGCCTCAGTCGATCACACGCAACCACTAACTGGAGTTCGTCATGGTTACACTCGATGAAGCACGGAAAGTGATTGCCGCCGCGGAGAAGAAGGCGGTCGCAATCGGACAACCTATGAATGTCGCCGTCGCCGATGGCGGAGGAAATCTCGTCGCTCATGTGCGGATGGATGGCGCATGGATGGGCAGTATCGATATTTCGATCAAGAAGGCCTTCACCGCTCGCGCCTTCGACATCGCCACCAAAGATCTCGCGCCGCTTTCGCAGCCGGGTAGGGATTTTTTCGGAATCAACACCTCCAACGAAGGACGCATCATGATCTTTGCGGGTGGTATCCCTCTCAAGCGCAGCGGAAAGGTCGTGGGTGCCGTCGGCGTGAGCGGCGGATCGGGCGAGCAAGATCAGGCCGTCGCCGAAGCCGGCGCCGCGGCCTTCGGTTGAAGGGGGAAATCCATCATGGCAAGCAATCGTGGTGTCGTCTATGTGGGCCCCGAAAGGGTTGAAGTACGCAATATCGATTATCCAAAGTTCGTGGATCCTCGCGGAAAGAAGATCAACCACGGCGTGATTCTCAAGGTCGTGGTCACGAACATCTGCGGCAGCGATCAGCACATGGTGCGGGGGCGCACCACCGCGCCGTCCGGGCTGGTGTTGGGTCACGAGATCACGGGAGAAGTGATCGAAATCGGATCCGATGTCGAATTCCTCAACGTCGGCGACTTGGTCTCGACTCCGTTTAATGTGGCCTGTGGCCGATGCCGAAACTGCAGGGAGCGCGAGACCGGCGTCTGTTTGACCGTCAATCCGGGACGGGCCGGCGGCGCCTACGGTTACGTGGACATGGGCGGATGGATCGGCGGCCAGGCCGAGTACGTCATGATTCCGTACGCCGACTTCAATTTGCTGAAGTTTCCGGACAAGGGGCAGGCGATGGAAAAGATCCTGGACCTGGCCTGTTTGACGGATATCCTTCCGACCGGATATCACGGCTGCGTCAATGCCGGCGTCACGACGGGATCGACCGTTCTCGTATCCGGCGCGGGGCCGGTAGGCCTTGCGGCCGCGGCATCCGCAATGCTGTTGGGGGCGGCTGTCGTGATCGTCTCGGACTTCAACAAGGAGCGCCTCGCTCAGGCCGCCTCGTTCGGCTGCGAGACCATCGATTTGTCGCAAGGAGGAACGATCGGCGAGCGCATCGAGCACATACTCAAGGTGCCTGAAGTGGATTGCGCCGTTGATTGCGTCGGGTTTGAAGCCAAGCAGCAAGGCGGCAAGGAGCAGCCCGCCACGGTCCTCAATCAGCTCATGGCGGCGACACGCGCGGCAGGCCGAATCGGCATCCCGGGACTCTACGTCACGGAGGATCCGGGCGCCAAGGACTCGGCGGCCAGAGAAGGCAATCTCAGCCTGCGCTTCGGTCTGGGATGGGCTAAATCGCACTCCTTCTTCACCGGCCAGACCCCGGTGTTGAAGTACAACCGCGGCCTGATGATGGCGATTCTGAATAACCGCATTCAGATTGCCAAAGCCGTCAACGCGACGGTGATCT
Organism: uncultured Gammaproteobacteria bacterium; assembly: GCA_963710435.1. Classification (GTDB taxonomy): domain Bacteria; phylum Pseudomonadota; class Gammaproteobacteria; order Steroidobacterales; family Steroidobacteraceae; genus Bog-1198. Next base: position 511,221 of record CAVQAE010000006.1, on the reverse strand, counting down.
CCCTCGATGCCGCGCCCCAGGGCTATGCTGACTTTGACAGGGGTGCCGCTCGGAAATTCGTGATTGATCCCCACGGAACCTTGAAGAGAGCCGCATGAGATCGCATGAGATGAAGGCCGTCACGCCCGGCGCGTGACGGCCCTCATGCCCGGATCATGTGCTCGACATCTTCAGACGACTGCGGTCGACCGGCATGCGCCGCAAGGGCACGCCGGTCGCCGCATAGATTGCATTCCGAAGCGCAGGAATTGAGGCTGTGCAGCCCGTCTCGCCGATGCCGCCAGGGGCTTCACCGCTCTTGATCACATGGACATCGATCTGAGGGGTCTGGTTGATGCGCAGCATCCGGTAATCGTGGAAGTTGGACTGCTGGACCCGGCCCTTCTTCAACGTGATCTCGCCGTAGAGTGCGGCGGTCAAGCCGAACACCAGACCGCCCTGAAGCTGGGCCATCACCGTATCCGGATTGACCGCGATTCCCGTGTCGACCGCGCTCGTTACGCGCCGCAGCTTCACCTCGCCGGCCGCGTCCACCTCGCATTCCACGACCGTTGCGATGAAGCTCGCGAACGCGATCTGCGCCGCCACGCCGCGCCCGCAGCGCGGGGGTAACGGAGCGCCCCAACCCGACTTCTCGCGCACGAGATCGAGCGCCGCCTGCAGTCGCGGCGTCTTGTCGAGATGGGCGCGGCGAAAGGCGATCGAATCCTCGCCTGCCTTGCGTGCCAGCTCCTCGATGAAACTCTCGATGGCGAACACGTTGTTGTTTGGACCCACGCCGCGCCAGAAGCCGGTGATGATGCCCGGGGGCTCTTCCCGGTTGAACTCCACCCGCAGGTTCGGGATGTCGTAGGGAATGTCTTTGGCCGAGTCGACCCCGTCCGGATCCACGCCGTTCTGGAAAAAGGGCGGCGCAAAACGCGCCATCACCGCGGAGCCCGAGACTCGGTGCTTCCAGGCGACGATTCGGCCGCCCGAAAGGCGCGCCCAGAGGAGATCGCGGTAAGCCGGTCGATAGATGTCGTGCCGGATGTCTTCCTCGCGGGTCCATACGACTTTGACGGGCCCGTCGACATGCTTGGCGATGCGTGCGGCGGTGTAGGCCATGTCCGGTTCGAGCTTTCGGCCGAAGCCGCCGCCGATCAAGTGATTGTGTATGGTGACCTGGCTTTCCGGAAGCTCGGCGGCCTTGGCCACGGCGGCATGGACGCGCTCCATGACCTGAGTACCGATCCAGGCGTCCGCCGAACCCGGCCGCACATGTACCGTGCAGTTCAAAGGCTCCATGCAGGCGTGCGCCAGCAGCGGCATCTCGAAGTCGGCCGCAATCACCTCGCCCGAGGCCTCACCGCCCGCACCGAACGCGCTCTTGATATCGCCGACTTCCTTTGCCACCGCACCGTCCCGCAGGCTCGCGCTGCGCAGGCGCGACCAGATCACCTCGGAGGAGATCTGGGCATTCGGCCCCTCATTCCACGTGATGTCGAGCGCCTCGAGCCCACACTGGGCGGCCCAGGTGTGGTCGCCGATCACCGCGACCACATCGTCCAGCACGACGATCTGACGCACGCCGGGAACCGCCCGCGCCCGGGTGTCATCGACATGAGCAACCGTTCCGCCGAGCACGGGGCAGGCTGCGTGCATCGCGAACTTGACGCCGGGAGGCAGGGCGTCGATGCCGTACTGCGCCTGACCGTTCACCTTCTCCGGCGTGTCCAGGCGCTTCAGCGAGCGGCCGATCAACCGGAAGGCACTCGGGTCTTTGAGCGGCGGGTCCTTTGGCGGCGTGATCGCGGTGGCCCGGCCGGTCAAGGCACCGTAGTCGAGGGTGCGGTGCGTTTGGTCATGGATCACCTTGCCGTTCTCCGTGCGGCACTCCGCCGGTCCGACGCCCCAGGCGCGGGCGGCAGCCTCGACGAAGCAAGCGCGTGTGGCTGCGCCGGCGGTACGCAGTGGCTTCCAGAACGCGCGGATCGAGTTGGAGTTGCCCGTCGCCTGCATTCCCAGGTCGGGGTTGGCGTAGAGCTTCTCGTCGGCCGGTGCATGCTCGACCTTCACCCGGCTCCAGTCCGCGTCGAGCTCCTCCGCCAGAATCATCGAAATCGAGGTATAGGTGCCCTGACCCATCTCTACCTGCGGCATGATCAGCGTCACATCCCCTCGAGGGTCGATTCTGATGAACGCATTCGGCGCGTAGGTCGCCGCGTTCGCGGCGGCGCGAGTCGCGCGCGGCGGGACGGAAAACCCCAGCACGAATGCCGTGGCGGCCGACATCCCGAGGAAGCTGCGGCGCGACACCTCGAGCGATTCAAGCATGGTCATCGGAGCCCTCCGCCGCACGCTTGATCGCCTGCCGGATCCGTACGTAAGTACCGCAGCGGCAGATGTTGCCTGACATGGCCGCATCGATCGCGGCATCGCCGGGATGCGGGATCGCGTCGAGCAGCGCGGTCGCGGAAACGATCTGTCCGGACTGGCAGTAGCCGCACTGGACGACTTCAAGGTCGAGCCACGCCTTTTGAATTTTCATTCCGTTCGGGGTAGCGCCGATGCCTTCGATGGTGGTGACCGGTTTCGAGCCGATTGCACCGACGGGCAGAACACAGGAGCGCACCGCCGTGCCGGCCAGGAGGACCGTACACGCGCCGCACTGCGCAATGCCGCATCCGAATTTGGTGCCCGTCAGCCCGAGCACGTCGCGCAGGGCCCAAAGGAGCGGCATGTCGGCAGGCACGTCGACGTCCCGCCTCTCGCCGTTGATCATCAGCGTCATCATGGTCACATCCCCTCGATCATGAAGCTACGAAGTCGCGGATCAGCGTGGCTATCCCATTCGCGGCCGTATCCAACGCAAATGACCTGCATAAGCCGGGGTTGCCTCGCGCGCGCGCCGCACGTGCCGCAGGGGTCCCCTCGTGTCAGTGTGCCGCACGCTCCTCATCCGCCGGGGTCCGCATCCCGCGGGCGGGCAGCTTCCAGTTTGGGCGGATGAAATGGCAGGTGTAGCCGTCCGGATAGCGCTCGAGGTAATCCTGGTGGTCAGCCTCGGCTTCCCAAAAATCGCGGGCAGGGACTACTTCGGTTACGACCTTTCCCGGCCATAGACCGGAGGCGTCCACATCGGCGATCGTGTCCTCGGCAATCCGCTTCTGTTCATCGCTCGTGTAGAAAATCGCAGATCGATAACTCGTTCCGACATCGTTGCCCTGGCGGTTGCGCGTCGTCGGGTCATGAATCTGGAAGAAAAATTCCAAAATTCGCCGATAGCTCACTTTGGCCGGATCGAAGAGGATCTCCAGCGCTTCGGCATGAGTGCCGTGATTGCGATAGGTCGCGTTGGGCACATCGCCTCCCGTGTAGCCGACCCGAGTCGACACCACGCCATCATAGCGGCGAAGGAGGTCCTGCATGCCCCAGAAGCAGCCCCCGGCAAGAATCGCTCGTTCCGTCTTCATCGGATCATCTCCTCTCGAGGTTAGTACTCAGCCTGAATCGAAGGGTGCAGCGTACCGCTATTTGCTCGTCGTTTTCGACGTGCCCGCGGCGCGGGGATCGTCGCTCGGATGAATGTAGGAGAGGCCCAAGGGTCCGATCGCCGTCACCTGAGTGATGTATTCGCCCGACTTGGCCCAGTGAAAATGGGGTTGATCACCTGGAAGAACGATGACGCTGCCGACCCCGAATGCGGTCAGTTTGCTCTCCTCAAAAGTCTCTCCGAGCCCGATATAGAAGACGCCTTCCATCACGGTATAGACGCGATCCTCGGGATGCTTGTGTGGCATCATTTTAGTTCCTGCCGGCAGGCGCACCCTGATCAAATAAGGTCCAGGCTTCGTCGGGTCGCCGATCAACACCGCGAGTCTCGCCGCGGGTGGAAAAGCGGCAAAGGATTGCCACTTGATGTCTTCCGGGTGAATCGCATGGAAGAGACCTTCGTCGGGCTGGTGGGTGCGCGCCATATGAGTCTCCGGGTGCGCGCCGCGCGAATCGCGCACGGCCGCCAGTCCAAAGGCTAGCGCTCTATGCGACCTCTGTCGACACCCGCAGCGCCGCATCTTGGGTAACATCATAGCTACGTTGCAGCAAGGTCTGCTTGGCGGTGGTTGGGTTCCAGCACCCGCATGCCATGCCGGCCGCGAGGCCGGCATACTCAGGCGCGCGGCCAGCATATCCTGCTGGTGCGGACGACGCTCGCCGGCCCTGCGCCGGGCGAAGCCAGGCGTAGGGGTAAGCCAGATACAGGGCGCGCTGATGATTCTCACGATTCAGACTCTTGTTTCGCTCTTCGTCGTGATTGCCGCCGTCGCGGTGGTCGCAACGCGCCTCAAGATTCCGTCGGCCATCCTCCTGGTGATCACGGGCGTTATCCTGGCGCTCGTTCCGGGGTTGCCGACCGTGAGGCTTGCTCCCGAATTCGTCTTGCTGCTGGTATTGCCGCCGCTCATCTATTCGTCGGCGGTGGCGATGAGTTGGCGCGAGTTCCGGTTCAGTCTGCGTCCCATCTCGCTGCTCGCCATCGGCTGCGTGGTGTTCACGACCATCGCCGCAGCCGCGGCGACCCACTGGCTCTTGGGCTTCTCCTGGCCGGTCGGCTTCGTTCTCGGAGCCATCGTATCGCCTCCCGACGCCGTGGCGCCGCTCTCCATTGCGCGCAGGATGCAGCTCCCCAGGCGGCTCGTCGTGATTCTCGAGGGAGAGGGTCTCGCGAACGATGCCAGCGCGCTGATCCTCTATCGGTTCGCGGTCGTGGCCGTGAGCGCCGGCGCATTTTCGTTCAGTCAGGCCCTGAGCACGTTCACCGCGATCATCTGCGGCGAGATCCTGTGGGGCATCGGCGTGGGTTGGCTCATGCTGCGGCTGCGGCGCTGGGTGAACGATCCCCGCATCGAGATCATGCTCTCGGTCCTCACCCCGTTCGTGGCGTATTGGCCGCCGCAGCGGATGGGCGGCTCGGGCGTGCTCGCCACGGTGACGACCGGACTCTATATCAGCTGGAACGGCCTGAGGTTGATCAGCGCCGAGACTCGGCTGCAGGGGATTTTCTTCTGGGACTTTCTGATCTACGCAACCGAAGGGTTCGTGTTCCTCATGACGGGCCTGCAAGCGCGAACATTGATGGCCGGCATTCACGGCGATTCCTGGTACGACCTCGCCATCTCCGCCGCCGTCGTCTGCGGCGTGATCATTGCCGCCCGTTTCATCTGGATGTTTCCGGCCACCTACCTTCCGCGCTGGCTCATCCCCGCGGTTGCCCGCCGCGACCCCGCCCCTCCGTGGCAGTGGCCTTTCGTGCTGGCGTTCACGGGGGTCCGCGGGATCGTCTCGCTCGCCGCAGCGCTGGCAATCCCCTTCACCACCGAGAGCGGCGAGCCATTCCCGAGCCGGGATCGGATTCTGTTCCTCACCTTCTCGGTGATTCTCGTGACGCTCGTAGGTCAGGGCCTGATGCTGCCCGCCGTGATCCGTGCGCTCGGTCTCGCGAATGCCGGCCGGCGGGAGGGCCAGGCCATCAGAGCCGAGGAACTTGCGGCGCGCCGTCTGGCGATCGAAGCGGCCACCCGGCGTCTCGATGAGCTCGGTGCAGAGCGCCGGCTGCCCGAAGATATCGTGCGGCCACTGCGTGCTCACTATCGCGAGCGGCTGAAGGAGGTCGAGTATCGCGGCGACAACGTCGAGGCACATCGACGGCAGGTCGAATCGCACGATGACGTTGAATCGTCGCTGATCGAAGTCGAACGCCAGCGGATCAACGATCTGTATCGAGACGGCAAGCTCAAAGACGAAGCGAGGCGGCGGATTGAGCGCGAGCTCGATTTGCGCGAAGCAAAACTGAGCAACGAGCGGGCCGACGACTGAGCGCCCATCGGCTGCCGCAGCCCGGCGACCAGGCACGAGGAACAGCAGCGCCAATGCCGCACCGCCGCAAGCTGTATTCGGCGGCTCTACCACCACTGGTCGAGCTCGGGTGCAATAAGCGAATACGAAGCCTTGCTTGTCGGGCAGGGGATCGCTGAGGCGTTGCTGCAAAACACCGCATTGCGCGGCATCCACCCGATCCACCCGGCGGTGCCGCGCTTTGCGGCTTGCCGCCGCCGTTGCCGAGTCTCATGGTGGACCGCACGGTTCGCCCCGCGAAACTCTCGGTGAGCTCTACGACAACATAACCAGGAGATTTTAAGATGAACAAACAATCGTGGACGGCGCGCGGCATCGCGATTCTGGCGGCCGCCGCTTCCGGCATCGCGGTTCTGGCGGTGGCCGCTTCCGGCAGCCTGAATCTAGCCCTGGCAGGCGATCGCGAGCCCCCAGTGCACTACATAGAATTTCTCAACGACTTCACACCCTCGGCCGCCGTGGTCAAGGGACGCAGTCCAGTGGCGTGTCCCTTCATTTGAGCCAGATGAATGTCGTGAGCGATGCGAGAAGCGCGGGTGGCATGACGAGGCAGCCGAGCCCGAGGAACTTCCAGCTGCTTACCGCCTGTCCTTCCCGGCGCAGTGCCACCAGCCACAGGATGGTGGCGAGCGATCCTGTGACCGACAAATTGGGACCGAGGTCGATGCCGATCAGGAGCGCGCCCGTGACGTGCGGCGAGAGGTGGGCGCTCCTCGCCACGGTGCCGGCGATCAGCCCCAGGGGCAGATTGTTGAGCAGGTTGCAGAGCAGCCCGACGATCGACCCCAGGGCGAATCCGGTCGCATGCGGCGCCGATGCGGCGCTCCGGGGCAAGAATGCGCTCAGCGGGTTCAACAGTCCCGTCGCCTCCACGGCCTCCACCAGCACGAAAAGCCCGGCGACCAGCGGCAGCACGCCCCATGCGATGTCCTTCACGATCACCCAGGGCGAAAGACGCCTCAGGATCAGGATCGTCATCGCCGAGGTGCAGCCAGCGATGAATGTGGGCAATCCCAACGGCCAGTCGAGACCCGAGGCGATGAGCAGCACAATGGCCGTTGCAGCGATCCCGGCCGCCGCCAGGCGGCCTCCGAGAGAGAGTGGGGGGAGCTGAATGTCGCGCGAAATCTCGCCGGTCAACTCGCCGCGCTGCGTGAAGCGCAGGATCCAATACGTCATGGCAATCGAGACGATCGAGGCCAATCCGAATTCGGTCAGCCAGACCTCGAGCGATGGCATATGGGCGCCGTATACCACGAGATTCGCCGGATTCGAGATCGGCAGCACAAAGCTCGCGGCGTTGGCAATGAAGGCGCAGATGTACAAGAGAGGGAGCGGCCGGGCCTTTGCGTGTCGCGCGGCCGCGTAGACGGCAGGCGTCAGAACGACGGCCGTGGCGTCATTGGAGAGGAATATCGTCACGACCGTTCCGACGACGTACACGAGCGTAAACAGGCGGTACGGCGAGCCCCTCGCGTGCTTCGCGGCCCAAGCGGCGAGCCAGTCGAACAGCCCTTGATGCCGCGCAAGCTCCGAGAGCACCATCATGCCGATCAGGAATAAATAGACATCGACTCCCTTGAGCACGGCCCGCGCCGCGGTGGGCGCGGAAATCAGCCTCGAGGCCACCAGCGCGACGACGGCGATGGTGGGCCAGAGCGCCTCGGGCAGCTTCCAGGGTCGAGCAACCACGCCGAAAACGGCGAGTGCGGCAATGGCCCAGGTCGCGAGGTGCGCGGCCGGGATCAGCATCGGGGATGTGCCTCGATAGGGGCGCCGCGGTTGTTCTCGTCCGCGCCGCGGTTGTTCTCATCGTTCGTCATGGAGCGTCTCTAAGCCTGCATGCAACACTGCGGTTATTGCAAACGCCCAGGCCATCCGGAAGGCCGATCTTTCTTGACCAGCCGGCGTGCGGCGGCCCTGAAACGGCTTTCAGCCGTCCCGTTATGATGTGGCGTGGCCCCAACCGAGGTAATCGGATAAGACCAGGGATCCGCAGTCAGAGTCGCTGAGTCGCCCTGCAGCTCAGACGGCGGCAACCATGCTCAAGTAGGGCCCGGCACCCGGTCGCGCGCCGAGCGAAAGTGAGGATTGTCTTCGCTTGCCGCGCAGCGACCAGAGTAAGGAGCGCGTCGCCCGTCGGGTGACCGCGGCGCACACAGAGCGTGCACCCTTAAGGCGTCTTGGCGATATTTGATGTCTACCGGGGGCCCGGCTTACGCTTGTCCTAGGCCGTCCGACACGAACTCGCGATGACACGGCGACCGTTTCTCTACAATCTGGGTCATAAAAGCGGCCCGAGGAGAATGCCATGCGGATGGAAGGTCAAGACGAGAGCCAGAATGTCGAGGACGCTCGAGGCTCGAGCGGATTTCGTCCCATCCACGGCGTCGGGTTGGGTACCGTCGCTCTGGCGCTCATCGGCGGCTGGATCTTTGGAGTCAACCCGCTGCAACTTCTCGGTCTGATGAGCGGCGGAGGGACGGCCACCACCGCGCCGGACCAATCCCTGTCGGCGCCGCCGGCGAACGATGCAGAGGCGCATTTCGTCTCGCAGGTCCTGCGCAGCACGGAACAGGTGTGGACCAATGTTTTTCGCGAGCGCGGATCGGCCTACGAGGACCCGAAGCTCGTGCTGTTCCGCGACAGCTACCCGACGGCCTGCGGTGAGGGCGAAGCGGCCGCGGGACCGTTCTATTGCCCGAACGATCGGCGCGTCTACATCGACCTGAGCTTCTTCGATCAATTGAGCCGGCAGCTGGGCGCTCCCGGTCAATTTGCGCAGGCTTACGTCGTCGGCCACGAGGTCGGTCACCACGTGCAGAATCTCTTGGGAATTCTCGAACGCGTCGATCGAGAGCGCTCTCGAGCATCAGAGGCGCAGGCGAATGCGCTCAGCGTGCGCCTCGAGCTGCAGGCGGACTGCCTGGCGGGTGTGTGGGCAACCCGGTCGCAGCAGGAGGAGGGTTGGCGGCTCGAGCCGGGGGACATCGAATCGGCGCTGAATGCGGCCTCGAAGATCGGCGACGACACCCTGCAGCGGCGTTCGCAAGGCACCGTTGTGCCGGAGTCCTTCACCCATGGCACGAGTGCTCAGCGGGTGGGCTGGTTCCGTCGCGGCGTCGATTCCGGAAAGATCGAGGGTTGCGATACGTTCGCGGTGCAGAGTCTGTAAGGATCTGCTGGGGATTCGGGCCGCCTCGTCAATGACCGTCGAAGAACGATTTCGCGGCGGCGAGACAGAAGGGCGGCACGAGCTTCACATGGTAATCCGCGAGCACGGCGGCATGGCCACCGTCGGTGGCTCCGCCGGCGATGGCCGCGGCTTCGACGGCCGCGACGGCCGCGGCGAATCCGATCTTCTCGTCCGCGTAAGGATCATTCGACGCGGCTGAAGAGTCGACGTCCACCACGGTCACGGTTGGAGACGGTGAGTTCACCGTCCAATATCGCTGCATGAGCTGCGTGTTGAAGAAGAAGACGTCGGGATCCTCGTTGCCTCCACACATCAACAGGGGCGTGCTCGGGCTCCAGTCGCGCAGATCGTTGGTCTTCAGGTCGGCGCGCAGCGTGTTGGCCGGCGCGGCGGCGGGAAGCCCGGTGCTGATGGTCGGAAAGCCGCCATCGGGATTGGCCTGCTGATCCTCGAGATAGGCAAGACGATAACCGTTGGTGATCAGAGAAGGACTGCCGAACCCTTCGGCGAAAATGATCGCAAGGTCGGCCGGCGCCGTCGCCGGTGTGATCGAGGCGTACTGCGGAGCGGGTGGGGTTGCGCTGAAGAGCGCATCCGGCGGCAGCAAATCCTCGGAGTAGAGGGTGCTGATCGGGGTCGTGCTCGGCAACAGGTCTTCGATATCGCTTGCGTACGGCGATGCGAAGACATCCGTGGGCTGGGAATAGAGATTGCCATAGGCGTGCTGATAGGCGGCCGCGAGGAGCGCCAGGTTCTCTGTCGCGCTGGCGTTCACCTCGCCGAGGAATATGGCATCGCCAAACGCGGCGAGCGTATAGGGGCCCGACATGGGCGCCGAGGCGGTAACGGTCTGCCCCGCGGCCTGCAGTGCCCGGTGCGTGGCCATCGCGACGTAGCCGCCTTGGGAATAGCCTGTCACGTACAGCTTGTGATTGTCTGTGACGCTCGGCGCTGCGGACACCGGCAGCGCGCTGCGCGCGGCGGTGAGCGCATCCATCATGTCGTCCGCCTGCTGCGCACCGACGAGGTAGGGGTGGTAGCTCAGCGTCGAGGTGTCATAGCCCGCATAGTTCGGCGCCACGACGATGTAGCCTTCGGCCGCAAAAACCGCCGCGAGGATGAGCCCCTCACCGCTCGCGTTGGAGCCCGAGAGCTGCGCGATGTCGTAGTTCTTGTCCGCCGACGTGCCATGGGCGTATTCGACGACAGGCCGTGCACCTTGGCAGGCGGAGCCGGTGCCGCTCGGTACCATGAGCGCACCCGTGGCACTGGTCGGCTCGGATTTGGCGCCGATTGTCTCGTAATCCAGCCGGTAGACATTGATGGTACAGATGGGCGAATAACCGAGCGTCAACAGCTCCTGTCCCAGGGAGTCGACGCCGAGTAGCGCCAGCAGGTCCGAGGCGCCATAGCTCGCGAGCAGCGTGGGCGGAGTCATCAGCAGCTCACCGCGCACCGGCGTCGAGGGGGTCGCCGCCGTACCGCTGTCCGAGCCGCCACAGCCGGCGAGCGCCGCCGAGGCGAGTGCCAGGACCGTCAGAATCTGAGCCGCGCGAGTCACTGGTGCCTGTCCATGGGTAAGGTCGATCAGGGTACAGAGTGCCGAAAGGCGCACGCCAAGAGAACGTCCGCGAGTCACCGGCTCTCGTAGGAAGAAACCGGACGCTTGAGGCGTCAGCGCGACAGTGCTTCAGCGCGAAGTGGAGTCCGATCCCGTGACGGGATCGGGCGCAGGCAGATCGCTGACCCAGCGGTAGACGATGCCGCCCAGTGCGCCGCCGACGATTGGGGCCAGCCAGAACAGCCACAACTGCGAGAGCGCCCAGCCGCCCACGAATATCGCGGGGCCGGTGCTGCGCGCCGGATTCACCGAGGTGTTGGTCACCGGGATGCTGATCAGGTGAATGAGGGTGAGACACAGACCGATGGCCAGCGGCGCGAAGCCCTTGGGAGCGTTGCCGTGCGTCGAGCCCATGATGACGAACAGAAATGCGAACGTCATGACGACTTCCGTGAGCAGGCAGGCCGCCAGAGAGTAGCCGCCCGGCGAGTGCTCGCCGTAACCGTTCGATGCAAAGCCGGCACTCAGGTCAAAGCCCGCGTGTCCACTCGCGATGCCGTACAAGATCGCGGCGCCGGCGATGCCCCCCGCCACTTGTGCGGCGATGTAGGGAACCAGGTCTTTGGCCGGGAATCGTCCCCCCACGCACAAACCCACGGACACCGCAGGGTTGAGATGGCAACCCGACACATGCCCGATGGCATACGCCATCGTGAGCACGGTCAGACCGAAGGCGAGCGCGACCCCGACGAAGCCGATCCCAAGGTTTGGGAAAGCGGCCGCCAGAACGGCGCTGCCGCAACCCCCCAGCACCAGCCACAGTGTACCGATGAATTCCGCGGCGAGCCGTCGTGTCATTGAAAAGCACTCCCTGCGCTGGGTGGAGCGGGGACTCTAATTCCAACGCCGCGGGCAGTCCATTGGCCCATTGGGTGCATGCGCCTGCTTGAGGCGCATCGGCATCCTTCCGGAACCGCCGTCCGCGCGATGAAACTGCAACAAAATAGTACTGGAATAGCCTCCGGGCGGGCGTTATAAGCCACTTAGACGTTTTAGAAGAGTTAACCAAAACACGTTGAATCGATCCTAGTGCAGCTTCCACCAAGCGAGTGTCTATCGCTGCGCTCTGACGGGCTGTCCCTTCGATCGATGGGAGGCCAAGATGTTGCACCTGAATCCGCGCTTTATCCGAGTTTCCGCGATTGTGCCGCTGCTACTCGCCGCCGCCTTCGCGCTGGTCTCGGCGGGGCCTGCACCAGCCAATCCGACTGGCTCGGACGGCGGCGGCGGTTGGGGGGGTGGCGGTGGCATCACCTCGACCAGCTTGGGTAACTTCCGTCCCACATTCGTGGGCCCGGCGGCGTTGGGTTGCAACGCGCCGGGGTGCTCGTTGATTACCGGCCCCTTCTTCTCGCCGTCGACGGAGTCGTTCGCTTTGGGCCACGAAGGCGTGGCCGGGGCCCTCGTCCAGTCTCTCCTGAGCAGCCCCGCGGCCCAGCCGGCGTCGAAGCCGAAGAGCATGCCGGCGCATCAGCGTCCTCGCCCGCCCGCGCCCGACCCTGCGCCTCCGAGCGTCAGCTGCCAGCCGGTGGGTCCCGGCTGCGATGTCATACATTCGTCATCCGGCGGCGCCGTCGGTGTCAAGGGACTGAACGCGGTCGACAGCGCCACCGCGCCCACCAATGTGCTGGGAGAGGACATCGAGCCCGCGGACCAGGGGCTCTGTGCCGGCAACGGGTACGTGATCGAGGATAACAACGTCGGCGAGATCCTGATTTTCAACACCGCCTTGAAGCGGGTATCCGCGGTCATCCCGCTGGATGCGATCATGGGACTCTCGAACCGCAACTGGAGCAGCGGCGGGGACATCATGTGCCTCTACGATGCCGCGAACGGCGGCCATTGGTTCTTCACGGAATTCGTCTCGGCGAGCTCCGAGGCGAGCGGCGGCACCTTTTCCGGCTGCTTTGCCGGCGTCCCGAACACTTGCTACGAGGGGATTGCGGTGAGCGTCGGTCCGGATCCCTACGGTCCTTATAACGTGTACTTCTTGAATGCGAATTACAATCCCGCCGAGCCGGGCTATCCGACCTTGCTCAACGATTTCACGAAGATCGGTGCCACGCGCGATGCCTTTCTCTTGTTCTACGATGAGTTCCCGCTCATCGCCAACACAGGGCTCGGGGGCGGCAACTTCAACGGCGCGCAGCAGTATGCGATCGACAAGCTGGCGCTCGAGTTCGGCGCGCCCGCCAGTTTTCCGAACGGCAAGCCGAACCCTTTCTTCAATGTGGCCGTCGAGAACATGGGTCTCTTGCCGACGCCTGACGGCACCTGCCTCAAGGACGGTACGTATGGCTTGCCGGGGTTCACGTGCTGGTACTCCGTCATTCCGGCGCTGCCACCCGATCCGACGCAGTACGATAACAATCACGGCGGCACCGGTTTCATGCTCGAGTCGCTCGATTTCTACGGGCTCGGCGACACCCGCATCGCGGTCTTCGACTGGACCGGGCTTGAAAACCTGGACAGCCCGTTCTGTTTCAGCTGCTCGCACATCGGGTTCGGCGGGCAACTTTTCTCGGGCGTGGATTACTACTACAGCTTGGGATTCATCGCCCCGCAGAAGAGCGGTCCCATTCCCTTGGGCAAGGAATGCGGAGCCGCGGGACTGAGCACGGGTACCCCGCCTCCCGCGAGCTGTCCCGAGAACGGCATCGCAACCAACGGCGACAATTTCACGCAGGCCTCGCAGGCACAGCACCGGCTGTGGGGTGCCATCACCACGGAGGTCGCGCAAACGTACGCTTGGGGGCCGAGCCCCGAGGTGCATCAGGGCGCCCTGTACTGGGTCATCGACACGGATTCCTTCGATAGTCGCGGGTACTTCACGCTGGTGGGCCAGTCCTATGTCTCGCCGGCGCACGAGGACCTGGAGTTCCCGGTGGTGGCCGCCGAGGGCGATTCCTCCGACGGCGGAAATAACGGCGCCATCATCGTCTTTACCCTGTCGGGCAACGGTGGGCCCACGGGTGCCGACAACGGCGGCTTCTACCCGAGCACCGCCTACGGCCGGCTGAACACCGAATCCCATGGACTGGTGGACTCGAAGATCTACATTGCCGACCTCGGGCAGGCGCCTGAGGATGGGTTCACCGAGTACCAGGGTTATCCCGATGGAACGCGGCCTCGCTGGGGAGACTACAGCGCCGCGATCTACCTTCCCCGGTCGGGCGGCAGAATCTACTTCTCCACGAACTACATCCAGTACCCGAACTGCGAACCGCCGGAATTCACGCTGGCCCTTGCCACCTGCGGCGGAACTCGCGACGGCTTCGCGAACTGGGGAACGTCCGTCAACTACGTCGTCCCGTAGTAGTTGCCGGAGCGCGCGCCGACTGAAAGGGCCCGGCAGCAATCGCCGGGCCCGTGGCTTTCCACCGCGGGGACTTCCGCACGGTGGTCTCAGCAGCTACTCTCGCTGGCATGAAGAGGCAAGCTACCGGCGCGGCCGGATTCGACATCGATGCGCGCGAGGCCGAGGTGCTGGGCAAGCCGCAGCGCATCGCCCCGCTCAAACCCGAGGAATTCGACGAGGATGCCAAGGCGCTCGTCATCAGCATCCGCGAATCGCTCGGCGTTTCCGAGCACTCGGTCATTCCGGAAGTCTTTGCCACGATGCTCAAGCATCCCGGACTCTATCGCCGCCAGATGGAAATCAGCATCCAGCTCGTGGGCAAGGACGCCGCGCTCGCACCCCGGGAGCGGGAACTCGCGGTTCTGAGGGTCGGCTGGCTGTGCCGCGCGCCCTATGAGTGGGGCCAGCATGTCGATATCGCGAAGCGCTATGGCGTGACCACCGAGGAAGTCGAGCGGGCGACGCAGGGCTCTTCGGCGCCCGGATGGAGCCCGCATGAAGCCGCGATCCTGCGTGGCGTCGAGGAGCTGATTCACGATCAGATGATCTCGGACGAGACCTGGGGCGTGCTGGCGCGCACCTGGAACGAGCGCCAGTTGATGGAGTTTCCGGCGCTGGTCGGGCAGTACGTCTCGATTGCCTATTCTCAGAATGCGCTGCGCATCCGCTTGGGCGAGGGCAAGAGCGGACTGAAGCATCGCTGACATGCCGATCACCGGAGATCTTTACAAACAGATCGGACGCACCGGCGCGGGCTCGGTGTGCATCGTCGCTGCCCACGATCGAAGCACCGATGCCATCGTGGGGCTCACGGCCTCGTCCTTCGTGACCCTGTCGTTCGAGCCCCCGATGGTGATGTTCGCGATCCAGCACAAGGCCGACAGCTATCAATCGATCGTATCGAGCCATGCGTTCGGCGTGAGCCTGCTCGCGAGCCACCAGCGCGACATCGCCACGCTGTTCGCACGCAAGGGGCGCGACAAGGCCTCGCGTACGGCTCTCGAGCACGGGCGTGTCCTGCACGTTCCCTTGATCCCGGGCGCCCTCGCGCAGGTCGAATGCCTGACCTCCCAGATCATGATGAGCGGCGATCATGCGATCGTCGTCGGGCTGGTCGAAGCCGCGGCGACACGCCCCGGCGAGCCGCTCCTTTATTTTGCGGGAACCTACGGCTCATTCGTCCCGCTGCCCGCCGCGCCCGACGGCGCGTAGCGGGTCGGGAGCTGCCCGCGCACCCACGGCCGGGCTCAGAGCTCAGGCTGCAGCGGCAGCAGCGACAGAATCTTTTCGCCCTCTTTCCGCCAGAAGCCGCGTGAGGGCTCCTTCGTCAGGGTGACTTTCCGGTGGTCGATTTCCGTCACCCAGGCGAGCCGGGCATGCCCGGGGGGGTCACTCGCAATGATGACCTCGTAAGCTGCGGTCGGCGCCATCATGGCATCGATGCGCTTCGCCACCTGACCGGACAGCTCGGCGCTGTCGATGATCAGTCCGATCTCGGTGTTGATGTGCAAGGAACGCTGGTCGTAATTCCACGAGCCGATGAAAAAGCGCTGCCGGTCGAACACGTACAGCTTGCCGTGCAACGAGTAGTTGCCGTATTTCGAGACCTCCCGGGTCTGTCCGCTGCCGCGGGTGCTGTCGAGATGCGCGCGGATCTCGTAGATCTTCACGCCGGCTCGCAACAGCGGAACGCGCACCTTGTCGTAGCCCGACTGCGCCGCCAGGCTCGGCGCGGATTCGAGGGAATTGGTCAGCACCTTGGCCGTCGCACCCCTGTCGCGCACCTTCTCGATGAGCGCGAGCTCGGAATCCGACGGCACGAAGTAGGGCGACACGAGCAGAAGCTCCCTGCGCGTGTTGCCGATCTCCGCCTCGACCGCCTGGCTCATCAAGCGCCCGAGCTCTTCGCGCTTCTCGATGAATTGCTTCTCGGGACTGTCGTACACGACCTTGGCCGGCGCCCAGACCAGCGGCTGGCGGCCGGAGATCAAGCTCGCGTAGGGCTCGCCCGTGTTGATGCGCGCCACATAATCGATGCCGCTGCCGCGCACCACCGGTATCGCCGCGGGCGGCTGGTAGGGTTTTTGACCGAGCGCGCGGGCAGGGACCACGAGATCGCTGTTCCAGAACTCATCGAAGGACTTCGAGAGCGCTTGCACGATGGGTCCCCCGACGAAGACGTCGTCATCCGCAAACTGCATGTCCGGGTCCAGCTGGAAGTATTCGTTACCGACGTTGCGACCCCCGATGAGCGCAATGCCATTGTCCGACACCAGGAGCTTGTTATGCATGCGGTAGTCCAACAGCGACTTGTGAAAGAAGAAGTCGATGTTGCGCAGCGCGGCGTTGTGACCGCGATAGTCGAACGGGTTGAATACCCGCACTTCCATGTTGGGATAGCCGTCGAGTTCGAGAACATGCTCATCGCCCGGCTTGGTGTCTCCATCGTCGACGAGGATTCGCACGCGCACGCCGCGGTCGGCGGCATGCCGCAGCTCTTCCAAGACGAGGGTGCCCGTCTGGTCTCCGCGGAAAATGAAGTACTGCACATCGAGCGTGCGTTCCGCGTTGCGCGCGATCTGCACGCGCGCGGCGAGTCCGTCGGCGCCGGCCTCGATGAGATGAAAGCCCGAGAGCCCGGAATGCGTCTGCGATAGGTCGAGAAACTGCCGCCCGAGCTTCGTATCACGCGGATCCTTGAGCGCCGTCGATACCGGCTTGCCGGCACTCAGCGGCGGCCGGGAGGCACAGCCCGTCATCAGCAATACCGTGAGCAGGGCCAAGAGCATCGAGCTCGATACGGCCGTCATGGAACACAAGTGGTGTCGAGGGCGGGCTGGAGTCATGTTGTGATTTGAATTTGCCGGCTCCACGCCGTGCACCTTCTGATGCCGGGTAGTGAATGCTGCGTAGGAGGCGCCGATGTTGTCAATCGCGACCCGCGGTCGGAATCGACCGACAAAATGCGGTGCGGAATTCCTACAGTTCTCAGACGCTTACGCGCGCCGATCCGACCGGCCAGCGGCGACGAGCCTGCCGCGAAAACGCTCTGCGAGCTGCGCGAGCGGAGCGCGCCTTAAGACCGGCGTGAAATCCATCAGCCATGCATTCCTTGCGGTTTGCTATGTTATGGAAAACAGAGGAACTACGTGACCATGACCAAGATTCCCAACGGCGTGGGTCCGAGCTACCCCCAGATGGTGGTTCTCGTGGGCGCGACCGGCGACCTCTCGAAACGCAAGCTCATGCCGGGCCTGTTTCATCTGTCGCGCGCCGGCTTCATCCCCAGCTGCCGCATCGTCGGCGTATCGCTCGATCAGCTCGACACCGAGGGCTTCCGCGCGGAGATGCGTCAGGCGGTCGCCGAGTTCTCGACCCGGAAGTTCGACGAGGCGGAATGGCGCGCGTTCGCGCAAACCCTGACGTATGTACCCCTGACTGCGGGCTCGGCTGCGCTCAAGACGGCAGTCGATGAGGCGGAGCAGTCACTCGGCAAGGAGAGCCGCCGGCTTCACTACCTGAGTGTTCCGCCGAGCGCCGCTCTGTCGGCGGTGCGCCTGCTCGGCGAGGCGGGTCTCGTCGACCGCTCGCGCGTCATCATGGAAAAGCCGTTCGGCACCGATCTTGCGAGCGCGGTGGAGCTCAACGCGAGACTCCACGAGGTGTTCCGCGAGGATCAGATTTTTCGCATCGATCATTTTCTCGGCAAGGAGCCGGCGCAGAACATCCTTGCCTTCCGCTTTGCGAACGGGCTGTTCGAGCCCATCTGGAACCGCAACTTCGTCGACCACGTTCAAATCGACGTGCCGGAAACATTGGGGCTGGGAAAGCGCTCGGCCTTTTACGAACAGACCGGCGCGTATCGCGACATGGTGGTCACCCACCTGTTTCAGATTCTGGGGTTCATGGCCATGGAGCCGCCGACCTCCCTCGAGCCCGCGCCGATCAGCGAAGAGAAGAACAAGGTGTTTCGCAGCATGCTGCCCATCAAGCCGAGCGACGTGGTGCGAGGTCAATACATCGGCTACCGATCGGAGGAGGGCGTCGCTCCGGAATCGGACACGGAAACCTTCATCGCGCTCAAATGCAGCATCGACAACTGGCGCTGGGCGGGGGTGCCGTTTTTTTTGAGAACCGGCAAGCGGCTCGCCGAAGGTCAGCGGATCATTTCGATTGCGTTCCGCGAGCCCCCGAAAAGCATGTTTCCGGAAGGGTCGGGGATCGGCTCCCAGGGTCCCGATCACTTGACCTTCGATTTGGCCGATGCGGCGAAGCTGTCGCTGTCGTTCTACGGCAAACGTCCCGGGCCGGGAATGCGGCTCGACAAACTCAGCCTGCAGTTCGCCATGCACGACACCAGCCATATCGGCGATGTGCTGGAGGCCTACGAGCGACTGATCCTCGATGCGATGCGCGGAGACCGCACGCTCTTCACGACGGCCGACGGCATCGAGCGTCTGTGGCAAGTATCGACCGCGCTCTTGGAGAACCCTCCACCAGTGCGGGCCTATGCACAGGGATCGTGGGGACCGAACGCCATTCATCAGCTCGTCGCACCGCATGCCTGGCGGCTTCCCTTCGAGCGCGTCTGGCGTGATCCCAACGTTACCGGTGGCTGACGGCGGCGATACCCGGCCGGTGATGGCGACGGCTCAGGATGGGGAGCGCTCGTGAGCAAGTCAGCGGCGAAGCCGCCGGGAGGGATTGCGCTGATATTGAGGGCCGCGGAATTCGCGGGCCGTAAGCATCGCGATCAGCGTCGCAAAGACCCGTCCGCGTCCCCCTACATCAACCACCCCTTGGCGCTTGCGGAGATCCTGAGCGGGGACGGGCGGGTGCGAAGCGCCGAAGTGCTGGCGGCGGCGCTGCTGCACGACACGCTCGAGGATACGGACACCACTCCTGCGGAGTTGCGGGCTGCTTTCGGTTCCAAGATCACCGGCATCGTCCAAGAGGTGACGGACGACAAGACGTTACCGAAGCAAAGGCGCAAGGAGCTGCAGGTCCTGCATGCCCCCCACATCTCCCGCAGCGCCAAGCTGATCAAGCTCGCGGACAAGATTGCCAATCTGTCGGACATCATCACGAGTCCCCCGAAGGGCTGGTCTCTCGCTCGGAGGCGCGAATACTTCGATTGGGCGAAGCGGGTCATCGATCGGCTGCGCGGGACGAACGCGCAGCTCGAGCGGCGGTTCGATTCGTTGTACCGCAGGCGGCCGTAAAAGGGCGATGTCTCCAACGGCTCGGGAAGGCATGGATGATTTCGTGAACGCCCGAGCGACGCTCATGGACGATACGGTCTTTCAGTCCCTTCATGGAGACCTACACCGTCGAAAAGCTGCCGTGGGCGACCACGCCCGCCGTGCGCAGCTTCGCTCGATTCCCGCCGCGTGAGGAGTTTGCTCGCGGAGTTCGCGAAGCAATCTTCCTCACCGCTATACAAGCTAGTTTCGACTATTCCCCGAGAGAACGGTGATGGCGCGCTTGTCGCCCGGCCCCGCGTAGGTCGTCTCCTGATAGGTCACCGTGTCGCCCATTTTCACCTCCACGGTATGCATGCCGGGACTCACGTCCACCACGCGCGACCGGACACCGCGCTCCTGCGCCTGACCGGATTGCACGCCGTCGACGAAGAGCAGCGAGCCTGGGGCGATCCCGGTGACGATCAGCTCGGGCGGATCGGGCGCGGGCTTGCTTCGATGAAACCAGCTGCAGCCGGTCAGAAGGGCCAAGACGATAAGAAGAAATGGTTTCAATCAGGACACCCAGCCGTGCGACCGAGGGGAGCGTAGCACGTGATCCGCCGGCGCCAAAGCGAACGCCGTCACGTGTCGCCGACGGGTGTCCCCGGTGCCGCTACGCGGAGCATCTGGCTCGGCGTATTCCTGTGGGCGGCGCTCGAGCCCTGATTAGCGGCGAAACGACTGGTGCGCGTAGTCGTATCGGATGTCTCTCGGTAGAAATCGCACGACCCAGTGAAGCACCAGCGGCAAGAGGACGAGATCATCTACCGCGCCGAACAATGGCATGGCGAGATTAAGGGGCTCGATCGCATAAAGGGTCAATAGGACCGCCACCGGGACAAGCCATAGCGGCCGGCCGGGATGACGCAGTGCATACCACAGCAAGCGAATATCCTGAGCGCCGAGACGCCACAGGCGAAGCAAGCGAATCATGCAACCTCCGAGGGCCCCCACGCATTGACCCGTGTCGTCCCTGCAAAGTTCTCGAGGAAACGCCATGAAATACGTTTTTGAGGTCCACATCAAGCCGGGATCGACGGCCGAGCGCTACGCAGCCGCCTCTGAGGCCCGAGCGCGGCCGTTTCACTGTCCCCCGGCCGATCCGATGCTCTCCATCGCCTGAGCAATGCGCGCCGGAGCATTCGGTCGCGCGTACATCGCCTGCATGTAGCCCTTGAGTCGCGGAAAGCTCTCGAGCAGTTCGAGCTCGTCGGCCCAATCGAGTGTGTAGGCGAGCACGAAATCGGCGACGCACACCCGATCGGCGACGACATATTCCCGGTCCCGCATGTGCGCATCGAGGACGGCCGCCATCTCGAGAAAATCCTCACGTGCCAGGGGTACATCGCCTGGAATGCGCCGCTCCCTCGGATAGAGCCGCGTCTGTCGCGCGATGCGCCAGAGCGGCTGCTCGAGCTCGGTGGCCGCGAAGAAGAGCCATTGCGTCATGAGGCCGCGATCCTCGATGCTCCGGGGCGTGAATCCCTTATCCGGATATTTCTCCGCGAGATAGGACACGATCGCCACCGATTCGATGAGCACGAGATCGCCATCGGCCAGCACCGGAATTCGGCCCGCGGGGTTGATCTTGCGGAATTCCGCGCGGCGGTGCTCCCCGCCCGGCAGGTTCACCAGGATGCTCTCGAAATCGAGCCCCATTTCCTGCAACGTCCAGCGTACGCGAATGGATCGGGTCGGCGGAAACTCGTACAGCTTGAGGGTGTGATTCATGGTTGAGCTCCGGGCTAGTGAGCAGCACTGCCGCAGGCGGTGGCCCGCCCCAGCAGCAACTTTCTGTCGCGCGCATTGTGAGTCAGCCCCGCGGCGCGCGCGAACTCCGTGCGAGCCTCCTCGAAACGGCCGAGCTTCTCGAGCAGATCGCCGCGCACGCTCGGCAGCAGATGATAGCTCCTGAGACGCGGATCCGCGCCCAACGTGTCCACGAGCTCCAGCGCGGCCGCAGGGCCGAACGCCATCGAGACGGCGACCGCCCGGTTGAGCTCGACGACGGGCGAAGGGGTGAGCTGGGCGAGCGCATCGTAGAGTGCGAGGATGCGCGTCCAGTCGGTGTCCGCAGCCGTCGGTGCGCGGGCGTGACAGGCGGCGATCGCGGCCTGCAGGCTGTAAGGTCCCAGGGCACCCCCCACCCTGTTAGCTCGCTCGAGCGCCGCGAAACCGCGGCGGATCATCAGCTGATCCCAGCGTCCGCGATTCTGCGCAAGCAGCAAGATGGGCTCGCCGGTCGAATCGACACGGGCGCCCGAGCGCGAGGCTTGAATCTCCATGAGGGCGACGAGACCGTGCACCTCCGCCTCCGTGGGCAGGAGCTCGGCGAGGATGCGTCCCAATCGCAGCGCATCCTCGCACAGCGCCGGACGCATCCAATCCTCGCCGCTCGTCGCGGAATAGCCCTCGTTGAAAATGAGGTAGATCACCTCGAGGACCGAGGAGAGCCGCGCGGGGCGCTCGTCCGCAACCGGCACCTCGAAGGGCACGCGCGCCTCGGTGAGTGTCCTCTTGGCCCGGACGATGCGCTGCGCGATCGTCGATTCGGGAACCAGAAACGCGCGCGCAATTTCAGGAGTGCTGAGCCCACCCAGCATCTTGAGCGTAAGCGCCGTGCGCGCTTCGGTCGAGAGGACCGGGTGGCAGGCGATGAACACGAGACGCAACAGATCGTCGCCGATGTCATCATCCGCGTCCTCTCGCGGATCCGGGCTGGTCGAGCCGAGAGACGACATGTCGGCGAGCCATTCGCCCTTACGCTCGAGAAGCTTGCGCCGCCGCAGCTCGTCGAGCGCGCGGTTCTTTGCAGTAGTCATGAGCCACGCCCCGGGGTTGTCGGGCACGCCACGTGCCGGCCATTGCTCGAGTGCGCTGACCAGCGCGTCCTGCGCGAACTCCTCGGCAAGCCCCACCTGCCTGAGCATGCGGGTGAGTTTCGCAATGATCTTGGCCGATTCCATGCGCCAGACCGCCTCGACCGTGCGATGGATCGAGCTTTCAGTCATGAGGGCCATTCAGCTGAAGCACGGGCCCATCTCCCGCACCTCGATCGTCGCCCACCGCGCGGCCGGGCATTCCTGGGCGATGGCGATTGCCTCCTCGCGCGTCTCGCAGGTCAATATGAAGACGCCGCCGATCATTTCCTTCGACTCCGAGAACGGACCATCGACGATGGTTGGCCGATTTCCCTCCACGCGGACGCGCGCACCGCCTCTGTCCGATGTGAGAGCCTGCGACAGAGTCAGGAGGCCGCGAGCCTTGAGATCGGCGCTGAACTTGAGCATGCGATCGTACAGCTCGCGCCCCTCAGCCTCGGTTCGTTCCAGGCGCTGTCCTGCCGGTTCGACGATCAGTAGAGCGTACGCCATGGCGACCTCCTGCAATTCGTTCGGCCGATTATGAATGAATTCTGCACGTTCTCAGGAGCGGCCGGATGTCTCGATCCGCGCGCGCTGGAGCGCCTCCTGCGCTTGCAACGCGGGCGTCAGGTTCTCGCCGAAATCGGCCGGCTCGAACACCGGGCGAATCTCGATGATCCATTCGCCGGGGCCCGGATTGGGGCATCGCTTGAGCCACTCGACCGCCTCCTCGATGGATTTGATTTGCCACAGCCAGAAGCCCGCGACAAGCTCCTTGGTCTCGGTAAAGGGGCCGTCCACCACGACTCGGCTCTTGCCCGAGTAGTGGACGCGCTTTCCCTTCGAGCTCGGCTTCAGCCCTTCCGCCGCGAGCAGGACGCCCGCCTTGATGAGATCCTCATTGAATTTTCGCATGGCGTCGAGCGTTTCCGTGCTCGGCAAGACGCCCGCTTCGCTCGCTGCCGTTGCCTTGACCATGACCAGGGCTTTCATACGATTCTCCCCTTCCTCAAGCACTTAAAGTGGGCCGGGGCCGCCGTCTCAAGCCAGCGCCGCGGGAACTTAACCATCACCGGGACGACGAACGGTTGGGATGCATTTCGACAAGCCGGCCGCGCCTCGCCGGTCGCGCCTCGCCGGCCGCGTCGATATTCGACCGGCCGATTCGTCGTAGAGTAGGGACCAACTTGAGGAGCCCCCATGCCTGACTTCATTCCGTATCTCAGCTTCAATGGTAATTGCGCCGACGCCATGCGCTTTTATGAGCGTGCGCTCGGCGGCAAGATCGAAATCATGATGAGCGGCGCCGACTCGCCCATGGCGTCGCAGATCCCGAAAGAGATGGCGCACCGCATCCTGCACGCACGGCTCGCGCTGCCCGACGGCGGAACTCTGTATGGCGGAGATGCGCCGGGCCACATGCCCTATCAGGGCATCCACGGCGTCGGGATCGCTCTCAACTACGAGACCACGGCCGAAGCCCAGAAGATCTTTGAGCGTCTGGCGGATGGCGGCAAGGTGACCATGGCGATGCAACCCTCGTTCTGGGCCAAGAGCTTCGGCATGCTCACCGACAAGTTCGGCACGCCCTGGCTCATCAATGGCGGACTCCAATCGATCTAACGGCTTCGAGCGTCCGGGTCGCGGTAGCTCCGGCAGTGCTTCATGAACCGGCGAATCGTCTCCGACAGCAACTTGCGGCGATGATGAACCAAGGCAAGCCCCCGGGTGAGCCGCGGCAATCGGGTGCTCAGCACGCAGAGCCGGCGCGCGGCCACCAGGTCCTTGACCACGGATTTCGATAGGCAGCTCACGCCGAGGCCCTCGGCCGCCGCGTTCTTGATCGCCTCGGAACTTCCGAGCGTCATTGCCGGGTGAATGTTCTCGAGGTGCGGAAGCAAGGCCAGCTCGACCGCTTCGCGTGTCCCCGACCCGGGCTCGCGGAACAGCCACGGGGCCTCTCGCAGCTGCTGGACCGTCAGGGGATGTCGTACCGCCGACTTCGCGAGCGGATGTCCGGATGCGGCGACGATCACGAGCTCGTCCTCGAGCCAGGGAATGACGGTCACATCGGCGGCGTGAGACGGTCCTTCGATCAAGCCGAGGTCTGCCGAGAATTCCCGTATCGCGGTGACCACATCGAGCGTGTTGCCGATCCTCACATCGAGCTGCGCCGCGGGGAGCTCGTTGCGAAAGCTTGCGAGCAGGCTTGGCAGAATGTAATTGCCGATGGTGGTGCTCGCATACAGCTTGAGGTCGGGCGCCAGATTCACACCGTCTGCGGAAAACGCCTTTTCAATGTTCTGCGCGCCGTCCAGGACGCCGAGGGCGAAGGGCAGGAGCGCGCGGCCGTTGTCGTTCAGCACCAGCCGCTTGCCGATACGGTCGAACAGGCGCGCACCGAGGCCGCGCTCGAATTCGCTCAGCGCCGTGCTCGTGGCGGACTGCGACAGCGGCACGCTGGCGGCTGCGGCGGTGGTGCTGCCCGTCAGGGCGATGGCACGAAATATCTCGAGCTGGCGGAGCGTGATGTGCATGGCTGCGTCCGGCGTGATCAATCTATAAAACAGATTGATTATACAGAATAAATCAGTTTCACAATTGAATCCTCCGGGCCCATAGTCGCTGCCAGACAGTGATTCCATATCCGGAGAAATAGCCATGAAAACGGCCACGACCATGCGAGCGGCCCCGACGGCGCCACCCATTGCCTCCTTCGCGGGCACGCCCGCGGGCGCCCAGACTGCGCGGGCGGAGTTGAGCGGCGCGATGCGCGGCGCGTTTCGCGGCGCGGTGGGATTTCTGCCGGGTGTCGCGCTCACCGCGATGCTGGCGCTCCTCGCCATCGCCGTGGGAGAGGTTTCCTGGTTCCAGGCCAATGGCATCAGTGCGCTCACGCTGGCCATCGCGCTCGGCATGATCGTGGGCAACACGATCTATCCGCGCCTGGCTGCGGCTGCCGGCGGGGTGTCGTTCTCGAAGCAGACTCTGCTCCGGGCCGGGATCGTTCTCTACGGGCTCCGGCTTACGTTTCAGGACATCGCCGGTGTGGGCGTCGCGGGCGTGGTCATCGATTCTTTGGTGTTGAGCAGCACCTTTGCGCTGTCCTGGTGGGCCGGGACCCGCATTTTCGGACTGGAGCGCAACACGGCCTTGCTGATCGGCGCCGGTAGCTCGATTTGCGGCGCCGCCGCCGTCATGGCCGCCGAGCCGGTGGTGCGCGGACGCGCCGAGCAGGTGACGGTGGCCGTCTCGACGGTCGTGGTGTTCGGCACCCTCGCCATATTTCTCTACCCGGCGCTCTACCACCTGAATATGCGCTATCAGCTCGTGCCCGTGAGTCCCGGGCGTTACGGCATCTTTGCCGGATCGACCATTCACGAGGTGGCACAGGTGGTGGCGGCGGGGCGCGCAGTGAGCGATGCGGCCGCCAACACCGCGGTCATCACCAAGATGGTGCGCGTGATGATGCTGGCGCCGTTCCTCATCCTTCTCTCGGCATATCTGGCACGGCGGACAGAGCCCGGAGAAGAGGACTCCGAGCGCCCATCGAGAGGCAAGCGCTCCATCGCGATTCCGTGGTTCGCGCTGGGGTTCGTCGCGGTGGCGGCAGTCCATTCGCTGATCCCCATGCCGCGGCCCTTCGTCGCGAGCGCAATCTCCATCGACACGCTGGTGCTCGCGATGGCCATGGCCGCCCTCGGGGTGACCACTCATGTGTCGGCGATCCGCACCGCCGGAATCAGGCCGCTTGGATTGGCGACCCTTTTGTTCGCCTGGTTGATTTTCGGCGGCTTCGCGATCAACGCAGGCGTGAACGCGTTCCTCGCCTGAACCGCGCGCGGGCTCCGTCACAACTCATATAGGATTACGATCCTTCAGTCGCGTTTCGGTTGATCGCGCATCGAGAGGAGTGATCATGAGCAAAGCAGGGAGGCTCTTACCGCGCCCTCGGGCGCGAGATCTCGGGCTGCCCTTGCCGGGTACCCCCGGGCCCTTCAATGCGATCACCGACGTGCCCGGCGTGGAAGTCGGATTTTCGACCATCAAGTCCTTGGCCTCGAGGTCGGGCGACCGTCAGATCTACACCGGCGTCACCGCCGTGCTTCCGCGGGGCCATACGCGCACGGCGATGCCCGTGTGGGCCGGTCAATTCGATTTGAACGGTAACGGCGAGATGACAGGCACACACTGGATCGCCGATGCCGGCTACTTCTTGGGTCCGATCTGTCTCACCAATACGCACTCCGTCGGCATCGTCCATCACGCCGCCGTCGGGTGGATGATCGAGCAGTATCCGCAGCACTTCGCCCACCATGCGTGGGCCATGCCCGTGGTCGCCGAGACCTACGACGGGATGGTGAATGATATCTGCGGCCGGCACATCGAGGAGCGGCATGCCCTCGAGGCGCTCGAGGGCGCGCACGGCGGGGCGGTGGAGGAGGGCAATGTCGGGGGCGGCGCCGGGAACTCGACCTATGAGTTCAAGGGCGGCACAGGAACGAGCTCGCGCCGCTGCACGGTCGGCGAGCGGTCTTATGGGGTGGGCGTGCTCGTGCAATCGAATTTCGGTGCACGGCAGGATTTCAGGGTGCTCGGCGTGCCCGTCGGCGCCCACCTGCCAGAGGACGCCATTCAATCGGCGGGCGGCGGGCGCGAGCACGGCTCGATCATCGTCGTGATCGCGACGGATGCGCCGCTGAATGCCACTCAGCTCCACCGGCTCGCCAAGCGCGGAGCGCTTGGGATTGGTCGCACCGGCACCCGCGGCGGTCATTACTCGGGCGATCTCATCCTCGCGTTCTCCGTGGCGAACGAGATCTATCTGCCGGCCATCGGCGAGCAGCAACCGCACTCTTTTCGTACCGAATGGCTGAACGATGCGCTGCTCGACGACATCTACGGACCCACCGTGGAGGCCATCGAGGAATCCATTCTGAATGCGATGATCGCGGCCGATTCCGTGCCTACCGTGAAGCCTGCCGGGCGGGTGTTGAAGGCCATCGATCATGCGGAGCTCCTGCGGGTCATGCGGGTCCACGGCCGCCGCGTCTGAAGGTTGCGCCCCACGAATTGGTGGTAGTCTTTTCGGGCACCGCGCGAGCCGCCGGCGCGAATTCAGAGGGATGGATGGAACGGGAACACATTGTCTTCGTGGGCACCAGCGATCTTTCCGCGCATTTTCGCGGCAAGAGCTTTCCGGCGGCCGATTTGCCCGCGAGGCTTGCGCGCGGCGTCGGTCTCGCGCCGACCAACATGTTCATCTCCGCGTTCGGCCCAATCCAGGTGACGACCTTCGGCACGGTGGGAGAGGTGTTCCTGGTACCCGATCCCGCGACCAAGGTGTTCGTCCCGTTCGAGGGGAGCACTGCGGAGTACTTCTACCTCGGCGACATCAAGAACGCGCAGGGTGCGCCCTGGGAGCTCTGTCCGCGCCACGTTCTGCGCCGAGCCCTGGATCGGCTCGAGAAGGAGGCGGGTGTCCGGTTGCTCGCCGCGTTCGAGCAGGAGTTCACCTATACCGGGGCCGCCGGCGAGATCTGGCAGCCTTACGATCTCAGCGCCCTGCGGCGTCAGGGACCGTTCGGCGAGGCGCTGCTCGCGTCGATGCGACAGGTGGGGGTGGTACCGGACTCGTTCCTCGCCGAGTTCGGCCGTGAGCAATACGAGGTGACGGTCGCTCCGGCGGTGGGGCTGAAGGCCGCCGACGATGCCGTCATCACCCGGCAGCTCGTCCACGCGGTCGCCTTCCGTCTCGGGCAGCGCGCGAGCTTCACCCCGCTCCACGACCCCGACGGGACCGGCAGCGGTACTCACGTTCACTTCAGCTTCTTGGGCGAGGGCGATCAGGCCATGCTTTATGACGAGAAGCGCCCGTGGCAGCTCTCGTTCATGGGGAGCCGGTTCGTTGCCGGCATTCAGCATCACTTGCCGACCCTGTGCGCGATCACGGCGCCGTCGGTCGCCTCTTATTTTCGGCTGCGTCCGAATCGCTGGGCGCCGGTGCGTGCAGATGCGGCGCCGCTCGATCGCGGCGCGGCCATCCGGATCAGTCCGCTGTCGGGAACCGACCCGGAGCAGCGGGCGCGTCAATTCAACATCGAGTTTCGCGTGGCCGACGCGACGGCGAATCCGTACCTTGCGCTCGCCATGCTGATCCAGGCCGGCCTGGATGGCGTTCGCCTCGGGCTCGACATCCAGACCGAGAATCCGCCGGCGCTTCCGACGAGTCTTCAGGAGGCACTCTCGCTTCTCGAGACGAGCACGCGGGCCACCGAGTGGCTGGGTCCGGAATTCGCGTCGGCCTATCTGCTCTTCAAGCAGGCGGAGATCCGAGCCCTCGACGGCCTCGACGAGCTCGAGATCTGCCGCCGCTATGCCCAAGTCTATTGATGCTTTTCAAGGAGCGTGACGATGACTCGACCGACCAGTCGTGAAATCGAGATCGAGCCTGAGCACACCGTGCTCTTGTTCGTCGATGTCCAAAAATACAATTGCACCTGGGACGGCGGCGAATATGCGCACCTTCCGGCCGCCGAGAGAGAGCAGAGCTACGGCTATTTCTTTCGCACCCTGAAGGACTCCGCGCTCCCCAACATGGTGCGCCTGCAGACGGCCTGCCGCCGTGCCGGGATCGAGGTGACCTACACCGTGATCGAGAGCATGACGGCCGATGGACGCGACCGCTCGCTCGATTACCAGATCACCGGATTCAACGTTCCAAAGGGATCGGTCGATGCCCAGATGGTCGATGAGCTCAAACCCGGCGCTGATGAGATGGTTTTTCCGAAGACCTCCTCGTCGGTGTTCATCTCGACCAACATCGACTACGTGCTCCGCAATCTCGACGCCAGATACCTGATCATCGCCGGATGCCTGACCGATCAGTGCGTCGACTCGGCGGTGCGCGATGCGTGCGACCTCGGGTACCTCGTGACCGTGCCGACCGATGCTTGCGTGACCTTGTCGCCGGAGCGGCAGGAGTGGTCGCTGAAGAATAACCGCGGCTACTGCCGTCAGCGCACGACCCAGGTGGTGCTCGACGAGATCGCGCGGCTCGCCCGCAAGTGAGCGAGCCCTCGAGCGCCGCGGAAGAACTCTCGCCCTCTCTGCGCGAGCGCGACGCGCAGGTGATCGCGAACATCGGGCGGCTGCGATTCTCGCCGCTGTCCTTGGTCGGCGGCCGCGGTGCTCGGCTGATCGAAGAGGGCGGCCGGGAGCTTCTCGATCTCTCGGCCTCGTTCGGCCCCGCGACATTGGGCAACGGCCATCCGGCGATCACGCAGGCCGTCAAGTCTGCGTGCGAAAGCATGGCGGGTGCGAGCTTGCTCGCCTTTCCCAACGAGAACGCGGTGGCGCTCGCGGAGGAACTCCTGCGGCTCACGCCGGGCAGCGGTGCGCGGCGCGTCTGGTTCGGTCACTCGGGCTCCGATGCCAATGACTGTGCGCTGCGCGTGGTGCAGGCGGCGACCGGCCGGTCGCGATTCATTTCCTTCATCGGCTCGTATCACGGAAATCTAACGGGATCGATGAGCATCAGCGGCCATACCGCGATGACCCACACGTTGCCGCGGGCAGGCCTGTTGCTGCTGCCGTATCCCGACCCTTTTCGGCCGAAGTTCAGCGCGCAGGCGGTGCTCGAGCTCCTCGACTACCATTTCTCTACCACCACCCCGCCGAGGCAGGTCGCCGCCGTTTTCATGGAGCCGATCATGGCGGACGGCGGGATGATCGTTCCGCCGGCAGGTTTCCTCGCCGCCGTCCAGGCGCGTTGCCGGCGCCACGGGATTCTGGTGGTCGTCGATGAGGTCAAGGTGGGGCTCGGGCGCAGCGGCAAGATGCATTGCTTCGAGCATGAGGGGCTCGAGCCGGACCTCGTGGTGTTCGGCAAGGGACTCGGCGGCGGTCTGCCGCTCTCGGCGGTGATCGGGCCGCAGGCGATCATGGATCACGCCCCGGCGTTCGCGCTGCAGACGACGGCGGGCAACCCCGTCGCCACGGCCGCGGGACGGGCGGTGCTCAAGGTCATCGCCGAGGAGAAACTCATCGAGCGTGCAGACCGGGTGGGGCAGCGGCTCGCGAACGGCTTGCGCGCCTTGAGCTCGCGTCATGCCTCGATCGGCGAGGTGCGCGGACGAGGCCTCGCGATCGGCGTGGACCTCGTGAGCGAGCGTTCATCGCGCGACCCGGTGCCGGTGACGACCACGGCCAAGGTCATCTACCGCGCCTACCAATTGGGCGCCGTATTCTTTTACGTGGGCCTGCGCGGCAACGTTTTGGAGCTCACCCCGCCGCTGATCCTCTCCGAGACCGAGGCCGACGAGGGCATCGCGATCATCGATGAGGCCTTGAGCGATGTGGCGCGCGGACTCGTGTCCGATGCGCAGGTCGCGCCCTTCATGATGTGGTGAGGTATTCTGTGTCGGGGGATCTGGCGCTGATCGGGTTGCAGTATTCATGACGAGTCTCGTATCGCGCTTGCGGCTTCCGGAAGCCGTCGGACTGTCGCTGGCCGTGATCTCCCCGACCGTGACGGCGGCGTTCAACATCACGTTGGTCGTTCAGGCGGTCGGCGAGGCCGCGCCGCTGGTGTTCGTCATCGGCATGGTCGCGATGGCGCTGGTCGCGCTTTCGTTCATGGCATTCACCCATCGCGTCGCGCATGCGGGCTCTGCGTATGCCTATATCTGCCACACGTTTGGCAGCCGCGCCGGGTTCATCGCCGGCTGGACCCTGCTCTTGACCTACTTGGGGTTCGCGACGGGATTCGCGGCGCTCGTCGGCAGCTTCACCGGCGCCGCACTCAAGGGATTCGGCATCGACGCCGGCGCCTGGTGGATCGCGATCGGCGCGGGCGCGATGGTGCTCGCCTGGTGGCTCGCCTATCGCGACATGCGGCTCGCGGGGCGGCTGATGCTCGTGCTCGAAGCGATTGCCATCATCGCGATCGTCGGGCTGTGCGCGAGCATCCTGCGCCAGGTGCACCCTGATCTCACGCGCATCGGCGCAAGTTTTCGCCCCACCTCGCAATACAACGGCTGGGTGGGTGTGGGATTCGGCATGGTGTTCAGCATCCTCAGCTTCTCGGGCTTCGAGGGCGCCGCGACCTTGGGCGAGGAGACCATCAATCCGCGGCGCAACATCCCCATCGCGTTGCTCGGCACGGTCTTGGGCTCGGGTATCTTTTTCGTATTCGTCGCCTATTGCGAGGTGGCCGGCTTCGGGCCCGCGGGGCTCAAGGAGCTCGGAGCCTCCCAGGCGCCGCTCGATGACCTCGCCCTGCGCTACGGCTCGCCGCGTCTCGCCATCCTGCTGGATCTCGCCGCCGCGGTGAGCTGCTTCTCGGGCATCATCGGCGGCCTCGCGGCGGCGGGACGCATCTTGTTCGCCTTGGGCCGCGCCGGCCTCTCCCCGACGCTCGCTTACGTGCACCCCGTGCACCGCACACCCTCCGTGGCGCTGTCGATCACCGCGCTCCTGATCTTCGTGCCGTTTCTCGCCTGGGGGCCGATCGTGGGAAGCGGCAACTATTACAGCTACACGAGCACCATCGGCGTGCTTGCCCTGATCCTCATCTACATCGGAGTCGGTGCCGCCGAGACTGTCGAGGCCTGGCGCGAGCGCCGCACGATCTGGGCGACGGTCTGCACGCTGGGCCCGATCCTCCTGCTGTGGGTGCTTTATCGCAATATCTATCCGGTACCCGAATTCCCGAATAACCTCTGGCCCTATGTCGCGTTCGTCTGGGCCTGTGCCTCATGGGCGCTGATCCGGTGGCGTCCCGTCGTGGCCGCGGCGCCGCTGCCGGATTACACGTGAGGGCCGGCCTGCCATCCGTGGGTGCCGCCCAGGCCGCGGCTGGCCCTTTCGCAGCGCCGATGCGAAGATGGATCAACGGGACAGGGAGAGAGAATGAAATTCGCATTCGAGGCGATGCTCCTCGCGGTGGGTTGCGCCTTGGCTGGATCGCTCGCGGCCGAGCCTACCGATTTGGATCCCGGCGCGCAGCTCTCGCTCGCCGAGTCTCACACCACTGCGGAGCTCGAGCCGACCAATGCGCGCCGGCTGTTCGTGCTGGATACCGCGTTTCCGGCGGCCGAGGCGGCCAAAACCTACGTGCTCGACGGAACCACGGGCGCCATCCAGGGCATGTTCAACCAGGCGTATTGGCCGAATTTCGCTGTCTCGCCGGACGGCACGGAGCTCTACGCGGTCGACACTTATTGGGAGAAGCACACGCGCGGCAAGCGCAGCGATTACATCGTGGTGCGCGACGCCCGCACCCTCGAGGTCAAGGAAGACATTCCCTTGCCCGCGGGGCGCCTTCTGATCGTCTCGAAGAAATACAACTTCGACGTGACGCCCGACGGGCACTATGGCCTGACCTACAACCTGGCGCCTTCCACCGCCGTGACGGTCACCGACTTGAAGGCGCACAAGTCCGTAGGGGCAATCGCCATCGCCGGCTGCGCGCTCATCTTCGCCCAGGCGCCCAACCGGTTTTCCTCGCTGTGCGCGGATGGCTCCATCGCGACGGTCACCTTCGATGAGTCGGCCAAGGGCAGCATCAAGCACGCCGACAAGGTGTTCGATGCCAAGAACGATCCGGCGTTCGAGCATTCGGCCTGGGACAAGAAGCATCAGATGCTCTATCTCGTCACCTACGCGGGCGATGTCGTGCCGGTGAGCCTCGCGGGGGATGAGGCCGCTCCCGGCGCCCGCTGGTCCCTCACCACGCCGCCCGAGCGCGCCGCAGGCTGGCGGCCGGGCGGCTGGCAGGTGACTCACTTCCACTCGGCGAGCCGCCGGCTCTATGTATTGATGCATCAGGGCCGTCCCTGGACGCACAAGAACTCCGGCACCGAGGTATGGGAGTTCGATGCGGCGGCGGGCAAACGTCTGCAGCGGATCAAGCTCGAGGAGCCCGGACAATCGGTCGCAGTGTCGGCGGATACGAGTCCTCTGGTGTATGTGATCGCCGACTCCGAGCGTATCGAAACCTATCAGGCGAGTTCTGGAAAGCTTCTCTACCGGACCGGTCCGCTCGGCTTCACACCGCAGCTGCTGACCGTGTGGGGCGACTAGCGTGGACCCCGTGCTCGAGCTCACGATCGCGTGGTCGCTGGCGGCGCTGTTCGGCGCATCGATCGCACACAAGCTCGCGGCACTCGAGGAGTGGCCCGGCATCGTGCGCAACTACCGCCTTCTGCCCGACACGCTCGTCGGGGCTGCTGCGGTCGCGCTGCTCCTCGCCGGAGCCGTCACCGCGGCTGCGCTGGTATGGCCCGCCACACGCCGGATCGGCGCCTGCGGGGCCGCTGCGCAACTGCTCGTGTTCGGCGCTGCGCTCATGGTGAACTTGAAGCGCGGCCGCTCGAGCATCGACTGCGGGTGTTTCGGATCGCGTCTGCGTGAGGGCATCTTCGGCTGGATGGTGGCCCGGAACGCAATCCTCGCGGTGCTGGCGCTCAGCCTGCTGCTGCCGGTCGCGCCGCGCGCGCTCACCCGCCTCGACATCGCGACGTGCGTGGCCTCCGTCGCGACCGCTTCTTTTCTCTATCCGGTGATCGCCGTCGTGCTGCGGAGACCGCCGCCAGCCTGGGCGGACGGGGCGGGCTGAACACTCATGCAGGCCGCGCTTCCCTACATCGTCGTTCTGCAGCTCGTCCTGACGCTGATGCTGGCCGTGCTCCTTTTCGGTCTGGCCCGGCAAGTGGGGATTCTGCACGAGCGCGTGGCACCTATGGGGGCCATGGCCAGCGATCAAGGACCCTCCGTCGGGGAGATGGCGCCGATGCTTTCCGTGACGACGCTCGCCGGCGAGCGCCTGGCGCTCGGCGGGGCGCGTCCGGACGGACGGAGCCGGCTCCTGCTCTTCGTGTCACCGGCCTGCCCCGTGTGCAAGAAGCTCCTGCCGATCGCGCGCTCGTTCGCGGATGCGGAGCGTCTCGACGTGCTGCTCGTGGGGGACGGTGATGAAGCGGGGCAGCGTGCCATGATCCGCGAGTTCGAGCTCGAGCGCGTGCCCTACGTCAACGCGCCTCAGGTGGGCATGACCTATCACGTCGGCAAGCTGCCGTACGCGATATTGCTCGATGCCGGGGGGATCATCCGCGCCAAGGGGCTCGTGAACAATCGCGAGCATCTCGAGAGCCTGCTCATTGCCGAAGAGACCGGATTTGGAACGATCCAGGCGTATCTCGACGCCAAGAATCGTCTCGCCACCAAGAGCCTCGCCACCAAGAGCCATCCCGCATGAAGCCCCTCTCTAACAGCCGGTTCGACCGGCTCATCGAGCTCGGCAGCCGCAAGGCCGCGCAGCGCCTGTCACGCCGCAGCTTCCTCACCCGCTGCGCCACCTGGCTGGTGGCCTCCTCGGCCGTGCCGCTGTTGCCGGTGTCGCGGCGCGCACAGGCGGGCGACGCGCCGCAGAAGCCCAAGAGCCAGTTTGCATCGGACTTCGCGAACCAGGCGCAGACCAAGGATCCGACGCAGTGCAATTACTGGCGCTACTGCTCGAGCGACGGCTACCTCTGCGCCTGCTGCGGCGGGGGCCCAAGCACCTGTCCGCCGGGCAGCTCGCCCTCGCCGACCTCGTGGGTGGGCTCGTGCATCAATCCGGATGACGGCAAGACCTACCTCATCGCTTATCGCGATTGCTGCGGCAAGGACTCCTGCGGCCGCTGTGCCTGCCTCGGGCAGGAGGGCGACATGCCGGAGTACCGGCCGCAGGTGAACAATGACATCGTCTGGTGTTTCGGCGCCTCGAGCATGGTGTATCACTGCTCGAGCGCGGGCCTGGTCGGCCTCGCGGAGTGAGAAGGCGGTGGCGTCGCGCGGATGCAAGCGTCTGGCACCTCGGGGATGCATCGCCGTGCTCGTGTGCGCGGCCGCCCTCGGAGGCCGTGCACAGAATGCCGCCACGACGGGCCTGCACCTCGAGCCCATGCCGCGCGCGGCGCGAATCTATGCCGAGAATTGTCAGGGCTGCCATGGCGCCGCGGGCGTCTCCGTGACCGAGATTCCCACCCTCGCCGGGCGCATCGGCTACTTCGCCCGCAGCGCGGAGGGGCGCCGCTACCTCATGCAGGTGCCGAACGTCGCGCTCAATCCGAGCTCGGATGAGGACATCGCCAACATGATGAACTGGCTGCTCGTCACCGTGAGCCGCGATGAGCTGCCGTCCGATTTTCAGCCTTATTCGGCGATGGAAGTGTCGCAGCTCCGCAAGGTGCGCATCGATGTCGCGGCCGAGCGCCGGCGCATCGTCGCCGAGCTCCTGGCCTCGAAGCTCTTGCCGTCCCCCGACGCGCTCGCGATTCCGCATGCCTCGCTCTACTGAGCCGCCCGCGAAGCGGGCGGTCCGGCGCGAAGCGGCGGCGCTTTGTGCTCTGGCGGCGTGCGGCCTCATCGTCTATTGGGCGAGCCCGCCCGCCGCAGCGCAAAGCCCCGGGGATGCGCTCGCCGCCGGGCGCGAGAAATACGTCCAGTGCGCATCCTGCCATGGCTCGGACGGACGCTCGACCGTCATGCCCGCGTATCCCAAAATAGGCGGGCAGAGCGCCGTCTATGTCGTGAACGCGCTGAAAGCCTATCGCGACGGCCGGCGCCAGGGGACATATGCCGCGATGATGGCCGAGGTCGCAAAGAGTCTGTCCGATGCCGACATCGCCGATCTCGCCGCGTACGTCGAGTCGCTCGAGCCGTCACGTTGAACCCGAACGAGTGAGACCGTCATGCCGAAGCTGATCCATTCCATGATTCGAGTGCTGGATCTCGATCGCTCCGCGGAGTTCTACCGCCGCGGTTTCGGTCTCGAGGAGTCGCACCGAATGGACTTTCCGACCTTCACGCTGCTCTACCTGCGCGAGCCGGAAAGCGGCTTCGAGATCGAGCTGACCTTGAACAAGGGTCAGACCGAGCCCTACGCCCAGGGCGCCGCCTATGGGCACCTCGCCTTCTGCGTCGAGGATCTCGAGGGACATCACGCGCTCATGAAGCGTCTCGGATATCCCGTGGGCGACTTGAAGGAGCTGGTCGCTCCCGGCGGGGCGGCGCGTTTTTTCTTCGTGACGGATCCCGACGGCTACAAGATCGAGGTGCTGCAGCGAGCCGGCCACTACGTGTGACGGCGCGCCATCGCCGCGCACGATGGCGCTTCGCCGGCCGTACAGGATCAACGCACGAACTCGAGTCCGGCGCGGTACACCGAGGTGTGCTGGTAATACGTGATCAAGCTTTCATCGTAGCCGTCGTAGTACTGCACCAGCAGAAAAGTGCGTAGATCCGTGAACGGAACACGAACCGGAATGGAGAGATCCCACTCGCGGCTCCCGTGCTCGAAGTGCTCGCCCGGAAACAGCGTGAGCATCAGGGATGCGCCGTTCCCCTTGCCCACCGTTGCGCGCAGCGCGCTGTTCCCGCGGTAGCGGTTGATATCCGGGTTGTACGCGAGGCCGCCGACATAGCCGTAGATCTCGGGTGCGAGCACGGCATGCCAGCCCTCGGGCGAACCGACACTGAAAAGCGGCCGCACATAGACCTCGTTGACGCTGCGCTCCTCGCTGCCGCTGTGGCCGTTCGACTCATGGTGCACGCCGGACTCCAAACCCAGCCAATTCACTTTGCTGGAAGGTGAGAAGAGGGGCTTGGTCTCGAGCCACTGATACATGAGCTCCGGCATGTAGCTCGTGTCGTAGAAGGGGCCGAAATCCCAGAGCGAGCGCTGCGTATAGGCGAACTGCAGCGTATGCGAGCGCTCGGCTGCATCCGGCCCATCGAACGTGAAGAGCCTGTATTTGAAACTGATCTGGAACTTTCCTCTCGGGTACTCGGGACCCGCGATGAGATACATCGGCTCATCGACGGTGAGTCTCCCGCTGAATGAGCGCTGACGATCGAAGGCGTCCACGTGTGCCTGCGGGGCGGTGGCAGCGCCGGACGCTGAGACAGTGGGCGCAGCGATATCGATGACGGATCGGGACAGCCCCCACGACCCGGCGGCCTCGAGCACGGCACGCCCGCGGGCCTCGCTCGGCAAGGTGAGGACATAGCGTCTCGAGACGAAGCCGGCGACCGGTACCCGAATGGGGTCGACGGCCGCGCTCTCGGCCCGGAGAACCACGGGCCAGGAGTTGGCTCCGACCGACATCGTTGCCGTGAATTGCTGGCCCAGGGGAAACGCACTTTCGCTGGTCGAGCGATTGACCACCACCACGTCGATCTCGACGCTGGATGCCGGGGCCGCCGATGCGCTCAGAGGAAGCAGCGCGAGACTCGGCTCTTGTGCGAGGCCGCGCCCGGATAACAGAACGGCACTGAGCACCGCCGCCGCCGGAAAAACGCATCGAACCGCGCTTGGGATGGGCAAGAGCCACCCTCTCTGGGGAGCCTTCACACGCTGCGATCATTGGCGATTGCAGGCGGCGCGTCAAATGACGTCACAGCGAGACGGACATGCCTATAAAGTTGCCGCGCACCTTGCCGATACTTTGTCTTGCAAAGTCGATCGAAACATGTCTATTAATTGACACAAGAGGATGAGTGCAAACGGTGCCCGCGCTGCACGGGCTTCATTGACGCCTCGCAGCGCGGTGCCGCCCTAAAATGGCTTCTGCGCTTGCAGATAGACCGAGCGCTCAGTCGTGGTATTTTTGCCCGACTCGACCGTCGGGCGGACCATTTGCTCGAAGAAATTACGTTCATCGGGGGTGAACTGTTCGACCAGGATTTGCTTCAGCGAAGGTGCCCACGGATGGGGTGAACTCCCAAGAAAGACGTCCCAGGATGTTACGAGCGATGGCATCACGTCCATACGCAGCTGCAGATGAATCTGCTCAAAGCCTGCCGCGCGAACCATATTGAGCAAATCTCGCTCCGAATAATTGGCGATCGGGCTCTTGGCGCAGGCCTCTTCCGTGTCCGGAAACTGAGCCGCCTTCCATCGGTGCAAGAGCATCAAAAAGCGATCCGGTGGAAGGGAATGATCCTCGACGCGCTTTCGCAATGCTCTGACGTAGAAAGCGTCGTCTTGAAGAATGGGCTCGGCGATGGAGAGACGGCCGCCCGGCTTGAGAATGCGGAGAAATTCACCCAGCGCCGCCTTCTTGTCGGCAACGTAGGCGAGAACGGCCCGGGTCGTCGCGACATCCGCCGACGCGTCGGGGATCCCCTTGAGGTCGTCGGCCGGGCACTGAAGGAAGGTGCATTGCGACCGCACGTTGCGTTGCATGGCCACGGATTCTGCATGCTGCAGCATGGGCGCCGAGACATCGGTGAGCACGACGCGCAGCGACGGGCCGATCCGATCGATGGCTCGAAACGACACCAGACCTTCGCCGGCGCCGACGTCGACCAAAGTCATACCGGCCGTGAGCCGCGCACCATCCAGCACCCGATCTGCATAGCCCTCGACGACACCCTGCACGACCTGCGCGTAAGATGGATCATCCGCGTGCCGGCGATGCAGGAGCCACTCGGACCACACATCCGGCTCGAAGTCGTCGTTCATTACCCACTCCACACTTTGAAGCCAACAAAAGTGCGACCTACTGCCCCTCCCGGCACAGCGATCGCCAAGCCTGAAAGACCGCCTGCACCGGAATCTCGTCGGCATGCCGACTGCTCGGAGCTCCGCCCAAACCGATTACCGGGGCGCCGCAGGCGCTACGGGGGAGCCAATGGCGCGGCGAACTGTTGCCGAATAAAACGACGAGTGGAGCACCTACCGCCGCTGCGGCGTGCGCCGGTCCGGTGTCCACCGATATCATGCTATGTGCGACCTGAGACAGCGCGAGCAGCCGGCGCAATGGCAAGGCGGCAGCAACTACCTCGTCAAGACCCGTCGCGCGTTCAATCTGATGCAGTAATGGCAATTCCCGGCGAGTCCCGCAGAGCACGATTTGCACCAGCGGCATGCAATCTCGAACGAGGCGGAGCAATTCGCACCATCTCGGGAGAGGCCACGATTTGTCGTCGAACCGCGCTCTTCGCCAAGGGCGATGGCGCATGCTTCGGCGATTTCCGGGCTGGATCAGCACAAGCGGCCGCCCCGACCAGCCGCGCGATCTGATCCATGCGGCACATTCAAGACGCTCGGCGTTCGATAGGTCGATGCGCGGCGCCCGGTCAGCGTCTGGCGAGGCATAACCCGCCGCCCGCAGGGACGAAGGCGTCCGATGGCCGAACCGCAGCAGGGTGTCGATGCGATGCTCGTTGCCATCGCCATTTTCATCGTGAAGGAATAGACACCTTCCGCGTTCGACGCCCGCAAGTGACAGTAGGAGCTTGATCCTGCGCAACTGAGGGAGCGTTGCAGTTTCGCACACATAGATCGGCGACTGCCCGCTGTGGCGCAGTGCCGACAGCACACGCCACCAGGTCGGACCGAGCAAAAACGGCGTATGCCGGCTGTGGAAAGACCAGATCCTCGCGACGTCGGGATGCCCCCGGTAGAGCTCCTCGGACCACGCGCAGGAACCGATCAGCCAGCAAGGCAGCTGATAGCGGCGATGCAGGAGGTTCAGAAGAGGACTCAGCAAGACCATGTCACCAAGCCGGCCCAATCGAATCACGATCGGATGCACGGGTGCCGCTAATCGCCCGGCCTCACTCATAGGCGCGGCTGTATCGAGGCCGAAGTCCGCAATACCGTGCAAGGGATGATTAGGTCTTTGTTACTGGAGTACTTTGCACCACAAAGTAACGGTATCGGACCGGTAAAAGCAAGTATTAACGCTGGGCGATTGCGAGACGGGCCGCGGCTCCGCCGTCGCTGCATTCGGCGTTCGCGATTGATTTCGGGGGTGATGTGGCGAATGTGCCACGGCCATCTCCAGTCGACGGGCGAGACCTCTCCGCGTCTTCGCAAAAAATGCGGGCATCGAGCCCGAACCAAAGGACTTGCAAATGCGCCTGAGATTTGGTTACTTTGTGATGCAAAGCCACCGATGGACGTGATCGAAGGCGGCGTCTCATCAGGGTGGCGCTTGCCGGGTTCATCCGCCTATCTAAACTCTGTATAGCAGAGTACTCTTCATTTGACTGCGAGTGTAGACGAAATTGCGGAGGCTCCGATGCTAGAGATCTCGGTCCATACCGACTCGGCTGCGCGAGGAATGCTGTTCATGGACGAGCGGCGCGTGCGCAGTATCACGAGGCTCTCGCCCGCGGGTATCGTGATCAATCAGCGGTTCGCGCCGGACCGGGAGCGAGTCGCGAGCTTCATCGCGAGTACGTACCGCCGCGAATACGGTTCGGTCATTTCGCACCAATACCCGATGCTGATGAGCGTTCGCGACGCGGGGGGCGCCATTCTCGCGGCTCTCGGATTCAGGCTCGCAGCCGAGGAACCGTTGTTCCTGGAGCAATACCTACCGCAGCCCGTGGAGTCGTGCGTTCGCAGGGCCTTCGGTACATCTTTCGATCGAACGGCCATCGTCGAGATCGGCAATCTCGCCTCCGCCGGCAACGGCGCCTCGGTCTTTCTCTTCGTTGCCTTGGCCGCCTATTTGCGTGCCCAGGGGCTTTGCATCGCCGCAGTGACGGGAACGACGAACCTGCGCCGCCTGCTGCTGTCGTTCGGTGTCGAGTTCGTGGAACTGGGCCGCGCGGATCCGGCAGCCCTTTGTGATCGGGGAGAGTCCTGGGGTACCTACTACCAGCGCGATCCGAAGGTGATCGCGGGCGCCATCGAGCCGGCATACGGCCAGCTCGAGCCATTTCTGCCCCCCGAGCACAACGGCAACCTCGAGCATCTGTTTTCCCGCGTGCATCCGCGCACCCAGGAAGCCATGCGATGAGAACGCTCTTGGGAGCGGTCGCGATCCACGCGAATCAGCGTCCCGACAGCATTGCTCTCGCCGACGGCGAGGAAACATTGAGCTACGCGGCCCTTTGGCCGGAGTTTCGACGGTGGTCGGAGAGACTTGCCGACCTTCCCACCGGCGCGGGGCCAATCGGTCTTTGCCTGAGCAATTCGCTCACCTGGATACTTCTCGATCTTGCCGCGATTGCGATCGGACGGCCGACAGTCCCCCTGCCGCCATTTTTTACTGCCGCCCAACGGCGTCACGCGCTCACGCGATCGGGGGCGAGAGTGCTGATAAGCGATGCGCCGATCGCGGAGCTCGGCGCGGCCCGGCCGATCACGGTGTCGGCCCGGACCGCTTACGTTCATGAGCATGATGCCCCGCGGGTGGAGCTGCCGGCCGATACGGCCAAGGTGACCTTCACCTCGGGGACCACCGGTCTGCCCAAGGGAGTGTGTCTTCCGCAAGCCGGCTTGGAGCGCGTCGCGCACTCCGTCGTCGAGGCCATCGGCCGCGAGTACGCCGGTATCCATTGCGCAGTCCTGCCGCTCGCCATATTGCTCGAGAATGTCGCGGGCCTGTACGCAACCTTATTCGCAGGCGGCCGCTATTTCGTGCCGCCCCTTGCGGCCATCGGGCTCGACCGCCCGTTCTCCCCGAACTTCTCCGCCTTGGCCGCTGCGCTCCGGCACTCGGGCGCCAGCAGCGCCATCGTGGTTCCGGAAATCCTGCGCGGCTTGTGCCTGGCGCTCGAGCGCGAGCGGATCACGTTGCCGGCCATGAAGATAATGGCGGTCGGCGGGGCGAGAATTTCGACCAAGGTGCTTGCCGATGCGGCGAGCTTGGGTCTTCCCGTCGTCCAAGGATATGGGCTGAGCGAGACGGCGTCCGTGATTGCCCTCAACACACCGGACGATAACCGGCCCGGAAGTGTCGGGAAGCCCCTTCCTGGTGTCACGCTCGATTTCGCACCGGACGGGGAGATCCTCGTAGCGGCGCCGGCACTTCTGGGCTACGTGGGCGAGGGCGAGGCGCCCGATCCGTTCGCGACGGGCGATATTGGCCGCTTCGACGATGAAGGATATCTGTTCATCGAAGGACGGAAGGACGATCGCCTGATCACGGGATTCGGACGGAACGTCGCACCGGACTGGGTGGAGAGTGAGCTTCTGTCGCACTCGTCCATTGGGCAGGCATTCGTCTTCGGCGATGGAGCGCCGGCACTCGCAGCGCTGATCGTCCCGTCCTCGCCCGCGGTGACCGGCGCCGAGCTGGCCGCGGCGATCGCCGCCACCAACCAGAACCTGCCCGCGTATGCCGAGGTGAAGCACTGGACTCGCGTCGCGCCATTCAGCGTAGACAATGGACAACTGACGGCGAACGGACGTCTGCGACGGGAGTCGATCGGCCGCGCTCATCGGGACTTGATGGCTGCGTGTCTGAAGCAGTCGGGCCGCTACGTGAGTTTCTTCGAAGAGCTGGTTGCGGCGACAGGCGATGAGCGGTCCAAGTTTCTGCAGATACCGCAAATTCAAGACGGTTTGGCGGGCAGGATCTCGCTGGCGAGCTACATCCAGTACCTGGCGGAGGCCTATCACCATGTCAAGCACACCGTCGGTCTCATGCAACTCGCCGATCAGCGGCTGTCGCGGGATCGAGTCTCGCTGAAACAGGCGCTCGGACGGTACATCGCCGAGGAAACGGGCCATGAGG
Source organism: uncultured Gammaproteobacteria bacterium (assembly GCA_963710435.1). Taxonomy (GTDB): domain Bacteria; phylum Pseudomonadota; class Gammaproteobacteria; order Steroidobacterales; family Steroidobacteraceae; genus Bog-1198. The sequence goes on along the minus strand of CAVQAE010000006.1, from coordinate 468,522 downwards.
AATGGATCCTCGAGGACATTGCCCACGCGGGCGGAGACGCGCAGGCGGTGCGCAACGGCGCCCCTCGGTTTGCCACGGAGCTCATGGTGGCCTACGCATACGACTTCGTGGGGCGTGCGAATCCGCTCGGATTCTTCGGAATGGTCTTCGTCCTGGAATCGACCAGCGAACAGCTCGCCACCCGAGGCGCACATGCCTTGATGCAAACGCTGAGGTTTCCTCCGGATTGCTTCCGCTATTTGCTTTCTCATGGGTCAGTGGATCAAGACCACATGCGCTTTCTCGAGAATCTGCTGCTTCAAATCGACGATCGAAGCGATCAGTCGGCGGTGATCCATATGGCGAAGGCGATGTACCGGCTCTACGGCGATGTGTTCAGGAGCATTCCCCATGATCGCGGCGGGGTACAGCCATGACGCTCAGCGGCAAGACGGTCGTGCTGACCGGCGGCACGCGCGGCATCGGCGAGCTCGTGACGCAGGAGCTCGAGCGCCAGCAGGCACGAGTCGTATTGGTTGGCCGGATCAAGCCGCCATCCTCGGCCATCCGCCATTTGGAGGGCGACTTATCGACGATGGAAGGAGTGGGCGCGATCGCGGCGGCCGTCGCTTCGGAATCTCCCGACATCCTCATCAACGTGGCGGGCGCACAATATTTTGGCCCGATGGAACGCCAGACGCATGACAGCATCCATGCGAATTTCATGGTGAATCTTCTGGCGCCGGTGCTGCTCACACAATCGGTCCTGCCGGCCATGAGGCGGCGCGGATCAGGCCACATCGTCAACATCGGGTCGATCTTCGGCTCGATCAGCTATCCCCACTTTGCCACGTATTCAAGCGCCAAGTCCGGCCTGCGAGGATTCAGCGAAGCACTCCGTCGAGAGCTGACGGGCTCGGGTGTTGCCGTTACCTATGTCGCACCGCGCGCCGTTCGAAGTCCCACGAACAGCGCATTGATCATGCGCTTCGTACAAATGGCCGGAATGACATTGGACGAGCCCGCGAGCGTCGCCCGACGGATCGTGGCGGCAATCATCGAAGAGCGGACGGAGGTCTACATCGGATTTCCAGAATCGCTCCTGGTACGCGTGAATGCGCTGCTTCCAGGGCTCATTGACCGCTCCATCCGCGGCCAAACCGTCAAGGCCAGAGCGCTTTTTTCCAGCTAGTCGGGACCGAGGGAATCTACATGTCCATCCAACGCCATTCGAGTCTGTTCGTCTGTCTATTCGCCTTGCCGTGGATTTCGGCTGTCAGCACGGCGCAAGAGTCCGATGTCGCGCCGGACCCCGCCGTGAAGCACTTGGCGAGCGAATGGGCGCACATCAAATACGAGGTCAAGGATAGGGATGAGCAGCTCAAGGAGATCGATGCGCTCGCCAAAGAGGCCGCAACCGTGGTCGATCGCAATCCGGGGCAAGTGGAGCCCCTCCTCTGGGATGGCATCATCACGAGCGAGGAGGCCGCGATGGCCAGCCTCATCCACAAGCTCGGGCTGGCCGTCCGCGCCCGCGACCTCTTCGAGAAGGCCGAAGCTATCGGTGGCCCCGGGCCGAAAGGCGCCGTCGCCATGAGTCTCGGCGTTATTTACTACCGCGTGCCGCGATTCCCGATGGGATTTGGCGACATAGACAAGGCACGCCGTTACCTCGAGACCGCTCTGGTGCTCGATCCAAACGGACTGGATGCAAACTATTTCTACGGCGATTTCCTGATCAAGCGCGGTGAAATCGACAAGGCGAAGGCGGTTCTCGCCCACGCGCTCGAAGCGCCTCCGGACCCCGCGCGCCCGGTGTGGGATGCGGGCCGGCGCGCCGAAGTCCGTGCCCTGCTCGCGAGAGTCAACGGTGGACATGCGGCGTGAACGGGGTTGGTGCCGATGCGCATGTTTGGCGCTCCATCGGTGAGCAGCTTCGGCACCCCACGGGACTTGCAGGACGCGTGGCCGGCGCCCTCATGCGGATCGCAAATGAGAGACCCAACAGTCTCGCCGTCGAGGCCTTGCGAATCGAACCTCACGACACGGTGCTGGAGTTGGGGTTTGGACCGGGCCGCGCGATTGAAGCGATAGCGTGCCAGGCATTTGCAGGTCACGTGTATGGGGTGGATCATTCATCGCTCATGCACCGGCAGGCGAGCAGGCGGAATTGGTTGGCCATTCGCGAAGGCCGCGTGACGCTTCGCCGCGCGAGCTTCGACTGCCTGCCTTTCGATCAGGCGTGCATCGATAAGCTTCTCGCAGTCAACGTCATTTACTTCTGGGACGATCTCGTTGGGATCGCGCGAGAGATCCGGCGGGTGCTGCGTCCCGGGGGACGTGCCGCCGTGTATGCGACCGATTCGGCGACGATGAGCCGGTGGAGATTTGCGAGGGCGGATACGCACCGGCTGTACGGCGCGGACAGTCTGCCGCAGGCATTGGCGAGCGCCGGGTTCGATCCTCGCAAGATTTTCGTCCGGAAGGTGCGCATCCTCGGATCAATCCATGGCGTTCTCACCACGTTTGCTCGCGAGCGTATGAGCAACGAAAAACCCCTCGCGTCCATCGACACGAGGGGTCCCGATCAGAATTTGTAGTCGAGCTGGATTCCCGCCGTCCGAGGCTGATTGGTCGAGTAGCGCACGACCTGCGGAATGTTGAACTGGAAGCTCGTGTTGTTCGCCGAGATCAATGCCACCTTGTTCGTGAGGTTGTCCACGAACAGAGCGGCGTCCCAGTTGCCGCGGCCGAGACCCACCCGCGCATTCACCAGACTGTAGGACGGCAGCTTGTAACCGAAGTAGTACGCCACGTCGTATGAAGAGCCCACGAACGAATACGCGGCGCGGCCGGTAACACGCCAATCGCTCATCACGGTCGTCGCGTAGCTGAGCGCAACGCTCGCGGTGTCCTTGACGACGTTCATGACCGGAGCGGTGCAGCTGCTTCCCGTCTGGCAAGGGTGGCTCACGCCGTTCGGCTCGGTGACCTGCGTCGTCAAATAGAGGGTGTAGTTTGCATTCGGGTTATTGATCTTCGCGTCGGTATAGGCCCCGCTCAACGACGCGGTCCAATCGCGGGCGAGCTTCGCATTTATCTCGATCTCCGGTCCGAACGAACGCGCATCTCCCGCATTGGCGTAGAACTGATAGCCGCAGGTGAGCGTGAAGACTTGCTGAATGTTGTTCCATTTGATGTAGTAGAAGTCGCTGTTGACGGTGAGCCAGCTGTCGAACATCCGCGCCTTCTCGCCAACCTCGTAATTCCACACCGAGTCGGGGCTGAACTGCAGCGGCCCAGGCAGCGCGCAATGCGGCGGCTCGTTCGGCGGCGGCAGGATCTGGTTCGCGCCGCCCGGACGGAAGCCTTTGGCCACGGTGGCATAGAGCGTCAGATCCTGGTTGGGCATGTACGAGAGATCCACCCGCGGATTCGCGCCGCTGTTCTGGGCCGTCGTGACCACTGACGCGGGGGGCGGGGTGAGGTTCGGACCATCGAGTCCCCACGAGAACTCATCCTGGTGGCTCTTGTACTGGTAGTAGCGGACACCCGCGGATAGTTTCCACTGATCCGTGAACTTGTAGGATGCGTCGGCGAAGAAGGCGGTTTGCCTGACTCCGTAGGAGTTCCACGAGGTGAAGAATGATCCGTCGGGCACGGCCGGAGTCGCCGCGAGCGGACTGTTGCTGATCTCGTTCCACACCGAGCTCAGGTTGCTGTAGAAGGCACCCGCCACCCAGTGAAAGCCGCCGATGTCGTGCGAAGTCAGCCGGATTTCCTGGCTGATCTGATGCGACGGATCGCGCTCCGCGTAGGGAATGGGGACGTAGGGCGTACCGCCCGCATTGGTCCAGTAGATCGAGGTCGAGGCGTCCTGGACTTGCACCCCGGTGCGGCCGAAATAGGAGGTCGCGCTCGTCAAGTCCGCAATGCCCACGTTCGCCTTGATGGTGAGGCCGAAGATCGAGATGTCATCGCGAATCCCTTCGCGCAAGGGGAATGCCTCGTAGTGCGCGTTGTAGAGGACGGTCGGCGGCTGGGCGCTCGTGGGACTGCCGTCGAGCAGGTCATAGCCCCCGGTGTGCAGACTCTGCGTGAGGGCCTCGCCGAGAATGGAGAAATCCTCGCTGGGCTTATAGAGCAAGCTCAAGCGCCCGCTGTACAGCGTCTCGTTGTTGGCATCGTGATACACGTTGGTCACCGGCACGGTGTTGAGCGGCTGGGTGTATGACGGCACACCGAACGCGACGGGAAACGGATGGACGGTGATGTTGTCGATCCAGCCGCTGCGGTAGAGATAGCTCAGAACGACACGTGCGGCGAGGGTTTCGCCGATCGGCATATTCATCATGAGGTTGGCTGAGCCGTTGCCGCTGCCCCCTTGCGTGTCGGACCCCGTGGCCTGAGCCGAGCCCTCGTAGGTATCGAGCTTGGGCTCATTGGTGAGCACTCGGATGGTGCCGCCCATGGATCCCGAGCCATAGAGCGTCCCCTGCGGGCCGCGCAGCACTTCGACGCGCTGCACGTCGTAGAGGTCGGGATTGATCACGACCTTGCCGGACTGCGACACGGCCGGGGGCGACAGCGGAATTTCGTCGAGGTAGAAGCCGACCGTCGGCGCCGCGCCGCCGTTCGAGGCGAGGCCGCGTGCCTCGTATTCGGTGAGGCCCGGGCTCGCAAAGCGCATGGACAGGCCGGGCACCTCCTGGGTGATTTCCTGGATCGTGGTGATGCCTTGCTTGATGAGCTGATCGCCGCTCAGCGCCGAAATGCTGATCGCCGTGTTTTGAATGGTCGAGACGTAGCGCTCGGCGGTGACGGTGATCTCGGAAAGACCGGAGTCATCCGAGGCGCCTGCCGCGGTCGCGGTGGCGGCCGCGTCCGTGGGCGCCTCGGTAGCCCAGCCGGCTTGGCTCAAGCAAGCGCCGCAGGCCAAGCTCGCACACAGAATTCCCCTCGGCAGGACCGTTTTGAGGTCGATCGATTGCATGACACATCCCCTTTATTTTCGATTATCGAAGCGATACAGCAAGGAACGTACCAGCGGGCTCATAAACGGCCGGCCCATCATTTGTCCCGATTGCCATGGGTTTAGGATCCCCTTCCCGGGCAGCATCGGCGGCGCGGCTGCTCGAATATGAGGCACGGCCCGCACCCATTCTGCACCGAAAGAGCGCGCGCGGCGCCTCCCGCGCGAGGCATATCTACCGGCACGAGTGCCTTGCGCTTATGATCCGGCGGCGAGTCAAATGAGGGGGAGAGCGGCATGCGGCAGTGGACTTGGGTGATCGTCCTTTGTTCGGCGTGGGGATTGGCCTGGAGCGGCGAGGGCAGCGAACGGCCGACGTCGCTCCCCGATGCCCTCGCAGTGATCAAGTCGCATCGCTTCGTCGACCTCACTCACGCCTTCGCTCCCGGCATTCCCCACTGGAAAGGCGCTCCCGACGAGCGCGTCAAGACCCTCTACACGGTGGCCAAGGATGGGTTTCGGATCAACGAGTACTGCCACATCGGCCAGTGGGGCACGCACATGGATGCGCCGGCGCATTTTCATGAAGGGCTTCTCTCGGCCGATCAGATCGATCCGAAAGACATGCTGATGCCACTGGTGGTCATCGACGTGCATGACAAGGTCGCCAAGAATCCCGACTACGTGCTCAGCGTCGATGACATCGCCGCCTGGGAGCGGCGCCATGGGCGCATACCGCAGGGTGCGTTCGTTGCCATGCGCACGGACTGGTCGAAGCGATGGCCCGACGATGCGGCCCTCGCGAATCGGGATGCGGCCGGCGTTTTCCACTATCCCGGCTGGAGCAAGGAGGCACTCGTGCTGTTGTATGAGAAGCGCGGCATCACCGCCTCCGGACACGAGACGACGGACACCGATCCGGGGCTCGCTACGACCAAGGATGACTACTCGCTCGAATCGTACATCCTCGGGCTCAATCACTATCAAATCGAGTTGCTCGCCAACTTGGATCAGGTGCCCGAGGCCGGTGCGCTGGTCTGGGTCACCACCCCGAAGGTCGCCGACGGCGCCGGCTTTCCGGCCCGCGTGATTGCGGTGGTTCCATGAGCGGCTCCAAGCCCGGTGCTGGAGCAGAGCTTGGCGGCGGAGTCGGTCCCGGCAGCGGTGCCGGTCCCACCGCATCAATGGCGCCCATCGAGTACGCCGACGCCTCGGCGGAGGTGCGCGCGGTGTACGACGACATCATGGCGACCCGCAAGGTCGACTGGGTTAACAACTACTGGAAGGCGCTCGCGAACCACCCGCCGACGCTCGCGCGCATGTGGGCGAATACCAAGGAAGTGATGGGAGCCGGCGCGCTCGATCCACTGACCAAGGAGCTCATCTATATGGCCGTGAGCGTGACGAACGGCTGCCGCTACTGCATTGCATCGCACGGCGCCGCCGCGCGCAAAAAGGGGATGACGTCGGAACAGCATGCGGAGCTCATCGCCATCATCGGTCTCGCGAACGAGACGAATCGTCATGCATTCGGGCTCGATCTGCAGATTGACGATCGGTTCAAGCAGCGGTGACGCAACTGCAAAGCACCAAGGTCTAAATGAAGCGCAACCGGTAGCCCGCCACAAACTCATGATGAAACCCGTAGATACCATTTGGGTGGGATTGGGCGGAGGTCTCGGATCTGTGCTGCGCTGGTGGGTCGGGCGGCTGGTCGGTGAGCGCTACAAGGGTCTCTTTCCGTTGGGCACTTTCCTGATCAACATCTGACTTGATCCGGACTCATAGAAGGAGACCGAAGATGCGCATGATCGGATTGATCGGCGGTATGAGCTGGGAGTCCACGCTTCAATACTATCGCGTCATCAACGAATCCGTCCGTGACCGCCTGGGACCGCTACGCTCCGCCGAGCTTCTCCTGTACAGCGTGGACTTCGGCACGATGGAACGATTGCAACGCGAGGGCCGCTGGGAGGAGGCGGGTCTCGCTCTCGCGCGGGCGGCCGATCGATTGCAGAAGGCGGGTGCGGAGTGCCTCGTGCTTTGCACGAACACGATGCACAAGGTCGCCTCGCGGATCGAATCCATGACAGCGGTTCCGCTCCTTCACATCGCCGATCCCAGCGGCGTCATGGCGATCGAGTTGGATGCGCTCACCATTGGCCTGCTCGGGACTCGGTTCACGATGGAGGAGCAATTCTTCCGTCACCGGCTCGAGTCGCGTTACGGACTGCGCGTTCTTGTTCCCGACCGCCCTGAAAGACTCGAGATTCATCGAGTCATTTATGAAGAGCTATGTGCCGGCAAGATCCTCGATGCGTCCCGCGCGTATTTTCGAGCGGCGATGCGCGAGCTGGCGGAGCGCGGGGCTCAGGCGATCATTCTGGCGTGCACGGAGATCATGCTGCTGGTCGGGTCGACCGATTCGCCCGTTCCGGTTCTCGACACGACCCGGCTTCACGCTCTGGCCGCCGTCGATTTCGCGCTCGGTGTCAACGAACGCGAGCACCCTCGATCGCGCTGATGGCGCTGTACATCGCCGGCGTAATCTCGGACCCGACATCCTGGGTCTGTAGACTGACGACCGAGTGACCCACCAGTACGCAATAGATGACGCCGATCGCCGGATGGCCCGAGATGGTTGCCGTCCATCGTACCCGGGCGGCCGGCAACCCTGCGAGTGATACCTGCTCGAACTCGCCAAATGCGAAATTCTCGAGCGACTGCCCGATGCCGCGGACGAAGTCCAGCAGGTAATGGTTCGCGCCCTCTGCCTGCTGCGCGTGGGTGATTCGATCGAGCGAGGATCCGACATCGATCGCGGAGACTTGAAGCAGCGTGCCCCCGTCCGAAGCGGGCCGGTGCTCGACCCATGCGACGGTCACGCCCCCGTTCCCGTCGTTCCGGGTCGGTCCCTCGAACCCTGGCGGCACCGAGATCACGAGTGGCCCCGCCTCGGCACACAGGGCAGCCTCGCACGGGAGGACGAGCGACACACAAAGCCAGAAAAGAGCAACCGGTTTACGCACGCACAATTCCCGTCCACTGATCCGCAGACGTAGAGTCTAGCGTTTGCCGTTGGTTCCCGGGGGCACACCCATGTCTCCCGTGCCTGTCGCCTTTTGCTCTCCGTTTTCGATACCGGAAGAGCGGATACCCGCAATTGCACTACCGGCGACCTTATGGAGAGCAGGCACATGAAAATATCGGCCGAGGCAGCGATCCCGTTGACGATCGCGGCGGTGTTGACGATGGTTTGCATCATGGGTGTCCGTGCGGATCTCGATCAGCCGCAACAGAGCTGCGAGAAAGCCCAGCCTTCGGGGCTCCAACCGGCGCGCCTGGGTCCGGCACCCGAGCAGGAGGGCGGCGCCTGTGAATCCTTCATCACGAGGGTCCTCCTCGCGGCCGAGGCCGGGTGAGGCGGCAGCCGGGGTGGGGTGCGGCTAGTCCTTTTCCTTGAGGACTCGATGCAGGTAGATCCGTGCCTTGTCCCAGTCGCGCTGTGCGGTCCGCTCGGAGATGCCGAGGAGGCCACCGATTTCGGCGAACGAGAAGCCGCAAAAATACTTCAGGTCGACCAATCTCGCTAGGCGCGGATCGGTGGCCTCCAACTCCTCGAGCGCTTCGCCCAGCTTTTCGATCTCGAGATCGACCCCGGCCGGCTCGGGAACCTCGGTAGGAAGGCTCGTGATCTGAAAGCCGCCCCCGCGCTTTTGGGCCATGCGGCTGCGAATGTAATCGATGAGCAGGCCGCGCATGGCGCGCGCCGCGTACGCCATGAACTGTGGGGGATCCGCGAACAAAGCGGGGTTGCGCTGCCGCATGCTGAGGTAAGTCTCATGCAGCAGAGTGGTCGGGCTCACGGTGAGCGAGGCGTTGCGTTTCAGCTCCCGCTCGGCCACGCGGTGCAGCTCGCGGTAGAGCATCGCGAAAAGCTGCTGCCTCGCCGTCGCGTCCCCGGCGTTGGCCGATGCGATCACTTGCCCGAGTGCATCCTGCGACATCGAGTGCAAGATACCCATAAATGCTCGCGAAGCACAATTGAGCGGCCGCTGTTCATGCCGGGCGGCCGTGGAGTATGTTTCAGCTCGAAGGCGGGCGAAGACCAGGACGGTTGGAAGTGAAAAAGAGCACGCTCGGGGAACACACCTGGCAGGAGGTCGAGCCTCATCTCGATCGCGCGCTGGAACTATCCGCTCGCGAGCGGGAGGATTATGTGGCTCTCCTGGCCGCCCGCCTTCCCAGCGTCGCTTTGATATTGGCGGAGCTTCTCGCCGACGGCGATGAGCTGCGAGCGACCGGCTTTCTGGAGACCCCCATGGTCATGCCGGAGGAGGCCTCGCTCATCGGTGAAGTGGTGGGTGCCTACACCATCCAGTCCGCCATCGGCCGCGGAGGCATGGGAGAGGTCTGGCTCGCGCTGCGCAGCGACGGGCGTTTCGAAGGCAAGTTCGCCATCAAGTTTCTGGATAGTTACGCCGCCTCGCCCGCCGCGATGGCGCGTTTCCGGCGCGAAGGACGCCTGCTCGCGCGATTGTCGCATCCGCATATCGCGCGTCTGGTCGATGCAGGCGTTACCTCGGCCGGCCGGCCCTATCTCGTGCTCGAGTATGTCGACGGCCGGCGCATCGACGACTACTGCGCCTCGCAGGCCTCGAGCGTACACGCCCGCGTCCGTCTGCTGCTGGACGTCCTCGCGGCACTCACGCATGCCCATGGCCATCTGATCGTGCACCGAGACATCAAGCCCTCGAACGTGCTGGTCACGGCGGATGGAACTGTCAAGCTTCTCGACTTCGGGATCGCCAAGCTGCTGAATCCCGACCCGGAGACGCAGGAGGGGCAGGCACCGACGCGGATCGAAGAGGCAGCCTTGACTCCGGAATTCGCCGCACCGGAGCAGCTGCTGGGCGAGCCCGTGACGATCGCCACCGATGTCTACCAGCTCGGTGTGTTGATGTTCGTGCTGCTTGCAGGCCGGCTGCCCATGACCGGGGCCGGATCGACGCGCGCCGAGCGCATCAAGGCGGCCATCGACGGCGAGCCGCTGCGGCTGTCGGCCGCTGCTTCGGGTGACCGGCGGCGCGAGCTCCGCGGGGATCTCGATGCGATCGCATCGAAGGCGTTACGCAAGCTGCCGCAGGAGCGTTACGCGACCGCGGCGGCGCTCGCGGATGACCTCGAGCGATATCTCAATCACCAACCGGTCAGCGCCCGGGCCAATCTACTCGGCTACCGCATCTGCAAATTCGCCCGACGGTACCGCGCGGCAGTCACCGGTACTGCGGTCGCGGTCGCGGCCTTGATCGCCACCGCGGCGTTTGCCTTGGTGCAGATGCGCGAAGCGCAGGCGCAGCGCGACCGGTCTGTGATCCAGGCCAAACGAGCGGAAAAGCAGGCGGAGTTCGTCACTTTCATGATGTCGACGGTGGGATACAAGCCGACGTCGGCGGAGCAGCTGCTCGACGCGGGACACAAGCTCCTCGAGGAGCATTACACCGACGACCTGCCCTTCCGGGCGACCGCGTTGATCAACTTATCGGCGCGCTACGCGGATCTGAACCTTGGCAAGAAGCAATACGCCCTGTTGCTCGAGGCCGATGCGATCGCACGAAAGCTCGACGATCAGCCGCTCATCGCGCGCGCGCAGTGCGGACTCGCGCAAGCGGAGATGGACTTGGGCCACATGGCTGGCGCCCTCGAGCACTTGACACAGGGACGCGCCGCGCTCGCCCGGGCGCGGAATCCGGATCGATTATTCGTGGAGGACTGCATCGAGGCGCAGGCGGATTTGGCCCAGGCGCAGGGCAATCCGCTCGCCGCCACGCAGTACGCCGAGAAGGCGCTCGCGTTGCTGGAAGCGGCAGGCGAGACGCACGATGTGCGCTATCCCGGACTCCTGGGCCGCATCGCGGACTATTACAAGGCCACCGGAAACTCACACCGGGGGTTTGAATACGTGGAGCGTGCGCTCGCAGCCGCCGAGGAAAACGGCCTCGGCGACACGGATGCGTCCATGACGGCCAAGCATAACGTCGCATCGGCTCTCATGGGATTCGGCGAGGTGAAACAAGCCTGCGCCCGCGAAACGGAAGTCGTCTCGAGGCTCCAGGCAACGGGCAGAAGCGTCATCACGGCGATGGCGGTGCTGTATGGCCGATGCTTTCAAAGGTTGGGTGACCCTGCAAGGGCATTGACTTGGTACGAGACGGGACTGGCCGCGGCACAGAGCGAGCATGAATCGTATCTCGAGATGCACGCGCGGGCCTATCGAGCGGGTGTGCTGATTCGTCTGAACCGCCTGGCCGAGGCTTCGGCAGAGCTCGATCGTGTGGACGCACTCGCGCGCGAGTTCGTTCCCTTCGGTGACGTGCCGTCGGCGCGTGCTCGAATGATCCGCGCCGAGCTGCTGCTGGTGCGCGGACATCCGGGTGAGGCGCAAGCGGTCTTGGACCGGATCGTCGCCGCGGCTCGCGCACCGGACAGCAGCACCGGGCTGCTCCTGGCGCCGGCGTTGCTCGACGCCGCGGACGCTGCGATGGCGCAAGGACGTTACGAGGCGGCGCTCGAGCGCGCAAAGGAGGCGCTCGTGGAGAATGAGCGACGCGCTCGGGCTCCGGACGGGAGCGCCGATGTGGGCGAGTCACTGCTCGTGCTCGCGCGCGCGAAGAGCGCTCTGCACGATCTGAGCGGCATGCAAGATGCCGCCACGCGAGCGGCGGTCGCACTGACCGCATCGCTCGGTTCCGATAACGAGCTCACTCGTGCGGCGACGGCGCTCGAGACGCGTGCCGACTAGCTACCTGCGATTTCGAAAGCACGCTGCGCACCGTCCGCATCGCACTGCAGCGGATTAATCGGCCGTCGGCCGAACTGTTGAGCGCATCACCATTTCCCATAATCCGTTCACCTAGCGCATCACGAATTCCCGTAATCCGTTCAACTATAGTTCGCGCCACCCATGGAACAAGGGAGATGCCCATGTCGCGATTTGCGTATTCGTTAGCAGCTGGAATGATGGCGCTCGCAGCCGCCGTTCCTGCCTCTGCCGGCAACATCTATTGCACGGTGGTCGGCGCCAAGCAAGGCACCTTCACGGACGATGCAGTGCGGGGTAACACGACCGCGATTCCCGTCTATGCGCTCACCGAAGAAGTCAAGGAGCCGTACGATGCGTCCAGCGGGCAGGCCAGCGGAAAGCGCCAGCACTCGCCCGTGACGATCGTCAAGGAGCTCGATAAGTCCTCGCCCTTTTTCTTCGCAGCGGTTGTGACCAACGAGACCCTGCGCTCGGTGACCTGCACCTTGTACCGTGACGTGGACGGCGCAATGCATGCCTATTACAAGATCGCGCTCATGAACGCGAACGTCGTCGAGGTCAAAGACAGCGGCGATGGTGTCAACGGTGCCGCCCAGGGCGATGAGCACGAGCGCATTTCCTTCGTTTACCAGAAAATCGAGCTCACCGATCTCGATTCCAACACCACCGCGACGGACGACTGGTCGCTCGCTCCCTAGACGATGCGGCGTCGCCGCAGCGCGTCATGACGAAAGCACCCGGTCATCCGCGACGGCCGGGTGCTCTTTATCGGCAACATCTCGCTGGTTAGCTTCTTTTATTTGGAGGCGAGCACCACCGGCATCGGCTGACCCGTCTTCTTCGAGTAGTACGCCTCGAGTGCGACGTTGTGGACGGACTTGATCGCGCGAGCCTCAGCCTGGCGCTCACACTGCTTCACTTGAGCCGCCACCTCGAAGAACACCCGATCTTCGGTGGGTTCGGCGCACACCTGCTCGGCGGCGCTATGGATCCGCTTGTAGAGCGCGGCAACTCCCTGCGGACTGTCCAGGTTCAGATCTGCGATCTTGACGACGGCGGAGCGGGTTTCGGTGGACGGACTCGCGGCGACGCCTTTGCCGGCAAGCCCGACGATCAAGGCGGTTCCGAAGATACGGGTGATGAGCTTTGCATTGATTTGAGTTTTCATGGCGATCTCCTTTGCGTTTAAGTGGCTTGATTCGAATTGCCCCGTGGCGGGAATCAAGATAAGACGCTTGCCATTCCTTGGTTATTGCCCAGATGGCTGAGCGTGGCTCGCCCAAATGGCTCACCCAGATGGCCCATTCGTTCTTGCTACAATGCCGCCGCCGTGATGGCGGGGAGATGCTCATGAAGGTACTGCTCGTGGACGACCACGTTCTCTTCAGAGAAGGCATCTCCATGCTGCTCAAGAATTTGATGGGCGTCGGCGAGATTTTCGAGGCGGGGAGCTGTCGCGAAGCAATGTCGCAGCTCGCAACTCAGCCGGACATGGATCTGATTCTCATGGACATCGGCCTGCCGGACATGAGCGGCATCGAGGGTATGGGATTGATTCGTGCGCAATATCCCGATGTTCCCGTCGTCGCTTTATCCTCGAGCGAAGACAAGGGCACCGTTCTGGGCGCGTTGGACAAGGGCGCGATGGGCTTCATCCCGAAAACGTCCAACTCTTCCATACTCACGAGCGCTTTGCGACTCATCATGGCGCATGGCATTTATCTCCCGCCTTCCGTATTTTTGGATCATCGACACGACGTGGCGACGGAGCGATCCAGGCCTGCCGGTATCACGGGGCAGACCACGCCTCACCGATCTCGGATTGACCGCTCGACAAGCCGAAGTCCTATATCGGATTCTTCAGGGTAAGCCGTCCAAGGTTATTTGCCGCGAGCTCGATCTCTCTTCGAGCACCGTCAAGACGCACACCTCGGCGGTACTGCGTGCGCTCAATGTCACCACGCGCACGCAGGCGGTCGTGGCGGCCGGAAAGCTAGGCCTTCGCTTCTGAGCAATCGGAGTCGCGGGAACTCTCGTGCGGCGGCTCCGCGCTCAGCTCGGGGAGGCCGAGCGCCAGCAGACGTTCGGACACTTCTTTCAGCCGCTCCGATCCTGCGGGCTTTTGCAGCACCGCGAAGCTTGCGTCCAGGCGGATGGACTGCAACGCACTCACGTCACCCGTGAGAATGATGGCGGGAATCAGACATTCCGCGCGGGAACGTAACGTCGAGACGGCACGAACGCCGGTCCATTCTCCACTCAACTGAAAGTCGGAAACGATCAGATCGGGCGACCGCAGGTGCTCCGTCAGGGCACCGAGCGCCTGCTCTACGGATTCGACCGCGAGCACGCGGCAGCCCCATTGGCGGTAGATGGCCTCGGCGGCGAAGCGGCTGTCGGCGTCGTCGTCCAGCACGAGGACAAAGGCGCTCGTCAAGCGCTCACTCACGTCCTGAGCTCGCGGAGACATCGTTCCATGGTCGCTCGTCATCCCCAAGCTCGGGACCTCGATCTGAAATCTCGAGCCGGATGGTCCGGATTGCATCGAGAGCCGGTGATCCAGGAGATCCGCGCAGCGCTTGACGATCGAAAGACCGAGCCCGAGTCCCTTGCTGCGATCACGGGACGAACTCGCGATTTGGAAGAACTCGTCAAAGATCCGGTCCTGATACTCCCTGGGAATGCCGATTCCGGTGTCCTCGACGACGACGGCGAGTACTTCGCCGGCGACCTCGCAGCGCAGACTTACACGACCCATGGCCGTGTAGCGGATCGCGTTGCTCACGAGGTTGCAGACGATTCGCTCCAGAAGACCCTGATCCGATCGAACCAATGCAGCGTTCGGCTCGACGATCAATGCAAGACCTTTCTGCTCCGCGATGGGTGCGAAACTCCGGTGCACGCGCTCGAGGAGCGGCGCTATCGGGAACTCTCCCCAGTTCGGCCGCACGGCACCGGCGTCGAGCTTCGAGATATCGAGGAGACTGTCGAACAGACCTTCCATCGCCTCGACGGACCCCTGGATCTTTGCGACGAGCTCGCGCACTTCCGGATAATGAATCTTTTCGCTCAGCAGACCGACCAGAAGACTGACCGCGTGCATGGGTTGCCTGAGGTCGTGACTCGCGACCGCCAGGAACCGCGTCTTGGCCGCATTCGCGCGCTCGGCGTCCTCCTTGCGACGCTGCGCATCGTCCAGGCTCTCCGACAGAGCCGAGTTCAGCTCGGTCAATTTTTCAGCCTGGCGTTGAACCGTGTGCGTGGTGGACTGCAAGGCGGCCGTGCGATCCGCCACCTTGGCCTCCAAATGCGAGCGTGATTCGTCGAGTGCCCCGGCCATGCGGTTGAACTCGTCGGCAACCTGCTCGATCTCATCGCCCGTATTCACCGCGACCCGCGTGGTGAGATCGCCGCCCGCGATCCGGGTGACACCGTCGCGGAGCAGCGATAGGGGTCGGGCGAGCCGATCGGCGATGATGAGTCCGGCCAGGAGCGAGCCTAGGATTGCCGCGAGCACCAAGGCGCCCGTCGACCAGAGTGCCGCGTAGACCGGCGCAAATGCTTCCCTCACCGGCTGCTCGACGACGACTCGCCAGGACGGTCGATCGATCCACTGCGAGGCCATCACCACGCGCTGGCCGGTGAAGTCGGTGGCCATGCTCGAGCTCTCGCCCGATCCATCGGCCGCAAAATCGTGAGCCAGGCTGCTTTGTCTCAGGACCAGAGCCTCGTCGGGATGGGCGATCAACCGATTGTGCCTGTCGATGATGAAGCCCAAGCCGCTCTTGCCGACCCGTATGGCGGCGACGCTGTCGTGTATGACCTTGAGATTGATTTCCGCAACGAGCGCTCCGGTGTGCTTCCCTCGGCTGGCAATGCCGATAAAAAAGTGCGGCTCGGAGCCGTCAGGGAAGAACACCTCGCCGTACGCGATGCCCGCGGCACGCGTCTCGGCGAACAGACTCGCCCGAGGATCGTCGGCAGGCGGCCCTGCGCAATCCATTCTCATGTCGGGCTGGAGGCGGGAAGCCGACAGCCGCTCGCACCCGCTGCCGTCGAAGAACGCGAAGCCGACGATCGAGGGCTCACGCCGCAAAATCCGATAGCCGGCGTCCTGCACGGCATCCGGATCGAGCGGCACGCCCGGCTGGTCGACGTCGTCGATCCACTGAAGCGAGGCCAATGTTCGGTCCAAGAAAGCCTGAATGTGTCCGCTCGCGACGCGCCCTTCGGCGTTCAGAAGCGTCGCAACACCATGGCGCTGGGCATTGGCGATGATGACCATGTGCACGAGCCCCACCAGGAACGCGAGGCCGCCCATGCATATCACGAGGATGCGCACGTACTTCTTGAAGAGAAGAGACGTCCTTGTCATTCCAGTATCCGGTCTGCGCGCCGCAGCGTCGCCGCTTTGATACCGTATTCCGAGAAGTGAGGTGCCTGCAGATTCACTACGAGCTCGAACAACGAAGGCTGGTCGACGGGAATATCCCCCGCGGATTCTCCGCGCAAGATCTTGCTCACGGATCTAGCCAGTTGAGGAATCGCATCCGTTCGGACCGGCCCGTATGACATCAGTCCGCCTTCGGCCAGAAAGATGTCGCTCTCGTAAATGGCCGGTAACCGCGCATCATTCAATGCCTCGACCACTGCCTTGCGATTCCCCCAAAGCGGCGCAGAGGCGGGGGCCAGAACCGCTTCCAAATGCAGCGACTTCAACCGCTCTTGGAGCTTGGCAACGAAGTCGGGCGACGATACGTCGATCGGTATCAGGGCGACATGGATACGGACCGCATCGCGATGAGCGTCCTCCATGCATGGCTTTTCATCGGCCGAGGCATCCGACGCATCCAGCATATATCCAATTCGCCTTCGCGCGGGGAAGGTGTCCGCCAAGATTTCCAACATTTTCGCATCGATGCAGCGGTACGTGGTCACGCCGGTGATGTCATTGCCGGGATGGGCGTAGCTCTCGATCAGATGGCTCGCAACCGGATCGGCGTGGGCCAGAAAGACGATCGGAATGCTGATGCTCCGGTCTCGCAGCCGTGCCTTTGCAACGCTCGCGGAAAAAAGATCGAGGCAGATGAGGACAGCGGGATGAAGGGACGTCAGTTCATCGATCTCCCGGACAAGCTCGGGCTGAACGAATCCTGCTTCACGCTTCACCAGCGTCAAGCGGCCGGCGAGTTCGGGGAGACTGCGCGTAATCTGCTGTTCCACCGAATCAAAGAGTGCGGGGTTTGGGCCGGTGGCCAACACCCCGATCAGGACCCGTGTCTCGTGGCCGGGCAAGGAAGTGGCCGCTATCAGCGGGTGAGTCAGGAGGCCGATCACCAATGCGAGGTATCGCAGCCGCGATGGGGGTCTGCGGACCATTGATCGGTAGCTCCATGCCGGTTGACGCAAAGGTCTACCCTTTAAGTTGCAGCCTCGCGAAGCGGTTCTGCAAGATTCCTGAGTACCAGCTTTCGAGGGAGAGAATACCCCGAAAGGCGCTATGGCGGGCAGAGTGGATTATGATCAAATGGCACAGGGGACTATATCGATAAATGCAAGGAGGAACGGATGACCACCTTTCAATATCCAGGCTGCTTGTTACTGTGGGTGACCGCCATTGTCGCGACACCCACGTTTGGCGGATCGGCAGCGCGCGCCGATAGCGTCGAATCTGCCGCTGGCGCGGCGCAGCGCGAGAAACCCGATTGCAGCGAATTTCAGAAGCCGGCGATACAGAATCGTTACGTGCTGTTATTGTTTTTTGACAAAGATCCGAAATATCTGCCAGGGATTCAGACAGCCTTGGGCATTCAAGACACACATCACTCGGGGTGCATACCAGACCCGGATGCTGCTGGGGTGACGAAGGGCGCTGTGGGTGCTGCGCACGGCATTGTCGTCGAGGGCAGCTGCCCGACCGACTGCGGGGGTGCCAACAAAGCGGAGGCGGGCCACCGCGCGCCCGCCAGTCGCTCGAAAGCGACGACTGGAGATCCTTTGCGTCGCCAAAAAAATGGAAAGCCAAAATGGACTCTCTTTTTTGCCGACAGCAAAGGAAATACCGGCACAGTAGCCGACAATGCGGAGGACGATGGGAGAACAACCTTCCGCGTTTGGCAGATAATGGCGAAAGATGCCTGTCACGCGGGTAGGCTGCTGAGCTTGCTGTATGCCCAGAACGATAAGGTGTTCTCGCCAGTTGGCGGTTATCTGGGGGAGATCATGATCGGCTACACCCCGCCTTTACACGCCACAAAGCGGCGTAGCACGCAAGATTGCGTACCCTGGGACCCGAAAACGCAGGACGCAAGTCCCTGACCCTCAGCTCCTCCCCAGCTCCCGGTACGGCTCCTTGACGATCTGGTACAGGCCGTAGCACAGCAACCCCACGGCGACGGCGCCGAGCAGCCACTCGCCATAGGGCTGCTGCTTCAGTCCGCTGAGCGCGCCGGCAACGCCGCCTGAATAGCGGGGGTCGTGGCGCCAGGCGGCGTTGATCATATAACCGCCGAGGAGGCAGAAGAGCGAGCCGCGCGCGGCGAGGCCGTAAGCGCCCAGCGCGCTGATGGCGAGTCGAAATCGCGTGTGGCTGAGATCGACGCGCTTGTTCTTGTCGCGCGTGACGGCTCTATAGAACTGCCAGAGTCCGAATATGACGATGCCCGCCCCCGTGACCAAGACGATGTGGCGTCCCACGGGCAGCGCGAAGGCCCGAGCCGTCCATCGGACCTGGCTTTGCTTCTCGTTGTCCGCCCGGCTCAGGCCGAGGATGCTCCACACCGCGTCGCCCACGAACACGGTGTGAAACACGCCGTTCAAGAAATACCCCAAGCGCACCATCCGGCGGCGGAAATTGCGCCGCTCTGCGCGATGCTCGGGATCGACGATGGCCAGCACCAGCTGCCATAGGACGAACGCGGTGAGTCCGAGCGCGAGCGCGGCGAGCAGCGCATCGCCGAGCGCCGTGCCGCCGAGCTTTGCCAGCGCGCCCTTCGACCCGTTGGGCTGCTGGTGTCCGAGTGCCGCGAGCAGCGCGAAGAAGCCCACGAGCAGGTAAAGAACACCCTCGGCGACATATCCGGCATGGCCGACCCAGCGCTCCCATCGGGTGAGCGAGACGGTCTCACGACCTGACCGGGACGGGAGTTCGGCAGCTCGCGTCATGAGCATGCGTCGAGCGCTAGAACTGAGAGCGCAGAGGGTTGAGGGCAATCTCCTCGAGTTTCTCGCGCCACGGCCGGCACCGCCAGTGCGCCAGCGTGTATGGCGTCGATGAAGCGAGGTCCCGCTCGAACACCTCGGTCATTTGCCGCGCGAATCCCTCGTCGTAGACATTCAGGCTCGCCTCGTCGTTGAGTTCGAAGGAGCGCATGTCGAAATTGGTCGAGCCCACCGACACCATGTACTCATCGAAGATCAGCATTTTGCAGTGGAGCATCGTCGGCCGGTACACGTAGATCTCCGCGCCTTGCTCGAGCAAAGGACCCCATTCGTGTTTGGACGCGATACCTACGATCTTCGAGTCGATGTGGCTGCCCGGCACGAGGATGCGGATGCGCACGCCGCGTCGCCGCGCTCCGATCAGCTCGCGGATCATCAGCCGGTCGGGAACGAAATAGGCGGCTTCCATGTCGATTCTGCGCTCCACGGCGGTGATCGCCGTCAAATACATGAGGCGCATGCTGTCGCTGCCGCCCTCCGGCGAGCTGATGAACATCTGCATCTGCTGGTCGCCGCTCGGATCGATGTGCGGAAAGTAGTCATCGCCGTGCAGAACGTGGCCGGTGGTCTTGATCCAGTTGTCGAGGAAGGCGGCCTGCATCTGCGCGGCCACGGGCCCTGTGACCTTGAAGTGCATGTCGCGCCAGTGCGCACCATCCTGGGCGTGGCCCGACCACTGATCCGCGATGCCGACGCCGCCGGTGAAGCTCAAAGCTCCATCGATGATCAGCACCTTGCGATGCGTGCGGTTGTTCAGCCGGCCGAGCGTGAACCAGCGAACAGGGTGATAGCGCTCGACCTCGACTCCGCCGCTTCTCATGCGGGCCAGCAGGTCCGAAGAGATTTTGTCGCAGCCCACCCAGTCGAGCATGAGGTGCACACCGACCCCGGCGCGGGACCGCTCGATCAGGGCTTCCGCAAACTGCTCCCCGATGTCGCCCGACCAGTAGATATAAGTCTCGAACGTGATCGTGCGTTTCGCGCCGCGGATCGCCTCGAGCATCGCCGGGAAAATCTCGTCGCCATTCTGCAATGCCTCGATCCGATTACCCGGTATGACCGCAGGTCCCAGCAGCACGCCCATTTCGCGACGGAATTGGGGGTCGCGGACGTTGCAGTGGCGCGCTACCCGGTGCTGCGGCTCTTTTTCCGGCTTTCGTAAATTGAGCACGAGGATCACGACGACCAGCGTACCCAGCACCGACCATGCGATTGTCCAGAGCGGCAAGTGACGTCCTCGGCGAGTGCAACAGCCTATCGCAGGCGCTCCGTCTGAGGGATTGGGTAAATTGGTGGATTGGGGTCGGAGGAAGCTGACAGCTCGCCGCGAGCGTTGCGCTTCGGTCGCCGAACGGGAGCCTGGTCGATCGATTGCACCGCGCATGCGGCAAATGACTAGAATGCCGGTTTCGGGGCTTCAGGCGGCGGCTATTTCTATGAAAGCAGTGTGGTATTCGCAAACAGGTCCCGCCCGGCAAGTCCTCGAACTGGGTGATCTGCCGGATCCCGAGCCAGCGGCCGGCGAGGTTCGCGTGCGCTTGCGGGTCTCGGGTGTGAATCCTTCGGATGTCAAGGCGCGCATGGGCGCGCGCGGACCGCTCAAGTTTCCCTTCCAGATCCCGCACTCGGATGGGGCCGGCGTCATCGATCGTGTGGGGAGCGGTGTGCCGGCAGCGCGGTTGGGCGAGCGGGTCTATGTATGGAATGCGGCGTGGAACCGGCCGATGGGCACTTGCGCCGAATACGTCTGCTTGCCGGCGGAGCAGGCGGTGCGCTTGCCCGATGGCATCGACTTCGACATGGGTGCCTGCATCGGGATTCCCGTGATGACAGCCTGTCATGCCCTCCTGTCGGACGGTCCGGTGTCGGGGAGGACGGTGCTCGTGACCGGCGGCGCCGGCAACGTCGGGCGCTATGCGATCCAACTCGCGAAGTGGAGCGGCGCGCGCATCGTCGCCACGGTGAGCGGCGAGGAGAAAGGAGCGATCGCCAGGCAAGCCGGTGCAGACGTCGTCGTCAACTACCGCGAAGAGAACGTGGCCGAGCGCATCGAGGCGATCACCGCGGGCCACGGAGTCGATCGGATCGTGGAGGTCGAATTCGGCGGCAACCTGGCCACGACCAAGCAAGTACTCAAACCCGGCGGCATCATTGCGGCCTATGGGTCGATGGCCGAGCGCACGCCGGCGCTGCCGTTTTATGATTTGATGTTCAAGCACAGCACCTTGCGCATGCTGCTCGTCTATTTGCTTTCGCGGACCGAGCGAGCTGCGGCGGTGCGCACGATCGCCGCAGCGCTCGAGGCTGCCGCGCTTCGCACCTTGATCGCCGCGCGCTCAAGCCTTGCTGGGGTGCCACAAGCCCACGAGACCGTGGAATCCGGTGACCACGTCGGCCACGTGCTCATCGACATCTCGTGAGCCTTCGGGTGGAGACTGACATGATCGCGAACTCCCCGGTTCAGTTCCATTTGGCGGGGCGCCGCGCGCTGGTCACCGGCGCAGCGTCGGGCATCGGACTCGCGAGCGCCGAGCGCCTGGCGCGAAGCGGTGCCCGCGTGGCGCTCAACGACATCTCGACGGAGAGACTGACGGTTCAGATCGATCGGCTGAAGAGCGCGGGACTCGCCGTCCTTGCAGTCCCCGGCGACTTGAGCCGCTCCGACACTGCGCACGCTGTCGCGCGCGACGCGGCGGAGCAGCTCGGCGGCATGGACTACCTCGTCAACAACGCGGGCGCGCCGCTGACCCGCACGCCCATCCCGGCCGCCGATCTCGAGGCACTCACCGATGAATTCTGGGACCGCATCCTGCGCATCAACTTGCTGAGCGCCTTCTGGATGACGAAGGCACTCGCACCCGATCTGCGCGCCTCGGGCGGCGCGGTCGTCAACACGGTATCCATCGCCGCACTGGGTGGGGGTGGCAGCAGCGCGGCGTATGCGACCGCCAAGGCGGGACTTGCCGGTCTCACGCGAGAGCTTGCGCGCGGATTGGCGCCGGTCGTGCGAGTGAACGGCATCGCGCCGAGCTTCGTCAATTCCCCATGGGAATGCTCGTTCGGGGACATCGAGGCGGCGGCCAAGGCGACGGCGGCGCTGGCGCGCGTCGGCGAACCCGAGGACTATGCGGAGGTCATCGTCTTTCTTTGTGCCGGGGCCTCATACATCACGGGCGAAGTGATACCGGTCACCGGTGGCGTGCGTATCTAGGCGCGGCCGGCTAGGCGCGGCCGGCTAGGCGCGGCCGGCCGCTCCCCCGGCGTCCGAGGTCCGATTGGTGCACACCGGCAATCCGAACGAAACTTGGCCGATCCGGCCGCGCGAGGCGAGACGATTCTCATGCTGCAGGGTCCCCGCTGTGCTAGGCTATACCCTGATCGTCGACGTCCCCGCCCATCCCTGCGCTGCTCTCGAGAGAGTGTCGAATTGGACTGAGTCACCTGCGATCTGGTGACAGGTATGCGGTTCGTAGCACGTGAGACGATCTCTCCTTGACTTGACTGTCGTTCCTGCCGTGTTCAGCGGCGCTCTTGCCCCCGAAAGGCCAGGCAACCGCCTCGAGTCAACTGGAGTCTTCTTTAATGGCTAAAATTTATGTTGGTAATCTGCCGTTCACTGCTACGGATGCGGAAATTCGCACCCTGTTCGCGGAGCACGGCACGGTCGAAAGTGTGTCGCTGCCGACAGATCGGGAAACCGGTCGTCCCCGCGGATTCGGCTTCGTCGAAATGAATCGGGCCGATGCGTCGCGCGCGATCCAGAACCTGAATGGTAAGGATCTCGGCGGGCGTGCGCTGCGAGTCAACGAGGCGCAGGACAAGCCGCGCTCGGGTGGCGGTGGTGGTGGTGGCGGCATGCGGAGCGGCGCGGGCCGCTATTGAGCCGCGCGGTGACTGATCACCAAGGCCCGGCAAGTCCGGGCCTGTCTTTCAAGGAGCGTGCCATGGGGCAGGAAAATTCGCCGGGTCGCAGTACGTCGGCCATGAGCCCGCAGGTCGGCGAAACCAACGGCGATTACCGAGAGCGCCTGGCGCGTGTGCACGCCGAGGCGCAGGAGCGCCGCCAGCAAGAGCTGCACGAGCAGTCGTCCCCGCATAACGATCCATCGGCGAGGATTCGTATCTGGGAGCGGCTTCATCAGATCGATCTGCCGCGGGACCCCACCCACCGCCTGATCGAGATCATCGCCGAAAATACCGGGCTCAGCCGCGACGATGTACTGGCCGAGCAGCAGATCCGAGCGACTGCGCGGGCGCCCAAGTCCGCGGGTTCCATCTGACGCTTGCCCTGCCCGGGTGCCGGTGACGGCACGTCTCGTCTGCCCGCAAAGTGGTAGAGTGGATCCATTCGAGCCTCGATCCCAGAGGCTCGGCCGAGGCTGCGGCACACTAGGCATGCGCCGAAGGAGCTGAGATGGCCAAGCCCAATTACCGGCAACAGAAGAAGAGCAAAGAGCAGGCGCGCAAGGTTCGCCAGGCGGAGAAGCTGCAGCGGCGCAAGTCCCGTTCCGAGGATGAGCCTGCAACCGCCGCGGAGCACGAGCCGGCGGCGGAGCCCGCGGCCGCACCGGCGAAGCTGGTCTAGGGGAGCGCCTTTCCTCAGCTGCGCTAGTGGCCTGGCGCAGGCGGGCAACGGCCCGCTCGAATCACTTCGAGGCCGTTTTTCATGGAGCTCTGTATGAGAATCACTGCCCGTAAGAGTGCGAAGATCACGGGGCGCGAGCGGCTCATGAGTGAGCGTACGCGCTCTGCTCCGTTGCGCGACGTATTCCCCAACGTCGACCAGCTGCGGATCGAGCTGGTCTTCAACGATGCGAGCGCTTATACCCCCTCCCCGCAGCTGCACACGCTCTATCCCGCGGCTTCGGCTTTCTTCCGGTTCGCCTGTCCATGCGCAGACTGCGACGGAGATTTCGATCTGACGGGCGCGGTCGCTTCGTTGATCGAGAGCACGGCCGGACGTCGGCGAACCGATGCATCGAGCAGTGGCCGGATGCAGTGCCAGGGCGTTCGGCTGCGCGAGTTGGCTGGCCAGAAGGACTGCCCCATGCAGCTGAGCTTCCGTTTGATCTCGGCGCCGGCACTCGCGGGTAACCTCCATGCCGTGAGTGCCTGAGCATGGGCGCTTATGAATTCACGCTCTCGCTCCGCATCCGCCATCCAAGCATCGAGCCTGCCGAGATCACGCGCAACTTGGGGATCGAGCCGCAGCATACCTGGCGGGCGGGCGATCCGCGGCGGGACGCGGCGGGAGGCGAGCTCCCCGGAACGTATCGCGAGAGCTACTGGATGGGCGGCTTGATGGCGAAGCCCGAGCTCGCCGCCGATCAGGTCGGCGTGGAGAGCGAGGTCCTGCGCACGCTCGCTCTCCTGCGCAGGTCTTTCGGGTTTCTCGTGACGCTCAAAGCGGACGGTGGTCTGGCCGAGCTGCACGTGAGCATCTTCGCGCGCGATGACTTCAACCTCGAGTTCCTGCCGGAATCTCTCTCGCTTCTGGGACGTCTCGGACTCACCGTGGCGGTAGAAGTCAAAACTCATCCGGCTGAGCTGACCGCACTCATCGTCCCCCACTGAGTGGGCCGATCGGGCCGCACCGGCCCGGTCAGCGCGTCGCGCCCCGGTCAGTCCGCCGCGGCTGCCACTTCGCCGTGCACCGCCGGCCGGCGCACGAGGAAGCACAGTGGTATCAGGGCCAGGCACAGCCACGTGGAGAGATAGAAGATATCGAGCGAGGAGAGCAGGTAGCTTTGCCCGACCAGTCCCTGAGTCATTGCCGCCGCGGCCGCCCGGTCGGTGAGACCGAACTGGTGCAGCTGCGCGAGCGATTGCTGGTATGCGGGCGCGTACACGTTCACGGCGTCCGCAAGCCGCGTCTGATGCAGCGCCGCGCGGCGGTCCCAGAACGTCGTCGTCAAGGAAGTCGCGAAACTACCGGCCGTGATGCGCAGGAAGTTCGACAGGCCCGACGCCGACGGGATCTTCTGCGGCGGCAAGCCGTCGAAGATCACCGCCAGCATGGCCACGAAGAACGTTCCCATCGCGAACCCCTGCACGAGCTGCGGCGCCGTGAAGGCGAAGAAGCTTGCATCCGCGGTGAGCCGGGCGCGCATGTAGTAGGAGAGGGCATAGAAGCCGAACGAGCTGGCGGCGAGCATCCTCGGATCGAAGCGGCGCATCAGCCGGCCGACCAGGATCGAGGTGATGATGGCGGTCACGCCGCTCGGTGCGGAGACGAATCCCGCCCAGGTGGCCGTGTATCCCAGGTAGGTTTGCAGCCACAGCGGCATCAGCACGATGTTGCCGAAGAACACGGCATACCCCAGGCACATGGCGATCGTGCCGAGCGTGAAGCTGCGCGACTTGAACAGGCTCAAATCGACGATCGGATGCTCTTCGGTCAGGTTCCAGATGAGCCAGGCGGCGAGCGAGATCACCGTGACGAGCAGCAGCGATACGATGAGCGGCGAGTTGAACCAATCGAGATCCTTGCCCTTGTCGAGCATGACCTGCAAGGCGCCGACCCAGATGAATAGGAGCACGAGTCCCACGCGGTCGATCGGTATCTTGCGGGTGGGCGTTTCCTGGGATTTGAGATTATTCCAGCAAATGAGCGCGCAGAGGATGCCCACCGGGACGTTGATGAGGAAAATCCAGGGCCATACGTAGTTGTCCGAGATATAGCCGCCGAGCAACGGTCCTGCGATGGGGGCCACCAGCGTCGTCATGGACCAGACGGCCAGCGCCGTGTTGCGCTTTCCGGGTCCGAATACATTGATAAGGAGTGCCTGGCTGCCGGGAATCATGGGCCCCGACACTGCTCCCTGCAGGACGCGAAAGACGATCAGCGAGGGCAGGCTCCAGGACAGACCGCAGAGAAGCGAGGCGATCGTGAACAGGATGACCGACATCACGAACGTGCGCACAACGCCGTAGCGCTGCATGAGCCAACCGGTCAAAGGCACGGAGACACCGTTGGCGACCGCGAACGAGGTGATGACCCAGGTGCCCTGGTCCGAGCTCACGCCCAAATCGCCGCTGATCGTGGGAATGGATACGTTCGCAATCGAGGTATCGAGCACCTGCATGAAGGTGCCGAGTGCCAGGGCCACGGCGGTCACGGCCTTGACGGCGCCGCTGAGCGTCGGGGCCTCCGCGGCAATGCCGGCCGGCGTCGCGCTCACGGACCCGCAGCCGCCACGGCCGGTGCACCTCGTGCCAGGGAATTGTTGCTGAGATGCGCGGCCTCGTGTGCCTTCGGACCGGCGTTGTCCGCGATGATCTGAGCGATCCGCTCGTCCACAGCCGGGTCATCGCCCGCACTCGGCTGTGTCGGCAACGGCGCATTGCGCACCGCCGTGGTCACGAGCGGCCCCCCCGAGGTGTCGCGCAGGTCCACGCGCACCGAGGTGGAAAGACCGACGCGCAGTGGGTGCTCCTTGAGCTCCTGCGGATCCAAGAGGACGCGCACGGGCACGCGCTGCACGATCTTGATCCAGTTGCCGGAGGCGTTCTGCGCGGGCAGCAGCGCGAATGCGCTGCCGCTGCCCGCGGCGATGCCGACCACGTGGCCGTGATACGTGACGCTGCGACCGTAGAGGTCGGTGCGCACGGTCGCAGGCTGGCCGGCCCGCATGCGTTGCAATTGCACTTCCTTGAAGTTCGCGTCGATCCAGACATCGTCGAGCGGTACCACGGCGAGAAGCGGTGTGCCCGCCGCGACGCGCTGGCCCACTTCCACGGAGCGTTTCGCAATGACCCCGGTCACGGGCGAGATGAGCTCGGTGCGGTGCAGGGCGAGATCGGCGTTGCGCACCGCGGCGGCGGCCGCGAGCACCTGTGGATGGTCCGCAATGGTCGTGCCGTCGATCTGCGCGATGGTTTGGTCGAGCTGCTGGCGCGCCGCAGCGACGTTCGCGCGGGTGGTGGTCACCGCGTCGCGCGCGTGCGAGAGCTCCTCTGCGGAAATGGCGCCGTCCGCGATGAGTCCGCCGCGGCGTTTCAAGTCCTCATCCGCGGTGCGCTCCGCCTGCTCACGCTGGTCGATCTGCGCCTTGAGCTCCTTGCTCTGAGCGAACAGGCCGCGCACCTGCCGAACAGCGCGCGCAAGATCGGCCTCTGCATTCGCCACCGCAATTTTCGCATCCGCCGGATCGAGCTGGAGCAAGGGCTGTCCGGCACTGACGAGCTGTGTGTCGTCGGCTTTCAAGGACAGCACCGTGCCCGACACTTCGCTGGTCACCTGCACTACATCACCATCGACGTAGGCATCGTCGGTTGATTCGTAGTGGCGGGCATCGAAAAACCAATAGCCGCCATAGACCAGCGCGCCCAGCACGACGGCGGCGCTCAAGCCCCAGAGGCCTGCGCGCCGGGCTGAGCTCGGAGATTTCGGAGTGTCTGAGTTCACTTGGGATTCGGGAGTGTTCATGGGCTTACTCGAGTCGGCAGTTCAGAGGAATTCGGATTGGCGCGTGTTTCAGCGATCGTGCCCGGCGCATGGGGATCGAAGCTGCCGCCGACCGCCAAGAGCATGGTCACGCGCGCGACGGCCTGGCTCGCCAGGATGTCCACCATGGACTGGCGCGCGGCGAGCACCTGCGTCTCGGCGTTGAGCACGGAGAGGTAGCTCGCGAGGCCGGCCCGGTAGCGCTCCTCGGCCAGCTTGTAGGCCGCCTCGGTGGCGTCGAGCGTTTGCTGCTGTTCGCGCTGCTCGTTCGCGAGCGCATCGAGGCGGGTGATCTGATCGGCGGTCTGCTCGACCGCGTGCAGCACGGTGTCGTTGTAGCTGGAAATGGCGGCGTCGAGCTGCGCTTCGCTCCCGCGGTACTCGGCGCGCAGGCGCCCGCCATCGAAAATCGGCAGCGAGATGAGCGGACCCCCGCCATATCCGCGTGCGTTCCATTGCACCAGGTTGTTGAGGCCGAATGCGCCGATGCCTGCGATGGCCCGCAAGCTGACGTCCGGATAGAACGCGGCCTTGGCGGCGAGACGCTGCGCATCCGCGGCTTCGACGGTCGACCGTGCCGACAGCACATCGGGGCGCCGCGCGAGGAGGTTGATGGGCAGCTCGCTCGGCACAGGGAGCGCCGCCTGTACATCGAGCACGGGACGCTTGATCGACGCGTAGGCGTCGGCGCCCTGACCCGTCAAGGTGGCGAGCTCGTGGACGGCAAGATCTGCGGCGGCCCGTGCCTGCTCATACGCGACGCGTGCCTGCGGCAGCTCGCCTTCGGCTTCGCGGATCTCGAGCTGTGTATCAAGTCCGGCGCTCACGCGGCGACGCGTGATGTCGAGGATGTTCTGGCGCTGTGCCTCGGAGCGCTGCGCGATGTCCGCGAGGGCGTTCTCGCGATAGAGCTCGATGTACGCCTGCGCGACGGCGCCGGCGAGCATGAGGCGCGCATCATCCTCATCGAAGCGCGCGGACTGCGCCAGGTGCTGTGCGCTGTGCAAGGCGTCCGCCTGACGTCCCCAGAAATCGAGGTCCCAGCTCAAGCTGGCGCCGGCCTGGCTCATCCAGAAGGTATGACCGGCGAGCGGCGGCGGAATGATGTAGTTCTGCGGCGCGCGCTGGTACAAGGCGCTCGCATCCAGGTTGGCGTGCGGCAAGAGCGCGGCGCGTGCGGATTGCGCCTGCGCAAGCGCCGAGCGCACCCGCGCTTGGGCCTCGGCCAGGGTCGGGCTGTCCTTGAGCCCTTGGCGGATCAGCCGATCGAGCTGGGGATCATTGAAGGAATCCCACCAGTTCTCGGCCGTCGGCTCGACCGCCGCGCCGGTGAGCCCGACATCCTGATTGACGAGCTGCCGAGGATGGGGATCTTCCTTCGGCGGAGTGACACATCCGGCGAAGAGGAGCGTGGTGAGGAGGAACGAGGCTTTGAGACGCATGTCGATCCTCACCCTTCCCGGCCCGCGGTCGGCACCTTGATATCGAGCGTCGCCTCGAGCCGGGTATTGAGTTTGGTGAGGAGCCGCTTGAACTCCGATACCTCGTCGCGCGAGAAATCGGCGAGCGCGCGATTGAGCTTGTCGACAACCAGCGGAATGAGGCTTTCGACCGTCTGACGGCCCGCGGGGGTGAGCTGCAGCTCCACCTTGCGGCGGTCGCGATCGCGCCGCACGCGCTCGAGCAGGCCGCGCTCTTCCAGCTGATCGATGACCCGGGTGAGGGCGCCGCTGTCGTGGCGGTACTGCGCGCAGATGTCCTTCGGATTCACTGCGATGCCGTCCCGTACCCAGGTGAGGATCACGTAATGGATGAAGCTGAAGCCGCGCTCCGCGAACACATTCTCGAGCACGTCCATCATCATCGATTGCGCGCGCTTGATGAGGTAGCCGACGCTGGTCTGCGCCTTGTACGTCGATGGGTGATAATGCTGCTCAGACATTTAGTGCCTCGGCAATTACTGCTTAAACAATCTCTGCCTAGGCAGCGATTATCCATGCCGTCGCATCGATGTCAAGCGCCTGGCCGTTGGCCTCAGGCGGAGTCTAATGACATGAATTAATTCAATGAGTTACTGGGGTCGTTCCGAGGCACCGGGGATATTTCCAGCCCCGACTTGGGGTCACGTCAGCGCGCGAGCTGACTCGGTGTTTCAGGCTCTCGTCCCGTGATCGAGACCGCCACGGCACGGATGGCTCCCTTGTGCCACACGCGCAGCTCCACTGTCTGACCGACGCGAAGCAACGCGACGGCGTTGCGCAGCTGGGTGGCGCTTTCGAGAGCCATCCCGTTGATCGACACGACGATGTCGCCGGTACTGATGCCGACGCGCTCGGCGGGCGAGCCGTGCGCCACTTCGGTCACGAGCGCGCCGCGTGAATTGACGAGCCCCAGCGACTCCGCCCGCTCGACGCTCACATCGGCGAGCCTGATTCCGAGCGCGCCGCGCTTGACCGCTCCGTAGGTGATGAGCTGCTGCATGACGGCCTTGACCATGTTCACCGGGATGGCGAAGCCGATGCCGATGTTGCCGCCGTTCTCCCCGGACAGGATCGCGGAATTGATGCCGACGAGCTCGCCCTGCACATTCACGAGCGCGCCGCCCGAGTTGCCCGGATTGATCGAGGCGTCGGTCTGGATGAAATCCTCATAGCCGCGCGGATTGATCCCGGTGCGCCCGAGCGCGCTCACGATGCCGACCGTGACCGTGTGTGCCAGGCCGAAGGGATTGCCGATCGCCACCACCCAGTCGCCCACCTCGAGATGCGATGAATCGCCGAGCGGCATCTCTGTAAGGCGCGGCTCCTGGACTTTTAGCACTGCGATGTCGGTGCCCTCGTCGCTCCCTACCACGGTTGCGGTGACTCGCCGGTTGTCGAGCAAGGTCACCGTGATTTCGCTCGCGTTCTCGATCACATGCCGGTTCGTGACGATGTAGCCTTTGCGCGCATCGACGATGACTCCGGATCCGGCGCTCTGGAACTTGCGATGCCGGACCGTGGGCTCGTTCGGCACATTGAAGAATCGCCGGAAAAACGGATCATCGAACAGCGGGTTGCTGCGCGGAACGCGCTCGGTGAGCGTACCGCGGGTCGCGATGTTGACCACCGCCGGCGAGGCGACCTTGATCATGGGCGCGAGCGAGGGGAGCGCCACCGCGGCACCGGCCGGGAACGCGGGTGAAATCCACGACGTGGATAGGATCACGAGCCAGGCGGCGACGATGCGCGAAGCGAAAAGCAAGATGACCTCCGTTGAGTGGAAGCTCGCATCGTATAACAACAGTGGCGGTGCTTTGCGCTACGATGGGCCGGGCGCCGCGCATCGTGCGAGACGCATCACTTAAGGTCTCGGCTTTTGCGAGGTGTCCATGAGAATCGGTCTTCAAGTTCCAAATTTCACCTTCCCGGGCGGCCCGGCACATATCGCGGGCAAGCTGGCCGAGATCGCGCGCGCCGCCGACGGCGCAGGCTTTTACAGCCTGTGGGTCATGGATCATTTCTTTCAGATCGGCATGGTGGGACCCCCCGAGAAAGACATGCTCGAGTGCTACACCACGCTCGGTTACCTCGCGGCCGTTACGCGGCGCGTGAAGCTGGGTCCCATGGTGACGGGCGTGGTCTATCGCCATCCCGGCATTCTCGTGAAGAGCGCGACGACCTTGGACGTGCTCTGCGGCGGCCGGTCCTATTTCGGCATCGGCGCCGCGTGGTTCGAGGCGGAGGCCAAGGGTCTCGGCGCGCCGTTCCCGCCGATTGCCGTGCGCTTCGAATGGCTCGAGGAGACGTTGCAGATCGCGAAGCAGATGTGGTCGGGGCGCGACGAGCCCTACCACGGCGAGCACTTTCGGCTCGAGCGTGCTCTGTGTCGCCCGCTGCCGCTGTCGCAGCCGCATCCCCCCATCCTCATCGCGGGAGGTGGGGAGAAGAAGACGCTGCGCCTCGTCGCACAGTACGGCGATGCCTGCAACGTGTATGGACCGCCGGCCGTCGTGAGCGCCAAGCTCGCCATCCTGCGCAGCCATTGCGAGGCGCTGGGGCGCGATTACGACGCCATCGAGAAGACCACGCTTGGTACGCTCGAGCTCGGCGCGGGCAAGCTCTCACCGGCCGATGTGATCGCGCAATGCAAGGCGCTCGCGGCGCTGGGCGTGCAGCAAGCGATATTCAACATTCCCGGTGTCGAGCAGATCGCTCCCCTCGAGGTGTTCGGCCGCGAGATCATTCCGGCCGTTGCCGGATTCTGACGGGCGGAGGATGATGAATCACGCGAACGGCCCGGCGGCCACCGCGACGGCCGTTGTAACCGCGATGCTGGCCCTGTCGGCAGCTGCCCGGGAGCCGCAACGCGCGGCCGACGTGACCGCCGCGCGGCTCGCGGCGCCCGCGGCCGAGGATTGGGTCGCACCTGGCCGCGATGGCGCGGGCACCTTCTTCTCGCCGCTCAAGACCGTCGACGCCGGCAACGTCGCAACTCTTGGCTTGGCGTGGGATTATCGGCTCGGTACGTACCGCGGCCAGGAATCGACGCCGCTCGTGATCGACGGGGTGATGTACGCGACCGGCAACTTCGGGCGCGTGTATGCGCTCGATGCCGCGAGCGGCAAAGAGCTCTGGACCTACGACCCGCAGATCGACGGTCAGTGGGCGCGCTACGCGTGCTGTGACGCCGTGAACCGCGGGCTCGCCGCATTCGATGGGCTCCTGTATGTCGGTGCGCTCGATGGCTGGCTGCACGCGATCGATGCCCGCACGGGCCGGCGCGTGTGGAAGGTCGACACGCTCATCGGGCGCAGCACGCGAAGACCGTACACCATCACGGGCGCACCGCTCCTTGCGGGCGATCTCATCGTCATCGGCAACGGCGGCGCGGACTTCGCCGGTGCGCGCGGCTACGTGAGTGCCTACGACCGAAAAACCGGGGCATTGCGCTGGCGCTTCTTCACCGTGCCGCGCGATCCGGCCGAGGGTCCGCAGGATCAGCCTCATCTCGAAGCCGCCCTGAAGAGCTGGGACCGCGCGCATCCCTGGGCCGCCGGCAGCGGCGGCACGGCGTGGGACGGCATGGCCTACGATGCCGCGCTCGGGCTCGTCTACATCGGTACCGGCAATGCCGCGCCCTATAACTCGCGCTTGGGCGGGCGACGGGGCGGGGATCAGCTCTATACGGCTGCCATCGTCGCAATTCACGCGGATGACGGGACGCTCGCCTGGTATTACCAGACAACCCCGGGCGATCGCTGGGATTTCGACAGCACCCAGAAGCTCGTCCTCGCGGACCTCGAGCTCGGCGGCAGGCGCCGACGGGTGCTGATGCAGGCCCCCAAGAACGGCTATTACTACGTGCTCGACCGCGCCACGGGCGAGCTCCTGTCGGCGCATCCCTTCGCCTTCGTGAGCTGGGCCCGCGGCATCGACTCGAAGACGCACCGTCCGGTGCTCGATGCGCGCGCTGATTACGACCGTACTCCGGCGCTGGTGTTTCCGAGCGAATCGGGCGCGCATAGCTGGCAACCCATGGCCTACGACCCGGCGCACCGCGTCACCTTCATTCCGGTGATCGAGGCGGGCAACGTCATCCTCGAGGCGAGCGGCCGCCGCGCCGGATTGGTCGAGGGACAGTTCACGACGCCGGCGCTGCCGCCCGAGCTCTACGACCCGCAAGCCCTGCGCTCACTCTACGGCGCGCTTCCCGCGCTCGGGCAGCTCGAGCGGGGCCTCAAAACCGATCCCGCCTCGCGCGGATTCTTGCGTGCCTGGAGCGTCGATGAGCATCGCGTGCTGTGGGAGGCGCAGACGGCGACGAGCTGGGACGGCGGCGTGCTCGCGACCGCCGGCGGACTCGTCTTCCAGGGCGATGCGAATGGATACTTCAACGCCTACGCGGCCGACACGGGGAAGAAGCTCGCCTCGATCGCGCTCGGCAGCTCCATGATGGCCGCGCCCATGACGTACGAGGTCGCAGGCACGCAGTACATCGCCATCGTCGCCGGCTACGGCGGCGGCGGCGTCATTCTGGGCGCGCCCTTGGATCCGGAGTCCGCGGCCTACAAGTACGGCAACGAAGGACGCATCATCGCCTTGAAGCTCGGCGGCCTGCCACCGCCGCTGCCGCCGCTGCGCGCCGATGTGCCGCTGCCGGAGCTTCCCGAGCGTCCGGCGGATCTCGGGCAGATCGCCGCGGGCGAAGTACTCTACAACCGCTATTGCTCCCGCTGCCACGTGATGGGCCGCGGGAATCTTCCGGATCTGCGGCGGGTCACGCCGGCGACGCACGCGCTCTTCGATTCCATCGTGCTGGGCGGTGCGTACTCCGTCAAAGGCATGGCGCGTTTTGACGATGTGCTGTCGGCCGCCGATGCGCACGCGATCCATGCATGGCTCATCGATCGAGCCTGGGCCTTGAAGGCGGAGCGCGCGACCGGCGCGCACTGATCTCGCGGCAACCGCGCGGACTCAGGCGTCTGCGAGCGGCTGCACTCTCACATCCACGCTCAGCTTATGGCGGCTGCCCCCGAACAGGATGCCGCGCAGCGGCGATACATCGCCGAAATCGCGGCCCCAGGCGAGCGTCACGTGCCCCTCGCCGACGAGCTGGTCGTTCGTGGGATCGAAATCCACCCATCCGAGCGGGGGGCAGTACACCGATACCCAGGCGTGAGAGGCATCGCCGCCGACCGATGGCGCGCCGCCCGGCCGCACGGTGCGGATGTAGCCGCTCACATAGCGCGCGGCGAGACCGCCCGCGCGCAGGGCACCGATCATGAGATGCGCGAAATCTTGGCACACGCCGCGGCGAGCCTTCAGGACCTCGACGATCGAAGTGCGGTTGGTGGTCGTGCCCGGCGCATATTTGAACTCGCGGAAGATCTTGCGCATGAGCGCCTCGGTGGCGGGGCCCATCGGCCGCCCCGGCGGGAAGCAGTCCTCGGCATAGTTCCAGAAAACATCCTTGATCGGGACATGATCCGAGCGCATGCGATACCGGCACGCATCGATCTCGGCCGCCGACAGCGGCGAGGCGTGATAGCTCAAGCGCTCGCGCAGATCGTCCCAGGGCTCGCAGGAGTCGAGAGGTAGCGGTGCGCGTGGGAAAATCTCCACGGTCATCTCCGCCAGCACCGACAAGCGGTCGTGCGAGCGGTCGTATTCCAGACGCGCGATGGCGTTGCCGAACGCGTCGAGATCTTCGTGCTCCGAGCTCGGCGCCGGATCGAGCTTGAGCGTGTGATCGAGGCAGCGCTGGTAGGCGAATTCGCGCGGTTTCAAATGCAGGAGGTGATGCGAGTGCGCGACCTCGCCGCCGTATTCGTACATCGTCCTGTGACGCACAGCGTAGCGCATCAGGCAGACACCGCACCCAGCTCGAAGTCGACGTGCGAGAAGTGCTGCGAGGTGAGCTGGTCGGACAGAAAGCCGGCCGCGGCGTTCAAGCTATTCAAGCATTCGGCGAATCGGCAGCGGGTCTCCGGCGGCATCTCGACATCGCCCTCTGCGACCGCGTACTTGAGCGCGATCAAGTTGGAGATCGATTCGTACAAGGTGTCCTGGGCGCGCGTGCCCAGCGATTCGGCGAGCTCGATCAGGAGCGTGTTGATGGCGCGCCACTGGAAAGCGAGCGCGCGCGGATTGCGCTCATCATAAACCAGCAGATCCACGGTCAGTCCCCACACCGGCGGCGCGCGATTGCGCGTGCGGTAAGTGATGGCGCTGTCGCCGATCTCGAGCAGCCACTCGAGCTCCTGCCGCATGGGTGTCGCCGGCGCGCTCAGCCGGCGCGCGATCACCGCGGACAGGAACAGGAGCCGCTCGAGCCGGCGTCCGATCATCATCAGGCGCCAGCCATCGTCCTGCGTCATGTCGTCATGCGCAAAACCGGCGAGCGCCGCGAGTGCGATCAACAGGCGATCGAGCGCTTCGCGGGCGTCCTCCCGCTTGCTCTCGGCGTTGCGGTAATCACGCGAAAGGACACTGAGTGCGCGCCAGTTCTCGCCGGAGAGGTTGCCGCGCACCTGCGCCGCGGCTTCGCCCAGGCGGCCGATGTCGCCGCTCAGCGTGAATCGTTTCTGCGAATCGAAGAGTCTCGCGGCACCGAAGTGCTTGCAGATCTCCATCGCCTGTGACCAGAAGGGGAGATTGCGGCGCAGCCCCAGGGTGGCCCGCAGCATCCGCATCTTGAACTCGCACCTTTCAGCGTAGCGCCCCATCCAGAACAGGTTCTCGGCAAGTGTCGAGGGCAGGTCATGGTGGCGCGGGGCCGTGCGGTCGACCCGGGCGACCGGTGCGGTCGATTCCTCGGCGGTCTGCTCGGAATCGCAGAGCACCCAGATGTCCTTGCTGCCGCCGCCGCGCTGCATGGAGACGATCTCCGCGTGGGCGTCAGAGGCGAAGCGGGCGAGACCGCCCGGCATGACCTTGTAGCCCTGGGGCGTCGCGATCGCGTACACGCGGATGCCGAGTGCGCGCGCCGAGAAGCGATCGGAGCTCTTGGTGTACCACACCGGCGCCTGCGAGAACGCGAGATGCTCCTGAGCCACGAACGCGTACGGGCGCGCCCGCATGCGGGCGATCAACGCCGTGCGCCCCTCCGCGTCCAGGTCGCTGCCGAACACTGGATCGAGCTTCTGATCGGGGAACGTCGGCTTGACCACCAGCTTCTCGAGATTCGCGATCACCGATTCGAAGGCTGGACGCTCGCCGCACCACCACGTCGCGACCGACGGCAGCGTGAGCTCCTCGCCGAGCAGTCGCGGGGCGAGGGCCGGCAGAAATCCCAGCCACGCGGCGGACTCGAGCACGCCGCTCCCGAGTGCGTTCGCGGCGACCACGTTCCCCCGGCGAATCGCCGAGAGAAGTCCCGGCACGCCGAGCGCAGAGTCGGCGCGCAGCTCCACCGGATCGCAGAAGTCATCGTCCAGCCGCCGCAGGATGGTATGCACGCGCTTCAATCCCGCGAGCGTCTTCAAGTACACGCGCTCGTCGCGCACGGTGAGGTCGTGGCCCTCGACGAGAGGGAATCCGAGCTGGCGCGCGAGATAGGCGTGCTCGAAATACGTTTCGTTGAACGAGCCCGGCGTGAGCACGACCGCGACCGGCTCCTCGCCCGCGTCGCGCAAGAGCTCCGCGCGCAGCGCCGCGAAGAACGAGCCCAGGGGGCGCACGTCCATCGATTGCGCAAGATGTGGAAAGGCACGGCGCACGATCTGCCGGTTCTCGAGTGCGTATCCCGGACCCGAGGGACCCTGGGTGCGATCGGCGAGAACCCACCAGCGTCCGTCCGCCGAGCGTGCAAGATCGGCCGCATAGAGCGACAGCCATCGATCCTGTGGGGGTCGGACGCCCATGCAGGGCCACAGAAAATTGGGATGTCCGAACGGGATCTCCGCGGGCAGCGCGCCCTGAGCGATGAGCTCCTGCGGTCCGTACAGGTCGGCGAGCACGCGGTTCAAAAGCGTCGCGCGCTGTGCGACACCCGCCTCGATGCCACGCCACTCCTCCGCGGTCACGAGATAGGGCAGGGGATCCAAGATCCAGGGACGGTCGCGGCCCTGCGTGTCGGCGTACACGTTGTACGTGATGCCGTTCTCCACGATCATGCGCCGCGTGAACTCGGTGGCACGCCGTGCGGCGCGCGCATCGTCCTCGAGCACGCCGTCGATCAGCGAGCGCCAATGACTGCGGACGCGCCCTTCGCCGTCCAACAGCTCGTCATAGCGACGCGGATCGCTGCGGTAGCTCTGGAGTCTCGGATCGGTCACCGGGTGGGCGGATCGCGCAGGTCCAAGGTGAAAGGGAATTCGTCGCGCGACTCGGCGGCCGCGACGATCATCGGTCCGGGGGTGTGTCCGATGCGGAAGAAGCGTGCGAGACGCCTGCTTTCGGCCTCGAACGCGTTCACGGGGAAAGTCTCATGGCTGCGGCCGCCCGGATGAACCACATGATATCGACAACCGCCTTCGGACCGATGCATCCAGGTGTCCACTATATCGAATGTCAGCGGCGAATGAATGCCGATTTTGGGATGCAGCGCCGACCATGGCTGCCAGGCGCGGTAGCGTACGCCGGCGACGTATTCTCCCTCGCGGCCCGTCGAGTGCAGGGGCAGCGCACGTCCGTTGCACGTCGCGACGTAACGATCGGGCGCAAGTCCGCTCAATTTGATTTCGATTCGCTCGAGCGAGGAGTCGACATAGCGCACCGTGCCGCCCGCGGTGCTCTCCTCGCCGAGCACGTGCCAGGGCTCGAGGGCCTGCCGCAGCTCCAGATGCGCGACACGCATCGCATGCTCGCCGAGCTTCGGAAAGCGAAACTCGAGATGCGGCGCGAACCAGTCGAGCCGCAGCGCAAAACCCGCGCGGGCTTGCTCATCGATCACATCGGTGAAGTCCTCGAGGATGAAGTGCGGCAGCATGAACCGGTCATGCAGCTGCGTGCCCCAGCGCGCCAGGTGCGAAGGCGCGTACGGAGTGCGCCAGAAGCGCGCGACGAGAGAGCGCAGCAGGAGCTGCTGTACCAAACTCATGCGCGGGTGCGGCGGCATCTCGAAAGCCCGCAGCTCCAACAGCCCCAGACGCCCGCTCGAGGAGTCGGGGGAGTACAGCTTGTCGATGCAGAACTCGGCGCGATGGGTGTTGCCGGTGACGTCGATGAGGAGATTGCGCAGCAATCGGTCCACGAGCCAGGGTGCGACATCGGCACCGGCCGCGGGGAATTGCTTGAAGGCGAGCTCGAGCTCGTACAGCGAATCGTTGCGCGCCTCATCGACGCGCGGCGCCTGCGAGGTGGGCCCGATGAACAGTCCCGAGAAGAGGTACGAGAGCGACGGATGGTTGTGCCAGTACGAGATGAGGCTGCGCAAGAGGTCCGGACGCCTCAAGAACGGCGAGTCTTCGGGGACGGCTCCGCCGAGCACGATATGATTGCCGCCGCCGGTCCCCACGTGGCGACCGTCGACCATGAATTTCTCGGAGCGCAGTCCCACGGCGTGCGCCGTCTCGTTGAGATGCGTGGTGAGCGCCACGAGCTCGTCCCAGCTCGAGCTCGGCTGAACGTTCACCTCGATGACACCTGGATCCGGCGTCACCTTGAAATTGACGAGCCGCGGATCCGTCGGCGGCTCGTAGCCCTCGATCACGACGGGTTGCCTCAAGGACCTCGCACAAGATTCCACCGCGGCGACGATCTCGAGATAGTCGTCGAGGCTGCGCGTCGGCGGCATGAACACATAGAGGACGCCGTGGCGCTCCTGCGTGCACATCGAGGTACGCACCACGTCGGCCGCCTGCACCGCCTCGGATCCGCGCGCCGGTGGCGTGAGCGTGGCGCCGGCGCGCAGCGGCGCGACCGGGCCCGCTGCCACCGCGCCGGGCGGCACCGCACCGGGCGTCACCGCACCGGGCGGCACCGCCATCGGGCTTGAGCTCCTGATGCGACGGCAG
The DNA here is from genome assembly GCA_963710435.1 of uncultured Gammaproteobacteria bacterium. GTDB lineage: Bacteria > Pseudomonadota > Gammaproteobacteria > Steroidobacterales > Steroidobacteraceae > Bog-1198. Next base: position 429,644 of record CAVQAE010000006.1, on the reverse strand, counting down.
AGGCGCGAAGCTCTGAGTCGGATCCGGCGGATGAAGGTGTGGAAAATCCTCCGGCTTCACCCAGAGGAGCGAGTCCAGCGGCAACCGGTAGCCGATCGGCGAATCGCCGGGGATCAAGTAGCAGCGCTCGCGGCGCAGGAACCACGGACCGCTTCGCCAGCGGTCGCCCTCGTTCGGGCGCGCGATCGGCAGCACGTAGCCCACCGGCTTGTCGAGCTCGCTCTCGAAAATCCGCGTCAGGCGCGCGCGCTCCAGCGGATCGGCGAGTTTGGAGCTCAGCGGATCGACGTTGCCGGGGAGCTTGCGCTCCCGCCAGGCGTAATAGAAGACATCCTCATAGGCGGGAAACACGTGCTCCGCAGACACGCCGAGCGCGACGGCGATCGCCGCCAGCAGTCGCGGCGCATTCGTGCGGGCCTCGGGGTACCGTCGCTCCTCGTCCGCGATGAGAGACCGCTCCGCCCAGACGGGCTCGCCGTCTCGGCGCCAGAAGCAATTCAGCGACCACCGCGGCAACTGCTCGCCCGGATACCATTTGCCCTGTCCGAAATGGGCGAGGCCCGCGGGAGCGTAGCGCTCCTTGAGTTTCCAATAAAGCTCCGCGGCGATGCGCCGCTTGTCCTTGCCCAGCGCCTCGGTGTTCCACTCCGGAGCCGTGGCGTCCTCGCTCGACACGAACGTGGGCTCGCCTCCCATGGTGAGCCGCACGTCGGCAGTGGCCAGATCCTCGTCGATGCGCTTGCCCAGTGCATCGATGGCGGCCCACTGCGTCTCCGAATAGGGCTTGGTGACGCGCGGCGCCTCCCAGATGCGCTCGACACTCATGGCGTACTCGAACGTCGTCTCACAGGGGTCGATCGCACCGGACAGTGGCGCGGCGGCTCGCGGATCAGGCGTGCAGGCGAGGGGAATGTGTCCCTCGCCCGTGAGCAGCCCCGAGGTGGGGTCGAGTCCGATCCATCCGGCGCCCGGCAAGTACACCTCGCACCAGGCGTGAAGGTCCGTGAAATCCCGGCTCGGACCGGCGGGCCCCACGAGGGGCTTGTGATCGGCCACGAGCTGAATCAGGTAGCCGGACACGAAGCGCGCGGCGAGGCCCAGGTGCCGCAACAGCTGCACCAGAAGCTCGGCCGAATCCCGGCAGGAGCCGGATCGCTTCTCGAGCGTCACTTCGGGCGGCTGCACGCCCGGCTCCATGCGGATCAAGTACTGCACGTCGCCCGCCAGGCGCCGGTTGAGCTCGACCAGGAAATCGGCCGTGGGTCGCGGCTCCCGCGAGATGCCCGCAAGATACTGGGTGAACAGGGGCGTCGCGGGGCCCGTCAGCAGGAACGGCATGAGCTCGCGCTCTTCCGCGGCCTCGTACTTGAACGGGAATCGCTGCGCGTAAGGCTCCAGGAAGAAGTCGAACGGATTGACCACCGCCATTTCGGCGGTCAGATTCACCTCGATGCGCAGCTCCCGCGTGAGCTTCGGGAAGACCAGCCGCGCCAGGTAGTTCGCCTGCGGATCTTGTTGCCAGTTGATGAAATGCTCCGCGGGATCGATCTTCAGCGAATAGGTAAGGATTCGCGCGCGGCAATGGGGCGCCGGCCGCAGCCGTACGATCTGCGGCCCGAGCGTTACCGGCCGGTCGTACCGGTAATGCATCAGATGGTTGAGCGCTACGTGAATGGACACCGAACGGGCTCCGAGGGGATTGCTCCCACGTATAGCACGCGCATCACGGGCAAGGGAACGCCTCAGGCCGCCGAGGCGTTCGCCTCACGATGCGCGTTGATGGTGTCGTGAATGAACCGGAGCTTGCGGATGGCGGGCGCGGAGAGCACGAAGGGATAGCTGTCGGGCAATCCGAGTCCACGGCTCAAATTGTTGAGCACGTACGTCAGTGACAACCAGGCCTCGACCATCGCGTCGAAATCCCGGTAGCTCGGACTCAGGGGGTCGGGCGGCGGCTGCATCCGCGGCTCGTCGGAGCGCTTCGGCCGAAGCGCGAGACCGGTGGCGCCGGCGGTTTCGAGCGCATCCACCATGTGCAGGTAGTGGGCCCAGGATTCCGCCCAGTCCTCCCACGGATGCATGGTGGCGTAGGCGCTGATGAAGCTGTCTTCCCACTGCGCGGGCGGCCCTTCGCCGTAGTGGCGGTCGAGGGCTTTCTGATAGTCGGCGCGCTCATCGCCGAAGAGTACGCGAAAGTCCTGGAGCAGCGGCCCGTACGCGATCAGCTGATCCCAGAAATAGTGACCGATCTCATGGCGGAAATGCCCCAAAAGCGTGCGATACGGCTCCTTCTGAAGGGACCGCTGCCTCTCCCGGTGCACATCGTCCGCCTCGGCGATGTTGATGGTGATCAGGCCGTTGTCGTGCCCGGTCAGCACTCGCTCGGCATCGCCGTCCCTGGAGTCCTCCAGAAACTCGAAGGCGAGCCCCCCGTTGTCGCCGTCTATCGGCACGACTGGAAGATCGAGCCCCAGCAGCGTGTAGAGCATGCGGCGCTTCGCCACTTCGAGCCTGAACCAGGCGAGGCGATTCCGCTCCGATGACAGATCGGGAATGATCCGGTTCAGTCGACACGAGCGGCAGAAATCACTCGGCTCCTGCGCCGGCACCACCCAGTTGCAGACGCTCACCTGGTCGTAGTTGGCGCACACGCGATAGGGCAGAAGGCCGGCCGCCGGGATTTCCGCCTTCCACACCCCGTCGTCGTCCCGCCTGATCGCGGCCATGAGACGCCGATCGGGCAGGAACGCGAGCGAGCGCCCGCAGTTCAGGCAGCGGATGTTTTCGAAAAACACCAGATTTTGGCAATGACTGCAATGAAAAGTCTTCATCGATGGCTCGGGACGGCGGCAGTAAGGTTGGTGTTGGGCGCCGTGGTGGAAATCCGCCGGTTGGAAATCTATGGCGCCTGGAGGCCGCCGCATTTATCCGTAATGTGCGATTGTAAGCGATCAGCCGTTGCAGCAGGATCGTGTCGGCGCATGACCGACGCGCCATGCCCCGGTGGATCGGCCGGTTGCGGCGGAGGCGGGCTGTCGGCATGGCAGCGCACCTACGGCGAATCGCTGCGCGGTCCTACGGGCGGAATACGAGACAGGTGACATAAAGATCGGCCATCGAGAGGGCCCGAATGAAAATCCGTTTCGGCTATGAACTGGTGTACGGGTGCGCGCAACCGACACCCATGATCCTCATGCTCCATGCCCATCCGAGCCGGGCGGCGGATCTGCTCGTGCCCGATCGTCTGGTGACCGATCCGGTCGTCCCGCAGGACATGTACATGGATGGCTTCGCCAATACCTGCACGCGGATCCTCGCGCCGGCGGGCGGCATCCGCCTGACGGCGGATGGGCTGATCCGGGACTCGGGCGTTCCCGAGCCCATCTTCGACCAGGCGCAGGAGCATCCGGTCGAATCGCTTCCGCACGAGGCGCTGGTGTATCTGCTCGGCAGCCGCTATTGCGAGACCGAGCGGCTCATGGACGAGGCTTGGCGGCTGTTCGGCAACATGACGCCGGGTTGGAGCCGCGTGCAGGCGGTGTGCGATTTTGCCCACGACCACATCTCGTTCGGGTATCACTTCGCGCGCTCGACCAAGACCGCCGCCGAGGCATACGCGGAGCGGCAGGGCGTGTGCCGCGATTTCGCCCATCTCGCGATCACGCTGCTCCGCTGCCTGAACATTCCGGCGCGCTACTGCACCGGCTATCTGGGGGACATCGGCGTGCCGCCCGCCGACTCGCCGATGGACTTCGCCGGCTGGCTGGAAGCCTACATCGGCGGGGCGTGGCATACCTTCGACCCGCGCAACCAGGCGCGTCGCATCGGCCGGATCCTGATCGCTCGGGGACGCGATGCGGCCGATGTCGCCATCAGCACGGCGTTCGGTCCAAATTATCTGCAGGTCTTTCGCGTCTGGACCGACGAAGTCAAGGAGTGATCCTCGCCCCCGCGCGAATGACATCGCTTGCATTCGCTCACGTCCGCGGTTTCAATGCAGCCCGCAATCCTCAGAGGCTGGATCAGCATTGCCGGCGTTCCGAACTTTCCTCTGGCTCACGCTCGCCCTGGCGGGCTGTGCAGCCAATCCCCCGCGGCACACCCCGCCGGTCGCAGCGCTTGCGGGTGCGCCGACCCCCTCGGCGAGCCGGCAACTCGCCGATGCGCTTGAACTGATATCGAAGAAGCAATTCGATGAGGGCCTGCCGGCGCTGACAGCCGTCATCGATGCTCGATCGTTCGCTACCCTGTCGAGCGACGAGCAGTACCGCGCCCTCGAGGAGGCGGGTCAGATCGAGGTCGGCTTTCAACGGTGGGCGGTTGCGCGGCGTTACGCAGCCCGTGCCGCGGCCATGCCCCAGGCGACCGGCAATGATCAGCTGCGGCTCATTGCTGTTACGTGGCACTTGCACGATGAGGCGGCGGTCGCCGAGGCGCTGACGATGCTTGCGAAACGCTGGCCCGATCGCCTGGGTGAGATCGACGAGGATTATCTCGCCAGCGTGCTGCGTACCGCGAACCGATTACCGCGCGGCACGGGTCTCGCGCTGCTCCAGGCCTTGTATGACGCGCACTGGAAGCCGAAGGGAGGCGTCGAGCCGAGCGACTCCTGGCGCGACCTCGTGCTCCTGCTCATCGAAGAACGGAAGGCAGCCGAAGCAGGCGATGTCGCCGCTCGCATCACGGATCCGCAGGTCCTCGTGGACATGCGCGCCGATCGGCGTTTCGATTCAGTCGTGGCGGCACACCCCGGGCGGTTCGACGTGAACGCCGCCGCTGTACGGGAGATCGAGTCGCTGCAGGCCAAGGATGCAGAGGCCAAGTCCTTGCGTGTCAAGACGCTCCTGATGGCCGCGCTCATGCGGCGGCAACATGCGGCCGCCGCCCTCGCGATCGCCGATGAGGCCGTCGCCGCCATCCTCGAGACCAATTATCCGGAGCGGCTCTATGTCGATTACCTTTCCGAGTATGCCGCGTTGCTCAGCGAGCGGGCATTCGCGCTGATGGACTTGGGTCACTGGAACGAGGCCGCCGATCAGCTGACGGCGGCGACCCGCGAGTTCGAGCACGGCCACGACAATGTCGGGGCGGCGATTGACCTGGCGGCGTTTGAATGCGACCTCGGTCGCCCAAAAGAAGCCCGCTCGGTGCTCGCGCAGCTCACCGGCACTCTCAGTCCTTATGGGTCGATGCAGATGGAGAGCGTGAGGCTCGATGCAGCAACCCAGGAAGGCGACGCGGCGCAGATCGAACGCTCGTTGCATTATCTGCACGCTCACCGGAGCGACGCACCCTTTGCCTATCTGAGTGCGTTGGTCGTGGCCGATCAGCTCAATCGTGCCGCGCAGGAGCTGCGGGGGCAGCTTGCGGGCCGTGACACGCGCCAGCAGGCGCTCGAGAGCGCGCAGACCTACCTGTCCGAGCCGGGCACCCCGCGACAGCTCGAGATGCGGGCGCGCTGGCAGTCCGTGATCGCGCGCCTCGACGTCCAGGCTGCGATAGCCCGGGTCGGGCGAGTGGACAGCTACGACCTCGTGAACTCCATATTCTAGGTGCGGCAGCGCGCGCCGGCGGGGAGGTGCGCGCTAAGCGGGCTTCAGCCAGATTCGCAGAACGAGGCTCACGAGCGCGAGCGCGGCGACACTCGCGGACCAAATCGCGATCATCCAGGCGAGCCGCTTCCAGAAAGGCACTGCGCTGGCCACCTAATGATATCCGTGGGTCCCGACTTTGCCGCGAAATACCCAGTAGGCCCAGCTGGTGTACGCGATGATCACGGGCACGACGATGACGATGCCGACCAGCAAGAACTTCTGGCTCGCCGCAGGGGCGGCGGCATCCCAGATCGTGATGGTGCGCGGCACGAGATAGGGATAGACGCTGATCCAGAGCCCGGCGAAGCTCAACAGGAACAGGAATAGCGTCATGATGAACGGCAGCCGCTCTGCGCCGCGGCGCAGGCTCCAGAAGAAAATTGCCGAGGCGATCACCATGAGCAAGGGGACCTGCGCCGTGAACAGCACGTTCGGCATCGAGAACCAGCGGCGCCAGTAATCGTAATCGAGGTAGGGCGTGGCGAGGCTCACGGCGGCAATGGCGAGCAACGTGCCGATCGCGAGCCCGAACGCGAGGCGGCGCGCGTGCGCCTGGCTCGTTCCGCCGGTCTTCCAGATGAGCCACGTCGATCCCAGCAGAGCGTAGCCGAGCACCAGCGACACGCCCGTCAACAGCGTGAAAGGACGGAACCAGTCGAGCCAGCCGCCCGCATAGCCGCGCTTCACCACGTGGATTCCTTGCAGGATCGCGCCCACGATCATGCCTTGCGAGAGCGCGGCGATCAGCGATCCCAAGGCGAAGGCCGCGTCCCAGTGCGGCCGGTGCTGCGGATCGCGCCAGCGGAACTCGAAGGCAACTCCGCGGAACACGAGGCCGAGCAGCATCGCGATGAGGGGCGGATAAACGGCCGGCAGGATGATGGCATAAGCGAGCGGGAACGCCGCGAGCAGCGCGCCGCCCCCGAGCACCAACCAGGTCTCGTTGCCGTCCCACACGGGGGCGATCGCATTCATCGCCTGGTCGCGCTCGGGCCCGACGGCGAGCGTCGGAAACAGGATGCCGATGCCGAGATCGAATCCGTCCATCACCACGTAGGCAAAGACCCCAAAGCCGACGACGAGCAGCCAGACGACGCTCAAGTCGATGCCGGAGCTCACGGCGGACCTGCCTGCGGCGCGACGAACGGGTCGATGGCGGAGGCCGGAGTGATGCCGGCCGCGTGCTGCGGAATGTGCGGGGGCTCCGACTCCTCGGCGGTCGGCACCCGGCGCATCAAGCGGACGATATAACTGGCGCCAAAGCCGAACACCGTGAAGTACACGATCGCGAACGCCGCGAGCGAGGCGGCGACCGCCGGCGCGGCCAGCGGCGAGCGCGAGTCGGCGGTGAGCAATTGCCCGTACACGGTATACGGCTGTCGTCCAACTTCGGTCGTGGCCCAGCCGGCAATGACCGCGACGAAGCCGGCAGGGCTCATGAGCACCGCCGCCCGGTGCAGGAGCGGCGCTTCGTAGAGGCGCCCCCGGGCGCGTGCGATGAGGCTCCATACGCCGATCGACAGCATGAGCAGCCCGAGGGCCACCATGACGCGAAACGACCAGAACAGCGAGGCGACCGGCGGCCAGGTATCGCGGGGATAATCCATGAGGCCGGCAAGCGGCTCGTGCAGGTCATGACGCAGGATGAGCGAGCCGAGATGCGGGATGGCGATGCGGGCGTGCACCGTCGCGTCCTTGTTGCTCGGGAAGCCGAAGAGCACGAGCGGTGCGCCATTGGGGCTCGGCTCGAAGTCGCCCTCCATCGCGAGCACCTTCACCGGCTGGTGGGCGAGCGTGTTGAGGCCGTGCTGGTCGCCGGCGAGTATCTGCAAGGGCGATACCACCGCAGCCATCCACATGGCCATGGAGAACATGATGCGCGCATGGGGATTGGATCTGTCCCTCAGCAGATGCCAGGCTCCGACGCCCCCGACGGCGAAGGCGGTCGTGAGATAGGCGCCAATGACCGTATGCACGAATCGATACGGAAAGCTCGGGTTGAATACGATCGGCCACCACGAGCCCGACGGCACGAATTGGCCACTCGCATTTACCGTGAATCCGACCGGGGTCTGCATCCAGCTGTTGGTGCTGATGATCCACGTCGCGGACACCAGAGTGCCGAGCGCGACCATGCACGTTGCAAAAAAATGCAGACCCTTGCCGACCCTGGTCATGCCGAACAGCATCACGCCGAGAAATCCCGCTTCGAGGAAAAACGCGGTGAGTACCTCATAGGCCATCAAGGGCCCGACGATCGGCCCCGCTCGATCCGAGAAGGCCGACCAGTTGGATCCGATCTGATAGGAGATGACGACGCCCGAGACCACGCCCATACCGAAGACGACGGCAAAGATCTTGAGCCAATACTTGAACAGATCCAGATACTGAGCGTTGCCCGTCTTCAGCCACAGTCCCTCGAGCACCACGAGGTAGCTCGCGAGGCCGATCGAAAAGGCCGGAAAGATGAAATGAAACGCCATCGTGAACGCGAATTGCGCGCGAGCAAGGTGTAGCGCATCGAGTGGCACGGTGTCAGCTCCTCAGGTCCACCCACACGGGTGCGTGGTCGCTCGGCTTCTCCCAACCGCGTACGTCCCGCTCGACGCCCGCCGCCGCCAGCCGCGACACGAGCACGCGATTGAGGAGGAGGTGGTCGATGCGCAATCCAGCGTCGCGCGCGTAGGCGTTGCGAAAGAAATCCCAGAAAGTATAAATCGTCTCATCGGGATGGAGCGAGCGCAGCGCGTCCGTCCAGCCTTGCTCGAGCAACGTGGCGAACGCCTCGCGTACCTCGATCCGGAACAGTGCATCATCGATCCACCGCTCCGGCTTGTACACGTCGCGCTCGGTCGGAATGATGTTGTAGTCGCCGGCCAGGACGACCGGCATGTCGCTCGAAGCCAGCTCCGCAGCATGCGCGAGCAATCGGGCGACCCATTTGAGCTTGTAGTCGTACTTTGGCCCCGGAGCGGGATTGCCGTTCGGCAGGTACAGACATCCGACGGTGATTCCCTGCACCACCGCCTCGATGTAGCGGCTGTGCGCATCATCGGGGTCACCGGGCAACACGCGGCGGATCTCCACGGGCTCGGCGTTTCGGGCGAGGATGGCCACGCCGTTCCAGCTCTTCTGGCCGTGCCAGATGACGCCGTAACCCGCGTCTCGAATCGCCGCCTCGGGGAATTTTTCCTGCGGGATTTTCAACTCTTGAAGGCATACGACGTCGGGTGTCCGTTCCGAGAGCCAGCGAATGAAGTTTCCGAGCCGCGCCGCGATTCCATTGACGTTATAGGTGACGATCCTCATCCGATCATGTTACCGGATAGCACCCGGCGCGGAGCTGGCGTCGCAGCAGGATGATTTATACCCGGCTGCGCGGACGGAGCGTTGATCTCGCGCAATTTCGGAAGGGCGTACGGGCGCCAGGTGCTCGCCCACGAGGCCCGGTTGCGCTGCGGGAGGCTCCCAGAGCGGCGGCCCACAGCGAGCCCCGCGCGCTGGGCTCTGAACTTGAGCTATTTGACCGGAGCGTCCGCCGCCACCAGAGGCCCGGCCGATGCCTTCTCGAGCTGGGCAGCCACCTCCTCCCTGCATTCCTTGGCGGCCTGGTTGTACGAGACTAGGCGATCGGCGGCCATGCGTTTCTTCATGCAACCAATGACTTGGATGACCATCTGACGCTTGACCGAGAGAGGCTGCCCTTTCCAATCGGCCGCCGGAGCTTGAGCGGCTGCGAGAACGGCGACACCCACCGCAAGGATCGTTGTTGGACGCTTCATATGTTCCCCTCGCTACGTGGTTTTCGTGCCACGACGTCACGCTGCTCCGCGAGCCTTAGTATGTCGACATCGCCAGCCGCGGCCAGAGCGCCATCCCGTGAACCAATGTCGGTGCCGCCCTACAGCAAGCCTTGAAGGGATCAGGGGGGCCGAGGGTATACCTAAGGAAGCGCCGCGTCTCGTGGGACACTGCAGCGTGTATTCGAAGATGAACGATTCACCCGGCCTCGGCCCCGTCCGGCGCTGGTATGTGCTCGGCGTGCTGATGCTGGTTTACGCCCTGAACATCGCCGACCGCTTCGTCATGTCGACCTTGATCGAGCCCATCAAGGCGGATCTCGGCCTGTCGGATTTCTCCGTTGCGTTTCTGACCGGTACTGCGCTCGCGTGCTTTTACGTCACCGGCGGATTGCCGCTCGCCTATCTTGCGGATCGTGCAAACCGACGCAACATGGTGGCCGCGGCGCTCGGCGCTTGGTCCGTCATGACGGCCTGCTGTGGGATCGTCCAGAATTACTGGCAGATGCTGGCGGCCCGCATCGGCGTCGGCGTCGGCGAGGCCGGCGGCACGCCGCCCTCCGTGTCGCTCCTGTCCGATTATTTTCCGTGGCGGTCGCGGGCGCTGGCCATGTCGGTGTATTCGCTCGGGCTGTCCATCGGCTCGATGCTCGGCACGAGCGCGGGGTATGTGAGCGATGCGTGGGGTTGGCGAGCCGCGTTCCTCGTGCTCGGCGTGCCCGGCGTGCTCGTCGCGCTGCTGGTGCGCGTGACCATCGATGAGCCCCGGCGCGGCCGGTTCGACGACGTACCGCCGCCGGCTCGAGCGAGCCTGTGGGATACGTTGCGGTTCGCCCGACACCAACCCGCCCTGCTGCACGCGTGGCTCGGCGCCGCCGTCTACACCTTATGGGGGTGGGGGCTCATGTGGTGGACGGTTTCATACCTCGTGCGATCCCATCACATGTCGCTCGGCGAGGCTGGTGTTGCGCTGTCGCTCATGAACGGCATCGGCGGAACCGCAGTGCTGCTGCTCACGCTGGTGCTCATGGGCAAACTCGAGAAGCGAAGCGTGCGAGCGGTGCCTCTGTACGCCGGCCTCTCCATCCTCGTTGCAACGCTGCCGTCCATCGCGGCGTATGCCGCAACCTCCAAAGAGCTCGCGCTCGTGATGCTGTGGACATTCATTCCGCTCTCCTATGCGCCGTTCGGGCCCACGTTCGCACTGCTGCAGAATCTGACGCCGGCCTCCATGCGTGCCCAGTCGACGGCGGTCATGCTGCTGCTCGCCAATGTGGCGAACCTCGTGATCGCTCCGCAAGTGATCGGCTTCGCCAGTGATCGCCTCGCACCGCTATACGGCGCCGAGTCGCTGCGCCATTGCCTGATACCCCTGGCGTTTACCGGCTTCTGGGCCGCGTGGCATTTCTGGTGTTGCGCGAAGTACACGGCATCCGGTCTCGAGCGCACGGGCACGGCGGTCGCCGCCGAAACGGGGCCGGTCGACTCGCCGGACGCTCAGCCGGCGCCAATCGCTAGCGACCAATGAGCTCGCCATCCGCTTTGTAGGTACGCAGGCACAGGCAGGTCACGACATCGCGCACCGTCGGGATCTTCAACAGCGTATCGAGCGTGAGATCGGTGAGGTCGGCGACGTCTCTCACCGACACCTCGAGAATCAGATCGTACTCACCCGTCACGGCGGCGCACGTGAGGATGCGCTCGTCGTCTCGGATCACGTCGAGAAACGCATTCGCGTCGGCTGCACCGCGCTGGTCGAGATTCACCAGCATGTAGGCCGACAGGACCTTGCCGAGCGCCGCTGGATTGATGACGGCCCGATAGCCCGCGATCGCGCCCGCCCCCTCGAGCGCGTGCACCCGCCTGAGGCACGCCGATTCGGACATACCGACGCGCCGCGCGAGCTCGACGTTCGATAGCCGGCCGTCTCGCGCAAGCTCGCGCAGAATGCGATGATCCGCCGTCCTGAGTTCCATGGCATATCGCTCCGTAAGAAGGCGCAAAAACGGTGTAATCCGCCGATAGACTCGCTACAGCAATGAAATTATGGCAGGTATCGCGCCCCAAAACGCCGTATTCTGATCTGCGCAGCGCAACGTGGCGAGCTGCGCCGCCGGACGGCGGGACCTATAGATGCGGCAAGGAGTTCCCGTGAGCGCACCGAGTGAACCGGCCATCGGCGGCCAGGCCCCTCTCCCGGCCAACCCGTTGGGCACCGACGGCTTCGAGTTCGTCGAGTACACCGCGCCGGATACCCGCCATCTGGCACGGCTCTTCGAGAGCATGGGGTTCAGCCGCATTGCCCGGCACCGCTCGAAGGACGTAGCGCTTTACCGTCAGGGCGCCATCAACTTCATCGTGAACGCCGAGCCCAACAGTCTCGCGCAGCGTTTTGCGCGAGAGCACGGGCCGAGCGTCTGTGCCATGGCGTTCCGGGTCAAGGATGCGGCGCGCGCCTTGCGCGAGGCCGTTGCGGCCGGCGCCAAGGAAGTGCAGGGTGCCGTGGGACCCATGGAGCTCAACATTCCAGCCATCGAGGGCGTGGGCGGCAGTCTCATTTATCTGGTCGACCGACAGACCGGCCCGTCGATTTACGACATCGATTTCGTGATGGAGCCCGGCGCGGACCTGAATCCTCCGGGCGCCGGCCTCGTGGAGATCGATCACTTGACCCACAACGTGGGCAAGGGCCGCATGAATTTCTTCCATGACTTCTACCACCGCGTGTTCAATTTTCACGAGCATCAGTACTTCGACATCACGGGCGAATACACCGGCCTCACCAGCCGAGCGCTTGCCTCTCCCTGCGGCAAAATCCGCATCCCGATCAACGAGTCGAAATATGAGGGTGGGAGCGATCAGGTCGATCAGATCCAGGAGTTCATCGAGCAGTATCGCGGCGAGGGCATTCAGCACGTCGCGCTTCGCACGAACGACATCCTCGCGACCTGGGATCGGCTGCACGCCAGCGGCGTGAAGTTCATGACGCCTCCGCCGAGTACGTATTACGAGATGCTCGAGGAGCGTGTGCCCGGACATGGCGTCGATGTCGAGCAGATTCGCAAGCGCGGCATTTTGCTCGATGGTGCCAAGGGCCGTTTCCTGCTTCAGATATTCACCGAGACCCTGATCGGCCCGATCTTCTTCGAGATCATCGAGCGCCGCGGCGATGACGGATTCGGTCAAGGGAATTTCCGCGCGCTGTTCGTGAGCATGGAGCGCGATCAGCTGCGTCGGGGAGTCCTCAAGGCGCCCGGCACCGTGGTGCCGGGCACAGCCGCGCCGGGCACGCCCGCGCCCACCCCGAGGGACCAGAAGCCCTAGGCGCAAGTCCCCGCGCGCCCGGAACGCGCCGTGGGCACGGCGACGCTACAATGGGCGGTGCGATGAGCGAGCTCCCCGACGCTTTGTTCTTGAACCCCGTGTGGCACGCCTTGCACGGCCCCCATCGCCATCTCGCCGTCATCGAGGGCAGTGCTTGCCGGTATCCTGCCGACGTGGCGCCTTTCGCGGCGATCGGGGACTCGGGTCCCGCGGCCCTCGATCAGCTTCGGTCCCTGCTTGCGGTGGGCGAGTCGGTTTGGATCGCGGACGATGCTCGCGCGGCGCCGGGCATCGCCGTCGTCGAGGGCCTCGAGTGCGTACAGATGGTGCTGCCGCGGACCGCCGAGGCACCCGCGCCGGGCCGTGAGGTGGCGCGGCTCACGGGCGCTCATGCGCAGGAGATGGTGGCGCTCACCGATCTGGCCTTTCCCGGATTTTTCCGTCCAAGCACCTATCGCATGGGGTCTTACTTTGGGGTGCGCGTGAACGGCGAGCTCGTGGCGATGGGCGGCGAGCGGCTGCTGCTTCCCGGTCACCCCGAGATGAGCGGAATCTGCACCCACCCCGCCTATCGCGGCCGGGGTCTCGCGGGCGACGTCATCCGCCACCTGGCGCGCCATCATCGCCGTGCCGGATTTATTTCCTGGCTGCACGTCGGCGCACCGAACCGGCAGGCTATCGACCTGTACAGGAGCCTCGGATTCGAGCGCGTGCGCACGCTCATGCTCCACCGCATCACGCGCACCGCCTGACGCCAGATCAGAACCCATGTGCAGGTGCGTGCGCCCGGATTGGCCTTCATATGATCGATTGTGCGTCGCCGTGTGCGCTCCCGTGAAGTGGTCGGCGGTCTTGCGTCCGATTTTAGGGACAATCGCCTCTCATATGCGTCCTGCGCTCGCCTGTACGATTTTCCTGCTCTGCGGTACCGTGGCGCACGGCGCCGAGCTCTATTACCTCGATCGCGATGCGTTCAGCAACGAATACATCGGGCCGGTGGGGCCGCTCGTGCTCTCGGGCGAGATCGTGCCGGGCGATTACCAGCGTCTGCTCGCCAGGATCGCAGCGGACAGCCAGCGGTTCTTGTCCGCGAATAAGCTCATCCTGGCCTCCACTGACGGCAACGCCGCCGAGGCCATGAAGATCGGCAGGCTCTTGAAATCACTCTATACCCGGGTGGTCGTCGGGCCGCATACGGGACGCTGCGCAGGCGCTTGCTTCTTGGTCTACGCAGCCGCGGTAGAGCGCGGCACGGATGGCGATCATCTCCTCGGTCTTCGCCGGCCTGGATTGGCCGAGTCCGAATGGATCGGCATCCCGACCACGCAAGCGGCGCTCCTCGAGGACAGCATGCAGGCGCCGGTGCGCGATTATCTCGTCGAGAACGAGGTGCCCGGGGAGCTGGTGGAGGAAGTCTTCAAGCGCCCGGCCACCGACGTGTACTGGCTCTCGGAAATCGAAGAGGAGGCGCTCGGCTGGAAGTCGCCGTCGTTCGAGAAGTTTCTGGCCAAGAACTGCAAATGGAACGATGCGCTAGAGAAGGCGGTGCTTCACGGCGAGCGCCCGTTCGATGATCTGAAGACGACCGCCGAATGCCGCGCGCGCGTCACGCAAGCGGAAGCGGGTAAGGCGCTCGCCCTGGCGTTGAAGGAGGCAGCGCCGCCGGGTGCCGCACCTGCCGCCCCAGGAGCGGCGCCCGCGCACCCGAAGCCGCACGCGAAGCGCGTCAGCGCTAGTCGAAAACCACCCGCGGAAAATAAAACGACACCGTCCAGTTAGGCAGATCGACGATCTCGCTGATGCGCAGGTCGCCGCACACGCTACACAGCATGTACGCATCGATCGGGGGAAGCCCGTATCGATGAGCCAGCAGGTCGATCATCGATCGCACGGCCGCACGGGCGGCTTCCATCAAGTCCGGGCCGATGCCAGTGGCGACCTCGTAGCCCTGCGCATCGAGGTGCCGCGTCACCGGGCCGGAAGTGCGAAAGCGCGGAAAAGCCAGGGGTTCCTGTTCGATCAGCTCGAACTTCAGGGCGACTTTCATGGGACTTTCGATGGCGGTTCCGCAGACCTCGCCGTCGCCTTGTGCAGCGTGCGTGTCGCCCACGGAGAAAAGCGCACCGGCGACTTCGACGGGCAGGTACAGCTCGGTGCCCTGCGCCATATCGCGCACGTCCATGTTGCCGCCGACCCGGCGCGGCGGAACGATGCTGTGCTTGCCCGGCGCCGCAGGTGCGACCCCGATCGTGCCGGTGAAGGGCTTGAGCGGCACTTTGCCCCAGCGGCCGAACAGCGCCGGCGCGAGGGTCTGCGGGTCGTACTTCCAGATGTGCAGTGCCGCTGTCTTGAACTCATCGGCGAGCAGTCCGAAGCCCGGGATGTTGGCCGTCCAGCCCCACCCCGATGGCTCGAATCCGAGCAACGTCACCTTCAGCGCATCGCCGGGCCGGGCGCCTTCGATGAAGACAGGACCCGCGACCGGATTGATCTTGCCGAAATCCATGCGACTCACATCCTCGACGGTGGAGGCGGGAGAGATCTGGCCGCCGGAGGAATCGAGAATCTCGAACTCCAGGGTCTCGCCCGGCGCGATGCGAGCGACCGGCGCGAGGCTGTTGTCCCAGCCGATGTGCGAGTTGTGAATGGTATGTCGATGTGCCATCGCTGCATTGTACTCATCGCGGCCCTGCCTGCGAGGCATGAATGAGCTAGGATCCCTCGAGCAACAGGGGATCGCATGTCTCTCGAAGAATTCGGGTATCGACAAGAATTGCGCCGGGCGCTCAGCACTCGGGATCTTCTGATCTACGGTATGGTGTTCATGGTGCCCATCGCCCCGTACTCGGTGTATGGGTTCGTATGGCAAGCCGCCCATGGCATGGTACCGCTGGCCTATCTCCTTGGGCTCGCGGGCATGATCTTCACCGCCTTGAGCTACGCCGCCATGTCGGGAGCCTTTCCGCTCGCGGGTTCCGTCTACACCTATGCCCAGCGGGGCTTGCATGAGACGGCCGGCTTTCTCTCCGGCTGGCTCATCCTTTTGGATTACATTCTCGTGCCGGCGCTTCTGTACCTCTTCAGCGCGGTGGCGCTGCGTCCGTTGGTGCCGGGAGTTCCCGCCTGGCTCTGGCTCGTTCTCTTTATTTCGTTCAATGCGACGGTGAACCTGGTGGGGATCGAGCTCACGGCACGCGTCAACCGATACATGCTGCTGCTCGAGCTCGCGACCCTCGCCTTGTTCGTGGGCTTCGGGCTGGCGGCGCTCCATCGCGGGGCCGGGGCGGGGCGCCTCACCTGGGCACCGCTCTACAATCCCAGCGCGTTTTCCTGGGCCACCGTGGCCGGGGCCACCTCGGTCGCGGTGCTTTCATTTCTGGGCTTCGACGGCATCTCGACCCTGGCGGAGGAAAACGGCGGCCGGCCGGATGCGATCGCCCGCGCCACGGTGCTGTCGTTGCTGCTCGTCGGCGCCCTATTCATCGTCCAGACTTGGATCGCCACGGATCTTTCGAGCGGGATGACCTTCTCATCTCCCGAGACCGCGTTTTACGACATCGCGCAGCGCGCGGCCGGAACATGGCTCAAGATCATCACCATCGTGGCGGTGGTGCTGGCTTCCGCGATCGCCAACGCCATGGCCGCGCAGGCGGCCGTTGCGCGGGTACTCTTCGCCATGGCCCGCGACGGGAAGCTGCCGGCCGTGCTCGCGAAAGTGCACCCGCGGTTCAATACGCCCTATGTGGGCACGATCGGGGTTGCCGTCGTGTCGCTGCTGGTAGGTCTCTTGTTCGCAGCGCGAATCGATGACCTCACGGTGATCGTCAATTTCGGTGCGCTGTCGAGCTTCGTGCTCCTGCATCTGTCCGTCATCAACCATTACTGGCTGCGGGAGCGGAGCGGGCGCTGGCTGCGGCACGTGGTGTGCCCCTTGCTCGGGTTGTCGATCATTCTGTTCGTGCTTTACGAGATGGACCGGTCCGCAAAGATTCTGGGCGGTTGCTGGATCGTGATCGGCATCGTCTACTACTCGATTTTGGCTCTGCGCGGCAAGACGGGCGCGGCCGCCCCCGGCCGGAGGTGCGCGTGATCTTTTCATTGGGCGACAGGCGGATTCAAACGGCCGGCGATGACTTCTACATCGCGCCGGGCGCGTGCGTCATCGGCAGCGTCCGGCTGGGGGCGGGCTCGAGCGTTTGGTTCAATTGCGTGCTGCGCGCCGACAGCGACTGGATCGAGCTCGGGGAAGGCACCAATGTGCAGGACGGCAGCATCATTCACGTCGACGAGGGCGAGCCCTGTAAGGTCGGCAACAACGTCTCGGTCGGCCATGGGGCGCTTCTGCACGGCTGCACCATCGGCGACTCGACACTCATCGCGAACGGCGCGCGCATCCTCGATCGGGCCAGGATCGGGCGCGACTGCCTGATCGCGTCGGGCGCCCTGGTCCCGCCCGACAAGGACATTCCCGATGGCTCGGTTGTCATGGGCATGCCGGGCAAGATCGTGCGCGAGATCGACGAGGAAGATCGCAAATTGATCGCCTTCATTGCCGATCACTATCGCGGGCGGATTGCGCAGTACCGGAAAGAGCTGCGGGTCGACGATCGCCACGCCGGCCCCCGCTGAGCCCGGCGCCGTGTCACCGGCCGTCCCCGACGCCGCGTCCGCGCGCCCGGGTGTCAGGCGGCGCGGGCCGGCTCGATCAACTTGGCGTCATCATTCGCCGGCTTGTTGACGCGCGAGCTCACCGGCCAGGCCACCATGTGATCGTCGGGATAAGGCTTGAGCACCGCCCAGGCGTCCTCCGGGGAGCCCGCCAGCCAGGCTTCGCGGTCCTCCTTCGCCAGGATTGCCGGCATGCGGTGCTGGGTGTTGTGGATCTCGCTGAGCAGACGATTGGCGGGCATGGTGAGGTGGACGCACGACTCGATCCACGCACCTTGCGCCGTCCTCGAGGAGTCCCACAGTCCGGCAAAGGCGAATATCTCCTGATCGTTGAGGTGAATGTAATAGGGAACCCGCGACTTGCCGTCTGCTTGAGTCTGCCATTCGTAGAATCCGCGCGCGACCACGAGGCAACGCTGTCCGCGGCTCCACGGCCCGCGGTAGGAAGCGGCAGTCCGAGCGGTCTCGATGCGCGCATTGATGGTCGAATACTTGGGCGCGATCCCTTGGGCGAAATACGGAATCAGGCCCCAGCGCAGCCGCAGGCCCTCGCGCTCACCCCGGCGCACGCGAACCACGGGCACCTCCTGGGTCGGCGCGACGTTGAAGCTCGCGGGAAAATGCCACTCCATGTGCACGAGATTGAACTCGCGCTCGATGGCTGCCTCGTCCGGTGATACGTATCGGCCGCACATCGGGCGTCAATGTCCGGCGTGCGGGATGACACGCCGCCGTCGCATGCCGCGCAAGAGCGTCGCGTGCAACCTGAGATAGCCGTCCGCATCCTCGCGGATGCGGCTGCGGATGAGCGCATTCACCTGCGAGAGCTTGTGAAAGGGCACGGCCGGAAACGCGTGATGCTCGACGTGAAAAGGCATCTGCCACGCGAGCAGGCGAACCAGCGCATGCGTATAGGTGGTGCGCGTGTTCGCGAACACGTCTTCGCTGCACGCGCAACCCAGATGCTCGGACATGAGGTACAACCGCAGAAAAGGCTGCCCCAAAGCCAAGGGTACGATCCAGTAAATCAATGCCGCGGTCGAATGCAGCGCGAGCGACAGAGCGAAGACGATCGCATAGCCGAGCCACAAGATACGCGCTTCGCGCACGATGCTCGCGCGCTTGCTCGCGGCAATGAACGGCTCGGTCACCCGCCCGGCGAGCGCGTGCTTGAGCGTGACGCTCGCGCGCCTGTGCCAGTTGGGAATGCCGGATGCACGCCAAACATAGCAAGCCGGCGTTCCCGGCGGGGGCAGCGCGAGCTCAGGATCGGATGCTGGATCCTGGGTGTGCCGATGATGCGCGAAGTGAAATGCTCGAAAGTACCGCGGCGGCAGCAGCAACACCGCTCCCGCGACCCAGGCGATCGCGTCGTTCACACGCCGCGCGGCAAACGCCGTGCGGTGGATCGTCTCGTGCAGCGCGCAGAACAGAAAGTTCAAGACGATGCCGTACAGCACCAAGGCGGGAAGCCGGATCCAGCCGCGGCTCCTCCACACCAGAAATCCAGCCGCGGCGAGGAGAAGCGCGTGCGCGACGAGCTGCACGAAGCCGCGCACATTCGAGCGCTCCGACAGGGACCGGAGCGTATCGCGATCGAGGCCGTCCGCGAAGATCTCGTCCATCATGGCCTATCCACGGCGCGAAGGCTGATCCGGGTGGCGAGCAGTGCCGGAATGGCGGCGAGCGTCACGTACCAGGCCGGTGCGAGACCCGTCCTCGCAGCGAGGCTCGTGCTCAAGATCGCCGGCGCGAATCCGCCGAACACGGTGAATGCTGCGTTGTAGACGAGGGAGACGCCCGTGACGCGCACCCGGGTCGGGAAAATCTCGGACAGCATGGTCGGCGCGACGCTCGTGAAGCTCGCCGCGAGGAGCCCGAGCAGTCCGAGCACCGTGAGCAGCACCGCAGTCGATCGCGCATGACTCAACCACAGGAAGAGCGGCAGCGTCGCGAGGAGCAGCGCGAGCGCGCCGAAGGCCTGCACGCGCGCGTGCCCCGTGCGGTCGGCCAGCGCACCGAATCCGAAGCAGCCCGCCACGAAAAAAACGTTCTCGATGATCGATCCACCGAAGGCCTGCGTTGCGGAGAATCCCAGCGCCCTCTGGAGGTACACCGGCATGTAGATCAACAGCACATACACCGCGGCCGCCCATAGCACGGATATACCGAAGCCGGCGAGGAGCGCGCGTCGGTGATCGCCGAAGACGGTTCTCACCGGATGCCGGCTCGGGGGCCCGAGCTGTTTGCGAAACGCGGGCGTCTCCTCGAGCGTGCGGCGCAAGTACACGCCGAGCGGCACGATGATGAGCCCCAGAAAGAACGGCAGGCGCCAGGCCCAGCGCACGATCTCGCCGGGCGGCAGCGAGGCATTGACGAGGAAGCCGACCAGGGCGCCCAGGATGTTCGACATGCCCATGCTCCCTTGAAGCCATGCGGCGAACAGCGCGCGCCGGCGGGGCGGCGCATGCTCGACCAGGAAAGCCGCCGCGCTGCCGATCTCGCCGCCCGCGGAGAAGCCTTGCAGCAAGCGTCCGAGGAGCAGGATCAGAGGTGCCATGAGTCCGATCGCCGCGTAGTTGGGTGCCACTGCAATGATCAGCGTGCCGCTCGCCATGATTAGAATCGTGGCGGTCAACGCCGACTTGCGGCCGGCGCGATCGCCGTATGCTCCCATCACGATCGCGCCCACGGGACGGATGACGAAACCCGCCGCAAAGAACAGAAACGCCTTGAGCAATCCGACGGCAGGATTGCCGCCGGGAAAGAAATTCGCTCCGATCGCGATGGCGAACAGCGCGTAGACCGAGAAATCGTACCATTCGAGCACGTTGCCGACCGAGGCCGCGACGATGGCCCGTGCCCCGCCCGCCGTGCCCTCGGTCGCGCGCGCCGTCGCACCGGCCGACGCGGCCTCCACTTCCGCCTCGTTTCTCAATCGCAGGTCAGCGCACCAGGTCGCGATAGGCGTGCCAGGTGGAATGGCCGAGGAGCGGCGCGACGATCAGTAACCCCAATAGCAAGGGCGCGTATCCGATGACGGTGAGTGTCAGGATCAGTGCGCTCCAGACGATCATCGCCGGAATGTTGGAAAATACCGCCTTCACGCTCGCGAGCATCGCGTCGGTTGCCGTCGCCTGCCGATCGATGATGAGCGGGATCGAGATGACCGAGATTGCGAAAACCAGGGCGGCAAGCATGCCGCCCGCACCGATATAGCCCAGCACTTGCGCCCGGTTCGCGGAATCGATGAAGCCGCGATACATCGTCTCGGTGATGCTCGGGGCGGCAATGTGAAACACGCTGCCGAGCAAAACCGCCGACAGCACGAACCAGGCCACCGCGAAGATCGCCAGGATCACCCCGAATTCGACCAAAGCGTGGGCATTGCGGACGAACCCTTCGAGCGAGGTGTCGAAGTTCGCGGGCTGTCCGAGGGAGTCTCGGCGCGACATCTCGCAAAGCCCCGCCGACATCGCAGGACCCACGAGCAAGAAGCCCGTGATGGCGGCCGCGACGAAATAGGGATGCGTCGCGCAGAACACCAGCAGCGTCCAGCCGAGCGCTACGATGAGCGCTCCGTAGCCCAAGCTCGCACCCCAGTGTCGGCGCATGTCGCGCCAGCCGCGACCCAGCCAGCGCAGGGGCTGGAGTACGGGAACGTGAAGTATCTCAAGATGCAGAGTCCGATCTTCACCCGAAACGAGTGTCGTGCCCATGGCCGTGTCCCTCCTCGAGCTGGCGAGAAAACCTGCGCAACGCGCGAGCGCAATGCCTCCTGAATATAACTCCGGGCGCGAACCAACGCGAGGCCGCCGCCAGCCACGGACACCCGGCGATGCGGCGCATAATGCCGCGATCCGCGGCATCCGCCCCGGGCAGCGAGGTCGGAATGGGGAACACCGTAAGTGCCGCCTATAGACGCGCGGTCACCGTGCTGTTGATGGCTGCCTACACCTTCAACTCCATGGATCGGACCATCATCTCGATCATCGCAATGCCTCTGAAGGCCGATCTCGCGCTCACCGACACCCAGGTGGGGCTTTTGGGCGGCACGGCGTTCGCCGCGCTTTATGCGTTCGGTGGCATTCCGGTTGCGCGATTGGCCGAGCGCCTGAACCGCGTGAACATCATCACGGTCGCCCTCCTGGTTTGGTCCGCACTCACCGCCCTCTGCGGCGCGGCTGCCGGGTTCGCATCGTTGGTCGCGCTGCGCGCGGGAGTGGGCCTCGCGGAGTCCGGCTGTTCCCCGCCGGCGCATTCGCTCCTATCGGACTACCACCCGCCGGCCGAGCGCGCCTCGGCGATCTCCGTCTATTCCTGTGGAATCTCCCTGGGTTACATCCTGGCCGCGGTGGTCGGGGGGTACGTGGCCGAGCACGCCGGTTGGCGCACGGCCTGCGCGGCAGTCGGCATTCCCGGCGTACTTGCCGCGCTCCTCATCAAGATCGCGGTGCGCGAGCCGCCCCGGGGCGGCTTGGACGCGGCGCGGGGGGCGGCGGCGGCCTTGGCGAACCCGGAGGCGGCGCGCCCGCCGCTCGGCCGAGAGCTTAGCGAATTGCGTGCCGTCGCGGCCGCGCTTTTTCTCGACCCGCCTGTCCGCCACATGGTGCTCGGGGTCACGATCGGCGGCTTCGCGGCCTATGGCTTCTACGCCTTTGTGCCGCCGTACTTCACCCGAGCCTTCGGTCTCGGCGTGGCGACGACCGGCTATATCGCGGCCCTGACCGGAGGAGTCGCCGTCGGCTTCGGCATTCTGGCCGGTGGGTTCGTGGCCGATCGTCTCGCGCGCCGTGATCCTCGATGGTATGCGCTGGTGCCTGCACTCGGCGGACTCGCCGCACTGCCGCTCTATGTCGTTTCCGTTTCAGCCAGCGATTATCGCATCGCCGCCTGGGCTCTAGGGGCCGCCGGATTCTTTCAATACGCCTCGCTCGGTCCCACTTTCGGGGTTGTCCAAAACGCGGTCGGCGCGCACCGTCGCGCGAGTGCCACGGCGCTCCTCTATATCTGCCTGAGCGTCGTCGCGTTAGGGCTCGGACCCACGTTTGCCGGGTGGGCGATCGATCGATTCGCAGCGGGCTCGTTCTCGAGCCGCGGACTCCCGTTCGCCTCGAGCTGTCCGGGAGGGGGTGCGGCACCGCACGCAGCGGCGGGTCTTGATCTCGCCTGCCGGTCCACGCTTGTCGTTGCCACCCGGCGGGGGCTACTTGTCATACTGGCATTCTTCGCCTGGGGATCGTTGCACTACTTCCGGGCTGCTGCGGGACTGGCAACGTCTCGCCGTGCCGGGCGTTAGTTGGCCGGCCCTGCAGGGATCCGCACCATCTGCAGCGGGGCGTCGCCCCAGGCATCGATGGCGCCCTGGCAGTACACCGCATCGTAAGGTCCGCGCGCGAATTGGCCCGGAAGGTACTTCTCGCACTCCATGGAGAGCGCTTTCAGCTGCTTCACGTTGAGCTGTTTGATCGGCGGCGTGTGTATCAGCGTCGGCTCGTCCGACCGTGCGTGAGAGGGCGCGGTGCGGGCACACGAGGTGAGCAAGGCGCCGACGATCAGCAAGCAGACAAGTCTCACGGCAGTCTCACGGCTCCCGCCCGCTCGCGGCTGCCTTGGCCTCTTCGGTCCAGTCCGACTCGATATAGAACGGGCCGGGACTTTCCCGAAGCGCCTCGTACTTGCAGATCTCGGGCTCGGGGCCGAGTGGCATCGATTCAGCGTCCCGGAACGCCCATTCTCCGCGGCCTTCGCAATCGGCCGCGCGCATATAGCTGTTGATCATGAAGCGCCGGTCATGGTCGCTCACATTGGGCGCCGAGCCGTGCACGGTGAACAGCGTCCACAGCAGCAAATCCCCTGGCTCCATCACGCAGGTCACGATCGAGTCGGGATCCAAGCCCGCACGGCGCAGCTCCTCGTCTTGGGTCTGACCGACCATGATGGGTCCGTCATCCGAAAGTCCCAGATAACCGAGCCGGTGACTTCGCGGAATGATGCGCAGGGCGCCGTTCTCGACCGTCTGGCGATCGATCGCGAGCCCGGTGGTGACTGTGCTGCGCAGGTAATCGAAATCCCTGACCTTACCCGCCCGGAAGCGAGCATCCTGATGAAACCGATAGGAGGTGTATTTGGCACCCGGCGGCTTCCAGTGCAATTGATGCGTGATCTGCTTGATGTCCTTGCCCAGGATGGGAGCCAGCACCTCGAAGAATTTGGCACTTCGGCGCATCTGCTCCATGGTGGGACTGATCCAGGCGGTCCAGTGCGCCTGCAACACCACACGTCGCCTCGCCTTGGGATCCTCGAGGATCTCGAACAGCAGGTTTTTGTGCCGATACGTCGTGTGATGCTTGAGACCCTCCGCGTACATCCTGTCGGTCTCGAGGGCGATCTCCTCGGTCTCGGCGGGCGATAAGAATGTGCGGACGATCGCATATCCCTCGCATTCGAGCTGCTCCGCCCATTCAGAAGGCCGCCGCATCATGGGTTCTAATGTAGCAGCACTTAAATGCGGATTCGCGCCGGATTTGCAGGTTGACCGACCCTTCGGGAGTGCCGGATATATAGCTTGAAGAGAAATTGCTACCCGACCGGCGGGGACGCATCAAGCCGGCCCGGACGGCAAGACTCGGGGCCGCGGTTGCCGGTCAGCCGCTCAAGCCGTGCGCCAGCGATTTCAGGATATCCCGCCAAGTCACGATGCCGACGGGTCTGAAGCTTTGGTCCACAATGGGAATGCAGGACACGCGATGTCCAAGGAACAGCTGAACGGCATCCTGGACGTTCGCCTCGGCGGTCAGCGTGACGGGCGCGCGCGTCATGATCTGATGCACCCGCTTCTTGAGCGTCGCGAGATCCCGCGCCTGCTCCGCGAGGGTTCCGATATAGGGGCTGACGGCCCGCAACAGATCGCGATCGGAGATGACGCCGAGCAGCTTCTTGTCCGATCCGACCACGAGCAGATGATGAAATCGCGCGGAATCGAAGATCCCCTTGACGGTCTCCAGCGAATCGTCGAGCTCGACGCTGACGACTCGGCTGCTCATGATGGCTCGAAGATTCATGCGTCATCGCTCCCTTGCGTGAACGCTTCGGCGAGAGCGGGGGAGGCAGGCGCGGTGGAGGCGGTGGCCTCGGCTGCGGCCTGAGAGGCCCCTGCATGCGCGGCGCTCGCATGGGTGGCCTCCGCCGGCGCATCGCCCGCTCGAGGTCCCGCGTCGGGCTCGTCTTTGTGATAGGGAAGCCATGCGTAGATCTCGGGCGAGGTTTGCGGGTACTGCAGGAAGTGCTCCCGTTCCTCGACCCGCCGGTCGTACTTGCGCCGCCGAAGGCGCCAGCTCGCAAAGATCGTGAAGACCAGCGTGAGTGCGATCACGTAGCCGAAAAAGGCACTGGGCGAGATGAGCTGGATGGCAAACGTACCGGTGGTCGGCCCGATGGCCGCGCCGAGCGCCCAGATAAAGAGGAGGGTCGAGGAAAGCGCCACATAGTCACGTTTGTCGGCTCGATCGTTGGCGTGCGCGACTCCGACCGCGTAAAGGCTTTCACCAAAGCCCCCGAAGACCGCGAACAGGACGCCGATCAGCACGAAGGGCATGCGCCGGTCCACGACCAGGAGTACCGCGGAGACTCCGAGGATCCCGATGCCGAGCCCGATCAACGCATGCAGCCTGTCGATCTTGTCGGACAGAAAGCCGATGGGCCATTGCAGAAAAAGCCCCCCGAGCGATACGCAGGCCATCAGGACGACGACGTGCTGCTGGTCGAAACCGATGCGTACACCGAACAGCGGCCCTACCGTGAAGAAGCCCGTGAGGATGAGTCCGTTCAGAAGGCACGCCATCACGCTCGCCGGCGAGGTGCGTAACGCCTTGAGGATTTCGAGCCTGACGCGCTGCGGGAGCTGCGGCGCGCGGACATTGATGCCCACCATCGGCACCAGGGCGAGTGTGGTCGAGATGGCGGCGATAATGAGAAACTCGGGTCCACGCACGTCCAGATTCTGACCGAGCAGCTGTCCGGCACCGAAGAACAGGCCATAGACGAGGACGTAAAGGGTCAATATTCGGCCCCGCTGCTCGTTTGCCACCAGGGCGTTCAGCCAGCTCTCGACGATGATCGCGAGCCCGGCGGCGTTCAATCCGATCATGAACCTGAAAAATGCCATGACCGGCATGCTCTGGGCGAAGTACAGGCTCAGGATTGCGACCGCCTTCATGCCGGCAAACGCTGCGTAAGCCCGATCGAGCCCGACCGGCGCGATGATCTTATGGTTATAAAGGCATCCCGCCAGGAAACCCAGCGCCTCTGCGGTCGCAATCAGCCCGATCATCCCGGGCGACAAGCCCATGGCGGAAAATCTCAGAGGCAGGAGCGACCCCAGAATGCCAGCGCCGAGCATGATCAATGCGGTGCTGAGCAGCGGCGGCGCCACGCGCCAGGGAATGAAAACGGGGGTGCCGGCGGCGGTGGCGGCCTGCATGCGGTGAAGACCGTCCTCCATGACCCACGTTAAGCGAACCGGCCGCGCGGTGCAACGACCGCTCTGCGGCCGGGGCGACTGGATGCCCTCTTGACCCTCGCGCAAAGCGTGGCACAAACTCATCAGGCGGCTGTCGCTCCGACGTAGCCGCGCAACACGATAACGATGTACATGGGGGCGGAACGTGAAGGTATTGGTCGCCGACGATAATCACGATGCGGCTATCAGTCTGGGGACGCTGCTCGAGTTGAGCAACCATGAGGTACTGATTGCGCACGATGGCGAAGAGGCGTTGAAAATGGCGCGTGATGCCATGCCCGAGGCGATGATTCTCGACATCGGTATGCCGCTGATCACGGGTGACCAGGTGGCGCGTGCCGTACGCGATGAGCCGTGGGGCGCACACGTGCTGATGGTGGCGCTGACCGGCTGGGGACAGCCAGAGGACAGAGAACGTGCCAGCGCCGCCGGCTTCGACCACCATTTGACCAAGCCTGTCGACCTCGATCAGATGGAAAAGCTGCTTGGCGATTTTGCGAGCGGCGGCGGGGCTGCTCAGGCGGCACCCTCGGCGCTGTAACGCGCGAGCAGCCCGGTTCGCACCGCCCGCCGGTACACCCGCGCGTACAGGTAGGCTGACGCGAGAAGCTCCACCGCGGCCACCAGCGCACCCTGAAATAGGAGCGTCGAGGGGAAAGGGCCGCCCGCCAGCAGTCCGCGCATTCCTTCGAACACGTACGAAGGCGGCAGCGCATGCGCCACCGCCTGCATCCATCCGGGCAATATGGCGAGCGGGTAGAAAACCGCGGCGAACGGGGAGAGCAGGGCGGGTAAAGGCCAGAGCAGCCATTCCGCCGCCGGCCCGAAGCGCAGCACGATGGCGGTCGCCACGATGCCGAGCGTGATGCCGAAGACGAATAGAACCGAGATGAAAGCGGCCAGCGAGATTCCGAGCGAGAAGAACTGCAGGTGGAAGACCGCCGTGGCCACGACCAGCATGGTGGCGAGGCCGAGACAGCTCGTGAGCATGCTGGTGATCACGAGGCCGGTGATGTATTCCGCGATCGAGAGGGGCGATGAGAACAAGTTGAGGAAATTGCGAGACCACACATCTTCCAGAAAGGCGGTGCTAACCCCCTGCATGATGCGCTCGCTGAAATCCCAGAGCAGCACCGCACCCAGGAGCGTCGGCACGAAGTTGACGCCGCTGCCGCTCACCGTGTTGAGATAGCGCGTGATGAATCCCCACAGGACGATGTCGATTGTCACCCAGACGACGAGTCCGAAGACGCGCACGGGACTCTGGCGCAGCAGATAAAGCTGCCGCAACACGATCGCCGCTATCGGCCGCGGATTCATCCCGGGGGCCTGGTGATTGCGTGCAAGGGCTCGCGCGCCACTCGGATGAACAGATCCTCCAAGCTCGCGGCTCCATGCTCCGCGGGCAGCGTGTTCGGGTCGCCCTCGAGCAGGAGCTTGCCGCGCGACAGGAACAGGACGCGGTCGCACACCGCCTGAACCTCATGCATGTTGTGTGAGGTCCAGAGAATGCCGCAGCGCCGCCGGGCCGCCAGGCTCTTGATCCTCTCGCGTATGGTTTGCGCGGCCGCGGGATCGAGGGAGGCTGTCGGCTCGTCGAGCAAAAGCAGCGTCGGGTGGTTGATGAGCGCTTTCGCGAGCGCCGCGCGCGTCTGTTCGCCTGAGGACAGCAAGCCGCATCTGGTATCGCGCAGATGCTGCAGGTCGAATTCCTCGAGCAAAGAGCGGATGCGGGCCGAGAGCCCGGCGATCGAATAGAGCAGTCCGAAGAAACGCAGGTTCTGGCTCACCGTCAAATTTCCCGGAAGGGAGGCATACACCGCGGCGAAATTGGTTCGCCTGAGCGCAAGCGCCCGTGCTCCCGCGATATCGGCTCCGTCGATGACCACGCTGCCGCCGGTCGGCTCGAGCACGCCGAGAATCATGTTGATGGTGGTGGTCTTGCCCGCGCCGTTGGGCCCGAGAAGACCGACGATCTCGCCGCGCTCGACCATGAACGACACGCCTTCGAGTGCCATCACGTTCTTGTATCGCTTGCTCAATCCCGCGACGCGCAGGGCGGATTGCTCCGGCCGCACAACCGCGGCGGACCTCGAGGTCAAGTCATTCATCGCTCGATTATGCACAGTTTTCAAGCGAGCGACTGCCCGTCGTCTTTCTTCGTATATCGATCACTTAATTCTGTTCTCGCGCAGGCTCCGCACTCGCAAACTGCCTCTCACGCGAGCGGCACGATGCTCCGCCGCGCCCTCAACCTGAAGGAGAAGCACATGAACAGTTTCAATCTGACCGCCGTCGGCAATCTCGTGAAGAATCCCGAGCTCGCTGTCAAAGGCGACATGACTTACACGAAGTTCTGTCTGGTCGGCAACGATTATGCCGGCAAGGACGAACAGGGAAACGTTCGAGAGAACACGACGCTGGTGTGGTTCGTGGCTTTCGAGGGCCTCGGGGAGGTGATCGCCAAGAATGCACGCAAGGGTGATCAGCTCATCGTCGAGGCACAAGTGCGTTCCAACAATTGGACGGACAAGGACGGAGAGAAGCAGTACGACCATTCGTTCGTGGTGCAAGGCTTTCGGTTCGGCGCCCCTGGCAAAGCGAAGCGCGAAGAGCGCACGCATCGCGAGCTCGGTGCGCTCGAGACGGAGACATAGTCCGAACTGGCCTCCAGCTTCGATGGAAAAAAGGTAATTCCGCCATGCACCACCCTCGCCCTTGTCCGGATTGCTGTACCCGGTTAGCCGTGCCGCTGCTTCTGCTCGTCATGACTATGTGTGTACCGGAGCTGTCGCTCGCGCAGGCATCGCCCTTCCTGACCGGCGCGAGCGCGCTACAAACCAACATCCTCGCGTGGCTCACGCCCGTCGCGATCATTTTGATTATGGTGCTCGGCGGCATGGCTATGGCGAACCGGATGTCGTGGGGGTGGTGTATCGGCGCAATTCTGGGAATAGCGATCGCGTTCGGCGCGCCCCAAATCGTGACCTGGGTGCGCGGAATGTTCGGCGTGTAGAGGTGCACCGTGAGCGACAAGAATCCCGGGCTGACTGAGGATCCACTCTTCGTGGGCGCCACCCGCCCGCCGATGCGCTGGGGAGTGACCTATTCAGCGCTTCTTTTCAACATGGTGTTCACGATGGAGGCGTTTTTGCTCGCGAAGAACCTGCTGACGCTTCTCTTGTGCGCGCCGATTCACGGCATCTGCATGTTGTTGTGCGCGCGAGATCCGCGATTCTTCGATCTCGTGCTGCTGTGCGCCCAAACGCGGCTGCCGGCACTCATCGCCAATGGACGGCTGTGGAGAGCGAGCAGCTATTCGCCTCTGGAGACGGCTCTGCCGGATCGCGCCGGGCGGCGCCGCACGGACACCGTCCAGCTCGCCTATTCGCATCATGAGGGTGCGCCGTGCCGACCGTGATGCGCCACGCCGCATTGAGACGGGAGCTTGCCGTGGCCGAGCGCATTCCGTACCGGGCGCACGTGGCCCCGACCGTCGTACGTGCGCAGTTCGGCGATTACGTGCAGGCATTTCGCTTGGCCGGCGCGAGCTTCGAGAGTCGCGACGATGTAGAGCTCAACAATTGGCATGCACGTCTCAATGTGCTGTGGAGAAACATTGCGAGCCCGGGAGTCGCGCTCTGGTCGCACACCGTCCGGCGCAAGTTTTCCTCGCAGGCCGCCGTAGAGTCGCAAAACAGATCCGCGGGCTTCGCTGACTCGCTGCACCGACGCTACCGGCGCCGCCTCGGCGCCGAGACGCTCATGTTGAACGAGCTCTACCTCGCGGTCTCGTATCGTCCGGTGGCGGGCGCGGCAACGGCACTTCTCGCCCGCGCCCTCGCGAGGGTGCAACGCGATGCATGGCGAGCCGAACTCGCGGATGCGCTCGATTCGTGTGAGAAGCTCGCGCAAACGCTCATGGCATCCCTCGCACGGTACGAGCCGGAGCCTCTCGGTTGCTATCGTTGCGGGAGCACCTGGTATTCCTCGCTGCTCGAATACTTCGGACTCCTGGTGAACGGAGAACGGCAGCGCATACCGTTGCCGCGGGGTCCGCTCAACGAGTCTCTCGCGAGCACTCGGTTGTTTTTCGGCACGGAAACCATCGAATATCGCGCCCCGACCGAGACACGGCTGGGCGCCGTTCTCGGCATCAAAGAGTACCCCACACCGACCGTCGTGGGCATGTACGATCGACTGCTCACAGCGCCACTGTCGTTCGTACTCACCCAGTCCTTTGCATTTCTGAGCAAGGCGACGGGCCAGGCGCTGCTGCAGCGTCAGTTCAACCGGATGGCGAACGCGGGCGATTTCGCGATTTCGCAGGCCGCAGAGCTCAAAGACGCGCTCGACGCGCTCACCAGTAACGAATTCGTGATGGGCGACCACCATTTCTCCCTGCAATTGATGGTTGACGTGCCGGAGCTGAGCGCAAGCGAGGCGCCGAATTCCCTGGGGCGGCTCAAGGCGCTCAACGACCAGGTCGCTCGGGCGCGAAGCATCCTGGCCGATGCTGGGATGCTCGTCGCAAGGGAAGATCTCGCGCTCGAAGCGGCTTTCTGGGCGCAGCTGCCGGGCAATTTCCCATTCCGACCGCGCAAGTCGCCGGTCACTTCTAGAAATTTTGCGGCGATGGCGCCATTTCACAATTACCCGCTGGGTCGTGAGGACGGCAATCACTGGGGCCGAGAGCTGACCATGCTCGTCACGAGCGCGCGCTCTCCCTATCACTTCTCCCTGCACGCGAGCGATCCGAACGATCCCGATGGCGGCAGCCGCAAGGATACCGGTCATACTTTGATCTGTGGGCCGACGGGCTCCGGCAAGACGGTGTTCATCGGGTTCCTCATCGCCATGCTCGCCCGGCGAGACAGCACGCAGGTGATCTTCGACAAGGACCGGGGCCTTGAGATTCTAGTGCGCGCTTTGGGCGGAGAATATTTCCCACTGAAAAATGGCCTCGCAACGGGCTTCAATCCCTTGCAGCTGCCGCCTACGCCGTCGAACGTCGAATTTCTCAAGGTTTGGCTGCGCGAATTGAGCGGTGGTTCGACTAACGGCGGCGAGCATTCCGCACGCGTGCGCGAGCAGGCCGACCTCGAGCAAGCGCTCCGCGGGACTTTGGCGCTGCACGTCTCCGCACGGCGGCTATCCCGCCTGGTGGAGTTTCTGGATCCCACCGATCCGGAAGGGCTGTACGCGCGGCTTGCCTGCTGGTGTGAAGGCCGGGGGGGCGATTACGCGTGGGTGTTCGACAATCCGGTCGACACGATGGTGCGTCGTCTCGAGGGCTGCACGGTCATCGGATTCGATGTGACAGAGTTTCTCGATAACGCGAAAACGCGCTCGCCCGTCACTCTGTATTTGTTTCATCTGGTGCGACATCTCCTCGACGGTCGCCGACTTGTTTGCTGGATGGATGAGTTCTGGCGGCTGCTCGCCGACCCCGCCTTCGAGAATTTCGCGAAAGACGGGCCCAAGACCTGGCGCAAGCTGAATGCGGTCATGTGCCTCGCCACGCAGAGTCCGAGCGATGTCCTGCAAAGTCCGATCAGTCGAACATTGGTCGAGCAGACGCCCACGAAAATCCTCTTCCCTAACACCGATGCGAGCCGTGTCGAATACACAGAAGGCTTCGGCCTGACCGAGCGTGAATTTCAGCTCATCAAAGAGCAGCTTGAGCCGGGATCGCGGACATTCCTGGTCAAGCAATCGCACCACAGCGTGGTCTGCCAGCTCGATCTAAAAGGCTTCGACGGGGAGCTTTCGGTGATCTCCGGACGGGCGACACAGGTCGCCCGGATGAGCGAGCTGATTTCCGCCCGCGGCGCAGCCCCCGAGGGATGGCTCGCCGCTTTCATGGAGCCAAGCGCTGCCGCTGATCCAGAAAATGCCGACGCAGACCTAAAAGCCGGCCCCGAGGAACGTCATTTTTCAAATAGCGTGAGGTAGCAATCATGGTTAGGAATCGATGGGCGTTGATCTGCTTGATCGTGTCGATTGGGACGATGCCGACCGCCCGCGCGCAATGGGCTGTGATCGACGTTGGAGCGATTGGCCAACTCATTCAGGAAGTTCAGACCCTGCGCCAGCAGCTCATGACTGCGCAGTCCCAGCTCGATCAGACCAAACTTGCGCTCGATTCGATGACCGGCAATCGGGGCATGCAGCTGCTGCTCGGCGGCACTGTACGCAACTACTTGCCGACGAGCTCCGCGCAGCTTACCAGCGCCTCTCAGGGGACCGGCGGTTACGCTGGGCTCGCCTCGGATGTGCGCGTCGCCACGAGCACGAATGCGGTGCTGTCGCCCGCGCAGCTGGCGACATTGTCGCCGGCAGCGCAACAACAGGTCATCGCGGATCGACATGCGGTCGCACTCCGGCAAGCCGTCGCCGCAGAAGCCTTGGCGAACTCGAGTGCGCGCTTCACTTCGATCCAGAGCCTGATTGCTGCGATCTCTAGCGCGCGCGATCAAAAAGGCATACTCGATCTGCAGGCAAGGATCAGCGCCGAGCTCGGGATGCTGCAGAACGAGCAGACGAAGCTCGAGGTGCTCGCGCAGGCGAGCGATGCCATCGCCGCCGCGAATGCGCAGCGGCAGCACGAGCAACTCATCTTGGGTCAAGGACAATTCGAAACCCGCTTTCGTCCGGCGCCGTGATGGTCATGGGATTCTTCGCGACATTTTGGGACTGGCTCAACAGCCAGTTGGCGACGTACATCGGCAACAACACCGCCCGGCTGGCGGGAGTGCTCGAGCCTACCGTGGTCACCCTCGCCGTGCTCTACGTGATGGCCTGGGGGTATCTACAGCTCACGGGTCAGATCGAGGAGCCCTTCGTTGCCGGGCTCAAACGCATCGTGATGCTGGCGGTCGTACTGGGGGTCACTCTCAACCTGTGGCTGTACAACACGGTGATCGTGAATACGTTCTACAGCGCGCCCGCGCAGCTCGCGGCCGCGGTGGTCGGCGCCGGCGACCCCGTCGGCACGGTCGATGCCATCTGGGAGAGTGGCGGGACGGTGGCGGGCAATCTTTGGACGAAGGGCCATTCATGGAACGGATTCGGATTCCTGCTCGCAGCCGCCGCGGTCTGGTGCCTGATGGGACTGCTTTGCATCTACACCATGTTCTTGATCGCGCTTTCCAACATTGCGCTCGCAGTACTGCTCGCGCTCGGTCCGCTGTTCATCGTGATGCTGTTCTTCGAAACCACGCGCCGGCTGTTCTCGGCGTGGATCGCGCAGCTTACGAACTATGCGCTCGTCACCATCCTGACCGTGATGGTGGCGGCTCTGCTGTTGCAGGTGATGCAGTCCTACGCTGCACAGACGGCGGCACGTGGCAGCGCGATCTTCACCGTGGACGCCCTCAATATGCTGTTGATGGCGGGTCTGGTGCTGTTGATTCTGCGGCAGGTCATGCCGATTGCCGCAAGCATCGCGGGCGGGGCCGCGCTGAGCTCATTCGGCCTGCTGAGCAGGACGCTCGCGTGGAGCTTGCGCCAGGGGCGTGAGGTGGCGTCCCTGGAGGCCAAGTTTGCGACGCCGGTCATCGCGCGCAGTGCGCATCGGGTTGCGGCGGCGGATTCCCCCGCCGGGCAGGCGGCTTACCGCCGCGCGAGCGAGAGCCTTCGGGCGCTCCGCCACGGCGCGCGAGCACCTCGACCGTGAGCGCCTCATCAATGGAGAACGACATGCGACTCCTTTGTCTTGCGTTGATCCTATTGAGCGGCTGCGCCGCGCACGGCGTGAGTTGCGATGCTCATCTCTCGCCGATCAATGCGCCGGCGCCGCCCGCGTCGCGGGAAGAGCCGAAGCCACCCGGAGCGAATCCCCATGAGTGGTGAGCCCGAGCTGCAAGCTTATTTCCTGGAAGCCCGGTCATGGGAGGCCGACCGGACGGCTGAGCATCGTCGAAGTGCCCAGATTGCCTGGTGGGTGGCTGCGGCCGGCTGGAGCTGCGCCGTGTGCGGCTCCGTCGCACTCATGATCCTCATGCCCCTGAAGCGCGTCGATCCGTTCGTCGTGCGCGTCGACAGCGCCACCGGAGTCGTGGATGTTGTTCCGGCGTATGAGGGCCGCGCGACGCCGCAGGAGGCCGTCACACGGTACTTTCTCACGCACTACGTCATGGTCTGCGAGCGGTTCAATTTTGCCACCGCGGAAAGCGACTACGAGGAATGCGGCGCGTTTCACTCCCCGCAACGCAACCAGGCCTGGTACGCGATGTGGACGCCCACCAACCCTTCCTCTCCGCTCAACGTTCACAAGGATGGGAGCACAGTGCGTGTGCAGGTGAGGTCCGTGAGCTTCTTCACTCGTGCCAGCGGGCTCGCCGATCTCGCGCAAGTCCGCTACCTCAAGGCGCTGCGCGCGGGCCCGGGCGCCGACGAAAAGTTCACCTATTGGGTTGCAACCGTTCAATACGCATACACCGAGGCCGCCAAGGATCCGAGGACCCGGCGCTGGAATCCGCTGGGCTTCAAGGTCCTCGAATTCAACTCCGAGGCGGAGGCCGGGGTCGATGAAGAGAAGGACCATCATCATGATTCATAACGGGAATTCGCACGGCGTTGCGAGTGCGTTCGTGGCCGCCGCGGCGCTTCATTGCGCCTTTTTTTCAACGATGTTGTTTGCGGAGGTGGTGCCGGTGCGGGGAGGTGCGGACAGTCGAATCCGCTCCGCACCCTATGACAGCGATCAGGTGTACCGAGTGCGGGGCTTCGTCGGGTATCAGATCGATTTCGAGTTCGAAGCCGGCGAAACCTTCGTCGGCTTGGGTGCCGGAGACATCGAGGGGCTTTCGTTCTTCGGTGCGGACAATCATCTGTTCTTGAAGCCCAAGGCGGCCAAAGTGAGCACCAATTTGACCGTGCTGACCAACCGCCGCCGCTATCAGATCGATTACACAGCCGCCGCGCAGCGTCCTGGCACGGATGATCCGGACGTCATATTCGCTGTGCGTTTCATATATCCGCCGCCGCCGCGAACTCGGGCCGAGCAAGCGGCCGAGCGGGTCGACGTTGCGCTCGACAGCACCTCCACGCGTCCTCAGAACATCGACTACTGGTACTGCGGAAGTGAGACGCTGAAGCCGGTTGCCGCGTCCGACGATGGGGTGCATACGCGGCTGCGATTCGCCGCAAACGCCGAGCTCCCCGCGATCTTCGTGCGCAATGCTGATGGCAGTGAGTCGCTACTCAATTTCAGCATGGACTCAGGAGACGTCATCGTACATCGAGTCGCCCGACAGCTCATTCTCCGTCGCGGCAAGCTCGCCGGTTGCATCGTCAATCAAGCATTCAGCGGCGACGGATTGCGGCTCGAATCCGGCACTGTCACGCCCGAGGTGCAACGCTTGGTCCCGGGGGTCGTGCCGTGAGCGCCGAGGCGGACGGACCGGACCAGGTACCCGGCGAACGCGGCGCGACGCTCGTCAATCGGTCGGTGTCCGTCCAATCGCGTCTCAGCAACATTCTCGCGCTGTCGCTCATGACTATTCTCGGGTTGGGCGCCCTGACGTGGTATTACGCGACGAACGCCGCGCGACAGACTCGCGCTCGAAGCGACGTGCAACGTGCAGCCTCGAATCACGCGACGGGCGATACCGTGTTGCCGAGCCTCGGGCGAATCGATCCCCCCGTGCCGCGACCTCAGGTCTCGCCCGTGATAGAGGCCGGAGCCGCGGCCGACTCCGGCGCGGATCGGGTTTCGCCGGCGGCAGACATGCTGACCGAGATTCCTCTGACCCGCAACAGCGGCTACGCGGCATCGGCATCGGTGCCGCAGACGCCGGAGCAGCTTGCGCAGCAACGGCAACTCGCCGGCGCGGTGTTCTCGAATGCTACGGCGCCCAGCCCGGGCCCGCCGACAGAAGCGAGTGCTCCACCCGGGCCCACGGGGGCGCCCGCCGCCCAACCCGCTTCGCCTTCGACTGATCTCCCTTCGTTGTTGCGCGCAACGCCGGTGGCGGCGGTTCGAGCGGAGGTACTGCCGGCGCAGCGCTTGCTGCTCCCGAAGGGCGCGTTCATCGATTGCACGCTCGAGACGGCGATCGATTCGACGTTGCCCGGAATGACCACGTGCGTCATGGCGACGGACGCTTTCGGCGTCGACGGCAAAGTCGTGCTGCTCGAGCGCGGCACCAAGCTGATCGGTGAGACGCGCGGTCAAGTGCAGCAGGGCCAAGCCCGGGTCTTCGTGCTGTGGACCGAGGCGCGCACCCCCGCCGGCGTGGTGGTGCCGCTCGCATCGCCGGGTGCCGACGAACTCGGGCGCGCAGGTCTGCCCGGCGAGGTCAACCGTCACTTCTGGGAGCGCTTCGGCGCGGCCATGCTCATATCCGTGATCGGTGGAGCCGTCGAGTCCGCCTCATCGCGCAATGGGACAGGCACCGTCATCGTCGATCCTTCGGCCTCACAGGGTGTGATGACGGAAGTCTTGAAGGGAACGATCAACATTCCCCCGACGGTGACGAAGCAGAACGGCGACCGCATTGCCGTGCTGGTTGCGCGGGATCTGGATTTCAGATCGGTGTATGAGCTGCGCGCCACCCATTGAGCGGGCGGACGAATCGTCGGCGCTCGCCTTGACGATGCGCGCCCTGCGCCCGCTACTCGCCGATCCCGAGGTCACGGAGCTATGCATCAACCGGCCGCAGGAAGCCTTCGTCGAGTCGCGCGGCGGCTGGCAACGCCAGGCGTTGCCCTACGCCGACTACGAGTGGTGCAGCCGGCTCGCGAAGCTGATCGCCAACTCGACCCAGCAGCGCGTCGACTCGACTGCGCCCCTCCTTTCGGCTTCGCTGCCGACGGGGGAGCGCGTGCAGGTGGTACTGCCGCCGGCGACCTCGCCCGGGTGCGTGGCCATCGCAATTCGGCGGCCAGCCGATGAGGTGTGGAGCATCGACGAACTGGCGCGGCGGGGCATCTTCCAGCGGACACGCCGGGCGGCTCAATCGCTCGATGATGCCGAAAAGGAGCTCCTCCGTCTGCTATCGGCGGGCGATCATCCGGCGTTCATGCGGCTCGCCGTCGCAGCTCGCAAGAATATCCTCGTGTCTGGTCCCACCGGCTCCGGCAAGACCACTTGGACCAAGGCGCTGATCCGCGAGATCTCGCCGGCCGAACGATTGATCACTATTGAGGACGCGAAGGAATTGGTGCTCGATCGGCACCCGAATCACGTTCGCCTGTTTTACTCGAAGGAAGATCAAGGCGTGGCGAGAGTGACTCCAAGGCAGCTTCTGGAGTGCTGCTTGCGCCTGAAGCCCGATCGCATCCTGCTGGCCGAGCTGCGATCCGAGGAGGCATTCGATTATCTGCGCAACGTCAACTCGGGTCATCCGGGATCGATCACGAGCATACACGCCGCGAGCGCCGAGCTGGCCTTCGAACAATTGGTGCTGCTCGTGAAACAGCATCCGGGGGGTCGCGAGCTCGCGCGGGACGACATCAAGAGTCTGCTCTATCTGCTCGTCGATGTCGTAATTCAGTTCGGCGTGGAATCGCATCAGCGGTTCATCAAGGAAATCTGGTACGAGCCTGAGCGCAAGCGGCGCGCCGTCGGCGGCGAACGGCGTATCGTGGGTGGAGATGGTTGATGCCGGATACGTCGCTCTTGCACGGTTGGTCGATCATTGTCGCCGGCTATGCCGCCGTGCAGGTGCCGATGGTGGTGGGCCTCGCGCGTGGGCGCGGGGCGTGGCACCGGTACTTCGCCTCGCCGCTGGTCGCGGCTCCCATGGCGGCGCTCGTTGCGGGCGCGACGGCCCTGTCGGCGCCGCTGCTGTCGGTACTCGGCGGGGCCCAGGGGATTGCCGAATTCACGCTCGCGACAGCCATGAGTGTCGTGCTCGGCTATGCGGGCGGCCGCACGCTGGCGGAGGACACGCCCCGGGACGCGCGGCATCGGCGCGGGGCATTGGTCGCGGATCGGCCGCCGAGCGCTGCGCGTGCGGGAGGGACAGAGGTCCAACCCGTCAGCGTCGCGGGCCGCACGCTTACCCTTGAGGATGAGACCAAGCACTTCAAGCTGATCGGGACCACCGGCACCGGCAAGAGCACGGCAATTCGGGAAATCCTGGATGCCGCTCTCGCGCGGGGCGACCGCGCAGTGATCGCCGATCCGGACGGCGGCTACGTCGATCGGTTCTTCGATCCCGGTCGCGGCGACATTCTGCTCAATCCTTTCGATGAGCGGAGCGTGAAATGGGACCTTTTCTCGGAGATCAAGAACCCCTACGACGTCGAGCAGCTTGCTCGCTCGCTGATTCCGGATCACGAGGGGTCGGACCGCAGTTGGCGGGGCTACGCGCGCGCCTTCTTCAGTGCCGTCACCCGCCAGGCACACGCAGCCGGAGTCACCAACATGGCCGAACTGTATCGGCTGATGATGGTGGCCGACAGCGGCGAATTGCGCACCCTGGTCGAGGGCACCCCTGCGCAACCGTTCCTCGAGCAGCACAACAGCCGCATGTTCGACTCGATTCGATCGGTGGCGAGCGCGGCGGTGGGACCTCTCGAATACATCGCGCAGCAAGAAGGGCCGGGCTTCTCGGTCCGCTCCTGGGTCGCTGATCAACGGCCGGGCGTGCTGTTCATGCCGTACAAGGCCGGACAGATCGCCGCTTTGCGGTCGACCATTTCTGCCTGGATGCGCCTCGCCATCTTCGAGGCCATGGACGCGCGCAACCCCTCAGCGCGGGAGTCGCCCGAGACGCCGTCCTCCGGCGACTCGCGCCGGCTGTGGTTCGTCATCGACGAACTCGATGCGCTGGGGCAGATCGATGGATTGAAAGACGCGCTGGCTCGACTGCGCAAATTCGGCGGGCGCTGCGTTCTTGGCTTCCAATCGGTTGCTCAAGTCTCAAGTACGTACGGGCACGGGGATGCGCATACGATTGTAGAGAATTGCGGCAACACCTTGATCTTGCGGTGCTCGGCGAGCGAGGGCGGGGGAACCGCACGGTTTGCGTCGCAGCTCGTCGGTGAGCGGGAGGTCCTGCGCACAACCGTCTCGAGGAGCCGACGGGCGACGGAAGTGTGGGGCACGACCTCGCACAGCGAGCACGTGAACGTCGAGTACGCGCTGCTGCCTTCGCAGATCGAGCAGCTTCCGGATCTCACGGGGTACTTGAAGCTCGCGTCGGATCCCGGTTGGCAGCGTGTCCGGCTGAACGCGCGGGCGGCGTGGGAGGACGCCCGATCGTCATGGGCGGGAGGCGCGCGGGCCTCAGGCGCCGGGGCAGCGCAATCGTACGAGGGTCATGTGCATGACTGAGCGTGCGCCTGCCCTCGATGAGGCGACCCTCAAGTTCGGGCTTCTGATGGAAAGTGCGCAGGCGCACCAGAAAATGGCCGAGACCCACCTGGAGAGGCTGCGTGCTCATACCCAGGATCTCGACGGCGTCGTGCGCGAGGAGATCCGGCGCACGCTCATCGAGGAGCTTGCCGACCTCACGGATGAAAGCCGCCGCGCGGTGCAAGCGCTCGGCGCCATGAAGCGCGCTGCGCATCTCCGGGGATTGCTCTGGAGCTTCTCGGCCGTCCTCTTGTCGACGATCATTCCGGGCGGGGTGGCGTATTGGCTGCTGCCCTCGGCTTCCGAGATCAATGCGGCGAGAGCGCGGCGCGACGAGCTGCAAGCGAGCATTCAGCGGCTCGAGCAGCGCGGAGGGCGTATCGAGTGGCGGCACTGCGGCGAGCAGGCACGCTTGTGCGTTCGCATCGATCGCTCCGCACCGGCCTACGGCGATCAAGCCGAGTATTTCATCGTGAAGGGTTACTGATATGCGCTGGGCCGTCACGACGCTCGGAACGAACGCCGTGCCTTTCGTGGCCGCGATTGCTCTCGGGCTCGCCGCATGCGTCAAGGCGATACAGCGAAGCACACCCGAGGTTCATAAGCGCGGCGTCCTCGTCCTAGAGGGCGCCGCGGCGCGACGCGCAGCGCGGCGGATCGGATGGCAAAAGCCGTTTTTCGGCCGAGCGGGTGAGCCGCGGCTCGCATTCGCGGGCGTCCCCGTCAGACCCCGCGATGAGACCAAGCACTTCAAAGTGCTCGGAACCACGGGCACCGGAAAATCCACGGCTATCGCTGAGCTTCTGGCAGGAGCTCTCGATCGAGGCGATCGCGCGGTTTTTGCCGATCCCGATGGCGGCTATCGGGCGCGATTTTTCGATCGCCATCGGGGCGACATCGTACTGAATCCCTTCGAGCCGGGTTCGGCAAAATGGGATCCCTTCTCGGAGATTCGGCATCCCTACGACATCGAGCAGCTCGCAAGCAGCCTCATTCCGTCGGTTCAGGATCCTGCGGCGAGCGAATGGCGCGCCTACGCACGGACGTTTCTCGGCGCGCTGCTACGCCGCTGTCGGGCAGGGTCGCACGGCGACTGTATGGAGCTCTGGCGACTCCTCTCTGAAGCCTCTGCCGAGGAACTTAGGCCGGTCGTCGCGGGGACTCCCGCGCAGCCGTTTCTCGATCCGGAGAACGCGCGCATGTTCGGCTCGATTCGCTCGGTTGCCTTATCGGCGATCGCTGCATTCGAGCATGTCGCCCATCAACGAGCTGCTCCGTTCTCCGTTGGCGATTGGGTCAGGCGGCGAACATCCTCGTCGCTGTTCATTCCCTACAAGGCCGGACAGATTCCGGCCCTCAAATCCATGATCTCCGCATGGATGCGGCTCGCGATTTTCGAAGCGATGCATTCGGAAGAAGGTTCTGATCAGCGTCTGTGGTTCGTCGTCGACGAACTAGACGCCCTCGGTGCAATCGATGGGCTGAAGGACGCGCTTGCGCGCCTGCGCAAATTCGGCGGCCGTTGCGTCCTGGGTTTCCAATCCGTTGCGCAAGTTTCCAACACCTACGGCGGCGATGCGCACGCGATCGTCGAGAATTGCTGCAACACCTTGATCTTACGATGTTCGTCGAGCGAGCACGGCGGCACCTCGCAGTTCGCCTCGCGTCTCATCGGCGATCGCGAGGTGCTGCGCAAACAAGTGTCGCGGGGGAGCGATCGCGAGGCGGCGTTCGGACGGCGCGGCGCCCGCCGATCGAGAAATACGAGCGAGCAACATGTGACGGAGGCCGCAGTCATGCCGTCGGAGATCGAGCGATTGCCGGATTTTTGCGGCTATCTCAAGGCGGCTTCCTCGGGCGAGTGGCTCAAAATCTCCTTTGGAGGCCGAAGACCAGGACGGGTACCTCACCTGGCTGGCCGCGGTACTTGAGCGGCAGGAGCGAGATGCGTGGACGCAGAATCGAACGGCCGCGTCAATGTACGTT
Source organism: uncultured Gammaproteobacteria bacterium (assembly GCA_963710435.1). Taxonomy (GTDB): domain Bacteria; phylum Pseudomonadota; class Gammaproteobacteria; order Steroidobacterales; family Steroidobacteraceae; genus Bog-1198. The sequence goes on along the minus strand of CAVQAE010000006.1, from coordinate 388,442 downwards.
CCGACGGCTACTGGATTGCCCACACGATCGGCGCCTGCGCACATTGCCGCGCAGCGAGCCGCCTGGTCGCACTCGCGCTGCCACCGGGACACCAATCGCTCATGTTCGAGGGGGACGATCGTCGCGGCGAATTCGTCCAATACGTTTGGGAGCGCGCGCGCGCGAGCGCGTTCCTGTTCTACGTCGAGTATCTGCCCCGCCGCGTGCAGCGGCGGTTGCGCAAGTTCTCCCGCGGCTACCGATTCACCCGCAGCGACCCCGTCCAAGGATGCTACTGGGCGAATCACTGCGTTGCCTGCGGCGCCCCGATGGACGACCACGATCTTTTCTGCGAGCCGGGCGGAGCGTTCCTTCCCACGAGCCCAGCGAGTGCGGCCGCCATAACGCTCGTGCGGATTCCGCAGCCCCTCGACGCCGGTGCGATCGGCTACGCCTGCGAGCCGCAGTTCCTCGAATCGATGGTCGTGGGCTGACGGCGCCGTGGCGGTCTATTTCCTCAACATCAAGACCTTCGGACGCTCCGGAGGCAGTAGCGCGCCCGGCGCGGCCGCCTATCGCGCAGGCGAGCGTATTCGCGACGAGCGCACAGGGCGTAGCTACGATCACACCGATCGGCAGGATGTCATGCACAAGGAGATCCTCTTGCCGGCCCGGTACGCCGATGCGGACATGAGCTGGGCCACCGATCGCGCCAGTCTTTGGAACACCGCGGAGGCGGCCGAGACGCGTAAAAATGCCAGGGTTGCCCGTGAGTACCTGATTGCCTTGCCCGCCGAGCTCAGGCACGAGCAGCACGTGAGTGTGGTGCGAGGATTCGCACAAGAGCTGTCGGAACGCTATCGGTTTGCGGTCGACGTCGCCATCCACGCGCCTCGTGATTTTCCGGGAAGTGACCCGCGAAACTTTCATGCGCATCTGCTGGCCACGACCCGCGAAGTATCGCTCGAGGGGCTTGGGCAGAAGACCGCCCTCGAGCTCAGCGATGCGAACCGCTGGGAGCTCGGGCTCGCACCGGCCATCAACGAGCTCTTGTTCGTGCGTGAGCGCTGGGCGCTGCTCGCCAACGAGGCGCTCATCTCGGCGCAGCTCGATGCGAGGATCGATCATCGCAGTCTCGAGGCGCAAGGAATCTCGCGCGAGCCGAAGCTCTGGATCCCGAGAGTGCCCTATGAGGTCGAGAGGCGCGGCTTTAGAAGTCCTGTCGCCGAGCGCATCCGGGAGGACCATCGGGCGCGCCTCGAGGCGCACCACGCGGAGGCCCTCAAGTCGCGCGAGCATGGGCCGCCCAATGCCCTGAGCTTGAAGGATGTCCGGCAGCAGGCGGTGGACAGCTGGCTGCGGTACCGCCGCGAGACGCTGCGACAAGAGGCGGCCCCCGCGGCCGGTCGCGAAAGGACGGCGGGCCACGACCGCCTCGACGCGCGCGACCGGCCCGCGCGAGGTGACCAGGCCGTGGGACCCGACCGGCCCGTGGGGCGCGGCGGAAAAGACGACTTCGCCCTATGATCAAGCCGCCGACGCGACCGATCGAGCCCTCGATTCGATCGGTCGCGTTCGCCTCGTGCTACGTTTACTCGCCCGGCGGCGTGTGCGCAGTTTCGGCGAGGTCTCGATCTCTTTGCGCCCTCGTCAAAACGGCCGCGCCCGAATTCACCGCGGTCTGTGTGCGGCGCGTCGTTGCGCAAATGAACGCGACCTCGATTCTCGCGACGTTCTTCGACCCGGACGATGTGCTCGTACCCGTCCCCGCCAGCGAGCCGCGCCGGGCCGCTGAGTCGCCGGCAGAGCGGCTCGCTGATGCGCTCGTCTCGCAAGGGCTGGCTACGAGGGTGTGGACGGGATTATCCAGGACTCGCGCCATACCCAAGTCCGCCATCTCGGCACCGGGACGCCGCCCGACTGTGACCGCGCATTATGACTCGCTCGGCGTGGCGCGAGGTGCATCGCTGCCGGACGACGCGCGGCTGCTGCTGGTCGATGACGTCGTAACGAGGGGCAGGACGCTATTCGCGGCGGCGATCCGCCTGCACGAGGCCTTCCCCCGGGCCCGCGTGCGGGCCTTCGCGCTGGTGCGCACGTTGGGGTTCGTGCACGAGCTCGAGCGGCTGCTCGACCCCTGCGTGGGCCGGATCGGCTGGCGGGCCGGCGACGTCCATCGAAATCCTTGAGTGCGATTCAAACCTTTGGCGCTCTCCTCGCATCTAACGCTGCAATGGTCGATCTTGCGGGGAGCATGGTGGGGACAGCTCAGTTTCGGCGAATCGCGGAGGAGGGGGATTCCGGCACCGAGGCCGCGATCGCGGCGGCGGCGCGCGGCGATCTGGCCGCGTTCGAGACCCTCTACCGCGAGTTCGCGCCGCGCATCTATGGATTGTGCCTGCGCCTCACCGGTCAGCGCGAAGCGGCCGAGGATTGCACTCAGGAGTCGTTCGTCGCCGCGTGGCGCTCGCTCCGACGCTTCGAAAAGCGGAGCCTGTTCTCGACCTGGCTCCAGCGAATCGCGATTCGCACGGTACTTGCACGGCGCCGCGGGCTGCGTGCGAGCCACGAGGTCGGCGAGCCGGCGGCGGGTCTGCCCGACATGCCGGATCCGGGTGGCGCGCCGCCCATCGACCTCGAGCGAGCCATCACGGCGCTACCGGTAGGCGCGCGGGACGTCCTCGTCCTCGTCGGCGTCTACGGCTACAGCCACGGCGAGGCGGCCAGTGCGCTCGGCGTGGCCGAGGGCACCTGCAAGGCTCAATTGCATCGCGCGCGCGGGTTGCTGAGCGCGGCGCTCGGTTTGGAGGATGCATGAAGAACCAGCCTGGGGACTCTCTCGACGCGCGGCTCGCGAAATTGCCACGCGACGTCGTTCCGTCCCGGTACTTGTGGCCCTCGATCGAGCGCGAGATCGAGCGCCGGCCCCCCAGAGCCCCGCAAGTGGTGCTCGCCGCTGCGGCTTCGGTCGCGGTCCTGATGTTCGCCGCAGCCATTGTCTGGGCCGTGCTGCATGCCCGAAGCACGACGATGGCGCCTTCGGCCACGCCGACGCTCGCGATGAGCCTCGATGACCCGCACGATCCGGGCTATCTCGCCGCCCGGGCCGAGTTGCTCGACACATTCAAGGAGCGGCTCGCGCTGCTCGACGCGCCGACGCGCGCGAAGATCGAGTCGAATCTGGCGGTGATCCACAAGGCTCGCGATGACATTCGCAAGGCGCTTACCACGGATCCGGGCAGCCCAGTGCTCGAGCAGCTGCTGGAGAGCGCCTGGCACGATGAGTTCGACCTCTACGACGACGTGATTAAAGCCACACAACCCACTTTGGCGAGAATATGACCATGATAACGACACAAATGCGGCGTCGGCCCGCCTTGATTGCGGCAGTGCTCGCCGCCGGGATGATTCCCGGGACCCTCGTCCGGGCAGGTGAGCCGTTTCGCGAGAGCCACGACTGCGATCCGCAAGGCGTGGTGGAGGTCATGGGGGTCACCGATTCGGTGGAGGTGAACGGGTGGGATCAGCCGCGCGTGGAGCTCGCCGGCGCCGAGGAGCTGGGCAATCGGGTGCGCATGACTGCGCGCAGCGGGCGCACGGTCGTCGACGTGTTGCCGGGCGGCGGCAAGCAAACGATCTCCATTCACGTGCCCGTCAAGAGCGCGCTGTCGGTTACCCTGGTGAGTGCCGACATCAAGGTCCACGGCGTCTCCGGCGACGCCAACCTGCGTTCGGTGAGCGGCAATATCAGCGGCGATGTCGGCGGGAATCTTCGCGCGAATACGGCGACCGGCAACATTCGCATGACGGCACCCGCGGCCCGGATGATCGAGGCGAAAACCATCGATGGCGATATCCAGCTCACCGGAGGCTCGAGCGAGGCGGAGGTCGTTACCGTGAGCGGCAACGCCAAGATCCAATTCGGCGCCTTGAGCCGCGGGCGCTTCAAGACGATCTCGGGCAACCTCACCGCCGAGCTGTCGCTCGCACCGGACGGCGAGCTCGATGCCGAATCGGTCAGTGGAAACCTGCGTTTCACGTTCCCGTCTCCACCGGCCGCGCAATTCGACATCCAGTCCTTCAGCGGCTCCATCGACAATTGCTTCGGGCCGAAGGCGGAGCGGGCACATTACGGTCCGGGCTCGCGGGCCGAGTTCAAGACGGGCGACACCAATACCCACGTGCGCATCGAGACCAAGAGCGGTGATGTACACCTGTGCACGGCTCAGCACTCGGCCGGCGCGAGCCCGGGCGCAAGCCTTGGGAGCCGCCCGGCTTCTTGATCCGCCCGCGCGCGGTTATATTCGCCGGCCGTGGACATCGCCGGCGCAAACCTATTGCCGACTGCCCGACCGCTCCGACGCGAGAGTCGTGCGCAGATCGGCGCCTGCTTCGAGGCCGCACTCGAGCGCGGCGACGGCCCGGTCGCTGCCCACTGTATTCACGAGCTGTGGATGCGCGGTGAAATGTCGATTAATATCGAGACAGCGCTCGAGCGGCTGTGGCGGCGTACCGCCGCATCGATTCCGGAGTGGCTGCCGATGCGGTATGTGGACTGGTTGCCGAGAGCCTACGAAGTGGCGCTCGGTTTCCACGCGAGAGACAAGGGACGGTCGAACATCTACTTGGTATTGCTCGATTATCGCGACCAGCGCACGGAGGCGTATGGCGTGTACGTGGGCATGAGCAACTATTCCCCCGCAGAGCGCTTTGACCAGCACAAGGCGGGAATTCGCGCCGCTGGCAGTGTTCTAAAGCGTGGACTGGAGGTTCTCACCGGGCTCTCGCTGCACTTGCAATCGATCAAGCGGGCGGAAGCCGCACGCATCGAAGTGGAGCTCGCACAACGGCTGGTCGAGGAAGGCTTCAAGGTGAAAGGTGGACACTAGCGACGTGATATTGATCGGTATGTTCGATTCGCCCTTTGTGCGGCGGGTGGCGGTGAGTCTGCATCTGCTGGGACTGCCGTTCGAGCACCGTAACTGGTCAGTGGGCAAGGATTTCGAGCTGGTGCGGCAGTTCAATCCGCTCGGTCGCGTACCGGCTCTCGTGCGTCCTGATGGCGAGGCGCTGATCGACTCAGTGGCGATTTTGGATTTCATCGACGATACGGTGGGGCCCGAGCGGGCGCTTCTGCCGCCATCGGGCGATGAGCGTCGCCGGGCGCAGCACATCATCGCGCTCGCGCTCGGCGCGGCGGACAAGGGGGTGCTGGCGCTCTACGAGTTGCTCTTCAGGCCGGAGGACAGGCGATACGCGCCGTGGATCGAGCGATGCCGCAATCAGATGCATGGTGCCTTGGCCGAACTCGATCGGCTCGCGCGGGTGCATTCGGGTGAGTGGCTGGTCGGCGGACGCATGACCCAGGCGGATATCACGGCCACCTGCGTGTTCAGCTTCTTGTGCGACGCCGTGGATGTCAGCCAATCGTGGGTGGTCTACCCGGGTCTCAGCGCAATCGCCGCTCGATGCGAGGTGTTGCCGGCATTTGAGAAGTATCGGGCGAAGTTCGTCGCGCCCGCCACGGGCCCATACCGCTACGATCATGACGGTGCGTCCGCCTGATGCGGGTCATAAATGCGCGAGCACCCGATCCACTTGCTCGGCCGCTCCGAGGATGACCGGCGTGCGCTGGTGAATCCCGGTCGGCTCGACGTCGAGGATGGCTTCGCCCGTGCCTGCCATCGCCTTGCCGCCGGCTTGCTCTATGATCATGCCCATGGGGTTGGCCTCGTACATGAGCCTCAGCTTTCCCTCGATCGCCTTGCGCGTGGGCGGATATAGAAATACGCCACCCTTCAATAGGATCCGGTGCACATCGGCGACCATGGCGCCCGTGTAGCGGCTGGAATAGCCGTTGCTCTGCGCCCAGTCGAGATAGCGGCGGTAGCCTTCGGGAAAGCTTTGGCGGTTACCCTCGTTTACCGAGTAGGTCGGATTGCCGCTCGGAATTTTGAGACCCTGCTCGACCCGCATGAAGGCGCCGACGCCGGGGTCGAGCACGAACATGTCGACTCCCTTGCCGATGGTCAGCACGAACACAGTGGAGGAGCCATACAGCACGTAGCCTGCTGCGATTTGCCGGCGACCGGGCTGGAGCAGCGACCGCTCAGCCGGCATGTGAAGCGCATCGAGTGCGAGGATGCTGAATATGGTCCCGACGCCTCCGCATACGTCGAGGTTCGAGGAGCCGTCCAGCGGATCGAACAGCACACAGTAGCGGGAGACGCCGCGGTTGTCCTCGCGCAGGATGATGGGCTGCTCGTTCTCCTCGGAGGCGACGATCGCCACCCCCTCGCGGCTGCCGAGTGTGCCCATGAGCACATCGTTCGCAAGGACGTCGAGCTTCTGTTGAGTTTCGCCCTGCACATTCTCGGTACCGACGCTCCCGAGCACGTTCTCCAGACGCGCGCGCCGGACCTTGTCGGCGATGATCTTGGCGGAAATGGACAGCGCCGACAGAATCCAGGAAAAGGTTCCTGCGTGCGTGTGGCGGTCCTGCTCAGCGAGAATATGGGCCTGCAGAGTCATGATCCGCACGTCATCGCGGGCGTGTGTCGTATTCATGTCATCGGGTCCTTTGAAATGAGCGCAGTTTAGACGAGAATTTGCGGAGACCGCCTGCCCCGGGATGGCCGCCCGGAATCGGGGCGCCCGGGGTGGACGCTGGTTTGAAAAAAGTTCAAAAAACGAAATGGGGGAGACACATGTCCTTATCGACCAGAATGAATGTGGCTTGGGCGGCTGTTTTGATCAGCGTGGCGGGCTGTAATCAATCGCCGCAATCGAAAGCGCCGGCGCAGCGTCCTCCGTCGCAGGCGAGTCTGCAATGGCAGCAGACTGCCGATGGTTTCGTGCAAAGCTACTTTGCCGCGCAACCCTTCTTCGCCGCGCAAGCGGGTAAACATGACTATGACGGTCAGCTGCCGGACATGAGCGCCCACGGCATCAAGCGCGAGATCGCCCGCCTGCACGATGAGCGCGACCAGTTGAACGCCGTCGACCCGAGCAAGCTCGAGCCGAAGGAGCGCTTCGACCGCGCGTATCTTCTGAGCGTCGTGGATCGTGATCTCTACTGGCTGGAGAAGGCGAAATATCCTTCCACCAATCCCTACTGGTACCTCGGCAACATCGATCCCGACCTGTATCTGAGCCGCCCCTACGCGCCCCTCAATGTGCGCATGAAGGCCTACATCAAATATGCCCGCGGCATCCCGAAGGTGGCGAAGGACATCCAGGACAACTTGAAGGGTCCGTTGCCCAAGAGCTACGTCGATCTCGGCATCGCCGTGTTCGGCGGGTTCGTCGATTTCTACAAGAAGGATGTCGCGGCCGTGTTCGCCTCCGTGGGCGATCCGGCCATGCAGAAAGATCTCGCCGACGCCGACACCAATGCGGCCAACGCGATGGGGAATCTCACCAACTATTTGACGGGACTGCGTAAGACCGCGACCGACAACTTCCCGCTCGGGAAGGATTTGTATGCCCAGATGGTGAAGGATACCGAGCAGGTCGATGTGCCCATTGAGCAGATCGAGGCGGCCGGCCGCGCCGATCTAGATCGCAACATCGCGGCGCTCAAGGCGGAATGCGCGACGTATCTGCCCAAAGGCACCCTCGCCGCCTGTGTCGCCAAGGTAACGGCCAAGAAGCCGCCGGAAGGCTCCGTCGAGGCCGCGCGCCGGCAACTGCCCGTGCTGCGCGATTTCGTCCAGAAAAATAACGTCGTCAGCATTCCGAACGACGACCAGGCACTGGTTGCGGAGGCGCCTCCTTACAATCGCAACAACGCGGCCTTCATTCAGATACCGGGTCCATACGATAAGGGAGTGCCGGCAACCTACAACATCGCGCCGCCGGATCCGAAGTGGACGAAGGCCGAGCAGCTCCAATACATCCCGAGCGAGGCCACCTTGATGTTCACCTCGGTACACGAGGTGTGGCCCGGACATTTTCTGCAGTTTCTGCATTCGAACTCAAACCCCGACAAGCTCGAAGCGCTCTGGGTGAGCTATGCGTTCGCCGAGGGCTGGGCTCATTATTGTGAGGAGATGATGTACGAGGAGGGGCTCGGCCGGGGCGACCCCGAGCTGCACATCGGCCAGATCATGGAAGCCTTGCTGCGGGATGTGCGGTTACTCTCCTCGATCGGGCTGCACACCGAGGGCTGGACGGTTGCGCGGTCCGAGAAGATGTTCCGGGAGCAGGCCTTCCAGGATCCCGGCAACGCCCGCCAGCAGGCGGCCCGCGGAACCTACGACCCTGCGTATCTCAATTACACGCTCGGCAAGCTCATGATCCGCAAGCTGCGCGCCGACTGGGTGGCCAAAATGCACAGCAGCGTCGCCGCGCCGGCCGGCGGCGCGCCGGGCGGCGAACCGCCCGCGCAGCCTGCCTCGGCGGCGATGACGGGACCTGCCATGACGGGACCTGCCATGACGGGCGCCCCGGGGGCGGGCGGGGACCAGGCGCTGTGGCACGATTTTCACGACAAATTCCTGTCCTATGGGGGTCCGCCGATTCCCATGGTTCGCCGGGAAATGATGGGCGACATGGGAACGCTTCTCTGATCCAAGGCGCTGCGGCGGCTCGATCTGCGGGCCACCGCAGCGCCAAGTCCAGAGACGCTCCGTGCGGCCCCGAACGCAAGAAATGTTGCGGCGCGCTCCTTCCTGGCGCAGATACGCGCGCTGTAGTACATTGTAATACATGACCACGTTGACACTTCGTGTGCCAGATGATCTGGACGAGGCCCTTGAGCGCCAGAGCGCCGCTCTTGGAATTTCCAAAAGCGATCTTGCGCGTGAAGCCTTGAAGCGCTATTTGCGGGTCGCAGAGTTTCGAACGTTGCGGACCAAGCTGGTTGCGCGTGCGCAGGCCGGCGGGATCAATACCGATGATGAAGTATTCGAAGCACTCGATAGGAAGTGAGGATCGCACTGGATTCTTCGGTACTCATCGCCGCGCACATCAGCCGTGCGGGCGTGTGTGCGGAGATGCTCGAGGATGTTCTGCTTCACCATGACTTGGTGATTTCCGATTTTATCCTGGAGGAGCTGGGGCGAAAGCTGATCGAGAAATTCAATTTTCCCAAGCGCGATGCGGACCAGGTACGCGCCTTCCTTCGCCGAGTTAGCATTGTCGCGCGGCCCGCCGATTTGCCGTCGGACCTGTGCCGAGACCCCACCGACCTACCGGTACTGGGCACCGCGGTTGCCGGCAAATGTGCCCTATTGATCAGCGTCGACCGCGATCTTCTCGACATGCAGACGGTTCAGGGAATTCCGAATATCCGGCCGGGTGAATACTGGCGGCGTACTTCCGGCAACGATTGAATCACCGGTCAAGATGCGGAGCCACCGATGGCGCGAGGGCGAGGTCAAGGGTTTTGCTGGACCAAAACCTTGATCCCCGCGGGAGGGAGGACGGCACCGGTATTGTCAAAGGGATTAAGGCCCGAAGCGGTCGACCGCCCCCTGCCGGTCGATGATCTTCATGGCTCGAGCGGGAGTACGTTCCCTTTAAGCTGTATATCCTCTCCTGCGCCGGGGCCTGTCAATTGATCAAATGAGTGGCATCGTGCTGCAAATGCTACCGGGACCGGGCCACGCCTAGGCGCAGCTCGCAAAATTCGTCAGGAGGCCGCCTTCAAGCCAGGTGGCGACGAGCCGGGCGGCGTGCATCGGCACCTCTTCTTCAGGCAAATGCTCCGTGAGACCGCCGCAGATCTCACCGAAGCTGCATCCGCGAAGCGCGGCGTCGAGCGCGGTCGCCTCCACCCGGTCGAGCGAGCGAAAGTAATTCTCGAGCTCGCACCGCCATAGAAGCCACTCGACCGCGTCGGGCGAGCGCTCGGGGCGGGCGGGATCGGTGCCCGCCGTGACTGCCTTCCAGGCCGCCACGGTATTCCAATCGAATGTGAGTCGGCGGAGCGACGGATGAAAGCAGAATGTGAGGTCGGCCCATGCCGCAGGCTCTACGGTGCCAAGAGCGTCTCGTCCGATGACGGCGGCATCGGCCGAATCGAAAGCTTCCGCGAGGTTCCATTCGAACCGGGCGATCTCGGAGAGGATCGGCTGCTCGTTGAATGGCGGGCGGGCGGCGAGGAAGTCCCCGATCTCTCGCCCGTACCAGCGGATCGAGCGATGCACCGACGGATGGGTCCTGATGAACAAGGTGCCGAGCGCCTCGAAATCCTCATCGCCCAGGATGACCTGCAACACCGGGTAGTGGTCCGCGAGCGCCTCGATGAGCCGCCCCAGGTAGGCATGGCGATAGATGTCGAGACGTGTTTCCGTCGCGAGCGGCGCCGTCTCCGCGATCGACGCAATGATCGCGCTCGCGCCCCCGAACAGATCTCGCTGCAGCTCGCGTTGCAACTGCCGCAGCTGCATCAGGCCGCCTCGCGCGCCTCGCCCGCGGCGATCGCGCGAGCCATGTCGAGCTCCGCGACCAACTCGGACAGGGGCGGAATGTTATCGTCGCGCTCGATCATCGTCGGCACTGGACCGAAATGCGCCAGCGCCTTGCGATACAGATCCCACACCGGCGGGGCGATCGGATGGTCATGGGTGTCGATGAGATGATCGCCCATGTTGCTGTGGCCGGCGAGATGGAATTGCCGTACGCGCTCCCGGGGTACGGCATGCAGGTACCGCAATGCGTCGAATCCGTGATTCACGGCGCTCACGTGGATGTTGTTGATGTCGAGCAGAATCGCGCAATCGGCACGGCGCGCCACCTCACTCAGGAACTCCCACTCCGTCATCTCGGAGGAGCGGTACGTCAAATAGCTCGAGACGTTCTCGAGCAGGATCTGCCGCCCAAGCAGGTCCTGCACTTCGCCCACGCGAGCGACGACGCAGCCGAGCGCTTCCTCGGTGTACGGCAGCGGCAAGAGATCGTGCACGTTGCGCCCGTCGACCCCGGTCCAGCACAGATGATCGGAGATCCAGGCAGGCTCGAGGCGGCCCGCCAGCCGGCGCATGCCCACGAGATACTCCCGGTCGAGGGGATCGGTGCTGCCGATGGAGAGCGACACGCCGTGCATGACGAGGGGAAAGCGGGCGCGAATGCGCTCGAGATAATGGAGGGGCTTGCCGCCCGGCACCAGGTAATTCTCGGTGATGATCTCGAGCCAATCGATCGCGTGAGATTCGCCGAGAATGGCCTCGTAGTGCACGGGTCTTAAGCCCAGACCGAAACCGTTGATCTGCATGGGTAAAGACGCGGGGTCCTGCGAGAGCCCCGGCCGGCGCTCGTCGACCCCGCCTCCGTCAGATCGGATTAACCGCCCGACTTTGCCTTCGCCTTGGCGGCATCGCAGTCGGCCTTGGACATCGACATCCAGCCCTTTCCCTTGCAGCTGTTTTGGCCTTTACAGCTGTTCTTCGCGGACTTGCACTCGGAGGTACCCTTGCAGGAATTCACGCCCGTGCACTTGACGGTTGCGGTATCCGCAGCCACCGATACTCCCGCCAGCCCGGACGTCAACAACATGGCGGCCGCAACCGCCAACGCCGCACTCGACCCTCTATTGATCTGCATGGTTCATGTCCTCTTTTGTAATAAATTCGCAGCGACAGTGCTGCTCGCGTAATAGGACCCGCTAAGCGGGGCGATTATTACTCAATTGCCTGAGCTTAAGCCGCTTTTTTATATCAGGGGTGCGGCGCATTGGAGCGGTGGGCCCGCAAGGGGGTTTCACGGGCCGAGCCAGCCCACGATGACGCCTTGGTATACTCCGGGCGGCTCCGTCGCCGCCCCGCAAAGGATCGACCCGTGTTCCTGTTGATCGATGACTTTCTCACCGCAGCCGAAATCCAAACGCTCACGGACATCGCTGCGCAGGCCAAGTTCGTCGACGGCCGGCTGACGAACCCGCACAACACCGTCAAGAACAACGTCATTGCGGATGCGACCGACCCCATGGCCCAGAAGGCATCGCAGCTCGCCCTGAACGCTTTGCAACGCAGTGAGCGGGCCAGAAATTTCGTGTTCCCCCAGCGTGTGGCCGTGCCGACGCTGTGCCGGTACGGTGTCGGCATGACGTATGGGCCGCACGTCGATACAGCGTTCCTGCCCGGCGGACAGCAGCCCATGCGCTGCGATGTATCCTGCACCATGTTCGTGTCGGATCCCTCGGGCTACGAGGGCGGGGAACTGATGGCCTACATGGGCTCCGAGGCGGTGCGTGTCAAAGGCAAGCCCGGCCAAGCGCTGTTCTATCCTTCCACGAGCATCCATCAGGTCCTGCCGGTCACCGCGGGCGAGCGCCTGGTGGTCATCACCTTCGTCGAGAGTCAGATTCCCGATCAGCTACAGCGCGATCTGCTCTACACCTTGAGTGAAGTTCGCTCGCTCGAAGGGTTGAAGATGGATTGGCGCAATCGCACGCAGCTCGAGTACGTGGTCTCGAACCTCCAACGGATGTGGTCGCGCTAGCGGCGATCCGGCCGCATCAATGGCCGCTGCAGTTCGAGCCGCCGCAAGCACCCGGCTGCTGCAATTGATTGCGCTGATCCTGTCGCTGCTCGACTAGCAGCTCCATGTGGTGCTGGTCGTAGCATTTCTCGGTCACGAACCTGGTGCCGAGCGAGGCATCGGTGTTGCAAAACATCGTCACGCCATTGCGCTTCTTCGGCTTGAATCCCTCGCGCCGCGCCTCTTTCAGCACCTCGGGAGAGGGCTCGGAGGAGGCATCCGACGCGGAGCTGGCGGGCTTGGAGGCCGTTGCCGCGGAGTCGGTGCCGGCCGGCGGTGTTGCCGGAGCGGCCGCAGGACTTGCTGATGCCGTTGCGGAAGAAGGGGTTGCCGACGAGGGAGAGGTGGGCGATGCAGTCGCGCCTTGGGCCGGGGCGGGCGATGCCGGCGACTGGGCGCCGCACGGGGTTCCGGTCACAAGAATCAGCAAGGCCAAAAGAGCCGGGCGATGAATCATTAGGTTCTCCAGGGGGCTGGCATCGATGGTAGCGAACCGAGCTGGAGCTGTCACGGCGAGGGCGGCGAAGCATTTCATCGCCTGTCAGGAAGAATCGCGGCGCTGCCGACGGCGGAAAAATGAACAACTGTCAAGGCACGCCGCATCAGGCCCCGAGTGATCCGAGGCGTGCGTGTTGCAAAAAAGGGTCCGCGCCGCCGCAACACCCGCCCTTCATCGGGCGCCTGCCCGGGTGTTGCGAGAATACCTCAGTATTGTATTGCGGAAAAAAATATGTCTATACTGATTTTATCGAGGGATGTGCAGTTCGTTTCTATCGTGAGGTAGGTGTGCGGGCTGTATCGTTGTAAGAAACTATTTAAGGTCGCTGAATTCCACGTCGCCCGCCTGACAGTTGGTGCGACGCTACGGTTTCAGTTGGGAGGATGTTACACATGCAGAATTCACCGAACTGTCCTCAGTCCCCGTCGAATCCATTGGTCAGATTGGCCGTTCGCAAGGCGCTCAGCGGCGCCGTGTTGACCAGCGCCGTCGCGGCCACGGGCGTCGGCACCGCGCAAGCCCAGCAGCAGGCAGCGGCCGCCGCGGCCACTGAAAACCAGCTGACCGAGGTGGTGGTTACCGGCTCGCGCATCAAGCAGCCCGCACTCGACGCGGCGAGCCCGGTGACCTCCGTCACCGCGGCACAGATCCAAGAGGTGGGCACGCCTCGAATCGAGGACATCCTCAACCAGCTGCCGCAAGTCGTTGGAGACATGGGCTCGGCGCTCGCCAACGGCGCGACCGGCGCAGCGACGGTGAGCTTGCGCGGTTTGGGTTGCCAGCGCACGTTGGTGCTGATCGACGGACGGCGACTGATGCCCGGCGATCCCACATCCGCCGGCACGTCCTGCGCGGACCTCAACCAGATTCCCTCGGACCTCGTCGAGCGCGTCGACATTCTGACGGGGGGCGCGTCCGCGGTGTACGGCGCCGATGCGGTCGCGGGCGTCGTCAACTTCGTGATGAACGACCACTTCGAGGGTGTGCGTTTCATCGCGAACGATGGCTTCTATAACCACTCGCAGCACGATGGCGGGGCGGTTACGGATCTCAACAACGCCGGGTTCGCCGTACCGACGGGTTCGGTAACGGACGGACAGACCGCGGATTTCACCGGCATGATCGGCTCGAATTTCGACGACGGTAAGGGTAACGCCGTAGTCTATATCGGCTATCGGCACACGGATCCTGTGCTGCAGGGGACACGCGACTTCTCGGCGTGCTCGCTGACCTCTTCCGGCCCGGCACGCGTCTGCGGCGGCTCGGGCACCACGTTCCCGACGCGCTTCTCTTTGCCGGGAGGAAGCTTCTCGGTCGGTCCGGGCGGCTCGCTCGTACCCACCTCGTCGCTGCCGGCGGGCGGCCTGTACAACTATGCGCCGCTCAATTACTTCCAGCGGCCGGACGACCGCTACACCGGCGGCGCGTTCGCACACTACGACATCAACGACCACGCGCGGGCCTACATCGAGTTCCAGTTCATGGACGATCGCACCTACGCTCAGATCGCGCCGAGCGGCGCTTTCACCGGCGCAGGTCTCGCCACGACCAACGGCATTCCGAATGGCGCCTGGTCGATCAATTGCAATAACCCGTACCTCAGCGGGGCCGAGTACACGGCGTTCGGCTGCACGAGCCCCGCAAGTTTCGTGAATGTGACCTTCGGCCGCCGCAACGTCGAAGGCGGCGATCGCACGGACGACTTGGGACACACCTCCTATCGTGAGGTGGCCGGAGTCAAGGGTGACATCAACGATGTCTGGAGTTACGACACCTACTTTCAGAACGGCATCACCCGCTTCTCCGAGGAATACAGCAACGACGTCTCCAAGCTGCACATGGCGAATGCGCTGCAAGCGGTCAAGAACCCCGCCACGGGACAGATCGAGTGTCTCGCCAACCTCACCGGCAACAATGCGCCGGGGTGCGTACCCTGGAACATCTTCCAGCCGGGCGGCGTGACCCCGGCGGCAACCGCTTACATCGGCGTTCCCGGCGAGCAAAAAGGCTTCACGCAGGAATTGGTGTGGGAAGGCGACGTGACGGGCGACCTCGGCAAGTGGGGCGTGCAGCTGCCCATGGCCAAGAGTGGCCTCGGTATCAGCGTCGGCGCCGACTGGCGCCAGGAAAAGACCCAGCTCGAACCGGACTATGAGTTCATCAGCAACGACCTCGCCGGACAAGGTTCGCCGACCCTGCCGACTTACGGCACGTTCACGGTGTGGGAGGCCTACACGGAAGCGCGTCTGCCCATCATGGCGGATCAGCCGTTCGCGAAGTCGCTGGACGTCGAGGCCGGCTATCGCTACTCGGACTACTCGCTCTCGTTCGGCTCCACCAACACCTGGAAGATGGGTCTCACGTGGGCGCCGGTCGACGATGTGCGCGTGCGCGGGATGTACAACGTCGCGGTTCGCGCGCCCAACATCCAGGAGCTCTATCTGCAGGAGCGGGTGCAGCTCGACGGCACCATCGATCCGTGCGCGAGCAACCCCGGCTCGGCCCCGTCGGCCTCGGCAGCGGCCTGCGCGAACTCGGGCGTGACGGCAGCCGAGTACGCTGCCGGCATCCTCAAGAACCCGGCGAACCAGTACAACGGCCTCGAGGGCGGCAACGCGAACTTAAGGCCGGAGACCGCGCGTACATCGACGATCGGCTTTGTGATCACGCCGCAGTTCCTGCCGTCGTTCAACGCGACTATCGACTACTACGACATCAAGATCACGAACGTCATCGGCACGTACGGGGCCAACTTGATTCTCACCAACTGCTTGAACTCGGCCAACCCGCTCTTCTGCAGCCTGGTCCACCGTGCGCCCAACACCGGCACGGCCTCGAGCGGCTCGCTGTGGCTCGGCACGCTCGGCTACATCCAGGACGGCACGCTGAACCTCGGCGAGCTGCAGCAGGAAGGCATCGATTTCGAGCTGAACTATCGTCAGGATGCGGGCATGATCGGGCGGTTCGATTTCAACCTGTCGGGCAACTACGACTTGCACTTCAAGACTACGCCGTATGTCGGCAGCGGAACCTACGACTGCGCCGGCTACTACGGTCCTTCCTGCGGTGCAGACGGTGGCGTATCGCCGCACATCAAGTCGATCTTCCGGATCAACTACGCATCGCCGCTGCCGGGACTCGACTTCTGGGCGAAGTGGCGCTTCATCGGACCGGTCAAGGTGCAAAACCTCAGCCAGAATCCGCTGCTCGCGGGCCCGGTGGACCCGATCGCGGGGATCGGCAATCAGGTGCCGGGATACAACTACATCGACCTCGGCGCTTCCTACAGTGTCACCAAGAAGATTACCGTACGCCTCGGTGTCAACAACGTAGCGGACAAGGATCCGCCGATCATTCAGGCCTTCTACGGCACGCCGGTGCTCCAGAGCGGCAATACCTACCCGCAGACCTACGATTGGGGCGGCCGGTATCTGTTCGCGAATCTCCAAGTGGACTTCTGATCCGCGAAGAGGAGCGTCGATTCGAAAGGCGGGCTTCGGCCCGCCTTTTCTTTGGTGCGAGCCTCGCGACGGGCCATCGCCCAGGGTCGCGCATTGCCACTCACGGCGCGAGGAGGCAGTATGGACGCCAACATGGTCGCCGCGGCCGAAAGCAATCGAGTATCCGAGTTGATCGAGTCGGCTGATCGCGCGCAGGCGCATGGGCGCAGCGGCGACGCGGCGCGGTTGATCGCGGAGGCGCGTGCCCTCGCGCCCTCCGACCCGCGCGTCCTCAACGCCCTCGGACTGCAGGCGCTGCGC
Source organism: uncultured Gammaproteobacteria bacterium (assembly GCA_963710435.1). Lineage (GTDB taxonomy): Bacteria > Pseudomonadota > Gammaproteobacteria > Steroidobacterales > Steroidobacteraceae > Bog-1198. Next base: position 371,720 of record CAVQAE010000006.1, on the reverse strand, counting down.
GCGAACGACCCGGCGAACGCGCGTCCGCTCCTCGAGCAGGCCGTTGCACAGGAGCCGCGCGAGCCGACGCTCTGGCTCAATCTGTCACAGTGCCGGCGCATGCAGGGCGATGTGGCCGGCGAGCTCGTCGCGCTCGACCAGGCGCTGGCGCTGCAGCCGCGCTACTACCCCGCGCTTTTGCAGAAGGCGACGTATCTGGAGCGCCAGGGGAAGCGCAAGCAGGCCGCGCATCTGTACAACTTCTTCCTGCACTGTCTGCCGCCGCCGGCACAGCAGCCGCCGCATCTCAAGCCGGCGATCGAGTACGCGGAGCGCATGGTGAGCGCGGACCGGGCTGCCCTGGGCACGCTCATCGAGCAGCGTCTTGGGCCAAGCAATCAGGCGCGCGCCCGCTTCGATCAGTGCATCGACGTGCTGCTGGGCCGTCGGCGCGTGTATACCTCACAGCCCACATTCATGCACTTCCCGAGGTTGCCCGCGATCGAGTTCTTCGAGCGCGCGGACTTCCCGTGGCTGGATGCGCTCGAGGCGGGCACGGATGTGATGCGTGAGGAGCTCCTCGCCGTGCTGGCGGACCCGGCCTGCGACGCAGATATCGTGCCGTACGTCGATCACCCGAGCGACAAGCCGCTCGATCAATGGCGTCCTCTCAACCGCTCCAAGCAATGGAGTGCCTACTACCTGGTCAAGGACGGCGCGCGGGTCAACGGCCACCTGGCGCGCTGTCCACGCACCGCGGCGCTGCTCGACGCTGCGCCGCTCGCCGACGTACCGGGTCAGGCGCCGACCGCCTTCTTCTCGATGCTCCAGCCGCGAACGCGCATTCCACCGCACACCGGCGTCACCAACACGCGCCTCGTCTGCCACGTGCCGCTCGTCATTCCTCCCGGCTGCGGATTTCGGGTGGGGTCCGAGACCCGGCGGTGGGAACTCGGGAAGGCGTGGGTGTTCGACGATACGATCGAGCATGAGGCGTGGAACGATAGCGATGAGCCCCGCTATATCCTCATCATTGACCTGTGGAATCCCCTCCTGACGCACGCAGAGCGAGAGTGGGTGCGGAAGGCCATGGTGGCCATTGCCGAGTACGAGCATGAGTGACGCGTGCGCGAGCAATGCGAAGCCCCTCGTCTGCGCGGTCGTGCTTGCCCTCGCCGCCGCCGGTCTTGCCCCCGTGCTGGCGGCGACTCCCGATCCCCTGGCCGCGCGCATCAAGCAATGCGCGGCGCTGAGCGGTGCGAGCGCCCGGCTCGCGTGCTACGACGCACTCGCACGTTCCCAAGCCGCGGATGAGGCTGCTCCGCGAGCGGCCAACGCGGTCCCAGCCACCGTGGGACCCAGCGTCGCGGCATCCGGGGCCGCAGGATCGGGCGCGCCAGGATCGGGCGCTCCAGCCGCCGCCGCGGCCGCGAGCCCGGCTCCCGCAACGTCCGCTGCTGCCGCGCCGAGCGCACCGCCGGCACCGAATCCTGCGGATTTCGGGATCCACAATGGTCCGCTGGAGGTGAAGCGCGGGCCGGTGCGCCAGCAGCAGATGATCGCCGTCGTCAGCGGCGTCTCGAACCGCCCGCGCGGCGAGCTCATCGTCTCGCTCGACAATGGGCAGGTCTGGCTGCAGAACGAGCCCACCTTCTACCCACTGAAGCCCGGAGATCACGTCGAGATCGACGTAGGAGCGCTCGGGTCTTACGTGATGTGGTGCCCGTCGAGCCGGCGGGCCACCAAAGTCACCCGCATCGACTGATGTCTCGATGAGCGCCACTGATCCCGATACCTTGGCACGTCTCGCCTGGGAAGATCTGCGAAGGGACAACGTAGCGGCGGCGGAGGCGAAATGCATGCGCGCGCTCGGCATGGAACGCGAGCACGAGCACAGCTTGATGGTGCTCGGCATGGTGCTGGAGGCGCAAGGGCGCCACGAGGACGCCGTTCGTGTATTCAATTCGCTCGCCCTGAAGGATCCTACCTCGGCCCGTCACTGGGAAAATCTCGGAGTCGCGTATCGCGGGGCGAAACGCTACGACGCGGCGCTCGGCGCCTTCGCCCGCGTGCTGGAGATCGGGTCCCCGTCCGCCGTGATGCTCTACAACTTAGGGCTCGTGCACGCCGAGTTGCTCGATCTGCCGTCCGCCCACGAGGTGCTGTCACGGGCGCGTGGGCTCGCGCCTCGCGATGCCTGGATTTGCACGGCGCTCGCCAAGTGCTGCTACGACCTCGGCGATTTCGAGGGTGCGAGAAGCCTGCTTGCGCAATGGCAGGGGCTCGAGGACCTCAACGCCGCCGCGCTTGCCGAGATCGCCTACCTGCTCACCCTCATGGGTCAGACCTCGCTCGCGCAGCCGGCCATCGAGTCGCTCGCATCGCTGGCACCGCTGGGCCGCGCGGCGCTCACTCAAGCGAATGTGCTCGAGCGCATGAATCGGCTCACCGAAGCCCGCTCGGCGCTGCAGCGTGCGCGGTTCGGCGCGACCCTTCCGAGCTCCGACCCCGATCTGTTGCTCGCCGAGGCCGTGCTTGCGCAGCGCGAATCGAGCCACGCACAAGCACGGAATCTGCTCGAGGAGGCACTCAAAGATCATCAGGCGTTTCCGCTGCGGCACAACCTGCTGTTCCCGCTCGCGGTCTCGCTCGATGCGCTCGGCGATTACGAGGGCGCGTTCGCTGCGATGAGCGAGGCGCACCGCTCGCAGGTCGAGTATCTCGCGGCCGCTCTCGGCAAGAGCCCGAATGCCGAATCGCCGACGATGCAGCTCACGCAGCGCGGCGTCGAGCCCGGCGAGCCTCTCGACTGGAACGAGGAGTCGCCGCCGTCGAAGGAGCAGAGCCCCGTGTTCGTCGTCGGATTCCCACGTTCCGGCACGACACTGCTCGAGGTCGCGCTCGATGCGCATCCGGCGCTCCGATCGATGGACGAGCAGCCCTTTCTCGCGCGCGTCATCGATCACATGCGCGCGCTCGGGCTCGATTACCCCGAAGATCTGGGCAAGCTCACGTCCGAGCAGCTCCTGGTGCTGCGCTCGCAGTACTGGAAGTGCGTCGATGGCAAGGTTTCGCTCCGCGCGGGCCAGCGGCTGGTCGACAAGAACCCGCTCAACCTATTGCGCCTGCCGCTGATCCGCCGCCTGTTTCCCCGCGCTCATACGGTGCTCATCGTGCGCCATCCACTCGATGTGCTCATGAGCTGCTTCATCCAGCACTTCCGAGCACCGGATCTCGCCATGCTCTGCCGCGACCTGCCGACGCTCGCCACGAGCTACCGGCGCTCCTTCGACTTCTGGTATGCGCAGCAGGCGCTGCTCGCCGCGGCCACATTCGAGATCCGCTACGAGACGCTGGTTGCGGATCTGGAGACGCAACTGCGCGCAGTGGTGGACTTTCTCGAGCTGCCATGGGAGCCGGCGATGCTCTCACCGGCTTCCCAGGCACGTGCGCGCGGATTCATCTCGACGCCGAGCTACACGCAAGTCATCCGGCCGGTCACGTCGCAGGCCATCGGACGCTGGCGCAATTACGAGCCGCACCTGCGCGAGGTAATGCCGACGCTCGAGCCCTATCTCGAGCGCTGGGGCTGAGCAGCGTTCGAGCCCGGCAGCGCGTCGAAAGCCATCGTGGTGCGCGGAGTCTCACCGTGAATCGCCGTCGTGCCGTGCCAGAGGTAGGACGGGAAGAGCACGAGCGTGCCCGCCTCGGGCTGCACCATGAAATCGGGGGTCACCGTCGGCACCGGGTAGCGCGGCTCGCCGAATTGGAGCCACCCGGATCGCAGCTGCTCGTCCTTCACCTCATCGGGCAGCGCGACGTAGTACGCCGAGCTGATCCAGCCCTTGGGGTGCACGTGGTTCACGTGAAAGCCGTCGCGGCGCAGCTGGATGGACCAGCCCTCGGCGATCCGCGCAGCGCCCAGGTTCCGCTGTGTGAAGGGGTGCCCCGGATGACTGCCGATCTCCGCGACGTAGTCTCGGACCGCCGTCTCGAACATACCCAGCGCCGCCTGGATCACCGAATCGGGGTCGGCGACGAGATTGCGGGCCGTCTGGCTGCCGTTCCGCAGGCTCTGCTCGAGTGGATGCGTGGCGAACACATGCCGCGCTTCGAGCACCCGGACGAGCGCCGCATTGAGCTCCTGGACCGAAGACCAGCCCGCCGGCGGCTCGAGGCGATAGCGGCGCACGAAGCGTTGATAGTCGAACAGCTCGCGATAGCGGGGCCGGCCCATCAGCCGCGCGGCCACGGCCTCGTGCGCGATCCAGTTTTGCGCATCCGGTTCCTGCGCGCGCTTCGTGAAGATGAACGGCAGCGCCTCCTCGGGACGTGTCCGCGCGAGCAGTATTGTGACGAGCAGATCGACGGCTCGCGCATCGCGCGCCTCACCGCTCGCGGCCTCCAGCGCTTCGGCCTCGGCCTCCTGAAGCCGAGCCTGCTCGAGCAGCACGTTCGCGAGCAGGGTTCGAAACTGCGGCAGCGACCCGTGCACCTTGAGCACGTCGCGAATGCGGCTCTCCGCTTGGCTGTGGCGGCCCGCACGGAACAGGAGACTCGCGAGCGCCTCGTGCAGTGCGAGATCGTTCGGCGCCGCGCGCAGCGCCTCCTCCAAACCGCGCGTGAAGAACGGATCTCCACGCATGAAGCGCAAACGCGAGAGATTCATCTGCGCATCGATGTGTCGCGGTCGCTCCGCGACCGCGCGTGCATACTCCGCCTCGGCCTCGTCGGGCCGGGAAAGCAGCACGAGCGCCCGCGCCCGGGTGAACCGCAGCTCGAACTCCGGCACGCCGAGCGCCCGCGCGCGCTCGAGCACCGTGAGCGCCTCCTCGGCGCGCTCCATCTGCATGAGGAGCGAGCCGAGATTGTGATGCGCGATCCCATAATTCGGTGTGAGCTCGAGCGCGCGGCGGTAAGCTTGCTCGGCCTCGAGGAGCCGCCCCTGATTCGCGAGCACGAAGCCGAGCAGCGACCAGCTCTCGGTGTCACGCGGCTCTGCGGCCACCGTCCGCCGCGCCTCGGCCTCGGCCTCCGCGCCGCGCCCGAGATCATCCAGCGTGAGCGCGAGCTGGTGGCGCGCCTTGCGTGCGCCAGGAAATCGTGCGAGCACGGCGCGGTATTCGGCCTCGGCCTCGCTCAGACGGCCCAAGCGCCCCAGAAAATTACCTAAGTTGAGTCGGAACTCATGATTGGCGGGCTCGAGGGCGAGACTGCGGCGCAGGAGAGCCTCGGCTTCCGCCGGGGCGCCCATGCGGTCCCGTGCGAATCCGAGCAGATGCGTCGCGGCCGCATGGTCCGGCACCGTGGCGAGCACCGAACGACACGCCGCGGCGGCCTGCTCGAATGCGCCTTGCTGCAGCAGCTCAGCTGCTCGCGTGAGTGCGCTCTGAACCTCGGAGCCCGACCCGATCACGCGCCGCGACCTGCGCAGCCGGGATAATGCAAACTATTGATTGTCATTGGAGTAATTCCACCAGCGGGCGCGGATGCAGGCCGCCCCGGCGGAGGTGTCTCACTATAGCATCCTCTCCGGCGACGCCTGCTCGGGCCATGCAGCCCGGTCCGCGCTCGCCACACGGTTACCCATTCCTCCGCTGGTTTAGCCTGCGGGCCGCTGCTAATCTTTGGCGCGTGACTCATCGCCTGGTTCGCCGGTGCCGACGCGCAAGTCTCGCGCTTGCCGCCGCCTTCCCCTTGCTCGCGGCTGGATCGCTCGCGGGAGGGTCCGACGCGCCGGTGCTCGTCGAGCTGTTCACCGCGGAAGGCTGTTCGTCTTGTCCCCCGGCGGATCACTTCCTCGCACAGCTCGATGCGGCTCAGCCCATTAGGGGCGCGCATCTCATCGTGCTCAGCGAGCATGTCGACTACTGGGATCGGCAGGGATGGCCCGATCCCTATGCCTCGAAGGCGTTCACCGAACGGCAGGTCGCATACGAGCGGGGCCTTAAGGTAAGCGAGCCCTTCACGCCGCAGTTCATCGTCGACGGTACCGTCGATATGCGCCTCAGTCGTCGTGAGCGGATCAGCGAGCAGTTGCAAGCGGCCGCGGCCGTGGCCAAGGTCCCCGTCATGATCGAGTCGCTGAACGTCGGCGAAGGCGCGGCACCCGCGGTGAGCGGCGTGGTGAGCGTGACGAGGCTGGCAGGCAGCCGCCCATGCGAGCTTTTCGTGGCCGTCGCGCTCGATCATGCCGATACCCAGGTGCTGCGGGGTGAGAATCGGGGTCAGCATCTGACGCACGTGGCGGTGCTGCGCGAGCTCGAGCGCGTCGGCACCGTGGCGCCCGGCTCGGACTTTCATCAGTCGTTCTCGCTCCCCCTGCACCCGGGTCTCGACGGCAAGCCCCTGCGGGTGATTGCGTTCCTACAGGAGCCGGGGCCCGGCGCGGTGCACGGGGCCGCCGAGCAGACCACCGGACCGTAAGTGCCGTGCGGGCGGCGGTCAGCTCCCCTGCCGGTCCATGGTCCTCGTCCCTTGAGCGGGAGCAAAGTCGCTTCAAGCTATATATCCGCCCCCGGCGCCGGGGCTGTCAATCGATCAACCGACTGGGATCGTGCAGGAATGCCACGCTGGGTCGGGCCAGACCCCGCGTTGCTCGCCCCACCCCGACGGCCCGCTGCGCGTGCGGGCCGTCGGAAGAGCCGCAAATCGAACCACGGGGAAGGCGGCTAAGCGCCGCCGCCGCTGTTGCCGCCGGTGATGTGAAGCTCTACCCGGCGGTTCGCGAGCCGGCCCTCGCGGGTCGCGTTGTCCGCGATCGGATTCTCCTTGCCAAAGCCCTTCGCCGTCATCGGATTGGTCAGGCCGTGCGACTGCATGTAATGCATGACGGTCTCCGCCCGCCGCTGGGTGAGATTCAAGTTGTAGGCCTGCGATCCGGTGCTATCGGCGTAGCCGCGCACCTCGATGTTGAGGTTCGGATAGGGCTTGAGCGAGGCGATGGTCGTGTCCAGCACCCCTTCAGCCTGCGGCACGAGATCGGCCGAATCCTTGGCGAACGTGACGCCTTGCAGCCGAATGTCGCCCTTGGGCGGCGGCGGCAAGGGCGGCGGAGGCGGCGGCGGGGGCGGCTGGACCTGCACCTCGCGCACGACTTCACGCACCACTTCCTTGGTGACGATCTTCGGCGGCCGGTCATCCGGGGCGCCGAAATTCATCTGCACGCCGAGGCCGAACACCACGCCGGAGGGATCCTTGACGCCGAACCTATCCGCGCTCGCCCATTCCATCCGGTATTTGGCTTCCGTGCGCAGCTGCACCCGGGTCGAGCCGTCCTGCCGGCCGAGGCCGGTCAGGAGGCCGATGCCGGCCTCGGCCGTGGCGGTGTGATACGTGGAATGGCCAAACCCCGGATAGGAGGTCCGATCGTCCATCTCGCCGCCGCCCGCCAGCACGTACGGGTTGATCATCACCTTTTCCATGATGTCCGTCGGAAAAAACTTCTTGATCACATCGATCGTGTACGCATCGAGCTGGCGCGTGCCGTCGGTGTGCTTGATGTCGAACTCTCCGCGGCTGAAATTGCCTTCGAGAGCCCAGGAATGAGGAAGATTGACGCCGATCGCCGCGTCATAGCCGAAGTTGTCCTTAATCTGTGGGTCGTTGCCCTGTAGGCTGTACTGGATCATCGGTGCGACGTAGATCGACGGGGCGTCCGATGGAGGATTGTCCGCATACGCCGTGGCGCAGCCCGCCGCGACTGCGGCGGCTAAACTCAATGCAATGACACGCTTCATAATATCTCATCTCCGTGCTTTGGCGAAAAACCAACAGCTGGGGGGTGCCGAAGCAGCACATCGCATCACGCGAAAGAGTCTGCTATTTAGCTTCGGCCTAGCGTCATCAGATGATGTCGCTCTGTCGGTGTTGCATTTGAGCAACGAGGCGCGTCGAAGTCTGTAGGCAGGGTGCGGGAGGTCGCGTAGGACGCCCTCCAGGGGTTCTGTCAAATCAAGACGGCGGTGTTTGGCGGGCTTTGAGGCGGATCTCGAACAGTTTCGGCCAGTTTTTCCCCGTCACGAACAGCCGGTCCCCTTGCGGGTCATAGGCGATGCCGTTCAACACATCCGTCTTGCCGGGTACGAAATCAGAGGCGGGCAGCAGGCCGTTCATATCGATGGCGCCCACGACACGCCCGTCGTGGGGATCGATGCGCAGGATCCAATTCGTCTGCCAAACGTTGGCGAAGATCTCCCCCTTCACCCATTCGAGCTCGTTCAAGCGCTCCACGGCTTTGCCATCCAAAGTCACCGGGATGCTGCCGGTCGGCAGCAAGGTCTTGGGATTCAACACGCGCAGGCTGGAGGTGCCGTCGCTCATGTAAATCTGCGTGCCGTCTTGCGTCAGCGCCCAGCCCTCGCCCTCGTAATGAAACTCACTTTGGCGCCTGAAGCTCTTGAGGTCGTAGACGAATCCCACCTGGGACTGCCAGGTCAACTCGACGAGATGCTGACCGAAGTTGACGATGCCTTCGCCGAAGTACTTTTCCGGAAGGTCGTATCGCTCGACCACCTCGCCCGTTTTCAGCCGTACCTTGCGGATCGAGGAGTGGTGCTCGAGCCCGGTGCTCTCGTATAGAAATCCGTTCAAGTAGAACAAGCCTTCGGTGAACGCATCCGGGTCGTGGGGATAGACGTGCACGACCTCGTAGTCGTAAATCGGCACCGCCGCCAGGGACCGCATCGGCGCGATCAGACTGAGGCAGGTGAGGAGCGTGAGGCCGGCGATGAGCGTGAGGCCGGCGATGAGCCTCGCCTTTAGCGCGCGCGCGATCCGCATCATGGCTGCGCGGCCGCGCTCTCGGCGGCGGACGTCTCGTAGTTCACCACCCCGGCGAACTCGAACGTGCTCACCAGCACGGCCCCGTCTCCCCGAACCGCATGGGCGGGTTGCGTGCAGAAGCCCCGTGCCTCGAGACGGTAGCGCTTGCCATTCGCCAGCGGGCGCTGCGCCAGCGAATCGACGGTGCAGCGTGAGTCGCCGAGTGTCCCGTAGATGCGGTCGGTTCCCTGCACGATGACCGTGAGGTTCGTCGCCACCTCGTGTGCCGCTCGCCCTTCGCGCACGCCCGTGAGGCCGAACACGAAGAGCAAGTCCGGCTTGTTCCCCGGCCGTTGAAAGCTCAGGCGCACACCGGGTGGCGTGTCTCTCGATTCGCCTTCGCACTTGAGCCCCGTGTTGCGCCAGTCGACGCGTGCCTGGACCGCGCCCGCCACCCGAGCGCGCAGATAACCGTCCCCAGAGGCCAGGCACACCGCGGGCCCCGCCGATGACGGCGGAGTGGCGGAGCCTGCCGGTACGGCCGCGCCCGGCAAGGTGAAAGTCCCCGGCGCGGGCGGGGAGGGATCGTCTGCCGGGCTCAGGGCCGGCCAGAAGAGCGTGGCCGCGAGACAGGCGCCGGCCAGTGGCCGTACTGCCCGTCGAGTTCTATTCACTGGGATAACCGGTATCATTTCGCGCATGTTGCCAGACGCGCCTCGCAGATTGTTGGTGCTCAGGTGCCTCGCGCTGGTGCTATGCCTGTGCGCGGCGGGGTGTGCGCCGAAGTTCGAACGGCCGGACTTGACCGTGAAGAGCATCGAAATGCAGAGCGGAAATCTGTTGCAGCAGAGCTTCCTGGTCAAGTTCGAGGTACAAAACCCGAACCAGCAACCGTTGCCGGTGCACGGTCTGCGTGCCGAGTTGAGCATTGCCGGCCAGCGCATCGCGAGCGGCGTGAGCAATCGCAGCTTCGTGGTTCCACCGATGGGGGAGAGCGAGTTCGACATGACCATCACGGCCAATATGGCCCTGGCGCTTCTGCAACTCGCCAATCAGCACGGTGACTCGATCGACTACGAAGTCACGGGTGCCGCCAGCCTGGACCTCGCGTTCATGCACGACTTGCCGTTCCACCAGACGGGCACCTTCTCGCTCAAGCAGTTTCGTTAATTCGTTGAAATTATTGAAATTATGGGATTCCCGGCGCTCCGGGGCTGCCGCAATCTGGTAAAGTGAAGCGCAAAAACAGGGGCGTTGCCCCCTTCGGTTCTCACCATGGCGCTGACACCTTACGAACAACTGGAGCAAGAGTTTCATCGTTTGCACGCATTCCGCGGCGCGCTCTCGCTGCTGCGCTGGGACGCGGCGGTGATGATGCCGCGGGGCAGCGCCGACGTGCGCGGCGAGCAGCTTGCGGCCCTCGAGACCGAGCACCATGCGTTGCTCACCACGCCCAAAGTGGCCCGGTTGTTGGAGCGCGCCGAAGCGGGAGCCTCGCAGCTCGAAGACTGGCCGCTCGCCAATCTGCGCGAGATGCGGCGCCAGCGGGACCATGCGATCGCGACTCCGCCTTCCCTCATCGCGCGTCTCGCGAAGGCGACCGCGCGCGCGGAGGTGTTCTGGGTCGAGGCGCGCAAGGCGAGCGATTTCAAGATTTTCGCGCCCCATCTCGAAGAGGTAGTCAAGCTCGTCCGCGACAAGGCGGCGCTCCTGGGCCAGGCGCGGGGTCTCGCGCCCTACGATGCACTGGTCGATGCGTTCACGCCCGGCATTTCGACCGCTGACATCGATACCATTTTCAAGGCGCTGTCGCGCAAGCTCCCCGGTCTCATCAATCAAGCCATCGAGGTCCAAGCGAATCTCGCACCCATTCCCTTCACCGGCAAGTTCACCGCCGTGCGCCAGCGTCAGCTTGCACTCGAGGTATTGAAGGCGCTCGGCTTTCCCTTCGACCGCGGACGGCTCGATGAGAGCGAGCATCCGTTTACGGAGGGCGTGCCCGGGGATATCCGGGTAACCACCCGGTTCGATCCGATCGACCCGTTCTCGGGACTTCTGGGCGCGGTGCATGAGACCGGCCATGCCATGTACGACCTCGGGCTGCCGGCGAAATGGCGTGATCAGCCGGTGGGCCGTGACCGCGGGCTCGCGCTCGAGGAAAGCCAGTCGCTCCTGTTCGAGATGAACCTGTGCCGCAGCCGCGCGTTCGTTACGTACTTGAAGCCGCTCCTCGACAAATATCTGCAGGTGAGCGGCGAGGAATGGAGCGAGCAGAATCTGTATCGCCACCTCATTCGTGTGAGGCGCAGCCTCATCCGCATGGATGCCGATGAGCTTACCTACCCGGTGCACATCATGCTGCGCTACGATCTCGAGAAGCGGATGCTGGACGGCGCGCTGCCCGTGGCGGACCTGCCGGAGGCATGGAATGCGCATCTCGAGGAGCGCTTGAACATTCGCCCCACCAACGACGTCGATGGGTGCCTGCAGGACATTCACTGGGCCGTGGGGCATTTCGGATATTTTCCTTCATACGCGCTCGGCGCGGTGATCGCCGGCCAGCTCAACGAGGCGTTGCGCGAAGAGCGGCCGTCGCTCGATGCGGAGATCGCCGCCGGCCAGTTCGGCGGCGTAATGGACTGGTTGCGCGACAACGTGCACGGCGTCGGTGCGCGCTTACCCGTTCAGGAGCTCATCAAGCGGGCGACCGGCAAGCCCCTCACCGCCGCGGCGTACCTGCGCTACCTCGAAGCCAAATACCTGGAAGCTCCGTGATAGGGGCTCCCGCAGAGCGCCGGGTCTCGAATAACTTCAAGAAGCTCGAGGCGCAGCTGCGCAGCGCGGCGGGGAAGGCCGTCGCGGATTTCCGCATGATTGCCGAGGGTGATCGGGTCATGGTGTGCCTCTCCGGCGGCAAGGACTCCTACACGCTGCTCGATGTGCTGATGAGCTTGCGGCGTAACGCACCGGTGCACTTCGACCTGATCGCGGTGAATCTCGACCAGAAGCAGCCGGGATTCCCGGCGCACGTCTTGCCCGACTACCTGTCGGGGCTGGGCGTGCCGTTCCACATCATCGAGCAAGACACCTACGCCGTGGTGAAGCGCGTGATCCCGGAGGGAAAAACGATGTGCGGGCTGTGCTCACGCCTACGGCGCGGCGCGCTGTACCGGTATGCGGCGGAAAACGGCATCACCAAGCTTGCGCTCGGTCACCACCGCGACGACCTGATCGAGACCCTGTTTTTGAACATGTTCTTCGGCGGCCGCCTCAAGGCCATGGCTCCGAAGCTGCTGAGCGAGGACCGGCGCCACATCGTCATCCGACCGCTCGCGTACGTCGCGGAGCGCGACATCGCCCGCTATGCGGCGGCGAGGGACTTTCCGATCATCCCCTGCACGCTCTGCGGCTCGCAATCCCATCTGCAGCGCGTGGCGGTGAAGGCCATGCTCCAGGAATGGGAGCGGAAGTTCCCCGGCCGCCTCGAGTCGATCTTCTCGAGCCTGCAGAATGTGGCTCCCTCCCAGCTTGCCGATCCGGTGCTGTTTGATTTTGCGGACCTGGAGGCCCGGCGCGCCGCGACACCCGAGCTCAGTGCCACACGCGACCCGCCATGAGCCGGCGCAGCCACGCGGGGCTCTCGCTGACCCGCCCCCTGAGATAGGCACCCTGCGCGCAGCGCGAGCGCAGGCGATTCCGAGTCTCGTAGACAGACCCGTAGTCAATTTGGCGCGGACCCCAGCGCGACTTGGCGAGATCCCACGTGGGTGAAAGGCTCACGCTGGTCAAGCCCGCGGCGATCGCATACTTGATGGCCTCGGCCATGGTCGTCGTCATGACGCCGTAGCGCGCCCAGTGCGGGTCGTAGCCCGAGTAATATAGATACAGAGCGCCCCCCACCACGAAACCGATGCGCATCGCGACGATTTCGCGGCCGACGCGCAGCGCGAAGAGCCGGGTGATCCCATGCCGCGCAAGCCGATCGCACACCTCGTAAAGAAAATCGCGGCTGACCTGGGAGGCAAACCGGTCCGGATGGATGACGGTGTTTCTGAGCTCGGCGCGCATGCGGTGCAGCTCAAGAAATCGATTCAATCCCGCCTCGATGCCCGCAGGGTGGGCGATCACTTCCAGCTCGTATCGGTGCCCCGCGCGGCTCAGGGAGTTGTAGCAGTGGCGCAGCGACTCGCGGATGTTGCGCTTCAGACCGAACCTGAACTCCTCCCAGGTGGCGGGAAGGTCGAGGACGAAATCAGACAGCGGCCGCCGCCACGAGAGACGCGGCTCGCTCGCCAGCGCCTCCCGCAATTCCTGACCCAAGCCGCTCCAATGAATCCAATCCCAGTCGCCTAGACGCGAAAAAAGATCGCGTGCGGCATGCACGGCCACGGCGCCGTATCCAGCGGCAACCAAGGGGGTCGGGATCTCGGTGATGGCGGGATCCGATCCAAGCATGTTCAGCGAGGTAATTCGCAACGGACCCAGGCGGCGGCTGCTTTGGATGAGGGGGAGGATCGCCACGCAACGGCGACCCGCGTCGTGCAGCATGCAGAAACGCGGCTCATCCTCGATGCGCGGGTCGCAGTTGAGAAAATGCCGGCACCAGGTGAGGTGCCAGTCGTACAGGGCGAAGGGGAGGCGGTTGCCGACGTCGCCACACAGCTGCTTGTAGTCCGCCGCCACGCGGGCCAACCCCTCCAGGTCGACCACCTCCGATACGGTGAGGGGGCCGGTCAGCGCGCCTTTCTTGTCAGCGAACATCCACTGATGCTCCCACTACCGGAGGAGGATTTGAAGGTAAAATCGTCGCCAGGGTCCGTAGGATCGTCCCAGACATTCATCGTATGTCCAAAAGCTCATTGTCGCCGGCACGTCGGCGCGGGCGCTCCGCGCGCCCTCGCTATGCATGGGAGACCCTCTCCGACGATCAGCTCCTGAGCCTGCGGTTCTGCGACCTGAAGCTGACCATCGCCGGCACGGAGCTCGAGAGAGCGATCGGACGGCTCTACGACGAGCTCGCTACGCGCGGCATCCGCTTCCGACCCCACTGCTGGCTCGCACAGGAGTGGTTCTCCCCGGACGGCATCCCCGGAATTGCGATCCCGTTCTACCTGGCGCATCGGCGGCTCGCCCATATCGAACGGCGCTTCATGCGCGAAGTCGAGGGCGGCAACCGCAACTGGCTGATGCGCATCCTGCGTCACGAGGCCGGCCACGCCATCGACTCGGCCTATCGCGTGCGCCGCCGGCGGACGTGGCGCGAGGTGTTCGGCCCGGCCTCGTTGCCCTACCCGGACACGTACCGCCCGCGGCCCGGCAGCCGGCGCTTCGTCCAGCATCTGGGCGCCTGGTATGCCCAGGCCCATCCCACCGAGGATTTCGCCGAGACCTTCGCCGTCTGGCTGAAGCCACGATCCGCCTGGCGTCGGCAGTACGACGGTTGGCCGGCCTTTGCCAAGCTCGAGTTCATCGACGCGCTCGCGGCCGAGATCGGAGACACGGCGCCGAAAGTGACCGACCGCAGCCGCATCGAAGAAATCGCCGAGGAGCCCTCGACGCTGCGCCAGCACTACGAGCGCAAGCTCGCCCGCTACCGCATGCCCCGCCGCTCAGGCGCCGACGAGCTTCTGCTCAAGGTGTTCACAACCGTGCCGCGATCCGCCGCTGCGCCCAAGGCGGCCAGCGTGCTGCGCGAAATGCGCAACGACCTGCGGCTGAAGATAGTGCGCTCGGGCGCGTTCAGCGAGTACCTCGTGCATCAGGTGCTCAGGCTCATGATCGCGCGCTGTGAATCGCTCGATCTGTATCTGCGCGGGCCTCGACGCGAGCTCAAGCAGCACCTTCTATGGGTGATCGCGCGCCTTGCCGAATCCTACGAGGAGCGCCAGCTGCCGCGGGTTGCGCTATGAGGAAGCTCCGTGCGCTCGTCTTGGTGCACGCGACGCTCGTGCCCCCGGACTCCCTGCGCGGCATCCCGGCGCGCGAAATAGACGAATGGCGTACGGAGTACGACGTCATCTCCCATCTGAAGCAGGCGGGTCACGAGGTGATGCCGCTCGGCGTGGACGACAACCTCACCGAATTGCGGCGCGCCATCATGGAATGGAAACCGGACATCGTATTCAACCTGCTGGAGGAATTCGACGGGATCGTCACCTACGATCAGCACGTCGTCGCCTTCCTGGAGCTCATGCATCAGCCTTACACGGGCTGCAACCCGCGCGGCATGCTCCTGTCTCGCGATAAGGTGCTCTCGAAGCAGCTGCTTTCCTATCACCGCGTGCCGACCCCGCAGTTCGTCGTGTTCCCGCGCGGTCGCCGTCCGCGGCTCCCGAAGAGGCTGCGCTTTCCGATGTTCGTGAAATCGTCGACCGAAGATGCCTCGCTCGGCATCGCCCATGCGTCCGTGGTCACGGATGATCGCCAGCTCAAGGAGCGCATCGCCTTCATCCACGAGCAGACTCATTCGGACGCCCTGGTGGAGGAGTACATCGAGGGGCGTGAGCTGTATGTTGGAGTCATCGGCAACGACCGTCTGAAGGTGCTGCCCGTCTGGGAGATGACTTTCGGCTCGCTTCCCCACGGCCACCCGACGATCGCCACACGCAAGGTGAAATGGGATAGGAACTATCAGAAAAAGTACGGCATCACCACGGCGGCCGCGCAGGAGCTGCCCGAGGACGTGCTCACCCGGCTCGAGCAGCTATCGAAGCGAATCTTTCGCGCCCTGCATCTGACCGGCTATGCGCGCATGGACTTTCGGCTGCGTCCCGACGGCTCGTTGTATGTGCTCGAGGCAAACGCGAACCCGAACCTCTCCGAGGCCGAGGATTTCGCGCAGTCCGCGCTGACGGCGGGCATTGCGTATCCGGACGTACTCAAACGCATCCTGAAGCTCGGGGCCGATTACCCCGCTGCCTGGCGCGGCCTCGACGCCTGAGCGCGACCATCGCGCGCGCCGCTCCGGTCGAGCGTTGGCCGGTACCGGCACGCTCGCCGGGTGTACACTGCCCCACGCAGGCCGTGCATGGCAAATCAAGCCGTCGAGAACTTCCCGCAGCGATACGCCCGAATGGGCGGCGTACTCTATCTCGCGATCATCGTTCTCGGTGCTTTTGCCGAAGGGTTCGTCTCGAGCAAACTCATCGTGCCAGGTGATGCGTCAGCCACGGCTCAGAACATTCTCGCCGCGCCCGCGCTCTGGCGCCTGAGTGTCGCCGGCAACTTCGTCGTCGTGCTGTGTGCCGTGCCATTGCTGTGGATCGAGTATCTATTGCTGAGGCCCGTCAGCAGGAGCCTGATTCTGCTGGGCGTGTGGTTCAATCTGGTGTCCCTTGCGGTCGAGGCCGTCAGCAAGCTGTTTCTTCTCGCGGTGATGCCCACGTTGAGCGGCGGCGATCATGTGAGCGCATTCTCCAAGCAACAATTCGAGCTTCTCGCGCAACTCGCTCTCAAGTCGCACGACATCGCCTTCAATGTGGCCCTGATATTTTTCGGCTGCACGTGCCTCGTGAACGGCTATCTGATCTTCAAATCGGGCTATTTTCCGAAGCTCATAGGCGTATTGATGGAACTGGCCGGCCTGAGTTACCTCGTGGCCTGCTTTGCGGCGCTTTTCGCCCCCGCCGTCGCGGATCTGATAATTCCCGCCATTCTGATTCCGCCGCTGATCGGAGAGTCGTCTTTTTGCCTGTGGCTTCTCGTGAAGGGCGTGAACATCGCGAAGTGGAACGAGCGCGTCGGCGGGACGATGCGTACCTCATGACTCCGCTCGCCATACTTCGGCGCGATCCGCGGTACGAGGGCGTGCACAGGATCCATATCTACGGGGCGAGGGGGTAAGTACGGCTCAGTGCGTCCACCGCTTCATCCACGCGAGCACCGTGTCGTACCACTCGATGCTGTTCGAGGGCTTCAGCACCCAGTGATTCTCGTCGGGGTAGTAGAGGAACTGGCTCGGTACGCCGCGGCGCTGCAAGGCCGTGAACACCGCAATCCCTTGGGAGAGGGGGACGCGATAATCGAGCTGACCGTGGATCACCAGGGTCGGCGTCTTCCACTCCGAGACGTGGTCGGCGGGGTTGAACTTGGCATAACCGGCCGGATCCTGGTACTCCGGACCGCCCATCTCCCACTCCGGGAACCACAGCTCCTCCGTCGAGTAGTACATGCTGCGGTTGTCGAAGATCCCATCGTGCGTCACCAGGCACTTGAACCGGTCGGGCCATTGCCCGGCGATCCAGTTGACCATGAATCCCCCGTAAGAGCCGCCGACTGCGCAAACCTCATCGCCGTCGAGCCACGGGTATTGCTTGAGAGCCGCCTCGAGTCCGAGCTTGAGATCCTGGAGCGGCTTTCCACCCCAATCGCCGCGAATCGCGTCCGTGAACGCCTGGCCGTAGCCGGTGGATCCGTGGAAGTCGATCATCACCACGCCGTATCCGCCGCCTGCGAAGCTTTCCGCGTTCCAGCGATAGTGCCATTCGTTGCCGAAGCTTCCCTCGGGACCGCCGTGGATCAGGAACGCCACGGGATACTTCTGGTCGCGCTTGAAGTTGGGCGGCTTCACGACGTAGCCGAAGACGTTATCGCCGGCGGCTCCGGTGAAGTTGAATTGCTCATAGTCGCCGAGCGCCCGAGCCGCGAGCTCCGCGTCGTTCAAGTGCGTAAGCTGGATCGCCTTGCCGCCGTCGTATGCGGCCGAATAGAGATCGGCCGGATGGGCGAGGTTGCTCTGCGCGTACACGACCCGATGGGGGCCGACGCTGAACGCCTCGACGTGGCCATCGCCGGTGATGGCGGAGGCGCGCCCCGTGGTCGCATCGATGGCCCACAAGGGATGCTGGCCGAGGTGATCCGTGGCTGCGAACAGGATCTTGGCGTCCGGCGACCAGGCGAAGCTCTCGATCGAGCGATCCCAGTTCTGCGTGAGCGGATGCTTGGCGCCGCTCTCGAGGTCGAGCAGCACCAGGTGAAAGCGGTCGGACTCATCGCCCGGCCGGTCGGTGGCGACGTAGGCGAGGGTTTTGCCGTTCGGCGAGAAAGCAGGCTGCCCGTCCCAGGCCGGATTGTCGGCGGTGAGATTGCGCGGCGTGCCGCCCGCGGCCGGCACGATGTAGACGTCGAAATTCGTCGACCAGGGCTCCCCTACCGGAACGGCGCGAATGGAGAACGCGACCTGGCTCCCGTCCGGACTCACCGCGAAATCCTCGCGTCCGCCGAAGGGCTTTCCCGGCACGTCGCCGTCGAGGTCCCGGGTGAGGTTGATGGGGCCGCCGCTCGCAGCACCGGAGCCGTCGAGCGACAGGGCGAAGAGCTGCGAGCGGCGGCCGTCGCTCCACGTATCCCAGTGCCTTACGAAGATTCGATCGTAAAGCACGCCGTGCTCCGCGGTGTGCGCGGTCGCCTCGAGCCGCTGTTTGGTGCAGGCGAGCGTCGGACAATCGCGAAACACCTCGGCGCTGACAAAGATGCGATCGGCCCTCGGCGAGACACGGAAGGACCCCACCTCCAGGGCCAGATTCGTGACCTGCGTGGGTTCACTCCCCGGCGCGAGGCGCCATACCTGGGTGGAGCCGCTGCGATTCGACAAATAGTAAAGGAAGCGACCGTCCGCGCTCCATTCAGGCGCAGTCGAATTCGCCACGAGATCCGTGAGCCGGACGGGCGTCGCCTTGCGCTTGCCGATATCGAGCAGCCAGATGCAGGTGCGGCCCTTGTCGGCGTCCATGTCCGTCGTGCGCAGGACGTACGCGACACGCTTGCCATCCGGCGAGACGGCAGGATCGGAAACGCGCGCAAGGCGCACGAGCTCGATAGCCCCGAACGGCGGCAGGGGCGGGCTCGCAGTGCCCCGGTGGCCGGCCCGCGCTCCGGAGACCGCACCGATAGCCGCGACACCGAGCAATGCCAGGATCCAGAGTCGACGATGAGCGCTCATTCTTATATCCCCTCCCATGGCATGCAATTGTAGCCGTACGCGGAGCAGAATCAGCACATGGGCGTGACGCGCGTGATCAGTCTCGATCTGGACGACACCTTGTGGCCGGTCGGGCCGGTCATCGCGGCCGCCGAAACCGCCCTGCTCGACTGGCTGACGCAGCGTTATCCGCGAGCCGTGCGCGGCCACACCCTCGACAGCATGCGCGCTTTGCGGGCCAGGATCGCCGCGCAGTTTCCCGAGCAGAGCCATGATCTCAGCTTCCTGCGCAGGCACGCCCTCGGCATGCAGCTCACCGCCGCCGGCTATGCGGAGTCCGCGTGCGAGGAAGCCTTCGAGGTTTTCCTGGCCGCGCGGAACCGCGTCGAGTTTTTCACCGACGTCCGTCCCGCACTCGAGCGCCTGCGCACACGTTACCGGCTCTATGCGCTGAGCAACGGCAACGCCGATCTCGATCGCTGCGGTATCGGCCGGCTCTTCGACGGCCATGTCACCGCGATCGCCGCCGGAGCCGCCAAGCCGGATGCGAGAATTTTCGCGGCGCTGCGCGACATGGCGGGCGTTCCCGCAGAGGAAATTCTGCACGTCGGCGACGATCCGATCACCGATGTGGTCGGCGCGAGGCAAGCGGGGATGCAAGTCGTCTGGCTGAACCGCGACGCGCGGCGTTGGCCCGTCGCTCTCGCACCGCCCGCGCGCACCATCACGACGCTCGGAGAAATAATCTAGCACCGTCGCGGAGCACGCGGCGTTAGCAGCCGAAGGTGCCGTCTGCTGATACGGAAAGCACTGTTTTTATCGGTGTTTTCTGACTCCAGTTCGCGTTTTTATACTTCACTTCGCGTATATGAAACCGATAGGATGGATTCGGGTACAGGCGAAAGGAACCGTGCATGCAAGCTATGGCAGACAGGTCGCTGGTTGCAGTGAGCTCGTTGCGGGAATTTTTTCGTGACGCATTCCACGAGGCCACTGAGCATCAGAATCTCGAGATCGAGGAGCAGTCAGAGCAATACGTCGTCAATTTGCTCACCATGTTCGCGCGCGCCGATGCGCTCTACGAGAAAACCCCCGAGGGACTGCGCATCAAGCCCCTTGCCCACATGCTCGCCGAGGCGGTGGATGCGCCGAGCGCCGCGGCTCGCCAGCGGGCTCTGCAGCGCCTCGGCGATGTCTCGCTCTTCATCGCCGGCTTCTTCGCCCGCAGCTTCGCGCGCAAGCTCATCGACATCGACTACCACATCGCCATGGGTGGCAATGCGTACGGCTCGCTCGCCGACTCCATGCAGCGCTCGGCATCGAGCCGCGCGATCGCCGGTATTTACGCGGAGCTCGCGCAGAAGTTCCAGCGCCTGGTCGATGCCTTGAACGAGGTAAGCGAGATGTCCTATGTACACTCCGATGCGGACATCCTGCGCCTCTACGAGATCTGGATGAAGACAGGCAGCGCGCGCGCTCACGGCTTGCTCAACCGTCTCGGAGTGCGGCCGGTGCGGCAGGGCGGCCCCGGCGTCCGGCACTAGCCGTGGTGCTGCGCGGCCTGCAGTTCCTTCTGGGTCGGCTCTACGACCTGCGGGTCGATCACGACGTCTACGATTACCTGGTCACCGATCGGCGCGCGCTCGGGGGCGTCGTGCCTCACAACGACCGCCGCGAGCTCGACGAGCAGTTGCTCCTCGCCGAAACGGCAGATGGGGCGGGCGTGGCCCTCTACATGGACCCCGGCCTGCTCGGGCGGCTGGAGGCCTGCAACCCGCTCGGCGCGTTGACGGAGGGGAATCTCGCCGATTACTGCACGGCTTTGGAGGGCGTGAGCCACTTCGTGTACTCGACCTGGCGGCTCGAGTGCGACGCTCCCGTGTCGCTCCTCGAGCTCGAGACTCAGGCGGAAGTGGACAAGTACGCGGCGACCGTGTTTCTCCTCGCCGATCAGCAGGGTGGCAACTATCCTTCGCAAGTGCACCCGCGACTGTTCGACCGCGTTGAGTTCGACGCGCGGCTCGAGCCCGAGCAATTCCATCGCTATCGGACGGCACACCGCTGCGCGGCGAATTTCTGCCGGCGCCTGGAAAGGCGCTTCGTGAGCCGCGGAAGTACGAAGGTGGAGGCGATGGTGCGCGAGCTGCGCAAGTTCTATCGGTTGGGAAGCGCGGCGAAGCTCAATTACGCCTCGTAGCGGCTTTGCATACTGCCGGGTGCAAAGCGAGCCGCGCCGGTGCGGCTACTCGTCGTCGTCTTTTTTCGTCGCGGCCTGCTTCTTCAGCTGCAGCCAGTCGCCAAGTTTCCGCAGATCCTTTTTCTTGGGCGGCACACCGGGACGTGCGAGCTTGCCGCTGTCGTAGGGATTGTAGCCTTTGACCATGCCGAGAGGATTCGGCTTCACCTTGTCGAACGGCGTGGGCGCATCCTCGGCAAGCGACAGTCCCGGGTTCTCGAGCCGCTTCATGCGCTCCGTGGTCACTTCGCGCCCAAAAGCGCCCGTGCTCACCGACCATTCCCAGATGGCGTTGCCGCGCTCATCGAACTGCACCCGACCGGTCTCTTTCTTGGGCGCGGCGGGTGCGCCTGCGTTGTCCTGCGCGGCGTCAGCCGCGCCCGGACGAGGGCCGCCGATCGGGGGCTTTTTCGAGTTTCCCGTACTCATGATCCCTTTTTAATGGACTTTGAAGCCATGTCAAACGAATAGGTTAAGAAATAGGCGCAGGGTCACAGTTGTAGGCGGTATTGCGCCCGCAACAGCGCCATGGCCGTTTTTCCATCGTTCCATTCGCCCTTTTGGATGCAGCTCATGGCCTCCCCGAAGGGCACCCATTTGACCTCCAATTCCTCGTCGGGGTCGGGGGTCGGGGCTCCTATTTCCAATTCCCGGGCCAAATACAAATGGATCACTTCGGTGAAGATGCTGGGCGCCGGCACGTACAGCCCGAGGGGCGTCCAGCGTCGCGCCGCGACCCCGGTCTCCTCGGCCAGTTCCCGCACTGCACACACGTCCGGTGCCTCGCCGCGATCGAGCTTGCCGGCGGGTATCTCCCAGAGGAAATCCTCGACGCCGTGGCGGTACTGGCGCACCACGCACACCCGGCCGCCGTCATCGACCGCGACTACGGCCGCCGCGCCGGGGTGGCGCACGAAATCGATGTGGTATTCGCGCCCATTGGCGTAGCGGAGGGTCTCGGTTGATACCTCGATCACGCGGCCGGGATATACGCGGTTGCTGGCGACGACCGTTGGTTTCAACATGTCAGTACCTCATGAGTCACGTTGCGAAACTCACCATCATCCTTGGGAGTCCCGCCAGCGGCAAGACGACGCTCGCGCGGCGCTTGTCCAGGCACCTGGCCCTGCCTATCCTCTGCAAGGATGATGTCAAGGAAGGACTGTTCGATTCGCTTGGGCCCGGCGACCGCGCCTGGTCGCGCCGGTTGAGCGAGGCGAGCTTCATGACGCTCGCGCGCCTGGCGCACGCGCAGCTCTCGCTCGGCCTGTCGTGCATCGTCGAAGGAAACTGGCGCGCCGTGAACGCGCCGCTGCTCGCGGACGTGCTCGGCGCCTGCGGCGCGCGTGCCACGCAGATCTGCTGCCGTGCCGATGCCGATGAAATCGTGCGCCGCTTCACAACCCGCCCCCGTCACGCGGGTCATCTCGATGCGCTCATGCCTCTGCCCGAGCTCGAGCGCAGCGCGCGGGAGCCACCGGCGTTTCTCGAGATCGAGGGGCCGCGCCTCGTATTCCGAAGCGGCATACCCGATTCGTTCGACAGGCTCCTGGCCGCCCTCAAATCCTCATCGCTGTGATGTGCCTCCTCGCGCGAGGCGCCCCAAGCGCGCCATGCTGGCTACCGGCATGTAATGTTATCTGGATATCCATACAGTTCACCGGTATATTCTGGCTATGATCAAGGCGAAAACGACCTCGGCATTCGACGCTCTCAATCCGCAGCAGCGGCGTGCCGCCACGTTCGGAACACCCGTGAAGGACCAGGGAATCGGCTCCGGCCCGCTTCTGATCATCGCCGGCGCGGGCACGGGCAAGACGAACACTCTCGCGCACCGCACCGCGCACTTGGTGCTGAATGGCGTCGATCCCGCCCGCGTCCTCATGCTCACGTTCACGCGCCGCGCCGCGCAAGACATGATCCGCCGCACGCAGAGCATCGTCACCGCCGTGATGGCGGACCGCGGAAAGCTCGGCGACCGCAGCGTGCAGTCGCGGCTCGCGTGGGCAGGCACGTTTCATTCGGTGGGCAATCGCATCCTGCGCTCATACGCGAAGCACGTGGGCTTGAACCCCAACTTCACGGTGCTCGACCGCGCGGATGCGGCGGATCTCATGGACGTCATCCGTCACGAACTGGGGTTCTCCGGCAAGGAGAAGCGCTTTCCGCGCAAGGACATATGCCTCGCCATCTACAGCTACCGCGTGAACACGCGGTTGTCGCTGAAGCAGACGCTCGACGAGCAATTTCCATGGGTGAGTGAATGGGAGCAGGATCTCACCAAGATCTACCGCGAGTACGTCGCCCGCAAGCAAAAGAACAATGTTCTCGACTTCGACGATCTCCTGCTCTACTGGCACGCAATGATGAAAAATCCCGCGCTCGCGCAGAGCCTTTCGGGAAATTTCGATCATGTGCTGGTCGATGAGTATCAGGACACGAGCTCGTTGCAGGGCGAGATCATCCAGGCGCTGAGGCCCGACGGCGCCGGCGTGACGGTGGTCGGCGACGATGCACAGGCCATTTATTCGTTCCGGGCCGCTGCCGTCGAGAACATCCTAGGGTTCGCCGAGCGCTACAAGCCGAAGGCGGAAACGGTGGTTCTTTCGCAGAACTACCGATCGACGCAGCCCATCCTCGATGCGGCGAACGCGCTCATGGCCGAGGGCGCTCGCCAGCACCGCAAGACCTTGCTCGGCATGCGTCCCTCCCAGCTGAAGCCCGTATACGTCTCGCTCGACGATGCCGTCTCGCAGGCGGAATACATCTGCAACAAAATCCTCGCGACGCGCGAGGTCGGTGGGTCGCTGAAGCGCCACGCGATCCTGTTCCGCAGCTCGCATCACAGCGATGTACTCGAGGTCGAGCTCGCGCGGCGGAACGTGCCGTTCGTGAAATACGGCGGTCTCAAGTTTCTCGAGGCCGCGCACGTCAAAGATTTGCTGTCGGTGCTGCGCTGGGCGGAGAATCCGCGCAACAGCGTCGCCGGATTCCGGGTGCTCAAGCTGGTTCCCGGCATCGGCCCCGCCCACGCGAAACAGGCGCTGGATCATCTCGAGGCAAAAGGCCACGCGGTCAAGAGCCTCGCCGACTTCGATGCCCCCCAGCTCACGAAGATGGATTGGAAGCGATTCGCCGTCCTCATGGAGAAGCTCGCCGACCCCGCGACTCCCTGGCCCGGGCAAGTGGCGCTGGTGCGCGATTGGTACAAACCCCAGCTCGAGCGCCTTTATGACGCCGCCTTCAGCCGTGCGGGTGACCTGGACCAGCTCGAGCATCTGTCCACGCAGCACACAACCCGCGAGCGTTTCCTCACCGACCTCACCCTCGATCCGCCGGCGGTGACGAGCGATCAGTCGGGCGTCGCCTCGAAAGACGAGGACTACGTGATTCTATCGACCATCCACTCGGCGAAAGGGCAGGAGTGGGACTTTGTCTATGTGCTTAACGTGGCGGACGGCAACTTCCCCTCCGAGTTCTCCAACGGGAAGCCCGAGCTGATCGAGGAGGAGCGGCGGCTCTTGTACGTCGCGATGACCCGCGCCCGCAACGAGCTGCATATATGCGCGCCCCTCAAGTACGCGGTGACCCAGCAGGCAAAGGACGGCGATGCTCATGTGTATGGGGCAAAGAGCCGGTTCATGACGGACAAGGTGCTCGATTGTTTCGAGCGTACGACCTATCGCAGCGCGCGTGCCGGAGACGCCTTGCGCCCGAACGACCCGGCGGTGGGAGGCACCGCGGCCACGGTGGACGTGGGCGCGCAGCTCAAAGAAATGTGGTGATCGCGCAGCTCACCCGGAGCTTCCGGTGAAGTCCCGGGCTCGCCAGCACCGATCGAATCGGCCGGCTGATCCGCGATCAGCCGCAGCCGATCACCAGCGGCGCGGTCCGCCGCCGCCGCCGCCCCCGCCACCCGGCGGCTTGGAGCGCGGCGCCCGTTCCTGGGCTTCGTTGACGCGCAGCGGACGACCACCCATCTGGAATCCGTTCGTCTGCTGAATCGCGTTTTGAGCCTCACCTGCCGCCATGTCGACGAACGCAAAGCCGCGCGGGCGGCCGGTTTCGCGATCGTTGATCAGCTTGACGGAATCGACCTTGCCGTAGCGCTCGAACAGGCTACGCACTTCGTCTTCTGTCGCGGTGAATGGCAGGTTGCCAACGTAGATCGTCGTCATTCAACTAGTCTCTCTAACAGTGCGCGCAAAATGCGGGTGTTTCCGCTCGCGCGCGGTTTCACTAAACAGACGACGCCTCCTTCTCGCGAGCAGCGTCGCCTGTACCTTCGGTCGCGCACTTGAACCGCTTGATGTCAGGACGACCTACGAACCGATGCTACGCCAGGGAAAAACTGTTGGCAAACCGGAAAATCCAGGGTTTGCTGCGGGCTGGGGCGCCCGCGACGGCGCTCGCTCAGGACCCGCCGGGCTCGGTCACGACCTCGAGGTAGGCGTAGCCATTGAGCTCGTTCTCGTAGAAACGTTTTACGACCTGGGCCTCGGTGATGGACATGCGGCCCTCCTGAATCGCCCGCTCGCAGTCCCGGGCAATGCGCGGATAGAGCTCATCGGTGTCATATTCCATATATTCCAGCACCTTGTTGGCCGTATCCCCTTTGACGACCTCCTCGATCCACCAGCCCCCGCCATCGCGCAGGCGGATGTGCACCACGTGGGTGTCACCGAAGAG
Source organism: uncultured Gammaproteobacteria bacterium (assembly GCA_963710435.1). Classification (GTDB taxonomy): domain Bacteria; phylum Pseudomonadota; class Gammaproteobacteria; order Steroidobacterales; family Steroidobacteraceae; genus Bog-1198. The sequence continues at coordinate 346,134 of CAVQAE010000006.1, read as the reverse complement.
GTTGTGCAGATCGCCAAGCGTCTCCTGGTATGCCCCGACAAGGAACGCGGCCAAGTAATAGGACTCGCCCGGCACGAGCTCGTGCACCTCAAGGGTGCGTTTGGTGGCACGCGGATGCACGAAGCGGTCGATCTTGCCGTCCGAATCGCAGGTGATGTCCGCGAGAACGGCATTGCGCGTGGGCCGCTCGCCGAGGCGCTGGATGGGCATGATCGGGAATAGCTGCCCGATCGCCCAGCTGTCGGGAAGCGACTGGAACACGGAGAAATTGCAGAAGTAGATATCGCTCAGCATGTCCTCGAGGTCTTCCAGCTCCTCGGGCACCTTGTTGAGCTTGCGGCAGTAATCGCGAATCTTGGCGCACGTCGCCCAGTACAGCCGCTCCACGAGTCCTCGGAACTCCAGGCTCAGGTAGCCCCAGTTGAACATTTGCAGCGCCTGCTCGCGCGCCTGCAGGGCATCGTGATAGCACTCGACGAGGCGCCGCTCGTTCACCGATCGATAGCTGTCAAAGAGGTCGCGCACCGGCTGGGGAAGCTCTTGCCGACCCTGATAGTCCTCCTCCGGGCGCCCGGAGACCTTGAATTGGTCGAGCTTGGAGGCGCCAAGGACGTCGAAAACCAGCAGGCTGTGCTGCGCAGCAATGGCCCGGCCCGACTCGCTCACGATCATCGGGTGCGGCACGTCGCGTGCATCGCACACGCTCTTGATGCGGTACACCACATCGCTGGCGTATTCGTTGAGGGTGTAGTTCATCGACGACTCGTAATTCGTCCCGCTGCCGTCGTAATCGACACCCAGGCCGCCGCCGATGTCGATGTACTGCAGTCCGGCGCCCATGAGCTTGAGTTCCGCGTATACATGCGCGAGCTCGTTGATGGCGTCCTTCACGCGACGGATGTCCTGCAGCTGACTACCCGGGTGACAATGGACGAGCTGCAGGCAGTCGAGCATGTTGCGCTCCTTCAAGAGCGCATACAGGTCGAGGATTTCGCTCACGAACAGGCCGAACTTGGATTTCTCGCCGGCCGAGTCGCGCCAGCGGCCGGCGCCGTCGCTCGCGAGCTTGACGCGCACACCGATCCGCGGGCGCACACCGTAACGCTCCGCGTGCTTCAGAATTAGATGAATTTCCTCATAATTCTCCACCACCGGAATGATGGTGCGGCCGAGTTTCGCGGCGATGATCACCGCCTCGATGTAGCTGTCGTCCTTGAAGCCGTTGCAGACCACCAGCCGATCCGGGGCGTCCTCCGTAAGCGACATGACCGCGAGCAACTCCGGCTTGGATCCGACCTCGAGGCCGAACCCGAACTCCTTGCCGTAGCGGTAGACCTCCTCGACGACGAGGCGCTGCTGATTCACCTTGATTGGGAACACAGCCGCGTAGCGATTGCGGTATTCGTTCTCGGCAATGGCCGTGCCGAAAGCCTCCGCCAGGTGCCGAAGCCGGTGTGCGAGGATGTCGGAGAAGCGAATGACCACCGGTGTATGCAGATCGCGCGCCTTCAGTCCCTGCACGACCTCGTACAGATCAATCTCGCGTTCCGGTTCCATGCTCGGACGGATGACGACGTGGCCGTCGGCATTGATGGAGAAATAGCCCTTGCCCCACGCCTCGACCTGATAGAGGTCGAGCGATTCCTCGATCTTCCAGGCGTGATTCGCCGGAAGCAGCTTTGCGGGTCTATTCATGTGCGCGCACCATAACAAATTGAGGCTGCATGTAAATGACGTGAATCACCGATGCCGGCGTGGGACCTTCAGGCGCGCGCCACGGGCCGCTTTGGATCGCGGATCCATTCGCTCCACGAGCCCGCGTAGAGCCGGGCGCCGGCGAGGCCGGCGTGCTCCAGCGCGAGCAGATTGTGACAGGCCGTCACGCCCGAGCCGCACATGACGATCGCGTCGGCGGCCGCGCGGCCGCCGAGTCGCTCGCGCCAGCGCTGCTCGAGCTCCTCCGGCGTGAGGAAGTGGCCGTCGGCGCGCAGATTTGCGGTAAAGGGATGGTTCACGGCGCCAGGGACATGGCCGGCGATGGGATCGATGGGCTCGACCGTGCCGGCAAAGCGCTCAGGTGCGCGCGCATCGACGAGGAGGGTGCGCGGATCCTCGAGCGCCGCGATCAGCTCGCGGGTACTCAGCGCCGCCCGGTGATCGACCGGCACGGGCGTCACCGCGCCGCTCGCCGGTCCCGCCCCGGTCCCACGCTCGGCGCGGTGCGGGTGCGTCGCCCCGGACTCGACGGCACCGCCGGCCCGTCGCCACGCGCTCAGGCCCCCGTCGAGGACGGCGACCTCCGGATGTCCAATCCATCGCATCAGCCACCACGCTCGAGCGGCGAAAGATGCGTTCGACTCGTCGTAGACGATCGCCTGTGCGCCCGCGATGACGCCAAGTGCGGCCAACCGAGCGGTCAGCACCTGCGGATCGGGCAGCGGATGGCGGCCCGTCACGGGCGAGACCGGACCGGAGAGGTCGCGATTCAGATCGAGATAGCACGCGCCGGGGATATGGCCCCGCAGATACGCTTCGCGGCCGGCCTCGGGCAGGGCGAGATCGAAGCGGCAGTCGAGCACCGCGATGCCCGGTTTGCCGATCAGTGCCCGGAGCGAACCGACGTCGATGAGGGTGGTGAAAGCCAAGCCTCGACTCTAGCGCGATGTCTCATGGACTTCATCCGCTACAATCGCCCAATGGCAATCACCTTGTATTGGGGTAGCGGCAGTCCGTACTCCTGGCGGATACTGCTCGCCCTCGAGCACAAGGGCTTGCCCTATGACTCGCAGCTCCTGCACTTCGATAAGCAGGAGCACCAATCGCCCCCCATGCTGAAGATGAATCCCCGTGGCCGGCTGCCGGTGCTCAAAGACGGCGACTATGTGGTATTCGAGTCGGTCGCGATTCTTTATTACCTCGACGTGAAATATCCCGCGGTGCCGATTTTCGGCACGACGCCCGAGGAGGCCGGGGTCATCATGCGCGTCATCTGCGAGTTTCAAACGTACGCCGAGCCGGCGCTTTCGCGCATCGTAAAAGCCATCTTCGAGGGCGGCGTCGCCGACGCATTCGAGGAGTTGAGCGATGCCATGCACGTGGTCGGGCGAGAGGCGCGGACCATCGAAGGCCGCCTGAGCAAAGAGCAGTGGATCGTGGGGGACCATTATTCGGCTGCCGACATGGTCATATTTCCGTGGATCCAAATGCTGCGGCGCGCACTCAATCGCGGCGCGGCCGCGGAACTCGGCGCGCGCTTTCTGCCGATGGAGAGAAATTACCCGGCTCTCGCCCGTTGGATCGCACGCATCGAATCGTTACCAGGCTACGCTCGCACCTATCCCCCGCACTGGCAGTGAGGCCCTTGCGACGCTGAGACTTGAGCATACCGCGGGGCACCCTGTAGGCTGCTGTGGGGGCCAGGGCGCCCTTGCGGGATACAACAAACAAAAGGGGCATCTATCGAATCATGAGTAGCCAAGTGCATGTGAAATTTGCGGGCAAGATCGTCATGGTCGGCTTCGGCAGCATCGGACAGGGAGTCTTGCCTCTCATCTTGCGTCACATAGGCACTTCGGCGGACCGCATCACCATCGTGACCGCGGACGACGCGGGCCAGGCCGAGGCGGCGAAGTACGGAGTCAGATTTCTGAACAGCGCGTTGACCCGCGACAACTACCGCAAGCAGCTCGAGCCGCTGCTCACCAGGGGAGATTTCCTGCTGAATCTCTCGGTGGACGTGTCGAGTGCGGCGCTCGTCGGGCTGGCGCGCGAGCGCGGTGCGCTGTATCTCGACACCTGCATCGAGCCCTGGGCGGGAGGCTACTTCGATCCGAGCGCCTCGGTCGAGAAGCGCAGCAACTATCACATGCGCATGGACGCGCTCGCCTTGCGCGACGGTGCGAAGAATGCACCCACCGCCGTGCTGACGCACGGCGCGAACCCGGGTCTGGTGTCGCACTTCGTGAAGAAGGCGCTCCTCGACATCGCCCGCGACACCGGTCTCGAGATCGCCGTTCCGCAACGCCGCGAGCAATGGGCGCGGCTCGCGCAGAGGCTCGGCGTCAAGGTGATTCACATCGCCGAGCGCGATACGCAGGTGAGCCGATTGCCGAAGAAGTTGAACGAGTTCGTCAACACCTGGTCTGTCGATGGCTTCGTGAGCGAAGGCGCGCAGCCGGCCGAGCTCGGCTGGGGCACGCACGAGCGCCACTTCCCGGCGGATGGCGGACGGCACGAGCAGGGCTCGCGCTGCGCCATCTATCTCAATCGGCCGGGCGCGAGCACCCGGGTGCGCACCTGGACGCCGAAAGCCGGACCTTTCCACGGGTTTCTGATCACGCACTCTGAGGCCATCTCGCTCGCCGATTATTTCACCGTCAGGGACGGCGACAGCGTCGCCTACCGGCCGACCACGCACTACGCCTACCATCCGAGCGACAACGCCGTGCTCTCGCTGCATGAATTTGCGGGCCGCAATTGGCGGCTGCAGGAGCACAAGCGGATCATGCTCGACGACATCACCGAGGGCATCGACGAGCTCGGAGTACTGCTCGCGGGGCATGAGAAAAACGCTTACTGGTACGGCTCGCAACTCTCCGTCGAGGAGGCCCGTAAGCTCGCCCCTTACAACAGCGCCACGAGCCTGCAGGTCACCGTTGCGGTGCTCGCGGGAATGGTGTGGGCCATGGAGAATCCGGCGCGCGGACTCATCGAGCCGGACGACATGGACTTCGAGCGGCCGCTCGGCATCTGCATGCCGTACTTGGGTAAGGTGGTCGGCCGCTACACGGAGTGGACACCGCTCGAGGGGCGCGGAGAGCTTTTCCCCGAGGATCTCGACACCGCTGATGCATGGCAATTCAAGAATATCCGCGTCGTTTAGCGGGGCGCGCCTAGCGGCGCGCGGCCAGGCGCGACCGACTCAGCGTTCGCCCAGCTCGCTTGGGAGCCGGGATGTCGATCGGCCCCGGCGGCATTTCTGCGATGCCACTCAATTGATCGATTGACAGCCCCGGCGCCGCGAGGGGATATATAGCTTGACAGGGAGAGTGCTCCCGCTCGAGACGTGAAGATTGTCGACCGACAGGGGCAGTCGACCGCTTCAGGCCTCAATCCCTTCGGCCCTACCGGCGCCGTTCGCCCTGCCCCGGGAGCAAATTTTGGTGCAGCTATTCCCCGCGGTGGCGCTTCGCGCTTGAGGGCGCGCGGGCGCTCTCTTTATGCGTCAGCGCGGCTCATAGCTGACCGCGATCACCGTGAAGGTCTGCGCGCCGGCGGGCAACGTCACCGTGATCTCGTCATCGAGACGCCTGCCGAGCAGGCTCTTGCCGAGCGGTGAGTCCATGCTCACATAGTCGCTTGCAAGATCGAACTCGTCCGGCCCCACCAGCCGGTACCAATGCAAGCTTCCGTCCGCGTGCTCGAGCTGAACCCACGCACCGAAGTAGACGCGCTCGCGGTCGCGGCGCCCCTGTTCCGCGGCGATGTCCACGACCACCATGCCCTCCAGCCGCTTGCGCAGGAAACGCACCCGCCGGTCGATTTCGTGGAGACGCTTTTTGCCGTAGGTGTACTCCGCGTTTTCGGAGCGATCGCCTTGCGCGGCCGCGGCGGCCACCGACGCCGTGACGCGCGGGCGCTCGTCGCGCCACAGCTCGTGGAGCTCGTCCCGCAAGCGCTTCGCGCCCTCGGGCGTGATGTATTTGGAGCCGGCGGGGGTTGGCGGACGATATCTTGACACGGTGCAATATGACTCACTTGCCAAGTCGTGAACGAGGTCTTGCACTTCTTGGATCGACTGAGCAGTTGTTCACAGATTATGGTGGGTCGATCTCTCTAAGCTTTGTGCCCATGAGCGCTAAATACTACACCCACTTCATCGCGCAGTCGGACGGCGCCATCGAGTACAGCGAGTATCGCGGCGTCGTCGAACTGCTCGGAACTCAGGGCGCCGTGCAAGGCAATCGGGACATCGCCCGCATGCTTGCACGCAGTTTCGACCTGGAGGAGATGGATATCCAGGTGCTGCAATGGCACCAGCTGCACTGAATCCCCTAGCGGGCTTTACTTCCCTTCATTGAAGTCCGCATTCCTGCCCCGAGCTCAACACTCGGGGCTTTTTTTTATCCGGTGGTAAACTCCCTCGCGTACCTCCGCTTCGAGGGGTAGAGGGGACGTTCGATGCGTGAAATCGTTGTTCGCCGGGCCGCTCATTGCCTCGGTGCAATCGCCCTTTTGTGGTTGTCCGGATGCGGCTACAACACCCTGCAGTCCAAGGACGAGCAGGTCAAATCTGCATGGTCCGAGGTGCTCAATCAGTACCAGCGCCGGGCCGACCTGATTCCCAACCTCGTCAACACCGTCAAGGGGTACGCCGCACAGGAGCAGGCGGTCCTTCTTGGCGTGACCCAAGCGCGCGCCAGGGCGGGCTCGATTCAGGCAACCCCCGACATGATCAATGATCCGCAGGCGCTCGCCAAATTCCAGGCCGCTCAGAGTGAGCTCTCGGGCGCCCTGTCGCGCCTGCTCGTGGTGTCAGAGCGCTATCCCGACCTCAAGTCAGACCAGAATTTCCGCGATCTGCAGGCGCAGCTCGAGGGCACGGAGAACCGCATCGCCGTGGCGCGCAATCGCTACATCCAGGCTGTGCAGGATTACAACCTGACGGTGCGCTCCTTCCCGGGCAATCTGACCGCATCGATGTTCGGCTTCAAGATCAAGCCGAATTTCACGGTCGAGAACGAGGCGGCGATATCCAAGCCTCCTGCCGTGGATTTTTCGGGGCCGCCACCGACCGCGCAGCCGGCCGCTCCCGATAAACCCGCGTCGGCGCAGTAGGCTCGCTCTGAGCCTCGCACGCGAATCGCCGGAGCGAGGAAGACTCGGCGCGTATCGCCGCAATTGCGCGCGGGTCGCCGCCTTGCTTTGCCTCATCGCCTCGATCTCGCTCGCAGATGTGCCCGTGCCGCCGCTCACCGCGCGCGTGGTCGACCTCACCGGCTTGCTTTCCGGCGGCGCCGTGAATCGAATCGAGTCGGAGCTCGCCGCGCTCGAGGCGCGCAAGGGCAGTCAAATTGCCGTGCTGATCGTTCCCACCACCAGTCCGGAGGATATCGAGCAGTACGGGATTCGCGTCGCCGATCAGTGGAAGCTCGGACGTAAGGGCGTCGATGACGGGGCGATCCTGCTCATCGCAAAGAACGATCGGCGCGTTCGAATCGAGGTGGGGTACGGGCTCGAGGGCGCTTTACCCGACGCGGTGGCGAACCGCATCGTCGACGAGACCATCGCGCCGCATTTCAAGCTCGGCGACTACGACGGGGGCGTCGAGGCAGGCGTTGGACAAATGATCGCCGTCGTCAACGGCGAGCCGCTTCCCGAGCCCGACCGCAAATGGGAGCGGCATCACGGGATGCAGAACGTTTTGCCGCTGGCGCTGATCGTGGTGGTGGTTGCAAGCGGTCTGTTGCGCGCCCTGTTCGGGCGACTCTTGGGATCGGTGGCGGCCGGGGGTCTTGCCGGTGCGATTGCCTGGGTGCTGACCCACGTCCTCACGCTGGGGCTCGGCGCCGGTCTGGTGGCCTTCCTGTTTGCTCTCCTTTTCGGTTCGAGCCGCGGCTGGTCGAGCCCGGGCGGAGGATTCGGTGGGGGGGCGGGATGGGGCGGAGGATTCGGCTCGCGGGGCGGCGGTGGGTTCGGCGGGGGTGGCGGTTTCAGCGGGGGCGGTGGTCGCTTTGGCGGCGGCGGCGCCTCGGGAGGCTGGTGATGAGGACGCGCCGTTTGCTACGCCACGCCGCAGCCCTGCATTGGCGCACCCGGATGCTATTTCCGGCGAGCACCCTCGATGCAATCGAGGAGGCCATCGCCCGCGCCGAGCGAGCCCACGCCGGGGAGATACGATTCGCGATCGAAACGGCCCTGCCGCCGAGTCGCGTTATCGGCGAGACCGCCCCCCGCACCCGGGCGCTCGAGGTGTTCTCGGAGTTGCGCGTCTGGGACACCGAGCGCAATAACGGCGTGCTGATTTACGTCCTCATCGCCGATCGGAGCGTCGAGATCGTCGCCGATCGCGGCGTTGCCGCGCGCGTGGACCCGGCGGAGTGGGAGGGAGTATGCCGCATGATGAAGGATCACTTTCGCGCCGGGCGCTTCAAGAGCGGCGCGATCGCCGGAGTCGAGGCGGTGGGAGGTCTGCTCGGGCGCCATTTCCCGGCACGCCTGCCCGGGCGGGCCGCCGCGGATAATGAATTGCCCGACCGGCCGACTTTGCTGTAGATAGGGGCCGGGCTTTGCTATAGATAGGGCGTCATGATTCTCGAAGTTTTCCGATCCTTCAGACGCCTGGGCTGCATCGCCCTGTGCTTCGGCCCCGTCGGCTGCTCCTTGCTGCATCTATCGCCGCCGGCGCCCCCGCCGCCCCCGCCGCCGGCGCCGGTCGCGGCGCCGGTGCTGCCCAAGCCGACGGCCACGCATAAGTTCGAGCTGACACCCGAAGACGGCGACCTCGTGGGCTACGTGCAAAAGACCACGGTCGGCAAAGACGATACGCTGCCCGATATCGCGCGACGCTTCGATGTGGGTTACGAGGAGATGCTCCTCGCCAACCCCGGGGTCGATCCCTGGTTGCCGGGGGTCGGGCGCGAGGTCATCGTACCCACGCAGTTCGTCTTGCCCGCGGCGCCTCACCAGGGGGTGGTGGTGAACGTCGCGGCGATGCGCATTTTCTATTATCCGCCGCACAAAAAGGGTGAGCCGCAGATGGTGTACACCCACCCGATCGGGATCGGACGGGTGGGCTGGAAGACGCCCGAGGGCACCACCCGGATCGTCGCCCGGCTGAAGGATCCCGTATGGGTGGTGCCGAAGTCGGTGCGCGCGGAGCACGCCGAGGATGGCGATATGCTTCCCGCGGTGGTCCCCGCCGGACCTGATAATCCGCTGGGCCAGTATGAGTTTCGACTCAGCTGGCCGAGCTATCTGATTCATGGCACCAACAAACCCTACGGCGTGGGCATGCGGTCGAGCCACGGCTGCATGCGCCTGTATCCGGAGGACATTGCGGTCTTCTATGATTTGATCCCGATCGGCACCAAGGTGACGGTCGTCAATCAGCCGTACGCATTCGGCTGGCGCGACGGCACCCTCTACTTTCAGGCATACGCGGTGATGGAGGACGACTCCCGCGACTGGGACAAGAATCGCAAGCGGCTGCTCGCCACTCTCTTGAATCCAAAGCAGCGGCAAAAAATTGGGCAGCGGATCGAGGGTGCGGACAACGAAGTCGACTGGCAGCGTGTCGGTGACCTCGCACACCATCCGCGAGCCATCCCGGTACCGGTGACCGGCGACCAGCCGGGCATGGATACGGTCCTCGAGCGCTCGCTGCTCGTCGAGAACACTTTGCCGGAGGGTTCCAACTGGGATGGTAAAACGGGCCTGCTGGTTGACGAGAAGACGTTCAACGAGCTGGTGAGCGGTAAGAGCGAGGCATCTCCCGCGGCGTCGCCATCGGCACCGGCTGCACCACCCGCGGCGGCGGAGTCGGGCGGCACTCAGTAACGCATGAGACACCCATGGCGGCAGGGCGCTGCGGGCCTCGCGCTCGCGTTGTCGAGCGGCGCGCCGATGACCGGCATTTTCGCGGCGAGTCCGCAGGACGCGCCGGCCACGATCTCGGCTTCGCGCCCGGACTTGGCTCCCATACAGAGCGGCCTGGACTATCACTCCTTCGCGAATGTGGAGCAGTTCCGAGTGAGCCACTTGGAGCTCAATTTGCGCGTCGATTTTCGCAACAAGGTGCTGTTCGGCGAAGCGGCGCTCGAGGTCAAGCGCCTCGACCCCAACGCCACCGAGCTGGTTCTCGACACCCGCGGGCTCGACATCCGCGACGTGAGCGAGAAGCCGACGAGTCTCATCGGTGCATTGTCGAAGAGCGAGACGACGTGGGTGAGCCGACCGTTTCATTTCGACAAGACCGATCCCATCCTCGGCAGCCCACTGGTCATCGAGCTGCCGCCGCACAAGCGCTCCACGCAGATCATCAAGATCGAATACGTCACCTCGCCGGACGCCGACTCGCTCCACTGGCTGGCCGATGCGCAAACCGCCGGTAGACATCATCCGCTCATGTACACCCTGTCCGCGCCCATCGGCGCGCGAGGCTGGATTCCGTTGCAGGACACCCCGCTGGTGCGCGTCACCTTCTCGGCGTTGATCCACACCGACCGCGACTTTCTCGCGGTCATGAGCGCCCGCAACGACCCGGATGTCAAGCACAACGGCGAGTACGCGTTCGTCATGCGCGATGCCATCCCGCCCAGCCGCATCGCGCTCGCCGTCGGCGACCTGCGCTTCAAGGCAACCGGCCCGCGGACGGGGGTGTACGCGGAGAAGCCGCTGCTCGCCGACGCAGCGAAGGAGTTTGCGGATACCGAAACCCTGCTCAAGGCGGGCGAGACTTTGTTCGGCGCCTATCGTTTCGAGCGCTGCGATCTCGTGGTGCTGCCGCCCGCCTTTCCGCGAGCCGAAATCGGCAATCCACGGGCGCCATTCATCTCGTCGACCGCCGTCACCGGCGATCGCAGCCGCGAATCCATCGTGGCCCGCGCGCTGGCCGACGCCTGGGCCGGGGACCTCGTCAGCGGCGCAACCGTGCGCGATGCTTGGATCGACGCGGGCCTGTCGGTCTACATGCAGAACCGCATCGTCCAACAAGTCTACGGCGAGCCGCGCGAGACGGCGGACCGAGTGTTCGCCGAGCGTTCGGTGCGCGAGGATGTCGCTCAGATGAATCGCGCGGATCAGCTCCTCGCGGTTGATCAGCGTGCCCGCGATCCGGCCGTCCCGAGACGCGCGGCCGACGAGAAAAGCGGACTCTTGTTCACGTTCCTGGACGCCAAGTACGGCCGCGAGCACTTCGATGCATTTTTGCAGGGCTATTTCGATCACTTCGCCTTCAAGAGCATCACCACCGAAGAGTTCCTCCGATATCTCAAGGAGAATCTGCTGGATCGCTTTCCGGGCATCGTGAGCTCGGCCCAGGTCGCGGCGTGGGTCGAAGAGCCGGGGCTGCCGAGAGACGCGCCCTTGCTCAGCGCACATCCCTATGAGTCGGTGGATACGGCGAGGAGCGCGTGGCTGTCCGGCGCGGTGCGCGCGAAGAAGCTCGATACGCGCAGCTGGGTCACCCCGCAATGGACGTATTTCCTCGACAGCATGCCGGGGGCTCTTCGCAAGGATCAGATGGCCGAGCTCGATCAAACCTTCGGCTTCAGCAAGAGCCCGAACGCCGAGATTGCGGCGAGCTGGTTCGTGCTGGTGATCAAGAGCCAGTACCAGCCGGGCTATGCGCGGCTCGAGGGGTTTCTGGAGACGAACGGCCGTCAGACGCTGCTCGCACCGATCTATGTCGAGCTCATGAAGACGCCGGCGGGAGAGACGCTCGCGAAGCGCGTGTATGCGGCGGCGCGGCCGCTGTACCAGGCACACACCGCAGCGGCCCTGGACGCCATCGTGAACCCAGGGTCCGAGACCGCCGATGATGAGTGAGTGGATGAAGGTGATGCTCGAGGAGATCGAGCGCAAGCGAGTCGACGCCGACCAGGCGCAGCTCGAGCAACGGCGCCGCGAGGAGGAGCAGGCCGCCCCAGCCCCGCAATCGGCAGATCGCCCCAAGGGATGATCCCTCTCAAGGACGATTCCCCGTCCTCGACCAAGCCCTACGTCACCTGTGCGTTGATCGCAGTTTGCGCCGCCACCTATGCCTGGCAGGCCACGCTCGATGCGGCGACAGCACAGCGAGTCGTGGATGCCTTGGGCGCCATACCCGCCGTACTCTTGACCGACGCGCGCTTGCCGCCCGACCTCCGATGGCTGCCGCGATACGCGACCCCGTTCAGCGCCATGTTCCTGCACGCCAGCTGGCTGCACCTGCTCGGCAACGTGCTGTTTCTGTGGATCTACGGCGACAACGTGGAGGATGCCCTTGGACACGGCCGCTACCTGCTGTTTTACTTGGCATGCGGTACCGCGGCGGTGTTCGCGCAAGCGCTGGGGGATCCGCGGTCGGCGTATCCCATCATCGGCGCGAGCGGCGCCATCTCGGGTGTGCTCGGCGCGTACCTTCTTCTGTTCCCGCGCGCCCGTGTGCTCACGCTGGTGCTGTTGCCGTTCTTCCTCACCACCGTACGCGTGCCGGCCCGGCTCCTCTTGCTGTTATGGTTCGCTGCGCAGCTGGTGAGCGATGTGGCCCCGCGGGGTGATTCGACGGTCGCGTTCCGCGCCCATATCGCCGGCTTTGTAAGCGGCATGATCCTCGTGCTGCTCTTCAAGCGACGTGCCGTGCGGCTGTTCCCTGCGTAGGCGCTCGGGCGAGTTGTGCTACAGTTCAGGGAAGACCGCACCTCGAAGGACGATACTTGGTCACGCCGGGCACCCTGGGGCTTGAGCTACAAGAAGAACGGGGTCCTGACCGCTCGATCGCGCGCCTGCCCACGGCGCGCACGGCGTTCGTTGGACGCACGCTGCGCGGCCCGCTCAATCGTCCCGTACTCATCGAGAGTTTCGTCGAGTTCCAGCATACCTTCGGCGGCCTGTGGCAACCGAGCCGGCTGTCCTATGCGGTCGAGCAGTTCTTCGAAAATGGGGGCGGCCAGGCGGTCATCGTCCGGGTGGTCAATCGCGCGCGCGCCGCGACCCTCACACTGCGCGCAGGAAAAGAGGTGCTGACCTTGCAGGCGGCGAGCCCGGGAACGCGCGAATTCCTGCGGGCGAGCGTCGACTACGACAACATTCCGCCGCACGACGACCTGCGCTTCAACCTCACCGTGCAACGGGTCCGCATCCAGGGCGGCAGCCACATCGAGGATCAGGAAATCTTTCCGCAGCTCTCCGTGCTCCCGGGCCATGAGCGCTTCGTAGGCTCTGTGCTGTCGCGCTCCGAGCTGATCCGCAGCGTGAGTCCCGTTCCCGCCCAGCGCCCGGATCGCACGATCGATGCGGCGGGCGGCCCCGCCTACGTGAGCTCCAATACGGACGGCGACGACGGCGCCCCCTTGAGCGATTACGATCTGATCGGCTCGGAAATCGAGCACACGGGTTTGTTTGCGCTCGATGATTGCGACTTCTTCAATCTGCTGTGCATACCGCCGCTCGCGCGCACCGAGGATGTGGGACTCGCCGTGCTGATGGTGGCGGCGCGCTACTGCAAAGATCGCGGAGCGATGCTCATCGTCGATCCGCCCTACGCATGGCACACCGCGGACGATGCGCTCGCGGGACTACGCGACTGGGAGATCAAATCCGAAAACGCACTCATGTATTTCCCCCGCGTCCTTGCGCGCGACAGGCTGCGCGGCCACTTCGAATCCTTTGCTCCGTGCGGCGCCGTCGCCGGCCTGCTCGCGCGGAGCGATGATACGCACCCCGTGTGGGGCGAGCCGCGCACCGACGACGCCGTGCTGCGGCCGGGGTATCGGCCGGTGTGTCTCGTGCCCGAGGACCGGCGCGCGCGGCTCCTGCTGCGCGGCGTGAACACGGTGCAGTCGGTGCGCTCGGTGAGCCGTATCGGCAGCAAGCCGCGCACCCTGGCCGCCGGTGCCGCCGGTACCTCGGACTGGCAGAGTCTGCCGGCTCGGCGCCTCGCACTCTTCATCGTGAATTGCATCGAGCGCGGCACGCGCTGGATCCAGGGGACAGAGGCTACTGCGGAGCTCGCTCAGGCCGTGGCAACGCAGGTGAGGGCGTTTTTCGATCAGCTGCACGAGGCCGGCGCCTTCGGTACACGCCGGCGTGAACAGTCGTTCTATGTCATCTGCGATCGCCGCTTCAATGCCGCCGACGGGGAGCGTGCGGGAGAGTTTCAATTCCTGATTGGTTTCGCCGCCGCGCGTGCCGGGGAGTTTCACACCTACCGCATCTGCCATTCGGCCGCGGGAAGCCGTGTAACCCCCGCAAGCCTGAATCGCGCGAAGCTCGCCGAGCTCTGCCCCGAGGAGCTCAAGTGGGTCGACGCGCTCGCTAACCAGCTCGCGCCTTAGCCATGCGCCGCTCGATCTCCGCGGTGAGCGAGCTCACCGCCGGCCGGACGACCGGCACCGGCGCGAGGCGGGGCAGATTCTCGACCTGGTCAAGCACGCCTCGCGCATAGCCGTAACCGGCCTCGATGGCGCGATCGAAGGCATGCCACTCCAGGAGATCGATGTTGGTGAGCGGCGGCCTCAGCATGAGGTCGGCGAGGCTCCGTTGGGTCGCCGCGCTCGACACGCTGTTCACCATGCCCGCCCGCATCAGGATCTGAAAGATGTTCATGCGCCGGCCGCTGCGGGCGAACAGCCTCCACAGCGGTGGTCCTTCCTGCGCGTGCGATGGCAGGCGGTGGTCGGCCCCGGTATCGGAGCCGATCACGAGGCCCGGCGCGTGGGCGTGCATGACGTCGACCGGAAGATTGTTGATGGCGGCCCCATCCACCAGGACGTCCTCGCCGCGAAATACGGGCGGCAGCACACCGGGAATGGCGACCGAGGCGCGTAACGCCGCCCACACGACCCCCTGGCGATGCTCGACCGCGCGGCTCGCAGTGAGATTCGTGCTGATGCAGAAGAACGGCACACGTAGATCCTCGATCTGCACGCTGCCGTACTCGCGCTCGAGGAGTCTCGAGACCTTGTGGCCGCGCGTCAGCGCCACCAAGGGAAAGGTATAGTCGTTGACCGGATTGCTGTCGACGAAGCTGCGTCGATATCGCAGCCGCATCTCCTCATCGCTCCAACCCATGGCAACGCCTGCGCCGATGATGGAGCCGATGCTCGCGCCGCCGACGAAATCGATGGGTACCTGAGCCTCGCGCAGCGCTCGCACCACGCCGAGATGCGCAAAGCCGCGGGCGCCGCCCCCGGAAAGGACCAGGCCCACGCCGCGCCGCGTGAGGAGGCGCACCATGCGCGCGAGGTCCTCCGCATCCAAGACGTGATGGTGCTGCGCCACCTCGAGCGACTCGAGCCAGCGGGCGGCGGCGCCGGAGACGAACGTGCCCTCGTGCAGCAACGCGAGCTCCACGCGAGTGCCGCGCGCCGCGGCAGTCGAAACCGCCGCGGGCCAGGGACGTGCCCGCGCCTCGGCGCGGGCGAGCGTGAGGATGACGTCGGCCTGCCGGCAGCATTGGCGCGTCCAGCCGCAGTCCGCCGCGCCGGCAACGTACACGATGTAATCGTTCTGCTCCTCGAGCCGCCCGAACCATCCGGAGGTGTGGGTGACCGCGCGCACGTCCCAGACCAGCTCGGTCCGGCCGGCACGGGCCAATTCGCCCGCGAGCCGCGTGGCGAATTCAATGGTGTCGATGTCCTCGCTGTTCGGCACCAGCGCGAATACGCGGCTCCGTCGCCCATGGCGTTGGGCCACATTGCTGCGGCGAAGCCGGCGGGCGCAGAGCTGCGCCAAGGCGAGCGAGAATTCACTGCAGCGTCCGGCCACGCCCTCGAGCACCGCGTGCGGCAGCAGCACGAGCTCCGAGTCGCGCAGCGCCGTCACCGTCGCGCTGCGCGGCTCGCCGAGCAACCAGCCGGCCTCGCCGACGAGCTCGCCGCGCTCGATCTCGGCCGTCAATCCCCCACCTCCCGCAACCTGCACGCCGAGCCGGCCGCTCGCCAACAGATATACTCCCTGCGGAGAGGAACCCGATTCGAACAGCACATCGCCCGCGGGGAGCGAGAAATGCACGGCGCCCGCCGCCAGCGCAGCCAGGGCGGTCCTGGGCACGTCCTTGAGGTCGACGCTGCTTTCGAGGCAATCGATGGCCCGGCGCAATTCCTGCGCCGCGCCCGACGGTTCTTCCTCCAAGGCCATGCCGGCTTAACGGCCGGGTGCCCGTGATTCTTTAACATTAACCGGGAGCCAAGAGCTTATGTCATGTTTGGTGTTCTCGCACGGCAAGGAGAGCGGACCCTGGGGGCGCAAGATCACGGCCATGGCGGCCCTGGCACGCGACCTGGGCCTCGCAGTCGAGTCGGTGGACTATCGAGGCATGGACGATCCTTCGGCTCGCGTGGAAAAGCTGGTCACCGTGGCCGCCCGGCTGCCGAAACCCCTGGTGCTGGTCGGCTCGAGTCTGGGCGGACATGTGTCCGCGGCGGCGGCGGCCCGAGTGCGTCCGCGCGGCCTTTTCTTGCTCGCGCCCGCCTTCTACATGCCGGGGTACGAAGCGTACACGCCGCGGGACGTGCCCTGTCCGGCCACCCTAGTGCACGGCTGGGACGATGACATCGTGCCGGTCGAGAACAGCATCCGCTGGGCGCGCGAGCACCACGCCGCGCTTCATGTGCTCAACTCGGACCATCGCCTCGAGGATCGCATCGAGGCGATCTGCGCGCTGCTCGAGGATTTTCTCGCCGAGCTCGAGCTCCTGCCGCCGACCTGAGGCCGCGGCCTCTCATCGTCGCCCGCCCTTGATTCAGCGCTGCGGCGAGGAAGGCGGTGCCGACGGGGGTGCCGGCACCGCTTCCGGTGCCGAAGGAGGCTCAGGCGCCGCGAGCTCCTCGGGGATCCGGCTCTCGATCGGCGGCATGACATTCGCCTGCGCCAGCTCGCGCAAGCTCTCGCCGAGCTGCTCGCCGGTGCGCTTGCCCATGGCCTCGTAGCCCGCTTGCATTGCGGCGTTGTACGCGGTCACGAACCGCGAGCCCGTCGGCGACTCGAGAAATCCGATGAGATGCTTGAGATCCGAGTCGGATAGGTCGCGATACGAATAGGCGATAAAGCGCAGCATGGGCTTGCGCATGTCTTGCTCGAGTCCCGCACGGCTTGCCTCGCCCGATTTTTGCGCGCGTTCTGCGACCTTCTGCTGGTCGAGCCCCGAGCCGATGGCGGTGCCGATTGCAACGGCCTGGCCCATGCTCAGAAAGATCTGCACGGTGGATTCGGTGGAACGCGTCGCGTGCTCCAGTCGGTCGATGAGCGCGGCGCGCTTGGGGGTCAACGGCGTCGATACCTCACCGCTCATGACCTTGTCGATATTGGGTTCGCCCATGGTAGCGGAGGCTACGTCGTCAGCCACCATGCGTTTGCCGAGATCGCTCTGCAGGAAGTCATGGGTCTTGGCGACGGTCGCCGCATCGAGATTGCGGGCGAGCGCCGCGAGCGCCGGTGCCTCGAACACATCGATGCGGAAGCCCCGCAGCGCCGCCGCATCCACGGCGGACAGCTGCTCGTCGGTCAAGTGCGCCGAGGCGTCGCGCGAGAACATGTCTCGAAGCTGCTTGGGCATCGTGACCAGAGAGGCTCGGACCTGAGCCCGGATGGCGGCTTCCTGATAGATTCTCGCGGCGCTGTCGATGTCCACCGCGGGCTCGGCCGCGAGGGCGCTGCCACAGAAAATCAGGAGAAATGCGAAACGCGTCATGCGCCGCTCCGAGTGACTATACATCGTCCGGGATTGTACACTTAACGTCCCGCAGGCCGGCTGTTAGCGAGGTTGCAAATGGGCGTGCTCGACCGTTGGACTCCGTGCCTCGGTATTTTGTTCATTCAAGGATGCTCCTCTTCGACCCAGCCCCCGAATACACAGCGCGCCGTCGATGCGCAGGAACGCGGCGACTCCTCTCAATAACCAGGCTGATTACAACGCAACACTTCGCATGAGCCCGTTCCACGGCGTGACTCGGGCGTGGCGATTCACCGTTCGCAAGATTCTCGGCTTGTGGGTCAAGGTGACCGTCAAGCCGGAGGAAATTGCCGACATGATCGCGGCGCGTGGCCGTCCGGTGTGCTATGTGCTGGAGAACGACAGCCACACCGATCTCGCCGTGCTCGACAACGCGTGCGCGGCGCTCGGCATCCCGAAACCGGCCCGCTGCTTCTCGCTGGTGCGCCAGACACCTTTTCTCGGCGCGCGCAGCCGGCTGCGTGCGCCCCGTCCTCTCGTGCAGCTCATCGACACCGCCGCCGGCGATCCGGCCTTCGATGTGGACCTGATACCGGTCGCGATCTACCTCGGCCGCGCTCCGCAGAAAGAACAAAGCGTGTGGCGCTTGGTGTTCGCCGAGGATTGGGTACTGCTCGGACGCTTCCGCAAGCTCTTGAACGTGCTCTTCAACGGCCGCAATACCGTCGTGTACTTCGGCGAACCGATCCGGCTGCGCGAGGCGATAGCGGAACTTTCGCCGCAGCGTGCCGTGCGCCGTGTGCTGCGTGCCTTGCGCGTGGAGTTTCGCGCGCAGCGCGCCTCGACCGTCGGCCCGGACCTGTCGCATCGCCGCACCATGGTCGCGCACATCCTGCGAACTCAAGCCGTGCGTCACGCGGTGCGCCGCGAGATGAGCGCGCGGCAGGCGCAGGCGGACAACTTGCGCGGGCGGGCGCGTGCACGAGCGCTCAAGCGGGCGCGGCGCCGTCAGGTGCTGCTCACGGCGCGCAAGAACGCGGTGGAGATCGCGGCGAACTATTCACAGACCTTCGTCACGATCATGGCGTCGGTGCTGGGCTGGCTGTGGACGCGGCTCTACGACGGGGTGGAGTTCGAGCATGTCGAGATGCTGCATGAGGTCGGTGACGGCGCGGAGGTCATCTATGTGCCGTGCCACCGCAGCCACATGGACTACATGCTCCTGTCCTACGTGATCTACCGCAAGGGTTTTGCCGTGCCGCACGTGGCCGCCGGGGTCAATCTCAATCTGCCGGTGATCGGGCACTTCCTGAGAAAAGGCGGCGCGTTCTTCCTCCGCCGCAGCTTCAAGGGCGACCCGCTCTACCGCGCAGTTTTCAGCAAGTACCTCGCCTTCATGATGGCGCGCGGCCATCCCCTCGAGTACTTCATCGAGGGCGGCCGCAGCCGCACGGGACGCATGCTATCGCCGCGCACCGGCATGCTGTCGATGACCGTCCGCAGCTATCTGCGCGAGCCCAACCGGCCGGTGGTGTTCATGCCGGTTTATTTCGGTTACGAACGCATCGTCGAAGGACGCACGTACATTGGCGAGCTCTCGGGCGTTCCGAAAAAGAAAGAAACGGTGCTCGGCCTGATCAAATCCCTGTCGGTTTTGCGCAGCAAGTTCGGCACCGTGCACGTCAACCTCGGGGAGCCCATCGTGCTCGACGAGCTTCTGGCGAGGTACAACCCGGGGTGGCGCGATGCGCCGGGGAGCGATCCATTGGAGGAGGAGGGCGGATCGCCGCCCGGCTGGCTCAGCGAGGCGATCGCCGATCTCGCCGGCCGCATCACCAGCGGCATCAATGCGGCGGCTGCCGTGACGCCCATCAATCTGGTCTCTCTGGCGCTGCTCGCGACGCCGCGCCAGGCCATGGGCGAGGCAGATCTCGAGCGCCAGGTGGAGCTGTATCGGGAGCTGTTGCGCGAAGCGCCGTACTCGCCGCTGGTCACGGTGACCGCGCGGAGCGGCCCCGGGATGATCCGCTATGCCGAGTCGATGGCCATGCTCGAGCGCCAGCCGCATCCGCTGGGCGACATTCTGCGCATGACGGCCGAGCGTGCAATTCTGGCCACGTATTATCGAAACAACGTCCTGCATCTGTTTGCCATTCCCTCGCTTCTCGCGTGCTGCTTCGTGAGCAACGCGCGGATGCGCACAGTCGACATCCAGCGCATGGTCTGGCGCGTCTACCCGTACATCAAGGCGGAGCTTGCGCTGCGCTGGAGCGAGGATGAGATAGGCGCCGTGGTGGACCGCTTGCTCGAGGCGATGGCGCGCCTGCGGCTCCTGCATTCGGAGGAGGATCGTAGCGAGTGGCAGCGTCCGCCGCCCGCCTCGCTCGAGGCCTATCAGCTCTCGCTCCTCGCCGAGGCGACGATTCAGACCATCGAGCGCTATTACCTCGTGGTGGCGCTGCTGTTACAAGCAGGATCGGGCGCCATCCGCCAGGAGGCGCTGGAGGAGCGCTGTCATCTCACGGCGCAGCGCATGTCGGTGCTCTATGGATTGAACTCACCCGAGTTCTTCGACAAGAACCTGTTCCGGGACTTCATCGATCTGCTGCGCCAGCGCAACGTGATTGCCACGGGCGAGGACGGCGCGATCAAGTTCGCGGAGGCTCTGCTCGGGGTCGCCGCGGACGCCCAGTTCGTGCTGTCCGAGCAGCTGAGGCACGACATCTTGCAGGTCACATTGGGTCAGTAGCCGAGGCTAATCCCACGAGCGGCCGCTGCGCTCCCGCTTGGTGCCGGCGCGGCGCTTCTTGGCGTCGATGCGCCGTTCCTTGGAGGCCCGGGTAGGGCGGGTTTTCTTTCGAATCTTGGGCTCGACGAGCGCCGCGCGCACGAGGTCTGCGAGGCGCTCGAGTGCGGCGCGTCGGTTTTGTTCCTGGCTGCGCTCGGCGCGCGCCGTGAAAAGGATGCTGCCGTCGTCGATCAATTTCTGTCCTGCGAGCCGGCGGAGCCGATGCCGGACGGGAGCCGGCAAGCTGGTGTTCAGCGGCAGAAGAAACCGCAGCTGCACGGCGCTCGCGACCTTGTTCACGTTCTGGCCGCCGGGACCGGAGGAGCGGATGAATTTCCATTCGAGCTCCTCATCGGGAATGGCAATCTCCTCGGAGACGATGAGCGCCACGGGCGCGGTCCTCAGTCGAGCTCGGGAGGAGCGCCGCGGACTCGGATCTCGCGCTGGGCGACGGGGATCGTGATGTGGTTTTCCTTGAACAAGGCCCAAATGGTGCGATTGACCTCGGAGCGCACGTTGTTGACCCCCTCCTGGGGATCGGATATCCAGAAACGCAGCTCGAGCTCGATCCCGGAATCGCCGAACTGCATGAGGCGCGAGACGGGCGGTGGATCGCGGAGCACGCGGCGCTGGCCCTCGCACGCGTCGAGCAGGATCTTGAGCGCGAGTTCCGGATCGTCCTGGTAGCTCACGCGCACGGGCAGCTTCAGACGGATGCGCGGATCGGTGTAGCTCCAGTTGATGACCGCGTTCTGAATGAGCTGCTGGTTCGGCACCAGCATCTCGATGCCGTCTCGATCGCGGACCACGACATAGCGGCCTCGCAACTCCTGCACCCACCCGAAATTTTCCGTGCTGGTGCCGCTTTGTCCCGACAGACTGATCACATCGCCGGGCTTGATCGACCGGTCCATGAGCAGCACGAAGCCGCTCACGAAATTCGATGCGATCGACTGCAGGCCGAATCCCAGGCCGAGGCCGATGGCACCGGTGAGCACGGTCAGTGCGGTGAGATCGACGCCCGCCGTGTTCAGTCCGACCAGAATGCTGAACGCGATCAACAAGGCGTTCGCGAATTTGGCGAGGCCGATGCGGGTCGAGGGAGCGAGCGTTTGGAGCCGCTTCAAGCGGCGGTCGATCCAGCGGCTGATCCAGATGGCCACCAGCACGAACAGAGTCAACGTGAAGAGCAGCTTCAGTACCGACCAGACGGTGATGCGGGTATTGCCCGAGGTGATGCCGATCCGGTCGAGGCCCAGGATGATGGGGTCGAGCCAGCCCAGATAATCGGCGGCGAAGGCGAGCCAGATGAACAGCGTCAGCCGGTTCTCCAGGTTCTGCATCCAGGACTTGTTGCCGAGACTCGCCGCGAACAGCAGCACCCCGATCCGGATCACGATGTACGCCGCGACCAGACGCAGCGCGGCGTCCAGGATCGTCACGTCGAAATGCGCGGCCATGAGGATGCCGCGGGCGAGCAGCACGAGGCCGAGCACCGAGAACGCCGGAACGACGGTCAGGGCGGTCTCTGCGAACAGATTCACGCGATTGGCGCCGGCGAGGGTGGTCAGCCCGCGGAAGCGCTCGTGACCGCGAAGCAGAACGGCCGCCGTCCACCCCATCGCGAGGCACACCACCAGCGCCGCGATCTCGCCGAGCACGTTGCGCGTGAAGAGGATGTCGAAGAATCCCTGCAGGTGCAGCCAGGCCTCGGTCATGCGTTCAAGTCCGGAATAAGCTGACTTTCCAGCCGCGCGATCTGGTCCTTCAACATGAGTTTTCGCTTCTTCAGCCGCTTCATCTGCAGCTCATCGACCTTGAAGTCGAGGGACAGCCGCGAGATCACGTCGTCGAGGTCCCGGTGCTCGATGCGAAGTTGCCGCAGACGCTCGATATTCTTGAAAAGGTCGGTATTGACGTTGCTTTCTTCGTCGCTCACAGGGGTCGGTGCTTTTTATGAATCTAGTGATGTGATGAAACTAGAGGCCACGGTCGAACCATACCGGGACGATCCCATCAGGTAGCTTAGCCAACCGCCCCAAAGGATTCCAAGCGAGTTGCGGATCGTGAAAGTCCGAGCCGGCGGAGCCGAGCAGGCCGAATTCACGCGCGAGCGCCGCGCAAGCCTCGGAGGGTGCGTGTCGCGCACCGCTCACCACCTCGAGCGCGGTACCGCCGGCCGCCGCGAATTCCGTCGTAAGCCGCTTACGGCCTCCGCTCGACAGCGTGTAGCGCGCCGGATGCGCCATGCAGGCAACGCCGCCCGCGCCGCGGATCCAGCCGACCACTTCCGCGAGGTCGGGCCAATCGGCGGGGACGTGCGCGGGCCTGCCGCGGCCCAGATACTTGCGAAACGCGTCCTGCACCCGGCGCACGTGGCCTTGCTCCATCAGCGCGGCCGCGAGGTGCGAGCGGGTCGGAACGCCGGGCCGGCCCTCCACCGCGGCGAGCAGCGCATCGCCCGGCAACCTCAATTTACTCAGCGCGGCGCACATCCTGCGCATCCGGGCGCGGCGCCGGTCCGCCTGACGCTCGAGCGATTGCGCGAGCGCAGCCGAGGCCGGGTCGATCCAGAGTCCGAGCACGTGGATCGACTGGTGGCGCCACGAGGCCGAGACCTCGACGCCGGGGACGAGGTCAATGCCGAGCGCTTGGGCGGCGGCATGCGCCTCCAGGAGTCCAGCGATGGTGTCGTGATCGGTGAGGGCCAGCACGCCGATCCCGGCTGCCGCGGCGCGTGCGACGAGCTCCCCGGGTGCGAGCGATCCGTCGGAGCAGATCGAGTGGGTGTGCAGGTCGATCGCGACAGGAAGGGTCACGAGGGCGTGCCTGCGAGACCGACCGTTTGCACCCGGGGGCCGGCCATCACGATGAAGCCCTGGGCCCGCTCGAACCCATCGCGCGTATAGTCGAATGTGTAAGTGCGCAACAGCCGCAGTCGTCCGGAGCTGTCTCGGCCGAAGCGAAAACCAGCGAAGGCCACGGTGCCGTCGAGGAGCTGGACGACGGCCCGTGAGCAAGTCTCGCGGGCGATGCGATTGGCGGCTTCCCGTGCCTCCAGAGCGGTGTGCCAGAGCCGGTAGGTCGCCGCCAGAATGGCCGCTGCCACCAGAAAAACCGCCAAATCCTCGTTCATGGCGCGAAGCTTACTCTGGATTTCCCCGCGGCATGCCCCATAGAGGGGTAATGAAACCGCAAATGACCGATGACCAGAAGCCCTATATGGCCGTACGGGTCGATCCCGAGGACATGGTGCAGTACGTGCAGACGTTGATTGCCGCCCCGCGGCTCGCCGAGCTGCAGTGGGGAGGCGACACTGCACGCGCGCGTGCGGCGCAGCTGCGCTGGAACGCCTTGAATCGCGCCTTCCGGGATCCCCGTGTGAGCCCGTGGATGACGCCGCAGAAGACCGCGCAGTACCACATTCCCGCCGCACTGATCGCGGCCGCGGGCGTCGCCCGCCTCACCATGCTCGAGGACGAGGTCGTGTTCGACATTCCGACTCTGCTCGATGCGACGCTGCAGCTCTGCGATCCGGCCGGCCGCGCCTGAGCGATCGGCGCGCCAGCGCTAGGATCTCGGCAGCACCGTCGACTCGGAAAAGGCGACAAAGTCGCCGTTGATGAGGCTCTCCCGGCAGTTATAGCGCAGGCGGTGTCCGTCCATGCGTGTCACATGTCCGCCTGCGGCCTCGAGAAGCCCCTGGCCTGCCGCGACATCCCATTCGGACGTGGCTCCGAAGCGTGGGTAGAGATCGGCGCTGCCTTCGGCCAGCAGACAAAATTTGAGGGCGCTGCCGACGCCGATGAACTCGTGGCGAGGCAGCCGTTCGAGATAGGCGTCCGTTTCGGCGCTCTTGTGCGAGCGGCTGCCGACTACGCGCAGCGGCGTGGCCGGCGGCGCGATCCCGATCTTCGCGACCAGGCCCTGCGGCAGACGGCGGTAGGCGCCGCAGCCCGCGGCTCCGAAATACACCCGCTCCTGCGCCGGAATCGCCACAAGCCCGAGCACCGGCTCGTGCTCTACCACGAGCGCGATGTTGACGGTGAACTCGCCGTTGCGCTTCACGAACTCGCGCGTCCCATCGAGGGGGTCCACCACCCACAGCTCGCGCCACGTGCGCCGCTCGCTCCAGGGAGCCTGTGCGGACTCTTCCGACAGGATTGGCACTCCCGGCGTGAGCGCTGCGAGTCCCTCGAGGATGATGCGCTGGGAGTCGAGGTCCGCTTGGGTGAGCGGCGAGTCATCCCGCTTGCGCTCGACCGTGAAGGGGCCTCGGTAGACGGCCATGATGGCATCGCCCGCGCGGAGGGCGACGGGAACGAGGGCGTCGGCGAGTCCCAGCAGCTCTCTCATCGGTTGATATCATACCCAAATGCGGCAATCTCCCGGGCTCGACTGGTCGAGTATCGATACGGTGCTCCTCGACATGGACGGCACGCTCCTCGACCTGAGGTTCGACAACTGGTTCTGGCACGAGCACGTGCCGGGGCACTTCGCACACGCCACGGGTATGAGCGAGACGGAGGTGCGCGAGGTGCTCGAGCCGAAATTCCGTGCGCTGCGCGGGACCATCGACTGGTATTGCATCGATTACTGGAGCCGTGAGCTCGGTCTCGACATCGCCGCACTGAAGCGTGCCGCGCTCGCACGAGTGGGCTATCTACCGGGGGCGCAAGAGTTCCTGTCGCGGTTCGAGAGGTGCGGCAAGCGGCTCGTCCTCCTCACCAACGCACATCCCGAGACGCTCGCGATCAAGAACCAACAGGTACAGCTCACGGGCTATTTCGATGCGTGCTATTCGACCCATGTCTTCGGCACGCCGAAGGAGCACGCGGCCTTCTGGCCGCGTTTCAATTCCCGTGAGCCGTTCCGGCCCGAGCGCACGTTATTCGTCGACGACAGCCTGCCTGTGCTCGACGCGGCGCGGACGTTCGGGATTGCGTGGCTGCGGGCCGTACGGTTGCCCGACTCGGGCCGACCGCCGCAGGATACAGGCAGTTATGCGGCCGTGAACGGGGTGAGCGAGCTCATGTAAGCGCGGGGGCTCCGCCCCCCGGTTTGCCGCCGCGATTACGCCGCCGGCGCCGCCGACCCGCACCGTCCGCGCCGGGTGAACCCTGCGAGGCCGCGGCCTTCGCCGGCTCGTTCCCCGCCGCCGCAGCGCTCTGGGGCGCCGGAGCCCGGCGAGGCCCGCCGCCCGGGCGCCCACCGGAGCGGGGACCACCCGAGCGAGAGCCGCCTGGACGTCCGCCCCCGGGACGTCCCCCGCGCCCTTGGCCGGGGCGCGGCGCGCGCTCACGCCAGGGCGCCGGAGGCGGCGCGGTGACGGCGGCGAGATCGGCAGGGTCGATCGAGGCCCGGGGAATCTGATGGCCGATGTACTGCTCGATGTCGGGCAAGGAGACCGCATACTCGTCGCAGCCGAACGAGATGGCGTCCCCCTCGGCGCCGGCCCGCGCCGTACGGCCGATGCGGTGAACGTAATCCTCCGCATCGTTCGGCAGGTCGAAATTGAACACGTGGCTCACATCGGGAATGTGCAGGCCGCGCGATGCGACATCGGTGGCGATGAGCACGGCGACGTCGCCATTGTGAAAATCGCGCATCATCTTGAGCCGCTTGGTCTGAGGCACGTCGCCCGACAGCGCTTGCGCCACGAAACCATTCGCGGTGAGCGTGCGCTCGAGCACCTCGGCGCTGCGTCGGGTATTGACGAACACCATGGTGCGGTGCGCGTCGATGCGTCGCAGAAGCCCCATGAGGAGGGGTATCTTCTCTTCGGTCGAGGGAAAGTAGAGCGTCTGCCGAACCCGGTCGACCGTCATCTTGTCCGGTTCGATCCGGATGAGCTCGGGGTTGTTCATGTGCTCGTACGCGAGCTCGAGCACTCGATAGGACAAAGTCGCCGAAAACATCATATTGAGGCGCTGCGTCGGGTCCGGCAGCCGCCGTAAGATGAAGCGAATGTCCTTGATGAACCCGAGATCGAACATCCGGTCGGCCTCATCGAGCACCGCCACTTGAATTGCTCTTAAGTCGAACACATGTTGCTTGAAGTAATCGATGATTCGCCCGGGGGTGCCGATCAGGACATCGACCCCCTCCTCGAGGGTGCGCCGCTGCTTCTCGTAGTCGACTCCACCGAACACGATGGCGAGCCTAAGATCCGTGTATTTGCCGATCGCCTGCGCGTCGGAGTGGATCTGAACGGCGAGCTCGCGCGTCGGCGCGATGACGATGGCGCGGGGCGCGTTGGCAGGTCGATTCGGGACGCGCGGGTGCGTCAGCAAGCGGTTGAACAGCGCGATCAGAAACGCGGCGGTCTTCCCCGTGCCGGTCTGTGCCTGTCCCGCCACATCGCGGCCGGCAAGCGCCAGCGGCAAGGTCTGGGCCTGGATAGGCGTGCATCGCGTAAAGCCGAGCTCGGCAACGCCCCGCTTCACGGATTCGGGGATGGCGAGCGAATCGAATGTGAGTTGACTGAGATGGGCGTCTGACATTTTTCCTTTCTGAATAGCAGAAACTTGCAAAATGGTGATGGTCCGGTTAAAAATACGGCCAACCCGGAGCAGGTCTATCCGCTCCCCTCGACCGTATCATCGGTACCCTTTTAAGGTAATCAAGACCGCTAAACCCTCTGTATTGTGCCCGAACGGCCGCGCATCGTCACTTCGCGCGAGGATCGGGCCCCGTTCCCTCAAAAAAACCACTCTCGCCCCAAGACCAATGAAGCTCCAACAGGAGGCAACCGTTCAGTGAGTAACTCAAGCATCGTTCATACCAGCGACGCGACTTTCGATAACGACGTGCTCAAGCACGAGAAGCCGGTGCTGCTCGATTTCTGGGCCGAATGGTGCGGTCCCTGCAAGATGATCGCGCCCATCCTCGATGAGATCGCCGATCAGTACAAAGACAAGATCAGAATCGCGAAGCTCAACATCGACGACAATCCGGCGACGCCGCCGAAGTTCAATATCCGCGGAATTCCGACGCTGATCCTGTTCAAAAACGGCACCGTGGAGGCCCAGAAAGTGGGAGCGGTCACGAAATCGCAGCTGGCTGCCTTCTTGGACAGCAACCTGTGAGGGGCTATCTGGGTAATCAGTCCCGCGGCCAAGGCGGCCAGCAGGGCGGCGGCCAGGGGGGCGGGCGCTCGAATCGCTCCAATCGCCAGCGCAACGACCGTAACGGCAACACGAACGGCGGTCGTCCGCCGCACGAGGATTACGGTGATCTGCCGGAGGGCGGCGACGATCTGGAGATCATTGCCCAAGCCGATCTAGCGCGCAGCCGCAGCTCGATGAATCTCACCGAGCTCAAGAAGCGTCCGATCAGCGACCTCGTCAAGCTCGCCGAGACCATGGGTCTCGAGAACATGGGCCGGTCGCGCAAGCAGGACATCATCTTCGGCGTGCTCAAGGCGCACGCTCGCAAGGGCGAGGACATCTACGGCGACGGCGTGCTCGAGATCCTGCAGGACGGCTTCGGCTTCCTGCGCTCCTCCGACTCGAGCTATCTCGCCGGACCGGACGACATCTACGTAAGCCCGAGCCAGATTCGAAGGTTCAATCTGCGCACCGGCGACTCGATCTCCGGCTTGATCCGTCCTCCGAAGGACGGCGAGCGCTACTTCGCGCTGTTGAAGGTCGGCGAGATCAATTTCGACAGTCCGGAAAGCTCCCGGGGCAAGGTGCTGTTCGAGAATCTGACGCCTCTGCATCCGACCGAGCGGCTGAAGCTCGAGCGCGGCAACGGCTCGACCGAGGATCTGACTGCACGCGCCATCGATCTGGTGGCGCCGATCGGCAAGGGTCAGCGGGGTCTCATCGTCTCGCCGCCGAAAGCCGGCAAGACGATGCTTCTGCAGAACATCGCCACCTCCATCACGGCCAATCACCCGGAGTGCTACCTGATCGTCCTCCTGATCGACGAGCGGCCCGAGGAAGTGACCGAGATGGCGCGCACCGTCAAGGGCGAGGTCGTATCCTCGACGTTCGATGAGCCCGCGAGCCGGCATGTGCAGGTCGCGGAAATGGTCATCGAGAAGGCGAAGCGGCTGGTCGAGCACAAGAAGGACGTCGTGATTCTGCTCGATTCCATCACCCGCCTGGCACGGGCCTACAACACCGTGGTGCCGAGCTCCGGCAAGGTGCTCACCGGCGGAGTCGATGCGAACGCGCTCCAGCGCCCGAAGCGCTTCTTCGGCGCGGCGCGCAACATCGAGGAAGGCGGCAGTCTCACCATTCTCGCGACCGCGCTGGTGGACACCGGCTCGAAGATGGACGATGTCATCTTCGAGGAATTCAAGGGCACCGGCAATTCGGAAATACACTTGGACCGCCGCATCGCGGAGAAGCGCACGTTCCCCTCGATCAACATCAATCGCTCAGGCACCCGCAAGGAAGAGCTCATCACGGATCCGGCGGAGCTTTCCAAGATGTGGATTCTGCGCAAGCTCCTGCATCCGATGGACGAGCTCGCTGCGATCGAATTCCTGCTCGACAAGATGAAGGACACCAAGACGAATGCGGATTTCTTCGACGCGATGAAGCGGTAGAGCAGCGGCTGGCGCAGGAGGCGGGGGCTTAAATAGATGCAGTGGTGGGCCTGGATAACCGTCGGCGCCCTGCTCTTGGGCTCCGAGCTGACCTTCGTCAACGCCCAGTTCTATCTGGTGTTCGTCGGTGCCGCGGCGCTGGTGGTCGGCTTTTTGAGTCTCGCCGGGGCCCTCCCGGCGGATTGGATCCAATGGTCGCTCTTCGCGCTCCTCACCATCGTGTCGTTGATCGCGTTTCGGCGTCGGGTGTATGAGCGCATCCGGCGCAAGTTGCCCGACATCAAGCTCGGCCCCAAGGGCGAGACCGTGATCCTCCCCGCCGAGTTGCCGCCCGGCGAGAGCTGCCGACTCGAGTTTCGCGGCTGCTCCTGGAACGCGGTGAACGGCGGCGGCTCCATCATTGCGGCCGGCGCTCGCGCGCGTATCGACCGGGTCGAAGGACTGACGCTCGTGGTACACGCCGACGGGCACCCTTCGTAAAAGGAGAGACGAATTGCAAATTCCGTTGGGTTTCGGCGCCATCGTCGTGGCGCTCATCGTCATCGTCATGCTGGCGAAGACCGCCACGGTCGTACCACAGCAGATGGCGTACGTGGTGGAGTATCTGGGCAAGTACAGCCGCACCTTGCAGGCGGGATTTCACATTCTCATCCCGTTCGTCGAAAAGATAGCGTACCGGCATAGTCTCAAAGAGATTGCGATCGACATCGCCGAGCAGATTTGCATCACGCGCGACAACGTGCAGGTCGGCGTCGATGCGGTGCTTTACATGCAGGTGCTCGACCCCCATCTGGCGTCCTACGGCATCGCCAACTACGGCTTCGCCATCTCGCAGCTCGCACAAACGACGTTGCGCAGCGAGATCGGCAAGATCGAGCTCGACCGCACCTTCGAGGCGCGCGGCGTCATTAACGCGAACGTCGTCGGCGAATTGGACAAGGCCTCCGCCGCCTGGGGCGTGAAGGTGTTGCGCTACGAGATCAAGAACATCACCCCGCCCAAGGACGTGCTCTCCGCGATGGAGAAACAGATGCGTGCCGAGCGGGAGAAGCGCGCCGTGGTCCTCACCTCGGAGGGCGAGCGCGACGCGAAAATCAACTCCGCCGAGGGCGACAAGCAGCGGGTGATCAAGCAGTCCGAGGCGAACAAGCAGCAGCAGATCAACGAGGCAGAGGGCCAGGCCCAGGCCATTCTCGCGGTCGCGACTGCGACTGCCGAGGGTCTGCGTCAAGTGGGCATCGCGCTTTCCGACCGTGGCGGGATCGAGGCGATGCAGCTGCGCATCGGCGAGGAATACGTGAAGCAGTTCGGCAGGCTGGCCGGCAGCGGCACTACCCTGGTCGTGCCGGCGAACCTCAGCGACCTCGCCTCGATCGTCAGCATGGCGACGAGCATCGCGCGGACCCAGTCGGGCGGCCCACCGCCCGCAGTCCCGCCGGGTGCGCCGGCCGCCGGAACAGTAGTCAGGTCTTGAGCGACGCCGCACCGTCCGCCGGGCCTCGCGGCCCGGCGGTCTCCATTCGTTTCGCCGAATTCGTCGCGCTGGCCGCGGCGATGCAGTCCACCCAGGCCCTCGCCATCGACAGCATGCTGCCGGCGCTGCCTGCCATAGTGCGGGCGCTCGGGGTGGCGGATCCGAATCGCGGCCAATGGATCGTGACCGCGTACATGGCCGGCCTCGGCCTGGGGCAGCTTTTCTGGGGATTGCTGTCGGATCGATTCGGCCGGCGTCCGGTGCTGCTTGGCGGTCTCGCGCTGTACGTGGCAGCCGCTCTTTCGTGCGGGCTCGCGGCCAGCTTTCCGGCGCTGCTTGCCTGGCGCTGCCTGCACGGAATCGCCGCGGCGAGCATGACGGTGGTGCGCTCCACGGTGCGCGATCTGTACTCGGGCAGGCGGATGGCGCGCGTCATGTCGCTCATGTTCATGGTGTTTCTCACCGTCCCGATCCTGGCGCCGAGCCTGGGTCAGCTGGTTCTCGTGGCCGCATCGTGGCGATATATATTCCTCGCGTGCAGCCTGTTCGGGATCCTTGTCTTGGTGTGGGCGTGCTTGCGACTGCCGGAGACCCTGCATCCCGAATACCGGTTGACGCTGAGCCCCAATCGCGTACTCGCCGCGGCGAGGCTCGTGCTGGGCAACCGCATCTCGATGTTCTACACGCTCGCCTCAACCGTGCTGTTCGGCGCGCTTCTCGCCTATGTCGCGATGGTGCAGCAGGTATTCGCCGACGTGTTTCGGCGTCCGGGTCTGATGCCGGTCATGTTCGCGGTTTGCGCGGTGTTCATGGGTGTCGCCGCCTACTGCAACTCGCGGCTGGTCGAGCGGCTGGGCACGCGGCTCATCTCGCACAGCGCGCTGCTCGTGTACATCGGGGTGGCCGGGGTGCATCTCGTCGTGGCTGCGCTCGGCCGCGACAGCATGTGGTGCTTCGTGGCGTTGCAAGGAGCAACGATGGCGGCCTTTGCGCTGGCGGCATCGAACTTCAGCGCCATGGCGATGGACCCGGTCGGATCGGTGGCGGGGATGGGCGCGTCGCTCCAGGGCTTCATATCGACCGGCGCGGCGGCGCTCGTCGCCGCGCTGATCGGGCGCAGCTATCACGGCAGCATCGTACCTATTCCGGGCGGCGCCCTGTGCTGCAGCCTCATCGCGCTGATGTGTGTTCTGGTGGCGGAGCGCGGGCGCTTGTTCCGCCGGCATCACGCCGCCCCTTCGGATCTTGGCTTCGCGCGTTAGGTTTCGCCGAACAGCGCGTTCAGGCGCTGCCCGGAGGCTGCGCTCGCCAGGGCCTCGAACCTCCCCTCAGTGGCGATCTCCCGGGCCGCATGCATGAGTCCGCCCCACGCCGCGCGGGCGAGCGCACCGCCGACGCTCACGCGGCGCACCCCGAGCGTGGCGAACTCTCGCATGGTCTGGGTGCGCGGCGACATGACCAGCACATTCACGGGTTTGGGACGCACGGCCTGCACGACTTGACGGATGTGCTCGGGGCTCTCGATGCCGGGTGCGTACAGGCAATCTGCGCCGGCGTGCGCATAGGCGACGAGTCTCGCGATGGTCGCTTCGATGTCCTTGAGTCCGACGAGAAAGGATTCGGCGCGTCCGATCAGCATCACGTCTTCACCTGCCGCGTCGATCGCGCGCCGCGCGGCGCGTATGCGCTCGGCGGCGATCTCGATGTCGAACAGCGGCGAGTTCGACGTTGCGGAAGCGCCCTGTTGCAGCCGCGGCCCGATGGAATCCTCGATCGAGAGACCCGCGATGCCGGTCTCGACCGCCAAACGCACGCTGTCGGCCACGCCCTTGACGTCGCTCGCGAAGCCGTTCTCGAAATCGGCGTTGACCGGCAGATCGACCGCCGCCGCCAGCTCGGCCAGATGTCCCAGTACCTCGTCGCGCCGTGGCGTATTGTCGGGGCGCCCCCTGGACCAGGCGAATCCGGAGCTCGTGCTGGCGAGTGCCTTGAATCCGAGGCTCTGCAGGTAAAGTGCGCTGCCGACGTCCCAGGGATTCGGGATGACGAAGCACCCGTCCTGATGCAGCGCGCGAAATGCTTGCCGCTTCTCGGCCGTAGTGGGACGCGGCGTAATGGGTAAGGTGCTGCTCATCACGAACTCCTCGAGTATCTAAGGTAAGGAGGGCTTCAGCGTGCTGTCCCGGTCGAGAGCACGCTGGCCGATATCGTGGCGAAACCGCACTCCGTCCCAGTGAATCACTTGAACGAGGGCGTACGCCTCGCGCCGCGCGTCGGCAATGCGCTCGCCGAGACCGACGGCGCACAGCACGCGTCCGCCGGCCGTGAGTACTTGCGGGCCGCGCGCGCGGGTGCCGCCATGGAACACCTTGCCTGGAAGCGCCGCGGCCGCCTCCAGCCCCGAGATCACGTCACCGATGCGGCAGTGGTCGGGATATCCGGCCGCGGTCATGACGACGCCGAGGGCCGCGCGCGCATCCCACTTCACGTCCGCGGTGTCGAGCGATCTCTCGAGGGCGGCCCGACAGAGCGCTACGAGATCGCTTTTGAGACGCATGAGAACCGGCTGGGCCTCGGGGTCGCCGAGCCGGCAATTGAATTCGAGCACGTAGGGTGTGCCGTCCTCGCCGATCATGAGGCCCGCATACAGGAAGCCGAGATAGGGTGTGCCGTCGAGCGTCAATCCGCGCAAGGTCGGCTCGATGACCTCGCGCATGATGCGCGCATCCAGCTCGGGCGTCACGATCGGAGCCGGCGAATAAGCGCCCATACCGCCGGTATTGGGTCCTCTGTCTCCATCGTCGCGCCGCTTGTGATCCTGAGAGGTCGCCAGCGCGACGACTTGCTCGCCCGCCGCCACGACGATGAAGCTCACTTCCTCGCCGCGCAAAAACTCCTCGATCACGACGGTGTTGCCCGCCGCGCCGAACTGACCCGAGAGCATGCGGTTCGCGGCGTCGATCGCTTCTTCGTGCGTGTCGCAGATGAGGACGCCCTTGCCTTGTGCCAGACCATCCGCCTTGACGACGACCGGCAACCGTTGCGCGCGCACGAATTCCGGATCGAAATCGGCCGCGGTGAATACCGCGTAACCCGCCGTGGGGATTCCGTGCCGCCTCAAGAACGCCTTGGTGTACGCCTTGGATCCCTCGAGACGCGCGGCGGCGCGCGTCGGGCCGAAGCAGGCGCAGCCCTCCTGCATGAATCGATCCACGATGCCGGCGACGAGGGGCGCCTCGGGACCGACGATGGTGAGCGCGACGTTCTCGCGCAGGGCGAACTCCAGAAGCCCGTCGATGTCGCCGGCGGCGATGTCGACGTTTTGCATCTTGGGCTCGCGAGCGGTGCCTGCATTGCCCGGCGCTACGAACACGGTGTTCACCTGCGCGGACTGCGCGCACTTCCAAGCGAGCGCATGCTCTCGGCCCCCTCCACCCACGATCAACACTTTCATCGGCTTCGCATCTAGTGGCGAAAGTGGCGTGTATCGGTGAACACCATGGCCATTCCGTGCTCGTCCGCGGCAGCGATCACCTCGGCGTCCCGTTTTGATCCACCGGGCTGGATCACCGAGCGGATTCCGAGCTCGGCCAGGACGTCCAGACCGTCGCGGAATGGGAAGAACGCGTCGGAGGCGGCGGACGCCCCTTCAAGCGATAAGCCCTCGTCCCGCGACTTCAGAGCGGCGATTCTCGAGCTCACGACCCGGCTCATCTGTCCTGCGCCGATGCCGATCGTGGCCCCCTCCTTGGCGCAGACGATGGCGTTCGATTTTACATATTTCACGACCCGCCATGCGAACTGAAGATCCTCGAGCTCCGCCGCGGTGGGAATGCGCCGCGTGACCACGCGAAGGTCCTGCAGGCGGACCGACGCCACATCGCGAGTCTGCACGAGCAGTCCGCCGGCAATGCTCTTGTATTCGAACAGCTGGGAGACGGGAGTGCGCAGATCGCCGACCTCGAGCAGCCGCACGTCGCCCTTCACGGCGAGCACCGACTTCGCCTCGCTCGAGATCGCCGGCGCGAGTATCACCTCGACGAACTGTCGATCGAGAATGGCGCGCGCGGCCTCGCCGGTGAGCTCTCGATTGAAGGCAATGATGCCGCCGAACGCGGACGTCGGGTCCGTGCGGTAGGCCCGCTCGTAAGCCGCTACAGCCGTTTCCGCCACCGCGACGCCGCATGGGTTGGCATGCTTCACGATGACGCACGCCGGCGCCTCGAATTGCCGCACGCACTCGAGTGCCGTGTCACTGTCGGCGATGTTGTTGTACGAGAGCTCCTTCCCCTGGAGTTGGCTCGCGGCTCCGACCGAGGCACCGATCGCACGCGAATCGGCGTAGAACGCAGCCCGCTGATGAGGGTTCTCACCGTAGCGCAAGTCCAGCCGCTTGCGGAACGACAAGTTCAAATCGTCGGGGAAGGTCGGCGACTCCGCTGCGATCACGCCGGTGAAATAAGCCGACACCATCGCATCGTACTGTGCGGTGTGTGCAAACGCCTTCGCGGCAAGCATCTGCCGTATGGCGGTGTCGGTCGCACCCTGATTCGCCGCCAATTCGTCGAGCAGGGCGCGATAGTCGGCAGGATCGACCACCACCGTGACGGAGGCATGATTCTTCGCCGCGGCGCGCACCATGGCCGGCCCGCCGATGTCGATGTTCTCCACCGCATCGTCGTAGGTGCAATCGGGGCGGGCCACGGTAGCCGCGAATGGATAGAGGTTGACGGCGAGCAGATCGATGGGCTCGATGCCGTGCTCACGCATGACCTCCTCGTCGAGACCGCGGCGCCCCAAGAGCCCGCCATGGATCTTCGGGTGAAGTGTCTTCACCCGGCCCCCCATGATCTCGGGAAAGCCCGTGTGCTCCGCGACCTCCTTCACCGAAATGCCGTGTCGCACCAACAGCTGTGCGGTGCCGCCGGTGGAGAGGAGCTCGATGCCGCGTTCCTTCAGTGCGCGCGCAAACTCGACAATTCCAGTTTTATCGGAAACGCTGAGCAACGCGCGACGGACGGGCGTGAGCAATGCTTCGCTACTCGCTGATCCCGAACTCTTTGAGCTTCTTGCGCAAGGTGCCGCGATTGATGCCGAGAATGGTCGCCGCCCGGCTCTGGTTGCCTTGTACGTGACCCATCACCACCTTGAACAAGGGCTCTTCGACCTCGCGCATCACAAGGTCGTACAGATGTGCCGGCTTGTGACCGTTCAAGGTCTCGAAGTAGCTCTGCAACGCCTCCTCCGCCTGCGTGCGCAACGGCACTCCCTTACCGTTGACCTTCAGATCGCGTCCATTGAAGGACTGGACCAGCTCCCTGCGAGCTCTTGACTTCTTTTTTGCGACCATAGTTCTCCCGCGATATCTCAAAAATCTTTTTCTTATTAACTATGTACGCTACTGCCGCGAAGGCCAACACGCGTCTCGAATTGCTCCAGCAGCGTAGCAAGTTGCTCTCGTGGCGTCTCCATTCGAACGAGACGGTCGCGCAGAGCCTCTTGACCCGGATGCTGACGGAAATACCAACTCAAGTGTTTGCGTGCCACTCGAACACCCGTCTCGTCGCCGTAAAAATCGTAGAGGTTTTCGAGGTGGGCGCGAATAATATCACGGACTTTTTCTCGCGCTAGCTCCTCACGAAATTTACCCGTCCACATAAAAAAATTGACTTCGTCGAAAATCCATGGCCGCCCTTGAGCGGCTCTGCCGAGCATGACCCCATCGCATCCTGTCGCCTCGAGAATCTCACGCGCGCGCATCGGCGAGTCGATATCACCGTTCGCGAATACGGGAATCCTGATCTTCTCCTTGATGGCGCGCACGGTCTCGTGCTCCGCCATTCCCTGATACATGTCGGCACGCGTGCGGCCGTGGACCGCAAGCGCTTGGATGCCGCAGTCCTCGGCGATCTGCGCGATGCGAATCCCATTCTTGTTGTTTCTATCCCACCCCGTGCGCGTCTTCAGCGTCACCGGCACATCGACCGCACTCACCACCGCCCGCAGAATGCCCGCGACCAAGCGCTCGTCCCTGAGCAGCGCAGAGCCCGAGAGGCGGTTGCAAACTTTTTTCGCCGGACATCCCATGTTGATGTCGATGATTTGCGCGCCGGCATCGGCGTTGCGGCGCGCAGCCTCCGCCATCATGTCGGGATCGAATCCCGCGATCTGCACGCTGCGCGGACTCGGCTCGCCGCGGTGATCCATACGGCGTCTCGATTTGCCGCTGTCCCACAGACGCACATCCGAGGTGAGCATTTCGGAGGCGGCCAGGCCTGCGCCGAACTCGCGGCACAGCATGCGAAAGGGCCGGTCGGTCACGCCGGCCATCGGTGCGAGCACGATGTTGGAGCTCAACAGGTAGGGGCCGATGCGCACACCGGGCTTCGGAGTCATGACTTCGCCTGCGGTGCACTCGTTCCGGACGCGCCCGTCTGCGTCGCAGCATCCGCCGTGCATGAAATTCTATGGTCGCTGCCGCGCAGGCACACGTCGATCTCGAAACCCTCTGCCTCCTTGCCCGGATCGAGTATGTCCAAAATCGCATCCGCCCGCTCGCCGGGCGCCATCATGCGCACGGTGGGTTTCCCCAGATACTCGGAAGGCTCGAAGTCGCGCGTGCCGATTCGCGTGCCGAAGCGGTTGGCCAGCGTCACGCGCAGCAGCGGATAGGGCTGCAATTGCGGCGCGGTGTTGAGGATGCTCGCGCGCACCCGCAGTGTACCCACCGCGTTCGGATCTCCTGTGACGCCCCACTGCCGCAGTTGATAAGAGGCGAGGGTCGCCGGCGTCTGTACGCTGACGCCCATGGCGCCGTAGAGGCCGCGGAGAGGCCCGCGCAGCGGTGCATGTATCGCGAGCCATTCGCGGTTGTCGTGCAGCAACTGGCCGAGGAGGAGGAGCGCGAGCACCGCGGCAGCCGCGCCCCATGCCCAGTGCATCGTGCCGCCCGGCGGTGCTGCGGAATCGCTCGATCGCCGCTGCGTCATTCCCGCGAGCATGTCGCGGCGGACGTGTTCGGCGACTTCGAGCCCGGACGAGCCAGGGCCACTCACCTCGCCGCGCTCGCCAGCCCGTGGCGCCGGCCGTGCTGGCTCAGCCGGCGAACCGGATCTTCGTGCGACGGTGGGATCGATGAAGACGCGATCGAGCTCGCCGGGCGGCAGCGTGAACTCCAGGGAACCGTCCGACGATCCCGGCTCCGGCGCGTCCCGAACAGGCGGTGCCGCGGGCACCAACGGCGCCTGTGGGGATCTCGGCGGCGGCTTGCC
This sequence comes from uncultured Gammaproteobacteria bacterium, assembly GCA_963710435.1. Taxonomy (GTDB): domain Bacteria; phylum Pseudomonadota; class Gammaproteobacteria; order Steroidobacterales; family Steroidobacteraceae; genus Bog-1198. Next base: position 308,667 of record CAVQAE010000006.1, on the reverse strand, counting down.
CGCCGCCTCGACAGGCCTCGCTCTCGTCGCGGGCGGCGGTGTGGGATGCGGGGGTGCGTCGGAGTCGGGCCGCGGGGGGGGTTTGAACTTCTCGAGGACTTGCAGCTGCGCAAAGTCGATGTCCCCCGCCTCCAGATCCTCGTCCTCCGAGGGACCCGCGGGTGCGGACGGAGGCGCGGGCGACTGCAATATCTCGTCCGCGCGCGCTTCCATCTCGAGCGACGACTCGCCGGGCGACGACTCGCCGGGCGACGCCTCGCCGGGCCGGAAGGCGCTCGCATCCTCGGCGAGTCGTGCGAGCGCGTTGAACACTTCGCCGCACCGGCCGCAGCGCACCTGCCCGCCCGCCGCGCGCAGGGTTTCGGCGGAAAGCCGGAAGACCGTATCGCACCTGGGGCATTGTGTGAACAAGTTAAGCCGCTCTCCGAGCGTGGATGCCGCACCAATCGTCGCGTCCAATCACTTGCACGATAGCAAAAGATGCGGCGTAAGCCGCCTTCACCGCATAAGCCTGGGTTTTCAATAGACCGGACAGGAACAGATCCCCGCCGAGGGTGCACGCCGCCGTGAGCACGGGCGCAAGCTCGATCAGCGGATCGGCCAGTATGTTCGCGAACACGCAGCTCGCCGCCTCGAGCCTGGGCGGAACGCCTTGTATCTCGAGCCGTTCATCCACTCCGTTCCTGACCGCGTTGTCGTGAGTGGCGGTGAGCGCTTGCGGATCGAGATCGACCGCGACGACTCGCGACGCACCGAGCTTGAGGGCTGCAATCGCCAGTATTCCGGAGCCGCATCCATAATCGATCACGGAGCGGCCGGCGAGCGGCAGGGCATCGAGCATCTGCAAGCACAGGGCCGTGGTCGGGTGCGTGCCCGTGCCGAAAGCGAGCCCCGGATCGAGTCGAACCACCACCGCATGCGGATCTTCCGGCGCCGCGCTTGCCGTCGGGCATACCCATAACCGTCGCCCGAAACGCATCGGCTTCCAGTCGGCGAGCCACACGCGCTCCCAGTCGCGGCTTGCGACGGCGCACACGGCGGCGCATTGCGTGATCTGCGGTCCGAGCGTCTGCGCCAGTCGCCCGAGGCTCTGTGTGGCGTCGCTCGATTCATCGAACAGCGCCCGCACGAGGGTATCGCGCCACAGCCTGATCTCGCCCGGCTTGGGCTCGAGTACCGGCTCATCGCCGCGGTCTACGAAGGTGATCGAGATGGCGCCCGCCTCGATCAGGGCGGCCTCGACCGCGTCCGTGCTCAACGCGCCGAGCGGAAATTCGATCTCGTAATGCATTGGCGCAGGTCGGCGCGATCCCGTAAACGGCGCGGCGGTCGATCGTTCCCGCCGCCCCTCACTTGAGTCCCAGTCGCCGCTCCAGATAATGAATATCGGTGCCGCCTTGGCGAAACGCGGAGTGATTGAAGATTTCCTGATGCAGAGGAATGTTGGTCTTGATCCCCTCCACCACCATCTCGGCGAGCGCATTGCGCATGCGGGCGATCGCAGTGTCGCGCGTATCTCCCGAGGCAATGACCTTGCCGATCATCGAGTCATAGAACGGCGGCACGTTGTAGCCCGTGTAGACATGGCTGTCGACGCGGATGCCGGGACCGCCCGGCGAGTGCCACAGACGCACCGGGCCGGGAGAGGGCGCAAACGTCTTCGGATCCTCGGCGTTGATGCGGCATTCGATGGCATGCCCGCGAATTTGTATGTCGTTCTGCGTATAGGGCAGGGCCTCGCCCGCCGCGATGAGCAATTGCGCTTTGACGATGTCGATGCCGGTCACGAGCTCGGTGACCGGATGCTCCACCTGCACGCGGGTGTTCATCTCGATGAAGTAGAACTCGTTGTCCTGGTACAGGAACTCGAGTGTCCCCGCATTGCGGTAGCCGACTTCGTGGCAGGCACGGGCGCAGCGCTCGCCCATGGTCTTGCGCTGCTTCGGCGTGAGCCCGGGAGCCGGCGCTTCTTCCAGAACCTTCTGGTGACGGCGCTGCATGGAGCAATCGCGCTCGCCCAGATGCACGACGTTTCCATAGTTGTCGGCGAGCACCTGGAACTCGATGTGCCGCGGCCGCTCCAGGAACTTCTCCATGTAGACCTGCGGGTTGCCGAAGGCCGCAAGCGCCTCGGATTGCGTGACGCTGATCGCGTTCAGGAGCGAGGCATCGGTGTGTACCACCCGCATGCCGCGGCCGCCGCCGCCGCCCGACGCCTTGATGATGAGGGGATAGCCGATGTCCTTTGCGATGCGGAAGTTCTCGTCCGCGTCGCTCCCCAGCGGGCCGTCGGATCCCGGCACGCACGGCACGCCGGATGCCTTCATGACCTTGATGGCGGAGACCTTGTCGCCCATCATGCGGATGGTCTCGGCGCGCGGTCCGACGAAGATGAAGCCGCTCTTCTCGACGCGCTCGGCGAAGTCCGCGTTCTCGGACAGAAAACCGTAGCCGGGATGGATCGCGACTGAATCGGTCACCTCGGCGGCGCTGATGATGGCGGGCATGTTGAGATACGACAGCGCGGCTTGCGGCGGACCGATGCAGACGGTCTCGTCCGCGAGCAACACGTGCTTGGTGTTGAAATCGGCGGTGGAATGCACGGCGACGGTCTTGATGCCGAGCTCCCGGCAGGCCCGCAATATGCGAAGGGCGATCTCGCCCCGGTTAGCGATGACGACTTTCTCGATCATTGGAGCTATTCGATGACGAACAGCGGTTGGCCGAACTCGACCGGCTCACCGTTCTTGGCGAGGATCGCCGCGATGCGGCCCGTCTTGTCCGACTCGATCTGGTTCATCATCTTCATGGCTTCGATGATGCAGAGAATTTGTCCCACCTTGATTTCCATGCCGATCTCGACGAACGGCTTGGCGCCCGGTGCGGAGGCGGAGTAATAAGTGCCGACCATGGGCGAGGTGATGGTCTGGTCGTCGTTGCGGGGCTTGTGCTCCCCGGCGGCGGTCGCGGGCAGCTTCTGCGGTGGCGCCGTCGCGACGGGCAGCGCCTGAGGCGCGGGGCTCGCCATGGAGGGGGCCATTCGGGGATGGCGGCTGATACGCACCGACTCCTCGCCCTCCGAAATCTCGAGCTCCGCGATGCCGGATTCCTCCAGGAGCTCGATCAGTTTCTTTACTTTGCGAATGTCCATTCCTACCAACCCCTTCGATGAATTCTGTTTCTATGGCGCGAGACGAGCGCAGGCGGCCTCGAGCGCGAGCTCATATCCGATCGGACCGAGCCCCACGATGCACCCGACGGCCAGGTCCGACAGGTACGAGCGGTGCCTGAATTCCTCGCGCGCGAACACATTGCTGAGATGCACCTCGATGAAGGGCACCGAAACGGCGAGAAATGCATCGCGCAAGGCGATGCTCGTGTGCGTCAGCGCCCCCGGATTGATGATGATGAAAACACACCCGTCCCTCCGCGCGGTCTGCACCCGGCCGATCAGCTCGTGTTCGGCGTTGCTCTGAGCGGCCACGAGCTCATGTCCCAGGGCTTGGGCTCGGCTCGTGAGCGTCCCTTCCACCTGCGGGAGCGTGACGGTCCCATAGATCCCAGGCTCGCGGGTCCCGAGAAGATTCAAGTTGGGTCCGTTTAGCAACAAAATTCGCGCCATTGTCGGCGTCGACCCCGTGGATGCCGATGTGGAAGATGCAGGATATTAACCAGAAATGGTGTGGATATGGCAAGGTTCTTGCGCGAACTTCGCCGGACGGGTCAGGGAACGCCCGATGAGGCGCGGGCGCCGGGGCTGCGCACCCCTAGCCTGCGCTGGCGTCGGCCTCTGCGAGCCGCGCGAGACCTGAATTGATGCTGCGGCGCGCCTCGGTCAGGCTGAGCTCGTGCCGGTCGAGGCTGCGCACCCGGGACAAAATGAGATCCGCCTGCGCGGGGTGCAGCTCACCGACATAGAGCGCGACGACCTGACCCGCCGCGTCGCTGAAGACGGTGAACGGAAAGACCGGTGACGCCATACCGAGCTTCAGCGCCGCATCGAGGGCGTCCTGCTCCCCGACGAGCAAGGGGTAGGGAATCTTCAGCTCCTGGGCGTAATCCGACACCGCTTGGGCGCGATCGACCGCGACCCCGACCACCACCACCCCGCGATCGGCCCACTGCGCCGAGAGATGGCCCAGCATCGGAATCTCCCGGCGGCACGGCGCACACCAGGTGGCCCAGAAATTGATCACCAGAGATTTTCCTTTCCAGTGATCGATCGACGTGAGGGCTCCGCCGAGATCTCGCAGCGCGAAGGAGGGCAGACGCTCGGGTATCTTCGCTTCCGGCCCGGCGAGCCCCGCCTTGGGCTGGTCGACCAGGTCGCTCGGGCTCGGAGGGCTGATCTCGCCCACCGGAGTCGCGATCCCGCGGGCCCGCGCCGGGGAGTTCCAGGCCGAATGCACACGGATGCCGGCCCAAACGCCGACGATAATGACCAGCGCAGCCGCGGCCACGCGCAGTCCGCGATCGATCATGCGGGGCTTTCGAGGGTGCGCCCCTTACGCAAGAGCAAACCGGCCACCAGGAACGCGAGCAATCCTCCGATGATGGCCACGGCCTCCCAGCGGTGAGGGGGTGCTTCGGGAGCGGCTCCCCCGACCGGGGTGGGGTAGAGCACCTTGGTGATCAGGGGATAACAAAGCCCCGCCTCGGCGCAGCCCTGATAGGTCACCTTGATCTGCAGCGGGTGTGCCCCGTAATCCAGGCGCCGATAAGGCACGATGGCTTCCACCTGCTGAGTGTAGATCTCGTTCGTGCCCAGATACGGGTCGGTCTTGAGGGTGCCTCGCGGCAACGCCACTGCGGACACCATGAGATCCGGACTTTCGGCGGCGACCCCGATCTTCTGACGATAAAGGTAATAGCCGTCCGCGATGACCCAACGTACTCGAAGCGAGCGCCCGTCGGCCTGGGCCGCCACCCGGAAGGCCACGTCCGGGGGTAGAAAATCGGTGTCGTTGGACTCAATGCCTCGCATCCACCACGGCTTGGCCAGAGCCATGCCGCCGAGGAGCAGAGTCGACATAATGAACAGGCGGCTGAGCTTCATGGGCGCACACTCTACAATATATGCGGGGAGGGTGGCGGGACCCCACGCAATCCCCGGGCGCCCCGCAAATCCGGCAGAAATATCCTACGCCCCCCCTTGATATGGCCTTTTGCGCCGCTATCATTAGCAGCCACGAGGGGGGAGTGCTAACACCTGCCCTCGCAACCAACTGTAACTCAAATCAGCAGGAGTCTTGTTCTATGAAGATTCGACCCCTTCATGACCGTGTAATCGTAAAGCGCGAGGAAGAGGAGCGTAAGTCCCCCGGCGGAATCGTCATCCCGGACACGGCCACCGAGAAGCCCGTTTTTGGGAAGGTCGTGGCTGTCGGCAAGGGCAAGATCTTGGAGAACGGCGAAGTCCGTCCGCTTGACGTCAAGGTGGGCGACAAGATCCTTTTCGGCAAGTACAGCGGCACCGAAGTGAAAATGGACGGCGACGAGCTCGTCGTGATGAGAGAAGAGGACGTTATGGCAGTGGTCGAAGGCAAGTAAGCCTCCCGCCGTAATCCAGCCGTATCGTTATCAAGTTCTACAAGAGGAATTAAGGAAATGGCAGCTAAAGACGTACGTTTCAGCGACGACGCCCGGTCGCGCATGTTCAAGGGCGTGAATATTCTGGCGAACGCCGTGAAGGTGACGCTGGGTCCCAAGGGCCGCAATGCGGTCCTCGACAAGAGCTTCGGCGCCCCCACCGTCACGAAGGATGGTGTTTCGGTCGCGAAGGAAATCGAGCTGAAGGACAAGTTCGAGAACATGGGCGCGCAGATGGTGAAGGAAGTCGCGTCCAACACGTCCGATGAGGCCGGCGACGGCACCACCACGGCCACGGTTCTCGCGCAGGCGATCATCCGCGAGGGCCTGAAGTCGGTCGCCGCGGGTGCGAATCCGATGGACCTGAAGCGCGGTATCGATCTCGCGGTCACCTCGGCGACCGAGGAGCTCAAGAAGCTCTCCAAGCCCTGCAAGGACCCGAAGGCGATCGCTCAGGTCGGCACGATCTCGGCGAACTCCGACGAGAGCATCGGCAAGACCATTGCGGATGCGATGGCGAAGGTCGGCAAGGAAGGCGTGATCACCGTCGAAGAGGGCTCGGGTCTCGAGAACGAGCTCGAAGTGGTCGAAGGTATGCAATTCGATCGTGGCTACCTCTCTCCGTACTTCATCAACAATCAGCAGAGCCAGAGCGCCGAGCTCGACAAGCCGCTGATCCTCCTGGTCGACAAGAAGATCTCCAATATCCGCGAGCTGCTCCCGCTGCTCGAGGCGATTGCGAAGGGCGGCCGCCAGCTGCTGATCGTTGCCGAGGACGTCGAGGGCGAGGCGCTTGCCACGCTGGTGGTCAACACCATCCGCGGCATCGTCAAGGTTGCCGCCGTCAAGGCGCCGGGCTTCGGCGATCGCCGCAAGGCGATGCTGCAGGACATCGCGGTGCTCACGGGCGGAACCGTGATTTCCGACGAAGTGGGCTTGCAGCTCGAGAAGGCGACCCTGAACGACCTCGGTGAGGCGAAGAAGGTGCTGGTCGAGAAGGAGAACACCACCATCATCGACGGCGCCGGCAAGCCGACCGACATCAAGGCTCGAGTCGAGAGCATCCGTCAGCAGATCGAGGAAGCGACCTCCGACTATGACAAGGAGAAGCTCCAGGAGCGCGTGGCCAAGCTCTCCGGCGGCGTCGCCGTGATCAAGGTCGGCGCTGCGACCGAGATCGAGATGAAGGAGAAGAAGGCACGCGTCGAGGACGCTCTGCACGCGACCCGTGCGGCGGTCGAAGAGGGCGTGGTTCCGGGCGGCGGCGTCGCGCTGGTGCGCTCGATCAAGGCCATCGACAAGCTGTCGGGGGCCAATGACGACCAGACGACGGGCATCAAGATCCTGGCCCGGGCAATCGAGGAGCCGCTGCGCCAGATCGTCGCCAATGCCGGCGAGGATGCTGCGGTGGTGCTGAACCGCGTCCGCGAAGGCAAGGGCACGTTCGGCTACAACGCCGCGACCGGCGAGTACGGCGACATGATCGAGTTGGGCATTCTGGACCCGACCAAGGTGACGCGCCTGGCTCTGCAGAACGCGGCCTCCGTCGCGGGTCTTCTGCTCACCACGGAAGTGATGATCGCCGAAGCTCCGAAGGAAGAGGAGCACTCACATGGCGCCCCGGGCGGCATGGGTGGAATGGGCGGCATGGATATGTAATCCCGACGTTGCACGCGGGCGACCGCGCGCAACGACTGGTTACTGCCAAGAAAGAGCGGGCTTCGGCCCGCTCTTTTTTTTGGTGCGCCCGGCAGGGCGCACCCGGCGGTGGCGCACAATCCGGCTGGAAGCGGGTGTCGCTCGGCGCTAGCATCTTAAGGTCCTTGGTGGCCGCAACGACGAGGGGATCTGCATGAAGCTTTACTGGTGCAAGAACACGCGCGCGTTCCGAATCGCCTGGCTCCTCGAGGAATCGGGTGTTCCTTACGAGCGCGTGAGCATCGACGTTCGCGACTCTCATGCGAAGGACGATGCGGCATTTCGGGCCGTATCCCCGATGGGGAAGGTGCCGGCCCTGGAAGACGGCCCGGCGCGCCTCTGCGATTCGGGAGCCATTTGCATCTATATCGCCGACCAGTACCCGCAGTCGAAGCTGGGACCGCCGGTCGGCCATCCGGAGCGCGCGCGATTCCTTCAGTGGGTCGTATACACGAACTCGGCGATCGAGCCCGCGATGGCAGAGAAGTTCGCGAAACTCGAGTCGAGGCCGGCGAGCTACGGCTGGGGCAGCTTCGACCTCGTGGTCGGATCGCTGCGCTCGGAGCTGGCGAAGAGCGACTGGATACTGGGCGATCACTTCTCGGCTGCGGATGTGCTGCTCGGGACGAGCGCCTTCTTCCTGAAACAGTTCGGTCTCATCCAGGACGATCCGGTGCTGGACGCTTACGCCGCCCGCTGCATGGGGCGTCCCGCGTGGAAGCGGGCGCAGGCGTTCGATGCGGCCTAGCGAGCCCCGGCATCGGGCAGGAGCTCACTCGCCGGTGCGGAACCGCGTCCACAGTCTGGTCACCAGGCGGGTTTCCTCGGGCGTCATCGCCGGCAGCACATGCAACTTTGCGCGAGTCTCCGCGTCGGGATAGATCGCGGGGTCGCTCCTGATCGAGGCCTCCACGAAGGGCAGCGCGGCGCTGTTGCCGTTGGGATATTTCACTGCGTTGGTGATGTTCGCCATCACCTCGGGCCGCATCAGATAGTTCATCCATTTCTCGGCGTTCCGCGGGTGCGGAGCATCAGCCGGGATGCTCATCATGTCCGCGGCGATCAAACCGCCCTCGCGCGGGACGAAATAACGGACGTGCACCCCGTTCGACGCCTCCAGCGCGCGGTAGCGCGCCTCCGTCACGTCCCCGGACCATGCCAGAATGAGGCAGACGCTGCCGTTCGCGAGATCGCCGACGGTTCCCACGGAGTCGATCGACCGCACGAACGGGCGAATCTTCATCAACGTGTCCGCGGCGGCGCTCAAATCGGCGGGATCCCGGCTGTCGGGATCCTTCCCGAGATAGATCAGCACGGAGGAAAATACGTCCGTGGCGGAGTCGAGGACTTGGATGCCACAGTCCTTGAGCTTCGCCGCGTTCCTCGGGTCAAGGAGGAGTGACCAGCTGTCGAAGTCGCTTCGTCCCAGCCGCTCGCGCACCTTATCGACGTTGTAGCCGAGGCCGGTCGTGAACCATAGATAGGGCACGGCGTATGAATTGCCGGGATCGTGGACGGCGAGTTTTCGCATGATCTCGGGATCCAGATTCGCGCTGTTCGGGAGCGCGGCCTTGTCCAGCTTGCGAAAGACCCCCGCCTTCATCAGGCGATCGAAAAAGAAGTCCGACGGCAGCACGATGTCGTAATTGGTATGACCCGTGAGCAGCTGGGTGGCCAGTACCTCGTTGGTATCGAAGGTGCTGTAGCGTACCTTGATGCCCGTCTCGCGCTCGAAGTTGGCGACCGTGTCGGGAGCGATGTAGCCCGCCCAGGTGTAGACGTTGAGCGTTTGCTCGACTTCCGACTGTTTGTCGCTGCAACCCGCGACCGCCATGATCGACAGAAGCGCCGTCGCGATAACCGGTGCTCGCATTCGTGACGCCTCACCTGACGGATCGTTACGAAGTATAGTCCGGAGCGGGAGACTCGTGCTGAGGGGCGTCGATGGCATGGAATAAGAGGCAGCGCAATGTCGTGATCGCTGCGTACTTGGGTTGGACCCTGGACGCGTTCGATTTTTTCCTCATGGTCTTCATGTTCAAGGATATCGCGGCCGACCTGCACTCCAGCATGCAGGTGGTCTCGACGGCGGTTCTCCTCACGCTCGGCATGCGCCCTCTCGGAGCGTTTCTCTTCGGCCGGCTCGCGGACCGATTCGGGCGCAAACCCACTCTCGTGTGGAACATCCTCGCCTATTCGCTGCTCGAGATGGCCTCGGGATTTGCGCCCACGATGGGGTCGCTCCTGCTGGTGCGGGCGTTGTTCGGCATCGCCATGGGCGGCGAGTGGGGAGTCGGCTCGGCCCTCACCATGGAGAGCATCCCCGCCTCGGCGCGCGGCGCCGTTTCAGGCTTGTTGCAGGTGGGTTATCCGTCGGGCTATTTCCTCGCTTCCCTCGCGGTGTATCTGTTCTACGATCGCCTGGGCTGGCGCTACATGTTCGTGTTGGGGGTCGTGCCGGCAGTCCTGGTCTTCTTCATCCGGCGCGGCATCGATGAGTCGCCGGCTTGGCAGGAGCGGCAGGCGCTTCCGCGCGCCAGCATGCTCACGGTGCTCGAGCGCAATTTCAAGCTGGCGGTGTATGCCGTGGTATTGATGACCGCCTTCAACTTCTTCAGCCACGGCTCTCAGGACGCCTACCCTACGTTCTTGAAGGTACAGCATCATTTCGATACGCGCCTCACCTCGCTTCTGACGGCCATCGCGAACATCGGAGCCATCTGCGGCGGTCTCTTGTTCGGCAGCCTGTCGGAGAGGATCGGAAGGCGCCGGGCCATCATCATCGCCTCTCTCATCGCCCTGCCGGCGCTTCCGTTCTGGGCATTCGGCTCGACGCCGGTGATCCTGGGCGCAGGCGCCTTTCTGATGCAACTCTCGGTACAGGGCGCCTGGGGCGTAATCCCCGCGCACCTCAACGAGCTTTCGCCACCGGCGATACGCGGCACATTCCCCGGGTTCGTCTATCAGCTCGGCAACCTGCTCGCAGCCGTCAACCTCAATTTGCAGGTGCATATCGCCGAGTCCCGGAACAACGACTACGGCCTCGCCCTGTCAATCGTGGTCGGCACGGTCGCGGTCGCGATCATCGTGATGGCCGCGCTCGGCCCGGAGCGGCGGGGCGTATCGCTGCGCGGGGCGGCCCCATGACGTGGTCCTCGAGACAATATGTTCTTTTCGAGGACGAGCGGACACGGCCCGTGAGGGATCTGCTGTCCGCCGTGGCCGCAACCCCGGTGCGCACCGCCGTCGACATCGGCTGCGGTCCCGGAAATTCCACCGCGGTCCTCGCGGCGCGCTTTCCGGATGCGGAAGTGAGCGGGTTCGACAGCTCACCCGACATGATCGAAGCGGCCCGCAAGCGGCTGCCGAACCTTCGATTCGAGGTGGCCGACCTCAAGAGCTGGATCGAGGCTGGCCCCGACGTGCCAGGCGCCTCCGCACCGGAACCCATCGACGTTCTGCTCGCCAACGCGGTACTGCAATGGGTGCCGGATCATGCCGCCGTCTTTCCGGCGCTCGTGCACCGGCTCGCACCTGGTGGGAGCCTCGCCGTGCAAGTTCCGGATAATCTCGATGAGCGTGCGCAAACTCTGATGCGCGAAATCGCGCGCGAGAGCCCCTGGCGGGACAAGCTCGCCGGCGCCGAGCGGGATCGAGTGCCGATCGAGCCGGCCGATTGGTTTTACCGTCTGCTGCGCCCGCATTGCGAGCGCGTCGATGTATGGCGGACCACCTATTATCATCCGCTCGCGAATGCGCGCGAAATCGTCGAGTGGTTCAAGAGCACCGGACTTCGCCCGTTCCTTGGTCCTCTGACTCCATCGGAGCGGGAAGAATATCTTGCGCGCTACACCGCGCGCATTGCGGACGCCTATCCGCCGTCGCACGGCGACGGCGTGTTGTTGCCCTTTCCGCGGCTCTTCGTCGTGGCCACGCGCCGGCACGCTACCCTTGCAGCATGAGCTCCGCGGCTCCGCGCGGCTGCTTCTGCGGAAAGTCGCACACCACCGAATTGCCGGTGCCGTCGGGGCGCCGGCCGATCGACAGACGAGCGCCGATGGCGCTCGCGCGGAACCGCATGGTGCGCATACCGAGTCCCGCACCATTCGGGTATTCGGCCGGTAGGCCGCGGCCGTCGTCTGCAACGGTGAGCCGCACGCTCTCGTCTCTGTAGCTGAGCTCGATGTCGATCGAGCTCGCGCCCGCATGCTTCAGGGCATTCTGAACCGCTTCCTGCGCGATGCGGTAGAGATGATTGCGGGCCTTGAGGTCGAGGCTCAGAGGGGCGTCGTGATGGGCGTGGAAATGCACCGCGGTGCCGCTCAGGGAGCTTCGCTGGGCGAGCGCCGCCAGGGCGGCATCGAGATTTCCGTCGGCATCGGTCAACGGGGAGAGTCCTTGAACGATCAGGCGTGCATCCTGAATGCAGCTTGTCGCCAGCGAAGCGAGCTGATTCAGATCATCGGCAATGGCGTCGCGCTCGCGCGCGGCCCGATTCGCGAGCGCACGCGCGGAGAGCGCGAGCCCGGTGAGCTCCTGGCCGAGGCCGTCGTGCATCTCCTGACCGATGCGGCGCTGTTCGCTCGCGATCGCGTCGAGCAATGCACGCCCGAACGCGCGGCGCTCGGTCACGTCCATGGCGAACACGAGTTCGGCCGGCTCGCCGCCAAAGTCGATCGACCGGCTCCAGACCTCCACTTCCAGGATGCGGCCGTCGTGTGTCACGTGCAGTGTTTCGAGGGGCTCGGTGGCGGCAGAGGCCCGCTCGGACTCGGAGAACGGAGGCAGCGGCTCGCCCGGCGGAACGAGCGCGGTCGTGGGCATGGAGAGCATCGCCTCGCGGGTCCATCCGTACTGACGCAGCGCCGCATCGTTGACCATGAGAAACCGCAACGTGTGACGGTGATGCACCCAGATCGGCTGCGGGCTTCCCTCGAATATCTCGGCGTAGCGATGCTCGGCCGCAAGTTTTGCCTGCGCGGCGCCGTCGCGCTGCGACAGCAGCGCCGTGATGCTCAGGCAAACGAACTCGAGAGCGGCGACGAAGGTCCAGCTGATGACGAGGCCCGGGAACTCCGTGAGCTGTCCGAATGCACCGATCCGGAACGCGAAACTCAGGGCGGTGGTCACGGAGAGGACGAACGCCCCCGCCGCCGCCGGCACGAGGCCGAAGCGCATCGTGCCGATGACCATGAGCATCAGCGCGAAAAGCGCAATCACCGGTCTCGCCCACTCGCCGGGGCCGAAAAGCACGAGGGCACAGCACCCGATGAGGCCGATCAGCCAGAGCACCGCCTCGAGGCCTCGTTCCTTGAGCGGCAACAGGCTCTTCGGGCTGGCGGCCATCAGGGCCGGCGCGATCAGCAGAACGCCCGCGGTGGTGTTCCCCCACCAGCGGATCCAGTGCATCGCATCGCTCGGCAGGTGCCGGCCCGCGAGATAGAACCCGAGATATCCGAATGAGGGCGCGAGCAGCATGCCCACGGCGGTCGCCACGGTGAACAGCGGCACGTCCTGCCCGCGCGGGAACGTATGGTCGAAGCCGCAGTGATCGAGGATCCACCAGGTGAGCGCGGCCGCGGCGGCAAGTCCCGCGCCGACGCCGAGGCAGGCGATGAGCGGCTGATGCTGCCACAGCTCGATCGCGGTCCCGCCGAGGAGCACGGCGGGCCACATCCGCCACCCCCAACGGCACATGGCGGCAACGGCAAATCCGCTCGGAAGAACGATCAGGGAGACGCGGCTGCCCAGGTGCGGCATGGCAAAGCCGATGGCGCCGCTCAGTAGAATCGCGGCAAATACCAAAAACCACCTGGCAAGCAGCGATCCGGGAGAGCGCAGCACGCGATTCGACGCATTCACCACGGCCCTCTCCGTCGAATCCTTCCGAGCGGTCGATTTCCGCCGACATCGACACGGTAAACCCGATTGGAATGTGATTCAATCCTCGCGCGTGAACGTACCCGCTCATTGGCTGCGACCGGTACCGGAGATCCTGCGCGCATCGGTGCAGCGTTTCATCGAGCGCGCTCTCAGCGAGGGGCTGATCAACGGCGATCCGAGCGATTGGCTGGAGCTCGCGCAGGTGGCGGCGGCGAGCGAGTTTGCCGCTTCAGTGGTGCTTCAAGATCGGGCGGCGCTCGAGTGGCTGGATCGAGTATCGGGCAACGCGGACTACGAGCGGCGAGCCGCAGCGGCCGGCCCTTCGGAAGCTCAGCAGATCCTGCGCGAGTGGCGCCGCCGCGAAATGCTGCGTATCGCGTGGCGCGACATCACAGGCCGAGCGTCGGTACCCGAAACTTTGCACGAAGTTTCGGAGCTCGCGGATGGGTGCATTCGCGCGGCCGTCCTGGCAGCGAGTGCGCACTTGCGTTCGAGCTTCGGCACTCCGCGCAACACCGCCGGCTCGCAGGTTCCCTTCATCGTGCTCGGCATGGGCAAGCTCGGCGGCGTGGAGCTGAATTTTTCCTCCGATATCGATCTCGTGTTCCTGTTCGCGGAAGCCGGTGAAACGGACGGCCCTCGGGTTCTCGCCAACGAAGAGTATTTCAATCGCCTCGGCCGCGAGGTCATTCGATTGCTCGCTGCGCGCACCGAGGAAGGAATCGTATTTCGCGTGGACATGCGCCTGCGCCCGTTCGGCGAGAGCGGCCCTCTGGTCATGAGCATCGCAGCCCTCGAGGACTATCTGCAGCAGCACGGCCGCGACTGGGAGCGGTATGCCTGGATCAAAGCGCGAGCCATCGTGGGAGCGGACGTCTACGCGGCCGCGTACGAGGAGTTCGTACGCCCGTTCGTGTATAGACGCTACCTCGATTTCGGGGTGTTCGAGTCGCTGCGCGAGATGAAGGCGCTGATCGCGCGCGAGGTCGCCCGGCGGGAGCTCGAGCAGGATCTGAAGCTCGGCGGCGGCGGTATCCGGGAGATCGAGTTCATCGTGCAGTCGATGCAGCTCGTGCGCGGCGGCGCCGATCGCCGCCTGCAGCGGGCATCGCTCCTCGAGGTGCTTCCCATGCTGCAGGGCTCGAAGCTCCTCACGGCCGACGAGGTCGGGCAGCTGCGGGAGGCCTACCTGACGTTGCGCAAAGCGGAGAACGCGCTGCAGATGATGCGCGATCAGCAAGTGCACCGGCTGCCTCACGACCCGCAGGACCGGGCGCGCCTGTGCGTCGCGCTGGGCGTCGTTGCGTGGCCCGAGGCGATGGAGATAATCGAGCGCGCGCGCGCGATCGTGACGGAGCGTTTCGAGGCGTGGCTTTTCGCCGCGCCGGATGCGCGCGCCGACCCGGAGGCCGGCCTCGACTGGCTGGACTCGCCCGACAGCGACATTGCGGAGGAGCTCGGGCGGGCGGAATTCCCCGAACCCGCGAGAGCCTCGGTGGCGGCTTTACTGGGCGCCTATCGGCAGGCGGCCCCCTACCGCCGATTGGACGAGACCGGGCGGCGCCGCGTGCGCATCATCCTGGAGCGTCTGCTCAGGGCGGCGGCGGCCAAAGCTGCGCCGGCCGTCGTGGTCGACCGGGTGCTGCGTGTGCTGGACGCGATCGGCGCGCGCTCTTCCTACCTCGCGCTGCTCAAGGAGCAGCCGCCGGCGCTCGATAGGCTCATCGACGTGTGCGCGATCTCAGGCTTTCTCGCGCGCCAGATCGCCGACTTTCCGCTGCTCCTGGATGAGCTGATCGATGCGAAGGCGTTCGACGAGCTGCCGTCGCGCGCTCGATTCGCACGCGAGCTCGCCGCGCGTACCGAGCGGCTGCCCCCTGACGACCCCGAGCGGGAGGTCGAGGCGCTGCGCGTGTTCCAGAAGGTCGCGACCTTCTCGGTAGCGCTCGCGGATCTGACCCAGCGGCTGCCTCTGATGCGGGTCAGCGATCGGCTTACCGATATCGCCGAGCTCATCGTGCAGTGCTGCATGGATCTCGCATGGGCACAGATGACCGCCGTACACGGTGTTCCTCGAAGCGGGGAGGCCCAGGCGACCGCGACTACCGTCAAGGTCGCCGTGGCCGGCTACGGCAAGCTCGGCGGCCTGGAGCTCGGCTACGGTTCGGATCTCGATCTCGTGTTCCTTCACGACTCGGCAGGCGAGTTTCAGCAAACAACCCGCGGCGTGGACAATGGGGTGTTCTTTCTTCGCCTGGGGCAGCGCATCGTGCATCTTCTGACGATGCACTCGGCAGCCGGGCGCTTGTACGAGGTCGACATGCGGTTGCGGCCCAACGGCAAGGGTGGCTTTCTCATGACGGGCATCGATGCATTCGAGACCTACCAGCGCCAGAACGCGTGGACCTGGGAGCATCAGGCGCTGCTGCGCGCGCGCGCTGTGGGCGGCGATGCGGCCCTTTGCGAACGCTTCGAGGCGGCGCGCCGAAGAGTGCTGTGCACCGCCGTGAACCGCGACACCTTGCGCCGGGATGTTGCCGAGATGCGCGAGCGCATGCGGCGCGAGCTGCCCCTGTCGCGCGGCGGGCAGTTCGACATCAAGCAGGATGCGGGCGGGATCGCCGACATCGAGTTTTTGGTCCAATACTGGGTGCTCGAAGGGGCCCGCGAGCATCCCGAGCTCGTGACCTACTCGGACAACGTGCGCCAGCTCGAGGCGCTGGCCGCCGCCGGGCTGGTCGAGCCGGAGACGGCGCTCTGGCTCAAGGAAACCTATATAGGCTATCGTACGGTTCTGCATCACCTGTCGCTCGAAGGCGGCGAGCGGGTGGTGGGGGCCGCTCCGCATGCGCAGAGGCGCGCGCGCGTGCAGCAGATCTGGCGCGAGACCTTCGGTTGAAGGGTTGGACCAACGAGGTATGGCGAGGAAGATGGCGACGACAGCAGCAACGATCAATCTGATACCGGCCAATGCGCAGCATCAATATACGGTCACGCCCGCGGACCTGCCGCTGTCATGTCCCATGCCCGGCATGTACTTGTGGAACTCGCACCCGCGCGTTTATCTGCCGATCGAGCAGACGGGCTGGGCCAAGTGCAACTACTGCGGGGCCGAATACACGCTCATCCGCGACTGATGGCATGCGCCGACTAACGATGCGCCTACTGCGGCCGCCCCTCGTGACGGCGCCGATTGGTCAGACGGGTTCCTAGGCTTTGTAGTCGGCGTAGGATTTTTCCTCGATCAGGGCCGATCCGAGCGCCAGATTCAGGCGCCGCTTGATCGCGGCTCGCTCGTCGTTCTCGATGTAAACCGCCCGCGCGAGCCTCACGAAGTCCGCATCGAAGGTCTTCGCGCGCTCCTTGCTCCGGATGTCGTCTTCGATGCCCCACAGGCGCTCGTTGACCGCGAGCAGCGCCTCGACATCGCTCGCAACGTCCACTGCCGCGTGCGGCGAGGCACTCCAGATCTGCTCGAGCAGCCGAAGCTCGGCGCGGACGTTCTCGAGCTTGCTCGCCTCCGCCATGCGCCTCGACTTGATTCGGAGGATCGTGATCTTGTCCAGCAGCTCGCCCGGCGAAATCGGCACCTTGATCTCGTTCATGGACGCATCTTAGCGAAAATTCGCGGCTCGCCGAAGATGCTAAACTGAGGTCCAAGGTGCTCGAGAACGCGGCATAGCATGAGGGAGGACGGCAGCCGACGCATCGCTCTCGCCGATGGCGCCCTTCTCATCGATCGCACGCGGGTCGACGGCGCTCTGCTCGCGAGCGCCGGAGAGTCGCTGTTCGAGCCGCGATACTGGGCGGCGCACAGTCAGCTCGTCCCCGCGGATCGAGGCCGCGGCGCCGCGTGGTTCGTCGGGCCGCCGCCGCAGCGCTGGGTGCTGCGGCACTACCGGCGCGGGGGAGCAGCTGCACGAGTCTCGAGCGACCGGTATGCCTGGCTGGGCGAGGCTCGGGTGCGCTCGTTCGTCGAGTACCGGCTGCTTGCGCTCTTGAGCGATCGCGATCTTCCGGTGCCGGCGCCCATCGGCGCCCGCTACCGGCGCAGCCGCTTTACCTATCGTTGCGATCTCATCACCCGGCGCGTCGAGGCGGCCAGGCCCCTGAGTACCTTGCTTGCCGAGGGCGCACTGAGCGAGAAGACCTGGCGCGCGGTCGGCGCCGCAATCGCGCGCCTGCATGGCGCCGGCGCAGATCATCCGGATCTCAACGCGCACAACGTGTTGATCGGCTTCGACGGCTCCGTGCGCGTGATCGACTTCGATCGCGGGCGGCTGCGGCGGCCCGGCGCATGGCGTGGGCGCAATCTCGAGCGCCTGCGGCGCTCGCTCGCGAAAATAGCAGCCGGCTCGCCTGCGGTCCGCGTCTCCCCGGAGGAATGGGCGATGCTGCTCTCGGGCTATGAGGCCTCCGCGATGCCGCCTCGATGATGCGGCTTCTCTACAGTCTCCTGACCGCGGTTGCGGCGCCGGCGGTGTTTGCCACGACGCTGCTGCGCAGCGTGAAGCACCCCGCGCACCGGGCGCACTTGATCGAGCGCTTTGGATGGGGGCCGCGGTTGCATGCTCCGAGCATCTGGCTGCATGCGGTATCGCTCGGCGAGGTGTCCGCCGCCGCGGCGCTGGTTCGCGCTTTGCGCGAGCGCCACCCGGGCGTTCCCTTCGTACTCAGTACCGCCACGCGGACGGGACGCGCGCAGGCCGCGGCATTGTTCGGTGCGGATATCGAAGTGCGATTCCTGCCTTACGATACACCCGGCTCGGTACGCCGATTCCTCGCGCGCATCCGTCCGCGGATGGCGATCATCATGGAGACGGAGCTCTGGCCAAACTTGCTCCGGGGTTGCGACATGCGAGGCGTGCCCGTGCTGTTCGCAAGCGCGCGCCTCGCGGCGCGCTCGGTGCCGCGCTATCGCCGTTTCGGCGCGCTGTTCAGCGCCGCCGTGCGTAACGCCTGGGTGGCTGCTCAGAGCGAAGCGGATGCGGAGCGTTTCATCGCCATCGGAGCCGAGCGAGCGCGCACTCACGTGGTAGGCAACGTCAAGTTCGACATGCGGCTCGGCGAGGCGGTGGCCGCAAGGGGGCGCGACCTGCGCCGCCTCGTGCTCGGCGCGCGCCCGGTCTGGACCGCCGGCAGCACGCATGACGGAGAGGAGGAGCTCGTGCTCGATGCGCACGCCGCGCTCCTGGGCTCGATGGTTGCTGCGCCGGGCGGTGGGGCTGCGCCGGGCGATGGGGCTGCGCCGGGCGGCGCGCCGCTCCTGGTGCTCGTGCCGCGCCACCCCGAGCGCTTCGAGAGCGTCGCGAGCCTGCTCGAGAAGCGCGGCGTCGCCTTCGACCGGCGCAGCGGCGCCGCCTCGGTTCGCGCCGAAGCGCAGGTGCTGCTCGTCGACCGGATGGGCGAGCTCACTGCCTTTTACGCGGCGTCGGATGTGGCTTTCGTCGGTGGAAGTCTCGTGCCGGTGGGCGGCCATAACCTGCTCGAGCCTGCGGCGCTCGGTGTGCCGGCGATCACGGGTCCTTATACCGCGAACGGACCGGAAATCGCACGGCGGCTGATCGAGGCGGGCGGCGCCGTCGAGGTAGCCGATGGAGCCGCGCTCGGTGGGGTCGTTGCGCGCTTGATGGCCGAGCCGGCGCTCCGCGCGCGCATGGGCGAGTGTGCCCGGCACTTCGTCGAGGCGCATCGAGGGAGCCTCGTCCGGCTGCTTGCTCTCATCGAGCCCTTGCTCGGCGCCGACTGATCAGGGGGGAGCCTCCGCGGCGCCGCTCTCCTCGGGCTTGGGCGGCTCGTCCTTGAGGAGCGCGTTCAATCGACTCAAGCTTTGCTCGGTGAGGATGCCCGCGGCCTGTTGCAGCTTGACCATGTTCACCATGTAATCGTAGCGGCTGCGCGAGTAGTCGGTCTGCGCCTGGATCCAGAGTCTGCGCGAGGCGAGCACGTCCACCGCGGTGCGCGTGCCGGCTTCATAGCCGGACTCGGTGGCATTCAAGGCAACGACATTCGATTCGAGCGCACGGCGCAGTGCTTTGACGTGCGAAATCTCCGACAGCACGCCGAGGTAGGCATCGCGCGCATCGTGCTCGGTTTGGCGCGCCACACGCTCCACCCTCTCTTTCGCCGCTCGATGCTGGTAGACAGCTTGCCTCACCTGCGAGGACACCATGCCACCCGAGTAGATCGGAACCGAGATCTGGATCCCGATGACGTTCTGGTACTGGTCGAGGCTCGTGCTTCCGTACGGCGTTCCGTTCGCGTTGATGTAGTCGCCGCCCACCGAGTTCTTGTAGCGGCTCGCCACCAGGTCGAGCGAGGGAAAATGCCCGCCGCGCGCGGCGCTCACGTTCTCCCGCGCAATATCCGCCGCGAGCCGGCTCGAGACCAGCGAGAGGTTCTGTTGCAAGGCCATATCGACCCAGCGGTCCTCGCTGCTCGGCTCCGGCGTCGCGAGTTCGAAGGGCTCGATGGGGCGCGCCAGATAGTCGAACGCCTCGCCCGTGATTTCACGCAGCAACTCTTGCGCCGAGGCAAGCTGCCTTTTCGAGGCAATGACCGCCGCTGCGCCGCTGTCGTGCGCGGCTCGCGCCTCCTCCACGTCGGTGACCGCGATCAGTCCCACCTGGTAGCGCTTCTCCGCCTGCTCGAGTTGCCGGCTGACCGAGGCAAGGTTAGCGCGCTGCGCGTCGACGTCGTCCTCGGCGGCCAGCACGTCGAAGTAGCGTTGCGCGACTCGGGCGATCAAGTCCTGCTGGGCGGCCTGATAATCCGCCTCGGCCTGGGCCACCTGGGCATCGGCCCGCTGCAGCGCCACCCAGTTCTGCCAGTTGAACAGGTTCTGGGAGAGATCGACGCCATATTTATGGGTAGTCGTGCTCACCCGCCCGTTGAAAGGATAGGACTCGATGAGGGTCTGGCCGTTCACCTGCACCTCTTGGGTTTGGTTCGATTGCCCCGCGTCCTTCTCGCGGGAGATCGTGCCTGAGCCCCCGATCTGCGGTAACAGGGCGGCAATCGCCTGGGGCTTGGACTCGAGTGCGGCCAGGCGAGTCGCTTCAGCTTCCTTCAATTGGGGATCGTTCTGCAGCGCCCGCTGGTAGACCGCGAGCAAATCCGCCGCCGATGCGGCGCTGCCCCAGAGACAGCCGAGGAGAACGACAGATAATAGCTTCATGAGGTGTTATATACGACTATATCACCTGGGCTGACGCAACCGGGATCAGTACTGCGGGATCGTCGAGTCGAGGTCCCGGGACCACGCCAGGATGCCCCCGGCGAGGTTGAAAACACCGGTGAAACCCCGTGCCGCGAGGAACTGCGCCACCTCGGCGCTGCGCCCGCCGGAGCGGCAGATCACCACCGTCGCCATCTGCGGGTCGAGCTCGCCGAGGCGCTCCTCGACCTGACCCATCGGTATGTGAAGGTGCGGCGAGGGGACGGGCGCCAGCTTCGTCTCCCAGTCCTCGCGCACATCCAGCAGCACAAGCGGCGCTCCGGCCGTGCGCTTGTCCAAAAACTGCTGCGGTGTCAGGTTCTCGATCATCAGAACACGAACCGTCGCGGCTCCGCCGCGTTGATCAGCGGGTCGATGACGGTCTCGAAAAGGCTTTCCCGAATCCATTCTGCCTCGCCGACCCGGCGGACCAAAATCGCATCCATCACCGGCGCCGATCCCACCACCGCGAACAATCGGCCGCCGACGCGCAACGCGCGCTCGAAACGCGCATCGTAGACCGGAAGCGATCCCGTGACCGCAATGACGTCGTAATCGCCGAGAGGCGCCGCGCTGAAGGCGTCGCGGGTCTCGAGGTGAACGCGCGCATCGGGGACCGCGCTCAAGTTCGCGGCGGCTCGAGCGGTGAGCTCCGCATGAATCTCGATCGAGCGCGTCGAGCTCGCGAGAAGTCCCATGCACGCGCTGAGATAGCCCGATCCGGTGCCGACCTCGAGAGCGACGTCCGAGGGGTAGAGGCCCAGCGCCTGCAGGATGCGGCCCTGGACTTTCGGAGCGAGCATGCATTGACCGCAGCCGATCGGCAGCGGCGCATCGGCGAACGCGAGGTCGCGATACGCGCTCGGCACGAACGCCTCGCGCGGAACCGCCGCGACGGCGTCGAGCACGCGCGGGTCGAGCACTTCCCACGTGCGAATTTGCTGATCCACCATCTGCTGTCGAGCGGCCAGAGTATCCATGGTTTCCTTGCTGATTAACCTGCTGATTATGGTCAATTTCTGCAGGTTTCGCCATGCCTGTGGGGTATTCTCTCAATCGTAGACGATCAAGACGCGCCCAACAGGGGGGGCATACACAAAGCGTCGCAGGAATCGCAACCGAGGTCATCGTTGATTTTGTCTCCTCTTGCTCTATTGCTCTTGACCTCAGCCGTCGCAGCCGTGGGCGTGAGCGTGCTCTTGCGCTGGAAGCGCCGTCAGGAGCAGGCGGTCGCCGAATTCTCCAAGCAGGTGCAGGCCCTCACCAGCGCAGACCTTCCCGCCGGACGCATCGGTGTCGAACAAAAGTCCGCGCCGCTCGGGCAGCTCGGCGGCGCGATCAATCGGTTGCTCGATGACCTCGACCAGCGCGGCACGCGCCTCAAGGATCGCGAGCAGCTCTTCCAGCGTCTCGTGGAGACCGTGCACGATGCGGTCCTGGTGCATCGTGAGAACATCGTGTTCGCGAACGCCCGCTTTCTCGACATGCTCGGAATGAGTGCAGGCGAGGTGGTCGGCAGATCGCTCGCGCAGTTCGCGGCGCCGGAATATGTCGAGCTCGTGGAGAGCAACCTGCATCGGCGCCTGGCCGGCGAGCCTGCGGCCGAGCGCTACGAGATCGAGCTCGTCGGCAAGCACGGCGAAGTGAGCCGCGTCGAGCTCGCGAGCACGGTCATCGAGAGCGCCGGCGCGCCGGCGCTGCTCCTCACCGCGCTCGAGATGCTGCCGAGCGCGCCGAATGACCCCGCGCCGTCTCGGCCGCGCGCCATGGTCACGCTCGATGCCATGGGGGAAAGCGTCATCACCGTCGACGCCGAGGGACGGATCGATTACGTCAATCACGCCGCCGCGGCACTTCTCGGGCAAAGCCTCGAGCAGGTCATGGGCAAGACCTTTCCCGACGTTGCCTCGCTGGTCGATGAGTCCGACCGGCGTTCGCTCGGGGATCCGGTGCGCAAGGCGCTCGCGACGGGCGGGCGCGTCACCATGGGCAAGCGCGCCGTGCTGGTGCCCGTCAACGGCTCGCTCGAGCGCTCGGTCGAGATCAGCGTCACGCCGCTCAAATCCAATGGCGACTTTCCCTCGGGGCTCGTGCTCGTGATGCACGACACCAGCGAGATGCGCGGACTCACCCGCCAGATGAGCTATCAGGCAAGTCACGACGCTTTGACCGGCCTGGTCAATCGGCGGGAGTTCGAGCGGCGGCTGCGCGAGGCCATGGATGCCGCGCAGACCGGCGATGTGGCGCACGCGCTGTGTTACCTCGATCTCGATCGGTTCAAGGTCGTGAACGACACCTGCGGACACACGGCGGGCGACAATATGTTGCGCGAGGTCGCGACCATCATCAAGGACGCCGTGCGCGATTCCGATACCGCGGGCCGCATCGGCGGCGACGAATTTGCGCTCCTGCTCGTGGGCTGTCCGCTCGAGAAGGCGCGCCAGATCGCCGATGACGTGGTGCGCGCGGTGGACGACTATCGCTTCATCTGGAAGGACAAGATCTTCAATATCGGCGTGAGCATCGGACTGGTCGAGATCGGCCGCGGCGGGGGCTCGATCGAGGAAATCATGAATTCCGCGGATTCGGCCTGTTATGTCGCGAAGAAGCAGGGCGGGGTGCACGTTCACGTGTACTCCGCGCGAGAAGAGGCGAACGCGCGCCACAGCGGCGAGATCCATTGGCTGCAGAAGCTGCAGGGTGCGCTGCGCGACAATCGATTCGAGCTCTACTACCAGCCCATCGTGCCCGCGCACAGCGGCGTCGAGCGCGGACCGGCACTCGAGGTGTTCATACGTCTCGAGGCCGAGAGCGGTCAGCCGAGCTCACCACCGGCGGAATTCATTCGCGCCGCGGAGCGCTATCGGCTGATGCCGCACGTCGATCGCTGGGTAGTGCAGGCGGTCCTGTCGGCCCTCGGCCGCGGTGGCATGAGGCTGCCGGCCGGCCGCAGTGTCGCGATCAACATCTCGGGCCAGACCCTGGGCGATGCGGAATTCCTGGAGTTCGTGGTCGATTGCTTCGACCACACCGGCGCCAATCCGGGCGACATCTGCTTCGAGGTCACCGAGAGCGCGGTGATCGCGAATCTCGAGCATGTGCGCCGCTTCATTGCCGTGCTGCACGGCATGGGCTGCGAGTTCGCGCTGGATGATTTCGGCTCGGGCCTTTCCTCGTTCGCTACCTTGAGAACGCTGCCGATGGACTACCTCAAGATCGACGGCTCGTTCATCGCAAACCTCGCCGTCGATACCGTGAATCAGGCGATGGTCGGCGCCATGATCGAGCTCTCGAGGAGCCTGCGATTCCGCATCGTCGCCGAGCAGGTCGAGGATCAGCTTTCCCTCGATACGGTCAGGCAGATGGGCATCGACTTCGTGCAAGGATTCATCATCGCCCGGCCCCAGCCGCTGTCCATCACGCCCGTGCCGCTGCAAATCGATACCTTATAACCGTCCGGCAGGCGCTCATAACAAAGTTCTATGGCTTTTCCCCCATGCTTAGGAGGAAAATTCACCCATTCCCGAAAACGTCGAGGTGCCGCATGCCCATCTATGAAGACAACACGAAATCCATCGGCCACACGCCGCTCGTGCGCATCAACCGACTGGACGCGGCGAGCACTGCGACGGTTCTCGGCAAGATCGAAGGCCGCAATCCCGCCTACTCGGTGAAGTGCCGCATCGGCGCCGCCATGGTGTGGGATGCGGAAGAGCGCGGTGCGCTCAAGCCCGGCATGTCCTTGGTCGAGGCCACCAGCGGCAATACGGGCATCGCGCTTGCCTACGCAGCCGCAGCACGCGGCTACGGGTGCGTGCTCACGATGCCGGAAACGATGAGCATGGAGCGGCGCAAGGTGCTGATCGCGTTCGGTGCCAAGCTCGTGCTCACGCCCGGGGCCAAGGGCATGAAGGGCGCCATCGCCAAAGCCGAGGAGCTGGCTGCGACGGATCCGAGCAAATACCTGTTGATGCGCCAGTTCGACAATCCAGCGAATCCGGGCATCCACGAGCGTACCACCGGACCGGAGATCTGGAACGACACGGAGGGCAAGATCGACGTGCTGGTGACGGGTGTCGGCACCGGCGGTACGTTGACCGGCGTGTCCCGCTATATCAAGCAC
The DNA here is from genome assembly GCA_963710435.1 of uncultured Gammaproteobacteria bacterium. Classification (GTDB taxonomy): domain Bacteria; phylum Pseudomonadota; class Gammaproteobacteria; order Steroidobacterales; family Steroidobacteraceae; genus Bog-1198. Next base: position 284,158 of record CAVQAE010000006.1, on the reverse strand, counting down.
ACGAAAGGGAAGAACATACTCACCGTGGCGGTGGAACCGACCAACTCGCCGGTGATCAGTCAGACGCTCGCGGGCCAAACGCCGACCCCCGCTCCGCACAAGATTCAGGGAATCGGCGCAGGCTTCATTCCGAAGAATCTCGATCTGTCGCTCGTCGACCGGGTCGAGCAAGTGAGCAACGAGGAGGCGATCGCCGTGGCTCGCGCGCTTGCGCGCGAGGAGGGCATGCTCTGCGGGATCTCCTGCGGCGCCGCGATGACCGCGGCCTTGCGCCTGGCACGCGAGCCTGCGTACGCGGGCAAAATGATCGTGGCGATCTTGCCGGACGCCGGCGAGCGCTATCTGTCGGGCGCGTTGTTCGAGGGCTTGTTCGAGGACGTCGAGAAGATGCAGGCGGTTGCCTGAGCGGTTCGTGACCACCGCCGCCACATCGAAGCCCAAACCGAGCGCGCTCGAGCGGCTCGGCGAGGAGCTGCTCGAGAGCTACCTCGGCGATGAGCGGGCGCGCCGGGTCGCGCGCCACTACCTGCCCTCGCGCGAGGCCATCGCGGAGATTCTGCAGCGCGTGCTCGACCTCATGTATCCGGGCTATTTCGGGCGCGGCGACCTGAACTACGAAAATCTGGGCGACTACGTCGCGCAGGCGATCGCCGAGCTCGCGCCGAAAGTCGAGCGGGAGATGGAGCACTGCTTGTGTTACGGACGTGAGCGCGAGGCGAGCCCCGAGTTCGGCGAGTGCGCGCCCCGCGCACGCGAGCTGACGCAGGTCTTTCTGCGCCGCCTTCCCGAGATCCGCGCTTTCCTGGTGCGCGACGTCCAAGCGGCCTTCGACGGCGATCCGGCCGCCACCAACCTGGACGAGGTGATTCTCGCCTATCCCGGCGTGCTTGCCGTCAGCGTCTACCGGATCGCGCATGCGCTCTACGATCTCGGCGTGCCGATGATGGCGCGCATCATGACCGAATGGGCGCACTCCAAGACCGGCTGCGACATTCACCCGGGGGCACGGATCGGCAGCGGCTTCTTCATCGATCACGCCACCGGTGTCGTGATCGGGGAGACCACCGAGATCGGGGAGGGCGTGAAGCTCTACCAGGGCGTGACTCTGGGTGCGCTGTCGCTGCCCAAGGATGCGGCCGGGCACATCATCCGCGGACGCAAGCGCCATCCCACGGTGGAAGACGGCTCGACCCTGTACGCGAACGCCACCGTCCTCGGCGGTCAGACGGTGGTGGGTGCGAACAGCGTCATCGGCGGCTCGGTCTTCTTGACGCGCAGCATTCCGCCGCGCTCGCGCGTATCGCTCAAGGAACCGGATTTGCGGGTTGCCTCCCGCGACGGGGCGGCGGAGCCGGACGCGATCTACTTCGACATCTGAAGCGCAGTCGCCGGCGCGCCGCGCCGCGCGCAGGCGCCCCCCACGAATGGCGGCCGCGCAGGCGAAATCCGGGCTTTTTACGTCAGCTTGGCGAGCAGCGGAACCAGCAAAAGCGCCACGATGTTGATGATCTTGATCAACGGGTTGATGGCGGGGCCGGCGGTATCCTTGTAAGGATCGCCGACCGTGTCGCCGGTCACCGCGGCTTTATGCGCATCCGAGCCTTTGCCTCCGAAATGCCCTTCCTCGATGTATTTCTTGGCGTTGTCCCATGCGCCGCCGCCGGTGGTCATCGAGATCGCCACGAACAGGCCGGTGATGATGGTGCCGATCAGCAGGCCGCCCAGGGCGAGCACGCCGCTGCCCGGTCCCATCAGCCAATTGACCACCAGGACGAGGATGATCGGCACGACGATCGGCAGCAGCGAGGGTACGATCATCTCCTTGATGGCGGCGCGCGTCAGCATGTCGACCGCACGCGAGTAGTCGGGCTTCGCCGTCCCCTCCATGATGCCCTTGATCTCGCGAAACTGACGGCGCACTTCGTTCACGACCGAGCCGGCCGCCCGTCCCACGGCCTCCATCGCCATGGAGGCGAACAGATACGGTATCAGTCCGCCGATGAACAGGCCGATGATTACCGCCGGGTTCGACAGGTCGAATGCGCTGGCATGTCCGGTGACCACCTCGAGCTTGTGGGTGTAGTCCGCAAACAGCACGAGCGCGGCCAAGCCCGCCGAGCCGATGGCATATCCCTTGGTGACCGCCTTGGTGGTGTTTCCGACCGCATCCAACGGATCGGTGATGTCGCGCACTTTCTTGTCGAGGCCGGCCATCTCCGCGATCCCGCCGGCGTTGTCGGTGATGGGTCCATACGCGTCGAGCGCGACGATCATGCCGGTCATGGAAAGCATCGCCGTGGCGGCAATGGCGATGCCGTACAGCCCTTCGAGCCGGTAGGAGGCCCAGATGCTCAAGCAGACGGCGATCACCGGCAGGGCACAGGCCTTCATCGAGACCCCGAGGCCGGCGATGATGTTGGTCGCATGACCGGTCTGGGAGGCGGCGGCCACGTGCTGCACGGGACCATACTCGGTCGCCGTGTAGTATTCGGTTATCACGATCATGGCGGCGGTGAGCGCGAGGCCCACGAGCGTGCAAAGCCACATGCTCATGGCGTGGTCTCCCATGATCCGCTGCGACACGAAATAGAACGCGATCGCCGAGATCACGCCCGAGACGATCACGCCCTTGTAGAGCGCGTTCATGATCTTGCCGCCCTCCCGCGTCGAGACGAAGAACGTGCCGACGATGGAGGAGACGATGGAGATGGCGCCGAGGACCAACGGGAAAAGAATGGCCGTCTTGCCGAGCAGCAGCCCGCCGAGCAGCATGGTTGCGACGAGCGTGACCGCGTAGGTCTCGAACAGATCGGCCGCCATGCCGGCGCAATCGCCGACGTTGTCGCCGACGTTGTCCGCGATCACCGCAGGATTGCGCGGATCGTCCTCAGGGATGCCGGCTTCCACCTTGCCCACGAGGTCAGCGCCGACGTCCGCGCCCTTGGTGAAGATGCCACCGCCCAGACGCGCGAAGATCGAGATTAGGGAGCCGCCGAACGCGAGGCCCACCAGCGCGCGCAGCGCATCCTCCGTGTCCCCCAGCAGGCGGCGCATCATGAGGTAATAACCGGCGACGCCGAGGATACCGAGCCCCACCACCAGCATGCCGGTGATCGCTCCGCCGCGGAACGCGACCTTCAGGGCGGCGTTGATACCGTTGTTCGCCGCCTGCGCGGTGCGCACGTTCGCGCGCACCGAAATGTTCATGCCGATGTATCCCGCGAGGCCGGACAAGATCGCACCCACCGCAAAGCCGCCCGCCGTCGGCCAGTCGAGGAAGAGGCCGAGCAGGACGAAGAGGATGACGCCCACGATCGCGATGGTGGTGTATTGCCGGTTGAGGTAAGCGCGCGCGCCCGCCTGCACGGCGGCGGCGATTTCCTGCATCCGGGCGCTGCCGGCCGGCTGCTTCAATATCCATTGCACGGAAAATGCGCCGTAGACGATCGCAAGAATGCCGGCGCCGATGGCCAGAAACAGGGCGTTATCAAGGGTCATTAGAATGATCTCGAAGGTATTATGTTGTTGAAAGCTAAGGATTTATTGAACTTCGCGGCGCGAGATCATACCACAAAGGCTTCGCGCAGGCGCTTAGCCACGCTCGCGCCCTTCAGTGCGACGTAGCGCGGCAAGCCGCTTTTGTACGGCGGGTAGTCCTCGCCGCCGATGAGCGGCAGCAAATAGCGGCGGCACGCGGGCGTGATGCCGAATCCGTCCGCCGTGATGAAATTGCGCGGCACCGTCTTTTCCTGGTTCGCGATGGCGGAGAGCGGCGCTTCGCCGATGGTCCAGCGATACGGCGAGGAGGTTTTGCGCACGATCGTCGGCATGACGGCGTTCTTGCCCTTGAGGGCGAATTCCACCGCGGCCTTGCCCACCGCATAGGCCTGTTCGACGTCCACCTTGGAGGCGATGTGGCGCGCGGAACGCTGCAGGTAATCGGCGACCGCCCAGTGAAACTTGTAGCCGAATGCCTCCTGAGTCATCTGCGCGACCACGGGTCCGACGCCGCCGAGCTGCGCATGGCCGAAGGCGTCCTTCGTGCCCGCCTCGGCGAGGAATTTGCCGTCGGCATCACGCACCCCCTCGGACACGACCACGACACAATAGCCGTAAGACTCGACACTGGATTTGACCTTGTCCAGGAAGGCGCTGCGGTCGAAGGTGATCTCGGGAAACAGGATGATGTGCGGCGCCTCGCCGGCGCGCTCGCCGGCCAGGCCGCCCGCCGCGGCGATCCAGCCCGCGTGCCGGCCCATGACTTCGAGCACGAACACCTTGGTCGAGGTGCGCGCCATCGACAGCACGTCGAGCGCGGCCTCGCGCGTCGCCACCGCGATGTACTTGGCTGCGGACCCGAAGCCGGGGCAGCAGTCGGTTACCGCCAGATCGTTGTCCACGGTCTTGGGCACGCCGATGCAGACGATCGGATAGCCCATCCGTGCCCCCATCTCCGACACCTTGTGGGCGGTGTCCATGGAGTCGTTGCCGCCGTTGTAGAAGAAGTAGCCGATATCGTGCGCGCGGAAGACCTCGATCAGGCGCTCGTACTGCGCGCGATTCTTGTCGAGTCCCGCGAGCTTGTAGCGGGCCGAGCCGAACGCGCCGCCCGGCGTGTAGCGCAGGCCGCGGATGGTCGCGGCAGTTTCCTTTCCGGTATCGATCATGTCCTCCGTGAGCGCTCCGACGATCCCATGACGGCCCGCATACAGCTTGCCGATCTTGCCGCGGTGCTTGCGGACGGTCTCGATGACTCCGCAGGCGGAGGCGTTGATTACGGCGGAAACCCCGCCGGACTGGGCATAGAAGGCGTTTTTTGGGGTCGGTCGCTTCATGAACGGGTGCCGCGGTTACACCGCCGCAGGATAGCCGATCGGGCGGCGCGCGGCACAGCCCACGCGCGAGGCGCCGTGTTTGACGCTGGCACCCGGCGCAAGCTACGTTAGCGCGCTTTCACGCGCGGAGAATCATGCGAATAATCCTTTTGGGCGCGCCCGGCTCCGGTAAGGGAACACAGTCCCAAAAGCTGGTGGATGCCTATGGCGTGCCGCAAATATCGACCGGCGACTTGCTGCGCGATGCGGTGAGCAAGGGGACGCCGCTCGGGCTCAAGGCGAAGGCGGCCATGGACGCTGGCAAGCTCGTGGACGATGCGACGGTGCTCGGCATGATGCGCGAGCGCATGACGCAGCCCGATGTCCGGAAGGGCTTCATCCTCGACGGCTTTCCACGCAACATCGCTCAGGCCCAGGCACTCGGGAAGCTCCTCGACGAGCTGAAGCTCCCCCTCGAGGCCGTGGTGCTCTTGAATCTCGACCTCAAAGTGCTGTTCAAACGGCTCACCGGCCGACGGATCTGCGAGGCCTGCGGCCGGGTCTTCAATATCTACACCGCTCCTGATGCGCTGCCCGAGTGTGACAAGTGCGGCGAGAAGGCGCGGCTCATCCAGCGTCCCGACGATCGGGAAGAGGTGATCGGCAAGCGGCTCGAGGTGTTCGAAGGGCAGACCAAGCCGCTCATCAAGCATTACCAGGACGCGGGGCTGCTGCGCATCGTGGATGCCGATGCGGACGTCGAGACGGTGTTCCGGGGCATTCAGCGCGCGGTCGGAGGCGGCGCGGCTTCGGCTTGAATGCGAGCGCGCTGACTCAGCCGAGCGTCTCGAGCAGTTTCTCCCCGATTTCGGCGCGGCGCCAGCCGGAGAGCGCCGCCACCCGCCGATCGCCCATCGCAAGTGCCTTGAGCTCCCCCCGCGTCGCCAGGATCTCGGCGCTGATGCCGAGCTCGGCGGCGTGCGCATCGACCACCGCGGCCAGGCGCTCCGCGAGCGCTTTCTGCTCCGGCGTGGGCCGCAAATCCTCGGCGGGTGCGGCGCTGCCGTCCTCGGCCGCGCCTGCACGCAGCTCTTCGAGCAGTGTCTCGGCCAGCGGCTCGCTCATCGGACGTCGGGACGACAGTGCCGCTGCGAGCGCTGCGGCCGTCGGCGGCAGGCTTTCGGCGGTCTGGAACAGAGCCTCGTCGGTCAGGATCCAGCCTCGCGGGAGATTGCGCAGCCGCGCGGTCTTCTCGCGCCACACGGCCAGCACCTTGGCGCGCGCGCGCATGGCCGGCGGGAGTTTCCGCAAGGCGCGCAGCCGCTTCCAGGCGTCCGCCGGGTCGGGCTCGTAGAGCAGCGGGTCCTCGAGGGCGCGGCAATCCTCGATCACCCATTGCTCGCGCCCGAGCGTCCGCAGACGCTCGCTCAGGCGTTCCGCGATCTCGTTGAGATAGGCGACGTCGTCCGCCGCATACTCCATTTGCGCCGGCGTCAGAGGGCGCCGCGACCAGTCGGTGCGCGTTTGTCCCTTGGGCAAGCTCACGTCGAGCAGCGTCTTTACGAGATCCGCGTAACCGATCTGCGGCTTCAGCCCGATGCAGCCCGCGGCGATCTGAGTGTCGAATACCGGTGAGATCACGCGCGCGGGCGCATCCTTCACGTTGAGATAGAACGCCTCGAGATCCTGGCGGGCGGAGTGGATCACCTTGCGCGAGGCGGCGGAAGTGAGGGCGGGTACCAGGGGCTCGAGACTGCAGCGCAAGGTGTCCACGCACCAGATATCCGCGGCCGCCGATAGTTGCAGCAGGCACAGGCCGGGGAAGAAGGTTCTCTCGCGCATGAATTCGGTATCGAGGCCGATCGAATCGGCGTGCTCGAGGGCGCGCGCCAGCCCGGCAAGCTCCTCGTCCCGCTCGATCCAAATTACATCAGGCATGCCTTCGATCCAGTACAATTTGAGCACTCATTATGACCGAATCGAGCGATGCTGAGATTTGCAAAAGTGTTTCTGGACATCGCGCTCTGGCGTAAGTCCCCGGGCGAGCTTCCGGCGTCGGTGCTGTTGCTGTGCCTGGTCGCTGCCGCGGCGGCGCTGCTCGAGGTGATCGGCGCGCTGCTGCCGCTCGCGCCGCCGGGCGAGATTCTCGCGCGCGTCGCGCTTTCCGTGGGCCTGCCGCTGCTGTTCGCCTGGGTGGTGCTGGCGGTCGCCCGGCAGCGCCAACGATTTCTGCAGACCGGGACCGCGCTCCTGGGCGTCGCCGTGCTCGCCGAGCTGGTGCTCTATCCGCTCGGCTCGTTGCTGAGCTTCATCGGCTTCGAAGGGCCTTTCTCGCTTCCCGTCGGCGTGCTGCTGTTGGTGGGTCTCATCTGGTACTTGCTCGCGTGCGCGAACATCTGGCGCGCGGCGCTCGATGCGAGGCTCGGGCTGGGCGCGGCCATCAGTGTGGGCTATCTGCTGCTGTCCATGGTTCTGGAGCAGCAATTCTTGCCGAAGTCTTGACCATGCACGTGCATATTTTAGGGATTGCGGGGACGTTCATGGGCGGCGTCGCGGCCATCGCGAAGGCCGCGGGCCATCGCGTCACCGGATCCGATCTGAACGTCTATCCGCCCATGAGCGACCAGCTCGCCGCGCTCGGCATCGAGCTCATCCAGGGCTATGGCGCCGAGCAGCTCGATCTCGATCCCGACATCGTGGTGGTCGGGAATGCGCTGAGCCGCGGACGCCCGGTGATCGAGGCCCTCCTCGACCGCGGCATGCCCTACGTCTCCGGACCGCAGTGGCTCGCCGACAATGTGCTGCAGGGCCGGCACGTGCTGGCGGTCGCGGGTACCCACGGCAAGACGACGACGGCGAGCATGCTCGCCTGGATTCTGGAGCATGCCGGCCTCGATCCGGGCTATCTGATCGGCGGGGTGCCGAGCAACTTCGATGCGACCGCGCGACTCGGCGGCGCGGCGCGCGCCTCCGCGCATTTCGTGATCGAGGCGGACGAATACGACACCGCGTTCTTCGACAAGCGCGCCAAGTTCGTGCACTACCGTCCGCGCACGCTGATCCTCAACAACCTGGAATACGATCACGCGGACATCTATCCCGACGTCGCGTCGATCCGGCGGCAGTTCTCGGAGCTCCTGCGGATGGTCCCGGCCTCCGGCCGCATCGTGCAGAATGCCGGCGACCAGGAGCTCGAGGCAGTGATCGCCGCGGGGTGCTGGACGCCGCGCGAGACCTTCGGGCTGCGCCAGGGTGCTCACTGGAGCGCGACGCTCGAGCCGGGTTCTTCGTGGGGCGAGTTCACGGTACAGCGCGGCCGACATCCCGTGGCGAAGGTTCGCTGGCAGCTTCTCGGCGAGCACAACGTGATGAATGGGCTCGCGGCGATCGCCGCCGCCGATCACGTGGGAATCGCGCCGGAACGCGCGGCGCTCGCACTTACCCAGTTCCGCGGCGTGAAGCGCCGCATGGAGATTCGCGGCATGGTGGGCGGCATCACCGTATACGACGACTTCGCGCACCATCCCACCGCGATCGAGACCACGGTCGCGGGCCTGCGTGCTCGCGTGCCGAACGCGCGTATCATCGCAGTCCTCGAGCCGCGCTCGAACACCATGAAGCTCGGCGTGCACCGCGACGAGCTTGCGCCCGCGCTCGCTGCGGCCGACAGCGCCTGGTTTCTGAAGGCGCCGGGGCTCGGCTGGGACCTGGCCGCCGCGCTCGCCCCGCTCGGTGCGCGGGCGCACATCGAAGGCACCGTCGAGGAGCTGGTCGCCGCGATCGCCGCCGACGTGCGGCCGGGAGATCAGGTGCTGGTCATGAGCAACGGCGGTTTCGGGGGCTTGCACGAGAAGCTGCTCGCCGCGCTGCGCGCCCGCGAGCCGACGGCGCCGGAGGCGGGGTGACGGAGATCCCCTTGTTTCCGCTTCGGCTCGTGCTGTTTCCGGACGGCCCGCTGCCGCTGCGCATCTTCGAGACGCGTTACTACGACATGGTGCGCCGATGCATGCGCGAAGGGCGCGGGTTCGGGGTGGTGCTGATCCGCGAGGGGCACGAGGTGGGCGCCGCCGACATCCAGCTGTACGAGGTGGGCACGCTGGCGGAAATCATCGACTTCCACCAGCTCTCGGACGGGCTGTTGGGATTGTCCTGCGTGGGGCGGCAGCGCTTTCGGCTCGTCGCGCGCAGCCGTCGGGCGGACGGGCTGCATCTGGGAGAGGTGCGCGTTCTCGATGACCAGCCCTCACTCCCCGTGCCGGCGCGCCATGCGCGCCTGCCCGCGCTGCTCAAGAACGTGCTGCCGCAGCTCGGCGAGGTGTACGCGACGATCGACATGCGTCTCGACGATGCCGCGTGGGTCGGCCATCGACTTGCGGAAATCCTGCCGATTCCGCTCGAGGACAAGCAAAGCTATCTCGAGATCGATGACCCGCTCGAGCGGCTGGACAAGATCGCCCCGCTGGCCCCCGTCGTTTCACCGGACGCGTAAGGCACCCAGAGTCTGCGCGTCAGCCAGAGCGCGAGCGCGATGGCGGCGCACCAGGGCAGCACCCAGTAGCCGAGCAGCCCGTCGACGCGCCCCACCCACGCGGAGTGCACGGTTCCCGCGCCGCTGGCCTCCTGCAAGACTCGCAGCACCGCCACCCAGCCGGCGTGCAGGCCCATGGCGACCGCGATGTTGCCGGTGAGGATGCGCGTGAGACTCAAGACCAGGCCGACGGCCGTCCATGCCAGCAATGAATCGAGCACCCTGGAGAACTCGGCGAGCGGCGCGAACGATCGCGCCAGCAGGTAAAAGCCACTGGCCCAGTTGGGCGCATCGACATGGGTCTTGGCGAAAAAATGCAGCACGGCGAACAGCGGAGCTATGCAGACGAGCGCGCTCCAATCACCGGCCTCGCGCGCGACGGCGCTGTGCAGGGCGCCGCGCATCACGGTCTCCTCGATCAATGCCACCGCAATTCCGGAGGAGAGCGCAACGAGCGCGAGGTGCAGAAGGCGTCCCGGCGCGAGCAGCGATGCCGGATCCGGCAGTATGCGGATCCCCTGCACGAGCAGGAACGCGGCGCCTGCGGCGGCGGTGAGGACGCCGACGACGCCCGACTGCAAGACGACCATGCAGAAGCGGCGCCGCGGCAGACCGTAACCCAGGTCGCGACGGTTCGCGACGCCGAGGCGCTTGCACCAGTAGAGCAGCGCAGCCAAGGCCGCGAGCATCGCGATGCGCCCGTAGACGCGGTGAAACGGCCAAGGCGCGATGTGCGAGGTCAGCTCGAAGACGGGATACGCAATCGCCGCCGCGGCGAGACCGGCTGCGATCAGCACTCCGAGGAACGAGGCGAAAGCGCGCACGTTGAGGTGCCCTGACGCTGAGCGCCTAGGAGCGAAGACTCTCGAACGTCTTCAAAGCCGCCGCGACGGTCGCGTCGATGTCGGCGGACGAATGGGCGGCCGATACGAATCCGGCCTCGAATGCCGAAGGGGCGAAGTACACGCCCTCCTCGAGCATGCGGTGAAAGAATCGCTTGAAGCGCTCGACATCGCACGCCATGACTTTGGAGAAACTGTCGACGTGCCGCTCGCCGGTGAAGAAAAAGCCGAACATGCCGCAGACATGATTGGTGGCGAGCGGGATGCCGGCGCTCGCGGCGGCACCGGCGAGCCGTTGCACGAGCATGTCGGTGGCCGCATTCAGCCGCTCGTGAAAGCCCGGCACCGCGATCAGCTCCAGAGTGGCGAGGCCGGCCGCCATGGCCACCGGATTCCCCGAAAGGGTGCCCGCCTGATACACCGGCCCCAATGGCGCCAGCTGCTCCATGATCTCGCGCCGGCCGCCGAACGCGCCGACCGGCATGCCGCCGCCGATGATCTTGCCGAGCGTGGTCAGATCGGGGCGTATTCCGTAGAGCTCCTGGGCGCCCCCCAGCGCCACGCGGAAGCCGGTCATCACCTCGTCGAAGATGAGGAGGGCGCCCGAGCGGTCGCACTCCGCGCGCAATGTCTCGAGAAATCCCGCGGCGGGCGGAACGCAGTTCATATTGCCTGCGATGGGCTCGACGATGACGCAGGCGATCTGCGCCCCGAGCTCGCGGAACGCATCGCGCACCTGACCCGCGTCGTTGAAGCTCAGGGTGACGGTGTGGGCGGCCAGCTCGCGCGGGACGCCCGGCGAGGTGGGCACGCCGAAGGTCAAAGCGCCCGAGCCCGCCTTGATGAGCAGCGAATCGGAATGACCATGATAGCAGCCCTCGAATTTCACGATGGTGTCGCGCGAGGTGAATCCACGTGCCAGGCGAATCGCGCTCATGGTCGCCTCGGTGCCCGAGCTCACGAACCGCACCAGCTCGATCGACGGTACGAGCTCGGTCACACGCCGCGCGAGCTGCGTCTCGAGCTCGGTCGGCGCGCCGAAGGAGAGGCCGTCGGCGGCCACCCGCTGCACCGTCGCGATGACCTCGGGATGGGCATGCCCAAGGATCATCGGGCCCCACGAGCCCACATAGTCCACGAAACGCCGACCGTCCGCGGCCGTGACGTGAGCGCCTGCGGCGCGCTTGATGAAGATCGGCTCGCCGCCGACGCCGCGGAAGGCGCGCACCGGCGAGTTCACACCGCCCGGAATGTATCGGCAAGCCTCTTGATACAGGCTCATCCTCTCTCCTGTCATTTAGCCAGTGCCGCGAGTGGGAAGCTGAGCCGCACCTCGAAGCCGCCTTCCGCCAGGGTTTCGGCGCGCGCCGTCCCCCCATGCGCCTTCATGACCTGGGAGGTGATGGCAAGACCGATGCCCTCGCCGCCGGAATCGCGATCGCGCGATTCGGCCACTCGGTAAAAGGGCTCGAAGATGCGCTCGAGCTCGGCCACCGGGACACCCGGTCCCCGATCGCGGACCGACACCGTGAGTCCCGTCTCCCCCTTCTGGACCGCCACATCCACCGGCGCACCCTCGGGACTATAGCGCACTGCGTTGCGCAGCACGTTTTCAATCGCGCTCCGCAACAGGTCCCGGTTGCCGTTGATCAGAGTCCGTGCGCTGCCGTGAGTCTCGACCCGGCAACCCTTGGCTTCGCCCTCGAAGTTCGCATCGCGGACCACTTCCTCGATCACCTCGTCCACATCGAATGCTTCGCGCTCGAACGGAACGTTGGTGCCCGTGAGCTTCGCGAGCTTGAGCACCTGGCTGATGAGCGCATCGAGGCGCTCGATTTCCCGCTCCAGCCGGTCGAGCTGGCGGGTGAGGTCGGCGCTCGGTTGGCGTGCGAGGCCGACGCCCAGGCGCATCCGCGCGAGCGGTGAGCGCAACTCGTGCGATATATCGCGCAGCAGCCGGGTGATGGCGCTGCGGTTGGCGCGCAGGCGGTCGGCCATGGCGTCGAAGTCGCGCGCAAGCACCGCGAGCTCGTCCTTGCGGTCCTCGAGGCCCGCGCTTACGCGCACGTCGAGGCTCTCATCGGCGAGCGCGCGCGCGCCTTCCTGGATGCGCCGGATCGGTGCGCTCAAGTGCTGCGCGAGCCACCAGCTCGTAAACGCGCTCACCGCGAGCGCGATGCAGAGGATGCGCAAGGAGATGCCGGGCAAGCTCAGGGCGCCGAAGATGCTCGGGCGGCGCGGCACCAGGAGCACGGTGTAGGCCGTGCCGTCCGGCGCCACGATCTGCGGTAGCACGCGCTGCGGACGAAAGTTGCCGTACCCCCGCGGCGGCCCGCCATTCGGCGGCCCGCCCGGCGGCGGGCGCGAGGCGGGCAGGCCGGGGGGGCCGGGCTCGGCCTCGGATATCGAATCCCGGAAGAATTCCAGCCGGCGTGCGGCGCTATCGGAGAGATGGCGCCCGAGGATGTCCTCTCCGTCCGGACCGATGATGTACAGATCGCGATCGGGCGTGACGTGCGCGTTCGCGGAGAGCCATTTGCGCAGCGCCGGGATGCCGCCCTTTTCCAGCACTTCGGAGGCTTGCAGGGCCATGGCGGGGCGGCGCTGGAACTCGCGCGACTCGTAATCGCGCGCAGCCACCGTGAAAGTCACGATGATGCTGCCCGCGACGATGATCGCCATGGCCACCCAGAAGAGCACGAAAATCCGGACGAACAGGCTGTGCATGGCGGAGCTCAAGCCGGCGCGCACGTGAGCGTGTAGCCCGAGCCTCGCACGTTCTTGATTTCAGGGTTCCTGCCCGCCTCGAGCTCGAGCTTGCGGCGCAAATTGCTGATGTGGGTATCGATGCTGCGATCGTAGGGAACGAGCTTGCGGCCGAGCGCCTGTTCGGTCATCGATTCGCGCGATATCACCTGGCCCGCCGATCGCATCAAGATCTCGAGCACGCGAAACTCCGCGCCGGTGAGCGCGATCGTCCGGTCGGCGACGCGCACCTGATGCATCCCGGCGTGAAGGACGATGGGGCCCACGGCGATCTCCTCCGCGGCCGCACCGCGCGCCGGACGGCTGCTCGCGCGGCGCAAGATCGCGCGGATGCGCGCCACCAGCTCGCGCGGATTGAACGGCTTCGACAGATAATCGTCGGCGCCGAGCTCGAGGCCGACGATGCGGTCCACATCGTCGCCGCGCGCGGTCAGCATGAGAATCGGGGTGCCGTAGCCGGCACCGAGTTTGCGCAGCACCTCGAAGCCGCCGACGCTCGGCAGCATCACGTCCAGTATCAGGATCTCGAAATCGTTCCGCTTGAGCTCGGCGAGCGCATCGCTCCCGTCGTGCACGCTCTTCACCTCGAAGTGCTCGGCGGTGAGGTACTCGGTGAGCATTTGACAGAGTTCGCGATCATCATCCACCAGCAGCACTCGCGGCTGCGATCCGGCTTCCGACTTGCTGAGCGCGCCTGCCATATCCTGGTTTCCCATCGATTCAAGTGTCCCGCCATCATCCGGCGTAGTAAACCAATTGACAATTCTTTGCATGCCGTTTACCCAACATTGCGTCAACACGGCGTCGGCTCCAGCCGTTTAACCGTAGACTGATCTCACTGTAACGCTCTAGGAGGCGCTTTATGTTTACCCTACGGAAAGTAGTTCCCGCTCTCTGCATCGCGACTGCACTGTCGGGCGTGGCGGTCTATGCCGCCAACACCACCGCGACGACGCAGACCGAGGGCGAGGGCGCGCATCACTGGCACGGACGCCATCATGGATTCATGGGCATGGTCCTGCACAAGCTCAATTTGACCGACACTCAGAAGACGCAGGTCAAATCGATCATGGCCGGGCAGAAGAGTCAGTTCGAGGCGCTGCGTGCGAGCTCGAAAGCAAATAGAGAGGCACTTGCCACGACCCCGCCGACGGATGGCGGCTATCCGGCGCTGATCGCGACGGCGCAGAAGAATGCTGCGACGCGCATCCAGCTCATGAGCGAGACCTGGTCGAACGTCTACGAGAACGTGCTCACCAAGGCTCAGCGGGATGCGATCCCGGGCATCGTGAGCGCGGCGCAAGCGGAGCGCGAGGAGCGGATGCAGGCCTGGAAGGCGCAGCACTCGGGCGCGCCGTCGTCCCAGGAGTGATGCGGATCAACGCTGGACGGCGGCGACGCCGTCCTTTTTCAGAAGGGCGATGACGCTGTCCTTACCCACCAGATGAGCGGTGCCGACGATGACAAGGTGATTCTTGTCATCGTCGAGCAACGTCTCGATTTTCGCGATCCACTTGCGATTGCGCGCCACCACGAACGACTCGTAGAGCCCGCGATCGCTGCCCAGGTCCGACTTGATCTCGGTCTGCAACCAGGCCGTGTCGCCGCGCCGCCAGGCCTTCACCATGTCGTCCACCTGCTTGGGCAGGTCGTGAGCCTGTTCGAGGCTCGACATCAGATATTCGGCCTGCGTCTCCATCGGCATTCCCTCGAAAAGCGCCATCTGCTCGTGAGCGGTTTCGAGTCCCGCGACGCTCTTGCCGTCGCCGCGGGCGCGCTCCATGAAGAACATCTCGACCCCGGATTGTGCGTCGAAGCCGAGCTGCTCGAGCTGCATCTGCGTGACGGCCTCGGCGACGAACCAGGGAGCGAATTGCCCGAACATCGATAAATCGAGACCGACGTCATGCACCAGGCCCTGCGCGCGCGCAAAGCGTGCGGGTCCGACGACGTCCGCCAGCGTCTTGCCCGCGGGCAGCATCGCGCTCTGCAGCATCTCGGCCTGTACGTCGGGCGAGTCGATCTCCTTGAGATCGATCTCCATGACGAGCGACGTCGAGTCCCGGTAAGCATCCATGATTGCGGGGGCGAGCGGATAGTCGCTCGCACGCAGCGTGTGAATCGACCCGAGCACATAGACGGTGTTGTGCTTGCCGTGCAGCTCCCACAAGGTATGCAGCTCGCCATCGGCCGCGCGGGCGGGCGCCGCCGCAAGCGATGCGCCGAGCAGGGCGCAGAGCGCCCAGAGACAGAGCGCAGCCGGCTTTTTCTTCAAGCTTCGCACCCGCGGCTTCAGCCGGCGGCGGCCGTAAGGCTCGACAGCGCATCCACCCAGCGCACGCCGCTCTCCATGCTCCCATCCGGATGCAATGCGAAGTGACGGTAGGCCGGCGGCCGCGAGTCGACCGCGAAGCGGTCGCTCTTCGGCAGGAATTGGGCGCCCGTGGAGGGTGTCGCGAACAAGCGAACCGAGCCGCGCCGGCCGTCGTAATCCTGATGCACGTGGCCCCAGGCGACGGCGCGCACATGGGAGTGCGCATCGATGACGCGCCAGAACTCATCCGGATTGGCGAGACCGACGCTGTCGAGCCAGCGGCTGCCCATCTCGATGGGATGGTGATGCAGGCAAACCATCGCGTGGGCGGCGGATTCGTGAAGCGCGCGGTCGAGCCGCTCGAGCTCCCGCTGCATCAACCGTCCGCCCGCGCGTCCCGCATCGTAGCTGTCGAGCATGACGAACTGCCAACCACCGGCCGAATGCGTCCCGCCGAGCTGAAAGGGAGGGTCCGTGAGGGTGCGGCGCATCGCCTCGGGATCGTCGTGATTGCCGGGAATACACAGCACCGGCTTGGACAGTTCGCCGAAGATGCTGCGGAAGCGCAAATAACCCGCAGGGTCGTCCTGGACCAGATCGCCGGTTACCAGGATCGCGGCATAGTCCGGTACGGTCAAGAGCGCATCGTCGAGCACGTTGCGCAGGCTCGAATCGGTCTCGACACCGCGCAGCTTCGCGCTCGCGCGGCCATACAGATGCGGGTCGGTTATTTGTAGAATTTTCATACAAAAAAATGTTAGCAAAACAGACCGCGAGCGACGGTGAACTGCATCATGACGGCGGCTACGCGCCCGGCTACATAACGAGACTGCAATTGTGTGAACGCGTTCCCTGGGAAGCGCGTATGCACCGACAAAGAGAGACGTGGGTCCCGATATTGATGGAGCGGCGCGCATCGGGGAGAATGGCGCCCCATTTCCTCCGGAAGAAGTCGTCATGCCCACACACCGTGAGCTCGCCAATGCCATTCGCGCTCTGACGATGGATGCCGTCCAGAAGGCCAGTTCGGGTCATATAGGCGCGCCAATGGGCATGGCCGACATTGCCGAAGTCCTGTGGCGCGACGTGCTTAAGTTCAATCCCGGCAATCCATCCTGGTGGGATCGCGACCGCTTCGTGCTGTCGAACGGTCACGCCTCGATGCTGCTGTATTCGGTGCTGTATCTCACCGGCTACGACCTGCCGATCGAGCAGATCGAGCGTTTTCGCCAGTTCGGCTCCAAGACGCCCGGTCACCCGGAGCGCGAGGCCCATCTGGGGGGGGTCGAGACCACCACCGGACCCCTCGGCCAGGGCTTCGCGAACGCGGTGGGCATGGCGATCGCGGAGCGCTCGCTCGCGACGACCTTCAACCGGCCCGGCCACACGATCATCGATCACCATACCTATGTGTTCATGGGCGATGGGTGCATGATGGAGGGTGTTTCCCACGAGGCGGCCTCGCTCGCGGGCATGCAGAAGCTCGGCAAATTGATCGCGGTGTACGACAACAACGGCATCTCGATCGACGGCAAGGTGAGCGGCTGGTTCGGCGACAACACGGCGGAGCGCTTCGAGGCCTACGGCTGGCACGTGCTGGCGAAGGTGGATGGGCAGGACCGGGATGCGGTTGCGAAAGCCTTCGCCGAGGCGCGCGCCGTCATCGACAGGCCGTCGCTGATCTGCGCCCGGACCACCATCGGCTGGGGCGCCCCGAACAAGCAGGGGACCGCGGTCATGCACGGCGAGGGCATGGGGAACGACGAAATTGCGGCTGCGCGCAAGTACCTCAAGTGGGACTCGCCGCCTTTCGAGGTCCCCGCCGACATCCGCGCGCAGTGGGACCGGCGCGAGAAGGGCGGGCGGGCGGAGCAGGAATGGCGCGGCCGGTATCAGGCGTACAAGGCCGAGTTTCCCGAAGCCGCGGCGGAGCTCGAGCGCCGCATGCGCGGGGCTTTGCCGTCGGGATTCGACGACAAGGTGTCCGCATTCATCAAGCAGGCACAGCAGGAGGCGAAACCGCTCGCGACGCGACAAACCTCCAATGCCGCGCTCAACGCCTTGGGCCCGGCGCTGCCGGAGCTCATCGGCGGCTCGGCCGACCTCACCCCCTCGAACGGCACGCTGCGCAAGGATTCGGTGGTCCTCACGCCGGACTCGCCGGCGGGCAACTACATCCATTACGGGGTGCGCGAGTTCGGGATGTCGGCGATCATGAACGGCATGACCGCGCACGGTGGATTCATTCCCTACGGCGGCACGTTCCTCACCTTCAGCGACTACTCACGCAATGCGCTGCGGATGGCCGCGCTCATGCAAATACGCGTGAATTTCGTGTTCACTCACGACTCGATCGGCCTGGGCGAGGATGGACCGACCCATCAACCGATCGAGCAGCTCGCCGCCTTGCGGGCGATTCCGACCATGGAGGTCTGGCGCCCCTGCGACGGCGCGGAGACCGGCACGGCATGGGGCGCTGCGATCGAGCGCGCGGACGGTCCCACCTGCCTCGTATTCACCCGCCAGGCGGTGCCGCCGCAGCCGCGGGGCCCTGAGCAGCTCGCGGCGATCAAGCGCGGCGGCTATGTGCTGATCGACTCGGAGGGACCTCCGGAGGTCATCGTCATTGCGACGGGGTCCGAGGTTGGAATCGCCGCCGACGCGGTGCGCAGCGCCTCCGCCAAAGGACGCAGGGCGCGCCTGGTGTCGATGCCGAGCACCACCACCTTCGACCGCCAGGACGCGGCCTACAAGGACAGCGTGTTGCCGCCCTCGTGCCTGCGCCGCGTCGCCGTCGAGGCGGGGGCGACGCAACCGTGGTGGAAATACGTGGGACTTAAGGGCCGCATCGTGGGCATCGATCATTTCGGCGCGTCGGCCCCCGCCAAGGATTTGTTCAAGCAGTTCGGTTTCACGGCCGAACACGTGGAAGAGGCGATCAACGAGACATTCACGGCGTGATCCGCCGTCGTCCAAGCATCAAAACGGGAGCGATCTGATGGCTATCAAGGTGGGCATCAACGGTTACGGCCGTATCGGCCGCAATATCCTGCGAGCCCTTTATGAGGCAAAGCGTCAACGTGAGATACAAATCGTCGCCATCAACGATCTCGGCGATGCCAATACCAATGCCCACCTGACGCGCTACGACACCGTGCATGGCCGATTCGACGGCGAAGTGCGCGTCGACGGCGATTCGATGGTGGTGAACGGCGACCGCATCCGGGTCATCGCGCAACGCGACCCGACGAAGCTCCCCTGGGGCGAGCTCGGCGCCGATTTCGTTCTCGAGTGCACGGGACTCTTCACCAGCAAGGCGAAGGCTTCCGCGCACTTGACGGCGGGCGCGAAGAAAGTCGTGATCTCCGCCCCCGGCGGCGACGATGTGGATGCCACCATCGTCTACGGCGTGAACCACCAGCGCCTGAAGGCCACGGACACGGTGATCTCCAATGCCTCCTGCACCACCAATTGCCTCGCGCCCCTGGTCAAGGTGCTGCACGATGGCATCGGCGTCGTGCAGGGCGTGATGAATACCATCCACTCCTATACCAACGATCAGGTACTCACGGACGTCTACCACACGGACCTGCGGCGTGCCCGCTCGGCCACCATGTCCATGATCCCCACGAAGACCGGTGCGGCGGCGGCTGTCGGTCTCGTGCTGCCGGAGCTCAAGGGCAAGATCGACGGTTTCGCGATCCGGGTGCCGACCATCAATGTCTCCCTGGTGGATCTCTCGTTCACCGCCGCGCGCAAGACTTCCGCCGAGGAAATCCACAAGCTCCTCAAGGCCGCGGCCGGGGGATCCATGAAGGGCATTCTCGCCTACAATGACCAACCGCTCGTCTCGGTGGACTTCAATCACGATCCGCATTCCTCGATATACGACGCGACGCTCACCAAGGTCATCGAGGGGACGCTCGTGAAAGTCTGCTCGTGGTACGACAACGAATGGGGCTTCTCAAACCGCATGCTTGACACCGTCACCGCCTGGTCCAAGGCCGCTTGAGCCGGAGGCGAGTGACGCGGACACCTACATGAAGATCCTCAAAATGACGAGCCTCGACCTCAAGGACAAGCGCGTGCTGATCCGCGAGGACCTGAATGTGCCCATCAAGGACGGCGAGGTCGGGAGCGATGCGCGGATCCGCGCGGCGTTGCCCACCATCCAGGCCGCGTTGACGGCCAAGGCTCGCGTCATGCTGATGTCGCATCTGGGACGCCCCGAGGAAGGCAAGTTCTCCGAGGAGTTCTCGCTGGCTCCGGTCGCGAAGCGGCTCACCCAGCTGCTGGGCGTGCCGACGCCGCTCAGGCGCGAGTGGCTGGGCGGCGTCGCCGTGGCCCCCGGCGAGGTGGTGCTGCTCGAGAACGTGCGGTTCAACAAGGGCGAGAAGAAGGACTCCGAGGAGCTGTCGCGCAAAATGGCGGCGCTCTGCGACATCTATGTGATGGATGCCTTCGGCACCGCCCACCGCGCCGAGGCGAGCACCCACGGTGTCGCCAAATACGCACCCATCGCCTGCGCCGGACCGCTGCTGGTGAGCGAGCTGACCGCGCTCGAGACCGCGCTCGATAAGCCGGCCCGCCCGCTGCTCGCCATCGTGGCCGGATCGAAGGTATCCACCAAGCTCACGGTGCTCGAGACGCTCCTCTCGAAGGTCGATCAGATGATCGTCGGCGGCGGCATCGCGAACACTTTCCTGGCGGCGCAAGGCTTCAATGTGGGCAAATCTCTGCACGAGCCCGAGATGCTCGACATCTGCCGGCGTCTGATGGAGCAGTCCCAAAAGCGCGGGATCGTCATCCCGATGCCGACCGACGTCGTGGTCGCCACCGAGTTCTCGGCCGTCGCCGAGGCCGACGTGAAGCCCGTGGGAGCCGTGGGGAGCAACGAGATGATCCTGGACATCGGCCCGGACAGCGCCGAGCATCTTTCGAAGCTCATCGCCGAGGCCGGCACCATCCTCTGGAACGGTCCCGTGGGCGTATTCGAATTCGACCAGTTCGGGGAGGGAACGCGCACGCTCGCGAACGCCATCGCGCGCAGCAAGGCGTTCTCGCTCGCCGGCGGCGGCGATACCCTCGCCGCGATCGAGAAGTACGGCGTGGAGGACAGCATTTCCTACATATCCACCGGCGGCGGCGCATTCCTCGAATTCGTCGAGGGCAAGAAGTTGCCGGCCGTGGACGTTCTGGAGCGGCGCGCCGCATGAGCTTCCTCCTGCGCCGGGCGAAAATCGTAGCGACGCTCGGACCCGCGACGGACGACCTCAAGGTGCTCGACCGACGTCGTGCGCGCGGGCGTCGATGTGGTGCGCATCAACTTCTCGCACGGCCAGCTCGCCGATCACGAGCGCCGTCTCGGCTTTACGCGCGAGGCGGCGCACACGGTGGGACGCTACGTCGGCGTGCTCGGCGACCTGCAGGGGCCGAAGATCCGCGTCGAGAGGTTCGCAGCCGGCAAGGTGCAGCTCGCCGACGGCGCCGAGTTCATCCTCGATGCCTCGCTGGCCGTCGACGCCGGCGACGAGCATGCCGTCGGCATCGCATACAAGAAGCTGCCCTCTGACGTCTCGGTCGGCGACGTCCTCCTCTTGAACGACGGGCAGATCAGCCTCCAGGTGCAGGCGATCGAGGGCCCGAAAATCAGGACACGCGTCTTGGTGGGCGGCGAGCTCGGCAACAACAAGGGCATCAACCGGCAAGGCGGCGGCCTCTCGGCGGGGGCGCTCACCGACAAGGATCGACAGGACATCGAGATCGCGGCTGCGCTCAAGGTCGATTATCTGGCGGTCTCGTTCCCGCGCGACGGCTCCGACATGAGCGAGGCACGGACCCTCTTGCGCAGAGCCGGCGGTCACGGGCTCCTGGTGGCGAAGATCGAGCGTGCCGAGGCGGTCAAGAACCTGGCCGATGTGGTCCGGGCGAGCGATGCGGTGATGGTGGCGCGCGGCGATTTGGGCGTCGAGATGGGCTTCGCCGAGCTCGCGGGGCTGCAACGGCAGATCATGCACGAGGCGCGTCATCAGAACCGCCTGGTCATCACCGCGACGCAGATGATGGAGTCCATGATCGTGAGCACGATCCCGACCCGCGCCGAGGTGTCGGATGTCGCCAATGCCGTGATGGAAGGGACCGATGCCGTGATGCTTTCGGCGGAGACCGCCGCCGGCAAGCACCCGGCGAAGGTGGTCGAGGCCATGGCGCAGATCATTTGCGGGGCGGAGAAGTATCAGGGTGCGCATGTGCGCATCCGGCAGCGTAATTCCGGCTATTTCGACCGAGCGAACGAGGCCATCGCCGCGGCGGTGATGTACACCGCCAACCATCTGCACGTGAAGGCCATCGTCGCCCTCACCGAGTCCGGCGAGACCACCCTGTGGATGTCGCGCGTGCGCTCCGACATTCCGATCTATGCCTTCACCCGGCACGAGGCCACGCGCGGCCGGGTGACGCTCTATCGAGGGGTGTATCCGGTGGCCTACGATGTCACCGAGAAGGACCGCGATGCGCTTTATTTCTCCGTGTTCCGCTCGCTGCTCGATCACAAGCTCGTCAAGGAAGGCGACCTGATCATCCTCACCAAGGGCGAGCTCACGGGCGTCGCAGGCGGCACCAACTCCATGCAGATCCTCCAAGTCGTGCGCAAGTAGCGCGAGTGAGCCCCTTGAAAGACCCCACGCAGCCGGAATTTCGCGGCACCGACCGCTACATCGCCACCGAGGAGCTGATGGAGGCGGTCAACGCCGCCATGGTGCTCGCGCGCCCGTTGCTCATCAAGGGCGAGCCCGGCACCGGCAAGACGCTGCTCGCCGCCGAGATCGCCCGCTCGCTCGGGAAGCCCTTGTACGAGTGGCACATCAAGTCCACCACCAAGGCGCAGCAGGGCCTGTACGAATACGACGCGGTCTCGCGCCTGCGCGACTCGCAGCTCGGCGACCCCCGGGTCAAGGACATCAAGAACTACATCGTCAAGGGCAATCTCTGGGAAGCGTTCGAGTGCGGCGTGCAGCCGGTGCTCTTGATCGACGAGATCGACAAGGCGGACATCGAGTTCCCGAACGACCTCCTGCGCGAGCTCGATCGCATGGAATTCTTCGTGTACGAGACCCGCGAGACCGTGGTTGCGCGGCACCGGCCGGTGATCGTCATCACCTCGAACAACGAGAAGGAGCTCCCCGACGCATTCCTGCGCCGGTGCTTCTTTCACTATATCCGCTTCCCGGACGAGGCTACGATGACGCGCATCGTCGATGTGCATTTCCCGAACTTGAAGCGCGAGCTCCTGCGGGAGGCGCTCTCGACCTTCTTCAAGGTGCGCGAGATGCCGGGCCTGAAGAAGAAGCCGACCACCTCCGAGCTCCTCGACTGGATCAAGCTGTTGCTTGCCGAGGACATCCCGCCCGAAGCGCTGCGGAGCGACGACGCGAAGAAGCTGATTCCGCCGCTGTACGGGGCGCTGCTCAAGAACGAGCAGGACGTGCATCTGTTCGAGCAGCTCCTCTTCCTCAATCGCCGGAATGCTCGTTAGGTTCTTTCTCCTGCTGCGCAGCGCCGGTGTTCCGGCGACGATCACTGAATTGATGACTTTGCTCGAGGCCCTCGACCGCGGCCTCGGGCAGGCGAGCGCGGAGCGCTTCTATCATCTGGCGCGCACGTGCCTGGTCAAGGACGAGCGCTATTACGACCGATTCGACCGCGCGTTCGCGGCGCATTTCAAAGGCGCGGAGGAAGTCTTCGCGCACCTCTCACGCGAGCTGCCTGCGGACTGGCTGGAAAAAATGCTCGTGAAGGATCTCACCGAGGAGGAGAAGGCCAAGATCGAGGCCCTCGGCGGCTGGGAGCGGCTGATGGAGACTCTGAAGAAGCGGCTCGAGGAGCAGAAGGGACGACACCAGGGCGGAAACAAGTGGATCGGGACCGCAGGCACCTCCCCGTTCGGCGCCTACGGCTACAATCCCGAGGGTGTGCGCATCGGCCAGGACGGCTCGCGCAACCGCAGCGCGGTCAAGGTGTGGGACAAGCGCGAATTCGCGAATCTCGACGACGGCGTCGAGCTCGGCACGCGCAACATGAAGCTCGCGTTGCGCCGGCTGCGAAAGTTTGCGCGCCGCGGTGCGCCGACCGAGCTCGCCCTGACCGACACCATCGATGCAACCGCGCGGTCCGGCGGGTGGCTCGACATCAAGATGGTGCCCGAGCGTCACAACGTGGTGAAGGTGCTGCTCTTGCTCGACATCGGCGGCTCGATGGACGACCACGTCAGGACCTGCGAGGAGCTGTTCTCCGCCGCGCGCAGCGAGTTCAAGCATCTGGAGCATTTCTACTTCCACAATTGTCCCTACGAGGCGCTGTGGCGGGATAACCGGCGGCGCTTCCGCGAGCACACCGGCACGCTGGACGTGATGCGCAAATACGCCGCGGACTACAAGCTCATCTTCGTGGGCGATGCCACCATGAGCCCTTATGAGATCGAGCATCCCGGCGGCAGCGTCGAGCACTGGAACGCCGAGTCGGGCCGGGTATGGATCGAGCGCCTGACGCGCGCGTACCCGAAGTTCGCCTGGATCAATCCGCAGCCCGAGGCGCGCTGGCGCCAATCGCCGTCCGTGCAGATCATCCACGATATTCTCGAGGGCCGCATGTACCCGTTGACGCTGTCGGGACTCGACGATGCCATCGGCGCCCTGAGCTCCGGAGGCACGCCCGTCCGGTGAACGATCAATCCCAAGAGCAGCGTCCCTTGGCGGGACTCGTATTGACCGGCGGCGGCGCGCGCGCCGCCTATCAGGTCGGCGTGCTCAAGGGCATCGCGGAGCTGTTGGGGCGCGGTGCCCGCAACCCTTTCCCGATCGTCACCGGCACCTCCGCCGGCGCCGTGAGCGCCATCGCGATCGCCTCGGACCCCGCGCATTTCCGCCATGCGGTCTACTCCATCGAGAGGGTGTGGCGCGAGTTTCGCGTGCATCACGTGATCAAGGCCGATCTCGCGAGCGTGCTCAAATCCGGCTTGCACTGGATCCTCGCGCTGCTGTCGGGCGGCTGGCTGGTCAAACCGCCGCGCTCGCTGTTCGACAACACGCCGCTCTGGGAGCTGTTGGCCAAGAATCTCGACTTCGACGGCATTCCGCGCGGCATGTACAAGCAGCATCTGCAGGCGGTCGGCATCTGCGCGACCAGCTACTCGGAAGCCGACTCGGTCACCTTCTACGCCTGCGCCGGACCCATCGAGCCCTGGACCCGGGCGGCGCGCAAGGGCGCGCGCGTGCAGCTCACGCTCGAGCACCTGATGGCGAGCCTGTCCATTCCGTTTCTGTTTCGTCCGATTTTCCTGCACCAGCAATACTTCGGCGACGGCGCCATGCGCCAGCTCTCGCCGCTGAGCCCGGCGATTCACCTGGGAGCCAACCGCCTGTTCGTGATCGGCGTGGGAGATCCCGCCGCCGCCGGCCTCGGGATGCCCAAGTCGCGGATGGAGCCCACCTTCGGCCAGATGTTCGGGTTCATGCTCGATTCGCTCTTCATGGATCAGCTGCAGTCCGATCTCGAGCGCCTGAGCGGCCAGCCCGAGCCGGGCTGGGGGCGCGTCGAGGTGCTGGTGCTGACTCCGTCCCGGGATCTCTCCGAGATCGCGCGGCGCTACCGCTCCGAATTGCCGCGGAGCCTGCGCGCGCTGATGCGGGCGATGGGCGCGAGCGCCGGCAGCGCGAGCGCGGGTACCTTGCTGAGCTATCTGCTGTTCGAGCGCGGCTATACCCGCGAGCTCATTGCCCTGGGACTCGCCGATGCGCGCGCCCGCGCCGACGAGATACGCGATTTCCTCGCGCAGGGACAGATCACTCCTTCTGCAACGAATCGTGCCGGGTGAGCACCTGGGGGTAGCTGCGCCGGAAATGCGCGGCGAGCTCCTCGGCGATGTACACCGAGCGGTGCTGTCCGCCCGTGCAGCCGATGGCGATGGTCAGATAGCTGCGGCTCGCCTGCTCGAACTCCGCGATCCGCCGGCCCAGGAACTCGGCGATCGCCTCGATCATGGTCCGCACGCTCGGATGCGCGGAGAGAAACGCAATCACTTCGGGGTCGCGGCCGGTGAGATGCCGCAGCGAGTGCTCCCAGTAAGGATTCGGGAGACTGCGCACATCGAACACGAAGTCCGCATCGCCGGGGATGCCGTGCTTGTAGCCGAAGGACTCGAACATCAGCGCCGGCTTGCCCTCGGCCTCGCGATCGACGCGCTCGCGGATCCGCTCGCGCAAGGTATGCACGCCCATGCTGGAAGTGTCGATCACGAGATCGGCGGCGCTGGTGATCGGCTCGAGGAGCTTGCGCTCGCAATCGATGGCCTCGCGCAAGCTGACGCCCGCGGAGACGAGCGGGTGCTTGCGGCGCGTCTCGGCGTAGCGCTTGAGGAGCACCTCATCGCTCGCGTGCAGGAACAGCACCTCGCAGCTGATGCCGCCGCGGCGAAGCTCCCCGACGAGCGCGGGGATGGTATTGATCTCGTTCGGGCGATTGCGGGCGTCGAGGCCTACCGCGGTGCGGCGGTAGACCTCGTCGGTGCCTCGAATCGTGTGCGAGATGAACGGCTTGAGCAGGGCCGCCGGAATGTTGTCGACGCAGTAGAAGTCGATGTCCTCGAGCTCATGCAGGGCCACGCTTTTTCCGGATCCGGACAAGCCGCTGACGATGACCAGACGCATGCAGGGAAGACATCCGCGCTCTTTGCCTCAAAGCAATGAGCGGGCCTTGATGACCTCCTCGGGATGATGATCGGACACCTTTTCCTTGTGCTTTTTGACGCAGCGGTCGAGCTTGTCGGTGAGCGCGTCGATGGCGGCGTACATGTCGCCGTCGGTCGCGTCGGCGTAGATCTTGTTCCCGCGCAGCATGAGGGTGGCCTCCGCCTTGTGACGCGCCTTTTCCACCGTGAGGACGCAGTGGACGTCGATGAGTTGTTCGAAATGCCTGGAGATCCGTTCGAACTTCTTGAGCACGTAGCCGCGCAGGGCTGGAGTGACTTCAACATGATGACCGCTGAGATCGAGCTGCATGAGTTCCTCCTAACGCTTTAGTCACCTGAATTCTGATCTAGGACGCGCGCACCTGAGCCCGCTTCCGCTCGTTCGACGGGGCGATCTGCATGCCCTCGCGATACTTCGCCACCGTACGGCGCGCGACCGGAATGCCCTCCCGCGAGAGTATCTCGGCGAGCTTGCTGTCGCTCCAGGGATTCTCCGGATTCTCGTGCGCGATGAGCTTCTTGATCTTGGCGCGGATCGCGGTCGAGGACATCTCGGTGCCGTCGGCGGCCTCGACATGGCTCGAGAAAAAATAGCGGAATTCGAAAACGCCGCGCGGGGTGTGCATGTATTTGGCGGTCGTGACGCGCGAGATCGTCGACTCGTGCATCTCCACCGCCTCGGCGACGTCCTTGAGGATGAGCGGTTCCATCGCCTCCTCGCCTTGCTCGAAGAAGCTCGTCTGGCGCTGCACGATGCAGCGTGCCACCTTGATCAAGGTCTCGTTGCGGATCTCCAGGCTCCGCATCAGCCAGCGGGCCTCCTGCAGCTGCGTGCGCAGCATCGCATGATCGGGCGTGCGTGAAATGGCGTTCGCATAGCTTTGATTGACGCGGACTTTGGGCACCGTCGCCTGGTTGATCTCGACGGTCCAGCCGTGGTCGGTACGGCGCACGAACACGTCGGGGATCACGTATTCGGCCTGCGCGGGATTGACGGCGGCGCCGGGCCGCGGATGGCAGGAGCGCACCAGCGCGAGCGCCATCTCGAGATCGCCTTCGCTGCAGCGGAGCTGTCGGCGCAGCAGCACGAGCTGCTGGTTCGCGACGAGATCCAGGTGCTCGAGCGCCACGCGGATCGCGATGTCGCGAGCCGGCGTGTCGGCGTGCAGCTGGCGCAGCTGCAGCGCGATGCACTCGCCGAGGCTGCGGGCACCCACGCCCGCGGGCTCGAGCGACTGCACGGCCGCCAACACACGCTCGACATCCTCGTGGCTCGCCTCGATCTCGGGGCGAAGACTCAGCCGGATGTCCTCGAGATCGTCGTTCAGGTACCCGTCGTCGGTGATGGCATCCGCGATCACCCGCGCGATCGCCAGATCGGTCGGCGAGAGCTTGGCGAGCTCGAGCTGCTCGATGAGCTGCTCCTGCAGAGTCTGGCCGTGTTGATCGCTGAAGTCGCCGCTCCGGTCGTCGCCGGACCAGGGGCTGTCCGAGGGGCCGCTCGTTTGCTCACCCCACGCCTCGTCGGCGATCTCGACCTCGGGCTCCTCGCGCTGATCGGCGGGCGCGGCGGCATTGCCGTCGAGCTCGGCGTACTTCTCCTCGGGCGGCGCCTCCGCCTCCCGGGTGCCCTCAGGGATAGGGTCGAGCGCGAGCTCATCCTCGGCCTCGAGCATGACGTTGGTCTCGAGGGTCTCGCGCACGTGGGCTTGCAGATCGAGGGAGGGGAGCTGCAGCAGTCGGATTGCCTGTTGCAGCTGCGGCGTCATGGTGAGCTGCTGACCGACACGAAGCTGCAGACTTGGCTTCAACATGTTGTTCGGGGTCCAAGCCTACAATTTGAAATCCTGGCCCAAGTACACCTCACGGACCTGCGGGTTGGCAAGAATCTGCTCCGCAGAACCCGATGTAAGCACGGTTCCCTGGCTCACGATATAGGCGCGCTCGCAAATTCCGAGGGTCTCCCGCACATTATGGTCGGTAATCAATACGCCGATGCCCCTATCGGATAAGTGTCTGATTATTCTCTGTATATCGGACACGGAGAGGGGGTCGACGCCGGCGAAGGGCTCGTCCAGCAAGATGAACCGCGGGTCGGCCGCGAGCGCTCGGGCGATCTCCACGCGGCGGCGTTCGCCGCCGGAAAGGCTCATCCCCAAGCTGTCGCGGACGTGGCCGATGTGCAACTCGTCCATGAGCTCGGCCAGGCGCGCGCGGCGCTGCGCCTCGTCCAGGCCCGGACGCGTCTCGAGAATGGCCATGATGTTGCTCGACACGGACATCCGGCGAAATACCGAGGGCTCCTGAGGCAGATAGCCGACACCGAGCTGCGCCCGGCGATGCATGGGCAGCCGGCCGATGTCCTTGTTGTCCAGATAGATCTCGCCGTGCTCACAGCGGGTGAGACCGACGATCATGTAGAACGCCGTGGTCTTGCCGGCGCCGTTCGGGCCGAGCAGGCCGACCACCTCGCCGCTTTCGACCTCGAGCGAGATGTCCTTGAGAATCTGACGCGATTTGTAGCTCTTGGCGAGGTTGAGCGCCCGAAGCACGCTCATGGTTTGGTCGGCGGCGGGGTGATGATGATGTGCACTCGCTGCGAATTCTGGTCGGCGGCATCGGCGACGATGCTCTGGGCGAGCACGTTGTACTTGAGCGATTCGCCGCGCACCTCGTTCTGACCGTCGCTGAGCCAGGCATTCTTGGTCAGTCGCACCACGCCCTTCGCGGCGTCGTAATCGATGTCGTCCGCATGGCCGTGTGCGACCTTCCCGGTCTTCTCGATGCGCTGCTCGAACTCGGCCGGCTTGCCGTGGGCCACCGCCTTGGACAGGAGCTTCTTGGTAAAGTCGATCTGCGCCTCATCGGCGGTGAGCTGGCCTCCCTCCATCGTGATTTTTACATTGCCGCGGAAGACCCAGAGGCTGTTGTTCATGTCTTTGCCGAGCGCCTCGCGCGTCGCCTGTCCCTGATCGGCGGTGACCGAATTGGTGCCCTGGGCGATGCGCACCTTGCGGAAGAAGACGTTGTTGGTGCGCAGATCGAGCTCGGAGGATTGCGCATCGAGATTGATGGGCCCGGCGGGCGGCGCGGCCGCAACTGCGGCCGCCGGCTTCAAGGCCAGGGTGCCCGCGAGCACGAGCAGGGCGGCCAGAGCCCTCGGCTTAAGGTTGGAAGCGACCATTCACCTTCGATTCTAGGCGCATGGTGCGCTCTTTCAAATTAGCCTCGAGTCCATGGGCCGTCAGGGTGTGGACCCCGAAATCGATGCGCACGTCGCTCTGGGTGGTGGCGATGGCGTCGGGAACACTGTAGCGCAGCGTGTCGGTGTGCAGTACGGCGGTTCCCGGATGATCGGAGCTCGTCTCCTCCAGCCGCACATTGCCGGCCACATCGATGATCTGTCCATTCGACTCCACACGCCCGGTGTCGCCCAGAAGCACCCAGGCCTGGCCTTGCGGCGACTGATAGTCGACGCGCACGTTGTACAGCGCCACCTCGGTGGTGTGATCGACCTGATCGATGCGATCGGCGTGAATCCGGATGGAGACGGCGCCGTTGACGTCGTAATCGGTGAGCACGGCGTTCTTGAGATAATAGCCCGGAAGCTGGGCGAGCGCGCCGCCCGTGTCGCCGGCCGGCCGCCGGCTGGGCGAGCTCAGGAACCAGGTGCTGACTCCCAGCGCAATCACGGCGAGGATGGTGAACATCCGAAACGCCATCAGCGCGCTCCGGTCGTTGCGCGCGCACGCAGCAGCGCATCGCACAGTTCGCGCACCGCGCCGGCACCGCCCCGCGCACTGCTCACCCAGTGCGCGGCGGCTCGCACCAGCGGATGCGCATCCGCAACCGCCGCGGCGAAGCCCACCGCCGCCATCAACGGCAAATCGGGTGTGTCGTCCGTGAGGCATGCGGCGGCGAGGGGGTCGAGCCCCAAGCGCCGGGTGAGCTTCCGAAGCGCATCGAGCTTGTCGCCGCAGCCTTGTGTCACATGGCGCACGCCGAGCTCGCGCATGCGCGCGCTCACGGCCCGGGAGCGGCGCCCGCTCGCCACGGCCACGGTGACACCGCTTTCCATGAGGAGCTTGATGCCGTGGCCGTCGCGCACGTGAAACGATTTGAAGGCTTCGCCGCGGCCCGAAAAATGCAGCCGACCATCGGTGAGCACGCCGTCGACGTCCAGCATGAGGAGCTCGATGCGGGCGAGCGGTGTCGGGCGGCGGGCCGTCATGCGAGGCCAGCTGCGCCCGCCGCCGTGCGTGCCCCTGCGGGCGGCGTTACACCCGCCCTCAAACGACACCGGCGCGCAACAGGTCATGCACGTTCAGCGCGCCGACCAGCACGCCCTCGCCGTCGACCACGATGAGCGAGGTGATGCGATGGGTCTCCATCAGCAGCACCGCCTCGACCGCGAGCGTCGAGGGGTGTACGTGCTTGGGCCCGCGCGTCATCACCTCGTCCATGCGTGTGCGATGCAGATCCGCTGAGCGGTCGAGCGCGCGGCGCAGATCGCCGTCCGTGAATACGCCGAGCACGCGGCTCGATTCATCGACGACCGCGGTCATGCCGAGGCCCTTGCGGGTGACCTCGATGAGACCCTCGCCGAGCGGCATTCCGGGGGGCACCCGCGGCAACGCATCGCCCGTGCGCATGATGTCCTTGACGTGCAGCAGGAGCCGCCGCCCGAGCGTGCCGGCGGGATGCGATCGCGCGAAGTCCTGCTCGGTGAAACCGCGCGCCTTGAGGAGCGCGACTGCCAGCGCATCGCCCACCGCAAGCGCCGCGGTCGTGCTCGCGGTCGGCGCGAGGTTCAGGGGGCAGGCCTCGGCGGGGACACCGATATCGAGGTGCACGGTCGCGACCCGCGCGAGCGCCGAGCTCGAATTGCCGGTGAAGGCGATGAGCGGCACGCCCAGGCGCTTGATTGACGGCACGATGGTCATGATCTCGTCCGTTTCGCCCGAATTGGAGAGCGCGAGCACCGCATCATCGCGGGTGATCATCCCCACATCCCCGTGACTCGCCTCCCCGGGGTGCAGGAAGAACGCCGGCGTGCCGGTGCTCGCGAGCGTGGCGGCGAGCTTGCCGCCGATATGCCCGGATTTGCCCATCCCCGTGACGACGATGCGGCCGCGGCAGTTAAGACAAATTCGGCAGGCGAGTGCAAACTCGTGTCCCAAGCGGGGCAGCTGAGCCCTCAAGCCGTCGATTTCGACGGTCAGGGCCGCGCGTCCGAGGTCGATGAGGCCTTCATCCGTGTAGTCAAGGTCCATCGGCGAATGATACAACTTGAGGAGACAGCATGAATCCACAACAGATTGCCGAGCTCATCCAGCGGGGACTCCCCGGCAGCCGCGTGCAAGTGACGAGCGACGACAACGTGCATTTCGAGGCCGTGGTGATCGCGGAGAAATTCAGTGGGCTGCGCTCAGTGCAGCGCCACAAGCTGGTCTACGAGTCGCTCGGCAGTCTCATGGGCAACGAGATACACGCGCTCGCCCTCAAGGTGTATACGCCGGAGGAGCACGCGGGCCAGACGAGCCCGGCTCGTGGATAAGCTGCAGATTCAGGGCGGGATTCCGCTCGAGGGCGAAATCCGGATCTCCGGCGCCAAGAATGCCACCTTGCCGATCCTGGCCGGCTGCCTGCTGGCCGACGGCCCGGTCACCGTCTCGAACGTGCCGCATCTGCAGGATGTCACCACGATGATCGAGCTGCTCGGGCGCATGGGCGTCTCGCTCACCGTCGACGAGAAGCTGCGCATCGAGGTCGACGCTTCGACCATCAAAGAGCATTTTGCGCCGTATCAGCTGGTGAAGACCATGCGTGCCTCGATCCTGGTGCTCGGCCCGTTGCTGGCGCGGTTCGGCTCCGCCGACGTCTCGCTCCCTGGCGGCTGCGCCATCGGCGCGCGGCCCGTGAACATTCACGTCGCGGGTTTGCAGGCGATGGGAGCTGACATCCACATCGAGAACGGCTACATCAAGGCGCGCGCGGGGCGGCTCAAGGGCGCGCGGCTGGTGCTGGAGACCGTTACCGTCACCGGCACCGAGAACTTGATGATGGCGGCCACGCTCGCCGACGGCGAGACAGTCCTCGAGAACGCGGCCCGCGAGCCCGAGGTAGTGGATCTTGCGAATTTCCTCATCAGCATGGGCGCGAAAATCAAGGGCGCGGGCACCGACAAGATCGTCGTCGAGGGCGTCGAGCGGCTGCACGGGACTTCCTATGAGGTGCTTCCCGACCGGATCGAGAGCGGCACGTATCTCGTCGCGGCCGCGATCACGGGAGGCCACATCCGCGTCAAGAGCACGCGCCCGGAACATCTCGACGCCGTCATCCTCAAGCTCACGGAAGCGGGCGCCAAAATGGGGGTGGGCGACTCCTGGGTGGAGGTCGACATGCGCGGGCGCCGTCCGATGGCCGTGGATATCCGCACGGCGCCGTATCCCGCCTTCCCCACCGACATGCAGGCGCAGTTCGCCGCTCTCAACACCGTGGCCGAGGGAGTGGGCACCATCATCGAGACCGTGTTCGAGAACCGCTTCATGCATATGCTCGAGATGCGCCGAATGGGCGCGGAGATCCGGCTCGAGGGCAACACCGCCATCATCAAGGGAGTCGAGCGTCTCACCGCCGCGCCGGTGATGGCGACCGACTTGCGCGCCTCGGCGAGTTTGGTGCTCGCCGGCCTCGTGGCCGACGGGCGCACCGAGGTCGAGCGTATCTATCACATCGATCGCGGCTACGAGGCCATCGAGGAGAAGCTGCAGCAGCTCGGAGCGCGGATTCGTCGAACGCCTGGGTAGGGGCGCGCCAGGGGCGCTAGGGGCGCCCGGTTAGGGGCGCCCGGCTAGGGGTTGCCCGTCCAGGCAGGGCGCCTACCGCGGTTGAACGTCGGCCTGCGCGAGCCGGGTCGGCCGTTCGCTCACCGGCAGCTTGATCTTGTATGGGTCGCTTCCATGTCGCCCGGCGAGCTCAACCTGCGCGCCGGGCTTGAGCTGAGCGAGCTTGCTCACGAGATCCTGCGAGGAGCGGACGGCCTCCCCGTCGAGCGCGGTGATGACATCGCCGGGTCTCACGCCCGCATCGAATGCGGGGCTCTTCACCTGGATGTTCACCACCGTGACGCCGCCCGCGCTGATGCCGACCCGCGCCGCCTGCTCGGCCGAGAGGTCCTGCGGTACGAATCCGAGCCAGCCGCGCACCACGTGGCCGCGCGTGAGGATCTGCTCCATGACCCCGCGTACGAGGTTGACCGGTATCGCGAAACCGATGCCTTCCGGGCCGCCGTAGGCGCGATTGAGGACGGCGGTATTGATGCCGACCAGGTCGCCGCGCGCATCGATCAGTGCGCCGCCCGAATTGCCCAGATTGATCGCGGCATCGGTCTGGATGAAATTCTCGAAGGTCGCGAGGCCGAGCTGGCCGCGGCCCGTGGCGCTCACGATGCCCTGCGTCACGGTCTGACTGAGCCCGTACGGGTTGCCGATGGCGAGCACGATGTCCCCGACGCGCAAGGTATCGGAGCGTCCCATGGGCATGACCGGCAGCTTGTCGACGGACAGACGCAGGATCGCGAGATCCGTGTCCGGATCCTGGCCCACCACCGCCGCATCGGCGATGCGGCCGTCGGAGAGCTGGACCCGGATCGAATCGGCGCCCGAGATGACATGCTGGTTGGTGACGATCGTGCCTTTCGCGTCGACGATCACTCCCGATCCGAGGCTGCGCTCGACGCGCTGGCGGTAGCTCGGCCAGTAGTCGCCGAACAGCTGATCGAGCGGCGCAGCCTGCCGCCGCTCGGTGATGACGCGCGCGGTATATATGTTGACGACGGCAGGAGCGGCGCGCGCGACGGAGTCGGCGAAGCTCTGCACGACGATCGGCGCGTGTTCGGCGGCGGCCGGCGCACGCGGTGCGGGAGCGGCGTCCACGCCCAAGAGCGCCGGCTTCCACCACACGACGAGGAAGGCGGCGGCGAGGCCGACCACCGCCGCTCTTAGCAGGAAACCTGCGAGGCTGCGTGCGTTCTGCAATGCCACTCCGGAGGCAAGCTTAAGAGACTCGCGATCTGTGTATAATGCGCCCGCGATATTATTTGGGAAACACTACGCCCACAGCGGTTTTCGTGAAACTTTGTGAACAATTCGAGGATAACGAATGAGCGACGAGCGGGTTGACCGCGGCCATCACAGCGTGCTGAAGTCGGCCGCCGCCACTGCGGCGGAAGCAGCGATTCCGGTCGACGACGTCCACGCGGTCGATCATAGCCGCCGCCGGCTGCTGACGGCCGCCACCGCGGGAATCGGCGCCGTCGGCGTCGTGTTCGCGGCCGTCCCGTTCATCGCGTCGTGGCAGCCGAGCGAGCGCGCAAAGGCGCTCGGCGCGCCCGTCACCGTAGACGCCTCCAAGCTCGAGGACGGCCAGATGCTGAAGGTGGCCTGGCGGGGCCAGCCGATCTTCGTCGTGCGCCGGAGCAAGGCGGTCATCGACGCCATTGCCAATCACAACGACTTGCTGGCCGATCCGAATTCGGACGACTCGGACCAGCCTGCCTACATCAAGGCTTCCGGTCCCGTCCGCGCCCGCAACCCCGAATACTGGGTGGGGTTGGCGGTGTGCACGCATCTCGGCTGCTCCCCGCTCGGCGCGTTCGAGCCGAACAACGCGTTTCAGGTCGCGGGCACGGACCTCGGGGCGAACTGGCCCGGCGGCTTCTATTGCCCCTGCCACGGATCGAAGTACGACATCTCGGGACGCGTCTTCAAGAGCATGCCGGCGCCCAAGAACCTGACGGTACCGCCTTATGCATTCGCGAGCGTCTCCCGCATCGTGATCGGCGAGGACCAGGTTTCCCAATCCACTTGAAAGTTGACGAGGTTGAGTAATGGCCGCAGCACCTGAATCCGCCGGCAGCAAGGGCCTCATGGCCTGGATCGAAGCGCGCCTGCCCGTGATGGCTTTCTGGCGCAGCCAGGTCTCCGAGTACTATGCGCCGAAGAATTTCAATTTCTGGTACTACTTCGGCTCGCTTGCGCTCCTCGTGCTGGTGAACCAGCTGGTGACCGGCATATTCCTGACCATGAACTACAAGCCCTCGTCGGCCGAGGCGTTCTCATCGGTCGAATACATCATGCGCGACGTCAGCTGGGGCTGGCTGATCCGTTACATGCACTCGACCGGTGCATCCGCCTTCTTCGTGGTGGTCTATCTGCACATGTTTCGCGCGCTGCTCTATGGATCGCACCGCAAGCCGCGGGAGCTCCTCTGGATATTCGGCTGCCTGATTTTCGTGGTCCTGATGGCCGAGGGGTTCATGGGCTATGTGCTGCCCTGGGGCAACATGAGCTTCTGGGGGGCGCAGGTGATCACCTCGCTTTTCGGCAGCTTGCCCGTGATCGGCGGGAGTCTGGTCGAGTGGATTCGCGGCGACTACGTGATCGCGGACGCAACGCTCAACCGCTTCTTCGCCCTGCACGTCGCCGCGCTGCCGCTCGCGCTCATCTTCCTGGTGGTGGTGCACTTGGCGGCGCTGCACGAAGTCGGCTCGAACAATCCGGACGGCATCGAGATCCACGATCACACCGACGAGCGCGGACGTCCGCTCGACGGCGTGCCGTTTCACCCGTACTACACGGTGAAGGACATCATGGGCGTGATGTTCTTCCTGGTGATCTTCGCCGGCGTGATCTTCTTCGCACCGACCTTCGGCGGACTGTTTCTCGAGGCGCCGAATTTCGAGCCGGCGAATCCGCTGCAGACCCCGCCGCACATCGCGCCGGTCTGGTATTTCACACCGTTCTACGCCATGTTGCGCGCGGTGCCGTCGTTCTGGGGCACGCAGGTGTGGGGCGTTCTGGTGATGGGGGCGGCCATCGTGATCCTGTTCTTCGTGCCGTGGCTCGACCGCTCGCCGGTGTACTCGATCCGCTATCGCGGACCCATCTACAAGGTCATGCTGGCCGTTTTCGTCGTGTCCTTCGTGACCCTGGCCATCTGCGGCCTGAAGCCGCCGGCGGGCATCTACCCCATGCTGGCCAAGATCTGCACCGTCCTGTACTTCGCTTTTTTCTTGCTGATGCCGTGGTACACGCGCTTCGACAGCGTGAAGCCCGTGCCGCAAAGGGTCGTATTCCATGATTAAGCGCTTGCTATTGATCGCCTTCGCGCTCTCGCCGGCAGGCCTCGCCGTCGCGCAGGAAGGCGAGATCGCTCTCCAGCAGGCCGGAACGGATATCAACGATATCAATTCTCTCCAGCGCGGCGCGCGGGATTTCATGAATTACTGCTCTGGCTGTCACTCTTTGACATATCTCCGGTACAACCGGATGGCGAGCGATCTCAAGATTCCGCCGGCCGACCTCACGGCCAATCTCATGTTCACCTCGAGCAATCCGTTCGATACCATCGAGAGCGCCATGCCGACCGCGGATGCGGCCAACTGGTTCGGTAAGGCGCCGCCGGAGCTGTCCTTGATCGCCCGCGAGCGCGGCGACGACTATCTCTACTCGTACATGAAGGGGTTCTATCTCGACAACACCCGGATGTGGGGCGTGAACAACCTGTACCTGCCGGGCGTGGCCATGCCGCACGTGCTGGCGAGCCTGCAGGGCCTGCAGGAGCCCGTGTTCAAGAACGAGCCCGATTCGTCGGGCAATGCCCACATGGTGCTGGTGGGCGTCAAGCTGACGACCCCGGGCGCGATGTCCGAGCAGGAGTATGATGGGTTCGTCCGGGATATCGTCAACTTTCTGGATTATGCGGGCGAGCCGGTCAAAGCGAAGCGTCAGTCGCTCGGCGTGTTTGTCACACTATTCTTGCTGGTGGGTTTCGTGTTCGCCTACCTGCTGAAAAAAGAATACTGGAAGGACGTACACTGACGCAGCAGCGGGGCCTTTCCGCTCATGGTCCTAGGAGATCGCGTTCGTGGCACGTCGCTCGGTGATGACCCT
This sequence comes from uncultured Gammaproteobacteria bacterium, assembly GCA_963710435.1. Taxonomy (GTDB): domain Bacteria; phylum Pseudomonadota; class Gammaproteobacteria; order Steroidobacterales; family Steroidobacteraceae; genus Bog-1198. Next base: position 247,195 of record CAVQAE010000006.1, on the reverse strand, counting down.
TTTTTCGGCGCCGACTGATCCGTGGAGTCATCGGACGCGTTTGGTGCTCGCCGAAAAAGGCATCGCCATCGAGCTCGTCAATTGCGATCCGCTCAAGCTCCCGGAAGACCTGCTCGATTTGAATCCGTACCACAGCATTCCGACCCTCGTCGACCGGGATCTGGTGCTCTATGACTCGCGGGTGATCATGGATTACCTCGACGAGCGCTTCCCGCATCCGCCGCTGATGCCCATCGACCCGGTCACCCGGGCGCAGTTTCGCGTCGCGCTCTACCGGGTCGAGCGTGATTGGTACGGGCTCGCCCAGGAGATCGAGATCGACCGCGAGAGCAAAAACGCCGCGCACAGCCGAAAGATCCTGTGCGAGGCGATTTGCGCGAGCGCCGAGGTGTTCAAGGCGAAGCCGTTTTTCCTGAGCGATGAGTTCTCGCTGGTGGATGCGAGCATCGCGCCCATTCTGTGGCGATTGCCGTTCTACGGCATCGAGCTGCCGTCTCAGGCACAGCCCATCGTGAAATACATGAATGCGATCTTCGCGCGCTCCGCCTTCCGCGCGTGCTTGAGCGTCGCGGAACGGGACATGCGCCATTGAAGCCCCGCCGGCCCTATCTGTTGCGGGCTCTGCACGAGTGGATCACCGACAGCGGTGAGACCCCGCACCTGGTGGTGGACGCCGCCGCGCCGGGGGTGAGCGTGCCGCGGCAGTACGTCAAGGACGGCAAGATCGTGCTCAACGTGAGCTTCTCGGCCACGCAGGCCCTGAAGCTCGGCAACGATTTCGTGAGCTTCGAGGCGCGCTTCGGGGGCGTATCCCACGCGGTGCAGGTGCCGGTGCGCGCCGTGCTCGGTATTTACGCCCGCGAGACGGGGCAAGGCATGATCTTCCCCGAGGGCGACGCCGATCCGGATCCGACGGATGCGCCGCCGGGCGCTCCGGGGAAGCCGAGTTCCGGCGCGCCCGCGTCGAAAAAGCCGAAGCTCCAGGTCGTCAAGTAACGGCGAAGCGATCAGGCGCGAAACGCATCCTTGATCCACGCGATCTCGTGCGAGCCGTTCGGCTGACCCTCGATGCCGACGACGTCGAATCTCACGAGACAGCCGCGCCACTCCGGCCGGGTATGAAGGAGAAAGCGCGCCGCGCGCATGAGCTTGCGCCGCTTCGAGCCCGCGACGGAGGCGAGCGCGCCCCCATAGTTGCCGCGGGCCCGCTGCCTCACTTCAACCAACACGAGCGTCGCTCCCTCGCGGCACACCAGATCGAGCTCGCCCACCTTGCAACGCACGTTGCGTGCGAGCAGCTCGAGTCCATGCAGTCCCAGATAAGCGGCTGCGAGATCCTCGGAAGCCTTGCCGTTCATGCGCCGAGCATGAGCGCCGGCTTGCGTGGAGTCGCTGCGCGTATCGCGGGTGTTCGCGCGCAAATGCCTACAATGGCACCGGCACGCCGTTCCTGATCTGGACCCACTCGAGCTCGCGTCGGATGCGGTCGTGCTCATCCAGGGAGAGCTTGCCCGTCATTCCGGCCATCTCCCGGCTCCCGATCAGCGAATCGGACTTGAGGACCGGCACCAGACGATAGGCGTCGAACCCGAAGGCATATAGCCGATCGAGTCGGGTCGTGCGCGACGGCCACGCCGCGCGCACCGTATCGCGAATTTGATCGACCGCCGGGTCGGTGGAGACCATCCACGGCATGTCCGCGAAGAACAGACCGTCCAGATCGGAGTTCGCGCTCGGATTGGGCTCGTACGAATCGGAGGTCGCGTACACCGGGATGTCGCCGGCATAGTTGAACTTGAGTTGCGGCATGATCAGTCGCGCGGCCGAGGCCGGTCCCTCGAGAAAAATAAAGTCCACATCGCTCCGATGGGTGGAGGGCTCGCCCTTGACGCCGTGCACCTGCAACACCTGCTTGATGACGTCGGAGAAATCGGCGCGCGAGGCATCGTAACGGCCCCCGTCCAGGAGCGTGCCGCCGTGTTGCGTGAACTCCTCGGCGAATGCCTTCTGTACGCGCGTGCCGAGCTCGCCCTGCGCGATGAGGGCGACGCCGCGTGTCTTGCCATCGGCGATCAGCCGTTGCGCCACGCCGCGCGCCTCGTCCTCGGGCAATAAAGCAAACTGGTAGAACTGCTGGCCGGCATTGACCGAATCGGCGAGAAAGTTGAGCGCGAGCTCGGGCGTGCCGGCTGCACGTACCGGGACCACGGCCGAGACGTCCTCCTTGGTGAGGGGGCCCGCCACGAACGCCGCTCCGTCGTCGATGGCGTGCCGATAGGCGCTCGCCACGGACTCGGCGGCGGCATCGTAGATTCGAAGGCGCGGACGAGTCGCCGGATCCTGCAGCAGATAGGCGGCGATGAATCCGTCGCGCACCGCAGCGCCCACGTTCTCCGAGCGGCCCGACAGCGGCAGGAGTAGCGCGATCTGATCGGGATACCCGGTCGTCATCACAGGGACTTGCGTCATCGGAGGGACTTGACTTTGCACCGATGGCGTCAGGGCCTCATCGGCCGGATGCTGCGGATAGGTCCGCTTCCATTGGTCGAGCGCGGCCTCTCCGTGCGCGGGATTGCGGGCTATCTCGGCCTCGACCGGCCCGAGGGCGAGCCAGCCGGCCACCACAGGATCGGTTCTGGGCGGCGCCTTGAGCGGGATCCCGCGCTGCGCGGCATCCCGAATGAGAGCGAGCAGCTCATCGCGGCTGGCCTTGAGCGCCTGGGGATCCTTGATGTAACGCTCCCGCTCGATGAACGCGCGGATGCCCTCGGCGGGGTGGCCGGTGAGGAACGCGGCCTTGCCGCGCAGCCACCAGTAGCTTTGCGCGAGTTCCGGCGAGGTCGGGACGCTGATCGAGTCGAGCTCGTGAATCGCGGTGACCCCGTCCCGCTCAGCGAGCGCGATCTCGGCGGCCACCAATGCCCGCGAGGCCGGCATCGCGGTGCGCGCCGCCGGCGACACCGCCGCATAGGCTTGTTTGGCCGCCTGGACATTGTTGGCGAGCACCCATTGCTCCGCGCTCAAGAGCTGATAATTGTCGTGATCCGCCGGCAGCTGCGCGGCGAGATCGGCGTACGCTGCCGCGGCCTCGGCATGCTGTCCGGCCGCGGCCAGGCGCTGTGCGCGCTCCTGTCCGGACACCTGCGCCGGTTGCTCCGGCCTCATCAGGCTGCAGCCCGCGAAGCTCACCGAAAGTGTCGCCACGAAAACCGCGGCCGCCAGCGCGGTCGCGCCGCGTGCGAAGCGTGGACGTCGAGAGGTCGCTGCCATACCCTGCATTCCGGCTCACCCTGACCTTAAGCAAAGCGAGAAGTATAGTGACAAACCCGCCAGCGGGCCGCCTCTACGTCGTGGCGACGCCCATCGGCAATCTGGGCGATCTGTCGATGCGCGCGCTCGATACGCTGAAGAAATGCACGTTGATCGCGGCCGAGGATACGCGCCACACCGGCGTGCTCCTCGCACATTTTGCCGTCTCGACTCCGATGATTTCTCTGCACGATCACAACGAGGCGCAGCGCGTGCCGGAGCTCGTTGCGAGACTCCGCGACGGCGCGAGTGTCGCGTTGGTGAGCGATGCGGGGACGCCCGCAATCAGCGATCCGGGATTCTCGCTGGTGCGCGCCTGCGCGGACTCCGGGATCGAGGTCGTCGCCGTGCCTGGAGCGTGCGCCTTCGTGGCGGCGCTTTCGATCTCCGCGCTGCCCACGGATCGATTCTGTTTCGAGGGGTTCTTGCCGGCGCGTTCCGCGGCGCGGCGCGCACGCCTGCGCGATCTGTCGGCGGAGCAGCGCACCCTCGTATTCTACGAGTCGCCTCACCGCATCAAGGAAATGCTCGCGGACTGCACGGAGCATCTGGGAGCGGGGCGCCAAGCGGCGCTTGCGCGCGAGATCACGAAGCTGCACGAGTCGCTATACAGAGGATCGCTCGGCGAGCTCCTCGAGCGTGCGCAGACCGATGCGGATCTCAAGCGCGGCGAGCTCGTGCTGATGATCGCGGGCGCTGCGCCCGAGCCTGCGTCGCAAGGCGACGGCCATGCCGGCGTGCTCGATCGGACCTTGAGGCCGTTGCTCAAGGAGCTGCCTTTGAAGCAGGCGGCGCACCTCGCGGCGCAAATCGCTCAAGTGCGCGACAACGAGGCGTATAAGCGGGCGCTCGAGCTCAAAGAAGGGTAATCTGCGCGCCAAGAGTCGGCCAGGCAGCCGCTGCTCGGCCTGCGCAAGCGGGACGGGCGGAGGAAAGTCCGGGCTCCACAGGGCACGGTGCCAGGTAACGCCTGGGGGACGTGAGTCCACGGAAAGTGCAACAGAAAGATACCGCCTAAGCGCCGCGCAAGCGGCGCCGGCAAGGGTGAAATGGTGCGGTAAGAGCGCACCGCGCCGGCGGCAACGCCCGGCGGCACGGCAAACCCCACCTGGAGCAAGACCAAATAGGGAAGCGAGCGGCGCCTTTGGCCGCAACATGTGGCCCGCATGGGCTTCCGGGTAGGTCGCTAGAGCTGCGCGGCGACGCGCATCCCAGAGGAATGGCTGCCCACGACAGAACCCGGCTTATCGGCCGACTCTTTTCTGTGCGCTCACGCGCAACTGCTAGGGGACGAAGCGACCCCGCCAGAAGAATCTCAAAAAAAGAAAAGAAAAAATGGTGTGAGAGTTTCTGGACGCGCACGTGCGAAGCCGCCGCGCGCCGCTCGCGATGAGCGCGTGAGAAAAACCATATAAGAGATTGATTCCGAACACATCACGCCGTGCAGAGCGGTGTCGATCTCCGAATGTGATCTAAGTCACTGTTGGCGCGAGTTTTTTTTAACTTAAGGCGTTGACAGTGCGACGCTGTGCTCCCTATAGTGGTGGCCGGTGGGAAAAAGTGGGAGAAAATGGGTCGCGCGGCCCATCCAGTGATGTTCCGGGGCGCCAATAAACTCACTCTCGATGCCAAGGGCCGCATGGTCATGCCGACGCGGTATCGCGAGCGGCTGCAGGAACGGTGCGGCGGCAAGCTGGTCATCACGGTGGACAAGGACCAGTGCCTGCTCATCTACCCGTTGCCGGACTGGGAGGAGATCGAGCGCAAGCTCATGCGCTTGCCGTCCATGAATCCCGATGCACGCCGATTGCAGCGGCTGATGGTGGGACATGCGACGGATCTGGAGCTCGATGGCCATGGCCGAGTGCTGTTGCCGCCGAACTTGCGCGAGTTCGGCCTCTTGACGCGCGACGCCATGCTCATCGGGCAGGGACTGCATTTCGAGCTGTGGGATGAGGCGCGGTGGAACGAGCGGCGCGACGAGTGGCTGGCGGGCGGTGTCGCCACGGCCGACTTGCCCGCCGAACTACAGACGTTGTCGCTCTGAGCCGCGCGGCGGCGGTTTCGGGCGATGGCTGAGGCGGAGAGGGGGCACACGGCGGTACTGCTACCTCAGGTACTGACGGCGTTGAACATACGGGCGAGTGGCACCTACTTGGATGCCACTTTTGGGCGGGGCGGACACGCAGAGGCGATTTTGGAGAAGCTCACGCTTGACGGTCGATTGCTTTGTCTCGATCGCGACCCCGTCGCCATCGCCGAAGCAAAAGCGCGCTTCGGCTCCGACCCGCGCGTGACGATATTCCGCGCGCCTTTCTCCGAGCTCGCGCGCTGCGCCGACGCGCTCGAGCCGGGACTCCAGTTCGACGGCATCCTGCTCGACCTCGGAGTCTCCTCGCCCCAGCTCGATGACCCTGAGCGCGGCTTCAGCTTCATGCAGGACGGCCCTCTCGACATGCGCATGAGCAGGGGAGAGGGCGCGTCGGCGGCCGACGTGGTGAACGCTGCGCCGGAGGCCGAGCTCGCACGAATTTTTCGCGAATTCGGCGAGGAGCGGTTCGCGGGACGCATCGCGCGCGCGATCGTCACGGACCGGCAGAAGCAGCCGTTCACGCGCACGCGCGAGCTCGCTTCGCTCATCGAGCGCGTGGCGCGCTCGCGTGAGCGCCACAAGCATCCCGCGACCCGGGTCTTTCAGGCGCTGCGAATCCATGTGAACGGCGAGCTGTCCGAGCTCCAGACCGCCCTCGAGGCCGCGCTCTCGCGCCTCGCGCCGGGCGGCCGCCTCGCCGTCATCAGTTTCCACTCGCTGGAGGACCGCATGGTCAAGCGCTTCATGCGCGACCATGCGCAGCCCGATCCGATGTACGCGGGCCTGCCCGACATACCGCCGCGCGCGCGCCCGCGCTTGAGGCTCGTCGGCAAATCCATCGAGCCCGATCCGCAGGAAATCGCCGCCAATCCGCGCGCCCGCAGCTCGCGGCTCAGAATCGCCGAACGGTTGGATCAAGGAATCGCCGCATGAAGACCGCCAAGCTGTTGCCGTTGGCCCTGCCCCTGCTCTGGTTCGCGGTGCTCGGCTCCGCCGTGCAAGTGATCTACGCGCGATACAAGGCGCGGGACATGTTCGTGCGGCTGGAGAAGCTCAACGCGCAGCGCGACTCGCTCGAGATAGAGTGGGGCCGGTTGCAGCTCGAGCAAAGTTACTGGTCCTCGAACGCCTTCGTCGAGCGCGTGGCGAGTGCGAAACTGCAGATGAGCCTGCCGCAAACCCGGGATGTGCGGATCGTACGGCCGTGAAGCAGCGGACGGTTGAAAGTGGCACGGAGCTCAAGAGCTATCGATGGCGCTCGGCGCTCATCCTGAGTCTCGTGGTTTGCGGGGCCGTGGGCCTGGGCGCCCGCGCGGTGGAGCTGCAGCTGATCGACCACGGGTTTCTGGCGAAGCAGGGCGATCAGCGCTCGATGCGCGTGGTCAAGATCGCCGCGCATCGCGGGGCGATCACCGACCGCTCTGGCGAGCCTCTGGCGGTCAGCACCCCGGTCGATACGGTGTGGGTGAATCCGCAGGAGCTCAACGAGAACATCGATCAGCTCCCGAAGCTCGCGAAGGCGCTCAAGCAGGACCAGCAGCTGCTGGCCCGGCGCATCACCAGCAATTTGGATCGTGAGTTTCTCTATCTCGAGCGCCACATGCCGCCCGATCAGGCGGCGCGTATCAAGGCGCTCGGCATCCCGGGCGTCTACCTTTTGCGGGAATACCGCCGCTATTACCCTGCGGGCGAAGTGGCGGGCCATGTGGTCGGATTCACGAATCTCGACGATCAGGGCCAGGAAGGCCTCGAGCTCGGCTTCGATCAGCTCCTGAACGGCGAGGACGGCGCAAAGCGGGTCATTCAGGACCTTTACGGCCGTTACGTCGAGAACGTCGAAAGCATTCGCGCCCCGCGCCCCGGCCGCGATCTCGTTACCAGCATCGACCTCAGAATCCAGTATCTCGCGTACCGCGAGCTGAAAGCGGCCATGCAGGAATACCGGGCGCGCGCCGGCTCGGTGATCGTGGTCGACGTGGACACGGGCGAGGTGCTGGCCATCGTCAATCAGCCCTCCTACAACCCGAACGACCGAGATCAGCTCAAGGCGGGGCTGTATCGCAATCGCGCGGCGACCGATATTTTCGAGCCCGGCTCGAGCATCAAGCCGTTCATCATGGCCGCCGCGCTCGCCTCGGGCCAATACCATCCGGACAGCGTGGTCGACACCTCGCCGGGGTTCGTGCAGGTCGGCAACAAGGTATTCGAGGACGAGACCAATCTGGGCGTCATCGACCTCGCGACGATTCTCGCCAAGTCGAGCAACGTGGGGACCGCGAAGGTGGCGCTCTCCCTGAAACCGGAGCAGATCTGGAAAACGCTCACGGCGCTCGGCTTCGGGCAGGTGACGGGCAGTGAATTTCCGGGCGAGTCCGCGGGCATGCTCTCGAACTACGTCCACTGGCGGCCCATCGGCATCGCCACGCTCTCTCACGGCTATGGTTTGTCGGTGACGCCGCTGCAGCTCGCGCATGCCTACGCCACCATCGGCGCCGGCGGCATCAAGCGTCCGATCTCCTTCGAGCGGCTCTCCGGGAGCAGCGTGCCCGGCGAGCAGGTGCTCGACCCCAAGATCGCGCACGAGCTGGTGCAGCTCATGGAGCAGGTCGTCGAAAAAGGTGGCACCGCGGTCCGAGCGTCGCTCGTTGGCTATCGGGTATCCGGAAAGACGGGGACCGCGTTCAAGTCGGAAGCCGGCGGTTATTCCACCGACCGCATCATGGCGGTATTTGCCGGCCTGGTGCCGGCGTCGCACCCGAAACTCGCCACGGTCGTGGTGATCGACGAGCCGAGCCGGGATGTGCGCGAGGTCGGCACGTTGGCGCAGGGGGGCACGGTGGCGGCGCCGGTGTTCGCCAATGTCATGTCCGGCGCGTTGCGGCTCATGGACGTCCCCCCCGATGACCTCCAGAACGTGCCTGCAGCGACGCTGGTACAGGCGAAGGCGCCGTGACGGTTTCCCTGAAATGGCTGCTCGACGGGATTGCAGTGGTTCCCGACAACGATGCACAGATCGTCGATCTCGCGATCGACAGCCGCGATGTGCGTGCGGGCTCGCTGTTCCTGGCGCTGCGCGGCTCGCGTTCGCACGGGCTCGACCATGTGGCCGAGGCGCGCGCGCGCGGCGCGGCTGCGGTCTTGTGGGAGCCCACCGCAGGGATCGAGCCGCCCGATTTTTCGGGAAAGCCGTTCGCCGCACCCATCCCGAATCTGCGTTCCGTGGTGGGCCGCATCGCCGACCGCTTCTTCCGGTGGCCCTCCTCGCAGATGCGCATCGTCGGCATCACCGGCACGAACGGCAAGACCACCTGCGCCTATCTCATCACGCAGTGCCTCGAGGGCCTGGGTCGCAGCGCGGCCTACATGGGCACCATCGGTTGGGGCCGCATCGGCCGGCTCGAGACGCCGACGCATACGACGCCCGACGCGGTGAGCGTGCACCGCCTGCTTGCGCGCTTGAAGTCCGACGGTGTGCGGGAGGTCGCCATGGAAGTGTCCTCGCACGCGCTCGATCAGGGACGGGTGGACGGTGTGCGCTTTCATTCCGCGGCGTTCACCAACTTGAGCCGCGATCACCTCGACTACCACGCCTCGATGCAGGCTTACGGCGAGGCGAAGGCGCGGCTCTTCGCCGGGCAGGATCTCGAGCAGGCGATCATCAACGTCGGCGATCCCTTCGGGCGTGAGCTCGCGCACAAGCTCGCCGGCGGAGCGCCGTTGACGGCGGTCTGGGTCGGGTCCGGCGCCGATGCGTGGCTCGCCGAGCGTTTCCTCGAGGCGCGCGAGGTGCGTATCGATTTGCACGGAATCTCGCTCGACATCGAGGGAAGCAGCGGCGAGATCTCCGTTTCCACCCGGCTCCTGGGGCGCTTCAACGCCGAGAACGTGCTGGTGGTGCTCGGATGCCTGCTCTCGCTCGGCGTGTCGCCGGGCGAAGCGGCCGCCGCGCTCGCCGCGTGCCATGCGCCGCCCGGCCGCATGGAGGTGGTCGAGGCCACCGGCAAGCCGCTGGCGGTGATCGATTATGCGCACACGCCGGACGCCCTCGCGAAGGCTTTGACTTCACTGCGCGAGCACTGCCGCGGCAGCCTGTGGTGCGTGTTCGGCTGCGGGGGCGATCGGGACGCGGGCAAGCGCCCCATCATGGGAGCGATCGCCGACGAGCTCGCCGATGAGATCATCGTGACCGACGACAACCCGCGTTCCGAGGATCCGCAGGAGATCATTCGCGCCATCACCCGGGGCATCAACGCACATCCAGCCCGGGTCATTCCGGATCGCGCCGCGGCCATCGCGGCGGCGCTTCACCGCGCCCACGCGGATGACGTCGTGCTCATCGCCGGCAAAGGCCACGAGGATTACCAGATCTACGGCGCCACGCGCCGAAGCTTCAGCGATCGCACGGAAGCGCTCAAGAGCCTGGGGGTCGCGGCATGAAGCGCACGCTGCAGGAGGCCGCACGCGTGCTCGGTGCCCAGCTCACAGGGCAGGACCGGGTGTTCGATACGGTGTCGACCGACAGCCGCACGCTCGAGCAGGGAGCGCTATTCGTCGGGCTGCGCGGACCGAACTTCGACGGCGCGGATTTCGCCCCCGCGGCGCTCGCCCGCGGCGCGGCGGGTGCCATTCTGGAGCGTCCGCCCGCCGACATTTGCCTGCCGTACATTCGAGTGCCGGATGCGCTCGAGGCGCTTCAGCAGCTCGCGAGCGGCTGGCGCGCGGATTTTTCCATTCCTCTGGTGGGCGTCGGCGGGAGCAACGGCAAGACCACGACCAAGGAGATGACGTCGGCGATTCTCTCGCGGCGCGGGCCCTGCCTCTCGACCCAGGGCAATCTCAACAATCACATCGGCGTGCCCCTGACGCTGCTGCGCCTTAAGGGCTCGCACCGGAGCGCCGTGGTCGAAATGGGCGCGAACCGCATCGGCGATGTCGCCGCCCTGGTCGCGCTCGCGAAGCCGACCGTCGGCCTCATCACCAACGCCGGCGCCGAGCACCTGGAGGGATTCGGCGATCTCGACGGCGTCGCGCGCGGCGAGGGCGAGATGGTCGCGGGGCTCGAGTCCGGCGCCGCCGCCGTCATCAATGCCGATGATGCCTACGCAGACTACTGGCGCCAGGTCGCGGGCGAGAGCCGCATCGTCAGTTTCGGGCTGGGCCGCGATGCGGACTTCGCAGCGAAGGACGTGGTGCAGTCGATCGAGTCGGGACACTTCGAGACGCGGTTCATTCTCGAGTGCCCGCTGGGCGAGCGAGCCATCGTTCTGAAGGCCGGCGGCGCGCACAACGTGTCGAACGCGCTCGCCGCGGCGGCCGCGGCGGCTTCGGCCGGCGCATCGCTCGAGGACATCGCGGCCGGCCTTTTCGACTTTCGCGCCGTGGCCGGCCGGCTGCAGCTCAAGGCGGGATTGCGCGATAGCTGGATCATCGATGATTCCTACAACGCCAATCCGAGCTCCGTGCGTGCGGGGCTCGACGTGCTGCGATCGCTCTCGGGCGCGACGTGGCTCGTGCTCGCGGACATGGCTGAGCTCGGTGCTCATGCCGCAGGCAGCCACGCCGAGCTAGGCCGCTACGCGCGCGAGTGCGGCGTCGGGCGCCTGTTCGCACTCGGCCCCGAGAGCTCGCGCGCGGTCGAGACCTTCGGGACCGGCGGCGAGTGGTTTACCGATGCGGATTCCCTCACCCGGCGTTTGCAGGCGGAGATCGCATCCGGCGTCACCGTGCTCGTGAAGGGCTCGAGGGTGAATCGGCTGGAGCGTGTGGTGCAGGCTCTGCTGGGCGGGGCGAGCTGACGCATGTTGCTCTACCTTTCCGAATATCTGTCGAAAAGCTACTCCGGCTTTCGCGTATTTCAATACCTGACCTTGCGCGGGATCCTCGCGGCGATGACGGCGCTGGCGATCGCGATGGCGATCGGTCCGCGCATGATCAGCGCATTGAGCCAGCACCAGATCGGCCAGCGCGTACGCACCGACGGGCCGCAGTCTCATTTGCAAAAGTCAGGCACGCCCACCATGGGCGGTGGGCTGATTCTCGTGGCAATGGTGATCGCGACCTTGTTGTGGGCCGACCTCTCGGACCGCTTCGTCTGGATCCTCATCGGGACCACGCTCGCCTTCGGCGGCATCGGCTTCTACGACGATTACCTGAAATTGGTGATCGGCAACTCCAAGGGTCTGCCGGCGCGCTACAAGTACCTGGCCCAATCGGTGTCGGCGCTGTGCATCGCCTTCAGCCTGCACGGCATGCATCAGTCGCTCGCCGAGGTCTCGCTGTACGTGCCTTTCTTCAAGACCGTCGCCGTCCCCATGACGACGGCCGGCTTCGTCGCCTATGCCTACTTCGTCATCGTCGGCACGAGCAACGCCGTGAATCTCACGGACGGGCTCGACGGGCTCGCCATCATGCCGGCCGTGATGGTGGCGGCGGCGCTCGGCGTCTTCGCGTACGCGACCGGCAACTTCAAGTTCGCCAGCTACTTGCAGATACCTTACATCCCGGGAGCCGGTGAAGTGATCGTTTTCTGCGCGGCGATCGCGGGCGCGGGGCTCGGATTTCTCTGGTTCAATTCGTATCCGGCGGAAGTGTTCATGGGCGATGTCGGCGCGCTCTCCATCGGCGCCGCGCTCGGCACGACGGCGGTGATCGTGCGCCAGGAGATCGTCCTCTGCATCATGGGGGGCGTGTTCGTGCTCGAGACGGTCTCCGTGATGCTGCAGGTCGCCTCATTCAAGCTCACGGGCAAGCGCATCTTCCGCATGGCGCCGTTGCATCATCATTTCGAGCTCAAGGGGTGGAGCGAGCCCAAGGTCATCGTGCGTTTTTGGATCATCAGCTTTCTGCTGATGCTGACCGGCCTCGCCACCTTGAAGATCCGATGATGAGAACGGTGGTGGTGGGCTTGGGTAAAACGGGAGCCTCGTGCGTGCGCTATCTCGCGAAGCATGGGATTCCCGTGGCCGCGACGGATTCGCGCGCGGAGCCTCCCGGACTCGCCGAGCTTGCGGGCCTTGCCGAGCGCATCGACCTGCGCCTCGGGGCCTTCGACGCCTCGCTTCTCGAGGGAGCCTCGCAGGTGCTCCTCTCGCCGGGCGTCTCGCCTCAGGAGCCGATCGCCGCCGAGGCCCGAGCGCGCCGCATCGAGGTCCTCGGTGACATCGAGCTGTTCGCGCGCGCCGCCGGGGCTCCGGTCATCGGCGTCACCGGCACGAACGGCAAGAGCACGGTGACGAGTCTGGTGGCGCGCATGGCCGAGTCGGCCGGATTGACCGCGCTGGCCGGCGGCAACCTCGGCAAGCCCGCGCTCGATCTGCTGGAGGAGCCGGTGCCCGATCTGTACGTGCTCGAGCTGTCGAGCTTTCAGCTCGAGACGACGACCTCGCTCGAGCTCCTCGCCGCCGCGGTGCTCAACGTGAGCGCAGATCACATGGATCGATACGCCTCGATGGCCGACTACGCGCGCGCCAAGTCCCGGATCGTCTCGAACGCGGCGACCGTGGTCCTGAATGCCGACGATCCTTATTTCCTCGCGATGCGCCGGGCGGTCGAGGGCCGTCCCGCGTGGGCCCCGGCGCCGCGCATCGTCACCTTCTCCACCGAGCGCGGCGATGCCGATTTCACCCTCATGCGCGAGGGACGGAATAGCTGGCTCGCGCGCCGCGGCGAGGGGCTGTTCGACACGGCGCGCATGAAGATCGCCGGTCAGCACAACGCGGGGAACGCGCTGGCGGCGCTCGCACTCGGCGAGGCCGCGGGCTTGCCGCTCAATGCCATGTTGCGGGCGATCGAGGCATTCCCGGGTCTCAAGCACCGCTCCGAGTGGGTGGCCGATGTCCGCGGCGTGCGCTATATCGACGATTCGAAGGGCACGAACGTGGGCGCGACGATCGCGGCGGTGAAGGGTCTGCAAGGGCCGCTCGTGGTCATCGCGGGCGGGGAGGGCAAGGGTCAGGAGTTCGCTCCTCTCGCCGCTGCGTTTCGCCACAAGGTCCGCCGCGTCATCGCCATCGGCAAGGATGCCCCTGCCCTCGAGGCAGTGCTCGAGGGCGTGTGTCCGGTCGAGCGTGCCGCGACTCTGCCGGCCGCCGTGAGCGCCGCCGCCGCGGCGGCGCTGCCGGGCGACACGGTGCTTTTGTCGCCCGCCTGCGCGAGCTTCGACATGTTCCGCGACTACAACCACCGCGGCGAGGTTTTCGCCGAGGCGGTGCGGGCGCTCGAGGGCGGCGCATGAATGCGACCAGCATGTCCTACGGCGTGCGGGCTCGCGAGCGCATGCCCTTTGCCTGGGATCCAATCACCCTCGGACTCAGCGCAGCGCTGCTCCTGGTGGGGCTGGTGATGGTGAGCTCGGCCTCGATGTCGATTGCGGCGAAGGACCTGGGCGATCCTTTCTACTTCCTCGAGCGCCAGATCGTGTTCTGCATGGTCGGCGTGCTCTGCGGCTGGGTCGTCACGCGCGTGCCCGCGACGCTCTGGGACAAGTACAGCCTCGCGCTTCTCCTGCTGGGCCTTTTGCTGCTGCTGCTCGTGCTGATGCCCGGGCTCGGCGCCACCGTCAACGGCGCACGCCGCTGGATGCGCGTCGGCCCCATGAATTTTCAGGTCTCGGAGCTTGCCCGGGTCCTGGTCCTCACCTGGGTCTGCAGCTACTGCGTGCGCAAGCGCGCCGAGCTGCTCGCCACGTTCACGGGACTCGCGCGGCCCGTGGGCCTGCTCGCTCTCTCCGCGGTTCTGCTGCTGCTCGAGCCCGATTTCGGCGCAGCGACCGTGCTCTTCGCCACCGGCTTCGCGGTGCTGTTCGTGGCGGGCGCGAGATTGCGCTACGTCCTCTTGATGGTGTGCGCGGCGGCACTCGCCTTCTCCGTGCTCGCGCTCACATCGGCCTACCGCCTGAAGCGCCTGACCGGCTTTCTGCATCCGTGGGACGATCCGTTCAAGGGTGGCTTCCAGCTGACGCAATCGTTGATCGCGATCGGGCGCGGCTCGTGGTTCGGCGTCGGCCTCGGCTCGAGCGTTCAGAAGCTCTTTTATCTGCCCGAGGCGCATACCGACTTCGTGTTCGCGGTGCTTGCCGAGGAGCTCGGACTCATCGGCGTGATCGGCGTGCTCGCCTTGTTCGTCGCGCTGGTGTGCCGGTCCTTTCAGATCTCGCGCATGGCCGCGCAGGCGGGCATGCAGTTCCAGGCGTACATCGCCCTCGCCTTCGGCGTGTGGCTCGGCGTGCAGGCGCTGGTGAACATCGGCGTGAACATGGGTGTGCTCCCCACCAAGGGGCTGACCCTGCCGCTTCTAAGCTATGGACGCAGCAGCCTGCTGGTGAGCCTCGCATGGCTCGGCGTGCTGCTGCGTATCTATCACGAGGTCAAATGCACGTCGCGCTCCGCCGTGATGCGCGCGCCGGGAGCGCCGCGTTGAGCGCAGCTCCCCCAGCCGCTGCGGAGGGTCCTGTGCTGATCATGGCGGGCGGCACGGGCGGGCACGTGTTTCCCGCACTTGCGGTGGCTAAAGTGCTGCGCGAGCGCGGCGTGCCGGTCGTGTGGCTCGGCGTCCCGGACAGCATGGAGGCGCGGCTGGTGCCGGCGAACGGCTTTCCCATCGAGTGGGTACGCGTGCGCGGAATTCGCGGCAAGGGCTGGACGGCATGGCTTGCGGCGCCGTTTCGCGTCGCCGCCGCCGTGATCGAGGCGGCGCGCATTTTGCGAAGGCTCAAGCCGCGCGCGGTGCTGGGCGCCGGCGGCTACGTGAGCGGGCCGGGGGGCATAGCCGCGTGGCTCCTGCGCATTCCGCTGCTGATCCACGAGCAGAACGCCGTGGCGGGTCTCACGAATCGATGGCTTGCGCGCTTCGCGAGCGAGGTCCTCGAGGCCTTTCCCGGCAGCTTCGGTCCCGGCGTCGAGGCACAGACTGTCGGCAATCCCGTGCGGGCCGACATCGCCGGCATCGCGCCGCCCGCTGCGCGATTTGCAGGCCGCGGACCGCGCGCGCGCCTGCTCGTATTCGGCGGCAGCCAGGGTGCGCAGCGCCTGAACGCCGCCGTGCCGCGAGCCCTGTCGCGCATCGATCCGTCCCGCCGTCCCGAGGTGAAGCACCAGACGGGGGCGCGGGGACTTGCGGCGACGCGCGCGGCCTATCAGGAGGTCGCGGTCGAGGCCGAGATCCTGCCGTTCATCGAGGACATGGCCGCCGCCTACGCCTGGGCGGACCTCGCGGTGTGCCGCGCGGGCGCGATGACCATCGCCGAGCTGCAAGCTGCCGGCCTCGGTGCGCTGCTCGTGCCGTTTCCCGCCGCGACCGACGATCATCAAACCCGGAATGCGCAAGCCATGGTGGGTGTCGCCGCCGCCCGTCTGCTGCCCGAGCGCGATCTGACGGCCGAGAGCTTGGGAGAGGAGCTCGCGGACCTCACGGCGGATCGGCCGCGGATGCTCGAGATGGCACGCGCGGCGCGCGCCTCACGAAACGTCGATGCGGCGGCGCGAATGGCGGATCTATGCGTGGCGGCCGGAGGCGTGGCGGCCGGAGGCGTGTCGGCATGAACGATCGCATGCGCCGCATCCATCTCATCCATCTGGTCGGCATCGGCGGCAGCGGCATGGGCGGAATCGCCGAGGTGCTGCTCAACCTGGGCTACGCGGTCCAGGGCTCGGACTTGAAGCCCAATGCCGTCACGGAGCGACTCGCCCACCTCGGCGCCAAGATCTTCGTGGGTCACGCCGCCGAGCACCTGGGCAGCGCGGACGTGGTCGTGGTCTCGAGCGCGGTCGACCGCTCCAATCCAGAGCTTGCCGCGGCGGTCGCCCGGCGCACGCCCGTGGTGCCGCGGGCGGAGATGCTGGGCGAGCTCATGCGCTTTCGCTACTCGATTGCGGTCGCCGGCACCCACGGCAAGACCACGACCACGAGTCTGGTCGCGAGCATCCTCGCCGAAGGCGGCCTCGATCCGACGTTCGTGATCGGCGGGCGGCTGAAGAGCGCGGGCAGCAACGCGCGCCTCGGCGCGGGCCGCTATCTCGTCGCGGAAGCCGACGAGAGCGACGCTTCGTTCATGCATCTGCAGCCGATGATCGCGGTCATCACCAACATCGACAACGATCATCTCGGCACCCACGAGGGGGACTTCGCGCGCCTGAAGCAGAGCTTCGTCGATTTTCTGCACAACCTGCCTTTCTACGGCCTCGCCGTGCTGTGCAGCGATGACGATCAGGTTCGCAGCATTCTCTCGAACGTGCCCCGGCCCTTCGTCACCTACGGCTTCGGCTCCGCTGCGGACATCCGGGCCCTCGAGGTGCGGCGCGCCGGTCTGCAGTCGCATTTCACCGTGTTGCGCTCGGGACTTCCGCCGCTCGAACTCACACTGAACCTGCCGGGCAGGCACAACGTGCAGAACTCTCTCGCGGCGGTGGCGGTCGCGACCGAGCTCGGCGTCTCGGATGCGGCGATCCAGCGCTCGCTCGCCGGCTTCCAGGGCATCGAGCGCCGGCTGCAGCAGCTCGGCGAGCTCAGCTGGCCGGGCGGCCGCGCGCTCCTTGTCGATGATTACGCGCATCATCCGACCGAGGTCGCCGCCACGCTCGAGGCGGTGCGCCAGGCGTGGCCGGAGCGCCGTCTGGTGCTCGCGTTCCAGCCGCACCGCTACACCCGTACGCGTGATCTGCTCGACGATTTCGGCCGCACTTTAAGCGAGTGCGACGTGCTGCTCGTCAGCGAAGTCTACGCGGCCGGCGAGGCCCCGATCGCCGGCGCCGACGGCCGCGCGATCTGCCGGGCCGTGCGCACGCGCGGTATCATCGAGCCCGTGTTCGTCGAGCGAGTCGACGAGCTGGCCGAGACGCTGCGCGGTGTGCTGCGCGACGGCGACGTCGTGCTCACCATGGGGGCCGGCAATATCGGCGCCGTAGCCCAGGATCTGCGGGTGCGATTCGCGGCAGGGGCGGCGGCATGAACGGCCTGCTGCGCTCCGACGTCATTGCACCGGAATTCGCCGCGCGAGTGCTTCGCGGCGTGCCCATGTCCCGCTACACCTCGTGGCACGTGGGCGGACCGGCCGACTACTTTTTCAATCCGCGCGACATCGCCGACTTGTCCGGCTTTCTGCTTAAGCTGCCGCGGGACATTGCGATCCTCTGGATCGGTCTCGGGAGCAATCTTCTAGTCCGCGACGGCGGGATACGCGGTGCGGTGATCTCGACGCACGGGGCGCTCGGCGGCCTCGAGCGCTTGAGCGCCACGCGCATTCGCGCCGAGGCCGGCGCGCCGTGCGCGCGCATCGCCCGACAATGCGTGAAATGGGGCTTGGGTCCCGCGGAGTTCTTCGCTGGGATTCCCGGCACGCTGGGCGGTGCGCTGGCGATGAATGCCGGCGCCTGGGGCGGCGAGACCTGGCGGCACGTCGCAGAGCTCGAGGTGATCGATCGGCAGGGTGCGCGCCGCACACGCAAGCCGGCGGACTATCGAGTCGGCTACCGCAGCGTCGTGGGGCCCACCGAGGAATGGTTCGTTGGTGCGCAGCTCGAGTTCGAGCGCAAGCCGGGCGTGAACGAGAGCGGCATGCTCAAGCTTCTCGAGAAGCGCCGCGAGACCCAGCCCATCGGCGAATGGAGCTGCGGCTCCGTATTCACCAATCCGCCGGGCGATCACGCGGCGCACCTGATCGAGACGGCGGGCCTCAAAGGATTTCGCTTGGGCGATGCCTCCGTATCGGAGAAGCACGCCAACTTCATCATCAATCACGGCGCCGCGCGCGCCGCCGACATCGAGGCGCTCATCGAGCACGTGCGGCGCACCGTCGCCCAGGTCCACCACGTCGAGCTCACGACCGAAGTGCGTATCGTGGGAGAAGCCGCATGAGCCGATTGGTCGCGTCCCCGCCCCGCCGCGCGCGCATGCCCGCGGAGTTCGGCAAGGTGGCCGTGCTCCTGGGCGGCGATTCGAGCGAGCGCGAGATCTCCCTCGTGAGCGGCAACGCGGTGCTCACCGCGCTTTTGCGCCGCGGTGTCGACGCCGCGGCCTTCGACCCCGGCGAGCAGCCGGTCGAGAATCTGACGAGTGCAGGATTCGATCGCGCCTGGATCGCGCTGCACGGACCGGGCGGCGAGGACGGTCTCATGCAGGGCGCGCTCGAATGGCTCGGCATTCCCTATACCGGCAGCGGTGTGCTCGCCTCGGCGCTTACGATGGACAAGCTCAAGACCAAGCGCGTGGTGGTCGGTGCCGGATTGGCGGCTCCGCCCTATGCGGTGCTCGCGAGTCCCGCCGATCTCGAGCGCGCGCTCTCTGAAGTGGGCCTCCCGCTCATGGTCAAACCCGCCTCGCAGGGCTCGAGCGTCGGCATGACCAAGGTGAAGAGTGCGTCCGAGCTGCCGCGCGCCTACGCGGAGGCTCGCGCCGTCGATCCCGTCGTGTTCGCGGAGCGCTTCGTCAACGGCGATGAGTTCACCGTCGGCGTGCTGGGCGACGAGGGACTGCCCTCGATACGCATCCAGCCGGCGACGGAGTTCTACGATTACCAAGCGAAGTACTTCCGCGACGATACCCAGTACCACTGTCCGAGCGGTCTCGACGCACGCGCGGAGGCGGAGCTTCAGGCCGCGGCGCTCGCCACCTTCCGTGTCACGGATTGCTGGGGCTGGGGCCGCGTGGACTTCATGCGCGAATCCTCGACCGGCAAGTTCTATTTCATCGAGATCAATACCACACCGGGCATGACCGATCACAGCCTGGTGCCGATGGCCGCGCGCCGGGCGGGCATCGACTTCGATGAGCTGGTCTGGCGGGTGCTCGAGACCAGCTTCGTGAGGGAGCGAAAATGAACTTCAACTGGCTCATACGCCGCAACCGGTTCAAGAATCGGCCGAAGGGCGAGAAGACATCCTGGCAGTGGCCGAAGCTCACGGTCGAGTGGCGCAAGTACGGCAAGCGCGCGGCACTGCTCGCCCTCACCGCCGCGGTGCTCGCGGGCTTCCTTGTGGCGCTCGACCGGCCGGTGCGAACGATCTCGATGGACGGGAGCTTCCAGCGAGTCTCGCCGGGCCAGATCGAGAAGGCGGTCGCGCCGTACGCACACTCGGGCTTTCTGTCCGCCGATCTCGATGGCATCCAGAGCGCGGTCGAGGCGCTGCCCTGGGTCGATCACGCCCGGGTTCAGCGCCGCTGGCCGAACAGCCTGCACGTCACGGTGGTCGAGCAGACAGCGGCGGCACGCTGGGGAGATTCGGGCGTGCTCAACACGCGGGGCGAGCTCTTCGAAAGATTCGCAACGCACATGCCGGCCGAGCTTCCGCGACTCGCCGGTCCCCCCGGCACCGAGGCACAGGTTGCGCAGCGCTATCTGTCGGCGCAAGGGCGGGTGCTCGAGGCGGGAATGCGCATCGCGGCGCTGCGGCTCGATGAGCGCGGCGCCTGGGAGATGGACCTCGACAGCGGCGTCACCGTGCGCTTGGGGCGTCGCGACGTGGACGAGCGCATCGACCGCTTCATCCGCACGGTCTCGGCGGTTATCGCGCATCGCATGAGCGAGATCAGTTACGTCGACATGCGCTATTCGAACGGCTTCGCCATCGGGTGGCGCAGCGCCCAGACGCCGACGCCGGCCTCATCCAAACATCCCGACGATACCGACGCCTGAAGGACACCAATCTCGAATGGCCAAACGTTCCGACCGCAACTTGACCGTAGGGCTCGACATCGGCACGAGCAAAGTCGTCGCCATCGTGGGCGAGATGAAACCCGACGGCGAGCTCGAGATCATCGGCATCGGCAGCCACCCTTCGCGCGGCCTGAAGAAGGGCGTCGTGGTGAACATCGAATCGACGGTGCAGTCGATCCAGCGCGCAGTCGAGGAAGCCGAGCTGATGGCGGGGTGCGAGATCCACTCCGTCTATGCGGGCATCGCAGGCAGTCATGTCCGGAGCCTGAATTCGCACGGCATCGTCGCGATCAAGGACAAGGAGGTCGGCCCGGACGACGTCGAGCGCGTGATCGATGCGGCGAAGGCCGTCGCGATTCCCGCCGATCAGAAGATCCTGCATGTCCTGCCGCAGGAATACATCATCGATGCGCAGGAGGGCATCCGCGACCCCATCGGCATGTCCGGCGTGCGGCTCGAGGCCAAGGTGCACATCGTCACCGGCGCCGACAGTGCGGCGCAGAACATCGTCAAGTGCGTGCAGCGCTGCGGTCTCGCGGTGGACGACATCGTGCTCGAGCAG
Organism: uncultured Gammaproteobacteria bacterium; assembly: GCA_963710435.1. Taxonomy (GTDB): domain Bacteria; phylum Pseudomonadota; class Gammaproteobacteria; order Steroidobacterales; family Steroidobacteraceae; genus Bog-1198. The sequence goes on along the minus strand of CAVQAE010000006.1, from coordinate 226,585 downwards.
CTCGCCTCGAGCTACGCGGTCCTGACCGAGGATGAGAAGGATCTCGGCGTGTGCGTGGTCGACATCGGTGGAGGCACGACGGACATGGCGGTATTCAGCGGCGGCGCCATCCGGCACACCGCCGTGATCCCCATCGCCGGTGATCAGGTGACGAACGACATCGCAGTGTCCATGCGCACTCCGACCCAGTATGCCGAGGACATCAAGATCAAGTACGCCTGCGCCCTGTCGCAGCTCGCGAATCCCGACGAGACCATCGAGGTGCCGAGCGTCGGCGATCGGCCGCCGCGCCGGCTCGCGCGCCAGACGCTCGCGGAGATCGTCGAGCCACGCTACGAGGAGCTGTTCGCGCTGGTGCGCGATGAGCTGCGGCGCGCCGGCCTCGAGGAGGCGGTCGCGACGGGCATCGTGCTCACCGGCGGCAGCTCGAAGATGGAGGGCGCGGTCGAGCTCGCCGAGGAAGTGTTCCACATGCCCGTGCGGCTCGGCATCCCACAGTACGTGAGCGGTCTGGTCGACGTGGTGAGCAACCCGATTCACGCCACCGGTGTCGGGCTGCTTCTCTATGCGAAGAGCAATCTGCAAGCGCAGCGCACCGAAGCGCCGCTGCTCGCCGGCGGCATGAAGTCTATTTTCGATCGAATGAGGGCCTGGTTTCAGGGGAATTTTTGAGCCGGGCCGGACGTGTTACAACCAATAGGAGAAACTTGAATGTTTGAACTAATGGACTCTTACAGTCAGAGCGCCATCATCAAGGTGCTGGGCGTGGGCGGCGGCGGCGGCAACGCGGTCTCGCACATGGTGCAAGCCGGTCTCGAGGGCGTGGATTTCATTTGCATCAACACCGATGCACAGGCGCTCAAGCACTCCAAGGTGCGTACCGCGCTGCAGATCGGCTGCAACATCACCAAGGGACTGGGCGCCGGCGCCGACCCCGAAGTCGGCCGGCAGGCGGCGATGGAGGATCGCGACCGGATCATCGAGCTCATCGAAGGCTGCGACATGCTGTTCATCACCGCCGGGATGGGCGGCGGTACCGGCACCGGCGCGGCGCCCGTGGTGGCGCAGGTTGCGAAGGAGCTCGGGATTCTCACCGTGGCCGTGGTCACCCGGCCGTTCGAGATGGAGGGCAACAAGCGCTCGCGCGTCGCGGATCAGGGCATGATGGAGCTGTCCAAATACGTCGACTCGCTGATCACCATCCCGAACCAAAAATTGTTGCAGGTGCTGGGGAGCACGACGACACTGCTCGACGCCTTCAAGGCCGCGAACACCGTTCTGCAAGGGGCGGTTCAGGGAATCGCCGAGCTGATCACGCGCCCGGGCTTGATCAACGTCGACTTCGCCGACGTCCGTACCGTCATGTCGGAGACCGGCATGGCGATGATGGGGTCGGGCGCTGCCGCGGGCGAAGACCGCGCGCGCGAGGCCGCCGAAGCGGCCATCTCGAGCCCGCTGCTCGAGGACATCAATCTCGCGGGCGCGCAGGGCATCCTGGTCAACGTCACCGCGGGAATGGATCTGTCGATCGGCGAGTTCCAGGAAGTCGGCAACGTCATCAAGCAGTTCGCCTCGGACGACGCCACCGTGGTGGTGGGAACGGTGATCGATCCGGACATGTCCAACCAGATCAGGGTGACGGTAGTCGCTACCGGCCTCGGCAAGCCCGTCGCGCGTGCGGTCGCACAGCCCCCGGCGCAGACCGCGGTTCCGCCGCCGACCATGCGCGTAGTGAGACAGAAGTCACCGATGGCGCCGACCGATTACGCCATGCTGGATAAGCCGACCGTGCAGCGGCAGCGCGCCGTGGGCGACGGACTGCGGTCGGAAAGCGATTCGGAAGACCTGCTCGACATTCCGGCGTTCCTGCGCCGGCAAGCGGACTAACCGCGCTCTGGGGTCTTTACAGTGGCGCCCGCGATCGGGATTGTTCAAGGGCGCCGTGCTGAAAATGTTGTAGGAGTTGCGGCGCCTTTAGCCGGTTTGTTGCGTATGATACCTTGTGATATTACTTAAGATGGCCGGGGTCGGTTTCGATCGATGTTGAATCAAAGAACGCTGAAGAACTCGATTCGTGCGACTGGGGTGGGGCTGCACACGGGCAAGAAGGTCCTGATGACGCTGCGGCCGGCGCTGCCGGATACCGGGATCGTATTTCGGCGCGCTGATCTCGCGGTGCCGGTCGACATCAAGGCGCACGCGCAGAACGTGGGCGACACCATGATGGGGACCACGCTGCAGAGCGGCGAAGTCAAGATTTCGACGGTGGAGCATCTGTTGTCGGCCCTCGCGGGCTTGGGGGTGGACAACGCCATGGTCGAGGTGAGCGCGGGCGAGGTGCCGATCATGGACGGCAGCGCGGGACCTTTCGTCTTTCTGCTGCAATCGGCCGGCATCGAGGAACAAAAAGCGCCGAAGCGTTTCATCCGTATTCGCGAAAGCCTCAAAGTGGAGGACGGCGACAAGTGGGCGCGCTTCGACCCCTATGACGGCTTCAAGGTGAACTTCGAGATCGAGTTCGATCACCCGACGTTCAAGAAGCACTCGCAGGTCGCCTCCATGGATTTCTCGACCACCTCTTTTCTGCGCGAGGTGAGCCGCGCCCGGACCTTCGGCTTCATGCGTGATCTGGAAAGCCTGCGAGCGCGCAATCTCGCCCTCGGCGGCAACATGGACAACGCGATCGTCCTCGACGACTACCGCGTGTTGAACGAGGACGGCCTGCGCTACGAAGACGAGTTCGTGAAGCACAAGATTCTCGATGCCATCGGCGACTTGTATCTTCTCGGGCACAGCCTCATCGGCGAGTTCAGCGGCTACAAGTCGGGACACGCCCTCAACAACCGCTTGCTGCGGGCGCTCATCGCAAAGCAAAGCGCGTGGGAAGAGGTGACGTTCGAAAGCCTCGCCGAGGCGCCCATCTCGTACGTGGCCGCCGCGGCCGCGCGCGCCTGAACGCTCGACTTCGATTAGTGGGCATACGGGCGAGATTGGCGGCTTGACCGGCCCGGCTGCGTGAGCGGATATATAGCTGGACGGGAAAATTGCCACCCGACCCCGAGGGAATATGGAGGTCATCGGGAGCCTGCCGCCAGATCACTCGCCGCCGTTACTCACACGATGTTCGACTGCACCACTTTAATGCGCACACTGTGAATACTTTTGCCGAGCGTGCCGGCGACGTGCTTGCGCAGTGCCTCGGTGCGGTAGCGCAAACGCGTGGCCCAGGCGCCCGCCGCGACCCCGACCGTGAGCCGGCCCTCCTCGATTCCAGCGCTCATCACCCTCCCCTCGAACTCCGCGGGCAGCGCCGCACGCACATGCGACAGCACCTCGCAGCGCTCGCGGCTCCGACTCCGGAGGCTCATGAGCCGTCCGCCGGCGGATTCGAGTAATTCATTGATATTATTATATTTTTTCATTTGGCGCATAAGTGACGGTGGCCTAATCTGACAATAAAAGCGTGCTTAATATCCTTGTTTTGACTGACCTTATTCTGCATAGTCTACCCCAGTCGCCACTGCAGCATGAGGCAGCACCCATTACAGCCTCGGACCTTTCATGAATGTGATTTTTGTAGGCCGGAAGAGCGGCCGAGTCAAACAGTTGGATTTGCACCATCCCGTCGTGCTCGCGGCGGCGGCGGCGCTCGTTTTCCTGGTGGTCGGCGGCGCCTTCTCCATCGGTGTCGGCCTCGGGGTGCGCCATCGTGGGGCGAGCACGGTCGATCAGCTCGGCGGCTGGTCCACGGCGCTGGTCCGAGAACAGGCACAGATCGATGATGTGCGCCGGATGTTGCAGGAAAAAGTCAACGCGCTCGCGATGCGCGTGGGACAGATGAATGCCAATGTGATCCGCCTCGATGCTCTCGGCAAGCGGTTGACCCGCATGGCGAATCTGGATGACGGCGAGTTCGACTTCGGAAGTCCGCCGCCGCTCGGCGGTGCGGAAGGCGCGGACGGCCAGCCGGCGCAGATCCCAAGCCTCACGGCCATGGTCGATGATCTGCAGACGCAGCTCTCGAGCCGCGAACAAGAGCTCGGCGTGCTCGAGCACCTGATCCTCACCCGCGAGCTCGACAAGCAGGTGTATCCCGAAGGCCGGCCCGTGCAGGACGGCTGGATCTCCTCCTATTTCGGCCGGCGCGCCGACCCTTTCACCGGCTATCTCGCGGTGCATAAAGGCGTCGATTTCGCCGGGCCGCAAGGCTCGAAAATATCGGCCGTGGCGGCGGGACTCGTGACCTTCGCGGGCGAGCGCTCGGGTTACGGCGAGATGGTCGAGATCAACCACGGCAACGGCCTCGCGACGCGTTATTGCCACAACGAGAAGCTGCTGGTGAAGCAGGGCGACATGGTCAGCAAAGGTCAGGAAGTAGCCTTGATGGGCTCGACCGGGCACTCGACTGGACCGCATTTGCACTTCGAGGTGCTGAAGAACGGCACTCAAGTGGACCCGCTGCACTTCATCGGCGAGGATCGCTAGCCTCGGGATTCGCGCTGCGTCATCGCGGCGCGGGGATGGGGATGAGGGATCGGCGGTGCGCTCACACGCCGCTCTGCCGCAGGCGCCGCCGCACAACTCGTTGAAATTGGGCGCTATTATCGCGGCGCGGAGCGGGCACCGATGCGCGAGGGGCGGAACGTCCGCCGGCGAAACAATTTACCGACCCTCCTGTCTATCCGTACAATATCCAGTTTTCCGAGGACTTCTCAAGCGTGTGGAAGCTTCTGACCCAAGTATTCGGCAGCCGTAACCAGCGTCTCGTCAAGGAGCTGAGCCGCACGGTCGGCGCCACCAATGCACTCGAGGACGGCCTTCGAGCGCTGAAAGATGAGGAATTCCCGCGGAAGACGCAGGAGCTCAAGGCGCGCTTCGCGGCCGGCACACCCCTCGATGCGCTGGTCCCCGAGGCGTTCGCCCTGGTGCGCGAGGCCTCGCGCCGCGTTCTGGGTCTGCGGCCGTTCGACGTGCAATTGATCGGCGGTCTGGCGCTGCACCTCGGCAAGATCGCGGAGATGCGCACGGGCGAGGGCAAGACCTTGATGGCGACGCTCCCGGCGTATCTGAATGCGCTCAGCGGAGAAGGCGTGCACGTGGTCACGGTCAACGAGTACCTCGCACAGCGCGACTCGGATTGGATGGGCCCCGTTTTCCGCTTCCTCGGTATGGACGTGGGCGTCATCAAGAATGCGCAGTCCCAGGATGAGAAGCGCGCCGCCTACGCCCGCGACATCACCTACGGTACGAACAACGAGTTCGGCTTCGACTACCTGCGTGACAATCTCGCGTTCCGTCTCGAGGACCGTGTGCAGCGCAAGCTGTCCTTCGCGATCGTCGACGAGGTCGATTCGATCCTCATCGACGAAGCGCGTACGCCGCTGATCATTTCGGGACCGGCCGAGGAAAGCACCGAGCTCTACATCAAGATCAACACGCTGATTCCGCGCCTCACCCGGCAGAAAGAGGAGAACGGCCCGGGTGACTACGCCGTCGACGAGAAGACGAAGCAGGCCACCCTCACCGAGGAAGGCCACGAGAAGGTCGAAGGACTGATGGCGGAGATCGGCCTCCTGCGAGAAGCCGAAAGCCTTTACGATGCAACCAACATCCGACTCATGCACCACCTGAACGCCGCACTCCGGGCACACGCACTGTATCGCCGCGACGTCGAGTACATCGTGCGTCAGGGCGAGGTGATCATCGTCGATGAGTTCACGGGGCGCACCATGCCGGGACGGCGCTGGTCCGATGGACTGCATCAGGCCGTCGAGGCGAAAGAGGGCGTCAAGGTGCGCGAGGAGAACCAGACGGTCGCCTCCATCACGTTCCAGAATTATTTCAGGCTGTACGCCAAGCTCTCCGGCATGACCGGCACCGCCGACACCGAAGCGTTCGAGTTCCAGCAGATCTACGGCCTGGAGGTGGTGGTCATCCCGACCCACAAGCCGATGATCCGCAAGGATAACTCGGATCTCGTGTTCCTCTCCGAACAGGACAAGTACCAGGCGGTTCTCGAGGACATCCAGGACTGCGTGAAGCGCGGCCAGCCGGTGCTGGTCGGTACCACCTCGATCGAGACCTCCGAGCGGCTGGCCAAGCTGCTTCAGGGAGCGAAGATTCCGCATGAGGTGCTGAACGCGAAGCAGCATGAGCGCGAGGCGCACATCGTGGCAGAGGCCGGCCGCCCCGGCGCCGTGACCATCGCCACCAATATGGCGGGTCGCGGCACCGACATCGTCCTCGGCGGCAATCCGCAGCCGCAGATCGAGGCGAGCGGCAGTGCCGATGAGGCCGCGCTGAAGGAGATTCGCGACGCGTGGCAGAAGCGGCACGAGCAGGTGCTCGCGGCGGGCGGCCTGCACATCATCGGGACGGAGCGCCACGAGTCGAGGCGCATCGACAACCAGCTGCGCGGCCGCTCCGGCCGCCAGGGCGACCCGGGATCGAGCCGCTTCTACCTGTCCCTCGAGGACAACTTGATGCGCATTTTCGGCGATCCGACGCGCATGAAGTCGCTCATGACGCGGGTCGGAATGAAGGCGGGAGAGGCCATCGAGAGCGGCATGCTCACGCGCCAGATCGAGCGCGCACAGCGCCGTGTCGAGCAATACAACTTCGATGCCCGCAAGCAACTGCTCGAGTACGACGATGTCGCCAACGACCAGCGGCGGGTCATCTATCAGCAGCGCACCGATCTGATGGGCGCGGAGGACGTCAGCGAGGCGATCCTGGGGGCGCGCGAGGACGTCGTTGCACAGCTCACGGATCAATATATGCCGCAAGGGGCGCCCCAGGAGAACTGGGACGTGGCCGAGCTCGTGCAGTCGCTCGAGCGCGACTTCGGCACGAGGCTTCCGATCGAGGAATGGTTGAGTGCCGACGAGACGGGCGACGTCGCCCTGCTGCGGACCAAGATCAACCAGACGCTGGAAGCGGCGTACGAGGCGAAGCGCGCCACCGTCGGCGCGGAGATCATGCGCTACATCGAAAAAGAGGTGATGCTGCGCACGCTCGACCAGCATTGGCGCGAGCATCTGGCCGCCATGGACTACATGCGCCAGGGAATTTTCCTGCGCAGCTACGCACAGAAAAACCCGAAGCAGGAATACAAGCGCGAGGCCTTCGACCTGTTCGCCGCCATGCTCGACCGGATCAAGTTCGATACGGTGACGACCGTGTCCAAGGTTCAGGTGCGCAGCCAGGCGGAGATCGAACGCGAGGAGCTCGAGCGACAACAGCGGCTCGCACGCGCCTTGCAGTTGCAGCACGCAGAGGCCGTCTCGCCCATCCAGGCGGGCGCCGCGATCGAGGGGCCGGCAGGCGGCGACAGCGGCTCGGGCGGCACTCCGCCCGGCGGCAGCTCGCTCGGCGGCAACCCGCTCGAGGTCTCGCCGCGGGCCGGTGCGGCGCCGGCCGCCCGTGCCGGTCCCACCGCGACGCCGTTCGTGCGCCCAGTACCCAAGGTAGGGCGCAACGAGTTGTGTCCTTGCGGATCGGGCAAGAAATACAAGCACTGCCACGGCGCCCTAGCGAGCGCTTGACGGCCGAGCCCGCGCCTCCGCAATCAGCGCGCGCGATCCACGTCGCCGCCGCGGCGATCATCGACCGGCGTGGACGGGTGCTGATCGCGCAGCGGCCCGCGGGCAAGCATCTTGCCGGTGCGTGGGAATTTCCCGGCGGAAAAATCGAATCCGGCGAGCGGCGGATCGCCGGCCTCGCGCGCGAGCTGAGAGAAGAGCTCGGCATTGCGATCGATCATCCGCGGCCGCTCCTGCGCCTGCATCATGTGTACCCGGAGTGCGAGGTGCTCCTGGATGTGTGGGTGGTGCGCCGCTACCGGGGTGAGCCGCGCGGGCTCGATGGGCAGGCGCTGCGCTGGTGCACCCGCGGTGCGTTGAAGGACGCGGAACTGCTTCCCGCCGATCGTCCCATTGTCGCGGCATTGCGGTTGCCGGAGCGGTTGCGCCGCATCTCCACGCGCTGGTACACGACGCAAAGCTACGAGGCGTTCTCGGGCAATCGCGGGGCATGCGCCGGCGATGCAGGGCGGCTCGCGGGTGTGCTATGCGACGGTGCGCGTGACGCGGAGACGGCCGCTGAGGCGGGTGCGCACTTTCTGGTCCTGCGCCGCGCGCTCCCGCCTGCCGAACTCGCCGCTCTTTGCGAGCGCGTCCCGGTACCCGTGTTCGCGCGCGGCCTCACCCTCGGGCAGGCGTGGGCGCAGGGCGCGACCGGGATCAACGCGACCGCGGGCTAGCGAATGGGCCGCCCCGATTCCGCCCTTGGTCCTCTGCCATCGCTCGATGCGCTCGATCGGCTCGCGCTCGGTTATCTCTTGGTGCCGCTCGTTATTTTCCTCGCCGGCTGGCTCGAGATCTGGGCCGCCTTTCCACTGCTCCTGTGCCTCGGCTATTCGCTCAAGGTCCTCATCGACCCGGCGCGGCTCGATCCAATCGGGGGTACGCCGATGTGGCGGCCGACGCGCATGCAGCTCGCGGCCGCGGTCATCATCGCCTGCGCGTGGACTGCATGCGGCGGCACCGGCCACCTGGTTTTCGCGAACGCCGACTGGCACGTGCGCGACGCGGTGCTGCACGATCTGGTGACCGGGTCGTGGCCGGTGGGGTATGGGTCGCCCGACGGCGCCCCAAGGCTGCTGCGCGCGCCCATCGCTTACTATCTGCCGGCGGCGCTCATCGGCAAATGGGCGGGGCTGACTGTCGCGCATGCCGCGATGGCCGTCTGGACCGCCGCCGGGGTGGCCTTGTTCCTGCTGCAAGTGTTGTCGCGCATCCCGTCGCGGCTCGGCACCATCGTCCTGGCCGTCCTGGTCGTCGTGCTGTTCAGCGGACTCGACGTCATCGGGACGCTCCTGCACGCGCCCGCGCTGCCGGCGCACTGGGATGTCACGCGGCATCTGGAATGGTGGGCGCGGCGCTATCAGTACTCCTCCATGACGACGCAGCTGTTCTGGGTACCCAACCACGCGCTGTGCGGCTGGGTCGCCATGGGACTTCTGATGCGCTCACCCCGCGGCGCGCTCGAGCCGATGCTGCCGATCCTGATCGTGGCCGTGGCGCTGTGGTCGCCCCTCACCGCGCTCGGCCTGCTCCCGTTCGCGCTGCTTCGAGTCATCGAGTCGATACGGAGCGCGCGATCGCTCCAGCTTGCCCGTCCGCACGTGTGGGCTCCGGCTGCGATCGTAGGCATGGTCGTGGCCGCGTATCTCACCCTCGACTCGAGCCACATTCCGAGACGCTGGACCGTGGGGAGCGGCGGGGTCGGCGGCGCTCTTTTGGATCTTGCGCGACAGGCCGAGTTCTTCCTGCTGGAGGCGGGCCTCGTGGGCGCCGCCATCCTGGCTCTGCGCTCCTCGCGCGCGGTCGTGCTCGCCCTCGTGACGCTCGCGCTCCTGCCGCTCGTGAGCTTCGGCGCGGCCAACGACTTCGTCATGCGCGCATCGATCCCGAGCTTGACCGTGCTGGCGATGGAGGCAAGTCGCGCGCTCGCCGAGCCCGCTGCGACGGGGGCAATGCACGTGAAAAAGGTGCTCCTCGGCGCGGTGCTCGCGCTCGGCGCGGTGACCCCGTTTCAGGAGTTTGCGCGCGCCGCGGTGCTTCCGCGCTGGCCGCTCAATAGCGAAGCGACACTCATCGGCGCCGCGTGCGGCCGGTATCCGCCGCACTACGTAGCGCGTCTCGACGGGCAGCCGATCGCACGTCTCCTGCGCCCCGTACATCCGCTTTTCTCAGGTCCGTTGGATGCGTCGGCGTGCGAGAATCCGGCCATCGAGATCCAGCGCAAGCGAGACAGCCGGTGAGAGCCACAGCGGAGATGCGGTCGTCGGGCGAGTCCGAGGAGCTGTCGCGCCTCGCGCGCCGCGCGCGACGGCGGCTTCTCACCATGCACTACGAGAGCCGGATCGGCCATCTCGGCGGCAATCTCTCGGCGCTCGACGCGCTGATCTGCCTGCATCACCGCCTGATGTCCCCCGGGGACCATTTCATTCTGTCCAAGGGCCACGCCGCCGGCGCACTGTACGTGACGCTGTGGAGCGTGGGTCTTTTGTCCGAGGAGGACCTGCGCACCTTTCACGCCGATGACACCCTGCTCGCAGGCCATCCCGTTCCGGGCTGGAGCGACGGCATTGCCGTCGCGACGGGCAGTCTCGGGCACGGCTTGCCGGTTGCGCTCGGCATGGCGCTCGCACGCGCGTTGAACGGCGAGGACGGCCATGTTTACTGTCTCACCTCGGACGGGGAGTGGCAGGAGGGGGCCATGTGGGAGGCTCTGATCTTCTGGCAACACCGGCGCCTGCGCAATATCACGGTGCTCGTCGATTTGAACGGGCTGCAGGGATTCGGCAGCACGCGTGAGGTTGCCTCGATGGAGGATCTCGGGCGGCGCATCGAGGGATTCGGCACCCGGGTCGTGCACGTCGACGGTCATGATCACCGCGCCATCACCGCGGCGGTGCGCGAGCATCCGGGGGCGGTGATCCTGCTGCATACGGTCAAAGGCAAGGGTGTTTCTTTCATGGAAAACCGCATGGAGTGGCATTACCTGCCGCTCAGTGCGGAACAATATGCCGTGGCGCTGCGCGAGCTCGATTCGCCATGAGGACGGCGTTTTGCAACGCCATGGTGGAGCTCGCGGCGCGGGAGCGCTACTTCTTTCTGACCGGCGATCTCGGGTTCATGGCCCTCGAGCCGTTGCGCGAGGTGCTGGGCGATCGATTCGTCAACGCCGGGGTCGCCGAGCAAAACATGGTGTCCGTCGCGGCCGGCATGGCACGGGTGGGAGCCAAGCCCTGGGTGTACAGCATTGCGCCTTTTTGCTACGCGCGGCCGTTCGAGCAGATCCGCAACGACCTGTGCCTCAATCGCCTGGGCGTTCGGCTCGTGGGCAATGGCGGCGGCTACGCCTACGGCTCGATGGGCGCGACGCACCACGCGATCGAGGATTACGGAGTGCTCCTCGCGCTCTCCGGCATGCGCTCGTACATTCCCGCCTTCGACGCCGATATCCGCCCGGCCGTGCAGGCCATGAGCGCGCGGACCTTGCCGTGCTACCTGCGCCTCGGCCGCTCCGAGCTCGAGGACGAGCGTCCGGTGCCGCCGTATGCGACCTGGCGCCGGCTCCAGGAAGGCGACGCGGGTGTGCTCATCGCGGTGGGTCCGCTTGCGGGCGGGCTGTGGCGCGCGCTGCGCGAGCGCCCCGCGGCCGATCGTCCGTCCCTGTGGGTGGTGAATGAGCTGGACGAGCGCTCTTTAGAACCCCCTCCGGAATTGCTCGCGGCCGTGTCGCGGGCGGCGCAACTCACGCTGGTCGAGGAGCACGTCGCGCAGGGCGGCTTCGGTCAGCGGTTTTTGCACTTCCTTGCCCTCGGCGGGCGGCGCGTCCCGACCCTGGTGCATGCGCACGCGCGGGGATATCCGTCCGGACGCTATGGCTCCCAGGCCTGGCACCGGCGTGAAAGCGGGCTCGACGTGCCGGCAATTCTCGCCAGCCTATGAGTACGGCCGAGTCGCTGGCGCGTGAGCTGCGCGGCCCCGTCCTGGTGCTCGGCGCGAGCGGTTTCATCGGCGCGAATCTCCTGCACACGCTCATGGCGGTGCGTTCCGACGTGGTCGGCACCGCATCGCGCGAGCCGGCCTGGCGCCTGGCTTCCTGCGGTGCGGACTCCGTCATCACGGTCGATCTGCTGGCACCCGGAAATCTCCAGGTGCTCCTCGACCGGGTTCAGCCGGCGACGGTATTCGACTGCATCGCCTACGGCGGCTATTCGTTCGAGCAGGACATCGAGCGGATGTACCAGACGAATATCGTGTTCAAGCAGGCGCTGATCGAGGAACTCCTCGGGCGAGGAGTGCATTGCTACGTTCACGCCGGCAGCTCGTCCGAATACGGCGCGCGCTCTGCCGGGCCGGATGAGGACACGGCCGCCGCACCGAACAGCCACTACGCCGTCACCAAGAACGCGGCCGCGGGGCTCGTGTATTTCTGCGGACACCATCGCGGACTGCGCTGTGCGAATCTGCGCCTGTACTCGGTGTATGGGCCGCTGGAGGACCGATCGCGGCTGATGCCGACCCTGGTCGCGCACGCGGCCGAGCGCCGCCTGCCACCCTTCGTGGAGCCGGAGACCTCGCGGGATTTCGTGTATGTGGAGGACGCGGTGCGCGCCTTTTTCTGCGCCGCGGTGCTGCTGCGTCCCGAGCATTATGGCGCGTCGTTCAATATCGGCAGCGGGCGCAGGACCACGATCCGCGAGCTCGCCCAGCTTGCGAGGCGCGAATTTGCCCTCGACGGCGAGCCGGAATTCTCGACCATGCCGGCGCGCTCCTGGGACCTCGCCGACTGGTACGCCAATCCGGCGCGCGCCGCCGAGGTCATCGGATGGCGGCCCGAGGTCGCGCTCGATGAGGGCTTGCGGCGCACGGCCCGCTGGTATGCAGGCCTTGCCGACGTGTCGATGTACGAGCGCGCCTCCAAGAAGCGGGCGCTCGACAGGGTCTACAGCGTGAGCGCCATCATCGCCTGCTACAAGGACGGTGAGGCGATCCCGATCATGGCCGATCGGCTGGTCACGATGTTCACGAAGCTCGATATCGACTACGAAATCATCTTCGTGAACGACGGCAGCCCCGACGATTCGGAGGAGGCGATCCGGCGCTTGAGCGCATCGAATCCGCGGATCCTCGGCATCACGCATTCGCGCAACTTCGGCTCGCAGGCCGCCTTTCGCAGCGGCATGGAAATCGCGGCGAAGAACGCCGTGGTTCTGATGGACGGGGATCTGCAGGATCCGCCGGAGCTCATCCCTGAGTTCGTCGCGAAATGGCGCGAGGGATTCGACGTGGTGTACGGGGAGCGGGTCAAGCGCGAGGCGGTGTGGTACATGCAGATCGCCTACAAGGCGTTCTACCGCATTTTCGACTACTTCTCGTCGGTCCCGATACCGCACGATGCCGGCGATTTCTCGCTCATCGAGCGGCGCGTGGTGCGGTGGCTGTTGACGTGCGGCGAGCGCGATCTCTTCCTGCGCGGACTGCGCGCCTACGTCGGCTTCCGTCAGACGGGAGTGCCCTACACGCGGCCGGAGCGGCTCTTCGGGCGCTCCACCAACAGCCTGCTCAAGAATTTCAGCTGGGCGAAGAAGGGCATCCTGTCCTTCAGCCGTACGCCGCTCGATGTGCTCACCTTCACGGGCGTGCTCCTGGTCCTCGTGTCCATGCTGCTCGGAGTCGCGCAGTTCCTCGCGCGGCTGTTCTACCCGCAGCTTGCGCCGCGCGGGATCACCACCGTGGTGCTGCTCGTCATGTTCTTTGGATCCTTCACCATCCTCGCGATCAGCCTGATCGGCGAATACGTCGCCAAGATCTTCGAGGAGGTGAAGGCGCGACCGCCCTTCATCCGCCGCAACTTGATCCGCGCCGGCGAGATCCGCAAGGCGGGCGACCGTGTCTGATTGGACGCTGCGCCGCGAGGATCTCGGCCTGCGCACGCGCATGGCGGGAGGCTCGGCGGCCGGAAGCGCCGAAGGATTGCCGCCGCCCCGTCACGAGCGCGCGCGCGATGCGGCGGGGCGCCTCAGAGTGCGCCTGCGCAGGCTCGCCGATCTGCAGTTCGCCTCGATCTGGAACGACCTGGCCGCCTTGCTGCCGCAGGTGCGCGAGACGCTCGCCGACGTGGGCGCCGGCGCTCAACCGTTCCGGGACCTGTTGCCGCGCGATGTGCGCTACATCGCCGTGGACGTCGAGGAAGCCGAGCAGCACTTCGGCTATCGGGCGCAAGACACGCGCTACTTCCGCGGCGCGCGCCTGCCGCTCGCGGACGGCGAGGCGGCGACCGTGCTGTGCACGGAGACTCTGGAGCACGTCGAGGAGCCCACGGCTTTCCTGTGCGAATTGAGGCGGGTGCTCTCGCCGGATGGGCGCCTCATCCTGACCGTGCCCTTCGCGGCGCGCTGGCATTTCGTCCCGCACGATTATTGGCGCTTCACTCCCGCCGGGCTGGAGCGGGTCCTTGCGCAGTCAGGATTCCGCGAGATCCGGGTGTACGCGCGCGGCGGCGCGCTTGCCGTCGCGGGATACAAGGTGTGGGGGCTCATCCTGCTGCTGTTGGCCGGCAACGGCCGGCGGGGCGCGGCCGGCGCGATCGCCCGCATGCTCGGATTCGCGCTCCTGCCGCTCGGCGCGGTCGCGGTGCTCGCGGGCCATCTGGGACTCAAGTTTCCGGGAACGGCCGAGGATACGCTGGGCTACACGGTGCTCGCGCACCGGCCATGACGGATCGCGCGATATGACGGTTCCCGTGGCTGCGCCGGAGGTTGCCCGCGCCTGTCCAGTTTGCGGCGATACCGACGCGACGCGCGAGATGTTCGCCGAGCGCATCGATCCTGCGCGCCTCGGCGCGTTGTCCTACGCCGCGCGCAAGGAACCCGAATACATGCGCTTGAGGATGGTCGTCTGCCCGAGATGCGATCTTCTCTACGCGCCGCGTGTGCCGCCGCCCGATTTTCTGGCGCGCGCCTACGCGGCGGCAGGTTACGACTCGGGCGCCGAGGCATGCCATGCGGCGGACAGCTACGCGCAGGCGCTTCGCCGCCGGCTCGACCTCTTGCCGGATCGGCAGAGCGCGCTCGACATCGGCGCCGGAAACGGGGCACTCCTCGAGCGGCTTCGCACGATGGGATTCGCCGAGCTGATCGGGATCGAGCCCTCGCGCGAGGCCGCACGCTGGGCGCCCCCCGACCTGCGCAGCTCGATGCGCGTCGAATGCTTCGACGCCGGAACGCTGCCGGCCGCTCATTTCACACTGATCATCGTCAATCAGACGATCGAGCACGTGCCGGCTCCCCTCGAGCTGCTCGCCGCCGCGCACGGGCTTTTGAAGCCCGGCGGTCTCCTGATGCTCGTGTCGCACAATTACCGGCACTGGCTCATGCGCCTCCTGGGCGCCCGCTCGCCGATCATCGACATCGAGCACCTGCAGATTTTCTCGCCCTCGAGCCTCCGCGCGGCGCTGCGGCGCGCGGGATTCTCGGAAGCGGATATTGAGCCGTTTGCGAACGAGTACCCGCTGCACTACTGGGCGCGTCTTCTGCCCATACTGCCCGGCTTGAAGGGTCCCCTGCAGGGGTGGCTGCGCCGCTCGGAGCGGGTCGGCGGGTTCATGTTGCGGGCAAGCGTCGGGAACATGATTGCGTGGGCGGCACGCGGGTCAGTCCCGCCGTAGACTCGCGTTGAAGAACGCGAGCATCGCAGCGTAGGCGTGGCGGCCGTCGTGCTGCCGCAGCAAGCCGTGTTTCGCTCCGGGATAGACCATCACCTCGAATGGCTTGCCGAGATCCTGGAGCCTGCGGAATAGCTTGGTGCTGTTGAGGAACAGCACGTTGTCGTCCGCCATGCCGTGGATCACGAACAGCTTGCCGCGCAGATCCTTGGCGTAAGGCAAGACCGAGCTCGCCTCGTATCCTGCCGCATTCTCGGCGGGGCGCTCGAGAAAGCGCTCGGTGTAATGCGTATCGTAGAGCGACCAGTCCGTGACGGGCGCCCCCGATACGCCCGCTGCGAACAGCTCGGGCGCCTTGAACATGAGCATGAGGGTCATGTAGCCCCCGTAGCTCCAGCCCCACACGCCCATTCGCGATCCATCGACGTAGTCCTGCTGCGCGAGCCAGCGTGCCCCCCGCACTTGGTCCTCGACCTCGATTTCCCCCAATCGGCCGTGAATGGGCGCCTGAAACGCCGATCCGCGCGAGGCGCTCCCGCGATTGTCGAGCTGGAACACGACGTAGCCTGCGCGGGTGAGGATTTGCGTGAAAGATGAGCCCGTCCAGGCGTCGAGCACCCGCTGGACGCCGGGACCGCCGTAGACTTCGACGATGGCCGGATAGCGCTTGGCGACATCGAAATGCGCGGGCTTGAACAACCGATAGTGCAGCGCCTGTCCGTCCGCAGCCGGCAGGGTGCCGTATTCCGGGACGGCATTGTCGCGGACGTACGGGGCGTCCGGATGATGCTCGTCCAGGCGATTTTCCAGGATATAGGCGCGTCGGGTGCCATCGGCCTCATGCACGCTGACTTGCAACGGCTGCGTGCGGCTGGCGAAGGCGTCGACGTAGAAACGCGCGTGGCGCGACATGACCACCTCGTGTACGCCATCGTCTCGCGAGATGCGTTCGGGGCGCTCGGGATCGCCGCCGTCGAGCGAGGCACGATAGAGATGCCGTTCCACCGGGCTCTTTTCGGTGGCGGTGAAGTAGATGAGGCGCCTTTGCTCGTCGATCGACTTGACCGCGCGTGTCCGGAAGTCATCCACGCACCAGGGCCCAGCCGTGAGCCGCCGCAGGAGATGACCGTCGTAATCGTAGAGATACAGGTGCGTGAAGCCGTCACGCGCCGACGCCCAGACGAACTCCTTCGCCTTCCTCAGGAACGAGATCTCGTCGTTGAGGTCGATCCAGCTGGTGCTGGTCTCGCTCAAGACGAGCCGGCTTGCACCGGTCGACGAGTCTGCGAAGAGGAGATCGAGCCGGCGCTGATCGCGGCTCTCGCGCTGGATTGCAAGACTCTTGCCGTCGGGCAGCCAGTCGACGCGCGCCAGATAGATATCCGGATCGCTGCCGAGATCGATCCAGGTCACCGCACCCGTGTGCACGTCGGCGACGCCGAGCCGGACGCTCACGTTCGGGCCCCCGGCGGCCGGATAGCGCTGCGGAAAAGTCTCCACGTTGTCCGCCGCGATCTCGAAACGCTGCGTCACCTTCACCGGATTCTCATCGACGCGCACGAATGCAAGGTGCCGGTCGTCCGGTGCCCACCAGTAGCCGCTGCTGCGACCCATCTCTTCTTGGGCGATGAATTCCGCGAGGCCATTCTTGATGGCGCCACCGCCGTCTTCGGTCAGAGCCCGGTCTATTTTCCGCGCGAGATCATAGACATGGATGTTCTGATCGCGCACATAGCCGACGTACCCGCCGCGCGGCGAGATCGTCGCGTCCGTGACGAAGGCGTCGGGGGGCGTAATGGCGAGCACGGCCTCCCGTGGCGCTTTCGACAGGTCGTAGTAGTAGAGCTTGCCGCCCAGCGGAAACAACAGCGCGTGTCCCGATGGCGCGAACGAGTACTCCAGGATCCCGGAAAGCGCCGCGGTTCGCTGGCGCTCGCGCCGGTCGATTTCCTCACCGGAGAGCTTCTCATCGACCGGTGCGAGCGCTCTGGAGTCGACCAGCAAACGCGCCTTTTTTTCCTTGAGGTCGTAGGCCCATAGATCGAGCCGGTCTTTGTCGTCGGGCTTACCTTGCAGGTAGGTCACCCACGCATCATTGGGCGATATCCGCAACCCCGTGATGGATGGGCCCGCAAGTGCCGGCGCATCGAACAGCCGGTCGATCGTGAGCTCGGCCGGGGCAGCCGAGTGCGGCGCCGAGGCTGCCGCACATGCGACCAGTGCGGGCGCCAGGTAGCGTCCGGAGGAACGAGATTCGGCCATGTCCTTCCTTGTCGTGGTCAAAGGCGCACGAGCTGATAACACACTTCGAACAATTCCTTGACGCCGACACCGCGAATCCTCGCCTCTTGCTGGAGGACATCCTGCCGGCCGATTTCCGCGATCTCGAACTGCGGCGAGTAAAGCCGCATGATCTCATCGCTCCGTATTGAGAACGGTGGCCCGGCCATCTGCGGCTGCGGGTACTCGAGCGTGATGAGCAGCATCCGGGTGCCCGGAGCGAGGAGCTGGGCCAGATGCTCGACGTAGGCCTCACGCAGTGCGGGCGCCCAGGAAATGAGGGCGGCGCGGTCGTACACCGCCGCGACGTTGCCGATGATCCCGGCGGTGAGCTCGAAGAAATCGCCGCGAAGCAAGTGGATGCCCGGCGCGTCATAGAGGTCGAAGGGACCGTGCGCCCGGCGTCGTGCGGGGATGCCGTTTTCCAGGAGAAATGACTCGAGGGCGGTCGCCGAGAGCTCGACGCCGACGACCTCGTGACCCTGGTCGCGCAGCCAGACGAGATCGAGGCTCTTGCCGCACAGCGGGACGAATACGCGGGCGCCGGCGCGAAGCCCGAAGGAGGGCCAGTGGCGGCGCAGGCTCCTATCGACGCTCGATTGATGAAAGCCGATGCGCCCGGTGCGCCAGCGCTCGTGCCAGAACTGAGGCTCCATCAGGATCGATGATCTGCTGAAGAGGGGTCACCGGCTGATTCCTCCGGATCCGCCCCCTCTTCATCCGGAATCTTGTGCTGCTCGGTGAGCCAGGCACCCAGATCGATCAAGCGGCAGCGATCACTACAGAACGGACGGTATGCGGATTGCTCGGACCACTCCACCGGACGGCGGCATGTCGGGCATTTCACCACTGCGGGCACGGGAGACCGATCAAGCGCAGCAGGTGAGCAGGAACGGCACATCCGTCTCGACGTGCACCGGTCGATTCGTGGTATCCGCCCACTGCAAAAAGCGAATCGTGCAGCGATGCTGGCTGCCGCTGATCTCGGGAAACAGACGGCTGTCCGGGGGAAGGGTAACCCGCACCAATTGACAGGGATTTTCACGATCGAACTGCAGTTGGAAGATCCCGCCCGCTGCCGTTTCGGATTTACGCTTCGCGTTCTGCCGTGTGAGCCAAAGAAGCTCGGCGATGCTGTCGCAGAGCGGGCGGATGAGGGCGAGCCAGGTGCCGAACTCGGCCGTGCGCACGGGCGCGGGCCGGCTGAGCCAGTAAGAATAGTCGGGCAGATCGAAATCGCAAGTCCCGCCCGGAATTGCGCTGCGGTGCTTGATGGCGCTCAGGAACTCGGAGTCCCGCAGCGGCCCCATGAAATTTGCCCCGACCGTCGCCAGGTCCTCGCGCAGCTTCAGAAGGTTCGAGACGAGCGATTTGAGGCGGCTCGGATCGACCCCGGTCTTGGATTGATATTCCTTGAGCACATTGACGTGGCGCTCGAGTTCCTTGAGCACGTCGCTGCGCGAATCGCCGCGTGCCGTGATGGCCAAGATCTCGAGCAGACTCGATACGGCGGCCCTCGAGCTCCAGGCATTCTCGAGCTCCGCGTGGTAGCTGGCCTGGGTATAGAGGAACTCCAAGCGCAGAAACGTCCGCATGCGCTCGTTGAGCGGCTGTTCGTACACCACGGGCGCCGATTCAGGCTCGGCGTCGGGATGCGGTTCGGGGTAAGAGTTCATGCCCTATTCTGATCCAATCGAAGGGCCATGGTAAACCTGCGTTTAAGGCGGCGTCGCAGCGGCGAGCGCGAGATATCGCCGGTGGATGCCATCCACGGCCTGTCGCAGTTCGCTGACGGTTCCCGCGTTCTCGATGACGTCGTCCGCCGCCTCCAGCCGCGCAGCGCGCGAGGCCTGTGCCGCAAGCGTTGCGCGCGCCTCCTCTACACTCACTGCATCGCGGCTCAAGAGCCTTGCAAGCTGCAGCGACTCGTCGGCGTCGATGAGCAGCACACGGTCCACGCGGTCGCGCGCACCGCCCTCGATCAACAAGGGGATCGACAGCACGATGTAGGGACCGTCTGACTGAAGGATGCGCCGATCCATGTCGGATCGAATCAACGGATGGAGGATTGCCTCCAGCTCTTTGCGGCGCTCGGGCTCGGCGAAAATGAGCGAGCGCAGCGCTCGACGATCGAGCTCTCCCTGCGCAGTGAGCATGCGGCTGCCGAAATGTGCAACCACCGCGGCGAGCCCGGGCTCTCCCGGTGCGACCACGGCGCGCGAGGAGTCGTCAGCATTGATGACCGGAACCCCGAGCTCCCGGAAACGCTGCTCTACCGTGCTCTTGCCGCTTGCGATTCCGCCCGTGAGGCCGATGCGCAGGCGCCGCGGCATGCTCAGTGCCGAAATCCCGACACGCGCAAGTAGCCATCGACGAGCTCAGTGGCCGTACAGCATGGCGAGCCAGCCCGCCGCGGCCAGGTACGGTCCGAACGGCATGGGCGCGGCCCGGTCGCGGCCGCGCAGCAGAATCATCGAGACTCCAAGGACGGCCCCGGTCGCAGCCGACAGGAGAATTATCAAAGGCAGCACTTTCCAGCCCATCCAGGCGCCGAGCGCCGCGAACAGCTTGAAGTCTCCGTAACCCATGCCTTCCTTGCCCGTGATCAGTCGAAACGCATGAAACACCGCCCACAAGCTCAAATAGCCGGCGGCGGCGCCGATGATCGCATCTTTCGGCGAGACCGGCAGCGCCGCACCCGGCTGGGGCCCAAGCGCGACCGACGCGAGGAGCCCCGCCCAGAGGAGCGGCAAGGTGATGCTGTCCGGCAAGAGTTGATGGTCGATGTCGATGCCCGTGAGCGCGATCAGCGCCCAGGTCACCGGCGACCGCACAGGCTCGCGGCCGCGCCGAAGCCGAAATGCCAGGCGACCCAGGCGGAGAGGACCCCCGTCACGAGTTCCACGGCCGGGTAGCGGGGAGAGATGGGCGCCTTGCACGCGGCGCAACGTCCGCGCAGCAGGAGCCAGCTGATCACCGGGACGTTGTGGATCGCCTTGATGGGGGTCTTGCAAGCGGGACACGCGGACCGCGGCGTGGCGAGCGTGAAGCGCTCGGCCGGAGGCGCCGCAGGCGCAGGTGCCAGGGCGGGCCCCGACGCGGAGGTGGCGGGTGCCGTCGAGTGGGTGACGTCCGCGATCTGAGCGCGCCATTCCCGCTCCATCATGATGGGCAGGCGGTAAATCACGACGTTCAGAAAGCTCCCGACCACGAGCCCGATCACGAACACGGACGCCGCGAACAGTGCGGGGTAAGCCGCATACAGATCGACGACGTCGGTGAGCATGCGCTGAATCGATGCTCGCCGGGCGAGAGTCTAACCGACGACTTGACCGAGCTTGAAGATCGGGAGGTACATCGCGATGACCATGCCGCCGACCAGGACGCCCAGGATCGCCATGATCAGCGGCTCGAGCAAGCTCGACATGCTGTCGACCGCGTTGTCGACCTCCGCCTCGTAGAAGTCGGCCACCTTGCTCGACATGGTGTCGAGCGCGCCCGATTCCTCGCCCACGGCGATCATCTGCACGACCATGTTGGGAAAGAGGCCGGTGTTTTCCATCGCGCGCTGCAGCCGCTGGCCGGTCGCGACTTCATCCTTCATCCGGTACACCGCTTCCTCGTACACGATGTTACCCGTCGCGCCCGCGACCGAGCCCATCGCCTCCACCAGCGGGACGCCCGCGGCAAACATGGTCGACAGAGTGCGGGCAAAGCGGGCGATCGCCGCCTTGACGAGAATGGGTCCGATGATCGGGAACTTGAGCAGCAGGCGGTCGAACATCAGCTGCATCTTCTTCGAACGCTTGAGGAAGTAGAAAAATGTATAGATGGAGCCCCCGACGACCATCGCCAGCCACCACCCCTGATGCTGAACGAACCGCGATAGGTTGACGACCATCTGGGTGAAGGCAGGCAAGTCCGCGCCGAAGCCCTTGAACAGCTCTTCGAATTGTGGAATCACGAAAATCAGCAAGATGATCGAGACGACGACCGCGACCGCCAGAACCGCCATCGGGTAGAACATGGCCTTCTTGATTTTCTTCTTCAGCGCCTCGGTCTTTTCCTTGTACGTTGCGATCTTGTCGAGGAGCGACTCGAGCGCGCCCGCCTGCTCGCCGGCCTCGACGAGATTCACGAACAGCGTATCGAAATAGAGCGGATACTTCGCGAGCGACTCGTGCAGTGTGCTGCCGCCCTCGATGTTCGCTTTGATGTCGAGCACCAGTTTCTGCATCGCCGGCTTTTCATGGCCGTTGCCGATGATCTCGAACGCCTGCACCATGGGAATGCCGGCCGACATCATAGTGGCGAGCTGGCGGCTGAATACCGCGATGTCCTCGGGAGTGACCTTGCCGCCCCTCGAGAAGGCCTTGCTTTGCGTCTTGACGCGAGTCGCGGCCACACCCTGGCGCCGCAAGTCGGCACGCAACGCCGCCTCGCTCGCCGCGAGCGACTTGCCGCGAACCTTGTTGCCGCGCTTGTCTTTGCCTTCCCAGAGAAACTGGGTGTCCTTTTTGGTCGCTGTCGCAGATATCGCCATAAATCGGTCCTTGCGTTAACTCTCTATTCGACGGTGACGTTGTTGACTTCTTCCAGGCTGGTCACGCCATCCTTGACCTTTTGCAGGCCCGCTCGGCGCAGGTTCCAGATGCCGTCCTTGGTTGCCTGATCGGAGATCTGGATCGCGCCCCCGCCCTCCATGATGATCCGGCCGATCATGTCGGTAACGGGCATGACCTGATAGATACCGACCCGGCCCTTGTAGCCGTCGGTGCAAAGATTGCAGCCGACCGCCTTGTACACACGGACACCGCTCGCGATGTCGGATTCCTCGAAGCCTTCCTTGCGCAGTGCCTCGGCGGGGATATCCACGCTTTGCTTGCAGTTGCTGCAGAGCTTGCGCGCCAGGCGCTGCGCGATGATGAGGCTCACGGAGGTCGCGATCGCGTAGGGCTTCACCCCCATGTCGACGAGGCGCGTGAGGGTCTGTGGCGCATCGTTGGTGTGCAAGGTCGACAGCACCAAGTGGCCGGTCTGGGCGGCCTTGATGGCGATCTCCGCCGTCTCGAGGTCGCGGATTTCGCCGACCATGATGACGTCGGGATCCTGGCGCAGGAACGCGCGCAGCGCCGCGGCGAATGTGAGCCCGACCTTGTTGTTGACGTTGACCTGGTTGATCCCGGGCAGATTGATTTCCGCCGGATCCTCGGCCGTCGAGATGTTCGTGTCCTCGGTGTTCAAGATGTTGAGACCCGTGTAGAGCGACACCGTCTTGCCGCTGCCGGTGGGGCCGGTCACCAAAATCATGCCCTGCGGCTTCGCGAGGTATCTCAAGTAGGTGTCGCGCTGGACCTGCTCGTATCCCAAGGCATCGATGCCGAGCATGGCGCTCGAGGGATCCAGAATACGAGTGACGACTTTCTCGCCGAACAGCGTGGGGCAGGTGCTGACGCGGAAGTCGATGGCGCGATTCTTGGAAAGCCGCATCTTGATGCGGCCGTCCTGCGGCACGCGGCGCTCGGCGATGTCGAGCCGGGACATGACCTTCAAGCGCGCGACGATCTTGACCGCGAGCTGCACGGGGGGCAGCGCGACTTCCTTGAGCACGCCGTCGATGCGGGTGCGGATACGAAACATCTTCTCGTAGGGCTCGAAATGGATGTCCGAGGCGCCTTTCTTGATGGCGTCGAGGAGGATCTTGTTCACGAACCGGACGATGGGCGCATCCTCGACGTCATCGCGGCCGAGTGCATCGCCCGCGGCTTCATCGTCCCCGCCCGTGACCTCGAGGTTCTCGAGATCGAGATCGTCGTCCGTGAAGGACGGCATTGCGGCATCGGCCTGGTCGATGGCCTTCGTGACCGCCGTCTGCAGCTTGTCGTCCTCGACCACGACGAACTCGATGCTCATCGAGGTCTGGAAGCGGATCTCGTCGAGCGCGTGCAGATTGGTGGGGTCGGCGACTGCCAGGAAGAGGCGCTTGCCGCGCTTCATCAGGGGCAGGACCCGGTGCTTCTGCAACAGCTTGTCGCTGACTGCCCGCACGGCATCCATGTCGACGGCGACGGCGTCGAGATCGAGGAGCGGCACGCCGAACTCGTTCGAGGCGGAGATCGCAATATCGCGGGCCGTGGCGAGGTTCGAGGCCACCAGGTGGGTCACCAGGTTGGCGCGTTTCTCCTTCGCCCTGTTCACCGCATCCAGCATCGCCGCCTCGTCCAGGAGCCCGTCCTGAACGAGCCGTTGGGCGAGGCCGCCGAGCGTCGTGCGATTGGTGCCGCTTAGCGCTGTCGCGTTGTCATTCATGGACTTACGAGATACCCCAACGGCTGGAAAACACTAGCCTACTCCCGGATAGCGATGATCAACTGTCAAATGAGGGGCAATGGTCGCATATGACATGCATGCCCTGCGTGACTTCGTTCCCAATTCGAGTCGGCGGCCCGGCAAAAAAAAGGGCCCCTCCGAGGAGGGGCCCTCGACTGCCGAAGCAGTCTCTGGTCAGGCTATTACGCGTGGCAGGAGTTCGGCAGGTAGGCCGCCGGGACCGTGGTGGCCGTGGTGGCACCCGCGGTCGTGCCGTCGCCCAGAGTGACGCCGACCGGGAGTGCCGAGGTGCCGCAAACCCAGATCACGTCCTGGTTGGCGTCGAGGCCCGGGGTGAGCGCAGAGTGACGCACAGCCCTGAGAGCTTCGCGTTCGCCTGCGGTCCGCTGTACGTGGCTTGAATCTGGCCACCCGCAACGACACCGTGACGTCCGACACATACTTACCCTGCGACGCGCCGGTGATGGCGATCTGGTTCGGCGCGTCGGCGTGGCAGTTGATGCACCCGGCGGAAACTTGCCGTTCTGAGCGTAGTACTCAGAGATGGAAGTCTTCCAGCCGTCCGCCAAGCTCAAACCTTCCGTCACCTGAGAGCGGATGGTGTAGTTCTGATAAGCCGGGATCGCGATCGCGGCCAAGATGCCGATGATCGCAATCACGATCATCAATTCGATGAGGGTGAAACCCTTTTGCACTGTCTTAAACATGATTACTCCTAGTTGGAACACTTAAAGCAACGGCCTGCGCCGGTGACGAGGACGAAGCAAGCGCCATGCCAGGCGCCACTCAAATTCACAACCTATTGAATATAAAGAGTTTTATGACGTGACGCACAGGCTGCGTTTGACATAGAAGTGTCGTCGCCGGACGCCAATAGGGCGCGCTGCGTCACAAGCTGACAAAAATTGTCAGTGCGGCACAGCTGCGAGCCACGCGGGCGGCATCGCGACAGGCATCCTGGATAATTACGCCATGGCGCGTCGTTGCTCGTCGCGCACGCCGGCATCTTCGTGATAGTCCTCTTCCGTATTGATGAGCCAGATGTCGGCCTTGCCGGCTCCTGCGCTTAGGATGGAGCTGACCGCAGCATTGGCCGCCAGCATGGAATGATCCTGATTGTTGTAGCGATGCATGCCGTTGCGCCCCACGGGATAGAGGTTGGCGAAGCGGTCGAGATAGGCTCGGATCTTGCCGATCTCGCGGTATTCGCCGAAATACGCGGGATAAGCCTTGGGGACGCGCACCACCGTGCCATCGAGCACGTCGCCTCGATCGATCATCGCGATCTTGCAGAGCTCATCTATCGCGAAGTCGATGAAGCGGCTGTTCGCCATCGACCACAGATCGTCGCCGTCGCTGCAAAAGTACTCCAGGCCGAGCCAGATCGTAGCCGGGTCGGCCACCATCGACGGGCTCCAGTTGTTGAACACCTGAAGGCGCCCGATCCGGACGTCGGGCTCCTGAATGTAGATCCAGTTGTCGGGGGGTATACCATTCACGGACGCGAGCGTCTGGAGATTGCGCGGCAGGATCATCCTTCGCAACAGCAAACCTACCGTCATGAAATCCCGATACGGGAGCCCCGCGGCGATGCGGAGCAGTTGCGCATCTCCGGGCTCCAGCATCCTGATTAGATCGCTCACCGGAACGGTGGAGATGAAGTCATCGCACGGTACCCTGCGCACGGCCCGCGTTGTCTCGTCACGCACCTGCACCGCCGTGATCTGCAGATCCGTGCGCTCGATGCCCACGACTCGGTGATTGAGAAAGACAGCGCCACCCCGCTCGGCGATCCGGCCAGCCGTTCGGCGACGCGCCTACTCCGTGGGTCCTCAGGAACCAGCATTGCAATCAGATCGCTATCGGCATCGTCGAGACGAAGATAATCACAGGCCACGCGTCGCGACGATCCCGTACTGTCATCCACACCGTGACGGCGGTGATGTCTCGGTTCTCTCGTTCCAGTCCGACGATGCGATTGACGAAAATGGATGCTCCCGCCGCGCAGACGATTCGGTGCGCAACCTCCTCCCACATCTGACCGGGACCCGAGTTTCGGGTATATGAAACGCTCGATTAAGCTTGTCTCCGTCCGCTTTTGCGAATGTCAGCGGATGAACGGAACGGGCTTTCTAAGCGTTAGTAATGGCTTTGGTGAAAGAAAGACCTCTTGATTCTTTGCGCGCCCCATTCGGCGGAGATTTCCTCGGCAAGGTACTCCCCACACTTTTTCCGTGTAGTCTTGAAGAACATGCGGTAGAGTCGATCGCCGAAACGATTGATGAGAAATCCTCCAGTGAAATTTCCGGGGATCGATGGTGAAGGCGCGACTGTCCGTAGCTGAGCCCGACGCGAAGGATCTCCGGAAGGCCCATGCTCCTGAGCGTGTCCGAATTGATTTTCAACGGATAATCGAAAAATCGGCGCCGATAGAATATCCGCGATAAGCGTCGACGGATCAACATGACAGCGTCGGACGACGTCGGCCGGACTGTCGGTAAGAAGTCGTGCGATTGTTGCTGGTAGCTGATACGAAGCGCGCGTTGCGGGTCTGCCTCGCCTTCGGCGATCGGCAAGATATCTTGCCACCAGCGCATGACCCAATCAGACTTCGAAAAGAATCGATGCCCCCCGAGATCCATGCGATTTCCACGGTAATTGATCGTCTTGGATATCCCTCCGACCTGACGGTCGGCTTCGAAGACGATCGGCGTGATATCTGACCGCTGCAACAATTCCAGCGCGGTCGTCAGCCCAGCGGGACCTGCGCCCACGACGACAGCGATTTTCTTGCGACTAGCGGCCGAAGAAGCGCTCATCGGTAAGTCATCGGGGATGAGTCGTCGACAGTACGTGCTGACAATTGTATAGACTCCAACCCTGCCGGCTTCCAGGGTGTTTATGAAGAATCGCATCGAATCCTAGATTTTCCTTGGCGACGATAAAATTGAGCTCCGGATCGCTGCAGAGGCTAACGAGGTCGTCTCGGGTGAGTGCGCGCGGGGACGAAACGGGGTCACTAACGCTGCGAGCCTTGTTCAGATTCGACAAAAGCTTCCAATCCGGCTTCATTAGCGGCAAAAGGACCTGCGAGCGACGGCGAATCTCGAGGGCGGTTGCTCGCGAGAAAACGACGCCGGAGGACTGATCAACCGTCAAATAACTCGGGCGTTCCAGCGTGAACCATGCGAATGTTGGTGCGTTGTGTGCTGGGACGACGAATACATTGCTAGTAGGCGGAATTGCGCGGCGCCAGTCCGAGAACTCCTCGATTTCACTGGGAGTGCCGTCTGCACCTTTGTCCCGGAATGCACCGGGTACCATCCAGATCGACACGGCAAGCAGGCTCGCGCAGATGACCATCAATACGTTCATGGATCGATTTGCCACGACCCAGTATGCGAATGAGACGGCGATCAATGTGGCCAGGGGCTCCGATCCGAATAGGATCCTCGCATGCGTGATCAACCACGGCTCCCCGCGAGAATCCAATCTCGGCAACCCAAATGTCGGCCACAGTGCTTTTATCTGCCATGCAGCGATCGCAGTGCCAAGCACGACGGCGAGCCATCGCAGAAACACCGCCATGCGATCATCGATACGAGAGCGTACGGACCAGAGGACCAACCCGCACATCAAGCATGCGGGAGCAAAGACCGTCGTCACTGTCCAAGCTGTAATCATCAGGATCGCACAGAGAGGTCCGCATTTCGTGTCGCGCGATACTGCGAGAAGTGTGGGTGCCAAAAGTAGAACGCTCGCGAAGACTGTCACCCAGACCCATCGCCAGGCCTGCCCCTGCAGCAGTATCCGGACTGGAATAAGGCTTGCGACGAGCGCGATCGCCAAACCTGCCCCCCCCACTATCATGGCTGATGCGCATAGCTTACGAATTCGTGGCTCGCCGAGCACCATTGAGCTGATCAGCAGTGACAAGAACGGTAGAGCGGTCCGCGTCCAATCGGCAGGCGACCAAAGCTGGAGGAACAGGAACTGCGAGCGCTCGCGCACCACTTCCAACCAACTCGTGTCCAATAGCGCGAAGAAATGACCGGTCGAGGGCTGCCACGTCGCGTCGAGAGCGACGCCGATGGCTGCCAGGACTCCAGACGCCGCACCGAGAACTCCCAGTCGCACAGGTATCCAGAGGCAAATTATCAAAAACACGCCAGGCAGCGCGATCAGGGGGTGCACGAACAATGCTGCCGAAGCCACCAGGGTGCCGAATGCGCGGAAACCGTGGAAGTAAAGCGCGAACGCGGAAATCACGAGCGCTTCGCCGAGCGATCGGGCAGTTAACCAGTCCTCCGCATAATGAAATACATTATAAGCGCCATAAGCTCCCGTGGTGATGATGAGCAACGAGACCGTGACGAAGGCGATACCGTTGTTTGAAAACTGACGAGCAAGTGACCACGAAGCCAGGAAGAACCAAATCTTGAATGCTACGGTGAGCGCGAGAGCGGCTTTCCGCAAGCCGAGAAGACCGATGCACCACGCATAGAATGGCGAGAAGACCGTGTAAGTGTCCTGCGAGGTATTTCGTAGAAAGAGATCAACGTATAGGTTCGAATGAATTCTGGCTAGAGCTTGGACCCCGTATAGCTCCGCGTCCCCTTCGAGGCTCTTGTAACGATGGGTCAACAGCCATAGCGCCACTACCATCAGGCTCAGCGCGACGGCAGACAGCGGCTGACGAACCACCCAACGCTGCCAT
This sequence comes from uncultured Gammaproteobacteria bacterium, assembly GCA_963710435.1. GTDB lineage: Bacteria > Pseudomonadota > Gammaproteobacteria > Steroidobacterales > Steroidobacteraceae > Bog-1198. The sequence continues at coordinate 198,018 of CAVQAE010000006.1, read as the reverse complement.
TGGTCATCACGGCGCGCTTGGAATGTCGAACGGTTTGCGAGCACTTCGCTTATTTCCCTCCACTGGACCCACCGCTGCAGTGTGAGCGATATCACGATCTTCGAAATTGAACAGTATCGGCCATCGAGATTTTGTAAGATCGATCCAGTTTGACGTGAAGAACCTTGCCAACGCTGCCGTTGCCTGGTGAGGTACACATTCTACCGGGAACGCTGCGCCGCAATGAACTGTAATCGGAGCAGGGGATTTGAGCGTTTCGAGGCGGCTCCATCGACGCCCCGATCTTTACGTAACCCCAATACGTGAGATACCGTTGAGCAGGGGACCCAGGCTATGAAATTCGAGTGGTTCAACGCGCGCGAAGCATCGAAAGTTGGCGCCGCCCTCGCTGACGAATTCGCGCCACCGGGCCAGGGATCGGTGGCGCGCGGTCATAAAGCCGCATTAGCCTTGCAGGCCTTTCTTCAACGCGCTGACGATGAGGTCCGCAGGTTACGATTGAATTTTTATAAGAAAGCGAAATTCGCAAGCTCCTTCAAGTGGAAATTGATCGAGAACGGTGTCGAAAGAAATGTAGCTGATGACGTAACTCAGTCGTTGGTAATGCATCTCTCTTTGACACAAAGGGATTCGCCTCCACGCATCGACATCGTCGCTCCCGTGCGCGACGCTGCAAGCAAAAGAAAACTCCTTGCCCAAGGCAATGAACACTTCGGCAATGGCGACTACGCAGGATCTCTTACTCTCTATGAGGAATTGCTAGAGCTTGATCCGGATAATGCCGACGCGCTCAACAACGTCGGATCCGCCCTGTGGAATCTCAGCCGCTATGTGCAGGCTGAGCAGTACTATCGCCGCGCCATCTCGGTCCGGCCGAGATTACGCGGAGGCACACTGCAATCTCGGCAACGTACTTAGATGGAGAGGGTGCTTCGCCGAATCCGAGGCTTCACTGCGGCGAGCGATTAAATTGAGGCCAACCTACATCGAGGCGACATTGCAACTTGGGTCTGACCCTCGTTTTCCTCGGCCGCTTTTGCAGAGAGGCAATGGCTCGGTTCAAAAAGGTGCTGAAGGCGAAACCTCGCCATGTCGACGCCTTGTTCGGCACGGCGCAAATCGCTGCCTTGGAGGGTCGTTTCGAGGAGGCGGAGAGGCTATGCAAGCGCGTCCTCGAAATCCAGCCAGAAAAGGCAGCGCCTTGGACCGCACTGGCCAATTTGCGCAGAATGACGGCTTCGGATGCCGCGTGGATCGAGCGCGCGTCGACTATCGCCGCCGGCGGGCTAGTACCGTTGGAGGAGGCCGGGTTGCGCTTTGCGATAGGCAAGTATTGGGATGACATTGGCGACTTCGAACGGGCCTTCAGAAGCTACGAGCGCGCGAACCAGTTGTTGAAGCCTATTGCCGAGCCTTATTCGCGAGACGCTCGCGCGCAGTTTGTAGACACTCTTATCAAGGTCTACTCGCGGGAGGCAATATCCCGAGTGGGGGGAGGGAGGTTCTCTCTCGAGGACGCCGGTATTCGTAGTCGGTATGATGCGTTCCGGTACATCACTTGCGGACCAAATCATCTGCTCGCACCCCGTCCGCGAGTGGCGCGGGAGAGTTGGCTTTTTGGAGCGACATCGCGGGCGAACACGACAGTGCTTTACGTCAAGGGTTGCTCAGTGAATCGCTGCGGAAGAGTCTGGCGGAAACATATCTGGGTGTGTTGAAGACTCACTCGCGCAATGCGTATCCCGCTCCGCGCGATATTGCTGACGCACTTCGCATTGTTGATAAGGCGCCGATCAACTCCGACTATTTGGGCATTATTCATTCGGCACTTCCCAATGCCCGAATCATCTACATGCGGCGTAATCCAATCGATGTTTGCCTTTCTTGCTTCTTTCAGCAATTGCCGCTTACATTGAATTTCACTCTGGATCTCTCGGATCTCGCACACTACTATCGGCAACATCAGCGCCTCATGGCGCATTGGCGTGCTGTACTTCCTGCCGGCACCATTTTGGACGTGCCGTACGCGGATCTAGTGGCAGATCAGGAGGGATGGACCCGCAAGATTCTCGATTTCCTTGGTCTTGACTGGGACGAACGGTGTTTGGATTTCCATGAGACAAAACGTGCAGTGGTCACAGCTAGCTATTGGCAGGTGCGACAGAAAGTTTATAAGCGCTCAGTCGAGCGCTGGCGCAATTACGAGAAGTTCATTGGTCCGTTGCGGGACTTAAAAATGGCGTAGGCGCGATTGTTCGACGCGTCGGCTCTTCGAAACTATTCGATTCCTAGCTTCTTGATCCGATACCGCAATGCCCGAAACGACATGCCCAGCACCTTGGCGGCGGCCGTCTTGTTGTATCGCGTCTGCTCCAGTGCTTTGAGGATGGCGTCGCGCTCGATGTCTTCCAGGTGGTCGCCCAGCGCGCGCCGCTGGCGGCCGCGTTCGACGCCGGCGGCCGCGCCGTCCTGCCGGGGTGGGCCGCAGTTGAATGTCGCTCGCGCGCACTTCGCCGCTGGTGCTCAAGGTGATCGCGCGCTCCAGAATGTTCTCGAGTTCGCGCACGTTGCCGGGAAAGCGTAGCTCTCGAGCGCCGCCAGCGCGTCCTTGCCGAGCATCGGCGGGGTGATTTTCATGCGCCGTCCGAGCCGGCGCAGTACGGCCTCGGCGAGTTCCGGGACGTCCTCCGGCCGCTCGCGCAGCGACGGCACGCGCAACTCGATGACGTTGACGCGATAGAACAAGTCCTCGCGGAATTTCCCCTCGGCAACCAGCTGGGCGAGATTCTTGTGCGTCGCCGACAGAATGCGCACATCGATGCCGATCTCCTGCTGCTCGCCGATCGGGCGCACGGCCTTTTCCTGGATGACGCGCAGCAGCTTCACCTGCATGTGCAGCGGCAAGTCGGCGATCTCATCGAGGAACAGCGTGCCGCCCTCGGCGGACTGGATCAGCCCTTTCTTGTCGCTCACCGCACCGGTGAAGCTGCCGCGCTTGTGCCCGAAAAGCTCGCTTTCCATGAGCTCGGTGGGAATCGCGCCGCAATTGACCGGCACAAACGGGCCGTCGCGCCGCGGGCCGGATTCGTGGATGAGCTTCGCCACCAACTCCTTGCCGGTCCCGGATTCGCCGAAAATATGCACGGGCGCCTGGCTGCGCGCGACGCGCGCGATCATTTCGCGCAAGTGCTGCATGGCGGCCGAGGCGCCGAGCAACCGCGGGCCGAATACGCTGGTATCGCCTCATTGCGTGTCCGAGAGCTTGATGGCGGTGGCGACCAACTTGCGCAGCCCGGCGAGATCGAGCGGCTTGGAGACGAAATCGAAGGCGCCCAGTTTGAGCGCGCGCACCGCGGTTTCCATGTTGCCATGCGCGGTGATCACGGCCACGGGCACGCTCGGCGAGTATTGCTGGATCCATTTGACGAGATCCAGGCCGTCGCCGTCGGGTAGCTGCATGTCGGTCAGACACAGATCGAACTGCTCCGCCTTGAGCATGCGCTGCGCGGCGGCGACGTTCTGTGCGGTGCGCGGACTCAAGTCCATGCGCTCCAGCGTGATGGACAGCAACTCGCAAAGATCCGGCTCATCGTCGACGACCAAGTACGGCAGGCTTCGGCATGATGCTATTGTAGCGTCAGCGCGCTTCGAGCGTGCGCTATTCCTCCCAGCGCTGCGGGTCGCTGAAGACGATGCGAAAGATGCTGCCGCCGCCGCTGCGCGGCTCGTAGAGAAGAATGGCGCGATTCAGCTGGCACAGTTCGCGGGCGATGAACAGCCCGAGCCCCGTGCCGCCCTTGCGGCCGGTAAAGAAGGGCTCGAAGATGCGATCGGCAGACCGCCGCTTCGATGCCCGGCCCGCGATCGGCGACTTCCAGATAGGGTCGGTAGCTCGGGTTCAGGCGGCCCAGCTTGATCTCGAGCTGGATGCCGTCGCGCGCCTCGCCGTACTTGATCGCGTTGTCGCACAGGTTCCAGACCACCTGATGCAGATGGCTGGGATCGAAGCGCACCTCGAGATCGTCCGCTTCCTCATGAACGCCGATCCGTGCGTTCGGCAGCTTGCATGGTCTCGCAGAACTCGGGCAGGAAGTCCTCGAGCCAGTCGCCGAGCGACAACCGCGTGGGTTTGGTGGCTTCGCGGCGCGACAGCTGCAGCACGTTGTTGATGATGGTGCTGACGCGCTCGGAATTGTTGCGAATGATGTCCGTCAGTCGGCGCTCCTCCGGGCGCGATGTTCGGACTTTCGGCGAGCAACTGGCCGGCGTGGCTCATGGCGCCGACGGGATTGCGTATTTCATGCGCGATGCTGGCGGAAAGCCGGCCGAGCGCCGCGAGCTTGCTCTGCTGCACGCGCTCGGCCATGAGGCTCGTGTCCTCGAGGAAAATCAGGGTGGGGCCCGGCGCCCACGCCGAGCGGCGCGAAATGCGGCTGAATCAAGCGCGCGCCGTCCGCCGCCACGAACGTCGAGGGCGCGTCGTCCTGCCGTTCGCCCTGCCGCCAGGTGCTCAACGAATAGAGCAGGCGCGGCGAGACCTCGCCCACCAAGCGCCCCGGGAACCGCATGCGTGTCGCCGAGAATCTCGGCCGCGGACTCGTTGATGAGGCGAATCTTGTCCGCTGCATCGACGACCAGGAGACTCTCGCGCAGGTGCTGCACGATGTACTGCGACAGCTCGGCGAGGTTCGCGAGATCGACGTCCTTCTGGCGAACCAGATCCTCGCTCTCGCGCATGCGGCTCGCGACGACGCTCGCCGAGGCCGCGACCGTGAACAGCACGACTCCCAGAAAGCCGGCGGTTGCGTACGCGGTGATGTCGGCATGGCCGTTGAGCTGCTGCCAGATCGTGTGCAGCGAGCACGGCGAGGGCGGCGACCGCGGCCAGGAACAGCGCGCTGCGCGGCGGCAGCAGGAACGCCAGGCCGCCCACCGGAACCAGCAGCAGCAGCCCCAGGCCGCTCGCAATGCCGCCGCAGGCATGCAGCAGCAGCATCAGGCTCGCGATGTCGACCGTCGCCTGCAGAATGGTCTGAACCCGGGCGCTCGCCAGGCGCCTGCGCACCAGGACGACGCTGCACAAGCCGAAGCACAGATAGAAGACCGCGACGGCGAAGAACAGCTGCGGCGAGTCGACGGCGATGCCGCGCGATCCCCCCAAGGAATAAAGGCCGAGGAGCACCAGCGGCACCAGCACCCGGTACAGATTGAGCAGCCCGAGCACGCGCCAATTGAGGGCGATCTTGGGGCTGACGTTGCGGTCGATCGTGCGGTTCAAGAATGTTCACGGTACTGATCCGGGTCCCGACAGGCGACTTTGCGCTGGGGGTAAGCTTAATTCAGAATAGCGCGCCTCAATGCGACCGGATCGGCACTGGCGGATAATCCATGAATTTGCACGCTATTTGGTAGGGGGTCGGATTGAGCAATCCAGCGGCGGCTGCGTTGCGTCATGGCGCAGCTCAATCTGGTCGTCGGCGACGTCGAGGGCAATACCTCGCGCATCATCGCCGCGGCGAACCGAGGCGCGCGATGAGTCCGGCGCCGATGTGGTGATGGTGCCCGAACTCGCCGTATCGGGCTATCCGCCCGAGGATCTGCTGTTCCATTCCGGGCATGCGCGCGCAGGTCGCCGCGCTCGATCGAGCGGCTCAAGGCCGAGGTGCGCGGCATCACCCTGATCGCCGGCTATCCGGAATACGACGGCGACGCGAATCTTCAATTCCGCCATCGTGATTCGCGACGGCGCCGTGCTCGCCAACCACCGCAAGGCGTGCCTGCCCAATTACCGGGTATTCGACGAGAAGCGCTATTTCACGCCCGGGCACGCTGCCCACCGTGGTCGAATTGAACGGCATGCAAGGCGGGCGTTCTGGTGTGCGAGGACGTCTGGGAGCCCGAGCCCGCGCGCTCGCAGGCGCGCGCGGCCGGCGCCGAGGTGCTGCTCGTCATCAATGCCTCGCCCTACGAGGTGAACAAGCAGACGCAGCGCGAGCGGGAGGTCGTGCGCCGCGCGCGTCGAGGAAACGGGGATTCCGCTGCTGTTCGTCAATTTGATCGGCGGCCAGGACGAGCTGGTATTCGACGGCAATTCCTTCGTCATGGATGCGCGCGGCGAGGTCACGATGCGCGCTCCGGCATTCACCGAGGGCATGTACGTGGTGGACTTGGACGAGCGGATGCGGGCGGCGCGTCGAGCCGCTGCCCGGCGAGCGTCGTGCCGCTGCAAGGCGAGGAGGAAAGCGTCTACGGCGCGCTGGTGCAGGGCACGCGCGACTATGTCGACAAGCACCGCTTTCCGGGCGTGGTGCTGGGACTCTCCGGCGGCGTCGATTCGGCGCTGACGCTGTGCATCGCGGTCGATGCGCTGGGCGCCGAGCGCGTGCATTCGGTGGCGATGCCCTCGCGCTATACCTCGCAGAATGAGCAAGGACGATGCCGCGCTGCAGGCGTCGTGGCTCAAGGTCAAGCACAGCGAGATTTCCATCGAAGGCATGTTCGAGGCGACGCTGGCCGCGCTCAAGGACGAGTTCGCCGGGCAGCGCGCCCGATACCGCCGAGGAGAACATTCAATCGCGCTGCCGCGGCGTGCTGCTCATGGGCATCTCCAACAAGACCGGACGGATGCTGCTCACCACGGGCAACAAGAGCGAGATGGCGGTCGGCTATGCGACGCTTTACGGCGACATGGCCGGCGGCTTCGCACCCATCAAGGACTGCAGCAAACTGCTGGTCTACCGGCTCGCTGCCTGGCGCAATGCGCAGTCGCGCGGTGATTCCGGCGCGAGTGATCGAGCGGCCGCCGTCGGCGGAGCTGCGGCCCGATCAGAAGGACACCGACAGCCTGCCGCCGTATGAGATTCTCGATCCCATCCTCGAGGCCTTCATCGAGGAGGATCTATCGGTCGATCAAATCGCCGCGCGCGGCTTCGATCGCGCGACCGTCGGGCGCATCCTGGATCTGGTGAAGCGCAACGAATACAAGCGCCGCCAAGCGCCGCCTGGGGTGCGCGTGAGCGGCCGGGCATTCGGCCGCGATTGGCGCTATCCGATCACCAGCGGCTACAAATCGCACTGAAAGCGCCGTAGACGGCAGCGACTCCCTAGCTCTCGCGGACGATGAACTAGGTTAGAGAATTCGCCGCCACCACGATTTCTTTGCACGGACTTCATTCGCGTTGGCGGGGTAGTTTGCGTCGTAGACGCGCTCGGCGTCCGCGGCGAGGTCCGTCATACCGAGGTTGCGATAGGCCTGCACGACGATCTTCAGGGAGCCTTGCACCGCAGGTGCGCCGTCGTAGTACTCGATGCAGTACTTCGCGCGATTGAGCGCGCCCACGTAGGCGCCGCGGCGCATGTAGTACTGGGCCACGTAGAGCTCGAAGTCGGCCAATCGATTGCGCAGAAAGATCATCCGCTGGCGCGCATCGCCCGCGTACTCGCTGTGTGGGTATCGCTTGATCAGCTCATCGAATGAGTCGAAGGATTTCTTGGCGTTGATCGGCGGGCGGCGCGAGAGGTCGACGTTGAACCAACGCTCCAGGAAATTCGCCTGGCGCTCGAAGTACACGAGGCCCTTCATGTAGTAGGCGTAGTCGACCCGGGGATTGGTCGGATTTTCCCGGATGAAGGTGTCCGCCGCGTCGATCGCCGGATCTGTTTCGCGGTTCTTGTAGTAGGCGTAGATCAAGTCGATCTGAGCCTGATGGGCGGGCTCGCTGAAGGGAAAGCGCGACTGCAAGGCCTCGAGCTGCTTGATCGCCTCGCCGTAGCTCGAGTTCTTCATGGCCTTCTGGGCCTTGGCATAGATGGTCTCGGGGCCCGACCGGGCGTCGTCCGCCTTATGACTGCGGCAGCCCGCGCCGAGAAGCGCCATGCCGAGGGCAAGCGCCGCCACGGCACCCGGGCGAACTAGATCACGCAGTCTCACATCCGATTCCTTACAATGGCCCATTCCAAACGCGCGGCAGTATACCCGATGCTCCGCCGCTAGCTTCGAGTCGCTCCATGCAAGATGAGTTCCAGGTTCTCGAGCTGGAAATACCGCAGGAATTGGCGGGAATGCGGCTGGACAGCGCGCTCGCGCGGCTGCTTCCGGAGCATTCTCGCACCCGCATCAAGGCCTGGATCGATGCCGGGGAGGTTAAGGTGGGTCGTCTTTCGGGGAAGCCCCGCGACAAGGTCTCGCGCGGCGCCCGCATCCGCTTGACCATTCGTCCCGAGGTCCCCGAAAGCGAGGTTCTGCCGGAGACGATCCCGCTCGCGGTGCTCTACGAGGATGCCGAGGTGCTCGTGATCGACAAGCCCGCCGGTCTGGTCGTGCATCCCGGCGCCGGCAACCGCCACCACACGCTGCAAAATGCCTTGCTCGGCAGGGATCCCACGCTCGCAGCGCTGCCTCGCGCCGGCATCGTGCATCGCCTGGACAAAGACACGAGCGGGCTCCTGGTGGTCGCACGCTCGGCGCGCGCGCACACCGCGCTTGCCCGGCAGCTGCTCGCCCGCTCGGTAGAGCGCGAATATCTTGCGATCTGCGTCGGGGTGATGACCGGCGGGGGCACGGTGGAGGAGCCGATTGGACGCCATCGCAGCGATCGGCTGCGCATGGCGGTACGGAGCGACGGGCGTCCGGCGCGTACTCACTATCGCGTGCTCGAGCGCTTCCGTGGACACACTTACCTCCGGGTCAAGCTCGATACGGGTCGAACGCACCAGATCCGCGTGCATCTTGCACACCTCAAGTACCCGCTGGTCGGGGACCCGGTCTACGGCACCCGTCTGGGGCGGCCGCGTGGCGCCGGAGATCAGCTCATCGAGGCATTGCGCAGCTTCAAGCGGCAAGCCCTGCACGCGGCGGCTCTTGCCTTCGATCACCCGCTGAGCGGTGAGCGGCTTGCGTTCGAGGCGCCGCCTCCCGCTGATTTCGCTGCCTTGCTCGAGGCGCTGCGTACCGACGCGCGTGCCAACGCCGCTGTGCGGCGTTCCATCGGGGCCTGAGATGTCGCTCGACTGGCTCACGCCGGAATGGCCTGCGCCGCCCAGGGTTCGGGCACTTTCGACGCGGCGTGGCGGGGGCGTGAGCGCCGTGCCCTTCGAGTCGCTCAATCTTGGAGGGCATGTGGGTGATGTTCCCGTGGCGGTCGCGGAGAACCGCCGGCGCTTGTGCGCCGCCGCCGGGGTGCCCGCCGAGCCGATGTGGCTGTCGCAGCAACACGGCACGGGGGTACTCGATCTCGACGCGCCCGCTGATCCGAGCCGGGTGGCGGATGCGGCGCTCACTCGCCTCCCTGGCCGGGTGTGCGCCATCCTGACGGCCGACTGCCTGCCCATCCTGCTCGCGGACGACTCCGGCCTCGGGGTCGCCGCCGCGCACGCCGGCTGGCGCGGTCTGGCCGCGGGGGTCATCGAGGCGACGGTGCAGGCGCTCGCGGTGCCGCCCCGATCGCTCCTCGCCTGGATTGGGCCCGGCATCGGCCGCGGGCACTTCGAGATCGGGGCCGAGGTGCGCGCGCAGCTCCTGAGCGGTGACCCCGAGGGGGAAGCAGCGTTCGATCCGAGCCCCTCCGGCCGGTTTCTCGCGGATCTCGCACTGCTCGCCCGCCGTCGGCTCGAGCGCCTGGGGATCGAGCGCATCTACGGTGGCGGCGCGTGCACGTACGTCTCCCGTGAACACTACTTTTCGCATCGGCGCGATGGCAGGACCGGGCGGCAGGCGACCCTGATATGGCTCGAAAAATAGCGCTGGCGGGGTCGGCCGGGCGTTGAATTGCGGGGCGGGATCCCCACCTAGTGAGCATTCCGAAGATCCCGAGGGGTGCCGCCATGCGTATGGACAAGCTGACGACCAAATTCCAGACCGCCCTGGCGGATGCCCAGTCGCTCGCCTTGGGTCGGGACAATCAGTACATCGAGCCTGTGCATTTGATGGCCGCGCTGCTCGATCAGGAAGGCGGTACTGCTCGGCCCTTGCTCGAGAAGGCGGGCGTGAATCTCGCGAAGCTGCGCTCCGAGCTGGCAGCGGCGCTCGATCGGGTGGCCACGGTGCAGGGATCGGCCGGCGAGGTGCTGATCAGCAACGATCTCAACAAGTTGCTCAACTTGACCGAGAAGCTCGCGCAGAAGCGCGGCGATCAGTTCATCTCGAGCGAGCTGTTCGTGCTGGCGGCCGTCGACGATCGCGGCGAGCTCGGGCGCATCTTGAAGGCCGCGGGCGCGGACCGGGCGGCCCTCGAGCGGGCGATCGAGGAAGTGCGGGGCGGCGCGAAAGTGGAGGATGCGGGCGCGGAGGAGAATCGCCAGGCGCTCGAGAAGTACAGCATCGACCTCACCGCGCGCGCGGAGCAGGGCAAGCTCGACCCCGTCATCGGTCGCGACGATGAGATTCGCCGCACCGTGCAGGTGCTGCAGCGGCGGACCAAGAACAATCCCGTGCTCATCGGCGAGCCTGGTGTCGGCAAGACGGCGATCGTCGAGGGTCTCGCCCAGCGCATCGTCAATGGCGAGGTGCCGGAAGGGCTGCGCGACAAGCGAATTCTCGCGCTCGACATGGGCGCCCTGATTGCCGGCGCGAAATTCCGCGGCGAGTTCGAAGAGCGCCTGAAGGCCGTGCTCACGGATCTAGCGAAACAGGAAGGCCGAATCATCCTGTTCATCGACGAGCTGCACACCATGGTCGGCGCCGGCAAGGCGGAGGGAGCCATGGACGCGGGCAACATGCTGAAGCCCGCGCTCGCGCGCGGCGAGCTGCATTGCGTGGGCGCGACGACGCTCGACGAATACCGCAAGTACATCGAGAAGGATGCGGCGCTCGAGCGGCGCTTCCAGAAGGTGCTGGTGAACGAGCCCTCCGTGGAGGATACCATCGCGATCCTGCGCGGGCTCAAGGAGCGCTACGAAGTGCACCACGGCGTCGAGATCACCGACCCGGCCATTGTCGCGGCGGCGACGCTCTCCCATCGCTACATTGCCGACCGGCAATTACCTGACAAGGCCATCGATCTGATCGACGAGGCCGGCTCGCTCATCCGCATGGAGATCGATTCGAAGCCCGAAGCCCTCGACCGGCTCGACCGGCGGATCATTCAGCTGAAGATCGAGCGCGAGGCGCTGAAGAAGGAGACCGACGAGGCATCGCGCAAGCGGCTGGCGACCTTGGAAGAGCAGCTCCGGAGTCTCGAGAAGGAGTACGCCGACCTCGATGAGGTCTGGAAAGCCGAGAAGGCCTCGGTGCAGGGCGCCGCGCACATCAAGGAAGAGCTGGAGCGTGCCCGGCAGGAGGTCGAAACGGCGCGTCGCGCCCAGGACCTGCAACGCATGTCGGAGCTTCAGTACGGTCGCATCCCGGAGCTCGAGCAACGGCTCGCACGTGCGCTCGAGGCCGAGAAGAAGCCCAATCAGTTGGTGCGCAACTCAGTGACCGAAGTCGAGGTCGCCGAGATCGTCTCGAAATGGACCGGCATTCCGGTCTCGCGCATGCTCGAGGGCGAGCGCGAGAAGCTGCTGCGTTTGGAAGAGGTCCTGGAGAAGCGCGTGGTCGGCCAGCACGAGGCGGTCAAGGCCGTGGCGGATTCGATTCGACGCTCGCGCGCGGGGCTGTCCGACCCGAATCGACCGACCGGCTCCTTCATGTTCCTGGGGCCCACCGGCGTCGGCAAAACCGAGCTCTCCAAGGCTTTGGCCGAATTCTTATTCGACACCGAAGAGGCGATGATTCGCATCGATATGTCCGAGTTCATGGAGAAGCACTCCGTGGCGCGGCTCATCGGCGCACCGCCCGGCTACGTGGGCTACGAAGAAGGCGGCCACCTGACCGAGGCCGTGCGCCGGCGGCCCTACAGCGTCATCCTGCTCGATGAGATCGAGAAAGCGCATCCCGACGTGTTCAACGTGCTGCTGCAGGTGTTGGACGACGGCCGGCTCACCGACGGCCAGGGTCGCACGGTCGATTTTCGCAATACGGTCATCATCATGACCTCGAATCTCGGCAGTCAGGCCATCCAAGAGCTCGGCGTCGACGCGAACTACTCCGCCATGAAGGGTGCGGTACTGCAGGTGGTCACGCAGCATTTTCGGCCGGAGTTCATCAACCGAGTGGATGAGATCGTGGTATTCCACCCGCTCGGCCGCGAACAGATCCGCGCGATCGTCGACATCCAGCTCGCCCGGTTGCGCCAGCGTCTGGCGGAGCGCGATATCCAGTTGACGCTCGACGATGCCGCGCGCGATCGGATCGGCGAGGCGGGATTCGACCCCGTGTACGGCGCGCGCCCCTTGAAGCGCGCGATCCAATCGCAGATCGAGAATCCGCTCGCACAGCGAATTCTGAAGGGGGACTTCACGGCGGGAGATCGCGTGGTCGTGAAAGCCGGCAAGCGCGAGGGCCTGGTGTTCGAGAAGGAGCGCCTGCACTAACCGCGTTCGGACCGAAAATGCCCCCGCCGGGCGCGACCGCTGGGGTTCGGCCATTTGGCTATACTGGCGGAGATGTGCTCCATGTGGTGATGAAGGAAGCAAATGCCTTTCTACGAGTATCAATGCAACAGCTGCGGTCATGCGCTCGAGGCCATGCAGAAGGTCAGCGATCCGCCTCTGAAGAAATGTCCGCATTGCGGCAAGCCGCAATTGCAGAAGCTCATGTCCGCGCCGGTATTTCGCTTGAAGGGCGGCGGCTGGTACGAGACCGACTTCAAATCGGACCAGGACAACAAGCGCAATCTCGCCGATCGCCCCGAGGATGCGCCCAAGGAGGACAAGAAAGAAGCTCCGGCAAAGGAAGCGGCGAGCGCCGATGCGAAGGCCGAGAAGCCCGCCGAGAAGCCCGTTGAAAAGTCGGCCCCGGCCGATTCCGCGAAGAAATCACCGGTGCGCACCGAGCGGGCTTCGAGCACCCACAAGAAGAGTCTTCGCAAACCGGCCAAGCGGCCCGCGCGGCCCGCAATCAAGCGCAGCCGCGCAAAACCCGCGCGCAGCCGGTAGCGTCTGGGCTTGCCGATGCCGGTCCCAAGCCGTAGGATCGCGCGCTTTCCCTGCTATTTCTAGAGCTTATGCGTACCCACTACTGCGGTCAGGTCGGCGAATCGTTGGTCGGCAAGGTCGTCACCGTTGCCGGCTGGGCCCACCGCCGGCGCGATCACGGCGGAGTCATCTTCGTCGATCTACGCGACCGCGAGGGCCTGCTGCAAATCGTGTTCAATCCGGATACGCCGGAGGTCTTCGCCCAGGCGGAACGGGTGCGAAACGAATTCGTGCTGAAGGTCACAGGCATGGTGCGCCCGCGTCCTCCCGGTACGACGAATCCCAATTTGAAGTCGGGCAAAGTCGAGCTCGTCTGTCAGTCGCTCGAAATCCTGAATCGCTCGGAGCCGTTGCCGTTTCAGCTCGACGAGCACGTGAACGAGGAAGTGCGCCTGCGCTTCCGCTATATCGATCTGCGGCGCGAAGAGATGCGCGAGCGGCTGCTCCTGCGCCATCGCATCACACGCGCCATGCGCCGTTATCTCGACGATGCGGGTTTCGTCGACATCGAGACGCCGATGCTGTCGAAAGCGACGCCCGAGGGGGCGCGCGATTATCTCGTGCCGAGCCGTACCCACCCCGGGAAGTTCTTTGCGTTGCCTCAATCGCCGCAGATCTACAAGCAGCTGCTCATGATCTCGGGCTTCGACCGCTATTATCAGATAGTGCGCTGTTTCCGCGACGAAGATCTGCGCGCCGATCGCCAGCCCGAGTTCACACAGCTCGATATCGAGACTTCATTTCTCGACCAGGCGCAGATCCAGGAAATCATGGAAGGACTGGTGCGCTTCCTATTCAAGGAAGTGCTCGGGGTGGATCTGCCGAATCCGCTGCCGCGGCTGAGTTATGCCGAGGCCATGCGCCGCTACGGGTCGGATAAGCCGGATCTGCGTGTGCCGCTCGAACTCGTCGATGTGGCCGATCTCGTCCGCGGCTGCGATTTCAAGGTATTCGCCGGGCCGGCGGCCGACCCTGCCGGCCGCGTGACGGCTTTGCGGGCGCCCCAGGGCGGCCGGCTCTCGCGAAAGGAGATCGACGATTACACCGCCTACGTCGCGCGGTTTGGCGCCAAAGGGCTCGCCTACGTCAAGGTGAACGAGATCGCCAAGGGGCGCGATGGCTTGCAGTCGCCCATACTGAAGTTCTTGAGCGACGCGGCGGTGCACGGGATTCTCGAGCGCACCGGCGCAGTCGACGGCGATCTGATTTTCTTCGGTGCCGACAGCGCGAAAGTCGTGAGCGATGCGCTCGGTGCCTTGCGCTTAAAGCTCGGCCAGGATCTTGGACTCGTCGAATCCGGATGGCGCCCCCTCTGGGTGGTCGATTTCCCCATGTTCGAGTGGGACGACGAGGCGAAGCGCTGGACGGCCATGCACCACCCCTTCACAAGCCCGGCGAATCTGGACCCCGCCGCCCTCAAGACGCGCCCGGGCGACGCGCTCGCCAAGGCCTACGACCTGGTGCTCAATGGTTCCGAGATCGGCGGCGGGTCCGTGCGCATCCACTCGCAGGAGCTGCAATCGGTCGTGTTCGACTTGCTCGGCATCTCGCCCGAGGAGGCACGAGCCAAGTTCGGCTTTCTGCTCGATGCCCTCAAGTTCGGCGCACCACCCCATGGCGGCATCGCGTTCGGCCTCGATCGGCTCGCGATGCTCATGGCGGGCGCCGAAAGCATCCGCGACGTCATTGCATTTCCGAAAACGCAAACCGCGGCAGATCCTCTGATGGATGCTCCGACCGAAGTGAGCGAGGCGCAGCTCCGGGAGCTGCACATCCGTGTTCGCGTGCCTCCGAAGGTCGAGTAACCGTTGCAGCCATTTCGACGCCCGGAATCGGTGCTCATCGTGATCTACACCGCCGGCGGGGAGTTTCTGTTGCTCGAACGGTGCAAGCCCGCGGGCTTCTGGCAATCGGTCACCGGCAGTCTCGAGTGGGGCGAGACCGCCGATGAGGCCGCGCGCCGCGAGCTCATCGAGGAGACCGGCATCACGCAAGGGTTTCTGCGCAATCTCCAGTGGACGCAGGTGTACGAGATCCTGCCTTCGTTCGGCAAGAAATATGCGCCGGGCGTCACCCGCAATCTCGAGCATGCGTTTGCCTTGAAGCTCATGCAGCGCGTGCCGGTGACTCTGAGCGAGCATGTCCAATATCGCTGGCTCCCAGCCGATGAGGCCATCGAGACGGCCTCCTCGAGCAGCGACCGCGCCGTGATCCGGCAGCTGCGCCACTAACCATGCACCAGCGGCGCCGCTAGAGAAGAGATCCAGAGTGCGCACCGTTGTCGTCTATGTCCACGGACTCTGGCTCAACGGCTGGGAGTCACTGCTCCTGCGCCGGAGATTGTCGCGGGAGTTGCATTGCGAAGCGCGTTCGTTCCGCTACTCCTCGGTGAGCGCGGGCTTGCGCGAGAACGCTCGGGCGCTCGCCACGTTCCTGACGCAGGTTCGCGCGGATACCTTGCATCTCGTAGGCCACAGCATGGGTGGTCTGATGATTCTGGAATTATTCGAGAATTCGCTCGCGGCGGATGACAACGTCGCGCGCCGCACGTTGCTTCCGCCCGGGCGCGTCGTGCTGCTGGGCGCCCCCGTGCGCGGCAGCGTGGCGGCGCGAAATCTTGCTCAATGGCCGCTCGGGCGCCGCATCCTCGGGTTGACCGCTCATGAGGTGCTGCTGCCGGAGCGCCAAAGGCGCTGGGTCGGCTCGCGCGAACTCGGCGTGATCGCGGGCAACGTGCCCGTGGGGTTCGGTCGGTTCATGGGGCCCTTTGCCGCGCCGAGCGACGGTACGGTGCTCGTCGAGGAGACGTATCTCGACGGCGCGAAAGAGCATCTGATCCTGCGCACGACCCACAGCGGCATGGTGTATTCGACGATCGTCGCGCAGCAAGTGGCCTCATTCTTGGGTGACGGGTGCTTCGCCACCAAAGCCGAATTCGTCTAGGATCGGGAGCCAGGTGGCGGCAGGTTTATATGATCCGGCGGCAATCCTGCCTGATAGCGATCATGGATGGCCGTGTAGGCGGCTTCCAGGTTGCGGGTGAATCGGGGGGTGTCGAACAACGGGCTGGTGAGTCGATTATCTCGCAACTTGGCCCTGATTTGCGCCAGCCGGTGCGGATTCAAAGCTAGATCGATCGCGACTTCCTCGTAGCGCTGCTGCGTCGACGTGATGAGCTCCGGCAAGCCGATGGCTGTGAGCAGGCTTCCTGCAACACGGCCGGCAAGTGCTTCGCCGATCAAAGTCAGGACGGGCAAACCAACCCACAGGGCGTCGCTCGCGGTTGTGCCGGCGTTATACGGCCGAGTGTCTAGAAGCAGATCTGCGGCCCGGTAACGCGCCAGATACTCCGGGGGCGACAGCCGCTCGCCAAAAACAAGTCTCCGTGGGTCGACCCCTTGCCGCGCTGCGTGCGCGCGCACCGTGCTCTCGACGGCTTCATGACCGGCATACAGGAGCAGCACGCTGCCGGGCACTCCCTTCAGGATGCGCATCCAGCCGGCGAATGTCGCCGGTACGATCTTGTAGTTAGTGTTGAAGCAGCCAAAGACGAAGCCCGTCGCGGGCAGACCTAGCTCCTCTCTGGTGAAGATCCTTTCCGAAATGCGTCGCTTGCGGTCGTTGGCCTGAAAACAGTCCGGGAGCCGGATCACCTTTTCGCTGAAATGTCTTTCGCTTCCCGCCGGCACGACTGTATGGTCGGCGACGATATAGTCGATGTAGCTCGCACCCAGCGTACCGAGATAGCCGAGATAGTTTACCTGCAGGGGCGCCGCGCGCAGGGCGAAGATATTCGGTCGGCTGTTGTACGCGTAGCCGCCCAGATCCACGGCAATATCGATATCGAGGCTTCGGGCGAGCGAGGCAATCTCGAGATTCGATTTTTCCTTCACGTCGATGAATCTGTCGAAGCCACGCTTCAGCCGCTGCTGCCACTCATCATCTGTCTTTGGGCCGAACGCAAATGCAATGACCTCAAACCGTGATCGATCGTGGATCTCGATCACTTCGGCGAGCAGGCGGGGAAGGGGATGCTCGTGAAAATCCGCGGAAAAATACCCAATTCTCAGCCTCTCAGGTCGAGCACGGCGTGCGATCGGTCCCAGTGCATCAGGTGGCGAACAGGCATAGCTGACCCAGATGCGTGCGGCCTGATGTTGCAGGCGCGGTGAATCAATCAGTGCCGTCAATATCAGGGGGTGCGAGACGCGCCGGTCGCTTTCGACTCCGGCTGCAATCTGTTCGACGAGACTGTCGAATTCACTCCATTCACACACGTGCTGGTTCGCCTCGAGCCGAGTGCCGGGAAGAAATTCGAAATCCGGCGACAGTGTGGAAACGACCCTGTAATCGGCCGCGGCCGCGTCGAACCGATTGAGCATGCGAAGCGAATAGCCGCGGTGAAAGTATGCCTCGGCGTAATCGGCCTTAATGGCGATCGCGCTGTCGAAGCTCGGTATGGCCTCTTCTACTCTGTCGAGCAGCAGAAGAGCGGCGCCCCGGCTGCAGTGGGCTTCAGCATAATCCGGATTGATTGAGATGGCTTGATCGTAGCTGGCCAGTGCCTCGTCCAGCCTGTGCAGCTCTCTCAGCACATCGCCCCGACGTACATATATGGGCGCTTGGTCCTGCTTCAACGCGATCGCCCGGTTGTAGCCGGCCAGGGCTTCGGCGTGTTTGCCGACCGAGTACAGCGATAAAGCTTTGTTCGCGTGGGCGTCGAAATGGTCGGCTTTGATTCGGATGACTTGGTCATAGCTTTCGATCGCGACATCCTGCCGAGCGCTCTCGTGCAACAGGGTGCCGCGCCTGTACCAGGCCTGCAAAAACTCTGGATTGATTGTGACGGCCGCGTCGTAGCTTGCCAGTGCCTCATCGGTGCGCTTGAAATCCCTCAAGGTCTCCGCACGGCTGTAATGGGCAATCGCGCTGTTGGCATCGAGGGCTATTGCCCGATCAAAACACACCAGTGCCGCATCCAGTTGACGCAGCTGTTTGAGTGCGAGGCCACGGTTGCAATGAGCCCCAGAGTCGTTGGGCTGGACCGCAATGGCCCGGTCGAAATAATGGATCGCCTGTTGCAGATCCTTGGATTGACCCGACAGGACGCCCATGGCGTTGAGTGCGTCAAAATGGTCAGACTTAGCGTCGAGTATTTGCTGATAGATCTGGCGGGCGGATGCTAGCTGACCTTGCTGGTGCAGGACCTGCGCCCGTGCAAATTGCTCGGTGAATCGCGTGCCAGCGTTATCCGTCATCTTTGCTTCCGAAGTGCGCCCGCCGCGATATTGACAGAAGAGGATGAATTGTCCAGGCACGTCGTCGCCTGGCCGGCGCGCGACCGACGCGGCGCTAGGATTCGGCGCCCAGCTGGCGGTAGAAGAATGTCGTGTCGCAGAAGCCGCCGCCCGGTAGCAGCGCATAAGCCGGAACCACCCCTAGGCGCACCCAGCCAAGCCGGATATAGAGGCGCTCGGCGTCGGTGCTTGCGGTGTCAAGCACCAGCAGCGACTTGCCGAGTTCGCGAGCGACCTGCTCCGCCGCACATAGTACGGCGGCTCCGACGCCGCGGCGCCGAGCAGTAGGGTGCACGAGCATCTTGGACAGATCCGCGCGATGCGGCTGGTTTTCCGGCAGATCGAGAATCAATTGCACCGTGCCGATGATGCCGGCCGCGTCCTCCGCCACCAGTAGCGCACGCTCGCCGCGCGCCGTCGCCGCCGCTACTCGGCGCCAGAATCCCGCCGCCTTGTCGAAGCTCAATGGATCCATGAAGCCGATCGACGCACCGCTTTCCACGCAGTCGATCAATAAGTGCGCGAGCGCCTGGATCTGCGCACCCGTGACGGTACTCAGACGCCTGACCGCGAAGCTCATAGTGACCCCTCTGGGACCGCGGAATCCCGAAGCACGACGATTTTCCGATTTATTCGCGAACCGCCATGGGTACTATACAATCGCGCCATGCCGGACTCCATCACCCTCACGCTTACAGACGGCGTACGAATCGTCGTGCCGGACTCGCTGAATTTGATTACGCCTTACGTGCTCATCGAACAGCAGGATTGGTTCGAAGATGAGATACGTTTCCTCCGTCGCTTATTGGTTCCTGGCCAGAAAGTGATCGACGTAGGTGCAAATCACGGTATTTACACGCTGTCTATGGCAAAGGCGGTGGGTCCCACGGGTTCCGTATGGGCGTTTGAGCCCGCATCAGGCTGCGCCGCACTACTTGCTCAGGGAATCGCCGCCAACAAATTTGATCATGTCATCGTAGAGCGCAGCGCCTTATCCAGCCAGTGCGGCACGGGATGCCTTGCACTGAACGATCATTCGGAGCTGAATGCTCTTGTTCGACCGGAGAACGTCGCAACTGCGAGCGAGACTGTACCCGTCGTGACTCTCGACGATTGCCTACAACGATACGGTTGGCGAGACATTGCTTTCGTCAAAATCGATGCGGAGGGAGAAGAGGCCAACATACTTAAAGGAGGCCGGAAATTCCTTGCCGACTTGTCACCGCTAATCCAGTACGAGGTAAAGGCCGCCGAAGGTTTTCACCTCGATCTGGTGCGGCGTTTCACAGAGCTCGGTTTCGGCTCCTACCGGTTGGTTCCTGGACTCGATCTCCTGGTGCCTTTCGGCGCCGATTCGAGCCCGGACGGCTACTTGCTCAATCTATTTTGCTGCAAGCCGGATCGTGGC
Source organism: uncultured Gammaproteobacteria bacterium (assembly GCA_963710435.1). Classification (GTDB taxonomy): domain Bacteria; phylum Pseudomonadota; class Gammaproteobacteria; order Steroidobacterales; family Steroidobacteraceae; genus Bog-1198. The sequence goes on along the minus strand of CAVQAE010000006.1, from coordinate 178,299 downwards.
GCCGATCTGGCTGCCAGAGGCTATTTAGTTGACACCGAGCCGAACTCGCTGCAATCGGCGGTCGAGACGGCAAACAGTTACCGGCAGTCCGTATTGGCCGGACACGACTACACCTGGCCTTCCAGCATTGGCCGGTTGCCCTACGTCGCTCAACTCGCCCCTGTCTGGGAAGATATTGCGGCGACCGAAGACAGTCTTGCAGTTGACGATGCCTTAGCCTACTTCGCCATCAGCCGGGACCATCGTCTCGCGCCCGCGGCGCGCTTCGATGCATTGGAAGCCAGTTTCGTTTTGCTCAAGGGCATCTGCGAACAGCGCCCGCTGCATTTGCGTCTGGCGAGTCTCGCGCGAGTCGCGCATGACTATGGCGCGCGGGTTGTTGCCGTAAGCGCGCTCCAACAGCTCGCAACGTCGATATTTCAGAAGAATCCGATCGATGTGAACGAGCCGTTCCTCGCTCCGGGGGAACGATTCGATTCGATTGATCCGGGGAACTCAGTGGGTAATTGGGTTCTGGCGTCAGTCCTGGAGCAACTAGAGCGGCTCATGTCTTACTCTTCGTTCTACACGGGGAATGCGTCCCGGCAGCGCCTCGAGCTCATTCACAAATTGGGGTTTGCAGGTCCCGAGATGGACCGGCGGCTGCACTTGGTGCAGACCCGTTTTGGCGCAGCAGTACCGTAGCGACGTTGTCGGCACGGCGCCGATTCGGCGGTCAGTTTCGTTCCGGTCCTCAGCGTTCGAGATCCGCGCACGGAACCGCGCTTTTAGAGTCGGTGACTCGTATCTTCCCGAAGATCCTTGGATTGGGTGTCGGCGCGAGTTCCACCTCCAGACCCGCGAAATTCATCCAGATATTGTAGACGTCCACGTGCGCGAGCGACGGCGCCGACAGATCTCGCTGCAGACGAGTCTTGGGGTCGAACGTGCGCAGGAATGCAGCATTCCAGAATACCAACGATGGGACATAGGCCGCTTCGGTGGTCGTTCGGGCACCGATGTGAAAGTGCAGTCCGTTGTGATCCGCGAGCAAATTTTCGCCATGATCGGAGACATATACCGCGTACGCCGGCCTGGGCAGCTCGTCCAACATCGTGGCTATCTGGCTTAGAATCATCAGCGTGTGCTCATTCGCCCGGCGATAGCGTAATTGCTCGGTCTGTTCCGCATCCAAGCCGACGGGTTCTGGCAAGGGCGGATAGCGGTCGATGTACGCGGCGTGGCTATCGATGAGATGTACCAGCAGGCCCTTGCCGCGCGGATCCTTTCTGTTCAGAAAGGCGGACATTACCGGCAGAACCACATCGTCGTGCACGCCTGCAAAACCTTTGGAACGCCAGACGAGATTTCGATGCTCGTCCGCGAACCAGTTGTCGTCTTGATTGGAAATCCAGGCGGTTGCATAACCGGCGGCATCGAGTCTCGCGAGACCGGACGGCGCCGTAGCGGCTTGATCGTTGATCTCGGGCGAGACCCCCGCGACCAGCATCGGAACGCTGATCGCCGTCGCGTCGGCGGAGGCACATACTTTGGGAAGAAATACCCCGAGGCCCTCGTCCAAGCGCCTCTTGATCGGCGCCCAAGCGCTACTCTCGCGAGCGGCGCTCCAATCGCGCTCGAAACGAAACGTCTCGCCGAGGATGAAAATCGAATCGACCGGCCGAGTCACGTGGGTCTCGACCGGAACACGCCTGTTGACCTTGGGGTTCCGTCGGAGGAGCTGAGGATGTGTATACCCCACGCCGATCAAATCGGCCAGCGACCCGTACGGAAAGTTCTGCCAATCGTTGCGCGTAGGCAAGAATCCGAGCGGCCGAGTCAGCAATACCTGCGCCCAGACGCTCGCCATGATCAGTACGAGGGATATCGCGAGCATGGCGCGCGAAACCGAGCTGAAGCGAACACTCCCGCTAAAGTAAGACGCTGCGAGTAAGCCCGCCTGCACGAGACCGATAGAGATCGATCGTGGGTTCGCCAGTAGACGCAATGCGGTCGTTGCCTCGGACGGGTTGGTATTTGCCAGCGCGGTGAGTGCGTCGATGGCCGTCGGTCCGGAGCCATTCAATGTGACATACCCGACCCACAGCCAGCACAGTGGCAACATCAGCGATGCGATCAGGCGCGCCCCCAGGAAAGCTCGCGCGGGAAGAGCCGACAGCAAAGCGCCGCTCAATGCGGCTGCCGTGAAGGCCGCGAGCATGCGTGCGGGCGGCAGCTCGCCGAGGATGAGCGCAAAGGTGGGGCACACCCAGGCCGCGAAAAACAGAGGTCGCGCGAGGGCGGGAATGGACTTCAAGGCAGGGCACCGGAGGATGAGCCTCGACGCAGCATAAGGTCGAGTTGATCCCTGCCGCCGTGACTTGCTTCACGGTCGACCACCCCAGGCGTTGGCCAAAGAACCGTTCAGTCCCCCTTTGCGGGCGTATCGGCGTCCAATTCTCGAAGCTGGAACAACAGATCCAACGCCTCACGTGGGCTCAGGCTGTTGGGGTCAACTGCGCGTAGCGCGGCGAGAGCGGGCGATTCGGCCCGCGTGAGAATGCCCGGCGCGGGGAACAGTGGGAGCTGAGGTTGCGGCGACGCCGAACTGCGCAGCGCGTCGCGCTCCCGCTCGAGCTCGGTGAGATAACGCCGCGCCTCGGACGTCACCGCTTTGGGAATACCCGCAAGCGCCGCGACCTGCAGTCCGTAGCTCTGGTTGGCTGGTCCCTCCTTGACGCTATGCAAGAACACGAGCTGGTCGGCGTGTTCTACTGCCTCGACGTGGACGTTGGCCGCACTGGATACCTCCGCGGGTAAACTGGTGAGCTCGAAGTAATGAGTGGCGAACAGCGTGAAAGCCCGAATGTTCTTGGCGATGAACGCGGCGCAGGCCCAGGCGAGCGACAGCCCGTCGAAAGTGCTCGTGCCGCGTCCGACTTCATCCATCAAGACTAGGCTCCGCTCGGTGGCGTTGTGCAGGATATTCGCGGTCTCAGTCATCTCGAGCATGAACGTCGATCGGCCGCCTGCCAGGTCATCCGAGGCACCGATGCGCGTGAATATTCGATCCAAAGGCCCAAGCACCGCGCGATCCGCGGGCACGAAGCAACCGATGTGGGCGAGAATCACGATGAGGGCGGTCTGACGCATGTACGTGCTCTTACCCCCCATGTTGGGTCCGGTAATGATCAGCATGCGGCGCGCATCGTCCAAGTGCACATCATTCGGAATGAAAGGGTCGCGGGTCGCTTGCTCCACGACCGGATGGCGGCCGCCCTGGATGTCAAGGACCGGTGCTTCGGTCAGCTCCGGCTGGACGCAGTCGAGCGTGTCCGCGCGCTCCGCGAAACAGATGAGCACGTCGAGCTCGGCGATCGCCGAGGCGCTTGCTTGAAGGATGGATAAGCGGGTGATCAGCTGGTCGATCACTCCTTCGAAAAGCGCCTTTTCGCGGGCCTGCGCCTTGTCTCGAGCCCCGAGAACCTTGTCCTCGAACGCCTTGAGTTCCGGTGTGATGAACCGTTCGGCGGATTTGACCGTCTGGCGGCGCTGATAGTCTTTGGGAACGCGCTCCGCTTGGGAGCGATTGATCTCGATAAAAAAGCCCTGAACGCGGTTGAAACCCAGCCGCAGGCTTGAAAGCCCGGTCCGTTCGCGTTCGCGCCGCTCGAGCTCGAGCAGGAACTGTTCGGTATTGGTGCCCAGGAGCCGAAGCTCATCGAGCTCTGGATCATAGCCGGCGGCTATCACGCCGCCGTCGCGCAGAAAGGGAGGCGGCGAATCGACCACTGCGCGGCGCAAAAGCTCATGATCGGTGCGATGATCGCCGAATGCCGCGAGCAGCCGCTCGAGCAACGGCGAGGGGGTTTCCGCGCTGATACGGCGCAACGCTTCGTGCAACGCCGGCATTGCCCCGAGCGCTGATCGCAGGTGCGCGAGATCGCGCGGCCGCGCGGAGCGCAGCGCGATGCGCGCCAAGATTCGCTCGAGATCGCCGATCGCCCTCAGTGACTCCGCGACGCTGGAATGCAGGGAGCCTTCGATCAAGGTCGCGACGGCGTGATAGCGAGCGCGCAGCAGCGGCCGATCGCGCAACGGTCGGTGCAGCCATCGGCGCAGCATGCGCCCGCCCATCGCGGTGGCCGTGCGATCGAACACTCCTGCGAGGGTGAGCTCGGGCTTGCCTGCGAGGCTCTCGTCCAACTCGAGATTGCGGCGCGTGGCAGGATCCATGATCAAGGCCCCATCGCGCTCCTCGGTAGTGAGCGAGCGCAAATGCGGCAGGGCCGCCTTTTGCGTCTCGCGGGCATAGCCAAGCAGCGCCCCTGCCGCTGCGATCGCCAACGGTTTGTCCGCGCATCCAAATCCCGCCAAGTCGAGGGTATTAAACTGCTCGCAAAGCACACGAGTAGCCCACTCGAGCTCGAAGTGCCATGGCGGGCGCAGCCGCCACGGCCGCTGTCCTGATTGGGGGTGCTCCGACGGCAGCGCGCCATCCGGGGCCAATAGCTCCGCTGGACGTAGGCGCTCGATCTCGGCGTCCAGAGCTTGCGTGTCGGCGACCTCCATGACGGAGAAGCGGCCTGCCGAGAGATCGAGCCAAGCGAGGCCAAAGCGTCCATTGCGGCCGTAGATGCTCGCAATCACCGTATCGCGACGCTCATCGAGCAGCGCCTCGTCGGTCACAGTCCCCGGCGTCACGATGCGCACCACTTCCCGCTCCATCGGACCCTTGGTCTTGCCGGGCTCGCCGCGCTGCTCGCAGATTGCCACCGATTCGCCCTTGCGCACCAGCCGAGCCAGATAGCTTTCGACGGTGACGGCGGGAACACCGGCCATGGGAACCGGCGCACCGGCAGAAGCCCCGCGCTGAGTCAGGGCGATGTCGAGCAGTTGCGCGGCGCGGCGCGCATCGTCGTAGAACATCTCGTAGAAATCGCCCATCCGATAGAAGAGCAGAACATCGGGATGCTGCGCCTTGATGCGCAGGTACTGCTGCATCATGGGCGTGTGGTCCGGCGAGTCAGCGGCCTGAGTGATCAAATCTTATAGGGTCCGATGGCAATCCAGCCTGATACCGATCATGGATGGCCGTGTAGGCTGCTTCCAGGTTATCCACTGCCGCCGATTGCGGCAAATCTTTCCGAGTAACGAGCGGCACGATAGTTGCCGGCGCTTTAGCAGCGAGGCGCCTGAGCGTATGTTACCTCGCCCGGCCGAGTCATTACGATCTTCGGATCGTCTCATTCAAGCAGCTCTTGTCGAGCGAAGAGGGAACGAAAATCGCGATGATTATTTCCCTGATTTCCGTCAGGCATCTTCAGGTTGCTCGCTTGAGCGCCGCCGCTGAGTGTGCGTCGCCTTGTGAATTGGCTGGTAAGCGATCCCTGCACAGCCGAACCGTGGGTTCGCGAATTGCGCATCGCGGGCCGCGGCGGGCGCCTGCGCAAAAGCGGAGGAATTTTCTCAGCTCCGGTGAAGCGGCGGATCGGAATCGCCTGGCGGTGCCGATCTGTGCTCCGATTCAAATCAACGTATGTGCCCATGCTGATATCATCGATAAATGCTCCCGAAGTTTCGCGGTTTGTTCAAACCCAAGACGATCCTGAGCGCCGCGTCGGCGAAGCCAGGCGAGTCATCGCCGCCGGTCGGGAACGCTGATCGAAACCCGACCGACCAGTCGCCCGATGAGGTTTTCGAGCAGGCCAAGAGTCTGCAGCAGCAAGGCAAGCTGGAAGAGGCGATTGAGCTCTACCGGATCGTCGTCGAGCGGACGCCGGATCGAGCGGAGGCCTACTACAAGCGAGCAAATGCGCTGAACGGACTGGGACGCCTGGAGGCGGCACTCGCGGACTATGACCAGGCGATTGCCCTCGATCCGTCCTACGCCTACGCCCTGTGCAATCGGGGGTCCGTGTTGGATCAGCTCGGACGTCCTGATGCGGCACTTGCGAGCTACGATCGTGCGATCGCGCTGGACCCGACGGATCCTCTGACTCATTACAACCGCGGTTCCGTGCTCAAGGATTTGGACCGCTTCGACGAGGCGCTCGCCAGCTACGACGCAGCCGTCGCGCTCAATGCCGAATATGCCGAAGCCTACGTCAATCGCGGAAATCTCCTGCAGGAGCTGCGTCGCCACGAGGCTGCCGTCGAGAGCTACGGCCGAGCCATCGAGCTCAACGCGCAGATAGCCGAGGCTTTCCAGGGGCGCGGCGTGTCGCTGTATGCGCTGAAGCGCTTCGCCCAGGCGTTGGCCGACTATACGAAGGCAATCGCACTGAAGCCGGATTTGAGCGGCCTGTATCTCAACCGAGGCAATTTGGCCTGCGAACTGCAGCGCCACGATGCAGCGGTCGCCGACTATCTCAAGGTAACCGAACTCGATCCGGACGATGCGGCGGGATACCACAGCCTGGGCGCAGCGTTGGTTCGCCTTAAGAGACTCGACGCCGCCATTGCGAGCTTCGACAAGGCAATCGCGCTCGACCCGGCCGGCAAGTATTTCATCGGCACGCGTCGCGCGACCAAGATGCAGGCGTGCCAGTGGGATGGCTTGGGCGATGACCTCGAGTTGATCGCCAAGGGCGTCAGCGACGGAAAGCCCGTCTGCAATCCGCTGACGATCGCGGGGCTGATGGATTCCCCAGCGCTGCAGCGGTCGGCCGCCGAGATTTGGGTGCGGGACCAAGTCCTGGGTCCGCGCGACCTCGAGAAGGATCTCGCGCGCCTGGCCGACAGGTCATCCTCGCGCATTACTCGCCAGCGGTCGACCAAAATCCGCATCGGGTATTTTTCCGCCGATTTGCGCATGCATCCGGTGGGGTTCCTCACCGCCGGCTTGTTCGAGCATCATGACCGGTCGAGATTTGAGGTGACCGCCTTCGCATTCGGACCGGAGGCCAAGGACCCGATGCAGGCGCGAATGACGAGGGCATTCGATCGGTTCGTCGACGTGCGACAGAAATCCGATCTGGAAGTGGCCGTCCTCGCCCGCGATCTCGAAATCGACCTTGCGATCGATCTCAATGGATTCAGCGATTCTTGTCGAACGCGAATCTTTGCTTTGCGAGCCGCGCCGGTGCAGATCAACTTTTTGGGGTATCCCGGCACCATGGGCGCCGGATTCATGGACTATCTGATCGCCGATGGAGCGGTCGTGCCGCGCGCTCACCAAGCGCACTACGCCGAGAAGATCGCTTACCTACCTGGCAGCTTCCTGCCGTTCGACTCGACCTATGCGATCGCGGACACGGCTTACACACGTGAGCAGCTTGGACTGCCTTCTGCAGGATTCGTGTTCTGCTGCTTCAACAACAGCCACAAGATCACACCCGAGGTGTTCGATCGGTGGATGAGCATCCTGAGCCGAGTCGAGGGCAGTGTATTGTGGCTGTCGCAATTCAGTGCGGACGACGCCGACAATCTGCGGAAGGAGGCGTCGCGGCGCGGAGTCGATGCCAGACGCCTGATTTTCGCCGACCGGATGGCGTCCTCTACCGGAGCATCTGGCGCGGTTGCGGGCCGCCGATCTGTTCATCGATACGTTTCCTTACAACGCTCATGCGACGGCGCTCGACGCGCTGTGGGCGGGTGTACCGCTGCTGACCTACGCAGGTGAGAGCTTCGCGAGCCGCGTGGCCGCGAGCCTGTTACGTACGGCTGGCTTACCCGAGCTCGTCGCCGGCTCGCCAGCGGATTACGAACAGATGGCACAGGCGCTGGCCGCGGACCCAGTCCGGCTCGGTCGGCTGCGCCGCTCACTTGGGCAGAGGGCCGCGCCACTGTTCGATACTCAGCGAGTATACGAGAAATCTGGAGGCCGTGTACCAGACGATTTACGATCGCTATCATGCGGGCGAGGCACCCGCACATATCAACGAGCATCTGGCCGGCTGACGCCTGCATCCGAGCATCCTCCAGCCCAGAATCTGCATTCGACGAGGTCGGCGAGCGTGAGTAGCACCGATCGGGAACTCTGCGAATCTCGCCGCGCGCGTGGGCACAGCGCCTCGTCAAAGCTGGCCAGACCGTGACCACAGCGGAATCCTGCACCGGTGGCTGGATCGCCAAAGCACTCACCGACGTGCCGGGCAGCTCCCAATGGTTCGGCGAAGGTTTCGTGACTTATAGCAACGATGCGAAGGTGCGGCGGCTCGGCGTGCCACGCTCAATGTTGCGCATTCACGGCGCCGTGAGCGAGGCCGTGGCGCGCGCCATGGCTCGAGGTGCCCTCAGGCGCACGGGCGCCTCACACGCGGTCGCAGTCACAGGCATAGCCGGCCCCGACGGGGGCGTGCCTGGAAAGCCAGTGGGCACGGTGTGGTTTTGTTGGGCGGAGATGCGCGGCAGACGCCTGCATCTCGAGGTCGAGTGTAAGCGCTTTCGTGGCAATCGCGAGGCGGTGCGCCGCAAGACGGTGCGCTGGGCCCTCGCACGTCTGCTGAGACGCTGATTCGCTCGGATCCTCGTGAGATTGTTCTTCGCGGCATTCCCCACTCCTGACACCCGCCTGCGGATCGCATCGGCTACCGCCGGGATCGGCCTGCCCCAGGATGCGCGGCTGGTGCCCGCCGAGAATTACCACATGACCATCGCCTTCGTCGGCGAGGCCTCAAGAGGGCAAGCCGCCGCGTTGCGCGCCGTTGGCGCTGCATTGCGTTGCCCGCCGTTCGAAGTCTGTTTCGATACCCATGAGTACTGGCAGAAGCCCGAAGTCGTGGCGGCTGTGGCGAGTGAGTGCCCCGCAGCTCTGCTCGAGCTTCATCGCGCACTGCGCGTCGACCTCGAGCGCCTGGGACTGCCCGACGACCCAGCCTTTCGAGCGCATGTAACGCTTGCGAGAAAAGTCACGCAAGCGCCTGTGCTTAAAGCAATGTCCCAATTTTCCTGGACAGTGCGCGATTTCCAGCTGGCTCGCTCCGCGAGGTCGGCTGAGGGATCCGTCTATACAGTAGTCGACAGCTGGCCACTACTGGATAACGCAGGGCGCGCTCAATGAATCTCTGAAGTTTGATGGAATATGGGCTGAGCGGCGGGCGTCGAATATGAAATAATAGCGCCACACGTTGTCAAGGACTCCCCATGATAGAAGAGAATCGCAAGAAGGCTCTGGCCGCTGCGTTGAGCCAGATCGAAAAGCAATTCGGCAAAGGCTCCGTGATGCGCTTGGGCGACGCCGGCGCGACCTACGAAGTAGAGTCGATCCCAACGGGATCGCTGGGCCTCGATATTGCGCTCGGCGTCGGCGGTATCCCGCGCGGCCGCGTGATCGAGATATTCGGGCCGGAATCCTCCGGCAAGACCACGCTCACGCTGGCCGTCATCGCCTCGGCGCAAAAGCACGGCGGCACCGCGGCGTTCGTGGACGCGGAGCATGCCTTGGACCCGGTCTACGCGGAGAAATTAGGCGTCAAGGTCAACGATCTCCTGGTCTCGCAGCCGGATACCGGCGAACAAGCGCTCGAAATTACCGACATGCTGGTGCGCTCCGGCGCGGTCGATGTGGTGGTGGTCGACTCGGTCGCAGCGCTCACGCCGAAGGCGGAGATCGAGGGCGAGATGGGCGATCAGCACATGGGCCTGCAGGCGCGGCTCATGTCGCAGGCGCTCCGGAAGCTCACCGGCAACATCAAGCGCTCGAACACCATCGTGATTTTCATCAATCAGATCCGCATGAAGATCGGAGTGATGTTCGGCAACCCGGAGACCACGACCGGCGGCAATGCGCTCAAGTTCTACTCCTCGGTTCGCATGGACATTCGCCGCATCGGTGCGATCAAGAACGGCGAGGAAGTGGTGGGCTCGATGACTCGGGTCAAGGTCGTGAAGAACAAGGTAGCGCCTCCCTTTCGGGAAACCGAATTCGAGATCATGTACGGCACCGGTATCTCCAAGGAAGGCGAGCTCATCGAGCTCGGCGTGCTGCACAATCTGGTCGAGAAATCCGGCTCCTGGTACAGCTACAAGGGCGAGCGCATCGGACAGGGCAAGGACAACGCCCGCACCTTCCTGCAGCAACACCCGGAGATCGCGGCGGACATCGAGGCGCAGATTCGCGCCAAGCTGATCCCGGAAAAGGCGACCATGAACCGCGGTGCCGACGCGAAGGAGGCGTAGCACCCGAAGCGCGGGGCGGGAGGTCGATCCTCTCGATGCGCGGGCGGCGCGCGCCGTGGCGCTCGACAGGTTGTCGCGCCGCGATCACTCGTCCGGGGAGCTGCGTGGGAAGCTGCGAGCCGCAGGTTACGACGCAGCCCTCGTCGAGGAGCTGATTGAGCGGCTGCGCGCCGACAAGCTGCTGGACGACAGCCGTTATCTCGAGGACTTCGTGGCCTACCACGCTGCGCGCGGTCAGGGCCCGAATCGCATACGCCTGGACTTGCGCCACCTCGGGCTCCCGAGCCCGGAGGTCGAAGCGTCGCTTGCGGCCTACCCCGACTGGGCCATTCAACTTAAGCGGGCGCGCGAAAAGAAGTTTGGAACTTCGGTGCCGACCAATTACGCTGATCGGCAACGCCAAGCTCGATTCCTGGCCTACCGAGGATTCAGCGGCGCGCAGATTCGAACCGCATTGGGTGTTGACACCGACTTGGATGGCGATACGAAAGACGAGCTATGAAACGCGACCCTAAATTGAGGATGATGACGAGCTCGGAAATCCGAGCGAGCTTCTTGGAATTTTTCAGAAAGAACGGCCATACCGTGGTGCCGTCGAGCTCATTGGTTCCGGGCAACGATCCGACGCTGCTCTTCACCAATGCCGGGATGGTGCAGTTCAAGGATGTGTTCCTCGGCAAGGATGCGCGCAGCTATTCGCGCGCCGCGAGCGCGCAGCGCTGCGTGCGTGCCGGCGGCAAGCACAACGATCTGGAGAACGTCGGCTACACCTCACGCCATCACACGTTCTTCGAGATGCTCGGCAACTTCAGCTTCGGCGACTACTTCAAGCGCGAGGCGATCCATTTCGCGTGGAATTACATCACAGGCACCCTCGGCATTCCAAAGGAGCGCCTCTGGGCCACGGTCTACAAGGAGGATGACGAGGCGCAGCGCATCTGGACCGAGGAGATCGGCATCGATCCGACGCGCTGCACCCGTATGGGTGAGAAGTCGAATTTCTGGTCGATGGGCGAGACCGGCCCCTGTGGTCCGTGCAGCGAGATTTTCTACGACCATGGCCCCGAGGTACCGGGCGGCCCTCCGGGATCTCCGGACGAGGAAGGCGACCGCTATGTCGAGATCTGGAATCTCGTCTTCATGCAGTACGACCGGTCCGCAGACGGAGTGCTCGTGCCGCTCCCGAAGCCCTCGGTCGATACCGGCATGGGCCTCGAACGCGTCGCCGCGGTCATGCAGGGCGTTCACAGCAACTATGACATCGATCTCTTCAAGTCTCTGATTCTGGAGGCTGCCGAGGTCACGGGTAGCAGCGATCTCGAATCCCCGAGCCTCAAAGTGATCGCCGATCACATTCGCGCCTGCACATTCCTCATCGTCGATGGCGTCGTGCCCTCCAATGAAGGCCGCGGCTATGTGCTGCGGCGCATCATCCGACGGGCGATTCGCCACGGGTACAAGCTCGGTCAAACGCAGCCCTTCTTCCATAAGCTCGTACCCACGGTCGTTCGCGAGATGGGCGGCTATTACACGGAACTGAAGGAGGGCGAGGGGCGCGCGGCCCGAGTTCTGGAACAGGAGGAAACCCGCTTCGCCGAGACACTCGCCACTGGAATGGCGCTGCTCGATGCCGAGACCGGCAAGCTGGAGGCTTCCGTGATCCCGGGCGAGACGGTCTTTCGCCTCTACGACACCTATGGATTCCCGATCGACCTGACGGCGGACGTCGCGCGCGAGCGGGGGCTCACGATCGACCAGCAGGGTTTCGATGCCGCGATGGCGGCGCAACGCGATCGCGGCCGGTCCGCCAGCAAGTTCGCGACCTCGATAAAGGACTCGGTGAAGCTCACCGGCAAGACCGATTTCTCGGGTTATGACCGATTATCCGGCGTGGGTCGCATCACGGCGCTGATTTTCGACGGTGCGGTGGTGGACAGCTTGAGCGTCGGCCAGGAAGGTCAAGTCGTTCTGGATCAGACGCCTTTCTATGCGGAGGGCGGCGGACAGGTGGGCGACTCAGGCGCGCTCTTGGGCGCGGCGGCTCGCTTCGCGGTACGGGATACCCAGAAAATAGGTACATCGTTCGCGCACCTCGGCGTGGTCGAGGCCGGATCGTTGCGTGTCGGCGATGAGGTGGAAGCGCGCGTCGATGGCGAGCGTCGCACTGCCATCGCGCTCAATCATTCCGCGACCCATCTGCTGCATGCCGCACTACGAGCCGTTCTGGGAAAGCACGTGCAGCAGAAAGGATCGCTGGTCGCGCCCGATCGCTTGCGCTTCGACTTCTCGCACACTCAGGCAGTCTCGCCCGAGGAGCTGCGCAAGATCGAGGAGCTCGTGAACGTTGCGGTTCGTCGCAACGACCCTGCCCAGACGCGGGTGATGGCGCTGGACGATGCGGTCGCGGCGGGCGCCATGTCGCTTTTCGGCGAGAAGTACGAGAGCGATGTACGGGTGTTGTCCTTCGGAGATTTCTCGATGGAACTCTGCGGCGGCACGCACGTCGAAAGGACCGGCAACATCGGATTGTTCAAGATCCTCAGCGAGACGGGTGTCGCCGCGGGTGTCCGCCGCATCGAGGCGGTCACCGGAGAGGCGGCCTACGAGTGGGTGGTTCGCCTGGACCGGGTGCTGCGCGACATCGCGGGTGTTTTGCGCGGCAGCCGTGAAGAGGTCGACGAGAAGGTACGTGAGCTGGTGGAGCGCTCCAAGCGCCTGGAAAAGGAAGTCCAGCAGCTCAAGTCCAAACTGGCCACTGGTCAAGGCAGCGATGTCTCGAGTCAGGCAAAAGCCGTAGGCGGCGTTAAGGTTTTGGCTGTACAGATTGAGGGTGCGGACGCTAAGGCCCTGCGGGACTCCGTCGATCAGCTCAAGGAAAAGCTGGGTTCTTCGGTGATCGTGCTGGCGACGGTTCAAGATGGAAAGGTAGTGCTGGTTGCGGGAGTTTCGGCCGATCTGGTCGCTCAGCTCAAGGCGGGCGACATCGCGGGCGCCGTCGCCGCTCAGGTGGGCGGCCGAGGCGGAGGCCGCGCGGATTTTGCGCAGGCCGGCGGCACGCAGCCGGAGAAACTCGGAGCGGCGCTTGCGAGCGTGGAGGGTCTGGTTCGCAATCGGCTCGCTAATTGAACGATATAGCTATTACTGATGACAAATCGCATCCATAGGATCTAGGATTCTTGTATTCTGCCCGACCGGCATGGTTGTTGAACGAATGGATTGGAAAGGTTGAATTTGGCGGCGCGGGTTCGAGTCACTCGCACTGTGAAGTGACGAGGAAGCTGAGGAGCAAAATATATGCTGATATTGACAAGACGCGTCGGCGAGACCGTGATGATCGGTAACGAGGTTACCGTTACCGTACTGGGCGTGAAGGGCAACCAGGTCCGCATCGGCGTGAACGCCCCCAAGGACGTTGCCGTTCATCGCGAGGAGATCTACGAACGCATCAAGCGCGAGGAAGATCAGGAGAGCAGGACCTCGGGAACGGTGCCGAACCTCGTCGACGACGTTTGATAAAGCATTCTTAACCTTCGACTTTACCTAGACTGCTCCGCACGGGTATCATCCGGCGCTCCTTGATTTGGGCCCTTGCCCGGTCCGGAGAGGTGGCCGAGTGGTCGAAGGCGCGCCCCTGCTAAGGGCGTATGGGTCAAAAGCCCATCGAGGGTTCGAATCCCTCCCTCTCCGCCAGGATTGCCGTCGATGTGCTTTGCGAAGTGCGCCCGTAGCTCAGTTGGATAGAGCGCCTGGCTACGAACCAGGAGGTCGGGAGTTCGAATCTCTCCGGGCGCGCCAATTTATCAAGAACTTAAGCGTCGCCTCTCAAGGGCCGCCGTCTAATATCCCGGGCCGCGTCTAATATTTTCAGCGAAGCGGTGTCGCTCGCGGCATCTTGCGGCGATAAACGGACTTGGTTGTTTGCGAGCTCGCGTGACCCAAGAGCGCCGCGGCGCTCTCCAACCCGTCCTTGTCGCTGGCGCATTTCGCTCTCAAATCGTGGAACGTGAACCGCTCCGCGACCGCGGGCGCCTCGCCCTTTTTGCCGAGGGCTGTCGCCTTGTCCATGAGCCTCTGCCAGATCGCGGAGAATCCCCAGGCCGTGTACGGTCGGCCGTTGCGCTTCCTGAGTAGGTACTCGCCGGGCACTTGCGGCTTGAGCGCCTTGGCGCGGTCGGTAATCCGATGCAGCTCGTCGGTCCACTCGACCAGCACGCCGGCGCCGGTCTTGCTCTGGTTGAACACTATTCCTTCGTCAGTCAACTGCGTACGCTTCAGCGTTAGTAGGTCGCCGCGGCGCTGCCCGGTCAGCAGCGCCAAATCCATGGCTATCCGCATGCGCTCATTGGCCAGCGCGTAGACGGTGTCGTACTCGGCGTCAGTTACGTATCGAGTTCGCTTGCCCTTGGGCGTGCGCTCGAGTGTGCGCACCGGATTCACGGTAGCCGCGCCCCACCGTATTGCCTTTGCGAACACGTGGCCCAGTAGTGATATCTCGTGCCGGGCGGCTACGGGATGCTTGGCGCGGCTATCCAAATATTTGTAGCAATGCTGCGCGGTGATCTTGTCGGCCGGCATGTCGCCAAAAACTGCCTTGAGCTTTTCGAGCTGCTTCGCCTGATCGGTGCGCGTCTTCGCGGAGCGCTTTAGCGGCAATACCTCGGTTCGATACCGATCAATGACGTCGCCCAGATTGTGGCCGCTCCACTGGCCGCTAACGAGCTTCCCATATTCTGCGAATGCAGTGGAGATGTCCTTACCGAGCGGCTGCCATTCGTTTGTTTCCGGGTGGCAGAAGTAGTACGCGCCGCGCCGCATGTACATGCGCTTCGGCAAATGCGTGTCCTGCTTACGCCGTCTACCCATTCAACGCCCCGAAGTTCGGTTCGTGGTGCCTGGTTATTCCCTGCCCGCTGACGAGCTTACGCTCTGATTCTGCAACCGCGACGATAGGCTCCTTAAGGCCATTCACAGTAAACCGCCAACCATTCTTGCGCAACCAACGGATCTGTGTACTAGACCTGGCATAGCCGGTAAGCCGCTGCAGTTCTTGTGGAGTGAGAAACATGTCGGCTGCGCGGCTCGTGCGAATAATTTGGCTGGATTAAATCACGATCTGCCGGCCTGACACGCTACGGCAACCCGTGGGCCATGACCATGCAACGTTTCGTGCGAAAGCAGCGACGAATGCCTATCAAACGGTAGGCTATCGGGTCCGAGGCTCATGAAATTTGCCTTTCGCTTCTCGCTTGGCCAGGACATCCAGGGTGATTTGTTCACGTTCGGTCCGGGGTGGGTGCATTTGCGCCAGAAACCCGCGGATGTGACGAGCAACGTCAGAGTGTCCCTCGCGTTCGAGTACATCGTGAACGGCGTACCAGCCCTGCTCCACTGTGCGACGAGTTGCGACAAGCTGCGCCTTTCCCGGCTCAGGTTGATTGCGGTCGCGATGAACGTACGCATTAAGCCTCTCGTGGACATAGGTGGACGAATCCCGCTCGTCAGAACGAAAAACGCCGTCTGTTTTTGGAACGCGCGACGCGCCGCGCACCGCACGCTCGGTTGCATTCGCCGCGATACCCTGTTCGCGTAGGTGGGTCGCAAACTGCTGCCTCCAGTCGCGAAGTGTAGCTTTGCGGATATTGAGTCTGACACCCTGTTCACTTACGGCTTTGACGACCAGGTGAATGTGAGGATTTCCCTGATGGGTGTGCAGCGCCATCGCATACCGATGTTGAAGTGCAAATCGATCCAGTGCGAACGCCCGCACCGCCGCTTCGAGTTTGTCAGCCGGGGTGCCCTTTGGCATGGAGAAGATGAGATTGTGCACGAGCTTGGGTGGCTTGCGTCCGTGCTCGATGGCTCGATCGGTGTGGCGGCGACGGACACCCAGGTCCAGATCCCAATCGAGCAGCAGATCCTGCTCAAATCCTCTTTCCATCAGCCTCTCGCCCATATCGGTTTCGATTTCATTCAGACCTTCGCGCCCGATATAGTCGAAATGGGCGCCGACGCCCCGAAGTGTCCGAGCCCCGCCGGAAACCTTGATCATGACTTCCGGGGCCCGACGGGCAGTCCTTGCGATGGAGGCCACTTCGTTCGGGGTCAGTTTCGCCTCCGGGCCTCGCCGATCGAGGCTGGCGATATCGAGCAAGGGTCGCTCCGTGCGCAGGTCAATGACTCGTTTTTGCATGGCCGGTCTCCCAGCTGGCGATGTTCGCCTCAATCAAACGCTTGAAATGAGCCCGTAATCCTTCGAAGGCTGCCAGCATCGCTCTAAGATCCGCGGTGGTCAGTCCTTCGACCCGCCCGGTCTGGTGGGCGACGCGGGCGATCTGATTCAGATTCCGACCCACCGCGCCCAGCGCACCGACGGCGTTCCTCAGCTCGGCGAGCTCGCGATCGGGGAGAGGCGGGACGTTTCGCAGGTGAGTGCGCACCAGCATCGAGACGTAGGTCGCCGACGGCAGTCCCCGGCCGGCGGCGCGTTCGCGAAGTAACGCGTGATCGCTGCGCCGCAGCCGGACATAGACACGAGCACGTCGGCGGATCGGTTCGAGGGCAACCACGCTGGCATCGCTTGCCGGCGCTATACCAACCGCGGCGATGACCAGACGCTTGAGCACCGCCGATTCGGTCAACCCTCGCTGTATAGCGATCGTCTGCAGCCGCAAGTTAATCTGCGGATCGATTCGACATTGGATGCAGGGGCTTGCGGCCATGTCGAACATCGTCTGACACCAGCGGCAGTTTGCCTATCCGGCAAAACGCACGAATTGACCTCTGAATGATGCACAAATTTTCGCGGCTGTTGTCGTGTGCCGAAGCCAGGGGACCTGCAGTGCCCGGCCAAAAGCGGAACTGGAGCACAGTCGAATGCTTGCCAGAAGGCGGCCATTCGCCGCCCGCGCTAAGCTAGCGTCGTGAGGTGCGCCCGCTTCGGCCCCATGGAGGGTGGATTGGTCAAAGCCCTGTTCAAGTCATCGCTAATTGCTAGCGCGGTATTCGCGGCAGCTTGGTTTCGGGCACCTCCAACCGAGATCGTCCGCAACTTTCTTTTCTACGGCATATTGATCACCATCTTTTCGATGGTGTTGGGGCTTCCGCTCGCTCTGCTCATCGAGCGCCGGAGGATTGGCCAGTGGTGGTCATATTTGGCAGTCGCCATGACGGCGGGGGCCTTGCTGGGATCGATCTTGTCATCACACCCCGAGGGAGGGATTGAGAACCCCTTCGCGATCACTTTCTCGCCTTGGACGAGAGCATTACCAGGGTTTGCTGATAACCCTCCGATCCAATGGAAGGATTATCTAGGTACGATCGCATTCGGCGCCGTCGTGGGCGGTGCCTTAGGGATTTCCTTTCGGTTTTTCTATTCCCGGAGCAGCAAGACCAAAAACGGCGACCTCGCCGAGGCCGACGCTCGCAACGGTTGGCATTGAGTCCTTGCGACCAAAAGCGGTCCATCATCCATGCCGAATCGCGACCGAAAAGCAAGCCATGTCAGATGGTATGAATAGACGCTGGGTTTGGTTCGAGTCTGTTGGGTGGTTGGCGGTGGTTATTGCCGGCTTTCACTTTCTCGCCGTTTGGACAAAGCCGGGTAGATGCAATTCTCGGGGCGGAAGTTTTGACTACGCGACGTGGCGTTGCGGCTACATCGACAACTACCCCTACATCGATATGGCAGCGTACATGCTTCCTGCTTTCTGGCTATTTTTGGGTTGCGTAACGGTAGCCCTATTCGTGCGGCTCCTCCGAAGGCGGCGGGCCGCATGGCATCATTAGGCGATGCCTATGGACATCATTGCAGAAAGACAACTGGTACTGCGTAAGTGCGAGCTTCACATCGAGGTCACGGTTAAGATTGGGAGGCCAGAGCTAGACTCATCGGGAGAAAATTGGAAATGCCCGTATGAGGTATGTTTTGGGGGGAGTTGCAAGTCAATGGCGATGCACGGAGTGGATTCAATGCAGGCGCTTCAGCTCACTATGGCGACGCTCGATGTGGAGCTGGAGTTCGGCGCTAAAAAACACGATGGGGTTCTGTATATCTATGATGAGCCTTTCACTTCGATGCTTGAAAATAGTGGACTTGAAGTACGTCGAGGTTGAGCCGCTCAACGTCTGCGTTGCTTTCAGGGTGATTTAGAGGAAGCTATGAATCATCTGTCTACCCCATCATTTGTTCAGCAGCTAAAGGAATATGCGCCTGATGCCGACACTTATGGCCGGCTCTCTGCCGATGTCCACGATTTGTTACAAGCGAGCGAATGGTTATTGTCGGTAACTAAGCAAAGCAGTGGTAAACGACTTGAGCCATCTGAACTGGAAAGTCTCTTGATTGATATCGACGTGAAATTTGTTCAGCACGTTAGCTTTCATTTGAAATCATTACGCAAGGATATAGCCGCCGTACTGAAAAGGTTCCCTAAGTAGCGACCGGACCTTATCGTCTCAGGGGAAGGTCGAGTCAAACCGCCAAACGAATCGATCCCAAACAGCGGACACTGACCTTGCGGCTGTGCGAATCCATTGGATAAGTCGTACAGTAGTCGCACAATCAAACCGCTGTATGGAACATGATTACTAAGCGGACGGTCTTCGTGCTTGGAGCCGGGGCGAGCGCCCACTATGGATTTCCTACAGGTGGAGACTTGCTGCTCGCCGCACAAGAACTCACGGAACGGCAGCTGGAAGAGCATATCCCTTCGTCGATGCAGAGCGGAATATCCACTCTGTACGACACTCTTGCTCATACGGGCGAGTCGTCGATTGATGCGATGCTCGAGACTCGGGGCGACATACAAGTCCCAGGCAAGGCGCTCATTGCTAGATTGCTATTGCAGAGCGAGTGGAATGTTAAGCCGAAGTACGGGCCTAAATCTAACTGGTACCGCACACTCTTTGGCGCAATGAATGCTCCCACACTCTCCGAAGTGCTCTCTCAGCCGGTCACGTTTGTCACGTTCAACTATGACCGTTCGCTCGAGCATTTTTTGGCTGAGGCGCTGCGCGTCAAATTCACCCCGGACCAGACTATAGATCCGGCTGGATTAAGGCGGATGTTCATTCATGTCCACGGACAGCTTGGCTGCTTACCGCAGATCGGCGGTGATAGCCCCGTCGTTTCGTACGGCGGAAGCGCCGTGGCCATCACAGAGCAGCATGTCCTTATCGCGAGCAAAGCCATTAGGATTATCAGTGACCCGCACCCCAACGACCCGCAGTTTGCGGCAGCTCGTGAAGCCCTGAAGGCCGCGGAGCGGATCAATATACTGGGCTTTGGTTTCGCGGCGCGGAACGTAGTAAAGGCTAGACCTCAGAAGCTACATGACTCGCGGGGTCGAGGTGTACGCCTCTACACTTGGCTTTTCCGACAATCAGCGCTCGTTGTTCATTCATCCCGTCGTAAGAAAGGCCGACCCGGCCGCTGTTGTGGGAGATGAAAAAACAGACGTGTTCGAGTTCTTGCGCCTGTACCCACAGATGCTGCTATGAACGGTCAAATCAAATACCCGACATGACGTTGATGTTGTTGTTGATCATGACGGTCATGTTGGCGCTGATCATGGTGATGCCGTTCCTACTGGGCATCATGATGCCGTTGACGCTGTAGTAGTAGTTGTTGGGTATGACAATCATCACGGTGATGACTATGCCTCTGATGGTAGCCGGCGGCATGCCGCCGATGGTGGAGCGACATGGCCGGCTGCAGCAACGGATCGAGGAGTTAGATCAATGGCTCGGAGTTCGCTTTTATCCATTCCGCTAACTGGTCTTCGCTGAGTTGACCAGCTGCGACAGCTTGGATGATGCTGACCGTTTCAGGTGTGTCGCCTGCTGTTAATTCATGGCCATTCAGCTGCAGAAACACGTCTAACGTGCCAAGCGCTGCACGCTTGTTTCCATCTGGGAAACAGTGACCTCGTGCTACGGCGCATGCATAT
This sequence comes from uncultured Gammaproteobacteria bacterium, assembly GCA_963710435.1. Taxonomy (GTDB): domain Bacteria; phylum Pseudomonadota; class Gammaproteobacteria; order Steroidobacterales; family Steroidobacteraceae; genus Bog-1198. The sequence goes on along the minus strand of CAVQAE010000006.1, from coordinate 158,251 downwards.
GATGCCCCCAGCTGCCATAAGGTCGGAGCTGGGTCGCCGTAGGCAAGAAGATTTTGCGGTCGAAGGAGAGCGGCTTCCAAGGCCCCCGGCCGCGAGGGCCCAGGAAGTCCGCCGTGCTCGAATAGCAACTCGCTATGAATTGCGCGGACGATCTCTTCGCTTACCCAAATGGGCACGCGGCTAGATCAGTCGGCCAAGGCACGCATAGTGTTGCGGTACTTGCGCCGAGTGCGCTCGAGAGCTTTCATTGCAGTCTCGAAGGTTGGGTCATAAGGAGAAACCCGCACTGTGCCTCCCGGCTCAGCGATTACGTGCAATGTGTCGCCCTCATGGGCATTCAAATGCTCGCAAATTTCCTGCGGCACCGTGAAGCCAAGCGAATTGCCATGCCGACGAAGTTTCAAAGTTGCAGTCATGACCGTCTCCTGAATCTACGGGCGCAGTTTAACCCACGTATAACTAAAGTTACAGTGAGCTAATTCCTGCTGTGGCGCAGCAACACAGAGACCATTGATTCTACACGTTATTATTCGGATTTGCCCCCTATTGAGCCTGCCTAGGTTATCTCTGCACCCGCGGCCAGTGCCACGATCAGAGTCACACGGCAGCGCACGTGACCGCTGCAACGGGTCGCGCTACGGCCAGTCCGCACGGCAAGGTGCCGAGGTCCTGGGTTCTGGGGGAGATCTCTCAGGCCATACCCGGCTAGCGATCGCCAGGCCTAGACGATATGCGGCGGTCGGGCCGATCGCCGCGGGCGTAATCGCTCGCGTCTAATACCGAGTGTTGCGACCGAGAGCACACAGGCACTTACAGCGATGTACCCTGTAGAAATATTAGACGCTTCCCGCGCGGACTTGAGCTGAAAATCATCGACTTGCGCCCCATCGAGCCTCTCCCTACGAACCAGGAGGTCGGGAGTTCGAATCTCTCCGGGCGCGCCATTCAGATCAGTGTGAAGTCCCAGATCTAAGGTGACATTCTGGCTCTCATCCTACTTGGAGAGAGCACCATGACAAAAACTGAACAGAACCGTGTAGTTGCCTGGCGTTTGAAACTGATCCGGCAAGCCAACGATATCCCCAGAGGCGTTGCTCAGACCTGCCGGCATTTCGGCCTTTCTCGCAAAACTTTCTACAAATGGGGAGCCAGGTACAAAAGCCACGGTGAGGCTGGCCTGTGCGATCGGCCCCGAGCGCCGCTTCACGCAGCCGCCGGAGGTGCAGGCTTTCGTGATGTGGTTCCTGGGTACTCGGTTTCCGCGGAGCGGCCTTGATGAGGCTGATGCCACACGAGCTGATCAGATCCTAGAGCGCGTGGAGGAGAACTATCCGGGACTGCGATCGGCTGCGCCAGCAGAGCAAAAGCTCGTGGGCAAGAAGATGGTGCAGATGGTCCGCGAAATGTTGGGATAGCCGGCGAGCCCGCGCCCGCCAGCGTAGTCGATCACGCGGTTTGCCTCGGCTTCCACGTCCCGCGTATGAAGGGTCTGGGTAGCGCGCGACCTCGGCCTGCAGCTTCTTGGTGAAGCGCTCCTCGGGGTTCTGGTAGTCCATCACCAGCGTGCGCACCTCAAAGACCTCGCCGCCTTTATTGGGCCAAACCGCCACGGCCATCCGGTCGCCCATGCCGTCTTTGAAGCACGGGTGTCGGTCAGCCGCTGAGGAGCTTTGCGTCTCGTCGACCTCGAACTGTTCGGCGGTTGCGAGCCCGTGCCGGATCAGCGTCGCCGTATCGTGGGCAAAGAACGAAACGGTCCATAGGGCGTGGCCCTCGAGGCTGCGGGCGGGATCGGGCCGCAGGTCGGTCCAGCGTACCCTGCAACGAACGCCCGGGTAGAGCGCCTCCAGGCGCGCTGCGAGCGTCGCGAGATCGCTTTCCGTCGTGCGCATTGGGAGGGGGTTAGAATCGTCACCAGCCATGATTCACTCCTTACGGTGTGCTACCACCATGCTATCGCTGTACGCCGGACGAATTGGAGTAACTGGACGTAATACAGTCGGCGGCGGGCGCAGGCTCGCCGGACCGGATTCGGAATTAAGATCGACAACATGGAGGGGATTTTTAATGAATAGCGTTATGAGCCCGATCGCAGCTTTGGTACTCGCTATTTTGCTGTTCCTCATCTTCAGAGCGATTGTGTTGTCGTACTGGAGGGTTAACGAGACTGTGGCTCTGCTCAAGAGCATTGATGAGAAGCTCGGGCGCATCGCACTACGCGAGCCATATGTAGGCCAGTGATTGACCGCCGGGCGCGGGCTCGCCGGCATGGGCTGACGACATATTGCCTTGCCGCCTGCGCAGCTCATCTCGTTTGTGCGTTCCGGCATTGCCGCTATTCGATGAGCGCACGACTATCGTCCAGACCCGGCGACGCGGACGATTAGGGGAGTACAGCGCGACCGGAAACCTTACTCGCCCTTTCTTTCGCGCGCCGGGACCCCACGGGTTATTCGCGGCGGAAGCAAGATTGACTATTAAACTACCCTTAGAGGAGCACGGATGCTCATCAAATTCTTGCTGATCGTAGGCGCCGTCGTGGTTGTTCTACTAATCTGGCGAATCTGGCATCCCATCGATTTGAAGCGGAACGGGAAGTGATATCTGAGACTTAAACGCGAAGTGAACGCGACGAATCCGGCGGCCTTTTCCATGCCCCATAAACGAAGAGATTTGGATCAAGCGGCGCGCTATCTGCAACACGCGCGGCTACTCCTCGAGGGCCAGGCCGCCGGCGGCAGGACTCGCGCAATTCGGGACCTGCTTGACCTTGCGATTCGGCGGCTCTCTCCAGGGGATTTCTATGCGGGTGCCGCCGCGGCCGAGATCACGGTGCTACGCGACATTGCGGGCAAGTTGGCCGGCGAGGCTCGCACGGACGTTCCGAAGGCGGCGGCGATCCTCGCGGACCGCGGCGGCTGACTCAAGGTGGCGAGCCGAGACCCTTGAATGATGACCATGCTTCGGGCAACGATATCCGGTGCGCGTTCGAATCTCTCCGGGCGCGCCACCCTATGATCGCGATCGCCAGCGCCGCGCTCCAGACCAATACGTCCTTTCTCATGCTACTAGGGTTGCCTTTCGCCGTATGAGCGCCGACAGGGCAGCATGAGCAATATACGTTCGATATATTCCGTCACCCACGACGTAGCGCACGCTTTCCGCAGTTAGCGTCCAGCGCCCGTCGTCGTTGTTCCATGGGAGCGCCGCGGACCAAGGGCACCTCGCATCGCCAGTGCCCAGATTCATCACTTATGGCGCGCCATTTCTAACAGTGTCCATTCGAGCGGCGCAGGCGCGCTGTAAGTCATCCGACCAGTGCTACGGCCGCTGCTTCCGCTGCGCGGGCTGGTCCGTGAGGGTGACGAGTCGAGGCTGCATCGGGGCCACATCCGTCGACCTTTCGATCAACGCTTGGAGTTCTGGCTCCAACGCCGTCAGCAGCAAGACGGCCAGCGAGCTGGTGAAGTGGTAGCTTGCCGCCTGTGCCCCGGGTACGAAAGCGGTGATGGTGCCGTACAGGCGGTCACCCAGAAAGAACACGAACGTCGCGGTCCGGTCGACCGGGCGGGTGTCGATGAGTTGGTGTCCGGGCCCGTAGGAGTCGAAGCGGTTATCGCCGGTCCCCGTCTTGCCGCCGATCGGAAGCGGCCTCCCGTCCGGTCCGAAGAAAACACCGCGCGCCCTGATTGCGGTTCCGGTGTCGACGACGCCGGCGAGGGCCCGACGCAGTGTCGCAGCGACCTGCACGGACATCACCCGCGTTGACGCTTCGGGCCGATAGGCCATTTCCGTCTCGTACGGCGTGTCGGGAGCCAAACGCACGTGTTCAAGGTCGGTGGTCGGCTGCTTGACGCCGTCGTTGAGGATGATTCCCATCAATGTGGCGAGTGCATCGGGACGATCCCCGGAGCTGCCGATCACGGTCGCCAACGAAGGAACCAGGCGGGCGAACGGATAGCCTTGCTGCTTCCAGTCCCGCAGGAGGCGGTCGAACGCATCCTGCTCGATCAGCTCCCGGATGCGCACGTTCTGCTGGTGGGTTCGCTCGCTCTTCAAGAGCCAGGCATACGCCTGTTGTCGCTGAGCGGCGCTCGCCGCGATGACTTGCGACCGCGTCACCTGCGGATGGTGCTTCAGGTAGGCCACGAGCCAAAGCTCGAGCGGATTGACGCCCGCAAGGTAGCCGAGGTCATTCAGCGAAAATCTATTCGGAGCGAATTGGGTATACAGCTCGTCAGCACTTGGTGGCACCACCTCGCTGACGTGGCGCGCGATGAAATCGTGCATCTGCGTCACGGAGTCCTCGGGGCGCACACTACGGAAGATCGCGGCGAGCCGGCGCGGCGTCGGCTGCACACCACGGGCGAGGTGCTCGAGTGCCTCGTCCGGCGGCAGACTCGCGTATTTCAGATAGAAACGATTGAGGTAAACAGTACCTTCCTGATCGGCGAAGCGGCGCAACAGATCCGCGCGTGCCGACCTATCGGAACCGTGCACTCCCTCGAGGGGTCCCAAGTTGGCTTCGTAGTGCCGTATCACATCACGCATCAACCTCACGAAGGCCAGATTGATCGAGCGCGCAAAGGCCTGCGCGACTGTCGGAATTTCGATGTCTTCTGAGGGCTCGAAGTTATGAAAGACGTGAATGCCGCCGCCGGTGAAGAATTCCTCGAACGGGCTGGCCGAATATCTTCGCTGCATGGCGGCGTCCAGCATCGGTTGGAGCGCGCGATGCTCCGGCGGCGTGCCTGCCAGGTAGTCCGCTGCCCATCGCCGCAGCGGGTCATCGCTCGTCGCGGCCAGCTGCCGCAGCGCCGGGACCGAGAGCTTCGACAGTTCGCGATACTGGTCGTCGATGATGCCCAGATAAGTCGAGAGTGTTCTCAGCTTGGCGGTTGAGCCGAGGATCAGCTTCGCCCCCGCGTTCAGGTCAAACGGTTGCTCCATGTTGTCGGCGTGAACGCGGATCAGATTGTGGTCGTTTCCGCGCTCATAGAGAACGACGCTCCAGGCGACTTTGCCCGGATCCTCGTCGCCCAGGAGCTTGTCGCCCTTCAGCCCCAGCGCACTGACCTCCGTTGGATCCCTCAACCGCTCAAGAAGCGCCGAAACTCCGCTCTGAGTCGACCCGTCGATGCTGACATCGGCCGAGAGATCCATCCGATCGAGGCTGTAGACCTGCGGCAGCCCAAGCACTCTCATCAACTCCGTCCGCGTGGCGTCGACCGCTTTGCGCTCGACGAATGAGCGCGTGCCCGGCGCCGGCGGCCCGGGCGTGAAGCGCAGCCGGCGCATCAGCGCCGCATCGCGCAGTGCAGTATCGATCACGCCTGCCGATGCCAGAGCGCGCAGGTAGCTGTCGGTGAGACGCTCGAGATCGTCTCGCCCGGCATTCAAATAATAGGAGGGCCGACGTTGAGCGATCAGCAGGCTGAGTGCGTCTTTGTAGACTTGTGCACGGCGCCGCGTCTCGGCGTCGGAGGCGGCCTGATGCGAGAGGAGTCTGTTTACCTCGGCCAGATCGACACCGAACCACGCGGACATCGCATCGCCAAAGCCGACGACCTCGCCATATCCCGGCCTGGAGCCTAAAGGCGTCGAATCAAGGTAAGCGGTGACGATCTCTCTTTGGGCGGTGATCGTCTCGAACCCGTCCAGATAGGCGCGCGCGGTCGCGGTCACGATCTGCCGCATTTTCTCACCAACGTTTTCCGTACGCCCGTCGGGCGAGTGCCGATATTTCTCGATCTGCGTCGCCAACGTGCTGGCTCCTCCGTGCCTGAGCCGAGGATTGACGATTCCACCGAGCCGTCCGGCCACCGCCCAGCCGAAGCGACGCCATTCGAGGGCCGGGTTGCGATAGGGATCCTTCGGATCGAGAAGCTCACGATCCTCAATGAACCGTAACGTGTCGATCAGCAGCCGCGGGATGTCCTCGAAGCGTCGATAAACCGCCGATGGGTAGGATGCGGCCTCGAGCGTCTCGCCCGAACTATCCTTCAGTACCAGGCCTGCCTGAGACTTTTCATGGTAGACGGCATAGCCAACTGCATCGGTAAAGCGCAGCAAAGCAGAAGACTGGACGGCCTGTCTGACGATCTCGAAGTTACGCGCCTTCAGGTGCTGAATCAGGGACGGAATATAGGCGTAGCCCAGGCGGCGATCGTAGGGTCCCGCATGAGGAAATAGCACAGCCGGGCTTGCTCCCGGCTTGATCTCGAACCTCAAGTCGGCAACAGCGCGGTGGAAAAGCAGCGAATTCAGGCGCGTGTTGCCGAGCAGCAGCACGGTCAGGGCACATCCCAGCAGCAGGCTCAAGCCCCAGAACATCGCGCGCTTGATCCTTGATTTAGGCGGTCGTACCGAAGCTTCGATCCTATCGGCGGCGCGGATGGTTGGTGTATACGCGGGCGCTGGCGCGGTATGATTACGGTCGCAGCCGGCCGGCATCGCGACTCGTTGACGCCCCCCTTCGTTCAGGAACTCGACTGACACTCGCGGCCCCACATAAATCATCGTCCCACACGCGGACTCGAGCTGCGGGATTTCGGTGGAGGGAGGGCGGACCTAACCGCAGTCTAGATTGAGCTAACCCACGGAAAGCGAACCGCCGAGCTCTCGGCTCGTCCGCCTCGGCCTTCACGTCGTAACAGCTCTTTCGAGCATATCGCAAGATTCGGGTGCGCCGTGTTCCGGGGCGTCGGACGAAGGTCCAATTGTCCTGACTGTTTCGTAAGGCAGATGCGCTGGGACCTTATAGCCAGCGGCCTTCCCAGCCAACGCCGGCGGCCGCGCCGGCGCTGGCGAATTCCCTGGTGGAGGGCACCAGCTAAGAGGGCCCCGGCGGTATCGGGATCGTCACATTGACCTGAGTGCCCTCGAGGGTGTCGAGCCAATGACAGGCTCCGCCCAATTGACGGGCGCGATGATGCAACGGCGTATGTTCACGGGCCGCACTTGAGACTGCCGCCCGCGACCCCAAAAGCTGGCTCGTCATACGACAATGCAGTGTCTTTTCGATGATCTCCACTTGTAACGACAGCTCGCTCGGCACGCTCTCGGACAAGATCTGTGTGAGCGCTTTCTGAACGATTCGAAACACGCCAATTTTGAAGTCAGCGGAAAACGGGGGTTCCTTGACAGGATAACTTTCCGAATAAACAACCCCGGCCGCTTCGCAACTCGCTTTCAAATGCCACCCTATCGTCGAACAGAGTCCCACCTGATCGAGAAGGCTCGGGCTCAAGGCCTCGACCAACTTACGCTTGATATCAATGGCCGCACGGAGTAACCCGATAGCTCGGGCGAGCTTATCGTTGACGACATCCGACTAGCCGCTCTGCTGCGCTATCCAGCAGATATCCATCACCGCGCCGACCAGCAGACCCCCGACTTCGTCATGTAACGTCCGAGCCATCGACGATTTCTCCGCCTCGATCTCCAGCTCTGACCGGCGCAGCGTCTCCAGGAGGTCGATAGCGGATGGCGCATTCGGAAGGGCGGCATCGAATACGCTGCGACTGACTGTGCATTCGGACATGATCGCGCACCCACAGAGGGCTCGTTGTAGTCCAACGGCCCCAACTTAAAGCGAGAAGCGACCCCCTGAACAGCCAAAGCGCCTACATCCATCGGCGGCGTCATCGGATTAACTGCGGCTGCGCACGACGGCCCGAATTTTCATAGCGCGTAACTCAGACAAGGATAGCGATGGACACCATACTCATTTTGATACTTCTCTTGGTTTTGCTCGGCGGCGGCGGCGGCCTTTATTGGGGAATGGGAGCGGGATGGGGAATCGGACCGATTGGTTTGATCATAGCGGTAGTCGTCGTCGCCTTTCTGCTCAACAGTCGTCGTGGGCGCATCTGAATGATTACCAAGCGTCGCACTCTGCGGCCCAAGGTTGAATCAGGCGCGGTGAAAGCGGTTCGACAGGGTGGCTACGGTCTCAAATTTGCCGATCGCCTTGCGCGTCGCTCCGCTCAGCATGAAGGCGGTGCTGGCGAGCTATACGCTGAGCCTCGCGGTCTTCATTCCAATCAGCGGGTGGATGGCGGACCGCTATGGAACCCGTCGGGTGTTCGCGTCGGCCATCGGCGTCTTCACGCTGGGCTCGTTTCTGTGCGGAATGTCGAGCGACATTCATCTGCTCATTGCGAGTCGAATCCTGCAGGGCTGCGGCGGAGCGATGATGGTTCCCGTAGGCCGGCTTACTTTGGTACGAACATTTGCGAAGTCGGATCTGCTGCGCATGATGAGTTTCGTTTCGATCCCCGCCTTGGTCGCTCCCATGCTGGGCCCCATCGCCGGTGGCCTCATCGTCGGCTATTTTCATTGGCGCGTCATCTTCTTCCTCAATATTCCGATCGGACTCGCGGGTTTGATTCTCGTCTATCTACACTTGCCCGATTTCCGTGAAGAGAATCCTCACGCGCTCGACATTGTCGGGCTTATCCTCTTTGGTTCCGGGATCGCATTGCTGTCTTATGTTCTGGAGATATTCGGCGAGCATTCCCTGAGTACATTGGAGATGTGCGGACTTCTGGCGCTGTCCGCTGCCTTGCTTGCGGGATACGGACTTCACGCACGAACGCTTGCATTCCCGTTGCTCGAGCTCAAATTATTCGGCATTCGTACGTTCCGGGCCGCCGTAAGCGGCAGCTTCTTCACACGTCTCGGCATCGGCGGCGTTCCCTTTCTGCTGCCGCTTCTCTATCAAGTCGGGCTAGGCTTCACTCCGATTGAGTCCGGTTTGTTGGTCATGCCACAGGCAATTTCCGCCATGTGCATGAAGACGATCATGCCGCGGCTCCTGAAGCGCGTTGGCTATCGAGGCGTACTCATCTCCAATACCTTGATTCTCGGCATTCTTCTTATAGTCATTTGCGACCATCGGTCTGCGAACACCCGTTTGGGTCATCTTATTGCAAGCCTTCATCTACGGAGCGTTCACCTCGCTCCAATACACGAGCATGAACACGCTCGTATACGCTGACATCAGCGAAAAGGACACCAGTGGCGCGAGTTCCATCGCGAGCACGATGCAGCAGATGTCGATCAGCTTCGGCGTTGCTGCCGCGGGGCTGGCCACGGCATTGTTCGTGCCCGGCACTTACTCGAATCCGAGTGTCATGATTCAGGGAATACACAAGGCGCTCCTTGCGCTGGGTCTAATGACGATCGTATCGACCCTTGTGTTCCGGAGTTTGAAGAGCGGTGACGGCGGCGATGTGAGCCAACATGAGCCTCTTCACCCGGGTGGTTGACGGTCTAGAGCAACTCGATGGCATCCGCCACGTGCTCGATCGCCTCATTCACAATATCGGGCGGCCCCACCCTGGGCGACTGTTCCAGTTCCGTCGATATTGCCAGTAGATCCCTTTCCGCGCTGACGGCGTCGTTGCGCCACAACGCATCGCCCGGCGTCAAGCTCCGTTCCACCTTCTCGATGCAAGCGGATAGGGGATGCTCTAGGCCCAGCGTAGAGCGCGCCAAGCGTAAGTGGTCTCGGATCGCCTTCAGGTCCATTAGCTACATGCCGTCGCTGTGGTTGCGCGATGGGCCTTGTGAGGCGTGCTCATTCTCGCCATCGGGAGTGTCCCGTTGCGGCGTCTGAGGCCCCTTGTGATGCGCTGCGTCTTGCTGGTGACGGAGCGCGTCCTGGGACTCTCGACCCGCACGCCGCGCGATGTCGTTAGGCGATCTCTCTTTCTGCCCCATCTTGCCGCGCTCGGCTCCGATTCTTTGCATTTTCGCTTCTCGTTCGACATTTTCCAGACTCCTATCAAATGCCGCGATGCAATGTCCGCGCAACTGCGGCGCACGAGTGCTGTTGTATGCCCGATATCGGCTGTCATTTTTATCCATCGTATGCCGCATGAGCTGTAGGAAGGAGAGGAGCGTCGCCTCGGCGCCCGCGAAAAAAACTGAGCGCTGGGTTCCACCTCGCGCATTTGCCCCCAAACGCGCCAACGCCGTCGGCACATTCCGGCCCCGGCGTTCTTTCCGCGTCTCCTGTAACAGGTACAACATCATCCGCTGCTCGCGCGTCTGCCCGTCCCGCACATCGTAGCGGCAAGACTACTTCCATCAACCTTGAAAGCCAATGGCGCATCGAACGCGAGGCGGCCATCGGCTATGCTTCGTTTCCTGTGCCCATCGTGCGACATCGTTTTGTCGGTTGATCAATCAATCATTGGGTCGATGTGCGAAATCTAGACTTCACCTCCTGGCCGGCGCTGCTTTCGACTCTGCTCCGACTCAGCGTGATTACCCTCCTCGGAGTCGGCATAAGACTCCTCGCGATGCAGACGATGCAGCAACGCCGCGAGCGAGAAAACCGCCAGATCAACGAACGATTGCGCGCGTTGATTGCGGCCTATAAGACTTTGGGCGGTTCCTTCACTGGCGATCTTGCGGTGGACCCTGCCCATCTGAGGGATTTCAGAGGCGCCGCGCAGGGCGCGATTGATCACGGGAGCGAGGGACCTGCGGATATAGTACGACCAGGCTCCGACCGCTCGCGACGTATTCGCGACGCCGTCGAAGCCTCGTGTCCGACATCTTTCTTCTCGGCACCGAGGAGCAGGTACGGTTGGCAGCCGCCGCCGCCGCTGAACTCGCCGCCGGCCGACCGGTGGAGACCTCGACGCTGGTGGTATGTCTGCGCGATTTCATTCGGCAGGCTTTGGATCTACAACCGGTCCCGTCGCACCTATTGATTCCGAAGCAGGGACCTTCGCGTGCGACCCAATCAAAGGTGGCAAAGAAGGCGAGAAGAATGGCGCAAATCAGAGCGGCGGTGGCGGGCTGGGTGGTGGAGCGGGCGGCGCAGGCCTTGGCGAAGGATCTAGCCATCCTGAGGAGACTGAGCTCACGATTAGAGGGCTTTCGGGCTCGCGTATCGAAGATCTCTCAACGACTCCAACCACGAAAAACGCACACCGCATTCTGCAGAAACGCTAAAGTTTTCGGCGTTCCGTTTTGCGACTAGCCTGCTGTCGAACCTTCATTGAATTCGAATTTGCTTATGGTAACGTTCAGAGTCAACGGGTACTCGCGGGGGGCTCCACAAGTTATCTGAGCTCATATCCCTCGCGTTACCGATATTCGCCGAACAGAGTATCGAATTGTAATAAATGGAGCCTCTTAAGAGTTTTTCTCTGAGCGGTCCCCGATCAATATCCTTGATGTGGGCGCGGCACTCATCGAAAGCCCCTCCTACCAGTCGCTGATCGATGCCGTGGTCGGTCGCCTGTTCGGCTTCTGAGCCGGACCCGGTCGCCTGTGCACGGCTGAACCAAGAATACGGGTGAACCGACACCGATTCTTTCAATGCTTCGCCGGCGATGGGCACCCCGCAACGTTCTACGAGACCAATTGGTCGCCAACCGGCTCTCTCTATCCACCCAATACGCCACTCCTCGAAAAATTCCAGAGCCTGGCGGAATTCGTTACGACGGTCGCGACGCACGGGGTGAACACCGTCCGAATCGATGACCTCGCAGAAATCGACGATGTGGATTTCATCAAGATTGACGTTCAGGGGAGCGAGTTGTCGATTCTGCAGAACGCATTGCGCGCGCTCTCGACGACCGTGCTTATTCAAATCGAGGTTGAGTTCGTCGAGCTCTATCAAGGCCAGCCGATGTTTGCCGATGTCGATAGTTTCTTGCGATCGCAGGGATTTCAGTTCCATACCTTTCTCGGTTTCGGCAGCCGGGCATTCAAGCCGCTCGCACCGAAAAGTGACGTAAATGTCGGGTTTCGCCAGTACCTATGGTCCGACGCAGTTTACGTCCGCGATTGGATGCACCTTGACAGTCTCTCGGACGCCAAGCTGCGCAATTACGCCATACTCGCCCACGACTTGTTGGGCTCATATGACCTTGCATATAACGTACTCACCGCGCTCGATCACCAGACGAAGGGAAACCTCGCGGTCGCCTACGTACAACGGATGACAGGCGGCCATAGGGTGAACGCCTAGCCACATGGGGTCGCCGCCACCGGTGCGCGCCGCCATGGAGGAGCCATGTCCACTTTCAAAGCCCTGCGCGTACATCGCGGCGAAGGCGGTACCCGGGCGCGGTTCGACACCGTGTCTCTCGCGGACCTCACGCCGGGTGAGGTGGTGATCCGGGTCGCCTACTCCTGCGTCAATTACAAGGACGCGCTCGCCGTGACGGGCAAGGCACCCATCACACGCGGAGCGGTGCGCACCGCCGGCATCGATCTGTCGGGCGTGGTGGAGAGCAGCGCCGATGCAAGTTTCGCACCGGGCGATCGCGTGCTCGTGACGGGGAGCAATCTCGGGGAATCGCTCGACGGCGGCTTCGCGCAATTCGCGCGAGTTCCGGCGCAGGCGGTCGTGTCCCTGCCGGAGCCGCTCGGCTTGTTCGAGGCCATGGTGCTGGGCACCGCCGGTTTCACCGCCGCCATGGCCGTGTGGCGAATGCAGCAGAACCACCAGGTCGTCGATCATGGACCGATCGCCGTCACGGGCCCGACGGGGGGCGTGGGCAGCATCGCGCTCGCCATATTGAAGCGTGTCGGATTCTCGACCGCCGCGATCACCGGCAAGGCGTCGGCCGCGCAGTACTTGACCCGCGTCGGCGCCGACGAGGTCGTGGATCGAACGACGCTCGATCTCGGCGCCAAGCCTCTGGAGAAGGCGATCTGGGGCGGCGCGGTCGACAATCTGGGTGGGCCGACCTTGGCCTATCTCATGCGCACCGTGCGGCCGTGGGGATCGATCGCCTGCATCGGGCTTGCCGAATCCGCCGAGCTCCATGCAACGGTGATGCCGCTCATCCTGCGCGGCGTGAGCCTGCTCGGAATTCACTCCGTGGATGTGCCGCGCAACTGGCGCCTTTCCCTCTGGCAGAAACTCGCGGGTGAATGGAATCTCCAATCGCTCACCGACCGACTCGTGCATCGGGTGATCGATCTCGATGAGATTCCCGAGGCCTGCGAGCAGCTCGTCGCGGGCCGTGCACTCGGACGCTATGTGGTCCGCCTCGGTGGCGATCAGTCGCGAGGTTGAGCGAGAATGAGGTGCGTGGCCTTGGGCTCGCCGCCGATGTTCCAGCGCCGTACGGCCGCTTCGGCTTCTCGATCGGCATTGGTGATGCGCCGATGCAGGCGCAAGTGCTCGACCCAGGAATCCGTCATGAAGGTCTCCACGAATCGCCCCGCCTCGGCGGGGTCCTCGAATATGCCGAAGTCGTACGCGCCGTCTCGGCGCAGCAGCCGCGCATAGGGAGCCATCGCGTCGAGGAACTCCTCGCGGTGCTCGGGATCGATGTGGTATTCGATGATCACCAGCACCGGTCCCCGGTCGGGATCGACCTCGGCGGTCGTGATCGGTTCAGGCCAATGCATCGACGGGGTCAAATCGACGGTTGCCCCGGTTTGCAGTTTCCAGCGCCAGGTGAGCGGAATGGCGACGATCGCGCCGGCCGCGGCGGCATACAACGCGAACGACAATCCGAGGAGGCTCGCGACCTCGCCCCACATCGCGCTCCCCAGACTCAAAGCGCCGAACATGACGGTGACGTACATCGATAGTCCCCGGCCTCGTACCCACTCGGGCAGGGCGACCTGCGCCGAGATGTTGAGGCTCGAGACGCCCGCGATCCAGGATGCTCCGGCGATGATGCTTGCGGCGAGCGCGATCGCGGCATCGTGCGCCAGGCCGAAGAGCGCGGTGGCAAGCGCCGTTGCAAGGGTGGCCGCCGCAAGGAGAGCGTCGGGACCCAGCCGGGCGCGGAGCGTCCGAAGCAGGAACGCACCCCCGACCGCGGATGCGCCGATCACGGCGAGGAGCGATCCGTAGAGGGCGGGATTTCCGGCAATCTGGCTGCGTGCCACGAGCGGCAGGAGTGCCCAGTAGGCGCTTGCGAACACGAAGAAGGCTACGGTGCGGATGAGCGTCGCTCGCAGATGAACGTTGTAGCGCGCGTGGCGCAGGCCGGTCCGCATCGCCCGCCAGAAGCTTTCCGGAGGAAGATGTGATCTGCTCTTTTGCGGCAGGCGCCAGCGAACCAGCGCCGCGATGACGCCGAGGTTGCTGAAAGCGTTGAACCAGAACGGCGCGGCAATCCCGAGCGTGACCACCATGAACCCGCCGAGCGCTGGTCCGACGGCCCGGCTCACATTGATGCCGACGCTGTTGGCCGCGATAGCGCTCGGCAGCTCAGGCTTAGGCACGAGCTGCGGTACCACGGCCTGCCACGCCGGGGCCGTGACCGCGGAGGCGACGGTGACGATGAACGTGAAAACCAGCAGGCTCGCCGGCGTGATGAGGTGCAGCCACACGAGAACTGCGAATGCGGTCGAGGTGACGGTGACGGCAATCTCGCCGAACAAGAGGAACAGGCGGCGGTCCACGATGTCGACGAGCGCGCCCGCGGGAATGGCAAAAAGAAACATCGGCAGAGTATTGGCCACTTGCACGAGCGACACCGTCAGTGGATCGGGATCGAGCGTGGTCATCAACCAGCCGCTGGCGACGCTGTACATCCAGCCACCGACATTGGAAACCACGGTCGCGATCCAGATGACCGCAAACGTCCGGTGCCGGAACGGTGCCCAGGCAGAGGGAACAGCGGGCGCCGGCGGACTTAAGGAAGGCTCACGAGGCGGAGCGATGCTCATGCGGTTCGACCGGTTCTAAAGCACCGATCCTACCCCAAGCGCCCGGCATCCTTGACGCTCGCGCGCGTGCGGAAACTCGCCTAGTTCGGCTCGATGGTGGCGAGGAGCTGTAGATTCGACGGATCGAACACCGCGAGCAAGGGGCGCTTTCGGCCGGTCAGGGCGATCGCGTTCGCTCGATCCGGCGCGAACCCCCCCGCCTTCAGGCGCTCCTTCAGCAGCTCTTTTTCCTTGAGGGAGAAGAACTTGATGTCGTCCACCCGCTTGAGCTGGCCGCGCAGCTCCGCGGCGCCGCTCCCCCACGGTTTGTAGTACTGGGGGCGTGCCGTGACGTCATAGCCTCCCCCGACGGCCGACCGGACGATCTTCTCGGCTTCTCCCGAGTCATTCGGCAGCGGCGCCCAGATCCAGCGCGGAACGCTGTACCAGTGGGGAGCCAACGGCAAATTCCGGGCGCGCGCGGCGGCGGCCGAATCTCGCTCGATGTCCTGGGCTTGAACCATCGACAGGCAGTTCTCGGAGAACGCATAGTAAAGCGGCCGGGCGTGCCACAGGGTTACGACTCCATAGGTGAAGGCAACCAATTGCATGAGCACGATAAATCCCACGTCTCGGGCCAACTCGCGACGCGGCTTGGCCGGGTTCGCGATCACCGAGGTGAGCGAGGGTCCGAGGACTACATCGACACCGACCAAAATCGCGAGCACGGCCGGCATGTCGGCCAGATACCACCCCGGCCAGTGATACCACCCGACATAGAGAAAGCCGAGGGTGAGGGCCAGCACGCTCGCGCTCCCGAGCAGGTGCCATGCAAACGCCTTTAATCTGAATTTCATGGGCCCGTATTTTTCACAAGTCCGCGCGTCAGAAAAGGGCGGGCCGCCGGGTTTGAGAAAAAAATGCCACCCCAATCACAGTTTGGCTCTGTCCTCCCCAAGCTCCGCCGACCAGGCGCTCATATCCAACTGCCGCGTCGCCGCTTGATATTCAACGTACGTTGAAATAGGATTCAACGACCGTTCAAGCGGTGGCTCGCGATGACGGCGACACAATAAGTAGCATTTCGGGGGTGCATCCATGATTCGCAACTTCTGCTTGACCCTGCTCGGCTTGGCAGCGGCGGGTACCGTCAGCGCACAGCAGGCGGCGACCTCGGCCAACACGGGCGATGCTGGTGCGTTGCAAGAGGTGGTGGTGACCGCGCGGCGGTTCGCGGAGGACCTGCAAAACGTGCCGATCGCGGTAACCGCGATCGGCGCAGCGACCATCCAGACTCAGGACGTCACGAATCTGTATGATCTCAACAGCTTCGTGCCGAATTTCAAGATCTCGGCCGATCGCGCGACCAGCAGCACCATCAACGTGTACATCCGAGGTGTCGGCCAGAGCGATCCCTTATGGGGCAATGAGCCCGGGGTCGGGGTGTACATCGACGATGTGTATCTGGCACGTCCGCAGACGGCACTGCTTGATGTGATCGACGTCCAGGACCTCGAAATCCTGCGAGGTCCCCAGGGCACCCTCTACGGCAAGAACACCATCGCCGGCGCGATCAAGTACGTCACCCGCGACATCGATGGGCCCGCGACCCTGACCGCGTCGGTGACCGGCGGCACCTATGGCGAGCATGATGAGAAGCTCTATTTCTCCACGCCGGTGATCGACGATCATGTCTATTTCGGCGTTGCGCTCGCGGACTTGCAGCACGACGGCTACGGCCGTGTGGTCGCCCAGCCGGGAATAGTTCCGGCGAGCCCCTACGTCGGGCAGGACGTCTCGAACAAGGACGTGCAATCCGGGCGCGTCAATCTGACGATCAAGTGGGGCGAGAGCTCCAAGCTGAAGCTGATCGCGGACGACACGCTGGACAACTCGAACGCCTCGGGCGGGCAGCGCCTGAACGACTACCTGGCTCCCCAGTTGAGCAATCCGTTCGACATGTACAACGACATGCCGGTCAACCGGGATTTTTCTCACCGTAATGGCGAATCGGCCACCTACACCCAGAGCTTGACCGATCAGCTCGGTTTGAAGGTCGTCGGTGCGTACATCGAAGGCAGGAGCCAGCAGTTCATCAATTTTGCGCAGCTCGACGAGAACCTGTTCGAGGTACCGGGCGCATACCATGATCAGCAGTCCTCGGGAGAGGCGCAGCTCACCTTCAAGAACCAGAGGGTGAATGCGGTCGGGGGCCTGTTCTACATGGACAGCACCGCCTGCGGGTCCTATAACGCTTCGATCGGCACGCTGAGCGGCACGCTGCCGCCGACCGTCGCTCCTCCCTTGGGCATCTACATCACCGAGCTCGTCTCAGGCTGTGTGCTCACCAAGAGCTATGCGGTCTATGGCGATTCCTCCTGGAAGCTCACCGACAAGCTGGATCTCGACGCGGGCATCCGCTGGAACGAGGACGACAAGACCGCTCATGTGTATCAGAACGACTACACGAGCTTCGCACCGACCCAATTGCTGCCGGGCCAGCAGCTCTTCAACCCCGCGACGGTGCCGGCCGGGTTCTTCCCCGACGTGGTGACCGATTACGCCAATAGCCGTGCTTTCGTGAACATCACGCCGCGCCTCGGCTTCGATTATCACTTCACCGACCGTGTGATGGGCTACCTCACCTACAGCCGCGGCTTCAAGAGCGGCGGTTTCGACATGAGGGGCAATGCAGCCGTGTATCCGCAGACCGAGGGCGGTTACGGATCGGAGACCGCGGACAGCTACGAGGCGGGCGTCAAGACGACGCTGCTCGATGACAGGCTTCTCTTCAATCTGACCGTCTTCTACAACCCCTACAGAAACGCGCAAATACCCATCCAGGAATTCGTCACGCACGACGGTGCACCGACGAATCTCACCGCAGAACTCAATGCCGGCAAGCAAATCAATCAGGGCGTCGAGATCGAGTCCGTGTGGCGGCCGATCAAGCCGCTGACGTTGGGACTCAACACCGGCTATTTGGATTCCTACTACAAGGATTTTTTGATCGCCTGCAACGTGTTCACGCTCACGCCCGGTTGCGGCGGGAGCGTCTCGACAGTCAATGTCGCGGATGCAAATCGGCCGATCAACGCGCCGACCTGGACCGTATCCGGAAATGGTACCTACACTTGGGATCTCGCCTCGGGCTCATTGCTCGCCCGTCTGGGCTACGATTGGCGCAGCTTCATCAAGGTCGCGGCGACCTTCCAGAGCCCGACCGATCAACCGGCGTATGGCCTGCTCAATGGGGGCCTCGCGTTCACCACGACGAGCAAGGCATGGCGTTTCTCAATCGACGGCAAGAACCTCACCAACCGCTACTACCGGGTCGCCGGGTACGACTTCGGCCCTCCGCCGATCGGGCCCGCAAACTCCTTCATCGGCGGCGTGAGTCAAATCGGTTACTACGGGCCACCGCGCACCGTGACCGGGACTGCCACTTACCACTTCTAAAGGGCGCCCTCCAATGAGTCGCTTATCCGGTGAGCCTCCGGCACCCGCCACGGGCGCCGATGCGGTGGCCGGCATTTCGGCAGATCATGTCTATGCGGCCAGCGACGGCCTGCGCCTGTATTGCCGGATCTATCCGGCGAAGGCCGCGGGGGGCCTGCCGGTGCTGTGTTTGCCGGGGCTCACCCGGAACGGTCGCGATTTTGCCGCGCTCGCAGCGCATCTGCAGGCGCAGCACGAGGTGCTCTGTGCGGATTTGCGCGGCCGCGGCCGCTCGGCCTGGGACCCGGATCCATCGCACTACCAGCTCCCGACCTACATCGCTGATACCTTCGGGTTGCTTGGGTCGCGCGGGCTGGAACGCGTGGTGGTGATCGGCACATCGCTCGGCGCGCTGATAGCGATGGTGATGGCAGCGGTGCAGCCGGCCAAGATCGCCGCCGTGGTGCTGAACGACGGAGGACCGGAGATCGATCCCGTGGGGCTCAAGCGGATCTCAGGTTATGCCGGCAAGCTGCCGCCGGTCGCCTCCTGGGCCGAGGCCGCGGCGCAAGCGAAGCAGATTTACGGATTGGCGCTCCCGGATTTGAGCGATGCCCAGTGGCTCGACTATGCCCGCAGCGGCTACCGCGAGGACCCTGAAGGCAAACCCGTGCCCGACCTGGATCCGGCCATCGGCAAGGCCTTCAGCGCGCCGGCCGGCGCACCGTCCGATCTGTGGCCTCTATTCGCGCAGATCGGGCCGGTTCCGATGCTCGTGATCCGCGGGGCGCTCTCCGACATTCTGAGCGCCGCGACCGTCGAGCGCATGGTCCGCGAGAAGCCGCATCTCGAGACTCTCACGGTCGCGAACCGCGGGCATACCCCGCTGCTCACCGAGCCTGCATGCCTCGCCGCCATCGACGGCTTTCTGGCGCGTCACGGGCGCGCCCAATGAGCGTACCCGCCCGTTCGCAGCCCGGCGACAGGCCTCTCGAGGGCAAGGTGGTCGTGATCACGGGCGCGGCCAGCGGCATCGGCCGAGGCATTGCGCACGCCTTTGCGCGGGCAGGCGCCAAACTGGCGATCGTCGATCTCGAGCACGCCCAGGCTCATGCGACCGCACTGGAGCTCTCCCGGCGGGGTGCGCAGGCAATCGCGCATGGCGTGGATGTCGCCGACGAAGCCCAAGTCGATGAGTCCATGGCCAAGGTCGTCGAGGTCTTTGGCCGGCTCGACGTGCTGGTCAGCAACGCGGGCATCCAGGTGGTTGCGCCGATCGAGCAGTTCGATCTCGCCGACTGGAAGCGGGTACTCGCCGTACATCTCGATGGCGCGTTCCTCTGCACCCGCGCGGCGCTCAAGTGGATGTATCCCCAGGGCGGCGGCAGCATCGTGTACATGGGCTCCGTGCATTCCCACGAGGCTTCCGTCCTCAAGGCGCCCTACGTCACCGCCAAGCACGGACTCATGGGACTTGCCAAAGTCGTGGCGAAGGAGGGGGCGAAGCACGGCGTGCGTGCAAACGTCGTGTGTCCCGGCTTCGTGCGCACGCCGCTGGTGGATAAGCAGATTCCCGAGCAGGCGCAGGCGCTCGGCATTTCCGAGGGCGATGTCGTCCGGGACGTGATGCTCAAGGAAACGCTCGATGGCGAGTTCACGACCGTGGAGGAGGTCGCTGAAGCCGTGATGTTCTTCGCCTCCTTTGGCTCGAACGCGCTCACCGGACAATCCGTGACGGTGAGCCACGGCTGGTCGATGCGCTAGCCGTCAGGTGCTGCGCACGCACGCGAGCGCGGCTCGCCATCCCGCGATATCGGCGTCCCGCTCTGCATAGGGACGCGGCTCCCAGCGAGCGTCCGGGCGGGCGAGCCGCGCAATGTCCTGTAAGGATCCGTACAGGCCGCACCCAAGTCCGGCCAGGCACGCCGCCCCGAACGCGGTCGACTCGGCAATTTTCGGCCGCTGGATGGCAACCCCGAGGACGTCCGCGAGGCGCTGCATGAACAGGCCGTTCATGGCCATGCCGCCGTCGACCTTGAGCATGGCGGGCTCGAGTCCGTCCGCCGCCATGGCTTCGAGCAGGTCGAAGGTCTGATAGACGACCGCATCGAGCGCGGCACGTGCGATCTCGGCGCGACTCGAGGCGCGTGTAAGTCCAAGCAGCGCACCGCGCGCCGCCGGATCCCAGTAGGGTGCACCCAGGCCGGTGAAGGCAGGCACGAGGTAGACTCCGGCCGTATTCGACACCGAGCCGGCCAACGCCTCGACGTCCGCTGCGCGTGAGATGATGCCGAGACCGTCCCGCAGCCATTGGACGGCGGTCCCCGCGGACAAGATGGAGCCTTCGAGCGCGTAGGTGGTCTCGCCGTTCAATCGATAGGCGATCGTGCCGAGCAGCCGGCTCTTGGACACGACGAGCTGGCCGGCCGTGTTGAGCACCAGGAACGCGCCGGTGCCGTAGGTGCTTTTCACCTCGCCGGCCGTGAAGCATGCCTGGCCGATGAGCGCCGCCTGCTGATCGCCGGCCACGCCGCGAATCGGCAGCGCTTCGCCGAGAACGCCCGGCTCGCTATCACCGAAATCGCCGGCGCAATCCCGCACTTCGGGCAAGAGGGACGAGGGTACGTCGAACAGCTCGCACAGCGCCTCGTCCCAGCATCCCTTGCGCAGGTCATAAAGCGCGGTGCGGCTTGCGTTGGTGGCATCGGTCGCGTGCAGACGGCCTCCGGTGAGACGCCACAGCAGAAAGCAATCGATGGTTCCAAAAGCGAGGCGACCTGCGCGCGCCGCATCCCGCGCACCGGCGACATGGTCCAGAATCCAGGCGATTTTCGTGGCGCTGAAGTACGGATCGAACAGCAGGCCGGTCTTGCGCGCGAGCTCGGCCTCGGCGGCCGGGTCGGAGCGTTGCAGGGTCGCGCAGCGGTCCGCCGTGCGCCGGTCCTGCCAGACGATCGCGTTGTAGATCGGGGCGCCGCTCTTGCGGTCCCACAGCACCGTCGTCTCGCGCTGGTTCGTGATGCCGACGGCGACGGTACGGCGGCCCTCATCCTTCAGTCGCTGGAGCACCCGGCGGGTGCTCGAAAGCACGGTGGCCCAGATGACCTCCGCATCGTGCTCGACCCACCCGGAAGCAGGATAGATTTGCTCGAAAGCCTGCTGTTCGATCGCGAGCACCTCACCCGCGGAGGAGAAGGCGATGGCGCGGCTCGAGCTCGTGCCCTGATCGATCGCGAGCAAAGTATCTTTTGCCATGGCGGCACTCCCCCCGAACGGTGCGTCGGTGGAATGCTACCATCCCCGGGATCACGCATTCTCCGGGGATCGAATGGACACGCATCGGCCGCTCGCCCGCATCCTCGGGCTCGGCTTCGGACTCGCCATGGTGTTCGGGGGCACCGTCGGCGTCGGCATCCTGCGATTGCCGGGAACGCTGGCGGCCACTCTCGGCAACTCGCATCTCATCCTGGCGTTCTGGATCGTCGGCGGCGTGTATGCGCTGCTCGGTGCCGTCTCGGTTGCCGAGCTTGCCGCCATGCTGCCCCAGGCGGGCGGCTTCTATGTCTATGCACGCCGCGCCTTCGGGAGCCGGGCAGGATTCATGGTCGGCTGGAGTGACTGGATCAACAATGTCGCGACGCTGTCGTACGGCTCGATCACCGCGATGACGTTTCTCGCGGCGCTCTGGCCGTCCGCCTCGCAGTACGCGCGTCCGGGCGCCGTGATGATCATCGCCGCCTTCACCGCGCTGCATTGGGTGGGACTGCGGCTCGGCAGCTCGCTCACGCGGCTCATCAGTCTCGCGATCGGACTCATGATGCTGATTCTCGTGGTGTCGTGCTTCGTGGCCGCGCCGGCCCGCGCCGCCGGCGTGCCGCTGCCGTTGAGCGCGGCCTCGTTGCCGCTGCTGTCGATGGCCACGGTGGCCGCGCTGGTGAGCGCAATGCGTGCCGTGCTCCTCACCTACGACGGATGGTATTCGCCGATCTACCTCGCCGAGGAGAACACCGACCCCGGCCGTACGCTGCCGCGGGCGCTCATCGGCGGCACCGTCGTGCTCATCGTGCTCTACGTGCTGATCAATGCCGCGCTTCTGCGCGCGCTGCCGCTGTCGGCGCTCGCGGCGTCGGATTTGCCGGCGGCGGCCGCTGCGCGCATCGTGCTCCCTCGCGGCGGCGCCGAGCTCGTCGCGGTGATCTCGCTGCTCACGGTGTTGAGCCTGCTGAACGCGACCTTGCTGATGACGCCGCGCGTGCTGCTCGCTATCGGGCGCGACGGCCTGTTCACCGTCAAAGCGGCTGCGGTGAGCGCCGGTGGGACACCGCGAGTCGCGCTCGCGTTCTCGAGCGCCGCCGCCGTCGCGCTCCTCCTGTCCGGCACGTTCGAGCAGATCATCGCGCTCGCCACCGTGCTGTTTCTCGTCAATTACATCGCGGTCTACCTCGCCGTCTTCGTGCTGCGGCGACGGGAGCCCGACCTGCCGCGCCCCTATCGCGTATTCGGCTACCCCTACACGACGGGGATCGTGGGCGCGGGCAGCGTGCTCGCATTGATCGCCGCGGTCGCCGAAAATCCCGGCTCGGCGCTCGCCGCGGGTCTGTTGCTGGCCGCGTGTGCACCGATCTATGGATGGGTCGCGCGTCGCAAACGACTCGAGGGCGCGCAGGCGGCCGCCGAAATTCCCTGAGCTCAATCGAAATCGGTGGGCAGACCGGGGTCCTTAGCATGCTGGAACATGCGCTCGATTTGCGCCGCGGTCGTGCGCCCGACCGACAAGGTCGGCAACGCGTCGCGCGCGAAGAAACCCGCATCGCTCGTCTCGATGCTCGGCCGTGCGCTGCCGCCCAGCAGTTCGCAGATGAAAAACAGCTTGCAGATGGAATCCAGATGCTGCGGGCGATTGCGCTTGCGATAGTCGTACACGGCCGCGAGCTTGACGGCGCGTGCCCGGTAGCCGGATTCCTCCGCCACTTCGCGTACGACACTCTCGCCCGGCGATTCGTTCACATCGGCCCAGCCGCCCGGGAGAGCCCAGGCGCCGTCGCTCTTCTCGCGGACCAGGAGGATCCCGCCGTCCGAGAAGACCGCGGCACGGACGTCCACCTTCGGGGTCGCATAGCCGGTCTCGACGCGAAAGCCCTCGAGCAATGAATGCTCGTCGAGGCCTGAGCCTTGCGCGATCAGGGCGGCCGCGAGCTCCCGTATGCGTTCGTATCGCGCCCTGTCATACGGGTCGCCGCTGAACGTGAGACCGATCTGCGCGATGGCTTTCATCTCCCGGCCGATCGCGAGCCACGCCGGCTCGTCGGGAGCATCGGGGGTGCTCATGTCACGAGGTCTCCTTTGACGCGGCGCAGCTCGAGTCGAGGAGCAACTCGCCGGCGGCCGTCGTGCTCGTGAGCAGGAAGAAATGGCGCCCCTTGCCGGCCGGGGCGCCTGCCACGACCAGCGTGTAATCGCTCATGGCGTGATCGGACTCGGGGAAATGGCTCGCCAGCACTCTGAAGGGATCTTCGGTCTCGAGATCTGCATCGATGCGGCGCACCCAGTAGCTCGCATCATGCAAGCTGACCTGCGACCACGAGGTGGTGATGTGCGCGGCATTGCGTGCGAGCGCCTCGTGAACGTCCGGCAGCAGACACTCGATGTGAATGTGCAGTTGATCCTGGCTGCGCTTGCGCATCGGGTTGACGGCCAGTCCGACGACCTCATCGGGCACCTCATGGCCTACGACGCCGCCCAGCCGATCGTGCGCCGCCCACGCGGCCGAGAAATAGCCGATACCGCCGGGCTCCGTGAGCACGGTGCTTTCGATGCCGCTGACGGTCTGGGTGGGTATCAGCAGGAAATGCGCTCCTCCCTTGCGGTCCGCGAGCACGGCATAGCCCCCGCCGTCCCGCACGGGGTCATCGACATGCACTTCCTCGCAAGGGGCGGCACTATGCTGCTCGCGCCAGTGGACCAGGCATTCATTCTGCACGATCTCGCGCAGCGCATCTCGATTCGCACATGAGGCCGCCGCTGCGAAGAGGGCGGCGCCCAAGCCCGCGATGATGAGCGCCGCCGCGCGCCGCGTGCGCGATGCTCCTCTCGCCGGAAGAGCAAGCTTAAGGCTCCGGCTCGGGAAGAGGCCGCAATGCGCGAGAGGCCGGAATGCGCACGTCGAGGATGCCGCCGTCGGCGGCGCCCGAAATATCGAACGTGCCGCCGAGCGCGCGAACGCGGTGGCGCATCGAGGCGAGCACGTGGACGCCGCTCGGCGAGTTGGCACTGCTCACTCCCTTGCCGTCGTCCTTGATGCGGAACACGACCATATCCTCATCGATATCGAGCGTCACGTCCACCGCCTTCGCGGCGGAGTGCTTGATGAGATTGGAGAAGGCCTCCTGCGCGATCCGGAACAGGGAGATCGCGGCGTCCGAGGTCAATTTCGGCTCCTCGTCGGGAAAGTATTCGTTGCAGGTGAGGCCCGCGCGCGTGAAGGTTTCCTTCATCTGCCAGCGCAGCGCGGCTAGAAAGCCCACGTTGTCGAGCAGCGTCGGACGCAGCTCCTCGATGATGCGACGCTTGAGGTCGATGGCCGCCGACAGGTTCTGCTGAACCCGGTTGAGCCGCTGTCGCATGTCCTGGTCCGCCGTCGTCAAATGCTGCTCGGTCCAGGATATGTCCATGCGGGCGCCCACCAGCAGACCGCCCAGCTCGTCGTGCAATTCGCGCGCGAGACCCGCCTTTTCCCGCTCGGCCACGCTCTGCAGATGCGTCGAGAGCTCCACGAGCTCGCGTGTGCGCTCCTCCACCTCGTACTCGAGCTTTATCTTCTGCAGGCGCAGCTGCTCGGTTTGCGCGGCACGCCGATGCAGGTACTGGTAGATGAGGCATGCGGCCAGCACGAGCACCAAGACGTTCGCGATGATCGCTACGGTCGCGAGGGATAGGCTCATGAGACGACCCGGCTCTTGTACAAATCTCGCGTGCTCATGGGAAAGCTTCGATGCTCGATCTAATGCGTTCAATCTCGACGCAAAATGCAAAAAATAGCAAGTCAGTATAATCCTACGGCAACTGCGGCCTCCGATGCCGACCAACCGTGTAGCGACCATGCTCATCGCCCGACTCGATAAAGTCTCACTGCGCTTCGGCCTGCACCCGCTGCTCGAGGAGGCTGATCTGCAGATCGCCAAGGGAGAGCGGATCTGCCTCCTCGGCCGCAACGGCACGGGCAAATCCTCGCTGCTGAAACTCTTGAGCCGCGACTCGGCGCCCGATGCCGGAGATGTCTGGATCCGGCCCGGGGTGAGGACGGCGAGCTTGCCTCAGGAGGTGTCGCCGCCGAGCGATCTGCGCGTGCGCGCGGTGCTTCGCGAGGGCGTGCTCGTCGAGAGTGCGGAAGAGGAATGGCGCGCGGAACTCGAAGTGGATCAGATCATCGCGCGGCTCGGACTTGCCGGCGATGCCCCCATGTCCTCGCTGTCCGGCGGCTGGCGGCGGCGCGTGATGCTCGGCCGGGCGCTCGTCGCGAGACCGGACCTGCTGTTGCTGGACGAGCCTACCAACCACCTCGATATCGAGGCGATCGGCTGGCTCGAGGAGATGATGAGCGAGTTCGAGGGCGCGCTGCTTTTCGTCAGCCACGACCGCGCGTTCGTGCGGCGCCTGTCGCCGCGCATCGTGGAACTCGATCGCGGCCGGTTGAAGGGCTGGTCGGGCAGCTACGACGATTACGTGATCGAGAAGCGTGCGGCGCTCGACGTGGAGGCCACGCATGCGGCGCTGTTCGACAAGAAGCTCGCCCAGGAAGAGGCCTGGATCCGTCAGGGCATCGAGGCGCGGCGGACGCGCAACGAGGGACGCGTGCGCGCGCTCGAGCAATTGCGCATCGAGCGCACCGATCGACGCGAGCGCCCGGGACAGATCGATCTGAGAGCGCAGGATGCGGCGCCATCGGGAAGGCTCGTGTTCGAGGCGCGCGGCCTCTCGTTCGACTTCGGAGGATCTCCCGTAATCGCGGATTTTTCCGCGCGCATCATGCGCGGCGATCGTATCGGCATCGTCGGGCCGAACGGGTGCGGGAAGACCACGCTGATCAAGCTGCTCATGGGCGAGCTCGAGCCCGCGCACGGATCGATCTATCGCGGCACCGCGCTCAAGCCGGCTTATTTCGATCAGCAGCGAGACACGCTCGATCCGTCGGCCTCGCTGATGGACAACGTCACGGGCGGCAGCGGCGAGACCTTGACCATCGACGGCCGCTCCCGGCATGTGTCGGGGTATCTGCGCGATTTCCTGTTTCCGCCGGAGCGGCTGCGCGCACCGGTGAGCATGCTGTCGGGCGGCGAGCGCAATCGATTGTTGCTCGCGAAGCTGTTCGCCAAGCCGAGCAACCTATTGATCATGGATGAGCCCACCAACGATCTGGACGCCGAGACCCTGGACCTCGTGGAGGAGATGGTGGCCGACTATGCCGGCACCTTGCTCCTGGTGAGCCACGACCGCGCGTTTCTCGATAATGTCGTGACCAGCACCTTGGTGTTCGAGGGCGGAGGCCGCATCGAGGAGTACGTGGGCGGCTACACCGATTCGCTGCGCCAACGTGCCGAGCGAGCCTCTGCCCGCCCCGATGCCCTCAAAGCTGACGCTGCGCGCGATCGGACGCCGCTCCCGCCGCCCAAGAAGGCGCGCAGGCTGTCTTTCAACGAGCAACGCGAGCTCGAGCTCCTGCCCGCGACCATTGAGCGGCTCGAAGCGGAGCAGACGGCTCTGCAATCCTCCTTGAGCGATCCCGCATTGTTCCGGGAGCGTCCGGCGGAAGCGCGCACCGCCGCCGCGCGTTTGAGCGAGGTCGCCGGCGAGCTCGACGCGGCATACGAGCGCTGGGCGGGGCTCGAATCGCCCGAGGAGCGCTAGCGTCTTGGCCGGCCGCGGCCCAACAAATCGCTCGGATTCGACAGCGCTGCGCCGGCCGCGTCGGGAATCACCAGCCCCGAGGATTGCTCGCGCCGAAGCTCCTGCAACTCGCGCATCGTCTGCTGCACGGCCTGCTCGGCCGCTTCGCCAAATTTGGCGATGGCGCCGCTCAAGGTGTTCGCCTCCAGATCAAAGCTGATCGGCAACGCCCCCATGGGCGTCATGATCTGCGCCTGGCCGACATAGACCACGGGCCGCGCCGAGTCGACGGCTCCGTCGGCGGATACCGGCGTCAGACGTCGGATGGTCCCCACTCGGCGATCGGTGAATGTCTCCTCATGGTAGACCTGGGAAGGATCCATGATTGCCTGGCGCGCATCGTTGACGGAACTCATGTGAAGTCACCTTTGTGTCTTGAGCAGCGAGGCATAACCCTAGCAGTTTCCGCGGCAGACTGGCGAGACCGTTCGCGGCCGGACCTGGCATGCACCGGCACCGCGGACCCCTGATACGATACGCGGCTTGACAATTCAACACACAATTCGAAAGGTCCCGACGTGGACGACGCTGTTCGGGATCGCCCTGTTCGGCGTTGCGCTCTTCTGGCTCCACCATGTCATCGCCCAGTACCGCTGGCGGGACATTCTCGAGCACATGCGGGCAATCCAGACCTCCCAACTCCTGGGGGCGGTGGTGCTCACCGCGGCGGGCTATGGCTGCTTGACGCTGTATGACGCCATCGGCCTGCGGTTCGCGGGAGCCCGTGTGCCTTATCCGCGCCTCGCCCTGATCTCATTCATGGGCTATGCGATCGGTCATAACGTCGGGCTCAACACGTTGAGCGGCGGCGCGATTCGATTGCGCGCGTACTCCGTGCTCGGGCTCCCGACCAAGCAGATCGCAACGGTGGTGGCGTTCGGCACGCTCACGTTCTGTCTGGGGGCCGCGGCGCTCCTCGGCCTGTCCCTCCTGGCCGAGGCGCGGTTGTCGGCCTCGGTTCTGCACTTGCATCCCTGGATCATCGTTTGCGCCGGCTGTGTGCTGCTCTCGGGGGTCATTGCCTATCTGGTGCTCGCGTGCAGCCGGCACGAGCCGTTGCGCTGGCGCAGCATCACGGTACCGGTCCCGAGCCCGCAGATCGCCTTCGCGCAAATCGCGGTCGCGGCCGGCGATCTGCTGTGCGCCGCCGGCGTCCTCTACTCGCTGCTCCCGCCGCACGCGCACGTCGGGTTCGCCGCCTTTGCGGCGATGTTCATCATCGCCATCGCCGCCGGCATCATCAGCAACGTGCCCGGCGGTGTCGGAGTGTTCGAATCGGTGCTGCTCCTGCTGTTCCGCAGCGTACCGGCGGATCAGTTACTCGGCTCCTTGCTCGCCTATCGCATCATCTATTATCTGGTGCCCTTCGGCGTGGCCCTGTGCCTGCTCGGCGCTCACGAGCTGTGGATGCACCGTGGACCCATGGTGCGCATCGCCCAACTCGCGCGGACCTGGCTCGGCACGTTGACCCCGCAGGCGAGCGCCGTCGCCGTGTTTTTCGCCGGTGCCGTGCTGCTCTTGTCCGGATCGACGCCCGCCCCCGGTCATCGTCTCGACCTGCTGCACCGGTTCGTTCCCTTGCCGATCTTGGAGCTGTCGCATCTTCTCGGCAGTGCCGTCGGCGTGGGGCTTCTGGTGCTTGCGCACGGCCTGTATCGCCGGCTCGACGCCGCGTGGTATCTCACCATGTGGCTCTTGTGTGCGGGCGTCATTCTGTCGCTCCTCAAGGGCTTCGATTTCGAAGAGGCCATCGTGCTCGGCGTGGTGGCCGTCATGCTCGTCTCCGCACGCGCACGCTTTCGGCGGCGTGCATCGCTCATCGAGCAGCGCTTCTCGGCGTCATGGGTGGTGGCCATGCTGCTCGTGCTCGGTGCCGCCGTATGGCTCGTGCTGTTCGCCTATCGCAATGTGCCCTATAGCAAGGAGCTGTGGTGGGAATTCGCCTTCCATTCGCCGGCACCCCGGAGCCTGCGGGCGTTGCTCGTGGCCGCCATGACGGCGGCCGCCTACGCGCTCTATCGCCTGCTGCGCCCTTCGAAGCCGACGGCGTCGCCGCCGAGCGAGGCCGACCTCGAGCGTGCGGCGGCGCTCATCGAGAATGCGCACGATGCCACCGCGAATCTTGCGCTCCTCGGCGACAAGAATCTGTTGTTCAACGAGGATCGCAGCGCCTTCATCATGTACGCGGCTTCCGGCAGCAGCTGGGTGTCCATGGGCGATCCTGTCGGACCGTCCGCGCTCTACGAGTCGCTGGTATGGAGTTTCGTCGAGAGATGCGACGACATGGCGGTCGAGCCGGTGTTCTACCAGATCACGCCCGATAACCTGCCGCTCTACATCGATCTCGGCCTGACGCTGAGCAAGCTCGGGGAGGAGGCGCGTGTGCCGCTCGACACCTTCTCGCTGGAGGGACCGGCGCGTGCGGATCTGCGTCATCCGCATCGGCGCGCCAAGAAGGACGGCGCTGAGTTCGAGATCGTGCCGCGGGCGCAGGTCCCGGCCCTCATGCCGCAGCTGCGCGAGGTGTCCGATGCCTGGCTTGCCGAAAAGCACACCGCGGAGAAACGCTTCTCGCTCGGATACTTCGACGAGCGGTACCTTTCGCATTTCGACATCGCCGTGGTGCGCCGCGCAGGCGCCATCGTCGCGTTCGCGAACATCTGGCGTGCGGGCGCCGACAGCGTGCTTTCGGCGGATCTCATGCGTTACAGCGATGCGGCGCCGAAGGGTGTGATCGATTTCATGCTGGTCGAGACCATGCTCTGGGGCAAGGCGCAGCACTACCAATGGTTCAGCCTCGGGATGGCGCCTCTTTCGGGGTTGGAAGAGCACGCGCTTGCCCCCGCCTGGCACAAGCTCGGGCGCATGGTGCAGCGATACGGCGAAACCTTTTATCCGTTCGAGGGGCTGCGCAAGTACAAGGAGAAATTCCTACCGGTCTGGCGTCCGCGCTATCTCGCCGCCCCGGGCGGACTCGGGCTCGCCGGGGCACTCATCGATGTCACCTCGCTCATCTCGGGCGGCGTGAGCAAAGTGCTGACCAAATAGCTGCGGTGTCCTAGCTTGTAAACTCGGCCTCGATCTTGGCAATAACTTCGCGCATTTTCGGCAAAAATTGCTCAATGGCGCTGCGCAGCGGCACGGCTGTGGCGGCGAAGCGCACCGACAGTGTTCCCAGCACGCGTTCGCCGGATTTCACGGGCAGCGCCAGCGAGATCTCCTGCGAGACGCGTCGCGCGCGCTGAGACAGGCCAAAGCCCTGCGAGCGTGTGTCCTCAAGGATGCGCTCGACCTCGGGCCGATCGCGGGCGAGGCGCTCCTCCAAGGCGGTTGCGGGGGCCAGCGAGTCGAGGACGGCGTCGCGCTGCGTGACCTTTGAGAATGCCAGAAACGCTCGACCGGCCGCCGACGTGATCATCGGGAGCTGCTCGCCGGTATTGCCCGGCCCGAGCGCGAGGGGGCTGCGGCTGATCACCCGCACCACCATGGCGCCCCCGGCGGGGACGGCGACCTCGATCGGCCAGACGATCGCGGCGGCCAGCTCGTCCAGATGACGTTTGGCGATATGGGCGATCATGGCCCCGTCATCGAAGCCGGTCGCGAGGGTCCGCACCAGCACCGTGGGTTGGTAACAATCGTCGTGCTCATCGCGCTGGACGAATCCGGCGAGGCGCAGCGTCTCCAGAATCCTGAAGGTGGTGGTCCGCGGCAAGCGGACTGCGCTCGCGAGGGTATGAATTGGGGCTCGTTCTCGGCGATTGAGCTCGGCCAGCACCTCAAGGCCACGGCTCAGAGCGCGGATCGGGCGCGTAGGGCGCGGAGGGGGCGGGGGGATTGGATTGACCTTGGCATGCATGGACGGGGTTCCTTGGCGCATTCTGTACAGATTTATGCTGGACAAAATCTATACGTCAGCACCTGCCGATGCAAGCGGGCCCGGGTGGCGCGGGCAATTAACGCCGGAGGGTTGCGAATGCCTCGAGGGCCATGCGCCGTGCTGCCTCATGATCGATCAGTGGCGCGGGATAAGTGACGCCCAAGGTGACTCCGGCGGCGCAACATTCCGCGGCGGGCGCTTTCCAGGGCTGATGCAGCCAGCGGTCAGGCAATCGGGCGATCTCGGGTACCCAACGGCGGACGTAGACCCCCGCCGGGTCGAATCGCTCGCCCTGGGTCACGGGATTGAATACCCGGAAGAAGGGCGCGGCGTCCGCGCCGCACCCCGCGACCCATTGCCAGCCGAGGGTGTTGCTGGCGAGATCGGCGTCGACCAGCGTGTTCCAGAACCAGCGAGCCCCCTCCTGCCACGGCAGCAGCAGATCCTTGACCAGAAACGATGCCGCGATCATGCGCACGCGGTTGTGCATCCAGCCGGTGCGCCACAGCTCACGCATGCCGGCATCGACGATGGGAAATCCCGTGGCGCCGCGCTGCCAGGCACGCAGCGCCATTGGGCTCGATCTCCACGGGAAACGCGCGAAATTCGGGCGCAGCGGTTGCTCAGGGGTATGTGGAAAATGATGGAGCAGGTGATAGGCGAACTCACGCCAGCCGAGCTCGGTCAGGAATTGGGAGTCGCGCCACGAGGAGTGGCGGCCCCGGCCCTGCCAGATGTGCCGCACCGCGTGCCAGATCTGCCGCGGGCCGATCTCGCCGAAGTGCAGATGCGGGGAGAGGCGCGACGTGCCGGACTCCCCCGGCGCATCGCGCCGGGTCGCGTAGTCCTCGAGTGGCGCACCTACGAAGCTCTCGAGTTGCGACTCCGCGCCACGCTCGCCCGGTATCCAGACGCTTGCCGGCCCCGAGGGCCAGTCGAGCTTCGGCACGAGGCCGAGACTCTCGATGGTCTGCGATGATGGGCCTATTGCCGGCGCGCGCAGCGCCCGCGGGGGCGGCAACGGTGCCGCTGGGTCGCCGAGCGATTTGCAGTGTCGCCAAAAGGGTGTGAATACCCGAAACGGGCCGCCGGCGCGCGTCTCGACGGTCCAAGGCTCGTGCAGGAGCGAGCCCGCGTAACTGCCCACGTCGATGCCACGGGCCCGCAGTGCCTGCTTGATGCGCTCATCGCGCGCGCGGATCGACGGCTCGTAACGGCGATTCCAGACGACGGCCGTTGCCCCGCATTCACCGATCAGCGACTCGAGCGTGCCGAGGGAGCTCTCGCTCGCACGCACGCAGAGCCCGGAGCCGAGGGCGGCGAGGCTTCGATGCAGTTGCGTCAGGCTCTGGTGCAGCCACCAGCGTGCCGCTGCGCCCGGCGGCCAGTCCCCCTCCTCGCCGGGAGCGTGGATGTAGAGCGGCACCACAGGTTCGCCCGCAGCGAGCGCGGCGCACAGCGCGGGATTGTCGGCGAGGCGCAGATCCTGACGAAACCAGACGAGCGTGGTCATGGGCACGCAGAGTGTCGCAACTGCGGGCGCGGGAGCAATCTCCGTCGAGGCCGGCATCCATCCCGCAGACACGGGGCTATTCGGCTACAATTTGCGGGATTTTCCCCAATACTTCGAGGTTAGTGCGTTCATCATGTCGGATACCATCGAGGCGCCCGTCGCCGTCGAGGCGGCCGCGGGCCCCTCCAACTACGTGGAAACGGCCATTATCGGCGCCGGGCCCGTGGGCATCTTCCAAATCTTCGAACTGGGGCTTCTCGGCATCGGCTCGGTGATCATCGATTCCCTGGCCCAGGTCGGCGGTCAATGCACCGAGCTCTACCCCGACAAACCGATTTACGACATTCCGGCGCTGCCCGTTTGCGGCGCGCAGGAATTGATCGACCGGCTGTTGGAGCAGGTAAAACCCTTCAAGGCCAAATTCCATCTGGGACAGGAAGTGACCGAGCTCGAGGCGCTTCCCGGGGGCAATTTCCACCTTGCAACGAGCACAGGCACCCGCTTGACGGCGGGTGCCGTGGTCATTGCGGCCGGCGTCGGCTCGTTTCAGCCGCGCCGGCTCGCTGTCGAGGGCGTGGATCGGTTCGAGGGCAAGAGCGTGCATTACCGGGTGAAGTCGGCGGCCGACTTTCACGGCCGGCACCTCGTCATTTGCGGCGGAGGCGATTCGGCGCTCGACTGGACCGTCGCTCTCTGCGAGAAGGCTCGATCGCTCACCTTGGTCCATCGGCGTGCTGAATTTCGTGCAGCCCCCGCGACCGTCGCGCGCATGCGCGAGCTGGTGGCGGCCGGCAAGATGCAGCTCATCGAGGGCCAGGTGATGGCTCTGCACAGCGACAACGACAAGCTCGCCGGCGTCGTCTTGAAAAGCAACGACGGCCACACGACCTTGCAGGTGCCGGCCGATCATGTGCTCGCGTTCTACGGACTGCACCCCAAGCTCGGTCCGGTGGCCGATTGGGGGCTCGAGATGGAGAAGAAGGCGCTCAAGGTCAACACGGAGAACTTCCAGACGAGCGTGCCGGGCATCTTTGCCATCGGCGACATCAATACCTATCCGGGGAAGAAAAAGCTGATCCTGAGCGGCTTTCACGAGGCTGCGCTCGCGGCGTTCGGCATCCAGCACCATCTCTATCCCCAGAAGCGACAGTTTCTGCAGTACACCACCACGAGCCCGATCATGCAGAAGCGCCTCGGTGTGTCCGAGTCGGGCGATCCGCATTGATGTGAACAAGCTCCTCGAGGATCTGATCAAGGTCATGACGCTCGAGCGGCTCGAGCGCGACCTGTTTCGCGGCGAGAGCCGCGACATCGGGAGTCCCCAGGTTTTCGGCGGCCAGGTGCTCGGACAGGCGTTGATGGCGGCCACGGCCACGGTCGAGGGACGTGCGGCGCATTCACTCCACGCCTACTTCCTGCGCCGCGGCGACTTCAACTCGCCCATCGTGTACGAGGTCGATCGCGCGCGCGACGGCAATCACTTCTCCACCCGTCGTGTGGTGGCGATTCAGCACGGTGCGCAGATCTTCAACCTGTCCGCTTCCTTCCAGTCCGCCGAGCAAGGCCTCGATCACCAGTTGCCCATGCCCGATGTCCCGCCCCCCGAAGCCCTGACCGATCTCGCGACGCACTTGCGCGATCTCCTACCGCGGCTGCCGCCGGACATGCGCCGGGTGCTCGAGCAGAAGCGTCCCTTCGAGTTTCGACCGGTGCAACCGCCGTTCTTCCTCACGCCGCAGCCGACCGCACCCATCCGGAACGTCTGGTTCCGAGCCGTCGCGCCACTCCCGGACGACGATGCGCTGCACCGGTGCCTGCTCGCCTACGTGTCCGATTTCAATCTGCTGGACACGGCGCTGATGCCTCACGGCCTGTCGCTCGATCGCAAGCTGACCGTCGCGAGCATCGATCATGCCATGTGGTTTCACCGCAGCCCGCGGGTGGATGAGTGGCTGCTGTATGCTACCGACAGCCCGAGCGCATCGGGCGCGCGTGGATTTTCACGCGGGAGCGTGTTCGCGCGCGACGGTAGGCTGATCGCGAGCACCTCGCAGGAAGGATTGTTGCGGGTGGTCGAGTAGCGCGGAGTGCCCCATGAAGGCTTTGATCATCTTCGCCGTTGTCATCGCCGTGATCGGGGGACTCCTGCTCACGCTGCGCAGCAGCCGCAATGCCGGCACGCCGAGCCGCGACGTGCTCGAGCGCGCGCAGGAGAGGGCGCGGGCCCAGGCGGAAAAAGACAAGGAAGATTAGTGGGGGCGCCCAGCCCGGGGCGCGTAGCCGGGGGCGCCAGCCCGGCGCTCGCTAGCCTGAGGGCTCGCGAGAGGCTTCCCACACCGCGCGGGGAAGCACGTACAGATGGCAGTCCCACCAGCGGTTCTTCGCGCGCCGGTGCTTGCGAAACACCGCCTCCCAGCGCATGCCGATTTTCTCGAGCACCCGGATCGACGCCTTGTTGTTCACATCGACCGTCGAGATGACGCGCTCCGCGCGCAGGTCGTAGAACGCCGCGTCGATGAGCGCGAGGGCGATCTCGGTGGCAAAGCCTTTGCCCCAATCCGGCGTTCCGAGCATATAGCCGAGATCGGCCACGTCGCGCTCGATCAAGGACAGATCGCACGCCCCGATCACTCGGGCGGAGTGACTCTCCTCGACCGCGAGCTCGAACCGCGTGCGCGGTACCTCGCGCTGCGAAGCGAGGAGTCCGTCGAGATACTCGGCGGTGCTCTCCTCGTCGCGTGGCCCGAAGAACAAGTAGCGCGTCACTCGCGGGTCCGCGGAATAGCGGTGGATCTGCCTCGAAGTCCGCCGGCAACGAACTCCCGCAGAGTGAGGCGGGCGGTGCGGACGGGAAGGTTGAGAGTGCGCATGGGAGGGCACGGGCGCTACGCCGTCAGCACTTTGCCCGGGTTCAAGATGCCGTTGGGGTCGAGCGCGGCCTTGAGCGCACGCATGGTCGCGAGCTCGACAGGATCGGCGCGTTTGGCGAGCTCGCCTGCTTTCAACCGGCCGATTCCGTGCTCGGCGCTGATGCTGCCGCCGAGGCTCTCGACCAGATCGAACATCGCAGATTCGAGCGGTGCCGCCCGTGCCAGGAAGGCCGATTGCGGCGCGCCAGGCTTCTGACTCACGTTGAAGTGCAGATTCCCATCGCCCACATGGCCGTAGCTCACTACGTCGCCTTCGGGCGCCAGTCGATGCACCAGCTCGGTACCGCGCTCGATGAGCGCCGGTATGCTGGAGACGGGCACCGAGACATCGTGCTTGAGGCTCGCGCCGTGATGACGCTGGGCCTCGGGCACGGATTCGCGCAGCTTCCACATCGCCTGCGATTGGGCGAGCGAGGCAGCCAGCGCGGCATCGCGCACCATGCCCAGCTCGGCGGCCTGCTGGAGCGTTGCACCCAGCGTCTCGCTGAGCTGCGCGCGGGGATTGGCCGAGCTCAGCTCGACCAGCGCGTACCAGGGCGCACCCTGGTCGAGCGGATTTGCGACTCCTGCGATGTGCTTCACGGTGAGCTCGACCGCGATCCGCGGCATGAGCTCGAACGCAGTGAGCGACTCGCCGGCCCCGCTCTTCAGATGCGCGAGGAGCGCAAGCGCCTGCGCGGGGGAGTCGATGCCCACGAGCGCGGTGGCGAGATCGCGGGGCTCGGGAAAGAGCTTGAGACAGGCCGCCGTGATTACGCCCAGGGTACCCTCCGCGCCGATGAACAGGGATTTGACGTCGTAGCCGGTGTTGTCCTTGCGCAGGCTCTTGAGGCTCGACAGGACGCGCCCGTCCGCGAGCACGACTTCGAGGCCGAGCACCAAGTCTCGCATCATGCCGTAACGCAGTACGGCGGTGCCCCCGGCATTGGTCGACAAGTTGCCGCCGATCTGCGCGGTGCCTTCAGATCCCAAGCTCAAGGGGAAAAGGCGCTGCCGTGAGCGGGCCGCCGCATGCGTCTCAGCGAGCGTGCAGCCGGCCTCGACGATGAGCGAGTCGTTGGCCGCGTCGATTTGGCGCACCCGATTGAGCCGCCGCATGGATAAGACGACCTGGGAGCCCGACTCATCGGGAGTCGCGCCGCCACAGTAGCTGGTATTGCCGCCGTGAGGCACGACGCCGACGCGCTCGCGATTGCAAATCGCGAGCAGGCGGCTGACTTGGTCGACGCTCCGTGGCATGAGAACGAGCGGCGTGATGCCGTGATACAGGCGCCGGAAGTCGATGGTGAACGCGGACAGGTCATCGCGCGCATCGAGCCAGGCGCCGTCGCCCACGGCCGCCTTGAGCGCTAAGAGCGTGTCCGCCGTGAGCACCGAGATTAGAGGCGCTTGCCCCGGCCTTCGCGGATCGCCGCCGGCACCGGTCTCAAGTCCCAGATGAGGCCCATGAACGAAAGCAGCTTGAGCACATAGAACGTGAGGTCGAATTCCCACCAATAAAATCCCTGCCGCACCGATGCCGGATAGTGATGATGATTGTTATGCCATCCCTCGCCGAGGGTGATGAGCGCGAGCCAGATGTTGTTGCGGCTGCCGTCACCGGTCTTGTAGCGCTGCCGCCCGAAGACGTGCGAGAGCGAGTTGATGGTGTAGGTGCCGTGATACACCGCGACCGTCGAGATGAAGAATCCCCACACGAGCATCTGCCATCCATTGGTGTGCAGGCCGGGCGCAAAATGCTTCAGGAGCATCCCGAGGAGAAATACGCTCACACCGAGCACCGACGGCACCGCGATCTCGAAACGATCGAGGAAGCGAAGCTCCGGGTACTTGAGCAAGTCCTTGACACGCGACAGGTCGGCCACGAAATGCTTGCGCGACATGAACCAGCCCATGTGGCTCCAGAAAAACCCGCTCTGCACGGGCGAATGAATGTCCCCGGGTTTATCCGAATGGATATGATGATGCCGGTGGTGCGCAGCCCACCAGATCGGTCCGCGCTGTACCGCGGAGGCGCCCAGCAAGCCGAAGACGAACTGGCCGGCTCGGGAGGTCTTGAACGTGCGATGCGAGAAGTAGCGATGATAGAAGCCCGTGATCGCGAACATGCGCACCACGTACAAGCCGAGGGTCACTGCCAGGGCGGCCCAGCTGAATCCCACCCAGATCACCGCAAGACACGCGGCATGCATGCCCAGGAACGGCGCGACGCGCACCCAATCCATTCCCTTGGACACCTCACGGGGAAGCGGTGCCTCCTTCGGGCGCGTCGCGAGCTCGCTGTGATCGAACCACCGCGACAGCTCTCGGCCCATGCGGTCCGCGGTCGGCGGCATCGAAACTTCGTTATCCGGCGTCATCTCTGGTTTCCTGATGAATAGGGCAAAATGCGCCTCATGGACCCTTTTGTTTGGGGAAAGCAACCGCAATATGGTACGTCGCGAAGGCCACCTCGGGACGTAATCGGCTATTTCAAGCATTCGTCCCCAATCGCACGCCGGATGCGGCCGAGCTGCGACCGCTGAGCGGACAACTCGGGCATGGGACTTGACAAGCGCGCACATGATGCAGGGTTTTGAATGCAATTCAAGGATTATTACGACACTTTGGGGCTGAAACGGAGCGCGGGTGCCGAGGAGATCAAGCGCGCCTACCGCAAGCTCGCACGCAAATACCACCCGGACGTGAGCAAGGAGAAGAACGCCGAGGCCAAGTTCAAGGACGTGCAGGAGGCGTACGAGGTGCTGAAGGATCCGGAGAAGCGATCCACTTACGACCGGCTGGGGCGCGACTACCGGCCGGGGCAGCAATTCCGTCCTCCGCCCGGTTGGGAGCAACAGTTCAATCACTCCGGAAGCCAGCGCTTTTCGGACTTGAACGGGTTCAGCGATTTCTTCTCGAGCATCTTCGGCGGCGCCTCCGGGTTCGGCAATTCCGCAGGGCGCAGCTCGGGAGCGTTCGGCGGCTCGACAGGGTTCGGCAGTTTCGGGCCCTCACAGGCGCAGCAGCCGGAGGCCGATGCGGGGATCCTCGAGGTCACGGTGGAGGAGGCTTATTCGGGCACCAAACGCCGCGTCGCCCTCAACGAGGGGGGCGTCCGCGGCAGGTCGATGTGCAAATCCCCGCCGGCATCGGCGACGGACAAGCCCTGCGCATCGCGGGCGGCGCCGGACGCCCGGCGCTCATCTTCCGTGTGAAGGTACGGCCGCATGCGCTGTTCACCCTGAACGGCAAGGACGTACAGATCGAGCTGCCGCTCGCGCCTTGGGAAGCAGCACTCGGTGCGAAGGTGGCCGTTCCGACGCTCGGCGGGGCCGTGGAGCTCACCATTCCCGCCGGGGCACAAAGCGGCCAGAAATTGCGGCTTCGCGGCCGCGGCATGCCGGGAAGTCCGGGCGGCGATCAGCTGGTGATGATCAAGCTGGTGATGCCGCCGGCCGAGACGACGCATGCGCGCGAGGTCTACGAGCGCCTGAAGCGTGAGCTTCCGTTCGATCCTCGTGCCGGCTGGCCGTGAGCGCGTCGGACTTGAAGTCCGGACCGTCGGCCCCATGGAACTAGGCCCTTCCAGGGCGAATTACGATATTTGAAAAGGTCATGACCACCACCGCAACACCGCCGCAAGTCAAAGAGTTCCAGTCGGAGACCAAGCAGGTCCTGCGACTGGTGATTCACTCGCTTTACTCGCATCGAGAGATCTTCCTCCGCGAGCTGATCTCCAATGCCTCGGATGCCTGCGAGAAGCTGCGTTTCGAAGCGCTCGCCAACCCGTCGCTCATGGGGTCCGATACGCTCGCGGTGACCCTGATACCGGACAGCGCCGCCGGCACCTTGATCATCAAGGACAACGGCATCGGCATGAGCCGCGAGGAAGTGATCGACAATCTCGGCACGATCGCGCGCTCGGGCACCAAGCGATTTCTGGAGGGCTTGAGCGGCGATTCCGCGAAGGATGCGCAGCTCATCGGCCAGTTCGGCGTGGGCTTCTATTCGGCCTTCATCGTCGCCGACCGCGTTACCGTGCTGTCGAAGCGTACGGACAGCGAGGCCATCCGCTGGGACTCCGCGGGCGAGGGCACGTACGAAATTCAGTCTGCCGACAAGGCGGATCGAGGCACCGAGGTCATCCTGCATTTGCGCGACGAGGACAAGGAATTTCTCGAGGTCCCGCGTCTCAAGCAGCTCGTGCGCAAGTATTCGGATCACTTGAGCGTGCCCATCCTGCTCAAGACTCAGGACGGTGAGGAGACCCTGAATCAGGCAAAGGCGTTCTGGACCCGGCCGAAAGCGGAGCTCAAGGACGAGGACTATCAGGCCTTCTACAAGCACCTGACGCACGATTCGGAGCCGGCGCGTGCGTGGGAGCATAACAAGGTCGAGGGCAACCTCGAGTACACCTCGCTCCTCTATCTGCCTAAACACGCCCCGTTCGATCTGCACGACCGCGAGCAGCGCGGCGGCGGTGTGCAGCTGTACGTCAAGCGGGTATTCATCATGGACAAGGCGGCTGAGTTGCTGCCGCCGTGGCTTCGGTTCATGCGCGGTTTGGTGGACACCGACGACCTCCCGCTCAATGTCTCGCGCGAGCTGCTGCAGAACAATCGCACCGTCGAGAAGATCAAGGCCGCGCTCGTCCGGCGAACGCTCGATTTGCTCGAGGAGCTCGCCGCCGACAAGCCGGCCGAGTATGCCGAGTTCTGGAAGACCTTCGGTGCGGTGCTGAAGGAAGGCGTGATCGAGGATCCCGCGCAAAAGGCCCGCGTGGCCAAGCTCTTGCGCTTTCATTCGACCGCCGCGGCCGGCGATGCAGCCGAAGTCACGCTCGCAGATTATCTCTCGCGCATGAAGCCGGACCAGAAAAGCATTTACTACCTCACGGCCGATTCCCTCACCGCTGCGCGCAACAGCCCGCACCTCGAGGGCTTTCGCGCCCGCGGCCTGGAAGTGCTGCTGCTCACCGATCGCATCGACGAATGGGTGGCGGGCCACTTGCACGAATTCGAGGGCAAGCCGCTCGTCAGTGTGGCGAGCGCCGGCGCCGACATCGCGTCCGCGATCGAGACACCGGACAAGGCTGCCGCCGAGTCGGCATACAAGGAGACGCTGGATCGGCTCGGCAAGGCCTTGCTCGGCAAGATCGCAAGTGCGCGCGTGAGCAGCCGCCTGACCGAGTCGCCCGCGGTTCTCGTCGCCGGTGAATTTGGCCTGAGCCTGCGCATGAATCGCATCTTGAAGCAGGCGGGGCAGAGCAATCCGTTCGCAACGTTGCCGATTCTCGAGTTGAACCCCAAGCATCCGCTGGTGGAGCGGTTGAAGACCACCGAGGAGGAGGCTGCTTTCGCGGATCTCGCCCATGTGCTCTACGACCAGGCGATGCTCGCAGAGGGAGGCGAGCTCGAGGATCCGGCGAAGTTCGTCCAGCGCGTCAACAAGCTCATCGTCGAAGGGCTCGCGGCAGCGCCAAAGATCATCTTGAGCTGACGGTGCTGACGCCGCGTTTCGCATCTGCCGAAGACGAAGCACCGGGTGCCGAAGCACCGGGTGACGAAGCGCCGGGTGCGCCGCGCGATGACTCGCAACTGCTCGATGCCTATTCGGGCGCCGTCATCGGCGCGCTGGAGCGCGTCGCCCCGGCCGTGACCTTTATCGAGGTTGAGCAGGATACGGGCGCGCGCGGACGCCGCCCGCGGCATGCGAGCGGCTCCGGCTTCCTGTTCACCCCCGACGGCTATCTCCTCACCAACAGCCATGTCGTGCACGGCGCGCAGCGCCTGCGCGTGCGCCTGAGCGAGGATTCGAGACTCGACGCGCAGCTCGTTGGCAGCGATCCGGATTCAGATCTCGCCGTTCTGCGCATCGGTTCCGCCGCGGCGCTTCCCTTCGTCGAATTCGGCGATTCCGCGACGCTGCGCGTGGGGCAGGTCGCGATTGCCATCGGCAACCCGCTGGGATACTCGAAGACCGTGACGACGGGGGTGATATCGGCGCTCGGACGCACTTTACGCGCGGGCACCGGGCGTCTGATGCATGATGTGATTCAGACCGATGCCGCGCTCAATCCCGGTAATTCCGGCGGCCCGCTGGTCGATTCGCACGGCCGAGTGATCGGTGTGAATACCGCGATGATTCCGCAGGCGCAAGCGATCTGCTTTGCCACGGGCATCAACACCGCCAAGTGGGTCATCGGCCAATTGTTCGCGCATGGACGGGTGCGCCGCGCCTACATCGGCGTGTCGGGTGCGAACGTCAGCATCGCAACGCGGGTGGTGCGTCATTTTGATCTGCCGACTGCGACCGCCGTGCATGTCGTCGAGATCGCGCCGGGAAGCCCGGCGCTGCGTGCCGGCGTCGCGGTCGGCGATCGAGTGATCGCGCTCGACGGCGCGCCCGTGGACGGCATCGATAGCTTACAGCGGCTCCTCGATGCGAGCCGCATCGGCCGCGAGTGCGAGCTTCAGCTGCTGCGCCGCTCGGCGCTGCTCTCATTGCCCGTGCGACCGATTGAATTGCC
Source organism: uncultured Gammaproteobacteria bacterium (assembly GCA_963710435.1). Classification (GTDB taxonomy): domain Bacteria; phylum Pseudomonadota; class Gammaproteobacteria; order Steroidobacterales; family Steroidobacteraceae; genus Bog-1198. The sequence goes on along the minus strand of CAVQAE010000006.1, from coordinate 116,396 downwards.
GGCGGGAGACGGGTAAACAGTCCCTATCATGACGACCCCACATGTGGTCACCCTAGCGGATCCCGCCGAGCCCACCGATCATTGCCTCGGCTCCGAGCACGCGCCCGTGACGCTCGTCGAATACGCCGATTTCGAATGTCCAAGCTGCAAGGTGGCGGTGCCGACCCCGAAGCTGCTGCTCGAACGTTTCCCCAACAAGATCCGCTACATATTCCGCCACTTCCCTCTGCAAGAGGCGCATCCTCACGCGCTCATCGCAGCGGAGGCCTCCGAGGCCGCGGCGGCGCAGGGCAAGTTCTGGCCGATGCACGACTTGTTGTTCCAGAATCAGGCGCATCTCAAGGGGCGGGACCTGCGGGGTTACGCCGCGGCGGTGGGGCTCGATCTTGCGCGCTATACCGCAGAGATGGACGACCACATCTACCTTCAGAAAGTCCGCGAGCACATTGACAGCGGCCGGCGCAGCCACCTGCGCGCAACGCCGGGCTTCTTCCTCAACGGGGTCGTGCAGGACACCTCCTACGGAATGCAGAGCCTGCACGATGCGGTCGCTGCGGCCGTGCGGCGCGCGAGCGGTGAAGCCAAATGAGCGGAGCACGCTCAAAGCAATAGCGGGGCATCCGCCCCGCTATTGAATCGAATCTTCACCGTCGGGTGCGTTTCAGGTCCAGCCGTCCCCGCCACCGCCCCCGTCGCCGCCGCCGAAGTCTCCACCGCCGCTGGAGCCGTCGTCCCAGGAGGAGGGGTCATTCACGCCGAAGTCATTGCCGCCCATATCGCCGTTGGCGTTCTGGCCCCAGCTGGCGTCGTCGACCGGCGGCGCGGTCGGAGCACGCTGTCCGTTATCGAGGAAATGATGCGCGAGCTCCTCGCCCGCCACGATGCCCGCACCGGCTGCCAAGCCGCCCGCGAGACCGCCGGCGACGCTCGAGCCGATACCCCCGCCGCCGGGCCCATAGCCCGGCCCACCGGGACCCGCATAGCCACCGGGTGCACCCGGCCCATAGCCGCCGGGTCCGCCCATGGGAGCAGCCGCATAGGGCTGCACATAACGGCGGCGACGAAAGAGCATCCAGAAGACGGCGACTACGAGAGCGAGCACGATCATGGTGCCCCACGGAAAGTGCGCGCTCTGGGCCGCGGCGGGACCGCCGAAGGTGGTCGGCCGGTCCGCACGGCGGATCAGGCCGAGCTCCGACTTAAGCTCCTGAACCGCTCGCGGATTTTCCTTGGTGAGCCCCGGATCGAGCTGCTCGGCGCGGGCGAGCTCTGAGCGCGCGAGACCCGGATTGCCTTCCCGGGCATACAGCTCCGCCTGAACATAGTGAGCCTTGGAGCTGTCCGGATGATCGCGCAGCACCTGATCCATCATCTGCTGTGCCTGATCGAGATGGCCGGCCCGAGCTGCATCGTAGATCTGAGCAACCGTCGGGTCGGTGTCCGCGAACGCCGGCATCGCCACAAGGGCGAACGATAGAGCCGCGGCCGCCAGAGAACCAGCAACGAAGTTTCGCATAACCCACCCCACAATGGCCGATTGGGCCGAATGTTGGTTAGATTGGGCCGCTCCCAGCGAGTTCAACAGCCTGTCGTGCCGGTCCGCGTCCACGGTGCGGTACCATTTCGCGCCATGGATCGAACCATCGTCATCGTCGGCGCCGGTTTCTGCGGCAGCGTGCTTGCGGCCAACTTGCTGCGCCGTACCGGCGCCGGACGCATGAACATCGTCCTCATCGAGCGGGGCACGAGCATCGGCCGGGGCGTCGCGTACGCCTCGCACGATGTGCCCTATGTGCTCAACGTCCCGGCCGGCCGGCTATCCGTGGCTCCGGACGACCCGCTGCACTTCCTGCGCTACGTCCGGCAATCGCACCCCGATGCGGATGCCGAGGACTTCATGCCGAGATCGATGTACGGCGACTATCTTCAGGAGGTGCTCGACCAGGCGGAGCGCGCCGCGCCTGCCGGTGTTGTTCTCAAGCGCGTCTTCGGCGAGGTCACCGGGATCGATCGCTCGCCGGGCAACACGCCTCTCATCGTGCGAGTGGCCGGGCGTGAGCCGCTGGCTGCCGACCGTGTCGTGCTGGCGCTCGGGAATCCAGTGTCCGCGGTGCACCCTTGGGCCCGGGGGCTGCTGCATCACCCCGCCTATTTTCATGACCCTTGGAACATGCCGCGCTCATTTCGAGCGGCGCAATCGGTACTGATCGTCGGCAGCGGTCTCACCATGGTCGATGTGGCGCTTGCCTTGAGTCTGGAGGGCGGCGAGGTGCCGCTGGTGCGCGTGATCTCGCGGCACGGGTTGCTGCCGCTCGGCCAGACAATCTTCCGGCCCAAGGCGGTGCAGGGGGACGGCGAGGTCCTGCTCTCCAACGCAGCCTCGATCCGGCGCGTGCTGTCGGCGAGCCGCGCGTTGGCGGAGCGGGTGGAGCGGATGGGCGGCGACTGGCGGGAGGTGGTGACCTTCATTCGCCATTTGGCTCCCGAGCTCTGGCGGCGCATGCCCGAGCGCGAGCGGCGGCGCTTCCTGCGGCACCTGCGCAGCCACTGGGACATCCATCGCCACCGGGTGCCATCGCACATGGCCGCGCGCATCGATCATATGCGCCGCAGCGGGCGCCTGAAGGTGTACGCGGGTCGTATCCGGCAGTTGGTCCCGGAAGGCGACGAGCTGCGGGTGATGTGGCGGCGGCGCGGCAGCCCCGAGAACGAGTCGTTCGCGGTGACCGCGGTGATCAATGCCACGGGACCGGACTATGTGCTGAAACATTCCACGGACACGCTCGTGCGCGCGTTGCGCGAGGACGGCCTCGTGTCAGAGGATCCTTTGAGCCTTGGGCTGCGCACGGCACGTCACGGCGCCTGCGTCGATGCGCATGGGGCGGCGAGCGCGCATCTATATTATCTGGGACCGATGCTGCGCGCCGAGCATTGGGAGGCGACCGCCGTCCCGGAATTGCGCGCGCACGCCGAGCAGCTCGCGCGGCATTTGGCCGAGCGGGCGGACAAGCCGGTGGAGTGAGGGGTCTTAGGCGAGGCCCTCGACGGCGCGCAGCAAGCGCTCAACCTCCGCCGCGCTCGAGTACATCGAGATTCCGGTGCGCAATAATCCGCCGCGCCCGGCCAAGCCGAGCACTTCGACTGCGCGCACGGCATAAAAATCTCCATCCCAGACGCAGATGCCTTGCTCGCCGAGCGCCGCGGCGGCCGACGCGGCGCTGCGTCCTTCGAGGGTGATGGAAACGGTAGGTGCTCGCGCCCGCGAGCTGAAGTCCGGTCCGTAGACCTTGACCCCGCGGATGCGCCGCACGCCTTCATGGTAGGTGCGCGCCAGATTGTGCTCGTAGGCGGAGATGGCGGTCATCGCATCGACAATGCGCTCGCGCAAGGTAGCGCCCGTTCCCCAGCTCGCGAGGTACTCGATGGCGGCACGAACGCCGTCGATGGCGGCATGATTCAAGGTGCCGGTCTCGATGCGATAGGGCGCGGCCGGATCCTGCACACTCAAGCGCGAGGTGGGCAGGCGGTCGAGCGCGCCCGGCCTCGAGTACAGAATCCCGACGTGCGGCCCATAGAACTTGTAGGCCGAGCACAGCAGGAAATCCGGATCCAGAGCGCTTACATTCAAGGGAAAGTGCGGTGCGTAATGTACGGCGTCGATCACGAGGAGCGCGCCGGCCTCACGCGTGAGGCGCCTCGCCAAAGCAAGATCGTTCACCGTGCCCAAGGCGTTCGAGGATGCGCCCAGCGCGAAGATCTTGGTGCGCGGGGAGATTTTCGCCGCCATGTCCGCGGTGTCGAGCGTCCCGGAATCCTCGAGACGCACCTCGCGCACGAGGATTCCACGCTCTTGGAGCGCGAGCCACGGGCCGCGGTTGGCTTCGTGATCGAGCTGGGTGATGAGCACTTCATCGCCCGCCTCGAGCGTGCGGCCGATCGCAGCGCTCAGCGCGAAATTGAGCGTCGTCATGTTCTGACCGAAGGAGATGCAGTCTCCGGACGCGGCGCCCAGGAAAGCGGCCACGGCCGCCCGCGCCCGATCCATGCGGCGGTCGACTTCTCTCGAGGGCGGGAAGTTGCCATGAGTGTTCACGTTGCACGTGGCGTAGAACTCCGCGATCGCATCGATGACGGCGCGCGGCACCTGGCTGCCTCCCGGCCCGTCCAGAAACGCAAGCTCGGGTCCCTCGCGGCGAGGCGCGAGCGCGGGGAAGTCGCGGCGGGCGCGCAGCGAATCCTGTTCTGTGAATGCCACTAGAGCAAGTCGTAGGTGAAGTCGTAGCCGGTCGGTGTGGCATCGCGCGGATGCAGCTTCATGCTGCCGCGCGCGCCCGCATACTTGCCGGTGCCGCCGGTGACGGCCATGAGGGAATCACCGCTATCCATGAACGGCCCTTCGACCGTGATCTGGCCGGCCTTCAGCACCAGAGTCCAGAAGCACTCCCAGCTCTTGCCGACGACGGTGCGCACGCAGTGTCCCTGATCCGAGCCGATCTGCGTCTTGTTCGCCGCGTCGTAGACCTTGTTGGCGAACACCAGCGTGTCGCCGACCGAGTCGTCGCCGCCGCGATGAACGGTGGTCTCGCCGACCGGCCGCTCGACCACGGTGATTTGTTCGGCGGCCAGCGCCGGCATCGCAATGAGCAGCGCGCCCGCTGTTACCAATTGAATCGACGATGTGAGCATGCATCCCCCGGGCTGTTTTCCTCTCCATCATATCAAGCCCGCGGAGCCTGTGCTCAGCGTCGCTTCAACACCTCGAGCTCATCGAGCGTGCGCGGCCAGTCTGCGCCCAGCAACCTCGAAAGGCCGCGATCGGCGAGAAGCTTGCCGCCCGTCTGGCAGCGCGCGCAATAGTTGGTCTCGTTGTCGGCGTAGCGAATGCGCTGGACGGGATCTCCGCACCGAGGGCAAGGCTTGCCATAGCGGCCGTGCACCGCCATGTCTTTGCGGAAGGCCGTGACCTTTTCGGGAAAGGCGCTTTGCGCCTCGCCGACGAGCCGCTCGCTCCATCGCCGCAGGATGTCCTGCGTGGCCGCATACAGCCGCTGCCACTCCTCGGGTTTCAATTTGTGAGTGAGTGCGAGCGGGGAGAGCTGCGCCGCGTGCAGAATCTCGTCCGAGTAGGCGTTGCCGATGCCGCTCAGAATGCGCGGATCGGTGAGGGCCCGCTTCAGTGTCCGGTTCTCCTCGAGCAAAGCGGCTTTGAAAGTCTCGAGCGTGCTCGGCAGGACCTCGATGCCACCCGGGTCGAGGGCCTGCAATCCCGCCTCGCCTTCAGTCACGTACAAGGACGCACGCCGCTTCGTGCCCGCCTCGGTGAGCACGAGCGAGCCCTCCTCGAAGTCGAAGGCCGCAAGCGCGTTGCGGCCCGAGAGCTTCGCACCCGCCGCCCGCCAGTGCAGCCGCCCTGCAATCATGAGGTGCAGCACCAGCCACAGATCGCCGTCGAGGCCGATGGCGATGCGCTTGCCGATGCGACGCAGCGCGCGCACGTGCCGACCGTTCGCGAGGGCCAGCGGGGGCTGGGCGGTGCGCAGAAGGAAAGGGCTTCCGAGGCGCACTGCCTCGAGACGTTGCCCCACGATGCGCGACTCCAGCGCACTGAGATAGGCGGTGATATCGGGGAGCTCGGGCACACGGGCATCATGCCCGCAAGGTGAATCGGAGCGGAAGAGCTTCCACTTTCTCGAGAAAATGGGATGGCCATCGAGACTCGGAGCGGATTTCGCTTCAAGATCCCGGCGATTGAGCCGAAACCTTAAGGGATTGCCCCAAGAGGACCTCCCTGCACCGGGTAAGCGACCGGATCATCAGGCGACTTCGACCATGTCCAAAGAACAAGCCTCCCTCAGCCGGACAAGGACAGCCGCCTCGTATACCGCGCGCGTCTCCACGCCGGAGGACCGGGCGCGGGCCCTGGAATTCCTGGCGGGCCTGGCGTCGGAGCTGTCCGAACACAAGGTCAACTTGCCGTGCTTTCCGGACGTCGTCATTCGCATTCGCCGGGCGCTCGATAATCCGAAGACCCGCATCGAGCAGGCCGTGAAAATCGTCGGCACCGAGCCGCGCCTCGCCGCCCGGATCCTACAGACCGCCAACTCCGCGGTGTTCAACCCGTTGGGTAAGCCGGTGACGGACTTGCGAACGGCGGTCACGCGTCTCGGGACTCGGGTGGTGCAAAGCGTGACCATGACTTTTGCCGTCCAGCAGATGCGCATGGCCCCGGTACTGAGCTCCGTCGGGGGGTCGTTGAAGCAGGTCTGGGAGGACAGCATTACGGCGGCATCGATCTGCCGCCTGATTGCGCCGCATGCGAACGTGAGTGCGGACGAAGCCTTCCTGACGGGATTGCTCCACGCCATCGGCCGGCTCTACATCATGGTGCGCGCGGCGAGCGACCCGAACAAGACACGCTATGAGCGCTCGCTGCTCGAGCTGATCGGGACTTGGCATCCCGCCATCGGTCAGGCGGTGTTGGAGAACTGGGGGTTCCCGGACGTGATCGCCGCAGCGGTCGGTCAGCAGCAGGACTATGAATACAGCTCGAAGAATGCGGACCACACGGACGTTCTCATCGTCGCCGTCGCGCTCGCCGACGCCCTGCATCCCGGCGGCGCGCGCATCTTCGAACCCGGCGACATCAAGGCTTTCGCGCGCCTGGGACTCAAGTCGGAGGAATGCCGGGCGGTCCTCGCAGCCACATCGAGGAACATCGGCGCGTTGCGCTCGGCGCTCGGCTGCTGAGGGAGTCCGCGGCTGCGCGCGGTCATCGACCGAACCGGGCGCTCAGCGCCGCGCTTGGATGATCAAAAATGGGCGCTCGGCACTTCGATCAAGATCGGCCCGGAAGCATCGAGCGCGCTGCGCAGCGTCTCGGTCAGATGCGACGCGCCGGCGACGCGCACCGCGTGGGCGCCGCAGGCCCGCGCGAGCGCCACGAAGTCCGGATTGCGTGCGACCACATCGGTGGGCGGGATGCCGGCCGCCACCATGTCATCGCGGATCTGCCCGAGCGCCGCGTTATTCCACACGATCACCGGAAGGCTCAGGCGCAACTCGACCGCGGTCATGAGCTCGCCCAAGGTGAATTGCAAGCCAAAGTCGCCGGCGAGCGCCACCACGGTGCGCGCGGGACTCGATATCTTGGCACCGAGCGCGGCCGGCAATGCGAAACCCAAGGTGCCGTATCCCGAGGGGTGCAACCAGCGGCGGGGAGCATCCACCGGAAAGGCGTAGTTGCCGAAGTATGCGATCTGCGTCATGTCGGTGAATACCGCCGCCTCGTCCGGCAGCGCTTCGCGGATCGCACGAAGCGCACTCATCCAGCCGCGCGCCTTCGAGTCGAATGCGCCATCGATATCCCTTCGAATCGCCGCCACACGGGCGTGCGTCTGCGAAGGCGCGCGCGAAGCTCCCGGCAGCGCCTCAACGATGGCCGCAAGGCTCGACCGCGCATCACCCCAGAGCGCGATCTCGGCGGCGTAGTGGTCGCAGAGCTTGTGCGGATCGATATCGATGCGAATCAGACGGCCGTGCAGCTCGAGCTTGAGTGCATAGTAAAAGTCGGTCTCCCCCATTTCGGTGCCCACCGCGAGCACGAGATCCGCGTCGGCGACGAGTTTCTGAACCTGGGGATGATGCAGCGAGGTGCCGAGATTGGCGGGATGATCGTGCGGCAGCAAGCCCTTGCCCGCGGCCGTGGTGACGAGCGGACAACCGAGCTTTTCCACCAAGTCGCGCAACTCCGCGCCCGACTCGCGCGCTCCGCCGCCCGCGACGATCACCGGCGTCGCGGCCTGCACAAGCAGCCGGGCCGCGGCCTCGACGTGAGCGGCGCCCGCCCGCGGCAAGGGCGAGACGTCCGCAAAGCGCTCGGCGGGGAGGTCGGTCGTCTCCGACAGCACGTCGAGCGGGATCTCGAGGTACGCCGGCCGCGCGCGCCCGGTACGCAGCGAGGCCAGGCACAGCCGCAGATGATCGCGAACGTCCGCGGCATTCATCGCCCGACGCGCGATGCCGAATACGCCCGCTGCGAGGGCCAGCTGGTCGGGGAGCTCATGCAGAACCCCCCATTGCTTGCCGAGCGAGGCGCGCACGGGCGTCGTCGCCACCAGGAGCATGGGTATGGAATCCGAATACGCCTGCGCGACGGCGGTCAAGATGTTGGTGAGCCCGGGCCCCGAGATCGTGAATGCCGCCGCCGGCCGTCCCGTCATGCGCGCGTAGCCGTCCGCAGCAAATCCTGCGCCCTGCTCGTGACGCACGAGCACATGGCGAATGCTCGACTCGGCGAGCCCCCGATACAGCTCCAGGTTGTGCACGCCGGGAATTCCGAAAACCGTGTCGATTCCGTTGGCGGTAAGCAATTCGACCAAATACCGACCGATGCTGCGCGACATGACGACCTTCTTGTTGAACGTTCGGTGAAAAACCGCGCTAGGATGGCATGCGGCGACACGAAAAGTAAGCGAGCCGGGAAGGTTGGAGGATGCAGTACTCGGATCTGGTGAAGCGCATTGCGGGCGACGGCGCCGATGCGTGGAAAACCCATTACGCGGCCTGCGCCGCGAAGAACCGCGGCGAAGACGTCATCATCTTGAGCGTGGGAGATCCGGATCTCGACACGCCGCGGCCGGTGATCGACCGCGCGGTAGAGCGCCTGCGCGGCGGTGACACGCATTACACCCCTGTCGCGGGCCGCGAGGCGCTGCGTGAGGCGATCGCGAACGCCCACCATCGCCGGACCGGCCAGGACGCCGAGCCCGACAACGTCATTTTCATGGCCGGTGCGCAGAACGCGCTCTTCACGGCGTCGCTGTGTCTCGCCGGTCCGGGCGATGAGGTGCTCGCGTTCGAGCCCCTGTACCCCACCTATCCCGCCACCATCGAAGTGTCCGGTGCGCGCATGGTGCGCGTGCCTGCGCCGGCCGCCGGCGGCTTTCGCCCCGATCTCCAGGCGCTCGAAGCGGCAGTCACATCCCGCACCCGCGCGATCTTCTTTGCCTCTCCGAACAATCCGAGCGGGCACATCATGAGCGCCGGCGATCTGGCGGTCATCCGCGATCTCGCGCGCCGCCACGCGTTGTGGGTGGTGGTCGATGAGGTCTACGCGGGTCTTGCGCCCGAAGGCCGGGTGCCGAGCCTCGCCGCGAGCCTGCCGGAGCAGGTAGTGACGGTCGGCAGCTTGTCGAAAACGCACGCCATGCCCGGCTGGCGCGCCGGATGGATGGTCGGACCCAAGGCGCTCATCGGTCACGCGGAAGCCCTGGCGATCGCCATGCTCTATGGGCTTCCCGGCTTCGTGCAGGAAGCCGCGCTGACCGCGATCGGAATCGCGCAGGAGGCGGAGTCCACCATGCGCGATTATTGCCGGCAGCGCTGCCACCTCGTGCTGGAGGCGCTCGCCGGGACCCCCGGACTCGTGTGCTCGCCGCCCGATGCCGGAATGTTCATGCTGATCGATGTGCGAGCCACCGGCCTGTCGGGGTACGATTTCATGACCGGGCTGTACCGCTCGCAGCGCGTCTCGGTGCTGCACGGCGGGGCGTTCGGCAGTGGCACGGCGGGGTTCATGCGCCTGTGCTTCACTACAGATGAGAAGTCATTGCGCGAGGGATGCGCGCGTATCCGGCGTTTCGCCACGGGCTTGAGCTGAGAGGAGGACGCATGACCGACATGGGCATCGTCGCACGCACGGCGGGCGGGCCGGAAGTGCTCGAGTGGACTGCGCTCGAGACGCCGGCACCCGGCCCGGGGGAGGCGCGAGTCGCGCAGAAGGCGATCGGCGTCAATTTCATCGACACCTATTACCGCAGCGGATCGTATCCCTGGCCGTCGACGCCGCTCATCCCAGGCGCCGAGGCGGCAGGCGTGATCGACGCCATCGGTGCGGGCGTGAAGGATCTGGCGGTCGGCGATCGTGTCGCCTACGTCATGCAGGTCGGTGCCTATCGTACGCGCCGCGTGGTGCCGGCGGAGCGGCTGGTGCGGCTGCCCCCGTCGATCGAATTCGACGTCGCCGCCTCGGTCATGCTCAAGGGCCTGACCGCGCAATTCCTGCTGACCTCGTGCTATCCGATCAAAGCCGGGGATACGGTGCTGGTGCATGCGGCAGCGGGCGGTGTGGGACTCCTGCTCGGCCAGTGGCTGCGGGCGCTCGGCGCGATTGCGATCGGCACGGTCGGCTCTGCCGGGAAATCGAGCATCGCGCTCGCGAACGGCTATGCGCATGTGCTCGACAATTCGCGCGGCGATTTCGCGCGCCAAGTCCAGGAGATCGCGCCCAAGGGGTGCGACGTCGTGTATGACTCCGTCGGCAAGGACACCTGGCGCGATTCGCTCAAGGTATTGCGGCCGCGAGGAATGTTCGTGAGCTTCGGACAATCCTCCGGCGCGATCACGGAGTTCAAGCTCGCGGATCTTGCGAGCGGCGGCTCCTTGTACGCGAGCCGCCCGACGCTGTTCGACTACATTCGAAGCCGCGAGGAGCTGCGCACGCGCGCGGAGGATTTGTTCGGACGCCTTGCCGCCGGCTCGATCCGCGCCCATATCGGTCAGCGTCTGCCGCTCGCGGAGGCGGCCGATGCGCATCGCGCGCTCGCCAGCCGGCGCACCACGGGCTCGACCGTGCTGCTCGTCACCTGACGGTGGCGGCCGGTCCGTCGAAAATGCCGAGCGGCAGTGCCGTCGACTCCTTGATGACGGTGACCGCGACCGATGAGTTGATCGAGCGCACGCAGGAAATGCGCGACAAATAATCGAGATAGAAAGCCTCGTACGCCTTGACGTTCTTGGTGACGATTTTCAAGAGAAAATCCCACTCGCCGGTGAGCGTGTAGCACTCGAGCACCTCGGCCCGATCGCGGATCGCCGCCTCGAACTCGGCGAGCGCGTCGCGCCCGGTAGTTGCGAGCTTGACGTGCGCGAAGATCGTGACGTCGAGCCCCAAGGCGTTGCGGTCGAGAAGCGCCACACGCGCCTTGATGACACCGCTCTGCTCGAGCTGCTGAATGCGGCGCCAGCAGGTCGTGGTGGAAATGCGTACGCGCGAGGCGACCTCGGCCACGGACAGCGCACCGTGGCGCTGTAAAATATCGAGCAGACGAAGATCGAGCCGATCGATATGCTGATGAGATAAATTTTCCACAATTATCCAAAAATCGGTACAAACATACCAAATTATCGGGCAGATGCGTAATGAATGCAACACGGCCACGGGCCGGGGGTAAGTTATCGCAATGAACAAGAAATCCCGCCTGCATCTGCCGAATCCGCCCGCGCGGCCGGGTCAGAAGCCCGATTTCAGTTATGTGCGATTGTCCCCGGCCGGCGCGGTGGCGCGGCCCGAGGTAAATGCGCGTGCCCGCGACATCGAATCGCTCGCGACCGAGCTCGTGCGCGTGCTCGACGATGCGGACGAGGCGGTGGGGTCCTGGAACCCGCATCTCGATGCGGCCGATCTGCAAGTGGGGCTGCGTCACATGCTGCTCACGCGGCTGTATGACGATCGTATGCAGCGCACACAGCGGGCCGGCAAGATCTCGTTTTACATGCGCTCGCTCGGCGAGGAAGCGGTGTCGGTCGCTCAGTGCATGGCGCTGCGCCCGGGCGACATGCTGTTTCCGTCCTACCGCCAGCAGGGGCTGTACATCACCCGCGGCATTCCGCTCGTCGATCTCATGTGCCAGCTTCTCTCCAACACGCGCGACATGTGCAAGGGTCGGCAGCTTCCGGTCATGTACCACTCCAAGCCGGGCAATCTATTCTCCATCTCGGGCAATCTCGCGACTCAATTTCCGCAAGCCGTCGGTTGGGCCATGGCCGCCGCGCTCAAGGGCGAGGATCACCTCGCGGCAAGCTGGATCGGCGAGGGCTCGAGCGCCGAGGCGGACTTCCATCATGCCTTGTTGTTTGCCTCGGTCTACCAGGCGCCGGTCATCCTCAACATCGTCAACAATCAGTGGGCGATCTCCACCTTCCAGGGTTATGCGGGCGGCGAGCAGCGCTCCTTCGCCGCGCGCGGTCCGGGTTACGGCATCGCCGGTATCCGCGTCGACGGCAACGATTTTCTCGCCGTCCATGCGGTGACCCAGTGGGCTGCGGAGCGCGCGCGCACCGGCAGCGGTCCCACGCTCATCGAGCTCGTGACCTATCGGGCGGCGGCCCACTCGACGAGCGACGATCCCGCGCGCTATCGCGCCAAGGGCGACGAGGCGCACTGGCCCCTCGGCGATCCCATCGATCGGCTGAAGCGCCATCTGATCAAGCTCGGCGAATGGTCGGAGGAGCGGCATCGTGCGCTCGTCGCGGAACTCGAGGCGTTCGTCGTCGCGAGCTGGCAGCAGGCCATCACCTTCGGCACCATGAGCGAGGGTCCGAAGCTCAATGCGGATCTCATGTTCGAGGATGTGTTCAAGGAAATGCCGCAGCACCTCAAGCGGCAGCGTGCGCAGATGCGCACCGAGCGGGGCTGACATGGCCCACATGAACATGATCCAGGCACTCAATTCGGCCATGGATATCATGCTCGGGCGCGATCCGTCGGTCGTGCTCATGGGCGAGGACATCGGCTATTTCGGTGGCGTGTTCCGCGCGACCGAGGGACTGCAGCGCAAGTACGGGGAACATCGGGTGCTCGACACGCCGATCGCGGAGGGCGGCATCATTGCGGCGGCCATCGGCATGGCGGTGAATGGCTTGCGCCCGGTTGCGGAGATCCAGTTCGCCGATTACATCTATCCCGGCTTCGATCAGATCGTGAGCGAGCTCGCGCGGCTGCGCTACCGAAGCGCGGGCGAGTTCTTCGCGCCGGTGACCATCCGCACTCCCTGCGGCGGCGGCATTCGCGGCGGACAGACGCATTCGCAAAGTCCGGAGGGGATATTCACGCACGTGAGCGGCATCAAGGTCGTGATGCCCTCGAACCCCTACGACGCGAAAGGCCTCCTCATCACCGCCATCGAGGACGACGATCCCGTGGTCTTCTTCGAGCCCAAGCGCTTGTACAACGGACCGTTCGACGGCGATCCGCACAAGCCCGCGGTCCCTTGGAGCACGCATCCGAAAGGACAGGTGCCGGAGGGACACTACACGGTGCCGCTCGGTGTGGCCGACGTCGTGCGGCCCGGATCGCAGCTCAGCATCATCACCTACGGAACCATGGTGTACGTCGCCGCGGCGGCGGCGGCGGCGCTTGGAGTCGACGCCGAGATCATCGATCTGCGCTCGCTCGTGCCGCTCGACGTCGACACGATGGTGCGCTCGGTCAAAAAAACAGGACGCTGCGTGGTGGCGCATGAGGCGACCCGCTTCTCCGGATTCGGCGCGGAGCTTGTTTCCGTGATTCAAGAAGAGTGCTTCTGGCATCTGGAGGCACCCATCCAGCGCGTCGCCGGCTGGGATACGCCGTATCCGCATGCCTTCGAATGGGAGTATTTTCCGGGGCAAGCGCGAGTGGCCACGGCCATCCGGGCCGTCATGGAGTCGGCATGAGCGAATACGTCTTCAAGATGCCGGATCTCGGGGAAGGTACGGTCGAGGCCGAGATCGTCGCCTGGCACACCGCGCCGGGCGCTGCGGTGACCGAGGATGAGATCATCGTCGAAGTGATGACCGACAAGGCCGCGGTCGAGGTGCCGGCGCCCGTCAGCGGGCGCGTGGTCTCCATCACCGGAGCGCCGGGAGACAAGGTCGCGGTGGGCTCTCCGCTCATCGTATTCGATGTGAGCGCAGGGGCGGGCACTTCGGGTCCGGCCGCGGGCCCGAACACTCCCGTAAAGGCGCCAGCCGCCGCCGGGGCCGTGGAGCCCGCGCGTCCGCCGGGCCCGGGCCGGATCATGACCTCTCCTGCGAACCGGCGGCGCGCGCACGAAGCGGGCATCGATCTTGCGACCATCGCCGGCTCGGGTCCGGGCGGCCGCATCGTACGCGACGACCTGAAGGCCGCAACCGGTGCGCGAACGGCCGGGTCGGCCGCGGCCGCCCCGGCCGCGTCCGGTGGGACGGGTGACGGCGCGGGAGCCCTGCAGGCCCCGGCCGCGGAGGATATTTCCGAGATCAAGGTGATCGGTGTGCGCCGTCTCATCGCCGAGCGCATGAGCGAGGCGAAACGCAGCATTCCGCACTTCGCTTATGTGGAAGAGGTGGACGTCACGGAACTCGAGGGGCTGCGCCAGCACCTCAATTCGAAGCTCGCGCAAGGCGCTCCCGGCTTCACCTACCTGCCGCTGGTCATCCTCGCGCTGGTGCGCACGCTCGAATCCCATCCGCAATGCAATGTCCTGTATGACGCCTCCCGAGGAGTCCTTGTCCGGCACCGGGCCGTCCACGTGGGTGTCGCCACCCAGACGCCCGACGGCCTCAAGGTACCGGTGGTGCGCAACGCCCAGGCCATGGGCTTGGAGGAGCTCGCCGCCGAGACGCGTCGTGTGACCGGACGCGCCCGCGAGAACAAGGCGACTCGAGAGGAGCTCACGGGCTCGACCATTACCGTGACCAGCCTGGGCAAGCTGGGCGGCATCGCCTCGACGCCGATCATCAACGCGCCGGAGGTCGCCATCATCGGCCTCAACAAGGCGGTCGAGCGCCCCGTCGTGCACCAGGGCGTGGTGGCCGTGCGCCGAATCATGAACTTATCGTCCTCATTCGATCACCGCTTCGTGGACGGTTATGATGCGGCGGCAATGATTCAAGCGTTGAAGGAGCTCCTCGAGCATCCCGCGATGATTTTCATTCCGAAGGTGAATTCCCCATGACAGCACAAGCGAAAGCCTCGGCGCCGCAGGTCAAGTCAAGACCCGCATTCGGCACGGTACTCACGACCCACATGTCCGCAGCGACGTATCGCGACGGCCGATGGAGCGAGGCGGAGCTCAAGCCGGTCGCGGCGATCGAGCTCTCGCCGGCGGCGCACGTGCTTCACTACGCGAGCACCTGCTTCGAGGGGTTCAAGGCGTTTCGACACGCCGACGGCTCCGTGCACACGTTCCGCATGGACCGCCACATCGAGCGTATGCGCCAGAGCGCGCGTCAGCTGGTACTGCCCGAGCCCGATGCCGCCCAGCTCGCCGGCATGGTGCGATCGGTCATCGCGCGATGCCGCGAGGAGGTTCCCGAGGCGCCCGGCGCGCTGTATTTGCGCCCGATCCTGTTCGGCACCACCGCGAACATCGGAGCGGCGGCAACGCCCGCGACCGAGGCTCTGCTGTTGGTGCTTGCAAGTCCGGTCTGGGACTATTTCGCGGGCGGCATGAAGCCGCTGCGCATCCTGGTGGACGACGAGAACACGCGCTCCGCCGCGCAGATGGGCATGGTGAAAACGGGAGGCAACTATGCGGCGGCACTCGGCCCGACGCTGCGCGCGCGCGCGCAATACCAAGTGGATCAGGTGCTGTTCTGCCCGCGCGGTGAGGTGCAGGAGACCGGCGCCGCCAACTTTTTGTTGATCCGCGACGGAGAGATCCTGACGCGCGGGCTCGATAGTACGTTTCTTCACGGCGTCACGCGCGACTCGCTCCTCACGATCGCGCGCGACCGCGGATACAAGGTCTCGGAGCGCGTATTCGACGTCGAGGAGATGCTCGAGTGGGTCAAGGATGGGGAAGCTGCGCTCTCGGGTACGGCGGCGGTGCTCGCCGGTGTCGGCACGCTGATTTATCGAGGGAGCGAGCACCGGGTGGCCGGCGGTGAGGTCGGTGCCCGGACGCGCGATCTTCGCGGCCAGCTGCTCGCCATTCAGCAGGGAGAGGCGCCGGACCGGCACGGCTGGCTCGCTCGGGCTTAAGCGGTTGCCGCCCCGCGCGCCGCGTTCGGCGGCGGCTTCCGCGGCTCAGTACTCGTCGTGGTCCTCGTCGTCGTCTTCGTCTAGATCGTCGTCGTCTTCGTCATCGTCCTCATCCTCGTCCCAATCGTCGTCCTCGTCCTCATCCTCTTCGGCATCTTTCTCGGCCTTCGAGCCCGACCAGCCCTCCGGCTCCTCGCTCAGCTCGAGGTCGAGCTCGGCCCAGCCGTCGACGTCCAATTCCTCGATGTCGCCGTCCAGATGCTGGATTTCCACGATCTCGCGATCCTCGTCCACCCGCAGGACCTGGAACGTCTCGTCGTTCTCCAGGTCCTCATACCACTGCCCGACGGTCGGTTCGTATTCTCTGCCCACGGGGGATCCCTTTTGCTCGAATGCTGCGCTGATCGGTAGGAGCGATATTAGGGGAGGCCGCTCCGCTAAGTAAATGGCAATATTGCGTACACATGAACACGGCTGACCGCAAATTAAGCGCTCGTCGCTTGACCGACGCCAAGCGCGTGGTGGTGAAAGTCGGATCCTCATTGCTGGTCGATGCCGATAAAGGAAGGCTCAACCGTACGTGGCTCGAGACCTTTGCGGCCGACATCGCCGCCATGCGCAAACGGCGCCAAGAAGTGATCCTCGTCTCCTCCGGCGCCATTGCGCTCGGCCGCCGGCATCTCGGCGTGAGTGCGGGTAAGCTGAAACTCGAGGAGAGTCAGGCGGCTGCGGCCGTCGGTCAGATTCGTCTGGCGCATGCCTACAAGGAAACCCTGGAAGCGCGCGAAATTACGGTGGCCCAGATTCTTCTCACCCTGGGCGACACCGAGCAGCGCCGGCGCTATCTCAACGCCCGCGGGACGTTGGAGACCCTGCTGTCATTGGGTGCAGTGCCGGTGATCAACGAGAACGACACAGTTGCCACCGCCGAGATCCGCTATGGGGACAACGATCGGCTGGCGGCGCGCGTCGCGCAGATGACCGGTGCGGACTGCCTGATTCTTCTGTCGGATATCGATGGTTTGTATACAGCCAACCCCAGCGAGGATCCGGACGCGGAATTCATCTCCCGTGTGCTCGACATCACTCCCGCCATCGAAGCCATGGCGGGCGGCTCGACCAGCGAATTCGGAACCGGAGGCATGCAGACCAAGATTGCCGCCGCGAAAATCGCGGTCGGCGCGGGGTGCCATTTGTGCATCGCTCGCGGAGCGGACCCACACCCGTTGAGGCGGATCGAGGACGGCGCGCGTTGCACCTGGTTCGTGCCGTCATCGACGCCCTCCGCCGCCCGCAAGCAATGGATCGCCGGGACCCTGCGGCCGGCGGGCGCGATCACGGTGGATGAGGGCGCGGTGCGCGCACTCATGCAGGGTAAGAGCTTGCTCCCCGCCGGCGTGACGCGCGCCGTGGGCCGCTTCGATCGGGGCGATACCGTGAGCATCGTCGGACCCGACGGTGTCGAAGTGGCGCGCGGCATCTGTGCCTATTCGGACGCCGACACGGCGCGTATTCTCGGCCGGAAATCCGCCGAGATCGAGAAGCTGCTGGGTTTCCGCGGCCGCGATGAGATCGTGCACCGCGACGATCTGGTACTTTTGAGAGCATTGCAATGATCATCGGAGTCATGGATGCGATCGGTCGCGGGGCACGCGCCGCAGCCCTCGCGCTCGAGCTCGCCGACAGCGACCAGAAAGATCGCGCCTTGCGCGCCGCAGCGGCGGCGCTGCGCGCCCGCCGTCACAAGATACTGGCCGCGAACGAGCGCGACATGCAGGAGGCCCGGGAGGAGGGCGCGAGTGCGCCGCTGCTCGAGCGCTTGAGACTCGATGAGCAGCGGGTCGAGTGCATGGCGCGCGCGCTCGAGGCGATCGTCGATCTGCCCGATCCTGTCGGCACGGTGCTCGCGGAGTGGACCCGCCCGAACGGTCTGCGCATCCAGCGCCGGCGCGTCCCACTCGGGGTGATCGGCATCATTTATGAAAGCCGTCCGAACGTGACTGCCGATGCCGGCGCGCTCTGTCTCAAGTCCGGGAATGCGGTGATCCTGCGCGGCGGCTCCGAGAGTTCGCGCTCGAATGCCGCCATCCACGCGTGCCTGGGCGAGGGGCTGCAGGTCGCCGGACTGCCGAGCGCCTGCATCCAGCTGGTGCCGACCACGGACCGTGCCGCAGTCGGCTACATGCTCGCCGAGATGGCGCGTTACATCGACGTCATCGTGCCGCGCGGCGGCAAGCAACTCATAGAGAGAGTGCAACGCGAGGCGCGAGTGCCGGTCATCGGCCATCTCGAGGGCCTATGCCACGTATTCGTCGAGCGTGCCGCCGATCTCGCCATGGCCCAGGAGATCGTTCTCAACTCCAAGATGCGCCGCACGGGCGTCTGCGGCGCGGCCGAGACGCTGCTCGTCGATCGAGCATGTGCGCCCACCCACCTGCGCCCGCTGGTCGCGGCGCTGCTCGCAGCCGGGTGCGAGGTGCGCGGCGACGAGCCGACCCGGCAGGCCGACGAGCGCATCAAGGCCGCAGTCGAGGAGGACTGGTCCACGGAGTATCTCGATGCGGTCATCGCCGTGCGCGTGGTCGATGGTGTGGATGCGGCGATCGCGCACATCCGCCGCTATGGTTCGCGGCACACCGATTGCATCGTCACCGCGGACCCCGCGGCGGCCGAGAGATTCCTGACGCAGGTGGACAGCGCCATCGTGTTGCACAACGCCTCGACTCAATTCGCGGACGGTGGCGAGTTTGGCATGGGTGCCGAGATCGGCATCAGCACCGACAAGTTCCACGCACGAGGCCCCGTGGGCGTCGAGCAGCTCACGAGCTACAAGTATGTGGTGCGGGGCAACGGACAGCTGCGTCCCTGAGTCACTCGAGCGTCGCGATCGAGCCGAGCCAGCGCCGCACAGCGGCGGGATTGTCGAAACGCCACTGGCCTTGCACGCGATGACCCACGGCGATCGAAATGCCGCCCAAGCGCTCGACGGTGCGAAAGCCGGCCTGATCCGTAAGGTCGTCGCCGACGAACACCGGCGTCCGCCCCAGAAACGGCGCTTCCTGCATGAATTCCTCGATGGCCGTCGCCTTGGTGAAACCCAAGGGCTTTATCTCGAGCACCATCTTGCCTTCCTGCACATGATAGCCGGGCGACAAGGCGCGAGCCGCCGCCGCCACGGCCTGCCGAGCGCTCGTCTCAGATTCGGGTGCCAGGCGAAAATGCACGGCAAGCGCCCTGCCTTTGTCTTCGAGCAGCGTCCCGGGGTGCGATTCGACGAACAGCGTCAGGCTCGCACGCGCGCCCGCGAGAGCCGTATCCCGATAGCTTTGCCCGCGCCGCTCACCCGTGGCCAGACGGCGCTCGACACCATGCAGCCCGGCAGCCGGAAATACGAGGGGATGGAAGAGCTCATCCAAGACCTCGATGCTTCGACCGCTCACCAGTGCGAGCGCGCCATCCAGGCGCCTCGAGACCTCCTCGAGCAACTGCTTGAGCGCATCACCCACGACCACGGACGAGGGAGTTTCCTGGAGCTCGATCAAGGTCCCATCGACGTCGAGAAACAGACACCAGTCGCGCGAGGGGGCAGGGGGTCGGGGGTGCATTCCAGCGGAACCATAGCCCAAGCCCCCAACCCGCGCCATCTTTCGCCGCACATGTAATTATTACACCCATGCGTGCATTGAATGGAAGATATATAAGATGACGCATTGCAGACTGAGCCGACGAATTTCGGTATTTTGCTGAAGGTCGAGCTCCCCGAACAAAGACCCTTTTTCCGGAGGCGCGTTGTTTCGCTCCGTCATATTGCGTTTCGTGCTGCCGCTGGCATTGGCCTCGTGTGTCGTCGCGTACGTCGGCCTCCCGTATATTCAAAAACTGCTGGCTGAATGGTTCAGCGCCGACGTCGAGGCGCGCGCCCAGCTCGTCATGCACACGGTAGAAGCGCCGATGGCCGAGTTCGTGGCCCAGGGGAACGATGCGAGGCTGCGCAGCTATCTGGCGCGCATGACGGCGGATGAGCGCTTGCTCGCCGTGCTGATATGCCGGCCCGACGGCGGCACCATTGCACGCAGCGAGCGCGCACCGCATGCCATCACCTGCGAGCAGGATGGCAAGGCGACGCCGTTCTCCGCGGGCATCGTGCAGCTTGCCTCCGGCTCGGTCGAGATCTCGCGCTTCGACTACGACGCGGCGACGCCGACGCCGTACCGGGTGCTGATGCTCTCGGACTTGAGCTTCGTCGACCGGCGCCAGCGCACGGCACGGGATTTCGTGCTGGTATTTCTCGGCATCGCCGTGCTGCTGCTCGCCTTGCTGGTCGTGCTGGTCGCGTGGCTGCAGCTGCGGCGACTCGTCAACGTGCTGATCGGCGACATACGCGGCAAGCGCTTTCTCGACAACGCCCAGTCGCCGCGCGCCTCGCTTCCCATCCTGTCCCAGGTTCGCCAGGTGCTGGCGGAGGCCGAGGAGAAGCAGCGGTTGGAGATCGACTTTCGCGAGAACTGGACCCCGCAGGCGCTGCGCCAGGTGGTGCGCGATCACCTGCATTCCGCCCAAGTGATCATCGTCTCGAACCGAGAGCCGTACATCCACAACTACAATGCGGATCACCGCCCCGTGGTGCAAGTTCCGGCGAGCGGCATGGTCACGGCACTCGAGCCCATCATGCGCGCCTGCTCCGGGGTGTGGGTGGCGCACGGTGCGGGCACGGCGGATCGCGACACGGTGGATCGATTCGATCACCTCGGAGTGCCGCCCGACAAGCCGACCTACACCTTGCGCCGGGTGTGGCTCAGCGAGGAGCAGGAGAAGGGCTATTACTACGGATTCTCGAACGAGGGCCTGTGGCCGCTCTGCCACCTCGCGTATGTGCGACCGGCGTTTCGCCCGAGCGACTGGCGGGCTTACGAGGAGGTGAATGCCAAGTTTGCCGAGGTCGTGGCGGCCGAATCGAACACCGACAGCCCGGTGGTGCTCATTCAGGACTTTCACTTTGCCCTCTTGCCGAAGCTCATTCGCGCGAAAATTCCCAAGGCGACCATCGCGCTCTTCTGGCACATCCCGTGGCCGAACGCGGAGACTTTCGGCGTATGCCCCTGGAAGCGCGAGATGCTCCTGCACATGCTGTCGGCGGACATTCTGGGATTTCACACGCGCTATCACTGCCAGAATTTTCTCGACACGGTCGATCGGTTTCTCGAGTGCCAGATCGATCATGAGCACATGACCGTGACGCATCAGGGCCGGGTGTGCCGGGTCGCGGCCTATCCCATCTCGATCGAATGGCCGCCCCGCTGGCTCCTCGATCTGCCCGACGTGAACGCCTGCCGAGCCGCGGTGCGCGAGCGCTATCACCTCGGCCCCGAGGTCGTCATCGGCCTGGGCGTCGAGCGCTGGGACTTCACCAAGGGGATTCTCGAACGCTTCCAAGCGCTCGAGGCATTGCTCGAGAGAAATCCGCGACATCGCGGACGCGTCACGTTGCTGCAGATCGCATCGCCCTCGCGCAGCCAGCTGCCGGCCTATCGGGACCTGCAGGCACAGACCCACCGGGAGGTCGAGCGCATCAACGCCAAGTTCGCCGAGGGGGAGTGGCGCCCGATCGTGCTGATCAGCGAGCATCAGGAGCCGCGCAGCGTGTTCGAGCTGTACCGCGCGGCCGACTTCTGCCTCGTCAATAGCCTGCACGACGGCATGAATCTGGTCGCCAAGGAGTTCGTAGCCTCGCGCGAGGACGAGGACGGCGTGCTCATCCTATCGACATTCGCCGGTGCGTCGCGGGAACTGACCGAGGCGGTGCTGATCAACCCATTCGACGTCAACGAAACCGCCGAGGCGATGGAGATCGCGATGCGCATGGGCCGCGACGAGCGCCGCGACCGCATGAGCCTGTTGCGCAGAACCGTCAAGGAGAACAACGTATACCGCTGGGCGGGCCGCATGCTCATGGATGCCGCCCGTATCCGCCAGCGGCAGAGCCTGCCTTCGGTGAGGGCGCGCTTCAGGGCGGCGGCGAGCTAGGCTTTCTCGCGACGGAGCTTGGAGAACTCGGAGTATTCCCAGGATCGCAGAGCGAGAATCGCCGAGCAGCTATGTCGCTGCTCCAGCGGAAGGCGGGCATCGTGATGCGCGAGTTGCTCGTATTCCGCCGCGACGTGACGAATCGAGGCTTGGAGCCGCAGCACGGAGGCGGATGACAGAAGTCCGCCGACGAATCGAAATTCATCGCCCTGAGCGTCGAAGCGGGCGTTGAAGAACTCCGGGATCACGCGCCGCAGAAAGTACTCCTGCACGGCACCGTCCTTTCGCCAGCTGAAGTTGCGCGCCGTAAGTTTTCGCATCCGCTTCGGCGGCTGAAAATCGACGATCCGCAGCGCGTCCAGTTTCAGCAGGATGTTGACGAGCTGGTTATCGTCGAGCTGGAACGTGGACACGATCTCATCGAACTTCCAGTCGTTCACGATCAAGTAAGTCACCACCAGGGCGCGTGGATTGGTCACCAGCGCTTGCTCCTGCTGCTCGCTCAGCTCGGTGAGCGCGTCGTGCTCGGCGGGTTGAACCAGATCCGCAAAGCTGACGCCCAGAGCATCGCAAATGCGATCGAGCCGCTGCAGAGAAAAGTTACCGCGCGCGAGATCGCGCTTCACCGTGGGCTCGCTGATGCCGAGGAGCTCGGCCAACCTGCGGTAGGAGACGCCTTGAGCCTTCAACCGTGTCTTTATTGCCCTCACCAGGATGGCTGCGCCACTCATGCGGTCTCCCTGACAATAAGTATCAAATTCCGGTACCGGCGGAATCACGGAGTATACCCGCTGCGCGAGCCTTGGCGCTTCGGAACGCGGCCGTCCAGGATTACCGCACGTTTCAAACCCAAGGAGTGGAGTCATGAACATGCGGCGAATGCTCGGGCTCTTGGTTTTTCTGGCGATCGGTACGGGCTGCACCATGGCTCATCGCACGGAGATGCACAATTCCTCGAGCTTGGTGAGCTTCCTGTATCCGAACGGAAATACACCGCCGCCGCAGAACGCCATCCCGGAGCTGCGCGTGCCGCTGCGCGTGGGCCTCGCGTTCCTGCCGTCGCAGTCCTTTGCGGGCGATGCGGCGCTCGAGGCGCCTCACAAGCAAGAGCTGCTCGAACAGATCCGGCGCAGGTTCCTGGACCGCAAGTTCGTGAGCGAGATCGTGATCATCCCCGATTATTACTTGACCACCGCCAAAGGCTTCGAGGGCCTGGCGGGAGTGCAGAGGTTATACAACGTCGATCTGATGGCGCTCGTCTCCTGGGATCAGGTGATCTACAGGGAGGACAACAAGTACTCGCTGGGCTACTGGACGATCGTCGGTGCCTACGTCGTGAAGGGCACGGTCAACGATACGATCACGCTCGTGGATCTCGCGGTCGTCGATCCAGAGACACGCTCGCTCGTGCTCAGGGCCGGCGGCACCGACACTCACCATCAAAATTCGACCTGGGTGGATATGCCGCGCAATGTCCGCACGGGCAGCTCAGAGAGCTTCGATGCCGCAACGAACCGGATGATCGGCAATTTCGACACCGCGCTCACCGCGTTCGAGACGGACGTGCACCAAGGCACGGCCAACGTTCACGTGACGCGCCGCGGATCCGGTCTCAGCGGCTCAGGCGGCGGTGGCGCGATCGCGAGCGCGGACCTCGTCGCGCTTGCCGCGCTTCTGCTGATATCGATGCTCAAGCAGAGGCGAAAGACCGCAGCCGCTCGGCCGCGGTCGCCAGCGTCTCGTCTTTTTTCGCGATGCACAGGCGCAGCAGCGTCATGGGCGGCGGCTCGGCGTAGAAGGGCGACAGCGGAATGCTCGCAACCTTGGCTTCGCGGATCAGGCGATCCGTGAATTCCAAATCGGTCGCGCGGCTGAGCGCGCGATAGTCCACCAGCAGGAAATACGTGCCCGCGGAGCGGAGCACTTCGAAACCCGAATCCTTCAAAAGATCGGCGAGCAGGTCGCGCTTGCGCTGAAAAAAGGCCGATAGCCCGCCCCAGACCTCGGGACAGCGCGCCACATAGCGAGCGATCGCATGCTGGAGCGGCGCCGCGATACTGAAGGTGTTGAACTGGTGCACCTTGCGCAGCTCGCGCGTGAGCAGCGGCGGGGCGACGCAATAGCCGGTGCGCCAGCCGGTGGCGTGCAGCGCCTTGCCGAAAGAGAACACGGCGAAGCTGCGCTCGCGCAGCTCCGGATGCGCAAGCACCGAGGCGTGGCGATGTCCATCGAACACCACGTTCTCATAGACCTCATCCGCCAGGATGCTGATCGGCCGGTCGCGCACCAGTGCCGCGAGCGCCTCGAGATCCGCGCCGCTCGCGATGGTGCAACTCGGATTCTGCGGGCTGTTGACGATGATGAGGCGGGTACGCGGCGTGAGGCTCTGCCTCACTCGATCCCAATCGAATTCGAAGGCCGGCGGCTCGAGCGGAATGCGAATGCAGCGGCCGCCCGCGAGTCGCACCGCCGGATCGTAGGCATCGTAGGCCGGATCGAAAATCAATGCCTCGTCCCCGGGACCTATCACGGCCTGGATGGCATCGTAGAGCGCCTCGGTGGCGCCGCAGGTCACGGTGATCTCAGTGAGCGCATCGACGCCGATCCCGTGGCTCGCTTGCAGCTTCGCCGCGATTTGCTCGCGCAGCGGAATGACACCCTCCATCGGCGCATACTGGTTGTGACCCTCCGCGACGGCCTCCACCAGCGCCTCGGCGAGGCGGGGATCGATGGGATAGTCGGGGAACCCTTGGCCGGTGTTGATCGCGCCTTCCTCGATCGCCCGCCGCGACATGACGGTGAAGATGGTGGTGCCGACATCAGGCAGCTTGCTGTCGAAGCGCATGCTAATTTAGTGCTTCAAGCCCGAAAGACCGCCGGCGAGCGAGCGGGCGCGCAGACCCTTCTTGCGCAACTCGCGTGCGGCGGCGAGGCTCCGCTTTCCAGAGGCGCAGATCAGCAGGTACTGTACATCCTCTGCGAGCAATCCCGGATCCGCGAGAAGCGACGCCATCGGCAGGTGGCGAGCGGGCGTGGGCCGCGCCGCAAACTCCTCCATGGTCCGCACGTCGATGAGCTCGTAAGAGCTGCCGGCTTCCTCGAGGGACTCGAGCCCGATCTCGATGTCCGCGTCATCGCGCACCAGCTCCCGCACGAGAGCGCAGTGGGGCGCCGCGCATTCCGCTCGGCGGGGAGCCTTGAGCTTCATGCTGCTGAACGTCGTGAAGTCCATGATCAAAAGCTCGCCCTCGAGCTGTCCGTGCATCGCCAGCAGGATCTTCAGGGTGAGCAGCGCCTGCATGGCACCGAAGGCGCCGGGTACCGGCCCGAGCACGCCGGCTTCGGCGCAGTTGCCCACCACGCCGTCCGCCGTCGCGTCCGGCCACAGACAGCGCAGGCACGCATGGGACGCGAGCGGCTTGTAGACCTGAAGCTGTCCCTCGTACTGATAGACGCTCGCGAAGACTGCAGGCCGTGCGGCCAGCACCGCGGCATCGTTGATGAGGAACTTGGTGCGGAAATTGTCGGTGCAATCGACCACAACGTCGTGCGCCCGCACCAGCGGCAGCGCGTTGTCGACGTCGAAGCGCTGTGCGTGCTGCTCGAGGCGAACGGCGGGGTTCAATCTCGCAACGGCTGCGGCGGCGAGCGCCGCCTTGCTCTCGCCCACGCGTGCGAGCTCGTAGATCGGCTGGCGATGCAGATTGCTCGCCTGCAGAACGTCCGCCTCCACCAGACCGAGAAGTCCGACGCCTGCGCCCGCGAGGTACTGAAGCACGGGGCTTCCCAACCCGCCGGCGCCGACGATGAGCACGCGGCTGCGGGCGAGGGCGGCCTGCCCGGCCGCGCCGACGTCTTTCAGGAGAATTTGTCGAGAGTAATCAGGCTGCATTCGGCTCGTGGCCGGGCGCGATGGCGGGCTCGTGCGTATGCGAGTGCGCGGCGGCGCCCGGAGCGGCTGCGCAGCGCTCGCAATTCACCCAACCGGAGTCGCCGCTGCGATAGTGTTCCTTTTTCCAGATCGGCACGCGGTGCTTGACCTCATCGATGATGAAGCGGCATGCATCGAACGCCTCCCCGCGGTGCGTCGCGCTCACCCCGACCCATACGGCCATGTCGGTGAGCGCGAGGGCGCCGACGCGATGGATGCAGAGGGCGTGCCGGATGGGGAAGCGGGCCCTGGCCTCCGCAACGATGCGCTCGCCCTCCTTGAGGGCAAGGGCCTGGAACGCCTCGTACTCGAGCGCCGTGACTTCCCGTCCCTCGTTGAAATCACGCACCCAGCCCTCGAATGTGACGAAGCCGCCGGCACCGGGATCGAGAAGCTCGCGGCGCGCGGCTGCGGTGTCGATGGCCTCTTGCGCAAAGCGAAAGCCCATCAGCCGCCCGCCACAGGAGGAATGAAAACCACGGCGTCGCCCGCGGCGAGCTTGCGCGACCAGGATGCGAACTCGCTGTTCACGGCCACTTTCAACTGCTCCCGCGAGAGCGTGAACCCGTAGCGGGCCTTCAGCTCCGCATAGAGGTCCGCGGGCGTGGCGGCGGCGGTCTCGAGGGTCTCGTCGGAGCGACCCGCCTGCTCGCGCATCAAGGCGTAGTACTGGATTTTGAGCTGCATGGGGACGGGGGCCTCGGCGCCGAAG
Source organism: uncultured Gammaproteobacteria bacterium (assembly GCA_963710435.1). Classification (GTDB taxonomy): domain Bacteria; phylum Pseudomonadota; class Gammaproteobacteria; order Steroidobacterales; family Steroidobacteraceae; genus Bog-1198. Next base: position 89,945 of record CAVQAE010000006.1, on the reverse strand, counting down.
GATCGTATGGCGTCCTGATACTCATCCGGCGTGTTGATATTGTCGAGCGCGCGCCGGTCGCTCGGTTCGAGAATCCGGACCGCGTGACGCATCAGGAACTTGCGCGGGCATCTTCCGCCCGCCGCCTCATAAGCGTCGAGCTCACTGGCCGACCTGGGCTCCCAGATCGCGCATAGCGGCTCGGGCAAGCCGTCGTGGGCGCTCCGAAACGCCGTCGCGCTCGCGCTCGCATCGCGCTCGGCGATGAGCTGGGTGAGCGCCGCATCGCTCAAAAACGGCAGATCGCAGGCAACCACCAGCCATGCCACCTGCGGGTGTGCCGCGAGAGCCGACCGAATGCCGACGATCGGCCCTTCGCCCGGCACCGAGTCGATGATCAGTGGATGATGCGCACGCGACGGCTCGGTCGCCTGCGTCGCGCGCACCGACACGAACACTCTGGACAGATGGCGGGCTGCGAGCTCGTAGGCCCGCTCGAGCTGGCTCTTGCCGCCGTACTCGAGCGTCGCCTTATCGCGCTTCATGCGCGAGCTCAAGCCGCCCGCGAGCACCAGTCCGTATACCGGAGGGGCTGATGCGGATGAGCTCATGGCGCAGCCCCGTCCTTGCGATTCGCATCCTCGCCGACGGCATCCCCAGAGGCCCTTTCCCTGCAGAAGCTGCTCTTGCCGCCGTGCTTTTCCAGGAGCCGCAGATCGGCGATCACGATGTCGTGCGAAAGCGCCTTGCACATGTCGTACACGGTAAGCGCCGCCACGCTGGCCCCGGTGAGGGCCTCCATTTCGACTCCGGTCTTGTGGTGCACCGACACCGTGCAGCGAATCACCGCGTCATTTCCCTGAAGCTCAATGGCGACGAGACAGCTTTCCAGCCCCAAGGGATGACAGAAGGGGATGAGCTCGTGCGTGCGCTTCGCGCCCATGACACCGGCGACGATGGCGGTATCGAAAATCGGACCCTTGCTCGAGCGCAAGCCGCTTTCCCGCAGGGCTGCGGCTACGACCGCCGGAAATCGCACCCGCGCTTCGGCCACCGCCGTGCGCTTGGTCGCGGTCTTGTCGCTCACGTCGACCATGGTCGGGCGGCGATCGGCATCGAGGTGTGAAAAGCTCATGACGCTAGCCGCCGATGTAATACATCTCGATTTTCTTCTCGCCCGCCTGAGTCGTGCCGTTCGACGCTCCGCGCAATTCGCTGTAGCGATCGCCGCGCCCGAGCCACGTTCCGCGGATCATCTGCAGCAAGTCGGCATCAGCGGCCCCGGCCCGCATCGCCTCGCGCAGGTCGAGCCCATGCGTCGCGAAAAGACAGGTATAGAACTTGCCCTCGGATGAGAGACGCGCCCGCGAGCAATTTCCGCAGAACGGCTGCGATACCGAAGAGATGAAGCCGATCTCGCCGGCGCCGTCCTCGAAGCGCCAGCGCTTCGCCACCTCGCCGCGATAGTTTGCGGAGATCGGGTGAATGGGCCAGCGCGCGCTGATCCGCTCGACGAGCTCGCGCGATGGAATCACCATATCCGGCCGCCAGGCGTTGCGATTGCCCACGTCCATGAATTCGATGAGCCGCACGATCACGGGCTTGCCCCGGAAATGATTGACGAGGTCGAGCACCGTGTGATCGTTCACACCGCGCTCGACCACGGTGTTCACCTTGATGGGAGCGAGTCCCGCGGCGAGGGCGGCGTCGATGCCCCCAAGGACCTGATCGAGCGCGCCAAATCCGCCGCTCATGCGCTTGAAGATCTCGGGATCGAGGGTATCCAGGCTCACGGTCACGCGCTTCAATCCGTTCGCCTGCAGGTCGATGGCGTGCTGCGCGAGGAGCACACCGTTCGTCGTGAGCGCAATATCCTCGATTTCCGGAATGCTCGACAGATCGCCGACCAGATCCGACAGATTCGCGCGCAGCAGCGGCTCGCCGCCGGTGAGACGGAGCTTTCGCACCCCGAGACCCGCGAACAGCCGCGCAAGACGCACGATCTCATCGAAAGACAGGCGCTCCTGAGACTTCAAGAACCGGTAGTGCTCATGGAACTGATCTTTCGGCATGCAGTAGGGGCAGCGAAAATTGCAGCGGTCCATCACCGAGATTCGCAGGTCGTGCAGCGGCCGGCCGCGCCGGTCGACCGGGTTCTTGGCTCCCTGGATGTCGTGAACGTTGGTTTCCACCATAGTCCTCTGTCGTGTCACCACCGATACATGCTGGTGACGAATCCTTTGGGGTAGGTATTTGGGCCCGGCGGCAACTCGACGAAGCCGTCGGTGCCGGCCAGGCTCAAGAAATCCCCCGAGCCGTTCGGCGGCCGCGGTTCCGCCCATGGGCGGCCCCACTCATCGTACTCAATGGTGACGGGCAGAAAGTAAGTCAAGGTATGCTGAAACGTCACCGGCGAGGCGAGCGCCAGACGCTCGGGCCCGGCACGCCGTGTGCCCATGGCCTCCGCGATCGCGGGAATGACGTAGCGGCTGAGACAAACCAGCGTAGAGACGGGATTGCCGGGAAGGCCGAATACCGCCTGTCCGTGGGGACCGATGCCGAACCACATCGGCTTGCCCGGACGCTGAGCGATGTTGTGGAAGACCTGCTCGACGCCGAGCTGCGCCAGCACCTTGGGAACCAGATCGAATTTGCCCATCGAAACCCCGCCGCTCAGGATCACTACCTCGTGCGTGGTCAGATGCAGCGACAGACGCTCGTGCAGCTGTGCCTCGTCGTCGAGCACATGATCGTCGCCCACGCGTGCAAATCCTCGCCGACGCAGCGTCGCCGCCACCGCATAGGCATTCGAGCGGCGCACCTGGAAATCCGCAATCGGGTCGCCCGGCTCGACCAGCTCATCGCCCGTCGATACGATCATGACCGCGGGCTGGCTGCTCACGCGCACGCGCGCCATGCCCGCCGAGGCGGCCACGGCGATTTCCGGGGGCCTCAACAACGTTCCGCTCTCGAGCAGCAACGCGCCCTGCCTGCCATCGCTGCCGCGACGGTGCACGTTATGATAGGGCTTCGTCACCACCGAGGGGCCGAGGGAGGCGAAACCGTCGACGAGCTGGTACTGCTCGACCGGGACGACACAATCGCTTGCGAGCGGCAACACCGCGCCGGTCATCACCTCGATGGCCTCATCCGGTGCCAGCGTCAAAGCCGGTGAGCCGGCTGGTTGAGTGCCCTGGACGCGAAACCGCCGCACCCCCCGGCGCAACGCCCCGCTGTCGACCGCGATACCGTCCATGCTCACGCGGTCGAACGGCGGTTGGTCGCGTTCGGCGTAGATGTTTTCCCGCAAAGTGCCGCCGACGCACTGCGCAAGCGGCAGCGATTCGATCGGCAGACACGTCAGCCGAGAGTTGATTGCCTCTTCGGCCAGACGCGGGGTGATGAGCGCACTAGCCTGCATAAATTCTCAATGCCGGCGGAGCGCGTCCGCCGGTCCGATTACGACGCGTGCTTGGCCTTGTAGATCTTCAGCTGCTCGTTGAAGCGTCCGACCACCGACTGCAACTCGTCCACCGCCGCATTGTTCTTCTGCGTCAGCACCTTGTTCTGCTCGTCGGCCTTGGCACGCTCTTCCTTGGTCAGCTTAGAAGGATCTTTGGGGGTTGCTGCCGTGATTTCCAGCTTGATGCAGTCCAGGTAAGCATTCATTTCATTGTTGTAGCGCGCCACATCATTCTTGCCGGCGATCATTTCGTCCTTGGAAGCCGTGTTGCCATCGGGAATACTCGCCGGTGCGCGAGGGTACGTGCAATCAGCCTGAGCATGGGCAGCGGAGCCAAGCGCAATAAACAGCGTAAACGGTATCCAAGCCTTCATCGGAGATCCTCTAGTTATCGGGTAGGAGTTGTCGTCGATCCACTGCGATCTTACGGCCTAGGGGGCCACGGCCGCCAGCGGCGCCGAGCGAGACCGTAAGTGGTTGATTATTGTCTCATTCGAGCCTTGCCGGAGGGATAAGTTCCTTGCCGACGAGGCCAGCCGGTCGCGGGCTGCGCATGCCCACGGAGCTCGCAGGCCCGGCGCGCCGGGATTTTAGCTACACTTCCCGCCTCCTATGCGCCCGTAGCTCAGCTGGATAGAGCACCTGGCTTCGAACCAGGTGGTCGGCGGTTCGAATCCGTCCGGGCGCGCTTTAAATCAAGTACTTGCACGCGCCTAGGATTTCCAAGTGTTGAATATTCCGGCGAGTGTTGAATATTCTTGAGTGTTGGCGATTTTACCGTTGCGTTTCCCACGCATCAACGTGCTTCCCTCGACACTCCCACCACATGCTGGGCACCTTCCGGTAGTGCCCCTCTTTGTCGGGCGTTCCATATCTTGACGCGTCTGCCTTGCACTCCTCGAGTGTGCGATAGATTGCAGCTGGCGCTGTGCTAGGATACGGGTCGCACTGAAACTGCCCCGCTGCGATTTGAAAGCACGAAAAAAGAGCGTAGATCATCTGCCTTCCCCTTTTGTTGGTTGATCTGCCCTGAAGGTCAAGACCTTGGCTTAGCTCTGGTCACCCCTCGCAGGTAATGCCGCTTCGTCGTCTCGACGCTGGCATGGCCCAGCCGGTCTCGAGCTTCCTCCGGCGTTGCGGCCCCGTCCGCACTCACCGACCGCAGGTCGTGGAAAGTGAACCGAACGCCGCCAGCCTTCACGTGCTTAGCCATGAGCCGCTGCCATATCGCGGTGAAGCCGCGAGGGGAGTAGGGCCGTCCGTTGCGCTTGCGGATCAAATAGTCCCCCGGTATCTGCGGTGACATGGCCTTCGCCCTGGCGACGATCGCCTCAAGATCCTTGCTCCACTCGATCAGAACTTTAGCGCCCGTCTTGCCTTGCTCAACGTAGATCCCGGCGTCCGTCAGATTCTCCCGCTTGAGCTTCAGGAGGTCCCCTCGGCGTTGGCCGAGACTCACCGCGAGATCGATAGCCACGCGCATACGTTCGTCCGCTCGCTGCTTGAATGCCTCGACTTGCTCGAGCGTCACTTGGGCGCGCTTCGGGCTACGCGGACCAAGCTCGAGCCCATCGGCAGGATTCTTGGTGGCCACGCCCCACCGAATAGCCTTGGTGAACACATGGCGCAGTAACGCTATCTCGTGCCGGGCGACTATTGGCACCCGCTTACCGTCTTCGCCTCTCCTGCCGTCCTGGTAGGCGTAGCAATGCCGCGCCGTGACGTTGTCCGGGAGCATGGTGCCGAATGCGAGCTTGAGACGGTCTAGCTGTTTCGCCTGGTCGGTTCGCGTAGTCGCGGAGCGCTTCAACGGCAGGACTTCTGTCCGGTACCTGTCGATCGCATCGCCCAACGTTCGGCCGACCCAAGAGTCTCCTATCAGCGTGCCGTACTGGGCGAGAGCGGTAGCAATGTCGCGGCCGAGATTGACTGCCTTGCCGTCCTTCGGACGGAACCAGTAAGCGCCATGGACCAGATACACGCGCCGCGGTAGGTGGTTATCCAGCCTTCTTTTGCGTCCCATTTATCGCATCCCAATCGAAGTTAGGCTCTTGAGTAGCTGTCGCCTTCCCGCCGACCATATGTCGTTGGAACTCGGCGAGTGCTACTACAGGCACCCCGAGTCCATTCACGGTAAACCGCCACCCGTGCCGGCGCAACCAACGGGCCTGCGCACTCGGCCGTGCATAGCCTGTCAGTTGCTTTATGTCTGATGTCCCTAGGATCACGCCGCTTCCCGATCTGCCGCTTGGCCGGCTCTGCGGGCTTCCTCGGCTCGAGCTTTCAGCACAGCCAAGGGAGCGGGTAGCCGCTGCGGAATAACCGCGGCTTGCTGCTTCAAATAATCCTCGTAACGCACTCAGTATCGCGGACGATGGATGCTCATCTCACTCACGGCGCACTCCCCGTATTCCTCGCCAAGATCGCTTGCGCCTTGCGGCTCCAGTTTCCGGCTACCTGCAGAGAATCGCAGGTGTAATCCGCAGCTTGGTTCCCGTTAGCCGTAGCCAGCGCTGCGCGGCACTGTTCTATGCTCTCGAAGACGCCCACAGCCGCGGTAACGCCAGAATGAAAATGCGCGAGCAATACGAAGATGATGCTCTTCATAAACCATACCTCTTGCTAGACGTGTACTAGACTAACAAAGAGGGTGGTTTGGGCATAAACTCCAAAAGCCGATGAAATACAACGGCTTATGCACGATATCGACGCGGCCGCGTCAAGGGGTTGGTATTAGACTTTGCGCCTAGACGTGAGGCGCGTCACTGGATCCGTTTGACATACAAGCGAAAAGGAAAGGCCCGCACCGACGCGGGCCTCCTTGGATGAATCTACAGTGTCTCGAGGAGCTTTATGCACGCCTTGAAGACGCCGTTTTGAACGCGCGGCGTTGGATGTGGCCAGCAACAGGAAGGTCTTGGAGAGCGCGAAAGCCGTAGGCTGGCTTGTAGCGATTCTGTGCTCTGGCTGAAGCACTGAGCTATTAATCGGTCCGTGCGAGCTGGACACGTCGCCGTGCTTCCGCGAGTCGGGAGGCCTGCGCGTCCTTCGGCTTCGCTGCGACCCAGGCGAGCGCGAACTGATGAAGCGTGCACTCACCGATCCCAAGGCGTCTTGCAGCTTCACTCTGAGTTACAAACGCCACCGGTGCGGGTTGCTGAACTATAGGCTTCGTGGCGCAGCGTGCGCGCGTCGATGTCTTCTTCCTCATATTTCGCGAATAGGCGGTCCGCATTTTTGAGTGTTCTAAAACTCAAAGAAGGTTCCATCGGGCCATCCCAGCGATTCGCTAAACGACGATTACGATTAGGGCTTTATCCGATTCGAGTGCCCGACGCTACTTTCGGGTTGCATACCAGTTAGTCGAGTGCTACCTTCTCGAAGCGCTCAGCATTGGAGCGCCGCGGTGAATAAACTATAAAAAAGGTTGGGGATTGGGTAACCAGGGAAGGCGATTCGGTGAGAGGGCGAATGGCTCTCATGCGCAGCACATAGCGTTGCCGCGCCATCGCGCTCGAATCTGCCTCTTGCTCAGTGCCATCTCAATTCTCGGCATCGTCGTTATCACTGCGATCATGTATCTGTCGCCCGGCTCGAGCGAGCACCAGGCAAAGGTGGGGCCTCCTTTTCTGCCGCAGGACTCCAAAGTGCGATCACGCGCACTGGATAGTGCGGTTCCACCTGCACCAGTGGTTCACCTCGCGCCACAAACAAGTGCTCCAACGTGGCTAATTCTTACGGCCACGCAAATTGGCCGAAGCCGTCTCGATGGAGTTGCCTTCATTGGGACCAACCCCCGCTTGCCCCACCCGTATCGGGTCGGGGCGTTGCTGGGAAATCAGGCCCGTCTCATAGAAATTTACGAAGACTACGTAGTGGTAGAGCGGGACGGGAAGACCGCTCGACTGTACGCGATGGGCAAACAACCAGCTACCCTCATTCCCACCTCAACTGCCTTGCTCACGGTCGGAGGACCGCCGTCCACGCCGCCCGCGTCCGCCGATAGCCATGATGAGCTGACCGATGTCGTTCGGGCTTCTCCTTCGTTTGATGGAAGTACGTTTCGTGGCCTGGTTGTCTACGCGAATCCCCGGTTAGACGCATTCTCCCAGCTCGGCTTTCAGCCGGGAGATGTCATTACAGCGATTGACGGGAACGCGTTGTCTGACCCCGCGTCGGCGATCGCGGCGCTTCGTGGCTTGCTCGAGGGCCGGAGCCTCACGGTTACAGTTGAGCGGGCAAGGCAATCGAGCACTTTTACGGTAGATGGGTCTTTACTAGCTTCGGATAGGCACACCACGACGGATTGATCGCGACGCAGTTGGTTCGTGAAACAGTTGAGGGAGTATTGCAATGAGAAGAATCATCCAGGGATGGATCACGTTGGCGCTGCTGGTATGGATGGGCAGTGCGCACCCCGCCTCAACACCCTTTACGCTTACTACCGAGACTACCCAGGACTACGACCTGTACCCTGGTGATTTCAATGGTGATGGGTTTACCGATCTTCTCTACATCGCGAAAAACCCAAACAACTCCAGCGGAATCATTCTCTCAGACGGCACGAATCTCACCATATCGCTCCAGTCCTGGAGCAGCAACTACCTCGGCATCAGTTGGTCCTCAGCGAGCTACAACGTCATCGTGGCCGATTTCAACGGCGACGGTAAGGCCGATATTCTTCTTCAGTCAAAGACGCCTGGCGACAGCTATCTCTTGCTGGCAGGAGCGAGCGGCATCACGGCGATCAGCCAGACAATCGCAGTCGACACTGCGGGGGTGTTGTGGTCCGCGGACCAACACCTGATCGTGGCTGGCGACTTTAATGGCGATGGCAAAGCCGACGTCTTTCTGCAGGCAACAACATCGGCGGGGTTGAATGCGATCATCACAGCTGACGCAAACGGTCAGTTTACGGCGTCAGGACCGACCCAAAGTTGGAACGATGGATACTTGGGATTTAACTGGGCGAGTACCGAAGTCACGATTTTCTCAGGCGACTTCAACGGTGACGGGTACGCCGATTTGTTGCTACAGGCCCAGCCGACGGCCGGAACGGGTCCAAACACCCCCCTGCCTGTTCAGTTCTTGCCCAATATGAATGGCGTCGTTCTCGCGCAACCGGGAACACCGATATTCGCCGCCGCGGGAGTACAGGCTTGGAGTGAGGATGGATTTTCAGCGGACTGGTCGCCCCTCGATTCGGGCGTGGTGTTAGGCGACTTCAACGGAGACAAACGCACTGACGCCATTTTGCAAGGACTCACATCGACCAATCCGACGTATCTCCTGTACGGCAATTCTCCGGGTTTGATTTTTTCACCCGCCACGGGATTGAGCACCGATCTCCAGACATCTGCCGATTATTTTCGTTTCATCCCCGGGCATTTCAGTAATTCGACGGGCGACGGCTTGTTTATGCAGTCGCAGATTCGTGGGCAATCCAATTACTTGGGCCGGGTTAACGGGGGCGCGATCACCGGCGGAATTCCGCCGCAGCCCCTAATACCATCAGGAGCATCGGGTAGAACGGGCGCGACAACCGCCACGTCGTCGTCGCCAGCAGTCGCCGGCGCAATTGTCACGCCAACCGCGGCGGGGCGAACACCGAGTGTGTTCTCGGTATCTCCCGCCGGCAGCGCAAATTACCGCATCCCGCTTCAAGTACCACCGGGCGTAGGTGCGGTGCAATTGAACCTAGCACTCACCTACGATGGTCGCGGTTCCAATGGAATCATGGGTATGGGGTGGGGCATAGGTGGCCTCTCGGCGATTACCAGATGCAACAAGACCTACGCACAAGACGGAGCGGCGGGCCCAGTCACTCTGACACAAACGGACCGGCTTTGTCTCGATGGCAAGCAGTTGAAACTAACGAGTGGCACTGTCCCTAACTACGTAGTCGTGGGTAATCAATATGCGACCGAGGTGGAGACCTTCTCGCAAGTAACTGCGAATGGCTCGGGCTCCGTTACCTCCTTCACCGTCAAAACAAAGAATGGGCTGATCTATACGTACGGCGGTACCACGGACTCGGAGGTATTGGCGGGCACCACAATTCGATTGTGGGCGCTCTCGCAGATCGCTGACCGCGTGGGAAACAAAATCTCCCTGACCTATCAGCAATCGAACGGCACCTATCGAATAGATCACATTCTTTACCCCACTACGGCGAGCGGCAAAGGACCCTTCTATAAGGTTCTCTTTACCTACGGCGCGCGACCTTCGAATGACATCCCCTCAGCTTACGTCGATGGCTACTTGGTCACCGAGCCGAATCAGCTTAATAGCATCACGACCGAAGTTTATCCCGCGGGAACGGTGATTAAGGTCTACAACCTCGCGTATACACAAGGCACGACGACGAAACGCAATACCCTGACGGCCCTGCAAGAGTGCTCCGCTTCGACGTGCCTTCCACCGACGGACATCGTGTACCAGGCGGGTGCGCAGGGCTGGCCGACCACCGCCAGCGGTAGCGGCACTACGGGTGGTTTCCTCTCCACCCTGTTCGCGGATGTAAACGGCGATGGGCGGCCAGATCTCGTCTGGGTCGATCAGACCTCGCCGTCTCCGATCTTTGTGGCACTCGCCACCGCAACCGGTTGGGCAACTCCGGTGAACACAGGGATTAGCACTCTTGGCGAAAGTAGTAACCCATTACTCACGGTGGGCCGGTTCCTAGGCAATGGCGAGCAACAGGTGCTCTTTAACCAGCCGAATGGCGATATGGCGATGCTCAGCTATAGCGCCGGAAGCTTTTCATCGATCCCATTAACAATAAAATCTCAATCGGTAATCGCCGCCGATATCGACGGAGACGGGCTGGACGATCTGATCGAAGTCAATTCAAGTAATAACGGCCTAGTCTCTTTGCACAATACAACGGTGCCACCGGGTACTGTGCAGTTTGGTACTCCCGTCACGATCTACACGGTGCCGACCGGGTATGGCATTGGGAGCGGCGGACCGTTTGGCCTCGAAGGTACCGGCGTGACAACCGCCGATTTCAATGGCGATGGCCGTGCCGACATTCTTGTCATCTCTTCGAACTCCACAACTCACGATACCTATGCGACCCCGTTAATTTCCAACGGCGCTTCCACAGCGTTCACGGCTGGGCCGACCTTTACAATAAATTACTCTGATCAGATCACGCTGCCGCCTCCCATTCTCATAGACTGGAACGGTGATGGCTGCTCTGACATTGTCTTGGTCGACGGCGTTGAGAATTTAACTGTCGAGGTCTCGAATTGCGCCGGAGGCTTTACGCCGATCGTCACCTCGCTCGTGGCAAACTCTGTGGTGGCCGTCGGAAGCGCGGATTGGAATGGCGACGGTCGCCAGGATCTCATCTATGTGTCGTCAGCGTATGAATTGAGCGTCTTGCCGTCCACCGGCACTGGGTATGGTACTTCACAAAGCCTAAACATCGCCGGGTCCGGCTTGGGTTTTCAGATTCAGGACCTGAACGGCGACGGATTGCCAGACTTGGTTTTATTCACCAACTCATTCGAATCCACATTTAGCTACTACTCACACAATGGCGCGAGTACGCCTTCCGATCTTGCGACTTCGTTCACCGACGGATTTGGGATGAATCAAAGTCCCACCTATGTCCCGCTCACGAACTCCACCTATTACGACAAATACAGCACGGCGGTGTATCCGGAGGTGGACTATCTGGCGCCACTGTACGTCGTCGGTCAATTCACGGCATCCGACGGAACGGGTACGACTTATCAGGATCAATTGTATTACTACGGCGCGCGGGCCCAAGTGCAGGGAAGAGGCTTCGAGGGCTTTTACGCGAAGCGGGTATTTGATAGCAGAAACGCTGTGTATACGTACGACTTCTACGGGCAGATATTTCCTTATACGGGCATGACCGTTCAAAGCACCACTTATAATGATTCAGTCTCATATCCTCTAGAACAATGGTATGGAACTCCAAGCTATCAAACACTTGGCAGCGGATATCAGAGCCGCTGGTTTCCGTATTTCGGATCTGAGGTTACCAATCTCTGGGAGACGGGCGGGTCCAAAAACGGCGATCAGATCTCACGATCGAGTAAAACCACGACCTACGGCGATGGCTACGGTAATCCGACACAGGTCGTCATATCAACGACCGACACGGACTCCACCGCACCCGCTTCGCCATTCAACGGATTGACATGGACGCAAACGCTGAATGCAACGTACTTCAATGACACCACCCACAACTGTTTTGGCCTCCCTGAAACCCTGAGCGACCAACGGGCTGTTCCGGGTCAAACGACGCAGACAAGGAATTTCAGTTACCTTGCGGACACCACGAATTGCCGAACGATGCAGAAGACGATCGAACCCAACGTGTCGGGTCTTCAGGTTACCACAGCGTACAGTTTCGATACGTGCGGCAATATCTCCCTGACCGGCGTTACAGGCGAGAATCCTGATGGGTCCGCGATGACAACGAGGTATACGGCATACAACTATTCCTACACCACCTCGCGCTGTCAGTTACCCGAACAAATATCGAACGCGCTCGGAGAGAACACCACGATAACGTACAACTATAACTTTGGAGTTCCGACGTCGGTTACCGACATGAACGGCGAGGCGACCAGCCATTCTCAGGACGACTACGGGAGAGACACGCAGGTAACGCGGCCGGACGGCACGTATACGACGACCAATTTCTATTCATGCTCCGCTTCGGAGTGCTGGGGCGTGACTAATCTCCATTTTTATGTTCTCGATGTGGACTATGCCTCCGGCGGCGGCTTGATTAACGAGAATGAGAGATTCTATGACGGGTTTAATCGCCTGAGGTACGACGAAAGCTACCGATCCAATGGGCTTGGCAATCCAACGGTGTGGAATGTCGATGCGATTCATGTCTACGATTCGCTGGGACGACAACTAGACCTAATTTTGCCCTACTCGACCAATTCCAACGGATATTGGCAATGGTCATATGACGTTCTGAATCGTCCCAGCAGCGAAGGGCTCTATCAGGCAAATGGCACACTTGATAGAACTACAACGTACACGTACCTCGGTCGGACAGTTCAGACCGAAGACCCTCGCAGCAACACTGTAAGTCGAGTAACGGACGTCACGGGTAAATTGCGCGAAGTAATCGATCCGTCTCCGGGAGGAACCACAAAGTACGCATTCGACGCATTCGGAAATCTAAATCAGGCTGTTGACGCCATAGGGGCGACCTCAAGCGCCACATTCAACTTGCGCGGCTTCCGTACGCAAATGGTAGACCCGGATATGGGGACCTGGAACTACAGTGGAGATTCATTGAACGAACTGGTGTCGTGGACGGACGCCAAAAGCCAGTCATTCAGCGCAGGCTATGATCTATTGGGTCGAATGACTTCAAGGATCGAGCCCGAGGGGACCAGCACTTGGACTTGGGGCAGTTCGCCGAGTTCGCATAACGTTGACCGACTTCAGCAAGTCACGGGATATGGCTATACAGAAAATCTAACCTATGACTCGGTAGCGCGCCTCTATAGTCGAGCCATCGTAAGCGATCAGACTTACACCTACTATTATTCATATCAATCGCAGGGCCTCTTATATACCGTCACCTTCCCCACGAGCCCAGTGCCGAGCGGAACCACGGGAGCGAACTTTACAATCGAATACGGCTATTCGGCCGGCGAGCCCGTTGAAATTCTAGATGTCACAAACTCGACCCCGATTACCCTCTGGACGTCGGTTTCTGAGAACGATTGGCGATCATCAACTCAGGACACGATCGGTGCGAGCTCTGCCGCACTAACCGTCACAACGGGTTACAAGGCCTGGACAAATCAGATCTTGAGCTTGCAGGCAGGTACCAGCGGATCAACCACCAACCTGCAGAATCTAGGATACACGTGGGACACGACCGACAATTTGACGGAACGGGGCGACGCTAATCAAGCGGGTACCTGCACGATCAACGGAAGCGGTTCAAAACTGTGCGAGGTGTTCACGCCAGACGCTTTGAACCGCTTGGCCTCATCAACTCTGAACGGCGTGAGCAATCTCACTATGGCCTACGATGCGGCCGGGGACATCACGAGCAAGTCGGATGTGGGTACCTACACTTATCCCTCGCCGACGGGAGCCCACCCACATGGGGTAACGGCCGCTGGATCTAATTCGTACACGTACGATGCTAACGGCAACGCCATAACAAAGAACGGACTCGCAGAAACCTGGGCTTCATACAATCTGCCGACGACGCTAGAGGGCTCGCCGAGCGGCACGACGTACACGAGTCAGTTCTCTTACGACCCCGAGCACGAGCGGTACAAGGAAGTGTCCACTTTCTCGGACGGCACAGAAACTACGGAGTTTGTTGGTGACAACCTTGAGAAAATGACCGCCACTGTGACGGGCCTTACTTATTGGCGCCACTACGTGAGCACGCCCTCAGGCGAACAAATCATCGTGAGTCGAAACTCAGATTCCTCGACGTCCAAGACGTTTGTGCTGACGGATCATCTGGGAAGCAGCGACACTGTGGTGAACGGGCTTACGGGCGCGCTAATCATCAAAGAGAGCTCAAGCTCTTTTGGGCAACGCCGCCAAAGCAATTGGACCGCGGGTGTTCCAAGTACTTGGTACCAGACTGCCCTCACAGAAGGTACGCGGCGCGGGTTTGGGTTCCACGAACAACTCGACGGGGTCGGGCTCATTCATATGAACGGTCGCGTTTACGACCCGACCATTGGGCGCTTTATCTCTGTTGATCCTGTCGCAGGCGATGGACACGACAGTCAACGGCTCAATCCGTATGCCTACGTCAACAATCGGCCGCTTGTTAGTAAGGATCCGACAGGCCTCGCTCCCTGGGACGCTTACAGCCCCGAGTGGCTAAATGCTTTCGATCCCACGGCCAGGCTGGTCTACTCTACTACTGACCTTGACGCTAATATCGGTACTCACTCTGCGATCGTATCGATCACCCTGCCTCTAGGTTCAGATACCTCCGGAAGCAATACAAGCGCTCAACAGACTCCCGGTGGGACCGGTTCGCCTGGCGCAAACAGCGCAGGAAACCAGACGACACCCAGTTTGCAAAATCCGGAACAAGGCGACATAGTCGTAACGGCGCACCGCCTCGACCTTTCCTTTGATTTCGCCGCACGATCAGCATTGTACCAAGGGCTCGATCAGTTCCTGAGGAACTATGGAGGCCGATATACGAATTTTTTCGCTGCGGCTTCGATGGTCAACTACAATTTGGCAAAAAGCGCATTTCTCGAAAAAACGAGTGAGAAGACACTCGACTACTTAGACCAACTAGGAGCTAGTCTGGTCAACACAAACATGGCGTGGTTTTACAGCATCGCCAGCGGAGATACTCCGAATGGAATATCGCCGGGTGACAACTCAACGCAAGCCCTGGATTACGCCCTCGTGTCAGGAGAGCAAGCGCGAGTGCAGCAGTTTAGCAAGAAATATTTCAAGGATGACCCAACAGGATGGGCAGCTGCGCGATCCGAGTTAAGTAGTTCCTTAAATACGAGATCCGTAGGAGGATTTAATAACCCGTTTACAAGTATCATGGAGCGCCAAGGTATCTTACCATTCGATTACGGGAACCTGGCTCAACGAGTGCTTCTAGGTCAAGGAATCACCGATTACGTGGCTGGCCGATGAACACTAGAATCGTCAAAATCGGTCGGCTCGGATTGCTTGGGCTGGGGCTCATCGTTAATTGCGCATGCCATCCTACAGTGACTACTACACCAAAGCAGCTATCGGATGCTCAAATCTCGGATTTAAGGCGAGACATCCTAGAACGACTGAACCGAGCAAGCTCAAGGTGAGCTCCCACAGGATACAACACGCCTTGCGGCGGCAGTGGATGCGACATTGGCGCAAGCCGCGTCCGTTAAATCGTGGACTGTGACGAAGGGAAGCTTTCTGGGCTTTACCATTGGGGATTCACAACAGGAAGCCCTCGGGAAACTTAAATCGCTGGGAGCCGAGTACGTGCTCGGTGAGAGCGCGACGTACGGTCCAATAACAGCGGCTTCCGATTTGGGAAGATTAAATGACTATTCGGACTTTCTGCTTCATCCAATCAACGCCCGGGTTGTCCTCCAGGGCGACCACGTCAAGGAAGTCACGGTGCCGTCGGAGTGTCTGTCACCTATCTGTAATGAATTGCGGACAACCTCTTCTCGAAAGGAGGTTTTCACACTGTTCAGTAAGTTTTTGACGGGCGGAGGCCGGTGGATTGAGCCCATGCCTGCTCCCGAGCCGGTCGATATTCGATCGGACCAGGTTGAGGACGCTAGCCTACTCACGAGCAATTCCTGGATCACTGATTTTCGCGATATTCACAAACGCAATTGGCAGTTGACACTCAGTTTTGATAATGAACATCATTTAGCCGCTGTCGACGCAGTTACCGGTAATCAATAACAGGACTATGGGAATCACTTGAGACTACTGAGTAGTTACCGCCGTCTACGATTTCATCTGCTAGCGGGATTGCTAACGCCCGCTATTGGCTATGGCTCCGATATTCGCGTGGCAGTAGATTCCGGAGTGCAAATCTGCCTGCCAGAGACTGCCACGCTGGAAGGACTGGAGACCGGCGCGAATTGGCGCACTCAGCGACCGATTTCAAGTCTGCTCGCGGATCGCGGCTCCGTTGTGATTGACCTCCTCGATAAGAGTGCCACGCTTGAAATTGGCATTTCAAAGGACGCGCGTTACGTGGGGCGCGTCAATGCCATGGGGCGTATCGAGTGGCTCACATTTCAAGCCCAAATGTTGGCGGCGCAAATGGAGGACATTCGGCATCGCGCCGCGGGCAGTGTCGTTGTTTCAAGCGCGGACCGTTTAGCCGACAGGGACAGAGTGATGATTTCAAGGGCAGCTTGGCATCAAGGCAGCGATTTGTATAACGAATTGATCTTCGATGTGTTTCATGAAAGTGAACTTATTGGATTCAAATTTAAGTGGGCTGGAGCTGAGGCCGGGGAGGCAGAGAAGCTAATTGATCGCGTTCTAACGTCTATCGAACTCTCGACAAAGGCTCTTGCTTGCCCAGGGTAGTTGTGGGTTACCACAATCCTCCGCCATCCATGCAGGATCTACCAAGAATCGGGACGGACCCGTCTGCTACACATCAGCACGAGTTGCTCTCCGTGCTGAAAGGCTTGCATATCCGGCCCCTCGATTTTCTGCACTGTTGCGAGGCAGGGCAAGGAGGGTGATGACGCCAGCTTCGAAACCGACGCCGCAAGTGTTAGAGGGATCGATCAGAACCCGCGTTTTGCGGTCGGAGCTCGACCAGATCACGGGAATTTGGCAGCCGCGGCAGCGGAGGCCGGTGGATATTTTCGATGACACAGTGGAGGGCCTTGTGTGATGTTTTAGAGGTACGCGGCTTATGCCGCATGTGGCCGTCTTTTGACGGTCTAAGTGATTGATATATAATGATAAATATGGACCGACTGGGTCGCGGACGATGTCCGCTTAGATGTCCGGTTCACAGCCGCATTAGCGCGGCATTAGCACTGTGAAGGTAGGCTGAGAATAAGCCTTGATAATCAATGGGTTACGTAGCAGTAGCGGGCGAGCCTTGGAAGCAACAATGTCAATAGAATCAATCTGTTACGGGACATAGGCGCATGTCGGTGGTCCGGGGTGGAGGGCAGCCCGGAATAGCGGAAGATGGCGCGCAAGGCGCTTGCATCTCGTTGATTCGTATAGGAATCTAAGTAAGAACCATTCGCATCTAGGATGATGCACCGCAGCTTGGTGCTGCCTCGAGTCTCTGCTCGATCCGGTGGGGGAATGCTCCCCCTCCTACTTACAACTAACAGCAGGACCCTCGGTTTATTCACCACCAGGCGGACAGTAGCTACCTGACTGTGAGCTATTTCGCAGTCTTATCGTCCACATTCTCAAGAATGTTGACATATCCCGCTAGGCCGGCGCATGCTTTAGCCATGAACACGACCACCCAACCGACCGCAGTCGCCTACTACCGGACCTCCTCAGCTACGAACTGCGGAGATGGCAAGGACTCCTTGAAGCGTCAGCGGGATGCCGTCCAGGCTTACGCCTCGGCCAATGGTCTGACGATCACCGGCGAGTTTTACGACGAGGCCATATCCGGCGCCGATGCTGTGACATCGCGCCAGGGCTTCAACGACATGCTAGCCGCGATGCTGAGCAACTGTGCCCGGATCGTCCTGGTCGAGAACGCCTCGAGGTTCGCCCGTGACCTGGTGGTGCAGATCACCGGGCATGATCTACTGAGGTCCAAGGGGATCTCATTGATCCCGGTCGATGCTCCGAATCACTTCGAGGACGAGACGCCTACGGCGACCATGGTCCGCAGCATCCTTGGTGCTGTGTCGCAGTTCGAGAAGGAGGCGTTAGTCCTCAAGCTGCGCAAGGCTCGAGACCGGATACGGCGAGAGAAGGGGCGATGCGAAGGGAACTCGAAGTGGTTGCCTGTACCGGATGCTGCCATCCAAGCCGCCAAGGCGGCCAAGGGTCGGGGGCTATCGTTGCGGGCGATAGCTGCAGAGCTCGCAGCTCAAAGCTTGCTCAGCCCATCCGGCAAGATGTACGGAGCGGAGAGCATCAAGCGGATGTTGATGCGAGGTGAGGCGAGCGCGTAGCCACGCGGGATTCAGGCGGCGGCTGTGGTCCGGTGCATATGTAAAGAAGGTGAAACCCCTGGCAGGATTGGCTTTTAAGGGTATGACCCAATCGTCTCTCCGAAGTCCAAAAAGATCACAGTCCCGCAGAGCCATTTCCCGCCAGTAGCGATGGCTACATCGCGCCTGGTATCCCCCGATCTAAGCGGCTGACAGGTGCTTACTTCTGCGAGCGATCACCCGCCGCATAACGGCGGTATCGCCTCCTAGCTCCATCGTTACTCTTTCCCGTTCATCGGCCGGCAGGTTTGCCGCCCAAGCGTTGACCCATTCGTTGTATCGGGAGTAGAGCTGTTGCTCTCGATCAAGATCGTCCGATATCTGTCGGAGTAATGCGCGATCCTCGGCAGGGTCACGAGGCTCCGGCTCGAGGTTGGCATGGTCGGCGGGGTTATATTCTGGGTCGTCTGGTTTGATGTGGAATTCATCGCCGAACAGCCGTTCGGATTCCTCCTCCATGATCGACCACAGAGCATCCTTCAAGTCGTGCCGGACAAGGAAAGAATCGTGGATCGGCAGAGCCACCGTTCCGAGCTCGTCAATCACTCGCAGCATGACGGCTTCGGCAAGCTTGGCGTCCTGGTTCATGAGCTTGAGGCCGGCGCCCGTGTAGAAGTACTTGGCGATCGTCGGGTGGGCCTCCTCGACCTGATCCATGATCGCCGGTACTGACGGGCACTCGTGCCAGAACCGTCTTTCTAGGATCTCTTCGATGGACCACTCGGGGGGAGGGTAGAAGCCGGGATTCTCGGCAAGCCAAGCCTCTTTGTGCTCGTCCAATATCTCCCGGTTAGCGGCCTTCATGGCTTGCTTGCGGGAGTTGCAGTTGAGCATCTGCAAGAACAGAACCTTGATTATCGGCCGCAGGGCATCGTTCCACGCTTCACTTTGGTAGATCCGGTATGGATCGCCGGCATAGCCGGGGCTCTCCTTGGCATAAAGGATCCGCGGTTGGATCGCCGAGTAATCGAGTTCAACGGTGTAGGCGGGGTGCTTACCGGGGGCGCTTGTGTGGATGTGCTTGCGGTACTTGCCGGGGATGTTGATCCACCACCCACCGTAGAACCTCCCCCCTTGGTCCGGGGTTTCGTTGTAGACCCGGTATAAGTCACGGTTGAAGAAATCAACGTACTTGCCCTTGTCCGAGCGGGCATGCTGTTGCTGGATCTCCTCGAGCACGGAATCAGGGACGTGCAAGGCTATGCACGCATCCGCCAGAGCGCGGTTGATCCTCCACAGGCTTTCTCGGGCATCCTTCCTGACGTCGTTCCGCTTGCGCGGCCAGTGCTTCTCCTTCCCATTCTCAAGATCGGAGCCACCCTTCAGGTGGCGGAGCTCTACCAGCTTCTTACGCTCTCGCGTCTTAACATCCGCGGGCCCAAGCCCGAACTTGGCTAACATAGCGAGGAGGGCCGGTGTAGCGGCATAACGGGCAGTGCGCCGGAGCTTCTTATCGGGGTGGTTCTTGTGCTTCTTGGCAAGCACGATAAGCCGCGCTGCGCGCATCCCTTCAACAGCACGGCGCATGGCCGTGTATTTAACCTTACCCTTGAGGAACCGCTTGGAACCGTTGTGCAAGGTGATGCCCAACTCACCCGCGCCAGAGCACCGAAGCCGGAGGAGGTTGACCAAGATGCACTCGACAGCTTCCACGAGCTTGCGCTCGTCCCTGACACAGTTAGGACCGGGAGTGTCCCACTCCAAGATATCCGCTAAGACAGCCCGCGCCATAAGGCGCATACCGACACTGTCGGAATAGAACCTATCGTCTAGCGGAGCTGACCAACCACGACTAGGACTACCACCTATACAGGAGGAACACCCGGCCTCCTTTGGTTCCGGCCGGGTATCCGCGATACCCGTAGGGACTCTCTCCCCCATTACTGATACATCTCGCATGGTTTTAGCAACATTGATAGTTGATGAAGTCACACATAGGCCATTGATGCGATTAGAGATTGTCTAACACGGACGGTCCGACTTAGATTCGAGAAAATATTTTCGACTTGGCGCCAAAAGCGCGTGTTAGATTTCGCCCGATTTCAGAAGCAACGCAACGACTTTGTCCCGGAGTCTGCGGTTCTCGAGCTCCAAGCTTTGGACCTTCGCGACCAACGTCGCTTTGTCTTGCCGCTCGAGCTCCTTGGGGTTGATCCCCTCCCGCCTGGCTTGCTCTAGGACTTGCTCCTTGTAGCGCATTGACCAGTTGAATATGGTGGCCCGTGAGACCTTGAACTCTTTGGCCAAAGCCTCGGCCTGCTCCCCGCCCATGTGCCGCTTGGCGGCTCTCTCCATCGTCTTAGGGGGTACTTTCGTCTGATCCTTCCGCGGCATAGTTTCCTCTCATTCGATTTAACAGTATTAGACAATCTACCGGGTATCTAGTATCCGCTCGCGGCCGCCAGGCCGGCAAGGGAAACTAGATTAGAGGGGTGGCTCCGCTTGTTAGGACAGAAAGTCTTGCGGGATAAGTGGATCTGCCTGAGCGGTTGATGTGATCGTGTCTTTCTCTTCGGTCTTCGTCAATGGTCTTGAACAGAGAAGGTCTGCCGCGTTCATCGGCAGAAGCTCCGGGATTTTTCTGCTGACCGGAAAATCCGACCGCCGTAAACGCTCCAGGAACCGAGATCTCGATCGACCTGCTACCTCGGGTATCCCGGAAAATCGATGCGGCATCGGATTTTGCGATCATGCCGCGGCCGCCATGACAGGAACGAGCCCCGCAAAATACACTTCGTCGGGCGTGGCGTAGCCGAGAGCCTCATGAATGCGCCGACCGTTGTACAAGTCGACAACAGAACGCCCATATTACCGACACTCGTGAGCTTCTCTACCGCTGGCATTGCTGGTATGGGCAGCCAGTATACATTTTTGGAACCGTGACGAGAGGCGAGCACGTTTTTCTGCGCTGCGCCCTCGATCGTGGCGAGAGCGGAAGGCTTCTCGAAGTGCCGCAATGGATGTTCGATGCGACCACGTGTTGCCGGATGGTTCTGGCGGCCACGGCAAATGTGAGCGTGCAGACATTACGCGATCTCACTCGGTTTATTTGTGCGGTACAAAGCCCCAACGAGACCGGCGTGCTAAAAGGCAAGCACCCTACGTTACCCGATCCGGGAGGTGCTCGTGCGAAGCCAAAGACATCAAAGAACCCGCCAGCAGTTGACGATGTTCCATCCTCTACCGCTGTCGCCGCAGTGGCGAAGCCTGCCCATCGAAGTTCGCGAACAGGCACTAAAATTGCTGGCGCGACTGTTGCGAGCGCATCGCCGCGCTCAACTCGCCGGGTTTCCCGCCGCGAAGGGGGTGCGCGATGAGTGAGAAGATCGGGCCCCAGCATCTTTCGCGCAAAGCGATGCTGTATGTGCGTCAGTCCTCTGCGTTTCAGGTGTCTCACAACCTCGAGAGTGGGAAGCTGCAGTATGCGATGCAGACGCGCCTGCGAGATTTGGGATTTGCGGAGATCGAGGTCGTTGATGAGGATCTGGGTCGTTCCGCAGCCGGCACCGTGACGCGTAGCGGTTTCGAACGCATGGTCGCCGAAGTGAGTCTCGGGCGAGTCGGTGCGGTCGCCGCGCGCGAGGTATCGCGCTTTGCGCGCAACAGCCGCGAGTGGCAGCAACTGGTCGAGGTCTGCCGCATCGTCGATACTGTGCTCATCGATCAAGAGACGGTCTACGCCCCGCGGGCGAGCAATGATCGGCTCCTGCTCGGTTTGAAGGGCAGTCTGAACGAGTACGAACTCGATTTATTGCGACAGCGCTCGCTTGAGGCGCGACGCGCCAAGGCCAAGCGTGGCGAGTTGATCATCATGGCGCCCGTCGGATTTCGCAAGACCGAAGATCAACGGTACGAGAAAGATCCAGACCGGCGCGTGCAAGAAGCGATCGGGCTGGTGTTCGATCAGTTCGAGAAGATTGGCTCGGTCCGACAGACGTTACTATGGTTTCACGAGCACGGGCTTCAGCTTCCGGCGGTGACCCCACGCGGGGAGGTCCGCTGGAAGCGGCCGATCTACGGCACCCTTTACAGCATTCTCACGAACCCCATTTATGGCGGGGCGTATGCCTATGGTAAGGCGGAGAGTGACACGCACTACGTAGACGGAGAGGCGCGCAAGCGCCACCGGCGCAAGCCCCGCGAGCGCTGGTTCGCATTCATTCCTCAGGCGCACGAGGGCTACGTTGATTGGGAGCGCTTCGAGCGCGTCCGGCGTGCGATCAACGCCAATAACCGGGCGCCGTCCGCATCCCGGCAGCACGGGCCGGCTCGGTCCGGCCGAGCGGTATTGGTCGGGCTGCTGCGCTGTCGGCGCTGCGCAGCGAAGCTGACCGTGCAATACTCTGGACTTCATGGCGCTGTGCCACGCTATGCTTGTCACCGCGGATGGCTCGACAAGGGCCTGCCGCGTTGCATTAGCTTCGGCGCACTGCCCGTGGATGCAGCGGTAGCCGCTGAGATACTACGTGTTGTGCAACCAGCCGCCATTGAGGCAGCGATCATGGCATACCGAGACGAAGCGACGAAGCAAGACGCGGTCCGCGATGCCTTGGGGCGCGACCTGGAGGCAGCCCGCTACACCGCCCAGCGTGCACAGCGGCAATACGACGCGGCGGACCCCGAGAACCGGCTGGTCACCGACGAGCTCGAACGCCGCTGGAACCAGGCTCTGCAGCATGTACGGGAAATCGAGCAACGCATCGAGCAGCGCTCCGACACGCGCGCGGCGGAGCCGGCACCGACGGCCGAAGAGTTCTCCACGCTTGCCGAACGACTTGAGGAAGTATGGGACTGTCCGACTACCGATGCGCGATTGCGCAAGCGCATCGTGCGATCTCTGATCTATGAAGTCGGCGTTGATGTCGACGTGGCGGCGAGCGAAGTCGTCCTGATCATTCATTGGCACGGCGGACTGCACACGGAAGTCCGAGTGCCTCGCCGGCGACGAGGCCAAAGCCCATCACACACCGCACCAGCGACTCTCGATGCTGTACGCGCACTTTCACGTATCTGCCCCGATGCTTATATTGCCAATGTGCTCAATCGCAATAATCTTCGCACCGGACGTGGGAACTTCTGGATCCAGGAGCGCGTCACGGCGCTTCGAAGCTATCATAAGATCCCGGTCTACTCTGAGGAGCGCCGCGCCAAAGAGGGATGGTTGAACCTCACAGAAGCGGCGCAGCTGGTTGGTGTAAGCGCCCGTACGTTGCGGCTCGCCGTCGAACGCGGTGAAGTGAAGGCGGAACGTCCGTTGGCGGTCGGACCCTGGATCCTTAATCGTGCGGATCTCGATAACGAGACCAGCTCGGCGCTCGTTGCGCGCGTCCGCGCACATCAGCACGGTCGGGAAATACCGTCGGAGCAACAAGGGAATCTCGAATTATCAATGACATAGAAAGGTGGTGCAGTATGAAGCAGGGTTGTAAAAATCGAAGTACTCGGTCAGTCCTCGTCGTAGCTGCGTTCCGGTCTCGTAGGCGCGCAGGTAAATGTTCTCGTACTTGACGCTGCGCCACAGCCGTTCGATAAACACGTTGTCGATCCATCGACCCTTGCCGTCCATGCTGATCTGGACTCCGGCCGCCTTCAGCGTATCGATCCACTCCCCGCTGGTAAACTGAGATCCCTGGTCCGTGTTGAAAATCTCCGGCTTCCCGTATTTTCCCAGTGCCTCCTGCAGCGCCTCGAGGCAGAAGTCCGGCGTCATCGTGTTCGACACCCTCCAGGAGAGCGTCTTGCGGCTGCCCACATCGATGTTGGCCACCAGATACTGAAACCCATGTGCCATCGGTATATACGTCAGATCGGCTGCCCAGACGTGATTGGGCCGTTCGATCTTCAAGCCGTTAAGCAGATAGGGGTAGACCGCCGATAACGGCGTGGGGATGCTCGTGCGCGGTTTCCGGTAAATCGTCTCCATGCCCATCCGCCGCATCAGCGTCGTCACATGCCGGCGGCCGACCTCGTGGCCCTGGTTCTGCAGCTCCCGGGTCAATTTGCGAGCTCCGTAGAACGGCCACTTCAGATGCAACTCGTCCAAAATCCGCATCAGCTTCAAATCCCGCTCCGGCAAGCCCCGCGCCACGTAGTAAACGCTCGACCGGCTCAGATCCAGCAGCTCGGCCTGGCGCTTCACCGATACCTCACCGTCCCGCTCGATCATCGCTTTCCGCTCAGGCCGGGGAATTTCCCGAGCGCGCCTTCTAAAAAAGAGTTCTCCATCGTCAGCTCGCCGATCTTCGCCTGCAGCTCCCGAATGCGCTCCTTTCCGTCCGCAGCCAGCACATCCCCGCCGAAGATCGCCGCGGCGTTCTCCAGCAGCTCCGTCTTCCAGGCCGTCACCTGGGTCGCATGCACCTCGTGGTGTGCTGCGATCTCGGCCACGGTCTTCTCACCTCGAATCGCTTCCAATGCCACCCGCGCCTTGAACGCCGCTGAGTGATTACGTCTTGGCTTTCTCATGGATATCTGCCCTCCGGTTACTATATTGCCCGGGCAGAACTCCACTTACACCCCTGTCCGAAAAAACGGAACCACCTCTTAGCTCCTGGAAGTCTCTTAGATCGTCCAGCGGACGTCTATTAGCGTGCTTTTCTGACCACAAGAGGCTTTACCCGTCCTCACCCAAGGGGTAAGCGGCGAAAACCGCTCCTAGGGCTTATACGGCGGTTCTGCGAGCACTCTTTCCGCGGTGCGGCGAAGGTACGCCAACCTGCGGACAGGCTTTGTGGCGGCCGGGGAAGGTTGTGATATTAAGTCGCATAGGTCCATTCCATCCAGGAGCCAAGTCCATGAAGAATCTTCTGTTGGGGATCGCTATCGGAGCCGTCGGGACTCTGGTTTTCGTGTCGGGCGCCGTAGGTTTTTCATTCGCCTTCGGCGTTGCGGTATACCACCGTTCTCTGGCCATATTCGATTGGATACTGGGCCCGAACGGCGCCCTGCTCTTCATATACATTGTCGTCGGCGTGGCTTTTGTCGCTTTGGCCTTGGCGATCCTGGATTCGTTGCGCAGGGCGTGTTTCGAGGTGAAATGGATGATTCGCGGCTTGCAGTGGAAGGGACCGCGCTCTAAGGCGCACCACGACTGGTTTTGGTACGGCGAACTCTCATACTGGCTGAACAGGACAGGAAGACCCAAGGCGGCAGCGTTTGCGAAAGAACAGGAACAAGCGGCTAAGCTCCAGTACAACAAAGAGCATGCCGAGCGGATGGCGCGCCTCGATAGGCAGATTGCCGAGTCGGAGCGCAAGCTGGCAGAAGCGGCGCCCGTGTAGCGAGGCGTGCGGGTGTTGAATACTGCTTGCGGTGGTCTATGCCGAACAAGGGCTTACCTCCATGTAATCGGCGATAATATTCAACAGCTAGACGTGTGCTTTCGCCTGTAACCACGGGCACTTGCGCGCAATCGAGGCTCTGGCTTCGAACCAGGTGGTCGGCGGTTCGAATCCGTCCGGGCGCGCAATTCTCGCAAAAATTCTCCATGGACCGATGCGACCGACTCATCAAGGGCCGATTCGAACCGCCGACAGACAACAAGACGGTTCGACAACCCGGCGCGGCGCCGGGTTGGACGCCGCCGCGTAGCGGCGGCGGTCCGGAGCGAAGCGCAGGACGAGGGGCCGCAGGCCCCGAAGCAATCCGTCCGGGCGCGCATTCGACCCCGAGGTCCCTTCCGGACAGATGGGTAACGGTTTATACCGGCCGGAATGATGTGTAACCTATGTGTCGCGGTAAGCACACGAAGGTCCTATCGACCCCATCCTGCCGGTCGCGAACGGCAGGTAACGGAATTCGGATTCAATTCCCTAATGACTCGCGTTCTCAGGCAGTCCCGCAAGCCGCAGACCGTCAAGCAGCGGTTCATAGCCGAATAAATCTGCTTGCGGATGCATCCACTTTCGAACGGCGGTGATGGACGTGAGGCCCGGAGCATTTGCGAGATCCGCGACGGCAGACTTGGAAGCTGCTTCGTCATGCAGGTGTGCGGCCGCCGCGATCAAAGTCAATCTGACTGTGCCCTCGTTTGAACTGCTAAGTTCCGCCTTGCTCATTTCTGCGGCCGATTGCCGAGCTAATCGCGCGGCGTTGATGTAGTCCCCCAGCTCATAATCGATCGCCGCGAGTAGGGCCTCGTTCGACCTATCTGCATGACGATTGTAGATAGTCCTCGCTGGGGCCAAGGCTTCCTTCGGCCGACCGAGTTTCAGCAGCGCGCGCGCCTTGTCTTCCATCGCGTCGGAATAATCCGGGTCACGGCTGAGCACCGCATCCAGGATCACCAGCGCTTCCTGATATCGACCGTGCAAGCTGTGGAGCGTCGCCTTTTTCCGCAGCATTCCCGAATCCTCGGGGTGTGTAAGCAGAAATCGGTCTACGGCCGCTTCGGCGATTGCCTGCTGCTCTGCGACGTTGGTCGACCAACCTTCGACGCAGTCGCAGAGGTTTACTTTCGCTGTCAACCTTAGCGCGAGTGGATCGTCAGGCGCCAGTGCTAGTGCCCGCTTGAGCAGATTCTCCGCCTGCACGTAGGCACCCTTCGGATCGTTGGGCATCAGGCGACCCCATTCGACGAAGGCCCGAAAAGCAAGATCCCTTACGTCAAGTGCCCGATTAGGTTTTCTCATTGCGCGCTGAACTTCTGCCTGGAGACCGTAGAAGACCAAGTACCCTATCGCAACATCGATCTCCTCGTTGCTCCGCGGCACCAGTGCGCTTCCGGGGATTGGCACGCTCATTGAGCCGAGCACGTGCTCGGTCTCCCCGTCCACGACTAGCAAAGTAACTCCATACCCGGAACTGTTGCGCGTGACCGTGCCACGGATCAAGAAATGTACGTTGAGCGCTTTGGCCAGATCACGCGGCGCCGAGAATTGCTGCATCGCACGTGCGACACTGTCCCGCGGTGCTAGTTGCACCCAAGTATTATTTTCATCCAGCGACTTGAAGGTGACGTCGCTGGTTGCTTTGGCGATCTGTTGAGCAGTGTCATCACCAGCGGCTCCCTGCAGAGGCAACAGGGCGAAGGTCATTCGTCGATCTTCGGCCGAATAAGGAATGATGTTGGCTGG
The DNA here is from genome assembly GCA_963710435.1 of uncultured Gammaproteobacteria bacterium. Lineage (GTDB taxonomy): Bacteria > Pseudomonadota > Gammaproteobacteria > Steroidobacterales > Steroidobacteraceae > Bog-1198. The sequence continues at coordinate 62,745 of CAVQAE010000006.1, read as the reverse complement.
TGCTTGAGGCACCGGCGCCGACGGCCTGGGAATCACGAGCTTGTCGACGACGTAGTACCCCGTCGCAACGATCGCAAGGCCACCCAAGATCCAGAACGCGAACGTGCGGGAGGTCCTGAGCGTGGCTCGGGCCGGCGCAAGTCCAGTCGATGTTGTGAGCAGCGCAGTCTCGAAGCTCGCCCCAGCGCGTGCCGACGTGTCCAATGAACGAAGGAGACGACGCACATGCGCAACAAAGGCATCTGTATTCGCGCCGGCTGGCAGGCGCGTCCACTGTACTTCCCGAAACCGATCCGGCACCCGATCCTCCTGGCCCGGTGTGTCATCGATCACGATCGGCAGCAAGAAGGGCATATCCGCCGCCATCAGGTGACTACGGTCTACGGCGAGCTTCCATTCAAGCCGAAAATACCCCTCACCCCGGGCCAGCGTGTTTTTCGATATCACCGGAACGAACAAGGCGCAACTCTTGATCTGCCGCCGGATCGACGCATCCCAGACATCGCCGCCGCGAAGTGCGCTCCGGTCGAACCAAACCTCTATGCCCGCTGCGCGCAACGCACTGCAAACGCGTTCAGCAGCTTCTACATCTTGCGAGGCGTAGCTGATGAACACACTGGCAGCCTGCGCCGTACTGGCGGTTCCCTGAGGATCATCGGCTTCGACGTGGTCGGCCATGTATGGGCCTATTCGTAAGGATCCGCCTAGCCTACCCTACGAGACGAGTGACCGCTTTTTTGCGTTGAATTCGTCTACCCGAATGTCTCAAATTGGCGATAGCGCCATGTCGGACCGCCGCCGTACGCTCCCCCACTACGCCGACTCAGTCCCGCCAGAATCCCCTTGAAGCGTTCGGGCGCCATCTCCGTATATCGCGCTGTGTGCGCGATGTTCTTGTGCCCCAAGGTAATGCTGAAGTGATCGGGTATCGTGGCCTTCGCTCAGCACCGACCCGGATTTGACGGGCTTGAGGTCGCCTGCCGACATCAGTTCCATATTTGCCCGCGGCGCGCGAACGTTCGCGTTCCCTTTTATCTTAGGCGTGGCGAGGACGGTCCGTCGGCCAAAAGGGCCACGAGGGCAGTTCTTCTCGGCAAACGGTATGAACAAGGCTAGGGCCGCCGCCGCTACAGGGCGCCCCCCCTTTCTGCGCGAGGTCATCGCGCACATCACGCGGCCCGAGCGCGGCGGTGGCGGGCGAAGACGCTCAGCGGGGCCATGGCGAGTTTGTTCCGGCAAATCGGCATCTACTCGCCGGTGGGTCAGCTCTACACCCCGGAAGACGATGCCTCCATGCTCTCGTACAAGGAGTCGAAGACCGGACAACTCCTCGAAGAGGGCATTACCGAGGCCGGCGCGCTTTCGTCCTGGGTTGCGGCTGCGACCTCGTATAGCGTGCATGGGGTGACCATGCTGCCCTTCTATATCTACTACTCGATGTTCGGTTTTCAACGCGTCGGTGATTTGATCTGGGCGGCGGCCGATCAGCGGGCGCGAGGATTCTTGCTGGGAGCCACGGCGGGTCGCACCACGCTAGGCGGCGAGGGCCTGCAGCACCAAGACGGTTCCAGCCATCTGGCCGCAGCGACCATCCCGAACTGCCGTGCCTACGATCCTGCACATGCCAGTGAGGTGGCCGTCATCATAGACCACGGCGCTCGGTGCATGGTTGAGAGATCGGAGGATGTCTTTTACTACATCACTGTGATGAACGAGAACTATGCGCAACCTTCCTTGCCAGCAGGGGCTGCGGAGGCTGTTCTCAAGGGCATGTATCGCTTTACCTCGACGGCCAAGAAGGGGGACGGCGGCGACGTTCGCCTGCTGGGATCCGGAGCGATTTTGCGCGAGGTGATTGCGGCCTCGCAATTGCTGGCCGATGAGTGGCAGGTATCTGCGGATGTTTGGAGCGTCACAAGCTTTACCGAGCTCGCTCGAGAGGCGCGCGAGGTGGCGCGTTGGAACCGACTACATCCCAACGCACCCCGTCGCAAGAGCTACATTGGCGAATGTCTCCCGGGTGATACGCCCATCGTGGCCGCGACGGATTACGTGTGCGCCTATCCGGATCTGGTGGCGAGCTTTGTGGATGCACGCTTCCGGTCGCTGGGCACGGACGGGTTCGGACGCAGCGACAACCGATCCTCGCTGCGCAGATTCTTTGAGATCGATCGTCAGCATATTGTCGTGGCGGCGCTCTACGCGTTGGCTGAAGTGGACGGGATAACGCACGACGTTGTGGCGGCAGCAATAAAAAAATACGAAATCAATACGGATGCGTCAGCACCGTGGTTCCGCTAAACTCAAGATCCCCCCATCTCCGTGTATCGACGCCAAAGCGCCAGACTCAAGCTCCAGGCTTACGTTCTTCGGTGACCCCGGTGTCGCATTGAGAGCGGCGGTAGCTCGATCTGACCCGCCCAGTCCGGCTGAGGGCCAGAGATAGGGAACGAGGCTTCCTGGAACTGACGGTCCGAAGCGATCAGCGTCCATATCAAATCCTTTAATAGCAAGCCGCTGTATTAAAGAAAAAGCCAATTTAGTTTAATAGCTTATAACCCTTTGATAAATATGGGAACACAGCGGCTTGCAGATCGGATGCGAAGCCAAACGGAATGGAAATCCTGTCAGCGCAGCGGCCGAACTATCTCCGGCCTCCGCCGATACACTCTCTCGGTGATCTTCCGAATCTGCCTGACCGAGTAACTGCTTGGCGCGCTCCAAAGTCTCCGCATCGCTCGCGCACTTAGCCCGTAGATCGTGCTCCGTGAAACGCTGTTCGATCTTCGTCTCCTTGAGCAGCCGCGCCATGAACCGCTGCCACATCGAGTTCCAGCCACTCGTAGGTGCGAGTAGTGCCCGTAGTACTTGCTGTCTTCCGTGGCGTCACCTTGATACCGGCGTCGGTAATATCGCTCATACGGAGCCGGAGTAGGTCGCCACGACGGAGACCGATCAGTAGCTTAATGCGAATGTACGCTTGGATCATGCGGACCGATCCGCTCTTGCGCATCGGCGTTAAGGACAGCGCCTCGATTATCTCCCAGTCTTCAACGATCCCGCGCACGAGTCCGGGGAATTCATGGACAAGATTAACGCTTTGCGACGAGTTCATCCTTGGCTTGCACCTCGAGCAGCGCCGCCTTCATTGCGTCGTTTATTTGTTTAATTTAATTCAGCGAGCTGCTTTTTTATTGCGCGGAACTCAACGGCCTGCGCGTCTGCCCGGGAAGCGACTGCGAGTTCACAGAATTGATCGGCGTGCTAACCAATCATGTCCACGAGAAAGAGTTTCGCTTCTACTCCGCGGAATGCTAACGATTCTGCGGGGAGGCAGATTAACCAACGCCCCGATCAGGGCGTCCGCGGAGAATGGCTTACATAAAAAAGCGCCGCAGCCAATTTCCATAGCCCGCCTTCTGACCGATTCGTTGTCATCCGCAGTCATGAATATGATGGGCATGGTGAAGCCCGCGTTTGCGAGCTGCTGCGCAAATTCTATACCGCAACTTTCGCCAAGTTGAATGTCGACAATGAGGCAAATCGCCTCGCTCCTCATCGCAACTTCATTGAACTCTTCGGCTGAAGCATAGAGTTCTGTGTCGTATCCGAACGCCGACAACAAACGGCTCATGGCGCCGAGGATTTCGAGATTATCGTCGATTACAGCAACAACTTTACGCTTCGCCGGCATGAATAAGTGATCCTGAATGCGAGCGCATGGCACGGACGCCCGGCGTGGTGGCAAGCTCTAGTGCCGTCTCGAGCTAAGGTTTCTCGTAGGCAACTTTATATGCGCAAATTTGCATGCACGTCTTGCTATGATCTACCAAGGCGTTGTCGCCCCAGGCCAACCGCAATTGCAGTTATTGAGCGCGAGCGTTTTGCCGGTGAGTTGTACGGGCTATTGCCCATTATCCGTCGGCACTCTCACTCGGCGCCTTCCATCCTTGCTGCGAGTCCGGTGCTTGGCGATGGCGGCCTGGAACTCCGCGATGGAGGGAGATCCATACGCATGCGGCCGCTTGCGCTTCTCGGGGAGGCCCCTCACGGGCTCGTCCGCTTTGAACTTGTCGAGCGTGAGTTTAATTGCTGCCTACCTGCACGTAACGAGCGCTCTTGCGCGACCACGCTCCGGCGACCGGAACTGATTCGCACGAATAGTCTGCGGCAACGTTGGCGCTCGCCGCCTCCTGCGCTTGACGACACTGCTCCAGTGTTTCAAATGCATTGACAGGCGACGTACCGCCGTTATGAGCGTGCATCAACAAAACGAAGATAATGGACTTCATCTCTGCAATGCTCCTCCGTCTAAATCTCACCTGACGAATCGACCCGCATCCGAGCCCATTAAGTAAGGTGCATCGAAACCTTACGAAATGAGCCGTTTGCGCGACACACCGATTCGATCTCAAGTGCGTGTTCGGATATTCGCTCAAATGCGGATCACCTCTCCACTTTGGCTTTACATAGCGCCACGGTTTGCAGCCGCTTATGGCTGTCAGTATTGGCCTACGAGAATGACGGCTCGCCCGGCGGCGTCTTTACCGAATTTGTCGTAATGCTGTAGTGGCTGCTGGTTGCGCTGTCGGGTGAGACCTACCTGTTCTGAGGGGCGGTCGACGTGATGCGGGGCTCGATGATTCCCCGTGCGAGCAGTGCCGCAGCCAGAAAATCAGAGGCGGCTCAAAACGGTCGTCCCAGGTAGAAATAGAAGCTGCCAAGACCGGCCGCAGCGCGCCCATAGGCCAGGTAAACGGGGCCGACGGGCGTGTCCATGGCGACGAACAGGCTCGCCGACCACAGGTCGCCGTCCGGGTTGCCGGCCAACAAGGGTTCGCCGACTTTACCTGATTCGACCGAAAACCCGCCGAAGGCCCCCTCGAACAAAGTTCCCTGCAAAATCCTGCGGTAGTACATGGCGCGCAGAAACCAGAGATTTTGTCCCAAAAGCTGACCGGTGGCATAGCCGGACTGCTCGAGGAAACCGCCCCATTGGAATTGATCGTAGAACGGCAGCGTGTCGGAACCGATTCTGCCGCCGGCTTTGAAGGCGAAGTTGAGCGTGTGCTCGCCAAAGGAATAGACCGCCATCCCTTTGCTGTCCCATTTGATGTAGCGCTGGTCGGCGCCGAGCTCGCCGGTCGAGTCGTAGACCTTGAACTGGGCGCTCCAGCCGGAGCGCGGAAAACGCACGCTGTCGATCTGATCGAACACGAGCTGTGCCGTGAAGACCCCTTGCGAAATGCGGGATGCCTGCGGGGCAAGAGCCTGCGGGCCGATGTCGAGCGCGGGCTTGAGTTGACCGCGCTCGACCCCGAGCCGGAATTCACCGTATTGGGCCAGCTGAGTGCCTAAGTACAGACCGGCAAGGGCGGTGTTGATGTCGTATTCCGATATTCGATCGTTGCCCTTATAAATGAGCTCCGTGCGCCGCCCCACGGAGAGGCTCGGATCGACGAAGAACAAGCCCCGCGTGTCAAGCGGCTGGTAGAACTCGCTCGAGAGCTCGGATGTGCGCCCCACCTGAGCATCGGTGCGCCATTCCGCTCCGAGCGAGTTGAGCCAAGTCTTGCGATAGCTGGCAAGCGCGTTGAAGAATGCGTCGCCGTTGAAATCGCTCGATAGCGCGAGACCCATCCGCAGATAATCCGGACCCCAGCCCTTCTCGACGGCATCGATCGCCAGCACTCGTCGGCCCGGTTCCTCGAGGAACCCGTAGCCGACGCGCTCAAAATCCCCGGTCCCGTACAGACGGCGCATGTCGGCGTCGAGGACCTGCTGATCGATCGGCTGACCGGTCTTGGTCTCCAAGATCGCCTGCGCGGCTCGCGGATTGACGCGCCTGAGATCCCCAAAACGGATCTCATCCACCGCTCGCGTGTCCGGCGACGGCATGACACTCTGCCTTTTTCGCAGCGCCGCGAATTCGGCGGGCGGAAGCGCCAGCGGCCGGAGGCGGTCCGCCATCTGCCGCGTCGCCGCCTCGCCGCGCGGCTCGATCTGCGGCAGGTGGTCGAAGTCGCCTGTCGAGAAGCCCCCAAGCTCTGGTGAGATCAAGATGTCGGTGGGTCTCATCGAGGCGATCGAGACCTCGACGTTCTGCTCGGTCAGAATGCTGAGCATCTGAGTGGTCACGCCGAGGATGCCCGTCAGTTGGTCGCGCGGTAGCAAAGGCGTGCCCACATTCACCGCGATGATGATGTCGGCGCCCATCGTGCGCGCGACCTGCACCGGCAGATTGCTGGTGAGCATCCCGTCGACCAGCATCTTGCCGCCATACTCGGCGGGCGCGACCGCGCCGGGCACCGACATGCTGGCGCGCATCACGCTCGCCAGTTCTCCCTCGCTGAACACGACGGCCTTTCCGGTCACCAAGTCGGTCGCCACCGCGCGAAAGGGGATGGGCAGGTCATCGAAACGATGAAAGCCCTGAACCTTGGAGATGCCCCGCAGCACGGCCTCGAGCTGCACACCCGTTATGACGCCCTTGGGAAGTCGGAACTTGCCGTCCTTCAGGCCGAATTCGGGTCCGACGAACGACCGGTAGTCGTCTTCCTTCTGCCGCATCGACTGCTGCTCGCGCGGCGGGTTGTCATTGAACAGCATCTCGGTAGAGATGTTGGCGATGAATTTCTCCATGTCGGGGACGCTCATACCCGATGCATAGGCGGCGCCCACCAGCGCACCCATGCTCGTGCCTGCGATGCAGTCGATCGGGATGCGGTATTCCTCCAGCACTTTGATCACACCCACGTGGGCCGCACCGCGCGCTCCGCCGCCCGACAATACGAGACAGATCTTCGGGCGTTTGGGCGCCTCGGCCGCGCCGGGAGGCTCCTCGGCTCTAGCCCACGGCGCGACGGCGGCAAGCATCAGCGCAAGCAACAGCCATGAGATCACGGCGCCCGGCGCGGTGCGCGATCGCATTGCTATGGATCCCCGGCGCCGGACGGTACCCCGGATTCGCCGCCGTTCGGCGCCGGGCTTGCTTCGCGAATCCGGCGCGAGAAATCAATCGCGGCATCCGCCGCGTGTGCCCGGGCATTGACGTGGCTGCGCTGCCGCAGGTCCGCGAACGGTATGCGCGCGTCGAGCCGGCCTTGTTCATAGAGGTACTGGGGAACATAACCGCTCAACAGAATTCTCCAATTGAACGGCAGATGTTGCTCGTTGACCAGCGTATTGAACCAGATATCGGTCGTGCAGTTGGTGGTCAGCGTGTTATAGAACTGCGGGTGCGCCCGGAGCTGGTTGAGCCGGTCCATATACTGAACGAAGACGCGCCGGATGTTATCGAGCGGCGCCTTAAGCCGGTAGACGTAAACGTCCTCCTCAGGATCGCGGCGATAGTTGGTCCGCAGCCGGATCACGTCGCGCTCATCGGCTACGACGTAGATGAGTTCGTATTGACGAAAGAACCCCTGCAGCGTGGAATAGCCTTGTCCCTTTTTTTTGCGGGTCTCGATTGAAACGGCGAGATGTTCGCCGCCCGCGAAGGCAAAGCTGATGAACGTGTGCGCGATGGCCGGGCCCATCCAGTAGACCGCCACGAGATCGGCGCCCTGCAGATTGCGCAGATCGAAGCGCTTGTCGTACCAGTCCGGCGTATAGTCTGTTTCGCTGCGATAGTCGAAGTTGCGGATGTTATAGACGGTGACGACGTCACCTTCGATGGTGGCGTACGCGAGCTTCGCGACGTCAGGCTGCCATTCGCCCTCATTGGACGGCGTCAAACGGCTGAACCAGGTCAGTAGCAATCCGAACAGCATCATGAAAGCGATAAACGCCGGCCACCTGACGCGAGGCACTGCCAGTGCCAGCAGCGTCGCCAACGATGCGAGTCCGGCGGCGATCGCCAGGATCAGGCGCAACCTCGAATCATGCGGTCCCGCATAGGCGAGGGCGAGCACACTCCACCCGCCGGTCGCGGCCGTCAAAACACCGAGCAGGACATGAAGCGTCGTGGCAAGGGGTCGGTCTTGGGCGATGTCGATGACCTCGATCGAGTACGGCCGTATTTAGGACGATAGTGCACAACTCGATGACCACGCGGTTGACGAGGTATCGCGGCACGATCATCCGTGGCGGAGCCGGCGCAGGCAATTGAACCTTGGTCTCACCCCAACGGCAGCAGAATCAATCCATAGCCGAGCCCACCGTACAGGAACGGGAGAAACCGTCCTTTGCTTTCGGTGGGCAGCTCCGTGATCGAGCTGTTCATGATTACCGCCCCGGATATGAATGCGACCACGAGCGCGAGGACGGAGCGCGGTAGGGTAACCAGCATACCCACCCCCCAGCCGAGGAGTGACATCGCGGCGAGCACGAAGCGCCCGATCCGCTGGTAAGACGCACCGTATTCCTCCCGCAGGGAATGATCAACCCCCAGGAAATGCACGGCGATCGCCAATGCAAACAGTGCGACCGACCTCGGGGTGTCCTCCAGGTTATGCACCAACAGATATGCCATCAGTCCCACGTAGGCGGCGAAACCTCCAATGCTGATTTTGAAGCCTGCTCCGACCTGCTCCGTCTCGCTGGATGTGTGCAGGCGCTTGCGGAGATGATCCAAGCCGTAAAAAATCATAAAGCCGATCAACGCAACATAAAAGATCGCCATACCCTCATAGCGAAGCGACAGCGAACTCGATTCCGCCAGAGCATGGCGTGCACTGTTCAGCTCCGGCATGACGTGAACGAAGACATAGGCGGTCGCCACCCCGGCACCGAACGACACGATGCTACGCTCGTCGCGAGCGACCCATCGAAAAGGTCGTAGTCTGCCTACCAGCAGGAAGGTGGCGCAGAAGACCAGCGCAGCGGCACAGGATTCGAGATCCAACTCGGTTTGCATTTCGGCCTTTAAAACAATCGAGTCATGATGCTGACGAACAGAACCACCCCCAAGACCGACATGATCAGCGCCATGACGAGAGAAGGTCGCGTGAGCCGAAAATCCTTTTGTTCGTGCAGTTCCTTGAGCGTTTCCCAGTACTCGACGGTCCCCATCAGAATCGCCAGGGTACCGAGCCCGGTCAGGAACAGCCCGACGTTGCGCGGGGTATGCTCCTGGCGCAATACCCCTCCGCCCTCTTGAAACGCCTTGAGCACTTTGTAGATGGTGAAGCCGAAACTCTCGAGCGAAAGCGACGTGCGCACCCAGGCCATCAGCGTTCGATCTGCCGCCATCACGTTGCGCGATGTGGCAAGATCAGTGCGCAGCTGCGCCAACTCATTCGATGAAAGATTACCGATGTCCATGAGGGGGCTCCTCGGCATTTATATGCAATAGGTCATACTGTGAGCCGCCCGCGGATCGCCGGGCCGCCCGGCGCAGCGACCCTATCGGGAAGCCGGCTCGGGCCCAATTGGACCTTCGCCCCACGGTTGGGTGAGAGCATGGCCGATACCGGCGGCGCTCAGCTGCCTTCGATCACGATTCCGGCGCAATGAGTGCCGTCATTGCGGAAACAGAAACTGCAGCAGCAGCTCGAGCGTCCAATGAGCGGAACCGGGCGGGGCGACGACGTTGTAGTAGGTCGTCGCCTGCAGGTTCACCGATTGCTGGCCGAACTTGAAGAGCTGCCCCAACCCCAAAGAAATGGGCACTGTCCATCTTTCATCGCCGCTCGTTTCCCAGTCCGCTGTAATGGTCGGCGAAAAGCTCAGATAGCGATTGGGATTCCCCCGAAACGTATAATTGATTGTCGGCTGTAGTTGCATCTGATTGACGGCAGGCCGGCTGTCGTCACCGGCAAACGACCAAATGTTGAGGATCAAGACGCCCAACGTCCATTGAGTGCCGGACCACTGTACACCGGCAGCCGGCCCCGTCCCCCACTTGCCCTCGCCCAACGCCTCGTTGGTCGCGGTCGGGAGCTGGAATACAGGCCCCACGCCCCACACCAGGCTTCCTGGCCGGGCGGGCGAAAGGAATGCGGCAAACTGAGTATCACCCAGCCCGCGGATCCCACTTTCCCCCGGCGTAAGCGCCGGCTGATCGATGAGCGGCAAGATGGTGCGGGTGATGATGGTCCAGTCGGTGTTGACGTTGAACGGAATGAGCGGCTGCAACGTCAGGGTCTGCTGCGGTTCACCTGCCGGCCCCACCCGCAACCCGGCGTCGTAGAAGATCTGCAGATTGATGAGGTCCGCGAATGGATTCTTCGCCGCCCGCGCCAACGAGTCCGTGTTTTGTGCCAACCCGGGGGTGACCATCATCGCGCAAAGCGCCGCGGTCGCCACGCGGATCAGGTATCGGCACCGGATTGAGGAAGTTGGCGTCAGAAAAAGATCTTGATCAGCCGGGTTACGAGCTCCTCGAGCGGCATGACCGTCAGCAGCAGAGGCAAGAGCGGCAATGCGACGGCGGCCGCCAGTTGGCCGGCGTCGCTCAGGGTAAAGGGCACCGGCTGCATTTCGCGTACGACAGCGTAACTGTTCCCGAGATCGGCGAGCGACTGGATGTCAGCCGTGCCCAGGATTGCTTCCCCCTTCGCGCCTCCGCGGACCCACTTCTGATCGAAGTCGTCGGCGTAGGTTGTCGCCAGTGTCCCATAAGCCGCCAATCCGTTGCGTTTGGCGCGGGACAGATGTGGCGTGAACATGGTCAGCGGACCTAGGATCACCAAAACGAAGAACGCGACGACTGCGGCGATCGTTATTCTGAACGACGGCAGATTCTGCCCTTGATAGAAGACCCGGCTGGCGATGAGGCCTGCCGTCAATGCGCCCTGAGCGAATAGGATTGGCGCAAAGGCATAGCTGCTCGCGCCCAAAAACCCAATCCCGCCGGCCCGATCCGGGTGCGTCGGCAGCAAGTGCAGATTCAGCCGGGAGACGCGCCACAATAACCAGAACCAGATGACCAAACGAAAATACCAGCGGAACAGGATGATTTGAAAGACCGGGATACTGACCAAGGCGTACCAGTAGCCCGCGTGCGTCAAGCGTAGGCCCGCCCCATCAGGGACGGCGTACCATGTAGCCGCCTCGAGCGCCACTTCGTTCTGCCAGACCCAATGACCCACGGTGTAGACGAACAGCACCAGAGCGAGCTCCAGCCAGGGCGAGTTTCGCGCTCTTTTGGCCGCGTCGATGGCCACATCGAATTTCGGAACGTCCTCCGGAGTTATCACTCGGCGCTCCAAAAAGCGGCTCACCGCCGGCCCGATGCGGCGATGGACCACCAGCTCGGCATAGATGAGTACCGGCAGTGCCACCAAAAACCGCACGTGCAACTCGATGTCGTGCACAAAGGTCAGAGTTTGACGGCCAAACAAATGGCCTTCGAGGGCTGACAGCGCCGCCAGAGGCAACCAAGCGAAGAGCGTGATGACGAGCATGCGACGTTGAACGAGTTCCAGTGCCGGACCGGATAGATGGGCCCGTCTGCACATCTGAAAGAGCGGACCTCCCAAAACGAGCGAGAAATCGCACGGATCCTGCGGCGGCGGGGGCGTGGTCAAAGCTATCTCCCAGAAAACCGCCTCGCCATGTCGGTCAAGAGGCTGCGCGGAAGCTCCTGAGCTCCTTTTTGTGGACCGTAGCGCGCATTCATGCGCGTGCCTATTGCCCTTTGGTGCCCACCTCCACCAAAAGGCAATTATTTCGAAGCGCCTCCCAACCACGGGTTGTCCGGATTACGGCCAAAGCCCAATGGCGTGGGCATACCGTTGAAGCGCATAAGCGGAGGGAGAAACAGCTTGCGCCTTGTCGCCTGCCTGAGATTCCGGGGGGGCTCATCCATTTCCGAGGCCAATGTATGGACCGGTGCAGCGAGCAAACCACTGGCCTCGAGAACGAGATTCGAATCCGTCTTACCGCGACTCCCGAGACTGTCGAACGCCGCGGCTCGCCAAACCGTGCTTGAGACATGCTGCATAATTTGCAGTGCCCTCGCTTTTTCCGACGACCGTGCGGCCGCGCACCGCGCCCTGACATCGCCAACCGCCTCGGCGCTGGCTGTGCTTGCTCTCTTCGCCCTGTGCACACCTCAAGCGGGCGCGCTCGATTCGACCCCCGCGGCGCCACAGGCGAGCGCCACCGGGACCGTCGGACTCGGCACGGCGCCTACTGCCGAGGACAGCGACGAGGCCGAGACGCCGAATTCGACGGAACAGGGCCAAACACCGATGACGGACAGTTTCGAGCGCAGACCGCTCGCCACCTTGCTGCACGAATCCAAGCTCGTCGGATTGCGCGACACCACAGTCGGCGTGCAGCTGCGCTCCGAGTATTTCGACCATGAGAATTCCGGCCAATCCCAAAGCGAGGCCTGGGTCTTGGGCGGTTCGGCGGGAATCAAAACCGGCTACTTTGGCGACTTCGCTGCGCTCGGCACGACCGTCTATACCTCGCAGCGCCTCTATGGGCCACTCGACAAAGACGGCACGAAGCTGTTACAGCCGGGACAGAACCCCTACACGGCAATAGGTGAACTTTACGGACAGTTCAAACTGACCGATGAGATCGTGGCCATTGCGGGTCGTCGCGGGTTCAACACTCCGTTCATCAACACCCAAGACTCGCTCATGACGCCGAATACCTTTGTGATCTACGCCGTCCAGGGGACGGTCGACAACGCCGACGACACCCGCGCGCTGCACTTCGGCGCAGGGTATGTCGACAAGATCAAGCCCCGCAATGCCCAGGATTTCGAGTCCATGGCGACCGCTGCGGGCGCCCCCTCCGGGGTGGAGCGCGGCGTCTACGTCGCCGGCGCGAATTACACCGCGGGCGGATTTTCATTCGGCGCGATCGATTACTACAGCGTCGACATCATCAACATCGGGTATTCCGAAATGAAGTACACCGTCCCGCTGGCCCGGCGTGTGGCGCTGCGCTTTGGCGCCCAGTACACCGACCAGCGCAGCGAGGGCGAGGATCTGCTCACCGGCAAGGCTTTCTCGACCAGCCAATACGGTCTCAAAGCCGAGATTGGGTTCGGCGGTGCGCTGCTGACGACCGCACGCACCCACACTGCCGTCGGCATGGTAAGTCCCGACGGCAGCGGCACGAGCATGCGCAATCCCTGGGGCGGATATCCCGGCTACACCGCCGTCCAGATCGAGAATTTCTACCGTGCAGGCGAAAATGCGACCTTGCTTCGCTTCGCGTATAACTTTCCGAAAAGAACGAGCCTGAGTGTCTATGGATTGTGGGTGCATGGCTCGACACCGGATGTTGCGAAGCAGTACGCACAAGATGAGTACGACGTCAACGTGCAGTGGGATGCGCCGAAAGGCATTTTTGAGAAACTTCGATTGCTCGTCCGCTATGGACACGTCCAACAGGCGGGCCCCGCGGATCAGCACGAGAACGAGTTGCGCGTGTTCGCCTATTACCAGCTGCGCTAGCGCGCGGGATATCTCATGAAGGAAATCATCATTCCCATTCTCAAGATCATTGCACCGATCGCTGTGGCGCTGATCGTGTTCGCCCAAGGACTGAAAGTCTCACCGAGCGAGGTGATGCTTTATTTCAAGGAACGCACTTGGCTGATGGTTCGCTCGCTCGTGGCGGTACTCGTTCTGGCCCCCGCGGCTGCGCTCGCGATCATTCTGCTCCTCGAGCCATCGCCGGGGGTTGCGGTCGGTCTGGCTATCCTCGTGTCATGCCCTCCGGCCCCGCTGATGATCAAGGGCGCTCCAAAAATGGGAGGCGGTGGCGCGGCGTACATGGCCAGCCTGCACCTGAGCCTCGCCGCGCTCGCGTTCATCACGGTACCGCTCACCTTGGATCTGTTGTCGATGTCACTCGGATTCCAATCCGAAGTCAACCTGACGGCGATGGCCATGATCCTCGGTAGGACCATTCTCATTCCAATCGCCCTCGGCTTGGCCGTCCGCTCATTGTTCCCGAAGTTCGCCGACATCTTCGGCCCCAAGCTGGACAAAGCCGGCACGATAGGGTTGCTCGTGGTGGTACTTTTCGCTCTGGTGGCGCTCTTTCGCGCGTTGATAAGGATGGATCCCTGGTCGTATCTGGTGATGGTGGCCGTCTGTGCGGCGGCTCTCGCCATCGGACACGGGCTCGGCTCGAGCCACCCCCACGAACGAACCATCCTGGCGGTGGAAAGCGGTGTCCGCCACCCCGCCTTGGCTCTCACGATCGCTTCGTTGAACTTCACTCCTCAGAGAGCGCTACCCGTGCTGGTTCCCTGCGTGCTCGTATTCATTGCCGTTGCGATGGTTTATCTGCTGTGGCGAAGAAGGAGCCTGGCAGGGAAGGCGCTTTTGGCTTGAGATGTCGTTTCTCATCCAGTAGCTCCGCCATATGGCCGGCAGCCCCCTGGGCATGGAATTGGACTAAGGTCCTCTGCGCTCTGCTGCTTTGAATCAATGCGGCGAGAGGAATGGCTGCTCAGCGCTTCTGTCAGCCTCCGCAATCGCTGTCCGCATGTACATTCACGGTATCGCCGTCGTTCAGATTGGATTTGTCGCCATGCCCGCACCTGCGCATATCGCGGTCCATGGTCATTGCGGTCCATGACAAGTGACCCATTCCCGTTCCGTCGGGTGAGATGGAGACCGAGATCGAGGCGTTGCTGTAAATCGCCGTAGTGGATAAAACTCGTTGCGGCGGGCTCGTATTCTGATCGTAAACCGTTACCAGAAGATTGTCGGAGGAGTCGTTATTAACGGTGATCATCAGTACGTCGTCGCCGCCGACGGCTGAAGAGCACAGCCAAAGCGCCAATGACATGATTAGCGGGCGCACTGCCCATGTCCTTCTCATGACGAGCTCCTCCATGACTGCCCCGACGCTCGCCCCAGATTCGCGGAAATGCCGCAGGCTGCATATGCGGCGAAAGGCTCATAGGAATCCGACGAACAATCGAACTATCCTTGAGCTAAGGGTCGGGCGGCCTTGGACCAAAGCCTACTTGTGCCGATTCCGATTGAAATTCAGGCTGGATGGGGCTCGCGTGCGGCCAATCCGCCCTATGTTTCTACGTGTGCGGAATCTTGAGGCCGTTGCGGGGCAGTTTGGTCAATACCTCGATCAGGAGGTCCGCCGAAAACGGCTTGACTAAATAAGCGAAGTGGCCAATTTCTGATGCCTTCTTCTTCAGCGCTTCATCAGCGTTTGCAGTCATGAATATGATCGGGAGGGTGAAGCCCGCCTTGGCAAGATGCTTTGCAAGTTTGAGACCGCAGCTGTCGCCAAGCTGGATATCCACAATGAGGCAAAAGGCCTCGGTCGTCATCGCAACGTCCAGGAACTCTTTCGCTGAAGCATAGAGCTCTGTGTCGTACCCAAATCCTGACAGCAAACGACCCATGGCGCTGAGAACACGAAGGTTATCGTCGATTATCGCAACAACGTTACGTTTGATTGACATGAATGCGGGGTCCGAAATGGAGGAGGTCGTAGCGCCCGACGCGCGGGGCCGTGGGCAACTCGAGCGTCGGCGCGAGTCTCGTCCGGTGGCGGTTTTATACGGGCAGATTCACGTGCATGTCTTGCTACCATTTGCCAAAGCGTTGTCGCCGCAGGCCAACTGCCGCCGGCATCATTAAAGTGCGTAGACGGTGAAGCGGGCCGATTCCAAGCGCCTTGGCTCGCTCCCGACTGCAACGGGGCACATGTCCCGGCTTGCGTGGGCGCGTGCGCGACGGGCCGGGATCGAGCTCAAGCCGCTGCTCAAGAAAGCGGGAGTCACGAGTCAGCAGGTCAACGACCGCGGCGTTCGACTGACCGTTCAACACCAAATCCAGTTCTTGAATCTCGTTGCGGAAGCCTTGGGGGACGAGCTTCTGGGTTTTCACCTCGCGCAATTGCCGGATCTGAGAGAACTGGGCTTGCTCTTCTATGTCGCGGCTTCCTCGAAGACATTGGGTGAGGCGCTACAGCGAGCGGCGCGTTACAGCTTGATCGTCAACGAGGGGGTGTCGCTCAAATGCGTGCAAGAGGACGACATCCGGATCGGAATCGACTATGTCGGGGTGGCCCGTCATTCGGATCGCCATCAGATCGAGTTCGTCATGACCGCGCTCATCCGTTTATGCCGAAAGCTGACGGGAGTCCGTCTGGTGCCGAGTCGCGTGAGAATTACCCACCGCCGCGGTAATCAGGAGGCCGCTGAGCTTGCCGAATTCTTTGGCGGCAACATAACCTTTGGGGCGAGAGCCGACGAGCTCGCCTTTGTCGCGGCAGTGAAGGATCTCCCGGTCACGAGTGCGGATCCTTACCTGAATGAGCTATTGGTGGCGAATTGCGAGCAGGCCCTCTCCCGCAGGCCGGCGAAGCGCGGCGCCTTCCGATTGGCGGTGGAAAATGCGATCGTCCCCCTTTTGCCGCATGGAAAGGTCCGCGCGTCGGAGATCGCTGCGAGCCTCGGCCTGAGTCAGCGCACCGCGGCGCGCCGGCTCGCATCGGAGGGGCTGACATTTTCGCAGGTCCTCGTGAGCTTGAGAGGCGATCTGGCGCGTCAGTATTTATCGGATCCGCTCCTGTCCATATCGCGGATTGCGTGGCTGCTTGGCTATCAGGAAGTCAGCGCATTCACCCATGCATTCAAGCGCTGGACGGGAACGACACCGCGGCAGGCGCGGACACGGCCGACGCAGCGCGTTCCGAGGGATCAAAGTCCAATGGTATAGCCGATTGGAAGCGGGGAAATTGGCCGCCCACGGGTGGTATAACGGAACCGAGTTTGCCGGCTGCAACCACGAGGCCTGGCGCGCTTACCTTGAAGGAGTGTTGACTATGTTCGCAAGATCGATTGGGATCTGTCTGCTCGTGGGCATGTTGGCCGGGTGGGGCATCGCGGCTGCCCAAGCTCCGCCGCCATCCCTTCAGGAGCGCGTGACCGCCATCAAGACGGCGTTCGCCGTCAGTCAGGCGAACCTTCGCCAGTACGAGTGGATCGAAACGACTGTCGTCAGCCTCAATGGCGAGGAAAAGTCACGCAAGCAGCAACGCTGCTATTACGGCGCGGATGGCGTGCTTCAGAAAGTCTTGGTCGACGTATCACCACCGCCCGCGACGAAACCGGGTCTGCGCGGGCGGATCATCGCAAATAAAAAGGCGGAACTGACGGATTACATGCAGAGCGCGGTGGGCTTGGTGAAATCCTACGTGCCGCCCGATCCGGCGAGAATTCAGGCGGTCAAGGATGCCGGCAACGTCACCATTCAAGTTTTGGATCCCGGCAAGCGCGCACAGATCAACCTGCACGACTATCAGAAGCCTGGCGACAACCTGGCGATCGTGATCAACCTCGCGAACAACGTTGTTGCCCAAGTGGGGGTGTCGAGCTACCTCGACGGTCCTTCGGACGTCGTCACACTCGACGCAAAGATGGGGCAGTTGAACGACGGCACCATCTACACCTCCGATATAACGCTCAACGGCGCCGCCAAAAACCTGACGGTCACAGTGCAAAACACGGGCTACCGAAAGACGAATTGAGCTCTAGAATGAACCGCGCCTGAGCTAAAGGGCGGCCCGCGGTCTCACCATAGCGACATCGCACCATGATTCTTGGCCGCGATGGAGTCCGAAGCTCGAAACACGGGCATTTCATCGGCGCGGCAGTCGCCACGGCTTTCCGGGACGGCGAGGTAGAATATTGCACCCCCAAAGGTGCGATTCTCCCACCATAATCGTCCCCGGTGCGCGAGCATGATCGTGCGACTCAACGATAATCCCAATCCGAGGCCGTTCGGCTTGGTGCTGTAATACGGCTGGAATATCCGCTCTTCCGCGTCCTGCGGAACGCCGGTACCCGTGTCTGCGACGGAAATGTGGATGAAGCTCTGCTCGGCGGCTTCCGAGCGCAGAGTGATTGTGCGCCTGCTCTCGGCCTGTTGGGACATGGCGTCGATTGCATTCAGGATCAAATTGATCAACACCTGCTGGAGCTGTATGCGATCGCCATGGATCGGCGGCAGAGCGGGGGTCAGTTCCATGACGACTCGTACGTTGCGGGCCATCAAATCGTAGCGCATGAATTTGGTTACTTCTTGAATCAGCTCGTTCGGTTGCAGCGCCTCGGGGCTGAACTCGCCCTTTTTGATGAGCGTACGCATTCTGGAAATGACCTCGCCGGCACGTTTGTCGTCTTTGACGATATCGTCGAGGATGTCCCGAATTGCGCCCAGATCGCAGCCATCGCGGGCGATCATGAGCTGGGCCGCCTGGGCGTTGCTCAAGATGGCGGATAGCGGCTGATACAACTCATGCGTCAGCGCGGAGGAAAGTTCGCCGAGGCTCGCGGCTCGCAATAGATGAGTGACCTCATTCCGATGCGCTTCGGCCTGCAAATCCGTCTGCTTCCCTTCCGTGATATTCATGGAAACGCCGAGCAAACGAAACGGCTGACCGAAGCCGTCAAACTCGACGGAGCCTTGGCAGGCGAGCCACTTCAGTTCTCCATTGGGCAGCAAGACACGGTGTTCCATATGGTATTTGCCGTCCCCCTGCGCTGCCTGCATGAGCGTCTGCTGCGTCGTTTCCCGATCGTCCGGGTGCATGCGTTGAATGAAATCCTCGAGCTGCAGCCGTTCCGATTTCGTGAAGCCGAACAGCGCGCGCATTTGTTCGGTCGCCCAGACCTCGTATCGGGGGTACTGGAGGATCCAAAAACCCAGTCTGGCCGCCTGGGCGGCCAACGACATCTGTTGCTCGCTCGCCTGCAGCGCCCGGGCGAGTTGTCTCGCGTTCAGTGCGTCGTTACTCGACTCGTAGGCCATGGCTGCAATGATTCCGAGGAAGAACAGGCTCGGCGTGAGCGGCCACCGGACTATTCCCCAAAACAACAAGGCCGTCTGCAAAGTGCCTGCCAACACGAAAAATACGATGCTGCCCCCCAGCAGCACGACAGTGCGCCGGCCGCCTCGGCGCCAGGCGGTGATCGCAGCATCCGCAACGTAAACAGCAAGGACCAGCAAGCTCAGCTGACCGACGAGCATCCACGGATTCGGTACACCCACGGGAAGCACAAAAGGCTCACCCAAGAAGGTTGTCCGAGTGAGACCGGTAATTTGGCGAAAATTGAGATTTTCGCCCGTGGAGAAATCGAGAATCAGCGAAAGCGTCCGCAGAGCGAAGAAGGTCCAAAGCAGCCAGATTCGGCCGGCACGGAACTGAAGCCGCACGAAGATGGCGAGCGGCAGGATCCCCGCCCAGAGAGCGAGATGCGCATAGCGGACCGCCAAACCGTACTCGGCGGGCGATGCCGCAAGCTGCGCCCTCAAATCACAAGCGGTAAAGGCCGCGATGCCAAACGCGGCCATCGCAAAGAGCAAGTTGCTCCAGGCGTCCCGCTGTCGCCACCAAACCAACGCATGAATGAGCCCCAGCGTAAGACAGCCCGAGGCCGCCATCGAATATACGACTGTAACCCGGTTCATGTTACCGGGGCTTTAGTGCGCCGCACTTGGTCCAGCGTTCTCGTCATCCACGAATACTCGGTCGCTTTGGTTAGCGCATAGTATTCGCTTATACAGTCCTTATACGCGCCACCGCAACTTCTTGTCGCAACGCCACCGAGCCGCGGTGTGTGCGCGCACTCATATATCAGGGGCCGGCAGTCACGGCCCCTACGGCAACTCCACTTCCATGCGTGGCCGCCCGTCCGTGGCTGTAGAGTTGACTGCCGGCGGCTCCCGGTAGCGGAGCCCTTACTTCGATACCGACTTCTTGAACATGCGATCGATCTTCTCGTTGATCTGCTCGATCGCCTGTGAATTCTGCTGAGCCATCGACAGAGCCTGATTGGCCGTGCTCTGCGCACCCGCAGCCGCCGATGCTGCACCCTGAGCCGCGCCCATCGCAGCCTGTGCGTCTCGATCGGCTTTCGCGACGTCGGTCTGGAGCTTCGAGACCTGGGCCTTGAGATCGTCGATCTGAGATTGAATCGGCTTCAAATCGGTGCATCCTGCGAAGGCGAGTACGCAGGCCGCGGCGATGGAAGCCTTCAGCGTCGTGGAATATCTCATTTTCGTTTCCTAGGGTTGTTGATTCATTTGTTCGGGTCACTCGGAGATTCGCGCACACCAGGCCGCTCACCCAGTCGCCGCCGCAACGGCCACTCGAACGAATACTAGCGCGGCGAGTGCTTACCGATCATTGGACTTGGGACCAATATGAGATGGCCTCTGGACAATTGCCTCATTGGCTGATCTGCGTCAGCGCCTCGCGCAAGGGCGCATCGGAGATCTGCATCCACCCCCCGTACGGTTGACTCATGGCGAGAATCAGGAATATCGCTCCCGCGACGCACGCAGAACCCACGAAGAGCGCGGCGACCACCGTCGCATTGAACCGCGCGAAAAGGCCGAAGCTGAAGAACAGGATGGTCAACCACGATATGACAATGGACACGAACGGCACGGATAGCGCGCTCTGCGCTTGCTCGACCATGAGGCGGCGAGTCTCGCCGACACTTCCGAGAAGCTCGAGTGCGCGGCGCTGCCCCAGTCGTTGCAGATCATCCTTGGGTGATAGCGTGGCCACCTCGTCAAAAAGTCGCTCGGTTTCCCGTTGTATCGGCAGCACGGTAAAGGTCTTCGCCCCGGCGCCGTTAGCCGCCCAGGTTCGGGCGATGTCCGCGGTGACGATTCGGCGAAGCAGGGCACGTGTCTCGAGCGCATCCGGGCCAAAGTGATCCAGGATGCGGTCGATCTGGTAGAGATGAACGCTGAGCTGCTGCAGCTCGTCCTCCTGAGCCTCGTACACTGAATGGGCCGAGGAGATTTGCAGTCCCAGCACCAGCGCGGTGATGGTCGCTATGATGCCCATCACCAGCTTGAGGACTTCCCTGGAGTCGCCGTCCATGTGATGTCTGGGCAGCCGGTCTTTGATGTACATGGCCGCGAGCGCCGCACTGAAAGTGCATCCGCACGCTATCAGAGCAATCATCGTTGAGTTCAAAGTGGCTCTTTCCTAAGGCATTTGCCAATTCCTCGAGATCGGGCGCGTCGAGCGCAATCTCGGGCCTGCTGGCTATTATGTTGGTGCGCTGCAGTTAGACCACGGCGGCCGCTTGCAGGCAATGCGGCTAAAGGTAAATGCTCATCATTTACCGGGACCCGGTGATCCGGCTCGTGCTGTCCATCGACGCGCTCTGGCGCTCCGCGGCGACTTCTTGCCGGTGACTTCATGGTCACCGCCAATGTACGATAGCGAACATACGCAATTACGGCTGTGCAGGAAGGTTGGTCAAAGGATTGACTCAGCAATGGCGGATTCCGGCGTTATCCATCGAAACAACTTGCTGGCTGCGTTGCCACCGGCGGAGCGCGAACGCATTGTTCCCCACCTCAAGCTCGTCCCAATGCCGCTCGGCATGGTGTTGTATGAATCCGGGGACGTGCTGCGGTACGTTTATTTCCCCACCGACTGCATCATCTCGCTTCTGTACGTGATGAAGGACGGCGCTTCGGCCGAGATCTCGGTGGTCGGCAATGAAGGCATCGTCGGCGTCGCGTTGTTGCTGGGCGGCGAAACCACCCCGAGCCGCGCGGTTGTGCAGAGTGCCGGCAGCGCCTACCGGCTGCGGTCGAAGCGGCTCAAGGAGGAGTTTTATCGCCATGGCAAGACGCAGTTGCTCCTGCTGCGCTACACACAGGTGTTGCTCACCCAGATGGCCCAGACGGCGGTCTGCAATCGACACCATCCAGTGGAGCAGCAGCTCTGCCGTTGGCTCTTGTTGTCTCTCGACCGTCTGCCATCGAACCACTTGAGCATGACCCAAGAGCTCATCGCCAACATGTTGGGGGTACGCCGCGAAGGCGTCGCCGCCGCAGCTGCGAAGTTGCAAAAACTCGGCATCATCCGTTACAGCCGCGGCAAGGTAACGGTGCTGGACCGTCCGAGGTTGGAGCAACTCTGCTGCGAGTGCTACGGCGTGGTCAAGCGCGAGACCGATCGACTGTTGCCGCAGCCGAAGGATTAGCGACTCTAGGGCAGCTTTCGGCTGGCAACGTTCAGGCAGGCAGTTTGCCGTGCCGCAAGTCCTGTGTGCAATCGGCGATGGGCAGGCTGGATAGAATCCCGTTCCGAGCCACACCATTGACGCTGCGGGGCCCCGGCCTTTTGAGTATATTTGCCACCCTGATGCACTGCACAGGCAGCGGGATAGGGTGGTCGACTCAGAACTTGACCGTGTATTTCTTGGCTTCCAGACAGGCGGAGAATGCCTTCTTGAAGGACTCCATCTGGGCAGCATTCGTCCTCGCCGCTGCCTGCTGAGACGCTTGAGATTGCTTCGTGGCCTGCTGCGCTTGCGACTCGGCCCGCGCGCGGTTACCGATTGCGCCCACACCGGCGCCGATGGCCGCGCCCTTGCCCGCATTCCCGGCGATGGCTCCGATCAGGGCTCCGCCCGCCGCGCCGCCCACGGCACCCTTCACAGCAGAGCCCGACGTCGATTGTTGAGCCTGCTGCTGTTCCTGAGCGGCTTGCTGTTGCTGTTCAGCCAATTGCTTCGCGAGGTGAAAGGGATCGTTGCCGGTCTCCTGCACCGCCCAGTTGTAGCACTCGGTCTCATCCCGTGACTGCTGGGCCTGCGCCTGGCCGGCGCCGGGAAACGCGTAAACGCCTATCGTCGCCGCGAGCGACTTCTGCCCCGTGGGGGGGGCGATGGATGTCTGAGCCTCGACTCCGCATGCGAGGAGTCCTGCAAGGCCGCCCGCCAGTAACATCGTGATGCGCATCGCAACCTCGAGGGGCGGGCGGCGCCTACACCGGGCCAAGATGCCCGCCCCTCAAAGACAGCCGTATCACATGCTGAAGCTGTAGTGGAAGCCCACCCGGAACATGTTCAAGGTGAGGCTGTTGTGGATGTTATCCAGCGAAAAATTGGCGTAATTGGTGCAGATCGGCGGCACCGTTCCCTTGGCCGTGGAACAGGCAAAGGTGGAATTGGTGCCCTTGCTCAGTTTCACGTAGTTGTACTCCGCCGTGAACGACCACGGTCCGCTGATATCGTAGTCCACCCCGAAGCCTGCATTGAAGCCGGTGGTCTTGTAGTTCTTGCCGCCGGTGAAGCTGTTGGTTGGAGCCGTGCCCCCCACCGGAGTATAACTGAGTGTCGAGTTATGCTGTCCGCTCGAGAAGGCGCCGCCGATCCGAAAGTAGGGCAGCCACTGATCGAACGCGTACCCCACGCGTGGGCCCAAGAGGAAGATTCCGTTCGGGCTCAGCTTGCCGGACGCGGTGTAAGTGCCGCTCGGAAACGGATCCGTCGGTGATACGGCCGTATAGTTGCGCGAAACCGTCTTGGTCTTGCTGCCGACGGCATCATAATCCGCCTTGAAACCCCAAACCCACTGGTCGATTTGAAAGTTGTAGCCTAAATCCACACCGCCGATGAAATTGCCATTGTTGGGGCAGTCGCGATTGTAAAAGGCGTTGGCAAGGGCCGGATTCCCCGTAATGCCGGGACCCGGTTCCCAGCTCGAGCAGGTGTGGTTCCACGCTCCGCCGATGTTGCCGCCGGCGTAGAAGCCCTTCCAGGGCGTGTTCTGCGTGGCAATTATATCCTGCGCGTAGGCCGCGCCCGCGAGTGTGGTCAGCGCCAGAAGCGCTGCGACACGGCTTGTTGATTTCATCACTGATGCTCCTTAAATAAAGTTCGAAATGCGTGCCGGTGGCCGCGGCCCGATCCGATGACCGTCCGGCGAACATTTCGCCGGACGGTCAGGTAGGGCGCGAGAATCACAGCGGCCGGGATAAAGGCCACTTATTGGCTCAGGGGCGGAAGTAGCGCCCACTTGTTCGCTGTCGAGCCGGGGAGGTCCATGGCGTCCAGGCGCTTCTCGGATACCCAGACAGTCATCGTGTCGCCGACCGCCATGTCGTGGAACTTGCGCAACTGGCCGTTCACATGCACGCCTTGATTCGGGCCCGGCTTGAAGCTGAAGGTCGTCACCGTCGCGCCCGTTGAGTCGAGCACCTGCACGGTCATGAATTCCGGACTCGTGATGTACACCTTCATCTGAAACTTCGCGTACGTGGTGCCCTTGTACCTTCGCCCGTCGAGACAGGCCTGCGGCGCCTTCGGCCACTTCGCGAGGAACGCCGGACTGAATTTGATGTCCGCGCACGCTACCTGCGGCAGCTTGTCGGGATTGACTGCGGCGCGTGCCGCGGTAATGGACAGTGGCATCGCGAGCGCGGTGAGCAGCAGCCAGTTGGCTCTCGTCATATCGAAACCCTCCTAAATTTTTTGGATGCGCCCGTTCCGTACGTCGCGAGCACAGATTGTCGCGCCCTCCGGTCCGTGACCCTTGGCGCAGGCCCTATATCCTCAATTGGTCACAACATCGTCTTCATCGTTGACGGGGAAAGGTTAATCAGGTTGCATCCCGGGATCTATGCGACCAAAGACCCATTTAGGTTGGGGAACCGCTCCGGCACCTTATTGCTTTGACGACACCGTCACGGGACGTGTTTATCGTCCGATCAATTCATATGCTGGTCGACCGGCGCGGCGCCGCAATTCGTACCGCTCGACCCCCGAGTAAGTGCGCGTCCGAACGCCCGAGAGTTCCAAATGATCGAGAATGAGCTGGCGCGAGTCACGAGGTGGATTGGCTCCGTGGTGTCTTTCCTCGCATCGTTGCAGTAGCCATGCAGCCTGTGCTCGAGCATCTGAGCGACTGGGTCGTGATCGCGCTCATCGCGATGTCCCTTCAGCTCGTACTCATACTCTACGCTTTCAGGCAGCGACGCATGCGGCGCAACGCGGAGCTGCGCAACGCCGACAATCAAGAACGGCTGGACCTCATCGCATCGATGAGCGGTTTCGGATTCTGGAGTTGGGATGCCTCGACGGACCAGGTCTGGGCGAGCGCACACGCACGTTCCGTTCTCGGAGTCGATCCGGATTCTCCGCTCGTCAGCGGGACGGTTCTCGCAGCCGTACATTCCGAGGACCGCAACGATGTCCTGGATACGATCAGTGCCACCGCTCATGGCGCGGATGCGATGGAGAGGGAATTGCGGCTGGTGGGGCACCAAGGCGAGCTCAGATGGATCACAGTCAAGGCGCGCACGTATCGTGATCCAAAGGGAACGGTTCGAAGAGTGACCGGGTATGTCGTCGACGACAGTCAGCGCAAGCGCACCGCCGCGGAATTGAGCAAACTCCAGCTGAAGCTCACCCATCTGTCGCGGGTCGCGTTGCTCGGCGAGCTCTCCGGAGCCCTCGCACATGAATTGCAGCAACCTCTGACCGCAATATTGTGCAATGTCCAAGCAGCACAGATTCTGGTTGCCAAGGATCCGCCGGAATTTCACGAGCTTTCGGAAATTCTCGGGGAGATTGCCGGCGAAGACAAGCACGCCGGCGAGCTCATTCAGCGTCTTCGGGCGCTATTGCTGCGCGGGGAAGCACACCTTCAGCGCATTGGCATGCACGATCTGTTGAGCGATGTATTGACGCTGGTGCGAGGAACCGCGAGAGAGCGCAACGTGCAGATCAGCACGCGCATCGATGAATCCATTCCGTCGATACAAGGTGATCGAGTGGAACTGCAGCAGGTGTTCCTGAATCTGATCCTGAATGCCTGCGATTCGATGAGCGCAAATCCGGCTCGCGACCGTCGGTTGGAGATAGTCGTCGAGCTGGATGCGGATCATGGCGTGATTCGTACATCCATTCTGGATTGCGGCAGAGGCATCGATCCCGAAAAGCTCGAGCGAGTGTTCGATCCTTTCTTCACGACGAAGGAACAGGGCTTGGGCCTGGGTCTCTCGATCTGCCAATCCATCATCCGGGCACACGGCGGGCGCCTGTGGGCCACCAACAGGTCCGATCGTGGGGCCGCGTTTCACTTCACATTGCCCGTCCTGGTCACCGGGGAGCGCGCAGCCGACGTGCAGCCGGGCGAGGTAAACACCTGATCCGCGATCAATGGATCAAGGTCCAATGCCGGGCTTGCCTGGCGGGTGCGCTCATGATCACCTGGCTCTCAGGCCCCGGCAGCGCCGCTCCTGCGCAACCTCCGCAATTGTTAGTCCAGGAAGGGGTCGCAACCCTGACCGCCCTGTTGACAGAGAGCCAAGCAGCGTTGCGGCATTACGAATGGATGGAAACGACCATCGTAAGTCTGCATGGCGAGGTAAAGTCACGGAAGCAGGAGCGCTGCCACTATGGCCCGAATGGGACACTCGAGAGGGCCGATGTGTCGCGTGACGCGGGGCGCGTCGTGAGACCGACGGATTTCACGCCACCCTGGCAAAACGCCTTGAGCCTGGTGAATTCATACATTCCCCTCAACGCGTCCGCCATGCAGGCAGCCAAACGCGCCGGAAGGATCACCGTCACCGTGTTGCAACCCGGCAAGCATGCCCGTGTGAATATTCTCGACTACTACAAGGTCGGTGACCAAGTGGGCATAGAAATCGATCTTGCAAATAATCGCATCTCGCGTGTGACAGTGACGACGTACCTAGACAACATCACCGACGTCGTCACGCTGAACGCGAAGATGGCTCAATTGAGCGATGGTGTTTCGTACGCCTCGGCCATCATGCTGGAGGATCGCATGAGGTCTCTCAACGTGGCCGTGCAAGACACCGGTTACCGCATTCCGAATTGAACATCGACGATCGTCGGCAACTTGCAACTCACCTTCGGCCTCTTGGACCATGGTCCAATGATCGTGCTCCGGAATTCAGAGGATCGTTGAGCGGTGGGCCCGTTGGTGCGGTCGCCGGACCGCTCATGGTGTCGATGCTACTTTCTAAACGGCGGTGCTCTGCCATGATAGTGCGCGCGGCCAGACCGCTTTTCCTTCTCGGGGTCGCCGGGATGTTCATCGTGTTTCTCAGCTCGATGTTCTTGGCGGTGGCCGCGTTTTTCCGCGATCTGCATCGACGCCCTTGATTCGAATTCTCGCGCCGCCTTGCTTGAGGTTTACACCCTGGGCCGCGGCCCCTGATCTATCGGATGTCCATGGAAGCTTTCTTGGTATCGGTCGGCGTCGTTGCACTCGCGGAACTGGGCGATAAATCACAACTGCTGGTCCTGGGCCTGGCGGCAAGATTTCGCAGGCCCGTTCCGATCATCCTGGGGATGCTGGTCGCGACGGTACTGAACCACACGCTCGCCGGGACGGTGGGCGCGTGGCTCGGAGCAAGATTCGGACCTCAACCGGCTCGGTGGCTCCTCGGTCTGTCGTTCGTCGCAATTGCCGTTTGGACGCTCCTTCCGAATGACCGGCAGAGAGCGATGCCTCGAAAAGCCAGATTCGGGGTATTCGGCACCACGCTCGCGACATTCTTTGTCATGGAAATGGGAGACAAAACCCAGATTGCGGCGATGGCGATCGCCGCGAGTTACGGCTCCCTATACGCTGTCGTGGCCGGGTCCACGGTCGGGATCCTGCTGGCGGATGTGCCAATGGTCATTCTCGGCACCGTCGCTGCAGAGAAATTGCCGATGAGACCCTTGCGGGCGATCGTGCCAGCGACGTTTTTGTTGCTCGGTGTCCTGGTGCTGTTCGGGGTCCGGCCGACAGGATGAATCCGTGGGACTTTGGTCTCATGGACCAAATCCAGCGCGCTTGGCTAAGGTGAATCTCCGCTATTCGACCTCGCCAACATGGACGGGACATACCATGAATCCACAGCTCTGCAAGCTTTTTCCGGCCGCAGCCCTGCTCACAGTCGCGGCTTGTAACACCACGCCGCTCACGACGACGTTGCAACCCATGGCGCTCGATTACGCGGTCAAGCGCGCCCGGTTCGATCTGAATTGCCCGACTGCGACCGGTAGCGTGCTCTCCAGCGAGACGGTCCAGCCGGTATTGAACGGGCCGCTCATGATGGGTACGGAGCGCGCGCAATTCACCATCGGTGTCCAGGGTTGCGGCCAGCGCGAGACGATTGTGGCGATCTGCGCACAAGGGGGCGATGGCTGCTTCGCTGCGGACGGCGGACAGCGCCAATAAATCAGCGAGATGATGCAGGACCCAGCGGCGCAAGCGGAGTACCTCCAATGGATCGGCCGCGGTGCGGATACCATCGAGGCGATCGCGGTCGTGCTCATCGTCGGCTACATCGTCGCGGCCACCTTCCATTGGTTGCTGGTGGCGCTGCGGCGACGCACATTCACCCTGGAGCACTATGCAAGCTACCGCGCAGCGCTCGGACGCGCAATGTTGCTCGGTTTGGAGATTCTGATCGCCGCGGACGTCGTGCGTACGGCGGCGCTTGATCCGTCATTGAAGAACATCTCGGCGTTGGGAGCCCTGGTGGTCGTGCGTACTTTTCTCAGCTGGTCGATCATCTTGGAGATCGAGGGGCGATGGCCCTGGCAGCGGCGTGGGGCAGAGGAAGGCGATAGCCTCAGCGAGGCATCGGCATAAGAGGTCGAGAATCATGAGCGCAACCCAAGAACCAATCGGCCGATTCGAAGTGCGGACCACATCCGACAGTCACTTTGGATGGCTTCGCACGCGCCTGGCTCTCGAGCGCACGCTCATGGCATGGCTGCGCACGGGCGTGGCGCTGATCGGCTTCGGATTCACGATCGTTCAATTCTTTCAGCGACTGCGAGATGCCGAGGGAGTCGCCCCGCCGGCCCGCCCCGAGGCGCCGCGCTATCTGGGGCTGGCGCTGATCGCCGCCGGAGTGCTGTCGTTGCTCATCTCGACCTGGCAGTACCGACGCATCGTGCACTATCTGTGGAGCAGCCAATTCAGAGCGATCGCGGGGCTGGAGGCGACCGGGATGACTCCGGTCATCGCACAGTCGCCGCTGATGGCGGTCGTCATCGCCGTCATTTTGATCGGGCTGTTTGCTTTCGTTTCCGTGTGGATACGGATGTAGAGCCTGCGATTGGCGCGACTTGCCTACTCGGCTCTGCTCACGATGTTGGGGAACGGGCGGACGAGAGATCGAATACGATCTGGTCGTATTGCCATAATCGCTCGAAAAATTGCACGACGCGCGGCGCGCCTTGGCGCGGCTCACAGGAGTCCATGATCTCACCCAGTGTGCGGCGTCCGTCTATTTGAGCGAGTAGCCGATCCTCGCTGGAGTTGATGGGCAGAATCAGATCGGGGTATCCGCTTGCGGGATTCCACAGCACCGCGACACTGCCCGCAGGCACCTGATCGCGAACGCACCGGGTCCACGGCAAGCGTATCGGCACATAGTCGAGCCATCGTTCACCGGTAAAACGGATGCTCTGGTCGCGGGCGACGATCTCGCTGCCGTAGGCAATGAAGCGGTGGCGCGTCATTGTTCCGCGAAACAGCTCCGTCGCCTCATATTGCGCGCGCTCGGGCAGCGCAGCGACCCGAGCAGCGTGCGGGGACCGAGCTACCGCCCCGCACTGCGGCAGGTAAGGAGCCTGCTCGATCCAGCGGCCGAAGCACAGACCGCACCGCTCGAGCCAGTCGTAGAGCTGCGGTACCGTATACGAACGGTCACGAGGGTGCAGCAGCGCGTCGGCCATCGAGGCGGGTCGCCGAAAATCTTTGGCACGTCGAAGCACATCGGCTATCGGATGATCCGGCGGCAGGGATCCCAGGGCCGCGCCGAGCTCGCGCAGATCCCGCTCCGACGTGCCGATGCCGAGCAGACGGCAGTACTCTTGAATCATATAGATCCCGAGTCTGCCGTAGGTGGCATAGACCATCAGCTGCATGGCACCGCCCGGACGCAGGACCTCGCGCAACATGCGCAAACCAAGATCCGGGTCGGGCAGGTGATGGAGCACGCCCGTGCAGACGATGAGATCGAAGTCGCGGCCCAGCTCACGCACCCGCTCGATCGGGAGCTGGTGCAGCGTCAGGTTTGCGAGTTGGTACTTGCGCTGCAGACGGCGTGTGTGGCGCAGGCTCGTCTCACTGATATCGATGGCGGTGACCCGCGCGGTGGGCTCCCCGAGTGCGTACCGGGCGGCTTGCGAGGTCCCGCAGCCCGCGATCAGGATCTCTTGGTCGTCGACCGGTTTGCGGGCCGGCCAGAACCGATGGAAGAGCGCTCGGCGGCGTTGCGGATTGCGGCACAGCTCGCGATGCTCGTCCAAGCTCGTGAGCGGCGCCGGATACGGCATGCGCTCATAGAAGTCGCGAACCTCCGCCTCGCGTCGCTCCGCTTGGCCTGCGCCGCCGTTCATGATCCCGACCGGAAAATTGGATCATTTCGTGCCGTCATGTGAGCTTCGACGTTAGCGACGGCATTCGCGAGCGTCTATGTGTCCAAAGTCCCATTCCACGTTGGCATTCAAAAAAAGGGCGCGTCTCGCGCGCCCTTTTCCCAATCGCGTGGAATAACGGCTCAGGCGTGCGGCTTGGCCACCTTGGCCATCACCTCGTCCAGGTTGAACGATGCCGGCTTCTGACGCGGCGGGAACTTGACGAAGCCCTCGATCTGCTGAGCCACCAGGGCCTGCACCGCATAAAGCTGTGGAACGTGGTCGACCATCCAGTCCCAATAGGTATTGGAATTGTAGTCAGCCCGCTCGAACGGGTCGCGGCGCAGGTTGAAAATGTGCGGTACGCGCAGCTTCACAAGTGGTTGCGCCCACACGTTCATCTGAAAGGCCGTTTGCATGGCGAACACGAGTTTCCAGTCCCCGTGCCGAACCGCCATGAGCTCCCCGTCGTCGCTGAAGTAAAAGACGGCGGGCCTGGGGCTTTCCTTCACCGCACCCGTGAGGTACGGCACCATGTTGTAGCCGTCGAGATGCACCTTGAATGTCTTGCCGCCGACGGTGTAGCCGCCGAGGAGCTTCTCCTTCACGTCCGCGTCACCGGCCGCGGCCAGCAGCGTCGGCAGCATGTCGACGTGCGAGATGAGGCCGTTTATCACGGAGCCGGCCTTGATCTTTCCCGGCCAGCGGATGAAGGCGGGCACTCGCCAGCCACCCTCCCAGTTGGTGTCTTTCTGGCTGCGGAACGGCGTGTTGGCGCCGTCGGGCCAGGTGTCATTCTCCGGGCCGTTGTCGGTGGAATACATGACGATGGTGTTGTCAGCGATGCCCAGCTCATCGAGCTTGTCGAGCATCTGACCGATTTGCTCGTCATGCACGACCATCCGGTCGCTGTAAGGATCCTGGCCGCTCTTGCCTAGATTCTTTGGGGCGACGTGAGTGCGAAAGTGCATTGCCGTCGAGTTGTACCAGAGGAAGAACGGTTGGTCGGCCTTCGCCTGCTTCTCCATCCAGGCGAGCGCACGATCGGTGATCTCCTCGTCGATGGTTTCCATGCGTTTCTTCGTCAATGGGCCGGTATCCTTGACCTCTTGGCCGCCCTTGCCATCGGCGATGCAATGGAGCACGCCGCGCGGCCCGAATGCCTTTTTGAACGCCGGATCCTTGGGATAGTCGGGCAGCTCGGGCTCCTCTTCCGCATTCAAGTGGTAGAGGTTGCCGAAGAATTCGTCGAAGCCGTGCATGGTCGGCAGAAATTCATCCCGGTCCCCGAGATGGTTCTTGCCGAACTGGCCGGTCGCGTAGCCCAACGGCTTGAGCATTTCGGCGATGGTGGGGTCTTCCTTTTGAAGCCCGATGGTTGCGCCGGGCATGCCGACCTTGGTCAGGCCGGTGCGGATCGGATTCTGGCCGGTGATGAAACTGGCGCGACCCGCGGTGCAGCTCTGCTGGGCGTAATAGTCGGTGAAGCACACCCCTTCGTTGGCGACGCGGTCGATGTTCGGCGTGCGGTAACCCATCTGCCCGCGACTGTTGAAGCTGATGTTCCACCAGCCGATGTCATCGCCCCAGAGGATCAGGATATTGGGTTTCTTTGCAGCCATGATGTGTTCCTTTCAGTGATAATAACGTTAAAGCCCATTCGCGTGAGCGGCGCTCGGAGATCCGATCGAGGGCGGTTCCTCGTAGGGTTTCCGGTTGCCGTGGCAGAAGCGGAATTTTTGACCGCTACCGCAAGTGCAGGGGTGATACGGGCCGCGACGTGCGTCATCGGCGGCGAACGAGGCCATCATCTCGGCGGGTGGCCGCCCCTGTTGAATCAAATCGGCCATCGCCTTGAACGTTGGTCCCGTGTGCATGAAGAACCGTTCGAGGCCCGCGCAGAGATAGTTGTGGCCCGGCTCACCGTCGCGCGAAAGGGCGAAACGGTCCTTGGGACACCCGCCGTTGCACCAGTTCCTGACCTTGCAGCTGCGGCATTGAGCGGTCAGCGTATCGCGCTTGGCGTCACCGAATTCGCGTTGCTGCGGTGAGGCAACGAGCTTCAGCATGTGCGTTTGGTGGATGTTGCCCAGCCGAAAGCGCGGCTCGACGAAATGATCGCAGGAGTAGAGATCGCCGTTGTATTCGAGTGCCGGGCCGTAGCCGCAGGTGGGCGCGTGAATACAAAGCAGATGGCGCCCGAAGAACGCTTCGAGCGTCACATCGAAGAGCTGGACGTAAACCCGCCCCACATCGTGCCGCACCCATTCTTCGAAGACATCGATGAGAAAGCGGCCATATTGCTCGGCGCCCACGGTGCGCTCGGTAACCAAGTTGCCGGTCTGCGTATAGAGGAGGCGCTTCCCGCCGGCCTGCGCGCTCCAGCCCTGGTTGGCGATCTCCAGCGTCTGCTCGGTGGCACGCTCGACGATCGGTATGAACTGCACCCACTGAGCGCCCAGCTCATCGCGGAAAAAGCGGTAGACCCGGCGCCCGTGCTTCTCGTTGGCGGCGTTGACCGTGCACAGGATATTGAAATCCACCCCGTGCCGGCGCAGCTGCCGCCAACCCGCCATGACGCGATCGAAGGTGCCGCGTTTGCGGCGGTCCACCCGGTAGGTGTCGTGGATCTCCCGCGGCCCGTCGACGCTCAATCCCACGAGAAAATTGTGCTCCTTGAAGAAGCTGCACCAGTCATCATCGAGAAGGATGCCGTTGGTCTGGAACGTGTGCTGTACGACTTGGTCCGGGCGGCGGTATTTTTCAACCAGTTCAACGGAACGCCTGAAGAACTCGAGCTTCATCAGCGTCGGCTCTCCACCCTGCCATGCCACGGTGACCTGCGGGGCGCTGTGTGCTTCCAACAATTGACGAATGTACGCCTCGAGCGTCGCCGCCGACATTCGATGCTTCTCGTTGGGGTACAACGCGTCCTTCGACAGAAAGAAGCAATAGGTGCAATCGATATTGCAGGTCGACCCGCTCGGTTTCGCGAGCAGGTGAAATTGCGGGGGCGCATAGGCGGGCGGGGGATTGTCGATCCCGCCTGTCGGATTGGACATGCAAATAGGGCCTTGGGTGGACCGGGAGCTTGACGAGAGCCTACTGAGGCAGTCCTCGGGGGCACATTGGACCTAGGTCCATCCGGGCGATGCCGCGGTATTGCCCTTAAGGGAACTGGCACGTACCCGCGGCCAATCCATACTCACGGCTTTGGAGAATGCCATGACCAAACGTCGCTATTCCTGGGGTGCAGCTCTCGCGGTATCTGCCTTGGTCATCGCGGCTGTCGCGTTGCTACGTCCCCGGGGGGCGGAAGCGCAGCCTCAGTATCCCATCGTGGACAACATTGCCACCAAGATCATCAATAAATATCAGGCCTCGACTTGCGAGCAGCTGTGGGAAAAGAAGGAGCAGCACGCACCGCCGAGCATGGAAGAACAGCGGGCCATCGGAATTCTACGCAACGATCCGCAGATGCGTGCTGCATTCATCAATCGGATTGCGCCACCAATCGCGAACAAAATGTTCGATTGCGGAATGATTCCTTGAACGGCTAGTTCTCGCCTCCGGAACGCGGATAGGGCTCGTTGGCGAAAAATCGCGGTGCGTGTCCGCAGGAACTCAAGCGCCCAAAACTGCACCTCCGAGCGGCCAGGGGAACCATGCGGCACTGCGGCCATGGGCCTATTGTGGCTATGGCTGATGAGCACGCCGGCGCGGGGGCTGGACGCGCCGTCGCCGGAGCCGCCGACGGCTGACGCAACGCAAGCTTCCGCCGCGCCTGCCGTTTCCGGGGACACCGCCGGCGGCAACACCGGCGAGGCCGCGACGCCGGACTCGACCGAGCAGGGACATACACAGCTTCCGGACAGTTTCGATCACAGACCGATCGCGGCGCTCCTCCACGAATCGAGCCTCGTCGGATTGCGGGATACGACGTTCAACGTGCAGCTGCGCTCGTTCTACCTGGACCGCGAGAACTTCGATACTTCCGAAAGTCAGGCCTGGACGCTGGGGGGATCGGCGGGATTCAAGACCGGCTACTTCGGCCAAGTCGTTGCCTTCGGCGCCACCGCCTTCACCTCGCAGCGTCTGTATGGGCCGGCCGATAAGGACGGGACGCAACTCCTGCAGACGGGGCAAAAGCCCTACACCGCGCTCGGAGAGCTCTACGGGCAATTTCGGCTGACCGACCAGATCTTCGCGACGGCGGGCCTCCAGAAGCTCGATACGCCGTTCATCAATACGCACGACTCGCTCATGACGCCGAACACCTTTCAGTTATATGCGGTGCAGGGGGCGGTGGGCAATACGGATGACATGACGCTACGATTCGGCGCCGGCTATGTCGAGAAGATCAAGCCCCGCAATTCCGACGATTTCCAGTCCATGTCGACGGCGGCAGGTGCCCCTGTCGGCGTGGATCGCGGCGTCTACGTCGCCGGCGCCAACTTCAAGGCCGGCGGGCTCTCGATCGGCGTGATCGACTACTACAGCGCCGACATCATGAATATCCTCTACAGCGAGACCAAATTCAGTATTCCGATCGTCGATCGGCTGAGCTTGAGATTCGGCGCCCAGTACACCGAGCAGAGCAGTGCGGGCGACGACTTGCTCACCGGCAAACCGTTCTCCGCCGATCAATACGGGTTCAAGGGCGAGGTCGGGCTCGGCCCTGCGCTCTTCACGGCCGCCCGCACGATCACGGCCACCGGTACGCTGATGAGTGGCAACAGCGGCACCGACATTCGAAGTCCGTGGGGCGGATATCCGGGGTATACGGCGGTGCAGATCGAGAATTTCTACCGCGCGGGCGAGGATGCGACGCTGCTGCGTGCGGCTTATAACTTCCCCCTCGTGACGGGGCTGAGCATCTACGGACTGTGGGTCAAGGGATCGACTCCACATGTGGATAAACAGTACGCACAGACGGAGTATGACCTCAACCTTCAATGGATTGCGCACGGCGGCATGCTCAAGGGTCTGACACTGCTGACGCGCTACGGACATGTCGCGCAGGGCGGCCCCAGCGATCAACACGAGAACGAGCTGAGGCTGGTCGTGTACTACCAGCTGCGATGACGGCAGCGGGTGTACCTTTAGTCCTAGGTCACTTCGGCAATCGCCGTACTACACTCGATCGCGCCCGGAGAAATCTGAACAAGCCCTGTCCGGGCGAGGAGTCCGATGGCCACGAATCCCATCAGCGACACGGTAGTCGTACCCGCAAAGGCGGGCGGCAAAAGCGGCAAAAGCGGCAAAAGAAAGGGCAAGCCTTTGGTGGGAGCTTCCGATCCGGTCATAGGATCCCGCGAGATGTTCGCGCTGATCGGAGAACTGGTTCGCCCCTATACCGGGTGGCTCATCATTGTCCTGCTCGCCATGTTGATCGAAACCGCCATGAGTCTCGCATCGCCATGGCCCCTCAAAGTCGTCATAGACAGCGTGCTCGGCACCCATCCGATGCCCGATTGGTTGAGGGGCTTGTCGGTCGGCGGCGGCAAAATGGGGCTGGCACTTCTGGCGGGAGTCGGTGTGGTTGTGATCGCGCTGATCGGAGCTTTCGCGACCTACGTCGATAACTACTACACCGAGAGCGTAGGCCAGTGGGTCGCGAACGATCTGCGCATCCGCATCTACGATCACCTGCAGCGCCTGTCGCTCGCGTATTTCGACAAGCAACAGACCGGCACCTTGTTGTCCACGATCACCAGCGACGTGGCCACCATTCAGAATTTCGCCTCGTCGAATACCCTGAGCCTGCTGGTCGACATTCTGACCATCTTCGGTGTACTCGCTCTCATGTTCTGGCTCAATTGGGATTTTGCGCTGATCGCGGTTGCGGTGACCCCGGGCCTGTTGATTTTCGTCAGCCGCTTCAAGAGGGCCGTGAAGAAGGCGACTCACGAGGTTCGACTGCATCAGGCCGATATCGTGAGTGTCGTCGAGCAGGGTCTCGAGTCGGTTAGGGTCGTCAAGGCGTATGGCCGCGAGAGTCTCGAGGATACGCGCCTGGGCGAGGTGAGCCACGAGGCGGTCGAAGCCGCGCTCAATGCGCGGCGCGTCAAGTCCCTGCTCTCGCCCATCGTCTCCATCGTCGTCGCTCTCTGCACCGCGGTGGTGCTGTGGCGCGGCGCCTCGCTGATACTCAGAGACCTGATGACGGTGGGCGCGCTGACCGTGTTTCTGGCGTACCTCGGCAAATTCTTCAAACCAGTCCAGGATTTGGCGAAGAATACCAACGCGATTGCCCAGGCGACCGTTTCCTTGGAGCGCATCAAAAGAATCCTGGATACCGATGACGTCATCAAGGATCGTGCCGACGCGCGGACCCTGGAAACTGCGCAAGGCATGATCGCGTTCGAGAACGTCCACTTCGGCTACGAGGTCGAGGCGCCGGTCCTCAAGGGCGTCAACTTCGCCATCGAAGCGGGTCAAAAGCTGGGCGTGGTCGGCACGACCGGCGGCGGCAAGTCGACCGTCGTCGGGCTGATTCCGCGCTTCTACGACGCCGACACCGGCCGCATCTTGATCGATGGCGTCGATGTGATGCAATACACGAAGGAGTCTCTGCGCCGGCAAATCGGCTTTGTCCTCCAGGACACGGTGCTCTTCCGCGGCACCATCAAATCCAACATCGCCTACGGCCGGACTGATGCGACCGATGCCGAGATTATCGAAGCGGCCAAGCTCGCCAACGCGCATGACTTCATCAGTGCGATGCCGCATGGTTATGACACGCTGGTCGGCGAGCGCGGCCTGACCGTATCGGGTGGTCAGCGGCAGCGTATAGGGATTGCGCGTGCGATCATCCGAAACTCCCCGATCTTGATCCTGGACGAGCCGACGGCCGCTTTGGACACGGAATCGGAGCGCCTCGTCATGGAAGGACTCACCAAGCTGATGAAGGGCCGTACCGTGATCACCATCGCACACCGGCTCAGCACGATCCGCGATTCGAACAAGATCATCGTGCTCGATCGCGGCGTCGTCGCGGAGCAGGGCACGCATGATGAATTGCTGGCGCTCAAGGGCATCTACAGCGAATTGCACCGAATTCAGTATGAGAGCACGCCGGCCGGGGCGGCGCCGTAATACCTTTACACCGCACATTTCAGAGGGCACCGTGAGTCATTCTCTAATCGTACTTCCCGACGACACCGCGCAGCCCATTCTCGATGCCGTGTCTACGGCAAAGAAGTCGCTGCAGATCCGCATGTTTCTGTTTACGGACCCCGCCCTCACCGACTCGGTCATCGCGGCAAGACACCGCGGCGTTCAGGTACGCGTGATGCTGAACCCCGCTCGACGCGGCGGCGAGACCGAAAACGACGAAACCAAGGGGAAACTCTCCGCGGCCGGAATCGAAGTCAAGGACAGCAGCCCGGCGTTCGATTTGACGCATCAAAAATCGATGGTGGTCGACGGAGCGATGGGATTCGTCGAATCCTTCAATTGGGAGACACGCGACCTGACGGTGACACGCGATTACGCCGTGGTCACGGTAAACAAAGCCGAGGTCGCCGAGATGAACGAATGCTTCGAAGCCGATTGGACGCGCAAGGAATTCAGTCCCGGCGGGCGTTCGCAGCTCATCTGGTGCCCGAACAACGGGCGCGAGAGGATAGCCGAATTCATCGATTCCGCCAAACACTCACTCTGGCTTCAGAACGAGCGTTACCAGGACACGGTCATCATCGAGCGGCTGGTGCGCGCCGCGCGGCGCGGGGTCCGTCTGCACATCCTGGCGCGTCCGCCGCACACCCTGAAAAAAGAGAAGTTGGTGGAAGGGGTGGGCGGGCTGCGAATAATGCACGATGTGGGCGCCAAGGTTCATGCGCTCAAAGGCCTCAAGCTTCACGCGAAGATGATTCTCGCGGACGAGAAACGGGCGATCGTCGGCTCCATCAACCTGTCGCCCGGAAGCTTCGACGGGCGCCGGGAGCTCGCCATCGAAACCGATGCGCATC
The DNA here is from genome assembly GCA_963710435.1 of uncultured Gammaproteobacteria bacterium. Lineage (GTDB taxonomy): Bacteria > Pseudomonadota > Gammaproteobacteria > Steroidobacterales > Steroidobacteraceae > Bog-1198. The sequence goes on along the minus strand of CAVQAE010000006.1, from coordinate 24,663 downwards.
ATGTCGTGAACCGGTTGAACGAGGCCGCGCAGACGGATTGGGAGAACTCACACAAGCTCGATCTGACGGACGCCGGGCTTCTGCATGATCTGGGGAAGAGGTCCGAGACGGCGGAGGGCGCACAGGTATTGGGCGTCAAGTCCTCGGGGAAGGATCCCTGACGGCCAGCGCCTCGTATATCGGAGCGTCACGAAGCAACGTCGGCGCCAGCATGGCCGCAAAGCACGCGCCGAGCATGGGCAGAAGCATGCTGACGCTGCCGGTCATCTCGACTACGAGCACAATGCCGGTGAGTGGGGCCCGCACCACGCCGGTGAAGAATGCCGCCATTCCGACGACGGCGAACCCTGCCGGTTGTACGTGCAGATCGGGAAATGCGAGGGCGCAGAGGACGCCGAACAGCAAGCCGAGTTGCGCACCGAGCACCAGCATCGGAGCGAACAGCCCGCCCGGGGTGCGTGCCGCATACGAAACCGTACCGAGCGCGAAGCGCAGCAGGAACAGCAACGGGACCATGGCCAACGCGTCCGCGCCGTCGAGCGTGCGCTGGGTCAGTGCGTCGCCGCCACCCACCAGCCCCGGGGCGTACCAGGCCAGCAGGCCGACGGCCGCCCCGATCAGCGCCGCCCGCAGCGGCACCGGCCAGCGGACGAGCCGCTCGGCGGCGGCGATGGTGCCCAGGAGGGCGCGGTTGTAGAGGATCGCAACGAATCCGGCGATTGCGCCGAGAACGAAATACAGCGGTCTCACCTGCGCTCCCGCATACGCCAGCGCGTCGACATGAAAATCGGGCGCGTCGGGCAAAAACAGGCGCGCCACCGCAATGGCGGTCGCCGATGCGCCGAGTGCGGCAATCGCGATCCGCAGCTCGAATTTCTGAACCAGCTCCTCGAGCACGAAAATGGCGCCGGCGATCGGCGCGTTGAAGGCCGTGGCGAGCCCGGCGCCGGCGCCCGCGGCAAGCAGCACGCGACAGTCGGCCAGATTACGGCGACCCAAGCTACCGACGAGGTGACCGATGCTGGCCCCCATTTGAACGCTCGGCCCCTCGCGACCGAGGGCGAGCCCCGAGCCAATCGCGAGCAAACCGCCGAAAAATTTGATCGGGATCAGGCGGAACGGCACATCCGGCACGCGGCCGCTCAGCACCGCCTCGACGTGCGGGATGCCGCTCCCGGATGCGGCCGGCGAAAATCGGCAAACCAGCCATGCCGCGATGGCGACTGCCGCCGCGCTGAGCGCGACGACGAGCGACAATCCGATCAAATGGTCGCCGTGCGCCCAGGCAATCAATTGATCGCGAAGACGATCCATGTGCTCAAGTGAAAGCCGGAATATCGCCCCGACGAATCCGGCGCACGCGCCGACGATGGGCGCGAGCAGGGCAAGCGCCACCACACCGCCTTCATTCTCGCCTCTTTCGATGCCGGACTTAAGGGCGATCGGCATCGCCGCGCGGCCGAGCGCCCGGCGTGGGCGCGGCAGGCGCACTCGAGGCGGCAGGTCGATGCATCAAGAGGTGTGCAATACGCGTGGTCGTACCACGCAACAAGACATAGGGAATGATTGCCAACACGAAGGCGACGAAGATCGCGGCCCTGAGATGGAATGAGGATTGAACGAAGATCTGATAGAGGGCGTCGAGAGCGAACGCGAGCAGGAATAATCGACCGACGCTCTCCCACCCGTCCTTGACTATTTTCAGGCGCTGACCGGGAGTGAACAGCAGACGCCAGAAATACGGGTCGGTACCCGATTTCGCGTCTCTCAATCCCGACCGGATCGCGAGGAACGAGGCCATCACCGGCTGAAGAACGATCCGAAATTTCATCGGTCCATCGACCCGGTCTGAAACTTGAGTGGCTATCAGCGCCCATAGGTCGGACATGGGGGGACCTCCGTATTGCAAGGCTGAAGATGCTCGAGCGTATTTTTTCGATGCGACACCAATACGGACGTGGATGCACCGGCGAAATGAGACCTTGGTCCAACCGCATCGCGCCGCGAGCTCATGCGCCGGTTACCCCTTGTACCAATATACATGCGGTACACACGGGGCGATATTGATTGCCCTGCGAGGGCGCGATACCCCGAATGACAATCATCAAAAAAGAGACTGTTGCTCGTCGTCGCTGTAGGTGACCCCATGACCTTAGGCTCCCCGAACTTGCGGCTCTAGGCGGCGCGAACCATGGAAATCGATCCGTTCATCCTGTCACGCATTCAGTTTGCGTTCGTCATCAGCTTTCACATCATCTTCCCGGCATTCACGTTGGGGCTGGCGGCGTGGCTGGCGACGATAGAAGGGGCACGCCTGGTCACCGGCAACGCGCTGTATCGCCGGGTGTTCGATTTCTGGCTGAAGATTTTCGCGCTCTCGTTCGGCATGGGCGTCGTCACCGGTGTCGTGATGGCATTTCAGTTCGGTACCAACTGGAGCGTACTGGCCGAGAAGACCGGACCGATCCAGGGCCCGTTGCTGGGTTACGAGGCATTCACCGCCTTCATGCTGGAGTCAACGTTCTTCGGCGTCATGCTCCTGGGGCGCGATCGTGTGTCGCCCCGCTTTTATTTCATCGCCTGTTGCATGGTGTCCCTGGGAACGATGTTTTCGTCGTTCTGGATACTCGTCAACAACACCTGGATGCAGGTCCCGCTCGGCTATTCCATCATCGACGGCAAAATCACCCCCGCGGACTGGTGGGCAATTACGACCGGTCCGGTCATGCTCGTGCGCTGGCCGCACATGTTGTTGGCCGCGTTCCTGACGACCGGCATGTGCGTGGCGGCAACGGGTGCCTGGTACGTTCTGCGAGCCGTTCATCGCGCGGAAGCACGCGTCATGCTGCATTGGGGGCTCGGACTGGTCGCGGTGATCATCCCGGTCCAGCTGTTTTTTGGCCATCTCACGGGCGAGTACGTGCTCAAGCATCAGCCGGCGAAGTTCGCCGCGATCGAAGCGCGCTGGAAAACCGAACAGCCCGCATCCGAAACGCTGATCGCAATTCCCGATTCGCGGCACGAGCGCAACTTGTTTGCGATTTCCGTGCCGAAGCTCGGCAGCATGATCGCATCCGGCAACTGGAACGCGCGCGAGGTCGGACTCGAATCATTTCCGGTCGAGGACCGTCCGCCGGTCGTCATCCCGTTCTTCGGCTTCCGGATCATGGCGGGAATGGGCATGCTCATGCTGGCAGTATCCTGGCTGGGGAATCTGCTTCGGGCGAGAGGCCGGCTCGAGACGACGCGCTGGTTTCTCTGGATCACTTTCCTATCGTTCCCGACCGGATTCGTGGCCATCCTCACCGGTTGGTTTACCGCCGAGGTTGGAAGGCAGCCGTGGGTCGTCTACGGCCTTCTGCGCACCAAGGATGCGGTCACTCCTTCGCTCGTGACCGGCGATGTGGTGTTCTCTCTCGTCGGGTATGTCGTCGTATATCTGCTGTTTGTCTCGTTTGGTCTTTACTACATCTACAAGCTGCTGCGCGCCGGACCGACCGTCGCGGCGACACCGATTCGGGGCGCGACGCCCAACCGGCCCCTGGCGTTTGCCGATGATGCGGCAAGCGCGACCGGCGGCCACGCCTCGACCGAGAACTGACCCATGCAGGCAAGCCATCTCACTCTGTTCTGGGCCGCGGTCATCGCCTCTTCGATCCTCATCTACGTCATTCTCGACGGATTCGATCTGGGGGTGGGGATCCTTTTCGGCACCACCTCCGAGGAGAGCCATCGACAGGAGATGATCAACACCATCGCCCCGTTCTGGGACGGTAACCAGACGTGGCTGGTGATCATAGGGGCCAGCCTCTTTGCGGCGTTTCCGGTGGTTTACGCGGTGTTTCTCGGTGCGTTTTACGTCCCGATCCTGCTGCTGTTGTTCGGGCTGATCTTTCGCGGCATTGCCTTCGAATTTCGAGGTCGTGCGAAGCAGATGCTGTGGCTCTGGGATCGGGGATTCTTCCTGGGCTCGGTCCTCATCGCTTTTGTGCAGGGGGCGGCGGTGGGCGCTCTGATGAGGGGTGTGCCGGTCGTCGACGGGCAGTACGCCGGCAATACATTCGACTGGCTGCGTCCTTTCCCGATCTTCACCGGCATCGGGCTGGTAATCGGCTATGCACTGCTGGGCGCATGCTGGCTGGTCTTCAAGGGCGAAGGGGTGCTCCGGGACTGGGCATACGCGCGGATACCGCGGCTGGTGGCCGCGGTCATCGTGGTGTTGGGGTCGGCGTTCACGGTCATCCTCTTGATCGACGCCGGCGCGGTGGCGCAGAGCAACCTTCATTCCCGCATGTGGGGGCTCGTGTTTCCGATCATCGGCATCGCCGCCTTGCTCGGGCTCGTCGCCGCCGCGCGCGCGCGGCGCGACGACCTGCCGGTCCTGTTGACGGTCGTATTTTTTATCGCCGCCTACCTGACGCTGGCAGTGATGTTCTGGCCTTACATGATCCCTTACCAGGTAACCGTCGGCGATGCGGCCGCGCCGGATGAGTCGCTGAAGTTCCTCTCCTACTGCGGGATCGTGGTCTTGCCCGTCATCGTCATTTATACGTTCAGCGTCTACAGAGTTTTCCGCGGCAAGTCTCGCCAGCAGTACGGCTGATCCTCGACAACGGCGATGCCCACCCACGCGGGCCGTTGAGCTCTCGAAGGGCTCTTGGTACTTCGTCCAATACCGCCTTCCATTCCCGACTGTACGATCTGCAGGTTGGAATTCTCTCGTCCTGAGCACACCGGCTTGTCGCCGCGGTCTCGCCATTCACAGGAGGGTAGACCCTTGGAGGATCGGGTACTCGCGGAATCGGTCGCGTGCCCTGACTGCGATTTGCTGCAGCAAATACCGCGGCTGGTGCCCGGGGGCAAGGCGGCCTGTGCGCGCTGCGGCCGCGTGCTCGCGAAGGAGCTCGCCGGCGTGCGCGATCGGGCTCTCCCTCTCGCCGTTACGGCGGCGATCACGCTGCTCATCGCGAATACCTACCCGCTGATGGAGCTGCACGTCGTCGGCCGGTTTGCCAGCACGACGATTGCGGGAGGCGTCTATGAGATGTGGATGCAGGGTCAACGCCTCACCAGTACGCTCGTTGCGTTTTGCGCGTTGATCGCGCCGGTGGGGTACCTCTCGTTCGTGATCACGCTGCTGCTCGCTGCACGGCGCTCGCCGATACCCTCCTGGACGGGCGAAATGCTCCGCTGGCTGGGGCATCTCGAGGTGTGGTCCATGCTCGAGGTCGTGATGCTCGGCATCCTGGTCGCGTTGGTGAAGATCGCGCAGCTGGCAACCGTCGATCCCGGCATCGGGATGTACGCATTTGGAGCGACGATTCTCTTGATCCCGGCGATCGCGGTCAGTCTCGATCGGCGCGAGATGTGGCGACGAATCGAATGGATGGACCCGGACCTACCGGCGCCGCCCCGGGCCGGTACGGCGGCGCCGGCAAAATGACGAACCCGATGAGCACCGCCCGAAATGCAGGGCTCGTGTCGTGCGAGGTCTGCGGGCTGGTCTCGCGGGTCGCGGGCGATGAAGAGGCGGGTTTCTGTCGCCGCTGCGGGGAGAAGCTCGAAGTGCGCCGGCGTGCCTCCATCGGGACCACCTGGGCGCTGCTTTTCGCGGCCGCAATCTGTTACATCCCGGCGAACATGCTGCCGGTTCTCGACACCACCACGCCGACGGGATCGGAGGGCGATACCATCCTCGGCGGAGTGGTGTTTTTATACACGTCGGGATCCTGGCCGCTGGCGGTCCTCGTCCTGATCGCGAGCGTCATGATTCCGCTCGGCAAGTTGATCTCGCTTGCTTACCTGCTGATCAGCGTGCAGCGAGGGTCCATCAAGGGCAACCGCGAGCGGACACGGCTCTATCGGATCGTGGTCATCATCGGTCGATGGTCCATGCTCGATGTATTCGTCGACACCTTCACCGTCGCGCTCGTGCAGCTCAGCCCGTTGATGTCCGTGGCGCCCGGACCCGGAGTGCTGTTCTTCGCGGCTGTCGTGGTGCTCACCATGCTCGCGGCCGAATCCTTCGATCCCCGTCTGATATGGGATGGCGCCGATGCGTCCGGAGTGCTCGCGTGACCGGCGGCGACAGCGATCTCAACAATCTGCCGCTGGCCAGGGTGGTGCGTGCGAAACGGCTGCGCATCTCGATCATCTGGATCATTCCCCTCCTCGCGGCGGTAGTCGCCATCGGCATTGCGATCCAGCGCATACGTCAAGAGGGCCCGACCATCACCATCGTCTTCAAAGCGGCGTCGGGTATCGAAGCCGGCAAGACCTTCATCAAATACAAGGATGTGACCATCGGCCAGGTGACGACGGTCGAGCTCACGGACGATTATTCAAGGGTGCAGGTGACAGCGCAAATTGCGAAGCATGCGGCTGCGCTGATGGTGGATGACGCGAAATTCTGGGTCGTTCAGCCGACGATTACTCTGAGCGGCATCTCGGGACTCAACACGCTGCTGTCGGGTCAATACATCGGATTCCAGGCCGGCACGTCCCCCCAGAAGCAACGGCATTTTGTTGCGCTCGATGCGCCGCCGTTGATCACGGACCAGCTCGGCCGCAGATTCATCCTCAACGCCGCAAGTCTCGGATCGGTGGGCGTCGGCGCACCGGTCTACTATCGAAGCCTGCCCGTCGGCGAGGTCGCGACGTACAGGCTGGCAGCCGATGGCAAGACCATCGAAGTGACGATATTCATCAACGCTCCTTACGACAAATATGTGACGCGCGAGACACGTTTTTGGAACGCGAGCGGAATACAGGCCTCGGCCGGGGCCAACGGCATCGACATTCAAACCGAGTCGCTCGTGTCGGTGCTCGTCGGCGGCCTTGCATTCGATGTCCCGGATTTTCTCTCTCCCGGCCAGCCGGCGCCGGCAGACAGCGAATTCAATCTCTTTCGAAATCGCGCCATAGCGATGACCCAACCGGATCCGGTCGAACAGCACTTCGTTCTTTACTTCAACGAATCGCTCCGCGGACTGTCTGTCGGAGCACCGGTCACCCTCTTCGGATTGACCGTCGGCCGCGTCGCGGAGGTGGGTCTTACCTACGATCAACAGACGCTCGCCGTACGTCCGCGAGTGCTCATTACTTTCTTGCCCGAGCGGCTCACGGAGAGCCTGAAGCCAGAAGAGCGGGCATCTCACGAGGCGTTGTCACCGGCAGCGCGCACCCGCATGCTCCGCCACCTCGTAGTGGACCGCGGGCTGCGCGCTCAGTTGGAGACCGGCAGCCTCATCACCGGAGAGCTGTACGTGGGATTCGAGTATGTGCAAAACGCGCCCAAGCCGAAGATCGACTGGAGCCGGGACCCGCTCGAGCTGCCGGTCGCTTCCGGTGGTCTCGCGACCATCGAGGCAAAGCTCAACAGCATCCTCACCAAAGTGGACGAGATGCCGCTTGGAGCCATGGTCACGGATCTCAAGGGTATGGTGGGGACACTCGATCAGACACTCAAGCAGGCAGACGTTCTTCTGAGCCGCGTCAATACGGAGTTGCTGCCCGAGGGGACCAAGACCCTCACGGCACTGCATAAAACGATTGCAGATGCCGATCGGGCGCTCCTGGGTAAAGACTCTCCGACGACGCAGGATTTGCACGACATGCTGCAGGAGCTCACCGATATGGCACGTTCGGTGCGCATTTTCATGAACTATCTCGAGCAGCACCCCTCGATGTTGATCCGCGGCAAGAAGGAGGACCATCCATGAGACGGGTTATTGCCATGATCGCCGTGGCGTGCGCCCTCGTTGTCGGGTGCGCCAGCCCGCCTGCAAAATTTTACACCTTGAGCGCGAGCCCTGCGGAACTCACTGCCGGATCACCCAATCTTGCCGTCGTCGTCGGACCCATATCGATTCCGGCAACGGTCGATATGCCGCAGATCGTGGTTACGAAGGGCCTCAATCAGGTGGCGCCCGATCAGTTCAATCTATGGGCATCGCCGCTGCGCAACAACATCGCGCAGGTCGTCTGCGCGAATCTTGCCGCGCTGCTGGAGACCTCGAGCGTCGCCTCGATTGCCTCGGTATCGACGATCACTGCGGATTATCGCGTGGCGATCGATGTGCAAGCTTTTGAATCGGCGCCCGGCGATGCGGCGACGTTGAGCGCATTGTGGAGTGTGCGCCGGGTGGCCGACGGCAAGACGACGACGGGGCGGACGGCGGTGCGCGAGCCATCTTTGGAGAAAAGCTACGAGGCTCTTGCCGCCGCACACAGTCGAGCGCTCAAGCGGTTGAGCGTGGACATCGCGGATGCGATTCGAGCGCTTGCTGGTGAGCGCTCGTAACGCGTTGCGGATCGCTCCGTGTCGACGTTGACCCCGACAGCGCCGTTGAACGTCCCCGCGGCGGCAGCGGTCACAAAGATCACGAGGCATGTACAGCTGCTTGCCGCTCTGGTCACCATGGAGGTCCTGAACCCGCTGATGGCCCGCGCAACTCTGACCGAGCACCTCGTCTCAATCGGCCTGTTCGGCCTGGTTTGCGTCGCGGTGTTCCGCGCGCTCTTCAGTACGAAACGACGGCGATGGATCGGGTCAGGCCTGGCGGGCGTCACCGTTGCCATCGACTTGGCCCGACTGTTCGCCGCCCCGGATCTGCAGTGGCGGCTCGACGCTCTCTTGAACGTCACCGCGGGCGTCTTTTACGTGTTCGTGCTCTCCGTGATCGTGAGCCACGTGTTCGGTACCCACCGGCTTCGGCTCGACGATGTCGTAGGGGCTTTCTCGGGATACATATTGATCGCGCTGTTCTGGGGACGTCTTTATGCGCTTGCGTGGATGCTGGTCCCCAATTCGTTCAACATCAGCCCCGATATCGGTTGGCAGCTGCATAAATGGACCACGCTCCACGCGCTGTTCGACTACTTCAGCTTCACCACCATCTCGAGCATCGGCTATGCCGACATGACGACGATAGCCCCCGTATCGAACACGCTGGTCTGGCTCGAAGTGATGTGCGGCCAGTTCTACATGGCGGTGGTGGTCGCGACCATCGTCGGCATGAAGGTTGCCGAGGCGCTCTCGTCGCCGCTTGGCGGGAAGTGAATTTGCGCGCCGTAGGAGCCTCCTCCGGGCGTCGCCTGCCGACATCACGGTCGGTGGGTCCTCTCGGAATCGTCATCGTGATGCTGACATTGTGCGGTTGCTCGACGTTTCGCCATGCATTCCACCACGACGACAAGGCTGCCAAGCGCGCCGCGCAGCTGCAGGTACTGCAACTCAGCGTCATGCGTTTTGCCGATGAGTACGTCGGTTCCATCACTCAGCCGATCAGGAGCTTCCAGGCGTCGACGACCGATGCCGAGGATCGACTCACCGCGCAGAACTGGTTGCTGTCGCAAGCCACCGCTGCCTACACGATAGCGAGCGGCCCGAGCCCGATCGTCAACACCATCGACCTCGTCGTGCTGACGACGTTGAGCCGCATGGTGATCGATGATGCCTGGAGTGGCGAGCGATTCGGTGAGCGTGCGGCACCGCTCCGTGACGCATACCATCGCCTCGAGCCGCTGGTTCTGGAACTCGCCAAGGGCGCTCTTTCGCCGGGGCAAATCGCCGATCTTCAGCACGTGATCGTGGTGTGGCGGGAGCAAAATCCTCACGTCACGGCGATTTCATATGTGCACTTCCGTGATGTCGCCGGCTCCATGGGGCAGCCGAAACCTGGGACCACAGACAGGGTCAGCGGGCTGTTCGGTCTGTTGGGCCTCGATCCGCTCAGCAGCCTCGACCCCGCCGTGCGCGAGATCAGCCAGTCGAGGGAGCTTGCGGAACGCACCATCTATTACGCGCAGCGCGTGCCGAACCTGCTCGACATGCAGGTGGAGCGTCTGACTCTCGAGCTCGCGACCATGCCGGAGGTCACCCGACTGCTCGCCAATGCAGACCACATCGCCGCTGCCGCGACCACCACCGCAGGCGTGTTCGGAGAGTTGCCGACCCTGCTGCCCCGGGAGCGGGAAGCCGCAATCCGGCAGCTCATGGATGCGATGACGGTCGAAACGGCGCACACCCGACAGCTCGTGGTCGAGCTGCGCGGCGCGCTCGAGGCGGGGACGGCGACGTCGAATTCCCTGGATGCCACGATCCGATCGTTCGATCAGCTGATGGCGAGATTCGAGAAACCGAAAGCGGGAGATGCGGCTGCGCAAACGTCTGCGCGCCCGTTCGACATCACCGAGTACACCACCGCGGCAACCGAGATCACGCGCACCGCCGCCGAGCTTGACTCGCTCATCGGCAGCGTCGACCGAGGAGGTCCTGAACTCGCACGAGTTTCCGACCGCGCCGGGGCAACGCTTCGAGGCGTGGTCGATCATGCCTACTGGCGGGGCGCGCAACTGCTCGGCGTGCTGATATTGGGGACCCTCGGCGCCGCACTCGTTTATCGCATCGCCGCCCGGCGTTGGCTCACATAGGCGCGACGACCACGCGGTAGTAGACACCGTTCGCGCCGTACGAAGGGTAGAACCACGTGTTGCCGTTGAGGTAGTACGTCTGGCCTTGAACAACCGTCGTCACCGACCCGGCGGGAAGCGTGGCATAGATCGCGCCCGTCGAATAGACCGCGCTCGCGCCCGCAGCGACTCCGGCGTTGTACGCATTGGCTGTGGCAGCCGCCGAATTGGCCGAGGCCACGGCGGCACCTGCGGCAACACCGACGGCGAGACCCGCGGCTGCGGCCCCTGCCGCAGACCAGCCGCCGCAGTTGTAGCAGCTCGAGCCGTAGTAGTTCACGGTGGTCGGCGGATGATAGGCCGGGTAGGCCGTCGTCCCGTAGTAGGTGCTGTGGTACGCCGTGCCGCCGGTCGTCGCATAGGTCGTATGTGACGACCCATAATAGGCGCCATTGCTGGTGCTGGCGGTGTTCGTATGGTAGGCCGTCGTGCTGCCGTTATAGGCGACGCCGTTGGTTGTTTTATTCGTCTGCGCCGACTGACCGTCGGGCGCCGTGTACGTCGTGTGCTCAGAGCCGGAATAGGAGGTCGACCCATTGGGGTTGGTGGTTGCGGATCCGGAAGCGGTCTTCGTCGTCGTGCCGCCGTAGGCCCCGGTGTGAGTACTCGACGCCGCCCCATACGTTGTATTGCCGGAGTGGTATGACCCTGCCGATCCGTAGCTGCCGCCGCCGCCCCAGTGGGCGGAGGATGAGCCCCCGCCACCGCCGGCGTGTACCCACGCGTGGGCAGGCGGCGCTCCTACCAGCAATGTACTCAGACCTATCAAGTTGTAGAAATGCGGTTTCAACAGAATCATGTTGCTCTCCTTACGGAGTTCCGGCGGCCTGCTTGGAGGGCGGCTTGCCGTTACCCGAGGTATCCATGTCTGGACGCTTGAATGAGATGCGTGCCGCGGCGCCGGCCTTTGTCGAGGCGAAGGCATCCTCCGGCACCATGCCGTTCAATTCCCAATCGCTGAGCTCGAGGACGTGACGCAGCCGCGCCGGATCGTTCAAGTACACCGCGTACAGCCGGCGCGGCAGCTTGTCCTCCGCTCCGATCCAAATCTGCGCGAAAACATCCTTCGTGGCGAATGCCACCATGTCGGTTTTGGTGCCGGCGACAACCTCGGATTGCCCGATGTAGAACGCCGTCGTCAGATCGCCGGCCATGTCTTTGTATGGATCGGCGACGATCACATCCGAGAAGGGAAAATAGATCGCTGCGCCTTCGTACGCCGCCGCCAGGGTCGCATCGATGGTCGGCGGTGCGTCCGCGACGGCAACCAGATTCTCCGTCGGGGCGAACGCCATCATGGTCTTGCCATCGTAGTAGAACTCGGAAGGCGGCCCATCGCCCAAGGTAATGACCTTCAGCTTGTTTGGACGCCGCAAGGTGACTTGTGATTTCGTTGAATAAATCAGCGGCGGCCCGAGGAGGCTCGGGCCCTCATAGGAGACGATTGCCGTGAAACGCATCGACTTGGCTGCCGCGAGGCGGGCACTCGCCGTCTTCAGAATCTCTATCGCGCGCGGCTCGAGCCCGGGCTGGTAGGGGGCGACGGCAGGATCCGCCTGCCGGGTCTTCGGCGCTTGCGCACTTGCGCCTGCCGCCAGGATTGCGACCAACGAGGCGGCCGTCATCAACCAGACGACTCCCTTATGCATACAACCTCCGATAGTGGAGTCAACCTCAGCGAACACCGGCTCGTGCCGAAGTCGGGTCGACCATGGTTTCGAGTGCGGGTCGTCCGATGACGCTCGAAGGGTAACTGGAATGAATGTCCGGCGTAGCTGGGACTTAAGTCCCATTCAAAAGCAGGCGCTAGCCGCGTCGAGCCCCCTTGGAACGCCGGTCGGCAAGGATGGCGCCGCGAGATTGGGGGAGTAGTGGCTGTGCGCACGCGCTCAATGCCGGCCGGCGTTGCACAAAGCTATCCATATGCGGCGTCGGCGGGTCATTGGACTTGGGTCCAATAGATAGACTTCCCGCCGTTCGCCGAACCTTAAGAGTATCGGGGACAATATGTGTGGTACCGCACAGATAAAGCTCGCTTGAAGGCTGCATGGTTATAATTGGACAGCTTTTGGAATAGCGGTGATGCTGTCACCAAAAGTGCACCGGAGGGTGCTAGGGTCGAGTGGCGCGTGAGAAAGCGGAGTTGAGCCGAGGCTGAACGACCTCGCTGGCCCGCGCATCGTAAGATAACGGGGTCCGAGGGAAGCGAAACACGACGTCATTCGGTTACGTCATTCAATTCATTAGTAGGGAGATAGGGCCATGCATGGCGCAGCGCAAACAGTGTTCATTGTGGATGATGCCCAAGAGGTTCGTAAGTCGCTTTCGCGTGTGCTCGGCGCTGCAGGATACCGCGTACGGGCATTCGAGTCCGCGGAGGGCTTCCTGGGAGAGCATCATGCCGACGCTGCAGGGTGCTTGCTGCTCGACATTTGCATGCCGGGGCTGAGTGGCATCGAATTGCAGCACGCACTCGTCGGTTCCCCGAATGCGCTCCCGATTGTTTTCTTGACTGGAATGGGTGATGTCCAGACCGGCGTCAACGCCATGAAGGAAGGCGCTGTCGACTTTTTGACCAAGCCGATCGACAACGTGCGGTTGTTTGCTGCGGTCGAGCAGGCGCTGCGGCGCGACGAGGAGCAGCGTTTGCAAGTCGAGATTCGGCGCGTGATCCGCCAGCGCCTCGACACCCTTACCCCGCGCGAACGGCAGGTCATGGCGCATGTCATACGCGGTCGTTTGAACAAGCAGATTGCGGCAGAGCTGGGCACCGGTGAAAAGACCGTCAAGGTGCACCGCGCACGGATGATGTCGAAGATGGTCGCACGCTCAGTGGCGGAGCTGGTGCAACTCGGCGCGCGCGTCGGCGTGGAGATCGAGCCTTCGCTCGGTATCGGGACGAGCGGCCTGAGCTGGAGGCAGCCCCAATGTCCAATATCGAAACCGCTGGAATGAGTTCACAAAGGAACGAATTCATGCGGTGGATCAACCTTGATTGCAGTAGTCGACGACGAGGAATCGGTTCGCAAGGCGCTGGTCCGCGTGCTCCAGGCAGCGGGGTTCCCTGCGCGCGCGTTCGCTTCGGGCGCTGAATTTCTGAACTCCTGGCATTTTGATCGGCCGGATTGTCTGGTGCTCGATCTTCAGATGCCGGATTTGTCGGGCACGGAAGTCCAACAATCCCTGAGGATGGCGGGCGCGAATTTTCCGATCGTCATCATCACCGCGCACGACTCGCCGAGTCTGCGCAGGGAGTGCATGAGTGCGGGCGCCACGGAGTACCTGTGCAAGCCGCTCGACATTCGCACCCTGGTTCAAGCGGTGTCGAGGCAAGCCCCACGCGTGCCCGACGTCCGATAGCCTGCTTTGTTGCGACGCAGTATCTCAGCAGTGGGTCAGCATCGCTCCGCGATGCTCGCCCATAGTCTCTTTTCTATACCGCTCCAGCGCTCGGCGCATCGCGTCGAGTCCCAATCGAATGCGCTCCTCGTCGCTCGCATGGGAGTGAGTTCGGGTTGCATCGTCGTATGCGATGAGCAAATCCGCCGTCACGGTTACTCCGTGGTCTTCTACGTACCCCATTCGGCACCTCGTCCAGCCCCGGGCTCGATGTTAATGTCGATGCAGGCTTCGCAACTGTCGAGCGCGTCTCAAAGTCGAAGTGAGACGGACGGTGGCCGGTGCGGATCACTACGCGCACTTTCGCGCATGGGGCGGCCTGCGCCTTGGGCAGCATTTTGACCACGGCCACAAATCATCTGATCGAGCTGCTTCCAGCTGCGGAACGCCGGCGTTTTCTGTCCCGTTGCGAGCGTGTCGAATTGGCGCGCGGCGAAGTGCTCGGTGAGCGCGGCAATCAGACCCAAAGCGTGTACTTTCCAACCGAGGGTTTCATTTCCTCGGCGGCCCGCCTGGAGGGGGACCGACTCGTGGAAGTCGGCATGGTCGGCCGGGAAGGGATGTGGGGCTCTCATGTGGTATTGCAGGTCGCCACCGACCCGTTGTACGCCGTCGTGTTGGCGCAGGGCGCAGCTTGGCGAATGAGCGCTCGAGCATTCAGGCAAGAATTCGCGCGCAATGCGGCGCTGCAACGCAGCATCGGGCGTTATATCTTCATTCTGATGGCTCAGCTCGCCACCGCCGCACCGTGCCTGCGTTTCCACCGCATCAGGCCGCGGCTGGCTCGTTGGCTGCTGATGAGTCAGGATCGCGCACGGTCCGACTCCTTCTTTGCCACGCAGGCGCGTCTTTCCGATCTCTTGGGAGTACGGCGTGTCGGCGTAACCGACGCGGCAGGTGACCTGCAACGCCGCGGTCTCATCGAGTACAGCCGCGGCGATATCACGGTCTTGAATCGCGCGGGACTCGAGGGGGCATCCTGCAGCTGCTACGCCACGGATCGTGAGGTGTATTCCCGGCTATTGAGCTGAGGCGGGAGGGTTCCTTCACGTCTCTGAAGTTTTATCGCAACCGGCGGCAACTGAAATCTCATCGACCATGGCGATGATGCTCACCAGCATCGCACCGCGCACTCTGAGGCAACAACCTTCGATCTGCTGCCGGTCAAACGATCTTCCGACTGTCTTGCCCTTTGCGTGAATCTCGATTGTCGCGCCGTCCGGAATATCGCTGGGCCCGCTGTCGCTCACGGTTCCATAAAGGCCATGCGGCACCAAGCGGCTCTTGATCTCGTTTCTGATCTTCTTGAGACCCGTGTCGAATTGCTCTCGCAATTGCTCATCTTCCATGGCTCCCCCCAGGTTGGCAGGCGGCAAGCGCCTACGCACACTATCGGCCACATGGCAAGGATCCGCTACCGCCGTGACTACCACATCCTACAGAGGATGGTGCTAGTCTCAATGCTATCCCCCCCGGGGGGCTTCGCGAGCCTATCCGCAGCCCACTCCCGAGGCCCAAAGGAGGACTGCGGTGAGTGACTCGGGATTTCCCATCGTTGGAATCGGCGCGTCGGCGGGCGGGATCGATGCATTCCACACGTTCTTCACCCACATGCCGCCCGATTGCGGCATGGCGTTCGTGATGATTCTGCATCTGCCCGCCGACCGCAAGAGCATGCTGACGGAGATCCTCTCACGCTGGACTGCGATGCGAGTCAGGGAAGGCACGAATGGGACCCTGCTGGAGCCCAATTGTGTCTATGTTCCGCCGCCCCATACCGTCGTGAGCCTGGCCGGCCGACATTTGGTCGTAGGGACGGCCGCGGATGACGAGAAAGTGTCCCGCCCCATCGACGGTTTTTTCGATGCTCTGGCCTCGTCATTGGGGGAGCAATCCGTCGGGATCATTCTGTCGGGGACGGGTTCCGACGGGGCATTGGGCTTGAAGGCCATCAAGGCGTGCGGCGGCCTCACCCTCGCGCAGGGCAGCGATGGTTCTGCGCCACAATACGCCGAGATGCCTTCCGGGGCGATCGCGACCGGATCCGTCGATGTGATAGCACCGGTCGAGGAGATCCCGGGGTACCTGGTGCGATTGAAGGGCCCACGTACCGCTGTCCCGGACACCACCCCGACGGCCGCATCGAACGATGCCCTGAGGCTCGAGATCTGCGCGATCGTAAGAGCGCAGCTCGGCCACGATTTCAGCGGCTATCGGGACAAGACTTTTCTGCGCCGTGTACAGCGCCGGATGCAAGTGCTGGGGGCTACCTCGCTGGAAGGCTACGTCGAGCGATTACGCGTTGATCATGCGGAAGTGGTGGTCCTGTTTCGCGACCTGCTGATTCGGGTTACGAGCTTCTTCCGTGATGAGGAGATCTTCGAGACCCTCGAAGCCAAGGTGATCCCGCGCCTCTTCGCGAATAAAACCGCCGATCACAGGGCGCGTATTTGGATCCCGGGCTGTGCGACCGGCGAGGAGGCCTATTCACTGGCGATCCTGCTGCGTGAGCACATGGATACGCTCACGATAGTGCCGAAGGTGCAGATCTTTGCGACCGACATCGACGAATCCGCCATCGGCATTGCGCGCTTGGGCCGCTACCCGACGACGTTGGTTACGGGCCTGTCGGAGGAGCGCAGGGAGCGGTTTTTCCACGCCTTCCAAGGCGGATACGTCGTGTCGAAGGAGATCCGGGATCTCTGTACCTTTTCGGCTCACAATCTCGTGCGCGATCCGCCATTCTCCCGGATGGATCTGGTGTCGTGTCGAAACCTGCTCATTTACTTGGAAAATGAGCTGCAGAGCGCGATCATTCCAATATTCCACTACGCACTGGTGCCCGGCGGTATCCTGCTCCTCGGCGGCTCGGAGTCGGCCGCTCAGCACAGCGATCTCTTTGAGCCTTTGGATAAGGCCGCGCGGATTTATCTGCGGCGAGACGTTGCCAGCCCGCCGTTGCATCTGGGATTGCAGATCCCGAATTTGCAATCGAGACTTTCTGCGGTCGATCGTGCCGTTTTCGTGTCCGCCGGTGATAGCGCCGCGATGAGGCAGCGCGGGTCGCCGCCGCCGAATTCCGTCGAGGGCGCACCCACATACGCCGCACCGAGGGGCGAGAAGGCGGCGGCGGTCGCGACCTCAGCCGAGTCCGGCATCAGGCGGTTCCTGCGGGGGTGGTTCTCCTCCGGGTCCGATCCGGCGCGGTTGCAACATGACCTATCGGTGGCCGACGAGCAGCTCTATGCGCTTGCGGAAGAGCATCAAACGGCACTCGAGGAGCTGCGCAGCACCAACGAGGAGCTGCATTCGGTGAACGAGGAGCTGCAGTCGACCAACGAGGAGCTGGAGACCTCCAAGGAGGAACTGCAGTCGCTCAACGAAGAGCTGCACACGGTCAACTTGCGGCTCACGGAGAAAGTGGAGGAGCTGGCCGCGACCAACAGCGATCTGCGCAATCTCTTCGAAAGTACCGAGATCGCGACGGTGTTCCTCGATCGCCATCTCATCGTGCGCAGCTTCACTCCGGCCATCGCGACGCTGTACAACCTCATTCCGAGCGACCAGGGGCGCCCGCTGACGGATATCGTCAGCCGTTTGGACTACGACCATTTGCGCGAAGACATCGGCCAGGTTCTCTCCACGCTCGAGCCGCTCGAGCGCCGCATTGCGCGCGCAGATCGGTCAATGCATTACATCATGCGAATCCTCCCCTACCGCGAGCCGGACAGCACCGTGACCGGGGTGCTGGTTACTTTCGTCGATGTGACGAGCATCGTGAAGGCCGAGGCCGCGCTGCTCGAGGCGGACGTGCGCAAAGATGTGTTCCTCGCGACCTTGTCGCACGAGCTGCGCAATCCCTTGGCGCCGATACGCACGGCCGCCCGATTGCTCCAAGCCTCGAACCTCAAGCCCGAGCAGTTGGCGCATGCCCAAGCCATCATCGCGCGTCAAGTTACCCATATGAGCTCGCTGCTCGATGATCTGCTCGACGTGTCGCGGATCACGCGGGGAGCGTTCCTGCTCAAGAAGAGCTATGTCGACATCAAGGACCTGCTCGACTCCGCCATTGAGGCGGCGCAACCGGTCATCGATGCGAAGCGCCACACGCTGCGGATCGATTGCCCGTCCGACAACGTCACTCTCGAGGTCGATCCGGTGCGGCTCACCCAGGTGGTGAGCAACTTGCTCACCAACGCGGCAAAGTACACGCGCCCCGGGGGGCTGATCACGTTGGGATGCCGCCTCGAATCGCACGGCATCGTTCTTTTCGTCCGTGATAGCGGCCTGGGGATCGCACCGGAGATGCTGGGCAGGGTGTTCGACATGTTCACTCGCGTCGACTCGGATGCCGCCCGCTCGGAGGGCGGCCTCGGGATCGGTCTCGCGCTCGCCAAGGGGCTCATCGAACTGCATGGCGGCCGCATCGAGGCGCGCAGTGCGGGATTGGGTCAAGGCAGCGAATTCGTGATTTCGCTGCCGCGCTCGCTCTTCGTCGAGGGCCGCAAGCAGAGCGCGAGCCGTGAGCACGACGGATCGAGCGCGCCGCCCAGACGGATACTCATCGCCGATGACAATCGCGACGGCGCCGAGACTTTGAAAATATATATGCAGATGCAGGGTCACGAGGCGCATCTCGCGTATACCGGCGCCGAGGCTCTGGCGGTCGCGGCATCAGTGCGGCCGGAGATCGGCGTGATCGATATCGGGCTGCCGGATATGACCGGCTATGAAATCGCCGAGCGGATCCGGCATGAAGCGTGGGGAGATAAAGTCACGTTGATTGCGCTTACGGGATGGGGGCAGGATGCCGACAAACGACGTGCCATCGCCGCAGGCTTCGATCATCACTGTACCAAGCCGATCGATCCCGGCGACCTCGAGCGGCTCTTTACGGGGACCCGTCTCGCAGGCGCCGGTCAGTGATGCAGGAACGCCGGCATGACCTGAACGCTCACCCAGAACAAGATGACGTAGCAGCCCGCCGCCAGGACCACGAATCCAGCCCGGCAAGCGCTCCTGTTGCGGCTCGTGGCCAGCCAGAATGGCGCAAAGATGAGCCCCAGCGCGGAGACGATTTTTAGCACCACCGACGGTGCGCCAAAAAGCCCATAAGCGCACGCCGCCGCGGCAATGACAGTCAGCAGCGCTTTTGCCGCTTCATTTGCGCCGGAAGGCACGGCATGCTGCAGAGCAGTGTCGCTTGAGCTATCCATGGCGATCTCGAACTTACTCCTTCCCCCTGGCGCGGACGAAGGATCCAGTTCACGTTCATCGCCTGTGTGAGGCATGTCTCACTACGGGATCCGCACCGCAAGCACATCGCAGGGCGCGGCGTGCAGAACCGCATCCTCGGTCGGGCCAAAAATGAAAGCCAAGCCATGCTTCTCGCGGCTGCCGAGAACGATGAGATCGACCTCGTGCTCACGCGCTACACGGAGGACTTCTGTCTTTATCCTGCCCACCTCGACGCTCCATCGAACCCCGGGCAGATCGAGCTTGGCGGCGAGCTTTTCCAAGTATTCGCCCGCGGCCTCGATGATCCGCTCCTGGGCATCCACAAGATCCGGGGCCAGCGGCTCCGGCGGAATCGGTGCGCCGATGGGGACTGGCTCGACCACATGGACGATCTCGAGATCCGAACCGAAGGCCGCCGCGATGGCGCGGCCGCGCTCGGCGACGCTGCCGCTGGTTTCGGTGAGGTCGATTGCGAGCAGTATGCGATGGTAGGTCGGCACGGCGCGGCTCCTGCTTGGCGGCTGGCGTCCGCGACTATCGCCGGACGCCGCGGCTGACCGCATTGACATCGATCAAGGCGGCAGCGGTGACAATCTGCACTATGGGAGACCTTCCTGGCCCGAGGAATCTGCGGAGGACCTCATGACGACCATGACTCAAAGTATGGATCAGACCCCGGCGGACACGACGCTCACCCATCGGTGGGGCTGGCTGCTCGCCCTCGGGGTCGTGCAGATCATCGCGGGAGGCGTTGCGATTGCCGTCCCGGTCATCGCCTCTCTCGCGGCCGTGGCAATGTTTGCCGCCGTCCTGATGGTGATCGCGATCTTTCAGCTCATCCACGCGTTCAAGGCGGGAGCCTGGCGGCGCTCGCTCTGGTATGCGATCAGCGGCTTGCTGTATGCGGTTGCCGGGGTTTTTGTGATTGCCTACCCGCTGGGCGGCGCGCTGACGCTCGCGGTGCTCATCGCAGTCCTATTCATCGCGGATGGCGCGGTGCGCTTGGCGTTTGCGATGTCCGCGAGCGCGGCCGTGGGCCGAGGTTTGCTCAGTGCTTCCGGGATATGCGCTATCCTCGTCGGGGTGTTCCTGCTGATTGGGTGGCCTTTTACGGCGCTCTGGGTCACGGGACTGCTGCTCGGCATCAATGTCATCTTCACCGGCGTCATGAACATCATGATCGCACTCGCCTCGAGGACCAGCGCGCCGAGAATGACTTCCAGGGCGGCTGTCTAAAGACCGTGCGTCGGGCACTTTTTTCGGCGATTGTGCCGACCCCCTCCCGCGTGGGACGATTTAGCCTCATTGGTATGGAGGAGCGGGTGAATGCGGCAACGCGTGGCACTGGTGACGGGCGGCGGTCGGGGCATCGGGCGAGAGGCTGCGCTGCTGCTTTCCGCAGCGGGTGCGCGTGTGATGGTCGTATCGCGAAGCGCGGCCGAGTTGGCCGCCGTAGGTCTCGAATATGTCGCGGCCGATCTGGGGACCCCCGAGGGGTGCGCCCTCGCCGTTGCAGAAACGGAGCGACGACTCGGGCCCATTGACCTGCTGGTCGTGAATCATGGCATCGGCTCGGCTCACGAGCGGCTCATCTGGGAGCAGGATCCCGAGGTCTGGCGCGAGACGATGCGCATAAACCTCGACGGCCCATTCGAGCTTGCCCGGCTCACCGTGGGCGGAATGTGCAAGCGCGGCTTCGGCCGGCTCGTGTTCACCAGCTCGACCGCGGGCGAGAAAGCAGAGCGTTCCGGCAGCGCCTACAGCGCGTCGAAGCATGGGGTCATCGGACTCGCGCGCGCCGTCGCCCAGGATGCCGGGCCGTTCGGAGTTACATCCAATGCCGTGCTCCCGGGCTGGGTGCGAACCGCAATGGCAGAGCGTTCGGCGAAGACGGAGGCGGAGCGACGCGGCGTCAGTGTCGAGCAGGTGTGGCAGGAACGCGCTGAACTCTACCCCCAGAAACGAGTCCTGGAGCCGCGCGAAGTGGCGCAGGTGATCGCATTCCTCTGCAGCGAGGCGGCGGGCGGCGTGAACGGAGAGGCGATCACCGTGGCCCTTGGCGGCATTTGGTAATTGGGGAGTTCATGCGGATCAAGGGATGGATTGCGATTTCGGCAAGTGGACTTGTTGCAGTGTGGGGGAGCCTCGTGCACGCGCAAGCCGACAGGGCCAATTCGGCCGAAGTCGACGCCGCATATCCCAAGGCTTACGCCCTGTATGTGGATCTGCACGAACATCCGGAGCTGTCCGGTTACGAGACGCGCACCGCGGCGAAGCTGGCGGGGGAACTTCGTGCCCTGGGGTATACGGTCACCGAGCGCGTCGGCGGCACGGGCGTCGTGGCGGTCCTCAAAAATGGCCCGGGGAAAACGGTCATGCTGCGCACCGAGCTCGATGCGTTACCGGTGGAGGAACAGACCGGACTTCCGTACGCCAGCAAGGTGCGCGCGAAGGATGCTGCCGGGCGCGACGTGGCGGTAGGGCACATGTGCGGGCACGATCTGCACATCGGCGCCCTCGTGGCGACCGCCGGTATCATGGCTCGCAACCGGGATTCCTGGCGGGGCACGCTGATGCTCATCGGGCAACCGGCCGAAGAGACGATCACGGGCGCAAGCGCGATGGTGCATGACGGTCTCTTTACGCGCTTTCCGCGTCCCGACCTCGTGCTCGCGCTGCACGTCGGCAACGAATTGCCGGCGGGCAAGGTGGGCGTGACCCCCGGGATTTACGACAGCAACGCCGACTCGCTCCGGATCAGGATCTACGGCAAAGGGGGCCACGGTTCCGCACCGCACACCACGGTCGATCCGATCGTGATCGCCGCACGCACCATCCTCGCGCTTCAGACGATCGTCTCCCGCGAGGTGAAGCCCGGAGAGTTCGCCGTCGTGACCGTGGGCTATATCACTGCAGGGACCAAAAACAACATCATTCCGGATCTGGCAGAGCTTGGGCTCACGGTACGCACCTACAAGCCGGACGTGCGCAAGCAGGTGCTGGAAGCGGTCACACGGATTACCAACGGAGAGGCTCAGGCCGCCGGCGCTCCGCGAGCGCCGACCATCGAGCGTTACGAGACGACCGATGCCGTGTACAACGATCCGCAGTTGGCGGAGCGCCTGCGTGTGGTCTTGGAGGGCGCGCTCGATAAAGACAATGTCGTGATCGAGGGACCGATCACCGCGTCGGAGGATTTCTCGGTGTTCGTCGCCCAAGGAATTCCCGGCTTTTACCTCTCGCTGGGCGGAGCCGACCCGCAGAAATACGAGCTCGCCAAAGCGGCCGGCACGCACCTGCCGTCGAACCATTCGTCCCTATTTGCACCCGACGTCGATCCCGCCCTGCACACCGCGATTATCGCCGAGGTCGCGATGCTGCGAGATCTTCTCAAGCCTGAATAGCGGACCCTTCAGGCCTCGAGATCCTCGCTGGACAGACCAAGATGCTTCATCACTTTACGCAAATCCCGCCTAAGCTTGGCCAACCGCGTCGTGTTGACCGCGGTCTTCAGCGCGTCCGGTAACCGCTGCAGCGGATAGCCGCCGTAAGCGCCCGGTCGGGTGACATTATTGGTAACCGTCGACCGGCCGGCCAGCATGACATTGTCGGCCAGGGTTAGATGCGCCGATACCACGGAATTTCCGCCGGTCATGAATCCGCGGCCGATCTTGGTCGAACCGGCCATCATGAAGCCCGCCGTGTACAAGCCATTTTCTCCGAGATCACAGTTGTGCGCGATGTGACAGATGTTGTCCAGCTTCGCGCCGGATCGGATGTACGTCGATGTAAGCGTCGCCCTGTCGATGGCGCAGTTGCTGCCGATCTCGACTTCATCTCCGATCACGACGTTGCCCAGCTGGCAGATCTTGATGTGCTTGCCTTGCGGGCTTCGCGCATATCCGAATCCGTCGCTGCCGATGCTCGCGTGCGGATGGATCTCGCAATCCTCGCCCACGGTGCAGCCTGAGCCCACGAAGACATGAGGATGAAGGATCGTGCGCGCGCCGATGGAAACGTCGTTCTCTACCACCGCATGACTTCCGATCCAGCAGCCGTCGCCGATCGACGCATGAGCGCCGATCACGCAATAAGGTCCCAGCAGTACCTGCTTTCCCACGGTGGCAGTCGGGTGGACCACCGCGGTCGAATGATGCTCGCCCCACTGAGTGAACCGGTCCGCTTTTCGATCGAAGTACTTGAGAAGCGCCGCCATCGCCGATGGAATGGCGTGCACCGAGAACAAGCATCCTTGCCATTGTTGGGTGGAGTTGATGGCGGGCAGAAGCTTGTCGTGCACGATGACGATCGCCGGATGCAGGCGCAGCACTGCATCCAGATGTTTCTGTTCGCTCAGGTAAACCAGGCTTTGGCATCCGGTTTCTTCGGGCTGATGGCAATATGTCGCGGTAGCCGATAAATCGCCCTGAAGAAAGGTGAAGAGATCGGAGTGTCGCTCTTTTATCGTCTCGGCTGTGAGCAAAAAACCCCCGACGATTTCGTCGACCTGTGGCGCTATGTCCGGTAGTTTACACCACTACCGGACGTCCATTTGGGCAAAGTGTCGGCTCGGACACCTATAATAAGGGTTTGCCTCAGAACTCTGCCCGCCATGGATGTGAGTCACGACGGCACCCCCGGTCCTCAATGGCCGCCCGGAGCGAAAGCGTTCGACAGAGGCCCCGCCTGACGGCAATCTATTGAGCATGAATATGCCCTCGATGGCGCGCCTGATCGCACTGCTGAGCCTATGTATTTCCATGAACGCATGGGCCGCGGATATTTCATCCTTGGAGACGCGGAAGATCGATTATCTGATCGCTTCCATCGCCTCGCTCACGGACGCGCACTTCATTCGCAATGACACCGTCTACGACGCCAAGGACGCCGCGGATCACTTGCGCCTGAAGCTGAGAGTGGCCGGGTCGCGCATCAAGTCTGCCGACGATTTCATCCGCTATTGCGCCTCCGTCTCCTCCGTCTCGGGGAAACCTTACCTGATTCGTTTTGCCGACGGGCGGCAGGTCACGGCGGCCACTTATCTGACGTCGAAGCTCAAAGAGTTCGAAGCCCAGCCGGGCAACGGTGTCTAGATTCATGTTCCTGAGAGCGCCTATCCTGACGGTCCTGCTGCTCGCCGGTTGCGGGCATTCCTCGGGCGCCTCGATGCCTAAAATCGCCGAGCGAGCCGACGTGAGCATCACCCTCGACAGCGAGCGCCACGCCTGTGTGGTGGCTCTCGACCGGGAGCAACAAGGCAGCACGGTGAAGTGCGGGGAGGTGGTTCCATTCCTCAAGGAAGAGCTCAGGCTCAAGGAAGGGTCGATTTACGACATTCGCATCCCGCGGGGTTTCGATGAGGGGCAGATGGCGCGGCTGGCCGCTGATTTGAACGGGGCGCGTTATCGATTCATCGGAGGCCGCGAGAACCCACTGATCGCGCGACCGACCGACAACCACTAGCACCGCCCTATTAGTAAGCCTCGCCCGCGAGGATCTTGACCGGTAGCCGATTCTGCGCAGGCGGGACAGCGCTGAGCCACAAACAGAGGG
>CAVQAE010000005.1:0-221101 GCA_963710435.1 uncultured Gammaproteobacteria bacterium | reverse complement strand
CATAAGCTGTTCAGGAACTGTAGCGTGCGGTCCGTGGGTCGATACCGCAGTGGTCTAGTTGCAGGTAGCTTCAGTGCCGCCAATGCCCGGGCCTTCATAGCGAGGTCCGCTTCCACGTATTGATGCGTGGTGGCGGTGCTCTCGTGACCCAGCCACAACGCGATCACGGTGATGTCCACGCCGGACTGTAATAGGTGCATCGCGATGGAGTGGCGCAAGACATGCGGAGAGACCCGTCGCTGCCCCAACTCGGGATGCCGTTGAGAAGCCGCTTTAACCGCCAAGGTCAAACGCTCTGCCACCGACGTGCGCGACAGCGCACCCTCGGCGCGGTTAGGGAAAAGTACCGCATGGGGATCCGGAGGGATCTCCCGCAGCCAGGATCGCAGGCGCGTGCGAGTAGGCCGCCGAGCTTGCGCGCCAGGAGCATCAGACGAGCGATCTCCGCATCGGTGCAAATATGCGGCCGCAGTCGTCGATGTGATCGCCCGAAAAGACGCCGTGGTGGGACCACTGTGGCTGGGTCATACCGCAGACAGAACTTGGCAAAGCCACGAAGCACCTCAATGCGTCGTGCAGCCGTTAGCGGCCGTCGGCCTTGAGAGGACAGAGCCCACTCCGATGCAAGCGCCAACGTAATCGGCCCGGAATGACCCCGACCGTCCGCGTAGCGAGCAAAGGCTGCAAGCTGGCTGCCGGAGATGGACATCCCGAAGCCGTTGCGACGGCGTTCTGCCAGATATGCCGTCACGCGATCGGCCATCCTCGCCGGCGCGATCATGGCCGGCTCCCTGGCCACGGACGCGCCACGGCAGCGAGTGCCGGTCAATCCACCTTGGCGTAAATGGTCGTCGTATCGACACAGCGATGCCCAAGAAGATCAGCGATCTCCTTCAATGGCACGCCACGCTGAACAAGCCTGGTCGCGAGGGTGTGGCGCAGTACATGGGGACCTGACACGCGAGCGGTTAGGCCTGAGCGTTCCGCGG
This sequence comes from uncultured Gammaproteobacteria bacterium, assembly GCA_963710435.1. GTDB lineage: Bacteria > Pseudomonadota > Gammaproteobacteria > Steroidobacterales > Steroidobacteraceae > Bog-1198. The sequence goes on along the minus strand of CAVQAE010000005.1, from coordinate 220,112 downwards.
CGTCGCGCACCACTTGGCGCACGATCTGCCGGCGTGCCCGCAATATCGTACGGCGGCCTGTGTCGAACGAATACCTCGCGGCGGCCAATTGAGTAAGGGGTGCCGAATAGGCAAAGACGACGTTATCAGCCCCGCCTGGGATTTCCAGTGAGCCGACTCGAAATCTATAAATTGCCCGATGCAGGCATGGCCCACACCACCGCTTCGAATGCGCGCTGATAGGCGACTTGCACGTCAAGATCGGGGACGGAGGGTTTTAATCCGAGCGCCGGTTGTCCACCCAGGGGTTCTTGAGCTGCCCTGCAGGGTTGCAAGCATCAGCGAACTTGCGAGCGCGACGATGATCAGGTTAGGTCTTTGAGTTCTCGTCATGGGTGGCTCCGCAATTGATTACGCTTGACCGCACTATCCGACGGCCTCTACGAAATGATGAGAGCTAGTCACTTTGGAAACATGGACTGCCACTAGGGCTCGGATCTGCGAGTTATGCAATTTTTTTGTTGCTTCACTTCACGAGCTCAACATCAGGCATCTTGAACGATTTGTTCCAGAACGCCTCCTCGGGAGCGTAGAGCCGGAACCAGAGATAGGGCTCCTTACCCATAGTCGGAATCCAATTGGATTCCAGCCCGGCAGGAGCGTTAGGGCCGACGTAGAGATCGACGCTGCCGTCCGCGTTCAACTTCATCTGTTTCAAGTTGAACGAGCCCAGGCCCGCCCGGTCGAGGGGGTTGTTGACGAACGCCCAGGTTGCGCGGTTGTACATCGTTAGCGACCAGAACTGCCGGGCAGGAACGTCTTTTGGGACTCGGAGCCTGTAGGTCTTGCCCGCTTGGAGCGGCTGCCCATCGCTGTCCGCGATAGGTGCCAGATACACGGTTCCGGCGTGATCGGTGAGCTCCTTGGGATAGAACGTAAAGTAGAACCAGGCGGCGGCGCGCTTGTCGATCTCAACCGCATCCTTGTTGATGAAACCAAAACCGCGCTCGGCATCGGGAACCATCGCAAAGTTCCAGTGCCGATCCGGCCAATAAAGATTCGCCGCAAACAGCTTGGTGTCCAATTTTTGCATGTAGAAATAAGCATCAACGACACCCTTCTCCATGGCCGATTTGAGCTTCTCCGGCGGGTTGAACGGCTTGCCGGGTTCGATCCCGATGGTGGCCAGCATGCCCATCATCACTTTGTCCTGTGGCTGCACCGGCTCGACGCTGATGATGTCGTGGATGTCCTGCAGCGCGCGGATGTCGTAGAACGGCAGCGTATGTAGCGGGTATGGCCGACCATCGACAAATCGCGTGGGACTTGGATGATCCGCCTCGGACAGCGGATACATCTTCAATGTCTTGCTATAGGCGAGGGCGTCGGCATCGGTTGCACCCCCCAGAGGTATCGAGCGCAGCGCCACCATGATCTGGTAGTTACTCGACTGAACCGGGAAATAACCAGGCGGAACCTCTGTCTTATAGCCGGGTGGGAGAAACACGTATTTACCACCCGCGCCTTTGTCGAGTCCCGACGGACCGATCTCGGCGATGGTCGCCTGCCACGCATCCACGACCTGGCCATAGAGAACTCCCTTGGCGGTCTTGGCTGGAACCTCTAGTACCACCGGGCCCTTGCGGAGGTCGGCGAGAGCACCGATGTAAGGGGTGACCTGATTTGGCGTTATCAACTCGTGAAAGGTATGCAAGGGTCCGGAATAGGCGGTGATCACGTTGTCAGCCATTCCAGGCTGCGCCAACAACCCAACCCGAAACCGGTAAATCGCGGAGGCGGGCATTGCCCACAACACCGCTTCGAACGCGCGCTGGTAGGCAACTTGCTCTTCCAGGTCAGGCACCGATTGCTTGACGCCAGGGGCTGGCTGTCCGCCAACCGGTTCCTGCGCCCCAACACGGGTAGTCGTGAATGCCAACGTGCAAAGGAGCAAGGGCAACGGGAACAGAAGCTTGAGCACGGACTTCATGTTGAGACCTTTTTGGGAGATTATTCCCCGAACTGTGTATCGGCCCCTCGTCGTCGTAATTTTCGCGCGACACAAGACTGCTTGATGCTACCTAGCATCGTCTTCGCGACCTATACGCCTTAAGTGCAATGCCTGCTCGCCGCGAGCAGCCGCGTTGCGGCGGCCGAAGCGCCCCGCGATTGTGCTCTCGATATTTCGCGTGAATTCGTGAGGCGCTCATTGGTCCTTTGGTCCCATTGCCTACGCTCCACATCCTGAGCAAACTGCCAGCGCGTAGATGCAGCAGTAGCAGTCTGGACGTCGTGGCAGCGTGGATTGGGAGACGAACATCAAAAGAAAACTCCTCGTTAGCATCGGCGCGCTCTTTGTGGCCGGCGTGATTCTAGCCGGCATTCTGTACGTGACTTTCCCAGTGCAGGTGACCACCTACGGAGGTACGGCGCGTAACTTTCTCCTGACGCTCTTTACGCCCGCGGGCACGATGAGCACGGAGACGAATCCCGCCTACCAAGCCCCGGCTGCTGCTGCGCCTTCACCTCCTCCAACGGACGCCTGGCCAAACGCAGCGGTCGGGGACTGGCCCAGCTACAACAGAACACCCTCATCGCAGCGTTACTCGCCGCTGAATGAGATCAATACGAAGAATGTGGGCCAGCTGAAAGTGCTATGCACCTACGACCTTCATGAGTTCACCTCCTTCGAGTCCTCGCTGATCATGGTGGAGGGTGCTTTGATCGGCACCTCCGAATTCGATATTTTCTCCTTGAACCCGGCGACCTGCGCCGAGAATTGGCGCACGCATCTGGACTACCCCGGCGCCCTTCTGCCATCCAACCGAGGCGCTGCCTACATGGACGGCATGCTCTTTCGCGGCACCCAGGACGCACGAGTGCTGGCCTTTGATTTCAAGACCGGCAAGCAACTCTGGGAGACGAGAATCGCGGACCCGAAACACGGCGAGTCCGTGCCCGCAGCGCCGATTGCCTGGGACGGCATGGTCTACATCGGCAATTCAGGGGGCGACTACAAGGGCGGCAAAGGGCATATGTACGCTCTCGATGGAAAGACCGGCAAAATCGTCTGGGAGTTCTTTCTCGCCCCCCAGGCGCCCGGGGATGAAGTGCTTGGACCCTTGAGCAAGACGCCGCTCGACGCATCGACCTGGCAAATGGCGCCCGGCCTACCCGTCAGTGGTGCGGGCACCTGGACGTCGTTCACTCTCGATATCAAGAATGGCCTGTTATATGTCCCGGGAGGCGATCCAGCTCCCGACTTTGCTGCAGGGGCCCGCGAGGGAATCAATCTGTTTAGCGATTCGGTGGTGGTCTTGGACGCCAAAACCGGAGACTTCAAGAAAAATATCAAGGTCGTGCCCATCGATTGGCACGACTACGACGTCTCGAACCCGCCCATCCTACTTCAGACAATGGGCGGCAAGCAGATCCTGTCAGTGGCACCCAAAGACGGCCACCTCTATGCCTACGATCTCGGGGACGACGACAAGCTGCTGTACCGCGTGCCGCTCACCACGATCGAGAACGACGCTCAAACTTTCGCGATCGGCAAGCCCGTGCATTTCTGTCCCGGCGTGGTCGGAGGCGATGAATGGAATACCCCCGGCTACGATCCGACCACGAACCTCATCATCAGCGGTACGGTCGATTGGTGCGACACGGTGACTGTCGTGGATGACAGAAAACTTCGGAGCGTCGCGGTCGGACAACCCTGGACCGGCATGGCGGCATTGAACCCGGTCAACATGTTCGGCAAGGAAGACAAGACCGACGGGCACTGGGCGGGATGGGTGTATGCCACCGACGCCGACACCGGCGTGTGGAAGTGGCGTGTGAAGTCGAACTATCCCATTGTCGGCGCTGTCACGCCGACGGCTGGAGGCGTCGTGTTCTTCGGCGATGTGGGCGGCAACTTCTATGCGCTCGATTCCTCCACCGGGCAGAAACTTTGGGGCCAGGTGCTCGGTGGGGGTGGGGGCATTGGCGGCGGTATCATCACCTATACCGTGAACGGTGCACAAAAGATTGCCGTGGCGGACGACTTTACGATGATCGCGTGGCCGACGAAGCCAGTAAGCGCCAAAGTGATCATACTGGGGCTCGATGGTGCCGCCACGGGCCAGTGACCGTGTAACGCTCGCGGCCGCCGGACCTAGCCGGCGATCAATCGAACTGGGGCCCCTCCTGTCGGCAGCGCAACCCCTCGCCAGTTCCGAGGGTCTTTATTGCCGCGCCAGATGCACGCGCATCTCGGCCTCATGGTTCTTGATCACCTCACCACTCACATCCACCGTCGCGCTGTAGAGCGTGCCGGTAAACTTGAACGGCGGCCGATATTTGTCCCACACCGGCGAGCCGGAACTTGCGCCGCAGACCGTGCCCGCTGCGAGACCGATCAGGACGACCATCGTGAGAGGAATATCACCTTCTCCAACTGGCTTGTCGTCGATATAGAGCTTCGCGCGACCCGGCGCGCCCTTGCCGCTCTTGTAGTCGGGTTTGCCGGTCACCTCGAAATCGTAGCGCAGCTCATGGCGCCCGGTGGGAACCGGGACTTTCGATTCAATGTGAAAGAACTGGCTGCCGACGAAACTGTAGACGTAGTGGAGCTTGCCGTTCTGCATATAGAAAGAAAAACCACCCTGGCCGTCGCCGGTGCAGAGCAGCACCCCCTCGGCGCCGCCTTTGGGAATTTCTACGTCCGCGGTGATGCTGAACGGTCGGTTCATCATGTTGGGGCCCGCGTTTCCCGGCACCATCTGGGTACCGGGATAGTAGGTGTAGCGGGTGCGCGCGGCTGCAATTTGGGGCCGCGGGTCCGCCGCTCGCAGCTGACCTCGCGAGTCGATGGGCAGGACATTGTACTTGCCCGCCTCGACGTACCAGGTGGCGATCATCTCGATCAGCTTGGCGCGGTTCTCAGCCGCGATGTTGTGATTCTCGGCGAAGTCCTTGTCGATGTGATACAGCTCCCAACCCTTCGCATCAAGCTCAGTCAGCTTGTCCTTGTCGATCGGTGCGCCGAACGGCAGACCCGCTTCCTCGAAGGACGTTCCCGGCCACGGGCACACCGCCCGCCAACCGTCGTGATAGATGGAACGGTGCCCGAACATTTCGAAGTACTGAGTGAGATGCTTGCTGGGCGCCTTCGCATCATCCAGCACGTGGGCAAAGCTTAAGCCCTGGATCGGCGACTGGGTCACCCCTTTGATGGAGGTTGGAGCCTCGATATCTAGCAGATCGAGCACCGTCGGAACCATGTCAATAGCGTGGGCATATTGAGTACGGATTTCGCCCTTCGCCTTGATTCCCTTGGGCCAGTGAACGATGAACGGATCGCTGATGCCGCCGCGATAGGTCTCGCGCTTCCAGCGGCGAAACGGAGTATTGCCCGCGAAGGTCCAGCCCCAGGGATAGTGATTGAAAGTCGTAGGCCCGCCCAGCGCGTCGATCTTCTGGAGGTTCTCTTGCAGCGAATCCGGCACATTGTTGAAGAACTTGTTCTCGTTCACAGATCCGGTCGGTCCGCCTTCCGCGCTCGCGCCGTTGTCGGAGATGAACATGATGACCGTGTTTTCCCACTCGCCGATCGTCTTCAGGAACTCGAAGAGGCGCCCATATTGCTCATCCGTGTGACTGAGGAACCCTGCGAACACTTCCATCATACGGGCATAGAGCTTCTTCTCATCGGCCGTGAGCGTGTTCCAGTCCTGAACGTCCGGATCATGGCGCGACAGCTCAGCATCTTGCGGAATGAGGCCCAACTCCTTTTGCCGCGCAAAGGTCTTCTCGCGATATGCATCCCAGCCGTCATCGAAGGCGCCCTTATATCGATCGGCATACTCCTTCGGAACATGATGCGGGGCATGCCCCGCGCCGGGGCAGAAGTACATGAAGAAGGGCTTGTTCGGCGCAACTTGCTTCGAGTCGGCGATGAAGCTGATGGCCCTGTCCACCAAGTCTGGAGTTAGATGGTAGCCTTCTTCGGGGGTTTTCTCGGGTTCAACGCTGTGATTGTCGTAAACCAGTTCCGGGTAGTACTGGCTGGTATCCCCGCCCAAGAATCCATAATAGCGCTCAAAACCTCGACCTAAGGGCCAGCGACTATACGGCCCCGCAGCGGAGGCCTGGTCCGCCGGCGTCAGGTGCCACTTGCCGAGGGCAAAGGTGTTGTAGCCATGTTGCAGCAGCATCTCGGAGAGCATGCCGTTCTCGAAGGGGATGTTGCCGTTTCCGCCCGGATAGCCCGTAGACCCTTCGGTGATACATGACATAGCGTTTGAATGGTGATTGCGCCCCGTCATGACGCACGAGCGCGTCGGCGAACAGAGCGCCGTGGTGTGCATGTTGTTAAAGCGCAGTCCACTCGCCGCCAGCGCATCGATGTTCGGGGTCTTGATTGGACTGCCGTAGCAACCCATCTGGCCAAAGCCCGTATCGTCCTGCACGATGAACAACACGTTGGGCGCGCCTTCCTTCGCACGCAGCGGCTCCGGCCACGCGGGACTCGAGACATCAAACGTGCGTCCGATGATTCCGGTGAATGCAGTTCCAGGCTTGTATTCTTTGAGTGCCATTGTTTAATCTCCTCTAAGATTGCGATCACGACGGGTGATCAAATGAACTTTCAATCACCCGAGACGCCGCGAATCCTTGGCGTGCAACATGCGTTTGGAAGTCATGACCCGCCTGCTAGTCGTGTGTACCGGCGAATGCCGTGTGCATGGCATGGAGCTTCAACTCATCCTCTGGACTTAGGTTGCGCGGCCCCAGCTCGACGTCGATCCGCTCAATCTTGCCCGTGAATGGAAACGGAGGCTTGTAGGTGTCGGTCACCGGGGACCCTGTGTCCGATCCGATGCCGAAGGTGTCGATGCCGAAACGCCCGGCGACGGTGTTCTCGATGCGCGCGCGGCCGACCACCTTGCCATCGATCGCGATCGATGCCTCGCCACCTTTGCCGAGACCACCGCCGTCATAGGCGAATTCCACGGCGACCGTCGATTTCCCGGCGGGAAGCGGCACACTCGACACGAGATTCGTTCGCTCCCGCTCGAACCAGTTGTAGTGATAGACAAGCTTGCCGTCCTGCACGTAGAGCGCAAACCCCGCCGACTTACCGCCTTCGGCCACGATCACGCCTTCGCCGCCCTTCGTCGGCATCTCGATCACGGCGCTGATGCGATGGGAACAATTCTTCGTGTTGGGTGCGGCAGTCTCTGGCAGACGCGATGCGCCGGCGTAGTAGGTGAACTTGCGGCGGGTCGGATCGCCTCCGGCAGGCGACGGTCTGGGCTCCGGGATCCGTGCCGCACCCCGGTCATCGAAGGGATAAACGTGGTTCTTCTCCGCTTCTTCGTCGAAGATCTCCTTGAGCGCCGCGAGCTTATCGGGATGCGTGGCAGCCAAGTCCTTCGCTTCGCTGAAATCCTCGTCGAGGTTGTAGAGCTCCCACTTGTCGTTCTCCCACTTGCCGGGCGCCAAGTCCTGCCGCCATGGCAAGGTGTGCTGCGCGCAGGCGATCCAGCCTTTATCGTAGATGGCCCGGTTAGTAAGGATTTCGAAATATTGGCGTTCACGCACCGGCCGCGCCTTGGGGTCGGCGAACGTAGACGCGATGGACACACCGTCCATGGGCTTCTGTTCCACGCCGTCCACCGACGTCGGCGCCGGAATGCCAGCCGCCGCGAGAATGGTGGGCACCACATCGATCAGGTGCGTAAACTGATCGCGGATGCCGCCGGTGTTCTTGATCTTGGCCGGCCATGACACGACCATGGGGTTGCGGCTGCCGCCGAGATGGGACGCCACCTGCTTGACCCACTGGAACGGCGCGTTGCCGGACCAGGCCCAGCCGAGCGGATAGTGCGGCTCGGTGTCCGGCCCACCGAGATCGCCGAGGATCTTTAAATTCTCGTCAAGCTTCGATGGCACACCGTTCAGGTTCATCACCTCGTTCGCTGTGCCTGAGAAGCCGCCCTCCGAACTCGCGCCGTTGTCACCCACGATGTAGAAAATGAGCGTGTTATCGTCATCCGGCAGTTCCTGGATGGCGTCGAGCAGGCGTCCGCATTCTTGATCCGCGTAGGCGAGATAGCCCGCAAAATTCTCCATGAAAGCCGCGTATAGCTTCTTCTCATCCGCGGGCAGGGAGTCCCACGGCTTCACCCAGTCCGGGCGAGGAGTGAGCTGCGTGTCCGGTGGAATAATCCCCATCTGTAGCTGTCGCTTATAGGTTGCCGCCCGAACGGCGTCCCAGCCCGCGTCGAACTGGCCCGCGAACTTCTCTTTCCAGGCCTTGGGCGAATGATGCGGCGCATGCGCGGCGCCGGGTGCGAAATACACGAAGACCGGCTTCTGCGGTGCCACGGCTTTGCTATAGCGCAGCCAGTTGATGGCCTTGTCCGTCATATCAGCCATGAAATGGTAGCCCTCTTCGGGCAATTGGGCGGGTTCCACCGCGGCTGTGTTCTCGAACAGCACCGGATAATACTGGTTCGTTTCCCCGCCGATGAAACCGTAGAAGTAGTCAAATCCCATGCCCGTGGGCCACCGATCGAAGGGCCCGGCGACGCTGCTCTCCCAGTCCGGCGTGTTGTGATTCTTGCCGAACCACGAGGTGCTGTAGCCGTTGCCCTTGAGCACCGCGCCCACCGTGGCCGTACTCCTCGGGATCATGTTGTTGTAGCTCGGGAAACCGGTCGCCCACTCGCTGAGGAAGCCGGTGCCGCAATTGTGGTGATTGCGTCCGGTGATGAGCGCCGCGCGCGACGGGCCGCAGATGGCAGTCGTGTGGAAGCGGTTGTAGCGCAGCCCGCGCGCGGCAAGTTTGTCGAGAGCCGGTGTCGGGACTGGACCCCCAAAGGTGCTCACTTGGCCAAAGCCCACATCGTCTAGCAAGATGATGACGACGTTTGGTGCGCCCGCGGGCGCCGCCGGGAGCCTCGGCCAGTCATACTTGGACTCAAGATAGGTCTTGCCGATCTTCCCCCGAAACGGCAATTCCGGCAGCGGGAGTTTTGAGCGATCCCGGTCTGCCTCGCTGGTCGGCTTTTTTGCTGCCACGGATTACCCTCGATGTGAGGTTGCAGGCTGCTTCTTGTGCCACCGCGACAGATTCGCGAATGCAAATGCGCAATGGATTGAGACTACTACCTCTCGAAAGTTGCAAGCATTGGACCTTGGTACCCTCGTCGTGGTGGTTCAGACGAGGGCAGGAATCGGAGTGGAACATGCGCCAAGCATCGACAAGTAAATCGATTCCGCTATCTCACACACTGTGCTTTGCAGTGGCGGCGCGTGCGCTTCCAACCTGCTATTTGGCCTCGCCACTGGTCCGCTTCGGGGAACGCAGTTCATCGCTTGTCCGTCACCACCCGGATGGGCGGCCTCAAAGTGTTGCGTCGGGCGTTTTTAGTCCACCTGCTTCATCGGCGGTGCAGTCCACTTACCGTCCACCGCCTCTGCCTTGGGCCAGTACAAGCGCAGATACACGATCATGGGTCCCTTGGGCGCTGGCAACCAATTATCTTCCTTGTCCTTGCCTGGAGATTCATTCTGGATAAACAACGTCAACCCCCCGTCGGCATCGCGCTTGAGTTGCGGCAGCATCGGTGAGTTGATGAGGTAACGATTTATGGGATTGGCCACGAGCAAGCTCGCCGGTAAATCGTACATCGTCAGCGACCAAAATGCGTTAACGGGAGGTAATTGCCCCGGTGCGAACCGCAACGTGTAATGGTGCGCTCCATTGAGTGGCTGCTTCGCCTCATCGATGAGGTAGACCGGATACATCGCTTCCAGCTTGGAATTGCCATAGATACCCATCACGGCGCCGGCCATGCGATAGAGATAATTGTTCTTCAAATATGCGCGCGTGCCGAAGACGTCGCCCGCAGTCACCTTCCCCAGCTCCACTTCTTTCCGCAAACTCCCGAAGTCAGCCCAGGCGTCGGCAATCCCGCCCTCAATCGCTTTCGCCATTTCGGGCGAGAGCTTACTGGCATCGAACGTCTTGCCGCCGCCGACGCCGATCTTGGCGAATCGCGCCATGAGTTCCGTCTCGGAGCGATCGGTCGGGCAGAACTGCAGAGTGAAGTTCAAAATGTCGAAGAACTGCGGCGAGGTCTTTTCGGCTTCGGGCGTGAGCGGCTTGACGAAATCGATGGCGGGTGCCGCCTTCGGTGCTGGGACCCCTAGGAAAGCGGACAGGGTCTGTGCCTTGTATCCGGCTTGCACCTTTTTCACGTTGTCGATATCGCTCGGATTGAAGAGCTGAGTGCGATAGAGGGCGAAGACAAAGTCGGTTTCCGAGGGAATGACCTTGGTTACCCCTTTGGGCGTCTCTCCCTTCCAATTAGGCCCAGCAATGACAAAGACGCCGCCATCGTTACCGGTGGCGCGGCTGCCGATGTAGGCAAAGTTGAAGGTATAAGCGTCGATGAGCTGGATGCTGAAATAGCGATTCTTTTCGATCGCCGGCACGGTGAGCACCAGCGGTTCGGCGCGCAGGTCCATGCCGACGAAGGAATAGGGCGTATCCGAGTTCGGCGTCTGGATCGCGGTATCCGCGGGCGTGTAAACACGAGGGGTATTGACGAGATGGTTCCACGTCGCTTTGTACTGGGGCCCCTTGGCGTTCACGAAGTAGTCGTATTGGATACGGTAGTTATCCACCATCGGAAAGCCGTAGATATAGGCCTCCTTCGCGATGGTGCGGGCTTCCGCTGGCGTCAGATCCGCGCCGCGCGCACCACCCGCGAGCAATGCGCCCAGCAATATCGCCACAATACCGGCAGCTGTGAATGTTCTCATGATGTTGATTTGCATTTTCAATTCTCTTTTTTCGTTGCTGGCTACTTCGATGCGTTGACCACGCCCGGTGGCTGCCAGGTGCCCTCGCCCGGAGGCAATATCGACGGCGGTTCCGTCTTCGGCCAGTACAGGCGCAGCAGCATGTAAATGGGGCCGTTGGGCGCGGGCAGCCAATTCGATTCTTTCGCCTTTCCCGGCGATTTGTTCCGGATGTAGATCGTCAGTGATCCGTCGGGGTTTTTCTTCATCACCGGCAGCATCGGTGAATTGATCAGATAACGGTTGATCGGGTTTTCGATCAGCAGCTGGCTCTGGCCGTCATACATGGTCACAGACCAGAAAGCATTCACGGGCGGGAACTGTCCTTTGGCGAAGGTGAGCGTGTAATTGTGCTTGCTGCCGTCGAGTTCCTCACCGTGGCTGTCTTTGCGGGTGTAGGGATACATCGCCTCGGACGGATCATTGGCGTAGATACCGGCCTTCGCGACGGCGGCGCGCTTCAGCCAATCGCCGTCAAAGGACGCGCGGTCGCCGCCGGATAATCCACCCACGAGCCAACCGTTTTGATCTTTACCGGTGCTGGCCGCCGCCGCCGACACTTTTGCCTCACCGTCTTTCATGCCCAAACCCACCGCAACCTTGTGCTCGGTCGAGAGGTCCTTGAAGTTAAACTTCTTGCCCGGACCAATGCCGATGCTTGCGAGCTTCGCGCGAATGGCTTCTTCCGCGGGTGCGGCTGGGATGAATTGCAGCGCGAAGTCGAGATAGTCGAAGAAGCCGGTTTTGACCATCTCTTTGTCGATCTTCGGGAAGTCGATGGCCGGCGCTGCGGGCGGCGCGGGCTGGTGTAGATACGCCGACAGAGGCTGTGCCCCATAGCCCGCCTGGACCTTGGCGACGTTCGGCAAGTCTTCTGGATTGAAGAGTTGGGTACGATAAGCCGTCGGCGCGAACCACGTATCGGAGCGAAAGACCTTTTTTATGCCAGGGGGTGTCTCACCCTTCCAGTCAGGCCCAACCACGAGGTAATCGCCAGCGTCATTGCCAGTGGCACGGCTGCCTATGTAGCCATAATTGTACGTATTGCTATCGATGAGCTGAACCGAGTAGTAGCGTTTTTTCTCAACGGCCGGCACTGAGAGCACCATCGGCTCCGCCCGCAGGTCCAACCACAACATCGAATAAGGCGTGTCACTGTTGGGAGTGACGATGGCCGTGTCCTTGTAAGTGAAGACGTTGGCATCGTTGTGAATCTGATTAAAGGGCGCCTTGAACTGGCCGGAGTTGCGATCCACGGCAAACGCGTACTGGACCGCGTAATTCATCACGATCGGCAATCCGTAGATGAAGCCCTCCTCGGCGATGGCTTTCGTTTCCTCGATGCTCGGCGCAGGCACGCCTTGAGCCGTGTCTTTCTTCTCAGCCTGGGAGATGGAGTCATTCTTGCCGCAGCCTGCGATCAGCATCATCGCTGCTGCGACGAGAACGGCGGGTTTCACGGTGCCCTTCATGTTTCGCATCCTCCATGGATTCAGACTTCAGGCCGTCTCGATCCGCATTCAGTCCCGGCGATATCGGTATCTCAACCTGAAACAGTCCGCAGCATTTGGGGTGAGCGGGAAAGGCAGCCACGCGCCGAATCAGCGCGACTGCCAAACAGGAGGAGTTTGCGTTCCCCAGTTCGAGGGCGTAACTGGACCTTAGGCCAAGCCGTTTGGGCTGTTGAGTCGCTTGGCGCCGCCGATATGCTCTGCACATCGGGAATCCGCAAGCGTCCGGTAACAGGCGATCATTTCAGTGCTGGCGCCGACCGCAGTTGGCCGCCTGCTGACGGATTGACCAGTGCCGCCGTTCTCGAGCCCCGAGCGACCCATGGCCAGCGTCCGCTGGGACGGCATTTACGTCGACCGATTAATACGGCGATTCCCGCACCGATTGCGGCACCGGCCACGGCCGCGCCAACGAGGGGATTTATCCGGCGACGGGAAGGTGGACCGCGTGAAACATCTTTTGGGGCGGGTATTGACGGTCCGGCCGCGGCGGGGTTCATCAGATAGTTGCGTAGGGCAATCCGCACAATGCCCCACAGTTCAGTGTGCAGTTCGTTCTGATCTCGCCATGGTGGGTCCCAGCCAAATGCTCGGCCCTCGTCGAACGAGATCAGCTGCTCGCCGTGCAGAATGCCGGATCGGAGGTTATACATCTCTTTGCGTCGCTTCGTCTGGCTCGCACCCGGGGCATAGGTCTCGAAGAAATTTCGGAACTGAGCGGTCGGCCCTGGGACATCGTGATCTCGGCTCTTCCCGCACCGTTTGCAGTACTCCTGATGTTTAACACCCCGTTCGGTCAGTGACTCAATGGCAGAGACTAGGGAAGCTCTGCACAGGTACCCCAAGATGACCGATACTGTGTGCAGTAAGCAGCAGCGGTGGGGCTGACAAATTCATGAAGCAAACGACGTTTGCCTCGGTAGCTTGGGAGAAGAAGGGCAAGATCACGCGCCGCGAGCGATTTCTGGCCGAAATGGACGCGGTGATTCCGTGGTCGAGATTGCTGGCGCTGATCGAGCCGCATTACCCGAAAGCGGGTAACGGCACGCAACCGAAGCCGATGGAGCAGATGCTGCGCATCTATTTCATGCAGAACTGGTTCAATCTGTCGGACCCGCAAGCCGAGGATTCGCTCTACGATATCGAGTCGATGCGTCGGTTTGCCGGCATTGAGTTGCTCGGCCACGATATTCCCGACGAGACGACGATTCTGCGCTTTCGGCACCTGCTCGAGCAGCATCAGCTGACCGAGCGGATATTTGCCGAGATTCGCTCGCTGCTGGAGGAGAAGCGGCTGCTGCTCAAGAGCGGAACGATCGTCGATGCAACGATCATCGCGGCGCCGCCCTCGACGAAGAACGAGCAGAAGGCGCGTGATCCCGAGATGCATCAGACGAAGAAAGGTAAGGACTGGCACTTTGGAATGAAAGCGCACATCGGTACCGACCGGCACGGTATCGTGCACAGCCTCACGACCACCGCGGCGAACGTGAGTGACATCACGCAGATGCCCGAGTTGCTGCACGGCGAGGAGCGGGAGGTGTTCGGCGACCAGGCGTACTGGAGCGAAGCGCATCGTAAGGCCGCCCTGGCGAAGGGTGTCCGCTACCGGGTCAACCGCCGTTCTCCTCACTTGAGCGAGTACCAGAGGTTCATCAACCGTCGCCGCTCCGCGGCTCGGGCCCGAGTCGAACATGTTTTCCACGTGGTCAAGCGCCTGTGGGGTTTTAGCAAGGTTCGCTACCGCGGCTTGGCGAAGAACACGGTCCGGCTGTATACCGCCTTCGCCCTGGCGAACCTGTATCTGCTCAGACGCCGCTTTTGAAAATCAACGTTTGGGGAATCTTGCACTTACGCGCGTCCTGTGAGCCAAAACGTGCGATTCGCTAGACTGTTAATCCGTTGGTCGGCGGTTCGAATCCGTCCCGGGGAGCCAGTAAAATCCATAATTTATGGATATTCTCTTATCTTGATTCTCAAGAACTTGTTTGCCACAAGATTCGTACGCCGTTGAGATCACCACCGCTACATCAGACCACTGGCCTTTGCTCGGCTTCATCTTGACACAGCGATCACCGAGAGTAATCTACGCGGCCCTCTTGCCGCCGCGTGCGGCGAGCCGCACAACGGAGAAGGCCATGGCCCGCGGGTCACTGCATACAGAGTGTAGTCATCGATTGAATTGACGGCTTCGGGTTGCAGGCTCGAAGCCGACGCTTCGAGCCGGGAAGGCGCGTCCACGACGGAGCCCCTGGCGAGTTTTCACCAGGGGCTTTTTGTTGCCTGTAGTGCCGACATGAAAGGACTGAAATTCGACCTTGAGACGATCGCGGATGCGCGTGACGGCTTACCGATGCACTTGACGGTGCGAGGCGATCTCGCCGACCCGGCCGACACGCTGCTGAAGCTACGCGCGCTGCTGTCCTTCGACCGTGGCGCCGCGCGCTATGCCGTCCAGCGCACCGTGCGCTGCGCCGTTCGCCGCCCCTTGGAAGAGCTCTTCGATGAGCTCGCATTACACAGCGGTTTCGCCGCGCAGCGCCTGGACGGCACATCGCTGCTACTCGACGGCCCCGGAGTATTCGTCAGTGCCCGTGGCCGGCGCAAGATCGACTACGGCTCATGCACCTTCGACATCTGGGCCGAAAGCCTCGCCCGCTTGAATTCGGTCCGAGCGACCCTGCTCAGTATCGTCGGCGAGCAACTGGTGCGCCAAGAGATGTTTACCATCGATTGGCACTTCTGCAGCGGTCAGATGGGCCTATCAAGCGCGTCGTTCGACGAAATAGCAGATCCAGCACCGTACGACGAGGCTTACCCGACTCTGAAGGAACCGGTGGCAGCCTTCATTGGGCGCTACCTCGCCTCTCACGAAACCGTGCTCATTCTTCAGGGACCGCCCGGGACCGGCAAAACTCGTTTGGTGCGCGCGATCTTGGCAGCGATGTCAGCCCGCAAATCGGACAGCGCCAAGGTGCTCTATACGGCTGACAAGCGCGCGCTAGAGAGCGACGAAATCTTCGTCGAATTCATCACCGGCAGTCACGATGCATTTGTGATCGAGGATGCAGATCACCTGCTCATGGCTCGCGCCAGCGGCAACGTGGATCTGCACCGCTTCTTGGCCGTTGCGGACGGGGTGGTACGTGCGCAGGGCCGCAAGATCATTTTTACGACCAATCTGCCGAACATCGGGGACATCGACGAGGCGCTGGTGCGTCCGGGTCGCTGCTTTGCAACGGCTCGCACTCGTGCCTTGGAGCGAAGCGAAGCTGATTTGCTGCTCTCCCGAATCAGCGGCGGCGGTGCGTCTCCGGATGAAAGGAGCACCTCGTTCGCCCTGCCCTCCAGCGTTCGGTCCATAACTCTTGCCGCGTTGTACCGCATGCTGAATGCACAGGGCTAGAACGCCGGCTGGGCGCACCTTCGGATTATCCCGGAACCGTCACCGGCGACAGCGCAGGCGCCGCTCATTACAATTCCTTCCCATGCGAGTCCTTGAATACTCCGGTCTCGACACCTCACGGGTGGAGACAGCCTATCGGCGCATCGTCGCGGCACTCGAGCGAGATGATTTCCGGGCGGCGGACGTCAAGAAGCTCGTCAATCTGCATCACGGAAAATTCTATCGAGCCAAGTTGGACCATAGCAACCGGCTGCTCTTTGCGCTGGTCCGGCGTGGCGGCGAAGTTTGTGCCATCATGCTCGAGGTCATCGAGCACCACGCCTACGATCGCTCTCGGTTCTTGCGCGGCTCAGCCATTGTTGACGATGACAAGATTCCCGCCAACCATGCCCCACCAGCCGTCGAGGAGGCTGAATCGGTTCGGTATTTGCATGCGAAGCGGCGCGAAGTTCTCTATCTCGATAAACCGCTGTCTCTCGACGATGCGCAGCAGGCGATATACGAGTCGCCCCCGCCGTTCGTCGTCATCGGCGGCGCCGGCAGCGGCAAGACCGCTCTAACCCTCGAAAAAATGAAGCTCGCCGACGGCGATGTGCTGTATGTCACGCACTCGGCATATCTCGCTCAGAATGCGCGTGATCTGTACTACGCCCGCGGCTTCGAGCGAGATGGCCAGGATGCGGTGTTCCTCTCCTACCGAGAGTTCCTCGAGTCTCTGCGCGTGCCCGCCGGACGCGAGGCCTCGTGGCGCGACTTTGCCGCCTGGTTCGCCCGAGTGCGCCAGGCATTCCGCGATATCGATGGGCATCAAGCCTTCGAAGAGATGCGCGGCGTCATCGCGGCACAGGCCGGCGGTTGCTTGACCCGAGAGGCCTACCGAGCTCTCGGGGTGCGGCAGTCGATATTCGCAGAGAACCAGCGCGACCGCTTATATGACCTGTTCGAGCGCTATCGCGCCTGGCTGTCCGAGGCGCGCTTGTTCGACTCGAATCTCGTGGCCCAGGACTGGTTGCCCCTCGCCGCTCCACACTACGACTTCATCGTGATCGATGAGGTTCAGGACCTGACGCCGGCGCAGTTGCTGCTCGTGCTCCGCACCCTCAAGTCTGCGACGGGATTTATATTGTGTGGCGATTCGAATCAGATCGTGCATCCGAATTTTTTCTCTTGGAGTCGAGTCAAGACACTGTTCTGGCGCGATGAACAGCTCGCAGCACACCAGCAACTTCGGGTGCTGCGCGCCAACTTCCGAAATGGCGAGCAAGTTACGCTTGTCGCGAACACGTTGCTCAAAATCAAGCATCGCCGCTTCGGCTCGGTGGATAGAGAGAGTAATTTTCTCGTCGAGGCTGTGGGCGGTGAGGCGGGCTCCGTTTCATTGCTGGCGGATAAGGACAGCGTAAAGCGTGCTCTCGATGAACAGACGCGTCAGTCGACGAGCGTCGCGGTGCTGGTGCTGCGCGAGGAGGACAAGGCCGAGGCTCGCCGATTCTTCCGAACTCCACTGGTTTTCGCTATCCACGAGGCGAAGGGGCTGGAGTACGAGAACATCGTGCTGTACCGCTTCATTTCGGACCAGCGTACCGCATTCGCGCAGTTGGCAGCCGGTGTCGCCGCAGAGGACTTGGCTGGCGATGATCTCGAATATCACCGTGCGCGTGACAAGACCGATAAGTCGCTCGAGGTGTACAAATTCTACGTCAACGCGCTCTACGTCGCGCTCACGCGAGCGATACGAAGTGTGTATCTGATTGAGTCCGATACCGGACACGAGTTGCTTCGTCTGCTCGGCCTCGCGGCCGCCCGGGACGAGGTGCGTATGAACGTGCGCGCATCGTCCCGGGAAGACTGGCAAAAGGAAGCGCACCGTCTCGAGTTGCAGGGCAAGCAGGAGCAGGCTGACGCCGTGCGCACGACCATCCTCAAAGAGGCTCCCGTCCCTTGGCCTGTGTTCGACGAGTCGCGATTGAGAGAGCTGCTCGCCAAAGTCTTCCGAGATCTCGCTCCCGGCGGTAAGCCGCGCCAGCAGCTCTTCGAATATGCGACGGCCTACGATGAACCCGTGCTCGCGGCGTGGCTGCTTGAGGAAGTCGAATTCGAACAAGCGCGCGGCTTCGGACCGCAGCGCGCCACCTTGGGCCGGCGTCATCTCAACGATTTTGCCGGGCGTCACTACAAGGGCATATTGCAGAACTGCGACCGCCACGGAGTCGATCACCGCACTGCGATGAACTACACGCCCCTGATGGCAGCCGCAGCGGCCGGAAACCTGCCGCTCGTGGAGGCACTTCTCGATCGCGGCGCCGACACCGATGCGCACGACCATCTCGGACGCAACGCGCTGCATATCGCCATGCGCGAGGCGTTTCGCGACCGAGATTTCGCGCGCCGACCGTTCGCCGCGCTGTACGAGCGCGTCGCTCCCGCATTCATCGACCTGCAGGTCGAAGAGCGGCTCGTCCGTCTCGACCGACACTTGAGCGAATATTGGGTCTTTCAGACTCTTTGGGTGCTGTTCAAACAGACCTTTAGCGCCTCGGGACTCGATCAACCGGCCGGCGTCAACACCGAGGCCGTACTCGATGCGTGGGCGACGCTACCGGCGAGCGTGCTCAAGCCCCAGCGCAACAAGCGCAGCCACCTGTCCAATGTATTGTCGCGCAACGAAGTCGAACGTGAGTACGCCTACAATCGGCGGCTTTTCAAACGCATTGCGCACGGTTGGTATCAGATCAATCCTCGGCTTGCGATCCGCCGCCGGGATGGGCGTGGCCAATCGTGGCAACCGGTACTCGAAGCGCTGAATCTGCCACTGGTCCACGAGCTTGCCCACCCGGATCAGTGGGGCATCAGCCGAGGGCTCTGGCGATCAGCCGGTGGTTCGGACCTACCGGTACCCGTAGCAGCTGCAGCATGGGATGCGCGCGAACTCGCAGCACGTGAGGCCGAGCGGGCAGCGATCGAAGCCGCCATGGCCCGGCGGCACGCCGCCGAAGAAGAACGGCAACGTCACGAGAACGAGCGCCGGAGCGCTCCGTCGCAGCCGCCGCGTTGGGGCACTCCGGAGGCGAAGCGCGCTGCACGTGAAGAATTGCAGCGCCGAATTGCTGCTCTGCGCAGAGGTGGGAAGACGGATGAGCCGTGAGATAGCTCTGTGAAATGAACACCGTGCCGGGGGCGGTATCGTGATGCGGACACGCCTCGTGAGGTGATTAGGGGCTATAATCACCTCATGTTTTGAGGCGATTATGGCAGCTAAGCACCTCAAGCCCTGGATTTGGCAGCGCCCCGAGTGGCCCGAATTTTACTGGGATTCGGCCCGTCTGGCGCAACCGCTCGCTGCTGCGCGCAGGGCACAGGGGGAACTCAGCGGAATGGCCCGGTTGCTGGATCCCAATTCCGACCTGCACGCTCAGCTGGAGGTACTCACGTCGGAAGGAGTTGCAACCAGCGCTATCGAAGGCGAACACTTCGATCCCAATGCACTGCGCAGTTCCTTGGCTCGCCGGCTGGGGGTGCCGACTGCCGGACTGCCCGCCCCGCCCCGTTCCCTCGAGGGCCTCGTCGATGTACTGCTGAACGCCACTCAGCAGCGGGATAAGCCTCTGACGCAAAGAACGCTCGCTGGCTGGCAGGCCGCGCTCTTTCCTACCGGACGTTCGGGGCTAAGCAAGATCCGCGTCGGCGCATTGCGCGGAGCGTCGCCCATGCGGATCGTCTCCGGTCCGATCGGCCGGCAGCGTGTCCATTACGAGGCGCCACCCCGGCTCGGCCTCGAACGGGATCTCAAGCGCTTTCTGGGTTGGTTCAATAAGCCGCCCGCGCACGTGGATGGACTGCTGCGCGCGGGAGTGGCGCATGCTTGGTTCGAACTGATTCATCCATTCGAAGACGGTAATGGACGTGTGGGTCGCGCCCTTCTCGATCGGGCTCTGGCGCAGGATGAGAATCGATCATCGCGGCTATATAGCCTCTCCGCGCGCTTGATGGCCGTTCGAAGCGAGTACTACGATGCGCTCGGTGCGCTCTCGCGCGGAGACCTCGACGCGACAGAGTGGCTGAGATGGTTCCTCGAGCAGGTGGTCGCCGCTTGCGGTGAGAGTGCCGGCACGGTTGAGCGAGTGCTGCGCAAGGCTCGCTTCTGGATGCGTCATGCTCAAGCAGCGATTAGCGAGCGGCAGCGCAAGGCGTTGAATGCTTTGCTCGACACAGGCCCTGACGGTTTTGTGGGCGGAATGACCAACAAGAAGTACGCACACCTGACTCACGTCAGCCCCGCCACGGCGCAGCGCGACCTCGCCGAGCTCGCAGAACGTGGAATATTGCAACCGCAAGGTGCCGGCCGGAGCGTGCGTTACGAGCTCGCCGACTAACGGTGCGACGAGATACCCTACCCTCAACTGGCGCGACCTCGACTTAAACCTCTAAACAGGCGCCGCAACATATTGATCGAATTGGCGCAGCGGCCTGATATTCTGGGCAACATTGAACGCCTGTCTACACCGTTTGGCACGCGGTACGTGCAAGCAGTGTCGAACGACAGCTTCCAGGTGAGTATTCTCATCTCGCGTACAGCAGGAATTGGCCGATAGCACAGTTCGCCGTTGCATTGGCGCGAATCTATACGGTCAGACCGGAGTCGGGCCGGGAGGCGCCTGTGTCAGGCCCGATTCCGGTCATTCGGCCCGAAACGCCGTTGCAGTCAACGGTGCTGCTTCGCATATACTAGACATCCCATAGGATGTCACATATTATTCGAATATGCGTGTTGTGCTCGACACCTCTGTGTTAGTGGCGGGGCTGAGGAGTCAACGTGGAGCCAGCAATCGGGTGCTATTTGCCATCGCTGAGAGGCGCTGCGTACCACTGGTAACGACCGCTCTCTTTCTCGAGTACGAGTCAGTGTTGCTGCGGGCGGAGCAGCAACTCGCAACCGGCATCAATGCTGCGGATGTGGAAGGATTCCTTGCAGCGTTTGCGAGCGCAGCGGAACCCATCGAGCTAAACTTTCTCTGGCGCCCGCAACTGCGGGATCCCGCAGATGAGATGGTTCTTGAAGCCGCAGTCAACGGAAGAGCTTCGGCGGTAGTTACGCATAATGTCAATGACTTTCGACCCGCAACAATACAGTTCGGTGTTCGGACGCTGACACCAGCCGAGTTTTTGAAGGAGCTAGCCAAATGAGTAAGAGCACGTATCCCCTGAAGCTGCCGAATTCCGTGAAGAACGCCGCTGCCGAACTCGCGAAGATTGACGGGGTGTCACTGAATCAGTTCATCGCAGCCGCCGTCGCGGAGAAGGTTGGGGCATTACGCACGGCCAGCGAGTTCCTGCAGCAACGCGCTGGATCCGCCAGGCCGAAGGACCTGATTAAATACCTTCGACGCGCGCCGAAGATGGATCCAGTCAAGGGAGATGAGCGGGACTAACTATTACGTCCAGGACACGCCAGGAGCGTCTGCGAACAGCCAGTCATCGGCCGGGGAACATTTGGGGGTATCTGTTTGGAGCGCAGCCGCGAAACTGCTGAAATTACCGGCATTTTCATCGCGATTTCGAATCCGTCCCGGGGAGCCAGTAAAATTAATCACTTACGACTGTTTCTTCATAATTTAATGCACCGTTGGCGCGTAGGCAACTGACGCCGCGTTTGCCATTTCGAATCCGGACTCTGGGTCATGGTTCTATTTAGCCCCACCGCGCCGAATGATCGCGAGCGCAGGTATCTGATTCTGTTGAGCCCGTGTTTTCCAGCGAAACGCTGCTGGGGGTATCGAACACTGTTGAGAGCGCATACCCCAAGGGTCATACCCCCAACGTCACTGACTGCGCGATTCCCTTAACTTCGCGGCACATGTTTCGAATGACGGCAGAGACTTTTAACGACCGTGATGTGCCCGTCGCTGCCGGTCGCGACTGTCCAGTATCGGGCGATCCTACCTAAATTGCGGCTTCGGGAACTGATGCGCTCACGCAGATGGCAAACGCGCGTCAGGCGACGCTGGCCAACTCAAATATCAAGGCGCTTTGAGTACGCCCACAATCAATGCCCCGGGCCTGTGCTGGAAGCTCGGCTCTACTCGGGCGTATCGCCCGGCGGTACGCTAAGGGTTTGAACAGTACGCGTGAGGAACGCGGCAGTGGGTTCCGACTTCGTGACTCGCCGCGGAATGCCGGGATTGCGGGCACCGCCCACGAGTTCGTAGCATTCCGCCACGAGCAATGCTATGGTGCCAATGGCAGACAAAAGTATTAATTCCATGTCGGTTCCACTCCATTTCCTCGGGATTGTTCCGTCGGCGAGCGCTGCGCGATTAAAGGCCCTGAAGGCGTCGGTCGCCTGCGGCGCGAGGTTACCCAGCGGTCGAGTTTCTTGAGGATGTTCAAGGTGTGCATCGTTCTCTCCTAGTTTCGTCCGGCCATGACGTCACCATCGACGTCCCAAATGGCGCCCGTAATCCAGGTCGCCTGATCCGACAACAGAAACGCGATGACATCAGCGACGTCTCGCGAGGTACCGACCCGACCGATCGGATGAAAGTCATTGAATCCATGCAGCGCCTCATGCACCTGACCTCTCGCAATGAAGCCCCCGTAGATTGGGGTCCACTACCGCCGGTGACACGGCATTTACACGAATGCCCTTCGAGGCGAGCTCCATGGCCAGATGCTGCGTCAGCGAGTGAAGACCGGCCTTCGCCATCGAGTACGCGGACGACGGCGTCGCGGCGATCGCCTGTTGTGCCCACATGGAGCCAATGTTCACGATGGCGCCTTCCCGGCTTTGCTCGACGAGATTTGAGGCGACTGCCTGACTGATAAAGAGGATGGCCTTGTTCACTGCCATATACCGTTCATAGTCGGCCTCGGTGTGCTCGAGAAACGACTTCGGAAAGAACACGCCGGCGGCGTTCACGAGCAGGTCGATGTCGCGATGCTCCGTCCGGATCGCCTTCAGCACCTGGGTAACACCGTCGGGCTCAGAAATGTCGGCCGTGATCGCGGTCACGGCGCCGTGCCTCAGCAGTTGAGAACCGCCGCGCTCGAGAACCGCCTTCGCGGCTTCAAAGCCGATGCCGCTGGTGCCGCCGACAACCATCAGCTTCCCACCTGTAAATGATCTATTCATCGTGGTCTCCAATCGCGACCAACTAGTTGGGCGGGATACTGACCAAAAAAAAAGGACCCTCAAGCCTTTAAATTAGCGATCAATTGGCGCGCCACCGCCGCTGGTCCGCTGGCTCTAGGCAGGCCACGGCCCACAATCATCGAGCCCTCGAGCGCGCATAAGAACACTTCCGCCTGGGATTCAGCCGGTCCTTGGAACTTCAAGTTGTTTGCCTCCCGACCCGCTGCGAACACTGTCGACAGCCAGTTGAGATTCGACTGAAAGAAGCGGTTGACCTCGCGTGCCACGTCCTGCGGCAGATCGTCCGCCTCCGCACCCAGCATCCCGCAGACGCACAACCGTCGGTCGCGGGCGTAGGTCTCGGCAAAGAGACTCGCGTAAGCCAGTAGTTTGTCAGATGCCTTGGGCTTCCGGCGGTCGATCTCCGCAAGTCGTTCGCCGAATCGGTGGGTATAGCGCTGCGTAACGACCGCGACGAGTTCGGCCTTAGTCGGGAAATGATGATGAATGCCGGGCTTTTTGAGGCCGATGAGTCGCGAAATATCATCGTACGAGAAGCCGTTATAGCCATGTTCCTGGATCAGGCCTTCGGCGGCGTCCACCACGCGCTCGGCGCTAGCGCCTAGTTCCGCGAAATCCTTCATTGGGGTGACTTCCCTCTCACGGCCACTGGCAAATGACCGGTCTTGACCCAAATCGTGCAACCCCCGGTGCTGAACGGGCAGTGTTGGCTTAAGTGGGGACTGCGAATCCAAGTACCCGCTGGGTATCGCCCGTACTCGTCTTCCAAGGCCCCCTCAAGTACCAAAATCTCTTCACCCCCGAAATGTCGGTGAGGGCTGAATTGCGTACCCGGCGCCCATCGAACCAGAGCCGTGCGTTGGGTCTCAAAGCTCGACAAGCACATCACTGTCAGCCCCGGAACTTGCCCTGGGAACCAATCCGATTCGCCGCTGCGAACAACGATTCGATCCTGATCATGGAGATCGAGCTGCCGCAACTTGACGAAAATGGTGCATCCCCGCTTGGACCACGGCGCATGAGCGGAACCGGCTGGGTTCTTGACATAGGTGCCGGGGCCGTAGGCGCCAAACTCATCGGAGAACTCACCCTCTAGCACCATAAACTCTTCACCAAGATCGTGCCGATGGCGGGCGAAGCTTGACCCGGGTGCGTAGCGAACAATCGACGTTGCTCGTGCCACTTCGCCGCCGTCGCGAGCCAGAGGCCGGCGCTGCACGCCCGGTTCCGGTGAGTCGACCCAAGGAAGCGAGTTCGATTGGACGACGACGCGGAGGGAAAGATCAGTATTGATATTCATGAACCACCCAACTAGTTGGACGGTAGTTTACGCCAGAAAACCTGCTTGTCAATTGCTTTGTGGCTCCATCACGCACGCCGCCGTGCCGCGGCCGGCCGTCGCGGATGGCGGCTTTAGCGCAGGCTACTTCGTTCCTCCACTGACAACTTTTGTTGGCCGGTCAGAGACTCTCGCTACGAGTGGGAAAGCCGGGAGGTTGCGCAGGAAAGGTCTGGACTGGCATGGTCGCAGCGGCCCCAACCCAGTACAGCAACCCGTCGGGTTCGAGCTGAACGGGTACGTCGCAACCCTGTGGGAAATAGCAATAGTGGGTAGATCTTAAGCTAAATTTCAAAATCCCCATCTCCATCGGCACCCTATAAGTTCTTGAGATGGCACCGCTGGAGACGCGAAAGTCCCACGAACGAGTGGTTTCGTCCGCAAGATAAGCCTCTCTCACAAGCGCGTGACGGGCGACACTCTGACACGGGTTGTTGTGTGCGTGAAGATTGCAAAAGACAACAGTCGCGTTGTTGCTGTTATATAGGGTGACCAACGTGATAGACGGGCAGCCACACATTCCAAGCAGCAGCATGAAGATGACGCAGTGGCGCATCATGGGTGATAAATAGACGATGGCAATGGCGTGTAACAGTCAAGCGCGCCGATTTTTTTTGTGTAACACCTCGCGCTCTCCTTACATCCGCTTACCCGCAATAGACCATTTGCGGTCCGACTCGTCAAACGTAGCGCGAATGTCCGCAACCTGGAACGCCATTTTGAAGCGCGTAAAGACCGCTCCATTGGCCGCCAAGAGCCCGTCGGACCGGCAGCGACCTCGAACGAGTACTGTCGCAAACCCGTCGGTGGTGAACGGCAGGTATCGGCCAACCCAATCTCGATGTCAGTCTTCTTACCCGAGGACTTCTGGTGATAGTCGGCGCTGAAGCGCTTTCATGCACTGAAATCATGGGGTTACTTAGTGTGCTCATGCTGCCGGTAGACTTTCGGTAGACGTTGCCGTCGATCCACTTATAGACCAAGCTTCGGCCGATTCGAACGATGTCTGAGTTGTACCCTGAGCGACCGGTAATGAACTGCTTTTGGATGTCCAAAATATGAAGATCCTGATCAGCGGAGCCGGCATCGCGGGCACGTGCATGGCCTTTTGGCTCAAACGGCACGGATTTGAGCCGACGTTGGTCGAACGGGCACCAACGCTGCGGACCGGCGGATACGTAATCGACTTTTGGGGCGCCGGCTTCGACGTCGCTGAGCGCATGGGGTTGGCTTCCGAGATCCTGGACATGGGCTACAAGGTGAGTGAGCTCCGCCAGGTTGACCGAAGCGGCAAGCGTATCGGTCGCTTGTCGATAAGCGTCTTCGATCGCCTTACTCAGGGACGCTACACCAGTCTCCCTCGAGGCGAGCTGGCGGCATGCCTCTACCGGGCATTAGGCGATGGCGTCGACACAATCTTCGATGATGGTATCGCCGGACTCGACGGCACGACAGGTGAGATCCGCGTCGATTTCCATCACGCCGCTTCGCGTACATTTGATCTGGTTATCGGCGCCGATGGCCTCCATTCACAAGTGCGTCGGCTCGTATTCGGCGATGAGGCTCGCTTTGAGCGATTCCTCCACATGAAAGTGGCCGCGTTCGCCGTGGAACATTATCGACCAAGGGACGAGCTGACGTACGTGATTCATAGAGAGATCGGACAGCAAATCGGCCGGTTCTCGATGCGCAGTAACCGTACTATGTTTCTGTTCGTGTTCGCGGATGACAACCCTGAGATCCCTAACGACCTATCCGCTCAGAAGGCTCTGCTGCGCGAAAAGTTTTCCAGATCCGGCTGGGAATGCTCAAGCATTCTCAATGCGCTCGAGCGCCACGATGAGCTATACATAGACCGTGTCAGCCAAATCCGTCTCAATCAGTGGAAACAGGGTCGTGTGGCATTAATCGGGGATGCGGCCTTCTGCGTCTCCCTTCTCGGGGGCCAGGGCTGCGCACTTGCCATGGTTGCAGCCTATATTCTTGCCGGCGAGCTCAAGCGGGCCGGCGGTGACCACGAGGCAGCGTTCGACCGCTATGAGCAGAGGCTGCGCGACTTTATCGAGACCAAGCAAAAAGCAGCGCTCACGTTCGCATCATTCTTCGCTCCCCGCTCCCGTTTGGCGTTATTTCTGGGAAACCAATTTACGAAGCTAATGAATATACCCACCATTACTGAGCTCGCAGTTGGACGACAGATCAGAGACACGCTTGAGCTTCCCGAGTATTGACTGAGCAGATCGGCGCCGATGCCTGCAGCGCCGAGTCAGGCATCCGACGAAACCGGAGCGTCGCGTCGCTCCACGACTGCCAAGCCGCGAAGACCTCCTTGTAATGCGGAAACCGCTGATGATTTTCGTATTGCCGATCCGGCTTACCATGAGACTATCGAATTAAGTATCCGGTGAAGGCATCGGCATCCAAGTTGAACGGCAGCTTCGGAGAAGCCAGTTCGATCTATTGAACTTCCGGAATTGGCCGGTCAGCGCCCGTTGACGCCGACCGGCCCGGCCCTGGCCTCCCGCTATACCTCGGTCTGCTCGGCCATCTCCAGGGCATCGTTCACCTCGATCCCGAGGTAACGGACGGTGCTTTCCAGCCTATTGCCCGCGGGCAATAGTTGCGACTATCTCCCGCGCCGGACTATGTCCCGTTGTAGCCGGATGAGCTGGTTTTCTCGGGTTTGGTGCACGAGGCGCGGGACATAGCGCGATCCTTCCTGCTGGGCGAGTTACGCCCGCAAGGAGGAGACCATGGAGCGAACGTATGAGAGCGCGAGAGCGCTCGCCGGCCGTGCCGCCGGCCCGCTGTCGAGTCATCTTGGCGCATTCGTCACATCGTTGATCGAGCAACAGTACGCGGCCGCCGTTATCCACATCAAGGCGCGGCATGGACTAGCATTCGACCGTTGGCTTGCCAAGCGTCGTGTCGAGTTGATCGCGTTGGGCGAAGCGCACATCCAGCGGTATCAGAACCGTACCCGGCGTCGACACGGACCCATTCGCCCGGGGACCCGAGAGCAGGAACGGCGCGAGGTGAGCCACCTGCTGTGCTTCCTGCGAGCTCAGGGTGTTTGTTCGCCGGCGCTTGTCGAGACCACTGCGGCAGAGCAGCTGGCCGCCCGATTTGAACAACATCTTCAGCATCAGCAGGGGCTCGCAACCGGAACGATCGAGCGCTATAGGACAGTCGCCCGACAGTTTCTCGAGGATCGTTTCGGCCGTGGCGCGGTTGATCTGGGGGCCCTGCGCGTCGCGGATACCGTCGCGTTCGTCAAGCGGCAGAGCCAACACCTACATCCGCCGGCGCTCAAGTGTGTCGTGAACGCCCTGCGCTCATTCTTGCGCTATGCGCAGTATCTCGGCGATGTACCCGCCGCGCTCGTCGCCGCCGTCCCGAGAGTGGCTACCTGGAGCACCACGCCGGCATTGCCCAAAGCGATATCCACCGAACATGCCCAGCGTGCACTCGACAGCTGTGACCTCAATACGCGGGTTGGTCTGCGCGATCGCGCGGTGCTGCTGCTTTTGGCGCGTCTGGGCCTGCGCGCGAACGAGATCATCGGGTTAAAGCTCGAGGATTGCGACTGGGACAGCGGTCACCTGCGCGTGCGCAGCAAGGGCGGGCGTGAGCAGTTATTGCCCATGCCCGTTGGGGTAGGCGCAGCGATCGCGGCCTATCTACGTGGCGGACGGCCCACCAGCCCCGATCGGCATCTGTTCTTGCGCTCGCAGGCGCCGATTCGGGGCCTGATGCCAGGCTCTGACGGGATCGGCTCGATCGTGCGCTGCGCGCTCAAGCGCGCGGGGGTGAAAGCACCGCATCGCGGCTCGCATCAGTTTCGTCACGCCTTGGCCGTTCAGATGCTGCAACAGGGTGCCTCGTTGAGGGAGATCGGGGAAGTCCTGCGACATCAGAGCCCACAGACCACCTCGATTTACGCGCGGGTGGATATCAGCGCACTGCGTACCCTCGCGTTGCCGTGGCCGGGAGGTGCGCGATGAACACGCTGCGCGAGGCTCTACAAGAGTACGTTATCCTGTGCCGCGGCCTCGGGTTCAAGTTCCGGGGAGACGCTCGAGCTCTGGCGCGGTTCGTCACGTTTATGGAAGCGCGCCGGGAGCCGCACATTACCATACGACTGGCTCTGGATTGGGTGCAGCAGGCACAGATACAGCCTGCTGAGCGGGCGCGGCGCCTGTGTTTCGTGCGCGGCTTTGCTCGACACCGCAGCGCCAGTGATCCGCTCACCGAGGTCCCCTCGAAGGACCTGTGCCCGTACCGGTCGACCAGAGCCCGGCCGTATCTGTACACCGAACAGGAAGTGCAGGACTTGTTGGCGGCGGCACTGCGGCTGCCAACCGCGTGGCCGTCAACCCCGTTACGGCCCTGGGTCTTTCATTGCTTATTCGGCCTGCTCAGCGTCACGGGTCTGCGTTTCTCTGAAGCGCTCGATCTGAAGCTCGACGACGTTGATCTTGACGAGGGCATACTCACGATCCGGGGAGCGAAGTTCGGTCGCTCCAGGCTGGTCCCGCTGCATGCCTCCACACGCACTGTGTTCGCTGACTACCTGCGGCGACGCAAGGAGTTTTTGGGACCGCGTCGCTCGAACTTCGTATTCGTTTCCAACCGCGGGACGCGGCTGGATGGCGCACGAGTGCGTCGTGCCTTCTACGCGCTCTCGCGACAAACGGGCTTGCGAGCAGTGGACGCACACCGCGGTCCCCGACTCCATGATTTCCGCCATCGCTTCGCGGTCCAGGTACTCACCCGCTGGTACGAGTCGGGCGAGGATCCAGCGCGGCGGCTGCCGCTGCTTTCGACCTATCTCGGACACGTGTATGTCGTGGGCACTTACTGGTACCTCAGTAACGCTCCGGAGCTGATGGCACAGGCGATGGCACGGCTCGAGCGGCGCTGGGGAGAGCCATCATGAGCCCGCCGACTTTCCCCGCCTTGCTCGAAGGCTTTTTCACTAAACGGCTCATGCAGCAGCGTCAGGCGAGCGCTCACACGATCGCATCTTACCGCGATACCTTCCGGCTGCTCCTGCAGTTTGCGCAAAAGCACTTGCACCGCGCACCCTCGACGTTCGCGCTCGAGGACATCGATGCCACCCTGGTGGGGGCTTTCCTCGATGACCTCGAGATGGTTCGCAAGATTACGCCGCGAACGCGCAACCTTCGCCTGACCGCGATCCACTCGTTCTTTCGCTACGTGGCGTTCGAGGACCCTGCGCGTGCGGCCCAGATCCAACGCGTGCTCGCCATTCCGCCGAAGCGTTTCACCCGCACCCTACACACATCCCGCACCCGCAAGCCAACAAGGTCACAGGCTCGAAGTTTGCTGTCAATGGCTAAGTTGAACAGGGCGAGTTCGCGACGCCGAACGGCAAGCTGTAGTCGAATACGAATTGCCCAGATCTCTTTGAGCTTGAAAGGCGTTTTCTGGCCAACGATTTTGCCCTTGTTCCAGGGCGGGCGAGCAGTGGCAGTATTCTCGGTTGCTTCCATGGCTGACTCCTACGGTGAAGGAGCCAACAAGTCTGCGCTGTGTCGAGAGTTCGCTTCCCGACCCAATCCCGCCCGTCACGAGTGACCGCTATGGTGGATCATAAAGCACTATCTGCCGCCAGTATTTGCTGCCCGCCACCGCCTGGCAGTTGTTCTTCGAAGAGTTC
This sequence comes from uncultured Gammaproteobacteria bacterium, assembly GCA_963710435.1. Lineage (GTDB taxonomy): Bacteria > Pseudomonadota > Gammaproteobacteria > Steroidobacterales > Steroidobacteraceae > Bog-1198. The sequence goes on along the minus strand of CAVQAE010000005.1, from coordinate 190,187 downwards.
TCGAGTTGGATCCACCTTCACCCATAGCACCATCCCCACGCACAGCAGCACCAACATCGGGAGGAAGGGCGCATCGTAACCCCCGGAGTACGCGACCAGGTATCCGAACACCACCGAAGATACTGCCGACGCGGCATTCGCCGCGGTGTTCATGAATCCAAATACCGCACCGGCGTGAATCCTTCCGATGTCCAGGCAGACTGCGCACAGGTTCGGCTGCTGGAATAGAATTCCGGCGTACGCGAGCGAGAGAAATATCAAGGACCAAGTGCCGCTGGTCGCAGCGATCGATGCGGCCATGAAGATCGCCGCTGCACCAAGGCCGGACACTCCGATCGCGCGGCGCCCTGTTTTGAGTCCGAACCTGCGCACGAGCAGGTCGCTGGTTATACCGCCGACACAGTTCGCGCAGGCGCCGACGATGTACGGCAGGGTCGAAAACACGAGCGCGGACGCGGTGAATCCGCGGCCCTTGACCAGGTAGGTCTGCAGCCATGACTGGAAGAACGCGATCACATATACGTAGCAGGCAGCGAGCGCCGCGATCCGCCAGAACGCACCCGAGCGCAGGGCTTGCCGCCAGGGCATTCCGCCGTGGCTGAGCGGAGGATCCTCACCGATTTCATGACGTTCGGCCGGAGTGATTCCGCTCATCTGGCGCGGCGAGTCCCGGAACCACGTGTACCAGACTACGCTCCATACCACGCCCAGGAACCCGAAAAGGTAGAACGATGCGCGCCAGCCGTAGCGCGCCTGGATCGGTACGACGAGCAGCGGCGCCAATGCCGCGCCGATCTGACTGGTCATCCAGACGATTCCCCAAACGCGCGCCCGGTTGCGCTGCGGGATCCACCGCCCGATGACCGTAGCGGCATTCGGATATGCGCCGGCCTCACCGATTCCGAAACAGAAGCGGACGAATAGCAACAGCGGATAACTCAACACGAAGCCTGTCAGCGATGTGAACGCTGACCACCACAGCACGATCCGGGTCAGTACCCGCCGCGGGCCAATCCGATCACCGAGTGCGCCAGTAGGGATTTCGAATGCGGCATAAGAGAAGAAGAATACGCTCGTCACCCAGCCCCACGCCTGGGGGCTGATGTGCAGGCTGTCCTGCATCTGCGGTCCGGCCACGGCGATGCAGACACGATCCAGATAGGTGATGATCGCCAGTAGGGACAGCAGGCCGACGACGCGGTGCTGGTGCTTCATATCGAACGCAGGCCAGCGTCGACAGCGCCCTCCCTGTGCGTCCGCTCTTGGATGCAGAAAAGCGACGCCGGGCGCTGTTGATCGGTGATGAAATTTCCTTGTTCGGACCGAACCTGATCCTAGCCTGCAAAGCTGAAGTCACGCAAGGCAAAGGCGAGTGCCGCCACGAGCGACGCCTCGCGGACCCGTTGCAGCCGTTCGCGAACGACCGCTATCGGGTCCGCTGTTCGGCAGGACGATTAGTCTATTGGGCCGCCGTTGAGCGCGCGTACGCCTCGCTGTAATCTCGGACTAGACCGCGACGCCAGTGGGTTCCACAAATGAATCGAAGAGACTTGTTGAGCAAAGCCGCAATGCTGCCGCTTTTGTCGATTGGCGTCGCGACATCAGCCGAACCAGCGAGTGGCAAAAGGCCCTTGCCGATTGGCAAAACTCGGCGTCGGATTCGCCCAAGCGACCTGGCATGGCCGAATTCAGCAAGTTGGGACAGGCTCAACCGGGAAGTCGGCGGCCATCTGATCAAGCTACAGCCGCTGTTTGCAGCTTGCGCGGCGGAACTGCAAGGTGCCGAATGCCGCGAGGTTCTGAAGCAAGCGAATAACCCCTTCTATCTTGGCGACCAGCCTGCGGGGACGCAGGTCTCCGGCTGGCTCGACGCGTGGATGCCTGCCGCCAGTGTCTATGCGGTTGCAGCGCAAAACACCGCCGACGTGGCCGCAGCTGTTAATTTTGCTCGCGAGAGTAATTTGCGATTGGTCGTCAAGGGCGGCGGCCATAGTTACCAGGGCACGTCCAACGCGCCCGACTCGCTGCTCGTGTGGACGCGGGCGATGAACAAGGTCAGTACTCATGACGCTTTTGTCGGCCAAGGCTGTCAGGGCAAGCAAGCACCGACGCCGGCTGTGACGGTTGAAGCAGGAGCTATGTGGATCGACGTATATAATGCCGTAACGACAAAGGCGGGCCGCTATGTCCAAGGTGGCGGCTGCGCCAGCGTCGGCGTGGCCGGGCTCATCCAAAGCGGCGGATTCGGCTCCATGTCAAAAGGCTTTGGAAGTGCGGCAGCTGGGCTTCTGCAAGCCGAAATCGTCACGGCTGACGGTGTTGTCCGCATGGTCAACGCGTGCATGAATCCTGACCTTTTCTGGGCGCTCAAAGGCGGTGGTGGTGGCAGCTGGGGCGTCGTCACCAAACTCACATTGCGCACGCATGAGCTGCCGGAATTTTTTGGTTATTCTGAGGGAACAATAAAGGCGAAATCGGATGCCGCATTCCAGCGATTGATCGCACGCTTTGTGGGGTTCTATTACGACAACCTGTTCAATCCGCACTGGGGCGAAAGCGTCAAGATCAAGCCAGACAATACACTTGAACTTTCGATGGTGTGTCAGGGGCTAGACAACGAGCAAGCCGCGGACGTTTGGAAGCCCTTTTTCGATTGGGCGAAAAACTCAAATGAATATAGCGCATCCGATCTCGGCGCCGGCAGCGGGTACGCGCGGGCTTGGTGGGATGTTGAAGCGAGAAAGAAGCGTGGCAGCGATGCAATGATAAGTGATCCGCGCCCGGGCGCGCCCATCTCCCATGCTTGGTGGTCGGGTGACAAGGATCAGGTCAGCGCATTTCTCCACGGGTATGAATCAATATGGCTTCCAGCATCGCTGTTACTATCGTCCAAGCAGGCACACCTTGCCGGGGCGCTTTTCGCCGCGAGCCGGCACTGGGAAGTTGAGCTGCATTTCAACAAGGGTCTTGCGGGGGCGCCCGCCGACGCAATCGCTGCCGCGCGCGACACCGCCACCAATCCTGCCGTACTGGATGCTTTCGCGCTAGCCATCATCGCCAACGGAGGGCCGCTGCGCATACCGGGGCAACCCTTCGACGAGAGTGTTGCCCACCAGAATGCCCGCGCGGTCGACGAGGCGGCCGCCGAGCTTCGGAAAATAGTGCCCGTGCCAGGCTCGTACGTTTCCGAAAGCAATTACTTCAACGAATCTTGGCAGCATGCCTTTTGGGGAAACAACTATCAGCGGCTACTTGCCGTGAAAGCAAAGTACGATCCCGACGGACTGTTCTTCGTGCACCACGGCGTGGGCAGCGAAGCATGGAGTCCTGACGGATTTACGCACTTTCTCTAACAATCTGTCGGTGGCGGCATTTACCGAACGGCAGCTTTGCGGAGGTGATTCGCTTACTCGAATGTCTCAGATTGGCCGGGAGGCGCCTGATGCGCCCGCCTGATAGGGGCCATTGAGTGCAACAAATTGGCGAGCGTTCACTTGAAACACCGCAGCGATGTATTCCCCACTGTTGCTGCAAGCAGATCCTTTGACCGGGTCTTGGTGGCGAGGGCATAGCTCGGGTCTATGACCCTGCTCACCAATGACGTCTGCGGGATATGGTTTCTTTGTTAATCTGAGTTGATGCAGGACTCAAGAAACCCAAGCAGACCAGAGCGGACCGGGTACATCATCTCACCAGGATGTAGTCCTCCGGCGTGAAAGCCGGAGCGGAGATCGCGACGAATGAGAGCGGACCTTCCGCATCTGCCTCGATAGCGCGGATCACCCCCGCGGGAATAAAAACGCTGGAGTCCCGCATCACCGGCAGTATCCGTTGGCCGAGCCGCACATTGCCGCTTCCCGCGGTGACCAGGAACACTTCCTCGGCCTGACGGTTGAAGCTTGCATCCGTGCCGTGTCCCGGCGCCAAGGTAAACGCCGCAACGCTGACGTTGGCGCTCTGCGCATCGCGGGCCACCCGACCGACGAGTTCCTTGAGTTCCACACCAGCGGACACGCTCACCGCTGTCACATCGGCGGTGGCGATTACGGCGCCCTGCGGCGCATCGCCGCCGCCGGCGGCCACCCCGGCCTGACGATGCGCAAATTCTGTACGAGTCAAGCGCCCGATGAGCGCTGCGAATGCGGGATAGGCACGCCGCAACTCGTCGCGATAGCCGATTTCGAAATCCGCGGATTCGAATCCCGGAGAAACCTGGGTGCCGAAGAATGCGTACGCGCCAGGGGCGGCCGAGCGCGGCATGGACCCCTGCCACACGCCGCGGGGAACGGTCACCTGCGGCAGCTGTCCGGCCCCGACGTTCGCGCCGAGCGTGACCGTTTCACCATGTCCGTCAGGATACAACAGCAGCATCGTGAGCGGAGTGCCGGAGTAGACCTGCCTGTGGTATCGGCGCCATGTGGAATCGTCGGACGAGCGTGCCCGCAATCCCGCCGGGCAGCGCTGGATCGGCGTACCCGGCGAGGCCGAGCAGCACGCCGAATGCGAGTCCGATGCAGCGCGCTACCAGGCGCCGCATCGTGCTAAAGCGCGGTTGTGAGTTCTCTTTTGACTCGTCCTTTTTTCTCATAAAGATGTCATGGCTCCCTAGTAAGAGCGTCAGGATTCCAGGGCCTTTGTAGGCGTCTAGAGGAATATCCACCACTTCCGGACCACAGGGTACGGCGATTTTCGCGAATCACTACGGATACTACCACCGCCCCGGTAGGCGTCGCGAGACGTGAAAGACGCGCAAGATCTGCACCGTGTCACCGCGCACACGGTAAGGAATGATGTAACTGGTCCTCGGTACGATCAACTCGCGGGTCTCCGGGATGCGCCCCGGTCGGCCTATGTTTGGCTGCTCGGCGAGGAGGTCAACGGCGGCGAGCACCCGTATCACCACCCGGCGCGCGGCGATCGGATCATCGGTCGCGATGAAGGAGGCCTCTGCATCGAGGTTGCGTAGTGCTTTGAGTAGCCACCTAACGCGCACGCACCTTCCATTTCTTGGCAAACTTCGCGACGTCTTTGTCGGTGGCAAAGTCCTCGGCGTCCGCCTCTTTAAGGGCGGCGCCAATCTCAGCGAGTTGCCACTCATTATTCTCGACATACGTTCGGATCGCCTCGGCGGCGAGGAAGGATTTGCTGCGCTCGGTCACCCCGGCGAGACGGTCGAGGCGCTCCTTGACGTCATCTTCGAGGCGCACCGTCATTGTGGTGGACATAGCGAAGAGTGCTCCTGTGATTATCTGTGTACATTGTACTACAGACGCTGGCGCAAACGTGAGCAGTCGGGGACAGACACAATTACCGTAAAAGCTCCTTATGACAACGACTGGCAGCGCTAGTCTGGCCGAGCCGAGACGGGGTATCTGCTACAGGCGATGACTTAAAAAAGGGCAAGCGGATGGACATGAACAGTCATCCAACCATCCAACCACGTCCGGGAACAGCGACCTCTTGAAGGGGATGTTTTTGGGGGTATCGGTACCAGACCGGAATCAGAAATACCTTAGATTGCCGGTGTTTTCTGCACTATTTCGAATCCGTCCCGGGGAGCCATTTAAACAATTGCTTACAACGGTTTCTTGAGACTCTGCAGAGCCACTTGTATCCCGAATGTATCCCAGGTTAGCGACCGGCCCCGAAAGGCCCGCAAGCGCCGCGATCTTGTCGGCTGAGTCATCGTGGGTGCGGCGCATGCTGTGCGTGTAGATCGCCAATGTCGTGCGCTCGCTGGCGTGCCCGAGGATCTCCTGGGCCCGCTTGAGCGGCACACCCGACTCGTGCACGACCGTGCCAGCCATGTGTCGCAGGTCGTGGAACCATAACGCCGGAAGGCCAGCCTTCCGTAGAGCACGACGCAGAATTCGTCGCAGAGGATTGTCCGCGTCGATCGGCCCCCGGTCCCCGTCCGCATTTGGCTCCCCGGGGAACACCAAACCTCTGGCTGTGATCGGGCAGGCCAGCTTCCATTTCTTAAGCTCGGGGATCAAATACCCCGGTATCGGAATCGGCCGCACGCTGCTCTCAGTTTTGGTCGCAACCTCCTCGCCCCGACGGTTCGCCTGTCGCTCGATGAACAGCCGCTTGCCGTCCATGTCGATTGACTCCCAAGTGAGGCCTCGCACCTTGCCAGAACGCATGCCGGTAGCGAGGGTCAGTTCGACCAGGAGCCCCTCGAAGGGCACATCGAGCGCCGTTCGGAGCTTAGCGATCTCGGCCGCATCCAGGATGTCAGGCTCGCGCTCAGCCGCTCGGGGTTTGCGCAGAGCCCTCGGTCGGCGCGATTCCAACGCTACCAATCGCCTGAAGTGCTTCGAACGACGGCGGCGATTTCCAACGACCATTCTTTTCGCGCCTTCGTCGCTATGCATCGACCATGATTGACCGCTCCGGCAAGTTCATCTTCTGCGATGAAATTCGCCGCTCCGTCATGAAACGCCACATTTTATAGGCGCTGAAACGTGGTGCGTCGCTCCTACGTCAGCACGCGTATGACAAGTCGCCCAGGCCCAAATCAATCAATGGCGTGGGATCCAAGGTACGCCTTTTCAGCGTTATTGCGGCAAGGTGACGTTATTGCTGAGCGATGAGCTTACGCGATGCCAAGTCAGAGCTGCGCTGCTGGAAATAAGCCGTGACCGATGGCCGGTCGATGTGAGCTACGGTGCTCGCCACCGTATCCTTGTAGCAGATTTCATAGTCGGCGATCTTGTTGTAGTGGGTCGCAAAAGAGCGCGTCCCGCACACCTTGTCAGCGGCCGAGCTGACACGGTTGAACAACCGGGCGACATCGCGCGGCTGGTCGAGGTTCAGATCGTTAAACCGTACGAGCTCGAAGTGCGACCCAATCATGGGTGGTGTATCGGCAGACGCCGCGGCGCATGCGAGTGACAGGACCGACACAGCGGCTCCGAGTAAATTATGAGCGATAGCCATGATTCTCTCCGGTTGTGCTCGACAACAGTGCAACCTCTTTTCTGTTCGCACTCTAACAGTGCAATACAGTCCGGGCAAGCGGGTGTCCACGCTTTAACGGGCGACCGATTGGATGCAAACCCCGGCAATTTACTTATTGACCGAGCTGAGATGGTTTTCTCTCCATGAGCTGCCAACGAACCAGGGAAGCGCTATAGGTTCGCCAACAGCGCACTATATTAGGGCGTCACGGGCGTGAAGATGTGCATTTGGCGCGCGCCTTGCCTGAATGCCTCAAGCGTCGGATCCGCCGCGTCGCTGTTTGTTCGACCGTAGCCGCAGCTGTGGTGTGGGCATTCACGATTCGAGCGCCCAGAGACTCAATAGAGGTGCTTAGGATTCAGCCTGTGTCGTCGAAGCCGGCGATTGAGCGCAGGCTGGGCTTCTTCACTCGATACGGGCACTCCACGTTCGGGAAGCCGACGTACGAGAACCCGTGAACTGGTAATGCGAAGACTTCGTAAAAACCGCGCGATGAGTTCGGTGACGCTTCGCACGCCCGAGGACGTGGTCGATGATTTGAAACGAGTCGCGCCGACCCTGGGCTTTGCAGGATATCAGCCGCTGATTCGCGCCTACATCGGCAAGGGTTTGCGCATAGACCGCGGGCGCTTGGACGAAGGGTCCGTGCCCCGGTTAATTGCGAGTCTCAAGCGTAAGGGGGTCGCCGACAGTTTGATCCAACAGGCGTTAGCCGAAACCGACCAAGCGCAATCTCCCTGCGCGCTCGGGCACTACAGTTCGCGGTGAGATTCCGGGAGAAGTCGGCATACGTCAGGTCGCGACCTACCCTAACCTGCCCGACACCGGCGACCGCTATCGGGGAGTCTGAATATCCCCATCTTAAATCTTTTGACCGTCGTCATTTCAACGTCAGTTAAGGAAAGCGCACAGCAGACCTGCCGGTGCTATCGATCCAAACCAGGATGCACCAAGGGCACCGGGGTGTGAGTCAAATTGCTGGTATAAGTACTACTTGCAGCTCTTCCAATCGGATTCGATCGTTCAATAAATCGAAATGGCTGGAGACAAGCTATGAATGCAGCCGGCATAGACAATGCCGCGTTAGAAAAGAGCGCCTACCGCAAGGCTTCATTACGCATTCTTCCGCTGATCGCGCTGGGGTACGGCGCCGCTTACATTGATCGCGTCAACATCAGCTTCGCCTCTATGCAGATGAACCGGGACTTGAATTTCAGCGCCACGGTTTACGGATTAGGCGCGGGTCTCTTCTGTCTCAGTTACGCGGCCTGCGAAATACCTTCCAATCTTCTGCTTTACCGATTCGGTGCCCGTCGCTGGCTAGCTCGATTATGGTTACCTGGGGGATCGTGGCCATGGCCATGGTTTTCGTTCGGACGCCGACTCAGTTTTATGTCGGTCGCTTCGCGCTCGGCGTTGCTGAAGCTGGTTTCTTCTCCGGGGTGATCTTTTACGTTGCCCAATGGTCCCCCATTGAGTTGCTGCGCGCAGCATCTCCCGATTTTATATTGCGTGGCCGCTGAGCATCGTCGTCATGGGCGTCCTGGCCGGCGCATTGATGGGTCTCGACGGCCATCTGGGTCTGACGGGTTGGCAGTGGCTCTTCGCTGTCGAGGGATTTCCCGCTGTCATTCTAGGCGCGATTTTCTTCTTTGCTCTGCCCGACGCTCCCGCGACGGCTCGGTGGCTGACAGAACCTGAGCGAAACGCCGTCCTCGTCCGGATCCAAGGACGTACCTCCCAGAATGTGTCGAGGCAGGCTGAGCCGATTGGTCCGGCGCTGCGCGATCCACGCGTCTGGTTGCTCGGGATTTTCAATTTCTGCATGCTGGGAAGCAGTTACGCCTACAGCTTTTCCGCGCCCACGATTGTTCAGACGCTTTCGGGCTTAAGCATCACTGGCACGGGATTCCTCATTGCGGCCATGTACCTTCTTGGCGCCGCCGCCATGTTCGGCAACGGTATTCTGTCTGATCGCGCGCGCGACACCTTTTGGTACGTCATCCCAGGCTGCTTGATGATGTCCGCTGGCTTCCTCGCACTCGCGCTCTCTTCGAATCCCGGCATCGCTGGACCTTCAGGCCAGCACCGATGCGCTCCGTTTCCACATCACATCAGCATGGGCGCGCGCGGCACGCGCTTGGAAGCGCTGGCAGATAACGCCGCCGACCAGCCGCAGCTCGGCGATCCGACGGACGTGACCATACGATTCGATGGCGCCTGGCGCCGGATCGAGGGCACGATCGAGATCCCCGAGATCCACGCGACGGTGGCCGGTGCCGCCCTATCGGGCTCGATCACACTGCGCGATCTCGACACCGATCCGGTTGTCGATCTCGCACTTGGCATGCAGCATCTGGACTTCGCGCAATTGCTGGGTGCATCCGGGCTCGCGGTGCCCGAAAGCCTGGGAATGGCGCCCGGCGCTGGCCGTGACCTTGGCTCGGCCACGATCGACGTGCGTGTACGCGGACGCCTGGCGGACCCTGCCTCGCTCTCGGTGAGCCAGAAGATCGACTTCAGGCCGCCACGCGAGATGCCGCCGGCAGTCGCGCGCCTGCGCGGCGATTTCATCTTCAGATCCGAAGACGGCCCCGGGCCGCACCGCCCCATCGACGTCTCGCTCGCATCCCCCGACTTCATCGCCCTGCGCGACGTTCCGCCGCTGTTCGTGCGCACTCTTCTGCTTGCAGAAGACACGGGCTTCTACGGGCATCGCGGCATCGACCTACGCGAACTACCCGCCGCGCTGCTCACGAACTGGTCGCGCGGCGGCGCCGCGCGTGGCGCGTCAACAATCACCCAGCAGCTGGCCAAGAATCTGTTCCTGTCACGCGACAAGCAGCTCGGACGCAAGCTGCAGGAACTGGCAATCACGTTCCTGCTCGAGTCGGCGCTCGGCAAGGATCGTATCCTCGAGATCTACCTGAACATCATCGAATGGGGACCGGACCTGCGTGGCCTGCGGCCCGCGGCCCGCCGCTATTTCGGTCGCGAACCCCGAGAGCTGACGCCGGCCGAAATGGCATTTCTTGTCGCGATCATTCCCGGGCCGATCAAATACCAAAGCTCATTCGCGCATGGCACCCCGGGGCCTGGGCTGCGTTCGCTCATCGACGAGCTGCTGGCGAAACTTCGGTCGGTGGATGCGATCGGCGAGGAGGAATATCGGCAAGCCCTCGACGAACCCATCGTCGTTGCCGGCGGCAGGCCGCGCGGATGATCGGTGGCGAATGGAAACGGGCGGGGAGGTATCGACAAAGTCCCCTTCTAGTTCGGTTGAGGCTGTAAGAGCCTGATGCTCGTCCCGGTACCGGCCATTCAACTCGAAGAATTATTCATGAACTGTCGTCCGACAACGTCCGCGAGAATCTGGTACCAGCCCTTTTTAGAAGGGGTGTTTTTGGGGGTATCTCAAGCGAACTGAAGCCAAGAAACCCTAGAATTCTCGATGTTTTCTCGCCGACTTCGTATCCGATGAGCTCGCCCACGTCGGATTCGAGTCGCAGCCCCTACTCGCGCTGCGAGCGGGCCCGGCCCCTCCGGTGCAGAGTCTGATGCGCTTGGCTCATCGAGCATTCCTCACAGGCATCGTTATGGTCGTATGGTTAACGCACTACGAAGTGTTGCGCCGGGCGGGATACGGCGCGCGGAGTTTCCTGCGCCTCTGTCTATCTCAATACGCCTTCTACTTGGAGCCGGTAAATGTGAAGCTCGCATCCACATCGGTTCCCTGAGACTGGCCCCATCGCTCGGGAGCCGACCCTCGTACCGCCCCTACTCAAGTACTCGTTCGAACGCAATCGTCATGGCGCAAGCATCCAATGCCACTCGCCATACCTACATCGGCGTACCCACGGTCTACCTGTTCGGCGTGACCAATTGTCATCCTGCCTGGGGTTAGTTAAACTTAGTCTAGTCCATAACGAGAGGTTTATGAGTAAGGTAATTAATATCCACGAGGCCAAGACTCACCTCTCGCGTATCATTGATGAGGTCGCCGCAGGCGCCGAGGTCATCATCGCCAAGGCTGGCGAGCCAATGGCGCGCCTGAGCCCAATTGCAGCCAAGCCGCGGCGCAAGAAGCTGGGTTTGCTGAAGGGGAAAATTAAGGTGCCGGACGATTTCAATGCGCCGCTCGACGAGTTAATCGCGGACTTCGAGGGTCGGTGAGCATGCGGATATTGCTCGACACGCATCTGCTGCTATGGTCTCTCTCCCAGCCTTCGAAGCTCTCCGCTCCAGTCCGCCGCAAGATCGATGCCGCGGAAGTGTATGCGAGCGCGGCCTCGATCTGGGAGATCAGCATCAAGTCGACGCTCGGGAAACTCGATGCCAACCCCCGTGAGGTTCTCGACGGGATCGAGCCGGCGGGATTTAACCTGCTAGCGGTGTCGGGAGAGCATGCCGCGCGGGTCGCTGAATTACCATTGCTGCACAAGGATCCATTCGACCGAATCCTGGTAGCGCAGGCATTGGTTGAGCCCATGATCTTGCTGACCAATGACGGGGCCCTCCAGAAATATGGTTCGTTTATCAGCCTAAGTTGATGTGGTCCTCAGACAACGCATGCTAAAGCGGTGCTTCGAGATCTAGCGCACCTTTCGAGGAAAGCCAGGGATGTCCAGAGACAGCCAGTCTTTCCTGTCCAGACGGATCAATCCGCAGCAGAGCTCGCCTCGGCGTACACTCTCTCGACCGTAACCTCGCACTGCCGCCGGGAGCGCAAGATTCAAATGCTCATCTTGGACTTGAACAGGCGCGCCTGCCGGCGGGAAATCTCGACCTCGGGACCGTCGCGAAGCTGCGCGTGCAGACGCCCGTTAACGCCAAATTCCACATTTTCGATGAAATCCAGATTGATAATCTGCCGTCGATTGGCGCGGAAGAAGCGATTCGGATCGAGCCGCCGCTCAAGCGCTGCGAGCGCGCGACCCAGCAGGGGCCGCGTCTTGCCCCATGACAACCGAACGTAATTACCCTCGGAGCTCAGTAGGCGTACTTCTCGGAGCGGCACAAACCAGCATCGCGCACCGTCGCGGACAAAAATCTGTTCGAGGACATCATCAGGCCGCCGCGACCGCTCCGCATGAGCGCTCTTGACTCGAGTCAGTGCCTCGGCGAGGCGATCGGGGTCGATTGGCTTGAGCAGGTAATCGAGTGCGTCGACCTCGAATGCACGTACCGCATGTTCGTTGTACGCGGTCGTGAAGATAACTGCCGGTGCATGCTCCAGCCGCGTCAGCAAATCGAAACCGGAGCCGCCCGGCATTTGGATGTCGAGAAACAGCAAATCGGGCGAGAGTGATTCGACCACACCCGCCGCCTGCTCGATATTGCCTGCCTCGCCGATAATCTCCACCCAGGAGAAATCGGCGAGCAGGCGGCGCAGTTCGCGGCGGGCCGGCGGCTCGTCATCAATGATCATCGCCTTCATGGTTGCCGAGGAACGCGCAAGCGAGCGGTCGCGACAGCGGATTTAGACAGATCGAGATCGAGAGTGGCGCGAGTGCCAAACAGCAGCCTCAACCGATCCCGGGCATTGCGCAGGCCGACGCCTTCACCCGTAGCGGGAATCGGTGCCAGCGGCCGCGGATTCTCGATCTCCACATTCAGCATTTCGTTTTCCAATACAGCGGAGATTCTAAGCAGCCCTCCCGAGGGCGACTCGGCGATGCCGTGCTTTATGGCATTCTCAACCAGCGTCTGCAGCAGCATAACCGGTATGTACACGCTCGCTGCATCGGCAGGTACATCCCTCTCGATGCGCAGCCTATCCTCGAAACGCATCGACTCCAGTTCGAGGTAGTCCATAACAATGTTCAATTCTTGAGCGAACGTGACCAGTTCGTCCTGGCGGGAGCTCAAGGTATAGCGCAGTGTATTGGCGAGCCGCGTCACGGCGCTTTGCGCGCGCGAAGGATTGTCGGCGATGAGCGAACGTATGGTGTTGAGTGCGTTGAATAGAAAATGTGGGTTCAGTTGAGACTTGAGCAGACGCAGTTCCGCCAACTGCAGCGCGCGCGCCAGTTCGGACTGTTTGAGCCGCACGGTCCGATATTCGCGCAGCCCGACAGCGGCGAAGTAAATGGCCAGCCAAATCATGTATAGGACGGCCAAATTGGTGATTTGCAATAGAGTTTGAATCGCCACGGTCATGCTTGCGCTCAAGCCGGGAGCGTATTGCTGCAATTCCGGAGCGGGATCTTGCAAACCCGACACGTCGGATATTTGCGTCACGATGCCGAGTGGAGTGCCCACGATGAAGCCTGCAATGACGATGCGAGTCGCCAGTCTCGGTATGCTGAGGGCGGCCCATTTATGACGCCGCACGAAATCTCGCAGCAAATGGGAGATGGTGAGTCCCAGGGCTCCAAGAATCGCCAATTCCAGCGCGCTCTTGCCCCAGGGCAATTTAAGAACAGTGGCGGCGCCAACGCCCCGAAGCAGGGTGTAAGTGCCCCAGCCTGCGACCTGCAAAATCCAGTAAAGGTGCTGCGATCTGGTGTGTTGCGCGGGTAATGACACGTCGTTCATGGGGGTAACAAATTATACGGCGTTCGGCGCAGCTGACGGCCGAACCATGGCGAACGGTCGAAACACAGCCGCGAACGGTCCAGTTTTACCGAGTACGGCAAGCTTGGCCATTGCCGCGAGCAGCGATGCTAGAAGTCCCGCTGCCTTGCTTCGGAATAGATGCGCATCACCATGGGTGCGCGGAGCTGTCTCACTGCTCGCTGAATGGCTTTGCTGCGGCATTCCTCAAAGGTGTGGCGGTCCAATAATCCGGTATAGGAACTAAAAGTAGGGTGACCGCCGCATGCCTTCTTGGCCGCCCGTTCGATTCGCTGAAGCATGATCTTGGCGTCTTGCTCAGAGTTGATATTGAGGTCGCCGTAATGAACGACGCTGCGCCCTGTAATGTTGGTTGGCGGGTCATCTGTTGACGTGTCGGCGTGGGCGCCAAAGCTGAGCGCGGCCAGCATCACCGTTGCTGCGAATATCGGGGTTGAAATGCGCATGATTCTGACTCCTGTCGATCGCCACGGCGGATCGTGTATCGAATTACACATCCGCCCCAGCGAGGGCCGACGGATTTATGTCGGACGGTCGGCTTTGCGCCGTGAACGGTCGTCAGTGCGCTTGGGTGATGCGCGCCGTCGACCCCCGAACTCATACAAGGCGAGCACCCACCAGCCAACTACGCACTCTTGATTACATACCGACTGGTCGGTATGCTTCGACTATGAGTCCGCAATCTATCGGGCAGTCACCGTCGGGTGGTGCGCGCAGCAAGCTTCTCGATGCGGCCTTCTCAATCATCCGTCAGAAGGGCTATGCCGCGACGTCCGTTGACGAAGTCTGCGCCAGGGCCGGCGTGACGAAGGGCGCGTTCTTTCACCATTTTCCTAGCAAGGACACGCTTGCGGTCGCGGCCTTGAATCAATGGACGGATATGACCGCCTCGCTTTTCGCCGCCGCTCCCTACCACGGATTCGATGATCCGCTTGATCGTGTCCTCGGATACCTCGATTTTCGCAGGGCGATGCTGCGCGGTGACGTTGCGGAGTTCACGTGTCTCGCCGGCACGATGGTCCAGGAAGCCTACCGAACCCACCCCGACATTCGACACGCGTGCGATGCAAGCATCGGTAGTCAAGCCGCCAAGGTGGAGTCCGACATTGCCGATGCGATGAAGCGTTACCGCATCCGCGCGCCATGGACAGCCGAAAGTCTTGCGCTGCACATGCAAGCCGTACTGCAGGGCGCGTTCATCCTGGCGAAAGCCAAGGGCAGCGCGGCCGTGGTCGAAGCGAGCATCGACCACCTGCGTCGCTATATTGAATTGCTATTTCGTCGTCCGAAGAAAAAGGCCAGCAGGAAGAACTGACTTTGCCGACAACTGTAGGTGGGGAGAATCGGGCGGACCGCGACGATCACGGACCGGAGCGTCACATCATTTTGGCCGGGTAACGTAAGGGAGAAATGAGTCATGAATAACCGAGCACTGTCGCGCCGGACGATTCTCAAGACGGGTGCGTGCGCACTGGCCGCGGCGGCGAGCATCCCGCAAATTGCGAGCGCGCGCGCGGAGACGGGGCTAAGCCCGAAAAACGACGAGACGATCCGCAGATGGTATGCGGCATGGGAGAAAAAGGACTGGCACCCGCTCGACGTCCTGTTGTCGGACGACTTCACATTCACGAGCGCAGCCGGTGACGACCACATCAGTAAGAGCGCTTTCAAAACGCAATGCTGGGAGTCTCAGATTGATTTCATCGAGCGGTTTGACCTGCAGCGCGTATTTGGAAGCGGCAACGAGGCGTTTGTGATGTACGTTTGCCGGACCAAGAACGGCAAAACTTTCCGCAACGTGGAGTATTTCCGGCTGAAAGATGACAAGGTGGAAGCCATCGAGTGCTATTTCGGCGGGAAATCGAGCTTTCCATCTGCAGTTAGCATGGGGCTGGCAACGCCGCGGTAGCTCACCGCTGCTTCAAACACGCCGCCGGGCGCTACAGCGTCACCGTCTCAGTTGACGCGGGAGGCAACCTTGGGCTTGGCGATCCCCCAGGGATGCATCTTGCAAGGGGTGAGTATAGCTGCAGCTGTCGGCGCCTGAATCCATGACACTCAATGCTGCTGAATCGACAGAAAGGCTGGACATCATGACGGAGGGGGCACTACTACGCCGATGGCGATCCTTAATCCGCTCGCTTGGCTGAGCCTTTGGCCAGTTCCCGCGCGATGCCGGCGAAAAAGGTCTCGGCATGGACCGGGTTCATCGATGTCAAGAAGACGTCGGGAAGTACTGATCCGGCATAAGTTTCGGTTTGATAGCTCCGTTCGAAAACCGTGACGTCGCCGCCGGGCCGAAGGAAACGATATTGCATCACGATGCGACCCTCGTAGCCGCCACTGCCATCAGCCTCATGGCCGAGACGGCCGGTGGTGTTGCACACCCACAGCCTCGGACGTACGGCCATGGCGACCTGCCAGCAATAGCGTTCCCCCCTGGGGCCGGTCTCGACCCAGGTATCTCCGACCTTCAAGGCCCCGTCCCGAGGTAAGCCTTCCTCGTGCTCGCTGCCGGGATAGGTCGTCACCCAATTGGCTGGGTTCGAGACGAAGTCGTAAACCTCCTCGGCCGTGTGGTTGAACGCCGTTTCTGCGACCATCGTGATGATGCCCATTGGGGTTCCCCTTCTTCTCGATTGTTTCCGGCAAGGACATCATACCAAGTCGTGATTTCACCTGAATCATGGCGTCGTGGCGCGGTGGGCTGCTCAGGCCAAACGGAGTCAACTCCGACGGGATCACGAGCCGCGCGAGTAGGTGTGCGGATTCTTGGTCTGCGGATCGGCGTCCACGAGTTGAAGCATGGGTCCGGTCGCGTGTGGATAGAGGGCTTCACGGGTCACGAACAACGTCGCCCCCGCCGTCAGGATTCCATTGATCTTCGCTGCGGATTCGGCAGGCATTTGAGTCTGGCAACCGCGCTCGATCGACCTGGGTGCCTTGCACATATTCACTGAATCGCTCGCCCGATGACAGGCACGTGAACTTCCCCAGAGGATGCAAGTCCAAAAAACCTTAGCCGGCCCGGAGTTCGACGTTTTGGTATATTCGCGTCGTTTTTGTATCCAACTTATTCTTGCCGGGCTGGCTTCCGTATCTGCGGGAGGGAGGCTGGTCCTGGCACGAACGGAAAGCGTCGACAGCCAGATTTCTCCCGATTTGCTTCGGCGTGCGCTTGATGCGCTGGAGCGGCATCGCGACAGTATCGCTTACCGGGACGTCATCGGCGTCGCCGACTTCTCCCTTCCCTCCCGTACGCCGAGGTTCCATGTGGTGAATCTCTCCGACGGCAGCGTGCGATCGCATCTGGTCGCTCATGGCAGGGGTTCCGACCCCGCTCATACTGGATGGCTTGAGCGCTTCTCCAACGAGCCCCGCTCCAACGCGACCTCGGCCGGAGCCTATAGAACGGGCTCTCTCTATGTCGGTGCCCATGGTCACTCGATGCGGCTCGAGGGACTCGATCCGACCAACAGCAACGCCCTCTCCCGGGCGATCGTCGTGCACGGTGCCTGGTACGTGAGTAAGCAGATGATCGGCTACTCCGGCATGCTCGGTCGCAGCCAGGGCTGCTTCGCCGTGGCGGATTCCAGCCTGCCCGATATCATGACCGCGCTCGAGTCCGGCCGCCTGATCTACGCGGACAAAACCTAAGACCCGGTGGTGTATCCGCGCGATTAGGCGCGAACCGACTCCGATCGGCCGGCTACGGCAACAGCTCTCGCGCACCTCTGAATCGCTGCGCACGCAGCGAGCATGAGCGTCAGTAAAAAGGGAGGGGCGATGATGCATCGCCCCCACTATATCAATCCAGGTTAAGAGTGGCCGCGGGCCACCACGGGCGCGCCATCGACTCCGCCTATGACGATCTCGACGCGGCGATTGAGCTGTCGGCCGCCGGAATCGTCGTTGCTGGCGACGCCGAACTCCTTACCGTATCCTTGACTGACAATACGCGTCGACTCGATTCCGCGGTTGACCAGGACCGACTTCACCGCGTCAGCGCGGCGTTGGGACAAGTCCAAATTGTAGGAGTCCGTACCCACGCTGTCGGTGTAACCATCGATTTCCACATGCCGTTCAGGATGGTCGGTCAGAAACACAACGAGCTGATCCAAGTTTCGAGCCGCACCGGGATTGAGGTTGGCCTTCCCGGTGTCGAAGAGAACATCGCCGAGAGTCAGCACCAGGCCGCGATCTGTGGGTTTTGCCTTGAGTGCGTCCAGTTCCGCTTGCAGCGCGGCGGATTGTTGGGTGGCCTGATCGCGGGCGGCAGTCGCTTGGTCACGCGCCACCACCGCACTGTCGACTTCTTTGGTCCTTGCCCGCAACTGAATCTGATCTCGTTCACCCTTCCCGGCGGCGACTCGCGCGTCATTGGCTTTCGTGGATGCCTTGAGCTGCGCCAGATGAGCTGTCTGCGTGGCGAGGTAGGCGGGTTGCGCGATGCCTCGCTCGTCGTGGGCTGCCGCGGCTGCCTCGGCTGCCTCGAGCTCGTGCCTGGCCGTGTTCATATCGAGCGCGGCATATACGGAGACGTTAGGATCGGCTTCTGCCGAGCGAACGGCGCTGCGCGCCTCTTCCAGCGCAACGTTGGTTTGGGGGACTGATGCGCACGCCGCCACGGTCAGTGCCAGAGAGATTGCGGTAATAAGCTTGGTATTCATGTGTCATCCTGTTTATTGGGCTGGTTGCGAGGCGCGACTTGCTTCTTGACGCAAGGTTTGCAGACTTGCATCGAATTCGGCCGCGGCCTTGCTTGAGCGCACTTGCGCTGCAGTTGCCTCGGCGACCTGGGCGTCTATGTTTGCCTGGTCAGCCCAAGCGGCGGCAAGCTTCTCGTCGTGTTTTGCGTTGTCCTTCTGAGCGAGGGCGAGTTTGTCGCGCGCTGAGGCCATTTGAACTGGCGCCGCTTCAGGACCGCCCGCTTGCTCGGCATGATCGATCGCGGCTTTCGCGACCGCAATTTTGTCATCGGCCACGTGGTCACTTGCCTGAGCGGCGAGACAGAAGGTGCTTGCCGCGAGCATGAGTGAAATTCGAGCCAGATTCGAGAGTGTTTTATCCATGGTCGCTGAGTTCCTGGTTGTTTATTCGGGCAGAATCACCCAAGACTCGTTGGCCGAGCCGGGATTGACGGTTAGGAAGTGGGGGGCGGGGGATAGCCCCGGCGTGCTTCGATTGGTGGGCGCTCAAGCTTACTTTGAGCGCATTGTCACGAAGTTTCGCAGCAGGGATAGTGACAGGTTATTGGTGAAGCCAGCGTAGGCGGGAGGGGGTCATCAAGCGTAGGACAACGACACTATCGTCCCCGGAGTCTCTTTGCGCCTTGGGGATCGCAAGCTGCAGCCCCGCGCTGGTAATCACGTTCGGCTGGGAGATCAGCGACACGTGACTTGCCTGACCCCGCGAGCCCATGGCCTCGGCCAACTCGCGGCAGCCGAAGTCGTAGCGGGGATCGATTCGCCCTATGATTGAGCGCATGGACCTGCTCGAGAGCGCCATCGATTTGTATCGACAGGGGCGCCCACTCGAGGCGGAGGCCCTCTGCGAGCGCTACCTCACGCGCAGTGCCGACGACTCCGCCGCGCTGGGCTTGCTCGCCGACATCCGGCTTTCCACGGGACGATTCGAGGAATCGCTGCCCGCGCTGAGGCGGCTGGTCCGGCTGCATCCCCGGGATGACGGGGTGCTCCGCAAACTGAGCCTCGCGCTGCTGTCGACCGGCCGCCCATCGGAGGCGATCGAGCCGTTGCAGCGCGCGATCGAGCTCGATCCCAACAGCGTGAGCGCCCACAACAATCTCGGCCAAGCGCTTGCCCGCACCGGTCGGACCGAGGCGGCTGTCCAGAACTTTCGCATTGCCCTAAGGATTAATCCGGGTGATGCGATCGCCCACGTCAATCTCGGCATCGCGCTCGAGCAGCTCGGACGCTTCGAGGAGTCGATGCGCAGCTACGATCAGGCGCTTGCGCTCTCCCCGAGCCTCGTCGGGGCCTGGGTGGGACGGGGCACGGTGCTGATGCGGCAGCAGCGCTTCGAGAGCGCGCTCGACTCCTTCGAGCAGGCCGCGCGCCTTCGCCCCGGCGATGCCGTCCCCGAGGTACACAAGGCAACGGCGCTGCTCGCGCTGGAGCGTCCTGCCGATGCACTGCGATGCGCGGAGGAGGCGCTGCGGCTTCGCACCGATCTGGCGGCGGCGCACAACGCGAAGGCAGGCGCTTTGCGCAGGCTGCATCGGCATCCCGGCGCGTTGCAGTGTCTCGACCGCGCCCTCCAGCTGGAGCCGGCGGATCTCGACGCGTGGTGCAACCGCGGCGTCCTGCTGAGCGAGATGGGCAACATCGAGGACGCCGTGCAGAGCTATCGCCGGGCGCTCGAGCTCGATCCCGATCGCATCCAGGTACGGACAAGCCTGCTGGCGAGCTTCATTCCCGCGGTGGCCGCATCGGCACAGGAAGTCCTTTCCAGCCGCCGAGGCTTCGAGACCGAGCTGTCCGCGCTGGAGCACGCGATCTCGCGCCGCGCTCTCAGCACCGAACAGGCGCTCGCGGCGGCTCAGCAGACGCTCTTCTATCTGAGCTATCAGGAGGACTGCAACCGCGCGCTGCTGGTGCGGTTTCGCCGTCCCTTGGCCGAACGCTTGACTGATCTCTTTCACGCTCCGCGACCGGATGCCGCCGCCCATTCCGTCGCGCCGCGGTCGTTCAGGCTGGGGTTCGTCTCGGCCCACATATTCGATCACTCCGTCTACACCGCGATTCTGGCCGGCTGGCTGCGAGGTCTGGATCGCGCTCGCTTCGAGGTCACGCTCTTCAACATCGGCGCCAAAGAGGATGCCCTGACCCAGCAAGCCCGCCAATCCGTCGATCGCTTCGAGACCGGACCTCGCTCCGTGCCCGACTGGGCCCGACTCATTCATGACCGTGCGCTCGATGCGGTGATCTTTCCCGAGATTGGAATGAACGACCTCACGCTGGGACTGGCGAGCCTGCGTCTCTGCCCCCACCAGCTCGCCGCGTGGGGTCATCCAGAGACCAGCGGCCTTCCAACCATCGACAGGTTCCTCTCCGCCGATCGGCTCGAGCCGCCGGATGCGCAGGAGCATTATTGCGAACAGCTCGTGCGTCTGCCAAACCTCGGCGTGCATTACGAGCCGCACTGCACCGCATCGAGCCCGGTCGATCTATCATCGCTCGGCCCACACTCGGGACCGCTCTTCGTATGTCCAGGCGTGCCGTTCAAATACGCTCCGCAGCACGACCGCATCTTCGTCGAGATCGCGCGCCGTCTCGGGGCGTGCCGGTTTCTTTTCTTCCAGCACGAGAAGTTCGAGCTCAGCCGGCGGCTGCTGCAGAGGATCTCCAAGGCGTTCGAGGACACTGGTCTCGAGCCGGCACAGCATCTTGTCCTGATGCCCTGGCAGTCGCGCGCGTCTTTCTTTGGGTTGTTGCACTCCGCCGACGTCTATCTCGATACGATCGGCTTCTCGGGATTCAACACGCTGATGCAGGCGGTCGAGTGCCGGCTGCCCTGCGTCGCGTTCGAGGGCCGATTCCTCCGAGGACGGTTGGGGAGCGGGATCCTGAGGCATCTCGGGCTCGATGAACTGGTCGCGAGCGGCGTCGATGCCTACATTGACATGGCTACGCGGCTCGCGGAGAGCTCGACCTATCGCGCGGCGATTCGCGAGAAGCTCGGGGTTGCCGCATCAAGGGCCTATCGCGACGTGAAAGCTGTCGATGGGCTGGCCGAGGTTCTTCTCTCAAAAGGCGATGTCTAATCAGCGGCACCGCGCGGTCAAGCAAGGACGCGTTTGAAGGCCTGGTTGCTGTCGAACATGGCGATTCGCCACTCCCCCTCATCGTCGCGGCGGCAGTTCATCCGGACATCGGCAACCGCAGCCGGGTCGGCGTGATTGACTCCCGACGCCATTCCCGCCGTCGTGAAGTAGACGAGACTGAAGGTGATGGACACCTCGCCGGCGCTGCGAAAACTCACACGCAAATTGGATAGCGCGTGGCGGTGCGTCGGTACGCCGTCGGGCTGCGCTGACAGTCGCTCCCGGCGGTTCTGATAGAACTTCTCGACCGACGCGCGACCCTCACGCAGAGCGCCGCCGACCGTGTATTTGCAATCCTCCGTCACCAGTCCTGCGATGTGCAGACCGTTGTGTATGTCCAGCTCATGGCCCCAGTCGTTGACCAGCTGTTGTACCTCGACTACAGCCCGGACTTGCTCCATCGTGAACCTCGCCAAGTTTCAACCCTCCAGTTCAAACCAACTGAATCGCAATGCACAGAGGC
Source organism: uncultured Gammaproteobacteria bacterium (assembly GCA_963710435.1). Taxonomy (GTDB): domain Bacteria; phylum Pseudomonadota; class Gammaproteobacteria; order Steroidobacterales; family Steroidobacteraceae; genus Bog-1198. The sequence continues at coordinate 168,339 of CAVQAE010000005.1, read as the reverse complement.
TTCCATACTCGATCAGATCGCTTGCGCAAGCAAGCCGATTTGAGGCGATCGGGTTACCGCTGTAATGAGAGGCCTCGCTTCTGCAATCAGCCGGCAACGCGGATTGGAGAGCTTATGGCTCCGCGCGCACTGATCAGCTGTCGATGTGCAGGAGGTCGCCCGTCATGGATACGAAGCTGCGATTACTCGATGTGATCTGGACGGTTCCCGTCTTGCTGATCATCGCGCTCGCGGTAAGGCTCGTGTGATTCTTGACGATGCCGAAGGTCGTATACGAATTGGCATTTCGCAGAGTCGCCGGACTGACCCCGAGCACCTATCGACGAACACTCGGTTAGCACGGGCTGCATCGGGGCGAGTCGCCCTGCGATCACGCGCAGGCGCCGCCTGGCGTGCACGACGCCGCCGCTAGCGCGTCGGTAACGGCCCGTTACAGGCGCGGGATCTTCGGCGCATAACACTCGAGCAAGCGAACCGCGACTGGTCCCACGTGACGCGCGGGTCCATCCGCTGCGAGGGTCAAGCGCGAAAGATGCGCGCCTTCCATCAATAACATGAGCGCATCACCAAGCTCCTCGGCGCTCTCAGCGCCGGTTGCTGCCGCGAGCTCTCGGAAGCGCCGCCGCATCTCACGCTTTTTTGCGAGCACCACCCGCCGACCCGGATGGTCTTCCTCCGCGAGCTCGGCGGCGGCATTCGCAAGTGCACAGCCGCGCGAGGTCGAGGAGCACACCTTCTTCGAAATCCCTTCGAACAGCGCGAGGATCTGACGGTGCGGGTCGCCGGCGTGGAGCCGAACCGTCTCGTCCCACCACTTCCACAGCTCGATCGCCTTCTGCTCGAGATACTTCGCGACGAGTTCGTCTTTCGAGGCAAAGCTCCGGTAGAAGCTCATCTTGTTCGTGCCCGCCTCGGTCGCAATCTGATCGACCCCGACGTCACGAATACCGTGCTGATAGAACAGATCGCAGGCGGTCTCGAAGATGCGATCCCGGACCCGCGTCTTGCCGGCGGTCTCCACCCCCGACTCAGCTCCCTGCGGCTGATCCGCCGAAGTGCCTGCACGATTTCCACTCGGTGTCATTGTTGCATCCTCGCCGTTGACATGTGACTTACCAGTAACTAACATCATGTCTAATGTTACTGACCGGTCACTCACCACCATTGTTGAGGCAGTGGCCGCCAGAGTCAAGGGGTTTTCCGGCAGCCGCCGGCGGCAAGGGCATCATGAAATACATCTACAACTCCTTCTTTTTATTCGTGATTATGCTCGCGGTACTATGGTTCGGCAGCGGCTCGCGCTCCTCGGAGCTCGCCGGCGCCCCGACCAGGGATGCTCGCGCGAGCCCATCCGCCGAGCACGCTTCGTTCCGCCAAGTTGAATCGGCGGTAGCCCGAGATGAGTGAGTCGCACTTCGAGTGGGCTCTGGTCACGGGTGCATCCCAAGGGCTTGGGCGGGAGCTGGCCATCGCACTCGCGATCAGGGGAATCAACCTGGTCTTGGCGGCGCGTCGCGAGGAGCCGATGCAGCAGCTTGCCGCACGCTTGGAGCGCCAATACGGCGTCCGGGTCCTCGTGGAAGCCCTCGACCTCGCCGCACCCGACAGTGCGGCGACGCTGCTCGCTCGGCTTGATGAGCGGAAAATCGAGGTGGATATTCTCATCAACAACGCGGCAGTCGGCCTGGGTCGAGCCTTCATCGACCAGCCCGCGGATCGACTTCGAGCCATGCTGCAGCTCGATGTCGTCACCGTCACCGAGCTCGCCCAGGTTTTCGGCCAGCGGATGGTCGCGCGTGGCCACGGACATATCCTCCTGGTCGCGGGCATTGCCGCGTATCAGCCAACCCCGATTCTCGCCGTCTACGGAGCGGCCAAAGCTTTCGTGCTGTCCTTGGGCGAAGCCTTGCATGTCGAATTGGGACCGCGAGTGAACGTGACCGTGCTGTCGCCCGGGTTCATGGATACCGACTTCTCGGACGCCGCGGGCTATCGGACGCCAACGTGGGCGCAACGGCTGAGATTATCCCCGGTCAAGGTGGCCGAAATAGGTCTCGAGGCTATGTTCGCGGGCAAACCCAGCGTCATCGCGGGTGGCGTCAACCGGTTCGTGGCTTTCTTCGGTCGCTTCCTTTCGCGCCATCGGCAAGCAAAGATGCTGTTCCACATCGCCGAAGGCTGAAGCAAGCTCGCCACCTCGCGTATATCGCGGTCCCCGAACGAGCCCCGCCAATTCCTGGTTCTGCGTGCGCCGCAGCGTGGGAATTGCCTCACAGCACGACAGTGGGTTCGCCTGTATACGTTCTTGGGTCGGATAGGCGAGGCTTGGTGCATCGCACGGCGGGGGTAGTCCTGCGGCTGACGTCGCACGATAAAGGGTTGCAGCACCTTGAAGTCAGAAGTCATTTTTTCCAATGGACACAGGACGTTGCATCCGGCGCCCATCAAGGGTGACTGGGTGATCGAGGGCAGACCGGAAGCAACCGGGTGCCCCATTTTCGAGACCCGCGACCGCGGGGCCAATGTGCATGAGTGGCGATGCACCGGCGGCCGCTTCATGTGGCACTACGACGTCGATGAAATCGTGTACATCATCGAGGGCAGTGCACGAATCAAGGACCTTGCCACCGGGCTCACCACGACCATCAGCGCAGGCTCCTCCGTCCTTTTCCAGCGGGGATCCAGTACGGAATGGACGGTCGATCGATACGTGCGCAAAATCGCGATCAATCACGTTCCGATGTCTCCCAAACTGGTGGCCGTGCGAAGCGCATGGCACCGCCTTAAGCGGCTATTCGGCAAAGGCGATCCTGCGCAAAACGGCGGCCTCAGCGCACTGTCGCTGGGGGACGGGACGACCGGCTGACGAGCCCGACGCAGGGTCGCTCACCGAACTTGCCGCGGCATCCGTGCCGTACACTTTAGACTCGGTCTGCCGGGGATCACGGCTGAATCACGAGTCATGTTCGCTACACTAATCTTTCGGGACATTCTGCATTTCGGCTCCATCGTGGGCTTGGCGGTGGGCGCTCTTTTGCCTATCGTGGATCCCCTGGGCGGCGCACCGATCTACCTGGCCATGACGACCGGGCTATCGGACGAGCAGCGGGCACGCATGGCGAAATTGGTCGCGGTCAACAGCTTCCTTTTGCTGATCGCCTCGACGCTCGCAGGGGCGTACGTCCTCGATTTCTTCGGCTTGTCGATTCCCGCGGTTCAAGTCGCCGGCGGCGTCGTGGTATGCCTGGTGGGCTGGTCGCTTCTCAACAGTCCGAACACGCAGCCCGCCGTCGATCGCAGCACGGCAACGGCACCGAGCCCCGAGGACTTGAGTCAGCAGGCGTTCTATCCGATGACCATGCCGCTCACCGTCGGGCCCGGATCCATTTCTGTCGCGCTCACCCTCGGCGCCAATCCTCCGGCCGGATTTCGGCCTTTACTCGTAACCGCGCTCGCGCACGCACTCGGCATATTGCTCGTCGCGCTGGGCGTTTACTTTTGTTACCGCTATGCCGATGTGATCCTGCGCAAGCTCGGGCCGACGGGCACCGGCGTTGTGGTACGGCTCACCGCGTTCATCCTACTTTGCATCGGCGTGCAAATCGCATGGAACGGCGTGCACGCGCTCCTCGTGAGCACTTTTCCCGGCGCGAGCTGACCTGCGCGCCGGGCGTGCCGCCGCACCTCGAACAGAGCGCGCACCCTCAGGCGACTGCGAGGCGGCCGTCTCGATAATCGGCGAGCGCCTGCTCGATCTCCTCGCGGGTGTTCATGACGAAGGGACCGTATTGGACCACCGGCTCGCGCAGCGGCTTGGCTGCGAGCAACAAGAACCGTACGCCGTCGGCGCCGGCCCGCACTCGCACGCTGTCCCCATCGGACAGCACGCCCGCAGCACGATGCGGAAGCGGCTTCGCCGCGCCGGCGGGGCCGACCTCGGCGGTGCCCTCGTAGGTGTACAGGAAAGCGTTGTAGCCCGAAGGGATCGGCGCCATGAACTCGGCCCCGGCCCGCAACCGCACATCGATGAACAGCGGATCGGTGATGAGCTTCGCGTTCTGCGCATTGACCGGTCCGCTCACCCGGCGATCCACGACTTCGAGCGTGCCGGCAATGACTCGGATCTCGCCTCCTCCCGGAAGCGCAGCCGTCGGAATCTCCCTCGACGGAATATCGCGATAGTGCGCGGGCTTCATCTTTTCGCTCGACGGCAGGTTCAGCCACAGCTGAAATCCACGCAGCCGCCCTTCGCTCTGCTGCGGCATCTCGGAATGGATGATGCCGTGGGCCGCGGTCATCCACTGCACGTCGCCGGGTCCCAGGTCGCCCCGGTTTCCGAGATGGTCCTCGTGACGCATGTGCCCATCGAGCATGTACGTGACGGTCTCGAACCCGCGATGCGGGTGCGACGGAAAGCCGGCGATGTAGTCACTCGGATCATCCGAGTAGAACTCATCGAGCATGAGGAAGGGATCGACGTGCAAGCCGCGCTGGCTGCCGAGGCTGCGCCGCAGCTTCACGCCGGCACCGTCCGATGTCGACATCGATTGGATGACGTGTTGCAAAGTGCGAGTACTCATTGGATTCTCCGTGGAAAGTTGCGTTAAGCCGCCAGCGCCGCGATCTCGGCGGCTGCCCGGGCAAGACCCGCGTCGCGGCTCTCGGGGCTCACCGCGAGTCCCTCAGCGTAGACGAACTGCACATCCTTCATGCCGAGAAACGCGAGAAAATCACGTACGTACGCCGTCTGGGTGTCGAGGGGTGTGCCCCTGTAGAGCCCGCCTCGCGCAGCAAAAACGTACACCTTTTTTCCGGTGAGCAGCCCCACGGGGCCCGTCGGAGTGTATTGAAAGGTGACCCCGGCACGCGCGATGTGATCGAAGTACGCCTTGAGCTGGGAGGGTACGCCGAAGTTGTACATCGGCAATCCGAGAACGATCACATCGGCTTGCTTGAGCTCATCGATGAGTGCATCCGAGTAAGCCACCACCGCGTGCTGTGCGGCACTGCGCTCTTCGGCCTTGGTGATGAACGCACCGAACCGCTCGCCGTTCAAATGCGGCACGGGGTCCGCCGAAGCGACTTCGCGCACGATGACTCGGGCATCCGGGTGGCTCGATCGATACGCCGCGACAAATTGGTTGGCGAGACGGCTCGATTGGCCGTCGTCGTGACTGATGCTCGCCTTGATTTGCAGAAGTGTAGTCATGGGATCCTCCTGGGTGTAGGATCCTTTATATATTGATTTTATTGATATAAAAGACGAATATTTAGGGTCTATCTATAAGGCTGATAGATAATGGGCAATCCCCGGATTTCTCTGGAGCAATGGCGCTCGCTGCTTGCCGTGGTCGATGCCGGCGGCTACGCCCAGGCCGCGGCGGCCCTGCACAAGAGCCAATCCGCGGTGACTTACGCCGTGCAGAAAATGGAATCATTGCTCGGCGTCAAGATCTTCCAGGTCATCGGCCGCAAGGCGCATCTCACCCCCACGGGCGAGGTGCTTTATCGGCGGGCCAAAGCGCTCTTGGAGGAGGCGGGCGCGCTCGAGACCGCCGCCGGCAGTCTCGCTGCGGGATGGGAGCCTGAGCTTCGTCTCGCCGTCGAGATCGTGTTTCCGACTTGGCTTTTGCTGCAGTGCCTGGCGCGCTTCGCCGAGGAGCGTCCCGAGACCCGCATCGAGCTCTACGAGACCGTGCTGAGCGGCACGGAGGAATCCTTGCTCGAGCGACGCGTAGATTTCGCGATCGGCTCGAGCGTGCCGCCCGGCTTCGCGGGCGATGTCTTGATGAGGGTGCGCTTCATCGCGGCAGCCCATCCGGATCATCCGCTGCATCGCCTGGGGCGCGAGCTCACGCTGCAGGACCTGCGCAAGCATCGGCATCTGGTCGTCCGCGACACCGGCAGTCAGCGCCGCGGGGGCACCTGGCTCGGCGCCGAGCAGATCTGGACCGTGAGTCAAAAAGCCACCGCCATCCACGCAGCGACGATGGGCTTGGGATTCGCCTGGTTTCCCGAGGACACCATCCGGGGCGAGCTCGCGAGCGGTGCGTTGAAGGCGTTGCCACTGCGCGAAGGCGGCGAGCGCGCGGCGGATCTGTATCTCGTTTTCGCGGACCGCGACTATGCCGGGCCTGGGGCGCTTCGATTGGCGGAAATCATTCGCCGGCTCGTCGGCGAGCAATGCAGCAGGATGGGCCACGCCGCCAGCTCCGCTACAATCGGGCAAGGTACTGCGCCACCAGCGAGCGCGTGGAGTGAACCCCAATGACCGAGCGTGTGCGAACGGGCGATCTCGAGATCGATTCTCGCTTATTCGACTTCGTACGTCTTGAGGCGGCCCCCGGCACGGGTATCGAGCCGGCGGAGTTCTGGAAGGGATTCGCAGCGCTCGTCAGGCGACTGATGCCGCGCAACGCCGCCCTGCTCGCGCGCCGCGACGTGCTGCAGTCGCAGATCGACGGCTGGCACCGCCGCCATCCGGGTGCCGGTTTCGACCCGGCAAGCTATCGCGCTTTTCTGACGGACATCGGCTATTTGGAACCCGAGGGCGGTGCTTTTTCCGTCGGCACCGCCGACGTCGATGCGGAGATTGCCGAGATCGCTGGTCCGCAGCTGGTCGTGCCCGTCACGAATGCACGCTATGCCTTGAACGCCGCCAATGCCCGCTGGGGAAGCCTGTACGATGCGCTCTACGGAACCGACGTCATCGACGGACCGCGCCGCGAGGCCGGCTACGATCCGGAGCGCGGCGCTCGCGTGATCGGCTTCGCGCGCGATTTTCTCGACGATCATTTCGTGCTGCGCGAAGGCAGCTATCGCGACGCCCGCGCATTTCGGATCTCTGCGCAAAGTCTCATGGTCGCGCTCCCCCACGGCGAGAGTGCGCTCCAGAAACCGGCGGCATTCAAGGGCTATCAGGGCAGCACGGAGGCCCCGTCTCTCATTCTGCTCGAGCATCACGGGCTGCACGTCGAGCTGCACATCGACCGCGCACATCATATCGGCCGTGACGACCCCGCTGGTGTGAGCGACATCGTCATCGAGTCCGCGGTCACGACCATCCAGGATTTCGAGGACTCGGTCGCCGCCGTGACGGCCGAGGAAAAGGTGCTCGGCTATCGGAACTGGCTGGGATTGATGCGGGGCACGCTGCAGGCGCATTTCGCGAAGGGCGGCACGTTCGTCACCCGACACCTCAATCCCGATCGCCGTTATCGGACGCCCTCCGGTTCCGAGCTGGTGTTACCGGGCCGGAGCCTCATGCTCGTGCGCAACGTGGGCCACCACATGTTGAGCGATGCGATCACGCTTGACGGCGCTCCCATCGCCGAAACGTTCATCGACGCCGCCATCACCTCGCTCATCGCCCTGCATGACCTGCGCGGCGCGCACGCGCGCCGCAACTCGCGCACGGGTTCTGTGTACATCGTCAAGCCCAAGATGCATGGGCCGGCGGAAGCCGCGTTTGCGGGTGAGCTCTTTGGCGAGGTCGAGCAGTTGCTCTCACTGCCCGCGAACACCCTCAAGATCGGCATCATGGATGAGGAGCGGCGCACCACCGTCAATCTTGCCGAATGCATCCGGGCGGTGAAGGACCGCGTGGTGTTCATCAACACCGGCTTTCTCGACCGCACGGGCGATGAGATCCACACCTCCATGCAGGCGGCGCCGGTGCCTCGCAAGGCTGACTTGAAGAAGGCGGTCTGGCTCGACGCCTATGAACGGCGCAATGTCGATGTCGGCCTCGCCTGCGGCCTCAAAGGGCACGCGCAGATCGGCAAGGGCATGTGGGCCATGCCCGATCGGATGGCGGACATGATGCGGACCAAGATCGCTCATCCGCTGGCGGGGGCGAATACGGCATGGGTGCCCTCGCCCACGGCGGCGACCCTGCATGCCTTGCATTATCACCAGGTGGATGTGGCTCAAGTGCAGCGCCAACTGGCGGGCCGGCCCATGGCCTCGCTCGATGAAGTGCTGACGCCGCCGCTCGTCGCCGCGCCGAAGTGGTCGCGAAGCGAGATCGAGGAGGAACTCAACAATAATGCCCAGAGTATCCTGGGTTATGTCGTGCGGTGGATCGATTTCGGGGTCGGCTGCTCCAAGGTGCCGGATTTTTACAACGTGGCGCTGATGGAAGATCGCGCGACACTTCGCATCTCGAGCCAGCATGTCGCGAACTGGCTGCTGCACCGTATTTGCTCCCCGCCCGAGGTCCGCGCCGCCCTCACGCGCATGGCAGCCGTGGTCGATGAGCAGAATGCCGCCGATCCCGCGTATCGACCCATGAGCGCCGATCTGGCCGGCAGCGTCGCTTTTCGGGCCGCCGCCGACCTCATTTTCGAGGGCGCCGAGCAGCCGAATGGCTACACCGAGCAGATTCTGACCGAGCGACGCAGGGAAAAGATGCATCTACCCTATAAGCCGGATCCTACGCTGGATTAAGGCTTCGGCGGGTGAGGGGGCTTTGCAGGCGCGCGTAGGATGGCGCCGTTATGTGCGCGGATGGGTACGGTGCCGACACATTCTGAGGCGGAGCCACAACAGTCTAACGAGCATCACTTCGAGGTAGCCCTCGCCGGCGTCACCGATGCCGTCATCATGGCCGACCGCGCCGGGCGGGTGACCTATCTGAATCCCGCAGCGGCGCTGATCGTCGGCCGATCCCCATCCGAGATCGTGGGGCAACCGTTCGCGCGAGCGCTGCGTATCCTCAGGGACGACCGCGGTGCGCCCATCGAGACCCTGCTCGAGACCCTGCTCGAGACCGTGCGCCAGAACGGTGAAAAGATCGAGTTGTCGGGCGATACCGTCCTCGTCAATCCGGGCGGCCTTCGCATCCCCATCGAGTGCTGCGCCTCCCCCATCCGCGACTCGCAGGGGCTCTTCGCGGGGATGGTTATCGTGTTTCGCGATGTGGCGCATCGCCGCGCCGCCGAACGAGCATTGCAATCGAGCGAGGAGTCGCGCGCCGAAAACGCCGATGCATTGTTCGAGGAAAAGGAACGCGCCCAGGTCACGCTCAATTCGATCGGTGATGCCGTCGTCAGCACGAACTTCTGGGGCCGTGTCACCTACTTGAACATCGTCGCCGAGCGCATGACCGGCTGGACCCAGGCGCAGGCCTCCGGACGCGCGGTCGACGACGTGTTTCGGCTCATCGACGTGATGACTCGCAATCCCATGGCCACGCCCACGGCGCGCGCCATCATCGAGAATCGCACCGTCGGGCTCACCGAGGACTGCATGCTCATTCGCTGCGACGGTGTCGAGCTCGCCATCGAAACTTCCGCAGCACCGATTCATGACCGCCAGGGCGGCGTCATCGGCGCGGTGATGGTCGCGCATGACGTGACCATCGCACGCGAGCTATCCCATAAGCTCGCCCGGCTCGCGCTGCACGATAGTTTGACCGACGTGCCCAACCGCACGCTCCTGAGCGATCGACTCGATCAGGCCATGATGAGGGCACACCGCGCCGGCAGCTCCGTCGCCGTTCTCTACATCGACCTCGATCGCTTCAAGCACATCAACGATTCGTTGGGGCACGCGATCGGCGATCAGCTGCTCAAATCGGTGGCGGATCGCCTTCAGACCTGCGTACGCAGCTCCGACACGGTGAGCCGTCAGGGCGGCGATGAGTTCCTCGTGCTGCTCGCGGACGTCGTGCATCCGCATGACGCGGCGCTCTGCGCGGAAAAAGTCGTCCTCGCGCTCGATGCGCCACATCGCATCGCCGGGCATGACTTGCGCATCACGGCGAGCATCGGCATCGCCACGTATCCCGGCGACGCCGCGGATGCGGAAACCCTTCTGCGCAACGCCGATTTCGCCATGTATCAGGCGAAATACACCGGTCGAAACAATTATCAGTTCTTCCGGCCGGAGATGAACGCCAATGCGATCGAGCGCCAGTCCGTCGAGACGGACCTGCGCCAGGCGGCCGTGCGGCAGGAATTCATGCTGAACTATCAGCCCAAGATCGACCTCGAAACGGGCGCCGTCGTCGGCGTCGAGGCGCTCATCCGCTGGCATCGGCCGCGTCACGGCGTGATGCTGCCCGCGCGATTCATTCCGGTCGCCGAGGAGTCCGGCTTGATCCTGCCGATCGGACGCTGGGTGCTCGATACCGCGTGCCGGCAGGCCCGTGCGTGGCAAAACGAGGGCCTTGCACCGATATCGATCGCGATCAATGTCTCCGCCGTCGAGCTGCGGGCCAAGGATTTCCTGAGCAACGTGCGGCAAATTCTGGAGCAAACACAGCTCGAGCCGCGTTTTCTCGAGCTCGAGCTCACCGAGACCTTCATGATGCAGGATTGGAAATCGACCGCGGAGATCCTGCGCGCATTGAAAGGTCTAGGGGTGCGTATCGCACTCGACGATTTCGGCACAGGCTACTCGAGCTTGAGCTACATGAAGCGCTTTCCGATCGATGCGCTCAAGATCGATCAATCCTTCGTGCGCGACATGACCACGGACTCCGACGATGCGAGCATCGTGAGCGCCGTCATCGACATGGGCCGCAGCTTGAACATGCGCGTCGTGGCCGAAGGTATTCAGACGCACGATCAGCTTCAGTTCCTGAAAGACCGCCACTGCCCCGAGGGACAGGGCTATTACTTCGCGCCGCCCGTTCCGGCCGAGCAGCTCACGGATATTTTGAGCAACGGCGCCGTGAAGCATCCGTTCTTCGCAAACGCCTCCTGAAGGCTCGACTGTCTGCAAAGGCTCAACTCAAGCGGCGGCGCAGGGAGTCGAGCCGCTCGCTCCAGGGCTGCTCGCGCTCGAGCCACGCGGCGAGCGCGATCAGCCGCGCATCCTCGCCGAGCGGCGCCACCAGTTGAATACCGATCGGCAATCCTCCGCCAGAGACCGCGAGAGGCAGGGAAATCGCGGGCTGACCCGTGACGTTAAAGAGCTCGGTGAAGGGCGCGTAGCCGTAGGATTGCGCCGTCCAGCGCTCCATGTCGAAGGCTGCCGTTCGTCCGTCGATCTCACCCGTGAACGGCGCGTGTTGCGCAGTGGTCGGCAACAGCAATAGGTCGAAATCCCGAAAGCGCTCCACCACGTCGCGCGTCGCGCGCGTGAGCGTGCGGCGTGCGCGCACGTAGTCGACGGCGCTCGAACGGCGTCCGAGCGCGAGGCCCGCCCAAGTGAGCGCCTCGAGCTCGCCGGGCTCCGGCGGCCGTCCCACGCGGCCTTCGTAGAAATCAATGTCCTCTGCGATAGCCGTGAGCCACAGGACTCCGGCGGCCTCGCCGATGTCGGCGGAATCGGGCAAGGCGGCCGCGCTCACGTGGTGTCCGGCCTTGCTCAGGGTGCGGGCTGCATCCTCCACCGCCGCTCCGATCTCCGCATCGAGCGGTGCCGCGCCGGGCGCCGCAACGATCACCGCCACTTTGAGCCGCGGCACCGGCGCATCACACGCTGTCATGAAGGCGGCCTGCGGCAGCGGTGCACGGCTGCCGGCCCACGGCCCGTTCGTGAGATCGAGCATCAGCGCGGTGTCGCGCACGCTGCGCGTGAGCACGTGCTCGCAGTCGAGGCCACCGGCGAGCTCATCGTGATTCGGCCCCGAGGGCACCCAGCCGCGGCTCGGCTTCAGTCCGACCAGACCACAGGCCGCCGCCGGCACGCGAATGGAGCCGCCCGAGTCGGTGCCGTGCGCGATCGGAACCATCCCCGAGGCGACCGCCGCCGCGGCGCCGCCACTCGACCCTCCGGGACTGCGCTTGAGGTCCCAGGGATTCGACGTGGGGCCGCGCCAGGTCGGCTCGGTCACGAACTCGGCTGCGAATTCGGGCGTGTTGGTCCGGCCGAGGAGCGACAGCCCCGCTTCACGCCAGCGCTGCGCGAGCGGCGAATCGCGAGTCGCCGGCGGCAACCCCTGCAGCCAGCGGCACGAGAAGGTGAGGCGCATGCCCGCGACTTCGATGTTGAGGTCCTTGGCGAGAAACGGCACCCCGCACAGCGGTGCGCTGCGAGGCGAGGATCGAGCCTGCGCACGGGCAGCCTCGTCGTGCCGCTCGACCACTGCATTGAGTGAAGGATTGAGCGCATCGATGCGCTCAATGGCGGCCTCGGTGAGCTCGGCCGCATCGACCTCGCCGCGGTGCACGAGCTGGGCGAGCCCGGTGCCGTCGTAGTTCATGTATTCCTCGACTCTCATGGAGTGTGCTCCAATCGCTTTGACGACGAAGCTCCCACACTGTACGATGCGCGCAGCCAACTCAAGGTCGGTGTACGGTCAGTACCGTCCTTGGCTCGCAGTCCGTCTTCGACGCACTCGTATTTTTTCTCTCCTCGCTGCTGACCGCTCCGGACGCATAGCGCTCCGCCGTGCGAGTCCACGCTGAGGATATTTAATGTCATTTTCCGATCTCGGGCTCAAGCCCGAATTGCTCCGTGCCGTTGCCGATAAGGGTTACGACACGCCTTCTCCGATTCAGCTGCAGGCCATTCCCGCGGTCCTCGCGGGCCGCGATGTTCTTGCCGGTGCACAAACCGGCACGGGCAAGACCGCCGGCTTCGTGCTGCCCATTCTGCAGCGGCTCGCCGAGGCCCCCACGCGCGAGCGCGCGCCGCGAGCGCTGGTGCTCACCCCGACGCGCGAGCTCGCCGCCCAAGTCGCCCAGAGCGCGCGCGATTACGGCAAGTATGTGCCGCTGCGCATACTGCAGGTGTTCGGGGGCGTCGGCCTCAATCCGCAGATCACCGCGCTCAGGGCCGGCTGCGACGTCCTGGTCGCGACGCCGGGACGGCTCCTCGATCTCGCTCAGCAACGCGCCGCGGATCTCTCCCGCGTCGAGGTGCTGGTTCTGGACGAGGCCGATCGCATGCTCGACATGGGCTTCATCCACGACATCAAGCGCATCATCAAGCTGTTGCCTGCGAAGCGGCAGAACCTGTTGTTCTCGGCCACCTATTCGGACGACATCCGCGGCCTCGCGGAGCGCTTGCTGACAAACCCCCTCTCCATCCAAGTCGCGCCCCGCAACGCCCCCATCGAGCTCGTCGAGCAGCGTGCGTACCGCGTGCAAAAAGACCACAAGCGACATCTACTCGCGCACTTGATTCGCGAGGGAGCCTGGTCGCAGGTGCTCGTCTTCACGCGCACCAAGCACGGCGCGAACCGGCTCACGCAGCAGCTCGAGGGCGCAGGTATTCAAGCTGTCGCGATCCACGGCAACAAGAGCCAGGCAGCGCGCGTGCGCGCGCTCGAGATGTTCAAACGCGGAGAGGTCACGGCGCTGGTCGCGACCGAGGTTGCTGCCCGAGGTCTCGATATCAAGGAGCTGCCGTACGTCGTGAATTACGAGCTCCCCAACGTGCCGGAGGATTACGTGCACCGCATCGGCCGCACCGGCCGAGCGGGCGCTTCCGGGCAAGCCGTCTCGCTGGTCTCACCCGACGAAGGCTCCTTTCTCAAGGACATCGAGCGTTTGCTCCGACGCAGCATTCCCGTGGTGGCTACGCCGGCTTTCGAGATTTCCGAGACGCAGCATGCGCCCGCGGTCCGCGACCAGGGTCGCGGCGGTGAGCGGCGCGATGTGCGCCCTCACGCGGGGGGCGCTCGCCACACGACCGCGCGGCATTCTCAGAGCCCGCGGCAACGCGATTCGGGCCGCCAGAACTGGCGGCAGCGCAGCCGCTAGTTGCGGCTCGCTTCGAGGCGGGTGACGAGGTCCTTCAGGTAGGCCGCGAACTGCGGTCCCAGGCTCGGATGCTTGAGACCGAACTCGACCGTCGCCTGCAGATAACCGAGCTTGTTTCCGCAGTCGTAGCGCTTGCCCTCGAACTCGAATGCATAGACAGGCTCGCGCTGCATGAGCCGGGCGATTCCATCGGTGAGCTGTATCTCGCCGCCCGCGCCCTTGCCGATCCTCGCCAGATCGTCGAACAAAGAGCCTGACAGGAGATATCGTCCCACCACCGCGAGCGTGGACGGCGCCTTGTCGGGCTTGGGCTTCTCCACGATGTGAATCATCTTGCCCACCCGGTCGACGAGCGGCCCCTCCAGCGTCACGATGCCGTACTTGTCCGTATCGGCCTTGGGCACGTTCTGCACACCGAGGATGCTTCCGCCGCGCTGCTCGTGGACCTTCGCCATTTGCTTGAGACACGGCACACGCGCATCGATGAGGTCGTCGGCGAGATGCACCATGAAAGGCGCGTTGCCGACCACGGGCCGCGCGCACAGCACGGCGTGGCCAAGACCGAGCGGGGCCGGTTGGCGGATGTACACGCACGAGGCCCAGCTCGGCAGGATGCCGTTCAAGGCCTCGAGTAGCTCTTGCTTGCCTTGTTGTTGCAGGACGCTCTCGAGCTCCGGGTTGCTGTCGAAATGATCCTCGATCGCGCGCTTGGAGCTGCCCGTGATGAACACCAGCGTGTCGGCGCCCGCTGACAACGCTTCGTCCACCGCATACTGAATGAGCGGTTTGTCGACGATCGGCAGCATCTCTTTCGGGCTCGCCTTCGTCACCGGCAAGAATCGGGTGCCGCGGCCGGCCACCGGAAAAACGCAGGCTTTTACGGTATGATGAGTGGGCATGACGAAATCATAGCGGATTTTCGGCGCGAATTTTCAACGCAGTTTGATGAGTGCGTAGGACTCGAACGTCTGCCACTCCTGGCAGGCGGGGCAATGCCAGTAAAAGCTTCGTCCCGAAAAGCCGCACTCGTTGCACCGATATCGCTCGGCATGATTGAGCAGTGCACCGACTTCGTGAGCGATGCGCTCGTCCTCGCCGCCGCCGGCGCGGCGCATCGCGCCGAGCGTGGTATCTTCCTTCAAGACGGTCGCGAGCGCATCCCGCAATGGCGCGGCACCCGTGAGTCCAGCGGCGATCGCCGCGAACACCAGCCGCTTCAGATCCGCACCACCGCGCTCGCGCGCCTGTGCGACGAGTTCCGCGAGCAGCGCGTCGCGGCGCTCAACGCCCGCCAGCGCCAGCAGGTGGGGCAGCTCCTCCGGCAGGAGGTCAGGGTATTCCGTGAGTGCGACGCGCAATAGCCGGACCGCGAGTTCCCGGTCGTGCTGCAGATCCGCGATTTGTGAGCGGAGCAGCGCAGCGCGGGGAAAGGGCGCGCTCTCGCGGCGCGCTTGACGCAACAGTGCACGTGCCTCGTCCATCGCGCCCCGCTCGATCTCGAGCGCCGCGAGCTCGCACAGGTAGTGGGCCGCAACCAGGCGCGGGGGCGCCGCCTTGATGCGGGCGAGCCGCCGATAGGTATCGAGCGCCTGCTGCCATTCGTGCTGACGCTCGTACACGCCGCGCAGCGCCGCGAGCGCGCTCGCGCGCAACCGCGAGCTCTCGCCGACCTTGAGGAAGAGCCCTTCGGCACGGTCCAAGAGTCCCGCGCGCAGATAATCCTGCGCGAGGGCGAGCAGTGCCTGCTCGTGATGTTCGGGGGCAAGTCCGTCGCGAGCAAGAAGATTTTGATGAAGGCGGATCGCACGCTCGACCTCGCCCCGCCGGCGGTAGAGTGCGCCGAGCGCGAAGTGCGTCTCGATGGTTTCCGCATTCGCATCCATGAGCTTCAAGAACATGTCGAGCGCCCGATCGGGCTGCTCGGTGACCAAATAATCGAGTCCGGTGAGATAGTCCGGGTGGAGCTTGCCCGCGCTCTTCGTCCAGCGCTTGCCCCACCCGAAGTGCCCGGCGAGGATGCCGAGCACCAGCGCCGCCAGTATCAGGAGCCATGCGAATAAAGAGAGATCGGGCATGCGCCGGGCCGCCTGTCAGCCAGTGCTCGAAGGCACCGGCTCAGTCGCGAATCGGCTGATCCGCGCCGTCGTTGACGCGCTCCCGAAGATCCTTTCCGGGCTTGAAGTGCGGCACGTGCTTGCCCGCGAGAGCGACGGCCTCTCCGGTCTTGGGATTGCGCCCCTGGCGCGGCGGGCGAAAGTGCAGCGAGAAGCTGCCGAAGCCGCGGATCTCGATGCGCTCTCCGGTCGCCAATGCATCGCTCATGATTTCCAAGAGCTGCTTCACGGCGAGCTCGACGTCCTTCGCCGGTAGATGCTTTTGCTTTGCCGAAATGATCTCGATGAGTTCCGATTTCGTCATTATCGATCCGTAGCGTCCCCAGAAAGGCATAGGGCCGAACGCGGCGGCCCTCGAGGCCGCCGAGCTCGATGGATGTCCCTCAATCCTGGCCCGAGATTTGTTCTTTCAGTAAGTCTCCCAGGCTTGTCCCGGTCGGCGAGTCAGTGCGGTAGTTCTGCATCGCTTCTTGTTCCTCGTGGATATCCTTCGCCTTGATCGAGAGCGAGATGCTGCGACCCTTGCGATCCACGTTGGTGAATTTCGCCTCGACCTCATCGCCCACCTTGAGCAACAGTCGCGCATCCTCCACGCGATCGCGCGAGAGCTCCGAGGCGCGCAGCTGACCATCCACCCCGTTGCCGAGATCGATGATTGCGCCCTTGGCATCCACCTCGCGCACCGTGCCTCGCACGATGCTGCCCTTCGGATGATCGGCGATATATGCGGAGAACGGATCCTTGGCGAGCTGCTTCACGCCCAAGCTGATGCGCTCGCGCTCAGGGTCGATCGACAGCACCATGGCGTCGACTTGCTGGCCCTTCTGGTAGCTGCGCACGGCCTCCTCGCCCGGCAGATCCCAGGAGATATCGGACAGATGCACCAGACCGTCGATGCCGCCCGCCAGACCGATGAAAATGCCGAAATCGGTGATCGACTTGATCTGGCCGCTGACCTTGTCGCCGCGATTGTAGTTCTCGGCGAACTCCTTCCAGGGATTGGTCTTGCACTGCTTGATCCCGAGGCTGATGCGGCGGCGCTCCTCGTCGATGTCGAGGACCATGACCTCCACTTCCTGGCCGACGTGCACCACCTTGGCTGGATTGACGTTCTTGTTGGTCCAGTCCATCTCGGAGACATGCACGAGACCCTCGACGCCCTCCTCGATCTCGACGAAGCAGCCGTAGTCGGCGATGTTCGTGACCTTGCCGAACAACCGCGTGTTCGCCGGATAGCGTCGCGCGATGTTCTGCCACGGATCGGCGCCGAGCTGCTTCAAGCCCAGCGAGACGCGCTGCCGCTCGCGGTCGAACTTGAGGATTCGCACGTCAATCTCTTCGCCCACCTTCACGACCTCGGACGGATGCTTGACCCGCTTCCACGCCATGTCGGTTATATGCAGCAGGCCGTCGATGCCTCCGAGATCCACGAACGCGCCGTAATCGGTGAGGTTCTTGACCACGCCCTTGACGGCTGCGCCTTCCTGCAAGTTGTCGAGCAGCGCGGAGCGCTCGGCGCTGTATTCCTGCTCGACGACGGCGCGTCGCGACACGACGACGTTGTTGCGCTTCTGATCCAGCTTGATGACCTTGAATTCGAGCGGCTTGTTCTCGAGATACGATGGATCGCGGACCGGGCGCACGTCGACCAACGATCCCGGCAGAAATGCGCGCACATTGTCGATCTCGACCGTGAACCCGCCCTTCACGCGGCCGGTGATGACGCCGGTGACCACTTCTTGCTTTTCGAAAGCCGTCTCGAGCCGGGTCCACGTGCGTGCTCGCTTCGCTTTCTCGCGCGACAGCCGGGTCTCGCCCGAGCCGTCCTCGACGCTGTCGAGCGCGACCTCGACGGTCTCGCCGACCTGAACTTCAATTTCGCCCTTCTCGTTCTTGAATTGATCCGAGGGTATGACGGCCTCTGACTTCAGGCCGACATTGACGATGACGTAATCTTGGCCGACCTCGACGATGAGGCCGTTGAGTATGGTGCCCGGACGAATCCGTTGGCTGGCAATGCTCTGTTCGAACAGTTCGGCAAAACTTTCTGTCATGTGCTCTCTATCAAACGTTGCCCAGGCTTATGGTCCGTATGCGCCAGGGGTTACCATAATGACGGTGATCCATTCCTTGATCTCCGCAACCAAAACCTTCGTCCCGTCCCTTCCTACGGACCTACGTGCAGTCGTTCGCGGACAATCTCCAATACGCGGCTTACCACGGCGTTGACGGGCATCCCCGTCGTGTCCAACACGACTGCATCGGCACTTGCGACAAGAGGCGAGGCGGAACGCGAAGTATCGCGCCTGTCACGCTCCGCTATCTCCAGCGAAAGGGCGGCAAGGGTAGCAGCAACCCCCTTTTCTTTCAACTGGTTATGGCGTCTCAGCGCCCGCTCTTCAAGGCTCGCGGTGAGGAATATCTTCACGGGTGCCCCGGGGAATACCGTGGTGCCCATATCGCGCCCATCCGCTACCAGACCCGGGGCCACCGCGAAGGCCCGCTGACGCGCCAATAGCGCGGCTCTCACGGCGGGTATCGCAGCGACTTTCGAGGCATCCCCGCCCGCCGATTCCGTGCGGATGTCCCGGGTGACATCGGTGCCGCCCAGCCAAACCTGCTCTTCGCCGTGGGGCCCCGATCCGAAGCGGATATCGGAGTGCCTTGCCAGATGGGCAAGCCCCGGGGCATCGTCCAGGTCGATGCCCGCGCGGCGAGCCGCGAGCGCGACCAGCCGGTAAAGTGCGCCGCTGTCGAGATAAGCCCAGTCGAGAGTGCTCGCGACCGCACGGCTGATGGTCCCCTTGCCCGACCCGGAGGGCCCGTCGATGGCGACCACCGGCACCGTAGGCTTCCGCAGGCTCATGCGCTGCGCTCCGCGGATTCGGTCAAGTCGAGGCCGCTCGCCCGAGCCAGTGCCACGAACCCCGGAAAGGAGGTAGCCACGTTGGCCGTATCTCGCACCGCAATCGGCTGGGTCGCGCGCAGGCTTGCGATGCTGAAGGCCATCGCGATGCGATGATCGCCGCGACTGTCGACTTCGCCGCCGCGGAAGGCCGCGCCCTCGGGACGGCCCTCGATGCGTATGCCGTCCGGAGTGGTCTCGTGCGCGACGCCCAGGACCTCGAACCCGGCCGCCATGGCGGCGATACGGTCGCTCTCCTTCACCCGCAGCTCCTCGGCTCCGGAAATGACGGTCTGACCTTGCGCGCAGGCCGCCGCGATGAAGAGCACGGGAAATTCATCGATGGCGAGCGGCACGGCCGCCGGCGGAACCTCGATGCCGCTGAGGGGGGAGGCATGCACGCGCAGATCCGCAACGGGCTCGGCACCGCTCGAACGCGGGTTCTCGATGTCGATACGCCCGCCCATGCTGCGCAGAATGTCGAGCAGACCCGTTCGCGTCGGGTTCAACCCCACGTTCTCGAGAAGCAGCCCCTCGGGCGCGGCCCCGAGCAAGCCTGCCACGATGAAGAAAGCGGCGGAGGAGAAATCGCCCGGGACCTCGAGCGACCGGCTCTCCAGCCTCGACGGCGGATGAAGGGTGGTGGCGAGCCCTTGGGTCTCGATCCGAACACCCGCGCTCGAGAGCATCCGCTCGCTGTGATCGCGGCATACCGCAGGCGACACCACCGTCGTCATGCCGTCCGCATAAAGTCCGGCGAGCAGGAGCGCCGATTTCACCTGGGCGCTCGCGACCGGCATGAGGTAGTGGATGCCGTGCAGGGGACGGCCGCCGACGATCTCGACCGGCGGCTTGCCATTGTGGGTGCGCACCAGCGCCCCCATCTCGCGCAGCGGCTTCGCCACGCGCTCCATGGGGCGCTGCATGAGCGATGCGTCTCCGACCAACGTCGAATCGAACGCCTGCGCGGCGAGGAGTCCCGCGAACAGCCGCATCGCCGTGCCCGCATTGCCCATGTCGAGCGGCCGCCCCGCCGGCCTGAGGCCGTGAAGGCCGACGCCGTGCAGCCGCACCCGCGCGGCCTCCGGCTGCTCGATGCGCACGCCGAGGGCACGCATGGCCTGAAGGCTCGCGAGACAATCCTCGCTCGCAAGGAAGCCGCGTACTTCGCTTACGCCGGACGCCAGCGCCGACAGCAGGATCGAGCGATGCGAGATGGATTTGTCGCCGGGTACCGTAAGCCGGCCCGACACCTGCTTGGCAGGGCGCGCCTCGATGCGGCGCGAGGCGCTCCCGGACGGAACCTGCGCGTGCGGCACGCTCGGAGCCGTCACAGCACCGCCCGCGGATAGGAGCCCAGCACTTTGAACAGCGACGCCCGCGCCTCGAGCGAGGCCAGCGCCTTTGCGAGGGGCGGATCGCTTACGTGCCCCTCCACGTCGATGAAGAAAACATAGTCCCACTTGCGTTTGCGCGACGGTCGCGACTCGATGCGAGTCATGTTGATGCGATGCTCCGCGAACGGCTCGAGCAGGCGAAAGAGCGCGCCGGGATCGTCCGTGCCGCTCGCCGACACGAGCAGCGTGGTGCGATCGGCGCCGCTCGAGGAAAAGAGCTTGCGTCCGATGACCAGAAAGCGCGTGGTGTTGTCGGATCGATCCTCGATTTCCTCGGCGATGACGTTGAGTCCGTAGATCTCCGCCGCGGCGCGACTCGCGATGGCCGCGGTGCCGCGCTCGTCGCGGGCGCGCCGAGCGCCCTCTGCATTGCTCGACACGGCGATTCGCTCCGGCTCGGGCAGGTGCTCGTCGAGCCAGCCGCGGCATTGAGCGAGCGCCTGCGCGTGCGCGCAGACACGCCTGATGTCCCCGGGGGCGCTCATCCGTCCCATCAAGTGATGCTGCACGCGCAGCTCCACCTCGCCGCAGATCTTGAGGCCCGAGCCCAAGAACATGTCGAGCGTGTGGCTCACCGTACCCTCGCTCGAGTTTTCGATCGGCACCACGCCGAAGTCGGCGATCCCGCCTTCCACCTCGCGAAACACCTCGTCGATCGCGGGCAGAGGCAGGGCACGCACCGAGGATCCGAAATGCTTGAGCACGGCGGCCTGCGTAAAAGTGCCCTCCGGACCCAGGAACGCCACCTTGAGCGGCTCTTGCTGTGCGAGGCACGCCGACATGATCTCGCGAAACAACCGGGCGATCTCCTCGTTTCGCAGCGGCCCGCGGTTGCGCTCGAGCGCCTTGCGCAGCACCTCCGCTTCACGCTCCGGACGGTAGAAATCCACGGCTTTACCGCTCGCGGTCTTCGAGATGCCCACCTGCTGCGCGAAACGGGCGCGCTCGTTGAGGAGTTCGTGAATGCGGGCGTCGATGGTATCGATCCGGGCCCGGATGCTGCCGAGATCGGTACGCGGCGCGGCGCCATCGCGCGGCACGGCCCCGGCCCGCGCGGAGGCGCGCGCACCACCGCTTGCGGTAGGAAGGGAGCGCTGCTTTCGGGGCTTGCGCGCCCCGGGCTTGCGCGCCCCGGGCTTTCCCTGCGTGCTCATGCGCTCCTCACGCGTGCTTGCGCTCGAACTCGCGCATGAAGGCAATGAGCGCTTCGACGGCGGCGAGCGGCACGGCGTTGTACAGGCTCGCGCGCATGCCCCCGAGGACTCGATGGCCCTTGAGATTATGCAGGCCGGCGGCGGCGGCCTGCTCGAGGAAGGCAGCCTCAAGCGAGTCTTTCGCGAGCGTGAAAGTGACGTTCATCCAGGAGCGGGCATCTTTCGCCACTCGATTGCGGTAGAGCGTGGAGGCATCGATCGCCGCGTACAGGGCCTGCGCCTTCGCCCGGTTGCGCTCGCCCATGGAGGCGAGGCCGCCTTGCTTTTTCAGCCATTTGAACACCAGGCCCGCCACATACCAGGCAAAGGTGGGCGGGGTGTTCAGCAAGGAACCCTCATCGGCAACCTGCTTGTAGTTGAACACCGAGGGCGTCTCGGCGCGCGCGCGCCCCAAGAGATCCTCGCGCACGATGACGATGGTCAGGCCCGACGGGCCGATGTTCTTTTGCGCCCCCGCATAGATGAGGCCGAACTTCGAGACATCGAGCGGTCTCGAGAGAATCGTCGAGGACATATCGGCCACCAGCGGCACTGTGCGGCTGGCCGGCAGGTAGTGAAATTCCACTCCGCTGATGGTCTCGTTGGGGGTGTAATGCAAATACGCCGCCTCGGAGCTCAGCTTGAACTCGCGCTGCGGCGGCACGCGCAAGTACTCGCCGCCTGCATCTGCGGCGACATTCACCGCACAATAGCGCCGCCCCTCTCCGATCGCCCGCTTCGACCAATGCCCGG
Source organism: uncultured Gammaproteobacteria bacterium (assembly GCA_963710435.1). GTDB lineage: Bacteria > Pseudomonadota > Gammaproteobacteria > Steroidobacterales > Steroidobacteraceae > Bog-1198. The sequence continues at coordinate 146,319 of CAVQAE010000005.1, read as the reverse complement.
TGTTGATGTAATCGGCACCCGAATCCGCGCGGCTCAGATTGAGCGGCACCAGAGAGAACTGCGCCGAGGCGCCGCCCTGCATGAACAGGATTTTATAGCTGCGGGGAACGCCGAGCAGCTCGCGCAGATCGGCCTCTGCCTCCTCCGCTACGTGCATGAAGGCCTTGCCGCGGTGACTCACTTCCATGACCGACATGCCCGAGTGTTGCCAGTCGAGCAACTGATCGCGCGCCTCTTCCAGCACCTCGGTGGGCAGCGCCGCCGGACCGGGGGAGAAGTTGTAGGGGCGCATCGAGGCTGCGGCCTGATTAACCGATCGGATCGCTGGAATCGTCCGCGATGTCGCCGTCGGCGTCCGCCCCGCCCTCGGCGCCCGGCTCGCCCGCGATGCGATCGAGCCCTGACAGCTGATCGCCCTCCTCCAGGCGGATCAGGCGTACGCCCTGCGTGTTGCGGCCCACCACGGAGATGTCCTTCACCGGCGTGCGCACCAACGCGCCGTTCTGGCTCATGAGCATGATCTCGTCGTCGAAGCTCACCTGCAACGCGCCGACCATACGGCCGTTGCGGTCGGTGATTTGCAGCGCGATCACCCCCTGTCCGCCGCGCCCATGCGTGGGGAAATCCTCGAGCGGGGTGAGCTTGCCGAAGCCGTTCTCCGAAGCGGTGAGGATGTAGCCCTGCTCGGCCACGATCAAGGCGTTGACGCGCTGATCGTCGGTGAGCTTGACCCCGCGCACTCCGGCCGCCTCTCGGCCCATCGGCCGCACTTCATCCTCGATGAAGCGGATCGCTTTGCCGCCGGTGGTGAAAAGCAGGATGTCCTTGGTGCCGTCGGTGATCGCGACGCCGACGAGCTTGTCGCCGGGATCGAGCGCCACCGCAATGATGCCGCTCGCGCGCGGCCGGGAGAACATCGCGAGCGAGGTCTTCTTCACCGTCCCCAGACTCGTCGCCATGAACACGAACTTGCTCGCCTCGAACTCCTTGATGGGCAGCATGGCGCTGATGCGCTCGCCTTCCTGCAACGGCAAGAGGTTCACGATGGGCTTGCCCCGGGATCCGCGGCTCGCCTGCGGAAGCTGATAAACCTTGAGCCAGTAGAGCTTGCCGCGATCGGAGAAGCACAGCAGCGTGTCGTGGGTGTTCGCCACGAACAGCCGGTCGACGAAGTCCTCGTCCTTGACGATCGTCGCGGCTTTGCCACGGCCGCCGCGCCGCTGCGCCTGATAGCTCGACACGGGCTGCGCCTTCGCATACCCGCCGTGCGACAGGGTCACGACCACATCCTCCGGGGAAATCAAATCCTCGATGGTGAGATCCTCGTGGTTCGAGATGATCTCGGTGCGACGCTTGTCGCCGAACGTCTCGCGGATCGTCTCGAGCTCGTTGCGGATGACCTCGAGCAGTCGCTCCGGTCGGGCCAGAATGTCCGACAAGTCGCGGATCAGCGCGAGCAGCTCCTCGAACTCGGCGATGATCTTGTCCTGCTCCAGGCCGGTCAGGCGGTGCAGGCGCATGTCGAGGATCGCCTGAGCCTGAATGTCCGTCAGCCGGTAGCCGCCCGCGACCAGCCCCAGAGGCGGCGACTCGGCGTCCGGGCGCGTGCTGATGCCCCCGGCGCGAGCCAGCATTGCCGGCACTGCGCCCGAGGTCCACACCCGCGAAACGAGCGCCGCCTTCGCGTCCGCGGGCGAGGGGGAGGCCTTGATGGCTGCGATGATCTCGTCGATGTTGGCAAGCGCGATCGCCAGTCCCTCGAGCACGTGCCCGCGCTCGCGGGCCTTGCGCAGATCGTGTACGGTGCGCCGGGTAACGACCTCGCGCCGATGCCGGAGGAAGGCATCAAGCATGTCCTTCAAGGATAGAAGCCGCGGCTGACCGTCCACCAGCGCCACCATGTTGATGCCGAACACCTGCTCCATCTGGGTCTGCGCGAACAGATTGTTGAGCAGGATCTCCGGCACCTCGCCGCGCTTGAGCTCGATCACGACGCGCATCCCGTCCTTGTCGGATTCGTCGCGCAGCCCGTCCGAGGCGATGCCCTCTATCAACTTGTCTCGCACCAGATCGGCGATGCGCTCGATGAGCCTCGCCTTGTTGACCTGGTAGGGAAGCTCGGTGATGACGATGGCTTGCCGATCGGCCTTGCCCACGTTCTCGATGTGCGTGCGCGCGCGCACATGCAGCCTCCCGCGGCCGGTCTTGTAGGCAAGCACGATCTCCTGCGCGCCGTTGATGAGGCCGGCAGTGGGGAAATCCGGTCCCGGCACGATCTGCATGAGCTGCGCGAGCGTGATGTCCGGATTCTCGATGAGCGCGATGCAGGCGGACACGATCTCGTGCAGGTTGTGCGGCGGGATGTTGGTCGCCATGCCGACCGCGATGCCCGACGAGCCGTTGATGAGGAGGTTCGGGATGCGCGTCGGCAGAACGGTGGGCTCGGTCTCCGACTCGTCGTAGTTCGGCACGAAGTCGACCGTTTCCTTGTCGATGTCCGCAAGCAGCTCGCCCGCGAGCTTCGACATGCGAACTTCCGTGTAGCGCATCGCCGCAGGCGGATCGCCGTCGACCGAGCCGAAATTGCCCTGGCCGTCGACCAAGAGGTAGCGCATCGAAAAAGGCTGCGCCATGCGCACGATGGCGTCGTACACCGAGGCATCGCCGTGCGGGTGATACTTTCCGATGACATCGCCGACGACACGCGCCGATTTCTTGTACGCCCTGTTCCAGTCGTTGCCCAGCTCGCGCATCGCATAGAGCACGCGCCGGTGCACCGGCTTCAGGCCGTCCCGCACATCGGGCAAAGCGCGGCCCACGATCACGCTCATGGCGTAATCCAGGTAGGATTTGCGCATCTCCTCTTCGAGATTTACGGGCAATATTTCGCGTGCGATCTCGGCCATATGCGAGAGTCCGGATGAATCCTCGGGCTACAAATTAAGCGGGTTTATTGGAGGCGAGACAGGGTCTCAACATGGCGCAATTCTAGCATAGATCCCTTGCGGTCTTCAGCCTTCGTGGGGAGAAGCCGATATACTCGCGGCCATGCCGAGAGTGCCCTCCGACATGCACATCACGCCCCGCTGGATACTACCCATGACCGGGGAGCGGGAGCTGCTCGAAGAGCACACGCTGGTGGTGCGCGACGGGCGAATCCTCGATGTCCTGCCGAACGATGCGGCGGTCGAACGCTATGCGCCGAGCGTCGCGCTCGAGCGGCCGACGCACCTCTTGATGCCGGGACTCGTCAATGCGTACACACGCATCGGAGCCCTGCCCGGCCGTCACACCGCCCCGGCGTTCTCGCCCGAGCTCGCCTGGCTCGCCATCGCCAACATGCTCAAGGCGGGCATCACGACATTTTGCGATGTGGGCTATTTTCCGGCCGACGCCGCGCGCGCCGCCGTCGCGCAGGGCCTGCGCGCCGTCATCGGCCTGCCCGTCGCACAGGAGCCGAGCCCCTGGGCCCAGAATCCGGGGGAGTATCTGACGCGCGCGCTCAGGCTGCGCGATGAGTATAAAGGACACGCATCGGTATCGACCGTATTCGCGCCGGTGCGCAGCGAGACCCTCGACGATGGCGCACTGGCCCGCATCAGCACGCTCGCCGCGGAGCTCGACGCGGGCTTCGTCGTTTCGCTCAATCGCTCGCAGCAGGACATCGATGCGAGCGTGGCGCGCCACGGCAAGCGGCCGATCGCGCGGCTCGAGTCCCTCGGGCTTCTGACGCCCGCGCTCATCGCGGCGCATGTCGTCTGCGTCGAGGACGAGGAGATCGATCTCACCCGGCGGGCCGGGAGCGGCTTGGTGATGTGCCTCGGCTCGGATCTCGCGCACGGCGACGGATTGCCGCCGCTCGAGGCGCTGGCCGCTTCGCACGCGACGGGCCTGCGCGTGAGTCTCGGGACGGACGGGGCGTCCTCGGGACCGGCTCAGGACCTGTGGAGCGACATCAAACTCCTCGCGCTGCACGGCCGCATCGCAGGCCCGAGCCCTCTGTTCCGCGAATTCGAGGTGCTCGATGCCGCGACTCGAGGCGGCGCCGCGGTGCTCGGGCTCGACGCCGAGATCGGCACCCTCGAGGCCGCGAAGTGGGCCGACCTTTGCTGTATCGATCTCGGCGCGCCGGTGATGCAGCCGACGCTCGAGCCGCTGGTCCAACTGCTACTCGCGGGCGGCCGCGACCTCGTGAGCGATGTCTGGGTCGCGGGGCGGCAGCTCCTCTGCGAGGGACAATTCACCCGCCTGGATTGGGCCGAGCTCGCCGCCCGCTTGAAAGCGCCCGCCGCGCAGGCGAGGATTGCGCAGGCATGAATTCGCCCGACTCCTTGAACGCCGATCCGGCTGAGCTCGCCAAGTTCGATGCCATCGCGCAACGCTGGTGGGACCCGAACGGTCCTTCCAAGCCGTTGCATGACCTGAATCCGCTGCGTCTCAGATACATCGATCGCGCCGTCTCGCTCGCCGGGAAGGACGCGCCCGCGCGCATCGTGGATGTGGGCTGCGGCGGGGGCATCCTCTCGGAAGCCATGGCCCGCTCGGGCGCGCAGGTGCTCGGCATCGATTTATCGCACGCCTGTCTCGACGTCGCGAGGCTGCATGCGCTCGAGACTGAAGCACCGGTGAGCTATCGCGCGGTATCGGCCGAGGAGCTCGCACGCGAGCGCCCCGGGGATTTCGATGCGGTCACATGCATGGAGCTCCTGGAGCACGTTCCCGATCCCGCATCCATGCTCGGCTCGCTCGCCGTCCTCGTCAAACCGGAGGGGCATGTGATCGTGTCGACCCTCAACCGCCATCCGTTGAGCTTCGCGGTGGCGATCGTGGGAGCGGAATACATCGCGCGTGCACTGCCCCGCGGGACCCATGATTATCTGAAGTTCATCCGTCCCTCCGAGCTCGCGCGCTGGGGCCGCGCGGCGGGCCTCGAGCTCGTGGACCTGACGGGAATATCGTACAACCCGCTCACTCGGGCCTTTCGGCTCTCCTCCGATACGCGAGTCAACTACCTTGCGAATTTTCGGCGGGAGACCTGATTGGCGCTCGAGGCGGTCTTGTTCGATCTCGACGGCACCCTGCTCGACACCGCTCCCGACATGATCGGCGCCTTGAATTCGCTGCGTCTCGAGAGCGGCCTCGCTCCCCTGCCCTTCGAAGAAGTTCGCCCCTCGGTGAGCCATGGCTCATCGCGCCTCGTGCGGGTAGCCTTTCCCGACGCCGACCCACAGCATTTTGCGCTCCTGCAGCGCCGCTTTCTCGAACTGTACGGCGCCCGCCTGAGTGCAGAGACCCGGTTGTTCGACGGCATGGACCGGGTGCTGACGGAACTGTCGCGGCGAGACCTGGTGGTCGGCATCGTGACCAACAAGCCCGCCCGCCTCACCGATGCGTTGCTCGAGGAGCTGAGGCTGCGCGAGCGCTTCGCGTGCGTCGTGAGCGGCGATACGCTGAGCGAGCGCAAACCGCACCCGCTGCCCATGCTGCATGCGGCGAAGCTCGCGGGTGCGTTGCCGGAAGCCTGCATCTATGTGGGCGATGCAGAGCGCGACGTGCAGGCCGCGCACGCGGCGGGCATGCGCGCCCTCGTGGCCACCTACGGGTATCTCGGCGCGGGTGAGGATTGGCGGGCCTGGGGCGGCGATGGATCCATCGCGGAGCCCCTGCAGCTGCCCGCGTGGCTCGACCGGGAACCCGCGTGATGAGCCTTTGGCTCGTGCTCGGGGTGGGACTCGGCGGTTGCGGACTCGGATTCCTGGGCGCGCTCCTCTGGCGCGCGAAGCGCGAGCACGCCGTGCGCGTCGAGCTCGAGCTGTTGCGGGTCAGGATCAGATCCGACGAAAGCGCCGCCGCGGAGCGCGATACGGCGCTCGCCCGGATGCGCGAGCAGCTTCAGGCGGCCTTCGGCGAGCTCGCACGCACGAGCCTGCAAAGCAACAACGAGATGTTCCTGCAGCTCGCCCGCGAGCGCCTCGACCGTGACAAGCAGGAGGCCGCGGCGGCGCTGAGGGAGCGCGAGGTGGCGATCGAATCGCTGATCCGGCCGATCCGCGAGGCCATCGGCAAGACCGAGGCACAGATACAAAACATCGAGCGCGAGCGCATCGACGCATTTGCCGGCATTCGCAGCCAGATGGAGCTGCTCACCACCGGACAGCACGTGCTGTCGCGCGAGACGCGAAATCTGGTCACGGCGCTGCGACGGCCCGACGTGCGCGGCCGCTGGGGAGAGATGACGCTCAAGCGCCTGGTCGAGCTGTCCGGGATGAGCTCATACGCGGACTTCACCGAGCAGCAATATCAGCTGACTGATTCGGGGGCGATCCGCCCGGACATGATCGTGCACATGCCGGAGCACCGCGACATCGTCGTCGACGTGAAGACGCCGCTCGATGCCTATCTCGCCGCGGTGGAGGCGCAGACCGAGGACGACCGCGGACGCGAGCTCAAGCGGCACGCGCAGGTGGTGAGTGCCCGCGTCCGCGAGCTCGCCTCCAAGCAATACTGGGCGCAGTTCGAGCACAGCCCGGATTTCGTGGTGCTTTTCCTGCCGGGCGATCAGTTCCTGTCGGCGGCGCTGCAGGAGAATCCGGACCTCATCGATGAATCGCTCAGGCAGAACGTGATGCTCGCGACCCCGACGAGCCTCGTCGCGTTGCTGAAGACGGTGGCATTGGGCTGGAAGCAGGCGGCGCTCGCCGAGAACGCCGCCGAGATCCGCAAGCTCGGCGAGGATATGTACAAGCGCCTGGGCGCGTTCGCCGATCACCTCACGAGGCTCGGCAAATCGCTGGGGGCTAGCGTGGACTCCTTCAACAAAGCCGTGGGGTCGCTCGAGCAGCAAGTCATGCCCGCGGCGCGGCGCTTTCCGGGACTCGGCCTGCGCGTGAATCGCGAGCTCGAGCTGATCGAGCCCATTGAAACTCTGACGCGCGTACCGCGCATCGCCGCGCCCGGCGAGGCACGCCTCTCGCAGGCCGAATCTGCTCCCGATGCAGGCCTTGCCAAGGACGCTTGACGAGTCTTACCGCTCGCGCGCGGTGCCGGCGGCCTCGCCTCGCTATTTCAGCTGGCTGTTCGCAGCGCCCGAAATGCGCGATCCGCTTCTCGGTATCTACGCGCTGCTCGCCGAATGGCGCGCATTGGCGGACCCTGCACTCGAGCTCGCTTCTGCACAGTTGAAGCTCGCCTGGTGGCGTGAGGAGATCGGGCGGCTGAGGCGCGGGACGCCCGTGCATCCCATCGGCCGCTTTCTCGTGTCGCTGCCGCGCGCGGGCGTCGTCGACGTCCGCCCCTTGGAGAACTCGCTCGAGGCGACCGCGCGGCAAATCGGCGGCGCGCCGCTCGAGCACGGCGCCGAGCTCCAGGCGCATGCGGCCGCGCTCTGGGGTGGTCCGCTCGCTCTCGCCGGCGAGCTCGCGGCCGCGCGCCCGCAAGCCGCCGCGGAGGCCGTGCAGCGCTCGGTGTCGGCGTTGGCCGCGGCGGAATATCTCAAGGACGCGATCGAGAGTTATCGGCGCGAGGCGCGCTTCGGACGCATCGTCTTTGCCGTCGAGGAATTGCTCGCCGCGCGCATCGATAATGCGGATCTGTCAGCCGCCGACCCGCCCATTCATTTACAATCCTATCTCGAGGAGCTGCGCAGTCGCGCGCTGGGCTATTTATCCCAGGCGAACACGGCGCTGCCGCGCTCCGAGCGCGAGCCGCTGCGGCACGTGCTCGTGCTCGCGGCGCTCGGTGCGCGGGAATTGGTCGGCCGCCGGAGCGGGCGGTACACCGGAGCTGCGCGCGACCTGTATGTCGCCTGGAGCACGTCACGGCGCGCGATGCGGCGGCAATAGCGGAGCATTGATGGACTTACCCGAACAATTCGCGCCCGCGGATCTCGCAGGGCGCACCATCCTCATCACCGGGGCGAGCGGCGGCTTCGGGCGCGCGCTCTCGCTCGAGTGCGCTCGAGCCGGGGCGAGCGTCGTCCTCGCGGGCCGCAACGGCGCGAAGCTCGATCGCCTGTACGATGAGATCCTCGCGCTCGGCGCACCCCAACCCGCGATCGTGCAGCTCGATCTCGCGAACGCGACGGCCGTCGATTACGACCGCTTGTCCGATACCATCGATCGTGAGTTCGGCAGGCTCGACGGGCTAGTGCATGCGGCGGCGCTGCTCGGGGACCGCACGCCCATCGAGCAATACGACGTGCCGACCTGGTGCCGCGTGCTGCACGTCAATCTCACTGCCCCGTTCATCCTGACGCAGGTGCTGCTTCCCAATCTGCGCAAGTCGCCCGATGCCTCCGTCATCTTCGTGAGCTCGAGCGTCGCCTTGCATCCGCGTGCCTACTGGGGCGCTTATGCGGTGTCCAAGGCGGGGCTCGAGTCGTTGCGGGGCGTGCTTGCCGATGAGCTCGAGGGCGAACCCAACATTCGCATCAACAGCGTCAACCCCGGGCGCATGCGCACGGCCATGCGTGCCGCCGCCTATCCGGCCGAGGATCCCAACAGCCTGCCGGCGCCGGTCTCGGTGACCGGCGCATTCCTCTATCTGCTGAGCGGCGAAAGCCGAGGCCTCGACGGCCGGCATTTCGATGCTCAGTGACATGGGAGAGCGAGCCATGTTCCAAAGTGTATCGACCTCGAATTGGCTGTGCGGCGCCGCATTGCTCGCGTTCCTCGCCCCACCGGCGCTCGCGGCGCAGCCGGCACCGGTGCAGCCAGCCCCGGTGCAGGCGGCGCAGTCAGCCCTGGTCGCGGGTCTCATGCCTCTCGAGGGGGACTACGTGATCCCTGACTTTCACTTCGCCTCGGGCGAAGCGTTGCCCGAGCTGCGAGTGCACTTCACTACCCTCGGCAAGCCGCACCGGGACGAGCACGGACACGTCACCAATGCCGTACTCATCCTGCACGGCACCGGCGGTTCCGGCCACAGCTTCCTCTCCGACCGGTTTGCGGGCGTGCTCTTTGGCAAGGGGCAGCTTCTCGATTCGGCTCGTTACTACATCATCCTGCCGGATGCGATCGGACACGGCGCCTCGAGCAAGCCGAGCGACGGCCTGCATGCACGCTTCCCACAGTACGACTATGAGGACATGGTGAGCGCGCAGTACGCGCTATTGACGCAGGGCCTGCACATCGACCATTTGCGCCTCCTCATTGGAACCTCCATGGGATGCATGCATACGTGGCTGTGGACGGAACAATATCCCGCGTTCGTCGATGCGGCGATGCCGCTGGCCTGTCTGCCGGTGCAAATCGCCGGCCGCAACCGGCTCTGGCGCGATCTCGCGATGGACTCGATTCGCACTGACCCCGAGTGGCTGCAGGGGGAATACCGCACCGAACCGATGCAGGCCCTGCGCGCCGCCGCAGGGTTCTTGTTGATCGCCGGCAGCGCGCCGATTCAGATGCAGATCGTGCTGCCGACCCGCGATGCCGCCGACGAATTCCTGAAGAAGTACATGGACCGCCAACTTCCCGACCTGGACGCGAACGACCTCTTGTATCAGATCAACGCGTCGCGCGATTACGATCCCTCGGGCGGGCTGGACAAGATCCAGGCGCGCATCACCTGGATCAATTCCGCGGACGATTTCATCAATCCGCCGGAGCTAGGCATCGCGGAGCGTGAGGTCAAGAAAATAAAGAATGCGCGTTTCATCCTGTTGCCGGCATCCGATCAAACGCACGGCCACGGTACGCACAGCTGGCCGGCGGTCTGGCAGCAGTATCTGAGCGAACTGCTCGCCTCGACGCCGCTGAGGTCCGGCAACTAACGGCGCCGTAGTGTCGAACGTGCCATCAGCACCCGACCAGGCCTTCGGCGCCCGACCTCGGCGCTCACTGCCCGCACTCCTAGCCTAGGCGGATGGCTCGTTCGGAGTGTCGATTTCCTGAAGGAGGGCACGCCGCTCGCTCGCGGGCAGCGCGCGTGAGCGTCCGCGCGGCAGATCGCGCGGCAACTGCACCGGTCCCAAGCGCACGCGCATGAGGCGGCTCACGATGAAGCCGCGCGCTCCCCACCAATGGCGCACCTGAGCCGAGCGGGTCGCGCGCGCCGTGACGGTGAGCCAGTGATTCTGGCCCGCCCCTTGCTGCGCTTCCGCCGCGACGATGGTCATCGGTTCACCCTCGCACTCGACCGCGGCCCGAAATTCCTCCACCAATGCCTGGCTCAGCGCGCCGCGCATGCGCACGACGTAGTCGGTCGTAAGTCTGTGTAGGCCGCGCGAGATCTGATGCGCGAGCGATCCGTCGTCGGTGAGGAGCTCGAGGCCTCCGTCCACCGGCGGCAATCGCTGGATGGCGAGCCAACGGCCGCGCCCGCGCGGCAGGCGCAGCTGTTCCGAAGCCCGCGACGTCGCCTCTTCCAGGTCGAGCGGCGTACCCGGTGCGCGGTGATACAGCAGGAGGTGACCTTCGCCGGAAACGGCATGCAGGCGCACCGGACGGCCGTCCAGGGTGACGCGGTCACGCTCCTGGAGCTTCGCGCCGAGCACCGGAGGCTCGCCGTTGATCCTCAAGCGCCCCTCGCGGATCCAGCGCTCCACCTCGCGGCGCGAGCCGATGCCGGCGGCGGACAAAAGCTTCTGAACGCGCGCGGCTTGAGAGGCGGCCGGACGGTGGGGGCCTGGGCTGCGATCGCGCTCGCCGCGGCCCGCGCTCCGACGATCGGCCGGCGCCGCACGTGGCCGGCGCGGCATCAATCCTGGTCGTTGGCGGCGGGGCCGGCGACCAGTCCTTGGGGGTGAGGCTCGCCGCCCTGCGATGCCTCGAGCTCGTCCTCGTCCGCCGCATCGCCGCCCTCGCCCGCCTCGCCGCCCTCGCCCGCGTCGCTCGTCTCGGCCTGAAGCGCCGGCGGCTCGGACGATTCGACGACGGGGTCGGCGCCCGGCAGCGAGAGCTGCACGCGCAGGTTCTCCATCTCCTTGAGTTGCGCGAGCGTCGGGAGGTCGTCGAGCTTTTGCAGGCCGAAGTAATCCAGGAACTCCCGAGTGGTGCCGAGCAGCTCGGGGCGCCCCGGTACGTCACGATGGCCGATGACTCGTATCCAGCCGCGCTCGAGCAGGGTCTTGATGATGTTCGGGTTCACCGTTACCCCGCGGATCTGCTCGATCTCACCGCGCGTAATCGGTTGCCGATAGGCCACCAGCGCCAAGGTCTCAAGGAGGGCGCGCGAATACTTGGTCGGCCGCTCCTGCCAAAGTCTGGACACGGGCTGCGCGACGGTTGAACGGATTTGAATGCGATAGCCGGTCGCCACTTCGACGACCTCGATTCCGCGGGTCTCGTAATCGGCTTGCAGAGCGGCGATTGCGGCGCGAACCTCCTCGGCGTTCGATCCGTCGCGCTCGTCGAACAAGGCGACCAGCTCGTCGGTCGCCAGCGGTCGGCCGGCGGCCAGCAGCGCGGCCTCAATCACGTTGCGTACATAGTGGTCGTTCATTGGCTTCTCGCAAGGTCGTCGTTGGCAGCGGGCGCGGTGGCGGCATCGTCGTCGGTCACCAGCTTCAAGTGTCGAGCAGGATTACCCAGTCTAACGTGCATGGGGCCGTAAGCTTCCGATTGAACGATTTCTACCAATCCCTCGCGCAACAGCTCGAGCACGGCGATGAAGGTGACCGTGACGCCGCGGCGCCCCTCGTCCGGACGGAACAGACGGACGAAATCCAGAAATGAGCTCGCGTTCAAGGCCGACAGCACATCGCTCATCCGCTGGCGCACCGATAACGGCTCGCGCTGCACGTGATGATGCGCGAACATGTCGCTCCGCGAGAGCACCTCCTGGAAGGCCATGAGCATTTCCTGCAAGGTCACCTGCGGAGCGATGCGCACGACCTTGCGGTCGACGAGCTCCGCGGAAGCCACCCAGGTGTCGCGCTCGAGGCGCGGCATGCGATCGATGCCCTCGGCGGCGCGCTTGAAGCGCTCGTACTCCTGCAGTCGCCGGACGAGCTCGGCGCGCGGATCGGCATCCTCACCCGCCTCGGCGGTGTGCACCCGCGGCAGCAGCATGCGCGACTTGACCTCGGCGAGCGTCGCCGCCATGAGCAAGTATTCACCGGCCAGCTCGAGCTGCAAGACCTGCATCAACTCGATGTAGCGGGTGTATTGGCGCGTGATCTCGGCGATCGGAATGTCGAGAATGTCGAGATTCTGCCGGCGGATCAGATAGAGCAGCAGATCGAGCGGACCCTCGAAGGCCTCCAGGAACACCTCGAGCGCCTGCGGCGGGATGTACAGATCGCGCGGCAGCTCGGTGACGGGCTGACCCTCGACAACCGCGAAGGGCATCTCAGTCTGGCTATGCATCGGAGCCGCGGCTGCGGCCGGCACTGCCGTGTTGTTCGGCACGATCGTGAGGTCAGGTTTCATCGGATCCCCGCAGGACAGCTCAACGGTAGTTCAGGCCCATCGCCTGTCGAACCGCATCCATCGTATCGCGCGCCGCCGCACGAGCGCGCTCGCAACCCTCGGCGATGATACCCCGGACGAGTTCGGGATTCTCCTCGAATTCTTGGGCGCGCTTCGAGATCGCGCCGATCTCCTCGACGATTTTATCGATGAGCGGTGCTTTGCACTCGAGGCATCCGATGCCGGCCGTGCGGCAATTCGTCTGCACCCAGGCCTGAGTGTCGGCATTCGAATACAGCTTGTGCAGATCCCACACCGGACACTTGTCGGGATCTCCGGGATCGGTCCGACGCACGCGCGCCGGATCAGTCTGCATTGCCTTGATCTTCTTGACGATCGAATCCGAAGGCTCGCGCAACCCGATGGTGTTGTTGTAGGACTTCGACATCTTGCGTCCGTCGAGGCCGGGAACTTTGGGCGTGGCGGTGAGGAGCGCTTCGGGCTCCGGCAAAATGGCGATGCCGGTGCCTTCGAGAAATCCGAACAACCGGTCGCGGTCCGCAACGGTGAGCCGCGCGTTCGATTCCACGAGGGCGCGCGCCTTCGCGAGTGCCTCGGCATCGCCTTTTTCCTGGTAGGCCTTGCGCAGGGAGCGGTACATCGAGGAATTGCGTGCCCCGAGGCTCTTGATGGCCTTCTCGGCCTTTTGCTCGAACTGCGGCTCGCGGCCATAGATGTGGTTGAAGCGGCGCGCGATCTCGCGGGTGATCTCGACATGCGCCACCTGGTCCTCGCCGACGGGCACGTACTGCGCCCGGTAGAGCAGGATGTCGGCCGACTGCAGCAGCGGATAGCCCAGAAATCCGTATGTGGCAAGATCCTTGTCGGCAAGCTGTGCTTGCTGATCCTTGTAGGAGGGAACTCGCTCGAGCCATCCCAAGGGCGTGATCATCGACAGGAGCAGATGCAGCTCGGCGTGCTCCGGCACTCGCGACTGGATGAAGAGCGTCGCCACACCGGGGTTCAAGCCGGCGGCGAGCCAGTCGATGGCCATCGACCACACATACTCCTCCAGCTTGGAGGTGTCCTCATAGCCGGTGGTGAGCGCGTGCCAGTCGGCGATGAAGAAATAGCATTCGTACTGGTATTGCAGCTCGATCCAGTTCTTTAGCGCTCCATGATAATTGCCCAGATGCAGCATCCCGCTCGGCCGCATTCCGGAGAGCACCCGTCGATTCTGGATGGGACCGGTCATGCGCCGGGGCCCATCACGCCCGTAACGACGCGCCCGATGGTGCGCATTGCCGGATCGAACAGCCACCCCAGCATACCGAGGACGGACAGACCCACGACCAGGAACAAGCCGATCGGCTCAAGCTTCTCCATTCGCGCCCCCCATCGCGAGGGGAGCAGCCCCGCGACGGCGCGTCCCCCGTCGAGCGGCGGAATCGGCAGGAGGTTGAAGAGCGCCAGAATGACGTTGATCACGATCCCCGCCTGCGCCATGGAGGCGATCCATCGAATCAGCGTCTCGTTGCCATTGACGCGCACGATGCCGGCGAGGACAGCGCACCACAACCCGGCCATGACGAAGTTCGCCAGCGGTCCCGCGAGCGCGACCAGCGTCGCGGCAAGCCGGGGTCTGCGCAGAGCTTTGGTGGCGACCGGGACGGGCTTCGCCCATCCGAACAGCATTCCGCTCACAGCCAGAAGAATGCCCGGGACCAGCACAGTCCCCACGGGATCGATGTGCCTTAAGGGGTTGAGGCTCAAGCGTCCCAGCATCTCCGCGGTTCGATCGCCGAAGTATCGGGCCATCCAGCCGTGAGCGACTTCATGCAGCGTGATCGCAAAGAGTACTGGAATCGTCCAATAGGAGAGTTTGTAAAGAAATACCGATAAATCCAATGCTTGCACTCGTTATTTGTAAAAAACACGAGCTCTGGCCGCCCGCATTGTCGAGCCATTATACGGCGAGCGCGCCGGTAAAAGGCGTCACATCGCCGCGGCCCACGCGCATCACTTCGGGGTGACCGCCGGACAGGTCAATGACGGAGGTGGGCACGAGACCGCAGTTGCCGCCGTCGAGCACCAGATCCACCTTGGTGTCGAGCAGCTCGTAGATCTCCTTGGCATCCGTCCGGGGCAGATCCTCGCCCGGCAACAGCAAGGTCGAGCTCATCACCGGCTCGCCGAGCTCGGTGAGCAGCATCTGGCTCACCGGGTGATCGGGGACTCGCAGTCCGATGGTGCCGCGACGCTCGTGCTTCAGGCGCCGAGGCGTCTCGCGCGAGGCCTTCAGAAGAAACGTGTACGGCCCCGGCGTGTGCGTTCGCAGCAGCCTGTATTGCCAGTTCTCGACGAGCGCATATTTGCCCACGTCCGCGAGGTCTCGGCACACCAGCGTGAAGTGGTGATGACGGTCGGTCTCGCGGATGCTGCGGATCCGCTCGAGCGCGGCCTTGTCGCCGATGTGGCACCCGAGCGCGTAGCACGAGTCGGTCGGATAGACGATGACGCCGCCGGCGCGCAGGCACTCCACCGCCTGCCGGATGTAGCGGCGCTGCGGCGACACGGGATGAAGTTGCAGATAGATACTCATAATTTGCAGGCTATGATACCCGCATGAATCAGCTCATCGAATGGTCGCCTCTCATCGTTTTTTTCCTGGTGTTCAAGCTCGCCGGCATGTATTGGGCCACCGGTGCACTCATGGTTGCCTGCCCTGCGGTCATGTTCCTACATCGTTTCCGGACCGGGCGGTTCAAGCCCATGCACGTGATTACGGTGGCCGTTCTCGCAATACTCGGCACTGCAACACTGGTGTTGCATGACGAGCGCTTCATTCAGTTGAAGCCCACGGTGCTGCTTGCACTGACGGCCGCGGTTTTCCTGGGGAGCACGGTCATCGGCAAGCAACCCTTGGCCCGGCGGATGCTCGAGGGCGTCTTCGAGGAGCCGCTCGAGATCTCGCCGCGTGCCTGGCGCGTGCTCAACTTTCTTTGGGTGCTGTGGTTTGCGCTGCTCGCGGCGGCGAACCTCTACGTCGCGCGAAACTTCGACGACAACGTCTGGGTGAACTTCAAGTTCTTCGGCATCAGTGCGGCCATGGTGCTGTTCATGATTCCGCAGGTCGTGTGGCTGAACGGCAAAATCCGGCGGGTACCCCCCGAGGCCGCACCGCCGTGACCGGCCCGGCCCGGCGCCGCGCCGAGCGGGCGCAACGGCTGCGGGAGCGGCTGGTCCGCGAGCTCGCCCCGATCGAGCTCACCGTCGAGGACGAGAGCCACCTGCATGCTGGGCATGCGGGAGCCGCGGACGGCGCGAGCCACTTTCGAGTACGGATCGTCGCCGCTGCATTCGGCGGACTCGCGCCCCTCGCTCGCCACCGCCTCGTGTACGCGGCCGCCGGCGATCTCATGGGGGGCGAGATCCATGCGCTGGCGATCGAGGCGCTGCCTCCCCCGGGCTGACCCGGCCCGATTTTTCGCCAAATTTCCGCGATTTATCTTAAACTGCCGCCCCCTGGGCGTTGCGGGCCGAGCCGGCGCGAATCGCTCGTTTCTCTAAAAGGAACCTCATGAGAGTATTTTTGAAGGCGCCATCGGGCGCGTTGATCGCCTCGCTCGCGCTGCTGTCGGCCTGTAACAAAGCGCCGCAGACTGCGGCGACCGCCACGCCGGGCACCTCCACTGCGCCCGTGGTGGCCACGGTCAATGGAGTTTCCCTCACGCGCCCCGAGTTCGATATCTACGAGAAGAACTTGCTGCGTAACGCCAAGGTGCAGAGTCTCACGCCCGATCAGCTGAACCAGGTGCTCGATGACTTGATCACCATGCAGCTCATGGCCGCCCAGGGAGAAAAGGACGGCTTGGAAAATGACCCGGATACCCAGGCACAGCTCGCGCTGCTGCACATGCGCGTCCTGGCCGACGCCGAGTCGCAGAAATTCGTCAAGTCGCACACTCCCTCGGATGCCGAGTTGCACGCCGAGTACGAGACGGCCATCGGGCAGATGGACAAGACCGAATATCACGCCCGTCATATCCTGGTGGCCAACAAGGACCAGGCGGAGCAGATCATCAAGAAGCTGAAGGGCGGCGCGAAATTCGAGGATCTCGCGAAGGCGCAGTCCACCGACACGGGCTCCAAGAACAACGGCGGTGATCTCGGATGGTTCACCACCTCGCGCATGGTCAAGCCTTTTGCGGATGCGGTGAAAGGCCTGAAGAAGGGCGAGGTGACGCCGGAGCCCGTGCAGACACAGTACGGCTGGCATGTCATTCAACTCGAGGACACCCGCGAGGCAGCGCCACCGCCCTTCGACCAGGTGAAGGCTCAGCTCACGGATGCCGTTCTGCGCAAGAAGCTGCAGGCGTACGTCGAGGATATGAAGAAGCAGGCAAAGATCGAGAAGAAGCCGGACGCGCTGCCGCAGGCCGCCGCGCCGGCGCAGCTCCCCTCCGCGCCGCCCGCTGGCTCGATGGCACCGGCCGGTTCTGCCCCTCCCGCGGGATCTTCGCCCCCCGCGAGTTCGGCGACTCCGAACGGCCACTGAGCGGCCGGGCCGGCCATTTGGCCGGTTAGGTGTGTCTTTCGATGGCGGCGGGCCCGCAAGGGCCCGCTAGCCTTTCAGCAATACCAGGAGCGCGGCCTCGTCGAGCACCTCGATGCCGAGCGCGCGCGCTTTGTCGAGCTTCGAGCCCGGGTCGGCTCCCGCCACGACGTAGTCGGTCTTCTTCGAGACGCTTCCTGTGACCTTGCCGCCGCGCTCGACGATCGCATCGCGCGCAGCATCCCGGCTCATGTGCTGGAGCGTTCCCGTGAGCACGAAAGTCTTACCGGTCAAACCGGTGGACTCGGGCCGCTCGACGGGCGGCCATTCGATGCCGGTCGTGAGCAACCGCTCGAGGAGCCGTCGGTTCTCCGGGTTCTCGAAATAGGCGCGCACGCTGCCGGCCACGATGGGCCCCACGTCCGGTACGCGCTGAATGTCCGCGACCGAGGCGTCGGCCAAAGCGCGCGCATCCCCGAAGTGCTGGGCAAGCGCGAGTGCCGTGGCCTCCCCGACGTCGCGAATCCCGAGCGCATATAGAAAGCGCGGCAACGTCGTGTGCTTGGCGGCCTGTACGGCCGCATGAATCTTTTGCGCCGACTTCTCGCCCATGCGCTCGAGCGTCTCGAGCTGCCCGGGCTCGAGCTCGAAGAGATCGGCGGGTGTCTTGACCCAATCCCGGTCCACCAGCTGCTCGACCAGCTTGTCGCCCAATCCCTGGATGTCGAGGGCTCGGCGCGAGGCAAAATGCCTGATCTCCTCCTTGCGCTGCGCGGGACAGCTCCTGCCGCCGCTACAGCGGGCAACCGCCTGATCGGACTCGCGCACGACCGGTGAGCCGCATACCGGGCAATTCTTCGGCAGCTCGACCGGCGCGGCGCCCGCGACGCGCCGGTCGATGAGCACGCGCACGACCTCGGGAATGACGTCGCCGGCCCGGCGGATCACCACCGTGTCCCCGAGCCGCACGTCCTTGCGCGTCATTTCATCCATGTTGTGCAGGGTGGCGTTGCTCACCGTGACGCCGCCCACGAACGTGGGCGACAGGCGCGCGACGGGTGTCAGGGCGCCGGTTCGGCCCACCTGGAACTCGATGCCGATCACCGTGGTGAGCGCCTCTTCGGCGGGATACTTGTGCGCAATGGCCCAGCGGGGGGCGCGCGAAACGAATCCAAGTTGACGTTGCAGTTCGATGTCGTCGACCTTGTAGACCACCCCGTCGATCTGATACGCGAGCTTGGCGCGCTCTGCGCCAATGTCCCGGTAGTACTCGAGACATCCCTCCACCGACTCGACTACGCGCGCTTGCGGGCAGATCTTGAACCCGAACCCGCGCAAGGTCTTGAGTACCTCGCTGTGATGGCCCGGCATCTGCCCGCCCTCCACATAGCCGACGCCATAGATGAACAGGTCGAGTGGGCGAGCGGCCGTCATCCGGGGATCGAGCTGGCGAAGACTTCCCGCAGCGGCGTTGCGAGGATTGACGAGCGCCTTCTCACCGCGCTCGAGCGCTTCGCGGTTGAAGCGCTCGAATCCGGCGAGCGGCATGAAAACCTCACCCCGCACTTCGAGCACCCGCGGCGGCCGCGGGCCTCGAAGCTTGAGCGGCAGGGCCTTGATGGTGCGTAGATTTTGAGTGATGTCCTCGCCCGTCTCACCGTCCCCGCGGGTGGCGCCGCGCACGAACACACCGGATTCATAGAGCGCGCTGATCGCGAGCCCATCGAGCTTCGGCTCGGCCGAATAGCGAATGAGGGCCTCTCGCCCCGAGCGCTCTCGAACGCGTCGATCGAAATCCCGCACCTCCTGCTCGCTGAACGCATTGTCGAGCGACAGCATCGGGACGCGATGTCGCACTGTCCCGAAGGCGGCCACCGGGGCGGAGCCGACCCGTTGAGTCGGTGAATCGGGGGTCGACAGAGCGGGGTATCGAGTCTCGATGTCGCGCAGCTCGACCATGAGCAGGTCGTACTCCGCATCGGAGACCTCCGGATCGTCGAGTGCGTGATAGCGATAGTTGTAGCGGTCGAGAAGCTCGCGCAACTCCGCCGCGCGCGCCCCCGCTGCGCGCTCAGCTTCGGGTTGAGCTATGCGTCCAGCCTCAGACAAGCAGCGCCTGAAAGCGGGCGACGTCCTGCAGCAGCGCCTCGGTGCGCTGCGGCGAGAACGGCATCCCCGAGGCGTCTTGCATGGTTCCGGAAAGCGCCCGCGCGAGCTCGCGCGCGGTGGCGAGCAGCGAGTCCACGGTCTGCATCGGCTCCAAAGGGCCGGGCAATATCGCAAACAGGCTGACCCCCCGGAATTCCTCGTCCGCCATGGAGGACAGATCGAAGGTGCCGGGCTCGACGAGGCTCGCGACGCAGAAGATGCTATGACCGTCCGTGTGCTTGCGGTGATACACCTGATAGCGGCCGTACGCGAGACCGAGTACCTCGAGCGCATTCATGAGGTCGGCCCCAGCCCAGCGCGTATCGCCCACCGCGCACACCCGCACCGTCACGATCTTCTGCTTCTCGCTCTTGTTCGGCGGGGGCGGCACGGTCGCGTGCCGATCGCTGTTCTCGGGACTCGAGCGCGCAGTCGGCGGGGGTGCAGGGTCCGCTCGCGCGGGCTCGACCCGGGCACGCCAGGCTCTCGCGGGTTCATGCCTCGGGGGTTCAAGTATCGTGGGCTCCTCCCGCGGGGGGACGGGCTCGGGCACCCCGTCCTCAGGCTCGGGCACCTCGTCCTCGGGCTCGACGATCGCAGCTTCCACCCCCGTGAGATCGACCTCGATGGTTCGCTCGAAGGACGCGCGCGCAGAGGCGGTGCGGCTCGGCTCCGGGCTCAACTCAACCGGATCGGCATGCGTGAGCATCGGCTCGTCGAGCGCAGGCACCTCCGAGAAATCGGCCGTGCGAATGCTCAACGGCTCGAGCGGGGATATGCCCCACTCGCGCCTCTCGGCCGCGGCATCGCGCCTCTCGGCGGACCTATCGGTGAGCCTCTCGGCCGAATCGGTCGGCGCGGCGCTCGGCGCGTGAACCGGGGTCGGGGTGACGGTCGGCTCGCGCAACTCGGCGTTTCCGGGCGCCTGACGCGATCCCCGCGCCGTCCACAGCCAGATGCCCCCGATCGCCAGGATACCCAACACCAACAATATCCAACGCAGCTCGTCCAACTTGCGCAAACCTCTGGTGTATCGCGAACACCCCTACATCGCGGCCATGCGCACGGCCTCGTCGACGTCGACCGCAACCAAGCGTGACACACCAGGCTCGTTCTGCGTTACGCCGACGAGTTGGGCGGCCATTTCCATGGTGGCCTTGTTGTGAGTGATGAAAATGAACTGCACGCTGTGCGACATCTCGCGCACGATCTCGCAAAAGCGGCCGATGTTGTTGTCGTCGAGCGGTGCGTCCACTTCGTCGAGCAGGCAGAAAGGCGCGGGATTCAGATCGAATATCGCAAAGATCAGTGCGACGGCGGTGAGCGCCTTCTCGCCTCCCGAAAGCTGGCTGATGGTGCTGTTGCGCTTGCCCGGAGGGCGTGCCATCACCGATACGCCGGAGCCGTCCGATTCCTCCCCCTCGATCTCCAGGTAGGCGTGGCCGCCGCCGAAGAGGCGCGGAAATTTCTCTTTGAGGCCGGCATTGACCTTGTCGAACGTCTCCTGGAAACGCGCCCGGGTTTCGCGGTCGATCTTGCGCATCGCCGACTCGAGGGTCTCCAACGCGTCAGTAAGATCCTTGCACTGGCGATCCAAATATTCCTTGCGTTCGGACTGCTCCTTGAACTCGCCGATGGCGGCGAGATTCACCTGTCCCAGGCGCTCGATTTTTCCGTTGGTCTCGTTCAGGTCCGCATCCCATTGCTCCGCCGTCGCGCCCCGAGGCAGACCCGCGAGCAGCGCGGGCAGCTCGAACGAAGTGGCCGCGAGCTGTTCGGCGATGCTCTCGCGCCGCACTCGCACCTGTTGGGCGGCGAGCCGCGCATCATCCAGCGCGACGCGCGCGGCTTCGACGCGCTCATCGATCGATGCTCTCTCGCTCTCCTGCTCCCGCAGCACCGCGTCGAGTTCCTCGCTCGCAACCCGTGCCGCGTGCAGCTCGGCCTCCACCCGGGCACGGGCCTCGAGTGCGCGCTCGAGCTCGGCCTCGAGCGCCGCGAGCGGCGCCTCGTCGGCGCCCAGCTGTCGCTGTAATTCATCCCGTCGTTGCTTCAGGTCGCCGAGCTGCTTGTCGAGTCGCACGAGTGTCGACTCGAGCGCGGCGTGAGAAGTGCGCCGCGACTCGACCTGCAAGGCCAGCTCGCGCGCGTGCTGGCGAGTCGACTGCGCGGCGAGGCGAGCCACATTCTGCTCGGCGCGCATGCGCTCGCGCTCGCTCTCGAGCTCGACCCGCTGCGGCTCGAGCGCCGCCAGCACGTCGATCGCGGTCTCCATC
Organism: uncultured Gammaproteobacteria bacterium; assembly: GCA_963710435.1. Classification (GTDB taxonomy): domain Bacteria; phylum Pseudomonadota; class Gammaproteobacteria; order Steroidobacterales; family Steroidobacteraceae; genus Bog-1198. The sequence goes on along the minus strand of CAVQAE010000005.1, from coordinate 124,993 downwards.
CGTGCCCGCGCCGCCCGCAAGTCGGTCTCGGTGCGATCGAGCTCGGCGCGCACGTCGGCAAGGCCGGTCTCGAGCTGGCCCAGCCGCCGTACCGCATCCGCTTTGCGTGCTTGGGCCGAATCGTGCTCCGCGCGCCGATCGACGTGCTCACGGTGCAAGCGGTTCACCTCGGCCTGCAGCCGGTCGCGCCGATCTTCGCGCTCTCGCACCAGCTCATGGCTGCGCTCGAGCTCCGACTCCTCGTGCTTGACCTGCGCCTCGAGCCGGCTCACCTCGCCGCGCAGCGAGCGGAGCGTTTCCTCGCGTTCGATGACGCCCGTGTGCGGTTCCGGATCGCGCGACAAGCGCAGCCAGTCCGCGCCGAGCCAGACCCCGTCGCGCGTCACCACCGACTGTCCGGACGCGAGACGGCGCCTCAGGCGTAGCGCCTCCGGCAGCGTCTCGGCGGTGAACACCGAGCCGAGCACCGAGGCCAGGTAATCCGCCCCGAGCACCTTGGCTTTGAGACTGGTCGGGTCGGCGGCCGAGGGCGCCTCGCCGCCGCCGCTCACCACGACGAGATGCCCGCCGTCGAAGCCGCCGAGCAGATCCGCCACGGCGTCGATGCCGTCGACACACACGGCCTCGAGATAGGCCCCGAGCACGGTCTCGACGGCGCGCTCCCAGCCGTGCTCGACGCGCACCTGCTGCGCGATCCGCGGATTCTGGTCGAGCGACTGCGCCTTGAGCCACTCCGTGATCTTCCCGGAGGCCTTGCCGAGCGCCGCTTGTTGCAGCGCCTCCGTCGATACTTTCAACCCTAGCGATTGCTGCCAGCGCGCGCGAAGCGCCTTGAGCGCCTCGGTCGCCTCACGCTCCTGCTCGCGGGCCGAGGCGAGCTCTGCAAGCAGCTGCGCGAGATCTGCGCCCGCCTTCTGACCGGCGTCGCGCGCGAGATCCGCCTGTTCCGCGAGTGTCTCCAAAGCCGCCATGGGCTGCAGTTGCGCCAGGGCTGCGCGCTCGTGTTCCTGCCGCTCACGCTGCTGCAGGAGGCGGTGCTGCTGATTCTCCAATTGCTCGATGCGGGCACGCTCGACCTGCGTCTCGCGCTGACCGGAGGCGACCGCGTGCGCGTGCTGATCCGAGCTCAGCTGCCACGCAGTGAGTGCCTGCTCACAACGCTCGAGCTCGAGGGCGGCAGCGCGCTCCGCCTCGTGTGCGGCATCGAGAGCCGGCAGCGCAGTGGCAAGCTCCTGCGCCAGCGCCTCGAGCTGGCCGCGGTCGCGCTCGATGACGGTCGCGAGCTCGCTGACCTGGGCTTCCGCCTGTTCGAGATCTGCCCGCTGACGCTGCTGCAGCTCACGAGCATGCTGGATGCTTTGCTCCGTGCGCGTGACCTCACCGCCCGCCGCGTAGAAACGTTCCTGGATCGCACGCAGCGCCTCGGCCTTCGCCGATTGATCGACGCGAATCTTCTCGATGCGCGCTTCGGCTTCGCGCAAATCCGCGACTGCGCCCTGCATCTGGGTCTCGCTGTGCATGGTCGCCGCATCGCGCGCACCGGCCTCGGCATCGAGGCTCTGCAGGCGCAGTGCGAAGAGCTCGGCCCTCAGTTTGCGCTCTTCTTCCTTGAGCGCCTGGTAGCGCCGCGCGGTGGCTGCCTGACGCTGCAGGTGACGGATCTGTTTCTCGACCTCTTCGCGCAGGTCATTCAGGCGATCGAGGTTCTCACGGGTCTGGGCAATGCGGCTCTCCGTCTCGCGACGGCGTTCCTTGTAGCGCGAGATCCCCGCCGCCTCCTCGAGGAACGCGCGCAGATCATCCGGCCGCGCCTCGATGATGCGCGAAATCATGCCCTGCTCGATGATGGCGTAGCTGCGCGTGCCCAGGCCGGTACCGAGGAACAGTTGCGTGATGTCCTTGCGCCTGACCTTCGTGCCGTTGATGAAGTAGTCCGAGGTTCCGTCGCGGCTGACGGAGCGGCGCAAGGCCACCTCGTTGTAGCTCGCGTAAGGGCCGCCTATCTTTCCCTCGGAATTGTCGAATACCAGCTCCACGGAGCAGCTTCCCAGGGGCTTGCGGGCCGCCGACCCGTTGAAGATGACGTCGGCCATGGACTCACCGCGCAGATGCTTGGCGGAGATCTCGCCCATCACCCAGCGCACGGCATCGATGATGTTCGATTTACCGCAACCGTTGGGGCCGACAACGCCCGTGAGGCTGGAGGGAAAGGTGACAGTGGTGGGATCGACAAATGACTTGAAGCCTGCAATCTTGAGTTTGGTGAGTCGCATCAGTCGTGATCACCCCTGGGGTGGCGAGGCCAAGAAGCGACGGCAGGCCGCCAGCGCGTGCCGTCGATGTGGCGCGTAGTGTAAAGTAATCGACACATAGGTAAACCCCTCGCGCGATGACCATTGCCCTCGAAGTTTTCCCGAATCCCGCGCCCGAGCGCGACTACGCCATCCGAATGACCATCCCGGAATTCACCTGCCTGTGCCCGAAGACAGGCCAGCCGGATTTCGCCACGCTCAGACTCGAATACGTCGCGGATGAGCGATGCGTCGAGTTGAAATCATTGAAGCTTTACATCTGGTCGTTCCGGGCGCGCGGCACGTTCCACGAGGCCGTGACCAACGAGATCCTGAAGACCCTGGTCGAAGCCACGGCACCGCGATTCATGCGCCTTACCGCGGAATTCAACGTGCGCGGCGGCATCTATACCACCGTGGTTGCCGAGCACCGCCGCCCGGGCTGGGTCCCGGCGCCACCCGTCACGCTGCCCCCTTGAGCCCCAAAAGCACGCCATTTTGAGCCTCAGCCGGCCGACGCGCTGAAAACAGGGGCGTGGCGGCCTTGATAAATATCTTATTTTTCAAGTGGTTACGCGACCGGAAAGCGGTGGTTTCTGCACGCTGTACACACCGCCTCGCGTCGGTATAATCGCGCGCTCTCTCTTTGGAGGCGGAGACACCAAATGCCCTCGAAAAAAGCGAATAAAGCGGCGAAGAAGCCAGGAAAGGCGATCCCGAAGAAACCTGCTGCCCGAAAGGCAGTTTTCAAAAAGGCAGCGCGACCCGGCCTTAAGCACACAGCATCGAAGGTAACAGTGAAACCGGATAAACCGACCCAGAAACCAACGGCGGCGAAACAGGACACGAAGCATGACGCGCCCCTGAGTGCGCAGCCTGCGCGCCCGAAAGCGCCGCCCGTCAAACCCGCCGCTCACTCGGCGAACGGCCCAGCCACGGGCACCGAGAAAACGCCTACCGTGAAATTCGACTCGCGTCCCATGGTCATGCCGACGCGTACGCCGCCGAGCGATGACGACGGCGAAGTCGAGCAGGCGGGCTCGGCAAGCCTTCTCGCCGGGCCGCGCAACGTCAAGCCGTATATTGCACGCCGCGGCGAGCAGTACATGAGCAAGGAGCAGCTCGAGCACTTCGCGCGCATCCTCCAGAACTGGAAGCGCGATCTCATGGTCGAGGTGGACCGCACCGTGCTGCACATGAAGGACGAGGCCGCGAACTTCCCCGATCCGAACGATCGCGCCACGCAGGAAGAGGAATTCAGCCTCGAGCTGCGCACGCGCGATCGCGAGCGCAAGCTGATTCGCAAGATCGACGAGGCGCTGAAGCGGATCGAGGACGGCTCCTACGGCTATTGCCTCGAGACCGGCGAGGAGATCGGCATCAAGCGCCTCGAGGCGCGGCCGGTTGCCACGCTGTCCGTCGAGGCCCAGGAACGGCGCGAGCGGCGCGAGAAGCAGTACGGGGACCGCGACGACCGATACCGCTAGCAGCGGACGCGGTCCGGCTGCGGGCTACGTCGGGCGATTCGCCCCCTCGCCTACGGGCGATCTGCATCTCGGATCCCTCTACACGGCAGCGGCCAGCTTTCTCGACGCGCGCGTACACCGGGGCCGGTGGCTCGTGCGAATGGAAGACGTGGATCAGCCCCGCGTCGTGCCTGGCGCCGCGGATCGCATCCTCGAGACCCTCGAGGCCTTTGGATTCGAATGGCATGGCGAAGTGTTGAGGCAGTCGACGCGCAGTCATGCCTACGCCGAGGCCCTCGATGAGCTCGGCCGCCGCGGTCTCACCTTCCAATGCTCCTGCAGCCGCCGCGGCCTCGCCCAGGAGGCGCGCTATCCGGGACATTGCCGGAAGGGACCCCGCCGACCAGGCGCCGAGCTGGCGGCGCGTCTCAGGGTCGACCCCGGCTACGTGCAGTTTACCGATTGTATACAAGGCGCCTTTCGGCAGGATGTGTCACTCGCCTCCGGCGACCTCATCCTCAAGCGGCGCGACGGGTGCTACGCATACCTTCTTGCGGTCGTTGTCGATGATGCATATCAAGACGTGACAAAAATAGTTCGCGGCGCCGACCTGCTCGACCATACGCCCGCTCAGATCTACCTCCAGCGTTGCCTCGGGTTGCCCTCGCCGAGCTACGCGCATGTTCCCGCGTTGGTAGAGCCCGGCGGTGAAAAGCTTTCAAAATCGGCGCGCAGCGTCGCGCTCGCGCGCGATACGGCGATTTCGCAATTGATATATGTGTTTGAGCTGCTCGGGCTTGATCCCCCGGCCTCGCTGAGGTCCGTGCGGCTGGCAGCGGCATGGGACTGGGCCATAGAGCAATGGGACATGAGGCCACTCGCCAGGCGGCCATCACTTTCGGTTATCGTAAACCGCAGCGGAAAGCTCCTACAGGCCCGTCGGAAAAGGTAGCTTGCCTTAACTGCACGTTGCGCTATCCTCTATTTGTAGTATTTGATCTGTAGTATGTTTTCGATTCACGCGGTTTAATCCATTAACTGTCCCTTGGTTCAGGCACGAACCGGCATACTCCGGCAGCGCGTCGGCCAACACGAGCGAGGAGCCCCATGAGCGATCCGCGAGTGATTAAGAAATATCCCAACCGTCGTCTCTACGATACCGTTGAAAGCCGGTACATCACCCTGGCGGACGTAAGGCGTTTGGTGGTCGAGAAGATCGACTTCGTCGTGGTAGATAAGAAAAACAATGCAGACATCACGCGCAGTATTCTGCTGCAAGTGATCGCCGAGCAGGAGCATCTGCCCGAGCCGATATTGACCCAGGATTTCATGGTCAACATCATCCGCTCGTACGGCAGCAACGCGCAGAGCTCGGTTAGCGGTCACTTGGAGCAGACGCTGAAGCAGTTCCTGGGTCAGAGCCATCTGATGCGCGAGCGGCCGAAGCCATTCGGCAGCCCCGAGGCAACATCGCGCACGCGCGCGGAAGAGGCTTTCAAGGCACTGACACCGGTTCGGTTGCGCGACGGCGAGAAAGACGAGTCGAATCTCACCAAGTGACGCGGCGATGCGCCCTCACCTCAGGACTTGAGCCCGCGATTTAAATCGCGGGCTGAAAGTCGGGGCGCCTTCGCGCGTGAGGTGTGGATGCGACCCTTCCGGCGTGAGATCGCGCGCCGCGGATGCCCGCGGCGCTCTTGACTCTCAGGCCGCGTCGACGTTGCGCATGGACAGGCGCACGCGCCCCTGGCGGTCGACCTCGAGCACTTTCACGCGCACCACGTCGCCTTCCTTCAGCTTGTCGCCCACGCGCTCCACGCGCTCCTCGGAGATCTGCGAGATATGCACGAGGCCGTCGCGGCCCGGCAGGATGGTGACGAATGCGCCGAAATCCATGAGGCGTGCAACACGGCCCTCGTAGATTCGGCCGACTTCGACGTCCGCGGTGATCAGTTCGATGCGCCGCTGCGCTTCACGGCCGGCGGCTCCCTGCACCGAGGCAATCTTCACCGTGCCGTCGTTTTCGATGTCGATCGACGTACCGGTCTCCTCCGTGATCTGCCGGATCACCGCCCCGCCCTTGCCGATGACGTCGCGGATCTTTTCCGGATCGATCTTCAACGTGATGATGGTCGGAGCCCATTCGGACATGTTCTCGCGGGGCTTTGCGAGCACCTTGTTCATCTCGCCGAGAATGTGCAAGCGCCCGGCTCGCGCCTGATCGAGGGCGACCTTCATGATCTCGCGCGTGATGCTCGTGATCTTGATGTCCATCTGCAGCGCGGTGATGCCCTCTTTGGTGCCGGCCACCTTGAAATCCATGTCGCCGAGATGATCCTCATCGCCGAGAATATCCGTGAGGACTTGGAAGCGCTCTCCCTCCTTCACGAGGCCCATCGCGACGCCCGCGACCGGGGCGCTGATCGGCACTCCCGCATCCATCAGGGCGAGGCTCGTGCCGCAAACGGATGCCATCGAGCTCGAGCCGTTCGACTCGAGAATCTCGGACACGACCCGGATGACGTACGGAAACTTTTCCAGATCCGGCATCACGGCTTTCACGCCGCGCTTGGCGAGATTCCCGTGACCGATTTCGCGCCGCTTCGGCGAGCCCATCATGCCGGTCTCCCCCACGCTGAAGGGGGGGAAATTGTAATGCAGCATGAACCCTTCCTTGCGCTCGCCGGTGAGGCCGTCGATGATTTGCGCATCGCGCCCGGTGCCCAAGGTGGTGACCACGAGTGCCTGCGTTTCGCCGCGCGTGAACAAAGCGGAGCCATGAGTTCGCGCGAGCACGCCGGTGCGAATGTTGATCGGACGCACGGTCTTCGTGTCGCGGCCGTCGATGCGCGGATGCCCCTCGAGGATGCGCTCGCGCACCAGCCGGTATTCCAGATTGAAGAATTCCGTGCCGACCTGATCGGCGGTGAATTTCGGATTCTCGCCTGCGGCCAAGGCCGCCAGCACCTTGCTCTTGATCTCGGCGATCTTCGCGTAGCGTTGCTGCTTCTCGGTGATGGCATAGGCTGCCATCAATTCCCTCTCGGCGAGCGAGCCGACGGCGTTCTTCAACTCCGTGTTGGGCTCCGGCGCACTCCACGTCCACTTCGGCTTGCCGGCTTCGGCGGCGAGCTCGTTGATGACCTTGATCGCGGACTGCATCTGCTCGTGTCCAAAGACCACGGCGCCGAGCATGGTCTCCTCATCGAGCCCCTTCGCCTCGGACTCCACCATGAGCACGCCTTCGGCCGTGCCCGCGACCACGAGATCGAGCTTCGACTCGGCAAGCTGGCTGGCGGTGGGATTGAGAATGTATTTTCCGTCCTTGTGGCCCACGCGCGCTGCGCCGATCGGGCCCAGGAACGGCATGCCGGAAATTGCGAGCGCCGCGGAAGCGCCGAGCAATGCGGCGATATCCGGGTCGACTTCGGAATTGACGGAGAGCACCGATGCGACGACTTGCACGTCGTTGGTAAAGCCTTCCGGAAATAGCGGCCGGATGGGGCGGTCGATCAGACGCGAGGTGAGCGTCTCCTTCTCGGTGGGACGTCCCTCACGCTTGAAAAAGCCGCCGGGAATGCGGCCGGCCGCATAAGTCTTTTCTTGATAATTGACGGTGAGGGGAAAGAAATCGCGGCCCGGGGTCGGCTTTTTCAGGCCCACTGCGGTCACGAGGACGACGGTATCGCTCATGGTCACGAGGACTGCGCCATCGGCTTGACGCGCGAGCTCGCCCGTTTCGAGGGTGACAGTGTGCTCCCCGTATTGAAAACTTTTCTTCGAATGGCTCACATAGGCCCCTTCTATCGGAAGTAAATGAGACGCGCCCGCCTTTGCAGGCGGTGCGAGTTAACGGCGCAGGCCGAGACGCTCGACGAGCTGCGTGTATTTGTCGGGCGTGCGGCTCTTTAGATAGTCGAGCAGCTTGCGGCGCTGATTCACCATCTTCAGCAGGCCGCGACGCGATGCATGGTCGGCTTTGTGCGTGGTGAAATGCTGACTCAAGCCGTTGATGCGCTCGGACAGGAGAGCAATTTGAACTTCGGGGGAGCCGGTATCGCGCGCGCTGCGCTGGAACTTACCGACACACACGCTCTTTTCTTCACGAGTAAGTGGCATGGAAATCAAACCTCAATCAATAACTTATGACCTTTTAAGGAGGCGCGCATTGTACGCGTCGCGCGCCCCGCCCTCAAGCTCGATTCGCAGCCGCGGAAATGAGCCGCAGCGGCACCAGCCGCCCTGAGGCCTCCACGGCTCCCAAGCCCACGAAACCGAGTCCCTGCGCGTAGATACGCACGTTTCCGGTGCGTTCGGCGCCGACCGCGATGCTCCGGCCCTGCCGTACCGCCTCGACTCCCTCCGCGGGCAGATCGAGCCGCCGCCAGTCGCCGAGCGCCGCATCGACGGGCAGAAGGACCCCGCTGCGCTCGTCCCCGGACATGGCCTCCAGGGCCTCGAAAGTCCATTGCGGCGCATCGGCGAAAGGCGCGACGCCGAGGCGGCGCAGCCCCACGAGATGGCCGATGGTGCCGAGGCGGCTCGCGAGATCCTCCGCCAGCACACGCATATAGGCGCCCTTCGTGCATCGCACATCGAAGGTGAGGTCGGGACGGCGCCATTCGATCAAGCGCATGTCGTGAATTACGATGGAGCGCGCGAGCCGCTCGCGGGTCACCCCCGCGCGCGCATACAGGTAGAGCGGCTTGCCGTCCTGCTTGATGGCCGAGTGCATCGGAGGGATCTGCTCGTAGCGTCGGGGAAATCCGGCAAGCGCGTCTTCCAGCTCCCCCGTGCTGAGCGGCCGAAGCTCACGCCGCTCGATCACTTGTGACTCCAGATCCGCACTCGGCGTTCGCTCCCCCAGGCGCAGAACGAGCCGGTAAGTCTTGTCCGCCGCGAGCATCTGCGCGCCGAACTTGGTCGCCTCGCCGAGGCAAACCGGCAGCATGCCGGAGGCGAGCGGATCGAGCGACCCGGTGTGGCCCGCCTTGCGCGCACCGAACAGGCGCTTCACGCGTGCGACCGCGCCGGCGGAGCTCAATCCGAGGGGCTTGTCGAGCAGCAGGATGCCGTCCACGTCCTCATTCATGCTTGTCGTGCTTGCTCACCGAATCGATCAGCTGCGCGAGCCGCACACCCTGCTCGATCGAGGTGTCGAGCGTGAAAGTCAAAGTGGGCGTGTAGCGGATCATCAGGGACTTCGAGAGCGCATTGCGCAGAAAACCCGCGGCGCTGGTGAGCCCGGCTTGGACCTGCTCGTCCGGCCCGTCCTTGCCGAAGATCAGATAGTGCACCCGAGCCGTGCGCAAGTCGCCGGTGACGTCCACCGCCGTGATCGTGACGTTGCCGATGCGCTCATCCTTCACGTCGCGCCGCAGCAGCTCGGTCAGCTCGCGCTGAATCTGGTCGCCGAGGCGCCGCGCACGGGGATTGTTCTTCACAGCGTGCGCGCCACCTCGACCCGCGAGTAACACTCGATCTGATCGCCCTCGCGCACGTCGTTGTAGTTCTTCACGCCGATGCCGCACTCGGTGCCGGCACGCACCTCGTTGACGTCGTCCTTGAATCGCTTCAGCGACTCCAGCGCCCCTTCGAATATCACCACGTTGTCGCGCAGCACGCGGATCGGGAAATTGCGGCGCACGTAGCCGTCGATGACCATGCAGCCCGCCACCGTGCCGAACTTGCTCGAGCGGAACACGCTGCGCACCTCCGCGAGGCCCACGATCTGCTCCTTGACTTCGGGCGCGAGCATTCCGGTAAGCACCGCGCGAATGTCGTCGATGGCCTCGTAAATGATGCTGTAGTAGCGCACGTCGACGCCATGATCCTTGATCGCGATGCGCGCAGCGGCATCGCCGCGGACATTGAAGGCGATGATCCGCGCCTTCGAGGCCGCCGCCAGGGTGACGTCGGACTCGGTGAGGCCGCCGACTCCGGAGGAGACCACGTTGACGCCGACCTCATCCGTCGAGAGGGCCTTGAGCGCATCGCGGAGCGCCTCGACACTGCCCTGCACGTCCGCCTTCACCAGCAGCTGCACGAGGTTGGGCTTGGTCTCGCCCATGGTGGAGAACACGTCCTGCATGTTCGCGCTCTTCTGCGCGAGCTTGACGTCCCGAGACTTGGCCTGGCGGTGCAGGGCCACTTCGCGCGCCTTGCGCTCGCTTTCGACCACCAGCAGCTCATCGCCCGCATTGGGAGCGCCGGACAGGCCGAGCACCACCACGGGTATCGAAGGTCCGGCGGCTTCCACCGGCTTTCCGGCCTCGTCGAACAGCGCGCGAACGCGGCCGAATTCCTGTCCGATCAGCAACGCATCGCCGAGCTTCAAGGTGCCGCGCAGCACGAGCACGGTCGCCACGGCGCCGCGCCCCTTCTCGAGGCTCGACTCGATCACATAGCCGGCGGCCAGTCCGTCGATCGGCGCCTTGAGCTCGAGCACCTCGGCCTGCAGCAGCACGGCGTCGAGCAGCTGATCGACGCCTTGTCCGGTGCGGGCCGAGACGCTCACAAAAATGTTCTCGCCGCCCCATTCCTCTGGAATGACGCCGTACTTGGTGAGCTCCTGCTTGACCTTCTCCGGATCGGACTCGGGTTTGTCGATCTTGTTGAGTGCCACGACGATTGGAACCTGGGCCGCCTGCGCATGCTGGATCGCCTCGATCGTCTGCGGCATGACCCCGTCGTCGGCTCCCACCACGAGGATCACGATATCGGTCACCTGCGCGCCCCGGGCCCGCATGGAAGTGAACGCGGCGTGGCCCGGCGTATCCAGGAAAGTGACCATGCCCTTCGCGGTCTCCACGTGATACGCGCCGATGTGCTGGGTAATCCCACCCGCCTCGCCGGCCGCCACCTTGGCGCGCCGGATGTAGTCGAGGAGCGAGGTCTTGCCATGGTCTACGTGCCCCATGACGGTGACCACCGGCGGCCGCGGCAATACCTCGAGCGTGGTATCGGTCTCGCCCTGCAGGCTTTCCTCGATGACGTTTTCCTTGCGCAACACGGGGGTGTGGCCCATTTCCTCCACCACCAGCATGGCCGTGTCCTGCTCGATCGTCTGATTGATGGTCGCCATGACGCCCATATTCATCATGACTTTGATGACTTCGGTCGCCTTGACAGCCATCTTCTGGGCCAGCTCGCCGACCGTCATGGCCTCGCCGATCGGTACTTCGCGCACGACGCGCGCGGTCGGCATCTCGAAGCCATGCTTGGTGTCCGTATCGCCGCCCATCGAGCGGCGGCGCCCATCGCGCGACTTCTTCTTTTTGTGCCGCGAGCTCACATCGCCGACGATGTGCAGCTCCTGGCGGCCGTAACGCGTCGCCTTGTCGTCCTGGGTCTCGCGCACGGCCTTGGCCGGTTTGGCCGCCGCCGCGGTCGCGGCTTTGCGCTCGCGCTCGCTTTGCTCGCGCGCCTGCGCCTCGGCTTGACGCCGTGCCTCCTCCTCGGCCGTGCGCTTGCGATTCTCCTCATCGCTCCGGCGCCGGTTCTCCTCCTCGAGGCGCTCGCGGTCGAGGCGCTCCTTCTCGAGCCGCTCGTGCTCGGCGCGCTCGAGCGCTGCCTTGGCCTGCTCCTCGCTCTCGCGCTGACGATCCAATTCCTCTTGCTGATGGCGCGCCTGATCCTCGAGCACTTCGCGCTTGACGTAGGTGCGCTTGCTGCGCACTTCCACGTTGACAGTGCGTGCCCGGCCCTGAGGGCTCGCGAGCTTCAGTTCCGACTGCGATTTGCGTCGCAGCGTGATCTTACGCGGTGCGGCATCGGCGCGCCCATCGTCGCGGCCGTGGCTGCGCCGCAGATGGGTGAGCAGTTCGTGCTTCGCATCCTCGCTGATCATGTCCTCCGCGCCATCGACCTTGATCCCCGCCTGATCGAGCTGCTGCAGCAGCCGATCGACCGGTACTTTGAGGACTTCGGCGAATTGCGCGACCGTTACATCTGCCATACCGCTGCTCCTAAACCCTTTCCTCTTCCGCAAACCAATGCTTGCGCGCATCCATGATCAATTCGGCGGCCTTCTTTTCATCGATACCGCCCATCTCGACCAGCTCGTCGACCGCCAGATCCGCCAGATCCTCGCGCGTGCGCACGCCTTTGCGGGCCAGCGCCTTGGCGAGATCATCGCCGGCGAGCTCGACCAGATCCGCCGCCGGCTCCCCGCCGTCCATCGACTCCTCGCTCGCGATGGCCTGCGTCAGCAGTACGTCGCGCGCGCGGGTACGCAGCTCCTTCACGATCTCCTCATCGAACTCCTCGATGGCGTTCAATTCGCTCGCGGGCACGTAGGCGATCTCCTCGATGGTCGAGAAACCCTCCTGTACCAGAATGCTCGCGACGTCCGCATCGACGTCCAGCTGTTGCATGAACGTCTCGCGCAGGGCGAGCGACTCGCTTTCACTCTTCGCCTCGGCCTGTGACTCGCTCATGACGTTCAATTCCCAGCCGGTGAGCTCGCTCGCCAGGCGGATGTTCTGGCCGCCGCGGCCGATGGCCTGCGAGAGCTTGTCCTCGGATACCGCGATGTCCATGGAGTGCGAGTCCTCGTCCACGACGATCGAGGTGACCTCGGCGGGCGCCATGGCATTGATGACGAACTGCGCTGCGTTTTCATCGAAGGGAATGATGTCGACGCGCTCGCCCGCGATCTCGTTGGAGACGGCCTGGACGCGCGAGCCGCGCATGCCGACGCAAGCCCCGACCGGGTCGACGCGCGGGTCGTTAGAGCGCACCGCGATCTTGGCGCGCACACCCGCGTCGCGGGCCGCGGCCAGAATGTTGATCAAGCCCTGCCCCACTTCCGGGACCTCGAGCTTGAAAAGCTCGATAAGGAACTCGGGGGCGGTGCGCGACAAGAACAGCTGCGGACCGCGCGGCTCCGTGCGCACCTCCTTGAGGTACGCCTTGATGCGGTCCTGAGATCTCACGGGCTCGCGCGGAATCATTTCCTCACGCGCGATGTAGCCCTCGGCGTTCGCGCCGAGGTCCACGTAGACCCCGTTACGGTCGACGCGCTTGACGATGCCGCTGACGAGCGTGCCGGCGCGGTCCTTGTAGGCGTCCACCACCTGAGCGCGCTCCGCCTCCCGGACCTTCTGCACGATCACCTGCTTGGCGGTCTGGGCGAGAATGCGTCCGAAGGGCACCGATTCCATCGGCTCCTCGACGTAGCCGCCCACTTCGACGTCCTTGTCGATCTCGCGCGCATCGTCCATGCGCAACTCGCGCTCGGGTACCTCGAGCTCCGTGGAATCGTCCGCAAACACCTTCCATCGGCGGAACGTGTCGTAGCCGCCGGTCTTGCGGTTGATCGCCACGCGCACGTCGAGCTCCTCGCCGTGCTTCTTGCGGGTCGCAGACGCCAGTGCCGCCTCGAGAGCGTCGAAGATAATTTCCTTATCGACGCCCTTCTCGTTGGAAACGGCGTCCACCGCCATCAAAATTTCTTTGTTCATGTCCTTTGGCTCCTGGTCACTCCGGCCGCAATCGTGCCTTCTGAATCCGCTCGAATGGCAGCTCGTATGGCCGCCCGTCGACTTCAACCAAGATCGAGTCGCTCCCGATCGATTTCAACGTTCCGACAAAGCGCCGCCGCCCATCGAGCGGCAGCTTCAGCTCGGCGAAGATCCGTTCGCCTATAAAACGCTCGAAATGCGCGCGCTTGCGCAATATCCGATCGAACCCGGGCGAAGATACTTCCAGGGTGTAGTTGCCTTTGATCGGATCCTCGATCTCGAGCACCTCGCTCACCGCGTGACTTACTGCAGCGCAATCGTCGACCGTCACGCCGGCACCCGCCGAAGGCATGCGATCGATGAATATCCGCAGAACCCCGCTGCGACCAGACTGCGCGAGCTCGAGGTCGAGCAACTCAAAGCCCAGCGCCTCGATCGGCGGCTCTAGCAAGCGCATCAAGGCGTCACGCATCTTCCGACCCCGGCCCGCGCGTCGCTTCGCATGCGACGCGGCTCTTCAAACAAAAAAGGGGACCATCGGCCCCCTATCCTCTTCAACGAAAAAGCCCCTCCAAGGGGCCATTCAAGCGTTCCGTACGAACGTTCCCGGAAGGATCGCCCGCTTCTCTTTGTAGCTTGCTGCGATCCCCCGCCGAGGGCCGCGATTATAGGCGCATCGGACTTGAGCGTAAACCCATATCCGCGACCTTCATCCGCGTTTGCTTCGACTGGGGCCGCATCGCTGCGGCCCCAGTCCTTGCGCGGTTCAGAAACCGCTTACCAGCGCTTCGGACCTCGCGATCCGCCGCCGCCGCCGCCACCGCCGCCACCGCCGGTGCGCTCCTGCGCCTCGTTCACCTTCAGCACTCGCCCTTCGACGTCGTGGCCGTTGAGGGCCTGCATGGCACGAGCCGCGTCCGCGCTCGCCATTTCAACGAAGCCGAAACCGCGGGGCCGACCGGTGTCGCGATCATTGATCAGCGCAACCGACTGGACGGGGCCGTGCTTTTCGAACAAAGCACGCACCGCGGACTCGTCCATTGAGAACGGGAGATTGCCAACATACATTTTCGTCATTTAGAAACACCTAACTGCAAGAGAGACAATCGGCCGAGCACCTGCCATTGGCGCAATGCCGGCCACCTGGATCGAAGAAAGCTGCTTTGATGGTTGTGGTCAAGATGCCGCCGTAAGCGACAGAGACCAGAAACGGACCGAAGTAGTAATTCACGACCGGCGCATATACTACATGAAATCGCTGAGCAGATCGACTATCCAGCGGGTAGGTGATTCCCCTAGCGGATAATGCTGCGCTGCACAAGAGACTTAGCGGCCGGCCTCGGCCCCTTCCGGACTCAAGGGTATTTGGACGGTGAGCGTGCCCGAGCCGTTGCCCGCGCCCCCGGCCCCGGCCCCGGCCCGAAAGGTACCCGAGTGCAGCTCCGTCAATTGTTTGGCGATCGTCATGCCGAGCCCGAGACCGCGGCTCCGAGTCGTGGCCGCGTCCCGCCGGTCGCTCACCACGAGCCTGAAAGAGCCGCCGCTGCGTCCGGCTTCTAGACGTACCGTGTCGCCACGACTGGAAAACTCGATGACGTGGGTCAGGAGGTTGCAAATGACCTGCTGCAGGCGAGCCGCATCCGCCTCGATGCGCAGAGCGGCTTGGTCGAACCGCGAATCCAGCGTGACCTCCGCAGCGCGCGCGGCCGCGCCGGCCGATTCCAGGGCGGCGCGCACCACCGGATAAGGATCGATGGTCTCGATCACCAGCTGCATCTTGCCGGAGCTGATCTCAGCGTAATCGAGCAGATCCGAGATCATCCTCGCCTGCAGGCGCGCATTGCGCTCAATGGCCTGCAATGCCTGGATTGCGGTCTCGGGCAGATCTTGCCGGCGGTTCAAGATGGTCGCCCAGCCCAGGATCGCGTTCAGCGGGTTGCGCAGCTCATGTGCCAAGCGCGCGATGAATTCGTTTTCCAGCTCCACCTTCATCACCTCGCGAGGCGGTGCGCTTCACCGGATCCACGGTAATGAATCGACCCGTGCGTGGCAACGACTCATTGCGAGTCGTCCTGGGCATCCACCTGGCGCAAGAGCGCGCTGCGCATCTGCGAGGCCTCGAGACGCAGCGGGCGCGCACGCAAGGGGCCGATTTCCGCCGCGGTGAAGGGCCTGAAGCTTGCCGGCACGTGCTCCCGGTCGAAACGCCACAACATCCAGTTCATCACCTCGGCGAGGTCCGCATCCGACAACGGCGAGGTGGCGACACCCGGAACGCGCTCGAGGTACTCGCGGCCGCCGGGCACCCAGAGGAACTTGGCCACCGTGCCCGCAATGCCCGGCGCCGTGGCGTCCGACCCCGATCCGTCCAATCGATGGCAGCCCTGGCAATTCAAGGTCCAGTTCTGCCAGGCACGCTGCGGATTCTCGACTCCGGGCGCCGGCGCGTCGGGCGCCGCCGGCTGGGCGGCCGCGGCTAATGCAAGTAGCACCGCGGTCGCGCTCGCAATGAGCGGTGTTCTTCTCACGGGCCGCTCTACTTCTTCTGCTCCATGGCCACGCCGAGAATCAGAGCGACCGTACAGGTGTAGGACTGGCTCTTCGTGCCGAAACACCACGTCACCTCGTTGTTGGTCTGCGGCCGCACCACCGGGCGGTCGCCCTGATTGTTCTGGCAGGCGCAACGCCCCCACGCCACACCGCCGCAGCAATCGTTGTACGAGATGATGTAATTGCGCTGATCGGCGGGATTGCGGCAAGTGCCGATCCACGTGATGGGCGACATTTCCGTGCCCGGCGGGCAAGACGTGACGCTGCCGCCGTAACAGGCGCAGAGCGATCCGTCGATCGCGCAGTAGCGCCAGTAATCGCACTTGGTGCGGTCGCCCGGGTCCTGGGGGTTGCCGGAGAGCTGCGGTGCAGGCTCACCGGAATTCGGATCATCGGGATCCGTGCCCGGCGCCTCGGCGCCTTTCGCTACGGGTAACAGAGGCAATGTCGCGGCGCCGGCGATGAAGCCGCCCACGATACTGACGACGCTGCGTCTCGAGGTGCGGCTTGCGAGCCCGCGAAACATCTTCTCCGCCAATCGATCGAATTGATCCACGTCACTCTCCGCGCTGTAGGAACTGCTGAATGCTGGCTACGCCGCGTTCCTTGGCCTCGAACAAGCTTTCCAAGTGCTCGCGCGTGTTGACGAGGCCCGTCGCCGACAGCCTGCCGGCCTCATCGATCAGCGCCGCATATGGCAACTTCGCAACTCCGAAGGTACGTCCCAGATGCTCGGACAGCACGTAGGGAAACTTGCTCAAGCCCTTGTCCCTCACGAATTCAGCCTGTCTGACCGCATCGCCGTCGCTCGCGAGCACGATGTCGAGCCATGAGCGCTCGGCGCCCTGCGCCGAGCGCACGGCCGGTAAAAGCGATTCGCAAATCGCGCAATCGGGCGAGACGAATAACAAGAGCTGGCTGCGTTGGCTGCGCCCCCCGCCGATGCGTACCGCAGAACCATCCAGGGCGCTCAAAGTCATCTCGGGAACGGGCTCGCCGATCTCGAGCGGTTGGCGTAGCGCGAGCGCTCCCGCGGGAGCAATGCGTTGATGCAGCACGCCGACCTGACGCGCCAGTGCCATGCACACGACACCAAGGCCGAGCACGGCAATCCACAGGGCAATCTGCGAGGCGATCACGAAGCTCACAGCACCGTACCCCTGCGCATCGGCCGCAGCGCCATCACTTGATCGAACGCACCGTAAAGCGCGAGCAGAGCGCACGCTGCGAGCAACTGCGACGGCGCGATCGACCCGGTATCCTGCGCAAAAGCGCTCAAGATCAGCGCGGATGCGAAAAGCGCGCCGTTGCGCGCCAACTCGAAGGCGCCCAAGCGCTTGCGCCCCGCACCGAAACTGCAGCCGCAGTCGACGGCCGCACGGCGCTGGATCACGGCCCGCGCGATGAGCGCCAGGTACGCCGCAAAGATCGCGGCGGCGAGCAAGGCGCCCGCGCACCGATAGTCCGGCAGCATGAGCGATGCGGCGGCGAGCGCTTCGGCAACGCAGGCCAGCAAGGCCGCGCCGGAGGCCGCGGGCCGCGGCACACCCGCGAAATCCTTCATGACCTCCCGAGTGCGTCGCCAGCTCACGGCCTTATGAGCGGCGGAGGCAGCGAGAAGCAGCGCGAGGAAAGCCGCAAGCTGTGCGAGCAGCACCCCGGCCACACCGTCGGCGGGGCTCAATGCATGGGCTCCATTTGCATGCGCGTATGAAGTCCGGGAAGATCGAGACTGCGCACCAGGGCGCCGCCCTGGGGGTCGTACACGTCGAGGCGCGTGCCGGCCTGCACCAGCATGAGCTGATCGGTCCCGCGCGTGAGCGCGACGGACGAGCCCGGCCGCACCAGCCGCAACCGTTTCACGCGGGTCTTCGTCTCGGCGTTGAATACCCATACCTCCGTGGCGGGATCCTTGTGCGTGCCCTCCTCGGCATTGGGCTGCATCAGAACGTACAGCAGCTTTTTGCCGTCGCTCGCGATGAGCTGCCAGCCGCTCGGGCGCCAGTTGACCGCCCGGTCCGCCGCGCTCACCAGCGGCCAGTCGGCCAACACCTTGACGTCGTCGCTCTTCATGTCTATCGGCTGGATGCGGCCGTGCAGGCTTGGGAAGTAGCGCACACCGCCGAGCTCCGCGCTGCCCGTGAACAACGGGTCCGAATCGAGGAGATTGAACGGCTTCGATTCGTTGCGGCCGGCGACCGCGCCGTTGGCATCGAGTCGAATGCTGAGCAATGTCCCGCTCGAGCACAGCGTCGAGAAGCCGCGCTGGCCGGAAGGATAGACGAGCGAGCAGCCCGGAATCTCGATCTCGCCGAGCGGCTGACGCTTCACCAGGTCGACCACGGTCACCGAGGCAGCCGGCGTGAAATTGAACACCAGCGCCAGGCGCTGGTCATCGGTGAACGCGAACAGCCCTTCCATTGCAGTGATCAGCGCCCGCTTGGCGCCGGGCAAAACGATCTCTCCCGCCACATCGAGAGTCTGTGCATCGTAAATCGTGATGAAGTCGGTACGCGTGCCGCGCACGCCGCGCGACCATACCGTATCCGCAGTGTAGATCTCCGGACGCTTATCCGAAACCAGGAGGGTCGTCGAATCGCGCGCCTGCAACTGAGCCTTGACATCCCGGCTGTCGCTGCCGACGTTGCGAAGCTCGATGCGGTCGCCGGCATAATTCAAGAAGGCCCAACCTGTCGGATATTTCGCGGGCAGCTTCTCGACTTTGAGCGTCGGATCCGGGGGCAGCGGGTTCGGAAAAACGGCTGCCCAAGCACCCGCAGTCAGGACCGCACCCACCAGGACGGGCAACGCCCGCAACGTGCTCATGGTCATTCATCCCCTCGTGTTTTTGCCGATCGGCGGGCGCCGACCCGCGTGCGAGAGTGTACGACAACCGGGGCAAGCTGAATACTTGGGCCCGCGAAGAGGTATATTCCCGAGATGAATCTCGCGCAGATTTTCTTTTACGCCGCTCTGGGCGCAGCCTCGATCGCGTTCATCGTGGGCGCCGTGCGCGCCGCGCCGCGCACGCCCGATCGACGTTGGCCCCGGCCCGTGGAGATCGCCGTCGGACTCGTCACCGCCTTCTTCGACACCTTGGGGATCGGGTCCTTCGCTCCCACCACGGCGATTTTCAAATTGCGCCATATGGTTCCGGACGAGCGCATTCCCGGCACCCTCAATGTCGGCCTCACGGCGGCGGCCGTCGCCGAAGCGGTGATTTTCGTGGGCGCGATCGAGGTCGAGCCGCGCCTGCTCATCAGCATGATCCTGAGCGCCACGGTGGGCGCGTGGCTCGGCGCCGACGTCGTGGCGCGGCTGTCCCGGCGCGCGATCCAGATCACCATGGGAGTGGCGCTGCTCATCGCCGGGAGCGTGTTCACCGCCGTCAATTTGCATGCGTTGCCCGGAGGCGGCACCGCCATGAGTCTCGTGGGCTGGAAGTTTCCGTTCGCGGTCGGCGTGAACTTCATCCTCGGTGCACTGATGAGCGCGGGCATCGGCCTGTACGCGCCATGCATGATCACGCTCGCGCTTCTCGGCATGCATCCCATCGCCGCCTTTCCGATCATGATGGGCGCCTGCGCGCTGTTGCAGCCGGTGGCGAGCCTGCGCTTCTTCCAAACCGGTAAATTCGCCTGGGGCGCCTCTCTCGGACTCACATTCGGCGGGGTCGTGGGCGTCCTGATTGCCGCCTTCATCGTCAAAGCGCTGCCGCTCGATGCGCTGCGCTGGCTGGTGATCGTCGTGATCGTGTACGCCTCCTTCGCCATGCTGCGCTCCGCGTCACAAGCCCCCGCTGCCGCTACCGCGCGCTTGAGGCCGAGCCCATGAGCATCACGCTGCGGCACGCTACGCGCGCCGATATTCCTCTCCTCGCCCCGCTCATCGAGCGCTCGGCGCGCGGCTTGAGCCAGGATGATTACAGCCCCGGGCAAGTAAGCGGCGCATTGCGCGGCGCATTCGGCATCGATACGCAGCTTCTCGATGACGGGACCTATTTCGTCGCGGAGGAGAACGGCGCGCTCGCCGGCTGCGGTGGATGGAGCTTCCGGGCGACATTGTTCGGCGGCGATGCGCGTACGGACCGCGATGCGGCGATGCTCGATCCACGCACGCACGCCGCCAAGATTCGCGCGTTCTTCGTCGAGCCCTCGAAGGCGCGGCGTGGAGTGGGATCGCTCCTGCTCGAGCGTTGCGAGAGCGAGGCGCGGGCGCGCGGCTTCTCACGCGTCGAGTTGATGGCAACGCTGCCGGGCGTGAAGCTCTACTGCGCGCGCGGCTATGTCGGCACGCAGCACGTGAGTTACGATCTCGGCAACGGCGAGAGCATCGAGTTCGTTCCCATGAGCAAGGATTTGTACTGAAGTTCGAGTATGCTATCGCGCTTCGCCGGCCTCAAAGACTCAAGATGACACAAGCGATTCCCGCGACCCTGATTCCGGGCGACGGCATCGGCCCCGAGATCGTCGACTGCGCGGTGGCGGCGCTCGATGCCCTCGGCGCGCCGTTCGAGTGGGACCGCCAGATCGCGGGCATGGAAGGAGTGAAGGCCGAGGGAGATCCGCTGCCCACTCGCACCATCGCGAGCATCCGCCGCACGCACCTGGCGCTCAAGGGGCCGCTCGAGACGCCCTCGGGCGGGGGCTACCGCTCATCGAACGTGCGCCTGCGCGAAGAATTCAAGCTGTATGCGAACCTGCGTCCGGCGCGCACGCTCGTTCCGGGAGGCCGATTCGAGAACATCGATCTCGTTGTCGTTCGCGAGAATCTCGAAGGTCTGTACATCGGGCACGAGCACTACATCCAGATCGGGGACGATCCTCACGCCGTGGCGATTGCCAGCGGCGTGAACACCCGCCAAGGCAGCCGACGGCTTCTCGAGTTCGCTTTCGAGCATGCGATCGCCACCGGCCGCAGGAAAGTCACCATCGTCCACAAAGCCAACATCATGAAGGCGCTCACCGGTATCTTTCTAGAGACCGGCGAGGAGCTCTACGAGCGCAAGTACAAGGGCCGCTTCACGTTGGACACGGTCATCATCGATGCCTGCGCGATGAAGCTCGTGCTCAATCCCTGGCAGTTCGATGTGCTGGTGACGACCAACCTGTTCGGCGACATCCTCTCGGACCTGGTCGCCGGTTTGGTCGGCGGTCTCGGCATGACGCCCGGCGCGAACATCGGTGCGGACGCCGCCATCTTCGAGGCCGTGCATGGCTCGGCGCCGGATATCGCCGGCAAGGGCATCGCCAATCCGACCGCATTGCTCCTCGCCGCGGCGATGATGCTCGATCACTGCAAGTTGTCGGACATGGCGCTGCGCCTGCGCACGGCCATCAGCGAGACTCTCAACTTGGATGAGGTGCGCACCGGTGACCTCGGCGGCAAGGCGACGACGGCGCAATTCACGGCCGCGTTGCTCCAGCGCATTGCACATGCCTGATCGACGGGGATCGCCGCTCGCCCTTCACGCATGACGCCGCCGGTAATTTCGATCGAGAACGTCAGTAAATCGTACGCATCCGGCGTGCGAGCGCTCGAGCCAATCGACCTCGAGATCCTGAAAGGCGAGATCTTCGCCCTCCTTGGTCCGAACGGCGCCGGCAAGACGACGTTGATCAATATCATTTGCGGCATCGTCACGGCGAGCAGCGGACGCGTCGTTGCCGATGGCCACGACATCGTGACCGACTATCGCGCCGCGCGCACGAAAATCGGACTCGTGCCCCAGGAATTGACCACCGACTCGTTCGAGACCGTGTGGGCCACGGTGAGCTTCAGCCGCGGCCTGTTTGGCCGGGCCCCCAATCCCGATTACATCGCAAGCCTGCTGCGTGACCTCTCATTGAGCGCCAAGCGGGACAGCCGCATCATGGATCTGTCCGGCGGCATGAAGCGCCGTGTGATGATTGCGAAGGCCCTCTCCCACGAGCCCGACATCCTGTTCCTCGATGAGCCCACCGCCGGCGTAGACGTGGAGCTGCGGCGCGACATGTGGAATCTCGTGCGCGGCTTGCGCGAGCGCGGCGTCACCATCATCTTGACCACCCACTACATCGAGGAAGCCGAGGAGATGGCGGACCGCGTGGGGGTCATCAACAAGGGGTCCCTCATTCTGGTCGAGGAGAAGGCGACGCTGATGCGCAAATTCGGCAAGAAACGCCTCACGTTGCATCTGCGATCGCCGCTCTCGCGGATTCCCCCGAAGCTCGCCCCCTGGAACCTGGCTCTCGAGCATGACGGGCTTTCGCTCGAGTGCACCTTCGATAGCGGCAGCGATGCCGGCATACCGTTGCTCCTGCAACAGATGAGCGAGCTGTCGATCCCCATCAAGGACCTCGAAACCCATCAGAGCTCCCTCGAGGAGATTTTCGTGAGCCTGGTGAGCGACCGGTCGCCGGGCGGACGCGCATGAGCCGCCCCGCGTTGCGATTCGAGTTCAACGGCTACGGCGTCTGGGCGATCTACAAGTTCGAGATCGCCCGCGCGCTGCGCACCCTCGTCCAAACGCTCGTGACTCCCGTCATCACGACCTCGCTCTACTTCGTGGTGTTCGGCGCGGCGATCGGATCCCGTATGACGGCCGTGGACGGCGTGAGTTATGGGGCCTTCATCGTCCCGGGGCTCATCATGCTCGCCTTGTTCACCGAAAGCCTTTCAAACGCCTCGTTCGGCATTTTCTTTCCGAAATTCATCGGCACCATCTACGAGCTGCTCTCCGCGCCCATCTCGTATCTCGAGATCGTGATCGCCTATATCGGCGCCGCCGCCTCCAAGTCCGTCGCGCTCGGCATCGTGATCCTGGCGACGGCATCGCTGTTCGTGCCGCTCAGGATCATGCATCCGCTGCTGATGGTCGGCTTTCTGCTGTTGACGGCCGTGAATTTCAGCATGTTCGGGTTCGTTCTCGGGCTGTGGGCCAAAGGATGGGAGCAGCTGCAGCTCATCCCCACGCTGGTGGTGACGCCCCTCACCTTCCTCGGCGGAGCGTTCTACTCCATCGACATGCTGCCTCCCGCGTGGCGCGCTTTCAGCCTCTTCAATCCCATCGTGTATTTGATCAGCGGATTTCGCTGGTGCTTCTACGGCAGGTCCGACGTCAGCATTTATCTCAGCTTCGGCATGGCCCTGGGCTTCTTCGCCGCTTGTCTTGCCGTAATCGGCTGGATATTCAAGACGGGTTACCGGCTGAAGAATTAGGACGTCTGCGCCGCTTCGAGACCCGCATCGGCCTCGACGGCGCGGCGGCGGTCCGTCTCGAGGTCGAGCGAGCGGCAGGCCCATAGATAGATGACCGTGGCTACCGGCAGGCCGACCAGCATCGCGACATCGGCGCCGCCAAGGGCTCTGGCGACGGGACCCACATACAGCCCGGGAACGCTGAAGAACGGAATCATCGCCACGAATCCCCCGCCGTAAGCGAGCAGCCCGCGCCAGTTCCAGCGCCCATACATCCCGCGGGGATTGAAAATCTCGCGCACCGAGTAGTGACACTTGCGAACCCAATAAAAGTCCACGAGGTTGATCGCCGTCCAGGGCGTGAACAGATACAGGAGCACGGCGAGAAACTCACCGAATTTCTGCACCGTGTTTTCCGTGGAGGCCAGTGCGAGGGCGCACGCGGCGACGGCCGAGACCGCGAGCGTGAGCAGCCGGCGCGCGAGGGTCGGGCGGCCCGGCTTCAGCGAGTCGACGACGCTCAAGAGCGTGAGCGATGCGCCGTAGAAGTTGAGGGTCGTGATGGTGAGCAGACCCAGCAGCGAGCACAGCAGCAGCGGCTTGCCGAGCCCGGGGATCGCCGCATCCGCGGCAGCGCGCAGCGCTCCGACGACCTCGAGCTTCGGATAGAGCGCGGCCGCGGCGGTGCCGACGAGCATGGTCCAGGAGCCGCCGACGAAAGCGCCGAGATAGGTCCACCAGAAACACGGGCTCACGCCCACATCGCTCGGCAGGTAGCGCGAGTAATCCGACACGTAGATCGACCACGACACCTGGTAGGCGGCGGCAGCGAAGAATTGTGCGAGAAACGGCACTGCGCGGAAACCGTGGTACGACAATTGGCCCGCCGGGAAATGCACGCGCGCGAGGAGCGCGACGCTGAACACGAGCAGCGCCACGATGAGCACATAGGCGATCCAGCGCTGGGCGATGTGGATGAGATCGTATCCGACGATGGCCAGGGCGAGCGATGCCAGCGCGAATACGAGCAGAGTGGGCACCGGTGGGGCGCCGTAGAGCGAATGCAGCGTCTGCTCCGCGAGCACCTGATTGAAGGCGTTGTAGCCTATGTAGGCGAGCAGCGCCACGCCCCACACCAACAGCGCGCCGACGTATCCGAACTGCGGCCGCGACTGGATCATCTGCGGCAGTCCGAGCCGCGGTCCCTGCGTCGAGTGAAAAGCCATGAAGAACGTGCCCAGCGCGGCGCCGAGCACCACGGCGATCGACATCCAGAGGAAATTGCCGCCCAGGGCGATGCCCACCACCCCCGTCGCCACGGTCGCAAGATGCGCGCCTCCCGAGAACCACACGGGCCACAGATGCCAGACTTTGCCGTGGCGTTCCGCCAGAGGGATGTAATCGATCGATCGCTTCTCGATCAACCCGTCGACGAATGGTCTCTGCACCTGCCAATCCCTGCTGCGAAGGCCGAGCGGGCCCGCGGCGGAATCTAGCATAAAGAGGTCTCGCGTTTCGGCGCCTCGCGGCTCCGCCGTCGCCTCGTCTCGCCCTGCTATATTGCCGTCCCATGCGCTACGACCAGCTATTGTCATATCGTCACTGGCGGGCTCGCCTCCTGATGTGGGGCGCTGCCGCCGCGGTCGGAGCCGCCGCCGTCGCGTTCGCCAAGATCGCGGACGTCGCGCAGTGGGGTCTCAAGCGCGTCATAAACATCGCGCCCTGGACACCGTGGGTGCTCGCGCCCGCGGGATTTTTCGCCATCGCATGGCTCACGCGGCGCCGCCAAACCCGCATGGCTCAGATAGCAGAGCACCGCTCGCATCTCGATCTGCAGATCAACCTCTTGACCGAGCAGAAGGCGACGAAGACGCTCGAGATGGTCGATGCCATGTTGCGCGAGCTCAAGGACATGCGCGGTGTACCCGCCGAGGCGGCGAGCGAGCACGAGGAAGAGATGGAAGAGATGACCAAGCCGGCCGATCCGCACGCCATTCTCGACGCCATCAAGCAAAAGCAACCTTGAGCGGACGGTGGGGCGCGAGCTGAGGCGTCACGAGACTGGGCGGTGCGAAACTGGACGATTGCACGAGCTATCCCCCTTGACCGGCCTTCCGGCCGTGGGGATAGATACAGCTGAAGGAAAATTGCTTCCCGCCATACACGAGATTTCGAAGCGGACTCCCGCCGGGTGCTCGGCTCGGCGAGCGCTGCCGTCGCCGCCCTGTGGCGTGTAGCAAAATTTTCCGCGCCTCGGTGTCGTCCATCGCGATCGGCGTGGTAGACGGCTAACTCGCTCTCTAATATTCGAATTGATAGGACAGCCCGACGCTGCTTCCCGGGTCGTTCTCCGGCGTGGTGCCCTGGACGGCCGTGCCGTTACCGAGCCGAGTCTGCAACTTGAGATGCTTCGTCAGATCGACATCCACTTCCACCTGGCTCTGGCCCGTCGTGCTCTGCTTGGCTTCGACGTAAACGCGCCGGGTCACGTAGCGGCCGGCTTGGATCGCGGCGCCCGAGTTCTCCGTGGCCCCGGTTGCGGTGGTCGTGGTCGCCTGACCCACCGACAATCGGTCGAGCCCCAGGAACCTTTGGACTCGCGTCAACGGTGAGTTCCCGCCGCCGCCGATGCCGGACAGGGTCGCGAGCGCAGCACCCACCTGGGCGAGCTGCAGTGCTGAAAGCTGCGAGGCCGGCTCGCCGAACAGCAGGAGCGCCATGATCTCGTCCTGACTTTGGCCCGTGGTGCTGGTCAGCTCGATTTTCGGCGCATCCGCATAGCCGGTGATATGCAGCGTCACGCTGCCGCCCCCGGTGCTGCCGACCACGGTGGGTATCACCGCCGACGCAGTGAAATCGAGCGTCGGGTCGATGTTCTTTTTCAGCCCCGCGCCGTCGAAGCCGACGGTCGAGCTCGTGTCGAATGTGAGCTGCCGCGAGCCTATGCTGAAGGCACCGCGCAGCAAGTGGAGCGCTCCGTTGATGACGGGCTGACTCGCCGTGCCGCCGATGTGCAGGCCCTCCCCGCCGTCACCCAGCTCGGCATCGAGTCCCCGGCCCTGCACCAGCACGTTGCGCGGCGCCCGGATGGTGATATCGAGATCGATTTCCCGGCGTTTGCCTGCGACCGGCGCAGCCCGGCCTCGCCGCCGTACGTCGAGCACGGCAACGTTCGGCGGCAGGGAATCCGGAATGCCGATGACGGCGCGATTCACGAAAATCTTGCCGCCCACGGAGAGCCGTTCCATGGCTTTGCCGCTGATCTTGAGGTCCGCGTTGAGTTTCGCAGTGAGAATGCTGCTCGCGATCGGCTGTGCATTGGCGGCGGCCACTTTGATGTCCACCGGGATGCCGGGCTGCAGCACGCCGATGCTGCCGCTCAAGGTGACCGACCCGGACGCGGCGCTCGCCTTGAAGGTTTTGATTTGCAGCGTGCCCTCGCTGCCCTCGATCTCGGCGGCGATGTTGGTCAAGTTCACGCCACGCACGTAGTCCCGAAAACTGCCCTTGGCCAGGGTGACGGCGCCGCGGATTTGCGGCTCGGCCAGGGAACCGGCGACGGTGGCATCGACCGAGAGATCGCCGCTTGCGTGCAGCCCGCGCGCCTCCAGCACCGGATTGGCGAGGCCGACGTCCATCTTGCCCTCGATCTTGAGGGTATAAGCGCCCTGGGGATCGAGCGGGGCATCCCCCGTGACGCGCAGAAGCGAGGTGGTGCCGGCATTCAGCCGGACATCGAGCGTGGCGGCGTCGCCTTGAAGCTCCGCCCCCGCATTGAGGTCGAGTGCCGGCAGGCCGACCGCCTCGTCGGCCGAGAAGCGAAAACCGCGCGCCGTCAGCTGAATTCGCCCGGTGGGCGCGGTCAGCGAGCCCCGCAGGCGGGCTCGCGCCTCGACCGTCCCCTGGGAAACGAGATCGGGCGCGAACGAGTCGATGAGCTTCGCATCGACGTTGCTCAAGGAGGCGCGCAGGTCCAGCGCTGGTGAGATCTCGCCGCGCACGTCGAGAGCCGCGCTCTGCACGCCGAGCCTCAGGACATCCACGCTGAGTCCCGTCCCGTAGGAGACCTGTGCGGGGGCGAGCAGCCGAACCTGCTGGCCGCGATAATCCATCGTGACATGCAGCACGTGTATGGTCCGGCGCTCGAGATCGATCGCGGCGTCGGCCAACAGCGCGGCGGGAAATCCGCGCACGTCGGGCGATTTGACGGCGAGCTGAGCCGCCACGGAGTCGGTCGAGCCCTGCCCCGACACGTGCACCGTGCCGGCGAACTGACGCAGCACCAGATCCTCGCCGTCCAGCTCGAACTTCGCCTGCGTTCTTCCCGCCTGCGGCGTGAATTGCACGTTGCCATCGAGCTTACCGCGAATGTCGGTGCCCAGGAGGTGGTCCAAGTCGGCAAGGTCACCGACGTGCAGCTGGACCTGTCCGTGGCTGTCGGCGAAGGTCGATTGCATGGCCCAGTCGCCCGCGAGCTTTGCGCTCTTCCATTCCCCGCGCTCGATCTGGGCGCGCAGCCCGTGTCGTGCGCCGCGCGCCAGCGAGGCGACGAGCTCGAGGGGCGAGCCGTCGAGGCTGCCGTGCGCGGCGATACTCGCGCTCGGGTTGCTCGGCAGCCCCCGTGCCCGCAGCTCGGCGGTCACTTCGCCGGGCGAGGAGCCACGGAGGGATAACGTACTCTTCAGTTGCGCATCGCTCGAGAGGGCCGTGGCGGCGCCGCTCAATCGTCCGGAGGCCTGCATGGTTCCGCGCAACGAGCTCGAGATGATGCCCAGATCGGCGACCTCGAGCGTCCAGCGCGTGTCCAGCGACTTTACGACCGCGGCCAGTCCTGCCTGCGCGGCGGCGGAATTCGCCCCGGTGGGAGCCGGGCTTGCCCGGTCTGCCTTGCCGCTCGCGCTCAAGCCCCATGAGGTGCCGGCGAGGCGCAGGCGATCGATGGTCAGGGCAGAGTCGGAGAGCGCGCCCGACATAGCGAGAACGATGTGATTGCCAAGCATGCTCACCCAGCTGGGGCCGCCACCGGCAAGCGCTGCGCTCCCATCCAGCGTGAGCCCCACGCCGGATTCGCGGCGCTCGATCTGCCCCTTCAAAGTCGCATCGCCGCTCAAGTTCTGGCCCGCGAGCGCCGCGAATGGCGCGATGCTCGGCAGCTTGAGAGTGAATGTGGCGCTCTGGGGAGCGGCAGTGACCGCGTTCGCATTGAGGGTGAACAGTCGGTGAGTGACCGACACGTTGAGGGGACGTGCCGCATCTTTCACGCGCAGCGACGCATCCACCATGAGCGGGGCGCCCGCGAGGAGCATCGGCTGCGATCCCGGAATGCGCAACCCTTCGATCGTCCCCTTGAGCGTGATCTCGCCGCCGCCGCCGGCCGCGAGGTCGGCTCGCAACGACGCGATCGCGTTACCCGCGGGCAATTCCAGCCGCTCGATCTCGAGGTGAGCATCCGCGGTCGGACTCGTGTACGGGCCTTTCCAATGCCCATCGAGCGCGACCCGCTGCCAGCGCAGATCCGGCCGTGGGCTCACCTGAGGCGCCGCGAGCGAGTACTCGAGGTCCGCGGAGCCATCGCGCAAATCGACGCTGCCCTGCACCTGCGCCTTCAACTCGCCGGCCTCGATCCCGAGGTCGATGCGCTCGGCGTCGCGCGGGCCCGCGATCTTGAGATTGGCGGACAGCGCGCCGAGCCCCGGCAGCTGCAGAATGTTTTCCAACGGCCCGCCCGCCGGCTCGTGCGCCGTCAGCATGCCGTCCATGCGCTTTGGATCGAAGCTCAGGTTGAGCGTGTAGTTGCCGATGCCATTGCGGTCGATGCGATGCGCCTCCGCGTCGATGCGAGCATCCTCGAGCGAGACCATCCGGCCGCTGCCGGCGATGGACAAGGCGACCGACCGGCCGGCGAGGGCCGCACCGAGTTGCACCACGTCGATGGAGAATCGAGCGATGTCGATTTGCGGTATGGAAACCTTGCCTGTGCTGCTCGGCGTCGACGACACCGGTTTTCGCTCCATGTCGAGACGTGCAACGCTCAGGCTGCTCGCGCTGATGCGCCGCTCGAGGAGTGCAGAGGGCGACCAGCGCAGGACGATGTGCTCGGCGCTCAGCCATACCCCGTCTCGATCGATGAGTTCGAGGCGATCCAGCGTGAGATCGGCCGGAAAGGAGCCGCCGAGACCGGTGAGCTTCACGTTGCCGCCGGTGATACGGTAAGTGAGACGCTCGATCATTCCGCGGCCGGCGCGCGTGTTACCTGCCACCAGCACGATCGCGACCACCAGCACCAGGAGCGCTGCGATCGAGCCGAAGACCCAGGCGGCGATTCGTGCCGGCCGGCGCATCAGAACGCCTGCCCCAGCCCGATGTAGACTTGAAACTTCTGCGGATCGCTGTCGTAGCGCTTGAGCGGAACCGCGAAATCCAGTCGGATCGGCCCGATCGGCGTGTAGTAGCGCAAGCCCGCCCCCACGCCGACGAACAGAGTGGTCGCCGAGGGTGTGAGCTTGTTGCCGACCTGCCCGCCGTCGGCAAAAACAGCGGCGCCCAAGTTCGTGCCGAAACGCTGGCGAAACTCGATAGTGCCCGCACTGATCGTGGTTGCGCCGACAGGATAGGTGGTGTAGCCGATGACCGTCCCCGGCGCGCACGGCGAGGCGGGCTTCGACGGACAACCCTGGGTGATCGGAAAGTAAGGCCCCACCGATTGATACGGATAGCCGCGGATGCTCGCGCTGCCGCCGCCGTAGAATCGCTGATCGGGCGGCAGGGCGTAAACGTTCGGGCCCTCGGCGGAGCCCACCAGCGCGCGCACCGCAAACACGCTTCTCCCCGGAGCTTTGGACAGAATCTGATCGAGATCGAAGTACGCCGCCGCCTTGATCGTGGTGATGAGGAAAGTGGCGTCCGAGTGACCCAGCGAATGAGTCGGCACGACACTCAACGAATCACGCATCCCGTGTGTCGGGTCGTCGAGCGGATTGGTCAGACCGGTGGAGTCGTACCTTACGATGAGCGGCAAGCCGACGAGAGTGTAATTATAAGTCTGCCGGTTGATGTCCGTCACGGTCATGGTGGGGTCCGCGGCAGTGGGATCCGGCGTCACCACGGCGCCGATGATCTGGTTGATGTTCTCCTCGATCGCATTCACGCCCCCGCTCACCGTCCAGAGCCTGTTGAGCCTGCGAGTGAGGGTGATGCCGGCCTTGAGCGCGGTTTGATCATAGGCGATCAGATCCTGCTTGACCGCCTCCACGGCGAATTGCAGCGACTGATCACGATGCCCGAAGTCGGGCAGGATGTACTTGACGGGCACATCGTAGCCGATTCCATTGGTGGCGCTCCCGCCGAGACCGGTGATCGAGGCGCTCACGTTGAATTGCTCGGCGTTACCGAACACGTCGCGATTGCCCCAGTTGACCGTTCCGCTGCCCCCCAGGTCGGTCGAGTAGGCTGCCGAGACACCGAAGATGTGACGGAGGCGTTCCCGGATCTGGAACGTCACCGGCACTCCACCCGTCTCATCGACCGCCGTGCCGACCTTGACGCTGACCGCGGCAAATACGCCAAGCTCCGGACTCAACAGATCCGTGCGAGCGCGCTCGATCGCGCTCGCGCGATACAGCTCACCCGTGTGCAGCAGCAGCCGCCGGAGCACCACACCCTGATGCACCCGTTTCAGTCCCTCGATGTGGATTTGCCCGATATTGACCCGCGGACCCGCATCCACGTGAAACGTCACGTCGAGCAGGGGCTGCGTCTGGTCCTGATAGGCGACCGGAGTGTCCACCTTGGCAAAGGCATAGCCCTGATCCTGGAGGGCGGCCAGCACTCGAGCTCCGGCTGCGAGCACCGCATCGGCCACGGCCGGATCGCCGCTTTTCAGCGTGAACACGGATCGCACGCTGGCCGGCAACTCCCCGTCGATGCGGATATTGCGAAGATGGTAGAGCGCTCCGAGGGTGAAGCTGATCTGCACATGGGCGTCGTGTTTTTTCGGTAGAGCCGCGAGGTGATCCGCGAGACCGGGATCGGTGAGCGCCATCCCATCGATCTTGAAGGTGACCTTGGAGTCGTAATAGCCATAGCTTTCCAACACCGTCTTCAATCGATCGGCGTCGCTGCGCGCGCGTGCAATCAGCCCTAAAGGGCTCACGGGCGCAGAGGTGCGCAGCGTGATGAGGTCGGAGGTCGCGCGCAAAGTGGCGTCCATGGAGCCATTGCCCGTCGAAAAACGATCGACCTTGTAGCTTACCGGATCCGAGGCCCGCGCCGGCGTCACGAGCGCGACAGCGAAGGCAAACAACCCAATGAGACACCAGCTTTTCGATAAATTGAGGCGCATTTACATCAAGTCGGGGGTTCGCGTGAGTCCTACGTCAAAAGGGATTAAAGTCTTAGAGAGCCTATGGGCGCTCGAGTGCTATCTTTTCGCTCTACCTTGACTCAGGACCCAGCTGCCGCGTGCCGTCCCTCATCGTTTGTCATGCCTGCGACCTCGCGCAATGGCTGGAAGCCCCCCTCGAAGGCAAAGTTCGCATTCGTTGCGTACGATGCCGAGCCGAACTCTATCGTACCAACGGCCAGAGTCTCGACAATGTCGTCGCGCTCGCCCTCTCCGGGCTGGCGCTGTTCATCCTGGCCAACCTCTATCCGCTGGTCAGTCTGAAGGTCAACGGCGCCATTCGTGTCACCACCTTGATCGGCGCCGCCCAGGCCCTCTACGGCCAAGGTTACGTCAGCCTCGCACTGCTGGTGGTGTTCACCGCGATTTTCGTACCGCTGACGCAGCTCTTGACTTTCCTCTACGTGCTCGCGCCGCTGCGGCGTGGACGCAGAGCCCCGGGCGATCGCGTGTTGTTCCGCGCTCTCGTGGCGTTGCGTCCCTGGGGGATGGTGGAGGTGTTCATGCTCGGCGCCGTGGTGGCGCTGGTCAAGCTCTCCGCACAGGCCGAAGTGTCCCCGCGGGTCTCCTTGATCGCCTACGGATTGCTCATGCTCGCGATCGCGGCGCTCACCAGTGCCACACCCACCGAGCAGTTTTGGCGCTGGGTCACGGAGCGCCTCGAATGACGGCGCTGGTCACCGGCCGCAGCCTCGGACTGCGGGTATGCACGTTCTGCCGAGCGACGGTGCGCGCCGCGGCCGAGGATGAATCGTTCTGTCCACGCTGCGAGGCGCCGCTGCACGTGCGCCGGCCCCAGAGTCTTCACACCACGGCCGCGTTGGTGGCGACCGCTGCGTTGCTGTACATTCCAGCCAATGCGCTGCCCGTGATGGAGACCCATACGCTTTTCGGTGACGAGGACGATACCATCATGAGCGGCGTCATTTCGTTGGCGCAGCAAGGATCCTGGCCCATCGCTCTACTGGTGTTTTTCGCGAGCATCGTGGTGCCGTTGCTCAAGCTGGTCGCGATGGGAGATATCCTGTTCGCGATTTGGCGAAACCGAGTACGCCAGCCGCTTCAGCGCAGCCGCCTGTTTCGCCTCGTGGAATTCGTCGGGCGATGGTCGATGCTGGACGTATTCGCAATGTCGCTGCTCGTGAGCCTGGTGCAGATTCAGTCCCTTGCCATCGTCCGCATTCGCCCGGGCGCGATTGCTTTCGCGGCGGTCGTGGCTCTGACCATGCTGGCCGCGCAACTGTTCGACGAACGGCTCCTTTGGGACACTCAGACGCGTGAGTGACCTGTCCCCGCCTCCACCGCTCGACGACCTCCCGAAGGCGTTGCCTGACCGGCCGCGGCGCGCGCGCGTGCCCTATGCGTGGATCCTGCCCGTCATCGTCATCGTGGCGGGCGCCTTCGTCGCCGTTCACGAGAAGCTCGCCGAAGGTATCCCCATCGAGATCACTTTCCGCACTGCCGACGATCTCGAGCCGAACAAGACGAAGATCAGCTACAAAGCCGTGGAGATCGGCCAGGTCAAGGACATCCACGTCTCCAAGGACCGGCAGAACGTCGTGGTCGAGGCACGGATTCATCGCGACGCGCGCGATTATCTGGTGAACGACACCCGCTTCTGGGTGGTTCGACCGCGGGTTACCGGCACGAACATTTCCGGCTTGGGCACTCTCGTGTCCGGGGCGTACATCAGCGTCGATGTGGGTCACTCGAATGTGCCCGAGCGGAATTTCACCGGCCTCGAGGTCCCCCCCATCTTGACCTCGGGACTCCCCGGCCGGGAGTTCGTGCTGCATGCCGCCGACATCGGCTCCTTGACCATCGGCTCGGCCGTGTTCTACCGCCACATCCAGGCCGGGCAGGTCGTGGCTTATTCCCTCGATCCGAGCGGCGACACTGTGACCGTCAAGGTGTTCATCAACTCCCCGTACGACTCGTTCGTCTCGCAAGAGACCCGGTTCTGGCAAGCGAGCGGCATCGATATGGACATCGATTCGGAGGGAATCAAGCTGCACACCGAATCGCTCGCCGCCATTCTCGAAGGTGGCGTCGCGTTCGAGCCGCTCCCCGGCACGCACCGCGGGGCGGAGGCGGCGCCGGACGCGGTATTCCCGCTGTACACCGACAAGGAGCGGGCGATGCGCGAGCCGGATACCGTGGCGCAAACCTTCGTCATGTATTTTCAGGGCTCGCTGCGCGGCCTGTCAGTGGGAGCGCCGGTGGACTTGCGCGGGATCGACATCGGCGAGGTCAAGCGCCTGTCCGTCGAGTACGATCGCATCGCGGGGATGCTGCGTTTTCCGGTGGAAGTAGACATCTTTCCGCAGCGCATTCGAGGCACATCGCGTCCCGGCCGCCCGGCGCCCCCTGACTCGGATATCGGCGGGCATGCGATGATCGACAGCATGGTGGCGCATGGCATGCGCGCCGAGATCAAGTCCGGCAATCTCCTGACGGGCCAGAAGTACGTCTCGGTCGACGTCGTCAAGGGTGCGCCGCGCGACCGGGTCGACTGGGATGAGCATCCGCCGATCTTCCCTACCGCCTCGGGCGGCCTGGACGAGATCCAGGACTCGATCGGCAGCGTCGCAAAGAAGCTCGACCGGGTGCCGTTCGATCAGCTATCGACGCGCTTGATGGCGACCATGACGGCGCTGGAACAGACGCTGAAAAGCACCGACCACCTGATGCACCGCGTCGATGACAGCATCGCGCCGCAGGTCAACGCCACGTTGAAGGAGGCGGAAGAGGCCATGAAGAACGCGAAGGCGGCACTGGCCCCGGGGGCGCCGCTGCAGAACGACCTCGGTTCGACCCTCGTCGAGCTGTCGCGCGCCGCACGCTCGGTGAGCGCACTCGCGGACTATCTCGAGCGACACCCGGAGTCTCTCATCCGCGGCAAGCCGGCGGATCCCAAATGAACTTCGCCGGCCGTCACGCACTTCGTTGCTGCCTCGCAGCCTTGCCCTTCCTGGTCGCGGCGTGCGTGGGGCATCCCGATCATTTCTATGGGCTCACGACCTTGCCTGAAGCCCCGCGAGCGGAGGCAGCCACCTTCACCACCCACGTGATTCTCACCGTTTCGCTGCCCGCCGTAATCGACCGTCGCGAGATGGTGATCAACACCTCGGCCGATCGGTTGCTCGTGCTCGAGCACGAGCGCTGGGCCGCTCCCATGTCGGAGCTCGTCGCGCAGACGCTCGCGCGCGATTTGGAGCAAAGGCGCGCCGATTTGCTCGTCGCGGACCGCGGCTTCGATCAGTCCGGCCTGAAGCCGGTGAGGATTCGCGTCGATGTGGTGCAAATGAGTGTGCGCGAGGCAGGCGAAGCCACGCTCGAGGCGCATTGGCATATCGTGGATGCCTCGCACGGCATCGACGAGATCGGCGGTGAGACGTTTCAGTACCCGGCCGGTGCGCCCATCGGGGGCGATGCTCATGCCTCGGTCGCGCGCGCCTTCAGTAACGATCTGAGCTCGCTCGCGGACCGCCTGGTCGCGAAGCTGCCGGGACCGTGAGCTCACCGCTCATCCGCACGCGCTGCTCGTCGCGCAGGCCGAAGTCCCGAGCCATGGTCGCGCGCAGGCGCAGCGCCGCCTCCAGGCACAGGCTGTTGATGACGGCCAGGCGAAATCCGCCCGGCGGCATCACATGAGCGTGCGCCGGGCGATCCGGCAGAAAGGTGATTTGCACGCTGCTCACCTGGGCGGCGGCGCGATATGCGGCCAGCCGCTCCGGTCGGGGATACGGATAAGGCCTGCCATGCGGACCGAACAGCACGACGCTGTAGCCCTCGGTGCGTCCGCCGTCCGCAAATTCCCAGCAACCATACTGATACAGCCGCACGGTCGCATCGAGCCACTGATGGCCGTACAGATCCGGCCATTGATCCGCGAAGCGCAGATGCACCTCGATGATGCGCCCGCCGATGGTTTCAATGTTGACCATTCCGGTGTAGTCGGACAGGTTCGTGCGGATCCATTCGCGACAATAGCGCTCGAGACCGCGACGCGCCCGCGCTTCGACGATCCAGTAATCGAACGTACCGGCAACGCCCGGAATGCCGCGGGTGTGCCGGCACCACGCCGTCTCTCCCCGGACCACCGCCCAATCGCTGCTCACGTGCTCGCCCGTCAACAGCTTCATCCAGAAGTCCCCAGGGCGGCAGTTCTCCTTGAAGTCGCGCTCGCTCTCGAGGACGCTCGTCCCTGCGCCCATCCCCTTCAGGTTGGTGATCGGTTTGCAGAAGACGGGGTAGCGGATGGGCGGCGCATCGTCCAGTCCGCATTCGAGGCCTTGTGATCGCGCAACGAGCAGCCGGTTGTATATCCAGCGGTGCCGAGGATTGAACTTGTAACCGTCCATATCGTCGGTAGGGATGTGCACATCGGGGGGGCAATACACGTCGGCGAAATATTGCTCTCGCCAAGGATCACACTCATAAATCGGCATCGTGGCAGCGTATGATGGTCGGGTGGCGAAAGCTCGGGGCGTCTGCCTTGGCTATCTGCAGGAATTCGCCGACGCGAATCCCGGCCCGCGTCATCCAGCGCCCCCGGCAAGATGTCGCCGCCCATCATTATCATTGAGAGGACCGCGTGCAACAAGATAAATCCGGCATTGCTCCCGGCGACGCCTCGCCCGACAGCCAGGATCGGATCGAGGACTTTCTCGCCCGTCATCGCGGACCCGAGTCCTCCGGCGCACGACGCGAGGAGGTGGATGCGTCCGGTTTGCGAGGCTGGTACGAAGTTTACGCTGCGGACGGCTACCGGCTGCGCTGCGATTGGTCGCGCATGGGCAGCCGCCAGGAATTGCAGTTCACCGAGATCGGTCCGCACGCAGACGGTGCGTCGAAACAGCGCTCGTAGCATGCGTCGGCGCAACGCCGCCGCATCGCTCGTAATGCTTTGCGGGTTCGCGCTGGCGGCGTCGAGCGCGGGCCCGGTCTCCGGCAGCGAGCCGGCCCGCGCCGAAGAGCCACCCGCGGCGAGCAAGGCGCCCGCCGCGGTGGGCGCACCGGCCGCCGGCTCCGTTCGCATAGCTCCCGCTTCCACCGAGGGCCGGCCGCCCCTGTCGCCGGCCGCCATCGAGTTCATCGCGGCCATGCAGCGCGTGCGAATGAATTTGCCGGATGCCCCGGACTCCGCCGTACTCAAAGCCTATCCAATCTACGATTACTTGATTGCGGCCCGTCTGCGCCGCGATCTCGCATTCACGTCGGGCGAGGAGCTCGACGGGACCATCGACGCCTTTCTGCGCTCGCACGAGAGCCAGCCGGTTGCACGCAGCCTTCGGCATCAATGGCTCGCGAGCCTCGCGCAACGGCGCCGCTGGGACTGGTTCCTACCGCGTTCGACCGATGTCACCGACCCGGCGCTCGTGTGTGACCGGCTCGCAGGCCGGCTGGCCACGGGCGATACCGCCAATCTCGCTCCCGAGGCACTCGCGCGTTGGAGCCTGCCGCAACGTCAGCCGATTGAATGCGAGCCCGTGACCGCTTGGTTACGGTCGCAGGGTCTGTTGACGCCTGCTCAACTCGAAGCGCGTGCGCGCGCGGCGCTCGGCACCGACAGCCCAGGGCTCGCGCGCGAGTTCGTTGCAGAAGTTCCGGCGGTTCGTGCCGCTCCGCTGAACATCTGGCTCCAACTGCTCGAATCCCCCAAGTCCAGCCTGACGACGCTTGCGATGACGCCGCAGACCGCAGTCGAGCCGGACGCCCTCATCGCCGGTTTCACCCGGCTGTCGAACACCGATGCGGCAGCCGCCGAGACGCTCCTGCCGTTGTTGCTCGGTCGACCCGACAATACGGCAACGGAGCGCAGCCGGCTGCAGCGCGCGTTCGCGCTGGGCGAAGCCTATGCCCGCCGGCCCGGTGCGGTGAGCGCGTTCGATGCGCTTCCTGCGGATGTCGGCGACACTCAGGTGCAGGAGTGGCGGGTGCGCGCGGCCGTGTGGGCGCAAAACTATGCCAAGGCTCTGGAGTGGACGGAGCGCATGCCGGCGCCCCTCGCAAATCAGCCGCGCTGGCGCTACTGGCACGCGCGCGCCGTCGCGGCGACCGCGGGCGCGGAAGCGGCTGCGCCGCTGTTCGCGGAGATCGCGGGTCTGCGAGATTACTACGGCTATCTGGCGGCGGACCGCCTGAACCGGCCCTACAACCTCAATATCCGGCCCGTGCCGGACGACCCGTCGATGCAGGAGATCCTCGCCGCCGATCCGGGCTTGATCCGTGCTCATGCCCTCTTCGATTGCGACCTCGCCGACGATGCCGCCGCGGAATGGAATAACGCGCTCGCCTCCGTCCACCCGTCGGTCAAGCTACAGGCGGCGCGTCTCGCATCGCACTGGGGATGGTACGCCGAGGCAATCACCACGCTTGCCCAGGCCGACAGCTGGGACGATGTGCCGCTGCGCTACCCCCGGCCGTTTCAGTCGATCGTCGCCGAGGCGAGCGCGCGCGCGCAGGTACCGCCCGACTGGATCCTGGCGATCATGCGTCAAGAGAGCCTGTTTCGAAAGGACGCGGTATCGCGCGCCGATGCACGCGGCCTCATGCAGATGCAACCGGCGACGGCCGCGGCAGTCGCGCGGCGCTGGCACCTGCCAACCCCGAACCGCGAGAGCCTGTTCGATCCGGCGATCGCCGTCCCCCTGGGCGCGGCGTACGTGCACGAGCTGCTCGAGCGCTACGGCAACCAGCTGGAGCTTTGTCTCGCCGCTTACAACGCAGGTCCGCTCTCCGTGGCACGATGGCTGCCCGACCAACCGGTCGATGCGGACGCGTGGATCGAGAACATCCCCTACAGCGAGACCCGGGGATACGTGCAGCACATACTCGAGCACATCGTGGCGTTCGCGGTGATGCGTGACGCCGCTCCGCCGCGCCTGTCCGCCTTGCTTGCGCCCGTGAGGCCGAATGCGCCCGTCGCGGCACTCTTGCCGCGAGACACTGGATTCGAGATCCCGTCCGCACATTAAACTGTTTTAACAATTCGACCACGCGCGGTTAACCGCGCCGGGCTCAGGGTGGCGGCCATGCGTTCAGGGCGGCTGGTGGGTGGATTTTCATGCGCGCTGCTGGCGGCCTGCAGCGTCGGAACCCCCTATGATAAGCCTGAGATCCCTCTGGCGAGCGCCTGGAACGCAAGCGCTGCCGCGGACGAATCCGTTTGGCCCGCGGCGGACTGGTGGCACGGCTTCGGCTCCCCGCGACTCGATGCGCTGATCGATGAAGCGCAGCGCGCCAACGATGATCTGGCCGCGGCGATGGCGCGTATCCAGGAAGCAGACGCGCAACTGCGCATCGCCGGAGCGCCGCTCCTGCCGACCGTGGATCTCGGTGCCACGGCGCTGCGCGAGCGCACCAGCATCCTCGGCGAGGGGATGGGTGTCGTGAACGTTTTCAGCCCGGTGCTCACGGCGAGCTACGAGCTCGACTTCTGGGGCAAGAATCGCGCGGCGCGGGACGCCGCCCGCGCGCTCGCCGTCGCGAGCCGTTACGATCGGCAGACCGTCGCCCTTACCGTCATCTCGAGCGTCGCCACGACGTACCTGCAGGCACTCGAGCTGCGCGAACGCATCGAGGTCGCTCAGCAGAACTTGGAGAACGGCCGCAAGATCCTGCGCGGGTTGGCGCTCGAACAGCAGGTCGGCACGGCCACCGGGCTCGATGTCGCGCAGCAGGCGACCGCCGTGGCGCTGCTCGACGCCGCGCTGCCGCCGCTGGAGCAGCAATTTCGTCAGACCATCTATGCGCTGGCGGTGCTGGTCGGCAAGACGCCGGAGTCGATCGACGTGACCGGCGGTACGTTGAACGATCTCGAGGTCCCGCAGGTGGTTGCCGGATTGCCCTCGGAGCTCTTGAGGCGACGGCCGGACGTCGCCGAGGCGGAGCAACAACTCGTTGCCGCGAACGCCGATATCACGGTCGCACGCGCCGCGCTGTTCCCCTCCATCGCGCTCACGGCATCCGGTGGGTACGAGAGCAACACCCTCTCCTCGCTCGTCAACCCGGTCAACCGCGTCTACGCGGTGTCCGCGGGGCTCACTCAGCCGATCTTTCATGGCGGTGCGCTGCGCGGCCAGCTTGCTTACGACAAGGCACGCTACGCGGAGCTCCTGAGCGGCTATCACAAGGCCGTGCTGAGCGCCCTCAGCAATGTCGAGAGCGGCTTGGTCGCGGCGCACCAGACCGCCGAGCAGCAAGCGCGGCAGGCAGATGCGGTGGCCAAGGCAAAGCGAGCCTACGAATTCGCGCAAGCCCAGATGTCCGCAGGGACCGTGAACGTACTGACCGTGCTCAACACGGAAAATGCGCTCTTCAGCGCACGGGACACTTTGGTGCAGGTGCAGTATTCGCGCCTGCAGGCCTTGGTGGATTTATTCACCGCCCTCGGGGGCGGCTGGCGGCAGGGGTAGGCCATGACGATACTCTCGCGTTACGGCAAGCGCCGAACCTGGGTGACCATCGGGCTCCTCGCGGTCGTCCTCATCGTGAGCCGCGCGCTGCTCCACAAGCCCGCATCCGCGGCCACGCAAAAGACCGTCCAGGCTGTCGCGGTCGATACCGCTACGGTCGCGCGTGCGGACGTGCCGATCTTCTTGCAAGGATTGGGCACGGTGCAGGCGTTCTACACGGTCACCGTGACTGCGCGCGTCGACGGCGAGCTGCAGCGAGTCGCCTTCACTGAGGGACAAACCGTACACAAGGGCGACCTCCTCGCGCAAATCGATCCCCGGCCGAACCAGGCCGCCTTCGATCAAGCGGTGGCAACCAAGGCCAAGGACGAGTCGCTGCTCGCAAACGCCCGGCGCGACTTCGAGCGCTACACGAAGCTGCAACCGGAGGATCTCGCGAGCAAGCAGACCGTCGACACCCAGCGCGCGCTGATCGATCAGCTCACCGCGCAGCTCAAGGTCGACCAGGCAGTGATCGACAATGCCCGCACGCAGCTCGAGTACACGCGGATCACCTCGCCCATCGACGGCCGCACCGGAATCCGCCTGATCGATCCGGGCAATATCGTGCACGCCGCGGATACGACCGGTATCGTCGTGGTGACGCAGATACAGCCGATCGCGGTGATCTTCACGCTTCCCGAAGAAGATCTCGAGGCCGTCAACGAAGCGCTTGCCGCCGGACCCGTCGCCGTGACGACCGTTTCCCGCGACGGCAACACGGTACTGGACAGCGGCACTCTGACTTTGATCGACAACGAGATTCAGCAGGCGACCGGCACGCTCAAGCTCAAGGCCACTTTCAACAACTCGCGCAACACGCTGTGGCCCGGCCAGTACGTCAACGCGCGCGTGCTGGTACATACCGACCGCGACGCGCTCACGCTGCCCTCAAGCGCCGTGCAGCTCGGGCCCGACGGCCCCTTTACCTATGTCGTGAAAAGCGATTCCACGGTGGAAGTGCGGCCCTTGAAGCTCGGCGCGCAGACCGACACGGTGACGGTCGTCACGGCGGGACTTGCGCCGAATGAGCGCGTGGTGACCAGCAATCAATATCGCTTGCAGGCAGGCACACGTGTAACCGTCAATGCCGCGGCGTCCGCCGCCGGCGTGGCCAAGACCTTGGCACCGCGCAAGGCATCGTGAGCATCTCGGAGCCATTCGTCCGGCGGCCCATCGCGACGTCGCTCCTGATGGGCGGCATCTTCCTGGTTGGTCTCGTGGTTTTCCCGCTCCTGCCCGTCGCACCGCTCCCGCAGGTCGATTTTCCGACCATCCAAGTCTCGGCGAATTTACCGGGTGCCAGCCCGGAAACCATGGCATCGTCGGTGGCCGCGCCCCTGGAATATCAGTTCGCGGAGATTGCGGGCTTATCGCAGATGACCTCGACCAGTGTGCTCGGCGCCACGCAGATCACTCTGCAGTTCGACCTGGATCGCAACATCGATGCGGCGGCCCAAGACGTTCAAACAGGAATCGACGCCGCCGGCGGTCAGCTGCCGAAGAACCTGCCGACGCCGCCGACCTACCGCAAGGTCAACCCCGCCGATTCCGCGATCCTCATTCTGGCGGTGCACTCCGATGTGCTGCCGGTCACCACCGTCGATGACTACGCCGAGAATATCCTCGCGCAGCAGGTCTCGCAGATACCCGGAATCGCGCAAGTGTCGATCGGCGGCCAGCAGAAGCCGGCCGTTCGCGTGCAGGTCGATCCTGTCAAGGTCGCGGCGCTCGGTTTACAGCTGGAAGACGTCGCCAATGTGATCACCGAGGCGACCGTTGATGCGCCGAAGGGCTCCATCAACGGGCCCACGCGCAGCATGACGATTTACGATAACGACCAGCTGCTGAAGGCGGCTCCGTGGAACGACGTGGTGGTGGCCTACAAGAATGGCGCCGCGGTGCGCATTCGCGACATCGGCGTTGCGATCGACGGCCCGGAAAATACGCTGATGAGGGGTTCCCAAAACGGCCACCGCGGGATACTCCTGCTGATCTACAAGCAGCCCGGTGCGAATGTCATCGACGCGGTGTCGCGCGTGCAGGCACTGCTGCCGCACGCGCTCGCGTCGGTGCCGCCCTCCATCAAAGTGGATACAATCGCCAATCGCACGACCACGATCCATGCCTCCGTGCGTGACGTGGAGTTCACGCTCGCTCTGACCATCGCCCTGGTCGTGATGGTGATATTCCTGTTTCTGCGCACCGCGTGGGCGACCATCATCCCGGGCGTTACCGTGCCGCTGGCGCTTCTCGGCACCGCCGCGATGATGTACGTGCTGCACTACAGTCTCGACAACTTGTCGCTGATGGCGTTGACGATTGCCGTCGGCTTCGTGGTCGACGATGCCATCGTGATGCTGGAAAACATTTACCGGCACATCGAGGCCGGTCTCACCCCCTTGGAGGCCACGCTGAAGGGCGCCGGCGAGATTGGCTTTACCATCATGTCCATCAGCATCTCGCTGGTGGCGGTATTCATTCCCCTGCTGCTGATGGGCGGCATCATCGGTCGGCTGTTTCGGGAATTTGCGATCACCATGACGGCGACCATCGCCGTCTCGGCATTTGTCGCGCTGACGCTCTCGCCCACCATGTGCGCGCTGTTTTTGCGCGACGAAAAGCACGTGGAGCACGGCAAAGTCTACATGGCGATCGAGCGGGCCTTCGACCGGATCCTGGCGGGGTATACGCGCGGACTTGATTTCGTGTTGGACCATCAGCGCGCGACCTTGATGGTGTTCTTGGCCACGGTCGCCGCCAGCGTCCTCCTCTACATCTACATACCCAAGGGATTCTTTCCACAGCAGGACACCGGCATCATCGTCGGCCTGACCGATGCGCCGCAGGACGTCTCGTTCGATGAGATGGTGCGCCGTCAGAACGCGCTCATGGCCGTCGTCGCCCGGGATCCCGACGTCGCCAGCTACGGCAACTTTCTTGGGGGCAGTCGGCCGGTCAACAATGGCTTCGTCATCCTCGGGCTCAAGCCGCGCGACCAGCGCGGCGCCAGCGCCGACCAGATTATCGACCGCCTGCGGCCACAGCTGGCGAATGTACCCGGCGCCACGCTGTTTCTGCAGGCGGCGCAGGATCTCAACATCGGCGGCCGTACGGCACGCACTCAGTATCAATACACACTACAGGATTCGGATATCGACGAGCTGAATGAATGGTCGCCGAGGGTGCTCGAGGCGCTGAAGAAGTTGCCGATGCTGCGCGACGTGGCCTCCGACCAGCAATCCTCCAGCGGCATGCTGTCGTTGGAAATCGACCGTGACCAGGCCGCGCGCTTCGGCATTCAGCCGGCCGCGATCGATCAGGCGCTCTACGACGCCTTTGGCCAGCGTCAGGCGGCGCAGTTCTTCACGCAGGCCAACAGCTACCACGTGATCCTCGAAATCACGCCCTCGCTCCAGTCCGACCCGCACTCGCTCGATAAAATCTACCTGAAATCCCCCCTAACCGGCCAGATGGTGCCGCTTTCGGCGATGACCAAGTACGATATTCAGCACGTCACTTACCTGTCGATCAGCCATCAGGGACAGTTTCCCGCGATCACGCTCTCCTTCAATCTCGCCCCCGGGGCGGCGCTGGGCGATGCGGTCGATGCGATTTCCCAGGCGTCCGCCGCCATGCATCTGCCGGCGAGGATCACCGGCAGCTTTCAGGGCACCGCACAGGCGTTTCAAAGCTCACTGAAGAGTCAGCCGTACCTGATTCTCGCGGCATTGGTGGCGGTCTACATCATTCTCGGTATGCTCTATGAGAGCTACATTCATCCGTTGACCATCCTCTCGACGCTCCCCTCGGCAGGTGTCGGCGCGCTGCTGATATTGTTGATTTTTCACATCGAGCTGTCGGTGATGGCGCTGATCGGCATCATTCTGCTCATCGGCATCGTGAAGAAGAACGGAATCATGATGGTGGATTTCGCGATCCAGGCCGAGCGCGAGCAGCGCCTGTCTTCGCACGACGCCATTCGGCAGGCCTGTCTGCTGCGCTTCCGACCGATCATGATGACGACCATGGCGGCACTGCTTGGAGCGCTGCCGCTCGCGCTCGGCCGGGGGACGGGATCGGAACTGCGCCAGCCGCTGGGATACACCATGGTCGGCGGTTTGATCGTAAGCCAGGCACTGACGCTGTTCACGACCCCGGTGATATACCTTTATTTGGATGAATTCAGCCTGTGGCTGAAGGGCGGGCGCCGCAAAAGGCACCAGTCGCATGGGCATGAGGCAGCGCCGGCCGCCGAGCGAGCCACGTCCGTCGGAGAGACGACGTGAAAATTCTTCTGGTGGAGGACAACGAGCGCGTCAGCCAGTTCGTCATCAAGGGACTGCAGGAAGCCGGACATACCACGGATCATGCCGCCAATGGGCGCGACGGCATGTTCCTCGCGGCGAGCGAGCCCTACGATGTGATCATCATGGACCGGATGCTGCCCGGCGACATCGACGGTCTCGCGATCATCGAGGTATTGCGCAAGGCGGGCAAGCGCACGCCGATCCTCATCTTGAGCGCGCTGTCCGAGGTCGACGACCGGATTCGCGGCCTGCGCAGCGGCGGGGACGATTACCTCACCAAGCCGTTCGCCTTCGGCGAGCTCCTCGCCCGCCTCGACGCCCTGCACCGGCGATCCCAGGGGGTGAACCGCGACATCCCCTTGAAGGTGGGCGACTTGCACATGGACCCGATGACGCGCAAGGTGACCCGGGGCGACCGTCCGATCTCATTGCAGCCTCGGGAATTCAAGCTGCTGGAGTATCTGATGCGGCACGCCGATCAGGTGGTC
Source organism: uncultured Gammaproteobacteria bacterium (assembly GCA_963710435.1). GTDB lineage: Bacteria > Pseudomonadota > Gammaproteobacteria > Steroidobacterales > Steroidobacteraceae > Bog-1198. The sequence continues at coordinate 80,385 of CAVQAE010000005.1, read as the reverse complement.
ACGCGGACCATGCTGCTCGAGAACGTGTGGGATTATCATTTCGACCCGCAGACGAACGTGGTGGACGTGCACATCAGCAAGCTGCGACAGAAAATCGATGCGGAGTTCGAGCGCCCGCTGCTGCGCACCGTGCGCAACGCCGGCTACATGGTCACGGCCGGCGATTGATCCCATGATGCGCTCCTCCGCCCTCTCCCTGGCGCTCGGCTACATCACCTTGGGGATCGTGGCGCTGGTGCTGTTCGCGGCGCCTCTTTATTACGCATGGCAGGTCACCATCCAGGATGGCCGCAGCGAGATCCTGCAGGCGGATGCGCTGCGACTGACCGATATTTACCGGCGGGAGGGCGGCGACGGACTGAAGAGTTTCATCGATGCGCGCGTCAACATGCAAATCGCCGGCGACCGCATCCTTCTTCTCACGGATGCATCGCTCACTCATCTCGCGGGAAATCTTGCGACGTGGCCGCGGGCGCTCCCGCCGGTGTCGGGCAATTACAGGATGAGTGTCGACATGGGCGGCGAGCGCGGCGTGCAGGAGACGCTGGTCCACGTGGCGCGGCTCGGCGATTATCTGTTGCTAGTGGGCCGCGACAACAAATTGTTTGCACCGCTCGAGCGCCGCTTCTGGTACGGCCTGACCGCCGCCATCGCGGTGCTCTCCATTGCGGGCCTTCTGGTGGGTCTCATCACCCGCCGCGCGCTCATGTCGCGCGTCTACAGCATCCGCCGGACCGTCTCGGCCATCATTCACGGCGACCTCAAGCACCGGTTGCCCACTGATCTGAGCCAGGATGAGCTCAATACGCTCGCGAGCACCATCAACGGCATGCTCGATCAGATCGAGCAGCTGGTGCACGGCGTGCGCAACGTATCGAACTCCATCGCGCATGATCTGCGGACGCCGCTTGCCGAGCTACGCTCGCGTCTCGAGGAGCTCTCCCTGATACGCCCGCCCGCGGAAGTGGCGTTCGCGGAGATCGATGGAGCCGTATCCGACGTCGACCGCGTGATACGCATCTTCGATGCGCTGCTGCGCCTCGCCGAAATCGATGCCGGCCTGCGCCGCTCGGGATTCGTTTCGTTCGATGTTGTCGATTTGGCGGCCACCGCGGTGGAGTTTTACGCGCCGGCGGCGGAGCTCAAGAATGTTCGCCTTCAGCTGCACGCCGCGGGGCCCCTGAATGTCTCGGGCGACCCGATCCTGCTCGCGCAGGCACTCAGCAACTTGATCGACAACGCGCTGAAGTACACCCCGCAGGACGGAGTCATCGAGGTCACGATCCGGCCCCGGGCGGACGAGCGGGCCGAAATTGAAGTGACCGACAGTGGTCCGGGAATCGATGACGCGGAGAAAGCCAAGGTTGTCGAGCGCTTCTACCGCGGCGACGCGAGCCGGGGAACGCCGGGGGTCGGGCTTGGCTTGAGCCTGGTGCAGGCCGTGGCCAAGCTTCATGGCAGCGCGCTGGAGCTTTCCGACAGACAGCCGGGCCTGCGGGTCGTGGTGACACTGGCCTTGATTCAACCATCCAAGACCGACGGGGCGGTCTCCGAACTGATGACGTCCGCCGATGGAAGTCGGCTCATTCCTACGTAGGCGTGTGCCCGAACGGGGGCTATTGCGCCGGGCCCCATGGTGCTAGGGTGCGAAGGTCGCAACACGCCTGAGGAGCTCATGATGGGAAACACCAACCCCCCGAATGATCCGGCGGCGCCGCCTGCCGGCGAAGATCGCTTGCGTGGCAAGGAGCTCGAGGGCTCCGAGACCAAGGCCGCGGCGGATCACCTCGAGTATGAAGAGCACCGCAATCCGGATACGGAGCTGCGCCTCGACGACGAACAGGACACCCTGTACGACGACGGCTTGGATCTCGAGGACGATGATCCGGACACCCTCGCCGGCACTCGCGGAAAATCCTCCGGCATCAAGCCGTAACCTCAACCGACTCGCCCGCCGAGCGGCGAGTCGGGATTTCCACGCTTTGTAGGACAAGTCTGTCAGAGAGCCAGACGGGCGCCTTGCCGTGGCGCTTCTTTTCGGGATCAATTCCACAGTTCCGCCATTACCTCTCCAGCCCCGTCTGTGGCGGTGCCACAATCGATTTTTCTGATTGTAGGTACACCTTCAATGGAGACCCGGCTGGCGGTTATCCGGAAAGGCACCAAGCGCACCGCGCGACGTGTCGCAAGTCGCCTCCGCCGCGGCCTGTCCATCGGCATCGCCGGACGACTCGCCACCTCTTTTGCCGCCATTGCCGTACTCGCCATTGCGGCCAACGTGATGATCGAGCGCGAAATCGCCGTGGTCGAGACCACACGGCTCGACCGCGGCCAATACTCGCCGGTGCCGGATACGGCGCGTCCGGCCGGACCGTCCGCCGCCACACTGCCCGACGCCATGCAGCCCGCGGCGCCCTTTGCAACGGCCCCCTCCCCCCGGACGCCCCACGCAGCATCCCACGCCGCCGCAGTCGCCGCAGATATCGACCGCTTCCGCTCGGCACGCGACCGCTATCAGCGTTCCATCGACGCTCGCGCCTTCCAGGCTACGGCTGCCGCCCAGGGCGAGGAGCGGGCGGCCGAGCAGGACCTCGAGCTCGCGGCCAATGCCTTGGGGAAAGACCAATCGGTACCCGCGCGCATCGTGCAAGGCGCCCTGACGAGCTATGAGCAGGCGGCGGCGGATTACGTGCGATCGTCGGACGAGCGGCGGACCACGCTTCAGCACTACCAGGACCGCCTCGACGCGCTGGACAAGCGCGTCAACACCTCGATCAACGGCGCGTTGAAGATTTTCGGCCGCGTGTTCGCACGACAGTCGCTGCTGCGCGTGCATTCCGGCATCCACGAGCTGCAGCGCCGGTTCACCGATGCCGCCGCAGCGAGCGTCGCCGACCCGCAGGCGCTCGATGCGTTGGTCGTGAGCGAGAGCGCATTGATCCAGGCATTCGACGCGGCCGAGCCCGGGCTGTTGCGATCCGAGGGTGCTGAATGGACACGGCAGATGAGGGAGGATCTTTCGCAGCTCGGGCCGCTGCGGGTTTCGGCGATCGAGGTCGGCAACACGGTTCGCGCTGCCATGGCCAAGCTCGAGGCGGCGCATAGCCGCCTGGTTGCCGCAATGCCCATTATCGTGTCCGAGTCTCTCTCCGGCTCACCGCCGGAGCGCGGCACCGTGGCCATCGCCGCGCACAGCGTGCCGGCACTGCCAGCCGCGATCGCCTCACCCGTGGTCGGCGAGGTCACGACCACCACCACTACGATGCACACCGTACCGGATCACGGCCGGCGGGTGGTCGTCGCCTGGATCACGGCGGCGGTGCTCTTGGTTTGGCTCGCCATCTCGATTTCGACGGTGCTCAGCATCCTCGTTCCGGTGGCCCGCCTGATCGATGCCACGCGCAAGCTCGCGAGCGGTCAAGACGTGCGCGCGCCCCGCGGCGGGATGAAGGAGCTGAATGCGCTGGCGATCGCCTTCAACCGAATGGCGATTCAGCTGCGAGCCGCCCGCAACCTCACTCTAGACTACCGGCGAACGCTCGAGACGCAGGTCGAGCAGCGGACCCGGTTGCTGCAGCACCTGGCGGAGCACGATCCCCTCACGTTGCTCGCGAACCGCCGGCAGTTCTTCGTGCTGCTCAATCGCGCCCTCGAACGGGCGCGCGGGCGCGGAAGCAAAATTGCCGTATTCTTCGTCGATCTCGACAACTTCAAGAACCTGAACGACGGCATGGGCCACGCCTTCGGCGACCGGGTGCTCATCAGCGTCGCGCAGCGCCTGGAAGAAACGGCTCAGGCCGCGGGTTTCGCGGCTCGCCTGGGCGGCGATGAGTTCACGGTCGTGCACGAGGGGATCGATTCGAGTCAAGCGGCGCTCGCTGCAGGCCGCCGCATCGTCGACGCCTTCATCCAACCGCTCCAGGTCGAGGGGCGCGAGATCACGGTGAGCGTGAGCGTCGGGGCGAGCTTGCATCCGGATCACGATCAAAGCGCCGAGAACCTCTTGAGCGCGGCCGATGCGGCGCTGTTTCGCGCGAAAGCGCTCGGCCGCAATCAAGTGGCCCTGTTCACGCCTGATTTGCTGGAGATGGCGAGCCGCAAATTCACCACCGAGCAAGGTATCCGCCGCGCGCTCGAGCTCGAGGAGTTCGAGCTGGTGTTCCAGCCGGAGGTGCGTCTGGAAAGCCTGAGGGTCGGCCTGGTCGAGGCGCTGGTGCGATGGCGGATGCCCGACGGGCGGCTCGCAAATCCGGAAGAGTTCTTGCCGGTGACCGAGGAGTCGGGTCTCATCGTCGAGCTCGGCGATTGGGTGCTGCGGCGATCGATCGAGGCGGCCGCGACGTGGCGCCAGGGCGCCTGGCCCGACGTCCGGGTCGCGATCAACGTCTCGCCCCGGCAGCTGCTCTGCACGAGTTTCGTGGATCGCGTCCAGAGACTGCTGCAGGAATTCGAGCTGCCGCCCTCCTGCATCGAGCTCGAGCTCACCGAATCGGTATTGCAGACCGGCGCGGCCACCATCGAATCGTTGCGGCTCCTGCGATCCCTCGATATCGCAATCGCATTGGATGATTTCGGAACCGGCTACTCCTCGCTCGCTTCGCTCGAGAAACTGCCGTTGTCGCGTATCAAGCTCGACCGCACGCTGATCGCCGGCATCGATACCAACCCGCGTTCGGCGGCGATCGCGATGGCGCTCATCCTGCTGTGCGAGGACCTCGGTATCGAGGTGACCGCCGAGGGCGTCGAGCGCGCGACGCAGTTCAGTTGCCTTGCCGCCAATCCCGCGATGTATCTGCAGGGATTTCTGATCTCACGTCCCGTGGCAGAGGCCGAGGTGGCGCGCATGGTGCGCACCATGCCGCAGACTATGCACGATCTGCTCCTCTCCATTCCGGCATCGCCGTCCAGATCGGACGCTCTGCGCCGCACCGGCGAGCAACGAGACCTCACCAAGGGCGCGGTAAAGCGCTAAGATTTCGGCCATGGACAAAATGATTCGGTGGGCCGCGACGGCCGCCTGCGGGACCGCTTTGCTCGCGGCCATTCATATCGCGTCCGGCCAGACCCCCGAGCAGGAGAAGCAGTGGGCTGCGGAGCGCCAGCGCGCGGCCGCGGAGGCACAAGCCCGCGCCGAGCAGCTGACCCGCGATCGCGCCGCGCGCAAGGCCAACCCGATGGCCTGGGTGGGCACACTCGATCCCATGACCAGTGGCGGCTGGCAGTTCCGCAGCGTCGCCGCGGACGGCTCATGGGCGATCTTCAGCAGCACTCATCAGATGAAGCGCACCGGGCAGATCGTCACCGCCTGGATGCGTTTCGAGTATGCAGAGCCGCAGGTGGGCGACAGCGGTGCCTATATGAGCGCCGTGGAAAAGCAGCAGTACGACTGCAAGAAGGAGCAATCGCGCAATCTCCTGGTGGTCTACTATGCGGCCAACAACATCCAGGGCGGCGAGCAGACCGAGGAAGGCGATCCGAAGACAACTCCCTGGAGCCCGATCGTCCCCGGCACGCGCGATGAATCAAACTTTCTATGGGCTTGCGGTCAGGGCCGCGGCGAGGGCGCCAGATGAAGGGTCGTCGCCAGCAGCTTGGAGCGGTCGGCGCACGGTCCGACCAGAATCTCGACCTCGCCGGGCTCGAACACGGGATCGAGATTGAGGCCCAGAAAACGCAGCTCCGTGCCGGCCAAGGGCAGCGTCACCGAGCCGGATTGCCCCGGGTCCAGCTTGATCTTTACGAATCCCTTGAGCTCCAGCACGGGCCTCGCCACGCTCGCGAGCTTGTCGCGAGTGAAAAGGAATACCGTCTCCTCAGCCGATCTCAGGCCCTCGTTCACCAGGTCCACGTGCACCGCCAGCGTCTCCTTCTCGGCTAATGTCTCCTTGCTCAATCGAAGGTTGGACAGCACGAATCGCCCATAGGTAAGCCCATGGCCGAAAGGGAATAGCGGATCGTTCGAAGAATCCAGGTACTTGCTGGAGTAGTGGTCGTTCGGATCGGCCGGACGCCCGCCCGGCCGCGCCGCGTAGAACAGCGGCACCTGTCCGAGATTGCGCGCCCAGCTCACGGGCGTGCGCCCGCTCGGGCTCATGCGTCCGATGAGCACATCGGCAATGGCATTGCCCGCCTCGCTGCCCGGAAACCATGCGGCAATCACCGCGTCGGCGCGCTCCGCGAGCCACGGCACGATCAACGCGCGCCCGGAAAACAGGATGACGATGACGGGCTTGCGCAATGCCTTGGCCCGATCGAATACGCTCTCCGCGAGCTGGCGCTGGCGGCCGGGCAGATGCGGATGCGCACGGCTCGCCGCCTCGCCGCTCATGGTCCTCGCCTCGCCGAGACAGAGCACGATCGCATGGGCCAGCGCGCAGAGCTCGAGCGCTTTTCCCACGCCGGTGAGATCCTCGCCCTCGATGTCGATCCCGGGTGCGTAGAGCACCTGGCCCTCGGGGAGCACCGCCTTGAGGCCGGCCAGAACCGTTACGTCGCGATCGTCGGGCGTGGCGGCCGCCGACCAAGGCCCGCGCATCTCGCCGGACGCATCCGCCAACGGACCGATCACCGCGACGCGCACGCCGCCCGGCAGCGGCAGCGCGCTCATCTCGTTCTTGAGAAGCACGAGCGACCGTGCTCCGGCCGCGCGCGCGAGACGCCGCCGCATCCAAACCGCATCCGGCGTCTCGGGCACGGACCCGCGCCGGTAAGGATCGTCGAAGAGGCCGAGCTTGGATTTGAGCGTGAGCACGCGCCTGACCGCCTCGTCGATGTCCGCCGAGGCCACCCAGCCGCGATCGAGCGCAATGGGCAAGCCGTGACGGTACGCCCCGGCCATCATGTCGATGTCGACGCCTGCGTTCAGAGCGAGTGCCGCCGCTTGGGCTAGATCGGCGGCGATACCGTGGCGAATGAGCTCGGCGATGGCGTTGTAGTCGCTGACGATGACCCCGTTGAAGCCGAGACGCCGGCGAAGCCAGCCCTTGATGAGCGCCGCGTTGGCGGTCATGGGGATGCCCGCAAGGTCGTTGAATGCGGGCATGACGGCGGCGACGCCGGACGCCACGGCCGCGGCGAATGGCGGCAGATACACCTCGCGCAGGGTTCGCTCGCTGATATCGACAGAAGCATAATCGCGGCCCGCGGTGGCCGCACCGTAGGCGCAGTAATGCTTGGCCACCGCCGCCAAGGCGATGGGTGCCGAAAGGTCCTCGCCCTGAAAGCCCCGCACCTTGGCCTCCGCCATGCGCATGCCGACGAAAGTGTCCTCGCCCGGACCCTCCGCGCTTCGTCCCCAGCGCGGATCCCGTGCGATGTCGAGCATGGGCGCGAACGTCATGGCCAACCCATCGGCCGCCGCTTCCTTGGCGGCCTCGCGCGCGGTGAGGGCCCACAAATCTGGCTCGAACGCCGCCGCCTCACCGAGCGGAATGGGAAAGATCGTGCGGTGGCCGTGCACGACGTCGAATGCGAACAGCAGCGGAATACCGAGCCGCGACTCCTCGACGGCCAGACGCTGCATCTCGCGGACGTGATCGGCACCCGTGAGATTCAGCAGATTGCCGACTGTGCCCGCCCGGATCGACTCCGTGGAGTCACCGGTGACGGTCGGACCCGCCGGACCGGTCGGACCGGTCGGACCGGTGGGACCGGTGGGGCCCGTAACGGTAAATCCCGCCGAGGTCATGGTGAGCTGGCCGAGTTTTTCAGCCAGCGACATTTCGCGAATGAGCCGGTCGATGCGGTTCGTAGCGGCTTGCGTCATGGAATTACCCAGGACGAGCACGGCGTGGCGGATAATGACGAAATTGTTTGGCTCCTCAAGTGGCTAGCATGATCATAAAACGGCACGATGATGTAAATACGCCCTCCTCCGATGTCGACGAGACCGCCGAGTCGGGGCTCGTGATACAGGTTCGCATGATGACACGCGCGTTGTGGGCCTCCCCCGTGCGCAACACCATCATCGTCCTCTCGACCTCGATTTTTCTGATCGTTGTCGCCACCGCCTACGGCCAGAACAGGCTCAACAATTGGAATCAGCCCTTCTATGACGCGCTCTCGCATCGAAATTTCGGCGAATTCCTGCGCCAGCTCGGCGTGTTCGCAGTCATCGCCAGCGTCTTGCTCGCGCTCAACGTGGCGCAGCGCTGGTTCGTCGAGACGGTGAAGCTCAAGCTGCGTGCCGGGCTGGTTCAGGATCTCGTGGAGCACTGGATGGCGCCGGGACGCGCCTTCCGGCTGGCACATGCCGGCTCCATGGGCGTGAATCCCGATCAGCGGATGCATGAGGACGCGCGCCATCTCACGGAATTGTCCGGCGATCTCGGTGTCGGACTGCTGCAGGCCTCGATATTGCTCGCGACTTTCATCAGCGTCTTGTGGTCGCTTTCGAGCGCCTTTGCGTTCCACATCGCGGGCAGGGCCATCGCGATACCGGGATACATGGTGTGGGCTGCGATCGTGTACTCCGGATCCGCATCGCTGCTGAGCTACTGGGTGGGGCGCAGCCTCGTCGATCAAAACGCCAACCGCTACGCGCGCGAGGCGGACCTGCGATTTTCGCTCGTGCGGGTGAACGAGCATATCGATGCGATTGCGCTCGCCCGGGGCGAGCCGGACGAGGTGCGACGCATCGAGCTCGACCTGAACGGCGTGCTCGAGGCCATGCGCCTGCTCGTGACCGGCAATACCCGCCTGACGTGGGTCACCGCGGGCTACGGTTGGTTCACGCTGGTGGCACCGATCCTCGTCGCCGCACCCTTATATTTCCAGGGCACCCTATCCTTCGGCGGCCTCATGATGGCCTCAGGCGCGTTCATGCAGGTCCAGTCGTCCCTGCGCTGGTTCGTGGATAACTTCAGCACGATCGCCGACTGGCGTGCCACATTGCTTCGAGTGGCGAGCTTCCGCCGCGCGGTGATCGGCTGTGACGTGCTCCACGATGTCGCCAGCCGGATCGAGTTCGCGGAGGGCAAGCCCGGCGTCGTTACCGTCGAGAACCTCGAGATCGCCTCGCCCAACGCGGCGGTCAAGCTCGAGGAGCCGCACGTCGAGTTGCACGCCGGCGAACGCGTCCAGGTCATCGGCGACTCTGCCAGCGGCAAGACGTTGATGTTCCGCGCCTTGGCCGGATTGTGGCCGTGGGGATCAGGCCGCGTGACATGCCCTGCGGCCGAAACCATGCTGTTCGTTCCACGAACCCCCTATCTGCCGCCGGGCACCTTGCGCGAGGTGCTCGCCTACCCGGCGGCGGTCCATGAGTTTACGAGCGAGGACAGCTTGCGTGTCCTCGAGCGGCTCGGTCTCGCTCGCCTCGCCCCAATGCTCGATAAGTCCGCCCGCTGGGACTCGGTGTTGAACGAGGGAGATCAACAGAGCCTCGCCATCGCACGCGTCCTATTGCATTCGCCGCGCTGGCTCGTTATCGACGAGGCCTTCGAGGCGCTCGAGGACGAGCAGCGTGTCCAGGTGAGCGCGCTATGGGCGAAGGAACTCGCCCAGACCGGGGTTCTTTACATCGGGCGCGCGGTGGCGCAGGATCATTCTTTCTCTCGGGTCCTTCACCTCGTGAATGACGCGGAGGGGTTCAAGCTGGCAGCTAGAAAGCCAGTCCCTGAGCCCACGATGCAAGCAGCCGCGGCCGTGACGTAACGGCACCGCGCCGGAGGAGATTTCCCCACCGATCGACCTGTGTCCCACGGTCATCGACCGTGTCCCTCGGCTTGTGTCCTGCGCGCAACGCGCCAGTTTTGCACCCGAGTCGGTTTGTTGCTGTGCGATTCTAGTGCATGAAGCCGCTCAGAGCCCATGTTGCGGCATTCCCTGAGGCAGCCGCAGCAAAAAAAAGTGGCCTGCATGGCCGGCAAATTTCGCATCTGCCGCGGTGCCAGCGGGCCTTTAGCGCACGGTTTGCTCATGCGATCGCGATCGGATGCGATTGCGCGCACGAAAGTTGCATCGCCAAGCGAAATTGATTCGATGAAACAACTTGAAGCTGTGACCGATCTAACATAAAACATTGATTAGAGAGTTAAGGCGATCACGTTCGATGCGCGGAAGTTGTTTTTTACTGCAAGCGAGCGCGTCGTAAACGCCGGCTAGTGGCCTTCAGTCCAAATTTCTTGAGCGGAGGTTTGACGATGGGAGTATCACAGCTAAAAGAGGGGTCCAGTCCTCCGGATTTTTTGGATTCTCTGAACCGGTTCAGCAAGGAACATCGCGCGCAACGCTGGGAAGGCACGCTCAGCGATTTCTTGAAAGACGTCCTGCCCAAGAGTCCGGCGGCGTTCATTCGCACCAGCCACGAATACATCTGGGACATGCTGCTCTGGCACGGCCGCGCCGCCGAGGGCAGCAGCGACACGGAGAAGGCCCGCGAGCTCTTCAAGCGCGAACTGTTCGGCGTCGACGAGCCGCTCGGGCGTGTCGTCGACTACTTCAAGGCCGCGGCTGCGGGATCGGATGTCGGCCGGCGATTGCTGCTCCTCTTGGGACCGCCCTCCGGCGGCAAGTCGACCCTCGCGATCCTGCTCAAGCGCGGGCTCGAGGAGTACAGCCGTACGGAGGAAGGCGCGCTTTATGCCATCAAGGGATCCCCGCTGCGCGAATCGCCCCTGAACCTCATCCCGACGAGTCTGCGCGCAGAGTTCCGCGAGACCTACGGCGTCAGCATTTCGGGAGAGCTCAGCCCATGGGCCCGCGACTATCTGGACCGCGAGTGCGAGGGCGATTACCTCCGGGTGCCGGTCGAGCGGATCTTCCTCTCGGAAGCCGCCCGTTGCGGCATCGGCACTTACGCACCGCACGATCCATCGACCGCCGACATCGCGGATCTCGTGGGGTCGGTCGACCTCTCCAAAGTCGCGCGGGTGGGCGATGAGGGCGACCCGCGGGCATGGTCCTGGTCGGGCGCGGTCTATGCGGCGAGCCGCGGCGTCCTCGAGATGATCGAAATCCTGAAGGTCAAGCGCGAGTTCTTGTACCTCCTGCTCACGTTGACCCAGGAGAAGAACGTCAAGGTCGCGCGGTTCCCGCTCATCTACCTGGACGAGACCATCCTCGCGCACACCAACCTGGCCGAGTTCAATCGCTTCCTGCAGGAAAAGGAGAACGAAGCCCTGCTCGACCGCATGGTCATCATCAAGGTGCCCTATGCGCTGTCCTATAAGGACGAGTCGCGCATCTACAAAAAGCTGGTGTACGGCGCCCCTGCCTTCCGCAACACCCACCTCGATCCCCATGTGCTGCACCTGGCGGCGGTGTTTGCCATCCTCACGCGCCACACCAAGCCCGAGCGCGAAGGTCTCGATCTGCCGAAAAAGGTGCGAATCTTCGCCGGCGAGGCGGTCGAGGGCTTTTCCGAGACCGAAGCGGCCCGCCTGCGCTCGGAGGCACCCGATGAGGGCCTGTCCGGCGTGAGCCCGCGCTTCGTGATCAACGCCCTGTCGACCGCGATCACGCGGGGCAATGCGCGCAGCCTCACCAGCATGGAGCTGCTGCTCGCCTTGAAGGATGCCATCGAGAGCGATGCGCGCATTGACGCTAAGCAAAAAAAGCAATGGTTCGATCACCTCGTGACGGCCCGCAAGGAGTTCTATAATCGTTGGGTCAAGGAGGACGTCCATCGGGCCCTGTTTGCATCGTTTCAGGACGAGGCGCAGCAGCTACTGGAGAAATACCTGGATGAGATCGAGGCCTCTCTCGACCAGCGCAAGGTCACCGACCCCATGACCGGCGAGAACCGCGCGCCCGACGAGCGCTTCATGCGCTCGGTCGAAGAGAAGATCAAGGTGTCGGAGTCCGGGAAGCAGTCCTTCCGGCAGGAAGTCATCCGCAAGGCCATGGTCGCGTTCAAGGCCGGTGAGAAATTCCGTCTGGCAAGCCATGCGCGCGTGCGCGAGGCCATCGAGCAATACCTGTTCGAGGAGCGGCGCGACGTGCTGCGCCTCGTCACGTCCACGGCGCGACCCGACGAGGAGGCGCGCAAAAAGATTTCCGTGGTGCAAGAGCGTCTCGTGAAGGAGTATGGTTATGACGAGCACAGCGCGCAGGAGGCGCTGAACTACGTCACCACGCTGCTGTCGCAAGAGTAGGTAAACGCATGATGCCCACAAGGCACGCGGAGTCGATATGAGCACCGGCCCTACAGGAAGCGGGTCCGAGACGCTCAACGGTTGGTATGAGCTATTTTCGCGCGGCTCCAGGGATTGGCTGCGTCACAACGAGAAGATACGCGAAGCGGTGCGCGCTCATCTGCCGCGCATCGTGTCGGGATCGGACATAATCAACGACGGCTCGCGCACCGTGCGCGTTCCGGTGCGGATGCTCGAGCATTACCGCTTTCGTCTGCTGCAGACCGGAGAGGGTCAGGGTGTCGGCCAGGGAAAGGCTAAACCTGGCGACGTTCTCGGTCCGGCAAACCCCACGAGCGGTCCCGGGCAGAAAGGCGCCGGCGGCAAGGACCACGGCGGCGTCGAGTTGATGCTCGAGTTCAAGGTCGACGACGTCATCGATTGGCTGTGGGAAGACATGCGGCTCCCCAATCTGCAGCCGCGCGCGGGCGCGACCGAGGACTCGGAGTGGAAACGCGAAGGCTGGGACCGCCGCGGCGCGCGCTCGCGGCTCGATCGCAGGCGCTCCCTCAAAGAATCCGTCAAACGGCGCGCCCTCGACGAGAACTCGCCCGCATTCACCGATGAGGATCTGCGCTACCGGCAGTTGACGCGACGCCGGCAACCGGCGCTGCGGGCGGCGGTCTTCTTCCTGCTCGATGTGTCGGGCAGTATGTCGGACCGCGACCGGCAGCTCGCCAAGACCTTCTTCTTCTGGGTGGCCGCCGGGCTCCGGCGCGAGTACAAGGCGCTCGACATCGTGTTCGTGGCGCATACCACCGAGGCCTGGGAATTCAGCGAGCCGGATTTCTTCAAGGTCGCCGGCAGCGGCGGCACTGTGGCCTCGGTGGGCCTCGCCAAGGTGCGCGAGATCATGCATGAGCGCTTCGATCCCTCGGCCTGCAACGTGTACCTGTTCTATGCCTCGGACGGCGACAATGCCTCCGATGATCGCGGCCCCGCGGGGGCGGAGCTCGAGGCGCTGACGAAGGTGGCGCGCTATGCCGGCTATGTGGAGATCTCCTCGGGTGTGCGCAGCACGCAGAGCGAAACGATGAGTCTGTTCGAGGCTGTCGCCGCGGCGGGCCAGCCGTGCGGCCGATTCTCCGTGGGCAGCCCGGACGACATCGCGGGCGCGGTGCGTCACTTCTTCACCGCGGAAGCGAATTCGGGCGAGTCCGACGTGGCGGGCGTGGCTCCATGACCTCCGATTGGCGAAGCCACGTACCGCAGCTCGAAACTCTGGCGCGCAAGCTCGGGCTCGATTGGTCCGAGGTCATCTTCGAGGCGGTGCCCGACAGCTTCATGACCGAGATCGCGGTGTACGGATTGCCGGTGCGCATGCCGCACTGGTCGTTCGGCGCGCGCTACATCTACCAACTGCTGCAGCGGCACATGGGATATTCGCGTCTGTTCGAGGTCGTCTTCCCGGGCGACCCCGGCCACGCCTATCTCGCCGCCAGCAACGGCCTCGCCGACAACGTGCTGGTCACCGCGCACGTCCTGGGCCACGCGGATTTCTCCAAGAACAACATGCTGTTCCGGCGCTGTCAGGATCAGGGCAGCGCACACATCATCGAGCATGCCGCGAGCCATGCCCGGCAGATCGAGCGGCACATCGAGTCCTATGGCTTCAACGCCGTCGAGCAGGTGCTGGACGCCGCCCTCTCGCTGGAACAGTACGTCGATCTCGATCAATCGTTGCGCCGCGAGCGCTATCCCGAGTACACCCAGGCCCCGCCGGAGCCGCAGAACGACCCGTTCCGCGCCCGCTTCGCCACGCTCGATGCGACCCCGGACGTCGCTCCGCAACTGCGCAGGACTCGTGCCCCGGTGCCGCCGCATCCGGAACGGGATCTTCTGTGGTTCATAGCCACCTATGGCCCCGAAATGGAGAGCTGGGAGCGCGACATTTTCCTCGCGGTGCGCGACGAATCGTTTTATTTTTACCCGGTGTTCGCCACGCAGATCATGAACGAGGGCTGGGCCTCGTACTGGCACGCGCGGCTGCTCCGCGAAGCGGATTTCATCCCGGAGGAAACCTACCTCGATGCCATCAAGTGCCACTCGGATGTCGTGCGGCCGGTGGCCACCGGGGAGCAGGTCGCACTCTCGATAAATCCCTATCACCTGGGATTCACTCTCTGGGAGGACATCGTCAAGAAATCGGGCATCGAGACGGCGCGGCGCGTGATGCGCGAGGACGACGATTGCAGCTTCTTGCGCAACTACCTCACGCGGGATATCGCGGAGGAGATGGGACTGTTCCGCTACCAGCGCCAGCAACAGGGGCAGGTCAAGGTGGTGGCGGCGGACATCGAGGAGCTGCACGAGAGCCTGCTGACCGACAAATACAATTTCGGCGCACCCCGCGTCTCGGTGACCGAGGTGCGCAACGACGGTACCCTGGTCCTCACCCACGACAGCCAGCTCGACGGCCGCGGCCTCGATGCCGAGCGCGCCGGCAAGGTGCTCGAGTACATCAAGCGCGTTTGGCGTCGCCCGGTCCTCTTGAACACGGTGGATGCCAACGCCAAGGCGGTGGAGTTTTCCTCGGAGTCGGCGACCTGACTCCGGACGCCCCCGGCAGCGGCGCCGACCGTGGCCGCCTGCGCCGCACCGACAAGGCGATGACGGACGAGCAGATCGATGAGTTCCTTGGGCAGGCCTTTTGCGGGCGCACCGCGACGATCGGGCCGGACGGCTACCCCTACGTCGTCCCCAACCTCTTTGTTTGGCGCGAGCGGCGCGTTTACCTGCATACCGCGCTCTACGAAGGCCATTTCCTCGCCAACGTGCGTCACTGCGGCCGGGTGAGCTTCGAGGCGGACGAGCCGGGCCGGATCTTTCCCTATGGGCACGTCGAATGCGACACCTCCGTATCGTATCGCTCCGTGGTGCTCTTCGGGCGCATCGAGATTCTCGAGGATGAGGGGCAGAAGATGCGCTTCTACGAGTCATTCATGGCGAAATATGCGCCCCCGGAGAGCTGGGGCCGCGAGAAAGGCTCTTTCCCTCGAATCGGCTCGACCGTGGTGTACGCGATCACCCCGGAAGTGATCACCGGCAAGCAGGGGAGTCTGCCTGCGGTGAGCGATCAGTGGCCGGCCACCAATCGCTTCAGCGGCTCGCCGAACTGGAAGCCGAAACCGACGCCCCCGGGCTGAGATCGGCGTCGGCGAGTCCGCGGCGCGGCGACGGCGCCCCTATTCCAGGCAGACCACGAGTTTCGCCGAATGCGCGCGCCAGTTGATGGGGATCACGTAGCAGCGCGGATGCGGCGGCGTCACCTTCTCGGGATTGTGCGCAACCACCGTCGGAACCGAGATGACGAAGCTTTTCCCGAAATCACGGCGGGCGTTGCCGGAAATCGTATTGGCAACCTCGCCGACGAGATCAAGGATGGTATCTTCACTGCAGTCGGTCTCCTGCATGCGCATCAGCAAGACCGTCAGCATGCCGCGCGGGGCGGTGAAATAGACGATGCCCTTGCGCGCGCCCGAGATGCCGATGACGCCGGTGTACTCGTAGGTGCCCGGCTTGCCGTCGGTCACGAGATAGGGTGAGCCGACCGTGGCCGCTTGCTGACCAGATACCTCGAAGTAGTTCGTCGTACCGTCGACGAAGGTGCGGATTTCGGCTTCTTTCAGCATCTCAAGCGTCCCGCAGCAGCTCCTCGAGCGCATCGTTGAGCTGTCGATCCGTGAAGGGCTTGCATAGAAAGCCGTTGGCACCCTTCTCGATGGCCTCGACGGCCGTCGCCTTGTCGGCGAGCGCTGAGACTACCAGGATCAATACGTTCGGATTGATGGCGATCAGCTTCTCGACGCACTCGATGCCGTCCATCTCGGGCATGGTGAGATCCATGGTGACGACGTCGGCCTGGGTGCGCTTGAACAGGTCCACGGCGTCCCGGCCATTGGCTGCGGCGCCGACCACTTCCAGACGATCGATCTGTTGCGAGCGCTCGATGCGGCGCCTGATGATGTTCGAATCGTCCACGATCATGAGCTTCAGCGTGGATTGCCGGGTGTTCGTATCCATCATGCGGCCACGGTATCGTCGACCGGCCTCGGGGGGGCCGGCAGTGTCACCGTTACTCGAGTATATCGGCCGGGTGCAGTCGCGACCCCCACCCGCCCGCCGATCTGCCGCATGAGGTCCGCCATGAGATTCATGCCCACGCCGCGTCCGGCATCCCTGGTGGCGTTCTCGACCGTCGAAAACCCCGGTTGAAACAGCAGCGACAGCACTTTCCGGGCGTCCATGTTCTCCGCCTGATCGGGCGTCAGGTATCCTTTCTGAAGCGCAACCTCCTTGATCCTGTCGGTGACGAGTCCCTGACCGTCATCCTCGACGCTGAACTTGAAACTATCCCCCACGTTCCTGAAATCCAGCCGCACGGTGCCATGCGGCGACTTGCCGACGGCGACGCGCGCGGCCGCGGGCTCGATGCCATGCACGACGGCATTGCGAACCCCTTGAATGGCGATGTCCTTGACGATGCGGCGGTACTCCTCGGGTACCAGGTCGAGCCCGTTGCAGCGAACCTGGGCTTGTTTGCCATTCTCGGCCGCGACCCGGTCCGCGAGCTGCTGCAAGCTGCCGGAGAGGCCCGAATCGGTCTCCAGAGTTCCGGTCACCTCCGCAATCTCCGCGATAGTGCTGTGCTCTGCGGCCGGTGCGGGCGCCTCGGGACGGACCAGCTGGAACTTCGATAGACGGGTCACCAGCTCGCTCACCGACTGCAAATGCGTGAGCAGGTCGTCGAGCTTGATGACGAGCGGCAGGAAGTCGTTGCCGGAGAGGTCCGGCTTTTCACGCAACCCCTTGAGGTCGTCCTCGAAAGAATGCGCTCTGCTCTCGATCGAGGACAGGCCGAGGGCGGCCGCCTCTCCCTTGACCGAATGCGCCTGCCGGAACAGCGTATCGAGCTTCTTGCGGAACGCCCCCTCCTCGCGCGCCGGCTCCCTCAGCACGGCGTTGATCATTTTCATCGCCGCGTTCGAATCGCTCAAGAAGGAGGAGAGATGACCTGGATCGATGTGCAGAATGCCGAGAAGCGTATCGACCTGAGCCTGCGCCTGCTGCTGCGAGCTCTGAAGCTCGCGCGCGAGCTCGACGCGCGAGCTCACGTCGGACACCGACACCAGCACGTTGGTGATCTTGCCCTCGACGCGCACCCGGTGGAATTCGAAATCCAGATAGCGAGTCTCGAACTTGCCGTGCGACATGGCGAGGTGCACCTCGACCTCCCCCAGCGGATTGATGGACTTCACCAGCTTCTCGTTGGTGCGCTCCGACCAGAGCACTTTCACGAATTTCAAGGCGGTGGCGAGGGTCTTTTCCGAGACGATGTCCCTGAGGAGCGCTTCGAATTCGAGTCCGGCGAAATCCTTGCGCTGAAACAGGCTCTCGAGCGCGGTCGAGTACGCCGTTCCGATGATCAGGCTCTCGTCGAGCAGGAACAGCCCGTCCTTGACGGTGCGCAGAATGTCGAAGGTCTGCTGGCGCGCTTCCTTGAGCTTCGCGTCCTGCTTGCGGCGCGCGTTGAGCAGCAGCACGACGAGGAGCACCAGCGCCGCGGCGATCAGCAAGCCCATGAGCATGACGATCTGCAGCTGCTTCGCGGCGCGCGCGTTTCCGGCCTGCAGCTGCCCGCCGATGGTGCTCAACTCGCCCTCGATTTCCGGCAGCGTGTGACGGCTGATGCGGATGCCGGCTGTCAGGTCGCGCTCGAGTTGACGCCCGTTGCCGTTCAGCACCGTGCCCTCAGACTCGCTGTCCGCGTAGGGGACGCTGTTGAAGGAGAGCACCGGCTGCAGCGCCGCGAGTTCCTTGCCCCACGCGGCTTGCAGCGGGGCCGCCCTGCTGCCGGCGATCGAGTCGCCGACTGCGGCCCCCGGCATCCCGAGGCCCAGCCAACCGCCCGGCCGCGGGGCCGTCATGAACTCCACCGCCTCCCCCAGCTTCTTGGACGCATCGCTCAGCTGATCGACCGACTCTTGCAGATATCCACGATTGGTAAGCCGGTCCCGCATGGTCTCGAGCGAGGCGCGAATGATGGTCGGATAGCGCTGCTGATCCGCGACCCATTTGAGCGCCGCGGACGAGTTCACGAGGTCGCCGGCGAGCTTCAGGCCCGGCAACAGCACGATCGCGACGAAGCTCACGCCGAGCAGGACCACCAAGATCACCAGGCGGTCCGGAGACAGCTTCGACAGAAACGAATCACGCGACTTCATCTGCTCTCCATCAACTCTCGGGCCGGAATATCACGAGCATCCGCGTACTCACGGAGATCGGCTTGCCGGCACTGTCGGTGACCGGCTTGTAACGCAATCGGGAGATCGCCTTGGTGGCCGCCGCCTCGAAGACGCCCGAGGGATTGGCATCGAGAACCTTGACGTCGGCCACCGCCCCCTTGGGAGTGACCAGGAAGCCGAGTTCCACCGTCCCCGCGATCTTCTTTTGCAGCGCCGCCGGCGGATATTCGACGTCGAGGCGGCGGGTGCGCGACAGCGAGGCTTCCGCGACCTCCTGCGGTGCGCCGCTCACCGCAACCTTGGCGAGCCGCAGCCGCTGAGCGAGCGCATCGGCGTCGGGGGAACTGCCGAGAGTACCTGCCATCTGCAACAGCGACTCGGCTTGCGCGAGCTCATCCGCATCGACCGCGATGCCGGCTTGCACCAGGATCTGCGCCTGAACCGCCTTCGTGATCTGCGGCAAAGCGGGGTTTTGCGGATCGGCGGCGCGCAGCTGATTCAGATAATAGAAGGCATTGTCGTTTTCGGGGCTGGCGACGTTGCCTTGCGCGAGCCGGGACTTCGCGAGGTCGAGCAGCCGCGATTGATCGGATTGCTCGTGCGCCTGCTGGGCGCGCGCGGCGCCGATGTCGCGCTGTAAGCCCGCGACCGCCGAGAGGGGAGCTCCCAGGCTCCGCAAGGAAGAGGCGATGTGTTCGGCATCGGCGAGACGCCGCTGCTCGATGGCCGTCTGCGCTCGCTGCGTCAGCATCTTGATCAGCTCGCGTCCGCGCGGCTGCAGGTCGCTCGCGGCCGCTCCGGCCTTGCGGGCCTCGGTGAGATAGAATGCCGCGCTGTCGTTCGGCGGATCGATCAGCTGATCCTGCTGCAGGCGCGCATCGGCGAGACCCAGGATGCGCGAAACGTCGGAGTCGGCGCGATGTCGGCGCAAATCGTCGCGCAGCTGTGCGAGCTTCGGCTCACCCAGGGATTTGGTTCGTGCTGCCTGATCGATGAGCTGCGCCGCGCGGTCAAAGTTCTGTGCATTGATGGCGGCCTGAATCTCGGCCGGACCAATCTCATCGCGCATCCTGGCGATTCGTGCATCGAGCGCCGGCAGGCGCGCATCATTCGGATCGATGCTGCGCACCGTCTCGAGCGCCTGAAGCGCTGCGTCGAATTGCCGCTCGTCGAGGGCCGCTTGCACCCGGCCGACGAGAATCTCCGCGAGGCGCTTGAGGCCTTGCTGCGCCTCTCCGCTCGCCGGATCGAGCAGCAGCGCGCCGCGATAGAGCGACAAGGCACTGCCCTGGGCCGGCTCGATGAAATGGCGATCGCGCATCGCGATCTGCGCCTCGCTGATCAATGCATCGACCTTGTCCTCGGCGGACTGCGGTGTCTCCGGCACCGAGGGTGCGACCTGGGCTTTGGGATGTACGGCAGTCGATGGCGGGGCCGGCGCGACACCCGGCCGTTGCACGAGGTAGACGATGAACCCGAGAATCACCATCGCGAGCACGCTCGCGGTCACGATCACCGGCCTGCGCACGCCCCGCGCGTTCGCGGGTGCAGCGCTCAGGATGCCGTTGCCGTCGCCCGCGGAAGCCTCCCGTTGCGCGTCGTCGTCGAAAACGGAGATTTCGAGCGCGCCGCGGTCGGCTCGGCCGCCCGGGGCAGCGGCCGAGGCCTCTCCCAGAAATGCGACCCGGGCACTCGCCTCATCGTAGGCGCCGCCGAGGGCGCTCGCCAAAGCCCCGGCATCGAGCGGCACGGGGACGTGCGCGACCACCTGCCCGCGCTGGATTTCAGGCGCCCAGCCTGACGCGCTCTCCGCGACGTCGAGAGCGACGACCGCGAAGCAAGAGGAGTGAGCGAGCAGCCGTATCAGCGCCGCCGACTGGTCCGCCGCGCCGCGCGCATCCCACAGAATGACCGCGACCTCCTCCTTCTTGGTCGCTTTCAGCAGCTCCTCGATGGAATCGACCTGCCGATGATTGAGCTTCTGCGTCAGATGCACGCCGACCTGCGGCCAGAGCTCGTCGTCGAGCGTGACCAGGTAGGCGTTCAGCTTGCGCCTTTTCGACTGCGACACGGGCTCCTGAGCGGACTCGTTCGCAGACGAAGCTTGGTGCGCGGTGAGATTGGTCATTGCGAGGTCCTCAATCCGCGGGCGTCGCTGTCGCGGCATTCAAGGCGTCGAGGAATTGCGAGGCGGATGCGAAGCGCTCATCGGGGCTCTTGGCGAGCAACCGGTTGATGAGCGGCTGATAACGCGATTGCGCCGCCGGCAGCACCGGCACCGGCCGCTCGCGATGGCCCTGGAAGATCTCGGTGAGATTGTTGCCGAGAAAAGGCAAGCGGCCGGCGAGCATCTCGTAGAGGATGATGCCCAAGCTGTAGAGGTCGCCGCGCTGATCGGGATCGTGACCCTCGATTTGCTCCGGACACACATAGTATGGAGTGCCCGTCATCATGTCGGAGCGCGACAGCTCGAGTCCGACCAGCTGCGCGCGCGCCGACCCGAAGTCGATCAGCACGACGCGGTTGTCCGTCGTCAGCATCAGGTTGGAGGGCTTGAGATCCCGGTGCACGATGCCGGCCGCGTGTACGACCTGCAATGCCGAGGCGATCTGCCGCGCGTAGTTGAGCGCATCGCGCTCGCTCACGGGATTCTTCAGCCGCTCCCGCATGCTGCCGCAAGGGAAATATTCGAGCGCGAGATACAGATAGTCCGGGGTGATGCCGTAATCGATGACATCCGCGATCGAGCGGTGATTCAAGCTCGAGAGAATCTCGCATTCGCGCGCGAATCGCTGGCGGTCCTCCTCCGATACACCGGCGAGACCCTGGATCGTCTGCACCTTGAGCGCCACCAGCTGCGCCAGATCGCTGTTGCGCGCGAGATAGACGCTGGCGGACGATGAGTGGGCAATCTTCTTCAGCAGCCGATAGCCTGCGACGTCGGGATAGCTGGAGGCATCGTCGATCACCCCCGGAGCGGGCTTCGAGGCACTCGGCGTGAGCTCGACGGAAACCTCGATCAGCGGGCTGAGCGCCGCGGCCAGCTCGTTCACATCGACGGCGTGGATGGGCCAATAGTCGGCGGCGCCGGCCTTCATGGCGCGCGCCGCGCAGCGCTCATCGCCCTGACGTGCGAACACGAATATGGGCATCGTCGGCGCTCGCGCGCGCAGCCGCACAAGGGCCGCAAGCGGATCGCCTTCACTGCCTCGTTGCATGAACTCGAGCACGAGCATGACCGCTGCGTAGGAGCGCAGCTGCTCGGTGGACAGATTCTCCAGGGCCGAGCGCGTGATGGCGTCCGCGTCGAGCGATCCGGACGCGCGCCGGACGAGACCGGCGAGTCGCAGGCGCAGCTCCAGGTCGTCGTGGACGACCAAGCACAGGCGTGCGGCGATTGTTGCAGCTGCCTGCTTTCGTGCCGCGTTAGGCAAGACCGCTCCCTTGTTATGTTGAGGCCCAATTGAGTGCAGAAGGCCATGCCGGCGGGTCGGTGCTCCCGTGACAGGCGACTGCAACGCGTTGTAGCGTCAGGGATTAGCCGGAAAACTGAGAGGCTCTAAATCACATTTCTGGGTTTACGGCGCGGCCCGGCACATCGCTGGATTGGTCATAAGCAGGGATTTGTGAGCCACTTCGCAACGCCCGCTCTGGGGCGCCTGGCAGGCGGCTCGCCTGGCCGCCGGGCAGGCCGGCGCGGCCGCTGGTCGCGATCGGCTGGTCGCGATCGGCTGGCCGCGATCGGCTGGCCGCGAGGGCGGTCAGCCGCCGGGCGCCCCGAGATAGCGGTCGAACCAGGCGCGATAGCGCTGGATTCGGTCCCTGATGTAGCTCGGCCGGGTGAGCAGATGGTGTTGATCGGGATAGACGATCAGCTCCGCGGGTACCCCGAGGGTGCGGAGCGATGCATACATCTGCTCGCCGCCGACGATCGGTACGTTGAAGTCCTTGTCGCCCCCGAGGAACAGGGTCGGTGTCTTGATCCGATCGGCGTGAAAGAACGGATACGAGACCTTGAGCCAGAGGGGCGTGGTTTCCCACGGCGGTCGCAACTCCGCGTTGTACTGCATGATGTACTCATCGACGCCGTACATCGAGATCTGATTGGCGCTTCCCGCCCCGCTGATGGCCGCCTTGAAGCGCGTGTCGGAGGCGATGAGGTAATCCGTGAGGATCCCACCGTAGCTCCAGCCCCCCACACCCAGTCGATGCGGATCGGCGATCTTCTCGCGCACGGCATAGTCCACCGCGCCCTGGAGGTCGGCGACTTCCTTGTGGCCCCAATCCCCGGCGATCGCCTGCGCGAAGGCGGCGCCGCGTCCGCTGCTGCCTCGGTAGTTGACCGCGAGGACGACAAAACCATGTGTCGCGAACCACTGCCGCTCCAGCTCGAGCGGATAGGTGTCCACCGGCAGTCCGTGCGAATCCTGTCCGTTGGGTCCGCCGTGAATCCAGAGGATGGCGGGGTAGACCCGACCCGCACGAAAATCCGGCGGTTTGACCATCATGCCGTGAATCACCGTCCCATCGCGGCTCGGAAAGGAAATGTCCTCGACGCTGCCGAGCGAGAGCTCGGCCACCACGGTATCGTTATGGTGGGTCAACTGACGCAGTCGGTTGCTCTCCACCGCGTACACTTCGGGGACGG
The DNA here is from genome assembly GCA_963710435.1 of uncultured Gammaproteobacteria bacterium. Lineage (GTDB taxonomy): Bacteria > Pseudomonadota > Gammaproteobacteria > Steroidobacterales > Steroidobacteraceae > Bog-1198. The sequence goes on along the minus strand of CAVQAE010000005.1, from coordinate 57,358 downwards.
ATCGGTCGTTTGATGCGATCACGGCGAGGTGTCCGGCGCCCGCACACAGATCGGTCGCCGACCACTCACCCGACAGCAGGCGCTGCGTCTCGCCGGAGTCGAGACGCACCGAGACCGGCAATTCGACTCCATCATCCTCCACGATGGCATCGATGGTTCCGTCGGCGCCGGCGGCGGGATGGACCAGCGCGCGGTCGAGCCGCTCCGTGACCAGCCTCGCCCGGCCGTCCGCGATGCTGAACACGGTCAAGCGGTCCTGAATGTAGGCGTTGAGACGCGCCTCGAGTCCCGTGGTGTAAATGAGCTGCTTGCCATCCGGAGTCCACAGCAGCGCCGGCTTGTTCGGTGCATAAAACTCCGCAAGCTTGGCGACGGGCGCACCCGCCCGCGCCTCGATCAGATCGAGCTCGAGCTTGCCGGTGCGGTCCGCATCGGTCGTGCGGTTGCTGAAGAACGCAATGTGACGGCCATCGGGCGAGAAAACGGGTACGGTATCGTCGGCGTCGCCGCCGGCGGTGAGAGCGCTGAGCGTCTTGGTCGACAGATCGAACAGATACAGCCTGGTGCGATCGGCGGCGGTCAGGTAGCCCGTCACGTCTTCCTTGAAATGCAGCCGGTCGATCACGATCGGCTTGGGTACGCTCGGCTTGCCCGATTTGCTGTCCGACTCCCCGACTCCGCTCACGGAAACCACCAGCCGCGTGCCGTCCGGCGACCAGGCATAGTCGGCGACATCACCCCCGATCTCAGCGATCGGCTGCGCCTCGCCGCCGCGCCGGTCGAGGAGATAGAGCCGCATCTTGCCGTCCGCCTTGCGGGCCGACAAGTAGGAGACGTACCGGCCGTCCGGGCTGAACTTGGGATTCGAGGCGGACCCCCCGGCAGCGGTCAACCGCAAGTCCGTGCTGCCCTCGAAGTTCGTCATCCACACGCTGCTCTTGCGCTCGTCGGACTCGAGGTCGGAACCCTCGACGGTATAGACGATCCAGGCGCCGTCCTTCGAGCAACCCAAGCTCTCGACCGATTGCAGCCGGTCGAAATCGTTCACCTCCACCGGGCGCTTCGCGGCGCCCCTCGGGGCACCCGCGACCCCCTGCGAGGCCCCCAAGGCGGCGCCCGCCGGGGCTGCGGGCGGGCTACCCATCGCATTCATCGCGAAGCAGCCTGCGCCGCAGGCCATCGCCAGAAAACTCATCCGCATTAAGTGTGCTCTTTCCTCTGTTATGCGCGGTAGGATAATACCCGAGGGCGAGGGGCGCCCTCGAAACTTCGATCCACAGGCAAGGACAACAACAAATGTTCAACCAATTTTTGACCCCCGTCGGGGACAGCCTGATTCTCTCTTTCCTGGTGGCATCGTTGCCCATCGCGGTCGTGCTGGTATCGCTCGGCGTCCTGCGCCGTCCCGCCTGGCAATCGTCGCTCGCGGGGTTGCTCGTCGGCGTCATCATCGCGATCGCCGGCTGGAAGTTCCCGGCCGGCCTCGCGTTCAACAGCGTGGCGGCGGGCGCCGTATTCGCGCTCTGGCCGGTGATGTGGATCGTGTTCACCGGCTTGCTCCTCTACAACGTCGCGGTGATCTCCGGACGATTCGATGCCTTCCGCGAATGGCTCCTCGCCAATCTGCCGAATGACAGGCGGGTGGTGCTGGTCGTCATCGGCTTTTGTTTCGGATGCCTGCTCGAGGGCATCGCGGGCTTCGGTGTACCGGTCGCCATTACCAGCGCACTGCTCATCATGATCGGGTTGCCGGCCTTGGAAGCGCTCACCTTCACCTTGATTTTCAACACCGCGCCGGTGGCGTTCGGTGCCCTCGGAACGCCGATCACCGTCTTGGGCCAGGTCACGGATCTGCCCGCCGTCAAGCTCGGCGCCATGGTCGGGCGCCAGCTGCCGTTCATCGCGTTGCTGCTGCCTTTTTATGTCATGGGTATCTACGGGGGAAGCAAGTCGATACGCGCGCTCTGGCCGGTGCTGCTCGTCGCCGGCGGCAGCTTCGCGACCGCGCAGTTCGTATCGTCGAACTATCTCGATTACTCGCTCACCGACGTGCTCGCGGCGCTCGTGTCGCTGATCGTTACGCTGGGGTTTTTGAAGATGTGGTCGCCCACCGCGGATGCCGCCTACGCCGTCGCCCGGTCCGCGGCATCACCCGACATGACTGCCCCATCGGCGGCTGCGACCGCGCCTTCGACGGCGGGCCCACCCAGCACGTGCCCCGCCTGGCAGGGCTGGCTGCCCTGGATCATCGTCTCGGTGGTGGTGATTGCCTGGACACATCTGAAGGTTGCCACCTTCGGCCAGCATACGATTCATTGGCCGGGGCTGCACAACCAGGTGTTCATCACGCTCTACAAGAAAGCCTATGCCGCCAACTGGGTGTTTCAGCCGCTCGGCACCGGGACGGCCATCCTGGTGGCGGACATCATCACGGCAGCGTGCGTGGGGGTCGGACCGGCACGCTTTTTCGGCGCCGTCGCGACTACCTGGCGTCAGAGCCGCTTTGCCATCCTCACGGTGGCCCTCATCGTCGGACTCGCCTATCTCATGAACTACTCGGGCATGAATTACACCCTGGGTCTCGGCGTGGCATCGGCCGGATTGTTCTTTCCCATGGTATCGGCATTCCTCGGATGGATCGCGGTGTTCCTCTCCGGCAGCGACACCTCCGGCAATGCGCTCTTCGGCAATCTTCAAGTGGTCGCCGCCAATAAGCTCGGCCTCAATCCGGTGCTCATTGCCGCGACCAACTCGTCGGGCGGCGTCATGGGCAAGATGATCTCGCCGCAGAACATCGCGACCGGTGTCTCGGTGACCCACCTCAAAGGCCAGGAAGGCCGCGTGCTCGCGCGTACCTTCGTCCATAGCATCGTCTTGACTCTTCTGCTCGGCGTGCTCGTCGTCCTGCAGCAGTACGTCCTCTCCTGGATGATCCCGTGAGCGCGCGGACGTGAGCGCGCAGGCGTCGCCGGTCGGCGGCTCGCCGCCGCCGCCCGACGTCTGCCTCACGCTCGAGCGGCGCCTGCGCCGCGACACCCGCGGCCAGGTACTGTTCGATCTCGCAGCGCGCGGCCGTTACGCCACCGATGCATCCATCTATCAGGTGCTGCCCGTAGGCGTGTTCGTTCCGCGCGATGAGCGCGACGTCGCGACTGCCGTCGACATCGCGCGCGACCTTCGCGTTCCCGTGCTCGCCCGCGGTGGCGGCACCAGTCAGTGCGGCCAGACGGTGGGCGCGGCACTCGTCGTCGATACGAGCAAGCACGTGCGGAGGGTGCTCGAGGTGGACGCCGAGCGCGGCGTGGCCGTGGTCGAGCCGGGACTCGTGCTCGATGACTTGAATGCCGTCTTGAGCCCCCGCGGGTGGTGGTTCCCCGTCGATGTCTCGACCGGTGCGCAAGCGACGCTCGGCGGAATGGCCGGCAATAACTCCTGCGGCTCGCGCTCGATCGCCTACGGCAACATGGTTCATAACGTCCTGGGACTCGATGTGTGGCTCTCGGACGGCGCACGCGTCGAGCTCGGCCCGGTGAATTCGCTCGTGGGACGCGCCGCCAGGATCGCCGAGTTCGTGCGCGATCTCGCCGCCGCCAACCGCCAGGAGATCACCGACCGCTGGCCCAAGGTCATGCGCCGTGTGGGCGGCTACAACCTCGATATCTTCCACAACCAGAGCGAGCGGCCTTACACGGCCGACGGTGAGGTGAATCTCGCGCATCTGCTGGTGGGCTCCGAAGGAACGCTCGGCATAACCCGCCTGCTCAAGCTCAAGCTGTCGCGCAAGCCCCAGCACCGGGTTCTCGGGGTGGTCAATTTCCCCTCGTTTCGCGCTGCCATGCTCGCTCCGCAGCACCTCGTGACGCTCGAACCGACAGCGATTGAGCTGATCGACCGCATCATGATCGACTTGGGCCTCGACAATCCGAGCTACCGGCCGCTCATCGAGCGCGCCTTGATCGGTCGTCCCGCCGCCATCCTGCTGGTCGAGTTTGCCGGCGATGAGCTCGCGCCCCTTCAAGCGAAGCTTTCGGGGCTCGCCGAGCTCATGAGCGATCTCGGCGCGCCCGGCAGCGTCGTCGAATTGGTGGATGCCGCGGACCAGAAGAATCTCTGGGAAGTCCGCAAAGCGGGCCTCAACATCATGATGAGCCTCAAAGGCGACGGTAAGCCGGTGAGCTTCATCGAGGATTGCGCGGTGCCGCTCGCGCGCCTCGCCGACTACACTGACGAGCTGACGGAAATATTCACCAAGCACGGGACTCACGGCACCTGGTATGCGCACGCCTCGGTGGGAACGCTGCACGTGCGTCCCATACTCGACATGCGCAGGGACGGACCGGCGGGCGGCGCACGCAAGATGCGCGCCATCGCCGAGGAGGCCTCGGCACTCGTGCACCGATATCGCGGCGCCTACAGCGGCGAGCATGGCGATGGACTATGCCGCGGCGAGTGGATCGAATGGCAATTCGGACCCAAGCTCTACCAGGCGTTTCGCGCCATCAAGTGCGAGCTCGACCCCATCAATCTGTTCAGCCCGGGCAGGATCATCGATCCGCCGCAGATGGACGATGTGAGCCTGCTTCGCTTTCCGCCACCCTCGGCGCCACGTGCTTACCGCACGCTGCCGCTCAACTCCGTCCTCGACTGGTCCGCATGGAATGTGCAGAACGATCCGCTGACCGGGCAAGTCACGCCGCCCGGCGCCGGCGGCGACAACACCGGCGGCTTCGCCAAGGCCGTCGAGATGTGCAACAACAACGGCCAGTGCCGCCAGTTCGACGCGGGCACCATGTGCCCGAGCTATCGGGCCACGCGCGATGAGGAGCACGTGACGCGCGGCCGCGCGAATACCCTTCGTTTGGCCCTTTCGGGACAGCTCGGCAAGGATGCGCTCACTGGACCTCATGTACGGGCCGCGCTCGATCTGTGCGTCGGCTGCAAGGGATGCAGACGCGAGTGTCCGACCGGCGTCGACATGGCGAGGATGAAAATAGAATTCCTCGCGCACTACAAGGCGCGCCACGGCCACGGAGTGCGCGACCGCCTGTTCGCCGGGCTACCCGATTACGCCCCCTCGTTGAGCCGCGTGCCTTGGCTCGCCAATTTGCGCGATCGTCTGCCCGGAGCGGCGTGGCTGAGCGAGCGGCTTCTGGGCCTGGCCGCCGAGCGCCCCCTGCCCCGCTGGCGGTCGGACACCTTCTGGCGAGATCGCGGCGAGGTCGATTGGGCCGGCCGCGAGGAGGTGCTGGCGGCAGGAGCGGGCGGCCGAAAGTCGGCGGTGCTGTTCGTCGACACCTTCAACGGAACGTTCGAGCGCGAAAATGCGCTGGCGGCGGCACGCGTGCTGCGCGCCGGGGGCTATCTCGTTCACGCACTCGAGAGGCGCGGCACGCCGTACTGTTGCGGCCGGACCTACCTCAGCGCCGGCATGGTCGAGCGCGCACGGCTCAAAGCGACCGAGCTCCTGGGTGCGCTCGATGAGTTCGCCGCCCACGACGTGCCTGTCGTAGCTCTCGAGCCCTCGTGCCTGCTGACGTTGCGCGACGAGTTTCAGGTGATGCGCTTGGGCGCAAGTGCCCTACGGGTCGCTGCGAATGCATGGCTGTTCGAGGAGTTCATCGCCCGGGAATCGCGCGCAGGGCGCCTGCAGCTCACGCTGCGCTCCGCGGATGCAGCCATTCTGCTGCATGGTCATTGTCACCAAAAAGCATTCGGCGCCGTCACCCCGATTCTCGAGGTGCTGCGTCTGATACCGGGCGCGAAGCCGCAGCTGATCGAGTCCTCCTGTTGCGGCATGGCGGGGAGCTTCGGCTACGAGGCCGAGCATCGGGAAATCTCCATGAGGATGGCGGAGATCAAGCTCTTTCCGGCGCTCCGCGCCGCGCCCGACGCCATCGTGGTCGCGGACGGCACCAGCTGCCGCCAGCAGATTCGAGACGGGACGCAACGCACCGCGTGGCATGCGGCGCGCTTGCTCGAGCGGCTGATCTAAAGCGAGGCGCGCAAGGACTCGATCACGGGGACGATTGCCGCCTCGTTGAGGGGCGCCATGATGTGCGCACCGCCGACACCCGGTGTCTCGGCGTACTCTTTGAGCAGATCGACGCAGATTGCCCGTCCCTCCGCCGTTGCGTCGCGCGCGCCCTCCAGCCGATCCACGATCCAGTCCGGTATGATCGATCCCGGAAGGTTGCTCTTGATCCAGCGGGCCGATTTCGCCGAGGCGAGAGGCGCCACGCCCACCAGAATATGCAGCCGGCTCGCGAGCCCGAGCTCTGCGAGGCGGGCGATATAACGCCGCAGAATATGCACATCCATGCAGAACTGAGTCTGAGCGAACTGGGCGCCCGCCTCGATTTTCTTGATCAAGCCCGAAGGGCTCCAGCCGGGCGGCGGATCGATGGGCGAGTCCGCGACGCCCACGAAGAACCGGGCGACGCCGCCGACCTTGCGGCCATGGGGCAGCTCGCCCCGATCGCGGATTGCCACCGCCGTTGCCGCCAGACCCGCGGTATCCAGATCGAACACCGCCTTGGCGTCGGGCTGATCACCCTTGGAGGGATCGTCTCCCTTGAGGGCAAGAAGGTTCCGGACGCCGAGCGCGGCGGCCCCGAGCAGCTGGCTTTGGAGAGCGATTCGGTTACGGTCGCGGCAGGTGAGCTGCAGGATCGGCTCGATGCCGTACTCGAGGAGCGCGCTCGCCGCGACAGTCGACTCGAGGTGCGCTCGCGCGCCGGCGCCGTCGGTCACGTTCACGGCATCGGCGAGCCCCTTGAGCGGCGCGGCCTTGGCGATGAGCTCGCCGAGATCGCTCGTGGCCGGTGGTGTGATCTCCGCGGTCACAGCGAACTGCCCGGCCTCGAGGATGCGTTGCAAGCCGCTCGCCTGCGCAACGGGAAGAGTCGGCGCGGCGGATTCCGTCAAGGCGCTGGGAAGATTCATGAGTTTCCTTCGGTTGGACTCCGTGGCGTAATTGTACCCCGGCATCGGGCGCTCTCCTCGACCCTGCGCACGTTTCCCGACGAAACGCTGCAGCGATGGAGCGCTTTTTGCTAATGTTTCGCACCGGTTCCAATGTCGGATTCATAGGGCGAGCATGCGGATTCACGGCAAATGACAGTGGCGGCCGCGCCGGACGAGCTCGCGTTCTCGAGTCTAACGGACGTGGCTGCGCGAGTGAGATCACGAGAGATCTCGCCCGTCGATCTCGTCCGCGTGTGCCTTGAGCGCATCGAGACACAAGCCGCGCTCAACGCCTTCATCACGGTAACGGCGGAATCCGCGTTGCGCGAGGCGCGCAGCGCCGAAGCCGAGATACGCCGCGGCAAGTGGCGCGGTCCCTTGCACGGCATCCCGGTGGCGCTCAAGGATATGATCGACACGGCGGGCGTGCGCACCACTGCGGCATCCGCACTGTTCCTCGACCGCATCCCCGATCAGGACGCGGCGGTGGTCTCGCGATTACGCCGCTCCGGGGCCATTCTGCTCGGCAAGCTCAACATGCAAGAGTTCGCGTACGGCGGAAGCTCGGTGCCCAGTCATTTCGGCCCGGTGCGAAATCCCTGGGACCTGCGCTGCATCGCCGGCGGCTCCTCGGGAGGCTCGGCGGCCGCCGTGGCGGCGGGTCTGTGCTTCGCCGCGCTCGGAACGGACACCGGCGGCTCCGTCCGTCAGCCGGCGGCGATGTGCGGTGTGGTGGGCATGAAGCCCACGTACGGCCGCATCAGCAATCTGGGCGTCCTGCCACTCGCTCCTTCGCTGGACCATGTGGGTCCCGTAACGCGCACCGTCGAGGATTGCGCAACCGTGCTCGAGGCGGTCTGCGGTTACGAGCCGCGCGACCCGTCGAGTGAACGGCGGCCCTTGAAGCTTCGTCCATGGCCCGAGTCCTTAGTCGGCGTGCGCATCGGGGTGCCGCGAGAGTTCTTCTACGCCCAGCTCGATCCGGCGGTGCGCAGTGCTCTCGAGGCCGCAGCGGCCGTGCTGTCCACGCTCGGCGCAACCTTCATCGAGGTGCCGCTCGCCGTGAGCACTGACCGAACGGTATTTCGCGGCGAGGCTTTTGCCTCTCATGCCGCCTCCATTGCCGAGAGCCCCGAGCGCTACTTGCCGGAAACCCTCGCGAAGCTCTGTCTCGGGGCGCAGATCGACGCCTCGACATACATTATCGCCCGCCGCCGCCTGGCGGAGCTCCGCCGGAGTATGGTCGAAGTATTTGCCACGATCGATGTTCTGCTCACGCCGACCGTGCCCGTGCCCGCACCGCGCATCTCGGATTATCCGCAAACCGTCGATGCGGTAGTGGACTGGGAGGCCTCTTCGATCTTGCGCAATACGCGGCCGTTCAACCAGATGGGAATTCCCACCGTCAGCATCCCCTGCGGCAGGACCCACGAGGGTCTTCCCATCGGCTTGCAAATCGCCGCCGCTCCCTGGCAGGAGCGGCGCGTCCTCGCGCTGGCGCTCGCCTACGAATCGGCGACGCCATGGCACACGCAGCGCCCGCTCCCGCTCACGAGGCGAGGCTCGCCTGCACCTGACGACGGAATTCCAGAGGCTTGGCAATCATGCGGAAGGCCTCGCGCGTGCCGCCCGTCCCCGAGATCGTGATGGTTCCATAGCCCAGGATGCGCCCCAGAATGCCCTGATCGACGCCGATTCCCTCGACCTTTTGCAGCAGCAGCTCGAGGGAATGGCGGCGGATGAGCCCGACCTTGACGAGCACGCGCTTGTTCGTCACCGCGAACTCGGAGCTGCTCGAGCGGATCCACGGCGGGATCAGCAGTGCGAGTCCGATCAGTCCCACGACGCCGCCCGCGATCCAGCCTCCCCCGGCAAGCGCCACGAGGAGCGCGACGATCAACACGCAGACCGGGAAGAGGTAAATGATCCGGTGCAGCCGCGCGCGATAAGCGACGTGCTCGTTCGGCAAGAGGTTGTTGTCCACGTATCCCATGCATGGCCCCGCTATTCATTGTGTCTCGGCGCTGCTAGGGTAGCGCGAATCCGGCCGACCAGAACACCCGAGGCGATCATGGCAAAGCGCATCGATTCGAAGTCTGTTCCCGTCTCCGTGGGATCGAATTATCCGCCGCCCTTCGATGCGCCATGTACGACGCGCGCCCGGAGACGTCTCGGCGATGCGGCCGGCTTGACGGATTTTGGCGTCAATTTATTGCGCATTCCGCCCGGAGCGTGGTCAAGCCAGCGGCACTGGCACAGTGTGGAGGACGAGTTCGTGTACGTCCTCGAGGGCGAGGTGGTGCTGGTGACCGATGCCGGCGAGGAAATATTGCGCGCGGGAGACTCTGCCGGATTCAAGGCGGGCGTCAAGGACGGGCATCATCTGCAGAACCGCTCCCTGGCCGATGCGCTGCTGCTCGAAATAGGATCGCGTAAATCCGAGGAGGACGAGGGAGAGTACTCGGACATCGACATGCGCTTTCTCAAGGCGGATGCGGGCTATGCGCACAAGGACGGCGCGCCCTATCCGAAAAAGCACCGGGCTTGACGGGATCGAAGCTCCAGGTGACCGTCCGCGAGCGCAGCGTGCCCTGCCGCGCGCTGCCCCGCAGGTGCGGAACGCGCCAGAAGAGCTCACTGCCGCGGCGGACGAGGTGCCCCCTCACGTGATGAAGTCGCGGGCTCCGTCTGCCGGAGCCATGTTCCGTATGCTCGCCCGCGCAATAATCGGGAAGCAATGGTGCACGGACATCGACGTGCTCGAGCAGAGGCGCCTTACCCGCTTTTAGACGCGAGCGATTGAGCCGTTGGAAGGACCGCGGCGCCTGCGGTAGGCCGCCTCGCGTACCGAGCAATAGCAAAAACGCGAGCAGCACTGGAATATCGAGGGCGATGGTGCCCAGCGCGTGCCGCCACACCGCGGCGCTCTGATCCGCGTTCAGGGCCGCGTTCCGGTAATAGCGGGCCCATGACGGCTCGTAGTGAAAGCGAAAACAGCGACTCAGAATGTCCTCTCCGTGCAGTTCCCGGTCGCATACTCGAAGAGGCGAGGCGCTGCGACCCTGCCAAGGCACAGGCTCTTCACCTTCCGGGGTATCGAGATCGAAATAGGCTTCGACACTGCTCGCGAGCACGTCGTCCTCGGCCTCCCCCGACCAGAACGTCCTCAAGGCCCCGCGGCGCCCGTCCGCGGAGGCCCGTAGCAATACACCGCGCCGGTGTCCCGAGACAGGTGCCGCCTCGTCGGTCCGGAATCCATGCAGCGACAGCTCGCGCTGCCAGGGTTGGCAGCACCATTCGACCCACAGGGACTCGGCGGGGATTCGCATCAGATCCGCGCAGGCAAGCGTCCTGGCCCCTTTGGAATACGCAAGCGCCGTGCACAGCCTGGTGAGATCGTCACTGAGCACGAAGCGAATGGGCGTAGCGGTCAGCGCATGCGCACACTCGGCGGCGTTGTTCAGCGCGTGTACGCGTCCGCTCGTACCGCATGCGATCACGAACGGAGTCCGGAACTGCGCAATTCGATCGGCGAGCTTCATGTGCCGCACGCTACCGAAGTGCGATCGCGGGTCGGCGGCGGCGCCCGCGGGTTCGTCCCCGCCAATGACGATTTCGTCCCAGCAGTTGGCGCGGACGCCGATCGGTGTCACGCTCGCGAGTGATGGCTCGCGAGGCACGAGGGCACGAGGAACGCTATCTGCTTGAGCCTGCACGCGCAAAGCGCGTCCGGCCGAGGCAGGTGGGCGGCCACGATCCCGCGCTTCAGTTGATCTGGGACGTGGTGTCCATCATTCCCCGAGGCAGCGCCAGTACCTACGGCAACGTGGCGCGTGCGGCGGGGCTACCGGGCCGAGCCCGTCTCGTCGGCTTCGCACTCAAAGTCGCTCCCGCCGCGCTGCATTTGCCTTGGCATCGCGTCGTGGGCGCGGGAGGGCGCATCGTGTTTCCGAAGACCTCGCATGCCCATCGGGAGCAGGGCCGACGTCTGCGGGCGGAAGGAGTACGGGTGCTGAATGGCCGCGTGCCGGCCGCGGCGCTCGTCGCCCTCGATCAGGCCTAACGCCTCGGAGCGCGGGTCGGCGCCTCGCCGACCCCGCCCCCCGCCGGCGAGCGCCTTATTCGGCGGATGCGGCTTGCCGCGCGATTTCGAGTTCCGCGACGGCCCACCCGAATTGGGCCGGACTGCATCGCGAGGCGCTCGAGGTCAATTGGTCGATTGTTTTCGCCTCGTCCGGGGTCACGTTCTCCACGGTATGGCGAATCACCGTCGGGTACTTTTCGATTCCCGCCCATACCGCGAGATAATCCGCCTTTTGCGTGGCCGGGTCGTAGAAGAAGCCGTAATCAGGCTCATGCCGTTTGGTCTCTTGACCGCGATCACCCTTGAGATACCGCTCGATGGCCGAGCCATTCGGCGTGGACTCGAAAAACTCGCTGAGCTTCAGCCGCTCATCGAGCCTGTCTAGCGCATCGTCGAGATCGTCGCGCAGCGACAGTCGATTCGTCGTGACGTTCTTATGCCCGATCATCAACTTCTCCTTGCTAAAGTGATCGCTAAAAACGGAACGGCATGATACCCGAACTAACATCCAAATGTGTTCAGAATCAGGCTGTTATTGTCAAATAGTCACATGCTAAATGAAATGAGGTCAGCAAAACGGGCGAGAATGGTAGACCTGCATCGTTGCAGTCGCAAGACATAACGCCGGCGGCGGCTCGACAGCGCCGAATCTCGCGTCCAGGACCTTTCTCGTGCACCACGGTGGGGCAGAGCGAGGGAATCGAGACGCGTCGCTCCCACCGCTCTTTTGTGCGGGGCAATAGTGGTGGCCGACGGCAGCTTTACCAGCAGCGGCGAGCGCAGGCTCACTCGCGAATTGGAGACGGCCCGCCACGAGCGCACGCGCCGAGAGGGCGGTCGCGGCGGCCTGCGCTCATTGCCGCAGCGACACGCAGCCAGGAGATGATTTAAGCTCGCGACTTGATCGAGACCGTGGGATTGCCATGAAACCATCAGATCAGCGTTTGGAAGAGATCAGGGCCTGGCTGTGTGGGGAGAGCAAAAGCGATCCCTCCGTAAAGCCGCAAGAACTGGCCGCGATGGCGAGCGAACTCAAGCAGTTGCGATTGAGAACATCCTCCCAGAGCAGGACGGCCTCCGCCCCCTTCCGCCCTGCGGGCCACTAGCCGAATCTGGAGCAGAGCCGTCATGACGCGAATCGCATCACTTCCCGTGAACGAATGGGATCAAGATCTGCGCGAGCTTGCACAGGCTGACATCCTGCCTCCGGTTCAGCAGAAGATGCTCGGCGTCTACGCCAACACGCCCGAATTGGCGAAGGCATTTCTCATCTTCAGCGGGGCGATGTCGCAAGCCATTACGCTGCGCCGCCGGTTGCTGGAATTGGTGCGTCTGCGGATCGCCTTTCACAATCAATGCCGCAGCTGCATGGCCGTTCGTTACGCCTCCGCGCTGGAGGATGGGCTCACGGAGGATCTGGTGTGCTCGCTCGAAAAGCCCATGGAGGCGCCTGATTTGACGGATGCGGAAAAAGCCGCCATCCACTATGCCGATCTCGCGGCCGGCAATCATCTGGCAATCAGCGACGAGACGCTCGGAAATCTGCGAAAGTATTACTCCGAGAAGGAAATCGTCGAGCTCTGTATGTATGTTGCTTATTGCGTCGGCTTCGGCCGGATGGCGGCGACTTACCGAATCATCGAAGAGCTGCCGGAAAGCTTTCAAGATACGACGACCAAGATCACGCCGTGGGCCGAGGAACACACGGACAGACTCGTGATCAACGCCTAACGAGAGGTGTAGCCGAACCCCTGCCGCTTGCGTGAAAAGCGCTGGATGCATGGCGGTCTCGGTATGAAGTCACAGGAAAGTGCCGCCGCTCGAGAGTCGCTGAATTGTCGCAATTGCGGCGTCCATGCGCCCGACCACTACTGTCCTCGTTGCGGGCAGGACACCAAGGAGCATCCACCGGCGTTTCGGGAGTTCGTACACGAATTTGTCTTGCATTACTTCGCTGCCGAGGGACGACTGTGGCGCACTCTCGGGGCGCTCGTGTTACACCCCGGCCGCCTGACCATCGAGTATCTGCGGGGGCGGAAGCTGGCTTATGTGTTGCCGCTTCGGCTGTATCTGACGGTCAGCGTCGTATTTTTCCTGCTGCTGAAGCTCGCGGCAGCGCCCGGCAATGTGCGTGTGGTGTCGGCGCTCCATCGCGCATTGAACGAAGGGCCCACGACTTTCACGATTCTCGAGCTTGGCTTCGGAAGAGCCGTCAGGAATGCGGACGGCTCGTTCAGCTGTGATTTGGCAAAATGGTTCTGCGATCGCATACAGGAACGTGTGCTCCAGCAGCCCGGGGAATTAGAGAGGAGGATGTCGAATCTGCCCACCGAGCTGATCGGACACATGTCGACCGCCGTGTTTCTGCTGTTACCGCTTTTTGCGCTGTACCTGCAGCTCGCCTATTTCAGACGAACATATGGGGAGCATTTTTCGAGACGCCCGGTCAGCTTTGGTCCGTATTGGGCGTCGGCGCGGTCGACATCGATCATCAGAAATCCAGTGGCAGGCCGATGTGCTGTCGAAAGATGAAATCGCGATGTCGAATGAGCGCAGGGTCGAGCGCTGCGGCAAGCTCCGGCGTCAGATGCGTGTAATTGGCACGCATGAAGTCAGGCATCGGGCAATCCGCTTCGGCGAGCGGTGAAACGAAGAGCGAGAAGCAGGCCCAGTGGAGATCGCACGCCGTGAGCTGGTCACCGACCAGGTAATCGGAGCCGGTGGCGCGCTGACGGCGGAGCTGTTCCGTGAGGCCGACCATGATGGATGCCATCCGTTGGGGCGCCCGAGCAATCGCTTCCGGCCTCACCCCATAGGAGCGGATCATCCTGGCCATATCGAAGGAGCCGGCGTTGGGAGGGCTCGAGGTGGAGGGTCGCCCCATCAATTCGAGCCGGCGCGACCAGCCGAAGCCATCGGATCCGCAGAGCTCACTGGATAAGCCGAGCACCAAGGCGCGCTCGAGCGGATCGCTCGGCAACAGCGAGGGACCTGACCCCAGACGTTCCGCGAGCAGCAGGATGTCGAGCCAGGTGTTCTGTGCCGGCTCGTCATCGAGCACGGCGACGGGCGCGTTGCGCACGCCCGTCCAGGCATAAAGCTCGTCGTTCGCCTCCATCACCGCTTGCGCCACCGGGAGATAGCTTACGTGGCGCGCCGAGAGCACGGCCTTGGCGGCCTCGCCCCAGGGTCCGGGCATGTTGGCGGTCAATACCAAGCGCAGGCCAGGCATCTTTTTCGCTTCCGCGACCGACAGATATTTCATACCGCCCCCGAAGAATCAGGCTTCAAGAGTAGGCGATCGTCGGGTTCTGCGTCTACGGCGGCACAGAGCGCATTCGCCAGCAACCATGCCCCACCTACGCGTTGCGCCGGTCAAATTGACACCGGCCGCGGGCATCGTCGAGACTTCATGACGAAGTCAGAGATCCGGCAAAATGCAAGGCCGGTTCCCCCGGGGAAAATACATCGCTACACGACCGGTTCTCGCAATAGCCGCCATCGCAGGGATGGTGCTGAGCGCGGTGGTGGGAGCTACCGAGCGAGGCGGCGCCTTTTCCGGTGAATCCGAATTGTCGGCGTCGCCGGTCATCGCCGTTCGGGCTGACGCTCGGCCTGCAGCTGCACCCGGCAATATCGCGGTACTCGGCGGAGTGCGGGAGACGGTGAGTGCGACGACATCAAAGCGAAACGGGCTGTCATGACCGCAGAGAAAACCACGATCGCCTTCGGCCCGCGCGTCTACGGCGTGGGCGTGATGATGTTGGGCATGCTCTGCCTCACATGGGGAGACTTCGTCCTCGGTCAGCCGGTGCCGAAGAACTTTCCCGACCGCACCGCCCTCGCCTATGCGGCCGGCGCCTTCATGCTCGTTGCCGGCGCTGCGGTCGAATGGCGTCGGACCGCCGCGTGGGGCGCTGCTGCGCTCACCGGCTACTACGCCCTCATCGTCATCGTCCTGATGGACGCCCGCGTGGTGCTTGCGCATTACGCCGAGTACGGCACCTACAGCGGCATCGCCGAGGCTGTCGCGATCGCGGCAGGCGGGTTGATCGTCTACGCCGCCGGTGCCAGGATCGAAGCGGCCCTGGCGTCGCGGCTCACGCGCCTGGGCCAGGTGGCATTCGGGATTTGCGCGCTGTTATTCGGCGGAGCGCATTTCGTCTATATGAACATGACTGCCCCGCTGGTTCCTAAATGGCTGCCGCCTTCGCAAGAGTTCTGGGGGGATGCGACCGGGGTCGCCCACATCGCGGCCGGTGTCGCGATCCTGACGCGTGTGCAGGCCCGCCTCGCCGCGATCCTCCTCACCGCCATGTACGCAGCCTTCACTCCGCTGGTACACCTGCCGATGCTGCTCGCCAATCCCTCCAGCCATATGATCTGGACCGAGAACGCCATCAATGTCGCCCTGACCGGCGTCGCCTGGGTCGTGGCGGACTCACTGATGAGGCGGAGGCGCTGATTGAGCGATATCATTCTCGGTCGGCACGAAAATCCACAGCAGCACATACAACAGCAGTCCCGCCCCCGCGCAGATAAATAGCGCCGCGAACAACAGCCGCCATATCCATGAGTCCGTGCCGGTCGACCGCGCGATACCGCCGCACACGCCACCGAGCCATCGGTCGCTGCGGCTGCGCCGGAAGGCATTGACGGCGGAGACGACCGGATCGCTCGAGCGCATTCGCTCGGAATACAGCAGGCGTTCCTTGGCGCGTCTGAACTCATCCTCCGTCAGGCAGCCGGATGAGTGCAGTTCCGCGAGCTTACTCAGCTCATCACTTAGTGTCATCGTCGCTACTCCTCGCATTGGCAGGGCGTATCCCTAAAACACGCCAGTCGCTGAGAAGTTTCAGCACCGCGCCTCGGGGCGCTGTGGAACGCAACCGCGGGCACATCGTCAATATCAGCAGCGTCGCCGCGATCTATCCGTATCCTGGCGGGGACGTTTACGGCGCCTCTAAGGCCTTCGTCACCCAATTCAGCCTCAACCTACGCGCCGATCTCGTGGGCACGGCGGTGCGGGTCACGGATCTCGAGCCGGGTCTCGTCGGCGGCACCGAATTCAGTGTCAAGCGATTTCATGGGGACACTGCTCGCGCCGGGGCCGTGTACGCGGGCACGGTGCCGCTGACGGCGGACGACATTGCCGAGGCAGCCGCTTGGGCAATTGGCCTGCCGCCGCATGTGAACATCAATCGCATGGAGATAATGCCCACCTGCCAAGCCTCGGGACCCTTGGTGATCAAGCGGTCATAGGTCGACCGAGTCGCACACCACGCGCACCTGTCGGACCCGCTCGCTTGCGTCGCGATGTGGCATTGCCAATATATGGCGGCACCGGCGAATAATCGCTATCGTCATTCGATGACGAAGACGATCCAGCTGTCGGATGCGTCGATGATCATGGAAGACGATGGGGATGGCTCGCCGGTTCTTCTGTTGCACGGATTTCCGTCGACGCGTCACCTGTGGTCGCGCGTCACCCCCGTGCTCGTCGATGCCGGATTTCGTGTACTCGCTCCGGATCTCGTCGGCTACGGAAGCGTTGACGCTCCTCATGACCCGCGGTTGGCTCTATATGCGCTCGGTCAATACGACAGCCGTCGTAACGGTAACGTCGGTGTAACTGGCGCCGTCGAGGCTCTCCCCTACCGCGGTGAGGGGGGATGCTTCAGGTGGGTCGTAGGCTCTTATTATCCATCCTGCTCGCGGCTTCGCGCATTCACGCAGCGGACGACTCCTCGACTGTCGCAGTACTGGCCGATGGCGATGGGTCGCCGGCAAGCTTGCCCGTAGTCGTCATCGGCAGCACGCCGTTGATGGATTCCGATTTGATTCGTGACCAAGTCCCCGAAACCACGCGCGTTTTGAGCGCCGAGGACATCAACCGCACCGGCATCCCCACCCTGACTGGGGCGATGCTGGACAATGTGGCCTCCGTGACCGTGAACGACACGCAGGGCAATGTGTTTCAGCCCGATATTCTGTTTCGCGGCTTCACCGCCTCGCCCGTCGCCGGGACGCCCGAGGGCCTGGCGGTGTACGTGAATGGCGCCCGCTTCAACGATGCGTTCGGCGACACGGTCAACTGGGATCTGATCCCGCCGGCCGCCATCGAGTCGGTCGCTTTGGAGGCAGCCGATCCGGTCTTCGGTTTGAACGCGCTCGGCGGCTCGATCAACATTCGGCTCAAGAACGGATTTACTACTCAGACGGAAAACATCACGGCGTACGGCGGCTCTTACGGGCGCGCGTCCGCGATCCTCGAGTTCGGCCGGCAGTACGGAGACTTCGCGATCTATACGGTCGGGGATGCCACCCACGATAACGGCTTTCGTCAGACCAGCACCTCGAATTTGTACCGCCTTTACAGCGACCTCGGCTGGCACAGCGGCGGCGGTGAGGTGCATCTGAGCATCACCGCCGCGCACGATACGCTCGGAAACCCCGGTGCCACCCCGGAGCAAGCTCTCAATGCCGACATCTCGAATATCTTCACCGCACCGAATGTGGTCAGAAATACTTATCTCGCCTTCAATCTGAACGGCGTCTACCGGATCGATGAGGCGACGGCGTTCCAGGGAATCGCGTACGTTCAAACGCTCAATCAAGTCATTCCCAATGGCACCACCGTGCAGGTGGCTCCCTGTGGTAACGGCACGGGCCTGCTGTGCAACGATGATGGCTCCGTGGTGACGACCTTTAACGGGCGACCGGTGACTGATTTTCTGAGCGGCGGCACCTACTCGGGGCTGAGTGTGCAGCAGTTGAACAGTCACGCCTATGGCGCGGCCGCGCAGTTCACCGATGCCGCACCGCTCGGGCGGCTTGCCAACTACTTCGTGGGAGGTGCTAGCTTCGATGGCTCCGAGAGCACCTTTGCGGGCGTAGCGGAAATCGGCGGCTTTGATCCCTATTCCCGCGAGTTTGTGGGACCGGGCATCGTCCAGGTCCAGCCGAGCGAAGGGGTGAATCCGGTTCGCGTGAAGAGCGACACCCGCTTTTACGGTGTGTTCGCCAGCGATGTGCTCACCGTTGCTCCCAACCTCGACTTGACTCTTGCCGGCCGCTTCAACGACGCCCAGATCGACCTGGAGGACGAGCTCGGCGGCCCCGTGAACGGCGATCATACCTATAGCCGGTTCAATCCCAGCGCCGGACTCACCTACCGGATCACGGCCTTGCTGCAATTCTACGCCAACTATGCCGAGACCAACCGCGCGCCGACGCCGCAGGAGCTCTCTTGCGCGAGCGCGGCGGCCCCCTGCAGCTTGTTGAGCTTCTTCGTGGGCGACCCGAATTTGAATCAGGTCGTCGCCCATACCTATGAAGTTGGGCTACGCGGGCATACGGGAGAGCCCGCTCGAGGGCAGTGGAGCTGGAATGTGGATGCCTACCATACCCAGAACTCGAACGACATCATCTACGAGACGACGGTCTACAATCCCAATCTGGCGTTCTACACGAATGCCGGAAAAACGCTGCGACGAGGGATCGAGGCCAATCTGCGCTGTGACGGCGAGCGTGTACACGTCAAGCTGGGATATGCGTACACGGATGCCACCTTCCAAACTCCGCTCTTGCTGAACACGAGTAGTCCGGCGGCGGATGACAATGGCAATGAGCAAGTATTGCCGGGTGCACGCATTCCTGGTATCCCGCTCCATCGCGGCAATTTCATAGTGGACTACGACCTGAGTGCGCAATGGACCATAGGCGCCTCCGCGGTGGTGCAAAGCAATGTCTACCGGTTCGGCGACGAGGCGAATCTGACACAGCCGTTGGGCGGATACACAGTGGTCGACCTGAACGTCGCCATACGCCCGAGTGATCACGTGACGGTGTTTGCCATCGTCAACAATGTGCTCGATAAGCGCTACTACACCTACGGCTCTTTTGGACCGGTCGGCGATGTCCCCTGGCCGAACGTTCCCGGGGGCGTGACCGACCCGCGCACTGCGAGCCCCGGCACGCCAATCACTGCCTATGGCGGCGTGCGCCTCGCTTTTTAATAAGATACGACTCCGCGACCGCGATAACCATGTCCGACCCCTCGAAAAGACCTCGCCCGAAGCAAGTCGGACCGCTGCTGGCCCGCGCTGTCGGGTTGCTGAAGGCCGGGCGACCTGCGGATGCGATCGCGCCGTTGACTGAAGCAGCGCTTCTAGACCCGTCCAATTCCGTCATCGAGCACGACCTCGGCTTGGCCTGCCTGGAGATCGGTCGCGTACGGGAGGCAATCGCCGCCTTTCGGCGCGCGGTTGCGAGCCATCCGCGCTACGCCGAGGCGTACTTCCGCATGGGGATCGCGCTCGAGATGCTCGGTGATCGTGGCTCGGCGGTCGTGGCTTATGACCGGGCGACGGAGCTTAAGCCGACACTGACCGAGGCGTGGTTTCGCGCGGGTGCTCTGGTCCACACCATGGGCCATCGTAACGAGGCGATCGGCTGTTTCCGGCGGGCGGCAGCTTCGGGACCCGGGACGAGGTTTGGACGTCTCGGAGCGGCACGCGCGCTGCTGACCGAGGGTCGCGACCTTGAAGCCGAGCGGGCGTTGCGGCGCGCGATCGCGGACGATCCTGCCGATTCCGTGGCGCACGACCTCCTCGGTAACGTGCTCGCAGAGTGGGGTCGTTTCGATGAGGCGCACGAATGCTTCACACGCGCGGTCACGATCGCGCCGCTCATGGCCGGAAGCTATTACGATCTCGTTCGATGCCGCTCTGTCACCCCAGCCGATGAGGGTCTCGTCGCGCGCATGGAAGCTGCCCTGTCGACGCCGGGATTGGAATTGGAGCAGCGCATGAGGATTCACCTTGCCATCGGCAAGGCTGCGGACGACCTGGGAAATTACGCGCTGGCGATGCATCATTTCGATGCGGCCGACGCCCTACGCCCGAGTTCGGCGTCATTCGATCCCGTTTCGTTCGAAGTCGAGACCAACCGCTTGATCGAGCGTTGCACACCCGGCTTGATCGCGCGGGCAGAGGAACTCGGCATCGGCGATCCTACCCCGATCCTGATCATCGGCATGCCACGGTCCGGCACGACGCTTGTCGAGCAGATCGTGGCAAGCCACCGTGATGTTCGAGGCGGTGGAGAGCTCAACTTCTGGAACGAGCGCGGGGCTGCGTGGCATCAGGCTGGCTCCGCAGGCAACGAGGCACCGTTTCTAGGAGAGTCCGCGGCGCAGTACCTGCGCGTGCTGCGCACCATCGGGCCGAAGGCGGCGCGGGTGACCGACAAAATGCCGTTCAATTTTCTCTGGGCCGGGCTCATTCACCTCGCATTGCCGCGCGCGACCATCATCCATTGCCGCCGCTCCGCGATCGACACCGCCTTGTCGATCCACCAGACCTTGTTCACCGCGGCCCTCGCGTTTCCGACCGGCGGCACCAAACTCGTCGCGTATCTGCGCAGCTACCAGCGGCTGACCGAGCATTGGCGGAAGGTGCTGCCCGCGGATCGGTTCATCGACGTGGATTATGAAGAGCTGACGCGAGATCCGGAACCGGTGATTCGGCGCATCGTCGGCAGCTGTGGCCTGGCGTGGGACGAGGCCTGCCTGCGCCCGGAGCGTAATCCGCGCTCCGTGAAAACACCGAGCAAGTGGCAGACCCGGCAACCGATTTATCGTCACTCCGTCGAGCGGTGGCGACGATACGAGCCGTGGTTGGGCGCGCTGCGCGCCCTGCTCGAGTGACGAACGGTGGCAGCGGTCAGGAACTCATTGCGAGCAACGAATCGACCAAGCGTTCGCCGCAGAGGAGGCCGAGCACGATCGCCACCACCCAAATCATTGCCAAGCCCCCCGCCATGGCGAGATATGGGAGTCCGCGGTCGGGCGGAGTTTCAGGAAGCGGTCGAAGCAGACGCGCAATCCGAGCCGGCAGTACCTCGGGCTGACCGATGAGGGTAGCGACGGTCGCGGCCCTTCCCATTTGAAAGCGCAGGGAGCTGAGCACCGCCGCCGCCAGATCGGCACCCTCGACGCCCGCGGCGCGCGCCTCATCGTCGCGCGCATGTTCCAGCGTCGCCAGCCAGCCCGTGAAGCGACGCCTCGCCGGCGTCCACGGCCACTGAAGATCGGTGACGAATTGCGCCAACCAGATCCGCAGCGGATCGCGATGCCGAACGTGGGTACGCTCGTGCGCCAACGCAGCCTGCAGCGCGGGTTCGTCGAGTGCTCTTGCGAGCTCCGGCGCGACCACGATTCGCGGCCGCAGCAACCCCACCGTGACGATTCCATATATGCGAGGCGAGTGACACAGAGACCACACCGCTCGCACCAGCGCGCGGCCGCCAATGATCGTGAACGGAAGAGCAGCAATGAAGATGAGCCGACCGACATGGCTCGGGACCGGGTCGGGCTGCGATAGCGCCCAACCGCATAGCCATGCAGCTACGGTCAAGGCGGGTGCCGTCGGCCACCACAGGGCCAGCCAATGAAGGCGCTCCCGCTGGCGCGACGCGGAGCCATTGACGATGCGCCCTGGCCAGACAGAGAACAGCTGCAGAGCCAGGCCGCCGAAGAGAATGATCAACGTTGCCAGGAGAGATTCACGTTCCACGCTTCGATCTCCGGTGTGCAGCCACGGCGTGCTCTAATTCATCGAGCAGCTTCGGATCGACGGCATCGACCGCATCCACCAGCGCAGCAACGGCGGCGTGCGGCGTCGCGCCGAGGAGTCGGCTCACCGCATCCTGCGCACGAGCGCGCTGCACATTCTCCGGTGCGATTCTTGCGCAATAAACGAACGCCTTGCCGTGCCGCTCGCGCTGAATCAGTCCCTTGCCGCGAAGCCGGTCGATAACTTTCGCAATCGTCGTGTAGACCAGTCCCTCGGGCTTGTCGAGCTGTGCGTGCAAGTCGCGAACCGACGCCGTGCCGAGCTCCCAAAGCTTCGTGAGGACGACGTATTCCAGTTCATCGGCAGGCAATAGAAACGACTTCACGCTGGTATCGTACGCCATCTCTCGTTACGGGCAAATTGCAAAGAGACTCGTACATGCGTACCTCCCGCTCGTCTGTTGCATGAGCGTATCCGGATGTTCCATCAAATTGTCATCGGCGTGTTACAGATCGCGCGTATACCACAAGCTACGACAGACGTCGTAGATAGTCGGGCACTCATCCAGACGTCACCGGCCAGTTCGCAATCCGACGATGACAACAACTTCAACGGGGAGATCTGCATATGTCCCGCAAAACGTCCCGAAATCTGTCTCGTAAGAAGGGCTTGCGTCCGCTCGCAGGTCTGTTGGCGATGGGCATAGCCGCGCCGGCGTTCTCCGCCTCCGTGCCCTACCCGACCTACGAGACCGGGCCGCTGGGCTCAAACGGTTCCTACGTCGTGAGCAATGGACAAATCGTCAAACCGGCCGGCGTTCAAGTCGACCTCGGCATCCGGGTCCGCGCCAAGGCCGTTGCTCTGAATCCCAACCGCGCCACCCACACCGCGACCGTGCTCACCATGGGTGCGTCGCAGGCCGTCGAGGTATTCGACACGCGAACCGGGGAAGTCAAGCAGATCTATCTGGCGCTCGGCTTGGACCCGAGCGGCAGCTACGGCGGCATCACGTATTCGGCGGACGGCAAATACCTCATGTTCAGCCAGGACAGCAGCTACGTCGCCATCGCCAAGGTCCAATCCGATGGCACGCTCACCGACTACGCGCACGTATCGGTACCGCCTACGGGCAGTTTCATTGAGTGCTTCCCGAATAGCCCTATCGGCGATTACTCCGAACCGTGCGGCACTCTCTACTCGCCGGGCACTTCGTATCCCGGCGGTGTTGCCTTCTCCGCGGACGGCAAGAGCGCCTATGCACTGCTGAATCAGAACAACACGCTCACCAAGATCGACCTGACCGCGAAGACCCTGACGCAGGGCACGCAAATTCGCGTCGGCAACGCGCCGCACAGTATCGTGATCAACGGTCAAACAGCCTACATCAGCAATGAAGGCGGCCGCGCGGCCACAGCGCAGGACTTCCAAGTCTTGTCTGCCGGCACGCCTATCGTTGCCAGCCGCGTGAACGGCTCTGCGATAACGGGCACGGTTTCCGTGGTCGATCTGCGGAGCATGCAGGTCATCGATACGATCTCGGACGGTATCGGCCTTCACCCGACCGGGATGGCTCTGTTCGGGGATGCGTTGCTGGTGTGTAACACCTACAGCGACAGCATCGCGGTCATCGACACCGCGACCAACAAGGTCATGCGAACCATCGAGCTGGGGCTGCCGATCAAGACGCCGGGGAACTCGAAGCCGATTTACGGTGCCTCGCCGAACTCCATCGCCGTCGATGAGAAGGCAGGCGTCGCCTACGTCGCGCTCTACCATGCGAACGCGATCGCGGTCGTCGACCTGAGCGGATCGACGGATGAGCCCGTCCTCGGCATGATCCCGGTGGCCTACGCACCGGCCTCGGTCGTTCTCGACGCCGCCGACCATCAGCTGCTCGTCGCCAACGACAAGGGCATCGGCACGCGTCTTTCGTTCGAAACCGATCATGGTGTGACTGGCTACAACACCCACCAGGACAACGGCACCGTGAGCATCGTTCGGCTTCCGGACAAGCAGAAGCTCGAGTCGATGACGAAGGAAGTCTACGAGAACAATCACTGGGATCTGAAGCAGAACATCGAGTCTGCGGCCGGTGGCAGCGCTTCCGCCGCACCGGTCCCCATCCCGGCGAAGATCGGCGATCCCTCGCTGATCAAGCATGTCTTCCTGATCATCCGTGAAAATCGCACCTACGATCAGATACTGGGCGATGTGGCCGCGGGCAATGGTGACCCGTCGCTGGCCGTATTTGGCGGCGCCGATACGCCGAACATGCACAACGTCGTCACGCGTTTCCCGTTGTTCGACAATTTCTACGACCCGAGCCGTCAGTCGGCTGATGGCCATCAGTGGATCGTCGAGGCGATGGCGCCCTATGCCGACGACATCCAATCGCCGGATTGGGTGCGCAGCTATCCGGGCGGTAACGCCGGCGATGCGCTGGCCTACACGAAGAAAGGGTTCCTGTTCCAGGAAACGGTGGCGGCCGGCCTGTCGACGAAGATCTATGGCGAATATTCAGAGAACGAGTTCTGGCCGACCGCACTCGGACATCCGAGCTGGTCGCAGTTGTATGCCGACGCACAGAGCTTCGAGTCCGGTGCGGAAAAGACTCTGAAGTACCAGAACGCCATCTCCGTGGAGTCTTCCGTCCCGATCGTTTCTCAGCACCTGATCAAGAACTTCCCGCAGTTCGATTTGAACATTCCGGATCAGTTCCGTGTCGACCTTTGGGTGCAGGACTTCAATAAGGATCTGGCCGACAACAAAGTACCGGCGCTGAGCATCCTGTGGATCATGGATGATCACACCGGCGGTCCCCCGACGTCGGACGCCGAGCAGGCCGACAACGATCTTGCCGTCGGCCGCATCGTCGATTACATCAGCCACAGCGCGGTCTGGGACTCCTCCGCGATCTTCATCGAGGAAGACGACGCGCAGAACGGCGTCGACCATATAGACGGCCACCGCAGCCCGGGCTACATCGTCAGTCCCTATGCAGTTCAGCATGGATCGACCGATCATACCTATTACACGCAGGTCAACATGACTCGCACGATCGAGCAGATCCTCGGCTTGCCGCCGATGAACCAGTTCGATCTCGTGGCATCTCCGATGAGGACGGCCTTCGTCGCAGGAAAGGCGGAAGCGAACTTCGAGCCGTTCACCCACCTGCCGAACCAGGTTCCGCTCGATCAGGGCGTAACCACCGCCATGACGACGGCCAAGGGCGCGGCTACTCGATTGGCAAAGGCCTGGAGCAAAGCGAAGGTGAAGATCTTCGCGGGCAAGTCGACCAAGCCGGATTCCGAAGACCCGGATACAGTCAATCATCTGGCCTGGTACGAGGCGACCAAATTCCAGCGCCCCTATCCCGGTGAGACGAAGGTTCGCTGGCCGAGTGAGTTTGCGAGCCAAATCGCGCATCCGAAGGTCGACCTCGACGACTGAGATCGGAGGATCAATGGGCGGCATAAACCTCAAGGCGCTGGTCGTCGCGACTGGCTTGCTCGCCGGCACGGCCGGTGTTTGGGCGGATGACTGGGATCACGACCACGATGGACGAGCCCCGTTGCCCACCGGTCAGTTCATCACGCCGACGGCGTCCCCGGGAGCCGTGTTCACCACCCTCAATCCAGGTCTCTCGGCGCATCCAAACTTCATCGCCAATGGTGCAATCAAGACCGCGGTCAGCCCGGACGGGACTACGCTCCTTGTGATGACGAGCGGATATAACCTGTTGAACAACTCGACGGGGACGGGATACGACGCGACCAACCAGTACATTTTTGTCTATGACATCACCGGACCCAATGAGCGGGCACCGCAGCTCGAGCAGGTGATCCAAGTCCCCGATACCTACGTCGGCTTGGTGTGGGCACCTGACGGCAGCAAGTTCTACGTTTCGGGCGGCAGCGGCGTGGGTGTCAGCCTCGGCGGCAGCACGTTCCGTACCAACGATGCTGTGTATGTCTATGCTGGCTCGACCGCCGCGGGCTGGACGCTCAGCGCCACCATCGGGACGACGCAGCACCCGCTGCCCCTCGCGAACCCATTCTTCGGGCTGATCCTGAACGGCATCGGATTCGAGGAGCAGGCCACAGTCGCCGGTCTTGGCCTCTCGGGTGACGGCACAGTGCTGGTCGCCGCGAACATCTATAACGATTCGATCTCCGTCATCGACACGCCGACCAACACGGTCCGCTACGAATACGATCTACGTCCGTATAACACCTCCGGTGCGAGCGGTGTCGCCGGCGGCGAGACTCCGTTCACGGTAGCGGTCCTCGGGACCTCGGTCGCGTATGTCTCATCGATCCGCGACCGAGAAGTGGTGGTGGTGAACATTGCCGGAACGACGCCGAGTCTGGTTACCCGGATCCCGCTGCCCGGCAATCCGAACAGCATGCTGCTCAGCGCCGATCAATCAACGCTGTATGTCACGCAGGACAACAGCGACAGCGTCGCCGTGGTCAATACGGCGACCAATGCAGTGACCGAGGAGATCTCGACGATCGCGCCTGCGGGCATTGTGCCGAGCGGTACCAAGTACACCGGAGCCGCGGCCAACAATCTGGCGCTGTCACCGGACGGCAAGACGCTCTATGTCAGCAATGGCGGCGATAACTCGGTCGCCGTCATCCCGCTCCGGGGCTCGGCGCCGCACTCGGTGTCTGGCCTCGTGCCAACGGCCTGGTACCCGCATTCGGTGAGCCTCAGCCGCGACGGTACGGTCATGTATGTCGTGAATGGAAAGATCGATCCGGGCCCGAACCCGCTTTACGAGACCCCATCCGCCAATCAGTACGTACTGCAGCTGGAGGGCGGCGGGCTGTTGACGGTGCCGGTTCCGTCGTGGGATGACCTGCCGTGGCTCACGGAGCGCGTGGCGGAGAACAACGGCTGGAACCGTGATGAAGATCCGCAAGATCGGTGGACGATGGATTTCCTGCGCCGGCACATCAAGCACGTGATCTACATCATCAAAGAGAACCGGACCTTCGATCAAATTCTCGGCGACCTGAAGAATGGCAGCAACGCCGATCCGGCGCTGACCATGTACGGCAGCCGCGTCACACCCAACTTCCACGCGCTTTCGCAAAGCTTCGTGACTCTCGATAATTTCTTCTGCAGCGGCGAAGTCAGCGGCGATGGATGGGCCTGGAGCACCGAGGGCCGCGAGAGCGATCACGGCACGAAATCGATCCCGCCGAACTACGCCGGACGCGGTGCCTCCAACGATTCGGAGGGCACCAACCGCGATGTCGATGTCGGATTCCCCACGCCGGCCGGCCGGGACGCGGTGCTGGGCGGTCATGGCCTCTATTACGGAGTCGCCGGGACCCTGAAGGGCGGCTATGCAAACCTGCTGCCGGGAACCAACAACAATTTCGCGACCGATGGCCCGAACGGCCTCAAGCAAACCGGCTACATTTGGGACGCCGCGGTACGCGCCGGTCTCAGCGTTCGCAATTATGGCTTCTTCATCGATCTGAGCTTATACAACCTGCCGGCGGCCGACGGTGGTCTGGTGCCCAGCGCATTTCCGGGCGCACCTTACTTCAGTTTCCAGAGCCCCTACAGCCTGGGTCTCAAGGTCGCCGCATCCACCAACCCGACTCTCCAGCCCTACACCGATCCTTATTTCTGGGGCTTCGATAATGCATACCCGGATGCCTGGCGCGAGCAGGAATGGCAGCGCGATTTTACGACTTATGTTCCGGGCAGCCCCACCTACGTTGCTGGAAGCACCCTGCCCACCCTGACTTTGCTGCGTCTGATGCATGATCACACCGGCAACTTCGGCGGCTCCGACCCGGCCGTTGCCGGCCTGGATACGCCGGAATTGCAGCAGGCCGATAATGATTTCGCGGTCGGTCAGGTGGTGCAGGCGGTGGCGAGCAGCCCGTATGCCGGCGACACGCTGATCTTCGTGCTCGAGGACGATGCTCAAGATGGCCCGGATCACATGGACGCGCATCGCAGTACCGCCTATATCGTCGGTCCTTACGTAAAGAAGCACGCCATCGTCAGCAAGCGCTACTCGACGGTCAACATGGTTCGCACCATCGAGGACATTTTAGGGCTCGATCATTTGAGCTTGAACGACGCCTATCAAGGCCCGATGACGGATGTCTTCGATCCGCGGGAGTCGGTGTGGAACTATACGGGGACTATCTCGCCTTATCTCAAAGGTACCGGCATAGCGAGTGCAGCCACGGGCGCGAACCCGTTGATCAAATTCGCCGACTCAAAGCCTGCGAAGCCGGCGCGGACGCCCGCCTGGTGGGCTGAGCACACGCGGGGGTTCGACTGGTCCGACGCCGACCGGATAGCGGCAGAGAATTACGATGCAGACGCTTACAACGAGGTCGAGTGGGCCGGAGTGAAGCCGGGCCTGCCCTATCCCACCCATCGCTCGGGGGCTGATCTTCGACACCGTCGTGCGGGCGCCATGCAACGGCGCGCGAAGACACTGGTTGCGGAGGCCACGCAGCAGGTAGGGACGCAACCGGCCGGCGAATCGCGAAATCCCATGTAGAGTCGCTCGATGCCGTATGGTCAAGTGAGTCGCATTTAGTCTAGCCCGGCTTGATGTTGTGGTTCATGCGGAAAAAATTGCTCGGATCGTACTTTCTCTTCAGAGCAACCAGTTGCTCGTAGTTCGGTCCGTAGGCTTCGCGAGTCATGGCCTCGCCCTCGTCGGTGAGATAATTGCTGTAGGCGCTCGGGACTAGGAACGGACGCAGGGCCTCGCAGCAGTCACGATTCCATTTGACATTCTTATCTGAGTCCGCGGGGCTCTCCCACATCGACCATGCGAGCAGATTCCAGGAATATTGTCGATGCGGAAAGGCCGTTTCGCTCGCCGGTACGCGCGTAGCGGCGCCATGCCAATGTTCGATGAACGGGGCGAATGTGTAGCGCGAGGGACTCTTGCCTACCCAGGGGACGAGCGCCTCGACGGTCTCATCATTCATACTGCGGATGAAATTTGATTTGGTGTACACCAATCGTCCCGGTGGAAAAAACGACTCGAACATCCCTTGGATTTGCAGGTAGCTCATGACGCCGAACGCGTCGGCCATCGGCGGCCCAAACGCCCTCAGCGGCTTCAATACCTTTTCGCCCTCCGAGACGGGGCCACAGTAGCAACCGGCGATGCCGAACGCAGGCACCCCATCCGGCAATGTCAACGAGCCTCCTTGGAGAACCAGTTCGTCGGGAATCGAGGCGGCGTAGTCAAGCCAGAAACGCAGCACTTCCTTCGCCTTCGCCGCGGGATGGAAAACGGCGCCGCCGACCACCGCGCCTACCGGATGAAGGCGATATTCGAGCGAAGTGACGATGCCGAAGTTGCCGCTGCCGCCGCGCACTCCCCAGTAAAGATCCGGGTTTTCGGTCGCATTGACTGTGAGCAGCTGACCGTCCGCGGTCACCACGTCCGCACCAATGACATTGTCGATGGCCAAGCCGTACTTGGCGTGCAAGTTGCCCCATCCACCGCCGAGCGTCAGGCCCGCGATGCCCACGGTCGGCACCACACCGAGGGTCGTCGCAAGGCCGAAGGCTTGTGTCTCGCGGTCGAATTCCCCGAGCTTGAGCCCCGTTTCCGCCCGAACGGTCCGCCGGGTTGGATCGACGCGTATGCCCTTCATTGCCGACAAATCGATTACCAATCCACCGTCGCAGACGGACTTGCCGGCGACGCTGTGACCCCCGCCGCGCACTGCAACCAAGACATCGTGTTCGCGGGCGAATCGCACGCACTCGATTGCATCGGCGGCGCCTGCGCAACGGGCGATGACGGCGGGCCGGCGGTCGATCATCGCGTTTGGCACCGTCCGGGCGGCATCGTAGCCCGGCTCACCGGGGCGAAAAGTCTGGCCGCGAAGTCTCTCCCGGAGCTTCTGGATCGCAGATTCGGTGAGCATTGCGTACCTCGATGGGTTGGGCCGATACTCCAACACTGCCTTGTAGACTGCGGCTGGCGACGAAGTCCTCAATAAAAGATCAATTTTCGAGAATCCCGCCCCATGCTGACCTTGCGCGCGACAGCGTACGAATTCGGGCCGTACCGCCTCGATCCGCTGGGACGCAGCTTGCTGCGGGACGGGGAAGTGGTCGCACTGCCGCCGAAGGCGGTAGAAGTGCTCCTGGCACTTGTCCGGCACTCCGGCGCCGTGTTGGGAAAGCCCGAGCTCATTGAAAGGGTTTGGCCCGAAACGATCGTGGAGGAGGCAAATCTCAATCAGATGATTTTCCTGCTGCGCCGCGCCTTCGGCGGAGACAATGAGCGCGGCTACATCGCCACGGTGCCCCGGCGCGGCTATCGTTTCACCGCGGGCGTTCGCCCGATCGAGATTCCATGCCGGATCGACTCGATCGCAGTACTGCCGCTCGCGAACCTCGGCGGCGATCCGGCTCAGGAGTATTTTGCCGACGGCATCACTGAGGCGTTGATCACGGAGCTTGCGAAGATTCGCAGCCTGCGCGTGGTGTCTCGGACCTCTGTCATGCGCTATCGAGGCACGAAATGCCCCATCGCACAGATCGGCCGCGCCCTGCGTGCGCAAGTGCTGCTGGAGGGGTCCGTGATGATATCCGGCGATCGGCTGCAGATAAGGGCGCAATTGATTCACGCCGGCGCGGATCAGCATTTGTGGGCGCAGACCTACGAGGGAACGACATCGGACATTCTCGACGTGCAAGCGCGGGTGGCGCGCGACGTCGCGGCGGGATTGCGCGCCGAGCTCAGCCAGGACGAGAAAGTGCGGCTCACCACCCTGCGAACGGTTCATCCGCAAGCGTATTCGCTCTATCTCAAGGGGCGCTACAACGCGCGCGTCCTGACCGAAGAGGGGCAGCGCAAGGCCATTCGATACTTTCAAGATTCGATCCAGTTTGATCCGCACGACGCGTCCGCCTACTACTACGCATCGGCTTATGCCGGAATTGCGGAATGCTTCATCGAGCTTGCGTATTTTTTTGGAATGGAGCCGAAGAAGGCATTCGCGGAGGCGGCAATGGCTGCCGTCAAGGCGGTCACATTGGACGCAACGCTCGCCGAGGGCCACGCGGCGCTCGGTCTTCTGCGTCTTCTCAATGACTGGGATTGGGGCGCCGCGGACGCCGAGTCGCGCCGAGCCATCCAGCTTGCCCCCGACGATGCTTATGTGCATTGGAGACGCGGCGTATGCCTACGGTACGCGGGACGCAGCGAGGAAGCCATCGAGGCGCACCGCCACGCCGAGTTTCTGGACCCTTTCTCCGTCGTTGCAATTCAAGAAGTGGGTTGGGCCCTGTATTACGGCCGGCGCTTCGACGAAGCGATCGACCAGTTCCACAAGGCCGTGGAGCTCGAGCCTGCCTGGGATCAGCTTTACTTTGGTCTCGGACAGGCGCTGGTGCAGCAGGGGCGGCACGAGGAAGCGGTGGCGGCGTTGCGCACGGCCGCGCGCATGGGACCCGGCAATTCGTTCACGGAGGCGGCGCTCGCCTACGCGCTCGGCCGCGCCGGGTGCCGAAACGAAGCAGAGCACGCGCTGGCACAACTGACGCAGAAGTACGCGTATGTCCCGTATTGGTTTTATTCGATCGTGAGTATCGGGCTAAACGACCGGCAGCGGGCGTTGGAAGCGCTAGATAACGCGTTTCACAATCATGAACCGTGCCTGGTGAGCCTCAAAGTCGATCCGGTCTTCGATCCGCTGCGCGGAGAGGACCGATTCTCGCACATGGTGCGCCGGGTCGGGTTGGAGCCATGAGCGGCGCTTAGCGCCGGAACCCACCACCGCCGCCGAAGCGACCGCCCCAGCCGCCGCCGCCGCCGCCACCAAAGCGATCGCCGCCGCCGCCAAACATCCCACCGCCTCCGAAACTGTGGCCTCCGCCGAAGAGGCCACCGCCACCGCCGCCGCCAAAGTTATGAGCGAAGCCGTTCGAGAAGTCGTCGGACCGGGCAGCTCCGGCGCTGCGCGCAGCCGATTCCTGATTTGCCCACGAAGTATCCCCACTCGGTTTCGACCAGCCGCTCGAGGATTGCTGCTGCCAGCCGCTGGAGCTGTTGCGGTAGACGTTGCCGCTGCTGTCTGCATAATGGTCGTTGCCCGCGCTGTCGGCACCCCAGCTGGTGGTCTTGCCGGTGTTGGCGTTGTAAGCCGAGCCGCCTCCCGTGTGCGCGACACCTTGCGGGCCGGCCGTGGTTGCGCCCGCACGGTCGTAAGTGCTTCCGTTGGCCGTC
This sequence comes from uncultured Gammaproteobacteria bacterium, assembly GCA_963710435.1. Classification (GTDB taxonomy): domain Bacteria; phylum Pseudomonadota; class Gammaproteobacteria; order Steroidobacterales; family Steroidobacteraceae; genus Bog-1198. Next base: position 25,491 of record CAVQAE010000005.1, on the reverse strand, counting down.
GTGCCCGAGACCGCATTGGCGGTCGACCGCTGACCGGTATAGGTATTGTAGTTCGTCCCCCGTGCAACATTGCCTGAGCCACCGGCCGCGGTGTTGAAGGTCCGGTCGTAGCCGCGCGAAGCATTGCCGGTCCACGCATTGTATTGACGCCCGGCATTGATGTTGCCCGTCGTGCCGCGCGCTGTGGCATAGGATCCGGAGAAAGTCGAACCGGCAACCCCTCCACCCGCATACCAGCTGCGAGTGCCGGAATAGGCTGCGTTGCCCCAATGCCCATAGACATTCGCACTGGCCGAGCCGCAGCAAGGATACCCGCCCCAATATGCCGGCGAATACCATGAGCCGCCCCAGTACGGCTCCATCCACGCCGCAGTGGCGAGGCCAACGGCAAAGCCGAACGTGAAGCCGACCCACGGATTATAGATGGGAGCCGCTGCGACACCGTACGTGTACGGAGGCGGATACCAGACGGATCCGATCCAGGGTGTGTAAGCGTAGCCCGTCCCGTAGACGACCGTTCCGTAGGGGGAAATCACCGTGCCGAAGTAGCCCGGCGTGTAGCCGACGTACACATACTGCGGCGTCGCCTCGTAGATCTTCACGTAGGTGACGTAGTACAGAGGGGAGGCGGGCGGTATCGTATAGATCACGGTCGGAACCGAAGTCGCGATGTTCCACGGTCCCGTGATGGCCGCAGACGTGAACCAAACGCCGGCGACCACGGCAAAGTAAGCGTCTGGACTTACCTGAATTACCGGCTCGGATGAATTCGAGACATACGAGAGCGGCGTGCCGTCGATCGGCAAGTATTGCGGCGGCCCGTCGAAGTTCGGCGTGAACTGGGGGCCGTTCGTCCGGAGCACCGTCGCGGTTTGAGGAATCGAATTCGAGATCGCCGCCTCCCGCGCCTGGGGTGTACCGGCCACCGTCGGAAGCACGGCGCCGGCGAGCGATTGCGGCGGAATGTGGGCAAAGTCAGGCGGCAGCGCATTGTTCGCCACGAATGTCCACGGACCGGTGAGCGCGGCGGAATCGAACCAGCGCCCCGAGACGAGTATGTAGTAATAGTTGTTGCTGATATCAATGAACACATCGCTGGTCGTGTTCGATGCCCACAGCAACTGCGTGCCGGTGACCGGGACGAAATTCGGCTGGCCCTTGAACGTGACGAGCTCTGCCGGTACCTGGCTCGTGTAGATCGTGGGAACACCGTTGGCGAGCGAGGGTTTCGGGTTAGCCTTGGGGCCGCCATCGAGCATATCGACGTTGTCCGCTTTGGCTAACCCCGCCGCGACGTCCGCCATGCCTGAGGGCAGGCTCTGAGCTTCGATCCAAGGCCCGGTGATCGCGCCCGCAGTGAGCCAGCCGTCATAGACATGAATGTAGAAGTTCTCTCCGGCCGGACCTTGAAGTATCAGCGCGCGGGTGTTGATGACGCGCTGGAATTGGCGATCGGCGGGCACTGCCTTCAGTACCGGCGGTCCATCGATCGGCACCAAGATCGCCGGTGAATAGCTCACGATCACCCACGGCGGATTGTTCTGCACGGCCACTGTCGGCGGCTTGATGCCGGCGAGCGCGAGCGAGGATTCGAGACGATCGAGCGATATCGTGCGGACCGACTGCGCGAATTGCGTTTGTAGCTCCGTTGCATAGGAGGCGCCGCGGTGGGGCATCGATGGGAAGTCGATCTTCGAGATCTGCAGGTTCTCGAAGGTTACCGTGCGCAGCACCTTGTCGACCTGGGTTCGTGCGTTCGCGAAGATCACGCCGAAGGACTCTTCCTTGGCGCCGCGTGTCTTGATGGCGAGTGCGGCGCGGAAGTCGAGTCGGTTGTCGGTCCAGCTATTGACCTGCGGTTGGTAGACCCGCACCTGGGCATCCGCCAAATCCACGACACGCGGCCAAGGGTCCGGTGGCGGCGTGTCCGGGGCCTGGGCGAGCGCGCCCGCGGCTGCCCCACACACGCCAACGATGAGCAGCAGCAAGGCGGAACAGGATCTGGATCTCACGGTTGATCTCTCGGACGCCGGGGTTGGCGTTCTAGCTAAAAGCAGAGCGTCGCGACAGACAATGCGACTTTAGGGAAAGCGCCGACACGATCGACGAGGCAACCCGGGCGAGCGGCGTTGACCTCGGGCGCAAGGCCGCAACGTGTCGCGGGTATTGTACAAGTGGGCGATCTCCTTCAAACTTTTGTGGTAGGCGTCGCGACCGTGTGCCCTGATGAACTCCAGGTTTGGCCGCAGGAGACCGACATTGCCTCAGTCGAAATCCACCGCTCCCGCGACAGGCTCCCTGATCCTGATCGCCCTCCTCGTCGGCGGGATCGCCGCGCTCTTCGCCTACACCGCAGGATGGCTGTCCCCCGGCCGTCTCACCGCGAACAAGATGGTGGACGCCTTTACGCCGCCGGGCGGTGCGCCACTCGGGCATCGGCGCAATCACGCAAAGGGTATCTGCTTCACCGGCGTCTTCGAGTCGAACGGCGCGGGCGCAGAGCTGTCTCGGGCGCAGGTACTCGCTCGCGGTGAGTATCCCGCACTCGGTCGCTTGAATCTCGGGACGCCCGATTCGAACGCAGCAGATGCCTCGGCAAGGGTGCGCGGTATCGGTCTTCAGATCTCGGCGCCCGGTGGTGAAGTGTGGCGCAGCGCGATGATCAACGCACCCGTTTTTGCCGTGTCGACGCCGCAGGCGTTCTATCAGTTGCTGCTCGCATCGAAGAGCAAGGATCCGAAGGCCATGCCGACGTTCGCCGCCGGGCATCCGGAGCTCGCGGGATTCGTGGCGTGGGCACAGAATGGACCGTGGACAGGAAGTTACGCGGAGGAGCGCTTCAATAGCCTCAATAGCTTCATCTTCGAGGATGCCAAGGGGATCTCGCACGCGGTGCGCTGGTCGCTCGTGCCTGCCGCGCATCCCCTGCCCGTCTCACACGAGGACCTCGCGACGCGAGAACCGGATTTCCTCGAGCAGGAGATCAGCAAGCGGGTGCAGAGTGGTCCGGTGCGCTGGACGCTGCTCGTCACGGTGGCAAACCCCGGCGATCCGACCGCAGACCCGACGCGCCCCTGGCCTCAAGACCGACGCAGCGTCGAGGTCGGCACGCTGGTCGCTCGGCAGATCGAGGCAGAGCGCGACGGGCCCTGTCGCGACATCAACTTCGATCCGACCGTCCTGCCGGCGGGTATCACGACCTCGGACGATCCGTTCCCGGCAGCCCGCTCTTCCGTCTACGCCAAATCCTACGACCGGCGCACCGCCGAGGCGGCGGATTATCCTCGAACGGCGACTGGGGGCGCGCCATGACCCCCTCGCACTTCACCCCACTTCAACGGGTGCTGCACTGGCTCACCGCCGCCTGCGTCCTCGCGATGCTGTTCATCGGCGTCGGCATGGTATCCACGGTCACGCCGAAATACCTGACGCTCGTGTCCATTCACAAGCCTCTCGGGGTGGCCATCCTGGTTCTCGTGCTGCTGCGCCTCGCCGTGCGCCTGCGCCTCGGGGCGCCGCCGCTGCCGGCGGATCTGCCCGAGCCTCTGAAGCTCGCCGCCCACCTGTCGCATTACCTCCTCTACGCCCTGTTGATCGCGATGCCCCTGATCGGTTGGGGGATGTTGTCGGCCGCGGCTTATCCGGTGCGGCTGTACCCGGGACGGTATCTGCCGGCGATCTTGCCGCAGAGCGATCGGCTGCATACGATCCTCTGGGACGCGCACTTCTACCTCGCGTTCGCGCTGTTCGCGCTGATCCTCCTGCACATCGCCGCCGCGCTCTTTCACCTGCTGGTGCGCAAGGACGGCGTGTTCCAGACGATGGCCTAGTAGGTCTGGTTCAAATAACGAGTGAGCACGTTCTGGGTCACGCGCTCGACCATCGAGTCGCGCCGGAGGAGACCTGCAACCCATTCGCAGCTGCCGGCGTGGAATACATCACCTTTGCCGCGCGCGAAGTTGACGATCATGCCCGCCCCCCGCTTGACTGCGTTGACAGCTTCATCGCCCGCATCGCCGCACCGGATCTGCGCTACGAATTTTGCGTCGTCGTCGGACAGGAATCGATCGTCGAGCGGGACATTCATCGGCTCCTCCTTCAGAGAGGAGAGGCCAAGTGCGAGAATCTGCAATCCCGAGGGTGCACCGCTGGTCCCTGTCGGTTCGGGGAGACCGCCGCGAATGACATAGTCCAGACCGTCGACCTCATAACCGAAGGAGTGGCCCTCGGCGCCGAGCAGGTCGCCGTAGCAAAGCCCTGTCCCGGCGAAGGCCCAGTGGTCGGGTCGATACACCGGAAAGCCGCGAACGCCGCGAGGTGCGCATAGACCCCACCCGGCATAGAGCCCGTTCGTGGCGTTGAGACCGAAGGTCAGCGCGCCGGGACGGCCGATCTCGCTCGCTTCCCAGGAATCCGTGGTGCGCGAGGGATTGGCGGATTCGTACACGGGATCCTCGGCCCGCGCCCGGTACTTGTAGCAAACCTGTGCTTTGCCGTCCCGCTCGAGGCGTGTTTGCCACATGAAGTTACCGGCGAACCGCGCGGCGTGGCCGCCGCGTTCGACGTAGCGATCGACGGCATCGCGCATCTCCCACGTCCAATATTCGTCGTGACCCACGAAGACGACGCAGGCATAGCCGTCGAGAATATCCGGATCGAAATGCAGCTCGTGCTGGCTCGCGAGATCCACCGCGTAGCCCGCACGTTCGGCCCAGTGAAAGAAATGCCGGTCGTAGCTCGCCCATCCGGCCGACGCGTATTTGTTGGAGTAGCCATGCGCGAATGCCCACTCCATATGTGGATAGCGCGGCGCGGCTCCCGGCGGAGGAACAATCTCGAGCGGCACCCGCGGTGCGCTCTCGGGCAGAACAACGAAACCGCGGCACCACGGGCGCTCGAGGCTCACCGTCGTTGCGTATTGATTGCGTTTCTGTCCCGTGATGCCCTGGTAGTGATTGGAGCCTCCCCAGGTGTTGTACGCTGCCCAGGAGCCGGTGGCCGCGATCTGAAGAATGCGATCCGGCTTCGCGCCCACGGTCGGCCGCACGATGAAGAGATGATGTGTGCGAAGCTCGCCGCCGTCGCGCCCCTCCGCGGTGAGCGTGACCCGGTATGCGCCGGATGGCCAGTCCTTGCCGATCCGGAATTCCACCGACGGCTCCCAGCCGCAGCCAAGCACCGAGCATTGATCGGGTGTCTCCTGCCAGCGCGCGCCGCGCACCTCCTGCTCGAGGACCCCGCGTATGGAAGCGCCATCGCGCGCAACTGCAAATCGATAGCGCTCGGCGGTCGAGTTCACGCACAGCCGCACCGTCGCACCCGGCAGGTAGGAGAGCGAATCCGTGTAGCCCCAGATTTCCCCGCGATCGCCGCCCATGCCGGCGCGCTCGTAGCGATGACCGAACACCGCTTCGTATCGCTCCTCCTCCGTCAGGCCAAAATCCGGGAACGCCGTCGTGATATCTGGCTCGGCCACCTTCGATCCGCCTCCGCATTCGCCTGCGCACGCAAGCACACTTTAACGTATGTTAAAGTAAATCGCCCCGTATCCATGCCGAGAATGAACCGTGTGAGCATTCCGTTGCAACCCAGCGATATCAAGTCGCGCATCGAGCGACATACGATCTACCAGATCCCGCTCGATGAGCGGCACGGCAAAGCCCGTCAGTTGTTCACGCTCTGGTTCGGCGCCAATCTGAACGTGCTCACGATCGTCACCGGCGTGCTTGCAACGACGATCTTCCATCAATCCTTCGTTTCGGGCGTGCTCGCGATCCTCATCGGCAACCTGATCGGCACGATCTTCATGGCGCTTCACGCTGCGCAGGGCCCGAAGCTCGGCGTCCCGCAGATGGTTCAGAGCCGCGGGCAGTTCGGCGCGAAGGGAGCCGGCTTCGTGATTGCTCTTGTGGCGTTCATGTACGTGGGTTATGCGGGCACGGCGTTCGTGACGGGCGGGCAATCGCTGCACTTCATCATCCCAGGTTTGAGCGAGCGCGCGGCAATCGTCGCGATCGGCGCGATCAGCCTGACGGGGGCGATCTACGGTCACGATCTCATCCATTTCTGCACGCGCATGATGACCTACGTCTCGGGCAGCGCGCTTGTGCTCTGCTACGTCTGGATCCTTTTCGTCACGCCGATTCCGAGAGAGTATCTGACTCAAGGGTCATTCTCGGCCGTGGGCTTCTTCGCCATGGTATCCATGGGTGCACTCTGGCAGCTCGGATACGCGCCCTACGTGTCGGACTATTCGCGCTATCTGCCGCCTGACTCGGGACCGCGGCAGGCGTTCTGGTCCTGCTACTGGGGCACGACCTTGGGGGCCGTCCTGCCGATGATCCTGGGCGCCATGATCGGGCCGGCGGTCGTCGACGGCAACGTCGTCCTCGCCATCGCCCACCTCACGGGACGGGTAAGCCTGCTGATCATTCTGCTGCTCGCCCCCGGCGTTGCCGTGGCGGGTGCCATCTGTCTCTACGGCGGCGCGCTCGCCATGATCACGCTCGGTCACACGCTGTTACCGCTCTGGCGCGCCACCTCACGCGCACGCATCCTGATCGCCTCGACCATCTTCGCGATAGCGCTCCTCATCAGCATGGCAGGCGCGAGCCATTTTCTGACGCTCTACAGTCACTTCAACGAGCTGCTGCTGTACCTGCTCGTGCCCTGGACCGCCGTCAATCTGGTCGACTACTATCTCATCCGCTTCGGCCATTACGATGTACCGTCCTTCTTCTCGAGCGACGGCGGCGTCTACGGGAATTACAACATCACGGCTCTCCTGTGCTACCTCGTGGGCATTGCGGTGCAGATTCCCTTCGTCGCGGCTGACTTCTACACCGGTCCTCTCGCGCGCGCGCTCGGCGGCATCGATCTTTCCTGGATGGTCGGAATCGCGGTCGTGAGTCCCGTCTATTATTTCGCCGTGCGTCTTTTTCAGCCGCCGCTGCCGGTGGCGCCGGTCGCGCAGGTGTCGGGCATTCGCTGAGCAGGCGACGCCTCCTATTTCACCAACCGTGCGATTCGCGCATTCACCGGAATCGGCCTCGCGTGCAGCCCCGGCTTCTGGCCGTGATGATCGAATTCCAGACGCACACCGGGCCTGAAAATCAGGCAATGCGTCGAGCCACCGTAGTGGAACATGCCGATCGGGTCGCCCTTGTTCAGGTGCTGACCGACGTAGACGGTCATCTCGCACGTCGATACCTCGGCCATGCCGACCGCGAGGAAGCACATGAGCCCGATATCCGGATTGTCGGCTTCGATGAACATCACGGCGCGCGTCGCGAGCTCCGTGATGTAGGCCTGAGAGTCGTTCGGCCCGACCGGATCGAAGCCGTGCGAGGCCGCCTCGGCAAAGTAGGACCCTTCCAGAAGGTAAGCCTTCGTCACGGTTCCGCTCACCGGACTGTGCCAGCGGTGATAGCACAACGGACTCAAGTAGGCCTGATACACCGTGGCGCCCCCAAACAGCGCGGCGAGCGCATCGTTGGCCAGCATGTGAGCGATCGAATAGGGCTGTGACTTGATCCAGAAGCGATCGCGATACTGCGCATCGCGGGCAATGCGATATGGAGCGGACTCGCACGCATTGACCAGGACCCGATCATTGCCCGGATCGGCCACGGGACGGGCGCCCTCGCGCAGACGGCGGGTGAAGTAGTCGTCCCAGGAGCGAAAGCCCCAATGCGGCTCGCGGGGATCGCACACGAATTCCCTCTCGAAGTTCGGCATGGCGCGCAAGGCGTCGGTCCCGAACCAGCCTTTGTGGGGATCGTCGTTCAACACATACGTGGAGTCGCTCGAACGCAGGAACTGCGCCCACGCATTCAGCACTCGCTTGAGCTGCGCATTCACTCGCGGATTCAGGAACGCCGCCATACCGGCGGGGGTGCCCATGGACCAATCGAAGATAGTGTTGATCGGGCATCCGACGAGCCCGCTTTGATCGTACTCGGGCGCATGCGTCATGATGGTATTGAGCAGCTGCACCATCTGGCGATAGTTCCGCACTTGGGGCTTGCCGGTCGGGTCTTCGTGGTAGGGCGCCCGCTTCGGGACCTCCTCGAACATCTGGTTGAACAGCATGAACGCTTCAGGATCCGACTCGATGAGGTTCTGGAAGTCCGCGATCACGGGATGCAGCACCTGCGATCGGGCGTCGGTTTTTTGAATCATGCCGTCGAGCCAGCGCTTGAGGTGTGCGTGGTCCGACGGAAGCCATTCGGCGACGCGGTAGGGAATGCGCTCTTCTTTCGAACTTTGCATGAGCGAGGGCTCCACTGGCGGTGTTCGCCGGCTATCCGGACCTGCGAATCTGTGAATCCTGTTTGACGAAATCGACGAATGCCCGAAGCGGCGCCGGTACGTGCCGGCGCCCCGGATAATAAAGGAACGGGCCGGAGAAGCGTTGCCACCAGGACTGCAACACCGGCTCGAGATCACCCGAGTCGAGATGCGGCCGAAGCATGTCCTCCCAGAGATGAACGATACCAAGTCCCGCGACCGCGGTGCTGACCGAGAGGTCGCTCGCCGCGCCCGGCCGCACGATGAGCGGGCCTGTCGGCTCGACGCGGACGATCTCGCCCTCGCGCTCGAATTCCCAGGTCGGGGTGGCGCCGCTCATGAACTGGCCGCGCAGGCAGGCGTGGGAAAGCAAATCGCGCGGATGCTGTGGCCGGCCGTGCGCGTCGAGGTAAGCAGACGCGGCCGCCGTCGCGAACCGCTGGACGCGAGGCCCTACCGGGATCGCGATCATGTCCTTCTCCAGCCGCTCGTCATAGCGGATACCGGCATCGCAGCCCACGGACAGGATATCGACGAAGCCATCCTCGACCACGACCTCAATATGAATGTCAGAATAAGTTCGCAAGAACTCGGCAACGATCCGCGGCAGCACCGAGCGCGCGACGCCGGCCGGTACATTGAGTCGGAGCGTCCCGGTCGGCCGGTCCCGGAATGCATTCAGGACATCCAAGGCCGCGTCCATTTCCGCGAGGAGCGGTGTGAGCCGCTCGATCAGCCGCGTCCCGGCTTCGGTCGGGGCGACACTGCGCGTGGTGCGGTTGAGCAGCCGCACACCGAGCTTCGCTTCGAGGCGCCGAATGGCCGTACTGAGGCCCGAGGGTGAGACCCCCGTCTTCCGCGCCGCATCGCGAAAGCCCCGGGCCCGCGCCACCGACACGAAGGCGGCCAGGTCGTTGATCTCGATGGCCATTGTTCAATTCCTTGCACAGCCCGTCCGCATTGGAGGGGATTATCTAACAAAAGGGGATGCGCCATAGTGGTCGCAACGAATTCCCGCGAAGGAGAGGAACATGACCCGCCCAGATACTTTTTCTCTCGGTAACCGACCCGTGAGCCGCATGGGCTACGGCGCCATGCAGCTTGCCGGCAAGGGTGTATTCGGCCCACCGAAGGATCGTGCCGGCGCCATTACCGTACTGAAGGAGGCCCTCGCGTCCGGCGTCAATCACATTGATACCAGCGACTACTACGGACCGCACATCACCAACCAGATCATCCGCGAGGCGCTTCATCCCTATTCGCGCGATCTGGTGATCGTCACCAAGGTCGGCGCGAGCCGCGGCCCGGATGGCTCGTGGCTCCCGGCGCTCGAGCCCGAGGACATCCAGCGCGCGGTACATGACAACCTGCGCAACCTCGGTCTCGATGCGCTCGAGGTCGTCAATGTGCGCATCATGGGAGACATTCATGCGCCGAGCGAGGGCTCGATCGAGAAGCCAGTAACCGCGCTCGCGGAGCTGCAGCGTCAAGGCTTCGTGCGCCACGTCGGGTTGAGCAATGTGACACCCGCGCAAATCAAGGAAGCGCAGCGCCTGACCCCCATAGTCTGTGTCCAGAACCATTACAATGTGGTTCATCGCGAGGACGATGCGCTGGTGGAGGATCTCGCGCGCCAAGGCATTGCGTATGTGCCCTTCTTTCCCCTGGGCGGCTTCACGCCGATTCAGTCCTCGGCGCTTTCCAAAGTCGCGGCGTCCCTCGGCGCGACGGCCATGCAGGTCGCGCTCGCGTGGCTCCTCGAGCGCGCACCCAACATCTTGCTCATACCGGGGACATCATCGCTCGATCATCTACGCGAGAACTTGGACGCGGCCAAGATCGAGCTCAAGGGTCCGGTTCTGTCGGAGCTCAACGCCATCGCCGGAGACCAATCATGAGTCAGTATTCAGGAATTCATCGCAGACGCATACTCATTACCGGTGCGACGAGCGGATTGGGGTTCGCGATGGCAAAGGCCCTGGTGTCCGAGGGTGCGCGAGTATTCGTGACCGGACGAGACCGAGACCGGGTCAACAAGGCCCTCGCAGGGCTTTCATCGCTCCCCGGCGAGTGTCAGGGAGCCGCGATGGATGTTCGAGACGAGCAGTCGATTCGCGCCGGCTTGGCCGAGATGCTGAAGATCTGGGGTGGGATCGACGTCCTCATCAACAATGCGGGTATCGGGATGCGAACGGTGAGCCCCAAGTTCCTTACCGACCCCAAGCTCTTCTGGGAGATTCCCGCGCAAGGGTTCCGCAACTTGATCGACACCAATCTGACCGGCTATTTCTTGGTGGCCAAGGAGACCGTCCCTCATTTCCTGAAGGCCGGCCGCGGAAGAATCATCAATATCAGCATGAATCACGAGACCATGCGCCGGAGGGGGTTCATTCCCTACGGTCCCTCGCGGGCGGCCACCGAGTCGCTCTCGCACATCATGGCTCAGGACCTCGGGTCGTCTGGGGTGACCGTCAACCTGCTCCTGCCCGGCGGGGCGACCACCACAGGGATGATTCCCGATGAGGTGCCGGCTTCGATGCGGCCACAGATTCTTTCGCCTGATGTGATGGCCGAACCCGTGGTGTTTCTATGCTCGGATGAGGCCCAGGGTGTAAACGATCAGCGCATTGTCGCCAGGGAGTTCGCGCGCTGGAAAGAGGAGTGGAGGACCTCAGCTGCAATCAGCGATTAAGAACCATCGCTTCGTTAGGCAGCGCACTTGTCTCTTCACGCGATTGGTGCGTCGAACAACCCTCGAAGCCACACTGATTCGGGCTCAAGGAGGAACATCGCACTGCAGTAGGATTGGCCGATACCATAGTGCAATTGCTTCGGGCGCGCGCAGCTGCTTTACTACACTCGCGACTATTGGGGGGAGTTCATCATGCGTTCCAATCCGTTCGACTCCGCGGTTGCTGGCAAGAGCGTACTTATCACAGAAACGGGCATGGAGCCTCTTCAGCTGTTGGGTCGCGTGGGAAGCACCTCGTTCGTCATCGCCGACTCGCGTCGGCCATTTTGCCCTGGGAGCCTCAATCCTTATGAACTCATGGGTGCCGCGCTCGGCTCCTGTACCGTAATGATGCTTCGTCTTCATGCAGAGCAGATGGGTCTCGCCCTGCGTCGGATTCAAGTAAGCGTGTCGCATCACTCCGGCTATCCGGAAACCATGGCGCTCTTCGAGCGGACGATTTTCTTGGAGGGTTCCCTAAGCGCGGACGATAAGCGCCGCTTGTTAGAGGCCGCCCAACGTAGCCCGGTCGATCTGAGTCTAAGAGGTGGTGCCGAGATACGCACGGTCTTGAGCACCGACAACTGCCTTGCCGCTCCTCCGGCAACTTCTGACTATTTGAGCGACGTCAGTCAGGCGGTCGCCGCCGGACAAGTGACCTTCTCTCACGCCGACTGAGGAGCGTTCGCTCTCACGAGGCGGTAGACCGTCTCGAATCAGCCGCGCCCTCACACGAAAACCACTTACCCGGAAATTGCAGGCCTCAGCGGCACCCTATTCGTGGAGCAGCGTTTGCCAATTTGGAGGCACCGCCCCGGCCGGTCCCGGCACTGGTTGATCCAGTGGATGCGAGTGAGGAGCGTGGAGCTTGGGGCCGTTGAAGAATTTCTCTGTACGGTAGTCGTAAAACCACCGCTCGCCCGGCTCGAAGCTCGTGATTATCGGGTGACCCGTGGCGGCGTAATGTTTCGATGCATGCTGGTTTGGTGAACTATCACAGCAGCCGATATGACCACATTCGGCGCATCTGCGAAGATGCAACCACCACGCCCCCAGAGCCAAGCATTCGACGCAACCTGTCCCGCTTGGCTTGGCCGCTGGGTTGATACCATCTCTCTCGGAGTTCATAGCCCCCCCTCTAACTCGTAGGTGCACAGCGCTGTTCGCGTATGTCGTTCCGTTCAGCCGTAAGCGACGCCCGGCTTGCTCTGCCCGACTTTTATGATATCGCCATCCGGATCGCGAATATACCTGGCTCATAATGGCGAGCTGGTTATGGCACGGCGATGCCGCACAACGCATCGATCGAATATCTTCCCGGGCCAGTAACGTACAGCAGCAAAAAGCCTCCCATAATGCCGACATTTTTGTAAAAGCCATCCATGCCGTCGACTCGATCCGCGCCTTTCATTGTCCAATATCGGTGCCCAATGAGGGCAGTTCCCAGTGTGTAAAAAACCAAAAGCAAAGCCGAAGGGCGCGCGAACGCGCCCACGGCGACTGCGAACGCCACCGGGAGCTCCATGAAGATCGCTACGCAAGCGGCCAGTACTGGCATCGGTGCGCGGAGCTGGACGATTTGACTCACCGTGCCCGAATAATCCCTCAGCTTTCTCCAGCCGAAGATCAGAAACAGTGTCGCAAGAAATAGACGCGCTACAAGAATCAGCTTATCGTTGATGTCGCTCATCATAACGCTACCTTCGCTCCCGCTCGAGCCGCCGCGGGCCTGCGACCTCGTCAGCCCTCGATGCCTTAGCGGACATTGTCATCGCTTCCTAGCCTGCGAGGAATGCTGCGATTCTCGCGTCAAGACTCCATGGTCCCGGCCCTGCGAGCATCACGACGGTCAGGCCGATGCAGTAGAGCGCTTCGGGGAGATAGAGCAGGTCGCCAAGCCAATCGGCCCCATCAATCGGCTGCCACGCACGTATCCGTTTGGCGGCGTCGAGTGCAACGGCCCCGGCACAAATCACAAAAAGCCCGAACGCCGCGAGCACCGACAACAAACCTATGATGAGCGCACATCCGCCGCCGAACTCCACGCTGGGCAGCAGCCATCGCATGACCGGCACGTCGTGCACAGCGTCGTCTTGCAGCGTACGCGTGAGTGCCGCATGTCTGGAAGCATTGAATAGCTTGTGGAAACCGCTGATCGCGAAGAATACCCCAAGCACCACGCGATTGAGTGTCAGCGCAGCGCTGGGGGCCTGCGCGCCTTGTATGACAAAGAGTGATACATGCATAATGCACTGCCCTCCGGCTTATCGCGACCAAACAAATCAACATCTAGGTTTTGCTGTCGGCGATAACATCAAACCACTCGAACGGCTGGGCATCTATTGGACGATGGTATTGCGCCACCTCGACCCTAAGTCAGAGGGACATGTCGGAGCAATACCTTCGTCCAATCGATTCACGCTGCTCCCGATGATCTGATGGAATGCCAGTGAGCGAGGAGAGTCCCATGAGTGATAAAGAGGTACGTGCGGCATTGGATCAGCATTGGGCGGCATCCGACTCCGGCGATTTTCAGACGGAGCACGACATCTATTGCGAGGACGCCGTTCTGGACTATCCGCAATCCCGCGAGCGAATTCTCGGCCGACATAACATACAGATCACCCGCACCCTGCAACCCAATAGAAAGCGCTTTACGGTCAGTCGAATCACGGGGAGCGGTGACTTGTGGGTCACTGAGTTCGTGCTAACCTACGACAGCACGCCGTACTACACCGTGAGCATCATGGAGTTTCGCGGAGCAAGGGTTGCGCACGAGACGCAATACTTCGCTGATCCCTTCGAGGCCAGCGAATGGCGTAAGAAATGGGTTGCGAGCATAGACGGCTAGCTCGGCGCCGCTATCCCTCCGTTGACGAAATGGTCCGGGCGTCCCGCTACCGACTACGGCATCTGTATCGAGCGCAGCTTCCAGTGGATACCGTGGAGTTGGCGCGCTATTTGATCGGTAAGGTCGTGGTGCATGACACCGACTCTGGCAGGTTGAGCGGCCGTATTGTCGAGACAGAAGCCTACCCGGTGGGTGATGCAGCGGGACACGCGTTCCACGGAAAGACGCGACGAAATCGGTCTCTCTTTTTAGGACGAGGCCATGCTTATGTGCATCTCAGTTATGGGACATCGATTCTGTTGAATGTGACGAGCGAGCTGCCCGGCGTAGGGGGCGGCGTTTTGCTGCGTGCGATCGAGCCGCTGGAGGGAATCGACGAAATGATGGCCGTTTCACGCGGCACGACACGCCCCGCCGACCTCGGCAGAGGCCCGGGGCGATTAACGAGGGCATTGCGGGTTGATCTCGCCCAAGATGGATTGGATTTGTGCGCTGCCGGCCCGCTTTGGCTGGCCGCAACCGCGCAGAAGATTGGCAGGATCGGCACAAGCGCGCGCATCGGCATCACCCGCGATGTAGATCGGCTATTGCGTTTTTACGAAGCGGGTAATCCACACGTGAGCGGGGCGAAAAGGCTGCGCCAGTAGCCGTGCATGGCTCGGGGAGCGTCCATTCAAGAATAGTCGCCTAATGCGCAGAGAGAGAGGCAGACAGACTCAGAAGATTTTGTGGAGTCACATGAATGAAGCCGGCACGTGGGCTGTCGATATCCGCCACCAGCAAGAACGCGAGGGACACGATCAGCGGCAAAACTAGAAGTAAGCCGGACCTACTCGTGGTTCGGGCCCCGTATCCGACCAACAGGTTGCAGCTGATGGCGAGTATCACCATCAACGCCCACGCCGCCTGTGGGATCCGATTCCACCAGGCGGCCTGTGTATATCCCTGCGAGTTCAACACGTCGTTCATCCCCGAGACGGCCAGGGCGAGGACGGGAGTGGGCTGCGCAGTGGCGGGCGCCTGGACCGCAAACCACAGATCATTCTGCAGCTGCGCGGTACGACTGTTGATCTGGCGGAGCTGTTGCGCGTCGCGGCTTGTGTAGAACGCAATACGCTGATCGAGGTAGTCGCTGAGTAACGAGCGCACGGTTTTTGCTTCGGCAGGCGCGAGCAGCCCGGCGCGAACGAATTCGGTGCCGATGGCGTTGGCCTCCGCCTCCTCATAATTCTTGCGCAGATCGTAGCGTGTCACAGCCATCGAAAAGCTGAAGCCAATGAGAAGAGCGAGCAGCGTCAGCGTGGAACTCACAATCAGGCCGTAATCCTCCCGGGCCGCCTCGTCCATGACTCGCCGCTTTCTGAGTACGGACCATCCAACCCACGCTGCCAGCCATAGTACGAGGAATGAGATGGAGGAAACCAGCAGTGGGTGGTCGAAGTCGCCGTTCATTTGCTTAGCTCGATGAGTGGTGACGGTGGTGAGCGGGCATCGTGCGCCTTCGGCTACCCTACCCGGTCGGTCCATGTCCCGCAATCACGCCGCACGCAGCGATTCGGCGAGACTCGTAAGGTTCTTCGGATCCACGTGAATAATGCCGCTCCGAGGACTTTCTATATCGGCGATGAGCAAGAAACAGATTGAAATGACAGAGGGCAGTATCGTGAACAGAATGCTTCTTGCCTTGATGTTTTGGGCATCATAACCGAACAGCAAGTTGGCGACCGCCGACATCGAAGCCATCAGAATCCATGCTTCGACCGGAATACGGTTCCACCAGGCAGCTTGCGTGTATCCCTGCGACTTAAAGACATCGTTCATGCCCGCGACGGCCAGGGCAACCGTGGATGTCGGTTGTGCCGAACTCGCCTCGCGAATCGCTGCCCACAATTCTGCCTGCAACCGTGCCGTACGGATGTAAGTTTCCTGTAAATGGCTCTCATTCCGTTGCGTATAAAACAACAGGCGCTGATCCAGGTAGTCTCTCAGCAGAGAGCGCACTTTCGCTGCATCTGCCACAGACAACAGGCCGGCCCGGACGTACTCCGTGCCAATGGCGTTGGCCTCCGACGCCTCATAATTCTTGCGCTGCTCGTAGCGGGTTATGGCCATTGAAAAGCTGAATCCGATGATGAGTGAATTGAGGGTTAGCGTGGCGAGCCAAATGATGCCGATGTCCTCGCGCACCTCTTGTTCCAGATGCGATCGCCTGAGATAAGCTAGGAGTTGCGCTGAAAGCCAGAGGGCGAGGAACGAAAACGCGAATATCAGCGCTGCGTGATCGATAAACCAATTCATTCGCTACGGCTCGCTTGCGTGCTGGACCAAATGGGAGGCGCGTACCAGGCATCGCCTGCGACTTAGGCTACTCCGCCTTTCACCGCAAAGCTTACCAGCCGCGACGCGCGGAGGGCATTGGACCAAGGTCGAGGGGCCCTCCAAGAGGAAAGCGACGTCGGACTCACGGTCAATTTGGGCGATCGCGCTGCGCAAGGGTTCATCGGAAATTTGCATGAGACCACGGTAGGGCTGGTTCAACTCCAGTATAAGGAAGATCGCGCCCGCGACTGACAGGGCGCCCACGAACAATGATGCTGTGACGGTTGCGTTGAACCGCGCGAAAAGACCGAAACCGAGAGACAGCACGCCGATCCGGAAGACCAGCACCGTCAGAAAGGGAAGTGAGACCGAGCCACTACTCTGCTCGAACATCAGCAGACGTGAGCGCGCGATGACCTCAGACTCTTGGATGGCACGGCTCTGCATCATCCGTTCCATGTCGGTGTTTGGCGAAAGGCGCTGTAGCTGCCTGTATTCGCGGACGCGATGAGCAAACCGAGCACCAGCGCGGCAATGGTGGCGATTAGACCCATCACGAGTTTGACGACGTCTTTGGAATCCGCGTCGGGTTTCAGAAGGCTATGATCCAAAGGCAGCAAGCCCGTCGCGGTGAGGTGAGATGCTCGTCGACTCTTCGGTGTGGATCGCGTACTTACGCGGTGACAATCTGATCGAGGTTGATCTGCTCGCCGAAGCTCTCGAACATGGAGAGCCCATCTGGCTCGCGCCACCGATCCTACAGGAGGTTTTGCGGGGAGCAGATGGTCCTGATCGGTTCACTCGTTGGGTTCGTGTGCTCGGCGAGTTACCGATGGTCGTTGCACCCGATCGCCGGCGTCGAGCCGAAGCTAACTCTTGTAGCCGCGGAGAAATGAAGCAAACGGCGGGGCGCTACCAACTACATAACAAATGTGTGTTTAATCAATAAGGCATCGCTAGAACGCGAACTCGCCGTAACCGCGAGCCATTGCGGCGGCAAAAATAGGCAACAGGGCAAACAGGCCAAGTTCGATCCACAACAGAGTTCGGACCCCGTCCACGGTCTCGTCCGAAGGAGACTGCGGCAGTCGCTTCCACTGAAGATATTTCAAAGTCGGGGGCACGGACAGTAATCCAACCGCCACGAACGTCGCGATCTTCGCCCAAAAGAACCCATTGTGAGAGTAGTACACCCATCCCTTCGCTGCATAGACGGCTCGAGAGAACCCGACGATGAGGATCACCGCGGCTAGAATTCCATACCAGAGGTCCACCTTCACCACCGTGAGGACGGTGTTCCCATTCATGCCGTGCTTAACAAGTGCCATCTCCACGATCAATACACCGAACAGCGCAAAGACTGCTAAGTGGTGGACGATGGCGAGTGAGAGGTCGAGCATGCGAAACTCCGGGTCACCTCAGGCCACTCCACCGACTAACGGATTCGTCCGGAACGTCAGTGAATTGAAACCTTGCTCTAGTCGGTGGCTCCGATAAGAACGAATAGCAATTTTGCCGGCAATGCACCCTTATTCCGCCAGGCGTGCCGGGCAGCCCCTTGGACAACAACGTCGCCAGGTTGCAAGTGGGTCGTGACGCCGTCGTCTAGTTCGAGCCAGATTTCGCCCTCAAGAAGCACGGCATAGTCGATCGACTTTGTTGTGTGCATAGCCGGATCGCTCGATTCAAACGTCTCGTGCAGTCCAGGAATGTGCTCTGCCTGTTCTCGGTGCGTAAGTTCGGGATCAAAGCGAGGGCTAGAGAAAACCGAAATCGGTGGAAAGGTGAAGATCATCAATCGAGTTTCACCCGGTGCTGGCAATACCTGCATCCGAGTAGGGGCTGGTTCCGCCGAAGGCAACTGCGTCGATGGCGCAGACGGAGTGCTCCAAATGACCGAACTACTGAATCCGGGCATGCCGCGATAACTGTGTGCGTTGGGCGCCGGTGCGTCGCTGACAATCACTGACTTGCCATTAACTGACCACGTGACGACACGCCGAGTAGAGGTCATGGTTAGCTCCTAGAACTCGTCGCGAGATGAGGCACGCTACGCCTCGCGCGCCACAGCAACCTGTAGGCCAATCATGGGTCCGTTCGTAAGAAAACTGCCGACGTCGCCCATTGACGCCACCCTGGTCCTAAGGTGGCGCAGTCCGCTCGGCAGACGTTAGCATGCGAGCTGGTTCCCGAGCGGTCGGCGGACACCGGGCGCCGAGGCGACTCAGCCGAAACGGCCATGCCACTTCAGCAGGTAAGCGCCCGGATTCAGCGTGCGTTGAGCGCTACACGATCTCGGCCCGCGACAACCTTCATGATGGGCGCCTCAGGCAGGCGCAGTGCCTCTGCCATGAGCAGTCGCTCGCGCTGTCACAAGCATCCGCGAATGCCTCCGCAGATCCTAGGCCGGAACTCCGCGCGCGCTTCGCGCTCGAAACCTTCGAGCAGCGTGATCCCGCTATTCTGATGACAGCTGACGTCGAGTCGTCCGAACAGGGCTTTTCCATGCGCTTTGGCGCGAAGGAGCAGCAAATGTCCACACAGCAGATCGCAACCCGTCTCGCGGAGCTTTGCAACAAGGGTGAATTCGAGGCCGCACAGAGAGAGCTGTTTGCCGACGATGCCGTC
Source organism: uncultured Gammaproteobacteria bacterium (assembly GCA_963710435.1). Lineage (GTDB taxonomy): Bacteria > Pseudomonadota > Gammaproteobacteria > Steroidobacterales > Steroidobacteraceae > Bog-1198. The sequence continues at coordinate 6,673 of CAVQAE010000005.1, read as the reverse complement.
AGCATCGAGCGGCAAGAGACAGCCGGCTTTCCCAAAGAAACCAAAGGACTCCAGGCTATCATTCAGAAAGGCCATCATTGGGCGTCATCGCTCGAGAAGGTGCATGAATGCTCCGCCTCGAAGCCGCTGGTCGCGGGGAACGCCATTGCGATGACCCTGTCGATGGACGTCACGATGAAGGGGCGCGGCCGGATGAAGCTTGAGGAAGTCTGCGTTTATGAGGTCAAGGACGGCAAGATCGCTTCGGAGCAATTCTTCATGTAGGACGCGATGCCGCGGTGCCAAAGGACTGGCGCAGCGTCAGGGCGACAGGCGCTGCCCAGGTAACTGGGTGGGGCGCGGTGTATCGTCGCGCCTCGGCGCGCCCCCAGCATTGTCCACGCTCGGCGCCAAAGTGATCATCCTAGCGCCTCACGACTCCTTACGGCGCGCGCAAAGGCGAAGTACCAGCGACGCTCGAACATAGCGTAGGTCCAAATCGCGTCACTGATAAGCAGCTGATAAATAATAATTTTTTGCAAATTTGTAGCGGGGGCACGATTCTCGTTACGCCTACCTTCCGGCTATCGCTAGCCGCGTGACCGTACGCGGCTTTACCGGCTTGAATTTGAAATCCGCTCGACCTCCATCGATTCATACCCTTTGAGGCGGGTAAGAAAATGTCGGCCTCGATGAAGCGCGAATACGTTTCCGCGCGCTCCAGACCTCGTCTCGGCATACGAAGGCTACGTCGGAGACACCTTGGCAACTGCAGCTTTTGTGCAGTTAGGTGCGCCGATACCGAGCCGCGAAGTGCCCAATTACCCTACATCGGAAAGTTGCTTAAGATCCCGGCTCGGGGCCTGACTTGATCGGAGGCGTCAGGCTTGTCTCCATCAGCAGGCGTGTAAACAGATAGAGTCGCGGCGTGACGCTCGAAACTTCAATCCATTCATGATCGGTGTGGAAGTCGCCTCCAACGTAGCCCAGTCCGTCGATTGCGGGAGTCCCGACGGACATGGCAACGGCGGATTCGGAGGCACCGCCATTTCCTGACAGAGTTAGGGTTTTGCCGATCTCTCCATAAATGAGCTGGGCGCGTGTGCCCAGCGCATCGATTTGGGCGTTCTCGGTGAGCGGGGGATAAACGGAACCTGCCGCTGTGGCTGTAACCGTGGTATCCGGCACGATCGTAGGCGCCAGTCTCGCCTTAATGCTGCTGAGTATCGCGTCAAAGTCACTGAGCTTGCGAAAACGAACATCTAGGGTCGCCTCGGCGAACGCAGGGATGATATTGCTGCGATCGCTGGCTTTTAGGACCGTCAAATTGACCGTGGTGCCGGTACCGGTGTGCGGGAACGCGCCATCGAGGGCGGCGAGTTGATGGACGAGCTCCACCGCGGCATTTCTGCCATTCTCGGGCACCATTCCCGCGTGAGCGGCTCGGCCCGACACTTGGATGAGAATGTCGCCCGCCCCCTTGCGCCATACCGTCAGCGCATCAGGCGGATCGCCCGGTTCCATGTTGAATTCGACATCACTTTGCCTGGCCAGAGCTTTGATCAGCTTGGTCGATCCTGGCGAGCCGAGTTCTTCGCTGCTATCGAGCAGTAGCGCGATCGATGCGTAGTCTCTGAAGTGCAGATCGCGCAGGATCTTGAGTGCGATGACGGCATTCACGACGCCCCCCTTCTCGTCGCCGACTCCCGGACCGTGAGCGCGATCCCCCTCAATACTGAAGGGCCGCTTCGCCACGGTGCCAGGACCAAACACCGTATCGATGTGAGCGATGATGAGAATTCTCGCCTTTCCCGTACCGTGGAAGACTGCCACGAGATTAGCGGGTAAACCGGGCGCCTCGGCCGGCTCGTAGCGGATCTCGGCGCCGATCGACTTGAGGCGTACGTCGAGTATGGACTCCACCCGCTGGCCACCCGCAATGTCTCCGGATCCGGAGTCGATATTGACTATGGTCTTCAGCAGTTCAAGCGCCTCACTCCGACTGGCTTCGACTGCCCGATAAACTGCATCGTCTCGATGGGACGCTGCGTATGCGCTGCCGCCGAGTAGCAGCCCCGCCATCGCGGAGGCCATAATCGTCGCAGAATTCTTCGCCATTGTGGCATCCCAGTGCACTAAGAATTGAGTGAGTCCTCGGAACCGTCGCAAGTCAAGATTCGGCATCCAAGAAGCTATATGCGTTGGCCAGCACACCCGAAGCAATCGGTCACAAGGAGCCGAAGGCGGGTGACGCCGACTCGAACTCCCTTATCCGTGCCTCCAGAATAGCATTCCCGTCGGATGACTGGAGACCGCCGTCAACAGGTGGAGACGATACAGCGCGGATGCATTCGGCATCGCGCTACGATACCTGTTGACCCATTGCGGGGCTGGCGCCAGGCGGGACTTTCTTGGCGTGGCTCTTGCTCGCCGATACGCCACGCAGCGAAGCCGCCGCAGCGATGACGGACTTACGCGAGCTCGGATTGAGTCGCCAGTTGCTCCTTTGGGGGGGGGGGGGCGGGGGGGCGGGGACTGATGGGCCTTTTTGAGACCGCCGTTGTCGGCAAACCCTCAATGTGAATATCGTGGGCCTCGTTTGGACGCTTGCGATCGTCATTGCCGCAGGAACGGGGCTCCTCGGGACCGAAGGCGGCCTTGGTTTCGGCCATCTTGCACAATCTAACCATGTGCCGCAGGTCCGCCCGACGCGAGCTTGCTGCAGCTAGGGTTGCGGCGGCACGATTCCATTCGCTGGGTAGGCCGGAAGCCACGGCGGCGGCGGCGGCAGTCCCGCTGGTTTACCTGCGATCGCCTTGAGCATCAAGTCGACCGCCCCCTCCAGCTGCGCATCGTGGCCGGCGAGCAATTCGGCGGGCAGGTCTTCGACCTCGACGTCCGGGTCGACTCCATGGTTCTCGAGCGCCCATTGACTGTCGAGCGTGTAGAGCGCGTCCTCGGGAATCGTGACGTAGCCGCCGTCCATTAATTGCCAGAAGCCGCGAATGCCGCGCACGCCGCCCCACGAACGCGTCCCAACCAGCTTGCCGAGACCGTAGAGGTGGAACAGGTAGGGGAAAATATCGCCGTCGGAAGCCGACCAGTGATTGAGCAGGGCCACTTTGGGGCCGTTCAAGACCTCCTCCGGCTCGGTCGCAATCCCGGACTCGCGATTGGTTTCGAGCGCGACGAGCATGCGCCGTAGGCGCTCGACCGCGAACGGCGCGATGAAGCCGCCGCCGTTCCACCGATCGTCCATGATCAAGGCCTGTTTGCCGAGCTGCGCATAGAATTGCCGCACGAACTGCTGCAGTCCCAGCTGTTCCATATCGGACATGTAGACATAGCCCACGCGCCCGCCTGAGAGCTTGTCGACCACCTCGCGATTGTGCGCGATCCAAGCGGCCTCCCGCAGACTCAGCTCCTTGGCAACCGGTGTCACGACGACCTGACGGCGCGCACCGTCCGGGCGATCGGCGATCGTGAGCTCGACCGTCGTGTCCGCGTCGGCCAGCTGCAACAAACTGTCCGGATCGGTGGGGGCCTTCAGTTCGGCGCCGTTGACCGCCAGCAAATAATCGCCCGTCTTGACGCCGAGGCCCGGCTGCGCCAGCGGACTGCGGTAATCGCTGCGTGTGTTGTCGCCGGGATAGATGGTCGCGAATCGGTAACGGCCCGAGGCGGCATCGAGCGCCCAATCGACTCCGAGTAGAGCGCTGTGTGCCGGCGGTGTGGTGTCGCCATCGTCGCCGCCGCCCACATAGGTGTGCGAATTGCTGATCTCCCCGATCATCTGCCCGATCAAGTAATTCAGGTCCTCGCGCGAGCCGGCGAGCGGCAAGAGCGACCGATAATGGTCGTGCACGCCCTTCCAGTCCACGCCGTTCATGGGCGGCGAGTAGAACAGGTCGCGCTCGAGCCGCCAGGCATTCTCGAACATCTCCGCCCACTCTTGCTTCGGATCGACGAGCTCGCGCAAATGATCAAGTTTGAGCGGCTTTTTGGTCTCGGTGTCCTTGGCGGCGTCGGCTTTGGTCGCGAGCACACTGTAATCCTTCTCGTGCCGGATCAGCACGCGCAGCCCGTCGCGCGACAACGAATAGCCGTCCACGTCCTCGGTGACCAGCGAGGATTTGCGCGCCTTGAGATCGTAGAAGCGCAGCTCCGACTTCTCGCCGGCGAGCATCCCGTCGATGAGTCCCAGCGGCTGCGTCAGATAGAAAATCCGATTTCCGCGGACGTCCAGTTGAGTGAGGTTCGCCGCGTCGATCGGCACCGCCACGGCGCGCGCCATCAAGCCGTCCAGGTCGATCCGGATCGGCCTGATCGGGCCGGCCTTGATCGGGCCCTCATGCTCGGCCACCGAGTCGTCCGTCTTTTTCTTCTCATCCTGCTTGCCGGGCTTCGTCTCCCGCTCGTGCTTGGCTTCGTCCGGCTGCGCAGGTGGGCTGTCGTAGGAGGCGCCGCTGCCCTCGTCGGACTTCGGTGCGACCGGCGAGGCCGTGTCACGTGCCAGCGGGATCGCATAGATTCCCGTCGACTTGAGGATCGCGAAATCGAAGTCGACGTCCGAACCCACCGGATTCTCATGCCGGCTCGAGATGAAATAGAGATACTTTCCGTCGGATGACCAGGCGGGATTTGCATCGATTCCGGACCCGTCGCCGATACGCGTCAATTTGCCCGTCTCAATCTCGTAGAGCGCGAGGTCACGCCTGCGGTTGATCGCGGTCAGGCTCAAGGCGAGCCAGCGCCCGTCCGGCGAAAACGCCTGATCATGGATTTCCGCGAACTTATCCTGCGCGACTTGCTTCGGCGCACTGCCCTCGGTGCCGACGATCCAGAGCCGGTGGGCACCATCCGAGAACGCCAGCATTTTGCCATCCGGCGAGAAGATCGGCGCATAAAAGTATCCCTCGGTGAACGAGGTGAGGATTCTTTCAGCCCCACCCTCCGCCGGGCGAATCGCGATTTCCTGCCGGCCGCCGGCATCGGTGGTGTAGGCGATGGTCCGGCCGTCCGGAGACCAGGCCGGGTGGTCTTCGTCGGCGCCCTGTGTACTCGTCAAATTACGCGTCGCGCCGTTTTCAGTCGGTACGCTGAAAATATCCCCGCGCGCTGAGAACAGCGTGCGCTTGCCGTTCGGCGCCAGCGCGAAATCCACCTGCTGGGCGGGGTCGGTCGCACGAATCTCAGCCTTGACGTCGGCCACGCGGGGGCGAGTCCGCAAACCGTCGTCGGGGAGGAGGACAGGAACTTCTTCGAGATGCTCGCTCGGCAAATCCAGGCGATAGAGCTTGCCTCCCTGCTGGAAGGCGATTGCATCGCCGCCCAACGCCGGGAAATCGATGTCGTAATCGTTGAAGTGGGTGATTTCCCGCGTCTGCTTGCTGACCGTGTCGAGCACCCAGATGTTGGCGCGGCGGTTCGCGTCCTGATCCGAGAGATAGTAGATGCGATCGCCGTACCACATCGGCGAGGTGTTGGTGCCGGACCAGTTCGTCAGCTGCTTGAGCTCGTGCGTGTTGAAGTCGTAGGTGAAGAGCTGCTGTGCCATACCCCCGTTGTAGCGCTTCCACGTGCGGAAATTTCGAAAGATGCGGTTGTAGGCGATCGTGTGTCCATCGGGTCCGTAGCTGACCAAGCCAACCGCACTGTCGATCGGCATGCGCGTCGGCAAGCCACCCGTGACCGGAACCTCATAGAGATCTTGGATCGAGGGATTCCATTGATCGCGCTTGGACAGAAAGACGACATTCCGGGAATCCGGTGTCCAGGTGACCACCATGTTGTCCGGCCCATGGCGGCCTCCCGTGCCGGGCTCGGTCGCCGGGTGGAACGTCAGGCGCTGCGCGGCGCCGCCCGCCGCCGGAATCACCCAGATGTCCGTGCCCGCCTTGCTCGCCTCCGTATACGCGATCCACTTGCCGTCCGGCGAGACCCGCGGGAACATGTCCTGGCCCGGTGCGCTCGTCATTCGCACGGCCGTGCCGCCGGTTTTCGGAAGCGACCACACATTCCCATTCGCGACGAATACGATCCGATCGCCGAACGGCTGTGGAAATCGGGGCAGCGCGGCGCGGATGGCCGTCAGCGGAGCCATCAGGAGGAGAATGGCCGGCAACAAGCGATTTATCATCATAGACAAGTCTCTGGGTGGCCCTGACACGGCGTCGGGCCCCTGGGTTGACGCCTGCCTTCGCCTAGCAGCCAAGGCTGGCGAGGAAAAATGCCGACAGCGGAAACCCGGCAAACCTCACCGCCCGCGTGCACTGCACCCCAAAGTTGGCTCCAATACAACAGGTTCAGCACACCGCCGGCAGCGGCGCCGTAAATGCAGGGAGCTCAACCGGCGCCCGTCCATTCTTGAAATCCAAGGCCTCAGCGAAATTCTTCGCGTGACGATCCCGCAATGACATGGGTTCAAGCCCCCAGCGCCACTCGATCATTTTCAGGATCGAGTAACACCCGCCGCCAATGTCAGAAAATCACGCCGCGTGAAATTTGAGGTCATGCTCTCGCCGATCAAGCGTTCGAGTCCAGCGACACCAAAGTGTTCTCATCTAGGGGCTACAGTATAACATTGTGTGCTCGGACACAGAGATGCGAGCACGATTCTTCGACGCGTAGGTAGCCGTGGATGGGCGCCGGCGGTTCTGGAGGTGACGAGCGCTGATCGGCGGGTGGTGATAGA
>CAVQAE010000004.1:0-1757500 GCA_963710435.1 uncultured Gammaproteobacteria bacterium | reverse complement strand
GGCAGCGAAAGGAACTGGCGCTGGTGAATTCGCACGGCAAGCTGCATCCTCGCTTCCGTCGGGAGTTACACTCCTGGATTATCGCGCTCTACAAACGTTTACAAGAAACTGGGGGTGGCGAGCGAAGGAGGTACAGGGACCAGGAGGCGCGAAGCCGTGTAAGAGCAGTGAGGTCACCAACATGTCTCAGCAATCCGCCTCGATAGCCGTTTACGATCCGTCGACCGAGGAGAACATCGGCGAGATCGCCGACGGCGGCTCCAAGGCTGTTAATGATGCGGTCGGGCGAGCCCGTGAAACGTTCAGGGCCGGCGTATGGCGCGACAAGACGCCCTCGGAGCGTGCCCGCATCCTCAACTATGCGGCTGACCTCATCGAGAAAAGGGCGGAAGAGTTAGGGGCTATCGATTCACGCAATGTCGGCATGGCGCGTGGCCATGCTCGTAATCTGGTTTTTGCGGCTGCCGAGCAGATTCGCTATTACTCGGGCTGGTGCACCAAGATCTACGGAAAGTCGGCCGACCTCAAGATGGCCGGAGGAATTACGGGCAAGACGGCCGATCTACTGGGGTACACCCTCAAGCAACCGGTCGGGGTCGCTGGCTGCATAATTCCGTGGAATGGCCCGGTGATCAACGCGATTATAAAGCTTGCACCTGCACTGACGGCGGGTTGCAGTGTGGTACTCAAGCCTGCGGAGGAGACGCCGCTGTCGGCACCGGTGCTCGGTGAGATTCTCACCGCCGCAGGGGTTCCCGAAGGCGTGGTCAACATTGTCAACGGATACGGCCACACCGCCGGGGCCGCCCTTGCGGCTCACGCTGACGTCGACAAGATCGCCTTCACGGGCTCGACCGAGGTGGGCAAACTGATCGTGCAGGCAGCGAGCGGTAATCTCAAGAAGGTGACGCTGGAATTGGGCGGCAAGTCGCCCGTGCTAATTTACAACGACGCCGATCTGCCGAAGGCCATCGCGGGTGCAGCACTCGGGATCTTCATCAATTCGGGGCAAGGCTGCATATGTGGCTCACGCGTCTACGTCCAGCGCGGCGTCTATCACGCAGTGCTGGACGGTCTCGCGCAGGCGGCCAAGGCGCTGCGGCTCGGCGGTCCGCAAGATTCCAACGTGGATCTCGGCCCGCTGATCAGTCGTAAACAGCTCGAACGAGTTCTGAAATTCCTCGATGAAGGACGGCGCGATGGCGCAGAAATCGTCGCGGGGGGCGAGCGGCTCGACCGCCCCGGTTACTTCGTCAAGCCGACGGTGTTGACTCGCGTGCGCGAGGACATGCGTCTGATGCGGGAGGAGATCTTTGGTCCCGTCGTCGCCGTCGTGCCGTTCGACGACGAACAAGAGGTGATCGCGTGGGCGAATGACTCGGTGTATGGTCTCGCCGCCGCGGTGTGGACGCAGGACATCACCCGCGCTCATCGTCTCGCCAAGCGACTAGAAGCCGGCACCGTCTGGTTGAACGCTCAATTGGCATGGGACCCGGCCATGCCTTTCGGAGGCTACAAGCAATCTGGTTGGGGTTACGAGTACGGTCTCGAAGGCGTCGAGGCTTACATGAAGACGAAGTCGGTGTACACCGGCCTGTAAAGATGTCATCGGTTATACGGTCATTGCACGTCTCGTGGGCCCTCAGTGTGACGTTTCTCTGGGCCGTCTTTGCATTCGCCCTGGCGGGTAACGCCGGGCATTGGACGATTCGTAACGGCTTTGCCGATGACAGTGTCTTCAGCGGCCCCACGCAGATTGACAGCATCTGCCCACCTTACCGAGCGGTTATGGGCCACACCATCGAGAAAGACACGTGAAGAGCGTCGCAGATGTAGCAGATCGCTCGATCGCCGAACTCGTATCCCTTCGCGGACGCGTCGCTGTGGTGACGGGTGGCGGCCGCGGCCTGGGCAAAGCGATCGTCCAGCGATTGTGCGAGGCGGGCGCAAGCGTCCTCATCGGGGATATTGACGACGAACTCGCCAGTAAGGCGGCCGCCGATATCGCGCGCCGGTATGGGCAGGCCGTGCTCGGCACATTCATGGATGTCGCGCAAACGACGTCCGTGACGGCTGCAGCAGACCTTGCGGCCAAGACCTTCGGCGCCATCGACATCTGGGTCAACAATGCTGGCATTTTTCCGAGCGTGCGAATTTCGGAAATGACGGACGAACTGTGGGATAAAGTCCTCGATATCAACCTCCGTGGGGTGTTCGTCGGCGCACGCGAAGCGGCCCAACGAATGACCGCCGCGGGTCGTGGCGGTGTGATTGTCAACATTGTGTCGACCGCGGGCTTCAAGGGAATCGCGCCCGGACTTGCGGCCTACGTCAGCTCCAAGCATGCCGTGCGGGGGCTGACCAAGCAGATGGCGCTCGAGCTCGCCCCCGAGGGGATCCGCGTCCTTGGCGTCGCGCCTACCGTTTGCGTCACTGAAGGCAATCTGCTGGCAATGTCGCAGCACCCGGAGCTGACCAATAGCGCGAAGGAAATCCCCGCTATCATGAGTAGCCGGCTCGGCCGGGTAGGGGTGCCGGATGACATCGCCCGCGCTGTCCTATTTTGTGTGTCGGATCTTTCGATCTTCATGACCGGAAGCACGCTCCTCGTGGACGCGGGCGAGACGATCTAGCCTGGGATGGAGACATCATCTGTCGCTATCGAGCGTTTAAGCCCCCGTTAGACCTCTTCCGGGCGCAATCACATCCGTCTCTTGGCCGATAGACGACATCGGGTCGAATGTCGTGTTTTCTTCACAGGCATCGGCCGTTGTTGTTCCCCCTCCAGCCGTCGTAGAAGCCAATCAACAATCGCTCTGACCTCTCTGTGACCGCCGGAAATTCCGAGCGCCGATTCGAAGCCCAGTAGTCCACCGAGCGAGGTTAGGCTCAAGGTGATGCCGAACGGCGTGAAAAGGCTCGGATCACCAGCTGCCCGACCCAGTCGACCCGAAAGCCTATCGGCAACGGTGCGCCGCATTCGCTCGCCGAAAGCAATAGTCTCGGTGCGGATCAGCTCGTTGTGATTCGACAACGCCATGTATTCGAGCGAAAGCGCAGCATCGGCCGGATCGCAGGCCGCGCTCCAGAGCGAATGCAACGGACAATCGGAGTTCAACGCCGCTTCCGTTCGTTCCATAACGCTCTGCGTGCGCCGACGATAGGTGGTAATTAGCAGGTCATCCATGGTCTCGAAATAGTAGAAAATCGTCGGATATTTCAGACCGGTCAGTGCCGCGATCGAGCGGGCGCTGACGGCGGCGTAGCCCCGTTCTCGCATCAAGGACTCAACTGCATCCATGAGGAGGACGCGGGTAGCCGCATTGGCCGGCGCCATTCGTCTCTTGACCGTCATCTGCCCCTTGCCCCTTGATTCTTAACCAACAGTCCAGTATTGCCGGCGGACCAAGCTCGGCTGACGGCGGTCTGCATCACAACGCCGTATGAGAACTGCTGCTTCGCAGCGTTGGGCCATCGTGTATTGCTTTTTGCCTCATGTCCATGCTAAACGACCGGTTAGCATTAAGAAAACGTCTTGCCTTGGACGTCTAGGAGAAGAGTCATGCAGACCATCGCCGACCTTGATCCACCGGACTTACCCGTAGAGACCCCCGAATTCGCGGAGAACCCGCATCGCTTCTTCCGCGAGGCGAGAAAGAAGCATCCTTGGCTTGCCAAGTCGAGTATCGGGCTCCTGATCCACGAGTACACCGCGATCCGGGAACTGCTGGGTCAGGACGAGAAGTTCCTGCCAGCCTATGAAGGCATCGTCGAGGCGCTAGGGGCCCACGGCACACCGTGGGGACGCTTTACCGAAGAGCAGCTGATTTCCCTGCCGACTGATAAGCACCGACTGCTTCGAAATACGTTTGCTGCCAAGTTCACGCCACGGTTCGCCAATCAGCTAAGACCGATGATGCGCGCTCGCATCAGCCTGCTGCTGGACGAATGGGTGCCAAGAGGGAAGATCGACTTCGAGGAGTTTGCCTCTTACTTCCCGATTTCCAACATGTTCACGCTCGTCGGTGCGTCCGTCGATGAAGTCCCCATGGTCCAGGAGAGCCTCGAGACACTGGGGCTGGCGCTGGCCATGGACAAAACCAAGCTTCCTCAGATCAATGCCGCCTTCTTACGCGTCGAGGATCTGGTCCGCAGGCTCATCTCGCAACGGCGAGCAGAGCCGGACCGGGGTAAATCCGATGACCTTCTCGACCTCCTTGTCACGATCGCTGATCGAGGCGAGGTGGCCGAGCGACAACTGGTCGATCTAATCATTTTTTTCTTCATCGCCGGTTATGACACCTCCAAGAACGTGCTCACCTATACGATGTGGGCCTTGCTTGATCGACCCGAGGTCTACCAGCGCTGTGCCGTTGACTACGAATACTGCGCCAAGGTGGTTGAGGAGGGTCTGCGCTACTTCAACCCGGGATCGGTTCCGCGAATCACGGCGCAGGACATGGTGTATCGCGACGTGCTGCTCCCCAAGGGCACGATGGTCTGGTTTAACGTGAACATCGCAGGACGAGACCCCGACGTGTTCGATGATCCTGACACGTTTGATCCCGATCGCCGGGTCACGCCGAATCAACGCCATGTCGCCTTCAGCCTGGGAAAGCACATGTGCCTCGGCCAGCATATTGCCCGCGCTCAACTTCAGGAAGGTCTGCACCAGATCGCCCAACGAATGCGCAATCCCCGTCTCGCGGGAAAGTTCGGGTGGCGGCCGTACCCTGGGACTTGGGGTCTGAAGGGATTGCCGATCGAGTTTACTCCTGCCCCAGCAACCGAGACCGTGGAGGCCTGAGGTGGTGCGGATCACTTTTATCGAGGCGAATGGGACGACACATGTTGTCGATGCGAGGCTTGGCTCGTCCGTCATGCTGGCTGCGACCGAAAATCGCGTGCCCGGCATCGTGGCCGAATGCGGGGGCAACTGTGCATGCGGAACATGCTGCGTCTATGTGGAAGAAGGTTGGCGAGAGAAGTCAGGCCAACCTTCTGATATGGAAGGCGCGACAATGGAAATCCGCGATGATCCGACTCCCGGCCGACGTCTTTCCTGTCAGGTGGCAGTCACCGAGGATCTCGATGGCCTTATTGTTCAAATACCGGAGAGTCAGTTCTAGCTGGGGAACAACATGATGAGCTGCGACGTTGTTAGGCCTTCGGGCGTTCGCCTACCATTCGTGCTCCCATGTCCGAGCGGCTTGCGACATCCGCCGGATACCGGCCTGCGACGCCCATCCTGGAGTTCAAGTATTGGCTGCGCCGTTCGCAAGGATATGCGCGCCGGAAACCCAGCTGGCTTCGGGCGAGGCGAGAAAGGCGACAACCGCAGCGATTTCTTGGGCCCGGCCGATCCGGCCGAAGGGGGATGCCTTTTCGAAAAAACTCCGGAAACCGTCGGGAGCCGTATCCATCATTCCCGGACTGGTCGCGCCAGGGATCACCGTGTTGACGGTTACGCCCTTGTGACCCAGTTCTTTGGCCCAGCTTTCGGTGAAACTCTTCACGGCGACTTTCGTTGCTGAATAGATCCCGGCTCCGGCCATGGGAAATTCCCCAAGGCTGGAGGCGATATTGATGATGCGGCCTCCCTCGGTCAGGCGATTCGCTGCCTCGGATGCGACGAACAGCGGTCCGCGCAGGTTGACGCCCAACATCCGATCGAGTTGCTCTTCATCCAGGTCGGTTAAAGAGCCGCCCGCGCTGACGCCGGCGCTGTTGACAATGATGTCGATGCGTCCGAGTGCCCGATCAATCGTTGAGAAGAGCGCCCGTACCTCCGCTCGATTTGCGATGTTGGCGCGGTGGGCGAGCGCGACGCCACCGGCCTCTTGAATCGTCATCACTGCATTTTTCGCACCGGCCTCACTGCTGCTGAAATGGACAACTAGGCTTGCCCCATCCTGGGCAAGCCGCAGCGCAATCTCGCGCCCGATCCCTCGGCCGGCTCCGGTGACCAGTGCAACCTTTCCGAGCAGCGGCCTTTGACTCATCCGTATCTCCTTACTCGTGACAGGCAGTGGCTGGCTCCCCGCAATGCCCCGGCTCCGATAGGGCTGAAGCTCATCGGCATCCTCTCCGGTGGCTGCTCGTCAGAGGGATTCCCCGGTGATCGCCACTGCACCCTGCGCGCTTGCGGCTCGAGGGCGCTCGGGCATTCCGGCTCTGAAAGCGGTTCCTCGCGGGGTTAAGGAACTTTGTCGGTGATCCAATGGATTACATCATTAATTCCGAACTGCTTGCCTTCAGTAGTCCAATGGACTACTATTTCTCATGCGTATCGAGGGTCTGATCATGGTTATGGAGACACCGGAATTCCTGGCTACGAGTCGCGGTCTCTTCGACGAGGATCAACGCACGCTGTTGATCGGTTACTTGGCGGCGCATCCCATGGCGGGAGATCTGATTGCCGGCACTGGCGGAGTACGCAAACTCCGTTGGGCCATGGCCGGGCGAGGCAAACGAGGCGGAGCGCGAGTCATCTACTTCGTACACAGCGAGCGGCTGCCGCTGTTCCTACTCACAGCGTACGCGAAGAATGTGCGTGCGGACTTGAGTGACAAGGAGCGCGCTGGACTGAAGGCGCTGGTGAAAGAGTTTCCTGTTACCTACGAGAGAAAGAGGCGTCGATGAGCAATAAGGTGGCACACAGCATTCGTCGTGGCTTGACCCAGGCGTTGGCTTACGCAAAGCGCGAGGCACGGGAGGCTGACTATCGCGTCCACGTTCCCGCCGAGATTGATGTGCGCGCGATTCGTGAGAAGTTAGGACTCACGCAAGCACAGTTCGCGGCGCGATTCGCGTTCAGTATCAACACTCTGCGACATTGGGAGCAGGGCAAGCGCCAACCGGAGGGCCCAACTCGGGCGTACCTCCAGGTGATCGCTCGTACTCCGAGGGCGGTTCAGCGCGCACTGCGCGCGGCGAGCGGCCTTTAGCATCCGAATCGGGCGTAGTGCTTGCATTCCGCTAAGTAATCTGCGACAGCGCCCACCTTGTAAATCGGGATTGGCCCTGTGATCAAACGTCCCATACTGCTCGAGTGGTCATCGAAGGGACGCCCCCCTTCTCGACCGCATCCACAACAAAGGCGACACCATCGGACTTAAGCTTTTCAAAAACGTGAGTACCAGAGTTGCTCTTTGCCCTTGAAATGGAAGCCGATCGAGGCTCGAGAAACGCCTGCCTGTTCGGCGACGGTACTTAAGGTGGTGCCGCTCAAGCCATGAAGAGTCACCGATTCGATCGCCCTCGAGCAACGCCGACCGGGTCGCTTTTCCCCGCGCTCGTCGGAGGTCTTTAACGGAGATTTTCCAGCAACAATGAGGATCACGGGCATGATGACGCAGTCTACAAGAAAGAAAGTGGCACTGGTAACGGGCGCTGGGAGTGCGACTGGGATCGGCTTCGCGATTGCGAAGAAGCTGGCTCAGAACGGATTTGCGCTGGTTATCACGTCGACGACGGAGCGGATTCAGGAGCGTGCGGAAGAACTGCGTCAGCAGGGCGCAACCGTCCTGGCGCTCGCATTTGACCTGACGAGCTACGAATCGGCAGAGAGGCTCGTGGCGAGGGCGGCCGGGTTCAACGGCAAGATCGACGTGCTCGTGAACAACGCCGGTGCGACGCAGACGGGGGTGAATGTGGGATCGACGCTGTTTGCGTCGATTTCACCGGCGGAGTGGCATGCGCACATCGCAAGAAATCTCACGACCTTGTTTAACGTCACTCGATGCGTGGTGCCGCTCATGATCGACGCGAAGTACGGCCGCATCGTGAACATCTCCTCGACCACCGGAACTCGGGCGAGCTATCACGGGCAAAGTGCGTACAGCGCGGCGAAGGGCGCGGTGGACGGACTGACCCTCGCGCTCGCGAACGAGCTCGCGCGCTCGGGGATCACAGTCAACAGTGTGGCGCCGGGCTGGACCTCGACGGGGTCGGCGCCGGAGGAGGACGCAGCCGGCTATTTGTGTCCAATGGGGCGGCCGGGAACGCCGGATGAGATAGCGGAACTCGTGGCATTCCTGGCGTCCGATGGTGCCTTCTACATGACCGGTGACTCGATCCGCGTCGATGGGGGGAACTCCATCCAGGAAGATCACACTCATCGGCTCAATCGTCCCTCGGGGGAGTGATCGCTGATGAAGGCGGGAAATATTCGCAGTAAGGCCTCCATCAAAGGAGCGGGCGTCTTTCGGGTGTATTGCGACCTTGCAATTTGGAAAAACATCCCGTATATACGTGTGATGACGAAGCAGGTTGCAGTGGCCGTCGCCGACAGTCGAACCTTTCGAAGCGGGAATAGTGAGGCCGTGCGCTTGCCGCGCAATGTAGCGTTCGGGCGTGAGGTCGAAGTGACCATCGTCCGGTCTGGGGATGTGCTCACCATCTATCCGGCACGTAAGCCCATCGGTGAATTGGTGAAGCAGCTAGAGGAGCTTCCCCGCCCCTCGGAAATCGAGGCGCGCGATGACGAGGCGCTGCCGGAACCATCGGGGCTTTAGCCTTGGCCTATCTGTTGGACACCAACGTTGCGACCCATCTGCGCGACGGTGACGAAACCGTCACTTCACAGGTCGCGGCGTTGGAAGGCGCGATCTTGCTCTCGGTAATTAGCCGAGTCGAACTCGAAGGGGGTGTCTATCGGAACCCCGCTCAAGCCGGTATTCGCCGACCGCGGCTCGATGCGATGTTGGCAGCGTTGCCCGTACTCGCTTTCGATGACACTGCTGCCGATGCGTATCGGCAGATCGTCGAGGCGGTCGGGTATTCGCGACGAAAACTACTGGACCGGATGATCGCTGCTCAGGCGTTGGTCCATCGCGCGACGCTCGTTTCCCTGAATGCCAGCGACTTTCGAGACGTTCCGGGTCTCGACTTGCTGTCGTGGTGAATGACGGACTTGCCGCCACATCCAGCGGCTCGTGCGCGGCTACGTTATCGCCTTAGCCATCCGCATTCACAATCCGGTACAACGCGGCGAGGGTTACAGAGCGCACGCTGGGGGGCAGGGCATACGAGGCGCCCTTTTTTTCCGGAGCGACAGCCGCGCCGCTGATCCGAGCGAGTAGCAATTCAGCTTCGCTTCGCTCCAGGGCGCGAGTGCGGATCGTCGCAAAGCAGCGACCCGGACGCACCAGTGCCTCGTCGATCGTAGTGTGATTCCAACGGTGATATGAACTGTGACAAACACCGGACAAATGCTTGAGATTAATCTAAGGTATTAGATCTAAGCTATTGATTATATTGCTCCCCTGGACGGCTTCGAACCGCCGACCAACGGATTAACGGTCAACCTTAGAACTTAAGAGTGTGGCTGTCAGCACTGTCAGGTCCAGACGCACTCAACGTAAGCCGCTGCCGCGATCGTCGGGTCTCGGGTGATGAGGGGAAGCTCGAGTGCCACCGCGGTAGCGGCGATCAGGCGATCCCCGCGCTCCGCGATGTTGTAGAGGCCTTGGGCTGCGAAGACGATGTCGGCCGTCAACGGCGCCTCGTGGAACATCCGGCTCACGAATGCCGCGCGCACCCACTCTTCAAATGGCGCGCCGCTGGTAATGGTCACTGTGCCCCGGTGCCAGGCTTCCCCGAGCTCGACCAGAACTAGAGATGGAATATAAATCGAGCACTTGCCGGTCGCGGCGCGCTCGAAGATGCGTTTGGCAGCCTTACCGAGCTTATTGAGTTTTCCCGTCGCCATCCAAATGAGCGCGTGTGTATCCGTTACCGCAAGAGGCGCATCTGGGGCGCTCACAGCTACCTACCGAAAGACTTAAGCTTCTTCTCCCGAAGGGCATTCTGTTCGGCACGAATGTCAGCGACCGGGTCGTCAACGCCGTCGGCGACTCGCATACTCCCGATCAGCTTGAAATCTGGTGCCGGCTTCGCCTTCCCGGATTCAATGTCTCGCAATCGCTTGGCGGCAGCTTCCAGCATATTGAGATAGGACTCGCCCACGAGCACGGCGTGATCCTCGCTACCCCGGCTGGTAATGACGACCTTCCGCCCCCGCCGGCCCGTGACTGTCTGAAATAGGGAAAAGAACTTCTGACGCGCGGTTGAAATAGTAAAGACGAGTGGCGCCATGGCGTTCCATTACATGTACAAATGACTCGTACATGATAAGTGATTGCGAGCCGCGAGGCAAACCAAGGACGAAGCGGTTGTGGCGCATTGGCGCGGCCAGTCGAGTCATTCAAACCGTCCTCATGAGCCGATCAGTTGTTTGTCTTTTTGGCTCTCCGCGACTAGCCTTCCCCTATGTCCGCTCTACCAACTACCACCACGGTTCCTCTGTCCAGCGACTCGGCGGGAACGATCTGTGTGCGCGGTTCTCGTATCACGTTGGATGGTGTCATTACTGCATTTTGCGCCGGGGTCACACCGAATAGATGGATGCCTATCTCGGTCTAACTCTCACACGAGGCCGCGACACGGAGATCGTTACTGAGTATGGAGAAACGGGAATTCCGCGCTGCCAGCTCTCTTGCCGCCGTCTTTTCGGTGAGACTTCTAGGCTTGTTCATGATTTATCCGGTTTTTGCGGACTATGCTCGGCAACTGTCGGGGGCTACACCGTACAAGACCGGTTTGGCGCTTGGCATTTATGGATTGAGTCAGGGACTATTGCAGATCCCGTTCGGTCTGCTGTCCGACAAGATCGGGCGAAAAGTGATGATCGTCCTCGGATTGATCATATTCGGGATCGGCAGCGCTGTGGCTGCCGTGTCGACCTCTATCGACGGCGTCATTGTCGGCCGTGTGCTGCAGGGTGCGGGCGCAGTCGGCGCGGTGATATTGGCGTTGGTGGCTGACCTGACGACCGAAGAGAGCCGCACCCAGGCGATGGCCATGGTAGGCATCACCATCGGAGCATCATTCATGGTCGCATTGGTGGCGGGCCCGATCCTCGCGGGCTTCGTCGGGGTGTCGGGCATCTTCTGGTTCATGGTCGGCCTGGCATTGCTAGGCATCGCCATAACCGCTTTTCTCGTTCCCGGCGCCAGATACGAGAGAGTGCACCGTGATGCGGAAACGGTTCCGGCCATGATCGAGCGGATTCTGAAGAACACGGAACTTCTGCGGCTGGACTTCGGCATCTTTGCACTGCATGCCATGTT
The DNA here is from genome assembly GCA_963710435.1 of uncultured Gammaproteobacteria bacterium. Lineage (GTDB taxonomy): Bacteria > Pseudomonadota > Gammaproteobacteria > Steroidobacterales > Steroidobacteraceae > Bog-1198. The sequence continues at coordinate 1,746,368 of CAVQAE010000004.1, read as the reverse complement.
GACAGCAAGCTTCCTAGTGGTGCCGGCGCTGCTGCGCGCGAGGCTGAATGTGAATAGCCACAGCCAGTGGATGATCTATCTGCCGGTGCTGCTGATCTCAGTCGCGGTGATGGTCCCAGCCATCATCATTGCGGAGAAGCATCGCCGCATGAAGGCCGTGTTTGTCGCGGCCGTTGCGGCGCTGGTCGTGAGCCAGTGCATGCTCCTCGTCGGTAAAGACGACGTTTACATCGTGCTCGCAGCCATCACGCTATTCTTTGCAGGCTTCAACGTGATGGAGGCGAGCCTGCCCTCGCTCGTCACCAAAACCGCGCCACCCGATGCCAAAGGGACCGCCACCGGAATCTATTCAAGTTCGCAGTTTCTCGGGATTTTCATCGGTGGCGTGGTGGGCGGGTGGGTACACCAGACGACAGGTGACGGAGGCGTATTTGCCTGTTCGGGGGGTCTCGCGTTGTTGTGGCTTCTGGTTGCGGCGACGATGAAACAGCCGAGCTATCTGACGACGCGGCTGATCAGGATCAGAGAGGGGCGGGCGGTCGATGCGCAAGAACTGGCGGCTAGGCTGCGCCAAGTTCCGGGCGTAGCCGAGGCCGTAGTGATCGCCGAGGAAGAGCTCGCCTATCTCAAGGTTGATTCGAGGACCTTCGACGCGGACATGGCGCAATCACTCGTCGCGACGATGTAGCTTGCTCGGCAACGCCCGGCATCATCGGCGCTCGGAGGGGAGCTCCGAGCCAAGGGGACAGAAACAGGGCAAACGGTTCAGAGTCATTCCACAAAAGTATGGTAACTTATTGATTTGTTGGCCAGGGACGGATTCGAACCGCTGACCAACGGATTAACAGCCAGCCTGGTAGGCTCTTGACCGTGATCCTAGATTCTAATCAAGCTTCCCGAGCATAACAGACTTTGCTAAAGTATGTTATAGATTGCTGAGTCGAACGAGGAGCCCATGAATGTCTCGCTGACTGCAGAGCTTGAGAACTACGTCAGGCGCAAGGTCGCCTCCGGTCTCTACAACAACGCTAGCGAGGTGATCCGCGAAGCACTGCGTCTTCACGTCGAGAGTGAAAGGGCACCGCCCACGAGGCACGCTCGTGAATCGCCCAAGAAGGATGCAGTCGTGGCCGAACTCGCCGCGCTCGAGGAGCCGTTGCGCCAGCGTGGACTCACATCGCTCGCGCTTTTTGGTTCGGTAGTCCGCAGTACAGCTCGCCCCGACAGCGATATCGACGTGCTCGTCGATGTCGCCTCTGATGCCCGATTCAGTTTGATCGATCTGGTCGCAGTGAAGGATTTCCTAGAGGATCAGCTTGGACGCAGGGTCGATATCGTCACAAGAGGGGGTCTCGAACCCGCCATTCGGGATCGTGTGCTTCGCGAGGCCCAACCCGTGTTCTGATGGAGAAAGACCCGGCGATCTATGTTCGTCACATTCTCGAGGCAATCGCCAATATCGAGACGGATATTGCGGAGTATGACTTCGAGAAATTTCGCGCGGATCGGCGTGCGCGGCAGCTTGTAGAGCGAAATCTCGAGATCTTGTCAGAAGCCAGCCGTCGCCTTCCCCATGAGTACAAGGATCGGGAAGTGCAAATCCCCTGGCGCGCAATCGCCGGTATCGGCAACGTCCTGCGGCACGACTATCACGAAACCTATCCAACCATCCTGTGGGACACGTGCCAGAAGGACTTGAAGCCGCTGAAAGATGCGGTCGTGCGCATCGGTGCGGTCATCGCCGGCACAAAATGATTGATGAGACACTGCTCCGGCCAGCAGCTTAGCTCGCCGCATTGATCATCCGGTACAACGCGGCCAGGGTTAAAGTGCGCACGCTGGGCGGCAGGGCATATGTAGTGCTCTTTTGATCTTCGGCGATGCACCCGCTGATTTTCGCGAGCAGCGATTCAGCTTCGCTTCGCTCCAGCGCGCGAGTTCGTACCGTGGCGAAGCAGCGACCGGGACGCACAAGTGCCTCGTCAATGTCCCCGACGTTCGGCAGATTGGTCGTAAAGATAATCTTCCGTCCCTGAGCACGTACCACGCCGTCTGCAACGGCCAAGAAGCGGTGCAGATCCACGTTGCCGTCGGCGCGAGCCTTGAGCAGGTGATCCGCGTCTTCAATCACGAACGCGTTGTGACTGCCGGTGATGAATTCGACGAAGATCTCATCGTGCTCAAGCGCGCGCTTGTCGGCGGTATAGAGCACCTTGGCGCTGTCCGCTTTGCGAGCTGACATCGCTGCCAGAATCGCGCGCACCAGGCGGGTCTTGCCGGTCCCAGGCGGTCCCTGAAGGATGAGTACTGTCTCACGCGAGGCGAGGTAGCGCCCAATGAAGCTTGCTACCGGCTCCAGTAGAGTCGGGTAGGCCTCATCGTACGGTGCGGGGTCGGCCATTTCGTCGAACGACGCGCTGGATAGCCCCATTTGACCGCTGGAGAAATGCCAGTCGATCGTGAACATCTCTCGGCGCACTAACTGCTCGCCGACGATCTCCAGTAACGTCGCGCGGACGGCGTTCAAACGGTCGAGACTTTCGGCCCAGATTTCGAATGTGCAGGAGCCATAGTCGGTCTTACGCCGGCCGCCAGCACTGACGAATACACCCGGGCCGTCGAGAAGCAGCGATGTGCCATCGAGACGCTGGGCGGCGAGACCGGTGTGTAATGCGAGATCGTCGAATAGCTCCTCCAACGGACGGCGAACAGCGCAGCGCACCGTGCGTTGAACGGCGTAGCGCGCGGCGTTTCGGTCGAAGGACAGCAGTGCGCGCAGCTTCAGTAGCGTGTCGGCCGGGTCGGCCAGATCGGCACGCACAGTCAAGTGCATTGGCAATCCGTCACGCGCACCCGCCATCGTCTCAAGGTCGAATTTCAGTCCCTTCATGGTCGGCGCTACGGCAATAAAAAGCCCCTGGTGAAAACTCGCCAGGGGCTCCGTCGTAGACGCGCCCAACCGGCTCAAAGCATCGGCTTCGAGCCTTCGACCCGAAGCCATCAATTCAATCGATGACTACACGCTGTATGCAGTGACCCGCAGGTCATGGCCTTCTCCGTTGGTGCGGCTTGCCGCGCGCAGCGGCAAGAGGGTTAGGTGGGTTACTCCCGATGATCGCCGTGTCAAGAAGACGACCAGAGTCCGATGGTTTTGAGTGAAGCGCGCGCCTGATTTGCAACGGTGTATGAACCGGGACAAGCAATGCACAAAAACCAGATATTCCGTCTAGAAATAGTCTATAAGCTGTTGATTTGTTGGCTCCCCGGGACGGATTCGAAATCGTGTAGAAAAGGCCGGGAATTTCAGTGTTTTCGTGGCTGCCTGCTACGCCGATACCCCCAAAAATGCCCCCGCCGATGATCGGCTGTCTCTGGATACTCCTGGCTCTCTCTGGAGGTTTAGATCTCAAGAACACTGGGACATCGGCTGGCCTGATTGTCGGCAGGGCTGTGGCGGTACTCGCGTACTTGCCTCGCAATGATATGCACGGCCCGCCGCGCGCCTCACCGCCTACTTGTTCGTATCCTGTAGCCCCGCCGCGGTTTCCTGAAGCCACTGGCGAAGTTCGGGGAGCCGTTCGATCGGAAACGTGCGCTCCGGCCCGGCGATTGCGATCGATGCGAACGGCGATCCGCTTTCATCGCGGAGTGCAATGGCAAAGCCGTTTACCCCCGGAACGGTGTCACCCGCGTTGACGGCGAAGCCCGTATCGTGCGTGCGCCACAACATGGTGCGTATCGCCTGGACGCGTCCCTCGTCGTAGCCGCTCAAGCTCGCCAAGTTGCGGCGGATGATCGCGCGTGCTTCCGGCACCGGCAACGCCAGAAGTATGGCGACCCCGCCCGCAGATAGCACGAGCGGCCTGCGGGTGCCTGGCAGGCACGTCAGCGCCTTCAGTTCGGCCCCGCCGGCCCGCGCGGCACAGACGAAATCATCACCGCTGCGCATGTACAGAAACGCGGCGCCGCCGGTTCGTCGCGCGAGTGCGGCGAGCTGGCCTCTGGCTGCGTGCTGCAGTTCGCCGAGTTCGGGAAGCGCTAGTCCCAACTCGAACAACATCGGCCCGGGCATGTAGTGCCGATCGCTGGGGCGCTGCTTGACCAATCGTTCACGTACCAGGCAGGCCAGCATGCGATGCGCCGTGCTTCTTCCGATGCGGCAGCGAGCGGCAAGATCGGACAGCTGCCAGCCGAATTGCCCACGCGCGGAGATCTCCCTCAGCAGCACCGTCGCACGCTCGATACTCTGCGTGCCGCTGCGACCGACTGCTCTCCTCGTGCCCATACTCCCCCTCCAGATTTTCTGCCCAGCCCGTTCCGCATTGTAAGATATTGAGTTTGCAATGGCGATGCCGGCGCCTCGATTCACGTGCGATCGCCGCCGTGGTACTTCGGCCAGAAGCGCGTGCGGCAGCAGAGGAGGGGCAAAGCGTCGGTGCCCGACTCCCTGCGCCGGGCTTCATCATCGTGCGTTCCACATTGTGATACTTCGCATCGGATTACAAGCGGCACGCTATTGCACCTAGCGGCGATCTGATCTACCTGTCCCCATTCCGAAACGGCGCTCAGTCATGCGCTTTTGCCATGCCTCAAGGAGGGACTTCGACCTCGGCCGCTCCGTCGACCAGCACCGTGCCGTCCTGGTTGGTCATTTGTAATTTGATGCTCACCAGCGGTACGCCCCAGGAGGACTCCGGCTGCTTCGCGGTGACTTCGCCGTCAACGTAGGTAACGTCGCTCTCGAAGTAGGGTGCCCGGAATGAAACCTTCGAGTGTCGTACCATGCCGTCGTGTCCGGCCCAGTAAGCAAGATAATCGGTCGCCCAGGCGCCCATGGTCGTGCCATAGCCGTAGACGCGAGGAAGTCCGATTTCCGCACCTTTGGTGGTGTTCACGTGACCGGAAGCCGGGCCGGAGTACAAACCGTCGGCCGCACGCGGATCGATCTTTGCCTCCTCGTAATCTATTTTCATCGTGAACCCGCAGTCCTGATTGATCCAGGGATCTTTCATGCCGGGCACGCCGACCCACTGAAATGCGCCCCACGTGGTGAACGGGAATGCACGCCACTCGGTGGCTATCGAGGCAATCGTATGGGGTCCGACCGCTCGGCGCGGTAGCCTATCGCCCACGGCAACCGTATCGAAATGCGGCGAGACTCCGTTGCGGTTGGAGAGGATCCAATCACGTCGCGTCTTCGCAATTTTCTTGAGTTCCTCGGCAGTCCAATGTGGGTTTTTTGTATCGCTTGTCTCGAACATTTTTCGCTTCTCAGCCTCGGCTGCCAGATAGCGGATCGACGTCCCGCGTTCTTTGGCGACCAGCGTCCCACTTCGAGTTCGATGGATGGTGTCGCCGCGAGTAATCACGGTCGGGCCCGCAAATTTGGTTTCCGTCACTTTGTAATCATGGAACCGGCGTTCCTGGAACAACTGATCGCCGGGGCGGACCCGGTGCCCGTAGTACCACCACTCTTCGCCGCCGAATAGCATATGGGAGTCCGGGATGCAGCCAACGAGGCTGGGCCCGATGCCGTCTCCCCAATCCAAGCCAACCGTCATCGATTGCGGTGCGACGATGCCTCCAAATTTGGAGTTGCGCGCAAATTCCTCATCCCAATGGATCGGGTTCGGGTAGTCCATTCCCATGACCCATCGGCGAATATCCAGACTCGTGCAGGGCTCGAGTAGTTGACCGCCGCCCGCAGGCTTACCGACACGGGGTTCTACATCGCTCAGATCGAGCGTCGCCGGCGTTTTGTCATTGTCACTCTTTGTCACGATGCCATCTCCTAGAGCCGCACTTAGCAGGTTATTGTGACCAAAATTCCGGGTCGTCCGGCAGCTTGCCGCTCGCAAGTTTCCACATGTTGGACACCAGTGGCTGGAAACTGAATCATGACTTCCTGGATCAGGTAGGCCTAGGTAGTATCCGCGGCTTGCCGGTGCGGCATTCGATGCGGGGTTGAACAAATTGATCACGATCCTCCCAAGCCACCTAGCGAGGTGCCGATGAGCACGCTCGAGGAGCTCAGCATCACCGCTTTGGCCCGAGGGCCTGCGCAGGCCGTTGAGTACGATCAGCGTTGGATCGGCTGGGAAGAGATGCGGCAGGTCGCTGACCACGTGAACGCCCTGATCGATGCCAGCGGTGCCGATCCGCGAGCTCCCGTCGCCTTGATCCCGCGCAATCGCCCATCCGCGCTGGCCGCCTTGCTTGGACTGATTGCGAGGGGGCGGCACATTCGCATGGTCCATGTTTACCAGTCGCCGGTGGGATTGGTTCGCGACATTGGCCGCCTAAGACCCGCCGCGGTTGTGGGTGCCGCCGAGGAGATGTCCGCGAGCGAGGTCCGTTCCGCACTGCAAGCGAGCGGTATCGCCGGAATCGCACTCACAGAAATGGGTGCCACCGCGGTTCCGGGATGCGAACGGTCAACCGCTTCCTGCGATCCGCCGGTTCCTGCGCCGCAGATCGACCTTCTAACCAGCGGTACCACCGGACCGCCGAAGCAATTCGCATTGGGTTACGAGATGATCGCCAAGCAGCTGGTTGGCGTTAATGTCATGAACACCGCAGACATCACCGAGCCTGCGAAGCTGTCGCCGTGGTTCCTCTATTATCCCTTGGGCAATTTCTCCGGGCTTTACGCCATCCTTCCCCCGGTGCTGCAAGGCATTCGGTGTGTGCTGGTTGAGCGTTTCACGCTCGGCGCGTGGCATGACTACATTCTGCGCTATCGGCCTTACTGGACAGGACTGCCGACCGCCGGTCTACAGATGATTCTGGAAGCCGATATTCCCGCGGCTGATCTTGCCAGCTTAGGCTGCGTCCTATCGGGGGCGGCGCCGCTGGATCCCACCGTGCAGCGGCTGTTCGAGGAGCGTTACGGCAAGCCCGTTCTGCTCACTTACGGTGCCACCGAGCTCGGCGGTCCGGTCTCGATGATGACCTTTGAGCTCTATCAGCAATGGGGCAAGAAGAAGCTCGGCAGTGTCGGGCGTCCCTACGCCGGCGCCAAATTTCGCATCGTCGATCCGGCCAGCGGCGCTGTCTTGCCGCCGGGCAATGAGGGTCTGCTCGAGGTGATTTCACCTCGCATGGGGTCCGATTGGATCCGAACCTCCGACGTTGCTGTCCTCGATGAGGACGGCTTTCTATATCATCGTGGCCGCGCCGACGGCGCCATTGTGCGTGGCGGCTTCAAGCTCCTCCCGGATGTCATCGAGCGCGCCTTGGGACTGCACGAGGCGGTCTCCGCGGCAGGCGTGACCGGTATCCCGGACAAGCGGCTCGGGCAAGTACCGGCGGCCGCGATCCAGCTCAAGCCGGGGGTACCTCCACCTGCAATTGCAGAGCTGGAGAAACATTTGCGCGATCAGGTGGAAGCGACCCACATTCCGGTGACGTGGCGTTTCGTCGAGACGCTGCCCTATACACCGATGTTGAAGCTCGACAGGGTCGCGTTGCGCCGGCTGTTTGAGTCACTGTGAAAGCGCACCGCTCAAGCGCGAGGCCAGCGGTGGACAACACTCGTGAGCATCGTCACCGTCTGTGTCATGTCGCAGAACACAGGTAGATCCTCAACCAGCGGAGCGAACGCCTCGTCGACGAACGAATGCACGGCGTCGTCTGTGCTCGCGAACCAGGTTTCGGTAATGCTATCGAACGGATAGCCTGCGGGCGGCTCGCTCGTGACATCGTTGTGCACATGGCGGGTCACGGTACGGGCCGCATCAGCAGAGTGCCTTGCAACATCCATGTGGCGGCCGCTCAAGTGCGCAAGGAAGGCATCGCGCGAGCTCCCAGCCTTTCGCGCCAGGAAACGAATCACCGCAGCGGGCCCGGCGGCGTTGCCGTGGACCTGCAGCTCCTTGCAGTGGAAGGAGAAACTCGGCGTGTACGAACTAAATACACGGAGTTCATCCTGATCGATCTTGGCCCGAGTCTCGGGAGACATATCCGCGCGGAGGAGGGTGTCCGCCGAAGCACTCGAGACGACCGCCACGCCATCGTAGTCGACAGCCGCTCCAGGCGGCTCGAACGGAGCTCCGTTGAGCATCGGCTCACGCACGCGCGTACAGTAGAAGAGACTTCCGACGGACGCAGAGACCGTCGGAAATTGGCTGACGAACACCGCGTGTGAGCGCCAGGTGCGCGGCCAGTCCTCGGCCCTGATCGATGGATTGCGGCGCGCAAGGTAGATCAGTTTGAAGTCCATCGCCGCCTCTCGGAGACCTAAGTCGCCTTCTGCCAAAGCTCGATGCGAACACCGTCGGGATCGGTGCAGAACATCATGTCACCCGCCGGGGACTTGACCCTCGTCTGCGGGTATGCCCGGCCCCCATGCCGCCCGATGAGATCCGCCGCAGCGGCAATGTCTTCGACTATCAGACTTAGATGCGTAAGACCCAGTTGATTCATCGGACGGCGCTCCGCAGAGCCTATAGTGCCCGGACGCACGTATTGGAGAAGCTCGATCATCACCCCATCGCGTTTCAAGAAGCTCGCGCGCAGTTCGAGTTCGGGGAGCTCCGTCATGATGTCGAAGGGCGGGCCGCCCTCAACGGAATGACTGAGAACGAAACCCAACGCCTCGGTATAAAACCGCGTGGAGCGCTGGATGTCCGATATGCAGATACCGATGTGTGAGAACTCCATGGCCTATCATATCTGGGACATTCCCCGAACGCGCGCTCCGGCTCAGGGACGTTCCATGCGGATCTGCCACAATGTGAAACAGTGGACGCTTCAACCCCGGCGCGCCTGGAAGGCCAGAAGGGGTGAGGATTGCCGGATTTTTGCGGCATACTGAAACGATCATGAATGACTTGCCTTTGACTTTTCCCGCGCTGTTGCGCCGCCAGGCGCTCGGGCATGGGAATCGGACTTTGCTCGTCTGCGACGATACGCGGCTCAGCTATGCCGAGGCCGAAGATTACTCCCGACGGTTGGCTCGCGCACTTCTGGCCGTGGGTGTTCGCAAAGGTGCGCACGTTGCGATTCTCTTTCCGAACGGACCCGATTTTCTCCTCAGCGCTTTCGCTGTCCTTAGAATCGGTGCGGTCCTCGTGCCCTTGAGCACCCTGTCCACGCCTGAGGAATTGCGTGAGCTACTGGAACACTCCGATGCGGCATTTCTTCTTGCTACCTCCGGCTTCCGTTCGCGCAATTACGGCGACACGCTGAGAGCGGCGATCCCGGAGCTCGACTTCTCATCTTCACCGCCGCTTTGTTCACAGTCCGCGCCGTGGTTGCGTCACATCTGGCTCAAAGGTACATTGCCGAGCGACTGGGCCCCCGGCTGGTCGATGGAGGCACTGGAAGAGTCCGCCTCGGGGGTGGAAGAGGGATTCCTCGAGGCCGCGGAGGCGCGTGTCTCGCCGGCGGATCGATGCGTCATCATTCATACCTCCGGGTCGACCGGTACGCCGAAAGGCGTGATTCATACGCACGGTAATCTGATCCGGCACCGCGCCGATATCAACGAGGTGCGCAGCTACGGCATGGATGAGGTGCTTTTCTCGCCCGCCCCCTGGTTCTGGATCACCGGCTTCAGCTTTTCGCTCATCGGTACGCTGATCGCCGGAGCCCGCATCGTGCACTCCAGCGCGGCCAGCCCCTCCCAAGTCCTCGATTTCATCGAGCGCGAACAGCCGACCATGACCAATGGATATGTGCAGACCATTGCGTGGCTGACGGCCGATCCGAGCTTCGCGAGGCGGAATTTTTCGTCAATTCGCCGTGGAACTCTCTATCCCCTTGTCGCCAGCGACGCGCGGCCAAGCGATCCCGGCCTTCGCCATGAAGCTTACGGCATGACCGAGGGCGGCAGTGCCGTGACGACAAGCAGCGAGGAAGGCGATCTGCCGGAGCATCTACGTGGATCGTGTGGTCCCTTCTTGCCAGGCTTCGAGCCCAGAATCGTAGATCCAGACACGGGCAAACCGTGCAGCACGAACGAAGCGGGGGAGCTCTGGCTTCGCGGACCGTTGATGATGGAGGGCTACTACCGCAAACTACGCAGCCAAATCTTCGACGCTGACGGTTGGTGGCGCTCCGGAGATATCGGCCTGATCAACGCCGATGGCCTTTTCTTTCTGAAAGGGCGCATCAGCAACATGATCAAGACCTCAGGCGCCAACGTGGCCCCGCGTGAGGTTGAAGCCGTACTCCGGGGCATGACGGGCGGGCTACCGTGTATCGTGCTTGGCATACCCGATGCTCGCCGCGGACAGTCGGTAGCCGCCGTGGTCATCACCGACCGCGAGGTCGATGTGGATGAGGCTGTCCTGCGACAGCAGCTCACGAGCAAGCTTTCAAGCTACAAGGTTCCTCGCCGTATCCTATGCTTCAGTCAGTCGGAGATGCCTTTGCTGTCGAATGGAAAGCTCGACTTGCGCAAGCTGACGGAACTCGTTCAAGCGCGTTGGTAGCTACTTGCCGGTAGGACCCGACGGCCGCGTCCGCCTGGGCGTCGCCATTCGGCGCCGTGGCCGTACTCGCGGACCCTCGAGTCTTTGTAGCCAATGCTCCGCGAGCTGGCGTATTCCCTGGTGTCCGCCCGACATCCCAAGTTCTGCCTCCATCACGAGGATTCGGGGCACGCTCACCACCAGCATCAATAGCGCCTCCGAGCTTTTGACCGCCGGCCCCAAATCAAGATCTTTGACGATTCGAGATAACGCATCGATCTGCATCGTTCGATATCGCTCTCCCGTCTGTGCGAGCTCGGAACGAATGGCCTTGCGATGATTGGCGAGAGCCATGAACTCGATGTAGAGCGACGTGTCCCAGGCATCGCTGCTGTGATCCCACAGCGCCCGCAGTGGCAGCGACGACGCCAGCGCCTGCGCTTGCCGGACGAGAATCTTGTCGGCGTAGCGGCGCCATAGGGCAAGAAACAACTCATCCATGGTGCGGAAGTAATAATGAACGAGCTGGTGCGTGAGGCCTGCTTTGGCTGCCAATCGCCTGGAGGTGACCGCCGCGTAACCCTCCTTTCGCATCAGCCGCTCCGCCGCATCGAGAAGGGCCGCGCGCGTCTCGGAGCTTACGGCGCCGATTCTACGCTGGGTGTTCGAGTTACCGAGCGAACGGCGCCTGTTTGCCGACTTCGTGGGGGGCGAACGTTTGACGGGCATGATCCATCTTCCTCGGCAACGACTCTCCATCGTAGCGCCGCGTCACTGCTGCCCGCCGATGATTTTGTGCGCCTCCGCGCGGCGGATCGCCCGCGCCGCTGTGTGCGCCATCACCATCCTGTGCCGGTGGCTGCCAGGCGTTCAAGCAGCGGGGCAGGGCGGTAGCGCGGCCCGAAGCGCTCGAGGCTTCGCATCATGGCGATGACGCGCTCGAAGCCCTGTCGCTCGGCCCAGTACATCGGACCGCCGAGATGTTTCGGGAAGCCGTAGCCATGGCAGTAGGTCACATCGATGTCGCTGGCGCGTAGCGCGATGCCCTCTTCCAGGATTTTCGCTCCCTCATTGACGAGCGGATATAGCATTCGCGGCATGATCTCTTCATCCGCCACCTTGCGGCGCTGTACGCCCGCATCCGCTGCCACCTGCTCGATGACTTTCATCACCTCCGGATCGAAACTCTGTTTCCGGCCCTCGTATCGGTAAAAGCCCGCGCCGCTCTTCTGGCCGACGCGTCCCATGGCTACCAGCCGTTCGAGGATCTGCGAGGTCCGCTCCCCTTTCGGCAAGAGCGGCGCGCGTGCCGCCCGAACCAGCGCGGCAACATCAAGACCTGCGAGGTCCCGCACGGCCAGGGGGCCCATGGGAAAGCCGAATTCCTGGGCGACTCGATCGATCTGTTCAGGCATCGCCCCTTCTTCGAGCAGATACTCCCATCCGTTATTGTAGAACTGAAACATGCGGTTTCCGATGAAGCCGTTACAGTTTCCGGCGAGCACGGTCACCTTATCGATCGTCTTGTTGAGGGCCATCACCGTGGCGATGGTCTGCGCGGAGCTCTTCGCGCCTCGCACGTTCTCCAGCAGCCGCATGACGTTGGCCGGGCTGAAGAAATGGGTGCCGACGACCTTGTCCGGCCGCCCAGTCGCACTCGCGATTTCATCGATGTCGAGGCTCGAGGTGTTGGTGGCCAGGATGGCGTGCGGTGGTGCCAGTCGGTCGAGCCTCTGGAAGATGTCTTTCTTCAATGCCATATCCTCGAGCACCGCCTCGATCACGATATCCGCATCCCCCACCGCGGCATACTCCGTCGTCGGCTTGATGAGCATCAGCGCCTGGGCCATCTGCTCCTGCGTCGTGCTGCCGCGCTGCACCGAAGTCGCGTAATTTCTCTCGATCACGCCCATACCCTTGCGCAGCGCCTCGCTGGAAACATCGATCAAGGCCACGGGAATACCGGCATTGGCGAAGCACATGGCGATTCCACCGCCCATCGTCCCCGAGCCGATCACGGCCGCCTTGCGCACAGGGTGAGGCGCGGCATCCTGAAGGCCGGGAATTTTGCGGGCTTCGCGTTCGGCCTTGAACAGATGTGTCAACGCTCCGCGCTGCGGGCTGCTCCGGCATTCCTCGAAGGCAACCTCCTCGAAGCGTGTGCCGGCCTCGAACGATTCGCGGCAAGCGATCTCCACGCCCTCGATGCACTTCCACGGCGCGAGCTGGCCTTGCGCGCGCTTCCGAATCTTGCTGCGGAAATCCACGAAGAGTTGCGGATCGATGTTGCGGATCTTGTCATGCATCCGGCTCGTCACCCGCAACGGTTGCTTCTCGCGAACCAGGCGCCGCGCAAATGCGATGGCCGCGCCGCGCAGATCGTCGTCCGTCAACTCATCGAGGAGTCCATGCTCGAGCCCGAACTGCGCAGGGAAATGTTTTCCGGACGTGATGATCTCCATCGCGATGGCGGGGCCGACGAGTCGCGGGAGACGTTGGGTTCCACCGCCGCCCGGTATGACACCGATGTTCACTTCCGGCAGGCCGAATTTGGCATCGCGCCGGGCGATGCGCCAATGACAGCTCATCGCCAGTTCCAGGCCGCCGCCGAGCGCGGTGCCGTGGAGCGCCGCAACGACCGGCTTCGTGCTGGCTTCGATCTCCCTGACTATTCGGCGGATCCTCGGCTCCTCGGGACCTCCCGCCCTGCCGAATTCCATGAAGTCGGCGCCGGCGGAGAAGGTGCGGCCCGCACACATGAGCACGATTGCCTTGACGTTCTGGTCCGCCACCGCTTGCGCGAAGCCTTCATGGAGTCCGACGCGCACCGGATAGGACAACGTGTTCACCGGCGGGTTGTCAATCGTCAGGATTGCGACGTCGTCGTCGAGTTCGTAGTTCACCGCTGCCATATTGGTCCTCTTTCGCACCCGTCGCGACAACCACGGAGTTGCCACCGTCCCCATGCGCGCTGGCTCGAACTGAATGCGTGTTGTCGGCTGCCTCACATGGCCGCGATGATAGTAGCAACGCAGCGCGCCAGGTCTCATGCGCCCCGACGATCTTCCACAATGTGGAAACCGCTGGCCCGATCGATGAGGTGAGCTGCACAAGGATTTCGCCAAGTGCTAAAGTCGCGACAGCTCAATCCGCCGGAATCGCCTCACGCGCTCCGACGGGACACGGTATCAACATCCCCTTGGGGCAGTACTCGATGAATAGCGCTACGGGTTCGCCATCGGGCAGCGCGGACCGCGCACCGAATCCGGTGTTCGTCGAGATCTATCGGCGAATGACACTGATCAAGCAGAACGATGAGCGTTTCCACGCGGTCATCAAGTCAGGCCGAATCATTTCGCCGTACTACTCCCCGCGTGGACAGGAAGCCATTCCGGCGGCGGTGTCGGTCAATCTGACGAACGACGACTACATCTGCACGATCTATCGCGGCATTCACGACATGCTTGCCAAGGGCGTTCCGATGCGCGAGCTCTGGGCTGAGATTGCCGGAAAAGCGACCGGCACCTGCAAGGGTAAGGGCGGCCCGATGCACGTGACCCATCCTGCGAGCGGCGTGATGGTGACGACCGGCGTCGTCGGCAGCTCCATGCCCATTGCCAATGGCCTTGCGCTCGCCGCGCAAATCCGCGGGGAGAAGCGAGTGGCGGTGGCATATTTCGGCGACGGTGCCTCGAACATTGGCGCCTTTCACGAATCGCTCAACTTGGCGTCTGTGTGGAAGCTGCCCGTGCTATTCGTGTGCCAGAACAACCTCTACGGTGAGCATACGCGTTACGAGGTCGCCACCTCGGCCGCCAAGATCTCCGATCGTGCTTTTGCTTACCAGATGCCCGGCGTGACCGTCGATGGTAACGACCCGATAGCGGTCTATACCACGGCCAAAGAGGCGGTGGAGCGCGCCCGATCGGGCGCGGGCCCCACCCTGATCGAAGCACGCACTTTCCGCTTTCGTGGTCACCTGTTGGGCGACGCCGATGCGTATATGAAGAAGGAAGAGAAAGAGGCCGCCCTGGCTCGCGACCCCGTGCCGATGTTCCGCGCCTGGCTGGTCGCCAATGGTCACGCAAGCGAGTCGGATATTGCCTCCATTGAGGCAGGTATTGAGCGCGAGATCGATGCCGCTGTGGAGTTCGCCCTCTCCAGCCCCAATCCGGACGTGGCCGAGCTGCGGCGCGATGTCTTTGCGAGTGAGCTATCCGCATGAACGATGCAATCAGCACTGCCAAGCCGACCCTGATCAACACCGTCCAGGCCGTAAACCTGGCGCTGCACGAGGCGATGGGGCTCGATCGCAACGTCATCGTCCTTGGGGAGGACGTAGGCGATGAGCAAGGAGGCGGCATCGCGGGCGTCACCAAGGGACTGTCGACTAAGTACGGGAAGAGCCGCGTGCGTTCGACTCCCATCTCGGAGCAGGCGATCATGGGTGCCGCAATCGGTGCGGCGATCGTCGGAATGCGGCCTGTTGCGGAGATCATGTTGATGAATTTCACGACTGTCTGCATGGACATGATCGTGAATCATGCGGCGAAGCTGCGCTTTATGTCGGGCGGCCAGACGCATGTGCCGCTTACGATCCGCACCATGACGGGAGCGGGCTTTGGCACCGGCGGACAGCATGCCGACTACCTCGAGGCGTGGTTCGCGCACACCGCCGGAATCAAGGTAGTGGCGCCGTCTTCGCCGGCCGATGCTTATGGATTGATGTTGTCGTGCATCTTCGACGATGATCCGTGCCTCTTCATCGAGAACATGCCGGCTTACTGGACCCCCGGTGCGGCACCGGAGCAGGGCGTACGCGTTCCGCTCGGCAAAGCGAACGTTTTGCGGGCGGGTGGTGACGTCACGCTCATTAGCTATAGCCGTATGGTGAACGACTGCATGGCGGTCGCTGATAAGCTCGCGAAAGATAAGATTGACGTCGAGCTCATCGACCTGCGCACGATCTCGCCATTTGATGCCGGAACAGTCCTCGCCTCCGTCGCGAAAACGCGACGCGCAGTCATCGTTCACGAAGCGGTCACACCGTTCGGTGTTGGGGCGGAGATTGCCGCCTGCATACACAAGGCGCTGTTCGGTCAACTCGCCGCACCCGTCGAACGGGTCGGCGCCGCTTACTGCCCCGTGCCGTTCTCCAAGCCCCTTGAGACGGCCTTCGTGCCGAGCCAGGCGCAGATCGAAGCCGCCGTGCGCACTGTCCTTCGTTAGCGGGCGCCTGCTTGCGTCTACGCGCGCTGCTGGGCGAGCGTTTTAAGCCGGGACATGTCGACCTTGCCGCTCGATAGCATCGGCAGTTCGGCTTGGCTGAAGCGAAGAATCCGCCGCGGAACCTTGTAGTTGGAGAGCTTAACGGCCAGCTTCTGCTTAAGTTCGGCCTCGTCAACATCGCCGTCATGCTCGGTAACCAGAACAGCGGCGACCAGCTGGCCGCGCTGCGGATCTGGAAGACCGATCACGAAACACTGCATTCCCGCCGGTCAATTCGCTCAGCACGGCCTCCACCTCGCGCGGCGCCACGTTGGCGCCTGACGTCTTGATCATGTTGCCGAGACGCCCCTTCAGGAAGAAAAAACCCTCTGCGCTGATCAGGCCGACATCGCCGCTGCGCCACCAGCCATCGGGCTGAAAGACCTGGCTGCGATGCTTGCCGTAGTAGCCCTCCATGAGCAAGGGCCCGCGAATCCACAGTTCACCTGATTCGCCCGACGCGCACTCTGCCCTGGTCTCCGGGTCGACGATCTTGACCTCGAAGCCCGGCAAGAAGCTCCCACACGAGCCGCGCAGCCGTTCGGGGAGGTCGCTTTCATCGGCGCTCATCGTCAGCGCGCTTCCTACCTCCGTCAACCCATAAATGTCGTGGCGCAGAGCCGGATCCTGCGGCCGCACGTCGCTTGGCGAGATGGGATAAAGATTGCCGCGGCGGATCGACGACAAGTCCCGTCTCGCGAAGCTCGGATCGGCAGCGAGGCGGGCGACCGTGGGTGCGTAACCATTGGTCATGGTGGGCCGTTCGCGCTCGATCACATCGAGGACGTCGCAGGCCGCAGTCGCGTTGGAACACACGATACACGCTCCGGCGACGAGCGTGCCAAGCAGGCCGAAGCCGAAACCCGCAATCCAGAACCAGGGCGCCGTCGAGAAGAGTCTGTCCTCTGGAACGTATCTGCGAATCTGGTTGATATTGTCGAGGTGCCGAATGAGCGCAGCGTGTGTATGGATCACTCCCTTCGGAGTGCTCGTCGATCCGGAGGTATGCATGATGACCAATCGATCCGAAGGCGAAACCCGCGCCTCGATCGCCTCCAGGTGCCGCTCGTCGACGCTCGAGCCTGCCGCCTCGAGAGCCTCGAGCGACCATCCCGCATCGCGGCCTTGGGGCGTTGGGCCACTGAAGTAAATTCGCTGCAGCCACGGCGCGGACTGTGATCGGAGGGGCGGCGGAAGTGAGAAGTCCAGCTCCGGGAATGCGGTCTGCAGTAGCTCGTCATAGCGGCGGGAACGGAACTCCGGCGCGGTGAGAAGAAACGCGGTATCGGAATGGCGCAGCAACCAGCGCAGCTCATCGGGGGTGGATAGGGTGCTCAACGGCACGACCACGGCGCCGATTCTCGCTGCGGCGAGAAGGCCGATGATGAAATCGATTCCATTTGGAAAGAGCAAGGCAACGTGGCAGCCCTTTGTCGCGCCCGCTGCGAGCAGTCCGCGCGCGAGACGCCGCGAGCGCAGGTCCGACTCGCTGTAGCTGAGGCGCGCCTCGTCGCAGACGAGCAGAGTTCGATCCCCATGCTTGGAGCAATGCCGGCGCCATAAGGCGGGGACGGTGAGAGGCAGATCGTCTCCCGCGTCGATGACTGCCGATGTCATGAAATCTCCCGTTCAACCAGCATTGATGGCATGTTCTCCAATCGCAATAAAGCGGGCTGTGGAAGTATATGCAAATCAACGGCCGTTTGTGGTGCGGCGCCGGGAACAAAGCGACGCGCGACGCAAAGCCGCCGTCGCTGCAGCCATGCGGCGCTTTCCACATTGTGAAAGTCATGATCCGCGATAGCGTTGTGAGCGATGGACCGAAAGCCCATTATTATCACGACCTACCCAGCGCAGCGCCGCAGAGGACCTTGCCATGAGTGCCGCCACCGACTACGACCTGATCCCCATTCCCATCCAGCGCAAAGTCCCTGTCGACACGTGGCGGCCGCCGTCGGACATCCGGATGATCTCGGCGGACGACCATAATCTGGAAGTCGATCACCTGTGGGAAGAGCGCCTTCCCGCCAAGTTCCAGGATCGCGCTCCGAAGTTCTGGCGCGACAAGGCGACCGGCCTCATCCATATGGAGTACAAGGGGCGTGATTACTCTCCCCCGGGCGTCGGCACCATCGGCCATGAGTGCCCGGGCTTTTGGGACCTCAATGAGCGGCTGCGGGCGATGGACTCCGAAGGCATCGCGGCGTCGGTCCTTTATCACGGCCAACTGGCGGCGCTGAACGGCATCATCGGCGAGGATCCGGAACTCTATGTTGCGTGCATGGACGTCTACAACGAATGGCTGAGCGAATATACGCGGCCCTCGAAGCGGGTGATCGGTGTGGCCCTGCTGCCTGCCTTTCTGAACCCCGCCAGTGCGCGCGATCAGATACAGAAGCTGAAGGAGCTCGGCTATCGAGTTGTCATGATGCCGTCGTATCCCAGAGGTGTCCGCTACAACAGCCGTGAGATGGATCCGGTATGGAGTGCGATCGCGGAGGCAGGAATACCGCTGTCGTTTCATGTGACGGCGTTCCAGGAGTTCCACGGCTTTGGGTCGCTGGGTGCGAACGTGGCGCGGAATCTGTCGCCGTTCAGACCGCTGTTGGGACAACTGATGTTCTCGGGCGTCTTCGAGCGGCATCCCGATCTCAAGGTGGTATTCGCCGAGGGCGGGGCGTCGTGGGTTGCGGATTCGCTGTACTCGATGGACAAGATCTGCCGGTCTTATTACACGATCCTCAAGCCACAGCTACCGCACTTGCCGAGCTTTTACTGGCGCCGGCAGTGCTACGCGACGTTCATGGATGATCCTATCGCGATGGAGCTGATCGATCGCATTGGCGTCGACACCGTGATGTGGTCGCTCGATTTTCCGCATCCGGAAAGCGTCTATGGCTACGCCGGAAGCGTGGCCCAGAGCATTTACGATACCATCGGCCACGAGAGCGCAAAGAAGGTCCTCGGTGGCACCGCAGCGCGCCTCTATAGTCTCTGAGTCTTGAGCGGATGATTGCGTGGGGAAGGGAGCAGAGATGGTCGTTCTAATCGTGCAGGCCCGACATGCTTTCAACCATTGATCTGACTCCGCTGATCGGCACGGAGGTCCGGGTCGACCGCGAGACGCTTTTGAAAGGCTCGGCGGCCGCGGAGATTCGCAGGCTTCTCGAGGCCCGCGGCGTGCTCCTGTTCCGGGAGATCAAGTTGAGCGACGACGAGCAGATAGCCTTCACCCGCACGCTGGGCGAGCCGGCCAATCAAGCTGGCAAGGGGCTCCTCTATAAGATCACGCTCGATGCCAAAGAAAACGCCATGGCCGAATATCTGAAAGGGACCTTCTATTGGCACATCGACAGCACGACCTCCGACATACCCGCCCGTGCGTCCCTGTTGAGCGCTCGGCGGCTGTCGCCCTCCGGCGGCGAGACCGATTGGGCGAACACCTATGCCGCCTACGACGAATTGCCGGAGTCAGACAAGAAGGCTATCGAGAGCTTGCGGGTGGTTCATGATCAGGAAGCCGCGCAGCGCATGACCAATCCCGAGCCGACCTACGCCGAGTTGAAAGGGTGGCATAAGTTCCCCACGAAAACCCATCCCCTGGTCTGGCGCCACGCATCCGGACGCAAATCTCTCGTGCTCGGAGCGACGGCCTTCTTTGTCGAAGGCATGAGCTTGCGGGACAGCAGCGAGCTTCTCTGCCGGCTGCGTGAATGGGCGACTCAGCCGCGATTTGTCTATCGCCATAAATGGTCGATAGGCGATCTCGTCATCTGGGACAACACGGGTACCATGCACCGCGTCACTCCCTATCTACCCGATAGCGGCCGCATGATGCATCGGACCGAGCTGGTGGGAGAGGAACGCTTGGCCTGAAGTGCCAAGACGCTCGGCAGTCAGACTCCTTGCCATAGCGCAACACCCTCGCGCCGCAGTTTCGCGCCGGCGCTGGGCTGCGGAGGGTCCCGCGGCACGGAAGGAATCGGCTGGCCGCGCCGTCGCAGCTCCTGCTCCAGTCGCTTCATCAGAGCGGCTTGAGTGGCCGGCTTGGGCTGGAGGACCTCGGAATAATCTTCGGTGAGAGGAAGGACGGGCAAGCTGCGCTCCACTTGCAGGATTGCCTCACCGTTCTCAATCGTTGCGTTACCGACGAAGATTTCCCGTCCCTCGAAGGATAGGGTTGCCTTGCCGCGAGACCATGGCGCACCTTTTGGCACGGCCAGGCGAAATCCCTCGTTGCGAAATGCGGCCTCACGCACGCGGATCGGGAGCGGATGTCCATCGCCATCGAGAAGGGTCAGGTGGCCAGGAACGTTCCGCGCCAGGGCGCTCTGGGCTAGCTCCTGCCAGGGCGGCTGCCGCCAAGAAGGCGCCTCGCTCGGCTTCCCGAGAGGAGCTGGATCCGACTTGGGATAGTGAGCGTCCGACGGAGCTCGCCATTCCTGCGGCTGTCGATCCATCGCCCCATGATTCTCCCACCAGCGGATATGGGACGGGGTGATGCAGATAATGATGCGCGTCAGATACCAAATGGCCTGGCGCGAGATGCTCCAGTCCATGATCGCGGGATCGAGGGGGGGCTGAACTATGGACTCGGACAAATAGCGATCCAGGTTGCCCTGCAAGTCGGTATCCCGCACGGCTGCGAAGCCCGCGATGGAGACCACGGGCTGTTCCGGCTTACCGTCCATGAACAGGCCGACTTTCGGGTTCCTGCGAGCCCGTTCGGCCTTCACCGGGTATGCGAGGCCAGTCGCAATATCCAGGCTCTTGAGGTCGGCGCTCGTGAAGACGAGCAGGGGGGTATCAATTGGAATGCCGGCCGCGCTAACGCTCGCATACTCTGTAAGGAACCGAGATCGAACCAGACCGGCAACCTCTGCGGGCAAATCTTGGAGATAAGTCATCTTTTGTCCATCAGTTCATATAGTTTCCGCCGTTGACGCTCAGCGTGTGGCCGTTGATATGTCGCGCTTCCACAGAGCAAAGGTAGGCAACTGCGGCGGCAATGTCTTCTGGCTGGCCGGGGTGGCCCATCACTGAAGCCTTCGCCAACGCCTCGATGTCCGCTGTAGAGACGTGTTCACGCAGCATGGGTGTATCGATGAAGTTCGGCGGAATGTTGTTCACGGTGATGCCGCTACGAGCGAATTCCACCGCCAGCGCCTTGGTAAAGCCCGCAAGGCCGCCCTTCGATGACACGTAGTGCGCCATTTTTTTTGAGCCGACTTGGGTGCTCGAGGATGTGATGTTGACGATCCGACCCCAGCCAGCCGCCAGCATGTCCGGAATGATTGCCCTGGTACAAAGGTAAGGACCCTTGAGGTTGATTCGTATCATGCGGTCCCAGACGTCCTCCGTGAGGTCGAGGAAAGGGACCATTCCGCTGATTCCAGCGTTGTTCACGAGGATGGTGATCGGGCCCAGCTCCTTGCGCGTGCGCTCGGTTGCTTCCGTCACCTCGCGGGTAGAGGCGACATCGACCTGGCATGCCATGGCGCGTCCGCCGGCCTTGGCGATCATGTCGGCCGTCTCTTGCGCGCCGCCTGCATTCAAGTCCCACACCGCGATTGCAGCGCCATCCTTCGCGAGCCGCAAGCAGCTCGCGCGTCCCATTCCACTGCCGCCACCGGTGATGACGGCCGACTTACCTTCGAGTGACATTAGCTTCTCCGCAATCGGGATTTGATTGAGCCCCGCACGGAGGGCTCAGTTGAGTCACGTCAAATGCTAGAGCCGTCCGGCACGACCCGCAAACCCAAATACTGAGCCGCCGCAGGTGGGCAATGTCAATCCACGAGAGAATATGTTTTACAATGTGGAACGAAAGAAAACGACGAGATGAGCTTGATGACCGAATCAGACGACCGGAAGGGCACACAGAGTATCGAGCGTGCGACGACGTTGCTGCGCGAGATTGCCTCCCGGCCTAAGGCCGGCTGGCAACTGGCCGATCTTGCCGCGCGTTCCAACTTAGGTCGCAGTACCGCGCATCGCATGCTGGCCTGCCTGGTGCGACAGCGGATGGTGACGCAGCGCTCGAGCGACCGTCATTACTTGCCGGGACCGATGTTGTTCGAGTTGGGATTGGCGCTTCCGGAATATGGCGATCTTCAGCACGCTGCGCGCGGCCGCCTCGCCACATTGGCGAAGCGCCTGGGGTGTTCGGCGTTCATGCACTTCCGCAGCGGCGATGATTTCGTCTGCGCCGTGCGAGCGGGACTCGAACCCAAGGCGACCACCATCTTTCCAGGCACGCGCCGACCTCTGGTCCTATCGGCGGGCGGAGTCGCGATACTGCTCGCCCTCTCAGTGCCCGAAGCACGCGCGACGATTCAGCGTAATTATGCCGGGCTCGTCGATGCGACCCGGGCCCGTCGCAAGGCGATTCGCGAGATGCTGTATCGATCTCACGAGGTGCGTTTCGCGATCAATATCGGACACCTTACCCCAGGCATGAATGGGTACGGACTTGCGATATGTGATTCGGGCGCAGCCCCGGTCGCGGCGATCGTGGTGGTAGGGCCCGAACGGCTGTTGCCGCTCAAAAACTTGCCCTCCATACGCCGCGCATTGCGAGACGCCGCAGGGGAGCTCGAAGGATTCTTGAAGTGATCGAGGATCTAGGATGTCACGGACACGTCATGATCAACGTCCGATACCGCGGGGTAAGACTTGCGGAAACCACGGGTGGCGCAGGAGGTCCCCGTGCCGGAGAACTTCCGACACGCCGGGAAATTGCGGACTGTGGCCCGCCTCGCGATCAACGTAGCGAGCTCCATCGCCGAAAAAGCGCAGATTGAGCGACCGCCGCCGACCGCCCTCGCGCATCTCGCCGCCGCCGTGCAAGGTCTGCGGATGAAAAATCAGAACATCGCCAGGCTGGCTTGCGTGGGAGACGATTGGCCACTTGTCCCGTGCGCTCTCGATATCCGGAAGCTTCGGCGCCGAGATCGTCCGGACCTGATCGCCACTCCACTCGACCGCGTGGTCATAGATGGGTCCCCGGTGCGAGCCCGCAACGAACTCGAGTGTCTCCTCCTTCGAAAGCGGCTGCAGGGCTATCCACATCGTGGCGAACTGCGTGCCGTCCGCCATCAGCCACGGGATGTCCTGATGCCAGGGAGTGCGTCGGCCGTAGCCGCCCTCCTTGACGAATATTTGATCCAGGAATAGCCACAGCTTCTCGCTCCGCAGTACTTTGGCGATCACATCGACGATCGGCGAGTCCGCCACCACGCGCTGGTACTCGGGCACAACCTGGTAATTGCCGAAATCGTCGTGATATTCGCCGGTCTCGCCGGCGAAATGCTTGATCACGTGGGGGCCCGGACTGTTGAGATTTCGCTGCACGCCATGCGCGATCAGATCCATCCAACTGGCCGAGAGCAGGCCCGGAATCCATACGGCGCCATCGCGCTCGAAGGCGTCGATGACCTCTTGGGTCACCAAGGACAGCGGCTCGGCCCGCGTCGCGCTCTTGTGGGGAATCACGCCAATCACGGCCATAGTCGCTTATCTCCGCTGCTTCGATCCAACCACCAGCACGTTCGCCTCTCTGACGACGAACTTCCAGCGTCCATTCTCACGGCGCAAGCGATCCTCGTAAAAGCCGCAGCCGGCAAAGCTCCGCTCCCCCCCGTCCAACGTGTAAAGCTCAATCCAGCTTGTCCCTGCGGCGTCGTTTCCCGAAATTGAGATCACTTGATTATGGACTGCAGGCATGTTCAACGCCGGACTGGAGATCGCCGCGGCAAAGGTTTTCTCGAGCTGCTCGCGTCCACGCACCACTTGCACGGGCTGGTCGGGCATATGCACGATGAAAGCGCCGTCGTCGGTGAACAGGTCGGCCATCGATTGGCGGCGGGCTACTCGCTGCGCATAGCGTGCTGCCAGTTCCCGGATCTCTTCGCGGTCGATGAGCTCCTGGATGCGTTCTTCGAGGCTTGTGCTCTTGAACCCCTCGAATCCGCGGCTCAGCAGATCGGTGGATCCCAGCTCGAACGTGCTCATCCAGCGACCTCCTGAGTTGACTCTGCCGGGGCTGTGCAATGCCAATTCACAATAATTATGCTGGGCAGGTGCCAAGCGCACAAGGGAGCGATTCCCCAACAACCCGGCTCGTGATCACCGCTCGGGGCGTCGTCGTCGTCGCTCTCACTATGTGGAATTACTTGAGGCGTTCGCCGAGCCCACAGTGTAACGTACGCTGGCTTGGGGGAGGTTCCATCTATGTCGACGATTACGACCCGTATGGGAGCGTGTGCACTTCTGCTGTCATGTTGCTTCAGCGCCGCAACCGGTGCCGCAAGCGATGTGGGTGCGGCCCGGGACTGGACCGCTCACAACGGCAGCGCCGACGAGAGCGCCTATAGCCGCCTCGATCAGGTCAGTGCAGCCAATATCGGCCGTTTAGGCCTGGCCTGGTCGCTCGACCTTCCCGGCGAATCCTCATTGGAGGCGACGCCGCTGGCTGTCGACGGCGTGCTTTACTTCACCGGCAGCTACGCAGTCGTCTATGCGGTCGATGGCGTGACGGGGAAGCTCCTCTGGAAATATGATCCCGAGACTTGGAAACGTTATCCGGCCAAGATGCTTTACGGATTCGGGGCCAATCGCGGTGTGGCATACGCCGACGGGCGGATATTTTCTGCGGCACATGATGGCCGTCTGTTGGCACTCGACGGAAAAACGGGCCGACTACTCTGGAGCGCAGAAACCACCGACCCTGCTTCGGTCGATAACGTCACAAGTGCGCCGCGCGTTTTCAATGGCAAGGTCATTATCGGAAACGCAGGGGCGGACTTCGGCGCGCGGGGCTACGTGACCGCCTATGACGCGGCGACCGGCAAGCAGCTCTGGCGCTTCTATGTGGTTCCGGGAAGTCCTGAGGAGAACCGCGGCGATCCGGCGATGGAGCGCGCGGCGGCGACTTGGCATGGGGATTACTGGAAGACCGGTACGGGTGGCGCGGTTTGGGACAGCATCACTTTTGATCCGGAGTTGAATCACATCTACCTAGGGACCGGCAATGCGGGTCCGTACGACCCTGAGGTACGCAGTCCGGGCGGCGGCGACAATCTCTATACCGCATCGATTGTGGCGCTCGATGCCGATACTGGAAAGTACGTTTGGCATTACCAGATAAACCCACGCGATTCCTGGGACTACGATTGCACCCAGCAGATGATCTTGGCCGATCTGCTCATTGACGGTCAGCACCGAAAAGTACTGATGCAGGCACCTAAGAACGGCTTCTTCTACGTGCTGGACCGCCGCACCGGAAAACTGATTTCAGCGGGGAAGATCGGCAAGGCGACCTGGGCCGAGCGGATTGATGTCAAGACCGGCCGTCCGGTGGAAGCGAAGAACATTCGCTACGAGACCCCCGAGCTCATCATCTGGCCGTCCTCCGCCGGCGCGCACAGTTGGATGTCCATGTCCTTCGATCCGCGGACGGGGCTGGTCTATATCCCGTATATGCAACTTGGTGTCCGTTACCTCAAAGGAGAGCCGATACCGGGGGGCGTATTTGTCGGCGGCCTTGGCATCAAGGATTACGAAGCCGATCCCATGGACGGGAAGGGCGCCTTGATCGGCTGGGATCCCGTACACCAGAAAGCGGTGTGGAGGGCAAACCTGGACACCATCTGGAATGGCGGTACCCTGGCAACGGCGGGGAACCTTGTTTTTCAAGGCGCCGGGGATGGCTATCTCTCGGCTTATAACGCCGCCACGGGCGAACGCCGTTGGCACTATTACGTCGGTATGGGAATCATCGCGGCGCCCATGAGTTACCTCGTCAACGGCAAGCAATATGTTTCGATTCTTGCAGGCTATGGTGGGTCTGCGGCCATTTGGGGTGAGGTTATGAACGCAGGGTGGAAGTACTCCGGACCGCGCCGCCTGCTGACCTTTGCGCTGGATGGCAAAGCGATCCTGCCTCCTTCGCTACCCCGCGACATGACGGTGCACCCCCTGGATGATCCATCCCTCAAGCTCAATCCAGCAGATGTGTCCGCCGGCAGCGGCCTTTTCCTGGCATGCGCGGTTTGCCACGGCCGTAACCTTGTCGCGACCGGCGGCCCGGGTCCGGACCTCCGGGAGTCACAAATGGCGCTACAGCCGGAAAGCCTTTGGAACGTGGTGCACGACGGTGCTCTTATCCAGAACGGGATGCCTGGATTTGAAAGTCTGACACGAGAGCAGGTGATGCAGCTCTACGCCTACATCAGGTCTGGCGCGCGCGCGGCGCTTGCGACGCGCTAGGCGGGGAGCTCTGTCGAGTCCTGTCTGCGCGGCGCCAACTCGAACTCGATCGGCAGCGTTTGCAGTCCCCAGACGCCCGGAAACGCCCGCCAGCGGATCTCTCCGGCCAGTTTTAACTGGGTGATGCGCTGGGCAATCACGTGGATGCCTTCCTCGATCTGCACGCGCGCGAGATGCTGACCCAGACACATGTGTGCCCCGCGTCCAAAAGCGACATGCCGATTGGTGTGATCCCGCTCCGGTTGAAAATCCATGGGGCTCGCAAACACCGCCGGATCGCGCCCCGCAAGAGGTAGTGCAAATATGAGTAGTGCATCCTTCGGAAATTCCACGCCGCCGTATTCAAACTCCCGAGCGACCGTCCGATAGGGGCTTGCGACGGTGCTCACGCGGAAGATCTCTTCCACGACTTTCCCGCAATAGGCTTTATCCTCGGCGCATCGCTCCCACAAGTCCGGATGGTTCAGCATTGTGTACACGATGAAAGTGAGTATATTTTTCGACGTGTCGTAGCCGGCGAGAAGTATGAAGACGAGCAGGTAGCGCAGCTCTTCGTCGTTGATGACGCCCGCGTTCCTGGAGGCGATCAGCGAATTGAGGGTGTCCTCTTCCTCCCCGCCACCGCTCATTTCTCTCTCGCGAACGAGTCGATCGACGAAATCCGCTATGAGATTGTATGCCTCCTCGAAAGCCGGTAGCAGAGAGCGATCGAGGCTGAATTGGACGCCCAAAGTTTCCATCGCTTTGCGGAGCGGTTGAATCGCATCCAGCGGAGCGCCGACAACGGCGCAGATGATCGCGATCGGAAAGTAAGAGGCGAATACAGCAAAATCGAAGCCTCGCTTGGGAGCCCATTCGTCCAACAGATTCGAGACAACTTCCCGCATTGTGGAACGATGACGGTTGATGTTGCGGGGCGTGAAGGCTTGCGCGACGCTCGAGCGCACGCGGGCATGCTCCGATCCCGACAATGCGAGTATTTGCCGGTCAATATAACGGCCCCAATTGGTGTTTTGCGCGCCCATGATCGCGGTGACAGAGTCATTCGAGGTTCGTAGGTTATCGTCCATCCGCATCAGGTCCTTCGTGGCCTGATATCCATGTACGACGTAGCCCACGCTGCATTTGGCGAGCCAGGCATGCTGTCGGCGAGCCGCCTCCAGGTAAGGCATCGGATCTACAGCGAACTTGGGATCTTCGATAGGCATGGATCCCAGGGTTAAGTCTCTGAGTGAGTGCGACTCATGCTGTGCGGCCGTATTCATGCACCCCTCCTTCTCTGCTTTACCGGCGTCTCGATTATGCTAGGCGACCGCCAAAAAGCAAGTTGCAAAGGTCACCAAAGGCGCTAATGTACTTGCCGAAGTTTGGACGCGCGCAATGGAGCCCGGAATGGCCTCAACGACTCTCGCGAAGAATGCGGCTCAAGGGAAACTGCCTGATCGCGTGGCCATAGTCAGCGGCGCGGGTTCGGGGATTGGCCAAGGGATCGCGATCGCGCTCGCCAAGGAGGGCGCTCGCCTGATTATTGTCGGGCGGACTGCGGAGACGCTGAATGCGACAGTCGACTTGATAAAGCCGATTGGAGCCCATGTACATTGTGTGCCAGGCAGTGTCGCCGACCGTGAGACCGCGAACCGGGCTGTCTCCGAGGCCCTGTCGCGATTCGGAAGGCTCGATGTGCTCGTCAACAACGCGCACACGTTTGCGCCGCTTTTCAGCGTCGAGGAAACACCCGAGGCGGATTTCAGAACCCACATGGAGTCGGGCTTCTACGGGACGCTTTATTTTATGCAAGCGGCGTTCCCTTATATGCGTGAGCGTGGCGGATCAATTATAAATTTCGGGTCGATGGCAGGGCGGCAAGGCTGGGCAAAATTGGCGCCGTACGCTGCGTCCAAGGAAGCTATCCGCGCACTTTCGCGAACCGCCTCACGGGACTGGGGAAAGTACAAGATCCGGGTGAACATCGTTATACCGTCGGCGCACTCGCCGATCTCGGACAAGTATATGAGCGATCCCGCTACCCACAAGGCGGTTATCGATAGCATCCCGCTCGGCTACCTTGGAGATCCTGAGCTGGACATTGGCCGTGTCGCGGTGTTTCTTGCGGGTGAGGATTCTCGATACATAACCGGTCAAACACTCCACGTGGATGGTGGCATGTGAAATGACCTCGGCAGTCAAACGGCTTACGGATCTTGTCGATGCGGAGAATTGCTACGCAATGCCTTGGTCCGACGTGTTGCCCCTGCAAATTGAGGCGGCAAACGAACGGCTTGCCGAGCGGCGCAGTGCAATCAGAGTTCTTGAGAAACGCGCGGAAGCGGGCGGCGTCACTGCGATCCGGCAACCGGCCGATATAGTGCCGCTGCTGTTTGCGCATACTTCTTACAAGAGCTATCCGGAGTCCTGGTTTACACAGGGCAACTGGGATCGCATGTGCCGCTGGTTGGATACCCTGACTGCGGCTCGAGTTCGTGATATCGACACCCGGGAGATCAAAGATCTCGATGATTGGATCGACCGCCTCTCTGCGGCGGGCCACTACGTTTCCTGCTCGAGTGGCACGACTGGAAAATGCTCGATACTTCCCGCAAGCGCAGCCGATCGTAACTTTGTCAGGCGTCAGATGGTTCAAGGGTTCAGTTGGGCCACGGGAATAGTGCCGAAACAGGACTACAAGATATTTGGGCTCGCCCCGGCGACCAAATCCTTCCGTCATCATGACTCGCGACAGGCGATCGTGGACGCCTTTGCGTTCGCTGATCGGCAATTCCCAACCGAGCCAATTACAGTGGGGCAAGTGACGAGGATGGTCGCCCTGCGCCGCAGTATCGCCGAGGGCACCGCCCGTCCCGCGGATGTAGCCGCTTTTGAGGCAACTTCGACGGCGCGCGGGAGCGCTTTGGAAGAGGGATTGAGAAGTACAGCGGAGGCAATCGTCTCAAGCCGCGGCGAGAAGCTGATGGTGCAGGGTTTGGTCCCCACCATGTTCCGGATCTCGGAAATGGTGCGGGAGATGGGCTATGGCGCCAAGGATTTCCATCCGGAGAACGCATTGATGACCGGCGGTGGGTTGAAGGGCGCCCAATTGCCCACCGACTATCGTGAGCGCATATTTGATACGTTCAATGTGCGCCCCGAGCGCACCTTCCAGTTCTACAGCATGCAGGAAATCAATACGGCGATGCCGCGTTGTAAAGCCAACCGTTATCACGTCGCACCGTGGCTCATGCTGCTCATATTGGACGAAACCGGCGATCAATTGATGCCGACTAGCGCGGGCGAAACCAAAGGTCGCGCTGCATTTCTGGACCTGTCGCTCGATGGGCGCTGGTGTGGCCTCATCACCGGAGACAAGGTGTGCGCGCACTATGGCAAGTGTCCATGCGGCCACGATGGGCCGACGATCGCGAACGAAATCGCTCGATACGCCGATCTACCCGGCGGCGACAAGATCAATTGCGCAGGAACGATTGATGCTTATATTCGAGGGGCGACCTGAAACGCCCGAGGCGTCGGTGTCGTCATCCCCGGGCGCGGTTCATAACCGTTTCGGCGAAGCGATTGAGGCCGTCGAGCGTAGCCTCCACTGTTTTTTTGCCGGCCGCGAGCTCCTTGGCAATGAGAACGATGCGGTCGACCCCGGCGTCGCGAAAGCGGTGAATCTGGTCGATGTCCGGCACCGTCTCGGGGCTCACGGTGATTTCGAATGGCCGGTCGCTGGCGCGCATCGCGCGTAGCTCCCTTATTCGCGTCGCCGCGGATTCCGGTGTGTAGCGCAATCCGAACCAGCCGTCGCCGCTGCGCGCCGCACGTTGCAGCGCCGCCGGCGTATCCCCGCCAATCAGAATCGGCACCGGCACGCGGGCGGGCTTTGGTTCGAAGCCGACCTCATCGAAGCGGTAGAAGCGGCCGCTATGGGCGACCCGCTCCTCCGTCCATAGGCGGCGCATGACGTCGATGCACTCCTCCATGCGCGTGCCGCGATGATCCCATGGAGCGGTGATTGCATCGTATTCCTCTTTTAGCCAGCCGGATCCGATACCGAGAATGACTCGGCCTCCGGCGAGCGCGTCGAGCGTCGCGACGAGCTTGGCCGCGATGACGGGGTGGCGCAGGTTGACAAGATAGACGGATGTCCCCAGCTGGATCTGCCGGGTTTGTGCCGCGACATATGCGAGAGTAATGAGTGGATCGAATAGCGACGTGCTGGGGAGCGGCGGGCCGAGCGTCGGGCCGTAGGGATACGTGCTCGCGATCCTCGTCGGGAATACCAAGTGCTCGCCGAGCCACAGAGAGTCGTAGCCGAGTTCGTCGGCCCGCCGCGCGATGGGCAGCAGGAACTGTGGACGCACCGGGAAAAAATTCAGGCCAATCTTCATGTTCGCTTCCCGTCGTGGGCTTAAGTTGGGCGCCGGCCTGGGCGGTTAGGGTCGCTTGGGGCTAACTCGATCAGCGCTCGCCAATCACTTTGGCCGAGAGCCGCCATAGAGGTAATCGTCGAGCACGCGATGAAAGTTCGAGATAGTCGCTTCCTGCAGCGGATTAGTCCGCGCGCCCCTGAATCCGCGCGACCTCATACCGCATTGCACCTGGCTCATGTTGTCGAAATCCTGCTGTAAGATGATGCTTATCGACTTGAACTTGCGCCAATCCTCATCGCCGTGCAGATATTTGCGTTCAAGTACGGGCTCCGCACCGCTTGCGTAACGTTGCAACGCATAAACCTCGAAGAAGCAGCTATCGGGGTCGGTCGCATGCGGCAAGGCGCGATACGCAAGCACGCCATCCGGCCAGGGCAGCATCACGTAGTTCGGGAATATATGCCAATCAGTGCCGGCATCAGCCATCTGTTGCAGCGTGATGTTCGGCCAACCGGCGCCGCTGGCAATCGCCGCTTCACGCTGGAACTCGATCGCTTTCATCATCACGACACCCGCCGGCGTTGACGGGTCGACTTCTGTCATCAACCGCCGCACGGCTTCGACATCGCGCTCGCTGAAGAAGGCTTTCAGCTCTCTATCGAACAGTTCGAAGTACTCTACGATTGTGGGCCGAAAGTCCTTTGGAACCGGCTTGCCGAGGCGCGGCGACGGTGCGCCGACGGGATAGTCCGGATTGCCGGGATAATAGAACATTCCGTGACGGCCGAAGATCCGATTGCGGGTGACGTCGTCGCCGTAGATGGACATCATCTGCGGGTGCGTCGCCGAGGTATGATAGGCCTCGTTAAAGGCTTCCACGCCGACCTTCCAATTGCAGGGCACCTTCACCGAGACGTACCAGCGATACCGCATCTTATCCATCTCGTAGGGATCGATGTATTGCGGCACCGGGGCGAGATACTCGGACAGCGGCTCGGCGTTGGGATCCATGTTGATGAATACCCAGCCGGCCCATATGCCAACGCGCACTTCCTTCAGGTGCAGATCCGCATCTCCGAACTCCGTGCATCCCGCCCAATCGTCGCGGTCAAGCACGCGTGCGATCGAGCCGTCGAGGTGATACTGCCAGCCATGAAAGATGCAATGAAACCGGCTCATCTTGCCCTGACCCTGCGCTAAACGACGACCGCGGTGCTGGCAGACGTTGAAGAATGCCTTGATCTCGCGCTCAGACGCACGCACCACGACGATGCTTTCACTCATGATGTTGTAGGTGATGTAGGAGCCGACGTGCGGAAGTTCTTCTTCGCGGCAGGCGATCTGCCATACGCGCGGCCACAGCCGCTGCTCCTCGAGGCGTAGGTACTCGGTGGAGATGTAGTGCTCCGCCGGGACGAAGTCGGGCCGCACGGTCCCCACCTGTGCACCAGTCGTTTCCATCATAGCCACGGGCTTCTCCAAGGGCGTCGCGAGCCGATCCGAATACTTACTTGCCATGTTAGTCGGGTTCCCCAAGTACAAGAGTGCGCTAGGTCGGACGGGATTCCACTATGTGGGAAGCGAAGCCCACGCTGTCTGCTGCAGGCGTTTATCATACCGCGAGCTGATGCGCCGGGCTTGCGCGGCGGTCCGCAGCGCTGTCCCGATCTTACGCCCGAGTATCGCGCCCCGTTCGAATCGCTTGAGGGAATCCACCGATGATCGAACCGCGTGACCGCAACTGGGGCCCGACCGTCGACTGGTCGAGAATGCCGGATATCGAGCCCCGCGTCCCCGCACTACTGGCCCATTTCAAGACGCATTGGGCCGACCGAGAGGTGCTCGTTTTCGATGAGCACCGCCTGGCTTACGGAGAGCTGGAAGCGAAGTCGGCAGTGCTCGCCCGCCATTTGCTCGCGGCAGGGATCGGAAAGGGAAGTCGGATCGGAATGATGCTGCCAAGTGACGAGAGTTTTCTCATCACCTGGATGGCCATCACCCGCATCGGCGCCGTAGCGGTAACGGTGTCGACTCTCTCGACCGCTGAGGAGATCCTGCGGATCGCGCGCCATGCCGACCTCCAAGTTCTCTTTGCCGTGCCCCGCTATCTGCACCACGACTACGTCGCGCGTATGGAGGCGGCCTTGCCCGGACTTACCTCGGCGACGAGGCCGTTTCACTTCGTTGAGGCTCCGTACCTGCGCGCGGTATGGCTCTGGGGATCCGAGCCCACGATTCCCCCCTGGGCGACGCGTGTCGATTTGACGCGGGTACCCGGTATCGAGCAAGTGATGCTGAAGGCCGCCGAGGCAGAAGTTCGCAGCAGCGACGTCGCCGGTATTATCTACACCTCCGGCTCGACAGCCGAACCAAAAGGGGTGATTCATTCGCAGGGCAACTTCATTCGCCAGGGCATGAAGCTTGCGGTGAGCTTCGGGTACGAGAGCGATGAGCGCCTCTATGCCTCGATGCCGTTCTTTTGGGTCGGCGGGCTGGTTACGACGGCCATGTGCGCCATGTCCATCGGCGCAGCCATGCTTGCGAGTGTAAAGACCGGATCGGAGCTGCTCGATTTCCTGGAGCGCGAACGCACCACCGCCGTCGTCAGTTGGCCGCACATTCTTCGATCATTGGTTTCAGATCCAACCTTTGCGAAACGACCATGGAGCGCCATGCGCGGTGGCTTGCTCTACGAAGCGCTTCCCTCGGACCGGCGTCCACGCGATCCGACCTTGATGTCGGCACCGATCGGCATGACGGAGACGGCGGGCCCTTACACGATCATGCAGCGCAACCTTCCGGAGGAGCAGCACGGATCGCTGGGACCTCTGATGCAAGGCCTCGAGGCACGGCTGGTCGATGCCTCCAGCAGTCGTGTTCTCGGAGCCTGGGAGGGGGGCGACGCCAACGCCGATTCAGACGGACAGGTCGGGGAGCTTCAGTTGCGCAGCGACGTCATGATGCTGGGAATGGTGAAGCGCGAACTCGCTGATGTGTTCACTTCCGACGGATGGTACAGCACTCGCGACTTGTGCTCGTTCCGCCGGGGACATCTTCATTATCACGGGCGCGTCGATGATCTCATCAAAGCCTCGGGCGCCAACGTGTCGCCGTCCGAGGTCGAGGCCGCCCTGCTCAAGATCGCCGGTGTTGCATCCGCACACGTCGCGGGTGTACCTGATCGTGTACGCGGAAGCGTAGTCGGAGCGTTGATCGTGCCGGACCCGGGGGCGACGCTGGACGCGCGCATCGTCCGTACCGAGGCCGCAAGATCGCTTTCGAGCTTCAAGGTGCCGCGTGTGATCCTCATCCTGGAAGCTTCGAGGGTCCCGACGCTGCCGAGCTCCAAGATCGATCGGCGTGCGCTCGCGAAGCTGTTGCAGGAGGCCCATGAGCGGACGCCTTGATTCTAACCACGACGTGCGCGCCACATCGGGTTCCACGTTGTAAAACGCACCGCGAGTGCCAGCGAACACATCTCTCACGTGCAGCGCTAGTTGATGTATCGTGGTGATTACCCAAGACGACAGGAAAGAGAGATGCCAGGAGTCCTTGGCGGCCGTGTCGCCCTCGTGTCCGGCGCCTCATCAGGCATCGGCGAAGCGGCTGCC
This sequence comes from uncultured Gammaproteobacteria bacterium, assembly GCA_963710435.1. GTDB lineage: Bacteria > Pseudomonadota > Gammaproteobacteria > Steroidobacterales > Steroidobacteraceae > Bog-1198. The sequence continues at coordinate 1,712,435 of CAVQAE010000004.1, read as the reverse complement.
ATGGCCCTCGCCGAAGCGGGAGCCAGTGTTGCCGTGGGTGCTCGACGGGCTGATCGCCTGGAACAATTGGTGCGCAGGATCGAGACTGCCGGCGGGAAGGCGATCGCACTGCCCGGCGATGTTACCGACGAGACAGTCGCAAGAGGACTGGTCGCCGATACCGTGAAGCACTTCGGTCGCATCGACATCCTCATCAACTCTGCTGGTGTCATACAATATAGTACCGTTGAAAACGCTGATACCGCGGAATGGCGGCGAGTGATAGAGGTCAATCTTTTGGCCCCGCTCTATGCCTGCGCGGCGGCTATCCCCCACATGCGAGCGCAAGGCGGCGGTGACATTATCAACATTTCGTCCATGGCCGCCCACCGTCCCATTGCCATCTACAATTCGTATGCCACCAGCAAGCATGCCCTGAATGCCATGAGCGATGGCATGCGTCAGGAGATTGGGGGTTACGGCATACGGGTGTGCATCATCGAGCCTGGTGCAACGACGACGGAGGTGGCCGAGGGGATGACCAGCCCTGATCACCGCGAGTGGATGCGTGGTCATGTCACCAAGGACGGTGCGATGAAGCCAGAAGACATCGCGGCTGCGATCTTGCTGGTCGTCTCATTGCCGCGGCGGGCGAACATCTCGGAGATGTCAATTCGGCCAACGATCGATGTGGGGCCGTCGCGATGATTCATGGCGCGGGAATCACCATTCCGCTCGTTTTTCGCAACCATTTCCAAGTGGGCTACGTCGTCCGCGACGTCAACAAAGCGGCGGCAAGCCTTAAGGACAAGTTTGGCATTGCGAGATGGCAGATTCGCCGCATGCCGGAGTCCGCTCCATCAAGCGCCCTGGGTTTTGCCTACGTAGAGCAGATGATGATCGAACTGGTAGAGGCTCGGCCGAGCCAAGACACGATATTTCGGGAGTGGCTTCCGGAGTCCGACTCCGCTGCGAGATTTCACCACCTGGGTTACATGATCAACAGCGAAGAACAGTGGCGCGAGACGGTAAGCCAGTTCGCCGCGGCGGGTATCCGCACCGCATTTGCCGGCAGCGCGGGCGATCTGCTTGACTATCATTACGCCGACACGGTGGCGCAACTCGGGCATTACTGCGAGCTGGTGCGGCTGAAACCGGCCGGACTTAACTACTTCTCACAGGTGCCGAAGAATTGAGGCAGACCGCTGGATGTCCAAGCGGCGGCTCGTAGCCGATACCGGAGTTACCGGAAGGATTCCCAGCGGGGCACAGAGGTTCGGCCGTACCATGAGCAAGTCGCCCATGATTTAAGGAGATCCATCGGGATGGGGTTCGAATTTTCGCCGAAGGTTCAGCGCCTCTGCGAGCGCCTCGGCGCGTTCATGGCGGAGCACGTGTACCCCAACGAAGACGTCTATTGGCAGCAGCTCCAAACTGCCGTAGACCGCTGGCAGACCCTGCCGCTCATCGCAGAGCTCAAGACCAAGGCAAGGGCAGAGGGCTTGTGGAACTTGTTCCTGCCGAGGCTTGGGCTGACTAACTTTGACTATGCTCCGCTCGCCGAGATTATGGGTCGCCTGTTTTGGGCCTCGGAGGTCTTCAACTGTTCGGCCCCCGATACGGGCAACATGGAGACAATCGAGCGCTATGGGACGCCGGCGCAGAAAAGACAATGGCTTGAGCCTTTGCTCGAGGGAAAAATCCGGTCCGCGTTCAGCATGACTGAACCTGACGTCGCGTCTTCGGACGCCACCAACATCCGCACGAGCATTCGCCGCGACGGCAACGAGTATGTAATTAACGGGCGTAAGTGGTTCACCTCCGGCGCCGGGGCGCTCGATTGTAAAGTCCTCATCGTGATGGGGAAGAGCGATCCGGACAATCCTGATCTATACAAGCAGCAGTCGATGATTCTGGTGCCGAAAGACACTCCCGGAGTAAAGATCGTTCGCAACCTGCCTGTGTTCGGATGGGATGAGGCGCCCCACGGGCACGCCGAAGTGATCTACGACAACGTTCGCGTACCCGTGGACAACATCCTGCTTGGCGAAGGACGCGGTTTCGAGATCGCACAGGGTCGACTTGGCCCCGGACGCATTCATCACTGCATGCGAATCATTGGACAGTCTGAGGTAGCTCTCGAAAAGATGTGCCGGCGGCTCGCTTCTCGAACCACGTTCGGCCGAACGATTGCCGACCAAACTGTCTGGCAAGAACGTATCGCCGAGTCCCGCATCATGATCGATCAGTGCCGGCTGTTGACGTTGCATACTGCGGAAAAGATGGATCGGGCGGGCAACAAGGAGGCGCGCCGGGAGATTGCCATGATCAAAGTGGCGGCTCCCAAAATGCTCTGTCAGATCGTGGACTGGGCCATTCAGGCGCACGGTGCCGCTGGCATTACGTCCGATTTCGACCTTTCCTATCAGTACGCTCGCGCCCGGGTCATGCGCATCGTCGATGGTCCTGATGAGGTGCACCGGAACCAGATCGCGAAGCTCGAACTCGCCGCCTATCGCGGCGCGGCAGGGCGCCCGGAGCCCCCGTGACAGACTCGGCGCTGCCCGCTCCAGTGCTGCCGAACCACCGTTTCGACCAAGCCGCTCTCGGGCGCTACCTCAAGGACAAACTGCCCGGCTTTGATGCGGAAATCGATGTGGGGCAGTTCCTAGGCGGTCAGTCCAATCCCACGTACCGGATCGCTACACCGGCCGGCAATTACGTGCTCCGCAAGAAGCCATCCGGCGAGCTGCTGCCGTCCGCCCATGCGATCGAACGCGAATTCGCCGCGATGCGCGCGTTGGCCGGGCGCGTTCCCGTGCCGCGCATGTGCCTGCTCTGCGATGATGAGAGCGTGATCGGGCAGGCGTTCTACATCATGGAATGCGTGGAGGGCCGTATCATGCCCGATGCGAGACTGCTCGATGCATCGCGTGGCGAGCGCAGCGCCTTGTGCGAGGAGATGGTAACCGTTCTTGCCCGGCTGCATCGCGTGGACCATCGTGCGGTCGGGCTCGACTGGTTTGGACGCCCGGAGGGCTACGTCGCGCGACAGCTTTCGCGGTGGTCTAAGCAGTATGCGGCTTCGCGAGTCGAGGAAAACGCCGACATGGACAGGCTGATTCCCTGGCTCGAGTCAAATCTGCCCCGGAATGACGAAACTGCCATCGTGCATGGCGACTACCGCGGCTACAACGTCATCTTCGCGGCCGACGAAGCACGTATCGTGGCCGTGCTCGATTGGGAACTCGCCACCATCGGCCATCCGCTGGCGGATCTTGCCTATTTCTGCCTACCGTATTATCTGCCGGCTGACGATCTGCGGGGATTTCGAGGCGAGAGTCCGCGGGCCCTCGGGATTCCGCCGGAGGAGGAACTGATTGCCGCTTATTGCCGTGAGACACACCGGTCGGAGCTTCCGCACTGGCGCTACTTTATCGTTTTCTCTCTCTTCCGCAGCGCCGCTATCCGTGCGGGTGTCTATAAGCGCGGATTCGATGGCACGGCCGCGAACACGAGGGCGCACGCGGCCGGACAGAGCTATCGCAGTGCCGCCGCCTGCGCCTGGCGGCTCGCACAATCTACGGCTGAGGGCTGAGTTACAGCCTGCGGGCGGCGCGGTCACGAGGGGCTCGGCCAGATCTTCAAGGGTCCTTGCGCTGTGCTGCGGATGACCCGTTTCAGCAAGTGTTTCAGCATCTGGGATTCGAAGAAATCCAGGCCAAGTTCCGTATCCGCTTCCGCGGCCTTGGCAGCCGCCATGAGCTCAATGACCGTATGCCGCCCGGAATCGCTGAGTGACAGGATGAGAGACCCTTCGCCGTCCCGTTGTTCGATGATCAAAGCCCTCTGTGCCAGATTTCGCAATTTCTCATCGTGGAGTCGCTTACCTGCAAATTGCAGGAGACCATCGACCTCGATGGCCTTGCGATGGTCCGAGATGATGAGGAGCGACAAGATTGCATAATCCTCCTCATCGAAGCCGCGCGCCTCGAGGGCCGGGCGCAGGCGCGACCTCATCTGCAGATGTGCCACGCTGAGCAAGTTGCCTAGGTAGTCCTTCGTAAACGCACCGAAATCCGCACCATCGGCCGTGGCGGGGTTGCGTCCAATGGGCTTCTTGAACGCGAGGGCGTAATTGCCTCCTTGAAACACGAGTGGCGCGCGTTTGAAGTCGCTGAAGTCGAGTACTTCACCGACGATGATCTCATGATCCCCCCCCTCGTAGGCGAAAGCAGTTCGACACTCGAAGCGCGCTGCGCATTCCGGCAAGAGCGGTATGCCGCCGCGGCCGCGCTCGACGCTCATGCTTGCAAACTTATCCGCCCCCCGGGTTGCAAAGAGGTTGGAGAGCGGTTCCTGATCGGCGCCGAGGACGTGCACGGCGAAGAATTCGGCTTGCTTAAAGGCGGGAAGGCTCAATGATGTCTTGGACAGGCTCCACAGGACCATGGGCGGATCCAACGACACCGAGTTGAAGCTGTTTGCGGTGAGCCCGATGTCGCGGCCGGTGTGATCCCGAGTCGTGACAATCGTCACGCCGGTCGCAAAGGAGCCAAGTGCTCTGCGCAACGAGTGACTGTCGAAGTGTTGGCTATTGGTCACGTGGCCTCATGGGAAAAGTATTACCGGCACAGCAGCTGTCGCTGGCTAGGATAGCCTGCCCGCAAGACTGCAGTAACAACGTTTTTCTCACAATGCGGAATGATTCCGCGGACCGAGGCGTCGCTTCATCTCGGCGCGAGATAAGCTCAAATCCGCAATGCGAGAGCGCCATAGAAGCGCGACGCGTATGCAGATGACCTTGGGGTTTGGGCGGCTCTGTCCAACCTCTCAAAGCGTCTTTATGCCGACGGTCAAAGGGGGACAGAACTATGCGTGCAAACACCATGCTTCGATTCACGATGGCGATCGGCCTCGCGCTGCAAGCCGTGCCCGGAGTGGCGCAGTCCCCAGTGGTGGCAACCGCGGCGGCCCAGTCAGAAGCGGGACAGTTAGAGGAGATCATCGTCACAGCACGCAAGCGCGAGGAATCGATTGAGAAAGTGCCGGTGATCGAAACAGTCGTTACGGCGAAGACCCTAAATGACTATGCAACTCAAGATCTTAAGGCACTTGCAACGGAAGTCCCGGATCTCGTGATCGGCAGTAACATCGAAGATTTCGGACAACAGATTTCCATCAGGGGCATCGGCAATACGACGCTCAACGCCACCGTCGATCAATCGGTCTCGCTCAATATCGACGGAATGCAGATTAATCAAGGCCTGGCCTATTCGACTGGCCTATTCGATGTCGGTCAGGTCGAGGTGCTCGAAGGGCCCCAGGCACTCTTTTACGGCAAGTCCACCACCGGCGGTGTGATCTCTTTGCGCAGCGCCGACCCGACTGATACTCGCGAGATCATCGTGCGGGGTGGTTATGAGTTCGAATCCGAGGAAAAAAGAGCGGAGTTCGTTCTTTCAGGCCCCGTGAGCGATACGCTCAAACTCCGTCTCGCCGGTTTATACACATCCGATGTAGGGGAATTCCAGAATCTCGCCGTTGGAATCCCGCAATTGGGCGGAGAGACGCCGCAGGATCGGGATTTCTGGCCTCAGACCGAATATATCGTCAGGGGTACTGCACTTTGGACACCCACTGAGAAGTTCGATGCCAGACTGAAGCTGAATTACGACCACTTGGATAACGACACTAATGACGCCGGCCTGAAAATGACCTCTTGTCCCAACGGCGTGGGCCCCTTCTTCGGCATTCAGTTTCTATCTCCCCAAGAGAATTGCCAGCAGGACAGTCATGACTTTCGAATCGTCGATATGAACCCGGCCGCCTATCCAGGGATAAGAAACGGCGGTGTACCCTTCAACGACCTGTCGCAATACTTCGGAACACTGGAAGCGAACTATCATGCGGCCAAGGATTTAACCTTCACGTCGGTGACGGGTCTTTACAAGCTTGTTGAATCGGACTTATTTAATGGTACCGAGACGGGAGCCGCCGGCACGCTGTACGCTTTCGATAACAACTTTGACATCCGTAACCTGACGCAAGAGCTACGGGCGAACTCGGACTACGCCGGCCCCTTCAATTTCACGGCTGGCGCCTATTACCAGCAAAGCGAAATGACCGAACCCTTAAGGGCGCTATACAATCAGTTTCTCGGCTTGGGGCTGCCTGTCCTTTTTCAGCAGGGCAGCTTTTTTCTTCATACCGACGCGTACTCGGTTTTTGAGCAGATGCGATACAAGATCGTACCGACGCTCGAGTTTGCAGCGGGCGTTCGCTGGAGTCACGAGGTTCGCGATATCACCGAAACAAATACAGCTGCAATAAGTTCCTATCCGGGACCGGGCAGCGCCATCGGGGTGATCGATACGGGCGTTCCGAGGACTACCTCCGATCACATCAATCCTGAGATCACGCTGACCTACACGCCGACCGATGATATGACTTTGTTCGGCGCCTTCAAGGAAGCCTCGAAGTCCGGCGGCTTCCAGACCACGATCCTGCAGCCCGCCGGGCATGATCTCTCATTCAGCGACGAAGATGTGAAAGGCGGCGAAGCCGGTATGAAGTCGTTCTTTTTCGCTCGACGAGCGAGCCTCAATGTGAGCGCCTATAAATATGAATACAGCAACCTGCAGGCCGGCGAGAATATTGATACGGCGCAGGGCCTCATTGTAAAGACGATCAACACCGGCAAGGCGGACGTATGGGGTTTCGAGTCCTCGGCTCGGTATTTGCCGGATATTGTTTCAGGTCTGACCTTGCGCGGGGGCTTTAACTACAATCATGCGCGTTTTACCAGCTTCGACAATGCGCCCTGCTGGGGCGGCCAAACGATCGCGGCAGGGTGCAGTCAACAGTTCGATAGTTTTACGGGATTGTACACGGCCCAAAACTTTCGCGGGCGACCGCTGACAGGTGCGCCCGATTGGACGGCGAACTTCGGCTTTGACTACGAGCGACCGCTCCCGAACGGCATGAAGCTTGGGTTCGGTTCGATGACGCATTACTCGGACGGGTTCTACACGGATCTGGCTGAGCGCTACGACATGATCCAACATGCCTATTTCAAGACCGATATCAGCCTCAGGCTGGGCGCCCGCGACGACACTTGGCAAGTCTCCGTGGTCGGACGCAATCTTGGGGACATCCTCACCACCGGGTATTGTGCGAACTCGCCATTCCAGTCGGGAGGCTTGGCTGCAGCCTTTGGAGCTCAGCAGACCGGCGGCACCAAAGGCGGTATTCCGGACGGAGTGGCTTGCGCTATCGACCGCGGTCGGGAATTGTGGCTGCGGGTGGAGTACAGGCCGCACCTTTGAGCGAGGTATCGATGGGCAAGTACCTGATGGTCGTGCAATCCCAGGCTAAGCCGGGGCGCGACGACGAATACACCCAGTGGTACGACAACGTCCACATTGGACATGTGTGTGCCATTCCAGGCGTCAAGTCCGGTCGTCGATGCGAAGCGGTGCCCTCCACCAACAATATCGGGAAGCCGGGTCTGCGGTATCTGGCCATCTATGAGATTGAGGCGGAAGACCCGGATAGTGTGGTCTCCGAGCTGCGAAAGCGAGCTGCCGAGGGGACAATCGATGTCTCTGGAGCGCTTGACTCCGATTCGGTCGTGTCGTGGCTTTATAAGGTATAGGCCTAGGCATACTCTGCGAGGAGCGACGCGGCGCACAGAGTGGCTCGGTGCGTGGAACGATGCGCAGGGAGAACACGTGTCGGCGCTTGCCGCAGGATGAGCGATGCCCGAGGATGATGACGAATTCGATTTCATCATCATAGGCAGCGGCGCGGCGTCGGTGCCCGCCGCGTTGGTGATGAACGCCCATGGCAAGCGCGCCTTGATTATCGAGAAGCAACCGCTCATCGGCGGCTCGAGCGCGCTTTCGGGCGGCGTGATCTGGATCCCGAACAACGATCACCTGAATGCCGAGGGCGGCAACGATTCATACGAACGTGCGCGGACTTACCTCGATGGAATGATTGGCGAGGTGGGAGGGGCATCCTCGCCTCAGCGCCGCGACGCCTTCATCCGCAACGGCGCGGAGATGGTCCGCTTCCTAGAGAGCCACGGCATGAGGTTCACGCATGCGCATTGGCCGGACTATTACGACGATCAGCCAGGGGGGATATCGCAAGGCCGCTCGCTTTCCGCGCCCCTTTTTGACGTCAACGAGCTCGGCGATTGGGCGGAAAAGCTCGCTCGATTTCCACTAACGAGCAGTATACCGGTCGACAGCAGGGACGCCGCGGCGTTGATGGTTGCAAAGCAGACCTGGCGAGGCAGGTGGATCGCCGCCAAGACTGTTCTGCGGCTCATGGAGAAGAAGCTCACGGGTCGGGAAATCCGCGGTGCGGGTAATGCGCTGCAAGGTCGTCTGTTTCAGATTGCCCTGCGAGAGAAAATACCGATCTGGACCGATACGCCAGTCCGTGAAATCCTGAGCGAGAACGGTCGCGTCGGCGGCGTCATTGTCGAGCGCGGCGGCTGCTCCATCTCTGTGCGGGGCCGCCTCGGTGTCCTTATCAACGCCGGCGGTTTCGCGCGAAACCTTACGATGCGGGAGCAATATCAACCCAAGCCGACCTCCGTCCAATGGACGCTCGCCAACCCCGGAGACACCGGGGAGATGATTCAGGTTGCGATGAGACTGGGAGCAGCGATCGATCTCATGAGCGAAGCCTGGTGGACCGCGGCATCCTTCCTGCCCGATGGCACGTTCGTGTCCATCCACTCTCCGAACGACATTGGCAAGCCGCATTGCATCGTCGTCGACGCCGAGGGAAAGCGCTTCGCGAACGAGTGCTGCTCTTATATGGAGTTCGGCCAGCGTATGTATGCTGCCGGCGCCGTACCCGCTTGGATCGTTTTGGACAGCCGCCATCGCAGCTCCTACCCCTGGGGCATGGCGCTGCCCGGTAGAACGCCGGCCAAGTGGTTTGAGAGCGGCTACATGAAACGCTTTGAAAGCTTGGACGCATTGGCGCGCGGCTGCGGCATCGAGCCCGTGAGCCTCGCGCAGACCGTCGAGCGCTTCAACAACTTCGCCCATCGAGGTGTCGATGACGATTTCGGACGCGGCACGAGCGCCTACCACCGCTATTACGGCGATCCGACCGTAAAGCCCAATTCCAATCTCGGCCCGATCGAAAAACCGCCGTTTTACGCGGTGGCCCTCTATCCGGCCGACGTGGGAACTTCCGGCGGCATCCTCACCGACCACTTCGCCCGCGTGCTGCGCACCGACGGCTCTATCATCGAGGGGCTGTACGCCGCGGGTAACTGTACCGCGTCGGTGATGGGACGCCGTTATGTCGGCGCAGGCGCGAGCATCGGTCCATCGATGACCTTCGGCTATATCGCTGCATGTCATGCGCAGGGCGTCGACGTATGAGCCTTGACGTGCATGGCCTTCCCGACCACCGCCGAGCACAATGTGGAACCGTTGTGCCCGCGGAGGGACTCGCGGCGCGCACGCAGTATACTAGGATGGCCACTTCAGGCAGCCGCTTAGGCGTTAATGAATTGCGCGAGTCTCGGCCATGAACTTCTCTGCCTACCGAGCCATCGCATTGCGGCGCGACGGCGCCGTGTTGCACGCGACGCTCAACCGACCCGAGACGATGAATGCCATCGACGAAGAACTTCATGACGAGCTCCAGCGGCTGTTTGCGGACGTCGCGCAAGATGAGACGACGAACGTCCTCGTGATCACGGGCGCCGGGCGCGCGTTCAGCGCGGGCGGAAACATCGAGGCCATGCAGACGCTCATCGATCGGCCGGATCTTTTCGTCAAGGAAGGCACCAAGAGCAAACAGCTCCTTTTTTCCATCCTTGACTGCCCTAAGCCGATCATCGCCAAGGTCAATGGAGCGGCCATCGGTCTTGGCGCGACCATCGCCCTGTTTTGCGACCTCGTCATCGCCGCCCAGCACGCGAAGTTCGCCGATCCGCATGTCAAGGTCGGCCTCTCGGCGGGCGATGGTGGCGCGGTGATCTGGCCGGCGCTCCTCGGCTTTGCGCGTGGGAAGGAGTTTCTGTTCACCGGCGATGCGCTCACCGGCGAAGAGGCCGCGCGTATCGGTCTCATCAATCGCGCCGTCGCGGCCGACGAGCTCGACAAGGTCACCGACGATCTCGCAGGGCGGCTAGCGGCCGGCGCTTCGCGCGCCATCCAATGGACGAAGCTCTCGGTCAATATCGCCTTGAAGCAGCTCGTCCACTCCGTCCTTGACGCGTCCTTCGCCTATGAGGCGCTGTCAAACCGCACGAAGGATCATCAGGAAGCAGTCAACGCCTTTCGCGAAAAGCGCCTTCCGCACTTCACTGGGGAGTGATCGCGTCGATGGATGTAATCGCCACGAGAACGAGAGCGCCCATGGCAGTGGCGTTGGGAGGGGGCGGGCGGCAAACTGATACGCCGCCTGCGATTTGAGGGCTCAACGCCGGCGTGCGAGGATAAGGAATCATGGGGAAATACCTGAAATCTACCGAGTTCATCCAGTTTTCAGTCCACGAGCGTATTGCGCGGATCACACTCAACCGCCCCGAAAAGCGCAACGCGCTGAGTCCTGCAATGATCGGGGAGTTACATGATGCCCTGATTGAGGCCGATGCCCTCATCGATGTGAACGTGATCGTGCTCGCGGGGGCAGGCCAGGATTTCTGTGCAGGGTACGATCTGGCTGGCGTCTACGCGGGCGGCGGGAGCGATGCCGGCGACACGAGATATCGCGCAGGTACGGCGACGCTGGAGGACGACTGCTGGCAGATCGAGCAGACACAACGCGAGCTCTCCGTTCTGTTCGAGATTCACAAGCCCGTGATCGCGAAGGTTCATGGCAACTGCATGGCAGGTGGCACCGATCTCGTGCTGATGTGCGACATGGTGCTTGCGGCGGAGAATTCCAAGTTTGGATTTCCCGCAACGCGCGCCAACGGCACGCCTCCCAGTAATATGTGGCTCTACCACGTGGGCCCGCAGTGGGCGAAGCGCATACTCATGACCGGTGACAGTCTCTGGGGACGCGACGCCGCGCGTATCGGTCTGGTGCTCGATGCGGTTCCGGCGGCTGAGCTGGATGGCGCCGTCGATGAGCTGGCGCGGCGCGTGAGTTGCGTCGATGCGGAGCTGCTCGCGGCGCATAAGCGCGTCGTAAATATTGCGCTCGAGCTCGGCGGAGCGCGTACGCTTCAGCGCATGGCCGCTGAGCAGGATTCACGTGCGCACTTCTCGCAAGGACCGCGTCGCAAGCAATTCAAGGCAGACATGGTGGCTCATGGTCTGAAGCAGGCGCTCAAGAACCGCGACGAGCCTTTCGGGGACGGCATGGTCAAGATTCATTGGACATCGAAGTAGCGGGCACGAGTGGAACGACCTATGGATGAGTCGAGCGAAGAAATCGTGCAGGTTCGTTACGAGGGATGCATCGCCGTCATGACCCTCAACAACCCGAAACGCATGAACGCCTTCGGCCTGGAGATGCGCAAAACTGCGTATGAGCGGCTTCTCGAGATCGAGAGCAACGACGCGTGCCGCGCCGTGGTACTTACCGGCGCGGGCGGCCATTTCTGTGCCGGCGGCGATATCGCCGAGATGAAACGTCGCGAAGTGATCGAGGCCCGTATGCGGTTGGATCTGCCGACGCGGCTTTTCCGGATGCTTGTCGACGGCCCCAAGCCCTTTATCTGCGCCGTGGAAGGCAGTGCCTTTGGCTGCGGCATATCCTTTGTCGCTGCGAGCGACTACGCCGTCGCTGCCGCCGATGCGAAGTTCGCCTGCGCCTTCATCAAAGTGGGGTTGATGCCGGACTTCGGCGGCATCTGGTCGATTGCGCGCAAGGTTGGGCACCGCAAGGCGATGGAACTGTGCGCGTTCGGCGAAACATTCGGCTCTCAGCAGGCGCTCGATATGCAGTTGATCAACCGAATCTGCGAGCCCGGACAGGCGCTCGCGTCAGCATTGGAGGCGGCAGAGAAATTTGCCAGGAATCCACCGGTTGCCATGGCCTTGTTGAAGTCTGCGCTCAATACAGGGAATGCGACGGTGGATCAGGCCGCCTCGACCGAGATCAACTATCAGTCGGTACTCATCCACACGGAGGATTTTGCCGAGGCTGCCCGAGCCTTCCTGGAAAAGCGCAAGCCCGACTTCAAGGGCCGATGAGCGCCTGGCAGGGATCGGGCTGCGGTCACGGACTCGCCGCGCAGGGTCGACCGCCGTAGCCCTACGGGCCCTCAGCGTCCCGTGAATTGCGCAGGGCGCTTTTCCTTGAACGCAGCCATGCCTTCCTTCGCATCCTCCGTGTTCGCCGCGATTGCAATCGCGTTCAGCTCCAAATCGACGAATTGATCAAAGCTGCCGACATCCGCATTGAACATGCGCTTTGCAAGTCCGAAGGCGAGGGGAGGGGCGGCGGCCATCTCCCGCGCAAGCGCGGCGGCCTCATCCATCAGCGCTTCCTCGCTCACGAGGGCGCTCGCCAGCCCGATTTCAAAGGCCTCGCGCCCCGACACGGGACGGGCGCGATAAAGGATGTCGCGTGCCTTGAGCTGGCCTACCGCTCGGGACATCAGATAGACGATGCCGCCTTCCGGAGCCTTGGCCAGATTCAGGAAGGCGGGTCGGAAGTTGGCGCTTTCCGCGACGAGTATGAAATCGCAGCACAGCGCCATCGTCCAGGCGATTCCGACCGCTGCGCCGCGCACTGCTGCGATAGTGGGCTTGCGAAAATGATAGATACGGCGGATGACACTGTTGTATTCGGTCATGGCATCGAGCGCGCCGGCAAGTCCCGATTTGGCGTGCTTGTTGCCGCCTTGTCCACTGATATCGGCGCCGGCACAGAAGGCCCGTCCGGCACCGGTCAGAATCACTGCGCGAACCGCATCATCGCGCTGGCAGCGATCCAGATGCTCGGCGAGCTGGCCCCACATGTCGTGACTGAGTGCGTTCAATTTGTCGGGGCGATTGAAGAGAATGGTCGCGACACCGTGTGAAACACTGCAGTCGATGCTCATGATGCCCAGCCTTTCGCCGCACGCAGGGTAATCCTCTAGTATAGGCAAGCGCGTGCGGCAAGCAATGCCGCAGGGTCCGCGGCTTCCACATATTGGGATCCCAGCGGCCGTCCATGCCGCGAGCGCGCTCAGATGGCATATGATCGCAGCTTAGCCTTCAACAGCCGAAGGAGAACTGCATGAGCCGAATTCAGAGATTGCCATTGGAACAGTGGGATCCGGAGCTGCGGGCCGCAGCTCAAGATGCGAAGCCCTTCCAGCGGAACGGCATGGAAGTCATGGCCCATGCGCCTCATATGGTCAAGGCCTTGGGTGCCTTCAGCCGCGCGGCGCAACAGGGGCGGAAGCTCCCCCGTCGACTGGTTGAGCTGGTGCGCTTGCGAATAGCGTTCCATAACCAATGCCGAAGTTGCATGGCGATGCGCTATCAGTCCGCCGTAGACGACGGGCTGACGGAAGCGATGGTCTGCTCGCTCGAGAAGCCGATGGAAGCGAGCGATCTCAATGAACGCGAAAAGGCGGCGCTGTCCTATGCCGATGTGTTCGCAACGAACCATTTGGCAATTGACGACGACACCTACGCGAACCTGCGCAAACACTTCACCGAACCGGAGATTGTCGAGTTGGGAATGTCGATGGCCTTCTTTCTCGGCATGGGTCGCTTGGCGGCGACCTGGGATATGGTCGAGGAATTGCCAAAGAGCTTCCAGGACAAGTCGAGGAAGGCAACGCCTTGGATAGACGGAGCGGTGGTGGTGAGGGGATAAGAGCCAACTGCCTTAAAACGGCTCTCGCCGTGAATTTCAGAGAAAACGAAAATACCGAAGCGCTGCGCGATCTGTTGCGGCGCTTTCTCGACCGGGAAGTGCCACCGCAGACGGCTGCGCGCTGGGACCAGGAAGACCATATTCCGCGCGAGATGCTGGACCGGCTCGCGGCACTGGGCCTGTGCGCACTCACCGTACCCGAGGAATTTGGCGGCATGGGTAGGGACGTCCAAGGGATGGTTACCACCATTCAGGAGCTGGCGCGTCGCAGTGTCGTCCTGGCCGGTCTCTACATCATGAACGCCTGTTACGGGAGTTTGAACATCGCCGAGGCGGGCACCGAAGAGCAAAAACAACGGCTTCTGCCGGATCTTTGCGCGGGCAAGATCCTGTTCGCTTACGGCCTCTCCGAGCCGGATGTCGGTGCTGATCTCGCGAGCGTGAAGACGCGGGCTGAACGGCGGGGCGATAACGTGGTCATCAACGGCTACAAGCGCTGGTGTTCAGGCGCGGCATTCGCGGACTATATTTACATGTTGGTGCGCTCCGGCGACCCGGAAGCGCGCTACAAGAATCTCTCACTCGTGCTCGTCCCTCCGCGCACACCCGGAATTACGCTGCAACACATCGGCACGCTTGGCGTGCGCGGAATCCCGACCAATGACGTGATCTTGGAGGATGTCGAAATACCGTTCGCGAATGTCATCGGCGGAGAGGGCTCATGGAACCGCGGCTGGTCGCTCCTTGCGGGGCCTACCCTCGAGGCAGAGAAGTTGGAAGTGCCGGCGCTGGCCGTAGGGCTGGGAGAGGCGGCGTTGGCCGAGGCCTGGGAGTACAGCCAGCGGCGTACGCAGTTCGGCGGCCCAATCTGCGCTATCCAATCGATCCGCCACATGCTGGCGGATGCGCAGACGAAGCTCGCGGCTTGCCGTCTGATGCTGCAGCATGCCGCTTGGAAGGTACATGAGGGCGAGCCGAGCGCGGTCGAGACGTCGATGGCCAAGCTGTTCGTCTGCGATAACGTCCGCGACATCGTACTCACGTGCCAGCAGGTCTTGGGCGCCTATGGCTACGCCCACGGTTTCGCGATGGAGCGTTACGTGCGCGATGCGCTTATCATGCCGATCTGGGGCGGATCGTCGGCGATTCAGAAAAACAACATCGCCAACTTGATGCGGCTACCTCGGGAGTAGCGCCGCGCCTTCAGTTGTCGCCCTTTGTTCTAGGCGGGGACGTCCGGACGTCCCGCTTGATCACGAGACTTGAGCTGCAGCACTGGGCCCGGGAAGGCGGCCGGCGCATCCAGAATTGCGCAGACATGCCGGCCGACATCGACATCCGTGACCCAGTCGGGTTTCGCCTTGTCGCGGCTGCTCTCGCCATTGACCATCGAGACAATCATCAGCTCTCGGATTTGCGCGCCCGCTTGTCGCTCCCGAGCCAACCCTCGGTACATCATCCGTTGCGCCGCCTGCGAGACCGAAACATGGGCCATTTTCGGGATGATGAAATCCGCCGTGCCGCCGCCGATACCAATCAGGATACCGCTCTCAGGTAGGCGTGGCACGAAGGTTTTAGCCGCGATGAAGTGCACGAGGAGATTGCTCGAGAGCAGGGCGGACAGATCTGCGGCGTTCCACTCCATCAGGGACTTGAGCTCATTCGATGCGCTGACCGAGATGACGGCTGCATCGATGCCCCCCGCTTTCGCAGCCGCTGCGTCCCAGAGCGCCGCAGCCCCGGCTTCCGTCGCGATATCGCCGACCGCGCAGAAGAGTGATTGGCCCGCATGGCGCGCGGCAATGCGCTCGAGGCTATCGCCCTTGCGGCCGGCCGCGATGACCCGACGGCCCGAGGCGAGCGCCGCGGCAACGATGCCCTGACCCACATCGCCGGCTGCGCCAACCACCAAGAGCGTGCTTTTTTTCGTCACTTCATTCACTCAGCACACCTCGAAGAGCCCGGCCGCACCCATTCCACCGCCGACGCACATCGTCACGACGACATATTTCACGCCACGACGCCGTCCCTCGATCAAGGCGTGCATCGTGCAGCGGGCGCCGGTCATGCCGAATGGATGGCCGATCGCGATGGCACCGCCATTCACGTTCAAGCGTTCGTCCGGGATTCCGAGTCGGTCGCGGCAGTAGAGCACCTGCACCGCGAACGCCTCGTTCAACTCCCAGAGCCCGATGTCGTCCACTTTCAGGCCGAAACGCTCGAGCAGTTTGGGTACCGCAAACACGGGTCCGATACCCATTTCCTCGGGATCGCAGCCGGCGACGGCAAATCCGCGGTAAATGCCCAGTGGTTCCAGACCGCGCCGCTCGGCCAACTCAGCGTCCATCAATACACAGGCGGCCGCCCCATCAGAAAGCTGGCTGGCATTGCCCGCCGTGACGCACTTGTCTTCTCCGTCCACCGGCTTTAACTTCGCGAGTCCCTCGAGCGTGGTATCCGGCCGATTACCTTCGTCCCGTCGAAGGACGACGGTCTCTTCACCGGCAGGCGAATGGGTTTTGTCCGTCAGCACCTTCGTAGCCGTGAAGGGCACGATTTCGTCATCGAACCGGCCCGCTGCCTGGGCGGCGGCGGCACGTTGCTGACTCTGCAGAGCATAGGCATCCTGGGCTTCGCGCCTCACGCCGTAGCGTGTCGCGACATGGTCGGCTGTCCGGATCATCGGCCAGTACACGCCCGGGCAATTCGTCTTCAGCCAATCCTCTTCGAAGCGATGCCGGTTGCGACTGTTCTGCACGAGCGAGACGGACTCCAGGCCGCCGGCGACTTGTATGGCCATTTCACCGCACTGGATGCGATTGGCCGCGACGGCAATCGCCATGAGCCCCGACGAGCATGCTCGAACCACGGTCATGCCCGGTACACCTGCCGGCAAACCCGCCCGTAGCGCCACCTGCCGACCAATATTCTGCCCGGACGCACCCTCCGGCCACGCTGCGCCGATGATGACGTCTTCGATCTCGCGCGGATCGAGCCTTGCGCGCTTGATCGCTTCGGTCATGACGTGAGCGCCCATCGTCGCTCCGTGAGTGTTGTTGAGCGCGCCGCGAAAAGCCTTGCCTATTCCGGTGCGCGCTGCCGAAACGACCGCTGCCTCACGCATCAATTCTCTCCTGCCAACCCGCCCGATCGAGCGAGCATCGCCAGGTGATGCCCCGAGTCCCCGAACAGCAGATCAATCATCGTTAACCTCCGGTAGTAGTGGCCAACCTGGCTTTCCTCGGTCATGCCGATACCGCCATGGAGTTGAATCGCCTGTTCGCATACGAACTTCCCGGACCGGCCGATCTGAACTTTGGCCGCTGAGGCGGCACGACCACGCTGGAGCGAATCCGGATGATCGCTCATCATGGCGGCGTATAACGCCATGCTGCGCGCCTGCTCGACATGCACCACCATGTCTACCGCGCGATGTTGAAGCGCCTGGAACGTGCCGATCGTCGTTCCGAATTGCCTGCGCGTCTTGAGATACTCCACGGTAATTTCCCGTGCACGGTCCATGACGCCGACCGCTTCCGCGGACAGCGCAGCGATCGCGAAATCGACCACCCGCTCGATGAGCGGCAACGCCCCACCGGGTTCTCCGATGAGACAGTCGTTTCCTACTCTCACATTATCAAGGCTAATCTCCGCAGCGCGCAGCCGATCCTGCATGAGATAGCCGCGACGAGACACGTTGGGCACACGTGCGTCCACGATGAATAGACTGATCCCTCCGCGGTCACGCCGGTCGCCGGCAATGCGCGCCGTGATCACCAGCTTGTCGGCGCAATCGCCGTGAAGCACATGCCGTTTATGGCCGTTCAGCACCCAGTCATCCCCGCTGCGGCGCGCCGTGGTGGTGACGTCGGCGAGGTCGTAGCGCGACTGTCTTTCGGCCTGCGCAAAGGCGAGCAACAGGCGTCCCTCGGCGATGCCTGGGACCAGACTCGCGAGTTGTCCTGCGGAGCCGCCGAGCCGCAGCAAGGAGCCGCCCAGCACCACGGTGGCGAGATAGGGCTCCAGCACGAGTGCCCGCCCGAATGCCTCCATGATGATCAGGGTCTCGACGGCGCCGCCGCCGAGCCCGCCGTTTCGCTGCGCGAAGGGCACGGCAAGGAGGCCCACGTCCGCATATCGACGCCACTGCTCGCGGCTCCAGCCATCCGGTTGCGTCAGGAATGTCTTGCGATGCCCAAAATCATACTGCTCCGTGAGAAGTCGCTGGACACTCTCGCTCAGGAGGCGTTGATCATCGCTCAGATCGAAATCCATGTTGAAGTCGTCTCTACTAAAGCCCTAGAAAGGTCTTGGCGAGAATATTGCGCTGGATCTCGTTCGTCCCGGCAGAGATCGAGGTGTGTCGTAGCCAGAAGTGATTGGGTGCAACGGTGAGTGCCCAATCCTCGCCCCCGGCCGGGGCTGGCCCGCCGCGCAAAAATTCGCTATCGAACTCCATGGCGTCGTTGCCGACGACTTCCAGCAGCAGTTCCGATGTCGCCTGCTGCAGATCTGCCCCCTTGATCTTGAGAATCGGCGCCATGAGGTCAGGCGTACCGATTCGAGCGTGCGAGTTCTTCGCGACCGCACGCATCTGCAGGATCTCGAGCGCTTTGAGCTCGACGTCGAGCGCCGCGACGCGGCTACGGAAACTCAGATCCTCGCTCAACGGGTGATCCCCCACGATGATCTGTGCCGCAAGCTCTCGGGCGCGCTGCACCCGCATCTTGCAAAGACCGACGCGCGCGACGTGGGTGCGCTCGTTGCTGAGAAGGAACTTGGCATAATCCCAGCCCTTGTTCTCCTCGCCGATGCGATTGGCCACCGGGATGCGGACCTCGTCGAGGAACACCTCGTTGAACTCGTGGTTGCCGTCGATGGTGATGATCGGACGAACAGTGACGCCCGGCGTCTTCATGTCCATCAGCAGATAGGTGATGCCTTTCTGGGGTTTCGCCTCTCGGTCCGTGCGCACGAGCAGAAAACACCAGTCGGCATGATGGGCGAGCGTGGTCCAGATTTTCTGGCCGCTGACGACATAGTGATCCCCATCGCGGCGCGCGTGCGTACGGAGCGATGCGAGGTCCGAGCCCGCGCCCGGCTCGGAGAAGCCTTGACAGAACCAGTAATCGAGGCGCGCGATGCGGGGCAAAAAATGCGTCTTCTGCTCCTGCGTACCGAATGCGAGGAGCACTGGGCCGATCATATTGACGTTGAAGGTCAGCAACTCCGGGGCGGGGGTGAGGTAAAGCTCATCCCTGAAAATGTACTGCTGCACCGTGCTCCAGCCGGTTCCACCCCACTCGGCGGGCCAGTTCGGTGTTGCCCATCCCTTTTCATGCAGAATGTGGGTCCAGCGAACGATGTCCTCGCGCTGCAGGCGCTGGCCGAGAATGCACTTGCGGCGGATGTCCGCCGGAAGTTGGGACCGGAAGACTTCCCGCACCTCTTCGCGGAAGGCAATCTCCTCACGGGTGAAGTTCAGATCCATGAACTCTCTCTACCTTACGGTTGTGATTCGCCGAGGTGACAACATGGGCGCCTGGGTAAGAAGGTGCTAGTCGCACTCTAATGTTTCTCACACGATGATTGTAGCGCCGGCGAGCTTCTATGCAGGTCCGCGGGAGGAATTCGTTCCCACATTGTGACATCGCCGAAGAGGGCCGTTGGCTCACGCGAAAAGCTGTTTGAATGCCATGTTCGCCTGTTGCCGCCGGGCACAACTGAAAGGAGTGCCTCGAGGATCGCTGCGTCGCGAGCATGGGGATGGAGGCTCAGGATGCCTTCCCACACTGTGGAATCGAGTACTATGTGGCTCGTACCCTAGGTTGTACTCGCTCTTTGCGCTCGTTTAGTATGCTCGGGCGTGCGGTTTTTTAGCTTTCAGATCTCGAACGAATGCTGTCATGGCTACACAGGTTTTGCTGCCCAAACTTGGATTCTCGATGAACGAGGGCGTACTGTCGCAGTGGTTCGTATCGGACGGTAGCCAGGTCAAAGCCGGCGAGCCGCTCTACGCGCTCGAGAGCGACAAGTCCATCCAGGAAATCGAGGCGCCGGCCAGCGGAACACTGAAGATCGTTGCGCAAATTGGCGAGACCTATACGGTCGGTGCCGTACTCGCGGAGATTCTATGAGCGAGGCTGCCCAATGGAAGCCGCATCGGTTCGGTTGAGGTTGCGCTCGCGGCTTTCGCGCTTCAGAGGATCACATGACCAGATACGAGCACTACCGGACGATGACCTTCAGCTTGAAGGAGCGGATTCTCACTGCAACGTTGAACCGGCCCGAGAAGCTGAACATTTTCACCGAGGAGATGGAGCGGGAGGTCACCCAGTTTCTCGTCGATGGCGCCTTTGACAAGGATTTCGACATCGTGATTCTCACCGGAGCCGGCCGTGCGTTCAGCGCCGGCGGCGATGTGGAGAACTGGATGGCGCTGAACGTCGAGGATCCAAGTCGTGTGGATACCGGGCTATCCAAGCGTGTGGTCTTTGCGATGTTGGATTTTCCCAAGCCCATCATCGCCAAGGTCAATGGCCACGCGGTCGGCCTGGGCGCAACGTTGGCGCTCTATTGCGACGTGATCTTCGCGTCCGACAAGGCGAAGATTGGGGATCCACACGTGCTGATGGGTCTGAGTGCCGGGGATGGCGGGGCCATCATCTGGCCGCAATTGATTGGTTATGCGCGAGCGCGGGAGTACCTGATGACCGGCGAGCTGATTCCCGCACCGAAGGCCGCGGAGATTGGGCTGATCAACTACTCGCTGCCCTTGGAAGAGCTGGATGCCGCTGTGGATGCGTTCGTGCACAAGCTGTCGAAGGGAGCACTGCGAGCGATTTGTGCCACCAAGCAGACGGTCAATTTGGGCCTCAAGCAGGTCGCCACCGCGGTGATGGACGCAAGCATCGCCTATGAAGCCCTGACGGTAGCCTCGAAAGACCATGCCGAAGCAGTGAAGGCTTTTCTGGAGAAACGCCCGCCCCGATTTACCGGAAAGTAGCGAGTGACGTAGCTCCATGAATTCAAGCCCCGATTTAGCCAAGCTTCAGGGATTGCTGGATCGCGTTGCCATCGAAGACTGCTTGGTCCGCTATTGCCGCGCGGTCGATCGTTGCGACGCGCCATTGCTGCGCACGGTTTACTGGCCCGGCGCCACCGACGATCACATTTTCTGGCAGGGTTCGGCGGAGGCGTTCATCGACTACTGCATGCCGATACTCAAGTCCCGCGACCAGACGCTGCACAGCGTGAGTAACTTTCTGATCCGTATTGACGGCAATGAGGCTCGCGTTGAGTGCCACTTCCATGCCTATGAGCGATTGCGCCGCAAAAATGGCACGGCGAATGACATCACGATGTGGGGGAGATATCTCGACCGGATGGAGAAGCGTGACGAGGAGTGGCGAATCGCCGAGCGCAAGGTGGTACTCGATTCGTGGCGTATCTGGGCCGATTCCGCAGACTGGCCGCGCGGGGTGTTCGGCAGGCCGGTAAAGGTGGGTCAGCGGGGGGATGATGATCCCTCCGCGGCACTGTTCGGCGATCGCGTTCGTTCGTATTGAAGGCGCGGCGGGGCAGCGCATGGAGTATCGCGAATCGATCGAAGACTGTCGATTCCGCGAGGAAGTGAGGGGTTGGCTCGATGAGAACAAACCTAAAACACCCCGCCCGGAAACCTTCGCGGAGCAGATGACCTACGACCGCGCCTGGCAACGGGCGCAATTCGAAGGTGGCTGGGCTGGTCTCTCCTGGCCGAAGGAATACGGCGGCCGCGGGCTGTCACCGACGCAGCAGCTCATCTGGTGCGAGGAATATGCCTCCGCACATTGCCCGGCCGTACATGATAGTTGCTGGCTTGCCCTGAACCATGCCGGGCCGACGCTAATAGTGCGCGCGACCGAGGCGCAGAAGGCATTCCACTTGCCGCGCATTTTGAGGGGCGACGCCAGCTGGTGCCAGGGGTTCTCCGAGCCCAATGCGGGATCCGACCTAGCGAGCCTTCGCACTCGTGGAGTGGTGGACGGCGACTCCCTGATCGTTAACGGGCAGAAGACCTGGACCACCTTCGCCCACCTTGCCGATTTCCAGGAACTGCTGGTCCGCACGGGTTCGGAGGACAGCCGGCACCGTGGGCTCACGTGGGTCATTTGCGACATGCGGTCTCCGGGCGTCGTTGTCCGGCCGATCCGCGCGCTCGATGGCCGCTACCACAATTGCGAAGTGTTCTATGACGACGTCCGCATACCGCTCTCGAACGTGGTAGGCGAGGTCAATGGCGGCTGGTCGGTTGCGATGACCACGTTCGGGTTCGAGCGCGGGTCGGCGGGCTTTGGCAGCTTCTGTGAAGAGGCTGTCGTGCTCGAGGATGTCATCGAGCACGCGCGCACTCATGCTGGGCCCGGCGGCCATGGGCCGGCGATCGCGGATGAAGCCATCGCTTACCGCCTTGCCATGGCGCGCGCGGAGGTGCAATCGCTTCGAGCATTGATGTATCACATGGTGACAACGGCGGAGCGGCGCATCCAGCCGGGATCGGAAGGCTCGCTCCTGCATCTGGCGCACACTGAGTTGCAGCAGACGATCTTGCGCCTCGCGCTGGATATTCGCGGCTCGTACGGCTTGAGCCGCCTGGCGCATGGTGATTGGGTATTCAATTATTTCAAGGCCTTTGGCGACACGATCGCGGGCGGTACCTCGGAAGTTCAGCGAAATATCATTGGCGAGCGCTTGCTCGGCCTGCCACGCTGAGCGGAGGAGGCGCCGTGTGGGATCTACTTTTGAACGATGAGCAGGCGATGATTGCCGAATCGGTGCGGGAGTACCTGGCCCGCGAGTTGCCGCTCGAGCGCCTTCGTCCAAATGCAGTTGCGCAGAATGTTGGGGAGCTTCGCGCCATGGGCGATCTCGGTTGGCTGGGACTCGGCTTGCCGCAGAACATGGGGGGCGCCGGGCTCGGGTTGGTCGAAGAGATGCTCGTGCAGCGTGAGTGCGCGCGTCATCTCGTCAGTCCCTCGGTACTCGCGACGGTGCTTGGCGCGCATGTCGCGCTTGATGGCGGCGACACGGCATTGACGCTCGCGCTCGCGGCGGGTCGAAAGTCGGCGGCACTCGCGATCATGCCGGAAGCCGATCCGGAGGGGGATCGCAAATTGGTGTACGCGTTTGATTGGAACCCCGGCGATCCACTTCTTGTCTGCAGCGAGGAGGGCATGGGCCTGTTCGACGCGACAGCCTTCTCGCAAGTACGGGCCGATGCGTGCTTGGACGACTCGGTTTCGATGCACGCGGGCTTTCTACCGCAGGATCCGCCGCCGCTCTGGATCAGTGCCTCACAGGCGCCACTCGCGATGCGCGCTCAGGTGTTGTTGGCGGCCCGCTTGATGGGGTTGGCCGAGCAAGCCTGCGAGCTGACGGTCGAATACGCAAAAGTACGCCAGCAATTTGGTCAGCCCATCGGATCATTCCAGGCCGTGAAGCACCGCTGTGCCGACATGGGTCTGCGAGCCCGGCTGGGCTGGGTTCAGACGCAGCTGGCGTGCCTCAAGGTGCAGGCTAACGCTCGCGACGCGGCGCTTCAGGCCGCTGCAGCGAAATTAACGGCGGCGCACGCCGCGCACGAAAATGGACGGGCAGCAATCCAATTGCACGGCGCAATCGGCTTTCAGGCCGAGTGCGACGTACACTGGTTTATGAAGCGCGCACACGTCTATGACCAGGCCGGTGGCTCTATGCACGTTCAGGCACAGCGCGTGATCGCCGAGCGTTCGCCGCTTTGGTAGGCCTGAGCCGGTCCGCAATACCCACCCATTCTAGGAGGTCCGATGTCCAGAGTCCTCGTTACCGGTGGCAGCCGGGGGATTGGCCGCTCCATCTGCCTACGCATCGCGCGCGACGCACTTGCGCGCGGCGCTACACCAAGGATCGTGGTGAGCGGCACCGGCACCTCTCCGGACCTTCAGAACGTCGTGGCCGAGCTCAAATCGCTGGGCGTCATGGCCTTGGGGCTTCCCGGCGACCTCAACGATCCTGAAGTGCCCGCGGGTCTGGTCTCTGAGGCCGTCCAATTTTGCGGCGGTCTCGATGCGATCGTTCACAACGCCGGTGGCGTGATTGCCTCGCCGTTGTTGAAAGTGAAGTTGGCGGATTGGGAAACGGTGTTTGCGGTCAATTGCCGCGCGTTCCTGCTGCTCGGTACCGCTGCGCACCGCGCCCTTCGCGAATCTAAGGGGAACTTGTGCGCCATCGGTTCGAGTGCGTCCGAGCAGGTGCAGCCGTACACAGGTGCGTATCCAGCAGCGAAGGCGGCACTCAAGATGTTGGTGCAACAGATGGCTTACGAATGGGGTCGGCATGGGATCCGCGTCAACTGCGTGTCGCCCGGCCTGATTTTGTCGCGTTCGACGGAGGGCGTATTGGGCAATCTCAAAGAGCAGGAGCGCGTCGGTGCGCAGATTCCGCTCCGTCGAATCGGGAGTCCCGACGACGTCGCCACGGTAGTCTCGTTCATCATTGGCCCCGGTGCGGGCTACATCACCGGCGAGAATATCAATGTCGATGGCGGCCTGCGGCACCTCGGAACGGAGAGGTTGCTCAACGACGGTTCAAACGAATGGGCAGCGCACGACGCCGAGCGCATGCGGCCTCAAGGCGGTTAGGTACGCCGCATGACCGGCGCGATGAATCCGCAATCCATTATTCACACGCTCGACGCTCGCGCGACGCGCGTGGAAACGCCGTGCGGCGCCGGCACAATGATCTGGCGCCGATGGGGAGAGGGGCCGCCACTGGTCTTTTACCACGGCGCTGGAGGCTCCTGGACCCACTGGATAAGGCAGATCGAGGATCTGTCCCGCGATCATACCTTGTGGATACCCGACCTGCCGGGCACCGGCGACTCAGCGGAGCCCATCCCGGCGAATGATATCGTGGCTGCAGCGGCGGCGGTTCTTCGGGGCCTCGACATCGTTGTGCCGCGGGAAACGTTCTGCATCGTGGCCTTTTCGGCAGGCCTTTTACTCGGCGCCGAAATCGCTGCCCGGCTCACCGGACGTGTAGGCTTGATCGTGGCGGCAAGCCCGGGCGCAGTGGGTCCGTTCGCTCCACTGGCCCTTCGCTCATTGCGTGGTATCAGCGACCCGGCCGGGATCGATGCCGTGAATCGCCATAACCTCCTCACCTTGATGCTGGCCGACCCGCGCAATGCGGACGAGCTTGCCCTATTCATTCAGAGGGAGAATGCGCGCCGGGCGCGTTTTCGCGTGCACTACATCGACGGGGCAGCACCCGCCCTCGATCGCCTCAAAACGGCGCAGACGCCGGTCGCAGTGATTTGGGGCGGCTCGGATGCCAGCCGGCCAAACATTGACTATTACCGGCAATTGTTCAATGAGCTTCAGCCCGGTCTGCCGTTCCATGTCATCGGGGGCGCCGGGCATTGGTTGATGTATGAGGCGCCGGCTCGCTGCAATGAGGCCATTCGGACTCTTCTCGCCGGTGTCAGTCACGCGCCGGCGGATCCGGCCGGTCCTTCGAGAAGTTCGGCGTACGCTTCTCCCGAAAAGCCTCGAGGCCCTCGAGAAGGTCCCCTGAAAGAAGCGCCTGGTGAATAACGGCGTCGTAATACTGGTACTGCTCCGCCAACATGATGTCTCGCCAGAAACGCAGAACCTTCTTGGTGCCGGCCAGGGCTGCAGCAGAATGCGCAGACATCAATCGCGCCTTGCGCTCCGCTTCCTCCATCAGTTTCTCCCGCGGCATGATCTTCTGCACGAGACCGAGGCGGTAGGCCTCCGCGGCACTCATCCGCTCGCCGGTGAGCATCATATCCAAGGCGGCTCCGATCGGTATGAGCCGCGGCAAGATCATGGCAGCAACGCCGGCGATGAATCCCCGACTTGGTTCCGGAAGACAAAACCATGCATCGTCTGCAGCCAGGCGAATATCGCAGCACAACGCAAGCTCGAGGCCGCCGCCGACGGCGAGACCGTTAATGGCAGCGATGACTGGCTTCTCGCACGCGGCTATGCCCAACAGATCGGGCCCGGGAGTGATCGGAAGCTGGCCCGCTTCGCCGCCCAATTCCGTCAGGTCTGCGCCAGAACAGAAAGCCTTGTCGCCCGCTCCCGTTATGACCAAGACCTTCTGGATTTCGTCAGCATTAAACTCCTCTACAGCCGTCTTGAGCGACTCTGCTAGCGATCGCGAGAGCGCGTTGTGGCGCTCAGGACGATCCAGAGTCACGACAGTGACAGGCCCACGCCGCTCTATCGCAAGCTCACTCATTTGTACCGTCGCTCGCTGATGGTGTGACTCGCCGTATTATTTACCTCGCCGGTGGGGATCCCACGGCAGCTTCAGTGCACGAGGCGGAGTTGAAAGCCGGATCTGCTCCGTTTCGTGCCGGCCGCGGCAATACAGCTTGGTTCAGGCGATCGCTTCCACGCCGGCCAGCGAAGTGCGGTGCATCATGCGACCCGAATCCCGATCATAGGGAATGACGCGGTGTAGCACGCCGCTGTTGTTCCAGATGACGAGATCGCCTACCTGCCACTCGTGCGAGTACACGAACTCGGGCTGCGCCGACCATTCCATCAGACGCTCGAGCAGGGCGCGGCCTTCGGAGAGCGGCCAGCCGACGATGCGATCAGCGGTATGACCGATGATCATTGATTTGCGACCGGAGCGCTGTGTCCAGACGAGCGGTCGCTCGCGCTTGACGTCCGACTGCCTTGATTTCGAGTGTTCTTCCTCCGTGTCGAGCGTCGGAAGCACCGCGGCGTAGATACTGTGCAGCACACGGAGATTGTCGATGTAAGCCTTTTCCTGATCGGGCAGGGCCTCATAGGCCGCGGCGGTACTGGCGAACTGAGTCTGCCCTCCCTTGGATGAAAGGCGTCGCGCGGTCAGCAAGGTGGCCTTGGGCGGTGGAATGTCGTGCACCGGCATTCCATCCATATGCCAGAAAAAAGTGCCGAATACATATTCAGGGCGCAAATTGACCTTCGGGTCCAGCGTGACCTGGTAGACACCTTGCGCCGATTTGTGCACGCCGAGCGAACCACTCTTGAAATTGACGCGCTCCCCGAGAAGGTCTGTGAAGGCGATCTGCTCCTCGTCCCTAAGGTTGATGCGAGGAAACACCAGCACCCCGCGCTCCTCGACCGCATCGAGAACGGCGGCGATGACCTCAGGCTTATCGAGTTCGGTGCGGTTGCCATGGACGGTTGCACCGATATGCTTTTTAATCGGCTTAATTTCGATGCTCATAAAACACCCTTCATATGGACGACGATGCTCTCCTGCTCAGGGCCGTTCGTCAATCGCCGAAGGAAGCAGACTGAGGGATTGCACATCCTGGTTCGTTGGAATTCCACATAGTGAAATCATGTCGGGAAATGCCTTTGGGCTTCGACTATATGCTTTTACAAAGCACTCATCCCGCCGCAGGAGAAATAAAATTCCATGAATTTGACTGATCAACGGATTTGTCTCTGGCTTGTGCCTGTTTTTGGCCTGGTGTTACTTACCGCTTTCTGCGTTTCGGGATTTGTTCCACCTCTCTCTCCAATGATGACCGCGCGGGAGGTCGCTGATTTCTACCGGGATCACCTCGGTCAGATTCGTGCTGGAATGATAACG
This sequence comes from uncultured Gammaproteobacteria bacterium, assembly GCA_963710435.1. Classification (GTDB taxonomy): domain Bacteria; phylum Pseudomonadota; class Gammaproteobacteria; order Steroidobacterales; family Steroidobacteraceae; genus Bog-1198. The sequence goes on along the minus strand of CAVQAE010000004.1, from coordinate 1,685,006 downwards.
GTCAATCTGTGCGGCATCATGTTCGTTCCATTTTTCATGGTGATCGTGGTTCAGATGCAGCGCATGGCAATCCCCAGTCGGGCGTTTGCTTACTCCTATCTTTCCGCCGCTGCGAGTGCCGCATCGGTCTTTCTGCTTGCCGATCTTGCCTGGTCGATTGCCGCGTTTCGACCAGAGCGCGATCCGCAGCTCACCTTGATACTGAACGACCTGGCTTGGATGTCCTTTGTCTCACCGGTGGGCTTCATCATGGCGCAGAATGTTTCGCTGGCGCTTGCCATATACATGGACAAGAGGCACAAGCCCGTATTTCCTCGCTGGGTAGGCCATTTCAATCTACTTGCCGCGGTGTTGATGGCGCCGGGGGCCTTCGCCTTGATGTTCAGAGAGGGTCCGTTGGCTTGGGATGGCAGCCTGGCCTTCGGGCTTCGCTTCGGCACTTATCTCGTATATATCGTCGTGATGTTTTTCGTGGTGCGGTCCGCACTGGCTCAGCAAGCCCAAGAACAAGCGCAGCCGGCGTTCGATGAGCGGGGAGCGCCCACATGACCAGCACATTGGCCGCGGTGGAATCCGGCCCTCATATGAAGATCACACTTCTCAAGAACGGCAAATTAGATCAGCTGATCTGTTGGTGGTCGATCCCGATGTTTTACCAACTCTTTGGTCTCATATTCGGTTATCTAACGATGATCATGCGGCCGCCGATTCCAGGTCCAACCCTGTCATCGGACGGCATTATCGCGTTCACGCTTGGGAATGCCGCCCACATGCCGGCCGGGACGGTGTTGTTGGCCGTCTTCCTGGGGTTCGCCTCAATGGGCACCGGCGTGATCGTGGTGCAAATGAGGCGAATGAGCGGCCCAGGTCCGGTGCTGGCCTATGCTTATCTCGCGTGCGGCGCGGCCGCAGCCTTGCCGGGATGCTATTTTTGTGGGCTGCTGTTCTCGGTTGCCGCCTTTCGACCGAATCGCGACCCACAGATCCTTGCCTTACTCTACGACATGGGATTCGTTGGATTCATCGGTTGTCTGGGCTGCTTCATCACCCAATACGTGGCTTTTGCGATTGCCATTTTTCTCGACAAGCGCGCGATATTTCCCAAATGGCTTGGCTACGTAACTATTTGGAACTTGGTGACGGAGCTCGTTGCAGCTCCCGTATGGATATTCAGGCGAGGTCCTTATGCGTGGAATGGTTTGATCAGTTTCTATTTAGGAGTGCTCGTCTTCGTTGTGTGGATCGCGTGCGTCATCGTCTACCTCAAGAGGGCGATCACGAGCCAACCGCTCGATGAGCTAGATCCGGTCTACTTGAAGGCTCTCCGAGAGAAGGGCATGACCGGAAAGGCAACCTGTTCCGTGGCGCCATGACGAACGAGACCCCGGTGGTCGCGCCGGCACACGCCCCGAGCGACTCGTTGTCGGCGAACGCTCAAAACGAAGCGAAGCGGCACCTGCCCGGAGAGGCGAGCATATGGCTATTTGTGATCGGCGATATGGTGATTTTCTCCTGCTATTTTGCGGCCTACCTGTACGATCGCGCGCGTGATCATGCGACCTTTCTTGAGGCGCAGCAGCATCTAAGTCAGAACATCGGCGTCGTCAACACTCTGATACTGCTTACGAGCTCATTGTTCGTCGCACTCAGCATCCAAGCCGCGAGGGCAGGGGAGTTCGTGGTCGCGTCTCGGTTTCTCACTTTCGGGGGATCCTGCGGAGCCGGATTCATACTGATCAAAGCGTATGAATGGTATCTGGAACTAAGCGCCGGATACGCGATCAGCTCCAGCGCCTTCTTCATGCACTACTACATGATTACGGGTCTGCACTTCTTTCACGTGCTGCTCGGGCTCATCATTTTGACGATGTTGCGGTTCGAACTCCGTCGCAGAATTCCGCGAGTGCAGTTTTTGGAAGTAGGCGCCACTTATTGGCATATGGTGGATTTTCTTTGGATCCTCATATTCGCCTTAGTGTATTTGATGAGGTAGGTGATGACTTCCTATATTCGCCATCCGGCAACCTATCTCTGGCTACTACTATCGATCATCACGCTGATTTCGTGGGGGTTTGGATCGAAGCCCAGCGGCTCCCTTGACCTAGGTAATGCGTGGGTTACGTTCATCGTTGTGCTGCTTGCCCTGATCAAGACTCGCTTTGTCATCCGGAATTACATGGAGGTACGTTTTGCACCGGGCTGGCTGCAGCTAACGTGCGACATCTGGTTACTGGGTCTTTTGGCAATGATCTTCTGTCTCTATTGGGCTCACTTCTAGACCGCTCCGTTCGGCTCGCTGAGTGGTCGAGGTAAAACTGGCCGGAATTCGCCGGAAGCAATCAGAACTCGATGACGCCCCGCTTCAGCCCGATCATGGCAGCGTGGGTTCGGTCCTTGGCGTCCAGTTTGGAGAGGATGTTCCGGACTTGGCCCTTCACCGTGTCCTCGCTGACCGAGAGCTTTGCGGCGATCTCTTTGTTGGCATTCCCCTCGGCGATCAGACGCAGAACGCGGACCTCCGCAGGAGTCAGCCCATCGTCGGTGGCGTGCTCGGCGAGCTGAAAGGAGACCTCTGGGGAGAGAGACTTTCTTCCGGCGCGGACGGCGCGAATGGTTTCGAGGAGATCCTTGTGCAAACTGTCCTTGAGCAGGTACGCCCGGGCGCCCGCCTGAAGCGCGCGCAGCGCCTGCACGTCACCGGCATAGGTGGTCAGGACAATGATGCGCGCTTCGGGAGACTCGCCGCGAATCGCGATGATCGCGTCGAGCCCGCTCATCTCCGGCATCTGCAAATCCATCAGCGTGATATCCGGCCGATGCAGGCGAAACTGCTGGATGGCTTCACGCCCATTGCCGCCCTCGGCGATCAGCTTCATGTCTGCTTGAACCGCGAGCAGGCCCGCGATCCCCTCGCGGATGAGGGGATGATCGTCGACCGACAGGATCCGGATGGGACTTGTATCGCTGCTGCTCATGAATTTGCTCTAAGCGCGTTTCCCCGAGAATTGCTCAGCGAACCACGAGCGGCGGGCGGACGCAGCATAAGCGCGGGCCGCCGGAATGCTGAGCTCGATCTCAGTGCCAGAATCCGCCGCTGTCCAGACGGTGAACTTCCCGCCCATAAGCGTGGCGCGCTCGCGCATGCCATGGAGCCCGAAATGCCCCGTGCGACCCTCTGCCGTCAGAAACATCGGGTCGATGCCTTTGCCGTCATCCCGAACCCGTAATCGAAGCTGCGTCTCATCGTAGCGCAGCTCAACCTCGATCTGGTTCGCCCCGGAATGGCTGAATGCATTGCGCAACGCCTCGCTCGCGATCCGATAGATCTCGTCGCGCACGATCGGGTGGAGAGCCCGCGGTGTGCCTTCCACCTCCACCTGCAATTCGACTGACGTATCATTGCTTGCTCCGGCAGCGAGATCTTCTCCCAGCTTCGTGACGGCTAGGACCAGATCATTGCTCTCGACCGTCGAGCCACGCAATCCCTGCACGGCTTCTCGGCCCTGGGTGATAGCCTGTGCCGTCTGATCAATCGAGCTCTCCAGGATCTGATCGGCCTCGGCGGGGCGCGTCCGCAGCACCTCGCGGGCCGTTTGAAATCGCAGCAGCAGTCCCTGAAAGCTTTGCAGCAGCGTATCGTGCAGATCGCGCGCGATGCGCGTGCGCTCAGCGACGCGCTCCTCCAGACGCGCGTTGAACGCCTTCGCAATCTGACGCAGACGCAGTTGATATAGCGCCCACAGCACGAGAAGAAAGGCGGCCAAGCACAATGCGCGAAACCAGTTTGTCTGCCAGTACGCGGGTGCGATTGAAAAGTCGAGCGATGCGCCTTCCTCGTTCCAGACACCGCTGTTATTGGCGGCGATGACGCGAAAGCGGTAGCTACCTGGTACAAGGTTCGAATACTGCACGCGGCGAATGTTGAGGACTTCCCGCCAATCGGGGTCCTGTCCTTCCAGCTTGTAACGGAAGCGTACCTTGTCGGGATCAACCAGGCTCAACGCGGTATAGTCAACCGTGATGTCTCGCAACCGCGCAGGCAGACGCAGCCCAGCAGTGGGGAGATACATCTTGCCGTCCGCAAGGATTTGCTCGACGTGGACGGGCGGTACGACCCGGTTGATCGGCAGGTGGAGGGGATCAATGCCTGTGACGCCGTCCCAATGCGCGAACCACAATCGTCCGTCGACCGATCGGGTCACGACCGGACTGAACGCAGCGAACGCATGCCTTGGTATCCCATCAGCTCTATCAAACACGATCGGGTGGATCGAGGATTGCGGATCCGATGCCCACGCATGCAGTTTGGCTCGATCGATGCGCAGCAGGCCACAGGCGGTGTTCACCCAGGAGATGGCATTGTCCTCGACGATCCAATGCACGGCGTCGCACGACAGGCCATTCTTGGTTGTCAGAGTCATGACTCGACCGTCCCTGATGCGGCTGAGACCGCCTTCGGTCGCGGCCCAAAGAGTATTGTCGTTGTCGAAATGAAGACCCCAGACCGTACCTGCACCGAGACCATCCTTGACCCTGAAGGATGTCTGGACCTTACCGTCCTTCAAGAGAGAGAGCCCCCCATCCCAGAATCCCACCCACACTCCGCCAGTCATCGAGTCGGGTACGACCGCGGAAACCCGGAAGTCGCGCCCCTGATGAGGCCATGGCCAAGGCACCGACTCGACAACACTCCCGTTGAGCACATGAGACAGGCCAAAAGCCGGGTAGGAGATCCAGACGCCATCGTGCGCATCACCAAGGATCGCAGTCGCAATCGCGAGCGGCGCTCCTTTCACGGGTGTGAATCTGCCGTTATCGAGCCATGACACACCGCGGTTAGTGCCAACCCAAATCCGGCCGTGCTGATCTTCATAGAGCGCATCAATCGCGTTGTCCTGCAATCCAGGATCCGTTTTTTCAGTGGCCTCGCGACGTCCCGATCCATTATGGTGTTCCTGAGTCGGGATTGAGGGCGGCGCCGGGATCGCGCGATAGCGGGTCATTCGCCCTTGTACCCATCGGTATAGACCGAGGTGCGTGCCGATCCAAAGACTCCCGTCCCGCGCTGCCAGGACGCACCCCACGGGTGCGGACAATCCTTGATTTGTGGAGATGATCGAACCTGCGGGTTCGCGAAAGCGGTCGAGTCCATTGATAGTGCCTACCCAGATGGTGCCTTCGCGATCCTCAAAGAGGGCGCTGACGAGATTGCCCGAAAGGCCGTTTTCCTGCGAAAAATGAGTGACCGTACCATCCTGAACTCGCCAGAGCCCGTGCTCTACCGTTCCGATCCAGAGGGCACCGAGATGATCCCGAAGCAACGCCTCCGCTTGGAATGGCGGCCGCGCACCCGAGATCTGATACGGCTTCATCCCGTCAGGGTTGATCTGTTGTAGGGCGCGCTCTTCGCCGCCCGTTATGGCAATCATTCCTTTGCCTTGCTCCCCCGCCGCCAGCGCCTGTTGGACCGTGATGGGTTGGGTATCAAAGCGATGCGGCGTACCGGGTGTCCACTGCCAGAGACCCGACTCCGTTCCGGCCCACAAACGACCATTGCTGTCTTCGTACAGGGAATAGACGATAGTGCCCCGATCGCCAAAAAGCGCACCGATGCCGCTTCGACGTCCATCACTCCCGGTCTGATCGCACCGAATACGTCCCGGCTGAATAGCACACAACCCGCCGGGGCCTCCCGCCCATACCGTTCCCGTATGGTCCTCCAACAGGGACATGACTAGTTTTCCCGCAAGCTCTGGGTATTCGGTGAACCGGCCGCCTTTCCAACTCGTCAGTCCATTGATGGTACCGATCCACAGGGTGCCATCGCGCGCCGCCAGCACTGAACGGGTGTAGACGCCCGCAATCGGCGGTCCTACTCCCGGCCCTGAGGGGACAAAACTGACCCCATCAAACCGAACCAAGCCAAATTCGGTGCCGAGCCAGAGGTATCCGTCGGCCGTTTGCGCGATTGACCTGACCTTCCCCTGCAAACCTACGCTTGTTGCCCACGCCATGTGCGTGTACGGAATGAGATCGCCCGATATTTCGGATGCGAAGGCGCGAGGACATGGAGCAAGAAGCATGAGAATCGCGCCGCAAAGTAGGACCGCGCGAGTGCGCCGATGCGCTGCGGCCGAGGCTCTCTCATTCCGCGTAGTTGAATGACAAGCTGCGATCAAACTCATCTGTCGAGTCTCTCAAAACAGCTTTACTGAAAAACTGATGCCACCGTAGCGCTCGGCGTCGCGTGCCGGCTGGCCGATAACGGCGACGCCGGTGTGGCTGGGGCTGCCAGTCCACAGCCCGCTCCAGAAATCCTCGACGTCGGTGTAGTACACGTGGTTGGTGAGGTTCTTGACGAATAGCGTCGCGGAATACCGTCCGTCATTGCTCCGCAAAGCTGCACTCAGGTTGAGTAGGCCAAATCCCCCCTGGACCGCATAAGGATTTTGATCGGGAAGCATTTGCGCCGAGGTGCGGTAGATGTAGTTGGCGTCGAACACCCATTGATACGGGTGATTTGCGAGTGGCACGCGCTGCTCGATCGAGAGAATACCCTTGAACTTGGGGGCATTCGGCATGGTATCGCCGCTGACATTCTGATACGGGCTCCCCTGGGGCATACCAGCCACGGTCAGCTGACCGCATAGCCCTGCGGGTGGCTGAGCGTTCAGCTGCGTGATAGGAATAGTGGGCTGCGTGCCATAGCACGGTGCGCTCTCGTAGTCTTTGAACTTGGCGTCAATGTATGCGCTATTGAAGGTCAACTGGGTCGTTGGCGTCGCCAGCCAGTCGGTTTGGAGCTCCAAGCCGCGCGTCTCCGCGCGCCCGGCCGAGGAAAGCGTGAGGGGTGGAGACAGGACCCCAGGCGCGTATGAATAACTTTGTACCTGGTAGTTTCTGTAGATCGTATCGAACAAATCGGCGTTGAGGATCACCCGGCGGTCCAGATAAGTGCCCTTGGTACCGATCTCGAAGCTATTGATGTTCTCGCGCGATACGGGCGCCAACGAGGCGTTGCTCGTCAATTGCGCAGAGGTGTTGTACGCAGCAGGCGAATAACCGCGCGAGTAGCTCACATACGTCATCACGTTGCTGGTCAACTGTTGCTTAAGGGCGATGTCACCCACCAGGGTATTGTTCGCTGCGCTGCCGGCACTGTGATAGGGCTGCGGCGGAACTAGCTGATCGATTCGATAGCTGATGACATCATGATTGAAGCGAAGTCCCGTGATCAGCGAGGTCGAAGGCGTCACCTGCAGCGTCGAGCGAGCATAGAGGTCATACGTGGCAGTCGTCGGAACCGCGAATGAGTCAACGGGTGCCGGAGGGAACGTGCGCAGGCCGTGCTCGTCCACCGTCGTATCGGAATAGAAGAAGCCCGATAGCCAGCTAAAAGTCTGATCAACGGGCGATAAAATCTTGAGCTCCTCGCTGGTTTGCTGCACCGTCGTGAAGAGCTGTTGTGTATTGTTATAGACGTTGGTTCCGGCTCCGGTCAGCACCGTCCAGTAATACTCGTTGACCGCGAACAAATCCTGCACTAGGTGCTGATTTTCCTGGGTGTAGGCGCTCGTCGACGTCAGGGTGTAACCGCCCGGCAGCCGATAGTCGATGATCGCGCTGTAGTCGTTATCACGATAGGTGGCGCCGGCTGTGGTGACCGGGCTGGTGTAATCGAGGTTCTGCCACGAGAGCTTGATCCCGGGCAGCATGACCGCTTGCGTAAATGGGCTGCCGGGGAATAGAAACGTGTTACCGGGCGTGATGTAAATGTACGTGAAGTTGAAGCCGGTGCCTACGGTATTTTCGTCGTGGCCCATGAGCGTAAGGTCCAGATCATCAGTAATTGCGAATTTGAGCTTCGCACGCGCGCCGTAAATGTCCTGCGTGGTCGTTTGATTGAGCGTCAGGTTTGTGATTGGGTAGGGCGTTGTCCTCCTGTATGCATCGAGGCTCCCCTCCACCCGATCGATGAGGGGTCCAGAGAGGAAACCCTCGATACGATATTCGCGATCGGTCGTCACGGTTGCATTGGCGAACCCATAGGGCGAGTCGGTCGGCCCGCGCGTCGTGAGGTTGATTACGCCGGAGGCGGCCGTCCGGCCGCCTAAAGTCGACTGGGGACCGAGCAGGACTTCAACGTTCTGGATGCCCATGACGTTGTTGGCGTCGAACGAATCCGAGGGCACCGGCACACCGTCGATCATGACAGCGACCCCCGATGGGATCCCCACAGCGCCCTCATTGGAGACGCTCGAGATGCCACGGATGCCGGTCGGCACACGGCCATTGATCGTGCCATTCAGTTGCACCGATGGTACGAGGTTGTTGAGATCCGATAGATCGGCCACGTTGGCGGCAGCGAGAGCCTGCGATGACACGACCCGCGCAGCGACCGGAATGTCCTCGAGCCGCTCGGGCCGCTTTTGCGCGGTGATGATGACTTCTTCGAGCATTTCTTGATTTTCCGGCGACTCCTCAGCCGTGGGGCTACTTTGGCTGGCAGCCGAGCTTGAAGTCGCGAGCGTGTCGAAAGACGTGGCGTAACCGACCCCACAGAAAGCGGCCAAAGCGATGGAACACCCTAGGTACCTGATTTCTGCAATCCCTCCCTTCCGGGGAAATCGCACTCTGTTGCATTTCACCACCAGCCGATAGCCCATTATGCGATCGCGTATCGACTCATATGCGTAGCCACCGATGCACCATCGCTGACCCTGGGCTGCCGAGCTAAGGGGGGGCACGGGACTCAAAACGGGGGAGAATCCGGCGGAATTTTGCCTGGAATGTCTATCCGCCTCCATCCGAACAGTCGCGCATCAATCGACCAGGCGCCCGGTCCGAGTAAGGCTAGCGCCGCACCAATGGTAGCGAGCGACAGAGATTGCGACTCGTCGGCTGGGTACGCGAAGCCATGCCAGAGCGCATGAATTGCCGCGAGTACACCCGCGATCGGTGTCCAGAGTCCTGCGAGGAGGATTAGCCCAAGAACCGCAGACAGAACGTGATCCAGAGCCGCCCCGAGCCCGCTTGCGGTCGTCAACGCCACGATTGCGGTAAACAGCAAATTGGTCCCGGACACCACTCGCAGGAGCAGGAGTCCGACTCCAGGAGCGCCACGAGGAAATGAAAAAAAAAGTCGACGCATAGGGGCTCGAGACTATGCGGCGACTTTCCTTGCCGTAAACCCCCAAACTGTCCGGAACGGGCATTCGTTTGGGGATCGTGCGCTTGGTCGAGGAGCCTCCTAGAATTCGATAATCCCGCGCTTCAGAGCGATCATGGCGGCGTGGGTTCGGTCCTTCGCGCCCAGTTTGGACAGAATGCTCCGGACCTGCCCGTTGACGGTCTCCACGCTCGACGAGAGCTGAGTGGCTATTTCCTTGTTGGCGTTGCCCCCCGCAATCAGGCGTAAGACGCGGATCTCCGCCGGCGTGAGAGGATCATCCGCCAGATGCTCGGCCAGCTGGAATGAGACCTCAGGCGAGAGCGTTTTCTTGCCGATGTGCACGGCCCGAATCGTGTCTAGAAGCTCGCGGCGCAGTGCGTCCTTGAGCAGATAAGCCTGGGCGCCCGCGCGCATGGCGCGCAGCGCCTGCACATCGCCGGAATAGGTGGTGAGCACGATGATGCGGGCGTCCCGAAATTCGCTGCGGATCGCGCTGATCGCATCCAGCCCACTCATATCCGGCATCCGGATGTCCATCAGTGTGACGTCCGGGCGATGTACGCGGAACTGCTGGATCGCCTCACGCCCGCTGGTGGCCTCGGCCACCAGGTTCAGATCCGGCTGTGCAGAGAGCAGCCCGGCGATTCCCTCTCGAATCAAAGGATGGTCGTCGACAGCCATGATCCGAATCGGATTCTCAAGGGTCACAGTTTGCTCCGCGTGCTGCTTCACTCAATCGTTCAGCGCACCCATGGCTCGCGCAGAGCGAGCCGGGGCGTAGGCGCGCGAGGCGGGGACGCTGAACTCAACTTCGGTGCCCGAATCCGGCGCGCTCCACACCGTGAGCTTGCCGCCGATGAGCTCGGCACGCTCGTGCATTCCGCGCAGGCCATAGTGCCCCCGCCGCCCGCCGTCGGCGAGCGCCTTCGCCTCGATACCCCTGCCGTTATCCCGAATCCGCAGCCGAAGCTCTCGCTCGTCATAGTGGAGCGCTACTTCGATTTGCGTACCGCGCGAATGGTTGAAAGCGTTGCGGAGCGCCTCGCCGGCGATCCGGTAGATCTCATCGCGAACGATCGGGTGCATAGGCCGCGGGGCGCCCTCCACGTCTATTCGAAAGGCGGCCGAATGTGTGTCGGCTTCGGCCGACGCGAGTTCTTCGCCGAGCGTGCGGATCGCGAGTACGAGATCGTCGGATTCCTGCGTCGAGGTGCGCAGCCCTTCCACAGCCTCGCGTCCCTCCGTTATCGCCTTGTTCGCCTGATCGATCGAACGGCCGAGTATGTCTCTCGCTTCGGCCGGTCGCGTCGGGAGCAGATCCCACACAGTCTGGAACCTGAGCAGCAAGCCGTGGAAGCTCTGCAGGAGTGTGTCATGCAGCTCGCGAGCGATTCGAGTTCTCTCGGCGACGCGCGCGTCCAGGCCCAGCTCGAATTTCCGGGCTACCTGCCGGAGCCGAACGCGGTATAGCACCCACAGCAACGCCGCAAACGCTGCCGCACACAGGGCGCGAAACCAGTCTGTCTGCCAGAACGCGGGTGCGATGGAAAAATTAAGCAATGCGCCTTCCTGGTTCCAGACACCGCTGTTGTTGGCGGCGGTGACACGAAAGCCGTAACTGCCCGGTGCAAGGTTCGAATACTGCACGCGGCGGGTGTTGAGGACTTCCCGCCACTCACGGTCCTGTCCTTCAAGCTTGAACCGGAAGCGCACTTTTTCCGGAGCAACCAAGCTCAGGGCGGTGTAATCGATCGCGAGGTCGCGCAACTGTGCAGGCAGACGCAACCCTGAAACGGCGGCGTAAGTCTGCCCATCTGCGGTGATCTGCTCGATGTGGACGGGCGGAGGAACCCGGTTGATGGACAGGTGAAGGGGATCAATGGCGCTGACACCGTCCAGATGCACGAACCACAATTTGCCATCCGTCGACTTGGTCACCACTGGATTTAAGGCGGCGCCCAGCGCATGCATCCTCAGCCCGTCAGTTCTATCAAACACGAGCGGATGAATCGGACGTTGCGAATCCGACGCCCACGCGTCGAGCTCGGTTCGGTCGATTCGCAGGAGGCCGCAGGCGGTGTTCAGCCACAGGGAGAAGGCGTCGTCCTCGATAACCCATTTAGTGGAATCGCAAGGCATTCCATTGCGGGTCGTCAGCGTCGTGACCCGGCCGTCCTTGATGCGGCTGAGACCGCCTTCCGTGGCTGCCCAAAGTGTGCCCTCATGATCGATGTGGAGATTCCAAACCATGTCCGAACCCAGGCCCTCCTTGCCGCTAAAGGATGTACGGACCTGTCGGTCCTTGAAGTAGGCAACTCCTCCGTGGAGGAATCCCAGCCACAGTCCGCCGGTGAGCGGGTCGGCTACGGCCGCGCTAAGCCGAGGGTCTGGCCCGCGCGCGAACCATGGCCACGGCACGGACTCGACGACGCTCCCTGCGACTACGTGAAATAGGCCAGAGCCGGGATAACTTATCCAGACGCCCTCGCGGGCATCAGCAAACATTGCGATCCAAATTGTGTCAGGCACACCCACTACGCGATGAAATTTGCCATTCTCGAACCAGGCTGTGCCGTGGTCAGTGCCGACCCAAATTCGACCGCGCGCATCTTCGAAGAGGGAATCGATTGCGTTGCCCGGTAATTCGGCATCAACTATTTGTGTAATCTCGCCAGGTCCCGACCCAGTCTGTGGCCCTAGGGCCGCGGCCGGTCGCGCGGGCGGGGCCTTCGAACGATAGATGGTCCGCTGGCCGCGGCTCCATCGGTTCAGGCCACCGTAAGAACCCATCCAAAGACTGCCATCCCGGGCTGCAAGGACACACGCCACTGGCGTGGACAGTCCTTCATTCGCCGAGATCGTAGACACGGCGGCTTGACGAAGGTGGTCGAGGCCATTGGTAGTGCCAACCCAAATAGTACCCTCGCGATCCTCCAGCAGAGCGTCGACGAAATCGCCCGAAAGACGACTTCCTTCCTCTAGCCAGGTGACTCTCCCCCCTTGAACATGCAAGAGTCCGCGCTGCATCGTTCCGATCCAAAGAGCCCCCTGGCGATCGCGCAGTAGACTCTCGGCTCCAAATAGTTGCGGGACGCCGGGGATGGTGTATTCCTCCATCCCAGTACCAGTGCTCTGCAGCAGGATGCGGTCGTCCGCGCCGCTGATGGCAACCAGCCCCGTTCCGCGGTCCCCTGACACCAGAGCCTGCGGCGCGCGAAAGATCTGCGAGGCGTAGCGGTGTGGAGGACCGGGCGTCCACCGCCACAAACCCGATTCGGTTCCGACCCACAGATGTCTCTCGCTATCCTCATACAAGGAATAAACGACACTGCCGCGATTTTCATTAGAATAAAACAAACCATGGCCGGGTGGCCCTTCGATCTCATTGCACTGAACTTTTATTCCACGAATCGCGCAGAGCCCTGCAGCCCCTCCCGCCCACACCGTGCCCTCGTGGTCCTCCAGCAGGGAGAAGACAGGGGTTGCGGCGAGCGCAGGGTATCGAATGAGTTGGCCCTGATGCCAACTGACGAGCCCGTCCAGTGTGCCGACCCACAGCGTGCCATCGCGCGCAGCCAGGAGAGACAACGTGTTCGAGCTCGGGAGAGGCGGCCCGACTCCGGGTCCAGATGGGACAAACCGAATGCCATCAAAGCGAACCAGGCCAAATTCCGTGCCGAGCCACAGATAGCCGTCACTCGTCTGCACGATCGAGTTGATCCGGCCCTTCAAGCCTGGGCTGTCGGTCCACGCCGTGTGCACATATTGAATGAGGTCGCCCAACGCTTCAGCGGCGAAGGCGCGAGGGCATCCTGCAAGCGGCGCGAGGATCGCACCGCAGAGCAGAAGCGTGCACGCAAAGGTGCCCCGGCGCGTTGCGGGCGCGGCTCTCGCATGTCCGTTGGGCGCACGCCTAATGGTGTGGATTCTTGTCATAGGTGTACGCGTGCAGGCTCGCCGATGATCGCAAACGCCGGCGTGGGTGGGCGCCGCGGTTTTCGAGCGATTATACCTCGACGGTCCAGAGAGCCGCCCTAAGCTCTTAGGGCGCTACGCGGACAAGCGCCTTCCCGAAGGTGCGTCCCTCCAGCAACTTGATTAAGGCTTTGGGCGCATTCTCCAGGCCATGGGTAAGGTCTTCGCGATAGCGAATCCGTCCGTCCGCGATCCCTTGCGATACCATCCGAAGAAACTCGAAATAATGCGTGTCGGCGAATTCGTCGCCCACGAAGCCACGAAGGGTGAGGCTCTTGCTCGCCACCGCTCGCAGGGTCTCTATCAGCCCGTTGAGGCCTTCGGCCGTGCCTGCTCCACTAGATTGCGTTGCCAATCCGCAGACGGGAACGCGCGCAAATCGGTTGAGCAGCGGCAGCACCGCTTGCCAGATCGGGCCGTCGCCGCCATTCTCGAAATAGATGTCGATCCCATGTGGGCAGGCCGTGGCCAGCATCTCGGCAAGATCCGGCGTGCGGTGATCGATTGCCGCGTCAAAGTCGAGTTCGCCCTGAATGTAGCGGCACTCGTCCACATTCCCGGCAATGCCGACGGCGCGCGCGCCGGCCACCTTGGCTAGTTGACCGACCAATGATCCGATTGTGCCGCTCGCCGCGGCCACCACCACGGTTTCGCTAGGCTTGGGCTTGCCAATCAGCGTGACGCCCGAATAGGCCGCGAACCCCGGTGTTCCGAGCACGCCCAAGGCGGTGCTGACCGGGGCAAACGCGGGGTCGACCTTGCGCAGTCCTGTGCCATCGGATGCCACGTGCGTTCGCCAGCCGGTGGAGCAAAGCACGAAGTCGCCTGTGGCGTACGCGGGGTGATCGGATGCCATTACCTCCGAGACGCTCTCCCCGGCGATCACTTGGCCAACCCTGACCAGCTGCGCGCCCGAGTCAAGAGACAGGTAAAGCACGCGTAGCAGGACGCCGCCGGGGGGCAGGGCAGGCATTACATCGTACTCAAGACGGAAGTGATGAGTTTGCAGCCGTCCGCACGCTCGGGAAGCGAGGACGATCTGACGGCTTATGGACTGGGGATTCATGTGTTGTTCCCTGGTACGGGCCGGCAAACGGGCAGCGCGATGCCACGATGGTGGTCGATGGCGGTATGCTCTGTCCGGCTTCTCGGACATTGTCAGAGTAAGGCGTTGCGTGCCGCGGGTCGTGAGCGATCGGTAAGGCTTTCGTGATGCCTACCGGGGATAAGAAAAAGACTATTTCGTTCAAGAAGTTACAGCAGATTCGATGTCGGTCATGCTCGGAGATGGAAAGCGGTCATGATGGAATTCCTGGGGTTTCGGCTCGACACCGTCAATCAATGTCTGCTGCGGCGTGTGGACAGCGGTGAGGACGAGCGCATCCGGCTGCCGCCGCGGCCCTTCACGCTGCTGCGTTACCTCGTTGAGAATGCGGGACGACTCGTCACCGAGGATGAGATCCTCGGGGCGGTGTGGCCAAAACTCTACGTGCAACCTGAAGCCATCAAGACCCAGCTCTACGAGATCAGGAAGGTCTTGGGGGACGATCCGAAGACGCCCCGATATATAGAGACGGTGCCGAGAAGGGGCTATCGGTTCATCGCGCCGGTACGCGAAGGATCTGCACTCGATGCGGCAGTCGAGGCGCGATCAACGCATGGACACCTGGTCGGACGAGAGCGAGCGCTTTCCGCGCTGCGTGATCGCCTTCGCGCAGCCTCCGCGGGCCGGCGCCAAGTGGTCTTCGTGAACGGCGAGCCGGGCATCGGCAAGACCGCCCTGGTGGATGAGTTTCTGCATCAGGCCGTGATTGACAATCCGGCACTTCATGTCGCGCGAGGGCAATGCATCGAAACCTACGGGGGCACCGAGGCGTATTACCCGACGCTCGAGGCGCTCGGCCAATTGTGCGTGGGTCCTGCGGCAGCCTTGATTGTCGAGATCCTGGCCGCCCAGGCGCCCACGTGGCTGGTGCAGTTTCCCGCCCTCCTGACGGAGCGGCATCGCGCGGTCCTCCGTCAGGAAATTTTGGGGGCGACGCGCGAGCGCATGCTGCGGGAAATTGAAGCGGCGCTCGATGCGATCGCTGCAAAGACCCCACTCCTGCTGGTGCTCGAGGATCTCCAGTGGGTGGATCACTCGACTATTGATGTGATTGCCGCGCTTGCTCGGCGCCGGTCGATGGCGAGGCTGATGCTGATCGCCACGACTCGCCCGATTGACCTGTTGACCGCAAAGCATCCGTTGAGTGCACTCGTGCAAGATCTGCTGGTACATCAGTTGTGCCAGAACATCGACCTCGAGCCGCTGGCAGAAGCGCAGGTCGCCGAATATCTCGACGCCGACTCCCCGCAGGAGACCTCGCCGAAGGCGCTGGCCGAATGCGTCTACCGTCACTCAGGCGGCAACCCCTTGTTCATGGTGGCGACCTTGGATCACCTGATGCAACGAGGATTCATTGCGCAAGAGCAGGGGCGCTGGCAGGTCAAGGTACCTCTGGAGGAGGTTGATCTTGGCGTACCGGAGACGCTGCGCCAAATGATCGAAGCGCAGATTGAGCGCCTGAGCGTAGAGGAGCAGCGGGCGCTCGAAGCAGCGAGCGTGCAAGGTGCTACTTTCTCGGCAAGTCTCTGCGCCGCGGTCATTAACGGAGATGCGGAAGGGTATGAAAGCCTCTATGAGTCGATGGCGCATCGGCGCCGGATGGTGCGCGCGGCGGGGATTCACCAGCTTCCGGGCGGATTCGTTTCCGCCCGCTGCGAGTTCGTGCACGCGCTGTATCGCCAGGTGCTGTATCGCCGGCAGCCGCCATCGCGCCGGAGAACGCTGCATCGGCGCGTCGGCGAGCGACTCGAGACTTTGTACTCACATCAACAGAGCGAGGTGGCAGCGGAACTCGCGTACCACTTCGAGGAAAGTTCCGATTGGCTGCGCACTATCAAATACCTGCGGCTCGCCGCGGATGCGGGAGAACGGCGCTGCGGACACCGCGAAGCCATTGCGCTACTGGAACATGCACTTTCATTGACGAGCAAGCTTCCCGGTCATCAACGCGCGCGTACAGAGATGGAAGTTCTGGAGACACTCTCGTCCATCCTTTACCTGATCCATGATGCCCGCGCGCTGAGTCTGTATGAAGCACTGGCCACCCGCGCCGCTGACTGTGGTGCCGTCGACGTTGAAGTGCGCGCCTTGGTGGAGATGGGAAAGCTATGGTCATGGGCCGATTGGACACGCGGCCTCGAACTGCTGGATCGGGCGCTGCTGCTCAACGCCCGCCAGGTCGATCCACTGGCGCGGGCGGATATGCGGATGAAGTGCTCGGACTGGCGCCTCCAGAGCGGCGGGTGGAACCCGACTGACGCGTCTGAGTGTCGAAGTGCGATGTTGGAGTTGCGCGAGGCCGGCGTGGTCTCAGGGCGCCACCTCATCTGGTACAGCCGCCTCCTGTTGATGTGTTCCGAATATCGTGATTCGCGCCGCTGCGCACTCGAGGGGCTCGCGCTTCTGACGCAGGGAAATCCAGTCAATCCTTGCGCCGACGTGGAACAGATCGCCGCAGCGAACATTTTGTTCAACGACGCTCTGTTCCTGGGTGAGTGGGGCGAAGCAGGTCGAGAGGTTGAAGCCGGAGTCGCGGCGCTCACCAAAAACGGAAATGATATCTACGCGCACCTCTTGCGCTTCCGGCAAGCGTGGTTGAGTGTCGTCGCGATGGACTTTGAGGGTGCGCTGGCGATCTGCGAATCGGCGGCGCAAGCACTCGGCGATGCGATAATCCCTGCCAGCCAGCGCTTGCGGCTGGCGGTGATCGGGACGGCAGAGGTGGCTCTTGGCCGATACGGACCGGCCACCGAGCACCTGTCGCTGGCGCGTCGCGAGATGGATCGACACCCTACGATGAATGACTGGTTTTGCCGCTTACTGCTCGACTCGGCTCTGACCGAGCTCTGGCTTGCCAAGGAGGATCCCGCACAGGCATCCGTGCACGGCGAGCGGTTCCTCGAATCGACGCTGGGTACTGAGGAGCGCACGTGGCGAGCGCTTGCGTGGGATGCGAACGCGCGGGTCGCGATGGCAGAGGGAGATCTCGTGCGCGCCGCCGAGTGCATCGCGAAGGCTTCGACATCGATGGAGGGCTTCGAGGTCCCGCTGGCTGACTGGCGGGTTCGAGCGACCGCCGCCGCGCTTGACGATCGGTCGGGGAATATAGAATCGGCCGAACGCAACCGAGAACTCAGCCGTGCGACGATTCTCAAGATCGCGGATTCTCTGCCACCGGAAGCACCCCTCCGAAAGACTTTCCTCTCGGCATCACCGATCGCCCGGATCCTCGGGGGGGGCGCAGCCCGCTAATGGTTTCATCGCCGAAGCAGAATATAATGAGTCAAGGCCAGTAAGAAGCGAATCAGGGGAGAGCTCCGTCAATGACACGAGTTTTCGCTTTGCTCGGCGTCTTCCCTACGACCGGGCTTTTTCTCATCGACTCGATGGCTGTTTTTGCGCAGAGCGCCCAATCGACGGTGGCAATCGTCGTGCCCGACAAGGAAGATAACCCCACCGGTCTGGAGGAGATCGTCGTCACCGCGCAGCGCCGCTCGGAGGCCATGGTCGACGTGCCGATCTCGATCACGGCCCTCAGTGCCCAGCAGCTGACGACCGCCCATGTCCAAAACCTCGGTGACATCTCGCAGCTCACACCTTCGCTGCGGTTCGATAACACGTCGGGCTTCTTCCAGCCGACGATCCGAGGCATCGGTACGGGCGTGACTACCTCGGGCGGCGGGTCCAACGTGGGCATCTACATCGACGGCTTCTATTCACCGAACCCGCTGGCGGCGGACTTCCAGTTGCTGAACGTGACCAGCGTCCAAGTTCTGGAGGGCCCCCAGGGCACGCTGTTCGGCCACAACACCACGGGCGGTGCGATTCTCGTGACGACCCCCGATCCCAGCACTGATCCGCGCGCCGACATCAAGGTGTCCTATGGCAGTTTTAACGCCCAACGCTATCAGGCCTATGCGACGACCGGCCTGGGGCAGGCGGTGGCCATGAACGTGGAGGGTGTGTTGAGCAAGAGTAATGGCTTTCTCACCAACATATTGGACGACGATGACCATGTCGGCGCCTATCAGGACTGGACGGTCCGCACGGCCCTCAAGATCGCGTTTTCGGACAAGGTTTCAGTGCTGGCGCGCTACACGGATTCCCGAGAGAGGGACCCGACCGCAGTATTGACTAATTCCAACACCGATACGACGATCAACCTGACGACCGGTATGCCGTGGGGCATCCAAACCCCGACGGTCCCGGGGCTATATACGACCCATCCCAACTCGGTGGCGAACGATCTGCCCACATACCTCACGTCCAGCACCGATATTGCGCAGATGACGATCAAGGCCGATCTGAACGTCGCCGACCTCACCTCCTACTCGCAGTGGCGGAGAGAGGACGTCAATCAGTCCGTAAATCTCGACCAGACGGGTCTTCCGGTCTTTCAGATTGGACTTCCGACCTTCGACAAAACCATCAGCCAGGAACTGCTAGTGGCCTCCAAACCTGGTACGCGCCTGCAATGGACGGGCGGCGGCTTCTTCTTCAGCAACCAAGATACGTATGTCACCTATATTGATAACTTCGTTGAGACGGTCGGACCGATTCGTCTGGGCGGCTCCAGCACCACGACGCAGAGCTACGCCGGCTACTTCGACGGCACCTATGCGCTGACGCCGGAGATGTTCATTACGCTGGGCGCCCGCTACTCGCACGATATCGTGGAGGATGCCTATTGGAACACCATGTTCAGCAACGCCCAGAATCACGTGCCCAGTATCGATGGCAACAGAGTGACGCCCCGTGTCGTCGTCCGCTATAAGCCGACGGATGAATCGAGCGCCTACGCCTCGTTTACGCGAGGCTACAAGGCTGCAATCATCGACGTCGGCGGCTCTTGCCAGGACCCGCCCGATTTCAAGTGCAATAATGTGCAGCCGGAAACCGTGAGCGCGTTTGAAGTCGGCTACAAGCTCGACATGCACGGGTTCTCCAACCAGGCAGCTGCGTTTTACTACGACTACAAGAACTTGCAGGTTTCGGAGTTCTTCGGAGCTGCCGAGGCCTTCATTGTGAATGCCGCGCAGTCACATATCTACGGTCTAGAAGACCAGCTCCGCTTTGAGTTGGATGAGCATGTCCAGTTGAATGCCGGTGCATCTTGGACCCATGCGCGCTACCAAACCTTCGGCACCGTTGTCGATGGAACCGTCGTGGGAGCGCCGATTTACGCGAGCTGCCCAGCCAACCCAGCTACGCTACCCCCAAAATACGCCGGGTCGTGCACGCCGGGTTCGTTCGATTACGTGAATACCGATACGATTCTTCACGACACACACATGCAGCACGTACCCGACTATACGGCGACTGTGGGTCCGCGAGTCACGACTGGCACGACCACCACCGGGGAGTATTCGTTGTCAGGCAATTTCTATTACTCGTCGAAGTTCTACTTCAGTCCTTCGGGCACCCAATTCTTGCAACCCGGGTATACAACGCTGGCGCTGCGCGCCCAATGGCAGGATCCTTCGCGAAAATACACGGTCGCTCTGTTTGGCGATAACATCACCAATGAGCGCTACCGGACGCAAGTCCAGTACGTCAGCTTCGGCATCGGTGCCGGCTGGAGCGCGCCCGCGACATGGGGTGTCGAGGTTGGCGCTAAATTCTGAGCAGGACAATCGCCTTAACCCAAGCCAAGGTCGGCATTCATGACGTTAGAAACAGTCCCCGGCAGCCTCGCAGGAAAAGTCGCGATAGTGACCGGAGCAGGCGGCGGAATTGGACGCGCCGAGGCCATCGAGCTTGCGCGCGCCGGCGCGTCGGTGGTCGTCAACGACATCCAAGGGGACTCCGCGCATCGCGTCGTTGAGGAAATCACTGCTACTGGCGGAAGTGCCGTTGCAAACCATGACTCCGTTGCGACATTTGCCGGCGGCGAGGCAATCGTGAGAGCCGCCATCACCGCATTCGAGCGTCTTGACATCCTGATCAACAATGCGGGCATCGGTGATCCGTCGGGAGTCTGGGTAGGTGAGATGCCGGAAGCGGCATGGGACTCCGCAATCGCCGTCAACCTTAAGGGTTGCTTTACCACGGTGCGTCACGCTGCTCCTATTTTTCGCGCGCAGCGCAGCGGCGTCATCATCAATACCAGCTCGGACGCCGGGCTCGGGGTGATGAACCGATCCGCCTACGCCGCCGCCAAGGAAGGAGTGGTCGGCTTCACCCGGGCGGTGGCGTGGGAACTTGCCCAGTTCAACGTGCGCTGCAATGCCGTGCGGCCGCGTGCCCTCGATACGGGTCTCAGCAGTGCGGCTTTCTACGATACGATAAAGTCCTTCGAGGCTCGCCACGGCGCTCCCATGTGCGGTACTCATCCGTTCAGCCATTCGATCTTTCCGCGTGCCAACGAAGTCGGCGCCATCGTCACGTGGCTGAGTACCGACGATGCGGCCGAATTCAACGGTTGCACACTCTCGATCGGCGGCGGCGAGATTGCAATCTATTCGGAACCGGAAGTCATACGTTCCTGCTTCAAGCAGGAGGGCTGGAGCCTGGAGACCTTGCCTGCGGTAAAAAAATACCTCTGCGCGCGATTGCACTCGCCAGCGGCAGCATTCTCTCCCGAGGCACGAAATGAGCTCAATGCGGTATTCAGACCTAGAAGCACCTAACGGCGCAGTCGCCCCCGCATCGAGGAAGGCGCTTAGCCTGTAGGACCCGGGTCTCGCGTGCGATGTCAACGGCGTCGCTCACCTTCTCGCCTCTCGACCCCTTTTGACGGTTGATACTTCCCGCCAGCCGTGCCGAGCAGGTCGTTGCTGCGCCGCCCTCCACCTTTCCGTGTGTCTTGCGTGTATGGCCATCAGGTACGGTTGCATCCGACCGAAAGAGCCGAGGTAACCCGTGACCCACCAAAGCAAAGCCGATGAGCCCTTGCACGATGACCGCTCCGACATCCGCCGCAGGCGACTCCTTTTCCGATGCTGGCATCGGGGGACCCAGGAAAGTGATCTGCTGCTCGGGTCGTTCGCCGATACGTGCCTGGAAGACTTCGATGAAACTCAACTCGATCGCTTCGAGTCGCTGCTCGACTGCTCCGACCCGGATCTTTTCGAGTGGATCCTCGGCGGCCATCAGCCGCCGAAAGAGCACGACCACGATGTGCTGTGCACGCTGCGCGGATTCTGGGAAGACCGTGCTCACGGGGGACAGCAGAGCGGCCAATTTCAGATGACACCTTGAGGAGCACTCCACACCATGGAACGTCCGTTGTCACCTTTCATGTTCCCCACCTGGTACCGCTTCCAGATTACCTCGGCGCTGTCGATTCTCCACCGGCTTACAGGGATTGCGCTGTCGGTCGGCTCGATTTTGCTCGCCTGGTGGCTGATCGCCGTGGCCGCAGGCGGGGAGCTGTTCGCCGCGACTCATGTTTTCCTGGCCTCGCCGATCGGCATCGTGCTGCTGGTTTTGTGGTCGGCCGCCTTCTTCTATCACCTGTGTAGCGGGATTCGGCATCTCGTCTGGGACTTGGGCTACGGCTTCCAGATTCGGGACGCCTATCGCAGCGGGTATGCGGTGCTGATAGCGACCGTGCTGCTGACCGCACTCACCTGGCTGTACGTGTATCTGGCCTAGAGAAATCTCCTAACCAGTTCGGAGTCTGATATGGCAAAAGCTGTCTCTTTGTCGAGCGCGACCGGGTTGCGCGATGAGAATGTGCTGCGGCGGGTACGACACCTCGGCAGCGCGCGCGATGGACTCAAGGAATGGCGCCTGCAACGCCTCACCGCGCTCGCACTCATCCCTCTCGGTCTATATTTTGCCGCCTCGATACTGCGGCTCGCCACCTCCCCTCGGATCACCGCAGAGGCGTGGCTTGCCTCGCCGGCCGCCGCCCTGCTCGTCATCCTCTTCGTGCTGGCCGCGCTCGAGCACATGATGGTTGGCTTGCGCTCGGTCTACCTCGACTATGTTCACACGCGCGCGCGCCTGCTGCTCGCAGCACTCATCCTCCGCGCTGCCACGGCGATCCTCGCGGGCGCCAGCGTGCTCGCTGTCCTCAAGCTCTTTCTCGGCCGATAGGAGGTCGCAGATATGTCTGCCAGCTACGAAATTGTCGACCACTCCTTCGACGTGATCGTTCTGGGCGCGGGCGGCGCCGGATTGCGGGCGACGCTCGGAATGGTCGCGGCAGGCCTCAATACGGCCTGTATTACCAAGGTTTTTCCCACCCGGAGCCACACGGTCGCCGCGCAGGGCGGCATCAGCGCCGCTCTGGGGAACGTCGAGAAGGATGACTGGCGCTGGCACATGTTCGATACGGTGCGCGGCTCCGACTGGCTCGGGGATCAGGATGCGATCGCTTATATGTGCCGCGAGGCGATTGCAGCAGTGGTCGAGCTCGAGCATCTCGGCGTGCCGTTCAGTCGCACCGAGGCGGGCACGATTTACCAGCGCCGTTTCGGTGGGCACACCACCGAATACGCGAAAGGCGATATGGCTTACCGCGCCTGCGCCGCGGCCGATCGAACCGGCCATGCGATTCTTCATACCCTCTACCAGCAGTGCCTCAAGCACGGCGCACGGTTTTTCATCGAATATTTCGCCATCGATCTGCTGATGGACGAGGACGGAGCCTGCCGGGGTTTGCTTGCCTGGTGTCTCGAGGACGGCTCAATTCACCGGTTCCGCGCCAACATGACGGTCATCGCGACGGGGGGCTGCGGGCGTGTCTACCAGTCTTGCACCTCCGCCCACACTTGCACCGGGGACGGCAGCGCCATGGTGCTGCGGGCCGGGCTGCCGCTGCAGGATATGGAGTTCATTCAGTTTCACCCGACCGGCGTGTACGGGGCGGGCGTTTTGATCACCGAGGGCGCGCGTGGCGAGGGCGGGTTCCTCACCAACAGCGCCGGGGAGCATTTCATGCCGAAGTATGCTCCTCGGGAGAAGGATCTCTCCTCGCGCGATGTCGTCAGCCGCGCTGAAGCGATCGAGATCCGCGAAGGCCGCGGCGTCGGCGAGAAGAAGGATCATATTCACCTGCATCTCGAGCACCTGCCTGCGGATGTGCTCGATGAGCGCCTTCCGGGCATCGTCCAGACCGCCCGCACCTTCGCCGGAGTCGATGCGCACAAGGAACCGATTCCGGTCATTCCCACCGTTCACTACGTCATGGGCGGCATACCGACCAATATCCGGACCGAGGTCGTCTGTCCGACGGCCGGGAATCCCGATGCGGTCGTGCCCGGCCTGATGGCGATCGGCGAGGCGGCGTGCGTCTCGGTGCATGGCGCGAATCGCCTCGGCACCAACAGCCTGCTCGATCTGATCGTCTTCGGACGGGCCGCGGCGCTGCGCGCCGCCGAGCTCATCAAACCCGGCTCCCCGGTGCGGCAGGCGAATTCGCGCTCGGAGGACCGCGTGCTGGCCCGGTTCAACCGCATACGTAACAGCAAGGGAGGCAACAAGCCCGGCGAGATACGCCCTCTGATGCAGGCGGTCATGCAGGCGAATTTCAGCGTGTTCCGGCGCGGTGACACACTCAAGGAGGGCATGGACAAGCTGATCGCACTGCGCGATCCGCTCGCACGCGTCACGGTCGACGACGATTCGCTGCTCTGGAACGTCGCCTTGATCTCGGCACTCGAGCTGGCGAATCTCGCCGATCAGGCGGTCGTGGTCGCTCACTCCGCCTACGGGCGGACCGAATCGCGCGGCGCGCATGCGCGCGAGGACTATCACCAGCGCGATGACCAGAATTGGCTCAAGCACACGGTCGCCTGGAAGGACGAAGACTGGAACGTCCGCTTCGACTCCCGCCCGGTGCGGCTCGACACCTTAAGCGATGACGTGCAGAGCTTCCCACCCGCGGAGCGTACCCACTAGGTCGGCACACCAGCCGACCATCAAGGAGACTTCACAATGTCAGAGTTCACGTTACCCGCGAATTCGAAAGTCGGCGAAGGCAGGCACTGGCCGCTGCAGAGTAAGGGCGGCCACGTCAAGAGCTTCCGCGTGTATCGCTGGAACCCGGCCAAGAGCGCGACGCCGACCATGGACACGTTCGAGATCGACCGCGATCACTGCGGGCCGATGGTTCTCGACGCCTTGACCACGATCAATGACCAGATCGATCCATCACTCTCGTTCCGCAGGTCTTGTCGGGAGGGCGTGTGCGGATCCTGCGCCATGAACATCGATGGGACGAACACGTTGGCCTGCCTCACGCCCATGGACAGCCTCAAGAAGGGAACCAGCCGGATCACGCCGCTCCCGCACCTGCCGGTTCTGAAGGATCTGGTGCCCGACCTGACCGGACTGTACGCGCAGTACCAGTCGATTGAACCCTGGCTGCAATCCGATACACCGCCGCCGGATCGCGAGCGCCTTCAGTCACCCGCGGATCGAGCCAAGCTCGACGGATCGTGGGAGTGCATCCTGTGCTTCTGCTGCTCGACCTCGTGCCCGAGCTACTGGTGGAACCAGGACCGCTATCTCGGCCCGTCCATTCTGCTGCAATCGTATCGATGGCTTGCGGATAGCCGCGATCAGCGCGTCGGTGAGCGACTCGACCGGCTCGAGGACCCGTTCCGGCTCTATCGCTGCCACACGATCATGAATTGCACCCGGACTTGCCCGAAGGGGCTCAATCCGGCGCGGGCGATCTCACAAACCAAACTGATGATGACCGAGCGCGACTAAAGGATCCCCCATGAGCATAAATACAGTCGCTGACCAATTCGCAGCCACGCTCGCCGCGGCAGGGGTGAAGCGCATTTACGGCATCGTCGGCGACAGCCTGAACGGCCTCACTGACTCGATTCGCCGGCAAGGCAAGATCGAATGGCTCCACGTCCGGCATGAGGAAGTCGCCGCGTTCGCCGCGGGAGCCGAGGCCCACGTGACCGGTGAGCTCGCGGTCTGCGCCGGGAGCTGTGGGCCCGGGAACCTGCACCTGATCAACGGCCTGTTCGACTGCCACCGCTCACGGGTGCCGGTGCTTGCGATCGCCGCACACATTCCATCCACCGAGATTGGCGCGGATTACTTCCAGGAAACCCATCCGCAGGCCCTTTTCCAGGAGTGCAGCCACTACTGCGAGCTCGTGTCCGGGGCCAATCAGATGCCCCGCGTCCTGGAGGTTGCCATTCGCGAGGCGGTGGGGAAGCGGGGCGTAGCCGTGGTGGTGATCCCCGGAGATGTCGCTCTGCAGCGGGCCTCGGAGGCGCCCCCGCCCAAGCTGGCGGGTTTGGTGCCGCCCAAGCCGGTCACGACGCCGACGCCTGAGGATGTCGCTCGTTTGGCGGCGCTGCTCAACGGTACGAGCCGCGTGACGATCTTGTGCGGCTCCGGATGCGTGGGTGCGCATGCGGAGCTGCTGGCCATCGGTGAGCGGCTCAAGGCTCCGATGGTGCATGCGATGCGCGGCAAGGAGCACGTCGAGTGGGACAATCCCTATGACGTCGGTATGACCGGCCTCATCGGCTTCTCCTCGGGCTACTACGCGATGCTCGACTGCGACGTGCTGCTCATGCTCGGGACGGACTTTCCTTATCGGCAGTTTTATCCGCAAGAAAGCGGCGTGCGCATCGCGCAGGTCGATCTGCGCGCGGAAAATCTCGGCCGTCGCGCCGCGATCGATCTCGGGTTGGTGGGCGATGTTGCGGACACGCTTCGCGCGTTGCTGCCGTCGCTGGAGGAGAAGCGCGACGGGACGCACCTTGCGCAGGCGCGAGCGCACTACGCCAAGGCGCGCGCGCAGCTCGATGAGCTGGCCGCCGGCACGCCGGGCCGCAAGCCCATTCATCCGCAGCAGGTGGCCAAAGCCATCAGCGACCGGGCCGCCGCCGATGCCGTCTTCACGTGTGATGTGGGGTTGCCCACCGTCTGGGCCGCACGCTACCTCGCGATGAATGGCCGGCGGCGTCTCCTCGGCTCCTTCTGGCATGGCTCCATGGCGAACGCCATGGCTCAGGCGATCGGCGCGCAAGCCGCGTTTCCGCAACGCCAGGTGGTCTCGCTCTCCGGCGACGGCGGCTTCACCATGCTCATGGGGGATCTCCTCAGCCTGGCTCAGCTCAAACTGCCCGTCAAAGTGGTCGTGTTCAACAACGGCGCGCTTGGATTCATCGAGCTCGAGCAGAAATCGACCGGGTTCCTGGATTTTGGCACGGAGCTCAACAATCCGAACTTCGCGGCAATGGCCGAGGCCATCGGGATTCGGGGCATCCGGCTCGAGGATCCGGCCGAGGTCGAGGACGGAGTCGCGGCTGCTTTCGAGCACGACGGTCCGGTGCTCATCGATGCCGTGGTCAATCGCACGGAGCTCGCCATGCCGCCCTCGGTCACGCTGGAGATGGCGAAGGGGTTTTCCCTGTACATGGTCAAAGCGATCATGAACGGCCGGACCGACGAGATCATCGATCTGGCCAAGACCAATCTGTGGCGCTAAAGGCCTAGATTGTCATGACACCGCTCCTCCTCTCGCGCCTGCAGTTCGCGTTCACGGTATCGTTCCACATCATCTTCCCGTCCTTCACGATCGGCCTCGCGGCGTGGCTGACGGTGATCGAGGGGTTGCGTCTCGCAACCGGACGTCCGGCGTATCGGCTGGTCTTCGAGTTCTGGCTCAAGATCTTTGCGGTCGCCTTCGGGCTCGGCGTGGTTTCCGGCGTCGTGATGGCGTTCGAGTTCGGCACCAACTGGAGCGAGCTCTCACGGATGTCCGGGCCGATCCAGGGGCCACTGCTGACGTATGAAGCGTTCACCGCGTTTGCGCTCGAGGCGAGCTTCCTTGGCGTGCTGCTGTTCGGGCGGCAGCGGGTGGCCCCGTGGTTCTATCTGTTCTCGACCGCCATGGTGGCGCTCGGAACCACGTTCTCCGCATTCTGGATCATGGTCAACAACAGCTGGATGCAGGTGCCGGTCGGCTACACCGTCGAGGCCGGCACGTTCGTACCGAACGATTGGGGCAAGATCATCTTCAGCCCGGTCGTCTGGGCTCGTTTTCCGCACATGCTCCTCGCCTCCTACCTGACCGGCGCGGTCTGCGTGGCGGCAACCGGCGCCTGGTACCTGCTGCGCGGAAGGTTTTCCGCCGAGGCGCGCATCATGCTCCGCATGGGCCTTTATTTCGCGGCCGTGCTGCTGCCCGTTCAACTCATCTTTGGGCACCTGAACGGGGAGTACATCCACGACTACCAGCCCGCGAAGTTTGCGGCGGTCGAGGGGCGCTGGCACGACGAGCAGCCGGCCAAAGAAGTGCTGATCGCTGTGCCCGATTCGGGCTCGGAGAGTAACCATTTCGAGATCGGCATTCCGGTGCTCGGCAGCTTGATCGGCAGCATGAGCTTTACGTCGAAAGAAGTCGGGTTGACCGACTTCCCGCGCGAGGATCGGCCGCCGGTGCTGATTCCATTCTTCGCATTCCGGATCATGGTCGGCTGCTGGTCGATCATGCTGCTCGTGGCCTGCCTCGGCTCGTACTTGATGCACCAGAACCGCATCGAGCAATGGCGCATGGTGCTCTGGGCAACATTTCTGAGCTTTCCGCTGCCTTTCATTGCAACCCTGACCGGCTGGTTCACGGCGGAAGTCGGTCGCCAACCGTGGACGATTTACGGCGTCCTCCGGACCGCCGAGGCCGTGACCCCGTTCCTGACGGCGCGCGCTGCGACGATCTCGCTGGTCGTCTTCTGCGCAATCTACACCTTCATATTCGCGTTTGGCATCTTCTACATCTACCGGCTTCTGCGCGCGGGTCCCGTAGGAACGCTGGTGCTGCCACCTGCCGCGCCGATGCCCAACCGCCGGCCTCTGTCGGTGGGCGCTGACGAAGCTGACCCCCGCCGTCCCGACTTGGCGGGGACGGATCCGCTTCAGCCTGCGGCGGTCAAATAGTCATGGTGCTCTTCTGGGGACTCCTTCTCGCGGTCAGCATGTTGCTTTACGTGCTGCTCGACGGCTTCGATCTCGGCATCGGCATCCTTTTCGGTGTGACGCGCGATGCAGAGCGACGGCGCGCGATGATGAGCGCGGTGGCGCCGATCTGGGATGGCAACGAGACCTGGCTCGTCGTCACGGGCGTCACGCTGTGGGGAGCATTTCCCATTGTCTATGCCACCCTACTCTCGGCATTTTATCTGCCGCTACTCATGATGCTCGCAGGGTTGATCTTGCGCGGCGTAGCGTTCGAGTTCCGCCAGAAGACACAACGCATGCGCTGGATCTGGGACCTGAGCTTTGCCGGCGGGTCGCTGCTCGCCGCCTTCATGCAGGGTGTGACGGTCGGGGCCTTGGTGCAGGGCCTGCCGGTTGAGCACGGTCGCTACGTGGGCTCGGAGCTTGCGTGGCTCAGCCCCTTTGCCCTATTGTGTGGGCGTCGGCTTGTGTCTGGGCTACGCACTGCTCGGCGCCTGCTGGCTCGTCAAGAAATGCGAGGCCGCCGCGCGAGAGGAGGCGTATCGGCTGATTCCGGCGCTTTCAATCGCCCTGTTCGCGTTCCTCGTTATCGTGTTTGCTTCGGCCTTGCATGAGCACCTGCTCGTCATGGATCGGTGGCTCGAGCGGCCATACCTCTTCATCTTCCCGGTCATTGCCGCGGCTAACGCGGTCACCCTTGCGGTCAGCGTCCGTCGCCGGCGAGACGGACCGCCGTTTTATCTGGCCGCGCTCACCTTCGGCGCCGCGTTCGGTACGCTCGCGATCTCGTTCTGGCCGTACATGATTCCATTCTCGATCACGATCACCGAGGCGGCCGCACCCCACACGAGCCTCGCCTTCATGTTCTGGGGAGCCGGCCTGTTCGTCTTCCCGCTCATGCTCATCTATACGGCCATCGGCCTAAGAGTATTCCGAGGCAAGGTGAGCGCGGCGCCGGGCCATTACTGAGAGGGAGGATCTGCGAAATGCGCATCGGCCTGTTCATTCCTTGCTATATCGACGCCTTCTTCCCTGAAGTGGGGATCGCGACGCTCGAGCTCTTGGAGCGATTCGGGCACGACGTCGTCTATCCGCGCGATCAGACCTGCTGCGGACAGCCGATGGCGAACAGCGGCTTCAATGCCGACTGCGCCGCGACCGAAAGACTCTTCGTGCGGAACTTTTCAGGGTTCGATTGTATCGTGGCGCCCTCCGGCAGCTGCGTGCACCACGTGCGCGACAACTTCGATGCCGTCGAACAGACGGCTGAAGTGAAAGAGGTGCGTGCGCGCACCTACGAGCTGGTCGAGTTTCTGCATGACATCCAAAAGCCCGACGGCTTTCCCTGGGCAAGGTTTCCGCACCGTGTGGGACTTCACAACAGTTGCGGCACGCTGCGTCGCCTCAAGCATGCGAAGGCGTCCGAGCTCCACGAGCCCTATTTCTCGAAGCCGATGGATCTGCTCTCGAAGGTGCGGGGCATCGAGTTCGCGACACCGGCGCGACCGGACGAATGCTGCGGGTTCGGCGGCACGTTCTCGGTCTTCGAAGAGGTCGTATCCGCGAAGATGGGTTATGACAAGGTCAGCGATCACTCGCGCGCCGGCGCCGAGTACATCGTCTCGGCCGATACCTCCTGTCTCATGCATCAGCAGGGCTGTGCGGAACGCATCGGCGTGCCCATCAGGTTCATTCACATCGCGCAGATATTGAACGGGGCCACCGCATGAGCAGCACTCACCAAACGCCGCCGCCCCCCATGCTCCATCCCGAGGTCAAGTCTGATGAGGACAACGATGCGATCGTTCGCAACGGGCGACGCCTCGACCATGCCGAGGCGAGCTCGAAGCCGCTGCGGCCGCCGACGCCCGAAAGTCAGCCGCGGGGGGCGAAGATCCGGGGCGATCGGCCCGTGGACCAGGCCGAGGCGGCGGGGCGCTTCATCGCGGCACCGGCGCACGAGAAGATGCACGATGAACGGCTCTGGGATTTGCGCCAGAAGCGCGATCGCGAGATGCACGGCATCCCCGAATGGGAGGAACTGCGCTCGCTCGCCTCCGCGATCAAGGAGCACACGCTCACGCACCTGGACCATTACCTCGAGCAGTTCGAAGCCACTGCACAGGCGAATGGCGTTCATGTGCACTGGGCGCGGGATGCCGCGGAGCATAACCGCATCGTCCATGGCATCCTCGCCGATCACGGCGCCAAGTCCTTGATCAAGAGCAAGTCGATGCTCACCGAGGAGTGTGGTTTCCGGCATTACATGGCCTCGGTCGGGATCGAGGTGGTGGAGACGGATCTGGGCGAGTGCATCCAGCAGCTCGACAACGAGGACCCCAGCCATGTCGTGGTGCCCGCCGTACACAAGCTCCGCACGGACGTTGCGCACGTGTTTGCCAAGACCCTCGGCACCGATCCCGACAACAGCGACGTGCACTACCTGGCGGAGTCGCAGCGGCAGGCGGCTCGCCCGGTAATCCTTGCGGCCGATGCCGGCATGACCGGCTGCAATTTCGCGGTGGCCGAGACGGGCAGCGTCGTCGTCTGCACGAACGAAGGCAACGCGGACCTGTCGGCCAATGTGCCGAAACTGCACATCGCCTCGATCGGCATCGAGAAGATCATTCCGCGCCTCGAGCATCTGGCGGTGTTCGTGCGCTTGCTGTCGCGCAGTGCGCTCGGCTCGCCGATCACGCAATACACCTCGCATTTTCGCGGACCGCGGCAAGGCGCCGAGATGCACATGGTGCTGGTCGATAATGGCCGTACCGAGCGCCTCGGCCTTAAGGAGTTCTGGACCTCGCTCAAGTGCATCCGCTGCGGCGCCTGCATGAACACCTGCCCGGTCTACCGGCGCAGCGGGGGCTTGAGCTACGGCGCCACGTACTCAGGCCCGATCGGCCTCATCATCGATCCGACGTTCAACGCCCGCAAGTACAGTAACCTGCCGTTCGCATCGACGCTCAACGGCAGTTGCACCAATGTCTGTCCGGTCAAGATCAACATTCACGAGCAGATCTATGCCTGGCGACGCGAACTGGTGAAACAGCACGAGACGCCCTTCATCAAGAAGGCCGCGATGAAAGCGGCCGGAGAGCTGCTCTCCCGCCCAGCCGCCTACCGTGCCGCGATCGCCGCGGCCGATGCCGCGCTTGCACATCTGCCGCGCTTCGTCATCTACAACGGCCTGAACGCCTGGGGTAAGCACCGCGAGGTGCCGCATCCGCCCAAACAGACTTTTCACAGCTGGTATCGGGCCAATCGGGGAGGCGAGCCATGACCACCCGCGACGATATTTTCCTGTCGATCTGTGCGAATCGGCCGCAGGTGGATCGCCCGCTCCCCGCCGTCCCTTTGTTCGATGCGCATCCGCCGCTCTCGCTATTGGCGGCATTCAGAGAGAGCTTGGAGCGCATGGGCGGATGCTGGCTCGATCCGCCTGCCTCGGGGGACGCGCTCCTGCCGGTCCGCGAGAAACTGGCGCACTCAAAAGTCGTGTGCTCGACGGTTCCGGAGCTGGCTGGGAACCGCAATATCGCGAGCGCAGGCGTTCCCCAGGAGCTCGCGGATGTCGATTTCGCCCTTGTTCGGGCGGCCTTCGCCGTCGCCGAAACAGGATCGGTGCTCTTGAGTGACCGGGAGCTCACGGTCAATGCGGTCGCGTACCTCGCGCAGCATCTCATCGTGCTCCTCGATCCCGCCGACATCGTCCTCAATCTGCATCACGCTTACCGCCGGCCGGAGTTTCGCGAGCGGCCTTACGCGAGCTTCCATACCGGCCCGTCTGCGACGGCGGACATCGAAGGCGTGCTCATCCACGGCGCACAAGGGGTGCGCTCGCTTTCCGTCTTGCCGATCGCAAGATCCCTTCACCCAGCGAATGACCGGAGAGGTTAACCATGAATCAGCCCGTGAGTGCTCGATCCACAGCCACAGCCACCGCCACAGCCGGCGCACCGCCCCGCGAGCTGCTCGGCCGCGCGCTGCTCGACAATGCGACTTTGAACAAGGGAACGGCCTTCACGGCCGAGGAGCGCAAGCGTTACGACCTCGAGGGGCTGCTCCCGGCCTCCATCGAGACTCTGGACCGGCAGGTCGAGCGGGTGCGGCGCCACCTCGAGGCAAAGCCCACCGACCTCGAGCGCTACATTTATCTGATCGGACTCGCGGACCGTAACGAGACGCTCTTCTATCGCACGCTCATGTCCGATCCGGCACGATTCGTGCCGATCGTCTATGACCCGACGGTCGCAGACGCCTGCCTTGCCTTCGGCCATGTCTATCGTCGCGCTCGCGGGATGTACATCACCCGCCCGATGAAGGGACGCATTGCCGAGGTCTTGCGCAACTGGCCGACCCGTGATGTCCGCTTCATCTGTGTATCCACCGGCGGGCGCATCCTGGGACTCGGCGACATCGGTGCCAACGGCATGGGAATCCCGATCGGAAAGCTGCAGCTCTACACCGCCTGCGCAGCCGTGCCGCCGGCGTGCATGCTGCCGGTCCTGCTCGACGTCGGTACGACCAACGCGCAGCTGCGCGCCGATCCACTCTATCTCGGGCTGCGCGAGCCGCCACCGCCGGAAGAGGAGCTGGATGCGCTCACGGAGGAGTTCGTGAACGCCGTACAGGAGGTATTTCCGGGTTGCTGCATCCATTTCGAGGACTGGAAAGGGACCGACGCAATCCGGATATTGAAGCGCTATCGGGACAAGGTGCTGTGCTACAACGACGACATCCAGGGCACCGCGAGCGTGGCACTCGCCGGCCTCACGACCGCGCTGCAGATCCTCGATGAGCCGCTTACCGAGCAGCGCATCCTGTTCCTGGGCGCGGGCTCCGCGGGCATCGGTATCGCCAATCTCCTGGTCTCGGCCCTGCGGCTCAAGGGCCTGACGCAAGAGGCGGCGCAGGCGCGCATCAGCCTCTTCGACGTGAACGGGCTGCTCGAGGCCACGCGCACCGACCTGTCGGCGGAGCAGAAGCTCTATGCGCATCGTGCCGCGGCCTCGACCGACCTGGTGGCGACGATCGAGAGCGTGAAGCCCACGGTCCTCATCGGCGTGAGCACCAAAGGCGGAGCATTCAATCAGCGCGTTGTCGAGACCATGAGCCGCCTCAACGAACGCCCGATCATCTTCGCGCTCTCGAACCCGACCGACAAGGCCGAGTGCTCGGCCGAACAGGCTTACACGTGGTCCAAGGGCAAAGCGCTGTTCGCGGCCGGCGTGCAGTTCCCGGATGTGCACTTCAATGGCCAGACGTTTCATCCGGGACAGGCCAATAATTTTTACATCTTTCCTGCGGTCGGTCTTGCGATCTACGCCGTTAAACCGCGCCGGATCACCGATGCTTGCTTCATCGCGGCCGCTCAAGCCACCGCCGATCAGGTCGGTCCGGAACAGCGCGGGCGCGGCATGCTCTACCCGAGCCAGGCAGACATTCTCCAGACCGAGGTGACGACCGCCGTGCGTGTGGCGGAGTTCATGTTCGATCAGGGGCTTGCTCAGGTGCAGCGCCCAGCCGACATTCGGGCCTGGATCGAGGGTCTCTTGTACCAGCCCGAATACCATCCGCTCTGAGGAGGTAGTCCATGAACGACCTTGCTTATACTTTTCGCTCCGATCTTGCGATCGGCATCGATGCGAGCGGCACGCGCCGCGAGACCGATTCCATGGGCGAGATCGAGGTGCCTGCCGACCGCTACTGGGGTGCACAGACACAGCGCAGCCTGGTTCATTTCTCCATCGGCAACGATCGCATGCCCAAGCAGGTGTACCACGCCTATGGGTACGTCAAGATGGCGGCGGCGCTGGTCAATGCGGCCGCCGGGAGGCTGCCCGAGTGGAAGGCGAAGGCCATCGTGCGGGCCGCGGATGAGGCGATCCGCGGCGATCTCGATGAGCACTTTCCACTCTATGTCTGGCAGACGGGTTCCGGCACGCAGTCCAACATGAATGTGAATGAGGTCCTGGCCAATCGCGCGTGCCAGCTCCTCGGGGGGCGCATCGGCAGCAAGACTCCGGTGCATCCGAATGACGATGTGAACATGGCGCAATCCTCGAACGATACGTTTCCGACGGCCATGCACATCGCCGCCGTGATGGAGCTCGAACAGCATCTGCTGCCGAGCGCCGAGGCGCTCGCCGCCGCCATCGACGGCAAAGCGCGAGACTGGATGAATGTCGTCAAGACGGGTCGGACTCATTTGATGGATGCGGTGCCCTTGACGGTCGGTCAGGAGTGGTCCGGCTGGTCCCAACAGATCCGTGACGCAACGGTCCGCATCCGCTCCTCCGAGCAATGCCTGCTGCAGCTCGCCGCGGGAGCGACGGCAGTCGGCACGGGACTCAACGCGCCGGCACATTTCGGCCGTGACATCGCGGCGATGCTCGCAAAGCTCACCGGCCATCCCTTCGTCACCGCGCCCAACAAGTTCGCCGCTCTCGGCTCGCTTGATGCGATGGTCGCCGCCATGGCCGCCGTGCGAGGCCTCGCCGTCGTGCTCATGAAAGTGGCCAATGACATGCGCTGGCTCGCCTCGGGTCCGCGGTGCGGTCTCGGCGAGCTCCTGCTGCCGGAAAACGAGCCCGGTTCCTCGATCATGCCGGGAAAAGTGAACCCGACGCAGCAAGAGGCCATGGTGATGGTGTGCATCCAGGTGATCGCAGAAGACAGCGCCGTTGCCTTCGCAGGGAGCCAGGGCAATTTCGAGCTCAACGCCATGCGTCCGATCATCATCAACAACACCCTGCACTCCGCGCGGATCCTGGGAGATGCATGCGAGAAGCTGCGGCGTTTCTCGGTCGAGGGTACGCGACTCAATCGCAAACGTATTGACGAGATGGTGGGCCGCTCACTGATGCTGGTGACTGCGCTGAGCCCCGTCATCGGTTACGACAAAGCCTCTGCCATCGCGCATGCGGCGAACGATCGGAATCTCACGCTGCGAGAGGCCGCGCTCGCCTCCGGCGCCATCGACGCGGGTCGCTTCGATGAGATCGTGGACCCGAGCAAGCTGGTCGGCGAGGGCGTGGGAGGCAGTTGAGCGACGGCGCCGGCATTTCCATTTGCGTGGGTCGGCGCCGACCCACGTGTTCCTTTTAGTCGCCGGTGCCGGTCACGGTTGCATGCGCATCAGCTGGTCCATGGGCACGGACATATGATCCATGTTCGACATGATCCAGAGCGAGCCGACGATGATGAAGAACACGATCAGGACTCCAAAAGCGAGTGCCAGCACGTTATTGGTGTTGTCCGGGCCGGTGGTGATGTGCAGGAAAAACACCAGGTGGATGCCCATCTGCGCGACCGCGAGCGTGACGAGCGCGACCGATACCGCGGGCCCATAGATGAGGTGGGTCTGCGCGGCCCAGAAGGAGGCGACGGTGAGGCCGGCGGCAAGGGCGAAGCCTACGAGGTAGGTCCTGAGGCCCGCGGCAAAGCCGCTCGTGCTCTCGCCCCGTTGGCCCGGGGCAAGATCATCCATGCCGGCGCCGTTGGAAGCGATGTCGTTCATGAGTGTGCTCCGATCAGATAGACGATCGTGAAAATGGCAACCCAGATGATGTCCAGCGCATGCCAGAACAAGCTGAAGCAAAGGTAACGCCGGCAAATGTCCGCGCGAAAGCCCTTGGCATAGAACTGCGCCATCATGGTAGCGAGCCATAGGAGACCCGCCGTGATATGGGCGCCGTGACAACCGACTAGGGCGAAGAACGAGGACAGGAAGGCACTGCGCGAGGGGCCCGCGCCCTGTGCGATCAACGAGACGAACTCGCGCACTTCCAGCGTCAGAAAGGCGGCTCCCAGCACTCCCGTCGCGAGCAGCGCGAGTTGCGTGAGGCGCATATAACGCTGCTCGACGGCAAGTGTCGCCACACCGCAGCAGACACTCGAGAGCAAGAGACACGCGGTCTCGATCTGCACGTTGCGCAGGTCGAAAAGCTGCGCGGCACCGGGTCCGCCGGCGGTGGCCGAAGCGAGCACCGCGAAGCTCGCGAAGAACGCCGAGAACATGATGATGTCGGAGAGCAGGAAGATCCAGAAGCCGTAACCGACGACGATGCGCTTGGGGGCGGGCCCCCCCTCGCCGTGACCCGTCGCCTCGCTTGGTGGAACCGAGCGCAGATCGAGCACGGAGGAGGGCAGTCGAAGCGCGGTGTCCGAAGTGCTCATGCCTGCATCTCCGAAAGTGCCAGAGCACGCGCAGAGCGGTTTGCTCGATCGATGCGTGCGACCTCCTCGGCGGGGAGGACGCCCTCGGCCTCGTCGCGCCAGGCGAACACGACGAAGGTGGCATAGGCGCCCAGAAGAGCGAGTGCGGCCATCCACCAAATGTGCCAGATCAGGGCAAATCCAAGGACGAAGGCTAAGAAGGCCGTCACGACCCCGGTGGGGGAATTGCGCGGCACCTCGATGGGCTCGTAGGCGGGCTCGGGACTCAGCTGCATCGCGGCGATCGCTTTGCGCTTCATGCCCCAGTAAGGCTCCTCACCCTTGACGTTGGGCAGCACTGCGAAGTTGAAGAGCGGCGGAGGCGAGGCGGTCGCCCACTCGAGCGTGCGTCCATCCCAAGGATCTCCGGTGGGATCCATGAGGCGGCGGCGCGAGCGAATGGAAACGACGAGTTGTGCCGCCTGCAGGACGATGCCGCACAGGATGATCAGAGCGCCCACGCCGGCGACGAGGATCCAAGGGTGCCACTGCGGTTGGTCATAGTGCTGCAGGCGGCGTGTCATGCCGAGGAGCCCCGTCACGTAAAGCGGTACGAACGCGACATAGAAGCCGACAAACCAGCACCAGAAGGCTGCTTTGCCGAGCCGCTCATTGAGGCTGAAGCCGAACGCCTTCGGAAACCAATAGCTGTACCCCGCAAACGCGCCGAAAAGCACGGCGCCAATGACCACGTTGTGGAAATGAGCCACCAGAAAGAGGGAGTTGTGCATCACGAAGTCGGCGGGTGGCATCGCCAGCAGCACGCCGGTCATGCCGCCGATGACGAAGGTCACCATGAAGCCGATCGCCCAGTGCATGGCGACGCTGAAGCGCACGCGTCCACGGTACATGGTGAAGAGCCAGTTGAAGATTTTCACCCCCGTCGGAACGGCGATGATCATGCTCATGATGCCGAAGAAGCCGTTCACGTTGGCGCCCGCGCCCATGGTGAAGAAGTGGTGCAGCCAGACCATGAACGAGAGTAGGCAGATCGCCATGGTGGCCGCCACCATCGAGCGATAGCCGAAAAGAGGCTTGCCGGAGAAGGTGGAGACTACCTCGGAGAACACGCCGAAGGCCGGTAACGCGAGGATGTAGACCTCGGGATGGCCCCACACCCAGATGAGATTGACGAACATCATGGCATTGCCGCCCGCCGCGTTGGTGAAGAAATGGAAACCGAGATAACGATCGAGCAGCAGCATGGCGAGCGTTGCGGTGAGGACCGGGAAGGCGGCGACCATGAGCAGATTGGCCGCCAGGGAGGTCCAGCAGAAGACCGGCATGCGCATGTAGCGCATGCCCGGAGCGCGGGTTTTGAGAATGGTCGTCACCAGATTGATGCCCCCGATGAGGGTTCCCGCACCGGAGATTTCGAGAGCCCAGAGGTAATAGTCGACGCCGACGCCCGGCGAGTACTGCAGCCCGGACAGCGGGGGATACGGGAGCCAGCCGGCGCGGGAGAACTCACCCACCACCAGAGAGACATTGACGAGCAGCGCACCGGCCGCGGTCAGCCAGAATCCGACGGAGTTGAGCGTCGGAAAGGCGACGTCGCGCACCCCGAGCTGCAGCGGCACCACAAAGTTCATCAAGCCGACCATGAACGTCATCGCGACGAAGAAGATCATGATCGTGCCATGGGCGGAGAAGATTTGATTATAGTGCTCCGGCGGCAGGTAGCCCGCCGCGTGGAAGGCGAACGCCTGTTGCGAGCGCATCATGAGTGCGTCGATGAAGCCTCGAAGCAGCATCAAGAAGGCGAGCACGCAGTACATCACGCCAATGCGCTTGTGATCGACACTTGTGATCCATTCACGCCATAGATACGGCACGTAGCCTTTGACGACCACCCACAAAAGCACGGCGAGAAGCAGCAGGCCGACGACCGCCGCGGAATACAGCGGAATCGGCTGATCGAACGGAATCGCAGCCCAAGTCAACTTGCCGAGCATCTCATTCCTCCTTCATTGAGCGGCAGCGCTCGCCTGTATGAGCTGGGGTCCCTCGCCCGATGGCAATTCTCGTGAGGCGATCGCCTCGAATAGCTTCGGGGCGACGGCCCGATAGGTGTAGGGCGCGACGTGCGCCGACTGCTTCAGCAGAAGCCGGTATGCCGCTTCATCCAGCGTCGGTCCGTCCGCCTGCGCGTCGGCGACCCAACGGGAGAACTCCTGCGGCGAGACCGCGCGGGTATCGAACCGCATGTCCGAGAAGCCATCGCCGTTGATCTGTGCGGCGAGTCCGGGAAACGTGCCGGGCCGATCGGCCTCGAGGTTGAGCTCGGTGACCATGCCGTTCATGGCGTAGATCTCGCTGCCGAGTTGCGGCACGAAGAACACGTTCATCACCGAGGCCGAGGTCAGTCGAAAGTGCACGGGCGTGCGCACCGGCGCGACAAGTCGATTGATGCTGGCGATGTGCTGCTCGGGATAGATGAAAAGCCACTTCCAGTCGAGCGCGACGACCTCGAGCTCGAGCGGCTTGCGATCGGCGCTCAAGGGCTTCGCGGGATCGAGATCATGGGAGCCGATCCAGGCGGTCCCGCCCAAAAAGAGGATGACGAGCGCCGGAATCGACCAGACCAGGAGCTCCAAGCGGCCGGAGTACGCCCACCTCGGATCGTAGAGCGCATGCCTGTTGGCTGCTCGGTACCACCAGGCGACCGCCAATGTGCACACAATCGTCGGCACCACGATCGCGAGCATGATCGCGAGCGAGTCGAGCAGAATGACCCGCTCGCCCGCGCTCACGGGTCCGGCGGGATCTAGAGCGCCCGGGTACCAGGCGCTGCCATCGCAACCGCTCAACTCGCTGCCGAGAAACGCCAGAAAGCTTATCCCGCGAACCGCAGTAAAGATGCGGCGCCGTAGTGCCCGCGCCGTGCTCGAGATCCGCAACATCATATTGGGTGACCCGTTCACATGTTGACGGACACAGTGACATGGAAGAACTCACCGTTGACTTACCGGTGTGGGATCTGATCTCACGCAGCGAGTGCGCTTCGCGTAGGCCGGGTGTGAGTTTGGGACCCTTAAAATCCCGGAGCGTTGTCATCGGAGCACGCGGAAGGAGTAACGATGAGGAGCCGAAGTAGATCACCCATATATGCGCTTGTCATGGGCGGGTGCGTCTTGGTGGGGTCGGCAGGTGCCCAGGACGCTGGTATCTCCGGTGGGGAAGTGGATCCAGCGCGGGCCTTTGTAAACGGCGCCTGTGGATCGGGACCTGGACTCGCTGTCAGCGAGGATGCAATCGATGTCGGTGCCATGAACCAGCTGGGCATCTGCTACGCGCGCGGCCGAGGAGTCGCAAAAAACTACACGATCGCGGTGAAGTGGTTTCGTCGATCCGCTCGCGCAGGATATCCCCCAGCGATGGCTAATCTTGGAACGATGTACCAAGTAGGCGCTGGGCTGCATCGCAGCTATCGCAGAGCCTATATATGGCTGCGCGTCGCACTCGCACTCGGCGTACCTACGGAAGACTACGATGCCACCGTATTCAGACTGGGGATGATCGCCGCGCACCTGAGTCCGACAGGCATCGCGCGCGCCACGCGCGTTGCAGAGAACATCGCCGAGGAACTACCCAAGCAAGGCTCGGCGCCGGCCACTGGGCCAGGCGCTGCATACGCCGACTGGGCCTACGAGAGCTATCACCGGTGACGCGTCGACGTCGTGGCGGCGCTTTGATGTGCGGATCCGCGTGCTTTCGGTGAGCCGGCAACGGTGAGGATCCATACGCAAACGTCGCCATCGACGCCGCAGCAGGCTATCTGTTCTGGGGCAACGTGGGAAATCTTAAGGAAAATGATGGTTCGATCATGCGCTCCGATCTCGCCAAGGCGGTGGAGCTTGACCCCGGCGTTCACTGATCCAACGGCGAAATTCAGCACCACGGCGAGGCGCGATGTCGAAATCGCTGGACGGGTTTCGCTGCGGCTTCCTTTTATCCTCAGCGTCATTGCGGGATCGACCGACACGATCGTCTTTCTCGGCATGAGTGGTCTGTTCACCGCGCACATCACGGGCAACCTGGTCTTCCTCGCTGCGCACACGATTGCCGGTGATCCTGCCGTTCTCTCCTACCTCCTCGCGGTTCCGATGTATATCCTGGTGCTGCTTCTCACGAGTGTGCTCGCGAGCCGGCTCGAGCGTTGGGGATTCGAGACGCTCCGGCCGCTGTTATCGCTCGAGCTGCTATTGCTCGCCGTGGTGTTTTTCTCGACCTTCCGGGCACGTTTCGACACCAACTCATTGCCGGCCGTGACCCTCGGCATGTGTGGCGTCGCGGCGATGGCGGTGCAGACCGCGCTGGTTCAGATCGCGCTCCCGAAGACGCCGTCGACCACCGCCATGACGACCAACGTGACGAAGCTCGTGATCGCGGTGGTTCAGCTCATGGAGGGCGGAGACCCGATCACGCGCGAGCAAGCCCGCAGCAGCGGCCTGCAGCTCACGAGCGTGATCGTCGGTTTTGTCATGGGCTGCGGCCTCGGCGCTGCAGCGTGTGCCACGTGGGGTCTCAAGTCCCTCGGCGTGCCGGCCATGCTCCTGCTCCTCTCGATCGGGCTGTGCTCCCCGCCGCCTGACGGCAAGTGAGATGCCGTGCCGTCAATCGTTGCTCAGGCTTCGGATCCCTCAAGGCGGTGGGGAGCGCTCAGCGGAGGCGTGCTCAGGCGACGGATCATTTTAGCCACTCCAGCACTGCTCTACGGGGTGCGGATGTCCGCTTCGGTCTGCCTGGCGCTGATCGTGGCTTACTGGATGCAACTGGATAACGCCTACTGGGCAGCCACCTCCGCCGCCGTCGTCGCGCAGCCGGCTCTCGGTGCCTCGTTGCGTAAGGGGCGATTCCGCGCCATGGGCACGGTCATCGGCGGAATCTTCATCGTCGCGCTGACCGCGCTAGTCCCGCAGGACCGCGGTTTATTTCTCGCGGGTCTCACGTTGTGGGCGGGGGTCCTTGGGTACCTCGCGACGATCCTGCCTAATTTCGCGGGTTATGCCGCGGCGCTCGCGGGATACACAGCGGCGATCGTCTTCGCCGGAATCATTGCCACACCGGAAAACGTCTTCCTGGTGACCGTGTGGCGGGTGACGGAAATCGGCATCGGTATCTTTTCCGCCGGACTGGTACACGCGTTGACGGATTTCGGCGATGCGCGGAGCCGCCTGGGCGGGGCGCTCCGGCAGATCGGTACCGGTATCGCCTCGGGGCTCAGTGCGACGCTGCGAGCCGGTGAGGAAACGCCGGAGCTCAGAACGTCGCGCCGCGAGCTGATCGGCCGCACCATCGCGCTCGATTCGATAATCGACGAGGCGATCGGAGAGCCCTCGCATCTGCGACGTGAGCGCGGCCGGCTGCAAGCAGCCATGCAAGCGCTGTTCGTCGCCTTGTCCGGCTGGCGCGGCATCGGGAACCATCTGGGAAAGACCGCACGGTCATCGGAGGCCCGGTGCGTGCCGGTATTGCTGCCGCCGCTCGCCCGCCTCGCCGAGAGCGACTGGCTGGCCCAACCGGAGGAGATACGCGCGCTCTGTCGGAGCGAGAGCCGTCGCCTGCGCGAGAAAGTTACGGCAGACCTGTCATCGCGCCTCCTCATCGAGGGGGTGGGACGAGTGCTCGAAGCGCTGGAAACAGTGGCGGACGCGCTGCTCGCGACGACGCGGGCGGGCGAGGGGACTCACGCCCAAATCAGGGGCCGACCCTATGTGGCTGACCATCTGCCCGCAGTCCTCAACGGGCTGCGCACCGTGCTGGCGCTAGCCGCATCCGAGCTGATCTGGATCGCCAC
Source organism: uncultured Gammaproteobacteria bacterium (assembly GCA_963710435.1). Lineage (GTDB taxonomy): Bacteria > Pseudomonadota > Gammaproteobacteria > Steroidobacterales > Steroidobacteraceae > Bog-1198. Next base: position 1,642,850 of record CAVQAE010000004.1, on the reverse strand, counting down.
GAGCTGGCCGAACGGCCCGACCATGATCACGTTTACTGCCGTGAGCCTGCTTCTGGTCGCTCGCCAGCCGGATGCGGCGGCTTATTCCTGGGCCGCCGAGTTCGGCCTCGGGTGCTTCATGGGGGGCATCTTCGCCGCGATCCTGGATCTCGCGATTCTACCGGTCGTCCATGGCGGTCCGCTCGTTCTTTCACTGACGTTATCTCTGGTGCTGCTGCCATTGGCGGCACTCTCCGCCGGATCTTGGCACAAGGTTCTGTTCATATCTGCGGCGACGAACGTCATGCCCATCCTCGCACTCGAGAACGAATCGGTTTACGACGCGGTCCGTGTCCTCGATTCCGCCGTGGCGGTGAGCGCGGGCGTCGTGATCGCGGTCATCTCCGTTCGTCTTCTTCCTCCGCTGACTCCGCGGTGGCGGATCGAGCGATCGCTCAGATTCACGCTCCGCGATCTGCGGGAGCTGGCCGGTGGGCGCCGTGAGTTCACGCAGGATGCCTGGCGGTGCCTCGTTTCGGCACGCCTTGCCGCGCTGCCAAAGGAGGCGAGCCTGGAACAGGAGGCGGAACTTCTCGCGACGCTGTCGGTCGGCGAGGCCGCCATCGCGCTGCTTTCGGCGCAGGCCACTCACCCGGGGCGTGCCTTGCTCGATCACGCCTTCGCGAGCCTCGCCGAGGCGCAGGTCAGCGAGGCTCGCGAGTCACTTGCGCGCTTTTCCGCCCAAGCATCGTTTCGAAGCGACGCCGGAGCGGAGATTGACCTGGCCGTCCAGGCGACGCTGATCGCCGAAGCGCTCGACCGGCATGAGCGTTTTTTTTCGAGCGGGCCGTGACGATGCTCGAGATCAATATCGGCGGTGTGTTCGTGCCGGCCCTGCTCATCTGGGCCGGCGGCGCGTTCGTGCTCTCGAGCTGCATCGATCGACTTCTTGGCCAAACTCGCTTCTACCGGCTGGTGTGGCACCGCAGCCTGTTCGACTTCGCGATCTTCGTGATCCTGTGGGGTGTGATCTCGGCCGCCGCCTACTACCTCGCTTTCTTCGGCACAGCGGCGGAGGCAGCGAGATGAGCGCGTTGATCGCTGAAATTCGGCGAGCCTCGACTCTGTGGGCGGCCCGCGTGAAGCTCCGGGTGGTGGCGGGTATGAGGAGCCTGTGGGCGCGCTTGTGCAACCGAATGAGAAGAAGTCGGACACCGATGGCGCGTGTCAGCCTGTCGCTGCTGCGCCTCTCGATCACGCTTGCAATGGCGGCTGGTGCCCTTCTCGTCGTCCGCTGGATGTGGTTTCACTACGAGCTCGCCCCCTGGACGCGCGATGGCCGCGTGCGTGCGGATGTCGTCAAAGTCGCGCCCGATGAGCCGGGATGGGTGGCGAGTGTGGGGGTCGTTGACAACCAGGTGGTACGCAGGGGCGAAGTGCTATTTCGTCTCGATACGGCGCGTTATGAGATCGCCCTGCACCAAGCCGAGGCAGCGGTCGCACAGCGGCGCGCTGTTCTTGCCGAGGCCCAGCGTGAGGCGCGTCGCAACCAAGGCCTCGGTGATCTGGTCGCCTCCGAGGTCCGCGAGCAGAGCGAGGCTCGCGTGCAAGAAGCAACGGCGGAGCTCGCGCGAGGCGTCGCGAACCTGGCGGCGGCGCAGCTCGATCTCAAACGAGCCGTGATCGTGGCTCCGGTCAACGGCGTCGTGACCAACCTCGAGTTGCGGCCCGGAAACTATCTGCCCGCCGGGGTGCAGGCACTCGCGATGGTCGATAGCGACAGTCTGCACGTGGACGGCTACTTCGAGGAGACGAGGCTGCGCCGCATCCGCGTGGGCGATCGCGTCTCGGTGCGCCTGATGGGCGAGTCGCAGCTCGTCTACGGCCATGTGGAGAGTTTTGCGTCGGCGATCTTCGACCGTGAGCGCACGCCGATGAATGATCTCGTCGCGAACGTCAACCCTACGTTCAGCTGGGTGCGGTTGGCGCAACGGGTGCCCGTGCGGATCAGACTCGATCCCGGCGAGATCGACGTGCGCTTGATCGCGGGGCGCACCGCCACGGTGGTCGACCTCTCGTTCGAGGCGCCTCGTCGGCGGTGGTGGGAGCGTCTCTGGTGAGGGGGCCTCGCCTCATCGCCAGGTGGGTTGCGCTGGGTGTGTGCTTGCTCGGCGCCGCCTGCAAGATCGTGGGGCCCGATTATCGCGGTCCGCCGCCCGCGGCGGTCGTCAATTCGCCAGCGGCCAATCGAGCGTTCCTGGCCGCGTCCGGTGCCGCGTTTTCGCAGGAACCGCCGCCCAAGACCTGGTGGCGCCTGTACGATTCGGCGCCGCTCGATGAGATGATACAGGAGGCACTCAAGACGAATACCGATCTACGCGAGGCGCGTGCGAATCTCGAGCGCAGTGCGGCCCTGCTGCGGGAGGTGCGAGCCCAGCGTCAGCCGTCGGTCGAAGTGAATTTCGACCCGAGCCTCCAGCAGCTCTCACCGGAGAGTTATCTGCATGCCGGCGCGGTTTCTCCCATGGGCTTGTACGACACCGGCATCTCGGTGAGCTACGAAGTCGATCTCTTTGGGCGGATACGCCGGGCAGTGGAGGCGGCGAACGCCGACGAGCAAGCGGTCAAAGCCGCGTACGATCTCGCCCGGGTCAACGTCGCAGCCGAGGTGGCGCGCGCCTACGCAGATGTCTGCGGCGCCGGCGAAGAGCTCGCGATCGCCCGTCATTCGTTGCAGCTGCAGCTGCAAAGCACCGGGGTGACGCGGCGTCTGGTCGACGCCGGCCGTGTACCCGTGCTCGATTTCACGCGCTCTTCGGGTCTTGCGGCGCAGATCAAAGCGAACATTCCGAACCTCGAGGCACGACGGACGAACGCGCTGTATCGCCTGGCCGCCTTGATGGGGCGGCCACCGTCCGAATATCCAAGGACGGTGGAATCTTGTGCCGAGGCACCGCGTCTGTCCCAGCCCATTCCGGTGGGCGATGGTGCGGCCTTATTGCGACGGCGGCCGGACGTGCGCCAGGGCGAGCGTTTGCTGGCGGCAGCGACGGCGCGGATCGGCGTCGCCACGGCCGATCTGTATCCCCGCGTGACGCTCGGCGTCGGTGTCGGCTCGACCGGTGCGCTCGCGGATTTCCTCACCACTCCGACCAATCGTTACGGACTCGGCGTGGGCATTCACTGGCAGGCCAATCAGTCCATGGCTCGCGCACGAATCGACGGGGCGAGTGCGGCTACCCGGCTCGCGCTCGCTCAATTTGACGGTGTGGTGCTGGGGGCGCTGCGAGAAACCGAGAGCGCGCTGACAAACTATGCCCACGGCTTGCAGAGCGACGAAGATCTCGTGGTGGTGCAGGCGCGTGCCAATGAGGCCGAGCAGGAGGCCGAGCAGCTCTACCGTGGCGGCAAGATAGATTTCCTATCAATGCTCGATGCGCAACGGACGTTGGATTCCGCCGACGATGCGCTGGCGGCTTCGCATGTGCAGCTTGCAACGGATCAGATCGGCCTGTTTCTCGCGCTCGGTGGGGGTTGGGAGTGAGGTGTGCTTGCCGTGTACCGCCGTGGGCCAGAATCCACTCGAAGGATTCATTGAGGTACGTGCGGGTCAACCCATCACCGGTATGAGGATCGGCATTCATGGATAAGCTCAATCAGTTACTCGTCGGAAGGCCTTTGCTGGAATTCGGCGCTGCGTTTGGCGCCATCACGAGGGAATCGGATATCGAGGCAGCTCGTCCGGAAGCCTCGTTCTGGCTGGAGGGCGGAATAACGCCCGCGGGATCGGGATTTGTTTGGGGCCATGGAGAGCTCCGTTATCAAGGAAACGATCATGCGTTCAGACTCTCCGGTCTGTCCATCGAGAATGTCGCTGCCGCCGGCATTTCCGCGGGTGGAAGCGTCATGCATCTCAAGAACCTGTCAGACTTCGGCGGCCACTATCGGGCCACTCGTGCGGGATCGATAGGAGCGGACGGCGGTCCAGCGACGTACCTCAAAAATGAACGGGGTGTCGTGATCAAACTGACTGCGACCGATGCTGCCCAGCGTATCAACTGGCCGGTCAATGGGATGCGGGTGAGGCTCAAGCGCCAAAAGCCACAGCCATCGATCGGCACGTATTGAGACGTCGGCGCGTGTTGAGCCGTCGTTGGACAGGACGTGATATCTGATCATGCAAGAGGGAAATGAGCTCCGTTTTCCCGGCGCAGACGGAGAAGAACTTTCTGCGCGCTTGGATCGCCCGAGCTGCGTCCCTCGCGCTTATGCGCTGTTCGCTCACTGCTTCACGTGCTCGAAAGACAGTGTTGCAGCATTTCACCTCGGCCGTGAGCTTGCAGCGCAGGGTATCGCCGTGCTGCGATTTGATTTCACCGGGCTCGGCGGCAGCGGCGGCGAGTTCGCTGACACGAACTTCTCTTCGAATATTGCAGACCTGATCGCAGCCGCAAACTTTCTTCGCGAGAGGTTCGAGGCGCCCCGATTGTTGATCGGACACAGCCTGGGCGGCACTGCGATGCTCGTGGCCGCCGCGAGCATTCCGGAAGCGGCCGCGGTGGCGACAATCGGTGCACCTTATCAGCCAGACCACATTCAGCGGCTATTTGCTCCTTGGAGCGCCGAAATTGAAGCCCAGGGTGAGGCTGAAGTCCTGTTGGCCGGCCGGAAATTCCGCATCAGACGGCAATTGCTCGTCGATCTAGCGAACCATCACAGCCGGGAGTCGATCTTTAATTTGAACAAGGCACTGTTGGTATTTCATGGTCCCGTTGACCGGACGGTCGATATCTCCAATGCAGCACAGATATTCGGCGCCGCACGGCACCCCAAGAGCTTCGTATCGGTTGACCAGGCCGATCATCTGCTGACGCGGGCCGCCGACTGCGCTTTTGTGGCCAGCGTGCTGTCGGCGTGGGCGAACCGCTATGTCGTCGCACGACCGCCCATGATGTCTCGCGCCGCGATATAAAAACTGAACCTTCATCGCGGGGAGTCGTCGAAAATGCGGTTCTCATAAGGGAGAGTGAAGCTTGAAGGCGTTTTCCATCATATTCATCCGCCGCGTCGGCACATTCGCCGCCTTGTGCCTGTGCCTGGCCCCGGCCGCCATGGCGCAGCGGAGTTCAAGCGCGGGGATCGTTCGCGCCGCCAACACCTTTCTTTCGGCACTCGACGTAAAGCAGCGACAGCGCGTGCTCTATGCCTTCGACGATGACCGGCAGCGCGCGCGCTGGTCTAATCTTCCGACTGCTTTCGTTTCCCGCGGCGGCATAAGTCTCAAGGAGATGACTCCGGCGCAGCGCTCCGCGGCCATGACTCTCGTGGCTTCCGCGCTGAGTGCACGCGGGTTCGAGAAAGTGCAGCAAATCATGGAAGGCGACGAAGTGAATAAGCTGACTGACCGCGGGCCTGGTGGCACGGGAGTCGGCCCCCGCCCCTTCGGCGATGGCTCAATCTTTGGCAGGGATCTCTATTACATTGCGATTCTCGGTACGCCCTCGGAACGCAATCCCTGGATGCTGCAGTTTGGCGGTCATCATCTGGCGCTGAACATCACCATTGCCGGCGATCGCGGCGTGCTGACGCCGACCCTCACCGGCGCTCAGCCTGCGCTGTACACCGTCAACGGCAAGACGGTTCGCCCGCTCGGCAACGAGAGCGACAAGGCAATTGCGTTGCTGCAATCGCTCGATGAGCAACAACGCAAGCAGGCGATTCTGAGCTACCACCTCGCCGATCTCGTGCTGGGTCCTGGGCAGGATGGCAAAACGATCGTGCCGGAAGGGCTGAGGGCCACGGCCATGACGGAGCAGCAACGCACCCTGCTGCTCGATCTGATGGCCGAGTGGGCCGGCATCATCCGCGAAAGCGCGGCGGCAAGCCGAATGGCCGAACTCAGGGCCGATCTCGACGAGACCTGGTTTGCATGGAGCGGCCCTGCGACCGTTGCGCCCAGTCGCAATATTACGGCCTACTACCGCATCCAGGGGCCCCGCGTGGTCATCGAGTACGCGCCGCAGACCCTGGGTGGCGATCCGTCGATGCACGTTCATACCATGTATCGCGATCCCACCAACGATTACGGCAAGAAACTTACTGCAGCCGAGTGAGATCGTTCTTCAGCATCGCTGCCGCAGTTCTCCTCTTGCTCGCCGCGCCTGCGGACGCGCACCGTCTCGACCAGTATCTCGAGGCAACGATTCTCTCCATCGAGCAGACTCATGTGGAGGGATCTCTGCGCCTGGTGCCGGGCGTTGCGGTCGCGTCGATCGTCTTCTCGAGCATCGACACGAATGGCGACGGTACCGTGTCCGAGGCCGAGCAGCGGTCCTACGCACTGCGTGTATTGAACGAGCTATCTCTGAGCATCGATGGGCAGCATGCCGCGCTTCACCTGGTCTCGGCGGACTTCCCCTCCCTCGACCAAATGAAGCAAGGGACGGGTGAGATCAAGCTCGACTTCACCGCCGGATTCCCGCGTGGTGGCGGCCACCGGAAGCTCATCTTTGAAAATCATCATCAGAGCACTATCGCTGCCTACCTCGTGAACTGTCTCGTTCCTGTAGACAAGAACATCCGGATCACGACGCAGACACGTAACGAGACTCAGTCCCACTATGAGGTGGATTTCACGCAGGCAACCGCGGGCGCAAGTTTGCCGCCTGCGCAGCACACTCTTCTTCCACGGCTAGGCGGCTTCGCAGGCGCCTTCCGCCTCGGTGTCCGTCACATCGCCGAGGGCACGGACCATTTGCTCTTTCTGCTCGCGCTGCTGCTGCCGGCGCCGCTCCTCGCCTGCGGCTCCCGCTGGGGCCCATGTGCCAGCGTTCGTCAGAGCCTGCGGCAAATCGTCGGAATCGTGACAGCGTTCACCCTTGGCCACTCCTTTACATTGGCGTTAGCCGCAAGCGGCCTAGTACATTTGCCGAGTCGCCCGGTCGAGATATTGATTGCATTCTCCATTCTCGTCTCCGCCGTTCACGCTATCCGCCCGATCTTCCCGGGCCGCGAGGCCACTATCGCGGCCTTGTTCGGACTCATCCACGGCCTGGCATTTGCATCAGTCCTGAGCAATCTTGGACTCGACCGGTGGTATCGGCTCGTCAGCATCCTAGGTTTCAATCTTGGCATCGAGGTGATGCAGCTGGTGGTCGTGGCTGCCACCCTGCCGTCGCTTCTCATGTTAAGCCGCACCCGCGAGTATTCGCTTCTACGGACCGGCGGCGCGCTTGTGGCCATTGTGGCCTCCCTGGGCTGGATTGGTGAGCGTCTCCTGGGTATGCCGAACGCCATCGGTCCCTTCGTGGAGATTGCCGCGCATCACGCTCGCTCGATCGCGGCGGCTCTGCTGCTGATCAGCCTGGTTTGCTGGTGGCTACGAGCGGTTCCCGCCGCGCACAACCGGCGCGCGATTTCGCAGCACTTCTGAGAGCAACGGTCATGGCGGCGCTGAGCCGAGGGCACCCACCGCCAGTGCCAGCGTGGCGGCCGAGGAGAGCGCCGCGCTGAATGCATCCGTTGAGGCATTCGTTGCTTGCAGAAGCTGGCTGTCAGCCGCCGTGGCGTCCGTAATCGACCCGACGTCGTGGCGATAGGCCGCAAGCGCGGCGTCGAATGTGACTTCGGCGGCGGTCCGGAGCGCTGCGGAAGCGCTGTAGGCGGACAGACTGGTTTGCAGTCCGTTCTGGGCGGCAACAATCTGGCGCACGGCCTCTTCCTGTGTGTGTGCAAGTTCAGCACTTGCGCTATCCGCCTTCGCTCTCGCCTGTGCCAACACGGCTGCACGACGGCCACCGTCATACACGGGAATCGTGATGCCGGCGAAGACCGAGCCGCCGAACCTGCTGCCGCTCAAGTTGAACGCCCCCGGCGACTGTTGCCCGATCGGCGGAACCGCCGTGATGTTCAGATGGCCGCTATTGTAGGCTGCCGTTCCGGAGACAAAGAGCTTCGGCAGGAACTCGGCGCGCGCGGCGCGCATGTCATCCTGACTCGCCCTTTGTGCCGCGTAGGCGGCCAGGACGTCTGGCCGCCGGCCGAGCGCATCCGCGACAATGTGCTCGATCGACTCCGCGTCGGCACTCGGCAGCCGGTGCTCGTGCACGTCCGCGACCTTGAGATGAGTCAAAGGCGAGATGCCCATGGCGGAAATCAGGGCCTGATAGGCGTCATGTGCGGCGCCCTCGGCCTGCACCTGTAGCAACTGCGCCTGCGCGGTAGCCTGGCGCGCCTGCGCAACCTCGACGACGGTCCCTACGCCGTGTGCATTGCGTTCTTCTGCCGCGACTTGGATTTGACGCGCATTGCTCAGTGCGCGTGTCGCGGTCTCGGTGCGGGCACGTGCCGCTGCTTCGGCGTAATAGGCGAGGCTGACCGCGTAGATGACCTGTTGATGCGCGGCGGTAAAACCGATGTTCGAGATCAGGGATCTCTGTTTCGCAGCATCGACGACCGATCTACGCTCGCCAAAATCAAAGAGCAGCCATTGAAGCGAGAGCGCAGGAATTACCCCGCTGGCAGTATCTTCGTTGACGTTGAAGCCCTGAACCGAGTTATTGTCATGATTGCTCTGATACCCGCCGATGGCGGTCGCCGTCAAGCTGGGCAGGTAGGCGCTGCGCGCGATACCGGCGGCGAGGGCCGCTTCCCGGGCCGTGTTCCACGCGGTGCGGGTCAGCGGATTGTTGGACTGTGCGAGGTCGATGAGATCGGCCAGCGAATAGGCGCGGTCGGCGTCGACCTTGGGAGTGGGCGGAACGTTCGCCAGCGAGGAATTGACCGGCAGGGTGTAATCCGCCCCACCGGGTCCCGCCGGCGGCGCCTTGGCGCCGGCAGTGATTTCGCCGCTCGCCGCCGTGGCGGGGACCCACGGGCGATCGGGGCGCTCCGGCGCCATGTCGATCGCCGAGGTCGCGCAGCCTGCGAGCGCGACCGATAAGATTGCAAGCGCCGTGCTTCGGTTAGACGGGCGCATGGCTTGCCGTACGCTCGCCGGCGGATTCCCGAGTGGGCGAGGGGGTGAGGCGCCATAGGTCCTCGAGGTTCTCGAGATGCGTGCGGATCGTGCCGGCGAACCGGTGCCGATCGGCTGCCGTGGCGCAGCCTCCCCGAATCTCGGCTACCGGGCCCTTGCCTTCGAGCGAGGCCATCGAAGTCTCCTGACTCGCAAGGAGACCCGTGGCGATAGCCTGCAGCCGGCGACTAATCTCGGCTGCACAGGTGGGCTCGAGGTCGGGGCTTAGCAACAATGGCCCGTCGAGCGCGGCCATCTCGCGGGCAGCGCGGCGCCTGGTCTTCAGCCAGCTGTCGGTCGGGCGGATTGCGGACGGCTCGTAGCGAGCGAGATCTAGATCCTGCTCGATGTTGCCCAGCGATCCTTGTACTCGCGCGCCCAGAGAGCGGCGTGAACTCGTCGTCGCTACCGCCATGGCGCTGAGACGACTCAGAACGGCAGCGATCGCGGGATCGATGCGCTTTGCAACACTCACGGGCCATAGGCGCGTGAACAGCAGGTACACGACCACATTGCCCAGGAGGATCCCGATGATCCGGTCGCGTGCGATGGTCAGGTCGAAGGCGGGCGAGGGACCCTGGAGGACGCACAGAAAGAACGCGAAGGCGATCTGAAACCCGGCATAGGAAATCCGCGGGCTACCCGCGGCTACCCAGGCGGACGCCAGCGCACCGAGGAAGACGACGATGAGCAGGCCACCGATCGATGTGAGGGCGGGGATTACATAGACGATGGCGGCGATACCAGCCGCGGCACCGACCATGCAACCCAAAATGCGCAGGGTGAACTTCTCGACGGTCTCGGCGGTCGTGCCGAGTGCGACGATATAACAGGTGATGAAACAGGTATGGATGGCCGGCCAATCGAGCAGCGAGTACAACACATAGCAAAACATCGCCGCGGCGGTGGTCTTGAGCGCATAGTGAAGGTACTCGGGGTTGGTAAAAGCGTCGGGCTGAAAGAAGCCGGCCGGCGGGGCGGCGGCTTGAGGTGGCGAGGACTCCGGTGCGGGCGGTTCGGCGAACCGCGCCAATAGGTCCCGCATGTCGGCCCAGATCTCGGCGGACTGCGCGGGAAGGGGGGACTCTCCGAGATGAGCCTCGAGAGCGATTCCGATCGGATACTGGCCGCCCTCAAGGACGCGCGCCATCTCCTCCAGCGTTTCAGCCAGCCGATCATACAAGGGACGCGGGAGGTACCCGGCGGGTTCGCGGCTCACAACATCCACCCACGAGAGAATGGCAGCCGTGCAGTCCGTGGCATGCCGGAGCGCCGCAAGGTCCTGCAGCGAGGATGTCTTTTCCATCCCCGCAAGCTTCAGCCAGGAAGCAATCTCATCGATCCCCTCGCGCCGAGATTCAGTCAAGAGGCGGCGGCTGAGCTCATCGGGCTCGCGGAGCACGGCGGCCGCCGCACGCAGACGTTCGGCGATCGCTCGCACCGCGAGTCTTCGTGGCGGCGGGGCGATAAGCAGGTTCACGACCACGGAAACCCCAGCGGGGATCCCGATAAAGAGCCAAACGTAAAGCAGGGCGCGGGTGGAGAGCTCGCCGGAGTGAAGCGTCCCGAGCACATCGAGCGCATACCCGACGATCAGCGTGACGATTCCGCCGATCGGGCGCAGCTTGCTGGCAAAGGCGAGGAACAGAAAGCCGACCGAGAACGCGCTCGTCACGACGACGCGCCAGAAGGGTACATTGATGACCATCATCGCCAGGAGGATCGCGATCCCGACGATCACCGTGATCAGGAGCGTGAATACCACGTCCAGCATCAAGCTCTCTGCCCGGTCAGGCTTGTTGAGAAAAAAGACGATATAGACGGTCAAGGCCGGGTCGGGCGTCTGATAAATCTCGACCATCAGGGCGGTCAGTGCGCAGATCAGGGCGAGCCGCGCCGCGTACGCCAATCTTCCGGGGCGCGGCCCGAGCCGACGGAGAAGTTCGTCGAGGAACGCGCCGCGCCGATCGGAGGATTCCAGAGCCGCGATCATCTGCAGGCCGCCCCATGCTTGACCTCGACCACTGCACTCGCGCCGAGCCTCATGAGCGGCTGGGGAGGGTTCGGAAGGCGGATCCGCACTGGGAAGCGCTGCGCGACGCGCACCCAGTTCACCGAGCGCTCTACATACGGAACGGAACGCGGCAAGTTGATGCGCTCCTCGTCCAAAACGCCCCAGCCGATCCCCTCGACGAATCCTTTGATTGCACGCCCCCGATCGATCATGGAGTACGCAGTTACGCAATCGCCGATTGCGATGGCTTTCAGGTCGGTCTCGCGAAAGTTCGCGACCGCATACCAGTCCTCGGTATTGATGAGCGTAAACAACGCCTGCGAGGGCACAACCACCTCACCGGTCGAGACGGTGAGCCCGACCACGCGACCGTCGTGCAGCGCGCGCACGGTCGTATCCTCGAGCGCGCGCCTCGCGATCGCGAGCGCAGCTTCCCGCGCGCGAATGGCGGCGGTTGCAGCAGCTTCGGTGCCTACGGCGCGGAGCGCGGCGGCCTCCTGCTCCTGAGCCTGTCGAACGGAGGTTGCCGAGTCATTTTGAGCGACTTGCGCCTGGTCGAATTGCTGTTTCGGCACGAATCCCTGATCCGCGAGGGGGCCGAGCCGCTCGACTGTACGCGCGGCGAGCTCATGGTTGGTCCGTGCACGACGGGCCTGCTCGAGGGCGATTGCCGCATTCGACCTCTCGGTCGACAGCACGCGCTGGCGCGTATCGAGCTCGGCCTCGGCAATGGCTAGATCCGCCTCGGCCTGCGCGACCGCAAGCCGATAGGGCAAGGGATCTATTTGAAACAGAAGGTCGCCCTTGGCGACCGTGCCGTTCTCCCTGACTGCGATATTGATGATGCGACCGCCCACTGCGGCGGCGACGTGCACCACGTCGGCGTCGATGGCCGCATCATCCGTCGACGGATGGCTCTCGATCCGATAGGAGGCGTAGATACCGGCTGCAATCGCGATCGCGACGATCGCAAGCGAGATCATCCTGCCACGGGACGTGGGGTGGTGCCCGCCTGCCGTTTTCATCTCTCGAACCAGAGTAACCAGGTGAGGACCGCGACCGTCACCCCTGAGGACACGCAGACGAGCAGCTGCAGCGGGATCGCATCAGCAAGCTGCGCGGCGACCAAGGCGATCCGCGTGCCGACCGCTGCCAGGATGCCGATACTCGCGACCAACATCCACGCGGGAAAGAATGCCCCGAAAAGAACGAAGGAAGGGGCGCCGCGGAGCGCGCAGCCGCTCATCAGGGCCGCAATGAGCGCGACGAGCAGCCCGCCGGTCCGCTGCCTCGCGCAGCGGGGGACCTTTACTGCATCGTCCTGCGGCAACGAGGTCATATCGGTCTCTAGTACCCACCGTCTTACCTTTCAAGCGTCGGACGAGCCTAGGGCGGCCGCACTCACGTCTAATACACGCTCAGGGGTCGTGACCGCTTCGTTCGCGTCGGGCAATGGCGGGCAGGCGACTCGACCCTGCGAGACGGCGAAACGGTGAGCCTGGTGTGAGCCTTCGCCACGCAGGGTTCACTCCATGAAGCCCTTGAGCCGGCTCTGACGGTTCTGAATTCGCCCCTCGTCGGATCAGAGCCGGTGCAACCGTTGCGACGTGGTGTCGCGAACTAACCCAGGAGAAACCAATGACCTCAGAAGCAGTGAAGACAGCGCCGGCATCGAAGGCGTCCTCGGACCTCGGGGACAAAGTGAGAAGGCTGCGGGAGATTTACGCCGACGCCTCGGAAATCTCGAAGACCGCGCTGGAAAACGTGATCCGCGCGCTGCAGTCGGGCGGCCCCGCCGCGCCATCTGCACCCATGGCGAGCGCCGGCCGGATTGGCGCCCGTCAAGGAGTGGTTTCCGAGCTGACGACGATCTTCCCCATCAAACCCAGTGCTGCGAAGCGGATGCGCGCGTTCCTGGACCTGCTGCACCCCAGCCTCGGCAACCAAGGCGTGGACAGGGTCGGCACCGTCCACGACATGCGCTTCGTCTTCTTGGAAAACGACACGAAGCTGCTCTTCTGTACCGCCTACGATCATGACTGGGACCCTTACATCGATGACTTCGCGACCCTGATTCCCGACATCCTGGATCTTCAGTTCGGTGAAGTGGACGGTTGGCCCGGGGTTCGCACCCCCGAGGTGAAGGACTTCATCGCCAAGCACCAGATCCAGGCGCATTTCTGGTATGTCGCCAATCCGGATCTAACAGTAGTGCAGACGAGAAAGCTCAAGAAGATCGGCAAGGCGCTCGACGAATTCCTCGACAAGGTGGGCTGAGGGTGCCAGCACTACAAGATCGCGATCGGGGAGAGCGCAGCCGCAGTCCAAGTACGCTTGATCTTCACGAGATTCAGGCGACGGTGCTGCGCTATCGACCGGAGCCCTATTATGGCACGCATGTGTTGATGCACATCAACGATGCGCGCAGCGGTCGCGAGTTCTTGCGCGCACTCGCGCCACATGTGGCTTGCGCGGCCGACTGGTGGAATGCAGCGGACGCCTGGATTGCGGTTGGGATCACTTATAGCGGCTTGGTGGCATTGGGCGTGCCGGAGGAGTCGCTGCAAAGCTTTCCGGAGCCGTTTCGGGTGGGGATGGCGGCGCGCGCTGACCAGCTTCTTGACCGTGGAGAGAACGACCCGAAGCACTGGGACCCGCCGTTCGGCAGCGGGCGGATCGACATCGCCGTCAGCATCTTCAGCGACTCCGAAGTAAAGTGGCGCCGCGCCATGGCGTTGGCCGGGCAGCATCTGCATGAAATGGCCGGCGTCCAAGTGCTGGACAGTCAGGAATTCGGCGGCCAGCCGGGCGACCTCAATCCGCTCGGCTACAAGGACGGCATTGGTCAGCCCGCGATCGAGGGCAGCGGTGTCGATCCTCTGCCCGGACAGGGGCGCCCCATCAAGGCGGGGGAATTCATCCTCGGTTATCCGGGCGAGGCGGGTGTGCCGCTGGCGATGCCGACGCCCGATGTGCTGGGTCGCAACGGCACCTTCCTCGGTCTGCGCAAGTATCAGTCCCTCGTCGGCACATTCAACCGATTCCTTCGAGACAATGCTCAAACGGCGGAGGAGCGCGAGCTGCTGGCGGCGAAGCTCGTCGGTCGTTGGCGCAGCGGCGCGCCTTTGACGCTCGCGCCGTCCAAAGACGAACCCTCGCTCGGCCAAGACCCGAACCGGAACAACGATTTCAATTACGCCGGCGATCCGGATGGCAAGCGCGCGCCTCTGGGCTGCCATATGCGCCGGATGAACCCACGCGATACCAACATGCCGGTGCTCACCGACGTGAACATCCATCGCATCATCCGGCGCAGCACGACCTATGGAGCGCCCTACGACCCGAAAGCGCTCACTGAGCGCGATGATGCCGTGCCGCGCGGACTGCATTTCCTGTTCATCAGCGCGAGAGCGATGGCAACCCTGGAATTCCTCCAACGGGAATGGATCAACAGCGGAAATTTCACAGGGTTGAGCGACGAGCGCGATCCCATTGTCGGAGTCCAGGAAGAGGCGGCCACGTTCACGATTCCCAAGCAGCCGGTCCGGCACCGTATCCAGGGCATCCAGACGTTCAATGTGCTGCGGGGCGGGGAGTATTTCTTCATGCCGAGTCTATCGGCACTGCGATGGCTGGGGGATCTCAAACATTGATCTGGGACTTTAACAGCGAAAGGAGGACATCATGGACAAGCTTCTGTATGACCGCGGTCTCGCCAAGCGCCGACACGTGCTCGGCGATGCCTATGTGAACCGCGCGCTTTCGAACGTCAACGACTTCAACCGCGAATTTCAGCGGCTGGTCAGCGAATACTGCTGGGGCGAGGTGTGGGGCGACGACACTTTGTCGCCTCGCGAGCGCAGCATCCTCACTCTCGGTATGGTTGCCGCGCTCGGCAAAATGGGCGAGTTCGCCAACCATGTCCGCGGCTCAAGCGTCAATGGCCTGACGCGCAGGGAATTGAGCGCGGTGCTCGTCCAGATCGCCATCTATTGCGGGATTCCGGTCGGTGCCGACTGCTTTCAAGTGGCAGAAGGCACTCTTAGCGAGAGCAAGTGAGAGCCTGCCTATGTCTGACCACATCTCAGGGCCTCGCGCCATCGCCGACCCCGTCACCGACATCACGGACGTCTATGCCTTCCCCTGTCCGCAGCGTCCCGGGCATCTCGTCCTGATCATGAACGTGTTTCCATACGCCGGCCCGTCCGCAGTTTTTTCCGATGCGGTCATTTACCGGTTGCGGGTGCGTTCGGCGTCTATCGCACCGGAAAGACGCGGCTTCAACGTCGGCGGCGATGAATTCACGTTCGATTGCACGTTCGATATTCTAGAGAGTACGGACAACGGTACGCCGCCGGTGCAACGGGGCCGCTGCACGATGCCGAGCGGCGAGGCTGTGCCATTTGTTGTGAACGACGTGAACGGCGGCCGGGGAGGGGGTCTGCGGGTTTTTGCAGGCCAGAGGTCCGATCCCTTTTTCCTGGATGGCCCCATGATTGAGAAAACCATCGCGACCAGGCAGCTCGCGTTCAAGAAAGTCGGTTCCGACAGACTCTTCGGCAAGAATGTCCTGGGACTGGTCCTCGAAATCGAATGCGCCACTTTGCTGAAAGGCGGACCCATGTTCGCGGTCGTGGGCGAGACGTTGACATCTGGTAAACGCCCGATGCGCCTGGAGCGAGTCGGGCGTCCCGAAATGAAGAATGTGACCCTCAGCCCCAAAATGTTCGATCGAGTGAACCGCAATCTCGAGATTCGCGAGCTCTACAACACCGAGGATGCCTTTAATCTTTCCAACACCTACATCGACGCGTACCGCGCTCGGTTCAATGCCAATCTTGCTTTTTACGACGATCTCGACGGAAAGACGGATTGGCCGCTCGACGAGCACGGCAACCATCCACTGACCGAGCTCCTGCTCGCCGACTTCGTGGTCGTGGATATGTCCCGGCCTTTCCGCGAGACCAGCTACTTCGAGATCGAGGAGGCGATGCTCAAGGGCCGCGCGCATGTGACCTGCGGAGGACGATGGCTCAACGAGGATGTCATTGACTTTATTTTGACGATGTACATCAACGCCGGCGTCGGTCCGCACATCAGCGACGGCGTCGATGCGCCGATCGCGTGGTCGGGCAAGTTGTTCCCGTACATGGCACCGCCCAATCCGCCGAAGGCCGTGGCGCAGTGATTGGCGCGACCAGTCTGGCAACGCGGATCGACCTCGCCGGAGTAGCCCCGCCGCCGACCACGCATGGGACGATTGCGCTCTTCAATCTCGAGGCGCAGATCGACAGCCTGCAGCGGGATGTGAGGTCCGACCGCGGGACCGTCGAAGGTCGAGCCGCTCTCAGCGAGCTGATCACCCTGCACGGGCTCATTGTCGGCCGCGTCGCCGAGTACGAGCGGGCGGAGGCGATCGTAGACTGGCTGGTGCGCGACGCAGCCTGCGAACCGGCGGCGATTCTTGCACGCGCGCGGATTCGCGCGGTCTTCCATCGTTTCGCGGATGCACTGGACGACCTTGATCGCGCGGAGGGCCTCTCGCTCGATGCCGAGTCGGCCAACGGCGAGCGTGCGGCAATTTTTCAAGCACAGGGCCGTTACGATGAAGCTCGAGCCATCCGTGAGGAAGCCGCAAAACATCGGCCGAGCTTTGAAACTGTGGGGGCCCTGGCGGGGCTGTGGGCCGAACGGGGTGAGATCGACGCGGCGGAGCGTCTATATGAGGAAAGCCTGCGTCTTTACCGCGGCGTGTCGCCGTTTCCGCTCGCGCTTCTCGAGTTTCAACGGGGCCTGATGTGGATGACCAACGGGCTGTTGGATGAGGCACGAACCTCATTCGACACGGCGCTACGGCGTGTGCCAGCCTACGTCCCGGCGCAGGGCCATCTCGCCGAAGTCGAAGCAGCCCTCGGCGACATGGAGTCGGCGATTGCCCGTCTGTATCCGTTGGCGATCTCATCGGACGATCCCGATTACGCCGGCCAGCTCTCGCGGATCCTCGCGGATGTAGGACGTGCCGATGAGTCCGGGCGCTGGCACCGGCTCGCGGCGGAGCGCTATGAGGAGCTGGTTGCGGCCCATCCTGAGGCGTTCGCCGATCACGCCGCCGAATTCTGGCTTGCCGCCGGCACCGACCCACAGAAGGTTTTGCACCTCGCACGAGTGAATTTCGATGTTCGCCAGACGCCGCGGGCCCGCGATCTGCTGCGCCAGGCGGTTGTGGCGACCGGTCGAACCGTTCACCCAGGCCGGGCGCTCTAGTGCGCGGTTGAGTCATCGCGGTGCCGCTCGAGCGGCTGGTCGCAATCCACTACTACTGGAGAGCAAAGCATGATCAACGTGGTTCAGGCTTTTGATCGCTCGCCCATCGCCGAGCTCCAAAGCGATGATGCGGCGGCACTCGACCGTAAGATCGCGGCGGCGGCGAGGCTGTTTGCCGACCGCAGTGCGTGGCTGAGAACCCACCAGAGGATCGCGATTCTACGCAAGCTGGCCGAGCTAATGGAGAACAAGCGCGAGCATCTCGGAGGACAAATTGCCCGGGAGGGAGGCAAGCCGCTGACGGATGCGCTGATTGAAACCGACCGCGCCATCGACGGCGTGCGCGATGCCGCCGATGAGCTGCGCGGCATGGCCGGTCGGGAGATACCGATGGGACTGACGCCGGCGAGTACCGATCGGCGGGCCTTCACCATCGTCGAGCCGATGGGGGTGGTCGCCGCGATCTCTGCGTTCAATCACCCGTTGAACCTCATCGTCCACCAAGTCATACCGGCAATCGCCGCCGGCTGCCCGGTGATCATCAAGCCCGCAATCCCAACGCCCCTCTCCTGTATGGATCTCGTGGGGCTGCTCCATCAGGCCGGGCTACCACCCGATTGGTGTCAGACCTTGCTGACCGAGAGCAACGAACTGGCCGAGGCGCTCGTCACGGATGCCCGCATCGCCTTCCTGAGCTTCATCGGTTCGAGTCGGGTTGGCTGGCACCTCCGGTCCAAGCTGCCGCCCGGAACGCGCTGTGCCTTGGAGCACGGGGGCGCCGCGCCGGTGATCATCGATCGCAGTGCCGACCTCGACCGGTTGATCGAGCCGCTGGTGAAGGGGGGCTACTATCATGCCGGTCAGGTCTGCGTGTCGGTTCAGAGGATCTATGTCCATGCGGATCTCGAGAGCGCGTTTCTCGACCGTTTCGCCGCTCGTGTCACGGCTTTGAAAGTCGGTGATCCACTCCTGGCGGAGACCGAAGTCGGCCCCCTCATCCTGCCGCGCGAGGCCGACCGGGTCGCAGCTTGGACCGACGAGGCCGTTGCAACCGGCGCCAGGCTCATCGGCGGCGGGCGCCTCAACAGCACGACCCTCAAGCCTGCGATCATCGTCCGTCCGCCGGCCGAGGCCAAAGTCTCGACGCTCGAAGTGTTCGGCCCGGTGACCTGTGTGTATCCCTTCACGCGGCTCGACGATGCCATCAGCGCCGCTAATTCGCTTCCGGTGGCGTTTCAAGCCAGCATCTTTACTGAGAACTTGCGCACGGCATTCGATGCGGCCGAGCGCCTCGACGCCTCGGCCGTCATGGTCAACGACCACACCGCGTTCCGCACCGACTGGATGCCCTTTGCGGGACGTCGCCAGTCAGGCTATGGCATCGGGGGCATTCCCTGGACGATGCGAGAAATGACTGAGCAGAAGATGATCGTGTTCCGGGCATAGAGGGTCTTCAACTGAAAAGGAATGCACCATGAGTCAACTTGCAGAGCCACCCGTGCCCGCACAAGGCGAAAAACTTGTCTACAGGGCCAAGACGCACACTGCGGGAGGCCGCGAGAACGGCATGTCCCAGAGCTCTGACGGCCGGCTGGACATCAAACTCTCGATACCTGGTGGACCAGGTGCCGGCACCAATCCGGAGCAGCTGTTCGCCGCCGGGTGGTCCGCCTGCTTTGAAGGTGCGATGGCGGCTGTAGCCCGTAGACAGAAAATCAGGCTTCCCGTTGATATGGCCATCGATGCCGAGGTGGATCTGATCCAAATTGTGGCGGATGGCATGTACTTATTACGTGCCCGCCTCAACGTCAGCCTCCCGGGTGTAGAGCGAGAATTAGCGCTGAGCATCGTGAACGACGCGCACCGAATATGCCCGTACTCTCGGGCTACGCGCGGCAACATCGAGGTAGCGATAAATCTTGTTTAAGCGGGTCTCTACGCTTGAGCGGGGTATAAATCATGCTGCCCGTTCGACCGTCCGGGGCGCCGCAGGCTGCGCCGGTTCCCGAGTGATTACCGACGACTGGTTCTCGTGTTTCGCCACGAGCCTGGTCACGATGGCGAACAGCAGGCTCACCGACAAGCCGCACATCAGCACGCCCGTGATGCTTTCTACCGGGCCCAAGTTGCGCCAAACCGTCGGGAGAACGACATCACCATAGCCGACCGTCGAATAACTGGTTGTCGAAAAATAGAGGGATGATTCCCAGGACGGAAAGCAAAGCCACCGGTAAAACGCCGCCCACAGCAGAATCTCCGTCATATGCAAGCCAATCATCATCGATGTGAATCGAATCATGAGCAGGGTGGAGTGCATGGAGCTCAAGTTGTGCATACCGCGCGCAAAGTGGAACCTTCCCCAGTGGATGAACACCGCCATCCCGGTGCTCTGCAGGCAAATCGTGAGCGTGACGAGAACGATTGCTGCAATGGTTTGATGCACAAATGTCATTGACTCAGCCTTCGGGCGCTCCACAAGGCTCGCCGCGGAGCCTGCCGGCACCGTGCCCGCGATACGCACACCGATTAAGTGATCTCAGGCTCGGGACCGTCGAGGTTTGGTCGCTCAAAAGAGTCTTCCGAATCCACAGATCGGGGGTTTTCGGCCACGACGCCAGCCCTCACACTGGCATGGAGTCGCCTCCACGCGCCCGGACGCTGGCCCACAATTTTGCGAAATAGGCGGGTGAAGTGGGAATGGCTCCCAAAGCCGCATTCGGCCGCGATTTGGCGAAGCGGATCGTTGGAGAGCAACAGGAGGGTTTGCGCGCGCTCAATGCGTCGGCGCATGACATATTGATGCAGTGTGCAGCCAAAAGTTTCCTTGAAGGCGCGTTTCAGCTGAATGCGCCCGAAGCTCACAGTTCGGGCAAAATCCGTTACCTTGATCGTTGCATGCAGATGTGCGGCAACATATCCCTGGATGCAGCGGGCCTGCCACGGTGTCATGCTGGTACTTACGGGCTTCATCGCGTCTTTTCCCGAACGTCAATGTGTATCTTTGATGCATATAACCTGGAAAGCACTCACCGATGGCATTCGGCTTGAAAAATCGTGTATCCATAGCGCCATCGGGACTGTTTCGCGGCATCGCGACTGCCGCGCTTGCCACTGGAATCTTGCTTTTCGACGTACTCGCGACTGCCGAGATCGCGGCGGCCGTTCTTTACGTAGTGGTTGTGCTGATGGCTGCTCGGTTTTTGCCGCCGCGCGGCGTTGTGTTCACCGCCGCCGGATGTGTAGGGTTGACGATCTTGGGTTATTTGCTGACGCCTGCGGTCGCGCCCGCCTACCGGGGGCTTTCGAACACGTCACTCAGCATCTTCGCGATCGTTTTGATAACCTTCCTCGTATTGCGAAGCGAATCGACTGCGGCGGCGCTGCGGATCAGTGAACAGCACTGGCGAGATGTGTTCGAGAACAATCCCACCATGTATTTCATGGTGGATGCGACGGGTATCGTCCTGGCCGTCAATCCGTTCGGAGCGGAGCAGCTCGGGTACACCGTAAACGAGTTGGTGGGCCAGCCCGTCACGGGTGTTTTTATTGAATCGGATCGCGATGCAGCCCAGGAGAAGATCGCGGCTTGCTTGGGGCAGCTTGGTCGATCCTTCATCTGGGAGCTCCGAAAGTCGCACAAGGACGGATCAGTGATGTGGGTTCGCGAAACCGCCAAGGGCGTGGTTCGAGTGAACGATCGCGTCGTGTTGATCGCTTGCGAGGATATTACCGAACAGAAGCGAGCGGAAGAAAAGCTGCGACAGGCGCAGGCGAATCTGGAGCGGGTCAATCGAGTGATGCTGGTCGGCGAGATGACAGCGTCGATCGCACATGAGGTCAATCAACCGCTGACCGGGGTCAGGGCGCACGCGGGCAGCGCTTTGCGCTGGCTCGCTGCGCAGCCACCGAACCTCGAGGAGGCTCGCGCGGCGCTCGATCTCGTGGTCCGGGACGGCAAGCGGGCGGGCGAGGTGATCGGGCGGATTCGTGCGCTCGTCGACAAAGTCCCGCCGCGACGGGACCCGCTGTGCGTTCAGGATGCCATCCGCGAGGTTATCGCGCTGATTCAAGATGAGCTTCAAAAGAACTCCATTGACCTGCAAACCGAGTGGACGAGCGACTTGCCTCTCATCATCGCCGATCGAGTCCAATTCCAGCAGGTCATGCTTAATCTGATTGCCAACGCGATCGAAGCCATGAGCGGCGTGGAGGACAGGCCGCGCAGCCTCAAGGTGTGCGGCCGGAGAGAGTTAGCAAGCGGTGTTGTCATTGAAGTGCGTGATTCCGGCGTGGGCCTTCATCCAGATGACCTGCCACGTGTCTTCGAATCTTTCTATACGACCAAGCGCGGTGGCGTAGGCATGGGACTGGCGATAAGCCGCTCGATCGTCGAGGCGCACGGCGGACGGCTCGACGGATTACCTAACTCTCCGGTCGGCGCGGTGTTTCGCATCACGTTGCCGATTGATGCCGGCCCATGAGCGAGCCATCGGAAAATTCGCCGACGGTGTTTGTGATCGACGATGACGACTCCGTGCGGGATGCAATCGAGGGTGTCGTCAAATCGGTAGGGATGCACGCAGCGACATTCGCGTGCACGCGGGACTTTCTGGGCCAATGGGGGTCGAGCCATCCCGGATGCCTGGTGCTTGATGTCCGCCTTCCCGGGATGAGCGGACTTGAATTCCAGCACGAGCTCATCCGCGCGGGTATCGAGATCCCAATCATATTCCTGTCAGGATACGGGGACATTCCGATGACGGTGCGGGCGATGAGATCCGGCGCCGTAGAATTTTTGACCAAGCCATTTCGCGACGAAGATCTGCTCGAGGCGATCGGAAAGGCGTTCAAGCGTGATCTTGAGATCCGTCGTCGGCGCTCCGAAACGACGGTATTGCGGCAGTGCTTCGAGACCCTGTCAGCGCGGGAACGCCAAGTGATGCGTCTGGTCGTGTCGGGTCGTCTGAACAAGCAGATTGCGGCGGAGCTCGGCACGAGCGAGATCACGGTCAAAATTCAGCGTAGCCACCTCATGCACAAAATGGGCGCTGATTCGCTCGCGCAGCTGGTCAGAATGGCGGATAAGCTGGGAATTGGGTCTGCCTGACACGCGGGCTGGCGGAGGTGCAGCGCCGACCTCGCGCGATGGTCACCATAATACTAAAGGTTGATTGCCTCGTAGCGCGCTCGAGCTTAGCCTCGGGGCTGAAAAGGGGGCAATCGCGCAGTATGCCGTGGATCGCCATAGTAGACGATGATGAGTCCGCACGCTGTGCAATACTCGGTGTGCTGAAGTCGGCCGGCCTGGAGGCCCGGTCGTTTGCGTCGGCGGAGCTGTTCCTGTCCTCGGGCCAACGGCGCGAAACCGCGTGCCTGATAACGGATGTCCGGATGCCCGGTATCAGCGGACTCGAGTTGCAAGCCCGGTTGGCAGAAGAGGGGTGCCGGATACCGATCATCTTCATCACCGCATATCTAGACCCCAGAACGCGAACTCGCGCGCTCCAAGCCGGCGCGATCGTCTTCCTTGGCAAGCCGTTCGACGACGACGTTCTGCTCGAGAGCGTGCATGCGGCTCTGAAGCTCGACCTGTCGCGATCGCAGCCGAATAAGCGTACGGGTGACGGCAATGGTCACGATCCCGCGCGCTAAGGCAGCCGGGCAACGGGCGAGCGCGACCCTCGGTACGAGGGAGTTCCCGCCGTTCCGCCTGGACACGGTCAACGAATGTCTGTGGCGCCGTGCAGAGGCGGGCGATCAGCGAATCCCGTTGACACCCAAGGCCTTCGCGGTCTTGCGGTACTTGGCCGAGCGCGCGGGAACCCTGGTGACGCAGGATGAATTGTTGAATGCGGTGTGGGCGAACATGTGCGTGCAGCCCGAGGTCTTGAAGAGTCAGATTCTCGATATCCGTCGCTGCCTCGGCGATCATCCGAGGGACCCGCAGTTCATTGAAACGTTGCCGCGTCGGGGATACCGGTTCATTGGGTCGCTCGCCGAGAACCCGAGAGCCGGGTCGAAGCTCAACATCGAGCATGCCCTTCCCAAACTAGTCGGCCGGGACGGGGCGTTGCTGCGGCTGGGAGAGAGCCTGGAGAGGGCCTTGCGCTGCGAAGCGCAGATCGTGTTCGTGAGCGGCGATGCCGGCATCGGCAAGACTGCGCTCGTGGACCAGTTCCAGCATTGGCTGGCGGCCGAGGGATCTTCCATTCGGCTCGGCCGCGGCCAATGCATAGAAGGTTACGCGGGTACGGAAGCATATTATCCCATGCTCGAAGCACTCGGTCAGCTATGTGCAGAACCCGACGGAAGCTCCGTGGTGCAGATCCTGTGCGTACGAGCGCCGACCTGGTTGGTTCAATTCCCGGCACTTCTCAAGCATGAACAACGCGAAATGCTTCAGGGAGAGATCCGAGGGGCAACCCGCGAGCGCATGCTGCGCGAGATCAGCGACGCACTGACGGCGATCGCTTCCGACCGGCCGCTGCTGCTGATTTTCGAGGATCTGCATCGCGCGGACCCTTCCACGGTAGACCTCATTTCGGCCTTGGCTCGTCGCCGGCAGTCGGCAAGGCTGATGCTCGTCGGCACGTACCAGCCCGCGGAGGCGGCGATCGCCAATCATCCCTTGAGGGCGCTGGTGCGGGAACTGACGCTGCATCGTCTCTGCCAAGAGATTGCCTTGGCGCCGCTCGACGAAGCGAATATCGCAGACTATCTCGCCGAGACGTTTGGGGACTCAATGTTGCCTGACGGCTTCGCAGGATTGATCTATCGATATACGGCGGGCAATCCCATGTTCCTGATGACGATCCTCGATGACCTGAGAGAGCGCAAATTGATCAAGCAGATCGGCCCAGAGGCGCTCGCAGCTCCACCGCAGACGATCGAATTTCGCGCGCCCGAGAGTCTGAGGCAAATGATCGAACTCAGGATTGGGCGTTTAAGCGAACAGGAGCGGCGGATCCTCGAGGCCGCCAGCGCCGTCGGCGATACCTTCTCGACTCTGGTGTGTGCCGAGGCGGCAAATATCGGGCCGGAAACTTGCGAAACGCTGTTCGATACGCTGTCGCGCCGGCACCAGATGGTGCGACCGGCAGGCTCGGCAGAGTTTCCTGACGGAACCGTTTCTGAATGCTTCGAGTTCATGCACGCCATGTATCGCGAAGTACTCTATCAGCGTCAAGCTACCGGGCGCAGGGCGAAGCTGCACCGGAGCATCGGCGAGCTAATGGCGGCGCTGTACGCGCTCGATAACGACGACATCGTGCCCGAATTGGCGCATCACTTTGAACGCTCCGGTGACTGGTCACGCGCAATCCAATACTTGATGCGCGCGGCGGATGTGGCGGGACGAAGGTTTGGACCCCGGCAAGCGGCAAAAACTCTCGAGCACGCCCTCGAGCTCGTGAACAACCTGCCGCATGCGAGCCGTGCAGTGCAAGAGATGTTGATTCTCGAGAGATCGGCGACGATCTGCGATTCTTGTGGCCCTCAGGCGTTCTCCACTCGGAAAAGCCTTCCACCCTCCGCAGTGCGCTCTCCCACGGCTCTGAATTACCGTCTCGAGATCGCCAAGCTCTAGGGTTCCGATCCGTGTGTCAACCGCGAGAACCTTGCCTCTAATGTGTCACCCATGCGCCCTCAGACTCGGTCCCAGCGGCCCGGACCTCTCCCTCCTGGGCCTTGCGCGGCGGGCTATGCCCGCCGCGCCCTTTGACACTCGCGCGCTTTGTGACTCTGAGTACAACCATTGGCCATGATCGGGGGCACCGCAATTGGTTGAGCCCGCGACGGGTCGCGGCCGTGTTGATTCTCGGGCTCATGTTTTGGCTGATCAGAAGCTTCGTTGTGCCGCTCATCTGGGCAACCATTTTTGCGATATCGAACTGGCCTCTCTATCGTTTAGCTTCGCGGCACTTGCCCGACGCGCTGAAATCTCACGTACTCCCGCTGGTGTTTTCAGTGCTGATCACGCTGCTGGTACTCGGTCCGGTCTTGTTCGCGTTTGGGGTCCTGGCGGGACAGGGCCATGAGTGGCTGAATGAAATCGCCGTATTGGATAAGCAAGGGCTCGCGGCGCCCTCGTGGCTGGGTGAAATTCCCGTGCTGGGCAGTCGTCTGAGCGACTCCTGGAACAATACGGCGGGAGTCCCGGGCGGCTTGTCTTCCTTGCTCGACCGGGCCGAAAGCGGCTCGCTGCTGCGATCGGTCAAGTCCATCGGCCGATTGATCGCGTACCACGCATTTGTCGTGGCGATGACGGTCGTGACGCTCTTTTCCCTGTTTCGTCAAGGAGAATCGCTCGCGGAATCGCTGGCCAATCGAATCCTCGAGCGATTCGGCCAACCGGGCGTCAGATATGTTGGCATTGCGGTCGCGACACTGCGCGCGACCCTGCATAGCATGATTCTGGTCGGTCTGACGGACGGGGTTGTTCTCGGAATCGCCTATGCAGCGCTACGGATACCCTCTCCCGTTGCCTGGGGTGCGGTAACCGGAATTTTGGCGATGCTGCCGTTCATGGGCTATTTTGCGGTTGCCGCAGTTTGCGTCTCGGAGCTCGCGCATCATGCGACGAGCTCCGCGATTCTGATCGCGGTTCTGGGGTTCCTCGTGCTGTTCCTCGGTGACAAGTTCGTGCGTCCCGTGCTGATGGCCTCGGAAGCGCGGCTCAATTTTCTGGGTGCCCTGATAGGCACCCTTGGAGGATTGCAGACCTTTGGCCTGCCCGGTTTATTCATCGGGCCCGTGATTGTCGCGCTGGGCGAGGCAATATGCCGCGAGTGGTTGGCTCGTTCCTGGCGCGTCCCGACTCAAAGGGAGGCCGCCTAGAAAACGGCCCTCATCGGCGATGTCGGCGGCGATGGAGGCTGCCGGACGCGCGGCGGCGCGAACGCGAGGGTCCCGTCCGGTTCGGCCCCAAATGCGCCGGACAACGAATCCTTGACCTAAGCATTACCAGACGGTCACGACTTCCTCGACGACCTGCGCGCATCCTGACAGCGTGGTGGAGACGCCCGCGGCAGCCGGAGATTTGGCTGATGCGCCGCCTCCAAAGCGCCAACTCTTGATAGCGCGGGAGACCTCGACTATGAGCCCAAACCTTGTTGCATACGCCAAAATCAGTCCACCGAAGCTCGCGGCAGTGCTGCCTCGCGAGCGATTGTTTGGACGGTTGGATCAGTTAAGAAACTACTCGATGGTATGGATCGGCGGCTGCCCGGGTGCCGGGAAAACGGCGTTGGTGGCCGATTATCTGCATGCCCGGAAGCTGCCCGGACTCTGGTATCGCATGGACCGCTATGACCACGACGCAAAAAGGTTCTTTACCTACCTGAGCGCCGCCGCTGCCGGCGCCAAATCGCCCGCAGCGCCAACACCGAAATCGGAGCACGGTCCGCAACCCTCAGCGTGGCAATCCGCGGACGGCCCAGGCGTATCGGGCAGCCCCTTCACTCAGGAACTGTTCCGTGGGCTGCCGCGACCCGGCGTACTCGTGCTCGATGATTGTCACGAAGTTCCCTCCGATGGGCTGATTCACACGCTGCTCGTAGACTCAGCCGCGGAAATTCCGCAAGGGATCAACGTGGTCCTGGTAGGTCGCGGTGAACCTCCCAGCCTTTATTCGCGGCTGATCGCCAGCCACACCATGGGGGTCATGGACTCGCGCGACCTCAAGTTCACGTTGGAGGAGACGCGAGCGCTGGCCGGCCGATTCTCAGTGGACGAGCGCGTGCCGCAATTGCTGCAGGCCGACACCGAGGGCTGGGCGGCCGGCGTCGCCATGACCTTGGAGCGCTTGCGGGGATATGAATCGGACGTGCACTCCGTGGAACAGCAAACGCGTAAAGCCGTGTTTGGCTACTATGCCGGTGAGGTCTTCGACCGGGCGTCATCCGAGGATCGGCGCATTCTGGTATCTACTGCCATGTTGCCGCGAGTCTCGGGCCCCAGGGCCAAGGAATTGACCGGTAGCTCACGGGCCGAGCAGTTCTTGAGCAAGCTGGCGAGCCACGAGTTGTTCACTACGAGAAGCACGGGCAACTTCGAGTTTGTGCCCTCGTTTCGTGAATTTCTGCTGGAGCAGGTCGAGGGGACGCTGGCGCCGGGCGAGTTCGAAGAAACCGCGGATAGAGCCGCCTCTCTGGCACACGAATGCGGCGAACTCGAGACGGTGGTGGACCTGATCGTGCGGACGGGGAATTGGGAGGCTCTGGTGCGCCTCCTCGCCCGGCATGGAACGCGTCTTCTCGCACACGGCGGCGCAGCGTCGTTACGCAAGTGGATAGCGCAGGTTCCCGCAGCAATCTGCGCGAATGCCCCTTGGCTCACCTACTGGTCCGGTGCGGCCGCGATCGGTGCTAATCCCGGCGCAGCACGCATGTCGCTGGAGGCGGCATGGAATCGCTTCGAGGAGCGCGCCGATAGAGTGGGCCAGTTGCTAGCGGCCGCGGCGATGCTTGAGTCTTACCAAATGGGATTATCGAGCCTCGCGTCGCTCACGATCTGGATCGACCGCCTGCAGGAGAGTTTAAACGCCGTATCAATCCCATCTCGTGAGACGGAACTGCGGGTCTACGCCAGCCTCGTGTTCGCACTTGCTTCCGTCAGACCGTGGCCGGAAGTCTCGGCGACGTGTATCGCGCGGCTGAAGGGACTGCTCGACCGCGAAGCTGATGTCAATCATCGAGTGTTTGCCGGGCGATCTCTGCTGGTCGCGCATTGCTCTGCATTCGATATCGACTCGGCTCAGGAAGTGGCCCAGCAGCTGCGCTCGATGATTGAAGAAAAAGGCTGCTCCGAGGAATCTCGGGCGGCAGCTCTCAATGCGATCGCTTACGGTCTTTGGTACGCGGGCGGCTATGTCGACGCGGCGGCGACGCTGCGCGAAGCGGTCCTTGCCAGCACGCAAATTCACGTGCAGGTACCGGATCCGCTTCATTTCAAGAGCCGCTACCTGATTGCGTCCGCGCAGGGCGACTGCAAGGAAATGGCTGAGTGCATCGAAGCGATGCGTCAAGCGACCAAATCGGGCGATGAGCTCGGCAGGGCAATGCTATCGGATGCGCTCGCCCGGCAAGCAAGCTTACGAGGCGATTTGGCGGCGGCCGCGGGTCACTGGCGTACCGCGGTGCTGCAGGCGGACACCGCTGGGGTGCGGCCGATGCAGTGGGTCTCGCGTCTCATGCTGTCGGGATGCTGCGCAAAATCGGGCGATTGCGCGGGCGCCACCGATGGATTGCGGCAAGCCTGGGCGCTCTGCGACGAGGCGCCGCCCGAGGCGTGGCGCCGTGATTACGACCTGCTGGCTGCGTATGTCGCCTTGCGCCGCGGCGATCGGACGGAATGCCGGCGTTTGATCTCGGTCGTGTTCGCCGCTGCCGCTCAGGCGGGCAAGCCCTTCGAGGTGTTCACGTTATTGGCTCCCGCGATGGCCGAACTGTGCATGGAGACTATGCGGTGCGGTATCGCCGTCGAGTCGGTCCGGGATCTCATTCGACGCTATCGGTTGCCGCCGCCGGCGACGGCAGATCGGGATTGGCCGTGGCCCTTCAAGGTTTACGTGTTGGGCACCTTCAGAGTGTTCAAGGGAGATGCGCCGCTGCGAACCTCGCGGCGCACGCCGAAGAGAGCTCTGGAGCTGCTTCAAGCGCTCATCGCGTTCGGGGGCAACGAAGTAAGCGCGGGCGCCTTAACGGATGCTCTATGGCCAGACTCGGAGGGCGACGCAGGTTATCACGCTCTGGAGAGTGCTCTCTATCGGCTCCGCCAGTTGCTGGGCGAACCGGATGCCGTGACCATGTCGGGTAGTAAATTGACTCTCGATCGAAGTTATTTCTGGGTGGATATGTGGGCATTTGAGAAAGAACTGCGGCCGACCGGCGCGCGCGGGTCCGATGCAATGGCGCGGCTCGCGCGAATTCGGCAGCTGTACCAGGGACATTTTCTCGCGAACGAATCCGATAAACCCTGGGCAATCGACACGCGCCAAGCGCTTCGCGACAAGCTTCTTCGTTCGATTCGAGATGCCGCACGAGCGTACGAAAGCGAGCGGCTCTGGCAGGAAGCGGCGAACGTATATCAGACGGGTATCGAATTCGACAAGATGGCGGAAGATCTTTACCGCGGCTTGATGATCTGTCACCGCGAACTGGGGGACCACACGGAGTTAACGCAGGTCTATCGCAGATGTCGCGATCTGTTAACTCGGATGCTCGGCGTGCAGCCGAGTTCGAAGACGCAGGCGATCTATCAGAGCGTGCGGCAGTATCAAGTGGCAGAGGGCGCGTGACCTGACCTATGGGTGAAGCTTTGCAAGATGCAAAGGGGAGGAATGCTATGAACACGTGGACCGCATCGGTGCAACAAAGCCTGATGAGTCGTGAACATCATCGCACGACGTTGCCGCGGGACACCAACAAGTTGGTGGCCGGTGATCTCGAGCGTGCCTTGAATGCAACCCTGGCCGATGTCATATCGCTCTACCGCAAAACAAAGAGCTTTTACTGGCACATGCGCGGACCGCGCGCTCACGAGCATCACTTGGTGCTCGATGAACAGACCGAGCAGCTCTATGCAATGACGGATGAGATCGTCGAGCACATACGCAAGATGGGCGGTAAGACACTCAGGTCCATCGGTCTCATCATCGGTATGCGGCGGCACGTCGTCGATGAGGATGCCGGCGCGTACATCGAGCCCTCGGACATGCTTGCCGAGCTGCGTGAGGACAACAAGTTGCTCGGTGCGCGCCTGCGCGATGCACTCGACGCATGCAACGACCACCGCGACATTGAGATGGCGCGCTGGATCGAGATCTGGATTCACAAAACGGAATGCAGGAATTATCAGCTCGTCGAGGCGTGATCCGCGTGTGCTCGGCGTGAGTGCAGCGCATCTAAGCTCGCATCTCATGACACACACTGGAGTTCCCCATGACGAAGCTGAGCATTGCGGTCTTTGGAGCCGCAACCCTTTTGAGCAGCGCGCTGCTGTCGATTCCAGAAACCGCACGAGCGGATGACGGTCCTTGGGTGGTTCGTCTGCGCGGAATTTACATCGGTCCGACCAATGACTCGGATGCGATCTCGGTTCCGGGAGCCTTGTCTGTGCCGAAAAACAGCGTCCACGAATCCGATAAGTGGGCGCCGGAAATGGATTTTGAGTACTTCTTCGCAAGCCACTGGTCCACGGAGCTGGTCCTGACCTATCCGCAGCGGCATGACGTCACGGTGAAGAGTGCAACCATCTATCCGGCGGGAACCCCGGCGACGGTTCCGTCAGTTGTGATCGGAAGCTTCAAAGAATTGCCGCCGACGCTCACGCTCAAATACAATTTCCTTCCGGACGGTGTATTTCGTCCCTACGTCGGCGCGGGAATCAACGTGACGTCCATCACGGACGTGCATCTCAACGTGCCTACCGTCGGAGCCGTGAAACTCGACAGTACGACCGTTGGCTTTGCGGCGCAGGCAGGAGTCGACTATAGGGTGGCGGGCAACTGGTTCGTCAATGCGGACCTCAAGTACGTGCAAATCGAGCCGGACTTGAAGTACGCCGGTCACAAGATCGCGACGGTGAAGGTCGATCCGGTCCTCGCCGGCGTCGGTATCGCCTATCGGTTCTGATGACCGCAGATGCAGGACATGCGCAAGGGGCCGGATAATTCGAGGGCCGACGTCGCCCGCAAGATGTTCGAGACGATTGTCGACGAGCCCCCGAGAGGTTATCAGCTTGACGGCGGATCTGTCTTCGGACCCGACCTGGACGTGTCCCTGCGGGATGAAGCGCCGCATTTGCCTGCCGGTGGTGTTCGAGGCGGCAGTAAAGCCTGACTGATGCCAGATCGACCGACCGAACCCTCGCTCATCCCTGGACAGCTCGCTTGAATATCGCCACGGGGAACGACTTTTTCGCAATTCTTTTACCAAATGCCTATTTGCGGACACGCCGTCGAAGTGATGGATGGTGGGATAACTAATCTTGACCTGACCGTTACGGGACCATCACGACTTCATCCGCATGGTCGGACTACTTTTCCCGCAAGTCGATTGGAAACTGATCTTTGGGTGACGGGTATGCGGCAAGGCGCTGTTGCATCAACGCGCCAGGGGCGGCCGCCAATTTATCGCAGGAGTGCACCGACTTTGAGGGCTGATCATGACAACCGCACAGCTTACCGCAGAGTCCGATCCCTTGGATTTCCTGAAGTCGCTGACCAGGTTCAGTAAGGAGCATCGCGCGCAACGCTGGGAGGGCACGTTCAGCGATTTCTTGACAAAGATCATGCCGAGCAGACCGGAGTCGTTTGTCCGCAGCAGCCACGAATACATCTGGGACATGCTGCTGTGGCAGGGCCGCGCCGTCGCAGGTGACGAGACGCACAAGGCCCGGGCGCTCTTCCAGCGCGAATTGTTCGGCGTCGATGAGCAGCTCGACCGAGTGGTCGAATACTTCAGGGCCGCTGCCGCGGGGTCGGACGTTGGGCGCCGCTTGCTGCTGCTTCTCGGGCCGCCGTCGGGCGGAAAATCGACCTTGGCCATACTGCTCAAGC
Organism: uncultured Gammaproteobacteria bacterium; assembly: GCA_963710435.1. Taxonomy (GTDB): domain Bacteria; phylum Pseudomonadota; class Gammaproteobacteria; order Steroidobacterales; family Steroidobacteraceae; genus Bog-1198. The sequence continues at coordinate 1,611,020 of CAVQAE010000004.1, read as the reverse complement.
GAGGACTCGAGGAGTACAGCCGCACGGATGAGGGTGCCCTATACGCCATCAAAGGCTCGCCTCTGCGCGAGTCGCCGCTAAATGTGGTTCCGACGAGCCTGCGTGCGCAGTTTCACGAAACCTACGGCGTCGGCATTTCGGGCGAATTGAGCCCCTGGGCGCGCGACTACCTGGAGCGCCACTGCGAGGGGGATTACCTGCGCATGCCAGTGGAGCGTATCTTCTTCTGCGAGGCCGCCCGCTGCGGCATCGGCACATACGCACCCCACGATCCGTCGACCGCCGATATCGCCGATCTCGTTGGATCTGTCGATCTCGCGAAAGTCGCCCAGGTCGGCGATGAGGGCGACCCCCGTGCCTGGTCCTGGTCGGGTGCGGTCTATGCCGCGAGCCGCGGCGTTCTCGAGATGATCGAGATTCTGAAGGTCAAGCGCGAATTCCTCTATCTGTTGCTCACCCTGACTCAGGAAAAGAACGTGAAGGTGGCTCGCTTTCCTTTGATCTATCTCGATGAGACGATCGTGGCGCACACCAATCTCGCCGAGTTCAATCGGTTCATCAAGGAGAGGGAGAACGAAGCGCTGCTCGACCGGATGGTGATCATCAAAGTACCGTACGCGCTCTCCTACAAGGACGAGGCGGCTATCTACCAGAAGCTCATCTACGGCGCACCGGCGTTTCGCACTACGCACCTTGATCCGCACGTACTGCACTTGGCCGCCGTGTTCGCCATACTCACCCGCCATACCAAGTCGGAGCGAGAGGGGCTCGATCTGCCGAATAAGGTTCGACTATTCGCGGGCGAGGCGGTGGAAGGATTCTCCGAGACCGAGGCGGCCCGTCTGCGGGCGGAAGCGTCCGATGAGGGCCTTTCGGGGGCGAGCCCCCGCTTCGTGATCAACGCGCTCTCTACGGCGATCACCCGAAGCAATGCGCGCAGCCTTACCAGCATGCAGCTGCTGCTCGCGCTCAAGGACGCCATTGAATGCGACGCGCGCATCGACGCCAAGCAGAAAAAGCAATGGTCTGACCACCTTGTGACCGCACGCAAAGAGTTCTACAACCGCTGGATCAATGAGGACGTGCACAAGGCGCTGTTCGCCTGCTTCCAAGACGAGGCGCAGCAGCTGCTCGATAAGTACTTAGATGAAATCGAAGCGGCGCTCGATCAGCGCAAGGTCAGCGACACGGTCACCGGCGGGAGCCGGGCCCCGGACGAACGATTCATGCGATCGGTCGAGGAGAAGATCAACATCTCCGAATCGGGCAAGGAGTCGTTCCGCCAGGAAGTCATTCGCAAGGCGATGATCGCCTTCAAGGGGGGGCGGCAATTCCGACTGGCGAGCCACGCCCGAGTGCGGGAAGCGATTGAGCAATACCTCTTTGATGAACGACGCGACGTGCTGCGCTTGGTGACTTCCAGTACGCGGCCTGACGAGGAGACTCGGCAGAAAATTCCCGTTGTACAGGAGCGGCTCATCAAGGAATACGGTTATGACGAACACAGTGCCCACGAGGCGCTGAACTACGTCACCACGATCCTGTCGCTCGAGTAAGCGACACGCGCATGCGACTGCAACGAGACGGTGAGTTCGGTCATTGCCGGCCGAAGCAAGCACTCATGCTTCGGTCGAGTTGCGTGTGGGGGTGGAAGCCGAGGCGAAGCAAGATTGAAGTCGAGCTCCGCTATGACGAGCGGCAGCTTCGATTGCCGATCCGGGATGATGGCAAAGGCATCGACTCGCAGTTCCTGACCGCGGAGGGGCGTGAGGGACACTTCGGGCTCCATGGCATGCGCGAGCGCGCCAAGCTGATCGGAGGTAAGCTCGCCGTCTGGACGGCGCCGGATTCCGGCACGGAGATCGAGCTCAGCGTACCGGCCTCCCGTGCGCACACGCTCCGCTTCTCCCTGGCGTTAATGGTTCACTGAGAAGTTTTCCGGTAGCGCACGCACATCCGGTCATGAGCAGCAATCAAAGTCCAATTGGGATTCTGCCGATTGATAATCGGTCCGTCACGTTGCTTGACACCGCACGATGGCATGCGGGATTGCGGGCTCGTCTACCGGTGGGTCGATGGCGACGTCGACTGAAAGTTGACTGCTCAACTGACCAGGACGACGCAAAATAAGCCCAATACCTTATTGGCTTCTCAGATAACTGCCGTTCACTACTGGCTTGTTCGGGCACTTGGCGGAAGGCTGCTACGAGTAGCGTGAGATACTATTGCACTGCTCATCCGCTGCGGAGCTCTCAACGATTGCTGTTTCGCTTCAAAACGGAGTCGCTCTCCGGGGCTCACGCGGCGACCCGGAGGCGCGTGGATACTCATGCACTCCCGACGATGTTGCGCCGATGATGCCTCTTGTCTCCTCACGGCAAGCACTCGCATCAGTCTAACGGCGGCAGCGCCCCGCCGTCGATCGATGAGTTCGCGGCGAGTCCAGATGCGTACGCTCATGGTTAAAGCCACCCTGGTGAGGAGTTTCGCAGCATGAAGACTGGGTTTCTGGTCACTATCTGATGGGGCGAATTGCCCGCGCGCAATGCGATGGAGTTCGACGTCGTGATCGTCGGCGCCGGGCCCGCGGGATTGGCCGCGTCCATCCGTTTGAAGCAACTCTCGGCCGATCTCGTCGTCGTCGTCGAGAAAGGATCGGAAGTGGGGCGCGCACAGTCTTTCCGGCGCCGTCATCGATCCGATCGGTCTCGATCGGCTCCTGCCCGACTGGCGTACCGAAGAGGCTTGTCCCATTAGGCAGCCCGTCGCCGACGATCGGTTCTACTGGCTCGGTGAGAGGATGGTGGTGCGTATTCCGACTTCCGCCATTGCTTGGCGGCTTCGCAAGCAGGTTGCGCCGCGCGCCGCCGGCCTCGTGCTCGCGGCGCCGGCGCCCGTCTCGACGCGGAGCATCATCCGAAGGATATGGAAGGCTTGATGCATGGCATTCAATCACTGCCGCATGACCCGCTAAGATTCCCTGCGCTGCGCGCTTGTGTAGAGGCCATTCTCGAAAGCAGCCCCAGTGGCTCGAGCGCCAGTTATCTTGCCGGTTCAAACGCGACTATAACCGCGTCCGATGCTGCAATCCTGAATTCGATCGCGAGACCCTGGCACATCTTCGATGCGCTAATTGCCGGCAATCCGTTGCCCCAGCTCTTCAAGCGACTCAGAGTCTAATCGTGCGGCGTAAATCTTTACTGGCTCAAACTAGGCGCACCCGCCAGTGACGGCGCTTGAGAGTCTCGCAAGACGGCGTCCGGAATTTCGTAGCGCATCAAGCAATGCCAGCAGGCAGGATGGTTTCAATGCGCGTTTCAAATACAGCGCAAATTGGCATACGCGCGAAGCGCTCGACATACATCTCGAGTCCTCAGCGAGTTTGTGAGTATTCGGTGTATCCCATCGCGCTAGGTTCACCGATACCAGCTGGAAGAACAACTGGCGCGGGTGCTGGCGGCCCGGAGCGGCATTCAACTACATCTGGAGTTTATATGTACTACAGCAGTGGCAACTATGAAGCATTCGTTCGCCCCCGCAAACCGAAGGGCGTGGACGAGAAGTCGGCCTATATTGTCGGCGCTGGGCTGGCCGGGCTGGCCGCCGCCGCGTTCCTCGTCCGTGACGGACAGATGGATGGCCGACGGATCACCATCTTCGACGCGGCCAAGGTGGCTGGCGGCGCGATGGACGGGATCAAGCACAGCGAGACCGGATACCGCATCCGTGGCGACCGAGAGCAGGAGGACCACATGGAGTGTCTGTGGGACCTGATGCGCTCGATTCCGTCGATCGAGGTGGAAGGCGCCTCGGTGCTCGACGAGTTCTACTGGCTCAACAAGGAGGACCCCACCTACAGCTTGCGCCGCGCCACCCAGAATCGCGGCGAGCCAATCCCCTTGGCCGACAAGACAACCCTGTCGCCTCAGGCGCAGCGCGACATGGCGATGCTGACCATCACCCGCAACGAGGACCTCTACGACAAGCGGGTCAGCGACGTCGTGGGTCAGGAGTTCCTGGACAGCAACTTCTGGCTCTTCTTCAAAACGATGTTCGCGATGCTTCCCTGCCACAGCGCCCTCGAGCTGAAGCTCTATCTCAATCGCTTCGTCCACATGTTCAGCGGAATGCACGATCTCTCTGGCATCACGTTCACTCGGTACAACCAGTACGAGTCAATGATCCTTCCACAGGTCAAATGGTTGCAGGAGCACGGGGTCACTTTCGTGTACGACACCCGGGTCACCAACGTGCTTTTCGACATCACTGCCAAGCGCAAGGTGGCCCGCCGCATCGAATGGTGCACTGCCGGGAAGCGCGGTGCGCGCGACCTTACCGAGAACGACCTGGTCTTCATGACCATCGGCTCTCCGGTCGAGAACTCCTCCTGGGGCGATCAGCACACGCCTGCCAAGTTCGACACTGAGATTCGGGAGGGAAGCATCTGGGCACTATGGCGCAACATCGCCAAGCAGCATCCCTCTTTCGGCCGGCCAGACAAGTTCTGCACCAACATCCATGACGCGACTCAGATGACGGCGACCGTGACCTTCGGTCCCGGCAAGGTGGCCGACTACATCCAGAAGATCAGCCAGCGCAACCCGTTCGAGCGCGAGGGCCATTTCTTCACCGGCGGCAACCTGACCTTCCGCGACTCCGCGTGGTCGATCTCGTGGAACGGCGAACGGCAGCCTCACTTCAAGGCGCAGCGGCCCGATGAGGTCGTCAGCTGGATCATCGGTCTCTTCCCCGACAAGCCCGGTAACTTCGTGCCGAAGCCGATGTTGGAGTGCACCGGCGAGGAGATCGCCCAGGAGTGGCTCTACCACATGGGGGTGCCGGTCGCGGAGATCGGCAACCTGGCGAGCTCGGTGAACTGCAACCCGTGCACGTTACCGTTCTGCGTGGCGTTCTTTCTGCCGCGTCGTGCCGGCGACCGGCCGGCCGTGGTGCCTGAGCACGCCGTCAACTTTGCCTTCATCGGCCAGTTTGCCGAGACCGTACGGGACTGCATCTACACAACCGAGTACTCGATACGGACGGGGATGGAGGCCGTCTACACCCTGCTCGACGTCCAAAGGGCCGTGCCGGAAGTGTGGGGATCGCAGTATGACATCCGCGCCCTGATCAGTGCGGCCGTCGTGATGCGCGATGGCCAAGCGCTCGAGCTGCCCGAATCGTTCAGGAAGCTCCTGGACCGGACTGACATCGGCGAGCTGGTGCGCCGGTGGGGGTCGGTCCCCGGGGGTGACCCCCGGACGTCGCCCGAGGACCGCGCCCTGGTCGAGAGAGAGATAGGAACGCTCGTCTAGGGGCTGGTGAGGCCCGTGTACGCGCCCCGGGCCTCAGCCGCGGCGCGTACACGCCGGGGGTGGATGCGACAGCAGCAACAGCGACCAGGAGAAGCGAGATGTCAGGGGTAACACTAGTGAAGGGCGACGAGATAAGCGCGGCGAAGGTCGGTGACCACAAACATGGTGGGAGCGGCGAGACGCGAGCAATACCCACCGTGCCCCGCCTCTTAGCGCACAGCCCTCAGCCCGTGGCCCTCCCGGCATCATTGGATATGGGGGCCTTTCGCCAAACGATGGGTTTGCTCGCGACGGGAGTGACCGTGATCACGACGCGGATCAATGGCTCCGATCATGGGATCACCGCGAGCGCCGTCACCTCTGTCTCGCTCGAACCGTTGCTGATATTGGCCGCAATTAACCGACGCGCCAGCATGTGCAACACCCTTCAGCAAGCCGGTGAATTCGCGATCAACATCCTGAGCGAGCGCCAGCAGGAGTTGGCGCGCCACTTCGCCGGTGCCAAGTCCAGCCTCCGTCCCCCCAGCCTAGGCTTTGAGTCCTGCCCCGACGATGGTGCGCCGTATATCCTCGGCACGATCGCGGCCATTCGCTGCCGGGTCTGGCGAGTGCTCGACGGTGGGGATCACATCATCGCGCTCGGCCGCGTCATCCACTTCCACGATGGCCCGCGGGCTCAGCCGCTGCTCTACTTCGGCGGGCGCTACTGCACGCTCCGCGACTATGAGGCCCCGAGCACTCTCGGGTCTGAACCGAGCCTGTCGGCGGTGGCGTCGGCCGCGTTTTCTCGTTGGTAAGCAAGCTCTGAACTTCCGATTGCAGGCTCTGTAGAACGTGGCGCGACCTGAGTTCGCGGCCAACTGGAACGCGCAATTGCGGATCCAGCTCCTGTTTCCAAAAAAAGTGAGACCTTAAGGTGCGAGAAATTAGTTGTCATAGGACGCCGGATGAAAGCCAGCCTGCGCGTGGCCCACCGCGCATAGATTTCGCAACTCGTGAGAGCAGCGAGTGCTTCTCTCCTATCGAAGAGATCCTCGACGAACTGCGCGCCGGGCGAATGATCGTGCTGGTGGATGATGAGCGGCGTGAGAACGAGGGCGACCTCGTAATCGCTGCGGAAAAAGTAACGCCGGAGGCGATCAACTTCATGGTCCGCAACGGCTGCGGCATACTGGGGCTATCCGTATCAGCGGCCAATTGCGAGCGCTTGCATCTCGATCCTCTGCCCGGCAGAAACATCGATGAGTCAGCGACTCCGTGGACACCACACATTGACGCTCGCACGGGAATTACCACCGGGACTTCCGCGTATGACCGCGCCCGGACGGTGCTCCTGGCCATCGACGAGCGTACGACGCCAGCCGATATCGTGGTGGGCAAGGGGCATGTTCCGTGCCTGCGCGCGCGCGAAGGCGGCGTACTGGTTCGAGCAGGCCACACCGAAGGCAGCACCGATCTGGCTAGGCTGGCGGGGCTGAAAATGGGAGCCGTCATCTGCGAGATAATGACCCCCGAAGGTCGCATGGCTCGCATTCACGCGTTGCGTGAGTTTTGTCAGTTACATGATTTGAAGATGTGCTCGATTGAAGAGCTTATCGAGTATCGGCGCAAGCGCGAACGGCTGATCAGGCGCGAGCTCGCGGTCAAGCTGCCGACCCGCTTCGGCGTTTTCGATCTCATCGCTTACACATCGTTGGGCAATCCCGAGCCTCACCTCGCCTTGTCCCTTGGCGGCATCGGCCTCGAAAGAGACGACGGCGTTTCTGTACACAATGAGCCGATACTGGTGCGCATCCACAGCCAGTGCACAACGGGGGACATCTTCGCGAGCACGCTCTGTGATTGCGGACCGCAATTGCATCAGGCCGTAGCGCAAATAACTGCGCTCGGCACGGGTGTCGTGCTCTACATGCGCCAAGAAGGACGCGGCGTTGGTCTTTTGCCCAAGCTGCACGCATATCGCTTACAGCAGCAGGAAGGACTCGACACCGTGGAGGCCAACACGCGCCTGGGGTACGAGGCAGATTCACGCGATTATGGCATTGGCGCTCAGATCCTACACGATCTCGGGGTGCGCAAGATCCGCCTGATGACAAACAACCCTCGTAAGGTGACCGGACTGGAAGCGTACGGCTTACACATCGTCGAGCGGGTGCCGATCCAGATACCGCCCAATCAGAACAATCGTGACTATCTGAAAACGAAAAAGGCCAAGCTCGGCCACCTGCTCGATGAATTGGATCCGAGCGTTCTTGAACCGGTTGCGAATTTCGTAGGCATCGAGCAGAGCACGGAAAGGGCTGTTGGGTTTTTTGCGGCCAGCCGTGCTTTGCCCAGATAAATCAAGGTCGCGGAGGGCGGTTTCTTCCACGCCCACCATGTCCGCGCCGCCACCAGGCAACGAGTAACAGCCGAGATCGATCGGTGGGTTTTGGTCGCGGGTGTGGCGTTCGGCCGGCACTGGCCGAAGCCGCTACCTACTGACCATATTCGTGATATGCAGACATCGAACTCAATATTCCGGCAGTCCGCGCCTATGCTGCATCTCCTGCGCCCTGGCGTTCATGGTTCACAGAGAAGTTCTCAGGTAGCGCACGCAGACCCGGTCATGAGCAGCCATCACGGGCCGACTCGGATTCCGTCGATTGACGGGCATCCTATCACGTTGGCAGCCGAGGCGGACGCGGTACGATGGCGTGCGGGATTTCAGGCTGGTCTACCGGCAGATCGAGGGCAACGTCGACTGAAAGTCGACCGGTTGAGTGACCGCGACGACGTAACCGCGCAAATTCCCTGCGATAAATCGCTTCGTCGAGGACTATCACCAGCAGTCCTCGGATAATAAGCCCGAATACCTTATTGGATTCTCAGATAACTACCGTTCACTACTGGCTTGTTCGGGCACTTGGGGGAAGGCTGCCACGTAGCGTGAGATCCTATTGCACTGCTCATCCGCTGCGAAGCTTTCAAGGATTGCTGCTTCGCTTCCAAACTGAGTCGCTCCTCGGGCTCACGCTGCCACCGGAAGGCGCGTGGATATGCAAGGCGTGCCGCACCCGATCGTGCGTGACGAAATCTAGCGGATCACGGGCGGCGCGTCGTGCAATGCGTTCCGCATACCGTGGCGCAGCAGATCCAACTGGAACTCCGCTACGGCTTCGATTTTCGGGTTCAGGACGATGGCAGGGCATCGATGCGAGGTTTCTGTAAGCAGAACGGCGTGAGGGACACTTCGAGCTTTATGCGATGCGCGAGCGCGCCGGGCTCATGGCCGGTAAGCTGACCGTATGGACGGCAGCCGAGTCCGATACCGAGATCGAGCCGAGCATTGCGGCGGTCCACGCATCTGCCGCGTCTGCCGCTCCCCGCCGTTCGCGGCTCGCCGATAGATTTACCGGGAAGCGCGAGCACAGCGAGTCATGACCAGCGATTCAACTCCGATTCGGATCCTCTCGGTCGATGATCATCCCCTGATCCGCGAAGGCATCGCCGGGATGCTCGCACTTCAGGCGGATATGCAGCTCGTCGCCGAAGCCGGTGACGGTCGCGAAGCCATCCAGCAATTTCGGCTGCATCGTCCGGACATCACGCTGATGGACTTGCAGCTGCCGGAGATGAGTGGATTCGACGCGATCGGCGCGATTCAGGGCGAGTTTCCCGAGTCGCGCATCATCGTTCTGACCACCTATGCCGGCGACGTGCAGGCGCTGCGCGCACTTAAGGCGGGTGCCCGCGCGTACCTGCTCAAAGACACCTTACATAAGGAGCTTCTCGCCACCATTCGAGCCGTGCACGCCGGTAAAAAGTCCGTGTCGGCCGAGGTCTCCTTCCAGCTCGCCGAGCATGCCACCGACGATGGGCTGACCCCCGCGGAGGTCCGTGTCTTGCGTCTCATTGCCGACGGCAACGCCAACAAGGAGATCGCGGCGCAGCTCTCGATCAGCGAGGATACGGTCAAGAGCCAAGTCCGGAACATCCTCTCCAAGCTGGGTGCCAAGGACCGAACCCACGCCGCCATGATCGGGCTGAAGCGCGGCATCATCGAGTTCTGATCGCTCGAAAGAGTGTTCGGAATCAGCCTATCGAGGGTTTCCGGTTGCAACAGGCAGCCGGTAACCTTCCGAGCCTGTGCGTCGACTTTTCTCCAACTTTGCCCACGGGCCGCCCGGCGCCGGGCTGTTGCTCATGCGGCTGGTTGCTGGTATCGCGCTCGTCGTTCAGGCGGTCTCGGCGCTGCTTGCCGGGCCGCCGCTAGCACCCGCCCTGTTTCAGGCAGCCTCCATCGGTCTCGGGATTCTCCTGGTCGCGGGCTTATGGACGCCGATCGTCGGAACGCTCCTGGCGGTCGAGGCGCTGTGGAATGTCCTCTCGACCGAACATCCCTCGCGTTGGATCATGTTGGCAACCCTGGGCGCCGCCCTGGTACTGATTGGACCGGGCGCCTGGTCGGTCGATGCTCGTCTTTTTGGCTGGAAGCGTCTCGAGATTCGAGACCGACAGCGGAAGGACTCGCCTCCCATATGAGTGATTCCTCACGCCCTTAAGTGAGTATTGAGTGGCCCCTAATGAGCGCATTCGTGGCTTCCGAGAGGCCGCCTGCTGTCCCGATATGGCGGAAACCTGACTCTAAGTGAGGTTTCGCACTAACAGCCACTGGGGCCACGATGCATGCGAGAACGACGGGATAACGTGGAGGGCGTCCTCGCATGGCACGCGGTAGCACAAAGGTATTTTCTTCGTTCAGGTTGGACACGGTCGACGAGTGTCTCTGGCGCCATCGGCACGACGAAGACGACGAGCGGATTCCCCTCACGCCGAAGGCGTTTGCGGTGCTGCGATTTCTCATCGAGCATGCCGGAGATCTGGTGACAGAGGACGAACTCCTCGCAGCGGCATGGCCGAGGGTCTGCGTCCAACCCGAGGCCATCAAGACCCGCATCCATGAGATCAGAAAAGTCCTCGGGGACGATCCGAAGAATTCCCGTTTCATTGAGACATTGCCGAGACGCGGATATCGGTTCATCGCCCCCGTCTCGGAGACGTTCGCTGCGACAGCGGCGGTTGAGTTGCCGTCCCCAAGGCTCGTGGGTCGCGAGAGGCAGCTGGAGGAGCTAAGAGCTTGCCTCGAGCGCACTCTCGCCAACCGGCGGGAGATAGTCTTTATCACGGGTGAGACCGGCATCGGGAAGACCACTCTGGCGGACGCGTTCACGCGGCGGGCTGCGGTGGAACTTTCGGGCATTCGCATCGTACGGGGTCAATGCCTCGAAGGGCATGGCAGCAAGGAGCCCTATTACCCGGTGCTGGAGGCGATTGGTCAGCTGTGTCGCGCCGCCGAGGGAGCGACGCTCGTGCCGATACTGTCGACACTGGCGCCCACTTGGCTCGTGCAGTTCCCCGATCTCGTCGCACGGGAACAGCGCGAGAGGTTCCAGCAGGAGATTCTGGGTACAACGCGGGGTCGCATGCTGCGCGAAATCATCGAGGCATTGGAGGCGTTCAGCTCGGAAAAGCCTCTCCTGCTGGTGCTGGAGGATCTGCACTGGGCCGATCCCTTCACTGTCGATTTCATCTCGACCCTGGCGCGCCGCCGTGGGACAGGCAAATTAATGCTGGTCGCCACGTACCGTCCCGTCGACATCACACTAGCCGAGCATCCATTGAACATGGTCAAGCAGGACCTGCTCGTGCATCAGTTGTGTCGGGAGATTGCACTCGATCCGCTGACCGAGGCCCAGGTAGCCGAGTATATGGCGCTCGAGGCGGCGGGCGCACCGGCGCCGGCGGGTGTCGCCGCGTTGATCCATAGATACAGCGAGGGCAATCCGTTATTCATGGTGGCGTCTCTCGACCACATGATTCACCGGAATCTGATCGCTGTCGAGAATGGAGCCTGGCGCCTCAAGGTACCGTTGGAGAGTATCGATATGGAACCGCCCGCGAGTTTGCGGCAAATGATCGAGCTGCAGATCGAGAGGCTGAGCGTCGAGGAACAGCGTGTGCTCGAGATAGCCAGCGTCACCGGCGTATCGTTCACGGTCCACGCCAATGCGCTCGAGGCAACTGTCAGCGCGGATGAATTTGAAAGCGTATGCGAAGACCTCGCGCGGCGGCAACTCATGCTACGCCGGGCGAATCACTTCCAGGATGGGGCGATTTCCGACCGCTACGAGTTTGTCCACGTGTTGTACCGAAACATCTTCTACCTCCGGCAAACATCGGCTCGCCGGGCGAAGCTTGAGCGGCGCATCGGTGAGCAGGCTGCAGAGGTCCGCAGCAATCCGTGAGTTTGCAGTGAGTGCCACCGCGCTAATGTCTATTGCTGATTCGGATCTCTTTTCCAAGAACCTAAGGAGTAGGATGCATGGGTAAGTTATTTTTGAGTCTCGTTGCGGGCGTCTTTGTGTCTAGCTTCGCGCTGGCGGGCGATAGCGCCCACCCCACGGCGCCCGCAGTTGCCGAGGGATCCATACCGTCGGGCTATGTGTGGCTGAGCGGTGGCACCGTCGCCCTCGGGATCGGATACACCTGGGGTCACGGCACGCTTTACGACAGCAAAGACCAAAAGCAGTACAAGTTCAAGCTCTCGGGAGTTTCGGTCGCCGATGTCGGCGGCGCGGGCATCAGCGCCGAGGGCGAGGTCTACAATTTGACCAATCCGGCGGATCTGAGTGGCAACTATTCGGCATACACAGCCGGCATGACGGTCGGCGAGGGCGGCTCGATCGCCTATCTCAAGAATGAGAAGGGCGTCGTGATCACCCTGCATTCCCAGACGGGGGGACTGCGATTCAACCTGTCGGCCAGCGGTGTGAAGGTCACGCTGCAACCATCATAACGGTCGCTGCGTGCTCACGGCGGGGATATTACGGCATGCCGTAATATCCCCGCCTTTTTTTGCCCGCAGTCGGGCGGCGAAATGTCGAGGGGCTGATCCCGACCTTCCGTCGTCACGGCTGGTGCGATCGTACGGCGGAGCGGGCCTTACAAATCATTTCCTATCCCCAGCATCCGAACTGGACCGTGCAAGCGATGTGATTCCGGTACCGGCGCGTGGTCATCGGTCGCGTTTTCTATGAATGCGATAATGCGCTCGACCGCACGCGGCGACTTTAGACTGCTCCAACCGCAGCGGAATATGCGGAATGCGCGCTGCGAGAATGAGCGTGGCTGCCACGGCAATGTACGCAGCATCAGGCGGGGGATGCCTCGCTGCAGCCCCGCGGGGACCTTGCATTCCACGCCGGCCTTCAAGGCCTCCGCCGACATTTTATTAAGCAGATCCGTGACGCCAGGCCAATGTTTCGATATATGTGCCGCGAGAACGCTTGCATAGCCAACGGTGATACCGGATGCAATCGCGGCGCCCTGGCGCCACAAATGGTGCGCGACCCACGGAACGGGTTGACGCGCGTATCCCTGTATTGTGAAACCGGGTCCGGACTTGGCTCGAGCGGTTATCAGATAGTCCTCGTCGATGCCCTCATTCATGTCCACCATGGCAAGGGTGATGACTCCTTCTGAAACATAAGGCAGCAGTCCGATCGATTGCTCCACCATAGCGGCCAAGGTCGATTCGTGCTCAACGTGGCACCGGGCCGGCAGTAGGGTCACGATACTCGAAGGGGACTCTCGCGCGATGGACAGCAGCGCCGCTCCGGTTGCGAGTGAGGGGGCCGCTCGATGGTCGCTGACGAAGCGATTCACCGGGGAGGTGAACCATAGCGAAGGTTCCCAATGTTCTCGATAGTCGCCGAGAACGCTTACCGCTATTTGAGAGCTCGGAGCGATTCGGGCAGCCCGCCGCAGCGCTTTTTGCAGTAATGTGGACGACTCGCGCAATCGGCAATACTGAACGGGCAGCGGACCGACCTTGCCACTATTGAATCGCGCGGCAGAGGTCCACTCAGGACCCGCGTCATCTGCGGTTACCACGCACCAACGGTTTCTGGATTGAAGTGGCATTCTCTATCCCTCCAGTAATACCGCAACAGGCTAAGCGGGAGCGTCCTGCGAAGTCGTGACCTTCCGGTAACGCGCCGGTGAAGAATTCGTTGTTCCGTCGTTGCCGGACATGCATGGCCGCGATCATGGTGTGTTCAGTGCGCCAATCCGCACTTCGCACACCATGACCGCGCCCCTCTTTCAGGCTCGATAGCCGGGCGGGACGTACTCGTATGGGTAGAGATAGCTGCTCGGCAAGTACGCGCCGTACCAAGCATCGTCCTGTAGAGTGCTCCAGGCGCGCCGACGCACGACTCCGCCGAGTCCGCGCATTCGCGAATCGATCGGCAGCGTTGAGTCTTCGGACACATCGGCGATGACGGCGGATTGACCGATGCCAAGAACGAACGCCGTCTCATCGGACGCTTGATCGCGAGTGTCTGCGCGGATCAGATCCGCACCAATGCCCACCGCGCCACCCGCGGCCGCGCCGATAGCGGCTCCGCCGGCCGCCCCCACCGCTGCGCCGGCCGGCCCCGCGAGGGCGCCCAGCAAGGCGCCGACGCCTACGCCGACGGCGGTAGCCAAGGCGGGTTGCGTCTCCTTGGTATCGACTTGGTACTGGCCCCATTCGTCACGATGGACCACGGTGGTGCCGTGGACCGTGATATCTCCTTCGCCATCCATTTGCCAGAGCGCGTGCAGGGCCTCGTAAGCTCTGCCGGTGTCGTCAAAGATCACTGCGATATAATTGTGCATGAAACTCTCCTATTTACGGGTTTTGGTGGATGCAGCCGAACGTTTTGCGGCAACCGCTTCGCTGACCTTTTGAACGGAAGCGCGAGCGTCGGCGAGGGTTTGCCTCATCGAGGCCTCGAATGCGTGACCGGAATTCTTAACAGCCTCGGCGGCGTGTCTCTGCACCGCTTCGAGGTCCGTGACTGCGTTTTTAAGGTAATTCTTCGTGGCCTCGTTCTGTGCGCCCACGGAGGCCTTGACAGATTCCGTCACCGCCTTGGCCTTCTGCCTCACGGCCTCGAGATCGGCCTTCATCGCGCTACCGCGCTTAGCCGCGAGATCACTGATCGCCCCGTGCAGCTGTTGGGCGGCGGCTCGAACTTGGTCGAGATCCCTGTTCACACTCATGACATTCTCCTTCAGATTAACGCCGGTAAGCGACCGGCACGCCGTACTCATGCCCTCGCGAAAGATCGGCCGTTCGGCACGCCGCGCAGCGCCGCGCCGAGAGCAACGAACGAGCCGCCATCGAAAATGAAGTCGATACCGATGGCCATTCCGATGAACCAGAGACTTGATGTCGGCAGTTGCGTGAGCAACATGACGCCAAGGGCCACGGACACGATCCCGGAGAAGACCGCCCAGCCCCATTGCGGGAACTGTAAAGCGCTGGCACCGATCGCCCGGAACAAGCCGCCGACGGTGAAGAGCGAGGCGAGCACCACGGTAAGACCGTATTCCCCTGCAAGCGGGTAGTGCACCAACAGGTAGCCGGTGAACCCGCGCAGTAGTGCGCTCAGCAAGAAGAGAAAGAATGCGCTCCAGGTGCGCAGTTGAAACGCCTGAATCAGCGCGACCACGGCACCCATTATCAGCAGCCAGCCGAATGCAAGCACGGTAGCCAGTGTCGCCGTCACCTCACCAAAGATGCAGACTCCGCCCAAAACGACGAGCGCGAGGCCAAGCGCCACGAACCAGCCCCAGGAATCGTAGATCTTGTCGAGTCCGGCCGCGGCGGTCGCGCCGATGGAATTGCTTTCTGACATGTTCGTTGCCTCTCTATGTTGGTTAGCTGTGTCTAGGGTCCTTCAACTTGGCGTCGAGTCGTTTCATTCACTTGCCGCCGGACCGCGTCGCGTACTCGAAATTGGGCGTCGCTGCCAGGGCCTTTTTGCTTGCTCCGGGTAAGACGAGCTTTGTGTTTTGCAATTGGATCTGCGAGACCGGTACGGCAACATCATGGCGATCGACCCCTAAGAAGCCTCCTGCGCCGATGATGGCGTAAGAAACTGCCTTGTCCGGGGCGATGATGATGTCGTCGATTTTCCCAATGCGTTCATTCTTGTCGTTGTATACGGCCTTGCCGAGAATCTCGCGCTTGGCGCTCCAGCCGAGCGTCACTTCGCGCATTTCAGCCGACGCAACGCCGAGCAGTGTCGATCCTGCTACTTGCGCCGATGCGCCGATCGGCATCGACAAAAAAGCACCAATTCCGGTGATGACAATTGAGCGATTCATGATTTCCTCCACTTGGTTTATAAGCCTTGCCGCGTGGAGGCAAACTACGTCATCGTCACATCGAGAGATATTCGTATTTTTACTAACGTCACTCGAGCGCGGGCAGGATTGTGGCGCGCGAGCCGCGCGAATTCGGCGTGGACGGCGTGAGCGCCGAGTAACGCGTGCCTGCTCGGGCGCCCCTCTGAAGTACATCGAGGAGCCTGAGGAACTCATCGGCCTGGATCGGCTTGCTCGCGATGCGCGTGTTCGCGTCATGCTCGAGCTGCTTGACAGCCGACGACGTATCACCCGTGATCAGCAACGCACGGAGGTCAGATCCGATCTCGGCGCGTACCGCCATAATTGCGTCCATTCCAGTTTCCGTGCTGCCGAGGTGATAGTCCGTAATCAGGAGATCAACATTGCGCTGTTCCCGGACCTCCGCGATCGCCTGTGAGACGCAGGCGGCTTCGGTCACCTGGTAGCCCGCGATTTTAAGGAGCATGCTCGTGGCGCGCCGTACGGCCTGATCGTCTTCGACGAGCAGCGCACGCGGCCGACGTGCGCTCGCATCCGCGGTTCGGCGAGTATCTGTCAGGTGCATGGGCTCGGATGGCAGGCGGAGACGGCTCGCCGGTACCAAAAGCGCGAACGTCGATCCCTTCCCGATCTCCGATGTTACCTCGAGTTTGAGATCCAAGAGCCGGACGATTCGCTGCACGATGCTCAATCCCAGCCCATAACCATCGCCTACGGTGTTCGGCGAACCTCCAATTTGAAAGAACTCTTCGAAGATGTTTGTCAATTGGTCCGCCGGTATGCCAATACCGGTGTCGCGGACCTCGATGCGCACCAGGGCCTGTTGCGACGATGCGCGAAGGTGGACCCATCCTGACCGAGTATATTTAAGCGCATTGGAGACAAGGTTTCTCAATACTTGCCCGAGCAATGACGGATCGCAGTGAACTGACTGGCGGCAGGACTCTACTGAGAGCCCAATCCCTTTGCCGGCGGCGACGCCAGCGAATTCTCCGCGGAGCTCTTCGAACAATGTGGTGACGGAAAAATCCTTGATCTCAGTCTTGACAATGCCGGACTCGAGCTTGCTGATGTCGAGCAGCCCGTTGAGTAGCCGGCCCATCGCGCCGATGGCTTGCTCCGCCTGCACGAGCGCCTCGCACTGATCGTCATCGGTGACCACACGCCGAAGCCCGCCCATCAACAAGGAGAGGGTCTGCAGCGGCTGACGCAAGTCATGGCTCGCAGTTGCGAGAAATCGACTTTTCGCGAGATTCGCAGACTCCGCAGCCGCGCGTGCTTCCCTCAGTTCCATCTGCACACGGCGCCGATCACTGATGTCGCGGATCGCCGCCACGACCAGTGCGTTGACGCCATCGGTGATGGGACTCAGGCAGATTTCGACAGGGAATTCCGAACCGTCCTTGCGAGAGGCGAACAGATCGATCCCGGTCCCCATGGGCCGACGTCGTCCGCTGGCGGCGTATTGGCGACGATGCATCATATGCCGGTCGTGAAATCGGCGCGGCAGAAGAACTTCTACCGGGCGGCCGAGGAGGTCCGCTCCATCATAGCCGAACAGGTCCGTAACCTGTTGACTCGCGAATATGATGGACCCCGTATTGTCGATGACGACCATCGCGTCCGGGGCAGAATCCAGGATGCGGCGGATAACTTCTGTTGACAGCGCACTAATGACGGTGCTCCAGGTCCATCACTATCCGCACCAGCTGGGCGAGTGACTGGACGCCCAACTTCTCCATCACATGCGCCCGATGGGCTTCGACGGTTCGGCGACTCACCCCCAAATCGGTTGCTATCACCTTGTTGAGCTTGCCGGTGCTCACCAGCCGCAGTACTTCGCGTTCGCGAGCGGTGAGAGACTCCAAGCGTTCCGAAATGTGGTGCGCATTCCTGGGGTCTCGGTTCCCGGCATCTCTTTCGAGCGCGCGGTGGACCCGATCGATGAGTTCCCGGTCGCGGAACGGCTTCTCGAGAAAGTCGAATGCGCCACCTCTCATCGCCTCGACAGCCGTGGGGATGTCTCCGTGACCGGTGATGAACACCACCGGAATGACCGCGCGGCGCAGGTTAAGCTGCCGTTGCAGCTCCAGACCACTCATATTCGGCATGCAAATATCGAGCACCAAGCAACTCGGCTGAGCGGCGTTGTAAGCGGTCAGAAACTCCTGTGCGGAGACATGAGGCGAGATCGGCAGACCCGCCGACTTGAGCAGGAATCCCAACGAGTAGCGCACCGCGTCATCGTCATCCACGACGTACACCATCGCACACCTCTCTTTGCCGTGCGGGGTCACTTTTAGGCCATGGTGCGCAGCCGGCGAATCAATTGACCCGCGCGCATGACCTGAGCTGAGATCTGCTCAAGAGCTACACGCACGTCGTCGAGATCGCAAGACTCGGTCGCCAGCAGACGCTCGCTCGCCCGGGCGTAGTTTGCGATCGCCACGAGCGGTTGATTGAGCTCATGCAGGAGTTCGGTCGCTATCTCATCCATGTACGTGCATTCCTGAAGATGTTTGGCCGACGATGCCCCCTGCCGGCTCACGGGAAGCACTCGCGTGAGTCGGTCGGTGCGGGCCGTCGACCGGTGAGTTTGCGGCGAGTCTCGATGCGTACGCTCGTGGTTAAACCCATGCGGACGAGGAGTTTCGCAGCATGAAGATGAGGCTTCCGGTCACCTTTCGGATGGGTGACGAATCATTCGCGCGCGATGCGATGGAGTTCGACGTCGTGATCGTCGGCGCCGGACCCGCGGGACTGGCTGCAGCCATCCGTTTGAAGCAACTCTCGGCCGATCTCAACGTCGTCGTCGTCGAGAAAGGATCGCAGGTGGGCGCGCATATGCTCTCGGGCGCCGTCATCGATCCAATCGGTCTTGATCGCCTCCTGCCCGACTGGCGCACCGACGACACCTGTCCCATCAAGCAGCCGGTCACCGAGGACCGATTCTATTGGCTCGGTGAGAAGATGGCGGTGCGTGCTCCGACTTTCCTGATGCCGCCACTGATGCGCAACAAGGGCAATTTCATCGGCTCCCTCGGCAGTGTATGTCGCTGGCTCGGCAAAAAGGCCGAGGCGCTCGGCGTAGAGATCTATTCCGGTCTTACCGTCACCGGGGTTCTCTATGGCCACGGAAGTGAAGTCGTTGGGGTCGCAACCGGCGACGTAGGAATCGACAAGTACGGAAATTCGCAAGAGGGCTTCAAGCGCAGAATCGAGCTGCGCGGGAAATACACGCTCATCGCCGAGGGCGCACGCGGCAGCCTCAGCCAGGCGATCATCGCTCGGTTTGCGCTGGACCAGGACCGCGATCCCCAGGAATTCGGCTTTGGGGTCGAGGAACTGTGGCAGGTCCCCGCGGACAAGCATCACCCCGGGTTGATCCAACACAGCTTCGGATGGTCGCTGGGCAACAGTACCGGCGAGTGCTCGTTCCTGTATCACTTCGAGCAAAACCTGGTCGCTGTGGGCTCCGTCGTGCACTTCGACTACCCCAGTCCCCTCGAAGAATTACAGCGATTCAAGACCCATCCGTTGGTGCGCGGCACGTTCGAAGGCGCCACAAGGCTGGCGTGCGGCGCGCGGGCCACGACCGCAGGCGGTTGGCAATCGGTGCCGAAGCTCGTCTTCCCCGGGGGGGCGCTGATCGGATGTGCCGCGGGATTCATGAATGTGGCGCGCACGAAAGGCAGTCACAACGCCATCTGGTCGGCGATCCTTGCCGCCGAGCACGCCGCCACCGCGCTGGCGGCGGCTCGCGCGCATGACGAATTGGTATCCTACGAAATGGGTTGGCGCGGGTCGGCGATTGGTAGGGACCTGCGTAAGGTGCGCAACCTCAAGCCGCTCTGGTCGAAGCTCGGTACGGTCGTTGGCGTGGCGCTCGGCGGATTCGACATATGGACGAATACGCTCGGCTTCAGCTTGTTCGGCACGCTGCACCATGGGAATCCGGATCCGCTTCGTGATCACCGCTCGGATTTGCGTGCGCTAGAAAACCTGCGACATCAAGGATCCCAACGGCGACATCCCCTGGACGCCTCCTCCAGGGCGCGGCGGACGCCCGAGTTATCCCAACATGGGATTCCCGCTCTAGTCCATCGGCAGGGGCATCATGTTCTGATGCAGGTGATGCATGATCCCCAGCGATCCGGTCACCAGAACGATAATGATGACTACCGCAAAGAGATACGCCAGGAGGTTCCGCCGTCGGTCGAAGGATTGGTTCATGCGCAGGAAAAAGACCAGATGAACCGCCATCTGCACGAGTGCGGACACAGCGACCCCCGCTAGAGCGACGGAGCGCGACACGCCGCCCAACACCATCGAGAAGCCGGTGCCCATGAGAATTAATACCAACACAAAGCCCAGCAGGTAAGAGCGCAAAGTGCCGACGTTGGGGAAGTTGCCGTGGACTTCATACGGGACGTTCATGCTATGGCCCCAGAGGTGCATTCGCCGTGCGAGTTTGAACCCGAGGTACTCACCGATAGCTCTTGGTACGCGCTGTAGCGGGCGAGCTGCCGTGAGTCTGCTGCGAGCGTCGGTCGCCTAAGTTGGGAGCCGTGTCGGCGGCTGCTATAAACCTCGTGATCTGCCAGGACTGCGATACCGTGCATCGACCGGTATCGCTCGTCACAGGGGAGGCTGCGCATTGCAGTTGCTGTGATGCGGTGCTTGCGCGCAATCACGGTATGGAGGTTGAGCAATTGCTGGCCCTGACCCTTGCGGCCGCATTGCTCTTCCTGACCGCCAACATGACCCCGGTTCTCGCCATTGAATTCGGCGGCATACGCACCGAGGCGAACATTTGGATGGCAGCACTTTCGCTGGAGCAGGGGTGGATATCTGCCGCCGCTCTTGCACTCGCCTTGACGATGTTCCTGGCGCCCCTGCTGCAGATTGCATCGCTCTTCTGGGTACTGGCGTTCGCCGGCGCGGGGCAGCGCGCACCGGCCTATGGCGTTGCGCTGATCCTCCTGCACTGGATCCGTCCCTGGAGTATGACGGAGGTGTTTCTGCTGGGCGCGCTGGTAGTCATCGTCAAGCTATCGGCATGGGTGCACGTGGTGCCAGGCGAGGGCATGTGGGCACTCGGCGGTCTTACCATTCTCCTAGCGATTCTCAGCCGATACGACTCTCGTGCCTGGTGGAATCTCGTGGAGCACGCTGACTCATGAGAGCCTCGCCAACAGCGGCCGCGCTCGGATTGATCGTGTGCAGGGTCTGCGGCGTGGCCTTGCCGCGGCTCTCGACCTTAAGTCGCGGACAATGCCCGCGTTGCGCCAGTACCGTTCGAACACGCGCGCCACGCAGTACGGAACGCACGCTCGCATGGCTTCTGGCGGGCACGATTCTCTATGTGCCTGCGAACCTCTTGCCGGTCATGTACACGAGCGATATAGAGGGAGGACAGGAAAGCACCATTCTCGGCGGGGTCATCGCCTTCTGGCGGGCCGGATCTTGGGATATCGCCGCCTTGATATTCACCGCAAGCGTTGTCGTACCGGCGACCAAATTTATCGCGCTCGGCCTCATGCTCTGGAGGGCGCGGCGGGGAACGCCACGGGGCCGGCGCGAGCGCGCAAAGCTCTTCCGCGTAGTCGAATTCATCGGCTATTGGTCGATGCTCGATGTGGTCGTCGTTGCGCTGACATCCGCGCTTTTGCAGTTCAAGGCGTTGGGCACCGCCGAACCTCGCGCAGGGATCGTGTTCTTCTGTGGAGTGGTCGTCACGACCATGATAGCCGCCAGGAGTTTCGATCCTCGGCTCATATGGGATGGGCAATCGCAGTATGACTGAGGATCCGCAGGGGGATCGCGCACTCCCGGTGCCGCTGATCAGGGCGAGACGCTGGGTGCCGTCGCTGGTTTGGCTGGTGCCGACCATCGCGGCACTCGTGGGCTTGTCCCTCTTGATCAATACCTGGAGGGCGGCCGGCCCGCGGATCACGATCGGCTTTCAAACGGCGGAAGGGTTGGAAGTCGGCAAGACGTTGGTGAAATATCGCAATGTCACCATCGGTCATGTGACGGCGATTGCGCTGAGCGCAGACCGTAAGAGTGTGATAGTCACCGCGGATCTTGCAAAAAGCGGCCAGGTTGCGGCGAACTACGATACGCAGTTCTGGGTGGTCAGGCCGCGATTCGGTGTCGGCTGGGTATCCGGATTGGATACTCTCTTGTCCGGCGCATTCATCGGTGCCGAGCCGGGAGAATCCAAGTTGCCGCGTCGAGACTTTGTCGGTCTCGAGGATCCTCCACCCTTGCTGCATGCCCGCCAGGGCAAGCCTGTTGTGCTGCGCGCCGAGGACCTCGGATCGGTGAGCCTTGGCGCTCCGGTGTACTTCAGGCATCTCCAAGTGGGACAGGTCATTGACGAGAAGCTAAGTACCGATGGTGGCGGGGTGCGGCTGATGCTCTTCATCGACGCGCCCTATGACCGCTTTGTTTCCGAGTCCACTCGCTTTTGGAATGTCAGCGGCGTCGAAGTCAGCCTCGGCGCAAATGGCATGAACGTGAAGACACAGTCTCTGATGTCGGTGCTGGCGGGCGGGATCGCGTTCGGCACCGCGCCTCCCCTACCGACGGGCCTATCCATGCCGGCCGGCGCCCAGTTGCTCCTCTACAAGGACGAAGCCGCGGCCATGGCACCCCCTGATGGCGAGCCACACTACGTACGGATGCGCTTTGAACAGTCGCTGCGCGGGCTCGCGGTCGGCGCGCCCGTCGAATTTGTGGGTGTGAACATCGGCAGCGTGCATTCCATCGATCTGGACTATGACGCCAAGAATCGGCGCTTCCCGGTGATCGTGACCGCGCGGATCTATCCACGCCGCATGGGGAGGGCCTACGACGCACTCGTGGAGGAGGGCGCTGCCGAAAACGAGGAGAAAATGGCGCGGCTGGTGGGGGAGCTCGTCGCACGGGG
Source organism: uncultured Gammaproteobacteria bacterium (assembly GCA_963710435.1). GTDB lineage: Bacteria > Pseudomonadota > Gammaproteobacteria > Steroidobacterales > Steroidobacteraceae > Bog-1198. The sequence goes on along the minus strand of CAVQAE010000004.1, from coordinate 1,588,553 downwards.
ACTGCGTGCTCAACCGCGCCCCGGGAGCCTGCTCACGCCGCAACTCTACCTGGCGTTGGATTTCATCCCAGGAGCCGGCAAGGTGCATTACGACGCGGCGGCGAGGCCGCTCGAGATCCCGACGATTCCCGGAAGTATCGATGAATTGCAACTGAAGCTCGCGAGCATCGTGAACAAGATCGATGCCTTGCCGCTGGGCGACCTCGCTCAGCATCTCGATGGCGATTTGGTCAGCCTGCATGACACGTTCGGCACCATCAACGCCGATGTGCTCCCGAGCGCAACCGACACGTTGGGGGCAGTGCGTGGCACGCTCGGCAATGTGGATCGGGTCTTGGCGGACGACGCCCCCTGGCGCGACAGCGTGGACCAAACGCTGGGCGAGGCCAGGCGTACCCTGGATTCCATCCGGTCCCTTGCGGATTACTTGGACCGGCACCCCCAAGCGCTCCTTCTCGGGCGTCCCGCCGAGAAGCCGAGCACCGGTGCGCCCCAGACGACGAGCGACGCTCCGCCATGAAGCGGGCGCGTTCCCTGGGGATTGGTTCCCTGATCGCCGTGGTGGCCGCCTGCAGCTCGGCGCCGATTCACTACCATACGCTGGCGCCGGCTCCCGTGGACGCCGCCGGTGGGACACCGCCGTCATCCTATGGCGTCGCTGTGGTATCCGTGAAGATCCCTGCGCAGGTTGATCGCCCGGAACTGGTCGTCCGACAAAGGAGCGGCGAGATCGCTTTGCTGGAAAACGAGCAGTGGATTGCGCCGCTCGCGGAGGAGCTCCGCACCGCGCTCTCCATCGAGCTCATTCGCCGCTTATCTTCAGGGGATGCGCATGAGTCGACGCGTGATCCGCCACCGATAACGGTGCGCATCGAAATAGAGCGCTTCGAATCGGCCCCCGGCGATTACGTGCTGGTCACGGCGTTCTGGCGTCTGCGCCTCAACAGCGCGCCGCGGCGGGAAGTTCTCGCCTGCAGGACCCAGGTCGATGAGCGCGTGCCCAACGGCATTCCCGCCCTGGTGCGAGGCCATCAGCAGGCCGTTGCACGAATTGCCGATGAGATCGCGAACGCGGCTGTGCGATCCACCACCGAGAATGGCACCGGGTGTCCCGTGACCGGATCTCCTCCGACCGCACGGTCCGATGGCGATCACCGATAACGCTTGCGGTGCCGCTCGTCTCGTGGCAAGGGGCAGCCGCGCACCCCACCAATGCGACAGTGGGTCAGTCTGAGAAGCATGAATCGAATAGAGCGCACAGGATTGCCACGAGCACTGCTAGGAATAGGAGCAGATTCCGGCGACCGTGCGCTGCATCGAGAGCTCGCGAGCCCGCGGGGTCTGCCTGATCGATGATTTCCTGTACGGTTCGTGGGTCTTTATCCGGTGAATTCTCGGTCATGGCAAGACTGCTCCTGATGCTTGCCTTGTGGAGCGCAACAGCATAGGACGCCACCCTCACCGTTAACTCGCGAATCGACTCCTCGCTTCTGCTTGATTCGTGAGTAAACGGTGAGTCGCGCTACGCTAAGTTTTCCAGCGCCAGCACGTGGCTGGCTCATGGATAGGTCCGGCAATGACATCTGTAGCGGCGTTCCTGGCCAGTGCCCTCGGTGTTCGAGCTTCCTTAGCTCTCATGGCCTGTTTTATGGTCTGGCCGCTCGAAGCGGCCGCGGCCACCGGATTACCAGCCAATGTGGACGCAACGCGCATGGGCGGAGCGGATCACGAGCCCGGCAACTGGATGAGCTACGGCCGAACCTATAGCGAGCAGCGTTTCAGCCCTCTTTCACAGATTACTGCGGACAACGTGAAGCAGCTTGGGCTCGTCTGGTACGCGGACCTCGATACCAACCGTGGCCAGGAGGCGACCCCGCTCGTGATCGACGGCGTGCTCTACGTCTCCACCGCATGGAGCATGGTCAAGGCCTACGACGCCAGGACGGGCGCCCTACTGTGGTCGTACGATCCAGAGGTACCACGCGTCATTGGTGTAAATGGCTGCTGCGATGTGGTCAACCGAGGCGTCGCCGCCTGGCAAGGCAAGATATTCGTCGGTGCGTTCGACGGCCGCTTGATCGCGCTCGATGCACGCACCGGCAAGCCGGTCTGGAGCGTCACGACGGTCGATCCAAGCAAGCCATACACCATCACCATGGCGCCGCGCGTCATCAAAGGGCGGGTGGTCATCGGCAACAGCGGTGGCGAGTACGGCATACGCGGCTATGTCTCGGCCTATGACGCCAATACCGGCAAGCTTGCCTGGCGCTTTTACACCGTACCCGGAGACCCGTCAAAACCGTTCGAGAACGACGCCATGGCGATGGCCGCCAAGACTTGGCAGGGCGATTGGTGGAAATGGGGCGGCGGCGGCGCGGCCTGGGAGGGTCTGTCCTACGATCCGACTCTCAACCTGATTTATTTCGGGGTCGGCAACGGACTCGAGTGGAACCAGGGATATCGGAGTGCGAGTCAGGGCGACAATCTATTTCTATCCTCGATAGTCGCGATCGATGCCGACACGGGTAAGTATGTGTGGCACTACCAGGCCACGCCCGGCGATGAATGGGACTTCGATGCGGTCCAGCAGTTGATCCTGGCTGATCTCGCCATCGACGGCGCGCGCCGCCAGGTGATCATGCAGGCCAACAAGAATGGTTTTTTTTACGTCCTCGACCGCAAGACCGGTCAGCTGATTTCCGCCAACAATTTCACGCCGGTGACTTGGTCGAGCGGCATCGATCCGAAGACCGGCCGGCCCGTCGAGAAGCCCGGCATCCGGTATGACCGCACCGGCAAGCGCGCAGATCTCGTCCCGGGCGCGCTCGGTGCGCACAGCTGGCAGTCGATGGCGTTCAATCCAAAGACGGGCCTCGTCTACATTCCGGCGCAAGAGATTCCGATGTCGTACGAATCGGTGAAAAACTTTGAGCCGTTGCCGATGGGCTGGAACGTCGGGACCGCGACGACCAATTTGCCCAATGTAAAGGGTTATCTCATCGCTTGGGATCCCACGAACCAAAAAGAGGTCTGGCGCGCCAATTACCTGGGGCCGTGGAACGGGGGCATCCTGACCTCCGCCGGTAATCTTGTGGTTCAAGGGAACGCTGCCGGCGATATCAGCGCCTATCGCGCGGATACCGGCACGAAGTTATGGTCGATGTTCGCTCAGTCGCCGGTAATGGCGGCGCCAATGACCTACCAAGTCAATGGCGAGCAATATATCGCCGTCCTGTCCGGTTGGGGCGGCGCGTATCCGCTTCTGCAAGGACAGGGATCTGCCAAGTCCGGAAATGAGCGCAATGTCAGCCGACTGCTGGTATTCAAACTCGGCGCGAAAGCGGATCTGCCGGCCCTGCCCCCTGAACCGAAACTGGTCATCGATCCCCCGGCGGACACTGCGAGTCCTGCGACCGTGGCTCAAGGCGAGGGACTGTACAATCAATTCTGCAGCGTCTGCCACGGCGAAGCCGCCGTGGCCGGCGGCATCACCCCGGACCTTCGGGGTTCCCCCTTCATCGCCGTGGACGCTTGGTACAGTGTCCTGCTCGACGGCGCGCTCCAGCAAGGGGGGATGGCTCCGTTCAAGTCGGTGCTCGATCGCTCGAAGGCCGCGGCGATCCGTGACTATCTGGTCCATCGTGCCAATGAGCCAGACCCGGCGCGCCGCCCCGCCGGCGCACACAAGGCCGATCCTAACCAGGGAGCCGTCATTGCCGCACAAGGTACGGCCGGCGCTCCGGCTTGCGCTCAATGCCATGCGTTCAGTGGCGGCTCGGATGGGAGCGGCGCATTTCCGCGCATAGCCGGGCAGTCGGCATTTTATCTCTCGAGGCAACTGCGAGATTTCGTCTCCGGCGTGCGCTCCAATTCCATCATGACCCCGATCGCGCGTGCGCTTTCGGCTGACGATATCGCCGACGTCGCGGCCTACTATGCAAACGCCCAAGCGGGCTTCCCACCGCTGGCGAGCGCAGATTCGCACCTCGTCGAGCGGGGCAAGGAGATTGCGGAATCCGGTGTTGGCGCGAAGGGCATTCCCGGCTGCGGCGCCTGTCACGGCGCACGCGGCGCCGGCCAGTCGCCGACAGTCCCCTATCTCGCGGGACAGTATGCGCATTACACCGCCTTCCAATTGCAAATGTGGCAACGGGGCTTTCGCAGGAACAGTCCGACGACCATGACGCTCTTTTCCAAACTGCTCGACGACCAAGAAATTGCGGCGCTTGCTGCTTACTACCAACAGCTCGGCTCGTCCTCCCCGCCGCTGGCGCAATCAAGGGAGTGATCGAAATGCCGACTCACGAGATACCGCAATCCGCTGCTCGATCGCCCGACGACGGCGCGGTCGAGGTTGCAGCAGAGAGTGCGGCGAAGGCGCTGCGCAACGGTCCGACGGGCGCGTTTGCCGTGGCCAGCATCGCCGTCGGGCTTCTGTTGATCGGCTGGCTGGCCTTTTATTTTTTCCTGTTCATACCTCGAGGCGCCGGTGGCTGAGTCCTCAACGAATGTGCTGGGTCGCCCACTGCCGGACGGCATCGTCCCCGCGGAGGTGGTCGCCCGGACCGAGAAACGCTGGATCGTGCTCATGGCGGGGGTGCTCCTCGTCATGATGGCCGTCATTGTCGTCACCGGCATCGTGGGTGCGATGCACCCGCCCAGCAATGTCGAGGTCATCGACCCGACCACCCTTCATCTGCAAGGGGAATTCGTCGAGAGCAATCTCGGTACAGCCGTCGAACCGAACGGCTCCGTGACGGTGCGGCTCATCGCAGAGCAGTACAATTTCGTACCGCGCTGCGTTCAGGTGCCGGTCGGCACGGCCGTGAAGTTCCGTCTCACCAGTGCCGATGTAGTGCACGGCTTTCTCTTGCCCGACACCAATGTGAACACCATGGTGGTCCCCGGCTTCGTGGCGGAGGTGCGCACACGCTTCGACCGCATTGGCGAGACGGCCATGCCGTGCCACGAATTCTGCGGTCCCGGCCACCATGCGATGTGGGCGCATGTACACGTGGTCCCCAAGGAGCGCTTTGCCAACGTGACTTTCTTCCAAAGGATGAGCTGTGAATCGCAGTAGCCGGCTCGCGATATTCCACTACTGGGTGGCCTTCGCCACGTTTCTCGTCGCCGTGTTGCTCGGCGCATGGCAGATGCTCATGCGCAGTCCGCTGCCGGCACCGCTCGATGATGCCGCGCTTTATTACGGCTCGGTCACGCTGCACGGCACCGCGATGGCCTATGTGGTCACGACCTTCTTCACGATGGGATTCGGCTATGCCGTGGCTGCGACCAGCCTCGGCCGGCCGATTCGTTGTATGACGGCGGCGTGGATCGGGTACGCCATCTGCCTGGTGGGTACCTTGATGGCGGTTGCCGCTATTCTCTCCGGACGAGCGTCGGTCCTCTATACTTTCTACCCGCCGTTGATGGCCAGTGGCTGGTATTACGGCGGGGCGTTTTTGCTGATCGCGGGCTCGATGATCTGGGTCGTGCTGATGATCCTCAATATGAGGGACTGGAAGCGGGACAACCCCGGGCGGCCCGTACCACTGCCGATGTTCGCCATCACCGCGACCGCCATTCTGTGGGCGTGGGCGGCGAGCGGGGTGCTGCTCGAGCTCGGCGGCATCTTGCTGCCGCGGGCCTTCGGCTGGAGCGATCTGATCGACGCGGCGCTCGGGCGCACGCTGTTCTCGGTGACGCTCCACGCCATTGTCTATTTTTGGCTAATGCCGGCCTACATCGCCTTCTATACGCTGGTGCCGCAGGCGGCGGGCGGGCGACTCTACAGCGATACCATGGGGCGGCTCACCTTCATCATGTTCCTCGTCTTCTCGCTGCCCGTCGGCATGCACCATCTCTTCATGGATCCGGAACACGGCTCGGGCTTCAAGTTCCTGCAGTCTGCACTGACCTTTCTGGTCGCGCTGCCGACGCTCCTCACGGTGTTTTCGATCTGCGCGAGCCTCGAGATCGCCGGCCGCGTGCGGGGAGGGCGCGGACTTTTCGGATGGATCGGAGCGCTCCCCTGGGAGGAGCCGATGGTGCTGGCGGTGGGTCTTTCCCTGGTGATGCTCGGCCTCGGCGGGTTCGGTGGCCTCATCAACATGAGCTTCGCCATGAACTCGATGATTCACAACACCTCCTGGGTCACGGCCCACTTTCACCTGATCTTTGGCGGCGCGGTCGTCATCATGTACTTCGCGATCGCCTACGACATGTGGCCGCGCATCACGGGGCGGCCCCTGGTCTCCAAGCGCTCAGCACGACTGCAGCTCTGGCTGTGGTTCTGGGGCATGCTGATAACCACAGTGCCTTGGCACATCGCGGGTCTGATGGGGCAGCCGCGGCGCGTCGCCACGTTCGATTACACCGATCCGCTGATTGCCCCGATGGCGCCCCTCGTCATCATCTCGGTCATTGGCGGCCTCATTTTGCTCAGCTCGGCGATCCTGCTGATCGTCATCCTGGTGCGCTCGCACTTTGGTGAGCGTACGGCGGACGAGCCGATGCACTATGCGCTTGCCGTGAATCCGCCCGTGCGCGTTCCGCCAGCGCTCAATGGATTTGGGCTCTGGAACTCGATCGTGTTGGTGCTGATGATCCTCGCCTACGGCTACCCGATCGGGCAGTTTTTCTTCTTGAAGCCGCATTCCGTTCCGGCCGTCGGGATGATTAGCCCGATCAGCGCCGAAGGACGACCCTGATGGTCCGCGAGCAGGGCCCCTTCAAGCTCGACAATCCCTGGTCACGCATCGCCTGGGGATCGATGGCAGCAATATTCATCGTGTCCTTTCTAATCGGCTTCGTGGTGCTGGGACGATTTCAGCAAAACGGTCCGACGCTCGGTGCCTGGGCCGCGTTCTGCCGCGCCGTGGGCCTCAGCGCCGACAGAGGGCCGGCCAGCGAGCCTCAACCGCCGCGACGAACGCCGACGCGCATCGCCTGGACCGAAAATACGCTCTCGCGCATCGCGTCCGGCAGCGAGCAACATGGCGCCTTCGTCGCACTCAATTGCACCGCGTGCCATGGCGAGCAAGGCGTCAGCTCATCCACCCTCATCCCCACCCTGGCCGGCATGAATTCCGCGGTGATCTACAAACAGCTCGATGATTACCGCTCGGGCAAGCGCCTCTGGGGCGTCATGAGCGCGATCGCCAGCGCCTTGACTGATCAAGACTCGGCCGACGTGGCTGCCTATTTCGCCCACCGTCCCGAGGGACTCTCGCCGATAGCCGGTGAAGGCGCGCCGCAGGCCGGGCGCAGTCTGCGGCAGAGCGATCCTGGCATCCGCCTGGTGTTTGCGGGTGATCCTCGGCGCGGGATCCCACCGTGCGCGGCCTGTCATGGACCTGATGCACAGAAGCTCGGGGCACCGGCGCTGCGCGGCCAGCACATCGAGTACATCGAACGACAACTCGCAGCCTTCGCGCAAGGCATGCGGCAGAACGACATCAACGAGCAGATGCGGGTGATTGCGCAGCAGTTGACGCCCTCGGAGGTGCATGCGATCGCCAGCTATTACGGCCTGCGAACCAGCACCAATTAATTATAAACGCGCCAGTTCGCAAAGAAGGTCTCTTTGAGAGCGTGAGTCAGAGGTGAGTGCCGGCGGGGTAGCGTGTCTACGCGAATCTTACAAACCAAGGGGTCCCTCGCAGGATGAGGATACATCGATGCATTACGCTATTTCAGTGAGTATTCGAATGACGGTTGTGGTGTTGATGTTACTCGGACTTTGCTTCGTCATGGTTCTGGGTCTATTGAGCCTGATTCGAGAATTCTTTTCCGAGTCCCCACGGTATGCTTCTGCAGCCGAAGACCATTCACGCTTGTCGAATGCCATCGCACCCCGGGTGACGCTGCAATCCGAGCGGCGTTGACCGTCTTACGCGTGGACTTCTTGAGCACAATCGCAGCGGGGAGGCGTACTGTCACCCCGGTTTCAGCCCTCGTCCGCGCGCTCGCGGGCGCCGCCCTGCTCCTGTGTCTGTTGGTGGTCATCCTGGGCGCCTACGTGAGGCTGAGTAGCGCCGGACTCGGCTGCCCGGATTGGCCGGGCTGCTACGGTCATTTGACGCCCGCCGGTGCGGCAGCCGACACACAGGTCCTTGCCACTCCGCTGTCGGGGCGGCCGCTCGAGATCGGCAAGGCATGGCGGGAAATGGTACATCGCTACGCTGCCGGCATCCTCGGCCTCCTGATCCTGTCCTTGGTGTTCATCGGCACCTTGAGACGACGCGAGCGAGTACTGCCGCTGCGCTATGTCTGGAGCTTGCTCGCGATCGTGTCGGCCCAGGCACTGCTCGGGATGCTGACCGTCACCTGGCAGCTCACGCCGCTCGTAGTCACCCTACATCTTCTTTTTGGGTTCACCACGCTATCGTTGCTGCTGTGGTTGGTCCTGTCGTCCCTCGACCGCGCTCCAAGGTCACGTCGGCCTCCGAAGGAAGCCCGCGAGGTGCTTAGGGCGAGGTTGCTCGCGCTCTGCGCACTAATCGCGCTCGGCGTGCAGATTGCTCTCGGCGGCTGGACCAGCAGCAACTATGCGGCTGCTGCCTGTCCGGACTTTCCTACCTGCCAGGGACAGTGGTGGCCTGCGAGCGATCTCCGTGCGGCTTTTGTGCCGCAGGGCGCGTCCGACCACAGCTACGAGGGAGGAGCGTTGGATACTCAGGCGCGGACGGCGATTCAATTGACCCATCGATTGGGGGCACTCGTCATCACCCTGGTCCTCCTGAGCGCCGTCCTCTCGGCTTGGCGGCTGCGCAAGCCGTATGCGCGGCGCGCCGCTGGCCTCGTGCTCGCGGCGCTGGCGCTGCAGTTGATCATCGGCGGCTCGATGGTCGTGCGCGGGTTTCCGTTGTGGCTTGCAACCGCGCACAGCGCCGGCGCAGCATTTCTGCTGATGGCCGCGGTGGGCCTGAACCGCGCGCTGCGAGTGCCCGCATGAACCATGCTGAAGTGCAGCGGGCCAGCGTCGCAGCCACGTGGCACGACTATTGGGAACTCACCAAGCCACGGATCGTCGCGCTCATTGTCCTGACATCGCTGGTCGGCTCGCTACTCGCTGCCCCAGGACTGCCCCGGCTCGATACGCTGCTGCTCGCGAATCTGGGGATTGCCCTCGCCGCCGCCGGCGCAGCCGTCATCAACCATGTTCTGGATCGCGGCATCGATGCCCGCATGCGGCGCACCCAAGCGCGACCCTTGCCGACGGGGCATCTCGAGCCCGCCCAGGCGCTGGGGTTTGCGATGACCTTGAGCGTCGCTTCGATGCTCCTCCTGGTATGCGAAGTGAACGTGCTCACGGCCGTGCTGACATTTGCGTCGCTCCTCGGCTACGCGGTGATCTACACGCTTTGGCTCAAGCGTAGCACTCCGCAGAACATCGTGATCGGCGGAGCGGCGGGCGCAGCGCCGCCCGTATTGGGGTGGACCGCCGTCACCGGTCATATCGACCCTCAGGCGTTGGTGCTGTTTCTGATCATCTTTATGTGGACACCGCCGCATTTCTGGGCGCTGGCAATCGCACGCCGAGCCGACTACGCCAAGGTCGATATTCCGATGCTACCGGTCACGCATGGCGTGGCATTCACCCAACGGGCGGTGCTGCGATATACCGTTGCCCTGACGTTGGTCACCGCGCTGCCGTTTCTGATGCGCATGAGCGGCCTTATTTACCTCGGTGCGGCCGTGCTCCTCGACGCAGGTTTTCTCCGGCATGCGCTCCGGCTCAAGCGATCGCAGAGCGACGCCGTTGCGATGCGCGTGTTCCGCTATTCCATCGCGTATCTGATGTGGCTCTTTCTGGCGCTGCTGCTCGATCATTACTTGCCGACGACGCAGCGACCCTAAGCAACGGCGTGAGCCAATCGCCATCAATTCCGGAGGATCTAGAGCTCCGGTGGCGGGATAACCCAACGACCGGCATTTGCATCGTAGATGAACCCGAGCATCTCAAGCGCCTCAGCGCTCGCGTGGCGAAGACCCCTGCACGGTTTGGCAGATTCCATGTCCCAGGGGTCAATGACCTCGCTCGCTTCTGCAGCCATGCACATAGCCCTCCAGTTGATGGACCTATCGTCCTATAAATCCTCATCCGGGAGGCTCACGCACAGCCACCCGCGCTCAATACGGCGATGTAAAGTTGCTTGAAAGCGGTAGTGCGAGCTCGAAAGCGGCGTGCTGCCTCGCGGTGCTGCGTGCGTCACACGGGTGAAGACAATGGGTCCGAATGGTACGGCCGGAGAAGGAAAGTCTGGGGGGCGAGTCGGATGAGCGCTGTCTTCCAACGCGTGAGTTGAGGATTGAATGTCGTTCGGCAGCTAACTAGCCGCGATTTCGGCCGACAGTGGACTCCCGCGCAGTCGGGAGTGGGCATGGACGATGCTCGGCCTTGAGAGCGCTTGCGGGGTCACGATAGATAAGGCGGCCTCAATCGGTGAGGTACCTGTGGGTCTTGGACGCGCAATCTGATCTCGGGTAGAGGCGCGCAATTTAGCTGATGTACGCGACCTCGAGTTACGACGATGGCTTTTCTTATCCGAGGTTCAATGCAATGCCCAAATGGATGGCTGCGTCGGCAGTGTGCGCTTTGCTTTGCGGTAGCGCCTATGCGGACGACCGCGTTTCGTCCGGATCGAACGCCTATCAGAATGGAGCAGACAGGAGCGTTAACCAGAATACTGGTAGCACTGCGAACCGAGGCTACGAGCCGATTCACGACGAGAACAAGCAAAATACGCGGTACCCCGATTTCTCAATCTACGGGCGTTCGATTGTTACTGTCGGCGCGACCGACCCACTGCCCGTTCAGAAACTCTCGGGGTTCTCCGGTAGCAATGCCACTGCCGGTACCGGATCCGCCTCGGGAAAGTCGACCTTCCTTTTACGCAAAGAGCACGATGCTGCGATCAGAATGCTCACGACAAATATCGCCTTGAGATTCAAGTTATCCGCTGATGGAGTGCATTTGAACCTGGCGTTCTGAGCGTCAGCTTTCGCGGCGATCACTAACCAAGGAACTATGACACGTGATGCGCCGCCGATACTCAGACTGGCCAGGGGCCACAGGCCACGGCGCACCTGAAGGCGAAAGCGACGACCTTCGCGCTGCGGCGTTTCTATTGCAGCAAATGGCGGCGGAGGTAAAGCCTCTTGCGGCAATCAACGCTACGATGGCGACAGCGGTAGAAGCGCTGCAGCGTGGTGTAGAGGCGCTGATCCCAGTCGTGGAGTTCATTCCCACGGTCTCCGAGGGTCCCATTCTGAACGAACTCAAAGAATTGGCGAGGGCGCGTATTGCGGGTCTTGTCGACCAGCTTGAACAAATCACGCTTCAAGCGGAGTCACACGTGCAGGAGTGGGGGCCCGTTAGTTGGCTTCGGTGCATCGGTGGGCTTTGCCGCAGGATTTGGGCTTCGAAAAGGGTTTCGAATGACCAGACCGATCAATGAAGAAAACTACAGGAAATCATTGGCTGGGGTGAGAGGTGCGATCGTCCGCGAACGTGCAACCACTAACCAGCCTGGCGAGGCTCGATCGGGGGCCTTTTTGAGTGGCGGAACTCGGAGCCCCCGAGGTGGGAAATCCGTATTCCTCTTCGGACACCGCTGCCTGAAGTGCAAAATCCGAGAGATAAGATCTACAAATTGAGCGATGAGAGGACCTGTATCTATTTGCGGCTGCAGGCAATGCGCCTTATCAGCCACGCGTTCACCTCGTTCTCCAACCATCCAACGGCACGTGTACCGATCTTAACGCGCCGAGGGAACCGAAGATCGGCTTCCATCTGATAAATCATAGAACGGCACAAACCCGTAACCTCGCAGACTTGGGGCAGCCGGAGAATCTTGAGCGAGTCATGGTTGACAGCAATCATAGGGAGCCTCCGGCAATGGTGGAAACGGACCTAGGATCAGTTGACGGGTACGATGCGGCACATCGGAGCGAGTGTGCTCCCTGCAGAGAGTGCGCACAGGAATGCGAGCTCGGAGTCATCCAATCAAAGATTTCTGCCCGAAGCCACCCGATCGGTTTGCCCCGAAATCGCCGTTGCTGCGGAAATCGTCCGAGGATGGCCATGCTACGAACGATCCAGGGCGGTCGCCGTACGAGGCGAGCGACATCATGGGCGGTGAGAATTTGATCCCAAGCGGGGTAGGGCTCATTCACCCACCGGGAGATTAGGATTCGCTCCCCTGGCGGGATGCCGTCTGGTCCGGCGTGGAAATGAACAGAGTTCGCGTCCATGTACGACCTTCATGTGTGCGGTTCCGGTCGTTTAGGGTCAAGTTGTCACGCTTGTCGCTATGATGCGCGCCACGCCAGGTGAATGGGCAGGGAGTTTCGCTGAAAATTCAGCGAAACGCTCGCCGACGGCGATCTAATTCATAAGTTGCGCGAGAACCTCGCCGGGCTCAATTCGCAGCGCCCGTGCTAAGTCGATGAATTCTATGACGTCGACGCGTCTCTCGCCGATCTCAATCCGCGCTATGACGGTTTGCGAGGTTTTAAGCCGCTTTGCAAGCTCATATTGCGAAAGACCTGCCGCTTTCCGCGCGGCAACCAACGTTGCACAGAGCGTGCGGTGCCGGCGACTTCGAAGTGCTTTCAATGGTGTTGCCCCAGTTCTTTTGAAAGCCTTCACATATAATGCGAAAACCGACTTATGCGATTTTTGACTTAGAGCGAAAATGTCTGGTATATGGCTATTGAGAGCCGAGGAGGGCGTATGCTTGTTTTGACGCGGCGCGTGCGTGAGACGCTGATGATCGGGGACGATGTCGCCGTCACCATCCTTGGCGTGAACGGGGCCCGGGTGCGCGTCGGTATCGATGCACCCAAGGCAAAGCCGGTCCATCGTTGGGAGATCTATCAACGTATCCGTTCAAAGGGACCGCCCGGTGCGCGTCGATAGTTTAAATTATTGCCAAATCACTCGATGGCTTTTGCGGGCGGCTTGCCTACCAGTTCTTATGTTGCTCGTCATTTTAGAGCCCGTAGTCACATTCGTTCTGGCCGCGCTCGCCTTATTAGGGGTATTGACGACGCTATTCTTTTGTCTCGTGGGTCGGCCAGGATTCCCAGCGTGGACCATGCTCGCGCTATCGTTGGGCTTTGCGATCGCCTTGGTGCCCTACCATGCATTGATTCGCATGCTGTCGAATATTTATGACTGAGCAACGTACGTTGAATCACTAGTGTCCACAGTCGACCTCGGCCGAGGCTTATAAGTCCTTCGATACTCACGCGTAGGCATCGATCGGGGTGTCTATTGACTCCGGGCTCTTACTCATGGCAAACAGTGACGTGCATTGGCCTCCCGCTGAGGTTGGAGCCATAAGTGCAGGGGATGAACATCCAACGCTCGAACTGGAATCGCGATCTCTTAAGCGCGATTGCGGTAATCGCGTTGGCACTCGAGACAGGATGCCATTCGAAGCATGGCCAATCCGCGCACCCGCCCTCGCTCGAAAGCACGGCGACGCTGAGGCGAGGCCTCGGCGGCGAGCCTGGCTCCTTGGATCCTGGCATGGCAGGGGACACGTATTCCCTAGAGGTGCTGGACGACCTCTACGAAGGGTTAACCGCGGAGTCGCCCGACGGGGCCGTTCTACCCGGTGTCGCTGCGTCGTGGACGGTGGATGCGACCGGCACGAGATACGAGTTCCGCTTGCGGCACGATGCTAGGTGGTCGAACGGCGCTCCCGTCTTGGCAAAGCACTTTGTCTTCGCTTGGAGGCGGGTGGTTGATCCAAAGCAGGCGTCTCCCGTAGCCGACGACCTGCGGCTTATCAGCGGAGCAGAAGACATCATCGCCGGGCGGGCGCCGCCCAGTTCGATGCGCGTTTTTGCCGAGCGCGACGACTTACTCAGCGTCGAGCTCACGAGACCCGCACCCTACTTTCCGGAGCTGCTCGCGCACCCCTCGACATTTCCGGTGTATTCCGAATCCGCCGCGAAATCTCACGACCCCAAGAGTTGGGTTTCAAACGGCGCCTATGTGCTGTCGAGCTGGATTCCCGGCGGCACCATTCGGCTTTCCAAGAACTGGGTCTACTGGGACAGGAACAACGTGTCCATCGAGAAGGTCGAATACGTTCCCTTGCCGGATGAGAACGCGGAGCTCCTTCGGTACCGCGCCGGACAATTGGAGATCACCCAGAACGTCCCCTCCGCGGCACTTGCCGGGATTCGCAAGGAGCGACCGAGCGAACTTCACATCGCGCCCTTCTTGGGGACTGTGTACTACGCGTTCAATCTGCGAGCAGCTCCGTTTAAGAACAATTTAGCTTTGCGAAAGGCCTTGGTGATGGCCGTCGATCGCCACGCCCTGCTCACAACCATCCAACCGTTTGGTCAGGCTGCGGCGTATGGTTTTGTGGCGAAAGGCACGTGGAATTACCAACCGCAATCTTGGGACTGGGCGGCCGTACCAGACGCCACTCGAATTGCTGAAGCGCAACGTCTATACACAAAGGCTGGGTATTCGAGGCAGGCGCCGCTTCATTTGAAGTTGTTATTCAACTCAAGCCCGACCATCAAGCAATTGGCCATCGCAATGGCGGCCATGTGGAAGGAGACCCTCGGGGTCGAGACCGAGTTGCTCGACGAGGAGTACCGGGTATTCTTGGATTCGCGGAAGGATTCTTCTCGATGGGATGTGGTTAGGCTCGCCTGGGTAGCGGACTATAACGATGCGGGATCCTTTCTGGATACCTTCCGCACGGATTCGCCGAATGATGACTCGGGCTATGACAGTCCACGGTTTAACGCGCAGCTCGATGAGGCCGAGAGAACCGCGGATACCCAAAGACGTCGCGAGGTCCTGGAGGCCGCGGAAAGAACCATGCTGGCGGACTATCCGGTCATACCGATCTATTTTTATGCGTCCAAGAGGCTCTTCAGGCCTTACATTCGGGGTGAATCCAGCAACCCGTTGAACCGCCTCTACTCGAAGCATCTCAGTATCGACCCGACCGCCTATCATCTATCACTGAACTCCGCTCACTGAATCGACTAGTCGGTCAGAACAAAGACTCTCGCGGCTCGATTTCAGCCGAGGCTCGCGGGTCCCTCTCGTTCAAGTTCACTTCCCTCAGCGCAGTGCCAACAGGTGTGCCGATTGCGGTCGGATCGGTTGTTCATGATGAGGGCCTTACAGAGCCGACAAACGCCAAGTTCGATCAGATTGCCCTTGGCTAGGCTTTTCTTGAGGAGCATCAGCTCTTCGAATTGCACGTTCGATTGGGGGTAACACCCTAGGTAGGCGTCGTAGATATCGCACAGCTGCTCCCCCTCATCGAGCGCTGTTAAGGGTTTGATCGCGGTTGGGCTCTTGAATAGAGGGAAGAGCGCTGCGAGGGCGGCACCTTCTGTTCTGCCCCGTGAGGTGCGCAAAAATACGTCGAGCGAGCGGGGCGGCGGTCCGCGATGGCGAGCGTCCTCCGGCACCATCAGCCGTCGTCGCAATGTCGCGAGCCGATTGCGCGAGAGGCGGGTGAGTTCACTGATGGTCTGGGTTCTGACCTGATGGAAAATCAGCCGCCGGGCGAGTTCGAAGCGGCGAAGCTCGCGCATAACCGCATCGTCTTTGCGATGAACGTTCATTGCTCCGTTCCAAGCGGAAGGTGTAAACCTGGGTCCGTTTCAGCTAATCCTCTTCCCAAGAAAAGACACTGACGCCGATCCGTTTGGCGCCGTCATCGGGTCCGCTGGCACTCCGAGCCTGACACTCACTTTCTGCAGCCTCAATAAATGTCTTCGCACGCCTTTCGAGCACAGCTCTGATAACCGCGAATTGTTGCGCATTGAGACGCTGTGCCTTCGTTTCTGCGTACAGTCGAGATTGTTCGGCAGACACAATATTTTGAAATAAGGTGTCGCCGAGGCGCTTTATCCGTCGTGCGGCTACCGCGACGTTCGACTTCGTGAGGCCGCTCGATCGAGTCGTCGTACTTTTAAATCGAACGATGCCGTCCTGTAGCACATCAACGTTGCCGCGGCGACGAAGCTCCTTGAGCATGCTTCCCGGATGATTACCCGGAGCGTACTTATCGACCAAGTCCTCGAAGCTACGACGCTGCTTGTTGCGTTCCACCGGCAAGTCGAGGGGTAGGCCGCCGCTGGTCATAAAGCGCGGGTCCGTCGTCCATCCCACCAGGATGCGCGCGCTCTTGGAATAGAGGCGCTGCTTCTTCTCCATCGTTCCCTGGGCGCCCGCGGCGCCGCCTGCCGCACGAATCCTGCTGACTTCGCTGCGATGTACGCCTGCAGCCAAGCTGACGCGAGAGTCGCTGGGGCCCCGGCCGGTGCGGCTATGGCGAGGGAGCTTAACAAAGGCGCGTTGTACGAAGGCGGCCCGCAGCAGGCTCTCGATCTCCGGACTGGTAATGCCGATCGTCAAGCAGACATCGATCAGTGGCTCGAGGGCAGCGCTCAAGGCCCTCGCGACATCGGTATGTTCCTGGGAGGACTTCATTGAGAGGCTCTGGATTGCTCGAAGGACCCGCGACTAGCCGCTCAAGCCCGTCGAATTTGCGTCAGTCAGGCATTCTGCCGAGCTCTGACTACTTAACCTGTCCTTGTTCAGTCCTTTAGCTGACATGACACACCCTTGTCCTTTGCATAATGTCCGATAAACCGCTGGGTCCCAAAGCTAACCTGGCGGATGCACGGTGCCGCCACAGATTGCCGACAAAACGCCGGCTGCACTCGAGTCTTCCCGGAATGTAGCGCTAGCCCCAAAATATCGGTGTTGTACTCTCCACCGGTCCCAATTACAGTCGAGTTTATAGGGAACGTATCTGTCACGCTATAGGCAATTATTTTGGAGCGTGATTTTGGATGGCGTCCGGACCATTGAGGTCCGCCGTGGTTGGCGCGAGCGTAAAGGAATCCGGCACTTTAAATGGCCGGCCGCGATTTGATGGGGCCCAAGCGGGCAGGGAAATGCGTCATGGCGAGGAAGAAAGCGGCGGCGAAAGCGAGAGCGGGCCCTCGAGGAGCCCCTCGCGCTACGCTGTCAGATTCCGTCGCGCTCGAGTCACTCGCGTTGGAACTCTATGGCGTCATCCGCGCAGCGCTCAAGACCTATGGGCTCTCACCCAGGCAGCAAAAAAAACTCTTCGGGCAATCGCAGCGCATGTCGAGGTTCAAGCCAACGAGCGTGACGCTCCTGGATAAAATTCGGCCGTTGGGCGATCTGATGACGAGCTGGTTTGAGGAAGTACCCTACATCGACTCGGCTGGGGAACCGCGAGTGCTCAAGATCGAGGGCCGCGGCGCCACGTTCGAAAGTCTGGCCAAGCGATTTCTGCCTGGAATGCCGCTGACGGAGGTGGTCGCCCTGGCCTGTCGCACCGCGAACGTGGGGACGCTCCCGGGCGGCCGAATCGCCCTTTATGGCGACACCATGGTGAATTTGTCGAAGAACAGGGACGCCGTGTTCGCGCAAAATATCTTGCACGTCCGGCAGATTTTCGACACGTGTCTCTATAACGCTCACCGGGATCCCGACGATGGCAGGCCCGGTCGCCTGGAACGTATCGTGACCAATGTCTTGAGCACGAAGGAGTTTGAGAAATTCCAAGGGGGAGTCCGCGGGCAGCTGCATGATTTATGCGAACGGGTCGATCGGTTGCTGACATCCGGTGCCGCGCGCTCCGCCCGCCAGAAACTTCCACGGGGCCAAGCTGGCATTGGCCTTTACATCTACTACAACCGGCCCTGGAAAGAGCGGCTCAACGATCGCGGTAACGGCGAGACGTAATGTCCAACCTCCAACGCTCAGACACAAGGAGTTGGGTGCTGTGAAGAGGAGCCCCAATAGGGTGGGACTCTCACGCGGGCTCAAGCGTGCCCGAGGCGCGGGCAAGCAGGCAGTTGCGCAAACAGCCGAGGACTTGGCAGTGGAGTTGTACTCGCTGATAAGACTAGCACTCGGTGAATTGGGGGTGACTGGCGCGCAGCAACAGCGTGCGCTTCAGCGCTCCCGGCGCTTGAAGACCCCCCCGAGCGTGAGCGGCCGGATCCTACGCGCCGGACACGGGGTAGGGGAAATACTCCGAGAATGGTCGCGCAAGGCTCAATATCTCGATTCAGACGGCAAGCCGCGGGTGCTCGCGATCGCGGGGCCGGGCGCGACTTTCGAAAGCCTGGCGCGACGTTTTTTGCCTGGCATGCCCTTAGAGGAGGTCGTCGCGCTCGCGTGCGAGACCTCGGAAGTGGTCACCCGCCCGGGCGATAGGATCGCGCTCTTGGGCAGCATTTTGGTCAAACTCGGGGAATCCAGGGACAAGTATCTCGCGCACGCGATTCGTCAAATCGATCAACTACTGCAGACCTTGCTGCACAATCGGCGCGTCCGCCTGAAGGGGGCTGGAAATGGGCGCATGGAGAGATTGGTGATCGGGATCATCCCGCGCGCCAACTTTAAGGCGTTCATGGCCGAGTTGCGGCCGCAGATTTACGATTTATTGCTGCGGGTGGATTCCTCCGTTGAGCACTATCAGCCCAAAACGGCTCGCGCTCTACGCGCGTGTAGCGCCGTGAGTGTCAGCGTGTACGTGGGCCAAGAAGATGACTTGGAGCGGGCGGGAGCGGACACTTCGCTTGCGACACTTGACGAAGGGGACGTAAAACCTAAGAAACGCCCACCGGCGTTGCGTCGACGTTCAGCCTAGCGGCACGCCGCTTCCAAATCGGGCGTAAAGCAGTAGCACGTGCCGCACCGCCGAAGAGCGCGTGATCTTCCGAGCCGCGCCCGAGTGCTTTCCGCCCACAGTGGGTTAGTCCCTCGCGCTCCGATCCCCGTCCTTCGCCACAAAAAGCTCAGCCTCTTGCATAGACAAAGAAAACGCAGTACATAGTTGTCGAATGATAGACAAATTGCCATAAAAGTGACAGTTAATAATTGAACCGCGATGCGTGGAAGATACCCGTCTCGCCTCTCAAAGGCATGAGGTCCGAATGGGAAGAGTCGGCCAAGCTTATGCCGACGCGGTCTAACTATTGGTCGGGCGGCATACTCCTTGAGACGGTCCGTCAATTGAATGAACGCGGTCTTGCGTTGCTGACCAAGGTGGCCCAGACGGGCGAGGATGCGGACGGATTTGCATCCTGGAAGGAGATTCTTCCGTCCTGGGCTCATCCGAGTGAGCGAACCTTGGGCCGCGCTGCGCGCTGTCCGATGGTGCTCCTCGATTTCAATTTCCATCGCATCGCCTGGTGGCGCCGGGTGGTGAACGCTCACGCGCCCGGAGGTTCTTGGCAAACGACGGGGAGCGGGTTTCACACCGATGAGGCGATACGCCTCGCGCGCGATCTTTTGCTCGAAGCCTGGAGCGCCTCACGTTCCATGGCTCCGATCGCGAGCCTCGTGTTTGGAATATCGCCGGAGGTCGCGGCGCTAATGGCACGACTCTCGCCCTGCGATCTAGATCGGGTGGTGGTGCACGAAGCCCGGGAGATGAGGCCGCGCTGGGGAAATCGGCCCACGTTCTGGAAGGGCTTGTTCGATGCGGCGGCACAAACGGACGATCAGGCTCTCGCACATGTGCATCTTCATTGCCTTCAACTCTTTGGGGGCGAATTGGTGGGGACCTGCAGTAGGCCGGGTGCATCGGCTTATGCGGGCAAAGGATCCCTGACCGAAGCCCTTCGTTGAGGTGGCATAGCGCCTTCTGGGCCACGCTCGTTTGAGTTGCGCTGAAAATTACGCGAAACCCTTCCCGCCACCGGCCCGCCGCCATGCTGATATAGCTGCCAATTCAGCAGGGAGGTCAAACCATGCTAACGCTCGGATCGACGCAACAGGGACGCGCCAGGACGGTACTACTGACCGTGATCGCGGCATGGCTCGCGTTCCCAGAGTGGGCGTTGGCACAGACCTCGCCGTTTTTGACCGGGGCCACATCGCTTCAGTCGAACATTCTCGCGTGGCTGACGCCCATAGCCATCATTCTCGTCATGGTGGCGGGGGGATTGGCCATGGCGGGTCGTGCCTCTTGGGGCTGGTTTATCGGCCTCGTCATCGGTATTCCGATTGCGTTTGGGGCGCCGCAAATTGTCACCTGGGTCCGTGGGATGTTCGGCACTTGATGGAAGGCGCACATGCAACACCGCAATGCCGGGCTCATTGCCGATCCGCTCTTCATCGGAGCCACGCGCCCGTCGATGCTCTGGGGCGTCACGTACTCGGCGGTGATGCTCAATGCCATGTGCATCATGGAACTCTTTCTTCTTTCCAAAAACCTTCTCATCCTGCTCCTGGCGGCGCCGATACACGGCGTATGCCTGCTGTTATGCGCCCGCGATGCGCGCTTTTTTGACCTCGTTCTCTTATGGGGACGAACACGGCTCCCCGCGTTTCTCGCCAACCTTCGGTTCTGGAAGTCGAGTAGCTACAGCCCCTTAGTCCTTGATTTGCCCAACGAGCGGGGTTTTCGGCGGCGCGGTTTCGCAATCAGTCGCATCGCGGCCACCTATCCAAGGAGCCGCAACACCTCAGTACTTTTGGCCCCATCGCACCGCTCGAGAGGCATGAGAATTCCTGCCGGGAAGCCGCCGGTGGCTGCGATTGGCCTGGTTCAAAGGACCCTGTCATGAATGCAGCGCGCCGTACGAAGGCGCTCCGTCGGGAGCCGACGGCGGAGAAGAATATCCCCTATACCGCGCATGTGTCTGAGCGGGTCGTGAAGACCCGCCAAGGTGACTACGTTCAAGCCTTTCGCCTAAGCGGCGCGAGCTTTGAGACGGCGGACGATGAGCAGCTCAATAACTGGCACGAGCGGCTCAATGTCCTATGGCGAAACATCGCCCGAGAGAGTGTGGTGCTCTGGACTCACGTGATTCGGCGTCGCGAGGCCGTGGGTCTAGTGAATGCGCATTCACCGGGGTTCGCCCGCGATCTCAAGGCCAAGTACTTGGGGCGTCTCTCCGCCGAGACCCTCATGGTCAATGAACTCTATATTTCTGTGGTCTATCGGCCGGCGGCCGGCCTTGCCGTCGGCGCCGCGTCGAAGCTCTTCTCCAGGACCCGTCCGGAAGAAGCGCGCTTGGAGCTCAAGGACTCGCTGGATGGCTGCGAGAAGCTTGCGCAAACGATCTTGAGTTCGCTCGCCCGGTACGAGCCCCAAGGCTTGGGGATTTACGAGTTCGAGGGTCGGAAATACTCGAGCTTGCTCGAGTTCTTCGGGGTACTCATCAACGGTGAATGGCAGCGGGTCGCATTGCCATGCGCTCCCATCGCCGAAATACTCACCACCACGCGCCCGCTCTTCGGCTTTGAGACGATCGAGTACCGCGCGCCCACGCGCACCCGCTTCGGCGCCATGCTCGGGATCATCGAGTATTCCACTCCCACCGTGGTGGGTCTTTTCGATGCGCTTTTGTCGACGCCCTTCCCTTGGGTACTCACGCAATCGTTCGCATTCTTGAAGAAGGCCAGCGCCCAGGCGCTGCTCCAGCGCCAATACAACCGGATGCAAAGCGCAGCGGATTTTGCCGTGAGCCAAGCCGAGGAGCTCCGCGACGCCCTTGATGAGCTCACGAGCAGCGAGTGGGTGATGGGCGAGCATCACCTCTCGCTCCAGGTACTGACCGAGTTCATCGAGCACGCGGACTCTGCCTTGCACGATCGGCAGCTCAAGCTGTTGAACGATAACCTCGCGCGTGCCCGGACCCTCCTTTCCGACCACGCCGGGATGACCATAGGGCGCGAGGACTTAGCGCTCGAGGCCGCCTTTTGGGCACAACTCCCGGGCAACTTCGCGTATCGCCCGCGCAAGGCTCCTATTACCTCACGCAATTTCGCGGCAATGGCGAGCTTTCACAATTTTCCGTGTGGTCGAGCAGCGGACAACCATTGGGGGAGGGCGCTGACTCTCTTCGTGACGGCCGCGGGCACCCCCTACTATTTTTCCTATCACGCCTCCGACCCCCTGGATCCCGACGGGGGTACCAAGAAGGACATCGGTCATGCTCTTATTATTGGGCCGACGGGCTCCGGCAAGACCGCGCTCATTGCCTTTACGCTGTGTGAGCTGCAGGCGTTTGGTGTGACCTCCGTGCTCTTTACCAAGGACCGCGACACGGAGATCTGCATCCGGGCCTTAAGCGGACGGTACTATCCGATTCAACTGGGCGTCCCGACCGGCTGGAATCCCTTTCAGTTGAAGTCCTCAGCCGGCAATCTTCAATTTTTGAACGACCTCGTACGCCAGCTCGTGAGCCGCACCGATCGACCGCTGACGGTCACTGAGGAGAATGAGCTCACCGAGGCCATCCGCTCGGTTCTGAGTTTCGACTCGGCCGACCGCCGCCTCGGCCGTGTGCTCGATTATTTGGATTCGACGGAGCCGGAAGGCGTGTACGTGCGCTTAAAGCAATGGTGCCACGCACGGCGTAGCGATGAGCAAGACGGGCCCTATGCTTGGATCTTCGATAACCCGGAGGATTCGCTCATCGAGTCCTTGGGGTCCGCCTTGACGACGGGATTCGATGTCACCGAATTCCTCGATAAACCCCTCATCCGAACGCCTATCCATATGTACCTCTTTCATCTCACCGAGCAGTTGATCGACGGTCGGCGCTTCGCGCTATTCATCGCGGAGTTCTGGAAGGCGCTCGATGATGAGTATTTTGGGGCGTTCGCGAAGGATCAGCTCAAAACCATTCGGAAGAAAAACGGCTTCGTGGTCTTGGACTCTCAATCTCCAAGTGACGCGATCAAGCACCCGCACAGCCGCACGTTGATCGAGCAGACGCCCACGAAAATTCTCTTTCCCAATCCGGATGCGACCCTTGAGGACTACGCAACGGATGCGGGCCTCAATCTCACCGAGCGCGAGTACCGGCTGATCAAGCAAGACATTCCAACCGGTTCGCGCATGTTCCTGGTGAAGCAAGGCCACAACTCGGTGGTCGCGAAGCTGGATCTCAAAGGGTTCGATGCCGAGCTCGCGGTGCTCTCCGCGCGTAAGGCCAACATCGAGCGCGTGCAGCGCTTGATCGAGGCGTATGGCGGGGAACCGGAGGGGTGGTTGCCGCTGTTCACCGGTGAGGAGAGAGGCGGACGGGGTTCTTAGTCTTTCGTTTTAAAGGAGTGTGCGATGAGGACACGACAGGGGACGATCTTGGCTGCCGCTCTGATCTCGGTAGGGCTCTGTCCTACGAGTCGGGCGCAATGGGCGGTGATTGATGTGGGCGCGATCGCGCAGCTCATCCAGGAGGTGGCGACCCTCCAACAGCAGCTTCAAACAGCCGAACAAACCCTCACGAACGCCCAGCAGCAATATCAAGCCATGACCGGCAATCGCGGGATGCAGAACCTGCTGTCGGGCACCAATCGAAACTATCTGCCGACCACCTGGAGTCAGCTCGCGGCCGCGATCACCCAGACGGGCGGCGCCTACCAGGCACTCTCCCTCGGCACCCAAAGCTTGATGACGGCGAACGCGGTACTCACGCCGCAGCAGGTGGCGGCCTTATCGCCGGCGGAGCAAGTCCAGCTGCAGGCGGCGCGACAGTCAGCGGCGCTCCTGCAGGCCACTTCTCGACAGGCACTCGACAACACGAGCGCTCGTTTTAACTCGCTTCAGCAGCTCATCAACGCGATCCCGAGTGCGACCGATCAGAAAGGCGCCTTGGATCTTCAGGCGCGCATTCAAGCGGAGCAGGCGATGCTTCAAAACGAGAACACGAAAATGGCGGTGCTCTATCAGACGCTCCAAGCGCAAGAGTGGGCACGCAGGCAAAGCGCCCGCGAGCAAGTCATCGCGGGCGTGGGTTCGCTCCGTACGTTGCCCGTCCTCAATCTCCCGTAAAGGAGTATCGGTTATGCCGTTTCGGCCCGGCGCACAGTTCGTGCGGAAGTGTTTAGGGCTCGTTGTCACGCTAACGAGCGCCGCCGGCTGTGCGCCGGCGCCGGACCCGGCAAGACACACGGTGGAGGAGTACCGACAAGACGCCGACCTTCGAGGGCTCGAGTTCGCCCGCTGCGCGAATGATCCGGCTCGGCGCGACACGGTGCCCGACTGCATGAATGCGCGCGAGGCGGAACGGCTGGAGAGTGTGGGGTCGCTTCGCAATCTCGCCCCCCTTCAACTGCCGGACCCGCCCGGCGCGCGTCCCGGCCTGACTTCGCAAGACCCAACCTCAAGGAACTAGCGGCCATGGGCTTTTTCGCGACTTTCAGTACCTGGCTCGATGGCATTCTCTCGAGCTATATCGGCACGAACACCGCGCGCGTTGCAGCCCTCTTGCAGCCCGCGATTGTGGCGTTCGCGACGCTTTACGTGATGATCTGGGGCTTTCTGCTCCTCATTGGCAAGATCGAGGAGCCCTTCGTCACGGGACTGAAGCGCATCATCACGCTCGCGGTCGTGCTGGGTGTCGCACTTGATCTCTGGCTCTATAACGATGTCATCGTCAATACCTTCTTTAATGCACCCGGTGCGCTCGCGGCGGGCCTTATCGGTGCCTTCGATTCGGTGGGGATCATCGACAACATCATCTTTTCGGGCGGCGATGCCGCGAGTCTCCTGATTCAGAAGGGCGGGGTGTTCCAAGGCGATTTCTCGTTCTACATTGCGGGCTTTGCGGTGTACACCATCGTCGGGTTGACCGCGATCTATGCGATGTTCCTCTTGGCGCTTTCCAAGATTGCGCTCTCGATACTCCTCGCCTTAGGCCCACTCTTCATCGCCCTTTTACTATTTGAGACCACCAAACGCTTCTTCGAAGCCTGGATCGCTCAGATGGCGAACTACGCCTTCGTCACGATTTTAACGGTGCTGGTGGCGGCCTTGATGATGGGACTCGTCTCGACCGCCGCCCAAGCGGCGGCTGCGCGGGGCGGGGGCATTCAGATTGCCGATGCGGTGCGGGTGTGCATGGCGGCCGGGCTCACCTTTCTCATCATGCGCCAGGTGATGCCCATGGCGGCGGGGCTCGCGAGCGGACTGGCCTTGAGCTCCTTCGGCGCGGTGAGTGCCCTTCTGGCCTGGGGATTGGGTCGGTCGGTCGGGAACACCGGCCAATTTGTCCGGGGCCTTACGGACCGTGAGACCACGCGCTGGGATGCGTTGAGCCGCAAGACGGGCTTTTATCTCGGGCGTGGTGCGCGCGCCGGCGTTACCGGTACCGCACGGCTGATCGCACGGCCGAATACGGTCCGGCCGAGTTGATGGAGGACGCCATGAAGACGCTACCGATACTGGTGTTTCTCGTGATGTTGACTGGCTGCCACACCCAAGCGCCCCGCGTGAAGTGCGATCGGCAGTTGCAGCCCATCAATACGCCCGCGCCGATCGTGATCGAGCCTGAGGCAACGAGGGCGACCCCGCCATGACGAAAGACCCGGCGCTTCAAGCCTATTTTGCCGAAGCCGCCTCCTGGGATCGCGATCGCGTGGCCATGCAGCGCCGCAGTGCCCGCGTGGCCTGGTGGGTCGCGGGCGCCGGTTGGGTTGCATCCCTCGCCCTGGTGTTCGCTCTCGTCATCCTCATGCCCTTAAAGCGCGTCGAACCGTTCGTGATTCGGGTGGATAACGCCTCCGGCATGGTGGATGTCGTGCCGGTGTATGTCGGGCACGAGGCGATGCCCGAGGCAGTGAGCCGGTACTTTCTCACCCACTACGTGACGGTGTGCGAGCGATTTGACTTCCCAACCGCCGAATCCGACTATGAGGAATGCGGGGCCTTTCACACACCGCAGCGCAATCAAGTCTGGTATGCCGCCTGGGCGAAGACCAATCCCAACTCGCCCTTGAACCTTTACCGAGATGGGACGACGGTCGAGGCGCGGGTGACCTCGGTGAGTTTCTTTACGCGCTCGGATGGGGTCACGGACTTAGCGCAAGTGCGCTACGTCAAGGCGAAGCGCCAGGCGGGCAGTAGCGATGAGCAGCGCAGCTACTTCATCGCGAGCATTCGCTATGCGTTTGCGACCCCGCCGAGCGAGCCCGCGATGCGTCGCTGGAATCCGTTGGGCTTCAAGGTCATCGACTTTCGCTCCGAACCCGAAGCGCTACCCCCGACGCAAAGCGCCGCCGCGGGGGAGAAGAGTGGGGGTGCCACATGAAAGGACGCTCCCTCACACGGGTTGCGTGGGCGCTCGCCCTGACTGCCGTGCTCGGCACCGCGGCCCGGACCCACGCCGACTCGCTGCCGATGCGGGGACTCGCCGATTCGCGCATCCGCACGGTCTTATACAGTCCCGATGAGGTGTATCGGCTGTATGGATTTGTGGGCTATCACCTAGACCTCGAGTTCGCCTCGGATGAGGTCTTTGTGGGCTTAAGTGCCGGCGATCCCGAAGCCGTGACGTACAGCGCCCACGAGAACGTCCTGACGCTTCGCCCGAAAGCCGCGAGTTCGCAGATGAATCTCACGGTCTCGACCACGAAGCGCCGCTACTATTTCGAGTACACGCATCGCGGCGCACCCAGCCAGCCGCTTTGCGGAGGAGGTGATGTACGCGGTGCGCTTCATGTATCCCGCGAATCCGGCGGCCCAAGGATCGTTGACTCCCGAGCAGCGCGTCGCGCGCGATCTGGCGCTCGCGCAGAAGAACCGACCCAGGAACGTCGATTATTGGTTCTGCGGGAACGCCCAAATCAAACCGATCGCGGCATCCGACGATGGCGTCCATACGCGCTTGACGTTCGCCGCGAAGGCGGAACTTCCGGCCATCTTCGTGCGAAACGATGATGGTTCGGAATCGCTCTTGAACTTCAGTATGGACGCGGGCGATGTCGTCATTCATCGCGTGGCCGCGAAGTTCGTCGTGCGCCGCGGCCGACTTGACCGGCTGCATCGTGAACAAAGGCTTTGTGGGGAGCGGCGAGCGGCTGGAATCGGGAACCATCGCCCCCGACGTGACGCGCGAACGCAAGGACGCTCCCCCATGAGTCCGTCGCGCGCTGAACGAGCCGAGAAGGACGCGCCATCGCCGATCCCCGGCGCGGAGGCTTCGCCCGAGGAGACGCGAGCCGTGAAGACACGACGGCGTTCGCAGCCGATCCCACGGCTCAAGAGCCGGCGAGCGGCTTCGATCAGTTCGCCGGGGAGCGGGGCGAGAATGTCTTACATCGCGCGCGCTCCTTGCAATCGCGCGCGAGCCAAGTGCTGGCCTTGGGGCTCATGGGCGCGCTCGGCGTGGGACTCTTGGGGTGGTATTACGTGCACACCTTTGCGCAGCACGGCGCGGCCCAGCGCACCGCGCAGACCGCCTCGCGCAACCAAGCGGCTGGGGATGCGCCGCTGCCGAGTTTGGGTCCGATCGACCTTCCGGAGGTGCCGGTCGAGAAAATCTTAGGCGCGGCCCCCGAGGCGCCGACGACGAGCTGGCCGAGTCGAGTGCAGCACCAGCCGGGGTCTCAGCGCCCGTGGGCCGGATCCTCACAGCCGCCCGTGAAATCGCCGGCCGAGATGGCCTTGGAACGGCGCTTGGCGGGACCTGCGTTCTCGCGCCGGAGCGACAGCGATTCCGCACCCGGCACTTCGACGTCGCCCGAGTCGATGAGCGCGGCCCTCGTGGGGTCACCGGGCGGCCCGACGGCGGGTGAGCGCGAGCCCGGCGGCGGGGCCGGGAGCGGCGCTCTGCAAGAGCTCTTAAAGCCAAGTCCGACGCCCGCGGTGCGCGCGCAAGTGCTGCCGACGCAGCGACTCTTACTGCCGAAGGGCGCCTTCATTGATTGCACCCTAGAGACCGCGCTCGATTCCACCTTGCCGGGGATGACGACCTGCATCACCGCCACCGATACGTTCAGTGCCGATGGCACCACCGTCCTCATGGAGCGAGGCACCAAGCTCGTGGGCGAGACCCGCGGGGAGGTCGCGCAGGGCGCCGCGCGAGTCTTTGTGCTCTGGTCGGAGGCGCGAACGCCGACCGGGGTCGTGATTCCCTTGAACTCTCCGGGGACCGATGAGCTCGGCCGCTCAGGTCTTGCGGGGACCGTCAATCGGCACTTCTTCCAGCGCTTCGGGGCCGCGATTCTGATTTCGGTCATCAGCGGTGCAGTCCAGAGCGCCGTCGCCTCTCAGAGCAGCGGCAGCACGGTGATTTACAACCCCTCGGGCTCGCAGGATGTCATGACCGAGGTGCTTGAAGGGCACCATCAACATTCCACCGACCGTCACCAAGAATCAGGGGGATCGTATCCAAGTCTTCGTTGCGCGCGATCTTGATTTCAGGTCCGTCTATGAGCTTAAGCCCCGCGTGCCCTGACGAGACTCTGGTCCCCTCGCGCATCCGTCGAGCGATCGAGGCGGAGGTCGCGAGCATTGTCCCGCCCGGGCCGAGGCGTCGGCGCTCGATTTGACCCTCAAGGCCTTAAGACCCCTGCTCGCGCGGCGCGAGGTGACCGAGCTCTGCATCAATCAGCCCGGAATCGCATTCTTGGAGACCCGCGACGGGTGGCGGCAGGAGGTGGTGCCGTTTGCGGACTTCGAATGGTGTCGGCGCCTCGCGAAGCTCGTCGCGAATTCGACCCGCCAGCGGATCGATGAGGAGATCGCCGCTCCTTTCGGCCTCTTTACCCACCGGCGAGCGCATTCAGATGGTATTGCCGCCGGCGACGAGCGCCGGGCTGCGTGGCGATTACGATCCGCCGGCCGAGCGATGAGGTGTGGTCGATCGAAAGTTTAAGCGCGAGCGGGATCTTTCGCGCAACGCGCCGCGCGAGTGAGACCTTGGATGAGACGGAAACGGAACTCCTGCGGCTCTTGGAGGCGCAGGAGTATGAATCCTTCATGCGCTTGGCGGTCCTCGGGCGCAAGAACATCTTGGTCTCGGGCCCCACAGGGTCCGGCAAAACCACCTGGACCAAGGCGCTCATTCGGGAAATCCCGCCGCGATGAGCGCTTGATCACCATCGAGGATGCCCAGGAGCTCGTGCTCGATCATCCCAATCACGTGCGCCTCTTTTATTCCAAGGACGACCAGGGGCTCGCCCGCGTGACGCCGAAGCAACTGCTCGGAGTCCTGCCTGCGCATGAAACCGGATCGCATCTTGCTCGCGGAGCTTCGGGCCGAAGAGGCGTTCGATTACTTGCGAAACGTCAATAGCGGCCATCCGGGCTCCATCACGAGCGTCCATGCCGCAAGCGCCGAGCTCGCCTTCGAGCAATTGGTACTGCTGGTCAAGCAAAGCCGCGCCGGGCAGGAACTTGCCGCGGGCCGATATCAAGGAGCTCCTCTACCTCTTGGTCGATGTCGTGATTCAGTTCGGCGTCGAGCGCCATCAACGCTTCATCAAAGAGATCTGGTATGACCCTCACCGCAAACGCCGTCGCCTGGGCACCGCGGGCTAAGCCCGCTGGCCGGCGACGGCCTTCAAGGTGCTGGCCATCGCCTGCGTAAGCCTGATCGCCTCGCAATACTCTCGGCCGGTTTTCTGTTGCTCGCGTGGTGTCGGCAGGATGTGCGGACGGCGAGGCCCCTCACCATTGCGCGCTATGCCTACTATTACGGCGCCGTGCCTCAGGTGCGGCGGCGCCTCTGGGTTTCATCGGCCGGGGGCCTCGCGCTCGTCGCACTCGCGGCGCTGCCGCTCCTCCTGCCGCGCCGGCGCTCGCTGCACGGCGATGCTCGATTTGCGACCCGAGCGCGAAATGGCGCGCGCGGGGCTCTTTGCGAAGCAGGGTCTTTTTCTGGGGCGCGTTCGGCGGCCGCTACCTGGTCCTGGGGGGTCAGCAAGGCGTGCTCTTGTCCGCGCCGCCCCGCGCCGAGAAGGGCACGGCGATCGTCGTCCCGAATCTTCTTTTCTGGCAAGGATCGGTCCTGTGCTTGGACGTCAAGCTCGAGAACTGGACCCTAACGGCGGGCTACCGGCAGCGCGCCGGCCAACAGTGCTATTTGTTTCATCCGCTCGCGGAGGACGGCAATACCGCCTGCTGGAATCCGCTCACCTATATCTCGGCCGATCCCAATCTTCGCATCAGCGACGTGCAGCGCATCGCCGCCATTCTCTATCCCGATGTGCCGGGGACGGATCCCTTCTGGCCCGCCGGCGCGCGCTCTTACTTTCTGGGCGTCACCATGTATGTGCTCGAGACCCCCTCGCTTCCCCCGACCTTGGGCGAGGTCCTGCGGCAGGGCATGGCCTCCGACACGGAAGGCTTCGGCCATCACTGGCGGCGGATCATCGAGGGACGGCAGAAGGGACGCTATCCCTTGAGCTCGCAGTGCGTGCGGGCGCTCTCCGAGATCATTGACCTGGCGCCCGTCACCGCGTCGTCCATTCGCAAGACCTTTACCTCGCGCCTGGACCTTTTCGCCAACCCGCTCCTGGATCGCGCGACCTCGCGGAACGACTTTGACCTGCGAGACCTGCGCAAGCGCCCGATGTCCATCTACCTCGCCATCAATCCGGGCGACCTGCATCTGCTTCAGGCGCTCCTGAATCTCTTCATCGAGCAGGCGCTGAACCTGCAGACCCGCGAACTCCCGGAACACAACCCGGCGCTTAAATTTCAGGTCGCGTTTATCTTAGATGAGCTCGCCGCCGCCGGCCGGATCCCGATCCTTGCGCAAGGAGTCGCGTACCTGCCCGGCTACAACGTCCGGCTCATACTCGTGGTGCAGGCCTTCTCGCAACTGCGAGAGATCTACGGCCAGCAGAATGCCGAGACCATGATGAAGAGCTTGGCGGCACGGATCGTCTATGCGCCGAAGGACGTCGCGGAGGCCACGGAGATCTCCCAGGAGTTGGGATTTACCACCGTCAAGGTTAAGACGCACTCGCGGCCGCTACTGCAGGTCGCGGACTCGAAACACGGCCGGCAGCGCAGCGTCAGTGTGAGTGAGCAGAAGCGGCCGCTCCTCTTGCCGCAGGAGGTCAAGGAGCTCGGCAAGAACCGGGAGATCATCTTCTACGAAGGCGTGCGGCCGATCCTGGCGCGCAAAAATCGCTATTACCGCGATCCGCTCTTCCGAAAGCGCTTATTTCCGCCGCCGAAATCGGCGGTTCCCACGGGGCGCGCCGCGAAGCGGCCCACGATCGCGCCAGGTGGCCTGGCGAAGCCGAATCCAACCGCGCCGCCTCCGGATCTCGCCGTCGAAGGATCGGTCGCGTGGGCCGAGCCCCTGAAACCCGAGGCGCCAGATAAAGACGCGGCTGCGGTTCATAGCCCGCCGGCGACGGAGGTCGAGCCTGTCACGCGGGAGGCAACGCTCGAGGATCTCGATCGGCTCGAGAGCTTGACGCTGGAGGACTTTGCGGTGAATTTCGAGCGCGTGAAATTGCCGGAGGGGCCGCTTAGCGAAGGGGATCTCTCGCGCGCGGTCGAGAATTTCTTGGATACGTTGCGCGAGCGATAAGGGGACCGAAATGGAAGAGAAGCCTGAGTCCAGAAATACCCGCGCGGCGGGTTCGGCGGACGTAGAGGCGCCGGAACGGCAGAATTCCATTCGCCCGTCCCGGCGGCGCGCACGAGAGACGTCACAGCCCGAGGAATCGCAAGCGCCCGGCGCACCTAAAGGTGCCCAAGACCGCCCGCGAGAGCCCGGCACCGCCGCGAGCGGACGCGAGCGCTTGATCCCCGATCACATCCGCAAGCGCTTCGTTCAAGTGGGCGATCGCCACTACTTCCCGGACGGTGCACACGCCTTTACCGACCGCGGCACGCGCTTGGTGACTCCAAGCGAGAACACCGAAGTGGTGAAGAGCCTCATCGGCATCGCCGCGGCGCGCGGCTGGGAGCAGGTCACGGTGACGGGAACCGAGCGCTTTCGACGAGAAGCCTGGGCGGCGGCGAGCGCCGCGGGGCTCAAGGTTCGGGGCTACACCCCTACCGAGTTCGAGCGCGCCCAGCTTGCCCGCAAGCTCGCCCGCGAAGCCGCGGGGTCTCCCGGAAACCGCGAGGAGCCGGTCCGCACCGCGGCCGGCCGGGCAGGCGACGCCCGCGATCGCCCCAAAGGGCCGATCACGGGCCGGCTCGTGGATCATGGGGTCGCGACCTATCGTCACGATCCGCACGAGCCCGTTTCCTATTTCGTCAAGGTCGAAACGCCCGAAGGAGAGCGCGAGATCTGGGGGGTGGACTTAAAGCGCGCGCTTCAAGAATCCCTGACCCGGCCCCAAATCGGCGATGAGATCGGACTTCGCGCCGTGCGGCGGGAGATCGTGACCGTGCAGGAGTCCAAGCGCGACCCTGATGGCAAGGTCGTGGGCCAAAAGCCCCTGGATACCCATCGCAATCGCTGGATCATCGAGAAGCAGGAGTTTTTTGACGAGCGCGCGGCCGCCGCCCGCGCGCTACGCGATCCCAACATCCACCCCAAGGTGGCCGCAAGCCGCCACCCGGAGCTCGTGGGGACGTATCTTCAGATGCATGCCGCGGAAATTGCGGCACGCCAGTTCCGGGATCCCGAGGATCGAGCGAAGTTTGTGAGCCGTGTGCGAGCGGCGCTCGCCGATGCCGTCGCCCGCGGCGAGCCGCTGCCGCCGGTGCGGCTCAAGGAGAGGGCGGTGGCGCCGACGGCGGCCCCCGGTGCGATCACACGGGAGGAGGCGCCGGCGCGATGAGGCGCCTCTGCCCGCTTGAATAAGCCGCCCGACAAGGCCGCCGTCGGCAGGATCGATTCTACCGCCGCCGGGTCACCCCGGCAGGCCCCGCAGGCATCCTCCTCGCGCCCCACGAGCCGCGGCGGCTCTCTTCTCGTGGGCCGCTTAACCGAGCACGGCCGCGCCAACTATCAGTTTCGCGCCGACGAGAATGCCTCCTACTACGTCAAGCTCCTCACGAGCCACGGAGCGAAGACGCTCTGGGGCAAGGACTTGGAGCGCGCGCTCACCTCCGGTGAAACGCGGCCCAAAGTGGGCGATCTCGTGGGCGCTCGCCGCGCTGGCCGCGAAGCCGTGACCGTCACCGCGCGCCAGCGCGCGGCTGACGGACGGGTCCTCTCGGAGGAGACGCATCTTGCCCACCGCGCCCGCTGGGTCGTCGAGAAGGTCCAGTTCTTTGCCGAGCGCGCGCGGCTCGCGCGGCGCCTCCGAGATGAGCAGGCCGACGTCCGTGAGACGGTGCGCGCGCACCCGGAGCTCAAGTCAACGTTCTTGAGCGTCCGTGCGGCGGAGGAATTTGCCACGCGGCGAATCACGGATCCCAAAGATCGTGACCGGTTCCTCGCGCTGATGCGCGAGGCGATGGCCGCCTCCATCCAGAAGGGCGAGCCCTTGCCGGCCATGCGGCTTCGCGATCCGTCGAGAGGAGAAGATGTCTCGCCGGCGATACCTCGACCGCCACGCCCGGACGATCCGACGCGATGAGCGCTGCAACGCCGCTGCCCAACTCTCAAGAGATCCTTGCGGACCCCGCGGCATCGGAGTGGCTGAAAGTTGCGCTCAAAGGTGCCATCGAGCGGGATCCCGTCGATGCGCTGAATGATGCGCTCGTCCTTGCGGCCACTTTGGAGGACCGATTGCGCCGCGAGCTCGACTTGCTGTAAGCCGACTCTGTTTCAATGCATTCGGTCGAGGCTTCGCTCGAAGCACATGACCGCCGCCGCTCGACAGCGATCACACACTGCGCAGGTTTTGAGGAACACCGGAGTCGCGAGCTCTGACGGGAGCCAGAGTTCTCGCGCGAGTTTTTGAAGGTGCCCACAGGCGGGACAGTCGATCCATACTCGGAGCTGCGTCGGCGATTCTCTCATGAGTCGAATCATCGAATTCTACCGTCGCGATCGCAACGCGCGTTTCGACTCAATGTGAGTGGAAATAGCATCCCAGGGCGCGCCGCGTGAATCTCCTTCATCGCACAGCTCGGAGGCATTGAAAAGAAGAGGAGAGGGCGGGATTACCTGTTGTGTAGACAGCGTATCACGTCGTGCTCGTAGTCAACGGGAACGCAACGGGCTTTCGCGGCATAAACGGCTGCCTCCCCACGAAGCGCGGGTCCCCTCCATTTATTCCACGGTCCCATTGCCTTCCCATTGACAACTGCGCGCGCCGTGATGTTGGGCTCGCGGGCAATCCCGCCCAAGATCAATTCGAGGAATCCGATCATGAACAACCTATCCGAAGTGTCTTTTGCATCACACGACAACGCGCTGTCGCGCGAGCTTTCGCTCGAGGCGGTTCGTCAACGAGCCCCTGCCGTATTTGCCCCGGCGGCTCACGAGCGGATGAGCTCTAGGTACACGTTTATACCGACCGAGCGGGTTCTCGGCGGCTTGATGAACGTCGGCTTCGTGCCGGTCGATGCACGCCAGACTCACGCTCGATCGAAGAGCGTGCAGCACGCGCGACATATCGTGAGGCTACGCCGGCGTTTTGAGACCGTGCAGCTCAATGATTCTGTCTTGGAAATCCTGTTCCTGAACAGCCATGACGGTACGAGTGCTTACCAGCTGCGTATCGGAATCTATCGCGTGGTCTGCACGAATGGCCTGATCGTCTCGCGGAGCGCTTTTCCGGCCCACTGCGTGGCGCATCGGGGCAACATCGTGGATGAGGTCGTGATTGGCGCACTTGAGATGACCGAGCGATTCGAGAGCTTGGCCGGGCAGATCGAGCGCATGGAGCAGCGGCGGCTCCCGAAGGACGAGCAGGTCGATTTCGCGGGGCGAGCGCTCGAGTTGCGATATCCGAATGGAGCACAGAGTGGGATGGAGCCTGCGCAACTACTCACCTGTCGACGAACCGAAGACGTTGGGGACGATCTCTGGCGGATCACGAATAGAGTTCAGGAGAATCTGTTGCGGGGCGGTTTGAGCCGGCGCACGGTCAGCGGGCGACTGACGCGCACGCGCCCCATTACCGCAATCCGGCAAGACGTGAGAATCAACAGCGGTCTCTGGGACCTGGCAATGGAGGTGCTGGCCGCCTAGAGTTCCGGATCTGTCAGGGGAAGGGCGTCACAGTAAGGGCGCTCTTCCCCTTTTTTTGAGAAACCTAGAGTCGTCCGGCTAATAAGCTCGCTCCAGCGGTGGGCCGACTAAGTTTACTCAACTACGTTCGGATGGGAATGCCCGATACGACCACCCGATCCCGCGGGTCGGGTACACCGAGAGTCGTCAACGCGTCGACAAACGCCTCGCTCATCGCATGCCCGTATTGGCTCGGACCGATGATTACATGGTGGAGCACTTTAGCGAGGTCTATCTCTGCAAGACCCTCTGACGTCCTCTTGTCCAGGGGCAGCTCATAGACCTTCTGCGGAATACCCGCGATCATTTCAGTTTTGAGTTTGATTAATCCGGACTGTTCAGGAAGGGTCTGCGGGCAGTAAACAGCGCGCCATTCTCTTTCTTCTTCAAATCCATCATGCTTCATACATGTAACCGCTGCCAGCAACAGTGCAAATATCCAACCCGAGTACATCTGTGGCGACAGCTGTTTGAGTATGGCTTGATTGTCCTCCACGCTCTTGATTACTCGGCGTATTTCTGCGCAGATGCCTTCGGGCCCGAAATATCCTACCGGGCTGAACATGACGTGCAGCTTTTCTGACACCGCTGAAAAGAATGGGATCGAGACAACGATGGCGACGCGCGGCGAATTGGCGGCGAAGCCTCGCCACATCGATAGGCGTCCATGCGCATTTTCCTTGGCGTCATGCTCCGACAAGCAGGCCACATACGTCCCGAGCAGAATCGACCTCCAATTTCTCTCGAAATTTTCCACCCCCGCCTGCGCCGCTCCGGGATAACACTTATCGAGTGCGCCGCGGAAATCCGTCCCCAAATTGTCCTTGCCGAACGCTTCGTTTAGCATGGCATAGCCGTAACCCACCTCGCGATAATCCGCCATGCATGTCGTGCTTCGCATCCAAAGACGCTTGCTCCCGAGTATTTTCAGCGCCGCATCGGCCGAGGTGTAATGAGCAAATAGCGCGGGCGGACTGTCCTCGCCGTTCGGGTAAAGCCTCATGTATTTCTCATGGAAATTCGGCATGAGGACAGCGGAAATTTGTCTGTTCAAGTTCCGCTGCTCCGGAGTAAATAGCGAATCAGCCATGTGTCACCTAACGGTTACGGACTGCGAATTCTGCGCACCGCGACGCTAAGCCAGGTTTGGCGCACACTGCAAGTTGTTTCACAGCGTTGCGCGATTCGCCCAACAAACGTGCCACGTTATACAGTGTCGTAGATCGCGAGATACTGTATGAGTTATCCCATGGATGCTCACAAGCGCCCCGCGCTAGGCTGCGCCAATGGAATACGCAAGGCTCGAAACCGCAGCGCTTGCGCACCTCGACGATAATTATTATTTCGGCGCGTATTGCGGCAAATGCAAGCACCACGCGCGCTTGTCGCTCGTGAAATTGCGAGCGCGGCTCGGTGACGATTACCCGCTGAAGGATGTGCGTGTGCGGCTCCGCTGCCAACGATGCCGCTCGCGGCATATCGTGATTACGTTCCTAGGTCCCCACCAGCGCAGCGGCGATCTGGCACGGTTGTTCGATCTGCCCGTGAGCTGAGTCACAGCCGCGTTCGGGCAAACGTGACCGCCTGCACGGCCGGGGGCGAGCTGCTCCTGCGAATCTTACATATCCGCGGCTCAAGAGGGATTGTTTATGGCGATGAAGGCGAGAACTTCCAAAACTGTCACCTTAGGCATCAGCCTCGCGATCGCCGGCACTCAGGGATGTGGTGGATTCACGAGCTATCGCAATCTCAACAGAGATCTCAAGGTATCGACCGGCCAGGATGTCCACGTCGTTATCCAAAAGATCGGCTACCCTACTGGCCAAGCTGTTGTAGCCGGCGACAAGGTTTACGCCTGGGAGGATAACGGCTGCACCATACATGTTGCCGTCGATGCATCGGAGCGCATTCAGCGCTTTGACTTTTCGGGCAGTCACCACGATTGCGAGCGGATATCGGACAGATTGGATCAGTGAAAATGCGTACATGCAAAGCCGCTCTGGTGATGACCTTTACCACCTCAATATCTTTTGCGGTGAATCTCAGTCCCTCGGATATTGCAAAAATTCAAGCTAGCGACCCGTCACTGTCAGTTCAGTCCCTTTACGAGCAATGCGCCTCGTCTGACCTCCACCGGCAGATGTACTGCATTGGGTATATGAACGCCGCAGTCGACAACATGATGGTACTCGGTAGTGATGCTTCCACGTACCCGTATGGCATATGCCCAAAGACAGCGATCACTGCCGGAGCTGCCATCCAAGCTTTCAAAAATTGGACGCAACAACGTCCCGAAACGTGGGGCATCCAGAGGTACCTAGGCGTTGTTTGGTCTTTGCAGGCCGTTTGGCCGTGCAAGTAGGATCACTCAAACATCCACCGATAAAATCTCCGTCGATGGCTTACGCGGCACCTAGCGCCCAGCCGGAGCGGCCGAAATCGGCCAAAGGACTAAACCGCTCGCGCGGTAGGGGTGGCTCCGATCAGGCGTCTGGGGATGGCTGACCTCTGAGGTTCTGTTTCGTAAGTTGCGAACTGAGGCATTCCGCCTCGTTTGCAACCGGAGCAGAGCCATGAACGATTCCACTCGAGAGATCTCCCCGCTGCGTCAACGGATGCTGGAGGACATGCGGCTGCGCAAGCTCGCACCCCAGACCCAGGCGTCCTATGTGCGCGCGTTCGGCAGCTTGGCAGGGTATCTGCGCCGTCCGCCCGATACCGCCACGGTCGAGGATCTGCGCAACTTCCAACTGCACCTGGTCGATCAGGGCACCTCGCCGATCACGCTCAACGCGACCATCACCGGATTGAAGTTCTTCTTCGACGTCACGCTCGATCGCAGCCGAGTTGATGGCGAAGATGAAGCCGGTGTTTGTGCCGCGGACGTTGCCGGTCGTGTTGAGCCGCGAGGAGGTCAGTTCGCTGATCGCTGCGACCAAGAACTTGAAGCATCAGACGGCCCTCTCGGTGGCCTATGGCGCCGGACTTCGCGCCAACGAAGTCATCTCGCTGAAGGTCGGCGACATCGACAGCACGCGCATGACGCTGCGCATCCAGCAGGGCAAGGGCGGCAAGGATCGCTACGCCATGCTCTCCCCGGTGATGCTCGAGCGCCTGCGCACCTGGTGGCGGGTCGCCCGTGCCCAGGGCAAGATGCTCGACGGCGGCTGGCTGTTTCCGGGACTGAACCCCGTCGAGCCCCTGACCGCCCGTCAGCTGAACCGCGCCGTGCACGAGGCCGCGCTCGCGGCGCGCATCGACAAGCGCGTCTCGATGCATACGCTGCGGCACAGCTTCGCCACCCACCTGCTCGAGCAGAAGGTGGATATCCGCGTGATCCAGGTGCTGCTCG
The DNA here is from genome assembly GCA_963710435.1 of uncultured Gammaproteobacteria bacterium. Taxonomy (GTDB): domain Bacteria; phylum Pseudomonadota; class Gammaproteobacteria; order Steroidobacterales; family Steroidobacteraceae; genus Bog-1198. The sequence continues at coordinate 1,550,317 of CAVQAE010000004.1, read as the reverse complement.
GCCACAAGAAGCTCGAGACGACATCGCTCTACACCCACGTCGCCACCGAGATCCTGCGCCAGGTGATCGGTCCACTGGAGCCCGGCCCCGCCCCGCACCGTAGCCGCGCGTGCAGCGCCCCGCCCTGGAGGTCGCGGATATCTTCCGCGCCCACGGGCCGACGTGGCGGCAGCACGAGCGCGGCCACCTGAGCCTCGGCCAGCTGAAGGTCATGTCGGCCATCGAGCAGTGCCGCAGCGCCGCGCTGGGCGGCCACGCGCTGCGCTGCTCGTCGTGCGCCGAACCGCAGATCGCCTACAACTCGTGCCGCAACCGGCACTGCCCGAAGTGCCAGAGCAGCGCCGCGCAGCGCTGGCTCGAAGCTCGGCAGGCGGATCTCTTGCCCGTGCCGTATTACCACGTGGTGTTCACCTTGCCCGCGCCCATCAGCGCCATCGCCTACACCAACAAGGAGATTCATTTATGGTCTGCTGTTCGACGTCGCCGCCGAGACCCTGCGCACGATCGCCGCCGATCCGAAGCACTTGGGTGCCCGCATCGGCACGACCCTGGTGCTGCACACCTGGGGCTCGGCCCTGACCCATCATCCGCATGTGCACGGCATCGTACCCGGCGGCGGCCTCGCCCCCGATGCCGATCGCTGGGTGCCGTGCAAGCCGGGGTTCTTCCTCTCGGTCCGGGTGCTCTCGCGGCTGTTCCGGCGCCGCTTCCTCGAAGAACTGCAGAACGCTGCATCGTGACGGGCAACTGAAGTTCTTCGGCGAGCACGTCGATCTGGCCGACGCCGAGGCCTTCGCCGACTGGCTCATGCCGCTGCGCCAATGCGAGTGGGTGGTCTACGCCAAGCGCCCCTTCGCCGGACCCGAGGCGGTGCTCGCCTATCTGTCCCGCTACACCCATCGGGTGGCGATCTCCAACTCACGGCTCCTTGCCTTGGATGATCGCGGCGTCACGTTCCGCTGGAAGGACTACCGCGCGCACGGGCGCACGCGCTACAAAACCATGACCTTGGCGACCGAGGAGTTCATGCGCCGCTTCCTGCTGCACGTGCTGCCCTCGGGCTTTCATCGCATCCGCCACTACGGCCTGCTCGCCAACGCCAACCGCAAGCACGACATCCCCACCGCTCGCGAGCTGCTGCATCAGCCGGCACCGCACGCCTCCCGCCGAACCGGCGATGGCAGCGCCGATCACGCGTCCGCCCGGCCCACCTTCGTGTGCCGGCACTGCGGTGCCCCGATGCTCGTCATCGAGACCTTCGCCCGTGCCCAGCACATCCGCGGGCCACCGGCCTCTGCGAGGCCGCCATGAGCACCCAACGCTCACCTAAATTGCCTGCCGGCGTTTCACTCTATGACGCTGGCACAAACTCCCATGGTCACTGCCGCGTCCAACTCGCGTTCTTGCATACCGCATCGGTCAATATCCGCATCCCGCCGCCCAGAGATTTCACGCCGCATCGTGTAGGCCGTCGCATTGATCCCGCCGATCGAAGCGCCACACAACATCTCCTCTGTTCAAATCCCCATAGCCCATCGCCACCGCTGACCCTCACGCACGTTCCCGCGGTTTCCTCCCTTGGGGCTTGCCCGACGTCTGCCCTCACACCTCACCGGGTATGGCATGCTCAGCGATGACGGGCAGACATCGGGCAACCCTTAACATGGGCGGGCTCTCGCCCCCTGCTATTCGCTGCCAGTAAGCGGCCGTCCGTAATTGGATTCCGTTAAGTGGCCAGGTTATCCGCCACCTGCTACGTTATCCGTCATGAGACGGCTTGGATAAAACCAAGTTAGATTTGCAGGGAGCAGTTATGCGATTCTTTGAACGTATTAGGAAGCGAAAAGCCATCGGTGGCTACGTCCGAAAACTTCCCCGATTACTAGCTAAAGACTACGGACGCCGAACGCAATATACGCCCGCACAAGTAAGAAGCACTATTGAACGCTATAACTTGAATGGGATTTATTCTTGTTACGCGATAGCGATGTTTTCAGCTCGAGACGCCTTCGATCAGTTCCATGAAGCCAATGGCGAGCATTGTAGCTATGACGCGATGCGCGGCGAGATTGCCGGCGATTACTTTAACGGCAACGCCGATTTTGGTTTTTCGGACACGATTGCTACCCTTTCCGATAGTAACGCGGGCCACGACCACGGCAACTCGCACGACGGTGGCGGCGGTCATGGTGGCCACTAGCGAGCAAGGCGCGTCGGCAATCTAACTGGCCTTGGAGCGGGACGCGTGGCTGAGATATCGCGTTTCCCTTGCTCCAGAGCTACCGTTCGTCACTGGCGTAGAGGGTCGAAACCGGAAGTAGACAGCTGTAGAGAGTGCAATGGAGTCAGGTTACCTATACGTATTAGTACATCCGTCCGATCCGGACCTCTACAAGATCGGAGTAACTATCCTTCGCCCCGAGGAAAGGCTGGCCGCAGCACAATCGCCAACACGAGGAATACGCGGGCAAGATTGTCAAAGAGACGGGTCAGAATTGGGAGCTCAAGACATACATTGCCGTCCCCGATCCGTATTGGGCTGAAAGGGCTTTTTGGGGAACAACAGGTCTCTCAGATATCCCGGGTGGAGTAACTATTGAAGTTCGAAAAATGGAATGGAGAGGGGTACAGGCGGGCTTGGAGGCAGCAAAGAAAGCGGGTGTAAGGCCGGGACCGCTGCGAACCAAGCCAGTGCGAAACCGCGAATGGATGGTTGAGCTATTGGAAGGAACCGGGATAACCATGATCGGTCACTATCGTGGAGTAGTTACGAACGTGGAATTTCGGTGTGAGAAGGGCCACATATTCAAGGACTCACCAGGCCTCGTTGCGAATCTCAAGTCATGTCCATGTTGTGTGGATTGGAAGTACCATTACGGTTTTAGACGTGGCTTGAGGGTGAGTCTCAGGTAGTTCGCACCTTCTGAAGGGGGCAACCGAGGGGAATCCTGCCTCGCATGAGAAACCGATTACTTAATTGCCACGCTCGATACCTGCCGCTCGCGACTGGCAGATTCGGGTCCGATGCCGGTCTGACTCATTCGAGGTCGCTGACAGTTCGACAGGCTCCTGGCGGCTGTCGATCACGTTGAGTTTTGTCATTGCTTGAGTTTCGCTGAATTTTAAGCGATATGCAGGATCGCCTCGCGGCTGCTCTTTGGTACAAATGTCGCTCACGATGAGCGACTGCACACAACTCAAGACCTGGATCAGCATAGAGACGAAGGAACGCTTCGCAGCGGTTGCCCGTCATCAAGGGCTGTCCGAGTCCGCCATGCTCAAGCGGTTGGTCGACCTCGTGCTCAAAACCGCCGGCGCTGGGGAGGCACCAGAAATCCCTGCGCCTCGTCGGTCAGGAAGGAACTCCCGGCTGACGGTGCGGCTGCGAGCGGATGACCAGATGCTGCTCCGAGAACGCGCTGCCGCCCGTGGTATGCAGCCAGCGACCTATGTTTCGGTCCTCACCCGAGCTCACCTGCGGGGTCTCGCTCCCCTTCCGAAGGAAGAGCTGCTGGCGCTTAAGTGCACGGTGTCCGAGCTTGGCGGCATCGGCCGAAACCTCAACCAGATCGCCAGGGCCGCTAACCTAGGCGACCGCGTGAGCGGGCCAGGGCGCGAAGACCTAAAGGCGATGTTGAGGGTGTGCGAAGGTCTCCGCGATCACGTGAAGGGATTGCTATCAGCGAACGTTCGATCCTGGAAGGAAGGCTATGGCGGCCCAATTTAACGAGCCGATGTTCGATCTTCTGAGCTACGCCCGCCGCGGGCCCGGGCGTCGAGATTCCATGTCACCGGCCGACATCCAACAGATCGCGCGCACCGTGGGCCGCACGCCAGAGGTGATGGTGAAGATCCTCTCCCGGGGCGCCAATAACCTGACCGCGGTCCGGAAGCATCTCAATTACATCGGTCGCAAAGGCGAGGTCGAGATTGAAACCGACGACGGGGACAAGCGCCCCATAGAGAACTTACTGAACGATTGGGATCTCGAGTTGGACGAGTTCAGACCCCAGGCGAAGCTATCCCCGACCGACGGCAGGCGACCACCGCGGCTCGTCCACAAGGTGCTGTTCTCGATGCCCGCCGGGACGCCTCCGGCGAAGGTCCTCACGGCTGTACAAAACCTCTGTAGGGAGGAATTCGCTCTTAAGCACCGATATGCCATGGCGTTGCATACCGACGAACCGCATCCTCACGTCCACGTCGTAATCAAGGCGATTAGCGAACAGGGCGTGCGGCTGAAAATCAGTAACGCAATGCGCCGCCAATGGCGCGCAGACTTTGCCCGACATATCCGCGCACTCGGGGTGCCGGCTAACGCAACCAATCGGTTCGTTCGCGGCGAGACAACCCCGCGCAAGTCCGATGGTATCTACCGCGCCGCCTTGCGCGGCGAATCCACGCACATGCGCGACCGCGCGGAATCGGTGGGAAGAGAGCTCGCCAGAGGCGCGCTGCGGATCGACCCGAGTAAGGCGAGCCTAGTGGGCACTCGCGGCGAGGTTCGACGCGCGTGGCTGGCGGTTGGTGATATTCTGATTCGGGAACGACAGCCGGACCTCGCGGCGCACGTCAGACGATTCGTTGAACTGATGCCGCCGCCACAAACGGAAAAAGAGCACATAGCCAGTCGTCTTCATGACCGCGCCCCGAAACCAGTGCCGCCAGACAAGATACGCGCACGTTGAGGTATCCCCTCAAAGTGGTTCCCAAGCCGTCATGAACCGAACCAACTGGCGTTGAACTGCCCTACGACCCAGTTCATTCAATCTGACTAGTGCGGGGCCGCGGGGCTTTGCAAAGAGTGTCCAAGTCGACCGGGTCGTATGGCGCGGGCGGCCCACGCTGCAGGCACCTTTAATTCGCTAAGAGATCTCGTCTAGGTCCGCGGCTCACCATTCCTACACGTCGATCTTGTGACGCTCGTCAACAAACGGTACGCGACGGGTTGAAACGCAGTCACATCCTCCAAGCTTCGACGGGCATAGGGTATCCGTGGTTATGTTATGCGCGGCTAGTGTCGCCTCACCCCGCTACTTGTCACGCGGCGGTGCTCTACGATATTGACGAGTAACCCGTGACGGCGTCCATTCTGAGACTTAGTTTGTATTGGAGACATTGCACATGGACTTGCAACTAATCGAAGGGATCAATCGTGCGTATTCCGCGCGCACTGATCCCATCGTGTTTGCGCTAACTGGCCGAACCGGCAGCGGCTGCACAACCGCCGCCACTATCCTTTCGAAGGAATTTAATGAGATCTCACTGATTGACAACGACCTTGAAGATGCGGAGTCGCGTAAACTCGGCATCGCCATTGAGTATGCCCGGACGAAATGGATTCCGTTCGCTCCAGTCACAGTCTCGTCAGTGATTTTCAGCTTCCTTTTGCACGAAGAGCCAAAAGAGGTCATCAAATTTCTGATCGACCAGAAGATATCGCAGAAGGGCCGTGACGAATTCGAAGGACATCTTTCGAAGCTTATGCAAGACGCACGCTTCGATGCTTACAAGAGAACCATCCAGAGTATTGCGGAGCCCAACGACAAAGCGAACGCGTGGGAATTCTTTATCCAGGAGATTCACACCCGAGCGCAGCAAACAAAAAGGGTCCTCGGAAGTGACTACCCCTCATTGTTTCAAAAGCTCGGAGATAATGTCAGATACAGCGGTGCGCCAATGGATAGCACCGTTCACCCCGACAGATTGTTTTCCCTCATGGAAAGGGTGAGCAGTCTGGTGGATTGCTCTATTTCATTTCAACGACTAATCCTGAAGCAGCCATCGCGCGTAGTGATTGACGCGATACGGAATCCGCTTGAGCTTGTGCACTTGAGAAGATACATCGCTGGTCTGTACGTCGTAGCGATCACAACCGAAGATGAAGTCCGCAGGGTGCGTCTAATGGAGTCTGGACTTAATAGAAGGGACGTGGACCGTTTGGACGAGAAGGAATACCCTGCTGCCAAACATCTCCAAGACTACGCCAGCTTTGTGTCCCAGAATCTCAAAGACTGCATCCAGAAGTCTGACATTTTTGTCGCGAATCCCGGACTTCCGGCAAAGTTCGCTTCTTCGGTTCGCGAAATGAACACGCAGCTTGTCCGTTACGTCGCGTTAGCTCTTCGACCGGGGCTTATAACCCCCACGAGGGATGAACGCTGCATGCAGATTGCTTTTGTTGCGAAGCTGAATAGCGGGTGTATCTCTCGACAAGTAGGTGCGGTCGTAGCTGATCAAGGATATTCGATCCATGCTATTGGGTGGAACGACACCCCGAAAGGACAAACTCCATGTTTGCTTCGCAATGTCAGTGACCTGTTAGGGGGGCAAGACGACATTTCCTTTAGCGAATATGAGAAAACAGACACAAAACTACGCGGCCATCTCGAGACAAAATTTGCCACGAGGGCCACACTGAGTCAACAAGAGGGACTGCAATGTCCGTATTGTTTTAAAGACGCATACAACGCTGTGATGAGGGATAAGAATCAGGTGCATACGAGGTCGCTGCATGCAGAGGAGAACGCATTTCTTCAGGCTGCAAAGCGCGGCAGCGCGGCAATAAGCGGTGGAATACTCTATACAACAGCGAGCCCGTGTGAGCTCTGCTCAAAAAAGGCGTACCAGCTGGCCATAAAGGAAATCGTCTACGTTGATCCATATCCTGGGATCTCGACAACACATGTGCTGAGATCCGGAGCAGAAGATTCGCAACCGCAACTTCGGCTTTTCAGCGGCGCAGTTGGAAGCGCATATCACCGGCTATATGAAGCGCTTCTATCAATCAAGGATGAATATGCGGCGCGGTTAGGTAGTGCGACAAATGTCACGCAGGTTGCTGGAATTGCGCAGTCGGATTCTTAGTGTTCTCTCAGAAGGCCAGGGCGCGAGACGTTATGACGCGGATCCATTGGGAAAATAACAATCACTTCATTCATTACGGTGGAGCGGGACTGGAAATGTTTGAAGTGTTGGGATACGTACCTGAGAAAGACGACAAAAAAGCGGGTTACGTCTGCGCTGTTTTGCTTTGATGGCGTTGCAAGAGAAAAAAGTACGAATCAATTGGTTGAGCAGATTGCGCCCCTCATTTATGCCGAGCCGGATGGCATTACATTTGCAGAGTTATTCGCTGCCACGTGCAATCTTTCCCCTGCTTCAGCAGATATTTATAAGAGCTCCATCAGTCAACTTCGTGGACATAAAGAGATCGAGGTCATCAGCGCGGTCACAGGAAGATCCACCGGCGCAAAAGTTCAGGGGGAAGATTGCATTAGAGTCCCAGATCAGAGGAATCTATTTGTCATCTGAAATTGCTTGCGCTCCAATTGGTGGCGGGCGTGCTTATTTTCCTTGATCGAAACTGACATCGAACAAGCTATGGCGGAATTGGCCGTGAGTCGATTGGCCATGTCCAAGAGATGGATGCAAAAGCCATCGAGTGTTTCTGCCGCAAGGGCTAACGGAGCAAGCTTTTGATCCAGTTCCAGATATCCATAAGCCAGGGCTGCTGCGGTTGCGAGTAGTAGTCGCGCTTTTCGGCCTCATCGTACGCGCGGCCTTCGTCAATCTCCGCCTGTCCCATGGCTCCCGCCTGTATCACTCGGCCTTTGCGGATCACATAGTGTGATTGGCATGGGTGATTCCAGTTCCCGATCGAGGGGTAGAGCGAGACCTCCCCACCGACATCGGTAAGGCGGTACTCGGTGCGACGAAGGGGCGTGACGATCTTGGTTCCACAACCGCAACAGCAGCGATGGCAGGCAGTGCTGAACTGTCGCGAGATGTAAAGGACCCCATCTTCCAGCGTCTTGGGGAAAGAGTCCACGTACGCGAGCCGGATCGAGCTGACCCTCATCACAGCACGACGCCTTTGATCAGGCTGCCGGCCTGGATGTTGTAAAGGCTGTGGTACTCATTGGCGTCGTCTCCATAGAATCCCAGCCACTTCTTCCAACGGACGACTGCGAGCGCGGCGTTGAGCATGTTCAAGTCCACCGCCTGAATATTCCTGTAGATATTGTTTTCTGGGCCATCGGCAAACGATACGACTTGCTCGATGTGGGCATTTACGTCCGGAGTAGCGACGGTAACCCGAACCTGACCTCTCAGGGCAACATCGCGATCCAAAGACACGTCCATCCCGACATCGATGAACGAAATCTTTTCTGCCAGAAGGAAGTCGACGATCACCTTTTTCGCCTTCGGATCGTCGATGGCAAGGAAAACGAAATTCATGTCGCGAAGCTCGACCAGGTGCAGTGCCAACATGTGGTAGGGATGCCTCACGATGCCCTTGCGCATGCGGTTGTATATCGCGCCGAACCAGTCGACCTTCTTGGGGTTCGTAAGATCCTCTTTGGCCGGGGCGCCAGGCGCTCTAAAGGCATTGTGGAGCTCGAAGTCGTCTCCGTCGAAGAGGTGGATTTCCCCCACCGGCGTCTTGGCGAGGAGATCGAGGATGTACGACCCTGTGCCGCCCAGTCCGATGATCGCCACCTTGCCGACGAGCAGCTTTGCTGTTGCGGCCCCAAGCCCCGCTCGAGTGGTCGCCATGTCCGGGTAGTGGAAGACGCTTGCCTGCGCTTCGACCACGGCCTGGACGGGCTTGTTGAGCTTCGGCGTGCAGGTGGGATCGACCTGGACCGCAGGCGACCAGATCAAGGCGATGTAGGTGGTCAGCTTCTTGTAGTAGTCCGGATACGGGATCTGACTGTTGCCGGACTTCAGCTTCCTGGACATGCCGACCCGGGTCTTGATTCCGTCGCCTTTGTCCTCGGGCCCCTTGTTTGCGATGAGTTCCTCCATGACCCTGCCGGTGTAATCGCATGGCGGGTCGCGGCCGATCCACCAGCACTGGTGGTTTGCCACCGGATTTCTCACCTTGCCTGCGGCGTCGATCTCCAGTGGGGTGTAGAGGTCGCCGTAGGCGACCTCACCCTTGCTGTTCACGGAAGGGATGCCCTCGACGATTAGGTGGTTGGCAACGCCGCGGACGATGCGGAGGCGGTATCCTTCCGCCTCCAGCTTCGCCAGGTCAGGATTAAGACTTGTCGGTGTTGCGGACATCAAACTTCATCCCGTCGACAACCTTGACCCTGCTGCCCTTCAGCACCGCGCCTTCTGAGCCATCCGGCTTGGTCCACGTGATGCTGTAGCGCACGTTGCCGTCGAACGGGCCGTCCGGGAACGCAAGCTTCACCAGTTCGTCATAGCTAATCTGGGAGCGGTTCCAAATGACCGGCTCAGTGTTCACGTAGATGGTGGTGCCCGCCGGCTTGCCGGTCCGGAGGTGATCGCCGTTCTTAGGATCGACCATGGTGCCGTCATCGGGGATCGGCGAATCCTCGTCATGGTCGTGCCCCTCCCAGAAAAGCTGCAACCCCGCCGGGATGTGGGCAAGCAGGTAGAGCGCCGCACCTGTCGTCGGCGCGGGAGATTCGTAGAGCTGCTTGTCGATCTGGATGCGCACCACGCGGCGGTGATTAACTTCTTGATTCATAATCCTTTATCCTTCTTTGGAGACCCGGAAAGTTGGGTGAGCTGGTGCTGTTCACAGTGCCCTTAACGGGTAGTGCTCCGCGGGAGGGCGATTTGGACGCAAGAATTTATTTTTGTCGCGCGTCCGGGATGCCGTTCCGGCGAGCATAGACAAGTAGGACAGGTAGAGGCCGACCTATGCTGGTGCCAGAAACCGAACTGCCGACACATTTGCAGCGAGCCGAAGTGGATGCTGTCTTGGTTCGCTTGGTGCAGGACTCGGGAGAGATGGCCCGTGCCCGTAAACTAGCCCGCGTTATCGCCCATGGTTTGCCGGCCATGGATGCCGACGATCTGCTCGGAAAGGCGATGCTGCTCCTGCTGTCGGAAAAGCGGAAATGGCCCCGCGGGCTTTCGACCTTGGGAGTGCTCAAAGGGGTAATGCGCAGCATCACTTACCGCACCCGCAGGAAGTTGGACTACCTCCTGGCCGAAGACCTCGGCGCTTCACGGGACGAGGATTCCGACGTCGAGTCCTCGCCACTTGCCGAGGGTGTAAGCCCCGAAACGGACCCAGCGCGGGCAGTCGAGGGCGAATCCGAACTGGTTGCAGTTCAGAATGCGGTGAAGGGCAACGAGGAGCTGGAATTTCTCGTCGAAGCCCTTGCCGAGGGCCTAACCGGCATCAGCATCGCAAAGGAACTTGGCTGGGACGGGAAGAAATACGACGCGGCGCGCAAGCGACTAAGCCGGCGACTTGCCACGCTCAAGACAGACCGGAGTTAGCCATGACCAATCCCAATGGAAACAAGCCCGGGAAAGAGCGATTTCTGGACGCACTCGTCGAAGAGTTGCGGACAATGTCTGATACAGAAGCGCTGGAGGGCGAAAACGCGGAGGACCTTGTCAAGCTTGGCGAGCGCCTTCTAAAGAGTGCACGCGAGGAGACTGGAAGACTTCGCATGGCGGACGCGAAGCGCAAGCTTTCTGTTGCCTCAAAGACTCGAACTGCCCATGTCTCTCCTTCTGTGGCAGAAGCCAAGAGATATTTGGAATCCTGCCCCAATCTCACGCTTGCTGCGCGCGGCCTGAATGAGTTGTCCGATGCGGACGTGCTGGATCTGTTCAATCAAGCCAAGAGCCTCGAAGAGGGATCCCACGCCGGTAGGGTAGAGGACAACGAAGGGTGAAGCCCGGAGAGTTAGCGGAGTCCATCATCGATGGATTTGCGATCCGCGATCCCAAGGACATCGATGTAGAGGCGATCTCGATCGATGCCGGAATGCACGTGCGTTTCCGCAAGCTTGACGGCTGCTCCGCAACTTTACTGGGCGTCGGGGATCGTGCCATTGCCACGATCAGTCCTTCGGGAAATAAGGGGCGCGACCGTTTTTCGATCGGACATGAGCTCGGGCATTGGTCGATGCACCGTGGGCAATCGTTCTACTGCCGGGCCGAAGACTTCGGAAATTACACCAAAGCGGATAAGCTAAAGGAGAAGCAGGCGGACGAGTTCTCCTCTCGGCTGCTGATGCCCACGTCCCTGTTACGACCCAAGATCGGCGAGCTCCGTGTGTTGTCTGTCGACGATCTCAGGGCGCTCGCCGCAGACTTTTTTACGAGTGATGCCGCGATGGCCTTCCGGGTCACCTTGCTGGACAATTTTCCGGTGATCTTGTGCTGCTACTCGGCCGAGCGCAGGGAGTGGTCTTTGCATGCTCCCATGGTGCCCTCCCGGTGGAGGCCAAAGGAGAGGCTCGATAAGGACACTTTTGCCCACGACTTCGTTCGGGGGGTAAGCACTTCTGGCTCTGGAAAGCAGTCTGCGGAAGCCTGGTTCGAGAATTCGGACGCGGACAAGTACGAGATCACTGAGGAGTGCGTTCCTTATCGGCCAGGTCAAGTTCTGGTGCTACTGTACCTATCGGATGCAATGCTGGATGCCCCTAGGGACTGGGACGACTGGCGCACACGCTATCGCAAACAGACGTGAGAGCCTTCGGGACGCTACGACCTGCGCCAAGGAGAGCTGTACCACAGTTCGCAATTGATAAAGTGCGGGATGCTTATACGCGACTCTACTTGGCGAAGCGGTCGCTGCGGGATTTCGTCTGATTGGACTCACGATGATGAGCCGCTTCCATTTGATCGGCGTCTAAGTTAGGCAGAAGGTAACGTGGCACCCTTCGATAGGTTGCAGAGCGAGCAAGAAGCACGCCCATTCTTGACGGTGGTTTTGCCTCCCGACGTCCAAGGCATCGTATGGTCGCAATGCCAATCATCCCAAGCGAGCTTTACACCATCGCATTTGATTCGTAGCTGACAGTGGCCTTTATCTCGCCGAAAGATTGCGAGCCGCTGTGTATATGTAAATCCGCGCTGGTTGTCCTTTCGTTGAATCGTTGGATGAAGCTCCAAGAGGTTCCGAAGCATAAAGTCCATGCGCCAGCGCACCGAGTCTTCGCTATCCGTGCTATGGCTGATCTTGTCCTTGTAGGCCGCCCACTCGGGATCGGTCTCATCCTCCGGTAGTTCTTCTTGGGCGCGACGTGTCGATTCGAATCCAAGGAACCAGTCTCGCAGAAGAGGTTTAACCTGTTCGAAGGCATATTGTCTTTGCACCTCAGCCACTACGCAGTAAAGTGCCACGACGTTGAATCTTTCTAGCTCGGGCGTCTTTTCTGGGAATGTTTCTGCAAGGATGCCGAGAACCCGTTGAACTGCCTTCGCTTCGGCGGATTTCGAATCGAACTGGTTATTGTCGCTGTACATTCGATTGAGGTCTGCATTCTTAATGTTGGTTGGACCGCCAGCCATTTCCAGACAGAGAAGTTGCGCGGCCACTAAATCATGGGTGAAACGCGAGTTTGCGAATCCAACGGACTTAAAGAAAGGGTGGCTGGCCAGTTGATGTACGAAGGCTCGCATTTGGCCAGGGTACGCATTGCGCTTTTCTTGGGCCTTCAACGACGTGCCGTTCTGAAGCCGAAGAAACATCTCCCTAACTTCGTCTTCGTCGCTTTCTTCGAGCACTACAACGTCAAGCGCATACACATCGAAGCGCATTCGAAGTTCGTCAGGTAACTGTTCATATTTGAGGTTGGCGACCACCTCGCCCTCGATCGGCTCCGCGTCTTTGGGTAACGGAAACTCTCCATCAAAAAAGCCCCAGATTGCTCGCAGCCTCTGCTGCCCATCGACCACATCATATTTGTCGGGTTTTGCAGATATCTTCCGCCAATAGAGCTTGGGAATGTCGTAATCGCGAAGGATCGTGTCAACTAGGAGTTGTTTCTGGGCCCGACCCCAAACGGGCGGTCTCTGGAAATCGGGATTGGTGTTTATCCGATTACGAATGCCGTGAGTTGATCGAAGAGGCCAAGGTTTCTTATTTGACTTCATGCTTCCACGCCGCCTGCTGCCCCAACTGTTCGGTGTCTCCTAGCGGCATGGTGATCGACTATCACAGCGATTACCGTGCGCTGGTCGCATTGTTCGGCCGGATCGTGAACGCACGCGTTGAAATTAGGAGCTGGAGTGACACCCAACGGTACCCCGAGCCGAATTGCAGAGATTTTCTTCAAGGAAATCAATGGTCGGGGTGACAGGATTTGGACCTGCGACTCCTACGTCCCGAACGTTTCGGTCTCCTCCAGGAGCTGCCATTTTTGCTGCGGCGCCATGGTCCGATTTAGTAACGTCCCGGATTCAGCCGCACTTTGGGTAGTGTCGCCCATCCTCAACCGGTCTAAATAGTCCGCCCAACTTTGCATCATGGCGCGGCGTTCCTGGATGCGTTTAGCCCGGTTGTACGCGGCGCGGACCTCGCTGCGTTCCGCATGTGCTAACTGGAGCTCAATGACATCGGGCGGAAAGCCTTGTTCATTCAGGCAGGTCGATGCCATGGCTCGAAAGCCGTGACCCGTAATCTGATCGCCCGAATAGCCCATGCTACGCAACGCAAAATTGACCGTATTTCCGCTGATGGGTCGATCTGCGCCACGTAGCGAAGGGAAGACGTACCGGCCATCGCCGGTGATGGGCTGAAGATCGCGCAGAATTGCGATCGCTTGGCGCGGGAGCGGCACGACGTGCTCTTCGGCCATCTTCATGCGGCTGGCCGGAATCCTCCACTCGGGATGCTCTGCATTGAGATCAAATTCAGACCATTCGGCGGCGCGAAGCTCAGTGGGACGAACGAACAGGAGCGGCGCCAATTTGAGCGCGGATTCCGTCGGACGCTGTCCTCGGTAAGCATATATCGTTCGCATCAATTGCCCGATCTGCACCGGCACCGTGATAGCGGCGCGATTGGTTGTCACCACCGGCGCGAGCGCACCACGTAAATCCGTAGTGATATCCCGTTCGGCTCTGCCGGTCGCGACGGCGTAGCGCAATATGTTGCTGGCGGTCGAACGCGCGCGGTGCGCGGTTTCGCGGAAGCCACGCGCTTCAATGCGCTTCAGCGCGGCCAAGATCTCGGGCGCGGTGATTTTCGCAATGGGATGCCGGCCAAGATAGGGAAATAGGAAATCCTCAAGCCACCCGAGCTTCCTCAGGAAGGTTTTTTCAGAAAGCCCGCGCTTCTGAAGCGCGAGCCACTCGCGTGCGATAGCTTCGAATGTATCTGTCTGGGCCAGACGCTCCGCTCTCTTGCGAACACCCGGATCGATTTGGTCGGCGAGCGATCGGCGCGCTTCCTCACGCCGTTCGCGTGCCTTCGCAAGCGACACTTCGGGGTAAGGGCCGATAGCGAGAACTTTTTCGCGTCCATCGACGCGGTACTTAAGGCGCCAGAGGCGGGCACCTCGAGGATTCACGAGAAGATAGAGTCCCTTCTCATCGAAAAGCTTGTAGGGCTTTGCACCCGGCTTGGCTGTCTTGATTGCGGTGTCGGTGAGTGACATTGGGGGTATCCACCTTGGGGGTATCGATCCGCTGATACTGCCGATACCCCCAGAAATACCCCCACCGGCAGGTGGCTGTCAACCATAGTTAGTGGACGTTAATGGACGTGATTTTAGAGGCAAGTACATGAAAAATAGGTGATTACTGTCTCTCCGTGGCAGTTAATGGACGTCGCTGGATTTGATAGGTGGCTCCCCGGGACGGATTCGAACCGCCGACCAACGGATTAACAGTCCGTCGCTCTACCACTGAGCTACCGGGGAATTGGGAGGAGGCGCGGATTGTCGGGAAGGCCGCCGGTGAAGTCAAGGAACGCGCGGGCCTGGTTATTGATGGCCGGCGACGGCATGCGGCACATAGGGCGTCTCGATCAGGGCAATCTCGGACTCCGAGAGCTTCAGCGCGAGCGCCGCGACGGCGTCATCGAGATGCTCCGGCTTCGTGGCCCCCACGATGGGCGCCGTGACGGCGGGTTTATGAATCAGCCACGCGAGCGCGACTTGCGCGCGGGGCACCCCTCGCGCGGCGCCGATGGCGCCGACTCGCTCCACGATCTTGCGATCCGAATCCTCGGCTCCGGCGAACAACGAGTTGCCGTACTTGTCGGTCTGCGTGCGCGCCGTCTCGGTCTTCCATTCACGCGCGAGCCGGCCGCGAGCGAGCGGGCTCCACGGCAGAACGGCGATGCGCGCATCGATGCACAGCGGCAGCATTTCGCGCTCCTCTTCGCGGTAGAGGAGGTTGTAGAAATTCTGCATGCTGACGAAGGGCGTCCAGCGATTCTCGCGCGCGAGATGCAGCGCCTTTGAGAATTGCCAGGCGTACATGGAGGAGGCGCCGAGATAGCGAACCTTTCCCGCTTTGACCACGTCGTGCAAAGCCTCGAGCGTTTCCTCTATCGGTGTGGTCGGGTCCCAGCGGTGGATCTGATAAAGATCCACGTAATCCGTCCCGAGCCGCCGCAACGAGGCGTCGATCGCGGTGAAGATGGCCTTGCGCGACAGACCGCCGCCATTGGGGCCCTTGCTCATCGGCAGGAATACCTTCGTCGCAATCACCACCTCATCGCGGCGCGTGTAATCCTTGAGTGCCTGGCCGACGATCTCCTCGGAGGTTCCATCCGAGTAGGCGTTCGCGGTGTCGAAGAAATTGATGCCCATCTCGATCGCTTTGCGAATTAGCGGGCGGCTCTGTTGCTCCGGCAACGTCCAGGGGTGGTCGCCGCGATCGGGCACACCGAAAGTCATGCATCCGAGGCACAGCGGTGAGATCTTGAGACCCGTGTTTCCCAGGTTGCGATATTGCATATGTAAACCTTTCAAATCAGTTACTTAAATATATAAATTGAGGTGATACAGGAGATACCGGCGCAACGATGCGACGGCGTCGAGGCGACATCGACGCAAAGGCCACGGCGCAAGGACGCAACGACACACGGTGCGGCCGCGCATTTCGCACGCGCAGTGCGCGCTAACCGGTGCGTCGTGCCGCCGCTGCCGAGGTCAGCGCCCGCTCGATGCGTCCCACGGCGTCCTCGAGCGTTTCCATGCTGCACGCGAAGGAGATCCGCATGTGCGCAGGTGCGCCGAACCCCGAGCCCGGCACGACGGCAACGCCTGCCTCGGCGAGCAAGTATTCGGCGAAGGCGTTGTCGTCCTTCATGCCGAGCGCTCGCATCGCGCCCGAGACGTCCGCGAACGCATAGAAAGTGCCGGCACCCGGAGGACACTTGATTCCCGGTATGCGATTCAACGCGGCCACGACGAAGTCATGGCGTTCCTTGAACGCCTTGTTCATTTCGACGACGCACGTTTGATCGCCGTTCAGAGCGACGGTCGCTGCGCGTTGCGAGATGCTCGATGCGTTCGAGGTGGATTGACCCTGAACGGTGGCCATCGCGGCAACGATCTCCTTGGGACCGCCGCAATAGCCGATGCGCCAGCCGGTCATCGCGTAGGCTTTGGAGACCCCGTTGATGGTCACGGTGCGGCCGTAAAGCTGCGGGTTCGCCTGCGCAAAACTCAGCAGCGGCTCCGGTGCCCAGTAGATGTGCTCGTACATCTCGTCCGCGGCAATGACGACTTGGCTGTGCTGCTCGAGCACGGCGCCGAGCGCCTTCAATTCTGCGCCCGTGTAGGCCGCACCGGTGGGGTTGCTCGGGCTGTTGAGGATGAACAGCTTGGTGCGCGGGGTGATGGCGGCTGCGAGTTGCGCCGGAGTGATCTTGTAGCCTTGGTCAGCGCCCCCATTGATGATTACCGGGGTCGCGTCCGCAAGTAGTGCCATGTCCGGATATGACACCCAGTAAGGCGCCGGGATCAGGCACTCATCGCCCGGGTCCAATAGCGCAGCGCACACATTGAAACAGGTCTGCTTCGCCCCCGACGAGACCAGGATCTGGTTGCGCTCGTAGACCAAGCCGTTATCGCGCTTGAACTTGCCGATGATGGCGTCCTTGAGCTCCGTGGTGCCGTCGACCGCGGTGTAGCGCGTGAGGCCCTTGCGGATCGCCTCGATGCCGGCTTCCGCGATGTGCGGGGGCGTATCGAAATCCGGCTCACCGGCAGCCAGGCCGATGATGTCCTTGCCTTCGGCCTTGAGCTTCGCCGCGCGGGCCGTCATGGCGAGCGTGGGGGAGGGCTTAACCTTCTGAACGCGCTTGGAAAGTGACACGGTCAACGGAGTGGATCCTGCTATGTCAAAAAGGGCTCTCGAGTGTACGAAAAACAACGCCTGCGCGCCAGCGCATGGCGTGCTCCTATCCCGGGCAACGTGAGAGAATAGATCGATGCGTTTTGAACTGTTTTCCGATTATCTCCCGGCGGGAGATCAACCGCAGGCGATTGAAAAGCTGCTCGACGGTCTCCAAAGCGGCCTGGCCCACCAGACCTT
This sequence comes from uncultured Gammaproteobacteria bacterium, assembly GCA_963710435.1. Classification (GTDB taxonomy): domain Bacteria; phylum Pseudomonadota; class Gammaproteobacteria; order Steroidobacterales; family Steroidobacteraceae; genus Bog-1198. The sequence goes on along the minus strand of CAVQAE010000004.1, from coordinate 1,533,034 downwards.
GCTGGGCGTGACCGGCTCGGGCAAGACCTTCACCGTCGCGAACGTCATTCAGACGCTGCAGCGTCCAACGCTCGTCCTTGCGCACAACAAGACGCTTGCCGCACAGCTGTATGGGGAGTTCAAGACGTTCTTCCCGAAGAACGCCGTCGAGTACTTCGTCTCCTATTATGACTATTACCAGCCAGAGGCGTATGTGCCGGCGTCCGATACCTTCATCGAGAAGGACGCCTCGATCAACGAGCACATCGAGCAGATGCGCCTGTCCGCGACGAAAGCGCTCCTCGAGCGACCCGACTCGATCATCGTCGCGACGGTCTCCGCCATCTACGGCCTGGGCGATCCGCAGGCTTATCTCAGCATGGTGCTGCACATGTCGCGCGGCGACATCCTCGATCAGCGCAAGCTTCTGCGGCGCCTCGCGGACATGCAATACACGCGCAATGAGATCGACCTGCGGCAGGGCACCTACCGGGTCCGGGGCGATGTCATCGACATCTTCCCGGCCGAGTCGGAGCGGGAGGCGGTGCGGGTCGAGCTCTTCGACGACCGGATCGACAGCCTGAGCTTCTTCGATCCGCTCACCGGCGAGGTGATGCGCAAGGTACCGCGCCTTACGGTGTATCCCTCGACTCACTATGTGACGCCCAAGGAGCGCATCCACTCGGCGGTGGATGAGATCCGAGATGAGCTGCGCCTGCGTCTGGCCGAGCTTCATGGCGCCGGGAAGCTCCTCGAGGCGCAGCGCCTGCAACAGCGCACTTTGTTCGATCTCGAAATGATGAACGAGGTGGGCTATTGCGCCGGCATCGAAAATTATTCGCGCTACCTCTCGGGTCGACAGGCGGGCGAGCCACCGCCCTGCTTGTTCGACTATTTGCCGAAGAACGCCTTGCTCGTGATCGATGAGAGCCATCAGACCGTTCCGCAGCTCGGCGCCATGTACCGTGGTGATCGGTCGCGCAAGGAGACGCTCGTCGAGTACGGCTTCCGCCTGCCTTCGGCGCTCGACAATCGGCCGCTGCGATTCGAGGAATTCGAGCGCCTGGCGCCGCAGACCATCTATATCTCGGCGACGCCGGGTCCTCACGAGACGCCGCATTTCAGGGCAGATCGTCGAACAAGTCGTGCGACCGACCGGTCTGATCGATCCGGTGGTGGAAGTGCGGCCGGTGCGCGCACAGGTAGACGATTTGCTGTCCGAGATCCGGCTGCGCACCTCGGACAAAGAGCGGGTGCTGGTGACGACCCTCACCAAGCGCATGGCGGAGGATTTGACCGACTATCTCAACGAGCACGGGTCAAAGTACGTTATCTGCACTCGGACATCGACACCGTCGAGCGCTCGGAGATCATCCGTGATCTGCGCCTGGGAAAGTTCGACGTGATCGTCGGCATCAACCTGCTGCGCGAGGGATTGGACATGCCCGAGGTGTCGCTGGTCGCCATACTCGATGCGGACAAGGAGGGCTTCCTGCGCTCCGAGGGCTCGTTGATCCAGACCATTGGACGCGCGGCGCGCAACGTTCGAGGCAAGGCCATTCTCTATGCCGACCAACGGACCGGCTCCATCGAGCGGGCGATCGCGGAGACCGATCGACGGCGCAGCAAGCAGGTCGAATTCAACGTCCAGCACGGCATCACGCCGCGCACCATCGTCAAGGCGGTGGGCGATGTCATGGAAGGTGCACGCTCGGTGCAGGAGGATCTGGTTCGCGAGTCCGGCCTGGAATACGCGCTGCCGCCGGAGCAGGCGGTGAAGCGCATCAAGAAGCTCGAGGCGGAAATGATGAAGCTCGCGCGAAATCTCGAGTTCGAGCAGGCGGCGCGATTGCGTGACGAGATTCAACGGCTGCGCCAGTCTGCATTCGGCGCACCGAAGACATTGGCCGGCTAGGAGGCTGTATGGCGTTCGACAAGGGACAATCGAAAGAGATCGATCTGGATCGGACGGACAAGCTTCCCATTCTCGAGGGCATCTCGATCGACGATGACGTCGCGGACGATTCAGTCCGCCTGGAATATTCCGCGACCCTTCCCGGCACCGTTTTGGTGACCAACCCGTCGATCGCCCCCGAGGTCCGCCCGAGCGGATTGGATCTGCCCTCGCTCGCCGAGAGCGTGCGGTCGGTCGAGGAGCGCATCGCCCGCCAGAACGCCGATTACGAAGCGCTCAATCGCCTCTACGAGAAAGCCCGGGACGCGCAGCTCGCCGCGGGCACGCGCGCCGACGAGCTCGCCTCGGAGCTCACCGTGGCGCAATCGGCGCTCGCGGTGGAGCAGCACCGGCTACGCGAGATGCACGCGGCGCTCGCCGAGAAGAGTGCCGCGACCGAGCAGATGCGCCTGCGCACCGACGAGGCCATGCGCGAGTCGGAGCGAGCGCAGAGCGAAGCTCGAACGCTGCGCGATGCCCTGGTCTCTCGCGATGCCACCATCGCCCAGGTCCTGCACTCGCTCGGTGAGCGGGATGCCCAGTTGAGCGCGCTGCAGCGCGAGCACGCCAAGATCGTTCCCGATCTCGAGGCGCGCTCCATCGCGGGAGCGAGGCTCGAGGCGCAGCTCCGGGAGGCACGGGAACGAGCCGAGACGTATGCGCTCGACTTGAAGGCCAGCCGACAATCCGCGTCCGAGCTCACGACGCGCCTCGCGCGGGGGGAAACCGAGCTCAACGCCAACCGCCGGGAATTGGCCGCCGCGAGGTCGCAGATCGAGTCCTACCTCGAGGTCCTGCGGACGCGGGAGTGGCGAGGCGGCTTCAACACGAATCTGTTTCGCGAGTGGGACGACAAAATCACGGCGGCGCAGAGCGGGCGAGGGGAGCTGCAGGCGGAGTGCGATCGCCTGAAACTCATGGCTGCGGCCATGAACGGCAAGCTCGCAGAGCAGGGCGAGGCCCTCGAGAAGCTCAACGCCGCGCGGGCGAGCGATGCGGCAACCCTCGTGCAGAAGGCCCGGGAGATGCAAGCGAGCGAGCAGGCGCGCGGCGACCTCCTGGCCAAGATCGAGGAGTTGGCCGTGGACCGCAAGCGTCTCGAGGCGGAACTCGGCGCGCGGATGCGCGATTTGACCGAGTCGCGCTCGGAAGGAACGGCCGAGGCGCAGCGCGCCAGGGAAGCCGTCGCCGCGGTGGAAGCGGGGCGCGCGCAACTCTCGGCGCGCATCGATGAATTGGAGGCCGAAGCGCTCACGCACGAAGAGGAGATGACCGTGCTGATGGCACACCTCAACGAAGCGCGCCGGCCGATGCAAGAGGTGCAGGCCGATCTCAAGCACTTGAAGGAGGAGCTCGCCCAAAAGACGGCCGGCCTCGAGCAATTGACCGAAGAGAATCGCACGCTGCGGTCGAATCTCGAGCGCACGCGCGGCGCGCTCGAGGAACGGGACCTTCTGATCCGACGCCTGGAGCGCAGCGCGAGCAACAACGCCAACGTGCTCGGCCGGCTGCAGACGAGCATCGAACGGCTCGGCGCCCCCGCACCCGTGTCGCCCGCGGTGGGCGTCGGCGACTACACCGCGGAGCTCGTCCGCATCGACGGCGAGCAGGAGACGACGTTTACGCTGGCGCGCCGCACCCGCATCGGCCGGGCACCGGGATGCGAGCTGCAGATCGATTCTCAGTCGGTGAGTCGCAATCACGCCATGATCCTCAAGGCTGCGCGCGAGCTCATCGTCGAGGATTTGAACAGCACCAATGGGGTACTGGTAAACGGCCGCAAGGTAACGCGCCACCTGTTGAACGACGGCGACATGCTCACCGTCGGGGAGATTCAATTCCGGTGCGTGATCAAGCCCCGCCCGGGCGAAGCGGCCGCCGATCCGGCCGCGACCAGCGCCCAGGCAGCGCCTGCGGGGATCGCCAACCTCCCGGACCAGGGACCACATGCCTGAGATTAAGGGTTCGCTCTTTATAGGAAGCCCGGAATCCGGTATCTTTCGCGCCCTTCGTGCGCGCTTAGCTCAGCGGTAGAGCATCACCTTGACATGGTGGGGGTCAGTGGTTCGATCCCACTAGCGCGCACCATTCCTTGGAATGAGGCGCCGGTCCTCGAGATGGCCGGTTTTTTCGGGATTTTCGCGGATACCAATAGGGTTCTATGCCCGTAATTACACTTCCCGACGGCAGCCAAAAAGCGTTCGAACGCCCGGTGACGGTCGCCGAGCTGGCCGCGAGTATCGGCTCAGGCCTCGCCAAGGCGGCGCTCGCCGGCAAGGTCAATGGCCGGCTGGTCGATACTTCGGCGACCATCGAACACGATGCGGCGGTGAGCATCGTGACGGACAAGGACCCCGAGGGACTCGAGATCATCCGTCACTCGACCGCCCATCTGCTCGCCAATGCGGTGCAGGAGCTGTTTCCGGGGGCACAGGTAACCATCGGCCCGGTGATCGAGGACGGCTTTTACTACGATTTCGCCTACAAGACCCCCTTCTCGAGCGATGATCTGGCCGCCATCGAGAAGCGGATGGCGGAGATCGCAGGGCGGGACCTCAAAGTGCACCGCCGTGTATTGCCGCGCGATGCCGCCATCGAGCATTTCAATCGAATTGGAGAACACTACAAGGCCGAAATCATCTCGGCGATCCCGGCCGGGGAGCAGATCAGTCTGTACGGTCAGGGCGAGTGGGAGGATCTTTGCCGGGGGCCGCATGTGCCGAGCACCGGCAAGCTGAAGGCCTTCAAGTTGATGAAGGTGGCGGGCGCGTACTGGCGGGGTGATTCGCGCAACGAGATGCTGCAGCGGATCTACGGTACGGCGTGGGCCAACGAGAAGCAGCTCAAGGAATACCTGACGCGTCTGGAGGAGGCCGAAAAGCGCGACCATCGCCGCATCGGCAAAGAGCTCGATCTTTTCCATCTGCAGGAAGAGGCGCCGGGCGCCGTGTTCTGGCACCCGAAGGGCTGGGCGCTCTTCCAGCAGCTCATTGCCTACATGCGCCAGCGTCAGAACGAGGCCGGCTACGTCGAGGTCAACACGCCGGAGATCATGGATCGCGAGCTGTGGGTGCAGTCGGGCCACATCGCGAATTTCGGCGAAAACATGTTCATGACCAAGACGCCCGATGAGCGCACGTTCGCCATCAAGCCCATGAACTGCCCCGGACACATTCAAGTGTTCAAGCAGGGCCTGCGCAGCTACCGGGAGCTGCCGCTGCGGATCGCCGAATTCGGCAAGGTGCATCGTTACGAGCCCTCCGGGGCGCTGCATGGGCTGATGCGGGTGCGCGCCTTCACCCAGGACGATGCGCACATTTTCTGCACCACCGAGCAAATCACGGCCGAGGCGGTCAAGGTCACCGAGCTCATCTTGAGCATCTACCGGGATTTCGGCTTCAACGACGTGCGCATCAAGTTCTCCGATCGCCCTGCGAAGCGCGTCGGCTCGGATGCGGTTTGGGATATCTACGAGGGCGCCTTGAGGGAGGCGGCGGCGGCGGCCGGCATCGAGACGACCCTCAATCCAGGGGAGGGGGCCTTCTACGGGCCGAAGCTCGAGTTCGTGTTGCGCGATGCGATCGGCCGCGAATGGCAGTGCGGCACGCTGCAAGTCGATCCGAATCTCCCCGAGCGGCTGGGCGCGAGCTATATCGGCGAGGACAGTCAGCGCCACACCCCCGTCATGCTGCATCGAGCCATGTTTGGCTCGCTCGAGCGTTTTATCGGCATTTTGCTCGAGCATCATGCGGGAAAGCTGCCCACCTGGCTCGCGCCGGTGCAGGCCGTGGTGATGGGAATCACCGAGCGGCAGGACAAATATTGTGCTCAAGTCACCGAAAACCTTAAAAATCATGGGCTTCGAGTCGAGACGGACTTGAGGTCGGAGAAGGTAGGCTTTAAAATCCGCGAGCATACACTCAAGCGTGTCCCCTACCTGCTGGTCGCTGGCGACCGGGAGGTTGAGGGGCATACCCTGGCCGTACGCACGCGTGGTGGCAAAGACCTGGGCAGTTTGGCGCTCGATGAGCTGACTGCCTTACTTTGCGACGAAATCGCGAGCCGCGGCCGTATTATTTTGGAGGATCGTTTATCGCAACGTCGAAGCGCGTAAGGCGCAATGAGGAGATCTCCGCACCCTCGGTGCGTGTGATCGCAGCGGATGGAAGCCAGGCAGGAGTCATGACGCGCGCGGAAGCGCTACAAATGGCAAGCTCTCAATCACTGGACCTCGTCGAGGTCTCGCCGATGGCGGAGCCCCCTGTCGTCAGAGTAATGGATTTCGGCAAATTTTTGTTCGAGCAGAACAAGAAGGCGCATGCGGCGAAGCGTAAACAGAAGCAGATTCAGGTAAAGGAAGTGAAGTTTCGTCCCGGTACGGAAGAGGCGGACTACCAGGTCAAACTGCGTAGCATCGTTCGATTCCTGACCGAGGGTGATAAGGCCAAGGTGACTTTGCGTTACCGCGGCCGTGAGCTCGTGCATCAAGACATCGGCCGGCGCTTGTTGGCGCGGATTTCTGAGGATCTCGCCCCGTATTCGGTGGTGGAGCAGAACCCGCTCATGGAGGGCAAGCAGATGGTCATGGTGTTCGGGCCCAAAAAGAAGTGAGCGGCAAGGCCTTTTAAGCTTGCCACATCCGCCGGTGAGCGGCGCTCGCGGTGCCTTGATTGAAGGGTGCCGTGGACGCTTGTGAGCCCAGGCTACAATTAGGAGTCGACATGCCCAAGTTGAAAACAAAACGGGCTGCGGCGAAGCGTTTTCGCAAAACAGCGAATGGCTTCAAACGCGGTCAGTCCCATCGACGTCATATCTTGACGAAGAAACCCAGCAAGCGGAAGCGCCAGCTACGTCGCGAGATGCTCGTGGACGAGACCGATGTGAATCGGATCAAGCAGCTGCTTCCTTACGCCTGATCGAGGGGACATACCATGGCACGAGTTAAACGAGGCGTCATCGCAGGACGACGCCACAAGAAGATTCTGAAGAAGGCGAAGGGCTACTACAACGCGCGGCGCAAGGTCTTTCGCGCGGCGAAGCAGGCGGTCATCAAGGCCGGCCAATATGCTTACCGCGGCCGGCGCGAGAAGAAGCGTGAGTTCCGCGCCCTGTGGATCACGCGCATCAACGCGGCGGCGCGTCTGTGCGGCATGAGCTACAGCACCATGATCGACGGCCTGAACAAGGCCGGATTGGCCATCGACCGCAAGATCCTCGCGGATCTCGCGGTGCATGACATGCCGGCGTTTACAGCGATCGCAGAGAAGGCCAAGGCCGGTCTGTCGGCCTGAGGGATCGAGCAGGAGCCTCGAGATCGGCCGGTGGGCCGGTCTCGAGCTTTTTAGGGGTGATCCATGGCCGAAGTTCTCAGCGAGCTCATCGACCAGGCGCTGGCCGATGTCGGCGCCTCGCGCACGCTTCCCGACCTCGACGAGGTGCGGGTGCGCTTGCTCGGCAAGAAAGGCTTGCTGACCGAACAGCTCAAGGGATTGGGAAAGCTGCCCGTGCAGGAGCGCCCGGCGGCAGGTCAGAGGATCAACCAAGCCAAGGTCGCCATTCAAGCGGCGATCGAGGCGCGTCGCGAGGTGCTGGATTGCGAATCCCTCGACGCGGAGCTCGCGCGGGGCACCATCGATGTGACGCTGCCGGGGCGAGGGCAGGAGAAGGGCAGCATCCATCCGGTGACGCGCTCGCGGCTGCGCATCGAACGCATCTTCATGCAGGCGGGATTCGAGATCGCGACGGGCCCCGAAGTCGAGGATGATTTCCACAACTTCGAGGCGCTCAACATACCCGCCAATCACCCGGCTCGTGCAATGCACGACACGTTCTACTTTCCGGACGGCCGACTCTTGCGCACGCACACCTCGCCGGTCCAGATCCGCGCCATGCGCGAGCGCAAGCCGCCGATGGCGCTGATCGCCCCCGGTCGGGTGTACCGGAACGACTCCGACATGACCCACACTCCCATGTTCCACCAGGTCGAAGGGATCGTGGTCGGGGAGAATGTGAGCTTCGCGAACTTAAAAGCGATGCTGCATACCTTCGTCGAGCATTTCTTCGAGCAGCCTCTCGGCATGCGTTTGCGCCCGTCCTATTTCCCGTTCACCGAGCCCTCGGCGGAGGTGGACATCGAGTGCGTCTTCTGCCACGGCGGGGGCTGCCGCGTGTGCAAGCAGACCGGTTGGCTCGAGATCCTGGGCTGCGGAATGATTCACCCGAACGTGCTCGCTGCGGCGGGCATCGACAGCCAGAAGTGGCAGGGGTATGCGTTCGGGATGGGCATCGAGCGGGTGACCATGCTGCGCTATGGCGTGGATGACCTGCGCCTGTTCTTCGAGAACGACGTGCAATTCCTGAAGCAGTTGCCGTGAAGATCACCTATTCCTGGATGAACGAATACACGCCACTCACCGTGCCGCCGGCGGTACTCGCGCAGCAGCTCACCCTCGCGGGCCTCGAGGTGGAATCACTGACAGCGGTGGCGCCGGCCTTCAGTGGTGTCGTCGTGGGCGAGGTCCTCGAGTGCCGCCGGCATCCCGATGCGGACAAGCTCTCGCTCTGCGAGGTGACGACCGATGCTGAGAACCGCCTGCATATCGTATGCGGCGCCTCGAACGTGCGTGCTGGACTCAAGGTGGCGGTCGCGATGGTCGGCGCGCAGCTGCCTGGCGGATTCAAGATCAAGCGCGCCAAGATACGCGGCGTGGAATCGAACGGCATGCTGTGCTCCGCGCGCGAACTCGGCCTCGGCGAGGAGCACGACGGCATCCTGGAGCTTCCCGCCTCGCTCCCCCTCAACGTCGATGTGCGGGAGGCGCTCGATCTGGACGATACGGTGCTCGAGGTGAACGCAACCCCGAACCGGGGGGACTGTATGAGCGTGCTCGGTATCGCGCGGGATTACGCCGCCGCGCAAGAGCGCCGGTATCTCAAGGCTGCGGTCAAGCCCGTGCCGGCCACGCACACTTCGATGTTCCCGGTGCGCATCGATTCCAAGAGCGACTGTCCGATCTTTTGCTCCCGCGTGATTCGCGGCGTGCGCCCGGGCGCGACGTCGCCGGCATGGCTGCGCGAGCGGTTGCGGCGTGTGGGTCTCGCCAGCATCTCGCCGATCGTCGATGTGACCAATTACGTCATGATGGATCTCGGACAGCCGCTGCATGCCTACGACCTGTCGCGCCTTGCGGAGGGGATCACCGTGCGCGCCGCGCGGGCCGAGGAACGCATCCGGCTGCTCGACGACAAGGAGTACTCGCTCGACCCGGGTTTCCTCGTGATCGCCGATGCGAGCGGCGCGGTCGGCCTTGCGGGCATCATGGGCGGCAAGGACACGGCTATCGGTGATGATACGACCGATGTGCTTCTCGAAGCCGCGCATTTTACTCCCGCTGCGGTCGCGGGCCGGGCACGCCGCCTGGGTCTTCTGACCGATGCCGCCCAACGCTTCGAGCGTGGCGTCGACCCCACGCTCCCGCCGATTGCGCTCGAGCGCGCGACGGCGCTGCTTCGCGAGATCGTGGGCGGCGAGCCCGGCCCCGTTCAGATGACGACTGCAGAGAAAGGCTCGACGGCAGAGGCGGGGGCGGAGTGGGTGAGGCTGCGCCGCAGCCGCCTGGCGCGGCTGCTGGGGGCCGACATCCCTGATCGGGAAGTTGGCGAGATCTTGACTGCGATCAGCGGTCGAACCGAGACCGAAGAGGCGGGCTGGCGCGTGCTTCGGCCGCAGCACCGCTTCGATGTGCGAATCGAAGAGGACCTGATCGAGGAGGTCGCGCGCCTTCGAGGCTTCGACAGCATCGCCGAGGCTCACGCCGTCGCGCCGCAAATCGCGGGCTTTGCGACCGAGACCCGGGTATCCAATGATCGGCTGCTGAGGGCAATGGCCGATCGCGGTTATCGTGAGGCCATTACCTACACCTTCGTCGATCCCGAGGTGCAGCGACTGCTCTTTCCCGAGACGAAGACTCGCGCGCTCTCCAACCCGATCTCGGCGGACCTCGGCGAGATGCGCGTGTCGCTCTGGAGCAGCCTCATTCCGGCGTGTCGCGAGAACTTGCGCCGGCAGCAAAGCCGTGTGCGATTGTTCGAGATCGGCAATAAGTTCGAGGTCGATGGGGAGACCCTGCGCGAGATCGAGACGCTGGCCGGCGTCGCGACCGGAGCGCGCTGGCCCGAGCAATGGGGCAGCCCTCGCGAAGCGCTCGACTTTTACGACGTGAAGGGCGATCTCGAGAATGTGCTCGCCCTTGCAGGTGACACGCATGCGCTCAGTTTCGAGGCGGAGTCGCTGAGCTGTCTGCGTCCGGGACGCGCGGCTCGCATCCGGCGCAACGATGTCGCGGTCGGATGGATCGGAGAGTTGCACCCCCGTTTGGTCAAGGCGTTGGGCTTAAGTAATACGGTATTTTTATTTGAACTCGAAATAGAGTCAGCATTCACGTCTAAGCCATTGCAACTCAAGAGAATCTCGAAGTTCCCTAGTGTGCGTCGCGATCTGGCCGTGGTGGTCGATGAAAACGTGCCCCTCGCAGTATTGCGGGAAAATGTTACTGTTAGCGCCTCCGGCCTTTTGAGCGACTTACGGGTGTTCGATGTTTATCGAGGACCCGAGGTAGATTTTGGACGAAAAAGTGTCGCTTTAGGCTTGATTTTGCAGGACTCCTCCCGCACTCTTACCGACGATGACGCAGACGCCGTGGTGACTTCAGTGGTCACCCGGTTACGGGATGTTTTGAGCGCCACGATAAGAGATCAATAAACATGGCAGCCCTGACGAAGGCAGAGATGGCTGAGGCCCTATTCGACCAACTGGGTCTCAACAAGCGCGAAGCGCGCGAGTTGGTGGATCTGTTCTTCGAGGAGATCCGTGCCGCACTCTCGTCCGGGGAGCAAGTGAAATTGTCCGGCTTCGGCAATTTCGATCTTCGGGATAAGAATCGTCGGCCCGGCAGAAACCCAAAAACCGGCGAAGAAATTCCCATCAGCGCGCGTCGCGTCGTTACCTTCCGGCCTGGCCAGAAATTGAAGGCACGCGTCGAGGCGTATGCTGGAACCAAGCAATAACAGCGAACTGCCCCCGATTCCGGGCAAGCGCTACTTCACCATCGGTGAGGTGAGCGATCTGTGCGGCGTCAAGCCGCATGTGCTGCGCTACTGGGAACAAGAATTCCCGCAGCTCAAACCCGTCAAGCGCCGAGGCAATCGCCGCTATTACCAGCGGCAGGACGTGCTCGTCATTCGACAGATTCGTAGTCTGTTGTACGAGCAGGGCTTCACCATCGGCGGCGCGCGCAACCGCCTCACGGGCGATGATGCGCAAGTGGATCTCAACCAGAGCCAGCAACTCATCCACCAGATGCGGCTCGAGCTCGAGGAGCTCATCAAGATTTTACGCCGCTAGCCCGGCGTCGCAGCGAACCGTTCGATCGCCATTTCGGCTATGATGCGAGTCCGGTCGGGGCGTGGCGCAGCCTGGTAGCGCACTTGCATGGGGTGCAAGGGGTCGGAAGTTCGAATCTTCTCGCCCCGACCAATTCCTTACGGTCGAGATGTCGGCTTTCGGTGCACCGCCGGCGGACCGGAAACGCTCATCGCTTGGCGAAGTATTTCGCACCAGGCAAACCATCAAAATCCGAGTCCTGAGTCCACAGCGCCGCGCGGTATCGGTGAGCGCTTGCAAGCATCACGCTATCCGCCATCGCAATCCCATGCAGGATCGAGAGGCGGGCAGCTTCAAGCGCCGTTGCCCGGTCGAGATCGATAACTCTGCCTTGCTCCATGACGGCGATCGCCCGCAAGGCATGGTCTTCATCCCGCTGTAGGCTTACTCGTTTGAACACCTCGAAGAGCGATAACGAAGGGACTATCAGTGACCGGGTGGCTTCGATCGGCTTGGCAAATATCGGAGCGTTGGATCCGTCGGCGAAGTATTCGAGCCAGGCGGAGGAGTCCACCACGTTCATACGCGATCCGATTCGCGGGGCACCTCAGTATCGATTCCCTTCAGTGATCCACGTGCCGCCTTGGTAGAGCGCACCGGCACCAGCTCAATCCTCCCGCGATACTCGATCGCATGGAGTTTCTCGCCGGGTTTGATGCCGAGTGCCTCGCGAATCTTGGCTGGAATCACAATTTGATATTTCGACGATACGGTGATCGTACTCATACACTTCTCCCATCGATCGGTAAAAAGTAAAGCATCACGACATGATATCACGTTGGTCGATGCCTGTTTCCTTACGAGCTTGGCGGCATGTCATCCGCTTGTGCCTCGCCGGACGCTTCAGGCGTTCACGGACTCGTCAGAACGTGCTGCTGCTTTCCGTGGATGCCGGCTTTCGGCAGTCCACCGGCAACATCTACGGAAGATCAAGGGCGCCTATTCGCAACTGCCCGAATGCTTGCACGCGCGTGCGCGCATATTGGGCCAAAGGGCAGAGCGGGTTTAGCCCTTAGCGTCTCGCTTGCGATGCCGGTGACAGGGCTGCGGCAAGTGGTCGCGAGCTTCCGCTTTACCAGCGGAACGTCGCGCCGAACACGGGGCCCGTGTACCGTACCTTCTGAACGATCGGCCGGTCGGATAGGTTGTACGTCAGGTTGCGGGCCCCCAGCCCGACCTCGCCCCAGCGAAAGCGATATGCAACGGCGAGATATTCGTTGTGTTGCCAGTTTTTGTTGCCGTCGGCGACGTCCGCCTCGTAAGGCAGATACCACTTGCCGTCCCTGCTCAGTCGGATCGCTCCCTTTATGCCGACCAAGCCGTCCGTCGAATCCGTGGTCGGCCAGAAGCCGCCCCCCTTCATCAGCGCGGTGGGCGGTGCTGTGAACTCGTAGGCGAGCGAGACTCGGAGGCTCGTGTAGCGCAGGCCGACCAGCACGTCGAGCGTCCCGATGTCGTTGTTCATGACCGTGTACCCGGGAGCGAGCGTCCAGATCGCCATCCGGACCGAGGTGTCGATGCTGCGATTCACCGTCAGCAGAGGGTCGCCGCCGGGCAGGCCGATCTCCCTGGTGTGGGTGGGAGTCGCTTTCAAGTTCAAAAAAACCAAATCCGTCCACAGACTCCAGTCGCCCTTGCGTACGGTGCCGTCGACCAACGCGCCGCCCTCCACGTGCTTGAGGTACTGATGGGGCTCGATCGTGCTGGTCTGACTGCCGCCGCCGGCAATCGCCGGTAGATTCACCGTGCTGTAGATCCAAGGCACCCAGCCGTAGACCGTCAAGTCGTAGTGCCATTGCCCATCCCACATGTTGACTCCGTCGGCAACGGCGATCACGTCCTGAGCCCTTACTCTCGCGGATGCGAGCGCACCGATGCCGAGGATCAACGCTGCAATTCCGGATTTCAATCTTTTGACGTTTTGCATGATGACCTTTTTGGCTATGTTAGGGCTAACCCTGGATGGTGAACCGAGCAACCCACCTCGGCCGTTCCAACGAGCGGGGCAATACCATCGAGAAGTTCACACCGCAAAGGCAGTCTTTCCTATTGGACCTTGGTTCCGGTTGCTGAATTGCGGTCATTAGCCACGCTTCGCGGACGGAGTTTGCGGCGGTCGGGAACGACCTCGAGAGCCGGGTGCTGGGTGTTGGCTATGGCCGGCGCGGCACCTAATTCAGCGCTCTCCCCGGCGTTCGGCGAAGGCGGCCCCCCCCCCCGTCGGACGGCTCCCACACCAGATCGTAAGAAACCCGTCGAGACAACCGCAAACGCGTTCGGTCCAATCAACCATGCCGCACCATGCCGCACCATGCCGCACCATGCCGCACCATGCCGCACCATGCCGCACCATGCCGGTCTGTGAATCGTGACGAGCCGCACGCATGCATCGTGACGAGCGGCTCACTTCTTTAATCTCGCATTGCCGCGGATCGGAGAGTGGCATACAGATAATTTTTATGTCACTCCGGCGACAGGAAGAGGACGACGTGATGCACGATCTACTGGCAAGCATCTCCCAGTTGGAAAATCTCGCCAAAAGGCATTTGAAGAACATTGAGAGCGCGAACTACGAGCGCTTCAAAGAGGTCACTCAGCTCGTTCGATACGGGGTGTGCACCTGCCATTGTCACTTCAGCACCAGCGTTTATCATGCTGCTTCTCCGTGCTGCGGTAATGCCAAGATGAAGGCTCCATAGCCCCACAGGTTTTGCCCTCACCCGACCGATTCGGCTCGGTTGCCCACGCGCTGTCGGATCAGGCCTACCCGAAGTACTCCGCATGCGCCCGCAGCCCGCGGTCTTTCCGGCTGCACCCTGTGGTATGTTCAGCGGGATGCATTGCAAAGAGCTCGACGGGGGTGCGAAGCCTCTCGGTAAAGTTTTCGAAGCCATCGCCTGCTGCGGACTTGCGGCCATTGCGGGGATTCTGTGCTGCGTACCCACCTCAGCGTGGGCGCAGACACCGTCGCCGCTTCAGGAATGGCAGTACTCGAGCGGGATTGCGCTCGAGAAGCTGTTCGAGCCCAACTTGCCCGACTGGCGTGTGAACCTCGGCGCGGCCGTCATCCACAAGCCTTTGTACGAGGGTGCATCGCTCACGCGTACAGAAGGGGGTCCCCTCATCAACATCCGTTACAAGGATCTCTGGTTCGCATCGGTGGGCGAGGGCCTCGGCGTCAATTTGGTGCACGGCGACCATTATCGCGGTGGACTCGCGCTCACCTACGACTTGGGGCGGTACGTGCACGACGATGTGACCCACCTGACCGGACTCGGCGACATCAAAATGGCGCCGGCCGCAAAAGCATTCCTCTCTTACGCGATCGCGAAGAGCTTTCCCATGGTGGTGCGCGCCGACGTGCGGCAGATCATCGGCGGCGCGGACGGTATGGTGGCGGACGTGGATGCCTATATGCCGCTCCCCGGAAGCTCCAAGCATTTCATCATGTTCGCGGGTCCTTCGTACACCTGGGCCAACCACCGCTACATGCAAAAGGAATTCGGCGTGACCGACTCGCAATCGATTGCCTCGGGCTATCCGAGCTTCGATGCGCACTCGGGGTCCGACGCCGCCGGGTTCGGCTTCAGCTCGACCGGGTTCATCACGCGGCATTGGCTCATCAATTTCGACACCGCGATCAACCGTCTGCTCGGCAGCGCGGCCGACAGTCCGATCACGCAAAGAAAAACGCAGCACGTCTTCGTGATATCAGTGGGTTACAACTACTAGAAAGCTCCAGACAGGCAGGGCGCGCGGAGCGACGCAGCGGATATGGACCTTGAGCCAATTGCCGCCCTTGCACATCGATGTACTCATTGGCGCACGGCGTCATTCGTGTGAGGGTTCACCTATGAAAATCATGTGGCAAGTCTGCTTGTTGGTCATCGGTACCAGTGCGGTTGCGAGGGCGGATGAGGTAATCAGCAATGCCCGTGCGACCAAGCTCCTGGCCAAATACGGCTGCCAGACATGCCATACGGTCGGTGCCTCGTCACTGCCCGGCCCCTCCTACCGAGCCATCGCAAAAAAGTACGCGAGCGATCCTCAGGCTGTTGGGGACCTCGAGCAAAGCGTTTTGAATGGCAGCAGCGGCGCATGGGGAAACAATGTGATGCCGCCAAATGCGGTTCCGAACAATGATCTGCAAGCGCTGATCGTGTGGATTTTACAGCTGATGTAGGCGTGGCTGGGCCCCCTATTTGGCCTAGAGCGGGATCTTGCGCGTAACGATGTCCCACCAGAGGCGCCCGTCGCCCATCAGACTGAACCAGGGATATCTGAACGTCGCCGGCCTGTTGTGCTCGAAGAAAAAATGCCCGATCCAGGCAAAGGTGTAGCCCGAGAGGACGGCGAGCGAGCCGACCCACAAGCTCTGCAGGGCGAGGGCTGCAAGGAGCAGGATCAGCGCGAGGCTCGTCCCCGCAAAGTGCAGGCGACGGGAAGTCCGATTCGCATGCTCCGTCAGATAGAACGGGTAGAATTGCGCAAACGTACGGTAGGGCGTGTCGCCGCTCATCGCCCGTCCCTAAAGGCCGGCGTTGCGGGCGACCGAGAGGCCGATGGCGGACCAATCGATGTCCTCGCCCTCGCTACCGATCGCCTGCAACAGATGGTCGCGCACGACGTTGAGCACCGGCATCGGCACGCGCAAGGTCTCGGCGGACTGACCCGCCAGACGCATATCCTTGAGTCCCAGTGGCGCCGCAAATCCGGCCGGCTTGAAGCGTCCCTCGACCAGCGTCGAACCGTAATTGCGGTAGACGGGGGCATCGAAGAGGCTCCCGGTCATGACTTCCAGGAATCGCTGCTTCGGGACCCCGCCCTTCTGTGCGAGGGTCATCGCCTCCGCCATGGTCTCGATGGTTGCGAGGATGGCGAAGTTTCCGCAGAGCTTGACGAGGTTGGCGGCCGAGGGCTTCTCGCCGATGTAGAAGACTTTCTGACTGAGGGCCGGAAAAATCGCGCTCGCCGTCTTGAAGTCCGATTCCGCGCCGCCCGCGACGATGAACAGCTTCGCGGCTGCGGCGGCCTCCGGACGACCGAACACCGGTGCACTGAGGAACTTGAATCCCCGCTCGGCGTGCTGCGCGGCCGCGCGATCCGCGGTACTCACCGCGATGGTGCTCGATGAGACGTGCAGCGCGCCGCGCGGCAGTCCCTCGAAGAGCCCGTCAGGCCCGCAGAGCACCTGCTCGAGTGCGGCGTCGTCGGCGAGCATGCTCACGACGATGTCGCGGCCGGCGGCGGCCGCCCGCGGACTCGGCGCCAGCACCGCACCCTGTGCGATCAGCGGTTCGGCTCTTTTCGCCGTGCGATTCCATACAACCACCTCGTGACCTGCGCGCACGAGATTCGCGGCCATCGCGGCGCCCATTCGTCCGAGTCCCAGGAATCCGATTTTCATCGCTTGCCTCCTCAAATTGATGGTAGTTCGCGATCGAATGCCACCTCATCGCTCGGCGTTCGATCGAACTCGCGCGCGTACCGGTGCCCGGCATATACCGCGGCGGCAATGGTCCCCGGTGCCCAGCAGTCGCCGATGGCCGTGACCGAGATGATCCCGGCCGACGCCACGGCATCGCTCGATGCGCTCAACGCGCGCGCGAGCTCGTCGCTGCCCACGCGCGAGGTGACGCTGACGATCGACGGCGTGCTGAGGTGCGAGCGGCGGCCCGTGTACACACAGGCGAGCGTGGCACGTGTACCGTCGAACTCCACCAGATTGTGATTCGCGACGATGGTCACCCCGAGCTCGAGAAGCCGCTTTTGAATGGCATGCTGCTCCAGGGTATTGACCGTCCAAGCCGAGGCTCGTTCCGCCGGTGTTACAAGCGTAACTTCCAGCCCTCGCGCTCGCAGCATTTCTGCGAGCACGCCGCCCAAATAGTAGTGATCGTCATCGAAGACCAGCGCGGCACCCTGCTGCGGGAATTTCCCGTCCATGAGATCGTCGGGCGTGAAGACCTGTGCGCTCGTCTCGAGTCCCGGAATGGGGCTGGTATTGGCCCGGCCGACGCCGTCGCGCCGCCAGCGGGCGCCCGTGGCGAGGACGACGCGACGCGCCCCGAATTCGAGGATCTGATCGGCGGTGACGGGGCTCGAGCGCAAAACCTCCACATTGGCCATGCGCTTCAGCCGGTTCGCGCGGTAGTCGCGCACGCGCGCCCAGGCAGCAAGCCCCAAAAGCCTCGATTCGCGCGTTACGCGCCCGCCGAGATGGTCCTCCGCCTCGGCGAGGTACACGCTGTATCCGCGCTGTCCGAGCAGCTGCGCGCACTCGAGGCCCGCCGGGCCGGCACCCACGACGAGAAAGGTGTCATCGCCGCCGCGGCCGGGCACGCGCTCGGGATGCCACCCCTTGCGCCATTCCTCGCCCATGGTGGGGTTCTGGGTGCAGCGGATCGGTGTCATGGTGTAATCGCCGCTGACGCAGATGTTGCAGCCGATGCATTCACGGATATCGTCGATGTCGCCCGTCTCGATCTTGCGGGGCAGGAACGGGTCGGCGATCGATGGGCGAGCCGCGCCGATGAAATCCAGGATGCCGCGCCGAACTTGAGACACCATGGCATCCGGTGAGGTAAATCGACCGACGCCGACGACCGGTTTCGTGGTCACGGTCTTGACGAACTTCACGAACTCCTCTTGGAAGCCCTCCGGCGCGAAGCGCGAGGTCTGCGAGTCGTTCGCCCAGCTGCTCACGTTCACGTCCCAAAGATCCGGGAGCTCGGCGAGGAGCGCAACGACCTCGCGGCCCTCTTCGGCGGCCAAGATGCCGTGCGCGCCGAGCAGCTCGTCGACGGCGAAGCGCACGGCGACCGCGCAATCCGTGCCCACGGCCTCTTTGGTGTCCTCGATCAGCTCGCGCAGCAGGCGTGCGCGATTCGCAAGGTTGCCGCCGTATTCGTCGCTCCGATGGTTGTAGCGCCGTTGCAGAAAGTGCATCGGCAACGCGAGGCTATGCGCGGCGTACACATAGATCACATCGAAGCCGGCGCGGCGCGAGCGCAGCGCGGCCTGACGGTGCCATCGACGAAACGCCTGAATGTCGGACTTGTCCATGGCGCGCGCCTGCGCGGGGTAGTAGCTCGCCGGCGAGGCGATGGCGCTCGGCGCGAGCGAAATCTCGCGCGAATACAGGTTCGTGGCGTTCATGCCGGCGTGCACCAGCTCGATGGCCGCAAGCGCACCGTGGCGGTGCACGGCATCGGTCAGCAGCGCAAGTGCGGGAACATCCGAGTCGTCCCACAATCGGCCCTCGATGAAGGGTGAGACATCGCTCGAGGCGTGAATCTCGACCTCCTCGGTGCTCACCACCGCCCACCCGCCCTCGGCCTTCACGCCGCGCATCGCGGCATGCGCGCGTGGCCGGGCATATCCCATGCCGTTGCAGTGGGGGACTTGGAAGAAGCGGTTCTTGGCCACGACCGGACCGATCGGCACCGGTTGGAACAGGATATCGAATCGCGGATCGCGTGGCATGGCGTTATCTTAGCCGCAAGGGTTCTGCATAGCCCGTGAGCTCGAGGTAGCCGCGGCCGACGGGACGATCGGATTCGAACGCGCGTACCGCGCCTTCCCAGTACACCGCGCCCGTGGAGAGGCGCGTGTCGTTCTCCTGATCGTCCATCAACGGGGTGAGATCGAGCTCGCGGTCGCCGGCTTTTATCCGCCATTCGACGGGATAGGAGGTGCCGGTGCGCGGCGAGACCCAGGTGCGCTTGGGCTCGAAGCGCAGCTCATCGGGCGCGAGGATTCGCACGCCGCCCGCGGCATCCTTGAGCGTCCCCCCGGACCAGCGAGGCTGATTGCCGGCGCCGCGGATCTGGAACGCCATGAGCGCGCCGCCATCGGCGAAGTTGATGCCGATCCAATCCCAGCCGACCGCGCCGCTCTCGAGATACTCGCTCGACCACTCGTGATCGAGCCACGCCTCACCGTGCACCGCATCGCGCCGGCCGTTACGGGTGATGGATCCGCTCGTCGTGAGATGCGGCAGACTGTAATAGTAGCTCTCGGCTTGCGGGGATGCGCCTTTGCGGCTGATGCCGCCCGGCCCGTTGAGGAGGGGGGGCTGCGTCGGGACGAGCGCAAGGTTCAGAGCGAAGTCCTCCGCTTCGATGCGGGCGGTGTAGACATCGCCCGAGCGCTTCAACGTCCATTGATCGATCATGAGGTCGGTGTCGCCGGCGGCTGCGTGGGCGAGACCGAAGCCGGCGCGGCGGATCTTCTGGTCCTGCCACAGCCGCCCGCGCTTGGGATCGCTCAAGGCACAATGCGCGATCAGCAGCTGATGAGGCGCGAAAGCGCTCGGGTTGGTCGTATCGATCGCCGGCCGCGTGCGGAAGAACGTGACCTGAAACCCGAGCGATTCCCCGGAACCCGTGGCGATCCAGCCGGTGATGTACCACCATTCGGTGCGAAACTCGGGATGGCTGCCGAGGTCTTGGGGAAACTCGATCGCGCGATCCGGGCTCACGGTGGCGTACTCGGCGAGGGCCACTGGAACCGCGAGTGCGGCCGCGAGCAAGCCCAGCGCGCAGGTGCGGCCGCGGAGCCGGCGGCCCTGCGCGCTCACCAATCCTCCCGCACGGCGCGCACGGCCTCCTGACTCATGGCGCTGCGCCCGCTCCACACCGCCGTCACGGCAGCGGCGGCGATCAAGGTGACGGAGAGCACGCCGAGCTGCCACAGCGGCACCGCGAAGTCGATGCTCCAGTTGAACGACTGGCGGTTGACGACGAAGACCAGCACGAGACTCAACGCCCCTCCCAAAGCTAGGCCGTAGATGACGCCGAACAAGCTCATCAGCACGCCTTCGCTCGCGAGCATCGCTATCACCTGCCGGCGCAGCATTCCGAGGTGGCGCAGCATCCCGAACTCGGCGCGGCGTGCGAGCGCGGTCGAGCTCGCGGTGAAGCTTACGCCCATGAGGCCGATGAGCACCGCAACCGCCTCGAGCGCGTAGGTGATGGCAAAGGCGCGATCGAATATGCGAAGCGACCGCTCGCGCAGCGCCGTGCTCGTCAGGATCTCGAATGCCCCGCCGGGATCTGCCGCCGAGGGGCGGCCCGCCAGCGCTTTGCGCAGTGAGGACTCGACGGATGCGGGCGAGCTGCCGGGCTTGAGCCAGACCGAGCCCTCGTTGGCATCGGTATCGCGCGTGGCCGCGATGTACGCCGGGCGCGTGATCACCACCGCACCGAACGCCCGCGCATAGTCGCGCCAGATGCCCGCGACGAAGAAACGGCGCCGCTGTCCGCCGAGCGGCAGCTCGATGACCAAGCCGGGCTCGTATCCGTATAGATCGTGGATCGCTTCGGAGATCCATGCCGGGGGTACACCGGCGGGGGGCGGTGCGCGTGCGCTGCGAATCAGCGGAAGCTCCCCGATGACCTGCTCGGCGCCCTCACCACGCGCGATGAGCATCACCGGCGGGCGAGTCGGATCGATGAGCAGCGGCCGGGTGCGCCGAAACTCGGCCCGTGCGACTCCGGGGACGGCCGCGGCCGCACGCTGCTCTTCCGCGCTCCAGTAAGCCGTGTCGTTGCCGAGCGGCTCGCGCATCTGCAGATCGGCGGGAAGCAGTTTACCGAGCCATTCCTCGAACGAGACGCGGAACGAATAGACCATGATGGCCATGGCGACCATCAAGCTGAAGCTCACGATGATCGAGGCGAGGCTCATCGCGGAGAGGCCGATGTTGTCACGCAGCTGCGCGAGCGCGGTGTCCGGCACGACTCGATTGGCACGCGGCGCGATGCGCAAGATCCACACGGTGAGGCTCGGCACGAGCATGACGGCCCCGAGCAAGAGGGCGGCAATCGCGAGGTAGCCGAATACGGGCAACCCGTGGATCGAGGGGAGCCATGCCAATATCCCTCCCAGCGCGAGCAGGACGATGCCGAAGATCCAGCCCCGGCCGGTGATGATCGATGACGGCCCGTCGCCGCCCTTGAGAGTCTGGGCCGGCGGTTGCCGGGCTGCCGCGCGAGCCGGCACCCATGCGCCGGCGCTCGCCACGGCGGTGCCGATCGCGATGAACGCAAAGAGGCTCGCCGGCGCGGCCCGGATGACCATGCCGGCAGCGTGCAGCTGGGTGTTGCCGAGATCGCCGTTCAGCAATCTAAGGAGCGCCGCCGCGCACAGGAGGCCGAGGCCGACCCCGGCCACGGAGCCGGCCAGCCCGAGGAGCGCCCCCTCGCCGAGCAGCGCAAGCTCGAGCTCGCGACGGGTGACGCCCAAGGCGCGCAGCAAACCGAAGGACTGGCGGCGGCGCATGGCCGACAGGGACTGGCTCGAGAACACGAGAAATGCGCCCGTCCACAACGCGACGAGCGCCAGCATGTTGAGATTGACCCGGTAGGCGCGGGTGACGGTGCCCGCGCGGTCACGCTCCGCCTGGGGCGCGACGGCGAGCGTGCCCGCCGGCAGGCGTCGATCGAGCGCGGCGCGAAACGCCTCGACGTCGATGCCGGGCTTGAGCGACAGGTCGATGCGGTTCAGGCGCCCGATCTTCTGGAACATCCATTGGGCGGAGGCGATGTCCATGATGCCAAGCTCCTCGCCGTAGGCGCTTTCGGGCAGGATGTCGATGACCCGAAGATCCTTCGCGGCATCGCCGACGACGATGCGCAACGGATCGCCGCGGCGAAGCGAGAGCTGCGCGGCGGCGCCGTTGCTCAAGATGATCGCGTCCGGCTTGAACAAATCGAGAGCCTCGCGCTCGACCTCGCCGATCAGAGCCGGCTGCAAGCTCGCGGCGACGAAGGGATCCAGACCGAGGACTTTGAGTTTGTCGTGGCTCGCAGGGACCGCCACCTCCAGCTCGAGCACGGGGCTTGCCAGGCGCACGGCAGGATCTTGCGCGAGCTCGGCATACAAGGCTTCGGGGAAACCCTCGCGCGGTCCTCGTATCACGATATGGGCCTCGCCGACCAGGCGCTGCGCCGCGAGCGCGAACTCGTTCAGCGCGGCCGTGTTCACGAGGTACACGGCGGCCCCGAGCGCCACCCCAAGGGCGATCGCGAGCACCGTGACGGCGAGCCGGCCCGGTTGCTCGCGCCACTGTGACAGCAGCAGCATTCGCCCGAGCGACAGGGCGCCGCGGGTTGGATGGCGAGCACTCAGCTCTGTCTCCAAGGCGAGAGTCCCGCGGAATCGAGCAGCACGATGCGGTCGGCGGTTTCCGCCGCGGCTCTCGAGTGCGTGATGAGGACACCCGCGCCGGCGTTTGCCTTGACCTGATCGCGGAGCAAGGCAAGGATCTGTCCCGCGGTGCGGGGATCCAGGTTGCCGGTGGGCTCATCGGCGAGCACCAGGCGAGGCCGGTGCACCAGCGCACGCGCAATGGCGATGCGCTGCACCTCCCCGCCTGACAGCTCGCGGGGATGGCGGCTCGCTGCAGGGGCAAGCCCCACCGCATCCAGCATCGCGGTCGTGCGCTCGTTGCGCTCGCGCTCCGCGACCCTGAGGAGCTCGAGCGGCAGAGCGACGTTCTGCGCGACCGTCAGATAGGGGAGCACGTGAAAGGCCTGAAAAACGAAGCCGACGGCCCGCCGGCGAAGGAGCGTGCGCTCATCATCGCCCAATGCGCCGAGATCCGCGCCATCGAGCCAAATGCGACCCTCGCTTGGGTCATCGAGGCCGGCGAGCAGGTTGAGCAGGGTGGATTTGCCCACGCCGGATTCGCCCATGATGGCGAGGTACTCGCCGGGTGCGAGGGTGAGGTTCAGCCCCTCGAATAGCGGTGCGCGATCACTGCGATAGCGCTTGGCCAAATTCTCCAGGCGCAGTACAGCGTGCTCGATCGCCGTGGACTCAGGCGGCATCGACGCCGATGACGGCTTTGACCTCCAGGAAATCGCGCAAGCCGAACTCGCCGTATTCGCGGCCGTTACCCGACATCTTGAAGCCGCCGAACGGCGTCTGCATGTCGCCCGAGGCGCCGTTGATGGCCACCTGGCCCGCTCTGATCCGGCTGCCCACCCGTCGAGCGTGTCCGTTGTCCTCGGACCAGACGTAGGCGGCGAGCCCGTAGGGCGTATCGTTCGCGATCTCGATGGCCTGCTCCTCGTTCTCGTACGGCAGGATGCAGAGCACCGGTCCGAAGATCTCCTCGCGCGCGATGGTCATGTCATTGCGGACGTTCGAGAAAATCGTGGGTTTGACGTAGTAGCCCTTCGAGAGCCCCTCGGGGCGGCCCGCGCCGCCGGCGATGAGCTTTGCGCCCTCCGCCATGCCTTTCTCGATGTAGCGCTCGACGCGATCGAATTGCACCTTCGATACGAGCGGTCCGACGTTGGTTTTCTCCGATGCCGGATCGCCGACCACCACGCCGGAAGCGACGCGCTGTGCGATGGCCTCGACCTCCGCGAGCTTTGCCGCCGGCACCAGCATGCGCGTGGGCGCATTGCACGACTGTCCCGAGTTCTGAAACACGTGCAGCACGCCGCGTTTCACCGCGCGCTCGAAATCCGCGTCCTCCAGCAACACGTTGGGCGACTTGCCGCCGAGCTCTTGATGCACCCGCTTGACCGAGGCCGCGGCACTGCGTGCGACCTCCGTGCCCGCGCGGGTCGATCCGGTGAAGGAAACCATGTCGATGCCGGGATGCGAGGACAGCGGCGCCCCGACCGCCGGGCCATCGCCGTTGATCAGATTGAACACGCCCTTGGGAACGCCGGCCTCGTGCATCACCTGGGCCCAGAGAACGGCACTGAAGGGCGAATACTCGGAGGGCTTCAGGACCATGGTGCAGCCTGCTGCGAGCGCCGGAACGACCTTCGCCG
The DNA here is from genome assembly GCA_963710435.1 of uncultured Gammaproteobacteria bacterium. Classification (GTDB taxonomy): domain Bacteria; phylum Pseudomonadota; class Gammaproteobacteria; order Steroidobacterales; family Steroidobacteraceae; genus Bog-1198. The sequence goes on along the minus strand of CAVQAE010000004.1, from coordinate 1,508,865 downwards.
CGACCTGGTTCATCGGCCAGTTCCACGGGGTGATGAGGGCACAGACTCCGACGGGCTCCTGCACCAGGCGGGTCGTGCCGCGGGTCTCCTCGAACTTGAAATTCTTCAACACCTCGATCATGGCGCTGATGTGACCCACGCCGATACGAGCCTGCGAGCCCTTGGCGAGCGACACGGGCGCGCCCATTTCTGTCGAGATGGCCTGGGCGATCTCCTCGTAATGCGCGTTGTAGGCCGCAAGCACCCGTTCCAGGAGCGCGAGCCGCTCAGCGGGACTCGATCGCGCGTAGCCATCGAATGCACGGCGCGCCGCCGATACCGCCCGGTCGACGTCCTTCGCACTGCCCATGGAAATGACGCCCGCCGGGGCCTCCGTGGCCGGGTTGATCACCGTGAATTCCTTCGGCTCAGAAGGGTCGACCCAGGCGCCATCGATGTAGAACTGCCGGTTGTCATAAGTCATCGAATGCCCCTTCATTTTGGTCGATCGAGGCTGTCATTCTACCCCGCTGGGTGAGGCCTTGGCTTCGCGCTGTCGCCATCCGGCGACGGGGGCAGTCGAACCCCCCCGCAGGGGAGCGATCGGTTTTGCGGCAGCAGTTCGCAATTCCGCAAGTCCGGAACGCCTTGTTTCGCATATCAGTTTAGCCTTGACTTCGAACGGCGCCCGATACTGCGCCGCTGGAGCGCTCGAGCATGAATCGCGTGGGGAAGCGTCTGTCGATGGCCGCGTTGGTATGCTCGATCGCGGCAACCGCCGCCGCGCCGGCCTCGCCGGGACGCGCCGAATTCAATCCCGTGCGGCCGCCACCCGTGAGCATTGGGCCCGAAACCCACCGTCTGATCGTCGGATTTCGCATCATGCCGGACGGCGCCGTCTCCGCGACTGCCGTTGCGCGCCGTCAGGGACGCCCCGTGATGCAGGCGCAGACGAGCGCCGGCGATGTTGCGGCGCTCATCGCCCGGGTGGGACTGCCCATCGCAACGTCGCGTCAATTCACGCCGAGCATGCACGTGCTGTTTCTCCCCAAGACGCTCTACGGGGCGGATGTCGCCTCGGCGCTCGCGCGCTTGCGGGCCGATCCGGCGGTGAAGTTCGCCGAGGTGGACGAGCTGCGCCACGTCGAGAGCGTGACGCCGGATGATCCGCTGTTCATCCCGAGTGCGGGTGCGAGCGGCCAGTGGTACTTGAACACGCCGAGCACGGCCACTCTCATGCTGGAGGGCAACGCCACTCAGGATCTATCCGCCACCGACGCCGTCTCTGCGTGGGGCATCACCACCGGCAGCCCGGGCATCGTCATTGCCGACGTCGATACGGGCGTGCGATTCGATCATCCGGACCTATTGCGCGCAGGACTCGGCGGACGATTGCTGCCGGGATACGACTTCGTCGGCGAGGATTTGGATTCGACCAGTGGTGCGGCCTTGGGCACTTTCTTGATCGCCAACGACGGCGACGGCTGGGATCCCGACCCATCGGATCCGGGCGATTGGATCAGCACCACCGACACGGCGAATGCATTGTTCAAGAACGCTACGGTCGAGAGCAGCTCGTGGCACGGCACGCGCGTCGTCGGCGTCTATGGCGCGATCACCAACAACACCGTCGGTATCGCCGGTGTGAGCTGGGGGGCTTGGGCGCTGCCCGTCCGCGCGCTCGGCAAGGGTGGGGGCTATGATTCGGACATCATCTCGGGCATCGAGTGGGCGGCGGGTCTGCCGGTCACGAACCCTGATGGTCCGCCCGTGCCTCCCAATCCGTACCCTGCGGACATCGTGAACTTGAGCCTGGGCGGGAGCGGTGCCTGTCCGAGCTCATACCAGGATGCGCTCACGCAGGTGACGGGGCTCGGGGTCCTGGTGGTTGCCTCGGCCGGCAATGGCGGTGCGGGCGGAACGGCCGCGCCGGTGGATGCTCCGGCGAATTGCAGCGTCGTCGTGCCGGGCGTCGTGGCGGTCGTGGGGTTGCGCAACGTCGGCACCAAGGTGGGATATTCGAGCTTCGGCACGGGTGCGAACATCGCAGCTCCCGCGGGCAACTGCGTTCAAGCCGCGGGCGATTGCCTGCGCTCCATCGATACCACCTCGAATCAGGGCACAACGGTGCCGGGCGAGAACAGCTATACCAATGAGACGAATGCGAATTTAGGCACGAGCTTCTCCGCGCCGATCGTGTCGGGCATCGCGGGGCTGATGCGCTCGGTCAACTACAACCTGACGCCCGCGCAGCTGGCAGAGCGCCTGCAGGCAAGCGCCACGGCGTTTCCCGCCGGGGCCGCCGGCGTGCCCACCTGTCCGACCACCGACAGCTCGAGCGGCGAATGCGTCTGCCCGAACGATGGCAGCGAGTGCGGCGCGGGCATGGTGAATGCGTTGAGCGCGGTCAAGGCCGCGCAGAAGCCGATCGGTGTGATCGTGATCCCGAAAAACTTGACCGCCGGCGCCATCCTCGATGCGAGCGGCAGCGTCGCCGGATGCAACGGCAGTGCCACGGCGCCTGCGCCTTTGAGCATCGCCTCTTATGCTTGGACGGCATCCCCGGCAAATCTCATCGTGAGCGGCGCAAGCAGCGCGAAAGTGACCGTGAATCCCGCACCCGGTACCCTGACATTGTCCGTCACCGACTCTCTGGGCAACGTCGATGCGGAGACGGTGACGTTCACCGCCGAGGGGGCGACGAGCAGCGCGCCGGACTCCGCCGGCACGAGCGCGACCGCATGTCCCACCGCGGTGACCGTGAACCCGATGGCGCCCACGGTGAGCGAATCGTTCTCACCCGCGACCGTGACCGAGAACAGCGTCTCGATGCTCACCATCACGCTCGTCAACGCGAACGGCTTTGCGTTGACCGGCTCGCACTTTGCGCTGACACTGCCCGCGAATCTCACACTCGCGCCGGCGCCGGCGCCGGCGACCACCTGCACCGGCGCAGCGCTCTCGCTCAGCAGCACTGCGGCCTCGGTGAGCCTGGCCGAGGCGAATATTCCCGCGCTCGGCAACTGCGCGATCACGCTGCCTGTTGAAAGCGCCCAGCCGGGCAGCTACGCCGCCTCGGTGGCCGCCCAATCCCTGAGCACCGCGCCGGCCGGCGGCAACAGCGCCGCATCCACAGCCAGCCTCACCGTGAGCGCCCCGAGCAGCGGCGGGGGCGGCGGCGGGGCGATCGATTGGCTCGACATTCTCTTCGTGGTGGGGGTGGTGCTGGCGCTGCGCGGCCCTGCGTTCAAGCGCGCGCGCGGCGGGCGGCTTCGCCGGTAGAATTGCCCGGCATATGTCCAAGCTCCAATCGGCGGGTGTACGCATCGAGTCCGTGAAGACGCACCGCGACGCCCGCGGATGCCTGTTCGAGCCCCTGAACGACGCAGAGCTCGCGGCGCAGAAAAACGTCCACGTCGTGCTCACCCAGCCCAACGAGGTGCGGGGCAACCACCGGCATGCGAGCGCGGTCGAGATGACCACCGTCGTGGGGCCCTGCCTGGTGCGGCTCAAGGAATCCGGCGTGATCCGCGACGTCGAGGTGCCGCCCGGGGAGACCTGGCGCTTCACCATTCCAGCGGGAGTGGCACACGCCTATCGCAACACCGGGAGCGAGGCGATGGTGCTGATCAGCTTCAGCACCCTGTTGCACGATCCGAATGCGAGCGACACCACCCGCGAGCAGATCCTCTAGGTCAGGCCATCCGACAGGCTTCCTCGAAGGAGAGCCGTGGACTTCGCGGAAAGAGCATCTCGGTGGTGCCCACCCCGAGCGCGCACAGAAAATTCGACTTGATCGAGGTGCCCGCGAAGAACTCCGCATCGACTCTCTCGTGGCTGAAGCCCGACATCGGGCCTGTGTCGAGACCCAAGGCGCGAGCGGCCATGATGAGGTAGGCGCCCTGGAGCGTGGCGTTGCGCATCATGTGGACGGGGCCCATCTTGGGATCCTTGAACATCTGCGCGACTTCCGGCTTGTGCGGGAACAGGTAGGGCACTTTCTCGTAGAAACGCTCGTCCATGCCGATGATGGCTGTGACCGGCGCTTGCTCGACCTTGATCGCGTTGCCCTCGGAGACACACTTGACCAGCTTTTCCTTGCCTTCCTTGCTGGCCACGAAGAGGAAGCGCGCCGGACAGCAGTTGGCGGAGGTAGGCCCCCACTTGAGGATGTCATAGATCTGGCGCAGCTTCGTCTCGGGGACCGGGTCCGAAGTCCAGCGATTGTAGGAGCGGGCCTTTCGGAACAGGGTATCGAGCGCTGCATCATCGAGCGGCTGCGTCATGGGGCGACCCTCGGAAGTGGTGGCTTGGTGAGTTAGTCTGCCCGAGAAATTTGGGCCGCGTCAAAGGGGAACGCGAGCTCGTAGCCGCGCTTGAAATCGCGAATGTGCTTCTCCATCCACGTGCGCGCGAGTTCGCTTTGCTTGCGCTTGATGGCATTCGCGATGCGTCCCTGCGCCTCGAGGATGCGCGCGCGCGCCTGGGGCACCCGCTCGATGATCTGCGTGAGGGTCGCAGCCAGCAGCACATTGAGGGGTGCCTGGGCCAGCGCGAGGACTTGGTTGCCGCTCGCGGCCGCCACGGCGTTGAAAAAATCGAGCACCGCCGCGACGGCGGCGGCGGTGTCGGCGGAGTCGCGACGGAAGTGCGCGCTCGTGCGCATGAGCACCTGCAGTTGCGCGGTGCTGCGCCTCGTCGCCGCGTATTGCGCGGCCGCGGGCTCGATCGCCATCATCGCCTCCCATAACTCGAGATAGGTGACGTCGTTGAGCGCGAGTGCGCGGCTCACGCCCGAGCTCACATGCGTGGGTGACGGGGCGGTCACGCGCAGTCGCTTCTCTCCGCGGCCGCGCCCCAAAAGCCCCTGCGTCTCGAGCTCGCGAATGGCTTCGCGGACGGTGGAGCGGTTGACGCCGAATTGCCGCGCCAAGTCATTCTCGGAGGGCAGGGGATCGCCGGCGCGCAGCACCCGTCCGACGATGCGCTGCTCGATGAGCTTGGCGATCTGCCGATAAGCCGGGTGATCGTCGAGAGGCGCGAACAGGTCCCCCTCGCCGGGCTCTGTCGGCCGGGCGGCGTTCATCCGGCTTCCCCGAACAGCTCGCGCCCGATCAGCATTCTGCGGATCTCGGAGGTACCGGCGCCGATCTCGTAGAGCTTGGCGTCGCGCAGCAGCCGGCCGGTGGGGTAGTCGTTGATGTAGCCGTTGCCGCCCAGCAATTGAATGGCGTCAAGCGCCGCGCGCGTGGCGGCCTCGGCGCAGAACAGGATGCACGCTGCGGAATCCTTGCGTGTGGCGTCGCCCCGATCGCACGCAGCCGCGACCGTGTAGGCATAGCTGCGGCAGGCATTGAAGGAGGCGTACATGTCGGCAAGCTTGCCCTGGACGAGCTCGAACGTGCCGATCGGCTGTCCGAATTGCTTGCGTTCGCGCACGTAGGGAACCACCACGTCGAGCGCCGCCGCCATCAGCCCTAGGGGCCCGCCGGACAAGACCACGCGCTCGTAATCGAGGCCGCGCATGAGCACGCTCACGCCCTGATTCTCCTTGCCGAGCAGGTTCTGCGCAGGAACCTCGCAGGCATCGAAGACCAGCTCGCAGGTACTCGACCCACGCATACCGAGCTTGTCGAGCTTCTGCGCCCGCGTGAATCCCGCAAATCCCCGCTCGATGAGAAATGCGCTGATGCCGCGAGGGCCGGCCTGCGGCTCCGTCTTCGCGTACACCACCAGCACGTCCGCATCCGGGCCGTTCGTGATCCACATCTTGCGTCCGTCGAGCACATAGCGGTCGCCGCGCTTTTGCGCCCGCAACTGCATCGACACGACGTCCGAGCCGGCGCCGGGTTCGGACATCGCGAGAGAGCCGACGTGCTCCCCGCTCAGCAGCCGGGGAAGATAACGGCGCTTCTGTTCCTCGGTGGCATTCAAGGTGATCTGGTTGACGCAGAGATTCGAGTGCGCCCCGTAGCTCAAGCCGACGGATGCCGACGCGCGCGATATCTCCTCCATCGCGATGACGTGCGCGAGATAGCCGAGCCCGGCACCGCCGTGCTCGGCCGGCACCGTCATTCCCAGAAGGCCGAGATCCCCGAGCTCGCGCCACAGGTCGCGCGGGAACTCGTTGCTGCGATCGATTTCCGCGGCGCGCGGCGCGATGCGCTCGTCGGCGAAGCGACGCACTTGATCCCGCACGCTGTCGATCTCCTCTCCGAGACCGAAGTTGAATTCACGATAGGTGGCGCCCGGCATTTTCAAGACCCCATTGTCTTCCGACCCAGAATAGTTGGATAATCGGATTGTCCGACAATTCTGCGCCTCGCGGACCGGAATGACAATCCCGGCCGGCCCCGCGGTGGCGTCCAGGGAACATATGGCCAAGATCGCCTCCAGCATCGATGTGCGCTCGCCCGAGTTCGCGGCCAACCGCTCCGTCATGCTGGAGCTTACGTCGGAGTTGCGCGCGCTGCTCGCGCGCAACGCGCTCGGCGGCAGCCCTGCGGCGCGCAACAAGCACCGCGAGGCCGGCAAGCTTCTGGTGCGTGAGCGCATCGATGCGCTGCTCGATCCCGGAGCGCCTTTTCTCGAGCTCTCGGCGCTCGCCGCGCATCAAGTGTACGGCGACGATCTCCCGGGCGCCGGGCTGGTAACGGGCGTCGGCAGGATCTGCGGGCGACCGTGCATGGTGGTCGCCAACGATCCGACCGTCAAAGGGGGTACCTACTACCCCCTTACGGTGAAGAAGCACCTGCGCGCGCAGGAGATCGCGGGCGAGAATGCATTGCCATGCGTGTATCTCGTGGAAAGCGGCGGCGCATTCCTTCCCAAGCAGGATGAGGTGTTTCCCGATCGCGACCACTTCGGCCGCATCTTCTTCAACCAGGCCCGTCTCTCGGCCCAGGGCATCGCACAGATTGCGGTGGTGCATGGCTCCTGCACCGCGGGGGGTGCGTACGTGCCGGCGATGTCGGATCACGCCGTCATCGTCCGCAACCAGGGGCGGATCTTTCTCGGTGGTCCGCCGCTCGTGCGGGCGGCCACGGGCGAGGAGATCGACGCCGAGTCGCTCGGTGGCGCGGACGTGCATTGCCGAAAGTCCGGGGTTACGGACTACTATGCGGAGAACGACACCCATGCGCTCGCGCTGGCGAGGCGCGCCGTGGCGCGCTTGCGGCCGCCGGCGATCGGGCCGGTACGCACGGGTGTCCACGAGCCCGCCTACGATCCGGCGGAGATCTACGGGATCATTCCGCAAACCTCGCGCAAGCCCTACGATGTGCGCGAGATCATCGCGCGTCTCGTGGACCGCTCTTGGTTCGATGAATTCAAGGCGCTCTACGGCACGACCCTCGTCTGCGGGTTCGCGGACATTTACGGCATGCCGGTCGGGATTCTCGGCAACAACGGCATCTTGTTCTCCGAGAGCGCATTGAAGGGCACGCACTTCATCGAGCTCTGCTGCCGCGAGGGCATTCCGCTGGTGTTCCTGCAAAATATCTCCGGCTTCATGGTCGGGCAGGCGGCGGAGGCGGGCGGCATCGCGAAGGACGGTGCGAAGCTCGTCACCGCAGTCGCCTGTGCCGCGGTACCCAAGTACACGGTGACGATCGGCGGCAGCTTCGGCGCGGGCAACTACGCGATGTGCGGACGCGCCTATTCACCGCGACTGTTGTTCGAGTGGCCGAACGCCCGCACCTCGGTGATGGGTGGGGAGCAAGCGGCAAGCGTGCTCGCCACCATCAAGCGGGATGCGCTGAAGCGCACCGGCGCTGAGCTGAGCGATGCCGAGGAAGAACAGATCAAGGCGCCCATCCGCGAGCAATTCGAGCGCCAGGGTCATCCTTATTATGCATCCGCCCGCTTGTGGGACGACGGCGTCATCGATCCCTTGGACACCCGCCGGGCGTTGGGTCTTGCGCTGGCACTCGCGAGCGACGAGACGAGCACCGCGACCCGCTTCGGCATCTTCAGGATGTAGGCGGCGGTCCCGCAAAACCCATGACAACGAACGCGCCCCTCCAGACCGGGTCCCTCCAGACCGGGTCCCTCCAGACCGGCCCCAAGCGGCTCCTGGTCGCCAACCGCGGCGAAATCGTCTGCCGCATTGCACGCACCGCCCGCCGGCTGGGATGGACGACCATCGCCGTCTACTCCGACGCCGATCGCGGCGCCAAGCATGTTCGGGAGGCGGACGAGGCCTACTACCTCGGCCCATCGCCCGCGACGCAGAGCTATCTCGACCGTTCCCGAATCATCGATCTGGCGCGCCGCGTGGGAGCACACGCGGTACATCCGGGATACGGCTTCTTGTCGGAGAACGCGGACTTCGCGCAAGGCTGCCTCGATGCCGGGCTGATTTTCGTCGGGCCGCCGCCGCAGGCCATACGCGCCATGGGCTCGAAGAGCGCCTCCAAGGCCGCCATGGCCGTTGCCGGCGTCCCGCTGGCGCCGGGATATCACGGCGGCGAACAGTCGGCCGCGCACCTCGCGACCGAGGCGCAGCGCATCGGCTTCCCGCTCATCATCAAGGCGAGCGCCGGGGGCGGCGGCAAGGGAATGCAGGTAGTCAATTCCGCCGCCGAAGTGGCGGCGGCGGTCGAGTCGGCGAAGCGCCTGGCACGTACCGCGTTCGGCGACGATCGGCTGCTGCTCGAGCGTTATTTTCCGAGCGCGCGGCACGTCGAGGTGCAGGTGTTCGCCGATTCTCACGGCGAGACCGTGGCGCTGTTCGACCGCGACTGCTCGGTGCAGCGCCGGCATCAGAAAATCATCGAGGAGGCGCCGGCGCCGGGGCTCTCAGAAGAGGTTCGCGCCGCTATGGGCCACGCTGCCGTCACCGCGGCGCGAGCCGTGGGCTACGTCGGGGCGGGCACCGTGGAGTTCCTGGTGGACCCGGCGCAGCGGTTCTATTTCATGGAGATGAACACGCGGCTGCAGGTCGAGCATCCGGTGACCGAGCTCATCACGGGCATCGATCTGGTGGAGTGGCAGCTCGCGGTCGCTTGCGGCGGGCGTCTGCCGCAGGGTGCCTCGACGGTGGCACCGCGCGGTGCGGCGATCGAGGCGCGCCTGTATGCCGAGGATCCGGCGCACGACTATCTACCGAGCGTGGGGCGCATCACCCACTTGCGCTGGCCCAGCGAGTCCTCCGGCGCTCTGAGACTCGACGTGGGGGTCGATGCCGGGGACGAGGTTTCGCCTTTCTACGACCCGATGCTGGGCAAACTGATCGCGTACGGTGAGTCGCGCGGCCAGGCCATCGATGTATTGCATCGCGCGCTCGCGGCACTCGAGATTGCCGGGGTGACCACCAATCGCATGCTGCTCGCGAGCGTGCTTGCGGATCCGGAATTCCGGGCAGGCGCCGTCGCCACGCACTTTCTGGAGACGCGCCGTGCGCACCTTGAGTTCGGGGAGCCCGCAGCTGCAGCCACGGATTACATACTGGCGGCGCTCTGGTTGGCCTCGGCGCGAGCCGAGCCCGGCGCGCTATGGGCCGACAGCTCAGGATGGCGCCTGGGCGCAGCGGCCGTCACACGCTGGCGCTTTGGCGATGCGCAAGTGACCATCGAGCGCGTCGCGAGCACCGAGGAGGCCGGGGGACCGCGCTACCACGCGCGGCTCAACGAGCGGGAGTACGAGCTGCGCCTGATTGCGCGCCGAGAGGGCTCGCTCGAGACGGAGGTGGATGGGACACGCGAGCGCATGGACGTGGTCTCGTCGGGCGCAGCCATCGAGCTGTTCCGCGCCGGTCGGCACGTGACATTGCACCTGAGCAGCACCGAGGATGCGCTGCAGCCCACCGGCGAGGCGGACGCCGGATCGCTGGTGACACCGCTGCCGGGAACGGTGGTCGCGGTCCACGTCAGCGTCGGGCAAAGCGTTGCGCGTGGGGCGCCTCTCCTCACCATTGAAGCCATGAAAATGGAGCACACCGTGGCCGCTCCCTACGCCGGCACGGTGGAGCGATTACCGTTCGGACTCGCAGATCGCGTCGCGGCGGGATCGGTGCTGGCGGAGCTCAAGCCTCAGGCCGAATGAGGCGCTAACCCGCCTGCTCGAGAGCGAGCGCTGGCGCGTCGGCCGCCAATGGGGGCAAGGTGACCTTGAAGCGGGTTTCGTGCCCCAAGAGGCTCGCGAGCGCGACCTTTCCACCGGCCTCGTGCACGTAGCGACGGACCAGCGCGAGACCTGTGCCATGCGCTGCCTCACCGGGCGTGGTCGGCAGGGTCGAGAAACCTGATTTGAAGATGAGCTTGATCGCTTCGCGATCCCGCAGCCGCGCCGCACCCTCGGCGGTAATGATGCCGCGGGCGATCGCCGTCGCGCGCACCGTCTCGGGATTGAGACCGCAGCCGTCGTCCTCGAACAGGAGCTCGTACTGGCCGTCGGCTGCAGTCTTGAATTCGAGCCGCATGGTGCCGTTCGGCGCCTTCCCTGCCTTGACGCGCTCCACCGGCGGCTCGATGCCGTGCATCACGGCGTTTCGAATGAGCTGGATGGCGATGTTCTTGATCGCCGATTGATAGGCCGCGGGCACCAGCGCGAGCCCGACCGCCTGCAGTGTGAGGGTCTTGTTGTGCTCCTGCGCCACGTGATCGGTCAGCGCGCGCAACGTGTTCTCGAGGCTTCCGGCCGGCGCCGAAAGTTGCGTACCGGGCACCGCCATGGGCCGTGCCGCGTCGGCCGTGAACTTGGGCGACTCGATGATCTGAGTGCCATTGGCCGTCGTGTTCGGTGCCTGTGTCACGGGCTCGGCCTGGCGGCCGTTGGCGGATACGGCGCCCAGAATCTTGAGCATCGCAAACTGGCCATACAGCTGATCGAGCTTCACCGCCAGCGGTAGAAAGTCGCTGCCGCTCAACGAAGGCCGGCTTCGCAGATCGTGCAGCGCATCTTCGAGCACTCGCGCCGAGGCTTCGAGCGCGGAGAGCTGGAACGCGGCGGCATCGCGTCGCACGCGGTCCACTTCCTCGAGGGCCTCTTCGAGCTTGTTGCGAAATGCATCCTGCTCGCGCGCGGGCTTCTTGAGCACCGTGTTGATGGTTTTCATCGAGGCATCGGCCCGGTGCAGCAGCGCCGCGAAGCGTGCAGCGCCCGCGTGCATGACGCTGCGTAGGATCTCCCCCTGGGTGTGCAATTGCACCCGCAGCTCCTCGAGCTCGCGCCCTGTCTGCACCTTGAGGGTGATATCGGTCACGCGGACGAGCCAAGCGCGCTGCTCCGCCGCCATCTCGAAGGGACAGAAATCGAACGAGTAATGTGCCGAGTCGAACGACCCTTCCCCTTTCGGGAGACGGACCTCGACATCGCCGAGCGGATTCGGGATGGGCGCAGTCTCGGTGATGAGTAGGGCGATGAAGCTGCGTACGACGCTCAGCACCTTGGCGGTGACCACGGGCGCGAGCAGCTTCTCGAACGTCAAGTTGGTGAAGTCCTCTCGGCGGAACAGGCGCGCGAGCGAGGAGGAGATCTGAGGCAGCACCCGATTCCTCGCATCGAGGATGAACAGTCCTTCGTCCGCGTTTTTCAGGATCGCATCCGTGATGCGATTGCCCGCGCTGACGAGCTCCGCCTTTTCGCGCTCGTACTGTTTCCGCGTGATGAACATATCGATCCCAGCGTGCCAAAGGCGGGGCGCGCCGCACAGGAGCGAGGTCACAGCTTGAGAGTAATTTTTACATATGGCGCGGCGGTGTCCGAGCGGATGTGACGCGCGTCACGCTCAGGCGACTGCGGCGACCAGGGGTCCCAAATCGGCGAGCAACTCATCGGCGGAGGCATAGCGCTCGGGGAGGTTCTTCGCCATCAACCGATCCACGAGTGCCTGCTGCAGGGCGACATGGGAAGGTAGCCGCGGAACGGGCGCGGTCGCGTGCTGCTCCATGATTTCCATGGCGGTCTTGCCGATATAGGGGCGATGACCGGTGAGCATCTCGAAGAACATGACGCCGAGACTGTACAGGTCGGTGCGCGCATCGACCTTGAAGCCTTGGGATTGCTCGGGACTGATGTAGTAGGGCGAGCCGAGAACCTGACCGATGCTCGTGGTGCCGATCTCGAGCGAGCGGCGCGCAAGACCGAAATCGATGAGCACGGGCGAGTTGTCCTCGCGCAGCATCACGTTCGCGGGTTTGAGATCCCGGTGCAGGATGCCGAAGACATGGATGACCCGAAGCGCTTCGGCAATGGTGCGCAAGTAATACAAGCTCTCATCGATGCTCATCGGATTTCGCAGCCGGTCACGCAAATCGCCGCAGGGGATGTACTCCATGGCGAGGTATTGATGCTGCGGCAATGCGCCGAAGTCGTAGATTTCCGCGATGGCGCGGTGGGCGATACTCGAGATGATCTCGTACTCGCGCTGGAAGCGTTCGCCGTCGTCGATCTCGCGCTGGGTAGTGCCGCGGCTCATGACCTTGAGCACGATGTTGCGCCGCAGCCGCTCGCTGCGGGCGAGGTAAACCGAGGAGAAGTTGCTGGTCGCGATTTCCTTGACGATGCTGTAGCCCGGCACCTTGATGGAGGGCGTATCCTCTGCGGGAGTCAGCAGTGCGTCCGCGGCGAGCGCCGTGGTGCCCTGCTTGGCGCACGCCTCGGTGACCGCTTTGAGCAGAAGGTCGCGCGTCACGCGGGCGAGCGGCAAGTAGTCTTTCGCGCCACATTTGAGCGCCCTGACCGCTGACAGCTCGCTTCCGTGCTCGGCGAGTATGATGCAGTGGACGGTCGGCTGGGCCCTTAGCATTTGAGTGAGGTGGCTCAAGCCCATGCTGGCAAGCGCTTCGTTGCTGAAATCGATTTGCAGGATCACCGCGTCCGGCGCGCGCTCTTGGACGAATCGCGCCAGGGACGCCGCGTCGGCCCCCGGCGCCGTGGTCACCTGGGCGCTCGGCCAATGACTCGTCACGTGATGGTTCAGCCACTGCAGGCGTTTGGCGTCGCCGCCCACCACCAACAGCACGGGACCGGTTGCATCGGGCATAAACGGAGGGTCTATTCGTTCAAGGAGCCTCAGCCTAGCCGCGCCGCGTCGGGCGGGCATGTCGGGATTTCACATTTTTGTCGCCGTTTCGCGCAAAAACATGGGTAGGAATGTTCAAAAACCTGGAAAATTGAAACGACGGCCTCAAGTCGAGGTCTTCAGTCAAGGGCGCGAGATCATGTACGAGAGGACATATTGCCATGGGAAGCGTTAGAACCTGGTCGCTAGCGGCGGTGGCCGGCATCTTCGTCGTAGTGGTGGCCCACCAGCGCTCCAATGCCGACGCACGGGATGCCGCACCTCCCGCCGCGGCTGCCATGGCCCCGGCGCCGAACCCCTCGCGGGTGATCGGACTGCCCGACTTCTCCGGCCTCGTGTCCGAGAACGGCCCGGCCGTCGTCAATATCAGCGTCGTCGAGAAGCCCCAAAAGCTCGGGGGCCCGGGCGGGAACGATGAGGGTGGCGGCGATGAGGACCCCCTGTCGCAGTTCTTCCACCGCTTCCAGATGCCGAGCCCCGAGCACATGCCGCCCGCCCACGGTATCGGCTCGGGCTTCATCGTCACACCGGACGGCTACGTCCTCACCAATGCGCATGTCGTCGCGGATGCCTCCGAGGTGACCGTCAAATTGACCGACCGGCGCGAGTTTCGCGCCAAAGTCGTCGGCGTCGATAAGCGCAGCGACGTCGCGCTCATCAAGATACCGGCGACCGGGCTGCCGGTGGTCCGTTTCGGCGATCCGACGAAAATCCGTCCGGGGCAGTGGGCCATTGCGATCGGCTCGCCGTTTGGCTTCGAGAACAGCGTCACCGCCGGAGTCATCAGCGCCGTCGGGCGTCCACTGCCGGATGACAGCGGCAGCTCCTTCGTGACCTTCATCCAGACCGATGCCGCGGTCAATCCCGGTAATTCCGGAGGCCCGCTGTTCAACCTCGACGGCGAGGTGGTCGGCATCAACGCGCAGATCTACAGCCGCACCGGCGGCTACATGGGCATGTCGTTCGCGATTCCGATCGACATCGCGTTGAACGTCCGGGACCAGCTGATGAAGAACGGCAAGGTGAATCGCAGCCGCATCGGGGTGTCGGTGCAGGACATCGGCCAGCAGCTGGCGCTTACCTTCGGCCTGAGCACGCCGCACGGTGCGCTCATCAGCTCCGTCGAGCCGCAGGGACCGGGAGAGCGCGCGGGCCTGAAGCCGGGCGACGTCATTACCAGCGTGAACGGTAAGACCATCGACCATTCGTACGATCTGCCGAGCGTCATCTCCCAGCTGCCCCCCGGCACCGAGGCCCACCTCGGCGTGTGGCACGATCGCAAGCCTACCGAAGTGAGCGTGAAAACGGTGCTGCTCGAGGACACGCCGCCCCAGGCGGCGCGTAACGGCGGCCAGGACAGCGGTGGCGCGCTCGGCCTTGCCGTGAGGCCGCTCGATCCGAGCGAGCAGAAGGAGTTGCATACGCGTGGCCGGCTGGTCGTCGAGGACGTCTCGGGTCCTGCGCTCGCGGCGGGTCTCCAGGCCGGCGATGTCGTGCTCGGCGTGAACGGCTCGGGCGTGTCGACCGTGGCCGAGCTCAAGCGCGAGGTGGCCCGTGCCGGGCACACCGTGGCGCTGCTGATCCAACGCGAGGATGCGCAGATCTACATCCCGATCGACGTCGGCTGATCGGCCGACCATGCCCGGTCCCTTGTTCTCGAGTGCGCAGCCGCTCGCAGCGTCGCCCGCGCCCTCAGCGGCTGCCGCACCTTTTCTACCGACGACGCGCGCCGAGATGGGTGCGCTCGGCTGGTCCGAGTGCGACATCATCATCGTCACGGGCGATGCCTATGTCGATCATCCGAGCTTCGGCATGGCCATCATCGGGCGCGTGCTCGAGTCTCGCGGCTTCAGAGTGGGCATCATCGCGCAGCCCGGCTGGCGCGATGCCGAGGATGTCGCGAGACTGGGTGCTCCGCGTCTGTTCTTCGGTGTGACCGGCGGGAACATGGACTCCATGGTGAACCGCTACACGGCCGACCGGCGGGTACGGAGCGACGATGCCTATACCCCCGGTGGTATCGCGGGCAAACGTCCGGATCGCTGCGTCATCGTCTATTCTCAGCGGCTGCGAGAGGCGTTCAAGACCACCCCCATCGTCATTGGCGGTATTGAGGCGAGTCTGCGCCGCATCGCACATTTCGATTACTGGTCGGAGCAGGTACGCAGATCCGTCCTGGTGGACGCCAAGGCCGATTTGCTGGTGTTCGGCAATGCGGAGCGACAGATCGTCGCATTGGCCCAACGCCTCGACGCGGGCGAGCCGATGTCGAGCATCACCGACCTGCGCGGCACGGCGCTCATTCGCCGGGCCCCGCCCGCCGACTGGATCGAAATCGATTCCACCGACCTCGACACACCGGGTCCGATCAGCCCGCCCCCGGATCCCTACGCCGAGGAGAGCGCGCGCCTCGCCTCCGGCTCCATGACGGTGGCTGCGCCAAGCCCGCCGCCTGCGCCCCGGGTAGTGAAATTCTTTCGCAAGGTGCCGAATGCGCAGCGCGAGCGCAGTGTCATTCGCATGCCCTCGTTCGAGCAAGTGAGCGCCGATGCGGTGCTCTACGCGCACGCCTCGCGGATCTTGCACATGGAGTCCAATCCCGGTAACGCGCGCGCGCTCGTGCAGCGGCACGGTAAAGCGGAGGTCTGGATCAACCCTCCGCCGATCCCCTTGACGACGGCCGACATGGATGCGATCTACGAGCTGCCTTATGCGCGCCGTCCGCATCCCTCCTATGGCCGCGAGCGCATCCCGGCTTATCACATGATCCGGTTTTCGGTTTCTATTCAGCGCGGATGCTTCGGCGGCTGCACCTTCTGCTCGATCACCGAGCATGAAGGCCGCATCATCCAGAGTCGTTCGGAAGAGTCGGTGATTCGCGAGATCGAGACCATACGCGATACCACGCCGGGGTTCACGGGCGTCGTGTCGGATTTGGGCGGACCTACCGCGAACATGTACCGTCTGCACTGCAAGAGTGCGGCGATCGAGTCCGCATGCCGGCGGCCCTCCTGCGTCTATCCCGGCGTGTGCCCGAATCTGAATACCGACCACGCGCCGCTCATCAATCTCTATCGTCGAGCTCGCGCGCTCAAAGGCATCAAGAAGGTGCTCATCGCCTCGGGCGTGCGCTACGACCTTGCGGTCGAATCGCCCGAGTATGTGAAGGAGCTCGCGACCCACCACACCGGCGGGTACCTCAAGATCGCGCCCGAGGCCATCGGCGAGGGCCCGCTCTCCAAGATGATGAAGCCGGGCGTGGGCGCCTACTACAAGTTCAAGGAGCTCTTCGACAAGTACTCCAAGGCGGCGGGCAAAGAGCAGTATCTCATTCCCTATTTCATCGCCGCACACCCGGGCACGCGCGACAGCGACATGCTCGAGCTCGCCGTGTGGCTGAAGAAGAATGGCTTTCGTGCCGATCAAGTGCAGGCCTTCCTTCCTTCGCCCATGGCGACGGCGACCGCGATGTATCACTCGGGCAAGAACCCGTTGAGACGTATCGCGCGCAACAGCGAGGAAGTCGTGATTCCCAAGGGCACTCGGGTCAGGCGCCTGCACAAGGCCTTTTTGCGCTATCACGATCCACAGAACTGGCCTCTCCTGCGTGAGGCCTTGCGGCGCATGGGACGCGCTGATCTGATCGGCAACGGCAAACATCACCTGATTCCGGCCTACCAGCCGGTCGCATCGCACGCTGCCGCGCGCCCGTTCCGCACCCAGCATACGGGACTCCCCAAATCGGGCACCGGGAGGCGTGCCAAGAGCCGCGCCAAGCGCGCAGGCGAGGGCGCATCGCGCCGATCGTAGGGTTCGCCCGTAGTTTCACAGCTTTTGTGCTTGCTACGCCGGCCGCCGTGCGATTAAAGTTCCGGGCTATCTAGCGGTGGCCGCCCGCAATTCATCACTATAGGACGCTTGGAACCACGCTCCAGCGGTTGGGCGTGTGTGAAGTATGGATAAGTGGATCGTGCACAAGTTCGGCGGGTCGAGCGTCGCGGATGCCAGTTGCTTCCGACGCGTCGCCGATATTCTCGAAGCCTCCGCGAACCCGCGCGAGGCCGTCGTCCTGTCCGCCTGCCGCGGGGTCACCGACGCCCTCTTGAATTCCGTCAGCCTCGCCGAGCGCCCCGACGGCGATGTGACGGGCGCGATCGAGGAGCTGTGGAAGCGTCACGAAAAGCTCGCGGCGGAGCTGTTGTCGCCGTCCGCCTGCGAAACCTACTGCATGCAGCTTGCCCGCGATTGCAAGGATATCGCCGGCGTGCTGCAGACGGTGCGCCTCATCCGCGCAGCGACCTACTCGATGCGCGACGTGATCGCGGGCTATGGCGAGATCTGGTCGACGCGGTTGTTCGCGCCTTTTCTACGCGAGCGCGGCCGCATCGACGGCGATGTGCTTTGGATCGACGCCCGGGAGGTCATCATCGTCGAATGGGGCCCTCTCGGACCGACGGTCCAATGGGCCGACAGCGAGCGCAATCTGGCGGCGCGGATTCCCGAAGGATTTCGTGGGCGGCTCATCGTCACCGGCTTCATCGCGACCACCACGAGCGGCATTCAAACGACCCTCGGACGCAACGGCAGCGATTTTTCCGGCTCCATTTTTGGGGCGCTCCTCAAGGCACCCGAGATCATCATTTGGACCGATGTCGACGGCGTACTTTCGGCGGACCCGCGTCTCGTGCCCAATGCACAGACGATCGATCAGCTTTCCTACAACGAGGCGATGGAACTCGCGTATTTCGGCGCCAAGGTGATTCACCCTCAGACCATGGAGCCCGCCGTCGCGCGCGACATTCCGATCTGGATCCGCAACACGTTCGCGCCGCAGAAAGTCGGCACCCTCATCTGCGCAAATCCCGTGTCGGCGCTCAAGGTGAAGGGCATCACCACCATCGATCCGGTGGCGCTGGTGAATCTCGAGGGTGCGGGAATGATCGGCGTTCCCGGCACCGCGCATCGGCTGTTCGGCGCCCTGCGCGATGCGGGCATCTCGGTCATTCTGATCTCGCAGGGCAGCTCCGAGCACTCGATCTGCTTCGCGGTTCCGGCCGCTCAGGCACAGCGCGCCGAGGAGGCGGTCCGCCGCGCCTTCGATTCGGAGCTGCGCGACGGCCAGATTCAGCACGTCGACGTGGCGCTCGACCTCGCCATCCTGGCGGTCGTCGGCGACGGCATGGCCGGAGCGCACGGCGTGGCTGCGAAGGTTTTCAACTCGCTCGGCGATGCGGCGATCAGCGTGCGCGCGATCGCGCAGGGCGCCTCGGAGCGCAACATCTCGCTGGTGGTGGACGGGAAAGTCGCGGCCAAGGCGTTGCGGGCCGTGCACGCCGCGTTCTATCTCTCCCCGAATACCTTGTCCATCGGGCTGATCGGGCCGGGCACCGTCGGGCGCGTGCTGCTCACGCAGATCGCGAGCCAAGTGCAGCGTCTGCGAGCCTTGAATCTCGACCTTCGAGTCCGCGGTATAGCGAGCTCCAAGCGCATGCTGCTCGCCGAGGACGCCATCGATCTTGCCGACTGGCCCGCGCTCCTTGCGCAGAAAGGCGAGCCGCTCGACCTCGACAAGTTCGCGGCACATGTGCGAGCCGATTATATTCCGCACACCGTCATCATCGACTGCACGGCGAGCGCGGAGGTGGCGAGCTGCTACCGCGATTGGCTCGCCCGCGGCATCCACGTGGTGACTCCGAACAAGAAGGCGAACAGCGGCGCGTTGCCGGCCTACCGGGCTCTCAAGGAGGCGGCGCGCGCCGCCGGCACACACTATCTCTACGAGGCGACGGTAGGCGCCGGCCTGCCGGTCATCCACACGCTGCGGGACCTGCGCGAAACGGGCGATGAGATCATCCGGATCGAGGGCATCTTCTCGGGTACGCTTGCGTACCTCTTCAACGTGTTCGACGGCAGCGAGTCTTTTTCCTCGATCGTTTTCGCTGCCAAACAAAAGGGCTATACCGAGCCCGATCCGCGCGACGATCTGTCGGGGATGGATGTCGCGCGCAAGCTGATCATCCTGGGACGCGAAATGGGGTTGACGCTCGAGATGTCCGACGTCGAGGTGAAGGGGCTCGTGCCTCAGGCACTCGACGGCTGCAGCGCCGAGGAGTTCATGCACCGGCTGCCGGAATTCGACGGGATGATGGCGAAGCTGCTCGAGGCGGCGAAGGCCGAGGGAGAAGTGCTGCGGTACGTGGGCCGGGTCGATGCGGACGGCAAGGCGACGGTCGGGTTGACACGCCTCGACTCGAAGCACGCCTTTGCCAACATCGCGCTCACCGACAATGTCGTGCGCTATGCGACGCGACGCTACTGCGACAATCCGCTCATCGTGCAGGGTCCCGGGGCAGGTCCCGAGGTCACCGCCGGAGGCGTTTTCTCGGACCTTTTACGCCTGTCGGCCTATCTCGGCGCGCATCTGTAGTCATCCCAGGGAGCCCAATGCAGAACGAGGTCACCGCATTCGCACCCGCCACGGTCGCCAACGTCGGAATCGGCTTCGATATTCTCGGGCACACGGTCGAGTCCGTCGGCGATCGGGTGCGGCTCAAGCGGATCGATGAGCCGCTGGTGCGCATCCGCACCGTCAAAGGGGTCGCCGGCGACTTACCAGTGGACCCGAAGCGCAATACGGCCGGGCGCGCGGTGCAGGCGATGCAAGCGGCGCTCAAGCTTGAATACGGTTTCGAGATCGACATCGACAAGGGTATCCCGCTGGCCTCCGGCATGGGCGGATCGGCGGCGTCCGCCGTGGCGGCGGTGGTTGCCGCCAACGCTCTGATCGAGCGCCCGTTGCCGCCGCTGCGGCTCCTCAAGTTCGCGATGGAAGGGGAGATCGTCGCGAGCGGATCCGCACACGTCGACAACATCGCGCCCTGTCTGTATGGCGGCCTGGTGCTCACGGTCGGCATCGACCACCCGCGGGTCAAGCAAATTCCGGTGCCGCGCTCGCTGCGCTGCGTGCTCGTTCATCCGCACATGCACTTGGGCACGCGCGAGGCGCGCGCGGTGCTCAAAAGCGACGTGACGCGCTCCGACTTCGTCTGGCAGAGCGCGAATCTCGCGGGATTCATCAGCGGCTGCTATTCGAACGACCTCGACATGATCCGCGAGTCCTTCAACGACGTGATCATCGAGCCGCAGCGTCAGAATCTGATTCCGGGCTTCAAGGACGTGCAGCGCGGCGCCATGGCGGCCGGCGCGCTCGGCTGCTCGATCTCGGGAGCCGGCCCCACCATCTTCGCGTGGGCGGAGCTTCCGCACACCGAGGCGGTGCGGGCGGCGATGATATCCGCGTTCTTGAATCACGACCTCAAGTCGGACTCCTGGATTTCCTCGATCGACAATCCGGGCGCCCGCGTGGTGAGCGGCTGATGTCGGCGCTGCGCTTCTCGAGCTCGCGCAACGGCGCGCCGCAGGTCGGTTTGAGCGAGGCGATCCGCCAGGGGCTGGCCCCGGACGGTGGCCTCTATGTGCCGACGCGGCTGCCGCAGGTCGATCCGAGCGCCTTCGCGGACATGACCCGGTTGCCCGATATCGCGCGCGCCGCGCTCGACGGCTTCTTCGACGGCGATCCGCTGCACCCCAGGCTCGCGGAGATCGCCGAAGCCGCGCTCGATTTTCCCGCGCCGACGACGGCGGTCGAAAAGTGCCCCGACCCCCTGTTCGTGCTCGAGCTTTTTCACGGTCCGACGGCCGCTTTCAAGGATTTCGGTGCGCGCTTTCTTGCCGAGACGCTCGAGCGCTCGCAATCGGCGGCGGATCCCCCCATGACCATATTGGTGGCCACCTCCGGTGATACCGGGGGCGCCGTCGCCGCCGCCTTCCACCGCCGGCCCTGGGTCCGGATCGTCATTCTCTACCCCAAGGGCCTCGTGAGCGCCCGTCAGGAGCACCAGCTCACCTGCTGGGACCGGAACGTCCTCGCCCTGCGCATTGGCGGGACCTTCGACGACTGCCAGCGCCTGGTGAAAGAGGCCTTCATGGATCCGAGGCTGCGCGCGCGCCATCATTTCAGTTCGGCGAACAGCATCAATATCGGCCGCTTGCTTCCACAGATGGTGTACTACGTCGCCTCGAGCCTCGAAGTCGAGCGCCGCACGGGCAAGAAAGCTTCCTACATCATTCCCGCGGGAAATCTCGGCAACGCCTTCGCCGCCATGTGGGCCCGTGCCATGGGCCTGCCGATCGGGCGCATCATTCTTGCGCACAACGCCAATCGTACCGTCCCGGATTTTTTGCGCGACGGCGAGTGGCGGCCTCGGCCGAGCGTTCAGACGCTCGCCTCGGCAATGGATGTCGGGAATCCCAGCAACATGGAGCGGGTGCGCACCCTGTATCCGAGCTTCGATGCGGTGAGCCGACACTTGAGCGCGGAGAGCGTCGATGACGCTACAATTCGCCGAAGAATCGGAGAGGACTTCATGCGATTTGGACGCGAATGGTGTCCGCACACGGCCACCGCTGCGGAAGTCTACCAGCGTCTGAGCGATGGCGAGCGGCGCGACAGTCCCTGGATCCTGGTGGCGACCGCGCATCCGGCCAAGTTCAACGATATCGTGGAGCCGATCATCGGCGCCGCGGTGGAGGTGCCGCCGGCGCTGGCGAGACTCCTCGCGCTGCCGCAGCATCTTCAGGACCTTCCGCCCTCCCTCGAGGCGGTGGCTGCGGCGATCCAATGACCGAGCTCAACATCGAGCCGGAATGGATCGCGGCCGGAATCGCGGTTGCGCTCATCGGAGTCGGCGGCTATATGGCCGTCGGCGCCTACCGGCGTCGGGCGCGGCGCAAGCGGCTTCTCGCCCGGCTCGACCGGATTGCCTACGAGTCCGCCCACCAGGTGCTGGTGCCGGACGGGATGGGCGGTTACATCCACATCGATCACCTGCTCCTCACACCGCGGGGACTGCTGGTGCTGGACACGCGTCGGGTCGCGGGGCTGATCTTCGGCGGCGATCAGATGAGCGACTGGACCGTGATCGGCCGCCGCCGCTTCACTTTCGACAATCCCCAGCCCGCGCTCTACGATCGCATCGCCGCCGTGAAGGCGCTGGTCGGGGATTTTCCGGTCGAGGGGCGGCTGCTGTTCTCGAACATCGGCAAGTTCACGAAGGGCATGCCCAAGTACGTCATGATGCTCGACGGCATCGAGGTGGAATTTCCGCAGGTCGACCGCAGCCTCAAAGGATCGGCCTCGCTCGCGCCGTCCGCGGAGACTTGGAGCCGGGTCGTTGCGCAACTGAAACCGAGTCCGCACCTCTTTACCAATCTCTAGGCGGACGATCCCAGTCCGAACAGGCGCTCAGCATTGCGCGTCGTCGCCTCGGCCACCTCATCGAGCGATTCTGCGCGCAGCGCCGCCACCGTGCGTGCGATGTGCGGCAGGTAGGCGGGCTCGTTACGGCGCGATTTCGGTCGCGGCGCGAGATCGCGCGGCAGGAGGTAGGGCGCATCGGTCTCGATCAACAGCCGGCCGGGCGGGATCCGCGGCACGGCCGTGCGCAAACTTTCGCCACGGCGCTCATCGCAGACCCAGCCGGTGACGCCGATGGACAAGTCGAGATCGAGATAAGCCTCGAGCTCTGCGGGGCCTCCCGTGAAGCAGTGTGCGACTCCGCCGACGAGCGCTGCGCGATGTTCGGCCAGAATGGCTATGAAATCCTCGTGCGCGTCGCGCTGATGCAGAAACACGGGTTTGCGGGCGGCCGCGGCGATTTCGAGCTGCGCGACGAATGCCGTCCGCTGCGCGGGACGGGGCGAGAAATCCCGGAAATAGTCGAGCCCGCATTCACCGACCGCCACCACGCTCGGCAACTCGAGGAGCGCTTCCAATTGCGCGCGATGCGCAGGCTCGAACTCTGCGGCGTGATGCGGATGCACGCCGGCTGTGCTCCAGAGAATCCGCGGATGTCGGACGGCGAGTTCGGCGGCGGATCGCGAGCCGTGAATGTCCGTTCCGGTCACCACCTGACGGGCGACACCGGCCTCGGTGGCGCGCGCGAGCACGCAGCTTAAGTCCGCGGCAAAACTCGAATGCGTCAGGTTTGCACCGATGTCGATGAATTCGCGCGCCAAGAGCCGCCACCTCGTTATGATATCTTCGGCCCCGTATCGTACACGCGGCTTGAGGGAGAGCGCAGGTATGCGAGGAGCGAGGGGATTGAGACTGGTGCTGCTGCTCCTGTCGGTCTTGCCGCCCTGGGCGGTGATCGAGGCGCAGGAAGGCGGCGACTTACAGGCGCAGATCCTGTACGCCTATGAGACGGAGGATCTCAATGAGCTCACCAACCTCGTGCAAAATCTCGGCAATCAGGTCAAGGCGGGTGGAGCGGATGCGGCACTTCGCTATCACCTGGCACATGCGCAATATCGGTTCGGATTGCTCGCCTTGCGATCACGCCCGAAAGCGGCGGCTCCTGCGTTCGCCGACTGCATCGATCAGCTGAAGCCCGTCCTCGAGCAAGATGTCAAATCGCCGGAGGCGCTCGCCTTGCAGTCCGCCTGCTACGGGGAGCTTGCCAAGGAGAAGCACCTCGAGGCGGTGCTGCTGCGGTCGCGGGAGGATGAGCGGCTCAAGTCTGCGTTCGCGCTCGCGCCGCGCAACCCGCGCGTGCTCTATCTGCTCGCCATGGACGGCCTGTCGAGGTCGAAGCCGAACTCGCCGGAAAATCAACGGGCTCTTGCACAGCTCAAGGAATCGGCGCAGCTGTTCGAGCAGACCTCGGCCACCCGCAACGACGCGCCTGGATGGGGCCACGCCGAGGCCTACCTCGCACTCGGCATGCAGCTCGCGGCGCACGGCGACGTGCTCGGCGCGCGCAACTGGATCGAGAAATCCCTGATCGTCGCGCCGGATTATAAAGCGGCGCAAAAACAACTGGCCGCGCTGGTCCGGCGCTGAGCGGGGCCTGAACCCGGAGCGGCGTCAACCTGTTATTATTCGGCGCGATGAAGCCAGAGGGAACCCAACTGTCGCTGTTTCAGACGCGCAGCTCGGGCGGTGCGTTCGCGGTGCGCGTGAGCGCTCGCGCGCGACGGCTGACGGCGCGCGTGCACGTCGGTGGACGGGTGGAGATCGTTGTCCCGGTGGGCGTGAAGGCACATGCGGTGCGCGACTTCGTCCAGCGCTTCACCCCGTGGATCGATCGCAAGGTGGCGGCGATGCAATGCTTCGCGGAACCCGCCGCGAGCGTGCCCGCGCGCGTCGAGTTGGCGTACACCGCCGAGCGTTTCGAGGTGGAGTGGCAGCGGGCGGCGCGGCGCGAGATATCGCTCGAGGGTGCAAGACTTTCGGTGCGCGCGCCCGACACCGACCAGGCGCGCCTCAAGCTCAGGGAATGGCTGAAGCAGGCGGCGCAGGAGCGTCTGGCGCCGCCCCTCTTCAAGCTCGCGCACGATTTGAATTATTCAGTCGAGCGGGTGGTCATTCGCTGCCAGCGCACGCGCTGGGGCAGCTGCTCCACCCGCGGCACGGTGAGCCTGAACTGCTCCCTCGTGTTCCTGCGGCCCGAGGTGGTGCGCTACCTCTTCATCCACGAGCTCGCGCACACCAAGCACATGAATCATTCGCCCAACTTCTGGCGGCTGGTGCAGAGCCTCGAGCCGGATTACCGGCGCCTGGACCGCGAGCTCCTCGCCGGCTGGCGGACGGTGCCGCTGTGGGTTTTCGGAAGTTAGCCCATGAGCGAAGGTGAGCGCGCGGCCAAGCCGTTCGTCGACGTGAGCGACGAGGAGGTCCACTGGGATCTCAAGGATTCCTTGAGCTATTCCCAGTATCTCGGTCTCGAGAAGCTCCTCGATGCACAGCGTCCCTTGTCATACCAGCACGACGAGATGCTGTTCATCGTGATTCATCAGGTGTCGGAGCTGTGGATGAAGCTCTGCCTGCACGAGCTCAATGCGGTCATCGATTGCGTCCGCCGGGACGATCTGGGTCCCACGTTCAAGATGCTCGCGCGGGTCTCGACCATCCAGCAGCAGCTGCTGCAGACCTGGGACGTGCTCGCGACGATCACGCCATACGATTACTCGGCGTTCCGCAATACCCTCGGCCGCTCCTCGGGGTTTCAATCGGCGCAGTACCGGCTGCTCGAGTTTTTGATCGGCAACAAGAACGCGGACCTCATCGAGGTGTTCCGCGCGGATCCGGCGACCTACGAGATGCTCGAGCGCGCGCTGAAGGCACCCAGCCTCTACGACGAGGTGCTGCGCCTCTTGAGCCGCCGCGGCCTCGACGTGCCGCCCGAGGCGATCGACCGCGATTTCACGCAGCCCTATCAGGCCAGCAAGCAGGTCGCCGCGGCATGGCTCAGCGTGTACCACAACTCGGTCAAGGACTGGGATCTGTACGAGCTTGCCGAACGGCTCGTCGATCTCGATTACAAATTCCAGCTGTGGCGCTTCACGCACGTGAAGACCGTCGAGCGCATCATCGGCTACAAGCGCGGGACGGGTGGGACCGGCGGCGTGTCCTATCTCACCAAGGCGCTGGATCTCAAATTTTTCCCTGAGCTTTGGACGATCAGAACGTCCATGTAGGCGGGCAGCGAGTGGCGGAATTCCAGGACCGATTGCAAAACGTCAATGTCGCATCGAGCGACTTGTTGGCGACTCCCGAGGAAGTCAAGCGTCGCTTACCGCTCACCGCGGGCGCCGCCGAAACCGTGCTGCGCGGCCGCGAAGCCGTGCGCGCCATCTTGGAGCGGCGCGATCCCCGGCTGTTCGTGGTGGTCGGCCCGTGCTCCATTCACGACGTCGCAGCGGCGCGGGAATATGCCGGCCGGCTGAAAGCGCTTTCCGATCGCGTGGCCCCGACGCTGTTGCTCATCATGCGGGTGTATTTCGAGAAACCGCGCACCACCGTGGGATGGAAGGGCCTCATCAACGATCCGGATCTCGATGACTCCTTTCACATCGAGAAAGGGATCTTGCTCGCGCGCGAGCTGCTTCTGTACGTGGCCGAGCTCGGCCTGCCGGCGGGCACCGAAGCGCTCGATCCCATCATGCCTCAGTACCTCTCCGAGCTCATCACCTGGACTGCGATCGGCGCCCGCACCACGGAATCGCAGACGCACCGGGAGATGGCGAGCGGATTGTCGACGCCCGTGGGATTCAAGAACGGCACCGACGGAGCGCTTGCCACGTCGATCAACGCGCTCGAGTCGGTGCGTCATCCGCATCACTTCCTGGGCATCACGCAGCAAGGCCAGTCCGCGGTATTCCGCACGCGAGGCAACCCGCATGCGCATATCGTGCTGCGCGGCGGCGGCGGCCGCGTGAACTACGATGCAGTCAGCATTGCGCTCGCCGAGCGACAACTCGCGCAGGCCAACCTGCCGACCAACATCGTGGTCGATTGCAGCCATGGCAACTCCAACAAAGACCCGAGCCTACAGCCGCTGGTCGCCGAGAACTGCGTGACGCAGATCCTGGACGGCAGCCGCTCCATCGTGGGTCTCATGCTCGAAAGCCACCTGAAGGCGGGCAATCAGCCGATCCCCAAGGATTTGGGCACGCTCGAGTACGGCGTGTCCATCACCGATCCGTGCATGGACTGGCAGAGCACCGAGGCGCTGCTCATGAAGCTGCATCGGTCTCTCGAAACCCTCAAGCGCTAGCGTTCGGGACGGGCAGATCCTAACGCC
This sequence comes from uncultured Gammaproteobacteria bacterium, assembly GCA_963710435.1. Taxonomy (GTDB): domain Bacteria; phylum Pseudomonadota; class Gammaproteobacteria; order Steroidobacterales; family Steroidobacteraceae; genus Bog-1198. The sequence goes on along the minus strand of CAVQAE010000004.1, from coordinate 1,482,216 downwards.
ACCTCGCGGTGGGGATGCCGCTACGCGCCGCGGCGCGCCGTGCCCCCGAGCTACCGTTGACGAGCAGCGCCCGATCGGCAAGGGCAAGGTGCGGGAGGTCGGATGCGCTGTTGCCGTAAGCGGTCACGGCCGCGTGTGGATACTCCTCGCGCAGTCGCTCGAGGCACCGCACCTTCTCTTCCCCGAACCGGTTCGCGGTACGCAAGCGACCGTCCAGCCGGTCCCCGTCCCAGCAAATCTCCGTGCACACGGTGCGATCGAAGCGCAGCAGCCGTCCGATCAGTGGTGCATACAGATCCGGACTCGCGGAGAGAAGCACCAGCGCATCGCCCGCGGCGCGATGCGCCTCGAGCGTCGCGAGCCCGGCGGTGCGGAACGCCCCCTTGCCCGGAAGAGCGGTCACGAACCGCTCCGCCCACGATTCGATGGATGGGCGGCGATCGCCGCCCATCACGGCTCGGATGGCCTGCGATTTCAACCGCCCGCGGTCGCGGCCGCCGAGCGCGTAATCGAGAAGCGCGGGGACCAGTGGCCATAGCCGCGAGCGCCGTGCCGGGTGCCGCGCAAGGTAGCCGGCGAGAAAGGGGAGGAGCGTGTCGTGATAGGTGAGCGTGCCGTCCAGATCGAACAGCGCCACGGCGCGCGGTGCGGCGAGCGGGCAGGCGGAGGATGATCCCGTGTGACTCATTAATTTTAATATATTACAATAGCTTAAGACGTTTATCTCTAAATAATAAAGAGGACGCACGCCTGCGCCGCGTCCACTGGCCATCACGCGTGGCCCGCGCTATAAACAGCAAATGCTGTCCGGGATATCTTCCACCCGAGAGACCTTCTTCCCCTTGAGTGACGATCTTATCTTCGATGTCGGTTGTCACAACGGCGACGACACAGACTTCTATTTGCGAAAAGGTTTCAGAGTTGTGGCAATCGACGCCGATAGAGCACTTTGTGACCAGGTCTCAAAGCGGTTTTCGGCCGAAGTGGATTCGGGTCGATGCGAGGTCATCTACGGCGCCGTAGGCGAGAAAAGCGGCGACACAGTGACATTCTACATCTGCGATCAAAAAACATATTGGAACACGACCAATCCCTATTTCGTTAAGCAAAACGAGAAAGAGGGCGCGCAGTACAGAAGGGTCGATGTGCCGACGATTAACGTCGCCGAAATGATGGAGACCCGAGGCACCCCGTATTACATGAAGATCGACATCGAAGGCGCCGATACGATTCCCTTGAAGACCCTAATCGGGAAAAGCCATGTCCCGGCTTACGTGTCCATAGAGATTGCTCAGCATGATTTCTCAGAAGGGCTGAAGCAAATCTACCTTCTCAGACAGTTGGGCTATACGCAGTTCAGTTTCTTCAATCAGGGTATGCGGCACCACGTCAAGGCCCCATTTCCTGCATTGGAGGGCAGTTATGTGTCCTTTGATGCGAATGCCACAACGACTGGCCTTTTTGGCAAGGAAGTCGCTGGAAGATGGCTCGACGTGTCGGCCGCTGAGAGGCGACTGGCCGGCATTCACAAGCGGTACGTCTTATTTCGCGAGAAAAATAGATTTTATTCGCCGGATGGTCGATTTTGCAGGACCCTGATCAGCAAGATTCATAGCCGATTTCGACGACACGTCTTGCGTGACCCAGTTTCATATTATGATCTGCACGCACGAATTGCAGAGCCGTAAGTATTCAAAATTTGCCTATGCTCCGCGGCCGCGGTCCACCCTACTTGAGCCCTCTGAAAAAAGCATCGGTCCCTATCACCTTCCAGCACCATGAATGCTGCGGATGGGCGCGCAGCACCGTTGGCATCAGGTGCAATACCATTGTGGTGGTGCCGGGGCGCCGATCGCCCGGGTGCGACAAATAGGAGATTCGATGGCGAATACAACGACAATCCGCAGGGCGGCGGCGCTGGGGTTCGCGCTGTGCTCGATGACGGCGCACGGCGCCGAGCCGGTTCATGGAATCGCAGCTCCCGGCTTTGCCTACGTGAAATCGCTCGGCGGGATCGATGAATATCGGCTCGAGGCGAACGGACTCGACGTCCTCGTCATGCCGGACCACTCGGCTCCGGTGGTGACCTTTCAAGTCACCTATCGTGTGGGCTCGCGCAACGAGGTGACCGGCACCACCGGATCGACCCACCTCCTCGAGCACATGATGTTCAAGGGAAGCGAGCGCTTCAACGATGCAAAGGGCAATAGCATCAAGCAATATCTGGAGCGTGTCGGCGGACAGTTCAACGCCACCACCGCGTACGATCGGACGAATTACTTTGCCACGATCGGTCGGGACTTTCTGGACGGCTATGTCGCGATCGAGGCCGATCGGATGCGCCATCTCTCGCTGCGCGAGTCCGATCGGCAGGCGGAGATGACGGTGGTGCGCAATGAATACGAGCGCGGCAAGAACGACCCGAACACGGTCTTGATGGAGGAGGTCTCCGCCGCGGCCTATGTGGCGCTCCCGTATCACCATCCGGTCATCGGCTACAAGAGCGACATCGAGCACGTGCCGATCGAGAAACTGCGCGAGTTCTACGACACCTTCTATTGGCCGAACAATGCGACCGTCAGCGTGGTCGGCGACGTGGAGCCCGCCGCGGCCTTGGCGCTGGTGAGGAAATATTACGGCGACTATGCGCATTCGCCGCAGCCCATTCCGACCATCTATACCGAGGAGCCTGCTCAGATCGGGCCCCGCCGCGTCGTCGTGAGACGCCCCGGGGAGCTCGGCACGGTGATCATTGCGCACAAGGTGCCGAACGGTCGCGATGCCGATCAGCCCGCGCTCGAGATGCTCGACGGCATCCTGAGCTCGGGCAAGAGCTCGCGCCTGTATCACGCGCTGGTTGACGCGGGATTGGCATTGAGCGCGGACTCGGAAACGGATCTGCGCCATGATCTGTCGCTGCATACGCTGTATGCCGCGCTTGCACCCGGCGCGACGCACGAGCAGGTCGAGCAGGCGTTGCTCGCAGAAGTCGAGAAGATAAAGATCGGGGGCGTGACCGCGCAGGAGATCGCGCGCGTGCGGCAGCAGGTTCTGGCCGGGCAGGCCTACAAGCGCGACGGCACCGCGGGAGCGGCCAGCGAGCTCAACGAATGGATCGCGGTGGGCGACTGGACACTCTACGTGACGTTTCCGCAGAAGGTCGAGCAGGTGACGCCGGCCGACGTGCAGCGCGTCGCGCAGCAGTATCTCAACGAGAATCAGAGCACCACCGGCTGGTTCGTTCCGGCGCCGCACGGCGCGCCGCCTGCACCCCCCGCGCCGCCCGCGGCGCGCGCACCGGAGAAACCATGAGGACAGCAGGGCACCGCCTCTCGATTGGCTGGTGGCGAGCTTCGATCGGCTGGATGGGCATGGTCTGTGCGACGGCTGGGGCCGCCCAGGCGCTCGCCGCTCGAGCGGACGCCGCGGCGGCAGGCATGGCCGCGAGGGGGCACCGTGCGCGGACCGCCGGCATCGATCTCGTCACGTATCGCACGAACGTGCGCGATGTCGTCGTGGTGACGGGCGCGCTGCCTGCGGGCGATGCCATGGCCGGGACGGGCAATGCTGCGGTGCCGACGCTCACCGGCATGATGCTCGATCGCGGCACGACCAAGCTCGACAAGTTCGCGATTGCGGGGCGGCTGGAGAATCTCGGTGCAACGATCTCGTTCGGCGTGGGCACACAGAGCCTCGAAATCCATGCGAAGTGCCTGCAGAAGGACCTGCCGCTGGTGCTCTCGATCCTGGCCGCCGAGCTGCGGTCCCCCGCGTTCGCGCCGGCCGAGCTCGCCAAAGCGAGGCAGCAGTTCATCGGCTCGCTGCAGGACTCGTTGCAGAACACCGCTGCGCGTGCGCAGGAGGCGTATGCACGCGCAATCTTTCCGCCGGGGCATCCGAATCGACCGCACACGGTCGAGGAGCTCCTGAGTGCCGCGCAGTCCGCGACGCTCGAGGAGGTCAAAGCCTTTCATGCCAAGTACGTCGGCCCGAGACACATGACGCTCGTCCTCGCGGGCGATATCAGCGATCCGGCCGTGCGCCGCGAGATCGCCAAAAATTTTGCGGGTTGGAGCGGGGGCGAGGATTACTTGCGGCCCGCCGAGCCGGCGACCGCGCGCGGGACGCTCGAGACCCGCACCGTCGAGGTGCCGCTCAAGGACAAGCCGAGCACGACGGTCATCCTCGGACAAGCCACCGGACTGCGCTACCGCGATGCGGATTCGATCCCGCTGCGCGTCGGCACGGCGATTCTCGGTCAAGGATTCACCGGACGTCTCATGGGAACCGTGCGTGACCGCGAGGGACTCACCTATGGGATCGGCGCCGCGGTGACGGCGGATACGATCGCGGACGGCGCGTGGAGCATTTCGGCAAGCTTCGCACCCGCGCTGCTCGACAGGGGTGTCGCCACGACCCGTCAAGTGCTCGAGGAATGGTGGCGGGACGGCGTCACCGACAGTGAGCTCGAGACGCGCAAGCAGGGGATCGTCGGAGGCTACTTCGTCGGCTTGTCGACCACCGGCGGGCTCGCGAGCGTGATCCTCGCGTCGCTTCAGCGCGGTTACGATCTCGACTGGTTGGACCGCTATCCCGAGGTGGTGCGGGGGGTGACGCGCGAGGCAGTCGACCATGCCATCCGGGCCCACCTCGATCCGTCGGCCATGGTGCTGGTCGAGGCCGGCAGCATCGGCGCGACCCCAGCCGCGCCGACGGTATCCCCCGGCCCGAGCCGCTGAGGAGCGCCGGCGCGCTAGGCGGCCTTGCGGCTGCCTGCGAGCTGTCTCAAGACGTAGTGCAGGATGCCGCCGTGGCGGTAGTAGTCGAGCTCCTTGGGCGTGTCGATCCGGAGCCGTGCCTTGAATTCCTGCGTCTTGCCGCCCTCGCCACGCGCAATCACGGTCACCGATTTCGCGGCGCCGCCATCCAGCCCGACGAGGTCGAAGCTCTCCTTACCGGTGAGCCCGAGCGTCTGCGCGTTCGCGCCTTCTTGGAACTGCAGCGGCAGGACGCCCATGCCGATCAGGTTCGAGCGATGAATGCGCTCGAAGCTCTCGGCGATCACCGCTTTCACCCCGAGCAGCATGGTGCCTTTGGCCGCCCAGTCGCGCGAGCTGCCGGTGCCGTATTCCTTGCCCGCCAAGATCACGAGCGGAGTGCGGTCCGCCTTGTATTTCATGGCGGCATCGAAGATCGACAGGGATTCCCCGCTCGGGATGTGCAGAGTCACGCCGCCCTCGGTGCCCGGCAACAGCAAATTGCGCAGCCGGATGTTGGCGAAGGTTCCGCGCATCATGACTTCATGGTTGCCGCGGCGCGCCCCATAGGAATTGAAGTCGGCGGGGCTCACGCCCTGCGACATCAGATATTTGGCGGCGGGGCTCGATTTGGAAATATTGCCGGCCGGGGAAATGTGATCGGTGGTCACCGAATCGCCAAGCACCGCGAGCGCCCGCGCTCCCTTGATGTCGGCCACCGCGGCAGGCGTCATGCTCATGCCGTCGAAATAGGGCGGATTCTTCACGTAGGTGGATTTTCCGTCCCAGGCGTAGATCTTGCCCTCCGGCGTCTTGATGCTGCGCCAGCGCTCATCGCCCTGGAACACGTTGGCGTAGCCCTTGGTGAACATGCCGGAGTCGACCGAAGCAGCCATTGTCTTCGCCACCTCTGCCGCGCTCGGCCATACGTCCTTCAAATAGACGGGCTTGCCGTTCTTGCCGGTGCCGAGCGGCGATGTGGTGATATCGAGGTCGAGACTGCCCGCGAGCGCGTACGCCACGACCAACGGCGGCGAGGCGAGAAAATTCATCTTGATCTCCGGATGCACGCGGCCCTCGAAGTTGCGGTTGCCGGAAAGCACCGAGCAGGCCACCACGTCGCCCGCCTTCACCGCCTCGGAAATCTCGGGCTTCAAAGGTCCTGAATTTCCGATGCAATTGTGTACGGCAATATTGCCGGCGAGGAACGCCTGTACCTCGGGCACCGCAATGTCGAAGACCGGCCGGCGTCCCGCGGCGCGACGGTCGATGACGCGCAAGCTCAAGGCCGGGAATGTCAGGGACTCCTTGTCGAGACAGTAGCGTTTCGTGCGATCAAGCGATTGACGCGCACGCAGCGCGCCGAACCAGTGGCTCACGCCGAGCTGCTCAAAGAGCCGTGCGGGCGAAGGAAACTCGCAACTCTGACGATGTAAAGGACGGAAGGCACGTGCTGTCGCTGCCGGCAAACGCGAGAACCGATCATACCCTTCGAGCAGTGAGTAGTGCGGGAAGATCGGTGTCTCGAGTTCGGCGAGCTCGCGTGCGGCGACAGATCGCCACCGGGCGAAGGGACGTTGGGTCGGGTAGCGGGACATGCGCTCGAGTCGATCGGACATCCATAACCGCTGGCGGTCGATGGTCTCTAGCATGCGCCAATAGACGGCAGCCGCACTCGCTCGCAGAGTCTTGTCGATGCAGTAGCGATAGCCGATCCGCTCGACGAAGGAAAGCCCATCCGGCAGTTCCAATCGGATTTCCCGTCGAGCGATTCCGTCCTGTGCGCTGGGATAAGTCGAGGCCGAGCGACGGGTGGGATATTCGCGGACCACGGCACCGGAGACTTCGACCCCGCACCGGGACAGCAGATTGATGATGTGATCCATCTTCCCCCTCGTGGAATCGACGAACTCGGGTTTGGCGCTTTGCGAGTAGATGGGCGGCGTCAGGCTCGCCTGATCCATCCTCTTGCCATAGCGATGCAAGGTAGGAGCATGTCCGTCTGCACCGAAAGTGCCACCCAGGAATTCGCGAATCACCGAGACCGGGCATTCCGGATTCAACAGGAAGTCGGGCAGGAAAGCGGGCTGGTCGATGCGCCGGCCGACGCGTATCCCCGCGAGCGACAGCACGCTCTGAGTGAGCTCGAGCGGCAGTACGATGGACCACTTGCGTTGATCGTAAGCGGTGGCTTTCGGCCGCTTGTCGGTGAGCAGCTCGATATCATTGAGAACCGCTTCGCGGTCGAACTTCTGCCCGACATGGACCCGCGCCTGTCCCTCGCGGCTGATCGACCCATCGCTCAGTAAATGGCCCAGCAGGCGCGCAAAGGCGAGTGTGCGGCGCCGCTCGTCATCGGCCGCCATGGTGAAAATCCGGGCTCCCGCCTGCAACTCATAGCCCGACTCGTCTTCACCGGGCTGGTCGAGCGGCGCCTCCGGACCTATTAGGACGCGATCCTCGTTCAGAACGAGCTCGTCGGCCCTGACCCAGCGTCCGTCCGAGCGCAACACGCGATGATCGGGCGTGAGGGTGAGGGAGCGGCCGTCCTCGAGCACGATCGATACGCAGTCGCGCTCGCCCTGGTCCATGCGCTCCGACTGGATCGCCATCTGCAACTCGCCTTCAGTGCGGGGCGCAAGCACCCGCTGGCCGCCCACCGAGGGCAGTGACTCGATGCGGCGGGCCGTTCCATCCGCGAGCGTCACCGGCGTGCCCTCGGCCAAGCAGGTCGTACAGCCGTAGCCGACCGTGTAGAAGCCGAGCGCCTCGAGGTCGGCAAGCAATCCGGCCTTCTTGAGATAATCGGTGACCACGCGCGATCCGGGGGCAAGCGAGGTCTTGACCCAGGACTTCGACTCGAGTCCCAGGGCGCGGGCCTTGCGCGCGAGCAGTCCCGCCGCGACCAGCACCGCCGGGTTCGACGTGTTGGTGCAGCTCGTGATGGCGGCGATGAGGACGGCCCCATCCTTGATCTCGGCGCTTTTACCGGCGATCACCGCATTCGATTTGCCGCTCGCGCCGGGATTTTTCTGAGCGCGCTCTTCGGCCATCTTCTTGAGACTGCTCGAGTAGACGCTTTGCGCCGAGCGCAGCGGCACCCGGTCCTGAGGCCGCTTGGGGCCGGCGAGCGAGGGCTCCACGCGCGCGAGATCGAGCTCCACCACGTCGGTGTACTCGGCGGACTTCGCCCCGTCGATCCGCCACAGGCCCTGGGCCTTCGCATAAGCTTCGACCAACGCGATTTGCTCAGGGGCACGGCCCGTGAGCTCGAGATAGCGAATCGTTTCCTCATCGATCGGAAAGATGGCGCAGGTCGACCCGAACTCCGGCGACATATTGGCGATGGTCGCGCGGTCGGCGAGCGGCAGACCCTTGAGGCCGTCGCCGAAGAACTCGACGAATTTATCGACGACCCCCTTCTTGCGCAGCATCTCGGTCACGGTGAGCACGAGGTCGGTAGCGGTCGTGCCCGCAGGCAGACTCCCGGTGAGCTTGAAGCCGATCACTTGGGGGATGAGCATGGTGACCGGTTGGCCGAGCATCGCGGCCTCGGCCTCGATGCCGCCGACGCCCCAGCCGAGCACGCCCAGCCCGTTGATCATGGTGGTGTGGGAATCGGTCCCGACCAGAGTGTCCGGGAATGCGCGCGCTTTATCGCCCGAGTCCTGGGAGAAAACGACTCGCGCCAGACGCTCGAGGTTCACCTGATGGACGATACCGGTGTTCGGCGGCACCACCTTGAAATTGCTGAACGCCGTCTGGCCCCAGCGCAAGAACATGTAGCGCTCGCCGTTGCGCTCGAACTCGATCTCGTTGTTGCGCTCGAGCGAATTCGCGTTGCCGTATTCATCGACCTGGACCGAGTGATCGATCACGAGCTCCGCAGGGGCAAGGGGATTCACGCGCTGCGGATCTCCACCGAGCTTGACGATGGCCTCGCGCATCGCCGCGAGATCGACGATGCATGGCACGCCGGTGAAGTCTTGCATGATGACGCGAGCCGGCGTGAAGGCGATCTCGTGATGCGGCGCCGCCTTCGGATCCCAGGCGAGGATCGCCTCGATGTCGCTGCGCTTCACGTTAACCCCGTCCTCGAAGCGCAGCAGATTCTCCAGAAGGATCTTCAGCGAAAAAGGCAGGCGGTCGACGTTGTGGGATTTCAGAGCGCCGAGGCCGAAGATCTCATACTTCCGCTTGCCCACGTCGAGCGTCGTCTTTGCCTTGAAGCTGTCCGTCATGATCCCTCCAGCGAAAGGTGAGAATTATACGAGACTCCGCGCTCGGATCGCCGAGCGGACGCGGTGCTGTCGCGCTCGGCGATCACGCCTCCGCCGAGACAGACTTCGTCCGAATAAAATACCGCATACTGCCCCGGAGTGACCGCCCGCGCGGGCTCGGCGAGCGTTACGCGCGCCCGGCCGTCGCGCCCGGTCCGCACGCGGCAGGGCAGATCGTCTTGCCGGTAGCGCGTCTTCACGGCGCACTCGAGCTCGCTCTCCCCGGCGGCGACGAGCCAGTGCATCCGCTCCACCGTGAATGAGTCCGACATCAGCAGCGGGTGCTCGTGATCCTGAACGACGATGAGCGCGTTGCGCTCCGGTGCCTTGGCGGCGACGTACCACGGAGCCTCCGCGGCGCCCGCTCGACCGCCGAGACGCAGCCCGGAACGCTGGCCCAGGGTATAGAGCCCGAGACCACGATGCTCGCCGAGGATCTTGCCCCCGGCATCCTCGATCGGGCCGGCGCTCGTCTCGATGTAGCGGCTCAGGAACTCCCGGAACGGCCGCTCGCCGATGAAGCAGATTCCCGTACTGTCCGGCTTATCATGGATATGCAGGCCTGCGGCGTGCGCCCGGGCGCGTACCTCGTGCTTGCGCAGCTCGCCCAACGGAAACAAGGTGTTGGCGAGCGCCTGCGGGGCCACGGCGTGCAGGAAGTAGCTCTGATCCTTCGAGCGGTCCAGCGCCTTGAGCAGCTCGATCGTGCCCCCGGCCGCCCGCAGCCTCGCGTAGTGTCCGGTGGCGATCTTCGCGGCGCCGAGCCTCGACATGTAGTCGAGGCACACGCCGAATTTGATCTCGCGATTGCACAGCACGTCCGGATTGGGGGTGCGGCCGGCGGTGTATTCGCTCAGGAAATGCGTGAATACGCGCTCTTTGTATTGGGTTGCGAAGCTGACCCGGTGCAAGGGGATATCCAGCGTGTCGCACACGCGCCGAGCATCCTGAAAGTCGCTCGCGGTGGTGCAGTAAGCGTCGTCGTCCTCCCAGTTGGACATGAACAGCCCCTGCACCGAGTGGCCCGCTTCCTTCAAGAGGAGCGCCGCCACAGCGGAGTCAACACCGCCGGACATGCCGACGATGACCGGCCCTGGGCAGGCGCCCGAAGCGGTGTCGATCGGACCTCCGGGTCGGGCCGAGTGGTTGCAGTCAGGGGAGGCGGGCATCCCCCAATTATAGCGGTGCGGGGGCGAGGGGTGGGTATTGTGGCGGAAGCGCGAAGGGCCGCGCTACATCAGCATTTGTCGCATCTGCGACTCTTGCATGCTGGTCTGCCAGACCTCGTCGAAAAAATTCAAATAGCGGCGCACGACCGCCGGATCGTTCATGTCCGAGATACCGTCCCAACGATCGGCCTGCAGCCGGTACACGAGGGCCTTGTCGTCGGCGATGATGAAGGCGCCCGCGCTCGCCGGATACTCGGGGCTCATCGCACGCAGATCGATGCAGCTCGTCAGACGGCGCGCCAAGGCGAGGAAACGGTTGTTGTCGACCATCGCGCGCGACGGATCGGCGAGCAGCACCCGCACCTTGGCGTAGGAGCGTGCGAGCACCAGGCGCTTGATGGCCTCGAGAAACGGCTCTTCGCCGTAAATGAGCGGCTCGAGATCCTGGGTGAAAATCGACAGCAGCCGGGTGGCCGATTTGGCCACTTTGAGGCTCGCTTCGCGGACCTCGGGCATGGTGCTGAGAATGGTGCGGGTGCTCGAAGGGTTACCTTGAACGGCCACCCGTTCCGGGGTGAGTTGCGTCCTGTCGTTCGAGTTACCCGCCATAGAATCGATGCCTCAATTGGAGGTCACAGCCGGAGAAGCCTGTACCTTGGATTTGATAGTACCGTGCGTCTATCGGCCGTCGTGCCAACTGTGTCACGTTTCGGACCTGGAACGGGGCCTCGAGAGGTCTTCAACGCCCGTTTACCGCCTGCCACGGGCCAAGAGCGGCGCCATTCCCAGGTATTTCCCGGGCTCGAGAGCGAGCAGCCGGTCCTTTGCCGCGGCCGGCAGCGGCAGTGATGCAATGAATTCCCGCAATGCAACCTCATCGATTGCCCGCCCCCGCGTGAAGGTCTTCAGCCGGTCATAGGCGTCGGGTATTCCATGAGCCCGCATGACCGTCTGGACGGCCTCGGCGAGTACTTCCCAGGCTGCGCGCAGATCCTCCTCCAGGCGGGCCTCATCGAGCTCCAGCTTGGATAGACCCGCCTCGAGGGACTGGTAGGCGAGCATGGCATGGCCGACGGCGACACCGAGGTTTCGCATCACCGTGGAGTCGCTCAAATCACGCTGCAGCCGGGACACCGGCAGCTTCTCCGCAAAGTGTGCGAGGAGCGCGTTCGCGAGGCCGAGGTTGCCCTCCGAGTTCTCGAAGTCGATGGGGTTCACCTTGTGCGGCATGGTGGAGGAACCGACTTCTCCTGCGACGGGCTTCTGCCTGAAGTAACCGAGCGAAATGTAAGTCCACATGTCGCGGGCGAAGTCGATGAGCACGGTGTTCGCGCGCAGAAGCGCGTGGCAATACTCGGCGATCCAGTCGTGCGGCTCGATCTGCGTGGTATAGGCGTTCGGCTCGAGACCGAGAGAGGCGATGAATCGCACACTGAAAGCCGGCCAATCGACCTGCGGGAGCGCGGCGATGTGCGCGTTGAAATTGCCTACCGCGCCGTTCATCTTGCCGAGGATCGCGACCCGCGAGATCCCGGTGCGCTGCCGCTCGAGACGGGCCGCCACGTTGGCGAGCTCTTTGCCGACGGAGGTGGGGGAGGCGGCCTGGCCATGAGTACGCGCGAGCATCCCCGCGTCGGCATGGCGCACGGCGAGCGCGTCGATCCGATCGCCGAGAGCGGCGAGCGCCGGCACGAGCAGCACCTCGCGCGCGCGCTTCAACATCAGCGCGTACGCCAGATTGTTGATGTCCTCCGAGGTGGCGGCGAAGTGCACCCACTCGAGTTGCGCGGCGCTCGCGCCTCGCTGCTCGAGCTCCGCGCGGATCCAATATTCAACCGCCTTCACGTCGTGCTTGGTGCGCGCCTCGATTCGCTTGATGGCGAGGACGTCCGTCGCGGAGGGATCCCGCGCGAAGCGGCGTGCCCAGTCGCGCGCCGTCTCGGGCAGCGAGGATATAGCGGCGGCCGCCGGACCCTCGGCGAGCGCGAGTAGCCACGCGCTCTCGACCCGGACCCGCTCGCGCATGAGTCCCGCTTCGCAAAAAATTTCCCTCACCGGCGCAAGTTTTGCGGCATATCGTCCATCGAGCGGCGAAAGCGCATCGCTGGCGTGATCCGTGGCGGGCGTGGACATCTCGGATGCCGTCGCTAGGTGTTAGAATCCCTGAATCTTACAGGAAACATGACCGGCTCTAGTAGGAAGACGCGATGACCCCATCGGACTACCGCGTCGAGCACGACAGCATGGGCGCGCTCGATGTACCCGCGCAGGCGCTGTGGGGCGCCCAGACGCAGCGTGCAATCCAGAATTTCCCGCCCAGCGGATTGCGCATGCCGCGCGCGTTCATCCGGGCGCTCGGGCTCATCAAGCACGCCGCCGCGCGCGCCAATGCGGAGCTCGGCGATTTGCCGGCACCCGTGGCAGCAGCCATTCAGGCGGCGGCAGTCGAGGTTGCGGCGGGCCTTCACGACGATCAATTTCCGGTGGACGTGTTCCAGACCGGCTCCGGCACCAGCAGCAACATGAATGCGAACGAGGTGATCGCCACCCTCGCAAGCCGTCGGCTCGGCAAGAAGGTCCATCCGAACGACCAAGTCAACATGAGCCAGAGCAGCAACGACGTGATCCCGACGGCGATCCACGTGGCCGCCACGCTGGTTCTCAACGAGCGCCTGCTCCCGGCGCTGCGGCATATGGGCTCGATGCTCGAGGTGCGCGCGCGCGAGTTCGAGGAGCTGGTCAAGACCGGCCGCACCCATTTGATGGACGCGATGCCCATCACGCTCGCCCAGGAACTCGGTGGCTGGCGTGCTCAGATCGACAAGGGCTGTGCGCGGCTCGTGTCCACGATGCCGCGGCTCCTCGCGCTCGCGCAGGGCGGTACGGCGGTGGGTACGGGCATCAACGCGCGCGGGAATTTCGGTTCGGTCTTTGCGCGCCATCTCGCCGCCGAAACCGCGCTCGAGTTCCATCCGAGCCACAACTACTTCGAGGCGCTGTCGAGCCAGGACACCGCGGTCGAGCTGTCGGGCCAGCTCAAGGTCGTGGCCGTGAGCCTCATGAAAATCTCGAACGATTTGCGCTGGATGAACAGCGGCCCGCTCGCGGGACTCGGCGAGGTCGCGCTGCCGGCACTTCAGCCGGGCTCGAGCATCATGCCCGGCAAGGTCAATCCCGTGGTGCCGGAGTCGGTCACGATGATCGCGGCGCAGGTGATCGGCAACGACGCAACCATCACGGTCGGCGGCCAGTCGGGCAATTTTCAGCTCAACGTCATGTTGCCCGTGATCGCCTACAACCTGGTGCAGAGCCTCGAGCTCCTGAGCATCGCGAGCCGCAATCTCGCCGATAATGCGCTCGCCGGATTTACCGTGAACGCGGCGCGCCTGCGCGAGGCGCTCGAGCGCAATCCCATCCTCGTCACGGCGCTGAACCCCATCATCGGCTACGAGCAAGGCGCCGCCATCGCGAAGAAGGCCTATGCCCAAGGGCGGCCGATCCTCGAGGTGGCTGCCGAGGAGACCCAGCTGCCGGAGAGCGATCTGCGCCGCCTGCTCGATCCACTCGCGCTCACCACCGGGGGGATCAAAGGCTCGGGGTCCTCCGGGTGACGATGGACCCGCTCTACACGAGGGCGCACATCCGCGAATCGCTCCAGCCGCAACCTTCCGCGCCGGATGACGATATTCTGTGGCTGGCGGCGGGACGACCGGAGATCTTCGAGCGGGTGCGTGCCGTCAGTCTCACGCGCCGTACACCCGCCGCCGTGCTCGTGCCTTTGGTCGAGCGCGAGCCGGGCTGGACCGTGCTGCTGACGCAGCGCTCCGCGACCCTCAAGGACCATGCCGGCCAGGTCAGCTTCCCGGGCGGGCGCATCGAGCCGCATGACGAGGGTCCCTGGCAGGCGGCGTTGCGCGAGACGCACGAGGAGATCGGGCTCTCGGCGAGCTTCGTCGAATTCGCCGGATACTTGCCCGACCACTGGGTCGGCACCGGCTTTCGCGTAACTCCGGCCGTCGCTTTCGTCAGTCCCTCGTTCGAGCTGCGCATTGCCAGCGAAGAGGTTCACGATGCCTTCGAGGTGCCCCTGCAATTCATCTTGGACAGCGCCAATCACGTGCCTCGCCGCATGCAATTCGACGATATGACGCTCGACGTCTGGGACATTCCCTACGGCGAGCGCCTCATCTGGGGCGCGACGGCGGGAATGCTGCTCACCTTCCGGCGCATGCTGCAGGCCGCGCCGCGATCCGCCGCGCCATGAGCTCAGGCCTCGAGCGGTTGCTCGCGATCATGGAGCGGCTGCGCGCGCCCGACGGTTGCCCGTGGGATCGTGAGCAGACCTTCGCGAGCATCGCGCCATACACCCTCGAGGAGGCGTATGAGGTCGCCGACGCGATTGAGCGGCAGGACCTCGCGCACCTCAAGGACGAGCTCGGCGATCTCCTGTTTCAGGTCGTGTTTCACGCGCAGATCGCGCGCGAGCGCGGCGCGTTTGATTTCCATGCAGTGGCGAGCGCCATCTGCGACAAGCTCCTGCGACGGCATCCGCATGTCTTCGCCGACGGCGCCGCGCTTACGGCCGCCGAACAGAGCGTCATCTGGGAGAACATCAAGGCTGAGGAGCGAGGCGCCGCCATCCGCGGTCCGGCCGATGGCGGCGCCGCGGAGCGCAGTGCGCTGGACGGCGTGCCCCGGGCGTTACCGGCCCTCATGCGCGCCCACAAGCTGAGCAAGCGGGCCGCACGGGTGGGCTTCGATTTCGAGCATCCGAGCCAGACGGCCGACAAGGTGGCCGAGGAGCTTGCCGAGGTACGCGAAGCGGCCGGGCCACGAAAGGCCGGGCCACGAAAGGCCGGGCCACGAGAGGCGGCCTCGCAGGAGATTTTCGAGGAGATCGGCGACCTCCTGTTCGCGGCGGCCAATCTTGCGCGCAAGCTCGACGTCGACGCCGAGGCCGCGCTGCGCGCCGCGAACGTGAAATTCGAGCGGCGTTTTCGGGCCATGGAGGCGCTCGCCCGCGCGCGCGGCGAGACATTCTCGAGCTTGAGCCTCGCGGCGCAGGAAGAACTGTGGCTGGACGTGAAACGTGCCGAATGAGGTATCGGCGCAAAAGTCGGTGCCGTTGGTTTTCAAGCATGATCCCGATCTGCCCATCTTCGCTCGCCGGCAGGCCATTCTCGATGCCCTGGAGCACCATCAGGTCCTGATCGTCGCGGGCGACACGGGCTCGGGCAAGAGCACGCAGCTCCCGAAATATTGTCTGGAGCTTGGACGGGCGCCCGGACCCGGACGGGGCGGTGTGATCGCGCATACGCAGCCCCGCCGATTGGCGGCGCGCGCACTGGCCGCCCGCATCGCGGAGGAGATTTCCGAGCCGGTCGGGCGCACCGTCGGCTTCCGAGTGCGATTCGCGGACCAGGTATCGGCCGACACGCGCCTCGTGCTGATGACCGACGGTTTGCTGCTCGCCGAGCTCGGCTCGGATCCGGAGCTGCGACGCTACGACACCATCATCGTGGACGAAGCGCACGAGCGCTCGCTCAACGTCGATCTGCTGCTCGGGGTCCTCAAGCGATTATTGCCGCGTCGGCCCGACCTCAAGGTAATCGTCACCTCCGCCACGCTCGCCCTCGAGCGAGTCTCGCGCTTCTTCGACGATGCGCCCATTCTCACCGTCAGCGGCCGCAATCACCCCATCGAGGTGCGCTACGCGCCGCCGCCCGAAGGAAGTCAGGATCCGGATCTGCCGGCGGCCGTTCTCGGCGCCTATCTGGACATTGCCACCACGCCGGGGCCCGTCGGCGGCGGCGATGTGCTGGTGTTCTTGCCGGGAGAGCGTGAGATTCGCGACGTCGCGGAGCTGCTCGAGCGCGAGCTCGAGCAGGTGGAGGTGCTGCCGCTGTTCTCCCGCCTCTCGTGGGAGCAGCAGAGCAAGATTTTCAAGCGCGGTCCGCATCAAAGGATCGTGCTGGCGACCAACGTCGCTGAAACTTCCATCACGGTGCCGGGCATTCGCGCGGTCATCGACTCGGGGCTCGCGCGCATCAGCCGCTACAGCCCCCGCAATCGGTTGCAGCGGCTGCCGATCGAGCCGGTATCGCGCGCGAGCGCGGAACAGCGCAAGGGTCGCTGCGGGCGGATCGGCCCTGGGCTGTGCGTGAGACTCTATTCTCAGGAGGATTTCGAGGCGCGCCCCGAGTTCACCGAGCCCGAAGTGCTGCGCACGAATCTCGCGGCGCTCTTGCTGCGCCTGGCCGCCGACGGCCTCGGTGAGGCGGAGACATTTCCGTTCATCGATCCGCCCGAGTCGCGCGCGCTCGCCGACGGCTATCGGGTGTTGCAGGAACTCGAGGCGCTCGATGACGAAAGGCGCATCACCGCCCGCGGACGGGCGATGGCGCGCTTGCCGCTGGATCCCCGCCTCGCGCGGGCGCTGCTCGAGAGCCGGCGCTTCCATGCGGAAAGCGAGTTGCTCGCGTTGGCCGCAGGATTGAGCGTACCGGACGTGCGTATGTCCGCGACCAAGGATGAGACCGGCGAGGATAGTCCGGCGGCCGCATTCGACGATCCGCGCTCGGAGTTCTCGGGACTGGTAAGACTGTGGCGTGCGTATCGCAAGGCCCGCCAAGGGCCGCGACGCGAGCTTAAGGTCTGGTGCAAGCAGCGCCAACTGTCGCTCCTGCGCCTGTCCGAGTGGGACGATGTATACGGCCAGGTCGCCGATCGCGCCGCAGAGCTTCGCATCGTGCCTCAGCCTCGACCCGCGAGCTATGCGGCGGTCCACCGGTCACTCCTCGCAGGCTTCTGCACGACGGTGGGTGTGCGCGGAGAGGAGGGCGAGTACTTGGGTCCGCGTGGCATTCGCTTTCACATCTTCCCGGGCTCTCCGCTGCGGCGGCGTAAGCCCCGGTGGGTGATGGCCGCCTATATCGTGGAGACCAGCCGGGTCTACGCGCGCCGCGTCGCCGAGGTCGAGCCCATGTGGATCGAGGCGGCTGCGCGGCATCTGTCGAGACGTGAGTTCCTCGAGCCCGATTGGGACGAGGCCCGCGAGCAGGTGGTCGCGCGGGAGCGCATCACGTTCCTGGGGCTCACCTTGAGCGCAAATCGATTCTTGAACTACGGTCCCATCGCTCCTGAGGAGTCGCGGGTCATCTTTGCGCGCGAGGCGCTGGTCTACGGGCGTCTTGGACGGCGGCCGGAGTGGCTCGCGGCCAACGATGCGGCGATTCGCGACGCCGAGCTCCTCGAAGAGCGGCTGCGCGTTCGCGACCTCGTGCAAACGCCCGAATATTTCGTCGATTTCTATACCGCCGCATTGCCCCGCCAGGTATCGAGCGCCGCCGCCCTCGATCACCTCACACGGCATATGACCGAATCGGAGCGGAAGTCTCTGACTCTCACGCCCGATCGTATATTCGCGCGCGCCCCCGGGGCCGAGATGCTCGCCCAGTTTCCACGAGCCGTGGCGATCGGCGCGCTGTCGATGCCGGTGGACTATCGCTTTGCTCCGGGCGAGACGGACGACGGCGCGACCTTGCAGGTGCCGTTGCTCGCTCTGCCGGCGCTGACCCGCGCCGCGGTGGCTGCGGCGATTCCGGGACTCATCGAGCCGCGGGTGAGCGCGCTGCTGCGCTCCTTGCCGAAGGAGGCGCGTCGCAGTCTCATCCCCATGGCGGCGGCGGCGCGGAGTTTCCTCGCCTTCGTGGGCATTCCCGGCGCCGACCCGGCGACGCTCAAATCCTGGCTCATCCAGTCACGTGGTGTGCCGGAGCCTCTGGCGAAGTTCGATATGACTCAGGTTCCGCGACATCTCGAGCCGCGGGTAGCGGTAGTGTGGCAAGGAGGCGAGCTCGCCGCCGGCACCGACGTGGGCGAGCTGCGGCGGCGCCTGTCGCTCGAGGCGCGGCGCGAGCTCGACGCGCGCGCACGCGCGGCCTATCCCGGCATGTGGCGCCGCTTTGAGGCGGACGAGCTGCCGGAGATGCAAGCACTCGAGCTCGCCGAGGGCCCGTTGCTCGTGCATCCCACGCTCGTGCGCATCTCCGGGGGAGTGGAGGTCCGGTTCGAGTGGTCGGCCGAGGAGTCCGCACGAAGCTTTCGCGAAAGCGCGGTGGCGCTCGCCCGCCTCATGCTCGACCGCCAGGCACGCGATCTGGAGCGCCTCATTGGCGGGAATGCTCAGCTTCTCTTGAGCGCGGTTCCTTATTTCAGCCGCGGCGCGCTGGTCGAGACGCTGCTCGAGCTCGCGTTCCGAGGCGCGTGTTTCGGCGACGGCGAGGCGCCGCGAAACAGAGCCGCGTTCGAGGCGGCGGTCGATCGAGGGCGCGCGGAGCTTCACTCGAGACTCGGGGAGATCGTCGCGACCGCCGCGGGCTGGTTTGCTCAGGCGCGAGAGGTGCGCCGGCTCCTGGACGATGCGCGGCGGCCCACGGCGCTGGCCGAGGCGGCGCAGGAGACGCGCGCTCATCTCGAGCGAGTGCTCGATGCGGGATTTCTCCGATCGCTCTCCGTCGACTGGCTGCGCCAGGTTTCCCGCTACCTGCGCGGGGAAGAGCGGCGCTGGCAGCGGACACTTGCGCGCGGCTCCGAGCCGCCGCAGGTGCTCGAGGAGCTGCGCACCTGGACCCTGCGCCATCAGAGCCTTTCGGAGCAGGCGCGCGCGGAATTGCGCCGGCCTGCCGATCTCGATGAGCTGAGATGCTGGATCGAGGAGTACCGCGTTTCCCTCTATGCCCAGGAACTCAAGACCGCGGGCCCGGTGTCGGCGGCCCGGCTCGCGGAGCGCGCGGCCGCCATCGAGGCGTGGCTCGCCCGCTGATCACGCGCCGTAGCGCCGCGCAGCTCCGCCGTGTCATCGGACTCACAAATCGAAGCGGATGCCCTGCGCCATCGGCAGCTCAGCGCTCCAGTTGATGGTCGTGGTCTGACGCCGCATGTAGGCCTTCCAGGAGTCCGACCCCGCCTCTCGGCCGCCGCCCGTGTCTTTCTCTCCTCCGAACGCTCCGCCGATTTCCGCACCGGAAGTACCGAGATTGACATTGGCGATGCCGCAGTCACTGCCGTCCGCAGACAGAAATCGCTCGGCCACCTGCAGCCGGTCGGTGAACACGGCTGACGAGAGGCCGTACGGCACGTCGTTTTGGATCTCGATCGCCTCATCGAGGCGGTCGTAGCGTACCAGGTACAAAATGGGAGCGAAGGTCTCGGTGCGCACGATGGGCATGTCGGCCGAGGCACGAACGATGGCCGGCTCGACGAAATTCCCCGAGCGATCGACCGCTCGGCCGCCGCACAGCAGCGTCCCGCCCTGCGCCTTCGCCGTTGCGATCGCCGTGTGGTAGCGCTCGACGGCGTCCGCGTCGATCAGCGGACCCATCAGCGTGCCCGGCTCGAGCGGATCCCCGATGCGCACTTGCTTGTACGCGGCGAGGAGGCGCTGCTCGAGCTCCTCGGCCCGTGAGCGCTCAACGAGCACCCGTCGGGTGCTCGTGCAGCGTTGCCCGGCGGTGCCGACGGCGCCGAATACGATGGAGGGCACGGCGAGACTGAGGTTCGCGGCTTCATCCACGATGATTGCGTTGTTGCCACCGAGCTCGAGCAGGCATTTGCCGAGCCGTTCGGCCACCCGCACCGCGACTCGGCGTCCGACGTGCGTCGAGCCGGTGAAGGATACGAGCGCGACGCGCCGATCGTCGACGAAACGCTCGGCCAGCTCGTTCCCGGCATCGATGAATACCTGAAAGATCGCCGGCAACTTTTGCCGCTCGAGCACGCGATTGCAAAGCCGCTGCACGGCGAGTGCGCACAAGGCGGTCTTCGGAGAGGGCTTCCACACCGTGGCGTTGCCGCAGATGCACGCGAGAAACGCGTTCCAAGACCATACGGCGACGGGGAAGTTGAACGCCGAGATCACTCCCACGACGCCGAGCGGATGCCATTGCTCGTACATGCGATGCTGGGCGCGTTCCGAGTGCATGGTCAGGCCATAGAGCATGCGTGATTGGCCGACCGCGAAATCCGCGATGTCGATCATCTCCTGCACCTCACCGTCGCCCTCGGCCTTGATCTTGCCGTTCTCCAGGGAGACCAGGCTCCCGAGCGCGTCCTTGTGTGTGCGCAGCTCATCGGCCAGCGCACGGATCGCCTCGCCGCGTTTGGGCGCCGGCACCTGCCGCCACCGCCTCGCCGCATCCACCGCCGTTGCGATCACCCGCTCGTAGTCGGAAGGGGAGGCGGCGCGCACCCGCGCGAGCGTGCGTCCGGTCGTCGGATTGACCGACTCGATCAGGGGGCCGGCATCGGAAGCGGCCCAGCCGCCGCTGCCCGACCAGACTCCGGGATTCAGCTCGCCGAGCCCCAAGGCCGCGAGCGTTTCATGAGCTTTCGACATAAGCGTGCTTCCGAGATTCGGGGGCGGCATTCTGCCGCGCCGGCGCTCGAAGCGCCACCCGCCGCTTTTGCGCCTTCCACGCCCGCTGTGTAGCATTCGGCCGATGTCCAAAACACCGTCTCTGACCAATTGGCACCCTGCAAGCTGGCAGGGTCGGCCCGCCAGCCAACAGCCCCGATACGCCGATCCTCTGGCGCTCGAGCGGGTGGTCGGCTCGTTGAGCCGGCTGCCGCCGCTCGTGGTGTCCTGGGAGATCGAGGCGTTGCGGGCGCGACTCGCGCGGGCACAGTGCGGCGATGAGTTCCTGCTGCAAGGCGGCGATTGCGCGGAGAGCTTCGCCGACTGCGAATCGGACAATATCGCGAGGCGCCTGAAGATTCTCCTGCAGATGAGCCTCGTGCTGCTGCAAGGCCTGAAGAAGCCCATCATCCGTGTGGGTCGGTTCGCCGGCCAGTATGCGAAGCCGCGCTCGGCGGATACCGAAACCCGAGGCGGGGTGAGCTTGCCCTCGTACCGCGGCGACAACGTCAATCGGCCGGGCTTCACGACCGCGGAACGCGAGCCCGATCCGGAGCTTCTGCTGCGCGGGTACGAGCGCGCCTCCCTTACGCTGAATTTCGTGCGTGCGCTCATCGACGGCGGGTTTGCAGACCTCCATCACCCCGAATACTGGGACCTCGGGTTCCTGCGCCACGCCCCACTGCGCGATGCCTACCAGAAAATCGTCGACTCGATCGCGGAGTCGCTCGAGTTCTTCGAGTCGATGAGCGGACTGCAAGTGCATGCCGCGACGCGCGTGGAGTTCTACACGAGCCACGAAGGCCTGCACCTTCTATCCGAGCAGGCGCAGACTCGCTACATCGAGCGACAGAAGAAGTGGTACAACTTATCGACGCACATGCCGTGGGTCGGCATGCGCACCACTCAGATCGAAGGCGCGCATATCGAGTACTTTCGAGGCATTTCCAACCCGATTGGGGTGAAAGTCGGGGCATCGATGAGCGCGGAGTGGCTGCAGGAGCTCGTGGCGGTTTTGAATCCGCAAAACCAGCCCGGCCGGCTCACCTTCATTCACCGATTCGGCGTCAAGGATATCGCGGAGCGGTTGCCCACGATGATCGAGGCGATGCGTGCGAGCGGTTCCCAGGTGCTGTGGGTATGCGACCCCATGCATGGCAACACCGAGACCACGGCGGGGGGCATCAAGACCCGCCGCTTCGACAATATTCTGGGTGAAGTCGAGTCCGCGTTCTCGATTCACGAGGAGCTCGGGTCGCGCCTCGGCGGGGTGCACATCGAGCTCACCGGCGAGGATGTCACCGAGTGCATCGGCGGCGCGCGCGACCTCAAGGAGGCTGATCTGGCGCGAGCGTACAAGTCTCAGGTTGACCCGCGCCTGAATGCCGAACAGGCGCTCGAGCTGGCCATGCTCATCGCCCGGCGCGCCGGTGTGCGGCGCGGCTCGGGCAAACCCCTAACGAGCCCATTTCGTTGAGATTCATGTGATAATAAAAAGTAACAAAATTATATAGTTACTAGATATACTTAAAATCGTCCTCGTTAATCGACCGACGGTTTCGAAAAAACTCCATTGCCATGCGTGGCGCAGGTGCTATTCTGCGGCGCAAACCTGTCCAGCCCTTCGATTCAGCGCGTGGTAAGTCTTTCTGGCCCCGCGCAGAGGGTCTGGTTACTGCACGATTTACTGCACGGACCGCACGCAAAATTATTGGCCGACGCGTGGAATCTTTGCCGCGTTCGCGGTCCAAGATAAGCGTCGGTACGCAGCGGGGTCCGATGTCCCGCCGCGGCGAAGGTTTGGGTTGCGCTCGGGTTAGTCCAAATTCGAGGCGCGATCGACGGCGGGCTACGCGGCAGAACCGCGTAGCCCGTTTTTTCCCGCACCCCGCCCGCCCTGGTAGGGTGATGGTCTTGCCCCAACTTTATCTTTTTACATGAGCAGTATTTACGATCCCGGCTGCCGGCGTTGCGGACGGCTGGCCGCTTTTCTCGATTCGGTGCGCGACGATGAGCCGCATTATTTCTGCAAGCCGGTGCCGCCGTTTGGCGACGCCAAGGCGGCGCTGCTCATCGTCGGCCTCGCCCCGGGGATGCATGGGGCGAATCGAACGGGCCGTCCCTTCACCGGTGATTTCGCCGGTATCCTTCTCTACGGGACTCTGCACAAGTTCGGTCTGGCGAGCTCGCCCGAGTCGATCAGCGCGGACGACGGACTCACCCTGCGGCGCGCGCGGATCACGAACTCGGTCAAATGCCTGCCGCCGCAGAACAAGCCGCTGCCGCTCGAGATCCGGGAGTGCAACGCCTATCTGCGGGCGGAACTGGCGCAAAGCCCGGAGGCTCGCGTTATTCTCGCGCTCGGCGCGATTGCGCACCATGCAGTGCTTCGCGCCCATGGCTTGCGCGCCGGCGAATTCAAGTTTGCGCATGGGGCCGAGCATTCCTTGAGCGGAGGTCGGGTGTTGCTGGATTCATATCACTGCAGCCGCTACAACACGCAAACGCGCAGGCTCACTCCAGCGATGTTCGAGGCGGTCGTCGAGCGGGCGGTCGCGCTCATGAATGCCGAGGTCGCCGCCGATCGATGATGCAACATCCCGCCAATGAGGAGAACGGGGCCGCAGCCGCGGAAGCCTCGAAATTCGACGCGAAGTCCTTCGTGGACGCGCTGCCGGCCCGGCCGGGCGTCTATCGGATGCTGGATGCGCAGGGGACCATTCTTTACGTCGGCAAAGCGCGCAATTTGAAGAGCCGGGTCGGCTCGTATTTTCAGCCGAGCAACGTGCAGCCCAAGGTGCAAGCGCTGGTGGCCAAGACCGCCCACATGGAGGTCACGATCACCAATTCGGATACCGAGGCGCTGCTGCTCGAATTCAACCTGATCAAGAAGCACCGGCCGCGCTTCAACGTGGTATTGCGCGATGACAAGAGCTTCCCCTACTTGCACCTGGAGACGAACCACGATTTCCCGCGCCTGAATTTCTACCGCGGCTCGCGCAAAGAACCCGGCCGTTTCTTCGGGCCCTATCCATCCGCGGGCGCCGTGCGCGAGACGCTCGGCCAGCTCCAGAAGCTCTTTCGGCTGCGCAACTGCGATGACCTCTACTTCGCCAACCGCTCGCGCCCCTGCCTGCAGTATCAAATCCAGCGCTGCACCGCACCCTGCGTCGGGCTCATCGCAGCCAAGGACTACGCACGCGATGTCGAGTCGGCGATCAAAGTACTCGAAGGCCGCAACGACGAGG
Source organism: uncultured Gammaproteobacteria bacterium (assembly GCA_963710435.1). GTDB lineage: Bacteria > Pseudomonadota > Gammaproteobacteria > Steroidobacterales > Steroidobacteraceae > Bog-1198. The sequence continues at coordinate 1,458,348 of CAVQAE010000004.1, read as the reverse complement.
TGCAGGTCGAGCTCGCGCGGCGCATGGAGGTGGCCGCCGAGCAGCTGAATTTCGAAGAGGCGGCGCGGGTGCGCGACCAGTTGAAGCATCTCAAGGTCATTCAATCGCAGCAGATCGTGAACGCGGACATCGATCACGATGCCGACGTGATCGCCATCGCCTCCGCCCATGGCGAGTATGCCATCGCGCTCATGTTCATCCGCGGCGGACGCAGCCTCGGCAGCACCACATTCTTCCCCAAGGCCCCGCTTGCGGAGTTGCCTGAGGTTCTCGAGGCCTTCGTGACCCAGTATTATCTCGAGCGCGAATCGCCGCCCGAGATCATCGTCGAGCGCGACTTCGAGGAGATGCGCGTGCTCGAGACGACCCTTGCGGAGAGGGCGGGGCACAAGGTGCGCATCAGCTCGCAGGTACGGGGCATTCGTGCACGCTGGCTCGAGATGATGCACAACAACGCGGAGCAGGCGCTCAAAATGCGTGCCGTCGCGCGCTCGAGCATCGAGGCGAGTCTCGAGGAGCTGCGCGATGCCTTCGATCTGCCGGAGACGCCGCTCCGCCTGGAATGCTTCGACATCAGCCATACGGGCGGCACGGAGACCGTCGCCTCGTGCGTCGTGTTCGGTCCCGAAGGTCCGGTCAAGAGCGACTATCGGCGCTTCAACATCGAAGGTATCCAACCCGGCGACGACTACGCCGCGATGTATCAGGCACTCAACCGGCGCTATAAGCGCGTGCGCGACGGCGAGATCACGGCGCCGGACGTACTGCTCATCGACGGTGGCAAAGGCCAGCTGTCGGCGGCCGCGAAGGTCCTCGAGGAGCTCGGCGTCTCCGGCATCCGCTTGATCGGGGTCGCCAAGGGAGCGGACCGCCGCCCCGGGCAGGAGCAGCTTTTCACGCCCGACCGGGAGACGCCGACGATCCTGCCGCCGGATTCGAATGCGCTGCATCTCATCCAGCGAGTGAGGGACGAGGCGCATCGTTTTGCGATCACCGGACATCGGCGTAGGCGCGCCAAGCGCCATAGCCAGTCTATACTCGAGACGATCCCGGGCTTGGGTCCGGTGAAGCGACGCGAGCTCCTGAAGCAGTTCGGCGGCATGCAGGGCATTCTGCGAGCGGGCGTCGACGATTTCGTTAAAATCCGCGGCCTGGGGCGCGAACTTGCCGAAGCGATCTATGAGCATCTCCACCCCGGAAAATAAAAATCCCTGGTATTCGAACCTGCCGAACGCGCTCACCTGGCTGCGCATCCTGATGATTCCGGCCGTCATCGTGCTCTTCTATTTGCCTTACGGATGGAAGGATCCCGCGACCTGCGGGGCGTTCGCCCTCGCGGGGATCACCGACAGCCTGGATGGATACCTCGCGCGCCGCTGGGGACAGACCTCGCGGCTCGGTGCGTTCCTCGATCCGGTCGCCGACAAATTGATCGTGACGGCGGCGCTGGTGCTCATCGTCAGCCGGGACGCCCGCTGGTTTATCGTGATCGTGGCCGTGGTGATCATCGGCCGGGAGATCGCCGTCTCGGCGCTGCGGGAGTGGATGGCGGAGATCGGAGCCCGCAGCCGCATCAAGGTGTCGGTATGGGGTAAGTACAAGACCATCATGCAGATCGTCGGACTTTCGTTCCTACTCTTCAGGCAAAACCTGCTGGGGCTGCCTATCTACAAGATGGGCCTGGTGCTCACCGGCATCGCGGTCGTGCTCACGCTCTGGTCGATGTTCCTGTATCTGCGCCTTGCGTGGCCGGAGCTGCGCGGCAGCTCGAGTCTGTAGGGGGCTGCCGCGCCGGTTTTGCGTCCTAGCTCAAGCATTTAGCTGTGATTTTCGGGCGCCACGGCTTGACTCCGTGCGGCACGGCCCTACAATTGCGCCCTTGCGAAAGGCGCGGGAATAGCTCAGTTGGTAGAGCGCAACCTTGCCAAGGTTGAGGTCGGGAGTTCGAGCCTCCTTTCCCGCTCCAAGTTCCTACGGCGATAACGGCACGGTTGCCGCGGCCGCGAGTGCATGCGCCTCCTCGCCGGTACGCGTTGCATCATCGCACTCGCGAAAACCGCCCATTGCGATAAATCAATTTCTGTCGGTTCAATCCCCGCTCCGGATCCCTTTCGGAATATCCGCTATTGACAAACACTCCGCCGGGACGATGATGAATTTGAGAACGGCCCTTTTGGTCCAATTTACCCCGGCGACCCAGAGGAAGAGCAAGGCATGCTGCTCGAGCGGGACGATTGGTACGACATCGCTCACGACCTCGACTGGTCGCTGTCGTACGTAGCGCAGGAGGATGCCTTTCCGGCCGCGTGGACCGGATCGGCGAACATCCCGCAGGAGGCGTGGCGCGCTTGGGAGGAGCCGTACCGCGTCTCCTATCGCGACTACGTTGCAGTCCAGCGTGAGAAGGAAGCGGGCGTCGCCGGCGTACGCGACGCTCTCAAACGGGCACGCGTCTATCAGAGGCTCGAGCCATCGGTTGCCGCGGTCTCACACCTTCACATGGGCGCGACTTGCATGGTCGAGCAGATGGCAGTGATGATGCTCGGGCGATCCGCACGGTTTGCTCCGAGCCCCCGATGGCGAAATATTTCCGTGTTCGGCATGTTGGATGAAATTCGTCATGCGCAGCTCGACCTCTTGTTCTCGCACGATTTACTCAAGTACGAAGCTCGCTTTGATTGGTGCCAGAAGGCGTTTCACACCAATGAATGGGGCATCATCGCCATCCGCAGCTTCTGCGACGATTGGCTGCTGAACGCAAACTGCGTCGATTCTGCCATAGCCGTGCACCTTACTTTCGAGCACGGATTTACCAACATGCAATTCGTCGCACTTGCTGCGGGCGCGATGGAGGCCGGCGACGTCGAGTTCTCGAATCTGCTGTCGAGCATTCAGACCGACGAGGCGCGTCACGCGCAGCAAGGCTTTCCCACGCTGGAAGTTCTCATGAGGCACGATCCGCAACGCGCCCAGCGCGTACTCGACGTGAGCTTCTGGAGGTCGTTCCGCCTGTTCCAGGCGATTACCGGAACCTCGATGGATTACTACACACCGCTCGGCAAGCGCACCATGTCATTCAAGGAGTTCATGCTGGAATGGATCGTCGACCAGCATGAGCGAACCTTGCGCGACTACGGTCTCGAGAAGCCTTGGTACTGGGATACGTTCCTGCAATCTATCGAGCATGGTCACCACGCACTGCATTTGGGCATGTGGTTCTGGCGGCCTACCTTGTTCTGGAACCCGAACGCCGGTGTTTCAAAGGCGGAACGCCGCTGGCTCAACGACAAATACCCGAGCTGGGAAGACAGCTGGGGAGTGCTCTGGGACGAGATCATCAGGAACGTCAACGACGGCAAGATGGCGCAAACACTCCCGCAAACGCTACCGGCGCTCTGCAATCTGACCCAGCTGCCGATCGGCACGCATTCGGATCGGCATCATCTCGAGTGCGTTACCAGCGAATATCGCGGCCGCACTTATTATTTCGATTCGCAGGTCTCGAAATGGTGCTTCGAGCAAGAACCGGAGCGCTATGCGGGCCACTTGAACGTCGTAGACCGATTTATCGCCGGTATGATCCAGCCGGCGGACCTGGGTGGCGTATTGCAATGGATGGGTCTCACCACGGAGGTCATGGGAGACGACGCAGGGGAGTACCGCTGGGCGGCCGACTACATCCCCGATGTGCGATGCGCGGGGTAGCCGATGGTCGCATTGGGCCACCTTCGGGCCGCGGAGGAAGCGGATGGCGCTAATTCCGGTCTATGGACGGTTCATCGGTGATTTCACCGCCCATCTGGTCGCGGTTGACACCGAGGACACGATCGATGAGGTCGCGAGCAAGATAGCAGTACACGCCGTCGGCCGGCGGCTGCCGGAGGAGCCTCTCGCCAAAGGTTTCGAGGTATTGGTGGGCGGTCGGGTACTTGCTCCAACTTCGCGATTGAAGGACTGCTCTCCGCGACCGCTCCAATGGTTGGATGTGCGCTGGAAATGGTAAAGCTCGCCGAAGACCGCCCTGTCAGCGCCGTGGAGATTTGCGGTGTCGACCAGCTCTGGGACGGCGAGATGGAATGCTTCTGGGCGGGCAATACGACGGTCTTGCTCCTCAAAATCGACGGACAGTTCCACGCCTATCAGGGGCGCTGTCCTCATCAGGGCGCTCCGCTGGCAGAGGGCGAGCTCGATGGTGGACTTCTAACCTGCGCAGCCCACCGATGGCAATTCGACGCGACGAACGGACGGGGCGTGAATCCCAGAAGCGCCGGCCTGAAGTGCTTTCCCGTGCATGTCATCGAGCGCAAGGTATTGATCGACGTCGATCTTGACGTCGAGCCGGACCCGCGGTCGCGTTGCGATGGCCGCGATGATCGGAGGGGGTCATGACGGCGGGCGGAACCGGCGGAGGAGAGGAGATGGACGATTTCGTAGGTCCGGTGATTCGGGCCGGAGATTTCGCCGACGTGGTGGCGCGATCGATCGAAGACGACAATCCCGGCAAGGAGGTGCGGATCGTCGATCGCGGTAGCTATGTGCGCATCCATACCGCTCAGGTCTGCCGCCTTACCCGAAAGGCATTGGAGCGACATCTCGGCCACCCGTACGAATTGCGGATGTTGGAGATCGAAATGCCGTCGTTCAGCGGCCGGCTCAGGACGCGCGACGATGAATTCCTCTGGTTCTACGGCGACTGACGGCACAGGCCGCGAGACCCGCGAGGCGAAAGCTTGGACACCAGAAATCCGGATGGACCTCGACGGCCGCCCCTCAAGACGTGGTCCGCTTTTGGCAGTCTCGGGCGCAGGCCCAGCGAGTACGAGATCGTCACCCACAAGATGAATCACACCGTGCGGGAAACGCCGCTCGAGCTTGGCCCCGACAGCAATGGCAATCTGTGGCTCATGCGGCACCGGGACCGTGCCAAGCTCGCGTCTCGAGATTGGAATGCGTTCCGCGATCCGGACCAACTCACCTACAGAAAATACGTGACGTGTCAGGACGCAGGCGAAACCTATCTCGACGGGATCATCGAGGAGTTTGCCAGGATCGGCCGCGACCAGGCCAGCCCGGGCTTTCTGCAAACCTGTCTGACTCCGTCGCGCTTCCTGGCGCACGGTTTGCAGATGATGTCAGCCTATCTGCAGCAGCTGGCGCCCTCGACCTATATCGGCAACTGCGCGGCCTTCCAGACCGGTGATCAACTGCGTCGCGTGCAGCGCGTAGCCTATCGGACCAAGCAGCTCGATGGCGCATATCCGGGACGCTCGTTCGGCAAGACCGAGCGCAGTGCGTGGGAGCAAGTGACGGGTTGGCAGGGACTACGCAAGGCGATAGAGCGGCTACTCGTCACCTTCGATTGGGATGATGTCTTCGTCGGCCTCAACCTCGTGGTCAAGCCCTTGGCGGATGAGCTCACGCTGCGGCAGTTCGCGGTCGTGGCGCGTTACTTGGATGCCGAACTGGATGCTCTCATCGCCGACAATCTGTTTCTCGATGCTGAACGGAGCCGCCGATGGACCGCCGCGCTCACCCGGTTTGCGATCGCGGACGACTGCGCCAATCGAGATCAGCTCCGTGCGCTGATCGCCAAATGGCGCCCCTTCGGCGACGAAATCGTCGAGACGGGGAGCGGCTTGCTGGGATCTTTCTCGGCCGGCCTGCATTCTTCCGACCAGATCGCAGCTGCGGCCACACGTGCTTGGCGAGGCTTCCTCGAAACGGCAGGTCTTCAAACCTAACAAGCGGGGTGTTCAAATGAATGCGCTTCCTTCGACCAAGCCCTTGCGCAGAACCGGCCTGGAGGTCCTGGGCGATCGTCCCTGGGGCTCTCATTTCTGTCTGTTCTTCGACACAAAAACCGATCTTCTCGACATTCTGGTGCCTTATTTCAAAACCGGACTCGCCCAACACGAGTTTTGCTTTTGGGTGCTTGCTGACCCACTCACCGAAGAGGATGCGAGGCGCGCGCTGCATCAGGCGATTCCCGCCTCGGAGCGACACTTGATCGATCGGCACATGGAGTTCATCCCCTGCGAGGAATGTTATCTGAGCGACGGGGTATTCAACCTCGATCGAGTGACAAGCGAGTGGGGTGCGCGCCTCGACGGCGCACTCTCGGCTGGCTACGAGGGAATCAGAGTGACCGGCAGCACAGGATGGCTGCAGACGCGGGAATGGCGGGATTTCTGGAAATATGAGGCTACTCTCAACGAGTCCATCGCCGATCAGCGGATGACCGTGTTATGCACCTATCCTCTTGGCGGCAGCGGCGGCTGCGACATCCTCGATGTCACGCATACACATCAGTCCGCCATCACGAAGCGTCACGGCAATTGGGAGGTCATCGAGACGGCTGCTCTCAAAGACGCGAAAGAGGAGATCCGAAGGCTGAACGAAGAGCTCGAACAGCGTGTCATCGAGCGCACCCGGGACCTGCAGATCGCCCAGGCGGAGCTTGCGCGTGCCGAACGGTTGACGACCATGGGTCTGCTCGCGGCTTCGATCACGCACGAGACTGCACAACCGATCGCGGCGATGGTCGCGAGCGGCGAATCTTGCCTGAATTGGCTGGAAGCGGCTCGGCCCAATCTCGACGAGGCGCGCCAAGCCGCCCGCCAAGTCGTGCAAAACGGAAACCGAGCGATCGATGTGTTCCGAAGCATTTCCTCTCTGATGCAAAAGGCCGAGCCGCGCGTGGCTCGATTGGATGTCGTCACGGTGATTGAGGAGGTTCTGGCGCTTGCCAGAGGGGAATTGCGGCAGCATGGCATCGCAGTGCGGACCGAAATGGACCCCTATGTGCCACCGGTTCTAGGCGACCGCATGCAGCTGCAACAGGTCCTGCTCAATCTGATCATAAACGCCATTCAGTCGATGACGGCCGTGGATGATCGGCCGCGCGATTTGATCATTCGATGCAACAGGGATGCGGCGGATGATGGTGTGCTGATTACCATAGAGGACTCCGGAACCGGCTTCGATCCCGGTACCGGAGACCGCATTTTCGATTCGATGTTCACTACCAAAGATGGCGGGATGGGCATGGGCTTGTCCATCTCGCGTTCGATCATCACCGCCCACGATGGTCGGATTTGGGCGTCGCCCGGTGAATCCGTCGGCGCGATCTTCCGTATCGTTCTGCCGTCCGTCGCCGCACGGTAGGTGATCAGGTTCGCGAGCCCGATCTGTGTCCTGGTGAGTCGCCGTGAGCGGCTTGTGCCCTGTGGAGCGACCTGTTAAGCTTGAAAAATTGGGTAGAAATCCAATGAGTTAGACAATCTGGGGCGGAATCTTGCCACGGTTGAGGTCTCGAGTTCGAGCCTCGGTCCCGATCCAGTATTGATAAAATCCGGCGCGTTCGTCGGTTCGCGACTTCTGACCCCGGGCTAAGTGGCAGAGTGGTCATGCAGCGGCCTGCAAAGCCGTGTACGCCGGTTCGATTCCGACCTTAGCCTCCATTGCTCTTAATCCAACTCGGATTGATCGCGCAATAGGGAGAGCGTTTGGCGCGCTGATGGAGCCCGCCGCAGGTTCGGCCCGAGGTTACCGGCTCAGCCTTACGGGAATGAAGTGACCGGGAAAGGTTTGCTAGAAGATGAGGTAGCAATAGTCGTGGTGTTGTTTTGCTGACAGGCACCGCCGACAGCGTCGGCCGGGCCCGTACTCGAAGGCCCCGCGGCTGATCCCCAATAATTGTCGGCCGCTGCGAGTTGAATGGGCTGGGGCGGCGGGGACACGGGATAACCGGCAAAAATCCCAGTCAGCACACCGCAGTGCGCACTCGAGCCCAGGGACGCGGGTCTTTTTCTATCGTTGCCGATGAAGTTGTTGTCCGTGAAGGGCGCGAACGTAGCCTTAGTCGCTTGAAGGATATAGTCCGGAGGATACCCCACCACGTAGTTGATAATTACTCCGGGTCCGCCGTTACCGATTGCCGAATTCCTCTCAAAGGCCGTTCCACCGAGCGGGGTCAGCTCGAAACCTGCCTGGGAATTGTTCAAAGCCGTATTGCCGTACAGGCTACCGCTGAGATTTGCAGAAAAACCGACGCCGCCACCCACGGCTACGTTACTCACCAACGCGACTTCGCCTGCAGTGATCAGCCCGCCTTTATCTTCTTCCTCACTTGACGGAATCACTGCAACTCCAGTGCCCGCACCAAACGCGAAATTTTCTTTCACCGTGAACGATCCGCAAGAAGAGGAATAGTATCCGCAATAATTCAGCAAGATGATGAGACCATGCGACGTGTTATTGATGGCTTGATTATTCGCCAGCAAAACACGCGCGGTAAAACTCCGGCAGACATCGCCCGGTGGACAAAGAGACAGATTCGGGTACCCATAAAAGGCAAATCCATTGTTGTCACCTTGGTCGATGTTCCCCACGATGGATATATTTTTAAGAACAGTGGCGGTTGCGGGCATGATAGTGACGCCGTTGTTGCTTCCACCGGTGAGGGTAAAGCCCTGCCCCTGAGCGCCAAAGTCCACGCCATCGCTCTCGATCATGACGGTGGAACCGTAGGGCGAGTTCGGATCGCTGGCAATCACCGTGGTGGCGGCGCCCTGCAGTGAATAGATGTGCACCGGCTTGGTGATGCAGACGATGCAGCCTGGGGAGCTCGGTCCCAGATTCGTGCGATACCCGGCATTCGGATCGGGCTTTTCATCGCCGGGGCCGGTGAAGTTATCGCCATTGATGTCGCCATAAGTCCCCGGCCCCACATAGATCGTGTCACCGCTCGTGGCGTTGGCAATCGCTTGGCTTATCGACCGGCAGGGTGATTCTCGTCCGCACGAGCTGCTATCCACCCCATTGCTGCGAACATTCAGCGTATTGGCGCCGGCGGGCACCACGGCGCAGAGCGACCCTGCGATTGCACTCAAAATCGAAAACCAGTGCCTTGTCTTCACGAGTCATCCCTCGCTTCTCATTCTTGAATGAACGTACTCGTTGGGACCCACCCCATCAATACGTACTTGCCGCGCCGGCCGTCGCGCCAGAACCGGCTCGTGCCGCTGCCGGCGGACCCCAGCGAAGTCGTTGCGTTCCTGGGAAATTTTCTCGAGCCGGTGATCCGCGCCGCGAGAGACGCACGACCCCGAGAGTGAATTGAAGTGCAAATTTTCTGGTGCGCATGAAGCAGGTCCTCGCCGAGCAACTCGCGAAGAAGCGCCTCGTGCCGCCCTCGGGAGGAACGCCCGGCTACCGCTCGCCCGAAATCGAATGAGATTTGGCCTGGTCACTCTGAACGGCCGCGAAGGTCCGCTGGCTGGGCGACACGTGCCTGACCGACCGAGACCGGCTTGAACAGGGACGCGGCTGTGGCGAGCGGAGGCCATGATCAGCGGTATGCCCACGAAGAGCCTGCTGGTGTTCACCGCGGTCCTAGAAACCGTAGCAGGGGTTGCGCTGATCGTGGCGCCGCGCTTCTCGTTCCGTTGCTGCTCGGCGCGGCGCTCGATACCCCTGGCGGACTGATCACGGGGCGCATCGCCGGAGCGGCGGTGCGGGCGCTCGGCGTCGCGTGCTGGCTGGCTCGGGAGGATGACGGCAGCCCCGCAGCGGGAGGGCTGGTCGCCGCCATGCTGGTCTACAACGCGGCGGTTGTCGCGATATTCGTTTACGCAGGCCTCGGTCTGCAGCTGCACGGCGCGGAAGATGTGCTGGGACTTGGCGGTCGCGTAGCCGTTGCCGAGCTGGCCGGACGCATCGCTGACACGATAGGCTGTGCGCGTAGGCTCCTCGGTCGCGCTTGCGTCATCGAGACCTCGATTCAGCGACCGATCGCCGGCGCCGCTCGAAGTAGAGCGAGGCAATCAGGGTCGTCTGAATTAAGAAGATCGCGATGACGACCATCACCGCCGTGCGATGCGCCTGCCATAGCGTCGGATCGAGAAAATGCACGATGGCGTCAGAGAGGATCAGCTTCTTGTTGATTCCCCATCGCTGCACTTGCGTTGAAGCATTGCGACTCTTCCCGCCAAGCGACCATTGTTACGTGGCATTACCTGCCGCGCTCTCGTCCAGGCCCAGAATGATGACCTTGGCGGTTCCCGGCTTGGTGGGCCAGGCGACCATGGTAAAGCCGTCGGCCACGGCAATTCTCTGAGCGCCGTCGACGGTGTAGGTAATGATTCCGCCGCCGATTCCGCCGCCGGTACCGAGCACTTGGCCCCAGAGCTTCTCGCCGGTGGACGTGTCGAGGGCGTAGAGGTTGCCCCCCAGGTCGCCGAAGAACACGACACCTCCGGCAGTTGGTGTGATGGCGCTCAGAATGGGGTAATTCGACTTGGCGCGCCACTTCCAAACCCCGGTGTCGGCGTCGGTGGCGTACACCCACCCCGCCCAATACCCATCCGTCTTGGATTCCTTTCCGAACATGTTGATCGGGTTGTAGGTCGCCATTCCGGTCCATGGCTGCCCGATCGAGACCGAGCGAAGTTTGCTGTCATCCTGAATGGTGACCGTGTCGCACCAGTCGACGGATCCGCTGATGATCAGGTTCGTGGTGGGGTCGTAGCCCGGAGTGTTCCATTCATCGCCGCCGACCGGACCCGGACAAAAATGCACGTTCCTGCCGATTTCGAACGTTTCGCCGTCGTTCTCGATCGTGGTGATGGGCACACGGTAGAGCAGCTTGTCGTCGGCGAGATCGTAGCCATAGAGGTGCCCGTCTTTCGGTGCGACGGACAGGATCTGTTTTCCGCCCCGCGTCTGCAGAAGGATTGGAGGATTCGATACGTCGAAGTCGTGCCAATCCTTCGGCACGACTTGGAAATGATGCTTGTAGTTCCCTGTCTTGGCGTCGAGCACCACGACCGAGTCGACATAGAGGTTGCTGCCCTCCCGGGCGCCCGAAGCGAAATCAGGACCCGGATTGCCTCCCGGGACGTACACCAAACCGTTTTTGATATCGAGCGTGTATGAGGTCCAGCTTCCGGCGCCGGTGATGGGAATGCCCGGCGAGTTATTCCACGTCGTTCCATCGAGCGGACTGGTGCCGACGGGTCCGCGCGGCGCGTCGTCGTCGGTTTTGGGCGTCAGGTAGAACTGCCAGACAATTTTGCCGGTCTTCCCGTCCAGCGCATACATGTGCCCCTTGCCACCTTTGAAGTCCCCGCCCGCGTTGCCGATGTAGACCAAGCCGTCCCAGGCAATCGGCGCCGACGGCACCGTCTCGCCGTGCTTCGTGTTCCCTATCGTCGTCTGCCACAGCTGCTTGCCGGTCTTGAAATCAAAAGCCAGCACCCTCGCGTCCTGGGTGCCCCGAAACAGCATGCCATCCATGTAAGCGGCACCACGGTTCGAGGGCAGAAGGCTGCCGGGATAGCTCATGTGGGTGCGCCAATTTTCGGCGCATGTGGCAGGGTTCAACGAAAAAATGTCGTATTCGGTGGTGCCGATCAATGCGCCGTTCACCATGATCAGAGAGGACTCGAAGGAGGTGAATTCATGAAGATCGTAGGTGCATAGAACCTTCAACCGTCCAACATTCTTCGTGGTGATCTGCTTCAGCGGTGAGTAACGCTGCGACGTCGGCGTCCGGTTGTAGCTCGGCCAGTCCCCCTCCGCCGCGTTCGGCCAGGCCGTATCGGCCGGCGATGCGGCATCCGCTTCGGGGGCCTTGTAGGCACTGTTGGTTTCGGTGGTCAGCGTCCCGGCCGGCGTGGACAGCGTCAGCAGATAATTGCGCGCCATGCCGCCGTAGGTCGTCATCGCTACCGGGAACGCGAGATAGAGGATCCCCCCTATGACCAACCCCGCGACGAAAAGCGAGCCAAGAATGAGCAGCCATTTCTTTTTCACTTGACACTCCTGTCCGGCGACGCGCGGCGTCCGAAGCCCATCCTGGCGAGAACCCGCTGGTGAGACCATTAGACCAAAGACCAAATGGCGGCCTAGGATCAGGCGCCCTCGATGACTGACACCCGGACCGGGTGCACTGCGTTGTAGAGGCCGTGGCCGGTCGCCGCCGCCTACCGCCGGTAGACGACAGGAAAATCCGGCGCATCGAACGGCGCGCCGTCCCGCAGGGTGAGGTGCGGAAACGGGGGTGAGCCGCGCGTTCCTCGCTCAACGAAGCGTGCATCCGCCCCCACCCAACGAGTCGAGAAGACCCGCCGCGGGGCGCTGGATGTGTTCGCGGGCGCCCCGTGAATGGTGCGGAAATCAAACGCCACCGCATCCCCGGGTTCCATATGCCACCCCCGAATGGTCAACGACTGGCGTTGGGCGTCGATGTCCGGCACATCCTCGAAGGCCTCGTTGGAGTAGAGCGGCGTGCCATCGAACCGCTGTGGGCGAAATCCCGCCGCGCTCCATCGATGCGATCCGGCGACACATTCGAGCGTCACGGCGCGCGATATCGGGTCGAGGGGGGTCCAGAAGCTGACGGTCTGATTGCCGGCGACACAGTAGTAGGGCTGGTCGTGGTGCCAGGGGGTCACGGTGCTGTTCCCGGGCGGCTTCACCAGGATGTGGTCGTGAAAGAACCGCACCTCGTCTGATCTCATCAGCTGCGCCGCGAGCTGCGCGGCCGGTGAATCGAAGACGAAGGAGCGAAATGCCGGAATCCGAGTCCAGTTCAGATAATCCTGAAAGAACGCCGCCGACCCATCCTTGGGGCGATAGGTTCGCTCGAGGTGGCTCGGCCGACTCATCACCTGCGCGACCCCGCCGGCGAGGGCCTCCACCCAGTCCCTGAATACCCCGCGCAGAACGACGACGCCCTCCGATTGGAAGTCCGCGATGGTCGAGTCGGATAATGTCACGGCCGCGTCCCCTCACTCGTCACGATCGGTTGCTTGTTTACCATTTACACTATATTGAAAATTTCCGAGGGAGATCCAGTGGGCCAGGCCAATATCCCATGAGCGCGGATTTGCGGCGTGCCATCGCAGCGGGCCCGATCACGGCGTTTCAGCTGGCCGCGATCGCGATCTGCGTAGGTCTCAACATGCTCGATGGCTTCGATGTGCTCGCAATGTCGTTCGCGGCGTCCGGCGTCAAGGCGGAGTGGCATCTCATCGATGGGCAGCTCGGTGCTTTGCTGAGTGCAGGTCTCGTGGGCATGGCGATAGGCTCCTTGACCCTCGGGCCGTGCGCCGACCGCTGGGGTCGCCGCGCCGTCATCCTGCTCTCAGTGTCGTTGGGCGGCCTCGGCATGCTGGGCTCCGCGTTAGCCCGCGAATTCCATGAATTACTCATGTTGCGCGTCGTCACCGGTATCGGAGTCGGCGGCACGATCGCCAGTGTCGCGGTCGTGGTCTCGGAATACGCGCCCGATCGCTGGCGCGGTCCGGCGCTCGCCGTCTATGCCACCGGCTATTCGATCGGTGCCACCATAGGGGGTGCATTGGCCGCCTACACCCTCCCCCTCTATGGCTGGCGTTCGGCTTTTGCGATCGGCGGAGCGATGTGCCTTTTGCTGCTGCCACTCGCCTGGTGGCGCTTGCCGGAGTCGCTCGACTTTCTGCTGACTCGCCGACCCACATCGGCCCTGCGGCGTATCAACCAGCTGCTGGCAGCCATGCGGCGGCCGACCGCGGCGTCAATGCCTGAGGCCGAAGTCGCGCAGGGCGGCCCGCAACGCTCATTCCGCGAAGAGATGGCATCACTCCTCACGCCGAGGACCATGCTCGTCTGGGTCACGTTCTTTTGCACGATGGCCGGCTTCTATTTCATCGTCAGCTGGACCCCTCGGCTGTTGAATGCCGCAGGTCTCAGTGCCAGACAGGGCATGACCGGCGGGGTCTTGCTCAATCTCGGTGGCATTGCCGGTTGTGGCCTGTTCGCGGCCGCCGCGATACGTGCCGATACTCGGCGGTTGCTATGTGTCGTCCTCATCGGCAGCGCCGTCTCGATCATCGCGTTCGGGGTGACGATGACGCGGCTCGATCTGGCCCTCTGGACCGCGGTGTTGCTTGGTGTTATCGCCAACGCAGCCATGGCGGGCCTGTATGCGGTGGGGCCGCCGCTGTATCCTGCTGCGGTGCGGACGACCGGCATGGGATGGGCGATCGGTATCGGGCGCTTCGGCGCTATCCTTGCGCCGCTCGCAAGCGGAACGTTGCTCGATCGGGGGGCCACGCCGGCTCAGCTTTACTTCGTTTTCAGCGTGCCGTTCACGCTCGCCGCCGTCGCGATGCTTTTCGTCGGCAATGAGCGCGCGAAATCCGGAATCGACGGCAAGCTCCCTGAGGAATTGGAACCGCAGCAATGGCACTCACCTCCTTCGAAAAGGGCAAGCTGAAGATCGCGGCCCATATGCGCGAAGAGCTGGAGCTCGCGCGCATCCCGTTCGAATCGATTCAATGCAAGTCGGGCTCGCTGCACATTCCACCCGGAATCACCCGGCTCATAGTGACCGTGAACGGGACGGTGGCGTACCTCGAGCTCGACACCTCGGAGGTCGAGGATTGCGAAATTCTGGTGGCCGGTGAGACCTGGCACAGGATCGCGGCATTTATCGCTCGGCTGAAGCAAGCCCGCGACGCTCAACAGGAATGAGAAGGCCATCGCCGCAGACTCTTAGGTACGCCGGGGCTCGAAGCGCTACAGTATGCGCGGGGAGCAATCGGAGAGCCTGCGATGTCCACAATGGAAGACGGTTCAAGTTTGACCAGCCTGCGGTTGGCCAACAGTGCCGATGACCTCGATCTGCGACGCGTCGGCGCGCATCCGGATTACTGGTACCCGGTGGCGTGGTCGGACGAGCTCAAACCGGGGAAGGTGCTCGGGCGGCGTTTCGCCGGCGAGCCCATCGCGATCTATCGAGGCGCGAGCGGCCAGGTCTTTGCTCTGGAGGATCGCTGCGCTCATCGGCAAGTGCCGCTTCACCTCGGGGTGGTCACGGGCGATGAGCTCAAGTGTCACTACCACGGCTGGACCTACGCGCAGAGCGGCAAATGCGTGAGCGTGCCCTACCTGGGCAAAGAGCGGCTGCCGAACGGCGTGAGGAGTTATCCCGCGCGCGAGATCGAAGGATTGATTTTCATATATCCCGGCGACGTCGCGCTCGCCGAGAGCCGCCTGCCGCAGCACCTCGGGGCGTCCCAGCGCAAGGACTACAAGACCCGCCGATTGAACCGCGAGGTTGCGTGCCACTACACCTTCATGCACGAGAACCTCTTCGACATGAATCATCAGTTCATGCATCGCAAGCAGATGGGCTCGATCAGGGCCAACTGTCTCGGGCGCAAGCACGGCGAGGACTGGGCGCAGGTCGAGTACAGCTTCAGCCGGACGGGCGGCAAGCAATCCATGGGCGAGCAAGTGATCATCGATCTCATGCGCAAGCGCACCGTGGCGAAGAAGGATTTCTCCGATCACATGCGCATTCGAACGGACTACCCGACCCAGAGCCTCAAGGTCTGGGTGGGACGCAACATTCAGGACACCGACGATCCGGTGCTGGAGGTATGGCTGGCCTATACGCCGCTCGATGCGGAGCAGCGGACGAATCGAACCTACGGCTACCTGTCGGTCAAGAAGCCCAAGGTGCCGGTCGTGATTCATGCCGTCTGGCCGTTCGTGGTGTGGTTCACCGAGAACATCTTCCGCGAGGACAAAGAGATCGTGGAACACGAGCAGCGCGCCTACGACGCCCAGGGTGCGGATTGGAATAACGAGGTATTCCCGGCCATCCGCGATCTGCGCGGCGTGCTCGCGCGCTGCGGTAAGCCGATGGACTAGCGCCCGCTAGCTGCGCGGTGGTTGTCGGCGAGTCGGGTGTCCCGGGTACCAGTTGAATCGGCCGCCCAATGCCATCACCGCGGGAACGAGGAAGGTCCGGATCACCGTGGCATCGACCAGGACTGCGACGCATAAGCCCACGCCCATCATCTTGAGCACCGGCAGATCGGCGCCCACGAAGGCGCCGAATACGACGGCCATGATGAGACCTGCGCCGGTGATCACGGGGGCCACCGCGACCAGACCTGCGATCGTGGCCCGAATGTTGTTCTGATCGATCGCATACTCGCGCTTGATGCGAAACAACAAGAACAGCTCGTAGTCCATCGACAGGCCGAAGCTCAGGCAGAACACCATCATCGGCACCTCGAGAGGAATCGCCGAAAACGGATGCTCGAGACCGACCAAGCCGTTCAGCCAACCGAGTTGAAAGACGGCCACCACGGCGCCGATTCCGGCGCTCACGGCGAGCAGGTTCATCAGGACGGCCTCGACGGGAAGGAGGTAGGAGCGAAAGGCGAAGAACAGCATCACAAGCGTCGCGCCCACCACGAAGGTGAAGATCTTCGGCAGGCTCTTGAACATCGCGACATCGAAATCGTTGTGCTCGGCCGGATCGCCGCCGATCTCGACCTTGAATGGGCCCGCGGGTGCCATCGACTTGAGGTCCCGCGCGAGCCGCTCGATCGACTTGACCTTCAGCGTGCTCACGGGCGTGATCTCAAACAGGGCGGCCTCGCGATCGCGGCTCAAGTACAGCTCGGCGATCTCCGGATGGGCACGCAGCGCCTCGTCCAGGTTCTGGTAGAACGCGGCATATTCTCTCGCCCCGAATCCCCGCTGCAGCGACACCGGAGAGACCACCGCGGCGATACGCCGATCCTGCTTGAGCCGCTCGGCGTAATCGACCAGAGGTTGGATGTGTGCGGCATCGAGTATCGGGCTGCCGTCGGTCGCGCGCACGATGGCGTAGATGGTCAGCGAGGAGTTGTCGTCGCGGATCTGCGCCAGGATATCGGCGCCCACGCGCGACTCGGCGGCGGGCGGCAAAAACCAGCGCTCGTTGCTCACGCCCGTGGTCGCTTTGGTAAGCGGCAGCCCGAGTGCCATCACACAGGCACCCGACAGGACGACAACCTTCACGGGATGCTTGACGATCCACTGCCCGAGCTCGCGCCAAAGCGAGGTGGTGTTGCCGAGCCGCAGCCGCTGCGGAACCAACGACCAGCGCTCGATGTAGGGTCCGAGCAGAACCAGCGCCGCCGGCAGCAGAGTCAAGGCCGCGAGCACCGAGACGCATACCACCAGCGCACCGCCGATGCCTGCGCAGCGTGTCTCCAGGATCGGACTGAAGAGCAGCCCGAGAAAGCCAATCATCACGGTGACGCCCGACCATGTGATGGTTTGGCCGGCCCGCGCAACCGTATCCGCCACGCGCTCGGCAACGCTCTCGTTCGGCTGGTTCTCCCGGTAGCGAGTCACCATGAGCAGCGAGTAGTCGATGCCGATCGCAAGACCGACCATCGTCACTACGTTGCTCAACAGATTGGAGACGGGTACGAACTCGGCGAGGATGAACGCCGCCCCCAGCGCAACCGTGGTGGTCGCTAGTCCCATGAGAAACGGCAGGCTCGCGGCGATCAAGGTGCCGAATGCCATCAACAGGATGATGAGGGTCAAGGGCCATGCGCGCTTCTCGGCGCGATCCCCGCCCGTGGCGCTCAAGGCGTTGACGTCGTAATCCGCTGCCGGGCCGCCCGTTACCGCGACCCGGGCGTTGGGATCGAGCTGCATGAGGGCAGCGCGCAGCGGCGCGACCGCTTTGCGAACGACCGCGACGGTGCGCTGCTGTGCGGCTTCCTTGGCAGGGGCCAGCCCGACGACGATCATGGTGACATGGCCGTCGGCCGAGCGCAGATCTCTATTTCGCGTGTCCGCGTAGTCCTCGACCCGCGCGACACCGGGCACCCGGGACAGCGCGCTCGAGGCCTGCTTCACCCACCCGAGATAGGATTCCTGATCGATCAGGAGTCCGGGCGCGGACACGGCCACCAGCAATGGATTGATGAAGGGATTTGTGAACTGCGTGTGCAGCTCTTCGTTCGCAATGTCCGACGGGCTACCCGGCACGCCGGCGGCGCCACCCACCGCCACGTCCGGCAACTTGTGCTCACCCCAGGCACCCAGCGCAATCGCCACGATCCAGGCAATAAGGATCGTGCGCGGATGTGTGGCCACCCATTGCCCAAGCCTGAGAAATCCGAAGTTCAACGCATCGCCTGTACGAGTGGCTGCAAATGCGATCTTAACGCTTTTCCTATATTTGTGGCAGCTCGAGGTTTTAAGTTGCTGCGCACAGCGGTGCGTCTCGGGCAATCCGCCGCCAGTTCGGCTATGGTGATGCCGGGACTGTTTTCGGCGACCAATAACTCATAAAGGTTTCATGCGCGCCATCATCCTCGCGGCAGGTCGAGGCCAGCGTCTGCGGCAGCCGGAAGACCGGCAAATTCCGAAGTGTCTATTGCAATTCGGAGGGAAAAGTCTCCTCGAGCGTCATCTGCTGTTGCTGCGCCAGTGCGGCATCAAGGAGGTGGTGCTCGCGCTCGGCTTTCGCCGCGAGCTCATCATGGCGGAGCTCGAGCGATTGCGCGTGAGTCCCTGGCCCGAGATCGTGGTAAATCCCGCGTTCGAGCTCGGCAGTGTCCTCACCGTCCATGCTGCCTTCGATCCGCTCACGCGCGGCGGTCAGGTGCTGTTGATGGATGCAGACGTTCTCTATCACGGCCGCATTCTCAAAGCGCTCGTCGACGGGGGCGGTCCGGTCAATCGCCTGCTGATGGACCGCGATTTTGAGGCGGGCGATGAGCCCGTTAAACTATGTCTGCGCGGGAGGGTGCCCGTGGAATTGCGCAAGCAGCTCAACGCCGACCTCAAATACGACACGATCGGCGAGTCGGTGGGATTTTTCCGTTTTGAGGAGGCCGCAGCGCGGCGGCTGGGGGAACTCGTTGCCGGTTACGTGGCGCGAGGCGCAAGCGACATGCCGCATGAGGAGGCAGTGCGGGATCTGATTCTCGAGCGAAGTCAAGTATTCGAGGTCGCGGACGTGACCGGCATGCCGTGGGTTGAGATCGACTTTCCGAATGACATAGGCCGCGCGGAGCGCGAGGTTCTGCCCGAGCTCGAGCCGCAGCCAGGAGTCATCACATGAACGCGCCCATCCGAGCGCCGGCAACGGCCATTTTTGACCGAGAAGCTCCGAAGCCCGCGACTCGCAGCCGGAAGCTGCGGGCCATGCTCGTGAGTCCGGCGCTCGAGTTCTTGATGGAGGCCATAACGGCTTGTCGTGCTGGAGTTCATGGCGGCTGCGAGCGATCTGCCCATCCTTCTCGACGGCGACACGGGTTACGGCAATTTCAACAATCTGCGCCGCTTGGTCCGCCAGCTCGAGCAGCGCGGCATTGCCGGCGTGTGCATCGAGGACAAGCAATTTCCGAAGACCAACAGCCTCCTGAACGGTGATCGCCAGCCGCTTGCCGATATCGAGGAGTTCGCCGGTAAGATTGCGGCGGGCGTATCGGTGGAGGAGATTTCCCGGCTGCAGGATGCGGACGAGTATGCCGCGGCCGAACGCCAGTATCTCGCCGCCGCCGGCAGGGAAGGCTCCGCCGTGGTGCTCGCCGCGACTCGCGGGCGGGGGCTCGAGACGCTCACCGCCGATCGTCCCAAGGTGATGTTGCCGATCGCGGGAAAGCCGCTGCTGCGCTGGCTGATCGACGGACTCAAGAAGCACCGGATCAACGACATCACGGTGGTCGGCGGCTATCGTGCCGATGCCATCGACCCCTCGGGCATCAAGCTCGCAGTGAACGAGCGATATTTCGAGACCGATGAACTGGCCTCGCTCGCCTGCGCCGTGGACGCTTTGGAGTCGGACACCGTAATCTCTTACGGAGATATCATCTTTCGAAGCTACGTGCCGCATGATCTCGTCGAGAGAGACGCGGACTTTGCGGTGGTGGTTGACTCGCTCGGCTCGGCGCCAGGCGATAACACCGTGCGCGACCTTGCCTATTGTTCGCGCGCCGATGACCGCGGCTTCTTTGGCACCGAGGTATTTCTGGAACGGGTCACCAGCGAGGCGGACCCGGACGGCGCCGTGAACGGCGATGGCTCTCCAGCGGGTGCGCCGCAAGGACAATGGATCGGCCTATTGAAGGTGCGCAGCCGCGGGTTGGCTTTATTCAAAACCGTGTTCGCGCAGTCCATCGCTCGAGTACGTATCGATGGGCAACGAGGGCGACGCCGTAGCACTGATCGCGGGAGTGGCTGTCGCGGGCGACCGCCGCGGCGCGCATGGGCGGGGCCCATCACCATGATGCAGAATTCGGGGCTTGGTAACGCTGTGAGTCTGTTGACTTCGCTCACCTGGACGTTCCGGCTGCCGCAATTGCTGATCGTCACCTGGCGCGGGCAGCCCGGCGTGCCGGACGAGCCGCAGCATGCGTTGGTGGGCCCGATCACGCCGGCGCTGCTCGAGACGATGGAGATCCCGTGGGAACTCTTCCCCACCGATGCCGACGCCCTCGGCGTTGTTCTCGAGCGCGCCGTCGCCTATATGGACGCCAACGGGCAGCCGTATGCCTTGCTCATGCAGAAAGAGTGTTGTCCGGGCGTTTCCTTCGTGATCGCCCGCCGCAGCGCGCTGCTGAGAGCCGTCGAGCGCACGGAGATCCTGTTTCGCATCTCGACCATGGGCAATCTCACTTCCCGGGACATCGATCGCCTGCTGGGATGCTTCGCGCGCTTGCCCGGGTGAAGATGCGCGCTCGATCGCGCCTAGGTCGTTCACAACGCTGGCGAACGCGGCCGGGCGCACGTATCATCTCGGCCGGCCGGCTTGGGCGGCCCCGAGTGCCGATCTCGTCCGCGGTCCATGCGTACGCCCGGCTTGCCAAGCACGGCGTTCAAGCGGCGATATTTGCACGCAAGTCATTGTCTTGCGCGCCTTACCGACTACCGGCGGGTATACCGATCAGATGCAGTGAAGGCGATTACGTGAGAGCCCGCCGGGGCCGGATTGCTGATGGCAGGGCAGGCTGTGCGCGGGCGCTTGCGTGCGCCTGCGTGCTGGGGTCTGCCGCGCCCTGGGCTGCGGCCGATGCGCCGGTCACTGCAGCATCGCCGATGCTTGCGCAGATCGTACCCGGCGCGCCAACCCCACCCGCCCCGCCGCCGGCGCCGGGCCAGCCCGGACCGGTTGCTCCGCCCGATGTGCCCACCGAAAAGGAGGGAACGCAGGGACCCGAGCAGCCCAAAAAAGCCGAGCCGCCCAGCCCCAAGCGCTGGTACACGCCGATCACACGCTGGATCGATCCGCACACGGCGCCGTTCATTCCCGTGCCCGAAATCGCGGTCGATCCGGACTCCGGCACGACGCTCGGGGTGATCCCCACCATTCTGGTGACGGACGAAAACGACGACATCCGCAAGATCATCGCGCCCGATCTCGTCCACAACCCCTACTTCGGCTGGGGGGTGCACGGCCGCATCTACAACTACACCTCGCAGGATGAGCAGTGGTCGATCGTGAGCGGCATCCAGGAGCGCGTCGAGCGTGAATTCGACGCGGAATACCAGGTCGGCCGCCTGCGCGAGACCCGCTGGTCGCTCAATGGCAGCGCCATCTACGGTGTGGATGGGACCCCTCGCTTCTACGGCATCGGCAACGAATCCCCGGCGATCGACCAGACCGACTACACGGCGCAGGAGTACCTGGTCCAGGCTCAGCTCGGCTACAACTTCAACCATGCCGTACAGCTGCAATACACGGCGCGCTTCGAGGACGTGGACGTGCTGCCGGGAACGCTTCAGAACATTGCGTCGATCCAGACGCTCTTTGCGCAGACCCTCGGCGAGGGCACCAACAAACAGGTGCTGAACCGGCTGTCCTTCGTCTACGACACCCGCGACGACATCATCATTCCGACGAAAGGCGCGGAGTTGGTCGCCTACGGCGGCATGGCGAGCCGCAACGGCATCATGAACGATTCCCTCTACACGGAAGCCGGATTCGACGGGCGCGCATTCTTTCCGGTATTCGAGAAGACCGTGATCGCGACGCACATGGCGATCCGCTATCTTCCGAGCGCGCAAAATGTGCCCTTCTGGGCGCTCAGCAGCATCGGGGGCGCCGATACGGTGATCGGCGGGGCACAGCCGCTGCGCGGATACGGAGAGGGCCGGTTCTACGACCGCGACTCGTTTTCATCGTCGGTGGAATTTCGCCGCAACGTCGCCACTTTTCACGCCGTGGCGACGGAGGTCGAAATCGAGCTCGCACCCTTCGTGGATGTCGGCCGTGTGTTCGATCGCGCCAGCACGCTGCCGTTCGATCAGCTGCACAAGGTGTTCGGCGTGGGTTTTCGCGGCCTGGCGCGGCCCTATGTCGTGGGATTCGTGGACATCGGCTACGGCAGCGAAGGCGCGGCCGTCTTCACCGGCATCAACTACCCCTTCTAGCTCGCACCGCCGCGCGCCGCCGGCCGGCTTACCGCGACATTTCCATGATCGCTGAGGTGGGAATCATGTTGCCGTTGAGGTGCGCCATGATCCAGAGCGTACCCGAGACGATGAGCGTCACGATCAAGAGGCCGAAGGTGAGCGCCACCACGTTGTTGGTATTGTCCGAACCGGTGCTGATGTGCAGGAAGAACACGAGGTGCACGCCCATCTGGGCAATCGCGAGCACGGCGAGCCCCGCCGGCACGCCAGGACCCCACAGCAGGTTGGTCTGCGAGACCACGAAGGAGGCGCCGGTCAACACCAGCGCGAACACGAGGCCCGTCGTGTAAAGGAGAAAGCTACCGGCGCGGTCGCGTTGGGCGTCGCCCGGCGGGCGCTCGCCCGTGTCTGTCGATCGTTCCGTATGTTCCATCATCGCGCCCCCATGAGATAGACCAGGCTCAGCAACGCCACCCAGATGATGTCGAGGGCGTGCCAAAAAAGGCTGAAGCAGAGCAGACGCCGCTCGACGAAATCCCGCGGACCGAGGTGTGCGGTCTGCGCCGTCAAGAACGTGAGCCATACGAGGCCGGCCGTGACATGCGCGCCGTGCAGGCCGACCAGAGAGAAGAAAGCCGAAAGAAACGCGCTGCGACTTGGCCCCGCGCCGCGCCCGATCAGGCCGGCGAATTCCGAGAGCTCGAGACCCAGAAACGTGGCCCCGAGGATGAACGTGAGCGCGGCGCACAGGTAAAACCCCCGCATCTCGCGGCGCTCGAACGCGACGAGGGCGAGCCCGCAGGTGTAGCTCGAGAACAAGAGGCTCAAGGTCTCGATCCCGACGTGGCGCAGCTCGAAGAGGTCGTGTCCGGATGGTCCGCCCGCGGTCTGCCCGCTGAGCACGCCGTAGGTGGCGAACAGCGCGGAGAACATGATGATGTCGGAGAGCAGGAATATCCAGAATCCGTATGCCACCACGATGCGGACCGGTGACGGTCCTCCCTTGATCGCGGGCGCATGCGCGCTCATGTCGCTGCCTCCGGACCGAGTCGGGCGCGCTCGGCAGCGATGAGTTCGTCGGCGGGGATTTCAATCTCCTTGCGCTCGAACCATCCGAATGCGAGCAAGGTGAGGGCGGCACACGTCAGACCGACGATGGCCAGCCACCAGATGTGCCAGATCATGGCAAAGCCGGTGATGACCGCGAAGAACGCCGTGACGAATCCGTTGGCGCTGTTGCCCGGAATCTCGATCGCTTCGTAGTGCTCGGCCAGGCGAGGACCGCCGGCCTTCTTCACCGCCCAGAACGCATCGAGCGATTCGACGCGAGGCAGCACAGCGAAGTTGTACAGCGGCGGCGGCGAGGGGGTCGACCACTCGAGCGTGCGTCCGTCCCAGGGGTCGCCGGTAAGGTCCCGGCGGCGCTCGCGCGTCCGGATGCTCACGACGAGCTGCACGATGGTCGCCAAGATGCCGCACAGGATAATGAAGGCCCCCACCTCCGCGACGATCAGATAGGGCTGCCAGGAGCGGTCTGCATAGTGCTGCAGGCGGCGTGTCATCCCCATGAGGCCCAGGACGTAGAGCGGCATGAATGCCACGTAAAAGCCGACGAGCCAGCACCAGAAGCTCAGAACACCGAGCCGCCGCTCGAGGGTGAATCCGAAGGCCTTGGGAAACCAGTAAGTGAGCCCCGCCATGGCGCCGAATACCACGCCGCCGATGATCACGTTATGAAAATGCGCGACCAGGAACACACTGTTGTGCAGCACGAAGTCGGCCGGTGGTACCGCCAGCAGCACACCGGTGAGCCCGCCGATCACGAAAGTCACCATGAAACCGATCGCCCACAGGACCGGCGGCTCGTAGCGAATGCGCCCGCGGTACAGGGTAAAGAGCCAATTGAAGATCTTCACTCCGGTCGGGATGGCAATGATCATCGACATGATGCCGAAGAACGCGTTCACGTCCGCGCCCGCGCCCATGGTGAAGAAATGGTGCAGCCAGACCGTGAAGGACAGCACGCAGATCGCGAGTGTCGCGCCCACCATCGAGCGGTATCCGAAGATCGGCTTGCCCGAGAAGGTTGCGATGACCTCCGAGAAGACGCCGAAGGCCGGCAGGATCAGGATGTACACCTCCGGATGTCCCCATATCCAGATGAGATTGAAATACAGCATGGCGTTGCCGCCGGCCTCATTCGTGAAGAAATGCATGCCCGCATAGCGGTCGAGCAGCAGCATGCCGAATGTCGCCGTGAGGACCGGAAATGCCGCGACGATCAACATGTTCGAGCAGAGCGCGGTCCAGCAAAACACGGGCATGCGCATGTAGGACATACCGGGCGCGCGCAGCTTCAAAATAGTAGTGACCATGTTGATGCCGGCCAGCAAGGTGCCGATGCCCGAGATCTGCAGCGCCCAGAGGTAGTAATCGACACCGACGTCGGGCGAGAACTGCAGCTCCGATAGCGGCGGAAAGCCGAGCCATCCGGTGCGCGCGAAGTTTCCGATCACCAAGGACATGTTGACGAGCAACGCGCCGGTGGCCGTGAGCCAAAGACTGATGGCGTTCAACACGGGAAACGCGACATCGCGCGCGCCCAATTGCAGCGGCACGACGAAGTTCATGAGACCCACCAAGAACGGCATGGCCATGAAGAAGATCATGATGGTGCCGTGCGCCGAGAAGATCTGATCGTAATGCTCGGGGGGCAGATAGCCTTGCGCGCCGCCCGCGGCGACGGCTTGCTGCGAGCGCATCATGATGGCGTCGATGAAGCCGCGCAGCAGTAGCACGAGCGCGAGGATCACGTACATGGCGCCGATGCGTTTGTGATCGACGCTGGTCAGCCACTCGCGCCAGAGATAGGGCCACCAGCCCTTCCATGTGACGAGTGCCAGGGTGCCGAAAATGAACAGCGTCACGAAGAGCGAGGCGGCCATCGGAATCGGCTGGTCGAACGGAATGGCGCTCCAGGTCAGCTTGCCGAACACGCTAGGGCTCCTTGATGGGGGCACGCACGGTCGTCGTTACGATCCACTCGTACAAACGCGGAGCGACGGCACGATACGTTTGCGGGGGGACGTTGCCGGGTTTTGCGAGCCCTTCATAAGCGACGGCATCGAGCGTCGCTCCGCCGGCGCGGGTCTGCTGCACCCAGGAAGGGAATTCCGTCGCGCTCACGGCCCGGACCATGAAGCGCATGTCCGCGAACCCATTGCCGCTGAAGTGCGCTGAAAACCCCGGATAATCGCCGCCGCCCTGCGCGAGCAGGTTGAGCCGCGTGCTCATTCCCGGCATGGCATAGATCTGGCTGCCGAGCTGCGGCACGAAGAAGTCGTTCATCACGGTCGCGGAGGTCAAGGTGAACTCGATCGGCGCTCCGGAGGGAATGACCAGTTGATTGACCGTGGCGATGCCCTGATCGGGATAAATGAAGAGCCATTTCCAATCGAGCGAGACGCCCTGAATGCGAATGGGCTTCGCATTGGACTCGATCCCCTGCGCGGGATCGAGATCGTGCGAGCCGGTCCAGCCGACAGCGGCGAGCAGAATGACCACCATGGCGGGTATCGACCAGACCACCATCTCGATCTGGCCCGAATATTCCCAGTCGGGATCGTACCTCGCACGCGCATTCGAGGCTCGATACCACCAGGCGAAGACGAGCGTCATGAGGATCACCGGCACGACCACCACCAGCATGATGCCGGTGGCGTTCAGCAGGATCAGCCGCTCGGCCGCGGAGATCGGCCCCTGCGGATCGAGGATGCCCTCGCGCCGGCAGGCGCCCAGGAGACCAGCCGCGGCAACGAGCGCGAGCCGGATCGCACGCACGTCAGAGCCCCGCCGGCAGCGGAACGCCCAAGCGCCGGCCGACGATGTCCGCGACGCGCAGCGCGTTCGCGATGATGGTGAGCGTCGGATTGACGGCACCGATCGAGGGAAAGAAGCTCGCGTCGGTGAGGTAGAGATTGTCCAGCTCGTGCGCTTTGCAGCTCGTATCGAGCACGGAGGAGGCGGCGTCCAGACCGAACCGGGCGGTGCCGGCCTGGTGGGCGGTGCCGCCGATCGGGATCTCCTTTCCCAAGTACAGATTCCGCTCGAGCAGGATCGGGTGTGCGCCCAGGGCGCTCAGCACCTGTTGGAGCTTCTTCCTGAGCCGGTGATGCGCTTCCATGTTGTTTTCCCTCAAATCGAGGACAACACGCCCGCCATCATAATAAATCCGATTTTCGCCCCTGGGTAGGTCTTCGCTCGATAGCCAGAAATCCATCGAGTGCCGCGCGATTTGCTCGAATGGCGCTTTCGGCAGCCATTCGAGCCAGCCGGGCAGCACCTCGCCGCGCACCTGCGCGCCGTGCGAGGTCGCGCACATCTGGATGAGCCCCAAGGGGTATTCCCAATCCTCGGCCCCGAAATAGAAGTCGCCCACGGCGAGAGTTTTCTGAAATACCGTGTCGTTGGGCTGCCGCATGAGGGCCATCAGCACGGACTGATTGTGCCGCATGTAGTTGCGACCCACCTGGCCCGAGCCGTTGGCGAGACCCGCCGGGTGCGCCGCGTTCGCCGAGCGCAGCAGCAGCAGAGCCGACGACAGCGCGCCGCACGCCGCCACCACGATGTCGGCAGAGTACTGCTCCAGGGCGCCGTTTCGCTGCACCTCGACCGCATCGATGCGTCGCCCCGCAGCATCGGTGTCGAGCCTCGACACGTAGGCCTGCGTCAGCAGGGTGAGGTTCGGATATGCCTTGAGGGCGGGGTCGACGCACATCACCTGCGCGTCCGCTTTACCGTTCAGCGGGCACGGGAATCCGTCGAAGGTGTCGCAGCGGATGCACGTGCTGGTGGGCGCGGCCTTGCCGTCCTGCTCATCGAGCAGAATCCCGAGCGGCAGGTGAAACGGATGCAGTCCCTGACGGCGCAGGCCCTCATCGAGCCGCTGGATCGCGGGCTCGTGCGACACCGCGGGATACGGAAACGCACTGCTCGAGGGCGGCTCGTTCGGATCCTCGCCGCGCTCGCCGTGCACGTGGAACAGGCGTTCCGCCTCGGCGTAGTAAGGCTCGAACACCTCGTAAGGCAGCGGCCAGGCGGGCGAGATTCCATCCCCGTGTCGAATCTCCGCGAAATCCCTCTCGCGCAGCCGCAAGAGCGCCGCGCCATAGACCTTCGAGTTGCCGCCGACGTAATAATGCAATCCCGGGTGGAATGCGCGGCCATCGGCACCGTACCAAGTTTCCTTCGCCTGATAGGCACCGTCGACGAACACCGTCTGCGAATCCCAGTTCATGCGCGAGCGGGGCAGATATCCGCCTCGCTCGAGCAGCAAGATGCGTTTTCCGGTCGCCGCGAGCTTGTGGGCGAAAGAGGCCCCACCCGGCCCGCTGCCGATCACGATCACATCGTAGTGCGCGTCCGGCATGCTCAGCCGCCCGTGGCGAAGCCCGGATAGAGCGTCATGCCGCCGTCGACGAACAGCGTGCTGCCGACGACGTAGTCCGAGTGGTCCGAAGCGAGCCAGACGGCGGCGCGCGCCACGTCCTCGGGCTCACCGATGCGGCCGTAAGGAACCAGCGTCATCAGCGCGTCATAGGCTTCCTTGGTTTCCCAGGCGCTCGTGTTGATGGGCGTGCGGATCGCGCCGGGGGCGATGCCGTTCACGCGGATGCGATGCGGCGCGAATTCTTGCGCCATGCTCTGCATCAGCATCTTGATGCCGCCCTTGGAGGCGGCATAGTTCGCATGTCCCGCCCAAGGAATTTCCTGATGCACCGAGCTCATGCAGATGATCTTTCCAGCGGCGCAGGAGACGGACGGCACCACGCCGCGGCGCAGAAACTCCCCGACCGCCGCGCGCGAGCACAGAAATTGCCCCGTCAAGTTGACGCTGAGCACCGTATTCCATTGCGTCAGGCTCATGGTCAGGAAGGCGGAATCGCGCTGCAGGCCTGCGTTATTCACCAGGATGTCGATGGTTCCGAGGCGATTCATCATCTCGGCGAACATCGCCGCGACCTCGGTCTCCGAGGAAACATCGGCCTTGATGGCATACGCCTGGGCGCCGGAGGCGCGAATCTCGTTGACTACCGCCCCGGCCGCGTCCTCATCCGTCACATAGTTCACGATGACGTCGGCTCCCGCCTGGCCGAGGGCGATGGCGACGCCGCGGCCGATTCCGGAATTGGCTCCGGTCACGAGCGCCTTTTGTCCGGCAAGGACAGGTTGTGGAGGGAGGGCAGGGGCGGTCGACATGGGGTTTCTCCTCGCGGGCTCGAGCGGTCCTCAGGGACGCATCGCCCCGCGTTGGTTCGTGTAGAGGGCGTACAGGGTGTGCGAGGCGCAGATGAACAGGCGACTGCGGTTGCGGCCTCCGAAGCAAAGATTGGACACCGTGTGGGGTAGCTTGATCGACCCGAGCAGTTCGCCCTCGGGCGATATGCAATGCACGCCATCGCCGGCGCTCGACCAGAGGTTGCCTTCGACGTCCACCCGAAACCCGTCGGCATATCCGGGCGTCACCTCGTGGAACACGCGCCCCTCACCGAGGCTCATCCCGTCCGCAGCCACCTCGAAGACCCGGATGTGTCGCGTCGGGTTCGAATCGAACTGCTTCCCCGTCTCAGCGACGTACAGGAAGTCCTCGTCGGGCGAGAACGCGAGACCATTGGGCCCCTCGAAATCGTCGGCGACGACCTCGAGCGCGCCGTTCGCCGGATCGAGCCGGTAGACGGACGGCGGCAGCTCGGACTCTTGCTTGCCCCCCTCGTAGTCGGTGCTGATGCCGTAAATGGGATCGGTGAACCAGATGCTGCCGTCGGAGCGGCAGACGATGTCGTTCGGTGAGTTGAGACGCCTGCCGAGATAGGAATCGGCGAGCACCGTCAGGCCGCCGTCCAGCTCCGTGCGCTGGATGCAGCGTCGTTGATGCGAGCAGCTGATCAGCCGGCCCTGCCCATCGCGGGTGTTGCCGTTCACGAAGTGCGAGGGGTCACGAAACACCGATACTCCGCCGGTCGGTGTCCAGCGCAGCAAGCGATCGTTCGGCAGGTCGCTCACGATGAGCGAGTCGTGATCTGCGAACCAGGCAGGACCCTCGAGCCACGCGAATCCCTCGCCAAGCGTCTCCAGCAATGCATTCGGCAAAACGTAGCTGCGAAAGCGCGAATCGAGAATCTCGTACGATGGCATCGCAGTCGCCATTACGTCGCGTGGCAAGGCGCTTTGACCGCGGGCACGTGCAGCTGCACGGTCATGAGTCGCGCCGGCTCCCCGCCGATCGTGCCCGAGCGATGACCTTTGCGCCCATCGGCGAGGATCGAGCCCTGGTCCTCACCCAGCGAGAACTCCCCCGGACCCTGTTCGACGCGGGTTCCGTCCATGGATTCGATCCACCAGCGGCCGGAGAGCACGACGATCCATTGGGGCGCTGGGTTCTCGTGCCAGTCGCCCACCCAGCCGACCGGCTGCTCGGTAAACACCACGGTAGCCTGCGTCGTCGACTGGCGATTGTTCCATTGCGGAGCGGCGGCGCCCACGCGCGCGATCTCGAATTGCCGCAGCCGACACTGAGTCTGGTGAGTGATGCCCTCGCCATCGGTCCAGAGATGCCAGTAGCCGACTTCGGGCCGCGGTCCCACACTTTCGCTCATGAGCGTGCTCCGTTAATCTCGAGTTCATCGTGAGCTTCCTCAATGATTACGCGCCGCTCGTGCTGCGAATCTGTCTGGTGGTGCTGTTTCCTTTCAGCGCCCTGGACAAGATCGTGAACTGGGGGGCGGCGATGAAGCAGTGCGGCGCCATGCCATGGCCGGCCGCGATGTTGATCGCCTCGATCATCGTCGAGCTCGGTGCGCCCGTGTGTATCGTCGCGGCATGGCACGATCGCGTCGCTGCCTCGGTGCTTGCCGGGTTTTGCGTGATCACCGCGGTACTCTTTCACCCGTTCTGGAAATTCAGCGATTTCTGGCGCTTCAAGGAAGGCGAGGGTCTGCAGCATTTCTGGGATTTCCTCAAGAATTTCGGGTTGGTAGGCGGGCTCGGCCTCATTGCGCTGTATCGATGAGCAGCAGTCGATGGCCGTCGGGATCGGTTATGAGGCGCATCGTGCCTGCGGGCAGACCGGTTGCGGCCGCCACGATCCAGTCGGTGCACACATCGGTCACTGCGCAGTGCGCGCGCCGTCCGCCGGCACGATATTCGAGGAGCTCGATTCCCGGTCCCTCAGCGCAAGCCGGCCGCAGCGCGCTCACTTGCACGCGCGCGGTATCGAGTCCATCGAGCCGCGACTGGGCCGGCCCCTCGTTCAGAGTGCTCGCGCGGAGATGCAGCCCGAGCGCGCGATAGAACGAGAGGCTTTCCGGCGTTGCGCTCACCGTCAACGCGGTGTGATCGATGCCCAGGAAGAGCAGCGAATCGGCCGGCGACGCATCGCCGGGCGACGCATCGCCGGACCCCATCGCGTCGGTAGCCGCCGCGCCGGACCGGGCAGGGTCTTGCCATCGCGGGGGGGCGCTTGCGGGCGGAAACCACAGCAGCTCGAGGGGATGATCGTCGGGGTCGCGGAACTTGAATGCCCGTACGCCGCCGCTCGAGGGCGGCAGCGCCTGGGGTCCGCACCGGCTGATCGGACGCCACTCCGGCGGTGGTGCCTCGCTCGGCGCGCCGGTGCGCCGGGCGTAGGCCTCGAGCGCTGCATACGCGACGTCCATGTCGCGTACGACGATCGCCACATGCTGAAACCACAGATCATCGCTTCGACCGTCCGCGGGATAGGCGCGACCGGGTGAAGCGAATTCGACGAGGGCAAGCTCCTCGAGGCCGAGGCGCAGTCGCACTTCGGCAGCATCGGTCTGCGGCGCGCCGAGCGCGAACAGTGTCTGCCGGTCGACCGGCCCGCGCGCCAGCAGCTCGAAACCGAGCGCGGCGCGGTAAAAGCGTTCGGCGCGGCGAACGTCCGATACCACCCGGCTGATGCGGAGGATACGATCGATCTTCGCCGGCACGTCCTCGGCCCCCCTCGGCGAGTGATCGGTGCAGGCATCAGGCGAAGACGACCAATGCATCGCTGCAATCTCCGCGGGAGGAGCCGCGATAGTGGAGAACGAGTCCGCGTGGCGCTAACTGCACCGGCGCGCATATCGTCGTAGGATTTTACTGACAGGAGCCTATCTATATGGGACGACTTGCCGATTTCCCGATCACCTCGAGATGGCCCGCTCGCCACCCCGATCGCATCCAGCTCTATTCGCTGCCGACGCCCAACGGGGTGAAGGTGTCGATCATGCTCGAGGAGACCGGATTGCCCTATGAGCCCCATCGCGTGAGTTTCGACACGAACGATCAGCTGACCCCGGAATTCCTTTCGCTCAACCCGAACAACAAGATCCCCGCCATCATCGACCCGAATGGCCCGGATGGCACCCCGCTGCCCCTGTTCGAATCGGGCGCGATTTTGATTTATCTCGCCGACAAGGCCGCTGCCTTCATGAAACCCGGCGCGGCCGGGCGCTACGAGACGATCCAATGGCTCATGTTTCAGATGAGCGCAATCGGGCCCATGTTCGGCCAGGTCGGGTATTTCCATAAGTTCGCCGGCAAGGATTACGAGGACAAGCGGCCCCGAGACCGGTACGTTGCGGAATCCAGACGCCTGCTGGACCTGCTCGACCGCCTTTTGGCGGATCGGCCCTGGCTCACCGGAGAGCACTACACCATCGCTGATATTGCAACATTCCCGTGGATTAATAATCTGGTGGGTTTTTATGGCGCGGCGGAACTGGTGGGGTTCAAGGAGTTCAAGAGCGTCGATCGTGGGCTCCAAGCGTTCCTCGCACGTCCGGCCGTGATCCGCGGGCTGCAGATACCGCGGGGATAAAGTTGGTGCCGCGCAACGCGTCACATTAGTGCATACTTGCGTGGGCAGGGGGGAGGAAAGTGAGCTACATGGGGACTTTAGGCGGAATGCTTGAGGGATAGAGTGTCTCCCAAGGTTCGAGCCACTTCATCGATGACGGTAACGCGCATCACGCGCCCGCGGGTTGCGAAGACGGCGCGGCGCACGGTCCTGTTTGCGGATCTGCGGGGCTATACCGCCCTTGCCGAGCGGCTGCCGCCCGCGCGCATCGTGCCGCTGCTCGATGAGTTTTTCGGCGTGCTGGCGCAGGCGACGGCTCTGCATGGCGGCCAGGTTTTTCACATGGCCGGTGACGGCATGATGGCCGGGTTCGGCGTCAAGAGCGAAGGGGACGGTGCCCGCGAGGCGATCCGCGCCGGACACCTCATCTTGCAGAATTTCGCGGACGTGGCCGCGCGTTGGCGCCACGATCTCTCCATCGAGACGGGCGTCGGAATCGGATTGCATCTCGGCGAGGTGGCGCTCGGTACTCTGGGGCCGCCCGGCCACAAGCGCACCACCCTGGTGGGAGACACGGTGAACGTGGCAGCGAGACTCTGCGGGCGCGCGCGGGCCGGAGAGCTTTTGCTGTCATGCACGGTGGCCGCCGCGCTGGATGCCGCGCGCGCGGTGAACGGACACGACTCCATGCCCGTTGCTTTCCTGCAGCTTCCGCAGTTCGAGCTGCGCGGGCGCACGGCGCCGCTCGATATCTGGTGTGTCCCCGCGCCCGAGCGCGTAACGTTTTAGGGCGCCGGCCCCCGTGGCGGAATCGGTAGACGCAACGGACTTAAAATCCGTTTCCCGCAAGGGAGTGCCCGTTCGAGTCGGGCCGGGGGCACCAGGGGCTTACGATGGGAGAGGCCTTCCAGATATGAACCTTCGACCTCATCGCTCGGCGATGCCTACTACAATCAACCGCAGACGGTGATGGACGCGGTGCAGGTCATGCCTCAGCGGGCGCAGGCAGCGGGCCGAGTGCCAAGTGAGCGGGCTGCATGAGGGGTCCGCTTCGAGTGCCGGTTAGGCCGAGTCGGCGGCAGCCCTAAACGGTGTAAATACAATAATTTACCGTGTAAATCTAGCGTGCGTTCTGTTATCGTCGTGCGCGATCGAACGTGCGGGCTGTGGAACGGCGCAAAGCCTGCTCGCGTTGTTGTCCCTACAATCCGCGCCCACACTTCCTCGAGGGTAGAGCGAAAGAGATGGTGAAGAGCCGCCGGGCGCAGATCAAGAACTCCTTCGCCGAGAACCGACTATTCACCGTCCGCAGCATCGTCGCCGGCATTCTGGCCTCGGTGTTCCTGCTCGCCGTGGCCGGCCGCCTTTTCTACCTGCAGGTCTTGAGGTATCAGTACTACTCCGAGCTCTCGCAGGGCAACAGGATCCGGACCGAGCCCATTCCGCCGAGCCGCGGGTTGATTCTCGATCGCAACGGGCTGGTGCTTGCCGATAACGCGCCGGCGTTCAATCTGGAACTCGTTCGCGAACAAGTGGGCAACATGAAGGCGGTCGACGCGACCTTGCAGCAGCTGGTGAGTATCGGGGTGCTGCGGGCCGAAGAGGTGAACTCCATCCACCGCACCATCCAGTCACACAAGGTGTACGAGAGCGTTCCGGTCAAGCTCCAGATGGACGAGGAGGAGATGGCGCGCTTCGCAGTGCATCGCTTTCAGTTCGCCGGGGTCGACATCCATCCGCGTCTCGCACGCCACTATCCGCTGAGGGAGATGGGCGTTCACGCCATCGGCTACGTCAGCGCCATCAACGATGAGGACCTCAAGAGCATCGACAGTGCCGAGTACGCGGGCACGAGCCTCATCGGCAAGCTCGGCGTCGAGCGCGCCTACGAGGCGCAGCTGCACGGCAAGCCGGGGTTTCGAGAGATCCTGGTCAACGCAGCGGGCCGCCCGGTGGATCGCGTGGGCGAGTATGCGCCTGAGTTGAGATCGCGGGCGCCCATCGCCGGCGACGATCTGATCCTCGGCATGGATCTGCGTGTACAGAGGGTGGCCGAAGAGGCGCTCGCCGGCAAGCGCGGCTCCGTCGTCGCCATCGATCCGAGGACGGGCGACATCATCGCGCTCGCGAGCACGCCCGGCTTTGATCCGAACGACTTCGTCAAAGGTCTCACGGTCTCGCAATACAGCGCGCTCGCCAACGACATCGACGTGCCGCTCTTGAATCGTGCGCTGCGGGGCGCATACCCGCCGGGCTCGACGGTGAAGCCCCTGTACGCGCTGGCAGCGCAGCACTATGGCATCCTCACGCCGGAACAAACGCAATATTGCAGCGGCATCTTCATGCAGCCGGGAAATCCACGTCCCTACCACGACGACAAGAAGGGCGGGCATGGAAATCTCAACATGCGCCAGGCCATCGCCGCATCCTGCGATGTGTACTTCTTCAAGGTGGCCGAGCGGCTGGGAATCGACAGGATGTCCTCGTTCATGACGGCGTTCGGCTACGGCGTGCTCACCGGCATCGATATTCCGGGTGAGAAGCCCGGCCTCATGGGCTCACCCGAGTGGAAGAAACGCGCGTTCAAACGCAAAGCGGATCAAGTATGGTTTCCGGGCGAGACCATCAGCATGGGCATCGGCCAGGGACCGATCACCGTGACGCCGCTGCAGCAAGCCCACTTCGCTGCGGAGATCGCGGAGGAGGGTAAGATCATTGCAGTGCCGCGCCTCGTTGCCGGGATACGGCCTGCCGGCACGACCGAAATCCAGCGCAAGAAACCGCTGATGATGAAACCGGTGGACTTGGCCACGGACGAGCAATGGGCGGTGGTTCGCGATGGGATGGTCGGTGCGGTCTCGCCTGGCGGTACCGCCTACGCTGCAGGCGTGGGCGCCCAGTACAAATTCGCCGGCAAGACCGGCACCGCTCAGGTATTCACCCTCAAGGAAAATCAGAAGTACAAGGCGAGCGAGGTCGAGGAGCGGCTGCGCGATCACGCCTGGTTCATCGCCTACGCACCGGCCGATGACCCGAAGATCGCGATCTCGGTGCTCGTAGAGAACGGGGGATTCGGTGCCTCGTCGGCCGCGCCGATCGCGCGCAAGGTGCTCGATAGCTATCTGCTCGGACCCGATGCCGCCGAGGCGAAGAAGCCCGCCGCGAAGCAGGGCGGCTGAGGCCGCAGCGAGTCCAAGGGCACCTGCGCCGGCGCCGCCGGGCTAAGGCCGTACCGCCGTCACCTCGATTTCGACGAGAAATCCGGGATTGGCGAGCGCCGCGACCTGCATCGCGGAGCGCACCGGCAGGTTCGGTTGTGCCGGCGTGCCGAAGAATTGCGTGTAGCCCTGCATGAATCCTTCGAAATCCATCTTGCCGCCCTTGGATGGATCACCCGCCATGAACACTTGCATCTTGATCACATCACCAAGGGTCAGGTGCAGACTCTCGAGTTCGGCCTTGATGACGTTCAGCGCACCGATGGTCTGGGTCTTCGTGTCGCCATAGGCGGCGATGCTGTCCTTCGGGCTCTTGGTATCGATCGCGGGGGGCACCATGCCGCTCAGGAACACGAGCGTCTTGCCCGGAGGGACCTCCACCGCGGCCAGGATTGGAAACGGATTGCCGTTCGGCAGCTTGTGCCGCACGACGTCTTGCGCCGTCGCGAGGGATGACACCAACAGTAGCGGGCAGAGCCATCGAATCGGTTTTTGCATGGGACCTCCTCAGTCAGGGCGTGTGCGCCATCAGAGCGGCCGGCGCAGCGCTTTCACGTCCGCCGCGCTGATCGTTCCCTTGAATTGATTGCCGAAATGCGTGCGCACGTAGTTGGTCACCGCCGCGATCTGCTCATCGTCGAGCGTCGGCACGATATAATTGAATCCTTCCTGGCTCTTGCCGCCGAAGGCCGGCATGTTACGCCGTCCCTCGATCAGCGTGAGAGCCGTGAACTGCGCGGAGGACAGCGCGCGATCTCCGGCGAGCGCCGGATAATGACCTGCGCCGCTTGCACCCCGCCCGTCGGGCATGTGACATCCCTGGCAGATTTGGGTGTAGATCACCTCTCCGGATTTGCTCTCGAGGTGGCCGGCGCTGAACATGCCGATGGTCGTATCCGGCCGGGCGCCCGCGGCGGCGAGGAAAAGCAGCACGGCCATCGCAACGCAGGCAGCCCCTGTGGGTACGCGAAGACCGGTCACGAGGAGGCTCCCTGCGCCACGGCGCGGCGATGCAAGCGTCCGATGGCATCCACGGCCGACGTGAGCGCGCCCTCCTGCCAGGCGGGCATGTACGAGGCATGCTCGCCCGCGAGAACGATGCGGCCGTCGATGGCGCAGAGGTGATCGTAGTGCTTGGCGCGCGCCTCCTCGGTCCACATACCGAAGCAGCCGAGCGTAAACGGCGAGCGATGCCACGCGACCGCGACACCGTTCTCGAACTCCTGGGGATATTGCGGATGAATGCGGCTGCCGTATTCGACCGCTTTGGCGACTCGCTCCTCCGGGGACATGGCGGTGAACTCGGCCGCCGGCAGCCCGAATAGATACCCTCCAAGCAGCACGCCCTTGCCGCTCGAGAAAAACCCATGATTCGGATAGGCGATGTTGCTGATGGGCAGGTCGGTGTAGGTGATGCCACCGTAGATCTGCTCGTCTTCCTCCCAGAAGCGGCGCTTGAATTGCAATCCCACCTTCACCGACGCGGCGTAGGGCACGGCGGCAATCGCCTCCGTCATGGGCGCGCCCACCTTCATGGGTATCTGCCCGAGAATCGACAGGGGGATGGTGCACACGCACCAGTCGGCCTGCGCCGTTTGCCGAGTCATCGAGTGCCCCGCCCGGGAGGTGTCCTCGAACGTAACGCTCACGCCGCGCTCGTCCTGCGCGATATCGATGACCTTCGCGTTGTAGCGGATCAAGGATCCCAGCTCGCGCGCGAATGCTTGACCGACGTTGCCCATGCCGCCGACCGGCTGGAACATGGTCATTTGCATGTCGTAATTCTCCGCGAGCAGCATGCCCTGCCACAGGCCCGAGCCGAGCAAGTCCGGCAGCTGCACGGGCTCGGAGTACACCGGCCGCCCACTGAGCCCGCCGCCCGGGCCTTTCTCGAAACCGCGCACTTCGCTCGAGTCGGGTCCCTTCACGTACCGGTAGCCGCGGTCGAGCGCCCCCCATTCCTTGAGGGACTCGAGAAGCCGCTCCTGATCCTCCGCGCTCACGGCATCATCGAGCGCCTTGGTGCGGGTGGCCTTGGCGAGCAGCTCCGCGACGTGACCCTGATAGTCGGCCTTGACGGTGCGATAACGCTGCGGCACGCCGCCGAACGCGCGACTGCTGTGGAGGTAGGCCTGGTAATTGGTCTGTATGAAGGGCTCGAGGGCAACTCCCAGGAGCTTGCAGTAATGCAGCATGCCGCGATGATGGTGCGACAGGCGCCAGGGCCCGGGATTGATATAAAGGCCGGGATCGAAGCGGCACTCCTGCGCGAATCCGCCGAGCTCAACGTAGCGGTCTCCGCCTCTCAAGCTCCAGTTGCGGCCGCCCGCCCGGGAATTGTATTCGAGCACTTGGACTCGATAGCCGGCCTTGCGCAGCTCGTAAGCCGCGACCATGCCCGCGATCCCCGCCCCGAGGATGAGCACGGAGGCCCCCGCGGGCGCCTGGCTCAATTGAATGGGATCCTTGAAGCTCGATTCCGAGGCGAACCCCAGACTCGACATCGCCTGATACATGGCGGCGCTGCCTGCGCTCGTCCCGATCATCGCAAGCAGCTGACGGCGCGTGATGGCGCCGCCGATCAATCCCTCTTGCATCCCGTCTCCCGCTGGTTGGGCGCACGCCGCCGGACGCGCGCGTCATCTATAGCACAGATGCGCCGCCGGGTACCCACGCCCTGTCTATCGGCGTCTACCCCCGTCATCGCGTCGGCAGGCGCCGATTTTTTTTGCCAATACCGCAGTGTAGCATCGCGCCTTACCAATTTTCGTCCGGAGCTAAAGATGCAGAAGTTCTCCAACGCGCCTGGATCATGGGTGTTATTCGTCGCCGTGCTGACAGCGGGCGCGGTCGTGACCGCGTCCGCCCAAGAGCACGGCCAGGAGCACGGCCAGCAGCACGCCGCTCCGGAGAAGGCCGCGCCGCATGCGGCGCCTGCGCGCAGCCAGCCGCACGGCGAGCCCCACCAGGGACCGAAGGGCTATCAGCCCGTTGCCGAGCCGCATGGCTGGGATGCCCGCCCCGCGCAGGTGGATCACGCCGCGTACCAGCACAATTATCAGGCCGCCCGCAGCTATAAAATCGGGCCGTATCACCGGCCGGCGGGTTGGACGCATCATCGCTGGGCATACGGTGAGGTGCTGCCAAGAGCCTACTGGGCGGCCCCCTATCTGATCGCCGACTATTGGCTGTTCTCCCTCGAGGTGCCGCCGGTCGGCTACGAGTGGGTGCGCGATGGCAATGATGCCCTTCTCATAGACACGAACAGCGGGACGATTCTCCAGGTGGAATACGGCGTCTTTGCATAAGGCGAGCGGTCCGGGCAAGCGCCTACAGGCGAATCCGAGGAGTCCCACAAATCAATTGGACCTTCGTGGCCAACCGAGGCCATGCACACACGTTACAACTATGTGACGGTGAAAGGCGCACAAGCGTCGACAGGGTTGCAACGAAGATGGCTTTCTTTGAGCACGATGGGCGGGCGATCCACTATCTCGAGCGCGGGGGCGGCGAACCGCTGATATTGCTGCACGGGCTCGGGTCGAGCGGTGCGGACTGGGCGCTCCAGGCCTCCTCGCTCGAGGGACGTTTCCGCTTGATCGTGCCCGACCTGCCGGCGAGCGGCCTCAGCGAACCGTTGCGCGAGGGCTATAGCGTCGAAGGCATGGCCCGGGCCATGTGGGCCCTCGGGGATTACCTGCGATTGGGGCGTCTCAACATCGTGGGCTTTTCCCTGGGCGGCGCGGTGGGGCTGGAAATGGCGCTGCAGCGCCCCGACCGGGTCGCGAGGCTCGGACTCATCAACAGCCTCGCCAGCTATCGGCTGGATCACTGGAGCAAGTGGCTGGAGGCGGCCCTCACATTGATCCTGGTGCGGCTCATCGGCATGCGCAGAGCCGCGCGGCTCGCGGCCAAGCGACTCTTTCCGATGCCCTGGCAAGTGTCTTTACGCGAGCGTGCCGCGGCCGCGGTAAGCGCCGTTCCGGCGGACAACTATCTGAGCACCGGCCGCGCGCTGCTGCAATGGTCGGCGCTTGAGCGGCTCGGTCGTCTCAAGGCGAAAGCCTTGATCATCGCGGCGGAGAACGATTTCACGCCGCTCGAGGAAAAACGCGCGCTCGCGGGCCGGCTCGGTGCGCAGTTCGTGATGATCCGCGGATCGAGGCACGGGACGCCGTTCGATGCCGTGCGTGCGACCAATGCGGCGTTGCTCGCGCTCTTGGGCGATGAACCCTTACCGCCCGCGGACGGCTGGATCTACGACGAAGCCGAGCACTGCGGACCGCTGCCTTTCGCCGGCACCATCGCCGAAGAGCATGCCGTCAGTCTTGCAAAGCGTGCGCTCAGCAGCACCACGATGCGATTTCCAACAGGACTCACCGGCTAGGCAGCGGCTCTCCGCCCGGGCGTCGTGAGGTTTGACAGGGGAGGGGTGCGGTACTTAGCATCCGCCCGCCTTCGATTTGAAGCGTGAGAGTCTCAACATTGCGCACCCTTCCACCGCTTCGGTGGCCCCAGCGCTTCAGGCTGGGTCCCACGGATCTGTTGCGCGATCGCTCGTATCGGCGCTTGTGGACCTCCATCCTGATTTCATCCTTCGGCGGGCAGGTCACTCTGCTCGCGCTGCCGCTCTCGGCCGCGGTGCTGATGCATGCCTCACCGACGCAAATGGGCGAGCTCACGGCCGCGGAGATCGTGCCGTTCGCACTGTTCTCGCTGCCGACCGGCGTATGGCTCGACCGAGTGCGGAAACTCCCGGTGTACATCGTCGGTGAGATGTCGATTTCGGTGACGGTCGCGTCCGTCCCGCTCGCTTGGTGGCTCGGGTGGCTCTCCATGGAGTGGCTGTATGTGGTCGGTTTCCTGATCGGCGCCGTGAACACCACCGCCGGCAGCGCTGCGCAGATCGTCCTCACCCAGATCGTGCCGCGCGAGCGGCTGGTAGAGGCGCACGCGAAGAATGCGCTCGCATCCTCCACCGCCGAGGTCACGGGGCCGGCGGCGGCGGGCGCGTTGATCAAATTGACGGGCGCGCCCCTGGCTCTCTTGGCGGACGCCGTTTTGCTGCTCGTCTCATCGACCATCTTGCGCGGCGTTCCGCTCACGGAGACGCCGAGCGAGAGCAACGCGCCGTTCTGGCCTTCGATGCGAGCGGGCCTCGCGTTCGTGGGCAGCCACAGGCTACTGCGCACGATGGCAACCTGTGTCGGGGTGTGGCAGATGTGCAATCAAGCGGCCATGGTCGTGCAGATTCTGTTTGCAACCCGAAATTTGGGGCTGTCCGAACGCGGCGTCGGCCTGAGTTATCTCGGGCTGGGCGCCGGCACGGTGGCTGCGAGCACGTTCGGCTACCGTATCGTGCGGCGCTTGGGGCCGGGTCCGACGCTCGTGCTCGGGTTCGCCATCTCGGCTGTGGGATGGCTCGTCCTGGCGGTGGCACCGCTCAACCGACTGGGTATCGCGGCCTATGCCGTGATGCTCATGTCGTACGGGGTGGGGGCCGTGTTCATCTTCGTGAATTTCCTGTCGCTGCGCCAGTCGGTGACGCCCGGCCCGATGCTCGGTCGCATGACGAGCACCATGCGCTGGCTGATCCTGCTTCCCGCGGGACCAGGGGCGCTGCTCGGCGGCTGGCTTGGGCAGACCTTCGGGCTGCGGGTTGCGCTCGGGTTTGCCGGGGCGACCGCCCTCGTGCTCGCCGGCATCGCCTTTCGCCTCGAGGTGATCCGCAGCGTGAAGACGCTGCCCACGCTGCGAGCCGAGGCGATCACCCCCTATTCGGCCGATACCGAGGCGGCTTCGCCCCACACCGAAGCGGCGTGACGGATTCCTAGAAAATCGCAAGTTGCGGACCTGTCCTACAGACGCGCCCCTGACGTCAACCGACGATTGCCGCCGCGCGTTGATTGAGAGTGGTTCAACAATCATCACTTGCCTTGCAGGAGAACTATTGAAATGAAGAAGAGTGGAAAGGCGCTCATGCTGAGCCTTGGCATCGCGGCCGGTGCACTGCTCGCGCCCGTCATCGCCTCCGCGCAAATTGAAATCACGGTGGCGCCGCCGGCGCCGCGCGTGGAAGTCGTGCCCGCTCCGCGCGCAGGTTACATCTGGGCGCCGGGCTATTGGGGGTGGCGCCATGGAGCGCACGTCTGGGTCGGGGGTCATTGGATCGTCGCGCGCCCGGGCTGGCACTGGGTGCCGGACCGCTGGGAGCAGCGGGGCGATCATTGGCACTATTGGCAAGGTCACTGGGAACACTGATCTTCCGATCCCAAAACCGCGGGCGCGGCGCTCCGGCACCGCCCGCGGGTTTTCACCGGACCGGCGGCCGGAGACGCGCCGGGTGATTCGAGTCGGTCTCATTTCCGACACGCACGGTCTCGTGAGGCCCGAGGCGCGAGCCTTCCTCGAGGGCGCGCAGCGTATCCTGCATGCGGGCGATATTGGCGCGGCATCGGTGCTCGAGGAGCTGCGCGCGCTGGCGCCCGTCACTGCCGTCCGCGGCAACAATGACACGGAAGCCTGGGCGTCGCGCATTCCCGAGAGGCGCAGCGTACGCATCGGCGGCGTCCGCATCGATCTCTTGCACGACCGGACCCTGCTTCGCGAGCGCTCCCCGTCGCCGACAGCGCGGCCCGGCGAGGCCCGGCCTGGCGCGGCCTGCCCCGGCCTGGCGCGGCCCGGCCTGGCGCGGCCCGGCCTGGCGCGGCCCGCCTGATAGTGACGGGCCATTCTCATCAGCCGCTCATCGAAGCGAGGGACGGCATTCTCTTCGTGAATCCCGGCAGTGCAGGTCCGCGCCGCTTCCGGCTTCCGGTGTCGGCCGCCGAGATCGAGATAGGGCCGGACCGGTGCCGCGTGCACATCGTCGATCT
This sequence comes from uncultured Gammaproteobacteria bacterium, assembly GCA_963710435.1. GTDB lineage: Bacteria > Pseudomonadota > Gammaproteobacteria > Steroidobacterales > Steroidobacteraceae > Bog-1198. Next base: position 1,416,190 of record CAVQAE010000004.1, on the reverse strand, counting down.
CTTGACCCGCCGGCCGCTGCCCGGGCTCAGCGCAACACTCGCACTTTAGGACGAGCCGGGACGACGCCCGACCTTTGGCGGCCCGGCTCACCGCGGACGCGAGATGCGTCACACATGAATTGGTAGCGCCAACTTATTGATTTAGCTACCATCGCGGCCTCATGGTAACCGCGCCTCAGAGTCTGACGATCGATAAGGTCCACGTGTGGCGTGGTGATCGTCATGTCCTCAGGAGCGTAAGCCTCACGCTCGAGCCCGGAGAGCTGTTGCAAGTGTCGGGTCCGAACGGCACTGGCAAGACCACGCTGCTGCGGGTCGCCTGCGGCCTCTTGCGGCCCGAGCAGGGCCGGGTGGCCTGGCGCGGCGTGCCCATTGCAAGCATTCGGCCGCAATTCCAGAGCATGCTCGCGTACGCCGCGCACGAGCCCGCACTCAAGAGCGACCTTACGCCGCTGGAAAATCTACGCTATTCGGTCGGCCTGAAACGGGCCGTGGGCACCGCCGAACTCGAGGCGGCACTCGCGCGAAGCGGGGTCGCCGGATGCGCGCAGTTGCCCGTGCGCGTGCTCTCGGCGGGACAGCGTCGTCGCGTATCGATGGCGCGCGTGCTCGCGATGCGCTGCACGTTGTGGATGCTGGATGAGCCCTTTACTAACCTCGATACGGCCGGGTCCGCCCTGGTCAGCGACCTGCTGGATGAGCACGTGCGCCAGGGAGGCATGGCGCTCGTGGTGGCACACCACGAGCTGCGTTCCTCCACGCACTTGCGGCGCATGGAGCTGCAGGGATGAGCGCCGCGCCCGAAGTCTCGATGGCGCAGGCGATGGCGCTCATCCTCCGGCGTGAATTGCGTCTCAGTTTCAAGCGGCCCGAGCAGGTTCTTCAGCCCCTCGTGTTCTTTTTGATCGTGACCACGCTCTTCCCGCTCGGATTGAGCCTGCAGTTGTCGCTCCTGCGAGACATGGCGCCCGGTGTCCTTTGGGTGGCGGCGCTGCTATCGTCGCTCCTGTCGCTCGATTCGCTGTTCAAGGGCGATGCGGACGACGGAACTTTGGATCAGCTCGCGCTGTCCGGGCAGAGCTTGACGGCGATTGTCGTTGCCAAGACGCTGGCGCATTGGCTGGTGAGCGGTGCTGCGCTGGTGTTGATTTCACCGCTGGTGGCGATCGCACTGGGAATTCCGGTGCCGGTCTTTCCGACCATGCTGGTCAGTCTCGCGCTGGGCACGCTCACCTTGAGCTGGCTGGGCGCGATAGGCGCCGGTCTCACGGTCGGATTGAAGCGCGGCAACGTGCTCGTCTCCCTGATCGTGCTGCCGCTCGCCATGCCGCTCTTGATCTTTGGGGCGGGCGCGACGGATCGGGCCATATCAGGGATCAGCTCGGCAGGAGCGCTGTATTTTCTGGGTTCGCTATGCGTGTTTACCTGTACTCTAGCGCCGTTCGCGACGGCCACGGCTTTGCGAATCACTCTGGACTAGGCGAGAACACGGAAGCTATGTGGACTTGGTTTTATAGGCTCGCCTCTCCCCCCTTTGTATACCGAACCGCCGCCGCGCTTACGCCGTGGTTCATGACGGCGGCGGTGATCGCCATTGGGTGCGGCGTGGTCGGCGGCTTGGGTCTGGCGCCGCCCGACTACCAGCAGGGCGATGCGTTTCGCATCATCTACGTGCATGTCCCGAGCGCCTATCTGTCGATGTTCTGCTATACGACCATGGCGGTGGCGGGAGCGATCGGGCTCATCTGGCGCATCAAAATGTGCTACGCGCTCGCGGCGGCGACGGCGCCGATCGGGGCATCGTTCACGCTGCTCGCCTTGTTCACCGGATCCCTGTGGGGCCGGCCGATGTGGGGCACTTACTGGGCGTGGGATCCTCGCCTCACCTCCGAGCTCATTCTGTTGTTCCTGTACGTCGGGGTAATGTCCTTGCGGTCGGCCTTCGAGGACCCGGCCCGCGGCGATCGCGCCGCAGCGCTTCTGGCCATCGTCGGCGTCGTGAACGTCCCGATCATTCATTTCTCGGTGGTGTGGTGGAACTCACTGCATCAGGGCGCCACAATAGCTAAAATCGGCAAGCCGTCCATGCCCGCGAGCATGTTGTGGCCGTTGTTGGCCATGCTCGCGGGGTTCATGTGCTTCTACGGGGCGGTGGTATGCATTCGGCTGCGCGGCGAGGTCCTCAATCGGGAGCGCCAATCGGCCTGGGTGCGGGAGGCAGTCGAGTCATGAACTTTTGGGCCATGGGAGGCTACGCACGGTTCGTGTGGCCGTGCTTCGCGGTGGCGGGCCTCGTGCTCACCTGGAACGTATGGTCGGCCCGACGCTATCACGCGGCGGCTCGTGTGCGCGCGCAGCGCGCTCTACAGATGACGGATGACTGAGTGACCCCACGTCGTAAACGCTTGTTTGTGGTGCTCGCGATCCTCGGCGGCGTGGCGGCGTCGGTCGCGCTCGCGGTGGTGGCCTCGCGCGAGAACATCATGTTCTATTACGACCCGAGCCAGATTGCCGCCGGCCAGGCACCGCTGCAGAAGCGCTTTCGAATCGGCGGCATGGTGGTCAAGGGGAGCGTGTCGCGCAAACCCGGCGACCTTCAGGTGCGCTTCGTGCTCACGGACTTCGCGCATCAGATTCCGGTCGAATACACCGGGGTGCTGCCGGACTTGTTCCGGGAGGGTCAGGGCATCATTGCGCACGGAACCATGGGCCCCGACGGGGCCTTTGTCGCGGACGAGGTGCTCGCAAAGCATGACGAGAAGTATATGCCGCCGGAAGTGGCGGCCTCATTGAAGCAGAAGGCGGCGGCAGCCAACGCCGCTGCACCGAAGCCGACGGGTTAAAAGGAACGACAGCACATGGCCCCAGAGCTCGGCGTATTCGCCCTCATTCTCGCCTTCGTCCTCAGCGTGTCGCAGGCTTTCTTCGGCCTCGTCGGCGCATGGCGCGGCAAGCCCGAATGGATGAGCGTCGCGCGGCCGGCGGTGGCGGGGCAGTTCGTGTTCGTCGCCATGGCGTTCGGCTGTCTGGTTTACTCCTTCGTGAACAACGATTTTTCGGTGCTCTACGTTGCGCGCAATTCGAATTCGCACCTGCCGCTCTTTTATAAAGTGGCTGCGCTGTGGGGGGCTCACGAGGGATCGCTTCTCCTCTGGATAGCGATCCTCTCGATCTGGAGCATCGCGGTCGCCGCGTTCAGTCGGCAGCTTCCGGCGAGCTTCTCGAGCCGGGTGCTCGGAGTGATGGGGCTCATCAGCGGCGGCTTCATGCTGTTTACGTTGTGGACTTCGAATCCCTTCGAGCGACTGATGCCCGCGGCTCAGGATGGGGCGGACTTGAATCCCGTGCTTCAGGACTTCGCGCTCGCGATTCATCCGCCCATGCTCTATACGGGCTACGTGGGATTCTCGGTGGCCTTCGCCTTCGCGTGCGCGGCAATGCTCGAGGGCCGGCTGGATCAGACCTGGGCCAAGTGGACCCGGCCGTGGACCATCTTCGCCTGGGTGTTTCAGACCATCGGCATCGCGCTCGGGAGCTGGTGGGCCTATTACGAGCTGGGATGGGGCGGTTGGTGGTTCTGGGATCCGGTCGAGAACGCCTCGTTCATGCCGTGGCTCGTCGGCACCGCGCTGATTCACTCGCTCAGCGTCACCGAGAAGCGCGGCATCTTCAAAAGCTGGACGCTGCTGCTCGCGATCTTCGCCTTCTCGTTGAGCCTCGTGGGGACTTTTCTGGTGCGGTCGGGCGTGCTCGTCTCGGTGCATTCCTTTGCGACCGACCCCACCCGCGGCCTGTACATCCTCGCCTTCCTCGTGATCACGATCGGCGGCTCGCTCACGCTCTACGCATGGCGTGCGCCAAAGCTCTATGTCCCCGGCGGCTTCGAAATGTTCTCGCGCGAGTTCTTCCTGCTCGTCAACAACGTGATCCTGGTGAGCGTCGCCGGCCTCGTGCTGTGGGGCACTCTCTCGCCGCTGGTGTATGAGCTCTTGAACCTCGGCAAGATTTCGGTGGGCCCGCCGGTGTTCGCCGTCATGTTCCTCGTGCCCATGCTGCCGCTCATGATATTTCTCGCGATCGGCATGCATTCGGCCTGGCGCCGCGGCAAGCTCGTGGTCGCCGCCCGGCCGATCTGGTGGATGCTGGGCGCGGCCGTCGCTCTCGCCGCCGTGCTGCAGCTCGGCTTTGGAAAGTTCCACTGGGTGGGGCTCGTCGGCATGGTGTTCGGCATCTGGATCATTCTGTCGGCGCTCCTCGAGCCGGTCAGGCGTCTGCGTCAGGGACAAACCCTGACCGCCGGACTCTTGGGCATGGCGATCGCGCATGCCGGCGTGGGCATCTTCGCCATCGGCGCAAGCGGCGTGGAGAGCTACAAGATCGAGAAGGACGTCGCGCTCAAGCCCGGGATGACCTTCTCGATTGCGGGATACGATTTTCGCTTCGTCAAGGCGGCCAACGTGCGCGGCCCGAACTACGATGCCGTGCAGGCCACCGTCGAGGTAAGGCACGGCGGCAGACTCGTCACGACGCTCGAGCCGCAGAAGCGCCACTTCTGGGTGCAGCAGACGGACAACAGTCAGGCGGCCATCTCGGTGAACTGGGCGCGCGACCTTTTCGTGGCGATGGGTAACCCTCTCGGCGACGGCGCCTGGAGTATGCGCATCCAGTACAAGCCGCTGGTGCGCTATATCTGGCTCGGTGCGATCGTGATGGCCCTCGGCGGCATCGTGGCGGCGACCGACCGGCGCTATCGCGTGCGCGTCACCGCCAATTCGATCGATCCGGTGGCGGCGGGACCGGAGCCGAGCCTAAGGTCTGCCTGATGTGGAAGTTCCTGGTGCCCATGGCGGCTTTCATTGCGCTTGCCGTGCTGTTTGCATTTGGCCTCAACCCGAATCGCGACATCCACGCGCTGCCATCGCCGCTCATCGGAAAGCCCGCGCCGCTGTTCAACCTCTCGGATGTCATGAATCCGGCTCAAACGGTGAGCAATCAAGCGCTCAAGGGCCAGGTGTACGTGCTCAACGTCTGGGGCACCTGGTGCGGCGCCTGCCGCCAAGAGCACGAGGCACTGCTCGACATCGCCCGCCAGCACGTCCTGCCGATCATCGGCCTCGACTACATGGATCAGCGCGAAAAGGCGCAGGCATGGCTCACGCAGCTCGGCGACCCCTACACGGCGGTGGCTTTCGACAGCGATGGCCGCACGGCCATCGATTGGGGAGTCTACGGCGCGCCGGAAACCTTCCTCGTCGATGGACAGGGCCGCGTGATTTTCAAGTTCATCTCGGCGATCACGCCCGAGGTCTGGCAGCGCGAGTTCCTACCCCGCATCGAGGCGGCGCGCCGGAGCGGGGCATGAGGATCGGATCGGGGCCCTTCGCGGCGCTGTGTCTCGCGGGGCTGCTGGCGGGACCGCTCGCGGTCGGGGCCGCGGGAGGCGCGCAAGCGCCGGGCGCAGGCCCGGCCACGCCCGCGCCCATCGATGCTTATGGGCAGATCGAAAATCCCGCGCTTCAAGCGCGCTTCGAGGAGATCACGCACCAGTTGCGGTGCCTGGTGTGTCAGAACGAGTCGATCGCGGACTCGAATGTCGAGCTCGCCTCCGATTTGCGCCGCCAGGTGCGCGAGATGCTGCTCGCCGGACAGAGCGATGATTCCATTTTCAAGTTCATGACCGACCGCTACGGTGAATTCGTGCGATTCAACCCGCCGCTCGAGGCGAAGACCCTCCTCATCTGGGGTGCGCCCTTTTTGATGCTGCTGCTGGGCGTGCTCATCGTTTACCGGGTCATGCGCCAGCGCTCGCGCATGCCCCTCGACGACGAGCCCGCGCCCGGATCGATGTAATCCATGGCTACATTCCTCTTCATCGCGGCCGTGATGGCTGCGATCGCCGCCACGGCCGTGGCGTTTCCGCTGCTGCGCAGCCGTCGAAGCCGCATCGCAGGCGCGCTTGCGGGACTCACGGTCATGGCCGCCGCGGCCGGCCTGTACCCTCTTTGGTCCAATTGGGACTGGCATGCGGCCGTGATTCAGAAGCCCGCTGTGAGCCGCCAAGTGCTCGAGATGGTGGAGAAGCTCGAGCGGCACATGAAGGAGGCGCCCGATGATCTCCCGGGCTGGCTCTTGCTCGGGCGCTCCGATCTGGCACTCGATCGGGTCGACGATGCCATCACCGCCTACGAGCACGCACATCGTCTCGACGGAAACAACGTCGAGGCGATGCTCGGTCTCGGCGAGGCGTTGAGCGTGCGCGCGGGCGGCAACGTGCCGCCCGCGGCCATTGATCTGTTCGAGCGGGCAGTTACGCTGGAGCCCGACAACCCCAAGGCGTTGCTCTACTCCGGCTTCGGCGCCGCGACGCGCGGTGATCGGGGAACGGCGCGCATCCGATGGCTCAAATTGAAAGGGATGCATCCGCCGCCGGAAATCGATGCCATGCTGAACGATCGAATTGCGGAACTGGGGACTGCGGATCTGAACGGCGCGCCCGGGGCGCCACCCGCGGCCGCTGCCGCCGCCGGTGCCTCGGCCGCCGGTGCGGCCGCCGCCGTGGGCGCAGGCGGTCCCACGGCTCAGGCGACGGTGAATATCCGCATCGCGCCCGCGCTCAAGTCGCGCTTGACCGGCGATGCACCGCTGTTCGTCTTCGCGCGCGAGCCCGGAGGGCAGGGGCCTCCTTTGGCCGCCAAGCGTCTGACCAGCGCCGCGCTCGGCACCGAGGTGCGCCTGTCCGCGGCCGATTCCCTCATTCCCGGCCGGGCGCTCGTTCCGGGTCAAAAAGTCTCCATCACCGCACGGATTTCCTTCAGCGGCCAGCCGCTCCCCGCCGCAGGCGATTTATACGGTGAACTTACCTATGATGTCGGCAGCGACGGCGTGCGAGATCTCGTCATCGATCGAGTTGCACAGTAGGTTTATATGAGTGTTGCGAAGAATCTCGTCGCAGGACGTATCGTCGAGGATAGCCTGTTCCCGTATCCCCGCTTGCGAGAGAAGGATCGGGAAGTGCTCGGTCAGATGATCGAGGCCATCGATGAGTTCCTGGCACCCCGGCATGAGGACTTCAAGCGCTGGGATCGCGAGGCGGCGCAGCCGGAGGAGTTCATCCAGGGCCTGCGCGATCTCGGTCTGTTCGGTCTGATCATTCCCGAGGAGCACGGCGGTCTCGGCCTCTCGAACGCGGGATATGCCCGGATCCTGAGTCAGACCAGCACCCACGACAGCTCCGTCTCGCTCACCATTGGCGCGCACAGCTCCATCGGCATGAAAGGCATCCTGCTGTTCGGCAGCCCCGAGCAACGCGCACGCTATCTGCCCAAGCTCGCCACGGGCGAAATGATCGCCGCTTTTTGTCTTACCGAAGCGGGTGCCGGCTCGGATGCCGCCTCGATTCGAACGCGCGCGGAAAAGGGCGCGGATGGCAGCTGGACGCTCAACGGCGAGAAGATCTGGATCACCAACGGCGGCATCGCCGATCTCTACACGGTGTTCGCGCGCACCTCCTCGGAGGCCGGCAAGATCACGGCATTCATCGTGGAAGCCGGTTGGCCGGGCGTGAGCCACGGGCACCACGAGGACAAGATGGGCATCCGCGCGTCCTCGACCACCACGGTGAGCTTCGTCGACGTCAAGGTGCCGCCGGAGAACGTCCTCGACGCCGAGGGTAAGGGCTTCAAGGTCGCGATGGCCATATTGAACAATGGCCGCACGGGACTCGGGGGCGGTGCGGTGGGCGGCATGAAGAGCCTCATCGCGCTTGCCACCCAGCAGGCGCTCGCGCGCAAGCAGTTCGGCGAGCCCATCGCGAATTTCGGATTGATTCGCGAAAAGATCGCGCAAATGACCGTGGAGTGCTTCGCGGCGGAAAGCGTCGTCTGGATGGTCGCCCATTACATCGACTCGGGGCTCGAGGATTATTCGGCCGAGGCCGCCATCAGCAAGGTGTATGCAAGCGAGGCCATTCAGCGCGCGGCTTACGAGGCGTTGCAGATTGCGGCGGGCAACGGCTTCATGCGCGACTTCCCTTACGAGCAGAGCACGCGCGATTCGCGCATCCTGACCATCTTCGAGGGCACCAACGAGGTGCTGCGCCTGTATATCGCGCTCTCGGGCCTCAAGGAGCTCGGCAAGTCCTACGGCGAGCTCAAGGCGGCCGTCGACGACATCTTCAATAGTCCGATCAAGGGCTTCGGAGTACTGGCGGACTATGCCGAAAAGCGCCTGACACATGTCACCGGTGTCGGCCGGGACAAGATCCTGGGCAAGATTCCGCCGGCGCTGCGCGAGGCGACCAGCACCTACGAAAAATATACGGTGGAACTTGCGAAGGCTTCCGACTATCTACTTCGTAAGTACGGCAAGAGCATCGCAAGCCGCCAGCATGCGTTGAAGCGGGTGGCCGACATGACCATTGATTTGTTCGTGGGCCTTTGCGTATTGTCGCGGGCCACCGCGCTGGCCGCCGAGCCGGGCGAGGAGAGCGGACAGGCCATGGCGGTTGCGCACGCGTTCGCACGGCAGGCAAAGCGTCGCATGGCCAACAATGTGCGCCGCATCGAACGCAATGAGGACGAGGAGATGGACCTTCTGGCGGGGTTCATCACAGACAGGGGACGTTATCCGTGGGACATCTTTAAATGAGCATCTCGTGGGACGAGCGAGGCGAAGTGCCCGCTGGCACCCGGGCGCCCGCGGCGTGGCTCACGCCCCACCGCGTCATCGTGATCTTCGCGATGATCGTCGCCCTGGTGGCCTTGGCCGTCGCGCTTCGCCTGACCCAGACGCTCGCCACCAAAAAGTCCGTCAGCCACCGAATGATCCCCTCGGTGACCGTCACGGAGGCGGGACGCAGCGCCGCCCCCACGACCGTCAGCATCATCGGCACGATCGCGGCTCGCTATGACACGCCGATCGGCAGCGATGGCGACGGCGGCCGGGTGGCCGCCGTGTATGTCGAGGCCGGCGATCATGTCAAGCGCGGGCAGCCGCTCGCGCGCATCGACACCTCCATCCTCGCGCCTCAGGTCGCCAATCTGCAAGCCTCGCTCGAGCTTGCGCGCGCCGAAGCGGAGCTCGCCGCGGCGGAATATCACCGCGCAATCGCGGTCGGCAAATCGGGTGCCCTGTCGGCGGAAGAGACCGAGCGCCGCCGCTCGAACTCCGTGACGGCCGAGGCGAAGGTCAAGGTGGCGGCGGCCCAGCTCGCGGAGGCCGAGGCGCGGCTCGCACGTGCCGAGGTGCGTGCGCCGGCCGACGGGGTCATCCTCACTCGCTCGGTCGAAGTTGGACAAACGGTGAGCCCCTCGAGTGGCGCGCTATTCCGGATGGCCGAGGGGGATCGAGGTCGAGCTGCGCGGCGATGTCACCGAGCAGGACCTGCCGCTCCTGAAAGTGGGTCAGCCGGTGGACGTGCGGCTCACGGGCAGTGCCCATACGTATGAGGGGCACGTGCGCCTGCTCGGCGCGGTCATCGATCCTCAGACCCGACTGGGGATGGTGCGTGTCGCGCTCACGCCCGATCCCAATTTGCGTCCCGGCGCCTTCGCGCGCGCCGAGGTGACGGTGAGCAACCAGCAGCGCATCGTGCTGCCGCAAACCGCGGTGTTGACCGATACGAAGGGCAGCTACGTCCTGGTAGTGAACTCGGACGACAAGATCGAGCGCCGCTCCGTGCACGTCTCGGGCATGGTGGAGAATGGTGTGACCATCGCCGACGGCGTGACCGCCAAGGATCGCGTCGTTGCCACGGCCGGCGCCTTCCTGCAGGCGGGAGAAACCGTGAAGCCGGTCGCCGCGCCGCCGAACGCGTCCTGAAGGGACGGCTCATGCAGGGCGTCCGCTCGTGAAGAACATTTCTGCATGGGCGATTCGCCATCCGGTGACGCCGCTGGTGCTCTTCGTCGTCCTCACGTTCATGGGCGTCGTGGCGTTCATCCGGCTGCCCGTCAATCTGAACCCGGATATCTCCTATCCTGTGGTGAACGTCACCATCTCGCAGCCCGGCGCGGCGCCCACTGAGATGGAAACCCAGATCGCGCAGAAGGTCGAGGGCTCCATCGCGAGCATCGGCAACATCCACAACATGACCACGTGGATCATCGAGGGCGAGGTCAACATCGGCATCGAGTTCCAGATCGGCACGCCCATCGATCGGGCCGTAACCGACGTGCGCGACGCGGTTACCAAGGTGCGCAACGATTTGCCGCAAGGGATCATGGAACCGCTCATCGAGCGCGTGAACGTCGACGGCGACGCCATCTCCTATTATGCCGTCACCACCACCTCGCGCACGCCCGAGGAGCTCAGCTGGTTCATCGACAACACGGTCACCAAGCGCTTGCTGGCCGTCCCCGGCGTCGCGCAGGTGTCGCGCAGCGGCGGGGTGAGCCGGGAGATCCGGGTCGAGCTCGATCCCGTGCGGCTGCAGGCTCTTGGGCTCACGGCGGTCGAGGTGAACGAGCAATTGCGCGCGCTGAACCTCGATGCGACGGGCGGCCGCGCCGAGGTCGGGGGCGGAGAGCAGTCGATTCGGGTGCTCGGCGGCGCGAAATCGGCTGAGGATCTCGGGGACACCCAGATCATCGCACGCGGCGGCCGCTCCTATCGGCTGCGCGATGTCGCCCTCGTGCACGACGGCATCGAGGAGGTGCGCTCCATCGCGCGTCTCAACGGCCGCCCCGCCACGGCGTTCGGCGTGTTCAAGGCAAAGGGCGCCTCGGACGTTGCGGTGGCGAAGGCGGTGCAGACGGAGCTCGACAAGATCCACGCCGAGAATCCCTTCCTGCAGATCACGCTCATTTCGACCACCGTCGAGCACACGCTGCGCACCTACCATTCCTCACTGAGCGCCTTCATCGAGGGCTCCATCCTTGCGGTGGGGGTGGTCTGGCTGTTCTTGCGCAGCGGCCGGGCGACGATCATCTCCGCGCTCGCCATTCCGCTTTCCGCCATCCCGACGTTCGCCTTCATGCAGTTCATGGATTTCACGCTCAACCAGATCACCCTGCTGGCGCTGTCGCTGGTGGCCGGAGTGCTGGTGGACGATGCCATCGTCGAGATCGAGAACATCGTGCGCCACATGCGCATGGGCAAGAGCGGCTTCAAGGCGGCGCTCGATGCGGCGGACGAGATCGGGCTCGCGGTGGTGGCGACCTCCTTCAGCATCATCGCGGTCTTCCTGCCAGTGAGCTTCATGGGCGGCATCGTCGGCCAGTTCTTCAAGCAATTCGGGCTCACCGTCGCGGTCGCGGTATTCATCTCCCTCATGGTGGCGCGGCTCATCACGCCGGTGCTCGCCGCCTATTCGTTGAGCGGTGACTCGATGCCGCATCAGGAGGCCGACGGGCCCATCATGACGGCGTACTTGTTTGCCCTGCGCTGGTGCGCGGTGAATCGCTGGAAGACCGTGGGCTTGGCCGTGCTCTGGCTCGCCGGATCCTTCGGCATCGCGTTCCTCGTTCCGTGGACGTTCATGCCTCCCGAGGACTTCGCCAATGCGCAGCTGCAGATCGAGCTGCCGCCGGGCGGCACGCTCGAGGATACCGCGCGCGTCTCAGCGGCGGCAGCCGCCGTGCTGCGCAAGTCTCCCGAAGTGACCGACGTAGTCGAGTTCGTCGGTTCGAGCGACGGGCTCATTCAAAATGCCGTCATCTACGTGAGCCTGGTCCCGCGCAATCAGCGCTCGGTGAGCCAGAAGCAGTGGGAACAGCGCATGACGCCGCTGCTCAACCAGGTGCCCGACGGCCAGCTTTATTTCTCCGACAACGGCGGCGGGCGCGACCTGCAGTTCTATCTGACGGGCGACGATCCGCCGCTGGTCGAGAGCACCGCGCACCAGGTGATTGCCGAGATGCAGCAGTTGAACGAGATCCGCGGCCCGCGCATCCGCGGCGACCTGCCCCGGCCCGAGATCATCCTGCACCCGCGCTTCGCCCTCGCGGCACAGCTCGGCGTCAGCGTGCAGGCTATCAGTCAGACCATCCGCATCGCGACTTTGGGCGATCTGCCGCAGAACGGCGCCAAATTCTCGTTGAGCGACCGGCAGATTCCGATCCGCGTGAGCTTGCTCGAGAGCGCGCGCCGCGACTTGACCACGCTCGAGAATTTGCCCGTTCCCACCGCTTCGGGGGGCGCAGTGCCCCTCAAGACGGTCGCGGATTTGAGCTTCGGACAGGGTCCCTCGGCGGTGCGCCGCTACAACCAGACGCGGCGCGTCTTCATCGAGGCGGATTTGAGTCCCGGCGTGCAATTCGGCACCGCGAGCAAGAAGGTCTACGCGTTGCCGACACTTCAGCATCTGCCGCAAGGCGTTCACCTCGTTCCCAAGGGAGACAGCGAGTACTTCGGCGAAATGATCAAGAGCTTCGGGCTGGCGCTCGGCGCAGGAATCCTGATGGTGCTCGCCGTCCTCGTGCTCCTGTTCGTGCGCGTCTTCCAGCCCTTCACCATTCTGTCAGCCCTGCCGCTGTCGTTGGGCGGCGCCGCGCTCGCGCTGGTCATCACCGGACAGCCGTTCTCGCTCTCTGTCGTCATCGGCATTCTGATGCTCATGGGTATCGTCGCGAAGAACTCCATCCTGCTGGTGGATTTCGCGATCGAGGAGATGCGCGCCGGCAAGTCACGGATGGAGGCGTTGCTCGAGTCCGGCCACAAGCGCGCGAGGCCGATCGTCATGACCTCCGTGGCCATGGTCGCGGGCATGCTGCCCGTCGCCATCGGCTGGGGCGGCGACAGCGAGTTTCGCGCACCGATGGCGATCGCCGTGATCGGCGGACTGCTCACCTCGACGGTGCTCACCTTGGTCGTCGTGCCGGCCGTGTTCACGATTCTCGATGACTTCGAACGTTGGGTGGCGCCGCGCGCCGGCAGAGTTCTGGCAGCACCACCCGGCACAGTGTCGGGCGACACCGCGAGTCCTGGCACCGGCCCCGCATAGGCTTCGGCGGTCTTCTCGCACCGCAACATCCGGGGAACCTTCTCGGTCCCGCCATGCTCTACATGAAAATGAGGGGCATATTCACAGGCTCCATGTCGTTGCACCCCATGCGGCGCTTCGGAGATCCGGTATTGCCGCGGCGGTCGCTTCTCGACGGTCGGCGGCTCGAGCCGACTGATCCCGCGATTTACGCCATCACCGATTTCAAGCGCGACTTTCCCATGACCGTCGAGTACGAGCGGCAGATCGACGATGCGCTCTCCGACATGATCCGCCTCGGGGTGCGCGCGTTGCTCGTGGTCAAGGATCAGCGCCTTGTGGGGCTCGTCACCTCCTACGACATCCAGGGCGAGCGCCCGATGCAGTTCCTGCAATCCTCGAACTTCAGCCGCCATCAGGACATACGGGTTCTGGACATCATGACGCCGTGGGATGAGCTGCTCGCCCTGGATTGGGAAAGCGTCGAATCGGCGCGCGCAGGAGACCTTAAGGCGGTATTCGAGCACACCAGTCTCACGCACTTGCTCATTGTCGAGACCGATCGCACGACTTCCCAGCCGGTCGTGCGCGCGCTGGCATCGCGCGCACGCGTGATGCGCCAACTCGCGGGTCGTGAATCAGCTCTTCTGAAACCAGGCGACGGTGCCGATGCCCGCGAAGGTCATCAGCAACGAGCCGACCAGGTGCGCTCCGATCGCCATTAGGGCCGCGAGCGATCGCCACCACATCACGCCGGCAGACTCCGTCGGCTCAGCCAATAGACCGGTGCGCCGATGACGAACAGCGCCGCGCCCCACCGCATGGTCTCGAAGCCCGCGCCGACGATGGCCCACGCCGAATAGACCGTGGCGAGCGCGGCAACGATCGCGATCGCCACCGTGCGGCGGCGATGTACCGCGCCCGCGCGCCAGTGAAGCTTGAGCAGAGCGAGCGAGCAGAGCGCATAGAGCACGAGGCACGCGGTCGTCGACAATAGCGTCATGAACGTGAACACCTTCACCATCGATTTCTGATAATTCATGAGAATGAGGGCGGTGACCAGGCCGCTCGTGAACACGAGCGAGAAGGTGGGAGTGAGGCGGGTCGAGTCACGGGCGAAAATCCGCGGAAAAACGCCATTTTTCGCGAGCACGTACGGCAGCTCGCCTTGCAGCAGTATCCAGCCGTTCAGGGCGCCGAAGCCGCTGATGGCGGCAAACACGGCGATCGCCTTGCCGGCGCCCGCTCCCCAGTAACGGCTTGCGAGATCGACGAAGGGCGCATTCGAGGTTTCCAGCTCCGCGCGCGGCACCAGCAGCAGCACGGTCGTGCAGGCGACGATGCAGATCAGCGCGGTCACCGCCGTGCCGAGCAGGGTCGCCCGCGGAATGGTGCGCCCCGGATCGCGCACTTTGCCCGCGGGAACCGTGGCCGACTCGAGCCCCAGCAATGCCCACAGCGTTTGCGTCGCGGCGGCCGTGGTGGCTCCCATCGACAAGGGGACGCCGGCCGCCGCCCTGAAGGTGGTCGAGCGCACGGCAAAAAATCCCAGCGCCGAGATCGCGATCAGCGGCACCAGCTTGAGCACGGTGGTGACGCCCTGCACGCCCCCCGACGCCCTCACGCCGTAGCAATTGACGAACGTGAGCAGCCAGAGTGCGAAGAGAGTGACCTCCACCGAAGCGCCGGGCACGTTCCCGATCCAGGGCATCAGCGGCGTGAGGTAGCTGACCGCTCCGGTGGCAATTGCGACGTTGCCGACCCAGATGGATATCCAATAGCCCCACACCATGAGAAATGCCGGCAACGGGCCGAAGGCGCGATTGACATAACCGTACGGACCCCCCTCGTCTGGAAAAAGGCGGCTCAGGCTCGCGAACACGACGGCAAGAAGGAGTGCGCCCGCCGAGGAGAAGCCCCACGCAACGACGCTGTTCAAGCCATAGGGTGCCAGCGAGGCGGGCAGCAGGAAAACGCCGGAACCGATGGTATTGCCCACCACCAGCGCGACACACATCCAAAAGCCGAGTAGCTGAGGGCGGCGCGCCGGTGAGTTCATGGGAAAAATCGCATCGGCGCGATCGTAAGCGGTTTACCGGACGCAAAGCAACGGCGCGCCTTCACCGCGAATGCGCGCTCACGAGATCTCTGCGAGGAGGGCTCTCGTAGCGACCTCGATCGCCGTCGGGCACTATGATGGAGACGGACGGTCAAAATCAGCATGCAATCGAGGTCGAGGATGAGGGTCGGATCGCGGTTCGTTTTTCTACTGCTGGCAAGCTTGCCGCCGGCTTTGCCGCACGCGGCATCGCGGGAGCACGCGGCATCGCAGGAGTACGGGATCGCATCCCGCATCGAGGCGCATCCGTATCTTGGAATGCCCTCGACCCCGGCCGGTAACATCCCGAAGCTTCTGTCCCAGACGGGCGCCTTCAAGGACGTCCGTCATCTGGTGCCGAGCGATGAGCTAATTCCGTACGATCTGATCGTTCCCTTCTGGTCCGATGGAGCACAAAAGCTGCGCTGGATCGCCGTGCCGAAGGGCAAGATCCAATTCTCACCGACCGGCGAATGGGTCTTTCCGGCCGGCACCGTGTTCGTCAAGACCTTCAATCTGCCGACGGATGCCCGCGATCCGAAGGCGCAGCGTCGACTCGAAACGCGCCTCCTGATGGTCCAGGGCGGCGGCCAGGTGTACGGCGTCGTATACAAATGGCGGCAGGACTTGAGCGATGCGGATCTGCTTCCGGGGGGAAGCTTGACCGAGAGCGTGCCGCTCACGAATGCGGCCGGGGAAACGCATTCCCAGACCTGGTACTACCCGAGCCGCAAGGACTGCAACACCTGTCATACCAGGCTGTCGGGCGGCGTGCTCGGCCTCAAGGCGCGACAATTGAATCATGACTTTGCCTATCCGTCGGGAATCTCGGACAACGAGCTGCGCGAGTGGAATCACCTCGGGTTGTTCGCGCCGGCCTTCAAGGATGCCGATATCAAAGACTGGCCGCGCCTCGCATCCCCCGCCGACACGACGCGGAGCCTTCAGGATCGCGCGCGATCGTATCTCGATGCGAATTGCTCGGGGTGTCACCGACCCGGCGGTACCGTGGCGGGATTCGACGCACGCTATGACACGCCTCTCGATCGGCAGAGCCTCGTGAACGGCGATGTACTGCTCGATCAGGGCATCGATCATCCGCACATCATCTCGCCGCACGATATCTGGCGATCGATCGCCTACATGCGCGTCGATACGGTGGGCGACATCCGCATGCCGCCGCTCGACCGCGAGACCATCGATGAGCACGGCGTCGCGCTGCTACGAGAATGGATCGACAGCATGCCGGGCCGGCCCGTGCTCGCCCCGCCGGTGATCGAGCCGGCGGGGGGTACTTTCGACAAGCCAGTAGAGGTCAAGCTGACCGAGGCGGAGCCCGGCGCGGACGTTCGCTATACGTTGGACGGCAGCGTGCCGGGGCGCTCCGATCCGCGTTACGAGACGCCGATTGTCCTCGCGGGGCCCGCGGTCCTGCGCGCGCGGGCGTTCAAGGACGGCTTCACGCGCAGCATCACGTCGCAGGAAGTGTTCGTGGTCGGACGCTAATCGGCCGCCACCACCGCAAGCGACCAGGGACTTTTGCCGGCCTTGATCCGTTTGACCTCCTGATTGGTCTTTAGATCGACCACGGAGACGTCGTCGGACGGCCCATTCGCCGTGAAAAGATATTTTCCGTCCGGCGAGACCGCCATGCCCCAGGGCCGCGTGCCGACCTTGATCTCCGCGACGACCTCGTCGCTCTTCGCGTCGATTACCGACACCGAGCCTGCCCGCCCATTGCTCACATACAGAGAGCGATCGCCGTTTCCGAGCTTCACGCTCATGGGGCGCGCGCCGGCCGGCAGGGTGATGACCTTGACCGGGGTGAAATTCTTCGAGTCGATCACATTGATCAGCCCCACGGATTCGGAGGGTACGAAAGCGAGGCCGGCGCTCGGCAAAAAGGCCACCGTCCGCGGGCGCGGCTCGACCTTGAAGTGCCCGACGATCGTGTACCCCGCCGTCTCGATCACGTACACATCCCCGCCGCTCTCGCACGTCACGTAGAACTGCTTGCCGTCGGGCGTCGTCGCGACGCCCTCGGGCTCCTGCCCGACGGGAATGATGTGCTCGACCTTGCCTTGGGCGATATTGACCACGCTCGCCGATTTGGTGTCCTCGTTGGAGACGTAAATCCGCGTGCCGTCCTTGCTCAGCGCAAACTCCTCGGGATCGGAACCGGCGAAAATCTTGCCTTTGAGCCTGCGGGTCGCGACATCGATGATGCCGATGCCGTCCGCCGTCTTGTCGGATTCGCTGTCGTTGTCGTCGCTATCGCCACCCCGCTTGAAGATGGGATTGCCGTGCGCGTCGAGCTGCGGCGGCGCCGCGATGGGGGTGCCGCTCATGGCGACATATACCAGTTTGCCGTCGGGACTCGAGTGGATGCCGCGAGGGCGCTTGCCGACCGGAATGGTGGCGACCACGGAATAGTCGGCGCCGCTGATCACGGTGATGTCGTTCGAGCGCTCGTTGGAGACCATGATCTGGTAGGACCCTGCCGCCCCTGCGGCCCCGGCCAAGGATGCGCCTGATAGAACAGCCAGGAGCCTGCACATCGATGAGCGGTATCTACCCATGAGCATTCCGAACGCGGCCAGACACGGACGAAGGGTGCCGTTTCAAGTGTTCAATTGCAAGCGCCGGCCGGGTCGTGCCTCGCGATATAATCGTCGCGCCTTCGAGTTTCAGAGGCTTTCGCGGACGAGGAACGAGCGTATGAAAAAGCATCACATCAAGACCGATTTGCCGGGGCCCAAGGCGCGCGAGCTGCTGGCACGCGACGCCCTGGTGGTCTCGCCCTCGTATCCACGCGACTATCCCTTCGTGATGTCCCACGGCAAGGGTGCTCAGGCCTGGGATGTCGACGGCAACCGCTTTCTCGATTTCGCCGCGGGTATCGCTGTTTGCAGCACCGGCCACAGCCACCCCGCGGTGGTCAAGGCCATCAAGGATGCGGCGGAGCGTTTTCTGCACATCTCCTCGGACTACTGGCACGAAGGCCAGGTGCGGCTGGCCGAACGCATGAACGAGCTGTCGCCGATAAAGGAGCCGGTGATGAGCTTCTTTGCTCAGTCCGGGACCGAGAGCGTCGAGGCCGCGCTCAAGCTCGCGCGCTACGTCACCGGTCGCGGCCGCTTCCTGGGTTTTCTCGGCGGATTTCACGGCCGCACGATGGGCTCGCTGTCCTTCACCTCGAGCAAGTACACACAGCAAAAGGGCTTCTTCCCGACGATGCCGGGTGTCACGCACGTGCCCTATCCGAACAACTATCGGCCTTTATTGGCCGGTTCCGACCAGGGCCAGGCGGTACTCCGATACATCGAGGAGGAATTGTTCGTGCACAACGTCCCCGCGGGCGAAGTGGCCGCGGTGTTGATCGAGCCGATCCAGGGCGAAGGGGGTTACCTCGTGCCGCCCGACGGGTTTTTGGCGGGACTGCGCCATCTCTGCGACCGGCACGGCATTTTGCTGATTTTCGACGAGGTGCAATCCGGCGTCGGGCGAACCGGTAAGATGTTCGCGGCGGAGCACTGGGGCGTCGAGCCCGACATCATGACGCTCGCGAAGGGCCTCGGCTCCGGGCTGCCGATCGGCATGGTGGTTGCCAAGCGCAGCATCATGCAGAAGTGGACGCGGGGTGCGCACGGCAACACCTTCGGCGGCAATCCGCTGTGCTGCGCGGCTGCGCTCGCGACCCTCGAGCTGGTGGAGCGGGAATATTGCGCGAACGCCGCCAAGGTCGGCGGCTACTTCATGAAGCGGCTGCGCGGGCTCGCCGATAAATACCCGGTCATCGGCGAGGTCCGCGGCAAGGGGCTGATGATCGGTATGGAACTCATCGTCGATGCGTCGAGCAAGATGCCGGCCAAAAAGCTGTGCGATGCCCTGATCACTCAGTCTTTTCACAACGGGTTGCTATTGCTTGCATGCGGCCAGAGCACGGTCCGCTTCATGCCGCCGCTCCTGATCACCGAGGCAGACGTCGATGAGGCCATCGAGCTGCTCGAGCAATCGCTCGACCAGGTAATCGAGAGCGAGCGTCCCGTCGATCGGGGCGTCGCCGCCCTTTGAGTCGCTCAGCCGGTGAGCCGCCCGTACTTCTTCAGCACGGCGCGCAACTGCTCGTGGGGGAGCGCGATCACCTTGTGATCGTTCACGCCGACCATGTCGTGGGCGGCGATCATGGCGTTCACGATCGCCTCCTCGGTGGCCTCGACGGTGGCGCGGAATACCGGATCGAGCAGATCGTTGGGCAGCATCTTGAGCTCGACGACATGGTCGGCGGCTGCAGCCCCTGAGTTCGCCGTCGAAAAGGCGATGAAAATATCGCCCGAGCCGTTGCCCGAGATGCTGCCGTTGCGCCCGAGCCCGAGTGTGACCCGTCGGGCGAGCCGCTTCAATTGATGAGCCAGGAGCGGCGCGTCGGTCGCGACGACGACGATGATGGAGCCGAGCTCCTGGATGTCGGAGGGAACCCGCGCGTACGGCTCCGGCGCCGGAATCTCGCGACCCACGTTGATACCGGCGATGCGTAGGTTGTCGCGCGTCCCGTAGTTGCATTGGACGAGCACGCCGATCGTATAGCCGCCGCTCTTCGCATCCAGGCGCCGAGAGGAGGTCCCGATGCCTCCCTTGTAGCCGTTGCAAATCATGCCGGTGCCGCCGCCCACGCTCCCTTCCTCGACGGCGCCGCCGTGCGCGGCATCCAGGGCCTTGAAGACATGCTCCGGCTTGACGTGAAAGCCGTTGATGTCGTTGAGCCATCCGTCCCAGGTCTCCGCGACCACCGGCAGGGACCACCAATCGTCCTCGTCGGGACCCGGCTCGCCGCGGGCGACCCGCCACTGAATGACCGCATCCCGCACCACGCCGACACTGTGCGTATTGGTGATCATCACGGGCCCGGCGAGAAAGCCCGACTCCTCCACCCAGGTGGTTCCGGTCATCTCGCCATTGCCGTTCTGCGCGAACCAGCCGGCGAACACCGGATTCAAGAGCGAGTCGGGGCCGCGAGGCAGCACGGCCGTGACACCGGTGCGCACCGGGCCCTCGCCGACCTTGAGCTTGCCGGAGCCAGAGATGAGCGTGGTATGCCCGACCAGCACGCCGGCCACGTCGGTGATGGCGTTGGCGGGACCGGGGGTCCCATCGAAGGGTATGCCGAGATCGCGCGCGCGAGGTTGCGAAGGGGCGGCCGGCGCGGCCGCGCAGGACAGTGCGGCGATCCCGCAACACAGGGCAAAAAACAATCGGCTCGTCGGCACAGCTCTCTCCCTCCGGGGCCGGCGGTCACGTGCGATGGTACACTTCGCCCGATGCCGCGCAGCCGATCTCATATTCTCGCACGAGCGCTTCTCTATGTTCTCACGGCTCTTCCCGCAGTCGCATTCGCGGCCGAGGAGAAGCGGCTTTTCATATACAACTGGTCCGATTTCATCGCGCCCGACACCGTGGCCAAGTTCGAGCGGCTCACCGGCATCAAGGTTACTTACGACGTCTACGACGCCGAGGAGACCATGGAGGCGAGGCTGCTTGCCGGCGGATCCGGCTACGACGTGGTGAGCGCATCGACCGATTTCTTCAGCCGCGAGATCAAGGCCGGCGTTTACGAGACCTTGGACAAGTCGAAGCTCCCCAACTGGAAGAATCTCGACCCGAGAGTCCTGGCGATCCAAGCCGCCTACGACCCTGGCAATGAGCACGCGGTGCCGTACTTGCATTCCATGAACGGCTTTGCCTACAACGTCGACATGGTGAAGGCTCGTATGCCGAATGCACCGGTCGACAGCCTCGACATGCTGTTCAAGCCGGAGATCGTCTCCAAGTTTGCCGACTGCGGCGTTACGTTTCTTGACTCCGCCGAAGATGTGATACAGCTCGCTCTCAAGTATCTGGGGCGTGACCCCAACAGCACGCGGCGCGAGGATTTCAAGGCGGCGGAGGAGCTGCTGCTCAAGGTCCGGCCTTATGTCCGCTCGTTCGACTCCTCCGAATACCTGAACGGACTCGCGAACCGCGAGCTCTGCCTCGCCATGTCCTGGTCGAGCGACTATGCACAGTCGCACGCTCGCGCCAAGGCGGCGGGCATCAACGTGAATCTCGCGTTCACGGTGCCCAAGGAAGGGGCGAACGAGACGTTTTCGTCGCTGTTGATTCCCGCCGGAGCACCGCACCCGGAAGCCGCGTACCAGTTCATCAATTTCATCCTGCGGCCGGACGTGATCGCCGGAATCACCAACGCCGAATACTACGGGAACGACAACATCGCCTCGCGGCCCCTGGTGAGCCCGCGGATCCTGGCCGACGAGACGCTCTATCCCACGCCCGAGATCGAGGCGAGGCTCTACAAATCGGCGGAAGTGGATGCGGCGACCGAGCGCATTCGAACGCGCACCTGGACGCGGATCAAGACCGCAGAATGAGGTAGACGTGGCTGGCGACACATCGCAGGTGAACCGCATGGTCGGTTTCACGCAAATGAAGGACGGGACTCGCGAGGATTACGAGCTGCTCGAGATCCACGAGCGGGAATATCTGCGCGAGCTGCCCAACCGCATCATGAGCTCGCTCCAGGCGCTGCAAACCGGGCTTGGCGGTTATCGCGTGACGCGCCTGGAGCATTCGCTGCAAGCCGCGACGCGTGCCCGGCGGGATGGGGCGGACGCAGAGCTGGTCGTTGCTGCGCTCATTCACGATATCGGCGATGACCTGGCTCCCTATAACCACGCGGAACTGGCCGCGGGCATATTGCGGCCCTACGTGCGGCCCGAGGTCACCTGGATCGTCGAGCAGCACGGTGTCTTTCAGAGCTACTACTACGCACATCATCTCGGCGGTGACCGCAACGGACGCGACCGGCTCCGCGAGCACCGCTGGTACGGGGCCTGCGAGGACTTTTGCGCCAACTGGGATCAGAGCTCGTTCGATCCCAGCTACCGGTGGGAGCCGCTCGACTCCTTCGAGCCCCTGGTTCGCGAGATCTTCTCGCGCAAGGCCTGGGACCCGCGCCACGTCGGCGCGATCTGAGCGGAAGGCCTGCGGGCCAGTCGCCTCAGCGCTCGGCCATCTGCGCATCCAGGATGCGTTGCCGCTCGCTTCGGCGCATGAGATACCCGGCCGCCAGAACGCAAATGCCGACCAGGCAGATGATGAGACTCGCGAGGGCGTTGATGTCCGGGCTCACGCCGAGTTTCACCTTGGAAAAGATCACCATCGGCAGCGTGCTCGCGCCAGGTCCGGACACGAAGCTGGAAATCACCAGATCATCGAGCGAGAGGGTGAAGCTCAGCAGCCAGCTGGAGGCGAGCGCGGGCATGATGATGGGAAGAGTCGTATCGACGAATGCGCGCACCGGGCCGGATCCGAGATCCATGGCCGCTTCCTCGAGGGAACGGTCGGCGCTCTGCAGGCGCGATTGCACGGTGATGGTCACGTAGGCCGTGCAGAAGGCGACGTGCGCGATGGCGATGGTGGTGAATCCCCGATGCGGCCAGCCGAACAGATGCAGCATGGCGATGAACAACAGGAGCTGCGTGATGCCGGTGATGATTTCCGGCATCACCAGGGGCGCGTTGACCATGCCCGTCAGCAGGAGCCGTCCCCGAAAGCGCCTGAACCGCACGAGCGAGACGGCCGCGAGCGTACCGAGGAGCACCGCTCCGGTCGACACGACGACACCGATCTCGAGCGACAGCCATGCGGCGTCGAGGACTTGATCGTTGTGCACGAGCTGGCGATACCAGCTCGTCGAGAATCCACCCCACACGCTCACCAGGGACGAGGCATTGAACGAGTAGCCGATCAGCACCAGGATCGGAATGTAGAGGATCGCGATGCCGATGCACAGGATCGAGATGAGCAGCGGCGAAGGTCGGTCGCGCACCTCAGGCCTCGAGCTGTTTGGTGCTGTAATGCTGGTAAAGCGCGATGGGCCCAACCAGAAGTACCAGAAAGGCAACGGCGACCGCCGAGGCGACCGGCCAGTCGCGATTTCCGAAGAACTCATCCCATAGCACGCGGCCGATCATGAGATTATCGGGACCGCCGAGAAGCGTTGGGATGACGAATTCGCCCACCGCAGGTATGAAGACCAGCATCGAGCCGGCAATGACTCCCGGCATCGACAGGGGTAGGGTCACGTCCACGAACGTTCGCCACGGCGGGCTGCCGAGGTCGGCCGCGGCCTCCAGAAGGGAATGGTCGAGCTTCTCGAGCGTCGCGAACAGCGGCAACACCATGAAGGGCAGATAGGAATAGATGATGCCGAGATACACCGCCACGGTGGTGTGCATGATCTTCAGGGGCTGATGGATCAGCCCGAGCCACAACAGCGTCGAGTTGAGCAGGCCGGTCTCGCGAATGATGCCTTCCAGCGCGTAAACACGCAGCAGGAACGAAGTCCAAAACGGTAAGATGATCACGAGCAACAGAACGCTCTGCGTGCTTTTGGAGGTGCGCGCAATCGCATAGGCCATCGGATAGCCCAGGGCGAGACAGATGAGCGTCGAGAAGAACGCAGTCCTTATCGAATAGATGTATGAGAGGCCGTAGACTTCGTCGGTGAACAGATACTGGAAATTGCCGAGGCTCAGTGTGAGGTGGATGTGCCAATCGGGGCCGATCGATAGAATGTCGGTGTATGGGGGAATGCGCAGCGCGGTGTCGGCGAAGCTGATTTTCAGCGCGAACGCGAACGGAATGAGGAAAAAAACCACCAGGTACAGCATCGGCGGCAAGATGATGAGCCACTTGCCGTGCCGTAGGAGCCATCCGCCGCGATCGCTTGCGCGAGCGAGCATGGTCGCACCAACATCTTCAATCATCCCGTGTCATCCCCCGCCGTGAGCTCGCGAAAGAAAAGAACCGCCGCCGTGAGCGCTCCTCGTGCCCGCTCCGCGCGCGGCTTGCAACGACAGCGCTTGATCGATGCGTGCATCTCGGCCTTGCACATTCATGGTCCGTCGCGCACCACCGTGGAGAAGGTGGTTGCGATCGCTAAAATGTCTCCCGGCATCGTGCGTTTCTATTTCGATTCCAAGGCGGCGATGCTCGTTGCCTCTCTCCAGTTTCTCGCCTCTGAATTCGAGGAACGCGTGCTGCAGCCCGTGTCCAAGCTGAAGTCGAGTCCGGTCCCGGCCCTCGAGCTGCTGGTCGATCTGTACCTCGATCCCGATATCGCCAGCCCGCGAAAGGTTTCCGTGTGGTACGCCTTCTGGGGCGAAGCCAGCTCGCGGCAGGAATACTACGACATTTGCGGGCAGAAGGACGAGAGCTTCGCGGCGCTGGTTCGTGAGCTCGTGGAGCGTTTGATCGAGGACACCGCGCAGCCGCAGCTCGACGCCGACGGGATCGCGCTCGGTCTGATCGGTGTGCTGGAAATGCTGTGGCAGGATTTCGCCTTCCGTTCTGAAGAGGACATCGATCGAGCAGCGGCCAAGCGTCGCGCCATGGCCTATCTGCGATCGATCTTCCCCGGGCGTTTTACAGGCCCGGCGGCCGCCCGTGGACCGGCGGACGCGGCCGTTGCCGGTGTCCTCGCCGCGTGGGTGTACGCTGATCCGCGCGCCGCCGTGCTCGAGCGCGAATCGCTGTTCCGGCACGCTTGGCAGATCGTTGCGCATGCGTTGCAGATTCCCCGGCCCGGCGACTTCTTGACCGCTGATCTCGGCGCGGAGCGCATCCTGCTCGTGCGGGACGCGTCCGGCACCCTGCACGCTCTGCGCAACAGCTGCCCCGAAGTACCACACGCCTTGATCGAGGAGAGCCGCGGCCACTTCGGGCGAGCGATGGAGTGCCGTGTTCATGGCCTCGAGTTCGGCTCAGATGGACGCGCAAGCGGCGGCGGGCAAGATGACTTGACGGAGCTCGGCATTCAGACCGCCGAGGACTGGATCCTCGTGGGTCCGCGCAGCCCGCTGGAGCCCGCGCCGCACTGGGGCTGGCTCGCGGGCCAGGGGCCCGGCCGGCACGAGTCCGTTGCGGCGGCGGCCGAGATCCGGGAGTGGGAGATCGAGGTGGCGGCGAACTGGAAGCTCGTGGTCGAGCAATGGCTCGAGGATGCGCTGCCGGAGGAGGTCCCGGGACCCTCCTCGGAGTCGATCGTCTGGGCCTCGCGGCCCCTCGACAGCCCGAGCTTCAGCGCCCGGTTCTACCGCTCCCTCGTCGAGAGCGATGCCTCCGAGGCCTGGCTGCAGCGGTTCGTCGCACCGAACCAGCTGCTGCAATGGCGCCCCGACGGATTCTCGATTCTGCAGGCGATCCCGACATCGCCGGGGCGCTCGCGGGTGCGATTGCTCGAATTTGGCCGCGGTCCTGCGGGTCCGGAAACGCGTGCGACCCACTATTTGGCCCAGAGGCTCACCCGCTGGACCAGGCGCTCGACGCGCGCTGTGGCCGAATCCGCGCAGCGCGGGATGGAGGACTTCGGCTACCGAGCTGCGGCCGACCTCAGACCGGCTGTCCTGTGGTTTCGGCGTCACCTCGCCGCCCGCGTGCCCGCGCTCGGGCTCGAGCGGCCGCCGACCGCTGCCTAACGGAATTCACTATAATTCGATCACTGTATCTGGGTCCTTGACGTTCTTTCGGGAGAACACGCATGAATTTGGCATCCTTGACCACCAGCGACTGGCAGGCCCGCGCGTCCCGCGTGCGTTATGAGACACGGCATTTCATCGACGGCGCCTTCGTCGATTCGGTCAAGAAGGGTCGGTTCAGTGTGGTCAATCCGGCGACCGGCGCGGTGCTGTGCGAGGTGAGCGCGGGCACCAAGGAGGATGTGGATCTGGCCGTGGCGGCCGCGCGCAAGTCCTTCTACTCGAGGGTTTGGAGCCGCATGGCGCCGCGTGATCGCATGGCGGTTCTCGCGAGCTTCAGCCGGTTGATCAAGGAGAATACCGAGCGCTTCGCGTTGCTCGATACCTTGTGCATGGGCAAGCCCATAACGGACATGGTCAACATCGACGTGCCTGCGGCAGCCCTGAATTTCGCCTATTTCGGCGAGCTCATCGACAAGATCGACGGCCAGGTCACGGCGACCGCCCAGGATGCGTTCCACTACATCCTGCGCGAGCCGCTCGGCGTGGTGGGCTGCATCGTGCCGTGGAATTATCCGCTGCTGATGGCGGCATGGAAAGTCGCGCCGGCGCTGGCCGCGGGCAACTCCGTGGTGCTCAAGCCCGCGGAACAATCGCCGCTGTCGGCATTGCTGATGGCGGAGCTTTTCGTAGAAGCGGGCGGACCCGCCGGCGTGTTCAACGTCGTGAACGGTCTCGGCGAGGTGGCGGGGGCAGCGCTCGCGCTGCACATGGACGTCGCCAAGATCGCTTTCACGGGCTCGACCGAGATCGGCAAGCAAATGCTCGTGTATGCCGGACAATCGAACATGAAGCGCGTTGCTCTCGAGTGCGGCGGCAAAACGCCGCAGATCTTCCTGCGCGATTTGCCGGACATGGATGCCGCCGTCACCTACGCGATCAACGGCATCTACGGCAACATGGGAGAGGTCTGCAACGCAGGCTCGCGCCTGTTGATCGATAAGCCGATCGCGAAACAGTTCCTCGAGCGTTTCATCGAGAAGGGCAAAGACGCGTATCGCGCCGGTGATCCCTTGAATCCGGCGACGAATCTAGGGCCCTTGGTCACGGCCTCGCACCGCTCGCGGGTGCTGAGCTACATCGACAAGGGTAAGCGCGAGGGCGCGAAGCTCGAGTTCGGAGGAAGCTCGCCCGACTTGCCCGGCGCCTACGTGAATCCGACCCTGTTCACCGGCGTCAAGAACAGCATGACCATTGCGCAAGAGGAGATTTTCGGGCCGGTGGCTGCGGCGATCGAGGTCGACGGGGTATCCGAGGGTCTGAGGTTGGCGAACGACTCGATCTACGGTCTGGCCGCGTCCGTTTGGACCCGCGATCTGACCGTCGCGCACAAGACCGTACGTGATCTCGAAGCGGGCGTCATCTGGGTGAATTGCTTCGATCACGGCGACATGACGCAGCCGTTCGGCGGCTACAAGCAGTCGGGACAGGGGCGCGACAAGTGCGTGGAAAGCCTGATTTCCTACACGCAGACCAAGTCCGCCTGGATCAATCTCGGCTAGGGAGGCTGGCCGGCAAAAAGCCAAAGCCCGCGCCGCGCGGGGCGCGGCTGAGGGAGCCAGCTGTACGATAAATTGCTCCCGCGGGACGGGAGGACGGCGACGCTAGCGTCGAATGGTTGAAGACTCAAGGCGGTCAAACTGCCCCCTGCGGGTCGATGATCTTCGCGCCTCGACGGGGAGCAATTTCGGCTCCAGCTATATATCCGCCCCCGGCGCAGGGCCGGTCAAGCGATCTATCGAATGGCATCACCCAGAAATGCCGCCGGGACCGGGAGGGGCAGGGCCGGCAAGGGCGCAGCGACCCGCCGGCGCCCACGCCAGGCGCCCTGTTAGGCGCGCTGCTCTAGGCGCGCTGCTCTAGGCGAACTGCTCGGGCGGATGGGGCAGACGGAATTCCGGTATCCGCTCGCGCAGCAGGTTGTGGAACTCGTGCATGTAGCGCTCGAGTCCCGATAGCGGGCCGGGCTTGTAGCTGCTCGAGGCAAGGCCGCGTTGCACGCGGGCGCACAGCCATTTGTCCTCGTTGTTCACCTGGGTGTTGATCCGGTTCGACAGAAACCGCGCGGCCTTGAGCGCCGGACTCGCGTTCGGCAACCCGAACGTGGTTCCGCGGACGATGCACTTGCCCGGCCCTCCCGGCAGCAGCTGGAAAAAGTCCATCTGATCCGGAAATACGTCGATTCCAAGGTTCGGCAGCGCGCTGTAGAAGCGCCAGCAGCGGCGCAGCGGCTCCGGCAAGGCGGCAGCCGCCTCGCCGATGATGCTTTGATAGAGCCGCTCCGACCAGCGCGAGGAGGGTTGCTCTCGCATCCAGCTCACGCCACGCGCCACACCCGGGACCTGCGCCTGGTCCTCATAGTCCGGTGTGAACATCCGATACAGCCCCGGATGCCCGATCGGCACATGGTAAGACTCGAGATAGTTGTCCATCGCAATCTTCCAGTCGACGTTCCACACGTCGGTGGAGATGGGCGCGAGCGGCACCATGTCCTCCAAGCGATAGGGCGCAAGCTCATCGGCGAGCTTGCCCCAGGTCTTGGCGACCGGTGCAGGATCTCCCCGCAGACACACGAAAACGAATCCAAGCGCCGAGTCCACGCGCACCGGGCGCAGCCCATGCTCTGCGCGGTCGAGACCCGGGAAGGTTTCGCGCATCGGCACACCGAGCAGCCCGCCGTCGTGGCGGTAGCTCCAGCCATGATACGGGCAGGTGATGGTCGCGGCGCAGGTCCCAGCGCCGTCGAGCAGGCGCGCGCCGCGGTGGCGGCACACATTGTGAAAGGCTTTGATGGAGCCGTCTTTGTCGCGCAGTACGAAGACGCTCTCCGGCCCGAGATCGAACGTCTCGTAATCGCCCGGCCGTGGGATCGAGTTCTGGTGACAAACGATCTGCCAGCTCGGCATGAGGATGCGCTCGATTTCGAGCGCCGCGAGGGCAGGGTGGCTGTAAACCCAGGCGGGTAGCGCGTGCGGCGGGGGGTGCGCTTCCTGGTCGAGCTTCGCGGCGGACAGAGCGGTCATGATGATTCCCCGACACGATTTATATGGTTATTCAATCTACCCGCAACCCGCACTTCCTGGCAAGCCGCGGTGCAGCACAGAAACGCGAAAAAAGACCGCTAAAAGGCGGGTATGAGCGTCTCCGCGGCGCATATGCGCGACCTGCAATCGGGAGTGCAATGATTTATATAGTCATATAAACTCGCTCTCCGAGCCGCCCATAGAGAGACGGCAATACGTGCAATCAGGAGAGCTCCATGGCCAGAAAACTGACCAACAACAATGCCCATTTCCAGCGTGCGGTGAAACGGCTGCCGTTGGGTGTTGCCTCCAATTTCCGCTACTGGGGCGAGGATCGGACGATCTATGTGAAGCACGGCAAGGGTGCTCGCATCGTCGACCTCGACGACAACGTGTACGTCGATTACCGCATGGGATACGGACCCGCGATTCTGGGCTATGCCGATGACCGCGTGGATGAGGCTGCTCGCGAAGGGATGAGCGTCGGCGGCGTGTTCGCCCTCGCGACCGAGCGGGAGCTGAAGGTCGCGGAGCGCATCGCCAGGATGGTTCCCGCGGCGGAGCTGGTGCGCTTCTCCAATTCGGGGACCGAGGCGGTCATGGCCGGTTTGCGCCTGGCCCGCGCCTATACCGGGAAGGATGACTACGTCATCCTCGAAGGCAGCTATCACGGCCTGTTCGATGCGGCCATGTGGTTCACGCCGATGGACAAGTGGAGCCAGATCGGCGACCCGGAGATCAAGCCGTACAGCGAAGGGGTGCCGGTGAGCACCAAGAGCTTCGCGCATTTCGTGCAGGCGAACGACGCCAATCAGCTCGAGGACGTGTTCAAGCGCCATGGCGGGAAAATCGCCTGCATGCTGATCGAGCCGATCATGGGCAACTGCCTCGGTATCGCCGCAGAGCCCGAGTATCTGCGCGCCGCACGAGAGCTGTGCGACAAGCACGGCGTGATTTTGCTCATCGATGAGGTGAAGACCGGATTTCGAGTGGCACGCGGCGGTGTGCAGGAGCTCTATGGCGTCAAGGCGGATCTTTGCACATTCGCGAAGGCGCTCGGCAACGGCTATCCAATCTCCGTGCTCGCCGGCCGCGAGCACATCATGCGCAAGATCGGGCGTGGCGTTGCGCACGGCGGGACGTACACCGCGCATTCGGTATCGCTCGCCGCGGCGGAAAAGACTCTGGAGATCCTCGAGGAGACCGATGCGCTCGAGCGCGTCGCCGACTACGGCACGAAGCTGCGCTCCGGCATGCGGGCGATTCTGCAGTCGCGTGGCATCGCGCACAGCTTCGTGGGACATCCTTCCATGAGCGGCCTGTATTTTGCCCAGAACCCACCGCGCAACTATCGGGCGTGGAAGAGCAGCGACTACACGTTCTACGACGCGATGGCGCAGGTGCTGCACGATGAGGGTGTCCTGTGCGAGCCGGACTCCCGCGAGCCGTGGTTCGTGTCCGCGGCGCACGATACGCAGTGTCTCAACGACACCCTGAAGGCTTTCGAGATCGCCGTGGACACGACCCTGCGAGCGGGCGGGGCGACTCACAAAGTCACCGCTTGAGCACCGCGGGGAGCCGCGAGCCGCTCGATGCTCTGATCGTCGGTGCGGGACACAACGGGCTGGTGGCGGCCTGCTATCTGGCGCGAGCCGGGCTGAAGGTGCAGGTGCTCGAGCGCAA
The DNA here is from genome assembly GCA_963710435.1 of uncultured Gammaproteobacteria bacterium. Lineage (GTDB taxonomy): Bacteria > Pseudomonadota > Gammaproteobacteria > Steroidobacterales > Steroidobacteraceae > Bog-1198. The sequence goes on along the minus strand of CAVQAE010000004.1, from coordinate 1,385,872 downwards.
TCCGTATATCGGCGGCGCGGCGGTGAGCCGGCGGCTGTACGAGGATTTCACCTACTCGAACTGCTCTTATGTTTGCAGCCTGCTGCGTCCGGAGATCATGCGCACGCTCGAGCTGCCGAGGTTCGGTCTGCAGGTGATTCCCTACGAGGGCGGATGCACGCTGATGCACGGCGGCGGTCATCTTGCGATCTACGACAATCATGATGCCTTGCGACGCGAGATCTCGCGTCACTCCAAGCGCGATGCGGAAGCCTACGACCGCTATGCGCGCGACGTCATGCGCCAGTGCAAGTTCATCAAGCCGCTCCTGATGCGCGAGCCGCCCGATCCGACCTCTTTCAAGCCGCGCGACATCAAGGAGCTCCTCTACCTCGGCCAGCGCTTTCACAACCTCGGCGAGGAGCGCATGTACGATACGCTTGCGTTTCTGGACCATGAGCGCCGCGGATTTTCTCGACGAGTATTTCGAGAGCGAGATCGTGAAGGCGCATTTCGCCGGCAGCTCCATCATCGGCACGGCGCTCGGTCCGCGCTCCCCGGGAACCGCCTATGTGTTGCTGCACCATTACATGGGGGACATCGACGATACCGTCGGCGCCTGGGGGTTCGCCCGCGGCGGCATGGGGGCGATCAGCAACGCGCTCGGCAGGTCGTTCGAGGCGAGCGGCGGAAAGATCCGGGCTGCGGCGCCGGTCAAGCAGATCCTCGTGAGGGGCGGCCGCGCGGCCGGAGTCGTGCTCGATGACGGCGAGGAGATCCACGCATCGCTGGTGATTTCCAATCTGGACGTGCGCCGGACCTTCCTCAAGCTCATGGATGAGAAGGATTTGCCGCAGGAATTCGTGCACCGGGTACGCAACTTCAAGATCCGCGGCTCCTCGGGCAAGCTCAACATCGCGCTCGACGGACTGCCGCAGTTTCCCGCGATACCGGCGGGCTCACCGTGTACCCGGGGCGACATGCACGTCACGGACACGATCGAGATGATGGAGCGCGCCTATGACGACTGGAAGGAGGGCCGCTGGTCGCGCGCTCCGTACATCGACATGCTGGTGCCTTCGCAAATCGATCCGACGATGGCACCGGACGGCAAGCACTACATGTCCGTCTTCGTGCAGTATTGTCCCTACGAGCTCGCGGACGGGGAATGGAACGCGGACAAGCGGCAAGGCTTCGGCAATACCGTGATCGATACCATTGCCCAGCACAGCCCGAATTTCAAGAATCTGATCCTGCACGCCGAAATACGTACGCCCTGGGATATCGAGAACGAGGTCGGCCTGACCGAGGGCAACATCTTCCAAGGTGAGCTCACGATGGATCAGCTGCTGTTCAACCGGCCGGTTCCGGGCTATGCGCAGTACCGCGCGCCGGTGCGAGGGCTCTATATGTGCGGCTCGAGCACGCATCCGGGCGGCGGAGTCATGGGCGCACCGGGCGCCAACGCGGCTCGCGCCGTGCTCAAGGATCTGGGGAGGGTGCATTGAGCGGGCGCTACGACTGCATCGTCGTCGGCGCCGGCCATAACGGCCTCGTGTGTGCCGCGACGCTCGCCCGCGGCGGCCGTTCGGTGCTGGTCGTGGAGGCTCAGGCGCAGGTGGGAGGCGCCGCGCTCACGCGCGAGTTCGCACCCGGCTTTCAGGTGTCGGCGTGCGCGCACCTCGTGCACCAGCTGCGCGCGGATCTGGTTCGCGGCCTCGATCTCGAGGCCCATGGTCTGAAGTGGGCGGCCAAGGCCATGCCGACCACTGCGCTCGGCGGCGACGGGGCGCGGTTGCGCATCGGCGAGGAGCTCGGCTCGGACGCGCAGGCTTTTTCCGAATACACCGCGCAGATGCGGCGCTTCGCCGAGGCGCTCGCCCCTGTGCTCGCCGCCGTGCCGCCGCGGCTCGGCACCACCGACTGGAGGGATCTTGTTGCGCTTGCAAAGCTCGGCTGGCGAATCCGCAGACTCGGGCGCGGCGACATGCGGGAGCTCCTGCGTATCGGCGGCATGAACGCTCACGACCTGCTCGAGGAGCACTTCGCCAATCCGCTGCTCAAGGGCGCCCTCGGATTCGACGCCGTGCTCGGCACCAATTTTGGTCCGCGCTCGCCCGGCACGGTGCTGACGCTTCTGCATCGCCTCGCCGGGCAAGCGGCCGCCGGCGCCGGACTTTCACAACCGGTCGGCGGCGTTGGCGCCCTGTGCGAGGCGCTGGCCCGCTCGGCCACGGCTCGCGGGGTGCAGATTCGGCCGGGCACGCCCGTCAAGCGCATTCTGGTCGATGATGACCGGGCGTCGGGCGTCGAGCTCGAGTCGGGGGAACGCATCGGCGCGGCGACGGTGATCTCGAGCGCCGATCCCAAGACCACGTTCCTGCAGCTGCTCGGAACGGCCTATCTCGACACCGGGTTCGTACGGCGCGTCACGCATCTGCGCTCCCAGGGCCTGACGGCGAAGCTTCATCTCGCACTCGATCGACTGCCGAAGTTCGTCGGAATCTCGGAGGCCGATTTGCGCGGCCGCTTGTTGGTGGCGCCCTCGCTCGAGTACCTGGAGCGCGCCTTCAATCATGCGAAGTACGGGGAGTACTCCTCGGCGCCGGCCCTGGAGATCACCATGCCGACGCTCAACGACCCGACGCTCGCGCCGGCCGGCAAGCATGTGCTGTCCGCCGTGGTGCAGTATGCGCCCTATGCCCTGAAGGGCGGCTGGTTGAAGGAACGCGATCGGTTCACCGCGCTCTGCCTCGACCTGCTCGAGCGCTGCGCGCCCGGTCTTTCGAGCAGCGTCACCGGGGTCGAGTTGCTCACGCCGGCGGACATCGAGCAGGAATTTCGTATCAGCGGCGGTCACTGGCACCATGGCGATCTCGCGTTCGATCAATTCTTCATGGTTCGCCCGGTGCCCGGCGCCGCGCGGCACGCGACCCCGGTCCCGGGGCTCTATCTGTGCGGCGCGGGCTGCCACCCCGGCGGGGGCGTGATCGGCACCGCGGGCCTGAACGCCGCACAGCAAGTTCTGAAGGCCGCCTGAGATGAGCCGGCCTCATTTCGAGAAGCCGCTTCTGCCGACGCCCTTTCACGAGCGCGCCCGCGCCCTGAGCCAGGTCGACAGCTTCATTCCGTGGTCCGGCTACACGACGGTCGATGTGTTCACGACGGTCGAGCAGGAATATTTCGCGATTCGCAACGCCGCGACGCTCTACGATCTGACCCCCATGGTGAAGTACCGGATCGCCGGCACCGATGCGCGTGCGCTATCTGAACCGGCTGGTCACGCGCGATATCGGCAAGCTCAAGCCCGACCGGGTGGCTTACTGCGTGTGGTGCGACGATGCCGGCCATGTGCTCGACGACGGCACGGTGTTTCGGATGGGCGAGGGCGAGTACCGGCTCTGTACCGCGGAACGCCAGCTCGACTGGCTGCTCGATTCGGCCATCGGGTTCGACGTCGAAATCCGCGAGATGACCGAGGAGGTCGCGGCGCTCGCGCTGCAGGGCCCGACCTCCTTCGCGGTACTGAGGAAGCTCGGTCTCGCGGGCATCGAGCGGCTGAAGCCCTTCGAGATCGGATACTTCGCCGTCGAGCAGAGTCCGGTCATGGTGTCGCGCACCGGGTTCACCGGCGATCTCGGCTACGAGTTGTGGATGTCGCCCGACGCCGCCTTGGGAGTCTGGGATGCGCTCATGGAGGCGGGCCGCTCGCGCGGGATTCGCGCCATCGGATCGCAGGCGCTCAATCTCGCGCGCATCGAGGCCGGATTCTTGAGTCCCAAAGTGGACTTTCTATCGGCCGAGCAGACGATCCGCACCGGCCGCGACCGCTCGCCGCTGGAGCTCGGTCTCGGGTGGCTGGTCGATTTCGAAAAGGGCCACTTCAATGGTCGCCGGGCGCTGCTCGCCGAGCGGGCGCGCGGCCCGCGGCGGCAGCTCGTGGGGCTCGACATCGAGGGCAACAAGCCCGCGCAAAATGCGCTCCTCTACGCCGAAGAAGCGGGCAAGCGCGAGATCGGCAGCGTGAGCTCGGCGATGTGGTCGCCGACTTGCAAGCGCAATGTCGCGCTTGCTATGGTCGATGCTCCGCATTTCTCCGTGGGCAGCATGATCTGGGCGGACATCTATTTGAATCGAGAGCTCGTCTGGGAGCGGCGGATGTGCCGAGCGCGGATCGTGGAGCGGCCGTTTTTCGCGCCTGAGCGCCGGCGCGCCACGCCGCCCGGCGACTTCTAGCGCCGTGGCGGTGTCGCAGCAGCAGAAATCGACCGCCGACCGGCCCTGGGTCGACCCGCAGGCCAAGCCGCAAATAGTCATCGAGGGCATCAGCAAGCGCTTCGGCGGCTTCACGGCCGTCGAGGACATCAATCTGCGCATCTACAAGGGCGAGATGTTCGCGCTGGTGGGCGGCTCGGGATGCGGCAAGACCACGCTTCTGCGCATGCTCGCGGGGTTCACCGATCCGAGCACCGGGCGCATCCTCATCGAGGATGCCGACATGAGTCATGTGCCGCCGTACGAGCGGCCGGTCAACATGATGTTTCAGTCCTATGCGTTGTTTCCTCACATGACGGTGGCGCAGAACGTCGGCTACGGCCTGCGGCGGCTGAAGCTCGATGACGCCGCACGCTCGCGCCGCGTCGAAGAAGCGCTCGAGATGGTGCAGCTCGGATCACTCGGCAAGCGCAAGCCGCATCAGCTCTCCGGAGGCCAGCGGCAGCGGGTCGCGCTCGCACGTGCGCTCATCCGCCGGCCCAAAGTTCTTCTGCTCGACGAGCCCTTGAGCGCGCTCGACAAGAAGCTGCGCGAGCAGACCCAGTTCGAGCTCATGAACATCCAATATCAGGTCGGGATCACGTTCGTGTTCGTGACTCACGATCAGGACGAGGCGATGGCGCTGTCGACGCGCATCGCGGTCATGGATCGGGGCCGGGTCGTGCAGGTCGGCACGCCTTCGGAGATCTACGAGTTTCCCCAAACACGCTTCGTCGCCGATTTCATCGGCACCACCAACCTGTTCGAGGGCACCATCGAGGGCGGGGCGCCCGGGCATGTGGTGGTGCGCAGCACCGAGGCGGGATGCGATCTCATCGTCGACCATGCCGGGCCACTTCAGCCACGGGCAGCGGGTCTGGGTCGCTCTGCGTCCGGAAAAGATCCGCCTGAGCAAGGCGCCTCTCGCACAGCAGGCGACGAATCAGATCAAGGGTATGGTGTGGGAGCTCGGCTATCTCGGCAATCGCTCGACATATCGCATCAAGACGGAGACCGGCAAGATGGTGACTGTATTTGCACAGAACGACCGGCGCACATCGGAATGGTCGATCGATTGGAGCGATGAGGTGTATTTGAGCTGGACGGAGGATTGCGCCGTGGTGCTGAATCAATGAAGCGCGGTGCCGTCCTATGTTTGCTGATCCTGTGCAGCGGTGCCGCTCTGGCGGGCAAGACGCAGAACGTCGTGCTCATCGTGAGCGACGGACTGCGCTGGCAGGAGGTCTTCACCGGCGCGGAAGAGGACTTGCTGAACGACAAAGCCGGCGGTAGCTGGATGTCGAGCGAGGAGTTGCGACAACGCTATTGGCGCGGCACGCCGGCCGCACGACGCGAGGCGCTGTTCCCGTTCCTGTGGGGAACCGTGGCCAAGCGCGGACAGCTTTTCGGCAACCGCAACGCGGGGAGCGATGCGCACGTCACCAACGGCAAGGCTTTCTCCTATCCGGGCTACAACGAGATGACCACTGGATTTCCGAACGATGCCATCGACAGCAACGAGTTCGGTCCGAATCCGACCCCAACCGTGTTCGAATGGCTCGATCATTTCGATGAGTTCCACGGCCGCGTGGCTGTCTACGGGACGTGGAGCGTGTACGACAACATCTTCAACAAGGCGCGCAGCGGCCTGACGATGCAGACGGGATGGACGCCGCCGCCTGCCAAGGAGCACGAGACCCCGCGTGATGCGCTGCTGCGCCGTCTGTACGAGACTTCGACGCGATTCGACGAAGAGGATGTCGAGGATTCGCTCCTGCAAGTGCCACTCCTCGACTATGTGAAAACCGCGAAGCCGCGCGTGCTCTTCGTCGGCTACGGCGAGACCGACAACTGGGCGCACCAGGGGCGTTACGATCTGGTGCTCGACAGCGCCCATCGCGTCGACGGCTTCGTCAAGGAGCTGTGGGAAACCATGCAGGCGATCCCGCAGTACCGCGGCCAAACGACCTTCATCATCACCTGCGACCACGGGCGCGGCAGCGGCCTCACCGAGTGGAAAGAGCACGGCGTGGAGGAGAAGGGCTCGGAGAACATCTGGATCGCCGTAATGGGTCCGGACACCGCGCCCTTGGGCGAGCGCAAGCACAGCGCTCCCGTCGTGCAGGCGCAGATCGCGGCGACCGTGGCGGCGCTCCTCGGCAAGGATTACCCCGCGGCGGTGCCGCGGGCCGCGGCGCCCATCGCGGACGTGCTGCACTGAGGTCGATCACCTGGTAGCCCTGCCGGCGGCCGCTGGCGGAAGCGCGGAGCTTCGCGCAGGAGCGGCTCTGGTTTTTATATTATAGTCAGGATATTATAAAGATCGCTGAGCGTTAAAGGGCAGGCCATGCGGGACGTAAAGACTCTGGGTCTCTTGGGAACAGGCGTGATCGGCGGCGGATGGGCCGCGCGCGCCATGCATTTCGGCATCGATGTCATCGCGGCCGACGTCAAGCCGGAAATGGAGGACTGGATCCGCGGCGCAGTCGAGAACGCGGAGCCCGCCCTCGCGAAGCTCACCTTCGCGCCGCTGCCGCCGAAGGGGAAGCTGTCGTTCACGACGGACGCCCGCGAGATGGCAAAAGCCTCCGACTTCATCCAGGAGAACATTCCCGAGCAGCTCGCGCTGAAACAGCGGATGCTCGCGGAAGTAAGCCGCCACGCGGGTGCCGACGTCATCATCGCCTCGAGCACGTCCGGGTTGACGCCCACGGACCTGCAGCGCGACATGCTCCACCCTGAGCGTTTCTGCGTGGCGCATCCGTTCAACCCCGTGTACTTGCTGCCCCTCGTCGAGCTCGTTCCCGGCGCGAAGACCGCTCCCGCCACGATCGAGGCCTCGGCGAAGTTCTTCACCTACATCGGCATGCATGCGCTGCGCGTGCGTCACGAAGTCCCGGGACACCTGACGGATCGGTTACAGGAGGCCATGTGGCGGGAGATCCTGCACATGGTGAACGACGGGGTGGCGACGACCGGCGAGCTCGACGAATCGATCATCTACGGCCCCGGTCTGCGCTGGGCCGCCATGGGCATGAACCTCATCTATCACCTCGCGGGCGGAGAGACCGGCATGCGCCACATGCTCGCGCAGTTCGGGCCGGCGCTGAAGTGGCCGTGGACCAAGCTCGAGGCGCCGGAGCTCACCGAGACGCTGATCGATCGGATGGTCGAGGGGACTCAGGAACAGGCGGCCGGGCGCTCGATTCGAGAGCTCGAGCGGTTGCGCGACAACTATCTGGTTGCCATTCAGCAGGTGCTGCGTCAATTCGACATCGGTGCCGGCTCGACGCTGCGCAAGCTCGAGGAGCGGCTGTACGAGGACGCCCGTGCGAAAGGCGCGGCGCGCCTGAGCGGCAAGAGCGATACGGGCTTGCCGCGCTTCGAGACGATCGTGCGTGCCGAATGGGTCGACTATAACGGCCACATGAGCGATTTTCTGTATGGCTACGTCTTCGGCGACGCCATGGACGCCTTGTATCGCAGCGTCGGAATCGATGACGAATCGCGCCGCGCCGGGCGCATGTTCTATACCGTCGAAAGTCATACCAAGCACTTCGGCGAGGCGAAGGTTGGCGAGTCGCTGTACGCGACGACGCAGATCCTCGCCGTCGACGACAAGCGTTTACACGTCTTTCATCGCCTCTATCGCTCGCGCGACGGTGTTCTCATTGCAAGCGGCGAGCAGATGCATCTGCACGTCGATACCTCCAAGCCCCGGGCGGTCGCGATGGCGGCCGACCTGCGCTCGAGGCTCGACGCCATGCGGCAAGCGCATGCCAGGCACGAGCTCCCGAAGGATGCGGGCAGGCCCGTGGGCGACCGGGCCAAGGACTAGCGTGCCCAAGATCGTCGACCATGCGAAGCGCCGCGACGAGATTGCGCTCGTTGCCTGCCAGGTCATCGCCGAACATGGCTTCGAGCGCACGACGGTGGCCCGGATAGCGGCCGCCGCGGGCTACACGACGGGCATGGTGGCGCATTATTACGAATCCAAGCAGGACATCCTGCTCGCATCACTGCGGCTCATTTTGAAGCGCATCGAGGAGCGACTCACGCGGGAGCGCGATGCGGGCGAGGCCAACCTGCTGAGCGTGCTGTCGGAGGCGCTGCCGATCGATGCTCAGCGCTTCGTCGAGTGTGCGTTCTGGATGGCCTTCTGGGGGCAAGTATCCGCAGACCCGAAGCTCAAGCGGTTGAACGCGTGGGTGCATCGAGAGTACATGCGCTTGTTCGCCCGCTGCTTTGCCGAGTACTGGCCGCAGTGGCGCACGCGCACGCCTGCCGTGCGCGATCAGGTGTTGCGATCGGTGGTGATCTGCATGAACGGGCTCACCGCGAGTGCGGTGACGAGCCCGCGCGACTGGCCCGCGCGCCGGCAGCTCGAGCACCTCGAGCTGCAGTTGAACCTGCTGCGACGCTGGGCCGCGCCGGGGCGCGACGAGGCCCAGACGGCAGACAAGGCCCGCGCTTAGAATCAGGGGGAACTCATGGATTTCGCATTGAGCGATGAGCAGCAGATGATCGTGAAGACGACGCGCGACTTCGTCGTCAATGAGCTCTATCCGCACGAGAAGGAGGTGGAGGAGACCGGGGAGCTGAGCGAGGAGCTGCTCGTCGAGCTCAAGCGGAAGGCGATCGAGGCCGGCCTGTACGCGGCCAACATGCCGACCGAGGTCGGGGGAGCCGGTCTGGACACCGTTTCCTGGGTGCTCTATGAGAAGGAGCTCGGGCGCGCCAACTATGCGCTGCACTGGTCGTGCGTCGGCAGACCGTCGAACATCCTGCTCGCGTGCCGGGGAGAGCAGCGCGAACGCTATCTCCTGCCGACCGTGCGCGGCGATCGCGTCGAATGTCTGGCGATGACGGAGCCCGGCGCGGGATCCGACGTGCGCGGCATGAAGACTTCCGCCGTAGAGTCCGGCGGCGACTTCGTGATCAACGGCACCAAGCACTTCATCAGTCACGCCGACCGCTCCGACTACGTCATCTTATTCGCGGCTTCGGGCGAGGAGGCGACCGCTCGGGGCACGCGCAAGAAGATCACCGCGTTCCTGGTCGACATGGGTCATCCGGGTTTCGAGGTTCGGGACGGCTACAAGAACGTCTCGCATCGCGGCTACCTGAACAGCATCCTCGAGTTCAACGACTGCCGAGTCCCGAAAAGCGCCGTGCTGGGGGAGGTGCATCGGGGGTTCGATGTTGCAAATGAGTGGTTGGGCGCCACGCGCTTGCAGGTCGGAGCCACCTGCCTCGGGCGCGCGGAGCGGGCGCTCGAGCTCGCCAAACAATGGGCGGTCGATCGGGTGCAGTTCGGGCAGCAGATCGGCAAGTTTCAGGGTGTGAGCTTCAAGCTCGCGGACATGGCGATGGAGTTGCGGGCGGCCGAGCTGCTGGTCCTCGAGGGCGCCTGGAAGCACGATCAGAAGACGGCGACCGACATGGACATGGCGATGGCCAAGCTCAAGGCCACCGAAATGCTCGCCATGGTCGCGGACGAGGCACTGCAGATTCACGGCGGCATGGGAGTGATGTCCGACCTGCCGCTCGAACGGATCTGGCGCGACGCCCGCATCGAGCGGATCTGGGAGGGTACGAGCGAGGTGCAGCGCCACATCATCTCGAGGGCGCTTCTGCGACCGCTCGGCGGATAAGGCGTGCTGCGGCTCGGATGACATATGACATGCGACATGACCTGCGGCATATGTCATATGGCTCCGTTCGGCCCGCTGCTGCGGTCGCGCGACACTCATTTCCCCTGTAGGGCCCCCGAATGAGCGATTGTGTTGCCTGCGCAACATAATCCCACAGCTCTCTCCCCGCGTGCGGATACGTGTTATTCCTACAGCAATCGGCCGCCAAATCCTTGAGAATAGTGACGCAGTACCGATATCGGCATTGCCTATAAGCACAAAGGGGCAGACCATGATTGATCCGGAAGTTGCGCGCTTGCGACGATTGCGCGATGAGGCATTGCGAGTGCGAGAGGTCGCCCGCCGTCTCGGCGCTCTCACCTGGGCCACCGAGGACTCGCTGCTCACCCGCGGAGCGTGTGCGAGCTGGCGCCTCGCCCGCCTCGTGTCAGGAAAATTGATCGCCCATCCCTATTTGCGCTATCAGAAGAGCGCCGGCGTGGGCTCCCTCCTCGGGAATCGCATGGCAGCCGGGTATCTTGGCATCGTCTGCAAGCGTCGACCACAGGGTCTCAAGGCATTCGCGGCGCAGCTCAAGTCGCTGTCGCGGCATCTTGACGACGCCCGGGCGCTCACTTGGTCGACCGAGTTCAGCGACAGCCTCGGCCGCTCTCAGGGTGAGATCAAGTCCCTGATCCAAGCGCTGGAGGTCGAGACCCAAGAGCGAGTGCTCGTCGAGCGGGTGCCGGCACGTCCGGTGCGCGCCGAGGGGGCGGACCGCACGGATCGACTGGTCGGAGAACTTGCCAAGGGGCTGGAAGGGGATTGGCCTTATCTGGCGTTCTGAGGGCGAGCCGGGGCTAACGAGCGTGCGGTATGACCGCACCGAGACTGGCGCCCGCGACCCATCCGGATAGGCCGCCGCGGGTGCGAATGAGTACGAAGCCCTCGTGCTCTGCCGTCATCGTGACGGTCTCCGCCTCCGCCAACACAAATGCCGTATCGCCCATGGGCACCGGGGCCACGCGGACCGGTGCCTTGTCGATCAGGACGACCGCCTCGTGCAGGCGTGGCCGCGACAGCATCGCGTTGGAGACGGTCCAAGCAATCAGTACGGCGCCGAACAGGATGGCGGCGTACCGCGCCCGCTGAGATCGCGACGCCCGTCCTCTCGCCAGCAGTCCCGCACCGACCAGGGCAATGCCGAGAACTCCGCCCCAGGCCGATAAGGCCGGATTTACCCTCAGCGCGATGCGTGCGAACCGATTGGGTGGCTCCGGGGATGCGTGCGCAAGGGCGCGGACGTGCTCGAGATTGGCGTTGATATCTGCGTCATTCGGCGCAAGTAGCGCGGCGCGCTCATAGTAAAGCACGGCCAATCCCGGCTTGCCGGCCCTCGCATATGAATTGGCCAGGTTGTAAAGACCGTCCGCCGAATACCGGGGCGTCGATGCCTGCGCGCGCGTCTGCCCGCTCCAGAGGGCGAGACCCACCATCAGCAGCGCTATGATTGGCCCGCGCATTTATTCCCTCTCTTCCGAGAGCTGGCCACGAACCAGGCTGAGCCACCGCTGAAAATCCGTGCCGGCGGGCTCGTAATCCGAGTACTTGGCCTCATCGGCGAGTGCAAACAGCCGTTCGATATCCTCGCCTGCCGTGCCGAGTCGGGCTTTCAGTTCGGTGAATGCGATTTGATCGGGAGAAATCTGCCAGCGCGCCGCGAAGGCTTGCAAGAGCGCTTTTCGCGCCCCATCGAAGAATTCGGAAGAATCTCCGGATCGCGCCGCCGCATCCAGCTGCGCGAGTGTGCGCTCGGTTGCCCGGGAGGTGGCCCGCGAAGAGTGGGATCGCATGGCGAACCAACTCCCCGCTAGGATCAAGACGAGAGTCGCTGGAATAGTCAGAAATGTCGGCTGAAAGTACAGAGGCCGCAAGTCACCCACGGTGCTTTGGGACCGAGGGTGATCCGGACGCAAGCCTTGGGCAAACGGGCTCGTGGATACTCCGCCAGAATTCTGCGCTTCGGCCGGCGCGCCAAGTGAGCTATCGGCCGGCGAGGCGGCGATCATGACCTGAATGGGCGGGGTGCGTGCCCGCTCGTAGTGTCGCGTGTTGGGACTGAAATAGCTGAAATCGAGCCCCGGAATCGATTGCTCGCCGGGCTGCGCCGCGATCAGCGGTTGTTCGAATACCTTCTGACCCTTGTACCCGACCCCGTCAGCTCGCGGTGAAGGAGGACTTCGACGGATAGGTTTTCCAATGATCGAGATGCTCGAACATCGTCGAGGCGACTCGATCGAAGTTGCCGACGCCGGTGATGCGCAGCCTGAGCGTGAGCAGATCCCCAACCGCCATCCGGGCGGGCGAAATCTCGCTGGAGACTTGGAAGTCGCCGACGGCTCCGCCGAAGTCCTTCGGCCGCCCCTCTGTAGGCAGCGGTAACACCTTGAGTTCGGATGAGGGACTCGCGACCGTGACATCCTTCGGAGCGATACCGTTGTACATGCTCTGCAAGAACGGCCCGCCCAGCCAAGCCGCGAATGCCATATCCTCTGCCGACCGCGTATTGATCTTCACGCTGAGCGGGATCTCCACCGACAAGGAAAAATCGCCCGGTTTCACCGCCGCGAGCACGCTGTGCCAGGTCATGACAAGAAAGGTGCTGCCGTCGATGACTTCCTCGCGACGTTCGGGCTGTCTCGACAGATTGTTGAGCGTGAATTCGCCGCCATTGAGCGTGGGCAGGCCATTCAGCGAAGTGACGATCCCGGGCCGTACACCGACCTCGATATCGACCGGCACACTCTCGCCCACGTAGACCGCGCGTGTGGGAATGACCAGCCGCACGAATGCTGCACCGCCCGCTTTCATCTGAACACCCTTCGGGAGCGGAGCAGTCGCGACCAGTGGCGGGGTGGGGGCTTGTTTGTGGCTGCCCAGCGCGGAAGGGTTGGGATCACTCACTGCCGACCACGTCGAGTACGAGAGGCTCCGATTTCGGGGTGAGTCCGGGAATGCTGAATATGCCCGCGATCTGCGGCGTGACGCGGATCAGGATGGACGTCGACGGAATCGGTGTCCCATTGAAGAACTCGAGGCCCTGCGCATGCCCTATCACCTCGAATGACAATCCGGAGACGACCGGCAATGGGACGCTTTTGAGGTCACCGTCCAGGCTTGTCACGCGCAGTGTCGCCGATTCGCCCAGCCTGATGTGCGAAGGCTGGATGGTTTCGTAAGCCAGGCCCGCCTGCGCCATCGCGTATGCGGCGGGAGCAAGAAGGCCCAGGACCGCGACAATTAACTTGCTCCACTGCATCAGCCGGATCCGCATCACCAATTCTTGAATGGCTTATCCGGCGCCATGATCAGGATCACGCGGTCCTGATGGCACCCCGAGCGAGTGGCGCTCCTCCGATTTGGCGGAGTCCAAGAGCTCGCGTGCTTCTTCGACGCTCATTTGCCCGGGAGCCCGCTGATTTTCCGCCACGTGCTTCTCATCGTCATCAGCACTCGGGGGATCGGCACTCGTTGAGCCCGATGGGGCAGGGCGCGGGGTCCCCTGCGCTGCGGCTTGACCGGGCGCGGCAGCTCGGGGGGCGGCATGCTGAGCCGGCGGCGGCAGCTGCGGGGGCGATCCCTGCGGTGGAGGCTGCGGTGGGGGCCGCGGCGGCGATCCCTGCGGCGGCGACTGCGATCCCCGGGGTGGAGACTTTGGCGGCGATCCCTGCGCAGCGCCGCCGCCCTGGCCGCCCTGGCCACCGCCTCCGCCCTGATTGGGCGGCTGCCGGAGCGCGTCAATCTTCCGCTGGACGAAATCGCGGTTGTATTTGCTGTCGGCATCATCCGCGCGCAGCTGCAACGCCGTATCGTAGGCCTTGACCGCCTCGGTCCATCTTCCTGATGGCCTCCTGCGGCGCAGATTTCTCGAACTGCTGGCCGGCGCGATAGAGCGCATTGCCGAGGTTGTAGTAAGCATCCTCCTGATCCGCCAAGCGCTTTGCGATCGCTCGCCGGGTGCGACCTTGATCGATTTCTCGAACGACTGCGTTGCCTGGGAGAACTGTCCTGCTCGATAGGCATTGGTACCCGCGTTGTACTCCACCACCGGAGCCTCCGCATTGCTCTTGCCGCCGCCCGTGCACGGTTTGCGCGTTGCTCCTGACATGCACCGGCACGGCGAGCACGCCCATCACGGCCGACACCGCGACCGCGCGCGGCATCGCTGCCGCTCGCCTGCGGCGCGAGCGACGCGTGCCCACCATGAGGCTCGCCAACAACAGCACGAAGGAGGCGGCCAGCGGCCATTGATAGCGCTCCGTGTAGATCCTCCGCTGTCGGTAAATCAAATCATGCTTCGACACCGCGCCGAATACCGTTCGCAAAAACGCCTCGAAATCCTCGCCCTGGCCTCCAAGATGCACGTAGGCGCCACCCGTGGCGGACGCGATCGCCTTCAATGCCGGCCTCATCGAGATGAGACTTTACCAACGCGCCCGTCTCATCCTTGACGAAGCCGCCCCCCTGATCCGACGGCAAAGGGATGAGGTCGCCTTCCGCGGTACCGATGCCGACCGTGTAGATCTTGAGGCCATCCTGCCTGGCCGCCTGCGTGGCCGCAGCCAGGGCGTCTCCTTCGAGATTCTCGCCATCCGTCACCAATATCAGGATTCTGTCGCTTCCGGGACGGCGGCGAAGCGCCGCGCGCGCTTCGAGAATGGCACTCGAGATATTGGTGCCGCCTCGCGGAATCGTGTGAATATCGACTGCGTCCAACGACTCGTGGAAAGCGCCATAGTCGAGCGTCAGCGGACAGACGAGAAATGCGCTGCCGGCGAATGCCACGATGCCGATTCCGTCGCCCTCCAATTGACTCGCCATGTCATCGATCGCGAGCTTTGCGCGCGTCAAGCGATTGGGTTTGACATCGGGAGTCAACATACTTCGCGACGTATCGATCGCGAAGACTACCTCGTTGCCGCGGCGGCTGATTTTCTCCCAGTGATATCCGATCAGCGGACCGGCGAGCGCCGCGAAAAGACACAGCACGCGCGCCCAGGAACAGGCCTCGCTGCACGATGCGGCCGGCTCCGGACACCGAGCCGGTGAGCGCTGCGTCGCAGATGCGGCGCGACGAATTTGGCCAGCGCCGCCTGCTGCCGAACGTCGTACCGGCGCCACATTCCGATGAGCACGACGCACGTCAGCAGACCCGCCAGCAGCCAATAGGGATCGCTGAATCTCACGGTAGCCTGCGAAACCTCGTTTGCTGCAAGAGCACCCCAAGCCCAAGCAAGCCCAGCGACGGGAAGAGTGTCCACCGGTAGAGCTCTTCCACGTGCTCGAATTTCTGCACGGTCTGCGCCGACGTCTCGTAACGATTGATCTGCTCGTAGATTTTCTGCAGCGAATCCGTATCGGTCGCTCGATAGAACTGCCCGCCGGTCTCATTGGCCACCGCCTGCAGCGTCTTCTCATCGACGTCCACGTTCGCCATGATCACGTGAATCTTGCCTGCCTCGTCCCTGACGGGAATCGGGCGCCTTGCCGCGCACGCCGACGCCGATGGTGTACACCTTCACGCCCAGGGCTCGTGCGGCCTCCGCTGCGGCGAACGGGGATATCTTCCCGCTGTTGTTGACGCCATCGGTCAAAAGAATGACGACCTTGGATTTTGCCGTGGTCGTGCGCAAGTGATTCACGGCCGCGGCGATGGCCGAGCCGATAGCTGTGCCGTCGTCGTCCCCGATGCCGACGTTGACGCGCTCGAGATTCTGCAGCAGCCAGTCGTGATCCAGCGTGAGCGGACTGACGATATATGGAGCCGCCGCAAAAGCGATGAGACCGATGCGGTCATTGGGGCGCTCGTCGATGAATTTGGAGACGACCGACTTCACGACTGCGATGCGGTTGACGCGGTAATTATCGACCATGAAATCGAGGGCTTGCATCGATCCCGAAACGTCCAGTCCGAGAACGATGTCGATTCCGTTCGCGGTGACTTCGGTGCGGCTGTGGGTGCGCTGCGGCCTGGCCAATCCGATGATCATGAGAGCCGCGGCGATGATCGGCAGCAGCCAAACCAATCCCGCCGATCCGGCTTCGGGTGCGGCGCGCGAGGTCTCGCGCCAGACTCACATCGGAGTATTCGACCGCGGCCACGGGTCCGCGCCGGCCTCGCCACAGAACGACGAGCGGCAGCAGAGTCAATGCCCAAAGCCACTCGGGCTGAAGAAACCGGATCATGCGACGGGCGTCTCGCCGGTCTCGAGCACGAAACCGCGGGCGCTTCGCAACAGCGATTCCATATCCGCGACGGCCAGCGAGGCCCCCGCGAATTTGACGAAGTCGCATTGATGCAGGAATTCCGCAAGCAGCGAGCGGTGGCGCACGAGCGCCTCATTCGAGTCTCTGCAGCAGAGCTTGCAGAAATTCCTCCGTGGTTCGCTTCGTCGCGATGACCGTCGAACCGCTTCTCGATGTAGTCTCGTGATCACCTCGGATGCAGCGATCCCGAATTCCCGGGCCGTGGTCGGACGCATCAGAGGTCTGGTTGCCTCCAAACGCGCCAGGGCCTGTTCCGATCAAGCTGAGATCGTGTCGGCGAGCTGCACGACGGCGCCGGCGCCAGCCGAATAGGCGAAAAGCGCCGCGACGATCGCGACCGCAAGGAGCGCAGGCAGCAGCCAGGACCCCGGCACGGCCTTGGGCCCTCGAATGTCGCGGATATCTTCCGAGGGTTCGGCTAAAGCGGCGCGTACCAGCAGCACGAGCCAAGGCCACATTTGGACGGTCCGGCGGGAGCGGGCGGTCACCTTCATACGCGTGGTCGGCCGCGAGATTTGAAGAATCGCTGCAGTGGAGGAATGTAGGGCATATCGGTCCGCAGTTGCACGGTGTCGACCCCTTCGGCCCGAAGATCGCTCTTGAGACGCAGCGCGCGCTCCGAAGACAGCCTGGCGAAGCGCTTTCCGGACCGTGGCGCGCGCGGTGTCGAGCTCGATGAGTTCGCCGGTCTCTGCGTCTTCCAGCGCGATGATTCCGACGTTGGGCAGCTCTTTCTCGCGCGGATCCTCGATATGCACCGCGATCAAGTCATGGCGACGATTGGTTTGGCGCACCGCTCGGCGCAGTTGCGCCCGGGCAACGTCGGGTTCGCCGCTCGTCTCGAAATCGGATATCAAGAACACCACCGCACGCCGGTGCAGGACGTGATTCACGACGTCGAGCATCTTCACGGTGTCGGTACCGATGCCCTGCGGCTCATGGTAAAGAATGTCTCGCACGACGCGCAGCACGTGGCGCCGACCTTTCTTTGGCGGCAGATATCGCTCGACGCGGTCCGTGTACAAGATCAAACCGACTTTGTCGCTGTTGCGAATCGCGGAAAAGGCCAGCACGCTGGCGACTTCAGCAGCCAGATCGCGCTTGGCCATCGCGCCTGATCCGAAATTGCCCGAAGCACTGATGTCCACCACCAGAAATAGGGTGAGCTCCCGCTCTTCGGTGAACTTCTTGACGAATGCACGTCCAGCGCGAGCCGTCACGTTCCAATCGATGGTCCGAACCTCATCTCCCGGGCTGTATTCGCGCACCTCGTCGAAATCCATCCCCCGGCCCTTGAATACCGAGTGATAGGCGCCCGCCATGCTGTCATCCACCATGCGGCGAGTGCGGATCTCCAGCTGACGCATGCTGCTGCGCATCGCCTTGGTCGATTTCTTGGCGTCCGCCATCCGGAGAATCTCCGCTCAGGGCACCGGCAATGTGTTCAAGATTCTCTCGATCACATTCTCGGATGTGACGTTCTCGGCCTCGGCCTCGTAGGTCACCGACACCCGATGGCGCAACACATCCATCGCAACCGCCTTGACGTCCTGCGGGATGACGAAGTGCCGGCCCTGGAGAAATGCCATGGCGCGTGCCGCCAGGGTGAGCGCGATGGTCGCCGCGGGGCGAAGCGCCATTTTGAATATACCCGTCCAGTTTCAAGCGCTGCAGCGATGGGCGGCCGTGTCGCAAGCACGATGTCTACGATGTAATCGCGGACCTTGTCGTCGACGAACAGCATGTTGACCACATGGCGAGCATCGACGACTTGTGAGGCGCTCACCACCGTACTCGGCACGACCATCGGCTCGGTGGTCGCCATCGTATCGAGAATCGCGCGCTCCTCGATTCGCGTGGGATAGTCGACGACCACCTTCATCATGAATCGGTCGATCTGCGCCTCCGGTAGCGGATATGTGCCCTCCTGCTCCAGGGGGTTCTGCGTCGCGAGAACCAGAAATGGCGCAGGCAATGGGTAGGTTTCCTCGCCGATGGTGACCTGGCGCTCCTGCATGGCCTCCAGGAGCGCGCTTTGAACCTTGGCAGGCGCGCGATTGATCTCGTCGGCCAGAATCAGATTGCTGAATATCGGGCCGTGCTTGGTGCGAAACGCGCCGTCCTGAGGGTTGTAGATCATGGTTCCGACGATGTCTGCGGGCAGCATGTCGGGCGTAAATTGCAGACGCTTGAAACGCACGGAAATGCAACCTGGCCAAAGTCTTCAGGGCCAGCGTTTTCGCAAGACCGGGGACGCCCTCCAGGAGCACGTGACCATTGGTGAGCAAGGCGATCAACAGCCGATCGAGAAGATGTTTTTGGCCGATGATGACCCGCCCCATCTCTTGCCGGAGCGGCTCTATCCAGGTTGAATTTGCAGTAACGAGCTCTCGCGAAGCCCGCATTTCGGAGTCCAAATTCGAGATCTCACCCCGCTCTGCGTGGCCAGGCTGATACTTCGGATTGAGGACCTGCTCGCCGCCGGGCGGTGCAGATTTTAGATTCATTCAGCGCTAATCCTTCATGACGATATTCGCGAATCGCCGAGCACGAGGCCGCCGGCTCGCACCAGCTCGAGCGGGCGCTATTGTCGCGGCGTTAGGGTATTTACCTGCACCATGCACGATCAAGTGACTAAATCCGGGACGCCGGCTAGAGCCGCGCGATCGACTGCGCGGATGGATTTAGTCGATGCCGAAGCGCGCTCTTCGCGATTTGGCGGCGCTGAAGATGAACGCAGAAAGGCGCAGCGATAGTAACCTGCCGCGCCGGAATTTTAAAGCCAATCAGTCAATTAGCGCCGGCAAAGGCAGGTCGCCGAATAACGGTCATCAGCGCTTTCTGACGGCTCTTCTGCACAATCGCCGAGTGCCCTGTACCGCCGCGGCATGATCATCTTCCTCCCATGGTGGACCCCATCGATGAGTCTTCGCCGATGAGCTTGAGCCGACGTCATTGCCTCCAGTCCGCCGCAACGGCCGCGGGCGTTGCGACGCTCCCTGCGCTCGGCGCCGCGGCATCGGCGGCTGCCGTTGCGACTGACGGCGGAGGCGCCGAGCCGGCGGGACCGACCTCCGTCGTGCACGAGCTGACCGTCGAGCCGCGCTCACGCTGCTCGATGATCTGCGCGAGCATTTGTCGCTGACCGGGACCAAGAAGGGTTGCGATCGAGGCCAATGCGGGGCGTGGACTGTTCTCCTGAACGGCCGCCGCATCAACTCCTGCCTTGCGCTCGCGATCATGTTGAGGCCACACTCGCCCGCGCGGGAGGCGGCCGCGATCTGGAGGCCCAGGCGACCGCAAAGCCCGGCGATGAGAAAAAACAGTTCGCGATGCACTTCTTCGGCGCCGTGTTCGCGGAGGTGCGCATCGACGCCGACCTCGGAATTATTCGCGTTCCGCGTATCGTCGCGCGGTACGACGTCGGTCGGCTCCTGAACGCCAAGACCGGGCAGCCATTGCCAATGCCGTCTTCCACGCGACCGGCGTGCGGGTGAGGGATCTACCCATCACGCTGGACAAGCTTATGTCGTGAGCC
Organism: uncultured Gammaproteobacteria bacterium; assembly: GCA_963710435.1. Lineage (GTDB taxonomy): Bacteria > Pseudomonadota > Gammaproteobacteria > Steroidobacterales > Steroidobacteraceae > Bog-1198. The sequence goes on along the minus strand of CAVQAE010000004.1, from coordinate 1,366,141 downwards.
GCGCCGCGGCGCGGTGTGGTATTTCGACCGAATCGCGTATGATGTTCCGCACAGGACTCACACAAACCGATGGAGCGGGGATAAGCGCGTGGACGGACAGCCAGCTTTGGATGCCCGGAACCTGCCGGATCAGCTGGCGGACCAGTTGGTTAACATGATCGCCACTGGCGAACTCAAGCCCGGTCAGCGGATCTTCGAGAAAAAGATCTGCGAAATGAAGGGTGTGAGCCGGATTCCGGTGCGCGAGGCCTTGCGCTTGCTGCAGGCCCAAGGCGTCGTGCGCACCGAGCCCAATCGCGGCACGTACGTCACCGAATACACCTCCGACGAGATGCTGGAGGTGCAAGAGATGCGGCTCGCGGTGGAGCGCATTGCGTTGCGGCGCATCGTCGAGCGACACACCCCGAAAGCACACATCACGAGCCAACTTTCCGGGGCCATCGATGCGATGCGGCGGGCGGCCGTATTGGGCGACCGCCTGGCACTTTGCCAGGCAGACCTATGGTTTCATGATCGCATCATTGCGCTTGCGGAAAGCCCGGTGCTCGAGCCGACCTGGCGGCTCCTCTCTCGAGGCTTGCTGGTGTTCCTCATGAGGGAACAGGAGGTAGAAGTCGAGTTCGACTCGTGGATTGCCGAGCACGAGCGGCTGCTCATGTTGCTCGAATCGGACTCAAGCCAGTCGCTGGATGCGGCGATCGAGCATCACATCCTCGACTGCGTGCGCGAGCGCCGGGCGGAAACTCAGAGTGCGCCGCTCTCGCCCCACGCGGGCGGCTGGGGCGTCTGACTATTCCTACAACCGGCGGGGCCCTGAACCGATCCACGCGGCAGAGAGGCTCTCCGATAATGACGCCTCGAATTTGCAGTGCATCATCGTGAAGGAGGCTGCCATGTCCAGCATTCATGTCCCACGTCAGGAAGGCGTCCCGCCACCCCCGAGTCCGGAACGTCCTCCGCTGGCTCCTCACGATCCGCCGGATCCGGCACCACAGGCGGCCGCGTGGAACCGGGCGCTTCGGGTCATTTTCATGGAGGATACGCAACACCCGGGCGATCCCTCCACCCGCGGGCGGACCTGGAGAACCAACAAGCGCGGCCGGGCAGTTGCCAAGAGCGCGCGCGGACACTGAGCAATGGGTACGCGCACATCGAGAGCCATGGACACTGAGAGCAATAGCGTCATGGAACACAAGCAAGCTATCGCGTTTGAAATCGCCCTGCAGACCCATGTCTTGCAAACCTGTCCGGTGCACAACGAGGTCTTCTACAACGATGAGGTGGATCCCTCGAGCGCGTTCGCATTGGCGGTGGAACTGGTTCGCCAACACAAGCCGTATGTCGATGAATTCCACGACGATGCGCATGCGCTCACGGACCTGTTGAGCGAGACCATCGGCGCGGCGCCGAATTGCTGCCCGCACTGTCCGGGTGCCACGGTCGCAGCGGCCGAGGGCTTGCCGGCCCTTCGATTGATTTAGCGGCAGCGATCGAGCCGGCGCGAGCAATCGGCGCTAGCGATCTATCCGGCGCTAGATTCCGGAGAAGGCCGCTGCGTCGCTCAGGGTTTTTTCGAGCATCGGCAGGTCGTAGGGCTTCGGTAGGAAAAATACGTTGGGCTGACGCCGGCCCATACCGAACTCGAGCTTCACGGACCCATAACCGGATGAAATGACGACCGGGAGGTTCGGATATTGCTTGGAGAGTTCCTTCGCGAGGTCGATCCCCGACATGCCAGGCAAGCTGACGTCCGTCATCACGGCATCGAAATTGCGCTCCGCAAGGCGCGCAAGGGCCGATTCCGCCGCCGGGACCGCTACGGCGGAATGGCCCAATTCCGTCAAATATTCAACGGTTATCAGGCTAACCTCGGAATTATCTTCAACCAGTAGAACTTCCATCGCGGGCAGCATGGACGCAATTGCGAGGCCTGGCTAGGGGCACTTTGAAAAATTGACAACGGGCAGAGCCTTGGTGGCGGCGGCTCAGCGGCCGGTCCAGCGCGGCTTGCGCTTCTCGGTGAACGCTCGCGTACCCTCGACGAGATCGTCCGACCGTATGACCTGCTGCACGATATCGAGCGAGTCGTGCAATTCGAAGGCCTGGTGCTCGGGGATCATCTCGGTGTGCCGCAAAAGCTGCTTGATCGCGGGAAACAGCAAGGGCGGACCTTCAGCGAGCTGGTGCGCGATTTCGCGCGCCTTGGCGAGACTTTGTCCCTTCGGCACCACGTGGTTGGCGAGCCCCCAATGCTTGGCCTCCGCCGCGTCCATCCAGCGCCCGGTCAGCAAGAACTCCACCGCCACGTGATAGGGGATGCGCCTGCGCAGTTTGATGGTGCCGGCGTCGGCCAGCACCCCGACGTTGATTTCCGGCAGGGCGAACTTCGCATGCTCTTCCATCACGATGATGTCGGTTCCGAGCACGACCTCGAAGCCGCCCCCGCAGGCGATGCCGTTGACCGCGGCGATGATCGGTTTGTTGAGATTGCGCGGGTAGTTGAGACCTGCGAAGCCGCTCACACCCCAGTCCTCATCGGATTTCTCGCCGCCGGCCGCGGCCTTGAGATCCCAGCCGGGAGAGAAGAATTTCTCGCCTGCACCCGTAATGATGGCAATACGCAGGGACTTGTCGTCCCGGAAGTTCACGAATACCTCGTTCAAGCGGCGGCTGGTGGCGAGATCGATGGCGTTCGCCTTCGGCCGGTCGATCGTGACTTCGAGAATGCTGCCGTCTTTGACGGTCTTGACTCCATCGGACATGGCGGACCTCTTCTGGTATTAACCGGGTTGTTCGAGACGGATCAACGCGTCGACCGCTACGGCACCGCGGCCGGCGGGTCGCACGATCACGGGATTGACGTCAATTTCCAGTAGCGTGCCGCGGTTGGCCGCCGCGTAGCGGGCGATGGCTATCACGGCATCGACGAGTGCGTCGACATCGCCGCTCGGCTTGCCGCGGAAACCGTCGAGGAGCTTCGCGACCTTGAGACCGCGCAACGCGCGCCGTATGGCATCGCGCGTGAAGGGTGGCAGGAGGGTCGCCGTGTCGGCGAGCAGCTCGGTGAGCACCCCGCCGGCGCCGAGCACCAGGACTTGTCCGAACTGTGGGTCGCGAATCAGGCCGACGAGAATCTCCGCGACTCCATCGCCGATCATTTCCTCGACGAGGAGGGTCTCGGACAGCGTGCTGAGGCGCTGCGCGGCGGCGGCGGCCTGTGCGGTGCTCCGGATGTTGAGCGCGACGCCGCCCACCTCACTCTTGTGCTCGAGATGCGCCCCGACTGCCTTGATCACCACCGGGAAGCCCAGTGTTTCGGCGCAGCTTCCCGCCTCGGCCGGTGCGACCAAATGGCTGCGGGGTACTGCGACCCCGAATGCCGCGAGCGCGGCCTTCGCGTCGGATTCACTGAGGCTGTGGCCCTCGGCTCCGGCGGGCGGCTGCGCCGTTGCGCGGGGGAGCGTGAGCTGAATTCCGGGGCCCATGCGCCACGCGATGCCCACGGCGGCAGCGGCCGCGAGCGCCTCCAAGGCCTCGCGCTGACCCTGCAGCGGAACGATTCCACCCGCCAGGCAATACTTGCGGACGCGCGCACTCAAGGTCTCCGGCAGCGAGGAGATCAGAGCGACGCGCGAGGGTGAGCCGTGCGAGGCCTCGATGTACGCACCGATCGCGGCATCGAAGGAAGAGGCGTCGGCCTTGCCCTCGGGGGGGAAGTCCAGCATGAACCCGACGGCATCGTATCCCGAGCGCATCGCGGTCGTGAACACGCGCTTCAGCGCCGGCGGGTCGAACCACAAATAGGTGTGAATATCGAGCGGGTTCGCGACGGTCACCCGCTCGGTGAGGAGCTCTTGAAGCGTGCCCGCCTGCTCGAGTGGAATCGGTGCGAAATCGAGGTCGACGTTGCGCGCCGCGTCCGCCGTCATCGCCATGTCGCCGCCGGAGGCGCCCATGATCAGTACCTTGCGACCGCTCAAGGGCCCGCCGGCATGGAACAACTTGAGTGTCTCGCACAGGCCGCCGAGCGTATCGCAGCGCGCCAGTCCGGCTTGACGGCAAAACGCGTCGAACACGCTGTCGGCGCCCGCAAGCGCGCCGGTGTGGCTGTGAACTGTGCGCGCCGCGGCGGCGGTGCGGCCCGTCTTGATCACGGCGACCGGCTTTCCCGCCCGCCGAGCCTTGTCCGTCGCGGCGACGAATCTTTCCGCGTCCTTGATTCCCTCGAGATACAGGCCGAACGCCGTCACGCGCGGATCGTCGCACAGTGTCTCGATGAGATCCTCGACGGCGAGACGGCTCTGGTTGCCCACCGAGAAGAGATAACCGATCGGTACGGAGCGCTCGTTGAAGCTCAAGCTCAGCGAGATGGTGCCGCTCTGGCAGATCAGGGCGACGCCGCGCTCGAGCGCCTCCCCCACGACCTGGTCGGGCAGCATCGCCGCCCGGTCGAAGAAATTCACGAAGCCGTAGCAGTTCGGGCCGAAGAAAGGGAGGTTTGCGGATCGAACGACGAGCTCGTGGGCGAGCTCCCGACCGAACTGCGTGCCGAGCTCGCCGAACCCGGAGCTGAAGCAGACGAAACCCCCGGCGCCGCGCTCGGCGAGCGCCGCGGCGACCGACGGCGCCTCGTGATTGGGGACGGCGATGAATGCAGCGTCGGGTGCGCCGGGCAGCTCGGCGACGGAGCGGTAGACGGGCCGCTCGGGCGTCGAGGGGCGCGTCGGATGAACCCGCCATATCAGCCCGCGATAGCCGATGGCGGCATTGCCGACCGCCACGGCGTCCGTCCAGGCACTTGCGCCGATGAGCGCGATGCTGCGCGGCGCGATCAAACGTCGTAGGTCGTAATCCGGCATCGTGTCTATCGCTGTTTGAGCTCGATCTTGCGGGAGCCGAGCCCGCGCTTCGCGAGAGCCTCCGGCGAGAGCTTCAGGGCTTCGAGGCGCGCTGCAATCTCGGGCGGGAAGGAAACCACGCCCGGCTTCTCGCCCTGATGCACGTGCAGGAGGATGACCTCGGCCGATGCCGCAGGGCCCTCGATCCTCGGGCACACGAAGTCGCATGCCGCGTGGATGCGCTTGCGATCCGCGTTCATGATCGAGGTCGCGACGGTGAGCTCGTCGGAACGCTTGATTTCGTGAAAGTAATGCATGTGCAGCTCGACCGTGTACAGCGTGCAGCGGGTCCTCTCGCGGTAAGCCGCATCCAGCCCGAGGTGCTCCATGACGTCATCGATGGCGTAGCTCATCACCACGCAATAAAACGCATCGCGCAGATGCCCGTTGTAATCGATCCAATCGGACTCGATGTTCGCTCGATACGGCGGCAGCGCGGTCACCGGGTGGTCTCAATGAAGCTTCAGACGCTCGCGGGCTTGCGCCGGGGTGAGGATGCGCGCGCCCATGGCCTCGACGATGGTGCGTGCTTTCTGCACCAGCTGTGCATTGCTCGCGTACACGCCCTTGCTCAAATACAGATTGTCCTCCAAGCCGACGCGCACGTTGCCGCCGAGCAGGACCGATTGCGCGACCCACGGCATCTGCATGCGGCTGATGGCGAAGCTGCCCCAGTTGCAGTTCTCGGGCAGCTCGTTGACCATGGCGATCAAATGGCCCACGTCGGCGGGGACGCCGTATGGAATGCCCATGCAGAGTTGAATCAGCGCCGGAGAGTCGAGCAGGCCCTCCTTGATCATCTGCTTCACGAACCACAAATTGCCGGTGTCGAACACCTCGAGCTCGGGCTTGACCTTCAGATCGCGGGCGATGGCAGCTCCCTGGCGCAGATAGTTCGGTGTCGATATATACGCGCGGTTGCCGTCGCCGAAGTTCAAGCTTCCGCAGTCGAGGGTCGCGATGTCGGGGCGGTACTTGCCCTCGTGGCACAGGTCGATGATGTGCCGCATACGATCCTCCTGAGTGACGAAATCGCTGCCCGGCGCGGGCGTATCCTTGAGGCCGTGCTCGCCGATGACGATGTATCCGCCCATGCCGCACGTGAGATTCACGAGCACATCGACGTTGCTTTCGCGGATGCGTTTGACCACCTCGCGGTAGTACTTGGTCTCCATGCTGAATGCGCCCGTCTCCGGATTGCGCACGTGGATGTGAACGATAGCCGCCCCTGCCTGGGCCGCCTCGATCGCCGTCGCCGCGATCTGTTCCGGAGTGATGGCGCAGTAGGGACTCTTGGTGACCTTGGTATCGTCGCCGGTGACGGCGCAGGAGATGATGACGTCGTGATTCATGGCCATGGCGGGTGCCTCGTGACGGAGCGGGGTCGGTGTTTATATTATCTCGATGATAATATTTAAAACGCGCGGCGGCAACTGCGGCGTCGATCGGCAAAGGCGGGGGGCGGGGGACGCAAGCGCGCCCCCGGCGTGCAGTTGCTACTGCCGGCTGCCGGCGAGTGCGCGGATGATCTCCGCCTCGTCACATACCCCGACGATCCTGCCCTCGTCGCTGAGCAGTACCGGATGACCGGTGACCTGCCGCAGCCGGATGATGGATTGCAGGGAGAAAGACGCCGGCGCCACCGCGAGCCCGGGCTCGAGCGCGGCGAGCGCGGCGTCGTCGCGCACAGGGCGGAGCGTCTGCTCGATGCCGTCGAGGTGCAACGCGACCGCCTCGCCGGCGGCGCCGAGGACCAGGCGGTAGCGTCGCCGCGCGTCGAGCCAAAGGCCACCGTCCTCCGCGGCCATCCGCGCCCGATCGCACATGATCATGCCGCCGGTCAGCACGTCGAGCGGGTTCATGTGGCGGACGAACTCCGCGACATAATCGTCCGCCGGGGCGAGCACGATGTCCTCGGCCGTTCCCGTCTGGATGATGCGCCCGTTCTGCAGGATCGAGATCCGATCCCCGAGCCGCAGGGCCTCATCGAGATCGTGGCTCACGAACAGGATGGTCTTCTTGACCCGTTCCTGCAGAGCGAGAAGCTCGCCCTGGAGCTTCCCGCGTATGAGCGGATCGAGCGCGGAAAAAGGCTCGTCCATCAGCAGTATGTCGGCATCCGTCGCGAATGCGCGCGCCAGGCCGACGCGTTGCTGCATGCCGCCCGAGAGCTCGCTCACGTGGCGATCGGCCCATTGCGAGAGGCCGACCAGCTCGAGCTTCTCGGCGACGATGCTTTTGCGGGTCGCCGGCGGCTCTCCGCGCAGCTCGAGCCCCAAGCCGACGTTGTCGCGCACTGTGCGCCAGGGGAGGAGACCGAATTGCTGAAACACCATGGCCACGCGCTCGCGGCGCACGCGGCGCAGTTGCGCCGTGTCGCAGGTTGCCACATCCACATCCGATTCGCCGTCACGAATGCGCACATGTCCCCGGGTCACCCGATTCAGCCCGTTGGCGGCCCGCAGGAGAGTCGACTTGCCCGACCCCGACAATCCCATCAGCACGGAGATTTCGCCCTGCGCAACGCGCAGGCTCGCGCCCGCGACACCCACCACCACACCGTATTTGCTTTGAATGTCGGCACGGGTCGAGCCGCCGTCGAGGGCCGACAGCGCCTCGCGCAGGGCGGCGCGTCCGGCGCGTCCCGGCTGGCGTGGGAACAGTATGTCGACGTCTTGAAACTCTACCGCTGCGGTCATCGGGATTCCTAGTGCTCTTTCGGCCGGCTGATCCGGTCGAGGATGATGGCGAGCAGCACGATCGTGAAACCGGCCTCGAAGCCCATGCCCACCTGCACGGAGTTGAGCGCGCGCACCACCGGCACCCCGAGTCCGCCGGCTCCGACCAGCGCCGCGATGACCACCATCGACAAGCTGAGCATGATGCACTGAGTGATGCCGGCGATGATGGTGCCCGCTGCGCTCGGCAGCTCGACTTTCCACAGCAGCTGCAGGGGCGTGGCGCCGAAGGCCTCTCCCGCCTCGATCAGCGGCCGCGGAACCGAGGAAATCCCAAGGTGGGTGAGGCGGATGGGAGCGGGCAACGCGAATATCACGGTGGAGATGAGTCCCGGCACCACGCCGAGACCGAACAGCACCAGCGTCGGGATGAGGTAGACGAATGTCGGCAAGGTCTGCATCAGGTCGAGCACCGGGCGCATCGCCGCATAAAGCCTCGGGCGGTGCGCCGAGGCGATCCCCAGGGGTACGCCGATGAGTGCCGAGGCGATTGTCGCAACCACGACCAGCGAAAGCGTCTCGAGCGTCGCGTCCCAGTAGCCCTGATTCAAGATGAAGAGCAGTGCCAGCGCCACGAACACCGTGAGCGACCAGGAGCGGCGCAGCAGCCACGCCAGCGCCGCGACGAGCGCGATCAGGAGCGGCGACGGCAATGCCCGCAACAGCGCGGTCACTCCGTCGACGGTGCCGCGGATTACGATCGAGATGCCGTCGAAAAACAGGGTGCCGTGCGCCTTGACCGTGTCGATCGCGACCGTCATGGCGTCTCCCACGGGAATCTTGTGGCTCACCACCCAGTTCTCAAAACCGGCGCTGCGGTGCTGTGATACGCCCGCGAGGGCCGCGTATGCGGGACGCCCGTCGAACGAGCGCACACCCTCGAGCCAGGTCTTGACCACCTCGCTGTGCGCGTTCAGCCATGCATCGGCGGCGATGGCGGGTTGCTCGTGCCGATCGAGGATCGCCGCCATCATCTCGCTCTCGCCGCGCAAGTTGAATTTGAGGTTCGCGAGTAAACGGCCGACATTCGGGCACTCGGTCGAGTATCCCTTGCGAGTGTCGGTGTAGACGGTGGCGCCCCCGAAGTTCGCGCCGAACACCGCATCGCCGCCGGCGAGATACTTGATGTCGAAGCGCATGTTCATGGGATGGGGCTCCCACGCCAGGAACACGATCGGCTCCTTGTCGCGATAGGCGCGGTCGACCTGCGCCAACATCCCTTGCTCGCTCGATTCGATCAGCTTGAAATCGCCCAGGCCGAACTGATTCTCCTTCAGCATCTTGAGCACCAGGCGGTTGCCGTCGTTGCCGGGCTCGATGCCGTAGATCGAATGGTTGAGCCGGTCCGCGTAGCGATGAATGTCGCTGAAATCCTTGAGCCCCTGCTCGTAGAAGTAGCGGGGCACAGCGAGCGTGTATTTGGCGCCGAACAGATTCGGACCTACGACCACGACCGAGCCGTCGGCGTCGTAGGGCGCGCGATCGGCAGCCTCGGCGGGCATCCAGTTGCCCAAGAATACGTCGATGTCCTTGTTCTTGAGGGAGGCGAACGTGACCGGCACGGAAAGGACCGTGATGCTGGGCGTGTAGCCGATGCGCCGCAGGAGCTGCGCCGTCAGCGCCGTAGTGGAGGTGACGTCGGTCCAGCCGACGTCCGAGAACCGCACCGTGCGGCAGCTGGCCGGGTCGGCGGTCGGCGCTGTGGGCGCTGCCGAAGCCGCCGGTGCGGCGGCATCCGCCGCGTGCGCGGGGCATGCGACAGTGGCTAAGGCGGCTGCGAGGGCTGCGCCGAACAGGGCGAGCCCTTTGCGAGGGGCAGCCCTCCGCCGCGCCGGTCCCTCCCGGAATGACCCCTCCCGGAATGACCCCTCCCGGGGCGGCCCTTCCCTGGGCGGCCCTTCCCCTGGCGGGCCGTTCCGAGCCTTGACCCGCTGCTCGGGCGGGTCGCATGATGAGTTCGCGCTGGGTTGTTTTGAATGACCGTTCAACGGGCTGTGATCAGCGCTCACCTTATATCCCTAATGAACTGATATGAAAGTATAATTCTACTAACCCTCATCTTTAACACCAGATCGTGCGCGCGTCCATCCGCACGCGCGCCGAAGCGTAAGGACGAATTGAATTGAACAAGCAATCAACGGGGTCGGTTGACCTGCCCGGTGAGCTGCCGGAGGAGTCGCGACGGTCCCAGCTCATCGAGGTCACGATCGATAGCCTAGCCGAAGTCGGCTATGTGGGCACGACGCTCGCGCAGATTGCCGGCCGCGCCGGCGTCTCGCCGGGATTGGTGGCGCATTATTTCGGCGACAAGGACGGACTGCTCGATGCCGCTTTTCGGTCCCTGGCGCGGCGTGTGAGCGACCACGTCCGGGCGCGTCTCAGGATGATCAGCACGCCGCGCGCCCGTATCCAGGCGATCATCGATGCCAACCTGGCGCCGGAGGAATTCGACCAGCGCACCGGCACGGCGTGGCTGGCGTTCTGGGGCCAGGTGCTGCAGGTGAGAAGCTTGCGGCGGGTCCAGTCGGTGTACCAGCGACGCACGCTCAGCAATCTCAAGAGCGCGCTCAACAAGCTCGTGCCGCCCGAAGAGTCGCAGAGTCTCGCGGCCATGATTGCCGCGATGATCGACGGTGTGTGGCTGCGGGCGGCGCTTTCCGGCTGGCGCGAGGCCGATAGTGCGAGTGCACGGGGGCTGCTGACCGAATTCGTCGATCGGCGTTTGAATCTGGAATGCGCCGACTCCGGACAAGGTGATCTCAAATCGCCGAGCCGCCGAGCTTCCGGAAGTGCCGGCGCCCGCCCCCGGCAGCGCTTCGCCTCCATCAATCCCGCCACCGGCGCGGTGCTCGGTTATGTCCATGTTTCCGGGCCGGCGGAGGTCGACGCTGCCGTGCGCGACGCGCAACGCGGCCAAGCGCGATGGGCGGCCATGACTGGAGCCGAGCGTGCCCGCGTGTTGCGCCAGGCGGCGCAAATTCTGCGCTCCCGCAATCGCGAGCTCGCCGAGCTCGAGTCGCGAGACACCGGCAAGCCGATTCAGGAGACCCTGGTCGTCGACGTCATCTCCGGGGCCGACTGCTTCGAGTATTTCGCCAGCCTCGCGCAGTCCTTGAGCGGCGAGCACATCGACCTCGGCAAGCAGGCCTTCGGCTACACACGCCGTGAGCCCCTGGGCGTGGTCGCGGGCATCGGCGCGTGGAACTATCCGCTGCAGATCGCCTGCTGGAAAGCCGCGCCTGCGCTCGCCTGCGGCAACGCCATGATTTTCAAGCCCGCCGAGCTCACGCCCTTCAGCGCCGTCAAACTCGAGCAGATTTTGCTCGAAGCCGGACTGCCGGCGGGTGTATTCCAGGTCGTGCAGGGATTCGCGGAAACCGGACAATTGCTGACGCGCCACCCCGAGATCCGCAAGGTCTCGCTCACCGGCGAGGTTGGCACCGGAAAGGCCGTAATGAGCGATGCGGCCGCGACCTTGAAGAATGTCACGCTCGAGCTCGGCGGCAAATCGCCCCTGATCGTCTTCGAGGATGCTCACCTCGACAATGCGGTGTCGGGCGCGCTGCTCGCCAATTTCTATTCCTCCGGGCAAGTCTGCTCGAATGCCACGCGCGTGTTCGTGCATGGGTCGATCAAGCCGGCGTTCCTCGATCGACTCGTCAAGCGCGTGAGCGCCATGCGCATCGGCGATCCGATGGATCCGCAGACGCAGGTCGGGCCGCTGATCTCGGAACAGCACATGCACAAGGTGCTCGGCTACATCGCGCGCGGTCGAGGCGAGGGCGCGCGCCTGGTCGTCGGCGGCCATCGAGTGACGGAAGGGGCGCTCGCCAAGGGTTTCTTCGTCGAGCCAACGGTGTTCGATGCGTGCAACGACGCAATGGCCATCGTGCGCGAGGAGATATTTGGGCCGGTGATGTCGCTGCTCACCTTCAAGACCGAGTCCGAAGTCATCGAACGCGCGAACGCCACCGAGTTTGGACTTGCCGCGGGGGTGTTCACCAACGACCTCACGCGAGGCCATCGCGTCATCGCCCAGTTGCAGGCGGGTACGTGCTGGATCAACCATTACAACGTCACACCGATCGAGCTGCCTTTCGGCGGCGTCAAGATGTCGGGGCTCGGGCGCGAGAACGGGCGCGCCGCCATCGAGCATTACACGCAGTTGAAGAGCGTCTACGTCGCAATGGGGGATGTGGACGCACCTTATTGAGCGGACGGCCGCCATCGAGCAACAGTCGCGATCGGAGTTCATCTTGGCGGAGCAACATTTCGACTATGTCATCGTCGGGGCCGGCTCGGCGGGGTGCGTGCTGGCTGACCGGCTGAGCGCGAGTGGTACGAGCCGCGTGCTGTTGATCGAGTACGGCGGAGCGGACGGGTCGATCTACATTCAGATGCCCTCGGCGCTATCCATTCCGATGAACATGCCGAAGTACAATTGGTTCTACCATACCGAGCCGGAGCCGCATCTGGACGGCCGGCGCATGCACACCCCGCGCGGCAAGGTGCTGGGCGGCTCGTCCTCCATCAACGGACTCGTCTACATCCGCGGAAACCCGCAGGATTTCGAGCGCTGGGCTCAGGAGGGCGCGACGGGGTGGGCGTACCGAGACGTACTGCCTTACTTCAAGCGCGCCGAGGGACGCGAGGAGGGGGGCGATCAGTACCGGGGCGCCTCCGGCCCGCTCCGGACGAGCTACGGATCGTTGCGCAATCCGCTGCATGCCGCCTGGCTCGCCGCCGGCGAGCAGGCGGGCTATCCACGCGCGAGCGACGTCAACGGCTTCCGGCAGGAAGGTTTCGGCCGCATGGACATGACGGTCGGAGAGGGCAGGCGCTGCAGCGCTGCCCGTGCCTACCTGCGCCCGGCGATGCGCCGGCCGAACTTGAAGGTCCTCACAGGAGCCCTCGCGACCCGTGTGCTGTTCGAAGGGCGACGCGCTCGCGGGCTCTGCTACATTCAGGACGGAATATCCCATCACGTGCGCGTCGACAGGGAGTTGATTCTGTCGGGCGGACCGATCAACTCGCCGCAGCTGCTCAAGTTGTCCGGGGTCGGACCGGGGACGGAATTGCAAGCGCTCGGTATCGAGGTCGTGCACGATCTGCCGGGCGTGGGCGAGAATCTTCAGGATCACCTGGAATTTTACTTTCAGGTCGCCTGCACGGAGCCGATCACTCTGTATTCCTCGATCAACCCCTGGAGCCGGGCGCTCATCGGCGCGCGCTGGATCCTGCGCAAGGACGGTCTCGGCGCCACCAATCACTTCGAGACCTGCGGCTTCATCCGCAGCCGTCCCGGGGTCGAGTATCCGGACATTCAATATCATTTCCTGCCGATGGCCGTTGCGTACGATGGCTCGACGCTCGCGCAGGAACATGGGTTCCAAGCGCACGTCGGGCCCATGCGCTCGAAGAGCCGCGGCTGGGTGCGGCTCGCCTCGAAGGATCCTTTCGAGAAGCCGAAGATTCTATTCAACTATTTGAGCGCACCCGATGATTGGACCGAGATGCGCGCCTGCGTGCGGCTGACCCGGGAGATATTCGCGCAGCCGGCCTTCGATCGCTACCGCGGACGGGAGCTGCAGCCCGGCTCCCAAGTACAGACCGATGCAGAGATCGATGCCTTCATCCGCGCCAAGGTTGAAAGTGCCTATCACCCGTCGTGCTCCTGCAAGATGGGTGCGCCTAGCGATCCGATGGCAGTGGTGGATCCGCAGGCGCGCGTCCTCGGTCTTGAGGGCCTGCGCGTGGTCGATTCCTCCATCATGCCCTCGATCACCACCGGCAACCTCAACGCGCCCACCATCATGCTCGCCGAGAAAGCCGCCGATCACATCCTCGGCGGCGGAATGCTGCCTACGGAAGATGCGCCGTTCCATCGAGCGGGCAACTGGCAAAGCGCGCAGCGCTGACGAGTCGCATTACCGCGAGGGGTACGCGGGGTAACCGGGCACGCTGCGGCGCGACCCGGCGCCACTGGTTGACCGCGCGCGCCCCACTGTTATACACTCGTTCAACAAGAGACCAGATCGGCTTGCGGCGGAGACGACAATGATGAGCTCGGGAAACCAAGGCGGAATTTCGGGTGCGGCTCTGCTGGCGGACGCCCACATCGTCGAGGGAGACGTGGAGGTGTCCTGGCGCGGAGGTCCGTCGCGCGAGCGATTCTCCCCGTTCTGGCTGCGCGATCATTGTCACGCGCGCGACAGCCTCCATCCGGACACTCTGCAGCGCCAAGTCGACACCTTCGGCATCCCGGCGGATATCGCACCGGAGCGGCTGGATGTCGAGCAGGGTGGAGGAAGCTTGCGCATCGTCTGGAGGCACGATGGGAGCACCAGCGTGTGGCCCGCGACATTTCTATGGCAGGTCGCGCAAAGCCGCCGTCGACCGGAGTCACCGCACCGATGCTTGTGGAGCCGGCACACGCTGGGCGAGGATCTTCCCGCCATGAGCCATGACGAGATCCTGTCCGGAGATGCACCGCTGCTCCGTTGGCTCACGACGGTCGAAGAATACGGCTTTGCGTTGGCGACCGGCGTGCCCGCTACCGTCGAAGCGACCCGCGGGCTCGCCACGCGTGTCGGGTATGTGCGCGAGACGATTTTCGGCGGGATGTGGGACTTCACCGCCAACCTCGCCTTCAAGGACACCGCTTACACTTCCGCGGCCATCGGGCCGCACACCGATGGGACCTACAGCTTTGATTCGCCGGGATTCCAGATGTTTCACTGCCTGCAATTCGACGGCGAAGGCGGAGACAGCACCCTGGTGGATGGATTCAAAGTGGCGGAAGACATACGCCGCAGCGATCCCGAAGCGTTCGAGGTCCTGTCGAGCGTCAAGGTTCCGGCGCAGTACCTTGGCGACGGCGTGCATCTGCGGGCCGAGCACCCCGTTATCGGGCTCGATGCGCATGGCGACCCGGTACAGATCGCCTACAATAACTATGATCGAGCTCCGTTCAGCTTGCCCGGCGCGAGGATGAGCGCTTTTTACCGGGCGTTGAAGATATTCAATCGCATGGTCAATGATCCCGCGAACGAAATCACCATGCGCCTGGCACCTGGCACGGCGCTTTTGTTCGACAACTGGCGGCTACTGCATGGACGGCGTTCGTATCGGGGCTACCGCAGGCTGTGCGGGGCCTACTTGAACAAGGAAGACTTCGAAAGCAAGCTGCGGGTGTTGCGCGCGGCGAGGTGAACCGATGGCGGACGCATTGACTCGTAATTTCGGCAGCGACAATGTCTCTCCGGTCTGCGCGCCCATCATGTCCGCGATTCAAGCGGCGAACGCGGCTCCTTCCGGATCGTACGGCGCAGATCCCTTTACCGAGCGCTTGACCGAAGCGGCTGCCGCCGTATTCGAGACGGAGGTCCTGATTTACCCCGTGGCGACCGGCACCGCGGCCAACGCTCTGGCCTTGTCTCAAATAGTGCCGCCGTTCGGTGGCATCTATTGCCACGCCACGGCTCATATCGTGACCGACGAGTGCGGAGCGCCGGAATTCTACACAGGGGGGGCGAAACTTCTCGGACTGCCCTCGCCCACGGGAAAGGTGGGACCGCAGGCGCTCGCCGCGGCCATCGCCTTCGCTGAGGAGATGGGAGTCCATCACGTGCGACCCTCGGCGCTCAGCGTGACGCAGGCCACCGAGTTCGGGACCGTATATGGTCTCGAGGAGCTGTCATCGCTCACATCCGTCGCGCGGCAGCGTGGGCTCCATGTGCACATGGACGGTGCACGCTTCGCGAATGCGCTGGTGCGCCTCGGTTGCACGCCGGCGCAAGCGACCTGGAAGCGCGGAGTGGACGTGCTGTCGCTCGGCGCCTCCAAAAACGGTGCGCTGTGCGCGGAGGCCGTCGTGTTCTTCAATCGCGCGCTTGCCGGCGACTTCGAGCGCCGGCGCAAGCAGGCGGGGCATCTGTGGTCTAAGCTGCGCTACCTGAGCTGCCA
Source organism: uncultured Gammaproteobacteria bacterium (assembly GCA_963710435.1). GTDB lineage: Bacteria > Pseudomonadota > Gammaproteobacteria > Steroidobacterales > Steroidobacteraceae > Bog-1198. Next base: position 1,350,540 of record CAVQAE010000004.1, on the reverse strand, counting down.
GCTCCTCGCGTATCTCGAGAATGGGCTGTGGCTTCGCAATGCGACGCAGGCGAATGCGATGGCGGCGCAGCTGACTCGCGGGCTCGAGGATTTCGACGGGGCGCGTTTGCTTCAGAACGTCGAGGCGAATGAGATCTTCGTTGCGCTACCGAAAAGGCTGATCGAGCGGCTCGAGAAGGCAGGTTTTCATTTCTATCGCTGGCCTCTGTGCGAGGTGTCGGAGGGAGCGGCCGTCCGGCTCGTCACTTCCTATGCCACCACGGAGGCGGATGTAGAGGATTTTTTGCGGGAGATCCGCAACCTCGCCTGAGGCGAGGGGAGGCGGTTCAGTCCGTCGCGCGGCGGCCGCGACTTTGACGGCGATCGGCCCCGCGGGAGGCGCTGCTCTTTCCCTCGCCGCGACGGGGTGGGCCGCGGCGATCCTCGTAGTGCCGGTACTTGCAGCGACATTGCGTGGTGTTGCACTCGGGCAAGGGCAAGCGCGGTGCTTCCAGGGACAGGTAGCGCCGTCCTCTGCATGCCTCAGCTGCCTCGCAGGCTCGTGCGCCCGGAACGATCGCCACGGCATGCCAGCGCTTGTTCGGGGCGCGCTTTGCGCCCTTGGGAGCGGGTTCCTCCGGACTGTTCCCTGTCTCGATCAGCATATGTCCGAAAATTATCCGACCTCGACACCATGCTGCAGCCGATTTTACATAAATTGCATTAAGGGTTTACATACTGCAGCTTGGATCACAATCCCTTAAGGCGTGCCCGAGCGATCTTACGCCGGCACCCGCCGCATCAGCCCTGAAAGACGAGTAGCACGTAGGCGATGAACAGGAGCAGGTGCACCGCCCCTTGAAGCACATTGGTGCGTCCGCTCGCGAAGGTCACGACGCTGAGCGACAGGGTCAAGAGCAGCATCACGAAGCTCGTGTTCTCGAGGCCGAGGAAGATAGGCACTCCCAAAAAATGGCTGACCAGCAGCATGAGGGGGATCGTAAGGCTGATGGTGGCGAGCAAGGACCCCAGGCAAATATTGATCGACCGCTGCAGTTGATTTGCCAGGGCCGACCGGACCGCACCGATGGCTTCGGGGGTGGCGACCAGAGCCGCGATGATGATGCCCCCGAATGCAACCGGGGCGTGCAGCCGCACGATCATCTCGACGATCGGCTGCCCGAATTGCTCCGCGAGATATACGACGGGAACCATGTAGGCCACGAGAAGGACCGCATGGGTGGCCGTCGATGTGCTATCGGTGGCATTCGACGGAGCGCCCGCCTCGGATTCGAGCATGAAATATCCGCGATGGCGTCCGGTCTGCACGGCGAGAAACGCGGCATACAGGCCGAGGAACATGATGGCGAGGAACACCTGTTGTGCAAAAGAGAGCGTCGGCCCGGGCGTGGTTTGCGTGTAGTCGGGCAGAATGAGGCTCAGCACCGCGAGCGGAATGATCACGCTGAGATAGGTATTCGCCCCCCGGAGATTGTAAGACTGCTCGCGGTGGCGTAAGGCGCCCACCAGGAGCGACGTTCCGACCATGCCGTTGAGGATGATCATGATGACGGCGAATACCGTATCGCGCATCACGGTGGGCTCATCGCGCGAGTGCAGCATCACGGCCAAAATGCTCGCTCCCTCGATGGCCGTTACGGCCAAAGTGAGAATGAGCGTGCCGAGCGGTTCACCGAGGCGTACGGCAAGGTGCTCGGCATGGCGCACCACCGCCATGGCCGAGCCCAGAATCGAGGCGAATAGCCAGAGGAACACGATGGATCGAGCCACCGGGCCAAGAGATTCTCCGTGGAGGTTATCCCCGAGAAAGAGGAAAGCGAGGCTGGTGGCGATGCTCACCACCAGAAACCATTCGCTGCGGAGCAGGCGGTAGATCAAAACGATCCCTTTCGCCGCTGGGAGTCGGTGCGAAGAAATGCGAATCCCGGCGCGATAATCCTCTTCGGCAGCGCTCATGATAACCTCGCTTCGCCGAATTCCACAGAGCCGCCGCGGGGTGCCGCATGACCGTCCGCCGTATGTCGATCCTCTGTCATCAACTCTGGGTTCGCGCCCTGGCGGGGCCCCTGGTCTTCGCCGTTGCCGGGACGATGACGGCACTCGCCGCCGATGCGTCCGCGCCGGTTGCGCCAAGTGCTTCGGGGTCGGGGATGTCGGGCATGTCAGGTCATATGCACATGACGGAGCCGCGACCCCAGGCTCCCGGCGATCAGCACAAAGCGGATGCGATCGTCGCCGCCGCCAAGAAGGCAATGGCGCCGTACGAGGACTATCACAAGGCGATCGCGGACGGCTACGAAATCTTTCTGCCGAACGTTCCGCAACGCCAGTACCACTTCACCAATACCGCCAATGCCCTGGCCGCTCGGTTGCAGTTCGATCCCTCGAAGCCCACCTCGCTCCTGTATCAGAAGACGGCGGATGACGGGTACCGGCTGGTGGGCGTCATGTACACCGACCGCGTCGATGCCCCTCTCGAGGAGATCGACGATCGCGTGCCGCTGAGCATTGCCCGCTGGCACCAGCACGTCAATTTTTGCAAAGCACCCCCCGGACACAAGGCCGAATACTTCGGCCCGAACGCGAAATACGGGCTGTTGGGATCGATCGATACGCAAGAGGCGTGCGATGCCGCGGGGGGCACGTTCTACCCGCATATCTTCGGGTGGATGGTGCACGTGTACCCTCTGGAGAAGGACTCAAAGCTCGTCTGGTCGACGATGGACGACGATGCGGGGCACGACAACATGGACAGTTCGAGCATGCCGGCCATGAAAATGAACTGAGAGGCCGGCGTGCTGAATTGTACCGACGAGGCCACCTCCGGCATCGATTCGCTGATGCAGGCCTATCAGGGCGACGTGCCCGGCGCCTCGGTTCTCGTGCTGCATGAGGGAAGAGCGATCGTGCGCCGGGCTTATGGCTACGCGGATCTTGAACGCCGCGTTGCAGCGAGCAGCGCGACCAACTATCGGCTCGCCTCGCTGACCAAGCAGTTCACCGCCGCCGCCGTTCTGTTGCTCGTCGAGGATTCGCGCATGAGTCTCGATGCAAGCATCCGCGCGTGGCTGCCCAGCCTGCCGGCAGCGGCGGATGCGGTGACGCTGCGCCATCTGCTGACGCACACCTCCGGCGTGCTCGATTACGAGGATCTCATCCCCGCGAGCCGCCGCAACCCAGTGCACGACGCCGACGTGCTGCGATTGTTGGAATCTCAGAATCGCACGTATTTCCCGCCCGGCACCGGCTATCGCTACAGCAACAGCGGTTATGCTCTGCTGGCGCTCGCCGCTGCCGCGGCGGCGGGACTCGATTTCGCCGCTCTCCTGCGCAGACGTATCTTCGCCCCGCTCGACATGCGTCAGACGGTGGCGCACGAGGAGGGGATGTCGACCGTAGCGTGCCGCGCCTACGGATACAGCGCGGCGGGGGATCGTTGGCTGCGAACCGATCAGAGCCTCACGAGCGCGGTGCTGGGCGACGGCGGGATCTATTCGTCGGTCGACGATTGGCAGAAATGGGATGGGGCGCTTTCGGACGACCGGCTGCTGCGCCCGGAATCGTTGCGTCTCACTTTCACGGCGGCGACGCCCACCGACGATCCGTCGACCGACTACGGCCTTGGGTGGCGAATCACCGGAGAGCACGTGTGGCACTCAGGCGAGTCGATCGGATTCCGCAACGCCGTCGTGCGCTTCCCCGAGCGCCGCTTGACGGTGCTCGTGCTCACGAACCGCGATGCGCCCGGACCTTACCCGATTGCACTGCGGATTGCCAAGCTCGTCAGTCCTCGTTGTTGAACGCCTGTCCCTTGCCGAACCGATAGGTCAATCGAGCGCCGAACACTCGCGGCTCGTTCACGGTCTGCCGCAGGTCGAAGTTGCCCTCGTTGGTGTAGATGACGGCGTTCTTGTTCGTGAGATTGGTGATGTAGAGCTCCGTGGTCCAACCCTGATCGGGCCGGGTGAGACCGAAGCGCAGATTCATGATGGAGTAGCCGGGCTGCAGTACATAGGGTAGGCCATTGCTTCCGGACGCCTGCAAATTGTTGAACATGTCGCCCTTGTGGGCGATATCGTATTGCGTGTACCAATGCAACGCGTCCATGATCGGCGCTTCGTAGCGGGCGTTGCCGCTCCAATTGAAGTAAGGGACGTAGGGGAGCCGCTCGCCGGGCCTGACGTCGAACCCCGCTCCGGGCACGCCGGTATAGTAGATATCGGAGATGATCCGCGAGTCGTTGTAGCTCAAGGATACATCCATGCTGAGACGCGAATTTGGCGAGTACTTGATTTCAGTCTCGGTACCATAAATCTTGGCATTGCCGATGTTCGCGTCGAAGCTGGAGGTTGCGCAAACGTTCGGATCGAACAGCAAGGATTGGTAGTTCTTCCAGGGCATCAGGTAAAAAGCGCCGTTCCACTGCAGGTGCTTGTCGAGCAGGGTCGATTTCCAACCGACTTCGTAGTTGGTCAACGTGTCCGGCTTGTACTGTGTAGGTACGCCGTTCTTCACACATGTATTGGGCAGGCCCGAGTTGACGCCGCCGTCCCTGAATCCTTGCGCGGCATCGATGTACAGAAGCAGCTCATCCGTCGCTTTGTAGCTCATGCCTCCCTTGAAGTCCCATTTTTCCGAGCCGCCGGGCCCCTGGCTCAGCACATTCTCCGGGGCATAGGAGAAGTAACCGCCGTTCACCCAGTCATTGAAATGCGACTCGAAGTGTACCGCTCCGGCCTCGAGCTTCAGCCGCTTGGTCAGATCGAAAGTCACATTGAGGAACTCGGTCATCTGCAGATAATCGTAGCGCGACGTGTAGGCGTACCATTCGCCCGGTCGCGGCGGCTTGGTGACGCCGTAATACGATGCGTAATACTGAAAAGCGGCGCCGGCCGGCTGCAAGCCCGGGATGGCGTAGTAGCTGCTGGCGTCCTCGCGCGTCCTCTCCCAGTAGGCGCCCACCAGCCAGTGCAGCCAGCCGCCGTCCTCTTTCGATTGCAACCGCAGCTCATTCGACCAGCGGTAGATTTTCGCGGTGTAATTGTAATACTGAGTCGGAACGTTGCAGCCGGTGAGCGGTGTCGTGGGCGATGCCGGGTTTGATCCAACTGGCCCGCTGAGGCAGGTGAACGACTGGCGGTTCGCAGCCGTGTAGTTATTCGGGGGCCCTGTGTTCACGTATTGCATGTACTCCGAGTACTCGTTCACCCAGGTATCGTCCTGCGCCCAATAGGTATTGGCGTACACCAGATCGCCGATACCGACATCGCCCTCGAGGTGAAAATCCAGAGTCTTCGCGTAGTACTGCTTGAATTCCGGACCGAAGCGGGACACGTTCTTCTGCCCGAGGGAAATTGGCAAACACTTGGGCCCGGCGCCGTATAGACACTCCCCATAATTATTTGCGGCCGCTCCGATGGCTCCGCCGATGCTCGGGTTCTCATCCCATGCGCCGTGGGTGAGCTGCTTCTGGTAGCTCGCCGTGAGGGTGGCTTTCCATCCGTCCGCGATTTTCTGACCGAGCGCGAGCCGCCCGCCGGTCACACGCTCGACGTTATAGTCCTTGCCAGCCCATTCCGCATTGTTGGAGACGGTTCCATTGACCCATTCGCGGGTCGTGTTGAGATTGTTGATGTAGCCGCCGTGATAATCCCGATAGGCGGAAAAGCGCAGCGCCGTCCAGTCGGGGATCAGCGGAATATTCATGAAGCCCTCGACGGTGCCGTTCTTGGTCCCGCCGTCGATCTTGCCGCCGTCGAGATCGGCGCCTGCACTGAAACCGGTCGGATCCGGCTTATTGGTTATGAAGCGCAGGGCTCCGGCCATCGCACTCGCGCCGAACGTGGTGCCCTGCGGTCCGTTCAGCACCTCGATGCGCTCGATATCATACAAATGCAGATCCGGCGTCGTGCCGGCGAAGTTCATCGACATGTCGTCGACCAGGAACGCGGTGGTTGCCGTATTGGCGTAGTTCGGATTGCTGCCGTCCGACACGCCGCGCATGACGAATGTTTGAGTGCCGGGGCCCGCGCTCACGAACGAGATGGAGGGCGTGATGGTGGCGTAGTCCTCGAATTGCGAGATCGCGAGATTCTGCAGATCCTTGGTCGTGAAGACGTCGATGCTCATCGGGACGTCCTGAAGGTTCTCCGTGCGCTTGCGGGCCGTCACGACGACTTCCTCGAGGGTGGAGGTGTCCGTCGATGCGTCCGCGGCCAGCGCAGGAGCGATGTGCACCGTGGCGGTCCCGGACAGGGTCGCGGCGATCGCGAGGCTGAGGCGGGTGGGCGAGGGGAACGCGCGGGTCCGGAGCGCAGAAATACGATTTCCCACGGATCGCGCTTTTGTGGTGCGCATCGCACATCCCCTTATCTCTAGTTTGCCGGCACGCCGCGAGTGTGTGCCTTTCGAGGATCATGTCCTGCGATAGCGTTGCCTGTCAATGACTGATGGAGGGGAAGCTGATCAAGCGTTCAGCAGTGAGGCTTGCCTACTGGATCCCGCGAAAACGGTCCAGTGACTCGCCCAACGCGCGCTTCAGCGGCTCGAGATTTGCCTCGAAATGGCGCCAATGACCGACGCCGGACGTATACAGGGGCTGGCGCACCTGCTCGGCACTCGCTGTGCGCACCGGCCGCTTGGTCTCATGAAAAGAGAGGCACGCGGGCTCGAAAGGGAGGGCGCAATGGCTCAAAATGCGGCGGATCTGTGTCTCTGGATCCCGGATCAGCTCCTCGTATTGTAAAAGCAACACTTTGCCGGGGAGTACCGCGTCCCAGTGGTCCATCAGGCTCAGATAGCACCGATAGTAGCGGCCGAGATCATCGAGATCATAACTGAAGGATTGGCCCTCGGCGAAATTCTGCTTGTAGGTGCTGAAGCCCGCATCCATCGGGTGGCGGCGCGCATCGATGATGACCGCCCGGGGGAGAATGGCATGGATCAGACCCACGTGGTTGAAGTTGTTCGGCATCTTGTCGATGAAGTATGGACGCGTACCGCGCAGCGCCGCGGTCTCCTCGATGTAGCGACGGCCGAGGCGGCCGAGATGGTCCGATGAGGCGTTGCGTACGATTTCCGGATACGCGTCGTGCTTCGCATCGGCATGGTCGAATTCACGCACGATGCTGAGAAGGTTTGGCAACTCGAAGGTACCCTCGACGCACGAATGGCTCGCGAGGATCTGCTCGATCAAAGTGGACCCGGATCGCGGGAGCCCGACGATGAATATGGGCGAAGGATCGGGATATCCGCACCCCGATCGGGCCGCGAAAAATGCTTCATCGAAGCATTCGCGCACCCGGCGCGTCTTGTTCTCGAAAGCCTCGATGTCGAAAGGGACGGTTTTGCGCCGCCGGCGATTCGCCGTCGCGTAATGATCGAAGGCGGCGGGGTAGTCCTTCTTGTGCTCGAAGGCCCGACCGAGCGCGAAATGCAAATGCGCCTGATCCTCATCGCCGCCGCCTTCGCCCTGCAGAAACGACTGCATGGAGCCGATCTCGACGTCCGAGAACACGTAGTTTTTCAGGTCCGCCAGGCTCCAGTACGCCTCGCCCATGCTCGGATCCATTTCGAGGCACTGTTTGTAGGCCTGTTCGCACTCGCGACGGCGGCCGAGCGTCTTGTTCAGGTGCCCGATCGAGAGCCGCAGCCTGACTTCGCCGGGATTCATCCGCGCCGCTTGCTCGAATGCCGCGAGTGCGTCCTGCTGACGCATGAGGCGCGTGTACACCGTCGCGAGCAGCACCCAATTGTTGGGGTTCTCATGCTCTATCTTGAGCAGGCGGCGTACGGCAGACTCGGCCTCGGGAAGAGCCCCTCGTGCGAGGAGGGCCTGCGAGAGGCCGCGCCAGGCAAGCGGCAAATGTGCCGATTGCTTGAGCGCGTGCTTCAATAAGCGCACCGCGTCCTCTGCCCGGCTCACCGTGAGCGATACTGCGGCGAGTCCACAGAGCGCCGCAACGTGCGCAGGATCAGAGCGCAGGATGTCCCGAAAGATCTCCTCGGCCGTCTTGTGGTCGTCCGCGGCGAGCGCATCGCGCGCCTTCTCGATGCGGCGAACCTGAGGGTCCGCGAGTCGTGCGCATTCGTAGGCGTACTTCGCGTCCGGATATTTCTCGAGCTCGACCAGCACATCGCCGTAGGCGAGCCAGGCACTCTCGAGCAGTGGCGCTGCGGCAACGACGCGCTTGAGCTCCGCGCGAGCCTCTTCACGCCGTCCGGCGCTGCGATAAGCGCGGGCCAAGTCGGTGCGTGCCTGCCAGAAGTCGGGGCGCGAGGCGACCGCGCGCTCCAGAACCGCGATCGCCTCGGTCACCTTGTCCTGATAAAGCAGCGCGCCGCCCAGTAGCTGCAGGCCGCGGGCCTCACCGGGTCCCGCTGCCAGGATGGCGCGCAGCTGCTGCTCCGCCGAGGCGGCGCGGCCCGTTTTGAGCAACGCCAATGCTTCCGAATAGGCCGCCTGCAACCAGGCTTTTGACTGCTCCTGCATCATGTATGCAGGGAGCTTAAAAGCTAAGCGCGTGTAAAGCGAGGGGGCACTTAGACGGGATGGAACTCCCGGGCAATCTCGCGCAGCAGTCCGCCGACATAGCCCGCGAACGAGCGCCACACCTCGACATGGAACGCATCGGCGCGTGTCCGCCAGAGCGTGACATCGGCCTTGGCGAAAACGGTGCGCGTACACATACCGACCGGAAACTCGCTTATGTCCAAATCGAGCGGGCAGCCGCCGCTCAGGATGGTCTCGGCGTGCGCACCTCTGACCTCGAGTGCGAATTGGCGGTGGCTGATGTCGACCAGCGCGTGTCCTGCCTCGGCAGTCGCGCGCTCGAGCGCGGCGGCGAGGGCTCGCGAGCCATCGGCGCCGCCGTCGCTGAGTGCGAAATCGAGCAGCAAGTGCTCATCGGGGCCGAGCCACAGGGTGGCGCGCGTTCCGGAGATGACGGCACGGCAGGCGGCCTCGGGAAATCCCACACCCCACACGGGTGCGGCCAGCTCGCGCACGCGGGCGTCGCCGTGCAACACCCAGCGTGCGGCCGGCGGCAGCATTTTGAGCCAATGGGCCTCGGCGATGATCGGCGGCCGGCGCAGGGCGAGTTCAACCATTCAGCCTTTCTCCCTTGGGGTCATAGAAAACCGGCGAGGTAACTTCGACCTCGATGTCCTCGCCGGGCATGGGCACATACAGAGTTTGACCCAGGCGAGCTCTGCCCCCGGCGATGAGGGCAAGCGCGATCGGAGTCTTGAGGGCGCTGCTCGAGTAGGCCGAGGTCACGTGCCCGATCAATTTCATGGGTGGCTTTTGCCGCGGGGTCTCCGTGACTTGCGCGCCCTCTTCGAGCAAAACTCCGCTCCGCGCGCGCAGTCCGACGAGCTGCTTGCGACTCCCCGCCTTCATCGACGGCCGCTCGAGGGAGCGCTTGCCCACGAAGTCGGCTTTTTGCTTGCCGATCGCCCAACTCAGGCCCGCATCGTCCGGACTGACCGTGCCGTCGGTGTCCTGACCCACGATGATGTAGCCCTTTTCCGCGCGCAGCACATGCATGGTCTCGGTGCCGTACGCCACCATGCCGTGTGCCTGTCCAGCGGCGTGCACGCTTTCCCACACGGCGGCCCCATAATCGGCGGGGACGTTGATCTCGAAGCCGAGCTCCCCCGTGAAGCTCACACGAAAAAGGAGCATCGGGACGCCGGTGATCCTGCCGCGAGCGATACCCATGTGGGGCAGGGCAGCCGCGCTCAAGTCAACCTCGGAGACGAGCGGCTCGAGCACCCGGCGCGCATTGGGACCCTGGACTGCGATCACGGCCCATTGCTCGGTGGTGGAGGTGAGCCATACCTTGAGATCGGGCCACTCGGTCTGCCGGTAATCCTCCATGAGGGCGAGCACGCGCGGCGCCCCGCCGGTGGTCGTCGTCACGTGAAAACGGTCGGTATCCAGGCGCGCAACCACGCCATCGTCGTAGATGAAGCCGTCCTCGCGGCACAGGATGCCGTAGCGGGCTCGCCCGGGAGCGAGTCCCGTCCAGCTGTTGACGTAGAGCCGGTTCATGAACTCGGCGGCATCCGCACCGGCCACCTCGATCTTCCCCAGGGTGGAGGCGTCGAAGATTCCGCAGCCAGCGCGCACGGCGAGGCATTCGCGTGCGACCGCGGCATGCATATCCTCGCCCGCGCGGGGAAAATAGCGCGCGCGCATCCACAAGCCCACATTCTCGAACACGGCGCCATGCGCTTCCGCCCAGGCATGCGTCGGCGTGGTGCGCTTGGGGTCGAACAGGTCGCCGCGTGAGATGCCGGCGAACGCGCCGAACGTCGTCGGCGTATAGGGTGCGCGAAAGGTGGTGAGACCGATGCGCGGGATGGAGCTCGATAAATCCTGCGCAACGATCGCGAGCGCGTTCATGTTCGAGGTCTTGCCCTGGTCGGTGGCCATGCCGGTCGTCGTGTAGCGCTTGACGTGCTCGATCGATTGAAACCCTTCGCGAGCGGCGAGCTTCACGTCGCGCGTGGTGACGTCGTGCTGCCAGTCGACGAAGGACTTGAGACGGCTCGGGCCGGCGGCGGGAAGGGTGCCCAGGTGGGCGCCCCCGGTGCGGCTCGCAGCCTCGACCTCGAAGCGCAGCGCCGACGGGCTCCAGTCATCGGCCGCGCCGGGAACCCGCGCGGCGGCCAAGCCCGCGGCGGCACCATCCGCCATGGCGCTCGAGAGGTCCATGATGCCGCGGCACGCACCCGCGGAACGCTCCCGCTCGGCGGACTCGCCGGGTACGAACGCCTGCAGCGTCTCGTCCCAGACAAGCTTGCCGCGCGATTGCGAGAACAGGTGAACGCTCGGCGTAAATCCACCCGACATGAGCAGCGCATCGCATTCGAGGCGCTGCGAGCCACGCCCGCTGCCTCTCTCGGCCGCTGCCAAGGTGACCGCGCGGAGTCTCAAATTGCCCTCCGTGGCCTCGACCGTGGTTGCCGGCAATACGCAAAGCCCGGCTCGGCGGGCCGCTTGGGGCAATTCGCCGGCCGGTTGGGGGCGAAGATCGGCGATGGCCACGATCGCCGATCCGGCCGCGTGCAGATCGAGGGCCGCCTGATACGCCGCGTCATCGGTTGTTACGATCACGATGCGCTCGCCGACCTTCGCTCCATAGCGGTTGAGGTAGGTCTGGGCAGCACCGGCGAGGAGGATGCCGGGCCGATCGTTGCCCGGAAACACCAGCGGCCGCTCGATGGCGCCGGTGGCGAGCACCACACGCCGCGCGCGCACTTGCCACAGGCGCTCGCGCGGCAGCTGCGCGGGCGGATCGGTCAGATGATCGGTGATGCGCTCGCACAAGCCGAGCATATTGTGAGGGAAGTAGCCGAAGGCCGTGGTACGAGGCAACAGCGTCACGCGCGGGCTGGCGCGCAGCACCGCGCGCGCGCGCTGCACCCACTCGGTTCCCGCGAGGCCATCGATCCGTGCCGCCCCATCGCCGAGCAGGCTCCCGCCGAGCTCGGAGGATTCCTCGCACAGCACGACACGCACCCCGGCTGCGGCCGCGGCGAGCGCTGCGGCGAGGCCCGCAGGACCTGCGCCCACCACGAGGACATCACAATGCGCGTAGCGTTGCGCATAGCGGTCGGGATCGGGCTGGGTCGGCGCAACGCCCAGTCCGGCGGCGCGACGGATGAGGGGCTCATACAGCGCCTTCCACGCCTTGCGCGGCCACATGAACGTTTTGTAGTAAAAACCGGCGGGGAAGAAGCGCGACAGCCAATCGTTGACGCGGCCGACGTCGGTCTCAAGGCTCGGCCAGCGATTCTGGCTGTGCGCGACGAGTCCGCCGTAGAGCTCAATCTGCGTCGCACGCAGATTCGGGGTCTGGCGCGCTTCGTCCCGCGTCACGGTCACCAGGGCATTCGGCTCCTCGGATCCGGCGGCGAGAATGCCGCGCGGGCGGTGATACTTGAACGAGCGGCCGGTGAGGTGCACGCCGTTGGCGAGCAGCGCCGACGCGAGGGTGTCGCCGGCGAAGCCTTCATACGAGCGGCCATCGAACGTGAAGCGCAGCGGCCGGCTCCGGTCGATGCGCCCATGGGTCGCACTACGTAAACTCACGGCCTGCGTTCCGGCGTCCCCTCGAGCGAGGGACGAGGCTTGCCGGTCTCGTAAGTGGCAAGGATGCGGTCGGTGGTCGTATCGCGCAGCGCATTGAAAAATCGCCCGCAGCCTCGCGCATGCCGCCAGCGCTCGGCGTGAACACCCCTGGTGTTCTCGCGCATGTACAGAAATTCGCTCCATGCCCCATCGTCGAGCTCCGCGGGACGCGCGGGGCGCGCGATGTGCGCCTGGCCGCCGTAGGCGAACTCGATCTCGGGGCGCTCGCCGCAGTAGGGACAGTCGATGAGGAGCATCAGTGCGCCACGGCCGCGGCGGCGGCCTCGTCGATCAGGAAACCGTCGCGAAAGCGCTCGATCGTGAAGGGTGCATTGATGGGATGGGGCTCATCGCGTGCAATCGTCCAGGCGAAGACATGCGCCGAGCCCGGCGTGGCCTTGAAGCCGCCCGTGCCCCATCCGCAATTGACGTAAAGCCCCGGCACCGGGGTCTTCGCGATGATGGGCGAGCGGTCGGGCGTGACATCGACGATGCCGCCCCAATTACGAAGCATCCGCAGGCGCCGGAATTGCGGGAACAGCTCGCAGATGGCATCCAGGGTGTGAGTATTGACGTGCAAGGCGCCGCGCTGCGTGTACGAAGTGTACGCATCCGTGCCCGCGCCGATCACCAGCTCGCCCTTGTCGGACTGACTGATGTAGGCGTGAATCGTGTTCGACATGACGACGCAGGGAAAAATCGGCTTCACGGGCTCGGAGACGAGGGCCTGCAACGGATAGCTCTCGAGCGGCAGGCGCACCCCTGCGAGCCTCATCACCACGCTCGTCGAGCCCGCGGCGCACACGCCGACCTTGCGCGTGCGAATGAGCCCACGAGTCGTCTCGAGAGATTCCACCGCGCCGCTTGCGTCCTTGCCGATGCCGGTCACCTCGCAGTTCTCGATGATATCGACGCCGAGCGCATCGGCGGCGCGTGCATAACCCCAGGCCACGGCATCGTGGCGCGCGGTGCCGCCGCGGCGCTGCAGGGCCGCGCCGAGCACCGGATAGCGGATGTTGCTCTGAATGTTGAGAGGGGGGCAGAACGCCTTGGCTTGTTCCGGCTCGAGCCATTCATTGTCGACGCCGTTGCAGCGATTGGCGTGGACATGGCGCTTGAAGACCTGAATGTCGTGCACCGTGTGGGCGAGCATCATCACGCCGCGTGGGGAGAACATGACGTTGTAGTTCAAGACCTGGGAGAGATCCTCCCAGAGCTTGACCGCGTGGTCATACAGCGCGGCGCTCTCGTCGAAGAGATAGTTGGAACGGATGATGGTGGTGTTGCGGCCGGTATTGCCGCCGCCGATCCAGCCTTTCTCGAGCACCGCGATATTGGCGAGACCGTGCTCCTTCGCCAGATAATAGGCGGTCCCCAGACCGTGACCGCCGCCGCCGACGATGACGGCGTCATAGCCCGGCTTCGGCGAGGCTTTGCGCCATTGCGGCTGCCAGCTGCGATGACCCGAGAGGCCGCGCTGGATGAGCGCGAAGGCGGAGAACGCTTGCCGGCTCATGACGGTGGGGCCTCGGTCAGCGTGACCCGGTCAGGCCCGCAGCTCCTTGTTCTCCGGGTCGTAAGGAGAATCGATGAGCACCGTGGCGGCCTTGCGCTCGCCCAGAATCTCGATCTGGAACTCCGTGCCCACGCTCGCGAACTCGGGGTTGACGTATCCCAAGCCGAGACTCTTGCGCAGGGCGTGGCCGTAGTAGCCCGCGGTCGCCCGACCGACGAGGCGGCCTTTGGCGTCGAACAGCGGCTCATTGCCCAGCGGATCCGCGTCTTTGACGTCGTGCACCTCGAAGGTCACGAACCGGTTCGGCACGCCTTCGCCAAGCTGCTGCTGCAAGGCCTCTTTGCCTACGAAAGGTCCCTTGTTGAGCCGCACGAAGCGGTCGAGACCCGCCTCGTAGGGCGTGTAGTCGGGCGTCAGGTCCGTGCCCCACATGCGATAGGATTTTTCCAGGCGCAGCGATTCCATGGCTCGCATGCCGACCATGGAGATCTGGTGCTCGGCACCTGACTCGAAGATCGCGTCGAACAAATGATGGGCGTACTCGATCGGGAAGTGCAGCTCCCAGCCGAGCGCCCCCACAAAATTGACGCGCAACAGATAGACATCGGTCGCGAGACCGACTTCGGCTACCTGGCCGGTGAGCCAGGGAAACGCGGCATTGTCGAGCGGCGCGTCGACGAGCTTGGAGAGCACGTCGCGCGAGCGCGGCCCCGCGACCACGAAGCAGCCGCGGCTTGCCGTGATGTTGCGCAAGGTCACGCCGTCTTTCGGCAGCATGCTGTTCAAGTAATCGCCGTCGTAGCGTTCTGCGGCGCCAGCGCTCACCACGTAGAAATGCTCCTCGGCGATCTTCGTGATGGTGAACTCGGAGCGGATGCCGCCGCGACGCGTGAGCGCATGGGAGAGCGCCATGCGGCCGATTTTGCTCGGCACCTTGTTGGCGACGAGACCATCGAGCCACGCTTCGGCCCCGGGTCCTGTGACCTCGTGCTTGGTGAACGGGGTCAGATCGATCACGCCCACGTGTTGCCGCAGGTTCAACGCCTCGCGGCCGACATGCTCGAAGTAGTTCGAGCGCCGGAAGCTCCACTTATCCACGGCCTCGACCCCCGGGGGCGCGAACCAATTGGCGCGCTCCCAGCCGTAACGCTGGCCGAACACGGCGCCCATGCGCTTGAGCTTGTCATAGACCGGACTCGTCTTGGCCGGCCGCGCATCGGCCCGTTCCTCGTCGGGAAAGTGGATGACGAAGACGTTGCGATACGTCTCCTCGTTCTTCTGCACCACATAGCGCTTGCTGGTGTAAGGGCCATAGCGGCGCGGATCGACCGCCATCATGTCAATGCCCGGCTCGCCCTCCACGATCCATTCCGCCAGTTGCCAGCCGGATCCGCCCGCCGCAGTGATGCCGAAGCTGTGGCCCTCGTTCATCCAGAGATTCCGCACGCCCCACGCCGGCCCGATGAGGGGACTACCGTCCGGCGAGTACGGGATGGGGCCGTTCACGATGTCCTTGATTCCGCACGTGGCGAGGGAGGGGACGCGTCGCTGCGCCGCTTCCACGTGCGGAAGCAGACGCTCGAGATCGCCTTCGAAGAGACTCTTGCCGAACCAATCGGGCACGCCGTCCGCGAATCGCGCCGGAGCTCCGGCCTCGTATGGGCCCAGGATCCATCCCATGCGCTCCTCGCGCAGGTAATACGACTGGTCCGACTCGCGCAGCACGGCGAGCTCGCGCCCGCCGCCCTTGCGGTAAGACTTGAGGTCCGGAGACTCATCGTAAACGATGTACTGGTGCTCCACCGGGATGGAGGGAATGTTCAAGCCGAACAGCCGCCCCATCTGACGTGCGTAGTTTCCCGTGGCGCACACCACATGCTCCGCAACGATGTCGCCTTTGTTGGTGGTGAGCTGCCACTCGCCCGACGCGGTGCGTTTCACGCCGGTTACCTCGGTCTGCTCGTAGATTTCCGCCCCGAGGGCACGCGCGCCCTTGCGCAGCGCCATGGTGAGATCGGCCGGTGCGATGTGGCCGTCGTCGGGATGGTAGAGCGCGCCGATGATGTTCGGCGTGTCGCCGCCGTTGCCGATCTCGACCAGCGGCCAGAGTTTCTTGACCTCTTGGGGTGTGATGATCTGAAACGGCACGCCGATGGTGTTGGCGGTCCCGCAATATTTCTGATATTCGTCCATGCGCTCGCGGCACGTCGCCAGACGCAGGTTCCCGGTCACGTGGAAGCTCACGTCCTGACCGGTCTCGGCGGGCAAGCGCTTGTACAGGTCCACCGAGTATTTGTGCAGCTGTCCGACCGTGTAGCTCATGTTGAAGAGCGGCAGGAGACCGGCGGCGTGCCAGGTGGATCCGGCGGTCAGCTCGGAGCGCTCTACGAGCACGACGTCCGACCAGCCTTTGTGGGCGAGATGGTAGAGCGTGCTGACGCCGACCACGCCGCCACCGATCACCACGACGCGGGCATGAGTTTTCATAGACGATCCCCGACTGCGAATGCGCACCGCAGTGTAGCGAGCGCCCACGCAAACAAGACGCTAATAGCGACAAGCGCTTGCGCAAATGCGCCACCCGGCCGGCGGAGCGGAGGCGGCCGGCTGACGGGGACGCTCTGTCTGAAAAACGACACAATATGTCGGAAATAGAACTTTCGGCCGCCCCGAGGCATAATGAGGCCTGCCGGGTGGGGCTGCCGGCTTTCGGGAGATTTGCTTGGAATCGCCGGCCGTTTTGCGCAAGTGCAAGTACGCGTTCCTGACGCTCGCGAACTATTCGCTCATCGCCGTTGCCAACGCCGTGGAGCCGTTGCGGATGGCGAATCGTCTCGTGGGTAAGGATGTCTACGAATGGTCGGTCATCAGTCTCGATGGCTCACCCAGCGAGTCGAGCAGCGGGCTGAAGCTCGCCCCGACCGCGACGCTCGATAAGCTCGAGCCGATCGACATTCTGTTCGTATGCGGCGGGGTGAATATCCGCGAGGCCGTATCCCCCGCACTGCTCATGGCGCTGCGGCGGCTTGCCGAGCGCCGCGTGGCACTCGGCGCTCTGTGCACGGGCGGTTACGCGCTCGCACGTGCAGGACTTCTGGATAATTACCGCGCGACCATCCACTGGGAGAACATCTCGGCGCTGCGCGAGGAATTTCCCCGCGTACTGATCAGCGACCAGCTCTTCACCATCGATCGCAACCGCTTTACCTGCTCGGGCGGTACGGCCCCGCTCGATTTGATGCTGAATCTCATCGAGGCGAAGCTCGGCTCGCGCGTCTCGCAGCGCGTTTCCGAGCAATTCATCGTGGACCGGGTCCGCAAGGACAAGGACCGGCAATACATTCCGCTGCGCGCCCGGGTGGGCGTTTCTCATCGCGGGCTCATTCGCGTGGCCCAGCTCATGGAAGAAAACATCGAGAAACCGCTGTCACTCGAGAAGATCGCCCGCACCACGGGACTCTCGCGCCGTCAGATCGAGCGGCTCTTCAAACGCGACCTCAATTGCGTGCCGAAGCGCTACTACCTCGAGATGCGGCTGCGCCGCGCTCGCGAGCTCTTGCTGCAGACGGCGATGCCGATCATGGATATCACGGCCGCCTGCGGTTTTCAGTCGCCGCCGCACTTCTCCAAGTGCTACCGCAATCAATACGGCTATCCGCCGAGCGCGGAGCGAAAGATCGGCGAGACCCGCGCAATCACCGAGGAAGGCGGCGCAGCCCTGCCGGGCGGGGCCGCGTAGAAGCCGGCGCCCGCGCGGCCTCAAGGCGCCGAGCGCCACCACCGGGATTCAGCTGGACGAAAATTTGCTCCCCGCGGCAGGGCGGACGGCGCGGGTATCGTCAAAGAGATGAAGGCCTGAGGCGGCCGACTGCCCCTGCCGGTCGATGATCTTCATGGGTTGAGCGGGAGCAATTCCGCCTGTAGCTATATATCCCCCAGCGGCGCCGGGGCGGTCAAGCGATCAATCGATTGGCATCCACCAGAAATGCCGTCGTGGGGGCCGGGACTCAGGGCGCGGGCATACGCGCCGCCACCCGCGTCCCGTTCACCGTGCCGTGAATTTCCGCGACGGCGGCGCCCGGCGCAGAGGCGGCCGCCACATCGTCGTCCCACGCGACCTCGAGCGCGCCCGACAGCCGGTCGGATCCTTCGAGAGCGAGGTGAGCATGGACGCTGCCCGCGGGGCCGCGCGCTTTGCGTATCGTCCCCGATACCGCGAGATCCTCCGTCCAGCGCACTGCCTCGAGCGTGACGATGCGCGTGCCATCGCGTGTCGCGATCGTGAAGCGGCCGCCGCGAAGGCCGACTCCGTGGCCGCTTGAGTTCGTGTGAAGGCGTGTGACGAGGTCGCCCGCGGTGAGCACGGCGGCGCTCGCGATCTGCAATTGCGGCGTGGATGCGGCATTCGATGCAAGCGCCTGCGCCGGGGAGAGGTCGCGGACGCTGACTGCAAAGCGGGGCACCAGCCGCACCGGCGGTACCTCGGAGGCGCAGCGCGTGTCGCCGACTTCGCGCGCCCTCAAGAACTGGCGGACGAGCTCGGCAGCGCAGGGGCTGCGGGCCCGTGGCAGCGCATTTACGTGAAAACTATTTGCGACGATGACTTGCCGGCCATGCGGGAACGCGCGCGCAACGGCCGCGCCGTCCGCAACCGTAGTCATGTTGTCGAGCTCCCCGGAGACGATGAGGGCCGGCACGTCCGGATACGGCGCGTTCGGGGGTACGACTTGCGATGCCGGGTGGCTCGCAGGCGCGACCGGCCAATCGACGCATTGATCGATAAAGCTGTAGTCGAGCGGCATAGCCCGATACTCGTCGATGGTGAAGGGCGCGTAGGTATCCGGAAAGGCGCGGCGCCGTTCGGCGAGGATGCGATCGCGCTCCGCGGCGCGCGCCGTGGGCGGCAAGCGCATGTCAAAAATCTGCGCCGGATCCTGGCACATTACGGCGACCGCGAGTCCCGCGCTCCAGCGCTTCGGGTCGGCGTCGGGGTCGCGGGAATCGACGCTGCTCAAGGTCTCGGCCATGAGCCGCAGCAGCGGCTGTCGATCGCCCTGCTCGAACGCGCGCGCGGCGGCATCGACTTCCTTGACGGTTGCAAGGGCGGGGGAGCTGCCGAACATGACGATGGCAAGCTGCGTGGCGTTCGCTTCGAAGACGTGCTCGTGGCCGTCGCTGTCGAAGGCGCGAGCGGGAAACGGCTCGCGGCGCAGTTGTTCGAGCGCGGCATGGATGTGCTCCATGGAGCTACCGGGGAGCTGCGAGCAAGCTTCGGAGCGTCGGCATGCGATGTCGAACTTGTCGCGCATCGCCGGTGCATACGTCGGGTACCACGCATAATCGGCGCCGTTCAAGGGGTAGGCCCCGTCGAGCACCACGCTGCGCAAGGCGTGCGGATGCAGGACCGCGAACACTTGCTCGAAGTACGTGCCGTAGGAGTTGCCGTAGAGATCGACGGGTCCCGCCTCGAGTGCCTCTAGGATGGCGGCCAGATCGTCGGCGGCGTACGCCGTGCTGTAGAGGGCCGAGCGCTCGCCCAAGGAAGCCCCGCAGGCTCCGACCAGCTCCACCGTCCATCGATCCGCGCGCTGAAGCTGCGGGCAGTCGATCGCGCCGGATTTCCCGGTTCCGCGGTTGTCCATCAGCACGACGTCATGGGATGCACGCAAAGGCGCGAAGAGCGCCAGATAGTCCGCCCGCGATTCGGTGGCCGGATAGCCGGGGCCGCCTTCGGTGGCGACGAGCGTCCCTTCAGAGGGGATGGCCGAAGTGCGCGGGTAAAACTCGAAATAAATCGAGATGCGGCCGGCGATCGCGCCGCTGGGGTCGAGGGGACGGTCGATCCGGCCGCAGTACGCAGGCCCCGTCGCACAGCGTTCGAGCAGCATGCGACCCACTCGCTTGAAATGCGGTGTGGCCGCGCTCGCAGAGTCCGCCCCGGCCGGCGCAGCCACCGGCGCCAGGCTCGCGAGGCCGAGTATGAGCCGGCAGAGCATCGGCCTCCGTGAGTCAAACATCATGGGGCGCATATTACCCAGATTGGACGCGAGCCGGTCGCTTACCAGGTGGAGCACGTCGCGCCGGGCCATGCCGCTCGAAATGGCTGCTGCTAAACTGTACGCCGGTTGTTTCGTTGAATAACACCCATATCGGACGTCCACATGAACGCGCGCCATGTCATGCTCGATCGATTGCGGAGGCGGAAGCACGAGACCGCCCTCGAGCGGGAATTTTACTGCGGTGAGGAAGAGTATCGGGTCGATCTCGAGATGATCTGGTATCGGGACTGGCTGTTCGTGGGCCATGACACTGAGGTGCCGAATCCCGGCGATTACCTGACGGTGCAGATCGGCGAGTACCCGGTGGTCGTGGTTCGCGATCGCAACGGCGAGCTGCATGCCTTTCACAATGCCTGCCGTCATCGCGGCTCGAGAATTTGTTCTGCCGAGCGCGGTTCGGTGACCCGCCTGGTGTGCCCGTATCATCAGTGGACCTATCATCTCGACGGGCGCTTGTTCGCCGCGCGTGACATGGGAAGCGGATTCGACCGCTCGCAATACGGATTGCATGTCGTGCATTGCGCGAGCGTCGGCGGCTACATCTGGGTCTGTCTGGCCAAGGTGGCCCCGGATTTCGAGCTGATCCGCCGGCATATCGAGCCCTACTTCCTGCCGCACAAGCTGCATCAGACGAAGGTGGCCTTCGAGACCACCATCGTCGAGCGCGCCAACTGGAAGCTCGTCTGGGAAAACAACCGCGAGTGCTATCACTGCTCGGCCAATCACCCGGAGCTCATTCGAACATTCCCTGAGACCCCGACCGTTACGGGCGTCGAGGGGGCGGAGAAAAATCCCTTGATCACCAACAAATGGGCGCACTGGGAGTCCATCGGCTTGCCGAGCCGGTTCTTGCTCGCCGAGAACGGCCAGTACCGCACGTCGCGCATGCCCCTGGTCGAAGGCGCGGTGAGCTTCACCATGGACGGGCGTGCAGCGGTGCGCCGGCCGCTGATCGACAGCATCGCCGAGCCCGACCTCGGCACGTTGCTCCTGTTTCACTATCCGAGCACTTGGAATCACGTGCTCGCCGATCACGCGATCTCGTTTCGACTCTTGCCGGTGAGCCCGACCGAGACCCTGCTCACCACGAAGTGGCTGGTTCACAAGGATGCCGTGGAAGGTGTCGACTACGATCTCAAACGGATGACGGAAGTCTGGCTCGCGACGAACGAGGCGGACCGGCGCGTCTGCCAGGAAAACCAAATCGGTGTGAATTCCCCTGCCTATGATCCCGCGCCGTACTCCCCGGTGCACGAGGGCGGCGTCATCCAGTTCGTCGATTGGTACTGCACGGAGCTTGAGGACCGACTCGAGCAAGCGGCACAATAGCGTGTTTGCTCAGCCGAGCGCTTAGGGGTCCGCCACTGCCATACTCGAGAAACTACTCCGCTTGGGGGTTGCTGCGCGGCGCCCTCGCGGGGCGGGAATTCTGGCCCCCGGCATGGCGTGACCCCGAGCCTTCCCCGCGTTATGACATTCTGATCGTCGGCGGCGGCGGTCATGGCCTCGCCACCGCCTATTACCTCGCGAAAAATCACGGCGCTACGCGCGTCGCGGTGCTCGAGCGCGGCTGGATCGGCGGCGGCAATACGGGGCGCAACACCACGATCGTTCGCTCCAACTACCTCTATCCCGAAAGTGCGCGGCTCTATGACTATTCGCTGAAGCTGTACGAAGGACTGTCGCGCGAGCTGAATTTCAACATCATGCTCAGTCAGCGGGGGCTCATCCTGCTCGCGCACAGCCGTCACGATCTCGACGCCATGGCGCGCTGGGCGAATGCCATGCGCATGAACGGCATCGCCGCCGAGATCCTCTCGGCGGCCGAGATCGCAGACCTGGCACCGTCCCTTCAGGTATCGCCTCACGGTCGCTTACCCGTGCTGGGGGGCTTCTGCCAGCGGCGCGCAGGATCGGCGCGGCACGATGCGGTGGCCTGGGGGTATGCCCGCGCTGCCGCGGCGCTCGGCGTCGACATCATCCAGAACTGCGAGGTGCAGGAGTTCATCCTGGACGGCGGCCGCGTGAGCGGCGTGAAGACATCGCGCGGCACGATTCATGCCGAGCGCATCGGCATTGCGGCCGCCGGTCACAGCTCGGTGCTCGCGAAGCTCGCGGGGTTCCGTCTGCCCGTCACGAGCTATGCCCTGCAAGCCATGGTGAGCGAGCCCATCAAGCCGATCCTGGACACCGTCATCCTCTCTCCCGGAACCGGGGCCTACGTGAGCCAATCCGACAAGGGCGAGATTGTCATCGGCGCCATGCTCGATCTGTTTCCGTCGTATGCGCAGCGCGGCAGTTTCGCCGTCAAGCAATCCATCCTAGCGGCGACCCTCGCGCTTTTTCCTTCATTCAGCCGGTTGGCGCTGATGCGCCAGTGGGCGGGCATCGTGGATGTCGTGCATGACTCGAGCCCCATCATCGGGCCGACACCCATTCCGGGCCTCTACATCAACTGCGGCTGGGGCACGGGCGGCTTCAAAGCCATTCCGGTGGGCGGCTGGACGTTCGCCCATGTCCTGGCAACCGGGGTGAATCATGCCCTGGCGGAGCCTTTCCAGCTCGAGCGATTCATCTCAGGACGCCTGATCGACGAGGCGGCCGCGTCGGGCATCGCGCACTGAGCCGGAGTTCCACAGACATGATGCTGATCCCTTGCATTTATTGCGGTCCGCGTGACGAGAGCGAATTCGTCTGCGGGGGCACCTCGCATATCGCGCGGCCCGCACTTTCCGCCGACGATGCCACCTGGGGCGAGTATCTGTTCTTCCGCGACAACCCCAAGGGACTGCATCGCGAGCGTTGGCGCCACTCCTTTGGCTGCGGTCAATGGTTCAACCTCGTGCGCGACACCGTGACCCACGAGATCGTGCGCGTGTACGCCATGACGGATACCGCGGACGTATGAGCTCCTATCGTCTATCCGCTCCGGCCGGCACCCGCCTCGATCGGTCCGCAAGCGTGGTGTTTCGATTCAATGGCGATGCCTTCACGGGGTTCGCCGGCGATACGCTCGCATCCGCGTTGCTGGCCAACGGCGTGCAGCTCGTGGGCCGAAGTTTCAAGCTGCACCGGCCGCGCGGAATTTTCTCCTGCGGCGTCGAGGAGCCGACGGGATTGGTCGACATCGGCTCGCGAGGCCGCCGCACCCCGAACGTGCGTGCAACGCTCCTCGAGATTCATCCCGACCTCGAAGCGAGCAGCGTCAATTGCTGGCCGAGCGTCGGATTCGACGTGGGCGCGCTCAACGGCCTCTTCTCCTCGCTCTTGCCCGCAGGCTTCTATTACAAGACTTTCAAGTGGCCCGACTGGCATCTGTTCGAGCCCTCGATCCGCCGCATGGCGGGATTGGGTCGCGGAACGCGGGACGCCGATCCCGATCGTTACGACGAGATCTCGATCGACGTGGACGTGGCGGTGGTCGGCGGCGGCATCGCGGGGCTCGCGGCCGCGACGGCCGCGGCGCGCGCAGGCGCAAGTACGATCTTGATGACCGCCGGATCGCAATTCGGTGGCGCGCTCGGCCCGTGCCGGGATGCGCAAATCGCCGAACTCCTCGCGGCCGCGGAGGCGGCGGCCGTCCGCCTGCTTCCTCGAACGCTCGGCTTCGGGGTGTACGATCACAACCTCTTGTGCGCGCGCGAGGACCTCGAACATCGCAACCGCAGGCCCGATCGCGAGCCGGGTCATTTGCGCGAGCGGCTGTGGAAGATCCGCGCCCGGGCCATCGTGGCGGCGGCGGGTGCCATCGAGCGACCGATGCTGTTTCCCGACAATGACCGGCCGGGCGTCATGCTTGCGGGCGCGGCGGAGAAATACGCGGCGGAATTCGGTGTGGCATGCGGCCGTCGCGTGGTGATTGCCGCGAACAGCGACTCCGCCTACCGAGTCGCCGAGTCCTTGTCGGCCGCGGGGATCGAGGTCGTCGCGATCGCGGATCGCCGGGAATCATCCGACATCGGGACTCGCGCCGCTGCGCTTCCGAGTGTGCGCATTCTGAAGTCCGCGAGCATTGTCCGGGTCGCCGGCGTCCGGGCGGTGGCGGGTTGTACCGTGCACGGCGGCGAGAGCGGTGAGCCGGTCGTGCTCGATTGCGATGCCATCTTGAGCGCGGGTGGTTATGCGCCGGCCGTACACTTGCACTCTCAGGCCGGCGGCAAGCTTCGATGGCTCGGGGAGTGCGCGATGTTCGTGCCGGACGGTGCGGCGCGCGGCCTGTTCAGCGTCGGGGCGTGCGCCGGCGTCTTCGATCGTGAGTCGGCACGGGTGCATGCCGCTGCGGTCGGCGAGGCACTGGCACGCGGCACACCGCCGCCGTCTCCTCCCACCGGCGGCGCCGGACGATCGCTCGCCGCTACTCAGGCGCCGGACGCTGTACGCAACCGTTTCCGGGCGGGCAAGCGCTTCGTGGATCTGCAGAATGATGTGACCTTGGACGACGTCGGCCTTGCCGCCCGCGAGAATTATCGCTCGATCGAGCACTTCAAGCGCTACACGACCACCGGCATGGGCACGGATCAAGGCAAGACCAGCAACGTGAATGCCCTGGTCTCTCTGGGCGAATTCACCGGCCGTGCACCAGGCATGGTGGGTACCACGAAATTTCGCCCACCCTTTGCTCCCGTGACCTTGGGTGCGCTCGTAGGCCGGCGGCGCGGTGAGCTCTATCGTCCCCTGAAGCACCTGCCGGAGGAGCAATGGCACCGCGATCGAGGCGCGCTGTTCGAGCAATTCGGCTCGTGGTATCGGCCGGCGGCCTATCCTCTGGCGGGCGAGGACCTCGAGTCCGCGGCACAGCGCGAGGCAGGGGCCGTGCGCCGCAATGCCGGCCTGCTCGACGGCTCGCCGCTCGGCAAGCTCGAGGTGTTCGGTCCCGACGCCGCGGAGTTTCTCGATCTCATGTATGTGGGCACGATGTCGACGCTCGCGCCGGGTCAGGCGCGCTACGGCGTGTTGCTCAACGAAAACGGCATCCTGGTGGACGATGGCATCGTTGCGCGCCTCGGCGAGTCACATTATTGGGTCAACACGACCAGCGCGGGCGTCGAGCGAACGGCAGCGGCGTTCGAGGAGTGGCTGCAGTGCGAATATACCCACCTCAAAGTGCTCGTCACACAGGTCACCTCGCGGTGGGGCAACATCACCGTGGCCGGCCCCAAGGCGTGGGACTGGCTCGCCGCGGCAGGATTCGACCCAGAGCTCGCGCCGAGCGCCATGAAGCACATGACGATGCGCTCGGGCTCGCTCGACGGTGTTCCCTTGCGCGTGCTGCGTGCGAGCTTCAGCGGCGAGCTGGGTTACGAGATCAATCTGCCCGTCGCGCACACGAGGAGCTTCCTCGAGCGTCTCTGGGCACTCGCGCCCCACGTGCGGGCGGTGCCTTACGGCATCGAGGCACTCGAGATCCTGCGCACGGAGAAATGCTTCATTCACATCGGTACGGACACCGACGGCACGACCTTGCCGGGCGATGTCGGCTTAGCGCGCGGCATCGAGCGCAAGCGGGCGAATTTCGTCGGGCGCCGCTCGTTGCTTCGGCCGGCCGCGCGTGCGGCGGAGCGCTTTCAACTGGTTGCGCTGGCACCCGCAGACGGCCGTACGCGGTTGCCCGTTGGCGGACAGATTGCATCCGCGCCGCCACCGACCCTTACGGAGGGTCATGTGACCTCGAGCTACTACAGTCCCGAGCTCAAGGCTCCCGTTGCCCTCGGCATGCTCGCCCGCGGGTTCGAGCGTGTGGGCGAGCGGGTGAAGATCCACCACCTGGGTTCGACGCTGGAGGCATGTGTCGTGAAAGGGCCCTTCATCGATCCCGCGGGCGAGCGATTGCGTGGTTAGCCGGAGCCACTGGAGCGTCGAGACCGCCGGGCTATCGATGCGCCCGCGAACCGACCTCGTGGTGGCTGTGTTGCGATATTTCAACGCCGCCGAGGAGCTGCCGCCGAGCGTGGCCGAAGTCGTCGGGGGCGCTTTGCCTGCACCGCTGCAAGCGATCGCTTACACGGCGGGCGGCTCGGCGCTCACCCTCGCCTGGCGGACTCCCACCGAGACGCTGCTGCTGTGCGCCGATGGGGCGGTATTCGAAGCGCTCGCGCAGCGCGTGAACGCGGCAAGCGCCTGGGGCTGCTTCGTGGATCAGACCGGGGGCCTGACGGTGTGGGAAATCACTGGCGGTCGCACCCGCGATCTGCTGGAGCGGCTCGGGTCGGCCGCCTCGATGCCGCAGTTGGGTGAGGCTCGCACCAGCCGAATGGCTGACCTGTCCGTGCTCGCGTTGCGGCTGGACGAGGCCGCAACGCTCTTGGTCGTCGATCGGCTGTATGCACAGCACCTGCTCGGCTGGGTGGAGGAAATCATCGCGGATTTCTGACACGCACGACAAGGCGTACCATAGGGCCGCAGCAGCGAATGCTTCAGGACAAGGGCCGAATAACTATACAGAAGGAAAATGCCATGCTATGTCCCAAGTGCAGCCAGCCCGTGACCGACGGCGCGCGATTTTGCGGTCACTGCGGTCAGCCGTTGAGTTCGGCCGGCAATCCCGACGCGACATCGATGAGGCCGCCCAGAGGTCCCGTCAGCGACGCCGGTGCGTCGAGCAGCACGGCGCCGCCGGGCACTCCACCGGGAGGGGGGATGCCGCCGGGCGGCTATGGCGCCGGCACAACGGCGTGGGATTCGGGCTCCGCGTCGTCGTCGCGAACGCTCATCGATCGCGTCAAGAATATTCTCATTACGCCGAAGACCGAGTGGCCGGTCATCGCGGCCGAGCCGACCGGCGTGGCGCAGCTTTTCAAGGGATACGTCATTCCACTGGCGGCCTTCTCGGCGGTGATGAACTTCATCCGCATGTCGCTCATCGGATTCGGCTTCTGGCGCTTGCCGGTGATCACCGGCCTGACATGGGCGTTGATCAGATTCGGCTTTGCGCTGCTCGGCGTATATCTCGTCGGCCGGATCATCGATGCGCTCGCGCCGACCTTCGCTGGGCAGCACGATCAGCGCCAGGCGATGAAGACGGCAGCCTACATGTTCACGCCCGCCGCGGTCGGCACCGTATTCGTTTTGTTGCCGGGGATCGGGGGACTACTGCAGTTCCTGGCCGCATTGTACGGAATCTATATCCTCTATCTCGGCTTGCCGGTGCTGATGCGAAGTCCCCAGGACAAGGCCGCGGGCTACACGGCAACCGCGGTGGTGTGCACTATTTTCGTCGTGCTGTTGCTGGGCGTTGTCATCTCGGCGTTCGCCCGCGTGACGGGCTATCGCCTCTATCCCAGCCCGTAATACGCCTTCGCCAGATCAGCGGGGTCATATCAGAACTTGTACCCGAACGAGCCTCCCAGGATGCGAGGCCGCAGGGGTGTCTGCTCGACGATGAATTGATCGGTGCTGATAAAGGTGCTCGCGTTCGAATTCGCGAGGTTCTGGCCGTACAGGCTCACCCACCAGGCGTCCTTCGCGACGCCGATCGAGGCATCGACGGTCGAGTAAGCCGGCACCTCGAACCGACCGCGCGAGGTATTGATGGCTCCGCCGGGCAAAATCGTCGGGTTCGATCCTGCCTGCGTGAAAGAATGGCCGGTGTGGGTGAAGCTCGCTTGCACGAACGGCGTGTACCCCGCCATGGTCCACTCGTAGCGTGCGCGCCCGCTCATCTGAATCGGCGGCGCGTTGGCGCTCGGTGCGCCAACGGGGCCGAACGGATTCGTGACCGGAACGCACGTGCCCGTGTAGAACGAGCCGCCGCAGACCGTCGTGATCGGCTTGCCGTAGTTCGCACTCGCGGGATTGTTGTCGATCAGCGCGGGCGAATTCGTCTGCACGCTCTGGTTCCAGGCCGCCGAGTATTGCAGCGTCAACCCGCTCGTGACCCGGCCCACCAGCTGGGTCTCGATCCCCTTGATGCGGAAGTTCTGACCGTTGGTGTCGTAGAACAGGTTGCCGACCACGCCGGGGTTGAAGAACTCGACCTGGACGTTGTTCCAGTTCTCGCGGTAGACGGCTCCGTTGAACTGCAGGCGATGGTCGAACCATTCGGACTTCCAGCCGATCTCGTTGTTGGTCAAGTCATCGGATGAGTAGGAGCGCGGAATCAAGTATTGCGCCACTTGATCAGGGCCGTAGGTATGCTGGGCATTCCCGTTCTGGTTGAAGCCGCCGGGGCGAAAGCCTTGCGAGTAGGTGTAATACACCATGATGTCCCGCGTGATGTGCCAGGTCAGGTTGCCACGGCTCTTGAAGCCCGATTCGGTATCGCGAAGGTTATCGGCGTTGAGGTTGTAGCTGTACAACGGATTATGGCAGCCGCCCGGCGGCAAGCCCGCCTCGAAGCAGCCGAAACTCGAGAGCACGCTGCCTTGCATGGAGTTCTGGAACAGGAAATGGCGCGTTCCGGCCGTGAGCGTCAGCACCTTCGGAATGATGTCGAAGTCGCCCGAGGCGAAGAAAGCCGTTTGCTTGGTCTGGCGAAATTGATCCTGATAGAAGGACGTGTTGTCGCCTTGCACGCCGGGATTCTGGACGTAGGTCCCGGGGAATGTGCCGACGTTCGACAAGCAGCCGGTATTCCCCGGAGTGCCCGGCGCACCGTTCGACGTGCAGGGCGGCAGGTTCTTGTACATCCAGCCGGTCTGGTCGTAGAGCTTGTTGATTTCGTAGAAGGCGCCGGCGATGGCGCGCAGACGCCACTCATCCGGCGTGCTGAATCGCAGCTCGTGCTGCTCATGCTGGTTCTGCTCGGTCGAGTGCCAGTTGGCGCTCGGCGAGTAGCAAGCCGACGGCACGCCTTGGGCGGGGCCGACGCACTGATAGTAGTCGGCATAATAGCCGCGCGCGTAATTCGTGTAGTCGCCTTGCTGCTCGACGTGCCGATCGAGGTAGCCGCCGGTATAAACGGCCTTGATGGGTCCGAACTTGCCGTTGACCGTCCAGGCCGTGCTCTCGAACCGGTCCTTGTCGTACGCCGGATTGAACAAGGTCACCTGGAGCGGCTGCAGTGGCGCGCCATCGGATGCGTTCGGCTGCTGATAGAAGACGCCTTGGGAGGTCATGTCCTGGTACGACTGCGAGAGCAGCACGTTCCAGTCCTCGTTGATCTTGTAAAGCGCCTCGACGCGTATTCCCTGATAGTCGACGGGATTGATGTTGGTTCCCGTGAGATTGTTGTTGTTGAGGGAAGGGCTGCCCGGAGGGACCTGGCAAGGCGGCGCGCCAACCGCGTTGCAACCGGTCGGATAACCGCCTGCTCCTTCGATTGCGATCCCGAGGTCGGTGTCCTTGCGCGTGAACGTCCCCGGCACGTTGTCGATGTAGCCGCCGCGACGGTCGTCGTAGATCACTCCGCGCACCGCGAGCGTGCCCTCGATCAGCGGAACGTTCAATACCGCGGTCGCGTCGGTGTTCGGATCGCCATGCGCAGTCACCCCGTAACCCGCTTTGACGTTCCCCTCGGTCACGTCGAGCTTCGGCTCGTTGGTGATGTAGCGGATGACGCCGGCCTCGGCGCCGGCGCCGAACAGCGTGCCCTGCGGACCCTCGAGGACTTCGATCCGGTTCATATCCGCGGCATAAATGTCCAGGTTCCGATTCGGCAGCTGAGCGGACTGGTTGTCCAGGTAGATCGCGACGTTCGGCCACAGGCCCGTCGAGCCGCTGCCCTGGCTGGCCTGCGAGCCGGCGCTCAAGCCGCGCATGAAAACCTCGTTCTGGCCGGGCCCGTTGCTCGCGGTCGTAACGTTCGGCAAATATTTGATGTAGTCGTCGAACGTCTGGATGTTGAGCTGTTGCAGTGTTTCCCCGGTCAACGCCTGAATTGAAATCGGTACGTCTTGAATGTTCTCGGTGCGCCGCTGCGCGGTGACGGTGATCTCGGAGAGCGTGTCACTCGAGGAGGTCGGAGCGACCTCGGCATTCTCGGCCGCCGGGCCGGCGTAAGCGACACCGGCGGACGAGCCACCGAGGATCGCCGCAATGGCGCAGCACAGTTTCTGGTTGGAGTTCATATTTCATCCCCTGATGTTCTTAAATCAAAGCCGAGAGGCGTCAGAATCCCCGCAGGCCAAGTCGCCAAGAGCCGTCCTCAACGGACCCAACCACGGCTCGAAGTTGCGCCAATGGTCGAGACCTTCCTTGAAAATAGGCATGCGCACCTGCTCGGAGCTTGCCGTCCGCACGCTGCGCTCGGTCTTGTGGAACTCGAGACAGGCGGGCTCAAAGTCGAGACCGCAGAAATCGAGCATCCGCCGCACATTGCCCTCGAGATCGTCGACAAGATCCTCATGCTGAACTTTCAAGATCTTGCCCGGCAATACCGCGTTCCAGTGGCCCATCAGCTCAATGTACATGCGGTAATACCGGGCGATGTCCTCGATACTGTAAGTGAACTCCTGACCAGACGCGAATAGCTGCTTGAAGTTGCTGAAGCAGCATGCCATGGGCTCGCGCCGTGCATCGATGATCTTCGCATTGGGCAGAATCAGATGAATGAGACCGATGTGCCGAAAATTATTCGGCATTTTGTCGATGAAGAAGGGCCTCGAGGTGCGGTAGATTTGCGTGTCCGCGAGGTACTTCTCGCCGAGCTCTGCGCAGCGCTCCGCGCTCAAGCCGGGGAGCAGCGTGGGGTAAGGGTTAGATTCGTTGCTACGGCCCGACAGGGCGTTCACGAGGCGTGGAATATCCGCGAGCTCCATGGTGCCTTCGACCTTGGAGTGAGACGCGAGGATCTGCTCGAGCAGCGTGGATCCTGCCCGCGGTAATCCAACGATGAATATGGGGTCCGGTCGCGAGCACCCGTACCCCTGTCGCGCTTTGAAGAACTGAGACGTGCAAACAGCCATTTGCATGCGTGCATTGCGTTTGATCGGATCCAGCCGAAAGCGGATCTCGCCATGCTTCAGTGCGTTGCCACGCTCGTAGTAGCCAAAAGACCGCTCATAGTCGGCGCTATCCTCGAACGCCTTGCCGAGTGCGAAACACAGGTGGTATCGATCGACGAGTGGCGTGCTGGCCAGTGTTTCGTGATTGCGCATCCTGGCGATCTCATCCTCCGAGAACCGGTAGGTCTTCAGATTGGCGAGACTCCAGTACGCATCGCCAAAACCCGGCGCCGCCTCTGCGGCGGCTCGATACGAATCGATCGCCTCCTGCTGTCGGCCGAGAGTCTTGAGCGCATGGGCGATCGAGAGGTGGATGCTCGCCGCATTCGGCGCATCCACCAACAGTTCGCGATATTCCGCCAGGGCCTCATCGTACTGCCCCAGTGCAACGCAGGCGGTGGCGTACACCGTTCGATAATTGCGGTTCTGCGGCTCGGTGCTGAGCAGCCGCTTGCACTCCTCGAGGGCCTTCACGTGCTGGTGGCGCTGCAGAAGCACCTGCACGTAATCGTAACGCGCCAGATGATAATCGGGCGCGAAGAGGAGCACGCTCTCCAGGAGGAATTCGGCATCATCGAGCACATCGAGCTTGACGCCGATTTGCGCGAGCAGCCGCATCCCCTCGATGTCATCCGGGCGACTCTTGAGGTACTCGCGGATGATGTGTTCGGCGGTAGCGATTTCGCCGTCCGAGAACAGACCCCTGGCCGCGACGACTGCCGGGTGCAAGGTTGCGAGTTTCGCGACGTGAGCCGCGGCGTTTTGGGCGGCGTCGATTTGTCCGGCGGACCGGAATAGAACTTCCAGGGCTTTCCAGCTCGCCGGCAGCGCGACATTGATGCTCACGGCGGCGAGGTACGCCTGGATGGCGGCCCGCGGATCGCGCGCCGCCAAAAGGCAATGACCGCGCTCTTGATGGAGGCGGCTGAAGCCCGGATGGATCCTTTCCAATTGCCTCAGCGTGTCCAGCGCAGCTTCGATCTTGCCGAGATAGCGTTCGCTCACCGCGATGATGTACAACACATCGCGATTCTCCGGGACTTCGTGACGCAGTCGCTGGCCGCCCGCGAGCGCATCGGCGAATTGACCCTTCTCCATCAGCGCTCGCAGGCGCAGCACCTCGGATTCGACGCTGGTCGTTACGGGTGAGGCCGTGGGAGCTGCAGCCGACATCAGAGGGAGTCGATGGGACCCAAGGCGGTTTTCAAAGCGTCCAGCCATGGCTCGAAGTGGCGCCAGTGGTCGACGCCGTCGCGATTGACCGGCCGGCGCACTTGTTCCGAGCTCACCGTATGCACTCGTCGTTCCGTCTTGTGGAACTCGAGGCACGCCGGCTCGAATTCGAGGCCGCAGAAAGCAAGGATACGGCGCACGTTGGTTTCGAGATCCTCGACTACCTCTTCGTGCTGGACCCGCAGCACCTTGCCGGGCAACACCCGATCCCAGTGGCGCATGACTTCGACGTACCAGCGATAGTAGTTGCCCACATCCTCCAGGCTGTAGCTGAATTCCTGACCCGTGGCGAACAACTGCTTGAAATTGCTGAAGCAGCAGGCCATGGCGCCGCGTCGCGCATCGATGATCTTGGCGTTCGGCAAAATGAGCTGGAGGAGGCCGATGTTGCGGAAATTATTCGGATTCTTGTCCGTAAAGAACGGTTTGCGATCCTGGCGGTAAATCAACGTGTCGTTGAGGTACTGCGCGCCGTCCCTGGTTAAGTCCTCAGGGCTCCGGACGCTCAACGCCTCGAAGTATTGATCCCAGAATTTCTTGTAGGAGTCGTAGTTGTCGCGCCCCTGCAGCGTTTGAACGAGTCGCGGTATGTCTGCAAGCTCCATCGTGCCTTCGACCTTCGAGTGCGACGAGAGAATCTGCTCGATGAGCGTCGACCCCGATCGCGGGAGTCCGACGATGAATATGGCTGAAGGATCCGGCGAGCCCGAGCCGCGCCGTGCCTCGAAGAACTCCTTCGTGAAGGTCTGTTGCAGCAAGCGCGTGTTGTACTCGATACTCGCCGGCTTGTAGCGGGTCTGGGATTTCTTGAGCTCATTGCCGCGTGCGTAATAGCGGAACGATTCGGCATACTCGCCGCGATCCTCGAGCGCCTTGCCGAGCGCGAAACACAGGTGGTACCGGTCTGCAAGGTTGACGTCCGGCGCCGATTCCTCGGCGCGCATGCGGCCGATCTCCTGATCGGTGAATCGATGGCGCTTGAGGTTCGCAAAGCTCCAGTACGCTTCTCCGTAGCTAGGACGAAGAGTCGCCGCCGCCCGATAAGAGACGATCGCTTGCTCGGATTTACCCATCGTCTTCAAGGCATGCGCAATCGATAGATGCAAGTCCGGATCCGACGGCGTTTCCGCCAGCACCCGTTGATAGATCGGCAGGGCCTCGTCGTGCCTGCCGAGGCCCATCAGGATCGCAGCCCGAGTCGTGCGGAAGGCGCGATTGGCGGGGTCGATCGCCAGCAGCTTCTGAATTTCCTCCATGGCGCGCCCATGTTTGTGTCTGAGCGCGAGGACGATGGCGAAATCATGTCGAGCAATGGGGTGATCGGGCTTGATAGACAGCACGCCCTCGAGCAGAAGCTCGGCATCGTCGAGGATCTCGAGCTTCATGCCGATCTTCGCGAGCAGCCACATCGCGTCGACGTCGAGCGGATTCTTCGTTCTCAAGAACTCGCGGACGATCCGTTCCGACTCGGCGATATCGCCCTCGGCGAACATGCCCTCGGCGGCGATGAGCTCCGCGGGCAGGGCGGCGAGCCGCTGCGTCTGGGCGGCGGCGCTGTCGGCGGCCGCGGGCCGGCCCACGAGCCGGTACAGGGCCGCGAGCGCGTTCCAGCTTCCCGGAAGCGAGGCGTTCAGTCGCACCGCGTGCTCAAACGCTCCGATAGCCTCGACGGCGTTGCGTTGGGTCACGTAGCAATGGCCCCGCTCCTGGTACAGACGGCTGAATTGCGGATGTATCTTTTCAAGCTCTGCGAGAGTCGCGAGCGCATCCGGCACGCGCTTCAGGAACCGTTGGCAGACGGCGATCATATAAAGGACGTCGCGATGCTGCGGAGCGGCGGCTCGCAGCGCTACCGCGGCGGTAAGCGCACGCGAGAACTCCTTCTGCTCAATGAGCTCGCGCACACGTTTTGCTTCCGCATCGACGTGCGCAGCGCCTAAATCCATGCTGGTCGCGTTCATGGTCGGGCAACAGGAGGCGGGCAGCACCGCCCGCCTCGCATTGTACAACACCGCCAGCGCCCGGCTTGCCCGGCTATTTACTTTCCCCGCCGAACTTGTAACCGAACCTGACTCCCAGTACGCGCGGGCGAAGCGTCGTCTCCGTCACAACGAACTGGTTGCTCGAGGTGTAGGTGCTCGCCAGAACGTCGGTGATGTTCTGTCCGTACGCCGTCACAGTCCATCGGTCCTTGGAGACACCCGTCGACGCGTCATAGGTCGTATATCCCGGCTGCATGAAGGGCGTCACATTCCCGGTTTGGTTGAGCGTCTCGCCGGTGTGGCTCGCGCCCACCTGCACGAACGCGTGGTAAGTGAAGAAGGGCCATTCGTACCGAGCGCGTATGTTGCCTTCGAATAGCGGCGACTCCGCGAGCCGGCTGCCGGGCGCTCCGTACACATTCGGAATGGAACTGATCACCTGCCCCAGGCTCGTCGTGTTCGGACCCGTATAGGGCCCGCCGGAACTGGGGGCCTGACTTTTCGGGTTGTTGTTGGTCAGCGATGGAGAATTCACCAGCCGGCTGTCGTTGTAGGCCCCGGACCCCGTGACCGTCAGGCCGAGCAGCGGCTGTGCGACGACCTGCAGCTCGATGCCCCGCACCCTGTAGTAAGGACCATTGGTATTGAAGGTCAGGTTGCCGAGTCCCTGCTGCGGATCGAAGAACGAGGTCTGAACGTCATCCCATTTTTCCTGATAGACCGCGCCGTTCACCTGCAGGCGATGGCTGAACCACTCGGTTTTCCAGCCAATCTCTTGATTGATCAGGTTATCCGACTGCCACTCGAGCGGCGTGTAGTACTGGCACGCCGGCTTGCCGGTGTACCCGCACTTCGACGAGGCAGATACACCCGGCACGTAACCCTGCGGGAGAGCCCCGTTGGTGCCCCGGTTGAAGCCGCCTGGGCGATAGCCTTCCGAATAAGTGTAATAGACCATCACGTCGGGGGTGATCTTCCAGCTCAAGTTGCCGCGGCTGCGAAAACCGTGCTCGGTCATGTGATTCACGGGCGATGCGTTGAAGTTATAGCCGTAGGGTCCCGGGTGGTAACCCGAAACGGCGCCCGGCGGTCCCCCGTAGAAATTATGATTGAATCCGTTGTTGTTGCTGGTCGAGCAGGGAGTGAAACTCGTTGCGTTGTACCCCCCGTAGAATTTGCAGTAGAAGCTGCCCACATCGCCGCCGGCAATGTGATCGTCGAAGATGAAGTAGCGGGTACCGCCGGTCAGGGTCAGCACTTTCGGCAGGATGTCGAAGTCGACCGAGGTGAAAATCGCCTTCTGGTCATAGCCGCGCTGGACGTCGTCGAAGAATCCGGTGTTGGAATTGCGCACGTTCGGATTGTTCGCGGTCTGGCCGGGCGGCGGCTGAACGTTCAAGTAGCATTCCGTGGTCTGGGCCGCGGAGCACGTGGGCACCGTCCGGTAGAGCCACTCGGTATCGTCGTCGATCTTGTAGTCTTCGTAGAAGAGTCCCGTCAGTGCGCGGATCCGGTAATCGTCCGGCGTGCTCAGCCGCATCTCCTGGCTGAGGTGCGTCAAGCGTTCCGTATCCTGCCACACGGCGCTCGGGGAGTAGCACTTGGTCGGCGGGTCGTAGCTCTTGCTGAAACCGGTGCACTGGTAGTAGTAGCCCCATTTGCCGCGTGCGTAATTCGTGTAGTCCGTCTGCTGGCTGACGTTGCGAACCAGGTACGAGCCGGCGTACACCAGCTTGTAGTCGTTGATGTTGCCGTTCACCGTCAATGCAGTGTTCTCGAACTTGTCCTTGTTATAGGACGGGTTGTACAGACTCACCGACAGCTGTGGCAGCGGGGTGCCTCCCGTGAGACCCGCCGACGGATTGAAGCCGGCGCTGGTCGGGCCGTACTGTCCTCCGCCGGTGCTGGGCATTGAATAGAACACGCCCTGCGCATCCATCTCCTGGTAGGACTGCTGCAGCAGCGCGTCCCAGTGATCGTTGACCTTCCACAAGAGACCAACCCGAATGCCCTGGTAGGTCAGGGGGTTGATATCGTTGGCGACCTGGTTCGAGTTGTTGATCGACAGGCTGTTGGCAGGCACCACCCCGGGGCTCGTGACCTTGCCGTAAAAATTTGTCTTGCCGCCGTTGTAGAGCGCGAGCCCAAGATCGTAACCGCTGCGCGTGAACGTGCTCGGAACGTTATTGATGTACCCACCGCGGTTGTCGTCGTAGACCACGCCGCGTATCGCCAGCGTGTCCTCGATGAGCGGGACGTTGAGCACCGCCACCACGCTGCTGTTGTTGTCTCCGTGTGCCGTGGCGCTGTAGTCCGCATCGACACTGCCCTCGGTCACGTCGAGTTTCGGCTTGTTGGTGATGTAACGGACCACGCCCGCCTCCGCACCGGCGCCGAATACGGTGCCCTGCGGTCCCTCGAGGACCTCGATGCGCTCGAGGTCGGCGGCGTACACGTCGAGGTTGCGGCTCGGTAGCTGTGCTGACTGTTCGTCCAGGTACACCGCGACATTCGGAAACAGGCCTACGGAGCCTTCGCCCTGCACGCCGAGCGCTCCCTGGCCCAAGCCGCGCATGTAGATATTCCCCTGACCCGGGCCATAAGTGCCCTGAGTCACATTGGGCAAATATTTGACGAACTCGTCAAAAGTCTGGACGTTGAGCTGGGTTAGAGTCTCGGCCGTGAGTGCCTGGATCGTGATCGGCACGTCCTGGATGTTTTCCGAGCGGCGCTGGGCGGTCACCGTAATTTCCTGGATCGTGTCGGTGGCGGTGTCGCCGGTGTCGGTGGGCGCCGCCGCACGGGCCGTCAAACCGCTCGCCGAGCCGCTCAGAATGGCGGCAATCGCATACGATAGCTTCGTGTATGAATTCATGCTTCCCATCCCTTTACGTATAATTCGTCTTTACAAAGGTCCGCGATTCGGCGCGCAGACTTGTAATATTCCCTAGAGAATAGCATCGCGTTCGACGAACGGAAGCCTTATTTTGTTGCCGGCAGGCATCAGGGCATGCTGAATTTCGATTCAGTCATGCGAAAATTCGATGAAACCCGGCGCGATGCGGCTATGCGTGCTCGGGTCCGAGACGCGCGGGAAATCCGACCGCCCGGAGCGGGGTGCCGACCGCATCCTCCAGCAGCTTGACGATCATCGAGGACCAAGCGGCCCCGCCGTAGCGCGCACGGCCCTCGATAAAGGTCTGCTCCATCACCGAGGCGAGCCGCAGCGGCACACCGAATCGGCGCGCGAACTCGATCGCGAATCCAGCGTCCTTGCAGGCAAGATCCATTGTGAAACCAATGTCATAGCTGCCATTGAGGATCACCTGACTTTCGGTCTCGTGGACGAAGCTGTTGCCCGAGCTCGCGGCGATGGCATCGAAGGCGGCGCGCAGCTCGACCCCGCCCTTGGCGCACAGCATCAGCGCCTCTCCGGCGGCGATCAGATGAATGAAGGCGAGCATGTTGGTAACGACCTTGGTGACCGCAGCCTGCTCGATGCCACCCAAGTGAATCACCCGCCCGCCCATCGCCCGGAGCGCAGGCCCGTGCGCCTCGAATAGT
Organism: uncultured Gammaproteobacteria bacterium; assembly: GCA_963710435.1. Classification (GTDB taxonomy): domain Bacteria; phylum Pseudomonadota; class Gammaproteobacteria; order Steroidobacterales; family Steroidobacteraceae; genus Bog-1198. Next base: position 1,313,167 of record CAVQAE010000004.1, on the reverse strand, counting down.
TGTTGCGCGCCGCCCACAAGCACGGTGATGTCGCCGGCCTCGGCGCGATGAACCCCGCCGGTCACGGGGCAGGCGAGGGTGCCGATGCCGGCGGCGGCGGCGCGGGTCGCGAGGGCCTCTATCTCGGCGAAGTCATTGGTGCTCATCTCGATCCAGGTGCTGCCGGAGCGCATGACGGGGAGCGCCTGATCCATCACGGCGGCGCTCGCCGCGGGCGAGGGCAGGCACGTGATCAGGCCGTCGGCACCCTTTGCGAGCTCGGCGACCGATGGTACCCACTGCGCGCCGGCCTCGAGGACCGAGCGAGCTCTCGACCGATCGAGATCGAAGACGGCGAGCTCGAAACCCTTGCGGACGAGGTGGGTCGCGAGGTGGCGGCCCAGATGACCCAGACCAACGAATCCATATCGCATCGTGTTTCCTGTTCAGCCGAGCGGCCGATGCTCCATCTCGAGATGCAGTCCCTCGCCCGTATAAGGGTGCGCAAGCGCGACGGCCTCGTCGAGCTCGACGCCGAGTCCGGGTGCGGTCGGCGGAATGACGAACCCCGACTCCCAGCGGATGGGCGTTTTCAGAATCTTCGCGTGAAAGCCGCTCCACTGCTGAATGCTCTCGAGAATCAAAAAATTGGGCGAGCACGTCGCAATTTGAATGTTGGCGGCCCCGACCACCGGACCGCAGTACAGATGCGGTGCGATTTGCGCATAGTGCACCTCGGCGAGCGATGCCACCTTCTTCGCCTCCAGCAAGCCGCCCACCCGGCCGAGATTCATCTGCAGGATGTTGGCCGCGCCAGTGGCGAGTACGCGCGCGAATTCGTACTTGGTGGTGAGCCGCTCGCCCGTGGCGATCGGAATCGAGGTACCGCGAGCAACCACCGCCATCTGCTCGGGCGTCTCGGGCGGCACCGGCTCCTCGAACCACAGCGGGTCGTAGGGCTCGAGCCGCTTGGCGAGGCGAATCGCCCCCGAAGGCGTGAACTGACCGTGCGTCCCGATCAGGAGGTCGGCCTTGTCGCCGACGGCCTCGCGTACCAGCCGCGTGAGCCGCACCGTCCGCTCGATTTGCTCCTGAGTGGGCTGGCGCGGATCGTAGGCCGAGTAGCCTCCCGTGGGATCGAATTTGAGTCCCGTGAACCCTTGCTCGACGTATTCGGCGGCGCGGGTCGCCGAGCGCTCGGCGTCGTGATAGAAATCCTCGCTCTCTCCCGGCGCGGGATATAGGTAGGTGTAGGTGCGCAGGCGCTCGTGCACGCGGCCGCCGAGCAACTGGTACACCGGTTGCTCGACCAGCTTGCCGATGATGTCCCAGCATGCCATTTCCAATCCGCTCACCACGCTCATGAGCGACAGGTCCGGCCGCAAGGTGAATCCTGAGCCGTGACACTCGCGCCAGAGCGCCTCGATATGAAAGGGGTCGCGCCCGAGGAAGCGCCGCGCGAAGACGTCCTCGATCATCGAGGCGATGACGCGGGGGCCGAAGGTCGCGGCGTAGACCTCGCCCACGCCCTCGATGCCGCAGGCGGTTCTCAGCTTCAAGAAAACGAAGTACCGGCCGCCATAACCCGGCGGCGGGTTGCCGACCACGAATACCTTCAGGCTATCGAGCTTCATAGAGTCCCCGTCCTTGTGAGTTACTCGAGGTCATCCGGCCGCGATGAGGTCGGCGGCCTTCTGCGCGACCATCAAGGTAGGAGCATTGGTGTTCGCCGATGTGACCGAGGGAAAGACCGAGGCATCGACGACGCGCAGGCGCTCCATCCCGTGCACGCGAAGCGATGCGTCGACCACGGAGCCCTGCGGGCTCCGGCCCTGCGGGCTCCGGCCCTGCGGGCTCCGGCCCATGCGGCATGTGCCCACCGGGTGATACACGGTCGCGGCCCGAGCGCGAAAGTCGGCAATGAGATCGGGCTCGCTCATGCGCAACAGATCCGGCTCGAGCGGCGCCCGGATCAGGCTGCGGATCGCGCGGGTGCGGGCGATGGCCTGGATCAGCCGCGCGCCATGCAGGACGTCGCTCACATCCTTCTCTGTGGACAGATAGTTGGGTGCGATGCACGGCGCCGAGCGGAAGTCGCTGCTCGCCAGATCGATGCGGCCCGTGCTGGTGGGGCGGGTTGGCTGAAAGCAGAGATAGAAACCCGAGAAGGAGTCGACCGTGATGCGGGTGCGTGCGGCGTCGCCTGCACCGTAGGTGACCGGATTGAAGTACAGCTGCACGTCGGGGCGGCTCGCGCGCGGGTCGGCGCGCAGAAACCCGCCGAATTGATTCACGCTGAGGCTCACCGGCCCGCGGCGGGTCAATAAATAGCGCATCCCGGCGAGCAGGCGCCGGGTGGGTGAATGCAGCTCGTCATTCAGCGTCGGCCGCGAGGCCTTGAACGAATAGACCACGGCGAGGTGATCCTGAAGATGACCGCCCACCGCGGAATTGTCGAGCACGGTGTCGATGCCGTGCTCGCTCAAGAGCTTGCCAGGGCCGATGCCCGAGAGCTGCAGGAGCTGCGGCGAGTTGACGGCACCTGCACATAAAATGACTTCGCGATCGGCTTTCGCGAAATACCGCTCGTTCTCGCGAAAAAATTCCACGCCCGACACACGTCTGCCCTCGCAGCGCAGCTTGCTCGCCCAGGCGCCGGTCTCGAGCTTCACATTAGGGCGCCTCAAGGCGGGCCGAAGAAAGGCGTCCGCAGCCGACCAGCGGCGGCCGTTGCGGATATTGAGTTGATAGCAACCAAGCCCCTCGGGATTCGGGCCGTTGAAATCGGGGGTGACGGGGAGCTTGAGCTCGGCTGCGGCGTCCAGCCACTCCTTTCCCATGGGGTGCAGATAGGGGGTCACGTCCTTGACGTCGAGCGGGCCCGGCGTGAGCGCCCGGCCGTCGGGCGCGACGCGGCGCTCCGATCGCTCAAAATACGGACGCACCTGGTCCCAGCCCCATCCCGGGTTGCCGAGATCCCGCCAGTCGTCGAAATCGGCCGGCATCCCTCGGCAGTACACCAGCGCGTTGATGGAGCTCGACCCTCCCACGACCCGGCCGCGCGGCCAGTACATGCCGCGCCCATTGAGCCCGGGGCTGCCGCGCGCCTGAAATTTCCAGTTCACGCGCTCATCGGCGAACGTGAAACCGTAGCCGATCGGCGCCTTGATCCAGAAACGGGCATCGGAGCCGCCGGCCTCCAGGACCAGCACCCGATCGCGGCCGCTGGCGGATAGCCTGTCCGCGAGCACACATCCTGCGGTCCCGGCACCCACGATGACGTAGTCGAAACGCTCCACGCCGCGCAGCTTAATACTCCCCGCGCGGCGCGCTATGCCATTTCGCGATTCACCCATGTCATTTTTAGGCCCGCGCGCGGGCCGTCGCATATCGCGGGCGAAACAGGTATGGTGCCAAGGATTGCATCCACGGGGTGTCCGGGTTTGAGCAGCACCACCATCGATATCACCCAAGCGCGGTCGCCGCCGTCGATCCTGCGCTGGTACGTGCTGATCCTCACCTGCTTGATCTATGCCATCAACATCGCTGATCGTTATGTCGTGTCGACGGTGCTCGAGCCGATCCGGCTGGAGCTTCATCTGAACGACAAGGGCGTCGCGTTCCTCACCGGTACGCCGCTCGCCCTGTTCTACGTGGCCTTCGGGATTCCGATTTCCTGGTGCGCCGATCGGATGAACCGGCGCAACATCCTCGCGATATCGCTGGTCGTGTGGTCGGCGTTCACGATCATGTGCGGGCGCTCGCGCAACTATCTGGAGTTCTTGCTCGGTCGCGTCGGCGTCGGGGTGGGCGAGGCAGGGGGCACGCCCCCCTCGACCGCCATCGTGTCGGATTATTTTCCGGCGGACCGGCGGCCCATGGCGATGACAGTGCTAGCCCTCGGCGCGCCGATCGGCGCGTACCTCGGAGCGGATTTCGCCGGCAAGATCGCGCATCTCTATAACTGGCGGGCGGCTTTCATCGCTCTCGGCGTGCCGGGCCTGATCATGGGCATCCTGGTCTACCTCACGGTGCGCGAGCCGGTCCGCGGCCGTCTCGACGGCGTGCTCGATGAGCTGCGACCCTCGCTTCGGCAATCGCTCAAATTTCTGTGGCAACAGAAGGCGGCCTTTCACGTGGTGGTGGGCGGCGGGCTGTGCGCCCTCTGGGGTTGGGGCCTCATTTGGTGGACGCCCACTTTTTTGCAGCGCGCCTACAATCTGGACGTCGGGCAGGCAGGGGCGGTCACCGGCAATATCCATCTCATCGGCGGATCGCTTGCCACGATCGGCACCGCCTGGATCTTGTCGCGGCCGCGCATGGCGGACCCGCGGCGCGTGGTATGGCTGCTCGCCGCCGGCATCGCCTTCGCCACCATTCCCTCGATCCTCGCGTATTGGACGCATTCGCTCATCGTATGCAAGCTCATGTTCTGGATGTTCATTCCCGCGATTTATTTCTACATCGGGCCGTGCTTCGGCCTTCTCAACAATCTCTCGCCCTGCCACATGCGCAACATGTTCATCGCGATCTCGCTCCTGGTCGCGAACATCTTGAATATCGTCGTCGCGCCGCAGGCCGTGGGTGCGCTCAGCGATTGGTTCGCGGGCCCGGGCGGCGTCGACGCCACCTCGCTGCGCCTGGCGCTCTTGATTCTGGCCCCGAGCGGATTTTGGGCGGCTTATCACCTGTGGCTCGCCTCGCGCACCATCATCGAGGATCAAAAGCGCGCGATCGGCTACACCAAGGCATGGTCTCCTTAAGGCTGCGATAGGTATGGCGAGGACTTCGATGGATCGCCGCTGGTTGCCGTTGAACGCGTTGCGTGCGTTCGAGGGTGTCGCGCAGCATTTGAGCTTCACGGCGGCGGCGAACGCGCTGCTCATATCGCAAAGCGCATTGTCGCGGCATGTGATCGCGCTCGAGAAGCTGATCGGTGTCCAGCTCTTCGAGCGGCGTCCCCATGCGCTCGTGCTTACCAAGGCCGGGCAGCATCTGCTCACGGCGGTGATGAAATCGTTCGATCGGCTGGAGTACGCCCTCGACGATATCCGCAACGAGGGCGTGAGTCCGATGCGCACCCTGCGCGTGCAGATGCCGCCGACCTTCGCCGCGCATCTCGCGGTGCCGATCCTGCGGGACTTTCGCCAGATCGCCCCCGATGTCGAGATCGACCTGGTGAGCCCCCACGGTGTGGGACCGCCGCTGAATGAAGTGGATGTCGCGGTCGTATATTCGAAGCCGACCGTTACCGACCTGGTGCGCGATCTGTTGTGGCCGGTCCGTCAGAGTCTTTTGTGCCACCCCACGGTGGCCGAGCGCCACAAAGGCAAGAGTCTCACCGAATTCATCGAGGCGAACGAGCTGATTCACGTGCGTCTCTCCGACCTGCCCCGACATTATCTGTGGACGCAATTCGCGCGTCTCGCGGGACTGCACGCGCTGAACGTCGAGCGCGGACTCGTGTTCGACACGGCGCTGCTTGCCGTTCAGTACGCCTTGAGCGGCGAGGGGGTCGCGCTCATCGACAATTACCTGTTCGGCGACTACATCCGTTCCGGCCGGCTCATCCGGCCGTTCGACAACGTGCTGGATGACGGCTTCGGCTATTACCTCGTCACGCATCCGGAGGGTCTCTCCGACATGGCGATCGCGTTGTTCCGGTCGTGGCTGATCGAGCGCTTCGGCAACGCCACGGGCGGCGCCGCGCCCAATCTGCATCTTGCGGTATCCAATGAATGAGCCTTCTATCTTGATGTTGGAAATTCCATGAAAACTCACGCGCAAGTCGCCGTGATCGGCGGTGGTGTCGTCGGCACGAGCGTTCTTTATCACCTCACCAAGGCAGGCTGGAAAGACGTCCTGCTCATCGAGCGAGCGGAGCTCACGTCCGGTTCCACCTGGCACGCCGCCGGTGGCATGCACACCGTGAACGGTGATCCGAACGTCGCCAAGCTGCAGCAGTACACCATCCAGCTCTATAAGGAGATCGAGCGGATCTCCGGTCAGTCCTGCGGTGTGCACATCACCGGCGGGGTCATGCTCGCGGGTACCCGCGAGCGGCTCGATTGGCTGAAGATGGCCAAGGCGCGCGGCCGCTATCTCAAGATGGAGCTCGAGATCATTTCCGTCGACGAGGCGGCCAAGCTCTTCCCGCTCATGGACAAGCGGCATTTCGTCGGCGCGATGTACGATCCCATCGAGGGACATGTGGATCCGTACGGTGTGACGCATGCGTATGCCAAATCGGCGCAGATCGGCGGCGCTGAAATCGTCCGTCACACGCGCGTCACCGATCTCAAATCTCGCCCCGACGGCTCTTGGGATGTCATCACCGACAAGGGCAATGTGCACGCGGAGCACGTGGTGAACGCGGCGGGCCTGTGGGCGCGGGAAGTGGGCCGCATGGTCGGGCTCGAGCTGCCCGTGCTCGCGATGGAGCACCAGTATTTGATCACCGGCGACATGCCCGAGCTCGCCGGCAAGAAGGAGCAGCTTCACGCCATCGATTTCGAGGGCGAGATCTACCTGCGCCAGGAGCGCGGGGGCATGCTCATGGGCACCTACGAGCGCGCGGGCGTGCCGTGGTCGCCGCTGACCACGCCCTGGGACTTCGGTCAGGATCTCCTGCCGAACGATCTCGAGCGCATCGCGCCGAGCCTCGCGGTCGGGTTCGAGCATTTCCCCGCGCTCGAGCCGGCGGGCATCAAGAAAGTGGTCAATGGACCGTTCACCTTTGCGCCGGACGGCAATCCGCTGGTGGGACCCATCCGAGGTCTTCAAAACTTCTGGGTGGCGTGCGGGGTGATGGCGGGTTTCAGCCAGGGCGGCGGGGTGGGCCTGGCGCTCTCGCGCTGGATGGTGGACGGTGACCCGGGGGCCGATGTCTGGGGCATGGACGTTGCCCGCTACGGGGATTGGACCACGCTCGCCTATACCAACGCCAAGGTGCGGGAGAACTATTCGCGCCGCTTCAGCATTCGTTTTCCGAACGAGGAGCTGCCGGCGGCAAGGCCGCTGCGCACCACGCCGATTTACGAGAAGCTCGAGGCGGAGCACGCGGTTTTTGGGGATTACTGCGCGCTCGAGCACCCGCTGTGGTTCGCCCCGACGGCCTCGGAGGCTCACGATGAAGTGAGCTTCCGGCGTTCGAACTCGCATGCGCACGTGGCGGCGGAGTGCCGCGCGGTCCGCGATGCGGTCGGCCTCCTCGAGATTTCCAATTACGGCAAATTCGAGGTGCGCGGAGCGCGGAGCGCCGACTGGCTGTCGCATGTGATGGCCAATCGCGTACCCGCCGTCGGACGCATCGCCTTGACGCCGATGCTGAACGAGCGCGGCAAGCTGATTGGTGACTTCACGCTTTGCCGGCTCGCCGAGGACCACTTCTTTCTCGTCGGAACCTATGCGGCCGAGACGTATTACATGCGCTGGTTCGAGCGTCACCCGCCGCCCGCCGGGGTGACGATAAGGCCTTGTGCGATGCAGTACACCGGACTTTCGATTGCCGGTCCGCACGCCCGGTCGCTGCTGCGGAGCCTGGTGCGTGACGACCTGAGCACGGCCGCCTTTCCTTTCATGACGTTTCGGCGCATGGAGATCGGTATGGTGCCGGCCTATGTGGGGCGGCTGTCCTTCACGGGCGCTCAGGGCTATGAGCTCTGGGTCACCTCCGAGTATCAGCGAGCGCTGTACGATCTCTTGATGAACGCCGGGCGCGACCACGGGCTCAGGCTGTTCGGCGGGCGGGCGCTGAATGCGATGCGCATCGAGAAAGGCTTCGGCTCGTGGGCCCGGGAGTTTCGCCCGATCTACGGCCCGTTCGAGGCGGGACTCGGCCGTTTCGTGGCGTTCGACAAGCCCGATTTCATCGGACGCGAGGCCGCCGCCTCAGAGAAGGCGAGAGGCGGCGCGTTGCGGCTGCAGTGCTTCAAAGTGGCGGCCACGGATGCGGATGCGACCGGCGATGAGCCGATCTGGCACGAGGGCAAGCCCGTCGGCTGGGTGACCTCGGGTGCCTATGGACATCGCGTCGGCGCATCTCTCGCGTTGGGTTACGTACCCTCGGAGCTGGCGGGCGCGACATCCGGTTTCGAAATCGAGATCATCGGCGAGCGGCGCCCGGCGGAGCGGTTGAACGAGCCGCCCTTCGATCCGACCGGCTCTTTGATGCGCGCTTAGGAGCAGAGGAGACAATCATGCTGGGCACGCCGGATGCTAAGACGCCGGGCTATAACGGCCTGACCGAGATCATCGAGGGGCTGTCGGCGGACGCGTACTTCGACCCGCGCCGATACGAGATGGAGCTTCGGCGCATCTGGTATCGCAACTGGATCTACGTCGGGCGCTCGAGCGAGGTCGCCGCGAAGCGGGCATTCCGAACCTTTTCCATCGGCGATCAAAACATCCTGCTGGTGCGCGACGATGCCGGGATCCTGCAAGGTTTCCACAATACCTGCCGCCATCGCGGCGCGGAGCTGTGTCGCGCGAGCGCAGGCTCGCTGCGATCCGCCGCCCTCGTGTGCCCCTACCACGCCTGGGTCTATGACCTGCAAGGCAATCTCCTGCGGACATCATCAAAACTGCAGCCGGACGGCTTCGATGTGGCCGATTATCCGCTCTACAGAGTCGCCGTGCGTGAGTGGCGCGGCTTCATCTTCGTGTCGTTGACGGACCATCCGCCCGCGTTCGACCGCTCCTTTGACCTGCCCTTGAGCCGCCTGGATACCTGGCCGTTGCAGGATCTGAAGCTCGGGCACGTGCTCTCGAAGACCATCGAGTGCAACTGGAAGATCTTCTGGGAGAACTACAACGAGTGCCTGCACTGTCCGGGCGTTCATCCCAAGCTCTCGGGACTCGTCCCGATCTTCGGTCGGGGGCTGCTCGAGGAGCGCGACGATCCGGAGTGGAGCCGCCACGCGTCGAATCCCGATCCCAAGTACAAGGGGGGGCTGCGCGAGGGGGCGGCCACGTGGTCGACGGACGGCCGCTCCACGGGAATCCCTTTTGCCGACCTCACCCCTGAGGATCGCAAGCTGGGTCACGTGTATCTGACAGGGCTGCCCTCGATGTTCATCGTCGGCCACGTCGACTATGTGCGGGTGGTGCGGCTCAGGCCGTTGGCGCCCGAGCGCACCGAGCTGCGCGTGGAATATCTCTTCTCCCCGGAAACGCTCGCGTCCCCGAATTTCGATATGCGGCCGGTGATCGATTTCACCAATCAGGTGATGACCGAAGATGCCGAAGTGTGCGAGGTCAACCAGCGCGGATTGCGTGCCCAGGCGCACGCGCGCGGTGTGATCATGCCCGAGGAGTACATCATCCGGCAGTTCCACGAGTGGGTGAACACTGAACTGGCGCGCCCTTAAGCGCATTCTCGCGACGGCTGCCGCGCTGCTGACGTGCGGCTGCGGGCGCTCGGGTCCCGCTGCTCCCGAATCGCAGCAGGTCCTCAACATTTACAACTGGGCCGATTACATCGGCTATCGAACCATCGCCGAGTTCGAGCGGGCGACGCATATCAAGGTCGTATATCAGACCTACGACTCCAACGAGACGCTGGAGGCGACTCTCATGGTGGGTCACTCCGGCTTCGACATCGTCAGCACGACCACCGGTTTCTACGGCCGCCAGATCCGCGCGGGCGCCTATCTGCCGCTCGACAAGCGCGAACTTCCCAACCTGCGGAACGTTGACCCGCAGGTGCTCGCGATCCAGGCGCGGGTCGACCCCGGCAATCGCTTCGCCGTGCCGTACCTGCATGCGATGAACGGCTTCGTCTATAACATCGACGCGATCAAGGCGCGCATGCCCGACGCGCCGACCGACAGCCTCGCCATGCTGTTCGATCCTGCGGTCATCTCGAAGTTCGCCGATTGCGGCGTGACGTTTCTGGACTCGGCCGACGATGTCATCGAGCTGGCGCTCGCCTACCTGCATCGAGACCCGAACTCGCAGAGTCTCGAGGACTTGAGCGCGGCCGAGCGCGTCGTGATGGCGGTGCGGCCTTACATTCGAACGTTCGATTCGAACGATTACTGGCATCAATTGGCGGCGAAGGACGTGTGTCTCTCGGTTGCATGGTCGAGTGATTATGCAGTCGCGCAGGCGCGCGCCCGCGAGGACGGGACTGGCGTGCACCTCGCCTTCACGTTGCCGAAGGAGGGCTCGAACATCACGTACAACGCTTTTCTAATTCCTGCCTCGGCGCCGCATCCCGAGGCCGCGCACAAGTTCCTCAATTTCATCCTGGATCCCAGGGTGATCGCCGAGATCACCAATGACATTCATTATGGCAACGATAACCTCGCGGCGCGGCCCTACGTCGAGAAGTCGATCCTGGATGATCCGTCGATTTACCCGCCGCCCGCGATACGGTCGAGGTTGTACCTTCCGCTCGAGCTCGGCGCGGATTACGAACGGGCGCGCACGCGGGTCTGGACACGCATCAAAACAGGGCAGTGATCGCCCTTGCCGGGCTCCCGGCGACGCGTTTTTCGGGCTTTTCAGCCGGTTTTGCGACCTGGCTCAATCTACCAAAACCTTGGAAATGTTAACTTGCGTCCCCATCTAGAAGATCCGTCGCGAATTGCGATCGGATAGTTGGAGCAGGAGAATTTCCATGATAAGTCTAGTTGCCCGTTGGGGCCACAATGTGTTGCTGGTTGGGGCGAGCTTTCTAGTGCTTGCGGTGCTTTCGGTCACCATCTGAGGCGCTCAAGGTAGTGATGCCGGCGAGGCTTCCAGGTCGCTCGCCGTGATGTGCCGCGATTTCCACAGCACCCAGCTGTAGTAGCACACGTAATAGCCGATCAATACGAAGAAGATTGCCACCGTCAGCGGGCTCACCACCATCGCCTGCGGCCCGGCCGCGGGCATGGTGTTGCCGGCCTGCACGAAACGGTAGGCCAGCCGGCCGACGAAGAGCAGCGACACCGCGATGCCGGTGTACGTGTGCGGGATGTAGAAGCGCCGGCCATTCTCGTCTAGAAAGCGCGTGCGGCTGGCGCCCCACGCGGCCAAAGCCATGCCCACGAGCAGGCCGCCGATTTCCTCGAGCGCATAGCGGCCTCGCCACGCAAGCGCGACGCCCAGGACCACGAGAATTGCGATGCGCGCGATCATTCGCGCCGGGCTCAGGAGCTGCCGCCCGAAATTTCGCCGGAATCGACGATAGAGTGCGAGCGGTATGAGGAGCGCGAATACCCAGGGCAAAATTCGTAAGTAGTCCGGCGGCATTTCGCCGATACTACACCAGGGATGACCCAAACGAGCTCTCAGGCGGCGCCCGCGCAGCTGATTCGTGGCGTCGGGATGTGGGCGGCGATTGCCGTGAACGTCTCGAACATGATCGGCGCCGGCGTTTTCTTGAAGACGCGCGTCATGACATGCAATGTCGGAAGCGCCAAGCTGGTCATGCTCGCATGGATCGTCGCGGGCCTGCTCGCACTCGCCGGCACCTTTTGCTACTCGGAAGTGGCTGCTCTCATGCCGGAGGCGGGCGGGGACTATGTCTACCTTCGTCGTGCCTACGGACGCATCGTCGGGTATCTGTTCGGATGGATGGCATTTGCCGTTTTTCGGACCGGTGCACAGGCCGCCTTGGCCGGGGGGCTCGCCATTTTCATGAACGTCGCCCTGGGCGGTGCACTCGCGGCATGGCACTTGGATGCGCACATCGCGAACCTTCAGCTCAGTGGGACGACCCTCGTCGCGATCGCGACCATCTGGGTCGTGACCCTCATCAATTGCGCCAGCGTGGCGACGGGGGGCCGCACCGCCCTTGCCGTCACCCTCGCGAAGCTCCTGCTCGTGCTGGCCGTAGGGGTTGGGGCATTCCTATTCGCCTCCGGCGATTGGAGCCATTTTCTCGGGTCAGGAATGGGCGGCACCTGCGAGGGGGTTGCGGCGAGCGCACGCGGCGGCTTTGCCGGTTTTGGAGCGGCCATGCTCGGCGCGCTCTGGGCCTATGACGGCTGGAACAACGTCGCACCGCTGGCTGGAGAGATTCGCGATCCGCAACGGAATCTTCCACGGGCGTTCATCGGCGGCACCCTGGTGGTCGCGGCTCTGTACCTGTTCGTCAACGCCTCCTATTTCTACGCGTTGAGCCCCAAGGAGATCGCGAGCGTTCCGCAAATCTCCTCCGTCGCCACCGAGGTTTGCAAGCGTTTTCTGGGCCCGATCGCGGTCGCCTTCACCGCCGTGGCGATGATGATTTCCTCGTTCGGGTCCTTGCACTCGAGCATTCTGTCCAACTCGCGTATTCCATTCGCGATGGCGCGCGAGGGCCTCTTCTTCAAAAGCCTCGCGCGGCTTTCCTCTCGATCGGTCCCGGTGCGCGCGCTGATCGCGCAGGGAGCCTGGGCCAGCCTGCTCGCCATCTCGGGCACGTACGACACGCTCACGGACTCGGTGATATTCGCCTCATGGCTTTTCTACGGACTCGTGGCCGGGGCGCTGTTCATATTCCGGCGTGCGCTGCGCGATCAGCCGCGGGCTTACCGGATTCCCGGCTATCCTTTCGTTCCCATCGTGTTCTTGCTGATGACGGTCGTGCTCCTCATCAATACTTTCGTGGCGACGCCCCGCCAGGCGCTTCAAGGGGTCGCGATGCTCGTGCTCGGATTGCCTTTCTATTGGTACTGGACGCGCTCCGCGCACGCAAACGCCGCCAGGTAGGAGAGCCCCTACAGCGTCTATCGCAGCCGCCCGGCTTCCTGCAATGCGACGCAAGGTTAGTCTTGCTCTCGAATTGCGGACCGCACTCAACGCGCTCGGCGCTGGGAGAACAACATGTCAATAAGCACGATCCTGCTCATACTTTTGGTTTTGCTGCTCATCGGCGCACTGCCGACGTGGCCCTACAGCTCGGGCTGGGGCTATTACCCCTCCGGCGGACTCGGTCTCGTCGTGATCATTCTGCTCGTGCTGGTGGTCGCCGGCCGCATATAGCCGCGTACGGGGAGATCGCATGGGGCATGGTTTCATCGGCCGTCCGGCCGCCCTTTTGGCGCTGTCTTTGTTTGGACTTCTCCCCGCTTTCGGTCAGGGCAGGAACGCGGGGCTCGATCGGGAGTCGGTCCTGGCCCGCGCCGGGCAATGTCCGACTCGCTTCGACTATTTGGTTCTTGCGAGTTTCGCCGACGCTCCGAGACTCTTGAGCCTTTCCACGTATCGTTTTCGAAGCCAGATGGGCTTCAGCAGCATCCGGCTCACGGGCTTTCAACGCGTCGGCTTTGCGGTTGAGCCGGCGTCTTCCAACTGTCGCCCACGCGGTCCCGCATCAGCGGGACAGGCCGGCCGACGCTTCAGGGGGTCTCCGGTAGCTCAAGGCGGCGGGCTCGCCGGTATGAGCGCCAAGTCGGCCGAGCGCCGCTCGTCCCAGATCACGTAAGTTCCACTCGCGATCACGACCGCCGCACCGGCAATCAAGCTGGCGGACGGCGATGCCGACCAGAATATCCAGTCGATGGCAAAAGCCCACAGGATCGAGGTGTACTCGAAAGGCGCCACCACGGCGGGTGGCGCGCGCCGGAACGCATCCGTGATCCAGTACTGGCCGAGAGCACCCGCGACCCCGATGGCACCGAGCCAGGGCCAATCTGCCGAAGGTACCGGGCGCCAATCGAAAACCGCGAGCGCGCCGGATCCGAATCCGACGAGCGTGAAATTCCAGAAGATGGTCGCCAGGTTCGAGTTGCGCGCGGCGAGCGACCTCACGGTCAATGCGGAGAGCGAATAGCAGACCGTCGCCGCCGCGGCCGCCGCGGCCGCCGCGAAGGACACGAAGCCCTTGCTCCAGGGATGCAGGATGATGAGCACGCCGCTCAGACCGAATGCAATGGCGAGCCAGCGCCGACCGGTGACCGCCTCTCCGTGCATGGGCACCGAGAGAGCGGTCATGAGCAACGGAGCCGCCAGGAACAGCGAATAAGTCTGGGCCATGGTGAGCCGGTGCACGGCAAATACGAAACAGCCGAGCATGCCGATGCCGAGCGCGCCGCGGCCCACGTGAAGCAGCGGCTGTGCCGCCCGCAGCCGCGGCCAGCCCCGCTGGAAGGTGATGGCGCATGCGAGCAGCGCGAGCGAGGAAAGGCAGCGCATGCAGGCCACCTGCAGGGGAGGGTAGTTCGAGGACAGGCGCTTGAGCAGGGAGTCCATGATGGAAAAAGCGAACACCGCGGCGATCATGGACACGATGCCGCGCAAGCGTTCTTTGGACGGCGAGTGAGCCGCCGTCAACGAGAAGGTCGGGTTGCGCATAGCTGAAGTCCGAGCGCGCGCCGTCGCACGTCCATGAGCTTCAAGATCATGGGAGTGAGGATGAGCTGCATCGCGAGCTCCATCTTGCCGCCGGGGCACACGATGATGTTCGGCCGCGACATGAACGAGTCGTGAATCATGGATAACAAGTACTGAAAATCGATCCCCTTGGGATTCCTGAAGCGGATCACCACGAAGCTCTCGTCCGCCGTCGGAATGTAACGGGCCGTGAAGGGATTCGACGTGTCGACCGTCGGAACGCGCTGGAAATTGATGTGCGACTGAGAAAATTGCGGGCAGATGTAATTCACGTAGTCGGGCATGCGTCGCAGCACGGTGTCGACCACCGCGTCGGTGGAGTAGCCGCGCGTCTCGCGGTCGCGGTGCAGCTTCTGGATCCACTCGAGGTTGATGATGGGTACCACACCGATGATCAGATCCGCATGCCGGGCGACGTTCACCTCGGGCGTCACGACCGCCCCGTGCAGGCCCTCATAGAACAAAAGATCGGTGCCTTCCGGGATCGCTTCCCAGGGAGTGAAAGTGCCGGGGTCCTGCGCATAGGGCGCGGCTTCTTTCTCGTTGTGCAGGTAACGGCGGACTTTGCCACCGCCCGTCTCCCCGTAACCCCGAAACAGCTCCTCGAGCTCACGAAACAAGTTGTTAGACGGGCCGAAGTGACTGAAATGCTGATCACCGCCGGCCGCGGCCTCGGCCATCGCGTGTTGCATCTCGGCCCGGTTGTAGCGATGAAAGGAATCGCCCTCGACCAGGACGGCGTTGATGCGCTCGCGCCGAAAGATCCAGTTGAACGTGCGCGTTACGGATGTCGTGCCCGAGCCCGAAGAACCGGTGACCGCGATGATCGGATGTTTCGCCGACATGATCCGCCTCGAATTAGGTCGAGTCGCCGTGGATGAAGACCGATCGCTCTTTGAAGAGCGGCGAGCTGTATATGCGGTCCAGACCCTGATCGTGCTCGAGGTGATAGCGCTCGATCCGTTCGACCTCCGAGCGGCATCCGAGCATGAGCGGAATCCGCTGGTGCAGTTCATGGGGCACGAGATCGAGGACCCGCCCGCGGCCCCAGGAAGCGGCGCCGCCGGCTTGCTCGACAAGCATCGCCATCGGGTTCGCCTCGTACAGGAGCCGCAGGCGCCCGGCCTTGCTGGGCGGCTTGGTATCCTTCGGATACATGAAAAGGCCGCCGCGGACCAAGATTCGATGCACCTCGGCGACCAAGGATGCGATCCAGCGCATGTTGAAATCCTTGCCGCGCACGCCGGAACGGCCCTCGAGACATTCCACCACGTAGCGCTTCACGGGCGGCTCCCAGAAGCGCTCGTTCGAGGCGTCGATCGCGAATTCGCTCGCGTCGGAGGCGATGGTCATGTTCGGGTGCGTCAACACGAATTCGCCGAATCCACGGTCCAAGGTGAAGCCATGAACGCCCCGCCCCAAGGTGAGCACCAGCATGGTCGTCGCTCCGTAGATCGCATAGCCTGCGCAGAGCTGTTGCGATCCGGGCTGCAGAAAATCCTCGGTGCGCGCCGGTTGCATTTCGCGCGGCGCTTTGAGTACGGAGAAGATGCTGCCGACAGGGGCGTTCACATCCAGGTTGCTCGAGCCGTCGAGCGGGTCGAACACGAGCAGATACTTGCCGAGGGGGTACTCCGTCGGAATGGGATAGGGATCCTCGAGCTCCTCGGACACCATCCCCGCGAGATGCCCCCCGTACTGGCTGGTACGCAAAAAGATGTCGTGGGCGACGAGATCGAGCTTCATCGCTTGCTCGCCCTGCACATTGACCGCATCGGCGAAGCCGTGCGCCGCCCCGAGCGGGCCGCGGCCCACGAGGTAGCTGATACGCTTGCAGGCAAGACGCACGTGGTTGAGCACCGCCGTGAAGTCGCCGGTGGTCTCCGGAAAGCGCCGCTGCTCCTCGATCATGAATTCGGTGATGGTCTTCTTTTCTCGTGTGCTCATGTGGGTCCCAAGATGACACGCCCCGAGGACGGAGAGAAGGCCACCCCGTCATTTCCAGGGCGCTCGACGCTCGCAGTCCAACTCGCGATTTTTTTGATTGATTGTTATTCTATATATTCAATCAGTTGAAGATGATATTTTATGTGATTCCAAGGGAAATGCCGGCCCGTCTCGTGGGGAGGCGCAAAGAACTCTGGACCCGCGAATGCATCAGTGATACTCCACGGCGGTTGTCCCACGAATAAGCTCAGACTGATGGCCCTACGTCGGGGCGCGGGGAGTGCCATGTCCATACAGCGTGTGTCACTGCGGCAGCTGAAGGTATTCGAGGCCGCCGCGAGCAACCGATCCTTCTCCAAGGCCGCACAACTGCTGCACCTGACTCAGCCCGGCGTCTCGATGCACATCAAAGAGCTCGAGACCAATGCAGGCCTGCCGCTGTTCGAGCGCATCGGTAAGAAGCTGCATGTCACCGAGGCGGGGCAAGAGTTGCTGACACGCGTGCGCGAGATATTGCGTTCGCTCAAGGACGCCGAAGAAGCGCTCGACGGACTCAAGGGGCTGAAACGCGGCCGGATCAATCTCGCCGTAGTCAGCACCGCGAAGTATTTCGCACCGCGCCTTCTCGCCCGCTTCGGCAAGGATTTTCCAGAGCTCGAGATCCGGCTCGCCGTGAACAATCGCGATTCGGTGATCGAGCAGTTGGCCGCCAACGAGGTCGATCTCGCCATCATGGGGCGCTCGCCTCAAACGCTCGACTCCGTCGCGGAGCCGTTCGCCCAGAACCCGCACGTGATCATCGCCGCACCGACGCACGCGTTAGCCGGGGTGCGCCGGGTCTCCATCGAGCGGGTAGCCCGGGAGACCTTCATCGTGCGCGAGCCGGGTTCCGGTACGCGTCTCGCCATGCAGCAGTTCTTCGAGGAGCGCCGGCTCGGCTTCCGCGTCGCCATGGAAATGGCGAGCAACGAGACCATCAAGCAAGCGGTCATGGCGGGCATGGGTGTGAGCTTCATATCGAGGCACACGCTCGATCTGGAGCTGCAAACCGGACGGCTGGTGATCCTGGAGGTGAGCGGCACGCCGGTGATCCGGCAGTGGCACGTCGTGCATTTGGCAAAAAAACGTCTATCGCCCACAGCGGCGGCTTTCAAACGCTTCGTCTTGTCGCAGGCAAAATATCTGTTGCGGCCGGCGCAAGGTTAGTCTCGAGGCCACGCGTGCTCGAGGAGCAGCGGTAACACCCGGCCCGCCGGACCGCGCAACGAGTAGGTCACCGCCTCCTCGATCCCGGTCGAATTCGGATTCACCTGCGCGGTCACGGCGCCGGCGCGCCTCGCGAGGTCGGTGAGGGAGGCGGCCGGCTGCACGAGCGAGGAGGTGCCGACGCATAGGAATAAATCGGCGCGCAGCGCGGCCGCGCGTGCCGCTTGCCATTCCACCTCGGGCAACGTCTCGCCAAACCAGACGACCCCCGGTCGCACCCTCCCGCCGCACGCCATACAGCGCGGCGGCTCGATCGCACGGCCTTCCGCCTGCGGCGCGGAAAGGGTGTGCGGACGGCGGCATGCCTCGCAATATGGATGCGCGAGCCGCCCATGCAAGTGCAGGACCGACGGACTGCCCCCACGCTCATGCAGGTCATCGACGTTTTGAGTCACGAGCGTGAGTTCGGGTACCTTGAGCGCGAGCTGTGCGATCGCGCGGTGGGCGGCGTTCGGTGCCGCGCGCTCAACCGCACTGCGCCGCCATTCGTACCAGCCCCAGACCAGCGCCGGGTCGCGACGAAATGCCGCCGGCGTTGCGAGCTCAGCCGCATCGAAGCGGCTCCATAGACCGGTTTGCCGGTCGCGAAACGTGGCGATGCCGCTTTCCTGGGAGACCCCGGCGCCGGTCAGAATCGCCAAGCGGCGCGAATTCCGCAATCTCTCGATGAGCGCCGCCGGAAGGTTCACGCGGCGCTCAACCTCCGGCGAGCAAGTGCTCGAGCTCTTCGGCTGACAGCGTGCCCGCGCGCATGCGCCCATCGGAGAACACGATGGTGGGAGTACCGTCGATGTGCAGCTTCTCGCCGAGAGCCAGATTGCGGTCGATGGGGTTGGCGCACTTCGCGGTGGGCGGGTCGATGCCCTTCAGCATCTTGTCGCTCCAGGCCTTTTGCCGGTCCTTTGCGCACCATACACCGAGGGCGTGCTCGTAGGCATGGGGATGAATGCTGACCAGCGGATACAGAAAGACATGGAACGTCACGTTGTTGACCTTCGGCAACTGTTCCTCGAATTTTTTGCAATACGGACAGTCGGGATCCTCGAAGAGATAGAGCTGGCGCTTGCCGTCGCCGCGCACGACATCGAAGGCATCGGCTAGAGGCAGTTGCTTCACATCGATCCGCGTGAGCGATTCCAGCCGCCGCTCGGTCAGATCCTCGTGCGTGTCGAGATCGAACAGATGTCCATTGAAGAGATGCTTACCCGAGGGATCGCTGTAGACGATGTGGTTACCTTCCATCAGCACTTCGACGATGCCCTCGACTCCGCTCGGCGAGATGCGCTCGATGGCGTACTCCGGCAGCGCCTTGGAAAGTCGGCGCGCGAGCTCGGCGTATTGGGGCGCGATCACGGGCGTCGGGGGCGCGACGGCTGCGGGCGCAGCGGCAGCGGGCGCGGCGGCAGCGGGCGCGGGCGCGGCGGTCCCTGCGGCAGCCGGGGGCGTGTCGCTCGCCGCGCGTGCGAGGGAGGCGGCGGCGAGGCAGGCGAGGACAGCGAGCCGCACCGATCGCCCCGCGGTTTCAGATCCGAAATCAGACATGCAGGGCCCTTGTGATGAGTCGACGAGCGAGGGTTTTACCATGATTGACGCCTCGGCGCCGATTCAGGGCGTTCGCCGTCCGTTTGGAATTGAACGCTCTGGCGCGATTGGGTCAGAGGTCCCCCGGAGGCGAACCGGATCCACGCCCCTCCGGCCTGCATTAAGTGCAATCAGTCGGCACGGCGGCGTCGCTCGCAATTCCGAACGCCTCCACGCGACTTCCATCGTGTGCGGCACGGTGCCTGGGCGCAGTGGTCCCCGCGGTGAGCGGGGAAGCTCTTTTGTCGCGGCTGTGACCGCGTTCATTTTTTTTCAACACATCGTGCGCCATTGTGCGCCCGTTGCTCTTGCCATCGCCGCATCCTCCAAATTCAGACCGAATGAAGTCCCGTTCCCTTTTCCCGAAGGCGAGTGCCCAGGCGTTGGGCATTGGGTCGATGAGCTGGCGAGATTTCGAGCGGCTGATCGGCGAGGTGTTCCGCCGGCGGGGATTCAAAGTGACGGGGTTCGGAGCCGGCGCCTTCGGCGGCGCGGTGGATCTTGCATTGACGAGATCAGAAGAGCGATTCTTGGCCCAGTGCAAGCACTGGGCCAAGCCGGAGATCGGCGTGTCGCTGGTCCGGGAATTGGACGGCATCGTAACCGCGGTTGGCGCGCACGGCGGCTATGTGATCACCGCGGGCGAGTTCGCACCCGAGGCGCGCGAGTTCGCCCGGCATACCGCGATTGAGCTCATCGACGGTCATTCCTTGGCCGGCTGGATTTCAACCGCGGTGATGGCGAAGATCGCCTGAGGGCGGGTGCGCGAGTCGCTACGGCGTCGCGGTCAACCCGCGGGGTCGGTGAGCGTTCAAGCTGGAACGGGGCTCGGATTAGGGAGGAGCTGTCATGCCTTACGCGAACTTGCTCGGCCGAGCGACCATTCGGCCTCGTTCCACGGCGCTGGCCTGCACGCTGATTTTGGCGGCGCCTCTTCTGGCGAGCTGCGACGACAACAATTGGTGTGGAAATTGCTACCCCGCCGGGCCGCCCAGCGAAATATCGCAGGGATTGGTGGCGGGCAATTTCAACGGCAACGGCCACGCCTCGGTAATTGCAACGAGCACCGTTCTGTATTACCCACAAGGCAATCCCGGCAATCTCAAAATCTACCCTTCGACCGGGGCAGGGTCCTTCGGCAGCCCGGCGCTGACGCCGGACGGTGATGATCCGTTGTACCTCGCGAGCGCCGATCTCATCGGCAACGGAATGCTCGACGTCGTATCGGCAAGCTTCGATGACGGTACGTTGACCGTGTTCCTCAACAACGCACAAGCGCCGGGCACGTTCGGCTCACCCGTGATCCTATCGTCCCCCGGGGCATCGCAAGTTGCGATCGGGGACATGAACAAGGACGGCCTGCAAGACCTCGTATCCGCCGATTTCAATGTCTCGCTGTTTCTCCAGACCTCGCCGGGCAGCTTCGCAAGCCCGGTGAGCCTGTACTCGGGCGGCGCCAACTGGGTGGCGGTCGGCGACTTGAACGGCGACGGAATTCCGGACGTTGCGCTCACCGACTCGGTGGGCGTCAAGGTGCTGCTCCACACTGGAGCTGCCAGCAGCATCACCTATGCCGCACCGGTTGCCGTCTTCACGCAGAGCGTCGATCCCGGAGTCACCGGAGCGAACTTGATTGCGATTGCGGACGTGAACGGCGACGGTCTCAACGATCTGGTCATCACCGACCCAGGTCCGGTCGGCAGTCCGCCCACGGTCAATATCCTGCTGCAGGATGCCAAGTCTCCCGGCACGTTTCTCGCGCCGGTGAGCTATCCGCTATCCGCCGACAGTATTCCGCTGTCGATCGTGGTCACCGACGTGAATGCCGACGGGCATCCGGACATCGTCATCGGCGGGTCTACCGAGGTCGACGTACTGCTGCAAAACGCTTCCGCCGCGGGCACCTTCCTGGCGACGGCGAGCTATCCGGTGACCAGCGCGACGCAAATCGCGATCGCCGACGCAAACGGCGATGGCCTGCTGGACATCATCGTCCCGGTCGGCGTGTCGCATCCGTTGGAAAACGGGGTGTATACCAATAATCCGGGGGTGCTGCTGCAAGTGGCAGGCAAGCCCGGGATCTTCAGCGCCGAGCAGGATTTGCCCTAAAGGGCGTGACAGATTCCGGCAGGCACGTCCCACCATCCTTGACTTCGTAATGCGAATAGTTATCATTCGCAGAGAGCTTCGTATTCGCATATTGATGAGATGCCGGGGTCGAGTTCGGATGACATGCAGCCCAACGCTTCATTTAATCGGTGCAAATGATGAGGATCGATGGCGTTGCGGGGTGCCTCCTCGGGTTGGCGCTTGCAGGGATGCGGCCTGTCGAATCGGCCGAACTCGCGCCCACCTCGTCGTCGTCCGCCGGCACCCTCGCAGACTTGAGTGCGCCCGCGGTCACCGAGCTTGAGCCCATCGTGGTCAGCGCCCAGCGGCTCACCGAGTCGCTTTGGAGAAAGAATACGGAACTCGATGAGTTGCGAGACAAGGTTTTGCTGCCCAAGCTCGGGGCGTCCGAATACACCCTCGACCAGGAGGCACTCCAGGCGTTGCCGCAGGGCAAGAACACACCCCTCGATAAGGTGCTGCTCCAGATCCCCGGTGTTTCCTATGATTCGGCGATCAGCAACCCCGACTTTCACGTCCGCAATGAATACGCGAACGTCCAGTACCGCATCAACGGGATTCAACTCCCCGACGGCGTCTCGGCTCTGGGTCCCGTCCTGGAAACTGGTTTTGTCGGGAACTTGAGCCTGCTCGACGGGGCGCTGCCGGCCCAGTATGGGCTGCGCACCGCGGGCGTGGTCGACATCACCACGAAGACCGCGTTCGATCCGGGTGGAACCCTGGACCTCTATGGTGGCAGCTGGGGAACGGTCAGCCCCAGCGTCGAATACGGCGGCGGCGCGGGTGAGACGCAATACTTTCTGACCGGTCGTTACCTGCTGAGCAACCAGGGCCTCGAGAATGCCACGGCGATGGAAAACCCGATCCATGACCGCACGACGCAGACGAGGTTCTTTGGTTATGGATCGACTCTCTTCGGTGACTCTAGTCGGGTGACTTACATGGCGGGCGCCTTCATCGGTCATTTCCAGATTCCGAACGTCGAGGGCGAAGTGCCGCTTGGGGATTACGGCTCACCCACCTTGTCGTCGACAAGTCTCAACGAAAACGAGACTGATCGCTTTTTCTTCGGCGTGGGCGCGGTGCAGACACACTATGACACCGTCGACACTCAGTTCTCGGTCTTCACGCGCTACGCCACCGTCGATTTCGTGCCCGACGTGTATGGTGACCTGGCGTTCAATAATGTGGCCTCAAACGTGGTGCGCAAAAGCCTGCTCAACGGACTACAGTTCGATGCCGCAGATCGCTTGAGCGAGGCGCATACGCTGCGTGTTGGATTGACGTTCAGCGTCGAGAAGACGCAGGTGCAGGACTTGTCTGCCGTCTTGCCGCTGGATGCCGAGGGCAACCCCTTGCCGACGCCCGTGACCGTGAATGACTACACCTCGAAAATCGGCTGGACCGCGGGGGGATACGTGCAGGATGAGTGGCGCATGCGCCCGGATCTCACACTCAACACCGGCGTGCGTTTCGACCAGATGAACCAGTTCGTCTCTGCCAATCAGGTGAGCCCGCGCGTTGCCTTGATCTACAAGCCCATCCCGGCTACCACCCTGCACGCCGGGGTGTCGCGCTATTTCACTCCGCCCATGCAGGCGCAAGCAACGCAGGACAACCTCGCCTTGTTCCAAGGCACCGTCCAACAGCCGGCGATACCGCTCGATGACCCGGTGCGACCGGAGCGGGCCACCTATTTCGACGCGGGCATCGAGCAGCAGCTGTCAGCCCCTGTCACTGTCGGTCTCGATGTCTATTACAAGCGCTCGACCGATACGCTCGATGACGGGCAGTTTGGCCAAGCGGTGGTGCTCAACGAGTTCAACTACGCGCATGGCTTCAGCCGTGGAGCTGAATTCAAGTTGAACTACCACCAGGGAGGGTTTCGCGCCTACGGGAACGTGTCGCACGAAATTACCCAGGTCAAAGAGGTAGTCTCGAATCAGTACCTGATCGGCGATCCGGTGGAGCTCGCCTACCTCGCAGCCAATTACACCTACGCCTCCGACGCGCAGACGGTCACGGCGTCCGCTGGCACTTCCTACAGCTGGAACAATATGCTTGCGAGCATCGATGGCATCTACGGCAGTGGGCTGCGCGACGGTTTCGCCAATGAGGAGCACTTGCCCGGATACACGCAGTGGAACGCGGCGGTGGCCCGCTATTTCGACCCCTGGCATGACCAGAAGCCGCTCACGCTGCGCTTAAGTGTCATCAACCTTTTCGACCGCAGCTATTTGCTGCGTGCCGCGACCGGCGTCGGGGAATTCGCGCCCCAGTATGGGCCGCGGCGAGGGGTGTTCTTGGAGCTTGCCCAGCGGTTCTGACGGCGTCATCGCACGCATCCGGTGTTACCATGCGAGCATGCGGATGCTGGTCGTAGGAGCCGGCTCGACCGGTGGATTTTTCGGAACGCGGTTGGCTCAGGCCGGGCGCGACGTCACCTTCCTGGTGAGGCCGAAGCGCGCGGCCGGACTGCGCGAGCATGGGCTCAGGCTCATCAGCCCGCATGGTGATGCCCTGGTGCGGCCCAACCTCACCACGGCAGGAGAGATCGAGGGCACATACGATGTCGTACTGCTGACCGTCAAGGCATTCTCGCTCGAGGCGGCCCTCGGCGACATTGCTCCTGCCGTAGGCGAGGGCACGATCATCTTGCCGGTGCTGAACGGCATGCGGCACATCGATGTGCTCGCGGCGCGGTTCGGCCGGAACGCCGTCGGAGGCTGCGCGGCCAAGGTCGCGGCGACGCTCGACGAGGAGGGCCGCATCGTCCAGCTCGCACCGTTTCAGGACATCGCCTACGGCGAGATGGACGGCAGCCGATCCTCGCGGATCGTGGCGCTCGATGAGTTCATGCAGGGCGCGAGCTTCGAGGCACGGCTCTCGGCGAATATCGCGCTCGAGATGTGGGAAAAATGGGCGCTGCTCGCGACCCTTGGCGGTGTGACCTGCCTGATGCGCGGCAATCTCGGCGAGATCGAGAGCTCGCCGGGCGGCGCGGAGTTCTTGCAGCGCTTTTTCGCGGAAGTGACGTCGATCATCGGTGTCGTGGGTTTGCGCTTGAACGAGGCATTTCTCGGCCAGACCCGGGCTCTGCTCGCAGCAGCCAAAGGCTCATCCCTGACCTCCTCGATGTATCGCGATCTGATGGCGCATCGACGCATCGAGGCCGACCAGATCATCGGAGATTTGCTCGCGCGTGCGGCGAACGCGGGCGTCTCGGCGCCGCTCCTCTCTGCCGCTTATACGAATCTGTGCATCTACCAGAATCGTATTGCTAGTGCGCAATCGCAGAGCAGCGACTAGAATCGTCGGAACACAAAAGCAATTGCTCGGGCTCAGGGGGAACACTTGACGACCTCGCATCGTGGACGCCGCAGCGTTTCGACAGTCTCTGCAATGGGCATTGTCTTGTGGGCGGGAGCGGCAAGTATCGCCATCGCCGATCCACCGCCCGGCGACACCTCACCCGCGAGCGCCGAGGCCGCCGAGCCCATTCCGCCCGAACCGAATTCCCTTCCCCAGGATGGCCTTTTCTCCTCCATCAAGCAGAACTTGAGAGAGAGCGAGCAAGAGGTGGTGCGCGGGCATTTCGACCTCGGGTCACCTCCGAACGTTCGTCGTTACTACTGTCTCGTCGATCCGAAGACCGGCCGCCACGAGCCCAACGGTGTGGTCGGCGATCCGGTGCCCCGGCCCGACGGCATGACCGGCATCAAGATCAGCGCCGTGTCGATGTACCTCTGCGCAAAGGCGGAGCAAAAAGGCTATCTCGTCTCGACAGGTTACGTGTTACACCTCCCGAGACAGGCGCGCGCCGCGCCCGCGCCCCCCGCAACACCCGCTGTAGCGGCCGCCGGCGCGTCCCCCGCCGCCTCCGTGCCCCTCGGCGCAGCACCCGCACCACCCCGCGTGACGACTCATGCGCCCACACCTTCCGCGGTGCCCCAGCCGATAGCGCCGCCCCCCGCGCGCATGCCGGCCGATCGGATCGATGTTGCCGGCATCAAGCTCGGCATGTCGCCGGATGAAGTGCGTGCCGTGCTCAAATCGAAGAGCTTGAGCCATTACAAGGAATGGAATGAGTCGCTCAGTGTCACCGGCACCAAAGGTCTCAATCAACCGATCGCGAACGGACGGTTCGTGAATGTGCTCGCCGCCTGGACGCCGTCGGTATCCCCGAGCCCGGCCGATGAGTTCGAGGGGGACGGAGAGTCCTTCGAAGTCATGTTCACACCGGTTCCGGGCGCGGAGCGGGTGATGGCGATCGTTCACACGCAGGGGTTCTCGCGGGCGGATGCCATCCATGAAACGGCGCTCGATGCGGGTCTTTGGAAGAAATACGGCGGCTACAGCGCCGCCGGCGACCTACCGGAGTCGGTGACCTGGCGTTTTCAAAGCGATGGGAGCGTGCAGGTGGGCGATGCCTGCGGACGGCGGGGAACCTTCGGCGGCCTAGGGAGCCTCAGCATCCCTAACGCGCCACGCGAGAACATCGCTTTGCGTAAAACGCCGGACGAATTTCGAGCGCAGGTCGAGCGCTGCGGTGATGCCATGGTGACTGCCGATCATTTCACTCCGAACGGCGGCGCGCTCCCCTCGGATCGCCTCGTCACCCGCTTCACCGTTACGGCGTTCAGTCCCGCCATCGCGCTGCAGGGTGCGAGGAGAGCTTCGCAACTCATTGAAGCGGCCGGGCGCCCCGCGCCAGAGGCACGGCCCTCGGACGTGAAGTCACCCGACTTGTAGCGCGTGCCCACCGACAGCCCTCAGATCATCATGGTGGTCGAGCCCGACGTGCTCGTCCGCAGCGTGATTGCGGAATATCTTCGGGATTGCGGCTACCGCGTGATCGAGGGTGTCGCTGCGCACGATGTGTGGGCCGTGCTCGGCGGGTCTCACCGGGTCGATGTGCTGCTGGTCGATGTCAATCTCCCGGGCGATCAGAACGGCTTCGAGCTTGCCCATGGTGTCCGACAGAAACATCGCGACGTCGATGTTATTCTGACCTCAGGAATCGCCGGCGCCGTCCAGCAATCGACCGAGCTTTGTCAGGAAGGACCCATGAAGAAGCCTTATGACCCCAAGGACGTGGAGGCGCGTATCAAGATATTGCTGGAGCGTCGGCGGGCTTCGAAGAAACCTTGAGGAGAACCGGCATGGGGCCCGTCTCGGTCGAGCAGGACGTCAATGATCGTCCAACCACCGTCCTACTGGTCGAGGATGAGCTCTTGCTGCGCTGGCCCACGGCCGAATACCTGCGAGATGCGGGATATCGAGTGATCGAGGCGACGACCGGCCACGAGGCCATTGCCGTGCTGTCGAGCGATGCACGCATCGATGTCGTGTTCTCGGACATCAACCTCACCACGGACATGAACGGGCATGCGCTCGCGGGCTGGCTCGCACAGAACTTTCCCCACCTACCCGTGCTCTTGACGTCGGGGAGTCGCGAGGAGCTCGGCCGCGTTCGAGTCGGTGCGACGCGCTCGGTGCTCGCGAAGCCCTACGAGCTTGCGGATCTCAGCAGGCGCCTCCGGGAGCTGCTATCGCCCGCTTGAGCCCAGGCGCCGCGCGCGCGCCGATCCGGCGCCTCGACGTCGCGCGGCCGTGCCTCGTGATGGCGTGTCTCTTGCTCGCCGCCTTCTCGCGAGCCGGGGATGCGCGCGCGCACCTCCGGCGAGGGGATCTCGTCGGCGCATGGCAGCTGGTCGGGATGCGCTATACGGGATCGGACGGCACGCATGTCGATCCGTTCTATCAGCCGGGATCGATCGGTCTCCTCATTTATGACCGGTCCGGATGGATGAGCGTGCAGATATCGGCGCCCCTCCGCAAAGCGCATGACGTTCCCGCGGATCGCACCGTGCCGGGCGAGGCCGCGGGCGCACTGGATAAGGCCGCCGCATTCGATACGTACTATGCGTACTACGGGACGTGGAGCCTCGATCCGACGACAGTCACCGTGACTCATCACGTGACGGATGCTCTCATTGCGGCAGAATCCGGACGCGATTACGCTCAATTCGCCCGGCTCGACCATGGCCGCCTCGTGCTCACGACGCGCACCGGCCCGCCCGGTCACGAGACCGTACGCGAGAAGCTCTGGGAGCGCGCAAAGTCATGAAGCCACGAGTCCAGGACTGCGTGCGCCCGTTTGGCCGCGCACCACGCTGCGCAGCCGGCGCAGCTCCTCGTGTCGGCTTGCGATGTCGGAGCGCGGCGCCGCAAGCCTGAGGTCGCGCAACACTTCGAGCGAGCGCAGCAGCACGGGCAGGGGAGGGCCGCTGGCGGTAATGCCTTCTAGATCCCGGGTTTCGAGCCCTGCGGCGGGAGCCGCGATGAACCGCTGCACCAGTCCGTCGTGATGTTGAGCGGCATAACACCCGAACAGGTCGCACACCTCGAGACAGGCGGCCGCATTTTGCTGAAACCAATCGGCGCCCGCATATTCGTCCGCCAGCCCGAGCAGCTCGTCCAGGAGGCTGGTGCGCGTCATGCAATCCCGCAAGCGCTGTTGATCGCCCGGAATCATGAACAGCATTTTGTCGACGAGGAGCTGGGCATAGTACGGATCGTTGGCGCGGCAAAGCCCCAGCAGCAGATCGATCTCGTTGATGCCGGAAAAATCGCCTGCGTTCGCACCGCGATATTCCTGGCGGCCCACGCGATAGGGCTTGTAATACGGCCGCACGCAATAGAAGAAGCGCTCGACGTCGAGCTCGCGCATCAGTCGCTCGTTGAACCGGATGACGTCGCGCAACGCCGCCTTGGCCTCATCGAACATCACATCCGCGACCGGGCTCGACACGCCGAGCTGCACGATCCGGCCGAGCGCGTCGGCGGCGCGCTGCAATGACAGAATGCCGCGGGTGTTCTCATCAATGAACAGGAATTCGTCGGGAAGCGAGGTAAAGCTCTTGCGGATCCCGGCACGCGCGCGGTTGTGAGTAGACAGGTGCGCGGTGGAGAATCGTGGCGCCATTCCGAGCGAGGCGCCGAGATGCAGGGCAAGCGAGGATGCCTCGACGAACGGAGATCGCTCCTCGCGCATCGGATTGGTGAGCTCGTGCCGGCGCAGCGCCGCGAGGTACATGCCGACACTGCCGAGCACACCGAAGGCGCTGTCGAACCCGTCCCCCGTATTGCCCTCGGCCAGAAGCCGGGTGACGTGAACGCGGCCTTCGTCGCGCAACGCCGCCTTGATCGGATCGCCCCGGCCGATGACGGCGGCACGGTCCGGTTGGGCAAAATAGAGCTCTTCGAGCTCGGTATTCATCTCGACGAAGGAGGTGCGTATCCATTGCTCGAAGGATTCGGCTCGGCTGGTCATCTTGGGCACCGGTCAGACTTTGCCCAAGTATACGAGGGGGTGCAGGATTTGCGCGATTTCAGCGAGCCGTCCGTCAGACGGCGGTGATAAAAAGGGCCGTCCTTGGCCCTCGTTCGCAACGAGAGAGGAGGCTAGCATGGGATTCTTACACACCGATGACCGCCGAGCTCCGCGCGAGTTCGCCGGCGCGCGGCGGCTCAATGGCGGCTCAATCGATCGCGATGGATTGCGGATCGATGCCGGCCGGAATGAAGGACGGGGCCGCCGGCGTAAGCGCGCCGGTTCCCGCGTCGATGCTGTAGATGTAGACATTGTTTGTGCCTGCACTCACGGCGTAGAGGAACTGGCCTGATGGGCCGACGGCGAGACTCACCGGCGTGGCGCCCGACGACGCCGGCGTGCCGCCGATGGCAAGGGCACCCGATGCGTTGATGGGCAGCGTTGCTATGCTGTTCGCCATGACGGCATTTGCCGCGAAAAGATAGGGACCGCTCGGGTCGATGGCCAAGGAAGTCGGATCGGTGAGCACGGGCAGAGTGCCGATCGCCGTCATGGCTCCGGTGGCGGGGTTGATCGAGTACGCGGAAATCGTCGCCGCAGTCTCGTTCGCCACATAGGCCATCGTTCCCGTGCCGTCGATGGCAATCGAGATGGCGCCGCGACCGGCCGCGAAAGGCGATCCCGAGATGCTCTTGAGCGCGCCGGTACTGGAATCGATCTGCAACACGGAGACATTTCCGCTGCCAGAGTTGGCAACGTACAGAAAACTGCCGGCTGGATCGGCGAGCAGCGAGACCGGACCGATGCCGACGGGGAATGGGGAACCGGGCAGCTCGGTCAATGCACCGCTCGACGGGTTGATCGCATACGCTGAGACATCGTTCGAAACTGAATTGGCGACGTAAAGATAGCCGTCGGTAGCATCGATGGCGAGACTCGACGGCGCACTGCCGGCGGGAACCGGGCCGCCGATCGGATTGAGAATCCCCGTGGCCGTGATGGTAAAGGCACTCACGTTGTCCGAGACGCCGTTCGCGACGTACAAGAAATTGCCGCTGTGATCGGCGATGACCGACTGCGGCGCGCCTCCGGGCGCGACGAAGGGAGAACCCTGGACTTGAGTGAGCGCGCCGGTCGCCGAGTTGATTTGGTAAGCGGAAATGTTGTTGGACAGTCTGTTCGCCACGTACGCAAAATGGGTGATCGGCGCGCAGTCGACGACCACATTCGTGACGGTGGATTCGGCAACGGTCCCCGAGCCGTTGGTCACCGCACAGGTCTGGGTGGGGTTGACCGGCTGAGATTTGACGGTGATGAGGTAGCGGGTCCCGCTCTCGATCGCATTGCCGAACTGGAAGCTGCCATTCGAGGAAATGCTCACGAAGCGAGCTTGTTCCCCGGCTGCGGCGTCCTGGAGCACGAGGCCCGATCCCTGCAGCCCGCTCACGCTCCCTCCGAGTCTGTATTCCGTGGCGGACAGATTCGTATCGCACGCGGGAAGCAGGCAACCCAGCGCAGCCAGGGCACTCAATGCCGCTCTTTTCACCGAAGCCTCCTTTTTCGGACTTTGCCGTGGCGGCCCCGCGTCCGGCGATTACAACGATTCCTGGAGCTTGCGGCGCTCCGCGACATCGTGCGCGGTCACGCTGCCGTGTTTGCCGCCGAAATGCGTCACGACGTAATTCGCGAGTGCCGCGATCTCCGTATCCGAATACGCGTCCGCGAAGGAGGGCATGAACACGTCGGTGTCGCCGACGCGCATGCTCGCGCCCTGGAGGATGACCTCCGTGACATTTTCCGCGGACGGGTCGTTGACGGTGCGCGTGCCCTGAAGCGAGGCGTAGGGCGTCTCGCGACCGGCACCGTTCCACTGATGACACGATGCACACGCGCCCTCGAAAAGCGCCAGCCCCTGCGACTCGTTGCGCAGCTCCTCCTCGGCGGGCAGGGTCGCACTCGAGGCGGCGAGCGCGGGCGGTTGTGCATCGACGCTGATCGGATGCTTGCCCTCATGCGCCGGCACCGTTCTCAGATAGGCGACCAAGGCGGCCGCGTCGGCGGGATTCAAGAATTGCAGGCTGCGGCCGACCGCTTCCAGCATCGGGCCGCCGGCCGAGGCGTGCGCAGCCGCATGACCGGTGCCGATGTACGCGAGGATGTCCTGATCCGACCAGGAGCCGATGCCGTGCTGCGGGTCGGAGGTGATGTTATAGGCGCGCCACCCTTGCAGCTCTTCGCCGGCGAGCTCGCGCCCATGCTCGAGCCCGAATCCCAAGTTGCGCGGCGTGTGGCACTCCGCGCAGTGGCCCAGGGCAGTCGCCAGATAAGCGCCGCTGTTCCACTCCGCAGATTTTGCGGGGTCGGACGCAAAGCGGCGGCTCTTGAAGAATGCCGCATTCCAGAACGCCATCCCCCAGCGCTGGCTGAATGGAAACGGGAGATCGTTGGGGTGATTCGGCTGCGCCACCGGCGGCAGGGTCGCAAGGTAGGCCTTGATGGCCAGCACATCGTCTCGGCTCAACTGCGTATACGAGGTGTAGGGAAAGGCAGGGTAGAGATGTTTCCCGTCGCGGCGTATGCCTTCGCGAACCGCACGCACGAACTCATCGTCGCTATAGGCTCCGATGCCGTAAGTGGTATCCGGCGTGATATTGCTCGAGTAGATGGTGCCGAACGGCAGCTTGAATGCGACGCCGCCGGCGAAGGGCTTGCCGTTCTCGCCCACGGTGTGACAGGCGGCACAATCGGCCGCCTTGACGAGGTACTCGCCGCGAGCCACCGTTGAGGCGTTCGCCGGCGCACCGGCGATGGTGGGGGCGGTCCCTGCCGAGGGATCGGGCCGGCTCAGAACGACGAGCGCGACAACAGCGATGACGATCAGCAAGGCGACGATTAGAAGGAAACGTTTCATGCGGGTGTCTCTCCTGAGCCGATCGTCTGCGGCGGCATATCGGCGGGCGCGTCGACGGAATGTGGCTGGCCATTCACCGTGAATTGGTACATTTGTTGTTGGTCCCCGGTCGAAAGACCCGGCTAAGCCGGGTCGAAACGATTCTGCGCCAACCTCCGCAAAAAGCGAAGGGGGCGGCCGCTGCGTGGCATGATGCGCGGCAATGAGTATGCCCCGCGAGCCTGAACCGGCGGATCGCCGCGAGAATACCGCAGCGCCGGATTTGCGGGTCTTCGTGTTCGCGCTCTTTTTCATTTTCGGCGGGATCACCAGCTTGAACGATGTCGTGATCCCCAAGCTCAAGGGCTTGTTCACGCTCACCTACGGTGAAGTGATGCTGGTCCAGTCCGCCTTCTTCGCCGCCTACTGCGTATTCTCGGTTCCGGCGGCCGTGCTCGTCCGCCGCGTCGGCTACATGCGCGGCGCATTCATCGGTCTCATCCTCATGGCCGCCGGCTGTCTCTTGTTCGTTCCGGCGTCCGCGGCGGGGGTGTTCCCGACGTTCCTCGCGGCGCTATTCGTTCTCGCCGCGGGCATCACGGTCATCCAGGTCGTGGCGAACCCGCTCATCTCGCTGCTCGGCCCACCGGCGACCGCCCACAGCCGGTTGACGTTCGCACAGGCATTCAATTCGCTCGGCACCACGATCTTTCCCTACATCGGGTCGATGCTCATCCTCGGATCGATCTCGAACGTCGATCCAGCGCAGCTATCCGATGCCGCGCGAGCCGCCTTCAGGGCGCAGGAAAGCCACCTCATCGTCAGGGTGTACATCGGGCTCGCGGCGGCTATTCTGGTGGTCGCGACCGTGGTGTGGATCCGCCGGAATCGGCTGGAGGAGAGTCCCGACGACGATCACTCCGTGTTCGGCCATCCGGGGGCGCTGATCCGCCGGGCGCGTTTCGCGTTCGGAGTGCTGTGCATTTTTCTCTACGTCGGCGCCGAAGTCGCCATCGGTTCGCTGATCGTGAGCTACCTCATGCAGCCGGACGTTCTCGGCTCGAGCGCCCTCGACGCGGGCAAGCACGTGCCGCTTTATTGGGGCGGAGCGATGGTCGGACGATTCATCGGTGCCTATCTGCTGCGGGTCGTCTCACCGGGTCGAGTGCTCGCCTTCAATGCCGCCGCCGTCATCGGGCTGCTCTTCACGTCGGCTCACTCGAGCGGCGCGTTGGCGGCCTGGTCGCTGCTTGCCGTGGGCCTTTTCAATTCCATCATGTTTCCAACGATTTTCTCGCTGGCGAGCGAGGGACTCGGGCCTCGCTCGAAGGAAGGGTCCGGGCTTCTGAGCATGGCCATCGTCGGGGGAGCGATCGTGCCGTTCATCACGGGGCACATCGCCGATTGGCGCGGATTGCAATTTGCGCTGCTCGTACCTGCCGTGTGCTATGCGGGAATCCTGGCATACGGTGTATATGCCCGCCGGCCGTTGCGCGGCGTCACGGAATGATCAGGGGACGCCCGGTCGAGCCTTACAACCGACGGTTATGAGGCCATAACCCATACGACTAGTCGGCCTTCGCCTGCGAGCTATCATGGCGCTATGGTCCTGGGATTGAAGGCAACGCTCACCCGCTGGCTCGCTCACGGCGAACTCGAAGAGCAGCGCGCACTCGCGAAAATCAGTCACGGGTTTGTGTCGCTGTCGGCCCAACGGCGCGTGGAACAAGCCGCGGAGCTCCTGCCCGGACCGCACGTGCTCACCTCGAGTTTCGGTGCGCAAGCCGCCGTCATGCTGCATCTGGCGAACGAGGTGATTCCACGGATACCCGTGATACTCATCGATACGGGATATCTATTCCCTGAGACCTATCACTTCATCGACGCGCTGACGGATCGGCTCAAGCTCAATCTGAAGGTCGTGCGGTCAGACGCCTCGCCGGCGTGGCAGGAGTCGCGCTTCGGCAAGCTGTGGGATCAAGGCTTGAACGGCATCGAGAAGTACAATCGCCTGAACAAGCAAGAGCCCCTCGAGCGTGCCATGCGCGAACTCGGCGCCGAGACGTGGCTCGCCGGATTGCGGCGAGCGCAGGGTCCGACCCGCGCCCATATCGCGCCGATCGAGTACAGGCGGGGACGCTACAAGGTGCATCCGCTGTTCGACTGGAGCGACCGCGAGGTCGGGCATTATCTGGAAAAGCATCGACTGCCTTACCATCCGCTGTGGGACAAAGGCTATCTATCCATCGGCGACTGGCACACGACGCGCTCGCTCGCCGAAGTGGACAGTGTCGAGCAGCTGCGGTTCTTCGGCTTGAAGCGCGAGTGCGGATTGCACGAGGCCTGACTCACCTCGCGAGGAACAGCCGGGTACTGACTACCCCGAGCATCACCGCGATGAGCGTGCGCGTAGCGGGTGCGGGAAGGCGAATCGACAGGCGCGAGGCGAGAAGGACTCCCGGAATGGAGCCGATGAGCAGACACGCGAGCACTGGCAGGTCGGTATGTCCGAGAGCGGCGTGTCCTGCCGCTGCGAGGATGGTGATCGGGAGCGCATGAGCAATATCGGTCGCGACCAGGCGGTCCGAGGTGAGCCGCAGCGGATATAGCGCCAGCAGGGCCACGACGCCGAGTGCGCCCGCGCCCACCGAAGTCAACGCGACCCCTGCACCCAGAACCGCGCCGGCAACGACGGTGAGCGCCAACTTATCTCGCTGCGCACGGTCGAGCCAGGCGGCAGCGATCGAGAGACCGATACGCCGCAGAAGCGGTTGCAACAGCAAGGCGATGGCGGCGGTCGCCAGAATGAACGCCAGGCATCGGGTGATGACTGCGTCCACCGCATCCGGAGTGCGGTGCGTCCACCAGAACCAGGCAATCACCGCGGCACACGCGGGGAGGCTCCCCAGTGCGAGCCGCCCGACGATGCGAAAATCCACGCGCCGGCTGAAGCCGAAGGAGGCGGTCGCGGCGAGCTTGGTGGTGGCCGAGAACACCAGATCGGTACCGACGGCCACGGCGGGGGGCTGACCGAAGCCGAGCACCAGAAGAGGCGTGAGAAGCGAGCCACCGCCGACGCCCGTGAGTCCGATCAAGACGCCGACCGAGGCGCCGCAGACCACATATAGAAGGGCATAAGGAATCATGAGCGCAGCATCATCGCGAGCAGCGCAGCGGTTGTCCTCTGCTCGCGCGGCATAAGCTGCTGCGAATCAGGCATGTTACTTCCGCGACCGTGGTCTGATCAGGATTAAATAAGTTATATAACTAATTGATAAATAGAGTGTAATTCAGATTTAATATCGTCCTGTCGGCGCCGGTGCCTGCGGTCCGACGGAATGGCCGGCGCCGCCCGACGCTGCGATGTCAGCGCGCACCTACCGCTCCTGGCGTTCTTTCGGACTGTGCGCGGCCGTAGCGCAACCGTAGC
The DNA here is from genome assembly GCA_963710435.1 of uncultured Gammaproteobacteria bacterium. Classification (GTDB taxonomy): domain Bacteria; phylum Pseudomonadota; class Gammaproteobacteria; order Steroidobacterales; family Steroidobacteraceae; genus Bog-1198. The sequence continues at coordinate 1,278,304 of CAVQAE010000004.1, read as the reverse complement.
GTTAGGCGGTACCGGTTTTCGAGGAGCATCGTGTATGGCCAGCACTCCGAAGGTGCCGCCGAGTGATCATGGACCGAGCCACTCGGATCAGCATCCAGACAAAAATGAGAAGAGAGCCGTCGAGGAAAGTCAAAAGCCCACCGTGTCCAAGCCGGGAGGCTTCAAGAACGACCCTGATGACCCGACCAATCCCAATGAGGCAATCGAAAGGACGCGGAGAAAGCTTCGACCGTAGCATCCCACGGTGGAACAGAATCCGGGACGTCGGGAGCCTCTTCGTCAAAGCCGTGGCGGCGTGGATGGACCACAGCGCCTCGAGCATGGGCGCGGCCTTGGCGTTTTACACGTTGTTCTCGGTCGCGCCGATTCTGATCATTGCTCTGTCGCTCGCCGGCTACCTCTTTGGTCCGCACACGGCGGAGACCGAGCTGCTGGCGCAATTGCGCGACCTCATCGGCCCCGCCGGCGCCGATGCGCTGCACACGCTGTTGGTGAGCGCGCAATACAGCAGCAGGAAGGGCGTCGCGGCGGTGGTGGGTGTCGTCACTTTGGTAATCGGTGCCATGAGCGTCTTCGGTGAGCTGCAGCACTCGCTCGACGTGATCTGGGGCTCGACGCGTAAGCCGAAAGCGCCGTGGTGGGATATGCTGCGCCGGCAGTTGCTGTCCTTCGGTATGGTGCTGGGGGTCGGCTTCTTGCTTCTCGTCTCGCTCATTGCGAGCGCGCTGCTCGCCGCATTGGGCGGCTGGCTCGAGACGCGGATCGACGGCCTGCAAATCGTATTGCCGGTACTGGACATGATCGTGAGCTTCGGAATGACGGTACTGCTTTTCGCCATGATTTATAAGTACGTTCCGCGCGAGACCATCGCATGGCGCGACGTCTGGGTGGGCTCGGCCGTCACCGCCTTCCTCTTTGCCGTGGGCAAGTCGCTCATCGGCTTGTACCTCGGCCGAAGCTCCTTCAGCGGGGCGTACGGCGCGGCCGGATCTCTTGTCGTGCTGCTCCTGTGGATCTATTACTCCGCTCAGATTTTTCTCCTCGGCGCCGAGTTCACTCGGGTCTTCACCTATTCGCGCGGCTCGCGCGTCGCATCTCCGGAACCCGCGAATGCCTCTGCCGATTGAGCAGTACGCGCTCATCGGGGATTGCCATACGGCTGCCCTCGTCGGATCGGACGGCTCGATCGATTGGTTGTGCGTCCCATGCTTCGACGGCGGCGCGTGCTTTGCGGCGTTGCTCGGAGAGCCGAAGCACGGCCGCTGGCGCATCGGGCCGAGCGGCGAGGTGGTGGGGGTGCGACGCAGCTATCGCAACGACACCCTGATTCTCGACACCGAGTTCGAGACGCCGGAGGGTCGTGTGCGGCTCACGGACTTCATGCCCGCATCCCGCACCCGGTTCGACGTAGTTCGGATCATCGAAGGAGTGAGCGGCCAAGTCGCCCTGAGCTTCGAGCTCATCGTGCGCTTCGATTACGGCTCCATCGTTCCGTGGGTGAGCCGGATCGGCGATGTGCTGCTCATAACTGCGGGACCCGACACTCTCGAGCTCACGGGCTCGATTCCCGTCGAAGGCAAGGACATGAAGACCGTCGCCGAATTCACGGTGCGCGCCGGGGAGCGTCAGTGGTTTTCGCTCAACTATCGTCAATCCCATCTCGATACCTTGCCCCGCATCGATGCCTTCGGGGAGCTCGAGGAGACCGACGAGCGATGGCATCAGTGGTCGGGGCGAAGCAACATCAAGAGCCGCTGGCGTGACGCCGTGGTGCGGTCGCTGATCACGTTGAAAGCCCTGCAGTACGCTCCAAGCGGCGGGATCGTAGCGGCGCCCACCACCTCCTTGCCGGAGCAGTTGGGCAGTGTGCGCAACTGGGACTACCGGTTTTGCTGGCTTCGTGATGCCACGTTTGCCCTGAACGCGTTGCTGCTCGCCGGCTACATCAGAGAGGCCACTCTGTGGCGTGAATGGCTGCTGCGGGCCGTGGCAGGATCGCCCGAGGATTTGCAAATCCTGTACAGCATCACCGGTGTTCGCCGCCTCGATGAGTACGAGATTCCCTGGCTTCCGGGTTACGAGGGGTCCCGGCCGGTGCGCGTGGGCAACGCAGCGTCCAAGCAGTTCCAGCTCGATGTCTACGGTGAGGTCATGGACACTCTGCACCTCGCGCGCGTCAGCGGCCTCGACCCCGAACCGGCCGCCTGGTCGCTGCAGCTGGCATTGATCGAGTTTCTCGAATCTCACTGGCAGCGGCCCGATGACGGCATCTGGGAGGTGCGCGGGCCGCAGAGGCATTTCACGCACTCGAAGGTCATGGCATGGGTCGCCTTCGATCGCATGATCAAAGATGCCGAACGCGACGGCCTGGAAGCCCCGCTGGATCGCTGGAGAGCGGTGCGGGCGGCGATTCACGCTGAGGTGTGCGAGAAAGGTTTCGATGCGAAGAGAGGCGCGTTCGTTCAATCGTACGGATCCAATCAACTGGACGCGAGCCTGCTCTTGATTCCGCAAGTGGGCTTCCTGCCACCGGACGATGCGCGTGTGCTCCGCACCATCTCGGCGATCGAGCGCGACCTCATGGTCGACGGCTTCGTGTTGCGCTACTCCACCGATACCAATGTCGATGCCCTGCCGCCAGGGGAGGGCGCGTTTCTCGCCTGCTCATTTTGGCTGGCGGATTGTTACGCGCTCACCGGTCGACGCAAGGAGGGCGAAGCGCTGTTCGAGCGATTGCTCGCGCTGCGCAACGATCTGGGTCTGCTGTCCGAGGAGTACGATCCGCGCGCCAAGCGCATGCTCGGCAATTTTCCGCAGGCCTTGACTCACATGGCGCTCGTCAACACCGCGCGGCTTCTGTCGTTGCCCGAGCACGCCGCGGAGTCGGCGGCGAAGGAGGGTGAGCGGCCGACGACGGCTGCCGCGATCGAAACCGCCGGCGAGGCCACATCCGGCCGCGAGGCGATTGCCGGCGCCACGGATCGCACTGATAATCGTTCGCAAAAATAGTTCGTGCGCGGTGCGGCAGCATTTCGCCGCGGCCAATATTCCTTTATTATTCGGGGCCGCCATTCCTTTAGTATTTGAGGCTGCCGCGATTTGATTATCACGGCATTCGAGTTCTCACCGACAGGATTACAACATGCAACACAAAATTTCTCGTCGTGCATTGGTCAAGAGCGGCCTCATCGCCGGTACGCTGGTTCCTGCGATCGGCCTCATCGGTAACACGGCGCGTGCCGATGCGCTCACGCCCTTGGATAGCAGTGATCCCTCCGCGAAAGCGCTCGGCTTCGTGACCGACTCGAGCAAGGTCGACGCCGCCGCGAATCCCACCTTCAAAGCGGGCCAGAAGTGCGGTACGTGCGCCCAGTATCAGGGCAAGGCGGGCTCGACGATGGGCGGCTGCAATATTTTCCCCGGTCACAGCGTGCCGGCGAACGGCTGGTGCAAAGTCTGGGCGCCGAAGAGCTGAGGCGTGGGCGGCCTCTCGGCCGCGGATTTTAGACGCTCGCGCTCCAGCTTTTCGTCGGGCGTGCGAATGTGACGAGCGCGGGTACTATTGCGGCTTGGTCAAGGACATGCACCAAACCGTTCGTGAACTTTGTCTGTGGTTGCCGGAGGCGGAGGAGTTTTCTTCGCACGGCTCGCCCAACTTCCGCGTCGCTGGGAAGACTTTCGCCACCTATGTCGTCAATCATCACGGCGACGGCCGGGTGGCTTTGTGGCTGCCTGCTCCGAGCGGCGTGCAGGATCTGAGCGTGTGTGCGGCTCCGGAGCACTTCTTCGTGCCGCCGTATGTCGGACCCCGCGGTTGGCTGGGCGTGCGGCTCGACCGAGGCATCGAGTGGAGGCGTGTGGCCGAGCTCGTGCGTGAGGCCTATCTCCACGTCGCACCGCGCCGCTTGAGAGCCAGCGTCGGGTCGCCGCCGGCGATTTCCATCCCCCGCAAGATGCCGGTGCCTCGCGATATCGATCCATTTCAGTCGCGCCGCGGAAAAGCCGTGCTCGCTCTGCTGCGAGCCATCTGCCGCGGTTTGCCGGAATTGAGCGAGGGAGTGCAGTTCGGCCATCCGGTGTGGAAGGCGGGCTCGCGGACGTTCGTGATGGCGCGTGCGGACGAGATGCGGCTCAGTGCTTGCTTTTGGGTGGGCACCGACCAGCAGAATCTGTTGACTGCCGATCCGCGCTTTCGCATTCCGGCGTATATCGGTCACAACGGCTGGATCGCTCTGGACGTGAGCGAGAACTGCGACCGTGCCGAGGTCGCGGCTCTTGCCCTGCAAAGCTATCGGCATTTCGCACTGAAGCGCATGTTGAAGACGTTGGAGGCCGGGAAATAGACCGACTCGCCAGCGTGGTTGTGACCGCGCCCTGCTGCTCGTACCATAACCGCCCCCACTCGCAAGTGAAAGGCCCCCGATGCGTGATCTGAAACCTTTGCTCCTGCTCGTCGTGTTGTCGGGGATGACAGCGCTCGCCGGGGGCGCCGCGCCCGATGCAGCGCCGCCGGGTGCTGCGGCAAAGCCGCCGGAGGCACCGATCAGGCCTGTCACGGAGACTCTGTTTGGCCGTCAGGTCACGGACAATTATCGCTACATGGAAGCGCTCGATCCCGCGACGATCGAGTGGATGAAGGAGCAGGGAGCCTACACTCGCCGCGTGCTCGATGAAATCAAGCCGCTGGCGCGGCTCAGGACCGACATCGGAAAATTCTCGGCAAGCTTTGGATTGATTCAGGGCTACGTCATCTATGGCGGTCGCCAGTTCTATGAGGAGCGCGCGCCTGGATCGGACAACTTCGACTTGATCGTGTCGGACGGCGCCGGGCGGCGCAAGCTCGTCGACATTGCGGCGCTGCGCGCGGCAAACGGGGGCAAGCCCTTCGCCATCAACTACTTTCTCGCCTCGCCCGACGGCAGCAAGGCGGCGGTTGGCGTTTCCGAGGGCGGCTCGGAAGATGCCTCGATCAGCGTGTACGACGCGGCAAGCGGCGCCAGGATCGCGGGGCCGCTCGATCGCGCAGAATTCGGTGCGACGGCCTGGAGCGACGATTCTCGCATCGTATATTTCAATCGGCTGAAGAAGCTCGGACCGTCCGAGCCTCCCACCGAGAAGTACCAGAACTCGACGTTGGATGCCTGGGACCTCAAGACCGAGCCGGTGTCGATCCTGGGTCCGAGCGTGGGGCATGGCCCGCCGTTCAAACCGACCGAATTCCCGGTGCTCGGGCTCACGGTAGGCGCACCCATGGCGGCGGCCCTTTCGATCAACGGTGTGCAAAACGAGCTCGCCGTTTGGCTCGCGCCGGTCGGGAGACTCGCCGACAAAAAGACTGCCTGGACCCCTTTCATCACGCGCGAGGACGGCGTCACGGGGATGGACATGCGGGGCTCGGAGATCTTCCTGCTGTCGCACAAGGATGCTCCGACCTTCAAGGTGCTGTCTGTGGCCGCCGGGCGGCCCCTCAGCTCGGCCTCGGTCCTTGTCCCCGCCCAGCCCGATCGCGTCATCGAGGGCATCCATGCCGCCGCCGACGCGCTCTACGTGCTCGCGCGTCGCGGGGCGTACTCGCAGCTGCTGCGCATCGCGAAGGGAGCGAGCACCGTCGAGGAGATTCCGCTCCCCGTCGAGGGACACATCGGCGATGCGTTCTCCGACCCGCGCACCGCGGGGATCGCGGTCGAATTGTCGAGCTGGGTGGTGCCACCGGACATCTATGCCTACCGCCCGGCATCGAAGTCGTTCAATGATCTCAAGATCGGTACGCATGGCGACATCGATCCGTCGGCGTATACGGTCCAGAACCTCGAGGCCAAAGCGCGGGACGGCGCCATGGTTCCGCTCTCGCTCATCGAGCGCAAGGGCGCCACCGGGCCGCAGATCACCTTGATCGAAGCGTACGGCTCCTATGGAATCTCCGAGCTCGCGGATTTCAGCGTGCGCCGGGCGGCCGCCATGCGCGAGGGCATCACGTACGGCATCTGTCACGTGCGGGGCGGCGGGGAGCTGGGCGAGGCGTGGCGTCTGGGCGGCAAGGATGCGAACAAGCACAACACCTGGGAGGATCTCATTGCCTGCGCGGAATTCCTGGTGGCTCGTGGGACCACGGCGAGCAACAAGCTGTTCATCATCGGCGGCTCGGCCGGCGGCATCACCGTAGGACGGGCGCTCACGGAGCGCCCTGAGCTCTTTGCCGGCGTCATCGATCTCGTACCCGCGAGCAACACGCTGCGCGCCGAGTTCTCGGCGAACGGGCCGCCGAACATCCCGGAGTTCGGCACGGTCGCGACCTCGGACGGGTTCAACAATCTCTACGACATGGACACGATCGCGCACATCAAAAAGGACGTCCAGTATCCCGCCGTGATGATCACCACGGGTCTCAACGATCCACGCGTTTCACCGTGGGAGCCGGCGAAGCTCGCGGCGGCGTTGCAGGCCTCGGGCAGCTCGAAACCGGTCCTGCTGCGCATCGATCAGGAGGCCGGCCACGGGATCGGATCGACCAAAACGCAGACCGATGCGCTCGCCGCGGATTGGATCGCTTTTGTATTCTGGCGCGCCGGATTGCCGGAGTGGCAGCCGACCGCCGCGCATTAGGAGTCCGGCATGGCGAAGGGCTATTTCATCAGCGTCTACCGGCAGATCAATGATTCGGAGAAGCTCGCCGCTTATGCGAAGCTCGCAGGTCCCGCAATCGAGGCGGGCGGCGGCCGCTTCCTCGCGCGCGGCGTGCCGACCCAGGCTTATGAAGCCGGGCAAATCGAGCGTACGGTCATCATCGAGTTCGAGTCGGTTGCCCAAGCGATCGCCATGCACGATGGCCCGGCGTATCAGCGCGCACTCGAGGCCTTGGGCGATGGCGCAGTCCGCGACATCCGGATCATCGCCGGCGTCTGAACATTCGTGGGCGTTCAGGCCAGATTGACCGCTTGACCCGGCGGCCGCGGGGAGCGATATGTATAGCAAGACCAAAGATTGCTACCCGCCCCGGCTGGAACACGGTGGTCATCGGGTACCTACAGTCGAGGGTTCGCCGCGGGCCGACGGTAGCAAATTAACTCTCGCTTGAGGGCCGGAGCTGCGCTGGGGCGACCGCAAGATGCGTTAGACTACCAGCTTTATCCCAGAGGCAACGACGTGGACGCCGCCGTCAATTCCGCACTTCCCAGCGCGGCCGCGCGCGACCTGCTCGAGCGGCTGATCGCCTTTCGGACCGTATCGCGCGACTCGAATCTGGGGCTCATCGAGTGGGTCCGTGACCATCTGGTCAAGCTCGGCGCGAGCGCGCGTCTCACCTACGACGAGAGCGGGAAGAAGGCAAACCTCTTCGCGACCCTCGGCGAGGGGGCGAACCCCGGTCTCGTCCTCTCCGGACACACCGACGTGGTACCCGTCGACGGCCAGAGCTGGGATACGGACCCATTCACGGCAGTCGAGCGTGACGGCAAGCTGTATGCGAGAGGGTCGGCGGATATGAAGGGGTTCATCGCAGTCGCGCTCGCCCACGCGCCGAGGTTTCTGGAGGCGCTCAACACCGGATCCCTCGACAGGCCGCTTCACTACGCGCTGAGCTATGACGAGGAAGTGGGCTGCCTCGGCGTGCGCGGCCTCATTCGCGACTTGCAGGAACAGGGCATCAAGCCGGCCGGCTGCGTGGTCGGAGAGCCCACCTCGATGCAGCCCATCATCGCGCACAAAGGAATGAACCGCTTCCGCTGCACGGTGCGCGGACGTGAGGCGCATTCGAGCTACGTGACCCACGGGGTCAACGCGATCGAATACGCCGCGAGGCTGATCGTGTACATCCGTCAGATCGCCGACCGACTCGCGCAGTTCGAGGAGCGCGATTGCGGCTTCACGGTGCCGTACACGACGCTCTCGACGGGTCTCATCCGCGGCGGCATCGCCGCGAACGTCGTGCCCAAAGAGTGTGAATTTCAGTTCGACCTGCGCACCTTGCCGCACGCATCGGCCGAGGCGCTCTATCAGGAGATCCGAGCTTATGCGGACGTACTTGCGCGCGAGATGCGGGCCGTCGAGCCGCGGGCCGGAATCGAGCTCGAGTGGGCGAGTCAGACCGTGGGCCTCGCGGCCGCCGAAAGCGATGCGATCGTGCAATGGGCCATGCGGCTCGCACGCAGCAGCTCCACCGGCAAGGTGTCCTATGGCACCGAGGCCGGATTATTTCAGCAGATGGGGGTGTCCACCGTGATCTTGGGGCCTGGCGACATCGCCGAGGCCCATCGGCCGAACGAATTCGTGGCGCTCGAGCAGCTGGCGCTGTGCGAGACTTTCATGGCGCGCCTCGCGGAAGGTGTATTGCCGGCATGAAGGAACGTGCCGGCATGAAGGAAGGCGCGGGCGCCGGCGTGCGCATCGTCAAAGGCGCCTGTCCGCACGATTGTCCCGATACCTGCGCGCTCGAAGTGCATGTGAAGGACGGCATCGCCTTCAAGGTGACGGGATCCCAAGCGCATGGGCCGACGGCAGGCGTGCTGTGCACGAAGGTGGCGCGCTACACCGAGCGAACGTACCATCCGCAGCGCCTGCTCCATCCCCTGCGCCGCATCGGCCCGAAGGGACAAGGGCGTTTCGAGCGGATTTCATGGGAGGAGGCGATCGCGACCGTCGCGGACCGGCTCGAGCGCATCGCCGCCGAGGACAGCCAAGCGGTGCTGCCCTACAGCTATGCCGGCACCATGGGCCTGGTGCAAGGCGAATCGATGTCCCAGCGCTTCTTTCACCGCCTCGGCGCAAGCCTCCTCGATCGCACCATCTGCGCCAGCGCCGGCACCGCGGGACACAGGATCACGCTCGGCGCGAGCATCGGCATGGACATGGAGCTTGCCGAGGAGGCAAACCTCATCATTTTCTGGGGATGCAACGCCATCACCTCGAGCGTGCATTTCTGGGCCCGGGCACAGGCGGCCAAGCGCCGCGGAGCGAGGCTCATCGCCATCGACCCCTATCGCTCCCTCACGGCCGAGAAGTGTCACGAGCACATCGCTCTTCTGCCCGGGACCGACGGCGCTCTCGCGCTCGGCCTCATGCACGTGCTCATCCGCGACGATCTCGTCGATCATGACTACATCGAGCGCCACACCCTCGGATTCGACGGACTCGCCGAGCGGGTGCGCGGGTTCGACCCGGCCCGCGTCGCGGGCATTTGCGGGATCGCCATGCACGAGATCGAGTCGCTCGCACATCGCTACGCGGCGACTCGACCTGCGTTGATCCGTGCGAATTACGGCCTGCAGCGAGTCCGCGGAGGAGGCATGGCCATGCGCAATATCGCCTGCCTGCCGGCGCTCATCGGGGCGTTCCGCCATGCGGCGGGCGGCCTCCTGCTGTCGACCAGCGGCAGCTTCCCCATCGATCAGGGGGCGCTCTCTCGGCCGGATTTGCTCGGAGCCCGCCGGCCGCGGACCATCAACATGTCGAGCATCGGCCGCGCGCTTTCCGATACCGACGCGCCGATTCGAGCGCTCGTCGTCTATAACTCGAACCCCGTGGCCGTGGCGCCCGATTCCACCCGCGTGGTCGCCGGGTTCGCGCGTGAAGATCTATTCACCGTGGTGCTCGAGCAGTTCCAGACCGACACGGCCGATTACGCCGACGTCGTCCTGCCCGCGACGACGCAGCTCGAACACCTCGACGTCGTGAAGCCTTATGGGCACTACGACATGGTGGCGAACAACCCGGCCATCCGGCCCCTCGGCGAGGCGAAACCCAATACGCAGATATTCCGCCTGCTCGCGCGCGCGATGGGCTTCACCGAGCCCTGCTTCGAGGACACCGACGAGCAAATCGCGCAACTGGCATTGGCCGAGGAGTGGGATTTCGATGCGGTGAGGGCTCAAGGGTGGAAGCGCGTCGGGCCCAAGCGCGGGACCGCGCGTTTCGCGGACGGCGGGTTTCCGACGCCCTCGGGCAAAGTGGAGTTCTATTCGAGCGCGGCAATCGCCCTCGGGCTCGACCCGCTGCCGGATTACATTCCACCGCTCGAGGATACCCGCGGAGAGCTGGCGCGCCGCTTCCCGCTCGCCATGATCTCCCCGCCGGCGCGCAACTTCTTGAATTCGAGCTTCGTCAACGTGGCGAGTCTGCGCGCGGTCGAGGGTGAGCCGTGGCTCGACATTCACCCCGACGATGCTGCGCAGCGCGGCGTCGTCGACGGCGGCTTCGTTCGCGTTTTCAACGATCGCGGGTCACTCGAGCTGCGCGCCCGAGTGAGCGTGCGGGCGCGGCCCGGGGTGGTGGTGGCCCTATCGGTCTGGTGGCGAAAGCTCACGCGCGACGGTAAGAACGCGAACGAGCTCACCCGCAGCGATGCACTCACCGACATGGGCAGGGCGCCGCTGTTCTACGACTGCCTCGTCGAGGTCGAACCCGCGCAAGCTTAGAATCCGTACTGCCCCAGGTACCATTGCTGAAAGGTCACCACGCGCCGCTCGTGCTCGGAGTAGCGGCCCGGCCGATAGCGCGTCGATTCGATGCCCGCCTGGTTGTTCTCCGTGATGATCTTGTCCTGGCGGGTGGTGCGGTCCCAGCCCCACATCATCTTCGCTACGTCGACGTCAATGGCTTTGCCGTCGACCAGCCAGTAAAGGTCCACATCGGTGCTCGAAGTGCCGCGCGGCGTGAATAGAAACAGCACGGCGAAATCATTGGTGGCTACGAGCTGGGTGAACGGGCTGAACGAAAGATACATCCGCCCTTGATCGAAACCCTTGCGCTTGCCCATGAGCGGCGCGGCGGGCGTGCCGTCCTCCGTCTCGCTTTCGAACCCCTCGCGGATGGTCCGCTGCAACAGGAGCCGCAGATGCGAGGATTCGGGTCCATCGTCGATCGTACCCAAAGGCCGGCCGAGCGCCGCCGCACGCGCCTCCCAGGCCTTGAGCGACGGCAGGTAGGCGCTCACCGCGTCGGGCGGCCCGGAGCTCGGTCCCGCACCGAAGGCGATGAGTGCCTGCGGTGGATGCATGGAGCTGAATTCCGGGTGTGCGGGCGTGCAGTGATAACACTCGACGAAGTTCTCGACCACGAGCTTCCAGTTGGCCGTCGTGGGATAGGACTCCGCGTGCGCGATGCGGGCGTCGGCGAGACCATGAAAGTCGAGATAGGGGCCCAGGTCGGCGAACGTTGCGTCGAAATCGACCGGGTCTTGCTCGGACAGGTTGATGAAAATGAATCCATGGAATACGCGTACGTGACAGCGGTGCAGCCCGTTATCCGATTTCGAGAAATCCGCGGGCATGAGCCGCGCGCTCAAGAGCGCGCCGTCGAGACCGTAGGACCAGGCGTGGTAGGGGCAGGTGAGGCGCGCCACGCGGCCCTCTCGATCGGTGCAGATCACCGACCCTCGATGGCGGCATACGTTGTAGAAGGCATTGATGGTGTGATCGTCGCTGCGCACGACGATGATCGACTCCTTGCCGATCTTGAACAGAAAGTAATCCCCCTTGCGTCGCACGCGGTCGACATGTCCCGCCACGATCCATTTGCGCGAGACGATCTCGCGCATGTCGGCCGCGAACACCTCGTCGTCGCAGTAGAAGCGCTGATCCAGGCTGTAGCCCTGTCGGGTCTTCGCCGCCAACGCCGCGATGAGACTCGATTGCGCGACTGCCCGTTCCTGATTCTGCATGCTGTCTCCGATGAAAAAGCATCCGCGCTCAGCGGCGAATGCGCTCTTGCTTGGGGTCATAAAGGGGGCGGAACGAGGCGAGGGCGGCGTGCCGCACCCCGGCGACCTCTATCTCATAGGCTTCCGGGTCGAGTCCTTGCGCGGCATCCGTGACGTAGCCCAAGCCCACCGCGGCGCCGAGCGTGTGCGCATACATGCCGGAGCGGATGAAGCCGACGATGGCATCGCCCCGCCATATCGGCTCGTTGTGGTAGAGCAGGGGCTCGGCTGATTGAAGCTTGAACTGCACGAGACGCTTCGGGAGGCCCGCATCGCGCTGGCGCAGGAGCGCCTCGCGGCCGATGAACCCTCCCTGCTTGTCGAGCTTCACGGCAAACCCCAAACCCGCCTCCCACGGGGTGTCTTCATCGGTGATGTCATGGCCGAAGTGACGATAGGCTTTCTCGATGCGCAGCGAGTTCAAGGCGTGGTAGCCTGCGTGCACGAGACCCTGGCGCGCCCCCGCCTCGACGATCTCCTCATAGACGCCCGCCATGAATTCCGTGGGAACGTAGAGCTCCCAGCCGAGCTCGCCGACATAGGTGATGCGCGAGGCGCGCACCAGCGCATACCCGAGCTCGATCTCCCTGCTGGTGGCGAAAGGGAAGGCTGTATCCGACAGATCATCGGGGGTCAGCGGGGCGAGCAGTTCCCGGGCGAGCGGTCCCATGACCGACAGCACACCCATCCCGGAGGTGACGTTGGTCAAGACGCAATGCTTGCCTGATTCGATGTGGCGCTTGAGCCAGTTGAAATCCTTGGTTTCGGTTTCCGCGCCGGTGACGATGAGAAAGGCGGATTCGCTGAGGCGCGTGACCGTGAGGTCGGCCTCGATGCCACCGCGGTCGTTGAGCCATTGTGTGTACACGATTCGGCCCGGAGCGACGTCGATGTCGTTAGCGCATACGCGGCCGAGAACGTGCGCCGCATCGCCTCCCTCCAGGCGAAACTTGGCGAACGAGGACTGGTCGAACAAGCCCACGGCGGTGCGCACGGCGCGGTGCTCGCGGGCGGATGGCGAGAACCAGTTCTGGCGTCCGTAGCTGTACTCATACGCCGGTGCGACGCCGGCAGGTGCATACCAGTTGGCCCGCTCCCAGCCGAAGGCCTCGCCGAAGCAGGCGCCCGCCTGCGCCAGACGATCGTGCAGGGCGGAGCGGCGTACGCCGCGCGCGGTCTCGTACTGACGAAACGGCCAGTGAGTCGCGTACAGGAGCCCCAAGCTCTCGCGGACGCGCGCCTGCAAATACTTGCGATTCACCTGAAACGGCATGTTTCGCCGCACATCCACTTCCCACAGATCGAGCGGCGGGTGGCCGTCGCGAATCCATTCCGACACCACCTTGCCGATGCCGCCCGCCGACTGCAGTCCGATGGAGTTCAGTCCCGCGGCGACGAAGCAGTTCTGAAGCTCGGCCGATTCGCCGAGGTGATAGCGCACGTCCGGCGTGAAGCTCTCGGGGCCGCAGAAGAATTTCTGGATGCCGGCGCGCTCGAGCGCGGGCACGCGGCGCATGGCGTCGATCAGCACGGGCTCGAAATGGGTGAAATCTCCCGCGATCTCTCCGAAGCAGAAATCATCGGGGATACCGCCGGTGCCCCAGGGGCGCGCATGCGGCTCGAACGCGCCCACGAGAAGCTTGCCCGCGTCGTACTTGAAATAGCTGCAATGATCGTAATCGCGCAGCACCGGCATTTCTGAACTGAGTCCAGGCACGTCCTGAAACAGCACGTAGTAGTGCTCACACGCCTGCAGCGGCACGGCGACCCCGATGCTCGCGGCGAGATCGCGCGTCCACATCCCGGCGCAGAGCACGACATATTGTGCGTCGATGGCGCCTTGCTCGGTGTCGACGCCGGTGACGCGCCCGCCGTCGCGGCGGATGGAGGTGACCTTCAGATCCTGAATGATCTTGACCCCGCGCGAGCGCGCGCCCTTGGCGAGCGCCTGTGTGATGTCGACGGCGTTGCCGTAGCCGTCGCTCGGGATGTGAATGCCGCCGATCACATCCTCGAGATTGGCAAGCGGATACAGATTGCGGATTTCGGCCGGCGATACGACGTGCACCGGCAGTCCGAAGACCTTGGCCATGGAGGCGTTGCGCTTGAGCTCTTCCATGCGTCCCGCCGTCGTGGCGAGCGAGACGGATCCGCACTGTCGGTAGCCCGTGGCTTGGCCGGTCTCGGCCTCGAGCCCCCGATAGAGCTCGGCCGTGTAGCGCGCGAGGCGCGTCATGTTCATGCTTTGACGCAGCTGCCCGATCAATCCCGCCGCATGCCAGGTGGTGCCGCTGGTGAGCTGCTTGCGTTCGAGGAGCACGATGTCGCTCCAGCCGAGCTTGGACAGATGGTAGGCGATGGAGCAGCCGATGACGCCGCCGCCGACGATGACCACCCGGGCGTGCTTGGGGAGATCGGCCATGCTCAAGTCCGCATCCGCGCGTTGTCGGGATCGTAGGCGGGCGCCGGCAGCACGTGCGCGCGGCGCAGCTCGCCCTGGAGCAGAATGTCGAACGTGCTGCCTGCCGAGGCGAACTCGGGATCGACGCATGCGAAGGCGAGACTTTTCTGCACGCGATGCCCGAAGCCGCCGGAGGTGGTGACGCCGATGCAGCGCTTGCCTGCGAGGACCGGCTCGCCGCCGCGGGCATCGGTGTCCTCGGCCTCGACTTCCGCATAGACGATCTTGAACGGCCGGGCCGGTGCCGCGAGGGTCGCCGCCCTGCCGACGAAGTCCTCCTTGGCCTTGGCAAAAAAACGCGCCATGTCGGCCTCGGGAAGCGTGAGCTCATTGGTGAGCTCGCTCGACCAAGCCTTGTAGCCCTTCTCGAGGCGCATGCTGTTGACGGCATAGAGGCCATAGTTGGCGATACCGAGTCCACGGCCGCGCTCCCACAGCGCCTCGTAGAGTGCGCTCAGCGCCTCGATGGGCGGATGCAGCTCCCAGCCGAGCTCGCCCACATAGCTCACTCGCAGTGCCCGCACCTCATGCCCGAGGAGGGGGATTTCGCGCCCGCTCAGCCATGGAAACTCGGCGTTGCCGAGATCCGTCTCGGTGAGTCCCTGCAGCAGCTCCCGCGATTTCGGTCCGGAGAGGACGAGCACGCCGCGCTCCTCGGTGACGTTGTCGATCTGCACGCGCTCGCCGGGACGCAGGCTCTGGATGAGCCAATCCCGATCACGCAGCTCGGCGGCCGCGGCGGATAAGGCGTAGAACCGGTCTTCGGCAAGCCGGGTCACCGTCATCTCGCCGAGGATGCGGCCCTGCGGGGAGAGCAGATGCACGAGCCCGATGCCGCCGGGCTTGCGCGGCATGCGGTTGGCGCATACGCGGTTCAAGAATGCCTCGGCATCCGCGCCCTTCACGTCGAACTTGGCGAATCCCGTGAGATCCAGAACGCCGACGCGTCGCTCGACCGCGGCGACCTCCTCGCGCACGACCTCGAAAACATTGGTGCGCCCGTAGCCGGCCTCCTCGCTGCGGCCATCGAGCGAGAACCACTTCGGTCGCTCCCAGCCGAAGGTCTCGGTGTAGACGCATCCCTGAGTCTTCAGGCGCTCGTACAGGGGGCTCGTCTTGCTCGGGCGTCCCGCGGGCTCCTCCTCGCCCGGCAGGCGGGTCGTGAAGGTGAGGCGGTAATCCTGAAACACTTTGTCGTGTACATAGGCTTTGGTTGCGAACTTGCCGAAACGGCGCGGATCGAATTCCGTCATGTTGATTTCGGAATCTCCGTGCACCATCCACTGGGCGAGATACTTCCCGCAGCCTCCCCCCTGCGCGATGCCGAACGAGGTTCCGCAGCACATCCAGTAGTTCACGAGGCCCGGCGCCGGCCCGAGGAGCGGCGCCCCATCGGGCGTGTGCGGAATCGCGCCGTTGATCACGCGCCGGATACCCACTTCGCCGAAAATCGGCATGCGCTCGATGGCACGCTCGAGCCAGGGGGCGATGCGATCGAGATCGTCCGGGAAGAGCTCGTTGGCCGCGTCCCACTCCGGGTACCCTTGAGGTGCCCACGCCTCCGTGAGGCCGGTGCTTTCGTAGATCCCCATGAGACCTGACTTTTGCTCCTGCCGCAGATATCCGGAGGTGTAGGAGTCGCGGATCACCGGGATCTCTTCGTTTCGTTGCATGAACTCCGGGATGGGGTGAGTGATCACGTAGTGATGCTGCATGTTCGTGATGGGTGCATCCGCCCCGACCATGGCGGCGACCTCGCGGGCGTAACAGCCCGCCGCGTTCACCACCATCTCCGCGACGATGACGCCTTGCTCGGTGATCACTTCCCATTCGCCGCTCGAGCGCTGGCGCATGTCGGTCACACGGTTGCGCCGGATCACAGTCGCCCCGAGGTCACGCGCCGCCTTGGCAAGCGCATTGCAAAGCCCCGACGGATCGCCGTGGCCGTCATCGAGCGTCCATGCGGCGGCGAGCACCCCCTCCGTGGTCAGAAACGGGTTCAAGCGCCGGATCTCGTCGATCCCGACGATCTCCATGCGAAAGCCGATGCTCTTCGAATAGCCGAGGACGTATTTGAGCCACGCCAGCTCCTGCGGGTTGTTGGCGAAGCGCAAGCCCCCGCTCGGATGCCAGCTCACGTACTGCCCTGTGAGTGCCTCGAGGCGCGGATAGAGCGCGTTGCTGTAGGCATGGATCTTCGCGAGGTTGTAGCTTCCGGTGATGCTGGGGCATTGGCCGGCGGCATGCCAGGTCGACCCCGACGTAAGCTCGTTCTTCTCGATCAAGACGGTGTCGGTACAGCCCTCGAGGGCCAGGTGGTAGAGCAGGCTTGCGCCCATCATCCCGCCGCCGATCACGACGACGCGTGCGTGTGTTTTCATCAAGGTCCCGATTGAAGGATAGGCCACAATAAATTGCCCCTCGCGGCCGCGCAACCGAGTATTTTACTATCTTTGACCCCGAAAATTTGAAGGGTGGCTCCATTGAACAAAACGCGGCCCCTGGTTGGGCTGCCGACCTTGACGTGGCTGCGCGCTTTCGAGGCGGCGGCTCGCACCTCGAGCTTCAGCGCAGCCGCGGCCGAGCTGCGCCTCACGTCAGGAGCGATCAGCTATCAGATCCGGGCGCTGGAGGCCCATCTGGGATTCGCGCTGTTCGAGCGCCTGCCGCGAGGCGTGAAGCTCACCGCCATGGGGGTTGCGTATTTGCCCCCCGTACGCAAGGCGTTCGAGCAGCTCGCCGACTCGACCGTCGGGTTGTTCGGCGGGTCGGAGCGCGGCGAGATCAGCATTCACGCGCCGGTATCATTGGCTTCTCTCTGGCTCGCGCCCAAGCTCCCGGCGTTCGGCGCCGCCTTTCCCGGGATCGATGTGCGCGTGTCCTCGGTGATCTGGGACAACCCCGTGCCCGAGGAGAGCACGGATCTCGAGATTCGTTACGGCGCCGGCCATTGGCGCGGTTATCGATCGGAGCTTCTGCTCAATCAGCGCATCGTCGCGGTGTGCAGCCCCTCGCTCCTCGGGCAGCTGCGCTCGAGCGGCGACGCCTCGGCATGGCTGCCTCGAAATCTCATCCGCATCACGGGCCACGAGAACCATTGGTTGCAGGTGCGCCAGGCGCTGATGCTCGGCGATGATGTGTCGGAGCGGCCCGGCCTCGCCGTGGATACCACCATCGCCGCGCTCGAGCTTGCCGCAAGCGGAGCAGGGTGCGCGCTCGCTCATCGTATTTTCCTAGGCGCTTATCGGTCGAGCGGACGGCTGGTGTTTGCGCTGGAGCACGACTTCGCCGACGACAGCTCGTATTTCCTCGTCGCGCCCGAGCGCCCGCAGCGGCCGCGGCGTGAGGTGCAGCAATTTCGAGATTGGCTGATCGAGGCGGCGCTCGGCGAGGCAGCGCTCAGCGAGGCGGCGCAACCGGCGGTGTACGGGCATGCAGCGCCATCGAAATGAGTGCCGAACCACCGAAGACCAGATTGATCCCGACCAGCAGGCCGATGGCCCACGCGGCCGTGCCGGGTAGCCCCATGAGAATGATCGCCGCGAGTGCCAGGTCCACCAGGCCGCTGAACAGCAGAATTCCCCAGCGTGCGGAATATCCGTGCCGGGATTGGAGGGCGAGCATGATCGAGGCGATGCCCTCCAGGAACAAGAACACGGTCAGGATCAACGTGAGCGATACCACGCCGGAGAGGGGCCACATCAATAGCACGACGCCCGCCGCGATGCCGATGACCGCCGACAGGAGTGACCATCCGAATCCGGGCGCACCGCGCATGCGAAAGGTGCTGATGAGCCCGACCACGCCGCTCAGGAGCAGCAACCAGCCGATCAGTATCGCGACAGCGATGCTCGCGACGACCGGAATCAAGATGGCGAGCAGCCCGAGGATCAGCAAAACGATGCCCTCGATCAGGTAAAACCGCCAGTGGTCATGGAGCGATACCGCGACGGCGGACTGAATGTCTTGAAGCCGGGAGTTATCGGTGGCCATGGCGCTCCTTGCTGGGTGGCGGTCGGGGTGTACATGCTACGCCCGGAATCGCCTGACCGTAAGGTCCCTCGGGAGTGCCCCGTGCCTAGGGTGGCGATGCGCTCATCGAAGATCTGCCCCGGCGTTCACATTGTTATTGGCCTGCAGCGCCCCGTCTCCGAGCTTGATATCGCCGTTGGGTAAGGGAACCGTAATGGGCGCTACCACGACTTCCGTCACCCCCGTGCGCCGATCCAACCCAATCTTCCGTGCGGTGGCCGGCGAGAGGTCGACGATACGGCCGGCGACGTACGGCCCGCGATCGCGAATCGTCACGACCGCGGTTTTCCCTGTCTTGAGATTGGTCACTCGCGCCGTGGTGCCGAGCGGCAGCGTCAAGCTTGCCGCGTTATTTCCGGTCGGCCGCATGCGCGTGCCATCGGCCATCTTTCGGCCGGCGAACATGCGCGCATAGAACGATGCCTTGCCCACGCGTCCGCGGCCGGTGCGATCAGCCGGAAGTCGGGTCAGCGGCGACAATCGCCTAGGCTTCGCACGCTCGGGGCGCGGCGCGTTCAGGGCGTCGGGTGACGCCGGGGCCTTGTCCATCGCCCCGGCCACCGACTCGGGACCCACCGTGGCGGTGGCGCCGACGAGGGAGAGGGCGGCGGCCAGCAATGTGACCGCCGCGCCCGGTGCGCGCGCGGCGCTCGGCCCGCCTTCCTGTTGGTTTGATTTCACTGCGGTTTCCATGGGCGCAGTATTTCGTGGTGCGCCGCGATGGGTCTGTCCGAGAAGAGTGACGCGTGCGCTGCCGAGGACGGGCAGCGCGTGTCGGCAGAGCGGGAAAGACGCGTCGTGGAAGGCCTACGTCCTTGTAGGAGCTGGGAAAAATTGGGCTGCCGGAGCCCCGGATGACGCAATTAGGCAACTGCGGCGGCGTGCGGCAGTGCAAAGTTTCAGTACACTGCGCCATCCTAAGAAAGCGAGGAATTTCATCATGGCCCGAGGCGGCGGCAGCGGATTTGGCCTCAGCGATCTACCCCGGATATCGCATGGCAGGGGGTCGTATTTGTATGATCAGTCGGGCAAGGCCTATCTCGATGGGTCGGGAGGGCCGGCGGTTTTTTGTCTTGGTCACGCTCACCCCGAGGTGAACGCCGCCATTTCGGCGCAGCTCGAGTCGATCGCCTACGCCTATCGCTACCTCTTCACGAGCGCCGCACTCGAGTCCCTCACCGAATTGGTGCTGCGGGCGTCGGGCAGTTGCTTTCAGGACGTTCTCTACAGCGCGGACGGCTCCGAGGCCGTCGAATCCGCACTCAAGGTCGCCCTCCAGCATTTTGCGGCGCGGGGTCTTCACAAAAAGTGCCGTTTCGTCGCGCGGCGGCGCTCCTGGCATGGCAACACATTGGGGGCACTGTCGGTGTCGGGATTCGCCGCTCGCCGCCGTGCGTTCGAGGGCAGCTTGCTCGATGTGATTTTCGTGTCGGCAGCGAATGTCTACCGGCCTCCGCAGGAATGCGATCCCACCTCGCTGGTCGAGTATCTGGCTGCGGAACTCGAGCAGGCGATCGTGGCGGCCGGACCGGACACCGTCGCCGCCTTCATCTTCGAGCCGATCGTCGGTGCGGCGGCGGGGGTTGTGCCCGCGCCTCCCGGTTATGCCGCAGCGGTAAAAGCTGTCTGCCGCAAATACGATGTCCTCGTCATTGCGGATGAGGTCATGTGTGGTGCGGGCCGCAGCGGAACCTGGCGCGCTCTGGAGCATGACGGGGTTGTGCCCGACATCATGAGCGTCGCCAAGGGGCTCGCGGGGGGCTACATACCGCTCGGCGCGACCCTGGTGACCGCGGACGTTTCGAGACCCATCTTGAGCGAGCACGGCGCGTTCATGACCGGCCACACCTTCTCGGGTCACACGGCCGCCTGCGCGGCCGGCCTTGCCGTGCAGCGGATCATCGAGCGCGACGGGTTGCTCGAGCGCGTGCGCCGAGCGGGCGCCGAGTTTCAGGATGCCGTGCGCCGCTCGCTCGCCCGATTCGACGAGGTGGGTGAAGTGCGGGGGCGCGGCTTTTTCATCGGTCTCGAGCTGGTGCAAGACCCGAAGACGCGAGCGCCTTTTCCGGCCGACCGTGGATTGAGCTTCGACATCGGGCAGAGAGCCTTTGCCGATGGCCTCATCTGTTATCCATGCTCGGGCAATGTGGACGGCGTCGCAGGCGATACCGTGATACTCGCGCCTCCCTACAACGCCAGCGATGCCGAGCTCGAGGAAATTGCCGTGAAGCTCGATCGCGCGGTGAGCGGGGCGTTGTCGTCGGGTGCGAAACAGTAGACGTTCGCCTACAGGCCGCGCGCGACTTCCAAAGTATTCTGGCGGGCGATGAACGACGTCAAATCAGGCGAGCACGAGCTTCTTTCTTTCCTGAGTCCGGACTCGCTGATCGGCGCGCTCGCGTATCTGGGGATTTTCGTCGTGTTCGCGTTCGTGCTGTCCCGTCTCCTGCGCACCGCCGTGCACGCCTCGATGATCCGCGGCGGCCACATCGACCGTACCACCATCAGCTTTCTCCAGCAGATCCTCACCGCGCTAATCTGGGTGGCGACGCTCATCTTGTACGCGCACCTCATTCCCGTATTGCGCTCGCTGGGCACGGCGCTCCTCGCCGGGGCGAGCGTAGCCTCGGTGGTGATCGGTCTCGCGGCGCAAAGCACTCTGGGCAACCTGATCGCCGGTGTATCGATCACCATCTATCGGCCGTTTCGCCTCGGAGACACGCTGCAGGTCGCGGCGCCGACCGGTACGGAGATCGGGGTCGTCGAGCTCATCTCTTTGGGATATACGACGCTGCGCGCGCCTGCGGGCTATCTCATCGTCGTGCCCAACAGCCTGGCGGCGAGCCAGGTCACGATCAATCTGAGCGCTTCTTTCTCCCCGTGGCCCCTGGTCATTGCCATCCATCTACCCCGGGGCGTCGACATCGAGGCCGCCCGCGATCTTGCGCTCAAGGTAGCCCGTGAGAAGAGCGATGCGAAGGCGGTGCTGGGATGCTATTTGACCAAGGTCGAGGCGACCGGACTCACGCTGGAGCTGCGGCTCGTGGCGAGCGACGCGGCGCATCGCGATAAGCTCCGCTCGACGTTGCTCGTGGAGCTCTCGCAGAGGTTCGCCGACGCGCACCTCGGCGGCGAGGGGGCGGATGCTGCAAGCTTCGCCTGATTGACCCTGCCGGCGCACTGCCGCCTGAATTCCGACACCCGCTGAGGGTTTGCTCCGACAGATCTGTAGGGAGTCGACCGGCTACAACACACCGAGCAAAAAACGAGGTCCCACGCCATGGCGGCGATCTTCGGTCCGGCCGCCGACCTGGCGACAAAGGTTGCGTTGTGCGCGATTGCCGCGGCGCTCGCCGGAGGAGCTCTGTTCTGGTGGCTCTGGCCTCGCAGCGACTACGCGCGTCATCGGCGCGAGGCGCTCGACCAACCGGTGCCCTTCAGCCATCAACACCACGTCGCCGGTCTCGGGATCGATTGCCGGTTCTGCCACAGCGCCGTCGAAGTGTCGTCGAATGCAGGCTTGCCGCCGACCTACACGTGCATGACGTGCCACTCGCAGATCTGGACCAATGCGGCGCTCCTGGCGCCGGTGCGCGAGAGCCTCGCCGGCAACTCGCCGATGACGTGGTACCGAGTCACGGACCTGCCGGATTACGTGTACTTCAATCACAGCATTCATATCGCGAAGGGCGTGGGTTGCGAGAGCTGCCACGGGGCCATCGAGACGATGGCCCTCACCTACAAGGCGCAGGCGTTGACGATGGAATTCTGTCTGGATTGTCACCGCAACCCCGGACCGCATTTGCGGCCAAGGGAAGCGATCTACGATACGAATTGGAGGCGTAGCGCGCACACACCGGATGCTTCCGCGCTGCTCGCGACCTATCACGTGCCTGACAGGAACCTCACGGATTGCTCATTGTGTCATCGTTGAACACAGCAAGCGACCGATTGTGGCGCGGCCTGGAGGAGGCCGCGGCGGACCCTGCGTTCCTTGCGCACGCGTCGCGGGAATTTCCCGGTCTCGCAGCCTCCCTTGCCGAGCCTATGGATCGGCGCCGGGCACTCAAGCTCATGGGCGCCACGCTCCTGATGAGTGCGCTCGGAGCCTGCGATTCCAAGTTCGGCGAAAAACTGATTCCCGCCGTGAGGACGGCCCCCAACATCATTCCGGCCCTGCCCAATGTCTACGCGACCGCCCATGTGCTCGAGGGCTATGCCACGGGAGTGGTCATCAAGCACAACATGGGCCGGCCTGTGCGAGTCGACGGCAATCCGAACCATCCCGCGAGCCTCGGAGCGATCGATGTGTTTGCTCAAGCGGAGCTGCTGGGTTTCTATGATCCGGATCGTGCCGGTCAGTTGAGCGCGGAGGGAATCCCTTCCGACCGTGCAAGTCTCGAGAGATTGCTCGCCGGCGAGCGCGCCGCGTTGGCTGCCATCGGAGGCCGAGGTTTCAGGATCCTCACCGGATGCGTGACCTCACCGACCCTCGCTCGGCAACTGGATGCGGTGCTGGAGCGCTACCCCGAGGCGCGCTGGACACAGTGGGAACCCGTCTCGCGCGAGACGGCCCGGCAGGGCGCCCGGCTCGCCTATGGAAGCGCGGTCGAAAGCGTAGCCCACCTCGAGCGCGCCGACATCGTGGTATCCATTGACGGGGATCTTCTGGATGCCGGGCCGGCGCGGCTCCGGTACGCGCGCGATTTCGCGAGCCGCCGTAATCCCACGCACGGCCCGATGAGCCGTATCTACGCGATCGAGCCGACGCCGACCTTGCTCGGCTCGGTCGCTGATCATCGCTTCATCGCGAGTCCTCGCGAGCTGCCGCGCATCGTCACGCTCATGGCGCGCGAGATCCTGGACGAGGGACCTTCCACTCGAGCGTCTCCGTCGGAAGCGCCCCGCTGGCTCGAGCCCCTGATCGAGGAGATGAAGGCGGCCCACGGGCGAGTCTTCGTGCATGTCGGCGCTTCGCAGCCTCCGGAAGTGCACGCACTCGCGCACGCGATGAACGAGGCCTTGGGTGCTCGCGGGGGCATCTTCGACTTGATCGACTCGCCGGCGCACGCGAGCAGCCGGGGTCAAAGCCTGCGCGAACTGATCGAGGATATGCAGACGCGGCGCGTCACGCGGCTTCTGATCATCGACAGCAATCCCGTCTACTCGGCACCCGGCGCGTGGGGTTTCGCCGAGGCTTTGAAGCAGGTGCCGCTCAGTGTCGCGCTCGCCGGCCGGGCGGACGAGACCGCTCAGTCCACGACCTGGTTCGTCCCCAAGGCACACGACTGGGAAACTTGGGGCGATGCGCGCGCTTTCGATGGAACCGCGACTCTCCTGCAGCCCCAGTCGCTCCCGCTCTATGGGGGATTGAGTGCGCTCGACTTGCTCGGGCTTTTTCTGGAATTCGCCCCTGCGAGTGCCGAGCAGGCACTGCGCGCCACATGGCAACCGCGCCTGGCGGACAATCTGGAGAAGCGCTGGGGCGAGGCACTGGCGAGCGGGGTCGTCGAGGGAAGCAGCAGCGCAAAGAGCAGCGTCGCTCTTCGCGCAGAGGCCGCGAGGGTTTCGCTATCGGGGCTGACCACGGCGCGGATTGACGCCACGCCGGCTCCGCCGACGCTCAGCATTCTTTTTCGTCCGGATCCATCTCTCTGGGACGGACGCTACGCGAATAATCCGTGGCTGCAGGAGCTGCCTCGACCGCTGACGAAGCTGGTTTGGGACAACCCCCTACTGATCTCGCCGGTGCTGGCGCGGGAGCTCGCGCTCGCGAACGGCGATGTTGCCCATCTGACCGTCGGTCACGTGAGCATTTCGGCGCCGGTGTGGGTCCTCCCGGGTCAAGCGCACGATTGCATCACGGCGTTGCTCGGCTCCGGCCGAAGGGCAGCCGGCAGCATTGGTGACGGCGCGGGCGTCGACTATTACCCGCTCACCGGTATTTCGGGTCCGCCGGTGCTCGCGAAAGCAACCGGCCGCGTGGAGCTTGCGAGCACCGTGCATCACAATCTGCTGCTCGAGACACCGGCCGAGATCCTGCGGCACGGCACCTTGGAACAGTACCGCGCCGACCCTCGATTCGCCGCGAACGGGCGATCCGAGCCGCACCTGTATCGGACGGTGCCCCCCGGTCCCGCCGCCTGGGCGATGAGCATCGATTTGAATGCATGCATCGGCTGCAATGCGTGCGTCATCGCCTGCCAGCAGGAGAACAACATCCCGGTCGTGGGCAAAAAAGAAGTGCTTCGCGAGCGGGAAATGCATTGGCTGCGGATCGATCGATACTTCGAGGGAACGGCCGAGGACCCGCAGAGCTTTTTTCAGCCGGTCCTCTGTATGCATTGCGAGCAGGCGCCGTGCGAGAACGTCTGCCCGGTGGGTGCGACCGTACACGATTCGGAAGGGCTCAATGTGATGGTCTACAACCGCTGTGTCGGCACACGCTTCTGCTCCAATAATTGCCCGTACAAGGTAAGGCGGTTCAACTTCTTCGGCTATGCACGCGAGCAGCACCGTCCTCCCGAATCATGGAATGCCGACGTGACGGTGCGGGCGCGGGGAGTCATGGAGAAATGCTCCTACTGCGTGCAACGAATCGCGGAGGCCCGCATCACCGCGGATCGCGAGAGCCGGCCCGTCGGCGAGGTGAAGACCGCCTGTCAATCGGCGTGCCCGGCCCAGGCGTTCAGTTTCGGCAATCTCGCGGAGGCTGGGAGCGCAGTGTCGCTTCGAAAGCGCAGCCCGCTCAGTTTCGCCATGCTCGAGAAGCAGAACACTCAACCGCGCACCACGTATGAGGCGCTCATCCGAAACCCAAACCCGGCGCTCGGCACAGGGAGCGACCCGGCATGAGCGTTTCGGCGGACGATCCCGTCGTCGACCCCAGCCTGTCGATGGCTTCGTTGACGGATCGGATCTGCGCCATCGCGTTGCGCGAGCGCCCCTACCTGTGGTGGTGGATCGCCCTCGTGCCCTGCGTGGGACTCACGGTGCTGCTCGTGGTCGCGATCGGCTATCTCTTCTACGCCGGAATTGGCATCTGGGGGATCAACTGGCCCGTCATGTGGGGCTTCGCCATTTTGAGCTACGTGTGGTGGATCGCGATCGCCTCGGGAGGCACCATCATCTCGGCGCTTTTCTATCTGGTGCGGGCGGAATGGCGCGATTCCATCAACCGAATCGCTGAATCGATGATGCTGTTCGGGGCGGCTGCGGCGGGCATTTATCCGATTCTACATCTCGGGCGGCCGTGGTTTTTCTACTGGCTGTTTTTTTACCCGAACACCATGACGTCTCTGGGCGCAGTTTCGAAGCCCGCTGCTGTGGGACTTCTGGGCCCTCTTCACTTATGTCATGGCCTCGATCCTGTTCTGGTATTTCGGACTTCTGCCCGATCTAGCGAGCGTGCGCGATCAAGCGCGCTCTCCTGCCAAGCAACGGATTTATGGGTTCTTCGCACTGGGGTTTCGCGGCAGCGGCCGCCAGTGGAGGCACATGCGCGCGGCCTACGGCGTCATGGCGGCGATCATGGCGCCCGTGGTGGTGTCCATCCACAGCATCGTCGGGCTCGATTTCGCGGGCGCCGCCACGCCGGGGTGGCACTCGACCGAGTTCCCGCCTTTCTTCGTTTTTGGTGCGCTCCTGTCGGGATTCGCCATCGTGCTGTTGCTCGTGATTCCCATAAGGAAGCTCTTGCACCTCGAGGACATGATGACCGGCAGACATCTGGACGTACTTTGCAAGCTGCTGCTCATGAGCAGCCTGCTCATCTCGTACGCCTATGTGATGGACGCGTTCACCACGTTCTACGGGGGCGATCTAGCCGAGCAGGTGATGTTCAAGGCTCGCCTGTTCGGCGACTACAAGCCCGTCTATTGGGGCGCGCTGCTCTTCAACTGTCTGTTGCCGCAGCTCTTTTGGATCAAACGGCTGCGCGTGCAACCCGCCGCAATCCTGTCAATTTGCCTCGGTGTCGTCGTGGGCATGTGGCTCGAACGGTACGAAATCGTGGTCACGAGTCTTCACCGCCCCAATCTGCCCTCCGCATGGGGGAATTATCACGGCACCTTCTGGGACTGGGCGACGCTTGCCGGCACTGTCGGGATGTTTCTCACCGGCATTCTGCTGTCGGTGCGCTACGTCCCCATCGTCTCGATGCATGAAATGCGCGAGCTCGTCGCCTCACACCCGGGGCCTCCTTGGGAGACCGCATGAAAGAATTGCTGTTTCGGTTCGAAGAGGCACGGGTGCTTCGGGATGCGCTCGAGCGGCTGAAGGCGGCGGACTTCATCTCCGTGGAGACCTATACGCCGATGCCTCTCCGCGAGGAGGCGGCCGGCGGACCGGGGGCGGTTGTACCGGGCGCCGGCTCGCCGCTGCCTCTGCTCATGTTCGCGGCGGGCATGCTCGGCTTCGTGGGATTCTTTCTGTTGATGACGTACGCCGACGTCCATGCCTATCCCTTGGATATCGGGGGCAGGCCAAGGCTGGCATGGCCCGCGTTCATACCGATCGCGTTCGAGCTCGGCGTCTTGTGTGCCATGGCGGTGGGATTTTTCGGCTACTTCGTGCTTTGCCGAATGCCGGCGCTGTATGACCCGGTCGACGAGTGCGAGAGCATTCGAGGCGCTTCGCGGGACGCCTGGCTCGTGAGGGTCCGCGCGAATGATCCCGAGCGGCTGTCGGAGGTGCGGGCCATCCTTCAGCCGCTCGAGCCGACGAGCTGCGAAGAGTTTACCGGATGACCAGGCGCGGCATGCTTGCGGTGGGGTGCGCGTTCCTGTTTTTGAGCGGGTGTGACGACATGGTCGTTCAGCCCAAACAGAAGGTGTATTCACCGCAGGTCGGTCCTGCGGCGCTCCCGCCGGACACCGTCGAGTTCGGAAGCGGTGCGGTGCCGGCGCCCTCGCTCACGCCGGCGCTCCTTCGGCGCGGTCAGGAGCGCTATCGAATTTATTGCACCCCGTGCCATTCGGAGATCGGCGATGGACGCGGCATGGTGGTCCAGCGCGGCTTCCCGCCGCCACCGTCCTTTCACATCGATCGGTTGCGCGGGGCCTCGCCCCAATATTTTTTCGACGTGATCACTCAGGGCCGTGGCGTGATGTATTCCTTCGCCGACCGAGTGCAATCACAAGACCGGTGGGCGATCGCCGCCTACATCAAAGCGCTTCAGCGCAGCCAGAACGTGCCGGTCTCGCAATTGTCGCCAGACGTTGTGGGGAAGCTGCGATGACGCGGACGGCTGCCGAGCGCATGGCCTGGATCATCGGCGTGCTCGGCCTTCTGGCATCCTTGGGGGCATGGCTCATTGCGCCTTTGGAGTTTCCCCACGCATGGCTTGCCGCGGTGACCTGTTTCCTCGCTTGGCCCTTGGGCGGTCTCGCGCTCCTGCTGATTCACTCGCTTACGGGTGGGCGCTGGGGATTCGAGATTCGTCCCGAGCTCACCGCCGCCATCTCGACATTGCCACTCGTATTGCCCGCCCTGGTTCCGCTGCTGTTCGTGACCCATACGCTCTACCCCTGGATGCACGCCGACGTGGCGCAACACCTGCACAACCGCTTTTACTTGAACACGCCCTTCTTTTACGCGCGATGGACGCTCTATCTGGCCATCTGGCAGGGGCTTGCTTTCACGGTGCTTCGCGCACTGCGCCAAGAGCGGCCCGAGTCCATCCTGTATCGCCGTGCGCCCCCGGCGCTCATCCTGCTTGCGCTCACGGTGACTTTTGCGGCCATCGATTCGATTTTGTCGATGGAGCCGCAATTCAGTTCCAGCATCTTCGGGCTGCTCATATGCGCCGAGGCGGTCCTTTTTTCCCTCTCGACGGCGCTCCTCCTGGGGGAGCGCCCTCGCAGGCTCGAGACGACACGCGATCTCGGACGGCTGCTGCTCGCGCTCGTGGTGCTATGGGCCTATCTCGATTTCATGCAGCTCCTGATCATCTGGAATTCGGATCTGCCGGATGAGGCAGGCTGGTATCTGCACCGCCTGCGCGGCTTCTGGGGGATCATCGCCGCGGCAGTCGCCGCTCTGCATTTTGCGTTGCCGTTCTTCGTGCTCTTATCGCCGAAAGTTCAACGCTCGCCCTCCGCGCTGAGAGCGGTGGCCGGTGTGTTGGTCCTTACCGAGATAGCGCGGGCGTGGTGGACGGTCATTCCAGCTTCCGGACGGCCTCTCGGCTGGCCGGACGTCGCGGCCATGGCCGCCGTGTTGGGTCTCGCGGCGGGGCTGACGCTGCATGCGCTGCACGGTCCGCGACGATCGGCGGGAGCGCCTGCTTATGGCTAGGCAGACAAGACTCATACCTGCGGCGCGGGTCGAGGAGCGGGATATTGCGCCGGGATTCATCTGGGCGGCGGTGTCCGCCTGCGCGGGCATGCTGACGGTGTGCGCGCTGCTCGTCGTATGGCTCTATCCGAGCTCGATAGCGGATCGCCGGATCGATGCGCCGTTGCCAGTGTATCCCGCGCCCCGGCTGCAGCCGGATCCCGCCGCCGACATGCGCGGATTCAAGGCGCGGGAAATGGCGCGGCTGGACGGCGCCGGCTGGGTCGATCCGGCGCGCGGCATCGCGCATATTCCGATCGACCAAGCGATGGACGAGATCACTCGGGAAGGTATCGTCGGATGGCCCACGGCGCCGGGGTCCCCATGAGGTACGGTCTCGGGCTCACACTCCTCCTGCTCGCCGGCTCGGCGGGAGCGGCGTCGCCATTCTCCGCGGGCGAGTTTGCTTATCACCCGCGGCCGGGAGCCCGAGTCCCGGTGCAACTGACGTTTCGGGACTCCGACGGTGCACTGCGCGTCCTGGAATCCACGACGCAAGGAGTCCCGCTGATTCTGGTCCCGGCATACTTCAATTGCCCCAATCTGTGTCCGGTCGTCCGCGCAAGTCTCTTCGGCGCGCTGCGCTCGACGGAGCTGCGCGCGGGCCGTGATTACACGGTTGCGGTGCTTTCGATCGATCCTCGGGAATCGACCGACGATGCGAAGAGCGCGAAGGCCCGCGATGTTGCGGCGTTCGATCTGCCGGGAGCATCGGAACATTGGCATTACTTGACCGGGGCCGCGGAAAATATCCGGGCCGTACTCGACGTCGTAGGATTTCGCGATCGCCCCGACCCGCGCAGTCGGCAGTTCCTGCATCCGGCAGGAGTCGTCGTCTTGACGGCGAAGGGCGTCGTCTCGAGCTACCTCTTGGGTGTCGGCTACACGCCCGCGCAAGTCCGAGCCGCGGTCGAACGCGCCGCCGCCGGGGATCTCGCTGCCGTCGGCTCGCCGCTCCTGTTGCTCTGCTTTCACTTCGACGAGACGACGGGCCGATACTCGCTCGAAGTGATGAGGCTCGTCCGTCTCGCAGCGATCATCACCGTGCTCACGCTCGCTGGCGTGGTGTACCTGCTCGTTCGCCGCAGACCGCCGCACCGGGCGCCGCGCCGTCCTGAGAGTACCGCGCTGTGAGCCTGGGGTTGCCGGCGGCCTCCGGGCACGCAGGCGAGATCGATCATCTGCTATGGGCGCTCTTTCTCATGTCGCTCGCCGTGCTGGCACTCGTGTTCGGTCTCCTGTTCCGCTACATCATCAAGTACCGGGCGAGCAGTGCGCTCGATCGCGGCGCGGTTGCGGAAAAGACCTGGCGGCTCGAGACGGCGTGGACGGCGGCGACGCTCGCGGTGTTTTTCGGCTTATTCGTGTGGGGAGCCGATCTATATGTGCGGCTGTTTCGGCCGCCGCCCAACACCCTCAAGATCTACGTGATCGCCAAGCAATGGATGTGGAAGGTCGAGCATGCGGGTGGGCAGCGCGAAATCAACGCGCTGCATCTGCCGGTCGGGCGGCCCATAGAGCTCGTCATGACATCGGAGGATGTGATCCA
Source organism: uncultured Gammaproteobacteria bacterium (assembly GCA_963710435.1). Classification (GTDB taxonomy): domain Bacteria; phylum Pseudomonadota; class Gammaproteobacteria; order Steroidobacterales; family Steroidobacteraceae; genus Bog-1198. The sequence continues at coordinate 1,248,235 of CAVQAE010000004.1, read as the reverse complement.
CGATTTTTCCGTGCCCGCGTTTCGGATCAAGCACGACGTGTTGCCGGGCCGCTATGAAACGATCTGGTTCACCGTGACGCAGTCTGGCGAGTATCACCTGTTCTGCACCCAGTTCTGCGGTCTCGATCATTCGAAAATGGTAGGCGAGATCGTGGCGTTGCCCCCTGCGCAATTCGGTCGCTGGCTCATGCAAAACGGCGGCGCGGGCACGCTCGCGGAGGAGGGGAAGGTGCTCTACATGAGCTACGGTTGCAGCGGATGCCACGGGGGAGCGGGCGAGGGTGGCACCCAGTCGGGCAGTACCGTGCGCGCCCCGAGCCTTGCAGGTCTTTACGGAAGCCCCGTTCCCTTGTCGGACGGAACCGTGGTCCGGGCGGATGAGCGGTACATCCACGATTCGATCCTGTGGCCCGACCGACAAGTGGTTGCCGGCTTCGCACCCATCATGCCCTCCTTCGAAGGCCAGATGGGAGAGGAGGAGATCTTGAAGCTCGTTGCCTACGTGAAGTCTCTGGCAGCGGAGCCAACACCGTGAGCAGTATTGCAGTGGACGGCATTCCGGTGCCGGCGGGCGAGGTCGAGGGATCGTATCTGACGGACGGCTACACGCTGCGGAGCTGGCTGTTGACCACCGACCACAAGCGCATCGCGCTCCTCTATCTGGGCAGCATCACGCTCTTCTTCTTCATCGGCGGCGTCGCGGCGGCGCTGGTGCGCCTCAACCTGATCGTCCCGCAAGGCCTTTTGGGATCCGCCGAGGAGTACAACCGGCTCTTCACCATGCATGGCGTCGTGATGGTCTGGTTCTTCCTGGTGCCGGCGGTGCCGGTTAGCATCGGCAATTTCATCATTCCGTTGATGCTCGGGGCGAGAGATCTCGCGTTTCCAAGACTGAATCTCCTCAGTTGGTATCTTTTTATAGCCGGCGCCGCCATCACGCTGTGGGCGCTGTTCGTCGGCGGCGTCGATACCGGCTGGACGTTCTACACGCCTCTTTCGACCGCATATTCGAAGAGTCACGTGATCCTCGCCGCCGTCGGCATCTTCGTTTCCGGATTCTCCACGATCGCCACCGGCCTGAACTTCATTGTGAGCATTCACCGGCTGCGTGCGCCCGGGCTCACCTGGTACAAGCTGCCGGTGTTTCTGTGGTCTCTTTATTCGTTGAGCGTGCTTCTGGTGCTCGCGACCCCGGTGCTCGCCATCACGCTGCTGCTGGTGATTCTCGAGCGCGTATTCCACATCGGGGTATTCGATCCGGCCATCGGTGGCGACCCGCTGCTCTTCCAGCACCTATTCTGGTTCTACTCGCACCCGGCGGTTTACATGATGATCCTGCCGGGTTTCGGGGTGGTGAGCGAAATCATTCCCGCGTTTTCGCGAAAGCGAATCTTCGGCTACAAGTTCATCGTGTGGGCGAGCGTCTCGATTGCCGTCATCAGTTTTTTCGTCTGGGGGCACCACATGTTCGTCGCGGGCACCTCCGTTTATTCCGCGGTGCTGTTCTCGATTCTGAGCTACCTGGTCGCGGTGCCGTCGGCGATCAAGGTCTTCAACTGGCTCGGCACCATGCACAAGGGCTACATCTCCTTCGATGCCCCCATGCTCTATGCGCTCGGATTCATCGGCTTGTTCACCATCGGCGGGTTGACCGGCTTGTGGGTCGCGGCCCTCGCCGCGGACGTTCATTTGACTCAAACTTATTTCGTGGTCGCCCATTTCCACTACATCATGGTGGGCGGGATGGTGTCGGCGTTCTTCGGCGGCCTGCACTACTGGTGGCCCAAGATCACGGGCCGGATGTATCCGGAGATGTGGGCACGCATAGCCGCGCTCATCATGTTCATCGGGTTCAATCTGACGTTCTTTCCGCAATTCATCCTGGGCTATCTCGGCATGCCGCGCCGCTATTTTTCGTATGCACCGGAGTTTCAGGTTCTCAATGTTCTCTCATCGGCCGGCGCAACGATCCTCGCGGCGGCATACCTTCTGCCGCTGGGCTATCTGATCTGGTCGTTGCTCTATGGCAAACGGGCTCCCGCCAACCCCTGGGGTGCGACGGGGCTCGAATGGCAGACTTCATCGCCGCCGCCGACGGTGAATTTCTTGAAGACACCGGTGGTAACACAGGATCCATACTCGTATTCGCCGCCGGAGGGGATCTCCCATGGCTAGTGCGACGCTCGAGCATGGTTTTCAATACCCGAGCGCCGAGCATCAAGCGCAGACGGCCGTTGCGGGCATGTGGCTGTTTCTCGCCACCGAGGTGCTCTTGTTCGGTGGGCTGATCTTGTGCTGGATCTACTCACGTCACTGGAATCAGCTCGGCTTCGATGCCGGCGCGCGGGAGAGCGTGCTCTGGATCGGCACGCTCAACACCGCAATCCTGATTTCGAGCAGCTTGACGTTCGCGCTGGGCGTGGCCTTCATTCGCGCCGGCAGCACGCGTGGGCTGATCTTGGCCTTGGGCGCGACACTGGCTCTCGGCGCTGCCTTCCTCGCGCTCAAGCTAGGGCTCGAATGGCACGAGGACTTTCGCAATCACTTGTTTCCGGCCGACCCGAGCTTCAAGATCACCGGCTCCGAGTCCGGCGGCGCCCGGCTTTTCTACACTTTCTACTTCATCGGCACTGCGCTGCACGGGGCGCACATGACCGTGGGCCTTGGGCTCGTGCTGTGGGTAATGATGCGCGCGCGGCGCGGCGATTTCTCGCCGCGCTATCACACGCCGGTTCTCGTCGTCGGGCTGTACTGGAGCTTCGTCGACGTGGTATGGATCGTGCTGTATCCACTGATTTATCTCATCGGGAGAGGATGATGCGCGCTCGAGACGAAACCTCCCGGGGCGCGCCTTCGACGCTGGGTGCAGCGATCCGGAGATTGCTCGTGACGTGGTTCGTGCTCCTGCTCCTGGGCGCTGCCGAGCTGGCGCTGAGCTTCATTCATCTGGCCCGATCGTTACGCCCGTTGGTGGCGATTCCGGGCGTGCTCATGGCGATCGTCGTCGTGGTCGGCTTCATGGAGGTTCGAAGGGGCCCCGTTATCATCCGCGCGTTCGCGGTGGGGGCGGGATTTTGGCTGCTGGTGCTGCTGATTCTCGGAAGCGTCGATCCGCTCACTCGCATCGACTGCTACGTTCCGAGATGAGGCGAGAACTCGACGCGTCGTCGCTTATAATCGTAGGATGATGCGAAACGTCGTTCTGATTCTGCTGCTCGCCTCGTGCGCGATACGTGCTCACGGGCAGTCCGTCGTGGGCGGCTCCGCGGGGTCGCCACCTCTCGACCCCGCTGCGGCCGGCCGCTTCGCGGCTCTCGCGCTCAAGTGTCTGCACCGAGAATATCCCAACCACATCTCGCACACGCTCGCGAGCGATGCCGACGCACGCCCTCCGAGGGAGCTGACGCCCGCCTTCTACGGCTGCTATGACTGGCATTCGGATGTGCATGCCCATTGGCTGCTGGTGCGCCTGGCACGACTGTTTCCCGACGCGGACTTCGCCCTCGAGGCGCGTGCCGCCGTGGGACAAAGCCTCACGGCGGAGAACATCGCCGGGGAGTTGGCGTATCTGCGTCAGGAGGACCGTGCCTCCTTCGAGCGGCCCTACGGCCTCGCCTGGCTCTTGGCGCTCTGTGCGGAGCTGCGGACGTGGGATGACCCACAGGCCGCGCAATGGTCGAACGTCCTGAGACCCTTGGAGAGCGAAGCCGCCACACGGCTGGAAAATTGGGCCGGCAAGCTGCGCTACCCCATTCGCGTGGGCGAGCACGATCAGACCGCCTTCGCCTTCAGTCTGGTATGGGACTGGGCGGGTGTGGCCGGCGATCCTCAAATGCGAAGCGTGCTTGCCTTCGCGGCACGCCGATTCTATCTGGCGGATCGAGATTGTCCGCTGAGCTACGAGCCGTCCGGCGAGGACTTTCTCTCGCCCTGTCTCGGTGAGGCTGATTTCATGCGCCGTGTGCTCGGTCCCGACGCGTTCGCGCGCTGGCTGTCGGAATTTCTGCCGGAAATCCCCACACGATCCGTAAAACCTTGGATCGAGCCCGCCATCGTCATCGATCGCGCGGATCCCAAGCTCGCGCACACCGATGGGCTCAATCTGAGCCGCGCCTGGATGCTCGAAGGCATCGCCGAGGGGCTTCCTGCGCGGGACCGGCGCACGCCGGCCCTGCGAGCTGCCGCGCAGCTGCATCGCGAGGCCGCGCTCCCCGCGGTCACGGGGGAGCACTACGAGGGCGGTCACTGGCTCGCGGCGTTTGCGGTCTATCTGACGAGCGGGGCGGGACTCAGATAGCTGCGGGGCCGGCGAGGGCGAGCTCCGCGGCGACCAGATCCTCGAGTGCCGTACCCACACTCTTGAAGAGTGTAAGTGCTCCAGGGTGGCTTCGCGCGAAGCGGCCGGATTCGAGCTCACAGAGCTCGGCACGGATGTCGAGCGCATTCAGGACGCCGCGCGCAATCGCGCCGACGATCTCGCCGGATTCCGCGAGAGCGCCGATTCGTGTATCGACATACAGCTCTGCCCGCGCGAGCGCCGCATCATCCGTCTCGCACATCTCCGGCGTGAAGGCGCCCACCAGATCGAGATGTTGCCCCGGGCGCAGCCACGCTCCGAGCACCAACGGTGCGCGTGCGAGCGTCGCGCAGCTGACGATATCGGCCCAACGAACCGCGGACTCGAGATCACCTGCGGCTTCAACGTGCAGCTGAGGGCGATTCAAGTCCGCGGCCAGGCGGCGGCTGCGTTCCGCGCTTCGGCCCCAAATGCGAACTTCGCGGATGGGGCGCACCAGCGCGTGGCTTTCGACGAGATGCGGCGCGAGGCGCCCCGTGCCGACCATGAGGAGCCGCGAGGCATCCGGTGCGGACAGATGCCGCGAAGCGAGCGCGGAGGCGGCCCCCGTGCGCCGCAGAGTGAGCTCTTCGCCATCGAGCAGCGCTCGGGGCTCGCCCGTGACGGCGTCGAGCAACAGATAGGTGGCAGCGACGGCGGGCAGGCCGCGCCCGGCATTGTCCGGATAGACGGTCACGAGCTTGATGCCGAGCGAGGCGCCCACGCGCCATGCCGGCATGACGAGCAATGTGCCGGGCCGGCCGCCGGGGTATGCCGACTCGACGGTGTAATGCTGGCGGCCGGGAACGACGATGGGCTGGCGAAACGCCGCATCGAGGGCGTCCACCAACGCGCGCCGATCGAGCCGGGCTGCGAGAGCGGTGGCGTCAAGCTGCAGCATGCATCGCGAGCGCGCCGTCATATGACAATGAGCTCGCGCAGCGGTGCGCGGGTGAGGTATCGGCTGTACGACAGCGGTGTGAGATCAAGGGTGCGGTAGGCGCCGTAGCAAATGTATTCCGCCAGGCCCCGCCCGATGGCGGGCGACTGTTGAATCCCGTGGCCGCTGAACCCACTCGCAAGCAGTAAATTCTCAATGCCCGGAACGGGACCAATGAAGGCATTTTGATCGAACGTATTATAGTCGTAGTGCCCGGCCCAGGCGGAGGTCATGCGGATCGCCTCGAATGCGGGTACGCGGTGCGCGAGGATGGGCCAGGCACGCTCCTCGAAGGCCGCGAGGTCCACCTCGAAGTCTTGCGGAGAGACGTCGGGGTCCGGATGCTCGGGCGGCCCGCATAAGAATCGCTCGCCTTCCGGCCGAAACCACAGCCCCGAGGGATCGATCACCAGCGGACAGCGCGGAACGGAGATGGGACAGCTGAAAACGAATACATTCCGCTTGCGTGCGACCACGGGAAGCTCGACGCCGACGGTGGCAGCGAGCGCGCTCGAGCGGGTGCCGGCTGCGTTGACTGCGTAACGGCACGGCAAGCGGCCGCGTGTCTCGAGTCTCGCGGCGACGATGGAGCCGTTTCGCGAGCGCTCGAAAGCCGTCACGCGATCGCGAACGTACTGAACGCCGAGACGTTCGTTCGCGCGGCGCAGGGCTGTGAGCAACGAGTGGCCGTCGAACCAGCCTTCGCCGCGAGCGGTATCGCAGCCTGCGGCCAGATCGCCGGTATTGAGCCAGGAATAGCGCGCCGCCAGCTCCGCTCGGTCGTGGAGCAGCGCCGGGACCGAGTGCGCTCGCTGTATGGCGACTCGCTGCTCCAGAGCCTCGCGCCCCTCGACAGTCGCGAGATAGAGATAGCTGGACTCGATCAGACCCAGATCGAGCTGCGGCTCACCGAGACGGCGCGGCGCATCGCGCAAAAACTCCATCCCGAACGCCGAGATCTGAATGTTGACGGGCGTTGAGAATTGCTGGCGGATGGAACTTGCCGACCGGGTACTGGCGGCCTCTCGGTAGCTGGGATCGGGCTCGACGACGAGAATCGTCGAGGCAAAGTCGGCGTTCGACTTCAGGAAATAAGCGCAGGCTGATCCGATCGCCCCGCCCCCCGCGATGATGACAGTGTGCTCGATCAGGTGCGCACGCGCGTCGATTTGGGATCGTATAGGGAGGTAAGCGATGCGCGGGCCGCGACTTTGCGTGTGGCGGTTTCGATCTCGTAACGTCCCGCCTTGATGAATGCCTCGCTCACCCCATCCTCGTGTGCGACATACCCGAGACCGACGGCCGCACCCAGTGTGTGCCCGTACATCGCGGAAGTCACGAAACCGACCCTCTCGCCGTCCCGGTAGATGGGCTCGTTGTGATACAGGAGCGGTTCGGGATCTTCGAGCAGGAACTGAACGAGCCGGCGCCGCGCCGCGCCCGCCTCACGCTGCGCGAGGAGCGCATCGCGACCGACGAATCCGCCTGCCTTCGTCCAATCGCAAGTGAACGCGAGACCCGCTTCGAGCGGCGTATCCGAGGGTCCGATGTCGTGCGGCCAGTCGCGGTAGGCCTTCTCGATGCGCAACGAGTTCAACGCGTGGTAGCCGCAGTGACGAAGTCCATGCGCTCTGCCGGCATCGATGAGCGCGTCGTAGACGGGCTGGGCGAATGGTGTCGCGATGTAGAGTTCCCAGCCGAGCTCACCCACATAGGTGAGGCGCAGCGCGAGCACGGTCTGGTAGCCGATGCGAATCTCGCGACAGGTGGCGAACGGAAACGCGGATGCCGACAGATCGTCGCTCGATACCGACTGAAGCAAGGCCCTCGAGGCGGGGCCCTGGATGTTGAGCATGGCATAGGCATCCGACAGATCCGCGACGTTGCAGAAGTCCTCCTCGGCAATGGAGTTGCGGATCCAGGCCTCGACGTGCGTCTGGGTGAAAGCCGCCGTCACCACCATGAAGCGGTCGACGGTAAGCCGTGTGACGGTGAGGTCAGCCTCGATGCCCGCGGCCGCGTTCAGGAATTGCGCATACACACAGCGCCCCACGGGGACATCGACGTTGGCGGTCGAGAGCCGATTGAGCACGCGCGCGGCATCGCGGCCCATCACCATGAGCTTTGCGAAGGAGGACTGCTCGAACAATCCGACGCGCTCGCGTACGGCCGCATGCTCCTCTGCGTTGTTCGAGAACCAGTTCTGGCGACCCCAGCCGTAGACATACGCCGCGCACTGTCCATCGCGGGCGTACCAGTTCGGCCGCTCCCATCCGGCCGACTCGCCGAAGCATGCGCCGGCCGCGGCGAGACGGTCATGCAGGGCACTCTTCTTGACGCCCCGTGCGGTGCCGGCCTGGCGGAAGGGCCAGTGGTCCTGATAGCCGATTCCCAGGGTCTCGACGACACGATCTTTGAGATAACGGTCGTTGTCCTGCCAGGCGTGGGTGCGCCGCAAGTTCACGCTCCACACATCCATGGGCGGACGTCCTTCCACAATCCAGTGGGCCATCACCATGCCCACGCCGCCTCCGGAGAGAATGCCCAGCGAGTTGAATCCCGCGGCCACGAAAAACCGCTCGAGGTTCGGAGCCTCCCCCATGAGATAGTTGTGATCGGCCGTGAAAGACTCGGGGCCGCAGAAAAGCAACTTGATGCCCGTCTCCAGCAGGCATGGCACTCGGCGCATTGCCTTCTCGATGTAAGGCGACATGCGGTCCCAATCGGGCGGGATGTCGCCGAACGTGAAGCCGTCGGGAATGCCGTCGACGCCCCAGGGCCTCGCCTCGGCCTCGAACAGCCCCAGCATGATCTTGCCCGCTTCCTCGCGGATGTACGCGCAATTGCCGGGATCTCTCAGGATCGGCAGCAGGGAATGCACGCCGGTCACGGGCTCGGAGATCAAATAATAGTGTTCCGCCGCCTGCAGCGGAACGTTGACGCCCGCCATGCGACCGACCGCTCTCGCCCACATACCGGCGCAGTTGACCACGTATTCGGCGCGCACCTCTCCGTCGGCCGTACGCACGCCGACGGCCCGCCCACGCTCGCGAAGTATCCCCGTGACGGGCGTGCGCTCGAAAATCTGCGCACCGCCCATTCGGGCCCCTTTGGCGAGCGCCTGCGTCACGTCGGTGGGATTCACGCGGGCATCGTTGGGAAAATAGAAGGCCGCGGTCAAGTCATCGACGCGGGCGAGGGGCCAGTGCCCTCTGACGTCGGCGGGAGCGATCTCGTGGGCCTCCACGCCGAAGCTGTGCGCCATGTGCATGCCGCGGCGCATTTCTTCCGCCTTGTCCTCGGTCATCGCGAGCTGAATGGATCCGCAGTCGATGAGTCCCGTGGCCTGCCCCGTCTCGGCCTCGAGCCGCCGATAGAGATCCTGCGAATACTTCGCGAGCCGCGTCTGCGTCTCGGTATCGCGGAGGGAGGTGAGCAGGCCCGCTGCATGCCAGGTGGTGCCCGAGGTAAGCTGCGCGCGCTCGAGCAGTACCACATCCCGCCATCCAAGCCGGGTCAAGTGATACGCGATCGAGCAGCCGATCACCCCGCCGCCGATGATCACCACGCGCGCCTGCGCCGGCGGCCCCTTGCTCGTCATGCTTCCCGCTCCTCCCGGCGTCCCGCGCCCCAGGGCGGGCATAGTAATCGAAAACACCGACCGCCTCTTGGGCAACCGGCTGACGAAAATGACGCCGCGCTCCTACAGCGATGGCGAAAGCGGGGGCGCCTAATTGGCTCTGACGCCGAGGGATGTGTCGCCCAGTCGCCGCATCCACATTCAGCATTTTCGGAGGAATTACCATGGCAAAGAATACGTCGGTATTTGGCATCTACAGGACCACGATGGACGCAGAGAGGGCGGTCGATACCTTGATCGGTGCAGGATTTCCGAGCAGCGCCATCTCGGTGCTTCTGCCCGATACCGAAAGCACCCGTGAGTTCGCACATCACAAAGAGACCAAGGCGCCGGAGGGCACGACCGCCGGTGTCACCGCGGGCGGTGTCATCGGGGGCGCGCTCGGGGTGCTCGCCGGTGTGGGAGCCTTGGCCATTCCCGGAGTGGGGCCGTTCATTGCGGCGGGTCCCATCGTCGCGGGGCTTGCCGGGCTCGGTGTCGGGGGCGCCGTGGGCGGCCTGGTGGGTGCGCTCATTGGAATGGGGATTCCCGAATACGAGGCGAAGCGCTACGAAGGGCGCGTGAAGAATGGAGGGAATCTGCTCTCCGTGCATTGCGATACGTCGGATCAGGTCAGCCGCGCCAAAGAACTCTTGAAGTCGAGCGGGGCGACCGACATCGCCTCCACTTCGGAAGCCGCGGGTGCGAAGATCGACGATCCGCGCCGTGAGGACCCACGCTACTCCGTGGATCCGCGTGATCCAGCGGACCCACGCTACTCCGTGGATCCGCGTGATCCAGCAGATCCACGCTACGCCGTTGATCCGCGGGATCCGCGGGACCTTTCGGGCCCCGCTCCGCGCATTTATCGATAGCAGCAGCCCTCGGCGCAGGGCCTGAGGTCTCGCGCCACTCAGCCGCCCGGCACCCCTTCGTGGGCCGCCCCTTCGTGGGCCGCCCCTTCGCCGGGCGGCTCGATCGCGTAGCCGCGCTCGCGCAGCTCATCGAGTAAGCCGCCCTTCTCGAGCAGAAGGTCCATATTGACCACGGCGATCGTAGTGCCCGGGTTCTGCAGATACTTGAGCATGGCGACTAGCCATGTACGGCGGATGCGTCCCAGGAGGTCCCCGGACGCTGCACCGGAGTCGAGCGCCCTGAGGCACGCATCGACCTCCGTGGGTTCGGGATGGCTCTCGATGCTCGCGATATCGCCGGTGGCCCACGCCCGCGCGCGGTCGATAAGCCGCGGCAATCCGCTCTCGACCGTCACCACCGAGGCATCGACGCAGGCATTCTCGGTGGCGGGCGGCATGGTCTTCAGAGCATCGACGAGGTCGCCAACGCCTGCAATCTTCACCTCCTCGATACGGACGTCATGCTTTTTCGCGAGCAAGCGCAGCGCCGCGCCGAGATCCAGACGAGCCGAGAGCCCCACGCTATGGAACGCTTCTCTCTCCAGGAAGGCGGAGGCGACGATCGGCCGAAAGCGCTCCCACTTGTCGGGATCCTTGTTGAAACGAGCGCGTGCCTGCGCGAACCGTGCGTACAGGTCAGGCGGCATGACGTCCCTGAGACGCTTGCCCCCATGCACCATCAGCGCACTGCGCTCCGTGATCAGGAGCCACAGAATCCGCACTATGCCGATCTCGAGAGGCTTGGGTACGAGCACCTGATTGGTCGAGGCGAGCAGCTGATCCACCTGAGTCGAGCGCCAGGTGATGCCCTTCGGCAGAGGCGATATGCTGCCGAGAATCCACAGCTGCGCAGCGCCCCGGTGCACGTGCCACAGGCCGGGCCCCGTGCGTTCTCCGGTCACGACCAGCTCTTGCAGTTGCTCGGGCTGCGATAGCGGGGCGGCGCACAGTTGGGCAATCGAGGCGAGGCCGAGCCATACCGCCATGACGATGGTCCGTTTCATCGCTCGAATGATACAGAACACCGCGGCCCGGAAGAGTCTGGCCCTCGCGCGCAGGCCGGATCACTCGGCGGCGCGCCGCGCGAATTCCCGCAGTCTGTGCTCGCGCTCGATGACTGCTTTATTTGGACCCAGGAACTTGAGCAGGGCGCCGCCGCGCGCCGAATGGGCGGCGACGACCTTGATCGCGACGAGCGTCGGCGTCGCCAGGAGAATGCCCGCAATCCCCCAGAAGAGGCCGCCGAACCACAGCGAGAGAAACACGACCAGCGGATTGACAGCGAGGCGTCGGCCGACCAGAAGCGGCTGCACGATCTGACCCTCGAGCGTCACCACTAGGAGGTAGCTCCCTGCGATTCCCACGATACGCGCCAGGTTGGTGAACGACACCAGCGCAACGATGGTGATTACCAGGAGCGTCGTGCCTGCGCCCACGTACGGAATGTAGTTCAGTACCGCAGCGAGCGCGCCCCAGAGATACGGATTCGGCATGTCCCACGCCATCATGATCGCAGCCGTCGCGCACCCCAGCCCAAGGTTGATCAGCGTGGTAGTGATGTAGAAACGCCCTACCTCGGAGCGTACTTGGTTGATGAGGTCGAGCACGTGCCCCGCATGCAGGTCATCGACGAAGGCCGCGGTCATGCGAGCGAGCATCGGAGGCCCGCCCGCGAGCAGGAACAGCGTCACGATGGCAAAGGTGACCGCACCCACGAGCGCGCTGCGCGTCATGTCGAGCAGCAACTCCGGACCGCTCTGCTCGGCCATCGCGACCGTCGCATGCGCGGAGCCGCTCGCCGGACGGACTTCTCCCAAGGAATCGGCTGTGCCGCGCAGCTCGTCGAGATGTCTCATATAGCGAGCAAGGGGCGTGATGCGCTGTTTGATGGTTTGCAGCGTCTGCGGCGCCGAGGCGAGCCAGTGCTGCGCCGGTTTCCACAGCAAATCCACGGTACCGCCGACCAGACCCAGCGTGATGATGAGGATCATCAGCGCGCTCACCCCGCGTGGCACTCGCAACCGATACAGAGCCTCAACCGGACTCGAGAGGATCAGTGCAAACAGCAGAGCAAGCGCGATCGGAATGAATGCGGTGTGAGCCTCATACAGCAGCAATCCGATCGCGCACCAGACGAGGATCTTGGCCGCGCTCACGGGGCCGCCGCGCGCCGCCGCGGCCGTGGGCACGGGCGCGACATGGGGCGGACTGTCAGCATCAGCTGACATTCGAAGGGTCTTTTGAGTAGGTGGGCCCAAGCGCCTCTTACGTTAGTGTATCCGGGCGTAAGCGAGGGTCACGGCGCGGCGCGCAGCGAGCCCTCGCGCGTCTCTTACCGCACGCGGATTATTTCATTTAACGTCGTTCAGATCCAGGTTTTGGAGGGAGATCGAAGCATGTTGCACTATGCCATCGTTTTTTTGGTCATCGCACTGATTGCGGCCGTATTTGGCTTTGGCGGAATCGCGGCGGGTGCCGCCGGGGTTGCGAAGATCCTGTTCGTCATTTTCCTCATTGGAGCGATCGTCTCCTTCATCATGCACAGCGGACGGCGCATCTGACGAGGCGTGGCTCACCCGCTCCAGCTGCAGCGATGCAGCTCGATGTGGGTACGTTGATCGGGTAACCGGTATGCCGCGACGTAGTCGCGGCCGACCGACCATTTGAGGCCGTTGCGGCCGAATCGCTGGTCGCGGACGAGATCGGTTTCGCTCGCGAGCGCGAGCTTCTGGCGGTACCAGCTCGCCACCATATCGAGCGAATCCGCCGACGTGGCCGTGAAGCGGGCGCACCAGCGCCCGAAGTCCTCGGTACGAAGCATCGGGTCCATCGCCGCCCGGTCGAGGTTGGGGTAGGTCGGCAAACCCGTCAGGTTCAGGACCGTCGGCGCCCCCGATCCGGGCGCCGACGCCAGCAGCCCCAGCGCACCCCAGACGGCCATTCCATTTCGGCAGATCCTCATCTCCGTACTGTCGGCCGGCCCGCCCGATTCTTCAGCGCGTCTCATCATTCGGTGCGAGTACACTAGTGCGGCCTGCCCGGCAGCCCAACTCGCGGAGCTATCGCGTGAGCACAGGATCGGATCTTCTCATCGCGGCGCTCGAGAATGAGGGCGTCGATCGCATTTTCGGTGTGCCGGGCGAGGAGAACCTCGATGTAGTCGAGTCGTTGCGTCGGTCCCGCATCGAGCTCGTGGTAACGCGGCACGAACAGCCGGCCGCCTTCATGGCCGCGACACAGGGCCGATTGACGGGCCGGCCCGGGGTCTGTTTATCCACTTTGGGGCCGGGAGCGCTCAATTTCACCACCGGCGCTGCGTACGCCCTTCTGGGTGCCATGCCCATGCTGATGATCACCGGCCAGAAGCCGATCAAGTACCCCCGCCAGGCGCGATTTCAAATGGTCGATATCGTGGGGACCATGCGGCCGCTCACCAAGATGACCCGACAGATCGTCTCTGCCGCCTCGATTCCGACCATCGTGCGCGATGCGTTCCGTATCGCCACCGAGGAGCGGCCAGGTCCCGTTCACCTGGAGCTCCCCGAAGATATCGCCGCGGAGTCTGCCGATGCGCCGCTCGTGCCGCCGCATCCGATCGACTGGCCGATTGCCGCACCCCACACCGTCGAGCGGGTGGCCGCGATGATCCGCGCGGCTCGACGCCCGCTCATCATGATCGGCGCCGCCGGCAACCGGCCGCGACTGGTGGATTCCCTGTCGGACTTCGTGCGCCGGGCACGGATTCCATTTTTCAATACTCAAATGGGCAAGGGGGCGGTCACCGGGAGCTCGGATCTGTACATGGGCACGGCCGCGCTGACCGAGCGGGACTACGTGCACGATGCCATCGACCGAGCCGATCTCATCGTGGCGATCGGGCATGATACGGTCGAGAAGCCGCCTTTTCTGAGAGAGGGAAGCAGCGCGGCGCTGCGGCTCGTGCACGTCGGCTTTCTGCCCGCCAACGTCGAGCAAGTGTTCTATCCGGATGCCGAGCTCATCGGCGACATCGGCGCCAACGTAACCGCCTTGGCGGATCGCATCGAAGGGCGCGTATCAACCGATCCGACGCTCCAGGACCTTCGCCCGGCCATCCTCGAGCACATCAACGAGCGGGCGGATTCGGTCCGGTTTCCCGTCATCCCGCAGCGCCTGGTGCACGATGTGCGCGCGGTCGTCCCGGAGGAGGGCATCGTTTGTCTCGATAACGGCATGTATAAGATCTGGTTCGCCCGCAACTACCGCACCCGGGTCGCGAACACGCTGCTGCTCGACAATGCGCTCGCCACCATGGGCGCGGGGCTCCCGTCGGCGATGATGGCAAAGCTCCTCAATCCGAACCGCCCCGTGCTCGCTGTCTGCGGCGACGGCGGCTTCATGATGAACAGTCAAGAGCTCGAAACTGCCGTGCGGTTGAAATTGAGCCTGGTGGTTCTCATCGTCGTCGATGGCGCCTACGGCATGATCCGCTGGAAACAAGCCGTCGACCGGTTTCCGGATTACGGCATGACCTTCGGCAATCCGGATTTCGTGCGGTACGCGGCTGCTTACGGAGCGCAGGGTCACCATGTCGGCTCGGCCGAGGCGCTCGCGCCGACGCTGTCTGCTGCATTTGCCGCCGGCGGCGTGCACTTGGTGGCGGTTCCCGTGGATTACAGCGAGAACTTTCGAGTCCTGGTCGAGGAGCTCGGCCGGCGTCCGCCCAAGACTCTGTGATGGCGCAGCGATCGGGTAGTGCCAATTTGCCTTTGCACTCGGGTCGAGTGCCCGCGTGGCTTTCCTCGCGAATGGCGGCGCTCGGCCGCGTCATCGTCGAGGCTATCGTGCACGAGTACGGGCGCGCCGAAATGCTGCGGCGGCTGGCGCATCCATTCTGGTTCCAGTCCTTCGGGGCCGTGATGGGGATGGATTGGCATTCATCGGGCATCACGACGAGTGTCGTGGGCGCGTTGAAGCGCGGGCTGGCGCCGATCCAGGCCGAGATCGGTCTGTACGTGTGCGGAGGCAAGGGGCTCAAGGCCCGACAGACGCCTGCGGAGCTCGCGGCGGTGGGCGATCGCACCGGGATCGATGCGGATGCGCTCACGCGATCGAGCCGCCTGGTCGCCAAAATCGACGCGGCGGCTGTGCAGGACGGATTCGACTTGTATCTGCATGCGTTTTTCGCAGCCGCCGACGGCGCGTGGTGCGTGGTACAGCAGGGCATGAACGAAAGCCTCGGGGAAGCTCGCCGGTACCACTGGCAATCCGAGGGTCTCGAGGGATTTTTCGATTCGCCCCATACCGGGATCGAGGGCCGGAACCTCGGCGTCATCGTCAATCTCGCCGATGCGCGCGCCGAGCGCAGTCGTCTGGCGGGTGTCGAGCTCGCCCGTTCTGATCCTGACCGGACGGTGGGCGTGCTGCGGCGAATGCGCGATTCCGGCAACGCAGCCCTGTCGCTATTCCCGGATCTCGAAGAGGCGCCACAACCGCACTTGGTCATGCCGCATCATCACGAAGTTCGTGCAACCGACCTCTCGCTGAGGCGCCTGCGTGCAACGCTCGCGGCCGCAGCCGCACGCGGACCTCGAGATTTTGCCGATTTGCTGCTGCAGCCCGGAGTGGGTGCACGAACGGTGTCGGCCCTCGCGTTCGTGGCAGAGGTCGTGCATGGCGCGCCTTCGCGATTTTCCGACCCGGCGCGCTTCGCACTCGCGCACGGCGGCAAGGACGCTCACCCTTTTCCGGTGCCGTTGAAGGTTTACGATGAAACGATTCGCGTGCTCAAACGCGCGGTCGGGCGGGCCAAGCTCGGGTCGAAGGACACGCTCGAGGCGCTTCGGCGCCTCGATGATCAAGCCCGGCTCGTCGAGGCGCGCGCTACCGGGGCGAGTTTCGATGCGCACATTGCCGGCGAGTGGGCGCAGTCCCCGATGCTCGGTGGACGAAGCGTCCGGCGCTGATCCGGCGCTGATCCGGCGCTGATCCCGTTGGAATTTCCCACGGACATTTCCGTATATTCAACTTTATAATAAATGTGTAATAAACTGAATTATAACAAATATTATAAGTTATCAGATCGCCAAGTGCAGGACTCCGCCGACGTAAAGAAGGCCGAATTTGTAGTGGGGCGGCGGCGTCAACTTCCCTACGCTTACCGGCAGCGGAGTCAACGGAGGACAAAAATGCAACGACATCCACTCGGCCGCGCCGCGACATGGGGCGCCGTCCTCCTCGGGGTTATGGTTTTCGCAGGATGTCACCGGCAGAAAACCCCCACCCCGACGGCCGCGGATCTCGCTGCCACGCAGGCGGAGGCGCAGCAAGAAGTCGGCGAGGCGCGCACAGAGGCAAAAAAAGACGTGAAGAGCGCAGCCAAGCTCGCGGGTGACGATTCGAAGAACGTCGCGGTTGCGCGGGCCACGGGTGCCTTCGACATCGCCATGGCGCACGCGGACGGCGCGCACAAGGTGGCGGTCGAGCAGTGCCTGATGCTCGCAAAGGATGCGCAACAGGTCTGTAAGGATCGCGCCGATGCGGATTATCAGAGTGCGGCGGCCAGCGCGAAGGCAATGCGCGTGACGCAGCTCGAGAAGACCACATAAACAAATTCCTAAGTAAACTCTGGGGGAAACGATGACGACTCATCTGCGATTATCATCCGCTCTGGCGCTCGCGGCGTTCATGCTCGTCGCCTGTCATCAGGCCAAGTCACCCGACGAGGTCGCGAAAGAGGTGGCGAGCGCGCAGGATAAGGCCAACGCGGAAGTCGCGCGCGCCGAAAACCATGGGGATAAGGATGTCACCTCGGCGGCCAACAAGGTCGGGGATAAGCTGGCGGATCTCAACAACGATGCCGCCACAGATGCTTACAAGGTCGCTGTGGCCAAGGCGGACGGGGATCACAAGGTCGCCCTCGCGCAATGCGACGCCATGAGCGGAGATGCGCAGACATCGTGCAAGAAGCAGGCTGACGCCGATTACGATGCGGCGAAGGCCAACGCCAAGGCGACTGAGCAATCCCGAAAGGAGTGAGCCGTTTCGCGACCGCGCCCGTGGTGCCCGGGCCCGTGATCCGCGGGCCCGTGATCCGCGGGGCCCGTGGACCGGAGTGCTCATTCGCCGAGCACGTGCAGCACGATGCGGCGCTCGTGCGGCCGTCGCCGGTGCTCGAACAGGTAGATCCCCTGCCAGGTGCCGAGCGTGAGCTTTGCATCCACGACGGGAATGGTCAGACTGTACTTGGGTGAGCGCCGCGCGCAGATGCGCCGGCATGTCGTCCGGCCCCTCGTCGTCGTGCTCGTAGCGGCTCGGATCCTCGGGCGCGATCCGCGCGAAAAACGCCTCGATGTCCGAGCGGACGGTCGCGGCGGCATTTTCCTGGATCAGCAAGGAGGCGGAAGTATGCGTGCAGAACAGCGTCGCGATTCCCGAGGTGATCGCCCGCGCATCGAGCCAGCGGCGCACCTCGTGAGTGATCTCCACGAGCCCCCGCCCTTGGGTGCGCACGGAGAGCGAGCCGGTCGCCTGTCGCATGGCGCGGTTTACTCCTGGCCATCCGCGCCGGCGCTCTGGCGCATGCGAGCGAACGGCCGGCGTCCCTCCATGAAGAATTCGAGGAAGCCCCGGGCCTCCGCGCTCGCGTAGCGGCCGCTCGAGAGCGCCGCACTTGCACGCTCCCGCAGATTTCCGTCCAAGACCAGCGTCTCGCGAAAGGCCTCCTTGATCTCGCCCAGCACTTCGCGGCTGAATCCTCGCCGCTTGAGGCCGACCACGTTCAGGCCGTAGACGGTGTTGCGCTCCGTCGCGAGGCAGAACGGCGCCACATCCCCCGAAATGCGCGCACCGCCGCCGATCATCACACTCTCGCCGATTCGGCAGAACTGGTGGAGAACTGCGCCTCCCCCTAAAAAGGCGCGGCCGCCGATGTGGATATGGCCCGCGAGCAGCACGGCGTTGGCGATCACGACCCGCTCGCCGATGCGACAGTCGTGCGCGACGTGGCAGCCGGTCATCAGGAAGCAATCCGCGCCCACGGTCGTTTGCTCTCCGGGCTTGGTCGCCCGGTTGATGGTCACGTGCTCACGAATGACCGTGCGCGCGCCGATATGCACGCCGGAGGGGGTGTCGGGCCTGAAGCCGAGATCCTGTGGATCGCCGCCGAGCACCGCGTAGGGATGCACGATGACGCCGTCGTCGAGGCGGCAATGGCGGCCGACGAGGGCATGCGCGTGCAGCACGCAGCCCTGTCCGAGGGAGGCGCCCTCTTCGACGATGGCCGTCGGATGAATGCTCGAGGCGGCTGTCACGATGGCCTCAGTATAAATGACCCGGGACGAGGCGCGCCGCGCCTCATCCCTGATCGGCGTACGCCCTGATCAGCAGGTATAAAAAGTCCCGGCAGTCGAGCAGCGATTGCACGCTCACGTACTCGTTGAGCCCATGGATGTGGCCGAGGTCGGGTCCCACGAATAAGGGCTCGATACCATAGGTGGGAATGCCGACGGCGTTGAAGAACTGGCCGTCCGTGGCGCCGGGCTGCAGAATGGGGACCACGGGCACTCCGGGAAAGAATTGCGCCGCGAGCTTCTCTACCGGCCCCAGGACTTGCCGGGTCAGCGGCGGCGGAGGGGAGCTCGGTCCGCGCGTCTCGAGTGTTGCGACCTTGACCGCAGGATCGGCGATGAGCTCTTCGAGTTTCGCGCGCACCGTTTCCGCAGAGACTCCGGGAAAGATGCGGCAGTTGATGTTGGCGCGCGCACGCTGCGGGAGCGCATTGGTGGCATGGCCGGCGTCGAGCATCGTGGCGACACAGGTCGTGCGCAGGGTGGCGTTCCAGCTCGGATCCTTGGAGGACACGAGCGCGATGGCCGAGACATCATCCGGATTCTTGACCAGTGCGCGCATGGCATCGGCCACCTGCGTGTTCCCGCGGGCGGCCTGGATCGCCGCCATGCCGGTGAAATAGGCGCGATTCCCCTCGTTGAACTGCGCCGGAAATTCGTAGCTCTGGATGCGCAGGAGCGCCGCCGCCAGCCGATAGATGGCGTTGTCCTTGACCGGCCGCGAGCTGTGTCCGCCGGGATTCGTCACCTCGAGTCGAAAGTTCTGTGCCGTCTTCTCGCCGGCCTGGATCTCGAGCAACACGCGATGCCCATCCGCGTCTAGCTCGCCCCAGGCCCCTTCGTTCACCGCAAAGGCGGCGTCGATCAGCTCGCGCTGATTCGCGGCCAGCCACTCGGCACCATTGAACGCACCCGCCGTCTCCTCGCCGCAGGTGAGCGCGAGCTTGATCGTGCGCCGGGGCGCGAAGTGATCCCGCTTGAAGCGCACCAGCGTATCGACCCAGATGGCCGCTTCGGCCTTATCATCGATGACCCCCCGCGCATAGAAATTGCCATTCTCCTCGACCAGCTTGAACGGATCGCGGGTCCAATCCTCGCGCTTCGCCTCCACCACATCGAGGTGCGCGAGCAAGAGCACCGCTTTGAGCTTGGGATCGCGGCCGGGGTAGACGGCCACCAGGCCGCCCTCCTGCGGATGGTCGGGCGCGGCGAAGGGGTGCAAGTCGGCATCGGGAAAGCCTGCAGCCTGCAAATGCGTCGCCATGCGTTGCGCGGCGAGCGTGCAGCTGCCGCTCGAGAGGCTGGTGTTGGTTTCGACGAGTTCGCGGTACAGGTTCCGAAAGGCGGCCTCCCCGGACCGCTCGCCGGCTACGGCGTCGAGGCTCGTGCTCAAAAGCAGGCTCGCGCTGAAGAGCAGACCGGCAAGTATGGGTGGCAAGGTTTTGATCATCGGCGAATCCCCGCGACTTATTGGAGTTGGGCAAAAGAGCCGCATCATAATGTGACCGGCCTCGCCGAGCGAGGGAATCGCCCGATCGGGTCACCCCGATCGAGCGCAACGCGGGGCCCTGCCGATTCCCTAAAAGCGTGGGCTGGGTATCGGCGCCGGCTTCGGGCAGTGTGTTACCAAGGGCCCCCATGGAAGATCCGCTACGCTCGGGCAGCCCCTCCCCACCGGTTCGGGGGGTGCCGCCGGATGATCTAGGGGCGCTGCTGCGCTCCCGGGTTCCTATCGTCGTCATCGAGTCGCTCGACGAGCCCCAGGTCCTCAAGGCATTGCTGCGCGCATGCTCGCCGGCGGGAACCGTCGGGAGCACTCTGCCGCTGTTTCAATGGACCGTCACCGACGGCCTGAAGCGCATCGACGCAGATTTCGGCGCCGCGCAGCGTACGATCGCCGAGCCCGCAGAGGTGCTCAAGCACATCCGTGCGACGAACATCGCCGGTGTGTTCGCGCTCCTCGATTTTCACCCCTACCTTCACGAACCCACCCACGTCCGGCTGCTGAAGGACATCGCACTCGACTATGAGCGCTGCGCACGCACCGTCGTGCTCATCAGTTACGAGCTTCCGGCACCGCCCGAGATCCAGCACTTGAGCGCTCGCTGCGAGCTCGCGTTGCCCGACCGCAACGAACGTCGTCAGCTCATCGAGGATGTGGCCCGGCAATGGATGCGCAGCAACCCGAAGCAGGCGCTTCGAGTCGACAAGCATGCGCTCGCCTTGCTCGTCGAGAACATGAGCGGCCTGTCGGCCTCGGATACCCAGCGGTTGGCACGCAAGGCGGTATTCGACCACGGCGCCATTCTGGCGTCCGATGTGCCGATGGTGATGCGGGCGAAATACGACCTCTTGAATCGACAGGGAATCCTGCGCTACGAGCACGAAACCGCGCGGTTTGCCGATGTCGGCGGATTGGCAAACTTGAAGTGCTGGCTGGAAAAGCGTTGCCCCGCCTTCGACGGCTCGGCGCCGCAACTCGATGCGCCTAAGGGCATACTGCTTCTCGGAGTGCAGGGTTGCGGCAAGAGCCTCGCGGCAAGCGCCTGTGCCGGTATCTTCAACGTACCGCTCCTGCGGCTCGATTGCGCGGCGCTGTTCGACAAGTACGTGGGCGAATCGGAGCGCAACCTGCGGGAGTCGCTGAGCACCGCGGATCTTTTGGCGCCCTGCGTACTCTGGATCGACGAGATCGAAAAAGGATTCGGCACCGGCGATTCGGACGGAGGCTCGTCGCGCCGGGTCCTCGGCGCATTCCTCACCTGGCTCGCGGAGAAGCAGTCGCGTGTCTTCGTGGTGGCGACCGCCAATGACATTTCAGCGTTGCCGCCGGAGCTGATCCGCAAGGGCCGTTTTGACGAGATCTTCTTCGTCGATCTACCGGACCAGAAGACGCGCGCGGAGATCCTGCGCATCCATGCCGAGCGGCGGGGCATCGCTCTCGATGCCGCCTCCCTCGAGGCACTCGCCCAAGCCTGCGAGGGCTTCGCGGGGGCGGAAATCGAGCAGGCCGTCGTGGCTGCGGTCTACAGCGCCAACGCCCAACACCGCTCGCCCGATGCTCAGATCCTGCGCGCGGAGATCGCCGCAACCCGCCCGCTCGCCGTGGTAATGGCGGAAAAAGTGGACACGCTGCGCGAATGGGCGGAAGGCCGCACTGTCTCGGCCGCCTAGCGCCCGACCGGCAGCCCGGCGCCTCGCGGAAATTAGACGCATTTCGCACCGTTTTCCGGCTCCGCGGCCGATGATAATGAATGCCGTCTCAGTCAAGGACCCAGCCGCGAATGTCTCAGAAGTCGACCGTGCTCGCCCCGGTGCCACGCGCCCCCCTGGTGATCGCGCCTCCCCGGGATCGAAGTCCCCGGCAGGCCGCCGCATTTGCGTTTCTTCAAAAGCTGGGCGATGACCTCGCGTCGGGTCCGCTCAATCTGCCGTGCTTTCCGGACATCGTGCCGCGAGTCCGCCAGGCGCTCGCCGATCCGAAGAGTACGTCCGATGACATCGTGCGCATTGCCGGAACCGAGCCGCGATTGGCAGCCCGTCTGCTGCAAACGGCGAATTCGGTGGTGTTCAACCCCTCGGGTGCTCCCTTCTCCGATCTGCGCCATGCCGTGACGCGCCTCGGCCATCATCTGGTGCAATCCGTGACCATGGCCTTTGCGCTTCAGCAGCTCAAAGCCGAGCCCTCGCTGCGTCCCGTCGCGAAGCAGTTGAGCGCGCTCTGGGAGATGAGCGTGGCCGTGGCCTCGATCTGCCAGGTCATCGCCAATCGGCTGCGTGTGCCTTCCGACAAGGTGTTTCTCACCGGTCTTTTGCACGGTATCGGCTATTTCTACATCATGGTGCGGGCGGCCGAGTCCGGCAGCGGTGTGGCGCTCGATGCCTCATTCGTCGACTTCGTGACCGACAGGCATCCGGCGCTCGGCCGTGCGGTGATGGAGAAATGGGGCTTCGAGCCGGTAATGTGCGAAGCGGTCGGAAATCAAAACGACTATCAACGAAAATCCAAGCGGAGGGCGGATATCACCGATGTGTTGATCGCCAGCGTCATTCTCGGCGACGCGCTTCTCGCGCGACAAGGCGATCTCGCGCGATGCGCGGGGGTCCATGCCTTCGCGGCGCTGGAGCTGAGGGATGAGGAGCTCAGGGCGGTCCTCACGCACACGGAGCTCGTACTCGATTCGCTGCGCGACGCGCTAGGCCGCTAGGCCACTACGCCGGTCATCGTTATTCCTACGGCACTCGCCGTGCGAGGGCGATAGCGCATCGCGGGGCAAGACCTCTATCTTGCATCATTGCGCGATCCAGCGCCCAATGCGGAGCCACGGGTGGACGGGTCAGTGATCGAGACCGATGTGCCCGCGCGCATGGATCGCCTCCCATGGTCCCGGTGGCACCTGCGTATCATCGTGGCCCTCGGCACGTCCTGGCTTCTCGATGGGCTCGAAGTCACGCTGGTAGGCTCCTTGTCGGGAGTGCTCGAGAGCCGGCACGGCCTCTCGCTGAGCGATCAACAAGTTACCGGCGCGGCCACCATCTATCTCACCGGGGCGGTGATCGGAGCGCTCCTGTTCGGTCATCTCACCGACCGCTTCGGACGCAGACGCTTGTTCCTCGTCACGCTCGCGACCTATTCGCTCGCGACCCTCGGGACCGCCGTCTCGGTGAATGCACTCTCATTCTTCGTAGCGCGATTCATTACGGGACTCGGCATCGGTGGGGAATACGCGGCGATCAATTCCGCCGTGGATGAACTCATTCCGGGCAAGATTCGTGGCCGGGTGGACCTTTTCGTCAACGCCACCTTCTGGATCGGCGCATCACTCGGGGCGCTGGCGACGATGTTCCTGCTGGGCGCCCACGGACCCCCGCATGCCTGGGGATGGCGCCTCGCGTTTGGAATCGGGGGCCTGCTCGGCTTCGGGGTCCTCATTCTGAGGCTGGCCGTACCGGAGAGCCCGCGCTGGCTGATGCTGCGCGGCCGGGAAGGGGAGGCGGGGACCGTGGTAAATGCCATCGAGACACACGTCCTCAAGCACACGGCCACGCTCCCGCCGCTCGAGGAGAAGCCCCTCAGAATCAAGACCCGCGACCACACACCGTGGCGCGAGATCGTCCGACACATGCTCGGCGATGCGCGCAAGCGCTCGGTGCTGGGGCTCGTTCTCATGGTGGGCCAGGCATTCTTCTTCAATGCACTGTTCTTCACCTTCGGACTCATCGCCAAGAGATTCTTTCACCAGAGCGATGCGCGGCTGCCGTTACAACTCTTGCCGTTCGCCGTGGCAAGCTTCCTCGGGCCCACCATCCTCGGGCCGTTGTTCGACCGGGTCGGGCGCAAGCCCATGATCACCGTCAGCTACGGCTTATCCGGCATCGCGCTCGCGGTGGTCGCCTGGCTTTTTGTCGACGGAACCTTGGGGCTGACAAGCCTCACGGTGTCGTTCGCAATGATTTTCTTCGTCGCCTCCTCGGCTGCGAGCGCGGCCTACCTGACCGTGAGCGAGATCTTCCCGCTGGAGATCCGTGCCTTCGCGATCGCCATCTTCTATGCGTTGGGCACGCTGATCGGCGGGGTCGGCGCACCACTCCTCTTCGGCTTGTTGATCGCGACGGGCTCGAAGATCGCGCTCGGAATGGGATATCTCCTGGGAGCCCTCCTCATGCTGGCCGGCGCTCTTTGCGAGCACTTCATCGGGATAGAGGCGGCCGGCAAGTCGCTCGAATCGGTGTCGCGGCCCTTGCAGAGCGCAGACTAGCCTTCAGCCGTCACCCTGACATAAATTCCAGCTCGACCCGGTCTCATGATCACCAATAGCTAGGGAGGTCGCATGGACATACTGGTCGGATGGCTGGTCGACTGGCCGCGAAGGGTCGCGCATCATTTGATGTGGCTTGCGCCGCTCTTCGCGCGCATCACGGTGGGCTGGGTGTTCCTGTGGAGCGGGTGGGGGAAGCTCAACAACCTGCCTCAGGTAACCCAGAATTTCATTGAGTGGGGAATTCCGCTTCCTCATCTTCTGACCCCCTTTACCTCCGGCGTCGAGTTCTTCGGTGGTTTGTTCCTGCTCCTCGGTCTCCTCACCCGCATCTCGGCAGGTGCGCTGGGGGTCACCATGATCGTCGCCATTCGCGCGGCCAAGTGGGGCGATGTGGATTCTCTCGAGTCGCTGCTCGGATTCGACGAGTTCGAGTATCTGGCGTTGTTCTTGTGGCTGGCGATCGCCGGTCCCGGTCCGGTGTCCATCGACCATTGGCTCGAACGCTGGTATCTGCGCCGGCAGAACCGCGCAAGCTTGGGCCGCGACGCTCGAGCGGATGCGGCGAGCTAGGCGCTGCGAGCTAGGCGCTGGGAGGGCTCTTTGTAAGAATTACAGAAAGATCCGCCGGGCGGCTGCGAAGTCGGCTCACGGCCAAACGATGAGTTAGTCTTGTTGCAATGTGCCCATCGCCCGTATCCGGCCCCTCGCTCGCCCGCGTACCGGATTCGCCCGGCTTCCTGCAGGGGGGTGGCGAGATGGGCGCTCGAATGCGCTCGCTCGACTGGAGCCGTACGCCGCTCGGCTCTGCGTGGGACTGGCCTCAGTCTCTCAAGACCATCGTGCGCATGATGCTCGATTCGCGCTACGCGATGTGGATGCTTTGGGGTCCCGAGCTCACCTTTTTCTGCAACGACGCTTATCTGCCGACCGTCGGCATCAAACGCGACTGGGTGCTCGGCGCCCGCTCGGACAAGGTGTGGGAGGAGATCTGGCCGGACATCGGACCGCGCATCGCGCATGTGCTCGAGCACGGACAGGCAACCTGGGACGAGGGACTGCTGCTGTTCTTGGAGCGCAGCGGTTTTCCGGAAGAGACCTACCATACATTCTCATACAGTCCGGTTTACGACGACGACAGCCGCATCGCCGGCATGCTGTGCGTGGTCACCGAGGTCACCGAGCGTGTGATCGGCGAGCGACGCCTGCGGACGCTGCGCGAACTCGCCGCACGCGCCGCGGGCATGGAGACCGTGCGGGAGACCTGCGATCGCCTGCTCGGTGTGCTCGGCGAGGATTCTTTGGATGTACCGTTCGCTTGCTTGTACACGCTCGAGGAGGGTGGTACGACCGCGCGGCGGGCGGGCTACGTCGGAGCAATCCCGGAGCGACTTCGCCCGGAGCAGATCTCGCTGGACGGCGGAAACTCGCCATGGCCGCTCGCCCAGACCGTGTCGAGCGGTCACGCCCAATCGCTGCGGCTGTCTTCGAGCGAGGAAGTGATCGCGAGCCCGCTTTGGAATCACCCGGTGTCCCAGGCCGTGGTGCTTCCCGTGCAGCGGCAGGGCTCGCTCACGAGCGTGGCGGTGCTCATCGTCGGAGTGTCCCCGCGCCGCCCGCTCGATGACAACTATCGAGGATTCTTCGATCTCATTGCAGCGCAGTTCGCCGCGGCCATCGTCGATGCTCAACAGAAAGAGGCCGACAGGCGCCGGGCGGAGGCGTTGGCCGAGATCGATCGCGCGAAGACCACGTTCTTCTCCAACGTCAGTCACGAGTTTCGCACGCCGCTGACCCTGATGCTCGGTCCCATCGAGGCCGCCGCATCGGATCCGGCCACGCCGTCGCGCGTCCGTGCCGGGCTCGAGCTTGCGCAGCGCAACTCGCTGCGCCTCCTGAAGCTCGTCAACTCTTTGCTCGACTTCTCGCGCATCGAGGCCGGGCGCCTGCAGGCGTCCTTCGAATCGGTCGATGCAGCGGATCTCACGCGGGATCTCGCGAGTAACTTTCGCTCTGCGATGGAATCGGCAGGGTTGTCTTTCGAGGTGGACTGCGGGCCTCTCGAGGGGCCGGTATTCCTCGATCGCGAAATGTGGGAGAAGATCGTGTTGAATCTTCTCTCGAACGCCTTCAAGTTCACCTTCTCGGGCAAGATCGCCGTGCGTCTGCGCTGCGATCGGCCGGACGTCCTGCTCGAAGTGGCGGATACAGGTCTGGGCATTCCGCAAGAGGAGATCCCGCGCCTGTTCGAGCGCTTCCATCGGGTGGAGAGCACGAGAGGGCGAACTCAGGAGGGCTCGGGCATCGGCCTCGCCTTGGTGCAGGAGTTGGTCAAGCTGCACGGCGGCCGCATCGAAGTATCGAGTGTGCTCGGAGAAGGCACGACATTCCGGGTGCGGATGCCGCTCGGCATGGCGCATCTGCCCACCGAGCGTATCAAGGCGACTCGGACGCTCTCATCCACCGGCACCTCGAGCCAAGCGTACGTGCAGGAAGCGCTACGCTGGATCCCCGACGCGAAGAGGCCGGCGATCTCGCTGGAAGACGTCCCGCCCGTGCACCTGGATCCGCGGTTCTCCGCAAGTGCGGGTGCGCGAATACTGGTCGCCGATGACAACGCCGACATGCGCGAGTATCTCTACGACCTCCTTTCACCGTATTACTCGGTAGAGACCGTGCCCGACGGAGCGGAGGCCTTGGTCGCGACGCGGCGGGCGCGCCCCGACCTCATTCTCTCCGACGTCATGATGCCGCGACTCGATGGCTTCGCACTGCTGCGCGCGCTGAGAGCCGACGAATTGCTTCGCTCCATCCCCGTGATCCTGCTCTCGGCGCGAGCCGGCGAGGAATCGCGCATCGAGGGATTGACGGCGGGTGCCGACGATTACCTGGCGAAGCCATTTTCGGCTCGCGAGCTGACGGCGAGAATCAGCGCCCATCTGGAATTGGCTCGCGTGCGCCGCGAAGCGACCGCGGCATTGAGTGAGAGCGAGCAACAGTTGCGCCTTGCCCTCGACGCGGCCTCGATGGGCACGTTCCTTTGGGACGTCGCGACCGATCGAGCGGAGTCGGATGCGCGCATGCTGTCGCTGTTCGGTCTGCCGGTGGGCAGCACGCTCACGCTCAAGGTGGCCCTGGAGTCCGCCATTCATCCCGACGATAGGGACCGATATGCGCAGGCCGTCAGGCGGGCGCTGGAGCCGGGAGGACCCGGCGAGCTGCAGCAGGACATCCGGGTGCTGCAACCGGACCGCGGCGATTATCGCTGGCTCGTGATCTCCGGTCGGGTCCACTTCGAGGGGGAGCCGACGCGCGCCGTGCGCATCGCGGGCGTCGCCGTGGACATCACCGAGCGAAAGCAGGTCGAGGAGGCACTCCGGCAACGAACTTTGCAGAACGAGGCACTCATCAACGAGGCGCCGGTGGGAATGATGGTGATCGATGCGGATTTTCGGATGCGCCAGATCAATCCGGAGGCCGCTCCCGTCTTCACGGGCATTGACAACCTCTTGGGAATGGATTTCGGCGACGTGGCCCGCCACATGTGGCCGCTCGACTTTGCAAATGAGGCAATCGCCCTGTTTCAGCGCACGCTCGAGACGGGAGAGCCGTATATGGCCCCCGAGCTGATAAAGCCCCGGCTCGATCGGGGCGGCGAGATCGAATATTACGAATGGCAAATCAATCGCATGCCACTGCCCGACGGTAAATCCGGCGTAGTTTGCTATTTTCGCGATATCTCCGCCCGCGTGCTGGCGCGCAGACGGCTGGAAACCGCGGACCGGCAAAAGAACGAATTCCTCGCAATGCTGGCTCACGAGCTCAGAAATCCGCTCGCACCGATCCGCAACGCCGGCGAGCTCCTCGCCCGGTCGCTTCCGGAGAGTCCTCGCGCCAAGGCGATCACGGATATGCTCAAGCGTCAGGTGAACGTGCTCGTGCGTCTCGTCGACGATCTGCTCGATGTTTCACGCATCACGCAAGGGAGGATCGTGCTCAAGCGCCGTCCCGTGTTATTGGCCGAGATCGTCGCCCAGGCCATGGAGACGGTCGAGCCGCTGGTGCAGGAGAAGCATCACGAGATCTCCGTGGTGAGCTATCGGCCGCTGCGCGTCAACGGCGATGCCACCCGGCTGGTGCAATGTGTGGTCAATGTGCTCACGAACGCGGCGAAATACACCCAGCCGCGGGGCGTGATTCGCGTGGAAGCCTCCGAGGACAAGGGCGAGGCGGTGCTCAGCATTTCGGACAACGGCCCTGGTATCTCCCCTGAGCTGTTGCCGCATATCTTCGATCTCTTCGTGCAGAGCGAAAGAACCCTCGATCGATCGCAGGGCGGCCTCGGCATCGGCCTGTCGCTGGTAAAGCGACTGATCGAGATGCACGGGGGGCAGATAACGGCGCGTAGTCCGGGGCCGGGCGCGGGGTCTGTCTTCGAGATCCGTCTGCCCTTGTCGAAGCTCGAGTTGCGAGAGCCGCAAGAGTCCGCACGCGAGATGCCGCGCGCGCGCATCCTGGTCGTCGACGACAACGCGGATGCCGCGGATTCCCTGGGGAGCCTGCTCCAGCTCGAGGGCCATGCCGTCGCGGTGACCTACAGCTCGGCCGATGCGCTCGCGAAGCTGGATGAATTCAAGCCCACGACCGTGCTGCTCGACGTCGGGCTGCCGGAGATCGACGGCTACGAGGTCGCGCGCCGCATTCGGGCATCGGACGCTCACGCGCGCGTGCGCCTGATCGCACTCACAGGCTACGGTCAGGCCGACGACAAGCAACGGGCGAAGAGCTGCGGCTTCGACGATCATCTGGTGAAACCGGTGGATTTTTCGGCACTCCGGCGGGTGTTGGCGGGTGGGGCGTCATCCCTGGCGGACTGAGCTCGCCGCTCGCGTGTGGTTTTTCTCCTACGGGCCGGTGGGGCGTGCCGCCTACAGAACGGCGGACACGGCGCCGGTAGCATCGCCGCCTCGTTCCCTCACGTTGTGCGACCCCGCCGCCGTATGTCCCCTCCGAGCCGCCGCGATGTATTGCTGGGCACGGCCTTCGTCCTCATCGGCGAAACGGCCGCCAAAGCGGGTGTATTGCGCGGCCAGCTTCCCTGGCATCCGAACGCTGGATCACCTCCCCAATCCGTGGCGCGAGAGGGCTGGCAGTTTTTCTCGGCGGATGAGGCGGTCGCAGTCGAGGCGCTGGTCGATCGTCTGATTCCGCCCGATCCGAGCACACCCGGAGGCAAGGATGCGGGGTGCGCCGTCTATATCGATCGACAGCTGATCGGCGCCTTTGGGAGCAGCGCGGGACTGTATACGCGGCCGCCGTTCATCAAAGGCACGCCGCAGCAGGGTTCGCAATCCGCGGACCCTCCGGCGGTGATTTACCGCAAAGCGCTTGCGGCGCTCGATCGCTATTGCCGCGCCGAAGGAGGCAAGCCGTTTGCGCAGCTGCCGGTGGAGCGGCAAGACCAGCTCCTTAGCGGTCTGGAAGCGGGCACGGTGCAACTCGAAGGCGCCGATGGGAAGACGTTCTTCGAGACACTCCTCAAGAATGTTCAGGAGGGGTTCTTTGCCGACCCGATTTATGGGGGCAACAGGGACATGTGCGGCTGGAAGATGATCGGGTATCCCGGAGCGCACTACGATTACCGCGACTGGGTCAGCCGTCACAACGAGCGCTATCCGCACCCGCCCGTGAGCATCGCGGGCCGACCGGAGTGGACGCCGAAGGGAACTTGAGCACATGGCAACGAAGCTTCCCCGCAAGGATGCGGTCATCATCGGATTGGGCTGGACGGGGTCCATCCTTGCGCACGAGCTGACCGAGGCCGGTCTCGACGTCATCGCTATCGAACGTGGCCCCTGGCGCAACACCGCGACCAATTTTGCGCCCAATTACGCGCAGGACGAGCTTCGCTATCGCATTCGTCACGAGCTTTTCCTGCAACCCGCGCAGACCACCTTCACGTTCCGGAACAAAATGGACCAGACCGCGCTGCCCATTCGCAACTGGGGCGCGTTCATGCCCCCGAACGGCGTCGGCGGGGGAGGGGTGCACTGGAACGCCGAGACCTGGCGGTTTCTGCCCTCGGACTTCGTCGCCCGAACGCATTTGACGCAGCGCTACGGCGCCAAATTCCTGCCGCCGGACATGACCATTCAGGATTGGGGCGTCACTTACGATGAGCTCGAGCCGCACTATGACCGCTTCGAGTATCTGTGCGGCACCTCCGGCACAGCAGGCAACTTGCAGGGTCAGATTCAGCCCGGCGGCAATCCCTTCGAGGGCCCGCGCTCGCGTCCCTATCCGACTCCGGCGCAGCCGCAGCCCTTCAGTCATGCGCTGTTCGGCAAGGCGGCGGCCGAGCTCGGCTACAAGCCGTTTCCGCAACCCTCGGGCAACCTGTCGCAGGCGTACATCAATCCTCTGAACGTGCGCATGGGTCCCTGCACCTACTGCGGCTTTTGCGAGTGGTTCGGCTGTGGCAATTATTCGAAGGCGAGTCCGCAGACAACGCTGTTGCCGGTGCTCGTCCGCAAGCCGAACTTCGAGGGGCGCGATTTGTGCGAGGTGACCCGCATCAACACCGACTCGACGGGCAAGCGCGCGACCGGAGTCACCTTCGTGGATGCGAGCGGCAATGAATTCGAGCAGCCCGCGGACCTCGTGATATTGAGCGCATTCACGATATTCAACGTGCAGCTCCTGCTCCTGTCGAAAATTGGAACGCCGTACGACCCGCAGGCCAACAAGGGAGTGATCGGTCGCAACTTCACCCATCAGACCGTTTCGGATGTCGAGAGCTTCTTCGACAAGTCGAAATTCATCTTCAATCCCTTCATCGCCTCCGGCTCGATCGGGATGTGCATCGATGAGTTCAACGGGGACAACTTCGACCATGGACCGCACGGCTTCGTCGGCGGGGGATACATGGGTCAGGTACAGACCAATGGCCGGCCCATACAGACCTTGCCTCTTCCTCCGGGGACACCGCGCTGGGGCGCGAAATGGAAGGAAGCGGCGCGCGACAATTACCTGAGCGGGCTCAAACCAGGCACCGGCGTCCACGGCAGCATGTACAGCTACCGCGATGTGTACGTCGATCTCGATCCGACGTATCGCGATCGCTTCAATCGGCCGCTCGCTCGCATCACCATGGATTTTCACGACAATGAGTTGAAGCAAAACGCGTTCCTCACGGACAAGTTCGCGGAGATATTCACCGCGATGGGCGCCAAGCAGGTGCATAAGATCTATCGCAAGGCGCCCTACGATGTGACCGAATATCAGACCACACACCTGTGCGGCGGGGCGATCATGGGGACCGATCCGAAGACCAGCGCGGTCAACCGCTACTGTCAGAGCTGGGATGTGCACAATCTCTTCGTCATGGGGGCAAGCAATTTCCCGCAGAATGCGGGCTACAATCCGACCGGGACCGTTGCGGCACTGGCATTCTGGTCGGCTCGGGCGATTCGCAGGCAGTATCTCAACAATCCCGGGCCACTGGTGCAGGCATGAGCCGCGGAGCGCACTTCTCGCTGCTGATCATTGCGGTGTGGCTCGTGCCGTGGCCGCTCGCGGCGGTGCACGGCGCCACATTCGGTGCCT
Organism: uncultured Gammaproteobacteria bacterium; assembly: GCA_963710435.1. Lineage (GTDB taxonomy): Bacteria > Pseudomonadota > Gammaproteobacteria > Steroidobacterales > Steroidobacteraceae > Bog-1198. The sequence goes on along the minus strand of CAVQAE010000004.1, from coordinate 1,216,735 downwards.
CCGATCAGCAGGATTTCGCGCAAATCGAGCGCGGCCGCTATCTCACGCGTGTCGCCGATTGCGCTGCTTGCCATGTCGGGGCGGACGGCGCGCCGTTCGCAGGCGGTCTTGGGATCGGGACGCCATTTGGCGTCGTCCTGGCTCCCAACATCACGCCCGACGCCGCCACGGGCATCGGCAACTGGAGCGATGCGCAGTTCGATGCGGTGGTCCGAGAAGGCCGCATGCCGGATGGGAGCCGCGTGTATCCGGCGATGCCGTACCCCTACTACACCAAGATGTCGCGCAGCGATGTTCTGGCCATTCGCGCGTACCTCAACACCCTGTCCCCGGTGCATAACGAGGTGGTGTCCAATCAGCTGCCTTTTCCCTACAAGATGCGCTCGCTGATGGGCGTGTGGGACGCGCTCTATTTCAAGCCCGGCGAATACCGCGAGGACTCCTCGAAATCGCCCGCTTGGAATCGCGGCGCATACCTCGTCGAGGGGCCTGCGCATTGCGGTGCGTGCCACACACCGAAGAGCTCGCTCGGGGGCGATGAGCTCAAGCGGGCTTACCAGGGCTATACCCTGCAGGGCTGGTTCGCTCCGGACATTACGAACAACGAGGATACGGGACTCGGCCGCTGGTCGGCGACCGACATCGTCGAATATTTGAAGGCCGGCCATAACCGGTACTCGGCCGCGTCGGGCCCCATGGGGGACGAGGTGATGGACTCGAGCTCCCACTGGACCGACGCAGATCTGCAGGCCATCGCCGCGTATCTGAAGGCGCAGCCGATGCAGCATGCATCCGGGCGTACGCCGGCCGCCGGCGATCCCATCATGACGGCGGGTGCGGCGATCTACTGGGATAGCTGCTCTGCCTGTCACAAGGCGGACGGGACAGGCGTCCCATATCTTTTCCCCGATCTTGCGCATGCGCCGTCCGTCGCATCGCGCGAGCCAACCACGCTCATCCGTGTGGTATTGCAAGGAGCCGAGACGGTGGCCACGGACGAGGAGCCGACGGGGCCTCAGATGCCCGCATTTGGCTGGCAATTGACCGATGCGCAGGTCGCTGCCGTGACGACCTACATCCGCAATAGCTGGAATCACGCCGCCCCGGCGGTGACCGAGCGCAAAGTAGCGTCCGCGCGTGCATCGCTTGCGCTCGAGCACTAGTCGCCCGCGGACGTGGCAAACTGTCATCACCGCCGTTCGCCGGCAGGATAGGAGATGAGGGCATGCGCCAGCTATCGATCTTGGGAGTGGTGTGCGGACTCGCCGCGTGCGCATCGTCCGGGCCGGTGATGCTGGGGCCTGCGCGGCCTGCGATCCTGCCCGATCAAGTCAAAATCTATTGGACCCCGCCCGCGACGTTCGAGCCCATCGCCGATCTCAATGCATCGACCCATAGCGTCTTCAAGCCCGGCGGCCAACAGCAGATGGATCAGGTGATTGCGCGGCTCAAGGAGGAAGCGGCCAAACTTGGCGCGAACGGCATCATGCTCGAGGGCTTTTCGGACGCCCAAACCGCCTCGCTCGGTACGGGGGTCGGCTCCGAGTCCTACTCGCGCAATACCGCGGTGGGTGTGGGTGCCGGAGGATCGTTCGGCGTGTTCAAGAAAACGGGGAGAGCACGCGCGATTTACGTGCCGCCGGGCTAGCGGCGCGGCCGGCCCAGCAGCGTGGGGCCCGTCGGGTCGACAGGGAAAGCCGCGAGCCGTGAGGCGCCGGGTCGCCACCAGGGGAATTAGCTTGACGAAAACTGCTCCCCGGGGAGGAGAGGACGGCGCCGGTCAGGTCGAACGGATAACGGCTCGAGTCGGTCGATTGCCCTGCCGGTCCATGATCTTCACGCCTTGGGCGGGAAGCAATTGCGCCTTCAGCTATATATCCGCCCCCGGCACAGGGGCGGTCAATCGATCAATCCACTGGCATTATGCATAAATTCGGGGTTGCGCCACGTGATGCGGCACTCCCGGTCGGATTGAGCGAAAATAGAGGCACCGCTGTGAAAGGATGGAACTCACCATGTCCAACAAATCACCACCTGAAGGTCTCCCTCAATACCGCTTGCTGACTGGCAAAGACGATGACGCGTTCTGTCGTCGCGTATCGGCCGCCCTGGCGTTGGGATATCAGCTGTATGGCTCACCCGCGGCGACGTTCAACGGCGATCACGTCGTCGTAGCGCAGGCAGTAGTTTGGCCGGATGAGGGCTAACGAGGAGAGCTCAATGCCGTCGAATCCACCAGAAAATACACCGCGCATCACTCCGTATCTCTTGTACGAGGATGTAGCCGCGGCAATCGATTGGCTCGCAGCGGCGTTTGGCTTCCGCGAGAGGATGCGAATTCCAGGCCCCGCCGGCAAGGTCGCACATGCGGAAATGGAGCTGGCCGACGGGCTCATCATGATGGGCTGTCCCGGACCCCAGTACCTGAATCCGAAGCGGTTGGGTCAGCCGACGCAACACCTGTACGTGTATGTGGACGGTGTAAACGACCACTTTGAACGTGCCAGAAAGGCGGGCGCAAAAATCGTGGAGGAGCCCAAAGATCAGTTTTATGGAGATCGGCGTTATGGAGCGGAGGATCCGGAAGGACACCGCTGGTATTTCGCCGAGCACATTCGCGACATCTCTGCCGAGGAGATGAAAGCAGCAGCTCAGCAGCAATGAGACTAAGTTGCCTCAGCCGCTCAGCCGCTCAGCGGCCCATCAGCGACCGGCACACCGCGGCGAATGCCGGCATGGTGATCGGGTCGTTGGCGGCATTCGTGGCGATCGGATGGGAACTGAAACGCGCGATCACAACCTCGGCGGCCGGGGCGATGTATAGTCTTTGTCCGTGAATGCCGCGGCCCTCGAAGACGTCCAGCGCGTCATGCGACACCCACCACATGTTGCGGTAGGAATAGCCGGCCAGCTGCTTGTAGCCGGCCATCGCGAATTTCGCCGGGTCGGAGCCGCGACGAATGTCGGCGATGACCGCGGCAGGCAGGATTTGACCGCTCTGCGCGGCGCCCTCACACCGCATCAGTTCGCCGAAGCGCGCCAGATCCCGCAGGCTCGCGCTCATACCACCGCCGCCCATCGCGACACCCATCGAGTCGACCGTGACATAGGCGTCCTGCTCGCAGCCGATGCGCGACCAGATGCGGTTGCTGAGCAAGATCTCCAGCGGCAAGCCCGTGACGCGCTTCATCACCCAGCTCAGCACTTCGGTGTTGACGGTCTTGTATGCAAACGCACGCCCGTGGCCCCCTTCCTTGCGCAGCGTGAGTAGCGACTCGTAGAAGTTGTCGGGACCCGCATAGCCGGACGGGCGGGGGCGCAAGCCGCCCGCGCGCGCATACGCCCAGACTTCGGCCTGCGGATCGGCGTATTCCTCGGAATAGCCGACGCCGATCTGCATGTCGAGCAAATCCCGCAGGGTCGCATCGCCGTAAGCGGTGTTCGCCATCTCGGGCAAGTAGTAGCTCACCAGCTGTGCATCATCGAGCGCACGCTCGTGAATCAGCGTGGCGGCGATGGTTGCCACATAGGACTTCGTGATCGAGAAGCAGGCGTGCGGAATGTGTGCCCGCAAGGCGCCGAAATAACGCTCGTAGACACGTCGCCCTCGATGCAAGATCACGATACCGTCGGTATAGACATCGTGGTGCGATGTGCCGAACGTGCGGGTGCGGCGCGCCGTGTCTTGGAAGTGGATCGCATCGATCGCCGAGGCGATCGCGGGGTCGATGGCCCCAAGGTGGGTCGCGCCGCTCTCGCCGCGCCAGACGTTGGTGGTCGGGCAGAGTTCTCGCATGTGCGACAGCGCCCAGCGAATCTGGGGAAAATCCAGAAAGCGGTCATCCTGAAAGCGAATCCGCCGATCCGGCGGCGGCGGCGATCCTTCCATCAAACCGAGCACCTGGGGGTCCGAGGACTCGCCGTCCAGGTATCGCTTTCCATCAAACTCCAGCATTCCGGCCATTATGTGTCCTCACGGCAACCGTGCCGTCGTCGAGATCGCGCGACTCATGGTACATGACGGGTGTTCAGCATGTTCTCTGCGCGCCCCGCAGACTCACGGGCAAGTTGCGTCTCGAGGCGGCGGGCTGGCTGGTCAGCGGTCTTTTACGGGTGCAGGGTGGCCCGGGCGTGGGATTCCCCAACGCGAGAGCTGGCTCGGGTCATTACCGGGCCTCGACCGAGGACGGGCGCTCGGTGAGCTCCTGTTATCATTTTCGCGTGCGCTTTCAAATCAGGAACTGATACCCACCACACGCGACTGCGTCCTCCGGCGGGACGCAGTCGCCTCTCCGCTGCGTAGCCGGCGCAGCACAGCTCGCGCCTAATGGTCCTGCGGCTGATCCTGCGGCGATGACTTGGAGCCTGCCTGCGGCCCCGAGGATAGGTCGTTGCCCTCCTTGTGAAGCTTGTTGGTCTTCATCTCGTTCCGGCACGTCGTTTTCATAGCCTCGTTCGTCAGGCCGCTGTTGGTGGCCCTCTGCCGCGCCATGCATTGCTTCATCGTCTCGGCCTTATTGCCGCTATTATTGCTACCGTTATCCGATTGCATCGCTTGCGAGCTCTGCTGCGTCTGATCTTGAGCGACGGCACACGTGCCGGCCGCGATCAGGCCCGTGAGGGCGGCACTCATCAATAGGTACTTCATGAACATTCCCCCAAATGAAAGATAGACGTACCGACGATAGGGAATTATCGGTTGTCAGGGCTATCAAGAAGCGCCCCCATTGGGTGTCCACCATCTCCTACACGGTGCGGTTTGCTGCGCGGTGTCACTCGTGAGCAGTTTTCCCTGGGCGTGGCTCCTGTGGGGTTTGATCGGCCTGGGGATCGGTCCTGCTCATGCAGGAATCCCGCCGGAGGACTGGCACATCGCGGTCGTGAACGGACACCGGATGTATTACGCGGTGCAGGGGAGCGGCCCGACGCTCGTGCTGTTGCACGGCGGGGGCGATTCGGGAGAGCACTCGTTCGAGCGTCAGCTCGATTTCTTTTCCGAGCATCACCGCATCGTCGCACCCGACCAGGTGGGTCAGGGGCGCACGCCCGATGTGCCGGGACCCTTGAGCTACACCTCGATGATGGAGGATACGGTGTCGCTCCTGCGCAGGCTCAAGCTCGCGCACGTGGATCTGGTCGGCTTCAGCGATGGGGGGATCCTGGGCTTGATGCTCGCGATTCGACACCCGGAGCTCGTACAGAAGCTCATCATCAGCGGGGTCAACATCACGCCCGAAGGGTTGAACCCCCAGGATCTCGACGACTTGCGCGCGAACCAGATCCCCAAGCCCAAGACCATCGATGAGAAGCTCGCTCGACTATGGCTCACTTCGCCCACCAACGAGCAGCTCAACCTCGCGCTTCTAGCCAAGATCGATCAGCCGGTCCTGCTCATCTCCGGCGACCGAGACGCCATCACGCTCGAGCACACCTTGAAGATTTTTCATGCGTTGCCGAACGCGGAGCTCTGCGTGCTTCCGGGGACGGACCATGCGACGTTCTCGCGACGATCCGAATGGCTGAATCCAATGATCGGCGCATTCCTCGATCGGCCCTGAGTCCTCGTGTGGACTTGGCAGAGAGATCGCGAACGCATACTCTGCCCCTTCCCCGAGGATCGAGAGCATGAAATTCAACTGCGCCAAGTGCCCTGGTTATTGCTGCAGCCATCCGCGCATCGCAGTCTCCGATAACGACATCCGCCGGCTGGCGCGTTACTTCGGTCTGAGCGCGAGGCTCGCGCGCCGCCGGTTGAGCTATCGTTACCGATCGGGGGATACCGACGAGTACATCCTGCGGCATCAAAAGGATCATATCTACAAGTCCGTCTGTCGTTTCTTGGACCGCGAGACCCGACAATGCACCGTCTACGCGGCGCGACCGAACGTCTGTCGGACGTATCCTTACGGGAACGTATGCGGCTATTACAGCTTTCTCGCCTTCGAGCGGGCTCACCAGGACGACGAGGACTTCATTCCAACCGGCTGATCACCTGGGTTCAGAATCTGCTGCACGCCCGCACCCAGGCTTGTGTGTACGATGAGCGCGTGCGCTCTTGCAGCTACCATAGGGGAAGGACGTGACTAAACCAGGGCGATTGGAACCGGCATTCTTGGAGCGCCAGCGTCGCAGGCTCCTCGAGCTGCGCGATGCGATCATGAGTGTAAGACGGCGCGAAGAGGCCGAAGAGGCGGGCGCCAACGCCGAGGTCCATGACCAGTCCAGCGAATATGAGGACGATGCACAGCGGCTCACCACGGTCGAGCTGCAGGAGAACTTGGTCGCAGCGGACGATCAGCGTTTGGCGGCCATCGAGCGGGCATTGCAGAAGATCGAGGATGGAACCTATGGCTTCTCCGACGAGAGCGGAAAGCCGATACCGCTGGAAAGACTAGAGGCCGCGCCCGAGGCGAGTTACACGCTGGAGGAGCAAAGCGCACGCGAGCAGCGCGGCTGAATCGGGGCGGGACCGGGGTGGGACCTTCTACCCCAATGGCAGCCGGTGCGGTCTCACCAGCATGTGCCAGTCCTGATGCTCCTCCAGGATGAGGGAGAGGGCGGACTCGACCGCATCTCTCACGAGCTTCGCGGCTGCGGCCGAATCGTGAACGAAACTGATGGAACCCGATCCCCGGGGCGGGGCGGCTTGAGCGGGGGCCGCCGCGGCTTCGCGGATGCCGGCGACCGCCATGCGCAAGTCTTTCGAGAGACGATCCGATGCCACCTCGAGGCGGTAGGCCTCGGATTGCGCGAGCGCACCGTGGAGGGATGCGCCCAGGGCGGGAAAGAAGGTGGTCACAATGGACAGATACAAGGAATGCAGCACGAGGTGCGTCAGCGCGCCGATTGCCGTCAATCCGAAAAGCCCGATGTTGATCGCATGAATTCGGTGCTGCAGAACCTTCTGGCGCAGGACGACGGAGCGGTGGTAGTACTCCTGATGCTCGAGGATGCTCGCCGACCAATCCGCGTAATCGGCCACGAATTGCGTATCGGCCCACACCGAGGCGAGCGCGTCGCCCATCTGCGATTCATGACGACGGCACAGAGCGGTCACCTCGCGGTTTCCCCGCAAATGCTGACCCGGATCGAACACCCTCAGATACCAATCCGCCTCGCCCGCACCGCGCCGGAAGTCAACGAGCGGCGCCAATATCGGCAAATACCCGATGAGCTCGGCCGTGGTGCGTGCTCGCAGCCATTCTCCCTGCCAATCTCGCCGGTGGCCGAGCCAATATACGGCGCCGACCGTCGTGATGATGATGACTTCACCCAGCGCCCAGATGCCGAGGTAGGGATGCAGGATATGACGGCTGTCGTCCCATCCCAACGCAAGCGGCAGGACCGCAAACAGCACCGCCACCGCGCTCAAGAGGTAAATCATCCAAAAGCCGCTGCGATAGCGCTCGCCGAAGTGCAGCGCGCGTTCATCGTAGCGGCGGCGCTCGGCGGCGAGCTCGTCGATGAGCGGCTTGATCACGGCCGGAGGGTCAGCCGTCCGCGGCCGAGGCAAACGGTTCACCGGCGCCCGATAAAGAAGAATTTTCTCGACGATCCGATGCAGCACGACGCTCAACTCACGACTTCGTACGTGGTATCGAAGATCGTCGGAGAGACGATGCCGAGGCTGCCGTCGCCGTAGTCGACCAGCCAGTCGCCCGCGCGTCCCGTGAGTTCCGATACCCCATCGCTCAAGATCACTCTGAATCCTTCCGCCATCCGCAGCGCCATCACCTGGTAGCGCTTGGCGCGATAGCGGCCTGATTCACCCCTGGCGGTCGGCGGAACGGGCTCGTACTTATCGGGGAAATGGGACCGAGAGACGCGCCAGTGCTCGCCGGAAGTGCCGGTGAGGATGGCATCCCCCGGCTTGGCACGCACCTCTCCCTCGGCCGTTCTCACGACGCATCCTTGTTCGGCGAAGCGCACGTCCACCTCGCGCGCCAGCTTGCGCGCGATCACGTGCGACGGTGCATCCCGGACAGCAGTGGAAAAGCCCGGTTTCCCAGTGCCGCGAAAAAGAGGTGTTGCGCTCATGCCGACGAGTCTCCCTCGCGCCATTACACACATCCGGCGCCGGATTGGCAATGCGATGAGTGCTTGAACAGTCGTTCAGTCGCTGGCCCGCGGCCGGCGACCCGGTGGCGCGCGTTGCGGGCCGCATGAATAGTCTGGCAAACTGGCGGCGGCGATTCTCTCGGCCGCTGACGGGAAAGTCATGAATTTGCTCGTGCGGATCAATCTCGCGCTCGGGAGCGCCTTCATCGTCTCGGCGCTCGCGCTCGGGTATGCGTGCTCACGGCTACTCGAGAACAACGCGCGGCACGAGCTGCTGCGCGAGGCGGCCCTGATGATGGACAGTGCGGTCGCGACTTTTGCGTACACGTCCGAGGAGATCCTCCCGCTGCTTCAGGAGCCGCTGAAATCGACTTTCCTGCCTCAATCCATCCCCTTTTACGCGACCACGCAGAGTTTCCTCAAACTGCACGCACGACATCCCGAGTATGCCTTCAAGGAGGCCACTCTCAATCCGACCAACCCTCGCGATCGAGCGATGGATTGGGAGGCCGACCTGATTCAGCAGTTCAGGAATTCCGCCGACATGCACGAGATCGTCGGAGAGCGGGATACGCCGACGGGCCGATCGCTGTATCTCGCGCGGCCCATCCGTGCGGACGCCGAATGCCTCACCTGCCACGGCTCCCCAACCGCAGCCCCCGCGACCCTGCGGGCCCGCTACGGCACCAATAACGGATTCGGCTGGCAGCCGGCCGAGGTGGTGGGGGCGCGAGTCATCTCGGTGCCGCTCGAGGCTGCGGAGACCGATGCGCAGCATGCTTTTCGAGGCATTGTCATCGCGATAGCGGTCGTCTTCACGCTGCTTCTCTCGTTGGTCAACGTGCTCGTCTACCGTCTTACCGTGCGGCCGATGCGCCGGATCGTGCGGGTAGCGGACGCCTTGAGCCGGGGCGAGACGCCCACCGAGAATTTTCCGAGCGCGGGCAGTACCGAGGTGACGGCACTCGCACGTGCCTTCGAGCGCATGCGCATCAGCCTGGAAAAGGCGCTGAAGCTTCTGGAGCGCTGAGTGGTGCGCCCGGACGTTTTCGTATCGTATTCGCAGCCGGACCGGCAGCAAGCGCTCGAGATCGTGTCGCAACTCGAGTCGTGCGCCATCCGGGTGTGGGTCGCGCCCCGCGACATCGCGCCGTCGGCGGAATGGGCCGCGGAAATCATCGAGGCGATCAGCGCCTCGAGGATCATGGTGCTGGTTTTCTCGAGCTCATCCAACGGCTCTCCCCAGGTGCGCCGTGAGGTCGAACGCGCGGTGCACCGGCAAATTCCGATCCTGCCGGTGCGCATCGAGGATGTGCTGCCGACCAAGAGCATGGAATACTTCCTGAGCGCACAACACTGGCTGGATGCGTTTCCTCCGCCGCTGACGCGACATTGCGAGCAGCTGTGCCGGCAGGTGAGCGCGCTGCTGGAGGCGAGCGGCTCCGCGGTTTCCGAGCCGGCCCCGCCCCGGCCGCCTCTTCCGCTGGGGGCGGCTCGCGGTGCATTCACGGACCAGGAGCTTGGATCCTTGCAAAGACGCCTGGCCGAGCATGTGGGCCCGGTAGCCGGTGTCCTGGTGAAGCGCGCGGCGGCGACGGCCGCGAATTGGTCCGAGCTCACGGCGCAACTGGCCGCCGAGATCGATGTCGCTGCGGCCCGCCAAGCGTTTCTCGCGAGCTGTCGACCCGCATGAAGGTCGACGGCCTCCACTACCGGACGATCTGGCAGCTCGCTGGCGGATCGGTGCGCATCATCGATCAGTCGCGACTGCCGTTCGAGTTCGTCACGCTGGACTTGGCGCGGGTCGAGGACGCCGCAGCCGCGATTCGTACCATGGCGGTGCGCGGTGCACCGTTGATCGGGGCGACCGCCGCCTACGGCCTTGCGCTCGCTGCCCGGTCGAATCCGGCGGAGTCGAGCATCGATGAGGCGCAGCGGCTGCTCGAATCCACGCGCCCTACCGCCCACAATCTGGCCTGGGCGCTCGCGCGGATGCGCCGCGCGCTGGCGGATGTTCCGGGCGCGGAGCGAGCCGAGGTCGCGTATCGAGAGGCGGCTCGCATTTGCGAGGCCGACGTGGAGCAATGCCGGCGGATCGGCGTGCACGGTCTTGCCGTCCTTCGCGAGCATGCGGTCGGAGCCCGAGCAGCGGTGCAGATTCTCACTCACTGCAATGCGGGCTGGCTGGCCTGCGTCGACTGGGGCACGGCGCTCGCGCCCATCTACATGGCCCATGATGCGGGTATCGACGTGCATGTCTGGGTGGATGAGACCCGCCCGCGCAACCAAGGCGCATCGCTGACTGCGTACGAGCTCGCGGCTCATGGCGTGCCGCACACGGTCATCGCCGACAACGTGGGCGGACATCTCATGCAGCGCGGGCGTGTGGATCTCGTCCTCGTCGGCAGCGATCGCACGACCTCGACCGGGGATGTGTGCAACAAGATCGGCACCTATCTCAAGGCGCTTGCCGCGAGGGACAACCAAGTGCCGTTCTACGCCGCGTTGCCGGTGAGCACCATCGATTGGTCGCTCGAGGATGGCGCCGACATACCGATCGAGGAGCGCGCCTCGGTGGAGCTCACGCACATCCGCGGGAAGACCGCCTCGGGCACCATCGAGACGGTGCGGGTGGTGCCCGAGTCCAGCCCGGTCGCAAACTACGCGTTCGACGTCACCCCGGCGAGACTCGTCACCGGCCTCATCACCGAGCGCGGGGTCTGCGCCGCGAGCCGGGCAGGTCTCCGCACCCTCTATCCCGAGCGCACGGCGGCATGAGCGCCCCGCACGACGATGAGCTGCGGCAGGCGATCATCGCCGGTTGCCGGGAGCTCGCGCGCCGCGGCCTCAATCCGGGCACCGCGGGCAATGTCAGTGTGCGCCGGGACGCTCGCGGTTTTTTCGTGAGCCCGACCGGTATGGCCTACGATGTGCTGGAGCCCGCCGATGTGCCGCTCGTTTCCTTCGACGGGCACTGGTTCGGGAGGCGGCGGCCGTCGAGCGAGTGGCGATTCCACCGCGACATTCTCGAAGCGCGCGAGGAAGTGAACGCCGTCGTCCATACCCATTCGCTCAAGGCCACCGCACTTGCATGCACCGAGCGCGGAATTCCCGCCTTTCATTACATGGTGGCCGTTGCGGGCGGCGCCGATATTCGCTGTGCTCCTTACCGCACCTTCGGCTCTCAAGCGCTGTCCGCCGCGGCGCTCGAGGCGCTCGCGGGCCGTCGCGCCTGTCTGCTCGCCCATCATGGAGTGATCGCGCTCGGCGCCGACGTTGCGGGCGCACTCGCGCTCGCGGGAGAAGTGGAGGACCTCGCGGCCAAGTATTGTGCCGCGCTCGCGGTGGGTGAGGTGAGCACGCTCGATGCGATCGAAATGGCGCGCGTGGTCGAGAAGTTTCGCACCTACGGACGGCAGGATGTCGCCGAGCCCGATCTTACTTTCGGCGGTATTGCGCCGCCGGCCGCTGCGGGTCTTTAGCGTGAGCAGTGCCGAGGCGCCTTATCGGGTGCTGGACGCGAAGACGCTGCCCGCGTTCTTGGCGGCTCACGAGGACGTATGCGGTCGTCTCGGCGGCTCGCCCGCCGCGTGGCAAGCAACTGAAGTGGGCGACGGAAATCTCAATCTTGTATTCATCGTCCGCGGACCCCAAGGGTCGGTATGCGTGAAGCAAGCGCTCCCGTATGTGCGCGCGGCGGGCCCGGGCTGGCCCATGTCGCCCGAGCGAGCGTATTTCGAGAATGCCTATTTTCGAAGCGTCGCGCCTCACGTGGGCGCATCGATTCCCAGCATCTACCACTATGACCCGGCGCTCCATTGCATCGTGATGGAATGCCTCTCGCCCCACATCATCCTGAGGCACGGCTTGATCGCGGGCAAGCGCTATCCTCGTGCTGCGAGCGACATCGGGGAGTATGTGGCGCGCGCGTGCTTCTTCACCTCGGATTTGGCGCGGCCCTTCGAGCACAAGATGGATGATGTCGCGCTCTTTGCCCGCAATCAGCCGCTGCTGCGCATCACGGTCGATTTGATCTTCGCCGAGCCTTATTTCGCCGCCGCACGCAACCGCCACACCTCGCCGCATCTCGACGCGAGCGTTCGGGATCTCCGCGCCGACGGCGCTTTGAAAGCCGCCGCCGCGGCCTTCGGGCACAAGTTTCTCACGAATCCCCAAGCCCTCATTCACGGCGATCTGCATTCCGGGTCGGTGATGGTCACCACCGCCGACACCCGCGTCATAGATCCCGAGTTCGCGTTTTACGGTCCGATCGGCTTCGATCTGGGCGCGTTCTTCGCCAACCTTTTGCTGAGCTGGTACTCGCAGCCGGGGCATGTCTCGGCGGGCGATGACCGCAGCACCCACCGTGCGTGGATCCTGGATCAGGCCCGTGTCTTCTGGACGACCTTTCGGGAGCGATTCCTCGCCCTTTGGACCGAGTCCGGCCGCGGCGATGCCTTTCCGCCGGCGATGTTCGCCGAGCCGGGCGATGCCGAGGCGCTCGGGCGTGCCCGCGAAACATTCATGGATGCGCTTTTTGCCGACATGCTGGGCTTCGGTGCCTGCAAGATGATCCGTAGGATCCTGGGGTTTGCACACGTGCTCGACCTCGACGGCATTCGCGACGAGCGCTTGCGCGCGACGTGCGAGGTCTCCGCGCTGTCGATGGCAAGGATGCTCTTGACGGCGCCCGCCCAATTCGGCTCGATCGACGATGTGCTCGACGCGGTGCCGCGCATGGCCGTGTGACGGCGTTTCCCCGACCCCGCCGGTCTCTCGGTCGCCCGCAGCATGGTGTGTTCTGCACATGGCGCTGCTCCCGGCACGGCATTTGTTACACTGCGGTGCATGGCTGCCGTCGTGTGAGCCTTTCCCAAGAGCCGGTCCACTCATGTTCATCAATGCAATTGGCACGGCTGTTCCGGATACGCGTTACACGAAGGCGCAGTGCCTGGATGCCTTTCAGAAATCGGCGTGGTTCGCGAGGCTCGATGCGCGCACTCACTATGTCGCCGAATCGGTCCTGCGGCGCGACAACGGCATCGAGGCACGGCGGCTCGCGCTCGATTCGCTTGCCGAGGCATTCGAAATCGATCCCGATACCCTGGCGGCCCGTTTCGCGCGGCACGCACCTCGGCTGGCCGCGCAAGCCGCGCGTCAGGCCCTGGCGACGGCGGGACTTGCACCCCGGGCGATCGACGCGGTGGTCGTCAGCACCTGTACCGGTTACCTCTGCCCCGGGCTTTCAGGCTATGTGGTCGAAGCGCTCGATCTGCGCGCCGATGTCCAAGCGTTCGACCTGGTGGGCCAGGGCTGCGCGGCTGCGGTGCCGAACCTGTTGCTCGGCCGCGCATTGCTGGAGTCCGGCGCGAGCGAGCGCGTACTCTCGATTTGCGTCGAGGTGAGCTCCGCCGCGATGTATCTGGACGATGATCCGGGCGTCATCGTCAGCGCATGCTTGTTCGGCGACGGCGCAGGCGCCGCGGTATTGTCGCGCGATCCGTCCGCCGCGTCCCGAAAAATAGAGTGGAGGGACAGCGCCTCGGTTATCGATCCGGCGTACCGAGAGGCGCTGCGGTTCGAGCAGCGCGGCGGCATGTTGCGCAACATTCTGACGCGCGCCGTGCCGGCGTTGGCGGCCGATCACGCGCTGCAGGTGCTCGATACGGTGCTTCGCCGATCCGAGCTCGGACGTTCCGAGATTAGCGCGTGGATCGTCCATGCCGGCGGCCGCGATGTGCTGGGCGCAATGGAAAAGCGCTTGGGATTGGATCCGGTGAGTCTGTGCTACAGCGCGGCGATGTTGCGCGAGTACGGGAATCTGTCCAGCGCTTTCGTCTATTTCGTCATGGACGCGGCGCTGGAGTCGGGTGCGCCGGGCGGGTGGTGGTGGCTCTCCTCGTTCGGCGCCGGATTCAGCTGTCACGGCGCGCTACTGGAAGTCCAGTAGGACGTGCGCAGTCGACGTGTGGCTCGCGCATGATGCATCCCCGAGTGGTAGCGGCGGAAATTCTCGATGCACTCGATGCCGCGGATCCCGCCGCGCGGCGTTCCCGGCGCGACTTGCAGCGCATCCACCGCCTCATGGGCACGCGCACCACGCTGCGGCAAGCGCTGCTGCCGTACGGGGCCGCCCGCCGGGCGGGCATTCCCTTGCGCGTGCTCGAATTGGGAGCCGGCGACGGCACGCTGCTCCTCGGCGTCGCACGGCTGATCCACGCGGACTGGCCCGCAGTCGAGCTGACATTGCTGGATCGGGTTAACCTCATCGATGCTGCGACAATGGCAGGCTACGGGAGCATCGGGTGGAGTGTCGCCCCCGCTATCGTCGACGTGCTCAGTTGGGCCGAGCGGGGATCGGACCGCTTTGATCTCATCGTGGCGAATCTTTTCCTGCATCACTTCTCCACCGCACAGCTCCAGATACTCCTCGATGCCGTCGCGGCTCGCAGCGGCGCCTTCTTCGCGTGCGAGCCTCGCCGTTCACGAGTGTCATTGCTCGCAAGCCGCCTGATCGGTGCCGTCGGGGTCAATGCCGTGACGCGAGCAGATTCGGTGGCGAGCGTGCGTGCGGGCTTTGCGGGGCATGAGCTGCAGGATCTCTGGGGTAGCCGGGCGGGGAGCTGGGCGGTGAAAGAGTATTCCGCGGGCCTCTTCAGCCATTGCTTTCATGCCCGCAACGAGGGCTGGCGCGCCCCGGGTGGCCATGCACATTGACGCCATCATCAGCGGTGCGGGACCTGCCGGATCCACCGCGGCGATTCTCTTGGCGCGCGCCGGCTGGTCGGTCGTCATCATCGAGAAGGTCGCCTTTCCGCGCCGTAAGGTGTGCGGGGAATGTATTGCTGCGAGCAATTTTTCGCTGCTCGAAGCCCTCGGCGTCCAGGGTGACATTTCCGCCCAGGCGGGTCCGGACCTTCGGCGCGTGGCCTTGATGCTCAAGGAACATACGATCGAGGCGGATTTGCCGGCGCTCGAGGCTTCGAGCCACCCTTGGGGACGAGCGCTCGGGCGGGAAACGCTCGATCAGCTGCTGCTCGAGCAAGCACGCGCAGCGGGAGCGGTCGTGCTACAGCCCTGGTCGGTCACCCGGCTCGACAGAGCCGCGAGGGGCTATCGATGCACGGTGCGGGCGGCCGGATCGCGCGATGCGGTGGAATTGACCGCCTCGGTCGCGATTGCGGCTCACGGATCCTGGGAGCCGCTGCAGGGGGGGCGCCGAGACCGCCGGCCCTCCGATCTATTCGCATTCAAGGCTCACTTCACCGGGGCGAACTTACCGCGCGGTATCCTGCCGGTGCTCTCCTTCGCGGGTGGGTATGGCGGCATGGTGTTGGCGGATCGAGGTCTATTGACCCTGGCCTGCTGCATTCGCGCCGATCGGCTCGCCCGGCTGAGAAACGCGCAACCGCACACGCCCGCAGGCGATGTGGTCGGCGAGATGCTACGGCGCGAGTGCGCCGGGGTCGCGACGGCGCTCAAGACCGCGACTCGCAGCGGCGCATGGCTTGCGTGCGGGCCGCTCGATCCCGGCATCCACTTGCGGCCCGACGATGAGGTGTTTCGCATCGGCAACGCCGCCGGCGAGGCGCACCCCATCATAGGCGAGGGTATGAGCATGGCAATGCAGTCGGCGTGGTTGCTGTGCGCGCGTTTACTGAAGGATACGCCATCCCCGGACCTGCGGGACCGCGCCTGGCAGCATGGCATAGCCGCCGGCTACAGCGCGGAATGGCGGCTTCATTTCGCGCGTCGGTTGCGAATCGCCGCCGCCTTTGCGCGCGCCGCGATGCATCCGCGGCTATTGGCCTCGGTGCTGCCGGTGCTCGAGGTCACCCGGCTGCTGGCGCACGGCGCCGCTTGGAGCGGCAAAGTCCGTTGCGCGCTCGATCCCCGGACGGCCGCATGGCTCGCATCCGGCGGGTCGCGGTGCTCAATGACTCGGGCTAACCTTGCAGCGTCGCCCCCGAGGGTTGGAGGTGGGTCATGACAACCACGTTTGACCGGCTCAAAACCGTTTTGCTGAAAACCTATCCCGTCGATCCGGACCTGGTGACGGACGATCGGCGGCTCGAGGAACTGGGTCTCGACTCCCTCGGGATCGGCCTGCTGCTGTTCGACGTCGAGGACGAGTTCAAGATCAAGTTCGCGTCGGATCCGGGTCCGCTACTCACCGTTCGCGATGTCGTCAATTACATCGACGGGATGCTTGCCGTCCGTCGCGGCGATGGGCAGCCCTCGGATGCTCAGCCGCTGCCCGGCTCATGAGACGGGTCGCCGTCACTGGGATCGGTATGGTGTCTCCGCTCGGCGATAGCCCCGGCGAGGTGTTCGAGTCGGCGCGCGCCGGGACTTCCGCGATTCGCGTCTTGGAAAAGCCGTTCGCCGGCCGGGTCGTCAGATGGCTCGCGGTCCCGACGACGTTTGAGGGCATGACTCATTTCGAGCCCGCGAAGCTGCGCATGCTCGACCGGGTGAGTCAATTTGGCATCGTCGCGGCTCAGCGCGCGCTCGCCGACTCCAGATTGAATCTGTCCGTCGTGGATCGGAGTCGCATCGGTGTCTTCGTCGGCACCGGCATGGGCTCATCGCAGACGCTCGACGAAGGGTACCGAGTACTCTATGGCGAGCGATCGGACCGCATCATGCCCTTGACGGTGCTCATGGGGATGCACAACTCGCCGGCTGCGTGGATCGGTCTCGAGATGCAGCTGCCCGGTCCAAATATCACCTACTCGACCGCCTGCTCGTCGTCCGCGGTGGCCATCGGGGAGGCGTGGTCGCGCTTGAGGCGGGGAGAGCTCGACGTCGCCATTGCGGGTGGGGCGGAGGCACCGCTTTCGTTGGGCTCCCTGATGGCGTGGGATGCGATGCGCACGCTCGCGCGGATCGATGAGAAAAACCCCAGTGCTTCCTGCAAGCCGTTTGCGAAGGATCGCAGTGGGATGGTCCTCGCCGAAGGCGCCGCCATCCTCTTTCTGGAAGGCTGGGAGCATGCGCTCGAACGGGGCGCAGCCATTCATGCCGAGCTCCTGGGTTACGGTCTGACGACCGATATGGGGCACATCGCCCGCCCGAGCGTTGCTGGACAGACGGCTGCGATACAGGCCGCTCTGAGCTCGGCAGGCATCGACGCATCGCGGATCGACGCCATCAATGCCCACGGCACCGGCACCCAGGCCAACGATTCGGTCGAGACAGCGGCCATTCGCTCCGTCTTCGGTGCGCGAGCGGACGGAATCCCCATCAGCGCAACCAAGGCCATTCACGGTCACCTGCTCGGCGCGGCGGGTGCTTTCGAGCTGGTGCTTTCGATCCTCGCGCTGAAAGCTCAAGTGGCGCTGCCGACGATGCATCTCGCCGTCAGTGACCCGGAATGCGATCTCGACTATGTTCCGCAAGTCTCACGAGCGCTGCCCTTGCGTACAATGCTGTCGAACTCCTTCGCCTTCGGCGGCACGAACGCGGTGCTCGCGGTAGGGAAAGTGGATCGGTAGCCGCTTGCAGCGCGATCAGCCACGCTCATTCGAGCTTGCGGTTCTCGCCGATCACGCCGGCCGGGATTCCCGTGATCGCGGCTTTCGCCGCCGCGAGGAGATAGGAGCCGCGTCCTGGCGCGATCCAATATTCCGCGCGCTCGATGCGAACACGCAGCAGCGCGAGGCGCGAATCCTCGGGGCCGTCCGGATAGTACGCACGCTGTTCTAAAGTCCACAGTGCCTTGGCCTTTTCAGGATCGCGCAGGAGGGTGCAGGTGCCGCTCACCGCGACATAGGAATGCTGGGCCGGGCTCGCATAGGCGAGCGCGACCCTCACATCGCGATGCATCTCGTGCACTTTCGGACTGCTCCAGTCCGTGAAAAACCAAAGGGTCTCCCGAGCCTCGACATGCAGGGTCTGCACGGGGCGGGTGTGGAAGTGGCCCTCGGGATCGACCGTGGTCAGCAGACCAATTCCGATATCCCGGATCAGGCGGCCGAGCTTCTCCCAGTCGCCGGGCTGGGCTTCGGGGGACATCGTCTTCTGTTCACTCGACATGCTTGCACCTCTCGCTCGAGTTGAATCCCCAATCTGCCTGAAGTCGCCGCGGTCCGCTTTAATTGCTAATAAAAATATTAATATCAATGACATACCAAATTAATTTGAACCGGTCGTAAACTGAGAAGGCAGCGGGCTCACCGTCATGACATGTCGACGGACGCGATTTGACCTGTCAGACTTCGCTCCCACGACGATACGAGGGACGTCATGCAGGACGGTCGGCCGGGGCTGGGACATTCACGTGCGATCTTCGGGGTCGACCGCGCCGAGTCGCTGACACTCAACGAGCAGGCGTACGAGCTCATTCGTCTGGACATCCTCACGTTCCGGCTGCGGCCGGGGGAGAGGACGTCCGAGCGCATGCTTGCGACGCGCTACGGCCTCGGTATGGCGGCAATTCGCGCGGCCGTGCCACGACTCTTGCAGGAGGGTTTCCTCGAGAAGTCGCCGGAGCGTGACACTTCCATCGCACGCCTGACGTTGCGAGACGTCCGCGATACGTATCAGATGCGCTACTTGCTCGAGCCCCAGGCGGCAGAGCTGGCTGCCCACCGCGGAATGGACGTCGCCCACCTCGAGCGCCTCGACTATCTGCGGCAGGTCTGTGAAACCCCGTGGCCGGATGAGAATCAGGCGCTTACGCGGGTTCTGCTCGCGAACCGGGATTTCAACCTGGCCATCGCCGAGGCCACCGGCAACATGCTCCTGGCCAAGACCATCGGCCATCTACAGAATCTCTCACTGCGTGTTTTGTTTCTGGGTACCCCGCCTCGCGATGCCGCGAGCTTCTGGAGCACGGGACCCGCAAAGATCCGTGACGCGATCGTCGCGCGGAATGGCGCGCTGGCTCGCGAGCTATATACAGCCGATCTTGCCGCGGGGGAGCAGTGGGCCATGCGGGTCATCATGGCGCTGCCCGAAATCGAGAACATCAACCTGGCGCAATTGCGCCAATCAAGCACCGTCAATTCCTCTTCCCGTGATCCGGAGTAGCAGCATCATGTCCATGAATCCGCGATACGCAGCCCTGTTCGAGCCGGTCCGCATCGGTCCCGTGACGGCGCCCAATCGCTTCTATCAAGTGCCGCATGCGAGCGGCATGACGAATGCGTTGCCGCACGTGCGCGCACGTTTTCGCGAAACGAAGGCGGAGGGCGGCTGGGGCGTCGTGTGCACGGGCGCAGTATCCATTCATCCCAGCTCGGACGATGCGCCGTTGCCGTTCGCGACGCTGTGGGACGAGAACGACGTACGTGCGCACGCATTGATGGTCGATGCGGTGCACCGCCATGGATCGCTGGCGGGGATCGAGCTCTGGCATGGTGGCGCGTCCGTGATGAACCGAGCGAGCCGCCTCCCGCCGCTCTCGCCGTCCGGTGTTCCGTGGATGGCAACTCACGTGGGATTCATGGGCAACCAGCGTCCGCGCGCCATGGATCAGCACGACATCGAGCTGCTCCTCGAGTGGCAGGCGGAGGGCGCGCGCAAGGCCCGGCGCGCCGGTTTCGACATCATCTATGTGTACGCGGGAATGGGCTATCTGCCGTACGAATTCCTGCTGCCGGAGTACAACCGCCGCACGGATGCTTACGGCGGCAGCATCGAGAATCGAGTGCGGCTCGTGCGGCAACTGATTGAAGTCACCCGCGAGGCGGTCGGTCCCGATGCGGCGGTCGCCTTGCGCATCAGCCTCGAAGAGCTCCGGGGCAGGCCGGGACGCAACGCCGAGTCCGAGGCGCACGAGGTGGTCATGCTGCTCGCGGAGTTGCCGGATTTGTGGGACGTAAAAATGGACTCGAGCCCCACGGACTGCGCACCATCGCGTTTCTCGGCCGAAGGAAGCCACGAGCCGGTGATCGATTTCGTCAAGCGCCTGACCTCGCGCCCGGTGGTCGGAGTGGGGCGCTTCACCTCACCCGACACCATGGTCTCTCAGATCAAGCGCGGTGTTCTCGATTTGATCGGCGGAGCACGTGCTTCGATCGCGGATCCGTACCTGCCGAGCAAGATTCGCGAGGGCCGTGAGCAGGACATCCGCGAGTGCATCGGATGCAACATCTGCATCTCGAGCTGGCACGACGGAGTGCCGGTCCGCTGCACGCAGAATCCGACGGCCGGCGAGGAGTGGCGTCGCGATTGGCACCCCGAGCGTTTTGCGCGCGCCGGCAGCTCGGCGTCGGTTCTCGTGGTGGGCGGCGGCCCCGCCGGTCTCGAATGTGCGTTGACGTTGGGGCGCCGCGGCTACTCGGTCACGCTCGCCGAAGGATCGACGCATTTTGGCGGCAGGCTGGTCTTCGAGACGAAGTTGCCCGGCCTCGCCACTTGGGGGCGCGTGCGCGACTGGCGGCTCTCGCAGCTTTCGCACTTAAGCAACGTGAATCTGTATCCGGGCAATCGACTCGATGCCGAGCAGGTGCTCGAGCTCGAGCATACCCACATCGTCATCGCCACAGGCGCACTCTGGACGCGAATGCTGTACTCCTCCATGGAGGTCCCGGTGGCGGAGATCGATGCTCCGCGGGTCTACACGCCCGATGACGTCGCCGCCGGTGCCAAGCTCGAGACGCCCGTGGTGGTGTTCGATTTCGACAACTATTACCTCGGCGGCGCATTGGCAGAATATCTGGCGGGTGCATCCGGGGGCGCCGTGAGCTATGTGACTCCGGCGGGGCATGCCTCGGCGTGGACTCTCATGACCAACGAGCAACCGCAAATCCATCGCGCGCTGGCGCGTGCCGGGGTTGCACTCCACACCTTGAGCCGGGTGGATGCCTTCGACGGAGAGTTTGCGACGCTGCGCAATCAGTTCACGGACGCAGAGACGCGATTGCCCTGCCGATCGCTCCTCATCGTCGGCTTGCGGCGCCCCAACGACGCGCTTTATCACGCTCTCTCCGGGCGCAGCCAGGATCTCGCGTCCGCCAAGATCGCTTCGGTGACGCGCATCGGAGACGCGCACGCACCGGGCGCCATCGTGCACGCGGTGCATAGCGGTCATCGGTACGCTCGCGGGCTCGATGTGCCGGGCACGGAACTCTATCGCCGCGACCTGCCGATCAGCGAGGCTTCGCCGCGCATCTATGAGGAGGCCCAATCCGCCCCGACCGCCGATTCCTGCCTATAGCGAATGGCCGCCGTTGCACGCCGCAGCCGCGCTTGGTGCGACGAGCCAATTGCTGCGGCGCGCAGGTAAAGAAGTGCTTGCCCAATCCCTATCCGCATTGCTGAAATACCGCCAGCATGCTCGATACCCAGGACCCGTTCAGGATCGAAGCGCTGGTACCGGGCTTTGTCCCGCCCGCGCTGCCGACCGATTTCTCGCTCCCCGATGTCATCGAAACGGCAGACCGGTCTTCGCGTCACTGGACCAGCGATTGCCCTGGGGTGCTGCGGCCCGGCTCCGACATTCACAAGCGCGAGGTGTGTCGGATGTTTCGCGAGACATTCAATCCCTACCGGCCTTCGGTCATTGATTGGCCGCGTCTGCCGGCCGACGCACTCGAGCGGTTGATGTCGCTCCCCATCTGGGACATCGCCGTGCAAACGGAGGGTAGGGCGCGCCTGAACATGGCCGTTTATGCCGCACAGGTGGATGACCCGGATATGAAAGCGGCGATTGCGTTGAATTCCTGGGAGGAAAGTCGCCACAAGGAAGTGCTGGCAAAAATGGTGGGCGCCTACGGCATCCGGCTGGCGAGTGAGCCTGTGTGCGCACACCCCCGCGATGCCGAATGGGCTTACCTCGTTACCGGGTACAGCGAATGCATCGACAGTTTCTTCGCGTTCGGCCTTTTCGAAATGGCGCACCGCTCGGGCTTTTTTCCGGAGGAGCTGGTCCAGACCTTCGAGCCCGTGATGCAAGACGAATGCCGGCACATCCTGCTGTTCGCGAACTGGGTGGCGTGGTACCGCGCAAAATTGCCGTGGTGGCGGCGCGCGTACTTCGAGCTCAAGGTTGCCGCCGTTTGGATTTTTCTCGGGTGGGAGCGCATCGGCATTGCCCGCGGCATGGATGCCGACGGCAACGAGACGCGCCAGGACAACAACTTCACCGTGAACGGCGCGAAAGCGGTGAGCGGCAACGAGATCGGCATTCGCGATCTCATGGCCCTGTGCCTCGAGGAGAACGATCGCCGCTTCGCGGGATACGACCCCCGGCTGTTACGGCCCACCACGATGCCGCGACTGGTTCGATTCGCTTTGCGATTTCTGAGGCCCGGACGCTAGTCCGGCAGGCGATGCGCATCCACGCGCCAGGGCTTACCGAAGTACACCAGCTGAACGTGCAGCCAATCGCCTTCGCGCTCGACCCGACTCGGCAGGAACGCTCGCTTGCCGCCCAAGCCCATGGTTTCGGCGACACACATCTCATCCGTCGGCGACTGCGCAACGATACGTGATTTGCCGAAGTCGCCTCCGAGCGCGCACGCCTCGAGGGACAACCATTGGGTCCGATCGAAGGTCGAGGCCTTCACGGAGGACTCATCGACGGCCGGGCTCAGCGTGTATGGAATCACCTCGAGCACTTTCTGAACTGCTCGGCGCGACACGTTCATGGCCCAGACCGCATCCAAGGAGGTATCGGACCCGGCCATTTGAGCGATATCGGGGTCCACATCCATGTGCACGCGCCACAGCTGCCAGCCTGCGATCGGTGTGGCCTCGATCGTGATCGTCACATGCTGAGGTGGAGGCACGATCGACTTGCCGGCGGCCACTTGCGCGGAGTTATCGTAACGGCCGGCGAGGGACGCGCCGATCGCGGCAATGTCGCCATCCCCTGCCACTGTGGCGGGCGTCGGGCGGTTCGCCGCCATGCCAGCCAGGATCAGCATCATGGGCCACGATCGATGTGCAGCGAGGGGTGGCATCGGGTTCTCCTGCGTTGAAGCAATCCTCAAACGGCCCTGAGTGTACTATTTCGAAACCCCTTGCCGCCCCCTTGCCCCGGATGGTCAAATTCAGGGAAAGAATCCGCCGATAACGACACAAGGGAGCCATGATCATTCCGAAAGTCGATTGGAACAGGGCTTTCGAATTCACCTGGCGGATCCTGGTATTCATCGTCGCCATCGGCATCATCATCGTGGTGTCGACCAACTGGACCCGCTGGGAAGGCGGTGCGGGTTGGCAAGGAACGGATGATGCCTACCTGCAAGCGGACTTGACGCCCATCGCCGCCAAAGTCGGCGGCTACATACGTGTTTTGCCGATCCAGGATTACGAGCGCGTGCACGAGGGCCAGTTACTGGCGCAAATCGTCGAGGACGACTACCGGGCCGCGGTCGAGCAGGCCGAGGCGAGCGTCGCTTCGGCGAAGGCGCAGGCCGGGGTCGTGAAGGCTCAACAGGAGCTACAGCTCGCGACCGTTCAGGCCGCGCGGGCGGTGGTCGCATCCACCACCGCGTCGCTCGAGCAAAATGATCGAGATCTGGCGCGTCAACGCCGCCTGCTGGAAACCGGGTCCTCGTCGCCCGAGGCGAGCGAGAAGCTGGAGACGACCCATGCGCAGCTGACCGCGCAGCTCGCTCAGAACAGAGCTCAGCTGCTGGCCGCTGAGCGCCAAGTGGGCGTGCTGAAGGCGCAACTCGGGCAGAGCGATACGGGTATTGCCGCGGCGCAGGCGGCGCTCGCGCTCGCCAGGATTAATCTGGGATATACCTCCATCAGGGCCCCGCAGAGCGGGGTGATCGGGCAGCGTCAAGTCAAGCCAGGCCAGCTGGTAGGTCCGGGCAGTCAGATCACGACGCTCAGTCCGTTGCCGAATGTGTGGGTGATTGCCAATTACAAGGAAACTCAGATCACGCACATGGCCGTGGGACAGAAAGTACGGATCACCGTCGATACATTTCCGGGGCGGAAGCTCTGGGGCCATGTGCTCGCGTTCGCACCGGCATCGGGCGCCGAGTTCGCACTGTTGCCGCCGGACAATGCGACGGGGAACTTCACCAAGGTCGTGCAGCGCATTGCGGTGAAGATCGTCATCGACGATGCCGCCGGGCTCGCCGATCGCCTCGTCCCCGGCATGTCGGTAGAGACCAGGGTCGACGCCCGGGACGGCAAGCGCTGATGAGTGCCGCGGCGCCCGCCGCCGGTTCAGGGGCGATCGCACCGGCGCTCGCGATCCCACCGACGTCCATCCCGTGGCTTGGGCTTCTCGCAGTGCTCATGGGCACCTTCATATCGACCTTGACTGGGCGGCTTTCCACCTTCGGTCTCGCCGACATACGGGGTGCCTTGAGCGCCGGGTACGATGAGGGCGCGTGGATCACCACGGCGCAGACGACCGCGCAAATGTTCGTCACGCTCGCGGCCATTTGGATGGGCGCAGCCTATGGACCACGCCGCATATTGATCGGCGCATCCATTTCATTCGCGCTCATTTCGCTCTTGACGCCGTTCTCGACGACATTGCCCATGCTCCTGAGCCTGCAGTTCCTGGGCGGTCTGGCATCGGGCTGTTTCATTCCCCTGACCTTGAGCTTCATCCTGCTCAACACCCCACCCAGATATTGGGCGTTCGGCATTGCGGTCTATGCCCTGAATCTGGAGCTGTCGCTCAACATTTCCGCATCCCTCGAAGGCTGGTACGTGGAGCATCACTCCTGGCGCTGGATCTTCTGGCAAAACGTGCCGCTTGCGCTGGTGATGTCGCTTTGTCTGCACCGCGGCATCGCGAACAAGCCCATTACGGTACGCCCTCCGACGGATATCTTCGCGCTGCTGGCGGGCGGCTCGGGGCTTGCGTTGATCTACGCAGGGCTCGATCAAGGCAATCGGCTCGACTGGCTCAACTCGGGACTGGAATGGGGGCTGCTGTCGGCCGGGACCTTGCTGCTGGTCGCGTTCCTGATCCATGAGGCGACCACGCCGCGTCCGCTCTTGAACCTCAAAGTGCTGTTCGGCTCGCCCATGCCGAGCCAGTTTCTGCTCATCGCATTTTTGCGGCTCACGATCCTCTCGACGGCGTATCTCATTCCTTTATTCCTCGGGTCGGTCCGCGGGTATCGGGCCTTGGAGGTCGGCGACACCCTCGTCTGGATCGCCGTCCCTCAACTCATCCTGTGTCTGCTCGCCGCCTTGATGCTGCGGCGAACGGACGCACGTCTGGTGGCAGCAATCGGCTTCATCTTCATCAGCATCGCGTGCCTCATGGTGGCCTACAACTTGACGCCGATCTGGGGCTCGGAGCAATTTCTTGCCTCGCAGCTTCTGCAGGCAGTCGGGCAAAGCTTCGCGCTATCCGGGGTCATTTTCTTCGGTGTGCTGCATTTGAAGCCCCAGGATGCCCTATCGTTCGGTGCAATGCTGCAGACGGCGCGGCTCATGGGCGGGGAAATCGGCTCCGCGTTCATCACGACGCTGACGCGCGTGCGCGAACAAGTGGCGTCGAATCTCATTGGTCAGCATGTCCGGGTCGGGGATTCCGACGTGGTGCAGCGTGTGCGAGCTTACGGGGCCGCGACGACCCGGGTCTTCGATCCCACGGGGGCGGTGCTACGCGGCGAAGCGGTGCTGGGCAACACCGTGCGGGCGGCGGCGACGACGCAGGCCGTCATGGACGGGTTCGTCGCGGTCGCGTTCTTGACGGCGGTGACGCTCCTGATCGTGGTGTTCCGACGAGCCGCTCCCCCGGGTCCCGCGTCAGCCCTGCCGCTCTTTCCGGTGCGCCCGACGAGACAGCCGTGATCCGATCGCTGCGTCGCATGCTGCTCACCGGTCTCGCCGCCGCCTCACTGGGGGCTTGCCGCGTCGGCCCGAATTACCACGCTCCCACGCTGCCGACCGGCGCCGACGCGCCGTTGGTTTCCCGCATCCCGACGGCGGAAACGACGGTCGAGCCGCCCGATGCGTGGTGGCGGCTGTATAGCGATCCACGGCTCGATCAGTTCGTCCAGGAAGCGCTGCGGGCGAACCGCGACCTTGTCGCAGCCGACGCCAACTTCACGGCGGCGCGGGCGGCGCTGTCGGCTGCGCACGCGAATCGCTATCCCACCACCGAGTTGTCCGCCGTCGGGCTCTATGGCCGCGATGCCGTCACCGATGAGATCCTGGAACTGGGCGGTCACCGTCCAGAGACGATCTGGCTGTTCGAAGACATCTTTCAGGCGGCCTACGAGGTCGACCTGTTCGGCCGCGTCCATCGGACCATCGAGGTGGCGAATGCCAACGCAGACGCCGTTGCGGCCACGCGGGACAGCGTCCAAGTGGTGGTGGCTGCGGAAGTCACACGCGCCTACGCGGCGGTGTGCGCCCTCGGCGAGCAGCTGAACGTCGCGCATCGCTCGCTCGACATCGTTTCGCACCAGGCCGATATCGTCGCCGACCGCTACCAGGCCGGCGGAGACTCGCAATACGATGTGAAGCGCGCGCAAGCGCTGGTCGCGCAGGTCAAGGCGACTCTCCCGACGCTCGAAGGGCAACGCCGCGCGGCGCTCTTCGAGCTGACCGCGGTTCTGGGGCGAACGCCCGCGGCGGCGCCGCGCGACATCGAACAGTGCGTGCGGCCGCCGCAACTCGTCGCGCTGATTCCGGTCGGCGACGGCGCATCTCTCATTCGCCGTCGCCCCGATGTGCGGCAGGCGGAGCGCCGGCTGGCCGCCGCGACCGCACAGATCGGTGTGGCGACCGCGGATTTGTATCCCACCATCCGCCTGGTGGGACTTTATGGCGGAGCAGCACTGCAGGTCTCGCAGCTCACCACTAATAACGGCGTGACGTGGGGCGTCGGACCTTCCATCAGCTGGAACTTCTTGAACCAGGCGGCCGCGCGAGCGCGGGTGCGTCAAGCGAAGGCGTCCGAGGCGGCCGCGCTCGCGGCCTTCGATTCCGTCGTGCTCAACGCCCTGAAGGAGACGGAGCAGGCGCTCGCGCTCTATGGCGCGGCGCTCGATAATCGGCAGTCGCTCGCGGAGGCGCAGGACAAGATCCACGGCTCCTTCGATATTGCGCGCAATGGATTGCTCGCAGGCTCCATCAGCCATCTTGATCTGCTGACGACGGAGCAATCCCTGGTTGCGCTGGATGCAGCGGTCGCCTCGGCCGACGCGGCGCTGGTGCAGAATCAAATCGCGGTCTTCAAGGCCTTGGGCGGAGGCTGGCGCAACGAGTGATGTGCGCTCTTGAACTCTTGGACCGCAGTCATATCTAGATAGTGGCTACTCGCCTCAACGAGTGGTCCCGCGGCGCACGCTGCGAAGCGCCCGCCGCGTGGGGAATGACCCAAACAGTCAAGTAGGAGGTGGATGACTATGGCAATTGGAAATCTGATTCCTCGGCTGCGGTCTCGAGCGCCCATGGTGCGAAGCGAAAATGGGAATCCGCTCGTTAATTTTCATCAGCAAATGAATCGCTTGTTCGATGACTTCTGGCGCGACTTCGACGACGGCGGCATGAGCTTGGCGCAGACACTCGAGTTTCCGCGTCTCGAGGTGTCCGATGACGACAAGACGGTCACGATCCGGGCAGAGCTGCCGGGCATGGACGAGAAGGATGTCGAGGTCGTCGTCAACGACGGGGTGCTGACGCTCCGCGGCGAGAAAACGAGCGAGACCGAAGATAAGAATCGACGGATGAGCGAGGTGTTCTATGGCCGATTCGAACGGCAAATTGCTTTGCCGCCGGGTGTGGAGGAGGACAAGGCGAACGCGACCTTCAAGAATGGCGTGTTGACCGTCGCGCTGCCGAAATCCAAGGATGCGCAAGAGAAGGGCAAACGCATACCCATCAGCAGTGCCCACTGAGGTCTTGTTTGGAGGACTGGTTCGGGGAGCGTCCAGACGACTGGACGCTCCGCTTTTCGGATTTCTCCAAGCCCGCCTCACTGCCCCGCAAAAAAGGCGTCTAGTGCGTCACGCAATGCACCGGCGCCCGGCGGTAGCCTTCGCTTCTTATGCTATGGATTTTGGCGTCCTCGTTTTTTTTCTGGTGTGCGTTTCGCGAAGTCCGCAACAGCATCGTCGCCCGTCCCGGCTACGACACCCCCGCGCCCATCACGAAGCCCTACCTCGCGCTCGTATTGATCCTGGGCGTGGCTCTGGCGTGGGCTCCGGTACACACCTGGTACTTTCAGCGGTTCCTGTCCATCAGAGCCACTCTGCTCGCGGACAATCATCGCGCCATCGTTCATTGCAACACTACCTTCGACACGATGCTCGATACCGAGATGCTCGCCGCCGGGCATGCGAATCCGCAAACGGGTAAAATCGGTATCCAGCATCCCTGGTGCAATATCCTGGCCGCTTATCTACGTCATCCGAGCCGCGCAAGCCGGGAGGAGCTCGTGAGCCTGGATATCTTCACGCATGAGAGCATGCACATACGCGGCGAGATGAATGAGGCCCTGACTGAATGCGAGGCGGTGCAGCGCAACTACCGGTCGGCGAAGCTGCTCGGAGTGCCCGACGGAATCGCCAAGCAGAATGCGCTCGACTATTACAACATCAGCTATCAGGAGCGGGGAAAAATAGGCGGCATGCAGTCGGCCTATTATTCGGACGAGTGCGCGCCCGGGAAAGCCATGGACGAGCATCTGCCCGATTCGACTTGGGCGAGCCCCTAGCGGCTCTGCCTCGGCCGGCCTCAATCGATGGCGGACGCCTCGGGCCGAAAGGCGACGTCCACACGCAATCCGGGATTTGCATCGCCGAGCACGAGCTTCGCTCCATGAAGCTGAGCGATCGCGGCGACCAGCGACAGACCCAGACCGTGGCCCGCGGAGGATCGGCTGTTGGAGCCGCGATAGAAGCGCCTCACCACCTTGTCTCGGTCGTGCGGCGGCACGCCCGTTCCCTTGTCGATGACCGATGCGAGAATCTGATCGCCGGTCGCCTCCAGGCTCAACACGATCGGAGTGCCGGGAGGAGTGTGACGGATCGCATTCTCGATCAGATTGCTGAACAGCTGCAGCAGCAGCTCCTCATCGCCCCGAATGGATACATCCGCACGCAGTTCACGCCGAAGCGGCCGGCCCGAGTCCTCCGACACCGGCAGATACAGCTCGTATATTCGTTCGAGAAGGTCCGACAAGGCCACGTTGGCGAAGCTGTGCACTCGGGTACCCGCCTCGACCTGCGAAATCCGCAACACCGCGGAAAACATGGACAGGATCTGGTCGGTATCGTCGATTGCACGCGCGATGACGGCAGAATATTCCTCCGTGCCTCCCAACTTGGTACGCGCATCCTCGAGGCGATTTCTCAGGCGGGTCAATGGCGTCCGGAGGTCGTGCGCGACATCGCTCGAGACTTGCTGCAGATTTTCGAGCAGCATCGAGATTCGGTCCAGCATCTCGTTGATGGCGCGTGCAAGGCGATCCCATTCATCGCCGTCGCCCTGCACGGGGATCCGCTCATTCAGCCGACCCGCGATGATTGCTTCGCATGTGCGCGTAATGGCATCCACGCGCGCCATGAACCGCCGGCCGAGAAATAAGCCGGCCAGCACGGCAAATCCGCAGGTGCCCAAGGCGACCCACCCGAAAGCGTGCAATATGCGCTCGCCGGTAGCGCTCATGGCCGCCGTATCCCGCCCTACGAACAATTCGAGCCCCTCGGCGAGGTCCGCGCAGCGCCCGAGCACCTCGGGTGCGTGGTGCTCGCCCTGGAGCGCGGGGAGGGTTACCTTGAATGTTCCTGGGACACAGGCGATGGACGGCGCATTGCCCACGATGATCTCGCCGCCGCTGCGCTCGATGACCATGTAGGCCTCGGGACGAAGGCGGTGCCCGTGCGTCGAGGTAAGGACGGGCGTTCCCAGTCGTTGACGCACGACCTCGATCGCCTCCTCGAGTCCTTCGGCGCGGAAGCCGTTCGTCACTGTGGAGATATCCGCCTCGTTGGCACTGATGAGAGTATTTCGCTCGGCACCCTCCACGATCCAGAGAACCGTGCCGATGAGCGCGCCTGTCAGGGTCAAAAACAACAGCGCGAACAGCGCGGCAAGCCGAAACGATTCCGCCTTGAAGATTCTAATTGGACGCAAGTAGCCGATATCCGATGCCGCGGACGGTCTGAATGGCGTCGACGTCGCAGAATGCATTGAGGCGTCCGCGCAGCCGGCTGATATGACTTTCGACCACGCTGGTATGCGGGTCGAAGTGGATATTCCAGACGTTCTCGAGCAGCATCTTGCGGGTCACCGCGCGGTCGGCATTGCGGACGAGATATTCGAGCAGGCGGAATTCCTGCGGCAGAAGCTCGATCGGGTGGCCGTGCCGCTTGACGGTATGCTGCACCAGGTCCATTTCGATGGATCCGGCGAACAGCTTGGAGGAGGGCGGCGCCAAGCGCCGCGTCATCACCCGGATGCGCGCGAGCAACTCCTCGAACGCGAAGGGCTTGATGAGGTAGTCGTCCCCTCCAGCCTCCAGGCCGCGGACGCGATCGTCGATCCCGCTCATGGTGGTCAGATAGATGATCGGTGTCGCCTTCTCTCGCCGCACCGCCTTGACCAGTTCCAACCCGTCCATCCCCGGAAGCATGCGATCGACGATGATTGCATCGAAATCCTGATGCGTGGCCTCGCGCAGTCCCTCGAGACCATCGCCGACATGAACAACCTCGTAACCCTGTTCGCGGAATCGCTCGATGAGTGACCGCGCCAGCTCGTCGTCATCTTCGGTCAGCAAAAGTCGCATGTTCGGGGCAACTTCCAATGGAACTCGCTCCCGAGTTTATCGAGACACGTGCGCGAATGTCAGTGGGTACCCACCACCAGCACCGTGAAGGTATCGGGGACCGGCGTGGGTCGCGGATGGGGCTGCTCGGACGTCGGGACCGGCGCGGGTGTGAAGTCCGCGGTGACGAGATAGACCTTGCCGCTCGACGGATCGAGCGCCATGGTGCGAGCGCCGCGCTGGGTTTTCACCGTGTCCACGACCCGGTAATGAGCAGGGGACTCTTCACGGACGACGGTGAGGGTCCCCTCGCCGTTGGAACTCAGCACGAGGTTGCGCTTCTCGTCGAATGCGGCAGCATCGGGCCCCTCGCCGATGGGCACCCGGGCGACGTCGCTGCCATTCTCAGCGTTGGTGACGGCCATGACCTTGTTGTCGCAGACCGAGAAAAGACGGTGATGGGCACGATCGATGGACAAGCCGCTCGGGCTGTTGCATCCCGTCAGCGGCCAGGTGGCCTTGACGGCGAGCTTTCGGCTATCGATGACCACCATCTGACCAGGCTCGGTCTCGATATTGACGAAGATCTGGCCGGCCTGATCGTCGACCGCAAACTCCGGTTTGTCCGGAACCGGTATCGTGGCCACCACCGCGAGGGTCGAGGCATCCAGCACGGTCACATCCTTGCTCTTGCCGTTGAACGTAAAGACGTGCTTGCCGGCAGGCTCGTACACAATGGCATCCGGATTGTGAGCAGGGATCTTCACCTCTTGAATGGTCTTCAGGGTGTCGAGATCGAACACCGTAATCGAATCCCCTTTACCGTTGCTGGTGAAGCCGCGGTGCAAATCAGGCGCGAGCGCAATGCCGTGAACGCCCAGGGTATCGGCAATGGTGCCGACCACCTGGCCGGACTGGGTATCGAGCACCTCGACCCGGGTACCCCGGCTGATGAACAGCCGGTGGGTCTCGGCGTCGAGCGTGAGATAATCCCATCCACCGGTGCCCCCGAGCTTCCAGCGCTGTACCACTTCCATGCCCGGCTCGGCGGGGGCGGCATGGGCGAGCAGGCTGGCTGCGAGACCGAGACAGCCCCACCCGATGGCTCCTGCAATAAAGCTATTAGACAAGGGAGTCTCCTGACGAGTCACAGCGGTCAAATGGTGGCTGCGAATATACCGGCAAGGTGGGGAAAGGCAGCTTACAAAGATGTACAGATGACGAATCCTCCCCGTTGGTAGGCTCAGAAAAATCGCGAATCGAGGGCGGCATGTTTCGGGGCGGCAAGCATATGGCCACGGCGTGCGCGGCGGCGGTGCTCGCCTGCGCAGGGTGCGCGCTGAAGGCACCAAAACCAGCGGTCCCCGAAGTGCCCGCTGCGTTCGAGAACCGGACCCCGGGCAACGGGGCGTCCGGCGCGCAGGCCGATTGGCCGAGCAAGGACTGGTACCGCGGCTTCAAGAGCCGTGAGCTCGAGGCGTTCATCGCACAGGCCGCGACGTCCAATCTGGATCTGGCGGCGGCCCGCGCCCGGCTCACGCAGGCCGACGCGCGCGCCCGGCAGGCAGGAGCGGCCATTCTTCCGAGCGTCGACGCGACCGCCAACGGCAATTACTACGCAGGTCGTTCGGTCAACGGAAGCGCGCATGAGTTCGACTGGTCGGCGTTGCTATCGGCCAGCTACGAGATCGATTTCTGGGGGAAGAATCGCGCGACCGCCAATGCGGGACGTTTCCTCGGCGCGGCGGCGCGCGCCGATCGCGACAACATCGCGCTCACGACCTTGGCAGGGGTTGCGAACGGATACTTCGAAGTGTTGTCGTTGCGCGAGCGATCGCAGATCGCCCAGTCGAATCTCGAAGCGGCTCGCGGGCTTCTCGACGTAGTCCAGGCAAGATTTCAGAACGGTCTGGCGAACCCGGTGGAGCTGGCCGCTCAACGATCGGTCCTCGCCACCGCGCAACTGACCCTTCCGGAGCTCAAGCAGCGTGAGGAGGAAGCAAGAACGGCACTCGCACTGTTGCTCGGTCGAGCGCCGGAAGGTTTTCGCATCGAGGAGGCATCGCTCGAGGCGCTGGCCGAGCCGCAAGTGGCACCCGGATTGCCCGCCGAGCTGATCACGCGCCGTCCCGACGTGTTCATGGCCGAGGCCAATCTGCGAGCCGCGGATGCTGACCTCGTCGCGGCGCGCGCCGCCCTGCTGCCGAGCGTGACTCTCACACCTGCGGCGGGCATTCAGAACCCCGCAGTGAACGCCGCCGTCATCGCACTGCCCGGGGTCGGTCCGGGTGTAAATCTGGGCGCGGGACTCGTGCAAAGCATATTCGACGGCGGACGGTTGC
This sequence comes from uncultured Gammaproteobacteria bacterium, assembly GCA_963710435.1. GTDB lineage: Bacteria > Pseudomonadota > Gammaproteobacteria > Steroidobacterales > Steroidobacteraceae > Bog-1198. The sequence goes on along the minus strand of CAVQAE010000004.1, from coordinate 1,183,678 downwards.
GTGCGGCACGCGACGAGGCGCGCGCCAAGGATGAAGAGCTGTTGGTGAGCTACCGGGCTGCGATACTGGCTTCGCTGGTCGATGTCGAGAATGCACTCGCCGCCATCCGCAATCTCGACGACGCGCGAGATTTCCAGAGCGAGGCCTTGACTCAAAGTGAGCGCGCCTTCGAGGGCGCCACGCTGCGCTATCGTGAGGGCGCGGGAGACTTTCTCGCCGTGCTCGAGGCTCAGCGGAGCTTGTATGCCGCACGCGATCAATACAGTCAGTACAAACTGGCGCGCCTCCAGGCGGTGGTCTCGCTGTGCAAGGCGCTCGGCGGCGGCTGGCAGCTTCAGGAGCAACATGTTCACTAGCGCGATCAATATGGGACACGCCACGACATCCATGCGGGCCGTCGCAGCGGCGTTGTGCCTCGGGGCCTTTGGCTTGACGGGGTGTCATCGCACACCGCCCGCCGACAATGCAAAGGGCGCCGAGGCCTCCCAGCCCGCGGAGGCCGAGCAGGGCGTCACCCTGACGGCAGAGCAAGCCGAGAGGATAGGCGTCGCGACGCAGCCCGCGAGGCCCATTCAGTACACGGCCGAAACGTCCGGGTTCGGCATCGTCATCTCCCACGATGCCGTTGCGACCGCCGTCGCCGAGCTCACGACCGCGCAGGCGGCCGCACACCAAAGCCATGCGGCACTCGAGCGGACACAGCGCTTGATCGGTACGGCCGGCGCAATGTCGGCCGATGCCGTGGACAGCGCGGCTCGCCAGGCGGAGACGGACAGTGCCGCCCTCGCGCTCGCCGAGCAGCGACTCACAACCATCATCGGGGCGGGACCGCCGGGCGGAGTGGCAAAGAATGGGCCGGTGCTGCACGAGCTGGCCAGCGGCAAGATCAAGTTGCTGCGCGCGACGTTCCCGCTGGGAGCGCTTCAGGGTTCGACGCCCGCGACTCTGCGCGCGGCCCATCTCGACACCCTGTCGCCCGGCGCCGCGCACCCGGCCCAAGGCTGGAGCCTGGATTCGGTGTGGGCTGCGCCCGCCGATGCGACACTTCCGGGCCGCAGCTTTTTTGGCCTTCTCAAGAATAGCGATGCAGGGGAGGGCGAGCGGCTCCTGGTTTGGGCGCCGGGTACAGGGCCGTCGCAGCAGGGCGTCGTCGTTCCGGCGGCCTCGCTGGTGATCAGCGACGGGAAGTACTGGTGCTACGTGGAATCAAAACCCCATGTGTACGTGAGGCGCCAATTCAACCCGAACAGTCCGGTGGCCGATGGGTACTTCGTGACGGAGGGGATTGCCGCCGGGGACAAGGTGGTTACGGCAGCGGCCGGTCTTCTGCTGGCCCGTGAAACCAATCCCGGCACCGAGGCGGAGTAATGCGAGCGCTGGTCAGTTTGTGCGTGCGCCGCTTTGGCGCAGTCACGGCACTGACGCTGGTGGCGCTGATTCTCGGAGTCTGGGGCGCCCTCAAATCGCCCCTCGATGTGTTTCCCGAGTTCGTTCCTTCGCAGGTCGACATTCAGACGGAGGCCCCCGGATTCTCGCCGCAGCAGGTGGAGGAGCTCGTCACCAAGCAGGTCGAGAATGCCGTCAACGGGGCCTCCGGGCTCGCCACCATGCGCTCGGAGTCCATTCCGGGACTTTCCGTGGTCACCATCACATTTGCGGACGGCGTCGATGTGTACATCGCCCGTCAAGGGATCTCGGAGCGACTGTCCGAGCTCGGTAGCAGCTTGCCGACGGGCGTCGGGGTCCCGAAACTCTCGCCGCTCGTCTCGAGCACGATGGACCTGTTGAAGATCGGCCTTCTGTCCGACAAGGTCGATGCCTATACGTTGCGCGACACAGCGGACTGGATCATCAAGCCGCGCCTCTTGGCCGTGCCCGGTGTGGCGCACGTCATCGTGTTCGGCGGCAATGTGCGTCAGATTCAAGTCCAACCCGACATGCATCGCTTGGCGAGTTTCGGTCTGACGCTCACCGACGTGGCCGATGCCGCCAAGGCGGCACTGCCGCTGCGAGGCGCCGGGTTCATCGACATCGCCAGCCAGCGTGTGCTCCTCGAGTCGCCGATCCCTGCGCCCGACACCGGCACTCTCGGCGAGGCGGTCGTCGCGGTGCGCAATGATGTCCCCATCCGGCTGCGCGAGGTGGCCGAGGTCAAGGTGGCGCCGGCCTTGCGGTCGGGCGACTCGCTGATCATGGGGAAGCCGGGCATTCTGCTCTCCCTCGCGAGCCAGTACGGTGCCAACACGCTCACGACCACGCTTGCCGTCGAGCAAGCGTTGGCCAGCTTGCGGCCGGCATTGAACGCGCGCGGCATCACCCTTTACGCCGGACTGCACCGTCCTGCCAATTTCATCGAGCGCGCGCTCGGGGATCTCAAACAGTCGCTGGCGATCGCGGGCGTACTCATTCTGGCCGTGCTGTATGTGTTCCTCCGCGACATCCGGGCGGCGTCGATCGCCTTCACCGCCATACCGTTGTCCCTGCTCGCGGCAATCGCGCTCCTCGACCGCATGGGCCTCACGCTCAACACGATGACGCTCGGAGGATTTGCGGTCGCGCTCGGTGTGCTCGTGGACGATGCCATCATCGGCATCGAAAACATCATGCGTCGCCTTCGCGAGAACCAGCGCCTGGCGCAGCCGCTGCCTCGGCTCGAGGTCATCCGCGAGGCCTCGCTCGAAGTGCGGGGGCCCGTGATATACGCGACGGCCGTCGTCATCGCGGTGTTTTTGCCGGAGATATTCACCTCGAGCGTGCAGGGCCACTTCGTAGGGCCGCTCGCGCTCGCCTTCATATTCGCCGTGCTCGCCTCGCTCCTGGTCGCGATGACCACCACGCCCGCGTTGTGCGCGCTGCTCCTGCGCAGGCACGACGCGCGGCCGGAATCGCGTTGGCTGGTCCGTCTGAAGGAGTGGCAGAGTTGCGCGGTATACGGCGTGGCGGCACACTTCGAGGCGCTGGCCGCCGTGCTCATTCTCTGCGTGATCGCGGCCGGCGTTGCGCTGCCCTTCCTCGGCGGCACGTTCATGCCCGATTTTCGAGAAGGCCACTTCGTCATGCAGGTGTCGAGCTCGATCCCGGGCACATCGCTCGATGAGATGCTCGATGTGGGCAGGCGAATCAGCGCCGAGATACTGGCACTGCCCTACGTTCAGAGCGTCGAGCAGCAGGTGGGCCGGGCCGAATTGGGCGAGGACACGTGGGGGCCTCACCGCAGCGAATTCCACGTCGAGCTGAAAGCCGACGCCAAAGTCGATCAAGGCGCCGCGCAGGAGGAGTTGCGAATCATTCTTGAGCACTACCCGGGTCTTCAAGGTGAGGTCGTGACGTTCCTCGGCGATCGGATCAGCGAGAGCCTGAGCGGAGAGACGGCGCAGGTCGCAGTGAAGGTCTTCGGCGACGACCTGGATGCCCTCGATGCGACCGGCGACAAGATCGTGGCGGTCCTCGGCAAAATACCGGGAATCGTCGACCTGCAGTTCAAACGGCAGAGCGGCACGCCGACGATCGCGATTCAGCTCGTTCCGGCCGCGCTGCTTGCGAGCGGCCTCAAGGCTCAGGATGTGCTCGACACCATTGAAGAATCATACACGGGGGCGATGGTGGGGCAGACGTTCAGCGGGACTCGTACGGTCGGCGTGGTGGTGCTGCTCCCGGATGCACTGCGCCACCAGCCGGACCGTTTGTCGCAGCTCATGATCAGCGGCGCGATGGGGCCCGTGCCACTGTCGCAAGTAGCGCGCATCGTCGCCTCTCAGGACCGCTACAGCATCGAGCATGACGGGGGGCAACGGCGGATCAGCGTGACATTCAACGTGAGTGGGGCTTCCCTGCAAAGCGTGGTGCGGCGGGCCTCGGAGGCGATTGCAGCCAAAGTGACATTGCCGAGCGGGGTTTACACCGAGTTCACGGGAGCCGCAGAGGCCGAGCGGCAGACGCGCACCGAGCTCACGGTGTATTCCGGGCTGGCGCTCGCCTTGATCCTCCTGATCCTATTCATTGCGTTTCACTGGCGTGCCAACAGCTGGCTGGTGCTCGCGAATCTGCCTTTCTCTTTGATTGGGAGCGTCGCTGCGATCGCGGCCACGGGCATCGGCATTTCGCTCGGTACAGTGGTCGGTCTCGTGACCGTGTTCGGCGTGAGTGCCCGCAACGCCATCTTGCAGCTGGCGCATTACGAGCATCTCGTGGAGGTCGAGGGGGCGCCGTGGGACACCGCCGTCGTCGTGCGCGGCGCCAACGAGCGCCTGGTGCCCATTCTGATGACGGCGGCCGTTACTGCGCTGGGGCTCGCCCCCCTGGCCTTCGGCATGAATCTGCCGGGGCAGGAGATCGAGGGACCGATGGCGGTCACCGTGCTGGGCGGATTGCTGTCCTCGACCGTGTTGAATCTATTCGTGCTGCCCGCGCTTGCGCAACGCTACGTCCCGGTGCCGCCGCTCGCTGAGGGCAACCGTCGCTAGAGTGTCCGGACATTTGCCTCAGGATGCGTGCCTGCGTCACACTCGGGGCCCGTCCAACCGCCCTTTGACGAGTCGAATGGCCGCGACACGACAATGACCTCCGCCGCCGGCTTGCCTTGCAAGCGACAGGGCGCCGCGGCACGCGCCACAGAACCGGCCGCTGCGCCGTGCGCGCGCAGCGCCGAGCCTTGGATACTGGCGACGACCATCATTGCCTCCAGCATGGCGTTCGCCGACGGGACCATCGTGAACGTCGCGCTGCCGGCATTGCAGCGTTCCCTCGGCGCGACCCTCGCGGGCAGCCAATGGGTCGTGGAGGCCTACGAGCTCATGCTGGCCGCGTTGCTGTTGGTCGGCGGTGCGGCAGGCGACCGCTTCGGCCGCCGTCGTTTGTTCGCGGTGGGTGTGGTGCTGTTCACCGCCGCGTCCATGCTGTGCGGACTCTCCAGGTCCGTCGGCATGCTCATCGCGGCTCGCGGTGTTCAAGGTGTGGGCGGTGCGCTGCTGATACCGGGAAGCCTCGCACTCTTGAGCGCGTCCTTCGACAAGGAGAGACGCGGACAGGCGATCGGGACCTGGTCGGGCTTCACGGCGATCACGAGCGCGGTCGGTCCCGTCGTGGGCGGCTTCGTCATCGACCATTTCACCTGGCGACTCGCATTTTTTCTGAATGTTCCGCTGGCACTCGTCGTGCTCGTCCTGACGTTCCGATACCTCCCCGAGAGCCGCAGCGAGGCATCGCCCAAAAGAATCGATGGGTTGGGCGCGGCGCTGGCCGCGATCACCCTGGGAGGCATCGTCTACGCGCTGATCGAGTCCCAATCCGCCGGCTGGACCCAGTGGCGGGTGTGGACGTCACTCGCGATCGGGATATCGACGCTTCCGATTTTTCTAGTCGTCGAATCACGCCACCCCGCCCCGATATTGCCGCTGGACCTCTTTCGCTCGCGCGACTTCGCCGCCACGAACGTATTGACGCTGCTCTTGTACGCCGCGCTCGCGGGGAGCCTGTTCTTTCTTCCTTTGAACCTGATCCAAGTCCAAGGCTATGCCGCAGAATCGGCGGGCGCCGCATTGTTGCCCTTCGTGCTGCTCATGTTCGCGTTGTCGCGATGGGCGGGTAAGCTGGTCGATCGCTACGGTGCGAAACGGCCGCTCGTGATCGGGCCTGCGATTGCGGCAGCCGCATTCGGGCTATTCGCTCTACCGCACATCGGCGGCAGCTATTGGACCACCATCTTCCCCGCGGCGTTGATGCTCGGCTTCGGTATGAGCCTGACCGCCGCCCCGCTCACGACGACGGTCATGCAGGCGGTGCCCCCCGACAGCGTGGGCGTCGCATCCGGGGTGAACAACGCAGTGGCCAGCGTGGCGGGACTGCTGGCCATCGCGTGTTTTGGAATGGTCATGTCGGGCACTTTCAGTGCCGATCTCGAGCGCAGAGTCGCGGCATCGAAATTTCCTCCGGCAGTCGCCGAGGCAGTAATCGCGCAACGTGCCAGGCTCGCCGCCATCGAGCCACCCGCGGGCGCAAATAGCGATATCGAAGCGGCGGTACATCATGCGGTGGACGAGGCCTTCCTCTTGGGATATCGCCGCGTGATGGGAATCGCGGCGGCGCTGGCGCTCTTGAGCGCCCTCAGCGCCTGGGCGATGATCGGGGACGATGCCCCGCGCTCAAACCTCGCTGCCTTCCGGAGCGCCGCGCCCTAGCACGTCGGGCAGCCTCTGGCCTTTCTCGGTGAAGGACAGGGATACCGAGTTCAGACAGTGACGCTCGCCCGTCGGGGGCGGTCCGTCTGGAAAAACATGGCCCAGATGACTGCCGCAGCGGGCGCAAACTTCCTCGACCCGCACCATGCCGTAGCTGCTGTCGCGAATGCGCCTGATGTGCGCCTCATCGTAGGGCTGGAAGAAACTCGGCCAGCCCGTACCGGAATTGAACTTGGCGCTCGAGCGGAATAACGGCAGACCGCAGAAGCGACAGGTGTAAACACCATCCTTTTTGTTGTCGAGGAATACGCCGCAGAAGGGCGCTTCGGTACCATGTTGCAGCAGTACGTGCCGCTCTTCATCGCTCAGGCCTTGCGTGATCTCCCGGCGCTGCGACTGGGACGGTGGGGTGAGGTCGAATGCTGTTGTCATCGCCGCTCCAGATTGTAAAGCGTCCTGATTTTACTAAGTATATGAGGGATAATCCAAAATAAGACGGAATCTCCGCCGGTCGAAGCAGTGAGCATGCCGATACTCGAAGGATGGGACAATTTTTACGTCATTCTCGGCCCCGCCGCCGCCGGCCTGTTGGGTCTCACGTTCGTCGTTATTGCGCTGCTATCGGATGCGCGCCGCGCGAACCCAGCCGGGCTGGGCGGCTACATTACGCCCACGGTCGTACATTTTGGGACCGTCCTCGGGCTGTCTTGCTTCTTGAGTGTACCGCGCCAGAATGTCACGAGCCTGAGCATCGGGTTCGGCGCGGCGGCCCTGGGGCTGCTGATCTATACGGGCGTTATTGCGTCGAACATGCGCCGATTCTCGAGGGACTACGCTCCGGTGCTCGAGGATTGGATCTGGCACGTGATCTTACCGGCGATTGTCTATGGTGCGCTGCTCGCGATGGCATTTCTTCTGTGGCGTCAACCGCGGCCGAGCATGTATGGCATCGCATCGTCGCTGGTGCTGCTGCTTTTCGTCGGCATCCATAACTCATGGGATGTGGCGGTATCGGTCACCATGCAAAAGAAAAAGGATGAGGAGAGGAAAAGCGGAGGGCGCTGAAACCTCTTCGGCCCGTCCGTCGCGGGCCGAAGCGAGCTCTCAGTGCATGACGGTCGAGCCGAGACCGCCGTTATTGAGCTCGAGGAGAAACGCGCTGAAATGCTTCTCGTCCTGGAACCAGATGGTCGGTTGACCGTGATCGAAACCCAGGAACCACTGATCGCCGTCCTCCCGCAATTCAAAATCACCGCAACGTCCGGGTCCGATGAAGGACAAAAGCCATTCCTCGAGAGCACGCAGATTGGCGCCCTCCCTGAGCCTCACCGGCTTGAGCGACGTGTCTTTGGGAGGCGATGACGTTTCAGATCCGATAATCATGGGCGGCCGTCCTCCATTGGATGTCTCGTAAGCGGCTCCGACTACCTCCGGAGTGGCGTCGGCAGCGCGATGCTGGTTATCTTGGAGGCTAGTGCGGCTCTCATACTGCCGAGACGATCACAACTTCTTATGACAAAAGGAGGCGGCGCTGTCGCGTCCCTGAGGCTTGCCACGCAAATGCCCGCACGAACCCGGTCGCGATGGTGCGTCGCGAGAACTTCACCCCGCAAGGCGGCGCGTTCTCGCTTCAGGGCGTGAGCACGACTCGAAAGCGGGCTTTACCGCTCATCATGCGCTGATAGGCCTCTTTGGCTTTCGCCAACGGGAAAGTCTCGATCATCGGACGGACGCCCGACTGCACGCTGAACTTGAGCGTGTCCTCGGAATCGGGCGCCGTACCGGAGGGCCAGCCGGCAATGGAACGGCGCGCACCGATGAGCAGCAGCGGCGAGACCTCGATCGGCTCCGGGCTCGCGCCCACCACCAGCAGCTTGCCATCGATGCCGAGTCCGGGGATTACCGAGCTCATGCTCTTGGCATCCGTCACCGTAGCGAGAATTACCTTCGCGCCGCCGAGCTGGGTCAGCTCCTCAGCGGCATTCTGCGCGGTGCTGTCGATATACACCTGGGCGCCGAGCTTTTTGGCTAATGGTCCCTTGTCAGTGCCGCGCGCGATCGCGACCGTCCTGAATCCCATCTTCGCCGCGAATTGCACTCCGAGGTGGCCCAGGCCGCCGATTCCGAGGATCGCGACGAGGTCGCCAGGACCCGCGCCGCTGTGGCGAAGCGCGTTGAACGTGGTGATACCTGCGCAGAGCAGCGGCGCGGCTTCTTCGGACGTCAGGTCCTCGGGTACGGACGCGAGCGCCTCGAACGGCGCAATCATGTACTCGGCGTAGCCCCCGTCGTAGGAAATCCCTGGAATCTGTCCATGCGTGCACGTAATGAAGTCGCCGCGGCGGCAAGAGCTGCAATGCCCGTCGTGACCCCCATGCCATCCTACGCCGACGCGCACGCCCTTTTTCCAGTCAGGCACGTCCGCCCCGACGGCATCGATGATGCCGACGACTTCGTGGCCGGGCACGCGCGGGTACTGAATGCCGGGGAAAGCGCCGGCGATGGTGAACATGTCGCTGTGGCAGATACCGCACGCCTGTACTTTGATACGCACCTGGCGCGGCTTGGGATCGGGGAGGTCACGCTCGACGAGCTCGAGATCCGCGTTGGGCTTGGTAACCTGAACGGCCTTCATGCGCGGCATGGAAACCTCCAAAAGAGTCTGAGGGGTGCCTCACCATAATCTCTTCGTGCGCGATCCGAAAGTAGGCCTTCACCCTGGGAATCGGCGGAGACGTCGCGGCCCCAATGCGGCGAGGCATCATCGCGATGCGCTCCGCGCCGCTGCGATTTCCCGTCGGGGCTTATAGCCCGCGGGCATTAGGCCATACCCACAAGCTATACGACGGAAGAATGCGGGGCCCTTAAGCTAAGGACACCGAGGGCCAACGAGGCGCTTTACATGGCGGACGTGGAGTTACGCAGGCTTCCACTGCCTGTTCGAGAGTCTCTTTGGACTGAATTCACCCGGAAAGAGGACTGGTGGGCCGTGTGGATCAGTCTCGGACTGATCGGCGTCGCCGCGGCGATGTTCGAGACCGGCGGCTCACTCCAGTGGCTCGCGGTCGCTCCGCAGAAGTGGAGCGACGCGGCGAGCTTGATGGGCCAGCTGCAGCAACAGGGCATCCGATACCTCGCGTTATGCCTGCTATGGACGGTATTGTTCGGCACGGGCGCTGCCGCGTTGGGCTTGAGGTTCTCCGCGTTCGTTCCGGCATTTGTTCCGTTGTTCTGCGTCGCGGCCGTGATCTACTGTCTCGGTCTGTGGGATCAGGCGGCACACTACAATTTGGAGCCTCCCCTGGTCGCCCTCGGTCTCGGGCTGCTGGTGTCCAATACCGTCGGTGCGCCGCGCTGGCTCGAACCCGGCCTGCGCGTCGAGTTCTACATCAAAACCGGCATCGTGCTGCTCGGTGCGAGCCTTCCGCTCACGCTGCTCGCCTGGGCGGGGCCGGTTGCCATGCTGCAAGCGGGCATCGTGAGTCTCGCGACCTTCGCGGCGATCTTTTTCAGCGCGGTGCGGCTGGGATTGGACCGACGGTTGGCTGCGACCTTGGGAACAGGCGGCGCGGTCTGCGGCGTATCGGGCGCCATCGCTATCGGCGGAGCAGTCGGCGCAAAGAAGCAAGATGTTTCGATGGCGATTTCCTTGGTCGTGATGTGGGCCGTGGTCATGATCTTCGCGCTGCCGCTGGTCTGTCGCAGCCTGGGCTTGCCGACGGGCGTTGCCGGCGCATGGATAGGAACGTCGGAATTCGCGGACGCGGCGGGCTTGGCCGCCGCACAGACCTATGCGGGCTATGCGGGCCACATCACCGGTATTGCGGGCCGATCCGAGGACGCCGTGGCGGCATTCACGTTGATGAAGGTAATCGGTCGCGACGTGTGGATCGGGGTGTGGGCATTCGTACTCTCCCTCATCGCAGCCCAGAGATGGAACCGCACCGCCATCGAAACTCGAGCGGCGAAGGGCGATATTTGGCGCCGCTTTCCGAAGTTCGTATTGGGGTTTCTGCTCGCCTCGACGATCCTGACTCTCATGTCGCGCGGCTATTCCTACGCGGAATACAAGAAGGAATTGGTTCCCGCATTGATAGCTCCACTGCAGGTACTGCGGACGTGGGCATTTACATTGGCATTCTTGAGCATCGGGCTCACCACGCGGGTGCGCGAACTCAAGTCTGTGGGTGCGCGCCCGTTCTATGCCTTCGCGATCGGCGTTTGCGTAAACCTCGCGCTCGGCTTCGTGCTGTCCGCGCATGTTTTTGCAGATTTCTGGAGTCGAGTGGGCCAATGAACGTCACCGATCAGCGTGCCTGCCGGACTTGTCGACATTTCGAGCAGCGGGCGCGCATCATCGAGTCCGAGTTTGCGGGTCTGGCCACGCTGAGTTCCGCTTACGGCTCGGTCCGGTCTCAGGATGGCTTATGCGAGCTGTGGGCCCGATATGCCGCAGAAAGCAGCATGTGCCATCTCCACAGCCCGCGATCTTCGGGCGGCAGCCCCGAGGTCACCGAAAGCGCCGCACGCTCGCTTCATCCTGATCGCATTCCAATCGGGCCGCTCTGAGCTGCCTCGTCGAGTCCTCCATTCGGAGTTGCTCCATCATCTCCGTGTGCACGAACACCGGTTCGTAAGTTTCAGCGGAGTTCTCGAGATCGAGCTGCCGACAAGCTTCCTGCATCTCCTCGGACCACTCGGCTTCGAGGTACTCGTGCAGCAGAAAGAGTTCCTTATCATTCGCTTCCCAGCTCACGGCATGGCACGTCGAGTAAAGGCGGATCTCGCCCGTGCGGAGCGCATCGGAAATGACCGATATGCGAAACCCGCTGAATGCCTCTCGTGCGCAAACGGGGCATTGCACAGGAACCAGGATTTCAGCTTCGATCATGACTTATTTCCGGTTCAGGCCTGAGGAGCGGCCTCGGCCGCCACTTTCAGCGGATCGGCGGTGGCATTCGAACGGCGCATGTCCTCGGGAAATTCGGCGAGCCGCCGCCGCACGACCTGCAATTCCCGCTCTTGTGTGACGCGCGCACCGCCCGGTTGTCGCATCGCTCTTTCCAGCTCCGCCTGCCGCATAAAGAGCCTCAACAATTCATTCACCGATTTCATCGAGCCATCCTCTTGGTGATCCAGAATCGGTGAGACTTCGAGCTTGGCGTATGTCGCCGCCTCACCGTGACGTCACTATGAGGGGGTCCTCGGTGCAGGCAATGTGACCTGGCTCGCGATAAAGTCGTCAATCTCGGTTCTGTTAAAGCGGGCCGGGAAGTGGGTGTCGCTGTCGGCAGACGGAATTTGCGCCGTTGAATCCGAGCGTGAACCGCGTCCTATGGCGGGCGCGCGGGACTCTCTAGGGTGTTCCCATGCAACGCACCCTTTCGATGAAGATCGTGCACCCATCGGCGAAATCCGACGAGACGGGCGAAGCGTCAATCGGCAAAGTGGCGAAGGTTCCGACTGAACCGTCGCGCCCGATGCGCCGCCAAGCCTCGGTTACCAAGGGTTTGCTGACGCTGAGCGACTACAAGCGATGGGCCGAGCGCATTCGGGGTTCCTGGAAGCCATAACGGCGCTTGAATTCTCGGAGCATTCGCCGGACGTCCACGCATGCAGCGGGTGTTGCGCGCTAGTTGCGCGAGCGTCTGCCCTGGAAGCGATCGCATCCACGCCGTATGCTTGACGGTGTTCTGGAGTCATCGAGCCTCGAAGGTTGAAAGACATGAAGAAAGGATGCCTGTCCTCGCGGCGTCTTGCCATTGCTGCGATCCTGTGGCTCATTTCCGGATCTGCCAGTTTGGAAGTTCACGCCGACAGCACAGATGCCCTCCGCGTGCAGATCGCCCAGATGATTCCGGGCGCAGACGGTCTGCTCGGCGCCTCGGCCGTGGCTCACGGCGCAGCCCAGGCGCTCAAGGACGCCTATTTCGCCTCCGCAAACGCGCCTCTCTGGAGCAGGGATGGAAGAGCCACGCCTCAGGCCGAGGGGCTGCTGCGAGAGCTTCAGAATGCGCAAAGCTACGGATTGGAAGTGGGCGATTACCGGTCCGTTGAGATTGCACAGCTGTCAGATGGCCAGGAATCACCCGGCGCTGACGCGGCACGCTGGGCTCGATTCGACGTGATGCTCTCGGCCGAGGCGTTGCATTTCGTTTGCGATCTGCACTACGGGCGCGTGACGCCTGAGGCGGCCGGCTTCAAGCTGCGTCAAAGCGCTCAGCGTCCCGCACTCGATCTCCTCGCCATCCTTCGTGAGCTCGGCAGCGCGACGGACGCTGCGCCCGTGATGCAGACGGTGGAACCGGCCTTCTATCATTACGGGCTCTTGAAGAAAGCACTGAACAGATTGCGGGCGGTACTGCGGCAACAGGATTTCGCGCAGCTGCCGCCTCCCCCTGCGCATCTCAAGATCGGCGATGTGTATGCGGGCGCGCCGGCCCTGCGCAGAATGCTGACGACCTTGGGCGATCTCGTCGACGACGGCGCGGCCCCGACAGATTCCACGTTCGATGCCAACCTGAGTGCCGCCGTGCGAAAGTATCAGCTGCGCCACGGCCTCGCCGCCAATGGGGCGCTGGACAAGCGGACGTTTGCGGAACTCATCACCCCGCCGGCCCGCCGGATCCGCGAGATCACTCTGACCCTGGAGAGGTGGCGCTGGCTCACCCCGTTCCAGACGCCCCCGATCATCGTCAATATTCCGCAGTTTCGATTGTTCGCCTTTCGCACCACGGAAGACCGGGTCGCGGACATTCTGCAGATGGACGTGATCGTCGGACGCACCTATCCGAAGACCCAGACACCGGTCTTCGAGGGGGATATGCGCTACGTCATTCTGCGCCCCTACTGGGATGTTCCCTACAGCATCACACAGCACGAAATGCTGCCGAAGATCCGGGCCAACCCACGCTACCTTGCCGCGCAGCACCTGGAAATTGCAGCGGGTCCCGACGACTCGTCGCCCGCCGTACCTGCGACGCCTGTAAACCTCGAAGCGCTCGCGGCGGGAAAGCTGCGATTGCGTCAGCAGCCGGGCGAGGATAATGCGCTTGGGCTCGTCAAGTTCATGTTCCCGAATAGCTACAACGTCTATTTGCATTCGACGCCTGCGCACGGCCTTTTCAAGGAATCCGTGCGCGCCTTCAGCCACGGGTGCATCCGGGTGAGTGATCCATTGGCACTGGCGAGCTTGGTCCTTCAGGATGCCCCGGGCGATTGGACCCGAGAGAAGATTCAGGCGGCCATGAACGGTACGACAACGGTGCGTATCGATCTCAAGCGCCCGATCGACGTTCTGATTCTGTACGCGACCGCGCTCGCGACGGAAGCCGGCCCGATCCTGTTCTTCGACGATATCTACGGCTATGACAAGAGACTCGAGCAGGAGCTGGGGCTGAAGCCGGCCTCCTGAATGTCCTCATCGAGTCGCCTCCCTGCAACGAAACGTTCATACCGACGCGCGTGCGGGCGATATCATCTGAGGTTTCGTCAGCATCGGAGCGCACCATGCCCAGCTCACGCACGCCCTCATCCCGGAGCCGGAAAACCGAGTCCCGGGCGTTGCAGGGTCCCGTTTTCGGCCAGCCCGAGCCGACCGCGGATCCGACGATCTTCAAAATCAAGCATCCGTCCGACAGTGACGCCTACAAGCTCATCGATGAGCTCAACAAAGAGCACAAGATCAATCCGCTGCCGTTTCCTGCGCCGCGCGGCAAAGGCCCGGAACCGGCCCTGACCCTGTTCGAAGTCTTCAACGGCAACCAGACCGCCATCGACGCCATCACGCAGAGCGGACAGATCGTATTCCACGCGACGGGGGACTGTGGCAGCACGCGCGGCCCGAGCACTCAAAATGAAGTCACCGACAAAATGGTCGGCGACTTCACTGAGGCGAAAGCCCTGGAAGTTCCCCAATTCGCTCTGCTCCTCGGCGACATCGTCTACAACTTCGGGGAAACGCAGTACTACTACGATCAGTTCTATGAGCCTTACCGCAACTATCAGGCGCCCGTGCTGGCGCTCGCGGGCAACCATGACGGGATGATTTCGCCCCTCGCGCATGCGAAAAGCCTCGACGCCTACTTGAGGAATTTCTGCTCGGATCCTTCCGGCGGGTTCATCGTGACACCGGAGGCCGGCGGGTTGTCCAGAACGGCCCAGGTCCAGCCCGGCGTGTTCTTCACCTTCGATGCGCCGTTCGTTCGAATACTCTGCTTCTACAGCAATACGCTCGAAGACCCCGGCGTCATCGCCGACCCGAACATCGGCCGTTCGCAACTCGATTTCCTCGCGGCGGCACTCGACCGAGTGACGCAGGAGCGCTACCCGGGCGCGCTGCTGTTCGCGCACCATCATCCTCCCTATGCCATCGGCGGTCAGCATTCATCGAGTACCGAGATGCGACAACAGATGGACGCAATCTGTTCTCAAGCGGGCGTATGGCCGCACGCGGTACTGGCAGGTCACGCGCACTCGTATCAGCGCTTCACGCGACATCGCGACGACGGCTCTGAAATACCCTACGTCATTTGCGGCAACGGCGGGCACAACGTGCAGAAGCTGCGTTCGCCGAATGGATTGGCGCTGCGGACGCCGCAGACGCTGCAAGTCAAGGCACCGGGTCAGGACGAGGTGACTTTCGAGAACTACGACGACACTCATTATGGGTATCTGCGACTGATCGTCGATGCGGGACAGTTGCGGATCGAGTACCACCCCGCGAGCGATACCGTGGCCGTGAAGACGCCGGATGATAGCGTGACGATCGACTTGCGGTCCCGCAAGCGGACCGTATACACACCCAACAATCTCGGCTATCCCGAGCTGACGCAGGCGGTCCGCGACCGGCTCGAGGCGCAAACGCGGGGAGGCGACTAACGCTACCGCGCCGACAGGCCCGCATTGCCCACGGGGAGCGGCAGTCTCAAGCTGTTCTGATAATAGGCTACGGTCTTGTACTGGCCGGCGAGGATCACCAATTCGATGAGTTTCTTGTCGTTGTAGAACTCCTCGAGATCAGTCCAGGTGTCGTCGGCGATCATCGAATCAAAGTGCAGCTCCTCCATGGCCCGCAAGATGGCGCGATCCGGTTTGCTCCAGCCGGCCGCCTCGGATCCTTCGATGACCCGTGCTATCTCCTCCGCCGTGATCCCGTTGCGCTTGGCAATCTTGACGTGAGACCCCCACTCGAAGGGGGCCTGCGAAAGCCAGGCGATCCGCAATATCGCCAATTCTCGGTCACGGATCTGCATTTCGCAGTCCGACAGGTATTTCTGGGCGACCTGCATGTGAGCTTTGTAAAGCTCGGCATGACGGATCAAGATCTCCAAAGCGTCTTTGTCCTCCCGGGGTTTGCGCACACCGTCCACGACCACCATGCTGATCTCCTCGAACAGCTTCTGCTGCCGCTCGGTTCTCTCCTCTGGCGGCAAGACCTGCAGACGCGGCGGTCGGCCGCGGATATAGTCCTCCCGCGCCTGTATCGCGGCGACGGAAAGCGGCTCGGAGTTCTTGGAATCTGTCATGGCTGGACCTGCCTTGGAGTCAAGTAGCGGCGAAAGCATGCGTGGCCGTAATTGTCGCCGTTTTACCGCTCCGAGGACATCGGGGATGCCGTGCGGCGGTCCTCGCGGCTCGGTTGGCGGCCATGACCGGGCGCCGCTTGTCCTGCGCGCCATGGCAGCGCATGATGTTCTGGACGGTCTGGCGATGGCCGCAAGGGGTAAGTCATGTTTGTACAGAGCCTGGACCATGTGAACATTCGGGTGAAGGATCCGGCGGCGACCATCGCCTTCTTCAACGATGTGCTGGAGATGCCATCCTCGCCGGTGCGCAAGTACTGGCTGACCGATGCTGCCGGCAATGCGGTCGTGCATGTGGGGAGCGCAGACGGGTCCTATCCCTCCGACGACTGGCGGCCGTTCAAGGCGCGGGACGATAGCGGCGCGGTCCATCATGTCGCCTTGTCATGCAGCGGCTTCGATGCCGTGCTCGGGCGGCTCCGGGAGCGCGGTCTGGAATATCACACCAACGAGCTGCCGCAAATGAGTTTCAAGCAGATTTTCGTTGCCGAGCCCGGCGGCGTTCTGCTGGAGCTGAACTTCCGGGGCGAGTGAGCAGACGCAATGTCCGGCGATGCAGCGTGGCCCGCGCTTCCTTACTCGGCGTGGAAATCGACGTGCGAGACCCTGCATCTGTGGACTCAGATCGTGGGCAAGATTCGCCTGAGGCTGACCCCGTGGCTCAACCACAGCTGGCATGTGCCGCTCTATGTGACGGCGCGCGGTTTATCGACCTCGGTCATCCCTTATAGCGAGGAAGATTTCGAGGTACGGTTTGATTTCATCGATCACACTCTCGACATCGATGTAAGCAACGGCCAGCGCCGGCGCATCCGACTGATGCCTCAGCCGGTCTGCGACTTCTACGCGGCGGTCATGAAGTCCCTTGCCGATCTCGGGATCCAGGTACAGATCAGGGAGCGACCCTGCGAAATTCCAGACGCGATTGCGTTCAGCGATGATGAGATCCATGCGTCC
Source organism: uncultured Gammaproteobacteria bacterium (assembly GCA_963710435.1). GTDB lineage: Bacteria > Pseudomonadota > Gammaproteobacteria > Steroidobacterales > Steroidobacteraceae > Bog-1198. Next base: position 1,166,961 of record CAVQAE010000004.1, on the reverse strand, counting down.
TACGACCCCGACGCAGCGCAAAGATTTTGGCGGGCTCTGATCCAAGTGGATCGTGTGTTCAAGAGGTTTCGTACCGGTTTTGTCGGCAAGGCAAGCCCGGTTCATTTTTTCTGGGGCAGCTTCGACCTGGCCGTCACCCGCTTCTCCGGCCGGCGCGCTCCGCTACTTACGAGCAAGGTTCCCGGTCTCTCTACCGCGGTCATGGCCGAGGCGTATTCGCATGAGGTGAGCAGCGCGGGCTTCTGGCCGGGAGGCGGCGGGCTCGACTATGCATCCTTCTACTCGTACGCCTACCCCACACCGGCTGGATTCAAGGACGCCCGGGTGGCGCCCAAGGGCGCGTTTTTCGATGAGAAACTAGGCGAGTTCTTGTTGCCCTACGACGAGGTCCGAAACGCGCCGGATCCAGAGACCTCGCTGCTGTCGTTTCTTCAATCGACCTACGAGGCGGCGGCCGAAGCGGCGCATTGGGATCGGGCGGCCCTCGAGACGGCGTTGGGTTCGGTGCCCGACACGGGACCGCCACCGCCAGACGGGCCGAACGCCGCCAGAGTTTGAGCGTCTTTTGCTAAAATCGCGATCGGGGCACGCCGAACCAATGGCGGCCCGAGGGGCTTATCGTGCTGCGATTCTTCGGGACGAGGATTGCGCGCATCGTACTCTGCGTGGCTGCGATTATCGGCTTATATGCCCTGGCCGGGTTTGTGATCGCACCCAAGGTTCTCCGCAGCAAGCTTCTCGAAGAGATCCCGAAGACCCTGCACCTCACCCCGTCGGTGGGCGAGATCCGCATCAACCCGTTTCGCTTCCAGCTCGATGTCCGAAACTTCGCGCTCGCGGATCGCGGCGGTAAATTGCTGGGATTCGATCGCCTATTCATCGGTTTCGATCTCTCCTCGCTCTGGCACCGCGCGTACACGTTCAGCCGCATTGAGATCGACGCGCCCGTCCTCAACGCCGTGATCGCTCCCGACGGGGAGATCAACCTGCTGGCGCTCAAACCGAAGGCGTCCCCGCCGCCCAAGGAGCCGCCGGCCAAGAACACCGCGCTGCCCGCGGCGCGCATCGCCTCCTTCAAGGTGACGAAGGGGTCCGTGAGCTACGAGGATCGGAGTCATCCGTCGGTCTTCACGGCACGCCTGGAGCCGATCACCTTCGAGCTCAAGGATTTCACCACGGGCGCCGCCGGCGGCCTCTTCATGTTCACCGGTGCCTCAAAGCTCGACGAGCATCTGGAATGGCACGGGCACCTGTCGATCCAACCGCTCGCCTCGGATGGCGAGCTGCATATCCAAGGACTGAAAGCGCGCACTCTCTGGGCCTATCTCGAGGATCGGCTCAATTTTGTGGTGGCGTCCGGCACCATCGATGTGCAGTCGACCTACAAGTTCTCCTTGACCGACCAACTCAATCTGACACTCGATGTTGCGAAGGCCACGGTGGCGGAGCTTGCCGTCCGGCCAAAGGACTCGGATACGGATTGGGTGAGTCTACCTGCGCTGGAGATGAGCGGCGCCGCGGTAGATCTCGGGCGGCATTCGGCCAGCATCGACTCGTTGTCACTTACCGGACTCAAGGTGCAGGCCTGGCTCGAGCCCGACGGCGCCGTCAATTTGCTAAAGCTCGCGCTGCCCGCGGCACCGGCCGGCCCTCCGGCAGCAGCGGGTCCCACCGCACCGGCCGCGCGTGCCACGGTCGCGGGCGGCGGGGGCGCTGCATCGCCACCAGCCGCGGCGAAGTCCTGGACCGTCGATCTGCATGAATTCTCGCTCCGCGACGCCCACATTTCAGCCGAGGACCGGACGACGCAACCGGCCGCGAAAGTAGTGCTCGCGCCGCTGTCGCTCACGGTGCATGGCGCGAGCCTCGACATGTCCAAGTCTCTGAATGTGGCACTCGACACCAAGATCAATGAGACAGGCACCCTGACCATGGACGGCGAGATCACACCGCAGCCGTTGGCGGCCACCGTGAAGCTGAAGCTCGCCGGCATCGACCTCACGGCGGCACAGCCGTACGTCGCGCAGCGCACCGCGATGATCTTGCGCAGCGGCAGGCTGGGCGGCGCCGTGCAGGTCAATTACGGCACCAAACCTACCCTGAAGCTTTCGGGCGACCTCAACGTCGAGAACCTGCACACCGTCGATGCGGCGCTTCACGATGATCTGATCAACTGGGAACGGCTGGATATTCGCGGGCTCGATCTGCAGCAGGATCCGCAGCGGGTGATGATCGCCGAGATAGTGGCACGTAAGCCGTATGCACGGGTGATCATCGAGTCGGATACGACTCTGAACGTCGCGCGAGTGCTCAAGGGACCGGGAGCGGGTCCGTCGACCCCGCCGGCTGGCGCGCCCGCACCCGCTGAGGCCAAGCCGCCGCCCTCGGCGGTCAAGACGGCTCGCAGGCCGGCGGCGAAAGCGGTCACCGTGAAGACAGTGGCGGTGAAGCCTTCCCCTGCCGGGCCTGCCAGCCCGATGGCCATCAAAAAAATCCGCCTGGAAGCAGGGCGGCTCGATTTCACGGACCTCTCGGTGAAGCCGAATTTTTCGGCCGGCATCCGCGGGCTCGAAGGTACGGTGCTCGGGCTTTCCTCCAATCCCGACTCGCGTGCCAAGGTGGATTTGCGCGGCAGCGTGGACCAATTCTCACCGGTATCGATCAGCGGTGAGGTCAATATGCTGAGCGCGGCGCTCTATACCGATCTGACCATGAATTTTCGGAACATCGAGCTCAGCATCTTCAATCCCTACTCCGGAAAGTGGGCGGGCTACAACATCGCCAAAGGCAAGCTCACGACCGAGATGCACTACAAGGTGGTGGGCCGGCAGCTCGACGCTCAGCATCACATCGTCATCGACCAACTCGAATTCGGCGAGAAAACCGCCAGCAAGGACGCAGTCTCTCTGCCCGTCAAGTTGGCCGTCGCATTGCTCAAGGATCGCAACGGTGTCATCGACCTGCCGTTGCCCGTGAGCGGCTCACTCGATGACCCTAAGTTCCGTTTGGGTCCGATCATCTGGAAGGTGCTGCTCAATATTTTGGAAAAGGCCGTGACAGCACCCTTCGCGCTGCTGGGCTCCTTGTTCGGCTCCGGTCCCGAGATGCAGTTCATCGATTTTCAGCCGGGCTCCAAGGACCTGACCGCAGCCCAGTCCGACAAGCTCAAGTCGCTCGTCAAAGCGCTGCAGGCGCGGCCTCAAATCAAGCTCGAAATACCGATCGCGACCATACCCGACCTCGACCGCCCTGCGCTCATCGCAAGCACGCTCGATTCGCAGATCGCCGAAGTGCAGGCGGAGAGCCCAAAGGGCGGCCGCAAACCCCCAGCCGCGGCCGCACCGCCATCCTTCGATCAGCTCGATCCGGCCGGTAAGCTCGACGTGCTCGCGCGGCTCTACGCACGCGACTTCGGCAACCCGCCGAAATATCCGGACTCGGTGACAGCCATCAAGCAAAAGCCCGATCTCATCGCAGCGAAGATCGATTTCTTGACCTCGGCGTTGCGCGAGCACGTCACGGTGGGCGAGGAGCAGTTGACTGCCCTCGGCCAGCAGCGCGCGCTTACGCTGCAGCGGGCACTCCTCACCGACACCGAGATCGATCCGGCACGTGTCTTCCTGGTGGTGAGCGACAAGGCGAAGCCGAAGGACGGCGTCGTACAAATGGAGCTGTCGCTGCGCTGAGCGCCGGCCGGCGTTCCTCGCCGCGCTTGGTCTATACTGCGGCATCATACCGCTACGCGACCGGCAGCCGGGATGACGGCGGTATCGGGCAGGAACTGCTGGCCGGCGCTTTTCGACAAAAATGAGCCGGAGTGGACAGCGCGGACCCTTCGATATTGCGAGTTACCTACATGGAGCTTCGGGAGGCGCCACAGGCGACGGACTTGCCGGTCGGTCCCGAGCGCATTGCCCGCGAGGAGCCGTTGGTGTGTACGAACGCGCCGGCTTCCGTGTATTCGCCGTACGCGATGAGGCGCCAGGGCCGCTGTAAACAATTTCACAACGGCTCTTCTCCACAAGGGCTCTTGGGGAATTTTTCGCGGGTTAACGCCTCATTTCCGCCTCTTTGGCGTCGGACACCTCGACCCACTTCGCATCCGGCGAGGCCTCTGCGCCGTAGTTGTCGTGCCAGTTCCACCACTTGTACGGCGGAGTCTGGCGGTAGCCCGCCGGGGAGTCCTCCCAGGTCTCCTGGCGGCCGAGCGCCGTGATATCGAGGTAGCTCCAGGTCGTGCCCATCGCTTCGTCGCCTCGCTCGTTGATGAAGTAGGTGCGAAACACCTTGTCGCCGTCGCGGATGAATGCGTTGTGGCCATGCCACTCGTTCACCCCGAAGTCGGTGTCGAAACTATCGGTGATGGTGTACCACGGCATCTCCCAATCCATTCGCTTCTTCAGGCGCGCGATGTCGGTCTGCGACGCTCGCGAAGCGTACGCGAGCGTGGTGTCGCGGGCGTTCAGATGGGACAAGTGCGCAACCTGATCGGCGCCCAGGGAGCAGCCACGGCAGGCGTGCTCGGGCCAGCCGAACACGCCGGGCTCGAAAAAGGCGCGATAGACAATCAACTGCCGGCGGCCCTCGAATAAGTCGCGCAGGCTCACCTTGCCCTGTGGCCCGTCGAACACGTACGCCTTTTCGACGGCCATCCAAGGCATCCGCCGGCGTTCGGCGGCCAGCGCGTCACGGGAGCGGGTGAATGCCTTTTCCTTCGTGAGAAGCTGCTGGCGGGCCGTCTCCCACTCCTGCGGTGACACGATCGGGGGTGTGTGCATCGCGAGACGCTCTTTCCCGTGTTCCTTGTCGCTTTCTTTGCCTATTGCCATGTTATTTTCTCCCGCGTTTTCTGAGCCAGCCCGAGATGCTTCCCGCGTAAAACTTTTCTGAGTTTGCCGAGGCATGCCGCCAGAATTCCTCCCGTGGATCCGGCGCCGGCGACCATTACGGCCGTGCTTGCGATACATACTGGGCACATGTGAGTCTCCTCTGAACTCCAGCTGAGTGTTGGTGGTGAGATAGCCTAGGACAGGCCAAGCGAGGGGTGGGAGTGACAAGTGTGGCGGGATTGCGCGATTGTCGGGGTGTTAAAATGCCGATAGAGCGTCCCGATGCCGACGCCGGCGCGGCGGGCAATCTCCTCCAGGCTCACATTCGGCCCGACTTCCGCAAATTCCGCCTTGGCAGCGGCGCGTTCGGGACGCATTGCGGAGTGTTTCTGCCGGCTGACCTATCGCGCCGCCATCTGCCGGGTATCTTCCCAGCCTCCGCCGAGCGCGCGGATGAGGTCGACGCTCGCACGTAGCTGCAGGGTATCGAGATTGAGCGCCTGGAGCTGTGCCTGCAACAGTGCGGTCTGGGATGTTACGACCGTGAGGTAATCGGCGGCGCCTTGCTTATAGAGCGCCAGCGAAAAATCCAGCGTGCGCTGCGCGGCAGCGACCGCGGCCTTCTCCTCGCGGGCCGCATCGTCGTAATGATTGAGGCTCGCGAGGCTGTCCTCGACTTGCTGGAACGCCGTGACGACCACACCTCGGTAGTCCGCCGCAGACGCGTCGAACTGGGCGCGGGCCTGAGCGACCTGGGCCCGGCGCAGACCGCCGTCGAATACGCTGAGCAGCGCGTTGGGTCCAATGGCCCAGAAGCTGCTCGGCGCACTGAGCCAGTTCGAGAATCCCGTGCTCTGGAACCCTCCTTGGGCGCCCAGGGTGATCGAGGGGAAGTACGCGGCGCGTGCGACGCCAATGTTGGCGTTGGCCGCAATCATGCGTCGCTGGGCCGCTGCGATGTCCGGGCGGCGCTCGAGGAGGGTGGTCGGGACGCCGGCGGGGATCTGCGGAAGCTTGATATCGACGAGCGCCGGCGCGATGGAGAAGGTCGAGGCGGAGACGCCGAGGAGCGCAGCAATTGCGTGCTCCATGAGCGCGCGTTGCGCAAGGATCTGGGCAGCCTCCGACCGCGCCGCATCGAGTTGGGTTTGCGCTTGCGCGACGTCGAGTCCGGGGGCGATGCCGGCGCCGTGGCGCTGCTCGGTCAGAATGAGTGCGCGATCATAGGCCTTGACGGTATCGTCGAGGATTGCATTCTCGCGGTCGAGGCTTCGCAGCTGCACGTAATCGTCTACGAGTTGCGCCAACAGCGAGAGGCGCGCGTTTTCCAGATCCGCCGCGGATGCCTGGGCGTTGGCTTCCCCGGCGGCGACCTGGTTGCGGATCTGTCCCCAGAGGTCGAGCTCGTAACTGACCGAGCCGCCGAGAACATTGTCGTTGTAATATCGCGGCGTGGTCGGCCCGATGAGCGGCGCGTGAGCCGACTCGCGCGCGCGCGACACGCCTGCATTCAAACCGAGCGTGGGAAAAAGGCCGGCGCGCGCCTGATCGCTGAGCGCCTTGGCCTGTGCGTAGTCGGCTAGCGCCGAAGCCAAGGTTGGGTTTCCGGCGATCAATCGCTTCTCGAGATCGTCGATCTCTGCAGTCTCGTACAGCATCCACCAGTTATCGCGCGGCAGGCGATCCGCCGGCTCGGCGAGCGTCCAGGGTCCGGTCTCCTTGTAGGCTGTGCCCGTCGGCACGTCCGGTACCTTCAGGGGCGGAGCAAGCGTGCATCCGCCGAGGGCAAGTACCAGCGCGGCGGCCCAGCGCAGGACTCTAACCATGATCGTCCTTCGGCTTGGGCGGCGAGACCGCGACCGAGGCGGCAGAGACCTTGGGTCCGCCGACGACATGTACGAGGTCGCCGGTGGCGACCCCATCCGGCGGATTTTGGATGACTCGATCGCTCTGCCCCAGACCGGAGGCGATCTCGATCGTCCCGCCCAAGTCCCGGCCAATGGTCACGGGCTTCAGAACGACCCGGTTGTCGGCGCCGACCGTTGCGATCGTCAGGCCCTTGGCATCGAAGATGACGGCGCTCGAGGGCACGCTCAGCACGTTCGCGGCTGGGGCGGCTTGCAGTCGGATGCTGGCGTAGTCCCCCGGCATCAGCTCGCCGGCGCTGTTGTCGACGATGATCTGCATGAGCGTCGTGCCGGTGCTCGGGTCCACCGCCTGGGCGGAGGACTCGACCGTTCCGCTGTACGTTTTGCCCGGGTGTTCGGGCACGCGAATCGTCGCCTTGGTGCCCGACGGCACGCTCGGCACGTAGTTCTGCGGCACGTTGACATAAACGCGAAGCTTCTCGGTCTCGGAGACCACGAACAGCTCGGCACCGCCGGTGGCGCCGACATTGATCAGCTGACCGATGTCGGTTTCGCGTGCCGTGACGACGCCGTCGAAGGGGGCGACCAGGCGCTTGAAGCTGGCCTCCGCCAGAAGGCGATCGACGTTGGCCTGTGCGGCCTTTACCTGCGCGATGTTCGCATCCCATGTGAAGGTACGCTGGTCGACGTCTTGCTTGGCGACGGCGTCCGTACCGGCGAGTGACTGCCAACGCTTGGCGGTGATCTCGGAAAGCTTGGCATTCGATTGGGCGACGTTGAGGTCGGCGCGCGCCTGCATGAGTTGTTGATCGAGATCCGGCGTGTCGATCTCGGCGAGCAGCTCGCCCGCCTTGACCTTGCTTCCGATGTCGTGCTTCCAGCTCTTGAGGTAGCCGGGAACGCGGGCGTAGATCGGCGCGCGGATATAGGCCTCGAGGCGGCCGGGCAGGTCGAGACCGGTTCGGTTCTCCACCCCGCTGGGAGCGGTGACCGCGACGTTCGGCACGGCTTGTGCCTCGGTGAGGTCGTGGAGGCGTGAGTTCTGGGCCGCTCGCGACAACACCCCATAGACGAAGACGGCAATGATCAGGATCAGGAAGGAAATACCGGCCCGGCGGAGCTTTCGCAGATCCGAACGGCGCGTACTTTGATCAGGCAAGGACATGTGCTTCTCCCAAACTCGCTTCCGGCCCCGGGAGGGGTCGGTAGTTGCGATGAACAATGCTGAATACGACGGGCACGAAAAATAGCGTCGAGACCGTCGCGAAAACGAGGCCACCGATCACCGCCCGGCCGAGGGGCGCATTCTGCTCGCCGCCCTCGCCGAGGCCGAGCGCCATGGGCAGCATGCCGATCACCATCGCGAGCGCCGTCATGAGCACGGGTCGCAGACGCACGAAACCGGCCTCGAGCGCCGCCTGGGTGGCATCGCCCAGCTCCGTGAGCTTCTCGCGCGCGAAGCTGATCACGAGGACGCTGTTGGCGGTCGCCACGCCCATGCACATGATGGCGCCGGTCAAGGCCGGGACCGACAGGGTCGTGTGAGTGGCGAACAGCATCCAGACGATGCCGGCGAGGGCGGCCGGTAACGCGGTGATGATGACGAATGGGTCGGTCCACGACTGAAAATTGATCACGATGAGGAAATAGATGAGCACCACGGCGCCGAGCAGGCCGAACAACAGGCCGGAGTACGCGCTGTGCATGGTCGCCGTCTGGCCGACCAGGGCGATGATCGAGCCCTTCGGCTTGTCCTTGTCGTTCCGGGCCAGGATGTCGCGGATGTCCCCGGATACGGCGCCGAGATCGCGATCCTGAGTGGTTGCGAAAATCTCCACCATGGACGATATGTCGTACTGCGAGACCACCGCGTCGGCGTGCGAGCGCCGGATGTCGGCGATGCCCCCGAGCACCGTGGTCGGCGCACCGGATGCGTTGATGGGCAAGTTCTGTAGGGCCGGGAGGCTGTCGAGCTTGTACTGCGGAGTCTGCAGGGCAATCGGGTAGGTGACCCCATTCTTCTCGTTCAGCCAATACGTGGGGGCGACCTGGCTGGAGCTTGCGAGATTGACCACGAGGCTGTTCGTGACGTCGGCCGCGGTCACGCCGGTGTATTGCGCGCGCGTGCGATCGATATCGACATTGAGCGTCGGCAGCCGCGTCGATTGCTGAATGCGGGCATCGGCGACTCCGGTCACGTGGCGGATCTGGGCCAGCAGCTTGTTGGCATAGGCGAAGTCCGCGTTGAGATCATTTCCGCGGACCTGCACGTCGATCGGCGCGGGTGCGCCGAAATTCAGAATCTGGCTCACGATATCCGCCGGCAGAAACGAGAATGTGAGCCCCGGGAAGCGCCGCGGCAGCTCCGCACGCAGGCGGCTCACGTATTTCGGCGTGGGTGCGTGCCCCTCGTTGAGCGAGATCTGGATGTCCCCGTCGGATTCGCCGATGGTGCCGGTGTTGTTGTAGATCGTGTTGATCGACGACAGGTAAGTGCCAATGTTGTCGACGATCGCCCCAGTCTCGGCAGGAGGTATGATGCCGCGGATCGCCTTCTCGATGTCGCCGAAGCGCGCGGCGGTTTCCTCGATGCGCATGCCCACCGGCGCCCGCACGTGCATCAGGATCTGTCCGCCGTCCACCTGCGGAAAGAAATTGCGTCCGAGGAACGGCGCCAAGAGGAAGGAGAGCAGCACAAAACCCAGGAAGCCGGAAACGAACAGGCGCCGGTGCTCGATGCCGAGGGCGAGCAGATCGTGATAACCGGTGCGCAGCCGCATGAAGCGTGCCTCGAATCCACGCTGGAACCTAACCAGCGGATTGCGGGTCGGGGGCTCGTGACCGATGTCGTGAGCCTGCGCGCGCAGCAGATACTTGGCCATCGTCGGCACCAGGGTGCGCGAGAGCAGGAACGAGAAGACCATCGCGAACATGACGCTTTCGGCCATCGGGACGAACAGGAAGCGCGCGACCCCGCTCAAGAAGAACATCGGCACGAAGACGATGCAGATGCAGAGCAGGGACACGAAAGCGGGGATGACGATCTGCGAGGCGCCGTCGAGAATCGCTTGCTCGGCGGATTTACCCTGCTCGAGATGGTAATTGATGCTCTCGATGGTCACGGTCGCTTCATCGACCAATATGCCGACCGCGAGCGCAAGGCCGCCCAAGGTCATGATGTTGAGCGTCCCGCCGATCGCCCAGAGCGTGCCGATCGCACCCAAGACCGACAGCGGGATCGATGTGGTCACGATCAACGTCGAGCGCCAGCTGCCGAGGAACAGCAGAATCATGAGACTCGTGAGGGCTGCCGCGATCACGCCCTCGCGGATCACACCCTGGATGGATGCGCGTACGAACACCGACTGATCGCCGATCGCCTTGATCTCGAGCGCGTCCGGCAGCGACGGCTTGATGACGTCGAGCATCTTTTTGATGCCGCTCACGATATCGAGGGTAGAGGTCGAGCCGTTCTTGAACACACTCAAGAGCACGGAGCGGCTGCCGTCGACGTGGACCACATTGGTCTGCACCGCGCTGCCGTTGTGCACCTGCGCCACGTCGTGCATGTACACCATGGCACCGCGCACGCTCTTGATCGGCAGGTCCGCGAGGTCGGAGACCTTGGACGGCGCATTATTGAGGTTGACGGTGTATTCGTAGTCGCCGATTTTCTCGGTTCCGGCCGGTGTGAGTAGATTCTGAGCGGCAAGCGCGTTGGCGACATCCTGTCCGGTCAGTCCAAGGGACTGCATGGCCCCCGTATCGAGGTCGTACATGACCTGCGGCGACTTGCCCCCGAACGGAAACGGAATTCCGGCACCCTGCACGGTGACCAGCCGCGTGCGCACGAAATTGAGCCCGAGATCCGCGAGATTCTGCTCCGTGAGTCCTTTGCCGGACAGTGCCAGCTGAATGATGGGCACCGTCGAGGCGCTGTAGTTCAAGATGAGCGGCGGCGTCTCGCCGGGCGGCATCTGCTTGAGGAGCGTCTGCGCGATTGCAGTCACCTGCGCATTCGCCGTGGCGATGTTGACCGACGGATGGAAGTAGATCTTCACGATGCCGAACGTCGTGTACGAGTTGGCCTCGATGTGCTCGATATCGTTCACCGTGGTCGTCAGCGCGCGCTCGAACGGCGTGATCACGCGCCCCGCCATCTGATCGGGCGGCAGCCCGGTGTATTGAAACGCCACGCCGATGATGGGGATGTCGATGCTCGGAAAGATGTCGACGGGCATCCGCAGCGCCGCGAGCGTGCCGAGGACAAAGATCAATAATGCAGCGACGACGAAGGTGTAGGGCCGGCTGAGGGCAATTCGGACTATGGCAAGCATGGCGGGAAGGCTAGCCGGCCCCCGGATCGGGACCATTTCCACCATGTTTCAATTGAAATGCGCCTCAGGGATCTTGACATCCCGGCGCGACTGGAAAGCAGGAGGATGCCCGGCATGCGGGACATCCGAGACATCGTCATCTATGAAGAGGATTTCCTGACCCGTGCCTTGCTCGAGGAGTGGTTGGGGGACGAGGGATATCGCGTCCGGGTGGGCGACCGCTGCAACCCGGGCGCCGATGCGCCCTGCGACCTCGTGATTCTCAGCGTATACATGCCGAAGCTGGGTGGCGCGCAATGTGTTCAAGGCATCCGGGAGGCGCATCCGGGAACCCCTCTGATCGCCATCTCGGGTCAGTTCAGAACCGGGCTGGCGGCCGCGGGATCCACCGCGAACCTGCTGCATGTTCAGCAGGTCGTCGCCAAGCCCCTCGTGCGCAAAGAACTCCTCGAGTCGGTGCGCGGTATAATGAGGACTTAGCCAAACTGGCCTCGAGCCCGCGTACCCTTCGCATGTTCCCAGCAAGCGCTCCTGCCTCGCCCGATACCGGTACGGTCCGATTCAAGCGTCTGCAAGGCGGCGTGGTGATCATCGGCGTGCTCCTGATATGCGCCTTCGCGGGCTCTTCGGCATACGATGCATGGCGCTCGTACCGATACTCGATCGCGGCAATTCAGCGCGAGCTCGGAAACGTCGCGAATGCGCTCGCCGAGCAGACGGTGTGGACCCTGGAGGCGGTCGACCTGCTGTTGCTCGACACCGCTCGGTGGTACCGCACCGAGAGCCAGAAGATTCCGCGGCAGGGTCTCGATACCGCGCTCGCGGCGCGCGCCGCGGGCGTGCAGCCGGTGCGTGAGGTCACGATCATGGATGCGGACGGGAATCAGCTCTATCGATCGCGGGGATTCTCCATTCCCAATCACAACGCGGCGGACCGGTCCTATTTCATTGCGCAGAGGGACGACCCCAACCGGGGCCTGTATCTGAGCGAGCCGTTGATCACGCGCTCCGAGGGCCGGACCGCCGTGATCCTCTCGCGGCGCATCGATGATGCCGAGGGACATTTTGCAGGCATCGTAACGGCCAATGTCGACCTTCAAGATTTGGATCAGTTCTATCGAGCCGTCGACTTGGGGCCCCAGAGCCATATTGCCCTTCTGCGCGATGACGGCACGCTGCTCGTTCGCAATCCCCACCTGCCGGATATCGTCGGCCGGAGGTTCCCCGTATTGGTGCGAGACCCCGCCGCGGCGGGCGATCGGGTGCTCAATCCGATCGACGGACGCGTGGATTTCATCGCAGTCGCTCCCGTGAGGAATACGCAGCTGCGACTCGCCGTGACCCGCGACGCGGAGGCCGCTCTGCGCCCCTGGCGGAGCGAGACGATCCGGGTTGCGATACGAACGCTCATCGTCGTGCTCCTCGGGGCGCTGTTACTGGTGCTGCTGCTTCGCCAGATCAAACGGGTGGCGAGCAGTCAGCGTGCGCTGCGCGACAGCGAGGAGCGGTACGCGCTGGCCATGGAAGGAGCGAACGAAGGCCATTGGGACTGGGACGTGCCAGCCGACCGATTGTTTTTGTCGCCCCGAATGAGAGTGCTCGATGGACAGAGCGCGAACAGCACGGTGGGCTCGGGCGCGGAATGGATGAGACACGTCGTGATGCATGACGAGGACAAGGCGCGGGTCGAGGCAGCGGTACGAGAGCACTTTGCAGGTCACGTGCCTCGATTCGAGTGTGAGTATCGGGTGCGTCATCCCAACGGCGAATGGCATTGGTTGCTGGCGCGCGGGCGCTGCTTGCTCGACCGCGAGGGCAAGCCGTCACGATTCGTGGGTTCGGCCATCGATATCACCGAGCAGAAGCGGGCACAACTCGAGAAAGAGCGCTTGGAATCGCAGCTGCGGCAGTCTCAGAAGATGGAAGCGGTCGGTACCTTGGCCGGCGGAATCGCGCATGACTTCAACAACGTGCTCGGGGCCATTCTCGGCTACGGTGAGCTCGCGTTACAGCATTCCGATGGCAACCGCGACCTGCGCCGCTACCTCGACAATGTGATGCATGCGGCAGAGCGGGCCAAGCTCCTGGTCGAGCGCATTCTGGGCTTCAGCCGCAGCGGCCTGGGCGATCAGGTGCTGGTCAACGTCCAATCGGTGGTCAGCGAGACGCTCGAGCTGCTCGCAGGATCGCTGCCCGCCGGGATTCACCTGGAAAGGAGGCTCGAAGCCGGGAATGCCGCGGTAATCGCCGACCCCACCTACCTTCATCAGGTCACCATGAATCTGTGTACCAACGCGGTGCAGGCCATGGAGCGGGGCGGGATCCTAAGCATCAGCCTCGAGCGTGCGAGAGCGACCGAGGTGCGCACACTCGCCCGCGGCTCGCTCGCCCCGGGCGACTATGTGCGGCTCGTGGTCACGGATACGGGAGCGGGTATCCCGCCGGAGACGCTCGATCGGATATTCGATCCCTTCTTCACGACCAAAAACGTCGGCGAGGGAACCGGGTTGGGTCTTTCGATGGTGCACGGTATCGTCGCGGATCTGGGGGGTGCAATCGATGTGAGGTCGACACCCGGCGAGGGAACGCACTTCGAGATCTGGCTTCCGGTGGCGGGGGAGACGGCAGCCGTGAGCACCGAGCCCGCCGGCACATTTCCGCGCGGCGACGGGGAGACCGTGATGATCGTGGACGATGAGCAATCGCTCGTCGAGCTCGCCGAGGAAGTGGTGGCTCGAATCGGCTACGAGCCGGTGGGGTTCGTGTCGAGCACGGCCGCACTTCAGGCCTTTTGCGCCGCGCCGGAGCGATTCGACGCGATCATTACGGATGAGATGATGCCCGATCTCGTGGGAACGGAGCTCGCACGGCAAATTCGCGCCGTGCGGCCCGCGATTCCCATCCTGCTGATGAGCGGGCGTGCGGTTGCATCCGTGGTCGACCGTGCGGCGGAGGTCGGCGTCGATGAGGTGCTGCGCAAACCCTTGCACACGCGGGATATCGCGGAGGCGCTCGCCCGTGTTCTCGGCCGTGGGCATTGAGCGCCTGGAGGTAGCCTGATGGCTGAAGTCACCCGCCCGCATGTCCTCGTCGTGGATGACGATCCCCAGATTCGAAGCTTGCTGAACGAGTACCTCGGCGAGAACGGGCTGCGCGTGACCACGGCCTCGAGAGGCGAGGAAATGATGCGGATCCTGGCCGATGAGACGATCGATCTCGTGATTCTCGATCTGCGCCTGGCGGACGAGGACGGCATGGCGCTCGCGAGGTCGTTGCGCGAGCGGCTTGCAGTCTCGGTCATCATGCTGACGGGAGTCCGGGAGGAGGCGGACCGCGTGATGGGCCTCGAGCTCGGCGCCGACGACTATGTCACGAAGCCGTTCAGTCCGCGCGAGCTGCTGGCGCGTATCCGGACCGTGCTTCGGCGTTCCAAGAGCGCTGCGCCCGAGGCAAACCAGCGCCGCGAAATTCGTGCCTACCGATTTGGCGAATTCGAGCTCAACCTGCGCACGCGCCGCCTGAAGCGGCAGGATGGCCGGCCGGTCAATCTCACCAATGGGGAGCTCAATCTGCTTGCGGCGTTACTTGCGGCGCCCGAGCGCATTCTCACCCGGGATCAGCTGTTGGAAGCGAGCCGCGTGCACGACAATGAAGTCTACGATCGCGCGATCGACATTCAAGTACTTCGCCTGCGGCGCAAGATCGAGCCGGATCCCGCGCAGCCGCGCTACATCGTCACCGAGCGTGGCGTGGGCTATGTCTTCAGCGCACCGGTGGAAGTCATTTATTGAGCACCAATACGTGCTTCGCCGGACTCCCCGTAGCGACCGCCTGGTAGGCCCCGACGGCCTGATTGAATGCCCAGCTTTGGGTCGTGGGAGGTTGCAGCGCGCCCTCTTCGAACAGGTCGCGCAGTTGATTCATTACCTCGGCGATTTCCGGACCGGTGAGAGCCATGGTATCGACCCCGACGAGACGCTTGAGCCCGTGGTAGAAATCGACGAGGTTGAAGCTCACCACAGGTGGGGCGCTGGCGATAGCGATCTGGCGTCCGCCGCGAGCGAGGGACTTCAGGCAAGGCTCGAACAGTGGGCCACCCACCGTATCGAGCACCAGATCGGCACCTCGCCCGTCGGTCAAGGCGCGCACTTCCGACGAAAGGTCCTGCTTCGTCGTGTCGATGACGGCATCGGCGTGGGATGGATTATCCCGAGAGATCGAAGCACCGATGACCCGGGCTTTCTTCCAATGGGCAATCTGGGTGGCGGCGTGGCCCACCGAGCCTGAGACCCCGGTGATGAGCACGGTTTCCCCCGCGCGAAGTTCCCCGGCAGTGATCAGTCCGCACCAGGCTGCCAGATGCGGGACACCGACCGCCGCCGCTTGATCCATGCTCAGATGCGCCGGGTTTCGGCTGACCCATGCCGTTGGAATGACGATGTGCGTGGCATGGCAGCCGTCGCGCGCGACACCGAACCCCGGTCCGCTGCCCCACACGGCGTCGCCTTCTCGGCCATCGCCCCCGGCGATCACCCCGGCATAGTCGCGACCGGGAGTGCGCGGCAGAGGTGTCTTGAAGTGCCCGGCGACATTCTTGACATCGCTCGGATTGACACCGGAGGCCACGAGCTGGATCAGGACTTCGCCTGAACCGGGCACCGGCATCGGGAGCTCCTGCAGCGACAACACCTCGGGGCCGCCATACCGGTCGAAACGCCAAGCCGTCATCGTGGTCATAGCCGTGCTCCTGGTTGGGTGCTGGGCCAATTTTATACGACAACTCGCCCTGGAGCCTTTCGGTGCACCGCAACGGATCCGATCGTGTGCGGGGCTGGATTCGATCGGTCAAGGCGCGATGCGCAGCCCATCGGTCGCGAACGTCACGCGACCGTGATAATGCTCCGCAACGGAAGCGGCGACCTGGACGCGATTCCGATCGACAGCCGGCGAGAGGTGACTCAGCAACAAGTGATCGACCTCATCGCGAGCGGCGAGCTCACCGATCGCCTTCGGCGGGCTATGCAGCGAGTACAGAACCTCGGGCGAGCCGGGCGGATCGAGAACCACGGCATCGAACACGAGGAGATTCGCCCGTTGCGCGATCGTCGCCAGCGCGGGAAGTCCCTGAGCATCGATGTCGCCGCTGAAGACGATGCTGCGGCCGGCCGCCTCCACTCGATAAACGACGGCCGGTGCATCGTCGTGATGTCCTCGCATGGCGGTGATGAGAACCCCGTATCTCTTGTAGATGATCTCGGGGCGATCGGCGGGGGCCGACGGCCGGGGCAGATCCAACACGGTGTAATTCACCGGCGCTGCAAAGTCCTTGAGATAGGCAAATGCACCGTCGGGCCCGAACAGCAGATCCATGAAATGTCGGGTCGAGGGAAACGATGGGATGTCGCCGTGTGCGGGATGACCCGCAGGTCCGAACACCTCGAAGTGAATCGGGTGTCCCGTCGCGACCGCGCGTGCCTTGACGATGCCCGGCAACTCGGCCGCATGATCGACGTGCAGGTGAGTGAGAAGGATCACCTCGAGATCCTCGAGATCCACTCGTGCCTCGCCCAGCCGAACGAAGGACCCTGGACCCGCGTCGACCAGGATGCGAGCGGTGCCATCGATCGATAAGAGGTAACTCGAGGATGCCCGACCCTCCGCGCCGGGACCACCCGAGCCGAGCACGAGCAACTGCAGGCCGGTCGCGGGTGGATTCGCTGGCGGCGCCGGCGCCGCCGCGCTCGGGATCGCGAGCATGATCCAGAGCAAACCCCAGAGAATTCTGCGGATGGGTCGCAACGGCATTGGCTCCCTTGGTTGGGCAGATTACTCGCTTTTTCCCGGCGGGTGTGCTGGTCATGCTTCACAGAACTTTACCTGCGGGACAACGGCCGTTTACCGGCCGGGCGCATCGTCCAGCCTGACTATCTCTCTCAACGATCTCAATCCGAGGAGTTTGCCATGACAGATCCATTGCCGAGGGACTCGACTACGCCGTGGTTCCGCCGATTCATTTTCAATCGCTATGCAGCCGTTGCATTCCTTGCCGGCGCCGCCGTCGTGGCGGGGGTGGGTGGGTTGGCGCGAAGCGAGGCCATGAGCGGGTGGCATCACGGGATGATGGGCGGCCCGCAAAGCGCCGCCGACGTATCCGCTCACGTCGACCACGTGCTCAAGCATTTTTATGTTGAAGTTGATGCCACCGAGGCACAGAAGGCGCAAATCGGCCCGCTCGTGAAACAGGCCGTCGACGATCTTTTACCCCTGCATTCCCAGCTACGTGCCGCCCATGTCCAGGCGATGCAGGCGCTCGAGCAACCGGCCGTCGATCGCGCCTCGCTGGAGACGGCGCGTCTCACGAACCTGCAATTGGTCGATCAAGCCTCCAAGCGGCTCGTGCAATTGATCGCCGATGTGGGCGATGTGCTTACGCCGCCTCAGCGGAAGGCCTTTGCCGAGCACCTCGAGCAGATGCACGCCATGCCGCACTGATGATTTGCTGGTGAATTTCGACGGCAGGCTCTAAAGTCAATTGCGAGATGGCCGAACGCATCCTGCTCGTAGAAGATGATCCCCGCCTGGCCGACATGCTGTCGGAGTATCTCGGTCAGGCGGGATTTCGCGTGACCGTTGCGCCGCTCGGCGCCGCGGCGCTCAAGCACCTGTCGAGCGCCACGTACGACGCCGTGGTGCTCGACTTGATGTTGCCCGACATGGATGGTCTGGACGTGTGCCGGCAATTGCGCGGCAACTCCGATACGCCGGTCCTGATGCTGTCGGGCCGCGGTGATGCCGTTGACCGCATCGTGGGGTTGGAAATGGGCGCCGACGATTATCTGCCGAAGCCTTTCGAGCCGCGCGAGCTTCTCGCTCGATTGCGCGCGGTCCTGAGGAGAGGCCGTCGAGGGACTGTCGGCGACGACCAATCCTTGCGTTTTGGGCGGCTCGAAATCGATCCGGCGGCCCGCTCGGTACGACTCGATGGCGCACCGTGCGATCTCACGAGCTATCAATTCGAATTGCTGGTGGCGCTCGCAACCAAGGCCGGTCGCGTGCTGTCGCGTGATCTGTTGATGGACCTCGTGAAGGGGGAGAAGCCGGAGGCCTTCGACCGCTCGATCGACGTCCACATGTCGCGCATCCGCGCTGCGATCGAGGACGACCCGAAAAAGCCCCGGCGCGTGATAACCGTCCGCGGGGCCGGTTACGTGTTTGCCAAGGCGCAAGACTGATGCTGCGCCTGTACTTGCGATTCTATCTTGCGCTGGTGGCAAGCCTCGTGCTGTTCGTTGTCGCCACAGCGACCCTCTGGCATTTCACCGGAGGGTCGGCGGAACAAGCCGGCATCACGCTCGGCCGCCTCGTTCAAAACGTGCTGCCGCCGACGACAGCGGTGCCCGCCGAGCAGCAGGAGGCATTGCGACGGCTGGCTGCGGGCCTGAATGGAGACGTGACACTCTTTGACGGCAGCGGATTCGCACTGGCGGCCATCGGGCATCCGTTGCCGGCGCCCGACGTGCGCCACCCGCGTGCGATGGCCCTCGCGCCCTGGGGGCACCACTCCGTGTCTTATATTCACCTGGCCGACGGGCGCTGGCTCGCAACCGGTGTTCCGATTGCCTTCGGCCACATGAGGCTCGTGTTTCACGTCGCGTTGACGCTGCTCGCGGTGCTGATCGGCATAGCTGCCTATCCGATCGTGCGACAGCTCAGCCGCCGATTGGAACGGCTGCAGCGGGGGGTGGAATCGCTGGGCGCCGGCAATTTTACGGCACGCGTCGCGGTGGAAGGTGACGATGAGGTCGCCCGACTGGCCTCGAGCTTCAACCGCGCTGCCGCTCAGATCGAGCGGTTGATGCAAAGTCACAAGACGCTGCTGGCGAACGCCTCGCACGAGTTCCGAACGCCCTTGGCCCGCATCCGATTGGCAATCGAATTGTTGAACGACTCCGTGCACGCCGAGCGTAAGCGGGGACTCGAGCAGGACATCGCCGAGCTCGATTGGCTGGTGGATGAGATCTTGCTCGCCAGCAAGCTCGAAACCGTCACGGAAGCGCTGGCTTCCGAGGAGCTCGATCTACTCGCCCTCGCGGCCGAGGAGTGCGCGCGCTACGATGGCGTGCAGTTGGAAGGCGCCATGGTGAGCGTGCAGGGGGACGCCCGCCTGTTGCGTCGGCTATTGCGGAATCTGCTTGAAAACGCTCGCCGGCATGGCGCCCCGCCGGCTCATGTCAGAATCGATCGCGAGAGCGAAGCCGCGGTCGTCACCGTCTGGGACAGTGGGCGAGGAATTCCTCAGGTGGAGTTCGAAAAGGTATTTCGGCCCTTTTACCGTCCTGGGCAGGCGGGCAATTCCACGGGAACCGGCCTCGGTCTCGCGCTGGTGCGGCAGATCGCGCGGCTTCACCGCGGTGAGGCGCGCTGCGCCGTCATGGATGACGGGCGCAGCTGCTTTGTCGTGACGCTGCCCGCGTGAGGGCGGGCAACGCTTAGAGATATGTCGAAATCGGCCGCACGATCGCTTCGAGGCCCGCGTTGAATGAACGTACCAAGGCTCTGGGATCGACTCCGTGCATCACGCTGCCGATTGCAATGCTGGCGCGCCCGCTGCTCAGCTCAATGAGTTTGTGAACAGCACCAGCATCCGACTCCAAGCCTTT
Organism: uncultured Gammaproteobacteria bacterium; assembly: GCA_963710435.1. Lineage (GTDB taxonomy): Bacteria > Pseudomonadota > Gammaproteobacteria > Steroidobacterales > Steroidobacteraceae > Bog-1198. The sequence continues at coordinate 1,147,267 of CAVQAE010000004.1, read as the reverse complement.
TCCGCCTGGTCATGGTTGTAAACCGGTGAGTCGGGCGGGCACCAACCATGTTGAGTGCCTGCGTACACCTCGATTTCGGCAGGCAGGTGGGCCTTGGCGAAGGCCCCGCGCAACACGTCCTTGGCGTCCGGCTGCTTCTGGTCATCGTTCTCGGCAATCGCGATTAAGAAGTGTGCCTTCATCCGCGGTATCAACAGATGGGGGCTGTCCGGCTTGTCCGTGACAAGGCCGCCGCCGTGAAAAGTGGCGGCGGCGCCAATGCGGTCGGGGAGGCTCGCTGCGGTTCTGAACACGAACGGACCGCCCATGCAGTAGCCGGTGGTGCCCAACTTTCTTTTCCTGTCGACGGAGGGCTGAGCGTCAAGAAATGCTACGAATGCCTTGGCATCGGTCATGGCAGTCTCCGGACTCAGAGTGCCGGCGAGACTCATGAGCGCTTGGCGAGTAGCCGGATCGTTGAAATCCGGATGGTCGGGTGCGGTCGGCGCCCTTTTCGTACGATAGAAGGGATTGATGACCAGGACCGAATAACCCGACTCGGCCAGACGCGTAGCCATTTGCTTGAACGTCGGGCGCAAACCGAAGATGTCGGGCCATATCAGCACGCCGGCGGACTTTCCTTTCGCGGGGTGAACGTAATACGCGTCCGCAACCCCGTCCGGTGTCTTTATATCGACATCGCTACCCCGCGTCTCCGCGGCATTCGCAAGCCTCGGAAACGCCGCCGCCACTCCGGCGCCAAGCGCCATCGCACCGAACTGTCTACGCGTGAGGTCGTTTGAGCGCCTTGCAAACTCTTCCAAGTCGTCCTGTTCACACATATCGTCTCCGAAAGAGGTTCAAGCAAAGGGGGGCGGTCGTGCGCCGGGCAGTGAAAATATAATACAGGCAGACGATCGGGACGAATGTCACCGCTGAAAACGGCGGGAGGTTAGACTACTGGGTTCACCACGCCGAGATGTCGCTGTGACCGAATCAGAAAAAACGCCGCCCGTTCGTCGCCCGCTCGACTCGCGCGCGGTCGGCCTGGTCCTCTTGCTCTGCGTGATCTGGGGTATTCAGCAAGTCGCCTTGAAGGGGGTTGCCGCCGATGCGGCGCCGGTCATGCAACTCGCGATTCGTTTCGTGGGGTCCACACTGGTGTTCGGAATGTGGATTCTCCTGCGGGAGGGCCGCGCGGCATTCAACGATGGGACGCTGCCGAGCGGTCTTTTGCTCGGACTGCTGTTTGCGCTCGAGTTTGTGTTTGCCGGCGAGTCGCTCCTGCACACGAGTGCCGCGCACTCGATCGTTTTCCTCTACACCGCGCCGATTTTCACCGCCCTCGGATTGCAATTCCTGCCTGAGGAGCGGCTAACTCGTGCGCAATGGACCGGGATCGCAGTCGCTTTCGCCGGAATTGTCGTTGCGTTCCTCGGCTTCGGGGGCAAGTCCGTCCGGCAGCTCTTGATGGGGGATGCGCTGGCGCTCCTCGGCGGTGTGAGTTGGGGCCTCAGCAACGTAGTATTGCGGCGCGGCCGGGTCGGCGGCGCAACGACCGCGAAGACCGTCTTCTATCAAGTCGGCACGGCTTCGATTGTATTGGGCGCGTTTGCCACGGCGACCGGTCAAACGCATGTGAAACTGTCGACACTGACGATCTCGGCACTCTTGTTTCAGACGATCGTCGTAGCGATCTTGAGCTACCTGCTCTGGTTTTGGCTGCTGCGCCGGTATCTGACGTCGCGTCTCATGCTGCTCTCGCTCCTGACCCCCCTATTTGGCGTGCTGTTGGGTGCGGCCCTGCTCGGAGATCCCATCAGCCTGCGTTTTGCGCTCGGCGGTTTGCTCGTGCTCAGCGGCATTTTGATCGTCAATCTTCAGCGCATCCTGCAGCGATCCGACGCGTTGCAAGGGTCCCTCGGCGCAAGCGACTCGGCGGAGGCGCCTCTGTCAGGGTAGGGGTCACTGGTTTATCATCCCATGCTCGGCAAGACCGATCGGCTCGTACTGCTGTTTCGGAAGACCGGATGATCGAAAGCACTTATCGCTGTTGGCTATCGGGAGCTCTCCATGTCGCGTGACACCATCAATTTGACGGATGCTTTGAGCGACTACATTCGCCGCGTGGGAATTCGCGAGGATGCGGATCTCGCGGAACTGCGAAAGGAGACGGCGGGCCATCGCTACGCCACCATGCAGATCGCGCCGGAGCAGGGTGCGTTCATGGCTTTGCTGGTCCGCCTGCTCGGTGCTCGAAGGACTCTGGAAGTGGGGGTTTTCACGGGCTACAGTGCGATGGCGGTCGCGAAAGCCATGGGTCCCGAGGGCCGGGTGGTGGCGCTCGATGTGAGCGAGGAATTTACGGCCGTGGCCCGTCGGCATTGGGCCAAGGCCGGCGTGGCCGGCCGTATCGAGCTGCAACTCCGGCCTGCCGCGCAGAGCCTCGATGCACTCGTGGCGGCAGGCTCGAGCGGCACGTTCGACTTCGCTTTCATCGACGCAGACAAGACGAACTACGATACTTATTACGAGTATGCCCTCAAGCTCGTGCGTCGGGGCGGCTTGATTGCCATCGATAATGTGCTTTGGAACGGCCAGGTCGTCGATCCGTCCGACGACACGCCCGATACGGTTGCCATCCGTGCGCTCAATGAAAAGATTCACGACGACCCGCGGGTCGATCTGTCGCTCGTGTCCATCGGCGACGGACTGACGCTGGCGCTGAAGCGCTGAGCGAATGGTAATCTCGACCATGGATTTCGGTGCGTCTTTCGTGTTCGTTCCCGGCGCGGGTGGCATGGCCTGGTACTGGCACCGGGTTCGCGCGCTCATCCTCGTGAATGCGATGATTCCGCTGCCCGCAGAGAGGGTGGGTGCTTGGTGGCAGAATACGGGCGCCACGCAGGCTCGGGTCGAGGCCGCGGAGCGCGCTGGCTACGGCACCGAGTTCGATGAGTGGACTTACTTTTTGCACGATGTGCCCTCCGAGGTGCTGAGCACCGCCCCCGCACAACGGCAGCAGTCGGAAGCCATCTTCGAGGATTCATGCGAATTCGACGAGTGGCCGCCAATCCCTATCCACGTGATCGCCTCCAAGGATGATCGATTCTTTCCTGTCGACTTTCAGCGGCGTGTCGCCCGGGAGCGCCTTGGCAAGGATCCGGAGACGCTGCCGGGCGGCCATCTGGTCGCGCTCTCCAACCCGCATGGGATCGTCGAGTGTTTGCTTCGCTTCGACCGGTCGCGCCAGGCGTAGCGGCGCGGAGCCAAGCCCAGTGAATCGCTGTCAGCGGGCCTCGGCGCTCAGCCGCCTGGAGACCAGATCCCGCATCGCGCCGCTTTTGATCTTGGCGCTGCCCGTCAACAAGACCTCATTCTCGGCAAAGAACAGCACACGGCGCGGAACTTTGTAGCTTGCCAGGCGCTGCTTGAGGAAAGTGCGCACGGTCGCCTCGTCCAAGGCGATCCCCTCGTGCGGCACGATGCAACTCACCACCATTTCGCCCAGGGTCGCGTGTGGGATGCCGACGGTCTGACCGATTTTCACTCCCGGACAGCCGGCCAAGACGAAATCGACTTCCACCGGCGAGACGTTGGCGCCACCGGTCTTGATGATATCCGTCAGCCGGCCTTCGAAATGCAGCCGTCCGCGCTCATCGATGTAGCCGCCATCGCCCGTATGGAAGAAGCCTTCCTCGTCCAGCGTTTCGCTCAGCGGAACGCCGAGATAGCCGAGCATCAGGGTCGGACCCTTGACCGCAATCTCCCCACGCTCGCCGCGCGGCACGATGCCGCCCGTCGCAGGATTCACGATTTTTATCGAATTGCCCGGCAGCGCCTCACCATGGCTGCCACTTGCGACATCGGGCGGCGCATCGCTCGGGTACGAGGCGGAGATGGTAAACGTCTCGGTGTTGCCGTAGGACCAAAGCGGGTCACTCCATTGCGGGGCGCGAAACGTCTGATGCCGGGCGGCGGGCCTGCATGGGTCGACATAGCGCAAGCTGCTGAGGTCGACCGTCGGCCAGTTCGGCGCCGATTCGAGTAATGCCCACTGATGCGGCCAAGCATGCGGCCATGTCACGCGTTCCCGCTGGATGAGCTCCAGCGCCTCGACCGGCTCGAACATGCGCTGAAGAATAATGGCGCCCCCCACAGCCAGAGTGCCGCCCAGCGCGATGGCGAAGTTGCCCGACCACATGAAGCCGTTGGCAGTCCAAGTGCGGACGTCGTCTTTGAGGGCAAACATGCGAGGCCAGCGCCAGCACTGGATCGCCACACCTCGGTGGGCACTCAGGATCCCCTTGGGGCGGTTCGTCGACCCGGATGAGAGGAACAGGGCGGCCGTGTCGGATGGCTTGAGCGTGGCCGCCGTCGCCTCGACCATCTCCGCGGGCACTGCCTCGCCATGCGCGAGAAAGGTAGACCAGCGCTCCATGCCATGCGCATCTTCGGAATGGTCCACGGCGACGAGATATCGCAAGAACGGAAACTTCGTCGACAAGAGCTGCCCCGGCGTCGCCCTCGCAATTACCGGCTCGAGCTCCCGTAGCATTGAGGCGAAATCCTTTTTGGCCACGGAACGCTCGAACAGTAGAATCGAGACCCCGCTGGCCTGCAGCAGATACTCCAGCTCCGGAGCGGTCGAGAAGGTGCTGAGCGCCACCGCGACACCGCCGGCAATTCCGACACCAAAAAAGGCGGCGATCCATTCCGGACGATTGGTCATCAGGATGCCGACTCTGCTGTCCTTGCCGACACCGCATGCCCGTAGCGCCCGCGCGATTTCGACGGCGCGTGCCCACAGCGCGGCGTAAGTCCAGCGGATCTCGCCGTCGGGGGTATGCATTACCAGCGCTTCACGATCGGCGTAGCGAGTCGTCACCTCGCGCAGAAAACCCGGAAGCGTCAGAGCGCCGATTCCGGGCTCTTGCTCGAGCGGGATGCCCTTGATGATCGACTGCGCAGCCGGTGCGTCGGAGCGGATTTCCATTCGCTAGGGGTATTGATTATTTGCTATAAAGTCAAGAGGCGAGCCCGAGGGCAAAGAGAATTGCGGAACGACAGGAGATCCGACCATGACGGACATCGAGCGCTTACTCGCGATTGAAGAGATCAAGCGAGTCAAATCCAAGTATTTTTATTGCCTCGACCACAAGGACTGGGCGGGTTGGAAGGCTGATGTGTTCGCGCCTGATGCCAGTCTGCACGTGCCCGAGTCACAGCCCGAGCCGTTCGTGGGGATCGACACGATCATCGCTTGGGTGTCTCTCAACGCCGGCAACCAAGTATCGGTACATCATGGGCATATGCCCGATATCGAGATCACCTCGGCGGATACGGCAAAAGGGATCTGGGCCATGGAGGACCGACTCTACCGGCCGAAGGACCAGCCGCATTCCTCGGGATTCACCTACCTGCATGGCTTCGGTCATTATCATGAGACGTATGTTCGCGGGCCGACCGGCTGGCGCATCAAGACGACACGCCTCACACGCCTTCGCGTCGAGCACGTCTAGCCGACCTCAGTCGAACGGCTGAGGGCGCACCGGGACACTGCCGCCGAGGCTGCGCTGCCAGCGCGCCAAAGCATGGGCGACTCGCTTGCCGGCGGCGGCGGGTGTCAGGGCGGCAAGCTCCGGGCTGAAGACTTCAACTTCGATCGGGACTCGTGGCGTGTTGTCCAAGATGGCCTGCATGATCTCCGCGAGCGGGGCATTGCCCTCACCCGGAAGCGAGCGACTCGAAACCTCGCCTCGCGCCGGCTCTGAAGCGTCCGTGCCGCGATCATTCAGCTGAACGCCGGTCAGGGACCCCGGCGGCAGCGCCCGGATGTCGTTGGCGTCCCCGCCGCCTCTCAGCAGATGCCAGATATCCAACATGAGCCCAACATTTGTGGCCCTGGAAAGTTGCACGATCATTGCCGCGTCGGCAGCGGTGGCGAGACTCGTGCCCGGCATGAACTCGAGCGAGAGCTCGATCCCGTGACGGGCCGTCCGTTCAGCGAGCGCCGCAATCGTCTGCGCCATCTCGTGCGCCCCGACCGGTTTGCCCAGGAAGTGGGTGACATTGATGGTCGGTGCGTGGAGCGCCTCTGCCATGCGGATCAGATCATCGAGCCCATAGGTCCAGTTCTGCCGCCACACCGCAGGGATGTCTTCGCTACGGGCGGCGCCCGGTAGATCGCGCGTCAGGGCGTCGATGACGGTTACGCGGATTCCACCCTCTGCCAAGCGCCGCCGCAAGCTCGCCACGGTCGCATCGGATTTCAAACATTGATCGATTACATGAGGCGGAACGGTAATGGTCGGAAACCCGTGCAGCTCCGCCACATCGATGAGCTCGGGGAGCGAGGCCTGCCGGAGGGTTCCCCAACAAAGTCCAACGGTCGGCCACATCGCGCTGTCGGGATCTGTTATCGAATGATATTGGGGTATTGCACCCGGGGCGCGACGCCGTGAGTGGTGCGATAGGAGGACGGCTGCCGTCCGTTGAGGTCCTTGAGCCCGTATTTCAACGCCACCTCGGCACCAATGACCGTCTGCCCACTGAGCTGCATCAAGTCGGGATCATTGAAGAGAGCCCAGATGATGTGGCCCGTGAACTCGGGCGTTTCCGCCGTATCCGCGAGTGTGCCGTACTTCTCCGGGCTGTGCGCAATGAGCAACTTCAGCCGTTCGGTCAGCAGTGCACCCATCCAGATGGAGAGCGATGCGACGCCGAACGGCTTGAGGTCCACCGCCATGTCGGCAGCGAGCTTGTCCATGCCCGCTTTGTGAGCCCCATAGGCCGCACCGAACACGTAGTGGACTGACCCCGAGCCTGACGTGAAGATCATCAGTCCGCGCTTCTGCGGGATCATGAGGGGGGCGGCGTAATAGCTGGCGACATAGCTGCTGCGGAGTCCCACGTCGAGCATGTCGACGACGGCCAGAGGTTTTTCCCAGAAGTTGACCGGGCTCATCACTTCATCGCGGATGAGGCAGGCATTGTTGACGAGAATGTCGATTCGTCCCTCGTCGCGACCGACCTGATCGAACAATGCCTTCACCTGGGCGTCGTCGCCATGATCGACGCGCACCGCGATACCGCGTCCGCCCGCCGCGGTGACTGCATCCGCGGTTGCGTAGATCGTTCCAGACAGAGGCGAGTCACCGGCCTTCTCCGAGCGCCCTGTGACATATACGGTGCAGCCGTGGCTGCCCAGCGCGACGGCGATGCCGCGTCCGGCGCCTCGGCTGGCGCCGGTTACCACGGCCACAGGTTGTTTTCCCATCATCGATCGCTCCGGGCGCCCGCGGCGCCTGCTTTCCTATTGCCTGCAAGTCGAGTGTGCGCTTTATTCTAACCCTGTCGAGCCGAGAAAACGTCCGGAACCGCCAGAGGGGGTATTACAAATGATGGAATTCGTCATTGCCGATAGTGGGATACGTCAATTGCACGCGCGCTTCATCGATGCGGTCTGGCGCAAAGACATCGCAGCCTTTGCCGATTGCTTCGCCGAACACGCCGAGTGGAAGATCGCCGGGATGCACATGCGCGGGCGCGCCGACATCGCCGCCACCGCCTCGCGTCTCTTAGGTGCCTGCGAGCGCATCCTGATAACCGCGAGCACGCCTGTGTTGGAGGTGCAGGACGGGATCGCGAGGGGCCGGCTTCACTGCCTCGAATTTGCCAAGCTGATCGCCGGCGGCTCGGCAATGACGATCGGTGTCTATCACGATCGTTATGTCGAGGAGAAGCAGCAATGGCGGTTCGAGTGGCGTCACTGGGCCGTTCATTATCGCGGTCCGGCGGATTTGTCCGTACCTTTCATCCAAAGCCCGGATTACGGACCGTTCCCGAACACGCCCGGGCCCGACGAGCCGACCTTTGCCCGCAAGGCCTAAGCGGACTGTCGGCGCGTAAACGAAAGGATGGCGGGCGCGAGCAGGGGCCATCCTGCGAAGTGCCCGCTTCCGTGCTTGAGTGCGTAATCCGAGCGCTGATTCCATTCGTCATCGGGCCACGGGGGATCGACCAATTCCGAGTGCGGGATGAGCTCGTGCACCCACTCGCTCGTTCTGCGCGTGTGGCTGAGATCGCTCTTGCCGCTGCGGAATATCAATACCGGCATGCGCAAGCGCGCGAATGCCGCGGCCGACATGCCTGGGACGGGTGACGTTTGGGATGGCAGGTAGGCCACCGCCCACCGTTCCATGGTCTGAAGGAAGTGTTCAGGATCCTGCGCGAGGATGATGTCGCGGTTGCGCGGATTGCGCTGGATCTGCTCGGCCCAGCCCGGCAATGCGGCCACTGCGGACATGCCGCCGCGGCTCGCGGCGATGGCTGAATTCACGCAATAGTATGCCGCCAGCGATATCAGGCTGACGGCCCCGCCGCTGATCCACCAGAGTATCAAGTGCGAAACGATTTCGGGATCGCGCGACGCGGCGATCAGGGAAGCCCTCGAACCCGCGGATCCGGCGGCCAGGGCCGTGGGGCCCAGCCCGAGTGAACGAATGAGCTCCACTAGGATGCGCGCCTGTAGATCGGATTCGCTCTCTCCCTCGAAGGAGATGTCGGAGGCGCCGCAATTCGGCCGGTCCCAGAGCAGCACTCTGCGGCCGCCGGCAGTGAGGGCTCGGGCGAGCTCGGGCAAGCCCGGGCTGTCCATCGCGAAGCGGCCGCCCGGCGTGAGCGCGATGGCCGGGGCATCCTTGGGGCCTAAGAGCTCATATGCGATCGTCAGCCCGGAGACTTGTATTGTTGCCATTCCTCATACCCTCATTCGAGAATCGTCACCGGGTGGGGCGCCCTGCGCGCTACGCGAGGCGAGCCATCCTCTGCGTACGCTATATGCTCTTCAGGATTCTGGTATTGTCCCCTCGATCATTTCAATTATCGAGAGTAGCGGCTTGTTCCGCGCGCACGCAAATGCCGAATACCTTGGTAATTATGGAGCATGACGCGGGCCGCCTCCCCCGCAAGCCTTCTCCGACAATACCACCGTGGATTGAAACGATACAGGTAATAATATAGCATCCCCGGAACCGAACGGAGCGTGCATAGCGCTTTCAGCGTGACCCGTGACGGCGAGTCCGGGGGAGACGAAATGGCGATCAAGACGGTCAATCTGGCTCCGCGCATTGGAACCGAAGTCCAAGTGGACTTACCGACGCTGCTGAGCGGCAAGGTGTCGCAGCAGATCAGGGATCTCCTGGTGCAACGAGGCGTGGTCGTGGTCCGCGGCCTCGAGATGCGCGATGAGGAGCAGCGAGCCTTCACGCAGACACTCGGCAAGCTGCGGCTCGGGACGGTGAAGGCGGAGGGCGAGGCGGGTCTGATGAAGGTGACCCACGACAAGAAAGAGAATCCGGCCTATGCCGAGTTCTTCCCCGGCACCTTCTTTTGGCACATCGATGGAACCTATGATGAGGTGCCGCCGTTTGCTTCCGTGCTGACGCCTCGTGTTTTGGCTCCGACGGGCGGCCAGACAGAATTCGCCAATACCTATGCCGCGTATGAGGACCTGTCCGATGAGGACAAGGCCTTCTTCGGAACCCTGAGCGTCGTGCATACCATGCCATCCGCGATGTGGCATTCCTATGAGGAGGTCACGCAGGAACAGTTCGCGCTGTGGCGCAGCTACCCCGTACGTAGCCACCCGCTGGTTTGGAAACACCACTCGGGGCGCAAATCGCTGGTTCTGTCGACGTCGGCCGAGCGCATCGTCGGCATGCATGTGGCCGAGAGCTTCGACCTGTTGCAGCGTTTGATGGCGTGGGTCACGAAACCCGAGTACGTCTATCGCCATGAATGGCGGATGAACGACCTGTTGATATGGGACAACACCGGAACCATGCACCGCGCGAAGCCGTACGACATGAATTGTGGACGGCGGCTGCATCGTTTCACACTGGATGGCGAGGAACCGATTCGCGGTGCGGCGTGATTGCTGATCGCTGGTGAGCACGACCCGGCGCGTGTCAGAGGCGCGTGTCAGACTAGAACTGTAGGCGAGTAGGGCGCGGTTAAGTACGGGGTCCGGGCGAAGGGCTATATGACGGAGCCGAATGGCGCGCATTTGACGGAGATCGCACGGCTGGTGGAGGAACAGCGAGTTCGACCGGTCGTGACCAAAACGTTCAAGCTCGGCGAGGCGGGCGCAGCGCATCGCTATCTGGAGGAGCGGCATCCCCGAGGCAAAGTGGTTCTGGAGGTCTGATTCCGGCATTCAAAGGAGGCGCCATGAAGATCGTCGTGAATCGGGCTCTGTGCGACGGGAACGGTAACTGCACGAAAGAAGCCCCGGAGCTTCTTGCCATGAACGAGGACGATACGCTGCGATTCCTGAAGGACAGCTTCGACGAGGACGATCGCGAGAGGGCTGAAGCGGCCGTGCGGTCGTGCCCTAAGAATGCATTGAGATTGACCGATTGACTTAGTCGCGGATGGCGATGGGCAGGTTGATCCAACCCCGCTGCATGTAGCCTGCATTTTGGACTGCGTCCTCCAAGACGAATTCGAACGACTTCACCTGCGAAAGCAGCTCATGGACCAACAGGGTGACCTCGAGCTGCGCGAGATGCTTCCCGATGCAGTGGTGCTGTCCAAGTCCAAAGGAGAGTACGCGCCGAATGGGCCGGTCCCAGATGAACGAGTCGGGCTCCGCGAATTCCCGCTCATCGCGGCTTGCCGAATGCAGCATACATGCAACGCGCTGGCCCGCCTTGATGTGTTGACCCGCTACGGTCACATCCTTGTGGGCCGTCCGGAAGGTGTATTGGGCAGGCGCACAGTAGCGGATCATCTCCTGAACGGCGATGGGGACATTCTTGTCGAGATCCGCACAGACCTTCTCGAATTGTCGCGGTCGTCGCCACAGCTCCATGACACCCTGGGCGGTAACCTTGGGCATCGACTCGATGCCCCCCACCATCGCGCACACGAGCTGGTCGGCAATCTCATGGTCGCTCAATGCGCGCTTGTCCGATTCCATCCGGTAGTTGATCAATCCATCGATGAGACCGTTGGTTCCATCGGCTCCCGCGTCGCGCCGGGCTTGAATTGCCGGCACAATGTCCTGCGTCAGGGCTGTGAAGAAGGTCGAAAGGTCGATGCTCTTTTTCTCAGGGCTGTATCGCGTAATCTCGTTGATCTTGTCCATCAGATGTTCCGCGCGGGATGCCGGCAATCCGAACAACGAGCAGATCACGGTGACGCCGACGATGCCGGCGTAATCCATGGTCAGGTTGAACCTGCGGCGCGGTAGAAGCTGCTTCAGCCGCTCGCGGGCAAGCTCGCGGACGAAGTCCTTGAGCGCCGCGACGCTCTTCGGTCTGAAGATTGCGGTATGTGCGAGCCGCATTTCCTCGTACCAAGGCGATGGCAGCCGGGGCCCGGGAGACATGGGATTGGTGGAGGCGAAGGGCGGCGCGCCATCGTTCCGGTGCGTGCGCAGATATTCCGGTGTAGGCAGGTTGCTCTCGGTGGCGAGAAGTGCATTCTCGCCGATACGCAAGACCTCCCAAACGTCGTCGAAGCGGGAGAAAAAATAGGTGTCGTACTCCTCGCTGTAATAGATCGGATGGTTGTCGCGCAGCTCCTTGTACGCCGGCTGAGGGTCGGCGATGACCCGGGGAGAGAACAGATCGATCTCGAAACGGGCGGACGTCATGGCTCGAGAGTGCGATGGGTGCTCATGCCGCGGCCGCGTGCGGATGACTCCGCGCCGATGCGCACGAGCCGGCCGGGAGTTGCGCCGGTAGGCACGTCTCGTCGATGGGTGACGACACCGTTCACCAGGATATAGTCGTAGCCGCCGGCGCGGCCCTTTCTACGCCAATCGCCGTTCGGCATGTCATGGACGATTTCGTACCTCTGCCGATCGAAATAGAGGGCGTTGAGGTCATAGATCAGGATGTCGGCCCAGTACCCAGGCAGCAGCGCCCCGCGGTCGTAGATTTGGACGGAGCGTGCCGTCTTCAAGGAGAGCTGGAAGTGCATGTCCTCGAGCGTCATGAGCTTCTCATCGCGCACGAGCCAGAGAAGAAGATCCGTTGCATAGTGGCCCACGCCAAAGGATTTGGTATGGGCCCCGCCGTCCGAGCTGCCCCCGACAACCGCACAATGCGCCATCAGGCGAATGGCTTGCGCCGGATCGGTTGCGGTAATTTGCCCCGATTTCAGCTGCAGCGCCAGCTTCGAGCGTAACGCCAGATCCAGCAGAACCGTCACGACGTTGCGGTCTTCTTCTTGCGCGATCGTGCGCAAGGTCCGATTGAGGTACGTTGCGAGTTCGGGATGGTTTCCGACATCGATGACGGTTTGACCTTCTAGTCCGGCGCCATGCGTTGGACCGCGCAACCCATATTCCTCGACAAAGCCCCGTTGGAATTCCGGATCGGCGATGAGGCGCATGACTTCATCGTCCGTCTTGCAGGCACAGATCTCGCGGACCGCGGCCAGTTGTCCCGCCGGCACGTCGAGTTGGCGCAATCCCGATTCGAGCCATCCTCGGTGCAGCAGGCAGCTGACCGTGATATCGCAGCCCTTGGCACGCTGCGCGTCGAGCCAAGCCAGGTTCTCGGGGGTTTTCTCGGGTAGCAGGTCGATGGGCAGGAAGCTGTTGTGCATCAGGCGCACGCCGGATCCTTTGGCCATTTCCGCCATCCGCTCCGAAATGGAACGATCACCATACGTGATGATATGTGAAAGCAGCTGGATGACCCCTTCACCGCGTTCAATCACCGCGCGGCCTATCTCCAGGATGACGTCGTGATCGAGAATGTCGGTCGGCATCGGAGAGCCGTCGTAATCGACGTGGGAATTGCCTGCAACACCCATCGCGGACATCGAAATGCCGATCGCGCCGGCATCCATGGCCTCATTGATCAAACGATGCATCTCGGCCATTTCAGCCGAGGTCGGCCGACGGGACTTGGCGGCGTCGATCCCCATCACATAGACAAGGAGAGGATTCAGCGGGAGATAGGTGAGCACATTCACGCCTTTCGGCAGTTGCTCCACGCGAGCAAGATACTCCGGAAAGCTCTGCCAATCCCAGGGCAAAGCGGCGCGTTGGTGAGACACGGGAATCTGCTCCGTCGTCTCCAACATCTGCATCGTGCGTTCGATGTCGTGCGAACGCACAGGCGCGACACCAAATCCACAATTGGCGTTGACCACCGTGGTGACGCCATTTTCCCCAGAATTCGAGCAATAAGGATCCCAGAAGAGGGCGACATCGTAATGGGAATGCTGGGTCACGTGGCCCGGCGCAACGATTCTGCCCCTGGCATCGATGAGTTGCGTCGCTCTATCGCCGGTCAAATTGCCAATGGCAGCGATACGACCGTCGATGATCCCGACGTCGGCGTAGAAGGCGGGACTGCCGGTGCCGTCAACGACTCGTCCGCCGCTGATGAGGGTGTCGAACGTCGTCATCCTCCACCTCCGGCTTACCGGCTTTCCCAATAGGGCAACCGCTCCGGCTAGGCTATCACCCGGTCCGCCGGCGGCGCAATGAAGGCAGCCCCGGCATGGGCTCGGTCGGCTTCGAGGCGGCCGAAGCCCGTGCTACCGTAAAGGTCTCGAAGCAATTTCGCGTTCCTCGAAACAATCGTGGCAACTGACCAGCAATGACATCCGCAAGCAAGGGCTTCATCGCGGCAGTGACTGCATTCGCGATCTGGGGCGTGTTTCCGCTTTATTTCTACCCGCTGCATCAGGTTTCATCATTGCAGGTGATTGCGCACCGCATAGTGTGGTCGTGCGTGTTCGTGCTTCCATGGATCGGCGTTCGAGGCGAACTGCCTGCGCTCCGAGAGGCGCTCGGCAATCGTAGGCTGGTTTCTCGACTCGCCGTATCGGCGACGCTGATATCGCTCAACTGGCTCACCTATGTTTGGGGCGTGACGCACGGCCGCGTCGTCGAAACCAGCCTGGGCTATTTCATCGGTCCGCTGGTAAATGTCTTGCTCGGAGTGGTTCTTCTTTCGGAAAGGCTCACCCCCGCGCAATGGGCCGCCGTCGCGATGGCGTCGGCCGGCGTCGGCTATTTGACCATCATGACCGGAAGCATCCCGTGGGTTGCGTTGACGCTCGCCTTCTCGTTCGCCACCTACGGCCTTATTCGCAAGATCGTCAATGTCGAATCGTTACCAGGCCTCGCCACGGAAACTCTTTTGCTCGCACCCCTCGCGGGTGCGTACTTGCTATGGTGCGAGGCTGCGGGTACCGGTGCCCTGGGCCATTCGGGACGGGCCGTCGATGCGTTGTTGATTGGAAGCGGGCCGCTCACCGCGGTCGCGCTGTTCCTGTTCACGTACGGAACTCGCCTTCTTCCGTATTCCACGGTGGGTGTCCTGCAATACGTCGCACCCACGCTGCAATTCACCTGCGGCGTATTCGTCCTTCATGAGCCCTTCGATCGGGCGCGCGCCGTGGGCTTCGCGATCATCTGGGTGGGGCTCCTCACCTATGTTGGCGAAGGCATGCGCCTGGCCCGCCGGCCGTGATTTGCCGGTCTAGGATCTCTTATAATAATGTCTCGTAACAAATTGATAAATTGAGATATTAGTGTAGCGTTGACCGCCTCTGTCCCGAGGCCGCGAGGGCAACGTTTCGCGATCACGGGCGCCCGCGCCGTTGTCGCGCGCCTACGCGCCCCGGCGGCACGCGCAGCGCTCAGCTCCGCAACGCATCGATTGTCAGTCGTATCCGACATCCAAGATCGGCCCACACCTACTTTGAGGACTCGCCAGTCTCAGGCTCCGTGCGTCCAAACGTCCCTATAATCGTGCCGTCATTGTTGCGTCATAGCCACGAACAATTCATGCAAAAGCGCGAAATAGTGATCAATGGCGAAGAGCTCACGGACGGCGAGTGCCAGAGTCTGTGCGTGGCGGTGTACACGCTTGCATGCGCGCTCACCGAGGACATCGACTTGCAACCGAGCCTCATCGCCTCCTCTGAACGTTATCGCGAATCGCTCCGGCATATCTTGATGCTGATGGAAAGGAACGACACCGCCGACTTTTCGATCTTCTGATCTTCTGCTCGCCTGAACACGGTCCTCTGTACGATTCATTGCGGTGTCGCTGCGTCCGCCCGGTCGCGAACGCACGCCAAGAGGGCGGCATGTTCTTCACACGCACCGGCATGACGCGGACTAAGAAAGCATCGTTGTCTTAGATCTCGCGAGCAGATAGAGTCGAGTCGTTGTGCGCAGGTGCGTGTCAGCGACACTCGCGCAAATTGGTTTAGAAAGAAATTAAGGGAAAAGATTAGGGATGCAAAAATCGCAAGTGCGGCCACGCCGCCGTCCGCTCGCGCGGGCAATTGCCATGGCGCTCGGGGTCGGTGGTACTGGGATAGCCTTGGCTCAGACTTCCTCGAGCAATGAGCTCGAGGAAGTGGTCGTTACGGCGAACCGCCGCAGCGAGAATCTCCAGAACGTACCGATCGCGCTCACCGCGTTGACGAGCACCACGCTCGACGAGCTCAACGTCCAAACTCTGGACGACTTCGTCAAGTATTTGCCGAATGTGAGCACCGCGGGTGTCGCGCCGGGCCAAGACGAGGTATACATGCGGGGCCTCTCAACCACGCACCAATCAAGTCAGGTCGTGGGTGGGACGGGTGCATTTCCCAATGTAGCGGTTTATCTCGACGATCAATCGGTACAGCTGCCCGGACGAAACCTCGATGTGTACGCGGCCGACCTGGCGCGAATCGAAGTACTGGAAGGTCCCCAGGGCACCTTGTACGGTGCGGGCGCTCAAGCGGGCGCGGTGCGCTACATCACCAATAAGCCAAAGCTCGATGTCGAGGAAGGCTCGGTCGACGCGAGCTACTCGACCACGGCCCATGGCGATCCCAATGCTTCGGGGGTCGCCATGATCAACATTCCGGTAATTCCCGGTACGTTGGCGCTGCGGGCGGTGATCTATGACGACTCGCGCGGCGGCTATATCCACAACATACCGGCGACCTTCACTCGCTCGCCGAGCGATATCGGCATCGTGAACTACTTCGGCGGGGTGGTTCCTCCCGGTAGCGTGAGCCTTTCGAATTCGGACGTGGTGAGCCACGCCTTCAATCCGCTGACCTATCAGGGCATTCGAGCATCGGGGCTCTACCAGATCAGCGATGATTGGAATCTCCTGGTGCAGCAGAGCTATCAGAGCATGGAGGCGGACGGCGTCTTCGCCTACGATCCTCAACTCGGCGATCTCAACGTACAGCAGTACAACCCCTCGAGAGACCTGGACAAGTTCGAGGACACCGCCTGGACCGTGAACGGTCAGATCGATGCGGTGAAGCTCGTCTATACCGGCGGATATCTCGTGAGAAACGTCGACCAGACGGCTGATTATACGAACTACGCGCGCGGGCCCTTCGCCGCCTACTACCAGTGCAACGGACCTCAATTCACCACCGGCGCCACCGCGATTTGCTATTCACCGAGTTCCATCTGGCACAACGTCGAGCGAAACACGCATCAGAGCCACGAATTGCGCGTGAGCACGTCCGACAGCGCGCGGGTGCGCGCGATCGGCGGAATTTTTTGGGAGGATTACCAGATCCAGACCTCCCAGAATTTCCAGTACGCCGATCCTCAGGCGGGTTTTCCGCCCCTGACGCCGGTGCCCGGCGTCCAGGTTTTCGACAGCAGCACGCGCGTCGCGGGCACCGCGTTCCTGAGCGACATCACCCGCGGCTATGAGCAGAAGGCCATCTTCGGGGATGTCGCGTTCGACCTCATTCCCCGTTCGTTGACATTGACGGTGGGGACACGCTTCTTCCACTTCGACAATTTCGACCGCGGACAATCGGATTCCGTCTATGGCTGCCGGAACATCGATCCGTGCGCACCCCCGAACGGCATCTTCGACCTGTTCAATTTTTCGCAGGCGAATTCGGGTCACAAGAGCAAGGCCACTCTGAGTTGGAAGCCTTTGGACGACGTGATGGTGTACGCGACGTATTCCGAGGGTTTCAGACCCGGTGGCTTCAACCAAGGTGTCGGCTTGATCCCGCCCACCTCGCCGCTCTACGGTAAATTCTCCGTACCTCGGTTCTACAACAGCGATACGCTGAAGAATTACGAGATCGGATGGAAGACGCAATTATTCGACCGTCGCCTGCAAATCAACGGAGCGATATACGACGAGGAATGGTCGAACGTTCAGCTACAACTCTATGACGCCGTGCTTTACGGCAATTCGGGATTCACCGTAAACGGCCCGAATTACCGGGTACGCGGCTTGGAGGGTAATGTCGTCTTCCGGGTCACGGACCAGCTCACTCTGAACTCATCCTTCGCCTGGAATCATAGCGAGCAGGTCAATGAGCCTTCGCTGATCAGTAATGGAACGGTCATATCGCTGTTTCCAACCCGCGGCGAGGGCAGCCCGTTGGCCAATGCGCCGCCGTTCCAGGGCAACCTGCGGTTGCGATACGAAATTCCGATGGCCGACTATCGGTGGCATGTGCAAGCGGGCGTGCAGCACACCGACCATTCTTATGCCGATGTCGCCACGGTGGGAACCGTTGCGCCGCCCGACTATGAGCTCGCTCCGTACACCACGTACGATGCCGCGGCCGGCGTTGCAAAGGGTGCCTGGTCCGCTGAATTTTTCGGACAAAACCTGACCGATACGCGGGCCCAGCTCTTCATCAGCTCAGCGAGCTTCCAAACGCTCACGACGACCAATCGGCCTCGCGTCCTGGGCGTGCGTTTTTCATACAAATTCGGTGACAAGTCGGGGCAATGAAAGACTTGCCGGCTTCCCGCCGCGAAGGCTCGATTGGGGGTTCGATGACTATTTCCCGCCGCAAAATGTTGTTGGGTACCGCTGCGACCGCCTCGCTGGCCGCGATTGGCGCTCCGCTCGCGCTGATCAGCGAACGATCAAGGGCCGCGCCGGGTTGGAGTTTGCCTGCCAAGCGACCCTTCAAGGTGATCGAGAACGAGTGGATTCCGATGGCGGACGGCGTTCGCCTGGCCGCTCGATTCTGGATTCCCGAAGGCGCCGAAACCCGTCCGGTGCCGGTAGTCTGGGAATACCTTCCATACCGCTTATGGGACGATTTGCGTTGGCGTGACGATAAGACGGGCGAGAACCTGGCGCCCTATGGCGTCGCGTTCGTGCGCGTCGACATCCGCGGCACCGGAAACTCCGAAGGCGTCATGGTGGACGAGTACGATGTTCCGGAGTTGACGGACGGCGTCCAGATCATTGCGTGGTTGGCGCGGCAATCCTGGTCCAACCGGTCGGTCGGTATGCGCGGGATCTCCTGGGGAGGAATCAACGCGTTGCAGATCGCCGCCATGAGACCACCGGAGCTCAAGGCCATCATGCCGATGGGGTGCGTCGTCGACCGCTATACCGATGACGCCCATTACATGGGCGGCGCCTACGGCGAAGAGAACATGGGTTGGGGAACCTCATTCAAGGGCCACATGGCGGCGCCGCCGGATCCGAAAGTCGTCGGCGCACAGTGGGAATCCATGTGGCGCCAGCGTCTGGAGGCGACCCCGGCGATCATGCGCACCTGGACCGCGCATCAGAACTACGATGGCTATTGGAAGCGCGGCTCCATTGCCACCGACTATGCGGCCATCACCTGTCCGGTATATGTGGTCGACGGTTGGGGTGATCCGTACGAGAACGTCATCGGCGAGCTTCTCGCCAACCTGAAAGTTCCTCGCAAGGGGCTGATCGGTCCATGGGGTCATATCTTCCCGAATCTAGCAACGCCGCTCGGGCTCGACTGGCCGTACGAGGAAGTGCGCTGGTGGCAGCAATGGCTCGAGGGGATCGACACCGGGATCATGGATGAACCAACGCTTCGGGTATTCATGATGTACAAGGCCGACTCGGAAGCGTTTCCCGCCGAGGTGCCCGGCCGATGGGTGGCGGAGGAAGCGTGGCCTTCGTCTCGCACCGAGTCCAAGAATCTTTACTTCGACGCGGGCGGCCGCCTGTCGGCGCATCCGAAATCTCGCGAACATATCAAGTACGTCGGTGACAAGATCGTGGGCTTGACCAAGCCCCAGTGGGTCTACGGGCGCCCGACCGAGTTCGAGCAGACTCCCGACGACCGCAATTCACTGCTTTTCGATTCCGCACCGCTCGAGAGCGATGTCGAAATTCTCGGCTACCCGATCGCCAAGGTTCGAGTGAGCGCCGACGTTCCGGTCGCGCAGATCGCGGTGCGCCTGACCGAGGTTACGCCGCAGGGAAGATCCTGGCTGGTCACTTACAACGTGCTGAATCTGACTCGCCGCGATTCGATGGAACAACCCAGCGCGCTGAAGGCCGGAGAGTTCTACGATGTGGAGATCCCTTTGTACTTGATCGCGCATCGGTTCAAGAAGGGAAATCGCGTTCGAGTGGCGATCTCGGAGAATTTATGGCCGCTGGTTTGGCCTTCGCCGCGGATCGCAACGCTCAATATCGCGCTCGGCGCCTCGCATCTCGTGCTGCCGGTACGGCCTGCGCCGGCCAAGGAGGCCGCCTTTACCATCCCCGTCATCCACGCGCCGCCCGCGAAGCTCAACGCACATGGCTACGCCAACGGTCTGACGTGGGTGAAGGGCTCGACCGCACAGATGCCGGTACGTGATGCGGCGGGGCGAATTCGCTATGACCGCGACACGCCGCCGACCGCCACGTTCATCTCGGCCGTCGGCACCACCAGCACGGAGGCGACGGACCGTACCATCGAGATCACGGAGGGCGACCCGAACAGCGGCATCATGAAGTTCGACCGAATGAGCCGCTGGCAGCGCGGCGATTGGGATTGCACCATCCAATACGGGGCCGAGTTGACATCCACCGTTGAGGAATTCCATTTGAAAGAATGGGTCGTGGCCAAGAAGGGCGACGTGGAGATCTTCCGCCGGGAGACGCCGAGTACGATAAAGCGCGATCTTTTGTAAGGGACCGAGTCGTTCGAGAGCCCTACTGCGGCGTCGCGGGGGCTCCGTATTTGTATCCGGGATCACCGTCGTAGCGAGAGCGGATAAAGGCAAGTATCTTCCAAAGGTCATCCGAATTCTTGATGATGGGGCCCATGGGGGGCATCGGGCCGACCACGGCACCGAAACCTTGGCGGGTGTAGCCCTTTTTCTGCAGCTCATCGCTGCCCAGGGTTACGAGGCGAAACAGCGTGTCGTCGTCTCCGCCATAGATCCAGTCGCTCGACGTCAGGGGAGGGCACATACCTCCGCCGCCGTCACCGCCGTGGCAGCCTGAGCAAGGATAGCTGCGAAAAAGAGTCTGCCCTTGAGCGACGATGTCTTTCTGGGTGTCCTTGTATGGATTGTGCAGCTGTCCCTTGGGAGTCTTGTTGACGAGATCGATCGCCGAGACCGCGGCGGTCGGTGACTGGGCGTGCGCCCGAGCCTGCCAGAGAATGGCGCCGCCGATCAGAAGTTGGAATGCGGCAGTTGCACCTAGGGCGACCATGCTTTTCACGATCGTTCTCCGGACTATGGCGGCGGCCGACGCGGTCGTCGCGGGAGACGATGATGCGTGCGCTCGATGCGGTTGGGCTGCAGTACTACGCCGGCATTTTGAGTCAGTCCCTACCTACGGCTCGAGTCTGATTCGGTTAATATATTCCTTTCATATCAAAATATTAAGGCTACATTGTGAGGTATTTTATTGGGAAGAAAAATTGGGCGGCCGCCTCGTCCCGGTGAGTGACGCCGACCGAACGTTGCATATCGTCTCGATTCGTCCGTAGTGGTTTACGTCGCCGGCTGATGTTGGGCCACACGGCTCGTGCGCGACGAAAATCCTGACGACGGTGTTCGTTGAACGCGCCTGAACCGGCGCCCGCTGAGACGATAAACATACTTCGCCGCCTGGAGCGTGTGCGAAGCTGATAACGGCACCAGAGGCAAACGGGGCGCGAGACGATCTCATGCAGCTCGACATCGAGCTGTTCTCTCTTGAGCCGTTCGCGGCGCGAATCTGGGCTACCGCACGATTCAAATCGTCATTACGGTGACCCTTTAACGGGGTAATATCGGCGGCTTTGAGGAGCGGTGCAACCAATCGGTCTGTCCAGACAGATCTGCCATACAGCCGACTAGTCTCTCGCACGACACCCGTTCGGCGGTCTTTGGGGATGCCTCATGCCGATACACGATCATCAGCCTTCCAGACGCGGCGGTGCTTTTCTTTGGGGCGGCATCATTCTCGGCGCGCTCTTCCTGTCAGGCTTGTTGACCCACGGTTTCGGGCTTTTCAGGGAATCGGCGGGCAGCGCTGCGCAGCCCGATTTGATGACCCGGCAAGGCGACAGGATTCTCGTCCCCGAAGGCTCTGCCTTGCGTACTCGCCTGAGCGTGATTGCGGCGCAGCCTCAGCGAGTCCTTCCGAAACTGGTGCTGCCGGGAGTGGTGGAATCCAATCCTGCCCGAACGGCTTCCGTGCTGCCCGCACTGGGCGGCCGAGTGCTTGAGCTGAAGGTCGCGTTGGGTGAACGGGTCGCGCGGGGGCAACTTCTCGCAGTTATCGATTCGTCAGATCTCGCCCAAGCGTACGCCGACAACGACAAGGCTGCAGATGCCTTCAGGCTCGCGGAGAAAGCGCTGGGGCGACAGACGGAGCAATCCAAGATCGGCACCGCCTCCGATCAGGATTTGGACCAGGCGAAAAGCACTTTCGCGCAAGCCGAGGCCGAATATCTTCGAACGCAGGCGCGCCTGAAGACGTTGGGGGTTCCCGCTGGAACCAAGCCTCCCAATCGGCGGTTGAGAGTGATTGCGCCGCTCGGCGGCAGCATCATCTCTCTTGCCGTGACCCCGGGCACGATCATCAACGACACCACCCAGTCGATCATGACCATCGCCGATCTCGGCACCGTCTGGGTAACTGCAATGGCACCGGAGAAAGATCTAGGTGACGTGTCGAAGAACCAGGACGCCGAGGTCAGTCTGGTGGCATATCCAGGGCGCTTGCTCCACGGCAAGGTGCTGTTCGTATCCGACGTGATCGAGCCCGATTCGCGTCGGAACAAAATCCGAATCGCCTTCGCGAATGCCGATTACTCCTTGAAGCCCAACATGTTCGCGACCGTCACCCTGGTCGCACCCGAACAGTCGCGCATCGTTCTTCCTGCCTCTGCGCTGTTGATGAACAACGATCGGACCACGGTATTCGTGGCGGTGGCTCCGTGGACGTTCGAGCGGCGCAGCGTGGATCCGGAGCTCGAGGAGGGTGATTCCGTCGCAATCCGCTCGGGCATCAACCCGGGCGACCAGGTGGTCGTGAAGGGCGGAATCCTGCTCAATGATTGATCGTTTTGTCGCCTTCTGCCTGCATCGGCGCGTGGCGGTCATAGTGCTGGCGATTCTGTTGGGCATATTCGGCATCTATGCCTGGGAGACCCTATCGGTCGAGGCCTATCCCGAGTTGGGAGACGTCGCGGCGCAGGTCACGACGCAAATACCCGGACTTGCGGCCGAGGAAGTCGAGCAGCTCATCACGGTGCCGCTCGAGCGGGCGATCAACGGCACACCGGGCATGATTCTCATGCGCTCGCAGAGCACCTTCGGACTCTCGCTCATTACCGTGCTGTTTCGCGATGGCTACGATGACTATTGGGTCCGGCAGCGACTGGACGAGCGCATCACTCAAGCGGTTCTCCCGGCCGGTGCCTCGCCGTCCACCGACCCCGTGTCCGGACCCGGAGGGGAGATCTATCGCTACACCCTGGAATCGGATAGCAAGAATCTTCAGGAGCTGTCGGAGATTCAGCGCTGGAAGGTCATACCAGCGCTCAAATCCGTGCGCGGCGTCGTCGATGACATCAATTTCGGCGGTTTCACCACCGAATACCAGCTCGACCTCGATGCAAAGCAGCTCGACCACTACGGCCTCGGCATCACGGATGTCATGACGGCCATCAACAATAACAATACGAATGCCGGAGGCGGGCGCGTCTCGCGCGGCGATCAGAGCTACGTGATCCGCGGCGTCGGTCTGATTCGTACCTTGGATCAGATCGGCTCGATCGTCGTCACGCAGGTCAATGGAACGCCGCTATTGGTGCGCGACCTGGGTCGCACGACGCTCAGTCACCAGGAGCGCGAGGGCATCTTGGGCAAGGACAGCAATCCGGACACGATCGAAGGCATCGTGCTCATGCTCAAGTACCAAAACCCGTCGGAGACCTTGCGCGGTGTCCACGCCAAAGTAGATGAGCTCAACCGTGCGCTCGCGCATGACGGCGTCAGGATCGTGCCGTACATCGACCGCGATAATCTGGTTCGAGCGACCGTTCATAAGGTGGGCCGAACGATTCTCGAGGGCATCGGACTTGTCTTTCTGATTTTGATCGTGTTTCTGGGCAGCCCGCGCAGTGCTCTGGTGGTCGCGGTCACAATTCCGCTCGCATTGGTGTCGGTGTTCTCGCTCCTCAATCTCACCCACGTGTCCGCAAATCTTCTATCGCTGGGCGCGATCGACTTTGGCATTTTGGTCGATGGCGCGATCGTCGTGACCGAGTCGGTGCTGCGCCGCCGGGAGGCGCTGCCAAACGAGGTATTGAGCGAGGATGAAGCGAAGGCAGCCACCCTGCAGGTGACACGGCCCATCTTCTTCGCGAGCCTCATCATCATCACGGCCTACCTGCCCATGTTCTCGTTCGAGCGCGCGGAAGCCAAGCTCTTCACCCCGATGGCTTACACGATGGGCTACGCCTTGTTTGGCGCGCTTCTCGCTACCATGGCGCTGGTTCCGGGACTCGCCTACATGGCCTTCCGCAAGCCCGGGGCGGTCTATCATAACCGCTGGCTCGAGCGTCTGACCGTGTGGTACGACCGGCTCCTCGAGGCCTGTCTCGATCAGCCGCGGATTATTTATGGCGTCACGATTTTCGCGCTTTTGGCGGTGATCGGATTGGGGGCGACCGTGGGTCGGAACTTTCTGCCGGACCTCGATGAGGGCGCGCTCTGGCTCCAAGTGCAAATGCCGACGGGGCTCGCCTTGGACAAGGCGAGCGACATGGCGAGCGAGTTGCGCCGCGCGATCTTGAAGTATCCCGAGGTGTCTTACGTCGTCACGCAAACCGGCCGGAACGATGACGGAACGGATCCTTGGACCATGTCGCACATCGAGGCGCCGGTTGGCCTCACGGACTATGGGACCTGGCCGCACGGTGAGTCCAAGAAACAATTCGTCGATAAGTTCGCCGCGGGTCTCGCGAAAGATTTGCCGGGCTATTCCATAGGTATCAGCCAGCCCATCATCGACGGGGTGAATGACATGATCGGCGGTGCGCACAGCCCGCTGGTGATCAAAATCTTCGGCGACGATTTGAACGAGTTGCGCGACGTGGGCGGTCAGATCGTGCAGGTGCTCTATACCATTCATGGCACATCGAGCGCCTCCCTGTTCCAAGAGCCGCCCATCCCACAGATGGAAATCAAACTGGATCGTGAGAAGGCCGCGCGCTACGGTGTGAATATGACGGACGTGCAGAATGTCATTCAGACCGGCGTCGGCCAAGCCCCGGTCTCGACCGTCTATGTCGGGGAACGGACCTATCCACTGACGGTCCGGTATACACGCGATGTTCGCAATTCACCCGAGGCACTCGGCAACCTCCTGGTGCATACCGCGAGCGGGGCGCAAGTGCCGCTGTCGGAGCTGGCCGATGTGCGAGCACGCACCGGGGAAAGCACAGTCACGCGCGAGAACGGACAGCGCAACCTCACCATTCGGATCGACAATCGCGACCAAGATCTCACCTCATACCTCGAGGAAGCGCAGAAGAAAATCAGCGATCAGGTTCATTTCGATAAAAACAAGATCAGGCTCGAGTGGGGTGGGCAGTTCGAGAACCAGCGCCGTGCCGAAGCGCGCCTGCTGGTGATTCTCGGGCTGGTCATGGGGATGATGCTGCTTTTTCTCACCGTGGGCCTCAAATCCTTCCGGCAGGCGGCGCTGATTTTGGGCGTGGTGCCCCTGGCCACCTTGGGCGGCCTGATCTCTCTGCACATCACCGGTCAAAATCTCAACGTCGCGAGCGGCGTCGGCTTCATTGCCCTCTTTGGCGTGGCGGTCCAGAACGGCATCATCATGGTGTCGAACCTCAATCGGCAGAGAAAGTCCGGACTCGAGCTGCACGAGGCGATCATGAAAGGTGCAACCGAGCGTTTGCGGCCCGTGCTGATGACCGCGACCGTCGCCACCTTGGGTATGCTGCCGGCCGCCATTCACACCGGGGTCGGGAGCGACGTGCAGCGCGGCATCGCCACCGTCGTGGTCGGGGGACTGGCGATCGCCACCTTGCTCACCCTGGTCGTTCTCCCTTCCATGTACCACGTGATCGAGCATTGGGCCGAGCAACGCCACGGTGAGCCACGGTGGGGCCGATGATGCGCGCGCGCCTAGCTTCCGGTGTAATCGTCGCGGGTCTCGCTGCCTGCGCGGTCGGGCCCAATTTCAAGCGGCCGGCTGCGCCCTCATCCGGCGACTACGGCAGCGCGCCCATGCAAGGGGAAACCACTGCGGCCGGGGGTGCGGCAGGAAGCGCGCAACGCTTCGTGGCCGGCATGGACATTCCGAGCCAATGGTGGACGCTGTTTCAGTCGCCCCAGCTCAATCAGCTGGTGGAGCAATCGCTCAAAGCCAATCCAGATGTCGGCGCTGCCCAGGCGGCGCTGAAGCAGGCCCACGAGCTCTATGCGGCGCAACGGACCAGCTTCTTTCCGGTGGTCCAGGGAGACTTCAACGCGCAACGTGCCAAGAACGCCATCGGCACCATTTCCAATCCCACCAGCCTCCCGCAAGCGAACCCCTACTATGATCTGTATACAGCGCAATTGAGCTTGACCTACGCGCCGGACGTTTTCGGCGGCACCCGCCGCGCCGTCGAGATGGCCAAGGCGCAGGAGCAGAGCACCCGCTACCAGCTCGAGGCGACGTATCTCACCTTGAGCAGCAATGTGGTCGTGACCGCGGTAGAGGAGGCCACCCTGCGCGGACAGATCGCGGCCACCGAACGACTGCTCGAGGTGCAGCATGAACTCACGGACAAAGTCCGGCACCAGCGCTCGATCGGTACCGTGAGCGACTTGGATGTGCTCGCCCAGGAATCGGCCGAGGCGCAGACGGCACAGACCCTCGCGCCGCTGCAAAAGCAGCTCGGCCAGACCCGCGATGCCCTGACCGCGCTGCTTGGCCGCCTGCCGTCCGGCGAGCCGTCGGAGACGTTCCGGTTGAGCGAATTGACGCTTCCTACCGAGCTTCCTGTGAGCGTGCCGTCGAAGCTGGTCGAACAGCGCCCGGATGTGCGACAGGCCGAAGAGAACATGCATGCCGCATCCGCCGCCGTGGGGGTTGCGCTCGCCGACATGTTGCCGCAATTTCCGATCAACGCCGATCTCGGATCGACCGCCCTGAAAATCGGCCAGCTTTTTTCTCCCTATACGGGATTCTGGGACGCGGGTGCATCGCTTACGCAAACCTTGTTCGATGCCGGAGCATTGCTGCATAAGAAGCGCGCCGCGGACGCTGCACTCGATCAAGCGGCGGCCCAATATCGTGGCGCCGTCATTCTCGCCTGCCAAAACGTCGCCGATACATTGCGGGCATTGCAGGCAGACGCCGATGCGCTCAAGGCGAGCGTCGAGACGGAGCGTGCGGCGAAGAAGACGTTCGATCTCGCTCAACGCCAGCGGCAACTCGGAACCATCAGCCTGGTCGCCGTGCTGTTGGCCGAGCAGTCCTATCAACAAGCCGAGCTGGCGCTGGTACAGGCCGAAGGCAATCGGTTTTCCGACACGGCCGGGCTGTTTCAAGCGCTCGGGGGCGGGTGGTGGAATCGTAAGGAGGAGCCTCGCTATGAGCGATCTGGTCCAACGTGAGGACAGCGGCGGGGTGGCAACCCTGACGTTGAACCGCCCGGATAAATTGAACGCGCTATCGAAGGCAATGTTCGAAGCGCTGGCGCACCACGTGGACCGCATCGCGCGCGCAACCAAGCAGATCGGCCTCGTGATCTTGCGAGGCGCGGGCGCCAACTTCTCCGCCGGTTACGACATGAATGAGGTTCTCGAGCATGTGAAGGCGCATGCCAAACCCCACTTTCATTCGGAAGTCATCCAAAAGATAGCCAATTTGCCTCAGCCGGTGATTTCCGCCGTTCGCGGCCATTGCTCGACAGGCGCCTTGGAGCTTGCGCTGGCGGCGGATCTCATCGTCGCGTCCGAGACCGCGCAGTTCTCGGACGTCTACGCACGATGGGGTTTGACCCCGGTATGGGGCCTGAGCCTGCGGCTTCCACACCGCATCGGCACGGCAAAGGCGAGCGAGATGATGCTCACGTGTCGCTCTTATTCGGGGAGGCAAGCCGAGGCAATGCACCTCGCCAACCTCTGTTTTCCGGACGATCGTTTCGACGCCGAGTTGGCATCGCTGGTCGCGGACATCCTCAAAAATTCCTGGTACGCCAACCAGGTCAACAAGCGCGCCCTGATCGAGGTCGACGGACTGAGCCTGCAGGATGCTCACGGCCTGGAAATGTTCAAAAACGAGGGGCTTGCACCCGATGCCGCACAGCGAATCGCCAAATTCACCGCTAAACCAGGATGATTCGTCATTGGCCGGTCTTGAACTTCTGCCAGATGCGGGTGATCGTACGCGACTGCTCGGGAGAATCTTCCGTCTCCACGAATAGCCGCTGCTGCACATCGGGGGGTGGGTAGATGACCGGATCGGCGGCGATGGAGGGATCGAGCAGTGGGGTGGCGGCCGCATTGGCGTTGGCATTTCCGATGAACTTGGAGTCATTGGCGATGACTCGGGGATCCATCAGATAATTGATGAAGGTGTACGCGTTGGCGACGTGCGGTGCGTCGCGTGGTATTGCCAGCATGTCGAACCAGATCAGCGAGCCTTCCTCGGGAATCACGAAAGCGAGTCGGATCCCATTCTTCGCTTCCTTGGCGCGATTCCGAGCTTGCGCGAAACTGCCGTTGTAGGTCAGTGCGATGCAAATATCGGCATTGGCGAGCGCCTCGGTATCGATGGATGAGTCGATGTTGCGTATGTAGGGTCGGATAGCCATGAGTACGTTCTCGACGTCTGCGAAATCTCGCGGCGTCGGTGTATTGGGATTCCTGCCGAGGTATTTAAGAACGAGACGTTCCACCCCGGCAGGTGCATCGAGGAGATTGATTCCGCAGCCGGCCAGTTTGGCGGCTGACGCGGGGTCAAAGATGAGGCGCCAGCTCGTGAGAGGAGCATTCGGGAACGCGTCGGCCACCTTTTTTATGTTGTAGCCGATGCCGTAGGTTCCCCACATGTAGACGACTCCGTGTGCGTTGCCCGGGTCATTGAGTGCGACTCGAGCCATGATGGCGGGGTCGAGATTTTCGAGGTTGGGAAGCCGCTTCTTGTCCAGGCTCAAATAGGCGCCACTGCGAATCTGACGCTGGAAGAATGGCGCGGTTGGCACGACGACATCGAAGCCGCTGTTGCCCGTCAGCATCTTCGATTCGAGCGTCTCGTTCGTCTCGAAAAAGGAGAGGCGGACCTTGATGCCGGTCAGCTTCTCGAAGGAAACAACCGTGTCGGGGGCGATGTAGTCGGCCCAGTTGTAGAAGTTGAGCACGTTGCCGTCGTCATGCTGCGCGCGGGACACCGAGCGACCCGGGCCAGTGCGGCCGCAACCGGTCAGCAGCAATGCGGTGATACTGAGCGCGGCGATCGCCCCTGTCCCGGTCTGAAGCACGATCTACCGCTCTATTGATCCGGGAACGATTCGTCTGCCGGCGGCACGACCGAGGTTTCAGCCGAGCCGTGCGATGATCTGAGGCAGGTCGATGCTTGTCTGGATGCCGGCCGGCGCCTCGCAAACATAGGGCACCGCGTTGATGGGGCGATGCGCCGTAAGGCCCGGTGTCATGTCGGCATAGTCTTCGGGCGGGACTGGAAAGGATATGGAGATGTCGAGCGGACAATCTCCCTGCATCACGATATGCCACCCCGACGGCGAGCGGAATTCCCACTTCTCGCCATCGCTCGTATCGACATCATCCGATACGAACCAGGTCGTCGTGAAGCTCATCAGGGGCTTTCCACCCCGCATGCCCGATAGAGTGGTCTTTGTGGCAGCGACGGTGCCGGCCGGAACGACGCCTGCGGCGATGTGCACATCGTTGCGTGCATATCCTTGCGCGCCGTCGACTTCGAAACTCTCGATCGGGAGTCCGAGCGCGGAGGCCACGAGTTGCAGCGAGGGCGCAAAACTCGATCGCGCATGATGCAATTGCGCCTGGTTGGCCGGCCCGGGGCCTCTGCCGAACCCCATCATATCGAACAGCATCTCGGGCGAATTGCGCGACGAGCAGTCGGCGAACTCATCAATGCGGAGGCTATCCAGCCGACGCTGGATGGAGGCGAGCACGATCGGCATTGCCTCGGTGATGAAGCCAGGGCTGGAGCCGGTGGCATGGATCGAGGCATTGCCGCGCTGACAAGCCTGCTCGACTCGGGCACAGATCGCGGCATCGAGCGCCGCAGGGTTCTGCAATTCCATTCGAGTGGTGACGATGTTCGAGCCGGATTCGAGGATTCGGCAAATCTCGTCGAAGTTGCAGACGTGCGGCATATAGAGTACGCAATCGGGCTTGAGCGCGAGCACGTCCTCGATACTATTGGTCGCGGTCACTCCAATCGGTGCGATCCCCGCGAGCTCGCCGGCGTCACGGCCGACTTTGTTCGCGCTGTGCACCCATACCCCGACAAGATCGAGCTGGGGATGCTCAATCGCGCGGCGCAACGCACGCGAGCCCACGTTGCCCGTAGCCCACTGAACCACCCGGTAGCGCTTCGATCCAGTGCTCGTACGTGCATTCATGTCGGAATTCCTTCGGCCTCCATTGCTTATCTGGACATTACATCGCCGGCCGGGTCTCAGCAAATGGCGGTGGACAGTGGCGAATCGGGACGCTGGCCGCCGCGGGCGGGCCCTCCCGGCGGGCCCACCCACCGGCGCTACGGCACCGAGCCGCAGAACGGCGAGAATTGGCCTAAGATGGGCGCTCCGGCATACCCACCACGCTTGCTCGCGTTCTGATGAAGTAGGACAGGTGATCCTCGGGCAGCCGCTCCGAGAGCGACGTCGGCAACAGCAATCCCTGGTCCGGCATGTACGGGCGTTAACTGGTATGCATGCATTATGCTACCGTCCCCGAGATTGCAGCCGTGGTCGATCAAGGAGCATCCGCTTAGAATAAGGTCGATGGCAGTTCGCATGATCAGTCGATTGCTCCTGAACAAGCGCGCCGCTGCACTCGCAGGCCTGCTCTTGGTATCCTCCGGCTTCGGTCCGCACCGTGCCTTCGCCGCGTGGGTGGCCACGGCGCCCGTCCGGTTCTTGACTTCCGGCCACCTCGACCTGTGGCCCTGCTTCTCTTCGGATGGTACCCGGGTCCTGTTCACTCGCAGCGATGAACCCAATGCGACCTTCTTGCTGGTTTCCGTGGCCGGCGGCCAACCCCAACCACTCGTGGGTTCCTCTCTTCCCGTCGCAACGACTCGCGCGAATTGGTCGCGGCAGAACGACCGAATCGCGTTTACGGGCACTGCAAATGACCGCAGCCGGGTTTGGCTCGTGGGTGCCGACGGCTCGAATGCCCGCGAGGTGACGGCCGCCGGGTTATCAGATCAAGTGTTCTATCCTTCCTGGTATCCCGACGGCAACACTCTCGCGGTCATGGACGCCCAAGAACTCGTCATCAAGAAGATCGATCTTGCGCGCAGCCTTGCAGTACCCGCAACGAGCCAGGCACAGGTCCTCACCGGCATGCCCAGCGTCTCACCGGACGGCAAGTGGATCGCCTTCGCGGGCCAGGAAAATCATGGACAATCTTATGATCAGACGAAGAATTCCATCTGGCTCGTGGACGATAGCGGTATTGCGCATCCATTGGAGAGGAGCCCCGCTCAGGGCAGAGCACCGACTTGGTCGCCCGACGGTCAACGATTGGCTTTCGAGTCCAGCCGAGCCAGCGCCTCTGGGCTGTACGCCATATTCCTCATCAATCGAGACGGGACCGGGCTGGTCCAGGTGACAGATCCAACGTTGAACGCGGATCACCCCGTGTGGTCGCCAGATGGCCGGCGACTCGCATTCTCCGCCCGGTCGTCCCGGTGGCAGAAAGAGCGGGGCATCGCAATTCTCGAGCTGCCAAGCGCCCATTGATCGCCGGCGCTACAATGCACTGGCCAGGGCGCCCCCGGGGCTCCCATGCACAGTGGAGCGACGGTGCCGTCGAAGGGTTCTACAAGCCTGGATGTGCGGCCTCCAGTGGAGCCGATGCTCGCCAAACTCGCGGAGGAGCTTCCCCTCGGCAGTTATTTATATGAGCCGAAGTGGGACGGCTTCCGGGCAATCGTCTTCCGGCGCAATGACGGGGTGTACATCCAGAGCCGCGACGCACGACCCCTTGACCGCTATTTTCCCGAGCTGCACGAGGCGTTGCTGGAGCGCCTGCCGAAGAACTGTGTGGTCGATGGCGAGATCGTGATTGCGACTGCGCAGGGGCTGGACTTCGACGCGCTGCAGCTGCGATTGCATCCCGCGGCATCACGCACCGAGAAGCTCGCGAAAGAGACGCCGTCCTCGTTCATTGCGTTCGATCTGCTTGCCGTCGGGGGACGCACCCTCATGTCGGCACCGCAGTCAGCCCGGCGTGCGGCTCTCGAGCAGTTGCTTTGGAAAGTGAAACCGCCTGTGTATCTCACCCCCGTCACGCGCGATCCGCGAATCGCGCTCGACTGGCTGACGCGCTTCGAAGGGGCCGGCCTGGACGGTGTGGTTGCGAAGCCCGAGTCAGGTACCTATCTGCCGGGCAAGCGCGTGATGATCAAGGTGAAGCACGTTCGTACGGCCGATTGTGTGGTTGCTGGATTCCGCTGGCACAAAAGTGGGAAGGATGCGATCGGCTCTCTGTTGCTCGGGCTGTACGATGCGAGCGGGGTACTCGAGCACGTCGGGGTCGCCTCATCTTTCACCATGGCGATGCGCAGGCAGCTCGTGAAGGAGCTCGGGCCGCTGCGCAGGAATGCATTGGAGGGCCATCCTTGGCGTGATTGGGCGGGCGTCGCGGGCGCATCAAGCCGCATGCCGGGCACGCAGAGTCGCTGGAGCGCGGGTAAGGATCTCTCCTGGGAGCCACTCAGAATCGAGCGCGTCTGTGAGGTGAAGTACGATCACATGCAGGTCGATCGCTTCCGACACTCGGCTATTTTCCTGCGCTGGCGCCCCGACAAGCGGCCGCAGGACTGCCGTTTCGATCAACTCGAGGTCGCGAAGCCCTACGAGCTCGAGAGGATTTTTGCGTCGGGATCGAGTGGCTCCTGAGTCGGCTGGAGCTCCTGGGGTGGGTCAGACCCCCCAAGGCATCATTCTTGCGACGTGGGAGGCGCCGCGCAGAATCTCAGGCGCTAACCGGGTAAGGTCTGGATGCTGAATTGCGCAAGGGACGAGCCGATGTTTCGATGGTTGTGGCGGCTGATATACGAATCGACCCCTGCCGAGTTTCGCAGTGCTGTCGGACTGGACGAGTCCGTTGAGCGCTTGCACGCGGCGACCAAGCGCTCGGTGTTCTCGGCGCTGAGCGAGGCGGCCGCGGTGGGGAAGGTAACGAAGGACTCCGTGCGTCTTCAGCGAGTGATTCCGATGGTCGGCAATTCGTTCAAGCCTTTCTTCCTGGGTCGGTTTCATGTGAGCGAAGGAAGGGTGCTCCTCACCGGCCGATTCACGATGCTTCCGATCGTGAAAGTGTTCATGACCTTCTGGTTTGGGATGGTCGCGCTGGGGTCGGTGGGATTCCTCTTGGCTGCAGTCTCAACGATGCCGGTGCCCGCGGTGCTGGCCCCCCTCGTCATGCTCGGCGGCGGGCTGGCGATGGTGGCGTTCGGCAAATGGCTTGCGCGCAACGACGTCGCGTGGTTGTCGGAAGTGATCGAGGGTGCGCTCAAATCTCCGGGAACAGCCGTTGCTGCTCGAGGCGCGACAACCCCGGTAGACCCGGCGACGGTGCCCATGACGCTCAAGGGCGCTGCGATCGTCTTGGCCGTGTCGGGAGCGATGGCGCTGCTCTCGGCTTTGATGATGCCTCATCTGCGGATTCCGGCGCAGGCGAACGCAGCGCCGCGATTCCCGCCGTTGGGTCACTGGCCGCTCGTGTATGCCGCGCTGGTGCTTGCGCTCTCCCTCGGCGTCTGGCGCCGTCGGCCGTGGGCCTGGTGGGGTTTCTTCGTTTTGCTGGGCGCGTCGGCTTGCTGGTCGATGTATGCGATGCAGGCGTTCGGCGATGCCGGACCGCCGTTGGCGATGAGGGCGGGTTTCGCGCTGATGAGCTGTGTGGCGATGGCTCTGTGGGGCCGATGGTGGTACGGGCAGCGCAGGCACTTCATTTGGAGTTGAGAGAGCGGGACTCCCGCCGACGGGCGCGAACGGGGTACCGCCGAAGAATCGCGTAGCGGCTAGCGCCTTCCAACGTATGGAGGATTCCCCGATGCTGTGCTATGTCTGTTTCGGCACCAACAACCTCGGGCGGGCCATCGCTTTCTACTCGGCAACCTTGGCTCCGCTCGGAATGAATCGCTGTGTCACGGGTGATCCGGAATGGGACCGGGTCGCGGCGGGGTGGGGAATCTACGAGCAGGACGGTGCTCGGGAGCTGGCGTTTTGGATCGGCACGCCGTTCGATCAACGGCCGGCCTCGGTGGGCAACGGCAGCATGGTCGCGCTCAGCGCGCGGTCGTGGAAAGCAGTGGACGACTTCCATGCTGCGGCGTTGGCCAATGGAGGCGCGTGCGATGGCCCTCCGGGACTTCGACCGCATTATTCGCCTGACTTCTACGCGGCCTACGTGCGCGATCCGGATGGCAATAAGGTTGCGGCTGTGTGCCGAGGCACTATGGGCAGATTGTCTTAAATTGGAGTGACCTGGTCAGTATGAGGCGGAAGGATAGCGACGGTCGTCCATCCGTCCAACGAACCTACACCGACGGGCTCAATGGCCAGACGGTATTCACATATCACGCAAAGCTGGATGGGCTGCATTCCGGTGCCCGCTACCGCTACGCGGTCACCGCCGATAACGATCGCAACTTTGCGAAGCCATTCGCGGCCACATTTCAAACCGCGCCGCGGGGCCGCGCGTCTTTTCGTTGGACAAGCTACGGTGATTTGGCAACCCCGGTGACTTCTTGGGTGCTCTCCTCGCCGCAGAGCCGCTTTGCAGTCGAGGCGGTCGAGCGATTCGAGCCGCTGTGCCACTTCCTGAACGGCGATCTGTGCTACGCGAACTTGAATCACGCCGCTCAGCCCGCGGTGTGGGCGGCGCAGGCCCAGCGTGTTGAGCGACGGCGGCTGCCCTCGAGTGCGGGTATGGGGGTAGGCTGGGATAGAATCGCACTTCGCGTGTAACCGCGTAACAACAACGGTTCCTTGCCTGCTGTCGGGGCAAACCGCTAGCGAGGACTCATGTGGCTAATGGCTGCACCCGGATTTTTGCCGCATGGCCATTGCTACCTGTGGCAGCCCGGCACACTGTGGCTGAACGTGGGGTCGGATGGACTCATCGCGGCAGCGTATTTTGCGATCCCCCTCTCGCTCTACCGGTTGGTGAGACGTCGAACCGCGGAAATACCCTTTCCGGGGGTATTCCTGATGTTCGCCGCCTTCATTTTCCTGTGCGGATCCACGCACATCATGGAGATATGGACCGTCTGGCATCCC
Source organism: uncultured Gammaproteobacteria bacterium (assembly GCA_963710435.1). GTDB lineage: Bacteria > Pseudomonadota > Gammaproteobacteria > Steroidobacterales > Steroidobacteraceae > Bog-1198. Next base: position 1,112,515 of record CAVQAE010000004.1, on the reverse strand, counting down.
TATTACCGACTCGCCGGCGCCTTGAAGCTGCTCACGGGAATCGTGTCGATTGCCACGCTGTTCTCACTCCTGAGGCTCATGCCGCTCGCGCTTCAGATGCGCTCTCCGCGAGAACTCCAAAAGCAGGTGGAAGCGCGAACCTTGGATCTGGCGGATGCGAACACGACATTGCAGCTGACGGTTGAGGAGCTGGAGCGGCAGCGGGAGGAGCTCCAAACCATGCTCGACCTCATTCCGGTAGGTGTCGCCATCGCGCACGATCCACTGTGCGAGCATATGTCGGCCTCGGCGCGCCTGGCCGGGATGCTTCATATCTCTCCCAGGCAAAACCTGTCGCTCAGTGCAGAGGACGGTCCGCATACGGTGTTTCGATGCACTCGAGGGGGATTGGAAATCCCGCCGGAGGATTTGCCGATGCAGCGCGCGGCTCGTACGGGAGAGGAGCAACGAGACGTCGAGCTCGATGTGGAGTTCTTCGAAGGTCAGGCGATCAATATGATGGTGAGCGCCGCGCCCCTGTTTCGTTCGGACGGCCGCGTGCGAGGCGCAATCGGTGCGCATGTCGACGTCACGGCGCTCAAGCGAGTGCAGCGCGAGCTGGAGCGCGCGGATCAGCAAAAAAACGAATTTCTAGCAATGCTGGCGCACGAGCTGCGAAACCCATTGGCTCCAATACGCAACGCCACTGAGTTGCTGGCGCAAATCCCATCCACCGATGCCCGCGTCCAAAAAGCCGGGGCTGTGATTCAGCGCCAGGTGAGGCACCTTACGAGACTCGTGGATGATCTGCTCGATGTCTCCCGGATCACGCGGGGCCAAATTGAGCTAAAGGTCGGCAGGGTGGATCTCGGCGCTGTGTTGGCCCTGGCGATCGAAGCCGTGGATCCCTTGATGCGTGAACGTGGACATCAGATCTCGGCGGTGTATCCGGAGCGCCCCCTCTATGTGCTGGGGGACTCGACGCGGCTCGTACAGTGTATCGTCAACATACTGAACAATGCGGCCAAGTACACGGACTGCGGGGGCGAGGTTCGTGCCGAATTGACGCAGAACGGGCCCTCGGCGCTGCTAACGATCCAAGACAATGGCATCGGCATCGCGCCGGATTTTTTACCTCGAATGTTCGACCTGTTCTCACAGAGTCAGCGCGCTCTAGACCGCTCCGAAGGCGGCCTCGGCGTCGGCTTATCGCTCGTGCGCAAGATCATTTCGATGCACCAGGGCGAGGTGACCTGCACCAGTGAAGGGCTAGGAAGGGGGTGCACCTGCAAAATTTGGCTGCCGCTCGCTGAGCCTATCGAAGCCGCGCAAGCCGGAGAGACCCGCCCGCCCGCTGTAACCGCACGCCGCGTGCTGATCGTTGACGACAACCATGATGCGGCGGACTCTTTGGCAATGGCGCTCGCCATGGAGGGACATGAGATCCAAGTGGCCTATTCGGGGGAGGACGCATTGGCGTTTGCCGCCGCGTATCAACCGCAGGTGGTTCTACTGGATATCGGATTGCCGAAAATGGATGGCTACGAGGTCGCTCGCCAATTGCGTGCACTGCGAGGCCTCGGATCCGTCCGCATCGTGGCATTAACCGGCTACGGACATTTGGAAGACCGGCAACGCTCGCAAGCAGCGGGCTTTGATGCGCACCTGGTGAAGCCCGTTGAATTCGACGCTCTCACGCGCGCGATTGCCGAGGCGGCGAACTAAGGGCAGGGGCATGCCATCGATCATTGATTCAGATTCTCAACATCCGTATAGTTGCGACTCATGACGTGCCCTCTTCGGCACGCCGGCGCTGCAAGGGGCGCTGCGACTGGGTACAGACCAGCCAGGCTTGCGGTACCGTGGCTGTAGGGCCAACGGCGCTCACAACTTAAACCAGGAGTTGGAGCTTGCCATGAACGCCGTTACCGATCGCGTATCTTCTTCCGGCGATTGCCGCATTGCCGATCCGTCTCTCGCCGACTGGGGTCGCAAAGAGATACTCATTGCGGAAACCGAAATGCCAGGGCTCATGGCAATCCGCGCCGAGTATGCGCCGCGCCAGCCGCTGCGAGGTGCACGTGTGGCCGGTTCGCTGCACATGACCATCCAGACCGCGGTGCTGATCGAAACCCTACAAGCTTTGGGCGCCGAGGTGCGTTGGGCCTCGTGCAACGTATTCTCGACACAGGATCATGCTGCGGCGGCAATCGCTGCGCGCGGCACACCGGTGTTCGCCTACAAGGGCGAAACGCTGGATGCCTACTGGAACTGCACCCATCGCATCTTCGAATGGCCCAAAGGCCGGTACGCCAACCTCCTGGTCGATGACGGCGGCGATGCCACGGGATTGCTACACCTGGGTGCGCGCGCCGAAGGCGATCGGAGCGTCCTCGCGTATCCCCGCAGCGAAGATGAGGCCGCGCTCTTCGCCGCCATCGAAGCGACTCTAGGCCGCGACCCACATTGGTATTCGGTGCGCCTCAGGGCCTTGCGGGGCGTGTCGGAAGAGACGACCATCGGCGTCAAACGCCTCTATCAGCTGGTGAGGGACGGGGAGTTGGCGATTCCGGCCATCAATGTCAATGACTCGGTGACCAAGAGCAAGTTCGACAACCTGTATGGCTGCCGCGAATCGCTGGTCGATGCCATCAAGCGCGCCACCGATGTCATGGTGGCAGGCAAGATTGCGGTGGTCGCCGGCTACGGCGATGTGGGCAAGGGATCATCCCAGGCGCTGCGCGCGCTGTCGGCGCAAGTGTGGATAACCGAAATTGATCCGATCTGCGCCCTGCAGGCGGCTATGGAAGGCTATCGGGTGGTGACCATGGAGTATGCGGCCGAGCACGCTGATATTTTTGTAACCGCTACCGGCAACATTCATGTGATCACGCACGAACACATGAAGCGCATGAAGAACAACGCCATCGTGTGCAACATCGGCCATTTCGACAACGAAATCGACTGTTCTGCGCTCAAGCAATATCCGTGGGAGAATATTAAACCGCAGGTGGATCATATTATCTTCCCGGATGGCAAGCGCATTATCCTTTTGGCCGAGGGTCGGTTGGTTAATTTGGCGTGCGGCACGGGGCACCCGAGCTATGTCATGGGTGCATCGTTTGCCAATCAAACGCTGGCACAGATCGAGCTCCATACGAATACGGCAAACTATCCGGTCGGCATTCATGTACTGCCGAAACACTTGGATGAAAAGGTGGCACGTCTGCAGCTCAACAAGCTGAGCGGCGAACTTACGATCCTTACCGAGCGCCAGGCGCGTTACATCGGTGTCGAGCAGGCAGGGCCGTTTAAGACCGATCAGTACCGATACTGAGGCGATGGACCTGCGATGGTGCTCCGGGACTTCGGTTGTGCTCAATTGCCGTCATGTCTCGGTTGTATTGGAATAGAACCAATAGTTGTTGGGCAGGCGTGTTGAGGCGAGCTAGTCTACCGGTCGGGCACCGTAGCGTACGAAGATCGGAGAGCGCAATTCAGCCGCTAAGACTTCCCCCGTCGTCCCGTGTTCGAGCCTGCGGTTGCCCACCAAGTATTTGACCTCAATGGTTCTTGAGCCAGCGAGTCTGGGTGGCCGAAGTGTCCCGGAGGCCGTAGGCTGCCGATAGGGTCACGGTACGGCGGCCGCGACGGGGTCGCAGGATTTTGCAAGCTCGCGGAGTGGCCCGGTGCGGTGCGTCAGTCGTCCGCAGACTGGTCAACTCGAACCGCCGGTTACACATGAGCGACCCCTGAACTTCCCGGTAGCGATATAGTCGAGCAAGAGACGCTGGAGGACGAGCGCCTATCGCAACGGCCCCTGTCGCCCGCCAAGCAAACTTCGGACTCGCAAATGAAGGAAGCCGCCATGAAATACGCAACCCTCGGCAATACAGGTCTACAGGTCTCGAAACTGTGCTTCGGAACCATGACCTTCGGGGACGGCAGAGGAATGTACAGGGTCATCGGAGCCGTTGGCCAGGCCGCCGCCGATGAGCTGGTTAGGACATCGGTTGACAGCGGGATCAACTTCTTTGATACCGCGGATGTTTATACGGAGGGCGAAAGCGAGAAGATCCTTGGGCAATCGCTGAGGAACCTCAAGATCGCTCGCCAGCATGTCGTGATCGCGACCAAGGTCTACGGCCGCGTCGGTCCGGGACGCAATGATGTCGGGGCCTCGCGCGGCCATATCATGGACGGCGTCGAGGCTAGTCTGCGCCGCCTGCAGACCGACCACATCGACCTCTACCAGATCCATGGCAACGATTTAGTGACCCCTGTAGAGGAGACGGTTCGCGCGCTAGATACACTGGTGCAGCAGGGAAAGGTGCGCTACATCGGCTGCTCCAACTGGCAGGGCTGGAAGATCGCCAAGGCGCTGGGTATCTGCGAATTGAAGAACCTCGCACGACTGGACACGCTTCAGGCCTATTACTCGATTGCCGGCCGCGATCTGGAAAGGGACATCGTTCCTCTTCTGGAATCCGAAAAGCTCGGCCTGCTGGTCTGGAGTCCGCTGGCCGGAGGCCTGCTGTCCGGCAAGTACAGCCGATCGAATCAGAGGCCTGCGGATTCACGTCGCACCGACTTCGACTTCCCCATCGTGGACAAAGAACGTACCTGGAAGATCCTGGACGTGATGGAACCGATCGCAAAAGCACACGGGTGTAGTCCTGCTCGTGTCTCGCTCGCATGGCTCTTGGCGAAGCCTGTCGTGACCTCGGTCATCATCGGCGCGAAACGCCACGACCAGCTTAAGGACAATCTAGCGGCTGTCGATCTCACGCTTACCCAGGACGAGCTTGGGCGGCTGGATGAGGTCAGCGCTCTTCCTCCGGAATATCCGGGGTGGATGTTGCCGTTTCAGGGCGCCGATCGTCTGGAGGCAGTCGATCGCTTCAAGCGTTTCCGGGACGCGGGCAATTAGCGCGAAGCGCGGCCTTTGACGAGAAGAACCGCTTCGCTCGAGCCCGAGGCGGCTGTTATGGCGAGGCTGACGGTCGCCGCCGTTCGCGCCGGGTCGCGCGCTCCGCGATCGAGTGCTTGCTGAGGAGCGGATCGTCGTGTCGCGGTGGTTAGCAAGTGACTCGCGCGGGCAGTTTGACCTTCCCCGTGAGCCGAATGGCTACCTTCTAGGCTCATACCGCATCGCCACCGCCCCCGAGCCGAACTCCTGTCGGCTCACGAGCCTCAAGTCGACACGCTTCGATAGCCCCGCGAACAATGTCGGACCGTGACCCGCTAGCCTTGGATGCACCACGAACTCGTACTCATCGATCAATCCCTGCTCCGCCAACGCGAGCGGTAGCTTCACGCCTCCCTCGCATGATGCAAGCGTATCGCCGGCGGGCTGGACCAACAAGTTAGCCGAGATTGGACATCCCAAGCCGCGCGATGCGGCGATGTCGTTCACGTTTCTGTCATGTTGGTTGATTACGTTGCATGACCAAGCAATTCCAACGATTCCTAGCCAACCAAAGGGAGCACCCCCATGAACGCTCGTTCTTCGATCGCCAGCGCCGTTTCGCTGCTGGTGGGTTGCGGCGCAGCCGCATTCGTGCCTGTCGGTACCGCCGCAGCGGATGACGGCTTCCTGCGACCTGGTTCGCTGATCATCAGCAGCAGCAATTACGAAGGCTGGACCGGGGCAGTGGCGTCCTTGGCGGTCGGCGCGCCGCTGGCCAATACGAACACCGCCACCATTCCCGCGGTCGCCGATAACAACTACGTCACCGTCTGGAACAACAACACGGTCGATGGCAGCTTTGGCGTGACCTCGCCCATCTACCTGACGGTGGTCGAGCCGCACAGCGGGCATGTGCTCAACCGCCTGCGCGTGCCAACCGATCAGGTCGTGACCAGCTTCTCCTCCAAATCGGAGCTGGCGCTGCACCTCGGCCAGGACAAGCATGGCAACTACCTGGTGTTTGTCGGCTATGGCAGCCCGGGCGTCGGCGCCCTCGACGTCTCCAACGCCGATGCCGTGGCTGGTCAGGACCCGACCAATCCGGTGACCTTCGCCTTCGGCAGTGACTATGCGTTCCACCGCACCATCGTCTCCCTGGACGATGACGGACACTTCTCGTACACGCCGACGATCAACTATGGCGGCAACAACGGCCGCGCAGCCCTGCTGGGCTCGAACGGCCTGTACTACACCGTGGGCAACGCGAACAACGGCAATGCGGCGACGTTTGGATCCGCGAGCAACGGCACGATCCCGGATGTGACCGAGACCACGGGTGTGGAGGCAGTCAATCCGATCAACGGCTGGTCGGCGGGCGTCGCCATCCCGGCCGGCAATTCGGCGGAGGTCAACCCGCTGCTGCAGTTCGGGCTCGGCAAGAAGGGTGCCGACGACAAGCCCGGCAAGGACAACAACTACCGCGGCATCACCGAGTACAACGGCGCGCTGTACTTCACCAAGGGCAGCGGCAGCAACGGTGTGCAGACGGTCTATACCGTGGTCAATGGGCCGCAGTCGCCGACGGGCTTCGTGCCGGTACCTGACACCGGCCCCGCGGCCGGCAATGTGCTGCCGACTCTCGCCAATGCCGCACAGCAGGCGGTCGTCATCCTCAACGGCTTCCCGACCGACTCCGCCCGGGCATCGTTGGCTGATGGCACGAGCGGTGGTGATTACACGCCCTTCGCCCTGTTCTTCGCCAACGATCACACGCTGTACGTGACCGACGAGGGCACGGGCAACAGCGCCGATGCGGCGCACGCGGGCTTGGAGAAATGGATCCTGGGCAGCAATGGCACCTGGACGCTCGCCTACACGTTGACCAGTGGCCTGATCGGCCAGGTCGACAGCAACCTCGTGGGCTACGATGGCCAGTACCCGGACGTCACGACCATCGGCCTGCGCAACCTCACCGGCCGGGTCAACGAGGACGGCACGGTGACACTGTGGGCAGCGACTTCGACCAGCAGCGCCTCCGGCGACAACGGCGCAGATCCAAACCGTATCGTGGAAATCACCGACGAAGTGTCCGCCACGGCCCTCACAGGCAAGGTGGCCGGCGAGACCTTCCGCTCGATTGCCGGCCCTGCCTACGGCACGGTCTACCGCGGTGTCGCGTTTGTCGCCGGTGAGGATGAGGATCGCGACCATCGCCGCGGTTGGTAATAGTGGACGGATGCCTTTCCGCCGAGTCGGAGCCGGGCCGCGCGTGGTGCGGCCCGGCGCGGCCTAGAGCGGCCCGGCCCAGCCCGAGAGGAAGCTGGGCTTGTGAAGCGAGCGCTTGTGCTAACGGATGTCGTGCTTGATTCGCAGCGAATATCCGCCGCGGCCGGCGCGAATGACGAGCAATCCGCCGAGGAAATAGACCACCGCCCCGGCCACCGCTGCGGGCAGCGACGCAGTGAGATAGGAATAAAGATCGTTGGATTGGTAGCTGAGCGGATTCAGTAAGCGGATGTACACGCAGCAACCTGCGACGAGCGCGATTATCGCAGCCGGATTGAAGCCGCCCCAGAACAGGTAATCGCTGCGCGCTGTGTAGATCGCACGCACATCGACGCGTCGGCGTCGCAAAACAAAATAGTCGACGATCTGAATTCCACAGATGGGCGCGAACGCGACCGCAATCAGTGCGAGAAAGTTGCCGAATTTGGCGAAGAACAGCTCAGGTATGAAGACGCCCACCAAAGCCACCGGGGCGATGGTCATCAAGAGCAGCGCGCTCCATGAGCGACGCTGCAAGGTACTGAAGTTCCGCAGGCCGATGGCGGAGGCGTATATACCCGCCGTGGTGGTACCGAGGTTCGCCGCCGTGACGAAGGCGAGGGAAATGACCGCATACGTCGGGCCGCCCACGGTGCGCAGCCACTGCGCCGGATCAGAGGATTTGAGGACAAGCACGGCGGCGAGTCCAATGAGGCTCAAGATGGGAACGGGCGCGCACATTCCGAGCATCACCGGCAAGACGACGGTGCGCCCGTTCGGTGCCATGCGAATCATGGCGCCGATGTAGGGCCACCACGATAAAGTTGCGCCGATGCCGAGCTCAACACCCGTGGTGTAGTTCCACAGGGGTTGAGCACTTGCGTGGGCAGGCTGCGCCGATATGAGCTCAGGCCAGCGATGGGACACCAGGAGATAAAGCATCCAAATGCCGACGAAGACGTGGATGAAGAGGATGTTCGACACCAATGAGACGCCGGCCGCGCCGCGGCGCAAAGCGAAGAAAATGGCGCCGCAGGCACCGAGTGTAAGCAAAGGAACGAGCAGGGCGCTTTGCGCGCCGGCATCCAGCATGCCGAGCGCCACCGCCAGCTGCACCGCAGATTTCGCAAAGAAAATAATCAACAGGGAGTTCCAGCCAATGATCGAAATACCTTGCAATACAGCGGGCACTATCCAGCCACGCGTACCGAACTGTGGCTTGGTGGCGGCGATGGAGTCGATGCCAAAACGCAAGCAGACCGGACCGGCTGCGAGGAGCACGAGGACCATCCCGATAAAGCAACCTGCGGTCAGTGCGATGCCGCCCTTGATGAATCCCAGGTAGCTGCCCACGGATTCGCCGATCAAATAGCACCAAGTCGCTGCCGCCGTGGTCGCGAGGGTCAACGTCAACCGGCCGGCTCCCCAGGTGCGCTCATGAGGTAGCATCGGCCACGCACTCTCATCCGCCGGCAGGCTCGAATCAGGGCTCATACGCGAAAGCCGGTGATCAGCAGCACCAGCGGCAAAATCACGCCGAAGAGGATCATCAATATCCAACTCCGCGCGTCAAAATCCGACGGCTCGCGGTTCACCTCGAGGGCGCCAATGCGCGCCTCGAGTTCAGGCGGCAGCCGTCCCTCTTCAATCAAGCGAATGGCCGGGGAACGACTCCGAGTCCGCGTAGGGAAACCACCAAAAATCGTGAGCCTTGGCGCCGTGGTCGATCATAGCCAGCTTCGTGTGTCTGAAGGTGTCCAAGCCCTCCGAGCCGAGCTGACGGCCCATGCCCGACTGCTTGCGGCCCCCGAAGGGACCCGCATCATTGTCCAGCAATGGCGCATTCACCCACACCATTCCGGCTTCTAGTTCGTTGACCGCGCGCATGGACTCATCGAGATCCATGGTGTAGATCGTCGCGCCCAAGGCGTAGCGCGAGCGGTTCGCCAGAGTTACGGCCTCTTCGAAACTCTTCACAGCGCAGACCGGTGCGACCGGACCGAATGTCTCATCGTTCATGATGGGCGCATCCGGCGACACGTCACCCAGCACCGTCGGTTCGACGAACCAGCCCTTCTTGAGATGCGCAGGACGCCCACCGCCCGCCAGCACCTTGGCACCTCCCGTGCTTCTGGACTCGAGGAGCGTCAGGTAGCGCCTCAGCTCGCGCTGCGAAGCGAGCGGTCCCATGTCGATTTTGCCGAGGCCGTTGCCGACTCGGATCTTTAGCGTGTAGTGCACGAGTTTTTCCATGAAATCCTCATAGACGCGCTCGTGCACGTAAAAGCGCTCCGCGGCCGCGCAGACCTGACCGCAGTTCAAAAAGGCGCCGAATGCCGCACCGCGAGCGGCGATATCCAGAGGGGCGGAAGGCATGACGATGAACGGATCGTTGCCAGAGGTCTCAATCAGGGTGCGCTTATAAAGTCGCCCGCAGACTTCGGCAATCCGCCGACCGGTCTCGATCCCGCCCGTGAACGCCACCATGTGGGTCTCCGGGTGCTCGACCAATTGCTTGCCAGCGCTGCTCGTGCCCGTGACCACTTGCACAAGACCGCGCGGCAAGGCATCGAACGCCGCGATGAACCGCAGCGTAGTCAGCGAGGTCAGCTCGGAGGGCTTGATGATGACCGCATTGCCGCTGGCCAGCGCGGCAGCCGCCTGCCAGCACAGGAGGCACAGCGGATAGTTGAACGGCAAGATGATCACGACCACGCCCAAGGGATCCTTGGTAGTAAAATGGAACTGACCGTCGACGGCCGGTCCCAACACCTTGCCGTTCTCGTGGCGAGCAATCTCGGCGTAGTAATCAATAGCGCTCGCGGACCACGACACCTCATCGGCGGATTCCTTGAACGGCTTGCCCATTTCGCGGGTCAACATTTCGGCAACGAGGGGCCGATCGGCCATCACGCGCCGCGCGACTTCATGCAACAATTCCGCGCGCCGATGGTGATTCACCTTGCGCCAGCTGCGTTGGGCCTGAGTGGCCGCGCTCACGGCCAGGCCGATGTCTTCGGAAGTAGCCTCGCCAATCTCGCCGATCTGCTCCTCGGTGGCGGGGTCGATGACCGCGAATGAGACGCCTCCGCTCATGGGTACCAACTGGCCGTTGACCCACTGACACCCGCTCAGTCGATTGAAAGCTGCGCGCGCGGTCATTGCGGCCTGCCTCGACGCCGAATCACCGGGGCATCAAAAAACAAATTATCTAGCTTCACCTGTTATTCCTTGACCATGCGGTAGCGCTCTGCTTGAAAGATTGGCAGAAAATAGGCCCCCTGGAAAGCACGGATCTCGACCTTCCAGCCCGCCGCGCCAGGGAGGCGGCAAACCTTGGTCTGAGATCCGCAAAGTGGTCATATGCGCCTCTCCGAACCCGGAGGAGCAAGCGCTCGAGTCGGCGGGGATGAGGGCAGCCGCACCGTGACGCGGCAACCCTCCCCGGCGACCGTGTCGATATCGAGCATTCCGCCTGCGGCGCGAACTCGGGCCCGCAACTGCTCGAGTCCGAACCGAAGTCCGAGCAGGGGCACCGTGCGCCGCACATCGAAGCCGATGCCTTCGTCGATCACCGTGAGGTCTACCCCGCCTGGCGAGACATCCACTTCCACCTCAGCGCACTGTCGTTGTGAGTGCTTGTAGGCGTTCATCAGCAACTCACGAATACAGCGGAAAACCAGGTGCAGCTGGTGGCGAGGAAGCTCGGAGCCTCCATTTACCCGATACGTCACTCGAAACCCGAAGCGCTTGTTGAATAGATCGACCAGCCACTGCAGCGTCACTTCAAGCGACGCGTGCTCGAGCTCTGGAGGCGTTAAGTTCTGAATCATGAGCCGCAGGCCCTCCTGCGCTTCGCGGGAGGCCATTACAGCCTCCTCGAGCAGCACGAGAAGCCGCGGATCGTTCACGTGCGCGCGCATCGCGGCGAGCGTCATGCTCTGACCGACCAACACTTGACCGACGCCGTCGTGCAGGTCCGCCGCGGTTGCTCGGCGCGCCGCATCCTCGGCGAAATCAAGCGCCTGCGCGTAGTGGCGCAGTTGATCATGCTCGTTCGCCAGCTCCTCGAGCAGGGCCCGCTGCTTCAGCATCAACAAATTGACGAGCAGGGCGCCGCCACAGCCGATCAGCAGAAAGATATCGATGGAGATGACGACATTGGACCAGCCGACGAGATCGCTGAAATTTTGATAGCTGCCGGGGCCATGTCCCGCCAGAAAGGCGACTCCCGCCGCAACGACTGCGACAGCCGTGCTCGTCGCACGGTGCGAAAAGCGCAGCGCGAGCCAAACGAGCGGCACAGCAAACAGCATCGGCTCCACGAGCTGATCCGCCGGGGGCCAAGGCACGATCGCGAACCACGTGAAGAGACCGACTACAATTGCTGAGACCGCCCATCCCTCCCGGGGTCGCGCTGAAGCGGCCGCGGGCTCGGAGAATCCGAGCAGAATCCCGTAAAGGACCGGACTGAACGTGACGATCGTGAGTACCGCGGCGAGAATCCATAGACACATATCTGCCGGCACGATCGGTGTACCATGCCCGTGTGCGCGAGTCGCCGCGCCGAGGAACGCACCCGGCAGCACTCCGCCAAAGAGCGCCACGAACCAGAGCGGCGATATAATCACTTGCAGACGATCCTCGTCGCGGAACAACCGCAGGTGGCGCGCAAGGAATGCAGGACCCGCCGCTGTGAGTGTGTTTGCGAATGCGAAGCCAAGAAGGACTGACATGGCGCCGTGAGATCGATTCGTCATCCAATCCAAGGCAGCATCCGACACCAGGTCCGAGAAAATCATGCCAAGCGCGACCAGCGGCCAACGGCGCAAGGGCAGCAATGAGTACACGACGAAACACAGGGCGTGTGCGGGCCATATCGCCGCGGGGGCGGCGAGGGGTTTTGATATCCACCCGGCGGCGTAAAGTACCATGTAGCCGACCCACAGGCAGGCGACCCCGCGCCACCGAATGCGGATGCCGCTCGTCGCGGAAAACTCGTGAGTAAAAAATGCACTCAAGGCCGCAGCCACCAAGGAGTGGCCGCGAATCTGTCGGCGACGCAGCCGATGCGGTGACTTGGCGCGGCGCTCGGCGCCGGATCGATTCGAACGGGTAGAGTCATCTCGGATAGCCGCCTCGAGGGGCCTCTCGGCGCGCGACACACCGTGCGAGAAGTCCGGAGCAAGAATGCCGGCTACCGGCGGAAATTATTGCTTTCGGCACTTAGTGGATGGCTGCTTTGGCGTCCGCCTTCGCATAATGGCCATGCGCATGCGCTTTGGTCTTGTGCGCATGGGCCTTACTTTTCCACTGCCCGCGACTAGAGTACAGAGCACTACATTCTTCATCATGGAATTACCTTCTTAGTTCGGTGGCCAACTTTGCGCCGGCTTGTACAGGATACCAGTGACAGGAAGGAGGCGGTACGGCGGTACCGACCTGTGGCCGATAAGCATCGAGTTTCGGGTCGCTCGCGGTCGGATTTCCGGTATTGGATCGGGGTGTGTTGGTGTCAGGATTGGGCTTGGCGGCCTGATCGCCATTTTGGGATCGGCGGTGGGATCGGGGAGGATTTCCCGATTCCTGGCGCCATCGTGCTCGGCGCTGAAGCACAAGATTCGGATTGAAGAGCGCTGGCTGCGCCCTCGGAGTATGAGGCCGAGTTGGCGATGAGCTGGCGTTTATAACCTCTGGCGAATAGTCTATGTATCGGATGCACACTCCAAGTGTGTAGCCTTTTACCGTGATGCGCTTTGACGAGCCAATCGCCAAGTTGTAGCTGAGGCCGGTATTCTCGCAGCTCGAGGCGTATTCCATGAACATCTTCGTCTGGTTGTTCGTCGTCTCCATCTCGCTGCTTGCAGGCTGCGGCAGCAGTGCTGTTGTAACGGCGATTTCCGATCCACCGATACCGAACGCGGCGCAGGCACCATCCGGTCCGGCGACGCTTGAAAATGGATTCTTCGTCCAGGGTTCCGTGCTATGCGTGGTGGTCACGGCGGAGTACACATGCGGAGCCCTGCTGGCACCCGTGACCGCGTCGTGGACGGCATCCGCGCTGCCCGTGACGCCGCTGCCGCAAGCCCCTGGCCGCCCGTCGTCAGCTGCTTCCGAAGCGGCCTTCAATGGCTCCGTCGACGGCGTTTCGGGCTACTACATCACCGTTGGCACCTCGGGCTCTCTATTCGCTCAAGTGACTAACGGCGCCACCGATCGCAATTCCGCGCTCACGGGCTTGGTGATGTCGACCGCGAACACCGATGGCTCATACCCTTTCACAGGGCAATTGATCACGCAGTCAGGCAGTTTGGAGGTCAGCGGCGAAGCTGCGCTTTTCGATGTCGATGCCGGCACGTCGCTCGCACTGTATGCGGTCTCGAGCGATGGCGAGATGCGTGTCGCAGTAATCGGCGTGGCCGCGCAGTAATGTCGTGCGCCGGCATGGTTCACGATGAGAATGAGACGTTCCGGCGGCGGCAACAGCCCTGGAATCTCTCCATCGCTATGGTTGGACTTTTATCTCGACGCGCACAGCCGGTGGATCATTGGCTGGGTAGTAGTTTTCGACCGTTTCGATTGCATGCATTGGTTCGGGCTTCATCCAGTGTACCGACCAGTGACCAGGGTGAGGCGGCGCGTCTGTGCTGGGGATGTCTCTGACAACATTCCCTGGTTGGTGGTAGCGAATATGTGGCGATTTCCCGCCTGTGTCCCAGTCGAGAAAGAAGCTCGGCCAGTGATGATGATGCATAGGCTCAGTTTTGCCGGGGGGCGGCATGGTGACCTCTAAGACACGGACAATCGTGTTCTCGAATATGACTCGGTGACTGCCGGGCGCTGCCGTCACGGCGTCGTAGCCTTGCGGGAAATCCGTCTCATTTTGTGTAAGACCCAGGGCCTGCCGAGCGCATATGGCGACCAGTAGGGTCGCAGCTATGGCGATTGCTATTTTCGCGCTTAACCGATATGAATTGGCTCTGGTGCTCATGCGCCAAAGGTACAACCAAATCGAACCGGTATCTACGATCGGCGGTAAATGCCGGCTTTATCCCCGCACAGGGGCGCCAATGTTGGCGTTACTGTGAGCTCGTCTCAGCGTCCTGTCGACGCTGCGCGTCAAGCCTTGCCGCGGCGTCGAGCTGCTGCTTGACCCGTGCCTCCGTTTTCAACGCCGCCTTGGCCTGCTCGGCTTCCGAGGCACTGCCCGCGGCGGCCGATATCGCAGTCTCACCGACGCCGCAGGCGGAGAGCATCACGCACGCCAAAAATACGAGAATGATCCGTTCCATTGGAGACTCCATCAGCCGGATACGGGGCTATGTTTACCGGCCCGTGGTGTTCCTGGAAGGGCACGGCTCTCAATTTGGCGTGACGGCCGGGTGGAATTGGCGGAGTTAATCGAAGGTACGGGGGGAAGGCGGAAGCCGCCCCTCACCGCGAGTCGCTGGGAACGCCCGGACCTCCGATGACCGATTACAGTTTCGGGACGTGAATGCGGCTGATCATCAGTGAGCCGGACGCTGCAAACAACAAACTCAGAGGATGAAACGCATGGCCCGCGAAGCGAAATGTCCCAAACCAGAGATGATCGCCGACGGCGCCGTTGGCTGCGGCGATCGCGAGCATGCATACGAGCACAAAGGAGGTGGGTATCGGGGTGCCCTCGAAGTAGCTCACCTTGCCATCCGGTCCGGACAACGCCTCGGCGGTCACGTTGTATCGAGCCAACCGCGAAACGCCGCACGCCACGAAATAGGCCAGGACAATCCGATCATAGAGTCCCTGCAGGCCGCATCCGTATCCGATGATGGCGGGAGCTACTCCGAATGAGATGATGTCGGCCAGGGAATCGAGCTCACGTCCTAACGAGGACGATTTCTGCCGCCATCGTGCAATGCGCCCATCCAATACGTCAAAAATGAGGGCGGCAAGAACCAGGGCGCAGGCAAAATAGATGTGTACGGCGAAACTGGTTTCAACATACGACAAGACGGAGAACAATGCGGCGGTTCCACAGACCGCATTTCCCAACGTAAACCAATCGGCCAAGTGGAACTCGCGGATCATCGAAAACGGCTTTCGGGAAGCGGGCGCTGACATGGGAGTGACGTCTGAAATTGGGAGCGTTAGATCCAGGTGGCACGGGGAGTAGATTACAGCATAGTTCTCGTGTCGAAGCGCGCACGAGGCCAGCGCCCACGAGTGCGGGTTTCAAGCCGGCAACATCCTAGACATGGCGGCGCATGGTCCTTTTGAGCGCAGATTGGCGCTCGGCCGCCGGGATGTCGCGTAGTCCCAGACGCGCCAAATGTTCAGCAGCTCTCCTACAAATCATTGCGTCACTTGCGGCGGATCACGGATTGAAAGACGGGTAGCTTAGCGACCACCTGAGCACTGCACCTGGCGGTCCCAGCGATTCCCCAAAAACCCAATCGGAGGAGATCTATGCCAAAAAGTCCAGCCAAAAGCGAACAGGAACACGACGCAATCGCGTTGTTGATGGCGGATCACAAAAAAGTTAAAAAGCTATTTGCGGATTTTGACAAGCTCAAAGACGAGGGTGGCGATGATGAAAAGTCGGCCATCGTCGAGCAGATCTGCAATGAGCTAAAGATTCATACGGCGATAGAAGAGGAGATCTTCTACCCTGCGGTGCGCAAAGCCATTGAGGACTCCAATCTCATGGACGAGGCCCTGGTCGAGCACGCGGGCGCCAAGGAGCTGATCGCGCAGCTCGAAGATGCGTCACCCGAGGACGAACTTTACGGTGCCCGGGTGACCGTGCTGGGAGAGCAGATAAATCATCATGTCAAGGAAGAGGAAGGCGAGATGTTCCCGAAGGCGAGAAAAGCGAAAGTGGACACGCAGGCCTTGGGAGCGGCGATGATGAAGCGCAAGGCCGCCCTGATGGCCGCGTTGGAAGGAAGCGCGACGGCGTAGTGCGGCACAGGCGTCGGCTTTAGTTCAATCGAGTAAACAATCGGAGAAAATATGGAGACTTCTATGAGTAATGCGGCTAAGCAAGGCCATGATTCGGTCGAGACAGCAAGGGATTATGTAGGTGGGCAAGCAAAGCGGGGCATGGATGCCCTGGACGATATGCGGAGCCAGGCGAAGGATGCGATGTCGGGCGCGTCGGATTCAATCATCGCATATACCAAGGAAAACCCAGTGAAGGCACTCGGCATCGCGGCTGCAGCCGGCATGGTCGTGTATGCCTTGATCAAGGCGCTGATTCCGTCCCGCGACTGAGCCCCCGCATCTGACCCTTGAGTACGGAGATCGGAATCATGACCGGTACGCAGCCTGAACAACCGGATAAGTCCAGGGATTCGCCCCGAGGCGGCCGCGAAGATGAGCGGCCCGGACCCAGAGACTGGCGAGAGCCCGGTGGGGACGTCAAGGAGCCTCCCCGACCGGGAACCGCGGGAACTCAAGAAAAATTTCCTCGGAAGGGGGAGGTTTAGCGTGTTCACCGCACCCCAGCGGTTGTGAGTATGCTTACAAATGCAGGGCTTTTCACCCGTGGGGAAGAACGATGGAACCGTTGAGACCTATGAAGCCGATGAGCCCTTTAACTCCGGCCGAGCGTTGGTGGTCCGACAACCTCGGTGATCCGTCGGCGAGCGGAGCACAAGACGGTACCCGTTACGCGTTCTTCCCCGACAAGAGCCTCCTTCTGATGGAGCGCGGTGGAAAGCTGGACAGATTTCGCACCGGCGAGCATCGCATTACCGGCGTCTCGCAGACCAGCGACAAAGGGGCGCTCACCTTCACCAGCCAGCATGGCCCAATACGTCTCGAAAATTTGGAGAAGGTTAAGTGAGTTAGCGCTAGGCCGGTCTCCCGGACGGACGCGGGGGCGACTTGCCGGAGATCCCGGAAGGCGAGTCGAAGACTTCGATCGCCCCGCGACACCAGTCGGGACCGTCGAGAGGGGCGCTCGGATTGGCCAAAGGTCATATAGAAGGGAATTCCGCCAGAGCTTATATCGCTCTGCGTGACAACAAGATTGGAAGGCAATTTACCGTTAGACACGGCTTTCATGATTCGGGTCGTCAATAACCTCTAGAATGCTGGATGCATAGATACCATTTCTTCGATAAGGTAGAGCGCACGCAATTCGCTTGATTGGTAAGTAATGATTTGAACTCGAGGTTGGCTTTCGCCTTTTTAGGAGATCCCCATGCGCATCGTCCCACTCCACTCCTATACGTTCGCCCTTGCTGCCGCGGCGAGTCTAATGATCAGCGCCTGCGCCAATACCCCGACAATACACCGTGACACCAATCCTGCCGCTACGTTTAGCAGCTACAAGACGTTCGGATTTCTCTCGCCGCTAGCCACCGACAAATTTCCCTATGAATCCTTGCTCACGCAGCATCTGAAGGACGCTACCCGTGAGGCGATGGTAGCCAAGGGTTACGTATTCAGCGCGAGTGGGCCCGATCTGCTTCTCAATTTCTATGTCAACATTCAGAACAAGCAGGACATTCGCACGACGCCGGGCCCGACGAGCTACGGGGGTTACGGCTATCCCGGGGGTTATTATGGCTATCGCACAGGCTATTATAGAACCATCAGCACCGCGACAGTTGAGACGGTCAACTACAAGCAGGGCACGCTCACGATTGATCTCGTCGACGCCAAGCAGAAGGTGCTCGCCTGGACAGCGACCGCCGAAGGCCGCGTCTCCAACGATGCCCTTAAGGATCCTGGCGCAGCCATAGACGCCCTAGTCACTAATATGATGTCTTCGCTACCCGCCGCGGTCAGATAGGCCTTTATTTCTGCGCGCGGTTACCGTGATGGCCTTTCGATCACGAGGTTGAGCCGATTCATCAAAGATCGCGCCAGCCCAGAAGAGATCGATCAATCGGTGCAGCTGCTTGGTGCCCACATATAGTGCATATCGATTCGTTAGATCTTGAATGCCGAGTCTCGAGCAAAGCTCTTCAGCATTCACAAGGAGGCTCCTCAGTAGTGACGCATCGTAGTAGATAGGTCCGAGGTCTTCGCAGCGAGCTGACAACCCTCATCGTCGGTCCAGCGCCTTGCAATGCATCGGCGATGATCAGTTAATGTATGATGATCCGCAACAGCGTGTGGCGGACAGAGTTGGGCTCATGAAGAAGACCATTTTTGCCGGATGGTGGCAGGTCGCCATCGGCATGCTCACGCAGGCCGCTGCTACAGGCACCATCGTTACCTGCTTCAGCGTCATTGCTGCGCCGCTGGCGAAAGAGTTCGGGGCGAGTCGTGCGGAACTTGGACTGGTCATGACGCTTACGTATCTGGTCGGCGGTCTAATCAACCCAATATTGGGTACGGCGATGGACCGCTTTTCGATCCGGAAGATCATGCTCGGCGGGGGCGTTGCGCTGGCGGCAGGCTATCTCGCTCTGTCGCTCGCAACCTCCATGACGGGCGTGTTTGTGGCTTTCGGGCTGTTGCTGGCACTCGCCAACACGGCGCTGGGGCCGCTGTCATATTCAACGTTGCTTCCGCGCTGGTTCGTCGCGAGGCGTGCCCGAGCGTTCGGGCTAACCGTCGCGGGCTATGCGATCGGCGGCCTCTTCTTGCCACCGCTGTGCGCACTTATGATCGACTCGTACGGTTGGCGCAGCGTTGTGCGCTGGTTCGCAGCTTTCGTCATCCTGGTATTGATTCCACTGATTGCGTGGTTGGTGATTGACAGGCCTTCGGATGTGGGTCTTTATCCAGACGGTGACGTTCAGCCGAGTCGTGCGAAGACGAGTGCGCCGGCCGAACCATCGCAGTCGACTGGCACCCTGCTGCGGGACAGGAATTTCTGGGTGATCACTATTTGCATCTGCCTGGTCCTTCTGGGTTCGGCCGGCCTTTTGAGCAACATGGTGCCGTTTGCTCTTTCGAGAGGCTTCGCGGCGAAGCAGGGGGCGTTTTTCCTTACCTGCTTCTCTGCGGGCAGTCTCACCAGCAAGGTACTCTACACGTTCTTCGGTGACCGGCTCAATCCTCGCGCCGGGCTGGCCACCGGACTTATTTTCTTCACGGTGTCGAGCGGTTGTTTTCTGCGTGGCTATACTTATCCAGTGCTGCTCACTGCGAGTTTTCTTTTCGGCATGGGCGTCGGCACCTCCCTGCCGCTATGGAGCTACCTTACTGCGCGAGTATTCGGAACCGCCAATGTGGGGCGAGTCTTCGGGCTTATGAATGTTGTCACGATGCCGTTTCTACTCCTGGCGCCACCAGCGATGGGCGCGATCTTTGACCGCACGGGTGCTTATGACGATGGCTTCATCCTGTACATCTGTCTCGGGCTCGCCGCGTTGTTGTTGGTGCCCAGGCTGCGTGTCGTTGCGACGCCTGAGTTGGCAGCACGGTAAGGGAATTTCAAGATGAGCGCCGCTCCGTTCTATCGCATGTGCCGCGAAGTACCAGCACATGTCCCTCCCGAGCTTATCTATGAGTATGACGTGTATCGGCCGGGGCCTCCCGGTTCCGATTTTTTCGAAGAACTGTTTAAGCTCAAGTCGCAAGCCCCGCCGGTCTTCTGGACTCCGTACAACGGGGGCCACTGGTACACAACCGATAGCGCTCTGACCGATCAAGTGCTGCGTGACAATATCCGTTTTTCCAGTCAGACCTTGTTGGTGCCACCGGAGAACAATCCGCCGCTCGGGCGCGGCTTCTCGCCAATCCACCTCGATCCGCCCGAGCATGGCATCTATCGCAAGCTGATGCAGGCGGCTTTGTCCCGCAAGACTGTGGTCGACATGATGCCAGGCGTTCGCGCAGTCGCCATCGAGTTGATCGAAAAGCTCAAGCCGCTGGGCGGCTGCGATTTCATCGCCGATTTCGCCTTCCAACTACCGACAACCGTGTTCCTGAGATTGGTCGATCTACCGGAGCCTTATCATGCGGGGGTCAGAACGCGCGTGAGCGGCATCGTCGATGCGGGATCCGACAAGGGTCGCCTGTTTGCGGAGATTGCCGATCATCTCGAGCCTTTTGTGCGTGAGCGGATGCGCCATCCGGGGGGCGACCTGATCAGCTGGCTCTCGCAGCAGATGGTAGAGGGCGCGCCGATCACCGTCGAACGGCTGCATAGCATGACCACCATCTTGCTGATCGCCGGGCTCGATACGGTCGCCAATACCTTCGGGTTCATCGCCCGTTTTCTAGCCGATCATCCCGGCCATCGCAGATGGATCCGCGACAATCCGCGGCGACTGGATAATGCGCGGGAGGAGATGCTGCGGCGTTTCCCGGTGGTCATCGCCGGTACCGCTCGGCTATGCGTCGAGCCCACTCAAGTGGGACCGGCGCAGGTTGCGGCAAACGATCAGATCATTGCGGTTCCCGCGATGATGAACTTCGACGCAGCGACGTTTCCCGATCCCCTCAAGGTCGATTTCGAACGCCGCCTCCCCACCACCAGCACATTCGGCCAGGGTCCGCACAAATGCGTGGGCGCCAGTATTGCACGCGTGCAGCTCAGCATCTTCATCGAGGAATGGCTTGCTCGCATTCCCGACTTCCAGGTTTCCCGCAAGATGCAGCCGATGTTCGAGCCGGGGGTTACGGCCTCCTACGACAGGCTCATGCTCGAATGGCCCCCGGCCATTGCAGCTTAAGCTCACTGACGCCATTCAGCCGAGCTGCCCTGAACACAGGCTTCGATCCGGATTTCAGCTCGAAGTCGGGAATGCGATGCAGCCACTCCTCGAGTAACACACCAAGTTCCCGTCTGGCCAGCATTGAACCAGGACACAGGTGGGCTCCATGCCCAAAGGCTGCGTGCTTCGAACGCTTTCGATGAAAATCGACGACCAGGGGCTCGTCTACCTCCCGATCGTCCAAGCCGGCCAGACTGGTCGGCAGACTGACTAGATCTCCCTGGCGGAAAGGCACGCCCTTGTACTCATGGTCGTGTCGCACCACCCGTACGCTATTGGAAATTCCGTGGCGGCGGATCATCTCTTCGATGGCCGCGGGCCGCAGCGCGGAGTTGTGGTTGAGCTCTCGCCGATGTTCCGGATGCGTCGCAAAGAATGCCATTGTAAATGACATCAGCGATGCCACCGTGTCGAGGCCTCCAAACAGAAGTAGAGTGCTCATACTCAGCGCCTCATCCGGCTGTAGGGTGCGGTCTCCGACCCTTGCCGATATGATGCGGCTCAAAAGGTCGGCACGCGGCGCTTTTTTGCGCTCTTCGATATGGCTGCTGATATAAGCGGCGAGCAGCCTATGAGCTTCGACTCTTTGTTCTGGTGTGGCCGGAGCAACATTCTGCTGCGACAGTCCTAATAGGTACTCCCGATCTTCGAGGGGTAAGCCCATCATGTTCAGGAAAACGATGATGGGAAGCTTTTCTGCAAAGTCGCGGACGAATTCACATTCTCCCTTCGGCCGAAGAGACTCGATCAATTCGACGGCGATGGTGCGTGCCTGCTGCTCGAGGACGTTCAACGCAGACGGTGTGAACGCGGGCGCAAGCAGGGCGCGAAACGGTCCATGTTCGGGCGGATCCAGATTGAGGGGAATGAGCTTTGACGGCAAATGTGTTGCGGGAATGAAAATCTGGCTATTTGAAAAGGATTTATGCTCGGACTGAATGTATTTGATGTCCGCCGCACGTGTCGCAATCCAATGGCCGCCGTTTTTTGGCGTCCAGAAAATATCCGGGTACGTCTGTTGAAGCCGACGCCACGCCAGTTGAACGTCATTCTGAGACCCATCGAGGTTGAAGATATCCACGTCGGTTACGAGCCCATCCGGAATATCGGGACGGGTACCTACCGTCGACATTGACCATCCCCTCCTGCAGAAAGCACCGCGCGCCTCAAGTGTGATTTCTCGATTCTTGGACCGCACAGGCGCCATCGAGCCCCAGCGCGTGTACGACACGCCCCGTCGCGATCCAGGTGGTGATGCTGTAGGTCAAGTCGGCGATCTCGCCCTCATCGAAATGCTTGTGCAGGCGATCCCAGAAGTCGTCGTCATATGGCAGGGGCACCGGCTCGAGAGAGATCCGCTCCGCGTACTCAATCGCCAAGCGCTCCCGGTCCGAGAACAGTTCGGAGCCTCGCCAATCGGTGGCTATGGCCCTGTAAAAGTCCTCGGTGGGTGCCTCGCCTCGATTTTCGCCGATGTTCGGCGTCTCGGTGGAGTCCATTGTCTGAAGGGCTGCCGGCAGGTGCTCGGCGATGCGGTAGCCCTGACACATGAGGCAGCCGTTGATGTAGGCGATCCGAATGCGCGCGCCTTCCGCCTCCCGATAGGTAAGCGTGGTTTCCTGATAGACAGCGGCCGACAATTGCTCCATCGCGGCTGCCATCCTGGGTCGGTACACGTGCGGGATCACCGCATCTTGTCGGCCGAACGGCTGTAGAACGGGGATGCGCGTCATACTTGGCTCCTCCGGTTCGTCATGTTTGTCGCATGCTCGCAGCGGCCTCAACGACCGTGTATTCTCGAGTAGACAGGCGGTAGTGGCGCCGACCTTTAGTTGAAGAAAATGATACACACGCGGTAAGACTCTGGTATTGATCTCATCGGACACCTGACACGGAACATGTGCTCGACCTCGTGACTGAGTCTGCCGATCGCACTTGAGCCGACTCCCATCAGAACTGAACGAGAGGTAATGGATAATGTTCAAGGTAATGTGGTTGCTTCGCCGCAAGCCGGGTATTAGCCATGAGCAATTCAAGGAGCACTACGAACGCAGCCACGTAGTCATGGCCCAAAAATACATTGGGCATCTGTTAATGGAGTACAAGCGCAATTACAAGACCGAGACTTGGGGCGGTGGAGTTCCTACCGATACCGGCGGCGGCTTCGGTCTCATTGATTGGCCATACGACTGCATCACCGAATGGGTAATGAAAGACGAGGCAGCTCTTGACAAGATCAACGCCATCTTCGCCCATCCTGTAACCGGTAAGGAGTTTCACGATGATGAGGCAAACTTCCTGGATAGAGAGTCGGTCATTTTGATCAAGTGCCAAGTCATCGACACGGGTCCTGGCGACGGCGGCGGCAGTCTGTCGAAGACGAAATAGCCGTAACCGGTAAGTTTGATGAGTCATCGCAGGCGACCTCGCATGTGAGATGTCGGAAGGGTCATGAGATCTACCGTGGCGGCGCGACCACCCTGACCGAGCGCCTGGCGGGCCCTATGGGACTACAATGAGCGACGGCGCGCCGGCCGGTGCCGCTGAGATCGACGGTCCGCGCCGTACTTTGATTACGTTCTCGCTCACCGCGGCGACGATGATGCAGACGCTCGACAACACCATCGCCAACGTCGCGCTTCCGCGCATGCAGGGCTCGTTCTCCGCGACCCAGGACCAGATGGCTTGGGTTCTCACCTCGTATATCATTGCCTCCGCCATCATGATTCCGCTGAGCGGCTGGCTCGCGGGCCGGGTTGGCCGCAAGCAGGTGTTTCTCTTCTCCGTTGCAGGTTTCACCATCGCGTCGATGCTTTGCGGACTTGCCCAGTCTCTGTCGCAGATTGTATTGGCGCGCCTGCTGCAAGGCGTGAGCGGCGCTGCACTGGTGCCTCTGTCACAGGCAGCTCTGCTCGACATAACCCCGCCGGCGCGTCAACCGCGCGCGATGTCGATGTGGGCCATGGCCACGAGCCTCGGCCCGATCATGGGGCCGGCGCTTGGAGGCTGGCTGACGGAGAACTACAACTGGCGGTGGGTGTTCTTCATCAACGTGCCGATCGGTATCCTCGCATTCCTCGGAATGGTGAGCTCGCTGCCGGCGACGTCGAGCCGCAAGTCGCGCTTCGACTTCTTTGGCTTCACCTCACTGAGCGTCGGGCTGGGTGCCCTACAACTGCTGCTCGATCGCGGCCAGATCAAGGATTGGTTCGGTTCGACGGAGATCTGGATCGAAGCCGCGATCGCACTGACCGCTTTCTACCTATTCGTCGTGCACATGTTGACGACGACCGGGCAGCGCTTCATCAACCCGGCGCTCTTCAGGGACCGAAACTTTATCGCTGGAAGCGTGGTCTTCTTCGTCGTCGGCTTGGTCATGTTCGCAACCCTGGCGCTCCTGCCGACGATGCTCGAGGACCTCATGAACTATCCGGTGTTGACCACCGGGCTTGTAACGGCGCCGCGCGGGATTGGCTCCGTGATCGCGCTATTTTTGATCCCTCGGCTCATGAGCCAATTTGATCCCCGGCTGATCGTCGGCGCCGGATTCGCGCTCACCGCCGTGGCTGCGTGGCAGATGACCGGCTTCGATCTGCAGATGGGAATATCGACCATTGTCTGGTCGGGCTTTGCGCAGGGTATCGGCGTCAGCTTGGTGTTCTTGCCCGTGGCTTCGCTGGCGTTTGCGACACTGACACCCGCACTGCGGAATGAGGGCACTTCGGTCTTCAGCCTCATGCGCAACATGGGATCGAGCATCGGCATCTCCATTGTGGTAACCCTGGTTACGCGCAATACGCAGATCGCTCACGCCTCGCTCGCCGGCCACGTGAGCTCCTATAACCTCGCAATGCATGCGATTACGGGCGCATTGCCGACACTGCGGGCCCTGACGGAATTGAACGCGACAGTGACACAACAAGCGGCCATGATCGCCTACAACGATGATTTCCAGATGATGTTGGTGCTGTCCCTCGCGGCGATTCCTTTGGTTTTACTGTTCCGTAAGGGTACCCGAAGGAGCACGGGACCAGTGGCAGTCGAGTAGCGTCGCCGAAGTCCTCAATAAGGCACCGGACCCGACGATTGCCGCAGCGCGCGGCTCTCGGGAGGTGCCTCGGTTTTCCACTCATCCCGATTCGCGGCGATGATGGCGGCTAATGCAGTCCACGCCGATGGTGGTTGGCTTTTGTACTCGATATTGAATTTACTGACGCTGCGGAATTCCAATACCTCGACGCCCTCTGGACCCGCCGTATACCCGTACATATGTCTCGCCGGCACAAAGAACCCGTCGCCGGCCCGCACGATTTCACTGGCGACCCCTTTACCCAGCGTCAATTGGCCCCCGATAACAAAATAAAGACAATCAGCATCGTGAAAATGGGGAGTCAAGGGAAAATTCGCTTTGAACCACACATAGATCAAACTGAAGCCGTTGGTGCCGCCCGATTCAAAGAGAACCTTGGACGAGTAGCCGTCAGACACTCCCGCCTCATATAGTTTGGTGAGTCCCGCAAGCACCTCCGGAGAACAGACGGCTTCCATCGATTTATATTCTTCGAGCGGTGTCCCTTCGGCGGCACGAAAGATCTCTAAGGTTTTGCTGTTCACAACAATGACTCGTGAGTGGCAGGGGTCATGAGGACAATTCTACTCGGCGAGAATGGGGGAGCTAATTCCCGAGATCAGCGCGCGTTTGCCGTTCAGTAAGAGATCCATCTAATCCGCCCTGTTCGCTAGCGATCATTCGGATATGACGCTTGGTGATCTTCCACTCCGATCCCATTTTGACGAAACAATCGCTGTACCAACCGGCGGCTCGGAGGAAGAGCGAGCCGTCCGACCGTAGCAATAGGGCTGAAAAATACGTGCGCCCCGTCGCACGTCCATCACCGGCGTCAGAAATAACGAAGTTCGTATTCATGTGCATCGTAGTCAGGCCGGTATGAAATTGCTCCATGAACGCGTTGAGGGTATCGGCCGACGACCATGTCTGGCCGGTGCCGTAGTCGACGTCCACGTCGTCGGCCCAACAACTGCGCAGCAGCGTCCAATCGGCAGTATCCAAACCCGTGGCATAACGATTGATCAGAGCGATGATCTGCCGCTCGTCCTCGGCCGATTGCATCATGATGGGTTACAGATGGGCGCTAACATTCCTGGTTCGACACAGGCTAGCACGATATCGGTTCGGCCTCTTGACCTAGGGTGACATCAAGTGCTCCCTACCAATGGACATGTGGGCGCTGGCGCACGGACGGCCGTGACGGCCATCCGCCGATCTATCGGGGCCCCGGCCACACTTCATGGCGTGGTTTTTTGATGTCATGGGACTCCCCCGGAGGGCTGCTGAGCGTGTTGAAAGATTCATTATTCGCAGTAAAGTGCTCCCGGATGACACCCAATCACTGACGTCATTGGGGTCAAAGGTAACTTGGTACTACGTCTCGCGGCGGCTGGGACGGCGCTCGACGGACATGATTCGATGGACGGCGGGGCCATTAAGGTATTCGTCGGGTATTCATCGCGGGTCTGCGGAGCCCACGCGTAACGATCGAGGAGATGAGGCGTGAAGTTCGAAGATTATTACCAAATCGAAAAGCTGATTACTCGGTACTCACAGTGCGCCGACCGGGCCGAGTTCGAGGAGATCGCGGAGTTGTACAAGCATTGCGTGCTCTATATGCCCGGCGGCCTCGTGATCGATGTCCGTCGCGATGGTGTTGACCGCTACATTGAATGGTCTAAGCGCGTCATCCGGGTCTATCCGGACAGCGGCACGCCGAAGACGAGACGCATTGTTGGAACGATAATCATTGACTATGATGGTGTTGACCGCGCCAAGAGTGAATGGAACGTGGTCTGCTTCCAGGCAACCAAAGATTTGCCGCTGCAAGCAATCGCCGCCGCGACGTTATACGACAAATATGAGAAAGTCGAGGAGCGATGGAGACTCATCGAACGACGCGAGGACCTTGAACTGATCGGGGACTTAAGCCACCACGTGCGGTTCGAAGAAGTGAACAAATAGGCTGCGCCTGGCCACGCCCAGTATGAAGTCGCACCGGCGGAGGGTAATTGGAATCAATGCGAACTGATCTACCGGGTCATTTCCCGGCTGCCGAGCATGCGGTGCCGCCTAATGTTCCTCCCGAATTGGTCGTTGACCTCGATTTTTACGACCTCCCAGCTCCGGGCGATGATGTACAGCTCGCGTGGCGCCGTTTCCTCGGCAAGGGACCTATCGTGTGGTCGCCTCGGAATGGCGGTCACTGGGTGCCGACGCGAGCGGAGGATATCTCGGCGCTTCACCGCGACACGGTACGACTTTCGAATCGCGATGGCACCGCGCTTCCCGTGCGAGGGGGCCTGCGGCTGCTGCCGACTGAAGCCGATCCGCCCGAGGTGGAGGAATATCGTCGGGTAGTGCTGTCGTTCTTTTCACCGCGCCAAATCGATGCGTTAGAACCTTCAATTCGTGCGGGGGCATGCCAGTTGATCGATGCGATTGCTGCAAAAGGCGGGTGCGAGTTCGTCGGCGCGATTAGCCATCAACTACCGATTGTCGTCTTTCTCCGGATCATGGCTCTCCCGATCGAGGATAGAGCCTATCTGCTAAGTCAGTCTGAGAAAATCGCTCGCAATCCCGACAATGAGGTTAAGGGCCGCGCCATGCAGGCGCTGGTGAGCTACGTCGAGTCTCGGGTCGCTGAACGGTGTAACGGTGTCGGCGATGATGTGATTTCGACAATGGCACGCGCGCGAATCGGGCAGCGCGCGCTGGGACATAACGAACTGGTCTCGATCTGCACACTGCTGCTGCTGGCAGGACTCGATACAGTCGCGGCAATGATGGGGTTCATCGCTGCCTATTTGGCGGACCATCCGGAGATCCGCGAGCAATTGCTGGCGGATGTCGCATTGATACCGACGGCGGTGGAGGAGTTCCTGCGGCGTTTCGCGGTGACAAGCTTAGGTAGGGTCGCGGTGGAGGATTTCGAAATGGGCGGAGCCACGGTTCGAGCGGGAGATCACGTTTTGCTGTCGAGTCCGCTGCACAATCTCGATCCCGAGCGCTTTCCCAACCCCGAGAAGATACGCCTTGACCGGGGACGCGTGCATCACATCAGCTTCGGCCGCGGCGCACATGCCTGTCTGGGAGCGTATCTGGCGCGCACCGAGCTTCGCATCTTTATCCAGGAATGGCTAAGGCGAATTCCCCGATTCGAGATCGTTCCGGGTACATCGGCCGCCGGCCGATCTGGCTCGGTCAATGCGTTGAGCGAACTGCATTTACGCTGGGCGGTCTGAGCGTGCGCCGGTTTCGCTGCTACTTCTGCGGGCACATCTATGACGAGGACTTAGGGGACCCCGAAACAGCCATCGCGCCCGCCACTCGTTTCGAGGATCTACCCCCGGACTGGGTCTGTCCAAGTTGCGGGGCAGACCGAGATCAGTTTCATGAGGAGGTGGACTGACACTGCAGGCGTGAGTCTCTCTGGCATAATCCGTTGTGCCCACCAGCATGGTCGAGAAGGAGGGATCATCGTCACTCGGATTTCGTCGCACGAGACGCCCGCGTCTGCCTCTAGCAGCGCGGCCTGGCCTGCCGCTGCGCTTGCCTCGACTTGGCCGCTGCTGCTGGGAATGGGCGTGCTTACGCTCGGCATGGGCCTGCAGAGCACACTTCTCGGCGTGCGCGCTACGCTCGAGGGATTTCCGACGGTTGTCACGGGCGCGATCATGTCGTGCTACTACGTCGGGTACCTACTCGGAACTCGCATGGCGCCGCCCCTGGTGCGCCGCCTCGGGCACATCCGCGTGTTCGCGGCGCTCGCCGCCATCTCGTCGGCCTCGATTCTGGTTCAAGGGTCCTTCGTCAGCCCGTTCATCTGGGGCGTGATGCGCGGCGTGACTGGGCTGTGCCTCGCGGGTATCTATGTAGTCGCGGAGAGCTGGCTCAACGATCGCGCCAGCCGGGCAAACCGCGGCAGCCTGTTTGCGATCTACATGGTGGTACTGTACGTGGGACTCGGTGCGGGGCAGTTCCTGCTCATTTGGGCGAGCCCGTCGACCACCGTTCCGTTCATGCTGGTGTCGGTGCTTATCTCCCTCGCACTTGTGCCGATTCTCGTGTCCTCGCGACAAGTGCCCGAGCACGGGCTGCCGCGCACGGTACGGCTGCGCGAGCTATATCGGGACGCTCCCCTGGGAGTCGTGGCGGTCGCGGTGTCCGGCATGATATCGGCCTTCATCTTCTCCATGGGGCCGGTGTACGCGCGCCTGAGCGGACTTGATGTGACGGGCGTCGCGAGGTTCATGGCAGTGAGCATTCTCGCCACCGTGCTGACGCAATATCCGATCGGCCGGCTGTCCGACCGGATGGACCGGCGGACCATGATTGCCGCGGTGTGCTCGCTAGATGCGGTGGTTGCGGGGGTCATCACCGCATTCCCGCATTTGTCGCAAGCGGTGTTTTTGGTTCTGGCTGCCATTTTCAGCGGATTCGTCCTCACCATTTATTCGCTGGCGATCTCGCACGTCAACGACAAGCTGGAGCAGTCGCAGATGGTCGCCGCCTCGAGCAAGTTGCTGCGCCTCAACGGCGCCTCCGCCGCGCTTGGGCCCGTGCTCGCAGGCGGTCTAATGGCCGAGTTCGGACCGCGTGCGTACTTTGCTGCGTTGGCGACACTCACCGGCGCGCTCGCGCTCTACGACCTGTGGCGCAAGATGCGTCGCAAGCCCGTGCCGCCCTCGCAACGAGGTCCCTTCATCGGCACGCAACAGCCGCAGGCGTAGCTAATGCGGGCCTTCGCTTTGGGCAAGCTGGCTCGACGCCTGGCTTTTATCCGGTCGAGCGAGCGGACCGGAGGTGCGCTCACAACCGTGAACCTTTCGATTTACATGTTCGTCCTCACTATTCTGCAGCTACTCGCCGTCAGGGCACTAGCCGATGCCCCACCTCGACTTGAGGTCCCCGTTGTCGATCCAAGTGCGCCCCTGACATTTATCACTTACGGCGATACTCGCTTCACTCAACGCGAAGGCGTGGCGAACGCCATAGCGCGGCGTGCGCTGGTCGCAAGGGTGGCAAGCGACAGGCCGGCAGCGATCTTTATCGGGGGCGATCTCGTTTATGAGGGGAGTAATACCGAAGACTACGAGACTTATAAGGCGGAAACCGCTGATTGGTCGCGAGCCCGGATCCCGATATTCCCGGCGCTTGGCAACCACGAGTTTCTGGGGTGCGACAAGGACGCGAGCCCTTGTCTGGCGAACTGGTGGGGGATCGCCGCACCGAGCGCAGTGCGCTCCTTCCGCTGGTACTCTGTGGCTCTCGGGCCAAAGATCCTGGTGCTCATACTGGATTCCGATTCATCTCTCAGGCCCGGAAGCGAACAACGGACCTGGTTTGAACAGCAGATGAGCAACGCGGGTTCCCCGATAGAATTCGTCTTTGTCGTGCTGCACTATCCGCCCATGCGGGACCCTATCTTTCCCAGGAGCAAAGACGAGAAGGAAATCGCGCGCTATCTGTCCAATCACGCGCGCTTGCTCCCCGTCCGAGTTCTCGTCGTGAGCAGCCACATACACAACTACGAAAGATTTCATCGCGACGATGTCACCTATTTGGTGAGCGGCGGGGGAGGAGCGAAGCCCGTGCCGGTGCTTAGACTGTTTGGTGAACTTTCCAAGCTTGGTACCGCCGAAAATTTTCACTACATACGCTTTCGCCTTGAGAGCGGACATCTACAAGGTACCATGGTGCGATTCGACCCCGAGCGGCCCGCGGAAAATGCCTGGACCGAGCCGGATCGCTTCGAGATCAAAGCAAGGGACAGCCTGTCGCCTCGCAACAATGGGAAGATACGATGAAGCCAGAGGCCATACACGCCGGGGATTCTGGGTGCCGTTGGATCCTGTCTGTCGTGCTAAGTATCGGTTAGCGCTTGCGCGGCGATCTCGAAGGAGTGCAGGCGCGCCGCGTGATCGAAAATCTGGCAGGTGATCATCAACTCGTCCGCCCCGGTGCGCTTCACGAAATCGCGTAGATCCGAGCGCACGATCTCGGGGGTGCCGATCGATGCACAAGACAACACTTGTTCGAGAATTCCGAGTTCCTGCGGCCCTATGCGCTCGAGGTACCCTTCGACGGGCGGCGGCAGTTGCGAGGGTCGGCCGCTGCGAAGATTTACGAAGGCTTGTTGCATTGAGGTCGCCCGAAACTGGGCTTCCTCGAGAGTATCGGCCGCGAATACGTTGAACCCGAGCATCACATAGGGTCTATCCAGTTGTCGGGACGGCTGAAACCGGCTGCGGTAGACCGCAATCGCCGCCATCATCTGAGCGGGAGCGAAATGCGAGGCGAAGGCGTAGGGCAGTCCCAGCGCAGCGGCGACTTGCGCCCCAAATAGGCTTGAGCCCAGAATCCACAGCGGCACCTCGAGGCCCGTGCCTGGCACGGCACGTACCGCCTGGCGCGGCTGGGGCGAAAAATAATCCGCGAGCTCCAGTACATCGCGAGGAAATTCCTCGGGGTCGGACGCAAGATTACGCCGCAGCGCCTGCGCAGTGCGCTGGTCGGAGCCCGGTGCGCGGCCGAGGCCGAGATCGATGCGCCCTGGATACAGCGACTCCAGCGTGCCAAACTGCTCGGCGATCACCAGTGGGGAATGGTTTGGCAGCATGATTCCCCCGGCACCCACCCGGATCGTGGAGGTGCCGCCGGCCACGTGGCCGATCAGCACTGCGGTTGCCGCGCTCGCGATCCCCGGCATGCCGTGGTGCTCGGCGAGCCAGAAGCGGCGGTATCCCCAGCGTTCGGCGTGTCGCGCCAGATCGAGGGTATTCCGAAACGATTGCGAGGCGTCGCTCCCGAGCGTGATGGGAGAGAGATCAAGGACGGAGTAGGGAATCATTCAAGCCCTAATGGGGGCGAAATCGATCATCTCAACGTCGCCGAGGTCGGTAAACTGGGCACCATGCTTCGCCGCCAGCCGAGAGCTCCATGACGCGCCATTATTTCTATACTGCAGATCTTTATTATTACGACCCTGCCGGTGGCTCCGCACCCACACGTTTGGGCGACTACCAAGGTGTATACGAGATCGAGGACGACTCCCTCACACCAACTCAGGTATTCGCCAACCTCCTCGAGGAGTTGAGGAAAACCGTTCCCCCTGACTTGGGTACCAATGCGTACTACCACGTCACGCAATTCAACAACGTCACCTAATTCTATTCAGTTGTAAGGTTGGGCGTGCGTTGGCACCGCCGCGAGCGATGCGCCGCCTTGGCGTGCGGTGCTCAGATCAACGCAGAGGCTCGATTGCCGTCGAGCTCAGTCTCATTTTTGGTGAAACTGGACCCATGAACTTAACGAGTAGAGCTCGGCTGGGAACCTGACGCGAGAGGCTGAAGCAATGCTTTTCCCTTGAGACTAATGAGCCTTCTCTTAGCGCTCATAGACAGGCTTCGGTCATCCAGTATTTTCCGGGCCTCTTGATTGAACTTCGCAACCTCAGCATCGAATTCCTTCTCTGCTTCGGTTACGCCGCGTTGCTTCTTCATTACCCGACTCCTTTGAGGCTTAACGGCTACACAGTGCCAGCTGCCTATCCTCGCGAAACTCGACATGGTCATCTGTGACGGCATCGAGTATTTCTCGGATTGATTCCTTGACGCGAGCGCCGCAACGGCGAGGAATGACGCAGATCGGAGTCGGGAGGGCCGGCCAGGCGAGGGGTGCGGAAGAAGACATAAGGGGGAGGGGACGTCAGTTGTTAAAAGGAGACCGTAATCACGAAACGTGAATGAGCTGATGTGAGGTGGTCACTCGGGATTCGTAGGCGTCGAGGCAATCGCCAGTTGCCTTGATGAAAAAGGGAGACAAGACGACTTCGAAGGATGCGAGTACGGGCGCCAAATCATCTTCTCGGACGGTACCCATCTTGCGTGCCTCTCATGCGGCCACCGGTACGCATTCCGGCCCAACGCTCTGATACGAGCAACGGTTCGAGCATTGCCATGCTGTCGATTCGGATGGCGACGACATGCTTAGGCAGTTGGTCCTGAAGGATGTTGCATCGCACCCTTCGAGCATTCCTGCCATCCGATCTGCGTCCAAGGGACGCGATTCGAGAAGGTTTTGGCGTAGATTAGGCTTCACTTTGAATTGCTACGTCGGCACGCGGCTGCTGATTCCTGCTTTGGATCGACCCTTTTGGTGGTGCGATATGGAACGCTGGATTCTAGGAATTTCGCAACACGGCTACGCTATTCTCTTTGCTGCCATCTTTCTGGAATCTGTCGGTTTCCCGGTTCCCGCTGCACTTGCATTGCTCTTTGCAGGCGCTGCAGCGGGGAGCGGTTACTTGCAGGCTCCGAATGCGGTAATCGGCGCTATGATCGCCATGGTGGCGGGCGACACCCTGATGTTCGCATTGGGCCGCTACACCGGGTGGTGGCTCCTCGGGATACTCTGTCGGTTATCCATGAATCCCGAAGCCTGCATGCTGCGTTCCGCAGATTCATTCTATCGCCGCGGCAGAAAATTGCTCGTGGTGGCCAAGTTCATACCGGGGATTAATACCATGGCGCCCCCGCTCGCGGGTAGCATGCAGATGCGTTTTCTGTCATTTCTGCAGTTGGATCTGATCGGCGCCGCCCTCTACGTTGGACTATATTTTGGATTCGGGCTCTTCTTCAGCGGCGCCCTGCATGCCGTGACTCAAGGCTATCGTGCATTCGGTCACCTCTTGAGTATCGTATGTGTTGCCCTGGTTATGGTTTACCTTGGCGTCCAACTTTGGCTGTGGATCAAAGAAAAGGCGCAGCCCCCCGTCGTTTATGCGTTCCCGTTGGAAGTAGCCGAGAGTTCGTTGACGGGCGCTCCAATCTACGATGTCCGCAGTCATGGATATTTCGACGCAAATGCCGTTCGCATCAAAGGGTCCAAGCGATTGGATCCTCATGCGCTGAATCAGGCCACGCCGGATTTTGCCACCCAGCGGGAGGTTTACCTGTATTGCACATGCGTCCGCGAAGCTACGAGCAGGCGGGTAGCGCGTGAATTGGAGATCAAGCTAAAGGAAGCCGGAGTGCGCATTGCGGTGATCAAGGGTGGCTTGAGCGCGTGGCGTAAGGCCGGATTACCGACAGAGGTTGTGCCGCATGAAGATGTGACTGCACTTCCGCTCTTCGGATAATGGTAACGGGGCAATCTGCATGCAAGCAATTGAGGTCCGGCGCGACGGTCTCTTTGCGCAACGCCCCGGCATGCGCGATGTGGTGCTGAAGAGCGAGGAGACAACATATTGATTCGCGTGACGAGCGATACTTCTCGGTGGAGCACTACGGTCTTTTATCGCGACTCAATCCTGAGTGATCGAACGTCGGCGCGTCGATGGGCGGCATTGCCGGCGGTGGCCCGAAATCAGGATTCTCAAAGAGGGGAGTCGCGATGTCCATGCTTCCGAGGTAATGCAATTGGAAAAGGCGCCACTTAAATCTCAGCTGATCCGCCTCGTTCACGAACCGTTCGAAGTAGATCCCGATAGAGTTGCCAGGGCGTCCGTTAAGAAAGGCGTTTTGCTCCGTGACATAGGTCCTGCTCGTCACTACTCCACCCTCCACGTGCACGAGCGGTGTGCGGAAGTTCATTAGAACCCGCTGGAAATTCGGCATCAGACGCTTGAGATTGCCGACGATCTCAGCGCGGCCGCGCAAAATTTTGCCGCCAATCCTCCACTCGGCATCCTCCGCAAAGCAATTTCCGAAGGCGTCAAAATCCTTGCGCCAGACCGCGTCGAGGTAGCGCGCATGCAGCTGACGGACCGTAAACTCCGCCACCATCAAGTCAGTCATACCAGCCCCCTTTGAAGATTGTCGTTTTGCGAGGAATACGAATTGTGCCGCACCCGGAGAGCGTTATCCACGGGCGGTACAGTGCAATTGGCGCGCGGCTCCCGCCCTGGTGTGGCCAGCGGGCGCGGCCCAGCGAGCAGGACGGATGCTGCACCGCTCTGCCATCCTCGATTCTGCTGGCATAACGATCAGCGCCCATATCGTATTCAGATGGCGAAGCCCGTCCGAGACGCCACGAGGATTCAGAAGTCGCATGCCACATCCTCCAGGCGACAAAACCGGCGACGGCAACGTGATGCAAGCGCTATGCGGCGGGATCTCCGGGCTGAGTTGTTGTACATTGGGGTGACCGTGAACTTCGGCGATTATTCCCGACGATCATGGAACTCGGCCATGGGCAGGATCGATCGTCCCACAGGCACCAAATCCTTGAGCCCACGGAGGTAAGGAGCTAAGCAATGAGAAACAAAGAGCAGATAGAGGCGATGGTACCGATACCCGACCGCAGCGCTCAACGGTTTCCGCGGCTCCGCGACGACCAGCTCGAAGTCGTCAGGCGATTCGCCAACGTGGAGGCTCGGAAATTCTCGCCTCGGGAGAGTATTTTCCAGGTTGGCGAGCGCGGCGTGCCGGCGTGGTTTCTACTCGAGGGCTCGGCGCAGCTTTTCGGACGCGACGGACTGGATCAAGAGATTTCTCTGCCGCACATTGACAGCGGACAATTTACGGGCGAACTGCATCAGCTGACGGACCGCCCGACATTCGCGGGCGCGTTTGCGGGCCCGGAAGGCTGCATCGCGCTGCCGCTCAATGCCGAGCGATTGCGCGCGCTAATCGTGGGATCCGCGGAGCTTGGCGAGCTGATCATGCGCGCCTTCATTTTGCGACGTGTCGGTCTCTTGGAGCGAGGGGTCGGCCCGGTATTGCTTGGCCGCGCCGGCTCGGCCGATCTGTTGAGACTTCAAGCCTTCTTGACTCGCAACGCTTATCCTCATTTTGTTCTCGATTGCGCGAGCGAGCGCGGCCGCCAGCTCATCAACGATTTGGCACTGCCCTCCGAGGATCTGCCAATTCTCGTTTGCGCGTGCGGACGCGTGCTGAAGCGACCTTCGAATGAGGAAGCGGGCGCTTGGCTCGGCATAACGCCGACTCTCAATAAGGGCGACGTGTACGACGTGGCCGTGATCGGAGCGGGACCCGCCGGCTTGGCGACGGCCGTCTATGCGGCGTCGGAAGGTCTTTCCGTGCTGGTGCTCGATGCGGCGGTGCTGGGTGGCCAAGCCGGGGCCTCCGCGCGGATCGAGAACTACCTCGGCTTTCCGACGGGAATCTCGGGGCTCGCGCTGACCGGTCGTGCGTTCAATCAGGCCCAGAAATTTG
The DNA here is from genome assembly GCA_963710435.1 of uncultured Gammaproteobacteria bacterium. Classification (GTDB taxonomy): domain Bacteria; phylum Pseudomonadota; class Gammaproteobacteria; order Steroidobacterales; family Steroidobacteraceae; genus Bog-1198. The sequence continues at coordinate 1,076,449 of CAVQAE010000004.1, read as the reverse complement.
GGGCTCAAGTGGCAATTCCGATAGTGGCGACCCGCATCCGCTGCGATGGAAGCAACGACGGCGGCGCCGAAACGGTGGAGATCGCGCTGTCCGAACAGGGATCAGTCAGGGCGCGCACGGTTGTCGTGGCTTCCGGTGCCCGCTACAAGCGGGCGGCAATCGTCAACTTGAAGCCTTTTGAGGGGATCAGTGTGCACTATTGGGCCTCGGCCGTGGAGGCCAAGCTTTGCGGCGGGGAGCAGATTGCTTTGGTTGGCGCCGGCAACTCCGCGGGCCAAGCAGCAGTATTCCTTGCACCGCTGGTGAAACGTCTGACGATAATCGTGAGAGGCGAGGGGCTCGAGGCGTCGATGTCCCGCTACTTGATCGACCGGATCGGGATGCTCGGGAACGTCGAGGTTCTGGTTCAGTCGGAGCTGGCGGAGCTGCATGGCGAGGCAATGGGCCAGCTTCACGGGGCAACCATACGCAATCGAAGGACGTCGCAGACTTCCCACCTCCCGGTCCGACACATTTTCATGTTCATCGGCGCAGAACCGAATACGGCCTGGCTCAACGGCTGCCTCGAGCTCGATGAGAAGGGCTACATCGTGACTGGTGCGAGAAGCGCCCACGAAAGAATTGCACCGGCTCCCCCGTCGCTGCAAACCAGCCTGCCGCGCGTGTTTGCGATCGGCGATGTCCGGTCGGGCTCCACGAAGCGAGTCGCTTCGGCTGTCGGTGAAGGGGCGGCTGTAGTCGCGCAAATTCATTCGGTTCTCGGTGCCTCGGCTACGGCAGCGTAGGAAGGCAGCGACCTTCCTCATTGCGCAATAGCTGCGAAGCGACGTCCAGTTCGCAGTCATCATCCCGCGCTGCGACCCGATGCCGCCGCGCTGCTCATCGCATGCTTAGCTGCGATGTAACCCCAGACGAAGGACGGCCCGACACTTGCCCCCGCGCCTGGATAGGTGCGCCCCATCACCGAAGCGGTCGAGGTGCCCGTCGCGTAAAGTCCTGGAATGACCGTCCCGTCCTCGCGTACAACGCGGGCATGGACGTCGGTAATAACACCGCCGTAGGTGCCGACGTCACCGGGATAGAACTGGTAGGCATAGAAGGGAGCTTTTTCGACAGGGCCCATCGCCGGTGATGGCGTCTGCGTTCGGTCGCCGAGGAACCGATCGAATGCCCTGCCGCCTCGATTGAAATCCTCATCCTTGCCATTGCGGGCAAAGCCGTTGAACCGCTCGACCGTCGCGTTCAACTTGGCAGGATCGATCCCGAGCTGCTGGGCCAACTCGCCCGCACTGGACGCCGTCTTCAGCCAGCCTCGGTCGTACCAGACTTGTGGTTTTGCGGCGCCCGGAAGCGTTCCGGCGACCATGTATTTAGCCATGTACTGGCTGTCGAATATCAGCCAGCTGGGTACGGTCGGTACCGTCTTGTTCCGCGTCAGCATGTCCTGACAGAACGACATGTAGGACTGCGTTTCGTTGGTATAACGCTCGCCTGATTGGTCGATGACGAGCGAATGCGGCTTCGCGATTTCGGACACCACCAGCGCGATCCGGTCGGGCAGTAAGGGGGGCAACGCCACCGGGTTGCCTACCATCTCCTCCATTTGGGCGATCGCAGCGCCGATCCGAATCATCTCCTGCACCATCTCGCCGGTGTCGCCGGGGCACGTTGCTGTCCATTCCACCGAGGTGCCCGGCTGGTACTTGTCTCGCATCGCCTGGTTGTGGCTAAAGCCACCTGCATTGATCAGCACGCCGAACCGCGCGGCTATCGTTCGTTGCTTGCCGTCGATCTTCGCGAGCACGCCGGCTACGCGCCCGTTCTCGTCGGTCAGCAGGCGCTCTACGCGGGCGCTCGCCCGCATGTCGACACCGGCCTTGAGTGCCTGGTGAAGCATCCGGCCTTGGAGCGCCGCGCCGCTGCCGACCCAGTGCTTTCCGGTGAGCTTCGCGATCCCCATCCGCAGCGCGAGCTTGACCATGGTCCATTTGCCGAGCCAGGTCGTTTTGAGCAGCGGCAATTCCCACATTTCCTCCGACTTGACGGGCATGGGCACGAAATTCGGCCGGAGCTTAGTCTGTGCCGGACCCAACACACCAGCGTCGAACAGCTCGGCAAAGACCGCACGCCCTTCTTTTAAGCCCCCCGGTTGATCGTCGTAGTAGTCCGGCCAGTACGGGTGGCGGTTGAGCTCGATCCCGTGATCGACAAGGAAATCGATCATTTGGGGAGCCTCGGTCACATAAGCCAGTCGCCGCTCGCGCGTCGCGCCGGGCGTGTCTTTGTGATCGCCGACGACGTGGTCGAGATAGGTCATCGCTCGCTCGGTGCTGTCGGCAACCCCGTCGCGTTTCATGAAGCGGTTGTTCGGGATCCACATGATTCCACCCGACTTGGCTGTCGTTCCGCCAAACACGTCCGTCTTCTCGAGGATCAGCGGCTCGAAACCCATGGACTTGACGAGTAGTGCCGCGCACATCGACCCGCCGCCGCTACCGACGATCACGAAATCGAAAGTCTCGCCAGCTGAATCCACCTTCCTCTCCCACAGATTGTTGTTCGGGCGATTTGCACTGTTTCGCCGTCAGGGTGAGATCTCATGAGGGTGCGGCGTGTGCGGATACACACAGCGCACGCTCGTGCCGCCGATCGGGCCGGCCTTTATCTGCAGCGTGCCTCCCAGCATGCTGGCGCGGTATTTCATGATTTGCAGGCCCATGCCGTCTGGATTCAGCTTGAGTTTGGGGATGCCCACCCCGTCATCGACGATCAACAGGCTCACGGCGTTTCGAGTGGCACGTAAGCGCACGGTTGCGCAACGCGCCGAGCCGTGCTTGACAGCGTTGATGATGGCTTCCTGCGCGATCAAATATAAATGGGTCGCGCTCGCCTCGTCGAACGCCGCATCCGAATGGCCCGCCAATCGCAGCTGAACGTCGATGCCGTATGTGCTGCGCGCCGATGCCGCGAGCGAACGCAATGCATCCACCAAGCCACCGCGCTGCAAAGCGATGGGCGAGAGACCTTGGGCTATCGAGCGTGTGCTGCGGATGGCGCGATTGACCAAATCGATAATTTCATGCAGTTCCCTGGAAATTGTGGTATCGACGGCGGCTGCGCGTGTCGCAAGGCTGTGCAGCAGCAGCGCGATTCCGGTCAGTTCCTGACCTATGCCATCGTGCAAATCGCTGCCGAGCCGCCGGCGCTCGCGATAGGCGATTTGGATAATCTCCCGCTCCAGGCGCTTACGCTCGGAAACATCCTGCAAGACGACGAGATGTTTCCTTTCGCCATTAAATTCGAACGCTTCCAACAACAGTTCAGCGGCGAATCGACTGCCGTCGGGGCGCTGGAAAGTCATTTGGCGCCGTCCACCGTGGGCCCTGAATCGCTTGAGCACTCGGCTGATCACCGGTGCCTCACCTGCGAGGTTATCGTAGGCAAGCAAGTCGGCGATCGAGGTTCCCGTGAGTCTGCCGCTTTCCCGGCCGAACATGCGATCGAAGGTGGCATTCGTGAATTCGATGCGTCCGGCTGCATCAACGAGCACGATTCCTTCGCCTATGGTCTTCACGATCATCGCTTGGGTGAGCAGGAGCTGCTCTGCCCGCCGTCGAGCGTCAATGTCGAGGATGATGCCGGTCACCTTGAGGGGCCTGCCTACGGGGTCGCGCTCGATGATCTGAGAGCGCGAGAGCACCCATTTGTAGGCGCCGTCGCATGTGCGGGCGCGATACTCATGTTCCAAGAGGTCCCGACCACTCGCTACGTGATGCAGCCAAGCCTGCTGCGCTCCTTGCACATCCCCGGGATGCATTTCGCCGAATCGACTCTCCTTGCGCTGTGCGACTTGCTCTTCGGTCAGCGCGTACCCGCGGGTTCGATACCAGTGAACGTTTCCGTGGACCACGTCATCGTCTACAGACCATTCGCAGACCGGCAGCTGCGCCGCGTCAATCGCGACCTGGTAGCGCTGTTCGGCCGTGCGAAGCGCGGCCTCCATTTCCTTGCGTGCGCTGATGTCGAAGCACACGCCGACCATGGTTTTCATGGTGCCGTTCGGGTTGCGCTCCGTGATCCTGCTGCGCTCATGGAGCCAGCGCCAGCGGCCCTCCTGGACACGAAACCGGTACTCGACCACGGAATGACCGGCTACCCCACTGTAAAGTTTCCGGGCAGTCGCCGCGTAATGCGCGATGTCCTCGGGATGAATGCGATCGCGCCACTGCTGCGTCGGATTCGTTCCCGTGGGGAAATGGATGTCGGAGAGAATGCGCCAGTCATTCAGCCAGCGGAAGGTGCCGTCCTCATAGCTCTCCCAAAGCCCGATCTCAGTGCCTCCAACGGCCGCGTCGAGTCGCTCCTCGGATTCGCACAGCGCAATTTCGGCGCGTTTGCGCGCGTCGGTGTCGATCGCGATACCGGTGACGCGCAAAGGGTGCCCGTAATCGTCGAATTGGGTCGCCCGGCCGCGGCACATGATCCAACGCCAGGCCCCGGAGGCTGTGCGCACGCGGTATTCTGCCTGGTACACCTTCCCCGCGCGAGTCAGGGATCGGTATTTCGCTTCGCCCGGCCTGTCGTCCGGATGAATGTAGGCAGTCCAGCGGGCGAAGTGTCCAGGGCCGAGACAAGGGTCGATGTCCAGCATTGCACACCAGTCGTTGTACCAATGAATCTCATCGCGCGCCAAATCGTGTTCCCAAAAGCCGAAGTCCGCGCCGTGCAGCGCGAGCGCAAGATGGGACGCATCAAGGGAGAATTGCGAGTCTTGAGTGGCGCTCACAGGGGACCTTTCTCAGAAATTGTGGCGCGCGACTTGAAGCCGTCGGGCCTACCGATGACGCGAGCGCTCAAGCGGGATTCATCGAGTCCAATTCCCAGCCTGCCAGGCGCGCGGAACGCTCCTTGGTCGTAGCAGTATTCGAATAAATCGCTGTGGTAAGGCATTGTTGCGCAACTGGTCCTTGGCCTGATCGGAGGTATCAGATTACTGCAAGGGAAGAAAGTCTGCATTTCGACCAGCACTCTCGCGCTTCCGGGCACGAGATTCCCCGGGATCGCAGCCCAATCATCGACGACCAAGAGTGTAGTAGAGTGGGGTCAGCGGGGTGGTGCCGTAAAGCGCGCGGTCATTGTCGATCTCGACGAAGTAAAAGGTGTGCTCGGCTTCACGAAAGACGGACCTATTTTCACTCACCTGGTATGCGGTAATTGACTCTCGCGTGAACACTACACTATGAGACACGGCACCGGCTCGCGAGCCAAGCACCTTTTGCTCAATATCGCTTTTCTCATGCTTTCGTCGTCCGTGTTCGCCGATGACGAGTTGCCTAAATCTCGGGCGGAGGCCATCGCCTTGGAGGCCAAGGACGCGTTGCCGCTCACTCGATTTTATGACCCACCGCAGCCCCTTGCCGAGGCTGCGCCGGGTACGCTGATTCGCTCGGAACCCTTTGCGGGTTACAGTCTTCCCAAGGGTGCAAGCGCGGTCCGCATCCTCTATCATTCGCGCGCGTTGCACGGTGAAGACGTCACGGCTTCGGGCGTTGTATTGATTCCCGCTGGCACGGCACCACGTGGGGGATGGCCCGTCATTGCCTGGGCGCACGGCACCAGCGGTGTCGCGAGAATGTGTGCGCCTTCCTTGATGAGGGACCTAGAATACGGTGACGAGGGGCTGATGCCCATGGTCGCGGCCGGATTCGCCGTAGTAGCGACTGACTATGCGGGACTCGGCACGCCCGGCCCACATCAGTATGACAACAAAATCCCGCAAGCAAACGACGTCGTTTATTCTGTCCCGGCCGCACATGCCGCAGTACCTGATCTTGGCAGGATGTGGGTTGCAATCGGCCATTCGCAAGGCGGCATCGCGGTTTGGGGAGTCGCCGAACTGGAGGCCAGGCTCAACGACCCGAATTACGCCGGCGCGATATCGGTCGCTGGTGACATGAGCTTCGAGGCCTACGAGGCCCACGATGCCGAGACGTTTGACCCTGTCACGGATCTGTATTGGCCTTTCACTGCGTTCGGCATTAAAGCGAGCTACCCGTCCTTCGATGTGAGACGGATGCTGACTCCGCCGGTGCTCGCCCGCTACCGAGACGTCACTACCAAGGGATGCTGGTACTACGCCTACGCTGTCCTGAAAGAGATCGGCCAGCAGAGGGCCGTCAAACCAGACTGGGTTCAGGCGCCTGAAGTCCGTAGCTACAACCAAGACAGCCGAAGCGCGAACAAGCCGATCCGCGGCCCACTACTAGTGCTCGCGGGCGACGATGACAAGTCCGTGGCAATCGCCAATATTACGGCCAGCGTTAAGGACGCTTGCAACATCGGCCTGGCGATCGAATACGTCCATCGTCCCGGCCTTGATCACGACCCGCTCATGCAGAAAACGACGCCCGAGCAACTCGCTTGGGCGCGGGACCGGTTTGCCGGAAAGCCATGGAAGAGCAACTGCGGCGAACTTTTGAAGCCCGTCGTTCCCGAGTGACGCTCGCGTTGGCGAGTGGTGCTGCGTCGCAGTATTCTCACTCGACGACAACAGCAGTGACTTCCTTTTTGATTTGACCTGGGCCGCGCACGAACAGCAGCAGCGGCAACGTCATGAGGATGGCTATCATCAGGAATTTGAAGTCATCGATGTAAGCGATCAACGCAGCCTGCGTCGTCACCTCCTGATTGAGCAATTCGATTCCCTTGATGCCTGTTGCGCCGGCCAGATGCGGTAGCGTGCGGCTGTAGGGGGTGATTTGCGCCGCCAGTGACGCGTGAGCCGTCTGCATATTGTGTACCAACAGGCCCTGCATGAGAGAGATGCCGACGCTGTTGCCGAGGTTGCGCACTAGCGCGTAGAGCGCCGTGGCTTCATTGAACTCTGCCGGCGCCAGCGTTGCAAAGGCAAGCGTCGTAGACGGCACCATGGCACTGCCGAGTCCGAACCCCATAATCAGACCCGGCAGCATTATCGGCCACGCGTCCATTGACAGGTTGTATTGCGTCATCTGCCAAAGCGAGAACGCGGTCAGCCCTAATCCGGTGGCGATCAACACTCGCGCATCAATCCGGCCCACCATGCGACCGACGACCAGCATGCTGACCATCGTGCCGATGCTGCGTGACGACATCAGATAGCCCGACTGCAGAACGGAGTAGTGCATCAGTCCCTGCAAGAAAGGCGCTAATAGCGACATCACCGCCAACATCACCATGCCCATCAGAAAACTCATCACGTTGCCACTCAAGTAGTTGCGGTCCTTGAAAAGGGCGAATCGAACGAACGGCCGATCCACCGTCATCGTATGGACCGTGAACAGGTACAAGGCCAGTGCAGCGAGAATTGCCTCAAGCTGTATCTCGGCGGAGTCGAACCAATCCTTGGTCGGACCGCGATCCAGGACCATCTGTAACGTGCCTACGAACAACGCGAGCATCGCGTATCCGAAGAAATCGAAAGACTTACGCGTATGCCGAGTGTCGGGGAGGTAGGCCAGCACGCCGAATACGGCCAGCGCGCCGATCGGCACGTTGACGAAGAACACCCATCGCCAGCTGTAATTGTCCGTCAGCCATCCCCCGATAACGGGGCCGAGCATCGGGCCCAAGCCCACACCCATGCCCCAGATCGCCATGGCCCGGCCAGCCTGAGCCTTCGGGTAAATATCGAACAGCACTGCCTGGGACATGGGGAATAGCGAGGCGCCACATAGGCCCTGCAGTAGTCGGAATGCGACGACTTGCGACAGCGATTGGGCCATCCCACAAAGGGCCGAGGCGATCGTAAAACCGATAACGGAGAACAGAAACAGGGGCTTGCGCCCAAAACGATCAGCGAGCCAGCCGGTCAGCGGCGTCATGATAGCGCCCGCAATGATGTACGAGGTCAGCGCCCAGGTCATCTGATCCTGGGTCGCCGACAAGCTCCCCTGCATGTGAGGGAGCGCGACGTTGGCAATCGTGGTGTCGAGCGCCGTCAAAATCGTCGCACTCATTACGGTCAGGGCGATCATGCCGCGGTGTTCCCGGAGACCGTAGCCTGGGGTCGCTGCCGCTATAGGTGTAGCCAAGGTCGACGACATTTGGGCAGGTTAAAGAGGTTGGCAGGTTTTAGCTAATATTCATCGCTTGCAGCCATTTCCATTGTTTTGGCGAAGAAGATATATGGTGTGAGCGAGTGTGGTGCGGCTCTAGCCAAGCACCCCAGTAGCTGCAACACTCCGCTAAGTCGGCGCGCATTGCGATCGGCGGGATAGGAGGATGCGTGCGGCAAGCCGCCACCGGTAGCGAGTGCGTGCCACCCAACGATCCGCGCGCGTTGCGGATGGGCGCCATCGCGTGGCTGTCGCACAACGTGATCATCGGCAGCATCTTCGGGAGTGCTGGAGTATTGCTGATCCCGCTGCAGGATCGCCTCCAGGTATCGCGCGGACTGGCCGCGGTAGGTGTTCCGATGGTCATAGCGGGTTCGGCAGTTCTCGCTTCAGTCGCCGGAGTACTGGCAGCTCGCTACTCGCTGCGCCGACTGATGGCAGTCTCCAGCCTCTTAATGTCGCTCGCCTGGCTGATTCTCGGCTTTGCCCATTCGTACTGGCTGTTCCTGCTCTCCTATGCCTTGCTGCTTGGCCCGGCGATGGCCATCGGCGGCTCGGTCCTGCCGCCAACGCTCGTGACCCGCTGGTTCCAGCGCCATCGGGGTCTTGCGATCGGAATCGTCCACTTGCCCATCGTAATCACGATCATGCCGCTCGCGGCGAGCCTGGTGATCAGCCGTTTTGGAGTAACCTCATTGTTTCTGGCGCTGGCCGCATTCGCCGCGGCGACCCTCATACCAGGCTCCCTGGCGCTAATCGAGTACCCACCAGGGCACGATCTCCGCCAGTTCTCCGATGAGACCGCGGCGGAGCGGAAGGCGCGTGGCGCACCGTCCGCGGGGCCGACCTTCACGGTGCCCCTGCTCCTCCAGAATCCACGATTCTGGCTTCTGGCGCTGGCGGTGGGGGCGGTTAACACGAGTTCGGTCACGCTCGCCGCGCACCTTCCGGCGATGGGCGTCGCCTGGGGCTATGCTCCGACATCGGCCGCGGCGCTGGCTTCCGTCATGTCGCTGGTAGGAATGGTCGGTTCGATCATGTTCGGTTTCGTCTCTGACAAGATTGGCGGCGCACGTGCTCTCGCGCTGATCGCTTTCGACGACATCATTCTCTGGGCGCTCCTCCTGACGGACCTTCCATATACCGCACGGGCAATAGTCGTCGGGCTCATCGGAATGCATGGATCGGGAGCGATTCCGGCGATGAGTAAGGCAATGGCGTCGGCTTTCGGTGAAGCGAGCTTCAGCCGTGCCTTCGGCCTCGCCTCGACCGCCACGCTGCCGTTGATGATCGCCGCGGTATTCGGCTTCGGCCTGATTTTCCAGGCGCGGGGCAGCTATGCCGCCGGGATCCTGGCGATGATCGGGTATTTCGTCGTCGTTGTTCCGCTGGCAATCGTCGCCGGACGTCGCGCTCCGATATCTTTGGGCGCGGCTAACCCCGCCTAAGTTTGGCGCGCGGCTGGGTTTGGACACCCTCGAGGTATCTACTGCACGTGCTGTATTGCGTCGCCCAGAATGCTGTCGACCACTGCGTCGAACACTGCCGGACTCCAGTGCGACACGCTGACTACCCCAGCGGTGATGCGATCGGCCTGTTGCGCGGATATATCCGTTACGGAGTGGCACCCCACGATGTGGCCACGAATATCGAGCACGACGTACCGTCCTACGCGCATCTCCTCATCGTACAGCGGGCACAATACCGAGGACCGTGCCCTGCCCAGTACGGTCCGCACATCCTTCGCGTTCTTGATGGGTCGGAGTAGCCATCGCATCGCCGCATCGTCGTCGAGCCGCGCAATTGCAACAAACACTTTATGTTGGCTCATGTCCGCGACATATACCGCGGGAGCGTCGGCAAAGCAACCGGGAAATGTTGGCTCCGCAGTGCGTGCGGCGAGCGCCTCGGGGGCGTACGAGTGCTCCTCACCACACCCTGCAGACATCCTTTTTCGCCAATGGTGCCGTGACTGGGCATGAGAACGCTTCCGCGAATTCCGGCATGTTGACGACGAGGCCGTTGACGCGGTATCGGCCTGGCGAATGGGGATCGGTCTTCGCGTGCACGCGAAGGTTCTCGGGGCGCTCGTTCTCGCAGGCCCACTGCGCGTAACCAACGAAGAATCGTTGCTCGGGGGTCAATCCATCCTTCGGTTGCAAAGCCTCTCCCGCCGTCTGTGCTCGCCACGCCATGTGGGCGAGGATCAGACCTCCCAAGTCTGCGGCATCCTCACCGACGGTGAGTCGGCTATTGATGTGCACATCATCGACCACGACATACTTCGCGTACTGGTCCACAATGCACTGGGTACGCTCGTTGAACTGCTTCGCGTCGGCATCGGTCCACCAGTCTTTTAAATTGCCTGCCGCGTCGAATTGTCGTCCCTCATCATCGAAGCCATGCGTGAGCTCGTGTCCAATGGTGCCGCCGGTGTCGCCGTAATTGGGCGCAGAATCGAGCCTGGGGTCGTACAGAGGCGGTTGCAGCACGCCGGCCGGGAAATTGATGTCGTTCATCTGCGGGTCGAAATAGGCATTGACCGTCTGCGGCGTCATCTGCCATTCAGAACGATCGAGCGGCTTACCGATTTTAGCGAGCTCGCGCCTGGACTCGAACTCGATGGCGCGCTGTGCATTGCCGTAATAATCGCCACGATCGACTCGCACGCTGCTGTAATCATGCCAATGGTCCGGATAGCCGATCTTGTTGACGATGGCATTGAGTTTCGCGTTGCCCGGGCTGACACAATCCGGCTCGCTCTCCTCTGTGCTCTCGGAGTGAGCGCAAGCATAGTGTGTGCTGAAAATTACGCGGAGCAGGACTTCGATCGCGGCGGTGACGCATTGATTGGTTGTTATTGCATCGAAATTAGGGCGAGCCCGATATGCCAATATCGAGCGGCCAAGTCCGCGCTCAAAGGCTGCGCGCACCCAGTTACATTTTCCGGTAATGTAGTGCAACCAGTCGATATATTTGGTATCGCCGAGGCCACCATGAACAGCAAAATTTTATGGGTCCTTGCGTCTCGAATCCTCCTGCTCAGCGGTATGTTCGCAGCGGCAGGTTCGGTGCGAGCAGAGGATCTCAAGACATCGTACTCCAGCATGGCGCCGCTCGATCAGTACCTCATGCCGAATCGACAGGCGGAGATCAGCCTGGCACGTAGCGCAGCGCCGGCGCCGATCTCGGATCATGCAACGGTCCTGGTGCTCGCTCGGCATGGTTACGAGGTGGCCATCAAAGGCAGCAACGGTTTCACATGTATGGTGGAACGATCTTGGATGTCGCCAATCGATAGCTCGGAGTTCTGGAATCCCAAAATGCGCGGGCCGATCTGCTATAACCCACCGGCTACGCGCACCATCCTCCCATTTACCGTGAAGACGACTGAGCTGGTGCTAGCGGGACTATCCAAAGCTCAGATAAAGGAGCGTATTCAAGCCATCGTCGCGAACAAGGAACTGCCGCTGCCCGAAGCCGGTGCGATGTCTTACATGATGTCCAAGGGCGGCTATCTGGGCGATGCCGTTGGCCACTGGCATCCCCACCTGATGTTCCATGTTCCAAAGACGGATGCCGCTAGCTGGGGCGCGAACCTTCCCAGCTCCCCGGTCGAGCTCGACACCGAGCACCGGGAGGTACCGGAGCCGGAGACCATCTTCATGGTGCCGGTCGGCAATTGGTCGGATGGAACGCCCGCAGCAGTCCCCATTGTCCCTTAGTTGATCATCCAAAACGGTACGATCGATCCGATCGGTGACCGATGAGCTTCAGCGGGTACTGGAGTCCGCGGAAAAACTGCCGCCATGGAAGCGGCCCTAACCGCCGAGCGGAACACGCGCGAATGAAGTTGGCGTTTAGGTAAGATCCACCGCAAAGCGCTTGAGATCGCCGAGCGCGCAATCTTTGAGTGCGCCCGCGTGAGTCGCACGCAGAACTACGCGGGGCGCTTGACCAGCCTCGAGCGCTTCCTGCCAGCGGGGCGCGCACAGACACCAGCGATCGCCGGGTCTCAATCCCGGGAAACCAAACTCCGGAACCGGCGTCGATAAGTCATTGCCCCGAGTTCGGGAGAATTCGAGGAATCCGTCGGACATCACGACGCAGACCGTGTGACTGCCAACATCTTCTCGATTCGTGTCGCAGCACCCGTCCCGAAAGAACCCCGTCATGGGGGTCAATGAACACACTTCGAGGCTCTCGCCAAGCACGTTGATGGAAGCATCTCGGCGACTTCCCTCATTTCCGGCATCATCTCTCGGCATAGGTATCTCCTGGCTCGTCGTGAATGGCGGGCGTTCGCGATAGTCTCGCGCAAATGGACAGCCGATTTCAAATGACACTGCCTGGCAGCTCGCCTAAAGGGCGAGATCATGCAACCGTAGGAGTAGAGGAGGGAGGGACAGCGTCGCCAAGCGCCGGCAACTCTGGCTGTGTCAGCTGACGATTTCGCCCCGTTCGTTCTCGGCCCAGAACTGAGCGGTTCTGCCGTCTGGATGACGGCTTGTGTGCTTTCCATCCGCGTCGCGCGTGGTAACGAACCCCCGCCCACGTTGGAGGTGGACGAGATCGTTCGTCGCCGCGAGCACTCCCTCAAGAGTGGGGTATTTGCGTGGCTCACTTCCCGGTGCGCTTGTTCTCAAGTAAAGAAAATCCAGTTTCGGCTTCGCCATGCTCGCAACGCCCTCTTGTGGCCGTCGCAGAGAATGCCCGTTATTGAGCACGGTGTATGCCGATGGGGTTTGTATTGCGGAACGCGTTCTGTGCGGTAACGCACGAATTAGGTCGTGACGTCCCAGCCCATCAAAACCATTGTTCGGATGCAGTCTTCGGGCAAGTACGACATCCACTGCAAGATGTTATTCTCCGAGTGTTCGATGTCGGCCGCGCTTTCGCGCCAGTCCGTCCGGGAGATTCCGAAGGATTCTCCCTGCATTTCCATGAAAACACGTTGTTGGACGGGAGCTTGGGTTGCCATCGATCTGCTCCTTAAAGTGCGGATGTTGTAATAGTTGCACCATTTCGCCGCTTGCTCTGTACGCTAACCCACAAAAGCAAACTTAAGCCCTGTTCAGCCTTCATAGGAAAAAGGCCCTGCGAGAGGGCCTTTAGGTGCACCGAAGCGCTCGGCGCTAATCGATCATCAAGCCGCGGCTGTCAGTAACTGCCAATTCTTCGGCATGATTACCACGTCGATCACGTGGACGACGCCGTTCGTCGCGACGATATCGGCCTGTCTGACCTTGGTGCGTACGCCCTTGTAATAACCGCGTGCGCAGCGACACGTTGTACCTCATTGCGTCCGAGTGGGTATGATGTGCTCTTCTCAAAATAAGGAGTGTCCATTGGCTAAGAAAACGAGGAAGCGGTCGTTTCGCGCCTGGTCGAGCGAGGATGTGAAGACTCTGCGGACTTTGGCGAAGGCGCGGATGTCGGGACCGCAGATTGCGAAGACACTCAAGCGCACGGTGGGAGCAGTGAGTCAGAAGGCGATGCATATAGGGGTACGGTTTAGGTCCGTGCGAAGGACCAAATAGCCGACTTCAATGCCTGGGCATTGATTTCATCCTCGCGGGCGGTGCTACCGCTCTGTGACAGTAAGATAAAGGCCGGGGCGGCGCTCTCACTGGGTACCGCGCGGACCGCGCGGCTCGGCGCTCCGGCCGGAGGAGGGATCGTGGAAGCTAATGGCGAAGGCCGTTGTTATGGGCTCACTCAAGTTCGAATCGGCCCGCTATGAACCGCCTTGCCGTCGCGGTCTTGCTGCTCACACCTTCGCTTTCATTCGGACAGTCGGAGAAGGCCGATCTTATTCTTGTACACGGCCAGGTTTTGTCCGTCGACGCGCACGACTCGGTCGCGCAAGCGATCGCCATCCGTCGCGGTGTCATTCTGAAAGTAGGGTCCGACGCTGAGATCCAGACGCTGGCCGCTCCAAACGCGCAGGTAATTGACCTCAAGGGCCATACTGCTACACCGGGCCTCATCGATACCCACGCTCACATCGCGCAAGGTGGCGTAGATGAGCTTTACGGGGTCAAACTCTCGGACGCTCAATCGGTGACTGAAATCGCCGCGCGTCAAAGCTAAAGTATTGATGGCCCATCCGGGCGATTGGATCACTGGTGCCGGTTGGGACGAAGGGAAGCTTGCCGAACGCCGATATCCGACTGCAGCGGATCTCGACGCCGTCGCGCCGAATAACCCCGTATGGCTGATGCACACGACCGGTCACTACGGAGTCGCCAACTCCGCCGCGATGAGGCTCGCCGGCATCACTTCGGCTACGCGTGACCCGCCTGCGAGCACCATTGACCGCGACGGCCAGCGTAAGCCAACCGGCGTATTCAAAGAAGACGCCGCCATGACGCTCATCACACGCCTTATTCCTGAGACAACACCGGAGCAAATGCGCGCGGGCATCCTATACATTCAAAAGGTCTTGCACAGCGAAGGCATGACCGCGGTCAAAGACCCGGACATCTTCCAAATCCAATGGGACGCCTACAAAGCCCTCCTAGATGCCGGACAGCTTAAGGAGCGCATCTGCGTTCTCTGGGACGCCGGCGTCACGATGGTTTCGGCTCGGCACGCGCTGGACGAGATCAACAGCGTCCCGCGGCTCCCTGCCACGCTCAGCGATGGCCGGCTGCTCTCCTGTGGCGCCAAGCTCTTCATGGACGGCTCCGGTGGCGCCCGCACGGGCTGGATGTGGCAGCCCTGGATGCGCGATGGTAAAGCCTTGGATCTAACCCAGGACGGCAAACCCAACACCGGCTACCCGCATATTGATCCAGGGATCTACCGTGAGATGGTGCTGCTATTCCAGAAATCTGGTGTCCCTGTAGGCACGCACGCGGTCGGCGATCGCGCAATGGATTGGGTCGTTGATACTTACGCCTTTGCCGAGAAGCAGTCCCCGCATCCCGGCCTGCGTCACGCCATCATCCACGCGAACCTCCCAACCCCCCACGCGCTCGACACGCTCGCCCTCCTGCAATCCGAGTATGACGCCGGGTACCCGGAGATGCAGGCGGAGTTTCTATGGTGGATCGGCAATATTTACGCCGCCAACTACGGTCCAGAGCGGGATCAACGGCTGATTCCGCTAAAGACGTTACAGCAGCGAGGGATTCTATGGTCGGGAGGGTCGGATTATTCAGTTACCCCCGTGGCGGCGCGCTACGGTCTATGGGCTTCGGTTGCACGCCAGACTTCCGCCGGCCGTGAGCCGTTCGGATCAGCGGAGTCCGTCGACAGGAAAACGGCATTGCGCAGCTATACGGCTTGGGGCGCCCGCCAGATGTTTCTGGAAGACAGAATTGGGACCCTCGAGGCAGGAAAACGCGCCGATATCGCGATCTGGGATCGCAACATTTACAACATTCCCACAGATCAAATCAAGGACATGAAGTGCTTGATGACTCTGCTGGACGGGGAGGTGGTGTTTCGGTCCCCGGATAGACAGTAGATCATGTGATGTCGGGCATCGTCTGCTCGGGCGGCGACTCGATGTCATTCTCGACTCGATAACAGCTGCTGACGGCTCGATTCAAAATGTTAGGCTGCCTGACCGGGCACGCCCTTCAATGACGTTTTCCGCGCTCCATTTTCAGGAGGGCTTTGACACGACGGTGAGCAAGCACGGGAATATAAGTCTTTACGCGCGCCGAGCGCTCGAGTTTTTCGCGTTCTACTTGGTAGATTTCCCGCACCGTATCAAGCGGGGTCTCCGTTTCACGCGCCAGGATTTCAAATTCCGGTTCTCGCGCACTTGTTGAGGAAGTATTCAACGTCCGGTCGTTCATTTTTCAGAATGTTCCCAATCACATTGGAGCCCGAATTCTACCGCAAGTTGATATATCAGCCAGCTGCATCCCCCAATTCTGCTTGCCTGAGGCCCGGCGCTCGAATTTCCTGATGCCGGACGTCTCGGGTAGGTCAGCGATACTCAGCGCATTGCGCAGCGTCGACCGCATCGTATTGAAAGCCGAGACGCATAGTAGTCTCTGAATCCGGAGAGCGGTTGCGCCGATCTTCAAGGCGTCGCGGGAGCCGCGAGCGTCGATGAATCAGTTCCGGGGGCGACCAGCCGTCGCCACGCCTGGGTTCCGCCCAAGAACGGAATGCCCAGAAATCCGCGAAGGACCATCTTCTGCCCTCCGTCGGTAAGGCGGAATTCGCAGGAGTAAACTCATCCGGTGTTCGGATCCAGAATGTCTCCGCCTGTGTACATACCGTGATCGAAACGCATGTTGCGCATGATGACGAGGCCGATCAGCAGTTGATCGTTGCGCTCATCCTTGCAGCGCGTGCAACGCTCTCCGGCGCGGTCGCCGGGTGACAGCGCCACGTTGCGTCCGAAGAACAGACTTCCTTCTTCATAGATGCGCATTCGCCCAGTGGCTTTTCCCGAATGCGCGTCGAAGGCCTCCCAGAGACCGGCGGGCGAATCAGCCTCCTCGGCCATTGTTGCAGCAGTCTGCGTCAGTATTAACAGGGCACAACTTGCGATAACCAAACGCATCGTCCTGGACACCCTAAAATCGTAAGCCTGCCGTCGACTTCAATATCTCTCGTAATCGGGAGTGGAACCTAAGCGGCGGCGCCGGGCAACTGCTGACTCTCCTCGAGAGTCCGGCAGTCACATGTTGGCGATCGGGCGAATCATTGTTCGGAAAGCTTGACTCGCGCACGCGAGCGAATATACAAGCGCAGCGCTTCGATCTGAGGTTTGCCGAACATGGCGAACTGAGGCATGCCGCTTTGGATCAAAGACCCATCGTGGACCACGGACCAGAATACCTGCGAATGGAGTGGAATCGTCGATTCGCGCAGGTCCGGGGCAGGGCCGCCGGCTCCGACGACGTTGCGCCCGTGACAGGCGGCACACGCAATGTACAGCGCCTTGCCGATCGCTACCTGTTGAGGATCGAGTACCTCCATCGGATCGTCCTGCGCAGCCAGCTTTAGCGTGGGCGGCTTGGAGGGTGGCAGCGCGCCGTTTCCGTCGAGCTCGAACGTCAAAAGCCGACGCGCCTCGGAATACTTCCATCCCACGTTCATGACGTCGCTCAGAACGGCTGCCGACCCACCGTAGCCGGCCAGAACTGCCACATACTGCCTGCCGCGCACCGAATACGTCATGGGCGACGCGATGATGCCCATACCGACATTCTGATGCCAGAGCCGAGTGCCCGTCCGGGCGTCATAGGCCGAGAACCAGCCCTCCGCCGTGCCCTGGAAAACGACGTTGCCCGCCGTCGCCATCGCGCCGCCGTTCCACAGCGTGTCGATGGGCACACTCCAGCGGGCCTTGTGTGCTGTCGGATCCCAGGCGAGAAGACTACCTTTGCCGTCGCCGACATCGCGGCCGACACTCGCGACATTCAGACCCATGACATTGAAGTCATCGTCTTGCGGCTCACCGCGGCGAAGTCGGGTAGCCATCTGCATCGTCGGTACGTAGACGAGTTCCGTCACAGGACTGTATGCCATGCGCATCCAGCTATGCAGGCCCGAATTGAAGGGATAGATGATGGACTGCCCGGTCTCGTAGCGAACGTTGGGATTCTCCAGAGGGCGGCCAGTCGCCAGGTCGATATGATCTGCCCAGGTCACTTTGCCCAGTTTATCGGCCGATATGACCTTGCCGGTCTGGCGATCGATCACATAGAAAAAGCCGTTTTTGGGAGCCTGCATCAATACCTTGCGGTTTTTGCCCTCGATGGACAGCGTCGCCAACGTAATCTGCTGCGTGCAGTCGTAGTCCCAGCTATCGCGCGGGTTGATCTGGTAGTGCCAGACATATTTGCCGGTGTCGGCATCGAGCGCGACAATGGAGGCCGTATAGAGGTTGTCCCCGCCCCCGGGACTGCGCGCCTCCGCATCGTAGGGGGAGGCATTGGCGGTGCCGATATAGATGCGGTTGAGCTCCGAATCGAAGGTCATGCCATCCCACGGTCCGCCGCCTCCGCCGGTCTTCTTCCAAAATTCGGCGCTCCAAGTCTTGGCGGCGGCCTCCATGGCGGGATCGCCCTTATTTTCTTCAGCACTCCCGGGAACGACATAGAAGCGCCACACCTGCTTGCCGGTCTGCTGATCATAGGCAGTGACATATCCACGCATACCGAAGTCGGCCCCGGCCTGACCGATGATCACCTTGCCATCGAAAACCCTCGGAGCACCCGTAATTGTCTGTCCGCCCTTCGGATCGGTGGTTTCGACGCTCCAGATGACCCGGCCGTTCTTCGCGTCGAGCGCGAAGAGCCGGCCGTCGAGGGCGGCGGAAAAGATCTTGCCGCCGGCGTAAGCGGCACCGCGGTTGGCGCTGAAGTTGTAGTGCATCTTCGATGGGTTATGCTGCCAAGTCTTCGGCTCGAATTTCCAGATCTGCTTGCCGCTGACTGCATCGAGGGCGTACACCGTAGCGTAGGACCCGGTGAAATAGAGGATGCTGTCGACCTCGATGGGTGAGGCTTCAAGGCTCGATTCGCCCGGAAGGTCCACGTACCAGGCGAGGCCGAGTCGCGCGGCGTTCCCTGTGTTGATCTGGTCGAGGCGACTGTATCCCGTCTCGTCACTATCGGCGTTCACCGTGTGCCACTCGGCACCGGCGCCGACGGGCGAGGCCTTCGCCGCCGCAGATACCGCCGAACTCGCCAGCAGCTCGCCCATCATGAGCAGCGCGACGAATGTTACTGCGTCGAGTCGTATTCCCAATTTCTGCGCCAACTTGAGTCTCCCTGGCTGAGAAAAGTTCACGTTCGCTCCCCGGTCACCTTGGCCGACCCGAAGATGCCCATCTTGACCTTGCCGGTGAGCCTGTCACCTTCTACTGTGATGTCATATTTGAGCGTGATCTTCATCGGCTTCTCAACCTTGAGGTCGAACTTGAGATGATTCGCCTCCACCGAGCCGGTGAACGCCTGCTGGCCTTGGGGACTGCTCAGGTAGCCGCTGAGCAATTGGCCGTGGGTCTCGAAATGACCCTTCATGGTCTGCGCACCCATGGGGAGGGCAAGAACCATATTCCAGTCGCCGTCGATTGGCGCTTTATCGCGGGGGAGCGGCGGAAGAGCCGGGGCTTCGACGCCAGCCGCCGTTTCGCTCGCGGCCTCGCGGCTGGTGTGATCAACTGCGGTTGCGAGGTTTCGCCCCTCTATCACGCTGAGAAGCTTCGTCGGCGTTAGCGGCAATTCCACGGGAACTTCCCCAAAGGGCGCGAGCGCATCGGCGATGGCATTCACCAGCGTCGGCGGTCCGATAATTGCGCCGCCTTCGCCGACACCGCGCATCCCGCCGACCGATTTGGACGGCGTGTTGGAATGGAGAAACTCAAAGTCTGGAACGTCCGAAATGCTCGGAAGCAGGTAGTCCTTGTAGGTCGCCGCCATCGGGTTGCCGCGCGCATCGAAGGCCATCTCCTCCAGCAGCACCATGCCGATGGCCTGAGCGAGCCCCCCCGCAATCTGACCTTCGACCACTGAGGGATTGATGGCAATGCCGCAATCCTCTGAGGAAATCCAGCGCAGGATCTTGACGAACCCGGTCTCGATGTCCACCTCGACCACGCAGGCGTTGGCAGCGCTGGCGAGAGTCATCACCGGCGGCTGGTACCGGTACTGCGCCTCAAGCCCCGCCTCGAAACCGGGCGGCAGGCGGTCGGGCTCACCATAGGCGATCTCAGCGATTGAGCGCAGCGAGCACGATTTCTCCGGTGCATCCTCGACATGCACCATGCCATCTTCGATGCGGATGGCCGCAGGACAGCTATCGAGCAGATGACCAGCGAGTTGCTTCACCTTGGCCGCCAGCAACTCCGAGGCCATGATGGCGGCGCCGCCCGCGATCACGCCTTGGCGGCTACCCGCCGCGCCGGGGGAGAAACCTCCGCGAGAACTGTCGCCCTCGAAAACGGTGACGTCCTCGTAAGCCACGCCGAGGCGGTCGGCAATGACCTGCGCCATCGTCGTCGCCGTGCCGTGGCCCTGGGAATGCGTGCTCATGATTGCGGTGACCTTGCCCGTCGGCTCGATGTGGACTTGGGCGAGTTCGCCGGTCATTGTGATGATGCTGCCGGCGCTCCCAGTCGGTTCGACATACGCGGCAATACCCAATCCGAGATAACGCCCCTGTTTGCGCGCCGCTTGTTGCTGTTGGCGAAAAGCAGCCACATCGAACTCCTCGAGGAGCTTGTCGAGGCATTCGGCAGGTGTGATGTCCTCGAGCGGAATCTGCATGCAAGAGGTCGTCGGCTGGTCACTCAGCCTTACGAGATTGCGTCGGCGAATCTCGACAGGGTCGATGCCGATGCGTCGAGCGGCAACATCGAGCGCGGTTTCGCGGATGAGCGATTCCATCGCCCAAGGGCCCCGATAGGCTGCAAGGCCCACCGTATTCGTGTACCAGCCCCGTGATAGAAAGCCATATACAGGCATCTTGTACGCAGCCCAGAGGAACATGTGGACCGCGATATTGCAATCCGCCAACTGCGGATGGGCGCCGATGTTGCAACTGTAATCCCCGTGCGAGGCGAGGAGTTTACCGTCGGCGTCGAACGCAATCTTGAGAGTCATTTCCGCCTCGCGCGCCTGGTTGGCGGCGGTCAGATTCTCGTAACGATCCTCGATCCATTTCAGCGGTCGACCGAGCTTCAGCGCGGCGAGGATGACCGAGACCTCCTCCTTCCAGGGATGATTCTTGAGCCCGAATCCTCCGCCGACGTCCTTGGCAATGACGCGAATCGCCGTTTGCGGCAGCCCGAGCGCGAGCGAGGTCCAGCGGGCGACCACGTGCGGACTCTGGCAAGTGATGTAGAGCGTCAACTCCTCGGTGCCGTCCCGGCTAGCGACGACTCCGCGGGTCTCCATCGGAGATTGCGAGATCCGTTGGTGAATCACTTTGTGAGTGATGAGATGCGCAGCGCTTGTAAGCCGAGTCTGCAGTTCCTCATCGATCTCTTCCTCTCCCATTTGAGCAGCGATGTTGTTATCGGTACCGGGATGGACCGGTGCCCCGCGCCGGGCATCGGCAATGGTGACAACCGGGTCTTCCTCTGAATACACGATCTCGACCAGCGAGGCGCCATCCTCAGCTGTATGACGGTCGTCGGCGATAATCAGGGCTACCGGCTCGCCCACGTAGGCGACGCGCCCATTGGCGAGCGGGGTAATCTCCACCTGGGGCGCGATGAAGAAGAAGCTCAGCATGTCGACCTTGAAGCCGGCCAAATCTTCTTGCGTGAAGACGGCGTGGACGCCGGGCACTTCACGCGCACCCTGAGTGTTGATCGACAGTATCTTCCCTCGAGCGATGGTGCTGCGGGCGAAGGCGACATGCAGCATTCCCGGGAGCGCAATGTCGTCGACGAACTGGCCGCGGCCGGTCAGCAGGCGTGAGTCCTCCTTGCGAGATACGCGCCGGCCGATGTACCGTCCCGTACCGACGGTCGGAGCGCTCATGCTTTTTTGGCCTTCTCGGGGACTGCGAGCTTCCTTGCTGCGCGCCGCAAACCCTGATATCCGGTGCAGCGGCAAACATGACCGGCGAGGGCGGCGAGGAGCTCTTCCTCGCTCGGCTTTTGCGGATCATTTGTCAGCGCAGCGAGGGTCATGATCACGCCGGGCGTGCAAAAGCCGCACTGCAACGCATGCTCGTCGAGCAGCGCTTTCTGCACCGGATGCAACGTACCATCCGGCATGGCGAGGCCTTCTGCCGTCATGACCTCAGCAGCGTCGGCCTGCACCGCCAACATCAGACAGCTACGCACGGCTTTGCCATCGACGATGACCGTGCAAGCGCCGCAAACGCCGTGCTCACAGCCGACATGAACGCCGGTGTATCCAGCATCGTCGCGCAGAAAGTCCGACAGTGACACTCTCGCATCGACCTCGTTGGCGTGCCGACGGCCGTTGATAGTCATCTCGACGCGGTGCTTGCTCATGCGAACTCTCTGATTTCGAGCGCTTCGCGGAGCGTGCGGGCGAAGATGCGCCGTCCGACCGTGCGACGGTATTCGGCGCTCGCGTGATGATCGTCAAAGGGTGCGGTTTCCGCGACGGCGCGTTCAGCTACGGCCCGCGATTCGACGCAATCTGCCGGTCGGCCGAGTAACAACTGTTCTGCGGCCTTGGCTCTGATGGGGGTCGGTCCCATCCCAAACCAGGCCATGCCGGCGCGAGTGATCTTGCCGCTCTCAACGGTCAGGGCGCCCACCATGCCGACCAGGGCGAAATCTCCCGGGCGCTGGGTCACTTCGCGGAACAACGTGATGTGCCCACTCGGCCAGTCGGGAAACGAGATCCCTGTGATTAACTCATCGGCCTCCAGCATGGTTGTATAGGGCCCCAGGTAGAAATCGCCGGCCGCGATCTGCCGCGTACCCCGAGTCGAGCGCACCTCGAACGACGCGCCAAGCGCCACCGCAGTCGCGGGCATCTCGGCGGCGGGCTCCCCCAGCGCGATGGACCCTCCAATCGTGCCGCGATTGCGCGTCTGGACGTGCCCGACGTGGCTCATGGCCTGCACCAAAACCGGCAGCTGACGTCCCAGCACCTCACTTCCGATCACCTCGTACTGCCGCGTCATCGGTCCGATCCGCGTGTGGCCGTCGGCACGAACGATACCGTTGAGTTCCGGGATTTTGTTGATATCGACGACGACGAACGGCTGACTCATTCGCAGATTCAGGAGAGGCATCAGCGTCTGTCCGCCCGCCAGCACCGCCGCACCACCCCCCGCCTCAGTGAGGATGCCGCAGGCCTCCTCGATGGTGGCGGGCGCAACGTAGTCGAATGGGGCGGGCTTCATTCCCGCAATCCACTGATCAGTTGCCGCAGCACTTCACGGTCGATCAGTATTGGGGCCGCCGCTCGACGTCCGTACTCGAACGCGGCGCCGGCCACGACAATTACCAGCAGCCCAATCGCAACGCCTGCCCAGTCTGAGCCGGCATCGCTATGACTTCGACCGATGAGAAAGCCCGCCAGGAGAGCGACTACGGTGGCGAGTATCCATGCCATCGGTAACGAGCCCGGCGGCGGCGATCCTGCTCGCCGAAGAACGGTCGGCTCCGCGGCAGAGAGGGCCGGCGAGGCGCCCTGTTGTGCGCGGGCGGAGCCCGCCGGCTGGGATACTCCGCCGACAATTTCGCCAAAGCGACCGAAGAATTTTCCGGCAAGCTGCCTGGCCGTGGCGTCGATGATCGGGCCGCCCAGTTGGGCCATTCGACCCGCAACTTGCGATTCGACCTCGTAGACGATTACTGTGCTGCCTGCATCTTCACGGAGCCTTACTTTTGCGATTGCCCTGACGGAACCGGTCATACCGCCATTGCCTTCCATGGCGAGCGTATAGCCGTTCGGCGGGTTGGCCTCTGTCAGAGCAATTATGCCCTTAAAGCGTGCGCCGATCGGGCCGACTTTCACTTGCACCGCCGCGGTGAAGCGATCATTTGACTCTTTGTCGAGGCTTTCGCATCCAGGAATACTCGCGCGGAGAATCTCTGGATCGTTGAGCGCTTCCCACACTCTCTGACAGGACGCCGAGATGCGCTGCTCGCCGGTCATATTCATATTTGTTCCCCTCTAGGTCCAGAACGCATCGCCGTTTCGCTTGCGGCCGACTCACGCCTATCCCTCTCTCCCGAGTAGCTTAGCAGCCCGGTGAGCCGGGCTTGAACTTCGAAGCCCAAATAAGGAATTCGCAGACGCGGTAAGCGCGGTTAAGCAATTCTTACGATACCGATAGATATCCCATTTGGCCCGGGTGCCCGCACGCCGCATGCTGCGACCGTGAAGAGCGGTTTGCTACGCGAGGAGACGGCAATGACGAAATTTCAAAAAATAGCAGTCGGGCTTCTGGGATTTACTCACCCAGAGATGTTCATCCCGAAATCCTGGACTCGTCAGAATTCGATCCGGCGGCTCGAAATCCCACGCGACCGCGGCTCGACTGGATCATTCGGGCAACGGGGTCGGGAGGTTGCGCGCGTGCTGCGAGCCCTTCGATTTACGCTCTCCGCGCTGGCGATTGGTTCGCGAACGGTACCTCTCGCGGATAACAGCCAGCTTAGTCGTGACCTCGATACGCGCGCCAGGCGTTTATACGGCGCGGACGAAGACTAGCGTGGCGCCGCGCTCGTGCGTTGCTCCACGCCCCATGGCAGCACGTCGACGGGCGACACTATGTGCATATGAATCAATAACATAGGATCATACCTCGCGAACGCCTCGCACCCCCGACTTCACGGATCTCGAACTCTGCGGCCGGAGTTTTTCATACCTCTACTGCGGGTATTTTTCGGCGCGACTGACGCGGCGCTAGCGTGATTTGGTGCTGAGCGCGAGCCGGCAATCAGGATATCAACGAGGCGCCGAGCGCTTTCCTCCCATCCGGGTAGACCGGTGGTGTGGAAGACCCCGACGAGCGCGCGGACGAAGTCGTCGGGGTTGGTGTCGGAGCGGAGATCGCCGCTGGCGATAGAGCGCTTGACTGAGGCGACGAAGGCGGTGTGGATTAACGGACGGGAGCCTTCGATGAGCCGCACGGAGCCGCCTGCGACGGTGTCCATCGCGGAAATGATAAGTTTTTTGGCAGAGATGTGGTCGATGAATAGCAGCATCCAGGCTCTGAGGGCTTCGAGCGGCTGCATGGTGGCGGCGAAGCGCTCCTCGGCGGCAGCAAGTCTTTCAACTTCGCCGCGGTAGACGGCTTCGATGAGGTCGTCCCGGGTCGGGAAATGACGGTAAAGCGTCCCGGGCCCGATGCCTGTCTGGCGAGCGATGTCGTCGAGGCTGGCGGCTGCGCCGTCGCGGCTGAAGACCTCCTTGGCGACCACAAGGATGCGCTCGCGATTGCGTTGGGCGTCGGCGCGGGCCTTGCGTGCGGGGGGCGCAGGGGGGGGCTTCTTTTGTGGCATATGCAATTTCAGAAAATTGAATTGAACCGGAGACAGTCTCCGGTTATCCTCTTATTCGGAGACCGGCTCCGGTTTTATCGGGCGACGGCAAGAATGTCAATTCTGACGCGATCGCCACGGTCGCGTCTAACGGTAGGAGGTCGAACATGCGTGTATTTGTGACAGGAGCAACGGGATTCATTGGTACGGAATTGGTGAAGGAGCTGATTGCGGCAGGGCACCGGGTGCGCGGCCTTACGCGCAGCGATGGAGGCGTGGAGCAGTTGAAGGCCGTCGGTGCGGAGGTTCATCGCGGCGACCTGCAAGATCTCGACAGTCTGCGCAGTGGAGCGACCGGGATGGACGCTGTGGTGAACCTCGCGTTCAACCATGATTGGTCAAAGTTTGCGCAGAACGCGGCGGACGAGATAAAGGCGATTGAGGCGCTGGGATCGGTGCTTGAAACGGGCAAGCTCCTGGTGGTGACCTCGGGGATCGGGATCACCAGTGGTGCGCCGGGTCAGCCGCGCAAGGAGACTGATCCTCCGACGGATTCGCCTGCGATTCCCCGGAGGCCAGAACAGGCGGCGCGCGCCTTCGCGGCAAAGGGCGTGCATGTCGGGATTGTGCGTCTGCCCCAGGTGCATGACACGCGCAAGCAGGGGCTGGTGACGGTGCTGATTCAGATCGCGCGCGAGAAGGGCGTTTCGGCATATGTAGACAATGGAGCGACCCGATGGGCTGCGGGTCCCCTACAGGACGTGTCACGCCTGTATCGGCTGGTGGTCGAGAAGACGGGCCCGGGCGTGACGACGTATCACGCGGTGCAGGAGGAGGGTGTATCGCTACGAAATGTCGCAGAGACGATCGGTAAGGGGCTGGGCCTGGCGACGATTTCAATCCCCGCTCAACAGGCAGGGGAGCATTTCGGGATGTTCGGGCACTTTGCAACTTTGGATATGCCTGCTTCGAGCGAGTGGACGCGCAGGACGCTTGATTGGCAACCGACCGGGCAGGGATTGATCGAGGATTTGAGGAATATGAAGTACTGATGACTATGGTTCGGAAATCCAGCGCAGGATAGAGCTGTCGCCGCCGTATATTTCGGCGCACTACTCAAGATCGCCGGTGATCCACTGTTGCGGGAGCATGCCTCGACCCATGCGCTGGAATGCGATCGAACCTTGGCAGGAGAACGGGGAGACTGGGCGCCGACTGCAGGTCACCCAGCTGGTCTCGATCGATGTCGCCAACGTGCAATTCAGCTGAGGGGCGGGATTTGAATCCGAGACCTTCCGCTCGACTGAGCGGATGCGCCAATCATGATGAGCGTCTTCGCCGGTCGACTCTACACGCGCGCGCGCCTCATCCGCGGCCGCTTGCTTGTGGCGGAGAGCTGCTGACTCGGAATAGGATTGCGCAGCGGAATGATCGTCTCCAGCAGGACCGAGGTGCTTGAATCTGCGACAGTCGTCAGCCGCTGCAGTATCTCTGAAAGCTCCGCCACTGAGCGCGCAACGACGCGCGCTACCATACAGTCGTCTCCGGTGACGCTATGCATCTCGATCACCTGCGGCATCGCGCGGGCCGTCTCACCCAGCGTGTGCTTGTGGGAAGGCTTTGCCCTCAGTCTGACAAAAGCGCTGATGTTGAACCCGAGGCGGGAATGATCCATACATAGCATCGCGCCGCGCACGATACCGCGAACCTCGAGCCTGCGAATTCGGTCAGCAATTGTCGGCTGCGAGACGCCCAATTCGCGCGCGATCTCGGCGTAGGGTCGGCGTGCATCTGCATCTAGAATCGTAAGGATTTTCAGATCGAGTGAATCCATACTTAAGCCCTCAATGAGTGCGCAGCTTAAATCTCAAACCGAAGCCGCCATATATCTTAGACAATGTAAGGTGTGGCTGCCACTTCCTAGCTATGATGCGATCTCCATTTTGGGCGGGACGTGAGGGTGAGAGTCATGTCGCAAGGTCCAGAGCTCGTCGTCGGGCACAAGCCGCCCGTCTGGCTAGTCGTCGGGTGCCTTCTATCGGTTTATATCGTTTGGGGCACGACATACTTTGCGATCAAGGTGGGCATCGAAGGTACGCCCCCGTTCCTTCTGGTGGGAACACGTTTCGTCGTCGCGGGCGGCCTGCTCATGTTCTGGCAGCTCCTCCGCGGACGCTCGGCACCTACGCTCAAGCAGTGGCGGAATTCAGCGATCCTTGGTTTTCTGTTGCTCGTCGTGGGAAATGGCGGAGTGGCGGTCGCTGAGCGCTGGGTCAGCTCCGGGGCAACGGTAGCCCTCATCAGCATCATGCCGCTTGCCACCGCGCTCTGGTCTGGTGCATTCGGGCAGTGGCCCCGGCGCATGGAATGGGGTGCCATCGCACTCGGGACCCTCGGCATCGCCGTCATGCTCATGGGACGAGACCTTCAAGGAAGCGGCATCGCAACGCTCATCATTCTCGTCGCCGTGACCTCTTGGTCACTGGGCACCGTGTTGTCGCGACGCCTCGATGTGCCGCGCGGACCCACGGGATTTGGAGCCGAAATGCTTTCGGCTGGGGTCATGGCCCTGCTGGTGAGTGTGATGCTCGGAGAGCGCTGGGGGTTGCCGCATCAGCCTAAAATCTGGTGGGCTTGGGGCTACCTCGTCGTGTTCGGCTCGCTGATTGGATTTTCGGCTTACCGCTTCGTCGTCGAGCAGGTATCTCCGACCCTTGCCGCGACCTACGCGTATGTCAATCCGCCCGTCGCCCTGATCGTGGGATGGTGGTTGGGCCACGAATCGTTTTCCGCCAACGTGCTGGTGGGGTTGCCAATCGTCCTGATCGCGGTGGCGCTGCTTGCGTGGATACAGACCCGCACATCCGCCTCGGTAGAAGGCGCTACGGTCGCAACCGGAGGTCTTCAGAGCGAGTGCGAATGATCTGCCCCACCGATGGCAATCATCGCTAGAGTCTTGGGCCGGTCGGATTGCCCGGCGGCCTACCGAATTCGCGCTCAAAGGCCTCGCTGTCGTCGAAGCAGGCTTCGACAATGGTCGAGTATGTTTCCCTGAAGAACCGCCGCTGTTCGGGGTGATCGAACACGAAGGGTCGATTGTTCTGCACGGCACGCAGCACCATCGGTGCAATCTGATCCGGGGTATAGAAGGAATAGTCGATGACCTTGGCGGAGGCAGCCGAGATTTGGACCTCACCCTGCGCCGGACCGCCAAACCTGGCGGGGCGATAGCGCGCATTGTTAGCCGCCATGCCGGACGCCACGCCGCCCGGACAATAGGACGTGGTGCGAACATTATAGGGTTTGAGCTCCAAAGCGACGTTCATCATCATGCCGATAATGCCCATCTTCGCCGCCGAGTATGGGACATGCACAGGAATCCAGCCGGGCAGCAGGCCGGCCATCGAAGCCGTCGCAGTGACATGGCCCTCGCGCCCGGCCATCATGTCCGGCAGGAAGGCGCGAGTGGTGTTCATCACGCCCATCAGGTTTACCTGAATAATCCAGTCGACGTCGTTGTCCGACATCTCCATCAGCGGGTCGAACGACGTCGCGCCGGCGTTGGCGAAAAGCAGTGTGATGGGCCCGAGCGCTGCGTTCGCCTCTGCCTTCATCTGCTTGATCGATTCGCGCTCACAAACGTCACAGTGAATGGCTACGGCCTTACCGCCGGCTGCCTTGATCTCATCGGCAACCTTCCGGGCATTATCCAGGATGATGTCCCCGACCGCGACGGAGGCACCACGCTCGGCAAGCTCGATCGCCAGGCCCTTGCCGATGCCGCTCCCGCCCCCGGTCACAACCGCAGCTTTTCCTCTGATTTCCGTCATTCTTGTATCCTTTGTTTGTGTTTCATGCTCGGTTTACCCCGGATGCCCATTTATTGGTCAAGAGCGCTAGCGGATCGATGGCGATCGACTGCGTGAAGTTGACCACGGCGGCCTACTGCCGTGACTTTAGGAATACCTCGATAACCGGCAAAGGGTTGAAGTACTCCACATGCTCGATGACCTTTCCACGCTGCAGGCGTGTCAGCATGACGTAACTGTTGGCGTAGTGCTGCCCGGACAATAATAGAACCTCGGATCGAGCCGTGGAAAGGAAGAGTTGCGGATCGTCAGTCCGCCTTATAACCACGTCGTGCCATGTAAAGCTCTTTTTCGCCGCCCAAACGGCGCTCATCGCAGCAATCGCCTGGGTGAGGCCGCGAAACTCATTCGTCACACCCGGGGGCGCGAAAGGCAGGCGAATCACGACATCGCTCGCTGCCCGCTCGTGCCAAGCGTCGGCCGGCCCGTTGGCCGATATATCCAACCACTCTCTAATCAACTGGACCATACCGTCAGCATCGTGCCCGTGTTGTCCCGATGAGCATAGCTCTCATTTGCCGATGATGCCGATAAACCTACTGTGGCTGAGTCATCCACGCCAAGAGCCGCGCGTCGCTCGCCTTGTCGTCCACTCATTTCGGCAACACCGCGTTCGGCCCGGCCGGACCGCAGAGCTCGCGTCGATTTACGTCGAGCCTGCAGCGATGCAAACTTTGGCAACCGGCAGCGTCTAGCCATTAGGGAAGTGGGCGGCATCCGGTTCCCTGCCCTGAGTTTAGGGATACTTCGGGTATCGGCGCCTGAACTTTGGTTATAGACGGCGGCCCACGCGCCTCTTTTACGATATACCTTAGAAGCGAGGCGCGGGATTCTTGTTCGGGCGGACCGGCAATGGCGCGATTCGCGCCGAAGTTGAGGGTTCGGAGTTTGCCGCGCCGCGGCATCAGTCGCCGGCATTGGGGATAGATCTTGGATTGCTCAATTCTGGATCGAGCACGGAGACGCGCTGGAGCGGCGCTTCAATTCCTGGGCCCCCGCCATCAAAACGAGGGAAAACTGCGCCATGAGCTCGTACTGGGCGAGCCAGAGGCCCTACGTCGGCATGCGGTCATGATGCAGGCGATGCCCGACATGCAGCACAGCGGGCCCAATATGGCGAGCGTTGCACCCGGCGAGCACGGCGAACTGATCTGGAAGTTTACCCACAGTGGGACAGTAACTTTCGCCTGCCTGCAAAGCGGACACTTGGCTGCCGGAATGCGCGGCGCGGTCGCAGTCCAGTGAGGCGCGACCGCTCGTCAATGTTTTGACTCTCAGGTAACGCCAAAACCGAATGAGCGTTCGCCGCGACCAACGAGGGCGCCGGCATGATGCTGCGCTAAGTCGCTCTCGTTTTGACGGCGGTAAGGACTTCCTTCACCTCGAGCTCTGCCTCCAGCCAATCATCCAGCGCCGCGCCCGGCTCGAAACCTCGCTTCTCTGCAAGAAAGTAGGCGGCCTCGGAAATCATGCGGTGCCACTCGGATTCCATCGGCGGGTCGAAGCTGCTCGACTTTGTCATGGTTGACCTTTTCGCTGCCGCCGGAGCAAGGCCGTGATACCGATAGCTAGGGAGGCGCCGGCGACAATGTAGAGCCAAGGATTGTCCAGCCACGACCGCGCGGGCCCTCGAGGCGGGCGCAATTCTCGCGCGCGCTTTCGGAGCTGCTCTTTCACATGATTGACGGAGCGTTGCACCGTATTTGCGAGCGCCCGCACTTCCGGCGTTTGCGAATGGGCGACCCTCGCGATAAGGTCCTCGGCATCGGCGACCAAATCGCTCATGGATTTGAAGGTGGCATTCATGCGTGGATCTCCGAAGACAGCCTAGCTGCATATGGTGAGATCGGCGAGGGCGATTGACGGGGACCGCCTGTCGGAATTCAGCTACATCGGCGCGGCGCTGCCTGCCGGGTGCATCGCGTCGATCTTCAAACCAGTCGCGCAGTGGATTACCATCGGTGCTTGAAATGCATAAAAGGCGATAATCGCTGCCACGCGATGCCGGAGTGGAGGGGACTCGGATGAAGATCGTCGCGGTCACCAACATCAAGGGCGGCGTCGGCAAGACAACGACGGCCGTGAACCTGGCTTTTTTATGCGCCGCCGGCGGGCGGCGGTCTTTACTGTGGGATCTCGACCCGCAAGGCGCCGCCACCCATGTCCTGCGCTGCGAGCCGCAGGAGAACGCGTCGGCCAAGAAATTGGTCTCCGGCAAACGCGAACTCAACGAGCTCGTCGTCGCCAGCCCATACGACAAGCTGGACGTTTTGCCAGCGGATTTTTCGTATCGCCACTTCGACGTACATCTCAGCGCTCGCAAGAATCCAACGGAACGGCTGTTGCGCATGAGCCGCAATTTGCGCGAACTCTACGACGTGCTATTCCTCGATTGCGCGGCCGGCATCTCGCTCCTCTCGGAGAACGTGCTGCGTGCCGCCGACGCCGTCGTTGTCCCGCTGATTCCGAGCCCCCTGTCGATCCGCATGCTGGTACAGCTTCGGGATTTCCTGGTTACCAACGCCTGGGTCGACATGACCTTGCTGCCGTTCTTCTCGATGGTCGATCGGCGCAAGGCTCTGCATCATGAGGTCATCGCCAGCACGCGCCTGGAATTCCCGGGCATGCTGAAAACAGAGGTTCCCTACTGGAGCGAGATCGAGCGGATGGCTTTGCGACGCGCTCCGCTCCCGGCGTATGCGCCGCGCAGTGACGCAGCAGGCGTGTACACCGCACTGTGGTCCGAGATCGAGGTCAAACTGAAACACGCCGCTTTCACGCGCGCGGTGCCAATATCGTTCACGCCACCCGCCGCCGGGCCGTCGCCGCCGCCGGGCCGAGAATCGGTGGGGCTTCACTCGCGATAAGCCGTCGTCAGCGGCTTGCGTACTCGGCACCATTGTCAAGTTACGAGATGCCGCTCGGCGCCCTGAGGCGCTCAACAGCCGCATCGATCGCCCGCGGATTATTCGGGCGGGGAATCGAGTACTTTCAACGCGGCGTCGACGCAGTGATCTGGCACTAAAACCTGTACACCTGCTGCTCCGCCTTCCATTGCAACGCCTATGCCTACTACAACCGAGGGCACGCCGGCGGCCTCAAGGGCGATCCTTGCCACATTGGCCTCGAGCTCGGTGGAGAAAGTTTTGACGGTCTTCACGATGATCGCTCCCCAAGTACGATATTCAGCGCTTGTCTGCGCAATGTCAGCTCAGTCGTTGCACCCGGCGACTCCGCTTCTGCAGCGCCCGTCCCACAAAGGCTCCAAGCGCGGCGCTCAAAGGTACCACCGCTACGTGCCACACGAGCACATGCAGTGCCTGAAAATTGGCACAGTGAAGCTCTAGCATCGTCTCGCCGCAGAGGCCTGCGAGCGCGCCACACACGAGACCCGCCGCCACAGGATTCACTGCGAATCCGCGCCGCAGCACCAACCAGCTCAGAAAGGCAGCGGGGGTGGCCAGGAGCACGCCCGTCAGCAGGCATGCGCTTCCCGCCGAGATGAAGTGGGAGGTGCGATAATCGCGGAATATCAGCGCAAACACACCAAGCAAGGAGACGCTGATCGTGAGCAGCAAGCCCCCCCCACTAAAGTTCTGGCGGCTTCCGGGAATCATTTGACTCACCAACTCCTTCGCCGCCAGCCAAATCAGAGTCCCGAGTGTCGGATAGATCAGCACACGCTCCCAGAGATCGAGTTTCTCGGCTCCGTAAAATCCGGCGCGAGCGGCTGCAGCGACAGCCACAACGGCGCAGATCAGAGCCAGACCTGCAGTCAGCACCCATCGTGGCGGCAGCGGGTGCACCGGCTGCAACGATGCATTGATCGAGTCGGCGATTCCTTTGAGCAATGCCGGCTCAACCTCGGGCGTAACCCCCGAGGCCCTCTGCAGGACGCTGTCGACTTCTTCGTCTGTCATGGCAATCCCCGACTTGACCCTCTTTGCGGCCTCATCGCGCTCATCGTGTCCCTGAGCTTCCGGTAGGCGCGATGCACTTTCTGCTTTACCGACCCGACGCTGCACGAGGTTGCCCGTGCGACTTCCTCGAGCGACATCCCCGTCACCTTGAGCATCCGAATGATGTCACGCTGGCTGTCCGAAAGCGGCGCCAGCAGCGTCTCCAGATCGTCCGCGCGATTCTCGTCCCGCGATTGCGTCACCGATAGGTTGGAGATTTCCTCCAACGGGCGCTCACGGGCTGTGGTGCGGCTCGCCCTGCGGTAGTGGTCGATACGCACACGGCGCGCGATCGCGTAGAACCAGGGCAGCACCGGCTCGCCCGGCCGATAGGTGTGCCGCACTCGGTGGATACGCAGCCAGGTCTCCTGCAACAGGTCATCTGCGTCGCGACGGCTGGCGGATTGCGCCAAAAAGAGCCGATGCAGTTGCGGACCGACAGCCTCGAGCAGTGCCGTGACGGCGGCGGAATCCCCCGCCTGGTAGCGGGCCATCAGCGCGTCCAGATTGCTCCTCGAGTCCATAGGTATTCGCTGCATGGCACGAGAAAGTTACGTTTTCGTTTCCTTTCAGGAGTGTTTTCCGTTGGCCGGCGTGAACTACCGTAACTTTTCGCCGGTCCGCAGCGAATCTCCCTCTCGTTGAATCCTGATTTTTGCTTCTAAACGGGTCTCCAGGCTCGTGAGCCGGTACAGGTTCGAGACTACACCACATTCCGGATCATGCTGCCGCGGAGAGTGCATGCCGCATATAAATTCCCAATGAGGAGATCGCAATGAGCTCTTTGAAACCTACCAAGTCCCGACGCCTAGTCGCCACCATGCTGCTGGTCACTTTGTTCGGAGCCGCCGCGGCGGTCGCCGACGAGCCTGAGCGCGGCGTGTTCGTGCTGACGAGCACGAATAATCCAAGCGCCAACGAGGTGGTCGTGTTCAAGCTCGACACGACAGGTGCACCGGCGCTATCGCTGGTGGACACGTTGCCGACGCAAGGCAAGGGCGGCGCGGGTGGCGCGGGAATTCTGCAGTTCAAGGACGATATGGGAGCCGTGGGAAACTATGGCTCGCATAGTGTCAGCCGGATCGTCCGGCGGCGCGACGCCTTTAGTATCGAAGGAACGGTCGGTTTGGCACCCAATTGTGCGAATCCCAACTCAGTCGCGCTTACGAGGGGGCATCTGTTCGTGGTCGGCGCGAAATGCGCGGAAAGTCATGCGTGGCCGGCAGGCAACGTGGAGGGTTCTGTTGTCGGGCTCACCGACCCCTCGGCTGCGCAGATCGCCGTCGGCAAGGACTGGGCCGCCGTGACCATGACATCCGGCTCGCTTCTGCAGCTACCTCTCAATTGGGATGGGGTACTCAGTGGGTCCAGTGTTCCCGTGACGCTTCCGATCACCGCCAACAATACTCCGCTCGGGGCCGCGTTCTGGGACAATGTTCTTGGATTCACGCCAGCTCACAGTCCCGACAGTTTCGCCGTCGTGAACAAGAGTCGGGAGCTGTTTCCGATAACCGGACCGACGCCGCCATATCCCACGAACGCCCCTTGCTGGGTAGCGAAGGGACCGGGGAACCTATGGTACACGGCCAACTCACCAGGACACGCCGTATCCATATTCCTGACCGACGGCGAGGGCGGAGTGTTCTACAAATCGATACCCCTGCCAGGGGTGCCGACGGACATCACGGTATCCCCAGATAAGAAGTGGCTCGCCGTCATTTACAGTGCCGGTGCCAGCGCCTACGTCGCGGTATTCTCCATCGACGCCTATGGCGACCTCACCGCCGCGGCGACATCGAGCCCGATCGGTGTCGCCGATTTCAGCGGAGTCGCCATCAGCGAGTAGTTGTCTCGTTCGCTGGATTTTAGCCGGCGGCCATTGGCCGCCGGCAAAAGGCGCATAAGAACGTTGGGGGGTATGACCTTAAAAAGCGGTCCTACCGAGTATGTGCATCGATCAGTGTGCGTACGGCGCGCACGACATTCTGTATGGGACCCCGTAGGCCGGGGAATACGAGTCGCGTGAGATAGCTGCCTTTGCAGTATCGCGAGGGTCTGGTCGATTTTCTGACCTTGCTCGACGCGCGGCGTACCCAGCTCGAGGCGGAAGATGCGCTGGCTCAGGCGCAGACGCAGGTCAACGTGGATGTGATCGCGGTGTACAAGGCAATGGGCGGGGTAGGGCAGCCCGCCTCAGGACCGCTGCGAACGGCAAATAGAGACTGACTCTCGCGGAGGGCAGGGAATGCCTTCAGACGGCGGCGAGTGCCTGGTCGAGATCCTCGAGAAGATCTTCGATGTCCTCAAGACCGATGGAGAGCCTCACCGTGTCCTCTGAAACACCGGCGGTCGCGAGTTCCTCCGAGGAGAGTTGCCGGTGCGTCGTCGAGGCCGGGTGTGTCGCGAGCGATCGCACGTCGCCGATGTTGACCAGCCGGATGAAGAGCTGGAGCGCGTCCAGAAAGCGGGCACCGCGCTCGCGTCCTTGCCCGTCCGGCCCCTTCAGCCCGAAAGTCAGCAGACCGGACGCCTTGCCGGAGAGATATTTTCGCGCGAGGGCGTGGTCCGGATGATCCTCGAGTCCCGCATAGTTGGTCCATGCCACCTTGTCATGACCTTTCAAGTGCTTCGCAATCTTGAGAGTACTCGCGCAAATTCGATCCATGCGCAGCGACAGGGTCTGCATGCCCTGCAGGATCATGAGCGCGTTGAATGGAGAGATGGCCGCCCCGATATTGCGCAGCGGCACAACGCGGGCACGGCCGATGAAGGCAGCAGGGCCGAGGGCTTCCGTGTAGACGACACCGTGGTAGCTGACATCCGGCTCGTTCAAGCGGCGGAAGCGCTTCTTGTGGTCGGCCCACGGAAACTTGCCGGAATCCACGATCGCACCCCCGACGCTCGTTCCATGGCCGCCGAGGTACTTAGTGAGCGAGTGCACGACGATATCTGCGCCGTGCAGAATGGGCCGGCTCAAGTACGGAGTAGGTACCGTGTTGTCGACAATGAGGGGTACACCGTGTCGATGCGCGAGCGCCGCCATCTCCTCGATGTCCGTCACGTTGCCTTGTGGGTTGCCAAGGGACTCGACGAAAATGGCCTTAGTCCTGTCGTCGATCAGACGCTCGAAGGTCTCCGGTCTGCGATAATCGGCGAAGCGAGACTGGATGCCATACTGAGGCAAGGTGTGCGCGAAGAGATTGTACGTGCCGCCGTACAGGGCGCTCGATGCAACAAAGTTGTCGCCTGCTTCTGAAATGGTGAGAATCGCATAAGTAGTCGCTGCCTGACCCGAAGCAAGCGCGAGCGCGGCGATTCCCCCCTCGAGCGCCGCGAGCCGTTGCTCGAGGACGTCCTGTGTCGGATTCATGATGCGGCTGTAGATATTGCCGGTCACCTTGAGATCGAACAGGTCCGCACCATGCTGCGCGCTGTCGAACGCGTAGGCGACGGTCTGGTAGAGGGGGACCGCTACTGCCTTTGTGGTGGGATCCGGCGCATATCCACCGTGTACGGCGATGGTGTCGAAACGCCAATGATCGCGTGGGCTGGATTGCGTCATGTGATCTCCAGTCTTCGGACGGCAATTCCCAAGCATACGTCACAGGACGGGAGTCTGCCAATCATGATTCGGCATCAGCTTATCTAAGTAGCACCCCAGCACCCGTCAATTTTCGATCGCCCTGCAGCAATCTGGCCAAAGAATCATTGGCGCTCGAGTGTGTCTCGGGCGTCCTTGCCTTCTGTACCCCGACTCGCAAGCTCGGTGGCGACAACGCCGACTTTCGTAGAAGGTCACCTGACGTATCGGAACCTTTGGAGCAGGGACGTCGCCAACTTCTCTACGAAACTCGTGAGACGTGCCGATTTGGAGGACGCGATGCTCAGCGACAGCCCGCGGATCTCGCCCGAAGAGCGCGTCGCGCAGCTGCGCGTGCGCTTCAAGAGTATCCGGCGACGATACAGCTTGTGAGCGGCGCTGAGCGGCGGCAGAGCTCGGCCGATCACTGGTGCCCCTCATCACGGCTCGCGCGCCGCCTCGCCTTGATCAGTACGTCCACCGCCTCGGGCCGATCATCCCAGTAGTCCAGCCGCACCCTTCCATCCGGTAGTTGACTCAACGTCGCCGGCGCCGCGCTGAACGTGCAGTACCACCCCGACGGCAAGACCACTGCATTTCGCGGCCTTCCCAGGCTGCGATCGAACACGAGCTCTTCATCGTCGAGTTTGTAGCTCAACGGCGCCGTGTACGTTTCCGCGATGCGCAGGCGTAAGGTCTCGCCCGTTTTAAGCGCAGCGAACGGAATCACGACGACCCGAGCCGTTGGCGCCACCGCTTCGCCCACATTGATCTTTGATGCCATCATTTCCGCGCCGCTCATTTCCAGCGCCTTCAATTGCTCACCCGTATCCAGAATCCTCGCCGAAGGGTGACTCGCAATGCTGCCCTCGCGAACCACATTCGCATAGCCGTTCACACCCACTCGGGATTCGGTGTAGTCGTGATACAGGCTGAACGCGTGCGTCTCGGGTTGCTGCAAGAAGTACACAATGTCGCGGTCCTGATGAGCGCGCTCCGACAGCCGGTCCTGCTCCGTCTCTCCCACAAACGGCGACTCCCAGCTCCGTTGCGCCGTCAAAACCTTAGGCAGTGCCGCCGTTCCCACCTGTGCGTCCTTGACCGCGCGGAGCACCAGGGGCGCTTCGCCCTCTCCCGGATGGAGAAAGCTGATCGCAATCCGTCCATCTTTCTCCGTCAAGATCTGCGACGGCACCGTCAATCCCACCACCTCGTACCCGGCCGGCAGCACCACTTTATTGCGCTTGACGCCCAGTGGCCGGTCGAATACGAGCGTCTTCCCATCCAAGTAGTAGCTCTTCGCATCCTTGTAGGTTTTGACGATCAACACACGACTCTGGCCACCTTCCGGCACGGGCCGCGCCAGCGTGACTTTGATGTAGTCGGTTGCAAAATCCGCATCCTGCATCAACACGTCTTTGTGCGCTTCTGTACCGCTCACCACCTCGAAGTGCAGCGGCGTCCCGAGCATCGCGTCGTAGACGCGCTCATCGCTTGCCGAGCTGCCCTTGCGAATGGGGTTATAAAAGAACTTCGCCCCCGCTGTCGTCGCGGCGACTTCATAAAAGATCTTGAAGCTGGCTGTCTCCGGTGCCAACAATTCATAGCGCGTATATTCATCGGTTTCCGTCTGACCGACTGTCTCCGGAAAGTAGAATCCATCGTTCGACGCCTGAGGCGCCTGTGCCGTCACCTCAGCATAAATCGGAAGCGACAGAAAAACCGCGAATGCCAAAAAAATGCCCGGCTTTGTCATACTGCTTGCCTAAATATCATGGGCGACTGAGAAGACCGTGTTGTGCGAACCAACCTTCGACCACGGGACTGCTTTTCTCGGGATAGTCTTATGGAGGAATAAACAACTCGTGACGGCCTTTAACGGCTTTCATGACGACCAAAGAATCGACTCGCTTGACGGTTGGATCCGCAGTGAAAAACTGATCGCTCAACGATTCGTACTGCGCCATCGAAGCAAGCTTGAATCGCACGACATAGTCGCAGTGCCCGGCGACATATTCGCAGTCGAGTACCTGCGGCAAATCGAGCATCGCCCGCCGGAAAGCTGCATGTCCATCCGGTGTATCCCGCTCAAGGGTCACCAATGCGATGACGATCAACCTCTCACCCAGAACATCTGGATTGATGACGGATACGTCTGCGACGATGGTTCCGTTACGCCGTAAAGCATCGATGCGTCGGCGGCAGGAGGAAGGCGAGATCGAGACACGCTCGGCCATTTCGTTGCATGTCAGCTGATTGTTCGATTGCATTATCGCGAGAATCTTTTCGTCTATTCGATCGAGTTGCTTCAAGACACACCCTGCGGCTGAGTAAGCGCGTGGAGGAATTGACCAAATTACAGGTCAATTATGGCTAAAAACGCCATAAACTGGCGAGTTTTGACCTCCACAGGCACTTTACCACGATAAAGTGCCCGCCTGTCCGATGAAAGAGCACACAAGGAGCTCGTCATGAACTCGCCGGATTTTTCGAACGGTACCCTCGCGGTACACGGTGGTGAAGAGACGCCATTGGCACTGGGTGCCGCGCAGGTGCCAATCTTTCAAAGCGCCGCATTCGCCTATCCTGATATCGAAACGTGGCAAGCAGCCGCGCTCGGGAAGAGCACCGGTGATATCTACAGCCGCAACAGCAATCCAACCGTCGGGGTTTTCGAGGAAAAAGTCCGGTTGCTCGAACGGGCGGAGGCGGCGACTTCTTTTGCCAGCGGTATGGCCGCAATTTCCAATACCTTGTTCACTCTGTTGCGACCGGGCGATCGGGTGGTATCCGTGACCGATACGTACGGCGGCACCTCGAAACTGTTTCTTAAATTCCTGCCAGAAATGGGTATCACCGTCGACCTCGTCGATACCGGAGACCATGCTGCGCTGGACAGCGCGATCGCGCAGGGATGCAAAGTCGTCTATCTAGAGACGCCCACCAATCCGACTCTCAAGATCATCGACCTGCGTCGGTCGATCGCGGCAGCGAGGCGCGTAGCCGCAACGAGTATCGTCGATAATACGTTTGCGACGCCGATTAACCAACTACCGCTCCGCCTCGGCGCCGACCTCGTCGTGCACAGCGCGACTAAATTCCTAGGCGGCCACGACGATGCCATGGGCGGCATCTTGGCCGGCCGCTCGGACCTAGTGACCCAAGTGCATCACTACCGCGAAATCAACGGAGCGTGCTTGAGCGCGATGTCGGCATATCTGCTACTTCGCGGTTTGAAGACGATCGAATTAAGAGTCGCGCGTCAGAACGCCACCGCGCTGTCGATGGCAAGGTATTTGAGGACGCATCCCGCCGTCGAATCGGTGTTCTATCCCGGCCTCGAGACGCATCGCGACCATTCGGTCGCTGCAAGTCAGATGATCGGATTTGGCGGGGTACTTAGCTTTGCGGTGAAGGGCAATTTCGACGCCTCCACACGCTTCCTAAACGCATTGCAGTTGGTCCAACGTGCCGCAAGTCTAGGCTCGGTCAATACGTTGGCCGGACCGCCTCGCACCACCAGTCACGTCGAATGCTCGGCGGAGGAGCGTGCCAAACTGGGTATTCCAGAGTCGCTTGTGCGCTATTCGTGCGGTATCGAGAATTTTGACGACCTGCGCGCCGATATTGAACAGGCACTAAAACATGTCTAAGACAGTCAAATGCCGGGCGCAAATCGCCTGCTGCAGCGCTGGACCAATCGTCGAACTGTCGGCGCCGGCGCCACGGCAGCACTCCAATCGCGCCGTTCTCGCCAGACGGCTATCTCAGAATCGACGCCCAGCGGCGCCAGCGCCTCGACGATAAGTGAAGATTCCGAGTCGGGACTCGGCATATCCTGCCCCGTGATCAAAGTGATGTGACCGGTCCGGTGTCTTTTGCGCTACCGCGAGGTGTGGTAACGGTGCGGCTAAGGAGCCAGTCTTGAACGAAAAGCCTAGCGGATGACTGCTCCCAGCGCCAAACTCAAGCCGCTGCCGCCTATCCCAGTCCGGCCAGACGGAGAATAATGTGGGGTCGGTGATGCAAGCAGCCGAGGGCCGGATACGCGGAGGCCGATGCGGTACGGGAAAGACCTTCGAGGAGCGCGAGGTGGGATGGCAGATCTGAAGAAACGGGACACGTCGCGATACTTGTACGAATCATTCACTCGACAACAATGGGCGCGATTCGATGCGGGGAATTACCGGCTCACCCCGGCCGCGCTGACGCTGCTCAAGGGTGTCAATGAGCCCATGCCTATATCGGAGGTGGAGGAGGTCATTGCACCGCTTTGCCGACTCCTCGATGCTCAGATGCAGGCCAATGACGCTCGTCCCTTCGTGCTCGCAGTGGCCGGTAGTGTAGCCGTTGGAAAGAGCACCTTCGCCAGGGTTCTTCGCGCCTTGCTCGCTCAGCCAGGCCGAACGGTAGACTTGGTCGCGACAGACGGCTTCTTGTGGCCAACCGCAATTCTTGAAAAACGAAACCTGATGCGTCGTAAGGGCTTTCCAGAAAGCTACGATCTCGAAAGGATGCTGGTGTTTCTGGCAGAGCTGAAAGAAGAGAAGACCGAACTTCGGGTGCCTGTCTACTCCCACGAATTGTACGACATTGTCCCCGGACAGTTTCAAACCATAAACCAGCCCCGCGTCCTGATTCTCGAAGGGCTTAATGTCTTGCAGGGGTCACCGCAGGATCGCACCCCTGTGGCTGCGGACTACTTCGACTTCAGCGTCTACCTCGACGCGGATCAAAATGATGTGGAGCAATGGTATGTCGAGCGGTTCTCGATACTCCAGAGGACGGTATTCCAACGGCCCACCTCCTACTTTCATCACTTCAAAGATCTGCGGCCGGCGGAAGTCAGAATGACGGGGCGTGAAATATGGCGGTCAATCAATCTGCCGAATCTTCTCCAGAACATTCAACCCACGCGGGAGAGCGCATCAGTGATATTGCGCAAAGGTCAATCGCACGCAGTAAAGGAAGTGCTGTGGCGACATTCCCTCTAGCAGCTGAAGATTGTGCATCGCTCGCCAAGGCGGGGGCGACTCGCCGGCCGAGTGCCAGGCGCGATGGCGCTCGCGGTCGAGGCCGCGCGGGCGCTAGCTTTGAACTAAGGGCCGGCCCTCGAAAAAAGCGTGTTCAGCTACCGGTGCTCGCGCGAGCAGCCTCGAGGTGCTTACGGAGATTGTCGGCCCAGCCCTTGAGGATGAAATCGGCCGCTTGCGTGTTCGTGACGCTGTCGGCAACCTGCCCCCCGAACTCCTGGTCAGCCTGCGCGTTCATCGCGCGGGCAAGCAGCGTGTTGGTCATCGAATCCCACAATTCCAGATAGAGTGCTGCAGATCCGGCTGAGCTCACCACGGTTGCATCGATCCCTGGAGTCATGAGGTCAGGGGCAGTGACCCGCAGATTGATGATGGCCGGCCGCAGGACGAGCACGTCCGGAGCAGCGGAGGTCACTACCTGATAGCCGCCCGCTTGCAACTCCCGGGTGAATATCTTCTTAAAGTCGGCTGCCAACTCTTTTTTGATGCGATTCATATCGTCGCTGCTGACGAAACTGGAAGGGTTGTCCTGACTCGAGTTGTAATTGTTTTGCCAGTTCTTGTCGAATTCGACAAAGCAATCGAGGATAGCTACCTTGTCGTACTTGCCGAACGTGGCGCCCGGCTTCACGTACACGAGGGACGAGCCGGTGTTCGTGCGCAGCCGCAGACCGTCCACCATACTAGGCGGCGAACCCTCGGCTCGAAGTGCAGATGAACAGACGAGTCCCATTGCGAGGGCAATGCAAATCAGCCCGGCTAGATGTCGTATCGCTTTGCTTCGAATCACAGGCACCTCCTCGTCCATCGTGACAGGGCTCGGAGCGGCCGCAATTGGTACAAGGTCCTACGGTCAGTCGCGCGGTTATGCCCCGGGGACCGACAGTGACGGCAGAGAAGAACCCTGATACTGTTGTTGCGGCGCGCACGATGATTGCAGGCAGCCGGCGCTGTGAAGTGATCGCTAAGATGACGTGGGAGGTTCGCCATGAAACGCAAAGTCCTGGGCTTCCTGTCGTTCGTGCTGACGGCGGCGCCGAGCTTCGCTGCGTTGAAGCAGGGCGACACCGCGCCCGACTTCAAGGCACCAGCCTCTCTGGCCGGCAAGGAATTTACTTTCTCACTGCGCGACGCATTGAAGAACGGCCCGGTGGTGGTGTATTTCTATCCTGCCGCCTTTACTGGCGGCTGCAATCTGCAGGCACATACGTTTGCGGAGAACCACGACAAATTTACCGCCGTGGGTGCCTCGGTCATCGGCGTTTCGCTCGATAGTATCTCGCGCTTGAACGACTTCTCGGCCGACCCGAAATATTGTGCAGGCAAATTGCCGGTGGCCTCAGATGAGAAGGGCGAGATAGCGAAATCCTACGATATTAAAATCACGGACACGTATAAGGGACAGCCCGTCGCGACGATGAAAGACTCCCGCGGCAACGAGATCGGTCATAGCACGGCGGAACGTACGACCTTCGTCGTCGCACCCGATGGCAAGATCGTTGCGACAATCGGTGGGGTTGCGGGTGATGCCAATGCTGAGCAAGCGCTTGCCGTTGTTCAACAACTGGCAGCAAAAGGTACTGCAGGGAATTGAGGGTTCCAAGGTCCAGGATCGCGAGCGGCCTGTTGTCTCGACGATAAAACGCGGGACAATCGCAGCGATTCGGCACTGTCGGCGGTTGTCTCAGTCGGCGGGAGTGGGTGATGCTACGGTCGCCAGATCGGTAAGCCGTACCCGACCACGCTGGGTCAAGATCGAAATGCCCACAGTCTCGGATGAATGCGCCGGAAGCATGCCGCGAAATTGGTATTCGGCGGTATCGTAAATCGTAAGCACTCCCTGCCACTCGACAGCCAGGCGCCGATTTTGCGGGAAATATGCGTACCGCATCTCTGGCGAATTTCCGCTGGTAGAGGCAATCCCCAATTC
This sequence comes from uncultured Gammaproteobacteria bacterium, assembly GCA_963710435.1. Lineage (GTDB taxonomy): Bacteria > Pseudomonadota > Gammaproteobacteria > Steroidobacterales > Steroidobacteraceae > Bog-1198. Next base: position 1,033,079 of record CAVQAE010000004.1, on the reverse strand, counting down.
AGAAGGCCATCCAGAATTCGATGGGGTCTGTTGCGGGCGGAGCATGCGCAAATGCGGTCTGTTCATTGCAGATCATTCTACGCTGGTAGCAGACCACTTGTGCGTCAACTCGCGACAATGCGCTCGAGGACTGCCACTGCGTAGCGAGCGGTCGCGCATCGCCCTCGGTGCCATACGTTGCGACGATAAACTTCGTGAGCTGAGATGATTTCCCGAGGTATGGAGGGTGGTTCGCGAAAGACAATCTGACCAAGGACCAATGCGGCTTGGGTTGTCGAGCGCGCTAGTCTCGAAGGTCCCGCAATACGGATTGCCTCGGAGTCGCACATGGCAAGAAGCGGACTGCGCCGAAATGTCCTTGCCATTTATGCCATCGCTGCGCTGGCATTATCCGGCCCGGCGAGGGCGCAGCAGAGCAGTGCCACCGTCGTACGCACTGGATATTACGGTGGCTATTGGGGCGGCTATTCTGGGAGATTCCGCAGCTATTACGGTTACCCCGCGTGGTATGGCGGTTACTACCCCTGGGCGTGGGGCGGCCCACGATACCCCGCCTATTGGTACGGCGGCGTTCCGTATTACTATCCCGGCAACACTTACCCCTTGCTGAGTCCCGCGGTGGGGCGGGCTATCGTTGCACAGTCGCCCGGTGCGCCCAACGAGCGTCGACCGGTGTGGTCCGAAGTGATTGTCTATCCGAGAAATGGCCAGAGCCAGAATCAGCAGATCACAGACAGGTACGAGTGCTACCGCTGGGCGGTCTCGCAGCTCGGATACGATCCGACTTCGGCGGGGGGAGGAACGGTGCGTCGCGACCTCACTGATTACAATCGGGCCCAAGCAGCGTGCCTTACGGCCCGCGGTTATAGCGTCAAGTAGCCGCGCGGCCGCCAGTGCGACGCGCCATCACGCCTTGACGTCGCCGTCCAGCCTCTGGCGCAACGTCAACATGAGTCGGTGGGCGGTTTCGATGTCCTTGATGGACAAACCTTGAGCCAGATTGTCGACCCACGGAGTCTGCAAGCGCATGGCGGCGTCGAAGATCTCCGCTCCTCTCCCAGTGAGGATCACCAATTGAGCGCGCCGGTGATGCGGATTCTTTTGGAATGCGACGAGTCCCGCCTCGCTCAAGTCATTAATGATTCTCTGCACATTTTGGCGATTGGCGCCCATATCGCGCGCGATCCAAGCAACCGGTTGTGGGCGATCCGCGATCGCGATCGCTCCAAGCACCTGCCAGCGAGCACTGGTCAAGCCAAGACCCTCTACTAACCGATCACCTGCGGTTAGCAGCAAGTTGTTGAGCCGGAACAGATTGAGGATCAGGCCGGTCACTGCCTCAGCGGTGGATTTTCTTTTGGTATTGCGCTGCATTGCGGCCCTATAGAACCCATATTGACATTGTGATGTCAATATGGTCGTATCGTATCCATGAAACCTTATTGACATCATAACGCCATTTTTGGAGGATCCCCAGCATGTTGTCGCTTCGTCCCCTCGACCCGTCATTTCCCATTGAGCGTCAGCTCCCACTAGAGACTGGTCCCGTCGTCCTAGTGAACGTGTTCACGCTGCATAAAGCCGACGAGCCGGTTCTCCTGAAAGCGTGGCAGGCCGATGCCACTTTCATGAAGCAGCAGCCAGGGTTCATCTCGACTCAACTTCATCGTGCCACTGGCGAAAGTCCAACCTACCTGAACTATGCCGTATGGGAATCGACTGCTCACTTCCGTACCGCCTTCTCCCGGCCGGAGTTCCAGGCTGGGCTCGCCGCCTATCCGCGATCAACCGTGGCATCGCCGCACCTCTTTCAGAAGGTTGCGGTCTCAGGGGTCTGCGTGGCGTGACCGCATTGACAGCGCGCTGTGAGGCTAACAGACTGACAACGAGCGGAGAACCGATGCCAGGCTGGGAGTACCGACATGAATGAATCGAGGCGGCTCGCGGGACGTGTCGCGATCGTGACCGGAGCGGGGCAGGGAATTGGCCAAGCGATCGCCGTGGCGTACGCCCGAGAGGGTGCAAAGGTCATTATCACCGGTCGTACCGAATCCAAGCTTCAGGACGTTGCCGGAAAAATCGAAGGCGCCGGCGGCGAAGTCCATAGTTTCGTCGCGCTCGCCGGAAATCGCGGGGATGCGAAAAGAGTGGTTGCTGATGCCATATCGACGTGGGGTCGAATCGACGTGGTGGTGAACAATGCGCACACCTTTACCAACTATCTGGCATTAGAAGACGAAAAGCTCGAAGAGAACATCCGAGTCGACATGGAATCGGCCTTCATCGGCTCCCTACAGATGATGCAATTCGCATTCCCTCACATGCGTGATGCGGGTGGCGGATCGATCATCAACATGGGCTCGAGTTATGGCATCCGTTGCGAGCCCGGATTTCTTGCATATGCGTCGAGCAAAGAAGCAATCCGCACCCTCACGAAAACCGGTGCGCGCGAATGGGGCAAGCACAAAATTCGTGTCAACACGATTCTGCCCTCGGCAATGTCTCCCAAGGCGCTATGGTACCTCAAGGAAAGCAATTCCTATGATTTTGAACTCTCAAAAGTAGCCTTGGGCTATTTTGGAACCCCCGACGACATCGCCCCGCTCGCTATTTTCCTTGCTAGCGACGAGTCGATTTACATCACAGGCCAAACCATTGGGGCGGATGGGGGCAGCACGATGATGTAAATCAGTGCGACCCCAGGGAGGAGCTAGGGCCGCGCCTAGGCTGCAGATCGCCACGATAGCGAGTACAGATACGCTGCAACAAATCCGATGCAGCAACGGAGCAAACCATGCAAAAATTTACGAACCACGTCGACCATGTGGCCTGGATTTCGCGGCCGGAAACGCTGGACGCCAATGTCGCGGAGCTGGAAAAGCTGACCGGCGCAAAGCTTGTGCGTTTCGAGCGCAAAGACATGGGATTCGTGATGTGCATTGACTGGGAAGCGGGCCTTGAAGTCGTCTCACCAATGGCGGAGCCGACCGACTTCAATAAAACGCTGCATGAATGGTTGGAGACGCGGGGGGAGGGTGTGATTTCCGTGGTGTTCGGCGTGCGTGACTTGGAGAGGCACAAGACGCGTCTAGAGGCCCTCGGAATCCAAGTGGGACCGCTCATGGATGATCATCCCGATTCTCCTTGGCACGACAAAATCAACCTGTGGGAACGAGCTGCCGGCATGGTGATGAACAGTATGTTGATTCTCGGGGATATCGACTATTCGGATTCGATGATCAAATTCGGGTCAGCTTGAGTCCGCGACGGCTATAGGGTACGTCGAGGGGAATAAGGGGGCGTTCCCATGAAGTTCGGCTTCTTGATCAATCGGAAAATGATCGATCATGCATCGTCCGATCCGTATTGGAAGATCTATTCCATCGTGAACGAGATGGAGGATCTAGGATACGACATACTCTATATCGGTCAACACCGGTTCTCGGACCGCACCGCCTTCGGCGGCGACATGGCTTCGGAGCCGTCGGCACCCTTCATTCAGCTTGCCGCGATGCTGGCGCGTTCTCATCGTATCACGATGTGCACCAATATCATGCTGCTCCCCAGCCGTCATCCGCTGGACGTTGCGGAGGAAATCAACACGCTGAATGAATTGTCGAACAATCGCTTTATCTTGGGCGCCGGCATTGGGTACAAACCGGACGAATTCGAGAATGCCGGTTGGAGCTTCAAGATGCGTGCAAAGCGATTCGAGGAATGCCTTGAGATCTTGCGGCTCGCGCTGACGGGCCAGGAATTCAGCTATGAGGGAAAACACTTTCGCATTCCACCGTGTGCAGTGGTGCCACCTCCGCGAGGCGACAAAGTGACGCCGCTTTGGATTGGGGCGGTCAGCGAGCCGGCTATGCAGCGTGCGGGACGGCTGGGTGATGGGTGGCTGATAAGCTTTGCCGAGCACCTGGTCGAACTCGAGGGTAAGGTGGCGCGCTATAAAGCCATTGCCGCCGCGCATCACCGTCCAGCCACGGTATGCCTGATGCGCGACATGCATATCGCCCCGAGCCGGGCGGCACTGGATCCAAATTGGTTGTCCAACGTCATCACGATATGGCAAAGCTACGACGCGCTCGGCTCAAAAGCGGACCGTGACCCCGTGGCCAATGACGTTATTTTTGGCGGGAAAGCCATCGATCTCGCGGAATTCGCCCCGAATCGCGCCATCGTCGGTACGCCCGAGGACTGCATTCGAGAACTCGAGCAGATTCGAGCCCGATTGACCCCCGAATATCTGTTGCTGACACCGACAGGGGTGCCGGATCCGGATCAACAAGTGCGGGAGCTGCGATTATTCGCCAAAGAAGTGATGCCACATTTTCAAAGACCCACCGCAGGGTCGACTGCTGCGTGACCACCGACGGATCCGCAGCCGACACCCATCTCTGTTGGACGACATTCGCAACCGGGGTTCTCACGAAACCTGGCTGACCCAATGCTGTGATTGGCCGCGGATGCGAGTCTACGTTAACGCAACGTTGTGCTCGCCACCCTGCGATACGGGTACCGATCGATCGATCTCGTAATAGTCGCCCGCCTCGCGTGCGAAGATGTGTGCGGCGATCTTGAGGCCTTGAGGTTTGTCCAGAGAGCCGGCTGCAATTGAAATCCGCTCACCCTGTTCTTCTTCGAAGAAGAGACTCGACCCGCACTCGCTGCAGAAGCCGCGGCGAAATCCTGAGACGGCGACATAGGATTTGAGGGTCTCGCCCTTCACGAGGGTGAACGCTTGGCGGCGGCAGGCCGTAGCGGCCACGAAATGGCCGCTCGTACGGCGACACTGGACGCAGTGGCAGGCGATGACGTCGCGAAGTTTGCCGCGGACTTCATATCGCACGCGGCCGCAGGCGCAGCCGCCGGTGATTGGTTCAGTCATAAAGAGCACCTCCATTGCGCCGGGCTGTGTTCTAGATTAACAGATTGCCGGGAACGACGATCCTGCCCCTCGGAGTATGATGTTGGTTGTTTCTAAAAAAAAGCCAAACGCCGCCGCTTTCGGGCGTAGTCGAGAGAGGACGTGAAGAAATTACGGGGTAGACGGGATGTGAAAGTGTCGGCCCGAAGATGGACCGTAGGCGCTTCTTGAGATCCGCTGCCCTTGGCAGCGGTGGTGTGTTAATAGGTGCCGGCGGAGTCAACGCGATCTCGCCTTGGATCTGGCCTGCGCGCGTGCCAATGGAGGGCAATTCCAGCTTTTGGATGCAAAGCCAGGGACCACTCAACCTTCCATTGACCGAAGATCGTACGGTGGATGTCGCCATTATTGGGGGCGGGCTCACCGGCCTCTCGAGTGCCTATTACATACGACGTTCTTCGCCCGAAAAGAGTGTCGCCGTGCTGGAGGCAAAGGGTTGCGGTGACGGAGCATCGGGCCGAAACGGCGCCATGGTGCTCACGATGACGGGCGATCGGTTTATGAATTTCAGCGACGACCCTCAAATCGACAGGGAAATCTATGGTCTGACCGCCGACAACGTGCGGGCATTGACCGAATTGAGTGCTGCCACCGGTATTGATTGCGAGCTTGATCGCGTGGGCACATTGCAGGTATGCAATACCGTGGCGGATGCCGAAGTTGCCAGGGCCTATGTGGAACGGGCGAAATCAATCGGAATGCCGGTCGAATACTGGGACGAAAGACGGCTGGCGACCGCTATTGGCAGCGAGATTTATCACGGCGGCTATTACGATCCGGGCGGCGGCCACGTGCATCCCATGAAGCTCGTTCAGGTGTTCAAGTCCGCCGCCGAGGAAGCAGGAGCCAGGATTTACGAAAATACGCTGATCGAGCAGGTCGAGGAGGGACGGGTCCACGCTATTCGTACACAAGATGGGCATACGGTGCGCGCTAGATCGCTGGTGCTGGCCTGCAATGCGTTCGCTTCGAATTTGGGTTTCTTTCGAAACTCGATCTTGCCACTGCGCGAGTATGTGGGAATCACTCGACCCTTGACCGAGGGGGAGCTGGCGGCAGTGGGATGGCAATCACGAGTGCCGTTCAATGATAGTAGGACCGAGGTCTACTTCTTCGGCCTTACGCGGGACCGGCGCGTCCATATCGGGGGAGGCGCACCGGACTACCGTTTCAACAACACCAGCGGGACCGACGGCAACTGTGAAATCCATCGCCAAAGACTCAAGAGCGAGCTGGGGCGTGTGTTCCCGAAGATGGGTGACGTCGACCTCGATCTCGCATGGAGCGGCATAATCGATTGGTCGTTGAATGCCGCGCCCTCCGTAGGGCACACCGGCAAGTACGGAAACATTTTTTACGGCATCGGCTACAGCGGGCACGGCGTCAATTTGACGTCCGTATTCGGTAGGATCATCGCCGATCTCGAGGCCGGACGGGTTGATGCGTGGCGGAGATTTCCATTCCTCAATTCGGGCTTCGACTATGTGCCCAACGAGCCTTTTCGCTGGGTTGCCGCCAATGCGGCGGTTCGCTGGTACGCGCTCACGGAAGGAGGATGAGACCAACGCCGTGGCGCACATGAGAGCGGCGGAGGGGAGCATCCTTAATCACCAGCTGGGATTGGCTTTCGCCTCGCGGGCCGGCGGATCGAAGATGGCGCGATCACCCATAAAGCGAGCAACAAGAGCTCGAACCGGTGGGCGAGCGAAAGATCCTCCGTAGATTGCGTTAAGTTCTGCTTAACATCTGATCACGTATTGCGTTTGTTGCGCGTGGGCAGGCGGCGCACTCTCCTCCTCAGCCGGATCAACTCAATCCCTGGAGAAGGCACATGACGAACGACACTCTTGCCATCCGCGTCGCGGCGGCCCTTCTGGCGGTCGCTGCGACGGTTGCTTCCGTTGTGGCTTTGCAGTTCGCCCTGCTGGTTGCGTGACGGCATGCTCGCCGTCCTCGCCAAGCTTAAGGGCATAGCACCCTGCGCCGCCATAGGATTGGTGGTGCCGGGGGGCTCGCTGATCGCGCTGCTTTTGTGGCTTTGTCGGCGGCAGGGCTGGATTGGCCCTCTGGGAGGGTGGCTGGCCGAGCTCGCGCGGCGGCTCTTCGCAGGATATAGAAGGCGCGGCGGCGCAAAGCCGGCAACTCCAGCTTTAGGGGTTCGGGGTGCGGCGGATAACGGCTTGACTGCATCGTACGATCCGCGGGTCGATTGGGCTGGCGGAGTCTCCGGAGCCGCGCTAGGCTCTCATAGGGGCAGCAGTGGAGAGGCGGCAATGGCAATCAAACGTCCAACAAGAAGCCGGGGTACACCGTCGCAAAAACCGGTTGCATCGGCGCCTTTGCGCCATGTCGATGTCAGGGCACCGCAGCAGATGGGGCCGGGCGAACCCTACGTCGGTTGGCTGTGTAAAAAGTGTGGAGGAGTCATGGCGATTGCTGCTACACCGCCGGGCGCAAAAGCGTTGACCAATTTCGACGACCAATTGACTGCAATCAAGTGCCCTCATTGCGGAGATGAGGATCTATATCGTTGGAGCTCTCGAAGCGAGCTTAAATATGAGCCGAAAAGTCTGGGAAGTTGAGCGCGCGACACTGAGGACCAGAGTGATGTAGATCGCTCGCGCGGTAAACTTATGGCGCGCCACGCCCCGACGGAAATACTACAATATGTTCTCCGTAACGCAGGACGCCGTGCCCGAAGATGCATTGCTCAAGACATATCAGGGCGGCCCGCGTCCCGAGCGCTGGCGGGAGACGGGCGACTGTTTTGCCGTTGCCGTGGATCGCGTCGTCTCTTTGGAGGCATTTGTCTTCGCGTTTTATTCTTCCGCGGTGTTCCGAATAGAGCGCTTGATCCTGGGTATTCTCGCTGGCGCACCATCCACAGATGCTGGGGCGCGAGGGCTCGTGGACGGTTCCAGCCTATCGTTTGCCGTTTGGCGGGTAGGGGCACGTACGGATACGCAGCTCCTCATGTGCGATCGCTATGAGCGTACTCGCTCCTGGTTTAGAGTAGTGGCGCTGAATGATGGGCGAACTTTGCTGCAGTTCGGTTCGGCGGTGGCATCCCGCAGCGGCCTTCGAGCGATGCCGAGAGCCGACGGATCCCTGTTTCGGCTGCTATTGAAATTTCATGTGATTTACTCCCAGGTGTTATTGCACGCGGCAAAGCGCAGGGTGATGAGGGGTCGGTGAGATTTGCGGCCGAATGTTTACGGTAGGCGACGCCCGGTCGCGTTTTGCTCAGTAGGGATAGATTGAACCCAGCCTTTGATGTCATCGGCGATGTCCACGGCCAGTTCGACAAACTCGTTGCGCTGCTGGCGCACATGGGTTATCGAGAATTGGCCGGCAGTTGGCGTCATCCAGATCGCACGGCGATTTTCGTCGGGGATTTGATCGATCGCGGACCGAAGCAGCTGGCGACGGTTGAACTCGTGCGCGCGATGGTGGAGAGCGGCGCAGCGCGGTGTATCTTGGGCAATCACGAATTTAACGCGATTGCGTGGGTGACTCCGGATCCCGAGAACGCGGGGAAGTTCCTGCGAGATCACCATAAGCCCGGGAACAGGACGCAGCATCAGGCGTTCTTGGACGTCGTCGAGGGCACACGCCGGCAGAAAGATATAACCGATTGGTTCAAGACGTTGCCGCTGTGGTTGGATCTGCCGGGTCTGCGGGTCGTGCATGCCTGCTGGCATCAGGAATCGGTGGAGGTGCTACGTCTGGTGCTCGGCGCGGATCAAACATTGACGGACGACGCGATCCTGTTGGGTAGCCGTCCGGGAAACCCAATATTCGACGCCCTCGAAGTGGTGTGTAAAGGACCCGAGTTACTCTTACCGACTGGTCAGGCGTTTATCGCTAAAGACGGCAAGCAACGGCACGAGGTGCGCGTGCGGTGGTGGCTTCCCCAGGCAAAGACGTTCCGGGACGCCGCGATCGTGCCGCCGGGGGACGAAAGCCTCGTTCCGAATTCTCCGCTGCCGGAGACCTGGAAGGGGCATCGCGATGACGGACCACCGGTGCTATTCGGACATTACTGGTTCAGCGGGACTCCCGAGGTAATCTCGCCACAGTTCGCTTGCCTCGACTACAGCGTGGCCAAAGGGGGGCCACTGGTGGCATATAGGTGGGACGGGGAAACTGAGTTGAAGACGGAGAAGATGGCTTGGGTATAGTCCCTGAGGCGGGTCCCACGGCCGAAATTGCCTTGGTGGGCCAACACGTTCGCCTCGAACCGCTTCGTCACACCCACGTCCCAGAACTCGTGCGCGCGGCAGCCGGCGACCGGATTCTGTACCAATGGAGCCCGGTACCGTTGACCGACGTCGAGGCGACGGCGTACCTGGACACCGCTGAGCAATGGAGGCTCGCGGGTACCGCTGTGCCATTCGCCATCGTGCGCCTCGATAGGAATGAGGTGGTCGGTTCAACGCGGTTCTGGAATATCGAGCAATGGCTATGGCCGGTGGACCATCTTCGATACCGTCGCGCGCAGCCGGATGTGTGCGAGATTGGTTATACGTGGCTCTCGAAATCCGCGATTCGATCGGCCATCAACACGGAAGCGAAATGGCTCATGCTGATGCATGCCTTCGAGACGTGGGGAGTGCTCAGGGTTTGCTTTCATACCGATGCTCGTAATGCCAGGTCGCGGGCCGCGCTGGAGAGGCTGGGTGCGTCGAATGAGGGCGTGTTGCGCGCCCACCGTCTCGCCGCAGACTCTACGCCCCGAGATTCCGTGCGCTATTCCATCGTCGCGGACGAGTGGCCCTCCGTGCGAGCCCGGCTGAGGAGACTGCTGGAGAGGAAGTAAATCGGAACGCTATCGAAGTAGCCGATCCATATCTGCCTGCATACGCTGCGTGTATTCATCCGACCACTTAGCGCCGGTTTTCAATTTGTTGGCGTTACTGGACTGCGTGACAGGTGCAGTCTTACTTTCTCGGGGGGACTTTCGAGCGCCGACCTTTAGTTTCAGCGTGGCGCGAGATAGTGAGTTCGATTGAGTCATGCAGTTATCGGGGCTCCTATTGCTGGCTTGTAGGTATACCGGCGACGAGTTGGACCAAATAAGATATTAGATCCTCATTGTGACGGCCGTACAGCAGGATTTTTGAGGCGGAGTTTGGCGAGGGGGAGCCCAAGGCGGCAGAGGGCGGTGGGTCTCATGCGCAAATGCTCATCGAGTGCCGACGGTGCGCATCCAGCTCTACCCGTTGAGGTCGAGCGTGCTGACCATCCACGTGACTGCAGGAGGCTCGACGCCGAGAGGTGCATCGTGATTGGGGTCGAAGTCTTTTAATTGGCGTTGTAGCCAACTCGCGAGGCGTTGATCGCTTGCGAGCCGTACTCCATCGTTCCCGCCGCCGTAGTCTTCGAGTGCTTCCTGAGATATAACGATTCGAATCATTCGCGATCGTCTCGCGGGGCGGAACGGGCCGCCAGCCAAGCGCCAAGTCGCGAGAATCATCATATCCTTGCTGCCTCGAGGCATCAGGATGCGAGAGTCGTCCGGCAAGTGTGATTCAACGAGCTGACGGAAATGAGCGCTGTAGTCTTTCATCGAGTACCGATTAAAACCGTCGAATACCTTTGGCGGCCATGATGCCCCCTAGACTGCCCTAGCAGATCATCACTTACCGCGAACGGCGTCAAATCTTGAAATGACGGAGCAGCCAGTATATAAGGCACGCGCCGCCCCCACTTTGCGTGCCCGGCTAGCATCACTTCGCTGCGGCGGCGATGCCGCCAGGGAAGGTTGGCGGTGAGACGCCTGCTGCGAACGAGTGATCATGGTGGAGCCCTGGGCTAAGTGAGGCGGCGATCGTGCACTATTGCGGTTATGGCAGAGCGGGCACGCCTGATTCATTCGATATTTTACGAGTTTTTCGGCCGAAGCACGAAGTCAATCTGCGGGGCGATGACTGCACTGGCATGACCGCGATGCAACGAGCGGTGTACTCGGTCTCGACCATACCGAGCATTTGGCTCCGATCATTGATACCGCGGATGTTGAGCGCTTCTAGCGAGTCCACGGCGCTGCGGATGGGCGTCGCACCGCTGAATTGGCGCAGCGTGACTAACTCGATCCAGGTTGAGCAAGGTGGGCCGCACTCGCGTGGTGGCGCTGCACAAACAGGCAACTGTACTGGGGCCCGCTTCCCGCGGGTGACGGCGTAGTCGGACGGGGTAAGTGAGGACTCGCTGATCGAGGTGCTGCAGAGTTTGCGGGAGAATTGAACCTCCGGCGGCGTTTCGTCCACCGACCTCGACAAAATCACAAAGGGTCACGCGAAGGAAATCGAGACGTCTGGAGTCGGGGATAATCTGCCGAACAGCGATCATTGCGGAACACACTGGCGCGACCGCTGCAATGCTGGCAGGATCGACAGAGGCCCCCTATCCCAATGGATGTCCCCCAAACCGCACTCTTTGGAGTCAATTATGAGAACGTTCCTCGACGCGCGACGCATTCGCATGTTGGCCATCTGGGCAGCCTTCTTGGCATTCGGCGGATTGGCCTTGGCGGTGGATGTTAAAGTGAGCCTGACCGGCGCGGAGGAGACACCCCCGGTGTCGACATCGGCGTCCGGGACAGGATCAATTACGATTTCTACCGACAAATCTGTCAGCGGCACCATCAAAACTATGGGCATCGACGGGACGGTTGCGCACATCCATGTCGGTGCGCCGGGCAAGAGCGGCCCGCCCATCATCACACTGAACAAGGGCGTCGGCGGCGAGTGGTCAGTCCCCGCAGGCTCTAAGCTCACGGATGAACAGTACGCCAGTTACAAGGCGGGCGATCTATACGTGAATGTGCATAGCGCCGAACACAAAGCTGGTGAGATCCGCGGTCAACTGAAGCCCTGACTGGCCAGCAAGAGCGGCCGGGGGAGGGTGTCGTACAAGAAGCCCGCCGAGCCGGATTTCTCGCCCGAAGGGCGAGCGACGGCACGCGCGATAGATGATTGCAGTTTTGTTACAAACTCGGACGACCAACGTGGCGCGGCATTGCTCGATGACCGCAGCTTAGCCAGAGCGGCCCCGCTTGGTCTTTTTCCGCCGCTCCAAATACTCGTCTACCGCCTCTCTGATGTGTTGCTGCACGGGTATCTCCGTATCGTCCGAGAGCCTCTTCAGCGCGGCGATCTGCCGGGCAAGCAAATAGGGTGGGTATCGCTTTGCGATCTGCTGGCTCGAGCTTTTCTTGGCAGCCATGACGTGATCCTACTATGGTCGGCCCGATTTGTACTCAATCACTTGAATGTCGTGAGTCCGCGTTTGTTCCAAGTCGAGGTCATCAAGATCGCGTATCTCCATCCGCACATCGATTGCCGCCGGGTCCGACACACACCCAAGACCCGATCAACCGCGGCGCGGTCCTGCATGTGAGAGCCGAGGTGATCGTCTCCACCGACAATCATCGGCTTCTCGTGCTCGGCCACGTAAACGAGGTAGCGACCCGGGCCTCCGAGGCGAGAAAGACATGGGGTGCGGGAAAGGCATCGATTCGCGCCGGCTTGAAGCCGAGGATTCCGCAGTAAAATGACTCCGGGTCCGGCATGATGGCCGTAAGTGTGCCCCGAGGCACGGTCACCTCCAGGTGGTTGATGCACGCCTCCGCCATCAGCGTGGACACGTGAACTGCCTCGCGTCGGTAACGGTAATCATTTTGGCTTTGGCTCCCGTCTGTGAATACCCGCGATGCTTTCGGTTTACATCATTCTTACAAATTTGGAGCTCCTTGGTGGTGTCACGGGGTGGGGATCGCTGGCGCGCATGGACGGCCGACGGTCGCTCCAGACGCGGACCGGCGCCGTGTTCATCCGCGCCGCGCGCGACGGCGTATCCTGCGGACCTTGCACCCTTGTGCCACGTGGAGCCACAGCGCACTGGCCGTTGGGGCCGATATCAAATATAACATCTGGGGGCGTAGGTCCCGTGGAAAAGTGGCGTGAATACGAAAATTTTTCTCTACATTATCGGCGCAGTAAGTGCGGCGACACTGGCCGGATGCGTATCTGTATCGAAGGTCACATCCACGGCTAACGGAACATATGTCATTCAAGGACGCGCAACCGGATTGTGGAATGCCGACAAGGAACGGGCGAAAGCGCTGAAGAAGGCCACCGAGTATTGTGCGAAACAAGGTAAGCGGCTGCTTCTGCACGATATCGACGAGACCGGTCACGCCGCGCTACTGGGTGAGCACGCCACGATAACGTTCGAATGCGAAACTTAACCGAGTCAGATTGGCAGCCGCGTGGTACGGGCTATTTGCCGCGCGCCGCGTCCAACTCGCGCTTGAATTGTTCGGCCCAACCCTTGAGCATGGCGTCGGCTGCAGCTCGATTCGACACCGATCTGGCCCACTGCATTGTTGAAGACCCACTTCGCTGCTTATCGAGCACCACGGCCAACAGTGTCCACGTGACGGCGTCGTTGACCTGCAGAACGAGGCTAGCCGACTCCGCGCTCATGGTGTAACTTCTTCGGTGACAACCTCGTATCCGCCGGCACTCAGGGATTGCGCAAAGACGCTCGTGGCCATGCCTGCCAAATCGGTGCGAATCTTGGTCAGCTGGGCAGCGGAAAGGCCTGAGCTTCCATAGTTGCGCGGGTTCCAGTATTTGCTGGAATTCGACTGCCGGTTCGCCGATGATTGTTTTACCGTAGCCAGAGATATCAACGGCGGGTCGGAGGTGGATTGCACCAACATTCTTTGAGGGGACGAGCTCGAGTCCTAAAAACGGCGAATTCGTTGAGTCGCTATTGGGGCCGGAGCGTCGCATTGCTGATGGTCGCGTGCCTCGCGGTTCACTCCCTGACCACACTCGCCGAGCCTCCGGCACCGCGCGCTCAGGTCGTTGAAGCCTTGCGCGAGCGCATCGAGGCACTAAATGCCGAGGGACGACTCAGTGTTGATGGCACCCCGTTGAGTGGAACGCAATCGTTGTCTGCCATTTACGAATATCATGGATTCGAGCCGTTTTGGGATGCTGCGCGTATTGCGAAACTTCTCGAGATCGTGCGCGCGAGCGCGGCGGATGGACTATCGCCCTCGGACTATCACCTCGCATCGCTCGAGCGACTGGCGAGCCGGACCGAGCTTACGCCACTGGACGCAGCTCAGTTGGATCTGCTCGCCTCAGATGCTTATTCGGAACTGCTCTATCACTTGTACTTCGGCAAGGTCGATCCGGTGTCGATCGATGAGCGCTGGAATTTCGCGCGACGTGAGATCGGGAACGACGATGCGGTGCAATTCACGCTCGCGGCTATGACCGGCACCGATGTCGCAAGTGCAATCGAATCGGCGCGGCCGAACCACTGGATGTACCAAAGCTTGGTCGAAGCGCTCGCGAGTTACCGCCGCATCGAGGCCGCTGGCGGATGGCCCACGATCTCGGATGGTCCCACGTTACGGCGCGGTGTTTCGGACCCGCGCGTAGCCGACCTCAGCCGCCGCCTTTCGGCGAGTGGCGAAGCGGAGGTGTCCGCCACCGGGGAGCTATTCGACGAATCTCTCGAGACTGCTTTGAAACGCTTCCAGCGGCGTCACTTTCTGACGCCCGACGGCGTGGTCGGAGCGGCAACGCGTCGCGAATTGAACGTCACGGTCGCACAGCGCATAGATCAGATCCGGATCAATCTCGAGCGTGCGCGCTGGGTGCTGCATCAAAGCACCGATGAGGATTTCGTCATCGTCGACGTCGCGGGATTCGAGGTGCGCTACGTTCGCAATCATGCCGTGATCTGGCGCACCCGGGCGCAGGTCGGGCAGCCCTACCGACAGACGCCAATATTCAGATCCCTCATCGAAGAGGTCGTCCTCAACCCGACGTGGACGGTACCGCCCGGTATTCTCGGCAAGGACATCCTGCCCGCCGTGCGCAAAGATTCTGGATATCTCGATAAGCGCGGTTTGCGGGTGATCGATCGCAACGGGCGCCCGGTCAATCCGCAGAGCGTCGATTTCGCACGTTATACAGGCGCATCGTTTCCCTTCATGATCCGACAGGATCCAGGGCCGACCAATGCATTGGGGCGCGTGAAGATAATGTTCCCGAATCCCTACCTCGTGTATTTGCACGACACGCCGAGCCAGGCGCTGTTCGAGCGCGAGCAGCGTGCTTTCAGCTCCGGCTGCATCCGCACCGAGCGGCCTCTCGAACTCGTGGAGTTGTTGCTCGCGAGCCCCGATCGATGGAGTCGGCCGCAAATCGATGCTGCTGTGGCGGCCGGCGCGACCCGCACGATCCGACTGCCGAAACCCGTTCCGGTGCTGATCCTTTACTGGACCGTCGACCGCGATGATCAGGGCGAGATCGTTTTCAAACCCGATCCGTACGGGCGCGATCCAAAGGTACTTCAAGCGCTCGATCGACCGTTCTCGAGCATCCAGCGCCGCTGATCATCCTATCGGGCTGAGCTGCGCGGCGCGGCGCGGCGCGATGCGATGCGATCCTAAATGTGTTGACCGTGACTGTGAGTCGGGTTACGTTCGATCCTTAAAACGCAAACACAGATGTATCGTCAGTTGCACACTGACAGGTACTTCACGTCACCAAGGGCCGGCAGGGATGTTCGCTTTACTTAATTTGGCTGCGGCGCGCCGGCGCCAATTCGCTATTCGTGGCCACGGTGTAAGTCTTCATCCTTTCATATTGAGACCGGCGTAGGAGAGCCGGATCGGCGTCTTTTGTGTGTGGATTTATGGCCTTGGTTGTAATTCGAGAATTAATGATAAGGGGAAAATAATGAGAATCGTTGGTTTAATGGGTGCGAGCATGGTGCTCACCCTGGCGTTGAGCGCGGAGTCAGCAAGGACAGCGCCGAGCACGGGTGTGGCAGCATCGACGACTGTAGAAGCCGCGTCGCCGGCCGACACGGTCGAATTTACGGTCTTTCTGCCGTTGCGCCACCAGCAGGAACTCGACGCTTTACTCGTCGATCTTCACGACTCAAAGTCGGCCAATTATCAGCATTGGCTGGAGCCGTCTGATTTCTTGAATCGTTTCGGTCCGAGTTCCGCCGACTTGGCAACTGTGAAACAGTCGATGACAGCCCATGGATTTACCATAATCAAGGAAAACGCGCATGGCTTGCGGGTACGGGGTCCGGCGAGTGCCATTTCCGAGGCGTTCGCGGTGTCGGTCCAACGTCGCACTCAGAATGCTCATACGCGATTCATGGTGAAAGGTGAGATGCGAATGCCCAGCGAGCTTGCGGCGCTCAATCTTCGAGTCGTTGGACTCGAAGGGATTCCCGAGCATCAGGTGCACTCGCGTGTAACCGGCCCCGTCATGAACACACCCGACAATCGGTACAGCACGACTGGGTTCTATTGGTTCGACGATCTAAAGCAAGCCTATGACTACCCCGCCTACAGCAAGCATACGGACGGCAGCGGCGTCAGCGCCGCCGTGCTGATGGAAGACCTGCTGTATCCCAGTGATGTCGCCGCGGCCTTCGATCACGAATTGTTCTCCACCATCACCGGTGTACCGGACCCCAGCGTCACGACGGTAACGGTTGATGGCGGCGGGGCGGTGGGCGGTCCGGGGACGTTCGAGGCAAGTCTCGACGTTCAGCAGATATTGGGCGGTGCTCCGGGGACGAATGTTACGCTGGTGAGCATCCCTGACCTGGCTGATGATCACATCCTGGATGGCTACGCCTATATCATCGATCAGAACACTTTCGATCTCGTCAACTCATCCTTTGGCGAGTGCGAGCTCGAGTACACCGCCCCTTATAACGCCGGCACTGATTACACCTATATTCTCGCGGAGTACCACGACCTGTTCGCGCAGGGCAGCGCGCAGGGCATCACTTTCTCCGCCAGTTCCGGCGACCAGGGCGGCCTCCTGTGCCCGAGTCCCGATTACGGCTACCCCGGGGCCACCAATGTCACCTTCGGGGTAGGTGTCAGCACCCCCGCGGATGATCCGAATGTGACCGCGGTTGGCGGCGGCAACTTGATCACCACCTATAAGTCCGGAAGTCTCAATTCCGCCTATGTCAGGGAGAGCGCTTTCGCCGACCCGGACGTTCCGTACGATGTTTTCGGGGTGGGACAGCTCGTGAGCGGGGGTGTTTGGGGCGCGGGCGGTGGTATCAGCCAGATTTATAAGAAGCCTTTGTACCAATATCTGGCGAACACCGGTTCGGCCACTCAGCGCACCTTGCCGGATGTAGGCATGCAAGTCGGTGGCTGTCCGGAAGGGCTTGCGGCAAGTTGCAGCGCGGACGACAGCGCGGCGATCGTCGCATATGGCGTCGATTACGGCGGCGGGTTCTACGGTGTGATCGGCACTTCGGTGTCGTCACCGGAGTTTGTCGGCGCCCTCGCTCTTTTCGAACAGCAGTTCGGCAAACATCATCGCCAGGGGAACGTGAATTACTACTTATATGCGATGGGTGCCCTCCAGACGCTTGCCGGCGGTAGCCACGCTCCAGAGGCTTCGCAGTTCTACCATCGGAACATTCCTGGCTTCGATGGCTACTATAATGCAGGCCATCCGAGCTACAACTACGACTATATCTACGGCCAGGGCAGTCCGGATGTCCGCAAGCTCTTTGGTCTGAGGGAGTATCCGGCAGCTGGTGTGCCCCAGACACCGAGCAATCCATAGGGCCCTCAGTGAGCGCATAGGTTGGTTTTCGAGGGAGGCGTTTCGCACGACAGCGAGCGCCTCCCTGTTTTGATGTCGTTACTCTCCGCCGAGTGGAGTCACCTGAGAAAATTGAGGACGAGCGTTTCCGCTTTGTGCGTCGAGACCGCCGTGAGACTGGCGCCGAAAGCCTTGTGAATTGCCCCCGAGCGCCATCCGTCGAAGACGACCGGATTGATATAGGACCTGCGGCACACCGCCGGCGTGTTGCGCAGTTCCGAGGCGACTTGTTTGACGACACCGGCGATTACTCTCCTTTGGGCGCTCTCGCTAGCCCCCGGATCCTTGGAAATCCGTGCGAGTAAAACCAGTGCGCGGAGGGTCGCGCCCCAGGTCCGGAAGTCCTTGGCGGTGAAGTCATCGCCCATCGCTTCGCGCAGATAGCCGTTGACCTGGCCGGAGTCGACCGGACACCGGCTGCCGTCGTCCGCCACGTACTGGAACAGATGCTGGCCCGGGAGTTCCTGGCAATGCTGGACGATGCGAACGATGCGTTTGTCGTCGATACGAATCTCGTGTTGAACGCCGCCTTTCCCGCGAAAATTGAGGACGGCGCGCCCGTCGCGCACAAAGGTGACGTGGCGATTGCGTAGTGTCGTCAGGCCGAAACTCTTGTTGTCGCGCGCGTATTCCACATTGCCGATGCGAGCACGCGTGGTATCGAGCAGCGCGACCACGGCTGCGAGCACCTTCTCACGCGGCAGCCCTGGAAGCGCCAGATCGCGCGTGAGCTTGCGGCGCAGTTTCGGCAGGGCATCGCCGAAGGCGACCATTTTGTCGAACTTCGCGCAATCGCGCACCTGGCGCCAGTGCGGATGATAGCGATATTGCTTTCGGCCGCGCGCGTCATGGCCGGTGGCCTGCAGGTGGCCTCGCGGACTCATGCAGATCCAGACATCCTTGTACGCCGGCGGCACGGCAAGACTCGAGATGCGCCGCAATTCGCTCATGCCGGTCAACCGCCGATTCGCCGGAGTCAGATAGTAGAACCTCTTGCCGGCGCGCATGCGACGGATGCCGGGTTCTTGGCACGAGACGTAAAGCAGACCCGCTTCCGCCGCCATTTGCGCGGCCTCGGCCGCCATGGGTGGTGACGTGTCGGGCGTCGCTGGGCTTCGGAACGTCATAGCGTCGAATTCTCAACGCGCCGCAGCCTCTGGTGCTATCGACTTTCGCCGACATGCGCGTAGGAAAACACGATTATGAGACGTGGCTCACGCGCTGACCGTGCAATTGGACAGTAGTGCGATTTTACAGTTGCAGTTATTTCATACACGGCGCATTGCTTGCGAGCAGTAAAACATGAATCGGGTGGATGCGCGTCGAGTGCGACGACGATGCGGAATCCACAATGTGTTTGGCGTTAGCGTATCAGGCGATCGTGTTGATGATGCCGCCGAGCGCGCCGGTCGAACTGGGCGCGGAGCCCGAGTTGCCGCTGAGATCCGCGCTTGAGCCACGTGGGCTTTCTGACGATAGGCGGATGCCAACTGGATGAGACGGATGGGGATTTGGCGAGTCGCAGCGCGGGGCCGACGCGGTAAGAGGCGCCGGGGCTAAAAAGGGAACGTCTTGTGATAGAAGGTGGCAACGAGGAGGCGAGACGTCAACCGGAGTCGCGCCTCCGGAGCCGCCCGCCGGCCGGACCAAAGGCTGGGCAGAGACGATAGGGGGTATCCGATGTATGAGTTCTTGAAGGGACTATTCAGCGGCACGACGGCGGCGAAGCCCGACAGGTCAGGTTCTGAGGTGGATCCGATCCGGCAATCGCTGTTTGCGTCGCAGTCGCTCCGAGAGCAAGTAAGCCATATGCGGCTGGATGGGGGACCCGGTCCTATGCGATCCCTCGCCGAGGCGCAGCGGTTGGTCGATGAGGGCAAGGTCAGGGAAGCGGTGGCTCGCCTTCGAGATGTCCTGGACGCGCCGGCGCTGGAGACACGCATTCAGCTGTGGGTGTGGTCAGCTTTGCGCGAGTTGGGCGAAAGGCCTGCAGGAAAATCCGCATTCGAGGTGTTGGGAGCCGTGCTGGAGATGCCATCCGGCGGCGCCTACGACACGCTCGCGGGATACGTCGATGGGTCGGCGCGCTATTTGAACTTCTCTGGTAAGGCGATCTTCTGGGATGCGACGGATTCAGCGGTCAAACAATTGTGTCAGGGGTTGGTCGACTCAACCATCCTCGCCAGCGGCAAGGCGGAGCCGAGGACGTCCTTGTCGCTGCCGAGGCGCGGTATCCAGGCTACGATGCTGACGCGCTCAGGTCCGTTTCTGATTAAGGCGCCTCCTCGAGTCGTGGTCAATGCAGGAACCGCACTAATGCTGGAGCTGATTCGAAAGTCGGAAGAGAGGCAGAAGACAGATTAGGTCGGGCGGCTCCTCGATGGCGTAGGTCGACGCCGACACGTGCTCGCGGCCCAAGCCGCTTCACAAAAGAACTCTCGTTACCCTCTGACGTCAGGACTCCCGCCTACCGACATTCACGTTGCTGGTGCGGCGGTCGCGTTCCGTTGAAGTCGCGCGAGCGGGATTAGAGTGCGCTATGGCCCGGCTAGCGGCACTTGCGCTCAGGCGCCGACATGCTGGCGGCGCGAAGTCCTATGGACCATCGAGCTAGTCACCGGCTGCGTCGACTTCCCGAACGAAGCAAGATGGTCGCTCGTCTCGCCAAGGAGAATCACCATGAACCCCGTGCCGACAAATATTCTACTTTTGGGCCTCGTCCTGCTGTTACTTGTCATAGGCGCCATCGCATGGATGGTGATGCAACGTCGGCGCAGTAATCGATTGCAGCGGCGATTTGGCACGGAATACGGGAGGACGATCAAGGAGTTCGGCAGCCGCACGAAGGCGGAAAGGGAATTGGCGAAGCGAGAGGAACGCGTCTCGGGCCTTCGCATCGTCCCGCTGCCCGCACCGGAGGCGGCGCGCTTCTCGAAAGCATGGAATGTATTGCAGAGCCGCTTCGTGGACGATCCGAGGGCCGTAGTTGCGGAAGCGGACCTGCTAGTCCGCGACCTCATGCTGAAGCGCGGGTATCCGATGGGGGATTTTGAGAGGCGCGCCGCCGATATCTCGGTCGATCACCCCGCGGTGGTATCCAATTACAGGGCTGCGCAAGCGATCATCGTGCGCGACGCGCGAGGTGAGACGGATACCGAAGAATTGCGCAAAGCAGTGGTGCACTACCGAACGCTGTTCGACGAACTCTTGGAAGTGGCGCCTGCTCGCACCTCCGCAGCGGCTACTCGCGTCGCGGTGCAGTCATGACCCTGCGCAGGAGCGAAGATAACGCACGCACGCACACTGACGCACAGTATCGGCCACGGCAGTCGGAACAGCGTCCATCAGATGAGCTCGCACGGGCCGCGGATAGCGATGCGACCGAAGGCGACGAGTCAATCGAGGGCGATCGGCCGGTGCCTGAGGCGGGCGACACGTCCGGCGTAACCCGATCCAAACACCCGTCAACTGCCACGCAACTCACGGCACGTAGCGAACTCGATTCGCTCTTCGGGCAAGATAACGCTGCGGATTTCCGCCGCCGGTGGGACGTAGTGCAGCGAAGCTTCGTTGATGATCCACAGCAGGCCGTGCGAGCTGGCGATGAGCTCGTCACCCAGGTCATTCAAGCTTTGAGCCGAACTTTCGCCGAGCAGCGAATGGAGTTTGAGAAGGAAACGAACTCGGATCAGCCGTCTACGGAAATTCTGAGACTCGCCCTACAGCGTTATCGATCCTTTTTCGAGCGGCTACTGGCCATATAGCGCCTCGTCGCATCCTGCAGGTGATATTGCGGCGGCCTCGAGTCGATGAATCGTTGCAGACTCTGCTGCGCCGGTTCAAAACCTCTCGTGATCGCCGCTCACGGCCTTCCTCGCCAGGGCTTCGATCTGTGGTTCGGTCAACGCGGAAAGATCTACTACTTCCATTGCTTTGACTCGCTGCGCAATATCGGAATGGTGCCTCTTCAGGTAATCGATCAGCACATCGAGGGCGCTGCTCTTCCCAACTCCATGTCCAATGAGGATAATTTCCTTCGCGGAGACGAGCGCCTCTGCGATTTCCTTGTAGAAAGAGGTCTCTTCGGGAACCCGCTCGCCCTCGTAATGGGCCTCTTTTCGATGAATCAAATGGTGATGAAAGTGATGCGGATCGTAGGGCTTGATGGTGACCTCCTCTTGAGGTCGGCGGCCATTCAGGTCCTGAAACACACGCGCCCCGTGGTGATCAATGACGACCAGGGTCTTTGAGCCATGAACTGGTTCGCTCGGGACGGGTTCCGAGCCTGCCGCTTTCAGCATTTTGCGGAGACGCGAGACCTCATCGATCCCCAAGTCCGAACTATGCGGACGCTTGAACAATTCGCGCTCGGCTCCGATAGCGAATACGAACTCATCACCGCTCTGCGACTGTACTTGACCCAGATGCTCGATCAACTCGACGGCATCGGCCCAACGCACGCTCCGCGGCAACTTGCCGTGCAGCAGATTTTGATGAAGTACTGCAAGCTTGTGATGAAGATGTTCGCTCATGCTTATCCTTGCGGGAGATCAGGCGATCAAGACCAGGGGGGAATGCCGAAATATGCGTTCACATCATAGCCCGAAGCGGCCCAGAAGTGCGATATTGCACTGCCCCTCGTCACGACAATACCGTGCATGTCGTAAGGTTGCTGCCTTCGCAATCCGACTCCACGAAAGAAATGAGGCGCAAGTAGGTCGCGACGACTTCCAGGTCCGCAAGCGTGACGTCGGTGCATCGTAAAATGAATTCTGTGCGCTCGCGACAGTGTTGTAGTTTACGCAGCACAGTGGAATGCAGTTTTCGATATTCGGTGAGCAGGCTACCTTGTGGGTCAGACTCTTCGAGTTCCGTGATAGCCTGTCTTATGTGTCGCTGGATAACGACTGTCGACAACACTGTAGCTCGTACGGATTCGGTTACATCAGCATTAGTACCATTCACGCTGCTTCCTCCGCTATGCAATGCTAGGCCCCCCACATCGAGGGCCGTGGGCGCTCAACAGAGCGATACGCGGCTCGAGTCGTCAGGCGCCCATCGCAGTCTGCCCAAACAATCCGAGCCGGCCTTCACCGACTCACCGGTCGACAGCGTATCGGGCGAATAAGTTTCACCGGAAGTGGGAAGGTCGGGCACCGCATCGGTCGCATAACACCGACACATTGCGGACTTATGACGGGGGAGATGAAAAGTGACGATCGAGTCAGAGTGCCGGTGAGCGCTGCCAAACAATCAACGTCATCGGATATTGGATGGTGATCTGCTCAGCTACGAACTGTGCACTCAGACCCAGGGTATCTACGCCACTCTGCGCATCGGCGCGGCACAGCCTTCGAACTTCCTCGAGATCGCCCGGCTTTGGAAATGATGCTGCGAGCACCGCCTCCAGCGGAATACGCTGTGCGTTGTGCGAAGAGACCTTCACTTCGATGAGCCCGATTGTCTGGCCCAAGGCGCGCAACTCCGCCGGCACAAGCGCTCGCGCGTGAGAAGGGTCCCGCAGCTTCTCGACTCGGTTGAGAGCTTCGGCGTTATCGGGCTCAGGCGAGAGATCGTTGACCGCGATCCGGCCGTCGGGCGAGCACACCCGCACCATCTCGGAGAGAACCGCAGCGGGATCCGCGAAGTGATGAAAGGCGGCTTGTGATACCACGAGGGAAAACGCACCGTCCGGAAAGGGCAGGGGGAGGATATCGCCGACACGCCAATCGACATTTGAAGTGCCCTGTTGAGCCTGTAGCGCCCTGGCTTGCTCGATCATCGCTACGGTCAGGTCGATGCCGGTAACATGACGTGTCAGTTTGGCGAGCATGAGCGTGAGACGCCCGACACCACAAGCGACATCCAGTACGCAGTCTGCTGGCAGCGGGGCTACGGCATTCAGAAAAGGCGATGGCGCAGCGCCCTGGCCGATGCCCGTTAGTTTCGCGTACGACTCGGCCTGTTTCGTAAATTGGTCAAGAACCTGTTCATTTTGTGCTTGATGTTCGCTCATGATGCTCTCCCTCATAGGAGGGGTCGCCGCCCACCGGTCTGTGCATTCACGCGGCCGGATTTCGGGCGTGTCTGTACGGCGACTTCGCCTGCCGCCGGTGAAGCAACCGGAGGGCCGTGCTGCCGCTAGTTTCGCCGGATACGGCTAAAGGTAGCACGCTAAGGGGCTCGATATCGGAGATCACCGGCGCATTATACCGCGGAGGGGATACCCGATCGCCCCCAGAGGTAGACGCTTAGAAGGCGGTGCCTTCTCATGTCCCTCGCGCCCTGGGTTACTTCGTTACATAGATTGTGTTCTCGACGCGTTCGACACCGTTGACCTGGCGGGCGACCGACTCCGCGGTCGCCCGCATATCGCCTTCGCTCACGCGGCCCGACAGATACACAACATGGTTTACAGTCTGCACATTGATCGAATTCGGCTGTCCGAGTTCCGGATGTTGATCGAAGGCGGCATGAATGTTTGCCGTGATCTTCTGATCGCCTGCACAGCCTTCTACCCCGCACTTGTCGGATGTCGCACAGCCGGTCAAACCAATCAAGATTAGGATGAGAGTACCTGATGCTGTGAGTTTCGATTTGCTCATCGGAATGGCTCCTTTTTTCGCGGCCTATGATTCTCAGATGGCTGGGACTATGTAGGCGAATCGACGACAGGCGCTTTCTCGCGCTTGACTTGTATTGCGCCGAATTGCGCACGCACGGGGCGATTTGTGCTATGAAGCATCACCGCCTCGCGTCAGCCGGCGACCACGGCGAACGCGGCCGCAATCCAGATAAAGGAGCGGCAAACCATAGCAGTAGATTCCCGGGAGGGGAGATCTAGAGTTGCATATATCTCATGGGTAAACGATTCTCGGTGGTGGAGGTGATAGGCGCATATGAATACCAGGGCTATTGGAATTGACGCCCTTGGGGCCGCTGGTAACAGGGAGAGTTGAGCTTCGCCATGTTGTCACGCCGGCACTTTCTCACCAGCTCCGGAGCCGCAGGTATCGCCAGTGTGCTCGGGGTCATCAGCAGGCCGGTAGCAGCGGCCGATATCATCGGTCTTCCCTTCGCGAACGGCCGGCGGGAGCTGGTGACGAATTTTCCGCAGAAGCAAGCGATGATCTTGCAGCGCACGAGACCGCCGCTGCTCGAGACTCCATTCGAAGTTTTTGACCGCGGCGTTTACACGCCCAATGACCGCTTCTATGTACGCTGGCACCTCGCCAATGTTCCGAGCACCGTCGACACTGCGGCTTTCCGACTCGAGGTCCGGGGTCTCGTGCGGCAGCCGATTTCGCTGACCATGCATGACATCTTGCATGGCTTCGAGCCGTTCGAGATTGCCGCTGTCAATCAATGTTCCGGCAATTCGCGCGGACTGTTCGATCCGCGAGTCCCTGGGGGCGAGTGGTATAACGGGGCGATGGGCAATGCCCGCTGGCGGGGTGTGCGCCTGAGGGACGTACTCGACCGCGCAGGTGTTTCGCCAGGAGCAGTCCAAGTACGATTCAAAGGGCTCGACAGCGGCGTCGTGCCGCAAACCCCCGCATTCATGAAGTCGCTTGCCGTGGATCATGCGCGGGATGGAGAGGTGATGATCGCCTACGAGATGAACGGCGCGCCACTTCCGATTTTGAATGGATTTCCATTACGGCTGGTGGTGCCTGGCTGGTACGCCACGTACTGGGTCAAGATGCTCCAGGACATCGAAGTCCTCGACCGGCCGGACGAAAGCTTCTGGACGAGCAAGGCGTACCTGATTCCGGACACCCCTGGCGCGAACGTGACCCCAGGGCAGACCGGCGTAAAGATGGTGCCGATCAATCGCATGGTGCCGCGGTCATTTTTTACCAATCTTTCGGCTGGCACCGTTGTCCATCGTGGCCAAGTGCTCGATGTGCGCGGCATCGCCTTCGGCGGCGATTTCGGGGTCGCCAAGGTGCTGGTGTCGTTAGACGGAGGGGGCCACTGGAAGGAGGCGCGGCTTGGTGCCGATCATGGCAAATACAGCTTCCGTCGGTGGGAGATGCCGCTGCGGTTCGCCACCGGCGGTGCGCAAAGACTGATGGTCAGGGCGGTGAATACCGCGGGGACGACACAGCCAGATCGCCCGAACTGGAACCCCAGCGGCTTCATGCGCAACGTGATCGAGTCGATTTCCGTGCAGGTCACGTGAGCGTCGGCGGAGATGCGCAGTTTCATGCGTAACCCTCTGGGAGCAGCCGTCCTTCAGGCGATATTGCTCGCGCTCGCCGGGCCTACGCTTGTTAGCGCGGCCGAATGGGGCAAGGTGAGTGTGGCGTTCCCGGTGAGTGACAGGCAGTTTCCCGCCGGGGAGGGCGCATCGATCGCCGATTCTCAGTGTCTGATCTGCCACTCTGCGGGCATGGTACTGACGCAACCAGCGCGTACGCAGGCACAGTGGAAGGAGACCATCAACAAAATGCGTAGTGCGTACGGCGCGCCCATCCCGATGGAGCGGATCGACGCGCTCGCCCTTTATCTGTCGCAGTTACCGGCTGAAGGGGACTTGAGTACCGATGTCTCGCGGTCGTCTGATAGCCCGATGACCGAGTCCGCCCCGGCGTCTGCGACTCGCGCAGCGGTCTCGGATGGCGCTTTGATCTTCACAGGCCACTGCGCCGCGTGCCACCAAACGGCGGGCGCCGGTCTCCCAGGCGTCTTTCCGCCGTTGGCGGGCTCAGACTGGGTCAATGGGCGCGATACAGCCGTGGTTCAGGTCCTGCTGCACGGGCTGCAGGGTACAGTCACGGTCAACGGCGTCGCGTACCAAGGTGCCATGCCGAGCTTTGGAAATCAGCTTAGCACTGCGCAGATCGCCGCGGTACTAACCTACATCCGCAGCCAATGGGGCAATAAGGCTGGGGCTGTGAGCGAAGCACTCGTTGCGACTCAACGGGCCGCGAGTGCCGGGCGAATCGAGCCGTGGAATGGAGACACAGATCTCGCTGCAATGAAGTAGGTGTGCTTCCAAGCCTCACGTCCGGCAGCTATGTCGCCTTGCACCTGATCCTCCGGTAGATAGGCCAGACCAAGTCCTGCGAGGACACGATTCAGGCGCGGAGCAATGTTATTGAAGACGAGCTGTCCCTCCACATGCGCGTTGAACTCGCGCTTGTTCTTCTCGAATTCCTAAGTATAGAGACCACCGTGTGTCGGTAATCCTAGGTTGATGCAATCGTGGGCCGTCAAATCGCGCGGCGTCTGCGGTCGCTTTCGTCTCTCAACGTAGGATCGGCACCCAACGCCGCCATTCGAAGGTCAGGTTCGATCGCACTCATATCATTTAACATAATATACATTATGCGTAGCAAACGTTATAGCAGCCAAGTAGAGATGTCCGCTTCTGGCTAAGTTCAAATGTCCGCCTAACCGGTAACAACCACCGCCGATGTAGCACTTTCGGGCAGCTCAATGGTCATCGCCGAGAGTCCCGCCGAACCTACTCCGGCAGCCTCATTTTTTGCAGCAATGCCTTGTATCGGGGATCTTCGACTAAACTGCTGAGAAGTGGGTCCCCTTTGATCCAAGTTATTCCGTCGCCGTACACGTTAAATGCTCGATCAAGCCAGGCGAAGGCCCTATCGGGGTCGCGGCGCGCGGCATACACCATGGCGATCCAATAGCCCATTTCGTCGCCGAACTCCTGCTCCGCAGTGCGAAGCTCCTTGTCCGACTCGTTGGACTGTCCCAGCGCACCCAGGGCTAGTGCCATCCCGACGTGGCGGAAGCGCGGGTTTGACTCATTCTTCATCTCCGCGAGCGCTGATTCGTGCTGGCCCCTGGCGATTAGCACAGCCCCAAGAAGACAGTGGAATTTTCCGGATCCCGGGGCCAGGTCCAGCGCCGTTCGAAAGTTGGCCTCCGCCTGCGCGAGCCGCCCGGAGCGGTAGGCCGCATAGCCCCTCCCGATGTAGTTCCATGGCTGGAGAGGATCAAGCTCAATGGCCTTCTCTGATTGCTCGATCGCTTCATCAAATCGACCATACGTCGTTGCCAGGTATCCCGCCAGTCTGTGCGCCTCGGAGTTTCCAGGCTCAAGTTCAATTGCCTGCTTCAGTTCTGCATCGGCTGCCTGCCAACTCCAATCGACTTCATATAGGACGCGCCCCAGTACGACGTGGATTGGCAACAGACTCGGTTCCAGCTTTCTGGCGTGGTCCAGCGCGGAATAAATCAGCGCGCGGGCCTCATCGTGAGGCGTAACATCGAACAAATTATAATCTGCGGCCAGGAAGGTTGCGAGGGTTACCCATCCCTGCGAAAATTCCGGATCGAGCCTTAGCGCTTCGTGTAGGTAGTCGATTGCCTTACGCGAGCTATCCAAAGAATTGCCGCGGTAGTGGATTTCTTTGGCCTGCAGATAAAGCAAGTATGCATCGGAGTTGTCTGTGGGCGTCGCTCTCGGGATCGTCCCCCCCAGCACAGACACCTTGAGCCCGTTGACCACGGATTTCGCGATCTCATCCTGGATCTGGAAGATATCGTCGAGCTTCCGGTCGTAGGTCTCCGACCAGACGTGATAGCCGTTGTCGGCGCGAATCAGCTGCGCGGTGACGCGAAGAGTGTTGCCGGACTTGCGGACACTGCCCTCCAGGACGTGCGAAACGCCCAGCGCTTTGGCGATATCGGCAATGGTCGCTTGCTTGCCTTTGAAGTAGAACGACGACGTACGCGCCGGAACCCGTAGATCCGGGATCTTAGTGAGCATGTCTATGAGCTCCTCCGACAGACCGTCAGAGAAGTATTCCTGATCCTTGTGCTCGCTCATGTCCACGAACGGCAGCACGGCGATCGACTTCTCGCTGACGACGTTCGTAGCGGCAGCGCTGACCGTAACCCGGGCAAGACTCTCGCGGTATCGCGCATAACTCACCACGGCAAGAATCGCGGCGAGGGCTGCAACGCTGACTGCGAGCAGCGCTCTATTGCGCAATATAAACTTGCGCAGCCGGTAAACGATGCGTGCCGGTCGGGCGCGGATGGGCTTGCCGTCCAGGTAGCGTCGCAGATCCTCCGCGAGGGCGGCGGCACTTGGATAGCGCTGCACCGGCTCCTTCGCCAGCGCCTTGAGTACCACGGCATCCAGATCCCCACGCAGCTGCCGCGCCAGCCGTTCGGCCGTACTCGCGCGCGTAGCGGCCGCCGACTGCTCGAGCTGCATGCTGGGCTTCTTCACCTCGATCGTGGCGATGGCCTGATCGAGTGCACCGATCGAAGCCGCGCTCTTGAGCCGATATGGTCGAGTAGCCGTCAGCAGCTCGTAGAGCAAGACGCCCAGGGAGTAGAGATCACTACGGGCATCGATCGGATCACCACGCAATAACTCGGGACTGGCGTAGTCCGGTGTTAGCGCTCGGCCGTAGACACTCGTCAGCGCCGGCTGATCCGTGTCTTCAGCCTCCAGCAATCTCGCGACGCCGAAATCCAGCAGCCGCACCTGCCCGGACTCGGTCACTAGAATGTTCGAGGGCTTCAGGTCCCGATGGATGACGCTCTTTTCATGAGCGTACTGCACGGCTTCGAGCACCTGCAGGAAAAGCCCTAGGCGCTGGGATATCCCGAGCCGCTGTGCGTCGCACCAGTCTGTCAGCGGGGCGCCCTGCACATACTCCATCGCCAGGTAGGGCAGCCCTTGCGGATCGACCCCCGCATCGTAGAGACGCGCGATATGGGGGTGCTCCAGACTGGCCAGGATGTCGCGCTCGCGCGCAAAGCGCACCTCCAGACCCGCTTGCAGGCGACTGGGCATCGGCAGTTTCAGCGCCACTTCGCGTTTGAAGGCGCCATCGGCGCGCCGTGCCAGCCACACCTCGGCCATGCCCCCGGCGCCCAGTCGTCGAATCAGCTGATACGGGCCCACGCGTGCCCCGGGCGCGAGGCCGCTCGCGGCCAGTGCGCTTGACTCAGCCGCGGCAGCGAGCTTCGGCAGGCTCATCAGCTCTTGCAGCTGCGCTGCCTGCGCCGCTCCCGGCAGCAGCGCCTCGCGCAACGCCACGGCCAGATCCGGATGCTCTTGTGCAGCCCTTTCAAGCCAGACGCGGCGCCCAGCCTCATTCATTGCCAGCGCCTCCTCCAGCAGCTGGCTCATTCGGGCCATCTGAGGAATCGATAGGGCCATCGGTCTGATTATTCTCTTCAGCGCAACGCGGCCGCGAGGATCAGTCGCGCCTTCTCCCAGTCGCGCTGCACCGTGCGTGCGGTGATCTCCAGCGTTTCGGCAATTTCCTGCTCGCTGTAGCCGCCAAAGTAGCGCATCTGCGCGACCTGCGCCAAACGAGGATCGGCTTGCCCCAAGGCCTCGAGCGCCTCGTGCACGGCCAGAACCGTCTCTTCGGCGCCCGGCAGCTCAGCCCCAAGACCGTTCGACAAGGTGAGCGGGGAACGATCGCCGCCGCGCTTCTGCGCGATCCGCTCGCGCACGCTGTTGACGATCACCGAACGCATCACCTGGGAAGCGTAGGCGAAGAACGCCCGGCGATCCTCGGCACGCAGCTCTCCGGCGCGCACGAACCGCAGATATGACTCGTGCACCAGGCAGGTCGTATCCAGAACCGTATTGCGCCCGCCGTCGCGCAGCCGTGCATGCGCCAGCCGGTGCAGTTCGCTGTAGGCGGACGCAAACAGCGCATCGCGCGCCTGCATATCGCCGGCCTGTATACGTACCAGTAGCTCGGTGAGCTGAGTCATCGGGCGCCTCGGCAACCTGCACCGTTTCGATTGGTCAATCAACTTAACCCATCCCAAGGGCCCGTGTCAGGCAATCGGCGCGTCGGATGTCGGGTTTGGCAACCGGAAGGTGTCTGTATGGGTGAGGCAGCGAATTGGGCCAGCCGGAATACCCCGGCAGAACGCCGAGAGAGAGCCTCGCGATGATCAATCCAGTAACCCGAGCGGCTTTATCGACCCTTCCAAGGAGACCACCATGAACACGATCACCACCACACCCCTTCGCACGTTGGTTGCCGGCGCGATCCTCAGCGCCTTGGCCTTCAGCTTCGCGACCGTGTCCCGCGCTGATGGCGACACGGCACCCCCGCAGGCCATTGTGAAATTCGGGGATCTCGACGTCTCGACATCGCAGGGCGCAGCGGCTCTGTACCGCCGGATCCACGGTGCCGCCGTCAACGTGTGCTCGCGAATGTACGTCGACGCACAATCGTACAAGTGGCACGAGAACGCCTGCTTGCAAAAAGTAATCGGAGACACGGTGACAAAGGTCAATCGCCCAGCGTTGTCCGTTGTTTTCGCGTCCAAATACGGCGTGTCAGCGCCGATAGTGCTAGCCGCGGCGGGCACTCGCTAGTCCCGAGCGGCAGCTGCCCACCGGGCAGCCTAGGGGACTCGGGCTCAACGCGAGCGTGCGTCTGGGCCCCTTTCCTTGTCGCGAAGCATGTCTGTTAATCGAATGACCGCTTTCAGGCGCGCAAATTTGCCTGTCGAACGGCGCAAAGTAGCCGACCGCCGCCGGATGCCCTTTGTGGTCCGTTCCAACTTGACGATTGCGGTCCACCGGCCGTGATCCGACCCCTGACTGCCAGTCGCGAACGGCGCCTTTAGGGCAGGCTAATGGCGATCACGCGAATTGCGGTTGCCCGTGGTGAGCCGCATCTAATGCATTGCCTCCAGCGTCACTTCTTTCGTAATTTTCTCGTTTCCCCGCAACACCGTAACCCTCACCCTATCGCCCTCATAGTGCGCAAACCGGAGCCGGTACCGACGCGGTATCCGCTGTCCAGACGCTATGCAACGTCACGCGCCGACCGCCTCTCGTTCGGCTCGGTAATCTCGAACACGATGGGGCGTTGAGTCTTCTGCTGCGATACGATTGTCCTCGCTGCGACGGTTTGGCCGCGTCACGCCGCTATCGGCGTGACATATCGCATTCTTATCGGACATATCGCATGGCGGTCTGAGACATACGCTCCGCCTGCGCAACTGCAGCTTGCGACGAATCGACAAGCGCATCAGCATGATTCTTGATCTCTTTAGGTGCGGTCAATTCGAGGTACGACCTTATGGCTCTTACTTTCGCCCGAGTCGCCTTCGCGGGGATCGCCGCATTGCTAATCTTGCCGATCATCATTGCTAGTGTCGTGGTTGCCTGCTTGGTCTACCCATGCGTCTGGTTGAGTGTCTACAAGGCGACTCCTCGCCTCGAGCCACCTGGAAAGCAAAGCGACCAGGATCTATACAGCGAGAATCAACTGCAGCTCGCGAGGTTATGGGAGCTGGAGGGCCGCTAGAATCAGCAGCCCCGAACCGGCTCGGTCATACACCCGCCTTAGCTCGCCTCCGCCACCGGTCGAGCGCGAAACGCGCCAGCCCGAAGTGAATGGGAATCCCGCAAGCGCGGCCGGCCCCAGCGAGCCGCCGATATCCAGGACTTATATTGCTTTACAATTTCGATTAGTTAGATTAGGAATCGTTTGTAATCCATCACTCACGGCTGGCGTCGGTTTCTGGTGCCCTCCGCGATTTGCGAGGCGTTGCCGGCAGCCGACCAGCCGCCGTCCGATTCCGGCATCCAGACGGTCGTCCCACGCTTCACGGCGGGGCGTTCGGCGATGCGGGCGTGCCACGCGCCAATGTTTGGATATTCCGCAAGCCCGCCGACATGGTCGTTGTACTGATCGACCCATGTCCAGGATGCGATGTCGGCAACGCTGTAGTTGTCGCAAATGTAGTCGCGGCCCTCGAGCTGCCGCTCCAATACACCGTAGAGCCGCGTTACCTCTTTGCGGTAGCGATGGAGGGCGTAGGTGTAGTCGCGTTCATCGCGATCAGGGATGTTAGAGACGCGGATGAACCAGCTGAGCTGCCCCGCCATCGGGCCAAGTCCCGCCATCTGCCAGAACAACCAGGCATCGACCCAGCAGCGCGCGGCTTCCTGTGCCGGATAGAGAAGTCCGCTTTTGCGTCCAAGATATTGCAGAATCGCACCGGACTCGAAGATCCTGATCAGCTCGCCGTCCGCGGTCCAGTCGATCAGCGCGGGAATCCGATTGTTGGGGCTGATCTCGAGGAATTCCGGCCGCTGCTGCTCGCCCTGGAGGATGTTCACCGGCACGATCTCGTATGCAAGGCCCATCTCCTCCAGAGCAATGCTCACCTTCCGACCGTTTGGAGTCGGGAAGTAGTAAACCTGCAAGGGCTTGCTCATGGTTTGATTGGCTTGAAATTGATTTCCACACGCGGCCGTGCCTGGAAACCAGCATCAGGGAAAGTTGAGACGTCCCATAAGTCACGACCGCCGATATCGTAGAACACGGCTGGTCTGGCGCTGCGGTTTTGAAAATGATGTGCGTTGGGATCGTTCATCCGGAACGCAACGCAGTCGCCGGGACCGAGCACTTCCTCGCCGTCGTCGGTCACCAGCACCAGTTCACCGGAAATGACGACCACGACTTCGTCGTTGGTTTTGTGCCAGTGCCGCTGAGTCGACCAAGCACCGGGTTCCAATTCCACTCGGTTTACACCGAATTGCGTGAGCCCGTAGAGCTTCGTGAGTGGCCATGTTTTTCGGCCCCGGCACGGCTCGTCATGCGGCGCAGGGTAGCTCGCCCCTCTCAACATTCTCTCGGGATCAAATTGCGCCTTCTTCACGAGTTTCTCCCCCTACCCCATCGTTGTCAGGCTATCGCGTGGATCGCTCACCCATACCGAAGGCGTTCCGCCAACCTAAACGAAACGGCTCGCCGCTCCGCCTTGATTGACGCCGCCGATATCCGGATTGCCGATTCGCAATGTCTTGAGAGCAGTCGCGCCTTCGATGGCAATGCTCCCAAGTCCGCCAGTCCCATCCGTCCTTCGATGCAGTCGGGGTGAGTCTAGGTACCGCTGTCGGTCGAGAATAATATCCGCGACGCTCTCTGGCAACGTCGCGCGAAACATAAGGGCTGCGCAGTCGGGACGTTTTCCGGGTGCCGGAGCCGGAATGCGCCCCTCGGCGCCGCAGTCACCCACCGGACGCCGGCCTCTCTCCCCGTGCCAGCTTACCCTGCACAGTGGTTGCCCGGATGTCCTACGATGATTTAGGCGTGCGCCGATTTCACGGATTTCCGCAAGGGGGATACTGGCGTCTCATCAGCTCTCATTTCGGAGGCCAGCATGTTCCACCGTCCAAAGCACCCTCTGGTGGCGACGGCCGGGTTTCTCGCACTGTCGGCTATTTCCACGCTGACCTTTGCCCACACTTACGAGCGCTGTGACGCGGATGGCGATCATTGTGTGCGCGTTACTTGCGACCACGATGGAGATAAATGTTGGAATCAGTCGGAATATAGCAAGAACGAGATTTACAACCGTCCAGGTCGCTGGGTGTGCGACTCCGATGGGGACCGGTGTCATTACGAGTATACCGGCAAGAAGTGGGTCCACCACGATGACGACCGCGATCGATAGACCAGGTGGGATTGATTCCCAGGTTGCACTTTGAACTAAAGGCGCTGGAGGCCGTTAGCCTCCAGCGTCTCGTTCGTTTGATAGATTGGCCTTGATCCTACTCGCGACCAAGGCCGAACTTGCACGTGCGTGCAGGTGCTATGCGTTTGCCTTCTGCATGAATTTCTCGGCGCGGCGACTCATCTCTTCAGGCGCAATATCCTCAACGTGCGTTGCAACGGTCCATGTGTGTCCGAACGGATCTTGCAACGTCCCCGACCTATCTCCGTAGAACTGGTCTTTAACAGGCTGCAACTGCTTTGCCCCGCTCGCAACCGCTCGTTTGAAGACGTCATCCACTTGCTCGACGTAAATCATCAGGCTTACGCCGGCTCCGCCCAGCGATTGTGGACCACGGTGGCCCATTTCAGGGTGCTCGTCCGCGAGCATGATGGGCGAATCGCCAATCCGAAGCTCGGCGTGGCCGATTCTCCCGTCCGGACTCGGCATGCGCATCAACTCGCTCGCGCCGAACGCGCGCTTGTAGAAATCGATGGCGGCAGCAGCGCCTTTGACGATGAGATAGGGAGTGACCGAGTGATAACCGTCGGGAATTGCCTTGGTCGCCATGATCTTCTCCGTAGTGGGGGTGAAAGCCTGCGATTGTAGAACTCGTCCATGTCAATTCAAGCAGTTCGTCGTGACCCCCGGGAGCGGCGGAGAATCATCCTGTTGCCGCAGTGCTATGCGGATGCCCCTTCGGGACGCGCCTCTCCCGGCTAAGGAGAAATGTGGTCTTTCCCCAACGCCGTGGGGCGGCCCGGCAGGGAATCTCGGACGGGTGCGGAGGTGCAACAATGCTGGGACTTGAGTACGCTCGGCGATTCTGCGATTCAGGGGCCCACGCAGGTTCTCAATTGAGCCGGCCGCAGAAAACGATCAGAAAGTGAAACGGCCACCGATTGTCGGTGCGACGTTGTTGTTGTAGTTATAGGGGACACCGGGGCCGTGAGGGATGGCTATGGCCAGACCGCCGCCGACGTTGGAATACGCTATGCCGGCATAAAGGTCGAAACGCTTGGTGAAGTGATGATCCGCATACAGCGATACCTCGTTGAGGAACCCCGAGCAGGAAGCGCGGAAACTGGTGGGCGGGCACGCCGAGGGAACACGGAAGTTATGCTGCCACTGATGATAGGCCGACAAAGTGATGTCGGTTTTGTTGTCGAAAGCGTATTTCGCGCCTGACCAGGCGATCTGCACGAGCTTGGGAGAATCAAGATTGTTGTCTTCGACCCCGCTCAAGAGATAGCCGCCCTGGGCCGAAGCGCCAACGCCCAGCGGGTTCGACGGATTGAACTGCTGAATGTGTTCGTAGCCGGCAAAGAACTTGAACGGGTCCAGCGCATATTTGGCGGCCACCATGACGGCGGTGTTGTCGGTGACGATGCCATATTCGGTGTTGGTCGTTCCGATCACATTGGCCCCGGTGATGGGGTTTGTATTGATGCTGTTGAGGGTCGACTGATAGGGCTGCGTCAGACTTTGAGGTCCTAGCAACGGATTGAGCACGCTGATTGCCTGGTTGTAATGCTGGAAGACGACGTCGGCGGAGAACTTGCCGTATTCTGCGCCGAGGTCGAAGCCATAGGCGGAGTTATGCGCTTCCTCCGGAGTACAGGTCGCGGCGGTCCAGGTTGCGGAGGCGGAGTAGCAGCCTCCAGAGCCGTCGACGAATTTATACATCGCGCCGAAATGGACCGGTCCATAGGTAAAACGATATTTGATAGCCTCGTCCCAACGGGTGTCCTCGGTGTCGCCGCCGCCGGCCATGGTGCCGTTATAGCCGATGTACGAAAAGGAGTAGGCGCCGCCGGCTGGATCGTAAGCCAGCATCGTATCGGTACCGAGAGAGCGCTGACGACCGAAGGTCAGTGTGCCGAAATCCTTGGACGATGCGCCGCCGTAGAATTCGTCGTTGAAGGGTTGGCCCGCGCGCGCACCGTCGCCGGTCACCGAATAGGCGTACCTCGGTAGGCCGTTGTTCGTGGTGTTGGTAGCTGCCATGTTGGCGAGCTGACCGGACTGCGGATTGATGCCGGTCGAAGCGTTGAACACCGCGTACCAGCCGTCCAAGAACTCCACTTTGCCTTTGATGCCCAGCCCGGTCTGCTGCAGATTGTTTGGTGCGATGAGGAATTGAGAGTGATTGCCATTCCGGTTGACCAGCGATTCGCCTTCGTAGTTGTAGCCATTTTCCGGTAAGCCATGACTGACCCAGCCCAAGCCGACGTCATACGCGCCATATATGGTGATGCCGTGCCAGGTCAGCGAGCAGTCGGTGGCGACGAACTCCTTGACGCTCTCGCAGGCTGCCGGGACGGGGGGAACCGGCGGAGCCGATTCAGGGGTTGGAAGATCGGCGGCCGCGCGCGCCGGGTGATTCAAAACGAAGGACGAAGCAAGCGCAGCAAGGGCGCACCACCGAACGGACCGCATTGTTCTTTCTCCCTGGAGTAGCCATCGCAACAGCGATATATCCAGACTAATATAACGATCGCGATCGCTATTAGGAAGCGTTATATTCAGTCGTATATAACAAACCTTCATCTCAGAACGCAAAGCTTCGATGCGACGCCAAGGCTCTTAAGGACGGAAGCGAACACCAAGGCTGTGTCGGGAAGGTTGCAGACAAACGGCAGGTTCGGTGACTATCACTCGCGACAACGCGTTGGCGGAGCGTACCTGTCTACGGGCATCCATAAACCGGCCGCAAAGCAAGAGAGGCCACGGCGAGCGCGAAATACGCGGCGAATATCCATCGGAAAGCCAGCATGAAAAAAATCAACCCATCTGTGATGGCCCTTTGGCTGCTGCTCATCTGTCTGCCGAGTTCGGCTGCGCAGACCGATGAACCGACCATCATCGTCTTCGCCGCAGCTTCCTTGACGAACGCACTACAAGAAGTTGGCGATAGCTTTACGAAGGATTCCTCGATTTCTGTGAAATTCTCCTTTGCGGCAAGCTCCACTCTCGCCCGCCAAATCGAAAGCGGCGCACCGGCGGACGTGTTTTTCTCGGCGGACCTGGAATGGATGGATTATCTCCAGACCCGAAAGCTCATCCAGGTCACGACTCGACACGATGTCCTCGCGAATCAACTGGTGTTGGTGGCGCCGGTGACCAGCAAGATCACCCTACGCATTGCTCCCAATTTTCCGCTGCTGGCGGCGCTTGGCGCTGGCCGCTTGGCGATTGGCGATCCGGACGGAGTACCGGCGGGCCGATACGCGCACGAAGCACTCGAAAAACTCGGCGTCTGGAATTCCGTTGCGGATCATTTGGCGCGTGCCGACAGTGTACGATCGGCACTAACGTTGGTAGATCGGGGAGAAACGCCGCTCGCTATCGTGTACCGGACGGATGCCTTGATCGATAAAAATGTACGCGTCGTCGATGTATTCCCAGACGACACTCACTTGCCTATTCGCTACCCGATCGCGCTCGTAAGCGGGGCTAAGGCAGACGCAGGCAAATTTCTATCCTACGTGCGAAGCCCGGCCGCCGACATCGTTTTCAAACGCTATGGCTTTACATCCCTGCATTAGCCATTGGCGCTCAACCCTCGCGTGAGTTTGACTCTTCAGCCGGCAGAGTTGCACTTCGCGAGTTTGTCAGCGTCGAATGGGGTTCCGTCCGCCACATAGGAAGTTAGGACGCCGACTTTGTGCTGCAGGGCGCGACACGTACTGAGATCGCCGGCCCCTCGTGTGGGGTGGGAAACGAGAACGCAAGTCGAGCCATTGCAACGGAACAGATTGTCGTTGACGACCAATTCCTTTGCCCCGGTGAGGGGCTGCGCCAACGTCGCGTTATAGCCCGTCGCGGCAACAGCACCGCTCGTGAAAATCAAGGCCACCGCCATACAAGTGAGGGTTCGCATATTTGAGTCTCCCTGAAACGGACAAATGTCCGAAATAATATGGACATTTGTCCACGTCGGAGGGAACTTGTCAAGTGAGATAGTCTGCAGCCAGTGATTGCCGGTCACCGCCGAGACGCCCGGTGGGCACGACTATCTTCGGTAGTCGGACATATTCACAGCGCCGGGCTCGGGAATCCGCACAAAGTCCGCCAATCAAATCCTCAGCATGCGCTCGACCATTAGCACGATATGGCGCGTGAGCGTCGCATCGCTGACCGGCTTTACGCCGCCCACGTAACGATTCACGGATCTCAGCTTTATGATGCCGTAAATGGCCGCGAATACCATCTGCGTCAGCTGGATTGCGGATATCGACTCAAAAATGTCGGACTTCGTGTCTTTGGCCAACTCTGCGATGAACATGAGCGAATCCAGTGATGGTCGATCTCTTGACGTTCTAAGTACGCGGTCGAATGTTGCCGGTTTGTCAAGTTCCTGAATTTCCCTGTCCAACACTTTCATTTCCGGAAGGTTGCTCAAAAATAATTCCACGACGTTAACGATGTACCGTCTGAATCTCTGCTTTGGGGTCCCCGTTTCCAGCCTGGAGGTCAGATCTCGTTTTATGATAATTTCGACCGCGCGCTGGAACACCATGTCTTGAAGATCCTGTTTTCGCGCAAAGTGGGAGCTCAAAGTTGACAGCGGAATGCCGGATGCCTTCGCTACATCGCGAAGCGCCACTCCGCCGAATCCCCGCTCGCCGAACAGTCTCGTCGCTTCGCAGAGAACTCTCTCTCGCACAACAACGCGCGCGCTTTTCTCTTTGCTCATTATTGCGCTCCCATCGAAGTTCATTCGCTATGTCAGAGTATGCTCCGGACAGCGGCGAGTCGCTTAAATATAGGTGTTGGACGCCTCGCGGCGCCTGCGAAGGCCGGGCATATGTCCGTAGTAGGCCTACTCCGGCGTCAATCCTGGATCAATGGTAAGGACAGTTAGTATCCCGGTTCGATACGTCGAATTGAACAGGCTTGTCGGTGTGCGCAATTAACGCCATCGCTGCGTAATGTCCAGGTGCCGGTTGCTGCGGGCAGATTGCCGGGGTAGTCACGGTCACGTGGACTCTGATGACATTGCCGGCATCGGTTATCGAATCGAATGTCACGACAACGGGGCCGTGCGCTTTATAACCGGCACTGGCGACGAGGGCGGTATAACGCTCGAAATCGACGGGCGGCAAAGGCTCCGCGACAACCGTGAGTTTGTTCGCCCAAACGTCCCATTCGGCTGCGGTTCGAATGGTGAAATTTGCGTGACTCTCCGGTAATCCGAGACTGGGAGGCAACGCAAGCACTTGAAATGGAATTTTGTCATCCTGCGCAGCTACGGTCGCTGCGAGCATTGATGCGAGGAATGCTGTCGCTAGCGATCGAGGCATCTTCGACATTTTTCAGTCCACTACTCGGTGACGATTCTTGCCGCGAGTGTGCACCGGATTAAGCAGGGCGGTCAAAATCACGCAAGGCCTGTCGGCGAAGTGACCGCGGCACCCCCCCCTGTTTGACACAAGGTCGACACAAGCTGGCAAAATCGAGGGCCCATCATTGGAATCAGTAACCCGTGATATCCGTACATGCGATTCCCGCATCCTGAGGAGGATGTCATAGCCTCAACCGAGATCGGAGGGGGTGCCGGAGCGGCGGTGCGACTCCACATCGGTCAGCGGGTGCGGCTGACCAACGTCCACGGCTCCCGGGTCGTGGATACATGGTGCCTTTCGACCGCCGACCTGACCGAATACCTTTCCGTCGAGCACACCCGCCGCATGCTCGGCCGGCTGTACCCACGGGAAGGTGATGTGCTGTACAGCAATCGCCGGTCCAGCCTGCTTTCGATCGACCGCGACGCGGCGGGCTGCGAGCATGACATGCTGTTCGCTTGTTGCGACCTCCGATGGACGTGACGCCTGCTAACGGCGAGGGCCGGACGCCGCGATCCGTCTCGTACG
The DNA here is from genome assembly GCA_963710435.1 of uncultured Gammaproteobacteria bacterium. Lineage (GTDB taxonomy): Bacteria > Pseudomonadota > Gammaproteobacteria > Steroidobacterales > Steroidobacteraceae > Bog-1198. The sequence goes on along the minus strand of CAVQAE010000004.1, from coordinate 993,114 downwards.
ATATCCTGGATGCCGAACCTGCCGACACCGCCGGTCGTCAGATGGGAGGCGGGTCGGTGGCTACCCTGCGCTGATCGCACCGAGTTAAAATTGACGCGGACCGTCTCATCAACTTGCCAGTCACTATCACATGAACGAATCGAATCCCCCATCTCAGCGCCCCACGCTCAAGCTCAAGGGAGGTGCGCGACGGACCACAACCGCCGGCGAGACTCCCTCGCATCCGCAAACACATACGCCGGCCAAACTGAAACCAGGCGCTCACTGGTCGGACGAATATAAGCAGCGTATGCAGGCGGACATGGATGCTCTTGCGGGGCCGCCTTCGCGACCGAAGCGGCCATAGCGTCCGCGGGGCGCTCGGTTCGCGCAGTGCCGTCGCGCTATAATCGCCACCTCGCAAGCACCGAGTGCTACGTGGATGCCGCGCTTCCTCCACCTGATAGGGTTTGTCCTCTGCGCTGCCGCCGTCTCGGCGGCCTCGTCCGGGCCGGTGGTCGGATCGATGGCGCCGGACTTCACGGCCCACGATTTCTTGACTGGTTCGGCAATTCCGCTGAGCAGTCAGCGTGGTAGGGTCGTAATATTGGCCTTCTGGAACTCGTGGTGCGGGATCTGCCGCCGCGAGCTGCCCATTCTGGAAAAAGCCCAGGAGATGATCGGCAAAGACAAGCTCACGGTGTTCGCGGTGAGTTTCAAGGAAGATCCCGTTGCGGCCCGTGGCATCGGGAAATCGGCAAGCTGGCACATCAACCTGATCGAGGACAAGGACGGCTCAATCGCCGGCGACTATGCGGTTGCGACCATCCCTTTCCTCTTCATGATCGGCCGGGACGGCACGGTAATTGCGAGCCATGTGGGCTACGGCGATCGCACTCTCCGGGAGCTCCTCGAGGACATCAACCATGCGCTCGCCGGGACCGCTCCCTGAGCTAAGACTCATCGAGATATCGCTCGCTTGCGGCACCGTCCAGCTTGCGAATACGCGCCGCGCGTAGGATATCCGGGTCCATCAATCGGGCGTTAACGCCGGTGCGATCGGTGTGCTCATGGAGCGCCGCCCAATGTGTGACGCAGCCGCAAATCTTGCAACGATGGAATTCGATCGAGCGGTCGCCCCACCTGTAGATGTCAGTCCCGTCGCCGTTTGCAGTTATTCGCACCTGCGTCGGCGAATAATAGGCCCAAAGGACACCGTACCGGCGGCATATGGAACAGTTGCATTCGGTCACCGTTTCCGGTGCGTGCGCGATCTCCAAGCGGATTGCGCCACAATGACAGGATGCGTCAATCGTGCTCATATAACCGCTTTGCGCTGCGCTTCGTCCACGACGGCGCTCGGGATTTGCGGCGTGGTATCCATGCGGAGCCTCGACACCAATAGCAATGTGCAGAGGGCAAGGAAGATGTAGAGAATGAAGCCGTAGTCGTACGCGCCCGTTAAGTCATAAATCCGGCCGAGAACCGGCGGCGCAAGCAGTGAAAGTGGCGTGACGACGATGGTCATGAGACCGAAAACTCGGCCAACGTTGCGGGACCCGAATAGGCGTGCTGTCAGGTAGCTCCAGAGCGGCAGTGCGACTCCGACCGCCGTTCCATGCAGAAATGAGCCTGTAGCCAGAACAGGGTAGGTGTGGGAGTCGAGAAAGAAGAAGCTGGAGAGTATAAAAAGGAGCAGCCCCCCGGCCAGCCCGAGGCGGGGACTCAACCGATCGCCGAACGCCGCGTACAGAAGTTTGCTGCTGAAACTGCCCGCGGAGAAGCAGGACAAGACCAGGGCGCCTCGGGCGGCGCTGAATCCCTTCGAAATTACGAAGGGAACCATATTGCCGAGAACACCGGCGGCCCCGCAGACGACCAAGCCGACGCCGAGGGTAACGATCCAGAAGTTCAGATTGGTCAGTAACACCCGGGTCGATTCTTGCGGTCCGGTGCTCTCGACTATGGTCGAGGCCGGCGGCTGCGTATCGCCCTCCGGATATAGCCCCAGGTCGGATGGCTTGTCGACTATTGCCCACCCGATCAACGGAACCACAACAACGATCACGAAGGCTGCAAACAGACGTACCGCGCCGCGCCATCCAAAGGCATCGATCAAGTAATGGAATATGGGGGGAAGGAATAGGCCGCCCAGCGCGTAGCCCAGGACCGTAATGCCAACCGCCCTCGCCCGTCGTCGAACGAACCAGCGTGGCAATAACGTCGAGTAGGACAACGGTCCCAGTATCGCGTTGGCCAGCGACAAGAATATCCCATAGGCCAAGAAGACTTGAATCATCGAGGTCGCGAAGGAGAGCGCAAAGTATCCCGCGGCCAGCACGACTCCGCCGGCCACCAAGAGCCTGCGGATTGAATAACGGTCCATCGCCGCACCCAGCAGCGGATTCGCGAGACCACTGACCAGGTAGGTGATCGTCATGGTCAGCATCAGAACCATACGGCTCGGGGCAAAATCTCTCTGCAATGGCACGGCGAGGACGCTGAAGCAGACGATGATGCTGCCTGGGGCGACGGCCTGATTGAACATGCAAACCGCGACCTGCCACCACCCGAAGAAAATCTTCTTCTTCACATCTCTCCCACGCGGGGCACGGATCGATTAGATATGAAACCGGCGAAACCGGTAGGAATTTTAGCCGTGCGCGCGCTCAGTCTGCCCGACCCGCACCGGATGGACAACCGTATCGGCACTTGGGTCCGCCCTCGGACCGGTGGCATACTTTCCGCGGAGGTGATCGTGGGGAAGACTACAAAAGAACGGACGGTTTCAACTCAGGGCTTGCCGCTGCTAGTGTCGATCCTGGCCGCGGTCGCGGGCTCACGCTCCCTCGCGCAGACTCCCACACTCGATTGGACTCAATTTGGCTGGGATGTCGCAAGCTCCAGTGCCCCGCCTCAGCCGACAGGCATAACGGCGTCCAATGCCAGCTCACTGAGGCGCCACCAAGTGATGCTCGATGGCACGGTCGACGCTTCGGCCATCTATCTTCATGCGGTCGGCATCAACGGTTCGGAACACGATGCCTTTTTCGTGACTACCGCTTATGGGAAGACCATCGCAATCGACGCCAATCAGGGCTCCGTGTTATGGGAGTACTCGGCGCCGAGGATGGCAACATGGGTGGGAACGCGCCAGATAACGAACAGCACCCCTGTCGCGGATCCGGACCGCAAACATATCTACGCCGCCGCTCCTGACGGCACCATTCAAAAGCTAGCCGTTTCCGACGGCCATGTGCTTTGGACGACCCCGATCACGCTTCTGCCACTGCGAGAGAAAATCGCCTCGCCACTGCGGGAGTACCACGGCCATATAGTCGCCGTAACCACGGGTTATATTGGCGACCAGCCCCCATACCAAGGTCACGTCGCCATTCTGGACTCGCAGAGCGGCAAGCTGCTGCATGTATGGAACGCGCTTTGCAGCGACCGCACCGCACTGCTGGATCCGAGCTCCTGCCGGTCCACACAATCGGGTATCTGGGGGCGCGCGGGCGCGGTAATCGACATCGCAACAGGCGATATCTTCGTGGCGACAGGAAACGGACCCTATAACGGCAAGACCGACTGGGGTGATTCCACCGTCCAGCTCGACCCAGACGCAACCCGCATGCTGGCCAACTTCACGCCTGCCGATAACGCAGAACTCGACCGGAGGGATCTCGATATTGGATCGAGCTCGCCGGTGCTGCTCGGAGGCGGTTTCTTGGTACAAGGCGGAAAGGACGGCTTGATTCGGGTTCTGAGCATTCAAGCCATCGCAGGCACGAAGCCGCACGAGGGCAATGAGCTCCAGGCAGTCTCTACACCTTCGGGTGGCCCATTATTCACCGCTCCCGCAGTTTGGCAGCACAACGGTGCCACGTGGCTCTTTGCCGCGGATGCCGGTGGCACTGCCGCCTGGATACTCACGGAAGGCAAGCTCGTCCAAACGTGGAAAAGCGGCAACGGGGGCACGAGCCCGGTAGTTGCCGGCGGCCTGCTCTACATCTACGACCCGAAAGGCGCACTGCGCATCTACGAACCGACGACGGGAAACGAAGTGGCAAACCTCAAAAGCGGCAGCGGGCATTGGAACAGTCCCATCGTGATCCAAGGCAAGATCGCTCTGCCGGAAGGCAACGCCAATGAACATGCGACTTCCGGGGTGCTCGACATCTGGAGTCTGCCGTCGGACTAGACATACGAGTTGCCCTCTCCATCGCGCTGCCGCCGATCCGGGTCACCGCCGGCTGCCCGGCGCGTCGTCAGCGCCCCGGATACCGGCAAGGCGCGGCATGTTTGCCTATCGCGCCTTTCTCTTGATCGACCGAAACCGAACTCCCAGCGCAAACGCCTTCTGGCTCACTGCACCCGGCGTGCGCCGCAGCTTCTTCGCAATCTGCGGCCCGGACATCCGCGCTTTGGCAAGGCTCCGCAGGTTCTTCACATCCTCTTTCGACCATGCCCGCATAGTTCGCCGTTTCATTTTCTTAGCCATTGCTGCTCCTAAGTTCAAAAGCGCACATCATACCGGGCCAGGCGCTCGCTCAAGTCCTATGATCTCGCGCCCTGCATTGCGGCGCCATAACGGCGACATTGTAGTCTGTAAGGAATAAACCCTCTACATCCCGAGTCCTCTCTCCTGAGCGTTAACCAAGGGGACGGACATGGTGGATGATCAATTCCTGAAATCACGACGTAATGCGCTGAAGTGCATGGCTTATGGCGGGGCCGGAACCCTCTTTGCCCTCTCCGGGGGGGTCTTTACTCCGATGGACCTGGCAACGGCGCGCACCTACGATGGGAGCAAAGAAAGTAAGGTGCTCGGCAAACCGCTGTTCGTCCAGATCAGCGACACACATGTCGGCTTCAACAAGGAGGCGAACCCGGATGTTCCCGGCACTCTGACGCGAAGCATCGATATCGTGAATGGAATGTCGGCTCAGCCCGCATTGATCATTCACACGGGGGACATCACCCACCTGTCGAAGCCGGCAGAATTCGATCTGGCGGCGCAGCTGTTGAGCGCATTGCGCACCAGCGAAATCCATACCGTACCGGGAGAGCATGATACGGCCGATGCAACGGCCACAGAATACTTCGCCCGGTTTGGCAAGACCTCCGATAACAGGGGCTACTACAGCTTCGATCACGCCGGCGTTCATTTTATCGGCTTGGTCAATGTCTTGCAGTTCAGGGCGGGAGGTCTCGGCACCTTGGGCGACGAGCAGCTCGCTTGGGTAGGTGCGGATCTGAAGCAGCGGTCGGCGAGCACGCCCATCGTCGTGTTCGCGCATATGCCGCTCTGGACGATCTATGAGCCTTGGGGATGGGGCACAGGGGATGCGGAGCAGCTGCTGGGCCAGCTGCGCCGATTCGGCTCGGTGACGGTGCTGAACGGGCACATTCATCAGATCGTGCAGAAGGTCGAGGGCAACATGACCTTCCACACGGCCAGATCGACGGCCTACCCGCAACCCATCGCGGGCGTCGGTTCCGGACCCGGGCCGCTCAAAGTGCCCCCTGATCGGCTGGCCGCGATGCTCGGGATCACCAGCGTTTCCGTCACGACACATCCGAACTCACTGGTGTTGAGCGACGAAGCGCTGGCCTAGGGGTCCGCAAAAGGAGAACCCGAGATGCTTTTGACACGTTCAAGATTGCTGATGAGCGCGCGCGCGATAATGATGCTGATCGGGACGGCCTCGTGGAATCTATCGACTGCGCAGACGACTGACTCGACCAAGGTCGTGGTGAGGGATTTCATGTTCACACCGACGATTTCCACCGTCAAAGCAGGATCCACCGTAACTTGGACCAACTTGGATGATGAGCCCCACACGGTGCTGAGCGAAACGGGGCTGTTCAAGTCAGGAGCTATCGATACGAATGAAAGCTTCTCGTTCAGGTTCGATAAACCCGGCACCTATCACTTCACGTGTTCCATTCATCCGCGGATGGTGGGCACCATCGTGGTTCGGTGAGTCGCGGGGGCAAAATACGAGATATCGGCTTACCCATGATTAACGTGAGGAATGTCTTATAACTATCGGATGTAACGTACAATTATATCTGCTATGCGTGATAAACCGCAGCGCATGTCGGCCGCGGCCGCTGTCCCTAAGAACCCCAGGGCATGACCATATGCTTTCACTGTCTCGCGCTGATCGGGAGCTTGGATAAAATACGCGGCTCTCCAAGTTGCACACAGGGCGAACGATCTTGACTTCGACAACCCAGGCGCAGGTACTCAAGGTTCAGCATTGGACGGACACTCAATTCTCTTTTTCGACCACGCGCCCGGACGGCCTACGTTTCGAGAACGGCCAGTTCTTGATGCTGGGTATCGTGACCAACGAGCGGCCGCTATTGCGGGCATATAGCATTGCCAGCGCCAATCATGAGAGCCACCTCGATTTCTTGAGCATCAAGGTTCCCGGTGGACCCCTGACATCGAGACTTCAGCACCTGCGCACCGGCGACTCCGTTGTAATCAGTCGAAAGCCCACGGGCTCGCTGCTGCTCTCGGATCTCAGGCAAGGACGGCGGCTGTATCTGCTTTGCACCGGAACCGGCGTCGCACCATTCCTGGGCGTGATCAAAGATCCTGCTGTTTACGAGCGGTTTGAGCGCGTCATCGTGGTGCATGGGGTGCGCTGGGCGCGAGAGACGGCCGTCGCCCAGCACTTCATCGAGGAGCTCAAACGCGATGAGATCCTCGCGGACCTCGTCCAAGGAAAAATCGATTACTATCCCACCGTCACACGAGAGCCGCACGCGAACCGCGGCCGGCTGACGGCGCTCATGGCCAGTAGAAAGCTCTTTACGGATCTCGGTCTTCCACGCTTCAGCGCCAAGCATGATCGCGTCATGGTCTGTGGCAGTCCCGCCATGCTCGCCGATACGCAAGCGCTCTTGAATTCCTATGGCTTTGAGATCTCGCCGCAAATCGGAGAGCCGGGCGACTACGTCATCGAGCGCGCGTTCGTGCAGCGATGAAGCCGAGCGGCGCTACGTAAAGGTCCAACCGGCGCTCGACCAGCCGGTGGTGAAGGTTCCTCGGATTCGCTTTAGTATCGAGCGAAGACATCGCCCCTTGCGCGTACCCAGAACTGCCGGAGCTACCACGTCGATGAGTCAGATCCAGCGGACGGTCTCTCAGAATGCAGACGTACGTTTTCTCGGGAAACTACTCGGGGACGTGATTCGGGCCTATGGGGGCGAATCGCTGTTTCGACGGATCGAGTCCATCCGAGCCGCATCCGTGGACCGCTATCGGGGTATCGCGAATCCGCGCACTCTGACGGCGGGTCTTGAGACGCTGTCTCTCGACGAGAACGTGGCGTTCGTTCGAAGTTTCATGCTGTTTTCCATGCTGGCGAATCTTGCGGAAGACCGCCAAGGTGGCCTGGCCAACCGGGACGATACGCTGGAGGGAGTTCTGCAGATTCTGCGTTCTCAGGGCCTCGACACCGAGCAAGTCGTGGCCATGTTGAATCGGACGTTGATCGCGCCGGTGCTGACGGCGCATCCGACCGAAGTGATGCGAAAGAGCATGCTCGATCACCGCAATCGCATCGCGGAACTCATGCGATTACGGGACGCCGGCCGCAGCGAGACGCCGGAGGGCGAGTTGATCGAATCGGCGATTACCGGGCAGATCGCTCTTTTATGGCAAACGCGTGCCCTTCGGCGCGAACGACTCTATGTGACCGACGAAGTCGATACGGCGCTGGCATACCTCAAGAATATTTTTCTACCGGTCGTGCCCTCGCTTTATGGACGCTGGGAACGATTGCTCGGCGAGTGTCCGAGGAGCTTCTTGCGGTTGGGCAGCTGGATTGGGGGGGATCGCGACGGCAACCCGCACGTTACCGCGGACTCCTTGCGTCTTGCGTTGAGCAGGGCCGCTCAAACGCTGCTGGCAGATTACTTGGACCAGGTGAATGCGCTCGGAGCCGAATTATCCATATCCCGCGAGCTCGCGGAGGTGTCGGATGGTGTCGCCGCGCTGGCACACGCCAGCGGCGACATCAACCCTGCCCGCGCGGATGAGCCTTATCGAAGGGCCATCACCGGCATCTACGCGCGCCTCGCTGCCACGTATCAGAAGCTTTTTCAGCGGCCTCCTCCCCGGCATGCCTCAGTCGCCGGCGAAGCCTATCCGGATGCGGCGGAGTTTCTCGCCGATCTGAATGTCCTCGCGCAGTCGCTGCAGACCAACGGTAACGCCGGCATCGGCACCGGAGGCGCGCTTGCGCGTTTGATTCGCGCGGTCGAGACCTTCGGCTTTCATCTGGCCACGCTCGATCTGCGTCAAAACGCCGATGTGCATGAGCGTGTGGTTGGGGAATTGCTCGCAACCGCCGGTGTCTGTCGGGATTATCCGGCGCTCGATGAGGGCGCTCGAGTCGCGCTACTGCGGCGCGAGCTCTCGAGCGAGCGGCTTCTGGCCAGTCCGTACTCGACTTACAGCGCGGAGACCTTATCGGAATTGGCCATCGCGCACGCCGCGGCCGAAGCGCACGCACTCTATGGCCCCGATTGCATCACGAAGTACATCGTATCGAAATGCCAGAGTCTCTCGGATCTCCTGGAGGTCCACATCCTGCTCAAGGAGGCGGGCCTCTGTCGGGTACAGGGCATTCCCCGAGCTGCGATCATGGCCGTGCCACTGTTCGAAACGATTGGCGACCTGAAGCAATCTCCGCAAGTCATGGCTGCATGGCTCGAGCTGCCGGAAGTCGCCGCCGTCGTCAGCTCACATGGATTCCAGGAGGTCATGGTGGGCTACTCCGATTCGAACAAAGACGGCGGCTATCTGACCTCGGTCTGGAGCCTGCATGAGGCCATTTCATCGCTCGCCGTCGTCTTCGAAGCATCGGGTGTCGCCATGCAGATATTTCACGGCCGCGGCGGCGCCGTGGGCCGCGGGGGCGGCTCCTCGTTCGATGCGATTCGCGGCCAGCCTTCGGGCACCGTAAAAGGGCGTATTCGCATCACCGAACAGGGCGAGATTATCGCGGCGAAATACGGCACACGCGAAAGTGCCGCCGCCAATCTGGAATCGATCGCCGCCGCCACTTTGTTGGCGTCCCTGGAGAACGCATCCTTATCCGCTGAAGATCGCCGGCGATTTGCAGACGCGATGAACGCGCTGTCGGCGGAGGCATTCCGCGGCTATCGTTCCTTGGTCTACGAGACCGGGGGGTTCTCTGAGTTCTACCGGCAGATGACCCCGCTTGCAGAAATCTCAGAGCTTAAGATCGGGTCGCGTCCCGCCTCGCGCACCCAGTCCGACCGCATCGAAGATCTGCGCGCAATCCCGTGGGTCTTCAGTTGGGCTCAAGCGCGAGTGATGTTGCCCGGCTGGTATGGGGTCGGTCAGGCGCTCGGCTCATTCCCCGACGCCTCGCTGTTGCGCGAGATGCTCGAGGGTTGGCCGTTTTTCCGTGCCACCATGGATAACCTCGAGATGGTGCTTTCCAAATCCGATATGGCCATCGCAGCGGGCTATGCCGACCTGGTTCAGGATCGAACACTTCGCGACACGCTATTCGGCCGCGTCCGCGATAACTGGGTGCGCACTCAGGACCGCTTGCTCGCCATCACGGCGCAGTCCCGCCTGCTGGAAAAACATCCTGCGCTCGATGAGTCCATTCGTCTTCGCCTTCCATATATCGAGCCGCTCAATCTCCTTCAAATCGAGTTACTTCGACGGCATCGGGGCGGGGAAAAGGATTCGCGGGTCCGGGAAGGCATCCAGCTGTCGATAAACGCCATTGCGACGGCACTGCGCAATAGTGGTTGACCGGGGCGCGTACCCCTAAATGAGTAAAGAGGCGTTTCAGAAGAAACGGCGTCGACCTTGCGTACCAAATACGCGCTCTTTTGCCCCCCTGCATAACGCCGGTTGCGTCTCGATTTCACCGAGCCGGCTTTTTCGGCAGCTCGATCTCAGCCACCGCGGTGGCCATGGTCGTGCCCTTCTGATTGCCCATCTTGTGCTTCACCTGGACGATGTGGCGGCCTTCGCTGTCGACCGATTTGTCGACCACTTCCGCGGTTTGGATGGTGATGTCGCCTGAAAGCGCTGGGCCGCGATAATTGGCGACCGAATGCACGACCATGCCATGCTCCCCCGCCCACCCGGCGAGATAGTCGGTTACCCAGGCGCCCATCGAAGCACCGTAGCCATAGGCACGGGGCATGCCGATCCTGCGCGCCCACCGTGGAAAGAGGTGCCCACGCGACGGGCCGTAATAGGCGCCGTCAGTGATCTCGGGATTGACCTTCTGCACGTCGGGATCGTTTTCGAAACCCGCCATTTCCGGCGTGAAACCCAGGGCAAGCAGGTCCAGCTTCCGTAGGTTCATCGATCCCCAGGTATTGACGATATAGGCACGCCACTCGGTGGTGAAGCTCGCGACTGAATGCGGGCCAAACACGCGCTCGGGCAACTGGTCGCCTACTTTGACGTCATCCCACCACCGCTCCTTGTGGCCAAGCTCATGGAGCATCTGGATCCAGGAGAACTTGCGTTTTTCGAGTGCCTCGATCTCCTCGTCGGTCCAGACCGGTTCTTCCGCATCCTGCATGTTGACATTCTTGCTCCCCGCCTCGGCGACGTAGCGGATTGAGGTGGAGCGCTGCTTGGCGATCAACTCGCCACGCTGGTTGCGATAGAAGTCGTCGCCGCGCTGGAAACAGGTCGGGCCGGCAAACTTGGTTTCCTTGACGACGTAGTCATAGGGGATACGCTCGTTGGTGAGGATATCGCCGCCGTAGACGCGAGGCCCGTAGAACCACCATTCGTCGCCCCCGAACAGCAGGTGCGAGTTGGGAATGCAGCCGACACAGGCCGGTGCCGAACCGTGTCCGTCATCGACGATGATAGGCAGACTCTGGGGCGCGACCAGCTTGCCCCACCGGCTCGCCGCGGCGAAGCTGGGATCATAGTGCAGCAGATTTGGGTAGTGCATCGCATGCGCCCAGCGGCGGATATCATTGTTGGCAAGCGGCTCGCGCAGGGTCGACGATTCGATCGGCTTGCCGAGATATTGGTCGATGTCCGAACAATCAAGTGTGCGCGCGTTCATGAGCTCCTATCCTTCTGCCCTCGTGGGGCGAGTATGGCACGCTTGTCGCTGATCTCCAGCCCCATCCGTGCGGCGCGGAAATCATGTCCGCCGGCTCATACCCACCAACTATAGAAATCGGGCATTTCCGAGGCCCGCGATTCGAATAGTGGTGAGCGCTTTTCCAAGAACGACCGGACCCCCTCCTTGCCGTCCTTCTGACTCACGTAAAACACCGCCAGCGATTCGATCTTGTGCGCATCCAGCGGGTGGGGTTGGGCACTATTGCGGTACATCATCTGACGCGTCAGCGCGACAGAAACCGCCGAGCGATGCTCGATGAAGCGGCGCGCCAACTTGTAGGCTTCGGGGAGGAGCTGCTCGGGCGGGTAGATTGCCTTTATCAAGCCACCCCGTTTAGCCTCTTCCGCGTCGAACACATCCGCGCGATAGGTCCATTCCAGAGCCTGGGCGATCCCCACTAAGCGAGGCAGGAACCACGTCGAGCACGCCTCCGGTACGATGCCGATCTTTCCGAAAACGAATCCGATGCGTGCCTTGTCGGATGCCAGGCGCTGGTCCATGGCGAGAGTCATGGTGGCGCCGATTCCCGCTGCGGGTCCATTGATGGCGGCAATTACCGGCTTCTTGCAGGCAAAAATGGACAGCGTCACGCGGCCGCCCGTATCCCTCACGCCATGTAATATCGCAGGATCGTGCAGCCGGCGGTTCATGTCGTCGAGCGTCGGATGCTGCGACTCATCGAGCCCGAAGGCATTGCCCGCCCGAGTCAAATCCATTCCGGCGCAAAACGCGCGGCCGGCCCCGGTTACGACGATTGCGCCTACCGTGTCGTCCTCGCTTGCCGTCTCGAAGGCGTCGACGAGCTCGTCCGCCATCTCAACGGTGAACGTATTCAATTGCTCGGGGCGATTCAGCGTCAAGGTCAAGATGCGGTCGGCCACCGACCAGTCGAGCGTGTTGTATTTCATTCCGATCTGGAACTCCATCCACTTGGGCGCAGCTGCATCGATGGTACTACATACAAGAGCCGCTGCCTCGGGAGGGCGCACCATGAGGATACCGGTCTTGTCTGTGGGGGCAATGCGACGTAAACCCCCCCGTGCCAGCCGGTCCAAGAATCCGCCGATGAGCGATAATGTCTATCTGTGACAGGTAGAGGGGATGATTCGAGCATGCAACCTTTGAGCAGTTACACACTCGCCGATCCCAAGGTCATGCAGAACCCGTACCCCTACTACGCACGTTTACGCGCAGAAGATCCCGTGCACTTCGACGAGGGTATCCGGACTTGGCTCGTGACTCGGCACGAAGACATTGTGGCGGCGGCCCGCGATACCGATGTCTATTCGGACGAAATGCGTGTCTCCGCCGCAATTCGCTCGCCCTTCCGGGCGGAGGTCGACGAGTACATGCAGCGCGAAGGGTTCCTGGTGTTGGACCCGTCAGACAGCTTCAAGATCGACGGCGAACTCCACATACGCCGCCGCAAGCTGGTGGCGCATGCGTTTACCGGGCCGGCCGCCACGGCCATGGAAACGCGGGTTGCCGCGATCTGCCGCGACAAGGCGGCTGCGCTCCTCGGGCGAGAGCAGGTCGATTTGGTCGGGGAATATGCCATGCCCATACCTATCCTTGTCATCTGCGATGCGTTGGGCTTACCCATGGATCGCGTTGATGAGGTCAGCGGCGGCGCGGACTCCATGGTGGCTCAGGTCGGTGCGGGCGCGACGCGGGCAGAAGCCTACCGGCATTGTCACAACGTCATGCAGCTGCACCGCTTCGTACGGCAGGCTATCGAGGAGCGCCGCCTCAAACCCGGCTCTGATCTCATCTCACTGCTCGTGCATGCGCGCAGCGAAGATGCCTCAATACCGCAGCTGACCGACCGCGAGCTGATGGCAATTTCAACCGTTGCCATTGCCGGAGGGGTGGATACGACTCGCAACGGCATCGCCTTTGCGCTGCATGCGCTGGCGACCCAGCCCGGCCTGTTGGCGCGCTTGCGCGAATCGAAGGAGCAGGACAAGGACCTCCGGCGCCTGCATGAGGAAGTGCTGCGGTTTTATTCACCCGTCCCAGCGCTGCCCAGAATCGCCAAGAAGGAGACGGTGCTGGGTGGCAAGACCATCCCGGAGGGAGCCTTCGTGTTCCTCTGCTGGGCCTCGGGCAACCGCGACGCGCAGCGCTTCGCAGAGCCCGATAAATTCGACCTGGATCGGACGAATACCAACCAGCATCTGGCCTTTGGGACGGGAATTCACTTCTGTCTGGGCGCGATGCTCGCGCGCCAGGAGATGAAGTGCGCCATCAGAGAGATCGTCAACTCCGTGGAATCGTTGGATCTGGCAGTGTCTCCGGACCAGCTCGATTTGAGCACCAGCATGGTCATTCTTCGCGGTCTGAAGACCTTGCCGGTTCGGCTTCGTACACGAGTCCCCTGATCCGCTGGCGCACGGAGCGCCCCGCGATGAGATTAAGATATTACACGATGTATGTATTACATCATATTGATTGTGTTTAATATAACAAAGAATACGCCGAGGTTATTTTCAGACCGTGGCGAGCGGCGGGACCGGCGAGCCAGCAGCGCCGGGTAACCGCAGCGGTGGCCCGGTCGACAGAAATGTGTACCGGCCCGCACTGCGCAGATGCGCGGCGAGCTCGCTCAGCCGGAACAAGAGTGCTGGTGAAGCGGCAAGAGATCACTTCCGCCATCGCAGCGCGCCGCTTTTCTGGAGTGATGATCCATGGCCACTCCAATCAGAATAGACGGTTTATACAGTGTTTCAGCGACCCCGGAACTGAATGGACGTCATTAACCGACAGTGGTAATAGTTCTGACGGACGGTACTGCTAATTTCCAAACCGGCCTGCGGCGCGTCGTTACCTCGAGGAGGCATCATGATCGGATACGTCACCATCGGAAACCATTCTGCATGTCTCATGCGGCTTCTCCGGCATGCCACTTCAACACGCGTAGGGCGCGCAGTGTGTTCCAATGACTTCTCTTGCCGACACCCGGCTCCATGTCGAAGGTGAAGCGACGTGGATCGATCCGGTTCAACGGCCAAAGTCCGTTTTGGTGGCGGCGGTCCTTCACGATTTGAATCGCCTCGGCGACTCTCTCATCGGCGGCAACCTCTGCACTTCGCAAGTAGTCGAGGCCCCGCAGTACGTCATAGCGGTAAGATGGTGGAAACTGGAATCGCGTCCACGATCGATCGACCACCTCACCGCTCCTGAGCGAACGGAACATCCGTCGCTTGAGAAGATAGTCCTGGGCTCGGACTCGGGCCTTGCGTATGCGGGGTGAGCGTCCGCAGGCCTTTTCATACTCGAGAAGGCCCTCCAAGACGCAGATCGTCGAGTGGAAGGAAGAGCGATTACTACTCGGAGCCTCACAGTTCCAGCCGCCATCTTCCAATTGCTCACCCAGCAGCTGATTCAGCAGGCTTTTGCTGGGCTCGCCAAAATATGCGCCGGTTGCCAGAATGCGCCCATTGATACAGGGCTCTGTCTCGCCATCGAAGTAGGGCCGACCGTCAAGTTGATGCCAGATGAGGTGCTTTCGCACGCGATCAATGGCTCGTCGAACCCGCTTCGTATCTGGATCCGCTCCGAGATCTTTCAGGAGTGTGAGCGTATGGACGGTGATCAACCTTGCCCTATCCTCACCGGGACCCCAGTGGCCGCGGGGCGACTGGCTGTCGAGCACCCGTGCGCCCCACCCTTCAGTTGCGATTCGCGAGCGTTCGGCGGCCACTGCTCGCTCGTCCTCTTCCATGAGATCACGCATGACCTGCCACCGGATCGCAGGATCGGAATCCAGCAACCACTTCATGACATTCATCGATATCAGTTGGCCTTCGAACCTATTGCTTTCGAGCCTGCCGATTATCAAGCAGGGTTTGAATTCGAGCGAGCGAATCCATGTAGACGGCGGTTAACTCCAGGCCCTCTTTCTCCTCGAGACCCTCCGCCAGGACATTGGCGAGGGTGTCGATTGCGACACGAACCGTCATCGACTCTGTATCGGTGAGTTTTACGCCGTTGATCGTAATGGCCGCTTCGTCCTGCATGGGAGCTCCGCGTTGCCCAAAGTTGCGAATACGGTACACGAACTGGATCGGCTTTGGCTCCATCCTTTACGCTTGGGAGGGTATCGAAGGAGGCAGACTTTGAGAAGGCTGGTACGGAATGGGCTGTCTGCGACGGCATTCGTCGGAATACTCGCATTTTGGGCGGGCCTGTGGATGGCGGCGCGGAGGTACCCTTCGGAATACGATTGGCACTACATGACTATTTCCGGCTTACTTTACCCCGATCGAAATCCCGACGGGTATCAGTGGGCTTGGGTCGGAATAATGCTGTGTGCGCTGGGCGGGCTATGTTGGACGACTGTACTGCTTCGGGACTGGAGACCGAAAAGCGCCGCCGCAAGCCGGCCTGTCGGAATCTGGGCTCTCGGTGTCGGCTACCTCTGCATGGTGTCGTGCGCTTGGCTTCCAGGCTGGTTTCCTCGGATACCGAGAGGTCACGATTTGCTGGCCCTGTTGTCATTCTTCGGAGTGTGCATCGGAATCGTGGGGCTACTCTTTCAGAGAACGAGCACAGGCGCTCGCCTGCCCTACGCCTGGTTGCTTGCCGGGGTTGCGCTGTCACCCATTTTGCTTGCGGCGATTACGCAGGTCTATATCTCCTACGCACTACCCGATCTACCGTGGGTAGGCCTCGAATGGCGTGCGCGCGGCGCGCCCGTATACCTGAGTTTCGCCTTCTGGGAATGGACCACGTGCGTCGTTTTTTCGGGTTACACGGTCGGCCTGTGCCTGGCGACGACGCTGGCCTGAACATGCCCGGCTGTCCCTCGCCTAGAGCCAGCGTCGAATACGTTCAGCGTGATCCTCTAATACCTTCGGATCGGCACGCACTGCGGCGTGCATGAGCAACGGCTCCCCCGGCCGGCGCGGAATGATGTGAAAGTGCACATGTGGAACCGTCTGACCCGCGGCGGCTCCGTTCACTTGAGTGATCAGGATACCGGGCGCGTCAAATGCCCGTTTCACCGCTCTCGCAACCGCCTGCGTGGTGCGGATACAAGCCGCGGCCCCTTCGGGCGAAAGATCGAACAGAGTTGCAGCCGGCTCACGCGTGATCACCAGGGAATGCCCCTCGGTTTGCGGCATGAGATCCATGAAAGCGAGCGTGTGCGTGTCCTCAAAAAGCCGAACGCACGGCAATTCGTTGCGAAGCATCCGCGCAAACACGTTTTGCGGGTCATAGGACATGCGGACTCAAGAATAACACGGGTTTTAGGCCTTTAGGTCCAGCGCCCGGTCGAGACTCGCGATGAAATCGTGGGTGCGCCAGAGGTGCAAGAACAGCGTGGCAATATGCAGCTGGTTGCGCGCCGATTCGTGTGCGCGAAAGAGCGGATCGCGCGGCCCCGATGCGGACGCCGCGCCCGGCCATCGTTGGAGGATTTTGACCGGCGCCTCCATGAGCCAGGCAAGACCCATGGTCGCCACATAAAGATCGATGTGCAGCCGCAGATCCGCAGGGTCGAGGCGAGGTCCACCGTGCTCGTGATATTCCGTCGTGAACAGCCCGAGGAGCTCATCGATATGCTCGTCCCAGATCTCGATGCCGGCGCCGCTCAAGGCTCCCCACAATGCATATGCCACGTTCATCTGGCGCACCCGCCCCCAGTCGATCAGCCCACAGCGAATGACACCTGATTCGTCACGCCAAAACCATGCGTTGTCGATGTTGGCGTTCCAATGGCTGAGCGCAATGAAATCAGGATCCATTTGCAGAAAGCGCTTGATCTCGGCCTCGTGCGTCAGGAAGCGGCCGGCCTCGCTCTCGAGCTTCGTGAAGAAATCAGGGGTGATTGTCTTGGGCATGAGCTGTGGGCTGTTGGCGGCGAAATTGGCGTAGCGACGCACCCGCTCGCGCAGTTGCCGCTCGTCGTAGCGGATTGGATCAGCCGCCGCCGCCGCTTCCGGATCGAACGGGAACCGCGTCTCGATGACGCCCGACAATCTGCCCGACTTGTGTGCGGCCGCGAGGCGCGCGAGGGCCGTGACGATCACCCGGTAGTGCACCAGGGGTTCCGCGAGCTCTTCGTGATCGAGGCACTTTGGGCGGTGCGGCTCGATGCCATTCAAGCCGAACGCGATCCGCTGAGTGATGAGGACCCCAGTACCCGATTCGCGGTGATAATCGGCGAAATAGGCAACGGGAACGTCGATCGGAAAATCGCGCTCACGCGAAAGCGACGCGAACCGCACTTCGGCCTCCATCTCGTATTTCCCGCGATCCCGAAACGAATCGGCGAAGTCCCGTGAAAATTTAACGAACAGGTCGGTATGCAGTCCAGGCTCGGTGCACTCGTATTCCACCGAGAGAAACAATTTCTGTCCGGTGCTGCCGCCGGGGCACGGCTCGATGTGAGTAATTCGGGAAACTCGGTTGCCGGCGGCGAGCGAGCCGAATGCATGAAAGGCGTCCGTCAGGAAATCCGCGCCAGCGACACTAAGGGTATCGCGGTCAGCCGGGACAACGAGTCCCGTGCCATCGCCGCGCACCCAATTCAGCCGCCCGTTCGTGCTCATTATTCGCTCTAGGTGCAGTTGGCAGGTCCGATGATGGGCGATACTATCATGTGGGTATCCACGAGAAGATCGTCTCTGCTGTGCTCGATAGCTCTGCTGGCGGGAAACATCGCGAGGTGAGTGATGAGCGACATTGATTTGAATGTTCGTGAGCTTCCAGTCGGCGCCGAAGTCGTCGGGTTCGCACCTGGACGCGAGCGCGAGCCGCAGGTCCGTGCCTCGCTCTACAGGGCGTGGCTCCAGCATGGCATTCTTCTGTTCAGAGGCGTCGATTCGATCGAGCGGCATCTGGACATCAGCCGATGCTTCGGCGAACTCGAGATTCACCCTTTTCCGGCCGTTCGTTCGGAACTCAACCCCCTACTGATCGAGCTTGGGGGGAAGAAGCGGGCACGGGCGTATGTGTTCGACGGGGACCAGATCAGGATCAACCGCATCGGCTGGCATCGTGATACCGCCTACACGCCGGATATCTGCAAAGGCGCCATGCTGCGTATGGTCGAGGTTCCGCGAACCGAAGGAGAGACCCTGTTTGCCGACACGGCCAAGGCCTATGACGACTTGCCGGCGGATGTGAAGGATCGACTGGAGGGCTTGGAGTATAAGGCAACGCTGCGTCTCGATCCGGTGGCGCAGACCAGACCCGGTGCGTTCTGGAAAACGGCGCGAGCCGCCACCGAGGCCGAGGATCCGGACGGCCCTCCCGTCGATGCATTCAGCTCCGGCGGCCAGGCCGACTATCCCTCGGTCGTTCATCCCGTCGTGCTCGCCCACCCCGAGTCCGGACGCAAATGCATCTTCATCAGCCCGACCTATGTCGACCGCTTCCTTGGAATGAGCCCGGCGGAAAGTACCGAGCTTCATCAATACCTCGTAGCGCACATGCTTCAACCGCAGTATGTGTATCAGCATCGCTGGTCGCCTGATGAGGCGATCGTATGGGATAACCGGCGCGTCCTTCACGCAGCGCGGGGCAATTTACTCAGTGAGTCGCGCTGGGGACTGCGCACCACGCTCGCAGGCGCATTGCGTACCGGCCGGTATTTCGAGGAAGGCGTCGAGAAACCTGCATTGCAGATCGCGGATTGATCGCTATGAAATACGTACGGTACCGGCACGGTAACATCACGTCTTACGGCACCCTCGAGGGTACGACCATCACTCCCGTGGAGGGTCCGTTTGGCGAATTCAGACCCTCGGCCCAACCCTCCATTCCTTTGGATGCGGTTCAGCTTTTGGCGCCGACGGTCCCAAGCAAGATCATCGCGATAGGGCCCAATTATCGGGCGCATCCTGGGCATGAAGCCGTCCCATTGATGATGTGGACGAAGCCGGCCAGCTGTCTGAATGACCCTGAGGGAGTCATAGAGTTGCCGCCGGGCCATCCGGCGGTGAATCACGAGGCTGAACTGGCGATCGTCATCGGCAAGCGCGCCAAGCAAGTGCACCGGACGAACGCAGCCGAGCATATCTTCGGCTTCACCTGTATGAACGACGTCACCCTCGGCGATTTTTCCACGCCGGGAGCCTTCGGTCGTTCGCCCTATTTCGTGCACGGCAAGATATGCGATGGCTTTGCTCCCTTGGGCCCGTGCATCGTCACCAATCTGGACACCCGCGACTTGAGACTCCAATGCCGCGTCAATGGAGGCATTCGACAGGACCACTCGACATCCGACCAAATCCACGAACCGGCCGAACTGGTCGCTGCTGTTTCCGACTACGTCACCTTGTTGCCGGGAGATGTGATCTCCACGGGCTCACCGCCCGGGGTTCAACCCATGCGCGACGGCGACATTGTGGAGATAGAAATCGAGCACATCGGCATCCTGCGCAACTACGCCCGCAACCGCGGATGACATCGCTCAACCGAGTCTAAGTTCGTTGACCGCCCGCCACGCCTGATCGATCGCCTCGTGTGTGTAGGAGTTCCAGCCGGCATCGGAGTTTGCGATGGTGACGCTCCCGCAGCGCTTGCGCGCGATCTCATAAGGCTGCGGTCCCTGGGTTTCCGGATCGAACAAGGAGTTCGCACTGTAGGCATAGCCATGCGGCCAGCGATTCACCGTGATCGCGGCGATGTCGCGGGACGATCGAAAGCCGCCGGGACCCAGCATGCGGTCCAGTTGATCGACGATCCGCGCCTCGTATTCTGCGAATGCCGTGTTGAGCAGAAGCTGCCGACCCAGGCGAAACTGCTGGACGTTCGAGAGACCTCGGTTCGGCGTCAGGGGTATGTGTTCCATATGAATCAGCATGGGTCCATTCGGATCGCGCGGATTGCGATAGCCTCCGAGTGCCACCGGATAGTCGAGCTTGGTATTCGAGAAGTACGCACCCGGACTGTAGATGTCGTCGACCCCGAGCTTCACGAAGGCTTGCCAATTTCGAACGGCGACGTTCACGTAAACTAGAGGCATCTTGACGCTGAGAGCAAGCGCCTCTTTCTGAGCGTCGGGAAGCTCCGGCATGATGTGCGGAATCATCATGTTGTAGCAGGCCAGGACGCATTGCCGGGCCTGAACGCGGTGCAGCGCACCCTCCCGGACGTACCCGATGTCCACCGCCCCGCCCCTGCTTCCGGGGTTGGCGATGGCGACCGCCGTACTGTTCAGCCGCAATCGAACGGGCGAGCCATCGACATCGAGCTTTGCGTAATCGAATTCCGCGAGTACCACGTCATCCATGGTTTGGCCACGAGCCACCGTGGGAATCAAGCTTCGGACGAGTAACCGGGCGATGGAGGCGTTGCCGTCGGGGAAATGGTAGATGTAAGGTTCGGCGAAGGCCGCCGTTTCCGGATCATCGAGGTCGCCAAGCCCGAGCGCGTCAAATCCCCTGTACTGGCTGGCCATCGCGTCGAGCGCCGGCAAGATATCCGGCCCCATTGCCATCAGACCGAGAGTCGAGCCGTCAAAGAATTTCACTGCCTCATCGCCCAGCCCCGCATCGTTGCGCAGGTAGTGGCGGTAACTGGTTTTCTTCAAGTAGGCGATCTTCTCTTCCTTGGACTTGCCGGCGAGGTAATCCTTCGGGTGGTTGAAGAATTCGATGAGCCGCGCTCTGGCATCCGGTGACATGGGAAACTCCGCGACCACCGACTCGATCGGACGGGGCTGGGCGTCGCTCGCCAACGAATCGCCGCCGGTAACAATCGGATTGCCGGCGACGAGCCTATCCATGCCGAAGGACTCGCGATCGAAGAACACACCTGGAGTCAGGTGGACCGAGCGGTAAAGCTCGCGGTCGAACGCCGTGTCGAAGCGCCTCACGTCGACACCGAGCGTGCGCAGGAGTCGGTTGACGGTGTCGCTGAAAAAGGTCTTCGGGGATTGCAGGGACTCGGTTCCCCCGTACCCGAGCAGCAGGCGATCACCGACCTGAAATTCATTACGTTTGGCGTGTCCACCGAAATCGTCGTGGTTCTCCAGGATGAGGATGCGAGCCTTCGGGCCGTGCGCTTCTCGATAGAACCACGCCGCGGCCAACCCGCTGATACCACCGCCCACCACGACCAAATCGTAACGCTGCTCGATCGGCAGGTAGGAGATATCGAAGGAACGGCCTTCCCGACCGACCTGGTGCCCGGTCTCGAAGGATCCTGGATGACTGCCCCGCAGGCCGGTGAGAGAGGGTGGATAGTAGCGGCCGGGCGTGGCGCGAATCTGAGCGAGCGGAGTCAGCCCGGCTGCGATCGCCAGCGCCGTGCCGCTGAGAAAATCGCGACGATTGATCCTGTTCAACATGAGTTCCCTTTTGGTGCCATTCGACTGCATGGCGTACTGGTCATTCTACTGAAATCGAGCGAGCAGGGCCGCGGCTCATGCCGAATTCAAACTCGAGGATCGCACGACATATTTGGCTTGACGGCTTTTCGGGCGGTGGGGTTAGATATAGCTGATGGAGAGATTGCTTCCCGCTATGCGGGAGATTTTGGATCCCCCCGAGAGGCCCACTTCCCGGTATATCGCCGCTGCCCTCTGACTGATATCACACCAGGCCGTGCATCGGCGAAAATTGCCCTCTCGACCCGGCGACCTGTAGCAAGTTTTCTGCAACTCCCTGCCGTCCATCACCATCGACACCGGTGCTGCTTCCCGGAGTTTGAAACGGGCGAGGGGTGTCTCGTTGTGATCCATTGCCCGGACACCCGCTCGCCCCTATGGTCAAATCCGGAGCCTCGGAGTCGGGATTTAGGTCAATGAGTGATATCGACAGCTCCGCTCAATCCCCGTGCATACGGAATTGCTGCCTGGACGACGACCTTACCTGTCTCGGCTGCTTTCGATCCTTGGAAGAGATCAAAGAATGGGGGATTGTCGATAATCATCGGCGCCTGGTTATTCTGCAAAATGCCGAGCAGCGGAGGAAGGCGCGTCACCCCGTCACCTGGGCCCCTGTGGGCTCATAGGGTTGTTCGCGTTCACGCCCCGCCGCTACGGCGGCACGTGAATTCGGCTCTTGATGTGCTTCAGGTTCGCCACGATCGTGAATGTCATGATCACCAGCAGCGACCATGAGCTCCATTTCCCCAAATGAACGACCGCCCAAGCACCGACTTGGTTCGGATATTTCCACACGCCGAAAAATGTACTGATGTTCTCGGCCAGCCAGATGAAAAACCCGATGAGTACAAACGAGAGCAAGAGAGGCATGCTGCGATCGCGATCCAGGGGTCGAAAAATCACCGTCGGCCGTGCGTACAGCCCGAGTGTGCAGGCACAGTATGGCGGATGGTGGCGGATACGTATGTCCAACAGCCGCCAGGCCTGAATGACATAGCTGCCGACGGCCGCATACATGAAGCCCGAGAAGAGAGGAACGCCGAAGACCTTCGAATAGGCAAAGTCCGGGTACGCCCAAGACCGAATGCCGCCCGAGGTTTTGAATACCTGTAATGCGAATCCGATCAGGTGGAAGAGACAGATTGCCTTGAACTCATCGAGGGTCTCGAGCTTCGCCCACAACATCCCCGCTTGAATCGCGATCGCAATGAGGAGCAGCAGATATTCCGAGCAGTCCTCCCCGCGGAACCGCGAAGAGGCAGGCACGCGCTTCCTTCGCGCCGAAATATAGGAATTCCATGGCCGAGCGTTTGGCGCCTCGCAGACTCGTGCGCGGCTCGAAATTCAATTGTGGCGGAAAGCAGGCATTGAGACGATGAACCATGGCGCAAAGTTGCGCAAAGGGGTGTATACGTCGCGGGGTGGGGTACGTCATGATACGGCCGGGAAGCGCAGCTTAGGGAGGCTATCGAAATGTGCGATCTGTGTGATGACAAGCAGCACGACCCACGATTGTCGCGCCGCGATTTTCTTGGAAGCGCGGCGCTCGCGGCACTCATGCCGTGGGGTCTCGCCATCGCGGCTGATGAGCCGCGCAAAGGCTCGCCGCCGCCGAATGCGATCGCGCCCGCGGACGCGTTGAAGCGATTGATGGAGGGTAACGCCCGCTACGCGGCTAACGTGCCAAACGAGCGCGACTTCTCGTCGGGCCGAGCCGCCCGGGCGAAGGGACAGTACCCGATTGCCGCGATTCTGAGTTGCGCTGATTCGCGCGTAGCGCCGGAACTCGCGTTCGACCAGGGCCCGGGTGACCTGTTCGTTGTGCGTGTCGCCGGCAATGTCCTGAATCCCGATCTGCTCGCATCACTCGAATACGGCGTCCAGTTCCTTGGGGTGCCGTTCATCATGGTGCTCGGCCACAGTGGCTGCGGTGCAGTTGAGGCCGCAATAAAAGTCCTCAAAACCGGCGCCGTACTTCCAGGGCACCTGCCGGAACTCATAGACGCGATCAAGCCTTCGGTGATCGCCGCTCAGAAGGCACGAACGGGTGATTTGCTCGACAATGCGATCGCTGAGAATGTGCGCCAGCAGGTAAGCCGGCTCAAGAACTCGCCCCCGGTCGTGCAAAAGAGTTACGCCGCCAAGAAGATCGACATCGTCGGCGGCGTCTACGACATCAGCACCGGCAAGGTTACGATCATTTAGCCTCAGCTTGTCGAGTGACAACCCCACGTCACGTGCGGTTTTTCCTAACGGGCGGCCGCTTGATTGGCTTTCTGTCTTTGCTCTTCGATGTCCGCGAGGAGCGCCCCGAGTTTTTGATCGGCCAGCAGCGTGCAGAAATACTCGTTTACCTGCTTGATCTTGCCGTCGCGCAAGGTAAATACCATGCAATACTGATTGCAATAGCGTTCGCCGTTTGCAAGGGTCGCGTCGCCCTCGAATTCGACGGCGACCCGGTCACCTTCGGCGGTCACGGCCTTGAAAGTGGGCCGTAGGCCGCCGGGGAAGATCTCTTTGAATAGCCCAGTCGTGGCGAGGATGAACTCATAGGTACGCGCGCCTGAAATCTTGCCGAAACCCTTGGCGATGGCAACGGCGTCCGGAGCCAGACATGCCCTCGTCGCCTCGGCGTCGCCGCAGCTGAACGCCTCGATGAATCTGACTGCAAGCTGCTTGTTCTGCTCGCTCATGCCGAGTCCTCCTACCGTCAAACTGAGCCGACTATGGCTCGCCAGAAATCACGCATCCGTTTGCCAAGGGCGCCAGGCAATGAGAGCCGTCCATGCCCGGCTGCGGGCTGCGCGCCGGTCGGCCCCCCCGCCTTCTCTATTTCGGCCTTGAGCTGTCCGGCAAAGGATCTCGCGAGCTGTGGCAAGAGGGGCTTGCTCATGGCCTCCCATAAAGGGCTCATGGGCCCGCTGCCTTCGACGCGCACCCTCAACGTGACCTCGGTCTCCCCGGCGCTCTTGCGCGAAGCGATATAAGACCCGCCGCCCACCACGGGGTCGCCTTCCAGTCTGTAGGAGAAATTCACTTGCCGCGGTGCGTCCCACGTATCGACATGCACCAGCACGTTGACCGTCCGTACGAGCCCTCCCACACCCACCTTGATCATCCATCGCGAATCGTCCGGATTGATCACCGTGCATGAGCGGCATCCGGGCATGAGGCTGGCCCATTTCTGAATATCGTTCACGTATCCCCAGACATTATCGATGCCGGAGTCGATCGAAATCGTTTGCTCTGTTTCGATCACGCAGACCGCCTCATAGCCGCAAGCGGTCGATTTCCTTTTGCAACAGCTCGCTCGGTTTGCCGGTGGCGTGCAGACCCGCCAGATAGCCATGCGTCATGCCGCGCGCGTTGGAGACGCCGCTTTGCATCGACGCCCCGGTTTCCAGGCGGGCCGCGGAATTGCCCGCGACATAGAGGCCCTCGATCGGCTTTTCGTCCCAGCCGACGGCGCGGGAGTGATGATCCGAAACCACCCCCGCGGCGGGGATGGCGCTGCCGCCGATGCGGTGCAACTCGACCGCATAGAAGGGTGGCCTCGCCAGGGAGCCTAGATTGGGGTGCGGCTTGTTGGATGGATCGCCGCACATCCAGGCGCTCCAGGGATGAGTGCCTCGATCGAACTCCGGATCCTCGCTCTTCTCGCAATAGCCGTTGAAAGCACTAACGGTGGAGGCCAGCGATTGCGCGTCTACACCGATCCTGCGCGCGAGCTCGGGAATGGAGTCTGCTTTGACGCCGAGGCCCTCTGGCAGGTCCTGGCCGGGCATCACAGAACCGAATGGATATTTCTCCCGGGCCTGGCTGTCCAGGATCACCCAGCAGGGAAAGTTGGGATGAGTCTGGTTCCCGCCGTCGATGATATCGACGGCATATAGAATGGCACGATAAAAAGCCTCGTTGCCAAAACGGCGTCCCCTGCGATTGACGACGATGGTGTGAGGCAGACCGATCGTCTGCAGCGCGCTGCGCCACAGGAGGTCGCCGCTCACCTGCTCCTCGCCGGGAACGTGATAGCCCAGGGATGTGATGTCGGGCACGCGGGCAATGCGTGCCCCAACCGGACCCGCCAATCGAAAATTGGCCCCGTCAATCGATGGAAACACCATCGACTGAAGGTTGAGTTGCTGGCCAAGATTCTTGTTGTAAGCTTGATTGCGCTCGTAGCTGCTGACAGCGAGAACCACGCCGCGGGTCGCTTTGACGAAAAAGTCCTTGCCGTCCTTGGTAGCGCGAACGCCGACAATGCGGGAACCATCGCCGATGAGCTCTTGCACATTGATGCCGGTGTGCATCGGGATGCCCCGATCCAGCGCGCCCTTGACGAAATAAGCCGCCAGCCCTGCGCCGAGACAGCGTTCATCCTTGGTGAGACGCTCGGCCATGAGGCTATAGTCCCAGTTTCTCATGTTCGCCACGCCGCCTCTGCCGAACATGTCCTCATGGGTCAGCCCATAGGGAACCATGGGCGATACACGCGTGCGGGATTGCCACTCGCCGAGACTCTGGGCGGGAAACGGCAGAACCTCGAGCAGCCGACCCTCTGCCACGCCGTTCTCGGTGACGCCGTAGTAATAGTCGGGACAGTTGCGAATGACTCGGCTATCGAGACCAATCTTGTCCTCGAAATATTTGAGCGCCACGCGCGCATGGACGACGTGATTGAGGATCGCCACGTCCTCGCCGTATTCCATCGAAAGGCGCTTGAGATACCGAAACCCGCTCTCGGGCGAATCGTCGATGCCCGCTGCAAGAGCCACGTGGTTGCCGGCAACCCAAAGCTCGCCCAAGGACAGTGCCGTGACACCGCCGAGCTCCTCGGAGCGTTCGAGGACGATCGCGTTCGCCCCATGCTCATGGGCAGTGATCGCGGCAGACAAGCCGCCGATGCCCGATCCGATCGAGACGATGTTCGTTTCGAGATCCCATTTCGATGGAAGATTTCGAATCATTGCAGTCCCCTCCGATCACTTCCCGACGATAATCGTGCCTGCGCCATCCCCGTTCTTCACCCTTTCAGCTTCGGCATGATCTTGTCGGCAAAGCGCTTGGCCTGATCGTATACGAGCTCGTAGGGCATGCCGCCGAAGCTGAAGTTTGCGAGCATGTCATACTCACCCACCAGCTTCGTCCGCTCGTAGTGATGCTCCAGCATTTCCTCGGGTGTGCCGATCAGATTGGCGCCGATATAGTCCTTATAGGCCTTCTCAGGACCGCCGGCTGCCGCCGACAGCTCGCCCAGCGTCACGTAAGTCGAATAAGACGGGAGCGATTTGAAGTGCTCCCCGCCAAACTCGTAGTGATTGGCGACCTGCGCAAACAACTTGCTGAAGTACTTGTCCGTGTACTCGATGACCTTTTGCCTGTCGTCGAAACAAACCATGAAGTCATTCACGATGAAGGCCGGGGCGGGACGGCCGTGAAGCTGTTTGAAAAGATCTCGATAGGCATTGATCTCCGGGAGGGCTCGCTCCCAGTTTCCCTGAGAGAATCTCAGCGACTGAATACCGAATCGAGCCGCCGCCTCGACCGACGAAGGGGACATCGATACCATGACTGTGCGGTCCTTGAAGGACTTGAACGGTCGAGGACGCACTTCGACCCGAGGCTGCTTGTACCATTTGGTGTCGGCTTCGACGATACCTGTCTCGAGTCCTCGCATGATGATCTCGGCGGCCTCATCGAACATTTCGCGCGAATCGGCCAAATCGACTCGAAAGGCTTTGAATTCACGGCGGGCGGCACCTCTGCCCATACCGAGAATCATGCGGCCCTCGCTCAGAATGTCGAGCATGGCGGCCTTTTCCACCACCCGAAGCGGATCGTTCCAGGAGAGAATGATTGCTCCTGTCATGAGCTCGATTTTCTTGGTCTTCGCGGCGATATAGGTCAGAAGTTGGGTCGGGTCGGGGCACGCCGCGTAGTCGGTGAAGTGATGTTCGACCGGCGCGACGAAGTCGAAGCCCATGGCCTCGGCCTCGATGCCGAGCTGTGTTTCGCGGCGGAAGAATTCGGCGTCCGACATGCCATGAAGATTTTGAAATCCCAGCTGTAGGCCTATGCGCATGCTTGTCTCTCCAACGAGTTTTGATTCAGTAAACGGCATCCCCGTAGCGGAGGTTCCTGCCGATTGTGCAATCGGCCGCCCGTGGTCAAGTCGCAACTCCCATCAATCGTCTACATTCTCCATGCGTGCGGATGCGCTAGGATTGAAATGACGCCGCTCGAAATTGTATATTACTACTGTGCCGTTTCAATCGCCACCATGTCGTTTCAATGGTAGCCTGGATTGGCACCTATACGGAGTCATCTGCCGGCGGCCGGCATGGCGGGTCCCGAGGTCGCGCGTCTTCGATTACTCGTCTCACAGGCGCGACGACTTCCGATGAGGCACGCTCGGGAGACAGAGTAAATTACGTCTATGGATAATGAGCACGCCCGGCACCAAAGAATGCCTACCGTCGATGCGCATTCCGGCCCGAAGCCGCGAAGAGGCCCCGGCCGGCAGACACGCAGCGGAACGGAACTGCGCAACTTGGAATTGCTGGACAAGGCTCTCGACCTGTTCCTCGAAAAGGGCTTCGAGCGCACGACCATCGATGGAATCGCGGCGTCGGTCGGAATGGCGAAGCGCACCGTCTACCTTCGCTACGGCGACAAGAAAGGATTGTTCAAGGCCTCGCTGCAGCGGGCGATCGAGGAATGGATCGTGCCGGTCGAGAGATTGCAATCGGCCGAGACCCCGGATGCGGAAGAGACGCTGCTCAGGATAGGCCAGATTCTCGTTGCAAATATCATGAGTCCCGCTGGACTTCGCTTGATGCGCATCACCAACGCGGAATCCGGCAGAATGCCCGAGATTGGAGCCTTCACCAACAAGCAGGGCACCGAACCGACGATCGCCTACCTCACGGATCTCATTCGCCGGCGCGTACGACCCGGCGGTGTCGAGGTTTCCAACCCGGAAGAGGCCGCGATGGTGTTTCTGTTTCTGGTGGTGGGCGGGCCGGCGAGCATGACTGCGTGGGGTGTCATGCTCGATGACGCGGCGATCGACAAGCACACTCGCTATTGTGTGCACTTGTTCCTGCACGGTTTGCTTCACCCGCAACAAGCGCTTACTCGTTCATATTCGGAGGCGGCGCCCCAGCGCGGCGCCCGAAAGCAGCCGGCGCATCTGCATCAATCCGTCGTCGCGACGTCCGATGCGCATAAATTGCAAGCGCTCGAGGACGAGAATCGGCAACTGAAAATACTCTTGGCCGACGCGATGCTCGCAGCATCACGCAAAGATCGGTCGCAACCCCGGTGATGGCGGCCGCCGTTACCCGCAGCGCCCGACGAGCGCTGTGTCGTCGAAAAGCATTTGCGCGCGACGCGTGGCTGCGATATCTTGCTCATTGAAACGAGCGAGGTGACTAGAGCAAAGATCCTCCGAAATGAGCGCGCCCACAACTCGTTTTTGCGGCCGGTGCGGAGCGCTGATGGAGGAGCGTTTCGTTTCCGCTGAGCAGCGATCGCGCCGCATGTGTGTCCAGTGCGGTGAGATTGATTACTGCAACCCCAAAGTCCTCGTGACCACCATTGTCGTATCGGGCGAGAAAGTGCTGCTTTGCCGCCGCGCCGGCCCGCCCGCGGCCGGCCGGTGGGTACTGCCGGGCGGATTCATGGAGTCCCGCGAGACTCTGGAAGAAGCGGCTGCGCGCGAGACCCGCGAGGAAACGGGTGTTCGCTTGGATCCGCGGGAACTGCGGCTGTACGGCGTCGCCATGTTGCCCAACATCAGCGAAATCTATGTCGGCTTCATCGTCACGATCGCCGGCCCTACGAACCTCGCCCACGGCTCGGAATGCACCGAAGTCGGCTTCTTCGACGAAGCCGATCTGCCCTGGAGCGAGCTTGCCTATGCCGACATCGGCGAGTACTTGCGCGAGTATTTCTCGGAGCGCCGCGCCGGCATACATATGTTTCATTACGGATGCATCGAGGATACCTGCGTCGTCAGCAAGGCTTATCGAATCGCCTATGTCGAAGAAGCGCGCAGATCCCGTGCCGCGCCGCAAGCCGATACGGACTGAAACGAGATGACGCAAATCCTGGGGATGTCGCTCGATAACTAGGGATGCCAATGGCAACGAGACAGGCAAGGTCCATCTGCCGGATATGCTGCGCGAACTGCGGCGTGCTCATGACCATCGATGATTCGCAAAACAAGATCGTCGACATCCGTGGCGACAAGGGCAATCCCATGTCGCGGGGATACGTCTGCTTCAAGGGTCTGCAGGCGGAGGAGATGCATCACGGACCCTCTCGCCTGCTTCACCCGCTCAAGCGCCAGCACGACGGAAGCTATGTCGAGATCGACAGCGAGCAGGCGCTCGATGAGATCGCCGCGAAACTGCGCGTGATCCTCGATCGCAACGGACCAGATGCCATCGGCACCTTCATGGGCACGCAAGCCACGCTGGTATCGACGAATCTGCAGTTTGCCTTCATGCAGGCGATCGAATCGTCGCAGTTCTACTCGACCCACACCATTGACCAATCGGCCAAGAGTGTGAGCTTCGAGCGCCAGGGAGGCTGGGGTGCGGGACTTCAGGACTTCAACCAATCGAAAGTTCTACTCTTTTTCGGCGCCAACCCTCTCGTCTCGCATTCCACGATGCCGGTGATGAGTCCGGATCCTTCGCGGCTTCTGAAGAAGGCAAAGCAAGCCGGGCTGAAGCTGATCTGTATCGATCCGCGGCGCACCGAGACCGCCCATCATGCCGACCTTTTTTTGCAGCCCCTGCCGGGGCGGGATGCGGGCATCGCCGCCGCGCTCATTCGCGTAATACTCGAGGAAGGGTGGGAGGACAGGGATTTCGTACGGCAGCATGTCGGTATGGACCGGATCGCCGATTTGAAGGCTGCCGTGGCTCCCTTCACGCCACAGAGGGTCGAGGGATGCTCAGGTCTGCCGCCCGGCCAGATCCGCGCCGCTGCTCAACTGTTCGCCGGGGACTGCAAGGCGGGCGCCGCTTATGCCTCGACGGGTCCATGCATGGCGCCCTTTTCCAATCTGGCACAGCATCTGGTCGATACCATCAACATCATCTGCGGGCGGTTTCGCCGCGCCGGCGATAAAGCGGTTGTCGACATGGTCTCGGCAAAGACCACCCTGTATGCCGAGGTCTTCGCCCCGCAGCGGTCGTGGGAAGCTCATCCGCCGAGCCGGATCCGGGGGGTCGGTCTTCTCGGGTTCGACAGGCTGTCGAGCACACTGGCAGATGAGATTCTGACACCGGGCCCGGGTCAGATCCGCGCCTTCATCGTCTGCGGCGCCAATCCCGCTGCGAATTTACCCGATCAGAAGAAGGCCGTCGCCGCGTTCGAGTCGCTCGAGCTGCTTGTTGCCATCGAGCCCTACATGTCGGCGACCGCACAGCTTGCACACTACATCCTGCCGCCGCGCCTGATGTTCGAACGCACGGACATCTCCTTCAGCATTGGGCTCACGTACCCGGGGATGGCCATCTATCCAATGAACTGGGCGCAGTTGGCGCCCTCGGTTCTGCCACCGCCCAGCGGATCGGATTTGGTCGAAGAGGCCTACGTATACTGGTCTCTCGCCAAACGGCTCGGCGTACAAATCGTCTTCAACGGCGTCGCACTCGACATGCAGGATCGGTTCACCACCGACACCTTGTTGTCCGCCCGCCTCGCCAATGCGCCGCTGACGCTGGATGAACTGAAAGAGGATCTGAAGAAATATCCTGCCGGCAAGGTCTATGACGCCCCGTGGGGGATCGTTCAACCCGCGAGACCAGGCGCCGAGGCGAGATTCGACGTCATGCCGGCCGACGTCGCCGCCGAGGTGAAGGAGCTCCTTGGCTCGAGCCTGCTGCGTGAGGCTGGGGCCGGCCCCGGCTTCACACACCTGCTTTCTACGCGCCGCATGCAGCAGGTCATGAATACGATGGGCAACACGCTGCCCTCCACGCTGAGGCGCGTTCCTTACAACCCGGCGTATATGAATCCGGAGGAGCTCATCGAGCTCGACTTGAAACCGGGCGAGAGGATCGAGCTTGTATCGGAGCATGGTCAGGTAGAGGCGATCGTTCAGCCGGACAAGACCTTGCGTCGTGGCGTGATTTCCATCGCCCATTGCTGGGGCGGGTTGCCCAGCAAATCGGGGCCGGGCGTGAATGTGAACCTGTTGATCAGTTGCGAGGCCGATGTACAGGCCATCAACGCAATGCCGCGCATGTCGGCCATACCCGTCAATATCCGCAAGACCGCCCAGCCTCTTCGTCGCAATCCTTCGAAGGAACAGCCAACATGCTCTTAGTCACAGAGATGACGTTGCCCTCCCTCCCGGTCCACGACCCCGGCTTTGCCGCGGATCCAATGCCGCTCGTGGAGGAGGCCCGACGTCGGCATCCGTGGCTGGCCAAATTCAACGAGGGCTACATTGTCCATGGATATCAAGCCACGAAGGACTTGATTTACATGGATGACAAGTTGCGGCCCAGCTTCGGCGGTATCGTGGAAATATTTGGCGCTCAGGGCACCCACTGGGCACGATTCATGGAGGAGATGCTCGTTTCGAGCTCGGGACCTCAACACACGCGCCTGCGCGCCAGCGTAGCGGAGGCTTTCACGCCCCGCAGCGTGAACCGGCATCGCGCGCTGATGCGGCAAGTCATAACGAAGCTGCTGGACGAATGGACGCCATCGGGACAGTTCGACTTTGCGTTGTTTGCGTCCTATTTCCCGGTAACGGTGATGTGCGGGCTGCTCGGCGTCTCTGCCGACCCCATCCCGAGCATCCGCGACAGCCTCGAGACGCAGGTGGCCTCCCTCACGCTGGACCGTAAGCTGTTGCCGGCCCTCCTGGCTGGATACGACGTGCTTTGGAACTTTGCCGACACGCTCGTGCTCGAGCGGGAGAAGAGCGACGGTGACGGCTCGCTGCTCGATTCGCTGATTGCGGCAAGAACGGCCGGGCGGCTCGACGACACGGAGCTGCGGTTCATGCTGATGGTGCTGTTAACCGCCGGCTACGACACTTCCAAAAATATGCTCACCATGATCATGCACATGATGCTCAATCGACCCGAACAGTGGGCACGGTGTGCCGAAGATGCGGAATTTTGCCGCAAGGTGGTGACCGAAATGCTGCGGCATTCCGCC
This sequence comes from uncultured Gammaproteobacteria bacterium, assembly GCA_963710435.1. Lineage (GTDB taxonomy): Bacteria > Pseudomonadota > Gammaproteobacteria > Steroidobacterales > Steroidobacteraceae > Bog-1198. The sequence continues at coordinate 960,438 of CAVQAE010000004.1, read as the reverse complement.
ATCACGACGCCGTACCGCATGGTCGCAGAGGAGTTCGTCTACGACGACATCCGATTCCCGGAGGGCGCCATGCTCATCTTCGCGACTGCCCTCTCGGGACGGGATCCGGCTGTCTTCCCTGACCCAATGGAATTCCAGCCGGAACGGATGAACGCGAACCGGCACGTGGCCTTTGGGCGCGGCGCGCATATCTGCCTCGGCCAACATCTTGCGAAGACGCAGCTCGAAGAGGGCTTGCAACTGCTCGCTCAACGCGTAACGAACCCGAGGTTGGCGGGTGAGGTCAGCTGGCGCCCATTCCTGGGAGTCTGGGGCCTTCGCACCCTGCCGATTGCTTTCGAGCCCGCGCCGGCGCGGGCGCCCAGCCAGGCCCAGGGATGCCCTTCTCAAGTATGAAACCGCCGTGTATCCCGGCGTGCGCCGCGGCGGTATTTGGCGCAGCACTCATTGGGGGTCTCGCCATTGTTTCTCACGACTCCCTCGCGCAGCCGGAGATTCGAGCATGGGACGCACACAGCTCGGCGCAGCTCGATGTCGACGTGCGCGAGCTCCCAGGGCAAGTCGCGCCGCCTTCGCCCGGCGATACGGAATGGCGCTATTACAACCAGCGCCTGAATGGGATTCGTTACAGCGAGCTTCACGAGATCAACGCCGACAATATCGGCAGTCTCGAAGAAGCCTGCCGGGTCCATGTCAGTGGGCCTGGGCCGCTTTCGTCCGGCAATATCCTGGTGAACGGTATCATGTACTTGACCGCCGCACGCGCGACCGTGGCCATCGAGCCCGTGACTTGCGACATTGTTTGGAAGTCGATCTACGCGCCCGATGGTGCGGAAATCTATAATGCCAACCGCGGCGTCGCTTATTTGGACGGCAAGGTCTTCAGGGGCACGGGGGATGGCCGCCTGGTCGCTTACGATGCCATTACGGGCCGAGAGCTATGGCGCAAGAAATTCGGCAATCCAGCGAATGGTGAATACGCCGATGCAGCGCCCCTTGCCTGGGACGGAAAGGTTTTCATTGGCCTTGCCCCCAGCGATTTGGGCATCGCCGGCCGCGTGCAAGCCTTCGACGCCAACACGGGCGAGCCGGATTGGAGTTTCAACACCATCCCGCATCCAGGTGAATTCGGTAGTGACACATGGCCCGGCGATACCTGGAAAACCGGAGGCGGCGGCACGTGGTCATCGTTCGCGTTGGATCCCGAGACGGGCGAGCTGTTCGTCCCCGTGGACAATCCGGCGCCTGCTTACGATCCCCATATCCGCAAAGGCGACAACCTGTTCACCGATTCGGTCCTCGTCCTCGATGCACGCACAGGCAAGCGCAGGTGGCACTATCAGGTTCGCAAGAGCGACAACCATGATTATGGGCTCGCGTCGCCCGCCGTTCTATTCGAACTCGACAAGCGCAAGGTGATCGCTCAAGCGTCGAAGGACGGCTTCGTCTATTTGATCGACCGTGCGAGTGAAAAACTGATTTGGAAAACGCCCGTCACCACCATCCTGAACAACGAGGTCGATGCCACGCCGCAGGGTGTCAAGGTCTGTCCCGGAGCCAAGGGGGGCGTCGACTATAATTCGCCGGCCTATGATCCCACGCTCGGGCTCTTGATCGTGGGAGCGGTGGACTGGTGCTATACACTTTTCGCAGCGCCCTACCCGCCGCATGTCTCCGGCGAACCCTATCTCGGGGGCAAGATGGATCGCGGAGAGGAAAACGCCACGGGCTGGGTGACAGCGCTCGATGCGCGAACGGGCAAGATCAAGTGGCGCTATCACACTCTGGCCCCGGTCATTGCCGCCGTTACGCCCACCGCAGGCGGTGTCACATTCGCAGGCGATGTCTCGGGCCTGCTCTACGTCTTCCGGACACAAGATGGCCTGCTGCTGCGAAAAATCCAGACCGGTGGCGCGATGGCTGGCGGAGTCATCACCTATCAAATCCGAAATCACCAATATGTTGCCGTTGACTCCGGAAATATCTCTCGCTCCTCGTGGTCCTCCGTCAGCGGCACGCCGACGCTGGTCGTGTATCGGCTCCCCGAGGTCGGCACGCCAACCCATGGAAGTCCGATTACGCTAGCCCCCAACGCGGCGCACGGAGAAACCGTGTACCGGGCCACATGCGCTCTGTGCCACGGACCAATGGGACAAGGACAGGCGGGGGTTCCCAGCCTCAAGGGCGTTTCCGCCCGGTACACGCACGAGCAGGCGGTGGCCTTCATCCTCAATCCGGCACCGCCGATGCCCAAGCTCTACCCTGATGCCATCAGCGCGCAGGACGTGGCGGACGTTGCTGCCTATGTGCGCACGCTCCGTGAGTCCCACCAAGGAGAGACCGGTGGACATCATCGATAGCCAGGTGCATCTCGGCCCGGGCGGTGCGGCGGAAATGCTCGCCGCGATGAACGCGCTCGGAATCAAATCCGTCCTGGTCGATGAATGGTGGATGGGCACACCCGGCGATCCGGGCTACCGTGTAGCTGGCAGTGCCTTCCGTCCGACTTCGCCGACGGCTGAGCTCGCCTCCTGGACCTACCCGGGTCGATTCTCTTACCTTGTGCGGGTCGACCCGCGTGATCCAGACCTCAAGGCCGTCATTCGTCTCGCCAGGGATGCGACCTATGCCCGCGCGCTCCGAATTTCTCCCGGTATGACGCGCGCTGAAGTGGCCGCGTTTGCAAACGGCGTCTATGATGAAGTTTTCGCCGGCGCGTCGGATTGCGGGCTTCCCATCTTCGTGCAGATCGCTGGACATGCCCACCTGCTCGAGCGAATGATCAAGAAGTATCCGGACAGCCGGATCATCATCTGTCACTGCGGTATGCCGCCGGGTGCCAAGCTCTGGCCGATATTCGCGCGGATGGAAGGTCTGCCCGATAGCATGGACTACTGGCGCCTGGTGGGGGAGGAGCCTCGCGATCAAGCCTTCGACAAGGTGCTGCAGGCTGCGCAATGGCCGCAGGTGGCGCTGAAGTGGGCACACGCACCGGTGATGTTCGATGCGGCGGGCTATCCGAACCTCGCTGCGCGGCCCTTCCTGCGCAGGGCGCTGAATGCCTTCGGTGCGGAGCGCGTGATGTGGGCGAGCGACATCACCGCCAATCAGACCGGCGAAACCTGGGCGGAGCTCATCTTCGCCATTACTGAGAATTCCGCAGTCAGCGCCGGCGAGCGTGAATGGGTGATGGGTAGAACTGCGCGTAAAATCCTGAACTGGGCAGCATAGAGGGGATTTCCATGGGCTCACTCTCTGAAAAAGTTGCGCTCGTCACCGGCGCAAGCCGGGGCGTCGGCAAGGGCATTGCACTTGCCCTCGCTGAGCAGGGCGCCACGGTTTATGTCACGGGTCGCACCGTCACGAAGGGCACCCATGCGTTGCCCGGTACGGTCGGTGAAACCGCCGACGAATGCGACAGGCGCGGGGGCAAGGGCGTCGCGGTACAGGTGGATCATGCCAGGGACGAGGAGATTGCCGATCTCTTCACCCAAGTGAAGGACGAGCAAGGCCGGCTCGACATCCTCGTCAACAACGCCATCTCGATCCCCCCTGAGCTGACACAGCCCGGCGGATTTTGGGAGAAACCCCTCTCCAATTGGGAGATTTCCGACATCGGGCTGCGTGCAGGCTTCGTATCGGCATGGCATGGCGCGCAGCTCATGGTGCCTCAGCAGTCCGGCCTGATTGTAGGCATTTCAGGCTACGTTGGCGTGACCTATACCTACGGACCCATCTTCGGGGCGACCAAGGCTGCGCTCGATCGAATGGCCCGCGATATGGCCATCGAATTGAAAGCGCACAAAGTTGCCTCGCTATCGATTTGGCAAGGCTTCACTTATACCGAGAGGGCAAAGGAGAACTTGAAGAGCGTGCCCGGCATGGCCTCGCAGCTCAAGAGCTCGGCCGGCAGTTCGCCGGAGTTTCCTGGTCGGGTCATCGCGGCGCTTGCCGCCGACCCGCATGTCATGAAGCGCTCCGGCGGTACGTTCATCGTGGCCGAATTGGCACAGGAATATGGCGTCACCGACATCGACGGGCGCAAGGTCCCCTCGCTGCGCGAGGAACGGGGTTCACCGATCTGGCTGCCCGTATAGCTCACCCTGCCCTTGCCGAGTTCACCACTCCGTTGGCAACCAAGAAGCTCAGGATCGCAGCATTTACCTCGTCGGAATGAGTCTTATGAATTGAGTGTCGACCTCCATCAATGACCACCGAGATCGCGTGGGGAATCTTGGCTACCAGGTAATCCTTGGCACCCAGAAACCTGCGATCGTCCCTGCCTACGACAACGAGAGTCGGCCTCTGGATAGAGGTCAAACGGGCCAGTACCGACCCGTCGGACTGCAAACCCAGTAATCGAGCATGGGCGTTGACCCGACTGCCCAAGTCCATCGAATCTACGTACTCATTCCATTGCTCTCGGGATGCCTCATCGCGGAAACCCGGCCCGGTGGACACGAGCACGAGTGCCCTGATCATTTCCGGATGCCTGATTGCGTAGCTGAGCGACAGATAGCCGCCAAGCGAGTGCCCCACCAAGACGGCCGGGTTGGCGGGAGTTGCGCCGGCGATCGAGACTATACGTTCCAGGTCCTGAGCCGCCAGCTCCGCGCTGTAATCCTCGGGATTACCGGACGATTCCGAGTGCCCATGGCCACGAAAGTCCCACTTCAGAACTCTCGAGCGATCTCGCAAGAGGTCGAAGAGACCCGACCAAGCCTCGCTCGAATCGCCAAGGCCGGTTGTCAATACGATCGGAGTGCCCGATCCTGCTTGATCGAAATGAAGTTGCATCACGGCGCCGCAGCGTTCCTGTACGGGTTGGCAGCAGGCGAGATTGAGACAGCCTCTAATACACTTCCGGAACCATCATGTCCGCAGGCACGGCTTGGCGCGAGTAGTGCTCGTGGTGCTCGCGCTTCGGCAGGACGATCGTCGGCCGCTCCGTCTCATGGTAAGGAAACTGTTTGAGGAGGTGATCGATGAAATTCAGCCGAGCGCGTTTCTTGTCGTCCGCATGGACGATCCACCATCGAGCCTCGGGGATGTGCGATCTCTCGAGCATGACCTCCTTCGCCTTGGTGTAGTCCTCCCAGCGGCGCCGCGATTCCAGATCCATCGGGCTCAGTTTCCACTGCTTCAATGGATCATGAATGCGGCCCAAGAAACGCAAGTGCTGCTCTTCGTCGGTGATTGAGAACCAATACTTCAAAAGCTTGATACCGGAGCGAACCAGCATCCGCTCGAACTCGGGCACGGAACGGAAGAACTCCTCGTACTCCTCGGGGGTGCAGAAGCCCATGACGTGCTCCACCCCCGCGCGGTTGTACCAACTGCGGTCGAACAAGACGATTTCACCGGCGGCGGGCAAATGCGTTACATAGCGCTGGAAATACCACTGGGTTCTCTCGCGGTCGTTCGGCGCCGGCAGTGCTACCACGCGGCAGACGCGCGGGTTGAGCTTTTGGCTGATGCGTTTGATCGCGCCACCCTTGCCGGCGGCATCGCGTCCCTCGAAAAGGATCAGCACCTTCTGCCCCGCCGCCATCACCCAATCCTGCAGCTTAACGAGTTCCGCCTGGAGGCGATAAAGCTGGCTGAAATAGTCCCGGCGGTAATCCTTCTCCTCTTCGGCATCGCCGGACGCCGAGACCCCGGGCAGCGGATGGCGATCCTCGATCTCCATCTCCAGCTCTTCATCGTAGCCGTCGGCGAGATCCCGGCGAATGCGCCTCATCAGCTCGTCGTGGTCTAGGGAAGGACTCATGAACGGCTCCTGGCCTCGTGGAAACGCCTGGTTTTCCATGGATCGTGTCGCAACATTGTTTCAGTTTGAGGACGCGTGCGCTCAATCTGCGTTGCAGCATGAGGTGACGGTGCTAAGTGGGAGAGTTCGGTGCGCTTTCGCCGATGTTGTCGAGAAAAGTCGAAGAGGGTGCAAAAAATAGGCTCCCGGTCACCGGATTACTGAAATCGAGCAGGCGGTCGTAATTTCCGGGGGGACGGCCCACGAACATGTTCTGAAGCATGGTTTCGGTGATGCGCGGCGTGTGGCAATAGCCGATGAAGAAGGTCCCGAACTCGCCGTGGCCCGGCCGCCCGAACGGCATGTTGTCTCTCAAAATCTTGACCTCTTTCCCGCTCTCTTCGATCGTGGTAAGCGCGTTGTGGGCGAATGGCGGCTTCTCGGCATCCTTCAGCTCGATGTCGGAGAGTTTCTTGCGGCCGATGATGCGCTCCTGCGTCTCTACCGGGAGAGCATTCCATTTCCTCATATCGTGAAGATATTTTTGGACGATGACATAGCTGCCGCCCGCAAAAGTCGGGTCGTCGCCACCCACAATTGCCGCCTCGTGTGCCGCGCCCCCGCGCGGATTCTCCGTGCCGTCCACGAACCCGATGACATCGCGATCATCGAAATAGCGGAACCCATGGACCTCATCGGCGATGGCGACTGCATCGCCGATCTCATCCATGATCTGTGCCGCCAATTCGAAGCAGAGGTCGGGACGTTTCGCTCGAATGTGAAAGAGGATGTCGCCCGGAGTGGAGACGGCGTGGCGGTCACCCGAGCGAATCTCGCGAAACGGATGGAGCTCGGGGGGGCGAGGTAATCCAAAGAGTTTGTCCCAGGCGTCCGAACCGAACCCAACGACGCACGTGAGCCCCGCTTCAGCGTCCCTGAACTCAACAGCGCGCACGAGCCCCGAGAAACCCGCGCAGAATGAACGTAGCGCCGAATAGTTCTTCTGACCCGGGCGTACGCAGACGACCAGAAAGATCGCGGCACGCGTGAGCGGCCCGATGACCGTCTGCGGAAGAACGATCTCGTTGACTTCCTTGGGGGTATCCATTCAATCAATCCTAATTCACATTGAGATACTCGAGTGTCCCCCTCTGTCGGCGGGGCGGCACGGTCCAGCGGCGCGATCACTTTACCCGCGGGGCGGGCGCGATATCAAATAACGTCGTTCCCTGCAATGTCAGAACCTGCCGGTCGTTTTGATTCCACAACTCCGACTTCGACAGCACAATGCCCGTTCGGTTGGACGGTGACTTACTGGACCGCAATACTTCGAAGTGCAAGGCGACGGCATCATCGGCCCGAACCGGGTATTGCCATTTGATGGTGTCGATTCCGGGTGATCCGAAAGCTTCAGACCCCGACAATACATTTTGGACCATTAATTCCATCGCGATGGCGCAAGTGTGCCACCCGCTGGCGATGAGCCCGCGCCATCTGCCTTCGCGGGCACGGACGGCGTCGACATGAAACCATTGCGGGTCATACCGAGAAGCAAACTCGATCATTTCCTTTTGTGTGACGAGCCTGGGCTTCGAACGCACGACGAGACCCGGAATCAGATCGGAAAAGCGCACCAGTAGATCCTCCATCGATGCTGCCCGGCGTATCTCCTTCTAACGACGCCGTGTTACACGGCCTGGATAAGGCGATCTACTTTCGATCCTCGATCTCCAGCTCGAAGCGTTCCCGATAAGGCGCGAACTCGCGGTGCAGAGCCCCGATATCCTCGCCGATCACGTCGGTCGAGTACCTGAACTTTCCGTAGCGGTCGCCCTTGTTGGTCTTCAGGTAATCGTGCATGGCGGCCTCCGTATCCGGACCGAACGGCACACTATGCTTCTCGTAAAAGCCGCGAATGGTGCCCACTGGGTCGTGGATGAAGTCCGGGTAGCGGACATGATGGATGCGCGAGTCCATCACCAGGGGGTTCTCGAGAGTGGTCTTGAAGCCGGCGCGGCACATGGCCAATTGCGTGCGTGCCTGCTCGGACCAGTTCACCTTCCCGGTCAACCCCTCGACCAGCTCGCCCGTCAGCACGATGCGCGAGGCGACAGCCTGGACCGGGTCCCGATGCACCCAGATCATCCTCGCGTCCGGATAGGCGTCGAAGAATTCGCGCAGCCGCTGCCCATGAAATCCTTTCAGGACCCAGTACTTTTTCGGTCTCTTGAACTGGAACTGTTGCAGCATTTTCTTGTGGATGCGGTACTGCGCGCGGGCATCCGCGGGCAACCCGCCGACGTTCATCCCAAACGGCACGCGCCACCATGCCGTGGGGGTCATAACGCGGAAATCGAACGCCCAAGTGCGCTCATCTTCGGGCAAGCCGTTGCCCAGCATGTCGTTGTAAGGATGGCTTTTAAGCCAGAATGCCATCTTGGTGTTGATCTCGCGCCAATCGGCATCCGCTCTGGCGCGTCGTGGATCATCCGGCCCGGTCAGACCGGGCGGCGGGGATGGATACATCACCTCCCAGAAGCGCAGCGCCCGAGCCTTCGGATCAACCGACAGCAGCGCATGCAGCAGCGTCGTGCCCGAGCGCGGCTCGCCGGTCGCGAACAGCGGCTGCACGATCTTCTCTTCGGCGATGGGATGGCGCTTGAAATCTTCGAAGAAATCGAGCCGCGAGGTGAGCAGCCACAGGCAGGTGTCGGCGCCGGCGCGGCGGCCCGGCTCGTCCATATTGCAGCTCTTCAAGAAGTCGACCGCGAGGCGGAATCTATCGGGCAGCGTCGGATCACCCCAATCGCTCAGTCGCGTCCGTTTCTGCGCTTCCGCGAGCAGCGCATCGGCGTCGAGGATATCGCCCTGGGCACTCATCATTTGCCCTCGACGAGCCGCATGAGCTCATCTTCGGCCGCACGCACTTTCTCAGCGGAGCGCGCCGCAAATTTCAATCCGGCCATGCCGCCATAGTCCAAGATCTTCACCACGCGCATACCGGCGTCGACGTAGCCTTTGATTCTTCGGGCCACTTCCTTCGGTGTGCCGCAGGGAACGATTTTCCGGATTGCCTCGACGTTGGTTTTCTTCAGCATGTCGAGAATACGTTCCCGCGGCAACACTTCCGGATTGATATCTTGATATCCCCGCCAGCTGTCTCCCAGCGGATGCTCGAAGCCCAGCTTGCGGAGAGCTTCGGCGGATGGCTGCAGCACCCAGGCTTTGACCAGGGGTGCGCTGAGGATTTCCGACAGTTCCGCTTCGTCATGACTGATGAGACAGGTCTGGATGCTCGAGGGCACGATCGCCATCGGATCGCGTCCCGCGGCTTCCGCGGAATTTCGAACAACCTTGAGCTTGATCGCATAGTCATCCGGCGTCCAAGCGCCCGCCGGCCACCAGCCGTCGGCATAACGGCCTGTGATCTCGAGCATTCGAGGACCACTGCAACCGACCCAGATTTTTGGATACCGGCCCTCGAAAGGCTCGGTATCCATGCGCGCGTGCCGCAGGTGATAGAACTGGCCTTGGAAGTCCACCGGGCCGTCGGATTCCCAGAGGAGCTTGATGACCTTGAGCGCCTCCTCGAAGCGGCTCACGGATTTGGCAAAATCGAAGCCATAGGGAACGGTGTTCTCAGTTTCGCCGCTGCCCACACCGAGGATGAAACGGCCCTTCGACAAGTGGTCGAGCGTCAGGGCGGTCTGCGCGAGCATGGCGGGATGCCGCCGCACCGTATCGACGACGCTGGTTGCGATGGGTACATTCTTGGTCAAAACGGCAACGGCGCCTGCCACCGCCATTGAATCGAGATGACGGTGCGGTGACGGCGATACGGTCGCCAGGTCGGTGAACTCCGGCGTCCAAATCGAATCCGGCCAGAAGCTCACCATGTGATCCGGCAGCCATATGGAGTGATAGCGGCCACTGTCCTGCATGGGCAGGTTCGACAGGTCCAGTGGAAGTGTCGTCCTCAAAAAAGCAGCCGGTTGAACCTTCATCTGGTACTCCCCAGGGCGCCGCTACGCCCGGCCATCATTGTGTTCGATCTCTTCAACCCGGAGAGAAGTCGGTGCCGCCATCGACGGCTAGGTTTGCCCCTACGATGTAACTGTTCGCGGGTGAGCCGAGCAGCAACAGCAACGGTGCCAGTTCTTGCGGAAGCGCGACCCGAGCGATGGCGCCGGCGGGGCGGTGACCGTTCACATTGCGCATCCAGTCCCAGATCTCGCCGAGATCGTCGGGATTGTAAGTCGAGGTTGCCCCGGTCATTTCCATATAGGCGCGCAGCGCGTCCGTTTGAAACACCCCCGGCGTCACGGTATTGACCAGGATGCCTTCTCCCGCGAGCGCCCAAGCCATGTTCTTCGAAAGCGCATTCAGTCCTGCCTTGGCAGTCATGTAGGGCGCCTCGAACCCCTGCCCCACGCGTGCGGAAATGGAGGATATGTTGATTACCCTCCCCCAGCCGGCTTTGCGCATGAGCGGGACGGCCGCCCGCGTGCAGCGCACCACGCTCATGATGCCGACCTCGAAATAGAATTGCCACTGCGCATCCGGCACTTCCAGGAGGTTTCGTCCGGTACTCGGCTCGGTAGGCCCCACCATGTTGATGAGCGTGTTGAGTTCACCCCATCTGCCGTCAATCTGTTCGAACGCGGCATTGATCTCGTCGAGGCGCCCCACATCCGTTTCGACGCCGAAGGCATCCGCTGCTCCGGCTGCATGCAAAGCCGCGACGGTGCGGTTCAATCCCTCGGCGCTGCGCGCCGTAACCACCACACGCGCCCCCTCTCGAGCGAAGGCGAGGGCGGCCTCCCGACCGAGGCCTTTCGTGCCCCCGCTGATGCAGACGGCGGCGCCCGTCAGTCCCAAATCCATATCAGTGAGTGATCGGGCAGACTTGCGCCTCCCCTTCCCCACCGTCTGGTAATTCCGCCTCGGATCGTCGCGGACCGGGCTCGAAGGCGATCGGCAGGCTACGGATTCCCCAGACACCCGGGAAGGGTCGCCACGCCACCTCTCCAGCCAGGCGCGGCTTAGTGATGCGTTGGGCAATCAGGTGAATGCCCTCCTGGATCTGCGCGCGGGCCAGATGCTGGCCGAGGCATGTGTGCACACCACGGCCGAAGGCCATGTGCCGGTTCGAATCCGGTCGTTCGGGGCGAAATTCCATCGGATCCGGGAACGCTGTCGGATCACGCCCTGAAATGTTCAGCGGCATGAAGAGGAGCGTGTTCACGGGAAATAGCACATCGCGATAAGTCATCTCGCGTGTGGTCATGCGGTAAAGGCTCGATACGCTGGTGTGGCGGAGCATCTCTCGGACGACCTGATCGCAAAATGGCCGATCCTCCGCGCACCGCGCCCAGTAATGCGGATGCTTCAGCATCATGTGCATGATGAGGGTGAGCATGTTCTTCGACGTATCGTAGCCGGCCGCAAAGAGGAAAATCACCAGGTTGTGCAGCTCGGCTTCATCGAGCCGGCCAGCGGCGTTGGCGGCGATCAATGTGTTGAGGACACCCTCCTCGTCGCCGCCGCCGTCACGTCGCCGCTCGACAATCAGGTTGTGTACGAAACTCCACAGCACCTGGTAGGCCGCTTCCAGATCCGGCAGCAGCGAGCGGATGAGATTGGCGCTGAGACCTTGAGTCTCGAGCGATTTGCGAATGCTGGAAAGAGCCGCTGGTGGGGCGCCGATCAGGCCAAACATCACCGAAATCGGAAAGTAAGCCGCAAACTCCGCAAAGTCGAAGGCGCCTTTGGGCGCCCATTCATCCAGTAATTGCGATATTCGGTCTCGCATCAGCGACCGATACCGGTTGATGTTCCTCGGTGTAAACGATGCTTCGACGCTGCTCCGGATGCGTGCATGTTCCGGCCCAGTTTTCGCCAGCATCAGGTTGTCCATGAATTCACCCCACGGCGTCCCCTTGGCACCCATGAATGCGGTGATCGTGTCCATGGACGGGCGAAGCTTCTCGTCCATGTACGAGAGATCCCGTATCGCCTGATATTCGTGCACAACGTATCCGAAATCGCATCGGGCGAGCCATGGATGCCGGCGCCGCGCCGCCTCGATATACGGCATGGGATCTACGGCGAAGGCAGGATCCTCAAGGGCTAGATGCGGTAGCGTCAACTCGGCGGCTGTCTGCATAGTGGACCTCCTCGCCAGTGCGGCCGTTGCTCGGCCGAAGCGCACTGTGATTCATCCTATATCGTTAAGTCCGAAGGCGGCAAGAGTCGACTCTCCCCGCAGACTGCGGAGGGAGCGATTGGGCTTCACGTGGGTTCGAAGCGACGTCGCACGGGCTCGGTTCCTGGGCTGACGTACTGCCCGATGTCGAATTGCCCGTCCTCGACCAGCGAAACGCTCTTGGGAATGGACGACTTGACCCAGTCCGTTTCCATGTGAGCCGCATGGGCCGAGGCATCGCGATAGACCTCGATCACCACATAGGTGGCCGGGTCTTTTGCGCTTCTGGCGAAGTTGTAATAAAGGACCCCCGGCTCGTTCTCGCGCACTTTCTCGCACATATCGGTCATCAGTGTCTCGAACGCGATGGCGTTCTCGGAGCGCAGCCGTATGTGGGTGATGAAGGTGATCATTTCTGCTTCGTCGGTTCGCCGATAACGTGAAACGTGGTTACCCGTGCCTTCGGCCCGGCCTCGATCACCCGACGGACGCCTTCGCGAATGGAGACCCGGCTCGGACCGAGCAGCTTAACCATCTTGGTGGTATCGGCCCAGATAGGCCAAGCCCTGCTGTTCTCGACGAAAATCGGCTTTTTGCCGAGCAACTCGCCGGCGATCTCGCAGTATTCCTGAGTGGTCACGGCCTCTGTGCCGCCGAGGTTGATCACTTCGGCCGGAGTCTTGGCGATCCTGGTCGCAGCGATAGTCTTCTCCACGTAGTCGTCCTCGAACAAGGGCGTGTGTACGTTGCGAACGCCGGGATAGACGCTCACCGGCTGTCCTTGGGCGACCTGATCGACCCGTTGGGTAACCCCGCCGCCGCGGGGGCCGTAGAAGGAGAAAATCCGCACGATCGTCGTCGGCATGCGGTAATCCTCACTGAGATGCTTCAGAAGAAACTCCGCCGCAATCTTGCTCGCCGCGTAGGGCTCGGCCGAGCTGTGCAAACCGTAGGGGTCATCCTCGCGTAACGGCCGCTCACCCTGGTAGGAATACAGCGAGCCCGTACTTCCCTGAACGAACGCCTCGCAGTCGCGATAGCGCCGCGCCAGGCGCCCTACCGCACCCGCGTTGACGTCGTAGTGCGCCTGGTTCATGGGCGGCAGTACCCCATAGTTGATAACGACATCCACCGATCGGGGCAGCGGCGACAGATCGTGCTGGGCCAGGTCGAAGGCGATGGTACGCGCGCCAGCGGCCTCGAGAAGGCGCTTCTGCTCCGGATTGGAGAACCGTGCGACCGCATATACCTCGTTCGACTTGGCGAGCTCCACGGCGACCGGCAACGCCACCAGTCCGCTCGCGCCGGTGATCAGCACTCGGCGACCTGACAGCTGAACCATTTGCATCTCCTCGTGTTACCTGGTGATCGTTACGGCAAGCGACATCTCGCGAGCGGCACATACGTAGCTCGTCGTCAGAACTTGCAACATCAAGAACTTGTGATATACGATGGATCATAGTATGGAGCTCGCCGCAACGTCAACACCCTCGGATCCTCGCATCAAGAGGACGCGGGCGGCATTGTGTTCCGCACTTCTATCGCTGCTCGAGGAGCAGAGTTTCGATCAAATCACCATTCGGGACATCGCAGTAAGGGGGGACGTCGGCTACGCGACGTTTTTCAGAAATTACGACAGCAAGGCGGCTGTATTGCATGACTTGGCCGCGGATCAGATCCGCCAGCTGATCGAACTCGCCTTCCCGGCCATCGAGGGAAGAAACGGCCGTGCTGCCGCGCTGGCGCTGTGCAGCTACGTCGATGAGCACCGAAGACTCTGGACCGCGCTGTTGACCGGCGGTGCCGCCGGCATTGTGCGGGAGGAGTTCATCCGCCAAGGTGCGCGGGTCAAGACGATGCGCTCGCGGCGCGCCTGGCTTCCACTCGAGCTCGCCAATATCGTGGGTGTCTCGGCGACCGTGGAAATCCTTGCCTGGTGGCTGCAACGAGGGTTGGGGCTGACCATAGAGGAGATCGCACGGATCCTCGATCGACTCGTCATTTCGCCCTTTGTGAAACCCCGCGGCTGAGCGGCGCGAGCATACGATCTGACAATGCACCACCGACTCTCTGTCCATTCCGTTTGCTTTCGCGACGCTGGCTTACGCGAGCTGGCCGGTCACTGGCGCGCGATCGGTGTTCAGCGCGTGAGCCTTTATGACGGCCTCATCGAGGCCGAGGGACTGGCGGCGGCCCAGGCGGCACTCGCATCGGGCGATTTCCGCGTGGAGACCATCACCCATAATTTCCTGCCTTACGGCCAGCAGGTCGACGCCAAAGACGTCTCCTGGCAGATGGCCCAGAATAAGCTCATGCGCGTCATTGACGACGCAAAGTCACTCGGTGCCCAATCGATCCAGCTCTTCACCGGTGGACATGGTGCAGTCACTTGGGAGGATGCGGCGGAGCGAATCGGCATGGCGCTTGCGCCGTGTGTGGCGCGAGCGAAGGCGGCCGGGATCGCATTGGTGATCGAGAACACACCGCCCGTCTATGCCGCGATGCATCTGGCCCATAGTCTGCGCGATACGGTGACCCTGGCGGAGCTCGCCGGCATCGGCGTCTGCATCGACGTGTTCTCCTGCTGGACGGAGGCGGAACTGAAGCAGACGATCGAGCGTGCAGTCCCCCGGACTTCGCTGGTGCAGATCGGCGATTACGTTCTCGGCGATACCGTCTCGCCCGGGCGTGCGGTCCCGGGCGATGGGAACATCCCCCTGAAAAGGATTCTCGGCTGGATATTGCAGGCAGGTTACCGCGGGACTTTCGAGATCGAAGTACTCGGCCCCCGGATCGACGCGGAGGGCCGCCTTCCGGCGACGCAGAGGGCCTTCGCTCACGTGGCTGAAACACTGCGCACGCTCGGGGCCTGACCCGGCGTGCTGGGTTGAGACGCCTTGGGACGTCGCTGCCGACGGCCAGGATCTAAATGCACGCCTATGGAGCGAGCCATACCCAAGTGGCGCGATATCGGCGATGATCATGCATCCTCAAATACGGGGGGACTGACGGTGAGCGGTCTACGAGATCTGCCGGAACGGGTCTTCAAATTCATCGAGTCAGGCGTCGTCGCAGAGTTCTCGACGGTCAGCACAGCGGGGCTGCCGATTGACACGCCAACCTATTACTTCCCCAGCGATGACATGGCGACCATCGATGTGGCTACAGGCGTACCCAATCCGGCGAAGGCCGAGCGCGCCAGGCGTAACCCGAAGGTCGGCCTTCTCATGGACGGCGCGGCTGACGAGCCCGTGGTGGTCATGCGGGCGCGCGCCGCGGTGCGCGACGCCGACCTTCAGTCCAACTGCGTAAGATATATCGCTGAAACCGGATTCAAGGGGATCAGCCACGGAGTCACGTGGGAACAGGCGCGTCAGGCGGTGACCTACTGGTCGCGAATCATCATTGAGAACAAACCCGAGCGCGTTTATTGGTGGGACAGCCAGGCAGCGATGGACGGTCCGCCGCAAGTCTGGCGGGCACCGGCTGAGACCGTTTATCCGAGTTCGGATCCCAGGCCATCCGGAGAGATGAGGCCATCGGCATGGCCGGTGCGACCCTGGCAGGAAGTGGCGCGCGATGCGGTTGCGAAGGGAGCGGCAGCGCACCTCACCGTAGTAGACAGCGATGGCTATCCGATGCCGATGCGCGCGCGGGCCTTCGAGCTCGTGGCGGAGGGGTTCCGACTGGTCATTCCACGCGGCGTTCCCTGGCACATTTCAGGCAAGGCCAGTCTTACTTTCGCCGGGTTTCAGACCTTTGTGGGCGAGGTCGTAGACGGCAATCTGTTCAAGGCCGAGCGCGCGCTTCCCGAGCATCCCTCGACTCGCGACACCAAGCAGGTGCTGCAACCCAGCGAAGATACGCGCAACAAAGCCTGGGCGCGGCTGCAATACGAGGCTCAGCGTCGCGGTCAGCCAATTCCCACGCCTCCCGTCGAGCTACCGGCACCTACGCGTCTGGCCAAGTTGCGCCAGGCGCGCGTTGCCAGCGACAAGCCGATCACAGGTCTGACGGCCGAACACGGCAACCGTACGACGTAGCGGCGCCGACGATCGGATCACTCAGCCCTCGACCGCGGTTATGCGGTAAACGTCTATTGTGACTACCAGATCCTCACGCGTCGGTCGGGCGGCAGATAGAGCTTGTCGCCGGGCTGCACGTTGAAGGCGGTGTACCAGGCATCGAGGTTGGGCACCTGGCCGTCGACTCGAAAGTAAGGCGGGCTGTGCACGTTGCTCATGACCTGGTTGCGAAGCGCGTCGTCACGGTATTTGGAGCGCCAGATCTGCGCAAAGGATAGAAAGAAGCGCTGATCGCCGGTGAGGCCGTCGAGCACAGCAGCTTTCTGCCCCTTGAGGCTGTCATGGTAAGCGCTCAGGGCGATGTTGAGCCCTCCCAGATCGCCGATGTTCTCGCCCAGCGTGTTCTGCCCTTTCACATGCAATCCGGGAAGCGCCTCGAAGGCCGAGAACTCAGCGACCAGGCGCTGCGCGCGCTCCTTGAATGCGCTCGCGTCGGCCGGCGTCCACCAGTCTCGCAATGACCCGTCGGGGGCAAACTTGCGACCTTGGTCGTCGAAGCCATGGCTCATCTCATGGCCTATCACGGCGCCGATGCCGCCGTAATTCACGGCATCGTCGGCATTCGGATCGAAGAACGGCGGCTGCAGGATGGCCGCTGGAAACACGATCTCGTTGTTGAGCGGGTTGTAGTAGGCATTGACCTCGCTCACTTGCATCTGCCATTCGTCCCGGTCGACCGGCTTGTCGAGGCGCGCCAACTCCCGGTGCCACTCCCACAGAGAAGCGCGCTCGGCATTGCCGAAGGCATCGCCGCGCACGATCTCGAGTGCGCTGTAATCCTTCCACCGGTTGGGATAGCCGATCTTCGGGGTGAATGAGGCGAGCTTTTCTTGTGCACGCTTCTTGGTCTCGGGGGTCATCCAGTCCAGGGCCTCGATTCGCTCGCCCAGGGCGGTGCGCAGGTTCGCGACGAGCGTCTGCATCTTCGCTTTGGATTCGGGCGGAAAGTACTTCTCGACGTACAGCTGTCCGATTGCATCGCCGAGTGCCCCGCCGACCGCCTGCACGCCACGCTTCCAGCGCGCGCGCTGTTCGGGGGTGCCGGAAAGCGTGGTGCCGTAGAACGCAAAATTCTCGTGATCGATCGCCTGCGGCAGCAGCGATGCGTGATCGGACAGATAATGATACGTGAGATAGGCCTTCAACACGGGAACCGGAGTCTTCGCCACGACGCCGGCGCTTTCCTTGACCGCGGTGAGCTCGTTCAGGACAAAGTGCTGCCGGTCGCCGATCTCGGAAGAGTCAAAGAACGCCTGCCAGTCGAAGCCCGGCGCGTACGCCACGAGCTCGACTTTGGTGCGCGGGTTATAGTTCGCCTCGGTCTCGCGCCGCTTTTCGATCGGCCACTGGGCGCGGGCGAGTTCGGTCTCGAACGCCAGAATCTCTCCTGCTTTGCGTTTTCCATCCGCGATGTGCGCCAGATCGAGCATGCGCTCGATGTGGGCGGTGTATTGCCGGCGAAGCTCGGCGAGCTTCGGATCCTGGCTCAAATAATAATCGCGATCAGGGAGCCCAAGTCCCGACTGCCCGAGGTTTAACGCGTATCGATTCGGATCTTTCAGGTCGGGCGCGATACCCACTTCAAAGGGCGAACTGTAGCCGGGCGCACCGAACAAGCGTGCTATGTCGGTGCGCGATCGAGCCGCGTCGATGTTCGATAATTTGTCCTTGATCGGCGCCAATCCCTTGGCATCGATTGCCGCTTGATCCATGAAGCTTGCGTAGAAGTCACCGACTTTCTGTGCGTTCGACCCGGGCGTGGCGGGAGATTTCGACGCCGTTTCGATGAGGTCGCGCACCCGCTGCTCCGAGAGTTCGGCCAACCGAGTGAACGACCCATAGGAGCTGCGATCCGGCGGGATGGTGAAAGAGTCCTGCCAGGTGCCGTTGGCGTACATGTAGAAATCGTCGCCCGGCTTGACGCTCAGCTTCCGCGCCGCAAGATCGAGGCCGAACGTTCCGAACTGCGGGCCGTGTTGCGCTTGCATGGGGTCAGCGACGGACAAACACGAGGCGAGAAGCCCCGCGGCGAGCAACATGAACCTCATCGGCAACACTCGATTTCTCCTGTTTCATATCGACGTAGGCACCTTGCGGGCAACCGCCGGCTTCGGATGAGCTTTTCGCCTTTCCATGAATGTCCCCGATCGGACCCTGATTATTCCGTATGGTTCCCGGTACGAGATCAAGACCCAACGGTGCGGCGCTATCACCGCTACGCGTGAGCCCAAGCACCGTCGACGGGCAGCAATACGCCATTGATATAGGCTGCGGCAGGAGACAGTAGAAACAGGACGGCGCATGCGATCTCTTCCGGAAATCCGAGGCGCCCCATCGGAATGCGCGCGGCGGTCTCTGCGATCACCGGCGTATCGAGAAAGGGTATCGTACGCGGGGTAATGATCAGCCCTGGTGCCACCGCATTGGCGCGCGGCGCGCCCCGGTAGCGGGTCGCCAGATAGCGCGTATACCCGGCGATTGCCGCTTTTGAAGCAGGATAGAACGGCTGGATCGACTGGCCGCCCCCCTGGAAATTTCCCGCTATCGAGGAGATGTTGACGAGGGCTGCGGCCTGCGGGCCTTTCTCGATCCAGCTCGTAGTGATTCTGGGTCAGCGATCCCTCCGCCATGGACTCTCTCCCGAGAAACTCGCTCAGTTCCGCGCCTCGACATGGAGACTAGCAAACTTCCGTAAATCGACAGATCTTACTTATACTTGAACCGAAACGAGCCGCGACCCACCGCGACACATGGGACGATTATCGATGAAAGTGAATATCGGTGTTTTCGCCCATAATTCGCACGACTGGCAGCGCGTTCTGAGCGGCGGTTTCGACCATCCTCCCGCGACGCCGGATCATGAGTTCGTCGAGGCGGGGCTTGCGCTGGGCGACCTCGCGGAGCCGCTCGGCTTTGATGGTATCTGGGCTCCCGAGCACCAGGGCACGCCCTATGGAATGACGCCTAACCCGCTGCAGGTGCTCGCCTACTTTGCCGGTCGTACGGAACGCGTGAGCTTCGGGACGATGGTCGCGGTCGCACCCTGGTGGCATCCTGTCCGGCTCGCGCACCAAATTGCCTATCTCGATATCATCTCCAAGGGTCGTTACACCACGATCGGGCTCGGGCGCGGCATTGCGAAATCGGAATTCGAAGCGGTGGGCGTGCCGCGCGAGGAGAGCCGGCAACGCTTTGACGAAACGCTCGATATTCTAAAACTGGCGTTCTCGCAGGAGCGTTTTTCCTACGAAGGAAAGATATTCAAAATTCCCGAGATGTCGCTTCGGCCTGCGCCCAGGAGCCGGGACCTATTTGCACGCATCTATGGATCCTCCGCGACGCGCGAGTCGCTCGAGATACTCTCCCGCCGCGGTATGGTGCCGCTCTTCGTGGGGAACAAGCCCATTGAGGAGGCTGGAAAAGAAGTTCAGTTGGTGAACACGATCCGCAAGGAGGTGGGACTGCCGCCCTGCCAGCCGAAGAACGTCTTGTTCATGTACTGCACGCCGACGACCCAAGGTGCTGCGAACGCGGATCGGTGGATCGACCAAGCCAACGTCGATGTCAACCTTCATTACGGATTTGCGGACTCCTCCAACTTCAAAGGCGTCAAGGGGTACGAGGCCTATGCAAATCGGGAAGCGGCCGCAACGGCCGTGCTCGCCTCTGCGGTCTCCGGCGATCCATCCAAGGCCAGCTCAACAGCGAAGGCACCTGGATATCATCCCTCCAATCTCATGATCGGAACGCCGGAGGAGATCCTCCGCAGAATCGAGGCGGCTCAGAAGGCTTGTTCGTTCTCCGAGATCACGCTCGTCCCGCAGTTCGGTGAAATGCCTTACAAAGAAGCGCTCGCCAGTACGCGATTATTTGCGCAGGAGGTGCTGCCGGCCGTGCACAAAATGGATGCACCCCTACATTCCGCGACTTGAAAGCGTGAGCGTGCTGGGCTCGTACGGCTAACTGGGCAGCATTAGAACGAAACCATCATTTTCGTAGGCGTAGAAGCGCCATTCACGAACGGTTTTCGGCGTTCCCAAAATGACGAGCTGCTGGCGCAAGGTGGCGACGTCATTGAATACGTCCGACGTCTTGATGAGGTTTTCGTACTTTCGTAGAAGAGAATCCGAAGCGGCGCCCTCGGCGGCGTAGGTAATCAGCACCTTCAGCGGCGCGTTGAAGGACTGAAGCTTATTCATTTTTTCGTGAGCGCGGGCGCTGTCGATTTCGTGCTCGATTGCGACGGAAATCCAATTCGCATAGGTCGCATACTTGCCCGTATCGTCCACACCGCGCTCTTCGTACAGCATGCCATCGAGCGTGTAATACTCTTTGTTCCACGATAGTAGTCCGAGATGCCGGCCGACCCTCGGATAAATCGTGGTGCGCATGAAGAAGTTATACGATTTGGGTTCGAATCCCAATGCGGTACGAAAGCTGTCCCGTTCGGCTTGCATGACGGCAAGAAAGGCGTTTCGAAAGTCTCTCGGTGTAACCTTGTTCATCGCGTGATCAGTACGGCGAAGTGGAAAGCATCATCCAACCGATGCAGTCAGGCATGGGGCAATTGTTCCGAGTCCATGTACCGGTTGCAAGCCGCAACTCCCATTCGCCTGTCGGATTCGATCCTCCCCGGGTACTGTCGCAAGGAGATTCAATTCCGGCGCCGCTCGAGAACACTGAATCAGGCTCCAAGAACGGAGCACGACTGCCCGCCCGACGACTTATACATTATAGTTTAACATCATCCTGTAACACATTGTGATTCAATACGTTTATGTCCTCCGAGACCAACCTCAATCGGGTAATCGCGCCGTACTCACGGCGTCCGGTTGGAAGAACTCAGGGCGTCTAATATGACCACGGGCGCTCTGAAATGGTGAGTCATTTATGTACAAAGTCATTCATCTGGTTAAGCGTAAGAGCCATTTGACTCACGAGCAGTTCCGTGAGCACTTTGAACGCTCCCACGCCCCCATGGCGCTTAAATTCTGCGGTCATCTGTTCAGTGAGTACCGGCGCAACTATGTGAGCCGGGTTTTCGGCGGGGGCGATTCTCGACAGGAGGGTAGCGGTTACGGACCCATGGAGTGGGAATGGGATCTGCTCTCGGAATGGATCCTTCCGAACGAGGAGAACCTTCACGAGATCTATCGGATCATGGAATCGCCGGGTATCAAGCGCCTGTTTGAGGAGGACGAGGATCGGTTCATAGATCGCAAGGCGAATGTGACGATGCCGTGCGCTGTTTTCGACGTTGGTACGGTCTTTAATCCGAGGGGCACGGTCTTTGAGACGATCACCGGGGAGCCATCCTGGGAGGGATATGAGAATTGGACACCGTCTCGATGACGGCAACCTCGTGCTGAGGGGAAAAGCGGCTCGGCGATCGTGACGACGACAGAAATTCCTGAGCTTCCGCCCGGCGCGTTCCAAAAATCGGATGCTGGGGATGATGCCGATTTTTACGCGCAGCCGCGCTTCGTCACCCATATCGACGACACGGCAATTGCCGCGTTGACCGCATTTTACCGGGCAAGGTTGCCCGCCGGCGGCATTCTTCTCGACCTGATGAGCAGTTGGGTCAGCCATCTCCCGCCCGACGTAACCTACGCAGAGGTCATCGGGCATGGCATGAATGACGAGGAACTTGCTGCAAATCCGCGGCTCGGTCGCCGGTTCGTTCTCGACTTGAATCGCAATCCGCGGATACCTCTGAGTGATTCATCCGTGGACGCGGCAATGATATGCGTGTCGATTCAGTATCTGCAGCAGCCGCTCGCCGTGCTCCGCGAGCTCGCGCGTGTCCTCAAGCCGGGCCAGCCCGTCGTCCTCAGCTTCTCGAACCGCTGCTTTCCGACCAAGGCCGTGGCCATCTGGCAGGCCCTCGATGAGGTGGGGCATGAGCAATTGGTCGGGCTGTATCTTCGGCGCGCCGGCTTCGCAGACATCGAGACTGCAATACTTTGCGATGGCCGCGCGAGCGATCCGTTGACCGTGGTCGTCGGCCATAGGCCCCACCCGGTCTGACCGTCTTCGCGCGTCGGCCGCCCGCCAGCTTGTTCTAATCGTTCTTTTCGTTCTTTTTCGGCTTCGGCCGTTCACCTTGTTGGGCAGCATCGGTCGAAGCAGCACTCGCGTCCTTGTTGACCACGTTCACGTGGGCCGGAACATTGGTCACCTCGAAGGCGACGCGGCGGTTTTGAGCACGGCCCTCGGCGGTGGCGTTGCTCGCAATCGGCTGGGTCTTACCATACCCCTTGGCCGTCAGATTTGAGCCGCTGACGCCCTTGCTTATCAAGTAATCCTTCACGGATTCCGCACGCCTCTGCGATAGATTTTGGTTGTACGCATCCGAGCCGACCGAGTCGGTATGACCCTGAATCTCGACGTGCAGCTCGGGCTGCGTCTGCAGAGCGCTGGCCACTTCGTCCAGCGTCTGCTGAGCCGGGGCGGTTAGCTGCGACGAGTTGAACTCGAAGTCCACCGCACGAACGATCACGGTCTGCTGGATGATGTGGCAGTTGGCATCCACCTTGAAGCCGGCCGGCGCGTGACACGGGGGCGGCGGCGGGGGCGGCGGCGGGGGTGGTGGCGGAGGCGGAGGCGGTGGCGGCGGCGGCGGCGCGGGCGGGGGTGCCGACTGGCCGCCAAACCGGTAGTGGAAGCCCACCCGGAACATATTCATCGTGAAGCTGTTGTGGATGTTATCCAGTGAAAAATTGGCGTAATTGGTGCAGATCGGCGGCACCGTTCCCTTGGACGTTTGGCAGGCAAAGGTGGAATTGGTCCCCTTGCCAAGGTTCACGTAGTTGTAGGCCGCGTCGAACGACCACGGTCCGCTCACAGCGTATTCGAGCCCGACGCCGACATTCCAGCCGCTGGACTTGAAGTTCTTGCCGCCGCTGATGCTGTCGGCTGGCGTGGTGTCACCCACGGGGGTGTAAGAGAGTGTCCCCGTGTGTTGTCCGCTCGCGAAGGCGCCGCCGACCCGAAAGTAGGGCAGCCACTGATCGACCGCGTACCCGACTCGCGGGCCCAACAGGAAGATTCCGTTCGGGCTCACCTTGCCGGACGCTGTATAAGTGCCGCTCGGAAGGGGAGACGCAGGCGATGCGGCCGTATAGCTGTAGGCGCGGTTGTAGGTCTTACTGGCGACGGCATCATAATCCGCCTTGAAACCCCAAACCCACTGGTCGAACTGAAAGTTGTAGCCTAGATCCACACCGCCGATGAAATTGCCGTTGTTGGGGCAGTTGCGGTTGTAAAAGCGGTTGGCGAGGGCCGGATTACCTGTGATGAGGGGTCCAGGCTCCCAGCTCGAGCAGGTGTGGTTCCACGCTCCGCCAATGTTGCCGCCGGCGTAAAACCCGCGCCAATCGGTGTTGGCGGTGGCAATGATGTCCTGCGAGTGCGCGGCACCGACCGAGGTCAGCGCGAGCAGCAATGCCGGCAAGGCTTTTGGCTTCATAAATATCCCCACACGACGTTGATGCCGCCGCAGCCGGCTGGCTCAGTAGACTGAGCGCCCTACAGTGCGACTCCCGATACTGCGGCGCACATCGGCCACAGACTGCCCCATTGTCAGCTGGTCGAGTTGTTCTGCAATTGGACTTTGATCCATCCCATCCGCCGTGCCGGCGTAGGACTGACGTATGAGGCCCTGTCGACCGCCTCACTCGGCCGGAGCGATCTTGTCCTGAGTCTTGGTGTCAAAGTCACTCGCCTCGTGGCGTTCGCGAAGCTGACTCGCCAAATCGCCTTGGACGCGGTTGACCATCCGGCCGCGTTTCACGGCCGGCCGCTCCGCAATGGCAGCGGTCCAGCGCTGGACATTCTTGTAGTCGTTGACCTGCAGGAACTCCGCCGCCCCATAAAGTAGGCCCTGGGCGAGCGCTCCATACCAAGGCCACACCGCGATATCGGCGATGCTGTACTGCGGACCGCCCAAGTATTCGCTCTCCGCGAGCCGTCTATCGAGCACGTCCATCTGGCGTTTTACCTCCATGGCAAAGCGGTCGATCGCATATTCGATCTTGGTGGGTGCGTACGCAAAGAAATGACCGAAGCCCCCGCCGAGATAGGGCGCGGATCCCATCTGCCACATCAGCCAGGAGAGGCACGCCGCGCGCGCCGAACGCTCGGTCGGCAGGAAGGCCCCAAATGTCTCGGCGAGGTGAATGAGGATTGCACCGGATTCAAAGACGCGGATCGGCTTCGGCCCGCTGCGATCCATGAGCGCGGGAATCTTCGAGTTCGGGTTGACACTCACGAAGCCCGAGCCGAACTGATCGCCCTCTCGGATGTCGATGAGCCAGGCATCATATTCCGCGCCTGCGTGACCTGCCGCCAGCAGTTCCTCCAGCATCACCGTCACCTTGACACCATTCGGCGTCGCCAGTGAATACAGTTGAAACGGGTGGCGGCCCACCGGCAACTCCTTGTCGTGCGTTGCCCCCGCAATCGGACGGTTTATGTTCGCGAACTGCCCACCGCTCTCCTTGCTCCAAGTCCATACCCGCGGCGGGGTGTAGTTGTTCTCGTTGCTCATTGACGTCGGCTCCTCGCGTGACACCGGCAGGTTGGTGGGTCGAATTTACCCTGAAATGCTCTGAGCCGCCCAGCGTGGCGAAGCGGTGCCCTCTCACTCCAGAAGATTTTCCTGAAGCATGGTCAGCGCCTCCTGGGTCACCCCAAGTTCGTCCAGTAAATAGGCCATTAGCGTGCCGTGCTTTCTTTCGATGGCATCGAGCGCCGCGAGAAGGTAGCTCGCATCCGCCCTCAGGACGGCTGCAACAATTTCGGGCGGGTGCCGTGTGAAGGCACTCATGCTCTTGTCGGCTGTCGCCAGAAGCAGTTTCTGAGTATCGAGTACTCTTTCGGTAAGCAAATAGTCCGCGATGACCACTTCGCGTGGGACATTCAACGCGCTCAGTACAATTGCTGCAGCCGCACCCGTGCGGTCCTTTCCCGCCGAGCAGTTCACCACGAGCGGCACATCCCCCGCTGCTAATCTTGCGAATAATTCCTTGTACGCGCGGGCGTGGTCAAACGGTAGTTGTTGATAACCGGCAATCATCGCGGCGTGTGCATCTTCGGGTGTCGGCAGCCGGGATGCCAGCGTATTGCGAAGCTCGCCGAATCCACCACGATATTCGCGCGCCCAATAGGTGATATTGCGAGCTTCGCGCCATTTGTTGGGCTCCGACCGACACTCGTCCGTCGTACGCAAGTCACAGATCATTTTGATCTCGAGCTTTGACAGATATTCGAAGTCATCGGGTGTCAGCCGCGACAGGTTGCCGGACCGAAATATTTTCCCCCATTTCACACGTCGACCATCACGCGTCGAATAGCCGCCAAGATCGCGAAAATTTTGGGCCCCCGCAAGCGGGAGCACGCGCGAACCGGAGTAGGGTCCAGCGCGCACGTCCGCGTCTGTCATGGGGTTCAGCTCCTGAGGCTGCATTTACATCCGCCGGGGATCGACCACGGTTCGGACTGGCGCGGCCGCACTGCTCATCGCGTTCAGGGCATCGGCAACGCCGGTGAGACCGATGCGTCCTCCCAACCACGGTGTGATGTCGATCGTGCCGGCGGCAATCGAGCGCAGCGCCAGATCGAGGTCCTGCTGTTCCTCGCCAGCCGCGAAATTGATCTTGAGGCGCTTCGATTGGGCGTTCGGAATATAGATCTCCTCCGCTACCAAGCAAAAGCCGCCTACCACGATCCGCGCCCCGAAGCCCACCGATCGTATGATCTCGTTGAGCAAACCCGGCTTGCCGACGCACTCATAGATGAGGTTCGCCCGCTTGGTGCCAAGTCCATGAACGGCACCGTAGGGGGAATCCTCGCCCGGATCAACCACGATGTGGGCGCCCATCTTGATGGCGATATCACGGCGCTTCGGATCGAGGTCGGCGGCGACTATCGGCCCCAAGCCCTTCAGTCTGAGTCCCGCGATCACTCCGAGACCGATCGCCCCACAACCGATTACCAACGGAATGTCGTCGGGCGCCGGTTCGCCCGCGCGGGCGTGCTCCAGCCCCACCGAGAGCGGCTCGGTCATCGCAGCCCTGTCATCGTCGAGGTCGGCGGGAATCACGATCAACGCATTTTCATCGAGCAGCATGTATTCGCCAAAGCCGCCCGGGCAATCGTGACTCTGACCGACGATTGAGTGACCCGCGGCGGTTCGTACCACCGGCTGCGAGGTAACCCTGGTTCCCGCCCGCAGCGGCCGCCGGCTTCCCGGTCCATAATCGACGATCTCCCCGACATATTCATGGCCCATTACGATCACGCGCTCCAGGTCCAGGTGCGCATAGGGTCCACCGAATTTGCGCGACGTCTCTACCACTGCGTTGCCGCCGTGGAGGAAATGAGCGTCCGAGGCGCACAAGCCGCAGACGTGCGTGCGCACGAGTGCCTGACCCTTCGATGGCACGTGATCGGTTACCTCACCGACATGGATGTGATTGTTTTGAAGATAGGCTGCTTTCATCGATTCCGCCCGATCGTCTACAACACGTCGACGCCGAGAGCGCTCGGATGTTGATCGAATGATACCAATGACCACGGTGAGCTGCGCGTGAGCACCATGGGTGAGATACAATTTGCCCCGTGCTGTTGTACGTTGACGCCAATTTTGCAAGTCCCTACGCCTTGGTCGCTTTCGTGGGCCTGCTCGAGAAAGGATTGAACTTCGATATTGAAACTCTTGATCTCGCCGCACGCCAATCATGGCGCCGATTTCTCCAAGACCTCGATCACGCGCCGGGTCCCCACGCTCGTACATGACGGCTTCGCTTTAGCCGAGTCCTCCGCGATATGCGAATACCTCGATGAGACCTTTCCGGGCACGCGGCTTTACCCGAAAGACCCGCGCGATCGTGCGCTTGCGCGGCAAGTGCAGGCCTGGATGCGCAGCGACTTCATGCCCATTCGCGAGGAGCGGCCCACTTTTGTGGTCTTCTGCGGCGCCCAGCGCCCGGCCCTCTCCGCAGCGGCGCGCGCGTCCGTTGACAAGCTATTCGCTGGCGAGTACGCCGCGCTGCAGTGGCGCCGCTCGGCGGTCCAACGGTGGATAGAGAGTCCCCGCCCTCCCCTGGTCGAATACTGACGATTCGAGCTTTACCGTCGAGCGGCCGCCGCTGTGCAGAGGGGGTCTTTCAACCTTGTGATGGGCATCGCGCGACGCTCATCTGCGATCTTTGTCAGTATCTTATTGATTGTATTACAGGTATCCCTTCACGAAGTCTTTGGAGAAGCTTCACGCAGACTTTGGCCGGCGTTCATGCCGGCCGCAGGCTGTTTCCGTAATTTGTGAATCGTGTTCAAACCCTTCACTCATTAGTCAGGAGACGGTCATGAAAAGCACCATCAAGACTCAATCCCAGTCAGCGGTCCTCATTCTGATCGCCGGCCTGTCATCGTTCGGTCTCGCAATCACCAGCGGTGCCGCCCACGCCGCAAACTCGCAGCAGCCTCTTTCGAGAAAGGTCTCCTACGGCGATCTCAATCTGGACTCCACAGAGGGAGCCAAGGTGCTGTACGCCCGGTTGCGAGGCGCGGCCAACGACGTCTGCCGGCCATTTGAGGGTCGCGAGTTGATCCTACAGCGCACCTGGCAAACCTGCTTCAACGACGCTGTGGCTCGCGCTGTTGCGCAGGTCAATAAGAGCACGGTGACGGCATTGCACAACCAAGCCACCAATCGCCCGACCGCACCTCGGGCATCGTAGGACTTCTCGATCATCGAGATCGCCGTCGCGGCGTGGCCCGACGGCGTCTCGATGCCCCCTGGATAACCGCCATGCTGAACGATCCCAGCCGTCACTTACCGGGGCCGACCGGTGTAAGCTTGAGCTCCCAGGCTTTTGGCCGTGATCCGATGAAGTACCGCCTCGGCGATCTGACCATAGACACGGGGCGCCAGCTCGTCAGCCGGGGCGCCATACCCATCCCGCTTCCCAAACTATCCTACGATCTGCTGCTGGTGCTGGTGCGGGCCGCACCCGATGTTGTGACCCTGGACGAATTGATGCGCCGGGTATGGCCCGGGATTATCGTGAGCCCCGAAACCGTGAGTCAGCGCGTCAAACTGGTGCGTGATGCTCTCGAGGACGATCCGCGCGAGCCCCGCTACATTGCCGGTCTGCGGGGCCGGGGCTACCAGATAGTCGCCGAGACCGAGGCATTGTCAGCAGCGCAACTCCCGCAGGAAGCCACCGCGCGGGCGCCGGAATTCGCGCAAGGCATTGCGAACGGGTCCATCGGGGCGGCCGGACTCGATTCAACGAGGCCGGACCTGGCGCCTGCCCGCATCGCAATCTGCGTACTGCCCTTCACCAATATGAGCGGCGATCCCGCGCAGGAGTATTTCAGCGATGGAATCACGGAGGACATCATCACTGAGCTCTCGCGCTGGCGGCTGCTGGCCGTGCGATCTCGGTCGGCCTCATTTCGCTATCGTGGCCCCGGAGTGGACACAAAGCAGGTTGCACGCGAATTGAATGTCCGCTTTATCGTCGAGGGCAGTGTCAGGCGCATGGAGTCACGCATTCGAATCAGCGCACAATTGATCGATACCGAGACCGGCAGTCATATCTGGGCCGAGAAGTTCGACCGGGAAGACGGGAATCTCTTCACCGTTCAGGATCAGGTCGTGCGGACGATCGTCAGCACGCTCGTCGGCCGGGCCCAGGTATCGGATATCGAACGCGCGGGGCGCAAGCCGTCGGCGAGTCTGGTGGCGTACGAGTGTGTGCTAAAAGGCAACGCCCTGCCCTGGGACGATCCGGAAGGCGCGGCGGAGGCGAATCGTCTGTTCGAGAAGGCCGTCAAAATCGATCCTGCGTACGGCCATGCTCACGCGTTGCTGGCCGCCATGCGCTGGAGAGAATGGCAGAACGATCCTGGTAGCTCGAACGCCTTGCTGGATGAAGGTATCGCGCTGGCAACCCGCGCAGTCTCGCTGGATGAAAACGAGAGCAGCTGCTTATCTTTGTTGGCCCAGGGGCTGTTGCTGCGCGGCTCGTTTGATCTGGCATTACAGCATATCCGTCGAGCGGTCGAGATGAATCCGAGCAACCAGTGGAATGCCGCCGACATGGGGTTCATCCTGGTCTACGCGGGAGAGGCCGGGGAGGCCTTAGCCTGGTTCAAGCATGCCAAGGAGATCGATCCCTATTTCGACGAGCCCTGGTACTGGCGCTCGATGGGACTGGCGCACATGATCTTGCAGCGATATGACGAGGCGTTGGCGGCGTTTGATCATCATGTCACCCCGCAATATCGGGTCGCTGCCTACCGGGCCGCTTGCTACGCCCGGCTCGGCGACAACGCGCGGGCAAAAGCGAGCGCCGAGCAGTGTTTGGTGCTGAAACCAGACTTCTCCGTTCACCACTTCATCACGAGACAATCCTTCAAGAACCCCGCCACCGCGGCGACCCTCGCCGAATCCATGCGACTTGCCGGACTGCCTGATCGATGCTCAGCGTGAACGCGAACGCCGAAGCCGGTGAACCGGCATGGGTCGAAGATGTGCTTCACTTCTGGTTCGAGCTGGGAGAGCCCCAGTGGTTCACCCGAAGCGAGGAAGTGGATGCGGCAATTCGCGAGCGCTTTCTTGAGTTGCACCGGCGACTCGTGGCCGAGGCCTTCGGCACGCTCGCGCCACGACCGCTGCTCGCGGTCGTCATCGTTTTGGATCAGTTCTCGCGAAACTTGTTCAGAGACTCCCCGCGCGCCTTCGCGGCCGACCCCGTTGCGCTTCGGCTGGCTCGAAAAGGGATCGAGCACGGATTCGACCTCGCGCTGCGGCGGGAGGAGCGGCACTTCCTCTATCTTCCATTCGAGCACAGCGAGAATCGAGCGGATCAGAAGCTTGCGCTCGATCTGATCCAGTCGCTCGGCAACGCGGACTGGACGCACCATGCGATCGCCCACAAGCAGCTGATCGATCGATTCGGCCGGTTTCCGCACCGTAATATCGCGCTCGGCCGAGCGTCGACCGCGGAGGAGATCGAGTTTCTCGACGGCTTGCAATGAGGGACAGGTTTTACTGGCACGGCAATCGAAGGAGAGTCACGCATGAAGAACGATCAGATCTATAACGGCGCCTGTTTTTGCGGCGAGGTGCAATTTGAGGTGTCGGGCCAGCCCGTCGCCATGGGCTACTGTCATTGCCGGTCATGCCGTCATTGGTCTGCCGGGCCGGTCAATGCATTCACGCTATGGAAGCCCGCCGCGCTGAAGGTGACCAAAGGCGCATCGGGCATCGGCACGTATAACAAGACGCCGATCAGTTATCGAAAGTGGTGCACGCATTGCGGTGGGCATCTGTTTACCGAGCATCCCACCATGGGGCTCGTGGATATATACGCTGCCGTGATTCCGGGGCTGGAGTTTCAACCCGGTGTGCACGTGAACTATCAGGAAACGGTGCTACGTATTCACGATGGCCAGCCAAAAATGAAGGATATGCCCAAAGAGATGGGCGGGTCAGGCGTCACACTGCCGGAATGATCATCGCAATATGAACCGCGCGGGTGCGATGGCCAACCCCGCGACATCGGAACGGCCGCGATACAGTATCGAACGCTGCTCAGTGGGACGCACCCCCACGGCGAGCCCGTCGCCGCCGTCGGCGGGAACGCAGGTGATATAGTAATCGCGCATATCGTGGCCACCGAATCGGATCTGTGTGACCGCCCCACCCGGCGTCGGCACCGGAGGAAGGGGCGAGCCGTCGGGTTTGGCGCGGGATATCTCGCTCGAGCGGAATCCGGTGATCCATAGATTGCCGTCGGCATCGAGCGCCATTCCATCGCAGTCCTCCTTCTTGACGAGCAACCGGCGATTGGCGAGCGACATGTCGGACTTCACGTCGAACACGTAGGTCGCATCGAAGGTTTCATTGCAATAAAGATGCTTGCGGTCGGCGCTCAGCATGATGCCGTTGACGAGTCCGAGGCCGTCCGCCACCTGGTGGGTTTCGCCTCCCGCGGTGAGGTGGTAGAGCGACGCGGGTCTCGGAGGCTCCCCCTTGATGATCCTATCGAGATCGATCGTGCCGAAATAGATCCCGCCGGCGCCGTCCGTAATCATCTCGTTGACGCCGTTGATCTGCGTTCCGCCGATCTCGCCGATGAGCCAGCCCGCGCCGCCCGTATCGGGGTGATTCCACATGATACCGCCCACCCCCGAGGAGAGCACCGAGCCGTCTTCATTCATGATGATGCCGCCGGTCCACATCCTGTCGGAATTCAGGGTCCCCACGCCTCCGCGCGCACTCATGCCGTGTACTCCTCCGGCAATCACATCGCTGTACCAGACGGTCTCGCGTGCGTAGTCGACTGCGAGACCCTCCAGATAGAGGCCCTTGGCGATAGGTTCGAAATCGACGGCTTTGAGCGGCATATTCATGCTCCAAAGATCAAGGCGCCTTCAAGGTTGTAACGCGGGATCAAAGACGATATGCAGGTCGACAAGGTTGCGGAAACTGTAGGTCGGCTCGTAGCGATAGCGGCGCACACCCGCCGGCCCATGATGCTCCTCCGATATGCGGATATCCGCCGTCCTCGCGAGCAAGCTTTCGATGGCCACCCGCGCTTCGAGCCGCGCGAGTGGCGCGCCAGGGCAAGCGTGCATTCCTCGGCTGAAGGCCAGGTTGTCTCGAACCTTTGGCCGATCGATGTCGAACGCATCAGGATCTTCAAAATGCGCGGGATCGTTGCTCGCCCCGGTCAGGCAAACCGTAATCACAGTGCCGGCGGGAACCTCGACGCCGCCGATGGTCGTGCTCTTCTGCGCAAGGCGATAGATAACCTTCACCGGTCCCTCGTAGCGCAGCACCTCCTCCAGGAAATCGGGGATACGCTGAGGCTCACGTCTCAGGTGCGTCTGCAGTTCAGCGTTATCGCCGAGGATCCGCACGCCCATCGCGATCAGCCTGGAAGTCGTGTCCTGTCCTGCCCCGTAAAGAAAGCGCGCCAAAAGGGACAGCATTTCCGGGCGCGGCGTCGTTCCATCCTTGTATCGGGATCCGGCCAGTTCCGACATCAGATCAGTGCCGGGATTCTCCAGACGCTTGTGGATGTAAGAATCGAAACGCTCCTTGAGGAAAACCAGCGGATCCGGACCGAGCTTGTGCTCCGCATCACCGTCAATCTGGCTGGGCGGGGCCCCGATCAATTGGAGTAATTCTGAACGATCGTGTTCTGGAATTCCCAGCAGGTCCGCGATCGCGTAGGTCGTGGTGGCGTGGGCATAGTCAGTCACCAGATTGCAGCGCCCTCTGCCGATGAAGCCGTCGATCAGGCGGTTCGTCAGACTCCTGAGATAATCCTCGTTCTGCCGCAGCCGCGTATAGGTCAAGAGGCGCGTGATGAACGCCCGATGCTCGGCGTGCTTCTTGCCGTCGAAGCAGACGAGGTGCGCAGACCAGGGAATCTGGTCGCGGTGGGCGTCGAGCTGCTCGGTGATGTCATCTCCCACGGGTTCAAACGGCAGCGGCGGGATGGGTCCTATCGTGGAGACGACCGATGAGAGGGAATCGTCCTTGCGGGCCAGGACCTCCATCACCGCATCATAGCCGGTCACCATCACCGAGCCATGGTAGCGCTCTCGCGCCACGGGACATTGCGACCTCAGCCGGTCGAAATAGCCCTTCGGGTCCTCAATCACTGCCAGATCGCTGAAAAAATCGGGTTCCAAGGGATCCATGATTCTCGACAACTCCTCTGAGTCACGCGCGCTCCCAGCCGATTCGCCCATCGGCACGCGCAATTAAGCACTCATACAGTAAACCTTGCAAGTGCCCGGTTGACATTGTAGCGTGACGTTTCAGACCCCGAAACCACGGCACCCCGGCCTGCTCCGCCGTTGGAGAGCGATTGGCTAACAGGAAGAAACCCTCGGTGAGGAAGCACGCACGCGCCCTCTTGCCCTCGGGGAAGGTCGACGAACTCACGTTCGATCGTGAACAGCAGTACAAGAGAAAGCTGGACGTAATTCTGAAGACGGCCACCCACTGCCTGAATGAGCTCGGCTACAGTGGAACCTCGTTGCGCACCTTGGCAGCTCAACTCAGGATTACCGACTCGGCCCTGTATCATTACGTTCGCAGCAAGGACGAATTGGCGGCGCTCTGCTATATGCGCACGCTGGATTTTTCCGAGCGCGCGCTGAAGAGGGCCGATGAGGAAGGGAAGACGGGGCTTGACAAGCTCCAGCTGTATATAAGATATCAAATCGAAAGCACCTGCGGTCCTGATGGACCTACGGCAACACTCAGCGATCTGCCGTCGATCAGAATGGCCCAGCGACTCTTGATCCTGGAGCGTATCGATAGAGCCCATACGAGGGTGATCGGCTTTTTCGAGGCTGGCTTCAAGGACGGGACGATCGCGCGTTGTATTGCCAATGACGCGGCACTCGTGATCTGGGGCTCGATGGCCTTTCTTGCGAAATGGTTCGATCGACATGCCAAGCTGAATGTGGATGAGTTGGCCTCGACCTACGTCCGTGTTCTGACGTGCGGAGTGGCGGCGCGCCTGGAGGCCTGATGGAAGGACTGAGCTAGAAGGTCTGCATCGTCTGCACCAAAAATTGCAGCCTGCGATTGCCGGGGACGTCTTTGAGCGGAACGGCGATGTCGATGTGCAGGACGTTTCCGAGCCCGCTGCGCGCATTCCCGAGCCGCAGGCCGAATCCGGCATCGCTCAGTAAGCCGAGATCGCTGTTGCCCACAACGCCGCTCCCCCAGGTTCTGCCGACATCGGCAAAGGCGGCGGCGCCGACCCGTATGAGCCTGAACGGATACCAATCGGTGAAAATACGTTGCTCGATGGTAAGCAACCCGCGGGAGGTACCCGCCTCATATCGCAACGGGTAGCCGCGCAGCCCATTGTCTCCCCCCAGCAAGAGCTGAACGTCCGGGTCGAGCAAGTGCGTGACCGTCCCTGAAAGCGATGCGTACAGGAGCCAATCTGGGCGCCAGCGCCAGAAGTATCTCGCGGACGCATTGCTGACCAAATTGCGCGCATGGTCGCTCTCGATTCGGGACGAGAAATCTCCGGCCAGAAACAATTGCTGCCCATAGGGCCACTCGAATCCGTGCGCGGCAGTGCTTTTGAGCATCAGGGCATCGTGATTGGCGCCGAAGACGGCGTCCGAATAGCCGATTTCACCGGTGACCTCCGTGCCGAAGTACAGGTCCTCCGTCCTGCCGATCTGATTCTCATCGCCCGCCTTGCCGTACTTGTCCTGCGCGATGTCGAAGCCCACGAACGGGTATGAAAGCGTCCGCTGGGGCGGCAGCGGATTGGCCGGCAGAGATGTCGCCGGGGTCGGCAAAAAATCATTGCGATCGTAATACATGCCGAATAGCAGGCGTTTGGTCCAGCCGTCCACGAGGCCGCCGGACACGCCGCCGCCGACTAAATACCTTTTCTCGTTGTCATTGAATTGATCAACGATGTCGCCGAGAAAATAGCGGGAGATCGTCCGATCGTAGGTTTGCCCGCTGAGCGCGACGCTCCAGGGTGTATCGAGCGAGTAGAACGGACGAGAGAGTTGCGCGGAGCGCTGGTTCCCATCGCTCGAGTCGACATACGCGAGAGAGGCCGTCCAGCGCGACCCGAGCACATTGGGGTCGGAATACTCCGCAATATTGCTCGTGCGATCGACGTTGCTGATGCGCCCAATTTCGAGCGACTTGCCCCAGCCGAGGAGATTTTCCTCTTGTAGGCTGTAGCTGGTTGAGTTCACACCGCCGGAGCGGCCGAAGGAGACACTGGGATCCAACGTCCACACGTCCCGGGTGATCACTTTGACGTCCACCCTGCCATCGGCAAAGCGGACGGGAAAGACCTTCGCGTCGTAAATGTACACGAGCTTGCGCAAATTGCGCTCCGATTCGGCGAGCTTTTGGGCGCTATAGTGATCTCCGCTCTTGAAGAGCAGCTGAGCGCGGATGGCCGAAGGCTTCGTGCGCACGTGCAGCCGGTCCGCCAGCTTGTAAAGACCCTTGTTCTCGCGCGGATCGCTTTCGTCGAAGATGTTTCGCGGGTCGATGTCGATCTTGCCGATTACAGCGTGCGACGCCTCCAACTCGGCATCGCTAGGCAATCCGGCCGGCCTCGGCTCCGCGATCTCCGTGCGCTGTTTGTCCGTGAGCTTTGCGGCGCTCACCAGCGCGGAATGGCAGCAACACAGCAGCAGCAGACCGCAGCCGACGCAATGGATGGATTTCAAGCGTGCGAAGTCCCCATGTCTGACTCGATGGTTGCAGCTCATTGCGCTCCCGGCTACAGCCCTTCCCGTGCAATCTGTCATGCAAAGATACGGTGTGCAACGAGGGCTTCCCGGGGGGGCGTATGCTGGAAGTTGATCGGCATTGCGTGGTGTCAGGCGCACGCAGGCCAGCCGGGCGGTAGTGGCGGCGCCAGCCAGCGCGACGTTGGTCGAACATCACGAGCGCGAAAAGAAGGAGCGCGCCGGCATTTCGTGTACGGTCCGCGGCCGTCTCGCGGCCGCACTCGACGCACGAGGCGCATCGATGGGTGCAATGGTACTTATCGCTTTTGCCGTAGTGACAGGTAGGACCCCGCACACCGTCCGGCTAGGCCTGGGGTCGAAGGTGCGCTGGAGCTGACCCGGACTTCAAGCGCCCGTACATCTGCAGGTATATATCCTCCAGATTGCGGGCGAACAGGTCTGTATCGAACAGGGGCACTTGAAGGCGGGTGCGGCGCAGCTTGGCGGTAAGCTCGAGAAGGTAATTGGGATGCTCGGCAAGCTCGATCGCCAGCGCTTCGTACGCCTCGGTCGTAGTCGTGATCAGCTCCGGTAAGCCGACGGCCTTCAATAAACTACCCGCCACTCGGGCCGCAAACGACTCGCCGATCCGCGTCAGCACGGGTAAGCCCGCCCAAAGAGCATCGCTGGCCGTGGTGTGCGCGTTGTACGGATACGTAT
The DNA here is from genome assembly GCA_963710435.1 of uncultured Gammaproteobacteria bacterium. GTDB lineage: Bacteria > Pseudomonadota > Gammaproteobacteria > Steroidobacterales > Steroidobacteraceae > Bog-1198. Next base: position 924,416 of record CAVQAE010000004.1, on the reverse strand, counting down.
CGAGAAAGAGATCCGCCGCGCGCTGACGCGCCAGGTGCTCCGGGGGGACCATGCGCTTCCCAAACACCAGGCGTGCACCGCTCACTCCGCGTGCTTCGGCCTCGCGGCGCAGGTTTGCGGCCGCCCGCTCGCTATCCAATAAGAGCCACAGCACGCTCCCCTCCACGCGCCGCAAGATCCGCATCCACCCATCGAACGTGGCGGGCGCAATCTTGTAGGTGTTATTGAAGCAACAATAAACGAACCCCTGGGAAGGCAATCCGAGCTCCTCGCGTGTGAACTTCCGATCCGCGATCGTGCGCTCGCGATCGTTGGCCTGGTAGCTGTGGGTCATGTAGGCGATCTGCTCGGTGTAATGCAGGCGGAACTCCGGTGGTATGAGGGTTTCATCCGCAATCAGATAGTCCACGTACGGTGCGGCCAACGTCCCTGGATAGCCCAGATAACTGACTTGAATGGGTGCGGCGCGGTGCGCAAAGATCCCCATCCTTGCGCCTTCGGTAAAACCTTTGAGGTCCACCGCAATATCGATCTCGAGCTCGCGCGACAACTGGGCCACCTCCAGATCCGATCTTTCGCGCACATCGACGAAACGATCGAACGCCGCGGTCAAGCGCCGCCGCATCTCGTCCTGCTTCGGAGGTCCGAAAGAAAACGCGGTCAGATCAAAACGAGACCTGTCGTGGCGCTCGAACAAGCCTGCAGTCAAAAACGCGGTGGCGTGGTCGTGATAATCGGCGGAAAAGTACCCCAGACGGATCTTGCCCGCCGGCTCGGGGTCACGAGCCGCGCGCCATCGGCCCGAGGAGGCACCGTTATGATTCACCCAGATTCTGGCGGCCTGCAGCTGTAAGGCCGGGGAATCCGTGAGGGCCAGCAAGTGGAAAGGCAATACCACCTTTTTCGACTGCGCGACGTCCCGGAGAAGCTCAGTCATCTCGAAATCCAAGTCTCGCCAATCGCACAGCTGCATTTTTGCGTGCAGCCAATTGCCTTGCAGCCAGTCGAGATCCGGTTGGATTTCGTGCGCCCGCTGATAGCGATACAACGCCTCTTCCCAGCGTCGCAACCGCACCAACGCATTGCCCAGATTGGCGTATATATCGGCGTCATCCGGCTTGATCTCGAGCGCTCGCTCGAAGCTCCGGAGCGCTTCCTCGGGACGCATGAGCTCTTGCAACACGACGCCCAAGTTGTTATGCGCTTCGGCGTGGTCCGGCGCCATCGCGAGCGCCCGCTCGTAGCTCAGCAGCGACTCTTGGAAGCGTTTGAGTTCACGCAACACCCTGCCGCGCCTCGCGTGGGCGTCGGCGTCGCCCGGTCGGAGCGCGAGCGCGTGCTCGTAGCTCGCGAGTGCCTCCTCGGGGCGCCCCAGCGCCTCCAGCGCATCGCCTCGGTTACGGTGGACACCGGCGTCGCCGGGGTTGCTGGCAAGTGCCCGCTCGAAGCTCGCCAGCGCCTCGGGTGAGCGGCCTAGCTCATGCAGAACCACGCCGCGGTTCTTGTGGGCGGCCGCGTAGTCTGGCTTGATGGCCAGAGCGCGCTCGTAGCTCGTGAGCGCCTCGGACAGGCGGTGCATCGCTCGCAGGAGCACACCGCGGTTGAAGTGGGCCTGGGCGTCATCAGGCCGGAGCTCGATCGCGTTGTCGAAACTCGCGAGAGCCGCCTCGGTGCGCCCCAGCTTTTGCAGCAGCATACCGCGATGCTTGTGAATCTCCGCATGCCGCGGCTCGAGCCGCAGCAGCCGGTCGCAGATCGCCAGTGCTTCGTCGAAGCGGTTCAGTTCGGTGAGAACCTTACTGTAATTCGCCGCTGCGCTGCGATCGTCCGGCTTTGCCGCCAGGGCGCGCCGAAAAAGATCGGCCGCTTCAGCGGTGCGGCGTGTTTGGGCCGTGATGATGCCGAGAAGGTTCAGCGCCTGAAAATGATCCGCGTGCGAATGGAGGACCATTCGGCAGAGCGGCTCGGCCTCTGCCCCCCGGCCGCGGCCGAGCAACTCGGCCGCCTCTTGGATCACCTGTTGAATGGTCCGCATACCTGCAATGGTACCGAACTTCGAACGGGCCGACGCCCGTCGCGGAACCCACGCCGAAGGCGGTCACCTCTTGGGGTACGCCGTGAAAACGTAGTCCTGCTTCTTCACGACCGTGTGGCATGCGAAACCGCACTTGGCGTCGTTCGCCTGCGGGGGTTTATCCGACAGGGTGCCGGGCCTGAACGTATCGGACGCGGTGTCATACTCGAACTCGCCATATCCCCATCCCCCGCTGTCCGCAAATCGCTTGCTATCCTTCACCATGAAATCGATGTCATGGAGCGTGTCAGGGACAAGCGGCTGACCGGGGGCCGTCGCGTTCGTCTTCGGGTTCCAATGGATCTTCGCCATCTTGGCGCCGTCGGGGAAAGCCTTGCCGTTCCCAGGTACACCGGATTTGAACGCATCGATCATCGCCGGGTTCCCGAGGATCACCGCAATCAGTGCCCCGTTATGACTGATAGCAATGACCTGCCAGCCCTCGTATCCCCTGAACTCGGAGAACGCGAGTCCATTCGGCACCTGCAACGTGTACCGGTCCTGCGCGGACACGGCCCAGCCGGCCGCCCCGACTAGGAGTACTGCTGCAATGATCCCCTTCAACCGGGATGAAATCCTCGCCATCGCGCATACCTCCATTGTAAATTGTGAGTCACGGCCACCGGTAGCTCACGTGCTCGTTCAAACGCTTCCGCGATCAAACGTGACGCTCAACAAGAAAATGTTTTTCGCCGATTCAGTCAAGGGGTTGGTCATGCGCCATGCTGCCGGCGCGCATAGGCCGTCGGTGGGCGGACGAGCTTTGCATTTGAGTTCTCCAATTTCGGCCTGTTAGTGTTCTTGCTTGTCGCTCGCAGAGATACCAGGTCGTATGCGCGTTTTGGGCAGTATATGCCCGAATTCCGTGACTCAAAATGAATCTTGATCATTTGCCTTGCAGCATTCGACCGGCATGTTTGCTCCGCAGTCCAAACGGTCAGGCAGCTGAGGTATTCTCCATCTGAAATCGAGATCACGCATTGCACTCTGGAAGGAAGCCAGCTATGAAAAGGATCGTTTGGATGCTGGGTGCCGTTGCAGCGCTGAGCGGCGTTTTCATCTACAAGGCCTACTCATCCGGGCAACCCGATGGAGACGCTGTCCCGATCTTCGGAATCAAGATTCCCCCCGGATACCGCGACTGGGCGGTCATCTCAGTGGCCCACGAAGAAGGCAAGCTCAATGATCTGCGGGCCATATTGGGCAACGACATAGCGATCAAGGCCTACCGGTCAGGCACGCTTCCGTTCCCCGACGGGGCGATCATTGCCCGGCTCGCCTGGAGTTACACCCCGTCGGAGGAGAACAACAAGGTCTTTGGCCGTCCCCAATCTTTCGTGGCCGGGGCCCCCACCAATGTCCAGTTCATGGTCAAGGACTCAAAAAAATACGCCGCGACGGGTGGCTGGGGGTACGCCCAATTCACCGACGGTAAACCCGCAGATGAAGCGCTGCTCAACACGTGCTTTCCCTGTCACGTGCCCGTCAAAGCTCGCGACTTTGTCTTCACCCGTTACGCGCCCTGATGCAAAGGATCGTCTAGGGTGCGCATCGTCGTTTATGCAGGTCACGGGCACACTCGACCTTAAGTTCGAACGCTTACAGTGTCCCCGTGCCGAATGGGTCGGCGGGTGGAATCTTCACAAAGGACGAGTCAACCATGGAAACGATTGGCGGCGATTTACGTCAGATGCAGCGGACTCCCCTGGCTGCATCTCACGTTCTGGCGTTGCGCGCGGAGGGTAAGAGTATCACCTATCCCGCGGGCACCTTTCTCGCCCGTCCCGGCGAGCCGATCACGGGCTTCGTCTATGTCGAGGACGGCGAGATCGAGGTGGTCAATCCTTACACCGACGAGCGCCATTTGCCCTCTACGCTCGGGCCGACTCAATTCATGGGTGAAATCTCTTTTCTGAACGGTGGCTCCTGGTCTATGGCGATGCGCGCCGCTCGGGAAACACGCGTAATCGAGGTGCCGCGCGAGGCGATGTTGAGGTTGATGTCCCGGATCCCCGAGATGTCCGACATCATCATCACCGTATTTTCCGCACGGCGCCGGCGTCAGCTCGACGATCGGGATGGCAGTTTGCTGCTGATCGGCGAGGATGTGGACCGCAACGTGCGTCGGATCGCCGAGTTTGCGAGCCGTAACCGCATTCCTTACACCTCCTTACCGCTGCGAAGTGCCGATGCCGAGGCCACGGCCCACAGCTGCTCTATCGCCCCTGCAGTACCCGCGGTCATTTTTGGACGCAACGTCGCCGTAACCGATCCCACGCCTGACAAGGTTGCACGACTGCTCGGCCTCAACCTCGACTTCCGCAACGACGAGTTGTTCGACGTGCTGATCGTGGGCGGCGGCCCGGCCGGGGTTGCCGCGGGGGTTTATGCGGGGGCGGAGGGCTTGTGTGCACTCGTCGTCGAAGACGTCGCCATCGGGGGCCAGGCCGGCGCATCGAGCCGTATCGAGAACTACATGGGTTTTCCGACCGGAATTTCTGGCGCGGACTTAGTCTGGCGCGGCGAGGTACAGGCGATGAAGTTCGGAACGCGCTTTGCGATGCCGAGGCGGGCGGTGGGACTTCGGCGCCTCGAGGATCAGAGCTTTTGCGTTACCTTCGACAACGGCCAACGCGTCCGCGCCAAGTCCATCGTGGTCGCGACCGGGGTGCAGTACCGACGGCTGCCGCTCGACCGACTGGCCGACTTCGAGGGCGCCGGTATCTACTATGCCGCGACCGAAATCGAGGCTCGCTACTGCAAGGGGTCCGAGGTAGTCATCATTGGTGGGGGCAACTCCGCGGGCCAGGCCGCGATGTTTCTCAGCCGCTCAGCGCGTTGCGTGCGCATTCTCGTGCGAGGCGCATCGCTTGCTGCTTCGATGTCGAGATACCTCCTCAGCCGGCTCGAGGCAAATACCAGAATCGCGATCGAATATTGCGCCGAGGTGACCGCGCTGCACGGCACTGAAGATCTTGAGGCACTCACCATTCGCGACCTGAAGACCGGCACCACACGCCGCCTCGAAACGCCCGCGCTGTTCATCATGGTCGGTGCGGCACCGAACACCGAATGGCTCTCGGGCCTCGTGGAACTCGACGATAAGGGGTTCGTGATCACCGGTGTCGGCTCGGGGTCGGCTGCATCGCCATTCGCAACCTCACAACCGGGAATATTCGCAGTAGGCGATGTTCGCGCGGGCTCGGTCAAGCGTGTCGCCTCCTCGGTCGGCGAGGGGTCGGTCGTGATTGCCAAGGTGTGGGAGTTTGTGAACCGCTGACGCACTACCCCGAAGCGCTACCCGGGTCGCTGATCAGCCGCGCTCCCGAACCTTGACATTACCGAACATCATGCCCTCGGCGGGCGACTTGAGGATGTCCATCGGGAAGACTTTCGGTACGGCACTTGCGGCATTGAGCCGGGCGAGCTGATCGGCGGTGAGCTCGACGTCGAGCGCGCCGAGGTTGTCCTTGAGCTGCGCCAGGGTGCGCACCCCGAGTACGGGCGCGGTCACCACCGGATTGACCAGCGTCCAGGCGATCGCGACTTGAGCTGGTGTTTTACCGAGCTTCCGTGCGACCTCGCTGACCACTTCGGCGACCGCCAGGTTGTGCTCCGAGATGCGCCCCGTGATCGCGTTGATCGCCTTGCGCGAGCCCAGGTTATTCATATCAGGCGGAACGAGATCCGCCTTCGAATACTTGCCCGCGAGCACGCCGCCGCCGAGAGGAGACCACGGACAGACGCCCATGCCCATCTCGGCCGCCATCGGAATCAGCTCCCGTTCGACGGTGCGTTCCGTCAGGCTGTAGGAAATCTGCAGGGCGCAGAACTGGCTCCAGCCTCTCAGCTCGGCAATCGCCTGCATGCGGGAGGCCTGCCAGGCCGGAATGTCGGACAAGCCGATGTAGAGGACCTTGCCCGCGCGCACGAGATCGTCGAAGGCACGCAGGATCTCGTCCACCGGCGTACGGAAATCCCACATGTGGAGGTAGTAAAGATCGATATAATCGGTCTTCATCCGCTTGAGACTGTCCTCGACCGAGCGCACCATGTTTTTGCGCTGATTGCCAGAGGCATTGGGGTCGCCGGGCGAGGTGGTAAGCGAATATTTGGTAGAGATGACCAGCCTGTCGCGCCGGCCCTTGATCGATTGACCGAGCAGAACTTCCGACTGGCCCAGCTGCCCGTAGAAATTAGCGGTGTCGATGAAATTACCGCCTCGGTCGATGTAAAGGTCGACCAGCTGCGCGGCTTCATCATCGGTGCATCCCCAGGCGCCGGGCTCGACGCCGAAGGTCATGGTGCCGAGGCAGAACGGCGACACCCGCACGCCCGAGCGGCCGAGCAGGCGATAATCGTCAAGTTGCAGAGCCATTCTTCCTTCCCCCTGTCGTTACCTTGCTTTTCTCACGCGCAAAGCCCTGCGTGGAGAAACGGGTAAACTGGCTTGCGAGCGCCGACAAATCACCCTGCCCGTCGCCCAAATATCGGTCCATCGCCAGGGCGAAGAGCATACCGAAATTGAGCAGCCCGACGAGCTCAGGATCGATACCATCCTTCACCAGCGGCCGCAACACTTCGCCGCGTTGCCGAATCAGCGGGGCGACTTCCTCACGATAGAGCTTGCGACCGAGCTCGGGATCGGAGAACAGTGCGACGGTGAGCAGCGGAAAGATCTCTATCATGTCCTTGAGGTGGCGTGTGCCTGAAGCCTGGGCCAGTCGGGCCAGTTCCCCCGGCGTCGAGGCCATCTCATAAGCCTCTACTCTTTCGTGCGCGCCACGCATGGCATCGATCAGCGGCCTGACAACGGCCTCGTGAAACAGTGCTTTTTTCGAGTCGAAATGCTCGAAGAGGGTCGCCTGGTTGACATCGGCCGCCTTCGCTATGTCGCGCGTTCGCGCGCCCTGCAGATTGGCACGGGCGAATACTTGCTGCGCAGCGGCGATAATCGATTTGCGCCGCTCTGCCGCCGGCAGATAGGCCCGGCTCGGACGCGTCCTGGCGCGGTCATTCTTGACTCTGCGCGTCTTTGCCACCTGCCATCGGCCTCCGCCAGTTCTTGCCTTGGCAACAACGCTAGCACAGTTCCGGGCAAAGACAATCAACCATTTGGTTGACTCTGTCCTTCCATGACAGCATGCTGCTATCAAACCGGACGACGTGACCGGTCTGCACGCTACGGAGATCAGGCATGACGGCGCCCTCCCCGCCCAGGGTCACCGAACCTACTCAGGTCGATCGATTTTGCGCAGAGCCTGATGACAGTCCCTACTGGAACGAAAGCTGCTGGTTTTCGTTCTCGATTCCCGAGCGGGGCATCCACGGGATGGTCTATTACTTCTTCCGTCCGAACATGAAGCTCATGATGGGTGGCCCGATTCTGTGGGACGGATCGGGGGCGCATCCCTCGGACTGCCTCTATTTCGACTGGCATCACCTCCAGCCGATCCCGCCGGGGGCGCAGAAATTCAGCTTCACTGCGTCCAATTCGCTCGACGTCAAAATCGTCGAGCCTTTGAAGCAATACCGGCTCCGCTACGAGGCCAACGGTTTCAAGTTGGATCTTCTGTGGACGGCGATTGCCGAGCCACATCACTTCCTTGGCATGGAAATCGAGGCTACCGGCGCCTCGGCCAACAATCGGATGCACCTGGAGCAGCAAGGACGGGTGAAGGGACGGATCGAGCACAACGGCGAGATTCTCGATGTCGACTGTTTCGCGCTGCGCGACACGTCCTGGGGCCGGCGGCAGACCGACAGCGTGAAGCGAGGCAGCTACTTCTGGGCAATCGCGTCGCAGGACACGGCCTTCCATGCCCAGACCATGGGGGAAGGCGACGAGCAACGCGTGGTCGGTGGCTTCCTCACGCTCGGCGGCAACACAGCCACACTCGCCGCGGGCAAACGCCTCGTAACCGATATGGGCGCGCTCACCCCGCACACCTTCGCTCTGACGCTCGAGGATCGGCTCGGACGCCGGGCCGAGATTACGGCGAGAACTTCCAGCCACCTGATGTTCAACGGGTTTCCCCGTTGCCAGGTGGTCTGGTCGCTGCTCGAAGCAGATTTCGGCGGGGGCGTTAAGGGCTGGGGCGACATTCAGGAGTTCCAGCCGATGGAGCAGTTCCGCCGGATGGTTCGCGGCAACACCGGGCGTTCCACATGAGTGGCCAAATCGTCCTGGTTTCGGGCACGTCGGGCGCGGGCAAGACGACCACCTGCAGCACGTTTGCCCGGCGCGCCGAGGACGCCTATCTGATGTTTGGTATGGATCTGCTCGTGGGCACGCTGTTTCCAGGCCAATACACGATATTTGGAGCGAAGAAAGATGAAGGCTATTACGGGTTGGGCTGGGGGCCCGTCGGCTGGAAGGCGATCGAGGCCATGCATGAAATGATCGCTGCTGCAGCCCGCGCCGGGCAGAACATGGTGGTCGATCATTTGATGTTCATCGATCCGCCGATTCTGCAGGACTGCATCTGGCGCATGGCGGATGTCCCGGTACTGTTCGTCAATCTGAAGCCTTCGCGGCAAGTGCTCGAAAGGCGTGTTACCGAACGAAAGATCGAGCTGCCGCCGCCGATGCTGGAAGCGGTTGGCGGCCCCGACGGAGTCAAGAAGCTTGGGGAAACGCTTCGCGCAATGACTCCCTGGTACTACGAGCGTGCCTACCAGAACGATTGCGTGGACCTCGAGCTCGATTCAGACGCGCTCGCCCCCGAGCAGCTCTGCGAGCGCATCGAGGCGCGGCTCGCGCAAGGGCCCGGCACGGCCTTCGCGGAATTGCGCAAGAAATACCCGCGGTCAAAGTAGGAGCGAAGCTCAACTTGAAGATAGGAATCGCCACGAACGTCACATGGCACGGCGTTCCGGTCATCGAACTCGCAAAGACTGCGGAAGCACTTGGGTTCGAGTCCCTGTGGATGGGCGAGCACATCATAATACCGGTGCAGATCGAAAACCCTGTGCGTTATGGCGTGCCGCTGCCGCCAAGTTACAGACACATGCCCGATCCCTTCATCTGGTTGACCGCGGCTGCCGTGAGCACCAGCCGCTTGAGACTCGGCTTGGACATCTGTCTGGTTCCTCAGCGAAACCCTCTCATATTGGCCAAGGAAGTGGCCTGTTTGGATCGGATCTCGGCAGGCCGCGTCCTGCTCGGGGTCGGTTCGGGCTGGATAAAGGAGGAAGCTGAGATCATGGGCGTTGACTTCCGTTCGCGCTGGGCGAAAACGATGGAATACGTCCGGGCGCTCAAGACGATTTGGACCGAGGAGACACCGAGCTTCAGCGGTGAATATGTATCGTTCCCCCCGTCTACTCCTATCCAAAGCCCCTGCAGCAACCGCATCCGCCCATACTGATCGGGGCAGGCAACCCGAACACCAACAACCTGGCGGCCATGAAGCGGGTGGCGGAGCTGGCCGATGGATGGCTGCCGGTCTACCTGAGTCCTGCGCAAATGAAACAAGAGCTCGCGACCTTGAGACAGCTTTGCGAGGCGAACGGGCGTGACTTCGAAAAGCTGGATATCACGCTTCTCGTCCCGGCCGTCAATCTCGGGGTTGGCGAGGCGTTCGCCTCGTTCAACGGCCTGACGGCCAGGCCGCAGAATGCCGGCGAATTGATCGCAGAGTACGAAGAGATCGGGGTTCAGAGAATGATCGTCGGTATCGTCGATCTGACCGCCGAATCCGCACGACAGGTTCTGGAGAACGCGGCGAAGGGATTGAAACTGATCTAGGCGGGTGATGACCCCATGACGATTTTTGGGTGGCAGTCGACCAGCGACGAGGTGCTCGAGGGCATCGACCTGACCGGAAAGCGCGCGCTGGTCACGGGGGTGTCCGCCGGGCTGGGCGTGGAGACGGCCCGCGCCCTCGCCGCGCATGGCGCGGAGGTGATCGGCACTGCGCGAGACTTGGAGAAGGCGCGCACCGCGACCCGGCATATCGGCGATTCCTTTGCTGAGCGCTTCTCGCTCCTCGAACTCGACCTGGCGAGTCTCGCCAGCGTCAGGGCCGCAGCCGACACCCTTCGGGCCGCCGGAAAGCCGCTCGATCTGATCATCGCCAACGCCGGCGTCATGGCGACCCCGTTGGGCCGCACGGCCGACGGCTTCGAGACGCAGTTCGGCACCAATCACCTGGGTCATTTCCTGCTGCTGAACCGGCTGGCCGATCTCATCCCTCCCGGCGGACGCGTCGTCTGCGTGTCCTCGGTGGGACACCAGTTCGCAGACCTGGACTTGAGCGATCCTAACTTCGAACATCGGCCCTATGAGCCCATCACCGCCTATGGCGGTGCCAAGACGGCCGTGAATCTCTTCGTCGTGGAATTCGACCGTCGGCATAAATCGCGCGGCGTCCGCGCGACGGCGGTACACCCCGGCGGCATTCTCACCGAGCTTGCCCGCCACATGACCCCGGAACTGATCAAGGAAATGATCGCGATCGTCATGGCGGGGACCGAAACTTCGTCGGCACAGCGCGGGTATAAGTCGGTTCCTCAGGGTGCCGCCACCACGCTTTGGGCTGCCGTGACCGCGCCCGCCGACCGGGTGGGCGGTCACTATTGCGAGGACTGCGCGGTGGCGAAAGTCTCCGCAAGGGGCAGCGGCGTGCGCCCTTATTCCATCGATCCGGAGCGTGCCCAATTGCTCTGGGCGAAAAGCGAGCAGCTGGTGGGAATTCATCATGGGTGATGCGACGCGCTCGAAGGAGAAATGGTGATGGCCATGGCAGCTACCGACACCGCGCTCGAGCGTCAGGCGCTTGCGTGGATGGACGATTCCTACGGCGCACTCGGGTACTCCAATTCGCGCATGCACTCGGTGCCGCGCGAGGAGGCGGATGCCCTGCAGCTTGCCGGAATCAATCTCAGGTTGGAACAGCGGCGCGCCGAAATCTCGGTCCTCGCCAAGCTGGCGGAGGCGCAGAACATCCGGCGAATCAGTCGGCTCGAGGAGGCCGCCCCGCTTTTCTTCACGCACGACATGTATAAGAGCTATCCCGTCTCGTTGCTGACCAAGTCGCGTTTCGACCAGCTCAACAAGTGGCTCGATCGGCTGACACCCTATGACCTCTCCGGCGTCGCCGTTGGCGACTGTCGATCGATTGACGAATGGATCGACAGACTCCGTGAGCAGACGCCGCTCGATGTGTCGACATCTTCGGGCACGAGCGGCACCATGTCCTTCGTCCCCAAGACCCAGCGCGATTACCGCAGCTCCGTCACCGGCCTTCGCGTTCAGCTGACGCAGCGTTTCGGCAATGCCCCGTCGCGGGCCGATCTCGAGGAGCCCATCCATGTGCTCACGCCCTTCTACCGCGACGGCTACAGCAACACGGCGCGGCTGCCGGTCTATTTCCTCGAGATCTTTTGCAAGGGCGACCCGTCGCTGTTGCACACGGCCCTGTCGTTCAAGGCGAGCGCCGATCTGATCTGGCTGGCCGGGCGGCTGCGCGCGGCCCAGGCAAAGGGCGATACGAGCCGCATCGACGTGCCCGAAACGCTCCTCGCGCGCCGCGCGGAATGGGAGCGGATCGTCGCCGAGACTCCCGGGCAACAGGCGGCCTTCATTCGCGACCTGGTGCCTCGGCTGCGCGGTCAGCGAGTCTTCGCGCTTGGCCTCACCAATCTGTTCTACGACATCGCTCGCGCGGGCCTCAAGGCGGGTGTGCGCGCCGAATTCGCTCCGCATTCCGTGGCCATGGTCGGCGGCGGCGGCAAGGGCGTCGTCCTGCCGGACGATGTCGATGAGGTGATCCGCACCTTCTTCGGCGTCGAGCTGCGCGGCGGCTATGGCATGAGCGAGCAGAATTTCTACCTCGTGACCTGCGAACACGAGCGACTGCACATCCCTCCCTGGGTGACGGTGCTGCTGCTCGATCCCAACAGCGGCCAGCCATTGCCGCGCGATGAGGTCCGCACCGGCCGCGCCTCCTTCTTCGATCTGACCCAGGACGGAACCTGGGGCGGCATCGTCAGCGGCGATCGCATCACCGTCGACTACCGGCCCTGCCCGTGCGGGCGAACGACGGTCCATATGGACAAGAAGATCCAGCGGTTCAGCGAGATTACCGGCGATGAGGACAAGCTCACCTGCGCCGCTACGCCCGGCGCGCAGGCGGAGGCACTCGACTTCCTCACGTCGATCTGAGGCCGTTGGCGGGGCCGTGCATTGCAGCGCAAAGCGCTGCGGCCCGCCGCCGCGCGACCTCGGCAAAACAATCAACCATTTGGTTGACTCCGTCCCTCCGTGACAGCATGCTGCTCGGCAGGCCGGACGCATGAGCCGGTCCGCGAGCACGGAGACCAGACATGGCTGCATCCTTACCTTCCAGGGACACCACCGTCGAGCGCCAAGCCGAAGGCTGGATGAATGACCCCTATGGTCATTTCGGCTACCACAACACCCGCATTCACTCGCTGCCACCCGAGGAAGTCGAGGCTGTCCAGCTGACCGCGATGAATCTGCGTCTCGAGGAGCGGCGCCCGCACATCAAGATGCTGGACAAGCTCGCCGACGGCCAGGGAATTCGGCGCATCGATTCGCTCGATGCAATGGCGCCCCTGCTGATGCCGCACGATGTGTACAAATCCTATCCCGTATCGCTGCTCGCGAAGCAGCAGTTCGGCAAATTGAACACCTGGCTTTCCAGACTCACACGCCACGATCCGACCGTCGTCGATGTCTCGCGCTGCGATTCGATCGACAGCTGGCTCACCAAGCTTCGCGACGAAACGCCGCTTGACGTGGCGACATCCTCGGGCAGCACGGGCACCTGCTCATTCTTTCCCAAATCGAAGCGGGACTACGGGCTTTCGATGATGGGCCTGCGCGTCCAGCTCTCGCAGAAATTCGGTGAGGATCCCAAGCCCGGCGACGTCGAGGACAAGATCCACGCGATCATTCCGCTCTATCGCGATGGTCATGGCTCGACAGGCGCCTTCGCAAAGTATGCCGGGGAGATCTTTGCCAAGGGCGACCCGAGCTATTGGCACACGGCCTTTAACTTCAAGATCAGCTCCGACCTCATGTGGCTGGCGGCGCGGCTGCGCGCGGCGGCCGCCAAGGGCGATGCGAGCAAGGTCGACGTGCCGCCTTCCCTCCTCGCGCGTCGCGAGGAGTGGGCGCGCGTTCAGAAAGACATGCCCGCGCAACAGCTGGAGTTCGTCAACCGGATGATCGCGCAGCTGCAGGGTCAGCGTGTGTTCGTCATGAGTACGTCCAATCTTCTCTATGCAGCGGCCAAGCGCGGCTTGGAAGAAGGGCTGTCCGGCGTCTTTGCACCTGACTCGGTGTTCATGGGCGGCGGCGGCGCCAAAGGCGTGCCGCTTCCCGACGACCTCGAGGAAGTGATCTGCAAGTTCTTCAATACCCGGCGGATGATTTCCTCCTATGGCATGACCGAGATGAACAGCTTCTCGGTGCTGTGCGATCATGACCGCTACCACGTGCCGCCCTGGGTGACGACCTTCCTGCTCGACCTCGACACGGGCCGGCCGCTGCCTCGCAGGGGCAAGCAGACCGGTCGCGCTGCGTTCTTCGATATGACGCAGGATGGCACCTGGGGCGGACTCGTCACCGGTGACCTCGTCACGGTCGATTGGAACCATCCGTGCGAGTGCGGCCGTACCTCGGTGGCGGTTGAAAAAAAGATCAACCGCGTGAGCGAAATCCAGGGTGGCGACGACAAGATCACGTGTGCGGCAACGCCTCAGGCGCAGGCCGAGGCGATGGACTTCCTCACGGGCTTGGGAGGGTAATTGCGATGATGGCCAAGAGACCCATTTCTTATGCCGTCATCCGCGGCAAGGTGATCGAGACCAACTTGATCGAGTTCGGCGGCCGCGGCGGCGACATCACCTTCCTAGCGCCCGATCCGCACAAAATCGCCGACCAGATCCCGCTCGCGAGCGCGCGCCTGATGGAGGATCTCTATGAAATCTCCTTCGAGAATATTCTCGACTACCTTGCCGAGCTCGGCGAACGGCTCGATATCAGAAAGAACGATTACTTGCTCGAAGCGCGTGAATACTCCTATGCCACCGCACCGACCACCAAGCCGATCATGGATAGCTTCTTCCACGACATGCCGTTCATGTTCGACAAGGAGCGAATCCGCGGCATGGTCGAGTTCAACATCGGCATTCCCTATCTCGAGAGCTGGGTAAGCAAGGCGATCAACGGATCGCACGTTGCGATCCGCGCCTATGGCGCGCGCAGTTTGCACATCGTTGCCGGGAACGGTCCCGTGCTCGGTGCACTCACGATCCTGCGCGGCGCGGTGACGCGCGGCGACACGATCATCAAGGTGCCCTCGAACGATCCTTTCACCACTGGGGCGATCGCACGCACCATGGTCGACATGGCACCCGATCATCCCATCACCAAGCATGTGGCGGTCGCCTATTGGCGCGGAGGTGATGAGGCGTTGGAATCGAAGATCTACCAGCCGCACAACATCGAGAAGATTTGCGCCTGGGGCGGCTTTGCATCCGTCAAGCACGTGACCAAGTATATCCAGCCCGGAATCGAGCTCATCAGCCTCGATCCCAAGCGCTCAGCCAGCATCGTCGGCGGCGAGGTGTTGGAGAACGACAAGATGATGCAGGAGACCGCCAATCGCATCGCAACGGATGTCGCCACGGGCAATCAGACGGCCTGCTCGGCGTGCCGCATGGTGTACGTCACCTGCGGCACGGATGATGAGGGGGTCGAGAGGCTGAAGGAGCTCGGCCGGCTGACCTACGAGGCAATGTTGCGCCTGCCCGAATCGCTCACCACCAAGCCCAAGCGCTATGATCCGGAGCTGCGCCGTCAGGTCGACACGCTGCGCCTCGCGGACGATTTCTACACCGTCATTGGCGGCCGGAACGACGAAGGTGCGGTGCTGGTCTCGCATTCCCCCGACCGTGTCGAGTTCTGGGAGTATCTCGCGGACCGCACGGTCAATCTCATTCCCGTCGACACCGTCGAGGAAGTGCTCGAGGCCATCGACGCCTATACCCAAACGGTCGGCATCTTCCCGGAAAGCTTGCGCGAAATAGTGCGCCACAAAGGCGCACTACACGGTGGTCAGCGCTTCGTCTCGCTCGGTTATGCCTTCAACGGCCCGGGTCTCGTCGGTCCCCAGGACGGCATCGAGCCGATGCGCCGCCTCGTCAAATGGATCATTTCCGAAGAGCCGGTGGCGGGTCGCAAGCCATTCTGGGAGTGCACCGACGAAGAGATCCGGGTTGTGGCGTGAGAGTGGAAGGCGGCGTGTCTGCGCTGAGTGATCTACGCGTCCTTGAACTCTCGAGCGGTGTCGCGGCCGAGTACTGCGGGAAGTTGCTTGCGGATTTCGGAGCTCGGATCATCAAGGTTGAGCCGCCCGGCACCGGCACTCATACCCGCACCATGGGGCCGTTCGCAGCGGCCGGTCAACCGCCCGAGAGCAGCGGTCTGTTCGCGTATCTCAACACCAACAAGCAATCGGTGGTGCTCGATCCGGCGAGTCCCGCGGGACTTCAAGCGCTGCGCGACTTGATTCGCACGGTCGATGTAGTCATCGACGATAATCCGAAGGGGTACCTCGAGGAGCTTGGGATTGGCCCTACCACCTGCTCGGCGCACCCCGCTCTCATCGTGTGCTCGATCACACCGTTCGGCTACGAGGCACCGCCCGCGCTGCAGATCGCGCGCAGCGTGAATGTACTGCATAGCAGCTGGGGATATCATTCCCCCTGCCACGCCGACCCCGCAAAACCGCCTCTCACGGGCGCGGGTCGCTTCCTTCCGGACTACGAGTCGGGCCTCGGTGCGGCACTCACCATCGCCGCCGCCGTGTACGGGCGGGAGAGCTCCGGCCACGGACAGTTCATCGACGTTTCGCAGCAGGCATCGATGGCGAGCTTGGTCGACTACGTTCTCGGCCAGATGGTGGCGGGAACCATGGAGGTCAGCACCCGGCGACAAGCCTACGATCTCGGCGGACCGGCCACGTTCTTTCAATGCCGCGACGGGTACGTCTACCTTTGGATGTCCGAGCCGGGTCACTGGAACGGCATGTCGACCTTGATGGGTGAGCCGGCATGGATGCGGGAGTATCCGGAGCGCTGGCTCGAGCTTCATGTCACTCCAGAGCGCATCGATCGCTGTCGCGCCGAGATCGCACGCTGGATGAAGGACCAGGACAAGTCCGACGTCGCATCGCGCGCGCAGAAGCTCGGAGTGCCGCTCGTGCCGGTCAACACGATGGAGGATGTCTTTCAATCCTCGCAGATGCAATTCCGCAAGTTCTTCACGCAGATCGAGCATCCGACTCTCGGCAAACTGCACTACCCGACGGTTCCCTATAGGCTCAGCGAGACTCCGGCGCGAATCGATCAACCCGCACCGCTCCTCGGGCAACATACCGATCAGGTGCTGCGCGAGGTCTCGCAAAGCCGGCCAATCCGCACGCCCCGTGGCGAGACCGTGCAGCGCGGAGGTCCTCTGCAGGGGGTGCGGGTACTCGAAGTGACCAAGATCTGGGCCGGACCCTACACGGGGAAGCTCCTCACCTTTCTTGGCGCCGAGGTCATCAGAGTCGAGAGCTACGACTCGCTCGACGCAACGCGCGCCTTCGGCAACAAGGATGTGAATGACGCACCGGGGTTTCAAGCCATCAACCCCGGCAAGTACAGCGTTCAGCTGAGCATGAAAAGCCAAGAAGGACGGCGGCTGGTACAGGAACTCGCCAAGGTGTCGGACATCTTCATCGAGAATCTGCGCCCCGGCGCAGCGAAACGCATGGGCTTGGGTTATGAGGTGCTGCGCGCCATCAAGCCCGACATCGTCGCGGTCTCGATGAGCATGCATGGGAACGAGGGCCCGTTGAGCTACCAGACAGGCTATGCACCCTGCTTCTCTTCCCTGGCCGGCCTCTGCCACATGGCAGGCTATGAGGGCGGACCCCCGGTGTTGCTCAATCAGCGTTACGGCGACAGCAGCTACGGCACCGCCGCCGCCTATGCGGCGGTGGTGGCGCTCCACCATCGGCGCCTAACGGGAAAGGGTCAGTTCATCGACGTCTCCGCGGTGGAATCGCTGGCGGCGATGCTCGGCGATTGCTTCATGGACTACTTCGTGACGGGCGAGGTGCCCGCACGGCCCGGCACGCGACACCCGGAGCTCGTTCCTCACGGCCTGTACCCTTGCGCCGACGAGGAGTGGATCAGCATCGCCATCCAAAGTGATGAGGAGTGGCGCGCCTTGTGCGAGGCCATGGAGCAGCCGTCACTCGCGGCCCGTTATGCCGATGCGAGCGCGAGGCGCCTGAATGTACTGGCGCTCGACGCCGAGCTTGCCGCCTGGACTCGCTCCCGGGGCGCTCGGGAACTCGCCGGCGAGCTGCAACGCCGGGGCGTTGCGGCATTCAAGAGTCTGAATTCGATCGATCTCGTCAGCGACGAGACTCTCTGGCAACGCGAATTCTACAGTCATGTCACCGACCACAAGGAACGCTCGATACCGATCGTCGGCGCGCCGTGGCGGATGTCGGCCACCGCTCACTCGATAGGCCGTGCCGCGCCGAACCTGGGCGAGCAGAATGACTACGTTCTTGGGGAATTACTCGGGTTATCAGCCGAGGAGCGGCAGCGGCTGGTGGCGGAGAAGGTCATTTACTAACTGCGTGTGGGGGAAATAGCAATGGCAATCAGAGCTGAGGATCTCGTCAAGAAGGCGAAGGAATTCATCGAGTACAAGAAGGACAAGAAGACCAAAATCGCGTACCTCACGCTCAACCGACCGGAGCAATACAATGCGACCACGGTCGGCATGCGGCTGCTGTACGGAGACCTCATTCACCGCGCCAACATCGACGATGACGTCAAGGTCCTGGTCGTCCGCGGTGCGGGTGACAACTTCGGCACCGGTGGTGATCTGGACGAGCAGAATGATGCCTACACCGAGGGCGCCGACGTGTCGCTGCTGCATGAGTTCGAGATCGACGATCCCGACGTCAAGTACCCGACCAAGGATGCCTTCCGGTATATCCATGGCCTCTGCGAGCACTATACGAAAGCGAGAGGCGGTTGCCGTAGCCTCCAGGAATTCAAGAAGATCAGCATCGTCGAGGCCAAGGGCTACTGCTACGGCTGGCACTTCTATCAGACCGGTGACGCCGATCTCGTGGTGTCCTCCGAGGATGCCCTCTTCGGCCATCCTTCATTCCGCTACGTCGGCGTGGCGCCGCGGCTGTGGACGTGGGTGGAGACGATGGGATTGCGCAGGTTTCAGGAAATGCTCTTCACCGGGCGGCCTTTCACGGCGCAGGAGATGAAAGAGTGCGGCTTCGTCAACAGCGTCGTGCCTCGCGAGAAGCTCGACGAGGAGACCCTCAAGTACGCGACTGCGTGCGCACGAACCCGGCCGGTCGATATGGTGGCTGCGCAAAAAACTTTTCTGGAAATCTACAAGCAATACAATGGCGAATATATGGGAAGCCTGCTGTCGGCCCAGTTGGAGGGACTCTGGCCTTACATGAAGCATGAGCCCGGCGATCTGGATTTCGGCGCCGCCATGGGCAAAACCAATATCTCCAGCATCGTGAAGGATCTGGAGAACAGCTATCCGCCCGAGTGGCGCATGAGCCGCGGGGGCCGCAAGAAAAAGTAGCAGCCGCGGCAGAGGCCGAGCACGAGCTGAGCGTCGCTGCACGTCAGCGTGCGTTCTCGTCCGTTACGGGTGTGAATTCGATCGGAAGGCCGCGAAGCCCCCAGACACCTGGAAACGGACGGTGACCGATCTTGCCGACCAGCTTCGGGTTGCTGAGCCGCCGAGCGATCAAGTGCAGGCCCTCCTCGATCTGAGCCCGCGCGATGAACTGGCCGAGACACATGTGAATTCCGCGGCCGAAGGCCATGTGGCGTTCGCCTTGGGGCCGCTCGGGGTCAAAATCATCCGGACTCGGCACGGCGGAGGGGTCGCGCGTCGCAATGCTGACCGGGAAGAACAGCATCGTGTCCTTGGGGATCAAAACCTCTCGGTAGGTCAGCGCCTCGTTCAACAATCTCGGGATGGTCGCGGGATTCTGATACCGAAGACCCTCCTCGACGACTTTTCGGCAGTACGCAATATCCTCTTTACAGCGCGCATAAATCTTGGGCCGCTTGATCATCTCGTACATGATCATGGTGAGCACATTCTTGGACGTATCGTAGCCCGCGACGAACAGGAAGATGAGGAGATTGGTCATTTCGACGGTCGTCAGGGCGTCGGAATCATTGGCGGCAATCAGCGCGTCCAGCAGATCGCCCTGTTCGGCCGGGCGGTGCCCGGCCCGGCGGGCCGCTACCAATTCCGAGATGAACCCTTCCATCACCTCGATCGCCTGCTCCAATTTCGGCAAGAAGCCCGGGATGAGATTGAAGCCGAGTCCCAGAGTCTCGAGGGAGGATCTCAACCGGGGCACGACCTCGGGAGAGGCACCAATCAGCCCACAAATCACGGTGACGGGAAAGTAGGAGACAAATTCCTCGAAGTCGAACCTGCCTTTCGGTGCCCACTCGTCCATGAGCCGCGATATCACCTGCCGCATCAGCGCGCGATGTTGATTGGCGGCCCGCGGAGTGAACATCGGCGCGAGCACGTCGCGCAGACTCTTGTGGCGGTCGGCGGCGATGCCGTTGATCGATCCAAGTTGAAATTCACCCCACTTGGAGCCTCTCGCATTCATGAGGTCGATGACGCCCTCTTGAGCCACGCGAAGCTTGTCATCCATGCCGAGCAACTCTTTCATGGCGGCATATTCGGTCACGACATAACCAAATGGGCTCTGCGCCAGCCAAGGATGCTGACGGCGAGCGGCCGCAAACCGCGGGAAGGGATCCTCGGCGAACCCTGCGTCGCCCATCGCCAATTGCGGCAACGCCAAGTCTGTGAGTGGTTGCATAGATTGATTATCGCTCATCCTGCGGCGGCCGTTCCGCTAGAGATGTTCCGGACCGCGGTTGGTGGGAGCCGGCGGCGCAGCGTCGCCCGCCCACCGTCTCGCCAGCGCCTCCTCGCCTACGAAAGGGTTGTAAACCCGCTCATGACCGAAGGTCGAGGTCTCGCCGTGGCCCGGTGTGAAGCTCACATCATCGCCAAGCGCGAACAGTCGGCGGATCGAACGCACGAGCTCAGGCAGATTGCCGTCGGCGTGTTCCCAGGCACCGATGGCATGACGGAATAGGATATCGCCCACGAAAGCGTGCCGTCTCCCCGCGTGATAATACGCGACGTGCCCGCGGGTGTGTCCGGGGCAATGCAGCACCTTCAGGGCTTCTTGGCCGAAGCGGACCTCATCGCCATCCGCCAGCCAGCGATCAGGCGTGAAGTCCTCTGCCGGCAGGCGGTAGCGCCGTCCCTGCTCGGCCAATCCCCGCGTCAAATGCTCGTCGCCGCGATGCGGCCCCTCGAGGCGCGCGCCCGTGGTCGCCGCGAGGCGCGCCGCGTGCCCGGCATGATCCGCATGTCCGTGAGTCACGAGAACGAGCTCGAGCTTCAGAGCCTCCCACTCGAGGAAGCACTCGATCCGATCAAGGTCTCCACCCGGATCGATCACCGCCGCGGCGTGCGTCGCTCCGCACCATAGGATGGAGCAGTTCTGTTCCGCGCGGGTGACCGGCACACAGTCAAATTGCATGAGCTCCCCGCGCGTGGGCTTGCCGACGATGTTCTCATTCTCTCACTCGTGATCGGCGGCGACCAGCGAGAGACTCGTCCATGCCGCTGCTCAATTCGCGGATCGGGCAGGGTCGCTGAGGCCGTCAAGGTTCTCCTGCTGCTATAGTCCCCCGCGATGCGCAGTGTTCAAAAAGTCCACCTGTCCGTACCCGATGAGGCGCTCGATGATTTGAGGCGTCGCCTCGGCAATGCGAGGTGGCCGGAGGCAGAGACCGCGGCCGAGTGGTCGCAAGGCGTGCCGCTCGCGCGAATGCGTGCCCTCATCGAACATTGGGCGGGTCCTTATGATTGGCGCCGGTGTGAAGCCATGCTCAACCGATTCGGGCTCTACGCGACGGAGATCGATGGTCTTCTCATACATTTCCTTCACATTCGCTCACAGCGGTCGGGCGCGCTGCCGCTGCTGCTCACCCACGGCTGGCCGGGCTCGATCATCGAATTTCACAGAGTCATTGAGCCCTTGACCAGCGGAGCGCCGGGTCAGCTCGCGTTCGACCTCGTCATTCCGTGCCTACCGGGCTTCGGCTTTTCGCAAAAGCCGCAGAGCTGCGGCTGGACGGTCGAACGCATCGCGCGCGCCTGGATCGCCTTGATGGCGAGGCTCGGGTATGAGCGCTACGTGGCTCAGGGCGGCGATTGGGGCGCAACCGTCAGCATCGCCATGGCCCAACTCGCGCCCCCTCAGCTCGCCGGCATTCATCTGAATATGCCGCTCGTCATCCCACCTGCTTCGGAACGGGGCGAGCCCGATGCGGAGGAGCGTGCGGCTTTGCGAGCTCTGGAACTCTACAACCGAAATGAATCGGGCTATGCCCGCCTTCAAGCGACACGACCGCAGACGATCGGCTACGGGCTGGTCGACTCGCCGATTGCGCAAGCCGCGTGGATCTACGAAAAATTCTATTTCTGGTCGGACTGCGACGGGGATCCGGATGCCCTCTTCACGACCGATGCGTTGCTGGACAACATCATGTTGTACTGGCTTCCCGGCACCGGTGCTTCATCGGCGAGATTGTACTGGGAGAGCTTCCGCAAGGCCTTCGCGCCCACACGCCTGGATCTGCCCGTCGGCTGCAGCGTCTTTCCCAAGGAAATCGTCCCCGCTGCGCGCCGATGGACAGAGAGGTTCTATCGCAACCTCATGTATTGGAACACGCTCGACCGTGGCGGGCACTTCGCCGCCTTCGAGCAACCCGACGTGTTCGTTCAAGAAGTGCGCAACTGCTTTTCCCGGCTGGCATAGTTAGACGCTCAGAATTTAAAAGTGATCTCTCCCCCCATGATGCGCGGGTTGCCCCAGGCGAGCACGTTGCCGGTGCCCGCCCCTGATTCCCCGTAGGTGACGTACGACCGGTTGAACACATTGTTGGTGAAGAACTGGAGGCTCCAACGGTTGTCCGCGGCACCGACCCCGATACGGGCGTTGGTGAGCCAATAAGCCCACCCGTTGGGTGGCGGCAGGTAGGGGGCGCCCGGAGGTCCGAAGTTGACTGCGCTGATATAGGACTGAAGAAGGTTGCCGATCAGATGCAGCTCGCCGGTCAGCGGCTGATCGAGGGCCGCCGTCATCCCGATTTGCCACTTCGGCGAGTTGGTCATCGTCGTACCGTTGAGGTTGAAGTTGGACAATACCGGGTTGTTCTGAATCTCGAAATTCGTGTATTGGGCGTCGAGGTAACCGGCATTGACTCCGACCGTGAGCGGTGGCGCGACACGCATATTGAAAGTCTCCTCAAACCCAAAGGTGCGCGCCGACTTGGCATTCACGATCGCCAGAATGATTGTGCCCGCATATTGAGGTAGAGCATGTGCCGATGCTTGTAAGTCTTTGTAATTATTATAAAACGCGGCCGTGGTGAGTTGCGCTCTGCCATCCAATAACGCTTGTCGGTAGCCGACTTCATAGGTATCCACCTGCTCCGGTCCGAACACGCTCCCCTCGTTGGGCTCGGGGAATGCGCTGGGCGAGGCCACCGGATTCACACCGCCCGCCTTGAAGCCTCGGGCGTAGCGCGCATAGGCGGTGCCGCGATCGAGCGCATACGAGAGCGTCGCCGACGGAAGGCCTTTCGATTCCGTGGTAGTCGCGTTCGATACGAGCGGCTGTTCGAAACCCGTGTCGTTCGTCTCGTGGATATAGCGGCCGGAGACCGTCAGATTCAACTTCTGGGTGAAATCGTAGCCGACCTGCGCATACACGGTCTCGTCCTTGACGTAGGTGTTCACGTGAGTGAGCGGTAACGGGACCAGGGGATTGAGCAGGAACACCAGGGTATTACCGGTGAAGTCGTTGTGCAGGAAGGTGGCACCTCCGAGGAAGTGGAACGGCCCCGCATCGGTCGACACGCCCCGCAGCTCTTGATACACGAAATGCTTGTAGTTTCGCACCGACACCGATGTGGACGGCACCGTGGCGGCCGCCAGATCCGTGAAGAAATTGGTAAATTGATGGCGATAGGCCGAAATCGAGGTCACGTCGACCCCGGGCCCATTCCACACCGCCGTGCCGGAGATGCCGTTGTCGACCAGATTGACGATCGTGGGCAGCCCCATGGAGGTGGTGAACTTGCCGCTGCTGCCCGCGATGAAGCCCGGCGGCAGGTTGACCTTGTAACCCGTGACCAGGTTGATCGTTCCCGCAACGCCGGCCTGAGTGACCATCGGTTCCGTCTGGTAGATCGCTCCCCCGTCGCTGTCGGTCTTGATCGAGTCGTCGCCGGCAATCGTGAGCTTGAGGGTGTCTGAGAACTTGATCAGGAGCTTCGCGTCCGACGCCGTGAAACTCGCATCGTTGTAGCCCGCCGAGGGGGTGACGCCGGAGTTGAGCACGTCGGCCAGTATTGCCGGGGGCGGCACGCCGGGGTATGGCGTCCCTGAAAAATAAGAAGCCTGATACGGCGTCGGATTGATCGAGATGTTGCGGATGTACGGGTTGTGCGAGTCGCGCTCGACCGCCATGCTGAAGGCCACATTCGGCGCTAACGGGATATTGAGGTAGCCCGCCCCGCGAAAGGTGTTGTAGTCGCCGTAGTCCATGAGTCCGTTCGCCGCAAACGCATTGGTGTCCGGCTGAAGGGTGACGATGTTGACCACGCCGCCCGTGGCGTTGCGGCCGTAGAGGCCGCCCTGGGCGCCTTTCAACACCTCGATGCGCTCGACATCTACCAGATTATTGACCATCGAGCCCCAGATGCGGGGCACATCGTCGATGTAGGTGGCGACGCTCGGGTCCGCGCCGACGAAGATGCTGTTGCCGATACCGCGAATGAAGATCTGCGTGTAGCCCGAGCTCTCGGAAGGCAAGTAGCCCGGCGTGACGTATTGAAGATTGACCAGATTGGTGATGCCTTGCTGCGTCAGCGCCGCTCCGGTGAATGCTTGCACCGAATCCGATACCTGCAGGACGCTTTCTTGCCTGCGCTGGGCGGTTACCACGATCTCTTCGAGCGCATCGCTCGGGGGCTGCGCCGACGGCGGAGGTGCCTGCTGTCCCAACGCAGGTACGGTCATGACCGGCAATGCCAACAGAAGCGCAGCCAGTACAAGGATGCGACTCGAACTAGAATTCATAACGACTCCCCTTTTTCAGCCCTGTGGAGCGACTGCGCTCGTCGCTTTCTTTTCAAATGCAGACCATCACCGACCGGGACTGGCAGCGTCCTCTTTTCATCCCTACCCCCGAGTATACGACTCGAATAATTTTTCGCTACTCAGTAAGGCATAGATGAGAATCGGCGTATCGACATTTCACGCCCGCAGCAATGCAATATGCGCCCTGGTGCCCTCATGCCGCCGCGGACGCTCGCCTCCTGGGCGAGCCCGTCTTTCAAGGCGTGGGAAACAACTGTTTCCTGCCCACGAGGCCGCGACCGTCCCAATCGCCGTACCGCACCATTTCCCAGGTCGAACAGGCATGACTTTGCCATGCGAAATCCCGGGGATCGCACCTGGGCGCGGTTCGCCCGCGGCTCCCGTACTTCGGCAATAATGTAACTTTGCAGATCGCGGATCTGCTTATCGCGGATCTGCTTATCGTTTTGTTCAGCGGGGATCATTCGATGTCTTCGTCACTGAGGTTCGGCTTCGGCTTCGATGTGAGGAATCCGACGGAGTGGCGCAGACCGTCGCCTAATCTCTATTCCGAAACGCTGGAGTTCATTGCGTGGACGGAAACTCTCGGGTTCGAGAATTGCTGGTTCGCGGAGCACCATGGCATCGACGATGGCTATTTGCCTTCGCCGCTCGTCATGGGAGCCGCCGTGGCGGCCAAGACCAAGAACATGCGCATTGGAACCGGCGTCGGGCTCCTGCCTCATTACCATCCGGTTCGTTTTGCCGAGGACACGGCCGTGCTCGACAACATCTCGAATGGCCGAGTCGAGCTGTGCATGGGAATCGGCTACCTGAAGTTCGAGTGCGAGGCGTACGGCATCGAATCCAAGACACGCGGTAAACGCTCCGACGAGATTCTGGAGATCGTGCGCCGCCTCTGGGGAGGCGAGACCGTCACTTACGAGGGTGAATTTTACGACATCAGGAAGGCGCGTATCTTCCCGCTCCCTGTCCAGAAGCCCGGTATACCGATGTTCATCGGCGCCGTGGCGCCCCCCGGCTTGAGACGCGCCGCACGCTTTGGCGATGGTTACGCCGGCCCGTTGGCGAACTGGCCGGCTTATGTCGAGGCCGTGAAGGCATGCGGGAAGCCGGCATCGACGGCGAGAATCATATCGCTCGATGCCGCCGACATGTGGTCCGTCGTGTCCGACGATCCGGAAGCGGCGCTCAATGAGATCGCACCGCATTGCTATTACCAGCTCAACACCTACGCTGAATGGCAGAAGGACATCGATTGGGGGAAGAACTACATCACTCGCATGGACTTTGAGACCTTCAAAAAGAGCGGCGCGATCAAGGCCATGACACCCGCGGAAGCGATCCACTACATTCGCAGCCGGCAGGATTTGGCTCCCATCGAGGCGTTTTGCTTGCAGGTTCCGTCAGGAATGCCGCTGAAGGCCTATGCCAAGTTCGCCGAGACCTTCGCCCAAAAGGTCCTCCCCGCCTTCCGCTGAGCGACGGTGAGTGCACTGCAGGACATCGTTGTCATCGAGATCGCCGAGCGGGTGACCGGAGAGTATTGCGGTAAACTGCTCGCAGACTTCGGCGCGCGCGTCATCAAGCTCGAACGCCCCGGCACAGGAAGCCCGACGCGAAGGATGGCCCCGATCCTCCGAATGCCGCGCGGAACCGAGAGCAGCGGCCTGTTTGCCTATCTCAATACCAACAAAGAATCGGTGATGCAGGATCTTGATTCCGAGAACGGGCGCGCGTTCCTGCATGAGCTCATTTCAGGCGCGGATGTCGTCATCGACGACCACGACGAGGATTGGCTGACGCGCGTCGGACTGACGCCGGAGTGCCTCGAGCGCGACCATCCGCAGGCCGTGTTCTGCTCGATCACGCCCTATGGGCACGGAACGCCCCGTGATCGATGGAATGCATACAGCCTGAATGTTTTCCACGACAGCGGCTGGGGCTACCACACACCAAGCTCGCCTGACCTCGCCAAGCCCCCGCTCAAAGGGCCGGGACGATTCCTGGTCGATTATGAGAGTGCCCTCGACGCCGCGCTCTGCATCGTCGCATCGCTGTACTGGCGCGGCCAGTCAGGCCTCGGTCAGCGCATCGATCTCTCGGAGCGAGAGGTCATGATGTCGCGAGCGGACATTTTGCTCGGACGATTCATCGCCGGAGAGGTGGAGCCGGGCAACGACAGAAAGAACTACGATCAAGGCGGCCCGCAGGCATTTTTTCCTTGCCGCGACGGCTCGGTCTATCTCTATATGACGAGCCGTAATCACTGGGCGGGATTGCGCAAGCTGATGGGCAATCCGGACTGGATGAAGCGCTTCAACGAGGACTGGCTCGAGTTCAAGGCGACCGAAGCCGCGGTGACGGAATTTCGCGGCCACTTTGCCGAGTGGATCCGTACCAAGGAGAGGCACGAGGTCTCCGCGGAGGCGCAGCGGCTTGGCGTACCGCTCGTTCCCACGAACGATGCGTCGGATCTGCCGCGCTCGCCCCAGTACATTTTTCGCGGGTTCTTTCAACATCTGAAGCACCCTGTGCTGGGTGAAGCCCTTTATCCGACCGTCCCTTACAGGCTCGGGGCATCGCCGGCCACGTTGCGCCGCGCCGCCCCCCGGCTGGGCGAGCATTCGTCGAGTCCGTCGCCGCCGCGCGAACCGAAGCGCCCGACACCGCGCAGATCTCCGGGTCGCGATAGCACGAATGCAAGACCGCGCCGCGGCGGACCCCTGGAAGGAATTCGAGTACTCGAGCTGACTAAGGTCTGGGCGGGCCCCTACGCGGGAAAGCTCCTGGCGTTTCTCGGAGCGGAGGTCATCAAGGTCGAAAGCAATCAAAACCTGGATGAAATGCGCGCCTACGGCGGCGTGGACCCGAACCACGCACCCTACTACCTCAGCCTCAACCCGGAGATCCTGAGCGTCCAGGTCAATCTGAAGAGCGAAAAAGGCATGACTCAACTCCGCGATATGGTGGCCAAGAGCGACATCGTCCTGAATAACTTTCGGCCGGGCGCCATGGAGCGTCTCGGCCTCGACTTCGAGCGCTTACAGGCGATCAAGCCCGATATCATCTCCGTGTCCATCAAGATGTTCGGGAACGATGGCCCACTGGGCTATCAGACCGGATACGCACCCAGCTTCGCCGCGCTCGGCGGGCTCAACCAGCTGGTTGGATACGAGGGAGAGTCGCCTATGGGAATGAATATGCGCTATGGCGACTCGACCGTCGGCGCGAATACGGCTTTCGCCGCCATCGTCGCGCTGCTTCATCGCGAGCGTACGGGGGCAGGTCAATTCGTCGACGTATCCGCCGTGGAATGCATGTCGAGCATGGTCGGTGACGCGCTGTTGGAATACGGCCTCACCGGACAGGTTCCAAGACCCGACGGGAACGCGCATGCTGATATGGCGCCGCATGGCTGTTACCGATGCCTAGCTGACGAATGGATCGCGATCGCGGTCGCAACCGACACCGAGTGGCGACAGCTTTGCGAGACGCTTGACACGGCCGCCCTGCACCAGGAACCGCGATTCCGCACGTTGGCACAGCGGCAAGCCCATCGTAATCTGCTCGATGAGCATCTCGCGGAGGCCGTGCTCGGACAGGATGCCACCCAACTCGCGGCGCGGCTGCGCGCGGCGGGTGTCGCCGCCACGAAGAGTGCCACCTCGTTGGATTTGGTGGGCGATGAGACGCTCTGGCAACGGGGGATTTACAAGCTGGTTACGGATTGGAAGTCCGGATCGAGGCCGATCGTCGGCGTACCGTGGCGTATGTCGCGCGCGTCGGCGGCGATCTCGAGCGGCGCGCCACGCCTGGGCGAGCACAACGCCTACGTCTATTGCGATGTTCTCGGACGCTCGCCTGACGAGCTCGATGAGCTCATTCGCCAAGGCGTCGTCGACTAGGGCTCCTCATTCAATCCATCGAGATAATGAGCTTGCCCAATGCGCCCCCGTCCTGCATCAGGCGGATGGCGCGGGGGGCCTCGCTCAGGGAAAAGCGCTGGCCGATATGGGGTCTTAGTTTGCCTTCCGCAAACCAGCCGAACAGCTCACGCAGGTTTTCCCGATGGCGCTGCGGCTCCTTTTCCATAAACGCTCCCCAGAAGACGCCGGTTGCGGACGCCCCTTTGAGCAGTGCCAGATTAAGGGGCAGCGATGGAATCGTCCCCGAGGCGAAGCCGATCACGAGATAGCGGCCATTCCACGCGATCGATCGAAAAGCCTGTTCAGTCAGTGCGCCTCCGATGGGATCGTAGACCACGTCGGGTCCGCGTTCCGTGAGTGCTTTAAGTTGCTTGCGTAAATCCCCTGTACGGTAGTTGATCAGGTGGTCGGCGCCGTGCGCGCGTGCGAGATCGAGCTTGATATTCGTAGAAGCAGCGGCAATGACCCGGGCGCCGAGGAGCTTTCCCAGCTCGACCGCCGCCAATCCGACCCCGCCGCCGGCGCCGAGCACCAGCACGGTCTCCCCCGCTCGTAGTTCGGCGCGCTGTCGATAGGCATGATGCGTCGTCCCATAGACGGACGTGAACGCCGCCGCCGCGTCGAGATCGATCGCATCGGCCACGCGGACAACCGACCCTGCCGGCACCGCCACATACTCGGCGAAACCGCCACAACCCGTAAAGGCGACCACCCGATCTCCGACCGCGATCTCGCGCACGCCATCGCCCAAGGCTTGTACGACACCGGACACTTCCTGGCCGGGCGTGAAGGGCACTGGATAGGCATTCTGGTAGCGGCCTGCGATCATCAGTCCATCCGGGAAGTTCACGCTCGCCGCGTGCACGCGAACGAGCACCTCGCCCGCGGTGGGACGCGGTATTGCAACCTCGCGGAGCTCGAGATCTTCCGGAAGTCCGAGCTTCGTGCACATTATCGCTCGCATAGCATCCCCTTATCTGCGCCTCAGCATGCGGCACGCTGAGCCTGTTGCCAGGCGAGTGTCGCGAGCTCCTCCAGACGCCCGCTCGCCTCCAGCGCATGGGGCGAACTCGCATTCCCGCGCAGCGCCCTGCCTTTGATGCCGTGCAGGATCGCGGCGAGACGAAACATATTGAACGCTAAGTAGAACTCATAATGGGGAATGCCCTCGCGGTGTGTATTGCGGCAATAGAGATCGACGTACTCGCGCTCGGTCGGAATGTTGCCGGCGGCCAAGTCGACCCCAATCAGGCCGCTGATGAGGTTCGTTGGGAGGCGATACATCATGGCGTGAAAGGCGAAATCGACGAGCGGATGCCCGATCGTTGAGAGCTCCCAGTCGAGCACCGCGACCACCCGGGCCTCGCGGGCGTCAAAAATCAGATTATCGCTGCGAAAATCGCCATGCACGATTGCCGACTCGTCGCCCGGAGGAATGTTCGCCGGCAGCCAATCGACCAGCCGATCGATCGCCGGCAAACGACCGGCGACCTCATTCGACAGATACTGCTTGCTCCAGCGGGCAATCTGGCGCTCGAGGTAGCTGCCGCCCGCGCCGTAATCGCCGAGACCGATGGCGGCCGGATCGAGACCGTGCAGGCGGCCCAAGACCTCGTTCATCGCAAGGAAGTAGCCGCGACGCTCGGAGCGCGGCACCTCGGGAAATGAACTATCCCAAAATATTCTGCCGTCGACGAAATCCATGACGAAGAACCAGCTCCCGATCACGCCATCGTCCGTGCACAAAGCGTGCGCGCGCGGGACGGGAAACCCCTGGCCATGAAGCGCTCGGATGACGCGATATTCGCGATCGACCGCGTGTGCCGACCGCAGGAGCACGCCGCTCGGCTTGCGCCGCAGCACATACGTTGCGGTCGGGGTGAGTAGCTTGTATGTCGGGTTGGACTGGCCGCCCTTGAACTGTTCGACCCTGAGCGGCCCTTGGAAGCCTTGCACGTTGGCCTCCATCCAGCGCGCCAGCAACCTCTCATCGTCCCCCAGCGGGTCGCGCATCGGCGCGGTCCCCGCATTGGCTAGCGTCCAACTCTCGAACTGCTTGTGCACGTTGGTCATCGGCTCTATTGCACTACCAGTCAATCCTAGCTTCAGTTCAGGTCAACCGGGTCTTTCGTCCGATCGTCCCCGCGGCACGTCAGCGCACTTCTTGAATTCTGCGCGTGCAATCGCCCGCGCGTGTACCTCGTCGGGGCCATCGACGATGCGCATCGTGCGCAGTCCTGCGTACATCCGAGCGAGACCCGGATCCGAGGTGACGCCGGCTCCGCCGAACGCCTGGATCGCATCATCAACGACCTTCAATGCCATCCTCGGCGCCGCCACCTTGATCATCGCGATCTCGTTCCGAGCTGCCTTGTTGCCAACCGTGTCCATCATATACGCGGCTTTCAATGTCAACAGGCGGCACATCTCGATGTCGATGCGGGCGCGCGCGACGCGCTCTTCCCAGACGGAATGCTCCGCCAATGGCTTGGAGAAGGCTATCCGCGACAAGAGCCGGCTGCACATCGCCCCCAGCGCCTTCTCTGCGGCTCCAATCATTCGCATGCAGTGATGGATGCGGCCGGGCCCAAGCCGACTCTGGGCGATCTCAAAACCGCGCCCCTCACCGAGGATGAGGTTCTGTGCGGGGACTTTGACGTTCCGGAGTACCACCTCTCCATGGCCGTGCGGCGCATCGTCGAAGCCGAAGACCGGCAGCATCCGTAGCACCTCGACTCCAGGCGCATCGCGGGGCACGAGAAGCTGCGATTGCTGTTGATGAACGGGCGCGGCCGGATCCGTCTTCCCCATCACGATCAGAATCTTGCAGCGCGGATCCCCCACTCCCGAGGACCACCACTTGCGGCCATTGATCACGTAGGAATCGCCTTCGCGACGGATCTCGGTGCGAATATTGGTCGCGTCCGAAGAGGCGACCTCGGGCTCGGTCATCAGAAATGCCGAGCGGATCTCACCCGCGAGCAAGGGCTCGAGCCATTCTTTCTTCTGTGCGGGCGTACCGAAACGCTCCAGGAGCTCCATGTTGCCCGTGTCGGGTGCGCTGCAGTTGAACACTTCCGCAGCGAACTCCACTCGGCCCATGATCTCGCACAACGGAGCGTATTCGAGGTTCGAAAGGCCAAAACCCGAATCGCTCTGCGGCAAGAACAGGTTCCACAAGCCCGCTCCCTGCGCTTCGCTCTTCAGCCGCTCCAACACCGGAGGAACGCGCCAACGGTGGGTGCCGAACCCCGCCATTTGTTCCTCGTATATGGGGACGGCGGGATATACGTGCGCTTGCATGAAATCTTCGAGTCGGTCGATCAGACCTTGCGTGCGCTCGTTGTGCTCAAAGTTCACGGCGAGCCTCCGCCAGTTGGCGGCCGAAGCAAACTGCCCGCATCAGGTCGCCGCATTTCAAATTGTTCCTGGATCTGTAAGCTAGCTGCATCGCAGGACGAGGATTCTATATGGAAAGCAAGGTGTGGTTCATCACGGGCACCTCCAAAGGCTTCGGGCGAGTTTGGGCGGAGTCTGCGCTGGCACGCGGCGACCGGGTCGTCGCCACAGCGCGGGATGTGGAGACACTCGCCCCGCTGGTCGAGCGCTTCGGCGCTCGAGTCGCAGCGCTAAGACTGGATGTCACGGACAGGACTGCGGTTGGTGAGGCAATCACGGAGGCCCACACGCGCTTCGGCCGTCTCGACGTCGTGATCAACAACGCCGGCTACGTCCTGTTCGGAGCAATCGAGGAGGTCAGCGACACGGAAGCTCGAGCCCAGGTCGAGACCAACCTGTTTGGTGCGCTGTGGGTCACCCAGGCGGCCTTGCCCATCATGCGCGCGCAACGCAGCGGTCATATCATTCAGATCTCCTCGATCGGCGGGATCACCGCATTTCCGGCCGTTGGCCTGTATCACGCTTCCAAGTGGGCCCTCGAGGGTCTCAGTCAGTCCCTCGCCGCCGAGGTGGCGGGATTCGGAATCAAAGTGACCATCGTCGAGCCGGGTGGCTTCGCCACTGATTGGGAAGGCGCGTCCGCCCGGCATGCTTCACACCTACCGGCCTATGAGGGCGGCCGGGCGGCGGTGCGGGCGATCCGCGGCAAAGTCGTCACCGCCGATCCCGCCTCAACGGGCCCCGCCATGCTCAAAATAGTCGATGCGGATCATCCGCCGCTGCGCATTTTTTTCGGCTCGACCGGCCTGCCCATTGCCCGCTCGGAATACCGCAAGCGAATCGACAACTGGGAAAAGTGGAATGCCGTCTCTTGTGAGGCCGAGGGCTTGGCGCAGGAGCAAGCGCCACGCTAGCCGCAGGGGCCGCGCGCGTCGAAACGCAGGGACGCACGGCCTGAGGCGCGGGGCGGCACCCAGAGAGTTGGCTATACGAAATCTCCTCCCGTGGGAGGGGAGGACGGCACCGGTCGCGTCGAATGGATGAAGGCTCAAGGTGGTCGACTGCCCGTGCTGGTCTATGATCTTCACGCCTCGACCGGGAGCAATTTCCGCTATAGCTATATATCGGCCCTCGACGCCGGGGCTGTCAATTGATGAATCCAACGGCATCGTTGAGAAAATGCCATCGTTGAGAAAATGCCATCGGGACTGGACCGCGCCTTGGCGCCTGCGGCGATGCCATCGCCGTCCCCTATCGGGCGGTGTAGCCGCCATCGACCAGGATGGAAGCACCAGTGACAAAGGACGCGGCATCCGATAGCAGCCACGCAACGGTTTCCGCGACTTCCGAAGGTTGACCGAGACGTCCGATGGGATGTCCCTCCTCCACGATCCGACGCAGAGTCGGATGTCCGTCGAGGGCCCCCAGCAACATGGGAGTCTCGATCGCGCCAGGCAAGACCACATTGACTCGAACTCCACCGCCGCTGTAATCCACGGCCGCAGAGCGCGACAACCCGACGACCCCGTGCTTCGCCGAGACATAATCCGCGGAAGTGCCCACGCCGACGGCGCCCGCCACCGAAGAGGTGTTGACGATCGAGCCCCCGCGATGAGCGAGCATATGAGCTACCTCGTGTTTCATGCACAAGAAGATGCCGGTGAGGTTGACCGCGATGTTCCGCTCCCACTGCACCAACTGCTGGTCCACGACACCGTTATGGCCCGTGTCGATGCCGGCGTTGTTGAACGCCGCATGCAGTCCACCGAAGGTCGAGACTGCTCCGGCTACCAGGGCTTTGACCTCATCCTCGCGACTCACGTCTGCCTGCATATACGCTGCACTACCCCCTGCGCCCCGGATGGAGGCCGCCAGCTCCTTGCCAGCAGCATCGTGTACGTCCGCGAGCATCACCGCCGCGCCGCGCGCCGCGCACAACCGGGCCGTCACGCGCCCGATCCCGCCGGTCGCGCCAGTGATGATGATGACGCGGCCGTTCAGACTGACGCGCCCATAGGCTTCGGACCATTTCGTTTCTTCTGACAAAACCGTCTCCTTCCCGTCCGTTAACGATCCGCAGGCAGCGCATAGGCCATCACAACGCTCGTCTGGGGCCCGCCGAGTCCCGGGTGCCCGCCCGCCGCAATGACCACATACTGGCGGTGAGTCGCCTGGGAGATGAAGGTCATGGGTGTAGCGGCGGCGATGCTCGGCAGCGCCGTGCGCCACAACTCCCGCCCGTCGCTCAGGTCGAAGGCTCGGAAATTTCGATCCTGCGAGGCGCCGATGAAAATGATTCCGCCGGCGGTGACGATGGAGCCGCCGAGCGTCGGCACACCCATGGTGATCGGCAGGAGCGAGGACATTCCAAAGGGACCCGCGTGGTAGGCGGTGCCCAACGACCTGCTCCAAGCCATCTTGCCGGTCTTCAGATCCACCACGCTGATTCGGCCATAGGGCGGCTGCAGACAGGGGACGCCGATCGGATTCTGAAAGATCGTGCGTTGCATCGCGTAGGGCGTGCCTTTTTGCGGGAATGCGAACGCATCCGCGTGCGCCGACTTTGAATATTTGCCGATCCTGTCTGCCTCTGCTCTCGGGATCAGGCGGCCGATATCCGGCATGTACAGACTGTTGATGACCATCAGGTCGCGCGCCGTATCGATGGCGACGCTGCCCCAGTTCGACCCGCCGGCCGAGCCCGGGAAGAAGATGGAATTGCGTAGTCCGGGCGGCGTGAAGTCGCCGTCGTAGCGCGCCTGCTTGAATGTGATCCGGCACCAGAGCTGATCGAGGGGAGTCGCGCCCCACATCTGCGCCTCGGTGAGCTGCCGCCCCGCGACGCTCGGAAAACTGGAGTAGGGCTGGGTTTTGGACGTCCAATCGCCCGGCGCGGGGCCCTGCGGCACGGGCTTCTCGGTCACCGGAAAAATCGGCTGCCCGGTCCGGCGGTCCAGCACGAAGAACTGACCTCGCTTGGTGGGAGCGATCAGCGCCGGAATGCGGCGGCCTTCGAATGGCAGGTCCACGAGCACCGGCTGGGCAGCGATATCATAATCCCAGAGATCGTGGTGCACCGTCTGGAAGCTCCAGCGTGGCCTGCCGGTAGCGACATCGAGCGCGACGACCGAGGTCGCGTATTTCTCCGCGTCGGGCGTGCGATGAGCGCCGAAGTAGTCGGGGGTGCTCACGCCCATCGGCACATAGACCAGCCCCAGCTGCTCGTCTGCACTGAAAGCACCCCAGGCGTTGGGCGCGCCCTTGGTGTAGGTCTCACCGGGCCCCAGCGGCCGCTGCGGATCGGAACGACCAGAATCCCAGGCCCAACGCAAAGCCCCCGTCACCGCATCGTAGCCGCGGACCACGCCCGAGGGCTCGCCCACGTACAGGCCATCCGTCACCCAGCCGCTGAGCACGGCCACACCATTGACGATGGTGGGAGCCGAGGTCGGGAAGGCAATTCCGGCGGGCGCAGGTCCCAGCCCCGCTTTCAGATCGATCGAGCCGTTGTTGCCAAAGGAGCGACAGAGCTGACCGGTCTGGGCGTCGACGGCCATCATTCGATCATCGCTCACTCCGAAGATGACGCGCGTCGGGCATTCGGCGCTTGGCTGCGCCGCTTCGTAGTAGGCGACGCCCCGGCAGGTGGCAGCGAAGACGCCGGTAAGGTCGGTGTGCGGATCGAAGCGCCAAATCTCGCGGCCGCTGTCCTGATCGAGGGCGACGATGACATTCCGGTCGAGGCAGACGTAGAGCTTGCGATCCGCCGCCAGGGGCGTGGCCTCAAAGCTATGGAAGGCGAAGGCCGGCACGTTGGATTCGAACCGCCAGGCGAGCTTCATGTTATGAACGTTAGTGGCATCGATCTGGCTGAGCGGTGAGAAACGGTCGCCCGCGAGCGTGTGGCCCCAGACACGCCAGTCTCCAGGATCGGGTGGCGCTGGCGCGGAGGCTGCCTCCAGCGCCTCGCCCGCGGGCTCGGACTTGATCGCAGCGACGCCGAGCGCCGCGACGATCAGCAGAACCGGTGCAGCGATCCACCAGGCATTGGCCATTCTCGAACGGCGACGCACCGCGGGGATCAGCAGGATCAGGCCGAGCACGGCCGGAGCGACCAGGCGAGGAACCAGCGCCCAACCGTCCAGACCCGATTCCCAAAGCGCCCAGGGCAAGGTGGCGACGAGCAACAGGCCGTAAAGCGGGATGGCCCAAGTACGACGCCATGTGAGCCCAGCGGCGGTGGCGAGGAGCGCCGCGCCGCTCATGAGGTAGTAGAGGCTGCCGCCCGCAGTGAGGAGCTCGCAACCGCCGAACACGAGCGCGATCCCGGCGATCACCATCACCGCGACCAGTAGCCCGGTCAGCATTTGCTCCACGAGATCACGGCCGATGCTTGGTCGGATTTCGGTCGCTCCATTTCGCAAAAGCGAGGTCCACGCCCTTTTGACGCTCCTCTTGAAGTGCGGCGAAGTCCTCGCGCAGCCGGTCGTACGAGGAGATGCGATTGCGATTTGCGCCGGCGAAATGCGGCATGACGAAGCGCGCATAGAGCTCGTAGGACTTCTTGGTTGGTTCCCACTCCGCCCAGTTGTGCGCCTGCAGCAGCATGACGCCGAACTCGCCCTGCTTTGCCTGCAGCTTCGCGATCATGCTGATGGCATCGTCCGGCGTACCGATCGCCGCGCGGCCCGCATTGACCAAGAGATCCGCCGGGTCGCCGCCGGTCATCAAGCCACCCATGCCCTTGGGAGCCACCCGGTCGAAGTACTCGCACCAACGCCCGAGTCCGCGCGCGACGTCGGCGCGGGCCTGCTCACGGGTCTCGGCAAGATGCATCGGCGCGACGAGCCGCAGCCGTCGCGGGTCCATGGTGTGACCGTGCTCGGCGGCGACCGCGTTGGCCACTTTCCAGTTCTCGCCCAGCACATCGAACCCGGCGGTTTCGGTGGCCGCCACGCACAGCATTCCGAGCCCCAGACGGCCGGCCAACATGCCTCCGCTGGGTGTGATCGCGCTGGCCACGGCGACTTCGGGATGCGGATAGGTGTAGGGCAACAGGTGTGTGCGCGCCCGATTGAGGTTGAACCAGGTGGACTTGTGGGTGACTTCCTCGCCCCGCAGGAGCGGCAGGATGACCTCCAGCGCCTCGACCATCATGTCGCGCTGGGACTTGATATCGACGCCCAGCATTTTGGCGTCGGTCGGCAGCAGGCCGGGGCCCACACCGAACATCACCCGGCCCAGGGTCATGTGATCGAGCTGAATGATCCGGTTTACGACCATCAGCGGATTGTGAAACGGCAGCGAGACCACCCCGGTGCCGAGTCTGATTTGCTTGGTGTTCTCGGCGGCCGCGGCGATCATGAGTTCGGGCGAGCCGATCACTTCCCAACCCGTCGAATGGTGCTCGCCGAACCACGCCTCCTTGAAGCCAAGTCTATCCAGGTGCCCGACGAGCTCGATGTCGCGCCGAAGCGCGATCGTCGGGCTCTCATGCACGTCGTGGTAGGGCGCCATGAAGATGCCGTGCTGCAGGGGGATCGCGCTATTCATTACACCTCGCATGCACGATGCGATTGAATACATCCGATATTCGACCGGACAATATCGTTAACGACTTCGCCGATGCAATTTGAAACAGACGTTTCCCGACCTTGAACAGCCGGCTCCTCGCCTAGACCGTGGCGCGCGCCTTGCCGAGCACGACCTCGACCTCGTCGGCCAAGGTGCTTCGAACCCGGTCGGGTGACCATCGCTCCTTATCCGCGAGGGCCAAGAGTGAGATCCCTTGAACCAAGGCATTCAGCCGTTGGCTCAAACTCTCGACATCCGCACGCTCGCCATTGCGCGCTCGGATAACCTCGGCGATCCGCTTCAAGGCCAAATCGATTTGAGTCCGCTGCAGCTCGGCAAAGAACAGGTCGCGCGCGGCGCGATCCCAGAAGGCAATGTAAACTCGCCACAGCAGAGCTTGGCTCTCGTCGAGCGCCGTCATCGCCATGAGCGCGCCTACGATATCGGTGGGGTCGCGCGCAATGACCTCCGTGAGGTAGCGCTCACTTTGCTCGGCGAGCGACCGATACGCCCAAACCAGCAATTCCTGCTTGTCCGCGAAATAGTGGGTGACGATCTTGGTCGGGCCCCCGAGCTCGGCGGCGATGCGACGGATGGTGGCCGCCTCGAGACCTTCGCGCGCAATCACCTCGACGGTGACTTCAGCAATCCGTCGTCGGCGCTCGTCGTGGTCCACCGCCAGCATGCTTGATTGTATCAGGGGGGGCGGTCCGCACGATAACCTTGCCTACCTGCGCGTTGCTTTCCAGGTATCGGTAAGCACCCACGATGTCCTCGAGCGCGAACCTCCGATCGATGACCGGATTCAGCTTGCCCGTCCCCAGCCCGTAGTAGACGAACTCCACCGCTCGACGCCGGTTCTTCGCGTCGGCCATGAAATCGTTCATGGCATAGCCGCGGAGCGTAAGTCCTTTCAGCATGATTTGCGGCAGTGACAATGCGCTCACCGGGCCGGCGAGCGCTCCGTAAAGAATGATGATACCGCCAGGAGCCGCCGCCTCAACCAGGGAGGTGACCGTGTCGCCACCGACGGCGTCGAATATCACCCGCGCACCTACGCCGGCCGTGAGACCTTTGACGGCCTCGGCGAGATTGTTCTCGTCGCTGACGATCACATGACGTGCCCCATGGTCGAGCAACGACGCAACCTTTGTGCAAGTTCGGGTGACCGCGATAGGGATGGCTCCGATCAAATTGGCGATCTCGATCGCCGCCAACCCGACAGACGAGGATGCGGCCGTGACGATCACGGGCTCGTCACGCTGCGTATCGGCGACGCCCACGAGCGCGTAAGCCGTCAGATATTGCATCCAGGCCGCGGCAGCGATTTCCGCCGATAGATTCCCAGGCTGTTTTATCAGCATGTCGGCGGGGTACAACAGGGTGTCCGCACAAGCGCCATACTCTTCCATGGACAGTCCCGGCATCAGCGCAACCATGTCTCCGACTTTGTATCCTCGCACATCTTTGCCGATGGCTTCGATGAGGCCGGCCGCTTCATAGCCGATCGTGCTCGGAAGTCTCGGGAGCCCCAGGGCGCCGCGGCGAAACATGCACTCCACCCGATTCAGCCCAATCGCGTCCACCGCGATGCGCACCTCGCCCGCTCCTGGCGCGCCGATGTCGAGTTGATCGATGCGCAACACCTCGGGATCTCCGAGCTGGTGGAACCTGACCACTCTCGGCATGTGCGACCGCCGTCAGATGGAGACGTGGGTGGGATCGCTCTGCCGGCGCGCCCAGATCTGGGCCCGCGCGTGGCTACCGCTGAGGAAGAGCGTCACCGTCTCGATGGGCGTCGGCATCCTGGTCTCCCATGTTTTAACGGGAAGGCTATAACGGCGTCGTGCAATCCACAATCAAGCCGCCATCAGCGGATCGCGAGAGCACCGAGGTGGGCGATCCGGCCGGCGGCGGCCTCGCGGCTCAGGGAATCCGACGGCTGTTGTGCGCTGACCCCCGGCATCATCTGCAGGACTGCCGGATTGCCACCGGACCAGACGCTGCGGCACGACCTTGTGTTGATCCGCCATCCCGCCGGGCCGTGGACGAGAAAGTCGTCATACCAGCCAACAGACTCGAACATGCTCCCGCCCTCCGGAACCTGACGTATGAAGCGGCCATGCACGTAGCTCAGACAGTTGGCGCGATCGCCGTTCACGACGATCTGATGGTTCGTCGTGACATGCAGCGTCGCCTCGAAAGACCGATGGATGGTCTCGAAGTCCCGCTTCAGCGAAATTAAGTCGTTCCACCGCGCCGCTCCACCGAAGTCCGTGTGCGCATCTTCCGTGAAGACGCGGTCGAGAAGATCCCAGCGGCGCGTGTCGACGGCGACCGGATACAGGTTGATGACATTGATGATTTGCGTGATGTCCTCGCCACACATACGCCCTCCCGCGAATTCATCCAGGCACCAGGTGACCAATGATAGATGCTCCCAAGCCACGGGTTGCCGCAAAGGAGTGCGGTGAACCATTAAATGGGACAAAATCGCCATGAAACGCATGTTTCAACTTGCATCGGCCAAGTTTCGAGACCTAAGGTATGCAGATCGCGGGAGAAAGGCATGGAATTTAAGGCTGAGGGCCTCGAAGCGGGCGCCTGCCCCGCCGGCATGGGCGCTGGCTCGCTCGCCGGCGCGTCTCTGACGGATGCGCGCATCGTGGCTCATCCGGGCGAATTCTATCGGTTCATGCGTACGCAAGATCCGGTTTACTTCGATGAGAAGATCGGCATGTTCCTCGTGTCTCGTTACGAGGACGTCGTCGCGGTTCTGCGCGATCCGATCACCTTCTCGGACAAGCTCGGCTACGAAGCGTTGTACGCCAGCGGCCACTTCGAGGAGTTCAAGCAGATCCTCGAGCGCGAAGGCGGTGGCTTCTTCCCCGACGCGATCAAGGACGATCCGCCTGCGCATACACGAGTCCGCCGCCTGATGGAGCAGGCCTTCACGGCCCACCGCGTGGCGACGCTCGGGCCCGGCATCACCACGCTCGTCGTTGACCTGATCGAGAAGCTCGCCGACAAGGCGGCGAAGGGGGAACCCGTGGACGGCGTCGACGACTTCGCCGTTCCGCTGACCATCGCCGTCATTTGTGAGCAGCTTGGCATCCACCAGTTCAACGCGCACAAGATCCAGCGCTGGTCACAGGCCATCACCGCCCAGATTTCGCAAATGCAGAATCGCGAGCAGATGCTCGACAACGCCGAGCAGATCTGCGAACTGCAAAACTTCATCATCGCCGAGATGAAGGCGCGCGAGCACGAGCCGCGAGAGGATATGATCTCGGACATCGTGCACGCGCGGCTGGACGATGGCGGACGGCTCACCTTCAAGGAGGCGGTGTCGCTGATCCGTGCGCTCATCATTGCCGGCAACGAAACGACCGCCACTGCCATCGGCAATCTGCTCTTCGTCCTCGCGACCCAGCCGGATGTGGCCACCCTGCTCCGCGATTCGATCGACGACGACCGTCTTGTCACCCGCTTCGTTGAGGAATTGCTGCGCATCGAACCCCCGGTGCGCGGTCTGGCCAAGATGACCACGCGCCAAGTGGAGCTCGGCGGCCGGCTGCTGCCCGACCGCGCACACCTCCTCGTCCTCTACGCCTCCGGGAACGATGACGAGACCGTGTTCGAGTGTCCGCGGCGTTTCGACCTCAACCGCGGCAACCTCAGCAAGCATTTGGCCTTTGGCGTCGGTGTCCACCGCTGCATCGGCGCGTCGCTTTCGCGCATGGAGATCAAGGTGGCGGCTCGAGAAATCACGCGCCGCATCGACAACATCAAGCTCGCGGTGCCGATCGAGGAGCTCCGGTACCTCCCAACCGTGGCGACGCGTACGATTCGGCATCTGCCGCTCACGCTATCGCGCCGAGTTTGAGCCCTCAGCGGCATGGGTGAGCTGGGATCCTACGCAGTGACTAAATATCTGCAAGGAAAGACGGCTCTGGTGACCGGAGGCACTCGGAATCTGGGGCGGGGTATCTCAGAAAGACTGGCGGCCTCCGGCGCCATTGTCGCCGTTAACTATGCGAGCAATACGGCGGAGGCGGAAGTGATGCTCTCGGCCATCGCGAGCCGCGGTGGTGAGGCGTTCGCAATCAAGGCTAAACTTGGAGAGCCTGGCGCAAACGAGGTCCTGGTTGAGGCGCTCGACATCGAACTGAGGCGCCGTACCGGGTCAGGCGGGCTGGACATCCTCGTCAACAATATCGGCGGAGGGCCTTATGGCTCGATCGCGTCGACGACCGCAGCGGAATATGACTGGACCTTCGCGAACAATGTCCGCTCGCCCTTCTTCTTGACCCAGGCCTTGTTGCCGCGCCTGAACGACGGCGGCCGCGTGATCAATATCTCTTCCGCGGCGTCGCGCCTCGCGGGGAAGGATTTCATCGCCTACAGCATGAGCAAGGCGGCGCTCGATATGTTTACGCGCGTTCTGGCCAAGGAGCTTGGTCCACGGCGCATCAATGTCAATTCGGTGCAGCCCGGATTCAACGTCACCGACTCCAATGCCGCCATTTTGGCGAGCCCCGAGATGCGCAAGCAGGTCGAGGCGCAAACCGCCTTCGGCCGATTCGGTGATCCGAGCGACATCGCCGAAGTGGTCCACTTCCTCGCCTCTCCGGCCGGAGCCTGGGTAACGGGCCAGGCCATCGAGGCCAGCGGCGGATTCAGCATGTAGTTCGTGCGCGAGGCTCGAAATGCTCAATGACGCGGCACTGGACGATATTGGTTACGATCCCTTCGATGTGAAGGTCATGGGCAACCCGCATCCGTACTACGAGCGGCTGCGCAATGAGCATCCGGTGTATTACACGGCGAAGTATGACACCTTCTGGCTGTCCCGCTTCGGGGACATCGTCGAGATGCTCTCCATCGGCGAGAACTCGCTGATCTCTTCCGAATCATCGATTCCAATGCCTGAGGTTCTCCTGCAGCATCATAAA
Organism: uncultured Gammaproteobacteria bacterium; assembly: GCA_963710435.1. Taxonomy (GTDB): domain Bacteria; phylum Pseudomonadota; class Gammaproteobacteria; order Steroidobacterales; family Steroidobacteraceae; genus Bog-1198. Next base: position 882,185 of record CAVQAE010000004.1, on the reverse strand, counting down.
GGCGTACCGCCGAGAGCTTCGCTCAATCCCCTGCCACCGATGACGCTGCTGCACAGCCCGGTCTACGATGAGATCCGCAATGCACACATGAAGCCGTTCAGACCCGGACCGGTGGCGCGGCTGGAGACTTTTTGCCGCGAGGTCTGCCGCACCCTTCTCGATGATCTCCTGCCGAAGCGGGAATTCGATCTCTTCCTCGATTACGGCGGTACGCTCAGCTCTCTGATCACTTGCAAACTATTTTGCATCGATCCGGCCCAGGAGCGAGACATCCTCGATACGGTGAACGCGATCACCATGTACGACCCTGAGCGCGGAGGAATCGACAACAGCCTGTTCTTCACCAAGCTGAAGCGCTTCATGGTGCCTGCAATCGCGAAACGCCGCGCCGCACGGCCGGACGGCAGCGTCTCACTCTTCGATGGACTGCTCAACTACAGGCTAAAACCCGACGACCGGCCTTTGACCGACGACGAAATCGCTGACGAACTCACCTGTGCCTTCATCGCGAATACCGAGACTCCCGGGAAGGTCGCCGCTCAGGGGCTCCTCGAATTGTCCAGGCGGCCGGAGCAACTGACGGTCTTCCGCTCTGATCTGGAGAGGAATGCGCCGATCGGCGCCGAGGAGATGCTGCGCTACTGCGCGCCCTCGCAGTTCCTGCTGCGTACGATTCACAAGGACGTCGTCATAGCCGGCGTACCGATGCGAGCCGGCCAGCGGGTCGCAGCCCTCGTCGCCTGCGCCAATCGCGACGAGCGGGAATTCGACAACGCCGGGGATTTTATCTGGAACCGCAGGATCCGGCGCCAGCTGTCATTCGGTCTGGGCTTGCACCACTGCATGGGATTGCACATCGCACGCCTGCAGATCCGGGTGTTGGTGCAGGAATTCCTATCACGCGTAAAATCGTATAGTTTCGACCTGGACAAGGCGATCCTGCGACCAAGCTACTTTCATTGGGCCTATGCCAGCCTCCCCGTAAAAATCCTGGACGGCTGATTGACTTCGATCTCAGTGAGATCACAGGGAGACAGACGATGACGACGCCGGTTAACAAAATTGCGAACGAATTGGCGGATCGAGAGGCCATCCGCGAGTGTCTATATCGCTACTCTCGGGGCGTCGATCGGCTCGACGCGGACATGGTCCGTAGCGCCTACTGGCCGGACGTCGTCGATACCCATCTCGGATTCACGGGCAACCTCGAGGAGTTCATAGCCTGGTCGTTCCCGAAAATGAGAGCAATGGATCAGAGCCAGCATTTCATCTGCAACATTCTGACGACGATTCGAGGCAACAGCGCCGACGCGGAATCCTATTTTTACGGTTTCCATCGGATCAACGGCCCGGACGGCAAATTCGATGCAATCGGCGCCGGCCGCTATGTGGACCGCTTGCAGAAGCGCGGCGAGGAATGGCGCATTTCGGAAAGATTGGTGGTGACGGACTGGTTCCGCCAGTATTCGGACTCGGCCGACTGGTCGAAAGGCATGTTGGGCTTCATGATCGAGCCGGGCGGACGTTTCCCGGATGATGAAAGCTACAAGCGCATTCGCATTGAGTAGCTCGTACGCGAGTGGCCGCGTTACGACCGCATCCCTAGCACCGTGCAGGCTTCAATCCATTTCTCGAAAGGCATGCCCGTTTGCCTCGACACCTTTCACGACACTACCGGGCAAGAGGTCCTGCGCCGCGGTGCCGTCGAAGATCCACTCGGTCGGATCCGCGAAATCTGAAAGACTTGCGCCTTGGCGTACGTAGAGACCGATGGCGGGCTTTTTTGCATTGATGTACAGATCGTACTGTTGCATTAGAGGGCCTCCTAATCCACGCACACCTGCGGATCGCCGTCGCGCAATCCGCCGATTGCCGCCGCCTGCGTGAACCCGGCGCGCGCAAAGGTCGCCAGCACGGCCGGCAATTCACGAGGATCGCACGACACCAGCAAGCCGCCCGAGGTCTGCGGATCGGTCAAGATCGCCTGCAACGGTGCATCGACATGCGGCGCAAGCCTCACGTCTTTACCGTAAGACTGCCAATTTCGCGCCGAAGCACCCGTGACGATGCCCGCCGCCGCGAGCTCCGCTGCCCCCGGCAGCAGGGGCAGGTGCGATGCGTCTACGTGTGCCGCGAGTCCGCTGCCCCGGCACATTTCGAGCAAATGACCCAGCAAGCCGAAGCCGGTAACGTCGGTCATTGCGTGCACGCCCGCAATACTCGACAGCGCCAAGCCGGGCAGATTGAGCTGGGTGGTGATGTCGATCATCGCGCGATAACCGGTCTCGTCCAGCAGGCCCTTTTTTAGCGCCGCGGAGAATATACCGACGCCGAGCGGCTTGCCCAAAACCAGTACATCGCCGCTGCGGGCGCTGCTGTTGCGCTTCACCTTCCGTGGATCCACCACCCCGGTGACGGCAAGGCCATAAATCGGTTCGACGGAATCGATGCTGTGGCCCCCGGCCACCGGAATACCGGCCTGGCCGCAAACGGCTTCGCCCCCGCGCAAAATATCGCGAATGGTCCGCCGCGACAGCTTGTTGATCGGCATGCCGACGATGGCGAGCGCCAGCAAAGGACGCCCGCCCATTGCATAGATATCCGACAGTGCATTGGTCGCGGCGATGCGGCCGAAATCGAACGGGTCATCGACGATGGGCATGAAGAAATCCGTCGTTGCGACAACCGCCTGGTCATCGTTCAGACGGTAGACCGCGGCGTCATCGGACGTGTCGGTGCCGACGAGCAGATCGGCGTGCCCCGGTGCGGGCAGCGCGCCTTGCAGCAGTTCGGCGAGCACGGCCGGCGCTATCTTGCAGCCGCACCCTCCGCCGTGGGAGAGCGATGTCAATCGCGGCTCGCCGTCCGCCGGTATGTGCTGCGCAGAAGACATTGCTGCAAACGTGCCTCGAACCTCAAACTACGCGTCGCTGCCGAGAAACGCAAATGCGCGGCATCGAACCGGATCGTTGGCGGAAGGTAGCAGGAGTCGAACCTACCGGGAAACGGTTGACGTCCCCCACCGGGTTTGAAGCCCGGCCGCACCACCGGATGCGCATGCCTTCCGTAGTTCTTGCTTGGTTAATCCAGCCCGGCCATCACGCCCCGCTGCGCGCGGCCTCATCGCCCCAGCTGCTGTCGCCGCGCAGAACGCGCGCGTCGCGCACTCGGCGAGTATAGCCAACGCGATCGAAGAACTCCAAAATCTGGATAGTGCGCTTGCGTCCAACGCCGATGGCATCGCGATACTGAGCGACCTGCACGACACGCTCGCGCTCCGCGAGATCCCCGAGGATGCGTGCCAGTTCCCGAACGCAATCGCGGTGATAGAAGAGATCCCTTACGATCTGATAGGCCTCCCCTTGGGCCACACATTTGCGCAGGACCGTCCGAATCTCATCGTCCGGCACCCGAACGGCGCTGGCGAGCTCACGGACCCACGGCGGGTCGAAACGTCCGGCCGCCAACGCGGCATGCAGCTTCTGCGCGAGGCGCTGCTCGAGCGCACTCAGCGCGACGCGATGTTCCGCCAGGTGCAGCCAGTGCCCGTTGCGATGCAGGTCCTCGCGTTGCACGAGCTCGTCGATCGCCTCACGCCATGGCGCATCGGCAATGTCCGGCATGGTCATGCGTCGCAGGCGGCCGCGATCGATGCCGGGCTCGTCGGGTTGCTTGGCATGGAATTGGCGCAGCACGTAGAGCGCGCGCTCGCCCAAGGCTCGCCAATGCGGTCCGAGGAACGCAAAGCGCTCGCCCGCAGCGTCGATGATCTTCACGTCGGGCGGCATGGTGATCCGTTCGGCGGACTGACCGCAAAGGCGCACCAGCTCACGCATCGCGATGCCCTGGGGCGCATTGCGCAGGAGCTGCTCCAATCCCTCGCCTTTGAGGAAGGCTTCAATCGAGCTCAGATGAGCGAGTCGCTCGGGACGCCGCCGCCGCGCCGGGGCATAGGGATCGACGACCATGCCTCCGCCGAGGGTGTGCTGTGCCGGGGCGTCACGCAGAATGAAAGCATCGCCTGGCGAGGCGCATAGGGGCGCATCGAACACCAGCTGCGCGCGCGTGCTCGCGCCCGCCTCGAGTACGCCCTCGAGCAGGATCACGCGCGCAACGCAGTGTGAGGTGCCGAGATGGACGTGCAGCGGTGCGCGGTCCGTGACGGCTCCCCCGCCGGCGAGTCGGTGCAATTCCACGTCGATCCGGGCGGTCGGCGCAAACGCCTGCGGATCGGCGAGCCAGTCGCCGCGCGCGAGCTCGCTCTTCTCGATACCCGGCAGATTGAATGCACATCGCTCGCCCGCCGACCCAACATCCGCTTCGCGATTCTGCGCGTGGATGCTGCGTACCCGAACCAGCGTTCCGGACGGCATCACGGCGAGCGTTTCTCCGACGTGCGCGCGTCCTGCGCGCACCGTGCCGGTTACCACCGTACCCCGGCCGGTCAGCGTGAAGACTCGATCGATCGCCAGACGAAACAATCCGTCCACGGCGCGCTTCGGCCAATCGGCGGCGGTCGCATGCAAGTGCGCGCGCAAGGCGGCGACACCTGGGTCATCAAGCGCCGTTGCGACGAGCGGAAAGAGCGGTGCTTGCAGGAGCGCCGTGGATGCCAGCATCGCGCCGATCTGGGACCGGACCTCGCGGATACGCGCATCGTCCGCCCGGTCGATCTTGGTCAAGGCGACGGCGCCGCGCGTGATTCCAAGAAGACCGAGGATGGCGAGGTGCTCGCGCGTCTGAGGCATCACGCCATCGTCGGCCGCAATGACCAGCAGGGCGTAGTCGATTCCTCCGACGCCGGCAACCATGGTGTGCACCAGGCGCTGGTGTCCCGGTACATCGACGAATCCAAGCACGTCCCCGTTGTGCAGTGGGCTATACGCGTAGCCGAGATCGATCGTTATGCCGCGCCGCCGCTCCTCCGGGAGCCGGTCGGTATCGATGCCCGTGAGGGCACGAATCAGGCTGGTCTTGCCGTGGTCGATGTGCCCGGCGGTACCGACGATCATCGTTACTCGTGCGGGAGACTCGACGCGCCGGCGTCGAATCGGGGATCAACGTTCAGCTTGGATTCGCCAGCCACAGGAGCGGGTTGCACGCGATGCGATGATAGCCCTCGCGCGCGAGCAGTAGGTCGAGGGCGAGAGTGGCAACGTCGTCGGCCAGCGGCTCGACGCCCGGATCAGTCTCCTGATAGAGGATCTTGCGATATGCGCGGCATTCTTCGCAGGTCTCGGCTCGCACTGCGGGTCCGCCTTGGGCGATCGCCCCGGGCTGCTCGCCGGTACTTTCGAGAAAGCGATAGCCGATGCTCTTGCCGGAGGCTCCGCAGTGAGTGCATTGAACGCGAACCCGGTGCCATTCGGTGCCGCACAGGGCACAGTGCAGATAGCGATACCCTTGGTGGGGCGACTGTGCATAGACCACACTCACCACGGGCAGCATCCCGCATAGCGGGCACACCCCCGGGACATCCAGCGCCTTCACCTCGCGAGCGCCGAAGTGGCAGGCCAGTGCGACCCAGTGCACCTGCAATGCGGCCGCAACCAGCGGTGCAACGCGTGCGTCCGCGTCCTCGTTCCGCGCCTCCAGTATCGAGGCCGCTTGCGCCTCGATCCACGATGGGGCCGCGCGGCGGATCAGGGCGATGCCCTCGCCCACGCCGGCGGGAAAATCCGATCGGGAGGCAAGCGGCGCGCAGAGCGACTCGAGGGTTTCGCGCCAATCGGGTGCTCTTGGCCAAGTCGCGGCATGCAGCGGCGGCATGCCATGCGCCGCCGACCTTTCGACGTGCGCGCCGGTGGGCACGGGGATTGACAGATGGGCGAGGGCTTCCTGCTGAGCCTCCACCAGGGACGCCAGAAATCGCAGGTATTCACCGAGCGTCGAGCCGTCGGCAAGTTGGCGCAAGCGGGCGGCGCGGCGCGCAAACTCGAGCACACCATCCGTCAATCGAATGCGAGGTATCGACGTCTGAGCGAGGGACTCGATCTGCCCCGGTTCGAGAATGCGTTGTGCCATGCCGCGCCAGCCTCGAGAATTCCCATCATCCTCGCTGCAAGCTCTGCAAACGTCCAGCGCTTTCGAGCGCGAGGGCGAGCGCGTGTTGCGGCGCGGTCACTTCTGCGGAGCGCCCTTCGTGACCTGGCGGAACCACGCTCGATGATGCTTCCACGCCCACCCGGTCGTGACCCAGCCCCGGGTCATTGCCCGAATCGAGCCTTTGATCCAGATGGCGGCATAAATATGCACGATGATGGAGCAGATGAGCACGAATCCAAAAAAGGCGTGCAGTAGCGAGGCCAGGCGAATCACGCCGATGGGGAAGAACTCCGAGAAGTAGGCACGCCAGATCACGAAGCCGGAAAGCAGCAGCACCGTGAGGCACGCAACGATGGAAAAGAACAAGACCTTCTGCCCAGCATTGTAACGCCCCTCTTCGGGCAGATTCTCCTCGCGGTTTCGAATCACGTCGTCGATTTTCTCCAGCCAGGTCCAATCGCGCGGCTGCATGTAATTGTCGCGCCACATCTTCACCGCGAGCAGGGAAAACGCCACGACCATGAAAAGTCCTATGAAGGGGTGCAAGATCCGAGTCCAAGGACCGCCGCCGAACAGGTTCGTCAACCAGAACAGCGCCGGATGAAACAGCGCCAGCCCGGATAACGCGAGCAGCACGAAAGTGATTGCCACGATCCAGTGATTGATGCGGGTTTCCGCGCTGTAGCGGATGATGAGGCCCGGCTTGGGGATATTCATGGCTTTTTCTCCAGCTCGCGGCGCGCAGCCTCTTCGTCGGTATCATCCGTCTCGTTGGGACCGATGCCGATGTAATGCAGAAAGCCCGCTGCCGCGGTCGCAAATATTGCGAACAGCGCGAGCGGCTTGGCCGCGCCTTTCCACAATCTCACCACGGGACTGATCTTCGGATTTTCGGGTAAATCGTTGTACAAGGCCGGTTGATCGGCATGCGCCAGCACGTACATCACGTGAGTTCCGCTGACGCCTGCCGGGTCGTAGAGACCGGCTTGATCGAAGCCGCGCGACTTCAAATCCTCGATGCGCTCTGCCGCATGCTGCTTCATGTCCTCCTTGGTGCCGAAGACGAGCGCTCCGGTCGGACAGGATTTGATACACGCGGGCTCCAGGCCGACGGCCACGCGATCGGAGCAGAGGGTGCATTTGTACGCTTTCTTGTCCTTCTGCGAGATGCGCGGGATGTCGAACGGACAACCGGTCACGCAATAGCCGCAACCGATGCAATTCTCCTCGTGAAAGTCGACGATGCCATTGGCGTATTGCACGATGGCCCCCGGCGAAGGACAGGCCTTGAGGCAACCGGGATCCTCGCAGTGCATGCACCCGTCCTTGCGGATGAGCCACTCGAGGTCACCCTTGGGGTTCTCGTACTCGGCGTAGCGCATCAGCGTCCACGAGGCCTGGCTGAGATCGTGCGGGTTCTCATAGTGACCGGTGCACGTGCCGATCGCATCGCGCAGGTCGTTCCATTCCATGCAGGCGACCTGGCAAGCCTTGCAGCCGATGCACTTGGTCGTATCAATGAGTTTCGACACCTGGCCGGTGTACGCACCGCGCGCCTCGGGCTCAGGAAGCGTCGTTGCCGAGCGGCGGATGATGTCGAGTGATTGCAATGCCATCGCAGCTCTCCTAAGCCTTCTCGACCTTCACCAGGAACGCCTTGAATTCCGGGGTCTGCGAGTTGGCGTCGCCGACCGACGGGGTGAGCGAGTTGGTGAGAAATCCCGGCACGGTAACGCCCATGAATCCCCAATGTAGAGGCACCCCGACGGTGTGCAGCACCTTGCCCTCGACGGTCAAAGGCCGGATGCGCTTGGTCACCATCGCCACCGCCTTGATGTAGCCGCGGTTCGAGCTCACCTTGACCTGCTCGCCGGTGGTGATGCCGATCTCCTTGGCGAGTGCCTCGCCGATCTCCACGAATTTCTGCGGCTGAATGATCGCGTTCAGGCGCGAGTGCGTGGTCCAGAAATGGAAATGCTCGGTCAGGCGATAGGTGGTGGCGACGTGCGGAAACTCGGCGGCCTTGCCCAGTGTCGCACGATCATCGGGGAACACGCGCGCCGCGGGATTATTCGTCGCCAGCGGTTGGTGAGGATTCAACGGATTGTAGCCGAGCGGTGTCTCGAACGGCTCGTAGTGCTCCGGGAACGGCCCATCGACCATGTTCGATCGAGCGAACAAGCACCCGACGCCCTCGGGAAGCATGATGAAGGGATTCATGCCGGCATCCGGATTCTCGCCGACCGGGAAGTCCGGTACGTCGGCGCCGACCCAGGCACTGCCATTCCAGCTAATCAGCTTGCGGCTCGAATTCCAGGGCTTGCCGGCCGGATCGCAGGACGCGCGGTTATAGAGCACGCGCCGGTTGGCGGGCCACGCCCAGGCCCAGTTGAGCGTCTGGCCGATGCCGGTCGGGTCCGAGTTATCGCGGCGCGCCATTAGGTTCCCGGTGGGACCCCACGCGCCACAGAAAATCCAGCAGCCGGATTGGGTGCTGCCATCATCGCGCAGTTCCGCGAAGCCCGCGAGCTGCTCTCCGGCTTTGCGCGTGATTTTGGCGGGGTCCTTGGGATCGGCAAGGTCCTTCAGTGCATTGCCCGAGTATTCCTTCGCGAGCTCTTCGGGGCTCGGGCTCTCGACTTGAGCATATTTCCAGGTCAAGTTCAGGATGGGATCCGGAAATGCGCCGCCGTCCTTGACATACATCGTGCGCATCCGCGTAAAAATCCCCGCCATGATCTCCAGATCGCTGCGCGCCTCCCCAGGCCCATCGGCGCCCTTCCAGTGCCACTGCAGCCAGCGTGCCGAATTGACCAGGGCGCCGTTTTCCTCGGCAAAACAGGTCGTCGGCAGGCGAAACACCTCGGTCTGGATCTTGCTCGAGTCGACGTCATTTAACTCGCCGTAGTTGCGCCAGAACTCGGAGGTCTCGGTGGCCAGGGGATCCATGATGATGAGGAACTTCAGCTTCGCGAGCGCGGCCGTCATCTTGGCCTTGTTCGGCGCCGCGGCCAGCGGATTGAAGCCCTGCGCGAGGTAGCCATTTACCTTGCCCTGATTCATCAGCTCATACACCTGCAGCATGTCGTAGAGCTTGTCGAGCTTGGGTAAGTAGTCATAGGCCCAGTTGTTCTGCGCGGTCGCCGCATCGCCCCACCACGCCTTCATGAGACTCACGAAGAATTTCGGCGTGTTCTGCCAGTAGCTGAGCTGATTCGGGCGCAGCGGCTTCAGTGCGCGCGCCGCCATGAACTCGCTGTACTGCTGCTCGTGCTCGCTCGGCAGCGAGATGTAGCCCGGCAGCAGGTTCGACAATAAACCGAGGTCCGTCAGTCCTTGGATATTCGAATGCCCGCGCAGCGCGTTCATCCCTCCGCCGGCTACGCCGATGTTGCCGAGCAAGAGCTGCACCATCGCGCCTGTTCGGATCATTTGCGAGCCCGTCGAGTGCTGCGTCCATCCGAGGGCATACATGATGGTCATGGAGCGCGTCGACGTCGCCGTCGAGCCAATCATCTCCCAGACGTGCAGCGCCTTCTCCTTCGGTGTGCCGCAGACTCGTTCGACCACCTCCGGCGTATAGCGCGCGTAGTGCTGCTTGAGCAGGTTGTAAACGCAGCGCGGATGGGAGAGCGTCGGGTCGACCTTGGCATAGCCGTCTGCGCCGATTTCATATTCCCAGCTCGACTTGTCATAGGTATGCTTGTCGGCGTCGTATCCCGAATAGATGCCCTCGGTGAACGCGAACTCCCCCTTGACGATGAAGGGCAAATCGGTGTAATTGACGACATAGTCGCGCTGGATCTTGTCATTGGTCAGCAGATAATTGATCAAGCCACCGAGGAATGCGATGTCGGTGCCCGACCTGATCGGTGCGTAATAATCGGCCACGGACGCCGAGCGCGTGAAACGCGGATCAACGACGATGAGCTTGGCCTTGTTGTGCGCCTTCGCCTCGGTGACCCACTTGAAGCCGCACGGGTGAGCCTCGGCGGCATTGCCGCCCATGACGAGAACCACATCGGCATTCTTGATGTCGACCCAGTGATTCGTCATCGCTCCACGGCCAAACGTCGGGGCAAGACCTGCCACCGTCGGGCCGTGTCACACACGAGCCTGGTTGTCGAATGCCAAGAGGCCGAGCGAGCGTGCAACCTTCTGCGTGAGGTAGCCGACTTCGTTGCTCGAGGCCGATGCGGCGAGCATGCCGGTCGTCAGCCATCGGTTGACCGTCAGGCCCTGCGAGGTCTTCGCCACGAAGTTCGCGTCGCGATCCTGCTTCATCAGCTTCGCAATGCGATCGAGCGCCTCGTGCCAAGCGATGCGCTGCCAGCGGTCAGAGCCCGGTGCCCGGTACTCGGGATACTTCAGGCGGCTCTCGCTGTGGATGAAATCGATCAGGCCGGCACCCTTGGGACAGAGCGTGCCGCGATTGACCGGATGATCGGGATCGCCCTCGATGTGAAAAACGCTCGCTTTCGCGTTCTTTGCCTCATCGCCGAGGCCGTACATGAGGATCCCGCAGGCGACGGAACAATAGGGGCAGGTATTGCGAGTCTCGGTGGCGCGTCCGAGCTTGTATTCTCGAACTTCCGCAAGTGCCGGTTCGGGCGAGAACCCCAATACCGCGAGGCTCGAGCCCACCAGCGACATGCCGGTGACCTTCAAGAAGTGGCGTCTAGTCAACTCGGACATGACCTTCTCCTCAATTGAATCACCGAATACCGAAGTCTAAGTCGGCGCACGGAGCATCTCAAGCGCGCATCGGTAGTCAACCATTCATGACACGATGAGATCAAAAGCGGCGCTCGATTCGATTGCCGAGCCGTCGTGGATCGCGATGCACCATAGGATCATAACTCGCACGAATGAGTGCAATCAATTGGATCAGCACGAGTTGTTCATCCGACTGCGCACGCATTTTTTCCTAAATTGATACCCATCAAGGCGGCGACCCGACACCGCGTCTAGTTCTCTCGAAGTTATGTTTCCTCATCTCGGTCGCCGACAGACCAATCCACGTTTCGCGCTATGCGGCTGCGCCTGCAGCCGCTCGGCAAGCTCCCCCACGTTGGCATACTCCCGCCCGGGATAGCCTTTGATATGCAGAAGCATCAAGTACTGGAGCGGTGTCAGCCCATGGGCCCGCGCGGCCCGCTCCGAAAACCGCTCGAAACGGCGCAGTTGATAGCGATAATATCTGCGAGGATGGCTACGCAGTGAGGAGATTGAGTGCCCCCGATATCCCGAGAAGTAGGCGCGACGGTGAGGTTTGCCTCTTCACCTTGCCTCCTCGAGGAGCTACAGGCAGATGGCTCTGCGATCATCGATGTCGAGCAGGCGCGCGATGTGGCGCGCTGGCGCAAAGCAGAGCGCGAGCGTCTGATTCAAGAACGCAGCTTGCTCGCAATGGAGTACCGCTCCGGTCGCGCGGCCCTGATCGCCAAGGAATTGGACCGACTGATCAGCGAGCGCGGCATCTCGGCGCCGAAGGTGAGTGTGTATTGGCCGATTCGGGGCGAGCCGGACCTTCGACCCTGGATGCATGGCTTCACGCTTCGTTCGGAGGCAAGGATTGCATTGCCGGTCGCCCTCGCCCTCGCCCAGCCGCTCATCTTTCGCGAATGGCAGCCGGGGTGCAGGATGGCGCGAGGCCTCTGGAACATCCCTTATCCGGCGGACGGAGAGATCATGGTGCCGACGGTCGTGATAGCGCCGCTGGTGGGCTTTGACCGGCAATGTTATCGCTTGGGCTACGGCGGCGGCTTCTTCGATCGCACGCTTGCCTCGCTCGCCCCGAAACCCTTCACGATCGGGGTCGGCTACGCAAACGCCGAACTCAAGACGATTTTCCCCCAGCCCCATGACATTGCGATGGACGCAGTAGTCACCGGTTGAGGACTTTGCAATGGCTATCGAAAACGCCGCTGGGTGGCCAGATCGCGGCAAAAATCTGAAATTTTGAGCAAGCGCGCGCAAGAACTATCGGGCGCATAGATAGATTCTATTTCAGTTATCGAGTCGTCGGGTCCAGAGTATGGCGAAGGAGCAGCGGCTCTATCGCCACCCACCGGAGGAGCAACGAATGACTGAATCAACGAAACCTACCACGACGGACGCGGGCGCTCCGGTCGCGAGTGACGAGCATTCACTGACCATCGGTGCGGATGGTCCCATCGTCCTGAACGATCATTACTTGATCGAGCAGATGGCCAACTTCAATCGCGAGCGCATCGCGGAGCGTCAGCCACACGCGAAGGGCGGTGGCGCCTTCGGTCATTTCCAGGTCACCCACGACGTCAGCCGGTATACGCGGGCCGCGGTCTTCCAGCCGGGCACGAAGACCGAGACTTTGATCCGCTTCTCGACGGTGGCGGGTGAACGCGGTAGCCCCGACACCTGGCGAGATCCTCGCGGCTTCTCCCTGAAGTTCTATACGAGCGAGGGCATCTATGACATGGTGGGCAATAATACGCCTGTCTTTTTCATTCGCGACCCCTTGAAGTTTCAACATTTCATCCGCTCGCAGAAGCGCCGCGCAGACAGCGATCTGCGCGACCACGACATGCAATGGGACTTCTGGACGTTGTCTCCCGAGTCGGCGCACCAGGTGACATGGCTCATGGGCGATCGAGGCATCCCCAAGTCCTGGCGTCACATGAACGGCTATTCCAGCCACACGTATATGTGGGTCAACGCCCAGGGTGCGAAATTCTGGGTGAAATATCACTTCAAGACCGATCAGGGCGTTGATTATCTAACGCAGGCCGATGCGGACCGTCTGGCTGGGGTGGATGGGGATTATCATCGGCGCGATCTGTTCAACTCGATCAACAAGGGTGATTTCCCGCGCTGGACGCTGAAGATGCAGATCATGGCGTTCGCGGACGCCAAGACCTATCGCTTCAACCCATTCGACCTCACCAAGGTCTGGCCTCACAAAGACTATCCCCTGATTGAGGTGGGCAAGCTGACGCTCGACCGCAACGTCACCGATTTCCACACCGAGATCGAGCAGGCCGCCTTCGAACCAAACAACCTGGTGCCCGGCATTGGACTGAGCCCGGACAAGATGCTGCTGGCCCGGGGCTTCTCTTACGCCGATGCGCACCGCGCCCGGCTCGGCGTCAACTACAAACAGATTCCCGTGAATCGACCGAAATCGCCCGTGCACAGCTACAGCAAGGACGGCACTATGAGGGTTCAGAACGTGTCGGATCCGGTGTATGCACCGAACTCCTACGGCGGCCCCAAGGCCGATCCGGAGCGCACCGACTCGGCGGGCCTCTGGTACGCAGACGGCGACATGGTGCGCAAGGCGTACACCTTACGCGCCGAGGATGATGACTTCGGTCAGGCCGGTACAATGGTGCGTCGCGTACTGGATGACCCCGCTCGCGCCCGGCTGGTGAGCAATATCATCGCGCACCTCAAGGATGGGGTTTCTGAACGAGTCCTCGCGCGCGCCTTCGACTATTGGCGCAAAGTCGACCAAGATCTCGGTGAGCGCATCGCGGCCGGGATGAAGGAGCGGTAGCCGCCGCTCCCGGATCCCCTCCCTTTTCATTGCGGTGTATAGCTGAATTTTTGACCCGCGAGAGTCGCGGCATACATCAGGCCGCCCTTGGCGATCGTGAACACCGCCGTTCCCTTCTGATAGCCTCCGCTCGCCGTGACGGCATCCTTCTTCCCGCCGCTCGCTCCCGCCGTGGCACCGCCCGTAGTCCCGGCGCTCGCGGAGGCGCCGGCCGTAATCGCGATGGCGCTCGCGCTCGCATCGAACGCAAATGATCCCGACTGGAACTCATCGAGCGCGCGCTTATCTTCGAAGAAGATAATCTCACTGTAGGCCTTGCCGCCCAATTGAAAGCCCACGCTCACTTGAGTCACCGCCGTGCTTCCGACCCGCTTGCCGTGCACGTACACACGGCCGTCGCCGTGCGCACCGCCAACGATGAACCCCCCCGCGCCTATCGTCGGAAAAACGGCGTACGCATAGCTTTTGGAAAAGAACGAGGCGCTTTGGCCTGCATTTCTAAAAAGGCTCACCGTATCCGAATAGCTGTCGGCGTGAGCGAACCCTGCGGAGAGCAGAAGCGCTGCGGCGGGTGCAAACAGGCGGCTAATTTTCATGGTCGGTTGCTCCTTGATTTACTTCGGCAGTCATTCATATTGGTATTGTTTTCTATATTCTCACAATTAGACGAACTACCTATAAACCGATCGGTTCTGGGTGTCTCGCCGCCGGACCGGAGTCTCCCTACGGCCGTGCGAGAGGGGGATGCCGCCTTGGTGGCCATTGGCGGAGCAAAAGCTCGCCGCCGGCGCAATTGCGGACTCCACGTATGGCACATTCGCTCAGGTCGTGGGAAAAGGGACTTGCCTTCTTCCATCGGAAGCCACACAGCATGGTCAAGAACCAGCGACGGGCATCGCGCACGAAAAGTGCACACCGCGGGATCGACGCGTCCAGCGGTCAGCCCCTGGCACTCCCGAAGCCCGGATGGAATCGCAGTAAGCCTCTCCTGGAGGCGCTGAAGCTCAGGCGAACCATCCGCGCGGTGAGCCACAAGGCATTGCCGCTGCAGACCATTTCTAATCTGTTCTGGGCCGCATTCGGTGTGAATCGCCTGAAAGGACCCTTCGGCCTGGTTGGCCGGACCGCCGCGTCCGCGAGTAATTCCCAGGAGATTGATCTCTATGTTGCCTTGAAAGATGGCGCTTTCCGATATGATCCTCTCACTCACTCTCTCCTTCCCGTTGGGTCGAAGGACATTCGCCCGCTTGCGATCGGCCGAGGCCAATCCACCCTAGGTAACCGGGCGCCCGCGAGACTGATCTATGTCGTGGACGTCGACAGGCTGGCCCACACTTCGGGGTATGAGGAGCCCGGATTGCAGGATCCTCACGTGCAGCGATCCTACTACTATGTGGACACGGGCCTCATCGCCGCGAACGTCTATTTATTTGCCGCATCCACGGGGTTGGCGGCTTGGTTTCATAACTGCGACAAGGTCGCGCTGTCTAGGTGCCTTTGTCTGCGACGTGCGCAACGCGTGCTTTTCGCGCAAACCGTCGGCTATCCGATGAAGGGCGGACGGCGGTGACCTACAAGCATGACCGCGCAGTGCCTCGGCGGTTCCGGCACCAAACTCCTGCCACGAGCTTGCGGGTGCCCGTTGCCGTTTCGTCGACTCACGTGCATTTGGCCCCCGCCGCGATCGAGGCCTTGTTCTGCGATGACTACCGGCTCCATGAGCACCGGCGCCTCGTACAGCCTAACTTGTACGAGGCGGATGAGACTGTCACACTGATTGGGCCTCTCGGACATCTGGCAAATGTCCAAATCATCGGGCCTCCGCGGTCGGAAAGTCAGGTCGAAGTGTCATCGGCCGATGCGCTCACTTTGGGCATCTCCGCTCCAGTCCGCCGGTCAGGCGACGTCGCAGGGACTCCAGGCGTCCTCGTGAGGGGCCCGAGAACGAGTCTGAGGCTGGAGCATGGCGTAATCCGCGCGTTGCGCCACATCCATATGAGCCCAGGCGATTCCGAGCGTACCGGGGTCAAGGATGGAGACCACCTGGAAGCAGTCGTCCCAGATCGCAATCCGCCGATGCTCCTGCGGGATGTACTGGTACGTGTCTCGCCCGGCTATCAACTTGAACTGCACCTCGACACGGATGAGGCGGACGCCTTAAACCTGCATTTCGGGGATCACGTCGAGCTCCGAGGGCGGCTTGACAGCTGCGGCTCGAGCCATAGGTAGTTCCTCGGATCGCGTCCCGTGTCGATTTAGGTCACGATCATTGGGTCATTCAAGTGCCACTATCCAAGGAGAACGACCATGAACCTCATTCGTTGGACACCATTCAGTGAGGTCGACAGCCTCTTCAACCCGCTGATGCCCAGCACGCTCGCCAATCTCCAAAGGCTCGCTCTAGGCGACGGCAAGAAACTCGATTGGGCGCCATCGGCCGATATCAGCGAAACTGACAAAGAGTTCTTGATCCGAGCTGAGCTGCCTTCCGTAAAGCGGGAAGATATTCAAGTGATGCTCGATGAGGGAACGATCACCATTAAGGGCGAGCGTAAGCAGCAGAAAGAGGACAAGAACGAGAAGTTCCACCGTACTGAGAACTTTTACGGCAGCTTCGAGCGCCGATTCTCGCTTCCCGACAACGTCAACGCAGATGCGGTGCGTTGCGAGAGTAAGGACGGCATATTGACGGTCCATATCCCAAAGAGCGAAGCACCAAAAAATATCCCCAAGCAAATTGCGGTGCAGTGACATCAGCGGTGCTGGCTACCTCAATGGCGGCGGCGCGATCGGCGCCGCCGCGTCTTTGTCACCCGTGACTCCGCTGAGGGAGCGGTCGAACAGCGGACATCCGGCTTAGCCGGGGGGAGTCGCATGTCGACTTTCTCATATCGAGCGCTACCGCTGCACTATCAGTTGTATGGCTGTGATACAGCGGCAGGCACCTATGCGGTCTGACGGTTAGGTATGGCGTTTGGGTTCATGCGTCGAGGACCGGGACGGGCATCGTGGCCCGCGATGCTATTGTGCCTGGTCGGGAGAGGGATTCTCGCCTTACGGTATCGAGTACACGTCGATGGCCTAGCGCCCGTTGGAGAGCGAGGCACGCATGGCATTCTTTTTTTACCGAATCATCCGGCACTGATTGACCCTGTCATCGTCATCGCATACCTACACGGGAAATGCGGGGTGCGCCCGGTCGCGATCGAGGACCAAGTCGAACAGCCGGTCGTGCGCTCATTGGCGAAGCTCCTCGGCGTGATTCGGGTTCCGGTCCTCTCCTCGATCGACGAAGGCAATGTGAAGGCAGTGCAGCGGTCGATTGAACTGTGCGTCGAGAAGCTCAGGCAGGGCGAGAACGTCCTGCTGTACCCTGCCGGCAGGCTGATGCGCCATCGATTGGAGACTCTGGGTGGGGTGAGCGCAGCCCACCACATCATTTCGGAACTGCCCGATGTCCGGGTCGTGCTCGTGCGAACCACCGGACTTTGGGGCAGTTGCTTCGGCTGGGCTGCGGGTAGACCGCCCCGCCTGAAAGATGGTCTCGTCGGGCATCTGAAGCAGATTCTGGCGAGCGGCGTATTTTTTGTGCCGAAGCGGGCGGTGCGCCTTGAGTTGGTAGAACCCCGCGATCTTCCGCGCCGAGCGGAACGCCTTCCCTTCAACGCGTATCTGGATGAGTTTTATAATCATGCCGCTCCGCCCGCCCTCTACGTGCCCTACAGCATTTGGGAAAAAGGCGGCCCGCGCGAGATCCCCGAGCCCGAGCTAAAGCCCGCGCACACTGTCATTGACGCACCCTCGGCCACAAGGGCGATTGTGCTCGCGCATCTGCACGAACTGACGGGCATCGAGGGCCTGAATGACGATCAGGAATTGGCGAAGGACCTGGGCCTTGATAGTCTCGCCATCACCGACACGCTTCTTTGGTTGGAACGAGAGTTTGCCGTGTCCGTCGCCGGCGTTGAATCCGTCCATACCGTCGGCGACATGATCACGACGGCCTGTGGCGGGGCGTCGGCGGAATCCACGGAGGTGCAAATTGGCGCCCCACCGGCCGGGTGGCTGTCGAGCGCCGGCGCTGCCCGGGTGCAAATCCCGCATGGCGTCAGCATCCCACAAGTGTTTTTGGCTCAGGCTCGCCGAAACCCCGATCGAATCATCACCGCGGATCTCCAGCAAGGAAGCCGCACCTATCGAGAATTGATTACCGCCATCTTGGCACTGCGCCCAAAGATCGCGTCGCTTCCCGGGCGATACGTCGGGATCATGCTGCCTGCCTCTGTCGCCGCGGACACCGCTTTCTTTGCCGCGCTTTTTGCTGGCAAGACACCTGTAATGATCAACTGGACGGCCGGACCCCGCGTCGTTCAGCTCGGGCTTGATACGGTGGGGGTACAGAAAGTACTGACGGCAGAGCTTCTGCTACGCCACCTGGCCGCTCAAGGAATCGCGCTTTCAGAGCTCGGCGATCGCTTGGTTCCTCTCGAGAAAATGGCTGGAACGATTCGCTGGACCGAAAAGATCTCCGCCGCGATTCGCGCCCGCTTTTCGTGGCGGAGCCTCGACCGGGTTAGGCCCGACGAGACTGCGGTCGTACTCTTCACCAGCGGCTCGGAATCCTTGCCCAAAGCGGTTCCCCTGACCCACCTCAATATTCTGACCAATATCCGCGATGCGCTCGATAGCTTCAACATCTTTCCGAGCGACCGCTTTCTGGGACTTCTGCCTCCATTTCATTCGTTCGGTCTGACCGGTACCCTGGTGCTGCCGCTCTTGTCCGGATTGAAAGTCGTCCATCACCCGAACCCGAACGAAGTCGCCGCCCTCGGCAAGATCATCGAGAGCTATCGGGTCACAATTTTACTCGGTACGCCGACGTTCATCTCCAACATCGTTCGTGCAAGTGCGGGACGCGATCTGGCCTCTCTACGCATCTGCATCACCGGAGCAGAGAAATGTTCGCGTGAGATTTATGAGCTCATGAAGGGTCGCTGTCCGCGAGCCACCATCCTGGAAGGGTACGGCATCACCGAATGCTCGCCCATCGTTTCAGTCATGCGCGAGGATGACGTCCAGCCTGGAACGATCGGCAAGCCCTTGCCTTCGGTTACAGCGATGGTCGTGGATGTGGACACTCGACGACCCGCCCCGCCCGGCCAAACGGGCATGTTGCTGCTGCGCGGTCCAAGCATCTTCAGCGGCTACTTGAACTACGGCGGTCCGTCGCCCTTCGAAACATTCGAGGGTGAAACCTGGTACCGCACCGGTGATCTGGTCAAAATCGATGCGGAAAAGCGGCTGACATTCATGGGGCGCCTCAAACGCTTTGCCAAAATTGGCGGCGAGATGATATCGCTCCCGGCGATTGAAGAGGTATTGATGCAGTCTTATGCCCAGCCCGATGATAAGGGCCCATGTCTTGCCGTGCTGACAACGCGGGATGAGAACCATCCGGAACTCGCTTTGTTTACGATTCGGCCGCTGGATCGAGCACAAGTAAATGAGACTATTCAAAGGGCCGGGCTTTCCGGCCTAAACAACATTCGCATCGTACGGAGAATTCCGCAAATCCCCATCCTCGGCACCGGCAAAGCCGATTACCGCACCCTCTCGCAATTGCTGACGATGTGAGGCACCGGTCCTTGTCGAGCTACGAGTGGATATAGCTGCCGGGTGCAGGCGCCAGCGGAGGATATCCGCGACCGGGAGCGCCGAGCGACGGTGGTAAACCGCGGTCAAAAGAGTGACGCTCGAGCCACGACAGCCATGCGGGCCACCATGAGCCCTCCACCGCGCCCAGCCTAGCGCGCCAGGTTTCCGGATCGGTGTAGGGAGTCCCTGCGGCGCGCTCGGAGATGCGGTAGTGCCGGCCGCGATGGCCAGGGCGAGGCGTACGAGCTTTCGTGCCGCTTTCTCGGCGAGTTGCTCGCACTTTCCCGGCGATGCCACGAGATGGATCGCCCAATCGGCGTACGCGAGCCAGAGCGCCGCGGGCGAGAGACCCATCGTGAAGCGACCGAGGGCGGCATTGAGTAGACGGTCGGAACCAATGCGCAGATCGGTCGAGCACGCAGCCGCCGGAGGCGCCGTCTCGGGAGCCGATTGACCCGCCAGTCGCGCGGCGGCGCATGATTCCAACGCCATTTGCACTCCCTCGATCGAGTACCTGCCTTTCCCAATGATACGACTCGGTATGCGCTGCGCCCATCCGTAGCTTTACTTAGGTACGCACTTTCCCGGATAGACAGTCGGCCCGCTTATCGCACAAGCTGTGACCATCCGCCGATGATGTGTAACACAAATGTTGCTTTCGGATAGAGACGGAAAATGAGCAAGCACTTTGACGAGCACGAATTGCGACTGCTGAAGGACGCCGAGGAGATCGAAATCGAGACGGGCGCCGAGCTATTGGAGACTGACAAGATACAGCGCACGGTACTGTGGGTTGTAGTGGTCGGCCAGGAAGTTTATGTACGCTCGGTCAACGGCACTCAGGGACATTGGTATCAACATCTGACCGCTAATCCCGCAGGGGTGATCTACGCAGACGAGATTCGCATGCCGGTCCATGCAGCCCCGGTGTTCGACACACAGCTTCAACGCAAGGTGAGCGAAGCCTATCTGCGCAAGTATGCGCAATATCCCCAGGACGTTGCCTGGATCATCGGGCCAGAGGTACTCGCAACGACGCTGCGGCTGGAACCCGGCTCCCACGATGCCGCGTCAACTCGGTAGAGCCGCCAGTGGCTCCAGGGGTTGCCGTTCGCAGTCACCGTTGCAATTGATTATCCGCGCTGGCCCGGATAATCACGCAGTAGATAGCCCGGAAAGTGCGAGCTGCACGCCATGACATGCGTGATCGCCTCGACATCGTACTCGTCCCCGGAACGATATGTCTCGAAATACGCATTCAAGCGCGTCACACGCTGCGGCATGGCACCTGCCGCCTGCAAGCCCACAGAAACGCCATAGTTGGTGAACGCGAACCTCACGCTGCGCGCGTTGGGTTCCCGGCAGAAGTAACCCTCCTCGACCCACATCCCATCGAGGGTCTCGAGGCAGCGTCCCCTTTGCATTACCGCCCAGTCCTCAGCCGGAAAGAACTGCGTCATCCACAACATCATGCCGAGTCCTAGATCCTGAGTGATATGCAGATCCGGGGCCGATTGCGCGATGAGAAGTCGCATGTCGGCGATCTGGGCCCTGAGCGCGGTCTCATCCAGCAGACGATACGATACGAAGCCGTCGAACGCGTCAAGCGCGCCCAAGCCGTAGCCTCGGTACGGGCCGTCCAGATCCTCCCTCATCTTCCAGATCACTCCGCGTCCGGGTAGCACGAAGGCCGGATGAATCTCACGCGCCAGCTCAACGCCCATGCGCCGGTAGTCGGCGATGTGCTTACCGAGGACAGCCAGTGCATAGAGCCACATCGCCAGGTAGTGGAAGTACTGACCGTCGCGGTCTGATGCCTCACCGATGCGAATGCCGCGGGGTCGCCCGAGCACGCGTCGAACTTCTGCTACCAGCAACTCCGCCTCATCGAGGTATTTGCGCTCGTCCAACTCGGCGTAGAGCGAGACGAGCAGGACCACCCCGAAGGCGTCGGTCCATAGATAGCGCAGCCCATTCGGCCAGATGCCCCGTGAGCGCATCCACGCCAACCTGTCGATGACATAGCGGGTGTCCTTGAGAGCCGCCATGGAGCTTTTAGAGCCCGAAAGGATAAGTGTCGGGCAGGCCCTCGAGCTCTTCGCTTCGTAGGGGAGTTACTGCGTGAGTCTCGTCGAACCAGACGTACTCATCGAACTGCCGCGGAAGAACGGCCTCGAAATAGTGACTTTGGAGCTCGGTCTCCGGGCGATAGATCACGCCGATCGCCCGCTCGAGCTTCGGCTGCATCAATCCGGCGATCTGCGACGAGCGAGAAAGTCCCCGCAGCGGCAGCAAGAAGCGCGGATCGCCGGTTTCGTGGCACAGCCGTTCGTAGCTTCCGGCGAGCGAGGCGCGCACAATTTTCACTTCCATGGGCTCCTCCCAGTTCGAGGCCGCGGCAACGGTGCCGATATGGGTGCCAAAACCGATCGAGTAGCAGGCGTTGCCATATTCCTCACGGCAGAGGTGACCGATGTTGTATTCGTCGCGGGCGGACATTTCGGTTGCGGTCGAATCGCCGACGTGTGAATTGTGCGCCCAGACGATCGCCTTGCTCTGCGCGCCATGATGAGTCAAGAGGTTTTTCAGGGTCTCGAACATGTGGCTGTCGCGTAAGTTCCAGGAGGCTCTGGAGCCGTAGTACATGATGCGATAGTAGCGCTCAGCGTTTGCAACCAGTCGCGCGTTCTGCACGGCGTCCATGAACCGCTCCCCGTCGTTTTCCGTGTAGGCGCCGCGCTTTCTTAGAAGATCGGTCAGCATCGAGGTGACCTCCTCCTCGCAGGTATGGTATTGGCCGGTGAGGGCCGCATGGCCGTACACGGTCGGGTCCGATTGCCACGGCGTAAGGCAGCCGTAGCGTCGACGCGCCACCTCCGCGGTCTTAGGGTCGACGCTCTGGAGGTAGTCCAGGACCACCTGAATCGAGTTGTACAGGCTGTAGAGGTCCAGGCCATGGAAGGCCACCCTCGCGTCTGGTTTTACCTCCGCATTATGCCGGCGCAGCCAATCGACGAACTCGCGAACCTCGCGATTTCGCCACATCCACATTGGAAACCGTGCGAACGCGATCCACTCGGCCGGGGGAACCTCGCTATGTCGGACGTAATTGTCGATACGCGCGGCATCCGGCCAGTCGCCCTCGATGGCGACGAACGAAAAGTCCTTCTTCTCGATCAGCGCGCGAGTGATCCGTGCGCGCATGCGATAGAACTCTGAGGTGCCGTGGGACGCCTCGCCGAGAAGAACCACCCGGGAATCGCCGATCCTCTCGAGCATAGGCCCGAGATGGGCTGATTCAATGTCTGTGAACTTCTCGCTCGATCTCGAGATTGCAGCCGCCAGCGCGCCATCCATGGGCTTGGTGGCGCGCTGTCTCTGCGAGGTCCAGCCTTCTGCCCCGACGAGAGGCACGAAGCGCACGTCCGCGAGCTCCTCCGTTGTGTATTCATCCCGGTTCACGCGGGTGACACGCACGAGTTCCTGCAGGCGGCGATCCGCACCCACAGGAATCACCAGTCGGCCACCTATCTTGAGCTGTGCCTTGAGCGATTCGGGGACTTGAGGTCCGCCCGCCGCGACCACTATCGCATCGTAGGGCGCGTGATCGGGCCAGCCGAGCGTTCCGTCAGCATGCAACACGTGCACGTTGTGGTAATCGAGCCCGCTGAGGGTCGCCGCTGCCTTCTCCGCAAGCGGACCGATGCGCTCGACGGTGTACACATCTTTGGCGATTCGCGACAGCACTGCCGCGGCGTATCCCGAGCCGGTACCAATCTCGAGCACTTTCTCGCCGCCTTTGAGTTCCAAGGCATCGGTCATCATAGCGACGATGTACGGCTGCGAAATCGTTTGCCCTTCGGCAATGGGTAAGGGCGAGTCCTCGTAGGCAAACTCCTGGAGTTCCTCGGGTAGGAAGACTTCACGCGGTACGCTGCGCATCGCCGCAAGAACCGCTTCGGAGTGGATGCCCCGATGCTGAATGTGGTGCGCCACCATTTCGGCTCGTCGATCTTGAAAGCTGATGTCGTACATACGGCCTCCGCCTGATCAGCTTGCCGCAGGAAAAACCCAACCCACGGTACGATCATTGGATTGGACTATCCTCGGTCATCCGCCGCAGGGATATCCGGAGTTCTACGGAGGCCATCTACCGAATTGCAGCCCCCCTTTATGTCACGGGAGCGTGATCGATGTGGGCGACGCATGCGGCAAACCCCACAGCGGGGAATCAAGGCTCGAAGGGACGTCGGCAACGCAGACCTTCGAATCGTGCATAATCTCCATCCGTGGTGATCCATTCACAACCAGTTTCTATCGCGAGTGCCGCAAACCCATGCATCTGGAATGAGATTCCCGGCGGCCTTGGATTTCGCGCATAGATTTTGAAAGATTGGCCAATGTCTCTCCTGGGGAGTTATCACTGTCGCATTGGGTGCTTCCAGAATTGCATTGCAAAAGGAAAATGCCTCATCGATTGAGCTCGGCGATCGATATATGCGGGGATGAGTCGCGAAATGCGTAAATCAGGACGTTGACATCAGGAAGAATCAATCCGGCTTTTCCATGAGGTCCAAGAGTTCGGCGTTGCGATCAATATTGACGCCAGGAAGCGTCCCCCCAGTAGCTGAGCTCACCGGCAATTCAATCATTACTCTTTCGGAACGCTTCTATAGGGCGCCGGAGCGCCAATCTCAGTCCTTGTTCAATTAGTGCAGTCAGAGTGATTCCGCGCCGAGCCGCTTCTTGTCGAGCACGCTCTAGCAGCGGTTTACCAAGCCGGACGGTCGTACGCATATGTCTTAGCATATGGTATGTATGTCTGTATGTCCAATACTGACTAGTGCGTCGCACGCTGGCGATTGGTGCTCGGTCTATCTACACAGGAGTAACTGCTATGAATGCCAGCTGCTATCTTCCCTTCGCTGGCCGCCTGATGATCGGTCTACCCTTCGCCATGAGTGGCATCGGCAAACTCGCAGCCATCGGCCCGACCACCGAAGCAACTCGCGCCGCGGGTCTGCCGTTCTTCGGTACCATCGCAGCTGCTGAGGAGTGCGCGCGATCTCGCCCGCTCGCGGCCACTGACATGGTTGGACGCAACGGTCGCTTTTTTTGGATACGACCCGCTCGCCAAGACACTTTACCGAAAAGTCGGCAGTCAATTCGAGGAACACATCAGTTAAAAGGAACACGGCGGCGCGGATCCCGCTGCATTGCGGGCCTGAATATTACCCCTGCAATGCAGTTGTCCGTGCCTGCATGATCTCCTGGATTTGGCTGCGCGGACCGCCGGCCGTTGCCCCGCCATCCACTGCCAATACCTGACCGCTGATCTGAAGTGCCCGATCGCTCGCGAGAAACAAAGCCGCCTGACCAATATCCCTCGGTTGTCCCTGTCGTTTTAGCGGTTGGTAGCTCATTCTAACCGCTCGGATTGCACTTTGTATTCGGTCCGCATCGGCCGGTCTCATCCCCGGCGCGGGAGCTGCATAGGTGCCCATATCGGTCGGAATATTTCCCGGGCAGAGGCAGTTCACTCGAATGAGATGCTCTCCCAACTCGATGGCAGCCGACTTGGTGAAATGGATGACCGCCGACTTCGAACCCCGGTAGGTGGTTAGCCCGTGTCCCGCCTGCACGCCCGCGATAGAAGCCGTATTGATGATGGATCCGCCGCCATGCTGCATCATGTGCCTCGCCGATATCTGTGTTCCAAGCATCACACCAAGGACGTTCACGGACATGACGCGATCGAAGTGGCTGAAATCATCGTCAAGTAGGCGGCCATAAGCGACATCCGAGATACCGGCGTTATTGAACATGATGTGGAGGCCGCCAAATTCTGTGACGGCAAAGTCCACGAGTGCTTGAACCTCCTCGCGCCTCGAAACATCAGTGCGCTTGAATCGAGTTGCGGGCCCGAGAGCGGCGCAAAGCATGTGGCCACCCTTCTCATCGACGTCGGCGATGACAACCTTGCCGCCTTCCTCGACAAACAGCTCAGCGGCGGCGCGACCAAGCCCGTTGGCACCCCCGGTAACGATGGCCACTTTACCCAAAAGTTCATTCGACATGCCGCTCCCTCCATAGTCACATGAGTAAAGTCGAGTCGCTGCTCGTTCGCCGCTTTCTCACTTTACGTAAATTCGGCCTCCACTGGAAACATTCTCCTGTTGGGGCCCAAAGCGCGAGTGGGCCTGGTGCTTTGGCTGACGTGGGCCCCTACCTCGAAATGTGCGCGCGCTCACACCGGGTTTGTGTCGCGCTTCTCACCTATCGAGGTGCGTGTAGGACCTTTCTCACAAGTCCTACAGCCGCGACACCGTCGTCAGCTTCGCGCAAGGTTCGGCCAATAGCGTTTGCTCATGACAACAACAACAAGCCGGACGGCTTCCGACATGTTGAGCTGCGGGATTAAGCGCGCGAGCGCCGCGGGCTTTACCCTGGTGGAAGTGGTGATCACGATGGCCATCGCGGCGATTCTGCTCTCGATCGCCGTGCCGTCGTTTCGATATGTCACCAATTCCAATCGCATCGCCGGCGAACTGAACGGTCTGGTCGGCGATCTGCAGTTCGCGCGCGCTGAGGCGATCAAGGAAGGCCGCACGGTGACCGTCTGTGTTTCCACGGACGGTGCGACCTGCGCGAACACGCCCACATGGCAAAGCGGCTGGATTGTTTTCTCCGACCCCACCAACGTGGGTGTGCACGATGCCAACGAGACGATCTTCCGAATTCAAAAGACATTTTCGAGCACGGACACCTATGTGGCCACGAACCATGTCGCGACCATCACCTTCAACCGCGACGGCTATGCCGTCGGCATTCCCAACGGCACCTTGATCACGCTGCACGACGTGACAGATACGAGCGCCTGGACCCGCTGCCTGTCGGTCAACCTGAGCGGAGAGATGACCACGGAATTGGTGGGCACCACCTCCAACGGCGCCACCTGCACATGAGCCCTCGCGATCGCTCGAGAAGCCGAGTCTACGGCGGTTCTGACGGCTTTACGCTGCTCGAAATCATGGTGGCCTTGATCGTCATAACGATCGGTCTGCTCGGAATCGCGAAGCTGCAGGCGCTCGCCTACGCGAGCACCGGATCGGCAGCGGTTCGATCGCTGGTGGCACTGCAAGCGGCAGGTCTCGCCTCGAGCATGCATGCCAATCGCGGCTATTGGGCCGCTGGCATCGCGCCCGCACCCTTCACCATCACAGGTACTGTCATCAGCGACGCGACGCTCAACTCGACCGCCGCACTTCCGACCTACTGTGTAGCCGGAGGCGGCGGCGCGCCCTGCCCCGCGGACGTAATGGCCGCCTACGATCTGCATACCTATGCGACGGCACTGAACGCGATGCTCGGCAACTCCGATCCGGTCACGACCGTCAATTGTCCTGCCGCGATTCCCGTGAACTGCACGATTCAAGTGACATGGAACGAAAAGACTGTTTCGATCAATACCCAAGGGGTCGCCAACACGACGCAATCGACGTTCGCTCCGACTTACACTCTGTACGTGGAGCCCTAGCCATTCGCGCACTCCACACGGCGCCCCCGGCGCCACCTCAACGCGGCTTCACGCTCATCGAGATCATGGTCTCACTGCTGATCGGGTTGTTCCTTCTCGGCGCCCTGCTGATCATCGTGCAGACCAACAAAAGAGTGTTCGTGAATCAGAACCAGCTCGCGCAGTTGCAGGACGGCGAACGGATGGCGCTGACCGTCGTGTCGGACGTGATCCAGTCGGCCGGCTATTTTCCCGATCCCACGACGAATACCTTGGCCACCACGCTCATCGCCGCGCCGCCATTCGCGGTCGGCCAATCGGTTTACGGCGTGTACTCCGCGGCGCCGCCGGGTGACCAGCTCTACGTTCGTTACATGACCACGGGCGGCGACGGAATCTTGAACTGCAGCGGACAATCCAATCCGATCGGCGGCCCCAACACGCTGTACGTGAACATGTTTCAGGTATTGAACGGCCAACTCGTGTGCACGATGAATGGCACGCAATACAACCTCGTGAGTGGTGTCACCAATATGAGCATTTTGTACGGCGTCAAGGCCAATGCGGTCGCCACGGGGAACAACGTCGACACCTACATGACTGCCGCCCAGGTCAACGCCGCGGGCCTATGGGACAGCGTCATTGCCGCCCTGGTGCAGGTGACGTTCACCAACCCAATGTATGTCGCCGGTCAGACCGGTCAGCAACCCACCGTCAGCATCCAACGTGTCATCAGCGTCATGAACCAGACAGGCCCCACGTTATGAGCCCTCTTGCGTACCGAGCACTCGCACAACGCGGCATGGTACTGATTTCGAGCCTGCTGCTGCTGCTCGTGGTCACCATGATCGCGCTCAGCATGTTTCGCAGTTTCGGCATTCAAGAAAAGATCGCCGGCAACATGCGCGAGAAACAGCGTGCGCTGTCCGCCGCGCTTCTGGCGGAAGAATACGCGGAAAACTGGCTCGACAATAACGGCAATTCGACCTCGGCATCGGTCGTTTGCAGCAGCCTGCTGAACGCCAACGTGGGACAGGGTCAGATTTGCTCGAACAAGTTGCCGGTCGCGGTAACCGACTTGACCAGCGTGCCGTGGACGATCAGCGGGGCGCCGGTGGGCGTGAGCTATCTTCCGCTCAACATGCAGATCAGCGCCACTGCCGCAGTGAGTGCAGCCAGCCTCGCAAACCCCACCTACTATGCGACGCCCACCTTTTACATCTCGGACATGGGCGCCTCTGCCGACCCGACCGTCCCCGGTGAAATCTACCAGATCGATGCAGTCGGATATGGCGGCAACTCCAACACGGTGGCCGAAGTCGAGAGTACCTACGCCGTGTACACGAGCTCGAGCAACAGGACGTTATGATGAGCACCAAACACGCGTGGATCGCTTTGGCGATACTGCTGAGTTCACTTGCGGCGTCTGAAAGTCGCGCGCAGATCACGTTCAGTGAGGATTTCACGGGCGGAACGACCAACAACAGCTGGTACTTCTTCAACGGAGCCTGCCTGACAGCGGGCACCTCTACGGCCACGACGAGTCCGGGCACGATACCCGCCTGCACCTCGGTGCTACTGAGCTATTACGTGCATGCGGCAAACGCCGACCCGTACCTGGTCGGCGGCAACAGTGGCTACTTGGGATCGAGTACACCGCCAGGAAGTCCCGCCACGCAGGTGGGGGATCCGCTCGGCAGCGGTGCACTGCGCTTCACCAACGGCTCGGTGAACAGCGGCACGACGCACAGCTATGGGCACAATGAGCGCGGCGCCATTCTCTCCGCCACCACGTTTCCGACCGGATCGGGATTGCAGGTCACGTTCAAGACGATCACCTACCACGGCGATTCCGGCGGCGCCGGTGCCGACGGGGCGGACGGTATCAGCTTCTTCTTGCAAGACGGCGGCCAGGCGCCGGGCCTCGGCGCCTTCGGCGGCAGTCTGGCCTACTCCTGCTCGAACTCCAACACGCCCCACGACGGCCTTGTGGACGGATACATCGGCTTGGGAATCGATGAGTACGGCAATTTCTTGAACGGCACGAATCTCAACCCCGATTACACCGGCACCAATGCGGCCACGGGAGACAACACAGCCTACGGCTACGGCTATAAGCCCGACCGGATCGGGCTGCGCGGCGCCGGCAACGTAACGTGGCCGTCTTTGAGCGCAGCTTATGGCGCGAATCCGAATAATTCGGCAGCTCCCTTTTATCCGGCATCGCTCGCAACCTCCTGCCTCAATGCGGGTGGGGTCTACAGCGCGCTCACCAACAATTGCACCCAGATTTGCTCGGCCGGCTCTACGTACGATGCCGTGAACGGCCTCTGCAATAAAGCCTGTGCGACGGGCGGCACCTATGTTGCCGGCACCGATACCTGTAACTCTTGCCCGAACGGGACCTACAACTCGAGCAGCAACCAGTGTACGAACACCACGAGCTGCGCAACGGGAACCTATAACAGCACCAACAACACGTGCAATAGCTGTCCGGCGACGGGTTACGCGACCGGTACTTATACTTCCGGCAGCGGAATGTGCACGAACAGCTGCCCTTCCGGATACGCACTCAGTGGTACGTCCTGCTATCCGAGCGGCGCTGTCTACGGCTCGGGGTACTCCTGTCCTACAGGGTCCGCGGCTCCGACCAATAACAGTGGCACCTACGTTTGTTACCCCTCGAACGGCAGTTACAGCGCGGGTAACTACTGTGTTGCCGGTCAAACGATCAGCGGTACGTCATGCTTTCCGACCGCTTCGCCCGCCCTTTCGCATAGCGGGACCTACTACTGTCCTGCCGGCCAAACGATCAGTGGTACCTCATGCTTTCCGACCGCTTCGCCCGCCCTTTCCACGAGTGGGACCAACTACTGTACTGCTGGCCTGACGATCAGTGGCACGTCGTGCTTCCCGACCGCTTCGCCCGCCCTTGCCCATAGCGGGACCTACTACTGCCCGACCAGCGGGAATACGATCAGTACCACGCACTGCTGTCCCTCCGGATACACCTATAACACGGGTAGCGGCATCTGCAAGAACGGCACCCTGACTACAGCGGCAACCGCTGCCAGCCCCATGACCGCTGCGAGCCCCATGTCCGCTGCCAGCCCCATGACCGCCGCCACCGCTGCCACCACCGCCACCGCCGCGACCGCAGCGCAAACGGTGACGCCGATCCAAACGGCGACGCAGAATCTCAGCCCGACGACAGTTGCGCCTGCGACGCTTGCACCCACGACGGGCAATGTCGACGCGCAGTACGCCGTACAGAAGACGTGCGCGACGGGCAATCTTTATAACTACGCGAGCGCCAGTGCACCTACTTCGGCCGGACCTGCCCTTCTCGCCAATGCGCTGAACACGGCGGGTATCCTGGATTACGCACCGATCACGGGCGCTTACAAGGAGCTCACCAGCTTCCAGATTGCCAACGAGAGCGCGCTTACGCGCGGCGCGGCGACCCCGATTTTCTACAACCTGAAAATTACCCAGAACGGTCTGCTGAGCTTCGGCTACAGCGTAAGCGGCGGCGCGTATTCCTACGTCATCAAGAATCAATCCATCACGGCCTCGAACGGACCCTTGCCCGCGAGCTTTCGCGTGGGATTTGCCGGCTCAGACGGCGGCGCGAGCAACATTCACGAGATCATGTGCTTCAAGGCAGCCACGGCGGTTCAGTCGGGCAGCTCTGCGACCGTCAACGAGAAGGAATCGGCAAAAGTTCAGGCAGGCACGCAAGCATATTTTGCCTACTATAATCCCAACAACTGGACCGGGACGGTGACCGGCAATAACTTGCTCGATAGCGCGGGCGTGATCAGCGTCAGCACCACGGCGAACTGGGATGCCTCGTGCCTGTTGACCGGCACGCCGTCCGGTGCGCCGGCGAGCGGCGGCGGATGCGCTACGACCAATGCCAGCGGTCCGACCAGCGCGACTCCAGGGCCCACCAACCGGGTGATGCTCACCTGGGATACGATGAATGGCGTCGGCATCCCGTTCGAGTGGGCGAGTCTCAACACCGCACAGCAGGCGGCGCTCGATTTCGGCGATTCAACGACCACCGGCTTTCGGCTGAACTACCTGCGCGGCGACACCAGCAACGAGATCAACTCCGTTGGAGTCGGCCTGTACCGAGCTCGCGACGCCATCCTCGGAGATATCGTGGATTCGAGCCCCACCTGGGTGGGTCCGCCGTCTCTGCCGTACGCGATAACGTGGAAGGACCGTCTGAACCCGGCAGCGGCGATGCCGGAGAACAGCGGCACGCAAACCTATCTACAGTTCACGACCGCCGAGCAGACACGGCTCAACGTCGTGTATGTGGGCTCGAACGACGGCTTCCTGCACGGCTTTCGCGCAGGTAGTTTCGACGCTTATGGAAATTTCGTTGCGAATGGCACGACCCCCAACGACGGTCAGGAAGTGCTTGCCTACCTGCCGGGATCGAGCTTGTCGAGCACCGCCTTGGCTTCGGCCAGCGGCGGCTGCACCAACGATGCGAACACTCAAACGCTGGTGCAAGGCATTCACGGTGTGACCCCGGCCGTCGGCTCGAACGCGGAGTGCACGGAACCCGTGCTCGACTACTCCAACTCCCAATACGGGCACAACTTCTTCGTGGATGCGACGCCGGGCTCGGGGGATTTGTTCTTTGGCGGTCAGTGGCACAGCTGGCTCGTCGGAGGCCTCGGCGCCGGCGGCGCGGCCATCTATGCGCTCGACGTGACGAACCCGTCCGCCAGCAACTACACCGAAGGTAATGCCTCCTCCATCGTCATCGGCGAATGGAATTCCGGCTCGATCAATTGCTCCAATGTCGCCAATTGCGGCAACAATCTGGGCAACACCTTCGGAGCGCCGCAAATCCGCCGTCTCCATAACGGCAACTGGGGCGTGATCTTCGGCAACGGCTACGGCAGCGCCTCCGGCGATGCGGGTATCTACGTGATGTCCATCGACAGCACGTCCGGCACACAGACGTTTTACTATCTCAGCACCAACACTGCCGGCGGCAACGGCATCGGCTACGTGACACCCGCCGACTTGGACGGCGATCACATCACGGACTACGTCTACGCGGGTGACCTCAACGGCAATGTTTGGCGGTTCGATCTCACCAGCAGTAACCCGGGCAACTGGGGTGCGGCGAGTACGCCCCTCTTCACTACGCAGCCCGGGCAACCGATAACTTCGCAGCTCTTGGTCATCTCCAGCACCCTCGGCGGCGGCTTGCCGCGCCTTTTGATCGAGTTCGGCACCGGTGAGCGGACACAGCTCACCAATCTGACTCCGGTGCAGTACGCGAGCGGCACGCAATCGATCTACGGAGTCTGGGACTGGAACCTCTCGGCCTGGAATACCCTGGAGCCCGGCTCGAGCTACTCGAGTCTGGCTGCCACGGGCGCGGCGACCGGGCTCTCCTCGCCGTTCACGCTGGGCTCTGCCAACCTCGCAACGCAAACGCTGACTCCCAATACCTCAGCGGGGACAGTGGACGGCACGAACGTGGCGGTGTGCTGGCAGGGCACAGCGACGTGCGGTCCCACGAGCAACCAATTCGGTTGGTACGCGAACTTTCCGGGAGCCTCCGAGCAGATCATTTTCAATCCCGTATTCTTCCAGGGCGCGTTCATCGTCAATTCCACGATCCCCGCCAATAACGTGGCGACCTCTTGCACCAGCAATTTGGATACCGGCTATACGTACGCGCTCGCTGTTGCAAATGGGGGAGTTTTCACCAATACGTTCCCCACGTACACGAAGAACGGAACCGTGATCACCGATGCGCTCGAGGCTGGCGTCGAGACGAATGCGACCGGCAGCGTCTATGTGGTCACCACCGCGCAAGGTACCGCCAACATCGTCTATCAGACGATTTCTGGCACTCCCGGCGCCCAGCAACTCAATATTCCGTCCAATACGAAGGCGAAGCGCCTGACCTGGATCGAGCATCGATGATAGTTAGGAGTCGAAGCATATGTTGAAAAAAATACCCCCGCCGAAGAGCGCCTCGAGCGGCTTCACGCTCATCGAACTCATGATTACCGTGGTTATCGTCGCTACCTTGGCCGCCATTGCGGTGGCCGGGTACACGAGCCAGGTACAGAAGTCGCGGCGGACGGATGCCCGCAACGCGTTGCTCGACTTGGCGGGCCGGGAGGAAAAGCTGTTCAGCACTGCCAACGCCTACAGTGAGACCCCGTCCGACCTGGGCTACGGGGCGGTCGGTGTCTCGTTCCCGATCACCGTCGGCAGCGGTTACTACACCGTCAGCGCGACTGTGCCCAATCCGCCCGTGTCCTACGTGATCACGGCGACCGCCATCGGCACCCAGGCTAAAGATGCGCAATGCGCGACGCTGAGCGTCGATCAAACCGGTGCGCAGACCTCCACGGGCGGGGCGTCCGGCTCGACATGTTGGGGGAACTAGCCAACGTCCCTGGGCGACCAACAACAGGACGAGGACCGCCGAATTTCGCGCCCGTCACTGCCCGCTTCTAAATCGCTGCCAAACACGGTTGAACGTTCGCAGCTCATCCGTGGTGTACACCCGTTCCATTTCAAAGCGCGCGCGGACCTCGGCAGGCGGATAGACGATGCTATTGGCGCGCGTCGCCGGGTCGAGATAAGGAAGAGCGGCGGCATTACCCGACGCAAAGCCGATGAACCGGGTCACCTCGGCGGAGATTTCGGGTCGCATCATGAAATTTATGAACTTCAACGCACCGGCGTAATTGGGCGAATCCGCCGGAATAACCAGACTGTCGATGTATAGCGGAACGGAGACGTGCGGGAAGGCATAGTCGACCTGGATCTTCGTGCCGCTTTCCTTGGCCATCCGGCGGGCGATCATTGCGTCTCCCGAGTACCCAATCGCCAGACACAATTCGCCGTCCGCGAGCTGCTCGTAGTAGCCCGAGGTCGAGATGCGCCTCAAAAAAGGCCGGATTTCACCCAATTTTTTAACGACCGCATCCAACTGCGCCGGCTCCGCCGAGAGTTGGGACTGGCCGAGATAGCGTGCCACCAAGGGTAAGATGTCTTGCCAGGAATCGAGGACGCTGATGCCGCATTTCTCGAACTTGGCGGCCAATTCCTTTTTGAAAATCACATCCAGACTTTCGGCCGGAGGGGAGCCGACGATCGCCTTCACCTTGTCGGCGTTGTAAATGACGCCCACGGTGCCCCACATCCAGGGAACCGCATAGAGGTTGCCCGGGTCTACCTGACTCAGGACTTTCAGTATTTGCGGATCTGCATTGCGTGCATTGGGTATTTTAGCTTGATCGAGTTTCTTCCAAAATCCCTTGGGGATTTCGCGTGCGAGATGGGGGGAAGCGTTCATGGTGACCAGGTCGTAGTTCGAGCTCCCCACCGAAAGAGCGGTCTCCGCGGTATCCGGCGAATCGAAAACCGTGTAGTTGACGTGGATCCCCGTCTCGGACTGGAACTTCTCCACCACGGACTGCGGGAAATAGTCCGCCCATGCATAGACATTCACGACATGGGCGCGATCTGGCGCCGCGCGTGTCGGCAACCCGAAAAGGACGAGTGATGCAACTACCGCGAGCAGGTAGTTGCGGACTAGAAACAAGTTCATCGTGCGTAAGTCCCTTTGCGCGTCGAGCCGTCCTGCGACAACAATGCGCCGTACAGATCCGGCCGCCGGTCCCGGAAACATCCCCACGCTTGCCGGTAAGCACGACAAGCCTCGAGATCAAAGCTCTGGACCAATACTTCCTCGGATTCGCGATCCGCCGTAACCGCAAGCGCTCCCAGATGATCGACAATGAACGACGAACCATAGAATGTCATCGACACATGGCCGGTTATCTCCCGGCCGATGCGATTCGCAGCGACGACGGGCACCATGTTGGCTCCTGCATGGCCGCGCATCACGATTCGCCAATGCTCCATAGAATCGACGTCTGGGTCGTTCGGTTCCGACCCGATGGCTGTGGGATACATGAGGAATTCGGCGCCGCGCAGCACGAGCGCGCGGGCCGCCTCAGGGAACCACTGATCCCAACAGATGGCGATGCCCAACTTTCCGTACGCCGTCGCGATCGGCTCAAAGCCGGTGTCGCCCGGCGAGAAGTAGTATTTCTCCTCGTAGCCCGGCGCCTGGGGGATATGACTTTTCCGGTAGTGACCAACGACTTCGCCGTCCGCGTCGACCACCACCACGGTGTTGAACAATGCCGTGCCGGCGCGTTCGTAGACCGACACCGGAAGGACCACCCCGAGGTCCGCCGCGACGCGCCGGAAATGCGCCACGGTCGGGTGGCCACTGATGGGGTGAGCCAAATCGTAATAGCGGCTGTCCTGCACGGCGCAGAAGTACGGGGTCTCGAACAGCTCCGGAATCAGCACGACTTGAGCCCCCTGCCCCGCCGCTCGTCGAATCAATCGTTCGGCGGTGGCAACGTTTTGGTTCCGATCCCAGCTGCAGCTGAACTGAAGTGCGGCGAGTGACACGGTGCGCATGGGCGATGCTCCTTTTGGGGCTCGGTCAGGGAAGAGGCGATGCAACCGGTTCCTGTTGAGTGATGCAGTGAATGCCGCCGCCCCCGCGGAACAGATCCCTCAGCGCGACCGGTACGATCGACCGGTCAGGGTAAGCGAGACGCAAGGTCTCCGCCACCGCCTCATCCTCCGCGATGCCGTAGGCCGGCGCGATCACCGCGCCATTGGCAAGATAGAAGTTGACGTACGAGCGGCAGCTGCCTTCCGGCACGGCCGAGCGCGGAGCCTCGGCAATGGGCAGCAGGTTAAAAGGACGTCCCCGAGCGTCCCTCTCTGATTCCAGAACCCGTCGGTTCTCCGCCATGATCGGGTACCGCGGATCCGCGGGATCCGCGACCACCTCGCAGAGCACAGTGGCCGGGCTCACGTACGCGAGATAGCCGTCCACATGACCGTCTGTCTCCGTATCCATCACATCCCCGGGCAGCCAAATGACCTTCTCTACGCCGAGCATGGCGCGAAGCTCGGCCTCGGCCTCCGCTTTGGTCCAACCGGGATTACGATTTGAGTTGAGAACACAGGTCTCGGCCGTAATCAGCGTTCCCTCACCGTCGGACAGAAATCCGCCTCCCTCGACGACGAGTTCAGATCGATAGACTGGATACCCCACCAGCTCCCCCATGCGCGAGCCCAATGTTGCGTCCCGGTCATGGGGTTGATACTTATTGCCCCACGCGTTGAAGGTGAAGGCGGCCGCCGCCCGCTCGCCCTCACGATTCACGATGAAGGTGGGCGCTGAGTCCCGTAGCCATGAGTCATCGATCGGCATCGAAACCACCTTGATCGAACGACCGCACCTCGTGCGGGCCTCGGCCGCGTCTGCGGGGTCCGCGATCATCGTCACGGGCTCGTGTACGGCAATAGCCTGAGCCACGCGTACATAGTCCTCTCGCGCCCCCTCCAGGTGATCGCGCCAGAGTTCGGCCCGCTTCGGCCATGCCATCCAGCAGCGCGCATGAGGCGCCCACTCGGCGGGCATCGTAT
The DNA here is from genome assembly GCA_963710435.1 of uncultured Gammaproteobacteria bacterium. Classification (GTDB taxonomy): domain Bacteria; phylum Pseudomonadota; class Gammaproteobacteria; order Steroidobacterales; family Steroidobacteraceae; genus Bog-1198. The sequence continues at coordinate 845,916 of CAVQAE010000004.1, read as the reverse complement.
ATCCCAAGTCGGCTGGTCTCACCTCGACTCCTGTTCGCTTATCCACAACAGCCTCAGCGGCGATACGTCGCCGTGACCCCGATGGTTCGAGGCCTGACAGTATGGTCGTAGAACAAATCCGAAGTGGTCGTATCGCGTGTGTGGGACAGTACGGGATGTGAGTCGGTCAGGTTTTGCGCAAACAGCGACAGGTCGATTCCGCCAAAGCGCAGCCCGGCGCGAAGCGCTAAATTCTTGGTTTCCGGAAGGCCGGTATAGGTCGGGTCGGAAACGCCATTGTTGGGGTCCTGGATCGGTTGGAGTGCCGTTTGTGCCGTCGTATATTGAAAATCGAGCCGCAGGTACGGCTTGCGGCTCGCAATGGCGGGAAAGGCGTATTCGGCCGACGTGAGAAATGTCCAGGGCGCCCCCGGCAGGCGATCGCCCGCCGTCACGACCGGTTGCGACGGCGCATCGACCCCGGTGCACTCGCTCGGTCCTGCGCAAACGGTATGGGTATACTTTGCATCGACGTGCGCGACGGACACATCGAAGAGCAGAGCCTCGATGGGACGCATCTGCACCTCGATTTCCCCGCCGACACTGCGCACCTTGCCGAGATTCTCGACAAAATTCTGACCGCACGCAGGCAGATAAACCGCCTGCTGGATGTTGTTCCAGTCAATGACGAAGGCGCTTGCATTGAGTTGCATTCGTCCTCCCCAGAGGAGGTTTTTCGTCCCGAGCTCGTAACTCCAGAGCGAATCTGCGGCGTAGATCTCGGGTCCCGCAGTCAAGCCGATCGACGCGAGATTCGACCCGCAGATCGAGGACAGCTGCCCATTGATTCCACCCGGCCGATATCCCTTCGCTGCGCTCACGTAAAGGAGATTGGCAGAGTCCGGCTGGTACGCGATCACCGCCTTCGGCGTGAGCGGATTCTCGTTATTCGAGCCCACCGCAGCGAGCGGGGTCAGCGGTCCTGAAGTGGGCGACAGGAAAGGTCCATAGTAGACAAGATCACCGCTATACGAGATGTGGGACGCGCGCACCCCCGCGGTCAGCTTTAAAGCATCGAACACCTTGAACGTTGCATCGCCGAATAGCGCGGATTGTCTGTCGATGATTTGCGAAATCGGCTGGGTCAGAATTTCGCCGTTCGGACACGGCGCTTGCGGCGTGCAAAAAGGTACCCCGTACGCCGCATTGTATTCGCTATTGAGATTCGGGTCGAAGACCTGTTCCGTCGTGTTCTCATCGAGGTGTGAGTAGAAAACGCCCGCAGTCCAGACGAACGCGGCCGCTGGATCGAGCGATTGGACCCGAATCTCCTGATAGAAATTATTCTGATTGTCCGCGTCATGCGATGTGCCGAGGTCGCCGGGCGGCGGCGGCAACGTCAACCCGAACAGAGCGCGATCGAACTGGGTGTAGTCGGAAATCGAATGCTGGTTTCGCGAGAAATACGAAGTATCGGAGGTCAGATGCGCGAACGCCGCGTCCCACTCGAGTTTCAGCGCCACAAGATAAAAGGGATCGGTGCTGGTATTTCGCTGAGCGTTGCCGTTCTCGAAATTGCTCGCACCCGGATCGGACAACGACGGCCAGTAAGCCGAGGTGTCCCCAAGCCTCAATTGTTGATAATAAATCGACGGTGTGATCGACAAGCTGTCGGTGATCGCCCATTTCAAAGCGCCGCGTACGACCACCGTATCTTGGTAGTTGGAATGCGCATCCGTGACCGCCTGCGTGGCGTAATTGACATGGTCGACCCAACCTCCGTCCTCGCGGAAGGAGGCGCTTACCCGGAAACCGACCGTGCCATCGACAATCGGGCCACCGACCGCACCGCCGATCTCGTACGTGGCGGCCCCCTCATGAGTCGTCGCAACCTCCGAGCGCAGATATACAGAGTCGGTGTGCAGATCGGGCGAAGGCTGTATGAACCGGACGGTACCGCCTTCTGATCCTGCGCCAAATAAGGTCCCTTGGGGTCCGCGCAGCACCTCGACACGCTCGAGATCGAATAGTGCCGGGAACGCATTGAACGAGGTGAAGGAAATGTGGCGCCCTTGAATCGGGGTGTCATCGATATAGATTCCGACCGTAGAGGTGCCGGCAGTCGAATCGACCCCACGAATGTTAATGTCCGAATCCTCGTCGTTGAAGTTACCCGCCGACGTCGTGGCGTCGCGCTGAAAAGTCACCCCCGGGGTCAGCCTGGTCAGATCGTCGATGCTGCGCAACCCCTGGACGTCGAGCTTCTCTTGCGTAAACGCAGTTGCGCTGACCGCCACATCCTGCAGCCGCTCGACACGGCGAGTCGCGGTCACGACGATTTCCTCGAGGTTGCTGGTGCCGGCCGGCACATCGCCGTCGGCGCCGTGCGCGGCACTGAGAAGCCCGAAGCCGGACACCAAGCCAAGTGCGATGGCAGGCAGTCGAAGCGACCATCCACGCCCACCCGATTTCGATGGCATGATGTTCTCCCTTTCTTGAACTCCCCGGCTACGTCGAAGTAGCAAAACACTGGACGATCGATGATACAAACGAGCAATTCTTGACAATTGGTCTAAATTAATTCATCAATTGAACGTGGCGAGACCATCGGTAACCTTGAGCACCTTGCGCGGGTTCGAGGCTGCGGCGCGACTCGCGAGCTTCGCCTTGGCGGCGGATGAGTTGCATCTTTCCCATTCGGCCGTCAGTCACCAGATCAAAGTGCTCGAGCAAGAACTCGGCCAACCCCTGTTCCGACGGGTCGGCCGATCGGTCGTGCTCACCGATGCCGGCAAAGATTTTGCTCGCACCGTACGGGAAATTCTGCGGCGACTGGAGGAAGGGGTTGTCCGGCTTGCGCCCTACCAGAAACCGAGCGGAGTCATTCTTTACACGACCATGTCTTTCGCGCGCGGGTTTCTCCGGCGACGAATCTCGCTATTTCGCGCCGAGCTTCCGGATGTGGATCTATGGTTGGACACGAGTGAACGGACGGTGGACTTCGCGACCGATGAGATCGATATTCTCATCACCTGCACCGGCGGCGTTGCCGCGCATGGCACGATCGACGCCCATCTGTTGGAAGATAAGCGTGTTCCCGTGGCGGCTCCCAGCTTGATCAGCAAAATGGGCGGTTCCTCGGGTGCCACCGCGATTGTGGGTTGGCCTCTGTTGCATGACGAAAGCGAGGTCAGCTGGCGGCAGTGGTTTTCGGAAGTCGGCCGGCCCGATGTGGATGCGGTCAGCGGCTCCAATTTCTCCGACCACGCGCTGATGATCGATGCGGCGGCGGACGGACACGGCGTAGCGCTTGCCAGCGCGATTTGCGCCGATCCGTATTTGCGAACAGGAGCATTGGTGGCAATCGAAGGACCTTGCATCCCCCAGGCTGCTTACCGAATCTATTGCGATTTGCGCTCCTACGATGACGATCAGGTGCGTCGCGTGTACGAGTGGTTTATTCGCGAGGCCGAAAGGAGCGAGCGCGCAGCGGCAGGAGTCTAAATTCGCTCATCGATCTGGTGAATTTTGATCTTTTGCATCGACCGCGGCGTCTCATTATTCTGCCGACGTCAAGTTATACGTGCCGAGGTGAGTATCCATGTCCGCAAGCTTCGGTACGCTGATGCTCGAAACGCCGCTGGCCGCGGGACTTCGAATGCCCGCCGAATGGGCGCGGCACGAATGCTGCTGGATGGCGTGGCCAAGTCGGGATGACCAGTGGGTCGACGGTCTCGCAGCGGCGCAACGAACCTACGCATCCGTCGCACAGGCCATTCGGCGCTTCGAGCCCGTGCGCATGGTCGTGGAACCTCCTTGTGCGCAAGACGCGCGCGCTCTGTGCGGTGCCGGTATCGATATCGTCCCACTTCCCATTGACGACCCCTGGATGCGAGACAGCGGTCCCACGTTCCTGACCGGTGCCGCCGGCACGAGAGGCGGGACGGCATGGCGCTTCAATGCTTGGGGTGGAAAGGTGCCTGAGTACGCAGAGAATGCTCGACTCGCGAGGCGAGTACTGAATCTGGCCGAAACTCCCTCCTACCAGTCGAGCCTTTGCCTGGAGGGCGGAGCAATACACACCGATGGCGAAGGCACCATCATTACGACGGAATCGGTCGTGCTGAACCCCAATCGAAATCCTGGAATCAGCAAGCATGCGGCTGAGCGCGAGCTCTGCGAGGCGCTCGGCGCCAACAAAATCATTTGGCTGCCCGGGGACCCCAAGGGAATCTACGTCGATATCACCGATGGTCATATCGATGGACTCCTCTGCTTCGTGAAACCGGGAGTGGTGTTGTACGAGAGCGATCCGACCGCTTCGGGCGCTGCGCGGCAGCTCGCGGCGGATAACAGACGTGCGCTCGAAACCGCCGTCGATGCGGCCGGGCGCCGGCTACAGATCATTTCGATCGACGACGCTTACGAGGCGGAGACGCCTCACGACATGTTTTGCCGATCGTATGTCAATTTCTACATGGCCAACGGCGGCATCGTGATGCCCTCCTACGGCGTCCCGGGCGACGCTCGAGCCCGGGCGGTAATCCAGGCGTGTTTCCCGGACCGCGAGGTGGTGCAAATGGACGTGAGGTACCTTGCCAGCGGCGGCGGCGGGATCCACTGCATTACGCAGCAGCAACCGAGGTAAGCGCGATGTCGAGAATCTCGGCACGGGGGATGGGACGACGATTGTACCGCTCCTTAATTTCGGTACCTCTCCTGATCGCTGGCACGAGCGCCTGCCACCAGACGTGCGGTCCCTTGGATGCTCACTCGAGTGTCGACGCGCAGGCGGCGGCGATACAATCGTTGGCGGCTGAATGGTTCAGGGCAATTGCCGCAAAGGACCTCGAGAAGACCCTGTCGTTCTATGCACCAGAAGCGCAATACTTGGCGCAGGGCCGGCCGGCGGCATCCACGCCCGAGGAGCGGCGCAAGCTTTGGGTGGAGGACTACGCTACTCCTGGGTTCTCCTCCGAAGAAGCGACCACCAAAATCGAAGTAGCTCGGTCCGGAGAACTCGCCTATCAACGCGGCACTTACCTGAGCAAAGTGCAAAGTGCACAAGGAACGATGGCCACCACCACGGGCAAATTCCTCGTCATCTGGAAAAAGCAGGCCTCTGGTGAATGGAAGGCGATTGTCGACATCGATAATTCAGACGAGTGATCTACAACCACGATGGTGGATACCGTACCCGCTCGTCATGCCGACCAGGCCGATCCGCGGATCACGTTACAGAAATTGCCGCGCTTGAACGCCGGGTCCTTGTCGGCGAGGACGTCGGCCTTCACGTTGCCAAACGTCGTATCGGGTTTGCGCCTTATCCCGTCGTAGAAAGACTGGATGATATCCTCTTTGAAGTGATTGCCGCGGGGATACGCCTCAACAACCGCGCTTCGCTCGGCATCGCTGTATTCGGAATAGGTCAGCCCCAGCACATCCATCTCGACGCCGGCGGTGACTAACGCGACAACAGGGTGCATGTGCGTTGGAATGCCGGGCGTCGTGTGCAACGCGATTGCCGTCCACACCGTATCGACATCCGCTTGCGGGATGCCGTGGCTGCGCAGAAAATCGCGGGCCGCGTTCGCGCCGTCGACCTCGAATTGCTCGTGAATGCTGCTGTGCTTTGGGGTGAGTCCCATGTCGTGAAACATCGCTCCGGCATACAGGAGCTCCGGATCGAAGCTCAGTCCCCTACGCTTTCCGGCCAGCGCACCAAAACAGTATACCCGGCTCGAATGATTGAAGAGCAGCGGCGATTCCGTATCGCGCACGAGCTCAGTTATCTCGCGAGCAAGCTTGCTGTCGGGAATGCGCACGCCTTGTACTGTCACTGTCATCAGTATCTCCTATATCCTCTAGAGGAAGGTGGGGGGGTGGAACCGCTGGTCAGCCTCGCCGAGCCTGAATGAGTCAGTGGCCGCCAGTCTTCGCCACGAAGGAATCCTTCGTACCCGGCTTCAGCACCACATACGCGCGCCGCCAAGGTTGATCATCTACCAGGCGCCACCTGTGTCCCGTGCCGACATCGTCCTCAGAGAGCAGCACCTCGCCCGGTCGCACCACGAACGTCGCGCCATCGCGGGTGGTGAATTCAAGCACTCCCGACAGCGTAATCACGTATTGTGGCTCTGGGGAAAGGTGCCAATCATCAGAGGAATGTGCGGGCGTTTCCTTGAAGTGAATGGCGATCACATCGGCGCGATCGTTCTCGGCTATCACGCCTTCGAGCACATGCGACGCCTGGTCCGGCCCCGTGTAGAGTTTGACCGCTCGTATCCCGGATCGCACCGAGCCGCTTGAGCCCGCGGTCTCGGCTACAGCTCGAGCACCTACCGAAGTCCCAGCCGCCGTAGCGACGACCCCGACAGCCGCGGCACGCAGAAAATCGCGCCTTCCGAAGGCTGGGCGCACTGATCCCTCGGTCGTTTTCCGCCTCGCGTGGTATGTGATCCCATTCATGTCTCATTGTTCCTGTGGCAACGCCGAGCGGGCTGCTCGTCAAGCGATTGCTCCCGTTTGGGGCGGACCCTCGCCGGCATCACAGAGCTCTCACCCGGACCAGCGGGTGCGCCGGAGATCCTTCCAGGGACCGCCATCAAGGTATCGCTCGGGATACAGTGCTTTCGAACGCGGGTCCTCCGCGGTATCGAGTTGAAGGACCATCCACTTCGGATACGGAATGCCCGGATCGGACGCCGCGTCCAAAAGCCGGACTTCTTCCTCCGAGAGCCGCAGGTCAACCGCACCGATGTTATCCTCCAGTTGATCGAGTTTCCGGGCGGCGACGATCACACTGCTGACGGCCGGTCGTCCCAGCACCCACGAAAGCGCCGTACGGGCCGGACTTGTGTCGTGCCGAGCGGCGACCTCCTTCAGCACCGCCACGACGCGGTACCCCATCTCCTTGTCGAAGGGCACGAAGGAACCGGCCTCCGCGAATCGCGTGCCGGCCGGCGCAGGATTCGTACGGCTGTACTTGCCGGAAAGGAAACCGCCGGCAAGCGGGCTCCAAACCAGGATTCCGATGTTGTAATACTCGGCGAACGACTGGAACTCGTATTCGAGACTCCGCCCGACGAGGCTGTAATACATCTGCGCCGTCACGTATTTTTCCAGTCCGAGGCGTTCCTGCAACATTACCGCGGTGGCCGCCTGCCATGACATGAAGTTGGAGAGCCCGATATACCGCACCTTCCCCTGCCGCACGACATCGTCGAGCGTCCGCAACGTCTCCTCGAGCGGCGTGTTGCTGTCCCATCCATGCACCTGGTAAAGATCGATGTAGTCGGTCTGCAGCCGCTGCAGACTCCCCTCCACCTCCCGCATGATGTTCACGCGGGTCGCGCCGCTCCGATTGAGATTTTCGCTCATGGGGAGCCGGACTTTGGTGGCCAGGACGATTTCTTGCCGCACGCCCTGCAAGGCATTACCCACCAACGTTTCACTCTCTCCGAGGCTGTACACGTCCGCGGTATCAATGAAGTTGATCCCCCTGTCCAGGGCCAGCTTCACCATTCGCGTGGTGTCCTCCTGTCCGAGGTTGCCCATGTTCATCTTGCCGCCGAACTGCATTGTGCCAAGCGCCACTTCGCTCACGATGAGTCCTGTATTCCCCAATTTCCTGTACTTCATTTGATACACCTCCGCGGCGAGTGAAAATCGCGATAGCACACAGCGAATCTGCTCCGGTACGATACAGGCCATTTGCAGCCGAAACGGTCGCACATACGCATTTCCGCTGCATTACTGTCGCACGTGCCGCGATTACAGATGAAATCACGGTGGCCCGCTGGTCGGACTCGGGATGTCCTGGTTTATGAGTCGCAGCGACCCCTGAGACCCCAAGAATAGGGCATCGGATGCGAGTCGAGGATCGTCGCCGACAAATGCGCCTCCTCTCTGTGGCAGACTAGTAATTTTTGGGGAAGAAGGCCTGATGTTCGTACACGAATCGCGTCTCTTCGTGGGGATTATCGCAATCTGCCTGGCGGCACCATCCCATGCGCAGGTCGTGCGAGTAGGCAGCAAGAATTTTACCGAACAATTTATCGTCGCCGAGATCTATGCGCAGGCATTGGAAAGCGCCGGAATCAAGGCGCAAACGCGCCCCAACCTGGGTGCCACGCTGATCGCGCACGCAGCCCTGCTGAACGGCGAGATCGACCTTTATCCGGAATACACCGGTACGGCGATGGCGCACGTCGTGAAAGGCGATCTGTCCGGCTCCGCCGAGCAGACCTACGAGACAGTCAAGAACTACTACGAAAAGAACTTGCATCTGACCCTTCTCGATCCTACGCACATCAACAACGGCTACGCCATTGTCGTGCTGCCCGAGACCGCTGCAAAATATAAGCTCAAGACGTTGAGCGATCTCGGTCCTGCGTCGAGAAACCTGAGCTTTGGAGCCGAAGGGAGTTTCGCGGATCGAACTGATGGGTTGCCCGGCATGAGCAGGGTTTATGGGATTCAATTCAAAGATTTCCGTAATCTGGCCAAACTAGGCATTCGCTATAGCGCGCTCACGTCGAAAAACATTGATGTCTCTTTTGGCTTCACCACAGACTGGCAGATCGCGGCGGACAGACTCGTGGTTCTCGACGATGACAAGCATCTTTTTCCGCCATACTTCCTGGTGCCCGTAATACGCGAGGATACGTTGGCAAGAATTCCGGGGATTGCCGACGTTCTCAACAAGGTCAGCTCCCTTCTAGACAACGAGAACATGCGGGCCATGAACGCCGCCGTGGAACGTGACAAGGAGGAGCCGCAGGACGTAGCGACTCAATTCTTGAAGGCAAAGGGCATCTTGAAATAACGCCGGGAGATCATCGCCTTTGACCTGGGCTCCAAAGCATGTACCGGAAATACTGACGGCGTTGTGGCAGCACCTGGCGCTTTGCCTCGCATCGGTTTTCATCGGCTTTATCATTGCCTTGATCCTTGGAATAGCGTGTGCGCGGCGTCCAAAGCTTTACGCTCTCGTTCTGACCGTCGCGGACATCATTTTCGTCATCCCCAGTCTTGCGTTGTTTGCGATGCTCATCCCTCTGTTGGGGCTTGGCGCGAAGCCAGCGATCGTCGGGCTTTCGTCCTATACCTCACCGGTCTACGCGGTGTTCCGGGCAATGTTCTCGACGCCGCCGACGGAATGGGTTATGACTCATGGCAACGACTCGTCCGCATCGAGCTACCGCTGGCGCTGCCGTTGATCGTCGCGGGTCTCCGCATTGCGGTGGTGACGGTCATCGGCATCGCGACCGTGGCGGCGTTTATCGATGCCGGGGGCCTTGGCACCATCATTCTCATGGGAATCGATCAAAACTATACGGAGAAGATCCTGATTGGCGGCCTGCTCACGGCTCTGTTGGCCACTTTTTTCGACATCACGCTGAGCACTGCCGAGAGGGCATTGCGGCGTTGGCAAAGGGCCGGCCGGTGAGCGAGGCATTTGCATGGATCGTGAGCCATCGGCCGGAATTCTATCGCGCACTCGGCCAGCATCTGTTGATGTGCGGGGTTTCGATGGCTCTTGCCCTGGCATTGGGAATCGCGCTCTGGTGCGCCTTAGCCTGTTCACGGCCGCTGATGCGATGACCGCCGAACTGCCGTTGGCAAATACCGGCGTCGTCGATATGCGCAGCAATCTACGCGACGCGCTCGCTTTGATGGTTGCCGCCAACAGCGACATTCTCGGCGTCGTGGATGAGTTCGGCGCTCTGAAAGGCCCCCTGACGCGGGAGGCGATCTTCTCGATATGATGCATATCGGTCTGTCATTGAGCCCGTTCGGGCATCATCCGGAGGCTTGGCGTGAGAATGACGGCGCGCAGCGCGCGCTTGACGTCGGCCACTTCGCGAGCCAGGCACAAAAGGCTCAAGGCGGTGCGCTTGACTTCGTGTTCCTCGGCGATGCGCAGGCGCGCCGCCCGCAGACCGAGCTGACGCCGCAGACGGTACCCTTCGAGCCGACGACTTTGGTCGCGGCACTCGCGACGCTGGCGAGACGGATTGGCTTCGTTGCGACGGCCGCAAGCGGTCAGCACGAACTATATAACCTCGCCCGCCGTTTCGCCTCGCTCGCGCTTATCAGCCAAGGCAGGGTCGGCTGGAATCTAGTCGCGTCGAGACTTACGGCTGCTTGGAATGCGGAATATGTTTCGGTCGTCGCGGCTCTATGGGATAGCTGGGATGAGGACGCTTTTCTCTATGACAAAGCAGCGGGCCGCTTTTTCGCGCCGCAAAAAATGCACGTTCTCGATCATCGAGGCGAGCACTTCACCGTCCGAGGACCTCTGAACGTCAATCCGTCGCCCCAGGGCAAACCGGTCATCGCGCAGACTCTGACGGCAGAGACAGTCGCCCTGGCGGCGCGCTCGACGGACGTGATGTTCGTGACCAGTGCCTCTCATGAGGAGGCCGTCACACTGGTTGCCGAGCTCCGGAGACGTCTCGACATTCAGGGCCGAAAGCGCTCGGATGTGCGCGTGCTGGCGAACATCATCCCCTGGATCGGCGTGACCAGAGCACAGGCACGAGACAGCTTCGAAGCACTCAACGCCCTGTCGTCGCCCGGCTTCGCGCAGCCACCGCAAGGGCGCAATGTGATCGGGACGGCGGTGGATATTGCCGACGCTTTGCAGGAATCCTTCGAGCGGGGTGAGTTCGACGGATTTACAATCCTGCCACCCGTTGTGCCGCATGGGCTCGATGCGTTCGTGGATTGGGTAGTCCCGGAACTACAGCGGCGCGGCCTATTCCGTGCCGTTTATGAGGGGACCACCTTGCGGGATCACCTGGCCCTCGATTCTCCTCGGCATCCGATAATGACATGAATGGCGACGCCCCCAAGATGAAGCTGGGTGCCTTCTTGATGGCAGGCGGGCACCATATCGCCGCCTGGCGTCACCCCGAGGCGTATGCGCGTGCCTGTGTGGACCTCGATCACTTCATCGCGCTCGCGCAATTGGCCGAACGGGCACAGATGGACATGGTGTTCTTCGAAGATGCCGCCGCCATCCGAGAGCGCGACCCCCGCCTCGCCTCGCAGGCTGCCCGATCGACCAGCTTTGAGCCACTCAGCCTGTTGGCGGCGCTCGCCGTCAACACTTCGCGGATCGGCCTCGTCGCGACGGCGTCCACGACCTACAACGAGCCCTATGGGCTGGCGCGAACATTCGCCTCATTGGATCAGTTGAGCGGCGGACGGGCGGGCTGGAATCTGGTGACGTCCGCCAGTGAGCTGGAGGCTGAGAATTTTGTATCCAGCGGATTGCGTCCCCATGCCGAGCGCTATGCGCGAGCCGAGGAATTCGCGAATGTCGCCCTCGCCCTCTGGGACAGCGTAGATAAGGACGCCTACATCATCGACGGAAGGAGTGGTGTCTACGTCGATCCGACAAGGGTTCACCCGGTGGACCACCATGGTAAGCATTTCACGGTGCAGGGCGTGCTCGATAGTCAGCGATCACCCCAAGGAAGACCTTTGATGGTGCAAGCGGGCGCATCGGACGTCGGCAAGGATCTTGCGGCGCGAACCGCCGATGTCGTGTTTTCGGCAGCCCAGACACTGGCAGAAGCGCAGGCATTCTATGCCGACCTCAAGGCGCGTCTTCCAAAGTTCGGGCGGCGTCCGGACGACCTCAAGGTCATGCCCGGCGTGTCGCCGATTGTCGGGTCGACCGAGCGCGAGGCGCGCGCCAAATTCGATATCCTGCAGGATCTCATCCCGGATGAGGTCGGCGTGGCACTGCTCGCAAGTTATCTGAGCATCAAGGACCTCTCGGCCTATCCGCTCGACGGGCCGTTACCCGAAATGCCGCCAACAGCCGGCATTCAGAGCCGACAACGGTTGATCATCGATCTTGGGCGGCGTGAGAGCCTGTCCATCAGACAATTGGCGCGCCATTTTGCCGGGGCGCGCGGGCACTGGCAGTTGATCGGCACGCCTTCGCATATTGCCGATGAGATGGAGGCGCGCTTTCGGGGTTCGGGGGCCGACGGCTTCAATATCATGCCACCGTTATTTCCGGGGGGACTCGAGGACTTCGTTACACTGGTCATTCCCGAACTGCGGCGCCGCGGCCTTTTCCGGGAGAGATATGAGGGAGCGACGCTTCGGGAGAATCTGGGATTAAGACTGCCCACCCGGTCCTAGGACTGGTTCATTACACCCTCAGACGAGGCATCGGCACTTCGGTGACCAATCCGCAAGCTCTACCCCTGTCGACCCCCGGCGCGACCATGGATTCGCCGGTCGCAAGCTCACTGGGCTCGGTAGCGCGCTTACCAACGCATACATAACCCACGCTCAAGGCAACAGACCGAAAATCGCGACACTATTCGTGGTCGCCACGAACACCTTTCCGTTGACCACCACGGGGGCGATGAATTTGTTCCCCACACCGAATTGGTCGCGGCCATTCGGCGCCTGGTTGCTGTTGTAGAGTTCAGTGGTGAGATCACCGGCTGAATACGCATGCAGGACTGCGGGCGAGGTATTTTCATATGCCCAGACGATCGCGTTGCCAGTGCCATTTGCCGAAATCACGGGTAGAGTGCCGGGATAGGTGAACTGGGTCGCGGTCTGCGACGTCGGCCCGCTCGAGAGCCGCGCATTGCTGATGGAGAACGCCTTCAGCGGCCCGCCCTGCGGACCGTAGTACACGTTGGAATTGAAGTAAGCGGGTGTCGACCAGATTCCGCCACCCAAGACCCCGTCGAGCTCCTGCCAAATGTTATTGCCCACCGATGAAAACTTGCCCATGTTGTCCCGATCGACGACATAGAGATTGCCATCTTTGCCGGCACCGACGGCGAGATGATGCACAGTGCCGGCGGCATCGGTCAGGTCCGGAAGCAGCATGACTCCTCCGGAACCGAGATCCTCGTCGTTGGCGGACTCGGAGAGCTCGCCCGACATCGTGAAGTAGTCAACGACCGAAAGCGTGCCTCCCGAGGACGCGAGCTTGAGGAATGAGTTGCCGTAGTCGCCGCCGCTCGGAAATCCCGCCGCATTGAGTGTCGTCTCGAAGCGGCCATTGGCGGTGAGGAGATAGACATTGCCCGCCGAGTCAGCCGCCGGACCCCCGCCACTCATCCAAATCGCAGGCCCCTGGCTCGCATAGCCACTGCCGCTCGCACCCAACGCCACATTCAGAATTCCACCGATCGCAAGCGTCGACTCATTGACTGCGATGATCCAGCCACCGTACGGAGCAGCGTCGCAATGCGAGGTCCAGGCCGTGTAAATCGTGCCGTTTACCAGCAGCAAGGCCGCGCGCTCTTCGTACTGTCCGGGCTCGAAGCTCGAGGCTCCGTACGTTGCCTGGATCTCCGTGGGTCCGGAAGGCAGCTCTGCCCCCGTGGTAATGTCGAGTGCATGCAGCCGTTGATGATAATTCGAGGCGCTGTCTTTGCTCATGGCAACCACATAAATCGCCCCATGGGCCGCCGCATTACGGTCGATGACGGGGGTGGACGTGATGCCGATCTCGGGGGTGACCTGGCCACAGCCGCGAGCATCACTCGTGGTCTCGCCCGCACCCAGCAGCGAGACCTGCCATAAAAGGGTACCTGCGTTGGCGTCGAAGGCATACACGGAATCGTGCTCGGTTTCGACGAACACGACATCATGGTTTGCGCCCTTCACGGCAAGACTCGAGAGATACAGCGGCTGGGCATCCACCTTGCCGTCGACCATGAGGTTAGCGAGTTTACCGAAGGTCGAGGCCGTCACGTTAGCGGGTGTCAGCGTAGACTCGGTCAGATTCTGTCCAGAGCGCATGGCGTCGTATTTATAGGTCACCACATCGCCGGCCGCAGGTGCCGAACCCGCGACCACCGTCAATTTCGCCGGCTGACTGGTTGCGCTACCCGCCGAGTTGCTCACAGCGACAGTGAAGCTCGCGCCGTTGTCGCCGCTTGTCGTCGCGGCAGTCGTGTAGGTCGAGTCCGTCGCCCCGCTGAGCGCGGTGCCTCCCTTGCTCCATTGATAGCGCAACGGTGCAGTGCCCGTCGCCGTGACGCTGAAGCTCGCGGTCTGGCCGGCGTTAACCGATTGGCTGACAGGTTGTGCCGTGATCTGCGGCGCGACCGCAGACGAAGTACTTGACGAAGGTGTTGATCCGCCACCCCCGCAAGCAATGAGTGACATAGCGAGCATCCAATGGGTCAGACGTCCGAAAAGTCGTATGGATGCATGATTCATGGTTTAGAACGCACTTTTTGCCAAGTTATCACGGCACGCGGGGATGCAGTAATGTCGTCATTCCCTGACAGAGTGACATTGACGAACTCATTCCAAGCTTTGTTGTGCGAATGTTTTGACCCGAGCGCCGTCTCCAACTACGACGGCGTTTTTTGATTCGAACTCTGCGGCTATTGTTAAGTCCGCCGCTGCCAGGGAAAGCGTTGAGCGTCTGTCGGTAAACGACTACGCGGGACCCGCTCAATTGCCGGGCACGCACACCCGTAAGATGCGTGCCTCCAATAGTCTTTGGATCGTGACGTGATTGCTCTTCATGATCAAACCAGCCGAAATCGCCTGCGATCGCTCGCGGACGCGCTCGCGAAGCGCAACGAACTCCCGCCGCCCTTCAGGCTCCTCGCCGTGCAGAAGGTAGAGTTGCCGCCAATCGCGTACGAGTCCAAGAAGTAGCGCGTGATACTGCGCGAGCCTCGCACGGTGCTCGGGCGTGTCCGTCTCGACGGCAAGTTCAGAACGAGTGTCGAGAACCAGGAGATCCATCTCTTCGGGCGACATGATTGCCCGGGGAAAGTATCGCTCGGTGAGCAAGCTCAGGTCATCGCTCTCCCGGTAGGAACGATATTCGATAGGCGCCGCCGGATTCTGCCCGCGCGCCACAAGCTCCCAGAAACGGGCGTCCCCGGTCGTGTCGGCGACGAGATGGATGCGATGATAATCCGTCGGATTACGCACCGCGTGCTGTCGCCAGTTGTCGAAGATCCAGCATTCACCTGCCGCCATGTGCAGCGACTCGCCGTCGCAAGTGAACTCGACCGCCGGCAAAGTCTTGATGGGAATATGAACGCGCGTCCGATAGAACCAGTGGTGATAGATATCTGAATGCATCTTGACCTCGGCCCCCGGCGCGAGCCTCAGCAGTCGCGAGCGGCTCCAAACCACTCCGAACCCTGCAAGTATCTGACGTACGTACGGAAGCCCCCGGAGGCATGGCGTCATACCCATCGCGCCATGCATCTGATCGTTGTCGCCGCCGCCGACACTAATCAGCCGCACGGCAGAATTACCGGGTTCACCAGTCGGGTGCGCGACCCAGGCTTCCGCGGGAATCTCCTCGACTTCCGCGCAGAGACGGGCGACGTCAAATCGTACGGGTAGGCAAAAGAATCGTTGTGGGAGTCGCATCCGATCGGCGATCGTTCGGCGTATGGCCTCGGCCTGATGCGCTAATGGTAACACCGCGCGGCTCGACGCGTCTCCGCCTCTCGCCGCGCACTGCCCCTCGACTGAAGGCGGTGCGCGGTCGGCGGCTTGGGGTGCTCGCCCTATGCACGAGCCGGACTCGGCCAGAATTCCCGGAGCATGGCGAATAGGAAGGCCGTCGTGAGTCCGAATAAGATGACGCCGTTAAGAGCCTCGAGAGTGCCCATCAGGCGCCAGTGAGCCGCCAAATAAAACGGTTCATGACCATAGGTGGTAATCGCGCCGAGGGAGTACAGCAACGCGGACTTGCCGTCGGGAAGCGCCCCGAGGATCCAGTATACGCTGGCCCATATGCCCGCCTCGGTCGCGTGCAGTAGCGTCGCCAACAGGGTGGTGACTCCCATGACGAATGCAAACTGGAAAATGAAGTTGCGTTTGCTCTCGGCGGCTCGCTTCGCCTGCGCAAGCCGATCGTTGATAAAGGCCAATCCGGCAGCGTGATACATGACATTCACCACAATCAACGGCAAGCTCCAAGCCCAGTTCCCATTCCACACTAAAGCATCATCCATGCTGTTTTCCCCTAAATCTCGGAAGCCAATGTCGCGAGCCATCGTGCACTATTATTCGAACCCCATGATAGCGGGCCTTGGCGATAGTCACCGCCGTCGAGCCGGGGGCGCCGAGCCGCGAAACGCCGGGCTCAGGAAGATGCGGTGCTCAGACGCCCGCCGCGAGATCACGGGCGGAGCGCGTGTCCGGAGTGTCGGCTCCGATGGACTTATTCAGCTGATCCGCCGCAAGTTGCGCCATAGCGCGACCTTCGGTATCTCGCCCCTCGGCCATGAGACAGCGCGCGAGGGTCAGATACGCGAGTCCGGTCGATTGCGAGAAATCCCCGGGCCTGGTTTGTTGCAGCAGCAGCTGCAACGCTTGACGCGCATCCCCTTCCGCCGGCGCGAATTGCCTGAGCGACGTCTCGATGGCCCCGCGGCGACGCAGCATGTTCGGGAGATACTGGGCGCAGGCCTTACCTTGCCGGGACGCTTCCTCGCACATTCGAATCGCGAGGCTCGCCAGATCCAGCGCCCGAGCAGTCTCGCCCTCGAGCTCGAGCGTCTGGGAGCGCTCGAGAGGCCTTCCCATTTGCGCAACGGCGACGCCCCGCTCTACCATGGGCGATGAAAATCCCTAAAGGCCTGCAACCGCTCATCGACGACGGCATGGTCGACTCGGTCGTGCGCCGCCTGAAGAGCGGCAAAGAAGCATCGGTGTACATCGTGGCCTGCGGCGAC
The DNA here is from genome assembly GCA_963710435.1 of uncultured Gammaproteobacteria bacterium. GTDB lineage: Bacteria > Pseudomonadota > Gammaproteobacteria > Steroidobacterales > Steroidobacteraceae > Bog-1198. The sequence continues at coordinate 829,225 of CAVQAE010000004.1, read as the reverse complement.
CACATTCGCTGCGCCAAAGTCTATAAAGAGGCGGAGCAACGGGGCTTTCAGAAGCTCGCACGATACCAAGAGGGGCGCAGGACGCGCAGCAGCCGCGATGCGCGTGCGATGGGGAGGCGCGGCCGCCACGGCCGCCGAGTGCAGGAAGCAGAATGGAAGAATGCGGAAGTCGATGCCTTGTATCGGCTGGCCGGCATCGGCGTGCGCGTGCCCGTTCCCCACCTGGTCCACGAGGGGGTGCTCCTGATGGAGCTTGTCCAGGACGAGCATGGCAATCCGGCACCGCGACTCAACGATCTGCACGTGACTGCGGATCAGGCGCGAGAATGGCATGCTTTCATGATCTTGCAAATCGTCAGAATGCTATGCGCGGGGCTCATCCACGGCGACCTTTCCGACTTCAACATTCTGATGGATATAAACGGGCCGGTCATCATCGACCTTCCCCAGGCGGTGAACGCCGCCGGCAACAACAGCGCCTTCGCCCTGCTGGAGCGTGACATCAATAATATGCGCGCGACTTTCGGCCGCGCGGCACCTGAGTTGCTCGAGACCCAGTACGCGCGTGAAATATGGAATCTTTACGAAGCCGGCAAATTAACCCCGGACTCCCGACTCTCGGGACGGATCCTTCGCGATGATTCGACGCCGAATGTGGACGCCGTGCTCCGGCAGATCGAGGATGAGCGCTACGAAGCGGAGGCGCGGGAGCGCCGTCGGCTGTCGAACCTGACCCAGTAGGATGCAAGGGCGCACCGCACCAGATTCCATCCCATAGGGAGCGGAGTAATGAAATCAGCATTTGCCATGCCATGTTGCGCGCTTCTTCTTTGGAGTGTGAGCTCGGTCGCTCAACAGCATCCGACGTGCGCCGGTCCACAACTCGGCACTTGGACTCTGCTGTCCATGGAAACCGAAGATTTAGAGACCGGCCAAAAGCAAAATCTGCTCGGCGTGCATCCGAGCGGCTATCTTTCCTACGGTTCCGACTGCCGGATGTCCGCCATCCTGGTCAAGGAGAGCCGTGAGGGGCCGGTCGCACTGGTGGCAACGGACCCAGAGGCTATCGAACTTTATCGTGGGTTGATTGCTTACGCGGGAAGCTACGCGATCGACGGGTATAAGATCACCCATCACATAGAAGCCTCATGGAACCAAGCGTGGGCGGGCACTACCCAGGTCAGTCAATTCAACATCGATGGAAAGTCTTTGTTTATCAGGACGGGGCCCGGCAAGAGTCCGATGACCGGAAAACAAAGCTCGACCGTGTACATCTGGACCCGGGTCGAATAGCCGCCTCACGATGTTTGGTCGAGACTTCGAGTCTCGGCGGCGCTGGGGACCGCGGCTTCAGCCGCTGGCGAATCGCGATCGGTGACGAAGTCGGGTCTATTGCTACGGGCTTGGCCCTGCCTCGGTGGCTGCGACCGCGTCAGCGCGCGTCCTTTCCACAGCGATCTCGGAGCGCAGGTGCAGGTCGACCGGCTCCCCAAACACGCCATTGAGCAAATCATTCATGTGTCCAATCTCCTCGCTGGTGATTGGCCTCGGCCCTTTGACGACTATAAGGGTCGACGTGAGACCGAATCGATCTTGGATGGTGACCTCAACGAGGCTCGTGCCGGGAAATCGCAGCAGCTCGTGTTCGACGAGCTGCCGAGTTTTGGAGCGCAGCGTCGCCTCGCCGAAGGTCCGCTGAAAGACGTTGAACAGATGAAATCCGAGGAGCAGCAGGACCGCCAGGCAGACGAGCCGCGGAATCGCTCCACCGGCTCGTCCGGGGGCTACGGGCCCCACGATCGTGGCTCGATGTCCCAGGATCATGAACACCACCATGGCCGAGAAAGTGATGGCGACCAAGTTGGCGACGAACAGCAGGAATGCGCCTTTAGCGAGATCGGGCACACCGCGCGCAATGAGAATCCCGCAGGTCGTCAAGGGGGGCACGAGTGCCGTTGCAATGGCAACGCCTACTGCCAATGCACCTAAACGCGGTGTCGCAACAGCGTAGGCGGCGGCCGCCCCGCCTACCAGTCCAATGAGGAGGTCGAGAATGTTCGGCGCCGTTCGGGAGAGGATCTCATGACCCAACGGTGATGTGCGATCGATCGTCCCCAATGCCATACCGAGGGCCAGGACCAAGGCAGCGCCCGCAACCTCCGCGGACAGCGACATCCGCAACAGCTTGAGGTCAGCCTCTGCCAGCGCCATAGCCATACCCTGAATCGGTCCGAGCAATGCCGCGATCAGCATCGCGCCGATGATGACGGCAGGAGAATCCTCGAACAGTCCGAAACCCGCGATCAGCGTCGCTGCTGCGTTCATCAAGAGATATGGGGCGCCGAATTTCGCAAAATCCTCTGCCGAGCGCCGCATCTGGATGCGTCGCATATCTGCTGGGTCTTGGTCCAGGGTCGATTCCATGGGAAGCACCTTCGAAATGAGGAGCGAACTACTCTCGCCGGCCTGTCCGAGGGCCTTTTGGTTGGCGGTTTGATAATTCTCAGGAAAACCCACGCTCTTTTTCAGCTATCGGCAATCACCAGTCTATTGGACGTTGGACTACCGCAAAAAGGCCCTTCAAATGCTATCGATACGCTTGACGTATATGCCTATCCACCATTTGCAACCCTCCCGCGCCTCGGTTGTAATGGTCAGCCGCAGATATCTTCCGCCGTTAATCGCGCCGATGGAGACTAGAAGACCATGCACCCGAAATATCCGAGCGTCTTCAGCCCGATCAGACTCGGGCCGGTGCAGTTGCCAAACCGCTATTATTTCTCGCCCCACGGGTTGCCGCTGACGGTGGGCTACGGTCCTTCGAACGACCTCGTCGCCTATTGCACCGAGCGCGTACGCGGCGGAGGCTGCGGTCTCGTGATCCTCAGTTGCACGGTGCATGACAGAGGACGGCACTACCAGCCCTGCCCTTACCCGAAGCAGAGCATCGGGGCGTTTCGGGCGTTGGCGGACGGCGTGCACGCGGCAGGCGGTAAGATCTTCGCTCAACTTTGGTACAACTGGAACGCGCCCGGCCATTGGCAGCCGCTCGCGCCCGCCGCACCGACCTTGGCGCCTTCACTCTCGCAATACAGCTATGGCGGCATGAGCGGGGGCACCCGTTCGGTGACGCGCGAGGACATCCGGCTGATGGACGCGTGCCATCGTCAATCGACGACTCACCTGCGCGAGGCCGGATTCGATGGTATCGAGATTCATGCTTCGCACTCCGGTATGGTGGAACAGTTTCTCTCGCCGTACTTCAACCATCGCGACGATGAGTACGGCGGCAGCCTGGAAAACCGCATGCGCCTGTTGGTGGAAACGCTGGAGACCACCCGCGCGGCGGCGGGGAAGGATATGGCGGTTGGCATGCGCTTCAACTGCGACGAGCTGGTCGAGGGCGGCTATCACACCCCGGACGCCTATGAGGTGCTCAAGAAGATTTGTGCGCGCGGGCTGCTCGATTTCGCCGACCTCGATATCGCAATGGAGCCGCTCCAGCTCCAAATCGGCATGCCGACGGTCTTCGTCGAAGAGCACGTCTACAAACCCTATGTCGAGAAGGTGAGGGGCGCAGCGGGCAAGGTTCCCGTCTTGAGCGTGCTCGGCCGCGTGACGCGCATGGCCGATGCCGAAGCCGCAATCGCCTCGGGCGTTTGCGATATGGTCGGTTCGGCGCGCGAGCTCATCGCGGAGCCGCGGTTCGTGAAGCATGCGCTTGACGGCACCGAGACGCTTGGGCGTACCTGCATTGCGTGCAACTGGTGCCTGGGGGGCATGGCCGACGGCGCCTTCGGTTGCTCGATCAATCCCGCGAGCTACCGTGAGCGAATGTGGGGGGTGGAGACGCTCAGGGCCGCCGGCAGAAGCTCGAAGGTCGTGGTGATCGGTGGTGGACCGGGCGGGCTCGAGGCGGCGCGGGTCGCCGCTCTGCGAGGCCACGAGGTCACGCTCTTCGAGGCCCGCGAGGAGCTGGGCGGGGGGCTCGAGCTCTGGGCGCGACTGCCGGGCCGTGAATTCTATCGTCACGCCGTCGATTGGTGGCAGCGCGAGCTCGTTCGCCTCGGCGTGACGGTTCAGAAAGGCAAGAAAGCCACTGCAGGCGCTGTGCTCGGGCTCGCACCCGACGCCGTGGTCGTAGCAACGGGCGCGCGTTTCAGCGATACGGGCCGCACCGGCATCGCCGACCGGGATATTCCCGGTGCCGACAGATCCCACGTCTACTGTCCCGAGGACATTCTGGCCGGCAAAGCGCGCCCCTCGGGCAGGGTCGTGGTGCTGGACGGCGAGGGAACGCATGCCAGCATGGGCATCGCCGAGCTGCTCGGGCGCGGCGGAGCCCACGTAACCCTGATCTCGTGCAACTTCGCACCCTATTCCAATCGTGTCCTTTTCGCGTTCGAGAGTGAGCTCGCCGTAAAGCGCATGCTCGAGGCGAATGTCGAATTCAGGCCCGCCACCTGGGTACGCCGCATCGGGGAGCACGACCTCGAGCTGTTTGACGTCAACGGCGGGCGCGAGTCCACCATGGACCGTGTGGATGCGGTCGTTCTCGTCACCGGCCGGATATCCATCGATGAGATCGCACGCGAACTCGATGGCAAGGTTCCGCAGCTGTTCATCATCGGCGATGCGCTGGCCGTGCGCCCTCTCGCCACGGCCGCATTCGAGGGGCAGAAATTCGCGCGACTGATCGGAGAGCCCGATGCGCCGAAGAGCGTCTCCGAAGCCTATTTCAGGTCCGACGATCCGAGCGTTTATCCCGCCCCTGCCGATGCGTGAACTGAAGGACGGATAACTGACCCGCCGCCGGTCGCCTCATCGTTGTCCCATCGAGCCACATCGAGCCAGGTACTTTGGTAGGTGGCGCCCTCGCCCATATCCGTGTAGCGATCGGAGCAGAGCATATTGATCGTTCCCGAGACGGTCTCGTCATCGCGTCGCTGACCCGGCACAAAGGCGATCCCGGCTGGAACCTCATCGCTGATTTGCAGGATGAGCCCGACGCTTGCTCGATCGTTGAAGACGCGCACTCGTTGCCCGTCTTGTAGTTTGCGCGATCGTGCATCGTCGGGATGCAAAACCACGACAGGTACGCCTTCCTGTTGCCGCAACCTTGCCACGCCGGAGTAAGTCGTGTGCGGCTGAAAATAGCCGGGCGCCGTGAGCAAGCGCAATGGCCAGAGGGACGCCTGCTGTATCTCGAGGGCGTCTTCGCTCCAATCGGGCATGGGGGCGAGACGCTTGGCGCTCAGATACGGCGAATCGAATTCAAGCTTGCCGGACGCTGTCAAGAATCGTTGGCCGCCCTTGGGAGCGATTTTGATCGGGATTCCTTCGGATACTTCGGTTGGGTTGAGCGCTCCATCGCCGTTCGCGGCGCATAGTTCCTGCAAGACCTCCCGCTCGGACATCTGAAACACGGGATCGGTGAGTTGCATGAGCTTTGCCAGCGCCTGGGCCAACCGGAAGTTTGACCAGGCTTGCGCACGCGGCGCCGCGGCCCGTCGCGCATACTGAACGTAGTAGCTGCCATAGGATCGATACAGGTCCTCGGTCTCCAGATACAGCGCGGCGGGCAACACGATGTCCGCATAGCGTGCCGTCACGGACATGAAGGGATCGTGGACTATGGTGAATAGATCTTCGCGGGAGAGCCCGCGGCGAACCTTGCCCGCGTCGGGACAAGTGACCGCGGGATTGTTGCTCGCGATGAAGATGCTGCGGATGGGGGGATCCTTCTCCTCAAGCAGGGCCTGACCCAGTCGCAAATGATTGATTGTCCGAGTCGCGGCAGGTCCCGAAGGCTTCCCGACCGCATCAACGTTTATCTCGCAGAAATCCCCGGTGTAGAGCAAAGACCCACCGCCTTGCCTGCCGTAGGCGCCGGTCACGCCGGGCAACAAGGCAACGGCGCGCAACGCCTGGCCACCCTGCGCCAGGCGTGTCATGCCCTCACCCAATCGGATAAAGGATGCTCTCGCGGCCCCATACGTCGCGGCAAAACCCTCGATGTCGCGGATGCTGAGTCCGGTGATCGAGGCGACGTGCTCGGGAGTGAACCGCGGCAATATTTCTCTTTCCAGCCGGTCAAAACCAAGCGTTTTCTCAGCGATGTACGCTCGATCGCACAAATGATCGCGGACCAGGATGTGCATGACTCCGAGCGCAAGCGCGGCATCGGTCCCCACTCGAATCGGGATGTGCCAGTCCGCACTCACCGCAGTGCGGCTGCGTCGCGGATCGATCACGATGACTTTGAGTCCGCGCTTACGCTCCTCAGTGATCTTTGCCCAGAAATGGACATTCGTCGTGATCAGATCGCATCCCCAGGATACCAGCAGGTCGGAGTCGACTACGGATTGAGGATCGGCGCCACCAACGGGCCCCAAAGTGGCGTTCCAAGCTTCAATTGCGCAACTGTCGCAGACCGTGCCGGCCTCCAGGCGACTCGTGCCGAGTGCGTGAAACAGTCCGTTCAACAACCCGCGATTCATGAGTCCGGTGTGTGCGCTGTAGGCATATCCCAAAATGGCGAGAGACCCGGACTCATCGGCGATTGCACGCCATCGCTCCGTGATCTCGCCCAATGCCTCATCCCACGTGATGGGAATGAATTTCCCTTCGCCTTTGAGTCCGACGCGCCGCAATGGCACACAGAGCCGCTCGGGGGAATTGATCAGTTCAGCATCGCGGTTGGTCTTGGTGCAGGCAAAGCCGGCGGTAAAGGGGTGGTCGGGGTCGCCCCGAACCTGGATGACCTGACCCTTTTCCACATTGACGAGAAGAGAGCATGTATCCGGACAATCGTGAGCACAAACTGCTCTCACCGTTTCCATAAACAATCTCTCCGTTCAGGACGCGGCGACGCGTCTCGGGACGATGGGCCGGCTGCGATTAAACCACAGTACGACCGATCGAGTGGCGCGGCCCGCCCTCCCCTACGGCTCCCGCTCCGGTGCTCGGCTTTCCTGGACCAGCCGATACGCCATCCAGGCGAGCCCGAGAACGGCCAGCACCAGCACACTCCAGAGAACGGCTCGCTTTTTCGGGAAACCCCGTGGCTGCACCTCAAGCCGCGACGCGCCCCCGAGGACCGCCGGCGCACCTACCCCCGCCGCCACTATGTCGATGCCGGCCGGCATTGCATCGAGAGCGGCTTCCCCGGGCGCCGCGCTCGAGCTTCCATAAGCGAGCAGAAACGGCCCCGGACCATGAGCCAGGAAAATGACTTCGTCCGGAACCCACTGCACCTCCAATCGCAACCCGTTGCTCGAGATCCCGGAAGAGGCTGGTACATGTACCCGCCAGTATCGATCGCGATCGGGATCGAGTGGCGTGGGTAGATTCACGAGCTCACCGCCCGCGCTCGCCAGGCGGTAGGCGTTGATCTGACCCACCGGACGCCACGCGACCTGCGGGCTCGCGCGCGAGGAGATCTGCGCCTTGACCATCGTATTGACCTCGCTCATCACGAGCGAGATCCGGTCGACCGGCGGATGCGCGCCCAGGTCGAACAGAACATCCTGCGCCGATGCGCCGTCCCGCATCCCTGCCACCACCAGACGTTCATGCTCGGGCTGCCGGCCGGTTGAGGACTCGGCAACGACGGCCGTCAGTGCGAATGAAGGGGCCGCGCCGATCCACGTGATGCGCCAGAACTTCGCCTGCGTCGCCGGCAACGGCACTTGATTCTGAACGATCGCCTGGTCGTTGGCGCGCAAATTGACCACCGGCGCCGACGCCACGATGGCACGCCAGGCGCTCAAATCATCGCTCGACTCCACCCGCAGCTGACCCGAGTAGGCCGCCTCTGTCTGGGGCCAATCCAGGCGCAGCGCCTCGAGTGGCGCCTGCACGGCACGTGCGTCGAGGATGTACTGACTCGGTGCCGCGGCCACCGCCCTCGTGGGCGGGGTCTGCAACCTGAGCACCGCACCCGGCGTATCAATGATCACGCGCACCCCATCGATGAGCACGCGCGAACCGGCCGGCAGCGGAAAGAGCGGCAAGGGCGTCTCGACCACACGGTTCGGCGTCGGCGCTCTGCGCAGCAGCGCATGGGGGACGAGCTCGGGGTGCCCGTTGAAGACTCGCAGGTCGCCGAGGTCTTGGCGGAACGCGCCTTGGTATACCGCGAGCGGCACGGAGAGCCGGTACGCCGCAGCCTGGCCGGCGGTGTCGATCGGCGCGCCGAACGCGAAATCCTGCGGCGCAGCCTCGGCCGCCGACGTACCCCGGCTCAAGAGCAGCAAGGCTGCGGCGCTGATTCTCAGGTTCACGGGTGTGAGGCCTCAGCCGGCGGAATCGGCGAATGATAGCCGATGACCAGCATCAGGACGCCGACTCCCACGAACGAGATGATCCGCGCGATCGATCCGATGCTCGCCAGATCGACTAAGAAAAGCTTGGCAATCACGACCGCCAACAGCGCCGCCCCCACGAGCCACATCCCGCGGCGCCGGCGGCGCGTCGCAATGAGCATCGTGACCATGGCGAGGGTCGCCCAGAAAATGGACAGCGACGTCTCGACCAAGGTCGAGCCCAGCATGGCGTCGATGCCGAACGGTATGCGCAACCACTGGTGCAATGTCCGTAGGAGCACCGCATTCAACCAAACGAACGCGAGCCCCACGAGGACGGGCAACGGTATTCGCCCGTCGATACGGGCAAATTCGGGCGATCGCACCGCCCGCAGGAACCGGTAGTAGCGATACAGCACGAGCAGCGTGAAGGCTTGAGCGATGTCGAGCGGATTCAGGAACGGGCAATAAGGCAAGGGAGCCATGTCCCCGGGTAAGGTCGCGTTCGTCGTCAGGCTCCAAAGGCCCAGATAGGAGGCAAGTCCCACCCCCACGATCAACAGGTAGGCCTCGCGATTCTTCACGAATGGCCAAGACACCCGGGTCACGAGGCGCGGCATCCAATAGAGCAGAGCCAGCGGGATCAGCACCCAGGCGATCGCACGCCACGTGTGGCTGCCCGCCACGGCCTCATCGATCGCCCAGGCGGCTTCCCAGCTGCCGATAGCGCAGAGTAACCACGCCACTGCGGCGTTCGCGAGGTTCGCCAATCCGCCGCGCGCCGGGCCTTCATGCGCGTACATCAATGCGTACATGGCCGCGAAGGCGAGCGGCCAGGCGAGCCACCCGCCGCCGACCGACGGATGAGCCTGTGTGCCTGCGCTGATTGCGGCAGCGACAAGCATCGCCGGCAATTGCAGCAGCGCGCCCACCTTGGCGGCCTGCAACGTCGTCACCTGATAGAAAAGGCTGCATGCGAGCGAGGTGAACGACCAGAAGATGAGGCCCCACGCCAGGGCGTGGTCCGGCCAATGCGCCTGAATCTCGGACACTCCGCTGAACGACCACCAGCAGTAGCCCCACGCGAACAGACCCGCGGGAAGCCAAGTCTCGAAGCTCCGCAGCCGCGACCGGTGGGCATTCAGGAAATGTGCGGATCCGACCGCCGCAACGCTGAGGAGCACGGCGCCGAAGTAGTCCGCGAGGGCAAGCGCGCCGCGCACGCCGCCGAGCTGCCATTGGTTCGCGATGATGCATCCGGAGGCCGCACTCAGCAGCGCACCGCTCAGCCTCGGCAGCACTCGGTCTTGCCGACATCCGACCCACACGAGCGCGGCGCCCTCCAAAGCCCACGCGGCCGCGCTCCAGCGCGCATCGAGGGCGAGCGGAACGGCCAAGGTCAGAAACACGACGCCGATGGCGATGAGGGCCTCCACCAGGAGCGGCTGAGCTTCGCGACGCCGATGCACGATTTTCGCGCAGGCGAGGTAGACGGCACTCATCGCAACCGCGCTGTACGCCAATGACATCGGCTGGTGGTGCAGCATCGACGATTGCAGCGCAAACACCACGATCGGTGTGCCGAATACGAGCGTCCCATCGACGTAGCCGAGCAAGTTGGGCGGCTGGCGATGAGTGAAGAGAATCGCAATGCCGAGGTAGAACAGAAAGAACAGGATCAAAAAAGGCTCGGTGCTCGCAAAAGCCTCGGGCCGGTACCTGAGGATGCCCCACGCCGTGCCGATGGCGAACGTGAAGACGAAGCCCGCGATATTCAACGGCCGCCACGCCTTGAACCAGGCCACCGCCAGGATGCCCGCGTTGAGCACGGCGTAGTAGCTGAAGAGCACGACGTGGTTGCCCTCGCCGCTCGAGGCGAGCACCGGGGCCAGAAAGCCGCCGGTCACCGCCAGCAGCGCAAAGGATTGGGAGTTCTGCAGCACCGCGAGCGCCGCCGACAGCCCTGCGATCGCGACCAGCAGCGGGAACGCGACTGCCGCGGGCAGCAGCGCATAAAGCCGCAGGGCCGCGAACACCGTGAGATACAGAATCCCGACGGCGCCGCCCTCGAGCGCGAGCGAATATCCCGCGCGCCGCGATCGCAGGCGCCAGCCGAGCCCGAGCAGCGCGATGCCGCCCACTGCCACAGCGCACAACCGCAACTCGATGGGGAAGTGGGAGTGCTGTGCCATGTAACTCAACAGGAACGCCACGCCGAAGAACAGAATGACTACCCCGACGCGCACCAGGGCATTCCCCTCGGTAAAAAACCGCCGCAGCATGTCGAGCACCGGGGAATCGATCGGGGCGCGCTCAGGCGGCTGTCGATGCGGCACGTGCGCGGCCGGCGCGGGAGTTTCGATGGGCGCATCCGTCGCCCACCGCCCCGGCGGCGATTCGACCGTCTCCGGCTGCTCGCCCTCCTTGCCCCCCTCGCCCGCCTCGGGCGGCTCGGCCGCGTTCTCATCGACCGCGTCCCGCGCGATATCGGGGTCGCGCCGAACCGCCAGCTCCCTCGCGGGAGGTGGCGGGGACGCCTGCCGAATCTCGGGCGCCCGATGAAGCTCGGCGCGCAATCGCTGCAGGTCCTCTTCGAGCGATTGCAGCCGCATCAGCAAAGCCCGCAACTCGAGGACACCCACGCAAAGGATTGCGCCGAGAAAGGCACCCTCGATTCCGCCTCCGGGGCGCGCGAGGCTGGCTCCGATCAGGGCCCCCACAATGCCGACGACGATGCGAAGCACAGGATCCATCGCTCCTCCTTAATCGCGTCTCAACACGCTGCCATCGGTACCGAGCGCCAGGCGCGGATACACGCTGACGAACGTGCTGCGCCACAATTCGGGGATGGCGGTCGTTCGCTGCGCCGCCGAGGGTGCGTCCGGTTTCATGGGGTCTCCAGCGGCGCAGGTTCGAGCATCGCCTCGTGCCCCACCGGGCGATCTCAGGCGATAGATCCATAGCGCTCCGATCGAGACGCCGGCCCGATCCGTCACGGCATACAGTCCCACCATCAAGAGCATCCGCCGCAAGTAGGCCGCGGCGCCGACCCCCACGATTCCATACATCAAGAATGGGTTGGCGCCGAGACACATCCCGAGACACCCGGCGAACTTCACGCCGTTGGCCAACAGCATCACCGTTCCCTTCGGCAACGCGTCGGAAAAGGGTCCCACGAATGGGGCGAGCAGAATGAACGCAGCGACGAAGAACTCCTGTAGCAGCGGCGCGGTCCACGCCGCATAGTGATGATTCCGCAGCAGTGCGAGCGCCCCGAACAGTAGCGCATTGTCCGCCATCGCGGACAGGAACTGCGCCACAAGAACCGCGCTGAGCCCGCGCGACCACAAGGCCTTCGAGTCCGCGCTCATGCGGTGGCCGTAAGTAACTCGGGAGCCTCGGCGGCCCATTCCTTGAGGCGCATATAGTCCGTCTTGCCCGATCCGAGCAGGGGTATGGCCTCCAGCCGGCGGATGCTGCGCGGAACCGCGAGCTCCGGCGCTCCCGCGGCTCTGGCCGCCGCGCTCAATTTCTCTCGCGAGAGCTCGCGGGCGGTGGTGAACAAGACGATCGCCTCGCCTTTCGACGGGTCCGGACGGCTCGAGGCCGCGTGTGCGAATCCCGGCGCAGCCAGACTTGCGAGGCGCTCCACCACTTCGAGCGAGATCATCTCGCCCGCAATCTTCGCGAAGCGCTTCACTCGACCCCGGATGTGGATGAAATCGTCGCTGTCGAGCTCGACGATGTCCCCGGTGGCATACCATCCGGGTCCGATGGACTGCGGCGGTTGAATGATGCCGGGCGCATCGTAGATCAGGTATCCGTTCATGACATTCGGCCCTTTGACGTGCAAGGCGCCGCCCTTCTCGATGCCGGCGATGGGCTCGAGCGCATATTCCATGCCGGGCAGGAGTTGACCGACGCTGCCGATTCGGCAGGCCATCGGCACATTCACGGCAATGACCGGCGCACACTCGGTGACGCCGTAGCCTTCCAGAATGCGGATGCCGAATTTGTCCAGCCAGGCCCGCCGCACGTCCTCGGACAGCTTCTCGGCGCCCGCCACCACGTAGCGCAGGCGCCCGAAGTCATAGGGATGCGCGTATTTGCCGTAGTTCGACAGGAACGTCGATGTGCCGAACAACACCGTGCAGTTTCGGTCGTAGACCAGCTCCGGGATGATGCGGTAATGCAACGGGCTCGGATAGAGAAACACCTTGCATCCCGACACGAGCGGCATGATGGCGCCGCAGGCGAGGCCGAACGAATGAAACAGCGGCAGGGCGACCATGAACTTATCGAGCGGCGAGAAGTCGGCGACGCTGCGAATCTGCGCGCTGTTCGACAACAGCGAGCTGTGCGAGTGCACAACGCCTTTGGGCTTTCCCTCGGAGCCCGAGGTGAATAGCACCACCGCCGCGTCATCCGGGCTCTGCGCCGTAACCGCAATTTGCGGGAAACACTGGCCGAGCGCGATCCACAGCTTGTCGAGGAGCTTGAGCCGTGTCCGCAGGTCCTCCAGATAGATCACCTCGATGCCCTCGAGCCGGACCAGCAGACTCTCGAGCCCCGCCTTCTCGATGAATGCGCGCGAGGCAACGATCGTGCGGATCGCGGCGGCGGTGCAGGCGCTTCGTATCCCGTCCGCCCCGGCCGTATAGTTGAGCATCGCGGGAATCCGCCGTCCCGCGGAAAGTCCCAGCAGCAATCCCAACGTCGGCGCGGCATTCGGCATGAGCACGCCGACGACCTCGTTCGGCTCAGTGATCGCTGTCAGCAGACGATTGAGAGCGAGCGCCATCCGCAGCAGCGAGCCGTACGATTCTTCCTCGAACCGGACGTCTTCGACCAGCTTGTAGCGCGCTCCGAAGGTCGATTTCGCATCCAGGAATGCATCGAACAGAGTGCGCGCCGGCCGCGTCGCCATGAGGATTTCCAGAAGGATACGACGCATGAGCTCGCCCGCCCGGCGCCGTCGCTCCTTGGCCGAGGGCAACGCGGGCATCGGAATCGTCCGCGCGGCGAGGATCGTGATGCTGATTCGCGGGAATAGTTTGAGCGGATAGATTCCGGCAAGGCGTCCGAAGTGGCTGCGGCCGGCGCCCTCGATACGCATGGGCACGATGGTCGCGCCGGTTTTCGCCGCAATGAAAGCGGCCCCGTCATACACCTTCATCAAGGAGCCGGTGACGGTCAAGCGACCCTCCGGAAAGATGATCACCGGTCGTCCCGTCTCTATCAGCCTGCAGATGAGCTTGATCGCGAGCGGGCTGGTCGAATTCACGGCGAGATGCGGTATGAAGCGCAGCAGCCAACCGATGAGCGGATTGCGCGCTACGGTGGTGTGCACCACGAAGGTCGCATCGACCGGCAGGAACGCCGCCAGCAGGATTCCGTCCAGGTATGACTCGTGGTTCGCGACGATCAAGGTACGTCGATGCTGAAACGCAGCCGCATCGCCAATGAGGCGCACCCTAAACACGAGCCGCGCGAGCAGCCGCAACGACCACTTGACCACGGCCGCCCCACGAATCATTCGCTTAGGGTCCATATCGATTTCTCCCGGTTTTTGCAGACCGGGGTGAAGAATGATGGGCCGGGGGCGGCATGCCAAATAGTCGCGCAGCGGGTGCGGCGGATGGCGCACCCGGTATCACTGAGCGATACCTCGTATTTCCTTATGTATCATCCGCCGCCCGCCGACCGCGGGTGGCAATCCTTCGTGCGGCGCGTCGTAGGCTCACCCCGCAGCTTTTGCCTTCGCCGTCAGTGCCTCTCCCTGCTCGAGGGCCATGCGGCCCAAGAACAGATGCACCTGCTGAATGCACGCGGAGCCCTCTCCCACGGCGGCCGCAACGCGCTTGACGCTTCCGCAGCGAACGTCACCCACCGCGAAGACGCCGGGGCGGTTGGTCTCGAAGAACTCCGGTTGACGATCCGCGCTCCACAGATCCACACTCAAATCCTCCTTGCGAAGATCCGGCCCCGTCCGCACGAATGCCTTGTCATTGAGCGCAATGCAGCCCCCGAGCCAGGTGGTGCTCGGTGTGGCACCGGTCATGAGAAAAACATGCCGGATGGGCACGGTTTCCTCGATGCCGCCGGGTGAGATCTTCCAAGTCACGGAAGAGAGATCTTCCGCACCGTCGAGCGCGATAATCTGCGTGTTGAAGTGAAGTTTTATGTTCGGGGTATCTTGAATCCGCCGGATGAGATAATTCGACATGCTGTCGGCGAGGCTCGCCGAACGGACCAGCATATGAACGATGCTCGAGGTTCCTGCGAGGAACACGGCGGCTTGTCCGGCCGAGTTGCCCCCTCCGACGACGATCACCGGCTCGTCCCGGCAGCGCCGCGCCTCGGTGGCGGTCGCGCCGTAGTAAATGCCGGTGCCTAGAAAACGGGCGGCGTTCCCGAGGCTCAGCTGGCGATACTCGACCCCGCTCGCGAGCACGATGGAGCGGCCTCTGACGCGTCCGCCGGAGCCCAGCTCGATGGCATACGGGCGGTTCGCGCAATTGAGCCCCATGGCCGGCGATGCCGTGCGAATCTCGGCACCGAACTTCTGCGCCTGTACCAACGCGCGTCCTGCCAGTGCCAATCCCGAGATGCCGGTCGGAAAGCCGAGATAGTTCTCGATCCTGGAGCTCGATCCCGCCTGACCTCCCGGCGTCCCCGTCTCGAGAACGAGCACGTCCAGACCTTCGGAGGAAGCATAGACCGCCGCCGCGAGCCCCGCAGGACCTGCGCCGACCACGATGAGGTCTCTGACTCGTTCGTCATCGATGAGTTGATTCATCCCCAAGCAGGCCGCGACTTCCTCGGTGCTCGGATTCTTGAGAGTCACGGCGCCGCGACACAGGACAACTGGAATGTCCTCCGGCTTGAGCTTGAAACGCTCCTGCAAGTCGCGTGCGGCCGGGTCATCGTCGATATCCAGGTACATGTACGGATGGTTGTTGCGGGTCAGGAATTGCTGAAGTCTCAGCGCGCCGGCGGAATGACTCGAGCCCAACAGAATGACATCGCCGGCCTGCGCCTGGATGAGCCCGACGCGCCGCAGAATAAAGGCGCGCAAGAACAGCTCGCCGAGCTCGGCATCGTTCTGAATGACGGTCCGCAGTCGGCTTTCTTCGATGGCGAGCACTTCGCCGCTCGCCCCCACACGCACCCGCACCATGCCGCTGATGCCCCGCAGCGTGCTCATCTCTCCGGTGAACCCCCCGGCGGTGTGAGTCACGACCAAGGTCTCACCGCTCATGCCCACCTGCATGATCTCGATGCTGCCGGATAGCACGACCAGCATCGGCAGCCCGCGATCGCCCGGTTCTGCCAGGATCTCACCCGCCAGAATCGGCCGGCGTTGTCCGTAGCGCTGCAACCGCGTCAACTGGGCGGCACTCAGCTCTGGAAACATCTGATCGCGGCGCGATGCCAAACTGCCCGCCGCCAGCCTCTGCTGCAGCTCCTGATCTGTCATATGACGGCCCTGCCCGTTGTGCGCCCGGTGACATATTACCGCGCGTTAACCCCTTTTCGCTGGCTGTGTCGTTTCAAGGATTTGAGAGTACTAAGCAGGAGCCGACATGAAGATAGAAGTCCTTTTAGCGACGTGCGCCTTGACGGCGGTCGTCTGTTCCGTGCAGGCCCAAGGACTGGGCGGAATCGCCGATGTATCCATCGTCGACCGCGAAACCGGCGTCGTATTGAGCCCGTATTACTATCGCGGCGAGTACTGGGTCGCGGGGCGTCCCGGCGCACGCTACTCCATCGAGATCCACAACCGGCTCGGAGAGCGTCTGTTGGCGGTCGCCTCGGTGGACGGCGTGAACGTGATCTCGGGGGAAACCGCCGCGTGGGATCAAGCCGGCTATGTGTTCGAGGGCGGCGAGCGGTACGGCATCACCGGCTGGCGCAAGAGCGATGCGCAAATCGCCGCCTTCACGTTCACGGCATCGCCCAACTCGTATGCCGAGCGCACCGGTCGGCCGGCGAACGTCGGCGTCATCGGAGTCGCTCTCTATCGCGAGCGTGCGCAGCAGGCCTGGGTGTCTCCACCGCGCCAATCTCCCGTACGCCCCGATGAGCGGAGCGAAAGCGATTCGAGCGCGGCGGCCGACCGGGCTCAGTCCAGTCCCTCGCCGGCGCCCCCTCCGGCCATGGCCGCGGCGCCCTGGAACCGTGTGGTGCCCCGCGCGGCGCTCGAGCCAAAGCTCGGCACCGGGCACGGCGAGCGCGAGTACTCCCCGGTTGGCCACACCGTGTTCGTGCGTATGCAGCCGCAACCGAACGAGGTCATCCGCATACGCTACGACAGTCTCGAGAATCTGTTGGCGATGGGCATCGTGAAGCGGCAGCGACCGATGCCGCCGAGCGCGAATCCCTTCCCGGGCGGGCCGGGCGACTCCTACGTCCCCGACCCGCCGGGATGATCGCTCGGTGCCATAATGAAGTTAGATGACGCCCGCGGAGGAGACTGACGAGGTCCTGCTCAGCCGATACGCCGCCGGCGATATCGCGGCGTTCGAATTGCTCTATCGTCGCCATGAGATGCGCACCTGGCGGTACATCGAGCGGAGCGTGCGCAACCGAGCGACCGCGGACGAGTTGATGCAAGAGGTGTGGTTCGCGGTGGCCCGTGAGGCACCCCGCTACCGCCCGACCGCGCGATTCACCACGTGGATGTTCACCATCGCGCACAATCGAGTGGTCGATTGGTTTCGCGTGCAACGGCCGCAGGCGAGCCTCGAATCCCTCCCTCATGAAGCCGGGGGGGTCATCGTACCGCTGAGCGAGGACCCGGGCGAGGGCCCGCTCGCCGAAGCGGTTGCATGCGAGCAATCGAGTGCGCTCGCCGAAGCGCTCGCTCAATTGTCGACCGAACAGCGCGATGCGCTCCTGATGCAGATCGAGGGCGATCTCAGCGTCGAGGAAATCGCCGCCGTAACCGGCGCCAATTTTGAGACGACCAAGAGCCGCCTGCGTTATGCGCGTACCAAGCTGCGCACGCTGCTCAAGGAGTATGCATGAGCCCGTCACCGGGTGATGATCGCGATGTCGACGAGTTGTACCGGCGCTTGTCTGCCGAGGATGCCAGCCGCCCCGGCGAGCGCGTGCGCCAGGCGATCCTGCGCCGTGCCGCGAATCTCTCGGCAGAGCGCCTGATCGACAACCGCCGTGCCCGTTCCAAACGGAAATACGCAGCACCCAGGTTTCTCAATCCGCGCGCCGGCATCTACGGCGGTCTCGCCGCGGCAGCGCTCGCGGGCTTGCTGATTGCGCCCCGTTTCTTGACGACGCCTGCGAACCGCTCCAAGGCGGCACCCCCGGCGGTCTCGCAAAGCCTCGCTGCTGCTCCGATGCATCAAGCGCAATCCGAAATCGCCCGCCCCTCCGTGGCGCCCCCGCCGGTCAGCAAGCCGACGCCCTTGCGGGAGTCCTCCAGCGAGGGATCGGATGAAAGTCTCGCGAAGCGTGAGCTCGCACCGCCCCAGCGTGACGCGGCGGCCGGTACTTCGACGCCCGAGAGCCCGTCAAGCGACGGCGCTTCTGCCCGTAGTCCACCCGCCCCTGCCGCGCCGATGCCTGCGCCCGCGGCGCAATCGCGCGCATCGATGAATGCGCTGGTGCCCGCGCCGTCGGCGCGGATCGCGGATCGAATGGACTCGAGCGCCGCCCTCAGACAGGCGGCCGAATCGGGGGACATCCCGCGTCTTCAAACGCTGCTCGAGGAGCAGATCGACGTCAATGCCGGCGATGCGAGCGGCCGCACCCCTCTGATGCTCGCAGTCCTTCACGGACATTCACGCGCGGTCGATGCCCTTCTCGCGGCGGGGGCCGATCCGAACGCGGCGGACAGGCACGGCGTCACGCCGTTGCAAGCCGCCCTGGCGCGCGATCAGCCGGCCATCGCGGACGCTCTTCGGCGTGCGGGTGCTAAATAGGCTCGGGCCGCGCCGACTGCACTCTCGCTTACCCCGGCGGCCACATGCGAGCGAGCACGCCATCATGCAGGCGGAATCGGTGCCAGAGCGCGGCGAGAGCATGCAGTCCCGCGACGGCGAACAGCGCATAAGCAAGATAGCCGTGAATATCCTCCGTGGGTTGAAATATCGCCGGGTTCTTCTTGATGCCGAAGTCCACCTTGAAGAGGCCAAGATCGAAGACCCGGCCGTGGTAGATGAACGTGATGAATCCCACGATGGGAATCACGAACATCAGTGCATAGAGCACCCAGTGCACGGGGCTCGAAAATCGGACGGATAAGGTCCCGAGACCGGCCGGGAGAGCGGGCGGTGCGTGACGGATCCGCCAGATCAATCGCGCGATGAGCGTCAGCCACAGCAGAATCCCGATGAGGGCATGCACATTGATCCAGAAGGACTGCGTGTTGCGCGGCCAGCTGTCGTGGAGCAGGCCGAGCACTCCGACTACGACCACCAGCACGAACATGGTCCAGTGAAAGCGGATTGCGGCGGAAGTGTAACGGGCGACGGTCGGCAAGGGCCGAGCAGTCTCGAGCGGATCGGTGGGCACGTAGTGGTCTCGATATTGGATCCCTGTATTATGCGCAATTTGGCGCCGATGATGTTACAAAGGTAGCATTTGCACGCGCCTGAATACGCTCCGAGACGGGCGATGATCGTAATGACGAGCATGCTCCTTCATGCATCAAGGCAACATCTTTGGCTCGCCGTCGCCGTGTGCGTGCTCGCTGCCACTCCTCATAGGCACGCATGCGCTGCGGGTTATTCGGAGGAGGCGGTCAAAGCCGCCTACTTGTTCCGCTTCGCGGGCTATGTGATCTGGCCGCAGCGAGCGATTCCCAATGGAGACTTCGTGATCGCCGTAGTCGATGCGCCGGGGATCGCCCGACAGCTGACGAGCCTTGCGCAGAACCATCTCATCAACGACCGCAGGGTGGAAGTGCGCGAGGCGCAGTCGGTTCGTAATGCCGGCACGCCCGACATGCTCTTCGTCGGTTCCGGCCACGCGGAGTCCTTGCGTTTGTGGAAGCCCGCCTCGGGCTCGAACTCGGCCCTCGTCGTGACCGACGAGGACGGTGGACTCGCCTACGGCAGCACGTTGAATTTCCTGACGATCGACCGTCGCGTGCGCTTCGAGGTATCGCTTAGCGCCGCCGAGCAGGCGCGCCTCAAGATCAGCTCGGAGTTGCTCGCCGTCGCCCTGCGGGTGGTGGGCTTGCCCCGGCAGTCGGGCGTGACCGCGGAGGCACTGTCGTGAATACGGCGCCGACGGCCACCCGCTCGCGCAGGACAACTCTGCGCAGACGTTTGATGAAGCTCGTTCTCCTCACGACCGGCATCGCGGTGTGGGTGGCGGGCATCGCCATGCTGTCGGTCGATTTGTCCATGTATCGCAAATCCTGGGTATCGGACCTGTCGACGGAAGCCTCGATCCTCGCGCTGTCGACGGCCGCTGCGCTGGAATTCGACGATCATCCCGTGGCCGAGCGCAATCTCTCCGCGCTGGAGGCCCGGCCGGGCGTACTGGCGGCCGCGCTCTATTCGGCGAATGGAACTCTTTTCGCGTACTACACGCGCGCCGATAACCCGCGCCCGCCCCCGTTTCTGCGCACCGAATATCTGAAGGTCTCGGGCGATCGTGTCGAGCTCGTCCAACCTGTACGGCGGGGCGCAGAGACCGTCGGCTACATCTACCTGCGGGCTCGGTACGATCTGTTGAGCCGGATTGCAGCGTATCTCGGTATTTTCGTGCTGGTCACGGTGTTCAGCATGGCGGTGGCGTTTCTCTTCGCCTCGCGTCTGCAAAGACGCATCACTTATCCCCTGGAAGTGATGGCTCGCGTTGCCCGCGAGATCGTGAGCCGCCGGGATTATTCGTTACGCGCGCAAAAGACCTCCGACGACGAGACCGGGGTCGTGGTCGATGCTTTCAACAACATGCTGGAAGCCGTGCAGACCAGCGAGCAAGCGCTCCGCGAGGCCGACAGGCGCAAGGACGAGTTCCTCGCCACCCTCGCTCACGAGCTGCGCAATCCGCTCGCCCCGATTCGTCATTCGGTGAAGCTGCTCGAATCGCCCAAGATAGACGACCGACGGAGCCATTGGGCCCGCGAGGTCATCTCGCGTCAGGTCCAGCGGATGGCGCTCCTTCTCGATGACCTCCTCGACGTCTCGCGCATCACCCGCGGCCGCCTCGATCTCAAGGTCCAGCCGACGGCTCTCGAGCCGGTCATCACGGCGGCGGTGGAGACGGCGCGTCCCCTCATCGATTCAAAGAGCCATGAGCTGATCATCGACTTGCCTCCCGAGCGCCTCGTTCTCGATGTCGATCCGTTGCGGATCTCCCAATCGCTCTCGAATCTTCTGACAAACGCTGCAAAATATACCGACCCGGATGGTCGAATCACATTGGCCGTCCGTTTGCGGTCCGATGAGATCGAGATGTCGGTGAAGGACAATGGAATCGGCTTCGAGTCGCGGTCCCTGACGGACATGTTCACGATGTTCGCGCAGGTGAGCTCGGCGATCGATCGCGCCGAGGGAGGCCTCGGCATCGGACTCGCGCTGGTGAAAGGATTGGTCGAGCTGCACGGCGGGACCGTCTCTGCGCGGAGTGATGGCGTCGGCAAAGGCAGTGAGTTCACGATTCATCTGCCCCGATCGCTCATCGTGGCCTCGCCCCTTTCCGCGCCCCAGCCGATAACCGGCATCAGTGAGGGCAAGGGAGTGCGGGTTCTCGTTGCCGACGATAATCGCGATGCGGCCGACAGCATGGCCTGCATTCTCGACATGTCCGGAAATGCGGTGTTGATCGCGCACAGTGGACAAGAAGCCTTGCGCCTCGCGCAGCAGGCGCGACCCCAGGCAATGATCCTCGATATCGGAATGCCCGACCTCAATGGTTACGAGGTCGCGCGCCAAATTCGGCAGCAAGAGTGGGGAAAGAGGATATTGCTGATCGCGGTGACCGGGTGGGGACAAGCCGAGGACAAGATCCGGTCGCGCGCAGCAGGATTCGATCATCATTTGACCAAGCCCGTCGATATCGACCTGGTCGAGAGGCTGCTGAGAGAGTTCGAACTGCCGCAGTCCGCGGCTCGTTGATATCATCCCCACGCACATCTTGGCGTCGGGCACGAAGAGGCCGGTTCATGGAACATACGAGATTCGCGGCTGCTCTGGTTGCAGGAATTCTCGCGACTGTCCCCGCCTGGGGAAAGGATCGCGCACTCCTTTCGCTGAGCGCGGAGCATTTCACCGAAACCGCCTCGGTCGTTGAGGATTCGCAGACCGCAACGATTTCCACCGAGGCGGGTTATGTGGAGCACACCGGGCTGCTCGGCACCGTGTGGCACGACGAATTCCTCAAGGCGACCGTTGACCATGGCACAGGCCGCCGCGCCTTTCAGATCGATGTATCGAGCACCTACAGCGGGGCTCGGCGGCTTTACAAAGGCGCGCGGTTTGGTGCTCCGGCAGGCGGCGCAACGGTTCCGGTGATGCTCGTCAAAACACAGACCGTGAACTGCGCCGTCGGCGAGTGTACCTACACCGATCAGATCGAGATTCCCGTCGAAGAGGCGATGCTGCGCCAGGTCGCGCAAGGCTACGTGCCCGGCCATCCGACGCTATGGACATTCCGGGTGCTTGCGAAAACAGGGCAGGACTATCAAGGCTCGCTCTCGAACGCCGAGGTCGCGGGGCTCTTGGCGAAAGTCGACGCCTATGCCGAGCACCCTTCGTCGATCCCCGCGGCCACCCCGGCTGCGCCCGCCCGGCTGGAATTCGGAATAACCGGATTTGCCGTATCGCCGGCTCCCGACATGCCCAACCGTGCGGGGGTTTTGGTCGCGGACGTGACCCCAGGCTCCGTCGCGCAAAAGGCGGGCATCATCACCGGTGACATCATCTATCAGTTCGATACGCGCTCTATCCGCGTGCTTCCCGATCTAGAGGCCGCCGTGGCGGGGGCGCGTGCTCAGTCGGTCGTGCGGATCCGTCTTTACCGCGGCACCGAATCGAAAGCAATCGACGCGCGGTTCTAGCCGAACGGATAATCTACATAAGATAAATGTTGTAATTGGCTGTTTTAGCAGATATAAAATACTTGAATACAATGCGCCGAAGGTTGATCGATTTTTCAAGTCCAACTCCAGCGTGCGCGGAGTCATGCTCGGTCTGACCGGATTCTTCATTTTCCCGTGCTGCGAGAACAGGTGAGCGTGGGACGCTGGCTCGCAGTCTCAGTCGGTTTCGTTTGACGAAGCTATCGATTCGCATCAAGCACGCCCGGCTCGGCCCGTGAATGCCGGCGTAGCTCGGGACTGTCCGCACCGTCCGCCGTGCCCCGGCTGCCCCCGTTTCGGTGAGCTCGGCATCGATGCCGCCGTGCACGCGGTGCTGCTCGATCTGGCGAAGCGGCACGGTGTGCCCGGCCCCGCCGTAGAGTCCGGCTCCGCGAGCGGCTATCGGCATCGCGCGCGCCTCGCGATCCGCGGGCGGCGGGGCTCGCCGAAGATCGGCCTGTTCGAGCTCGGCACACACCGCGTGGTGCACATTCCGAGCTGCATCGTTCAGCACCCACTCATCAATCGCGTCGCGGGTGTCGTGCGCGCCTCACTCGCCGATGCGGGTGTCAGCTCCTACTCGGATCGCGCCCACTTGGGGCTGGCGCGCCATTTGCAAGTGGTGGTTGAGCGCGAGTCCCAGACGGCCCAAGTCGTGCTCGTCGCCAACGGCGAGACGTCCGACCCCTTGGGTTCGTGCTTCGAGGCGATCCGTGCGCAGCTCGGCGAGGAGCTTCACAGTCTCTGGTTCAACGCCCAGTGTGGCCGCTCCAACACCATACTCGGCCCACATTTCGAACGCTGGTGCGGGCCAGAGACGGTGGTGGAGCGCTTCGGCGGAGCGGCGGTGCATTACCCGCCGGGCGCATTCGGCCAGAGCAACCCGGACATCGCGCAACGCATCATCGAGCATGTGCGTCAGCAAATTCCCGTTGGCTGCCGGGTCGCTGAGTTTTATGCGGGGGTCGGGGCCATTGGTTTGTCGGTGCTCGATGGGATACGCGAGCTTAGACTGAACGAGTCGAATCGGTACGCCCTGGAGGGTCTCGAGCGCGGACTCGCTGCCCTGGACCGGATGCAGCGGGCCAAGGTAAGCATCCACCCGGGTCTCGCTGGAACGATGTACGAGGCCGCTGCGGATGCGGACGTGGTCATCGTCGATCCCCCGCGCAAGGGGCTCGATCAGGCGCTCTTGCAGCACCTGGCGGAGGGCGGACCCGAGCGCCTGCTGTATGTGAGCTGTGCGCCCAACTCTCTTGTCGAGGATGTTGCGGGTCTGACCTCTCGCGGGACGTTGCGGCTTTCGGGATTGCGCGTTTTCGATTTGTTTCCTTTCACGGCACACGTGGAGACGGTGGCATGCTTCGAGCGCGCGGCGCCGAGAATCGCGAGGGGTGTAGGATGATGGCTCTTTCCTAAAGCGCCTGATGGAGGATCGAATATGGCTGACATCGTCTACAGAGTCGTGCCGCACGATGGCGGCTGGGCCTATGAGGTCAACGGCACCTACTCCGAGCGATTTCCGTCGCGAGAGGCCGCTCGCAAGGCGGCCCACCGTGCCGCCGCCGAACAAAGCGTGCCCGGCGAAACCACCGCCATCACCTATGAGGACGAGCAAGGACACTGGCACCACGAGCTCGCCAAAGGCACCGATCGGCCGCATCCCATCGTCGAGGACTAGAGAGTCCGCACCGTCGGCAACGGTGCTCAGTCTTTCAGCGCGGCGGCGATCGCTTGCAGCAGCCCATCCCGCGTGACCGCGTCTGAGAATTCGACGATCAGCTTTCCGGCACCCGTGGGCCGCTGATGCAGCTGCACCCGCGCCTTTCGCGTACGCACGACCTCGCTGACGACCGATAACTCGGGGCGGGTCGCCGGGCTTTGTACCTTGGGCTGCTGCGCCTTGCGAACGCGACTCTCTGTCTCACGCACGGAGAGGTTGCGTTCCACCACCAGATTCGCGAGCTCGATGCGCGCAGTCTCATCGCCGAGCCCGAGCAGTGCGCGGGCATGTCCCATGCTGATCGATTGGCCGTCGATGAGCGCGATCACGGGCGCGGGCAGCTCGAGCAGGCGCATCAGATTGGTCACCGCTGCGCGCGACCGGCCGACTGCCTCGGCGGCTTCTTGATGGGTCAAGGAGAACTGGCCCACGAGCCGACCCAGCGCCCGCGCTTCCTCGGTCGGGCTCAGCTCCTCACGCTGGATGTTCTCGATCAGGGCGAGCGCAATCGCCTCCTGATCCGACAGTTCGCGGACGATCGCTGGGATTTCGGTGATCCCCGCAAGCTGCGCCGCTTGCCAGCGCCGATCACCGGCCACCACCTCGAATTGATGCGGAAAGCCCGGCACCGGTCGAATCAGAATCGGTTGGATTACGCCCTTCGCCCTGATCGAAGCGGCGAGCTCTTCGAGCGCCTCCGGTCGAAAGTGCGTTCGAGGCTGAGTGCTGCCGCGCCGAATGGCCGCAATCGGAATCGATCCGACGCCGGAGCGGTACAGGCCGCGCGCCGACTGCGGATTGAGCAGTGAATCGAGACCTCGACTCAAGGACTTACCGGAAGCGCTCATGGCGCATGAGACTACCTCAAGCTGCGCGCGCTGGCACCAAATTCCTGAACCCGTCACACTAAGGACATGCCTGGGAAGAAAACACCGGCCGCCTCTTCGCGCAAACGCCTCAAGCCGGCGGCGGAGAGCCGTGGCCTGGGTCGCGAGGACATTGCGTTGCCTGCCACGCACGCGCCTCTGCAGCCGCTGACCGCTCGCATCAACGATGCCCAAGGCGTCGTGCTGGGCGGCTACCGCGAACCGTTCGGAGGCCGCGAGATCATACTGGCCGCGCTCCCCTTACGCTCGGTCCAGCCGACCCCCTTCCAGCGCGATCTGTCGCCCACGCACACCAAACGCCTCGCGCACAGTATCGAACAGGCCGGTTCGTTCCTCGATCCGCTGATTGTCATTGGGGGACCAAGCGGCGAATTCTGGACGCCGAACGGTCGGCATCGGCTGGCGGCCGCGAAGGTGTTGGGCCTCAAATACATAACCGCACTGATCTGTCCCGATGCCGAGCTCGCGTATCGCATTCTGGTCCTCAATACGGAGAAGGCACACAACCTCAAGGACCGCAGTCTCGAAGTGATTCGCATGGCGCGCGATCTCGCCCGGCGTCGAAGCACGGCCAAGGAATCGAGCTTTGCCTCCCAATTCGAAGCTCCGGAGCTGTTGACCCTGGGGATCGTGTATCAAAAGACGCCGCGCTTCGCAGGCGGTGCGTACAGTGCCTTCCTGAAAAAAGTCGACCGGTTCAGTCCGCGCACTTTGACCGCAAGTCTGCGCGAGCGGGAGGGATATGCGGCACGCCTGCTGGGCATCGATGCCATGGTGGTAAAACTCGTGGCGGCCATGCAGAAGCAGGGCTTCAAATCCCCGTACCTGCGCAACTACATCGTCGCCCGCATCAACCCGGTGCGCTTTGCTCGCGCAAAGCCGGGCGACACGAGGCCCGCGATGCCGATCGGCCAGGCGCTCACGCGCATGACCGCGGCCGCGAAGAACTTCAAGATCGATCAGAAAATGGGGACCGACTTGTCCTGGTTTGCGCTCGGCAGCGCCGCCGCGGAGTAGGCTCAAGCGCCCTGATCGCCGAGCCGCGCCGCCTCGCTCAAGACCGCTTGGCGCGCTCGCGCGATGGCGCGTCGAAGAATCAGCGACTCGGTGCGCACGTCGGGGGATTCCAGACAGCGCTGCAGCCGATTCAATCGCCACTCCATCATTTGCAGTTCCAGATCGACATCGTCCCGCAGCCAGTGCGAGATGCCTTGTCGGTCGCTGCTCGCCGTGTGCACCAGCCGGCGGAGCTGCTCCTCGCGCTGCGACAAGGCAAGATTCTGGTGCATGCGCGAGCTCACGACCTGGCGCACGAACCAGGCGATCAACCATAGAATGGCCGCTGCCACCAGTCGATTGGTGAGCGCCATCCACGCCGGCGCACCCATGGGAGCCAGCTTGTAGCCGAAAAAAAGTGCCGGCATGAGGGCGAGCGATAGCATCGGTGCCGCGCGGGTGTTCGCTATCCGGCAACACATCAATACTGGAATGACGTACGGAAAGCCGTCCAGCAGTCCGTTCGGCGCGCGCACATCGAACAGGAACAGCGCGAGCGCGACGAGTACCACGAGTGCCGAGCGGGATGCAACGAGCGCGTCCAGAGGCAGGCGGATCGGTCTTGCAAGTTGAATATGGATGGAGCCTGAATTAGCGTCCATGGAACCTCCGGGGGTTCGAGCCGTGAGGTCCGATACTATGTAATACCCGTCGAGCGGATTGTGACTTGGGTCTCGCTATCGCGGCGCCGGTGACTGCGGCGGCGTGGGCTCCGACTCCGGTTTGCACTTGAAATTGTCTTTCGACAGCGTTCTCACCAAGCTGAGCGCCTTGCGCACGCAGTAAGCATAATCATGCGAAGCGGTCCACAGGGTTTGGGTCTTGCCGTCGCGCGTGTAGTCGACCCGGCAGGCGGCATTGCGCCCCTCGTCGGCTCGATAGATGCTGATCAGCCGTTGGGTGCTCGGTGAGACGCAGACGAATTGTTCGTGCCCCGAAGGAGCGGACACGTCCGCCGGCGGCTCCTGCGCCTGAGACGCAACCGATGTCCAGGCCATGACCGCAACTCCGATGACTCGCACTGCGCGCGGGGACATCGGACAGATTATGCCAGGCATGCGCTGCCGCGCGGCATGCTGCGACAACCGCCTACAGCATTTCGGAAACCTGGGGAATTTCGGTGCTTTGCTGCGCGGACCGAGACTACCCGCCTCGACTGTGAAGACCACCCTATGAGCCAGACCGTCGGTGATTTCCTCTGGGAGCGCCTGCATCAGTGGGGTGTCACTACGGTGTTCGGGTATCCGGGTGATGGCATCAACGGCCTGTCGGGCGCCATGAACCGCTATCGATCGGTCTGCTCGGAACCAAGCCGAGCTGGGAGCCGATGACCGAATGCGACACCCTGCTCATGGTCGGATCCGGATTTCCATACGCCGAATTTCACTTCTACCGCTACTCAAACAAAAGACGGCAACCCATTGGCGCAACGCCATTAATCGTGCGCCAACTGGGATGCCCGCGATGTGAGGATCCGCCGCGGCATGATGTGCTCGCTCTCAGACGGTGGCCTCCATGGGCGCCGCGGTACCCTCCGCCATCGCCGCCAAGATTGCCCATCGCGTATGAGCAATGCGTGGGACGAGGCCTTCGCCGCCGACCGTCCGGTGGTTCTGGAAGTGAAAACCGATCCGAGCGTGCCGCCGCTTCCCCCGCACATCAATCTCAAGCAGGCGAAGCATTTCATGTCTTCTCTGCTCCACCACGACTCGGGCAAAGGAGTGATCGCGGACACCGCCCGGCAGGTGCTCGCGAAGCTCCTCCACACCGACAAGGCGTGACCTCGGCGTCGTCGAGTGCGCCAAGCGGCGCCCACCGACACCAGATCGGGGCATCGACTGACCCCTCGAGCCGGCGCGGCCGTCATTAAATCGGGTGATGGCACCACGAGGAATACCCAATGCTTCAGTCGCGTTCGTTTCGTCTTGCAGGGCTGGGCGCGCTCGCGCTCGCGCTCGTGCTGGGGGCCTGCTCCACCCAAAAAGAGCCCGCGCAAAAGTTGATATCCGACATCGACAGTGCGATGAATGCCGCGAAACCCGACGCCGATCATTACGTTCCCGATCAGCTGTCGGATGTCGAAAATAAACTCGGCGGCCTCAGGGCGGATTTCGACAAGAAGAACTACAAGGCCGTGCTTCAAGACGGGCCGCCGGTCTTGAGCGCGGCGCAGGGTCTCGAGAGTGCGGCAACCGCCAAGAAGGACCTCATCACCCGCGGATTCAACGACCAATGGTCGGCGCTCGCGAACAGCGTCCCGGGGAATGCCGGCGCGATTCAGAGTCGGATCGATTTCTTGAGCAAGAAGGAGAACAAGAAGCTCGCCGCGGGCGTCGATCTTTCGGAAGCCCGATCAGGCTTGAGCGACGCGGAAGCGCGCTGGACCAAAGCGCAGGATGCATACTCGCACGGCAATCTCGAAGAAGCGGTTACCGTCGCAAAGACCGTTCAGGC
The DNA here is from genome assembly GCA_963710435.1 of uncultured Gammaproteobacteria bacterium. GTDB lineage: Bacteria > Pseudomonadota > Gammaproteobacteria > Steroidobacterales > Steroidobacteraceae > Bog-1198. Next base: position 800,746 of record CAVQAE010000004.1, on the reverse strand, counting down.
GCAGCTTGGCTCGCTCGCGGCCTCGATGAAGCTCAACTTGAATCAGCCCGCCGCGGTCGCCGATACCTCGCAGTGATCTAGCCGCCCAATCGCCGACCTCGCGCGCCGCGAAAACACTTCGCGCGAGGGGCTCGGCGTTCCCCGTCGATGACGGGCCCTGTCGCGGTATCCACCCGGACAAGCAAAGCATCTGTCGCTTCGTGTGAAGTTGTCTATGTGCCGAACCGGCACAGTCAACATTTCTCGACAACTATGCAAAAATTACGACGTGCGAGCCCCCACCCTCCCAGGAGCGCAACTTGTTTGCTGTACACTTGCCGCCGCTCCGCAGGAAGCCGTCGGAACGTTCTTGCTCGTATGTCCTCAAACCTCGTTTCTCAGACCTGGAGGCGCGCGTAATGCGGGCCCGACGGTCGTGCTCGCGTAGAACTCTGGAGTCGCCATGATCGCAACGCAGGACGCATCCCAATCCGGGGCACCCCGCAGCCGCCGCGGCCTCTGGATTGCGGGTGCCATAGCCGTGGTCCTGATCATTGTCGTCGTTTGGCATCTCGTCGCTCAGAAGAAGCCTCCGCGCGCCACTCCCCCTCAAGTGGTGAAGGTGGCGAAGGCGTTCCGCGGTGACATGCCCGAGACGCTGTCCGAGCTTGGTACGGTCTCTCCCGTCGCCACGGTGACGGTACTTCCGCAGCTCAGTGGCTATCTGACCGAGGTCGGCTACAAGGAGGGCCAGGATGTCAAGAAAGGTCAATTCCTCGCGCAAATCGATCCGCGGCAGTACGAGATCGACCTGAAACAGGCGCAGGCGACGCTTTTGAAAGATCAAGCACTGCTCGATCAGGCTCGCTCGGATCTCGCCCGATATCATGAGCTAAGAGCCCAGAAGGCGATCGCCGAACAGACGGTCACCGACCAGGAATCGACCGTGAAGCAAGATCAGGCGCAGGTCGAAGTCGACCAGGCCAACATCGCCCAGTACAAGCTCGACCTCATCTATTGCCACATCACCGCGCCGGTCGCAGGCCGCGTCGGTTTGCGCCTGGTCGATCCGGGCAACTACGTCACCGCCTCCAGTTCCCCCGGCATCGTGGTCATCACCACGATGAAGCCGACCACGGTACAGTTCACCGTCGCCCAGGACGATCTGCCGAAAGTGATCGAGCGCGTCAATGCAGGTGCGCAGCTTCCGGTCACTGCCTATTCGAGCGACAACAGCAAGCAGCTCGCGACCGGCATCCTCTACGCCCTCAGCAATCAGATGCAGACCAGCACGGGAACCGTCACCTTGCGCGCCAAATTCGACAATGACGACGAGGCGCTATTCCCCAGCGAGTTCGTCAACATCAAGATCCTGGTGGACACTCTGAGCCAGGCGATCCTGGTTCCAACCCCTGCGGTATTGACCGGGGCGCCGGGAACCTACGTGTATCTGGTGAACACCGATGACAGCGTATCCGCCCGGACGGTGACCCTCGGACCGAGCGACGGTGAGAACACCGCCATTCTGTCCGGTCTCAACGTCGGCGATACGGTCGTCGTCGACGGGACCGATCGGTTGAGCGACGGAGCGAAGATCAAGGTCGCGGCGCCCTCGGCCCCGGCCGCCGCATCTCCTGCGCAGGCGCCGTCGACGCCGGGATCGCCGCCCGGCTCCAAAGCCAGGAAAAAAACCGGCGCCGCCAAACAAGGCGCGGGCACCACGAGCTGACGGCGGCTCGACGCCCGCGCCATGAACATCTCGCGCCTCTTCGTACTTCGGCCGGTGGCGACATCGCTCTTGATGATCGCCCTGGTGCTCATCGGCCTCGTCGCAGTGCGGTTCCTGCCCGTCTCCTCGCTCCCCGACGTCGAATATCCGACCATCCAGGTCCAGACCTTCTATCCCGGCGCGAGTCCCCAGGTGATGGCGACCACGGTGACCGCGCCGCTCGAGGTGCAGCTCGGCGAGATCCCGGGTCTCACTCAAATGACCTCCGCGAGCTCGGCCGGCGCCTCGGTCATCACGCTGCAATTCAGCCTCGCCTTGAGTCTCGATATCGCCGAGCAGGACGTGCAGCAGGCCATCAACGCAGCCAACAGCCTGTTGCCGACGGGCCTGCCCGCGCCGCCGGTCTACGCGAAGGTCAACCCGGCCGACCAGCCCATCTTGACGCTCGCGATCACGTCCGACTCGCTGTCGCTCACACAGCTGCAGGATCTCGCCAATAACCGGCTCGCCTCGAAGATCTCCGAAGTGTCCGGCGTCGGCCTCGTGACGCCGTCGGGCGGCAATGTACCGGCCGTGCGGGTCGAGGTCGATCCGCAGAAGCTGGCGGGATACGGACTCAACATCGACGACATGCGCACGCTCCTTGCCAACATCAACGTGAGCCAGCCCAAGGGCAACTTCGATGGTCCGGAGCTCGATTACACCATCAATGCCAACGACCAGATCGAGGATCCCAGCGAGTACTTGAATACGGTGATCGCCTATCAGAACGGCGCCCCCGTGTTCATGCGCGATGTCGCCCGGGTCAGTCAGGCCGCCCAGAACATCGAGCAAGGCGCCTGGGTGAACCACGTCCCCGCGATCGTGCTCAACGTGATGCGTCAGCCGGGTGCGAACGTCATCGCCACGGTCAACCAGATCAAGGCCCAGCTGCCGCAGCTGCTCGCAAGCCTGCCTCAGGCCATGCACGTCGAGATCGTCGCCGACAGCACTGGAGTGATCCGCGCATCGGTGTCCGACGCGGCGGTCGAGCTCCTCCTCGCGATCGCGCTGGTGGTGCTCGTGATCTTCGTGTTCCTGAGAAACGTGCCGGCGACCATCATTCCGAGCATTTCGGTTCCGGTATCGCTGATCGCGACCCTTGCGGTCATGTACGAGCTCAATTATTCGATCGACAACCTTTCCCTGATGGCGCTCATCGTCGCCACCGGCTTCGTGGTCGACGACTCGATCGTGATGATCGAGAACATCGTGCGCTATCTCGAGGAAGGCATGAGCCCGCTCGATGCCGCGCTCGCCGGCGCCGGTCAGATCGGCTTCACCATCATGTCCCTCACCATCTCCCTCATCGCCGTGCTGATACCGCTTCTGTTCATGGGCGGCGTGATCGGGCGCTTGTTCAGCGAGTTCGCCGTCACGCTCGCCGTGACCATCGTGATCTCCGCGGTGGTGTCGCTCACCCTCGTGCCGATGATGTGCGCCCGGATCCTGCGCCGCAAGGCGGAGCGAAGCCCCAGCCGCTTCGAGCAGATCAGCGAGCGCATTTTCGACCGCACGCTGGAGTCCTACCGCACTGGACTGCGCTGGGTGCTGGGACATCAGACATTGACCCTGCTGCTCGCGACGGTGACCGTGATCATCACGGTCGTGCTCTACATCGTGATCCCGAAGGGCCTGTTTCCCGTGCAGGACGTCGGGGTGATCGAGGGTATCAGCGTCGCCGACAACTCCGTGTCGTATGCGGCCATGTCGGTGCGTCAGTCGGCGCTCGCCGATGCGATCCTGAAGGATCCCGACGTCGTCTCGATCACCTCGTACATCGGCATCGACGGCACCAACACGACGCTCAACAACGGGCGCTTTCTCATCAATTTGAAGGCGCACAACGAGCGCTCGCTGTCGGCCCGGCAAATCGCGCTGCGCCTGCAGGGTGAAGTGGCGAGCATCTCCGGCATCAAGCTCTTCCTGCAGCCCGAGCAGTCTCTGACCCTCGACACCGTGGTGTCTCCGAACCAGTACCAGTTCGTGCTGCGAGGCCCCAACCAGCAGGCCTTCGAGGAATACGTGCCGGAGCTGGTGGCACGCATGCGGCGGATCAAATCGATCGCCGATGTCACGAGCGATCTCAACAATTACGGCCTGAGCGTGAACGTGCTGGTGAACCGGCAATTGGCGGCACGCTACGGCATAACGCCCGCGACGATCGACAACGCGCTCTATGATGCGCTCGGACAGCGCATCGTCTCCACCATTTTCAATCAATCGAACCAGTACCGGGTGGTGCTGGTGGCGAAGCCCGAGACCATTCCGAACCTCGACGCGCTCGGCAATCTTTATCTGCCGACACAGACCGGCGCGAGCGGTCAGGTGCCGCTGCGCGGCATCGCGGACATCCAGGTCACCAAGTCGCCGTTGGTCATCAGTCATCTGGCGCAGTTCCCCGCCGTGACGGTGTCCTTCAATCTCGCCCCCGACGCCTCGTTGAGCTCCGCGGTGGATGAGATCAAGCAGGCGGAGCAGGCGGTGCACCTGCCGCCGTCGATCACCACCTCGTTCCAGGGCGCGGCCCAGGCGTTCCAGGACTCCCTCTCGAGCGAAGTGTTCCTGCTCATGGCGGCACTGGTGACCGTTTACATCGTGCTCGGCGTTCTGTACGAGAGCTACATTCACCCCGTCACCATCCTGTCGACGCTTCCCTCCGCTGGCCTCGGCGCATTGCTCGCGCTGATGCTCGCCGGGAGCGATCTCGACGTCATCGGGATCATCGGCATCGTGCTTCTGATCGGCATCGTCAAGAAGAATGGCATCATGATCGTTGACTTCGCCCTCGAAGCCGAGCGCAAGCACGGGAAGTCACCTGAAGATGCGATCTTCGAGGCCTCGATGTTGCGCTTTCGCCCGATTCTGATGACGACGCTCGCGGCGATGCTCGGCGCGCTGCCGCTCCTGGTGGGCACGGGCACCGGCTCCGAGCTGCGCCGGCCCCTGGGTCTCGCCATCATCGGCGGCCTGCTGGTAAGCCAGGTGCTGACCTTGTTCACGACACCAGTCATCTACCTGATGTTCGACCGCATCTCCCAACGCTTCGGCCGTAACGCGAGCGAGCTCTCGGGCGAGCGTGCAGTGTGAACATTCCGTCGTTCTTCATCGGACGACCCGTCGCGACCTCGCTCCTCGCGATCGCCATCGCGCTCTCGGGACTCCTGGCCTATTTCCACTTGCCGGTGGCACCGCTCCCCAACGTGACCCTGCCGGTCATCGTCGTGCAGGCGACCATGGCGGGCGCGAGCCCCGAAATCATGGCATCCACTGTCGCCGAGCCGCTCGAGCGGCGTCTCGCGACGATATCCGGAGTGACGGAGCTCACCTCGACGAACAGCGTCGGCACCTCCTTGGTCATCATCCAGTTCGCCATCACCCGCGACATCAACGGCGCGGCGCGCGATGTCGAGGCGGGGATCCAGGCGGCGCGTGCGGACTTGCCTACGACCTTGCGCGGCAACCCGTCCTATCGCGAATACAATCCGGCGGATTCGCCCATCATCATTCTGGCGCTCACCTCGAGCACCCTTACCACGGCGCAGCTCTACGACTCGGCCGACACCGTGATCCAGCAGCAGCTTTCGCAAATATCAGGCGTCGGACAGATCCAGCTTGGCGGCAGCGCCCTGCCTTCGGTTCGCGTCGAAATCCAGCCCGACAAACTTTCGAGCTACGGTATCGGACTCGAGGACGTCCGTGCCGCGATCGCCTCGGCCAACGCGGACAGCGCCAAGGGACACATCGACCAGGGCGGTCAACGCTACGAGGTACTCTCGAACGACCAGGCAACCAAGGCGACGGATTATCAGAATCTGGTCATTGCCTATCGCAACAACGCCCCCGTGCTGCTGCACGACGTGGCAGCCGTGGTCGATTCGAACGAAAACATTCGCAACGCCGGGCTCTACAACAATCTGCCGACCGTGGGCGTAGTCGTCTACCCGTTGCCAGGCGCCAACATCATCAAGACAGTCGCTCAGATCAGAAAGGTACTGCCCGCGGTCGAGGCGACGCTGCCGCCCAACATCAACGTGCACATCGCCATGGATCGGTCGCAGTCCGTGACGGCGGCGGTGGGCGATACCGAGCGCAGCCTGATGATCGCCGTGGTGCTGGTCATCGGCGTGGTGTTCGTGTTCCTCCAATCGCCCCGGGCGACGCTCATTCCCGCGGTCGTGCTGCCGATCTCCATCCTGGGCACGTTCGGCCCGATGTATCTCTTGGGCTACAGCATCGACAACCTCTCCCTGATGTCCCTCACCATCGCCACCGGTTTCGTGGTGGACGATGCGGTGGTCGTGCTCGAGAACGTGGTGCGTCACATCGAATCGGGCAAGAGCGTGCACGAGGCGGCGATCGTGGGCAGCGGCGAGGTGAGCTTCACGGTCATCTCCATGAGCCTCTCGCTCATCGCGGTTTTCATCCCGATCCTGCTGTTCCCCGGCATCATCGGCCTGCTGTTTCACGAATTTGCGGTGACGCTCTCGATCGCGATCCTGATCTCGCTGCTCGTCTCGCTCACGGTCACCCCCACGATGTGCGCCTACCTGCTCGCACGGGGCGAGGGACTGCACTCCAACGCGCGCTGGGCCGTGTGGACGGAAGCCCAGTTCGAGCGGTTCAAAAATTTCTACTCGCGGTCGCTCGCGAATGTGCTCGATCATGCATTGCTCGTGCTGATCCTGCTGGGCGCGATGATCCTGCTCAACATCGTGCTGCTCCGCTATGTGTCCTTCACCCTGTTTCCCGAACAGGACAACGGGCTTCTCATCGGCCAGATCATCGCCGATCAGAGCATCTCGTTTCAGGCGATGAAGAAGAAGCTTCAACAGCTTCAAGACATCGTGCAGACCGACCCCGCGGTGGCCTCCGTGATCGGATTCACGGGCACCCGCTCTCTCAATACGGCGAATGTCTACGTCGGACTCAAACCCTTGGCGCAGCGAAAGCTCTCGGCCGATGCCGTGGTCCAGCGGCTGCGGCCGAAGCTGAGCCGGGTATCGGGCGCGCGCCTGTTCCTGCAGGCGGTGCAGGATCTGCACATCGGCGGCCGTCAGTCCGCCGCCGAATACCAGTACACACTGACGAGCGAGGACACGACCGCGCTCTATACATGGACTCCTAAGCTCCTCGACGAGCTCGGCAAGTATCATAGCGAGATCGTCGATGTGAATTCCGACATGCAGCAGCACGGCCTGCAAACCTACGTCAACATCGCGCGTGCCACGGCGGCGCGCTACGGCTTCGCGCCCAACCAGATCGATAACGTGCTCTACGACGCCTTTGGCCAGCGCACGGTGACCACCATTTTCAATCCCTTCAATCAGTATTACGTGGTGATGGAGGTCGCCCCCGAGTATTGGCAATATCCGCAGATGCTCGACCGGACGTACCTCAGCACCGCGGCGGGCAACCCGAGCGGCACGGCGCAGACTCAGATGCAGGGGGGCACGGTGAGCGGTGTAACAGCCTATTCTGCGGTCTCTGCCACGACGTCGACCGCGACGACCAGCAACTCGCTCAACTCCAATGCGCAGGCGAACGCCGTCACCAACAGCATCTCGAACAGCCGGGGCGGAAGCTCGACCGGCAGCGCCGACAGCACCGCGGCCGAGACCATGGTGCCGCTGCCTGCCATGTCGACCTATGTGAACAACCACACCGCGACTCAGGTCAATCACCAAAATGGCCTGGTGGCGGCGACGATCTCGTTCAATCTGCCTCCCGGCGGCTCGCTGAGCCGGGCCACGGCCGCCATCATTCAGGCGATGCACGATCTCGGCATGCCTGCCTCCATCCGCGGCAGCCCCGCGGGAGCGGGACAGGTTTTTGCTCAAAACATGATCGCGTTACCGCTGCTCCTGCTCGCGGCATTCGGCGCCATCTATATCGTGCTCGGCATCCTTTACGAGAACACCATCCACCCGATCACCATTCTCTCGACGCTGCCCTCCGCGATGATCGGAGCCACCCTGGCGCTGCTGATCTTCGGCACACCGCTTTCGGTGATCGCGTTCATCGGCGTCGTCCTGCTCATCGGCATCGTCAAGAAAAACGCCATCATGATGATCGACGTCGCGCTGCACTTGCAGCGTAACGAGAACATGGAAGCGCAAGCGGCTATCCACGATGCCGCGGTCATCCGCTTGCGGCCCATCATGATGACCACCGCCGCCGCGGTGCTCGGTGCGCTGCCGCTCGCGATCGGGATCGGCCAAGGTGCCTCTCTGCGTCAGCCGCTCGGAATCACGGTGATCGGCGGACTCATCCTGAGTCAAGTCTTCACGCTGTATACGACCCCGGTCATTTATCTGGGCTTCGAGCGGTTGCGCCTGTGGCTGCGCAGCCGGCGATGGCGCGCACCGGCGGGTCCTGAATTGAGTGCGGGTACTTCATCATGACGGCGACAAGATTCTCATCCGTGGCTGCACTCCTCGCCGTGCTCGGCGGCTGCATGGTCGGGCCGAACTATCACCGGGCGAGCGCCCCCGTACCGAAGGAGTTCAAAGAGCAACCTCCGGAAGGCTGGGCCCAGGCGGCTCCCTCGGATGCGGCGCCGAAGGGCGATTGGTGGACCGACTTTAACGACCCGCTGCTCGATGAGCTCGAACCGCAGGTGGCCGTGTCGAATCAGACGGTGCGTCAGAACTATGCCAACTACTTGCAGGCCGTTGCAGAGGTGAAGGTCGCGCGCGCGCAGCTCTTCCCGGTGCTCGGAGTTACCGGATCGGTCACTCGGGTAGGCGGTCCGGGCTCGAGCGGCACCGGCTTCACCACGACGACGGGGAGCACTTCAACCGGCACAGGGACCGGTACCGGTACGGGCACGGGCAGCGGCACGACGAGCACCACCGGCGTCATCGCCGGCCGGAGCGGCTCGGTGACCTCCGCGACACTCGAAGGCACGGCCAGCTGGACACTCGACATCTGGGGACAGGTTCGGCGCCTGGTTGAGGAAAATACCGCCACGGCCCAGGCCGACGAGGCGACGCTCGCCAACGCGACGCTCGCCCAGCAGACCCTGCTCGCGACGACGATCGTCGAGCTGCGGGTCGCCGATGCCCTCATCGACCTGGATCAAAAAACAGTGAATGCCTACGCGGATGCCTTGAAGGTCACGAAGGCGCAGGGAACCGCAGGCATCACGGCGACGCCGCCCTCGGCGGTGATCACGGCGCAAGTTGCACTCGAGGCCGCCCGATCGAACTTGATCGGCAGCGGGGTGGCGCGGGCTCAATATGCTCACGCCATCGCCGTGCTCGTCGGCAAAACGCCCGAGGAGCTCGATATTCCTCACAGCACGGCGCTGCCGACTCTGCCCACCGTTCCGATCGGCGTGCCATCCACCCTGCTCGAGCGCCGGCCCGACATCGCCGCTGCCGAGCGGACCATGAAGGCGCAGAATGCCGCCATCGGCGTCGCGACCGCTGCCTATTACCCGACGATCTCGCTCTCCGCCGCGGGCGGCTTCACCCAATCCCCCCTCGCCGGTCTGCTCCACTCGGCGAACCACATTTGGTCGCTGGGCGCAAATGGCACCGAGACCCTGTTCGACTTCGGTGAGCGGTATTATCAGGTGCAGTCGGTCCGCGCCGCCTACGAAGCAGCGGTCGCAAGCTATCGAAATACCGTGTTGACGGCCTTCCAGGACGTCGAGAACGATCTGTCGGGGCTGCGCATTCTCGGCGAGCAGGCGAAGGCCTTGGACACGGTCGTGAAGGATGCGACGCGGGGCACGGAGATCGCGCTCGCGGAATTCAAGGCCGGCACGGTCGACTACACCACGGTCGCGCAAGCCCAGGAGGTGCAGTTGGGGGAACAGCAAACGGCACTCGCCGTCGAGCAGAGCCGTCTCACGGATGCGGTGTCGCTCATCGGTGACCTCGGCGGCGGCTGGTCCGCCGCGGACTTGCACCGTCCCTCCGACCCCAAGCGCCTGCCGGCGGATCCGTCGGAGTCGCCGCCGCCCCCACCCCCGAAGGTACCTTAGCCGTGTGCACTCACCTCGGTCACACCGTGAGCGGCGCTATACTTTTCACTCACCCATGGAGGCATTCACGATGGCAACCATCAAGGTCTTTGAGAACGGTCCCTGCCTGGTGCAGGGCGATGATGTGAAACTGGTCGACTGGAACGGCGCCGAATATCCCGTTCCCAAGCGCCCGTTTGCGCTATGCCGTTGCGGCGGCTCGACGAACAAGCCGTTCTGCGATGGAACTCACTCGAAGACGGGCTTCAAGGCTGCGGAGGCCGCGGTACCGGGCAGTGTGGAGCGCCCCGCTCCGAAGCCATGACTGCACTGTAATCAGGAAACGCGAGAGCGCCTCCTCGTTTCCCTGGACGACCGCGCTTCTTGAATACCGACCTGTGTTTGCAAGGCCTGTTCGGCCGCAAGCGGCAGATGGACGGATACCACCTGCCGGAGGACGGCGCCAGGTCGACCCAAGTCGTGTCGACCCCCCTCGCGGTAACCGGACACGTCGCTCCAAGCGATCGAAAAATGCGGAATAGGAATGCCAGCGTGTTCGGAGAGCTGCGCGATCTCCAAAACAAGTCCTAAAAGCAGTTAAGTTTGCGTCGTAGCTCGCACCGTTCTGACCGCGCGCCGTGCGAGCGCCTGACGAGCCATCTCCACCGTCGATCTATCGCCTTACCGGAGCTCCTCCCATGACTCACTCCTTGAAGCGAATTGCGGGCCTCGTCGCATGCGCAGTGCTCGGTGTGGCGTTTGCCGCTCAGGCCTCGCCCCAGGCGGTCAACGCCCCGCGGAAGGCACGGCAGACGAACCCTGCACGCGTCGACGAGCGCATCAACAAGCTCGAGCACGAGGTGGAGGATCTCAAGGCGCTGGTACTCAAACTCCAGGCGCAGGTCGCCCCGCCGGGCAATCCGGGTCCAACCAGCAGTGGGACGCCGGTGGTCGCCACCGTGACCCCGGCGCCGCCGGCTGCCGCTCCTCCCCCGGGCACGCCCGCGACTGGGGCAGCGGTACCCGGCGCAGTGGCGAGTGGCCCGGTGGCGCCCGGGACCGCGGCCGGGGTCAATTCGCCGCCTCCGGCGAGTGCTGCCGCGAACGCCCCGTCCGCTGCAGCCCCGGTGATCGCCGACCTGCTTCGCGGGGTGACCGTGAATGGGATGCTCGACGCCTATTACGAATACAATACGAACGACCCGATCGGCCGCGTGAACTACTTGCGCGCGTACGATGTGAGCAGCAACAGCTTCAGCCTGAGCCAAGCCGATCTGATGGTGGAGAGCGCCCCGGATCTCGCGAGCGGCAAACGAGAGGGCATGCGGATCGACCTCCAATTCGGTCAGGCCACCTCGACCCTGCAGGGCAACCCATCCAACGAGCTCCGGCCGGATGTCTATCGAAACATTTTCCAGGCCTACGGCACCTACATCTTTCCGGTGGGCAACGGACTCACCGTGGACTTCGGCAAGTGGGCAAGCTCGTTGGGAATCGAGGGCAACTACACCAAGGACCAGCTGAACTATTCGCGCTCATTCTGGTTCGACTATCTGCCCTTCTATCACATGGGTGTGCGCGCGAAGTACGCCATCAACGATGAGGTCGCGGTCAATCTGTGGATCACCAACGGAACGGATCAAACCGAGGCTTTCAACAACTACAAGGACCAGCTCCTCGGACTGGTGATCACGCCGACATCGAACCTCTCGTGGACACTCAATTTCTACAACGGACAGGAGCACCCCGATGTCGTCTACATTCAATCGCCGACACCGGCCCAGACCACGCTCCCGAACCAGCAGGGCACCTACATCCAGCCGATAACGAACCCCCCGACGGGCAAACTCGACATCTTCGACAGCTATGTGACCTGGCAAGCGACGAAAGCCCTGACACTCGCCGCCGAGGGCGATTATGTTGAGGAGCGACTGTACTCATACTCCTCCGCGGAGCATGTGGCGGGAGGCGCGCTGTACGGCGGGTATCAACTGACGCCCAAGCTCGCCGTGGCGACGCGCATCGAGTACCTGGCGGATGTGGGCGGCTTGTACACGGGGGTCACGCAGTACCTGAAGGAAGGCACGTTCACCCTCGACTATCGACTCGCCGGCGACTTCATGATGTTCGGTGAATTTCGCCGTGATCAATCGAATCGCCATTATTTCCTGAGCGATACCCTCGGAATTCTCGAATCCTCGCAGCCGACCATCGGCCTGGGTCTGGTATGGTGGTTCGGGCAGAAGCAAGGCCCTTGGTAAGAGGAGACGGTGAACCCGTGCCGCTCAAGGGTGCGCCGGTTCGCGAGGTGCGAGCGCGGTGCGCAGGCTCTCGACGGCGGCCACGAACGTCTCCACGTCCTCGTCATTGTTGTAGAAATGAAAGCTCGCCCGCACATTGTCGTCGCGATGCGAGGTGACGATTCCGCGCTTCAGGAGCTCGATCGTGAGCCGACCGCTGTCGCGCGAGGGTAGCGCGACCGTTGCCCCTCGGCGCCCCGGCTCGGCGGGCGTGACGCTCGGCCAGCCGATCTCGGCGAGCTTGCCGATGCAACGCTGCGTGAGCGCGCGCACACGCTTCTCGATCGCGGGCGTGCCCACGCGCATCAGCAACTCGAGGCCTGCCGCGGCGGCATAGCAATTGACGACGGCGGGCGTGCCGGCCTCGAAGCGGCGGGCATTGGGCGCCGGACGGTTCGCGGTGATGTCCATGGCAGCGATATCGGCTTGTGCGAACCAGCCGCTGCTGCCCGGCAGGAGCGAGCGCACGAGCGCATCGCGGACGTACAAAAATCCGACGCCCGCCGTACCGAGCAGATATTTGAGCATCCCCCCGACCGCAAAATCCACGTCCCACTCGCGCACGTCGATATCCACCGACCCGACGGACTGATAGCAATCGACCAATACGCGCGCTCCCTTCGCATGGGCGAGGCGCACGATGCCGGGAATATCGAGCTTCGCCCCGTTGCGGAAGCAAACGTGGGTCACGGCCACGAGTTGCGTATGGTCATCGATCGCTTTCTCGAACATCTCGAGCGGAATGTAACCGTCCGCGGCCGGCGGCACGTGCACGATGCGCGCACCGCGCGGCTCCTGCGCGTGCCAGATCTGGGCATTTGTGGGGAATTCGAAATCGCTGATCACTACCGTGTTGCGATCGCCTGAGAAGTCGAGCGCGCTCGCGAGCGCGTTGAGACCCGCCGATACCGAAGCGGTCACCGCAATCTCGTCGGGAGTGGCGCGAAGGAGCGATGCGGTCAAGGCACGCACCGATTCGTACTTGGTTATCCAAGCCTCCCAGTCCGAGCCCTTCCAGAGCCGCTCCTCCAGGTAAGCATCGAACGCAGCCTTGACCTCGTTTGCCAGTGCGCCATAAGAGCCGCTGTTCAGATAGGTCTTGCGGGACAAGACGGGGAATTGCCGGCGCAGAGATTCGAAGTCTGGCTCGATCATCGGGGGTCCCTTGCCGCTTGTGAGCCCGAATTATATGCCGCCGCGCTCATTCGTCTTCGATGGCGTCGGTCAAGACGGCCTTGCGTTGCGCGATGAAGGCGAGCATGGCCTCGTCGGCAGCCGGGTCGATGCCGGGATCCTGGTATTCCGCCAGCATCTTCTTCCACACGGCATGGGCCCTTTGTTCGGCGGTAAGACTGCCCTCGAGCGACCACTGCTCATAGGACGCATAGTCTGCGATGGTCGATTGATAGAACGCGGTCTCGAAATTGGCCTGGGTATGCGCGCAACCGAGGAAATGATTTCCCGGACCGACCTCGCGGAGTGCATCGAGCGCCTGTCCTCGCTCGGATAGATCCATCCCCTGCGCCAGCGCCTGCATCATCGCCAGCTGATCGGCGTCCATCACGAATTTCTCGTAGCCGGCGACGAGACCGCCCTCGAGCCAGCCAGCCGCGTGCGTGACGAGATTCACCCCCGCCAGGAGCGTTGGAAGCAAGGTATGGGCGCTTTCATAGGCCGCCTGCGCATCGGCGATCTTGGAGGAGCAAAGCGAGCCGCCGCTGCGGCAGGGCACCCCGACTCGACGCGCCAGCTGCGCCGTCGCGAATATCATCTGGGTGGCCTCCGGTGTCCCGAATGTCGGCGCACCGGTCCGCATCGAGATGGCTCCTACGAAGGAACCCATGATGACCGGCGCACCAGGCCGCACGATCTGCGTGAGCGCCATGCCTGCGAGGGTCTCCGCGAGGATCTCGGCGAGACACCCGGCGGCCGTCACCGGCCCCATCGCTCCGGCGAGCACCGCCGGGACCACGATGGTTCCTTGGTTCGCGCCCGCGAACTCGCGGAGCGCCCCGAGCATGCGACCGTCGAAAACCAGCGGCGAGTTGGAGTTTATGTTGCCGAGCATCACAGGATGGTCTTCGAGGTGCTCGGCGCCGAACAGCACCCGCGCGAGTGCGATCGCGTCGCGCGCATGCCCGGCTGTCTCCGGGGTGCCCTCGCAGCCTTGGTCGCTGTAGCGGAAGAACGAATACTGCACGTCGAGATGACGCTTGTTCGGCGCAATCTCCATCGGCTCGCACATCGATCCGCCGGAAAAGTGAATGGCCGGTGCCGTGTGGGCGAGTTTGATGAAATTCTGCAGATCCTCGAGCGTCCCGTAGCGCCGCCCGCGCTCGATGTCGTAGACGAAGGGAGGCCCGCCGACCGGCGAGAATACCGTGGCGTCTCCTCCGAAGCGCACGTTCCTGGCGGGATTGCGGGCATACAGCGTGAATTCGCGCGGTGCCGTCGTAAGAAGCCGGCGAGCGAGGCCGCGTGGAATGTGTACCCGCTCGCCGACGACGTCGGCGCCCGCCTGGCGCCACAACCGGAGCGACTCGGGATCGCGGCGGAACTCGATGCCGATCTCCTCGAGAATCGTCTCCGCATTCGCCTCGATGATTTCGACCGCCTCGCTGCTCAGGAGCTCGACCACCGGGAGCTTGCGCCGGATGAACTGATATTTCACGGCGAGTGAGCGGGCGCGCGCTCGGCGCAGGTCGCGCCCCCGGCGCGGCATGGTTGAGCTCTCGGTCACCTCGTTCTCCCTTTGGCCTCCGGGTGGCCCCGCACGGTCAGCGCGGGGGCGGTCGGGACACACTATGCCCAGGACGCGGGCGGCGATCAATGCCTAGTTGAACGGCCGCTCGATAAGCTTCGGCTTGTCCCTAGCGCCGTTCGGAAAATACGCGGCCGCCGACCGGCGGAGGGAGGCCGTCCGACGCACCAGTCTGAGCTAAACTACCCGCCGGGGGCTGGAAGCCGGGTCACATACGAGAGCTGTCATGCACAACAATCTATATCCCGTTCCGAAGAGCTTTGCGGAGCACGCACGCGTCAACCGGGCCGATTACCGTCGCATGTATGACGAATCGATCCGGAACCCGCAGGAGTTCTGGGCCGGCATCGGCCGGCGCATCGACTGGATGAAGCCGTTCACGAAAGTCAAAGACACCAGTTTTGCCCTCGAGGATTTCCACATTCGCTGGTTCGAGGATGGCACGCTCAACGTATCGTCGAACTGCCTGGACCGGCACCTCGCGAAGCGCGGCGACAAAACGGCCATCATCTGGGAAGGCGATGACCCGAAGCAATCCGAGCGCTTGAGCTATCGGCAGGTTTACGAGCGGGTCTGCCAGTGCGCCAATGCGCTGAAGGCGTTGGGCGTGAAGAAAGGTGATCGCGTCACCATTTACCTGCCGATGATTCCCGAGGCCGCCATCGCCATGCTCGCGTGCGCCCGCCTCGGCGCCGTGCATTCGGTGGTGTTCGCCGGCTTCTCCGCCGAGGCGCTCGGGGGGCGGATCGCGGACTGTCAATCGACCCTGGTGATCACGGCCGATGAGGGGCTGCGTGGTGGCAAGCGCATCGGGCTCAAGGCCTGCGTCGATGAGGCGCTCGCCATCAAGGGCACCGAGACCGTCAAGACGGTACTGGTGGTGCGGCGCACGCGCGCGTCGGTTCCGATGCAGGCCGGTCGCGATCGCTGGTACGACGAGCTCGTATCGGCGCAGGCTACGAGCTGTCCGGCTGAGGAAATGGGCGCCGAGGACCCGCTGTTCATCCTTTACACGTCCGGATCCACGGGCAAACCGAAGGGCGTGCTGCATACGACCGGCGGTTATCTTGTGCATGTCGCGTTCACCCACGCCACCGTCTTCGATCTGCGCGAGGAGGATGTGTACTGGGCGACGGCCGACATCGGCTGGGTTACCGGCCATAGCTACCTCGTGTATGGTCCGCTCGCGAACGGCGCGACCACGCTCATGTTCGAGGGCGTGCCGAACTATCCCGATTTCAGCCGCTTCTGGCGCGTGGTGGACAAACACCAAGTGACCCTCCTCTACTCCTCGCCCACCGCGATTCGGTCGCTCATGCGTGAAGGTGAGGAACCGGTGAAGGTCACCTCCCGCAAATCGCTCCGGCTGCTCGGCTCAGTCGGCGAACCGATCAATCCGGAGGCCTGGGAGTGGTATCACCGGGTCGTGGGCGACGACCGCTGTCCCATCGTCGACACGTGGTGGCAGACGGAGACCGGCGGCATCTTGATTACGCCGCTTCCCGGGGCGACCGACTTGAAACCGGGATCGGCCACACTGCCGTTTTTCGGGGTCCAGCCCGCGCTCATCGACAACGAAGGTCACACCGTCGAAGGGGTCGCCGAGGGCAACCTCGTGCTGCTCGACAGCTGGCCCGGTCAAATGCGCACGGTCTACGGCGATCATCAACGGTTCATCGATACGTATTTCAAGACTTTCGCGGGCAAGTACTTCACCGGCGACGGCGCGCGCCGCGATGCGGACGGGTATTACTGGATCACCGGCCGCGTCGACGATGTGATCAACGTCGCGGGACACCGCTTGGGCACGGCAGAAATCGAGAGCGCTTTGGTGGCGCATGCGAAGGTGGCCGAGGCGGCGGTGGTGGGTTATCCGCACGACATCAAAGGCCAGGGCATCTATGTGTACGTCACCTTGATCTCAGGCGCGGAACCCACCGACGCGCTGCGGCGCGAGCTGCGCGATTGGGTGCGCAAGGAGATCAGCCCGATCGCCACGCCGGACGTGATCCAGTGGGCACCGGGTTTGCCGAAGACGCGCTCGGGCAAGATCATGCGCCGTATCCTTCGGAAAATCGCGGCAGAGGAGTCCGACCAGCTTGGCGATATTTCCACGCTCGCCGATCCCGGCGTCGTGAAGCAGCTCATCGAGGAGCACGACAAGCTCGCTTGAGGAGCGGTCTACTTCTCCAGGACGTACTGTCCGGGCGCATCCGCGATCGGCGGATAGCCGGCCGCCGCGGATCCGACGCTCGGGGGCGCCACGCGAGCCGCGCTCGAGTGCTCCGCCAGCCAGCGATCCCAGACCGGCCACCACGACCCGGCCTGGGGCGCGGTGGTGTCGAGCCAGGCTTGCGCCGTGAGCGTGTCTCCCTCGTTCGACCAAGTACGGACTCGATGGCGGCGTCTCGGGTGCACAGGGCCGCTCACAATCCCGGCATTGTGGCCGCCGGAGGTCAGCAAGAATGTGTAATCCGACGAGCGAGTCAGCGCTCGTGCCTTGTACACCGAAGTCCACGGCGCCACATGGTCCGTCTCGGTGCCGACCACGAACATGGGCAAGCGAATGGCCGACAGATCCACCGGACGGCCCTCGGAGATGAACTCTCCGCGCGCGAGTGCATTGTTCAAGTAGAGCTGTCGCAGATACTCCGTGTGCATGCGGCACGGCATGCGAGTGCCGTCCGCATTCCAGGCCATGATGTCGTTGGGAGTGTCGCGTTTGCCACGTACGTAGCTGTTGACCGCCGGTGTCCACAGCAGGTCGCGCGACCGCAATAGCGCGAAAGCGGCGCCCATTTGTTCGCTCTTCAGCACCCCGGTGCGGCTCATCGCCGTCTCGAGCATGTCGATCTGACTCGGACTGATGAAAAGCGACAGCTCGCCCGGCTCGCTGAAGTCCTGCTGGGCCGCCAGCAGACTGATGCTCGTGAGCCGGTGATCGCCTTGCGCCGCCAGCACCGCGGCGGCGATCGACAGCAGCGTCCCGCCGATACAATAACCCACGGCGTGCACCTTCCGTCGAGGCACCAGCGCCGTCACTGCATCGAGCGTATCGCGGATGCCGAGCCTCAGATAATCGTCCATGCCGAGGTTGCGATCGCTCGCGGTGGGGTTCTTCCACGAGACCATGAAAACCGTGTGCCCCTGCGCGACCAGGTAGCGGGCCATGGAGTTGCTCGCCGACAGATCGAGGATGTAATACTTCATGATCCAGGCGGGCACGATGAGCACCGGCTCGGCGAAAACGGTCGCGGTTTGCGGGGAGTACTGGATCAACTCGACGAGCTCGTTGCGCAGAACCACCTTGCCGGGAGTTGCGGCCACATCCCGGCCCACCACGAACTTCTCGGAGTCCGTCCCCTTCTCACCGCCGAGCGTGCGTTGAACGTCCTCCAGCCAATTGGAGAAACCGCGTACCAGGTTCTGCCCGGCCTCCGCGCGAGTCTCTTCCAGGAGCTGCGGATTGGTCAGGAGGTAGTTCGCGGGCGACAGGGTCTCGAGCGTGTTGCGGGCGACGAAATCGAGTTGCCGTTCGTTCTCGGGAGCGACCCCTGGCACGCCGGACATGGCGTTCTGCCACCATTCGGCGTAGTTGCGGTACCCGTGCGCAAGCACGTTGAAGGGCCACTGCGCCCACGCATCGTCCTTGAAGCGGGCATCACCTTCGGCCGGACGCGCCTGCTCTCCGATACCCGCCTTGAGCGCGAAGGACCAGCTGTCGAGCGATTTTGCCCAAGCATCCTCGATGATCTCGAGCTGTTTCGAGGGATGCCGCGCGACATTCAGGTACCAGTCCCACCAGGCGTTCACATACACATCCGGGGCGAGACCGCCGGTGACGGTCGCAAGCTGTTCTCGCAAAGCCCGTGCGACCTCTGCTTCGGGTGATTTCGGCTGACTGGTGTCGTTCATTCGGCGCCTCAACGAGCGATTAGCCCCAAATTTTAGTCCATAAACGCGAAGGGCGCCGCATGGCGCCCCTCGCTCGTGAACTGGAGGGGACCTCTCAGCTCATCTTTTTCTTCGTGTCGGCGACCACGCGGTTCACACCCTCGCTCACGGCATTGCTTACGCCGTTCTGCGCCTCGGTGGCGAGCTTGACGAACTCTTGCGCCCGCGACCGCAGCTTCTCGCTGAGGGCCGTGGTGAGCTCGACCTGTTTGGACATGAACTCGGCAGGCGACTGCGAGGCTACGGCCGCCTTCGCTTGCGCGAGGCTCCACTCCAGGTAATCGCCGGCGACGGCGTACTGGTAGCGGCCGACCTGGTCGAATGCCTTCAGCCCTTCCTGCTGGACCTTGAGGGCCGGAGCAAAGGCGTTGCGGTAGGTTTCGAAAATGGCCTTGGGATCGAATGTGGTGTCAGTCATGGCGGTCTCCGTTGGTTGGGTCCTGCGTTACGGGATCTACTATACGCCACTTTGTATGCATTGCAAGAGAAAAATATGGGGCGGTACCGTCTGGTTTGTATCTACATATCTCATTGTTTTTGCTTGTTATATTGAAATACAGTGCAATATATCGTGATACCTTGCTAATGCGCCGCAAGAGAAACTAGCTGGCCCGGATTGCCGTCCGGGTCGACGGTTCGGGCACCCGGGCGCATGATGCGGCCATGTTCCTTCGGGCCCCATCCCGATGACGCCGATTCAGAGCCACATTCATTCGCTCGAATGTTATGTCGAGCGCTGCGGCGGATGCGTGGTTCGCGAGTCTCTGCCCGAGAGCATCCACGGCGGCCTCTCGCGGGATCGCATCACCCTTCGGGCCGGACTGGACCCCGAGCAGCAGTTACACGCCCTGGTGCATGAGCTCGCGCATTGGCTGGCGCATCGGGACGCATCGCAAGGCGTGGGGGCACGCGCGACGATCTATGAATATGAGGCAGAGGCCGTCGAGTCTCTCGTCATGCGAAGGCTGGGCCTGCCCGCCCCAGATCACTGTGGCTCGGCGGCGTCCGATGCGGACGGCGCCATCGACAGCTTGCTCACCTCTTCGGTGGTGCGGGTCCGCTCAACCGCCCGGCGAATCATCGAGGTCCTCGACCTCGCGCACGACAGCTAGATGCGCAGGCCCCCGTCGACTTCCAGGCAGCGGCCCGTGAAGAAGTCATTCTCGAAAATGAAGCGTACCGCGTGGGCGATTTCCTCAGCGAGTCCGAGCCGCTTCAGCGGTACCGGCGCGGTCAGCTTGTTGAGCACTTCGGGACGCATGCTCGACAGGATGTCGGTGTGGGTGAATCCCGGCGCAACCGACCCGGCGCGAATTCCATAGCGGGCGAGCTCCTTCGCCCACACGACGGCCATCGACTCGACCCCGGCCTTCGCCGCACTGTAATTGCTCTGACCCGCGTTACCGACGCGCGAGATGCTCGAAATGTTGACGATGACGCCCCCGTTGCCGAGCTCGATCATGTGCTTCGCAGCTTCACGCCCACACAGGAATACACCCGTGAGATTCACGCCGATGACGGCGTTCCATTGCTCGAGACTCATCTCCCCCACGACGGCGCCGTCCTTGACTTTGACGAGTAATCCGTCGCGCACGATTCCCGCATTGTTGACGAGGCCGTCCAAGCGACCGAAATCGGACACTACCCGGGCCATGGCTGCGGCGACTGCTGCCTCGTCGGCGACATTGACGCGATACTCTTGCGTGCGAACCGACTTCGCCGCGCAGCGCTGCGCCGTCTCGCGCAGATCCGCCTCATTGAGATCGAACAGCGCCAGATTCGCGCCACGCTCCGCAAGATCCAAGGCGATCGCGCGACCGATGCCGCGTCCGCCGCCCGTTACCACCACAGTCTTGCCATGCATGTCCATAAATTGTCACCTACGTTTCCTGTGTCGTTTCTTGGCGCCGCCGGGCCGCTCGCCGGCATCCGGTGCCGCCGGCGGATCCGTCCTGCTGCTCTCGCTCGAGGCCGCGCCGGAACTCGGCGCGGCGCTGCCGCCCGTGAAGACGTTGCGCGTCGCGGCCTTCATTTGTTCCCACATCTCGATGTTTTGGCGGGCGAGCTCCGTCATCGGGGCGAACGGCGCCTGCAAGGCCTTCGCCATTTCCGACTGCATCGCCTCCTGCTGCCGCAGAATGCCCGTGAATGCCTGCCCCAGATAGCGGCTCAGCAGTGCTTGCATCGGACTGCCATAGAAGCGGATGATCGTTTCAAGGAGTTCGGAGCCCAACACGGGCATGCCAAATTGCTCTTGTTCGGCAATGATCTGCAAAAGCACGGATCGGGTCAGATCCTCGCCTGACTTGTCATCGACGACCTTGATGCGGTCGCCCGCGATGATGACTTGCCGCAGATCCTCGAGCGTGACATGGCGACTGGCCGTGGTGTCGTAGAGGCGGCGGTTAGAATATTTGCGGATTAGCCGTTCTTGCATGGAATCCAACTCTGTGGCTATCGTAAGCCATGCTTTCGCATCGCACAACTTACCATGTCACATATTGGCGCTCGCAGAAAAAAATCAAGACCTATAGTGTATTAAAAACAATGTAATAGGTTATTTATATGCTGTTCTTTCGAGTTATTAATTCAGTCATGGTTGGCTTTTGCATTGCAAAGCCGAGAGCGGCTCATGGCCTCTGATCCGTGGGGCCCGTGGGCCGGCTTCAGCGCGCTTCTCGACCCCACGGGCTGGGGAGCGGGTGCATTCAAACGACCACCATCTGCGTTCGCACCGTTCATCGATGCCGATCGGTTTACCGCCGCCGCCCGTGCCTACTCGCAGCAGTGCGAGACATCGCAGGCCAGCGCCGCAAAGGGCTTCGCGGATTTTCTGCGCGATCAATTCGCGCATGTGCTCGCAACGTCCGCGACCGTTGCGGGCGGCGGGCGCCCTCCTGCCTCGCTCACTGCGGACGCGCCGGCGCTCGGCCCGATGCGCGAGCATCAAGAACGCTGGCAGCGAGCCGCCGACGCCTGGCGGCGACTCGACGAAGCGCAACGCCGCTTGCAGCGATTGTGGTCGGATACATTGACGCAGGCGGCGGGCGCTTTCGTATCACGCCTCGGCGTACCGACTGCACCGCTGACCCCCGAGGCGGCTCAGCGCCTGTACGACACGTGGGTCGACTGCGCCGAGGAAGCCTACGCCAAAGAGGCCCACGGCGAGCCGTTTTGCCGCGCGATGGCGGACGCGGTCAACGCGAGCAGCGAGTGGCGACGTGAAACCGCCGCGTGCCTCGAAGTGTGGGCCAAGTGGCTCGATTGTCCCACGCGAACCGAGATCAACTCGCTGATAGAGCGCGTGCGCTTACTCGAGAAGCAGCTGCAGGAGATGAAGCGCGGGCGCAAGCCGCGCACGCACACGCGCACGCGCCCGAGCGCGACGCGGCCACGCGCCAAAGGCAAGCGGTGATGCTCCCGTGGTATGCGGCTCTCGCCGCCGCGCGCCACGCGGCACCCGGCTGCTCGCCGAAGGATGAAGTGTGGCGATCCGGCAAGCTGCGTCTGTTTCGCTACCGACCTATCGCCGAGACCATCCACGCGGTCCCTCTGCTCATCGTCTATGCGCTGGTGAATCGGCCTTCGATGATGGACCTCGAGCCGGATCGCTCGCTCATCCGCGGGCTGCTATCGCGTGGGCTGGATGTGTACCTCATCGACTGGGGTTATCCGGACGGCGCCGATCGGTTCATGACACTCGAGGACTATATCGAGGGACAGCTCGCCGCCTGCGTGGACGAGGTCTCGAGAATCCACCGGCTCAGTGCCCTCAATCTGCTCGGAGTCTGTCAGGGCGGTGTGTTCAGCCTCTGCTTCACCGCCTTGCATCCCCGACGGGTGCGTAATCTAATCACCATGGTCACACCGGTCGACTTCCATACGCCGGCCGATTTGCTCTCGAAATGGGCGCGAGGAATCGACGTGGAGGCCTTCGTAGCCGGTGGAAACGTTTCGGGCGATACGCTCAATCAGCTGTTTCTCGCCTTGATGCCGTTTCGCTTGTCGCATCAGAAATACGTGGAGCTTTCGCGCGGGGAACCCGACCAGGCCCGCATGGAGAACTTCATGCGCGTCGAGCGTTGGATCTACGACAGCCCGGATCAAGCCGGCGCGGCATTCCGCGAATTCGTCGTGTGGTTCTATCAGGAAAATCGCCTGGTTCGGGGGCAACTCGAGATCGCGGGGCACCCGGTGGACCTGCGCACGCTCAAGCTTCCGATCCTGAACCTCATCGGCGCGAAGGATCACCTCGTGCCGTCCGCCTCGTCTGCGGCACTCGAGCGGCTCGTCGGCAGCACCGACTTCACGACGCTCGAGCTCGACTTGGGCCACATCGGGATGTACGTGAGCAGCCGGGCGCAGCGCCAGGTGCCCCCGGCGATCGCCGATTGGCTCGCCGCCCGCTGAGGCATGGGCGAGGCTCTACATATAGACGCCGCCGTTCACGTTGATCTGCTGCCCGGTGACGTAATCTCCGTGCGCGGCCAGGAATAGAACCGCTTGCGCAATCTCCTCCGGCGTCGCGAAGCGGCCCATCGGGATACGCGCGAGAATCTGCGCTTGAACTTGCTCGGGCACTTTCGCCAGCATCCCGGTCTCGGTGAATCCGGGAGCAAGCGAGTTGCAGGTGACGTTGTACTTGGCGAGCTCCATCGCCGCCGTCTTGGTGAAGGCGATGATGCCGCCCTTGCTCGCGGCGTAGTTGGCCTGCCCGAAGTTGCCGGCCTGGCCTACGAACGAGCTGATGTTGACGATGCGCCCGTACTTTTGCTCGACCATCATCGGCATGGCCGCCGTGACGCCCAGGTAGCACGCATTGAGATTGGTGTTGAGCACGCACAGCCAATCCTCATCGGTCATTTTGCGCAGCGTCTTGTCGCGCGTGATGCCCGCATTGTTTACCAGGATGTCGAGGCGGCCCCACGTTTGCTTGATCTTGTCGATCATCTCGTTCCAGGTGCCGCGTTGAGCGACGTCGCCTTTGAACAGCAAGGTCTGAGTGCCGCCGCTCGACAGCTCCTGAGCCAGCGCTTCCGCCTCGGCTCCGCTCGACTGAAAATTGATGGCGATGTCGGCGCCTTCGGCGGCCAGGGCCCGCGAAATTGCACGACCGATTCCGCGTGCGCCGCCCGTGACCAATGCCTTTCGTCCCGTTAAATTGCCCATAGTCCCCCCAGCCGTTACTGTTTAACTTTTCCGAATTTTGCGCCTCCGGCCCGCGGAAGTCTGTACCCCCTTGGGGTACAGGACAAAACGGGTCAGCGAAATCGGCAGCGAAGCGGCGCTCATTCGTCGTCCCGCCACGGGATCGTCCACTCCTCTCCGCGCGTCGTGGTCACGTACTCCGGCCAGCGATACTGATGCGGTACCTTGAAGTCCGCGGGCAGGAGCGGTCCCTGCCAGCGTGTACCGCCCACGCCCCCTCCCGTCCTCTCGCGGAACTCGCGTTGCGCCTCGGCGAGGGTCGACGGCTCGGTATACAGATCGATGAGCGTGCCGGCGATCGCTTTCGCGGCGACTCGGATCATGGGGTCGATGGTGGCCGGAATGCCGCCGAGCGCATTGGCCACCCAGGCGGGATATACATAGCCCGGGGGGCCGGCCAGCGACGGGCGCGCCACGAACAGGCGCGCAGTGGGACAATGCCAGCAGTACTCGGTGTAATCGTCCGATGTGAGGTATTGCTGCCACGCAGGCATGGTGGCGCGCAACTGCCGCTCACACTCTTGCGGGTCGATGAGTTGCTCGGTTTCCGGGGAGAAAGGCCGCTCGAGCGGTTCCAGACCGAGGTTCGTTTGAATCTCGCGGGCAACCCGGATGGCCGCGGCCTCCCAGCGTGGAGGCCCGATCTGTGACAAGTTGCGGTACGCCGTACGCGCTATCGCGTGATTCGCGAGTCCCCCGCGCGACTTGGAGACCCAGGTCTTGCGCCAGCGGCAAAAGGTCGCCTTGGCGGCGGCCTCCGCGTTGTTGTCCATGACGGAGCCTACGATATCGGCCTGCGCGGTCGAGTCTGTGCGCACCATGTAGTCGACCTGCGAGACCTGCGGCGCCAGGTTGTCCGCCGTCGCCTGACCTGCGCAGAGGATGGCCTCGTTGAAGCTCCAGAGCCCGGTGGCCGGCAGCATTGAGCGGCGCAATCCCTCGTTCAAGTGGTGAAACAGCATGAGCGCATCGGTCGCCCCCGGCGCGCGCGCGGTCAAGTGGTTCTGCGGAATTGGATTCACGCGGTCGGCGGCTATCCAGTTTTCCGGCTCGGGGCAGGTGAAGGTGTAGATGAAGTTGTAGCCCACCCCGCAATGGGTATCCCATGCCACCGTGTTGCACATCGGCGTCATGTAGTGGGGATGAAAGCTGACGGCGGCATCGAGATCGTCGTAATAGCCCTTTGCCGCGTGAATGGGCTTCGAGGCACGCACCTTCTCCGCGGGCTCACCGAAGAGCTTCAAGGTGCCTCCGATGCTGCAACGCTGCATCATGGTTTTCACGGCAAGCGCGGCCCCAAGCGCGCTCAGACCCAGCGCGGAGTGCGGATCGGTGTGTCCGGGTGCGTATTTGGAGAGCCCCGGCCTGGGCCGGCAACGCGTGGCGGCCGCCTGGCAGTTGCCTGGCACGGCGTCGTACTCGGCGTAGGTCGCGAGCGTCGGGCCGGCGCCATTTCGGAAAGAGGCGACAAAGGCGGTGGGCATCCCGCCGGATCCGACCTCGACCTCGAACCCTGCGCTGCGCAGACAGCTCACATACCAGGCGCTCGATTTGTATTCTCGAAACGCCGGCTCAGCGAAGTTCCAGAGGATCTGGTGCCAAGCGGACCATTCGTCCATATGGCCGTCGATAAAGGCCAGCGCTTCCCGCTTCGCGTAGCTCATCGCTTCCCCAGCGTTTTTTGAATCGCCGGAGTCTACAAGATGAGCGGCTACTTTCCCTTGTCCATCGGCGTGCCGAAGGAACGCGGCGACCCTGCCGGCGTCGGAACGTCCGGCCGCTTGGGTCGGATCACCCGCTCATCGGTGATTTCAATGACCGCATGTTTGCCTGTTGCACCGATGTCTTTGCGCGCCTCCAGGCGATGTACCGAGAAACGCTCCCGCTCGGCCACGCTGATGCGCTTGATGACCGGCTGATCGTAGAACGCGCCCAGGTAGCCCGCCACCGCCGCTGCCGCCCCCTCTTCGGAAAAGAATCCCAGGCGCAGGGCATGCATTGGCCTGCCCTGATCGGTAACCGAGATCGAATACAGCCGGTACTCACTGAAGATGTCGAGATTCGGCAGTGCATCGGGATCGAAGCGTTGGTCTGCGAGCGAGAGTTGAATGGAGAACCAGCGCAGCGCCTGCGCATCCTCGATCTCTCCCGCCGTCAGCGGCCGCAGCGTCTGCGTGGTGTCGAGACTCGCGAGCGGCGTACTCAGCGCCTCCACGCGCCGCGCGGGCACTGTCGGTGACACCTTGTTTTGCACGGCGGCCACGGGCGCCGGCTCGCTGGCTGGACCGGTAGTTGCAGCCGAAACCGGCGGCGCCTTCGCGCTCGGCGTCGACGGGCTGCGCATCATCATAGGCGTCGACACGCTGCGCATCGCGCTGGGCGTCGACACGCTGCGCATCGCCATCGGCGTTGCCGGGCGCGGTGCGACCGGCGTCCTGACGGTCGCCGGCGGCGACTGTGGGGGGGCGGCGGCAGTCGACGAAGTGCGCGGCGCGGGGGGCTGCGTAGCGATGCCCGGCGTGGCGACGCCCGGCGTAGCGACGCCCGGCGTAAAAGCTTTGGACACCAACGGTGGCACGGCTGCGCGGGGTGCCGGCCGAGTCACCGCAACGTCGGACAACACGGGTATGACCGGATCCCCGAGCGGGCGCACCGGCTCACCAGCCCCGGACTCGCAGGCTCCTGCCTCCGCAGCGGGGAAGAATCCCGCAGACGAGATCTCCGGTGCCGGCACCTCGGCCGCGCGAATCGCCGGCGCCGCTTGCCCCGATGCGCGCGCAGGAACTGCCGATCTGTCCGCGGCCGTCTTCATCATCGGGGCCGCCTTCTCGGCCGCAGCCGCAGCAGGAGTCGCCGTAGTGGGAGCCTGGGTCGATGCACGCAGCGCCAACCAGGCGGGCGGGGGAGCCGACAAGAACGGCGCCGTCTCCTCGGCGACGGGCGCCTGCGCCATGCTTGGCATGCTCGGCCGCACCGCGGGGGGCTCGGCGGGTGCGGGTTCCGCGCTCGCGCGCAGCGCGGCGGGTATGGGTGCGGCGGCGGCCGCTCTGCTCATCGCGGCTTTCACCGCCGCGAGTTGCTGCGCCTCGATCTTGGCTTTGATGGATTCGATTGCGCGCAGGTCGTCCGGCTCCGCGGTCGCTGCCAAAGCGCTCGGATAGATCTCACGCACCACGGAGAGCAACGCCTCTGCTTCCTCTTCGGTCTTGAACGGACCGAACCTCAGGCGGTACCGCACTCGACGGTCCTCGGTACGCTGGACCTGGTAGACATGCGCGCCGGGACATTCGGCGATCGACTTCATTGGCAGGCTGATGGGCGCCGTTGAGGCGCTCAGGTTGATCACGAACGGACCCGGTCCGCCGAGGCGCGGCGATGCCGGCAATGGCTCGAGCAGGTCGTCGATGGTCAGGTGCCAAAGTTCACTGGTAAATGGGGTATTGATCGGTGTGCCCATCAAGCGCTTCCGTGACATGGCCGTGGTGGCTGAGGATATTGGCGAAGCGCGTCGAAGGAAACCGTGATGAGCGTCTCTCGATGACGACAATTGTGTTGATTTCGCCTTATGTCAGAAGTGTAAACGCCACAAAAAGCGGTCGGACATTGCCTACACCACTCGGCTCCGCTGGGGACTCACACTACGAGGGGTGCTGACGTACGTTATGTCGCTTGTGTCGAGCAATCCACGACAACCTGAGGAGCGCAGCGATGGGCACGAATCAAGGCGAGGGTAATCGCGAGGCAGCGGAAGAATTCAACGAGGCCGAGCGCGAGTTCGTGAATTCGCCGCAAGGCAAGGCGAAGATCGAGAAGGGCCCACAAGTGAAGCCCGAGGAGCAAGCGGACCTCGAGCAAGCCGAGGAGCGCGCGAAAGCGCGCGGCAAATACGACGATTCGAATACGACGAAAATGAACGACTAGCGCCGGCGCTCGCTCATTGCGCCGGCGCTCGCTCATTGCGCCGGCGCTCGCTATATTCGGTGGGTGACAGCCGCCCCTCCCGAAGCGCTGACCATCGAGGTCGACGGTGCGACCCGCTTACCGGGACTCCTGCAGCGCGTCCCGGACGCGCATGCGCTCCTCGTGCTTGCGCACGGCGCTGGCGCCGGCATGGCACATCCTTTCCTTGCGCAATTCGCGCTTGGGCTGGCGCAGCACGGTATCGCAACCCTGCGCTTCGATTTTCCTTACATGGCCAGAAAGAGCCGGCGGCCCGACCCGCCGCCGCTCTGCCACGCGGCGGTGCGTGCCGCGGTCGAGACTGCGCGCCGCGTCGAGCCGCGGCTACCCTTGCTCGCGGGAGGCAAATCCTTCGGTGGACGCATGACCTCGCAGGCGCAGGCAGTCAGTCCGCTCGCCGCTGTTCGCGGCCTGGTATTTCTAGGATTTCCTCTGCATCCTCCCGATCGCCCGTCCGCAGCCCGCGGCGAACATCTGGCGCGGATCCGCATTCCGATGCTGTTTCTGCAGGGGTCGCGCGATGTCTTCGCGACGCCTGAATATCTTGAGCCCTTGATCGAAAGTCTGGGGGAGCGTGCGCAGCTTGCGCAACTTGCGTACGCGGACCACTCCTTTCACGTGCCTGCGCGCAGCGGGCGCACGGACGCCGAAGTCCGAACGGAAATGCTGACCGCGCTGGTCTCGTTCAGCCGCGCCCTCGCCAAGGAGCCTGTCTGACTAACGATGCGCCTACTGCGGCCGCTCCACCTCGGCATCTTTCTGCGATCCTTTCGCTCACATAGCGCCCACTATGCTCGCGAAACGATCGCAAAAATCTGCTCGACGTGGGGCGCCCTCGTGACGGCGCCCATTAGTCAGACAGGCTCCTAGACTAGCTAGGGGCCGGCCGGCCGCGCAATCCAACCGCGCCAATCATGATGCAGCCGAGCGTCGTCCCGGCGAACGTCGTCCATCCGACGCCGCTGAAGCCCAACAGGGACTGCAAACGCGCACCGACGAGAGGCCCGAGCGCCGTGCTGATCGCCACTCCGCCACCGATCATTCGCCCGAGGGCGCCCGAAGGGTCCATTTCCGAGCCGACTGCGTAGGCATACGCGAGAATCGGGCAGAACAGGACGCCCCAGACACATAGGATCGCAGTGTATTCGACGGCGCCGCCGCAGAAGGCCAACCAGACGTAGCACAAGCCGGTCGTGAACGAGGTCAAAATGAGAGCCGGAAGCGGTCGGACGCGCCCGGCGAGTGCGGCCGCGGCACCCGCGCCGAGCAGACCCGATAGCGTTCCCAAGCCCATGGACGCCCCGATCGCTTCCGCGGACATGCCGATGTCGTGACCGCGCCGCTCGATCAGCGCCCAGACCGCCGAGTAGCACAGCCAGATCGAGCTCACGGCGCCAAAGAGCCCCCAGCGTGCACCGCCGGCTCCAGCATCGACGGAGCGCGGCGCCGGGCCGTCCGGTGTGCCGGACGGCAGCCACCCCATGAACAGCGCGCATGCCGCACACAGCGCGCCATACGCGAGGAAATACGCGGGATAGGACAATCGCTCGTAGATCATGGGCATCACGTAAAAGAACCCCGCCGCCAGCGTGATGCAGCCGAAGTTCGCGCCGATGAACAGCCGCTCGGGATCACGTGTCCGGGACAAAGCAGTGTTGAGGCCCGCGGAAAGCCACCCGAGTCCGAGGCCCACCGCCGCGCGGAGCACTCCGACCGCGAGCGGGCTCGTGCCGAGAGCCGTGAGGGCATTTGCTGCGGAGGCGAGCGCTGCACCTGCCACGGCGAGCCCACGCAGCGATACTCCTCGCAACAGGTATCCGCCCGACATGGAGGCGAGCGCCAACGCCGAGAGCTCGACGGTTGCCAGCAGCGCGGCGAGATCGAGCGAATACCCATATCCCTCGACGAAGACACCGATGGTGAGCGCGACGTAGGAGAGCGCGCCCCAGGCGACGCCGGCGCCTGCGAGTGCGGCGACCCAGGCCTTTGTGCCGGGACCTCGACCTCGAAGGGTGGCCACCGCCCTCAATCGAAGAGCGCCTGAATCCGCCGATACTCCGTCATGAGTGACTGTGGCCCGACGATCTCCCCGGCACAGACGATCGATTCGCCGTCGATCCACAGCGACTGATCCATCACCACCCCGTCCGGATGATTCTCGCCGCCCCCCTCCTCCCACCACGGCAGCCCCATACCCACGGCGTTGGTTCCCAAGGCGCGGATGTCCTCGATGAAATGCTCGCCGGTGATGCGCGCGGCCGGATGAAATCCGAGCGTGAAATGGATCAGAGTACCGTAGCCGCGACCGCCGGATGCGCGCCCGAGTGAGCGCTCGAGACGAGGCCTGTCCTCCGCCGAGCCCCCCGAGAAAGAGCGGATCGTCCCGTCGACGTCGATCGTGATGGGCCGGCGCAATACGCGGTAGTGCTCGTCGAAAAGCGCCTGCAACACGACCTTGCCCCGGACCGAGGAGGCGCTTGGATAGAGACTCTGCGCGCCGGGCACCGTGTGCATGCCCGGCGAGCGTGCCACGCGCTCGCGCTTCAGCTTGATCTCATCCAGGGTGAACTCAAGTTCGGTGCCCGAGGGGCATGTGACCCGCACGCGAGCCCCCGCCCTGCCCGACAAATAGGCGATGAGGGCCATCTGATAATCCATCAAGGACGAGAAATCCACGCCGCCGTAAAGGCGCGCGAGACTCGCCGCTCCCGCCGTCGCGAGCAGCGCGTAGCGCGAGCGCGCCGCCTTCATGGCGGCCGCGTGCATGCTCGATCCGGCAAGATAGGGAAAGCAGCAATCGAGCCAGACATCCGCGGCCGCCGCGGCCGCCGCGAGCGTATCGGGAATATGCGGATCGGCGAGTGCGCCCTGGAAGGGCAAAGTCGGGATGACGGCGACGACGGGTCGCCCCAGCGCAGAGATCGCGGCGTCCGCGATGGCATCGGTCAGGGCATGCTCCGTGCGTGCGTCGGCCGTAATGAGGACACTTTCGCCCGGGCGCACGTCGAATGCCTCCCGAACCAGTGTGCGTGCGGCGCGCGCCAGGGCACGGTCCATCACGGCAGGTCGCCCGGCCGGCTCATTTTAAAAATTTGATCGATTACGGCGTACTCCCGATAACCGAGCCGGGCGATCGGGCGCAGCTTCGCCGCAGACACGCGGCCCTCGTCGATCACGCGTTCGTCCACATGAATGCCGAGTACGCGCCCGATGATCATGCTCCCGAGCTCCGTGGGATCATCGCTCGGCAGCTCGTAGATATCGGTCACCACGCACTCGAGACTCACGGGTGATTCCAGCACTCTCGGAGCGCGCACCCGCTCGCAAGGGGCCGGGGTGAGGCCGGCCAGCTCGAACTCGTCCACGGTGCGATGAACTCGCGCGCTCGATCGGTTCATCGCCTCTCGCAGATCCCAGGTCGCGAGGTTCACGACGAACTCGCCCGTCTCACGGGCATTCTTCGACGAGTCTTTCCGGCCGCCGTCCAGGTGGGGGCCGCTCGGGCAATACATCACCATCGGCGGCTCTTCGTTGATCGCGTTGAAGAAGCTGAATGGGGCAAGATTGCGATTGCCGGCGGCGTCGACGCTGGAAATCCAGCCGATCGGCCGCGGCACCACGCAGGCCTTGAAGGGGCTGGGCGCAAGCGCTGGATCGGGTCGATCGAAACGATAAAACATGAGAGTGCTCGTCAAGCCTGGCGAAGAATATCCGCGTCCTCGAGGCAATGTGGGCTCAAGTCCGCGCCGCGGAAGTGCTGCGACAGTGCCCATCGTACCGCAGCGGGCCGCTCGAGCTGCGGCACGTGGCGTGTATGGCTCAAGCTGAGAAGGATGGATCCAGGAATCCGCCGCGCCGCCGCGGCCGCGCCGGCATAGGGCACCGTCGCGTCGTCGCGGCCCCAGATGAGGAGCATCCGCAGGTCTCGCGCGCGTGCGATCAAGCCGTCGAGAGGGAGATCCTCATTCAAGCCCTCGAGGTAGTAGCGCCCGAGGGCGGCGAACCCCTCGGCCGCGCCGGCGGAGTTGTTCATGCGAAACACTTCCTCGATGAATCGCTCGCCGATCACGGCGGGATCTGCGACCGCGCGGCGCAGCCTTTCCTCGATCGACCTGCGGTCCATGTGTCCGAGATACTCGGCGGTCCAGCGGCGGCGCTCCGCGGTGAGCGGTTCGAGCCCCACCGCGCCCACCAGGGTAAGACTCGAGATCCGCTCTGGGAATCGCGCCGCGAAGCCGGCGGCCCATAATCCGCCCAACGAGGAGCCGACGAGATCGATGCGCTCCTCGCCGAGCGCATCGAGGAGCGCCGCCAACCAGCGGACGTGTCCTTCGAGCGTATACGAGAACTCCCCGCCCTTGCACGATAGCCCGTGCCCGGGCAAGTCCACGGCGATGCAGCGGCGGTCCTCGCCGGCCAGAGCGGGCGCCACCTCCGACCACACCCCGGCGTTAGAGCCGAGACCGTGAAGAAACAGCGCCGCGGGCCCCTTCATGCCCCACTGCACCACCCGCACCGTGGCGCCCGCGGCAGCGAGCGGGTATTGAATGGGCGCGAGCGTCATCTAACCCGACTCACACTGTGCTTGATGAAGTGCTGCACCCCGCGCTCCAGGCGCGACATGCGTCCGGGAGCAAACCCCCGTGCTGCGGTGGTGTTCTGCAGCGACTCGACCATCGAGAAATCCTCGGCAAGGACTTTGTCGAGCATCAGCTTGAACTCCGCGACCACGCGCTCGCGTTCAGGGCCTTCCATGGTCTCGCGCGGCCAAAGAATCAATCCTTCCATGCGCATGCTATCGACGGTGAGCGGCCAGCAGGTGTAAAGCGACACGTAGTCCGGGCGGACGAAGAAATTCACGTTGGGGGGAAGCACGGCGGTTTGCGAGAACCGGGGCGACCGGCCCTCCAGCGTCGCTATGCGCCTGCCCAGCATCTCTCCGCTCTTGGAGAGCGTGCCCGTGTCGTACTCGTCGACATAGACCTGACCGTTGCGCCGCAGGTCGTACTCGAGATCGACCGTCCTCATGAAACGCGCGACGGTGTCTCGATGCAGTACGTTGACGTGATAGAAGTCGATGAAATTCTCGACCATCAGCTTCCAGTTGCACTTGAGCGTCGCGTCCACGCGCAGCCCGAGCCTCAAGGACTGCATGTCGAGATACCCGAATTTCTCGTTGAAATCCTTGAGGTACTCATCGAACGGCTCGGGCGTTGCATTGAGCGTCACGAAAATCCAACCCGCCCAGAGCCTCACCTCGAGCTCCGGCAGACGGCACTCGCGGCGCTCGAAGCCCCGCGAGTCGCTCATGTAGCCTGCGCCCTTCAAGCGCCCGTCGAGATCGTAAGTCCAGCCGTGATACGGACAGACGAACTGGCTGGTGCGGCCCCTCCCGGAGGCGATCTCGACGCCCCGATGCCGGCACATGTTGCTGAACGCGCGAACGGCGCCGCCCCGGTCCCGGCACAAGAGCACCGGCTCCTTGACCAGCCTGAATGCCAGGTAGT
Source organism: uncultured Gammaproteobacteria bacterium (assembly GCA_963710435.1). Lineage (GTDB taxonomy): Bacteria > Pseudomonadota > Gammaproteobacteria > Steroidobacterales > Steroidobacteraceae > Bog-1198. The sequence goes on along the minus strand of CAVQAE010000004.1, from coordinate 767,337 downwards.
CGCCCGCTTCGGGCAGCTCTTCGGTGCGCGCGATGCAGAACCATTCCTTGTGAAATATCTCGCCGATCTCGCGATCGAGCACACGCGGATCGCTGTACAAGAGCCCGGGTGCGTGGCTTGCCTCGGTCACGTCGCTGAACACGCTCTCCCAATCGCCGCTCAGACGCTCATCGCTCACCTCGTCTCTCCTCATGCGCCTGCACGGGCGCGCAAGCGATGGTTGTCCTCGAATCCGCGCAGGAACGATGCGAGGTTGCGCCCCAGATCTCGACAGAAGTAGCCGCCCTCCTGCACGAGCACCGTCGGCAATCCGAGCTCTGCGATCCGGGCTCCGATGCGCCCGAACCCCTCGGTCGTGATCTTGAGCCAACTCAATGGGTCGTGCTCGTATGCATCGAGGCCGAGCGACACCACGAGCGCCTGGGAGTGCGCCGATCGAATGCGGTCCAATCCTACGTTCAGCTGTGCCAGATAGCCATCATCGCCGAGTCCGCGCGCAAGGGGGATGTTGAGGTTGCCGCCCTGCCCCGCTCCGGCGCCGGTCTCATCGCTATAGCCCCAGTAAAAGGGATAAAACTCGGACGGGTCCCCGTGCAGGGAGACCACCAGCACCTCGCCGCGCTCGAAGAAGATGTCCTGCGTTCCATTGCCATGATGCACGTCCACGTCGAGCACCGCGATCCGGGAGAAACGCCGCGCGAGCAGTGATGCCGCGATCGCGGCATTATTGAGATAGCAAAAACCGCCGGCAAAATCCGCGCCGGCGTGGTGTCCGGGCGGGCGGCACAGCGCATAGGCGCTCGGGATCGCGCCCTCGCCTACGCGCAGCGCGGCTTCGGCGGCGCAGTGCGAGTTCCAAAGGACCGCCGGCCAGGTCGCTTGCGTGATCGGGCAGGAGAGATCGTACAAATGATAGCCCGCGCGACCGACGATGGAGCTTGGATAGCGCTGCTCGGACGTGCGGCGCGGGTGCACGTTCGGGATCAGGGCGGGCGCGCCATTTGCCTGCGTCCAGGCCGCGTGAGCACCCGCGAGAAAGTCGAGGTAGCGTGCCGTGTGAACCTCGGCGACATGGCGCATGCCATGGTCTCGAGGCTCGATGATGCGGTGACCATCCACGCCCTGCAGCAGCGCATCGATGCGCTCGGGGACGTCGGGATGAGGCCGCGCCTTGCCGCGTGAGACGAATTCGAGCGGCTGGTGATCCTTCTGCCGCGGAGAGTAGACGACCAGCATCACCGCTCCGCGGCAAGCGTGGGGTTGAGCCGCGGCGGCACGCCGCGCGAGGCGAGCCAGGAACCGCCGAGAATCATGGCGAAGGCCGCGACGCCGCCCGGGCCCAGGCGCTCGTGCAAAATACCGAGGCCCAGGAGCGATGCTACCGCGGGATTGACGTACGTGATGAGCGAAGCGCGTGAAGCCCCCGCGTAATTGACGAGATAGAACATGAGCAGCATGGCGATCGCCGTGCACAAAATCCCGAGGACGGCGATCGATGCCACTGCCGTGGCCGAAGGCGGGTGCGTGGGCCAAACGAAGAGCGCGGGAATCAGGAGCAGCACGGCCGCGATTGCCAAGCACGCCGCCAGCGGCCCCACCGCGTCGAGATTCCTCAGGTAGCGCTGAATGATCAAGGGTCCCACGGCGTAGCCAACCGCCGCGACCATCATGCAGCCGACGCCGGCCCAGCCTGCGCGGCCGGAGATCGTACCGAATCCGAGGAGGACCACGACGCCGATGAAGCCGAGCGCGAGACCCGCCATGCGCCGCAGGCCGAGCGGGTCGTGCACGCCGAACGAGCGCGCCAGCAATACCACCCAGAGCGGCACGGTCGCGATGAGAATGCCGGTGACCGATGAGCTGATCCACTGCTCGCCGAGCGAGATGGTGACGAAGGGAATCGCGAATTCGGCGAGCGCGAAGGCGCAAAGAGCCACGGCGTGCCCGCGCAGCCCGCCGAGGGCGTCGCGCTTCCAGGCCACGGGCAGCAGGACGGCGGCGGCAAGCGCCACGCGGCCCCAGGCCACCAGCAGCGGCTGGACCTCGACGACGGCCAGTTTGATCAGGAAGTAGGGAATTCCCCAGATTACACACAAGGCCGCAAAGGCGGCCCACGCTCGCGCACTCAAGATGATTCCTCGATCGGTCGCCGTCGGCCGAATTGTATAAACTGGTGGTCCCCTCACTCAACCGCGGCACATCCTCCATGGCGATTCGCGATGACACACTGCGCGCAGCATCGCACAGAAGGCCGGCTACGCGGAACAACGCGCAGCGCATCCAGTTGGGCTCGCGCGAGGTCTTCACTCAGGGCATGCCCAGGGAGGTGTTTCAGGACCTCTATCACTACATGATGAGGGTGAGCTGGCCGCAGCTCTTTGCCACGATCGTCGCGTTCTTCCTGATTTTCGACGTGTTGTTCGGTTGTCTCTATCACCTCCGGCCCGGCTGCATCGCCAACCTGAACCCGCCGGGATTCTTGGGCGATTTCTTCTTCAGTGTCGAAACGCTCGCGACCGTCGGTTACGGGGACATGCACCCCCAAACGCTCTACGGACACACGGTGGCGATGCTGGAGATTTTCACGGGACTTCTGATGCTCGCCCTCATCACGGGCCTCATGTTTGCGCGCTTCTCGCGTCCGAAGGCACGCTTCCTGTTCGCTCGCAATGCCGTGGTTCGCCCGATCGACGGCCGGCTCACCCTCATGTTTCGCGCGGCCAATGCGCGCCAGAACGTCGTGCAGGAGGCCTCGGCGCGGCTGCGCATGCTGCGCGATGATGTCACCACGGAGGGGTACCGGCTCCGCCGCATCGTGGACCTCCAGCTCGTTCGCTCGCGGCACCCCGTCTTCGCCCTCGGCTGGACTCTCATGCATGTCATCGACGATGCCAGCCCTCTGAAGAGCGAAAGCCCGCAATCGCTCGGCGCCGCTTCGGCAAGTTTCATCTTGAGCCTGAGCGGCACCGACGAGACCACCGGTCAGGTCCTCATGGCCCGCGAGGAGTATGAGGCCGACTCGCTGCGCTGGGATGCCACCTTCAGCGACATCCTCGAGTGGACCGACGGCGCGCTACATATCGATTACAGCAAGTTTCACGACGTCGAGCCGCTCGCGGAGGGAGACACCGCACCGCCGCGCGCACCATGACGGCGCCCTCGACATCCATTACAATCAAGGGCCGGCGTCGGCGCTTCGCCATGGATCGCGGACGACAGGATCGGGGCTTACAACAGAAATAACCACAGGGGATTGAATCAATGCATCCGCTCAACTCCGTCAAGGGCGCCATCACGACCGGCGTGGTGCTCGCAATCATTATCGGTATCGCGCTTGCCTGCTGGATGAGCAACACCGCCGGCTTTCATGCCGCGAGCTTCGATCGGTGGCTGCATATCATGTCCGGCGTGATGTGGATCGGCCTGCTCTATTATTTCAACGTCGTTCAGACCCCGGGTCTTGCTGCCGCGGCGGCGGATAAGGGCGGGCCGGGCGGCGCCGGCATCACCAAGTATGTCGCTCCGCGCGCCCTTCTCTGGTTCCGCTGGTCGGCTGTCGCCACGTGGATCACGGGCGCTTTCTACCTCGCGACTGCCTACGGCTCGGACAAGGTCGTCGCCGCCTTCACGCTGCAGCCGGGCTTTCGCGTCATCGGCGTCGGCGCCTGGCTCGGAACCATCATGCTGATCAACGTATGGGCTTTCATCTGGCCGAACCAGAAGAAAATCCTCGGTATCGTGCCGGCGACCGACGATGAGAAAGCCGCGGCACGCAAGATCGCGGCGCGCGCTTCGCGCATCAATTTCATCCTGTCCATCCCCATGCTCATGTGCATGGGCGGCCAGTCACACGGGTTGCCGTTCTAGTCCTCGGTGTCTAGGGAGCAGGCGCGCTGCGCGCCTGCTCCCGTGTTTGTTCCCGCTGCCGCATGAAACGGTCGAGCTTCTCGATCACCTCTTCCGGGGCGATCAGGTCCATGACACCCGGCTTTTCGATCTTTACGTTCCAGGGCAGCGCCTCGGGGTCGCACCCCATGAACTTTCTCGCTGCATCCGCAAAGCGATCCACGCACCACTCGCGACTGAGATAGGGACCACTGCGCGCCGGATTGGTGGCCGCGTACAGACCGATCACCGGCGTCCGCACCATCGTGGCCATGTGCGCAGGTCCCGAATCCGGTGTCAGCAATACGGTCGCAGCCCCGAGGAGCGCAAGCATCTCGGGCAGCGTGTCGCGGCCGATCTGGTCCAAGGGGGGTGAGGCGGCGTGCGCCAGAATGCGATCGCCCATCTCGCGCTCGACGGCGCTCGGACCACCGCACAGGATGACGCGCATGTTCCAGCGCCGCGCGGCGTGATCGCACAGGAGCGCGTAGTACTCCGGCCGCCAATTGCGCAGAACATGGCTGGAGCAAGGGCTGAGGACCAATGTCGCGCGTTCGTCGGGCATCAACCGGCGCGCATACGCGACAGCATCCGGCGGCAATGGGATGTCCCACTCCGCCCGATGCTGCGGCAAATCGAGCGCGTCCAGGAATCCGAGGAAGCTGTCGAGCACGTGCTGGCGGCGGCGCGCGGCGATCTGCCGATTCGTGAACAGCCATTGCAGCTCACGGGCTCGCGGCCGGTCGAATCCGAGCTTGATCGGCGCTCGCACCAGCGTGCTCACCAGGTTCGCACGGAAGCTCGCTTGCATGTGCAGCAGCAGATCGAACGGACGAGCCGACAAGAACGCGCGCAGACGCATGAGCTCCGAGACGAAACGGCGCTTGTCGACCGCCAGGAGCTCGACACCCGGCACGAGCGACATGAGCTTCGACTCCGGACGCCCGATGATCCAGGTGATTCGACAGGCAGGCCATGCACGCTGCAGCGCCTGGATGAGCGCGACCGTATGACAAGTGTCGCCGATGGCCGAGAGGCGCAGAATGCAGATATGTTGCGGAGGCCGAGCCGCGGGGTTGGCCGGCACACCGATGGAACCCTCTTGCTGCCGGCGCAAGGTTCAGCCTTTCACTTCTTCAGCGTTGCACTCGCGCCGTATAGCTGAATTTCTGTCCAGCGACCGTGACCGCGTACATGAAGCCGCCCTTCGCGATCGTGAACACGGCCATCCCCTTCAAGTATCCCGACGTATTGGTAGTGGCGTCTTTCTTGCCGCCGCTCGCTCCGGATTCGGCGCCGGTGGTGCCGGCGGTCGCGTTGGCGCTGGCGGTCACCGCGATGGCGCTCGCGCCCGCCGCGAATTCGAACGAGCCCGACTCGAACTCATCGAGCGCCCGCTTATCCTCGAAAAAGACGATCTCGCTGTATGCCTTGCCGCCGAGCTGAAAGCCGAGACTCAGCTGCGTCATGGCCGCGTCACCGGTATATACGCCCCCCACATAAACGCGACCCGTGCCGTGCGCGGCGCCGGCGATGAAGCCGCCTTCGCCGACGGTCGGAAACACCGCATACGCATAAGAGCGTTGGAAGAACGTGGCGCTGGCGCCTGCGTTCTTGAACAGATCGATCGTATCCGAGTACCGATCCGCGTACGCCGCGCCCGCGACGAGCACGAGCATCGATGTGAATGCGAGTGAAGCGATTCTCACGGAGCTGTTCCCCTATTCGATGAGATGACCGGCGCTATAGTGAGCTTTGCGCCTTCACCGTGCAACACGCGACCTGGGCATGAACCCATCCTCACTCCCCTCGCTGCCGACGCCGTGGTGAACCCAAAACAATCCCTGCGGGTCGTAGCTGCGCTTCACTGCCGCGAGCTTCGCGTAGTTCGATCCCCAAAAGGAGGTTTGCCACCGGGGCTCGAAGTAGTCGCTCTCGGAGACGTACGATCCGGCGCCCGGCGCGCTCTTCAGGAGCTCCTCCATGGCTCGATTGATGCGCGCGGCATCCGCCCGCGCGGCACTCACGTCGGGCGCCGGCATGCCGGCGTACGCCGGCGGTCCATACGCTGCGCAGATCGCGAGCGCAAACGCGTCCAGCGCGTCCGGGTTGAGCGCGGTTTCCTTGGCAGCGGCGATTGCTTCGGGCGGCGCGCCCGCGACGCCTTTATTGAAATGCAGCGACATTCCCGCCTGACGGGTCGCCGCGAAGAGTGCGTCGACGAGACGCGGCTGCGCATCGTCCAGCAGCAGACTCTGGGGCAGGAACGCCGATCGATAGCCGTGAATGAACCAACCGGCTTGCGCTTCATCTCCGGCCCAGACGAAATGGTGCGGAGGTGCCGCAGAACGGCCATCGACGACGAGCACCGTCGGGAGGTGCTGTCTCAAGAACTCGGCGTCCCAGAAATGCCGCGGCGGCAAACTCACGATCTTGATCTCGCGAGCGAAGCTCAAGTGCCTGTCGGCGCGTACCGAATCGAGGAACGGGGCCCACAGGGCCTCGACTTCACCCTGGCTCAGTCCCTGAAACACCAGCGCGAGCTCGAGCACGTTATCGCGGCGGAATACCATCTGCTCTCCCCAATGGCGGTTGAAGAGCTGATCGCGATAAAAGCGGATCGCTTTTGCAATGAGCGCGCGATAAGCAGTCTCGGAGCTCGCAGCCACGGCACCGAACACCGCGCCGAAGCTCGAAGGCAGCGGGTGGGTGCGCAGAACCAGGCGGGTGACCACTCCGAAGCTGCCGCCTCCACCTCCCTTCAGGGCATAGAAAAGATCGGCGTGCTGGCACTCGTTGACGATGATGGCCTCGCCGTCGGCGGTGACGATCTCTGCCTCCAACAAGCCTGCCGCCGCGGGACCAAAGTTCTTGGAGAAGCTCCCAAATCCACCGCTTTGTACGAGCCCCGCGGTGCCGACGGTCGTGCAGCCGCCGCCTTGGACGTAACGCCCCGCCTGGGTCGTCACCGCATGATAGGCATCGATCCACATGGCGCCCGCTTCGATGGACACCGCCGGTTGCGGTGCCCGCTTGCCCCCGCAGCCTTGCGAAATAAAGGCATCGTGCAAGACGACAGCATTCATCGAGCGCGTCCATACCAGCAGCGAGTCCGCCGCTTGAGAGGCCCCCCCGTAGCTGTGGCCGCCGCCTTTGACGACGAGGCGCAATCGGTGCTTGCGCGAAAAATTCACCGCCTCCACGACATCCTGGGTCTTGGCCGCGACCACTGCATAGGCGCTCTGCTGGGATGTCCAAGCGTCGATCCATCCGCTGGTCTCGGTCAGCCCGACCTCGTCACCGATGTAAAACGGGTTCTTGAGCGCCTCGAGCGCTCCTCCGCAGCCCTCGGGCAGACACCCCAGGGGAGACCGTGGAACCACGAGGCGTCCCTCGACTCTCTTGTTGAGCTTTCCCCACTCCGAGGGTGACGGCCAGCCTCGATCCCCGGGCCTGATTCGGGGAGTGAATGCAGGCGGCTGCATCTCGCCGCCCGCCTGCGCGCTGAGCGCTCGCGCGAGCAGCGGCAAAGATCCCAGGAACTCGAGCAACCTGCGTCGATTCATCCAGACTCCGCGCGGGGATCGACCGCCAAATTGTAGCGTGTCCCCGCCGGGCCCCGAGCAAATATCACGAGGCCTGTGACCAGAGTCATGCCGACGGCCGGACAATGCTTGTGCCCGCCTTGCGATGAGCTGAAACTAGATCGACCCACTGTCGAGGAGGACCGAACTTGCCATCTGCCTACGGTAGGCTCCCGCTGGGGGCGTTGCGCGTCTTCGAGGCCATTGCGACGCACCTTAATTTTTCGGCTGCGGCGGACGCCCTCAACGTGACGCCCGCCGCTGTGAGCCAGCAGATCAAGGCGCTCGAGTCATACGTTCAAGTGCCCCTGTTTCGCCGCAACGGGCGCCGCGTGGAGATCACCGAGGAAGGACTCGAGCTCTTACCTTCCGTCAGGGACGGTCTCGAGAAGCTCGAGTCCGCCGTGCATTTTCTGAAGCAGCACGGGCGCGCAGGGCCGCTGCAGATTTCATTGCTGAGCTCGTTCTTGCAGGCGTGGCTGCTGCCGCGGATACGCTCGTTTCGCCGCAAGCATCCGGAGATCGAGCTGCGCTTTCACACCTCGTCGGAGCTCGTAGACTTCTCGCGCATCGCAATGCACGTCGGCATCCGATTCGGGCGCGGAAACTATCCGAGCCTTCACTGCGAGAAGCTGCTCGACGATTGGATCGTGCCCGTGGCCGCCCCGGAGCTCATCAAGCGTCATGGCATGCTCGAGCGCGGCGCGGACCTGCGCCAGTATCCGCTGCTCGAAGGCGATGATCCTCCTTGGCGAATCTGGCAGAAATCCGAAGCGCAGAGCGGATGGCTGTCGCTGCCGCCGGTCATCGACGATTCAGCCGGACTCCTCGTGGCCGCGGAAGAAGGCCTGGGATTCGCTCTCGCGCGCTGGACCATGGTGGCGCGCGCGTTGGCCAGGGGGACGCTGCGTTTGGCGAGCCACGACGTGCTCCCGCATGGCTCCGCGTATTATTTCGTATGCCCGCGCGCCTACCTCGATCTGCCGAAGGTGGCCCGCTTTCGCGAGTGGATCGTCGCGGCCGCGCGTGATTTTCCGGGTCCGCGCACGGCGGATTCCGGCGGACCGGTCGATGTACCGCCGACTGGCAAAAAATAAGCCGTGGCCTTTGCGGTTGGGCGCTCGCTGCAGCGCAGAGCCCTCGAGCCGCGCGCCGTGGTGTGTGTGATAAAGTCGCCGCACCACGCAAGACCCGATAGTCGTCCTACCTCCGCAAGGAATGGTCATGACATTCAAGCCCGTTTCGATGGTTGCGGTTCTTTCGGTCTGGATCGGAATCGCCGCGGCGGATGGAATACAGCCCCCGCCGACGAAAGAGGGGCTTTGGGAGACTCACAGCTCGCAGATCCGGCAAGGCAAGGCCGTGTCCGATAAAGCGGTGCAGATGTGTCAATCGAAGGAGACCACGAAATCGATGCAGTCGAAGGGAGAGGAGATGAGAAAGACGAATGAATGCACCTCTACCGTCGCCAAACCGTCGGCGAATACGTACGTGGAGGAGAGCCGATGCGCGAAAGGGCCGAACGCGGGGTCGGTCACCAAGGTCGTGTACACCTATCAAGGCGACACCGCCTCTCACACGGAGATGCACATCAACGTGGGTACATCAGAAACCGTGATGATCATTGACGCCAAGTATTTGGGCAGCTGCCCGGCGAGCATGAAGCCCGGCGACCTGATGGTGGACGGCAAGATAATCCCTGGCGGAAACTGATTTTCACCCGCATCACTCGGCAGGCACATAGATCGCCACGCCACTTCCGTAGCGCGTCATGAGGAGCGCCGAGGCGCCCACCCCAACATCGATGGTTCCGCGCGGCCCCTCATGGTATGTCCCGAGATCGGTGCCGACCGTGGCGACGGATTTCTCACCGATGCCGTCGAGCAAAACCCCGTTGGCGCCCAGCCTGCCGGCCTCCTCCTTGAGCCGTCTCACGACCACCTCGGCTTTGCCCTGGTAGCTGAAGGCGAACGAATGCTTGCTCGATGCGCTCACCACGGCAATGCGCTCGTACGGCCGCGGCGGCGCTTCCGTGAAGAGCTGCACTTGATCGGGCGGGACGGGCGCCCGCGGCGTGCCGACCAGCTGATGCGAGGACACGCACGCGGCGAGACAGCCGAACACCGCGAGGCTCGCCGCCCGCAGCATCGACGCCGCGGCTCCTCGCCGGCGTGGGTCGGACGCCCTCTTCACGCACGCCCTGGGATTTTGAACTGGAAGCGCCGGGCGCCGCGCTCCTCGCCGGCTGGATCCCAGGACCATTCGTGAAACACCGCACCGCCGCGAGTGTCGACTCGATAGAGCGTCGAGCAGCGGGTGCCGTAATCGTCCGCGCGGATGAACGCGCTCGACAGCAGCCGCTCCCAGTCAAGCCCCACGCCGGTCTGCGGAAGATCGTCATCGCGCGCGGGCCGCTCATCGCGCAGCAAATGCAGAATCGCACTCTCGTCGCGCGCATCGGCGAGCGCCGCGGTCAAGGCGGATTTACCGTTCTGCACCTTGGGCCAGGGCGTGTCGAGCACATGGTTGGACAGCCCATAGACGCCGGCGCCGAGCTCACGTCCCTCGCCTGAGCACGCTCTCATAGACGCCCAGGCGCTGACCGTCGCTGAAGATCACGTTGAACGGGTTGTAGCCGGGTCCCACGCGCTCGAGGTGATGCAGGGCTTCGGCGACGCTGCGTCCGGATTCGAGCAGCTCGCTCACGAGCTTGCCGCGGCTCGGCGCATCGGTTCGCCGCGCGCCGCCATCTCTGAAATTCGTGAGCGCCGCAAAGCTTCCGCGGCGCGTGACCCCGAGCCAGGTGCCACCCTCTCGCAAATCTCTGCCGGCCAGAATCCCCGCCCCGCCCGGCCACCAGTCGGCGGCGGCGGTCGGGCGGTCGTGGAACTCGTCGCGGTTCGCCGCCAGTACGCACGGAAAGTCCGGGTGGGCACGCCAAGCCAGCAGTATCAGGCACATCGACCGGCCTCAGGGCTGGCGCTCGCGGCCACCGGAGGCCGCCGGGCGGGTGATGGCGATCCGGATGGCGGCGAGCGGCGCGTGGTCATCGAAGGGTTCGGTCAACGGATTTCCCGGGACGCCGAGCTCCTTCCAGAGCGAATCCAGATCGGTCGCAAGCGGCGTCGCCCTCTGTCGCTCATAGAGATCCTCGAGGACCCGCGTGCCGGTGGCCGAATCGCCGATCCGCAAAACATCGCCGATCTCTCGCTCCGCGGCATAGCCGCCGGTCTCATCGAGAATTGCGCGTAACGCCGTTTGCAGCCCGAGGCGATTGCCGGTCGCTTGACGTATCCCCACATCGGCCTCCAGGCAATAAAGGGCACCTCCCCAGTAAGTCCGCCCCCACGTCGATGTCTGATCCATGCCCCCCTCGCCGGGCCGAGGTAATCCCAACGGCATCGACCGTCGATCCTCCGCCCACACGTCGGCGATATCGCGGTTTCCGGCCTGCGCCCGCGCGACCCCCTCGACATACACGGCGAGGCCTTCCGCCAACCAATTGTGCCGGCGCCCGATCTCCGGGAGCGCCAGATGCACCATCTCGTGCACGAGCACCCAGTCGTTTGCCAATCGCTCGGCGGTCGTCGCACGACCCACGCTCACGTGAATCCTGAGACCGCCCTCGTTCGTGGTGCGCCCCCCTCCGATACCGTCGCCCTCCCTGATGGCGAGATCGAGGGTCACGATCGCGCCAGGAAAGCGGCCATAGTATTGCGTGACAATATTAGCCGAGCGCTGCACCCAGGCATGCAACAGCTCGGTGCGCGCGGCAGTGGCATCCTCGATGACGAGGCACAAGGTCGAGGAGCCTACGGTCAGCGCCTCCGTGGCCTCCCGAGCACACGGGGCCGCGAGCGCACGTCCCGTCGCCACGAGCGCGAACAGTCCGCAGAGGATGGCGTTGCGCATGTCCAATTTTAGCATTCCGCACACGCGGGGCCGGCCCGTCGTCGGCCGACCCTCATTCGCTCATGAGCTCCTCGAAAACGCGCTTCTGCGCATTCACGCGCGCGATATAGTCGCGCGCTTCGTGATCACCGCACCGCTGGCCCTCGCCGAGCCGCAACCCGCGCCGCGCGTAAAGGTCTCCCGCACCCGCGCCGCAGAGATGTATCAGCGCCGCAAGCTCCTGCTTGCGCGTGAGCGTAGCCGCCTTGACCGGATGCCGATCGAGAACGTTCGCGACCGCGCGATCGAGATAGGCCGAGGTGAGCTCCACCGCGTGGGAGGGGATGACTCGCATGTACAGCCAATTGAACCAGCATGAGTTCCAATCGTTCCACGGTCCATCCTCCACCACCCGGTGGCCGCGGATGCAAAGCCGCTTCGCCTCACGAAAGGTGCCATCGGTGATCTGATACATTCCGACGGCGCTGGAAGCAGGCCGGTAGACATCGAACGGCGCAGGCGTCAGCGACCAGCGCCAATACGTGCGCGCGACGGGATTGCCCGAGCCCTCGACCTGCGCGAGCGCCGCGAGCAATGGAGGCGTCATGATGTCGGTCGAGTAGCTGCGAAACAGCGGTCCATACTCACGCCAGGTCTCCGTGGGGGTCTTGTTCAGCGTGCCGCTCACCGGGAAGAAGAGCTCCGAGGGCTTGCGAACCACTTGATATATGCCGTTGATCCCGAACCACAAGGCACTCACGAGGATGAGGACGACGGTGGCCTGCAGGAAGCCGGGCGCGCGCGTGAAGGCCCGCCACGCGCCGCGCGGCGGGCGAAGTCGCCGCGCCAGCCCGGCGAGCTTTCGGCCAATGCGACCGGCTCGTTTACGCATATTTTTCAATCGTTTATATAACACTAATGCTAATTGAGGTTAATTATAGACGCTGAGGTGACATGAGCGCAGCGGTGCTGCCGCACGCCTGCGCGCAGGCGTAGGAACAGGCAGGCACCGCGCGTCGGAATCCCGGCAATCGCCACCCGGGGGCGCGCATTTGTTGCACTATGTGATCCGACCTGTTCTCGAGGATTGCCCATGCAGCGTTCCGTGTGGCACGGCGCCATTTCTTTCGGATTGATCTATGTGCCCGTCGATGTGCTCAGCGCCTCCAAGGATCAGTCCCTCTCGCTGCATTTTCTCGACAGCCGCGACTTCTCTCCCGTCGGCTATCAGCGCATCAACAAGAGCACGGGGAAGGAAGTGGATTGGGCGCACATCGTGAAGGGCTACGAATACGAGAAGGGGCATTACGTCGCGCTCTCGGACGCCGATTTCAAGCACGCCAATGTCAAAGCCTCCGAGACCATAGAAATCGCCAACTTCACCGACGCCGATCAGATCCCCCCGATGTATTTCGAGACGCCCTATTATCTGGTGCCGCGCAAGGGTGGAGAGAAGGTTTATGCGCTGCTGCGTGAGGCCCTGCAGGCCGCCAAGAAAGTCGCGGTGGGGACTTTCGTGATGCGGGGCCGTCAGCATGTGTGCGTGATCACTCCCAATGGCAACGCCCTCATGCTCTTGACGCTGCGGTTCCCGGCCGAGATGCTCGAGCCCGCGCAAGTGAAGAAGGCGACGGAATCGAGCGGGCGGAAGGTAACCGCTGCCGAGGTTGCCCTGGCGCGAAAGCTGATCGAGCAGATGTCGGGCCCGTTTCGTGCCGAGGCGTTCAAGGACACCTATCGCACCGACCTCATGCGGCGGATTCAGGAGAAGATCCGCACCAGGCAAACGCATGTCCTTGCGGAGGAACCGTCCGCCGCCGAGCGACCCAAGGCGCAGGTGATCGATTTGATGGAGGCGCTGAAGAACAGCCTCAAGACCAAAGGCGCACCCTCCCGTGCGGCGCCGAGAAAATCGACGAAGGCCAGGAAGCGCGCCTGACCGGCCGCCCGCCGCGGGCGAAGCGCCGGAAACGGCCTCCTAGGCGATTTGGCAGGGAATCATGGCCTCCTCATCGAAGGAGTACACGGCGCAGAGGCGGTGGTAGCCGTCTGCAATGACGAGCTTGCCGTGCACCGGATCCCGACAGAGCAGCAGCGGCGACAGCGCTTCTTTGAGAATGATGAGCGCACGCTCTTTCTCGACGTGGCTATCGGTGCTTCGCAGCATCGGCAGCTCCGACGCCCTGAAAATATCCTTGGCGGCGAATTCGACGACGGGCGCACGCTTTATCTGCGCGACGAGCTTGCGCGCCGCGCGCGGCCGCACGAGGAGCCTCAAGTAGCACTCGGCCGCCGGGTAATCGTGCTTTTGGGGCTTATCCAACCATTGGATTTTGTTCTTCTTCATGCTTCTGGTCATCCCCTCGGTGTCGTTGCGTATGCTCGAAGACTAGTGAGTTGGCGTGGGTCGTGCAAACTGCATCGAAGGTCTGCATGCGCGAACCGCGCGGCGGCCGTCCGCCGGCCCGACCCTCGCCGCGCCGCCCTTTTCGCCGTGATGGCGCGCGCGTATATTGCCGTCACGGGTGTCTTCAGAGGAGGACCGACATGGCGCTCAATATTCTCTATACCGCTCACGCCACCTCCGTCGGCGGCCGCAACGGCCGGAGCCGGACTGACAACGGCTTCATCGATGTGCCGCTCTCCGTGCCCAAAGCCATGGGCGGCCCGGGCAAGGCGGACACCACCACGCCCGAGGACTTGTTCGCCACCGGCTACGCAGCGTGCTTCGGCAGCGCCTGCGAATTCATGGGAGCCAAGCTCAAGCTGAAACCGGCATCGGTCGAGGTCAAGGCGGCCGTCGGCATCGGGGCGAAGCCCGATGGCGGATTCGGCCTCAAAGTCGATCTCACCGCAACCTTGTCCGGACTTTCGCAGGCCGACGCCGAGAAGGTCGTGGCCGCCGCGGATACCGTTTGTCCGTATTCGAACGCCGTGCGCGGCAATGTGGAGGTCGGGATTACCGTACGCACGGCATAAGCTCATCGGCCACGGGAGAAGTCCATGCAACTTGCGGTCCGCAAATATCTCAAAGCCCTGGAGGCCGGCGATGCCGAGAAGGCTGGCGGCTTGTTCGTCAACAACGGATGGGTGCAATCGCCGTTTCTCGGTCGCATCCCGGTGAGAGATTACGTCACGAAGGTCGCAAAGGCATCCGGCCGCAGCGAGCTCACGGTGCACGATGTGCTGGTGAGCGCGGAGGGGCATATGCGGGCCGTCGCTTACTACCTCTACGATTGGCGGCTGAAGGATGGCTCACGCGTATCCTTCGAGTGTGCCGATGTGTTCAATTTCGACCTCGACACAGGGCGAATCGCATCGATCGTACTCGTCTACGACACACACCTGGTTAGGGATGTCGTGCAGGACAAGTATCCGTAAGGCTCATCATCCGCGAATCATTCCAGTCCGCCAAGACTGGTGAGCGTGAGCGCCCCCGAGAGGCTGAGGTAGGCGAGCAGGGGTAATAGCGCGAGCGTGAGCACGGCTGAGACGCGAACCAGCGTCCTCGCGAACGAGGACCGCAGCGAGACCGCGCAACGGTAGGTGGCGATGGTCACATAGACGGTGAGAATGAGTCCCCCCACCGTGTACGCCCACATTGCCCGCTCGTTATCCACGCCGATAAATAAGCCGAACGCACTGTAGATGAGCGATCCGACGACCCCGTACCACCAGATCACCCGACCGAGGGTGGTCTTGCCCTGCAAAGGGTCCGTGATCCAGCGCCAGCGGCTCGAAGCATCATTCATGCCGCGCAGACACTATCACGCCCTCCGGCGGCCCGCATTACTTGCGCCGGTATGCGGCGAGCTTGCTATGAGTGCGATTCGCGTCTTCTTGCGTGAGGGTGCCGCCTTGCGCGGCCTTTTCCCGGACCACTCGCTCGAACTCGTGTGAAGGCAGCGGCCGGCTGAAATGAAAACCCTGGTACTCGTCGCAACCGACAGCCTTCAAGAAATCGAGCTGCGCCGGCGTTTCCACTCCCTCCGCGACGACTTTCAGCCGCAGACTGTGGGCGAGCGACACGATAGCGCGCACGATCGAGGCGTCCTCCGGACGGCTCACGATCTCGTTGATGAAGACGCGATCGATCTTCAGCTTGTCGATCGGTAGCCGGCGCAGATAGCTCATACTTGAGTAGCCGGTGCCGAAATCGTCCACCGACACCAGCACGCCCATGGCGCTCAACTGCTCGAGGATCGCGATGGATTCCTCGGGATCGCTCATCACCGCACTCTCGGTCAGCTCCACCTCGAGGTATTGCGGATCCAGGCCTGCATCATCCAGAGCGCGGCGTATGGAATGAATCAAGCCGCTGCCGCGGAACTGCGAGGGAGACAGATTCACCGAGACGCGCATCGGCGCGAGACCCGCATCGGCCCACGCGCGCGCCTGACGGCACGCCTCTTGTACCACCCATTCGCCGATGGCGCCGATCAGGCCGCAATCCTCGGCGAGCGGAATGAACCCGTCCGGGGCGATGAGTCCGCGTTCGGGATGCATCCAGCGAATGAGTGCCTCGGCGCTGCGCACCACGCCGCTGTTCGTGTGCACCTTGGGCTGGTAGTAGAGCTCGAATTGCTTGAGCGCAATTGCCTGATGCAGATCGCTCTCCAGCTGTACGCGGTTGTCGATTCCCGCGCTCATGTCGCCTTCGAAGCATTGCACACAACCGCGACCGCGCTGCTTCGCGCAATACATGGCGGCATCGGCGTGCGCCATCAACGCCTCCATGGTCTTGCCGTCCGAAGGGTAGAAGGCGATGCCGATGCTTGGCGAGGTATGCACGTCCACCTCGGAGATTCGCACCGGCTCCTGCAGAACTTCCACCGCGCGAATTGCCAGCCGCTTCGCATCATCGGCATGATCGATGGTCGTGATCAGGAGCACGAACTCATCACCGCCCATGCGTGCCACGGTATCGGTCGCACGCACCAATCTGGACAGGCGCTGCGCAACCTCCTGCAGCAGATCATCGCCCGCAGCGTGTCCCAGCGAGTCGTTCACCAGCTTGAAGCGGTCCAGATCGCAAACCATGAGCGCAAAAGAACGGCCGTCGCGATCGGCGTGCGCCATGGCCTGCTCGAGACGGTCATCGAGCAACACGCGATTCGGCAGACCCGTGAGCGCGTCGTGAGTCGCGAGGTGCCGCAGCTGGCGGGTCGCGGCCTCGAGCCCTCGAGTGCGCACATTGATGACTTGCTCGAGCTGAAGCATGTGGTCGCGCATCAAGCGCTCGTTGTGCCACTTGCGGGTGAGCGCCGTCGCGCATTGCAGAACTTCTATCGGCTCGGCGGGTTTTCGCAAAACCAGAAGCTTGTCCGAGTGCTTCAGCCGCTCGACGACTTCCGACCAATCGTAATCGGTGTGCGCGGAGCAGATGACGACGTGCACGTCCGGATCGACCTGCCAGAGGTGCTCGATGGTTTTCAGTCCATCCCAGCCGGGCGGCATGCGCATATCGACGAACGCCATGGCGTAAGGACGTCCCTGCTCGCGTGCCAAGCGCGCCATCTCGACGCCTTCCTTGCCCTGGTATGCGGAGTCGATCTCGAAATCGGGCCGTGAGGGGTCGGCTTTGGTCTCTCCGAATAGGTCCGCCTCGAGCTGCGCGAGCGCAACCTGCGTCTCGTCCTGCGCATCGCTGCACAAGACTTTGCGAAAATCGCCATGGATCGAGGCATTGTCGTCTATCAGCAGGACGCGGTTGCGAGACAGGCTCGGTATGGCGACGGGATTGGCGCGCGCTACTTGGACGTTCATTTCAAGCAAGCATATCGGCGTGGGCGGCGCAAAACTGAAGCCGAGTTCACAGTTGTCCCGTGCCCGGTGCGCTAATTTGCGGCCTTGGCACGCTTTTCCCTCGAGTTGACCGCCGCAGACCCCGGGCGGTCAGGGGACCCCAGCCAGCACGGCCTCCAGATCCCCGGCCGCCTTGTCGATGCCCGCGGCGACGTTTTCGATCACCTGCGCGACCTGGGGCACCTGACCCTCGGCGTCCCGCCAGCGCTTTTCGTCCAGGTACTCTCGCACGGCGGCAATCGGTTTCGCCCCGTACCCGGTATAGGCTCCCGGGGCGTAGACCTGATTCTTGAACCACGGACGCTCGGGCAGGCCCTGGCGGTTCAAGAACAGGCGCGACACCCGTAGAAGGTCCGCATTGACGGCTGTCCGGGCTTGCGCGGGCAGCTCGGGCGAGCCCGCGGCCGCGTAAGCGGCGAGCGCTCGAGAGTAGCGGTCGGCGCTTTTCTTGAGGAGCACGATCGCGTTCTTCAGGGGAGCAAAGTCGATGAACGGCGGGATCGGTTCCGGCGGCGGCGCGATGGTCGGTCGGTGCGGATCCAGGGTCGCCTTGAACATGCCTTCCTGCAACTCCGCATCGAGTTCCTTGGCCTCATCCTGCTTGTCCTTGATGAGCTTCTCGAGCTCCGCCGCGTATTTGCCGACCGCCTCGGCCTGGGGGGAGTAGTCGACAGGAATCAACTCCGCGTCCGCCAACCGCATGATCGCTGTTCCGGCGGTCTGCGCAAGCGCGCGGCCGTAGGCAAAATCCGTGTCGACAAAATGGGTGTACCAGTAGAAGTCGTCATAGATGGAGTGGTACTGCGTGCCGTCGTCCTCGTCACCGAATTCGACGCTCAAGGTGGAAATTCCGGCGTAGTCCTGAAACGCTGTGAAATCCGATCCGTCTCCCAGAGCAGTGACCTCGAGATCGTTCCGCTTGCGCACCTCCGCCCGTTCCTCGGGATTTTTTGCCCTGGAGATGCTGTACAAATGCGAGCGCTCGTAGACGGTCATGTGCGTTTCGGGATCAATCACCGCGCGCGCGACTCCGCTGATGAAATTCTCCAGGTCCTGCGTGCCGCCGGGTAGCATGAAGCCGCGCTCGTTGGTATCGGAATTGAGGTATGCGACTGCGTGCTTCTGCAGCTCCTCGAGATGCGTCTCCACCCATTCAACCGAGCCGAGCAGTCCGGGCTCCTCTCCGTCCCACGCGCAATAGAGGATGGTGCGCGACGGCCGCCAGCCTTTTGCGTGCAGCTCGCCCATCATGCGGGCCTCCTCCAACATCGCCGCTTGACCGGCGATCGGATCATCGGCGCCGTTTACCCAGGCATCGTGATGATTTCCCCGCAGCACCCATTGGCCCTCATCGGTCGAGCCATGCAGGATTGCAATCACATCATAGATGGGCTTGAGGTCCCAATTCGAGCTCACCGCGAGATGCACGACCGCGGGTCCGGGCCCGACGTGATACGTGATCGGCAGCGCGCCCCGCCATTTGACGGGCGCCACCGGCCCGGACAGTGCCGACATGAGCGGCAATGCGTCCGCATAAGAGATCGGCAATACCGGAATCTTGGTAATGGTCTTTGCGTCCTTGAGCGCGAGCCGCTTTGCATGCGCGGTTGCGCCGACCCCGGGAGTCAGCGGATCTCCCGGGTAGTCCGTATCCATGACGCTGCCGCGCTGAACGCCTTCCTTGGGCCGCCAACCGCCATTGGGATACTGATCGCCGGCGAAGTAGCCGTCCGCCTTGGGATCGGAAAAAATGATGCAGCCGATCGCGCCGTGCTCCGCGGCGACTTTGGGCTTGACCCCGCGCCATCCGCCGCCGTATCGGGCGATCACGATGGCTCCCTTGACCGAAATACCGAGCCGGTCTAGCTCCTCGTAATCGTCTCGATTGCCGTAATTGACATAGACCAAGGGGGCGGTCACATCGCCGTCGGCGGAATAAGCGTTGTAGGTGGGCAGCTGCTCGGAAGTCTGGCCCGAGGTCGGATCCTCGGCAATCGGTGGCTCCTGAAGGGAGGCGCGAAAGGGCGTGGGCTTGACCAACTCGAGCACGCGCATCTTCGGGGTTGGAAACAACACATCGAACCTCTCGATGTGCGCATCGAAACCCCACTCCTTGAACCGCGCCAAGATCCACTCGGCATTGTCCTTGTCGTAGGGCGAGCCGACATGGTGCGGCCGGGCCGTCAGGCGGCGCATGTTCTCGCGAATATTGCTCGGTGATATCCCGGCCCGGAACCTCTCCTCCCAACCGGCCTCCGCAGCGGATCCGCTGCGGCTGTAGCCGAGCAAAACCGGGGGGTTCTCGGCGGCCGAGATCGCAGGAACCGCCCGGAACGATACGGACAGGCAGGGAATCCCCACGAGCAAAGCCAGACTCGACCATCGCAACGGCATGCAGACACTCCACGGGAGCCGGCGCGCGGTCATCCCTGCCAGCTCGAGGTAAATTCGCGGCTAGTAGTGTAATGAAGTCATCCGAGGTTTTTCCCGAAAAATATATTCAGGGATTGCGAGCGTTGCGGGATTGCCGGCGGCGGCACCCGCGCGCCTTCACGCGCGCGAGCGCCGATCTGTTTAGGCCGAGTGCGAATCTACGGCCGAGTGTCCTGGTCGTCGTCTTTAGCGTTGCTCTTGACGCGCTCCTTCGCATCGCCGAACCCGGCCTGCGCCGCGCCGACAGTCTTCTTCAACTTGCCCTTCAATTCCTGCCCCGGGCTGCCCACGGTCCGGCCCGCAACCTCTTGCACCTTGCCAGCGGCCTCCTTGACTCGACCATCGACCTGATCCTTATTGATGCCCATTGTGACTGCTCCTCGATGCCATCGGCACGCCGCCGACGTACCCAATATCCCACTCACGGCGCGCCAATCCTGTAGGAACGATGATTAACCCTCTGTCAGACCGGCGGGCCCGCAGCGCAGGATCGAAGGAAGTCGCGCTCGCGGGGGGGTAAAGCGTATGTTTGTCGCCCATGAGCGAGGCAAGACCCCACAGGCGGCGCGGGCCGCACGACGAGATGGTGCGCGTGCGAGGCGCCCGGGAACATAACCTCAAGAATGTCGACGTCGACATCCCGCGGGATTCCCTGGTGGCGTTCACCGGAATTTCGGGCTCGGGCAAATCATCGCTCGCCTTCGGGACACTCTATGCGGAGGCACAGCGAAGGTTTCTGGAATCGGTCTCACCCTACGCGCGGCGATTGATCGATCAAGTCGGCGTTCCTCAGGTCGACTCGATCGAGGGCTTGCCGCCCGCGGTCGCCTTGCAGCAGCAGCGCGGCACGGCGAGCACTCGCTCGTCAGTGGGCAGCGTCACGACGATTCTCAATCTCCTGCGAATGCTCTACTCGCGCGCCGGCACCTACCCGCGCGGTCACCCGATGTTGTACGCCGAGGATTTCTCGCCGAACACGCCGCAAGGCGCCTGTCCCACCTGTCATGGTCTGGGCTATGTGTACGAGGTGACCGAACGCTCCATGGTGCCCGATGATTCCCTCACCATCCGCGAGCGGGCGATCGCAGCATGGCCGCCGGCCTGGCATGGACAGAATTTACGCGACATCCTCGTGAGCCTGGGCTACGACGTGGACACACCGTGGCGCGATCTCCCCAAGAGGGTGCGGGACTGGATTCTGTACACCGATGAGCAGCCGACGGTGCCGGTCTACGCCGGCTATACGCCGGCTGAGACGCGGCGCGCACTCAAGCGCAAAGAGGAGCCCAGCTACATGGGTACCTTCACGGGCGCGCGCAAATACGTGCTGCAGACCTACGCTACCACCCAGAGCGCGCTCATGAAGAAGCGCGTCGCGCGCTTCATGACGGGCAGCTTGTGCCCCACCTGCAAGGGCAAGCGATTGAAGCGCGAGGCGCTGGAGGTCAAGTTCGCAGACCACGACATCGCCGCTCTGTCGCACCTGTCCCTGAGCGAGCTCGAGAGCGTGTTGACACCGGCCGCGCAGGGGCGCTACGGCACGAGCGAGGGTCGCGGCGCGGCGCCCACGCTCACCGAAGAGAAGCGCATCGCGGCACAGCGCATTGCCCGCAACGTCATCGAGCGGATCGAGACTCTGCGCGCCCTCGGCCTCGGATATCTCGCCGTCGAGCGATCGACGCCCTCGCTCTCACCCGGCGAGCTGCAGCGCCTGCGGCTCGCGACGCAGATCCGCTCGAATCTCTTCGGCGTCGTGTACGTGCTCGACGAGCCCTCCGCGGGCTTGCACCCGGCCGACACGGAGGCCCTCATCCGCGCGCTCAACCAGCTCAAAGAGGCGGGCAATTCGCTGTTCGTCGTCGAGCACGATCTGGAATTGATGCGGCACGCCGACTGGATCGTCGATGTGGGTCCCGAAGCCGGAGAGCATGGCGGTCGCGTGCTCTACAGCGGCCCCCCAGCGGGTCTTCAGAGAGTCCAAGGTTCTCATACGGCGCACTATCTGTTCGCACCCGCCGCCGTCCAACACGTGCCGCGCGCGCCGCGCGGCTGGCTGCGCCTCAAAGGAATCCGGCGCAACAATCTCAAGGGTGTCGATGTCGAGTTCCCCATCGGGGTGCTGACCGCGGTGACCGGAGTCTCGGGATCCGGGAAATCGAGCCTCGTGAGTCAATCGCTCGTCGAGCTCATGGCCGCACAGCTCGGCACTCAGCCGCCCGTGCCGCCCGATGAGCGCGAAGAGATCGAGCTCGCCGCTCTTGCCCCGGTCGGCGGACAGATCGAGCCGGGATTTTCGGGTATCAAGCGACTGGTTACCATCGATCAGAAACCGATCGGACGCACACCGCGCTCCAATCTCGCGACGTACACGGGATTGTTCGACGCGGTCCGAGCCGCCTTTGCTTCGACGCCGGCAGCCAAGGCACGACGCTATGGCGCGGGGCGATTTTCCTTCAATGTCCCCGGAGGACGCTGCGAGACCTGCGAGGGCGAGGGATTCCTCTGCGTCGAGCTCTTGTTCATGCCGAGCGTCTATGCGCCCTGCTCGACCTGTCATGGAGCCCGCTATAACGCGAAGACGCTCGAGATCGAGTACCGCGGGCGAAACATCGCGCAAGTGCTCGGCATGACCGTGGCAGAAGCGCATGCCTTCTTCGCCGATACGCCATCCGTCCTCCACACCTTGACGCTGCTGCGGGAAATAGGCCTCGGCTATCTGCGATTGGGGCAGCCGGCCACCGAGCTGTCGGGCGGAGAGGCCCAGCGCATCAAGCTCATCACCGAGCTGCAGCGCCAGCAAAGGGGCGCGACGCTCTACGTGATCGACGAGCCGACCATCGGATTGCACCCCTCAGACGTCGATAAACTGATGATTCAGCTCAATGCCTTGGTCGAGGTGGGCAATACGGTGGTGGTCGCCGAGCATGAGATGCGCGTGGCGGCCGGGGCCGATTGGCTCATCGACATCGGCCCTGGAGCCGGCGATGACGGCGGACGCGTGGTCGTCGCCGGCACACCCGCCGAGGTGGTTGCCTCGAACCGCGGACGGACCGCGCCCTACCTCGCTCAATGGCTGGCCGGCAAGGAGGAAGGCGAGGGCCAGGTCACCCGCGCGCGGGCCGGAGCAGCCGGCTAAAGGGGCGACGTCGCGCTCGCGGTGAACGGTCCTCAATCTGCCCCTCCCCGTCGCAACGGCCGCGACTCCCGAAAAAAGCTTGCAATGGAAAACGACACCTGTCATTTTCTTGCGCCTATGACCGAGCCCGCCAACCGACTGGGGAGTGACAAGGGCGCCGCCCCACGCGTTGGACGCCCCAGGCGGGGCACCGAGCGCGCGCGCATCGATGCCCTCATGGATGCGGCGGCGCGGGTCTTTCTGCGGGAGGGATTCGGTGCTGCGAGCATCGATAAAGTCGCACAGGAAGCGGGCGTGTCCACACGCACGATTTATGAGCGCTTCAAGAACAAGGCCGACTTGCTGGTATCGGTCATCTCGAGGCTGGTCGATCGGGACATGGCGACGGTGTTCGCGGCCCCGGAGCTCGAGCGGATGGAAGTGCGGCAAGCGCTGCTCACCATCGGCGGAAGCATCACCGGGCGCGCCTGCGATCCCCAGGCGGCCGCCCTGTTTCGTATCGTTGCGACCGAGGCACAGCGCTTCCCCAGCCTCGCCGAGAAGATGCGGGCCAGCACCAAGGACCGTGTCATCAATGCGGTCGCGAATTATTTCCGCACCCAGATCGCCCGCGGCCGTCTCGTGCTTTCGGATCCCGAGCGTTCCGCGGCGCTGTTCACCCAGATGGTGACTGCCGAGCTTCATGAGTGCCTTTTGTTCCGCTCCACGCAAGACATTGCCAAGCTCGACTTCGAGGGTCACGTAAATCACGTGGTCGAAATTTTCTTGAACGGCGCGGCGCCCCGTCGGAGCCGGGAATCGTGATATGAATGCCTCGCCGAAATGCTCCCCGCGGGGGATTGCAGGCCTTGGTGTGCTCATCGCCTGCCTCTTGAGTGCCTGTGCGGTGGGCCCGAATTTCAAGCCCCCGCCCCCGCCGACTCCCGCGGGTTTCGTGCCCGCCGACAAGGCGCTGCCGGCGGGCACCGCTTCCGCTCCGCTTGCGGGCGGGGAGTCGCAACGCTTCGTCGACGGGCGTGACATTCCAGGCGAGTGGTGGACGCTGTTCGAGTCACCCGAGCTGACGAGCCTGGTCGAGACTGCGCTCAAGAATAATCCGAATCTCGAATCCGCCCAGGCGGCGCTCAGGCAGGCCAACGAGAACTTGGCCGCCCAGCGAGGTGCGTTCTATCCGAGCGTGACCGGCAGCTATCAACCGCAGCGCGCCGATGAATCCCTCGCCGCCTTCGGCGTGCCGGGAGGCGGGTCATACCTCTACACCTTGAACAGCGCCACCGTGAACGTCGCTTATACCCTCGATGTCTTCGGCGGCATTCGCCGGCAGGTCGAGGCGCTGAAAGCGCAAGCGGACTACGAGCGCAGCTCCCTCGAGGCGAGCTACCTGACGCTCACATCCAACGTGGTCACGGCCGCCTTCACGGAGGCATCGCTCCGCGCGCAGCTCGAGGCAACCGAGGAGGTCGCGCGCGCGCAGCGCGCACAGCTCGACATCACCCGGCGTCGCCTCGCCGCGGGCGGTGCCTCCCGCGCCGACGTCCTGCAGCAGCAAGCGACCTTGCAAGCGACGCTCGCGACCTTACCGGCGCTTCGCACGCAGCTCGCCCAGGTGCGGGATCTGCTCGGCACCTACCTCGGCAAGCTGCCTGCCGATTACGAGGGCGCGGCCTTGCGTCTCGATTCGTTCAAACTGCCTCTCGAGCTGCCCGTGAGCGTACCGTCTCAGCTCGTGCAGCAACGCCCGGACGTACAGCAATTCTCGGCGCTCCTGCACGAAGCCACCGCTCAGGTGGGCGTCGCAACGGCGAACATGCTGCCGCAGTTCGCGCTGACCGGAAGCTACGGTGCCGAATCGGTGAAGTTCGCGGATCTCTTCTCGCCGGCCTCGGCGATCTGGAGCATCGCCGGGTCGATCACCCAGCCGCTCTTCAAAGGTGGCCAGCTGATGCACCAGCGGCGCGCCGCGGTGGCCGCGGCCCAGCAAGCCGCCGCCAACTACAAGGCCACGGTGCTCACGGCGTTCCAGAACGTCGCGGACACGCTGTTTGCCTTGCAAGGCGATGCCGACGTTCTGGCCGCTCAGGCGAGCGCCGAGGAATCGGCTGCGGCGAGCCTCGATCTCGTGCGGGTGCAGTACAAGGCGGGCGGCGCGAGCTATCTCGCGGTGCTGACGGCGGAACAAGCCTACCAAAATGCGACGCTCGCCCTGGTCAAGGCGCGCGCGCAGCGGTTCATCGACACCGCTGCGCTGTTTCAGGCGCTGGGCGGTGGCTGGTGGAATCGGACAGATACGACCGCATTCCTGGCCGCACCGAAGGACACACCGTGAGTAGCACCTTGGAAGACCCGCGACCCGCCCCGGTCGGTGCGCGAAGAATGATACTGCCTGCTCTCGTGATGGTGCTCCTCGTGGCGCTCGTGGTGGGCGGGGTCTTCGGGTGGCAGGCTTTCGTCGGCTCCCTCACTCAGAAATTCATGAAGCAGGCGGCGACGGCACCGCAGACGGTGTCCACCGTGAAGGCGGTTCGCGCGAGCTGGCAGACTCAAATTCACGCCATCGGGACGCTGCGTGCGGTGCGGGGCGCGGATCTGTCGGCGCAGGCATCGGGAGTGGTGGACGACATCGAGTTCGACTCCGGCAACGACGTTCCCGCCGGGAAGCTCTTGCTCAAGCTCAAGCCAAACGATGATTTCGCCAAGCTCGATCAGCTGCAGGCGGCCGCGGACCTCGCGCAACAGACCTTGAAGCGCGATCAGGAGCAATTGGCGGCACAGGCGATCAGCCAGGCGACCGTCGACACCGATGTTTCGACGCTCAAGGCGGCGCGCGCCCAGGTCGTCGCCCAACGCGCGCTCATCGAGGAGAAAATGGTGAAGGCGCCCTTCGCCGGGCGGCTCGGCATTCGCCAGATCGATCTGGGCCAGTACCTCCCCGCCGGCACCAGCATCGTCACGCTGCAGGCGCTCGATCCGATCCTGATCGATTTCTACGTCCCGCAGCAGGACTTGAAGGAGATGAGGCCGGGTGCGAGCCTGTCGGCGGCGGTCGATGCCTATCCCGGTCTGTCGTTTCGCGGCTCCATCGAAGCGGTCAACTCGAAGGTGGATCTGGCGAGCCGGAACGTGCAGGTGCGCGCTGCGCTGCCAAACTCGGATCACCGTCTGGTACCCGGAATGTTCGCGAGTGTCGCGATCGATACGGGATCGGCGTCCACTCGGATCACGCTGCCTCAGACGGCCATCATGTACAACCCGTACGGCGATACGGTCTATGTGGTCGAGCATGGGACGGGAAGCGACGGCAAGCCGCTCGATACCGTGCAACAGCGCTTCGTCAAGCTCGGAGCCACACGCGGCGATCAAGTCGCCGTGACGAACGGTCTCGCGCCGGGCGACGAGGTGGTCTCGGCCGGACAAATGAAACTGCGCAACGGCACGGCAGTGGTGATCAACAACACGGTGCAGCCGTCGAACGACGCCAACCCGACGCCGCCCAACGAATGACCCTCGGTCCCGCGGCATGAAATTCACCGACATTTTCATTCGCCGGCCCGTGCTCGCGTCCGTGGTGAGCCTGGTCATTCTGGTGGTAGGCCTGCGATCGTTCAGCTCGCTTCAGGTCCTTGCCTATCCCCGCACGGAAAACGGCGTCGTCACCATCTCGACCAGCTTCCCGGGCGCCGACCCCGAGGCAATCGCCGGATTCGTCACGACTCCGCTGGAAGCGGCGGTCGCGCAGGCGAACGGCATCGATTACATGACCTCGACCAGTCAAAGCAGCATCAGCACCATCACGGTATACCTGCGTCAGAACTACGACACCTCGAAGGCCGCGGCCGAGATCAATATCAAGGTGAACTCGGTGCTCAACCAGTTGCCGGCCGGCACGCTGCAGCCGACGATCACCGTCCAGGTGGGGCAGACGCTCGATGCGATGTTCATCGCGTTCACGAGCGATACCCTCGCCGCGAACCAGATCACCGATTATCTGACGCGCGTGGTGCAGCCGCGGATGCAAGCCGTGGACGGCGTTCAAACGGCGGAGATTCTGGGCGGACAAACCTTCTCGCTGCGCGTCTGGCTCGATCCGAAGAAGCTCGAAGCCTATGGAATGACGGCGAGCGATGTCGCCGCGGCGCTGGTCAGCAACGATTATGTCTCGGCGGTCGGCAACACCAAGGGTCAGATGATCCAGGTCACGCTGACATCCACCACCAACCTGCACACGCTCGAGGAATTCCGCAATCTGGTGGTGAAGGCGGTGAACGGCGCCAACGTCCGATTGAGCGATGTGGCGCAGGTGTCCCTCGGTGCCGACAGCTACGAGACGAGCGTTGCATTCAACGGCACGACCGCCGTCATGATCGGCGTCCAGGTGGCGCCTCGCGCGAACCTGCTCTCCGTCATCAAGGGCGTGCGCGACGTGTATCCCGACATCCGCGCGCAGCTGCCCCGCGGCCTCGAGTCCCACATCATGTACGACTCGACGGACTTCGTGAATGCATCGATCCATGAGGTGGCCGTGACGCTCATCGCCGCGCTCGTCATCGTCATGCTGGTGATCTTCGCTTTTCTGGGATCGCCGCGCTCGGTGTTGATCCCGGTGATCGCCATTCCGTTGTCGCTCGTCGGCACGCTCGGCATCATGCTGGCGCTCGGATTCTCCATCAATCTTCTGACGCTGCTCGCGCTGGTCCTCGCGATCGGGCTCGTGGTCGACGATGCCATCATCGTGGTCGAGAACGTCAACCGCCACCTCGAGGAAGGCACGGCGCCGCTCGCGGCGGCGCTGCAGGCCGCGCGCGAGCTCGGCACGGCGATTCTCGCCATGACGGTGGTGCTGCTCGCCGTCTACGTTCCCATCGGATTCCAGGGCGGCCTCACCGGCGCGCTGTTCACGGAATTCGTGTTCACGCTCGCCGGCGCCGTCACGGTTTCGGCGATCATCGCGCTCACGCTCTCCCCCATGATGAGCTCGAAGCTCCTGAGGCCGCACCGGCCCGGGCAGACCGACTGGGAAAGCCGCCTGGTCGCATTCATCGACCGGCGCTTCGAGGCATTGCGCGCCGCCTACCACCGCTGGCTCGAGCGCAGCCTCGATTACACTCCCGTAACCGCCCTCTTCGTGGTACTGGTGCTCATTTCCATCGCGCTTCTGTATCGCAGCGCCCATAGTGAGCTCGCGCCGCAGGAGGATCAGGGCTTCCTGTTCGCGCCATGGACGTCGGCCCCCGATGCGACCCTGCAGCAAAAGCGCCTCTACTCCGCTGAGCAGTACAAGCTTGCCAAGGACGTCCGGGACATCGACATCTTCTTTCAGGTGATTGCGCCCGGGCGATCCTTCGACGGGATGGTGCTGCGGCCCCTTTCGGACCGCCGTCCCGAGAGCGTGGTCGCGCGGGACCTGCAGCAGCGCCTGAATTCGGTGGCGGGGCAAAAGATAGGGGTGCTCGAGCTGCCGTCGCTCCCCGGCGCCTCGGGCTACCCGGTGCAATTCGTGATCAAGACGACCGAGCCCGCGCTGCGATTGAACGAGGTCTCCGGCGCCTTTCTGGACGAGGTCGCACGCAGCGGCCGGTTCATGTTTTTCGATACCGACCTGAAATACGACCTGCCGCAGTCGGTGATCGAGATCGACCGCGAGAAGGCCGCACAGCTCGGCCTCACGATGACCCAGGTCGCCTCCTCGCTCGGGAGCCTGCTGGGCGGCGGGTACGTCAACTACTTCAGCATGCAGACGCGCTCCTACCGCGTCATCCCGCAAGTTCAGCGGGTATCGCGGCTCAACGTCGATCAGCTGCTCGACTATCCCATCGCCAACATCGGCGGGGTACCCGTGCCGCTGTCGACGATTGCCCTCATTCGATCGGAGACCGTGCCCGAGACGCTCAACCACTTTCAGCAGCTGAACTCGGCCACCCTGTCCGGCGTCGCATCCCCCGGCTTATCCGAGGCCGATACCCTCGATTATCTGCGCTCGGTGGCCGCCCGCACCTTGCCATCCGGCTATACGATCGACTACGCCGGGCCCTCGCGCCAGTTCATCCAGGAATCGAGCGGCGTGCTGGGGACTTTCGGCTTCGCGATCATCATCGCCTTCCTGACGCTGGCCGCCCTCTACGAGAGCTTTCGCGATCCCCTGGTCATCTTGATCTCCGTACCGCTGTCGATCCTGGGAGCGCTCATCTTCATCGCCGTCGGGGTGCACGGCGCCTCGCTCAACATCTACACCCAGGTGGGCTTGGTGACGCTCATCGGCCTCATCAGCAAGCACGGCATTCTCATCGTCGAAGTGGCGAATGAGGAGCAACGCAGCGGCAAGTCCAAGCGGGCGGCGATCGTGGCCGCCGCGAGCCTCCGGTTGCGGCCCATCTTGATGACCACCGCGGCGATGGTGCTGGGTGTGCTGCCCCTGGTCTTCGCGCGCGGCGAAGGCGGCGCCTCGCGCTATGCCATCGGCCTCGTCATCTCGTCCGGTCTCGCCATCGGTACCCTCTTCACCCTGTTCGTGGTCCCCGGCGTCTACATGCTGATCGGGGCCACCCATTCACACACCGAGCAGCGCGTCCCGACATAATCCGGCGCTCGAGCAATGGCAGCGCGAGGTCCGATCGCAATGCTGCTGAATATTCAATACGTTACATTCTCTTTGCCAGACGCTTTCTAGGTAAGGCCGATGTGGGCGTTGCGAATCCCATGGCAAACGGCGAGTGAAAACCTTGACAAAGTGCGCGTTGCGTTTTGTCGATTCTCTTGTATATTCCAATCGCAGCACATTGATTTGACAAGATTCCGAGGACCCGATAAACCTCGAAATCACTTTAAGTCCCCATTTCGAGGTCGGCAATGATCAATGCCTGGGAAAACCTGCACTGTGCAACCCTGGAGCTGGTGCGCTCCACGCCGATCAAGCAGCGCCTGATCGCCGCTTACCGTCATCTGATCCCCATCGCCGAAGAGCAGCTGCCGACCGAGTCGCGCGACTCCTTCACGCGAATGATGCGAACTTTCGCCGGCGTCCCGCCGCTGCGCGGAGAAGACCCCGTGGTCGCCTCCGTGCGCAAGCTCTCGAACCAGCAAGCGGACGATTGCGCGACTCTCATCGTGGAGACCTTTGCCGCGGTGTGTCGGGCGGACGCGCTCGCACAGCGACACCAGGCCGCGGTCGCCTCCATCGTGCAGCTGCGAAGTGTCGAGCGCACCGCGGAAGAAGAATTCCAGGTGCCGGCCCTCATCGCCACGAACTGACGCCCGCACGCTCCTCGATTCAGTCGGGCTTGAAATCGATCGTGTCCCAGCGAGTCGTCTCCTGGTGGCGCGCCTGCCGCTTGAGGGCATCGATCAAGCTGCGCTCGTTCCACGCGCTCACCTCATCGGCAAGATCCGCGATCGCCTTCGCGATGGGCTCCGTGGAGCCGAAGTTCTCCATGGCGACGACGGGACGATCCGCGGACTTGGCGAACTGCATCTGAAATAGCACGAGATCCGGCGCCGCACGATAGGCGGCGGGCAGCACGATCACGACCTCGCACGGTGCGATCTGCCGGCGCAGATCCTCGCGCTGACTTTCCCTGTCGATCGGGCGCTTGGCCTGAGGCTGGCTGGTGGTGTGGTAATGAAAAGTTCCCGGCGCCTCCAAATATTCGAACACGCGCGCGTAATCATCGTTCTCTTCCCACGTGTGGGTGACGAAGATCCGAATCGGATTGACGCGGGTCGACATGTGCCTAGTGTATCTCCTGAAAGGCCCATGCGCGAAGCACTCTGGCTCCGATACAATGCGGGGGGTGCGGTTGATGATATATAACATTCGCTATGCGACAGGAACCGGCCCTGCCTTTCACCTCCCTGTGCCCGGGGCAGGCTACCTGCGCTCCAGCCGGCAGGTGCTCTCGCGGATCACCGATTTCATCAAGGCCCAAGATCCCGATGTGGTCGGACTGATCGAAGTCGACACCGGGTCGATTCGCACCGGGATGGTCAACCAGGCGGATTTCATCGCCCGCTCCCTCGGACATTACTCGACCTTCGAGTGCAAGTACGGCCAATCTTCCGTCAACCAGCTGGTCCCCATCGTGCGCAAGCAGGCCAATGCCTTCCTCGCGGCCCCTCGGGTTCGCGGCGAGCGATTTCATTATTTCGACACCGGGATCAAGCGGCTCATCATCGAGCTCGAGCTCGACGACATCGCGATCTTCCTGGTGCACTTGTCGCTCAAGTTTCGTCACCGTCAGTACCAGCTGCGCTATCTGTACGACCTGGTGCGCAAGGCGAACAAGCCCGTGATCGTCGCGGGAGACTTCAACACCTACTGGGGTGATCACGAGATTTACCTCTTCATGCAAGCCGCCGGCCTGTCGAATGCCAACGCGCGCGGCCTTCCCTCGTACCCGAGCTCCAGCCCGCGCAAGGAGCTCGACTTCATCTTGCACAGCGAACGAATCGTCGTGAATCGATTCGAGATACCGGATATCCAACTGTCGGACCATTTGCCGCTGATTTGCGATTTCACCATCATCGAATCCGCGAAAGTAGCAGCGTGAACCATGCCAAGTAGCTGGAAAATAGACATCGATGCCGATCGCGTCGCATGGCTGACCTGTGATGTGCCGGGCACCTCCACCAACGTGCTGTCGGCGGCCGTCATCAAGGATTTGAGCGCTGCCTTATCCGAGATCGCCGCACAGAAGCCGGCCGGGGTCGTCGTGTCATCCGCCAAGCCGAGCGGCTTCATCGCCGGTGCGGACATCAAGGAGTTTCAGGACATTCATACCCCCGAGGCGGGCTACGCGCTCGTGCGCGCGGGGCAGGTCGTGTTCGATCAGCTCGAGGGGCTCCCCTGTCCGAGCGTCGCGGCCATCCATGGTTTCGCGCTGGGGGGAGGCCTGGAGCTCGCCCTCGCGGCCACGTATCGGGTGGGGGCCGACGATGCCCAGCTCTCGCTGGGGTTGCCCGAGGTGATGCTCGGAATTCATCCGGGCTTCGGCGGCACCGTACGCACCGTCCGGCTGATCGGCGTGCGCCCGGCCCTCGACCTGATGCTCAAAGGCAAGCCCTATCGAGGCGGCCGCGCGCTCGAGGTCGGACTGATCGATCGGCTGGTCCCTCCCGCCGACCTCAAGGCCAGCGCCAAGCGGCTCGTACTCGAGGCCCCGCCGAAAAAATCTCCCCCGTTCGTTGAGAAGCTGCTCAACCTCAAGGCCATGCGGCCCTTCATAGCGCGCCAGGCAACCGCCGCGCTGCGCACCAAGATGCGCAAAGAGCACTACCCCGCACCGTACGCCATGGTCGATCTGTGGCACCGTTACGGCGCGGTCGGCGCCGAGAGCTATGAGGCGGAGGCGCACTCCATCGCCACCCTCATGTGCTCGGCCACCTCGCGTAATTTGGTCCGAGTGTTCTTGCTGCAAAACCGACTGAAGGGCCTCGGCGGCAAGCCCGCCGCGAGTTTTCGCCACGTGCACGTCATCGGCGCCGGCGTCATGGGCGGGGACATCGCGGCCTGGTCCGCGTTTCGGGGAATGACCGTCACGCTTCAGGACCGGACCACGCAGCTCATCCAGCCCGCCCTCGAGCGGGCGCGGGACTTCTTTCGCAAACGACTCAAAGATCCGCAGGCCGTGGAAGAAGCCATGGGCCGGCTTCGCCCGGACGTGGGCGGAGACGGTGCGGCGTTGGCCGATGTGGTCGTAGAAGCCATCTTCGAGAATGTCGAGGCGAAGCGAGCGCTGTATGCAGAGCTCGAGCCGCGCCTCAAACCAGACGCCGTCCTCGCGACCAATACCTCGAGCATCAAGATCGAGCTGCTGGCGGAGCAGCTCAAAGATCCATCGAGGCTCGTAGGCATCCATTTCTTCAATCCAGTCGCACAAATGCAGCTGGTGGAGGTCGTCCATGGAGCGGCTACCCAGGGGGCCGTGCAGCAGCGCGCGATCTGGTTCACCCGCAAGCTCGATAAGCTGCCGCTGCCTTGCAAGAGCGAGCCCGGATTCGTCGTCAATCGCATCTTGATGCCGTACATCAACGAGGCCCTCTTTGCGCTTGCCGAGGGTATTCCGGCCACGGTGATCGACCGCGCCGGGACTCGGTTCGGGATGCCGGTGGGGCCGATCGAGCTTGCCGATGTGGTGGGCCTCGATGTGGCGCTGCATGTCGGTCAGGTGCTGGCCGAGGCATTCAATCGACCCGTCCCCCAAATCCTCGTCGAGCGGGTGGCGCAGAAGAAACTCGGGCGTAAATCCGGTGAGGGATTCTATGTGTGGAAGGGTGGCAAGGCGGAGCACCCCGCCGGACCGATCCCCGACCCGCCGACGGATCTCGAGGACCGGTTGATCTTGCCGATGCTGAACGAGGCGGTTGCGGTGCTGCGGGAGGGCGTGGTCGAGGATGCGGATCTACTCGATGCGGGGGCGATTTTTGCGACGGGGTTTGCACCTTTCCGGGGCGGTCCGCTCCAATACGCCCGCAGCCGGGGAGTGAACGAGATCATCGAGCGGCTGGCCGAGCTCGAGCGGCGCTACGGCGAGCGGTTCCGTCCGGACCCCGGCTGGCGATCCCCGGGTCTTTGAGACCCGCCCAATGTGAACCATCCGTGCCTGCGGGAGACCCTGAACCGCGTATGATGCTGTTATCACTCGAATCATAGGCCTTTAGCCTAACCTGCGGGCCTCTTCTCAAGATGATTGAACGACCGGTCGACATCTCGATTCTGACCAACTTCTCGCCGCTCGACGGCCTGAAGGCGGAGAACCTGCACGCCCTCGCCCGCAAGACCCAGCTCCGCGAGCTGGATGCCGGCCGCGCGCTGTTCAAAGAAGGCGACACGGACAAACGCACCTTCTATCTCGTCTCCGGGATCGTCGAGCTGCGGGCCGACGATCGACTGGTCGGCACCGTTCGCGCCGGTAGTCCCGAAGCCCGCGCGGCACTCGCCCCGGGACTGCCTCGCAAGTTCACGGCGCGTGCGGCCAACGATCTCTCCTACATCATGATCGACAGCGACCTGCTCGATGTGCTGTTGACGTGGGACCAGACCGGGCAGTACGAGGTCACGGAGTTGAACGGCGAGCACCCGCTCGACGTCACCGGGGATTGGATGACGACGCTTCTGCAGACCAAAGCGTTTCACCGTATTCCGCCGGCCAACATTCAGGCCATCTTCCTGCGCATGCAGCGCATCAATTATCGCGCGCGAGACGTGGTGATCAAGCAAGGCACCGAAGGGGACTACTTCTACGTGGTCGTCTCGGGCAAGTGCGTGGTCACCCGCGAGACGCCGCTCAACAAGGAAGGCATCAAGCTCGCCGAGCTCGGACCTGGGGATAGCTTCGGCGAGGAGGCCCTGATCGCCGAGGCGAAGCGCAATGCGACGGTCACCATGATCACTGACGGCACGCTGATGCGCCTCGGCAAGCATGACTTTCAGACCCTGCTCAATGAGCCGCTCCTGCAATGGGTGAGCTACGACAAGGCGAAAGAGATCGTGGCCCGGGGAGGCAAGTGGCTGGATGTGCGCCTGCCGAGTGAATTCCAGAACTTTCGCATCGACGATGCGGTCAACATTCCCCTCTACTTCATTCGTCTGAAATTGAACGCCATCGCCAAAGACACCCCCTACGTCGTGTGCTGCGATACCGGACGCCGCAGCTCCGCGGCCGCCTATATCCTGAGCGAGCGCGGCTTCGAGGCCTACGTGTTGAGGGGCGGCCTGTCCGCCACGGAAGCGGCGCGCTCCCGCGGGAGCTGAAGTGCGGAAGTCGGAGCTGCCGAAAATGCCGCGCTTGCCGCGGGTGCCGCTCGATTCGGCCGAGCTCCCGCCTGCGGCGAGTCCTCCGCCAGGCCCACCGCCCTCGCCCACCGCGTACCGGCAGAAGAATCCGTATGAGCCGCCCCCGGGCGACTACAAGCCTCCGTCGATGCTTGCCGAACACAAGGGCCTCGCGATCCTGTTCATCGTCGCGGTGCTCGCGTTCGCGCTCTACTGCTGGAAGGTACCGCACCACCGATCCGCCGCGATCGATGCCGCGACGCCGCCGGCTGCAGGCGGCGCTGCGTCATCGCGGCCGCAAACCTCGCAGCCGCCGATCTATATCGAGACGGTTCCGGATAGTAAGGAGCGCTGACCCCTACGGGGTCCGATCACATCGTGTGCGTCGGCTTGTCCCCGCCGAGTGCGCCGGCGAGGTAGTTCTCGATTTTCTTTTGCGTGTTGCCGCGGTCTTGATCGCTGAATTGGACGCCGATGCCGGCGGTCCGCTTGCCCTGTGCGCCCTTCGGGGTCATCCAGATGACGCGCCCTGCGACCGGAAGCTTCTCTTCCTCGCCCATCAGATTCAGCAGCATGAACACCTCGTCCCCCAGACGATAGTTGCTGTTGGTCGGAATGAATAGCCCGCCGTTCTTCACGAAAGGCATGTAAGCGAGGTAGAGCGCGCTCTTGTCCTTGATCGTGAGAGTCAGCAAACCGGGTTTGTTACTAGGACTTCGCAATGCCTATCTTTCCATTTTCGCTTCTTACTTCGCGAGCGCCTTGTTTAGCGCCGCCCTACCGCCGAGCAACAGCGCCTCCAGCGCCAGTTGCTAGGTTCAACCCGGTTGCGGCAAAACGCCGCAACTCCCGCGCAGCGTCGAGCAGCTCGAACAAGGGTCTTATCTTGGGCTTAAGTAAAGCGGCAGGCAAGCGGACGGGTTCCGCACTTTGAGAGGAAACGGCACCCCCCAACTCGACTTGTACGCGCCGTGTGATCCAGTTCTCAAGCCACATGAGCCGCAGGCCCGGGTCGGATCTCATCCATGCATCAGCCACCGCGGTGACATCGACGGCATCCTCGGCCAGCCGCTTGAGCGTCGAGCGCATCTCGCGATCGAGCTCGGCGAGCGTGCCGGGAGACAGCTCGAGCGCGAGCAACGGTGCGCCGGCCGCGAGCGCGAGCGCGGCATCCCAGTCTGGCACGACAGGCTCGCGCTCCTTGAGCCACGCGCGGGCCGCCTCCCTCGCAGGGGGTCGGAGCTTGATTCTCTGGCAGCGGCTCGCGATGGTCGCCGGGAGACGATGGCTGGGCCTTGCGATCAGCATCAGCAGCGTATCGGCCGTCGGCTCCTCGAGCGTCTTCAGGAACGCATTCGCGCCGTTGGCATTCAAAGTCTCGGCCGCGTCGACGATCGCGATCTTGTAGCCCCGGCGATAACTGGACAGCGCCAGCACATCGATGAGCTCGCGAATCTGGTCGACTTTCACCTGCTGCGCACCGTCCAGGAGACCGACCGCGTGCAAATCGGGGTGATTGTCCGCACGCAGCAGCACGCACGAGGCGCACGTGCCGCACGGCGCGTTTGCCTGTGACTCGCACAACGCCAGCGCGGCGATCCAATGAGCCAACGCTTGCGCACCGAGACCGGGCACGCTCAGGATCAGCAACGCCTGCGGAAGACGGCGCGCCTCGCGCGCCGCACGCAGGCGCTGCTGCGTCTCGTGCAGCCAGGGCAGCGAATCCGCGCTCAGGAAATCCACTGTCGCACTCTCAACACGGCAAGCATCTCCTCGGCCACTTCATCGATGCGGCGCGTGGCATCGATGACCGCAATGCGCTCGGGCTCGAGAGCGGCGCGCTCGAGATACCCCAGCCGCACGCGCTCGAAAAAATCCGCCCGCTCACGCTCGAACCGGTCCGTGTACGACGTTTGCCCCACGCCTGCATTGCGGGCCCGCGCGCGCTCCAAGCCCGCCGGCACCGGAGCATCGAGCAGCAAGGTGAGATCGGGACGTCGCGTGCCCTGCACGAGGCGCTCGAGCTGCGCGATACCATCGAATGCAAATCCGCGGCCCGCACCCTGATAGGCGTAGGTCGCGTCCGTGAACCGATCGCAGATGACCCAGCGGCCGGCCTCCAGATTGGGCTGGATGAAGTTCTCCAAGTGCACGGAACGCGCCGCGAACATGAGCAGGAGCTCGGCCGCGTCCGGCAACACCTCCGGGCCGGGCGAGAGCACGAGCTCGCGAATTTTCTCGGCGAGCGGCGTCCCGCCCGGTTCGCGGGTGAGCACACAATCGATCCCGCGCGCGGTAAGCGCCTTTGCGAGCCGCGGCACCTGGGTGCTCTTGCCCACCCCTTCGATGCCCTCGATGGTTAAGAATCGGCCTGGCTCGCTCATTTTGCCGCCTCCGCGGCCCGCTCCTTCAGGTGCGTCACATAGCGGGCGACGGCGACGTTCTGCTCCTCGAGCGTCGCCGAGAAGATGTGGCTGCCGTCGTCCTTCGGAGAGGCCACGAAGTATAGCGCGTCGGTATTCTCCGGATGGGCGGTGGCCCGGATCGCGGCGGCGCCCGCGAGGGCAATGGGGGTCGGGGGGAGCCCCGCGCGAGTGTAGGTGTTGTAGGGTCCGTCGGTGCGCAGGTCGACGCTGTGCAGTTGCCCGTCATAGTGCTCGCCCAGCCCGTAGATCAGCGTGGGATCCGCCTGCAGGCGCATGCCGATGCGCAGGCGGTGCAGATACAGCCCGGCGATCTTCGGCAGTTCCTGGGGCAAACCGCTCTCCTTCTCGACGATGGAGGCGACGACGAGCAATTCCCCGGCGCTCTTCAGGGGCAAGGTCGGATCGCGCCCGGCCCATGCCGACTCGAGCTCGTGCACGAGCGCCACGTGCGCCTGCCTCAGGATCTCGAGATCCGGGGTACCTCCGGGAAATCGATAGGTTTCGGGCAAGAACTGGCCTTCGGGATCGGTGCCCGGCGCACCCAGCTTGTCCATCAAGTCATGCGCCGGATCGGCGAGCGTGACCGAGATGTCGGGGTCATGCCGTAGGGCGGACAGCATGTCCTGTGCGCGCCAGCCGTCGATGATGGTGAACGAATGCAGCACGACCTGTCCGCTCACCATCTTGTCGAGCAACCCGCGGGGCGTGGTGCCTGGCTCGATCTCGTATTCTCCGGCCTTGATAGCGGAAGCAAGGCCCTTCAGCCGCGCGTAAATCACCCACGTTCGAGGCTGCTCGACAATCCCCTGCGCCGACAATTCCGAGGCCACGCGCGCGAAGCGGCTCCCGGGCGGCACCCTGAAACGCAGCGGCGCCCTTACGTTCAGCGGCTCATCGAGACTGCGCACGCCGCGCTCGACGATGAACCCCCCGGCCGCCGCGATTGCGAGCCCCAGGGCACAGACGAGCACGATGCGCGGTACTCTCATTCGAGCTCGAGCCGCTCCCGCAACCGCTCCGCGGTCTCGAGTGCCCCAAAGCGGATGCTTTGCTTGCCGGTCTCGATGCTGCCGACCGACACCACACCGCGCACGGCATTGGTCATGAAAGCTTCCTCCGCGTCGTGCAATGCCTCGACCGGCAAGCGCCCTTGCCATACCTCGAGGTGCAGATCCCGCGCCCGCGCGAGCACCCAGCGACGCATTACACCGGCGATGCCGCAGCGATCGACCGCCGGCGTCATCAAGGTGGATCCGCGTCTCAGGAACAGATTGGACATCGTGCCGCTTACGACCGTGCCCTCCATGTCGCACATCAGGCCTTCCCAAATGCGCTCGTCGCGCCATTCGGCGCGCGCCATCACCGACTCCAGTCGGTTGAGCGTCTTCAATCCGGCGAGATCCGGATTGAGCCCCATGCGCGTCCGGCACATGCGAACGCGCACCGGACCGCCCCCGGCGGGCGCCGGCGGCAGCGGATGCAGTGAGAGCACGCGCGTGCAGCGCTCGTTGCCCGCCGGCCGATAGCCGCGGCCGCCGCGACCGCGGGTCACGATGAGCTTGATGACACCGTCCGGCCGGCGTCGCGCACGCGCGGCGGCTTCACGTGCAAGGGTGGCGACCGGCGCCTCGAGCTTCAGTCGCCGGCAGCCCTCGAGAAGGCGCTCGACGTGCAGATCGAGCAATCGGATCCGGCGCCGGCGCACACGCATGGTCTCGAACAGCCCATCGCCGTAAGCGAGGCCCCGATCGCCGCAATCGATGGACCGGGACAGTCTGCCATTGACCCAGGCGCTCATGCCGGTCCGGCCCGCAGGGCGCGCAGCAGGCCTTCGGCCTTCGCACGCGTCTCCGCGAGCTCGTGCGCCGGAGCTCGAGTCCGCCACGATTCCGGCGCCGGCTCGAAACGACAGCCCGCTGCCCTGCGCGGTGATGGTGCGGATGAGAATGTTGAAATCGCAGCTTCCGTCGCGATTCAGATAGCCGATGGCTCCGGTGTATGCGCCGCGTCCGACGGCCTCGAGCTCGGCGATGATTTCCATGC
This sequence comes from uncultured Gammaproteobacteria bacterium, assembly GCA_963710435.1. GTDB lineage: Bacteria > Pseudomonadota > Gammaproteobacteria > Steroidobacterales > Steroidobacteraceae > Bog-1198. The sequence continues at coordinate 728,370 of CAVQAE010000004.1, read as the reverse complement.
ATCGCACTTTCGGACAGCCGGTGATAGTGCCCCCGGGAAACATGGCACGCAGAATCTGAATCGGCGAGAGGCCCGGGAGCTTGCGGCCGCTCACGTTGGAGACGATGTGATGCACATGCGCATAGGTCTCCACCGCCATGAACTCATCGACCCGCACGGAGCCGCCGACACAGACCTTGCCGAGATCGTTACGCTCCAGATCGATGAGCATGACGTGCTCCGCGCGCTCCTTCTCATTGCCGAGCAGGGATTCGATCAACGCCGCATCCCCCTGGGGAGTGGCACCGCGCGGACGCGTTCCTGCGATGGGGCGAGTCGACACCCGGTCGCCGTGCACCGATACCAAACGCTCGGGGGAGGAGCTGATGATCGCGAACTCCCCATCGCGCAGGAGCGCCGCGAAGGGACTGGGGTTGGCGGCGCGCAGCCGTCGATAAAGAGCCGCCGGATCCAGCTCGCCGCGCGCGCGGCCGTGCCAGCGGCGCGACAGATTGGCCTGATAAACATCGCCTGCGGCAATGTGCTCGAGTGCCCGGCGCACCGCCTGCTCGAATCGCGCGGGATCCTCCTCCTCGATGTCGAAAAGCGCCGCATCGCCCTGCGCGACCGGTGCAGCGCTGCTTGCATCGTGCGCAAAGCGCTCGAGGAGTGCTTCGCAATCCCGCTCCGCCACAAGCCACGCGCGCCCGCTCTGTCGGTCGCGGATCCAGGCCGCGGGGGTTCGGATGGCCAGCGCGGCCGTTGCGTCGGGACTCCGCGGCAGCCGCAACCGCGGCTCGATCTCGGCCGCGAGCTCATACGCCATATAGATGAGCCAGCCACCCGAGAAGGGTACGGCCTCGGCGTCGTGCGTCGCCGCGTGGTGCGTCGCCGCGTCGGGCCCGATCTCGAGGGCACTCCACCAGCGCTCCAGCGCCGCGAGAAAACCTGGCGCGCCCGCAGCATGGGGTCCCGAAAGCCCTCCGTCCGTCGAGAGCCGCAGCACCTCGCCGCTTGCGATGGGCAGGATGTCGAACCGTGCGCCGCCGGCCGCGGGGCCCAACGGCGCGCTGCTCTCGAGCAGGCCCGGATAGATCCCGGGATGCCGTGCGACGAGGGCTAGCGGCTCAAATTCTGCGGAAAACGAGCGAACCGTTGGTGCCACCGAAGCCAAACGAGTTGGACAGCGCGGTCTCGATCTTCATTTGCCGAGCCTGCTTGGGCACATAATCGAGATCGCAGCCCTCGCCGGGCTCGTCCAGATTGATGGTCGGAGGGGCGACCTGATCGCGCAGCGCGAGCACAGAAAAGATGCCCTCGACGGCTCCCGCCGCGCCCAGGAGGTGACCGGTCATCGATTTGGTGGAGCTCACCGCGATGCGCTTGGCGGCCTCGCCGAAGGCGCGATGGATGGCGGTGGTTTCCGCCCGGTCTCCGAGCGGCGTCGAGGTGGCGTGGGCGTTGACGTACTGCACTTGATCCGGATTGATCTTGCCGTCGTTCAGCGCGTTCGCCATGGACTTGCGCGCGCCCTCGCCGTTTTCCGGCGGAGCAGTCACATGGAAGGCGTCTCCGCTCATGCCGAATCCGATGACCTCGCAATAGATTTTTGCGCCGCGCGCCTTGGCGTGCTCGTACTCCTCGAGCATCATGGCGCCCGCCCCATCGCCCATCACGAAACCGTCCCGATCCTTGTCCCACGGTCGGCTCGCGGCCTGGGGATTGTCATTGCGCTGCGAGAGCGCCTTGGCCTGCGCGAATCCGCTCATCCCGGTGACGCAAGTCGCCATCTCCGACCCACCGGCAAGCATCGCGTCCACATCCCCGTACTGAATCATGCGCATGGCCAAGCCGATGGCGTGCGTGGAGGTCGTACAGGCGGTGGCGACCGCGAGGTTCGGGCCGGTGATGTTGAACGCGATCGACAAGTGACCGCTCACCAGGTTGATGATGCTCGCGGGTATGAAGAAGGGAGACACCTTCTTCGGCGAGTGCGTCTCCAGATACCTGTCGTAGGTCTCCTCGATGGACTCCAGGCCGCCCATTCCCGAGCCCATCAGCAGGCCGATGCGCTCGGTGTTGGCTTCCGTCACCACGAGCCCCGAATCACGCATGGCCTGCATGCCGGCCACCACACCGTATTGCATGAAGGCATCCATGCGCCGCGCATCCTTCGGGGTGATGTAAGGCGTGAGATCGAGCTCGCGGATCTCGCCGCCGAAACGCGTCGGGAAACGCTGCGCATCGAACCGGGCAACGGGACCGATGCCGCTGCGGCCCGCGAGAACGGACGCCCACGCAGATGCGACGTCGTTACCGACGGGAGAGACGATACCCAACCCTGTGACGACGACTCGCCGCTTGCTCAATGGCGCCCCGACTCAGGCCTTGCCTTTGTGGGAATTGATGTAATCGATGGCCTGCTGGACGGTGGTGATCTTCTCGGCATCCTCGTCCGGAATCTCCGTCTCAAACTCCTCTTCGAGCGCCATCACCAATTCAACCGTGTCCAGCGAGTCTGCGCCGAGGTCGTCAACGAACGAGGCATCATTGGTTACTTCTTCTTCTTTGACGCCCAGCTGTTCGGCCACGATCTTCTTAACCTGCTGCTCAACAGTACTCATCGTTATGGTGTCCTTTCGGCAAAGCCCATTGGAAAAACTTATCAACACGCGCCGCTTGTCGTCGGGGCCCGCGGCCAGCCTCTTATCGGCAGGGCGCGTATTTTATGTGAACATGACCTTCACGGCTACCCGCAGGCAATTCGGCGCCCTCATGGGACGCTGCCTTGACAAGCTCTCGTGCTTTAGGGTGATTCAGGGTCCATGGCGTCAGGCCATGTGCATGCCACCGTTCACGTGGAGCGTCTCGCCCGTAATGTAAGCGGCGTCCGGGGAGGCCAGGAATGCCACCGCGGCGGCAACGTCCGCCGGCAGCCCCAGCCGTCCCAGGGGAATCTGACCGCTCAGGGCGGCGCGCTGCTCCTCGGTGAGGGATCGGGTCATATCGGTGTCGATGAACCCGGGGGCCACCACGTTGACGGTGATCGCGCGCGAGCCGACCTCACGGGCAAGCGACTTGCTGAAGCCGATCATCCCGGCCTTGGCGGCGGCATAATTCGCCTGCCCCGGATTTCCAGTCACCCCCACCACCGAGGCGATGCTGATGATGCGGCCCTTGCGCGCCTTCATCATGCCGCGAAGAACGGCCTTCGACAGCCGGTAGACCGAGGCGAGGTTGGTCTGGATCACCGCGTCCCAGTCCTCCGGCTTCATGCGCAGCAGGAGCATGTCGCGCGTGATGCCCGCATTGTTGCAGAGAATACCGACCGCGCCCTCGCGTGACTCGATGTCCGCGATCAGCGCGTCGATCGAGGCCTGGGACGCCACGTCGAGCACCGCTCCGCGCCCGCCGCGTGCGGCCAGCGCCGCGCCGATGCGCGCGGCTCCCTCCGCGGTCGTGGCGGTTCCGATCACCCGGGCACCGTAGCCGCTCAGGCGCTCGGCGATGGCGGCGCCGATGCCGCGCGAAGCGCCCGTCACCAACGCCACCTCGCCGCTCAACATGGAGGTTTCTTGCATGAAAGCATCCTCAATCTCAGGTCAGGCTCGTGCCGCGGCCAGTGCCTCGTCGAGCGATGCGGGGTCCTCGATCGCGAGCATCTTCAGATCGCGGTTCTTGTCGATGCGTCGATTGAGCGACGTGAGCACTTTGCCCGGGCCGCATTCGATGATGACGGCCGCTCCCGCGGCGACCATCGCCCGCACCGTGGAGGCCCAATGGACGGGCGTATGCAGTTGCTTGACGAGGGCGGCGCGTATCTCGTCCGGGGTGCGATGGGCTCTCACGTCGACGCCGTATACGGCGGTATTCTCGGGACTCTTGAGCTCGACGGCGGCCAGCCGGTCGCGCAGCTTTGCCGCCGCGGGCTGCATGAGCGAACTGTGGGCCGGAACGCTGATGGGCAGCGACATCGCCCGCCGTGCACCTTTCGCGCTCGCCGCGCCCATGGCGCGGGTCACGGCGGCGGCCGTTCCGGCAATGACCACTTGACCGGGCGCGTTGAAATTCACGGCCTCCACCACCTCGCCCTGCGAAGCCTCCGCGCACGCGGCGGCGACGTCCGCATCCTCGAGACCGAGGATCGCCGCCATGCCGCCCTGACCTGCGGGCACGGCCGCCTGCATCGACTCGGCGCGAAATTTGACGAGCTGCACCGCCGCCTCGAACTCCAGGCAGCCAGCGGCCACCAGCGCGCTGAACTCACCCAAGCTGTGGCCGGCCATGAACGCGGGCACCGCACCCCCGCGCTCCCGCCACAGCCGGTAAGTCGCGACACCCGCGGTAAGCATCGCGGGCTGAGTGCACTCGGTTTGATTAAGGGCCTCCGCCGGCCCCTCCTGACAGCGCTTCCAGAGGTCGTAGCCGAGGACCTGGGATGCCTGCGCGAACGTCGTCTCGACGAGCGGCGAAGAGTCTGCAAGCGCCTTCAGCATGCCGATGGATTGCGAACCCTGTCCCGGAAAAACGAACGCGAGCGACATGCCGTAAGGTACCTCTCGATGTCTGCACGGATTACCCGCGCGAGGCCTTGAGCGCGCGGGAACGGAGGCGGATTATAGCCAGACGCCACGACAGTAGTGCCCCCACTACGAATCCGGATGCCGCCCCGTAAAGATGGGCATCCACCACGACCATGGCTGGCTCGTGGCCCCCGAATTGCTCGTAAGCAAGCTTTGCGGCGAGACCCGCCGAGAGGATCCATCGATCCCACGACCGCACGGCAAGGTGCCGGGCGACACCGGCGCCCATGATCGTGTGCAGCACGCCCGATGCGCCCACGTACCATCCGACCCGCGGACTGAGCCACCATAATCCGGAGCTGATCGCGAGCGCGCCGGAAAATACGATGATGCACCACTCGACCGGATCGTAGTCCGCAGCGAACAGAGCCCACACCAAGACCAGACCCAATTCGTTGAGCAGAAGATGATGCAAGTCCAGATGTACGATGTGGGCTGTGAGCAACCGCCACCAACCGCCCGCCGCGATACCGCTGCGATCATAGCGCAACATCGCAGCGACGCTGTCGCCAAGACCCAACACCAGACCCAGGACCAGCACGATCATCAATAGCCAAATCCAGCGACCCCGATCCCACTGAAGCGCCGCTGCGATTTGTGCAAAGTGTTTCGCACCTTCACCGGGCATCGCTGTCTCTGGTTTTGGTATCATTCATGGATGGCTGAGGTCTTCATGCGCAATCGGCAACGCGGTTTCACCTTGATCGAGATCATGGTGGTGGTGGTCATTCTGGCAGTGTTGGGTGCGCTCGTCGTTCCGAAAATCCTGGAGAACGTCGACAAAGCGCGCGTGACGCGCGCGCAGAGCGACATCCGCGCCATTCAGACCGCGCTCGACATGTACAGGCTCGATAATTTCAAATACCCCACCACGGAGCAAGGCTTGCAGGCGCTCGTGACGCAACCCTCCGACCCGACCATCACCAATTATCGGTCCGGCGGCTACCTCCCGTCGCTCCCCAAGGATCCCTGGAATAACCTGTATGTCTACGTGAATCCGGGTCCCAATGGAATGGAATACGACATCACCAGCTTCGGACGCGACGGCAAGCCGGGGGGCGAAGGCTACGACGCCGACATCAGCGCCTCGACGCTCAACCAGCGCTAGTGGGCTTGAGGTGCCGCGCGATGCGCAGCAAGGGCTTCACGCTCATCGAGATTCTGGTGGTCCTGGTGATCATGGCCGTGGTCATCTCGCTCGCGGTTCTCTCGATCGGCACCACAGGGCGCGACGCGCAACTCGATGAGGAAAGCCGCCGCATCGAAGGCCTGGTCGATATTTTGCACGAGCGCGCGCTGCTCGAGGGTCGGGATTTCGGGCTGCGCATAGCGCCCAATGCCTATGAGTTCGTGGTCTACTCGCCCGATCGCGACCGCTGGCTCCCCCTCAACGACGAGCACGAATTCCGCCACCGCGATCTACCCAAGGGCGTGAGCTTCCAGCTGCAGCTCGATTCCGTGGACGTCGTGTTGAAGGCCCCCGAGCAGGGATTATCGAGCAGCGACCCGCGCCCGCCGCAGGTAGCCATCGCCGCCAGCGGCGAGGGCACGCCGTTTCGCCTCATCTTGCTGCGCGAGGCCACGCAGGCGCGCGCCTCGGTCGGGGGCGATGCGTTCGGCAAGACGACGCACGTAGACTCGGATCATGCGCCGGAAAAGCGCTCGTGAGCCCCGCCGCGAGCCGCGGATTCACGCTGGTCGAGGTGCTCGTCGCCCTGACCGTGGTCGCAATCGGCCTCACCGCGCTCATGGTGGCGGTGAGCGGCACGGCACGCACGAGCGGGTATCTGCGCGATAAGACCATCGGCCAATGGATTGCGCTCAATCGGCTCGCCCAGGTGCGTCTCATGGTGAACAAGCTCGGCGACACCGGCGACACCGGCGAGCTCGATTTCGCCAACCGCAAGTGGCACTACGACACCCGCTACTTCGATACGAGCTTCCCGAGCATGAAGCGGGTGGTGGTACGTGTATACCCGGGCGATGCAAAGACCAAGGGTAACCCGATTGCCGAGTCCACGGGTTTTCTGGGCGCCTCCATCGGGGTTCCCGGCATGTCGAACGTCGACTGGACGCAAGGGTCGAGTGCGCCGAGTATGCCCTGCTCCGGCACGACCCCCAACGGCACGCTCAATCAGAACCCGAGCAATCCCATGCCGCTCGGCGGCTCCGTGCCGAACAGCAACTGCACCCCCGCGGGCACGCCCGGGTCGACGACGCCGACAGTGACGCGGGGCGGCACGACGCCGCTGAGTCAGACCACACCGTGATGAGGCGGCGATCGCCCCCCGCCGCTCGCCGCGGCCTCACTCCCGGCCGCCCCGCTCGCGGCGGCGGCTTCACGCTGGTCGAGATCCTCGTGGCGCTGCTGATTCTCGGGATCATGTCGGCTCTGGGCTACGAGACCTACCGCACGGCGCGCATCTCGGCCGAGCGCAGCGAAGAGTCGCTCAAGCGCTCGCGAGAGATCGAGTTCGGCATGCGCATGATGGTCATGGATTTCGCGCAGATGGTGCCGCGGCCGGTGCGCGATCCGCTCGGTCAGACGCGCATACCCGCGCTGCACGGCTATGCCGGCAACGGAACCAGTGCAGGTGCCGCAAATACGGCCCTCGGCGGCAACGGCTCCATCGGTTCCGGCTTCACTCAGCAATTCCAGTCGCAGCACTTCAATTCGGATCCCGGATTGCAGTCGACATTCAGCGGCAGCTCGACCGAAACCGTCGTGCCGCTCGCCGAGCTGTCGCGCGCCGGCTGGTCGAACACCGCCGGCCAGCAGCGCGGCACGCTGCAACGGGTGTCCTACTCGCTCGTCAACAACGTCCTCAAGCGCAGCTACACCACCCACCTCGACAACGTCCTTGCTACGAAACCGCAGGTTCAGGATCTTTTTGGCGGCGTGAAGACCGTGCAGCTGCGCTACCTCGACAGCAATCAGACCTGGCAGACCCAGTGGCCGCCTGCCAATCTACCCCTGCCCGATAACCTGTGGACTCGTCCATTGGCCGTCGAGATCACCATCGAGTTCAAGGATTGGGGACGGGTACAACGGCTCATCGAGGTCGCCGGATGAGCGCTCGACGTCGCGCGCAGCGCCGGTTCGAGCACCCTCGGGGTCCCCGCCGCGAACGCGGCGTCGCGCTCATCATCGCGCTCATCCTGGTCGCGCTCGCCGCGATCCTCGCCACCAAGCTCACTTTCGACGGCTGGCTGGAGCGGCGCCGCACCATCGGCATCCTGGCGACGGAGCAGGCGTTTCATTTCGGCATGGGCGCCGAAGCCCTCGCCGCCGACGTGCTCAGCCAGTCCGCGCAAGGCGTACAACTCACCGGCTCGAGCACACAGAATGGCGCCGCAGCGACGACGCCGACCGCCACCACGACCAACGGCAGTCCGAGCCAGGTGACCCTCGCGCAGCCCTGGGCGCAGCCCACGCAGCCCCTGCCGATCACTCCCGAGGACAATCCCGAGGGAGAGCCCATCGGCACCTTGCAGGGAGCGATCGAGGACATGCAGGGCCGCTTCAACCTCAATAACCTCGCGCACATGGTCCTGCTGAACGGCCGCGCGGTTCAGGATCCGTGGCCGCTGCAGCAATTTCAGCGTCTGCTGGTTGCGGTCGGCCTCGAGCCCAAATGGGCCGGAATCGCTCGTGATTGGATCGACGCCGACGATCAGCCCGGCGAGCCCGACGGCGCCGAGGACTCCGTCTACACCTCGCAGACCCCGCCCTATCGGACCGGCAACTGGCCGATGATGAGCGCGAGCGAGCTCTTGAACCTGCCCGGTTTCGGCGCCGACCGGTATCGAAAAATCGCTCCCTATGTGACCGCGCTGCCGACCGCAGTCTCGACGATCAACATCTGCACCGCGCCCGCGCAGGTGCTGCAGAGTTTCGCCGACAACATGACCAGCGACTACACTCCCGAGCTCCTCGCGAGCGAGCGCAAGAGTGGCTGCTTTCCCGACAAGACGACCTTCACCAATGTGCTGGGGCCCACGGTCGCACAGCAAATCGCGAGCCGGTTCTCGGACACGAGCGCTTATTTCCGTCTCACTACCCGGGTCACCCTTGGCACTACGGAATTCACCTTGTACAGTCTTTTGTATCGAGGGAGCGGCGGCAAGGTGACGCCGCTGCTGCGCACTTTCGGGACGATCTAAGAAACCATGCCTCACACACTCTTGCTGCGCCTTCCCGAACCCGGCGAAGAGGACACCGAGTGGCTGGGTATCGATGACTCGGGCGTACCGAGCGGCGCCCGCCAGCGAGGGCCCCTGAGTCTCGCTGCCGCCGTCGCGCGCTCCGCGCGCGTGGTGGTGCTCGCGCCGGCCTCGCAGATTCTGTTGGCTGAGCCGGAGCTGCCGCCGGGAAGCGGTGTGAAACTCGCGCGGGCGGTGCCCTTCGCGCTCGAGGAGCACCTCACCGAGGACATCGATCAGTTGTGTTTCGGCATCGGCCGGCGTCAGCCGAACGGCCGCACGCCCGTCGCGGTGGTCGCGCGCGACACGCTCAAAGGCTGGATGGCTCGGTTGGCAGCGGCCGGCATCGATCCGGTCGCCCTGTATCCCGATATCTCGCTGATGCCTGAGAATCCGGGGCAAACGGTGCTTTGGCTCGAGCGCGCGCGCCTCGCCGTGCGCCGTCCCGGCGCGCTGCCGTTCGCGGTGGAGCTCACCCGGGTCGCGGATGCGCTGGTGGTAGCGGGGGTGGTTCCTGATCCGTTGGCCGAACCGGGCGGGCATGAGCCGCCCCCGGCGATGGAAAGCGCGGTGCTGTACGCGACCCGCGAGGACTGGACCCGGGTGCAGCCGGAGTTCCAGGCGGTGGCGGGACAATTTGCATCGCTCAAGGTGCAGGTGCTCGCCGATGGCCCGCTGCCCTGGCTCGCGCAAGGTCTCAAAACCACCGACGCGGTCAACCTTCTGCAGGGCGAGTTCGCGCGCTCCACCGACTACAACGCGCGCTGGCAGCAATGGCGGACGGTCGCGATGCTGGCCGGCGGTCTATTGCTTGCGCACGTGGCGGCGGCGGCGATCCGCATCCATCAGGCGAATCACGAGGTGAAGTCGCTCGATACCCAGATTTCGCAGATCTTCGCGCAGGTCATGCCGTCCGAAAAGATGCTCGACCCGCGCCGCCAGATGCAAACGCGGCTCGACCGCATCCGGCACTCCGGTGCGGGACCCGAATACTTTCTGCATACGCTCGAGGTCTTGGGCGGCGCACTCGCGGAGACACCGAAGACGCGTATCGACTCCCTCAGCTACCGCGAGCAAGCGCTCGACCTGCGCGTGACCGCACCCAGCCTCACCGCTCTTTCACAGCTCTCCCAACTGGTCGGCAAGCAGGGTTTGACGGCCGACATCCAATCGTCCCAGCCGGTCGAGGGCGGCGTCGATGCGCATCTGCGAGTGCACTCGGTCGGCGCAAAGGAACGGCCGTGAACGCGCTCATCGCCAAGCTCGGAGCCTGGTACAGGGGCCTGCAGGAGCGTGAGCGGCGCGTCGTGACCGGCGGCGGGATCGGGCTTGCGGTGCTGATCCTCGCAGTCGGAATGCTCTCGCTGCACTCGGCGGTGTCGGACGCGGTGAAGCGTGCCGAAACGCGGCGCGAGGATCTGGCATGGATGCGTGTGAACGCGGCGGAAGTGCAAACGGGAAACGGGACGATCGTCCCCGACACGGGCGAGCCTCCCGTGGTGGTGGTCGACCGCGTCGGCCGCGAAGCCGGCCTCGGAGCGGCGCTCAAAGGCACTCAACCGAGCGGCAACGGAGTCCGGGTGCAACTCGAGGCGGCACCCTTCGATACGTTGGTGAACTGGCTTGCTACGCTCGATCAGCGTTACGGTCTTGCGATCGATTCGATCACCGTCGATCGCGCCGCCCGCCCGGGAGTAGTGAATGCCAACATCACCTTCTCCGCGCCGCGCCGCTAAGGGACCGCCGCCCATTCCGCCTGAGCGCTCGCTGCGGCGGCCGCTTGCGCTGATCGCGAGCGTGGCCGTGCTCGCCGTGATCGTCCTCGTCCTGCCCGCATCGCTCGCCGCCCGATTCCTGCCCGTCGGCGTTCGAGCCGAGGATTTTTCGGGCACGCTCTGGCACGGCTCTGCCGCCCGAATCACAGCCAACGGCCACCCCATCGGTGCGCTCGAGTGGCACCTGCATCCTGCAGCGCTTCTGACGCTGCGACTCCAAGCCGATCTGCACTGGGTATTTGCAGGCCTGGTTCTGGACGGCAGTGCGGACGCCGGGCGCAACGATGTGGTCGCGACCGCGATCCGAGGCGGCGGCCCGATCGCAGATCTCAGGAATCTCGGCGTGGCCATCGGATGGAGCGGCACCGCGAACATCGACATCCAGAAGCTTGCGGCGGATCTCTCGCCTTCGGGCGTAGCGCTGCGCTCCGCAGTGGGTGAGATCGATGCATCCGACGTGAGCTCACAGCAGGTCGCGCATGGTGCCGATCTCGGGAGCTATGCGCTCACGTTCAGCGATGGCGCGCTCTCCGAGAATGGCGACCTCAGTGCAACTCTCGCCGACCGCGGCGGTCCTTTGAGTCTCAATGCCTCGCTCACGCTTGCGATGAAAACTCGAACGGGGCTACTCTCCGGCACGATGAAAGAGCGCGGCGACGCGCCTCCGGCGCTGCGGCGTGAATTGGACAATATCGCTCAACTGCGCCCGCGCGATGCACAAGGACGAATCCCGGTCGAACTCGAATTCACATTCTAACGGTTGTGATGCGCGTCACTGATTTACCATACGGTCCGTTTATCGTAGATCCACTGACTTGCACGAGGCTCATTAGATGCTATTGCTCTCCCTGATCGCGCACCTCATGCCCTGCCCCGCGGAGCAACCCGACCAAGGCGCGCTTCCACTGCACCCTGCGATCGGGCACGTGGGTCTGACAATCATCGCCCTCGTGTACGTGCTCGTCGTCATGTGGCAGGGCTGAGCGCGTCTCCCGCCACGCGTCCTCACGCCATAAGTAAAGCAGTCCCTCTATGCTGCAGAGTACTTGACGCTGCAGCATCCGCCGCTTAAATTGGCCAAGTCTCAGCGACCATGGTCGGCCGACATGCAGCCCGATTTTCCGATTTCGATCGAAACACGCGCCCTCGGCACGCTTGCCTACATCCGCCGCTCCATCGATGCATCCGCCTCCATGGCGGTGCCGGGTATGGCCGGCGTCGTGATGGGAGTGATCGGCTTATTGGCGGCATCCATGGCCTCGGCACCCCCTTGGAGCCGATATTGGCTGCGCATCTGGATATGCGCCGGCGGCATCGCCTTCATCGTGGGGGGCGCGCTCATGGCACGTGAGGCTGCTCAATCCGGGCACGCCCGCTATCTCGGGCCGGTGCGCAAATTCATGCTGTGCCTGTGCCCCGCCTTGTTCGCCGGCGCGGTGCTCACCGTTGTGCTCTGGCGCGCTCATATGGTGGGCTTGCTTCCCGGGACCTGGCTCTTGCTCTACGGTTGCGCGGTGCTCTCGGCGAGCACGGTCACCATCGCCAGCACCATGCGTCTGCTCTGCATCATGGGCGCGCTCTTCGTCGCCCTCGGCTCGTTCGCGTTCATCCTGCCGAGCGGCAGCCACACACCGATGCTCGGCCTCGGCTTCGGCGCGCTGCATGTCGTCTTCGGCCTGATGGTCGGACGCCCGCACCATGCCCGTTAAGGCACCCGCGGCCAAGCGCCACGATCCGCACGGACCGACGCCACCGAAGGTGCCGGCGCGCCCCGTAGCGGTTCCGAGTGCCGCGGGAATGAACGACCAGACAGGCTTCGACCGCTTGATCTACGAGCGCGTACGGCTGGGTATCATGAGCGCGCTCGCCATGAACGATGAGCTCACCTTCAACGAGCTCAAGGCACTCTTCAACGCGAGCGACGGCAATCTGGGCGCGCATGCGCGCAAGCTCGAGGAAGCCGGCTACGTCGAGTGCACGAAGTCGTTCGAAGCGCGTCGACCCAAGACCATCTATCGCATCACCGGTGTCGGCCGCAAGGCACTGCTGCGCTACCTCGAGCACATCGAGGCCGTGATCAAGGCAACGCGGCGCGCTTAACCGCGCCCGTCTCACCTCATGCACGTCGCAATCATCATGGACGGCAACGGGCGCTGGGCCACCCAGCGGGGACTGCCGCGCACGGCCGGCCACGCCGAAGGGGCGAAGGCCGTGCGCACCGCCGTCGAAGTGGCCGCGCGCGCGGGCGTCGATACCTTGACCATGTACGCCTTTTCCGCGGCCAATTGGGCGCGACCGGCCGTGGAAGTCGCGGCGCTCATGCGCCTTTTCGGTCAGTACCTCTTTACCGAGACTCGCCGCTGCGTCGAACAGTCGATTCGACTCAACGTCATCGGCCGCCGCGACCGGTTGAGCGAAAGCCTGCTGCGATCCATCGAGCAGTGCGAGCGGATGAGCGCCGGATGCTCGGGGATGCACTTGCGCATTGCGGTAGACTACTCCTCACAGTACAGCATCGTGCAAGCCGCGCGCCGCGCCGGGGGCGACGGGGAGCTGAACTTCGAGGATTTCCGCCGCCTGCTGCAAGAGGTCGATCATTGCGCATACCCGACCAGCGAAGTGGACTTGCTGATCCGCACGGGAAGCGAGCGTCGTCTGAGCGACTTCCTGCTCTGGGAATGCGCGTACGCGGAGCTGCATTTTGCCGATTGCCTCTGGCCGGATTTCGACGAGAGTCGGTTTCACGCGGCGCTCGAGGATTTCGCCGGCCGGCAGCGCCGCTTCGGCGCGCTGAGCGCCGACACCCGATAAGCGTGCGATTCGCGACGGCAGCGGGCCTTTGCGGGCTGCTGGCTTTGCACACCGCCCTCGCCGCGGCGCCGCCCGCACCATCGGCGCCGATCAGTCAGGCCGCTCACGGCGCCCGGGCCTCCGGCCCGATCGATGAGACGCTTCCGAACGGCCTGCGCGTCATCGTATTGCGCAACACGCTCGCGCCCGTCGTGACGGTGGAAATGAATTTCCTGGTGGGCGGCAACGAGACACCGCCGGGGTTTCCCGGGATGGCGCATGCACAAGAGCACATGGCATTTCGCGGCTGCAGCGGCATGAACGCAGACCAGACGGCAGCCATTTACGCCGAACTCGGCGGCGAGAACAACGCCGACACCCAACAGAACATCACTCAGTACTTCGCCACGGTTCCGGCAGCGGATCTGGAGGTGGCGTTGCGGGCGCAGGCGGCCTGTCTCAAGGGCGTCGAGGACACGGACGCCGAGTGGGCCCAGGAGCGCGGCGCAATCGAGCAGGAGGTCGCCCGCGATCTGTCGAATCCGACCTACAAGTTCATCGACCGGCTGAACCGCAACATGTTCTCGGGCACGCCTTATGCCCACGATCCGCTCGGCACGAAAGCCTCATTCGATGCGACGACGGGGAAAATGCTCAAAGCCTTTCATCGCACATGGTATGCCCCGGGTGATGCGATTCTGGTGATCGTCGGCGAAGTCGACCCGGCCGCCACTTTGGAGAAGGTGCGGCAGCTGTTCGGCGGCATTCCGAACCACCCCACCCCGCCGCGGCCGCGCGTCGAGCTGAAACCAGTCAAGTCCGAAAGCTTCGTACTCGACAGCAACCTCCCCTACACGCTCGCTTTCATCGCCTACCGACTGCCCGGGACCGACTCGCCCGACTATGCGGCGGCGCAGGTCTTGGCCGACGTGCTCAGCAGCCCACGCGCGGATCTCTACGGCATGGTGCCGGCAGGCCGTGCGCTCGCCGCCGAGTTCGGACTCGCCGAACCCTACGAGAAGGCAAGCGTCGGCTACGCCGTGGCGGCGCTTGCAGCGACGGCGGACGCTCGCGCCGCACTCAAGGAAATGCGGACGATTCTCGCAAGATATGCGAAAGACGGCGTTCCGGCCGATCTGGTGGCTGCCGCCAAGCGGCATGAGGTTGCGGACGCGGAGTTCGAGCGCAATTCCATTCCCGGCCTGGCCAATGTCTGGTCGAACGCGGTTGCCGCCGAAGGCCGGCGCTCGCCCGACCAGGATGTCGAGGCCATCCAGCGCGTGAGCGTTGCCGACGTGAATCGGGTGGCCGCGCAGTATCTCATCGCGGCGAACTCGACTACCGCCACCTTGAAGCCGGTGCCGTCCGGTCAGCCGGTCGCGGATAAAGGCTTCGGCGGTGCAGAGCAGGTGACCGCGGTGCCCAGCCGTCCCGTGCAACTGCCGCCCTGGGCGAGTGCGGATCTCGCGCACCTCACGGTCCCTGCCGAGGCCATGCGGGTCTCCGACTCCATGCTCCCGAATGGACTGCGGCTCATCGTCCGAACCGATCACACCAGCCCTACCGTGTCGGTGACCGGCTCGGTGAAACACGACTTCGGCCTCCAGACCACGCCCGGAAAGGAAGGCGTCGCGGACATCTTGAATTCGCTGTTCTCGTACGGCACGCAGACCCTGGATCGCGTGGCCTTCGAGAAGGCGCTCGATGACATTGCAGCCAATGAGAGCGCAGGCTACAGCTTTTCCGTGAGCGTGCTGACCGCCGATTTCTCCCGCGGGGTCGAGCTGCTGGCCGACAACGAGCGGCGCCCGGCACTCCCCGAAGCGGCCTTCAAGGTGATCAAGCAGCAAACCGCCGAGTTCGTCGCGGGCAACCTCAAAAGTCCGGAGTACCGCACCCGGCGCGCACTCGAGGAGGCGCTTTTGCCGCCGGCGGATCCGGCGCTTCGGCAACCGACGCCTCAGACGGTCGGCAATGTGACGTTCGCGGATGTGCAGCAGTTCTATGCAAGCACGATCCGGCCCGATCTCACCACCATCGTCGTGGTGGGCGATGTATCGGCGGAAGAGGCTCAGTCGGTGATCGGCCGGTGGTTCGGCGACTGGCGCGCGACGGGCCCGAAACCCGATACCACGCCGCCGCCGGTGCCGGTCAACCAAGCTGCTTCGGTGGCCGTCGAGGATGCCGAGGCTGTGCAGGACTCGGTCTATCTCGCGCAGCAATTGAATCTGAACCGCTTCGACCCGGACTTCTATCCTCTCGAGCTCGGCACGCATGTGCTCGGCGGCGGATTCTACGCCACGCGCCTCTATCACGACCTGCGACAGGTCGCCGGCTACGTATATACCGTGGACGTGCGCCTCGATGCGTCGAAAACCCGTGCGGCCTACGAGGTCTCTTACGGCTGCGATCCGGCCAATGTGTCCAAGGCACGCGCTCTGGTCGAGCGCGATCTCGAGCAGATGCGCAGTCAAGACGTCTCGGAGACCGAGCTGCATCAAGCCAAAGCCTTGTTGCTGCGGGAGATCGTGTTGAACGAGTCGAGCGAGGAAGCGGTGGCGCACGGCTTTCTTGCCCGCGCCGAGCTGGGCCTGCCGCTCGATGAGCCGGTGATCGCTTCGCAGAAGTTCTACGCGCTCACCGCTCCCGCGATCAAGGCGGCCTTCGACAAGGCGATCCGGCCGGGTCACTGGGTCCAGGTCGTACGCGGACCCACGGCGCACTGAACTCTAGGGCGTCCTGCCGGCCGTGGGTTTCCGGATCATCAGTCATGCGCGGTCCATTCACGCCAGGCGCCCATGAGCGGAAAGTATAACCCCACTCGCACGGGCTCCGGGCCGAGGCGCTGCGCGAGCAGCGCATAACGCTCGAGCTGAGGACGATAGCGCTCCACCTCCCGATCGAGAAACTGCTCGCGGCCGCCCCCGGAGTGCTCGCTCGTCTTGTAGTCGATCACCCAGCGCACGCCCCGATCATCGACAAAACTCCGGTCGAACACGGCGCGCACCACCTCGCCGCGCCAGTGCCCCGACAGGGCATGCTCGCGCAGGTCGTCGCGATAACCCCCCTTGAAGATCCAGCGCGCCCGCTCATCGCGGTGCACCCGGATGAGGGCCGACGCCACCCGCCCAACTGCGGCGTCGAGGCGCTCGTCGGGTACGCCGTGCAGGGCCAACCAACGTTTGAAGTGCGCTTCGCGCGCGCGGACAGCCGCCTCGTCGCTTCGATCGAGATCGAGCGCCTGCAGCTCGGCATGCACCAGAATGCCGATCCGGCGGGCCGTCTCGCTGGCCCAGTCGAATATCACCGGATCCTCCCGCTCGCCCGCACCGAGCGGCAAGTCGGCTTGCAGCGGCTCATTGCCGCGTGGCGCCCAACCTCGAGGCACGCGTCTCAAAGGCGCGCCGCGCAGACCCGACAGTGCCGGATCCGGCGCGGCTGCCACGGCCCGCTCGGGGAGCGCAAAACTCGAGCTCCGGGCGGACCATAGCACTCGGAGCAGACTTCCTTTGGTCGGCGTCCAGGATCGAGCGCCGTCCTCGGCAAATCCGTTGCCCTCGATTCCCTCGCCGCCCCCGTCGGGGTCCACGCGCAAGCCGACCGTTGCAGTCAAATGCAGCTGATGCTTCGCCCGGGTGCAGGCGACATACAACAGGCGCTCCGCTTCGAGCTCGGCGGCTTCGGAGGCTTGCTGGCGTAAGAATTCGAACAAGCGGTTCTCGCGGGCATCGACGGGCGGGCGGGCGGCCATGACCATGCCGTCGCGCTCGCTGCGCGAAAACGGATGCATGAGGAGCATGGGGCCGCCGGCGGCCCGGTTGTGCCGGTGTAACGCGGGCACTACCACGCAATCGAACTCCAGGCCCTTCGCCTTGTGGATGGTCATGATCTCCACACCGCATTCGGTTCCGTCGTCGGCGTAGAGATGCGCAAAGGCCGCCGCAAAATCGGCCGAATCGGGCAGGCCCTGCCGCTCGAGCTCGCGCAGGCGTGCGAACACCGTGCGCACCTGATCGAGCTCGCGCGTATCGACCGCGCATCCCGGGCCGCCCAATGCCAGCCATGTGCGCTCGACCCAGCGGGCAACGCGCGTATGCGTCTGCACCTTGAACGCCGCCTCCAGGACTGCGCGCAGCCGAGCGCTCCGCATGCGCCCATCCTCGCTCAGACCCTGCAGCACGGCAGGGTCGCGAAGGGCGTCCCAGATGAGCGTATGCGCTCGGCCGAGCGTCAACAGGTCGCTCAAGGCGAGACCAGCCCAAGGCGCCCGCAGAACGGCGAGCCACGCCACCCGGTCACCGAGGTGCAAGAGCGCACTTGCGAGCATCACCGCATCCCGCACGGCCGGGCGATCCTGCAAAGGCTCGATCTGCACCGCGCGGAATGCAATCCCCTGGGCGCGCAGCGAGTGCGCGATCTCGCGCGCATGCGCACGCGCCCGCACCAGGATGGCGATGCGCCAGTCGGGGTGCCGTCCACGGCACTCCGCGACCGTCTGCGCAATGGCGCCCGCCTCCTCGGCGACGCTCGCGAAGCCTCGCAATGTCACGCCGGCGGTGGCGCCCGGCTGAACCGCCGCATTGCTCCGGCGAAACGCGATCGCGCCCCGCTCTCGATCGTCGCGCTCCGGCAGGATCTGCTCGAAGCAATGATTGACCCAGTCCACGACCGAGGGGTCGGATCGGAAATTACTGCTCAGCCGTTCGACGTCGAAACGCACCTCGCCGAGCCCGTCCTCCGCCAGATCGAGAAACGCGCGCACCTCCGCTTGGCGAAAGCCATAAATCGACTGCATCGGATCGCCCACGCAAAATACGGTGCGTCCGTCCCCTCGCTGCCAGCCCGCCGTGAGCCGCCGCACGAGCTCGAGCTGGGTCGCCGAGGTGTCCTGAAACTCATCGAGCAGCAGATGCTGCAGCCGGTAATCGAGCCTGAGGCTCAAGTCGGTGGGTGCGTCCGAGAATCCGAGCGCGCGCAGCGCCGACATCGAGACCGCCGGGAAATCCACGGTGCCCCGCTCCCGGAAGAGGCCATCCAGATCGGCGGCTGCGAGCACCAGAACCTGGGCTACGTCGCGCACCCGCTCCCAGTCCGAATCGTCGTAGCGCGGTTCCGGCAGGTCGCGAACGGTTCGCAGGGCCGTGACCACATCGTCCGATGCGGCGCGATGCTCGAGCTCTTCGAGCAACTCATGCATGCGGCCCTTTTCGGCGCAGGCGGGTGGGAAGCCGAGCCGGTTGTCGACCGTCTTTCGGAGCTTACCGCCGGCGGTCAGAAGCGCCGCTGCCACGCCTCGCCAGCGACCGAGGTCCTCGAGCCGGGTACCGAGCGCAGAACGGTCCGCCTCCCAGGGAACGAACTCGGGCCGTGTACCGCCGAGATTTCGGGCAGCGGCGTGCAGGCAGGGTCCCAGCGCCGCGATGAGCTCCGCTCCGAGAAGCCGGTACGCCCGCGTGAGCTCGCGCATCACGAGGAGCCCGAGATCCTCGTCGAAATGCGCGCGTACCCGCGCAAGCTGCGCCTCACCGATCTCACCGGCGGCATGCAAATGACCGACCAGCAGGGGCAGCCATCGGTCCCGCTTCGGCAACATCTCGACGATCAGCTCGATGAGATAGCTCCAGCGCTGATCGCCCACGGCGAGGACCCGCTCGACGGCCGATCCGAATGCGTCTCCTCGATCGTGCAGCAGCGCCCGGCGTGCGGCCTCCTCATAGAGGTGCCTCGGGTCGTCGATGAGCGTGAGCCGTCCTCCGGCCCCGGAGGTGATCGGCAATTGTGCCGCAAGCCAGGCATTGAACGAGTCGATGGTCTCGATGCGCAGACGCGAAGGATGGCGCTCGACGTCGATGCCGAGAGCCCGTAGATGGCGGTTTGCGGCAATCGCGAGCTGCCAGGTCTGCGGATTGAGATCGAGAGGGCATTCGTGCAGCGCGCCGGCCTCGAGGGCGCCGATCACCCTTGCGCGCATCTCCTCGGCGGCGCGTCGGGTGAAGGTCAGCGCGAGAATGCGCTCGGGCGCATCGACCGTCGCGAGCAGCCGCAGATAGCGTTGCGCCAGCAACGTGGTCTTGCCGCTGCCGGCCGGCGCCTGCACCAGCACCGAGCGGGTCGGCTCCACGGCCGTGGAGCGGGCGCCGGCATCCGCAATGGGTATCAGACTCATGCGGGGGGAATCCCGGCCTCGGCCGCCTCCAAGGCGTCGAGGGTCGAAGGCACCCGGCACAGTCCCTGCAGCCGGCAATACCGACAAGCGGTTTCCGTGGGCGCGACCTCCGCGCTGCCGAGCGCGAACTCTCGTGCGATCCGCTCGACGCGCCGTTCCCATTGCGCGAGGAGCTCCGCGAAGCTGCCGAAGCCTTCCAGCCGGCTCGCACCGGTCGCCGGGAAGAGCCCCGCACGCGCGGACTCGACCACGAAGCGGCACTCCGCCGCGCTCACGCGCCCATAGGCGACCGCGACCAGGTTCTCCCGGTGCATGAGCGCATACATGGGCAACTGCGGATTATCCGGCCGCTCGCCGCGCCAATCCGGCCGCGCCCATCCGGTCTTGTAATCGATGAGAATGCGCGAGCCGTCCTCGAGACGATCGATCCGATCGATGCGGACCGTGTACTCGAGCCCCGCGAGATGCGCGATCTCGCCGCCCCCTTCGATATGCTCCACCGTGAAGGGTGCGCGCTTGGACTCGAGCTCGAGCCAGCGCGTGAGCAGTCCCTGCAGCCGGGCAGACTCGCGCTCCCCCCACCGCCCGCCAGGATCGCGCTTCGCGCACTGCCGGGCTACTGCCCGCCGCGCATGGGCCGCGACCCGCATCGCGGTCGCCTCGGGCCGCGCGAGGAGATCCTTGAGACTCTGGGTGTCCGGGGTCTCCGTGAAAATCCCCTGCAGCGCGTCGTGCAGAATCTGTCCCCGCTCCCGCTCGTTGAAGCCCGGCGTCGGCCGCTCGAGCGCCTGAGCCTTAAGCCGGGTCTCGGCGAATCCCCGAAACGCACATTGCGATTGAGCTCTGAGCGTCGCGACCCCGCGTGTCCGCTCCTCACCGTCGACGGCCGGCGCCCGCTCGTCCAGGAGCTCCTCGAGCATGGGCGCATCGAGACGCTGTGCGCTCCAGAGCGGCGGCGGCGCGGGACCCGATGAAGGCGCCGATCGCGGCTCGGGCGCATGCCCTGTGAGCTCCGTGAGCAAGGGACTCGCCGGTACATGGCGCCCCTCCCCCGGATCGGAGCAGCTGAAGACACAAATATCGGCGCGCTCGAGCCAACGCCTCTGCAAGTCCGCGGCGAATGCGAGCTGTGCCTCGGCGCTCGCGGCAATCACGCCGTGCTGTCGCTGCAACGCCGGAGGGATGAGTGGAATTGGATCGACGGGCGCCGGCCAGCGGCTCTCGTCACAGCCGGTGACCCAGATCCCGTCGTAGGGGAGCCAGGGATCGCTCAACTGGCTGCTCACCCAGATGGGTGGGATGCCGGTCTGCATTTGGAAGAGCGTGTCACGCGCTGCCCGCTCGAGAATGCTTTCGGCGGCGCGGCGGGAGAGATGCTCGAACGTTCGATCGCCGAGCGCCAGAGTCTCGAGCAACTCGCGCAATCGCGCCGCCGATTGAAACTCGGCGCTCGACCAGCGGTGCCGCATGGACCAGGGGCCCTCCTCGAAAGCCTCGATCCAGATCGAGAGCCAGCGGCTCATGGGGTGACGCCCTTGCAGACCCTCGAGCACACGGACGGCGCTTCGCAGGCGCGCCAAGGCCGGCGGCGACTCGAGCGCGTGGCCGCGAGCAACATTCTCCGCTCGCAGCAACCAGTCGTGCAGCGTCGCCTCGCTCGGCACCCGAGTCCGTAGCATCGCGTCGAGACGCGCTGCGGCACCGGCCTCCGCGGGCGAGGCCTGCAACTGCGGCGCGCGCAGCAGCGCGCTGAACCGATCGAAAGGCACGGGACCGTCGGCGGCCCTCAGAAGCTCGAGCGACGCGCGCACCGGTGGGTGATCCGCAAGCGAGGTCCCGCCGGCCGCGGCGTACGGCGCCGCCCCGAGAGGCTCTTCCAGGAAGAATCGATGCGGCGCGAGCGCGGCATCGAGCGCATCCGCCACCTCGTCGCGGCGCGCGGCGAGATCGCGAATGCTCACCCACGCTCGAAAGGATGGATCTGCCTCGAGGCCGCTCCGTGCCCATGCGGCGAGTGCCGACAGCTCGGCATCCGGCGAGGCCGCTTGCAGCGTGCGCGGCGCTCGTCGCCGGCCGCTCGGGGACGCCGCCTCGGGCAGCAGCGGAACCCCGGCATGACGCTCGAGCCAGCGTCTCGCCACCGGCCGCCAGAGCGGACTTTCGATCCAGCTCACCGCCGTCGGGCGCGGCTCGTCGGTCGAGGACCGCTCGAGCGCGCCGAGCAATTCATCGGCCGCGATGACGCGCAGCTCCCGACATCGTGATTCGAAGGCCGATCTCCAGGCCTCGAACCCGTCGGTCTCCTCGGTGCCGTGAGCGCGGATGGCGTCGCGCGGAATTCCATACTCGAACGTCGCACGCCGCGCGAGTCGTGCCGCGCGTGCCGCACCGGTAGGCTCGAGAAACTGTGCGCTCAGCGGGCTTTCCAGAACCACCTGCCGCCAGAGCTCGCGCTCCTCGGGATCGGACAGACAGCGCGGGAGCGATGAGTCGACCAGCTGACGCTCGAGGTGCCGCGCCGCGAGCCACGTCCCGAGATCGAGGAACTTCGGGGTGGGCCAGACATCGCGTCCCGCCTGCCGGTGCGCACGCTCCACCGCGTCGAACAACGCCGAGGCGAGCTCCATGCTCGGGGCGAGCACGGTGCGTCCCGCATCGGCAGCCTCGATCAATCGGGAAGGCACGCGCTGCGGTTTAAGCGTTGCCCGAACCACGGACCAGCGACAGGGCCGGCGTGCCCGACGCCTGCGCGTCGAGCAGCTCTTCGATCCGTGCGAACACGGTGCCGAGCACTTCGGGCTCGGGTAAGTTGGTAATGCGGAAGCAATTCCGATAAGGCACGTTGAAGCTCACGCCCGGCGCCACCAGAACGTGCTTGTTCTCCAGCAACTCGAGCGCAAACACCTGGTCATCGAATTCCGGCAGAACCTCGTCCTTCACCTCGACGAAGGCGTACAGCGCGCCCATGGGACGGGCGAGCCGCAGGTATCTGCTTTTCCCGACTCCATCGATGATGGCCTGCCGCGACTCGTACAGACGTCCGTTGGGCCGCGTCAGCTCGCGAATGCTCTGATGCCCGCCGAGCGCCGTCTGGACGGCCCACTGTCCGGGCACGTTGCTGCAGAGTCGCAGCGAGCTCAGCAATTCGAGGCCGTTCAGATACTCCGCCGCATTCTCCGTGTCGCCGGAGAAGACCGCCCAACCGACGCGGTAACCGCAGGCGCGATATACCTTGGACAGGCCGCTCATCGTGCAGCAAAGGGTTCCGTGCACCAAGGTCGCCATGGGCACGAACTCGGCATCGTCATAAACGATGTGGTCGTAGATCTCATCGCACAGGACGACCAGCCGGTGCTTCTCCGCGATCCTCGCAATCTCTTCGAGCACGGCGCGCGGATATACCGCACCGGTGGGATTGTTGGGATTGACGACGACGATGGCGCGCGTCCGTCCGGTGATCAGCGCCTCGATCTCCTGCGGATCGGGAACGAAGCGGCGCTCGATGCGGCACGGATAGTGCACGGCGCGGCCGGTGTTCAGATTGACCGCCGCGGTCCACAACGGGTAATCGGGGCTCGGCACGAGCACCTCGTCGCCGGCATTCAGGAGCGCGCGCAGCGCCAAGTCGATGAGCTCGCTCACGCCGTTGCCGATGAAGACCTCCTCGGCGGTGACGCCTTTGACGCCGCGCTCCTGTTGCTGCATGACCACGGCTTCGCGGGCCGGGAAGATTCCCTTCTGGTGGACGTATCCCTCGCTCATGCGCAGGTTCTCGATCATGGCGAGGCGCATGGTCTCGGGTGTCCTGAAGCCGAACGCGTAGGGATTGCCGATGTTCAAGGACACGATGTCGTAGCCGAGACGCTCCATGTCCAGCGCACGGCGCGCCAGCTTGCCGCGAATCTCGTAGCGGACGTTTGCCAACCCCTCGCTCGCCCGCAGGGGGCGCCGCTGGCTCATGGGTAGGTCCGCTCGCGCGTACGCATTTCTCTGGCGCTCATCCTCGACAAGAATACACGAGCGCGCGTGCATCGGGCACTGCTTCGAGCAGAGCGCGGGTATAGGGATGAGTGGGCGCGGCGAAGAGCGCGTCGCGGTCCCCGATCTCGACGATGCGACCCGCCTGCATGACCATCACGCGATGACTCAAATGTCTCACCACGGCCAGGTTATGGCTGATGAACAGCATCGAGGTGCCGAGGTCGCGTTGCAGATCGCTCAATAGATTCACGATCTGTCCCTGGATGGAAACGTCGAGCGAGCTCACCGGCTCGTCGCAGATCAGGAGCCTCGGAGCCGGCAGCATGGCGCGGGCGACGCCGATACGTTGGCATTGACCGCCGCTGAACTCGTGCGGGTAGCGATGCACGGCCGACGGAGCGAGCCCCACGCGCTCCAGCATGGCGCCGATGCGGCCCTCGCGCTCGCGCGCCGAGAGTGCGGGCTCGAAGATTTCCAGCGGCTCGGCCAGTATCTCGCCCACCGTCATGTGCGGATCCAAGCTCGCCAGCGGATCTTGAAAGACGATCTGCAACTCTCGGCGGTAGCGCCGCATGGCGGCATTCGTGCAGCCGAGCAGATCCACACCACGCCAAATCACCGCGCCGCGAGCCGCCGCCACGAGGCGCAGCAGGGCTCGCGCCAACGTCGACTTTCCGGCTCCGGACTCCCCGACCAGGCCGAGTATCTCTGCCGGTGCAATCTCGAAGCTCACATCGTCGAGCACGGCGCGGCCGCCGAACTCGACCGAGAGGCCGCGCACCTCGAGCAACACGCCCGTCATGGCACCATCGCCCGTCATGGCACCATCGGATGATGGCATGCGACGTAGGCGGAGCGGTCGATGCGGGTGAGCGGCGGCGCTGCCTCTCGACAGCGCACACTGGCGCGCGGACAGCGCGGCGCAAAGGCGCAGCCGATCCCGAGCTCCGCCGGATTGGGAGGCTGTCCCGGGAGGCTCGGCATGCGAGCGAGGCGCGCCTCGTGGAGCCGCGGCACGCATTCCAGCAGCAGCGAGGTGTAGGGATGGCGGGGCGCGCGCAGCAGCTTCGAGGTGGTTGCGCTCTCGACCACCCGCCCCGCGTACATGACTATGATGCGCTCGGCCAGCTGTGCTACGACGGCGAGATCATGGCTGATGAGCACCACGGACATGCCCGATTCTGCACGCAATGCACGCAAGAGCTCGATGATCTGCGCTTGCACGGTCACATCGAGCGCGCTCGTGGGCTCATCCGCGATCACGAGCTTCGGCTCGCACAGCAAGCTCATGCCGATCAGCACGCGTTGGCGCATCCCCCCCGACAATTCATGAGGGTACTGTCGAAGCCTGCGCTGCGGATCGGGCACTCGGACGCGCTCGAGCATGCCGAGCGCCGCACGCCGCGCATCGCCCCACGAGACTCCGGCGTGGTGCACCAGCACCTCGGCGAGCTGCACGCCGATCTTCACGTGAGGCGTGAGCGAGGTCATCGGATCCTGAAAAATCATGGTGAGTTTCGAGCCGCGTACCCGGTTGAGCGCGGCGGACGAAAGGCCCAGCATCTCGGTGCCCTCGAAGCGCACGCTTCCCTCGGTGCGCGCATGCCTCGCAAGAAGACCCATGGCGGCGAGGAATACCTGCGATTTTCCGGAGCCCGATTCGCCGACGATCCCGAGGGCCTCCCTCGCACCCACCTTCAAAGAAACGTCGCGCACGGCGGCGATCACCCCCTGCTCGTGGGCGTACTGCACCTTGAGCGACTCGATGCTCAATATCGCCTCGGCAAAATCGGGAGGATCGGAAGCCTCGGGCGTCGCGCTCATCCGGGCTCCCGCGCATCCAGGGCATCGCGCAGCCCATCGCCGAGCAGATTGAGGGAGATGAGCAGCAGCGCGAGAAAAATGCCGGGCGCAAGCAAGATCCAGGGCGCAGATTCCAATTCCCCCGCCCCCTCGGCGATGAGCGTGCCGAGGCTGGCATGCGGCTCCTGCGTCCCGAGCCCCAGAAAGCTCAGGAAGCTCTCGAACAGGATGATCTGCGCCACCATCAGGGTCGCATACACGAAAACCGGCCCCAGCACGTTGGGCACGACGTGCTTCGCGATGATGCGCGCCGTGCTCGCCCCCGAGGCTACCGCGGCCTCGATGAACTCCCGCCGCCGAACGCTCAACGTCTGGCCGCGAACGATGCGCGCCATGGTGAGCCAGCCGACCGCCGCCACGGAGCCGTAGAGCACGTAGTCGTTCCTGCCGAAAATGACCGTCAGGAAAATCACGAAAAAAATGAGCGGCAGCCCGCTCAGGATCTCGATGATGCGCATCATGAAGTAATCGGTTCGGCCACCCACGTAGCCCGCGACGGCGCCGAAGCTCAAGCCCAAGCTCAAAGCGACGGAACCCGCCACCAGGCCGACCGCCATGGAGGTGCGCGCGCCCTCGAGCGTGCGCACGAAGAGGTCGCGCCCCAGCCGATCGGTGCCGAACCAGTGCGCATGGGTCATGCCGGGAGCGGATGCTACCCGCGACCAATCGAGGGCATCGACCGAGTTTGGATTGAGTGCGGGTGCCACGAGCGCGAGGCTGACGAGAATGCCGATCACGCACAGCGCAAGGACGGCGGTGAGGTTCGCACGCAAACGCCGACCGGCCCCGCGCCACAAGATCGCGCTCATTGAGCGAATCTGACCCGCGGATCGAGCCAGGCATGCAACAGATCGACGATCAGGCCCATGCCGATGAGCACGCTCGAATACAGGATCACCATGCCGAGCACCAGGGTGTAGTCGCGATTGAGCGCGCCTTGCACGAGGTAGCGTCCCACGCCCGGCAGGCCGGCAATCGACTCGACCACGAGCGACCCCGTCATGACCGAGGCCACCGCCGGAGCAAGATAGCCCGCGACGGGCACGAGTGCCGGCCGCAGCGCGTGCCGGGTGATGACCGTCCGCAGCGGCAGACCCTTGGCCACCGCAGTGCGGATGTACGGACTGGTCAGGGCCTCGAGCATTCCGCCGCGCGTCAGTCGGGTGATGTAGGCGAGCGGCGGCAACATCAGAGCGATCACCGGCAATACCAGATGCCTGATCGATCCGGGCTCCCACCCGGCAACCGGCAGCCAATGCAGCGCAACTCCGAACAAAAGCGCGAGCAGCGGCAGGACGACGAATGAGGGTATGGCGATACCGAGCACGGCGAGCGATACGGCAAGGTAATCCGTAGCGGAGTGCCGGCGAAGCGCCGCGATCGTGCCGAGCGGAACCCCCACCAACAGGGCGAGCGCGAGGGCGATCGACCCGATCTCGACCGTCACCGGCAGTCCTTGCGCGATGAGCTCGTTGACCGTGAAATCCTTGTAGCGATACGAGGGGCCGAAGTCCCCATGCGCCAGCCCCCGAAGGTAGCGGACATATTGCACCCACATGGGCCGATCGAGGCCGTAGGCGCGCTCGAGATTCGCCATGATTTCGGGCGGCAGGGAGCGCTCCTCGTCGAAGGGTCCGCCGGGGGCCAGGCGCGTGAGAAAAAAACTCAAGGTGACGATGATGAGCAGCGTGGGAATCGCGGCTCCCAGGCGCTTGAGGAAGTAGCGTGGCATCTCTAGCGGCTCATGCAGTCGCCCGGAGCATAGCGCAAAAACCCAGCCATTGACCGCAAGGTGGACAACTGCCGGCGTCCTCCTTAAAATTGCTGGTTCACCTGTCGAGGTTACATGGAATCCACACGTCCGATACGTGCGCTGATGCGCGGGCTTGATGCGCTGATGGTGCTGAACATGCGGGACGGCGCCACGGTATCGGAAATCGCCCACGAGATCCGGCTGCCGCGCACCACCGTATACCGCATTCTCGAAACCCTGTGCAGTGCAGGATTCGTGTTCCGCGACGGCACCGACGATCGATATCGCCTTACCATCATGGTCCGCTCGTTGAGCGGAGGCTTCGATGACGACGCGTGGGTATCGCGCATCGCCAAACCTCTCATCGAGGAGCTCGGCCGCGAGCTGATTTGGCCGGTATCGCTCGCGACACTCTCGGGCGCGGGACTGGTCGTGCGCGAGACCAGTTCGAGCGCTTTATCGGTTGAGCGCTATTCGGCCGGACATCGGCTGCCGCTGCTGGCAAGCGCCGGCGGACGTGTGTACCTGAGCTTCAGCCCTCCGGCCCAGCGCGATGCGCTCATCGACATCTTGGCGCGCTCCGGCAAGGAAGAGGACCGCCTGACGCGTGCACCGCGCACGGACCTCTCGCGCATGCTCGCCGAGGTCAAAGCTCAGGGTTATGCGGTCACGTCTCGAACACGACGCCTGGTCGAGGAGATCAGCTTGAGCGTGCCTGTGATGACCGGAGAGCGCATACTTTCGTGCCTGACGGTGAGATTCACGGCTACCGCGGTGCCGCTCAAGACAGCGCTCGAGCGCTTCCTGCCGCGGCTCAAACAATGCGCGGGGAAAATCAGCGATTCATTCATCGAACAACAGACCGAGGCGCAAAGGGTCGCCGCGGCACGGTCTGCTTAAGGAGCGTTAATGCAGAAAATCATGGTGTGTATGAAGCGCGTCGTCGACTACAACGTGCGTGTGCGGGTCAAGCCCGACGGCAGCGGCGTGATGCTGGACGGCGTCAAGATGAGCCTGAATCCGTTCGATGAAATCGCGCTCGAAGAGGCTCTGCGCATCAAGGAGCGCGTCGGCAACATCGAGGTCCTCGCGGCGAGCATCGGCGTCCCGGACACGCAGCAGCAGTTGCGCACCGCGCTCGCCATGGGCGCCGATCGGGCCATCCTGGTGCAGGCCGAAACCGCCGTCGAACCGCTGATCGCGGCGCAGACCTTTCTCGCACTCGCCAAGAAGGAGAATCCCGATCTGGTCCTCCTCGGCAAGCAGGCGATCGACGATGATGCCAATCAGACCGGACAGATGCTCGCCGCGCTCTGGGATCGTCCGCAGGCGACCTATGCCTCGAAGGTGGAGATCACCGGCGATAAAGTTCAGGTCACGCGCGAGGTCGACGCCGGCCTCGAGACCATCGAGGTGGACCTCCCGGCGGTCATCACCGTGGACCTGCGGTTGAACGAGCCCCGGTATGTGAAGCTCCCCGACATCATGAAGGCCAAGAAGAAGCCGCTCGATGTGAGCTCGCTCGATGCATTGGGCGTCGCCGCCGGGCAGCTGATCAAGACCGTAAAGACCGATCCACCGCCGCAGCGTCAGAAGGGCATCATCGTGAAGGATGTCGCCGAACTCGTCGATGTGCTCAAGAAAAAGGGTCTGCTCTAATGCACAAGATACTCATCATCGGTGAACACGACGGTAAGGCGCTCAATCCTGCCACCGCCAAATGCGTTACCTGCGCGAAGTCCGTCCCGGACGCGGAGATCACCATCGCGGTCCTGGGCGCCGACACGGCGGGCGTCGCCTCCCAGGCGGCCGCGCTGGCCGGCGTCAAGACAGTGCTGCGCATCGACCGCGCCGAGAACGCGCATCCGCTGGCGGCCACCTTTGCGCCGCAGATCGTCGCGCTCGCCGCCGACTACAGTCATCTCTTCGGCCCGTCGACGAGCTTCGGAAAAGACCTGATGCCGCGTGTGGCGGCCCTGCTCGGTGTGCCTCAGGTGAGCGACCTGATGGCCGTCGAGGGTGCGTATCGCTTCCGCAGGCCGATTTATGCCGGCAACGCCATCGTCACCGTCGAAGCGGACGCCTCGCGCAAGCTGGTGGCGACCGTGCGTGTCGCATCCTTCGAGGCCGCTTCGGGCGGCGGCAGCGCGACGATCGACTCGAAGAGCCTGAGCGTCACCCTGCCCTCGCACACCCGGTATATCGGTGCCAAGTCGGGATCGACAGATCGCCCGGATCTTCAGACCGCCTCCAAGGTGATCTCCGGCGGTCGCGCGCTCGGGAGCGCGGAGAACTTCAAGCTCCTCTTCAGCTTTGCGGACAAGATCGGCGCTGCCGTCGGCGCCTCCCGCGCCGCGGTCGACGCCGGTTACGCGCCCAACGAAATGCAGGTCGGCCAAACGGGCAAGATCATCGCCCCCGAGCTGTACATGGCGGTCGGGATCTCCGGCGCCATTCAGCATCTCACCGGCATCAAGGATGCCCGCACCATCGTCGCGATCAACAAGGACGGCGAAGCGCCGATCTTCGAGGTGGCGGATGTGGGTCTGGTGGGCGATCTGTTCCAGATCATGCCGGAGCTCGAGAAGCTCGTAGGATAGAGCCGGCCGCTACTCGGAGGCTATCGTGGCGGCCGCCGCCTCGATGGCCTGCACCAGCCGATCGGCGTGCTCGGGCCGAAACGGCATCGGTGGTCGGAGCTTGAGGACGCTCGCATCCGGTCCCTCGTAGCCGATCAGCACCCGGCCCTCGGAGGCGAGAAGATTGATGTAACGCTTCGCGCACTGTCGCGCGGAGCGTCCGCGGCTCGCGTTCACCTCGAGCCCGAGCAGCAGGCCGGTGCCTCGAACGGCACCGAGGCCGGGATACCGCTCGCCGAGCGAGGATAGGCGGTCGCCGAGGTAGCGCCCGGTGTCGGCCGCGTTCTTCATCAGCCGCTCCCGCTCCAGCACCTCGAGCACCGCGAGCGCCGCCGACGCTGCCACGGCGTTGCCGCCGAAGGTGGAAAAGAACCCGAAGGCCTTCTGGAATGCCTCGATCAGGCCGCGGTTGGCCACCACGACGCCCATGGGATAGCCGTTGGCCACGGGCTTGCCGAGCGTCACGATGTCCGGCGCGAGACCACGCCGCTCGAAGCCCCAGAGATGCGAGCCGGAGCGTCCGAGCCCGTATTGCACTTCATCCGCGACGATCAGCGCGCCAGCGGCGCGCAGAGGCGCCGATATCGCGGTGCTCCACGCAGGCGGCGGATCGAAAATCCCCGAGCTCGTGATGGCGGTGTCGATGAAAAACGCCGCCGGCGCGTGGCCGCGTGCGGATAAGAGCGCGAGCGCCCGCTCGACGTCGCCGGCAGCGGCCGCGGCCGCATCCGCTCCCAATTGATCGACCGACCGGAGGCCGTGCGGGGGCGAGGCGAGCGTCACGACGCGGGCATCCCGGGGCTGCCCGGTGCTCGGGGTGAGTGCCGCCACGGCATCGGTGATGCCGTGGTATGCGTGCTCCATGACAAGGCCGCCCTCCCGGCCCGTCGCGAAGCGCGCGAGGCGCCAGGCCACGTCGTTCGCCTCGCTGCCCGAGTTCACGAACATGCAGGCATCGAGATGCGCGGGCATGGTGGCGATCAAGCGCTCGGCGTACTCGAGAATGCGCCCGTGCAGGTAGCGCGTATGCGTCGCGAGCAACGCGGTCTGCTTTTGGATCGCCGCCACGACCGTCGGGTGGGTGTGGCCGACGTGCGGCACGTTGTTGTAGACGTCCAGGTACGCGAGACCCTGGGCGTCGTAGAGCCAGACGCCCGAGCCGCGCACGATGTGCAGAGGCTTTTCGTAGAAGAGCTCTGCACCCGCACCCAGAAGGCGGTGCCGCCGTGCAAGCGGTACCGGGGGATACGACGAGGCCGCGCCCGGATCATCCGCCAGGGGCCGGCGCCAGCGCTCGGTCAGCGTCTCGCATCCGGTCTCCTGCAACGCCTTCAGCGAGTGCGCCGTGGAATCGACGGAGGCCGCAAGCGCCCGCGCGCCCTGTGGATCGTGGCGGACGCGCCAGGCATGCACGAGAAGGGTAATCGAATGCCTCGCCGCAATGAGCGGAAAGAGCAGGTCCAACTCGCGCTCCGCGAGCGGCACACGCTGCGCGTATCCTGCGAGCAGCGGCGAGACACCCTCCATCGAAGCTCGGTCCTCGGCGAGGAGCTCCGACATGGCCACGGCAGGCTCGAGCACACGCGGTCCGTGCACCATGTCGCCGAAGTCCAGGATACCGCTGATGGCGTGCGATGCAGGCAGAACCAGCACGTTGTGCGCGTGGCAGTCGCCGTGAATCGCCTGGCTGGGCAGCGATCTCAAGTCGAGCAGCCGCTCCTTGAGCGCCGCGGCCGCGCTTTGCACGAGGGATCGCAAGGCGGCGGACTCGATATGGGGGGCGTACTCCACCAGTTCCGGCAGGCGCCGCACATCCCAGGCGATGCGCTGCCCGAGCGCAGGGTGGAAGAAGCCCCGGAGTGCAATGTCGAGCCGCCCGAGCGTCTCGCCGAGACCCTGCAGGAGCGGCGCATCGGTTGAGCGGCTTGCGAGCGGCTCCCCGGGGAGATACTGCAGCAGGCAGGTCGCATAGCTGCCCTCGCGGCCGCCGACGGTGCCTATCTCGCCGCCCAGCACCGTCGGGATAATGCGCGGCACCGGGAGCGAGGGGTCCTGCTCCGCCAGATGCTCGAGCACGCGCAGCTGGCAGTCGGTCGCCTCCGGGCTCGAGTTGAAGTCCAGAATCTTGAGGACGAAATCGCGCCGATCCGCGGTGTGCAGATGGAAATTGCGGTCGCGCTCGCCGGAAAGCGAGCGCACGGAAACCGCGAGCCCGTAGGTATCACGAGCGATGCGCTCGACTTGCGCCTCGGTAAACTCCGGCGGAGAGGTCCGCAGCGCCAGCAAGGTGCGCCGACTAGAGCTGATTCAGGACGAAATCCGCCGCCGATACTTTGAATTCGCCCGGAGCCTCGACATTCACTTGCTTGGCCACCCCGTCCTTGACGAGGATCGCGAAGCGCTGGCCTCGGGTTCCCATGCCGAAACCCGTGGCGTTCAGCTCGAGCCCCAGCGCCTTCACGTAGTCGGCGTTGCCGTCCGCCAGCATCAGAATCTTGTCCCCGACGTTGCTCGACTTGCCCCAGGCATTCATCACGAACACGTCGTTGACCGCGGTGCAGGCGATGGTGTCGACGCCTTTCGACTTGATCTTGTCGGCAAGCTCCACGAATCCCGGCAAATGCTTGGCATCGCAGGTGGGAGTGAACGCGCCCGGCACCGAGAACAACAGCACCGTCTTGCCCTTGAAGAGCTCATCGGTGGTGATCTTCTGCGGGCCGTCCTTGGTCATGCGGGTGAATTTGCCGTCGGGCATCTTGTCGCCAGCTTTGATCGCCATCGTCATTTCTCCTCGGATGTGCCGCTTAGGTGCCGCTCTGAACGGGCACGCCGACTGTCGCAGCGTAGACCTCGTAGAGCTTCAGCACACGCGGACTGATGTTCGGTACGTTCTTGAGATTGGCGAACGCCTTCTTGGCATCCGCTGTGTTCTTGAGTTGCACATCCGCAAGCCCCAGATACACATACGCCTCGTCGAGATGTTTCACCTGGCCTTTCTGGAGCCCCTTGCTGATCGAGTCGGCCGCCTTCTGATAATCGCCGAGGCCGTAATAGACCTCTCCCAGCTTGACGTCGGCCTCGCCCGCGGCGCTCTTGGCCGCATCGGCCTCTTGCTGCGGCAAGCCCTTCTTGTCCGCGTCCGCACGATCCTGCAGCGACTTGAGCAAGCGCGCGGTGCGCTCTTTGTGCTCGGCCTTGACGATTCCCGAGGACATGGCCTTGTTGAGCACCGCCGCGGCCTCGCCCGGCAGACCGGCATCGGCAAGAAGCTGCGCCATCTCGATGTAATCGGTATCGGCGGTCATCGAGTTGGTGTTGTACATGATGCGATAGATCATCAAAGTATTGTGATCGTCGCGCTCGTCCTGGCGCTCGAGGCGCAGGAGCGTGTTCCAGTACGAGGTCTTGTTGGTGAGCTTGATCAGATCGACCAGCGCCGCTTCCATTGCAGCGTTGTCACCCGCGTCGGAGGCGCACTGCAGCTTGAACTGGTAAGTGTTCTCCTTCGGCGTCTCGCCGGCCTTCTTTGAAGCGGCCAACGACTTGTCCGCCCAGGCGACGGTGTTCTTGCAATCCTTCTGGAGATAGTAAAGCTGCGCCATGATGTTGAAGTCGTCGGGCGTTGCGTTGGCGGATTCGGTGACTTGCTTGCCGTACTCGATTGCTTTGGCGTATTGCTGATTCTGCGCGGCGACCCGGAACAGCAGCTTGTTGGTCTTGGCGACTTCTTCCGGCGTGTACTGGCCCGTCGCCATCGCGGCCTCGTAATCCGCTTCCGCCTCCTTGTACTTCCCGAGTCTGAACTCCGCAAATCCCTTGAAATCGTAGATCGTCTTCTTGTCGAACGCGGTAAGCCCTGATTTCTGTTCGGCCGCATCCAACTGCTTGAGTGCCTCCTGCCACTGCGAGGCCTGCAGCGCCTTTTGCGCGGCCTTCATCTCGGTGCCGATCGTATGGCTGATCTGCTTCTGCTGCGCTTCGGCCGCGAAGGATGTGCCGGGATGGCAGGCGAGCGTGAGGCCCAACGCAAGGGCGCATGCAACGGCGACGGGCTTTTGCAGGAACCGCAATCGCTCGGTTTTATTGTTCATCGATACAATCATGATCACACCTTCAGATCTGACAATTTTGGTTTTGAGGGCGCCTGAAGCGAACGGCGCGTCAACCCGCATTGTTTCGGGCTGACGCGCCGCAATACCGCCAGGACGCTATCAGAAATAATCGTTATTGACGAACCCGATCTTCTTCAGTCCCCGATGCTGCAAGTCCGCGAGCGTCTGGGCCACGATC
The DNA here is from genome assembly GCA_963710435.1 of uncultured Gammaproteobacteria bacterium. GTDB lineage: Bacteria > Pseudomonadota > Gammaproteobacteria > Steroidobacterales > Steroidobacteraceae > Bog-1198. The sequence goes on along the minus strand of CAVQAE010000004.1, from coordinate 694,348 downwards.
TCGTATTTCGCGAACTTGTCGACGGTGATGTGCACTTCGGGCTGCGGATCCTTGGCAGCCTCCGTCGAGATATAGCTCTGCAGCGTCGCCCGATCCACCGGCGATTTGTTCCAGAGCAGCGTGCCGTCGAAGTCGATCGACAGATCGATCACCTCCGGCGGGGGCGGCGGCGGCTGGTTCGGCGGCGGCGGCAGCGGATTGTCGATCTTCACCGCGTGCGTCTGACTCGGGATGGTGATGATGAAAATGATCAGGAGCACCAGCATGACGTCGATCAACGGCGTCATGTTGATGTCGGAATAGGACTGGCCCTCGCTCGAGCCTACTGACATCGCCATGGTGAATCGCTCCTATGTTCCGGGGCCGAAATGGTCCGGCGTCGTGATGAAGGCCACCTTGCGAATGCCGATCTGCTGCGTGGCCACGAGCACCTGCCCCACGAACTGGTACCGTACGTTCGAATCGCCACGGATGTGCACCTCGGGCTGCGGCTCCACGCGCGCAATGGCGCGCAGATGCGCCTTGAGGTCCTCCGTTCCATTCAGTTTCTGGGTGTTCCAGAAGATATTGCCTTCCTTGTCGACCGCGATGGTGATGTTCTCCGGCTTGGTCTGAGTCGGCAGATTGGTCGCCTTCGGCAATTGCACCGGCACTTGCTGAATGATGACGCGAATCGTGATGATGAAAATGATCAGGAGCACCAACATCACGTCCACGAGGGGCGTGACGTTGATGTCCGACATCGCTTCGGCTTCTTCACCGCCGCCGACGTTGATCGCCATGGCTCTTTACCTTAGCGAGCGGCCACGGGGGCGGGCTTGACCACCGAGGGCGGAGAGCCGCCCTTGTCCATGCCCAGACCCATCTTCGCGCCGGCGATCAGGTAGGCATGCAGCTCGTGCGTGAAGTGGCTGACACGCTCCTGCACGCCCTTGTTGCGGCGCAGGAGAATGTTGTAGCCGAGCACGGCCGGTACGGCGACTGCCAGACCGATGGCGGTCATGATCAGCGCCTCACCGACGGGTCCCGCCACCTTGTCGATCGACGCCTGGCCCGCGACGCCGATGGCGATCAGCGCGTGGTAGATGCCGATGACGGTGCCGAGCAGTCCGACGAAGGGCGCGGTCGCGCCGACCGAGGCGAGCACCGGCAAGCCGGACTGCATGCGGCTGATGACGGTGTCCGCCGTTCGCTGCAGCGACTCCGTGATCCACTCGCTGGTGCCGATCGCACCCGAAAGGCGCGTCTTGTTGGTCTCGTGATATTCGTACGCCTGCTTGCCGGTCTCGGCGAGCGCGCGGAACGGATTCGAGTTGCCCTTCAGCTTGCCGATCGCGTCGGTGAGGCTGGTGGATGACCAGAACTCGCGCTCGGCGGCGATGGCCTGAAGCCGGATGCGGCGCTGATCGAAGAACTTGGTGATCATGATGAACCATGTCAGGAGCGACATGATCAGCAGAATGACAAGAATCGATCGTGCGATTATGTCGCCATTCGCGATCAAGGCACCAAGGCCATATGGGTTATCAACAGCTGTCTCTTGCATTGACCGATTCCCTCTACATGTAGATTAAGCGTAATAACAAGCGAAATTCACAACCAGTGTCTTATACCGTCCCGTCTATTGATGGAGCTTCCAGGCGATCGGGACCTGTAATTTGCTCTCCACGGGCTTGCCGTCTTCCATGGCAGGCTTGAGCTTCGGAGCCGCCTTGATCAGCTTGATGCAAGCCTCGTCGAGCCGCGGGTGACCGCTCGATTGCGAGACCTCCGGATTGCTGATGCGCCCGTCCGTTCCGACGACGAACTCTACGATGCAGCGGCCTTCCTCGCCCGCGCGCCGCGAGGCGTCCGGGTAGAAATCCTCGCTGTTCGGAAACGGATGTTTCGGATCGACGGATGCCCTGACGATATTGTGCTGCACCGGAGCGGGGGCCACGGGCGCCGGTGCTCTCTGAACCTGCGTGGTCTCGGTGATTGCATTCGTCTGCTGTGGCGCTGCCTGGATGTCGACGAATTCCGGCGGCGGAACGAATGGCTTGATCTCTTCGAGCTTCGGCGGCGGAGGCGGCGGCTTGTCCACGTCCTTCGGCTTCTCGATCTGCGCGATCTCGACCGGCGGAATTATTTTCTGGACCAGCTTGCCGGCCAGGCCGGTGTAGAACGCCCAGACGATGCCGATGTGAAGAATGATGACTGCGATGAGCGCCGCACCGCGCGGCCCAGAAAATATTGACGGCTCTTCGTATTTATACATAACTACTTCGACATACGCCCCTAGCTAAATACTAATGCGCCACCATGGGTGCCTGCTGTCTTCACGCGTTAAAAACGCGAACCGCGGGGCGCCCCTATTTTTCAGAAGCGTCCCTTCAGTACCCGCGGCAAGTAAAGAGACTGACACATATCCCGCCCGCACTGCAAGCAGGTTTTAGGCCAATAAGGTCGCTCACTCCCGATCCGTTACCGCGCCGAGCGATGCGCTGCTCACCTGCTTCGCGTACTTCGCCAAGGCGCCGCGCCGCGCGTACGGCCTCGGCGCCCGCCAGGCTTTACGCCGGCGCTTCAGCTCGGTTGCCGGCACGTGCAAGGTGATTTCACGACGCTCTGCATCAATCGTGATCTCATCGCCATTCTTGACGAGCGCGAGCGGACCGCCGAGGGCCGCCTCGGGCGATAGATGACCGACCACGAAGCCGTGGCTGCCCCCGGAGAAACGCCCATCGGTGATGAGGGCGACGCTTCCGCCCAAGCCCTTGCCGACCAGAGCGCCGGTGGGACTCAGCATTTCACGCATTCCCGGCCCGCCCTTCGGCCCCTCGTAGCGGATCACCACCACGTCGCCCGATTTGACCTTTCCCCCGAGAATGCCCTGAAGCGACGCTTCCTCGGATTCGAACACGCGCGCGGTCCCGGTGAAGCGCAGGCCCTCTTTGCCGGTGATCTTCGCAACCGCGCCTTCCGGCGCGAGGTTTCCGTACAAGACGACGAGGTGGCTGTCCTTCTTGATGGGATCGTCCAGGCGACGCACGATATCCTGCCCTTCCGGATAGGGCGCCACATCGCGCAGGTTTTCCGCGATGGTCCCGCCGGTAACGGTCAGGCAATCGCCATGCAACAAACCGGCCTCGAGCAATGTCTTCATGAGTGGCCGGATGCCGCCGATCGCGATCAGCTCGGACACCGAGTAGCGGCCGCTCGGCCGCAGATCGGCAAGTACCGGCACGCGCCTGCCGATGCGCGTGAAATCATCGAGCTGCAATTTGACATTTGCTGACGAGGCGATCGCCAGCAGGTGCAGCACGGCATTCGTGGAGCCGCCCAGGGCGATGCTCACGGTGATCGCGTTCTCGAACGCCTTGCGGGTCATGATCTGGCGCGGACGGATGTCCCGCTCGATCAGGTCGACCACGGCGGCTCCGGCGCGCGTGCAATCCGCCCGCTTGTGCTCCGACACAGCCTCTTGGGCAGAGCTGTTCGGCAGACTCATGCCGAGCGCCTCGATCGCCGAGGCCATGGTGTTGGCCGTGTACATACCCGCGCAGGAGCCGGGCCCGGGAATGGCCGTTCGTTCGATGAACTTGAGCTCGACCTCCGAGACGGTGCCCCGCGAATATCCGCCGACCGCTTCGAAGACCGACACGATGTCGCGGCGGTCGGCGCCCGGGCGGATCGTGCCGCCGTAGACGAACACCGCCGGCCGATCGAGGCGCGCGAGGGCCATCAGGCATCCGGGCATGTTCTTGTCACAGCCGCCGAAGGCCACGACGCCGTCGAACCCTTGCGCCGCCACCACCGTCTCGATCGAGTCCGCAATGACCTCCCGCGAAACCAGCGAATAGCGCATGCCGGGCGTACCCATCGAAATCCCGTCCGAAACCGTGATCGTGTTGAACGTCACCGCCTTGGCGCCGCGCGCCTCGACCTCGGCGGCGGCAAGACGCGCCAGCCCATCGATGTGCATGTTGCACGGGGTGAGATTGCTCCAGGTCGAGGCGATGCCGACCTGGGGCTTCTGAAAATCGGCATCTTCGAAGCCCACGGCATGGAGCATCGCGCGCGCAGGCGTCTGCTTGAGGCCATCCACCACCACTTGGGAGTATTTGCGGTTCGGCCGAGTCGAGCCCGGCGGAGCGCGCTTGGGTTTTGTCTGCATGTCACGTTGTCCCGTAACGTTCGAGCAAGAAGCTGTAGACACCGCGCAGCGCCTGGGCCTCGCCTCCCACACTGCGTCCCGGCCGCTCTCTCGGATTCCAGGCATAGAGGTCGAGGTGCATCCAACGGGCGGCGCTGACGAAGCGCTTGAGGAACAGAGCGCCAAAGATCGCGCCCGCGAGCCCGGATGAAGCGATATTGCTCAAGTCGGCAATTCTGCTCGAAAGCTCCTCGTCATAGCCCATCCAGAGCGGCATGGGCCAGACCGGATCGTGCACCGCGGCGCAGCTGCGCGCGAGATCCGCGGTCAGAGCATCGCTCGTACCGAACAGCGCCGGCAGCTCAGGGCCCAGGGCAATGCGGGCGGCGCCCGTCAAGGTCGCGAAATCGATGATGAGGTCGGGGCCGTCCGCGTCGGCGAGCGCCAGCGCATCGCACAGCACGAGGCGCCCCTCGGCATCAGTGTTCCCGACCTCGACTTTGAGACCCTTGCGGGTCGATAGCACATCGCCCGGCCGATAGGCGTTGCCGCTGATCGAATTCTCGACGATTGGCAGCAGCACCGAAAGCTCGGCGCGCAATCCACTGCTCATCAGCATGTGCGCGAGTGCGAGCGCGATCGCGGCGCCGCCCATGTCTTTTTTCATGAGCGCCATGCTCGCACTCGGCTTGATATCGAGGCCCCCGCTGTCGAAGCACACGCCCTTGCCGACAAGGGCGAGGCGCGGAAGCGCGGCGGCGCCCGGGGGCGACCAGCGGATCTCCACAAGCCGCGGCGGCGAGGCGCTCGCCCGGCCCACGGCATGGATGGCGGGAAAATTGGCCGACAATAATTCGTCGCCGACCCATTCGCGATAGCGCGCGCGATGGCGCTCGGCCACGGCGCGGGCCGCCGCCGCGAGCTCGGACGGCCCGAGGTCGCATGCCGGGGTGTTGATCCAGTCGCGTGCGAGCGTCAGCGCCTCGATCGCCAGAGCAACGTATTCACGATCGGCGTTCTCGGGAGCCTCGAGCACGGCGAGGCGCTCGGGCTTGGCCGGACGATAGCGGTCGAAGCGGTAGCCTCCGTACGCGAATCCGAGTTGGATCTGCGTCGCCTCGGCGGCCGAGAATGCCTGCGCCAGCCGGTAGTGGCGCGGCGGCAGCCGCTCGGCGAGGCCCGACACGTGCCAGAGCGAGAGCTCCCCTTGGCGCTTCCCCAAGCCCGCGACCGCGAGCATCACCGCACCGTTCGAATCCGGGACAAGGACCACCCGGTGCTTCTCTGCCTTGAAGTCCGCGAGCCAGGCAGCGACGTGGGGAGGCTGGGAGTTCTTCCAGCTCTCGATCTCCTCCTCGTAGAAAAGCCACAACGGAATTGTGGCGGTGCCTTCGGCGATCATTCGTTTCCAGTCCTCGGACGCTCGGCGCTGACCCGCACCGGTCCTTGCATGATAAGAGATTCTGTGTTGGTATTTCTGGCTACTTTCACGGAGCACCCCATGCGTTTGTACTCTCATAAAGACGTCGACAAGAAAGCCTTGCGAGGGGCACGCATCGCCGTCCTCGGTTACGGCAGCCAAGGCCGCGCGCACGCGCTCAACCTGCGCGACAGCGGCTACGACGTGGTGGTCGGCGTGCGCAAGGGCGACAGCTGGAACAAGGCGAAGAAAGACGGCCTGAAAGTTTCAGAACCGGTCGACGCCGTGAAGGGCGCGCAGCTCGTGGCGATGCTCGTTCCCGACATGACGCAGAAGGCGCTCTACCGGGAATTGAAGCCGCACATCGAGAAGGGGGCGGCGCTCCTTTTCGCGCACGGCTTCAACATTCACTTCGAGCAGATCAAGCCGCGCAAGGATCTGGACGTCGTGCTGATTGCGCCCAAGGGTCCTGGCGATCTGGTGCGCCGGCAGTATCAGCAAGGCCGCGGCGTGCCGTGTCTGCTGGCGGTTGCGCAGAATGCCTCCAAGCGCGCGAAGGCGATTGCGCTCGCCTATGCCGATGGAATCGGCGGCACGCGCGGCGGAGTGCTGGAGACGACGTTCGCGGAGGAGACCGAGACCGACCTTTTCGGCGAGCAGGCAGTGCTTTGCGGGGGAGCGACCGAGCTTGTCGTCAAAGGCTACGAAACGCTGGTCGAGGCGGGCTATCAGCCGGCGGTCGCCTATTACGAGTGTCTGCACGAGCTCAAGCTGATCGTCGACCTTCTGCACGAGGGCGGCATCACCAAGATGCATCGCTTCATCAGCGAGACCGCGAAGTACGGCGATCTCACGCGCGGTCCGCGGGTCGTCAACAAGGCGACCAAGCGCGAGATGAAGAAGATTCTTTCGGAGATTCAGCAGGGCAAGTTCGCGAGGCAATGGATCTCTGAGACGAAGCGCGGACGCCGCAAATACTCGAAGCTTTTGAAGAACGATCTGCAGCACCCGATCGAAAAGGTCGGTGCGCAGCTGCGCGCGCGCATGCCCTGGCTCGAGTCCCCCAAGGCCTGACGGGCGAAGGCGATGACTGCGAGGACTTTGTTCGAGAAGATCTGGAACGACCATGAGGTGGTGCCGGAGACGGCCGATACACCGGCGGTTCTTTATATCGATCTGCACCTGATCCACGAGGTCACTTCGCCTCAGGCCTTCAGCGCGCTGCGCTCCCTTGGCCTACCCGTGCGCCGGCCCGAGCGCGTCTTGGCGACCATGGATCACTCTACACCGACCTTGAGCGATCAAGTCTTCGGCCGGGTTCCCATCAAGGTCGATGCCGCCGCCAAGCAGGTACAGCAGCTCGAGCGCAACGCCGCGGAATTCGGGGTAGAGCTGTTCGGGCTCACGGACAAGCGGCGCGGCATCGTGCACGTCATCAGTCCCGAGCTCGGTGCAAGCCAGCCGGGCATGACGATCGTTTGCGGCGACAGCCATACGAGCACGCACGGTGCATTCGGCGCCCTCGCCTTTGGCATCGGCAGCACGGAGGTGGGCCACGTACTCGCCACGCAATGCCTCCTGCAGCGCAAGCCGAAGACTTTCGCCATCAACGTCGAGGGTCGATTGCCCGCGGGCGTGACGGCAAAGGACCTGATCCTCGCGATCATCGGCAAGATCGGGGTTTCCGGCGGTATCGGTCACGTCCTGGAATATCGCGGCTCAACCGTGCGAGCGCTCTCCATGGAGGAGCGCATGACCGTGTGCAACATGTCGATCGAGGCCGGCGCGCGCGCCGGCATGATCGCGCCCGATGAGATCACCTTCGAGTACCTGCGAGGACGGCCACGCGCACCCAGCGATCGGCACTGGGCGCCGTCGCTCGAGCGCTGGCGGCGGCTCGAAAGCGATCCGGGTGCGGTGTTCGATACCTCGGTCGATATCGACGCCGCCGCCATCGAGCCGATGATCACCTATGGAACGAATCCCGGCATGGTGGTGCCGATCAGCGGCGCTATTCCGGACTCGGCCGGCGATGCCATCGCCGCAAAGGCGCTGCACTACATGGGATTTCGCGGCGGCGAAGCAATGCTGGGGAAGCCCGTCGACACCGTTTTCATCGGCAGCTGCACGAACGGCAGGCTCGAGGATTTGAAAGCAGCCGCCTCGGTGCTCAAGGGACGCAAAGTCGCAACCGGTGTGCATCTGCTCATCGTTCCCGGTTCGCAGCAGGTAAAGCGCGACGCCGAAGCCGCGGGTCTTGCGGAGGTATTCCAGGATGCCGGTGCCGACTGGCGCGAATCCGGATGCTCCATGTGCCTGGGGATGAACGGAGATACCGTCGCCGCCGGCCAGTACTCGCTCAGCACCAGCAATCGAAATTTCGAAGGCCGCCAAGGCGCGGGCGCGCGCACCCTTCTCGCCAGTCCGCTCACCGCCGCCGCGAGCGCGGTGCGCGGCCGGATTACCGACCCGCGGGAGCTCATGTGATGCAGCCCTTGAGGATCATTCGCTCCAACACCGTCGTGCTGCCCCTGTCCAACGTCGACACCGATCAGATCATTCCCGCGCGCTTTCTCACCACCACGACCAAGGAGGGCCTGGGCCGGCGGCTCTTCAGCGACTGGCGCTACCGACCGGATGGCTCGCCGAACCCGGACTTCGTGTTCAATCGGCCCGAGGCTCGAGATTGCGAGGTGCTCGTGGCCGGCCGCAATTTCGGGTGCGGATCCTCACGCGAGCACGCGCCGTGGGCGCTCCTGGATTACGGCATCCGCGCCGTCATCAGCACCGAGATTGCGGATATCTTCCGCGGCAATGCCTTGAAGAACGGGCTGCTTCCGGTAATGGTCGACGAGAGCACCGCCGCGTGGCTCCTCGAGCACCCCGGAGCGCTCGTCACCATCGATCTCGAATCATTGCAGCTCCTTTTGCCCACCGGCGTGTCGGTCGCTTTTTCCATCGAGTGTTTCGCGCGGCACTGCCTCCTGCACGGCATCGACGAGCTCGGCTACCTGCGCGCAAAGCTCCCGGAGATCGAGCGCTATGAATCGGCGCGGACGGCCGAGTCGCGGCCGGCCGAGGCGCGGCCGGCTGAGGCACGGCCGGCCCAGGCACGCGCGGACTCCTAGCTTGCAAGCCCTCATAGCGGTCCTCGCCGGCGACGGCATAGGGACGGAGGTCACCGCCGAGGCGGTGCGCGTGCTGAAAGGGCTGGCGGAGCGGAGCGGCCATATTTTCGATTTCGAGCCGGGACTCCTGGGGGGAGCGGCGATCGATGCCACGGGGCAGGCTCTGCCGGAGGCGACGCTCGCACTCTGCCGGCGCGCCGACGCGGTGCTGCTCGGGGCTGTGGGCGGCCCCCGCTGGTCCGACCCGAACGCCAAAGTGCGGCCCGAGCAAGGGATCTTGCAGCTGCGTAAGTCGCTCGGCTTGTTCGCGAACCTGCGTCCCGTCGTGCCCCATCCGGCCGTGCTCGAGGCCTCGCCGATCAAGGCGGAGCTGTTGCGCGGGGTCGATATCATGGTGGTGCGCGAGCTCACCGGTGGAATCTATTTTGGCGACAAGCAGCGCTCCGCCACCGAGGCGTCCGACCTGTGCCGCTACACCGTGGCCGAAGTCGAGCGCGTGGTACGGATCGCGGCGCAGCTGGCGCGTGGGCGGCGGCGCAAACTCACCTCCGTGGACAAGGCGAACGTGCTGGAGACATCGCGGCTCTGGCGGTCCGTCGTCGATCGCGTCCTGCCGAGCGAGTTCTCGGATGTGAGCTATGAGCACATGCTGGTCGATTCGGCCGCGATGCATTTGCTCAAGCGCCCGCGGGATTTCGACGTCATCGTCACCGAGAACATGTTCGGCGACATACTCACCGATGAAGCCTCGATGCTCGCGGGATCCATGGGGCTGCTTCCGTCTGCCTCGCTGGGCCTCGACGGAAGCGGCGGTATTTTCGAGCCCATCCATGGCTCGGCGCCCGACATTGCCGGGCGCGGAATCGCCAATCCGTACGCGGCCATCCTGAGTGCGGCCATGCTGCTGCGCTACGCGCTCCACCTCGACGGGGAGGCCCGTCTCATCGAGTCCGCGGTCTCGAAGGCCATCGACTCCGGCACTCTGCCCGCCGATCTCGCCCCGTCCGGGACGGTGCCCGCTACGACGCGCGCCGCCGGAGCTGCGGTGTTGGATGCGCTTTAGCGACGCGCTCGAGCCCGGCGGTGAGGTCCGCGACCAGATCGCCGGCATCCTCGATCCCGACCGACACCCGCAGCAGCCCCGCCCCGATCCCGGCTTTGAGCCTGGCGGCTTCCTCCATGCCGGCATGGGTCATGCTGGCGGGATGGGAGATCAGACTCTCCACGCCGCCGAGTGATTCGGCGAGAGTGAAGCACTCGAGGCCGTCGAGGAATGTCGCGACGGCGGCCTCGCCCCCCTCGAGCTCGAAGCTCAACATGGCGCCGAAGCTCGCCTGCTGGCGCTTCGCGATCTCATGCCCCGGGTGATCCGGAAGGCCGGGATAGAAGACTTGGCGCACCGCCGGATGACCCCCCAGGCACTCGACCACTTGCGCCGCATTCACCGCGTGCACCCCCATGCGGGCATGCAGTGTGCGCAATCCGCGCAGGCTCATGAAGCTGTCGAACGGGGCGCCGGTCACGCCGATCGCGTTCGCCCACCAGGCAAGGCTCTCCGCGAGCTCTGGAGTGGCCGCAATGACGGCGCCGCCAACCACATCGCTGTGGCCGTTGATGTACTTGGTCGTCGAATGCACGACGATGTCCGCGCCGAGGGCGATGGGCTGCTGCCACAGGGGTGAGAGAAACGTATTGTCCGCGGCCACGAGCGCGCCGGCCGCATGCGCCGCCTGCGCGATGGCCCGGATGTCCACCACCCGCAGGAGCGGATTGCTCGGCGTCTCGATCAGCACGAGGTTGGGCTTCGATGCGAGCGCCGAAGCCAGTGCGCGCGCTTCACTCTGATCGACGAAATCGGCGGTGAGCTTGCCCTGCGCGTGCAGCGCTGCGAGCAGCCGGTATGTGCCGCCATAGCAGTCGTGGGGAGCGAGCACCCGCGCACCGTTCGGCAACGTCGCCAGAACCAGTGTGACGGCCGCAAGACCCGTGCACGTGACCACGCCGCCCGCGCCACCCTCGAGGTCGGCGAGCGCATCGGCGAGCTGATCGCGGGTCGGATTACCCGACCGCGAATAATCGTATTTGCGCGGCTTGCGATAAGCCTCGAAGGCGAAGTTCGACGACAGGTAAATGGGCGGCACCACCGAGCCGTGCTGCGCGTCCGACTCGAGGCCGGCGCGCACCGAGCGCGTGGACAGTGCCTTGCGAGGCGTTTTTTCCTTACTCATAGAAGCTGCTCCGATACTGCGCGTTTGACGATCGGCGTGAGCGCCGCGCCCTCTTTCAAGAACGCGTCGTGGCCGAAGATGGAATTGATCTCGATGAGCTGGCGGGGGCCGTTGAGGCGCGCCGCCAGCCCTTGCATATCGTTGAAAGGGACCAGCTGGTCCTCGCGCACGGCGATGAGCGTTGCGGGCGTGCGCACGAGCGTGGCGTCCATGTGGTGCAGATCGATCGACTCGCTCAGCGCGAGAAACGTCTCCGCGCGGTACTTCTGCACATAGTCGTCGCCGCGCGCGAACAGATAATCCTCGATCGGAAATCGAAAGCCGTCGCCCTCGCGCACCGGCGGCGAGCCGAAGCGCAGCTCGAACTCGACCGCGCTGCGATAGGTGGCCATGGCGAGGGCTCGCGCGAGCTTGAGTCCCGAGGGTCCGTCTCCACGCGCGATCGCCTCGCGCACGATCTGGCGCTGGACGCTGCGCCATGCGGTGGAGAGCACTTGCGACCTGTCGGCCGCGCTCAAGACCACGATGCGTCCCACGCGCTCCGCATGGCGCTCCGCGAAACACAGCGCCACCATGCCGCCGTAGGATGCGCCGACGATGGCATGCAAAGATCCGATTCCGAGATGATCCACGATCGCACACAGCGCCCGCGCTTGATCGTACGAGCTCAACGGCGGGAACTTATGTCCCGTTTCCGGCGCGGAGCTTCCGCCCCGCCCCCCCAGATAGTCGATGCCGAGCACGCAGTACCGAGTCGTATCGATGCCGTGGCCGGGGCCGACGAGCTCGGGCCACCACCCATCCGCCCCGCATACTCCGCGATGCGCAGAGATGCCGCCGAGCACCGCGACGAGCGGAGCGTCCTTCGGTCCGATCAGACGAAATGCCACGTGCGCGTCGGGCAGCACGTCACCATAGTGCAGCCGCCAGGGGCCGGGCAGCCTCAGAACCTCGTCGCGCACGACCGTGTCGACGCCGGTTCGGATGGGCGCAACATTTCCGCCGCCCGCAGGCCTCGCGGGTTTGTCGGGAGATTTCGGCTTTTCAGGAACACGACTCGGCACCATGGATCCTCCTTAAGGCATTACATAACCCCTTAAGGAGCGGCACCGCTCGCTCGGCCGTTGAGGCTTTGCGCCCTTCAACTCGCCGCCCATCTATCGGAGCCCGGACACGCCGGCCCTCCGCAGGAGTTGGCACCGTTCCTTGAGGTTCAGAAGAGCCTCGCGGTGGTTGCCCCGGCTTCTAAGGGCCTTTCCCTCAGCCGGTCTAGATAGGCCCGACAATGGTATCAGGCACGCCGCGGCCGTCAAGCGCCCCGCTTGCGCTGCCCGCGCCCATGTATTAATGTGCTAATGCGTTAATACACTGGAACAGCATCGGCATGAAAACCAACCGCCCGGTCACCCAGCGCCAGGAGCAGCAGCACGAGCGGGCGCTGTTCACCGCCATCCTGGCACTGCGCAGCGTCGAGGAATGCCGCAGCTTCTTCCGCGACCTCTGCACACCGACCGAGCTGCAGGCCATGGCGGATCGGTGGGCCGTGGTCGAGCTGTTGGAGCGCGGTCTGCCGTATCGCGATATCCACAAGCAGACCGGCGTGAGCGTCACCACCATCGGCCGCGTCGCACGCTATCTCTCGTCCGGCAATGGCGGGTATCGTGCGGTCACCGACCGGCTGAAGCCGCACGCATGAGCACCCCGGCTTCCATGCGCCTCAAGGTCGCGGTTCAAAAGAGCGGTCGTCTGACCGACTCCTCGCTCGATCTCCTGTCCAGATGTGGGCTCAAGTACACGCGCGGCAAGGATCAGCTCATGTGCTACGGGGAGAACATGCCGCTCGACGTGCTCTTCGTGCGCGACGACGATATCCCGGATCTGGTTCAGGAAGATGTCTGCGACTTGGGCGTCGTGGGCTTGAACGTGGTCGAGGAAAAGCGTCTTGCATTCCGTGCCCGCGGCCTCGCGCCGCTCTTCGAGATCGTGCGGCCGCTCGATTTCGGCCGCTGCAAGCTGTGCCTCGCCGTGCCCGACGGCTTCGTCTACCGCGGTGCGCAGTCCCTCGCGGGCAAGCGCATCGCGACCACCTACCCCTACATTCTCGGCCGCTTCCTCGCCGAGCGCAGCATCCGCGCCGAGGTCGTGGTGCTGTCGGGATCCGTCGAGATCGCGCCGCGCCTGGGTCGCGCCGATGTCATCTGCGACCTCGTGTCCACCGGATCCACGCTCGCGGCCAATCATCTGCGCGAGGCCGAGGTGGTGCTGGAAAGTCAGGCCGTCCTCATTCGCACACCCATCCCGATACCCGCCGAGAAGCAGGACTGGACCCGCCGCTTGCTCATGCGCATCGACGGCGTGGAACAGGTGAAAGGCAGCAAGTACATCATGCTGCACGCCTCGCGCCAGGCGCTGCCCGCCATCGCAAAGCTCCTCCCCGGAAGCGAGGCGCCGACGGTGATTCCGCTGGAGGGCCTGGGCGATCGAGTCGCCGTGCATGCCGTGTGCCCGGAGAACGTGTTCTGGGAGACACTCGAGCAGCTGAAAAGCGCGGGCGCGAGCTCCGTCCTGGTGTTGCCCGTCGAGAAGATGCTGGCTTAAAGCACCCATGCGTACGCTCGATTGGACATCGCTGTCGACCGAGGAGCGCCGCGTCGCACTCGAGCGGCCCGCGCAGCGCGGCGCCGAGCGCATCGCCCGCGAGGCCGCGGACATCGTCGCCGCCGTTCGCCGCGGCGGGGATGCCACGCTCTACGAGCTGACGCGGCGCCTCGACGGCGTGCGCCTCGAGTCCCTCGAGGTCTCCGCAGCCGAATTCGAGGAGGCCGAGCGCAGCCTGACCTCCGAGCAGCATCGAGCGATCGATGTCGCGATCGGAACGGTGACGGCGTTTCACGCTGCGCAGTTTCCCGCCGCGCTCGCCGTGGAGACGGCACCGGGCGTCCTGTGCGAGCGCATCAGCGTGCCGGTGCGTGCCGTGGGTCTCTACGTTCCCGCAGGGTCGGCACCCCTCCCCTCCACGGCCATCATGCTCGGCGTGCCCGCCGCTCTGGCGCGCTGTCCGCAGCGCATCATGTGCACGCCCCCGAACCGAGGCGGCCGGGCGGATCCGGCGATTCTCACGGCTGCACGAAAGGCCGGCGTGCAGCGTATCTTCAAGGTGGGCGGCGCCCAGGCGATTGCCGCCATGGCCTACGGCACGGCCTCTGTGCCCAAGTGCGACAAGCTGTACGGCCCGGGGAATGCCTGGGTGACGGCGGCGAAGCTCTGCGTCGCCGCTGACGCCGGGGGTGCTGCGGCGGATCTGCCGGCCGGCGTCACCGAAGTGCTGGTGGTCGCCGACGAGAGCGCGCGCGCGGACTTCGTGGCGGCCGACCTGCTCGCCCAGGCCGAGCACGGCGCCGACGCGCAAGCGCTGCTGGTGACCCCGTCCCCGAGCCTCGCGGCGGCCGTCGAGCGCGAAGTGCGCGCGCAAGTGCAGAGGCTTTCCCGGCGCGACATCCTCGGGAGGTCCGTGCCCGAGATGCGGCTCATCGTGGTCGAGTCGTTGGACGTCGCCTTGTCCGTGGCCAATGAGTACGCCCCGGAGCACCTCCTGCTGCAAGTGCGCGAGCCGCGCCGCTGGCTCGCGAAAGTCGAGTGCGCGGGAGCCGTGTTCTTGGGCCCCTGGTCGCCGGAGTCGATGGGCGACTACTGCAGCGGACCCAATCACACGCTGCCGACTTACGGCTACGCACGCGCCTACAGCGGCCTGTCGCTCGAGGACTTTCAAAAGCGCATTACGGTGCAGGAGCTCTCGCCCGCGGGGCTCGCGGGCCTTGGCGAGGTCGCACGCACCTTGGCGAGACTCGAGGGACTGGACGCGCATGCCGCCTCGGTGAGCATCCGCCTCGCTGCCCTCGAGGAGCGAGCTCTATGAATCCCGTGCTGGCGCTCGCGCGTCCCGAGATCCGCAGCCTGAAGCCGTACTCACATGCCGCGTGGCTCCCGGCGCTCACGCGGCTGCATGCGAACGAAGCCCCTTGGCGTCCGCCCGGTGACACCACAACCGGCGGCCTCAACCGCTATCCCGAGCCGCAGCCGCGGGCGCTGATCATGCGCCTTGCCGCCTTGTACGGCGTCCCGTCCGAACGGCTCCTGGTCGGGCGCGGCAGCGACGAGGCCATCGACGTGCTCTCGCGTATCTATCTGCGTGCAGGAGAGGATGCGATTCTGCAATGCCCGCCGACGTTCGGCATGTATCGGGTGGCCGCGGACATCCAGGGCGCCAACGTGGTGGACGTACCGCTCGAGCGTGCACGAGGCTGGCGTCTCGATCCCGACCGGCTGCTCGACAGCTGGCGTCCCTACATGAAGATCGTTTATTTATGCTCGCCCAACAATCCGACCGGCAATGCCTTCGATCTTGCCGCGATCGAGGCGGTGTGCGCGGCGCTCGACGGCAAGGCCATCGTCGCCATCGATGAGGCCTACATCGAATGGTCGGGCCGAGAGAGCCTCGCTTCGTGGCTCGAGCGCTTCTCGACGCTTGCCATCATGCGCACGCTCTCGAAGGCGCATGCGCTCGCAGGCGCGCGCATCGGCGCCCTGCTCGGCGATCCCGAGCTCATCGAGCTGGCACGACGTGTGATCCCGCCCTACTCGCTGGCACAGCCGACCATCGAGGCGGCACTGCGCGCGCTCGATCCGGAGGGCATCGCCGCCGCCGGCGCCCGCATCGTGGCTCTCCTCGAGGAGCGCGAGCGCCTGCGGACGCGCCTGGAACGTCTGCCTCTGGTGACCAAGGTGTGGCCGAGCGATGCGAATTTTCTCATGATCGAGAGCGACGACGCAGAACGCCTCCTGCGTGCGGGCATCGCCGGCGGCACCATCGTGCGCGATCTGCGCGCCAACGCGTCCCTGCCGACGTCGCTGCGCATCTCGGTAGGCACCCACGCCGAGAACGAGGCCCTTCTCGAAAGCTGGGAGGCCGCTTGACCCCATCCCCTGGCGATACCCCATCCCCTGGCGATACCCCATCCCCGTGCGACACCCCATCCCCGGGCGACTCCGCATCCACTGGCGTGTCCAAGCGCGCGCGGCGCGTGGTGTTCGTCGATCGCGACGGCACGCTCATCGAGGAACCTCCCGATGAGCAAGTGGACCGTCTCGATAAGATCCGTCTGATGCCCGGGGTCATCCCGGCTCTGCTCTCCCTGGTGCGCGCCGGGTTCCGCCTTGTCATGGTCACGAACCAGGACGGGCTCGGCACTTCGAGTCTGCCGCGGGAGGCCTTCGAGACCCCCCATCGATTTACCCTGGAGCTGTTCGCCTCGCAGGGCATCGAGTTCGAGGCGGTGTTCATTTGCCCGCATTTCCTGAGCGAGGCATGCGCCTGCCGCAAGCCCCGCCTCGGGATGGTCGATGAGTACTTGAGGACCCACCCGATCGATCCGGCGCGCAGCTTCATGATCGGCGATCGCGAGACGGATCTCGATTTCGCGCGCAATCTCGGAGTCACAGGACTGACGGTTCAGTTGAACGGCAGCAATGCGCAGACCTGGCCCGCCATCGCGGAGCGCATCCTCGGCGCGGCGCGGCGCGCCCGGGTCGAGCGCAAGACGCGTGAGACGCATATCGCGGTGGAGGTGGACCTGTCCCGCGAGGGACCGAGCAACGTGACCACCGGTCTCGGATTCTTCGACCACATGCTCGAGCAGATTGCAAAGCACGGCGGTTTTGCCCTCTCGCTCGAATGCCGGGGAGACCTCGACATCGACGAGCACCATACGATCGAGGATTGTGCCCTCGCTCTCGGCTCGGCGCTGCGCGAGGCCCTGGGCGACAAGAGCGGCATCGGACGCTACGGCTTCGTGCTCGCGATGGACGAGGCGGAGGCGCATGTGGCGCTCGATCTGTCGGGCCGCCCCTATTTCGTCTGGGAGGGCCGTTTCAACCGCGAGCGAGTCGGCGACATGCCGACCGAGCTGGTGTCGCATTTTTTTCGCTCCTTGTGCGAGACCTTGGGAGCAGCCTTGCACCTTCGCGTGAGCGGAGAGAACACGCACCACATGATCGAATCCTGCTTCAAGGGAGTGGGTCGCGCACTGCGCCAGGCAATTCGCCGCGACGGCAGCGAGTTGCCGTCCACGAAGGGCACCTTGTGAGCGCCGCGGGCGTGGCGAAGCAATGAGCGCGCGCGATGCCGTCATCGTCGCCTCGGGCGGCGCCAACATTGCCTCGCTGCAGTTCGCACTGGAGCGGCTCGAGGTCCGCGCCGAAGTCTCCGCCGATCCGCACCGTATCCGCCGGGCGAGCCACGTTCTTCTGCCCGGGGTCGGCGCCGCCGGCGAGGCCATGGCGCGTCTGCGCTCGAGCGGTCTCGACGCACTCATTCCTTCCCTGACCCAGCCGGTGCTCGGCATTTGCCTCGGAATGCAGCTTTTGTGCGCGGCATCCGAGGAAGGCGCGACCACCTGCCTTGGTGTGATCCCCGAGCCCGTCTCCAAGCTGCCCCAGGCGCCCGGGCGCCCGGTCCCGCACATGGGTTGGAACACGCTCGAGATCGAGCACTACTCGCCGCTGCTCGCCGGCCTGTCCGCCGGCGACTATGCTTACTTCGTGCACAGCTATGCCCTGCCGCCGACACAAGCCACGATCGCGACCTGCCGCTACGGCATCGCGTTCAGTGCCTGCATCGCCTGGCGCAACTTCTATGGGGTTCAATTCCATCCGGAGCGATCCGCCGCCGTAGGCGCCCGGCTGCTCCGAAATTTTCTGGATCTGAGTTGAGCGTCGCCGTGCCGGGCATTTCACCATGCGCCTGATTCCTGCCATCGACTTGAAGGACGGCGGGTGTGTGCGCCTGCTGCGCGGCGACTTTGCGAAGCAGACACGGTACGAGGCGCAACCGCTCGATCTCCTGCGCAAATACCGGGCATGCGGCGCGGATTGGCTGCACGTCGTGGACCTCGATGGCGCCCGCGACGGCTCCGTGGGAAGCGGTCATCGGGAGCTCCTGGCCCGGCTCGCCTGCGAGCCGGGCATCCGGCTTCAGGTCGGCGGCGGCTTGCGCAGCGAGGCCGACGTCGAGCGCGTGCTCGGGATGGGCGCCGCGCGTGCAGTCGTCGGCAGCGCGGCGGTAACCGATCCGCAGGCGGTGCGAAGCTGGCTGGAGCGCTTCGGGTGCGAGCGGATTACACTTGCCTTCGATGTGCGCCTGGATCCGGGGGGCACGCCCTGTATCGCCACCCACGGGTGGCAGCAACAGTCGAGCGTTGCGCTCTGGGATGCGCTCGCCGGGTTTGCGGGCGCCGTGAAGCACGTGCTCTGTACCGACGTCGCCCGCGACGGTGCGCTGGCGGGACCCAACGTGGCACTCTATACGGAAGCCGCGCGGCGCTTTCCGCGGATCGTCTGGCAGGCATCCGGCGGGGTACGCGATGCCGCGGACCTCAAAGCCCTCGCGGCGTGCGGCGCAGGGGCGGCCATCAGCGGCAAGGCCCTGCTCGAGAATCTCATTCCCTTCGCGGAGCTGCGGCCATTCTTGCCAAACGCATAATCCCATGCCTGGACGTGCGCGACGGCCGGGTCGTGAAAGGGGTGCGCTTTCAAGAGCATCGCGTCGTCGGGGACATTCTGGACCTTGCGCTCCGCTACCGCGATGAGGGTGCCGATGAGCTCGTGTTCTACGACATCGCCGCGAGCCCGGAGGGACGCTCCGTCGATCGCTCCTGGATCGAGCGCGTTGCGCGCGTCCTGGATATTCCGTTCTGCGTGGCGGGGGGCATACGCAGCGTCGCCGATGCCGAGCAAGTACTCGCGTCGGGCGCTGAAAAAGTGTCGGTCAATTCGCCGGCGCTCGCGGACCCCGATCTCATCGATGCCTTGAGTCTCCGGTTCGGCGCCCAATGTGTCGTGGTGGGCGTCGACAGCCAAACGATCGGCGGCGAGTATCGTGTCCAGCAACTCACCGGCGATGTGAATCGCACGGGGGACACCGGGCGCACCACGCTCGCGTGGGTGGCCGAGGCACAGCGACGCGGAGCCGGGGAAATCGTCTTGAATTGCATGGCGAGCGACGGCGTACGCCGCGGGTACGATATCGAGCAGCTCAAGGCGGTGCGCCGCGTGTGTCAGGTACCGCTGGTGGCATCGGGAGGCGCAGGATCCATGCGGCATTTCTCGGAAGTATTTCTTGCCTCCCATGCGGACGCGGCACTCGCCGCCAGCGTCTTTCACTCCGGCGATATTGCGATTCCCGATTTGAAGCGCGCGCTGCGCGCCGACGGCATCGAGGTGCGGCCATGACCGGGGGCGACGTCCAGGCCCTGGAGTGGGACAAAAGCGGCGGGCTGCTGCCTGTGATCGTGCAAGACCACGAAAGCGGCGCCGTGATCATGCTCGCCTACATGACGCGCGAGGCGCTCGCAATGACCCAGGCGACCGGCCGAGTAACCTTCTTCAGCCGCAGCAAGCAACGGCTCTGGACCAAGGGCGAGACGTCCGGGCATTTCCTCGAGGTGCTCGCAATCGCGCCGGACTGCGACGGCGACACGCTGCTGATTCTCGCGAAGCCTTCAGGTCCCGCCTGCCATCTGGGGACGGCAACCTGTTTCGGGGAGGCCGCGCCGCAGGCCGCTGCGGCGCCTTACGGCTTCCTCGGAACCTTGTCGGCAATAATCCGGCAGCGCATCGCCGAGCGGCCGCAAGGCAGTTATACCGCGCGGCTCCTGGATGCGGGTCCTCGGCGCATCGCACAGAAGGTGGCCGAGGAAGGGGTCGAGCTTGCGCTTGCGAGCGTCCTTCAGTCCGATGAGGACGTGGCGGCCGAGGGCGCGGACCTGCTCTACCACGTCGTGCTGCTGCTCGAGGCGAGGGGCCTATCGCTCGCGCGGGTGGTCGAGTTGCTGGCAACGCGGCACGCTGCGGCTCGCATGCCGCCCTCGGCGACACCCCCCGCCACCGAGCCCTGATCGATGCGCGGAAGCCGCCCGTGAATCACCGGATCGTGATCGAGAAGGCCGCGCGTACGCTGAGCCTCTATGCCGGTGAGCGGCTCGAGCGCAGCTACCCCGTGGCGCTCGGACGAAATTCGGCCGCCGACAAGGCGGTGGAAGGCGACGAGGCGACCCCGGTCGGTGAGTTCTATATCTGCAGCAAGAACCCGCGCAGCAAATACTTCCTGTCGTTGTGCCTCAGCTATCCGAACGCGGAGCACGCCGAGCGCGGGCTCGCCGCCGGCCTCATCACGGCCGAGGAGCATGCGCGGATCGTCTCGGCCATTCGCTCGAAGAGCCTGCCTCCGCAGCACACCCGTCTCGGTGGAGAGATCTATATCCATGGGCAGGACCCCAGACGGCCGGTCGGGGCACCAAAGGACTGGACACGAGGATGTATCGCGCTTGAAAACGAAGCCATGCAAGAGCTCTACGAGCGGATCGCGCTCGGAACGGCGGCGGTGATTCGGGAGTGAAGGCGACGCGCGCGCGGCTCGCCCGCGTAAAGTGCGAAGTGAGCCGCCGCCCCATCATGCCCCGCCCGCGGGCGCGAAGCTCGACCCGGCACGCTGGGTGTGCATGCCGCCGCGGGACATAGTGGCTGAGGGAAAAACTGCTACTGCCGCAGCGGTGACCGCGTCGAGACCCGGCGAATCGATGAGAGGGGCGATTCGGACGGCCCGAGCTTCACTCCATACCAGAGTGATCCTCTTTGTGGGCGTCGCACCGTAGCAGTTCTCTCTTCAGCTATATCTAGCGCGCCGTCCCGGAGCCGGGTCAAGCTCACAATCTCGCGCAATCGCCCATTAATCCCTCAGCCGCAGTGCCGCCGCACGGCGGTGCGCCGCGCGACAGCCATGCAGTGCTTGGCGGACCGGGATTACGCTCGTGCGAGACGCATCAAGGCCACGATCCCGATGGCCAACCACACGATATTGAGGCCTACCGAGGGCCACGCCCCATACCAGCCGCTGTTGAGGATGAAGCCGGTCGCGCCGAGGACGTTCATCCATTGATACAAGGCCGAGCGACCCTGGATCTTTCCTGCGGAGATCAGGCCGTAGGCGCCCAGAATCAAGGCTGCTCCGGTCCAGCCTGCCACGTCGACGAATGTTTTCATCTGCAAGTCAGCCGGCCTCGAGTACCGGCGCGACATCGGGCATGCGGCGGCGAAACTCTAAACGAACGAGCCATAGACTCACCAGCGCCTGCACCGTCACGCTCGCGATGGAGATGTACCACAGCTCCACCAACTGAAATTGTGGCTGATGCATGAGCCATAGCGCCGGCACGATGAAGCTCACGATACGCGTCGCGGCGCTCACCACCGCTGGAACGGTGTTGCCGAGTCCTTGGAACACCGCGGAGCAGGTGAATATCACGCCGGATGCAATGAAGTTCAGGGCGATCAACTTGAGCAATTGGGTCGCGACCGCGACCGCACCGGGCTCCGTCGTGAACGCCCGCACCAACCACTCCGCGCGCCACTCGCACAGCAAGGTCAGCAATCCCATGATCAGCGCCCCGATGAGCGTGGCGCGCACGAAGGCTTCCCGCACGCGGGCGAACTTTCCGGCCGCATAATTCTGGCCGACGATCGGCGCGGTCGCGAACGCTACGGCCATCGCGGGCAGGAACAGGCTTTGGTTCAGGCGCATGCCGATTCCGAACCCCGCCTGCGCATCTTGGCCGAAGGGCCGGATGATCCAGTAGATGACCGCCATATAGAGAAACATCAGCGCGAATTCGCCGCCCGCGGGCAAGCCGATCCGCAGGAGCCTGCCCCAAACGGAAAAGTCCCATCGCCAGGCGCTCGCGTCGAACACCACGTAGTGCTCCAGCCGGTGGAAATAAAGGGCGAGCAGGACCACACCCACGGCGCTGGCGAGCGAGCTTGCGAGACCGGCGCCGGCCACGCCGAGCGGATGGCCGGTACCCCACCCCGCGATCAGCACCGGCGCCAGGATGGCGTTCAGGATGACGGTGAGGACCTGCACGATCATGCTGGGCTTGACGATGCCGGTGCCGCGCAGCGCAGAGCTGATGGCCACCACCGCGAATTGCAGGCCGAGACTCGGCAGGAACCACCGCAGATATTCGATGCCGGCCGCGGCCGTCGCGGCGTCCGCCCCCAAACTGTGCATGTAAGGCACGGCGATGAGATAGCCGGCGACGAGCGTCAAGACACCGCATAGGGCGGAAAGCGAAAAGCTCTGGTTGAACACCCGCGTAGCATCCGCCTGGTTCTTGCGGCCGACTGCATGCGAGATGAGGGCGACTGTGCCCACGCCAAGCACCTGCGCGAGCGCGAACACGATGAACATCACGTTGCCGGCCGCGCCGACTCCGGCGAGCGCCGCATCGCCCAGATGGGCGACGAAATACAGATCGATCAAAAAATAAAGCGTCTGAAACAGCATGCCGGCCGCAATGGGCACGGCCATTTCCAAGATGTGCTTTCCGATCGAGTGCGCCGTCAGGTCCTTCATCGGAAGCGTCTTATAGCACCGCGAGGGCCTGCTGTCGCGCGAGGCTTGCGCGAGCGGTGCCCCATGCTAGGCTGGGTCATGGCCAGTACGAACCCCGCGATCCAACGGTACCCCGACTCCGAGGCGCTCGCGAAGCAGCTCGCGGGCGACATCGCCGCCAGCCTCGAGCAGGCGATCGCGCAGCGCGGCCTCGCCAGCCTCGTCGTATCCGGCGGTAATTCGCCGGTGAGGCTTTTCGAGCAGCTGCGCATCCAGCCTCTTGACTGGGGACGCATCTCGGTGGCTCTCGCCGACGAGCGCTGGGTGACACCCCCTGATCCGGCAAGCAACGAAACACTCGTGCGCGATGTGCTGCTGCGCGATCGAGCCGCCGCAGCGCGCTTCACCGGACTGAAGAATGCCGCGCCCTCGCCTGAGTTGGGCGCAGCGTCGGCGTGGGAGACCTTCGCGCACGTACCGCGGCCGTTCGATGCGGCCGTGCTCGGCATGGGCGACGACGGGCACACCGCGTCCCTGTTTCCGCATTCCCCGAACTTGCGCGATGCGCTCGATCCGAACGCCCCTCCCGGATGCGTCGGAATGAGGTCGCCGACGCCTCCGCGTGCGCGCTTGAGCTTGAACCTCGCCGCCCTCCTCGACTCGCGGCGCATCTATCTGCTCATCCTGGGCGAGGCAAAGTGGCGCACTCTCACGGCGGCGCTCGGCCCCGGTCCCGTCGAGGACATGCCCGTGCGAGCCGTGTTGCGCCAGGAGCGTACGCCCGTTCAGGTGGTATGGTCGCCATGAGGGAGCCGGCCGATGAGCGCACGGCCCTCGACAAGGAAGCGATCAAGAACTCGTTCCTCGATGACTTGTACTACATGCAGGGCAAGTTCGCGGCACTCGCCACCAAGAACGATTACTACATGGCGCTCGCCTATGCGGTACGCGACCGGATGCTGCAGCGTTGGATCAGCACCGCGGCCACCTACACCCGGGACGCCTCGCGCACCGTCGCCTACCTATCCGCCGAGTTCCTGATGGGGCCGCATCTCGGCAACAACCTGCTGAATCTCGGCATCACCGAGACCGTTCGGCAAGGCATGTCGGAGCTCGGGCTCAATCTCGAGGAGCTGCTGCGGCAAGAAGAGGAGCCGGGGCTCGGGAGCGGCGGTCTCGGTCGACTGGCGGCGTGCTTCATCGATTCGATGGCAACGCTCGAGATTCCCTCGCTCGGGTACGGCATTCGCTACGAGTTCGGGA
The DNA here is from genome assembly GCA_963710435.1 of uncultured Gammaproteobacteria bacterium. GTDB lineage: Bacteria > Pseudomonadota > Gammaproteobacteria > Steroidobacterales > Steroidobacteraceae > Bog-1198. Next base: position 670,731 of record CAVQAE010000004.1, on the reverse strand, counting down.
TCTTCCAACAACAGATCGTCGACGGCTGGCAGATCGAGAAAACCGACAAATGGCTGCGATTCGGCAACCCCTGGGAGCTGGCGCGGCCCGAGTGGGCCGTGAACGTTAAATTCGGCGGCACCACCGAGCACTACGTCGACGAGCACGAGCGGCCGCGCGTGCGATGGGTTCCTCACAAGATCGTGCATGGGGTTCCCTACGACACGCTCATCCTGGGCTATCGCACCAACACCGCGAACACCTTGCGCCTGTGGAGCGCGGAGGCGCCCGAGTCGTTCGACTTCGCCGCCTTCAACAGCGGCGACTATTACGGCGCCGTGAATCAAAAAGTCACCTCGGAGAACCTGAGCAAGGTGCTCTATCCGAATGACGAACAGCTGCGCGGCAAGGAGCTGCGTCTCGAGCAGCAGTACTTCTTCGTCTCCTGCTCGATCCAGGACATGTTCCGCATCGCGCGCACGCAGAACGTGCCGCTCGAGCGCTTTCATGAGAAGTTCGCGGCGCAGCTGAACGATACGCATCCGGCAATCGCCATCGCCGAGCTCATGCGGCTCTTGATCGATGAGTACGCCCTGCCCTGGAACGAGGCATGGAACGTCACCGGCCGAACGTTCGCCTACACCAACCACACGCTCCTCCCCGAGGCGCTCGAGCGGTGGCCGCTCGAGGTATTCGGCCGCGTGCTGCCGCGGCACCTGCAGATCATCTACGACATCAACGCGCAGTTCCTCGAGGAGGTGCGGATGCGCTTTTTGGGCGACGACGAGCGCATCCGGCGCATGTCGATCATCGAGGAGACCGACCAGCGCTATGTGCGCATGGCAAACCTGGCCTGCGTCGGCAGCCATGCCATCAATGGCGTGGCCGCACTGCACACCGAGCTTCTGGAGCGCGACGTTCTCAAGGATTTCTACGAGCTGTGGCCGAAGAAGTTCAGCAACAAGACCAACGGCGTCACGCCGCGCCGTTGGGTGGCGCTCTCCAATCCGCTGCTTTCCGATCTCATCACGGAGCACATCGGCGCGGGCTGGATCAAGGACTTGTCGGCACTGCGGCGGCTGGAGCCGCTCACGCAGGATCCCGCGTTCCGCGCCCGCTGGCGCGAGATCAAGCTCGCGAACAAGCGCAGCCTCGCCTCGCTCGCGCTCGAGCGCACCGGCATACGCATCGATCCCGACTCGATGTTCGACGTGCTCGTCAAGCGCATTCACGAGTACAAGCGGCAGCATCTCAAAGTACTGCACGTGGTATCGCTCTACATTGCCTTGAAGTCGAATCCCAGCTTGACCGTCGAGCCGCGCACCTTCATCTTCGGCGGCAAGGCGGCTCCCGGCTACCACCTCGCGAAGCTCATGATCAAGCTGATCACGTCGGTGGGCGATGTGATCAACCGCGATCCGGATGTGCGCGACCGGCTGAAGCTCGTGTTCCTTCCGAACTTCAATGTGACCAACGGCCAGCGTGTCTATCCGGCCGCCGATTTGTCCGAGCAAATCTCGCTCGCCGGCAAGGAGGCATCCGGCACCGGCAACATGAAGTTCTGCATGAACGGTGCGCTCACCATCGGCACCCTCGATGGCGCCAATATCGAGCTGCGTGAGGAAATCGGCGCGGAGAATTTCTTTCTCTTCGGACTGACCGCCGAGGAAGTGCTCGCATTACGGTCGCGGGGCTATCGGCCCATGGACTACTACGCGGCGAACCCGCGGTTGCGCGAGGTCATCGACCTCATCCGCGGCGGGTTCTTCACGCGCGGCGACACCGAGTTGCTGCGGCCGCTGATGGATAATTTGATGCACTACGACCCTTATATGCTGTTTGCGGATTTTGCGTCCTACCTCGAGTGCCAGGAGAAGGTGTCGGCGGCGTACCGAGACAGCGAGCACTGGACGCGCATGTCGATTCTCAACACCGCCCGCAGCGGCAAGTTCTCATCGGATCGTGCGATTCGGGAGTATTGTCGGGACATCTGGCGCGTGGATCCGGTGCCCATTCAGCTCCTCTCGCCGGAGCAGTCTCTCGCGGCGGAGCGCCGTTCACCCCGTGAGGCGGCGCGCACCAACGGCCGCGGCGTCAGCCCAGCAGGAAACGCATAGTGCGGCGCAGAGGCTCCGCCGCCCCCCACAGCAGCTGATCGCCGACCGTGAACGCTGCTAGATACTCCCCGCCCATGGCGAGCTTTCGCAACCGGCCAACCGGGATGGTCAGGGTGCCGCTCACCACCGCCGGTGCGAGCGCCGCGATGGAGGCGTTACGCTCGTTCGGGATGACCTTGACCCAATCGTTGCCGCCGGCGATCAGGCGCTCGATCTCGGCGAGCGGCACATCGCGCTTGAGCTTGATGGTGAGTGCCTGCGAATGGCAGCGCATGGCGCTCACTCGTACGCAGATACCCTCTACCGGCACCGGGTTCGCCACGGTGCCCATGATCTTGTTCGACTCCGCCCCGGCCTTCCATTCCTCACGGCTCTGACCGGTCCCCAGGTCCTTGTCGATCCACGGGATGAGGCTCGCCGCCAGCGGCACGCCGAATTGCGCGGTGGGGAAGTCGCTGCTGCGTAAAGCGTCCGAGACCGCCCGATCGATGTCGAGAATCGCGCTCGCGGGATCCCGCAGCAAGTCACCGGCCGCTTTATGCAGAGCCCCCATTTGCTCGAGCATCTCGCGCATGTTTTGAGCGCCGGCGCCCGACGCAGACTGATACGTCATGGCAGTGATCCACTCCACGAGCCCCGCCCGCATCAGGCCGCAGACGGCCATCAGCATGAGCGAGACGGTGCAGTTGCCGCCGATGAAGTCCTTGATGCCTGCATCGCGCGACGCACGCATGACCTCGAGATTCACCGGATCGAGCACGATGACCGCCGACTCCGCCATACGCAAGGTCGAGGCGGCATCGATCCAGTAGCCCTGCCAGCCCGCCGCACGCAGACGTCCGTGAACGGCCTGGGTATAGTCGCCGCCTTGCGTGCTGATGAGCATCGGAAGCCGCGCGAGCACATCGAGGTCGTGGGCATCCTGAACGGGGCGCGCCTTGCGGCCGATGTCGGGCGCGGCCGCTCCGGCCTGGGAGGTGCTGAAGAAAATCGGCTCGATCAGATCGAAATCACGCTCGGCGCGCATGCGCTGCACCAGCACAGAGCCGACCATGCCGCGCCACCCGATGATGCCTACTTCCGTCATGACTCGATCACAAACTCCGCTGCCGGGGGGCGAAGGTTATAGTGGGACGCCATGGCGTAGCCATAGGCGCCGCAGTTTGCCACGAGCAACACGTCTCCCTCCTCGGTCGGAGGCAGCCAGCGGTCGCTCCCGAGCTGATCCGCCGTCTCGCAAATCGGCCCGACGACCGTGACCTTATCAGTCAGCGGCTGCTCGAGGCGCGTGAGATTGCGAATATCGTGATGAGCTCCATAAAGCGCGGGCCGGATGAGCGAGTTCATGCCCGTGGCGATGCCCACATAGCGCGTTTCGCCCTTGCCCTTCAGTTGAGTGACCACGGCCACGAGCACGCCGGCCTTTGCGACCAGAAATCGGCCGGGCTCCATCCAAAATTCGATCTGAGGAAAGCGTTGCTTCAGCTGCGCGACGCCCGCATCGAGCGCGCCGAGGTCGATGCCGCTCTGGCCGAGCTGCTCGGGAACGCCGATGCCGCCGCCCAAATCGACGACGTGCACATCCGGAAAGTACCGCGCGAGCTGCGCAAGCAAGGCGCCGGTCTCGGTCCAGTTCGCGACATCCAGGATGCCGCTGCCGGTGTGTGCGTGCAGTCCCACGACGCGCGCATCTGCGGCCCGCGCAAGATCGGCGAGCTCCTCGAGCTCGGCCACGGGAACACCGAATTTCGAATGCTCTCCGGCGGTGCGCACGTGGTGATGATGGCCACGTCCGGTCCCTGGATCGACGCGCACGAAAATCTCACGGTCCCGGAACACCTCCGGCCATGCTTTGAGCGGATAGAGATTGTCGAGGGTGACCTGCACACCCTGCCGAAAGCCGTACTCGTACTCCGACCGGGGCGCGAAGTTGGGCGTGAACAAGACGCGCTCCGGCGTGAGGCCCGGCACGTGCGCGAAAGCGTGCTCGATCTCGCCCTGCGACACACATTCGAGGGAGAGGCCGGCCGAATGAACGCGTCGCAGGATCTCGGGATGCCAGTTCGCTTTCATGGCGTACGCCCAGCGTGCGATCGATTTCACCCCCCTCAATGCCGCGGCCGCAGCCTCGATGGAAGCGAGGTCATAGACGAATGCCGCCGATTCCCGGCGGCCGATCTCGAGCAGCCGGCGCCGCTTCGAGGCTTCCTCCCACCAGTTCACGGCAGCGGGCGGCGTGCTTTCCTTCGAGGCGAAGAGCTGCAACCAGGTGGGGCCGAGCACCTTGTCCGAGCCGATGCTCTGAATGAGCCGCTCGTGCAACTTGACCGCCAGGCGCTCGCCCTGCGCCTCGTCGATCACGAACGTGAAGTTCAGGTCATTGGCCGCCTGGCTGACCAGATAAACCTTGTGATCCTGGAACAGCTCGAAGGCGGACCCGAGCTCGTGCAAGATGCCGCGGATATTGCGGCCGAGCAGGCTCAACGAGGCGCAGGGCCCCAATATCTCGACGCGGCACAGCTGGCCGAGAGCCGCCGAGAGCCGCGCCAAGGCGGCCGGATCGAGCGTATTGGCCGTTGGATCGAGCGACACGGTGACATTCGTCTCCGAGGTCGAAATGAGGTCGACGGAGATTCCCTGCTCCTTGAAGATCTGGAATGCATCGGCGAGAAATCCCACCTCGTGCCACATGCCGGGGCTGTCCATGGACACGAGCGTGATGCCCTTCTTGATTGCGATGGCCTTCACCTGGCCCGCACTGTCGGCGACATCGGCGCTGATGACCGTGCCCTCGAGGCCCGGCGCCTGCGTTGCGTACACATGCAGCGGGATTTTGTACTGGCGTACCGGCAGCACACAGCGGGGGTGCAAAACTTTCGCCCCGTTGCTCGCGATTTCCTGAGCTTCGTCGTAATGCAGGGCGCGCAAGAGACGCGCGGTCGGGATGGCGCGCGGATTGGCGCTGAACAAACCGGGCACGTCGGTCCAGATTTCAAGACGCACGGCCTCGAGCTTGGCGGCGAAGTAGGAGCCCGAGGTGTCAGAGCCGCCGCGCCCCAGGAGCACGGTGTCGCCGGCCTCGTTGGAGGCAATGAAGCCCTGGGTGATGATCACTCGCTCGAGCGCACGCCACGCCGATTGCAAGGGCGCATCGGGCGCAAATTCGCAGGTGGCCGACAGAAGGCTCGCTTTCACATTGGACCCGGCGCGCTGCTCGGCGCGCAGCACCGTGCGCGCATCGACCCAGGCGGTGGCGATACCCTGCGCATTCAAGAACTCGCAGCCGACTGCGGTCGCAAGCAGCTCACCCATCGCCATGATGCGCGCGCGGCGGCGATCGTCGAGACCGCCGCCCTCGGCGAGGTCAGCGGCGAGGCGGGTCAGCTCGGCGAGGAAGCCTTCGAAGCGAGCGCCCGCGGCGACGCCCAGCTGCCGTGCAAGGTCCCGATGCAGCGCCTCGATGGCGGCGAGCGCCGGGCGGTGTGCGCCGGCAAGCGCCGATGCGAGGAGGGACTCGAGGCGATCGGTGACCCCGGAAAGTGCCGAATGCACCACCACCGGCCGCAGGCCCTCGGCGATGCGCTCGCGCAGCACACCTGCGATGTTATGCCAGTTGGCGGTGGACGAGACGCTCGTGCCGCCGAACTTGAGCACGACCCAGTTTGAAGGGACGTCAGGCACGCGGCACACCCAAACGCGCGCGCAATGGACTCAATCGTCTTCGAAAATTTCGCGCAGCTCTTTTTCCAACTGCCGCTCGGCTAAGACATCTTCCACTCGACTCCACGCCGCCTTGCCACGCTTGATGGCCTGAGCCGCCGCTTTGGGCCGTCGCTCGGTGCGCTCCAGGAGGGGATCGAATTCGTGGGATTCTTCGGCTTCGCCCAGGAACTCATCGTCAATGTCAAAATGTTCGTCTTCGCGTTCACTCATTTTTCGAGAAAAGCCCTTGAAATCAATGGGATCGAACAGGCCGACACATGAAGTTGCGCACTATAGCGGATTTTGGCCGGGCCGCAAAACCTCGTGTCGGGGCGCCAATCAAGGATTTCAAGCGGCTACGTGCCCGTGCGGGCGCTTTTGGCGTCCAAATCCAACGCTTCGCTGGCGATAGCCCGGTTGACCGCCGACAGGACAGCCAGCAGAGAGGCGGTGATGATGTTCGAGTGCATTCCCGCCCCGAAGAGCGTGCGCCGCGCGCGAGTGGTGATCTCGATGTAGGAGACCGCCATCGCACCACTGCCCTGGCCCCGCGAGTGTTCCTCGTAGGCAAGTACATCGAAGGGCAACCCGATCGCGGCGACCATGGCATCGATCGGACCCGAACCCTGCCCCAGCCACGTCTCGAGCCGCCCGTTGCGCTCGACCTGCACCGACAGCTTTTCGCTGTCCGCACCGTCGGTCGAGGCCGCGAGCTGATGGGAACGGTAGAGAAACGGCGCTCGAGGGGCCAGGTATTCTCGGTTGAATAGCTCCCATAATTCCTTTGAAGTCAACTCTTTACCGGTGATATCTGCTGCCGCTTGTACGACCTGGCTGAACTCGATCTGGAGCCGCCGCGGCATCACCAGCTGATAGTCCCGTTCGAGCAAGTAGGCAACCCCGCCCTTACCCGACTGGCTGTTGACTCGGATGATGGAGTCGTATGAGCGGCCGAGGTCTGAAGGGTCGATCGGCAGGTACGGGACATCCCAAATGTCGCCCTCAGCCCGCGCCGCAAGGCCTTTCTTGATGGCGTCCTGATGAGAGCCCGAGAAAGCCGTGAATACGAGGTCACCGACATAGGGATGGCGCGGATGGATCGGCAGTTGATTGCAGATCTCGGCGCACCGCGCTGCCTCGTTGATGTTAGCGAAATCCAATGCTGGATCAATACCTTGCGTGTACAAGTTAAGAGCGAGGGTCACTATGTCCACATTGCCCGTCCGCTCACCGTTGCCGAACAGCGTGCCTTCGATGCGCTGCGCGCCGGCCATGACCGCGAACTCGGCAGCCGCGACGGCGGTGCCGCGGTCGTTGTGGGGATGGACGCTGAGCACGATGCTGTCGCGCTTACCGATGTGCCGGCCAAACCACTCGATCTGATCGGCATACACATTGGGGGTCGCCATCTCGACAGTGGCCGGCAGATTCAAAATGCAGGGCCGCGCGGGCGTGGGCTCCCAGACCGCATTCACGGCATCGCAGATCTCGACGGCGAAATCGAGCTCGGTACCGGTGAAACTCTCCGGGCTGTACTGGAAAACCCATTCCGTCCCTCGATCGCGCTCGGCGTGCTCGCGCACGCAGGTGGCACCCTTCACCGCGATATCGACGATGCCCGCGCGGTCGGTGCGAAACACCACCCGGCGCTGGGCAATCGAGGTGGAGTTGTACACATGGACGATGGCCCGCCGCGCACCCTTGAGCGACTCATAGGTCCGCTCGATCAGCTCCGGGCGCGCCTGCGTGAGCACCTGGATGGTCACATCATCGGGAATGAGGCCCTTCTCGATGATCTCGCGCACGAAATCGAAGTCAGTTTGTGATGCGGCGGGGAATCCGACTTCGATCTCCTTGAAGCCGATGCGGACCAGCATGTCGAACATGCGGCGCTTGCGGGCCGCGTCCATGGGTTCGATCAGGGCTTGATTGCCGTCGCGCAGGTCGACGCTGCACCAGGTGGGTGGGGCCGCGATGACGGCGTTGGGCCAGCGCCGGTCCTCGATGTCGATGGGCGTGAAGGCGCGATACTTGCTCGATGGATGTCGCAACATGATGCTCTCTGCTCTGTCGATCGCTGCATGCCTCTCGAGCACAAATCAGGGCGTTTGATTTGGCGTCGAGGGATTCGTTTTCGGTCTTGTGAGCGCCGACCGATAGCGCATTTGAGTAGCGCCTAGCGGCGCAGCAGCAGCGCAAGCAGGCCCAGGCGGAAAATGCCGATGGGATTGCCGAAAACCGTGTCTGCCGAGAACATATGCACCGAATCTAGCACCTCGGGGGTACTCCGGGCAAGATGGAGCTCCCATGCCCGATCCCGCCGCGACAGCACCGCCGAATCAGACCCCGCCGCTCGGCGACTACAATCTGTTCGCGACCGACGAGGCGTTGCTCGAGGCCGTGAATCGCGAGGGCGCCGCCGCGCATGCGGCGCAGCTTGCGCGTGACGGCGCGGCGATCGGAACCGCTGCGAACTTCGAGCACGGGCGCCTCGCCAATCGCCACCCCCCGGTGCTGCAGACCTTCAACGTGCGGGGCGAGCGCGTCGATGCCCTCGAGTTTCACCCCTCCTGGCACACGCTCATGCAAGGCATCGCGGCACGCGGCTATCACAGCGCCCCGTGGATTCGCGAGAACGGCCGGGCGGTGCCCGGTGCTCACGTGGCACGAGCGGCGGGCTACTTGATGCAAGCGCAAGTCGAATGCGGCACGTTATGTCCGACGACGATGACGTATGGGGCCATCGCGGCCCTGCGGCGGGACCCCGACCTCGCGCGGGATTGGATGCCGAGGCTTCTCACCCGCAACTATGACAGCCGCGACCTTCCGATCGACCGCAAACAAGGAGCCCTGATCGGCATGGGCATGACCGAGAAGCAGGGCGGCTCGGACGTGCGCACGAACACGACGCGGGCGGAGCGCACCTCGGATGGCTCCTATCGCATCAACGGCCACAAGTGGTTCTTCTCCGCACCCCAGTGCGATGCCCACCTGGTGCTCGCGCAGACCGCGGCCGGCCTGTCGTGCTTCTTCATGCCCCGCCGGTTGCCCGACGGGACCCGCAACGGCATTTTCATTCAGCGGCTCAAGGACAAAGTGGGCAACCGCTCGAACGCTTCATCCGAGGTCGAGTTCATCGACGCCTGGGCGCAACGCCTGGGCGAGGAAGGGCGCGGCGTGCCGACCATCCTCGAAATGGGAACCTACACCCGGCTCGATTGCGTCCTCGGTAGCGCCGGGATGATGCGGCAGGCGGTCGTGCAAGCCCTGCACCATGCCCGCCATCGCCACGCGTTCGGCGCGCCGCTCCTCAAGCAGCCGCTGATGCGAAGCGTGCTCGCGGATCTCGTCGTCGAGTCGGAAGCGGCTACCGCTCTGTCCATGCGCCTCGCAAGAGCCTTCGAGAGCGACGTGCCCAGCGAGGCCACACTGCGTCGCGCGCTCACCTCGGCCGCAAAGTTCTGGGTCTGCAAGCGGGGCTGCGAACTGTCGGCAGAGACAATGGAGGTTCTCGGCGGCAACGGCTACACGGAGGAGCTCGCGCTCGCGCGCATCGTTCGCGAAATGCCGGTCAATTCCATCTGGGAAGGCTCCGGTAACATCATGTGCCTCGATGTGCTGCGGGCATTCGCCAAGTCGCCCGCCACCGGCGAGGTCGTGCTGCGGGAGCTGTCCGCCGCGCGCGGGCACGACCGGTTTTTTGACGCGGCGTACGAGCGTTTCGCCGCGCTCGTCACCGCCGGGTTCGACGAGGCATTCGCACGGGGCTTCGCTCAGGCATTCATTACTTTGATGCAGGCGAACCTGCTGCTCTGCGCGGCGACCCACGGGGCGGCGGTACACGGGGGCGCTGAGCGCGGGGGGGCGGCGTCCCGCGCCACCTCGCGGGGCGCGCGCGCCGTCGCAGAGGCGTTCTGCGCCACGCGGCTGAATCCCGAGGCGAGCTGGGGCGCCGTATTCGGATCGAGCAGCGCCGCGGTCGACGCCGACGCGCTGCTCGAGCGAGCCTGGCGAGAGTGAATCAATAGGAGCGGCTCTTCCAGCGGGCGCCCGCCCCCCTCCACGCATCGAGTGCGGAGCCGACCGTCGCAGCCATGTAGAACACCGCGATGAGGGGCAGCGTCAGCGACCACAAAAAGCTGCGCCGATAGCGCGCAAGAGTCGGCAAATAACTGAGCGCCGCCAGCGCACAGGCGGCAAGCCCGGCGGCGCGCACCCAGCCGTGCCCGAGCAGCACCGCCGCGATCGGCGCCAACCAGACCAGGCTCAGTCCGACGAGCGTCGCGAGCAGAAGCCACACCGAATGGCGCAGCTGCGTGAACGCCGTGCGGGCGATCATGCGCCAGATATCCACGAAGGCGGGATACGGGCGGATGGAGGTTGCGAGCGCCGAATGGCCGAGGAAAATCGCGCCGCCCTTGCGTTTGACCAGCTGCGCAAGCGACACATCGTCGATCAGCGCGTTCCTGATCGCCCCGATGCCGCCGAAGCGCTCGAGGACTTCGCGCCGAATCAGGACCGTGCCTCCGGCGGCGGCCGCGACGCGCGAACGGGCATCGTTCACCTTCGCAAACGGATACAGCATCTGAAAGAAATACACGAAGGCCGGGACCAACGTGCGCTCGGCCAGACTCGAGCAATTCAGGCGCACCATCTCGCTCACCATGTCGAGCCTCGAGCGCTCCAATGACGCCACGAGCGTCGAGAGGTGCCGTGGGTCGTGGACGATGTCGGCATCGGTTAAGAGGACGAGCGGCGCGGCGCCGGCGGCAACTCCCTGCTCGAGCGCCCACATCTTTCCGGACCACCCTGCCGGCTTCGGGGCTCCGCGCAGCACGTTGAGGCGGTGCGCGAGCCCCGCCCGCTCGGCAGTCCCATCGGTCGAGTTGTCATCGACGAGCGTCAGCGCGAAGCTCCCCGCGTAGTCCTGCGCGAGGAGCGAGGCGACTACGGGACCGATGACTTCAGCCTCGTCGCGCGCGGGCACCACGATATCGACCGCGGGCCCTTGCAGGGAATCAACGGGCACGAGCTCCGGACCCGAAAGCCAGAACTTGCCATGTGCGGCGATGAGGTAGAGCCAGGTGGCGAGCGCCAACAGTGCTAGCGCGGCCATCGGCAAAGTCTCGCCCCAGATGCAGGCGGCATCGCCCTGGATGTATCGCGGCGTATTTTATTATTATAAATAGGCACTTATAAATATATCTTCATGTTAATCATTCACTGCTCGCTCGCAACGTCGCCGCGCGCTCAATCCCGCCCGCCTCGCGCAACTACAGCCATCCCTGCAGATGATTGCGAATGATGCCGGTCAACGCATCGACGTGGCGCTCATCGTCGTTGAGCGCCGGGACGAGATCGAGACTCTCTCCGCCGAGCTCGCGAAACTTGTCCCGGTACTCGAGACCGACTTCCTGCAGCGTCTCGAGACAGTCGACCGCGAACGACGGCGATACGACGCTCAGCTTGCGCTTACCGCGTTTCACGAGCTCAGCCAACGTATCCTCGGTGTAGGGCTGCAGCCAGCGTACCCGGCCAAAGCGCGATTGATAACAGTGTGACCAATCGTCGGAGACAAGTTGGAGACGCGACACTACCCCCCGCGTCGTCGCCTCGGCCTGCGCTTGATAGGGATCACCCGCACTCACGTACGAGGCGGGCACCCCGTGATAGGAGAACACCAGATGCGAGCGCTCGCCCACGCGCTCCCAATGCTCGCGGATGCGGGCAGCCAGCGCGTCGAGATATCCGCCGTCTGCGTAATAATCGTTGACGAAGCGCAGCTCGGGCAGCCAGCGACAGCGTTCGAGCGCTTGCGTGGTGCGATCGAACACCGAGCCGGTGGTCGATGAGCAATACTGGGGATACAGGGGCAGCACCAGCAACCGGCGCACGTTCTGCTCGAGGAGGATACCGACGGCGCTCGCAATGCTCGGATTGCCGTAGGTCATGCCGAGTGCGACTCGGGAGCGATCGCCCAGAATCCCACTCAGCCGCTGATTCAGTTTGTTGGTAAGACGATTCGAGTACACCGCCAGCGGCGATCCGTCCTGCATCCAGATCTTTCGGTAATTGCGCACGCTGCGGATCGGCCGCAACGGCAGCACGATGCCGTACAGAATGGGCAGCCACACGGCGGGCGCCGTGTTGATCACGCGCCGGTCGCTCAAGAATTCGTGCAGGTAACGCTGCACGGCGAAGTACGTCGGCGAATCGGGCGTGCCGAGATTCGCCAGCAAAACACCGATTCGCTCCGGTATCGACGCCGCTGCTTGCACCACGGCGCGGTAATAGGCCATGTAGAAGGTCCTCGAGGTTTCCGAGCGAATCTTGACCGCACAGTATACTGCGTGACGCATGCAGCCCAGCATCCTGCCGACCCCTGAGGAGATCGAAGCGCTCTTCCTGAGCCTGAGCGTCGCCCTGCGCAGTGTCGCTTTCAGTCTGCCGCCGGCGATCCTCATCGCCTGGATCCTGACGCGGCGCCGCTTCGTCGGCCGCACGCTGCTCGACGCCGTCGTGCACCTCCCGCTGGTGCTGCCACCCGTGGCAGTCGGCTATGTCCTGTTGGTGCTGTTCGGAACGCGCGGCCTCGTCGGCGGCTGGCTCGATCGATGGTTCGGGATCGTGCTCATTTTCACCCGAAATGGAGCTGCCCTCGCGACCGCAGTGATGTCCTTTCCGCTGATGGTGCGCGCCATCCGTATCTCTCTCGAGACTGTCGATGGCGGACTCGAGGACGCCGCACGCACCTTGGGTGCCGGCCCCATCGACCGCTTCGCGAGCGTGACGCTGCCCTTGATGCTGCCGGGACTTCTGGCCGGTGCAATCACGGCCTTCTCCGCCGCGTTGGGTGAATTCGGCGCCGTCATCACGTTCGCGGGCAATATCCCCGGGGAGACGCGAACCTTGCCGCTCGCACTCTACTCCGCCCTTCAGCAGCCGGACGGTGAGCGCACGGCGGCGCGCCTCGCCGTCATGTCGGTGGTGCTCGGACTCGGCGGCTTGCTGTTGTCGGAATGGTTTGCGCGCCGGGTGCGGCGGAGTTTGGGCCGATGAGTCTCGAGGTCGTGCTCCAGAAGCGCTTGGATGCATTCACATTGAGCGTCGCGTTCGACGCCCCCACCCCCGGCATCGTCGCCTTGTTCGGCCCGTCCGGCTGCGGCAAGAGCACCACCATCAACCTCATCGCCGGCCTCCTGGCGCCCGAGCGGGGCGAGGTCCGACTCGATGACACCGTGATGCTCGACACGCGGCGCGGCTTTCGAGCTCCCCGCCGAGCGGCGCCGCATCGGCTACGTGTTTCAGGATGCACGGCTGTTTCCCCACTTGAACGTAGCGTCCAATCTCGACTACGCGCAACGCCGCGCGCAGGGGACCCCGTACGTGAGCCGGGAGCGCGTTCTCGCCCTGCTCGATCTCGAGCCGCTCCTCACGCGCCGGGCGCATCAGCTCTCGGGAGGAGAGCGTCAGCGCGTGGCGCTCGGTCGCGCGCTGCTGTCGCAGCCGAAGCTCCTGTTGCTGGATGAGCCCCTCGCCGCCCTCGATCGTGAGCGCCGCGAGGAAGTATTGCCGTATCTCGAGACGCTGCGCGATGAGCTGTCGATTCCGATGATCTACGTCAGTCATCAGTTCGACGAGGTACTGAGGCTCTCGACCTTCCTCGTGCTCATGCAGTCCGGAGCGGTCGCGGCCCAGGGCGACATCGCGCGAATGAGCCTCGATCCGAGGCTGCGGGCCATGATCGGCCCGGATGCCGTGGGCGCGATCATCGACGGCCGAGTCATCGGCGAGGATCCGGTGAGCGGTCTGCTGCGCGTGCAGGTCGGCGCTGGCGAAATCAAGGTCGATGCGGCAGCCGGGACGGCGGGAACACGGCTACGGGTGCAGCTGTTGGCGCGCGATGTCATCGTGTCGACCCGCATGCCGCAGTTCTTGAGCGTGCGCAACAGTTTGCGCGGGACCGTGAGTGCCATCGACGATGACGGCGCGGGCTCGCACCTGGTCTCGATCGACATCGGCGCGGGCAGCTCGATCCTGGCGCGCGTCACGCATGCCGCAACCCGCGAGCTGAGTCTCGCGCCGGGGACACCGGCCTGGGCGCTCGTCAAAGCCGTGTCGCTGCGCGGTCATTCCTTTCCCGCACCGAGCCCGGTGCCGGCGCCCGCCGCTACTTGAGACGCGTTCCCAGATGCAGGATCGCGACGATGTGGTCGACCGGCTTGAGTCCGACCACCGCCTTGACGTCCGGATCATAGGCCGCGGCACCCGTCTTCCACATCACGCCATAACCCAAATCGTGCGCGGCCAAAAAAAGATTCTGAGCAGCGGCCCCGGCCGCGATCACCTGCTCGATTTCCGGCACCTTGGAATTCTCGCGAACCACGCATCCGACCACGACGAGGGTGGGCGAGCGCAGCACTTTGTCGCGCTCCGCACCCCATTGCTCCTCGCTCATGGAGGGCATGCGCCGCCGTTTGGCTTCCGCTGCCGCGGCGGCGAACCTGTCACGCGCGAGACCCTGGAGCACCACGAGTTGCCACGGCTTCATGCGACCATGATCCGGCGCCCGCTCCGCGGCCGACAACATTCGCGCCAGATGCTCGGGGGTCGGACCAGGCTCGGCCAAGCGCGCCGCGGACGAGCGAGTATCAATGGCCGTCAGTAAATCCATGCTTCTTTCAATCCTCGATATTCAGGGGGATACGGTCGCACAATCGGATATGATTCGTCACACTCATAGGTAGTTCAAGGAGCCTTCATGAATCGTATCGTCTTGGCGAGCCTCACCGCGCGAAGGATTGCAACCGCTTTGGCGGCGGCCGCTTTCACCGCGACCGCCCTCGCCGCACCGGTTACGTACGTCCTCGATCCCAAGCATACCTACCCGAGCTTTGCCGCGGATCATATGGGAGGCTTGTCCGTATGGCGCGGAAAATTCACCGATACGTCGGGCAAGGTCGTGTTCGACAAGGCCGCGAAAACTGGAACGATCGAAGTCACGGTCAACATGGACTCCGTCGACTTCGGCAACGCGAAATTGGACGAGCACGCCAAAAAGGACGAGTTCTTCGATGCCGCCAAGTATCCGACCGCGACTTATGCCGGCAAATTCACGCAGTGGAAGGGCGATGTCCCCACGGAGGCTCAAGGCACTTTCACGCTGCACGGCGTGAGCAAGCCGCTTGCGCTGAAGATCAATTCTTTCATGTGCAAACCGAATCCCATGACCAAGAAAGAGGTGTGCGGCGCGGATGCATCCGCGAGCTTCGATCGCAGCGATTATGGAATCACCTTCGGGAAGGACTACGGGTTCCAGATGTGGGTGAAACTCGACATTCAGGTCGAAGCCAGCCCCGCGACCTGAGGTCGCCGCTCGAGATACGGGAACCACCATGCTCTGCGCGTGAGGGTCTCCCCCCATTCGATGCGCGCCTCGCCTGAAGGCACGGGCGAGGGCCGCGCGCCGAGGGCGCTGCGAAAGCGGCCGGGCCGCAAACCGCCGAACGGACCAGTGCCGGGATTGGGCGGGTCGTTGAGGAAGAACGTGTCCCCCGCGCGGTCTCTCAGCATGCGCGCGGTGGCTTCGGGATTGGCCGTATAGATCCACGCACGAAGCGGCGACGCGGCGCGGGCCGCGAGCTCGAGCGCCTCGCCAAGATCGCTCACGGGCGTGATCGTGATCACGGGCCCCAGAATTTCCTCCCGCGTCGGCGCGCTGTCGGGTCGCACCTCGGAGAGAATGGTCGGCTGAAAGAAGTGGCCGGGCAGGCCCGACGGACGAAAGCGGCGCCCCCCGAGAATGAGCTTCGCCCCTTCGCGCAGCGCACGCCCCACCTGATCCTCCACTCGCTGCGCAGCCTCGCGCGAGATCAAAGGTCCGAGATCGGTGGGAGTCTTCCTCGGATCGTCGACGTCCAGGAAGCCCACATACTGGTGCATCTGCTCGGCGAGCGCCGCGGCAATCGGGCGCTCCACATAGATATGTCTTGCCGAGGCGCAAGTTTGTCCTCCGTTCATGAGCCGGGCCCACGCGATGCTCGGCACGGCCTGGTCCAGATCGACATCCCGGCACACGATGAACGCATCGAGCGAGCCCGTCTCGAGATCGAGGCGCTTGCCGCGCGCGGCCGCCTGCAGCCGGCAAGCGACCTGCGAGGAGCCGGTGAAGCTGACCCGCGTGACCAAAGGATGGGCGACGAGTGCCTCGGCGGCCTCTGCACCGCCGGTGACGAGATTGATCACGCCCTTCGGCAACGCCGCGCACAGGCGCACAAGCTCGAGACTGGAGAGAGGATTTTGCGGCGGCGGCTTGCACACGATCGTCGCACCCTCGGCAAGCGCCGCGGCAGCCGAGGACGCCAGTGCGAGGAGCGGAAAATTGAACGGCGCAACGACGGCTACCACCCCGGCGTCCATGCCGCCGCTCGAATCGAGCGAGGCCTCCGAACCGGGGGGCGCCACCGAGCTTTCGGGCGTCGCGCCAGACCGCTCGAATATGCCCGCGACCGCGTCCACGCAATCGCATGCCTCACAGAGCGGTTTCCCGGTCTCGCGGCTCAAAAGCAGGCCGAGCTCGCGGCGTTGCGCGCGAACCCCGACCGCGACCTCTCGGAGCAACGCCGCACGCTCGAGTGCGGGCGTCAGGCCCCAGGCGGGCTGGGCGGCATGGGCCGCGGCTGCCGCCCGCCCGGCATCCTCACCGCCGCACTCGGGAACCCGCTCCAGCGTCTCGAGCGTCGCGGGGTTTCGGATCTCGCGACCCTCCCCGGTGCGAGACTCTATCCAGCCTCCATCGATATAAATCTCCTGCATGAGTTCGTATCATGCCTTACCGTGCTCTTCGATCAACTCTGTCGGCGCGCGATGGCGAGCGGTCTCGCTGTTCGCGGCGCATTCCACCCGCAACCCGGCGAGCTGGGCCCGGACTTTTCCGGCGCGGAAGGCGGAACCTTGGTATTGCTCGGCTTCACAGGCAGCACCCAGTGGAGCGCCTTCGCGGGCTCGAGCGAGGCGCAGGACGGACAGCCGCATCCGCTCGATCGATGGTCGCGGCGCACGGTCGGAGAGCTCGCCCGCAAGCTCGGAGCGCTGGACTTCTATCCCAGCGGGTCGCCGGCACCGCCGCTGCCTTTTCAGCGTCTCGCCCTGCGCTGTGAGCCCGTGCATCCGAGCCCCGTCGGCCTTTTGATCCACGAGACCTTCGGTCTCTGGCACGCCTACCGCGGTGGGTTGTGGCTGCCCGAGCGGATCGCCCTTCCGCCGGCTGAGCCGCGCGCCCATCCCTGCGATCGCTGCGCGGATCGACCCTGCCTGTCTTCCTGCCCGGTCCAGGCATTTCGGCCCGGCACATTCGATCTCGAGGCCTGCGTGAGCCACGTGCTGAGCGCGGCGGGAACGGACTGCCGCGAAAACGGCTGCCGCGCTCGACGCGCCTGCCCGGTCGCCCCGCAGTTCCGCTATGTGCCCGAACAAGCGCGCTTTCATATGCGCGCGTTCCTGCGCTCCGTCAATCCAGGATGAGGTCCCCTACTTCGTGGCCAATGACCTCGTTTGACCCGTCGGCGCAGAAGCGGGCGCAATCCGCGACGGCGAACACTCCGTGATGCTCGGACGAGGTCGTTGGAGTCCCTCCATCGGTATGACCGCAGCCAGCAGCTGCGGTCGGTGCGCACATCACCACGGCGGCATGATTGTCCTGCAAGACGGCGGCGAATCCTCGGCGGCCGAGCCGGTATTGCCGTTAACCAGCACGATCAGAGGCCCCCGCCAGACGCTTCGCGGGTAAGCGAACTTCGACGGCGTGAAGACAAGACTCGCCCACGGCTTTCCATGCAAACGCGCGGAATCGGAGTCCGAGAGGCCGGTTGCGAATAGGCCCTGTCCCAGCCACGGGCAGGGTGGATGCTCACCGCGCCAAAACGGCGCGGAGTCACAGGGGGCCGCCGCTTCACGTCTTAGGGCTGCGACCTTATCAGCCCAAGCCAGCAAAAGCGTCCGATCATGATCGTCGGCGGTACCCGCGGCTTGCCTCAGCTCCGTCTCCCTTCTTTCAAAGGCATTTGCCCAATGCGCACCGCGCACGAATCCGACCCGCTCGGATTTGAGTCGAACGGCAGTAACCATTCGAGCGGCGGCTTCGGCCCACTCGGTGCCTCCGCCGTTGTTTGCGACGTCCAGGAGCAGGACCTCGGCGCCGGCGGCCTTAATGGCGCGCAGTTGATTGGCGAGGTCCGCGGTCATTCGAGCGGTCGCCCAAGCCTCGACTCGATCTGAGCAGACCTCGTCACAGGGCGCCGCGGGAGAAATTCGCAAGACGTCGAGTGCTGCGCGGCAAAGCTCTGGAATGCCTCGGGCCGTGAATATGCCTATCTTGATGACGCCGACTTTATGCGCCCCGACTTGGACGGTGCCTGCGGGAAACTCGGCCGCCATCGAGTGTTCAAGCCGTACATACCCCGGCATAAGTGCTGCTACCGGCGCACCGAACATGCGAGTGGTGTATCCAATTGACTCGCAACTCGCAGCAGGCGCCTGAGTTGAGTCCTTATCCGCGCCCCATTGAAATTCTACGTGACCGTCACCGAGCTTGCGGGTCAAGCGATCCAAAGCGGCACGCGCTTCGGATTCCGTGGATGACGCTTCGATTCGCTGTTCGGTTTCGCTGAATAGCGCCGTCAGGTCCGTCTCATGCTCGAATATCACCCATTCCAGGTTGGCATATTTTGTCGCGAGTGCCTGACGCGCCAGCGCGAGATCGTCGAGCCATGGTCGCGAATCATAGGACTGCGCCGGCGCCACGGCCAGCACTACGGCCATGTAGAACCCCCTGAAGTAGCGCGGCAGGATCATAAAAAGACTATATCGCTGAGCACGACTCCCGAGGCAGCGCTGACCACGTCCTCGACCGGCTCGTCCACGCGACCAACGCGCTCAGCACGCAGACTATTGGGTGCTTAACGACCCTTTATAGGTAGTCCGCCGCATTCGCCGAGCGGATGCGGCGGCCGTGCGATCGGTTATTCGCCGGGGGCGCGGTAGTGAACCTTCTTTGCCAGCGCGCGGTCGGTCTCCTCGACGGTCAGCAACGCGGTCGACCTGGTTCGCACTAGACCAGTGGCCGACACACCAAGGGAGAGCGCAGCTCCAGTGACAATGTCGGGCACCTCGACGATCAGGACGACATCGTGCTCGCCCATTGCGAAATACATCGCCTCGAGTTTCCCTTCGAGGCCCTCGAGAAGTTTCGTCACCGCCTGCTTGCGGCCGCTCGCCTTATCTTTCTGTAAGCCTTTCAGGCCTTCGGCAGTATAGGACGCTTCAATAAGATACTTGGCCATGAGATTCTCCTCCCCCCCCTCCCCCCCTCCCCCCCCCTAGTAAACCCCGGCTCAATCGTCAACGCGCGAGACCTCGGCGGTTTGGCGACACACTTCTCCGTTGCACGTCGGATTCTCACAGAATCGCGCTGAATCAAGAGCGCCTCGCGCTATTCGCCCGCTCCAGTTCAATTGCGGAGAGGACCATGGTCCAATGGCTGCTGAGGGCCATATTGCAGAGAATCGCGCTCCTACCACCGAGGTTCGGTGGAGATCTGTGGAGCAAACATCATGAGTTCAGAGGACACCATCCATCGAACTGTTCTTCCCATCCCGGATCAGCCGCACGTCGGTCTGACGACCTACGACGCCAAGGACCCAGACACGAAGTATCCGCCGATCCGGGCAATTGCGGCCGCCCACGGGCGCGCCCAATGTGCTGTCGTCCTGATCGACGACGGCTTCGGCGCCACCAGCGTCTTTGGCGGACCTTGCCAGACGCCGAACTTCGAGAAGCTCGCGCGAAGGTCTCAAGTACAACCGGTTCCACACCACTGCGCTCTGCTCGCCGACGCGCCAGCGATGCTGACCGGTCGCAACCATCATTCGGTCGGCATGGGCGGCATCACCGAGATTGCGACCTCGGCGCCCGGTTACAACTCGCTCCTGCCGAACACGATGTCGCCGCTTGCGCGAGACGCTCAAGCTCAATGGCTACTCGACATCGCAGTTCGGCAAATGCCACGAAGTGCCGGTCTGGCAGACCAGCCCCATGGGCCCGTTCGATCACTGGCCCACCGGTGGCGGCGGGTTCGAGTACTTCTATGGCTTCATCGGCGGCGAGACCAATCAGTGGTATCCGGCGCTCTACGAAGGCACGACGCCCATCGAGCCGGAGAAAACCCCCGAAGAGGGCTATCACTTCACCGAGGACCTGACCACCAAAGCGATCAAGTGGATCCGCCAGCAAAAAGCGCTGATGCCCGACAAGCCGTTCTTCACCTATTTCGCGCCGGGCGCGACGCATGCGCCGCATCATGTGCCCAAGGAATGGGCCGACAAATACAAGGGCAAGTTCGACCAGGGCTGGGACAAGCTGCGCGAGGAGACTTTCGCCCGGCAGAAGAAGCTCGGCGTCATTCCCGCAGGACTGCCAACTCACCGCAGCGCCATCCCGAGATTCCGGCCTGGGACACCATCTCGCCCGAGATGAAGCCCGTCCTCGCGCGCGCAGATGGAGGTGTATGCCGGCTTTCCTGGAGCACACCGATCATCACGTCGGACGGCTGATCGATGCGCTCAAGGATCTGCGGCATCCTTGACGACACCCTCATCTACGTGATCATCGGCGACAACGGTGCCTCGGCCGAGGGCTCGCTTCAGGGCTGCTTCAACGAGATGGCTCCGCTCACCGGCTTCCCGCAGTTGGAGACGGCCGAGTTTCTCACCGAACGGCTCGACAAGCTCGGCGGCCCCGAGGCGTACAACCACTACGCGGTGGCTGGGCGCACGCCATGGATACGCCCTACCAGTGGACGAAGCAGGTCGCCTCGCACTTCGGCGGCACCCGCAACGGGACGATCGTGCATTGGCCCAAAGGCATCAAGGCCAAGGGTGAGATCCGCAGCCAGTTCCATCATGTGATCGACGTCGCGCCGACCATTCTGGAAGTGGCGCGGCCTGCCGCGAGCCGGTCTTCGTCAACGGGGTGCAGCAGCGCCCGATCGAAGGCGTCAGCATGGCGTACTCGTTCAATGACGCCAAGGCGGCGGAGCGGCACGAGACGCAGTACTTCGAGATGGCAGGCAACCGCGGCATCTACCACAAAGGCTGGACCGCAGTCACCCGGCACCGCACGCCCTGGCTGACCGGCGCGGTCAAGCTTGCCGCCTTCGACGACGATGTCTGGGAACTGTACGACACCACCACCGACTGGAGCCAGTCGAAGGATCTGGCGAAGGAGAATCCGGAAAAGCTGCACGAGCTGCAGCGGCTGTGGCTGATCGAAGCCGTCAAATACAACGTGCTGCCGCTCGACGATCGCTTCGCCGAGCGCGCCAATCCCGACATCGCCGGCCGTCCGCAGTTGATCAAGGGCAACCGGCAGTTCCTGTTCGGCGGCATGGGGCGGCTGACCGAAAGCTCGATCGTCAACACCAAGAACAAGTCGCACGCCGATAACGGCCGAGGTGGTCGTGCCCGCCGTCCGGCGCGGAAGGCGTCATTATCGCGCTTGGGCGGAATCATCGGCGGCTGGAGCCTCTACGCCAAGGACGGCAAGCTGAAGTATTGCTACAACTTCTACGGCGTGGACCGCTACACGATCGAAAGCACATCGGCAATTCCGCCGGGTACACACCAGGTCCGGATGGAGTTTGCGTACGACGGCGGCGGTCTGGCCAAGGGCGGCACGGTCACGCTCTACGTGGACGGCGAGCAAAGTGGGCGAAGGCCGCGTGGATCAGACCGAGCCCATGGTCTTCTCCGCCGACGAAACCTGTGACGTCGGCTATCGACTTCGGTTCGCCCGTCGACCTACGGACTATGGCCGAGCGACAAGAAGTTCAGCGGCGAAGTGAACTGGGTCGAGATCGACCTCGGCAAGGATGCGGTGACTCTCGATCACCTCATCACGCCGAAAGCGCCTGTTCCTCGCTTTGGCGCACCTCTTGACCGGCCGCTGCCTCAGCACGGGCGCGGAGGTGGATTGCCGCCGGTCCTTGCTGGGGGAACAATCGAACATGGCGCGGTACAGCCGGCAAAAATATTCCGGCGAGGAGAAGCCGCAAGAAAAAGCGACGTCGGTCACGGAGAGAGCGGTCTGCTGCAGCAGCTGATGAGCCTTGGTCATGCGAATCAATCGATATCGCTCGAGCACTGAGCACTTAAGCGTATCGCGCCGCCGTTCCATCTGACGCAGCGACAATCCCACCCGCACGGCAATCTCGCCACAGGACAGCGGCTCGTCCACGTGATCGCGCATCAACGCTTGAGCGCGCGCGACAGCTGCGTCCGCACCGGCGAGCGCCGCACTCTCGGGCGCCCTTTGCTCCGTGTCTGGCGCCCGCAGCCGGCCGAGCAACAGATGCTCGGCGACTTCCGCGCGAGCTCGCCGTCGCCGTGCCAACCCATCCAGGCCACCATCATGTCGAGGATCGCGGAAGCGCCCGCGCACGTGATTCGGGCGCCCGAACGGCGGTAGAGCTGGGAGACGGGGCGCGTCTCGCGATAATGCTCTTGAAACCCCAGCAGGTTGTCCCGTGGACCGCGACCTCATGGCCGTTGAGCAACCCGGCCTCCGCAAGTAAGAGACTCCGTTCTCGATCCCGCAGAGCTCCACTCCGAAGCGCGCCACGCGCTTAAGCCACTTGATCACGCGGCGCTCGCGCAAAGCATGATCGGGCTCGAAGCTTGCGAGCACGAACACGGTCTTGGCATCGGCGGCATCCCCGATATCGCCCTCGACGGCGGTCATCATGCCATTGCTGGCGCGAACGGCCTTGCCGTCGACGGATACGATGATCCAATCGAACACACGCTCCTGCGACAGCCAGTTCGCGATGAAGAGCGGCTCGACCGCCGCGGCCAGCCCAAGGTATGAAAACTCGGGCAGAAGTAAAAACGCCAGTTTTCGCAATTCCGCTCCCGGACAGATTTCGACATCATCATGACGCTTTCAAGCAGGCAGATCCAGTGATTGGGCCGTAGCTTGACCGCCGGTGCGAGTCCAGCTCCTCGTGAGGGATGACATGCAAAGCGAAGCGGCAGATTGGAGCGTAGAGGATCAAGCGGCGGGCTATTCGCTGCCGGCGCGCTTTTTCTATGACGAAGACGTATTCCGGCAAGAGCGTACGAACATCTTCTTCAAGTCCTGGCATCTCGTGGCCCATGTCAATGAGCTCGAAGAGCCGGGCTCGTTCGTCACCCATGAGATCTTCGAGCAGTCCGTGCTCGTCGTCGCCGGCCGGGACGGCGCGCTGCATGCGTTTCACAATGTGTGCCAGCACCGGGGCAATCGCCTCGTCGAGTCCCGCCGCGGGAGGACCCCCACGTTCACCTGCGGCTATCATGCCTGGAGCTACACCCTCGATGGGTGCCTGCGGGGCGCGCCGAACACGCAGGGGCTGGCAGGTTTCAACAAAGGCGATCACGGATTGAGGCCGGTGCGTGTGGAGACGTTCGCCTCGTTCGTGTTCATCAATCTCGACCCGCAGGCGAAGTCCATCGCCCATATGGCGCCGGGCGCGGAGGCACAGATCCGGCGCTACATTCCTGACCTCGATCGACTCACACTGCTCGAGGAAGTCGATGTGCCGGTCGCCGCCAATTGGAAGGTGATCCAGGAGAATTCGATCGAGGGCTATCATTTCGATTATTCGGGCCCGGCCCACAGGCAGCTCGTGCAGCTGATCGATTTCTCGGGATACACCCTCGAGGCGCACGGCGAATGGTGGACCTACGTCGGGCCGCCGAAGCGAAACACGAGCGAAGCCTATGGCCTGCCGCTCGAAGGCGCGAGCTGGCAGACCGAGTGGTTCTTCAATTTCGGGCTGTGGCCAAACGCCACCCTGTACGCCTTTCCGTATGCGGATATGGTGGGCACGTTCATCATGAATCCGACCGGCCCGGAAACTTCGATGCTGCGCTTCGGCTATTACGGCGTGGCGGGCCGCGAGCTTCCGAAGGTCACCGAGGCGTGCATTCGCTGGATGAATCAGGAGCTGGGGCCGGAGGACATCAGGCTCAACAAGTCGAACCAGAAGGGACTTCGCTCGTTCGGGTTCGAGCGCGGACGCTACGTCGTCGGTGAGGGCATCGCGAATCGCAGCGAGCACCTGGTGCGTCATTTTCACAAGCTCTGCTACGAAGCAGTGCGGGGTTGAGAGTCCATGAGTGCCCCAACCTCGCTCGCAGTTTCTCACCCCATGGATCATTGCGCCGAGCGCGCCGATCTTGCCGCGGCGTTCCGCTGGTTCGCGCGACTCGACATGCACGAATCCGTCGCCAATCACTTGAGCCTCGCCGTCTCGCAGGACGGCTCGAAGTTCCTGATCAACCCGCGCGGACGGCATTTTGCGCGCGTCTGTGCGGCTGACCTCCTGCTGCTCGATGCAAAGGACAAGACCACTCTCGAGCGGCCGGACGCGCCCGATCCGACCGCATGGTATCTGCACGCGAGGCTGCATGAGCGCCTGCCCGCGGCGCGTTGCGTCATGCATCTGCATTCCAAGTACGCCACTGCCCTCGCCTGCCTTGCGGACAGCACGCTGTACCCGATTGACATGAACACCATGCGCTTCTTCGGCCGGGTCGCGCTCGACCGCGATTTCTCCGGCATGGCCCTCTTCGACGATGAAGGGGAACGGGTCGCCGCTCTCCTCGGAGGAGGGCGAAGCGTCCTCCTGATGGCGAATCACGGCGCGCTCGTGATCGGCTCGAGCGTCGCGCAGGCGTTCGACGAGTTCTACTATTTCGAGCGGGCCGCCGAAACGCTGCTCACCTGCTATGCCACCGGCAAGCCGCTGCGTATCGTGTCGGACGAGATTGCGGCGCTCGCGGAACGACAGTGGCGCGGGTACGGCCAGCTCGCGCTCGACCACCTCGAGAACATCAAGGCCATTCTCGACGCGGAGGAACCTTCCTACAAGTACTGAAAGCGGCGCGAAGGGACCGGGGAAGAAGGCGGAAGTGCGATTCAGGCCATGAGTATTACTCGATGCGGCCCCAAGACTTTACCGGCTTCTTCCCCGTTGAGGAGCATGCTAGCCCAGCACGCTGCGGCGTCGATCGGTGCTCATCCCGATCTGCTGTGAGCAACCGCCGACGCCATGCGGCAGCACGATCGAATCCGCGCTAGTATCGGACCAGCCATGGATTTTCAGCCGAACGAAGTCGCCTACGTTCCGACCACCGGCGTGCGGCGACTGCACCTCACCCCGCTCGTCGAGGCGACCGACGAGAGCCTCGAGGGCTACGGAGCGCTCGTTTCCGATCCGCACTCGTTTCCGATCGAGATCGTGCGCTGGCCCGCCCAAGGGTCGCGTCCCATCGACGAGAACTCCGGCAATCAGGGCGGCGTCACCGAGGGCATATTCGAGTTCTGGTGGAAAGGGGAGGTCTTGTTCGCCCGCAACCATGCGGTCGGCGACAGCTATTTGTTCGGCTGGAGCAACTGGCCGGAGGAAGCGGCCCCCGCGGCCCGCGGTCGCGCGCGAGCGCGCCTACATCTGGCGGGCCAACTACCACCCGGACGGCGGTCAGCTCATCTATCCCTTGCACGGCGAGAGCTTCGTCGTGCCGCTCGCGTTGCCCGGCGATGACATCGCGCCGGACCGGTTCACCACCTTCTGGTGCGACGGCACGAGCGGGCTTTACATCCATCCAAACGTCTGGCACGGGGCGTTCGTCCCGTTGGATGATCGGGCAGAATTCCTGGATCGCCAGGGCCGCGTGCACGCGCGCGTCTCGGTGGATTTCGTGAGGGAATTCGGCTGTTATCTCGGAGCGCCGCTGCGGCGGCCCTAAAGGGCCACTAGGGCGGCATGGCCCGCGCCTTCTGCAAAAGCGCCTCTGCCATCCGAATGCTCGCATAGTCGATCAGCCGGCCGTCGAGCGACACCGCTCCCCGCCCCTCCTGAGCGGCTTGCTCCATCGCGGCCATGATGCGCTTCGCCTTGATGATCTCGGCCTCTGACGGCGTGAATACTTCGTTGCACAGCGCGATCTGCGAGGGATGGATGGCCCATTTCCCCTCGTAGCCGAGCACGGCGGCCCGGTTGGCCGCAGCCCGGAACCCGTCGGGGTCGTTGAAATCGCCGAACGGACCATCGATCGGACGCAACCCATAGGCGCGGCAAGCAATCAGCATCCGCGTCTGTGCCGCGTGCCACGGATCGGTCCAGTAGAAATCGCGCCCGCCCTCCGCATTTTTGTCGGTGAGCACGCCCGAATCGCGGTTCACCCCCCCGATCACCGTCGTGCGCGCGCGCGTCGACGCCGCATAGTCCGCAACCCCGAAGGACAAAGCTTCGAGGCGCCTGCTCGATTGGGCGATCGCCTCGACGTTCGCCATGCCCAGAGCGGTCTCGATGAGCACCTCGAGCCCGATGCGCTTCGTGCGCCGCATCGCGGTCTCGATCTGAGTCACCATCATGTCCACCGCGTACACATCCGCGGGCACCCCGACCTTCGGGATGAGAATCATGTCGAGCCGTGGGCACGCCTCGACGATGTCCACGACATCGCGGTACATGTAGTGCGTATCGAGCCCGTTGATGCGCACCATTACCGTCTTCGAGCCCCAGTCGATGTCGTTGAGCGCCTGGATGATATTCTTGCGGGCCTGCACTTTCTCGTCGGGGGCTACGGCATCCTCCACATCGAGAAAGACGATGTCGGCGGCCGACCGGGCCGCCTTTTCGAAGAGCGCCGGGGTGGACCCCGGCACGGCCAGCTCCGAACGGTGCAGCCGCGATGCGGCGGGCTCGATGCTCGTGAAACTCATGAAAGACTCCTCATGATGCTTTAAGGCCGCGCAGGCGGCGGGGACGCTTGACCAGAGCCTGTTAGCCGGTGGCACCGAGGCCAGCCGCGGCGCAATTGATGGACATCAGGAGGGCCGTGCGTACCTCGTCGCTGTTCTCGGCACGATGCGCGCGAAGCAGTTGCACCTGTTCGCGGCTGACCTGATTGATGGTCTTCAGCCGGCGCGCCAGCCGTCGTCGGAACTGTGGAAATCGCTCACCGATGCAGGTGCCGCCGGAAACGGCAAGGACCAGCCGCGAGGTCAGCCGATACTCCTCGAGGACCCGCGAAAAGACCGCCTCCCGCACGGACTCGTGTTGCACCAGCGCCGCATATTCGCGGGCGATCGAGAGATCGACCTGGAGCAGTGTCCGCTCGACGTCGTCGAGAATGAGCCGGAACAGGCGTGACTCGCCGAACATGCGCTTGAGCAGATCGAGTCCCCGCTCCTTGCGCACGTCGAGAAATGCCTTGATTCCGCTGCCCACCCCGTACCATCCGGACAGGAGGTGGCGGTTCTGCGTCCAGGCGAATACCCAGGGAATGGCGCGAAGATCCTCCAGCGTCTTGGCTTGGGTCCGCCGCGCGGGGCGAGACCCGATGTTGAGCAGCGAGAGCTCCTCCAGTGGGCTCGACTCCTGAAGGTAGATGAGCATGCCGGGCAGCTCCATGAGCTGACGGTATGCGGACCATGCCGTGCCGGCGAGTGCCTCCATGGCCTCGTGGAATTCGTGAACCGGTATGAGCGCCGCCTCGTGCCGCGACCGCAGCACGTGCTCCAGGACCGATGAGCCGAGCAATTCGATCTGATAGGCGGCGGTGCCCCGGTTCGCGTATTTGAACGACACCACCTCGCCCTGCTCGGTGACGCGGAACTGCCCGCGAATCGAGCCCGCCGGCGAGGCCGCGATCGCCCGGCCCGTCGGTGCACCGCCGCGGCTCACCGATCCGCCCCGACCGTGGAAGAACGCGACGGTCACACCGTGATCTGATCCCAGCCGGGTGAGCTGGGTCTGCGCCTTCGCGAGCTCCCAGTGCGCGGTGAGATACCCGCCGTCCTTATTCGAGTCGGAGTAGCCGATCATGACCTCCTGGACCCTCCCCTGCACGTAAAGACTCCGCTGCACCAGCGGCACCTCGAGCAGTTCCTTCAATATGCCGGGTGCGCGGCGCAAGTCGGGTATGGTCTCGAGCAGCGGCACGATCGGCAGCGTACAACGCTCGATGCCGGCTGCGTCCGCGAACAGGCCGGCTTCCTTGGCAAGCAGGTACACGCCGAGAATGTCCGCGGCGCTGCGCGTCATGCTGAGGATGAGTGCCCCGAATGCCTCCCGGTCAACCTCTTGGCGCAGGCGCGCAATGGTTCGAAACGTGTCGAGGGTCTCGGCGGCTTGCGCGGGCAGGCCTTGGTAGCTCGAGAACTCGCGCCGCGGCGTGGCGAGCTCGGACTTGAGCCACTGCTTCCATGCCTCCGAGCCCGCGGCGGGCGCGTCGGCGCCGCCGTTCTTCATCCGATACAGGGCGCCGAGAGTCTCATTGACGCGCATGCTGTTCTCGCGCACGTCCAGACGCACGGTGCAGAAACGAAAGACGCCGACCTCCCGGCGCAGCGGGCGCAGCAATGAATCGGCGAGCCGCTCGGCTCCCGAGACCCGCAGCGCATCGCACATGAGGTCGATATCCTCGATCAGAGCCTCCGCGTTGCGATAGCCCGTGTTCTCCGGAGCGGGCCGCTCCTGTTCGGCGCAGGTGAGGGTGGTCTCGATCCTCGACAGCATGCACCCCACGAATTGCCGGAAAATCTCGCCCCTATTACGCACCGCGCGCGCTTCGCCATCGGGCAGCAGGCGAATCGCATTCGCCGCCGCCTCGCGGAACGAGGCCGGCAGAGGCAGCGCCTGATCCTGGATACTCAAGCTGCGGATGAGCTCCGACAGGCGCGTGCGATAGCGGTTGAGGCTCGCGAGGCGGGTCTCCCACAGCGTGCGGCGGGTGACCTCGCTGGTCACGTACGGATTGCCGTCGCGATCGCCGCCAATCCAGGATCCGAACTGAAAGAACAGCGGGACCTCGAACGGCTCGTCCGGGAATTGCCGCGTGAATGCGCTCTCTACCTTCGCAAGCATCTGCGGAACGACGTCGAACAGATTCTCCTTGAAGAAATAAAGCCCCCAAGCCACTTCCTGTGCGACCGTCGGTTTCTCGAGCTTGAGCTCGCCCGTGAGCCACAAGAGCTCGATCTCCTCGCTCAAGCCCTCGATGAGCTCGTCGCGTTCCCGGTCGGTCCAGCGTGGCGACTCGAGCTCGAAGAGCTTTAGGTAGATGCGCCGGTGCCGCTCCATGACGGTCACGCGCTTGGCCTCGGTGGGATGGGCCGTGATCACCGGCCGCACTCGCAGACCCGTCAAGGCAGCGCGGACCTGCGCTCCTGTGAGGCCCTCGCGAGCAGCCGCCGCAAAAACATTGGCGAAGGTGCCGCGCAGCTGCAGGTAGCCGCGCTCGCGCTCGAGCTCCCGGCGGTTGCGCATGTCGCGGTTTTGCTCTGCGATGGCGAGCAGCTGAAACCATATGCCCTGGGCCTGCAGCGTTTTCGCCAGCAGCGCCGCGGGCATTCCCGCGGTGGTGCGCTCCTCGCCCAGGACCGCGGCCACCTCCGGCTCATAGCGCCGCACGACTCCCGCGAGCAGGCGATGAAGCAGCTCCGCACGCGAAAATGCCCCGGGGGGCTGACTCGAGAGCAGTTCGGGACCTGACCGTACGGCGATTCCCTTCATGGCGGTGCGCTAGAGACGCGCCTTGCGCAACGCGAGCGCCGCGGTGGCGCCGAGCTCCGCGGCGCTTGGCGCCACGAGCAGGCCGTAGGACTTCATGAGCTCGGTCTTTTCCGCGGCGCTGTCGCCCTCGGCGGAGATGATCGCGCCGGCGTGCCCCATGCGCCGGCCCTTGGGCGCGGTGAGGCCGGCGACGTACCCGACCACGGGCTTGGTCATGTTCTCCTTGACCCACTTGGCCGCTTCGGCCTCCTGGGGTCCGCCGATCTCCCCGATGATGACCACGGCCCGAGTTTCCGGATCCTGCTCGAACAGCATCAAGTGATCCAGGAAGGAGCTGCCATTGATGGGGTCGCCGCCGATACCGACGCTCGTCGTGACTCCGATGCCGAGCGCCTTCATCTGCGAGGCGGCTTCGTATCCCAACGTGCCCGAGCGCGACACGATACCGACGTTGCCGCGAATATAAATGTGGCCCGGCATGATCCCGAGCATCGCCCTGCCTGCGCTGATGATGCCCGCGCAGTTCGGTCCCACCACCGTGGTCCGTTGCGCCTTCGGATAGCGGCGCAGGTATCGCTTCACGCGCATCATGTCCTGCGCGGGGATCCCGTCGGTGATGATGCAAACGAGTCGCAGCCCGGCGTCGGCCGCTTCCATGAGGGCGTCCGCCGCGAAGGGCGGCGGAACGAACGCGAGACTCGCCTCGGCACCGGTACTCTGCGCCGCATCCTTCACCGTATGGAAGACCGGCCGGTCGAGGTGCGTTTGACCACCCTTGCCGGGCGTCACGCCGCCGACCACACGAGTGCCGTAGGCGATCATTTCCTTGGCGTGAAAGGTCGCCTTATCGCCGGTGAATCCTTGCACGATCACCCGCGTGGTCTCGTCGATCAAGATGCTCATCGCAGTCTTTCTCCGCGTGAGGCGGCCACCGCTTTTTGCGCCGCTTCCGCCAGCGTGTCGGCTGAAATGATGGGCAGCCCGCAGCTTTCGACGATGCGTCTCCCCTCCTCCACGTTCGTACCCGCAAGACGTACCACGAGCGGCACGCGCAAACCCTTCGCCGCCTGCACGACACCCTGTGCCACCCAATCGCAGCGATTGATGCCCGCGAAAATGTTGACCAGGATCGCTTTCACGTTTCGATCCGAGAGCACGAGATTGAAGGCCGCAGCCACGCGCTCCGGGGAGGCTCCTCCGCCGATATCGAGGAAGTTGGCCGGCTCACCGCCGGCGTGCTTGATCACGTCCATGGTTGCCATGGCGAGCCCTGCCCCGTTGATGATGCAGCCGATGTCGCCGGTGAGACCCACGTAGTTGAGCCCCAGCTCCGCGGCTTGGGTCTCGCGCGGATCCTCCTCCGCGGCATCGCGCATCTCGGTCACCCGCGCCCGGCGAAACATCGCGTTGTCGTCGAACGACATCTTGGCATCGAGCGCGAGCACCCGGTCATCCTTGGTGACCACGAGCGGATTGATTTCCACCATCGTGGCGTCGAGATCGCGAAAAGCCCGATAGCACCCCATGATCGTGGTCACGGCCTGGCTCACCTGCTTGATGTTGAGGCCGAGGCCGAAGGCGATCTCACGCGCCTGAAACGCCTGCAATCCCACCGCCGGATCGACCTGTTGCTGCAAGATGCTCTCCGGCCGGCTCGAGGCAATCTCCTCGATCTCCATACCGCCCTCCGCGGAAGCGATGACGCGAATCCGCTCGATCTTGCGATCGAGCACGAGACCCAAGTAAAGAGCGCGCACGTAGGGCTCGGCCTTCTCGATATAAAGGCGGTGAACCGCCTTTCCGGCAGGGCCGGTCTGGGCGGTGACGAGGGTGGACCCGAGCATGCTCTTCGCGGAGGCGGCCACTTCCTGGTAGGTACGGCACAGCTTGACGCCACCCGCTTTGCCTCGTCCCCCCGCATGGATCTGTGCCTTGACGGCCCAATGCCAGCCGCCGAGCTCGGTTGCGACGTAGACGGCCTGCTCCGGACTGTAAGCGACGCCGCCAGGCGGCACGTTTACACCGAACCCCGACAGCAATTCCTTGGCCTGGTACTCATGTATATCCATCGTGCCCCCGCCTGCCGGTTTCGGCGCCTGTCCATCGCGCAAACATGAAATTTTTTTGATCATAGCAACGCGATCGCGCGCGGATCATCAGAAATCCGGATGCCCATCATAAGCTGATCCGCGCGGGCGAAGCGGTCCGGCGTCGATCGATACGGAATCGATCTAAAGTCGAGAGTGTTTTTATACTATGATGATTTTATTAATGTTTGCATTGCCTTTTCGGCACGCCCACGCAGGCGCTCATCGCCGAGTCCCGCGGTACACGCCGCGAAACGGTCAGTGGGCCCGCGCCACTCGAGCTCGTCGACCCTCGTAAAAAGCGGCGCGTCCGCGCGCAGCGTCGCGAGCCTCTTGAACAGAAGTGCGAGCTCGCGCCGCTCGCCCAAGATTTCAGACGGGAACTCCTCGATGGCTCCGTATCGATCGATGAGACGCGCCGCGCCTTTGGGACCAATGCCCGCAAGCCCGGGATAGCCGTCCGCGCTGTCACCCACCAGGGCGAGATAATCCGGGATATGCTCCGGACCCACGCCGAACTTCGCGCGCACCCCGTTGGCGTCTCGTATGGTCCCGCTCTTGCGGTCCACTTGCACCACGCGGTCGCCGCGCACGCACTGTGCCAGATCCTTGTCCGGCGTCCAGATCGAGACCTTCTGAACCCGGGCCTCGGCGGAGGCCAGCGCCGCGGCGGAGGCAAGCGCATCGTCGGCTTCGAGATCGATCATGGGCCACACCGCCACTCCCAGGGCGCTGAGTGCCTCCTCCAGCGGATGAAACTGAGCGAAGAGTGCCGGCTCGATGCCCTCGCCGGTCTTGTAGCCGCTCCACAGATCGTTTCGAAACGATTCGATCACATGGTCGGTCGCCACGCCGACGTGCGTCGCGCCCTGCTCGATCATCTGGAGCACGCCGTTGAGCACGCCAATCACGGCGCCGAAAGGCCGGTCGACACCCTGAGTGAAGCGCCGCAGCCCATAAAAATGCCTGAACAGCTCGTAAGTGCCGTCGATGAGGTGAACGATCATGTAAGTCTGCGCCGACACGAAGAAGCGGCGCATGGCCACCTCGTCGCGATTAAATCGGATTACTCTGGCTGTATTTTACGCTCGCTCAAGAAGTGATAGATGACCATTGCAAATTCACGCGGTACCCGCTTGCTGGAAGCGGCCGAGTGGCGTCAGATCGTAAACGGCGCCATCGATACCGCGATCATCAGCATCGATCCTACCGGACTCATCACCAGCTGGAACACGGGAGCTCACCGTATCCTGGGCTGGTCGGAGGATGAGGTACTCGGCCAGACGCTCGATCGCATATTCACCCAGGAAGACCGCTCACGCGGTCAACTTTCCCGCGAGATCGGGGATGCCGAACGACTGGGGCGCGGCGGCGGCGAGGAAGGCTGGCGAGTGCGCAAGAATGGGAACCGCTTCTGGGCGGCGGGGGAACTCACCCCCATCCGAGACAAGAGCTACCGGACCGTAGGCTTCATCAAGATCCTGCGCGACCGCAGCGCCCAGCGCCAGGCGGAAGAGGAGATCCGCGAAGAAAGACAGGCGCTCGAAATCCAGAATCGCACGGCATCCGCCCTGGCCCTGGAGAGCGACCGCCGCCGTGTCATCCAGATCATCACCGACGCAAGCGTCAAGTTGAGCGGCGCGGAGTTCGGTGCATTCTTCTACAACGCGATGAGCGAAGAGGGTGGGAGCTGCAGGGTCTATACGCTTTCAGGAACATCCCTAGAGACCTTCGGCAGCTTGCCGATGCCTCGCATCACGGAACTGTTCGAGCTGACGAATCAGGGAGAGGGAATCGTCAGATCCGATGACATCACGAGGGACCCGAGGTATGGCCTCGCCGGCCCGCGCTTCGGCCTATCCCAGGAGCATCCCCCGGTACGAAGTTATCTGGCCGTACCCGTGACCTCTCGGGCGGGAACGGTCATCGGTTCGTTGCTGCTGACCCACTCCAACGTCGGAATGTTTACGGACCGCACGGAAAGGAACCTCATCGGCCTTGCCGCGGAAGCGGGAGTGGCAATCGCCAATGCCGACCTGACGCAGGAGTTGCGGCATTTGAACGCGACGCTCGAGCAACAGGTGGCCGAGCGCACCGAGCAACTGAAGAAAAACGAGGAAGCTCTGAGGCAGGCTCAGAAGATCGAAGCCATCGGACAGCTGACGGGCGGCGTCGCGCATGACTTCAATAACCTGCTACAGGTAATCATCGGCAACCTGGAGACCTTGCGGCGCACTCTGCCGAATGACTCGCCGCGCTCGACGCGGGCCCTCGAGAGCGCGATGGGAGGTGCCAAGCGCGCAGCCTCGCTCACTCAGCGCCTGCTCGCTTTTTCCCGGCGACAGCCCTTGAACCCCAAGCCCATCGATGTGAACGCCCTCGTCTCGGGAATGTCCGATCTACTTCATCGCACACTCGGAGAGACGACGGAAGTCGACGCGGTACGCTGCGCGGGACTTTGGCGGGTCGAGGTCGATCCCACCGAGCTCGAGGCTGCGATCCTGAACCTCGCCTTGAACGCACGCGATGCGATACCCGCAGGCGGACGCATGACCATCGAAACGGCGAATGTCGACATCGACCAAGAATACCCCGCCGCTCAAGCCGAGGTGATTTCGGGGCAATACGTTTCGCTGTCCGTATCCGACACCGGGACGGGCATGGACGAACGGACGGTATCGCAGGCCTTCGAGCCCTTCTTCACGACCAAACCCGTCGGTCGCGGCACTGGCTTGGGCCTGAGCCAGGTCTACGGCTTCGTCAAGCAATCCGGCGGTCACGTGAAGATTTATTCGCAGGTCGGGCGCGGCACCACCGTGAGAATTTACCTGCCCCGGCTTCTGCGAGAGGACGAGCCTATGGCCATCGCGGAAAGCATCGACGTGCCGGAAGGAGCGCCGAGCGAGACGATCCTCGTCACCGAGGACGATGACGACGTACGCGAGTACTCAGTTGAGACCCTGCGCGAGCTCGGCTACCGGGTCATCGAGGCGCACGACGGCCCTTCTGCGCTGCGGTTGCTCGAGCGCCAGCCCAAGGTGGATCTGCTGTTCACCGACGTGGTGCTGCCGGGCGGCATCACGGGGGCGCAGCTCGCGGCGCAAGCCCGCGGAAGCCGCCCCACGCTGAAGGTTCTCTTCACGACAGGTTATGCCCGAAACGCCATCGTGCACCACGGGCGCCTCGACAGAGGCGTCCAGCTCATCACGAAGCCCTTCACCATCGCCGAACTCGGCGCTCGGGTGCGGGACGTGCTCGACGGAACCGTACGCGACGCCGTGCGCTGAGACGGCAGAGATCCCTGCCTCCGCGAACTTTTCCCGAGACCGCGTATCGTATATACGGGCAACGATAGCCCGCCCGGCTTTCGGAGGAAGAGGTTTATGAACGGTCGAGGGACCCTTCTAGTTCTTGGTTGCGCACTTGGCCTCGTAGCCTGCAACTCGCCCAACACCCAATGGTCGAAGGCAACCGCGAGCAACACGGTGGTGGCCTACCAAGAATATCTTTCCAAGTACCCCACCGATGTGCATGCGGCGGATGCCAAAAGCCGCATCGCGCATCTCGAGGATCGGCAGGCCTGGGACACGGCGCAGATGGCCTCGAGCGTCGATGGTTATCGCCAGTATTTGTCCATCCAGCCGAACGGCGATCACGCCCGGGCCGCGCGTGAGGAAATCCAATTCAGGGAGCGGGCGGCGGCCTGGCAAACCGCTGAGAGCAACGAGACTGCGGATTCGCTTCAGCAATTCCTGCAGAAGTATCCCACGGGCGACGAAGCCGATCGAGCCCGCGACAAGCTCAAGCAACTTGCCGGCTATCGCGCGGAGCTCGGGACCGCCCATACCCACAGTGCCGCCGACCAAAAGCGGCAAGCACTGGCGAAGCGCTTCGCCAAGGCTCTTTCGACCGTCGTGGTGCTGGAGCCCGACACGAACAGTCGCGATTATCGGATTGCCTCCGGACCGATGAGCGAGCACGAGGCGAACGCAGCCTGCGCAAGCCTTGCCCGGGCAGGTCAGGCGTGCAAGGTGATCCAGTCGGCGGGCTAAGTGCGTCCGCATCCGCTGGCTTGCGTTGATGACTACATCACATAATGTGCGGGCGTCTTGCGACGCGGCAACCGATCTGAACGATACTCCGCCGCGATAATAAGCGCTTTTCGTCTCTCCGGCCCTCAGGGATGGTCATGCACACGTTGAGCACCGATCCGATACGCCCGAAGCCGATGGCGATACCGCAGTGACCGCGCCCACGGCCGGCGCGTCCTCGACCTGGCGCTCTTTGAAGCCGGTATTCCGGGTGCTGCTGCGGATCCTGTTCCGTGTGCGCCTCACCGGCGGCACGGGCGAGTTCGACAACGAGCGCACGCTGATCGTGGCCAACCACGAATCGCTCCTCGATGGCCTGTTGCTCGCCGCATTCCTTCCCATCGACGCCACCTTCGTCGTGCATACCACAGTCATGCGCAGCGCATTTTTTCGGTGGGCTTTGCGCTTCATTCCTCACCTGGTGGTCGATTCGACCAGCCCGCTCGCGGTCAAGGTCATCGTCCGATTGATCGAGACCGGGACCCCGGTGGTGATTTTTCCCGAGGGGCGGCTGACCATCACCGGCTCTCTCATGAAGGTCTACGACGGTGCGGGATTTGTTGCCGCTCGCACCGGCGCGACCGTCGTGCCGGTGCGCATCGACGGAGCCGCTCGGAGTTATTTCGGACGTCTGGCGGGCATTTATCCCCGCAAGCTCCTGCCACGCGTTCACATCTCGATTCAACCGCGCCGGCAGATTGCCATGCCGAAGCTGCCCAGCGCGAAACTGCGCCGCCGGCGCGCCGGCGAGCTCATGCGGCGTATTCTGCTCGACATGCTCGTGGCGACGAGGCCCGAGCGAACACTGTTCCAGGCGTTCCTCGACGCCCGCGCGACCTTCGGTGCATCGTACTCGCTCGTCGAGGACGTCCGCATGGAGGAGGAAACCTACGGCTCGCTGCTGCGCATGGCGCTGGCACTCGCCCGGCTGATGAAGCCCATCACTTACGAGGGTGAGATCGTCGGTGTTCTTACGCCCAACGCCGCGCCCACGCTCGGGCTGATACTGGCGCTGTCCGCAACCAAGCGGATTCCCGCCATGCTCAATTACACCGCGGGCGTGGACGGCATACGGGCGGCTTGCCAGGCGGCACGCATCACCGTGATCGTGGCGTCGCGCTCTTTCGTCGAGAAGGCGCGCCTGACGGGTGTGCTGGAGCAGCTCACCGAGGTGCGCATTCATTACCTCGAAGATGCCCGCGCAAACATGCGGTGGGTAGATAAGCTCTGGGTGCTTTGGCAGCAATTCTTTCCCGAATCGATGAGCGTTCCCCAAAGCCCCGGCGAGCCGGCCATCGTGCTGTTCACGTCGGGTTCGGAAGGCAAGCCGAAAGGCGTGGTGCATTCCCACGCATCGATTCTCTCCAACGTCGCCCAAATCCGAGCGCTCGCGGACTTCACGCCGCTCGACAAATTCATGCTCGCCCTGCCGATATTTCACTCCTTCGGACTGACGTGTGGCGCGATCCTGCCGCTCGTGTCGGGATGCAAAGTCTTCTTGTACCCGAGCCCGCTGCACTATCGCATCATTCCGGAGCTGGTTTACGACCGCAATTGCACCGTTCTTTTCGGCACCTCCACGTTTCTCGGGAATTACGGGAAATTCGCCCATCCGTATGATTTCGGACGGCTGCGCTACGTGGTAGCCGGCGCCGAGAAGCTATCCGACGAAGTCAGAACTCAATGGATCGAGAAATTCGGCCTCCGCGTGCTCGAGGGGTACGGAGTGACGGAGTGCGCGCCCGTCGTGGCCGTGAACGTGCCGATGGCCTGCCGCATCGGGAGCGTCGGCAAGTTCGTTCCCTGCCTCGATTATCGTCTCGAGCCGGTTTCGGGCATCGACGAGGGCGGCCTGCTCAAGGTTCGCGGACCCAACGTGATGCTCGGCTATCTGCTGCATTCGAATCCGGGCGTCATAGACCGGTCCGCGCTGCAGGACGGTTGGTACGACACAGGAGATATCGTGGCTCTGGATGACGACGATTTCGTCTTCATCCGCGGCCGCGTCAAGCGCTTTGCGAAGATCGCCGGCGAAATGGTCTCGCTCGAGGTGGTCGAGCGAATCGCTGCGAGGGCGGAGCCGGGCTTCGCGTACGCGGCGACGACCCGCGCCGATGCGGCAAAGGGCGAGGCGATCGTGCTGTTCACGACCTCGAGTTCCGTGAGCAGGGATCGATTGCTCGAGGCGGCAAGATTCCTGGGTGCCCCCGAGTTGGCCGTGCCACGGGTCATCGTTCGGGTTCCCGAAATTCCGATGCTCGGCACCGGAAAGGCGGACTACGTGCAATTGAAGAAAATGGCAGAACGTCAGCAAGCGCCTCAGCCGAATGCGGCGGCGCACGCGGACTGAGGGCCTCGGGAGTGCATAGGGCGGTGCATCGACAGGGTCTGTGGTCGCGGGGGCTCGCAGCAACACTGGTCGCGCAGTTTCTTTCGGCGCTTGCCGATAACGCGCTTCTGTTCTGCACGCTCGCGCTGCTCAAGTCGCAGCTGTATCCCACGTGGACGCAGCCCGTGCTGCAGGAGTTCTTCGTGGGCGCCTACATCATCCTCGCCCCGTTTGCGGGTCCCCTCGCTGACTCCTGGCCGAAAGGCCGTGTCATGCTCGCGGCGAACGGGTTGAAGCTCGCCGGGTCGCTCGGTATCTGCCTCGGCCTGAATCCTTTTCTGGCTTACGGCTTCGTCGGAGTAGGCGCCGCGATTTATTCTCCAGCCAAGTACGGCATCTTGTCGGAACTCACCTCTGCCGAGCACCTGGTCCAGGCGAACGGCCTGATGGAGGGATCGACCATCGCCGCCATTCTCCTCGGCGTGATCGCGGGGGGCGCGCTCGCCGATTGGAACGTGCTCGGCGCCTTGAGCATCGTGGCGGCTTGCTACGCGGCGGCGGCGGGAGTCAATCTCTTCATCCCCAAGCTTCCGCCGGCACATGCGCTGTCCGGATACTCCGTCGGCGCCATGCTCCATGATTTCCGGCGGGTCGTCGCCGTCCTGTTCTCGGTGAGAGATGCGCGCTTCTCACTGGTCGGTACGAGTCTTTTCTGGGGCGCCGGCTCGACCATGCGCTTTCTCCTCATTGCCTGGGTACCCCTGGCCCTCGGCATCGCGAACAATCGGATGCCGGCCTACTTGAACGGCGTGGTTGCGATCGGGATCGTCGCCGGCGCCGGCCTTGCCGCGAAGTTCGTAACGCTCGCGAACGTCAACCGCGCCCTCGGGGGAGGCATCGTTCTGGGACTTGCGATCTGCGCAATCTCCGCCATCCACCAATTCTGGCTCGCCTGCGCGGTGCTCGTGGTCGTCGGCGCGGGCGGCGGGTTCTTCGTCGTGCCTCTGAACGCGCTCTTACAGGAGAAGGGACACGAGAGCGTCGGTGCCGGACATGCCGTCGCGGTCCAGAACCTGGCCGAGAATACCGCCATGCTCGTCATGATCGGCGTTTATATCCTGCTCGAAAAAAGCGGTGCCGCCCCGAGCCGGGTCGCGCTGGGATTCGGGGGACTGCTATCCCTCACGATTCTGGGGCTTTTGATACACCGAATCCGTTACCGGGGTCATGTCGCAGGGCGGCCTTCGAGTGCGGAAGGAGCAGCTCAGTAGTGCCACCCACCGCCCCTCGTGGCATTCATGCGGGCATCGATCGCTTCGCAGCCAAATCCCCCTGCGCCGCGAGGGAGACGTCGTTCCACTGCTCCCATGTCGCGACCCGCCGGGCATACTCCGTGCGCGTCATCGGCAGGCCACTCGACCCGAAGAAGATGCGCAGCGGCGGATTCTGAGAATCGACGACTTTCAAAATGGCGGGCCCGGTGGCCTCGGGATCGCCTGGAACGCTGTTGCTGCGAAATGAGGCGATTGCCGCACGGGCCCCTTCATAGGCCGGCATCTGCACGGCGCGCTTCGCCGAGGGTCCGCCCCAGTCAGTGGCGTAGCCGCCCGGCTCCACGATGGTTACCTTGATGCCGAAACCGGCTACCTCGGCAGCAAGCGATTGGCTGAAGCCTTCCAACCCCCATTTAGAGGCATGGTATAGGCCCACGGTCGGAAAGGCGTTGACCCCGCCGATCGAGGAGACTTGAACGATGTGGCCCGACCCCTGGGCGCGCATGATCGGCAACGCCGCCTGCGTCACCCACAGCGCGCCGAACAGATTGGTCTCGAGCTGGGCCCTTGCTTCGGCCTCGCTCACCTCCTCGATCGCGCCAAAAAGGCCGTAGCCGGCGTTATTGACCACGACATCGAGGCGACCGAAGCGCGCATGCGCCTGCCGGATCGCGCCGTCGACCGCCGCCTTGCTGGAGACATCCAGCGTGATCGCAGCCACTCGATCACCGTAACGCTCGGTGAGCGGCGCGAGCGATCTCACATCGCGCGCCGTAGCCGCCACACGATCGCCCCGCCCCAATGCCGCCTCCGCCCAGACTCGTCCGAAACCTTTGGAGGTGCCGGTAATGAACCAAACTTTGCTTGCCATTCCAATATCTCCTGCGCACTCGACGATATCTACAGCTGCAATGTCCGTCGTGGGCGTTTCGCGTCGATTTCAGCCACCCGCGAGTGCGGTTACATCGGTAGCAGAGCCGCGAGTGCGATCCCTCCTCGGGTGCTGTTACAGATGTAACATTTTCATCAATAGGGGGGCGCTGTGCGCGTACGCTGATCGCGGGCGGCTTCGGCCCACCAGACCAGATCATCGGCAAACTTCGGGAATGCTCGCTGGAGCCCAAGTCCGGCATCACCGGTAGGCTTGCCGTCCTCACTGAGAGTTTCGGCAATGGGGCCGACCGCGAGGGTGCTTGAGATCACCACCATACCCATCTCGGAGAGAGTGCCGTGCCAGACCGTGCCGGATCGAACGCCGGAGAAGCGACTGGCCGAGTAACTGGCGACGGCAGCGGGACGCCAAAACCATTCCTCGAGGAAGTGATCGGTGAGGTTTTTCAGCCCCGGCTGCGCCCCCCAGTTGTACTCGCCGACGACGAAAACGAAAGCATCGGCGGCGCGAATCTTGGCGGCCAGCGTCTCCATGGCCGGTGGCGCCGACCCCGGCGGATATTCCTTGTACATTCGATCCAGCATGGGCAGTCCGACGGCCTTTGCGTCGACCAGCTCGGCAGCCTCACCTCGCGCACAGAGTTCCGCGACGATGAAGTCGGCGAGCCGGATACCCTTTCTATCCGATCGGTACGAGCCATAGAAGACGAGAATTCGATTTCCCATCCCTACTCCAGGATGTCCATTGACCTATAATCTGCGACATTCCGGCCGTCATGCAACTGCAGCAGAACCAGCCACGAGAGGCTTCAACATGAGCTACACCGTCGAAGTGAACGGCGTCAGGCACGACGTCGATGCCGAGGGTGATACCCCGCTGCTCTGGGTATTGCGCGACATCCTCAATATGACCGGCACCAAATTCGGCTGCGGAATCGGGCTCTGTGGCGCGTGCACCGTGCATGCCAATGGCTCGGCGGTCCGC
Organism: uncultured Gammaproteobacteria bacterium; assembly: GCA_963710435.1. Classification (GTDB taxonomy): domain Bacteria; phylum Pseudomonadota; class Gammaproteobacteria; order Steroidobacterales; family Steroidobacteraceae; genus Bog-1198. The sequence continues at coordinate 629,659 of CAVQAE010000004.1, read as the reverse complement.
TCCTGCCAACTGCCGTTGGAAGCGGTGGTCAACATGCGGATCACCACCATCGAGGGCATTGGCGAGACGGAAATCGGCAAAAAGGTCCAGGAGCGATGGCTCACCCTGGACGTACCGCAATGCGGCTACTGTCAGGGCGGACAAATCATGTCGGCGACCGCGTTGCTCATGCGCACGCCTCGGCCCAAAGACCAGGACATCGATGCCGGCATGGCGGGAAACATCTGTCGTTGCGGATGCTACACGCGGATCCGCGCGGCCATTAAGCACCTGGGTGAAGCGCAGAACGCTTAGAGGAGACGCCGATGGCAACCGATCCTTCTGATCTCGCCGTCTGCCCGTCTCCCAAGGCAGTTTCGCGACGCGCCTTCCTCACAGCCAGCCTCGCCGCCGGAGGAGGCATCTTATTTTCTGCAACGTTTCCATTGTTGAGAGGCACTGCCATGGCCGCGGGCGCCGAGGCCAGCATGGTCACGCTCTTTGCGCGCATCTCTCCCTCGGGTGTCGTGACCATCTTCGCTCCAAATCCCGAAGTCGGTCAGGGGACCAAGACGGCGTTGCCCATGATTTTTGCGGAAGAGCTCGATGTCGCGTGGAAAGACGTCGTGATCGAAATGGCCGACTATCAAGGCGGCAAAATGGGCAGTCAATCTTCCGGCGGTAGCTACTCAACCCCCTCTAATTGGATGCCGCTGCGCAAGGCCGGTGCGGCGGCCCGACAGATGCTGATTTCTGCCGCGGCGACGCAATGGGGCGTGCCCCCTGCCGAATGCTCGACCTCTGACGGTATCGTGACCCATGCGCCGAGCGGCCGCTCGCTGACCTACGGCTTGCTGGCGGAGGATGCATCCAAGCTGACTCAGCCGGATCTCGAGAAAGTCAAACTGAAAGACGAATCCACCTTCAAGATCATCGGAAAATCGGTCATCGATCCGGACAAAGCGCGGATCGTCAAGGGCCAACAACAGTTTGGCATCGATGTCAAAGTGCCGGGCATGCAGTATGCCGTGTACCACAAGGGTCCGGTTTTCGACGCTGTGGTCAAGAGCGCCAATTTGGATGAGATCAAAGCCATGCCCGGTGTCAGTCACGTGTTCGTGCTCCCCGGATCTGCGCGAGCCATGGAAGTCGCGCCAGGAACGCCGGGACTGGGCATCGATGACGGCTTGCGCGGCGGCGTCGCCATCGTCGCCGATACTTGGTGGCATGCGCAAAAGGCACGACGCAAGTTACGAGTAGAGTGGGACGAGGGTCCGCATGCCAGCGATTCCACCGCAGGATTCGACGCGAAGGCCAAGGAATTGTTTTCGCAGGCACCCCAGGGAGAAGTCCGGATCGACGGGAATCCCGACGCCGCGATAAAAATTGCGGCAAAACTGGTGCGCGCCACATATTCCTATCCATTTATATCGCACGCGACCATGGAACCGCAGAACTGCGTCGCTTCCTACCAGGACGGAAAAGTTGAGATTTGGGCCCCCACTCAAAATCCGGGGTCGGGCCGCGCGAACGTGGCGAAGCGCCTCGGCATCGATCCCAACAACATCACGATTCACATGATTCGATGCGGCGGCGGTTTTGGCCGGCGACTGGCCAACGATTACATGATTGAGGCGGCCGCGATCTCGAAGGAGATCAATGGCCCGATCAAGGTACTGTGGGCTCGCGAGGACGAGATGCAGCATGACTTCTACCGGCCTGGCGGCTATCACAATCTGACAGCGGGACTCGGCAAGGACGGTGGGCTCGAGGTGTGGCACAACCATTTTGCCGGATTCGCGCGCAACGAATATTTCGCCGGCTTAGCGGTCCCCAATCGAGACGCCTTCCCCGCCGGATTCATCAAGAACTACGCGCTGCGCACGTCCCGTATTTCATTCAATGTTCCGGTGGGCCCGCTGCGGGCACCCGGGGATAACGCCCACGCTTGGGTATTCCAATCGTTCTTGGACGAAATCGCACATGCGGCCGGGCGCGACCCGATCGATTATCAGCTGACGCTGCTGCGCAATCCCAATCCTGGCGAGGGTGAGGGCAAGCCTCCCGGCCGCTTCGGACCCAGTTTCATGTCGACGCGCATGATCACCGTCATCGAACGCGTCCGTGATAATGCGAACTGGGCGTCCCGCCACCATTTGCCGCCGCACACGGGAATGGGGTTCGCCTGTTATTGGAGCCACGTTGGCTATGTCGCCCAAATCCATCAGGTGGCCGTGAGCGCGGATGGCATCGTGACGCCGCAACAAATCTGGGTGGTGGTGGACGTCGGCAAACACATCGTCAATCCGACGAATGCGGAGCATCAGATCATCGGATCCATTGTGGACGGTATGTCCGCGGCGTTCGGACAGCAAATCACGTTCGAGAACGGCCGAGTCCAACAGAGCAACTATGACGACTACATTCTGCTTCGAAACCGGAAAATCCCGCCGATGAACATCGAGTTCATCAAAACGGATTTTCCGCCCACCGGACTTGGTGAACCCGCCTATCCGTCCGCCCTGCCCGCGCTCTGTAACGCGATCTTTGCTGCATCCGGGCGCCGCGTGCGCAAGCTGCCGCTCAGTGCATCCATGTTGAAAATCTAGGACTTGATGCAGATTTGGGACGGCTGGCCACCACATTTTAATCGCATATCATTGTTTCGGCTGTCAATAATTCCTTGCTGGCGAGGCCCCGAAAAAGGTCCCGTCAAAAGGTGGCTGTCTCCGGAAGTTTGCGGACGATGCATACGGGAGCCGCCTCCCCTCCTCGCCGCGCTCGATAAACCCCCGACAGCGCGGCCTCGCCTTGAAAAGCTGCTGAAGATGCCCAGCGTTCTTGAGTGAGCGAGTTCGGCGCGATCGAGAAATTGCGCCGCGAGCACTTGCTCGATTATTTCGATTGCGGCCAGGAAGATTTGAACCGCTTTTTGAAACGTCAGGCATGGAATAACCAACAGGCGCACAGCACTCAGACCTATGTCGTCGCGAGAGGACTCCGCGTCCATGGTCACTACAGTTTATCGGCGGGCTCCATCACCCATGACCAGGCGACCGAGCGCGTCAAGAAGGGGCTTGCGCGGCATCCCATTCCCGTAATCCTCTTGGCGCGGCTCGCCGTAGATGTCTCGATTCATGTCGGGTCGGCGCTGCTCAAGGATGCACTACTGCGGGCGGCGCAGGCGGCCGATACTATCGGCGCCAGAGCCCTGCTCGTGCACGCCAAGGACGCTCCGGGCTCAGCTGCGCTCATAAGCGCGCAAGAACTCGTCCCGTGGTATTTGCGCCTGCGTGCAGATGGCTCGAAGGGTCGAGCTCTTTAGGCTGGCGTGATTGGGTAAAGTGAGCGGGGTTACGGTGCCGTCGGCATTTGTCCGTCGCATCGAGATGTGTTCACGTTCACGAACGATTTGAAAGCCCAACACCTCAAGGGCTCGAACGACGCGGCTGCGTGGCGCATCGACCGGGAATTTCATACAACGACGATATTGCCCTCAGCGACATACGCGGCTTCGACATCACTGTCATCGTCAAAAGCCTCCGTGCCAAAGCTCTCGATATGAAATTGCGCCGCCGACTTAGCGTCCGCCAAGGCAGCCTCATAGGAGTCGCCTTGGCCCATCACGACGCCTTTCAGCCCCAGCGGGTAGGCCAGAAAACCGTCGGAGTGCCGTTCGACTATAAATTTCAGGGTACGCATATGCTTAGACTATCACGGCGGGGCGAATTCGCCGACGTCGTCGCTGTGACCGAATTTGACTTTTGGACTGATTCGAGTGACTCGCCCGGCAGCGGCTTGAACCTGATTCGGACCGAATGCGGGGCCACCTGAACGTCCAACGCCAAACCCCAATCATTGACGACGACGACGCCCCGCGCTCGTGCGGCGGCGGGTCCATGATCGGATCGAACTTCCCGTGCCGGTCGATGTATTCCAGATGCGCCTGCACGCAATCGGCATCACGACCGCCGCCGGAAATCCTCACAGGGACCTCCTTAGCCCCGCGGCCCGAGGAGCCCGTGCGTTCGGTCCACCTGCCGCAGATGCACACGGCCAAGCCTTTCGCCCGAGGCTGCCGGGATTGATGGGCCAGCAGCGATAAAGGACAGCGAGGTATCGAAACGAACGAGGGCGAACACCTCGGAGCGGGCGTCTCATGATCGCAGAAATTTTTCCGTACGATTTCCGTACAGACAGGACGATTATAAGCGCAAGTAGTTGATTCAATGTGGGACGGCTGGGACTCGAACCCAGGACCAAAGCCTTAAAAGGGCCTTGCTCTACCAACTGAGCTACCGTCCCGCAGGGCCGCATATGATAACGGAATTTGCTCAACCCGGCATGCGGGTGCCAGGTTCAGGTACGGGCGTTGCCCCGGGCCCTCGCGTAACGCGTCGGGTCGGGGACGCCCGCCTCCGAGAATCCCAGCGAGCGCAATCGGCATGAATCGCAGCGCCCACAGGCGAGCCCCTTTGGGCTCGCCTGGTAACACGACACCGTCATTCCGTAGTCGAGACCGAGCTCGACCCCCGTGCGTATGATTTCCGCCTTGGACATGTGAATCAAAGGCGCATGGATCTTGAAGCGTGCGCCCTCGACGCCCGCTTTGGTGGCGAGCTGTGCGAGCTGCTCGAAAGCCGCGATGAATTGTGGGCGGCAATCCGGATAGCCCGAGTAATCGATGGCATTCACGCCCACGAAAATGTCCACGGCGCCGAGAATCTCGGCCCACCCCAGCGCGAGTGCCAGCATCAGCGTGTTTCGGGCCGGGACATAGGTAACGGGGATTCCGGGGCTCGGCGATTCGGGCACCGAGACGCTCGCATCGGTCAATGCCGAGCCGCCGATGCCGGCGAGATCGACGTTCATGATGCGATGCTCGCGTGCGCCCAACGCGCCGGCAACGCGCTTGGCCGCCGTGAGCTCTGCCCGGTGGCGCTGTCCGTAGTTCACGCTGAGCGCATAGCTCGTGAATTGACGCCGGGCGATGGCGAGTGTCGTCGCGGAATCGAGTCCGCCGGACAACAGCACCACCGCAGCCCGCATGCGTCTGCTCATTTTCCGGGAATGTCGCCCCACAAGATCTTGTGAAGCTGCAGCTGGAATCGTACCGGCAGACGATCGGCGAGGATCCAATCGGCCAGCATGGCGGGCGACACCTGCGTGTAGCTCGGCGAAAACAAGACCTGACAGCGGTCGCTCAGGGCATGAGCCTTCAAATAGCACCGGCTCCACTCGTAATCCTCGCGAGAGCAAATGACGAACTTCACCTGATCACGCGGCGTAAGCAATGCGAAGTTCTCGATTCTCTGGCGTGCGGCTTCGCCCGAGCCCGGTGTCTTTACGTCGAGCACCCGCACCACCCGAGGATCCACCTGGGCGATGGACATCGCCCCGCTCGTCTCGAGCGAGACCTTGAAACCGGCATCGCACAGCCGCTCGAGCAGCACGAGGCAGTTGGGTTGAGCGAGGGGCTCGCCCCCCGTGACGCACACGTGCGGCGCCTCGAATCGGCGCACCGATTCGAGGATCGAGTCGAGGTCCTGCCAATCGCCGGCGTGGAAGGCGTACTCGGTATCGCAGTACTGACACCGCAACGGGCAGCCCGTCAAGCGCACGAAGACGGTTCGAAATCCTACCGAGTCGGCCTCACCCTGGAGCGAGTGGAAGATCTCGTTGATGCGCAAGCGTCCGCGTTTGGCTGGCTCAGCACTCAATGCTTCTCCGCCGTCATCTTGTCGAGACGTTGTTGCGCAAGTTTCCCGGCGGGTGTGTCCGGATAATTAGCCGTCACCTGCGACAGGGTGTCGCGCGCCGCCTGCCATTGCTTCAGCTCGTAATCGCAATAGCCCACCTTGAGAAGCGCATCGGGAACCTTGCGAGATTGGGGATACTTGCTCACGACTCGCTGGAAACTCGCCAAGGCCTCCGGGAAGGACTTGTTCACGTAGTACGCCTCGCCCAACCAGTATTGAGCATTATCCACGAACGAGCTGTCGGGGTAGGTCCTCAGGAACTGCTGGAATGCGACGATCGCGCGGTCGTACTGGCTCTCCTTGAGGAGACCGAACGCGGCTTGGTATGCGGCCGTATCGGAGCCGGACACTCCTTGGCTACTGCCCGCGGCACCACCGCCGGCCCCACCCGCCGCGGCTGCCCCAGCAGCCTCCGCTGCCCCCGCACCACCCGGCGCGCCCGGAGGCGGCGCGGGACCGCCCGCGCCTCCGGTGCGCGCCTCGATCGCCTTCAACCGCTGATCAAGATCCGCGTACAGGTCGTGCTGCTGCTTCCGGCTCGTCTCGAGCGAGTGATTCAGCTGGTCGATGTCGTTGTGCACGGCCCGCAGGTCGGCGCGCAGCTCACCCATCTGGTTGGAGAGCTCGAGCAAGCTGTTGTTCGCCACCACGCGCTCGATGCGAGCGACACGCGTATCGAGATCGTTCAGCTTGATTTGCACGGGATCCTCTTCGGGCGGCGTTGCGCAACCGGCGAGCGCGAGCAGCGCCACAGCCCCCGCAACAGCGATCGAAGCACGCATCGTCACGGCGTATATACCAGTTCCACGCGACGGTTCTTCGCCCAGGCGCCCTCGTCGTCGCCTTCCACTGCCGGACGCTCCGCACCGAAGCTCACCGTCGTCAGCTGGTTCTCCGAGACGCCCTGCAGCATCAACGCCCGCCGTACCGCTTGCGCGCGCCGCTCGCCCAGCCCGATGTTGTACTCGCGAGTGCCACGCTCGTCGGTATTACCCTCGAGCTTGAGCTTGGCGCCCGGGTGCGCCGTCAGAAACTGTGCGTTCCCCGTGATGACGGCTGCGAATTCCGGCCGGATGTCGGACTTGTCGAAGTCGAAATAGATGATCCGACCCACCGATGCGTTCGGACCCCCGCCCTGCCCGGCGGCCATCGCCGCGGCGTCGCCTCCCAACGGGTTCGTCGAGGTCGACGCACCCTCGCCGTTCGCGCCCCCGGTGCCCGGCACCTGACTGCCTGCTGTCGGGGGCTCGACGGTGGTGGCCTTCTTGGGGCAGCCTGCGAGAAGTGCAGCGGCCGCGAACAAACAAGCGATCGATATGATTTTTTTCATTGAAACGTCCATCTGAGTGCTATCTGACACCGGGTTGGCACGAGGCCCCCCGCATTATGAACTTTGTTGCGCGATTCATCGACTTCAGAACGGCGACCAGGCCGGCTCCTGCACGCCACCCTCGCTCGATGCCAGCCGCTCCTGTACGCGGCCGTCGGGGGTGGCCAGAGCGAGCACGCCCCGTCCTCGGTCGCGACTCGCATAGATGATCATGGCGCCGTTCGGCGCATAGCTCGGCGATACGTCGAACTGCCCCTTGGTGATCACCTGTACGTCCCCGCGGCCTTTCAGATCCATGACTGCGATGCGATAGGCTCCGTCCTCTTGAGTGACGAAAGCGAGCTGCGAGTCGTCGGGTGAGATGCGTGGCCTTGCGTTGTAGTTACCCTGGAACGTGATTCGCCGCGGGCGATCGCCGGCCTGCAAGCCGACGCGATAGATCTGCGGACCGCCCGCACGGTCCGAGGTGAAGTACAGGCTCTGCCCGTCCTTGGACCACTGCGGCTCAGTATCGATGCCGGGATCGTCGGTGATGCGGGTGAGGGCGTTCGTCGCGAGATCGAGCACGTACACATCCAAGTTGCCATCGCGAGTCGACAGGGTGAGAGCGAGCTTCTTGCCGTCGGGCGACCACGCGGGCGCTTGATTCACGCCGGCCTTGGCGGACACGCGGTGGCGCTCGCCGCTCTTCAGATACTGCACGTACACCGACGGCAATCGGTTCTCGAACGAGACGTAGGCCAGGCTCTGGCCGTCGGGCGACCAAGCGGGCGACATCAAGGGCTCGTTCGATTGCATCACCACGTGAGGATTCTCGCCGTCGGCGTCGGCGACGATCAGCCGATAATTGCGGTTGGGCAGGTTCCCCGATACCGCGACGTAGGCGATGCGCGTCGCGAAAGCGCCCCGGATGCCGGTGATTTTGTCGAAGACCATGTCGGCAATCTGATGGCTCGCGAGCCTCAAGCCGGGCCGGTTGGCGCTGATCTGGAAGCCGAGCAAGCGCTGGTGGTTGAGCACGTTGTAGAGCTCGAAGCTGATGTTGTACCGATCGGCGCCTTGTGGCTGCATGAGGCCGACCAGCACATAGTCGTTGCCGAGCCGGCGCCAATCGTCGAACGTGATTCCCGCGCCGGTGTGCGGCTGCTCGACCATGTCCTTGCGGTCCATCGGTTTGAATCGGCCGCTGCGAGCAAGGTCGTTGCTCACGACCTGGGCGACGTCCAAATCGGAGGAGTCTGCCGCGAATGGAACGATCGCGATGGGGATGGCGTTGTCCTGACCGCGCGTCACCTCGACGATGAACTCGGCGGAGCTGCGCTGCGCGAGAACGAGGGAGGCGACCAGCACGAGGAAGGAAGCAGCTTTATTCATCGGGTTTGAACCTGAAGGCGAAATTTCTCTGAAACAGCGCCGGATCCGGTGGATCGGGCAATGGTGAAGCGCGATACACGGCGTTCTCGATGGACTGCCGAACGGCCGCATCGCCGTTGCACTGGGTAACCCGCGCGCTGGTCACCTCCCCCCCCGGCACCTGCGTCACCTCGACCAAGCAATCGATGCCGACCCGCGCCGACGGAGGCTTGATCCACGCTTTCTGAATCCGATTCTGCAGGCTCGCCTTGTAGCGATCGGCCAGCGGTCCCGACTGGAGCGCCGCGACGTGCTCTTCGTCGGCGAGCTGCCGATGCAGCTCGTCGATGCGAGCGCGCTCATCGGCCGCGGCTTTCGCCTCGGCGGCTGCCTTCGCTTGAGCCGCCTTCGCCTCCGCTGCGGCCTTTGCCTCTGCCGCGGCTTTGGCCTCGGCGGCGGCCTTGGCCTCGGCCTGCCGTTTTGCGTCCTCGGCGGCCTTGGCGGCTGCCTGATGTTTATTCTCTTCGACCACGCGGGCGGCGGCTGCGGCTTGCGCGTCCTTGCTCGCCCTCGCCGCTTCGACGGCCTTTGCCTGCTCGTTCGCCCTGGCCTGCTCCGCCGCCTTCGCGGCGCTCGCCTGCTGCTCGGCAGCCCGGTTGTCGGCGGCGGCCTTGGCAGCCGCCTGTGCCGCTGCGGCCGCGCGTGCCTGCTCGGCGGCGCGAGCGGCCTCCTCCGCCTGGGCGCGCTGCGCGGCGCGCAGGATTTGCGAGTCGACGACGGTCGCATTGATGGGGGCCGACTGCACGCTGATCGAAGGTCGCGTGGGCGCGATGGCCAGATAGACCAGCACCGCCGCCAGCGCGCCGTGCAGCAGCACTGAGAAAACTACCGGTCCCGAGTTGTCGCGGACGAAGCTCGCCATCAGCGCACACCGCCCGTGGCGCCCGGACGAGGCGGCAGACGCTCGGGATCCGTCAAGAGCCCGACCTTGTCCGCGCCGGCACGCTGCAACAGCACCATCGCATGCGCGACGGTGCCGTAGGGCACGGCGGCGTCGGCCTTCACCAGCACCGGGGTCTGCGGATCCCGGCGCAAGAGCGCCGCCGTGCGCGCGCTCACCGTGGCCTCATCGGTGGGATGGTCAGAATTCGGCCCGAAGTTGACGTACAGACGGCCGCGCGCATCCACCGTCACGATCAACGGCTCGTGCTTTTGCAAAAAGGCAGCGTCCATGGGCTTCGCGCCGGCCGTGGGCAGGTCGACCTTGATGCCTTCTTTGAGGAGCGGCGCCGTAATCATGAAAATGATGAGGAGCACGAGCATCACGTCGATGTAAGGCACGACGTTGATCTCTCCCATCAGTTTTCGACGACGCAGAGGTGCCGGCATGCGACCTTAGGCGTGCGCGCGGGCCGAGCCGTGGCGCTGAAGAATGGTCGAAAATTCTTCGACAAACGTGTCGAAACGAAGTTCCAGCCGGCTCACCTGATCGGCGAACCGATTGTAGGCAATCACCGCGGGAATGGCCGCGAACAACCCTATCGCGGTGGTAATGAGTGCCTCGGCGATCCCCGGCGCGACGGCGGCGAGCGTCGCCTGCTGCACGTTGCCGAGATTGTGGAACGCGGTCATGATGCCCCAGACCGTGCCGAACAGACCCACGTAGGGGCTCGTCGATCCAACCGTCGCGAGCGTCGCGAGATTTTGCTCCAGACGGTCCATCTCACGCATTTGCGCGATGCGCATGCCGCGCCTCGAGCCTTCGAGCAGCAAGTCGGCGGCCGTACCGAGCTGGCGCAGGCGGCTGAATTCGCCGAAGCCCGACTCGAATATGCTCTGCATTCCCGTGCCAGCCCGTCCCTTGGTCTCGATCGTGCGGTACAGGGCCGCCAGATCGCCGCCCGACCAGAATTGAGACTCGAACTGTTCCGCCGTTCGCCTCGATTGCGATATCTCGCGGCTTTTCCGAAAGATGATCGCCCACGACACGATCGAGGCGAGCAGCAGCAATGCCACCACCGCCTGTACGATCGGGCTCGCATCGAGCACCATGGTCCAGACCGACAAATCATTGGGCATCACGCCACTCCGTGAACAGATCCTTGGGGATGGGCCGGGGCCGGAGTGTGGCCGAGTCCAAGCAGGCGGCGCGGACGGTGGCGTCGATCAGCTGTGCGTCGTTTCGCCATATCGATTGCTTGAAGTGGATTGTCGCACCGGTCAACTTCGCAAGCTCCGCGGTGACGAGAACTTCATCATCGAGAACGGCCGGGCGTAGGAAATCCACGGTCACATTGACCACCACGAACTGCAGGCCCCGCTCGGCCCGCAGGCGCGGCTGATCGACCCCAAGCGCGCGCAGCCACTCGGTGCGGCAGCGCTCGAGAAATTTGAGGTAGTTGGCGTAGTACACGACACCGCCCGCATCGGTGTCCTCCCAATAAATGGTGACCTTGAATTCGAACTTTTTTGTCATTTATAATCAAGTACTTACAAGATAATAGTGAGGTAAAGAATTGGAGGATAGAGAAATCCTCTGCGCAGGACGGCACGAGGCTGCGCTTCCGAGGATCACACTCACCGCTTTACCCCAAGGTCACGCGGCCCCTTTGACTGCGTTTCGATCGACCATTCGGGAGATCATATCATTGAGGTCACGGCCTCCTGCCTCGGCCGCCTGCCTACAAGGGCCTCGATTTGATATGGCCTTGAATAGAATGTAGGTATTCGACCAATCGATCGATCAATTCCGCCACACGCTGGCGACGAGCAGCGTCCTCGCCATCGTATCCATAAAACTCCCATCCCCAGATGGGCATCTCCGACGTACCGTGCGCGCGCGGCATGGATCTCCCATCGATCGCTTGATGCACCGCCTCTGCAGGGAACTCTCCGCCGTGGCGTTTGGCAATTAAGGTGAGGTCCGGTACCGGCCGTTTCAGGCTAAGAGCGACCGGTCCGTCTCCGTGACCACTGATGCCATGACACGTGGCGCAAAACTCCTTGTACAGTTCTCGCCCCGACATATCCGGAGCTTCGCCCGCCTCGCAGCTTGCCGCTCCCGTCTGCACCACGATCGCGACGCAGAGTACGGTGGCGTAGATTCGCATTGGAGTGCTCATGTCTCTGGTAGCCCGAGGTCCATTGGTCTAGCTTACTCTCTTCGACCGGCAGGGGCTGTCGACCGCTTCAGACCTCAATCTCTTCGACGATACCCGCGCCGTCCGCCCTGCCGCGGGGAGCAATTTTTGGTACAGCCAAATCCCCGCGGTGGCGCTCGGCGCCTTGAGGCCGCGCGGGCGCTCCTAGTGCACGCCCGCCGCTCGCGTCGAATCCTGCTCCCATCCGCCGCCCAGCGCTCGGTACAACCGCACGAGATCGGTGGTGACGCTGGTCATGCTGTCGGTGAGCGAGAGCTCGTTCTGCTGAAGCGTGCGCTCGACATCCAGCACATCGATGAAAGTGATTACACCGCTCTCGTAGCGCTGCCGCGACAGAGCCAAAGCATCGCGATTCTGAGCGACCGTGGCATCCAACCAGGCGCGCCGCTGCTGGTCCTCGCCGTAAGCCGCGAGCGCGTTCTCGACCTCGTGCAAGGCGGCGAGCACGGTGCGCCGATAAGCGAGCGCCGCCTCCTGGGCGCGCACGTCATAGAGCTGCACCGTCTTCCAGCGTCCGCGATCGAAGATGGGCAGATCGAGCGTGGGCCCGAGGGATCCAAAGCGGCTGGCCCACTCGAGCAGCGTTCCCGTCGTCTCGGACTGAAAGCCTCCGCTCGCGCCAAGGCTCAGTCGGGGAAACAGGTCGGCCACCGCAACGCCGATCCGCGCGGTCGCAGCATGCAGGTTAGCCTCGGCTTCGCGGATATCCGGCCGGCGGCGCGCCAGCTCGGCAGGCAGGCCGATCGACACTTCTGAAGGCGGCGAAGGAACCGGTCGATCGCTCTCCAATTCGGCGCGCAGCGCCTCGGGCTCTTGGCCGAGCAACTGGCTGAGTTGGTTGGTGCTCTGAGTGATCTGAAGCTCGAATGCCGGCAGCTCGGCGCGCGTGACGGTGGCTTGGGCCGTCGCGTTGCTCACATCGATATGCGTGGTCAAGCCCGCCGCGAGCCGCTGACGAGTCAGATCCAGCAGCTCATCGATGGTCGCGAGATTCTCCTGGGCAACGCGCAAGCGCGCCTGCGCCCCGCGAAGTTCCATATAGCTCTGCGCGACGTCGGCGAGCACGGACACCATCACGGCCCTGTGGTCCTCGATCGAGACCTGCTGGGCGGCATCCGCCGCCTCGACGGAGCGACGGATGCGTCCAAATAGATCGATTTCCCACGCAGCGCCCGCACTCAATTGAAACTGATTGTACGGATTAGGAATGCTCATGCTTGCGCCGCCCGGCAAATGAATGTTGCCGACCGAACTGAAAAGCGAGCCCGTGGGGGTCGTCTCGCTAAATCGCTGCCGGGTGAAAGAGGCATCGAGCGACAACGTGGGCCAGAAGGCCGCCGCCGAAATGGCGCGCTGCGCGCGGGCCTCCTCGATTCGCAGCACGGCGGCGCGCAGGTCTAGATTGGAATTCACCGCACGCTCGACCAGCGAGTCGAGCTCGGGATCGTCGAAATCTTTCCACCAAGCGCGCAGGTCCGCGACCTGCTCCGTGACCGTGTCAGCTCGCGGCGGCGCCGGGCGTGCCGCGGATGGCGGTGCCGGCAGCGGCGTCGGTGCGGTCGCTCGTGCCGACCAGTGCGCCGGTGTGTCTGGTTTCGGCCGTACGAAATCCGGACCGACCGTGCAGCCGGAGAGAACTGCGGCCGCCACTGCAGCCTGTAATCCTCCGATTGCGATGAGTCGGCGGTTTCCGGTCATCATTGCATCCGGTGACTGAACAGCCAGGAAGCGGCGGACAGGGTGAGCGTGGCGATGAGCGCCAAGGGCCACAGATCCGCAATCAGCAGATCCAATCCCGCTCCCTCGAGGTATACGCGCCGGGTGATATCGATAGCGTAGCTCAGCGGATTGACGGCGGTGAGGTACTGCACCGCCCGCGGCATGCTGCTGATGGGCGTCGTCAGTCCTGAGAGCAACGAGAAGGGAATGATCAGCAGCATCGTATAAAGCATCGCCTGCTGCATGGTCGCGGCAACCGCCGAAAGCAGCAATCCGAGACCCACTGCCGCCAGCAAGAACAACAGCAGTCCCGCAGAGAGCGTTATGTACGAGCCGACAAAGGGAATTCGAAACCACAGCTGCGCGACGAGCAGCACGCCGCAGGCCTGAATCGTGCCGACCACCATGGAAGGCAGCGCTTTGCCGGCCATGATTTCGAAAGGACGAAACGGGGTCACCAGAAGTTGATCGAAGGTACCTTCCTCGCGCTCGCGCGCGACCGACATCGCCGTGAGCATCATGGTCTGGAGCAGTGTCAACGTGCCGATCATGCCGGGAATCATGAACCACCGAGTCTCGAGATTCGGGTTATACCAGGCACGAGCGATGAGCTGCACGGGCGTACCCCCGACACCGTGATCGTGACCCCAGCTGGAATTGAATCGCGCGACGATGTCGGAGAAGTATCCCATCGCCGTGCCGGCCGTGTTGGAATTGCGGCCATCGGCGATGAGCTGCACTTCGGCGCGCTGACCGGACAAGAGATGCCGCTCGAATTGCGGGTCGATCTGCACGATGAGCAGCGCGCGGCGCGCGTCGATCGTCGACTTGATGTCGCTCGCGCGCTGCAAATCTGCGACGCGCTCGAACACGCCGGAACCATCGAGACCCGCCAACAGCCGGCGGGATGCCGCGGTATGATCCTGATCGAGTACCGCGTAAGTCACGTGATTCAAATCGTAAGTGGCGGCGTAGCCAAAGATCAATGCTTGCACCATCGGCGGAATGAGCAAGCTCATTCGACTGCGACGGTCCTTCAATACGGCGAGCAGCTCCTTGCGCGTCAAGGCCAGGATCCGCAACAGCGAGTCCAAGACGGCATTCATGCCAAGGTCTTGCGCATGACGGCGCGGCTGCCGAGCGCCAGCGCCGCGGCCATCGCGGCCAGGGCGAGCGTGTTCGGGACAACGACCGACCAGACATCGCCCGCCAGAAACACGGTCTGCAGCAGGGCCACGTAATAACGCGCCGGCAACACGTAGGTGATCAGCCGCACTATGGTCGGCATGCTGCGCAGATCGAACAGGAATCCCGATAGCATGAAAGCGGGCATGAATGTGACGAGCATCGTGAGCTGGCTGGCGACCAACTGGTTCTTGACCCATGAAGAAATCAGCAGTCCGATGCCCAGAGCGATGAGGACGTAAAGCATGGATGCGCCGAGCAGCACCCACACCGAGCCGCGCAGCGGCACGTGAAATAGAAACTTGGTGGACAGCACGCAGAGTGCGAAACCGAACAAGGCGAGCACGAAATACGGCAAGGTCTTGCCCAGCAGGATCTCTTCGGTGCGCACCGGGGTGACCAGAAGCGATTCGAGCGTGCCGCGCTCCCATTCGCGGGCCATGACCATGGCGGTCAACAAGCCGCCAATGAGCGTCATTACCAATACGATCAAGCCAGGCACCAAGAAATAACTGCTATCGTTCGCCTCGTTGAACCACATGCGCGATTGCACGTCGACCAGCTGGCTTGGGCTCGCCCGCCCCTGCGCCGCCAGCCGTGCCGCCCACGCCCCGACGACCCCCTGCACGTAACCTTCGGTGATCCGGGCGCGGTTCGCATCGCCGCCGTGGACGATGAGCTGGACCTGGGCATCGCCGGCCGCGAAGCGGCGCGAGAAGTCGGCCGGAATGACGACGATCCCATCGACTCTGTGTTCGAGCAACAGCCGCTGCGCCGGGGGCATCGATCGCGTCGGCACGGGATGAAAATACGCCGACAGCTTGAAGCCGGCCGCCAGCTCGACCGCTTCCGGGGTAGGGTACTCAATGACGATCGCGATCGGCACGTTCTTGACGTCGAGCGACAGGCCGTAGCCGAACAGCAAGATGAGGATCAGCGGCAGGACCACGCCGATCGCAAGGCTCGAAGGATCACGCACAGTCTGCCGAGATTCCTTCAACACCAATGCGCGGATCCGCCGCAGCTTCGATGGCCAGGCGTTGGTACGCGACACCGACGAGGACGCCGTCATGCGCGCGCGCGTGCCCGCTCGACCACGGCGATGAAGGCATCTTCCATGCTGGGCTCGGAACGCTGCGGGGTTCGGGCGAGACCGCGCACCTCGGCTGGTGAGCCCTGCGCCAAGATTCGGCCGGAATCCATGATCGCAATTCGGTCACAGTACTCCGCCTCTTGCATGAAATGCGTGGTGACGATGATGGTCACGCCCTGCTCCGCCATCGCGGTAATGCGGCGCCAGAATGCGCGTCGTGCTCGGGGATCGGCGCCGCTGGTCGGCTCATCGAGGAACAGTATCTGCGGCTCATGCAGCAAGGCGGCGGCCATGGCAAGCCGCTGCTTGTAGCCGCCGGGCAACTGCGCGCTGCTCGCACGCGCATGACCGCCGAGCTCGAATTGATCCATTGCCCAGCCGATGCGTTCGCGCCTTCGCCGGCCGCGCAATCCGTAGGCGCTGGCGAAGAATTCCAAGTTCTCGGACACGCTCAGCGGGCCATACAAGGAGAACTTCTGCGCGACGTACCCGAGCCGCGCGCGCGCCGAGGCGGGCGCGTTGCGCACGTCGGCACCGGCCACATTCAATGTACCTCCGCTCGGTGCAAGCAAACCGCACAGCATCCGAAATGTCGTGGTCTTGCCGGCGCCGTTCGGGCCGAGCAGCCCGAAGATCTGTCCGCGGCACACCTCGAAATCGATGCAGTCGACCGCAATGAAAGCGCCAAATCTCTTCTGCAATTTTTGCACTCGAACTACCGCCTCGTGATCATGGTGTTCGGACGGATGTGCGATCGTGATGGCCCGCGTCCGCTCCGCGCCGGCGCGCTCGGCGAGCAGCATCATGAAGCCATCCTCGAACCGCGGCGGGACGGGATCGAAATGCGCGTCGTCGGTGCGCGCGGATCCTATGGCTGGACCGACTCGAACCAAGCGGACCCGTCCGCCGTCCGGCACTGCATCGACGATGTCGGGCTGATCAAGAAGCCGCGCCTGCAGACCGCGTGCCGATTGACCCGGCGCCGGGATAGCCACGAAACTATGGCCAGACGCCAGTGCCGACACCTCTGCGGGGGAGCTCTGCGACAGGACGCGGCCCTGATGCAAAATGATGGCTCGGCTGCAGCGTTCCGCTTCATCGAGATAGGCGGTGCTGAGCAGTACCGTCAGGCCCTCCTCAGTCACCAGATGCGCTACGATTTCCCAGAGCTCCCGGCGCGACAGGGGATCCACGCCGACCGTGGGCTCATCGAGCAGCAGCAGTTCCGGCGAGCGAACCAGGGTGCAGGCCAGCCCGAGCTTCTGCTTCATGCCGCCCGACAATTGGCCCGCCAGACGCGCCTTGAAGGGGCCGAGCGAGGTCATTTCCATGAGCCGCGGATAGCGCTGCGCGCGCTGAGCCTGGCTGACGCCGTGCAGATCGGCGTACAGATCGAGATTTTCTGCGACACTGAGATCCTCGTAAAGACCGAAGCGCTGCGGCATGTAGCTGATGCGATCCTGGACCTGCTGCGGATCGGCGGCCACGTCGGTGCCGAGGACCCTCAAGGATCCCCCGTCGGGACGCAATAAGCCGGCCGCCAGCCGCATCAACGTCGTCTTGCCGGCGCCGTCGGGGCCGACCACGGCGGTGAGTTTTCCCGGCTCGGCCTCGAGGGAGACCGCATCGAGCGCGCAGATCGCTGCCCCAGCTTCGTGCTTGAACACCTTGCGCAGCCCTTGCGCAATCAGCGCAGGCTCCCGATTCGCGGCGCCGGTCACGCGCCGCCATGCTTGGCGCGCAAAGCACCCGCGCTCGGCGGCGGGGCGCCGTGATCACCCCGCCGTGGAAGATGGACGGTGGCGGGCATTCCCAATCGCAGTTCGTCGCCGGCATCGCGCACGAACACGCGAATTTCGTACACCAGACTGGAGCGCAGCTCCGTGGTCTCCACGGTTTTCGGCGTGAACTCGGCAACCGGCGAGATGAAGCCGACCCAGCCCGAAAATCGGCGATCGTGAAACGCATCGACCGTCACCGCGGCGTCCATGCCCTCGCGCACCGAGCCCAGATCCGGCTCGGCCACGTACGCCCGCACCCATTTGGGATCGACGATGGCGAGCGTAAAGGCGGATTTTTGAGGCGAGGAGATCTCCCCGGGCTCGACGATGCGCGAACGCACTACCGCATCGAGCGGTGCCATCAGATCCGCATCTTTGAATTGCTGTTCCAGTAGTGCGAGCTGCGCCTGATCGGCGCGCAGCTGAGCCTCAGCCTGGGCGACGTCTTCCTTGCGCGGGCCGGCAACTTCGAGTGCCAGAGCTTTCCGATTCACCGCCAGGCGCGCCTCGGCGGTGTCGAGCGCCGCCTTCGCCGAATCCATGTCCTGACGGCTCACCGCACGACCGGAGGAGCTGGCGGACAGAGTATTCAGTCGAGCGTATTGGTCACGCGCGTTTTTTGCATCGGCCGCGGCGGCATCTACGTTGGCGCGCGCCTGTGCGATCTCCTCCGGCCGATTGCCATGATGCAGCCGGTCCACCACCTGTTGTTGTGCGGCAAGGTCGGCTTCGGCCTTCGCTACCTGGGGCGCCAGCCGGCTGGTATCCAACCGCGCCAGCAGCTGGCCCTTCCTGACGTGATCGCCCTCCTGCGCCAGAACGGTGGCAATGCGTTCGCTGCCGTTGAATGGCAGCTCGACCTGCCTCAGGTCGACATTGCCGTAGAGGGTCAGCTCCGTCGCACTAGGGCGGCGTGCAAGCAGCCACCACAGCGCCGCTCCGAGCACAACGACGACGATGACGGAGAGAACAGCCCGCCCCCACGTCAGCTTCACTGCTGCGCTCCGATCCCGCGCGACCCCATCAGCAGCCGCTGGCGCGCGAGCTCTTCCTGGTCCATGCTTTCGAGCCGCTCGTCGACGGTCTTGAGCGCCGATTCGATCTCCGGCATGAGCACGTTCTCGATGGCTCTCGCTCGGCGCTCGGTGCGCACATAATCGCGTACCAGGCGCCGCAGGTTGACGCAGCACACCGCGAGCTCAACCGCGCGCTCAAGGAATCTCAGCTGCGCATCGGTGCAGCCGCGCGCCTCTGGCGTGGGGTTGACCGGCGGCTCACTCGCGGCGCGGGGATGCGCCGGCGGCCGGAGGCGCCCCGTGAGCAGCTCGAGCCCAAACAGCCGCGTACGCGTCAACTCCAGGCGATCGCCGGTGAGCGTGAGGGGCGGATATGCCCAGAGCTCCTCGAGGCCGTGACGGTTCACCGCCGCGACGGTGCGCGACCGCAGCTCCGCCATCAAAGCGTCGCATACCCGCCGCAACAGAACGAGGCGCTCGAGCTGGCGGCGCATCTCGGCTGCGAGCAGGATGCGCTTCTCGTCGAGGAGCTCGTAACCTTCTCGCACCAGCTGCTGCTCATCCTTGAGATCCATCAGCGCGATGCGGGTTGCCGTGATTTCACGCTGTGATTCAGGCATGTGCGTCTCCGCCCAGGTAATGATCGATCTGCCGCTTCGTCAGCCGCGTCAGCTCCGCGGCGGGCAGGCCGCGCAAGAGCTGCCACCCGAGGCTCATGCTCTCCTCGAGCGTTCGGCGGCCTTCCTGATTCACCAGTCGCTGCTCGAATTCGCGACCGAAGGCTAGAAAGCGTCGATCCACTTCAGGCAGACTTTCCTCGCCCATCACGCTCGCGAGCACGCCGACGTGCGCGGCGCGCGCGTAGCAGGCAAACAGCTGATTGGCGAGAGCCGGATGATCCTCGTGGGTGAAGCCCTTCCCGGTTCCGGCACTCATGAGCCGCGACAGGCTCGGCAGCACGCGGATCGGCGGGTACACGCCGCGTCGGTCGAGTTCGCGGTCGAGCACGATCTGCCCTTCGGTGATGTACCCCGTGAGATCCGCAATCGGATGGCTGATGTCGTCCGCCGGCATCGTGAGAATGGGCAGCTGGGTGAGCGTGCCGGACAGCCCGGTGATGCAGCCGGCACGCTCGTACAGGCTCGCAAGATCAGAGTACATGTATCCCGGATAGCCCTTGCGGCTCGGCAGCTCGCCATGGCCCGCCGATACCTCGCGCAACGCCTCGCAGTAATTGGTCATGTCGGTCATGACCACGAGGACGTGATGGCCCTCGACGAACGCGAGATACTCGGCGGCGGTGAGCGCATAGCGCGGCGTGAGAAGGCGCTGTGTGGACGGCTCGTCCGCGAGATTGAGGAACATGGCGGTATGCTCGAGCGCGCCGCTCGAGGCCATGGCATCGCGAAATACCTCGGCGGTGTCGTGCGAAATTCCCATGCCGACGAACACGACGGCAAACGACCCTTGCCTCTCCTGCCGCAAGCGCGCCTGCATCACGATGTCCGTCGCCAGCCGGTCGTGCGGCAGCCCGGAGCCGGAGAATAGCGGCAGCTTCTGGCCCCGCACCAGGCTGTTCATCAAATCGATCGCCGAAACTCCGGTCTCGATGAAATCGCGAGGCAACGCTCGCGCGGCAGGATTGATCGCGAGCCCGTCGATGCGCATGCGCCGAGCCGCAGCAATGGGCGCACCGCCATCGGTCGGCCGCCCGATGCTGTCGTAGGTTCTGCCCAACATGCCGGGTCCCACGCCGAACAACAGCGGCTCGTTCCAGACGCGGATCCGCGTATCGCGTACGCCGAGCCCCGAGGTGGACTCGAGCACCTCGATCACGAAGGTCCGCTCATCGACGGCGGCAACGCGGCCGATGCGCACGCGGCCGTCGTCGTCGATCACCTCGACGTGGGCGTTGAGGCCGACCTCGACCTTGCGCTCCATGAATAGCAGCGGCCCATCGATGCGTTGAACGCAATTCTCGAGCGTGAGATCAGCCTGCATTCGCCGGACTCTGCGCCAGGTTGGAGAATTCCGCGTCCAGCTGCTTCCACAGGCCGCGGATCTCGGGAATCCGCGTCTCGCCGAATTCCTCGCCGATGCGCTGCAAGGTGCGGCGGATGGGCAGCTCGCCGAGCTTGTCCGGATGCACGCCGGCCTCGACGGCGCTGCGTGCCAGGTCGATGAAGCGGATGACGATCTTGAGAATCTCCGTCTGCCGCTGCGGCGAGCAATAGCGATCGGTTTCGGAGAATGATGATTGTCGAAGAATGGCATCGTTGACGAGATCGGCGCACAACAAAGTCAGCTGCTGCGCCGGCGACAATGCATCCTTGCCGACGATGCGTGCCATACGCTCGAGCCGCGACTGGGCTTCGAGCAGCTCGAGCAATCGCTTGCGCTGCGCCGACCAGTCGGGATTGTCCTGCGTCTGCCACCAGCGTGCGAGCGCGTCCACATCGGCGCTGTAGGATTGCAGCGGATGGATCGCCGGATAAAAGCGCGCCTGCGCCCGGCCGCGGTCGAGCGCCCAAAACGCGCGCACACAGCGCCGTGTGTGCATCGTGACCGGTTCGGTGAAATCGCCGGCCGGCGGGCTGATGGCACCGATGATGGTGACCGACCCTTCAGCGCCCGCCAATGTGCGCATACGCCCCGCCCGCTCGTAGAACTGCGCGAGCCGCGAGCTCAGATACGCCGGATAGCCCGCCTCGCCGGGCAGCTCCTCCAGCCGCCCGGACACTTCCCGCAGCGCTTCGGCCCAGCGGCTGGTGGAATCGGCCATGAGCGCGACGTGCAGTCCCTGATCGCGAAAATATTCCGCCACCGTGATGGCCGTGTAGATGCTCGCTTCGCGGGCGGCCACAGGCATGTTCGATGTGTTGGCGATGATCACGGTGCGCTCCATGAGCGCGTGCCCGGTGCGCGGGTCCTGGAGTTTCGGCAGCTCGTCGAGCACCTCCGACATCTCATTGCCGCGCTCCCCGCAGCCCACATACACGATGATGTCGGCGTCGGACCACTTGGCGAGCGCTTCCTGCAGCACCGTCTTGCCGGTGCCAAATCCGCCCGGGAGCGCCGCCCGGCTGCCGCGGCCTACCGGAAAGAGCGTATCGAGGATGCGCTGCCCGGTGATCATCGGGCCTGCGATCGCAAGACGCTCGCTCACCGGGCGCGGCTCGCGCACGGGCCAGGGATGAGCGAGTGCAATCTCTTGCATCGCCCCTGCCTCATGTTCGACCCGGCAAACCGTCTCCTCATCGGTGTACTGCCCGACGGGTGCGATCCAGCGTACGACGCCGACGGGGACGCGCGGTGGGATCAGGCAGAGCTGGACCCGCGGCGTCGCGATCGTGCCGATCGACTGGCCGGGCTGCACCCGGTCGCCCTGCTTGACGGTGGGCGCAAAGCCGAAACGCCGTGTCGGCTTGTTCCGGGCGCCGGGCTGAATGAAAGATCCCTGTGCGGCGTCGAGGGGACGCAGCAGACCGTCGCAGATCGTGCCGAGAATGCCGGGGCCGAGCGCGATGGAAAGCGGCCGGCCCGTACCGGCCACGGCGTCGCCCGGTTTCAGGCCGGTCGTGTCCTCATAGATCTGCGCGACGAAATCGTCCACACCGAGCTTGATCACTTCTCCCAGCAGCGCGCGCGGACCCACGGCCACCGCCTCATATATATGAAACACGTCGCGCGTCCCGGCGCGCATCACCGGGCCGCTGATCCAGCGAATCCGCGCCTCGCTCATCGTATCCTCATGTGCGTACCGCGCCCGGGCTGGCCGAGAGCGCGAGGTACTGCGCCAGAAACTCCGACTCGATCTGTGCGCGCGCGGCCAGGAGCCCTGCCGCCGTCGCATCGAAAACGACGCCTGGAGTCCTGATGCGGATGCCGGCGCGCACGCTCGGGTCGCACGCGAGCTCGACTTCACGCGGCGGCTCGCGCTCCTCGCCGGCGGACGCGAGCTTCGACAGCAGGGCCCGCTCGGTCTCGGGCCAGCCCGCGCCGTGCTCGATGTGCCAGCTGTGCTCGGTCAATAGCTTCTGCGCCTGGCGAACCGCAGCCTGCACCCAGGCTCGGCGCCGCACGGAATCCGCCCAGCGCGCTTCGAGCGCGCCGCTGATGGCGGCCCACATCGCCTTCAACAACCCGCGCGTCGCCTGCTGCGCGCGCCGGCCGATTTCCAGGGCGGCGCTGGCCTCTGCCTGCCGCAGCGTCTGCTCGGCGTGCTTGCGCTCGCGCTTGACGGCCTCATGAACCTGGGCACGGGCCTCCTTCAGCGCCGAGCGCTTGAGATCGCGTGCTTGCCGCTCGGTGGAGGCTCGCAACTCCGCGCAGCGGCGATCGCGATCGGCGGCGATCCGCTCGAGCAGCGCCTTGACCTGGGCATCGAGAATGTCGCTCATGCCGACACTCCGAGCGCGCGGCGCACCTCGAGCTCCATGTCGGGCGGCGGCTGCTGCTCCCGAAGATCGGCGATCACCAGCACCAGCGGCTTCTCTGCCAGCAACGCCGCCGCAAGCTCGTCCGGCGCGAGCGCGGCAGCGTACTGCGCCGTGATCAGCACCAGATCCGAGTCGCGCCGCGCTTCGTGCCAGCAGTCCTGTGCCGAGCTCGCTGCCGGCAGCAACACGCGCGCGCCGATGAGGCGCCATCCCAGCGCGGTAACTTCATCGGCGATGAGCGCGACTATCATGGTTCCGGGAGCGCTTCAGGCGATCCGGTTCAATATGAGTATCGAGACGATCAAGCCGTAGATCGCGATGCCCTCGGCGAGGCCGACCAGCACCAGCACGCGGCCGAACAAGTCGGGCTTCTCCGCCACTGCGCCGATGGCAGCGCTGCCGACTCTGGCGACGGCATAACCCGCACCGAGGGCGGCGAGGCCGGTCGACAGCGCCGCGCTGATGAAGGCCCAGCCCATGAGCACCGAGTCGTAGCGGATGGCCGCGATGGCGGCAGGGGCTTGTGCACGCGAGGTGCTCGGCAGCAGCAGCAGCAAGGTGGCCGCCGCCCCTACGATCACCGCCAGCAGCCCGAGGGCGCCAACCAGCAGGGATGCGGCACGGGTCGTGTGTTTCATGGTGAGGTCCTCGATGATGAATGCCAGTCTAACGCGCCGGGCATCGGCAATGGCCGGAACGGGCGGCCGGAGCCGTGCAGGAAACGGATGAAGAATTCGAACAACACGAGGCGCGTCGTTTGAATTCCGACCACCAGGCCCTCGATGGCGATGATCAGGGCGTTGCCGATGATGAGCGTTATCCAAGCAGCCGGCCGGGCACCCGTGGCCGTGCCGACAATCGCGGCGAGCGCGACCACCGCCGAGCCGAGCCCCGCGTGCGCGAGTGCGAAGGCGCCGATGCGCACGAACGAGACGGTGTTGATTGCGAGCTGCAGCAGCGCCTCGAGCGCCTCTCCGGCCGCAGCGCCGAGGCGACTCAGCCGATTCGAGGGCGCGAGCATGGCACTGCCGGCGAGATACCAGCCGAGCCCCGCGCCAAGCCCCCACAGAGCTCGGCCATCGAAGGGCGCTAAAATCATCGCCCCGTAGCAGAGCACAAGCCCCGCGGAGCTGGCCCACCATTGCGCCCCGGTGCCGGACCAATGATGTTGAACGGCGTCGAGCGCCAACCCGAGCAGGATCACACAGGCCCCGAAGACGAGGCTTGCCTCGAGCATGACGAGCGGACGCTCCAGCGGTCGCAGCCAGATCGCCGGCAGAATCCCATCATGGGCGAACACGCTGCCGAGCAGCACCCCAAACAGGGCGGCGGCAATGCCGCCCGGAATCAGCAGCGCGGTCGCGGGAAACCGCCTGCGCAGCACCGTGCCCGCTATGATGAGTATGATGCCCTGACCGACATCGGCAAACATGAAGCCGAACATCACGGGAGCGACGAAGGCGAGCAGACGGCTGGGGTCCGCCTCGCTTGCGCTCGGCATGCCGAGAAGGCGGGAGAACAGCTCGAACGGCTGAGCCCAGCGCGGATTGTGCAGCACGACCGGCTCCACCACCCCCTCCGGCGCCACCGGGAAACGCAGTAGATAGTGAAGCTGATCTCGATCGAGTGCTGCCCGGAGACGCCCGCCCGACCGATCGCTGGTCCAGCCCGTGATCCAGGCAAAGTGCTCCGTGAGCGGGAGCGGCGGCACGTTCTGCACGAGCCAGTCGATGAATTCGAGATCGGCAATCGCCGCGCTCATGCCGTGAGCCCGATGGAGCTCGGCCAGTTTAGCCTCGAGAGCCCGCGTTTCGGCCGCCACGGCCTTAAGACGCGTGCGCACGTCGGCGAGGGCTGCATCGCGGGTAGCGGGTAATGCGGCGGGCAGCGCGAAGCGTCTCGCGTTGTGCACGCCGAGCGTGTCGTCGAAGGCAGCGAGCTGCTCCGCCGGCCCGACGGCAAGCAAGTAGCTTTCCTCGCCGCTCGCGATGTTGAGCGCGAGCACGGCCGGCGGTACTCCCAGCGCGCGCGGACTCGACGGGAACAGACAAGCCCGGCTCGCCAGAACGGGACCCGCTTGCGCGAAGAGCCGAAGGTCCGGCAGCTCGCCGTGCGACTGCGACAGCAGACGCTCGAGAAGCTCGAGCTCCGAACGCTCCCGCGCCGATTTCTGCAGACGATCGATGAGCGGATCGGCATCGATCTCCCAGGATCGCACGCGGCCCAAGGCGGTCGACGCTATTTCCTCCGGCTCTCGCGCCTTCAGCGGGCTCCCGCCGAGCGGCCGGCCAGTATTGCCCGTAGCGCCGCCTCAGACGCTTGTACTCATCGACCACAGCCCGCAGCACCGGCAACAAGACCGCGGCCGACGTATCGCTGTGCGCCTGCAGCTCGACGGCCCGGGTATCGGCGAGACCCTCGAGCGCCGCGCTGAGCTCATCGCGCGCAATCAGCAGCTCGAACCATTTCGCCATGTCCGGACGCAAGCTCATCAGGCCTGCTCTGACTGTCGTGAGCCGAAGAGACAGCGGCGCGCCAGCCCGCCGCGCAGCCGCTCGAGATCGAGTGCGACCAGCGCCAGATGACAGACGGTGACGATCACCGTGCCGGCGGCAAGCCGCAACAACCGCTGAACGCGGCTCGCCAGCTCGTTGCGCAACGGCTCGGAGCTGTCGAGTGCGCGCCGCAGATCGAGCTCGTGTCCCCGCACCGCCTGCAGCAACCGCTCCAGAAAACTCTGCGTTCGCCCATCCAGGCGGGGTTGCAGTGTGCGCCAGTGCTCCGCCCAAGGCGTACCCAAAGAAATAGCGCTCGACAGCACCGGAGCCAGCGGCGCAAGCGCCGTATGGGCGAGCGCGGCCGCCCGTTCTGCCGGTGTGCCGGGTGCGAGCGGCCCGTATACCGGATCTGCCAGCATCCAGGCCGGCGCCGGTTCGGGACGCCCGAGTTGCGCGAGCAAGCTCAACTCGGGAAGCCACGCGAGCCATGCGAGCCAGGGCTGCATGGTCAAAGGATGCCAGCGGACCACCGCATCGACGTAGCGCCGCCATTGCGCCCGCAGCATGCGTTCAAACGTATGACAATCGTGCTCCGTGTCGAACGCGCCCACCCAAGCGGCGAGTGTCGTTGAGCGCAGCGCCGCGAGATACAAGCCAAGCTCGCGATTCACCTCCAGGCGGCGCCAGTCCACAGCCTCGAGGCGCTCACCTTGCCGCGCGTGTACTCGTGCGAGGGCGTAGTCCAGGTTTCCCTCGATCGGCATGGCTTAGAGCTCGTCCACGCCGGTGAGCCGCTCGAGCAGTTTGTCGATGGCTGCCATAAGGCGCGCGCTGTCCATGACTTGCGCCGCACCCTGGCGTCTCGCGCTGCCCGAGTATCTGCGCGGTTCGTCGCTCGAGCGCGCGCGCAGAGCGTACATGCAGCGCCATGATGCGCTTCTGCGCGCGTTCCAGAATGTTGCGGCGCTGCTGTCGAGCCTGCTCCAGCAGCACTCGATTCTGCAGCTCGCAATTCGCGATGGCCCCGCGCGCATTGCGCTCCGCCTCGAGCACGCGATTCATCCCATCCGCAACGCGCGCATCGTATGACGAATCCATGCATCATCATCCGCCGCGCAGAATCCGGTGTCGATATGTAGGAGTGCCTACGACACTGCGGTGAGACCGCATTGCGCCGTCGATCCCGAGCTGACTGAATGCACCCATTCCATGGCAACCAAGACATCCATCATCGGCGAGCTGGCTGAGCCCGCGCTGCTCCTGCCACAACGGCTGCAGGACGCACTGGCGGCGAACGATCGTCTCAAGTTCTACTTCACCCTGTTGCAGGCTGCCGAAAGCCACGCAGATCATCCACAAGAATCGCCGCTCGACTTGACCGCTGAGCGCGGCGATGCGCGGCTGCCCGCAGGAGAGCTCGATGCGGCCGTCAAACAGAGCCGGCGCGAAGCGGGCGGCGCGCTGCACGTACCGGGTGCCGCGCGCTTCCGGCAATGGATCCTCGATGACCTCGCGGCGATGTCCGCGCCGCTCGCACTTGCGAGCGCGCCCGGGGCCGCGGATTTCGCGGCGCGTGAGCAGAAGCTCGCGCTCTGCCTGCCGCAGTTCACCGACGATGAAGTGCCCGCGGGAGTGATTGCCGCCATGACGTCGGCAAACCGTGCGGACGACAGTTTGCACGTTCTGGTCATGGACCTGCACAAAGCCATCAACGCGCTCCAGGCGGGACTCGCGGATGAATCCATCGATGGCGCACGCGCCTGGCGCATCGAGCCCGGGGATCGCGCACTGATCCGCGCGTTCATGACGGGACTCAACGAGACGGCTCCGCTCAAGTTCGATCATCCCGGGCTCGGGACCATCGCGACGCGCACGGAGACCCGTCTCGTCATCGAGAACGACATCGGCACCACCGATGCCCATGTGCTGGTTCTTCACGTGGAAGATTTGTCCGCGACCATGACCTACACCGACGTGCACGCGCAGCGCCTGAAATTCTTCCAGCAGCTGTTCAAACCCTTCGGCGTGCATTGGAATGACACCTTGCCGCGCCGCAGTGAAAGCCTTGGCGTCGAGACTCACTATTACTTGAGCGTCGGCCGCTTCGATGCGCCCGACTTGGCGACGCTCGAGCGCTATCTGACGTTCCTCGGCTCGCGCATCGTTTTCTTGATCGACTGGAATCACGCACGCAAGCGGTTGCGGGAATTCCTGTGCAAGGGTGATGCGGTGCGCCTGCTCAAATGGGCAGCCGACCACAATCTCGGTCACCGGGGCTTCCTCAAGCTCGGTGGCGAGCGGCTGCTGTATGAGGCCATCGAGTTCGCGCACCGCACGCCATTGCACGCCGGCGAGCGCTTGTATGAGGCGCTCGGGGCGGAAGCCGCCTTTGAATACCTGCAGTTCGTATTTCGCGAGACTACCACGGGACTTTTGCAGGCGCGCTCCGAGCGATTCATCCGCGACGCCGTCAAGGCCGAGCTGGCGCGCCGATTTCACACGGCCCAGGCGAGTCTCCTCGCCATCGGTCTTGCTCACGCGGAGCGGGTGTTCGATCTGGCCGTGAGCGTGCAGGAAGGACTTCTCCGTTGCAGTGACGCGCAGGCCGCGGAGTGGCTCGAGCGTACGGCGCGGCGCGCTTGCGTGTGGGAGCATGAGTGCGATGCGCTCGTGACGCGCATCCGTTCGCTCGCGCGGCGCACCGCGACACCGGAGGTTTACGCGACGCTCATGCACGCCGTGGACGACGCCGCCGACGGCCTGGAGGAAACCGCATTTCTGACGACGCACCTGGCCGGCTCGGCGGTCCCAGACGCGCTGCTCGAGCCCGTGCGGAGGCTCGCCTCGCTCGTTCTCGAGGCGGCCCAGGAGTCGGTGAAGATGTTCGAGGCGGCGAGCCACGTGACCCCGGAGGGCGCGAGCGAGGATCTGCACGACTTCTTCACCGCCGCCGATCGCATCGTGAGTCTCGAGCACGACACCGACGCCGGCGAGCGTGCCGTCACCAGCGCACTGCTCGCAAGCAGCGCCGACGTCAGGACCTTCTATCTGCTCTCCCGCATGGGAAAGGCGCTGGAGGGGGGCGCGGACGGCCTGGCGCTCGGCGCACTCAAGTTGCGCGACCATCTCCTCAACGATGTCCTCACGGGGTGAATGGCCATGAGCGACCTGCGCGAGCACCTCTTCTTCATTCTGCCGAATGCCCTGCCGAATGCCGCGGGCCGGCACCCGCCGGCGGGTGTCGCGGCAGCGGCCCCTTCGGGCTCGGTCACGGCCACCGCCGCGACAATGGGCTCCAAGGCGTCCGGCTTGTTGCGGCTCGCGCAGCTCGGCCTGCCGGTACCCCCAGCCTTCGTGCTCGGCACGGCCCTCTGCCGCGAGTATTTCACGCAGGGCGGCCGTCTACCCGAGGGAACCCGTGGGCTGCTTGCCCAAGGCCTTTCGCGCCTCGAGGAGGCCACCGGCCTGGGCTTCGGCAGCGCGCGCCGGCCGCTGCTGGTGTCGGTGCGGTCCGGCGCTCCCATATCGATGCCGGGGATGCTGCAGACCATACTCAACGTCGGATTGTGTGAGCACACCATGGCGGGTCTGTTGCGTTCCTCGGGGAACCCGCGGCTGGTGCGCGATTGCTACCGGCGGCTGGTGCGCGACTTCACGGAAGTGGTGCACGGCGCTGATGCGCTTCGATTCGACACCCTCGTTGATCGCCAGTGCGCGCAGGAGTCGCTCGCAGCCTCGAGCGAGCTCGACACCGCGGCGCTCGGCCAGATTGCCGCCGAGTCGCTCGAGCTCGCGCTCGCCCTCACCGGCCAACCGTTTCCTCAGGATCCCATGGAACAACTGCTGGGCGCCGTCGAGGCCGTATTTCGCTCCTGGAACGACGAGCGAGCGCGGCAGTACCGGCGCATCAACGGCATCGACGATGCCATGGGCACGGCGGTCACCGTGCAGGCCATGGTGTTCGGCAATGGCGGCGGCACCTCGGGCGCCGGAGTCGGATTCACACGCGACCCGTCGACCGGTGAGAACCGGCCGTATCTGGACTTCCTCTTCAACGCTCAAGGCGAGGACGTGGTGTCCGGCCGCCACGCCGGGCAAGACAACGCGCTGCTGCCGAAGAGGCTGCCTCAGCTGACGACCGAGCTCGGCAGCGTCAGAGCAGTGCTCGAGACCGAGTTCCGCGACATGCAGGATTTTGAGTTCACCGTCGAGCGCGGCCGGCTGTATCTTCTGCAGACGCGCTCCGGCAAGCGCACGCCGTGGGCCGCCCTGCGAATCGCCGTCGACATGGTGAACGAACGGCTCATCACGCCGGATGCAGCGCTGGCACGCCTCGACGGCATTGCGCTCGAGCGGCTCGAGCGCATGCGCCTCGCGGAGGGCACGCGCGCCGAGCCGCTGGCAACGGCCACCCCGGCCAGCATTGGCGTTGCCTCGGGCGCCATCGTGTTCGAATCCGGCCGCGCGGCGGAGCTCGCCGCGCGCGGCGAGTCGGTCATCCTCATCAGACCCGACATGTCCACGGCCGATGTCGCAGGCATTGCCGCGGCGGCCGGTGTGCTGACCGGTGCCGGCAGCCGTACTTCTCACGCGGCCGTGGTCGCGCGCCAGCTCGGCAAGGTGTGCCTCGTCAATTGCCGCTCGCTGCAGGTGCGGCCGCAGGAGTCGGTCTGCGTGATCGGCACTGCTCGCCTCGCGGAGGGTGAGGTAATCACGCTCGATGCCGACCAAGGGCGAGTCTACGCCGGGCGGCTGGAACTCGTGCGCGAGCGGCCCCAAGCGGAGCTCGATCAGGTGGCTGCCTGGCGCGAGTCTGCGAGGCGCGCGAGCCGGTCCGTGACCTCGCGGCGCGCGGACTGCGCCGAGCGCTGATCACGACCCCCCCTCCGACACGGCCGCAAGCGCGCGCCGGATGATCCGATCGCACCCGCACGCGCGCTGCTCGAGACCCTTGCGGTCGAGGAGCGTGATTTGTCCCCGGAAATAGCTGATGATCCCCGCGCGCTGCAGCCGCAAGGCACTCTCGGTGATAGATTCTCGCCGCACCGCGAGCTGCTCGCCGATCCTCTCGTGGGTGATGCATGCCCTTCGGCCTTTCGCTTCCGCGAAGGTGCGGTACAAGAAGTCGCAGAATCGTTGCTCGACCGTATGGTGTCGGTGACAGACGCACAGCTGGGAGGATTGCGTGACCAGGGCGTATACGTAACGCAACAACAAGCGCTGCAATGCACCGGCGCGGGCGAACTCGGCCCGCAACGCAGCTGCTGAGAGACGAAATGCGAATCCTCCCGACTCCACCTCCGCCCGGTTGTCCCGCTCAGAACTGTCCAGAAACAAAGACACACCGACCATTCCCTCGCGACCGACACTCCAGGCTTTGGCCATCGCACCTTTCGCGAAGGGATAAGACAAGGTCACGATGCTGTCGGTCGGAAAGTAGGCGAACTCCGTCGGTGTCTTCGGCTCGAACAAGATTGTCTCGGCAGGCAGATCGACGGCCTGCAGTTGAGGATACAGTCGCTGGTAGTCCGCGGCCGGCAGCGCTCGCAATAGTCGATTCGCGATCGGGGTCGAGGATGTGCTCACAATCCAATACCTGGTTCACCGGATCGTAATCACGCTGCAATCATGCTTCCGTTCGGAAGCGAACAGAGCCCTGGAACAGAGCCGTGGAATAAGTACTAGTCGCACGAGACCCCCGGATTGCA
The DNA here is from genome assembly GCA_963710435.1 of uncultured Gammaproteobacteria bacterium. Lineage (GTDB taxonomy): Bacteria > Pseudomonadota > Gammaproteobacteria > Steroidobacterales > Steroidobacteraceae > Bog-1198. The sequence goes on along the minus strand of CAVQAE010000004.1, from coordinate 598,638 downwards.
CGCATGGATAGCGTCCGCGCTCTGCTCTAGCCTTTGATTCCTGCTCCCAAGGAGAGACATCGTGTTGAGCACCGCGATCTTGGATCACGACCCACTTCGAAACGCGCTCCTTGGGGCACTTCCGGACATCGACCGGGACCGCGTGCGCAGGTACCTGCACCCGATGGAAACATCCGCCGGCATGGTGTTGTGCGAGCCGGATGCGCGCCTCGGCCATGCCTACTTCCCCACCACCTCGGTCATTTCCATACAGCGCGTGACGGTCGACGGCGCCTCGACCGAGGTGGCATCGGTCGGTCACGAAGGGGTCTTTGGCGTAGGCCTCGTCATGGGCGATGACATGAGCGGCAGCCGTGCGGTCGTTCAGAGTCGGGGACACATGTACCGACTGAAAAGTGATCTCCTGATCGAGGAGTTCAGCCGCGGCGGCGCGATGCAATTTCTGCTGCTGCGCTACACCCGTGCGTTGCTGGCACTCGTGGCCCAGGGGGCCGTATGCAATCGGCGTCACTCGATCGACCAGCAGCTGTGCCGCTGGATCCTGCTGAGCCTCGATCGCCTCGAGTCCGAGGAGCTCGCGATGACGCATGAGCTGCTCGCCAACACGCTGGGGGTGCGGCGCGAGGGTATTACCGAGGCGGCTGGGCGCTTGCAGAATGCCGGCCTGATCGCCTATCGCCGCGGTCATATCACCGTCGTCGATCGGCGCGGACTCGAAGCGAGCTGTTGCGAGTGCTACGGCGCTGTGCGCCGGGAGTATGATCGGCTGATCGATCCCGATGCCTACCCGCTGCACCAGGGACGGCTGCTTGCCGCCGCGGCGCAAGACCACATGCGCGTCGAGCGCATCCTGGCCTGATTTCAGCCGCCGGCTGCTGCCGAGTCCTCGGGCCTCAAGCTGCAACCGCTCTCGGTGACCTCATTTTGGCTCGTTGCTGGATATGTACGCTGCCACATTGGCGATATCGTCCGCACTCAACGTGAGTTTCTTCGGGTGCGTCACCGTGCCTGCAACGATGCCTTTGATCTCCGTCTGCAACTCAGCCTCGGATTTCCCGGCGTAGCTCTTGAGCTTGTGGCACGCAGCACACGTGCCCGCGAAGATCTTTTGTCCGGCCGCACTGTCGGCGGCATGGACGGAAACAGAGCAAACGAGGCTGCCGAGTAATGCCGCGATTCCCAGGGCGCGTGCCGTGCTCATAGAAGTCTCTCCTTCAGACGGTGGCGGTGAATCGATCAAGCCATTGCAGAGCGATTGCCGTCTGTTCGGTAGCACACAAAACGGCGACAGCGGGTCAGCAGATGCGCGGCAGCGGATCATCCTCGAGCTCATCGAGCATGCGCAGGCCGCCGAAGGCGGTGGCCAGGACCACCTGCGGCGGCCCCGCCCGCACCTCACCGATGAGCATGGCGTGCGGCGCGACGGTGCGCAGAGCGCTCAAAGCGCTCTCGGCCGCCTGAGCCGCGACCACCGCGACCACGCGGCCTTCGCAGGCCAAGTACAAGGGATCGAAACCCAGCAGCTCGCACACCGACTGCACGGCGTCGCTGACGGGGATCTGCGCTTCCGCGAGGTGCACGCCGAGCTGCGTCGCCCGCGCCAGCTCGTGCGCTACCGTCGCGAGTCCACCGCGAGTCGGATCGCGCATGAAACGCAGACCCGGCACGCTCAGGAGTGCCTGCGCCTGCGGCCACACGCTGGCCGCATCCGATGCGAGATCGCCGCGCAGTCCAAACTCCTGGCGGGCGACCATGACGGCCGCCCCGTGCTCGCCCACGGGGCCGCTCACGAGGATGCGGTCGCCCGCACGCACCCGATCGAGCCCGAGGCGCACGCCATGCGGCCGGAATCCGATCCCCGTGGCCGCGAGGTATATGCCGTCGCAGTCGCCGCGGCCCACGACCTTGCTGTCGCCGGCAACGACCGCGATGCCGCTGCCGTGCGCCGCATCGGCCAGTCCCCGGATCACCCGCCGCAGCAGCGCGACTTCCAGGCCTTCCTCGAGAAATACGCTCAATGTCATGTAGCGTGGATCAGCGCCGCTCACCGCCAGATCGTTGACGGTGCCATGCACGGCCAGCGAGCCGATGTTGCCGCCGGGGAATTCGAGCGGCTGGACGGTGAAGCCATCCGTGGTGACCAGAAGCTCGCCTTCGCCCGCCACCGGCAGCGGCACGGCGTCGGCCCGCGTATCCAGATATGGATTCGCGAGCGCAGGCGCGAACAGCTCCTCGATCAGCTCGCGCATCAGTCGCCCGCCGTTGCCGTGGGCGAGCGAGATATGGGTGTCGCGAAAGCTCAGGATCGCCCTCCGAGGACCGCGATGGTCTCGGTGAGCTGACCCAAGCTGATGGCCGCATCGTTGACCGGCAGCCGCTGTGGCATGAGCACTTCGAATCCCTCCGCCCGGAGCAGCGCAATCACCTGCTCGCTCAAGATGCGATTCTGAAACACCCCGCCGCTCAATCCTACCCGCATGACTCCGGTTTCGTCGCGCACCGCCATCGCCTGTGCGCACAGGGCGTGCGCGAGCGTGGCATGAAACACTCGGGCGCGCGCAGCCGGGTCGACCTGCATGCCCATGAGCGCCGGCAACAGCGCCGCCCAGTCGCTGCGCCAGATGCCGCGCGCATCGCGCCTCAGCGGCAGCGCAAGGGGCTCGACCGGCCTCGCGGCCGTCCCCGCCTCGTGGCAAAGCGCCTCCAGACCCATTCCCGCCTCGCCTTCGTGGCTTGCGTAGCGGCACACGCCGAGAAGAGCCGCCGCCGCATCGAACAAGCGGCCCACCGAAGTCGTGGCCGGGCAGTTGAGCCCCCGCTCCCAGGCCGCGCGCAGCAGCGGATCGCCCAGCGACTCCCCTTCCGGCCACGAGGCGCCGCTTTCCCAGCTCAAGGCGAGCGCCGTGCGCCACGGCTCGCGGGCGGCGCGCTCGCCCCCGAGCAATCGGAACGGCCGCCAGCTCGCAACGCGCCGCCATGCGCCGGGCCGGCCGAGGAGCGCCTCGCCGCCCCACAGCGTGCCATCCGGCCCGAGGCCGAGGCCGTCCCAGGTGAAGCACAGGAGCGGCGCTTCGCTCGGATACTCGGCCGCGACGGCCGCTGCGTGCGCCTCGTGATGCCACACCGAGTGGGTCGGCAATCCCGACTCGCGCGCCCAGCGCGTGCCCGGAAAGCCGGGATGCGCATCGTGCGCGATGCGCTGCGCGCGCACGCCGTAAAGCTGCTGCAGGTCGTGGGCGACCTGTGCAAACACCTCCCGTCCCCGCGGGCTCGCGAGCTCGCCGATGTGCGGAGAGACCACGGCCCGGTCTTCCCAGGCCAAGGCCACGGTCGTCTTGGAGTAGGCGCCGACTGCCAGCGTCGGTACCGCGGTGTGCTGCGGCAGGGCGAGCTCGAGCGGTGCCGTGCCGCGCCCCAGCCGCAGCGGGCGCACGGCACCTGCGATCACGCGCACCACGGGATCGTCCGCGGGACGAGCGATTGGGCGGTCATGATGGAGGAAGCCGTCGGCGACATGAGCGAGACGCGCCTCGGCCTCGTCAGGCGCTGTCAGTACGGGCTCGCCGCTCACGTTGCCGGAAGTCGCCACCAGTGCGGCGCCGAACTCCGCGAGCAACAAATGGTGCAGCGGGCTGTAGGGCAGCATCACGCCGATATCGCTCGAGCCCGGAGCGATCGATTTGGCGAGCGGACCCTGCGCCCTGCGCGCCGCGAGCAGGATCGGCCTCGCGCTGTCGCGCAGCGTCGCGGCCTCCAGGGCCGTGAGCCGCACGATGCGGCGCGCGTAGTCGAGCCCGTCGGGCCCGCACCACGGCAGCATCACCGCCAGGGGCTTGACCGGGCGCCCCTTGCGGGCCCGCAGTCGAACGACGGCGAGCTCGCGGGTGGCATCGCACAGCAAATGATAGCCGCCGATGCCACGCACCGCGACGATTCGCCCCTCGCGCAGCGCCGACACCGCGGCGCTGAGCGCCGGCGCATTGCCGTCGACGCGCGAGGATCCTGCGCGCCAGCGAAGCATCGGTCCACAGGCGGGACAGGCGAGCGGCTGGGCGTGAAAGCGCCGATTCAGTGGATCGGCGTACTCCGCCGCGACAGCATGCGCACAGCTCGAATCGATCGAGGGTCGTATTCGGCCGGTCGTACGGCATGGCGCGGATCAGCGTGTAACGAGGCCCGCATTGGGTGCAATTGATGAAGGGATAGCGGTAGCGGCGCGCCGTTTGGTCCGTCGAGCTCCGCCACGCACTCATCGCAGGTGAATAGGTCGAGCGGCACATGGACTTCGAGCGCCTCGGCCCCGACCGAGGGCAGAATGAGAAATTCCTCGTGGACCGCGAGCGCCACCCTCCGCTGGTCCAGCAAGCGCGGCGCCGCCGCGGGCGGCGCCCGCGACAGCAACGCATCACCGAACAGCCGCAACTCTTCGGCCGGCCCCTGCGCGTGGATCTCGACCTCACCGCCGCGGTTGCGCACCCAGCCGGTGAGCCCATGATGGTGCGCCAGACGATAGACGAAGGGCCGGAACCCGACCCCCTGCACCCGGCCGCCGATTCGCCAGCACCCGGCAGCGCTCTCGAGACCGCGAGCCGCGGTCGGCGCATCGACGGCCGCGCTCATGCAGGCGCGCGGCGGTGCCGTGCCAAGTGGAGCGGCGTCCAGGCGTGCGGCGTGCGGTGGACGAAGCGATGGCGCGCGATGTGATAGCTCGGATCGAACCCATAGAAATTCATGCGCATGCGCTCGAGCTCGGCGCCTCGATAATCCGCCAGCGCGCGGCTCCCTTCATCCGTCGTGCGGCGCCCCTGCTTGGCGGCGAGCGCCTGCGCAAAATCTGCCGCTGCTGCTGCGGCCGCGCGGGCGTCGACCAGCGCGCGAAAGCTCGCCTGATCCGGTCCGGCCTGCTCATCGATGAGCCCGATCGAGCACGCTTCCCCAACGCCGAGGGGCAAGCGCCGGTCCATGAGCGCGCGGGCCCGGGCCTCGCCCACGCGCCTCGGCAACAGGTAGGTCCAGTATTCCGATCCGTACAGATTGCCCATGTTGCGGTAATGCGGATTGAGCACGATGCCGCTGCGGGCGAAGACGTAGTCGGCCGCCAGCGCGAGGAACACACCGCCGGCCGCGGCATTGCCGCGCAGCGCCGCGATGGTGAGATGGCTGCCGGTCTTGAGGATGTCGCATGCCAGATCATCGATGCCGTTGATGTTGGCCCAGGAGGCATCGGCGGCGCTCTCGGCCGCCTCGATGCAGTGCAGGTGCATCCCGTTGCACCAGAAGTCCTCTCCGCCCATGAGCACGATGACCCGGGTCGGGCGCTCAAGAGCCGACGCATAGGCCGCACGCAGACGCGTGCACAGCGCCGTCGAGAGCGCGCCGTTATAGAAGTCGAAATGCAGATACCCCACGGCGCCCCGCTCCTCGTAGCGCAGGTCGCTGTCGGATTCCCCACTCGAATCCTCTTCGCAGCGGGGAACTGAATCGGCGAGCCCACCCAAGGCGAGCACCGCGGGACGCTTGAACTGCGACGGCCCGCCGGGTTGCAACTGCCCGATCCACACGGCGCCATCGCTCGTGGCGCGGCAGATCGCATCATGGCACCGCGCGATCACGCTACCGGGCTCGCCGGTCAAGTCCCGCTCGAGGCGTGCATCGAACAGCCGGAACGGTCGGCCGAAGAGCTCATCCTCGACACCCGGGAAACCGTCCGCCGAATGAATCTTGCGCAGCACCCCTGCGGCGTCATCGCGCGACCAATCGATGGCGCGCTCGGCCTGGCGCAGCTGCGGCTGCCAACCATGCCCCTCGCGTAGCACGGCTGGCAGCGGGCCCTTGCCGGCGGCGACGCGGGCGAGCGCCGCGCGCACGGCGCGCACCGCGCCTTCGGTCACCTCATTGCGGTACAGGCTGCTCTTGCGCACGCTGCGCATGGTGAATTCGGCGCTTCCCCAGACGGGCCCCGAGTCGAGTTCCTCCTCGGCCTCAAGCACCGTCACACCCCAGCGCCGCTCTCCTCGCAGTATCGCCCAGTCAAGCGCCGACGGACCCCGATCGCCTGGCGGCCCCGGATGCACGATGAGACAAAGATGCCGCTCCCAGATCGACCTCGGGATCGCGCGTTTCAAGAACGGCGCGAGAACGAGGTCGGGCCGCCATAGCTGCACGGCCTCGCGGGTCACGCGCTCGTGAATGTCGAGCTCCACCGACAGCTCGTGGCCATCGTGGGTCAGCTCGACGTACAGGCGCTGGGACAGGCTGTTGAATGCATGCACCAGCATCAGGATGCGCATCAGGCGACCGTCCGCACGGTGCCGCGACGATACTTATAATAGGCGGCGCAGGCGCCTTCGGCCGAGACCATGCACGAGCCGATGGGATTGCGCGGCGTGCATACGCTCCCGAAGAGCGCGCAATCCGTGGGCTTCTTGATGCCGCGGATGATCGCCGGGCACTGGCATGCGGCATTTTCCGGCGCTGCCTTGAGCTTGAGATCGAAGCGGCGCTCCGCATCGAATTGCGCGTACTGCGCCTTGACGCGCAGCCCGCTGTACGGCAGCTCGCCGAGACCGCGCCATTCGAAGCTCGGGCGCAGCTCGAACACCTCCGCGACCAGGTGCTGCGCCTTCGCATTGCCCTCGCGCGTCACTCCGCGCGTGAATTGATTCTCGACGCAGCAGCGGCGCTCATTCAGCTGCCGCACGAGCATGCGCACCGCCTGCAGCACGTCGAGCGGCTCGAAGCCCGCGATCACCACCGGGCGCTGGTACTCCTCGGAGAAATACTCGTACGGCCGGCTGCCGATCACGGCACTCACATGCGAGGGACCGATGAATCCATCGACCCGCACCTGGCCCCATTCGCGAACTTCCGGAGAGTCGAGGATGCTCTGGATCGCGGCGGGCGTCACCACGTGATTGCAATAGACGCTGAAATTGCCGAGCTCGAGACGCTGCGCCTCGCGGATGATGTGCGCAGTCGCGGGCGTCGTGGTCTCGAAGCCGATGGCGAAGAACACCACCTGCCGGCCGGGGTTCGCCGCGGCAATCTCGAGAGACTCGAAGGCCGAGTACACCATGCGCACATCCGCACCCAGCGCGCGCGCCTTGAGCAAGCTGCGCCGCCGCGATGCCGGGACACGCAACATGTCGCCGTAGCTCACCAGGATGACCTCGGGCCGGCGCGCCAACTCGATGGCGGCATCGAGACGCGGCACGGCCAGCACGCACACGGGGCACCCCGGCCCATGAACCAAGCGAATGTTGCCGGGCAGCAGGTCCTCGACACCGTAGCGGAAGATGGCGTGCGTGTGTCCGCCGCAGAATTCCATGAGGTGATAGTCGCGCCGCGAATCGACCTCTGCGGCGATCAGCGCCGCGAGCCCGGCCGCGGCGGAGCCGTCACGGAAGCCGCGAACGTAGCGCATCGGCGGGACTTGCTAGATGGAGCGCTATCTCGTCGAATAGCGCGAGGCTCTTCTCCGCCTCCTGCACATCGAGGCGCGTAATGGCGTACCCGGCATGGACGATGACGTAGTCGCCGAGCGCCACCGAATCGATCAGCGCGGTCGAGACGCGATTGCGGATGCCGCCCACTTCCGTCTCGACCCACTGATCACCCAGGAGCGCCACCACCCGCGCCGGTATGGCCAGGCACACGGCTCACACTCTCGCGGCGGGCGCCGCCATCAACCGCGGGCGCGCTGACAGCGCCCGCGGGGCTGCGAGTTCGAGCTCGAGCCATCCCAGCCAGGCCTCGAGATTGGGCGCGCGGCGCGCAGCCGTGCGTAGCATGGGCGTGTCGCCGCCGAGTGCGGCGAGCGCCGCCTCGGCGCGCGCAGGGTCGAAATCCTCCATCACCTCGAGGAGATCGGTCTTGCTGAGGACCACGAGATCGGAGGCGCGGAATATCACCGGGTACTTCGCCGGCTTGTCGTCGCCCTCGGTGACGCTCAGCAAGGTGACATTCAGGTGCTGCCCGAGATCGAAGCTCGCTGGGCAGACGAGATTACCCACGTTCTCGATGAACAGCAGATCGAGGCCGGCCAGCGGGAGCTCATGCAGCGCCCGATGCACGAGCTCGGCATCCAGGTGACAGGCCGTGCCCGTGGTGATCTGCACCGCCGGTACGCCCTGGGCGCGGATGCGGGCTGCGTCCTGGTCGGTTTCGAGATCGCCTTCGATGACGGCGATTCGATAGCGGCTGCGCAGCGCCGCGATGGTCGCCTCGAGCAATGCCGTCTTGCCGGCGCCCGGCGAGGACATCAGATTGATGACGAGCACCCCGTGGGCATCGAAGTGCTCGCGGTTGTGCCGGGCCACCCGATCATTGGCTGCCAGCAAATTCTCGAGCACCTCGACCACGCTCGAGCCGTCAACGGCTGCCCCTGACCCGCCCCCGGCGAGATTCGTGCCGCTTTCGGCAGCCGGCTGCGCACCGGTCTTGGCGGTGCTCACACGAGCATTCTCGGTCGTCACACTGCAGCCGCAGGTTCCACACATGATCAATCCCCGTGCACTTAAGCGGCCGCGCCGGCCGGCTGATGCTCCGGCAGCCTCGGCTCTGGCATGCGCAGCTCGACGCGGCGCAGGTTGAGCTCGTCGCCGGCGACGATTCGAGTCCGATACCCGCCGCAGGCGCCGCACAGCAAGCGGTTGGGTGCCGTTTGCGTGCGGGCCCCGCAGCTCACGCAGCTGACGGTCACCTTCGGCTCTTCGATCGCCAGGTCTGCATCCGCCGCGCAGCTGCCGGCCCGCGCGACCTCGAATGCTCGCGCGAGGAGCACCGCGTCCACGCCCGACAGCGGACCGATCTCCAGCACGATGCGCTCGATCGCCTCGGCGCCCCGCTCTCGCGCGATGGCGGTGACCTGCGACAGAAGCGCCTGGCAGATGGACAGCTCGTGCACCGAACGCATGTTACGGCCCGGCGGCGGCCTTAGTATGTACGAAACCGAACAGACGGTGTGCGGCAAGCCTGCTTTGATCGCGCAGGTACACACGGGAGAGACGGTGACGTCAGGGCTTGCACGTGAAAGGGCCGCACAGCCAGCGGAGAAGCGTCTTCCCGAGGCGGAGCACAGCTTGGTCCTCGGATTCGGCAACCTGCTGCTGAGCGACGACGGCGCCGGGGTGCAAATCCTCGCGCAGCTGCGCTTGCTGCCCGGCTCGCAGAGCGCTCTTTTCATCGATGCCGGCACACTCAGCTTCAGCTTGCTCCCCTATATCGAGGCGGCGAGCTCGCTGCTGGCGATCGATGCCGCCGATATCGGCGGCTCTCCGGGGGCCATCGGCCTCTATGAAGGGGCGGCCATGGATGCATTTCTGCGCAGTACGCGCCGGCGCACCGTCCATGAGGTCGGTCTCATCGACCTCATGGACATGGCGCGGCTCAGCGGCTGCCTGCCGCCGCGGCGCGCGCTTCTGTGCATCCAGCCGGGGCGCATCGACTGGAGCGAGCAGCTCTCCCCGCCCGTAACGGCGGCGCTTCCCGAGGCCGCGCGCCAGGCCTCAGCGCTCATCGAACGGTGGCAGACTCCGTGAGCGGCCTCGCCGGCATCCCGATCCGCATCGAAGCCGCGGCAAGACCTGCCGGACCAGTGCCCACCGGCGGACTGGGGGGCGGCGTTGCCGCGCTCCTCATGGAGCTCACGAGTCTGCTCGAGCGCCTTGCGAAGTCCCAGCAGCCCGCGGTCATCGACCTGCTCAGCTTGCCGATGAGCGCGGAAGATCGCTCCGAGCTCGAGCGCGTGCTCGGCGAAGGCGAGGTGCGCGCCACGATCCAGGCGGAAGGACTTTCCGTGCTGCGCGAAACAGGCATCTCGGGGGTGTGGTGGGTGGAGCACCGCGGCGCCCAGGGTGAGCTCGTGGCCGAATTGCTCGAGGTGGCGCGAGTGCCGGCGATTCTGGAGAGTGTACCCGATGAGATCGCCGCCGCAGCCGGGACGCTGCGCGAGCGCCTCGTGAGGAGGGGTGAGTGAGCGCGGACGATGATCGAATGACAGTCGGTGAGATGCTGCTGAAACACGGCGTCAGCCGGCGCGGCTTCATCAAATATTGCACCGCCGTCGCATCAGCCATGGCGCTGCCCCCCTGGATGGGCCCCGCCATGGCCGAGCAGCTACGCACCTCGCCCCGGCCCAGCGTCGTCTACTTGTCGTTCCAGGAGTGCACGGGCTGCCTGGAGTCCTTGACCCGCTCCTTTGCGCCGACCATCGAGGACTTGATCTTCAACACGATCTCCCTCGACTATAACGACACGCTCATGGCGGCGGCCGGCGAGGCCGCCGAATCGGCCCGCGCCAAGGCGATGAAGGACAACTTCGGGAAGTACGTGCTGGTCGTGGACGGATCGGTGCCGACCGGCGCCGCCGGCGCCTACTGCGCCGCCGGCGGCCGCAGCGCCGTGGATACGTTGCGCGAGGCCGCCAAGGGCGCAGCCGCCATCGTGTGCGTGGGAACCTGCGCATCGTTCGGCGGGATCGCCTTCGCCGACCCCAACCCGACCTCGGCCTGGCCGGTATCGGCCATCGTGCAGGACAAACCGATCATCAATGTCTCCGGCTGCCCGCCCATCCCCGAAGTGATGACCGGGACGCTTCTGCAATTTTTCAGCACCGGCCAGGTTCCCGATCTGGATGAGCATCGGCGTCCCAAGGCCTTCTTCGGCAACACCATCCATGACCGCTGCTATCGGCGACCGTTCTACGATCAAGGCAAGTTCGCGAAGTCATTCGACGACGAGGGCGCACGCAACGGCTGGTGTCTCTATGAGCTCGGCTGCAAAGGGCCGACCACCTACAACGCGTGCGCCACGGTCAAGTGGAACGGCGGTGTCAGCTTTCCGATCCAGTCGGGCCACGGCTGCATCGGCTGTTCCGAGCCCGGCTTCTGGGACAAGGGAAGTTTCTACTCGCCGCTGTCCGCCCCCGCGTGGGGCAAGGCCGGGGAAGTCGCACCGCGCAAGATCCTCGAGCTCGCGGGCGGCGCGGCGGCCGTGGGCGTGGTGCTCGGAGCGGCGTCCGCGGGCGTGAGCCGCCTGCGTCAGCATGGGCTCGAACAGCGCACCGACAACGACCCCAAGGGGAGCTGAACTCATGGATCTTTTGGCCTTCGCACGCGGCCCGGCACTCAAGGCGGCCCTCGTCATATTCTGCTTGGGTGTGGTGTGGCGCATCGTCGGCTTTTCACTGCTGCGCCTGCGGCATAATTTCAACAAACCGCGCACGCCGATCCTCAAGTGGATCACGGGCGGGCTCGTGACAGTGGGATCTCGCTCATGGCCCCACCGGGAATTCATCCCCCGCACCGGCGCCGGCGAGGCGCTCGGCTACAGCTATCACATCGGCCTGTTCATCGTCATTCTGCTGTTCGGTCCGCACATTGCGTTTCTCGGGAGCCTCATCGGCCTCACCTGGCCGGGTCTGCCGAGCAGCCTGATCACCATCGTCTCGGTATTGACGCTGACCTTGTTCCTGGCCGTGCTGTTCCGGCGCTTGACGCACCCCGTGATGCGCATGCTGTCGAACTTCGACGATTACTTCAGCTGGTTCGTCACCGCTCTGGCGCTCGTCACTGGACTCGCCGCCACCGCTCACATCGGCGCGCCGTACCAGACGCTCCTGGCGGTGCACATCCTGAGCGTCGATCTGCTGCTCATTTGGTTTCCGTTCGGGAAGCTGATGCACGCCTTTTATCTCATTCCGTCCCGCGCCATCAACGGGGCACACCTCGCCCGCAAAGGAGCCATTTCATGAGCGATGCCACGGGCGTATTCCCCGCCGATCTCGCTCCCGAGGAGGCGAAATCTCCGCAAGCGCGCGTGGCCGGCGCCATGCACGGCTTTGCGCAGGAGATCGGCGCGCTCAGCGCCTTCAGACTCGAGTCGTGCATTCATTGCGGCATCTGCGCCGACGCCTGTCATTTCTACATCGCGACCGAGGATCCGCAGTACACGCCGATCTGGAAGGTGGAACCGTTCAAGCAGGCCTACAAGCGCGAGGCCAGCCCCTTTGCGCCGCTCTACCGGCTGCTCGGATTGAAGCGCGATGTCACGGCGGACGAGCTGGTCAATTGGCAGCACCTGCTGTTCGACAGCTGCAACATGTGCGGGCGCTGCAGCTTGATCTGTCCGATGGGCATCGATGTCGCTGCTCTCATCGAGCAGGCACGGCACGCGATGTTCGAGGCCGGTCTCGCTCCGAAGGAGCTCTATCGCAAAGCTGCGCATCAGCGGGCGACCGGCCAGCCGGAGCCCAGCGCCGAGCCCTATCGCGAGCAGCTGCTCGCCATCGGCAAGCGATTCGGCGTCGAGATACCGCTCGATAAGCCCGAGGCGGACGTGATGCTGTGCGTGCCGCGCACGGACATCGAGCATTATCCGAGTGCGGTGGCGGCGCTCGCCCGCGTGATGCAGCATGTGGGTGTGTCGTGCACGTTTCGCAGCGATGGGCTGGTCGCAGAGAACTACGGCTATTATGCGGGCGGCAAGAGCTGGCAGCGCGACATCAGCCTCAGGCTGATCGAGCAGGCTCTTGAGGTCAAGGCCAAGACCTTGCTGGTGCCGGAATGCGGTCACGCCTACACGGCCCTGCGCTGGGAGGCGGCCGATCTGTACGGCAAGCCACTACCTTTCGATGTGCGCCACGTCACCGAGTTCCTGGCGGACGAGCTCGCGGCAGGTCGCCTGACACTGTCGCGGGCCGCCACGGGAAAAACCACCTTCCATGATCCTTGCCAGCTGGTGCGCAAGGGCGGAGTCAACGAGGCGCCGCGGGTGCTCATGCAGGCCATGGGCATCGAGCTCAATGAGCTCAAGAATCACGGCGCCTTCAGTTTCTGCTGCGGTGGAGGCGGCGGCGTGCTCGACATCGAGCGTGCGGCGCCTCTGCGCTACCGCACCATGGAGAACAAGCTGCGTGAGATCGACGATACCGGCGCCGGCACGTTCGTCACGAGCTGCTCGGACTGCCGGCGCACCTTCGATGACGCCAAGGCCCATTTCAACTGGAACAAAACGCCGCACAGCCTGCTGGAGCTGGTGGCGAGCCACTTGACCGGCACCGGAAACCGGCCATGAGCACGATCGTCGTCGATCCCGTGACTCGAATCGAGGGGCATCTGCGAATCGAGGCTGAATTCGACGGCTCCGTGATCACGCGCGCATCGAGCTCGGGGACGATGGTGCGCGGTATCGAGATCATTCTCCAAGGCCGCGATCCGCGTAACGCCTGGGCTTTCGCACAGCGCATCTGCGGTGTATGCACGCTGGTGCACGGCATCGCCTCGGTACGCGCGGTCGAGGACGCCTTGAAAATCGTCATCCCGCCGAATGCGCAGCTCATACGCAATCTCATGATCGGCGCGCAGTACGTGCACGATCATGTGATGCATTTCTATCACTTGCACGCGCTCGACTGGGTGGATGTGGTCTCGGCGCTCAAGGCCGATCCGAAGGCGACCTCGGCGCTCGCACAATCGATCTCGCCCTACGCGCGCTCCTCGCCGGGCCATTTCGCCGACGTGCAAAGCCGCGTCAAGAAGTTGGTGGAATCGGGGCAGCTCGGCATTTTCGCGAACGCCTACTGGGGTAGCTCGCTCTACAAGCTGCCGCCGGAGGCGAACCTCATGGCCGTCGCGCATTATCTCGATGCGCTCGCGTGGCAGCGGCAGGTCGCGCAGCTGCTCGCCATCTTCGGCGGCAAGAATCCGCACCCGAATTTTCTCGTCGGGGGAATGCCTTCCGCGATCAGCGTGCACAGCGGCGAGGGCACCGGCAGCACCGCGGTCAACACCGTGGGCCTGCAACAGGTGGCGCAGATCATCGGGCAGATGCGCGAGTTTGTCGACCAGGTCTACGTACCCGATACCCTGGCGATCGCCTCCTTCTACAAGGACTGGTTCAAGACCGGCGAAGGCACCGGCAATTTCATGACTTACGGCGATTTTCCGGCGGCCGGCCAGCCGGACGCGAAGAGCTTGCTGGTGCCGCGCGGCGCCATCTTGGGCCGCGACCTGTCGCACGTGCACGAGGACGTCGACCTCAACGCCGAGGCAGACATCCAAGAATTCGTCGCGCATTCCTGGTACGACTACCGCGGCGGCAAGGAGACCGGCTTGCATCCTTATCGGGGCGAGACCCAGCTCAATTATTCGGGTCCCCGGCCGCCGTACGAGAATCTCGATACCACGGCGAGCTATTCCTGGCTCAAGTCGCCGCGCTGGAAGGGTCACGCCATGGAGGTGGGACCGCTGGCGCGCGTGCTCATGTTGTACGCCAGCGGTCACGAGCCCACCCGCGATCTCGCTCACAAGGCCCTCACCCAGCTCGATCTGCCGCTCGAAGCCATGTTCTCGACCATGGGCCGCACCGCCGCCCGCACCCTCGAGTGCAAGATCTTCGCGGATGCCATGCCGCAGTGGTACGACGCCCTCATGGCGAATATCAAGGCCGGGGATGTGCGCACGTTCAACGACACGCTGTGGGAGCCCTCGACATGGCCGAGCCACGCACAGGGCGTCGGCTTCATGGAAGCGCCGCGAGGCGCCCTAGGGCACTGGATCGTGATCGACGACGGGCGGATCACCAATTATCAGGCCGTGGTGCCGAGCACCTGGAATGCAGGTCCGCGCGATGCGGCGGGCGTCGAGGGGCCCTATGAGGCGGCGCTCAAGGGTCAAAGCGTGCAGGATCCAAAGCAACCCCTCGAGATTCTGCGCACGATTCACAGCTTCGATCCCTGCCTCGCCTGCGCCGTTCATGTAATCGACCCGGATGGGGAGGAGCTGATTCGAGTTCGCGTACAATAGCTGCGTGCTCGGATCCTCCCGCTCGGAAATCGATCTGCTCCTGCTGCATGCGCCGAGCGTCTACGATTTTCGCGAGAAGGCGATCCTGTACGGTCCGGTGAGCGACATGATCCCCTCCTCGACGGTGTTCGAGATGTACCCCTTGGGGTTCCTGACCATCGCGAGCTTCCTGCACGAGCGTGGACTGAAAGTACGGATCGTCAATCTGGCGCTGCGCATGATGAACAGCCGCCGCTTCGATGTGCGGCGCTTTCTCGCGCGCCTGAAGCCGAAGGCCGTGGGTATCGACCTGCATTGGCTGCCGCACGCCCATGGTGCGCTGGAGGTTGCACGCATCGTGAAGGAGCTGCACCCGCGCGTGCCGGTCATCATGGGCGGACTGTCGTCGAGCTACTTTCATCGTGAATTGATCGGCTACCCGCAGGTGGACTTCGTGCTGCGCGGCGACAGCACGGAGGCTCCGCTGCACCAGCTGCTCCTGGCACTCCAAAAGGGCGCGCCGGTCGACGCGATTTCGAATCTCACCTGGAAGGATGGCGCCGGGACTCACGTCAATCCCTTGACGTACGTGCCGATGAGCCTGGACTACGTCGACCTGCGACCCGACCTGATGGTCGAGATGGTGCTGCGCTATCGCGACCTGCAAAGCACGCTGCCCTTCAACGGCTGGTGGAGCAATCCGATCACGACGGTGTTCACCGTCAAGGGCTGCACCTTCGAATGCGTCGCCTGCGGCAGCTCGCACACCACCTGCACGCATCTCACCAAGCGTCAAAAGCCCGTGTTCCGCAGTCCCGCGAGCTTGGTCGCCAACGTGCGGGCGATCTCCCGCCTTACCCATGGGCCCATAGTTCTGGTGGGCGATCTCCTCATGGCCGGACGGGATCACGCCGCCGAAGTCCTCGAGCGCCTGAATGAGGCGAATCTGCCGAACGAGATCGTGTTCGAGTTCTTCGCCCTGCCGCCCGCCTCCTTCCTCGAGGACATCGACCGCTCGGTGCGCCACTGGAGCATGGAGTTCAGCCCCGAGAGCCACAGCCAGGCGGTGCGCGACGCTCTGGAGGGCGAGTCCGGCTATACCACGGAAGACATGGAAGCGATGATCCGGCAAGCGGTACGGCTGCGCTGTTCGCGCATCGATATCTTTTTCATGATCGGTCTGCCGGCCCAGACCGTCCAATCGGTGCGCGAGACAGTGGAGTACTGCGGCCATCTATTTCAGCTGGGCGACAAGCGGCTGTCCTGCTTCATATCACCGTTGGGCCCATTCATCGACCCCGGCAGCCGCGGTTTCGAGGATCCGGAGCGCTTCGGCTATCGATTGTTCGCGCGCACCCTGGAGGAGCATCGTCAGCTGCTCGTTCAGCCCACATGGGAGCGCATCCTCAACTATGAGACGAAGTGGATGACGCGCCGCGAGCTGGTCGATGCCACCTACGATGCGGCCGAGCGGCTGAATGAGCTCAAGATCCGCGACGGGCGGCTCTCGAAGCGCCGCGGTCGCGCCGTCGCTCGTGCGATTGCCGGCGCGCGCGCGCTGCGCGCGCGGCTCGATGCGCAAATGGCACAGGGGGGAGCGACCGAGGCGGATGGCGCGCTCCGCGGGGAGATCTCGCGCTTCAGTATCTCGACCGTGTGCGACAAGCGGGAGCTGTTCTGGCCGAGGCGCCTGTTCAATTTCAGGGTGCGTGAGATCGCACGCATCCTCCGCCGCTACGCGGCGGACTGAGCCCGGCGCGGCCCGGAGCCTCCCTCGAGGGCGCGGGCACCTGGGGCTTCAGGGTTTGACCACCAGGACATCGCACTTCGCCGCATCGAGCACATGCTCCGCAGTGTTGCCGATGAAGATCCGCTTCAGAGCGCTGCGGGACACCGCCCCCATGACGATGAGGCCGGCATGCAGGCTGCGGGCGACTGCCGGGATCTCGATGGCCGGCTCACCGCAAACCAGGTGCGTCCGGGACCTCGGAATGCCATATCGCCCGACGGCCTCGTAGAACCGTTTCCGGACCGAGGCCTCGTACGCCCTCTCCTCGATCGGATCCGCGGCGAAAACGGCCGCGCCCGCCGGCACGGTCACGATCGGCCCGATGTACGGGCGGTACACATGCGCGGCATGCACTGAGCCGCGCACCAGCGCAGCCACCGAGAGCGACGCATCGACGATGTCGTCGTCGAGCCGGCTCGGCTTGTCGTTCGCGTGGTAGGGATCGAGCGCCGCCAGGATGCGGGGACTGCGCCATGCAGCTCGACCCTTGACGATGAGTAGTGGGACCGGGCAGTGCCGGATGAGCTCGAAATCGGTCTGGGTGAGCAGCAGCCGCACGAAAACCCGGTGCTTGCGCGCTTGGATGATCACCAGGTCCGCCTTGCCTGACCGCACTCGGCGCAGAATGGTCTCATGCGCCGGAGAGCCCGTCTGCACGGTCGTCTCGACGATCAGCTCTTCACGCCGCAGACGGTTCGCCATCCGCTCGAGCGCGCGGCGGTTCTGCTCCGCCTCGAAACGGACGAAATGCTCGGCCTGAGCATGCGCAGTACCTTCGGACATGGCCGCCGGGATGGCATTCAGCAGCTCTATGCGGGCCCCGGTCGCATGCGCCAGCGCACCCGCGCGCCGGACGGCGTTGTTCAAACCCGCCGATGGGTCGGCGATGGCCACGAGAATGCGCGTGAATTTGGGGCCCGGCACGATCGACCGCTCAGCTTTCCGGCGGAAGCGTGTGCGCGACGCCTTTGTGACAATCGATGCAGGTCATCCCGCTCTTCGCGAGCGAAGAGTGCGCCTCGGCCGCCATGGCCGGCTGCTTCGCAAAGGCCATGGCGCTCGGCGTGTGACAGCTGCGGCATTCGGCTGAGTCGTTCGCCTTGAACTCGGTCCAGATCTTCTGCGCGAGCTCGAGGCGATGAGCCTCATATTTCGCGGGCGTGCTCAACTTGCCGGTGAGATGACCCCACACCTCCGTGACGGCTTTGATGTGGCGGATGAGCCCGGGAACGAAGGCCGGCGGAACGTGACAGTTACCGCAACTCGCCTGAATTCCGAATTCATTGGAGTAGTGTGCGCTGCGCTTGAGCTCCTGAAAGGGCTGCTGCATCTCGTGACAGGAGGTGCAGAAAGCATCGCTTTCCGTCATCTTCAGTCCGCCGATGAACCCACCGGTGAAGGCGATGCCGACGACGAAGGCAATCAGCCCGCCGAGCGGTATGCCGAGCAAATACCAGCGCTGCGGCCGGCGCCACAGCCACGCACCGATACCCCTCGTCACCGGCTGGGGCGTGTTCACTGCGGATGGATCGATGCGGGCATGATAGGTGCTTCAAGCTGAATCCTACTCGCTCAATCCCCCGCTTCTCTGTGCGATTTCGTACAGATCTCGCACGCGCCGCGGGTTAGGGTAGCGGCGGACCCTTGGATGGGCGCCGGACTGAAATCAATCCGCAACTTTCGACTCGGCTGATCGAATCACAGGGAGAAGGGACATGGCGTGCGGCAATCGGTCCTTCGAGTGGCGTCCGGCCCGAGCATCAGCAGGTACGCTCGTCGCGCTGCTCCTAGCGCGCTGCTCGCAGCATGCAGCGGCAGCACCGGTTCTGCCGGTCCCGCAGGCGCAACGGGTGCGCCCGGCCCGGCGGGTCCGCCAGGACCCGGCGCGGGCGTGGCGGCGCTCGATGTCACCACGGCCACCGCCATCACCGGAACGGTCACGAGCGTCGCGATCAGCGGTCCCCCCGTGGTGAAGTTCAAGCTCGCCGACGAGAACGGGGTCCCCTTGAAGGGATTGCCTGCGGCCGACTTGAACTGGATGGTTGCACAGCTCGCGCCAGGCCAGAATGGCACATCGAGCCAGTGGAATTCATATCTCTATCACACGGTAACTCCATCGGGGTGTCCGAGCGGCGTAGCGGCTTGCGACACGACACCCACGGTGCAGACCAGCTCCGAGAACGCTGCGAGCGGCGCGTTGGTCGACAATGGCGACGGCACGTACCAGTACACTTTCCAGACAGACATCACGAAGGTTGCCAAGGTCGTCTATAACGCGACCTTGACCCATCGCATCGCGTTCTTTATCGATGGCCTTGCGCCGGCGAATAATGGCAGCTACACCTTCCAGCCCTCGACCGGCGCCACCACCGGCATCTTCAGCCGCGAGATCGTTGAGCTCTCCACCTGCGACAACTGCCATACAAACTTGAGCGAGCACGGCGGCCTCATGGTCGAGGTGCAAGCCTGCGTCGTCTGCCACACGCCGCAAAACAGCGATCCGTACAGCGGCAACACGCTGGACTTCAAGCAGATGGTGCACAAGATCCATACCGGCAACACGCTGCCGAGCATCCAGACACCGACCGGCCCGAACACCACGCCGACGCTCGGCATCGGCTACTGGATCAGCGGCTACATGAAGTCGCTGAGCAATTTCAATACGCTGCTCTACCCTCAAGACAGGCGCAACTGCACGACCTGCCACGCGCAGAACATCCCGGCGGCGACGCAGGCGACAAACTATTACACGGTGCCGACGGCGGAGGCCTGCGGCGCCTGCCACGACAACGTGAACTTTGCGACCGGCCTGAATCACGACGCCGCCGCGGGCATGGACGGCATCGTCGCCGATGACTCGCAGTGCACGACATGTCACGGCCCGAACTCGGCCTTGACCACCAGCCAGGGCTCGTTGCAGGTCCGCGCCGTTCATGCCATCCCCACGGCCGCCGAGGCGGCGAAGTTCCAGTACATCGTCAACAACGTCACCTTCACGACCACGGCGGCCGGCATCCTCCCGGTGGTGAATTTCTCGGTCGTCGACCCGACCAACAACAACGCGCCGTACAACATTCTCACGTCCGCGCCCTTCGCCGGCACCGACCCGGCCACCGGCAAGCCCGTCTGCGCCGACGGCACCGCGCGGCTCGCGATCGACATCGCCTGGGACACGAGCGATTACACCAACTGGGGCAGCGCTGCGACGCCCGCAGCCTCCACCTGGGGCCAGCCGATTTCCTTGAATCCGCTCTCCGGTTGCGGCACCGCGACCCCCGCCCCGGGATTGACGGGACCGGATGCGAATGGCGCGTTTACCATGACCTCGCCCACCCCGCTGCCGACGCCGCCGGCTCTGCCGGTCGCCTGCCCACCGGCCAGCGGCACGGCGTGCCCTGCCATCGCCAATGTCGGCGTGGTCGTCGAAGGGCATCCGGGCGTGGTCCTCAGCGGTTGGGGTGCTGCCAGCCCTGCTGCGGCTGCCGCGATCCCCGTCACCAGCGCGGTCGGTTATGGCAACGTCGCTGGCGGTGCGCCGGTCGCGCGGCGCACCGTCGTCGATGCCGCCAAGTGCGACGTCTGCCACAATGTGCTCTCACTGCACGGGACCAACCGCAACAACAACACGCAGATCTGCGTCGTCTGCCACAATCCGGCGTCGACCGATGTGAGCCAGCGGCTGGCGCATACAACCGCAACGACTCCGGGAATCGACGGCCTGTGGGAGGAGTCGATCGACTTTAAGTACATGATCCACGCGATCCACGACGGCGCCGATCGCAGTGCTGCGGGCATCCCGTTGGTCATCTACGGCTTTGGCGGTTCGATCAATAACTTCGGCGACGTCGTCTATCCAAGCCCGATCAATCGCTGCGACACCTGCCATGAGAATACGACGACCAACGCGAGCTATTACCCGGTGAGCGACAGCAAGGTGCAGGCGACGACTTTCACCACCGGACTCGCGTCGAACGCGCCGCAGCCGCCAGTGGCCAATCCCGTTGCCACCTCGGCCAACATGACGGTTTGCTCGGCCTGCCATTCCACCTATAACTGGACCGCCACTGCGGCGCATATCCTGCAAAATGGCGGCTCGACCAGCGTCATGAAGGATGCGGAAGGTCGGACGATTCCGGGCAGCAGCCAGGCGAGTACCGAAAGCTGCAGCGTGTGTCATGGTCCGGGCGGCGTCGCCGACCTGCAAGTCGTGCACCACCTCCCCCCTCCCACCGCGGGCAATTGAGTGAGGCAGGTTGCGCGCAGCTTCGCGGTCGCCGCGTTGCTGGTGACGGGGATCTCGCCGTCGCTCGCAGCCGATAACGCGGCGACGACGGTGCCGGCAAAGACGGCATCGGCATCCGCTGCGGCGGCGGCGCCTGCCACCGCATACAGTTCGCAGGGCGCCGACACCTGCCTCGGGTGCCACAATAACCCTGGCGTCACCGGCATCTTCCACACCAAGCACGCTCGGCCGGACGATCCTCGCGGCCCGTTCGGCCATGGCGGTCTGCAGTGCGAGGCCTGCCACGGGCCGGGCGGCGCCCATGTCGATGGGATGGGTGATACGACCAAAATCATCGTCTTCGGCCCCAAGTCGCGCTTGACCGCGCAGCGGCAAAACGCGAATTGCCTGGGCTGCCATCAATCGAACGCGGCACAACACTGGGCCTCGAGCGCACATGCCGCGGCGGACGTGGCCTGCGCGAGTTGTCATACGCTGCATGCGCCAAAAAATCCGTTGCTGACGGCATCGACCCAGGTCGAGGTCTGCACCGCCTGCCACCAGGCGCAGCGCGCGGATCTGTTGAAGCCCTCGCATCATCCGCTGCCCGAGGGCAAGATGGCCTGCACCGCGTGCCATTCACCGCATGGCTCGACGGCACCGGCGCAGCTCGTGAAGAACACCGTCAACGAAACCTGCACGAGCTGCCACGCCGAATACCGCGGACCGTTCCTCTGGGAACACCAGCCGGTCACGGAGGACTGCGGCAATTGCCACAATGCACACGGCTCGGTGCAGCCGGCGCTGCTCAAACTACGGCCGCCATTTCTCTGCCAGACGTGCCACGAGGGCGCAGGCCATCCGTCGATCCTCAACACGCCACAGGGATTGCCGGGCGGCGGCAACATGCCGAGCGCCTATCTGCTCGCCGGCGGCTGCGTCAACTGTCACTCGCAGGTACACGGCTCGAATCATCCGTCGGGCCGCGACTTCATGCGGTAGGCGCACGTCATGAAATCCAATTTTCGGTCTTATCGCGCCTCGTGGGTTTTGGGAGTCCCCGCTGCATTCGCGGTCGCGGTCGCGTCGGCCGACCCGCCGAGTGCGGACACGAGCGATTGGAAATGCACGCAATGCCCATTTCTGCAAGGCTACACGGCCGAGACAGAGGTCGGCGCGCTCGGCGCCAGCGGCGCAAACGCGTACTTTGGACGCTATACCGGCATCGATCACGGCGGTGCGTATGTCGATGGCTCGGGGTCCGGGCAATATCGCAACGCAGACGGCTCTTATGCGAACTATGATCTCGAGCATCTCGGGCTCGCCTCGCGGGAGGGCTACGTCGAGGGCGGCGGCGAGGGGCGCTATGACCTGCGCGTCAGTTACGATGGCCAGCCACTGCGGCTGTTCGACACCGGAGCGACACCGTTCAAGGCCTCCGGCTCGAACGTCGGGCTGCCGACACCCTGGATCCCGGCGGGCAGCACCGACCGAATGCCCCTGCTCGATCGAAATCTCACGGGGATCGATATCGAGTCGAATTGGAGCACCGTCGCGCTGCTCGCTCGCTACTTCGCGAGTCCCAGCTGGACCGTGTTCGGGGAGTTTCGGCACCAAGAGCATGACGGCACCGGCCTCACCGGCGCGAGTTTCTTGACGGAAGCCATGCAGCTGCCCCAGCCGTTCGACTATGAGACGAATTCCCTGCAAGCCGGCGCGGCTTGGTCGGGCAACATACTTGGCCGCACGGCGAGTGTGCGCCTCAGCTACCTGGGATCGTGGTTCGATGACGGGTACGATTCGATCACCTTCGCCAATCCCTACCTGCCGATCGTGCCGGGCTCGACGCAGGGGCAGCTCGCGACGCCGCCGGGCAACACTCTGCAGCAGGGCACTCTCGCGGGCAATGTGCAGCTGCCGTGGTCCTCGACCCTGACCTTCGCCGCTTCGGTCGGTACGCTGAAACAAAACGACGCGTTCCTGCCGGTCAGCACGCTGCCGGGCTCGACTGCTCCCGCCGCCGGCTCGCTCGATGGCGATGTGCATCTGTCCCACTATGCGCTGGGATTGGCCTCACGGCCGTTGCCCGGCTTAAGCCTCCGCGGCAATGCGACCTACGACGGCCGCGACGACAAGACCTCCCCTCTCACCATCGCCTACATCGTCACAGACACCTTCCCCGGCGGCTCGGCGACCACGCCCCGCTACAGCGAGGATCGCGTGCGCCTCGACGGCGGTGCGGATTATGCGCTGCTGCGTTGGTTCAAGATCGGCGTCGGCGGCAAGCTCGATGACATCCACTACGGGCCCGGACAGGTCGTCAACTGGACGCAAAATGCGGAGAGCTGGGGCCGCGCCACGATCACACCGATCGAATCGTTGAGCTTTACGTTGAAGGGCGGCAACGGCCTGCGCAAGACCTCCTCCTTCGACACCGGCGCACTGCCGGCTGCGGAGAACCCCATGATCTGGGAATATAACTACGCGCCCCGAGATCGGGTGTTCTACACACTCACCGGCGCGTGGACCGCAACATCGACGCTCACCTGGTCGGCGGAGGGCTCCATCGCCAAGGACGACTATCGACAATCGCCGCTGGGTCTGCAAAGCGTGCACGAGTACCGCGGGTCGACCACCCTGACCTGGACGCCGAGCGATAAGCTGAGCGCCTATATCGACGGCGGGTACGAGAAGCTGTTCAATCTGCAGAACGGATATTCGGGCCTGGACATCGCGCCCTGGCTCGTCGCGGACGACGAACGCTATTGGAATTTGGGGATCGGCGGGCGCTGGATCCCGCAGGAGCGCTGGACGCTGTCGCTGGACTTTCTAATGGCGCCCTCGTATGACAATACCGACGCCACCCCGGCGATCGGGCTGCAACAGGCGTTTCCGCAGAACATGACCAAGCTCGATTCCACAAAATTCGACATCGCTTACCGCGCGACGTCCGCGATGCAGATTCATTTTCGCTATGCGCGCGAAACCTACAATTCGAGCGACTGGGCGCTCAATGGGGTGGGGCCTTCGACCGTGCCGAACTTGCTGGCGATGGGCATTCAGCCCTATCAATACAATGTGAACCTGTTCGCCCTCACAATGCGTTACCAATTTGGGCGGGATAACGCCGCACCGAAGTCGCAGTGAGCGTAGTACACTCAGGTTCTGCCGCCATGAAACTCGCCAAGTACACGAAGTTTCGCGAAGAGAAATTCGGCGGGGTCTTGTTCGAGACCCGCTCGGAGAAGGTGTACTCGCTGAATCCCACCGCAGCCGCAGTCGTGCGCGAGATCACCGCGGGGGCCGATGAGCGGCAGATCGTCGAGCGCCTGCAGGCTCGATTTCGCGATGCCGGAACTGTGCTTGAACGCGAGGCGCTGACGTTCCTGGCCGAGCTGCGCCAGAAGGGTCTGCTGGAGGAGTGAACCGGTGACGCTGCGAGCCGCCACTGATCCTGCGGCGGCCGCTGGACCACAGCCGTCCTCTCCGCCGCAGGCGAGCCGAGCCCCAGAGACCGCTTCGAGCGACCTGCGGGCCCCGCTATATGTCGCCTGGCAGATCACCAACGAGTGCAATCTCGCGTGCCTGCACTGCATCGAGGAAAGCGGGCCGGGCAAAGCATTTCGCGACGAGTTGAGCGAGCGCGAAGTGTTTGCCGTACTCGAACAGCTCATGGACGGCGAAGTGCCCTACCTGTCGTTCTCGGGCGGTGAGCCCATGGTGCACTCCCGATTCTTCGAGATGGTGGAGTACGTGTGCGAGCGCGGCGGCCAGCTCAAGATCGAAACCAACGGCCATTATTTGAGTCCCGAGAACTGCACGCGCCTCGCACAGCTCGGCGTCAAGGCGGTGCAGGTGAGCCTCGATGGCGCGTCGCGCGAGACATTCAATCGCATGCGGGTGCGCGGCGATTTCGATTGCGCGATCGCCGGCATCCGCACACTCCGCGAGGCCGGCGTGCCGATCGAGATCAACTATTCCCCGACGCGGTTCAACATGCATGAGATTGCAGCCGCCGTCGATCTCGCGCACGAACTCGGCGCCTACAGCTTCTACACGGGACGCACTATGTACACCGGCAACGCGGTGAAAACCTGGCGCCTGCTCGCCCCATCCGAGAGCCAATACGCCGCGTACTTCGCGACCTTGCACGCGAAGAGCGCGGAGTACGGTGGCCGCATGCGCGTCTATTTTCACGAGATGGGGCTGCTCGAGGAATTGCGCTACCGCCTACAGCATCCGGCCGCCTTGCTCATCGTACTGCCGAACGGGCTGGTCAAGCTCATCAATGCACTACCGTTCGTCTGCGGGGATTTGCGCCGTGAGTCGTTGAGCGAGATCTGGGCGAACTTCCAGCGCGGCTGGCAGGACCCGCGGGTGAGTCGCTTCGTGGAAGATCTCGCCGGCGACTCGCACAAGACGGCAGCCTTGCACCAATGGGTGTTTCTGTGAACGTCGCGGCGCCGCGGAATCTTGGGCGAAGCCGCGCCACCAGCGGACGATTGCTGCGAGTCCTCAGGCTGGTACGCTACCGCTTCTTCCTGTTCGCGGGGCTCCTGCCCTATTTTTTGGGTGCCGCCTACGCCTTCAGCGCGGCGGGCGTGTTCGATGCTTGGGCCTTCTGGAGCGGTCTCGGCGGCGTGGCATTCGCGGTGGTCGGGGTCGAGGCGTTCAACGAGTTCTTCGATTCGAGGATGGGCAGCGACCGCGTATTTGACGTCGCAGACCACGCCCCCGTCTCCGATGCGGTCCTGTGGCTCGGGATTGCGGCATTCGCGGCCGCGTTGGTGGTCGGCGGTTACTTGACGGTGCGCGCGGGATGGCCGGTTCTGGTATTCGCTGCGCTCGGTGGCGCAGCCGCCATTTTCTATGAGGCGCCCCCCATCCGCTGGTCCTACCGGGGTCTCGGTGAAACGGTGATCGCGCTCTCGTACGGGCCGGCGATGGTGCTCGGCAGTCTGTACCTGCAGACGCGCACCGTCTCATTCGGCGCCTTGTGGGCGTCGCTGGTGCCCGGACTGCTGATCATGGCGCTTGCGGTGGTCAACGCGATTCCGGACTTCCATCAGGATCGACTGGTCGGCAAGCGCAATCTGGTGGTGCGGCTCGGCCGGCGCCGCGCGGTTTGGCTGTACCTGATTCTGGCCGGCCTCGGACTGTTGGCTGCGGCAGCGGGAGCGGCTGCCGGCGAATTTCCCAAGCCCTGTCTGGCCGCGCTCTTGGCGCTGCCGCTGCTCGTCTTCAGCGCGCGCCGAGCATTCAGTGGCTATGAGTCCGCTCGACGCTTCGTGCCCGCCATCGGCAGTCTATTGGCCTGCTATGTGATCGGCGTATCGCTGTTTACCATCGGCATCCTGCTCAATGCCTCGCGCTGACATCGACAGCCTGAAGGCTCCGCTCTTTGTTTCGTGGCAGCTCACACGTGACTGCGACCTGTGCTGCGTGCATTGCTGCACCGAGTCGGCGCCGGGCAAACGTCTCGCAGGCGAGCTCGAGGCGGGCGAAGCGCTCGAGCTCGCCGCGGAGTTGGTCCGCAGCGAGGTGCCGTACGTGATGCTGTGCGGGGGTGAACCGCTCATCGTGCCGCACTTCTTCGCCGTCGCCGAAGCTCTCGGCGAGGCGGGCATCCAGCTGAAGATCGAAACCAATGGCCAGCGATTCGACGCGGCGGCGGCGGAGCGTCTGGCGCAATTACCGGTGCGCTCCATCCAGATCAGTCTCGACGGCGCCACCGAAGACATATATGGACGCCAGCGGCCGGGCGGCTCTCTCGCCAAAGCACACGCAGCCTGCCGTGCAGCGCGCAGGGCCGGACTTCCGCTGGAAGTCACATTCGCTCCCACGCGACTCAATATTCACGAAGCGGAAGCGGTCATCGAGCAGGCCTCGGCCCTTGGCGCGTTTCGATTCAACACCGGGAAACTCATGCGCATCGGCACCGCGGCGCGCTTGTGGAGCCGATTGGAGCCGACCGAGGAGCAGTACCGGAGTTTTCACCGCATACTGGAGCGCAGATCCGATCGTCGGCGCAAGAATTCCATGGAGAATTCCATGGAGCTTTTCTACACACCCTTCTCGATCGAAGAGGGGCTGCGGCGCAGTCTTGCGGATCCGCCCGCCACCCTGCTGGTCTTGCCCAATGGATGGGTCAAGGTTGCAGCACCGTTGCCGTACATCTGCGGCGACTTGCGGCGGGACAGCCTCGAGTGCGCATGGAACGCCTACCGTCGATCATGGCGAAATGTTATGATCGTTAGCGAAGTGACTCAGGCGATCGCGGATGATTCACGACACCCCAAAGCGAACGACAGTCTGCAGGGGCTGCTCAGGCACCAGCGCGAGGTAGCGAGATGAACAAGACGACAGTGACCGTGAAGGAAGACGACACAGCGACGCGAGAGCGGACCGCGACCGCGGCGGGCGACTCGAATCCAAAGCTCGACTGGGAGACGCCGCGAATGGAAGACGTCTCCGAGCAGGTAACGGCGCAACCTTATATACGCTTCACCTGACGCCAGATCCCGATTGCTCGGGACGCGAATCGACGAATACAGTGCACCGCTGCTGATCGCCTGGCAGTTGACCAATCGGTGCGCGGGGGCTTGTCTGGCGTGCTGCGAAGATTCCGGTCCCGATCGGGCGTGGCCGGACGAGATGACGGAGGCTGAAGCGCTGCGGCTTGCACAGCACATCGTCGATGCGCACATTCCCTACGTCGCCTTCGGAGGCGGAGAGCCGCTCGGCGTGTCCCATTGCTGGCAGCTCTTCGAGTGCCTTGCAGCCGCGGGCGTCGGACTCAAACTCGAGACGGACGCGCGTCACATCGATGATGACGCCGCCGACCGGTTGGCAGCCCTGCCGGTGCAATGCATACAGATTTCGGTCGACGGCGCGTGCGCCGCGACGCACGAGCGCATGCGACCGGGATCGAGCTTTCTGGCCGCGATCGGCGCGATCGAGCGTCTCGTCGCGCGGGGGCGCGCGCCGCAGCTGGTCTTCGTTCCAACTCGGCTGAACCTTCACGAGATCATCGCGGCCCATGAGATGGCGGAACGGCTCGGCTGCGATGCCTTTGTCACCGGGCCCCTCATGCGACTGGGTAGGGCGGCTTCCGAGTGGCGCGACCTCGCTTGCAGCGCCGAGGACTGGACACGGAGCACGCAAGCCTTGCATGAACACGCGCGGGCGCGCGCCTCGAGCATGAGCCTCGCGATCTATCCGTGGGACATTCAGAGCGAGATGGAGCGGCGGCTTGCGAGCCCGCAAGCGATGCTGCTGGTCGTGCCGAACGGCATGGTGAAGCTCATGAATGCGCTGCCGTTCGTCGCGGCAAACCTGCGCGGGGATAGCATACCCCAGGCATGGGACGCGTATCGGCGGGCTTGGGCCTCGCCGGAGGTTTCCGAATTCGTACTCGCCTGCGCCTCGAATCCGATGCTGCTCAGCCATGCCAACGAGACTTGGCCGCTGAGGGATCTCTGAAATCAGCCAACGGACGTGTTGCCGCATCATCCTCATCGTATAGGCCCCAGCACCCTCCTCCCCTGCCTGTCGCTTTGGCTGCTCATTTCGGCCCCCATGTCCCCCTGGGCAAGCGCGCAAACTCCAGCGCAGGGAGCGGAGCAAATTGTCCACCAGTTCTGGAGCTTCAGAGACGGCGCCCCGCAGGTTGTCGAATCGCTTGCTCAGACGACTGACGGCTACCTTTGGCTGGGAACTGAATCCGGTTTGTATCGCTTTGATGGCGTCCGCTTCGAACGATTCCAGTCGCCGTTTGGAGAGCAACTTCCGGGGACGGATGTTTCATGCCTGTTCGCTCCCAGAACCGGGGGCCTATGGATCGGATATCGGATCGCAGGGTTCTTCAGCTTTCTGAAGAGTGGCAAGCTCACCAATTTTAATTTTCCTTCCACTACCGGAACCGTCCAAGGATTCGCTCAGGACCGTCAGGGAATCGTATGGGCCGGTAGTACTCATGGCGTATGGCGATTCGATGGCTCGAAATGGCAGCAGAATCCATACGAGTGGAATCCTCAGCTGCGTGTCGCTCAGCTGGGATTCGACCGGGACGGCATACTTTGGGTCTTAACGGACCGTAGGAGTACCGATGTGGGTAGGCAACTCTTCTATTTACTGCCGGATGGCACGAAATTTCGCAGGGCCGCAAGTAACGTCTCTGTGGAAGGCTTTACCCGGGATGCGGACGCCACTGTTTTAACCACTCACGAAAAATGGCCGATCGAATCAGGGTCCGGTCTGGAGTTCGAGGATCCACTACCTGCCTATCCGATATTGCGGAAAAACTCGGAGCAAACGCTCGACCGCGCCGACGGCATTTGGTTTGTTTCCTCCTACGATCCACTCTTTCGTCATCCTGCTGGCAAGCCGCTCGCTGAGATCATCAGCAAGGCCACGCGAAGCAATTCGCAGGAATACGACTTCGACCCGTACCGCTACTCCAGGCTGGTGGATCGCGAGGGCGGTGTATGGATCGGCAGTACGAAGGGAATCCACCGTTTTTCTTACAGTCCGCTGATGCAACTGCAACTCCCCGAATCGCATGGCTGGTTCGCGGTGGCGCCCGATGAAGGAGGGGCGGTGTGGATCAGCACCGGGACCGGAACCGGAGAGTCGACTCTCTATCATGTGGTAGACGGCAAAGTAGCGTTTGAAGAGCAGCAGCGGGGCGCGGCTAATTTCGCGTACCGGGCGCCGGACAAGACATTTTGGTTCGCCGGCGAAGGTGGACTCTGGCATAGGGTGGGCGACCGTCTCACCCAAATTGAGCTTCCTCCGCCGCTGTCGGGCGCAGACAACGCGCAGTTTCTCCAGGCAATTACGCAGGATCGGTCGGGAGGCATGTGGGTCGCGTTCTGGAATCGTGGCATTTACCGGTTTGCCGACGGTGCCTGGACGGAATTTGGAGGGCGTCGTGACCTCCCCCCACAGAGGGTCTATATCGAGTTCAGGGATCATCTCGATCGTATCTGGTTCGGTTCAAGAAACAATGTATTGGCGGTGCTTGACGGGGATCGCGTCCGGACATTCGGCGCGAGCGATGGCGTTCGGGTCGGCGAGGTCACGGCGATCTATGGACGAGGGTCGGAAATTTGGATTGGTGGCGAATTCGGTCTTCAGCAGTTTAATCACGGGCAATTCCATAGCATCCAAGCGGTGGACACGGACTCACTTCGAGGAATTTCCGGAATCGTCGAGACCGTAAACGGAGACCTCTGGCTGAATGGGTTGGGAGGAATTTCTCACATTCCTCGGCAAGAAATTGCGCAGGCGCTTAAGAATTCCGCTTACTCGGTGAGCGGTGAGCGCTTCGGCCGAGGCGATGGACTGCCGGGGCTTGCGCCGCCGCTCCGGCCCATCCCTACCGCAATCGAGGGCACGGATGGACGGCTATGGTTCACTGTGAATAATGGTGTCGTATCGTTGGATCCCGCGCACGCATCAAAGCGGGTTGCGCCGCCTCCCGTTTCGATTCAGTCAATTTCTGCCGACGACAGAAGCTATCGCCTTGACTTACCAATCGTGCTGCCTCCGCGCACCTCCAGCGTGCAGATCGGCTATGCCGCAATAAGCCTCTCCGGCCCGGAGACGATTCGTTTTCGCTACAAGCTGCAGGAAATCGATAGCGATTGGCACGATGCCCGAGTACCCAACTCCGTCAGTTACCGCAATCTTGCTCCCGGCTCCTACCACTTCGTCGTCGGTGTCAGCGATACCAATGGGCTATGGTCCGACAACACGGCAGCCGCAGCGTTCACCATTCGGCCTGCCTTTTACCAGACTAACTGGTTCCGCGCACTATGTGCGGCAGCGCTCCTGGCAATGTTATGGGTGGCCTATGCATTGCGTCTGCGGCGCTTGCATCAGCAGTTCGATCTCACACTGATGGCGCGCGTCGACGAGCGAACGCGCATTGCGCGCGAGCTGCATGACACCCTCCTGCAAAGCTTTAACGGCTTGTTACTGCATTTTGCAGTGGCCGCCCGCATGTTCCGCTCGCAACCGGATGAAGCAATAAGAAAGCTCGACGATACAATCGATGAGGCGCGAGAGGCGCTCAAGGAGGGGCGGGAAGCAGTGCAGGGCCTGCGCAAATCTACCGAGGAGCCAAACAATCTGGCAGAGGCGATCCTGAGCTTCGCTGGGGAGCTGTCCAGGGGCCTTTCGCGCCTCGAGCCCACTTCCGGCAGCGTACCTCAAGCGATCGATATTAGAGTCCAAGTGAAGGGAGAGCCCAGGCGTTTGCGCCCCATCGTTCGGGATGAGATGTACAGAATAGCAGCGGAGGCTCTGCGGAACGCGTTTCAACATTCTCAGGCAACACAGATTGAGGGGGAACTGCACTACGACGTGCGGCAATTCCGCCTGCGGATACGCGACAATGGCCAGGGCATTAACCCAGAGGTTCTGGCCACCGAGGGTCGGGAGGGGCACTTCGGACTACGGGGCATGCGCGAACGCGCCGGGCTCGCCGGCGGCAAGCTCACGGTGTGGAGTGCGCCCGGTGCAGGCGCCGAGGTGGAAGTCACAATTCCAGCCCTGCGTGCGTACGCTCCGGCTCGTCCAATTAACCGGCAGGACTCGGAGTAGGCCTCGCCCTGATTTAGGGAGACCGCGGTTTGGGCAAGAAAAGCACGCCTATCGCAAATAGCAACCCTCCACTATTCCTGCTTCAGCCAATAACACCCATCACCGCCGCTAGCTAGCAGTGCGACGCAGATAACGAGTGTCCCTCGAACATGACGCTCGTGAGGCGGCGCGAGTTGACTCCTCCATAATATCTCCGATCGTTCGTTGCTCGTCCTCCCTCGAAGTCTCCCTCATGAGTCGAGTTACACGCTGATTGTGTGTGTGTCGTCGGTTCGCTCCGAACAATCTTGAGCGGGCGGTGCGCCAAGTGGCTCTATATGTACGTCGTCTCGCATGCAGCCGATATTCGGACGCAGCACTAAGCTGGACAACACCCACCGGGTTGTTGAACGTTTTCTGCCAGTTAATGTCTGTTGGAGCCCACCGGCTCCGCCTGCAACATGTGGGATTTATGCCGCCGGCGTGTTCGTGCACGGGCTATTTTCGCTGCGTACCGTTTCGTCGCTCGTCCGAAAGCGCGACGAGTGCTGTCTGCGCCGCGGACCCGTCCGTCGACTTTTCCAGCAACGCATGAAGCTCGGGCGCGAGTGCCTTCACCAGCCCGACGGCCAGTGCGCTGGTGAAGTGATAGCTCGCTGCCTGTGTACCGCGCACGAAAGCGGTCACGGTGCCGTAGAGTCGATCGCCGAGGAAGAACACGAATGTCGCGGTCCGGTCTACCGGGCGGGCTTCGATCAGCTCATGTCCGGGCCCGAACGTCTCGTAGCGGTTATCGCCGGTTCCCGTCTTGCCGCCGATCGCAAGCGGCTTGCCGCTCGGATCAAAGAAGACGCCGCGCGTCCTGATTGCGGTTCCAGTATCGACGACGCCGGTCAGGGCGCGT
Source organism: uncultured Gammaproteobacteria bacterium (assembly GCA_963710435.1). Taxonomy (GTDB): domain Bacteria; phylum Pseudomonadota; class Gammaproteobacteria; order Steroidobacterales; family Steroidobacteraceae; genus Bog-1198. The sequence continues at coordinate 566,353 of CAVQAE010000004.1, read as the reverse complement.
TTTAGGGTGGCGGCGACCTCCGGCGACATGACCCGTGTCGACACCTCGGGCTGGTAAACCATGTCCGTCTCGTACGGCGTGCCGGTCGCGAAATGCACCTGTTGCAGGTCGGTGGTCGGCTGCTTCACGCCGTCGTTGAGAATGATCCCCATCAGCGTGGCGAGCGCGTCGGGGCGGTCGCCGGAGCTGCCGATGGCGGTTGCGAAGGATGGAACCAGGCGAGCGAACGGATAACCTTGCCGCTTCCAGTCTTTCAAAAGTTGATCGAAGGCATCCTGTTCGCGTAGCTCGCGGATACGTACATTCTGCTGGTGAGTTTTCGTGCTCCTGAAGAGCCAGGCGTAGGCCTGCTGCCTCTGATCGGCGGCCGCCACCATGACTTGCGATCGCGCGGCGTGCGGATGAGATTGAAGGTAAGCCACCAGCCAGAGCTCGAGCGGGTTGACACCGCTGAGGTAGCCGCGGTCATTGAGCGAGAACCTGTCCGGAGCGTATTGCGCGTACATCTCTCCGGCAGTGCTCGCGGGCATTACCTCTCGACTGTGGCGGGAGAGGAAACTCTGCATCTGCTCCACCGAGGCCTCGGGGCGCACGGTTCGGAACATCACGGCGAGCCTGCGCGGCACCGGCTGCACATGGCCGGCGAGTTGCTCAAGCGCCTCATCTGGCGAGAGCCGCGCGTAGCTCAGATAGAACCGATCGAGGTAAACGGTACCTTCCTGATCGGCAAAGCGCCGCAATAGATCTTGGCGGGCCGCGCCCTGTTGCGCGCCCAGGTTCGCCTCGTAGTGGCGAATCACATCTCGCATTAATCGCACGAATGCCAGATTGATCGAGCGCTCGAAGGCCTGTTCAACCGTCGGACTCTCAGTATCCTCGGAGCGTTCGAAATTGTGAAAAACGTGAATGCCGCCGCCGGTAAAAAATTCCTCGTGTGGGCTCGAGGAATAGCGGCGCTGCATTGCAGCGTCCAGCATCGGCCGCAGCGCGCGGTGCCCCGGCAAAATGCCTGCCAGGTACCCAGCGGCCCACCGTCGAAACGGGTCATCGCTGGTGGCGGCCAGCTGCTCCAGCACGGGAGTCGATAAATTCGATAAGTCGTGATACTCGGCCTCGATGATGCCCAAGTAGCTCGAGAGGGTTCTCAGCTTGGCGGTGGAGCCAAGGATCAGCTTCGCACCCGAGTTCAAGTCAAAAGGCTGATCCACGCTGTCGGCATGGACACGCACCAGATTCTGGTCTTTGCTACGCTCATAAAGAACCACGCTCCAGAGAACGTTGGCAGGATCTCCGTCGCCCAACATCTTATCGCCCGTGAGGCCGAGTGCACTGACCACCTGTGGATCCCTCAGTCGCTCGAGAAGCGCCGCCACCCGGCTCTGCGCCGCCCCATCGATGCTGACGTCGGCCGAAATATCCATCCGGTCGAGGCTGTAGACCTGCGCCAGGCCAAGGACTCTTGCCAGCTCTGTCCGCACGCCATCAACGGCTCTGCTCTCGACGAACGAGTGCGGCGCCGGCGCCGGCGCCGCGGGCGTGAAGAAGAGCCGGTGACTCAGTGCCGCATTACGCAACCCAGGATCGATCACACCAGCGGTGGCCAGCGCACGCAGATAGCAGTCGGTCAGGCGCTCGAGATCATCTCGGCCGGCATTCAAGTAGTAGGTCGGCCGGCGTTGAGCGATCAGGAGGCTCAGTGCCTCCTTATACAGCCGCGCGCGGCGCTTCGCGTCCATGTCCGAGGCGTCGTGAAGCGAAAGGTACCGGTTGACCTCGGCTAGATCGACACCGAACCAGGCGGACATCGCATCGCCCAGACCGACCACCTCCCCGTATCGCGGCCTGGAGCCCAAAGGCGTCGAATCAAGGTAGGCGGTGACGATCTGTCTTTGGCCAGCCATCGTCTCAAAATCGTCGATATAAGCGCGCGCAGACGCGCTCACGATCTGCCGTAATTTCTCAGCCACGCCTTCCGTGCGTCCATCGGGTGAGTGCCGATACTTCTCGATCTGCGTCGCGAGCGTACTGGCGCCTCCACGCCGCAGGCGCGCATTGACCATTCCACCGAGCTGGCCGGCCGCCGCCAAGGCAAAGCGATGCCATTCAAGTGCCGGGTTGCGATAGGGATCTCTCGAATCGAGGAGCTCGCGATCCTCGATAAAGCGCAGCGTGTTGATCAGTAGCGGGGGGATCTCTTCGAAGCGTCTGTAGACGGCCGACGGATAAGTTTTCGCTTCAAGAGCGCGGCCCGAACTGTCGTTGAGCACCAGGCCTGCCTGGGATTTTTCGTGGTAAACGGCAAAGCCACCCGCCTCGATGAAGTGCAACAACGCAGGCGACAGAACAGCTTGCCGCACGATCGAGAAGTTGCGGTCCATCAGGCGGTGAATCAGGATGGGCATGTCGACGTAGCCGAGACGCCGATCGTAGGGCCCCGCCCGAGGAAACCGCACGGCCGGGCTTGCTCCCGGCTTGACCTCGAATCTCAAGTCAGCAACAGCCCGATGGATAAACAGCGAATTCAGATAGGTATTGCCGAGCAGCACCATGATCAGCGCGCACCCGAGAAGCAAGCTCAAGCTCCAAACAATCGCGCGCGAGATCTTGGATTTTTTCGGCCGCCCTGAATCTCCGACTCGGTCTGCGCCGCGCCTTATGCAAGCGCGCCCTGACCCCGTCGGGCGGAACAGAATGACGGGATCACTATCGGACGCCGCTGACATCGCGATGTATTGGCGGCGCCCTTCGCTAGACAACTTGACTGACAATCGCGGCTCCCAGGTGAATCCTCACGCGGTAATTTGTTTCTCTGCCTTTCATGAAAAGTAGCCCCTCCTGAGGTCTCGTATGTTTGGACGTCAGCGGTTGGCCGAGCAATGCACAACCGGTTGTCGGGCGTTTCCTTGGAGTGAATGTCCGCACCGAGGATTGCGGCTGCGGGGGTGCGGGGCCGAGATCTACTAAGCACGTCGGTCACGGCCGGGAGTTGGTACGTGACCGAATGATGGCGGTCGCGGCCCTTAGCCACCGACAAGCGATTGATGTCGATCGATCGCTGACTATCAGGGAGATTACAACCGCCCCGTCCCTGTGATCGTGCGTGCGACCATCATACGTAAAGTTCCTTAGACGAGCCCGGTAACCCCCCTCGCTTACTGCGGGCTTTGATTACATAATCTCTCGGGGATCGGCGGAAAAGAACACGCATTATGGGAGACCGCAATGCGGCAGAGCAACCAAACATCCCGGAGTCCGCGCACACATGCGGTCTCAGCCAAAAGCGATTGGGGAAGCAAGCATGCACGCGCATGACTCGCGGACCTTAGGCCGGCGGGGCGTGGCCTTCATTGCCATCGGCGGGGTGGCACTTAGCTCGGCGGTGCCCGCCGCGGCCCAACAGTCCACAGCATCCTCCACGTCCAGCATGGCAGTTGCCGCGAGCGGGCAGGACCAATTGCAGGAGGTCCTCGTGACTGCGGAACGCCGGCCGGAAAATCTGCAGACGACGCCGATTGCGGCCACGGTGCTCAACGCCGACGCGTTGGTACAGAAAGGCGTGGTGACGATGTCGGATCTGCAATATGCTTCTCCGTCGCTCACTTTCACGCCTGCGGGACTGAACGACGACATCAACATCCGCGGTATCGGTCAAGTCAGCGGCTTGCCGGCAGTCGTTCCCGGTGTGGCCGTTTACCGCGACGGGCTCTGGCAGCCGCCGGTCGTCACCACCGGCACGCTTTACGACGTGAACAGCGTCGAGGTGCTCCGGGGTCCTCAGGGCACCTTCGTGGGGTCCAATTCCACCGGCGGTGCCATCTTGATTAATAGCGCGAATCCTGATTTCAGCGGTGTACATGGATTCGCGCAGCTGCAGCTGGCTAACTACGAGGACGTGGGCTTTCAGACAGCGGTAAACCTGCCGATCAACGAAGCATGGTCCCTGCGTACGGCCGCCGACCTGGAGCAGCGCGACAGTTTTTACCAGGTTTACACCTCGCAATTGACCCCGAGCCCGGCACAGTTCAGCCATCCGGGATCGCTGGATGAAAAGAATGTACGCGAGAGCCTGCTGGGTAAGCCGACCGACAACTTCACCGTGCTGCTGAAGGTCGAGATCGATGACAAGTCTACGGGAGGCTACGCGTACAAGCCGACGCCGGGCACTGAATATTATGGCTATGCGCCTGCCAATCCGTTCTTGCTGAATTACGACACGCCCACGCAGAACGATGAATTCAGTGTGCGATCCGGCTTGCGCCTGGACTGGACCTTCACCGACACTGGCATCGATCTGCGATCGCTGACCGGAGATCAGTTCATGCGTGTTCACAATCTGGAGGATGCGGACGGGACCGACTCGACACTGCCGGGGCCACCCCAGCGCACTACCGCCCAGGCGGTTATAGACCGGCCACTCACCGAGGAAATCAACTTGATATCACCGAATACCGGCAGGTTTCAATGGGTGGCTGGCACTTTCCTGATGCATGACAGCCGTGATATCGACCTGACCGAGCGAAGCCAGTCGATTCCCAACGAATTACTCATCGATTTCCAGGAGCTGCTCAGAACAGCGGCGGGCTTCGGTCAAATCAGCTACCACCTGACCGAGCCTCTGCAGCTGCAGGCCGGTATACGCTACACGCGTGATTCCCTCACCACGTGGGCAGGAAGTATACGGGTGATTGCGGTCACCGGGACGCCGCCAGTAGCCACCATCAATGAAACCGGCAGCGAGACCGATGCGGTCACTACCGGCAAGGTCGCGCTGAATTGGACGCTGGATCCGGAGAACTTCCTATACGCCTTCGTCGCGAAAGGCTCGAAGGCGGGTGGCTTCAATGCGGGCACGCCGGAGAAAACGTTTGCTCCGGAGATCGTATGGGATTACGAGATCGGCTGGAAAGGGACATACTTTAATAATCACCTGCGTACGTCACTCGGCTTTTTCTACGACCGTTATGATGACCTGCAGGTGAATGCACTGGATCCGAGCACCGGTCAAACATCCTTGGTCAATACCGGGCGGTCCATCATCAAGGGCAGCGAGTTCGAGTTGCATGGCCGCTTCGGTGGCTTCAGCGTCGATGCCGGAGCCGCCTACGTCAATTCGCGCCTGGGTGCCATCCGGCTGGTGAATACCGAGGCCCTGCCACCGGGTACGGATCTGCCTCAGTGTTCACCCACCGAGAGGCCGCCCGCGTGCTTCGATTATGGCCCATATACGGTCAGTCTCGATGGGGACCAGAATCCTTTATCCCCGGAGTGGACCTACAATGTCGGGATACAATACGCGTATCCGCTCGGCCCCAATGCGTCGCTCACACCGCGCATCAACTATTCTTATATCGGGTCACAGTGGACCACGCTGTTCGAAAAGCCCGTCTCCGACTATCTGCCTGCATACGGTCTGTGGAGTGCGACCCTGACCTACCAATGGAAGCAGTGGCAGGCGCAGGTATACGGACTGAATCTGGCCGACAAGATCTACGTCGATGGGCAATTTGCCGCCGGATCGAATCCGGACTTCAACTTCTACGGAAATCCTCGTCAGTTCGGCGCGCGGATTTCACGCAGATTTTGAAGACACGCCGGGGCACAGAGCAAATGACATGAGCAGAACGTTCCTTGTCCTTTTGTGCCCCATAGCTGGTTTTGCACTCTCGGCCTTCGCTCAACCGCAAGACATACAGCTGATTCAGGTTCCTATTGTCAAGGAAAGTCACATCCAGTTCTTTCGGCTGCCGTGGCCATCCACGCGTTTCGTGGTGAGGACGGTCCTCCAGGACAATCGCGGATTCCTATGGCTGGCCTCGACCGATGGCCTTCGGCGCTATGACGCGTACGGCTTCCTGCGCGTTCCGGAGAGCGAAGATTCCGAGCGCATTGGTTATATCATTGCCAACTCCACGATGAAGGACCGCTCGGGACGGATATGGTTCGGTCTTGACGATTCGCTCGGCCGCTATGACCCCGCGTCAGGGAACTTCAAGGAGTACAAATCGCAGCCGGGTGACAGCTGTTCGATCGCGCTCGCTCATAAGATCAGCGAGGACCAGGACGGACTCATTTGGCTCGCTACAGACGAAGGCATAGCGGCTCTGGACCCGGCCAAGTCGAAAGCGACTTGTTACAAGCCGCGGCCCAACGTGGATCCGTCGATCGGTGACAGACGTGTGGCATCCATGTTGATCTCGCGGGACAACACTCTTTGGATGACCGGTAGTGCGGGCGTGGATACTTTCGACCCGCGCTCCCGCAACGTCCTGCGGCATTTTCGCCTTGAAACAAATTCCGGCGAAAAATTTCGCTCCACCGTGTATCCGGCAACGCCGTTTCAGGACAGCACTGGAACCATCTGGGTGGGTTTAATGTCCGGAGGCGATCTGGCCTCGATAAACGGCACGAACGGGCAAATTACGGTCTATTCGTTCGAGGGCACTGGACTGCCGGTGAATGCTTCGTCGGGCGTGGCATCCATTCAGGAGGATTCTGACGGGTCACTCTGGCTCGGGACAAACAGGTTGGGCTTGGTGAAGCTGACGCCAGATCGAAAGCAAGCGCTATGGTACCAGAGCAATCCGGACGAGCCGGAAAGCTTGAACGGGAATCGTGTCGTCGGGGTATTCAAGGATCGAGAAGGCACCTTTTGGGCGACGACGAATGCTGGGGATGTTTATCGCTTTGAATCCCATGCGCCATTGTTCCGGTCTTACCGGCACCAACCGGGAAACGCGCACAGCCTCAACGATAATTTCGTGACTGCGGCCTATGCGGAAGATCTGAACACCCTCTGGATCGGGACGGTCCGTGGGTTGAACCGGGTTGATCGGAGTACGGGTGAGGTCACTCGCTATGAAGACTCCGTCTTCAGCCGGGGCGTGAATGCAATCGCGAAGGACCGACGTGGAGACCTGTGGTTCGGGACGAACGGCAATGGTTTGGTGCGCCTCAATCCACATTCCGGATACCTCATCTATTCTCATGTGCCGTCCGATCCAAGGACGCTGAGCTACGACACGGTCGGAGCTTTGTGGATTGATTCCGATGGAACACTTTGGGTTGCAACCGATTTTGGACTGAACCGTTTCGATGCAGCCACGGCAGAGTTCCGCAAGTACGCGCCCGCGCAACAGAGTTTGACCCAATATCACTCGATCGCGGAAGAATCGGGCGGTGTCTTGTGGCTGGCAACGGGTTCCCAGGGTGTGCATCGTTTCGATCCGCACACGGGCCACTTTACGGTGTTTGAACACAGGCCGGGCGATCCTCACAGCCTCAGCCATGATCGCGTAAACTCTGTTTATGTCGACCGCTCGGGCACGGTGTGGGCCGCGACTTTCCGAGGACTGGACAAGTTCAATTCGCGCGATGGGACGTTCACATCGTACGATTCGCGCTCCGGGCTTTCCGCCGACACCGCCGTCGGAATCTTGGAGGACGATAACGGCTATCTCTGGGTCAGCACCACGGACGGGCTCTCAAGATTCGATCCACGCACGGAGACGTTCACGAGCTATCATACTTCGGACGGGCTGCTGACGGATCTGTTCACCGAGGCAGCCTCTGCGGGGCCGTGGCGCGCAGCAGTTGCCGCAAAGGGTCCAGGCGGAGAGATGTTTTTTGGATCTTATGACGGATTGCTGGCCTTCTTCCCCCGCCAGGTGACCGAGCGCGAATTCTCACCGCCCGTTGTCCTGACCAACTTCCGGTTGTCCGGGGAACCGGTGCAAATAGGAAAAGGACCCCTGAAGGAGCCTATCTGGTCCGCAAGTTCGCTCGAGTTATCCGCGCGGAGCATTTTTTCACTTGATTTTTCCGCCTTGAATTACATCGATCCAGCACGGACACAGTACCGATACAAGCTTCAGGGGCTTGAACAGAAATGGAACGAGACGGACAGCGCGCATCGTACGGCCACATACACGACATTGCCTCCGGGAGATTACACCTTGCAGGTCCAAGCTCGCACCGGCCACTCGGACTGGGGGGACAAGGGCGCCACCATCAGGATACGAATTCTACCACCATGGTACGCAACCGCTTGGTTCCGATCATTGACCGTGTCGGCGTTTTGTGCCCTTGTCTGGGCTCTTTACCGGCTACGCATGCGGCAACTGGTACACGAGTTCGACGTGAAGCTCGGAGCGCGCGTGGACGAGCGCACGCGCATCGCGCGCGAGCTGCACGACACGCTGCTGCAGAGCTTCAACGGATTGTTGCTGCGCTTTCGGACGGTGCATACGCTGCTCTCAAAGAGTCCCGATCAAGCGAGAACGGTTCTCGAGGACGCTATCGATGAGACCCGGCAGGCGCTTACTGAAGGGCGACAGTCCGTGCAGGGACTGCGGCCCTCCTTGGTCGTGACGCACGAATTCAGCGAAGCCATCGCGACACTCACGGAAGAGCTTGCAAGCGATCCCACCAAAGGCGGTAGTCCCGACGTACGCTTGACCGTCGAAGGCAACCCGCGAACGAAGCGGCCTCTGATACGGGATGAAATCTATCGGATCGCGAGCGAGGCTTTGCGAAACGCCGTCCGTCACGCCGACGCGAGCCGTATCGAGGTGCAGCTCAGCTACCATGAGAAGAGCTTCGAGGTTCGCGTGCGCGATAACGGCAAAGGCATCGATCCGAACTTCTTGACCGATGAGGCCCCGGCCGGTCACTTCGGCTTGCGCGGGATGCGCGAGCGTGCGCAACAGATTGGTGGCCAACTGACGGTCTGGAGCGCGCCGGGCTCGGGTACGGAATTGGTGCTCAGTGTGCCGGGCGCGATCGTCTACGACCCTGCGGGGAGAGCAAGACGTTCCTGGCTGCCAGGCGCATTGACCGCGGCACTTAGGAAGCCGAAGTCATGATGGCGCCACCCTACCCTGCGCTAGCCCTGATTACCGTTGGCGCGCTTAACGCACTGTGCTGGTCACCCGCTCGTGCTGCGCTCGATCCATCGCTGGATATCAGCCAATACGCGCATACCGCGTGGACATTCCGCAACGGGTTTTTAAATGGGGCGGTCTACACAATTGCACAGGCGTCCAATGGTTTTCTTTGGCTGGGAACGCAGACGGGTGTGTATCGCTTCGACGGGGTTCGAGCGGTGCCATTGCCGCTGCCAGCATTTGGCGCCACTGAGGTTGGATCCCTACTGCCGGCACGCGACGGGACACTCTGGATCGGCACCCTCGACGGACTGGTAAGTTGGAAGAATGGTCAGCTCACTGAGCATCCGATCCTCGGCCGCTGTAGAGTCAACGCGCTCTTGCAGGATCGGGATGGAACGGTGTGGGCGGGGACCGCCCTAGGCGGGTCGGCCGGAAGGCTCTGCGCAATCCGCAGCGAGAGTGCTCAATGCTACGGTGATGACGGAAGTCTCGGCTTCTCGGTGGAATCCTTCTACGAAGATAGCGACGGCAGCCTGTGGGTGGGAGCGACGACCGGGCTATGGCGATGGAAGCCCGGCCCTCCAATTCGTTATCTCGCCACACCGATTGACGAACGCGAGACTTTGGCGCAAGGCGATCATCAGTCAGGCCTCGTCGTTGCCAACGACAGCGTCCGTCAACTCATCGGCACAAGCGTCATGGATTATCCTCTTCATGGGTTGCCGTCGTCTTTGAGTGCCGTACGGCTCCTCCGTGACCGGAGCGGTGGACTGTGGATCGGCACCGATACCCGGGGGCTCGTGCACGTGTACGACGGCAAAACATCCACCTTTACTCATAAGGACGGCCTGTCGAGCGATCAGGTGAAGGCCCTGTTTCAGGATCGCGAAGGAACAGTCTGGGTCGGTACAGCCGCGGGTCTCGATAAATTTCATGAGTTGGCGGTCACCTCGCTTTCGGTGGACGAAGGGCTACCGAGTGTCCGCTCCGTGCTCGCGGCGCGCGACGGGAGCGTATGGATCAGCACGGTGGACGGGCTCTATCGATGGAAGGATGGAAGCGTGGTGATTTATCGGAAGCGAAGCCATCCCGGTTTGCCCGACGATGCGATCGCCTCGCTCTTCGAAGATGAGAATGGCCGCATCTGGGTTTCAACACGTCGCGGGCTAGCGGTGTTCGCGAATGGGAAGTTTACTGCGGTGCCGTCCGTGCCGGCGGGGGTTGCGTTCGGGATCGCAGGCGACAATCGCGGCGGCTTATGGCTCAGTCTCTGGTCCTCCTCATCCGCCGACGGCCTGGCGCATCTAGTCGACGGCAAAATTGCTGAGTTCGCACCTTGGCAAAAGTTGGGTGGCGGGCCTGGCACTGGCGGCCTGGCGCTCGACCCAGATGGTGGCGTTTGGGCGGGTCTATTCAGCGGCGGGCTTGCGTACTTTCGACATGGACAAATACGAAACCTGCCATTGAAGAATGCCAAGGATGCCGCCAGCAGGGTCCTGGACCTTTCCCGCAATCGCGACGGTACGCTTTGGGCAGCCACCGAGCATGGTCTCAGCCGGATCGGCAACGGGCAAGTTGCCACGCTGACTACCGCGAACGGTTTGCCTTGCAACAAGGTACACTGGATGATCGAAGACGATTCATCTTCGTATTGGCTGTATACGCAGTGTGGGTTGCTGCGGATGGCGCGCAGCGAGTTGGACGCGTGGGTCGCCGACCCGAAGCGAACAATCCAGGTAACGACATTCGATGCCGCGGACGGAATTCGGCTGGTTCCAACCCTGAGCGGGCTCAGGCCGCCAGTGACCAAGTCCTCCGACGGGAAAATCTGGTTCGTCAATTATGACACGGTGAGTTTCTTCGATCCCTCCCACATGACCAGGAATATGCTCGCTCCGCCAGTCCACGTTGAGCAAATCACTGCTGATCACAAAACGTACGACGCCAAATCCGGACTGCGCTTGCCTCCCTTAATCCGCGACCTATCGATCGACTACACTGCACTCAGCTTCGTCGCGCCCGAGAAGGTCCACTTCAAGTACAAGCTGGAGGGGCAGGATCCGGACTGGCGAGAGGTTGTGAACGAGCGTGAGGCGCAGTATTCAAACCTTTTTCCGGGCCACTACCGGTTCCGCGTGATCGCGAGCAACAACAGCGGGCTATGGAACGAGCAGGGCGCGGCACTGGATTTCTCCATTACGCCGGCTTATTGGCAGACGGCTTGGTTCCGCGCGCTCTGTGTCGCAGCGATTCTTGCTTCGTTGTGGATGCTATATCAGCTACGCCTGCGGCATCTGGCACACGAGTTCGACATGAAGGTCGAAACGCGAGTGGACGAGCGCACGCGCATCGCGCGCGAGCTGCACGACACGCTGCTGCAGAGCTTCAATGGATTGTTGTTGCGCTTTCGGACGGTGCATACGCTGCTCTCAAAGAGTCCCGATCAAGCGAGAACGGTTCTCGAGGAGGCTATCGATGAGACCCGGCAAGCCCTTACTGAGGGGCGACAGTCCGTGCAGGGACTACCGCCCTCCTTGGTCGGGACACACGACTTCAGCGAAGCCATCAAGACGCTCACGGAAGAGCTCGCGCGCGATCCTACCCACAGCTGTCGCGCCGAAGTACGCCTGGCCGTCGAGGGCAACCCCCGAAGCAAGCGGCCTCTGATACGGGATGAAATCTATCGGATCGCGAGCGAGGCTTTGCGAAACGCCTTCCGTCACGCCGACGCGAGCCGTATCGAGGTGCAGCTCAGCTACCATGAGAAGAGCTTCGAGGTTCGCGTGCGCGATAACGGCGAAGGCATCGATCCGAAATTCTTGACCGATGAGGCCCCGGCCGGTCACTTCGGCCTGCGCGGGATGCGCGAGCGTGCGCAACAGATTGGTGGCCACCTGACGGTCAGGAGCGCGCCGGGCTCGGGTACGGAATTGGTGCTCAGTGTGCCGGGCGCGATCGTCTACGACCCTGCGGGGAGAGCAAGACGTTCCTGGCTGCCAGGCGCATTGACCGCGGCACTTAGGAAGCTGAAGTCATGACCCACGACTCAGCGGTAATCCGGATCCTGACGGTCGATGACCACCGGCTCATCCGTCGCGGCATTGCTGACCTCGTAGAGACTCAGTCGGACATGCGAGTGGTCGCCGAGGCGACCAACGGACGCGAGGCGCTCAATGAGTTCCGCGCGCACCGTCCCGATATCACGTTGATGGATATTCAGATGCCGGAGATGAGTGGGCTCGATGCGATCATCGCCACTCGTGGCGAATATCCCGAGGCGCGCATCATCGTGCTGACGACATATTCCGGTGACGTGCAGGCGCTACGCGCGCTCAAGGCGGGGGCCCGCGCCTACCTTCTCAAGGACACTCTGGACTTAGAGCTGCTCGATACGATTCGCGCCGTGCACGCCGGTCGGAAGTCCATTTCCCCCGAAGTCTCCTTCCAGCTTGCCGAGCATTCCACGGATGAGGCGCTGACGGCAGGAGAAGTGCGGGTACTAGCCCTGATCGCCGAGGGCCGGGCGAACAAGGAAATTGCCAAGCGTCTGTCCATCAGCGAGGCCACGGTAAAAGGTCAGGTTCGAAACATCCTCTCCAAGCTCGGCGCGAAGGATCGCACTCAGGCTGCAATAGTCGGGATAAAACGCGGGATCATTCAGCTTTAGGCCCGTATCCGAAAGGACGTCCTACGCCGTCCTTCTGGACTTTCGCCGAAGAAGTTCGTTCCGGTACGCTTCGCTCATGCGGCGCTTATTCTCAAACTTCGCGCACGGTGCGCCTGGTATCGGACTACTGCTGTTGCGTCTGGCGACCGGCAGTACCTTGATTTATTACGGTATCGTTCCCCTCATAAGAGACGCACCGTTCGCACCCGCGGCGTTCCGCAGCCTGTTGATCGTGCTCGGCGCGTTGCTGGTCGCGGGATTGGGGACGCCAATCGCCGCAACACTGGCGGCGCTTCTCACTATCTGGGAGATGGTTTGGCACTCGGCATCCCGGCCTCACTTTGTGTGGATTGCGATCATTACGGCGGCTCTCGCATTGCTAGGACCGGGCGCGTGGTCTGTTGATGCCCGGCTCTACGGATGGAAACAAATAAAAATTGCAGGTCGCAAACGGGGCGAGCGGGACTCTCCGACCTGAGCTTGGCTCGCGCGTTGCCACGCGTCATGCACGGACGGATGTGTCGTTCGCGCCGAAATATCCGAAAAGATAAGTCGATCGGCCCTGTCCGTGCCGCGTCCGATCGTTCCACACTGCACCCCATGGACGGCAACTACGTAATCGCGGGAGAGACCCATGAACGATGAAGATGAAATCATTTCTGCGCGGCGATTACGCTCCCCGCGCATATCGGCCGAATCGTGTGATCTGTCCGATGCATGCAATCCAGTGCCGCCGAAGGCACGCGCGCTACATCACGCAATGAGTAATGACGCGGGCCGGTTCGATCTACGCTTGGTGGAGGAGGTCTCCGAGGCGACCTGTTCGCATCGGGCTCGCAAAGGCATCAGGCGCGGCATCGTTTGGCGGGCGGCCTATAGCGTACTGCTGATGCACCCTGAAGGGTCAGCTGCGTCCCCGCAGAGCTCGAATCATTCTGAGCACTTGATGCTCAGCTCCTTTCCGATGACGCGGCACACACACTGAAGAGGTCGACTACTCACATGGACACGCTCACTAGCATCAATGTATTTCGCCAGGTGGTCGAGTCGGGCAGCTTCGTGGGAGCCGCCGACCGGCTGGACCTTTCGACCGCGATGGTCAGCAAGCACGTCATGGCCATTGAGAAGCGCCTCCGCGTGCGTCTGCTCAATCGCAACAGCCACAAGCTGAGCCTTACCGACCCCGGGAGGTTTTATCTCGAGCGTTGCACAGCCATTCTTCAGGATCTGCAGAAGACCGAGCTCGAATTGGAATCTTTGAGCTCGGCGCCCCGCGGCACATTGCGTATTGCGTTCTGCGATACCTGCATCCCGGGCCTGGGGCTGGCGAGCGTGCTGGCCGAATATCGACGTCGCTGGCCGGAGGTCGTAGTCGATATCTCGTTCGTCGACGGCACTGTCGACCTCGTGGAAGAGCACTACGATCTCGCCTTTCGCCTCGTGCACGATGAGTCTCTTCCGGCGGGCGTCGTGGCGCGTCGCGTCCGATCCGTTCCGTTCCGCCTGGCCGCCTCGCGCGCCTATCTCGAACGCAACGGGATGCCGAAGGTCCCCGAGGATCTCCTCCGGCACGATTTCATCACGGCAGGAGGACCCGAGTCTCTGTCGCTGGAATCCCCCCAGGGCACGGTCGACATTGCACTGCGGGTCGCGCTGCGCTGCCGCACCATGGCGGATGTCGCCATCACGGTCGCGGGCGGCATGGGAATGGCACTATTGCCCACAGCTTTACTGAATGATCCTGCGTTCGTGACTGCCCTGAGGCCGGTGCTCACAGAATGCCGCTTGAAGGAGTTCAACCTGTATCTGCTTTATCCCGGCCGCAAGTTCTTGCCGTTCAAGTCTCGAGCATTCATCGATCTGGTGGTGGAGTCCACTGCCAAGAGTCACGAGAAAAAGCCGGTGGAACTCGCGGCCCACCGCAGAGGCTATGTGGCCGAAGAGCGGGTCCAGGCGTTGGCAGTCTGAAACGATATGAGCGAACCAGGTATGTCCACCGTCATCTACTCATCCGCCTATGTCAATGCAGCACGGGCTTGCATCGAGCAGGCGGCAGAGGTACTGCGCCCGGGGCTGAGCGATGACCGCGTCGTCGTCCGCGCGCCGGCAACACGCGGTGGCCTGGCACCTTGGCAAGCCAAACGCATCGCCGCTTACGTCGAGGCCAATCTTGCCTCAAGGCTACGGATCGAGGAACTCGCCAAGGTCGTTCAACTCAGCAGCAGCCACCTCTTTCGCGCCTTCAAACGGAGCTTCGGTGTCACGCCGCTCAACTATATCGCGCAACGGCGTGTGCGCAGGGCCCAGCAGCTCATGACGGGCTCGCGCGAACCTCTGGCGCAGATCGCTCTCGATTGCGGGATGTGCGATCAGGCGCACTTCACGAGGGTCTTCCGACGCGTCGTGGGAAGCAGTCCGCGCGCGTGGCGCCGCCAGTTCATGGGCAGCGCGCTCTAGCCTCCGAGGCACACGGTGTGGGAGCGCTGACATGACCCAATCAGCTGCCGCCTCGATCCCGATCGGTGAACTCGCACCGGGAACGGAGTTGATAGTCGATCAGCGCGTCTACAAACATCATGGAATCTATGTCGGCGGGAATCGCGTCATTCACTATAGGGGTTGGATTAGCACCCTGCATGGGCTCGTCGAGGAGATTCCGCTTGCGGAGTTCGTCGGCAACCGGCCGTACCGGGTAGGTCGGCGTCCTGCAGATCGAGTACACGGTGTGGAAATAGTGCGCCGGGCTCGCTCGAGACTGGGGGAGCGTAGCTACAGCCTGCTGCGCAACAACTGCGAGCACCTCTGCAATTGGTGTCAGATCGGACAGAACAGCAGCGCGCAAGTCGATCGCCTGAGACAGCCAGCACAGTATATCGTCAGCGTGGCCCGGGGTGGACGATCGCGGAATGTCGCGATCGAGCTGCAAGTGCTACGTCCACCACTAGAACGCTGGTAGCCTCACGCCGCGGCCGAAGTCGAATCACTGGTTCATGCCATCGGTGCACCTTGCAGCCGCGTCAGGCTCGCGCTGATTCGCTTTCGGCGTGACCATCGGACTGCGTCGGCAGGTACTCGCCCGAATTGGCGCTTCGCGTCAATCGCGAATCAGCTCGCCGACGATTACCGGCTTGGTGAGCTCACGCGCGACATCGGCTTGCGCACGGTTCTCTCTGATCTCGTGGTAGAGACGTGCGTCGACGAGCGCAGCCTCGGCGATCTTGTGCGTAACGCGCGATGGTTCGGTGCAGCCGTTATCGAGAATTACACCATGACCGCCGCCGCGGGGCTCCAACATTTCATTGAAAACCAGCGGGCGCCGATGGGAAGGGGGAAGGCACATGGGGCGTCGCCGCGCCATGTGCCTTCCCCTAGATCTACGATTTCAGCGTGATGTGCATGCCGGCGGCCGCGAGGTTAAATCGCACCCCCCCGGTCTGCGACTGCAGTTTGATTACGACCCCCTTGGCGTTCTTCAAATAGGCGACGGAGCCGCCTCCAACGACCGTCAGGCCCGCCGTGTACGCAGAGTAGTCTCCGGCTAGATCCGCTAGGTTGGTCAGATTATAGACCTCGCCCTGGGCGGAAATGCCCGCGCCGCCGACGTCAGCGATTGAAACCCCGGACAATTGGAAGTTGTACTGTTTCTGGTCTTTGCTGTAGTAAAGCGTTCCGTGACCCCAGGTGTATCCGATGCCCAGGGCAAATACACCGCCGCTGAACCACACATATCCCGATGGAATGGCTTCCGGCGCGACGGGGGGTGGCGAGGCATCATCTGCCGCCGCGCCGACCGTGGCCAATAGGATGCCGGCAACGAGGCTCGGAACTATCTTCAATAACTTGTGCATGTGTCTTGCTCCTTTGGTATGTAAGCTAATGATGCGTAGTCGACTTCTGAGAGCATCAGCCTAGAGACGCTGCTCCTCGGGGACAATCGGCGCGCGGTGTATGCAAGTTTCCCTGCAGGAAACGAGGCCTCAAGAGTTGGCCGTGGCAGTGCCATCAAGACTCCCTTAGCACGAACGGCGCTTCGCCGCTCGATGCCGAGTACCTCGCGATCCGCTCGAGCGCGCCTGACTGGTCGCGCAGCCGTCTCGCGCCCCAAAGAGTCGCGCTTCGTCGTGGTCGAGAGATGCCCGATCCATTACTCTCTGAGGTCGAGCAAGGACGAAAGCTCAAAAAGGGGCGGACTGCTGTTCGGGCCTGAGTTCTGCTAGCTCACGATGTGCAAGCCGCCGTCGACGTAAATCACATCGCCCGTGATCAGTCTGGCGCCGTCGCCGGCGAGCGCCGCGGTCGCCGTGCCGATATCGTCGATCGTGACGCGTTGATGCACGGGCGCCCTCGCGGCGGCATCCTCGAGAAGCTCATCGAAGTGGCCGATACCTGAGGCGGCGCGCGTCATGAGCGGACCCGGGGAGATGATATGAACCCGGATGCCCTTGGCGCCGAGCTCGGAGGCGATATATCGGCCCGACGCTTCAAGCGCCGCCTTCACCGGTCCCATCAGGTTGTAGTGCTCGACCACGCGATGCGCGCCATAGAAGCTCATCGCGAACAGCGTCCCGCCCTCTTTCATCAGCGGCTCGGCGAGACGTGCCATGCGAATGAAGGAATGACAGGAAATGTCCATGGCGAGCAGGAATCCTTCCCGCGAGCAGTCGGTCACCCGTCCATGCAAATCCTCCTTTGGGGCGAAGGCGATCGAGTGCACGGCGAAATCGAGGCGACCCCAGATCTTCCCGATGTTCGCAAAGACGGCTTCCATCGTTCCCTCCAGGTGAACATCGAGCGGCATGAAGATGGCGGCTCCGAGCTCGTGCGCCAAGGGCTCGACGTAGGGTCGGGCCTTCTCGTTGAGATACGTGATGGCAAGCTCGGCGCCTTGCCGTCTGAACGCCCGCGCACACCCATAGGCAATCGACTGATCGTTCGCGATGCCGATGATGAGGCCCTTCTTACCGGCGAGGGACCCGCAGGGAGTAGTAGGCACGTTAGCCCTCTTTCGCGCGCTCGGGCCTGCGCTTGGCTCGGGCCTGCGTGGCGGTGGTCCGTTGGTCAGTGGTCGGTGGGGTGCTAGTCTGCGTGCCGGGGCTCTGCGGCCCTTCTGTGTCAATTAGGAGCAGCTGCTCGATCTCGCGCAGCCGGCGCTGGACATCCGCATCGACGCTGTCGGATGCAAAGACCGTTTTCACCATATCCATCAGCGCGCGCCGTTCGCCGGCGTTTGCCGGCAACAGCTTCGGCAGCGAGTCAACCGCCGCACGCTCATCGATGGCCAGAATCGCCCACTGGTCCCGCAGGGCCTCCTTGAAGCGGGCCACGCTCACCTCCGGATGAGCGGCCAGCAGTCTTTGCACGGCATCAAAGCGGGTCCCGTCGACGCGATTGTGGGTCATGCTGATGTAGACAACGATCCGGGCGGCCGCATCGAGCCCGGTGCCCTCCCCGATTCGCCCTCTCAAGCGAGCTATCTCCGCCTCGCGTGCCGCCTTCGTCAGTGGGGATTGCCCCGGGCGCTTGCGGGGTGGACCGTCATTTTGCGAGATCCCGAACATAGCCTGAACGAGGGCCGAGCCGTAGATCCCGTGAAACACCTGCTCCTGGAGCCAGTCGCACGTATTGCCATACTGGTTGAGCGCCTGTGTCATGTACCGAGAGAACTGTTCCTGCATCGCTACGAACGGATTGTCCGACGCGGAGGCCGCTCGCTCGGTGCGCACTTGCTCGGCCAGGGGGGCGAGCGCGCGCATCAACGGGTTCTGGTCGGAGAAGCTCGAATAGCGCAGGCGTAACGGTTGAAGCTCCCGGGTGGCAAGGGCGACCTGCGGCGTGGCCATCGCCTTGACCCAGGGCTGCAAGTAGTTTTGGTAGAACGCGTTGGTGGTTTCCGACACGCGCGCGGCGGCCGCAAATTCGCGCTCATCTTCCGGCGAATTGCAACCGAGCGCGCGGATATCTTCGAGTCCTCGCTCTGCGATGGATAGATCGTAATTACTGGTATCGCTGGCACCCGCTGCCGCGCCTGGCTTCTCCGTGATGACGATCTCGTAGAGCCCGGGCGGCATCGAGTCGATGAGCTCCATGTAGTCCATGAACTCGGCGTGCTCCTTGGCGGCCACCGCGGTGCCCACGAATATCGCCAAATGCCCGGCTTTCTGGTTCAAGCAGTAGAGGATGGTCTGACCGGCACGTCGAATGTCCTCGACGCTCTCGTAGCAATCGAGGATCCAATCAAGAGCCTGCTGGGGTGGCGTGATGTTGTCCCCCTGCGAGCAGAAGCAAATGATCGGCGACTTGATATCGCGAAGATCGAGGCGGATACCGTCGCTGGTGACGATCTGACCCGTCGAGAGCTTGTTGCCGATAAATAGGTTATCGACCATGTACTGCAGCTCTTCCCCGCGCAGCAGAACGAAATCGCTCCACCATTTCTCGAACTGAAGATATCGGTTCTCTTGCTCTTCCGGGTTCGCCCAGACCTTGTATTGCTTGCCCCAGAAAGTGTTGGCAGGACTGCCGTTGTCGAAGTTCTCGACCAGCCAGGCGCCGTCGAAGAGGCCGTTGCCGAGATCGCTCGTGAAGCGAGAGAGCCAGCTCCCGCCGAGCACGCCGCCGAGGTAGCGCATCGGATTCTTGCCCCGCACGCCCGCCCAGTAGGAGAGCGGAGCGCCGGCGATGAGGATCGGCCCGACCAGATCGGGGCGCATACAGGCCGCCATCATCGCATGCCAGCCGGCCTGACAGTTTCCGACGATGAACGGCGCGCCGGGTGCTTGGGGATGAAGGTCGCGTACCTTTTCGATGAACACAGTGTGCGCACGCGCCACATCCTCGATGCTCTGGCCGTCGAGCGGCTCCGCTCCGAAGCCAATGAAATAGACCGGGTGCCCGCACTTGAACGCATCGCCGATCTCGCTCACCGGCTTGAAGCCGCCGATACCGGGGCCCTGGCCGGCGCGAGGGTCGATAACGACCACGGGCCGCTTGCGGTCGTCGATCTCGACGCCGGTCGGCGGAACGACGCGGACCAGCGCGTAGTTGACCGGTCGTGGCAGAGCGTCCCCCCGCAGCACGAACTCGAAATCATAGATCAGCACCGATTTGATGCTGTGCGCCCGCATGTCTTCGTATTGGTTGCCGCTGCGGCGCAGAATATCGAGGAACAGGATGCTTCTTTGTGCGAAGTCACGCCAATATTCGATGGCATCGGCGGCCAGTTTGCTCGGTACAGGCAGAGCGGCCGGCGCCGGCGGGCTGGTTTGTTCGTGCGATGCTTGCGGGGTAGCATTCTGAGGATCAGTCACGGCTAGATGCTCCTGCTTGAAATGGGCTTGCGCCAAGGGCTGTTGGACATATCGTTTGGGCCCTGGCGGCGGGCGGCGCGAGTTCGTCAGGGGGACTTCCGGCTGACCGGCGAACCAGTGCCAACGCATGCCGGGCGATCATGAGCTCCTCGTTCGTTGCTATGACATGGCAGGCGACGGAGCTGCTGCTCGAGGAGATGCGCGGTCCGTGCCGGGCATTGGCCTCCGCGTCGATCACGACGCCCAACCAAGACAACCTCGATCCGATATTCGCGCGCAGCGGCGCCGCGTGCTCGCCAATACCGGCGGTGAAGATGAGCCCATCGAGGCCCCCCATCACCGTCGCGAGCTCCGCCACCATGCGCGCGCAACGCAGGCTAAAGAAGTCCAGAGCGAGCTGGGCGCGCGGATCTTTGCTCGCGAGAAGCTCGCGAACGTCGCTGCTGATGCCCGACAGGCCCTTCAAGCCGCACTCGTGATAGAGCAGATTCTGGATCTGCTCGACCGACATCCGCTTGATCTGCAGCAAATACAGAATGACCCCCGGATCAAGACGCCCGGGCCGCGTTCCCATCGGCAGACCGTCGAGGGCGGAGAAGCCCCAGCTCGCTTCGACGCTCCGGCCGCCGGAGAGGGCGCACATGGAGCAGCCGCTGCCGAGATGGGCGATGACGACCCGGCCGTTGGCCAGTGCAGGATCGATTTCCTTCAGGCGCCCGGCGACGAACTCGTAAGAGATGCCATGAAAGCCATAGCTCAGAACGCCCTCGCGGTGCAGGGTCTCGGGTATCGGCAGCCTCTGCAAGAGCTCGTCGTGTCCGCGGTGAAACCCGGTATCGAACACGGCGACCTGGGGCACATCGGGCAGCCGCTCCCGGATGAGCTCGACCGGCGCCAGCTCGCTCGGCAGATGCAGCGGCATGAGCGGCACGACCGAACGCAGGTAGCGGAGACAATCGTCATCGATGAGCGCGGGAGCCGAATAGCGTGTACCTCCGAAGACGAGTCGATGCCCGATGACGATGGGCAGCTCGCCATTCATGTGCGCGCGCAGCCATTCAGTCAACTTCGGCATGGCCGCGGCGACATTCGGGACCTCCTCCGCCGTGTACGTATGGTCGATCAGCACATCGCTGCCGTGATTCGCGGTGAGGCGCGGGCGGATCCCGAGGCCCTCGAGCTGACCTCTGAACCCCAGTTTCAGCTCGTCGCGCGGCAACACCTCGAATAGCTCGAATTTGACGCTCGAGCTGCCGGCATTGACGCAGAGAACGGTGTCGCTCATGCGCGGCACTCCGCTTGCGCCCGCTGCTCGGTGAGGTAATGGGCGTACAAGGCACCGATGGCGGTCGAGGCCATGCGAGTCCGCACGCTGTCGGCGCGGCTCGTCAGAATGATGGGCACCGTCGCCCCGAGAACGATGCCGGCGGCATCGGCCTGGCTCAAGAAGATCATGTTCTTGGCCAGCATGTTGCCGGCTTCGAGGTCGGGGACGACGAGGATCTGCGCGTGCCCGGCAACCGGCGAGTGAATGCCTTTGATCTCGGCAGCCTCGGCATCGATTGCATTGTCCATCGCCAGCGGGCCGTCGAGGATCGCGCCGGTGATCTGACCTCGCTCGGCCATTTTGCAGAGGCATGCCGCGTCTGTGGTGCCGGGGATCTTTGGGTTGATCACCTCGACCGCCGAAAGGATCGCGACCAACGGCGGCCCCAAACCGAGACCGATATGCAGGTCGATCGCGTTCTGCACGATGTCGCGCTTCGTCTCGAGATCCGGGGAGATGTTGATTGCCGCATCGGTGACGAACAGAACCTCAGGGTAGGTCGGCACGTCGAGCACGAACACGTGACTGATTCGCCGCGCCGTGCGCAGCCCACCCTCCTTGGCGACGACCTCGTGCATGAGCACGTCGGTGTGCAGGCTCCCCTTCATCAGGCTTTGCGCCTTGCCGTCGCGGACCAGGCGCACCGCGGTGGCAGCGGCTTCTTCCTCTGTTGAAACATCGACGGTCGCGAAACGGCTGATGTCGAGCCCGGCTTTCTCGGCCACGGCACGCATCCGCTTGGCGGGTCCGACCAGAACCGGCACGATGATCTTCTCATCGGCGGCCTCGATGGGCCCGGCCAGCGCGTGTTCCTCGCACGGCCAGACGATTGCCGTCGGGATCGCGGATATACCCTTCGCCAACGCGATGAGGTGCTCGTACTTCTCGTGTGATTGCGCCGCTCGCGGCGCGGATGGATCGGCCGCGTCGGTCGTATAGGCGGCGGGCTTGAGGGATGGGCTGGCATTCATGGCTTTTGGTTCCTTCGAAATCTATTCGACTGGGGCGCGTGCGGCGGCGGTGTCGCTCGGGGCGGCCACGCCGGCGGCGATGGTCGGCACGGACTTGTCGAGTTCTTCGATCGACGTCGCGATCCGCTGGAAGTCATTCGATCCGCCGGCCGCGTAATTGAGGTTCTTGTAGAGGCCCGACAGCTTGGTGAAGTAGTCCCGCGCCGCTGCCTTGTCCTTGAACGCGTAGGGGCGTGTTGCCGCGGCGTAGACCCTATCGAACAGCGCCTTCTGCCGCTCAGGCTTGCTGGCGCAGTCGACATCGTCGAAGGCATCCTGCTGCAAGAACACCAGATCGAGAAACAACGAGAGGCGTTGCGTAACGAAGTCCGCCAGCGTCACGCCATCCTCGCCCGTGACCTGCATCATCTGCAGGATCTCGTCCCCGCGGTGCAGAAGCGCGATCATCCGGTCCACCTGGTCGCTCCAGTCGGGACCTGATGTCTTTCGAAACCAGGGCGCGAGTTGCTCGCGGTAGCGCGACCAGGAGAGGAGCGGATCCACGGCCGGGAAGAATCGTTTGTAGGCGCGCTCGGCGGAAAGACCGAGGAAGCACTTCACAGCCGAGAGCGTTGACTGGGTGACCGGCTCCTCGAAGTTGCCGCCGGCCGGCGATACGGTGCCGATCATCGTGAGCGCGCCTACCGTGCCGTCATTGGTCTTGATGACGCCGGCACGCTCGTAGGCCGCCTTGATTGAGCTGTCAAGATACGCGGGAAAGCCCTCCTCGCCCGGAATCTCCTCGAGCCTGCCGGAGGTCTCGCGCATCGCCTGCGCCCACCGTGAGGTGGAGTCAGCAATGAGCAGCACCCGCAATCCCATCTGGCGGTAGTACTCACCGACGGTCAGGCCGGTGTAGATCGAGGCCTCACGGGCCGCCACCGGCATGGATGAGGTGTTGCAGATGATCACCGTACGGTCCATCAGTGAACCGCCGGTGCGTGGGTCCTTCAAGGTCGGAAACTCCGTGATGTTCTCTACAACCTCGCCCGCGCGCTCGCCGCAGGCGACGACGATCACCACGTCGACGTCGGCATGCCGGGAGATCAGATTCTGGAGCACCGTCTTGCCTGCGCCGAATGGGCCCGGGATGCAGGCGGTGCCCCCCTGGGCGATCGGAAAGAAGGTGTCGATGAGCCGTTGCTGCGTCACCAAGGGCGCCTCCGGATAGAGTCGCATCGAAGCCCCGCGCGTGAGGAGCCTGTGCGGTATCGGGATGCGCACGGGGCACTGCTGAGCGAGCGTGAGCTCGCGCTCCCTGCCCGATGAGTCGCGAAGGCGCGCGATGGGCTCATCGACCGTGGCGGAGCCCTCGCGAATCCAGGTCACCTCCATCGGTCGGTCAATATCAAATGGCACCATGACCTTGTGGGTGATCGCCGTTTCAGGCACCGTGCCGATCGCATCACCGCCGCTCAGCTTGTCGCCGATACGCACTGCCGGCGTGAACGACCACTTCGTCGAGGCGTTGAGGCCGGGAGCCTCGACGCCGCGCGGCAGGAACGTTCCGTGCCCCTGGGCCAGGACCTCGAGCGGGTTTTGAAGTCCGTCGAAGACCTGGCCGAGCAGACCCGGCCCGACTTTGACGGAGAGGAGCCGGCCGGTCTGCTCCACCGGGTCACCAAGGCCGATGCCGCCTGTGCTTTCATAAACCTGGGCCTCGGCCTGATCGCCCACCACCCGGAGCACTTCCGCCTTCAGGCGCTCACCCGGCTGGCGGCGGGGCAGTACATAGACCACCTCATTCTTGACCAACTCCTGCTCGCCGGAATGGGTCAACCGGAAGCGCACAATGTCCTCTTGGACGGCCGTGATGGTCGCCGTGGCTACTGGGGGCTCCTGCGCTCGCGCGGCCACGCGAGTATCGCTCGCGGCTTGCGCGTCGGCAGTACGGCGCGGGACGGAAGGGCGGGTGGAGATGGGTTCGGCGAAGTTGGTATCGGCAGTCATGCAACGGCCCTCGTGAGGTCACTTTGTGCGGTTGTCGGGGCGACCCTCAACGCATCGGCGATGAGTGCGCCGAAACGTGCCGCTGCCGCCTCGGCGTCGTAACGGGTCCAGCGATCGAGCAAATCCCAGCGCAGGACATAGAGTGCGACTGCCTCAAAATCGAAATCATGTGCGCCGACCAACCGGTCGGCGTGGCGCCAGGCCGCTTCGAGCAAAATACGCTCGAGGCCCGGCGCATCTGACCTATCAAGCTTCTCCTTGACCGGCAGCACCCAACTGAGCGATTGCGCGAGACCGAAGCCGGGATCTCGCCAGTTCGCGCGGATGCGATCGAGGTATCGGCCGTAGCCCCAAATCTCGCTCGCGGCCGGAGCGGGCTGTCCGGCGTGGCGGCGACGGAGCGCCGCGAGCACGGTACGCTGCTCGAGCTGGTGATGAACGAGCTGGCGCAGGGTCTCGCTCTCGAGCGATTCGATGACCTTGCGCGCCTTGCTCACGAAGTCAGCGTCGCCCGTGAGCGCCCCCTGAGCGGGCCAGGCGAGGATGTTCGCCGCCGCGTCGATCTCGGCGAGGTGTTCCGGCCGGAGCATCTGCAGCCGCGCCTTAAGACGGATGCGATTGATCGGCGCCCGCTTCGCGGCGAGGATCGGTCCGAGTGCCGGCAGGCTTGCCATGAGCTGGACGTATTCGATGCCACTCACGGATCGGCCCTAGCTCACCACGCCTTCGAGCAGGGCCCGAAAGCGCGGCTGAAGGTGGCGCAGGATCACACCCGCGACGGCGGCATCGGTGAGGTCGACCATCAATCCCGTGTCCTTCAGGACCACGCGAATTCCGCCGGCATCATCGCTCGAGCCCCGGAGGGTCACTCCGGCACGCAGCATGTCCGCTGCGGAGGCAAGCGCAAACTGGCTCAGTGCACCCTCGCGCAGCTCCCGCGGGTTGCTGCGCAGCTCATCGAGCCCGAGCACCGTGCGCGGCAGGAGGATCTCCAGCTGGCTCACATTGTCGATATCGGCCTCCCCCCGGGCGCGGCTCGCCACCGCGAGGATCATGCGCTTGAGCACCTCCTGGTCGGTCGAGAGCTTGGCGACGGCCCCCTGGACCTGCCGGGCAAAGCGGCTACTCATACCCTCCTTGAGCTCGAGAATGGCATCGCGCATCGCCACCTTGAGCGCCTCCTCGCCGGCGCGCTTGAGGCGCTCCGCCTCTTCCGTGGCTTCCTCCGTGCGATGCTTTGCCGTCGCCTCCGCCTGCGCCATGAGCTCGCTAGCCCGCGCCTCGGCCTGCGCGACGAGTTTCTGCGCCGCGACGCGGCCCTCGTCGGCGCCCTCCTGTTTCAGGCGCTGTATCAGTGCATCGATGCCGGAAGAGAGCACCTGCGGGATGGTTGCGCTCATGGTTCAGCCTCCCGCCGCGTGCGGGATGTTAGCCGCGAGCACCAGCGCGAAGACGAAGGTGAAGACCGCGTAGCCCTCGACGATCGCTGCCGGGGCGAGCGACAGGCCAAAGATCTCGGGCTTGCCCTTGGAGGCGGCGATGCACGACGCGACCGCGCGACCCTGCCAGATGCCCGACAGCATCAACGCGAGCCCCGCAAGAATGCCGATCGCAAAAAGCGCGCCGCCGTTCGCCGCGGTCACCGGCTGATTCAGCGAGAACATCACCACGATGCCGAAGATGATCTGCGTGGAGGGCATGGCCGAAACACCAACGAACTTGCCATAGCCCCCTTCGATGTCCATCATCGCGCCGATTGCGGCCTGCCCCGCAATCGCGCAGCCGACGATGCTGCCGATGGCCCCAAGGGCCATGACGCCGTAGATTCCAACCCAGCCAAGAATGACGGCCAATTCGTTCATGTGTCTCGTCTCCTGCGTGCGAACGCTCTGTAGGGATAACCCTCTCCGGATAGAGCCCATCCGAAGAATTCGATGAAATTGAGTCGAAGACCGTGCACCACGCCGCCCAAGATACCCAGCGCGACATTGATTGCATGGCCGAATAACAATACGAGCAGCGCGAGCAGGAGCCCGGTACCCGGCAGCCCCTTGGCGATCTTCACCGCCAGCTGGTTGAAGGTCGCCGCGAGCGAGGCGCTGGCGAGGCCGAGCGCGAAGAGCCGCATGTAACTCAGGACGTCGCCAAACAGCTTTGTCGCCTCGGTCGCGGCGAGGGCGCCGTCGAACGCGCGGAAGAGCCAGTCTTTCGCACGCTTGACCGGGCGCTGGGCCGCTGTGCCCAGCGCCACCATCGTCAGACCCACTGCGAGGGCCGCGTACCAGGGCGCGCGCGCCGTCGCGAGCCAGATTCCGAGTCCGCTGAACAGCGCGATGATCCAGCCGATCTTGGCGACGGCGAGGCTCGTGCCCCGCTTACGCCACGCGGTCACGGCATTGGCGAGTGCGATCTGCAGAACTCCCGCGATGATCGACACGTGCATCATCGTGCCGAAGTTCTTCACATCGATGAATGCCATTCGATAGAGGAAACTCCCCTTTGGCGGCGCCACCCCGAACCAGCTGCCCGCGAGCATGCCGTAGATGAAGGCGACGCCCATGGTGAAGGCCAGCATGACCCGCGCGCTGCGTCCGGTCTCGGAGCGCCCCATCCGCCGCCAGTAGATCGCCACGATCCCGCCGAGAATTGCAGCGTAAGCGGCATCGGCAAGGATCATCGAGAAGAAGATTGCGAACGAGAAGAAGACGATCAGGCTCGGATCCCAGCTGCGGTAGTCGGGTGTCTCGTAGAAGTTCGTGAGCGCGCTCGAGCCCGAAAAAGGTCCCTTGACGTCGAGCAGGGTCGGCGGCGAGTCATCAGGACCGGGGTCCTCCACAACGACGGCGAGGCCGCGCGCCGCGGCGAGCGCTCGGACCCGCTCCACCTGCGCCGCGGGTATCCATCCCTGAAGCGCGAAAATGCGGTCGACGTCCCGCGTCACCCGGGCCGCGGCTCGCCGCTCGTCGGCGTCCTGCGCCTGCGCCAGCTGAAGACCCAGCACGATGCGGCTGCGACTGAGCTCGGCGCGCTCGACCTCTGCCTCCTCGATCTCGATCTCGGTTTGTGCGAGCTCCTCGCGCAGCGCCCACAGCGGCATGGAACCGGTGTGTACGCGCGGGACCGGGAGGATCGATGCCGGGAGCTCGTCGCGCGAGATCAGCACCACATACAGGCGGGTTTGGTCCCGCCCGAGAATCTGCCACGGCAAGTCGAGCTTCTCGAGTGCGCGACGCTGCTTCGCAGGCAGTATGTAGAACCACAGCCTCATGCCGCGCAGCGCATCCGCCACCGGCAAGCCGAAATCGCCGAAGGGCTCGAGGCCGGCGATCCGCTCCGCGAGAAAATCGTGCCGGTCGCGTGCTTCGCGGAGGCGATCCTTGTTCTTCAGCGCAGCGTCAATCACCGCATCGAGATCGATCGGGTGACTCTTCAACCAGGGACGCAGCGGATAGGGCGACTCGTTCAAATGGCGATAGGCTGAACGCGTGCGTCGCAGAAGCGTCGGGTTCGCCGGTTCCAGCGGCCCGGTTTCGCGCAGGGGCACGAGATGCATGCAGCCCGCCTCCTGCAGGGCGTCCAGGAGCGAGTCCTTGTCTTCGGACAATCCGCAAAGCGTTGCCCGCTTGAGGTCTAAAATGCTCATGTCGTTTGCGTCTTGTGCTTGGCGATCTTCGCATTGACGACGGCCGAGCGCTCGCGATCACCCAACGCGATGTCGATGCGGCGGATATTCGTCCGCGTGCGCGGGATCAGCACCCGGTCGAAGAGGTTGACGCGCTGGGTCACTTTTGTCACCGCCGCATCGAGCAACACCACCTGGCGCCGCGTAACCTGCGCCTCTACCTTGAGCCGCAACACCTCTTTAAGCCGCTCGGCGACGAGGTCCACCCAGTGCGGTCGCACGAGGTAGCCATAACGAGCAACATCCACCTCGATCTCCACGAGGCTCGGGAGACGCAGCCCCACCACGTTGCGCTCGCCGATCTTGACCGTTTTCAAGGTCGCGAACCCCTTCAGGTCGATGTCCTGGTTAGCTAACATCGGGATCTCCTCCCCGATCTTCTCGACACGTCGCGCAATTTGCGCTTCGATCTCGCCGATGCGAGCTCGCGTCTCGTTGCGCTCGGCGGTGAGCTGCCGACGCTTCAAGTCAAGCGAGGGTAAATAGCGGCGATACATGGCGAGATTCGTATTCTCTTTCGCGAGCTGTGTCTTGCTGAGGCTGAGTCGCGCCATGGTCAGGCCGCCGCCTTGGGGAAGTATTTGTCTACCAGCGCCTGCTTCATGAGGAGCTGATCGGACGTGAAGCACTGCGCCATGATTTGCCAGCCGAGGTCGAGCGCTTTCTCGAGCGGCAGCGAGACCTCGCTCTGCATGAACCGGTCGCAGAAGAGCCGGCCGAATTTCAGAAGCCGGTGGTCGTACTCCGACAGCTCGAAGGCCATCGCCTGCTTCTGCTGGGCATCGCGCGCCTCCGAGTAAAGCCGGATCATGGTGTTCATGACCGCGCCGTGATCCTCGCGCGTCCGCTTGCCGACCACGTTTTGTTTGAGGCGCGAGAGCGATCCGAACGGATCGATCACGCCGTCATGCAGGTAGAACTGGCCCTCGGTAATGTAGCCGGTATTGTCGGGGACCGGGTGCGTGATATCGCCGCCGGGCATGGTCGTCACGGCGAGAATCGTTACCGAGCCGCCGCTTTGATACTGCGCCGCCTTCTCGTAGCGGCGCGCGAGCTGGCTGTAGAGATCGCCGAGATAGCCGCGATTCGACGGCACACGGTCCATCGAGATGCCAACCTCTTTCAGCGCGTCTGCGAAGGCGGTCATGTCGGTCAGCAGTACCAGCACGCGCTTCTTCTCCTCGACCGCGAAGTGCTCCGCGACCGCGAGAGCCATATCCGGAACGAGTAGCCGCTCGACGATGGGGTCCGAAGCTTGGTTGACGAACATCACGGTGCGCGAGGAAACCCCCGCGTCCTCGAAGGTCCGGCGAAAACGCCAGTAATCGTCAAAGAGGAGGCCGAGCCCGCCGAAGACCACGACGTCGGCATCGGCCTGGATGCCGATCCGTGCGAGCAGCTGGTTGTAGGGCTCGCCGGAGACGGAGAATATCGGGATCTTTTGGCTCTCCACCAAGCAATTGAAAACGTCGATCATCGGCACGTTGGTGCGAATCATATTGGTCGCGAGCTTGCGCCGAACCGGGTTGACCGAGGGGCCGCCGATCGCGATCCGTGCGTCCATGTCCAGGGGCGGTCCGCCATCGAGAGGAGCACCGTCTCCCCCGAAGTCGCGGCCGAGAATGTTGGAAGAGAAGACCACATCCGGCGGATGACCGAGGAAGCGAACCCTCGCGCGCGTGCTGAGTCCCTTTGCCCCGGAGAAAACCTGGAGCGACGCGACCTCATCGTCGAGCTTGATGACCTGTGCGATTCGCGGTACGCCGTCCTCGTCGCGCACCTCCGCGAGATCCCCGAAGGAAGGTCCCTCGCCCTGACTCTTGGGCAATGCGATCCGCAGGATGTCGCCGATGATCGACAGAGTTCGCGTGTGAAACAGTACGGCCTCCGGCACTTGCTTCGCCCTCCGTCAAAAAAAAGTAATGCGTGCTCGACTTCGGGCCCTAGCCTAGAGGCGCAGCTGGCTTAGGACAACGCCCTGCGATGAATGCAAGTTTCCTGGCAGGAAACCTCGAGGCGATGACCACAGCGACCTCGCGTCACGCTCGATGCAACCTTAGTGGGGTACATCAACTGTCAGTTAACGCACGTTTCATATTGCGCCATTGTTCATGGCCATGACGTAGCCCAGTGTGGCTTCGCATGACAATCATTCGCCGTCCCAACATGACAGCAACATACGGCAAACCCGGGTATCTGGAACTTGCAGGCGTATGGCCTTTGCGGCGGTATCGTGTGCGCCGAGTCGCGGCCCTCCTCTTGGCCATTTCTCCACCGATCGCGTGCGCTTTCCTTGCGAGCGAGCGTGGTCGCTGGGACCTGTTTGAGCGGTCCGGCTCTATAACAACCGCGATCGGCCTCATGCTCGCCTCGCGGCGCTACATCCGATACAGCGTGCTCGAGTTGGCCGTCTTGCAAGCGCAGCCGAAATCAGACGAGGCGGACAAACTGGAGGAGATCTCCACAGCCAAACTTGGGTTGGCGCTCTCCGCATTCGGGACGATCATTTGGGGATGGGGGAAATATCTCGGGTGGGCGAGCTTCACCTACCTGCTGGTCTGGGCACTGGTTGCCGCTCGCGACTTCCATCGCGATTTAGACAAAGGCGGTCTTGATGGTTCGCGATAGCATTTCACCGCCGATTTCAACACAACGGGTCACTCAACCGATATCAGGAGCACAATCCGCATGAGCACTATTCCGTCTCCCTCGGCCGCAAAATCTAGCCGAATTCAACTTGAGCGCGGTCCTCTGTCGGACGCGCAGCTCGAGCGTATCGATGCCTACTGGCGGGCTGCCAATTATTTGTCGATCGGCCAGATCTATCTCTATGACAACCCGTTGTTGCGGAAGCCGCTCGAGCCGCAGCATATCAAGCCGCGGTTGCTCGGCCACTGGGGTACTACACCGGGACAGAACTTCATCTATGTGCACCTGAATCGGGCCATCCGACAACACGATCTGAACATGATCTACATCTCCGGCCCAGGTCATGGTGGGCCTGCACTGGTCGCCAACACCTACCTCGAAGGGAGCTACACCGAGCTCTATCCGGAGATTTCTCAGGATGAGGGGGGCATGAAGCGCCTGTTCAAGCAGTTCTCATTTCCCGGCGGTATCCCGAGTCATGTCGCACCCGAGACGCCCGGTTCGATCCATGAGGGCGGCGAGCTTGGCTACTCCTTGAGCCACGCCTACGGTGCGGCGTTCGACAATCCGGATCTGATCGTCGCCTGTGTGGTGGGCGACGGGGAGGCGGAGACTGGACCGTTGGCGACGGGCTGGCAGGGAAACAAATTTCTGAACCCGGTCTCGGACGGGGCGGTGCTGCCGATCCTGCATCTGAACGGCTACAAAATCGCCAATCCGACCGTGTTCGCGCGAATCGATTCGGAGGAGCTCAAAGAATACCTGCGCGGTTGCGGGTACGAGCCTTACTTGGTGGCAGGCGATGATCCGCGCGAGCTGCACCAGCTCATGGCAGCGACCGTCGATGAGGTGATTGACAAAATCCGCGACATCCAATCGCAAGCGCGTTCCCGAGGCTTCAAACGGCGTCCTCGCTGGCCGGCGATTGTCCTGCAAACGCCGAAAGGCTGGACGGGACCCAAGGTCGTCGATGGCAAGCAGGTCGAAGGCACCTTCCGCGCGCATCAGGTTCCGCTCGCCGAGGTTCGAACCAATCCCGCGCACCTGAAGCTTCTCGAGGAATGGATGCGCAGTTACCGGCCCGAGGACTTGTTCGACAAAGGCGGAAGGCTGCGACCCGAGCTCGCCGCGCTTGCACCTGAAGGGTCACGCCGGATGGGTGCCAACCCGCATGCGAACGGCGGGGTGCTGCTTCGGGAGCTGCGGATGCCGGACTTTCGCGAGTACGCCCTGGCAGTGCCTAAGCCAGGCGCCCTGGACGCGGAAGACACGCGTGTGCTCGGCCGTTTCGTGCGTGATGTCGTCAAACTCAACCAGAGTCCGCGAACCTTCCGAGTCTTCGGTCCGGACGAGACCCTCTCTAATCGACTGAGTGCCGTGTTCGAGGTGACCGAACGGCAGTGGACGGCGGATATCCAGCCGGGCGATGAGTATCTGGCCGCGCAGGGCAGCGTCATGGAGATCCTCAGCGAGCACCAGTGTCAGGGCTGGCTGGAGGGCTATTTGCTGACCGGCCGTCATGGTCTTTTCAACTCCTACGAAGCGTTCGTTCACATCGTCGACTCGATGTTCAACCAGCATGCCAAGTGGCTGAAAGTGACCCGAGGGATCGCCTGGCGGCCGCGGATTGCGTCGCTCAACTACCTGCTCAGCTCGCATGTTTGGCGTCAAGATCAAAACGGATTCACTCATCAGGACCCGGGGTTCATCGACCACGTGGTCAACAAGAAGGCGGACATCGTCCGCATCTACCTGCCGCCTGATGCCAACTGCCTGCTGTCGGTCGCAGACCACTGTCTGCGCAGCCGCCACTACGTGAATGTGATCATCGCCGGCAAACACCCTGCACCGCAGTGGCTCGACATGCGCGCTGCGATCACTCATTGCACGGCTGGCATCGGCATCTGGGAGTGGGCGAGCACGGATCGCGACGCCGAGCCCGATCTGGTCATGGCATGTGCGGGCGATGTGCCGACGCTCGAGACGCTCGCAGCGGTGAAACTCATGCGCGGCTACTTTCCCGACCTCAAAATCCGCGTCGTCAACGTCGTTGATCTTATGAAACTACAGCCTGCGAGCGAGCATCCGCACGGGCTTGCCGACGCCGAGTTCGAGGCTCTCTTCACGCGCAACAAGCCCATCATCTTTGCGTTCCACGGCTACCCCTGGCTGGTTCACCGGCTCACGTACCGGCGAGCAAATAGCCATAACATGCACGTACGGGGCTACAAGGAAGAAGGCACCATCACCACACCCTTCGACATGGCGGTGATGAACGATATGGACCGCTTTCACTTGGTCAATGACGCGATCGACCGGCTACCACAGCTTCAGGCACGGGCTGGTTACGTGAAGCAAGCGCTGCGCGACAAGCTGATCGAGCACAAGGAATTCATTTGCGAGCATGGCGAGGACATGCCGGAGATTTGCAACTGGCGCTGGGATCAATGACATGTCCGAGCCACTGCAACAAATCTATTTGGCGCGCCATGGTGAGACCGCCTGGAGTGTGACCGGTCAACATACTGGTCGGACCGATCTGCCCTTGACCTGCCAGGGCGAGCGGAACGCCCGCCGCCTTGGCGAGCGCTTGGCGGGCCTGCGGCCCGCGAGTGTGTTCACGAGCCCGCTCGAGCGCGCGCGCCGAACGTGCGAGCTGGCGGGCTTTGGTCCCGTGGCATGCATCGATCCGGACCTGTTGGAGTGGGACTACGGTGCCTATGAAGGCAAGACCGGTGCAGAGATTCACCACGAGCGTCCTGGATGGGAAATCTTCCGCGACGGCTGTCCGGGCGGGGAATCGCTGGCACAAGTCGCCGCTCGCGCTGATCGCGTCGTCGCGCAACTTCGCTCGATCGACGGCAATGTCCTCGTGTTCTCCAGCGGTCATCTGTTGCGCGTGCTTGCCGCGCGCTGGCTGGGTCTCGATGGCACGCTGGGCCGCTACTTCTTCCTCGAGACCGCCGCGCTCTCCATTCTCGGCTATCAACGCGAACTTACCGAACCGGTCATTCGATTGTGGAACGACTGTCGCCACCTCGGCCGCTGAGGAGACATTGATGGAAATCCAAGGCGACTTTCCGCAACCCGCGCATTCGCAACGATGCGGGCGCCCGGCGTTGCACGGGTCCGTGACCGTCTCGCCGATCGAGCTGCTTAAGGCAGGGCTGCCACGCATTCTCGACCGACTTCACACGGCGGCGGAACGTCACCAACTGATTGCGGAAGCTGCCTACTCGATCGCGGCGAGTCGCGGCTTCGGCCCCGGTCACGAGCTCTCCGATTGGCTCGCTGCGGAGCGAGAAGTAAACCGGGCCTGCGGCCTGATTGAACCGTCGCCGCGATGGGATCTTGCGACGTGACCTCCGGACCGCGCGACCGGTGTGCGAGGGCGGAGTCGTTGGTGCAAGTCGCCGCTCGAGCGTCTCGCGCTGTCGCGCGATCGAAGGCCGGACTTCATGGCTTGCGATAGCTTCTCACCCGTGGCCTTGGGCAATGAACCGATTGCGTCGCTGCGGCCCGCGGCATGCCCGGCAACGATCGCGGCCGGTCAGAGCTTCCCCTTAGGCGCGACCGTCTGTCCGGGGGGCGTCAACTTCAGCGTGTTCTCGCGACGGGCTACCCGGGTCGAGCTGCTGCTATTCGATGATGCCGCGGACGCGCATCCGGCCCGTGTGGTAACCCTCGACCCGCACCAACACCACACCTATCATTACTGGCACGTGTTTGTTTCAGGGCTGAGGCGCGGACAGCTTTATGCGTACCGCGCCTTTGGCCCCTTCGATCCCGAGCAGGGCCTGCGTTTCGATCCGAGCAAGGCTCTGCTCGACCCGTACGGGCGCGCGGTCGTGGTGCCCGATGCTTATTCCCGGTCGCATGCGAGCCGCTACGGAGAGCGCGACTCGGTCGCCATGAAAAGCGCGGTGCATGATCCCGGCGCTTACGATTGGGAGGGTGATAAGCCGCTGCGTCGGGGTTTTGCCTCAACCGTTATTTACGAGATGCACCTCGCCGGCTTCACGCGCCATCCCAACTCAGGTGTCACTGCCGAGCTGAGAGGGACCTATGCCGGCATGATCGCGAAGATCCCGTACCTGCAGGATCTCGGCATCACGGCCGTGGAACTGCTGCCCATATTTCAGTTCGATCGGCAGGACTGCCCGCCCGGCCTGGCCAATTACTGGGGGTATTCCCCGGTCTCGTTCTTCGCGCCTCATGCCGGTTACAGTTCGCGCAAGGACCCTCTCGGTCCGCTCGATGAGTTCCGTGACCTCGTCAAGGCGCTGCACCGCGCCGGCATCGAAGTAATCCTCGACGTCGTTTACAACCACACGACGGAGGGCGATGCAGCCGGACCCACGGTTTGCTTCCGCGGTCTCGCCAACGAGGTGTACTACATCCTCGATGGCGATCGCGCGCAATACGCCAACTACAGCGGCACCGGCAACACGCTGAACACCAACCGGGCCATCGTTCGGCGCATGATCCTCGACAGCCTGCGGTACTGGGTTGCGGAGATGCATGTCGACGGATTCCGCTTCGATCTGGCCGCGATCCTGTCCCGAGACGAGGCCGGTCGTGTGCTCGAAAGTCCCCCCGCCCTTCTGGATATCGAGTCCGATCCCGTCCTCGCCGGCACGAAGCTGATCGCCGAGGCGTGGGACGCCGCGGGGTTGTACCAGCTCGGGAGCTTCATCGGCGACAGCTGGAAGGAGTGGAACGGGCGCTTCCGCGACGACTTCCGTGGCTTTGCGAAAGGAGATAGAGGCACGTTGCGGACTGCCGTGCAACGCATACTGGGCAGTCCGGACATTTTCGGGCACCGCGAGAGGGAACCCGAAGAAAGTATCAACTTCGTGACCTGCCATGACGGCTTCACGCTGAATGATCTGGTTTCCTATAACCACAAGCACAACGAGGAGAACGGGGAAGGAAATCGGGATGGGATGGACGACAATCGGTCGTGGAATTGCGGGGTCGAAGGCCCGAGCGAAGATTCTGCCGTCGAGACGCTGCGCCGCCGGCAGGTGAAGAACTTCATCCTCGGGATGCTGATCTCGATCGGCACGCCGATGCTGCTGATGGGCGATGAGATGCGCCGTACCCAGCGAGGCAACAACAATGCCTATTGCCAGGACAATGAGATCAGCTGGCTCGACTGGAGTCTGCTCGAGCGGCATCGGGATCTGCATCGCTTCGTGCGCATGGCGATCGCGCAACGCCTCCGCGCGATGGAGTTGATATTGGGCGCGCCTGACAGCTTCGAGCAACCGAGCCTCAACGAGTTATTGCGATGCTCGGAAATCGACTGGCACGGCATTCAGCTCGGCCAGCCGGACTGGGGCGAGGATTCGCACAGCATCGCCTGCACCATTCGCGTCGGCCCGGGGCACCTGCCGTTTTGGCTGCACCTGATGTTCAACGCCTATTGGGAGCCGCTCGACTTCGACCTGCCGACTGTGCCGGCAACCGCCGTATCCGGTTGGCGGCGCTGGATCGACACGGCGCGGGAGTCGCCCGAGGACATCGTGGATATCCCGGCGGCTGCGCCAGTGCCGGACGCTCAATATCACGTGCTGCCACGTTCCGCGGTGGCGTTGTTCGCGCGCATCGATACCTGCTTCGATCCGGCGTTCGATATCGATAACGTCAGTGACGATGCCAGAACACAACGGGTTAGGCGACCCGCATCAGGAGCATCATGACATGAGCATTCCACAATCAAAGCGGTCGGAAATGGCGGCCATGCTGCTTACCCAATATGGTTGCGGCCCGATACGCTTCTCGGGTGAGAACGACGCCTTGTTCGAGCGGCACCTTCTATTCGACGACGTCGTCCCTTTGGAGGCAGCCGGTCCGCGCGAGCGATTCGAGGCCGCCGCACGTTCGGTACGGGATGTGCTATCGCAACGTTGGATCCTGACCGAGAGCACCTACGAGCGGGAGAAGCCTAAGCGTATCTACTATCTGTCCATGGAGTTTCTGATCGGACGATCGCTGTCGAACAACATCACCAATCTTCTGCTCGCTCCCTTCGCACAGGAAATCGCCGCCCGAGACAAAATCGACCCACTGGGCTTAATGGAAGAGGAGCCCGATGCCGGGCTGGGCAACGGCGGACTCGGGCGCCTGGCGGCCTGCTTTCTCGACTCCCTGGCGACGATGCAACTCCCGGCCATGGGTTATGGACTGCGTTACGAATACGGTATGTTCAAGCAATCTATCCGGGACGGTTGGCAGCACGAAGAGCCGGACAATTGGCTGCGCCGCCAGGATCCATGGGAGGTTCCACGCCGGGACGAGGCGGTCGAAGTCAAACTGAACTGCTCCTTCGCGTTGCGAGACGGTCGTTTGCAGCCCGTACCGGGCCGCGTCTGCACACTCATCGGCATCCCCTTTGATCGACCGGTGGTGGGCTACGGTGGCAAGACCATCAACACGCTGCGCCTGTGGGCCGCCGCCGCGCCCGATTATTTCGACTTACAGGAATTCAGTAGCGGTGATTTTGTCGGCGCCCTGGCCGGAACGCTCGCCGCGGAATCGCTCACCCGGGTGTTGTATCCCGACGATTCAACGAGCATGGGACAGGCCCTGCGATTCGTGCAGGAATATTTCCTCGTCGCCTGCTCGCTGGCCGATCTCGTACGGCGCTTTCGCCGTGGCAAATCCGATTGGAGCACGTTTCCCGAGAAAGTCTCGATTCAGCTCAACGATACCCATCCGACGATGGCGGTGCCCGAGTTGATGCGGATTCTGCTCGACGAGGCGCATCTCGGCTGGGACGAGGCATGGGATCTAACGAAGCGGACATTGGCCTATACCAACCATACCCTGCTGCCCGAAGCACTGGAGAAATGGCCCCTCGGCTGGTTCAAGGATATGCTGCCTCGCCATTTGGAAATCATCCTCGAGATCAATCGGCGCTTTCTCGATGCCGCGCGCGTCCGCTATCCGGGAGATGAAGATCGGATACGGCGCATGAGCCTGGTCGAGGAAGGCACCGAACGCAAGATCCGCATGGCCCACCTCGCGATCGTCGGCTCGCACAGCACCAACGGGGTCTCCGCGATTCACACAGGCCTCCTCCGGACCACAACGGTCAAAGACTTGGCGGAGATGTTCCCGGAGCGCTTCAACAATAAGACCAACGGCGTCACCCCACGGCGCTGGTTGTTGCTCGCGAACCCATCGCTCGCCGGCATAATCACCGGGGCGATCGGCGACGGCTGGGTCAACGATCTGCGGCGCCTGCGTGAACTTGCGCCTCTGGCCCGGGACAAATGCTTTCGCGAGGCCTTTCTCAAGGCCGCGTACGAGGCCAAGTCGCGTTTTGCCAGTTGGCTCGAGGCAGCTACCGGCCAGATCGTGGACCCCGCCAGCATCTTCGACTGTCAGATCAAGCGAATCCACGAATACAAGCGGCAGCTCCTCAACGCATTGCGTATCATCGTGCTGTACAACAGGTTGAGAGACAACCCCGGCGTACCGGCGCCGCCGCGCACGTTCTTCTTCGCGGGGAAGGCGGCGCCCGCCTACCGGCTCGCCAAGCTGATCATCAAATTCATCAACAACCTCGCGAACACGATCGACAACGATCCGATCGCAAAGGGACGTCTCAAAGTCTTGTTCGTTCCTGATTATTGCGTGTCGCTCGCCGAGCGATTGATTCCGGCAACCGACGTGTCCAACCAGATCTCCACTGCCGGGTACGAAGCGAGTGGCACGAGCAACATGAAGTTCATGATGAATGGGGCGCTGACGATCGGCACACGCGACGGCGCGACGATCGAAATGGCCGAAGCGGCCGGTGAAGAGAACTTTTTCCTATTCGGCCTCACCGCCGATCAGGTGTCCCGCGGGAGCAGCTGGTACGACCCGCATTGGCATTACGACCACGAGCCGGAAACCCGCGCTGCGTTGGACCTGATCTTCTCCGATCATTTCAGCCGCAATGAGCCCGGTATCTTCGCGCCGTTGCGGGACGCACTGCTGGCGCAAGGGGACCACTACATGCACTTGGCAGACCTGAACTCCTATCTCGAGGCGGACCACAAGCTGACGGCCTTGTATGCCGATGGCGAAGCGTGGGCGCGCAAGGCCATTCTGAACGTCGCGGCCTCCGGCGCATTCTCCAGCGACCACACGATCGCTCAATATGCCGCTGAGATCTGGCAAGCCAAACCGTGCCCGGTGCCATGAACCCGCAGTCGAGAAAGACCAGGAGGCCGCCATGATGATCTCTGCCCTCGCGGGTAAGCCGGCGCCGGCGGCGATGCTCGTGGACTTGACGCAGCTCGAGCGGGAGTACTACGCACGCAAGCCCGATACGGCGGACCCGAATCAGCTCGTCGTCTTCGGTACCAGCGGACACCGGGGCTCGTCCCTCGTTGGCTCGTTCACCGAAGCGCACATTGCCGCGATCACTCAGGCCATCTGCGATTATCGGCGTAGCCATGGGATCGACGGACCTCTGTACATGGGCAAGGACACGCACGCACTCTCGGACCCGGCGCAGCGCACGGCGCTCGAGGTGCTCGTCGCCAACGGGGTGGAGACGATCATCCAGCGCGATCAGGGCGTGACGCCGACACCGGTCATCTCACATGCGATTCTCGTGCATAACCGCGGCCGCACCGATCATCTCGCCGACGGCATCGTCGTCACGCCGTCGCACAACCCGCCCGAGGACGGCGGCTTCAAGTACAACCCGCCTCACGGCGGCCCGGCCGACGTCGATGTGACGAAGTGGATCGAGGCGCGGGCCAACGGTTTCTTGCGCGATGGCGGTGTCGGCGTCAGGCGCGTGCCCTACGAGAAAGCCATCAGCTCCGCAAGCACCCACCAGCAAGACTTCGTCCTGCCCTACGTCCGGGATCTGGAGAACGTGATCGACATGGAGGTCATCCGTGGTGCCGGCCTCACGCTCGGGGTGGATCCGCTCGGCGGCGCTGCGATGCCGTACTGGGAGCCGATCAACTCGGTCTACAAGCTCGACATCGCTGTCGTGAACCCCGTGATCGATCCGACGTTCTCGTTCATGACCGTGGATCACGACGGCAAGATCCGCATGGACCCATCAAGCCCCTATGCCATGGCGCGACTGGTCGGATTGAAGGATCGGTTTCGCATCGCCTTCGCCAATGACTGCGACGCAGACCGTCACGGCATCGTGACGCGCTCCGCAGGGCTCATGAATCCCAACCACTACCTGGCCGTGGCCATCCGGTATTTGCTGAGCCACCGCCCGCGTTGGCCGGCCCATGCCGCGGTCGGCAAGACGCTGGTCAGCAGCAGCATGATCGATCGCGTCGTGGAGAATCACGGCCGCCGGCTGTGCGAGGTACCGGTGGGGTTCAAATGGTTTGTGCCGGGGCTGCTCGACGGATCCTGTTGCTTCGGAGGCGAGGAGAGCGCGGGCGCGAGCTTCCTGCGTCACGACGGCACTGTCTGGACCACCGACAAAGACGGTCCGATCATGGATCTCCTCGCAGGCGAGATCACTGCGCGCACGGGCAAGGATCCAAGCGAGCACTATCGTGAGCTCACCTTGGAGTTCGGCGCGCCGTGCTACACGCGCATCGACGCGCCGGCGACGCCGGCGCAGAAGGCAAGGCTGGCGGGGCTGTCGCCGGCAGCTGTCCAGGCCTCGACCATCGCCGGCGACCCCATTACCGCCAAGCTGACTCGCGCCCCGGGCAATGATGCCCCGATCGGTGGCCTCAAGGTCGTGACTCGACGCGGCTGGTTCGCGGCCCGGCCCTCGGGTACCGAAAACATCTACAAGATCTACGCCGAAAGCATGGTCGATGCGTCACACCTGGACGCCATCGTGGCCGAGGCGCGTACCATCGTCGACAGTGCCATGGGATCCTGCGCATGACCTTCGAGAGCGTGAGCGTTCCTCCGTTTCCGCCGGGATACCGCGCTTCGGGTGTGCTGCTGCATATCACATCGCTCCCCTCAGCCTACGGCATCGGCGATCTCGGGCCGGCTGCGTTCGGATGGGTGGACCGCCTTCATGAGTCCGGGCAGAGCTGGTGGCAAGCGCTGCCGCTGGGACCCACCGGGTATGCCGATTCACCGTATCAGTGCCTTTCGTCGTTCGCGGGTAATGAGCTGCTCATCAGCCCGGAGGGCCTGATCGACGACGAACTCTTGGGGAGGGCTGCTTGCGCGGCCCCTGCGTTTTCGCCGACCGCCGTCGAATATGAGAAGGTCGTTGCTTTCAAGCTGCGCGTGTTCGAGACGGCGTGGGGTCGCTTCAGCGCCGGAGCCCGTCCGGATCTGCTGCCCGCTTACGAGGAGTTCTGTCAGGCCCATGGGTACTGGCTGAACGACTATGCCCTGTTCCGCGCGCTGAAGGACAAGTACAAACGCGGCTGCTACCTCGAGTGGCCGGTCGAGCTGCTCAGGCGCACGCCGGCTGCGCTGGATCGGGAGCGGCACGAGCTTGCGAACCAGATCGAGCTCGTTCGCTTCGCGCAGTTCCTGCTCTCGCGGCAGGCGCAACGTCTCGCGCAACACGCGCATGACAACGGCGTGCGGTTGATCGGCGATCTGCCGTTCTTCGTTTCGCCCGACTCGAGCGATGTCTGGTCCAACCCGCGGCTCTTCCTGCTCGATAAGGGATATCAGCTGAAGGTCGTCGCAGGCGTGCCTCCCGACTATTTCAGCGCGCAAGGGCAGCTCTGGGGCAATCCTGTCTACGACTGGGACGGTGTTCGTCAGAGCGGATATCGCTGGTGCATCGACCGCCTTCGCGCGTTGCGCACCCACGTCGATGTGATTCGGCTCGATCATTTCCGCGCCTTCGCGGCTGCCTGGCACGTGCCGGCGGGAGCTGCCACGGCACAGGGAGGTCAATGGGTCCGAGGCCCTGGTGCCGAGTTCTTCAAAGCCGCCGAGGAGAGCCTGGGCGATCTGCCCTTGATCGCCGAAGACCTAGGGCTGATCACCCCCGACGTGACCGCGCTGCGTGATCAATTCCGACTGCCCGGCATGCGGGTCTTGCAGTTCGCCTTCGACGGCAATGCGGACAACCCGTATCTGCCCCACAACTACGTTCACAACACCGTTGTGTACACGGGGACCCACGACAACCCTACCACGCGCGGCTGGTATGAGGAGCTGTCAGACCCGCAGCGGCGGCACGTGTGGACCTATCTCCGGCGCGCCGGAGGCGCCGTGTCCGAAGCGGCGCCCGAGTTGATGCGGCTCGCATGGGAGTCCGTGGCCGCACTTTCGATTGCGCCGCTTCAGGACCTGCTCAACCTGGGCAATGAGGCCCGGATGAACGTGCCCGGCCGAGCCGAGGGCAATTGGCGCTGGCGCTGTACGGAGGAGATGCTGTCCACACGCGCGTTCGAATGGCTGCGAGACCTGACGAACATGTCGGGCCGCTCGCCGTCGCAACAGTACACCACGCCGGTTTGACCGGCACATAGGAGAACTCTCATGATGAATCGGGACACGCAGAACACGGCCAGCACGTTGGTCGCCGACGGAAAGGGCATCCTGGCCGCCGATGAGACCCCGGGTACGTTGACCAAGCGGTTCGAGGCGCTCGGGATCCGATCGACCGAGCAGAGCCGGCGCGCGTACCGCGAAATGCTCTTCACGGCACCGGACGCCGCCACCTTCATTAGTGGCGTGATCATGCAGGACGAGACGATCAGGCAAAAGAGCTCTACCGGGATCCCGCTCCCCCAGCTGCTCGCGAGCCGCGGCATCGTGCCTGGGATCAAGGTCGATAGCGGCGCAAAACCCCTCGCACTCGCACCGAACGAAACCATCACCGAGGGTCTCGACGGGCTCCGAGAGCGTCTCGCAGAATACCGGAGCATGGGTGCACGCTTCGCGAAATGGCGGGCAGTCATCCACATTGCCGACGGACTGCCGAGCCGAGCCTGCATCAGTGCGAACGCCCATGCCCTCGCGCGATATGCCGCGCTTTGTCAGGAGGCGGGCCTCGTGCCGATCGTCGAACCGGAAGTATTGATGGACGGATCCCACTCGATCGAGCGCTGCGAGGAAGTCACCAGCAAGGTGTTGCACGCCGTCTTTCAGGCCCTTTACGAGCATAGAATCTCGCTCGAATCCATGCTGCTCAAGCCCAATATGGTCGTCCCGGGCAAGGGGAGCCCACAGCCCGCGTCCGTGCCGGAGGTCGCGGCTGCTACACTACGCTGCCTGCTCCGGAACGTGCCGGCGGCGGTGCCCGGTATCGTGTTCCTGTCGGGCGGTCAGAGCGACCGCGTGGCTACCGCGCATCTGAACGCGATCAACCGGCTGCCCGGGTGCAGGCCCTGGAAGATCAGCTTCTCCTACGGGCGCGCCCTGCAGGATGCGGCGCTGCAGGCATGGCGCGGGCGGGACGAGAACCTGAATACCGCCGAGCAGGCGCTATCGCACCGTGCCCGATGCAACGGGGCCGCCTGCCTCGGCCGATATACCGGCGAAATGGAGGCGAGCTCGGCGACTCCCCCACTCTCTCATGAGGCACACGACGACTGATGTGTGCGATCCTTCGCGACGTCCCTCGGCTCTGCGGCCGCAGCCGCGTGCGGGTCGCGGTGATGTTGCTCTTCTGCACGGCGACCCTGCTTGTTTTCGTAGTCGCCGGGACGGGCCTCGTCCTCCTTGGCGTGATGGTTTTCGGCGTGCCCGCGCGCTCGCTGCACTCGATCAGGGGCTACCACTACCTGGCGCGCCGCCTTGCCATGTGATTCCCCGTGGTGCGCAATACATTCGTGAATATATCCGGCGATGGCTCGCACCATTCGACACCACTGCCCCTGTTTTCCACACGCGTGACGAATGACGCTGCGACGAGTCCGTT
This sequence comes from uncultured Gammaproteobacteria bacterium, assembly GCA_963710435.1. Classification (GTDB taxonomy): domain Bacteria; phylum Pseudomonadota; class Gammaproteobacteria; order Steroidobacterales; family Steroidobacteraceae; genus Bog-1198. The sequence goes on along the minus strand of CAVQAE010000004.1, from coordinate 523,038 downwards.
GAAGTGGATTTCGACGCGCGTCAATCGAGCGAGCGCGAGGTCTGATCGGATTAGTGCACCGCTTCGACTGATGTTGACTATACGGCCGTCTGCCACGGCGCTGTCGCGGCATCGAAGCCGAACAAGGACATCGACTAACGTGCGTACGCCCCATCGATGCTCCATGGAACTCCAGCCTGCCGGCCATCGTTATCACTGCCAGGGAGATATCGCCATGGCGGTTCAGGCGATCCGGGCAGGGGCGGCCGACTTCATCGAGAAGCCGACTGATCCCGGCAAGCTACTAGCCTGCATCGATAGGGCGCTCAAGCAGGCGGCAAGTCCCGCAGAGCGCTCCTCGTGGCATCAGGCAGCTGCATTGCGCCTTGCGGGCCTCACCAAACGCGAACGCGAGGTGATGGAACTCGTCGTCGCCGGCTATGCGAACAAGCGCGCTCCGCGCGCCTTGCCATCAACCAGCGGACTGTCGAGACGCACCGGGGCCGCCATGATGAGAAAGATGGGCGCATCATCGCTTTCCGAACTGGTGCGGCTCGATATGGCGGCCCGCGCAGGCAATGCCCCGTCAGCATGATCTCGCCGCCAGACCCGCGTGAGTCGAATCGCGGCGAGATGCGGCTCGCCGACGGGGCTGCCGATCTTCGACAGCCGCTGCACCGATCCTTCGCGGAGCGACTCACCGTGCTTCAGGTGGACCGCAGCTCCTCATCTCAAAAATTCGCGATCTTAGGGTGCGACACGGACGAGCGTCATCCCGAGGTTACGTCCCTCCGTCATCTCTATGAACGCTCGCGGCGCATTCTCGAGCCCCTCGGTGATGTCTTCGCGATAGCGGATCCGCCCGTCCGCGATCCCTTCGGCTACGGTTTGAAGAAACCGCGCAAAGTGCGTGTCGGCGGACTCCTCGCCGGCGAAGCCACGGAGCGTGAGACGCCTGTCTAGCACCTCGCGCAAGGTGTCGATGAACCTGTCGGGCTGCTCGCCCGCGCGATGTTCCGGACTCAAACTGTGGATGGGCACACGCGCGTATTGATTGAGGAGCGGCAGCACCGCGTCCCAAACGGGGCCCCCGGCATTCTCGAAATAGACATCGATCCCGTCGGCGCAGGCCCGGGCGAGCGCCTCGTCGAGGCGGAGGCTCCGGTCATCGATCGAGGCGTCAAAGCCAAGTTCGCGCTTAATATGGCGACACATGTCCAGCCCGCTGGTAATGCCGACGGCCCGTGCACCAGCCATCTTGGCGAGCTGACCGGCCAATGAGCCGACTGCGCCGCTGGCGGCCGCCACCACGACAGTCTCGCCAGCCTTGGGCTTGCTGATCAGCGCGATGCCCGAATAAGCGGCGAACCCCGGCGTTCCGAGCACGCCCAAAGCAGTGGTGACCGGGGCAAACGCGGAGTCGAGCTTGCGCAGTTCCGCGCCATCAGACGCCACATGTGTTCGCCATCCTGTAGACGAGAGAACGAGGTCACCTATGGCATAAGCGGCGGAATCGGATGCAATCACTTCCGAGACGCTCTCTCCCGCTATCACTTGGCCCATCTCGAGCGGCTTTGTGTTCGACCTCCGCTCGTCCATTCGACCAAGCACACTAGGATCAAGGGACAGGTAAAGCACGCGTAGCAGGACGCCGCCGGGGGACAGGTCAGGCATTGCATCGTACTCAAGGCGGAAGTTATGCGTTTGCGGCCGTCCGTGTGGACGGGAGGCCAGGACGATTTGACGGCTTATGGAGTAGGGGCTCACGTGGTCTTGATCTCTGCGCATTCGGCAACAGTGCGCGCCAAGTGCTGTTCAAACCCCCTTGGACCAAAAAATTACCCTCCTGTTCCGATCTCAGGATATCCTAGAAAGGGATTATGTTTAATCAGGAGAGACGCGTGCTTGAGTTCCATGCGTTTCGCCTCGACACAATGAACCAATGTCTGTGGAAGCGCGCGGATAGCGGTGAGGTCGAGTGCATTCGGGTGGCGCCCAAGCCCTTTTCCCTGCTGCGCTTCCTCGTCCAGAACGCGGGACGACTGGTCACCGAGAACGAAATCCTTGATGCGGTGTGGCCGAAGCTGTACGTTCAACCCGAATCGATCCGGACCCAACTGCACTACCTCAGGAAGGTCTTGGATGACGATCCGAAGAGTCCGCGATATATAGAGACAGTACCGAGGCGCGGCCACCGGTTCATTGCGTCGGTACGCGAAGGGGCTGCGTCTGATATCGTCCAGAAGCGCTCAACGCATGGGCGCATATTCGGTCGACAGCAGGAGCTTTCAGAGTTACGGGACTACCTGCACGCAGCGTCAAGCGGCGAGCGCCAGGTGGTCTTTATCACGGGCGAGCCGGGCGTCGGAAAGAGCGCACTGGTAGATGAGTTTGAGCGCCAGACGGCGATCGAAGTGCCGGCCATTCGCGTCGGCCGAGGGCAATGCATCGAGGCCTACGGGGGCACTGAAGCGTATTACCCACTTCTTGAGGCGCTGGGCCAATTGTGCGTCGGGCCGGCTGCGACCTCGATCGTAGAGGTCTTGGCTGCCCATGCGCCTACGTGGCTGGTACAATTTCCGGCCCTTCTGACGGAGCGGCATCGCGAGATCCTGCGTCGGGAGATCCAGGGAACAACGCGCGATCGCATGCTGCGTGAGATTGGCACGGCGCTCGATGCGATCGCTCAAAACGCTCCGCTGCTGCTGGAGCTCGAAGACCTACAGTGGGTGGATCACCCTACCGTTGATGTGATTGGTATGCTTGCGCGGCGCCGGTCGAGTGCCAGGCTGATGCTGATCGCCACGAGTCGCCCGATCGACTGGTTGCCCTTGGATCATCCATTAAAGGCACTCAAGGCAGATCTGCTGTTACATCAGCAGGGTCAGCAGATCCAGTTGGAGCCGCTGACAGAAGCGCAGGTGGCCGAATATCTCAGCGCCGACTCCCCGCAAGGCGACTTGCCCAAAGGGCTGGCCGAGCTCATCTACCGCCGCTCCGGCGGCAACCCCTTGTTCATGAGGGTCACGCTGGATCACCTGGCCCAACGACGCTTGCTTGCAAAGGACCAGAAGGGCTGGCAGGTCAGGGTGCCTATGGAGGAGGTTGATCTTGAAGTGCCCGAGACCCTCCGCCAGATGATCGAAGCGCAGATTGAACACCTCAGCGTGGAAGAGCAGCGGGCGCTCGAGGCGGCGAGCGTGCAAGGGGTTGCTTTTTCAGCAGGTCTCTGTGCAGCGGTCATTAACGGAGATGCCGAGGAGTATCAAACTCTCTACCACTCGATGGCCCAGCGGAAACGAATGGTGCGCCTGGTCGGTAGTCAGCAATACCCGACTGGAGATGTCTCGGCTCGTTGCGAGTTCGTGCACGCCCTGTATCGCGAGGTGCTGCATCGGCGCTTGAAGCCCGTACGCCGGAGGACGCTCCATCGACGTGTGGGTGAGCGACTGGAGATGCTGTACGCAAAACAATTGCGCGAGGTGGCAGCGGAACTCGCGTATCACTTCGAGGAAAGTTGCGATTGGCCGCGGACCATCAAGTACCTCCGGCTCGCTACCGAGGCCGCAGAGCTGCGTTGCGCCCAACGCGAAGCCGTAGCGCTACTAGAGCGCGCGCTTTCTTTCGCAAGCAAGCTTCCCGCTGAACAACGCCCAGTCACGGAAATCGAGATTCTGGAGAAACTCGCATCAATCCTATTCCTGTCTCTCGATGCCAGTGCATCGCGCTTCGAAGAGTGGGCCTCGCACGCATCCCAATGTGGGCTCATCGACGTTGAAGTGCGCGCCCTTTTACAGACGGCAATCTTATGGTCATGGTCCGATTCGAAACGCGCCCTTGAACTGTTGGATCGGGCGGAGCGCCGCATCGCTCGCGAGGTTAATCCACTGGTACGCGCGAACGCGCGCGTCAAGAGCACGTTCGTACGAATGCTGAATGGCCAGTGGAACTGGAATGGCGCCTTGGAGTGTCGCAATGCGATATCGGAGCTCCGCACTGCCGGCCTCCTCACCGGGTCGCACCTGACGGATTACAGCTGCCTACTGTTCACGTGCTCGGAATATCATGAATCGCGCCGGTGCGCACTCGAGGGGCTCGCGCTACTGACTGAAGAGAGCCCCGTAAGTCCTTGTGCTGACCGGTCACGGATCAGCGCAGCATTTATCTTATTCCACGATGCTCTATTCTTGGGTGAGTTGGGTGAAGCATTACGAGTGATCGACGCCACGATCGCGTCACTTACGAAGAATACCAATGATTTCTTCGCGCACGGTATGCATTTCTGGCGCGCGTGGCTCGGTGTCTTCGCGATGGATTTCGAGGGCGCCCTGACCATTTGCGAATCGGCGGCGCGTGCGCTTGGCGACGTGCACCATCTTCCCGCCAAGCACCTTCGGTTGGCGGTCACGGCTACGGCGCAAGTGGCTCTCGGCCGGTACCATCAAGCACTCGAGCACCTGTCGCTGGCGCGTCACGAAATCGATCGGGAGCCGATCTTCAATGACTCGTTTTGCAACTTACTGCTCGAGATGGCGTTCACCGAATTCTGGCTCGCAAAAGGAGACCTCGCTCAGGCATCCCGGCAGGGCGAGAGATTCCTCGAATTTGCGCTCGCGACTGAGGAGCGCACGTGGCAAGCGCTTGCCTGGGATGCGAATGCACGGGTCGCCACGGTCAAGGGTGATCTGGCGTGCGCGACGGAGTGCATTGCAAGGGCGTCGGCGATGCTGGAGCGCTTCGAGCTCCCGCTGGCTGCCTGGCGAGTACACGCGACGGCTGCAGCGCTTTACGATCGGATGGGGAATGTGGAATCGGCCGCGCGCCACCGGCAGCTCAGCCGTGCGACGCTTCTCAAGATCGCAGATTCGCTGGCGCCAGAAGAGCCGCTCCGGCAGACTTTCCTCTCGGCATCACCCATCGCAGAGATTCTCGGCACCGCGCAATAAGCACATCCACCGATGTAATGTCGGCAATTGCTTAGAGAAACCGCGGCGCGCAATCCCGAGCCCGACATCGAGGGTGTGCGCGAATCGCGACGGTGGTGAGCAACGAGCCGTCACCCCTGTCTTAACATAAGTCTAACAAGACGCTCACGACTTCGCGGTCACCCCACCCTACTCTTATACGGCGAGACGATTTGCCGCAGCGTTACATTTGGGGGGTCTGAGATGCCACCGTCACAGCGTAGGGTTGGATCCGAATTCACAGATGTTGGGGATTCGCTGATCCAAATCAGCACGGAGAATTCGGTCGGGCGTGTGTATTCGAGTGGATGTGAAGAGGTGGCTGAATCAGTCGGAACACACGCCGCCGTAACAAAACGCAATCGCTTCGAGGAAGAGCGCGAGGAGCATCGCCGACGACGTCGAGCCTGCAAGTTCGAACAAGACTGCCAGGTGCGCATTGCCGAGAGAACTCGGATCGCTCGCGAGCTGCATGATACGCTCCTACAGAGCTTTCCGAGCGTGCTAATGCAGTTGCAGACCGTTCGGAATCTATTGCCAACGCAGTCGGCCGAGGCCCGGGCAATTCTACGGAACGCAATCGATCAGGCAAAGGAAGCGGTTACCGAGGGGCGGAAGGCCGTGCAGGGATTGCGCACGCCAGTCGGGGGGCGCAAGGACCTGGCAGCCACCATCGAAGCGCTCGGTGAAATGCTCGCCGCGGATCCCGGCACAAGTCATGGGGTCTCTCTTCGGGTTTACGTGGTGGGAACCGCACGGCCTCTGCATCCAGTCGTCCGGCATGAGATCTACCGGATTGCCGAGGAGGCGCTGCGCAATGCCTTTCAGCATTCACAGGGCTCACAGATCCAGGTGGAAGTTCGCTACGACAAACCGCGGTTTCGGCTGCGCGTTTGCGACAACGGTAAGGGCATAGATGCCAGTGTGACAGCTGATCGCGGGCGGGACGCGCACTTTGGCCTGTTTGGCATGCGCGAGCGCGCCGCGCTCATTGGAGGTCAGTTCAGCGTATGGAGCGGGCCGGATTCGGGAACGGAAATTGAACTCTCCATGGCGGCGTCGCGCGTCTACGCCACGAGTCGCGCCGCGAGGTCAACCGTGACCCCATCGGGGGCTACTCCTACTGGCCGTATTGCTCCGGAGTGCGGCAGTGCGCATTACTCGCGCGCTACAAGACAGAAGGTGCTATCTCCTCAATGATCGGCACCCGCCCTCCTACCGCGCCTGGTGTGCGGCGGTCGGCCCCGCGAAGAGCGACCGGAAGGGAGGGCTCCCTTCCGGTCGTTGGAAGAACGGCCGTTATCGCGGGGGGAGCGTTGCGACCGTTCGTGGCTGACAGCGTTGCGATTGTTCGGCAACGAGATCACCCACGGCCATAACCGTACCCGCGCGGCGCACCTCGAGCAATCCCCAGCCGATGCATGTACGTTTCCCATGAGTAAATGCTGAGACGCACGAACTTGGTGACATATTGTCCTCAACAGATCGAGGGGTTAGCGATGGAGCACCGCTGGGGACAGCGAGTATCACTCGAAATAGCAGTAAGCCTGGACTTGCTGCCGCATGCTCTTTGCAGGATGCGCGATTTAAGCGCGAGCGGCGCGTTCATCGAAACGGCTTCTCGCGTTCCGCTCTTTCAGCTGCTGCACGTCGATTTCGGGCACGGCGTGGGAAGCTGCACGGGATTGCACAGTGTTCCCGCGTATGTCGTTCGCGCTTCCAGCGCTGGTATAGGCATCGAGTGGTGTGCTTTCGCGACACAGGCCATCCGCTCACTGCTCAGATCGGCAAAAGTCAGCGACCTCACCTTCGAGCATCACGAAGAAGCGGACAATTTTGGCGCGGGTGCGGGATAAGAATTGGCCGACCACACAAGGTCACAAGCACCGCTGCCTGGCCGGCGTCCATCATTATCGCCCGCATGGATATCGGCCAGCCCGACATCGACTTCAAGCCCGTGTTGAAACTCTTCACTCGCGATGCCCGATGCACCTGGCTCCTCGCCGAGCTCGGTCGCGACGACATCGTCTTCGGACTCTGCGATCTCGGCATGGGAATGCCCCAATTGGATTCGTCAGCATGACCGAACTCCGCGCCCTGCGCGGCCCCCTCGGTCTCCCCATAGAGCGCGACGAACACTTCGAAGCCGACAAGACCCTTTTCGTCTACGGTGCCGAGGCGAAGGACCACGGTCACATCATCACGTGATCAGCATGCAGCCGCCGGCTCTCGGGGCTGGCGGCTTTTCGGACGGGCCGGCACCCGTGTTGCTGACGGCTAGTCGCGGGGCGGAGCGCAGGGAGGCGGCGTGGCATCCGAGCACAGGCCCGTTCTTGTGTCGAAACTCGCGCCGGTCACGCTATCGTCATCCGGAGCCCCAGTAAGTGATGCGCAGCTGGATAGCCACCAAACCACCGCGATCACACTGATAATGATTTTCATGGTTTGCTCTGTAACGGGGGAAACACGTAATCCCGCTAGTTCTGCAGTTTATCGATGCTGCTTCGCACTTCGATTGCACGATTGAGCCATCGTGTTACAACAATTGCGGCGCCCCGCCCTGATCTCTTCTCGCCGGTCAACGGCGAGTACGCCTGGCTAAACTCCACACTGAGTTCGTAATTTGACATGCGGGAGCTTGTTTCTCCGCATTTCATCTCGAAAACTACGTACCTCCTGAGGCCTCCCATGTTTGAACGTCAGCGGTTGGCCGAACAATTCACAACCTGTAGTCGGGCGTTTCCTTGGAGTGAATGTCCGCAGATTCAGATTCAGGGCACGCTTGGCACCCCTCGCTGGTCCGCCAACGCCGCGAGTTAAGAGATTCAAGATCCAAGTGCGGTCAAGGCATCATACGTAAAGCTCCTTAGTCTTACGCCGGCACTGAAACAGTGGAAGGAGTCTTTCAGGTCGCCCGCAGCGCTGGGCCTGCGCGACAGCGAGGCCCTTCCCCGCATCCCGATTCAAATCGCGGACCTCGCGCATGAGATTTGGCAACGCGCGAACGCAGCGGCGGCTGTGGAACTGAAAGGCGGAGCCCGTGCCCGCGCGAGCGCGATCCGCACCGAAGCAATCGAATCTCTCCGGGGCCAGGTGAGTGGACTTCGAGATCAACCCCAGCGCGAATCCCTCGCCTTTGGCGAGCTGCGCGCCCAAGCGGCGCGCTACGAGGCGATGGCCCATCACGTCCACGCGCGGGCCGAGGAGACGGAGGCACGAGAGCGCAACGAGATCTCGGCGCCGCGCGACAGCGCATGGCCGAGCTCGAAGCGACGATCAATCAGCTCCGCGAACGCCCCGCTGTCGCTTTGCGATCGCCTCGGCGGCGGACACCGGTCCCCAAGCCGTCTCGATCGTTGAAGGCAGTGAAAGCCCGCGGGCTCAAACCCAACGCGACCTGTCCTGATTTCTCAGCGTTCAATACGGAGGGCTCCATGCCGACCATTTATAATTTGGCGCAATCGCGCCCGTCGCGCATGGTTTGGTTGGCAGAGTAACTGGGTCTCGAGTACACCGTAGAAACATTTATCGCGCATACGAGGCAGAGCACGCGCTCGGGATGCCTCCTACCGTCTTCGGGCACTGCTCGCCAGGTAATCGTCCTAGGGAAACTGCGGATTGTCGCATCCCGCGCAGGCTGTCAGCATTTCGCGGAGGTCATTGGTATTTTGGAGGTGACGAACGTGTTCTATAACCGCGACATCCCGGGTCCCGCGTGAGCGTCTGCGCTCAATCCAAATCAACTGGCTCTGGCACCCCCTCGGCCGATATACCGGCGAAATGGAGGCTTCGGCGAGTGCCGCGCAATTCCATGAGGCACACGATGACTGATACCTGCGATCTTATGCGACGGCGGTCGGCTCTGCGGCTGCAGCCGTGAGCGATGCGTGCGTCTCAGACTTCTTCGCCAGACGCAAAACGCGACCGAACAGATCGCCGTGCAGAGTGGTACGCCCGATGTGAATGACGCCGCTGCCCGCGAGGTCCTTGACGATCACGTCGCCCACTATCCGGCGGGTGTCGTCGTCGAGGCTGTCCAACACCTGGTCGATGAGGAGCCAGGGCGGCGCATGAAGCACGGCCCGCGCAAATGCGACACGCTGTTGCTCTCCGTCATCCAAGAGACGGTCCCAGCGGTTGGATCGATCGAGCATCGGTACCAGTCGATCTAGGCCGAGCCTCTCGAGCGCCTGAGAGAAGGCTTCGACAGTGAAGTCCGCGACGGGCGAGGGGTACGCGAGAATCTCGCGCAGCGTCCCGGGTGGCAAGTAGGCGTTGCGCGGGATGCAGAGCATCCTTTCGTCGCTAGGCAGTACGAGGCGGCCCGCACCCCATGACCACAGGCCGGCGAGCGCCCGGAACAGCAGCGTCGTGGCGGTCCCTGCCTGGCCGACGATCAGGACGCGCTCACCCGCCTTCACCTCGACGTGCGTTTTCTCCATTTTGTTGCAACCAGTCGGCGAGGCGATCTCGAAATGTTCCATGACAATCCGTCCCGGCTCGCCCGCGACGAAGGCGATCTGGCTTTCAACATGCTCCGGCCGGTCCGCGCTCAGCAGCGCGCGCCGGAAGCTGGCGACCCGCAGCAAAGTCGCGCGCCAGTCGGCGAGCGTGCTGGCATTGTCGACGAACCAGCGCAGCGAGGACTGGACCTGTACGAACGCGCCGGAGGCCATCATGAGGCCGCCGAAAGTCAGGTTACCCGCGAAATAGAGCGGCGCCGCCGCGAGAATCGGGGCCACGAGTGTGAACCAGCCGTAGCCCGCGGTGACCCAGGTAAGATTCATGAGTCCCGTGATGAGCCTGCGCATCGCCTCAAGAACACGCGCGAGGTCGAGCTCGATGCGCCGCGCCTCCTCCGCCTCTCCGCCGGCAAGTGCGATTGCGTCGACATGCTCGTTCACGCGGACCAGTGAAAAGCGCAACTCAGCCTCGCGCGCATACCGTTCGGCATTGCGTCCGATAAGGCTTCGGCCGACCCAAACACTCACCAGCGACGCGGAGGCCGCGTAAATGAACGCGGCCCACACCATGTAGCCTGGGATCGCCAGCGTTCGGCCGGCGACTTGGAACACGAATCCATTCGAGATTCCCCACAGCACGCTGATGAAGGTGACCAGCAAAATCGAGCTTTGCAGCAAACCGATCCCGAGATCGGCGGATAATTCGGTAAGGTGGCGTGCATCCTCGTGCATACGCTGGTCGGGATTGACGCCGATATCGCCGCCTTGGGCGATGTGGAAAGCGCGGGTGGGAACCAGCCAGTTCTGCACCAAGTCTTGCACGAGGCCCTGGCGGAGCTTGAGTTTCAACATCTCGCCCAGCCAGCGTTGCGCCACGTTCAACACGAGGAGCACACCTGCGATGATGCCGAAAACACCGAGCTGCACCAGGAACCGGGGCAAGTCGCGGCGCGACAGAGCGTCATAGAAAGGCTGATTCCAGCCATTGAGACGGATTTGGCCGTAGGCGGTTGCCGCGATGACGATGAATAGCCCGACCGCGAGCAGTGCCACTTTGTTGCGAGTCGGGGAGCCCCACAACCCGCGACTCATCATCGCCAATTGCGGAACCAGCCCGGACCCAGCCATCTCGTCTCTATCGGGTGTGGGGGTGTGGGTGCCGCTCATGACGTTGTATAGTGACCCAGGATGGCTCCCTGCAATAGCGCCACACTAGGTGATGCCATCCCTACCGACAATCGCGCCTTGCGAAATGAGCGTTGCCTAGCAGTTAATGCGCTCCTACGTCTCCTAGCGATTGAGTCGCAACAACGCCAGCAATGCCCCGACGGATAAACCGGTGATCGTCGACCTTTTTGCACAGGAAAAAGTCTACCCCTCCTCCAACGGTGGTGCGTGGCGGCAGCACGATTGGCGAGTCAGCTGGTAAATGCCGCGATTCCAGAACGCGATCCACATCGCTCCCGATCGATCCTGAGTCGTTGCCCGCACATGCGATCCGGGCAATACCCACAGTCGCGACGATGATTCACTTCAAACGAGGACAGTCAACAGATAATGACAATGGCGGCTATACAGCCTGCGGCCGGGGCTAAGCGGCTGTCTTGCTTGCGGTCTTTAATTTGTGCACCTCGCGCACGAGCAGAACCGGCACAGAGGATGCCTGCACCACGCTTTCCGCATCGCTCCCCATCGCAAGCCGCCGCAATCCGCGTCGTCCGTGCGTACCCATCACGATCAGGTCCGCCTGCCACTTATTGGCCTGCTCCACGATCAAGTCCGCGGCTGTTCCACCGAGGCACTCGAGGAGCACGCTCTCCACGGGCACGCCCTGTTTTCGTACGAGATCTTCGGCGCGTTGCAGAATGCTGTTGCCGACTTCGCGCAACGAGTCCGTCAGGTTCGTGCCGAAGGATTGGGCGCCATAGGAATAGTCCAGTATGAGCTCATTGACGACGTGGAATAGGCACAGCTGACAGTCCTCGCCGTGGGCGATTTTGATGGCCTCATGAAGTCCGAGCATCGATGTCTCGCTGCCATCGAGTGGAACCAGAATTCTCTTGTACATTTGCGCTTCCTTCATAGCAGCTCCGACTTCGATTTCTAGGCCGGCTGTTTGGTGTAGCGACTTGCTCGCGAGTCAGTCCGCCCAGCCGGTGAAGAAACTCCGGACGGTGACCCCATGGCGCTCAGTGCATCATAAATACCGGCATGCCGGCGTGCTCGAGGAGCGACTGCGTGACGCCCCCGAACAGCGCCTCTCGAAGAGGCCGGTGCCCGAAGGCCCCCACCACCAAAAGGTCGGCATGTAGATCGGCCGCCGCACGGGCGAGTTCGTCGGTGAGGATTCGTGCGGTGCTTGCCGTGCTGTGGGTCTCGACGGACATGCCATGCCACTTAAGACGCTGCGCGAGGTGTTCAAGCGATGCGGGGATGTCGGAGCGGCCGTCGATGAGGTTGAGTAAAATCACTTTTTGGGCCTGCTCCAAGAGGGGGTAAGCGGCACCCAACGCCCGAGCGCAGTGCGGGGTTTCGTTCCAGCCGACGACCACGGTACCGGATAGGGTCTTCGGCGAGTAATCGGGTGCGATCAGGATGGGCCGCCCACATCCCAGCAAGGTATCCTCGATCAGGAATGAAGGCAGATAATCGACATGCGAGCAACGGCCGAATACGACGAGGTCGCTATGCCGTGCATGGAGCATGAGTCGGTCGCAGTCATAGTCGTGCTCCTCCAGAAAACTGGCGGAGACGTTCTGCGCACGCTCCGGCATCTCGCGGAGCTCGACTCCATTTCGCTCACAAAACGTCTGCACATTCGCGCGAGCGCACTTCGACAGGCGTTCCGTGTCTTCGGTGAGGAATTGGAGCGTCGCGGGTAGCGCGGCGCCGACACAGAAGGCCGCATGAGGTGCGCGCACGGCGGCTTGGCCTGCCGATAGACGGACGTGATAAAAGTCGAGGTGCGCCGCCAACACCCGAGCGGCGGCCAACGCCGTTGCGAAGACCGGATCATCCGTGGAGCTTCCACTGGCCGGCACCAAAATAGTCTTCATCCTGGCTCGCTCCTGTTGCTAGCTCATTCCCACTGATGAAACCCGCTGGTGCCACACTAGGTGATGCCATACCTACCGGCAATCGCGCCATGCGAAATGAGCGTTGCCTAGCAGTTAATGCGCTCCTACGCGACGCCACCCCTTAATCGCGCTTCATGCAGCGCCTGTACGGGGGCTCCCAGGTCTTTGATCGCTCCGATCATCTCAGTGAGGACCGCCTGCGCATCCCCGTAGACCAAGTTGCAGTTATCTCGATAGAACAACTAGTTCTCGATGCCGGCATAACCGTTGCCCTGCCCTCGCTTGATCACGTAGATCTGATGGGCCTCATGCCCATTCTCAACGTGGACCAGGGATGCCAACTCGGCGCGTGCTGAATTAACGCAAAGATCCTCCTACAATGTCTATGGGTGGCTTTCGTACGATGTCTCGGAGATAGTCCAGACCATCATGCCGAGCGCGTCCAATGCCTCGATTTCGGTCGGCTACGCGGGTAATTATGGGGGCAAGCAAAGCCTCAACGGTGTGTACGACGGATCGGAAACCGTGGAGCATCAAATGAGGCTGACATACATGCAAATGTTTGCGCCGACGCAACAATTCTCCCGTGAAATGGAACCCGCTGATCTTTTCGATGCCGTCATGCAACGACCGGTAGCTCTTCAGCGCTCCGGCAGAAATCGAATAGACGTAGGACCGAGTGTCCGCTGGACGGAATGAATGTTGTCCCCGCCGCAGCGTTCGCATGTGAACGCACCCTCGGAAGGACGAGTCATGACAATGCAGCTGCGCAAAAAACGAGCTCGTCATCTTGTCGGTGGATTGGGCGGTTATTCCGTCCTTTCCATCCTTGGCGCCGAATCCCAAACTAGATTTGATCCCTAGCAGGCGGTTGAGCATGAATCGGACCCTTGATGACTAGAGAACGGCGTGCCTCGATCGTGGTCACCGGCGCGTTTCGCAGGAATTTCGCTTAGGGTCATTTCTCAGTCCTCCTGGCCGCCGAACCAGAATGACCTCACTTCGCCTGCGAGGCCAGCCATGGAAGGTTGATGAATGTTTCCGGACTGTGAACGTTTCCAACCGCCTAGGGACCGAGTCGCTTCGGCGGCCTTTTGAGATTCAATATCGATCTGAACCACCTCCCGGGGTCGCGGCGCTTGTCAGCCGAGGCGGCTCTCGCCGGCTTGACATCGCGGCTTGTCCTCGCCTTCTGGCAAGCCATGCAGATTTGGACTGCCTCCCCGAGAGAGCCCGCCTTGAGGTCGGCATTGCTGGCCTCGGGGCATTCGGGTATCGGAGCTACTCCCGGACAAAGGACTCGGACGACATTCGCATGAGGCAGAATCTCACGAACCTGCCGGGCGATCGAGTCCGCGCGCACGCGTTCCGGGCCAGGAAAGGCGCTTACTATAAAAACGAGGGCGACGCCATCGGGGTCCGCTCCCGACGGCAAGCCGGTATCCATTTCTGCGGCCGAGAAATTCCTGGCATCTATTCCCTCGCTGCGCAGCAATCGCACGAGCAGCTCAGTCGCGAGATCATCGGCCGGTAAGCCCAGCGAGATGCAAATGACGACCGACCCCTTGGGCACGCCGAGCGGACCTTGCCATACGCCGGTCAGTTGCTCGCGCTGTCGGCGCAGCCAGCGTCCGGCAGTCACTTCCTCGAGCACGGCGCCCCGATCGCGGCGTCGCAAGAGCCTGGGCCTATCACCGCTGAGCGCCGTAGCGACGTCGACGACCACTCCGCGAATTCTCAGTTGCTGTTCCGCAGTGGTCGCGCCCGCCGCTTCGTCGAGCCGTGCCAAGTGCGTAGCCGGAATTACCACTCGGTCGCAATATGCAGCGAGCGAATGGCTCTTAAGGAACTCTCGCGCATCGGCGACGATTTCGTGGGGATCTGCGGACAGCGCCCGCTGGTAGAACCTCTGCGCCAATGTGAGCGGCTGTGTATTACCCAATAGCAACTCAAAGACACCAAGCCCCTTCATGTGCCGCCCCGCGACGAGCAGACACAAGGTGAGGGGTGTGGAGAGGATCAGCCCCGCCGGACCCCAGAGCGAGCTCCAGAATATAGCCGCCACGACTACCGAAAGCGGGGATAACCCTGTGGCGTAACCATACAGTTGGGGTTCCAGGAACTGTGCTATGACGATGTCGAGCAGAATGAAGACACACACGGTCCACACCGGCACCGACCAGCCCGGATCGACGGCAAAGGCAAGGACGGCGGCAAACAGCGCCATGATTCCAACCCCCACGTAGGGGACGAAGCGCATCACGGCCGCCAGGAATCCGCATAGCAGCGCCTGCCGGAAGTGCAGTAGGCTCAAGCTCATCCAGATCGCCAACCCGAACGCGAAGTTCACGAGGAACTGGGAGACGAAATATCTGGATAGTCTGTCGCCCGCATCGTTGAGCGCGACAGTTGCCGAACGTATGTGGGTGGCGGCTGCGACGCGAATGAAGCGGTCGCGCAGTGACTCGTACTCGAGTAATACGAACACGAGGACGAGGAGCACGATACCCACGAACTGGACGGGGCCCCAGACGGTGGCCAAAAGCTTCTTCACGAGCCGCATCGGCTCGGTCTGTACTTCGGTTGACTTGAGCCCTATTGCACCCGCGGCCGAGGCTGAGCGCGACCGTTCGGCGTCACGCTCGGGATGGGAAATCGCATCCGCCTGGGCGCCGATATCAATGAATCGGTTCGCCTCCCGGGTGAAACGCCGTACCCGTCCGATGGTGAATTCGTCGAGGGTCTTGAGTTTGCGTTGAACATTCGATTCGTATTGAGGCAGACTCTCGACCATGTGCAGCATCTGTGTGCCGAGCGCGACTGCGACGGCCGCGCCCGCGACCGTCAGTGCCGCCACTGCAATGAGTACGGAGCAGGTCCTGCCGACTCGGATTCTCCTCAATGCTCGAACCAGGGGCGCCAACAGCAGACTCAACATGATCGCCACCGCAAGCGGTATCAACACTGAGCGCCCGCAATACAACAGGGCCAGGACGATTCCCGCTGTCATGATTCGACTGCTGTGATCGCCCGAGTCTCTGGGTGCCCGCTCGATGCTCACACTCCGTCCAGTGCGTGCAGGTCCGCGGGGTGATCGCAGGGTCGCCGCTGCCCGGCAGCCTCCAGCCAGAAATGAGCCGACCCATTCAACGTGCAGTGACGGGATTGCTTCCAGCGACGCGACACGAGTTCTGCCGGCGCGGCATTGTCGACCTGCGCGCTCGTACAGCTCACGCCAATTTTCGTAATCCAACTTTCTCCCTCAGCGCCTCGAATTGAGTGGTTGTTCATCGTGCCTCCGCATCTACGCGCCGGTCGTCCCGCAAGGGACACTGTATTTGCTGACGCGGGTACGAGGCCCGCGTCGCTGCTATGGCTGCGGCCATCGTTTCGTCCAGAGTGGTCCACAACCGTCCCATCTCTGCGCATCGCGCACCGTAGTCGAAAAGCGGCTTCATCGTGGATGCCCGAAAATCCGCCGAGCTGTACTTGGGATAGTCGAGCGGCAAATACGTGGATTCAACCGACATACGATACTTCTCGGCGAACTGATTGACCGCTACCACCTGCGCTCTCGACATGTGATTCAGCGCCACCGAGAAAGTTCGCGACACGATCGGTCCCAGCCGAAACGGGGTCGTCGCCGGGGCATCCATGAGCTGTCCGTTGATCATCACGTACACCCGTGCGCCGACCAGGCTTTGCTGGTCCAGCATTGCAAAGTAGGCGGCCACGGGCGCGACAAAGAACGAGGTCGATGCATTTCCATCGACATGCATCTCGTCATACGCCACGCCCGCAGCCTGAACGCGGAAGAGGACGGGCGAAAACACGCCCGGGATGCTGGCCGAGGCCACGAGCACGTCGCGGAATAGTTTGCGAGCGGGCTCGCCGCCACGCGCCGCTACGGCCCCCAGGTCCCAGATGACCGTCTCCTCCTTATCCAAGTCGGTTGTGGCCACCCATAGAAGCCGCCCGGCTGCGGCCTCCCGGGCGACCGCCTTAATGAGATCGCTGGTGACATAATGGTCCACCAGCGAGATGAGAGCGGCGCTCCGGCGCCGGGCACCAAACCGTAAGGAGAGCAGTCCGTGCAGACTCATGAGCTCGCCTCGCCCGCTCGTGAAAGCCTCGGTCAGCTGTGAATCCCATTCAGGACCGAGGAACGCAAACGGCGCAATGAGCGCACCTGAGCTCACGCCGGTGACAAGATCATATTGCGGCCGCTCGTGACGGCGGCTGAGACCGACCAAGGCGCCTGCCCCAAACGCGCCGCCGGCGCCGCCGCCCGACAGGGCTAGAGCGCGCACGATGCCGTCCTTGGATGAGTTTCTCCACCGCTGCAGGCTGGCTGCGGATCTACGTTCGACGCTCGCCCGATCCGTGCTAAGGAAACGCACGTCGGCAGAAAACCCGACCGGCGTCGCCGTGCTGAATAGAGTGGGCGGCGCATCACGACGCGGGAGCGTACATCCTCCGAGTGCGATGACACTCAAGGCACACGCCCAGCCGACAGTCCTTGTCCGCCAGTACCCATGAACTCTATTTCGCGCCCTGACCATAGCCATCGTCCTCGTGCAAAGATTGCCGGGGCCTCAATGCCCGATCGAGGCTGCCTCGACCGCTCGAGCCGCCTTCGGCGCGAGCGCGATTACGAAGACCCAATCGGAATGCATCTCAAACGTACGCGTGCTCTACACACCCGACAATGAGCGGGCGCTTTATGAAAGTTTCATGTGAGTGAATGTCGACGTCGCGTTGTTCAACGAGCCGCATTAACTATTAGGCAAGGTTCGTGTCGTACGGAGCGGTTGTGCGCATGGTCGGCAGAACCTAGTCTGCCCCCACTGCAAGTGGCTAGTCTCAGGCCACGGGAATGTCATCAATGGAAACGACAAACGGCTCCCGCATCGCTGGAATAGTCGCCGCATCGCTCGCATGCGCTCTGATGGGCTGTACCACACCGGTCCTGCACTCCTCGGTCGAGGTGCCCAGCCAATTCGCGGCGGCCCCTTCATCCAACGAGGCCCCTTCATCTAACGACGAGCCCGAGGCGGCCTGGTGGGATAGCTTCGCCGATCCGGTGCTGTCGGGCCTCGTCCGGCGCGCAGCCAGTGAGAACCGGGACATCAAGATTGCAGTTGAGCGAGTGCGCGCAGCACGCGCCGGCGAGACGATCAGCCGCTCGTGGCTCCTGCCCAGCATTGGGGTGAGCGGCGGCGGCTTCGATCACAGAACCGGCTACAACGAGTCGATCCAGCAAATCGTGCCCGAGGCGGCGAACACGAAGGGGGCGCAGGCCAGTATCGACGCCGGTTGGGAGGTTGACCTGGCCGGTGGCCTGCGGGCAGGCGCCAAGGCGGCGTCGGCCGACAGGCAGGCAGTGGAACACATCGCGAGGGGTGTGCGTCTGTTGGTGGTGAGCGACGTTGCAAGCAACTACTTTACGCTCGTAGGTGCGCTGCGCCAGCTCGACACCGTGCACGCAATATCGGCTGCGCAAGACGAAACGCTGCGGCTCGTATCGGCTCGCCAACGCGTGGGCCTCGCGACGCCGTTCGACGTCGAGCGCGCGCAGACCGAGGCTTCGAGAGCGCGCGCGGCGATTCCGCCGCTCGAGACGCTGGCCGCCGTCTCCCGTCACCGCATCGCCGTGTTGATTGGTGACCAGGCATTCAACGCCTCGAGCATCGCGCCATCGCGCGATGTCTCAGTCGTTCCAGCCGCGCATGCCGGACAACCAGCTGCGCTGCTGCAGCGGCGGCCGGACCTGCTCGCCGCGCGGGCGCAACTCGACGCCGCTAATGCGCGCCGCCGACAGGCCGCGGCGGAATGGTTCCCGCGCCTCTTTCTGGGCGCCATATTCGGTCGCGAGAGCATCGATGTTAACGGATTAGCCTTTGGCCCTGCGCGCTTCAGCAATGTCGCCGGGCTGCTGGCGATGCCGGTGTTCAACGCGGGACGGACACGGGCAATCAACGAGATCGCCGAGAGCGGCCAAAAGGAGGCCGTGGATCGTTACGAAGACGCGATCGTGCGGGCGCTCGAGGATGTCGAAAACGCGCTCGTCGCGCTCGACGATGAGCGGCACAGAGCACAACTTTTGCAGAGCGCGGCAGGATCGGCCGAGTCCGCGCTTGGCCGCGCGCAATCGCTCTATAACCGCGGGCAGATCGATCTCTTGCCCTTGCTCGACGCTCAGCGCGTACAGCTGGGCGTGCGGATGGGTGCGAATGACGCGCACACGCAACTGCTGCTCGACAGCGTCCAGCTCTACAAGGCGCTTGGCGGGGGCTGGGAGGTGTTCGAACCGGGTGCTGATCGCGCGGCGGCCCGGGCTGCCGATTCGCCAAGTTCGTGAAACTAGACGCCAGGAAATCGCCATGAAAACATCTCTCGTTACAGGATTTGTCACCCTGCCGCTCGCTGTGATGCTTTGCGCATGCACGCCGCACAAGCCGGCGACCGAGACGCCCCGAACCGTCCGCACCGTTGAGCTGCGCTATGACAAGGCGCAGGAGACGAATCGCTACGTAGGAACGGTGCAAGCGCGTCATGAGGTGGACCAGGCATTTCGCGTCGGCGGCAAGGTCGTGCAGCGCAAAGTCGACGTCGGCCAGGCGGTACAAGAAGACGACGTGCTCGCGGTGCTCGACGATACCGATTACCGGCTCGCCGAGGAGGCCGCGCGACAGGAAGCTGCTCGCCGCCGAGACGCGTGCGCGCCAGGCTGAATCGGATCGGCGCCGGCTCAATGCGCTGAAGGGCGATGGTTCCGTTAGTCCGACCGATGACGAGCACGCGCAGAGCGGCGCGCAGACCGCGCAAGCAACAGCAGAGGCCGAGACACGGAAGCTCGCGCTCGCAGCGAACCGGCTCAAGTACACCGTGCTGCGCGCCTCGCAGAGGGGTGTCGTAACGGCCGTACGCTTCGAAGTCGGCCAGGTTGTCGCCGAGGGTCAACCCGTCGTCGCCATTGCCAACCAAGGCGAGCCGGAGATCGTCGTCGACGTTCCGGAAGACCAGCTTGCCGCATTCAACACGGCGAAATTCAAGGCGTACCTCGCGAGCGCGCCCGCGGAAACCTTCGAGGTCGCTCTGCGCGAGCTGTCGCCACAGGCCGCCGCGCAAACCCGAACATACCGGGCTCGACTGAAGCCGCTGAGCGCGCGGTCTCTGCCGCTCGGTGCGACCGCTACCCTCATCGTCCAGCGGCCGGCTGAAGAAGGGCATGTCGCGGCCGTCCCCGCATCCGCGATCACACAGAGTAACGGGCAGCCGGCGTTGTGGGTTGTTCGTCATGCAGGCGCCGAGTCGGTGGGAATTGTCGAGCTTATGCGTGTCGCGGTGCACGCGTATCGGACCGACGAGGTGCTTGTATCCGGGCCGCCGGCCGGCGAGCTGGTCGTCACCGCCGGCGTGCAGAAGATGGCTCCCGGGTTGCGCGTCGCGTTGGCGGGGTTCAGATCGCAGCGCTCCATCAACCAGACCGCCCAAAACGTCAACCAGACCGCCCGATGAAATCGTTCAACCTCACCGAATGGGCGCTCGGACACCGCGCCATCGTGCTATTCCTGATCCTCGCGATTGGCGTGGGTGGCGTGCTGGCCTTCCCACGGCTTGGGCAGCTCGAGGATCCGAACTTCTCCGTGCCATCCATGACGGCGCTCATCATCTGGCCCGGCGCAACGGCGCAGCAGCTGCAGGACGAGGTGCTGAACCGCATGGAGAAGAAGTTCGAGCAGCTCGACCATTTCGAGAAGGTCGTGACCTATGCACGCCAAGGCTATGCCGGCATGACCATCACCGTCAAGGGCGGCACGAGCAAGGCCGACCAGAGGGAAGCGTGGTACCAAGCGCGGAAGAAGTTCAGCGACATTCGCCTGGAGCTTCCCGATGGCGTCGTCGGGCCGCTGTTCAATGACGAGTATGGCGATGTGTCCGGGCTCCTTTACGCCGTCAAGGGGGACGGCATCGGCCAAGCCGAGCTGTCCGACGTGGCAGAAGACATCAAGCGCCGCCTGCTGAGGGTGCCGATGGTGAAGAAGGTGGACATCTTCGGCAAGCAGGACAAGAAGGTCTACGTCGAGTTCTCGTACCAGAAACTCGCCGCGCTGGGTATCACGCCGCTCGCGATTGCCGAAAGCCTGCGCAACCAGAACAGCGTCATCCCCGCCGGCTCGATCGACACGCGCGGCGATCGGGTGCTCGTCCGCGTGACCGGCCAATTTGCCAGCGAGGACGACATCCGCAACGTACCGATCGCGGCCGGCGGCCGGCTGATCAAGCTCGGCGATTTCACGACCATCAGCCGCGGTTTCGAGGATCCGCCCACCTACACCGTGCGCCATAACGGCCAGCAGGTGTTGATGATCGGCATCACGATGACCAACGACGGCAATATCGTGCAGCTCGGCAAGGCGATCGAGAACGCCGTTTCGAAAATCGAAGCCGAGCTCCCGTATGGCGTGGAGCTCGAGCGCGTCGCCGATCAGCCGACCACCGTCTCAGATGCGGTATGGGAGTTCGAACGGTCGCTCCTCGAAGCGCTGAGCATCGTGCTCGCCGTGAGCCTCATCAGCCTCGGCTGGCGCACGGGCATCGTCGTCGGGCTCTCCGTGCCGCTCGTGCTCGGCGCCGTCGCCCTAATGATGTTTGCCAAGGGCTGGAACCTCGAGCGCGTCTCGCTCGGCTCGTTGATCATCGCGTTGGGCCTGCTGGTGGACGATGGAATCATCGCGGTGGAGATGATGGTCGTGAAGATGGAGCAGGGCTGGGAGCGGGTCAAGGCGGCCGCGTTCTCCTACTCGGCCACCGCCATGCCGCGGCTCACCGGCGCCCTGATCACCGTCGCGGCTTTCATGCCGATCGGGTTCGCGAAATCGACCACCGGTGAGTACGCGGGCGGGATTTTCTGGATCGTCGGCACCGCGGTGCTGTTCTCCTGGGTGGTCTCGGGGATAATCACGCCGTACCTCGCGGTGCTGATGCTGCCGAAGGATATCGGCAAGAAACACCAGGGTGGGGACCCCTACGACACCCCTTTTTATCGCAAGCTGCGCCATCTGATCGACCTCGTCCTCGTGCGGCGCTGGTGGGTGATCGGTGCCACCGTTGGCGCGCTCGCGTTGGCCCTGCCCGCGATGAAGCTCGTGCCGCAGCAGTTCTTCCCGAACAGCGAACGGCCCGAGCTCATCCTCGACCTACGGCTGAAGGAAGGCGCCTCGTTCACGGCGACGACCGAGCAAGTAAAGAAGATGGAGGCGGTTCTCTCACAGGACCACGACATCCGCTACTTCACGGCGTATACCGGCGCCGGCGCGCCGCGCTTCTATCTCTCCCTCGATCCCGAGCTGCCCAATCCCGGCTACGCGCAGTTCATCGTGATGACCCGCGGCCTGCAAGCGCGCGAACGGGTGCGCTCGCGCCTGATGGCGAGCGTGGACAAGGAGTTCCCGCAGACCTGGGTGCGCGTCACGCGGCTGGAGCTCGGTCCGCCGGTCGGCTTTCCGGTGCAGTTCCGCGTCGTCGGTCCTGACACTCAGGTCGTGCGGTCGATCGCCCGTGAGGTCGAGGCCGTAGTGGCGTCCAGTCCCAAGGTGCGCGACGTCCAGCTCGACTGGAACGACCCGGTGCGCACGATGAAAGTGGACCTCGACCAGGACAAGGCCCGTGCGCTGGGCCTCGCGCCGGTCGACGTCGCGCTCGGGACCCAAACGGTAATGAATGGCGCGACCTTGTCGCAGTTGCGCGAGCACGAAGACCTGATCGACATCGTCGCCCGCGCCGTGCCCTCCGAACGCCTCGACCTCGATACTCTCAAGGACGTCGATCTCTTTACGCGCCAGGGCACGGTGGTGCCGCTCTCGCAGGTCGCCCGCGTCCGCTACGAGCTCGAAGAGCCTGTGTTGCGGCGCCGGAACAGAGACATGGCCATCACGGTGCGCGCGGACGTGAAGGACGGCGAGCAGGGTGTGTCGGTCACCCAGTCCATTCAGCCGATGCTCAAGAACATCGAGGCTAAACTGCCCTTCGGTTACCGGATCGACGTGGGCGGCGCCGTCGAGGAAAGCGTCAAGGCCAACCGGGCACTGGCTGCGATCGCGCCGGTGATGATCGTGACGATCCTCGCGATCCTGATGCTGCAGCTGCAGAGCTTCTCCCGCATGTACGATGGTGTTCCTGACCGCGCCCCTAGGGCTCATCGGCGTCGTCATCGCACTGCTCCTGTCCCAAGCCCCGCTCGGGTTCGTCGCGATCCTGGGCGTGGTTGCCCTCTGCGGAATGATCATGCGCAACTCGGTGATCCTCATCGACCAGGTGCAAACCGAGATCGTCCAGGGTCTCGACCCGTGGAACGCGGTGGTGGATGCGGCCGTGCACCGGACTCGCCCGGTGTGTCTGACGGCGGCAGCCACCGTGCTCGCCATGATTCCGCTGACGCGGAGCGTGTTCTGGGGTCCGATGGCCTTCGCGATCATGGGCGGCCTCACCGTCGCCACGTTCCTGACCATCTTCTTCGTGCCAGCGCTTTACGCCGCGTGGTTCAAGGTGGAGCGAGCTGCTCCGCCAAATCCGCCGTCGTCCGTGCCGACTCCGGCGGTATGAGTACACCGGATATGCGAGCTACTGCGCGACTTGCTCGGATGCTGTACGTCGGCCCCTGGCTCCTCTGCACCTCTACCCTTGCCTTCGGGCAGCCGCACAACACCGAGCGGAGCATCGAGACGTCACGCGTTAGTATCGCTGGTGTGTCACAGGTACCCGATACGCTCCGGCAATTCAACGCGTCGCTCGTCGCACTCACGAACCGTGTTTCTCAGGCCGTGGTGCAGATCACGGTCACGGGATACGGACCAGCAGTCGAGGAAAACGATCATAGCAATGTCGCTGTGTCTCATCAGCGCAAGATCGGATCGGGTGTGATCGTCGATTCCGAGGGCTACATCCTCACTAATGCTCACGTCGTCGAGGGTGCACAAAGGATTCGCGTCGTCCTCGCCGAGCCCCCGGGCGCCTCGCCCCTGGAGATGTCTGCGCTTGGAAAGCGCAAGATACTGGAGGCGACGCTGATCGGTGTTCACAAGGAAAGCGATATCGCTTTGCTCAAAGTGGATGCCCATGACCTTCCAGTCTTGCCCCTGGCGGCGACTCGGCCGGCGTACCCGGGCGAGCTAGTCCTCGCGATCGGCAGTCCCGACGGATTGCAGGGCTCGGTGACGATGGGCATTGTGAGTTCCGTATGGCGTCAACCGAATCCGAATGTGCCGATGGTGTACATTCAGACGGACGCGCCAATCAATCCAGGAAACAGCGGCGGTCCGCTCATCGACCTCGACGGGTACGTGATCGGCTTGAATACGTTCATTTTATCCAAAGGTGGCGGAAGCGAAGGAGTTGGCTTCGCCGTGCCGGCGCGCATCGTGCGCTTCGTATATGACAATTTGCGGAAGTACGGTTACGTGCAACGTGCGGAAATCGGGGTGAGCGCCCAGGAGATCACGCCCGCCCTTGCGGCAGGACTGGCTCTGCCACGGGACTGGGGCGTCCTTATCGCGGATCTGACCCAATTGGGTCCGGCTGCGGCAGCGGGGCTCAGAGTGCAAGATATCATCGATGCTGTTGACGGCCGACAAGTCGTTGGGCTTCCGGGGCTCGCGGCGGCTTTGTACTTGCACCGGCCGATGAGGATCTGAAGCTCGCGGTGTTGCGCGGCCCGCAAAGGATCTCTGTGGTAGTTCCGGCCGTGCGGCGTAAGGACGTACGCTATGACCTGGCCGATTTCATCGATCCTCGAAACGCGGTCGATGGCCTCGGGGTGTTCATGGTCGATCTGGATGAGCGGCTCCTCAGCCCCCTCGCCATCACCCGGAAACCTTCGGGAGTTGTGGTCATCGCCAGATCCTCCGGCTTGAACACTTACACATCGGAGTTGCTCCCAGGCGACATCGTCTACGAAATCAACCAGCAGACAGTCGAATCAGTTCAACAGGTCCGGTCGGCGCTTCAGCCTATGAAGCCCGGACAATCGGTTGTGCTGCAGATAGAGCGCGGCAGCCAGTTGCAGTACGTCGCGTTCGAGTGGGGCGACTGAAGGGTCAAGCGGCCGAATCGACGATCAACCGTGGCGACGCGCTTATGTTGTGCTGAAGCCCGGCGCCAAGGACCACCCCGACCCTAGGTTACGGCTATCCGATCTCACAATTGAATTTGTTCTGATTACCAGGAATAGGCTACCGAGAGCGCGAACGCGTGCTGCGTGGTCTTCTGCGTAATCGGGCTGTCGGCCGCGCTCTCGAGCAGGTGATTCACAGCCGCGTCCAGGTTGACCAGCCAGTGTGTAGTGACAAACTCCGTTGCGCTGAAGCCAAATCCGACGGCATCAGACCCGGCGTGCGCATCATAGACTGGGTACCCGGAGGCAATCGATTGGCTGGTGGTCACGCCGAACTCCTTTTGCATGTACCGACGGTCGGCATAGGTCATCGAGGGACCGGCGAACATGACCAAGCGTCTTGAACTGCCCGGAAGCGGCAGATACACGTCCAGATCGGCCAGCATGCCATCCGCACCACCGATGATCTGACGCACGTCGGCGCGCACTACCATTGGGAAACTCTTCGATATCGCATAAGAGAAAAAAGCCTTCACGGCCGGGGCGCGCTTGATGTCGCCCAAACCGGTCAAATGGCTGACGTCCGCCGAAACCTGCCGACCGAGGTCGTAGCACAGTGCGAGGCCTCCGCGGTAGTGATCCCCGTGTAGTAGATTGACGCCGACGCCCTCGCCGGTGGAGGCAAATGCAATGTCTTTGTAGCGAATATTGATAACCGGGCCTGCCTGCGTTCGAGTCAGGCTCGCGCCGTCGTAGAGGGGTCTGTATTCCGCCCCCACACCGAGCACCACCCGCCAATCCGGAACTTCCGGCTCGAACAGCTTCTCTAGCGCGACTCCGCTCGAGTACTGCCATTCTTGGAGCGGAGAGGGAGTTTGAGACGATGCGGCCGGTGGGAGAAAGGCCCACAGCCCGATTGCCAAACAATAGAACCGAGGCGTGCTCGAATGCATAAGCTCAGCCTAGAGGCGCGACCAGGGCGAGACAATCGGCCCGCGAGGAATGCAAGTTTCCTGGAAGGAAACAATAGGGCACTCACTGTGGTGGCGCACGTGCAATCGAAATTTCAATGAGGCTGCGCGAATAGAATCAGTGGCGCCATGCATCGAGTGCCGTTCGAGACAAAGAATAACAGGATTTGCCAAGAATATTTTTTGAGCGTGCCGTAGCGTGATATGGCCATGTCCGCCGTACCTGAATCAGATGCCTCACTTTCGATCGGCCGCGCTCCGAACGCGGCATCGGTCATCGGCACAGCGCTCGAATCGATGCGGCCCTATCAGTGGCTGAAGAATACGCTCGTTTTCGTACCACTCGCAGCCGCTCATCGATTGGGCGACGGAGCACTCTTGCGCGCCGCGGCTTGCGCCTTCGTCGCCTTTAGTTTTTGCGCTTCCGGGATCTACCTGTTCAATGATTTGCGTGATGTATCGGCTGATCGTTTGCATCCGCACAAGTGCCGCCGGCCAATCGCATCCGGGCGACTACCGCGATCGCTGGCGATCGGGCTCCTGCCGGTACTGCTCGCCGGCGCAGTGGCGGCGTGCCTTCCCTTGGGTCCGGTGGTGGCAGGAATCCTCGCGA
The DNA here is from genome assembly GCA_963710435.1 of uncultured Gammaproteobacteria bacterium. Taxonomy (GTDB): domain Bacteria; phylum Pseudomonadota; class Gammaproteobacteria; order Steroidobacterales; family Steroidobacteraceae; genus Bog-1198. The sequence goes on along the minus strand of CAVQAE010000004.1, from coordinate 496,856 downwards.
GCTACGTCGCCTTGATGACCGCGTACTCGCTCAGGCTCAAGTCGATCGTGCTGCTCGACGCACTCATATTGGCTGCCGGTTACGGGTTTCGGGTAATCGTAGGTGCCGGTGCGGTGGACATCCGTCCCTCCCCAGCGCTGCTCGGTTTCTGTGTCTTTTGCTTCTTCAGCCTGGCGTTGGTCAAGCGCTATACCGAACTCATGCTGCTTCGCGTACGCGATGGGTCGGCGGCCCATGCGCGCGCCTATCGACTCGAGGATGGGGCGGTGATTTTGGCGCTGGGCAGTGGCAGTGGAATCATGTCCGTCCTCTTGCTGATCCAGTGGATGCAAGCCTCGCCGCTCGCGTTGTCATACGGGCGTTCCGAGCTCATCTCGCTAACCGCCGCGCTGTTCCTCTACTGGATCAGTCACATGTGGCTAACCGCTCACCGCGGGGGGATGACCGACGATCCCTTGGTCTTCGCCATTAAGGACCGAGTGAGTCAAGTCCTCATCGCGCTGATAAGCGCGACTGTGTGGCTTGCCGTATGAATGCGTCCCTCGGCCAGCCCATGCACCGATCGTGGAGCAACGTCAGCATCAACTCACGGGACACGGGCATTAATCGGTTGCCCATTGTTCGGCCTGTGCAGGTTCAGTACGGTTACAGCCGCGGACATTCTCGTTTTTTCAGATTACGACCGCGCAAGGCAATTGCGGTCAACTCAAGGAGACTCGCTGTGAAATCCTCTACCGTCCTCAAGGCTTCGATCGTTGCCACCTGGGTCTTGGCCTTTTCGGGCTGCACCGACCTAAAACCCATCCAAGCCCAGATTGACGATCTGAAATCACAGGTCAGCAAGCTGCAGATCGACACCGCGAAATCCGAGAGCGACGCGCAAGCCGCAATGAGCGCTGCGCAAAGTGCCTCATCTGCCGCCTCGAGTGCGCAGAGCACGGCCAATCAAGCGCTGACGACAGCTCAGCAGAATTCGGCCGCGGTCGACGCGATCAACGAGAAAATCGATCGCATGTTCAAAAGATCTGTGTCGAAGTAATCAAGTGTTGAGCTCCACTGCTGTCATGATGATTGAACCGAGCGATGAATGGGCTTTGGTCACGGGCGCATCCCAAGGCCTAGGACGTGAGTTTGCCATTGCGCTGGCCATCCGCGGAGTCAACCTCGTACTCGCGGCCCGCAGCAAGGAGCCGATGCGGGAGCTTGCCGGGCGATTGCACCGCCAGTACGGTGTTCAGGTCCTCGTGGAAGTCATCGATCTCGCCGTCGCGGACAGCGCGGCGACGTTGTTGGCGCGGCTCGATCAGCGAAAAATCGAGGTGAGCATTCTCATCAACAATGCGGCAGTCGGCTTAGGCCAAGCATTCATCGATCAACCTCCGGATCGACTTCGAGCGATGCTGCAGCTCGATGTCGTCACCACCACCGAACTCGCCCAGGCTTTCGGCAAGCGCATGGTCGCCCGTGCGCACGGACACATTCTCTTGATTGCAGGCATCGCCGCCTATCAACCAACGCCCATTCTCTCGGTGTACGGCGCAGCCAAGGCCTTCGTGCTCTCGTTGGGCGAAGCCTTGCATGTCGAATTGGGACCCAAGGTGAATGTGACCGTGCTTTCGCCCGGATTCATGAACACGAACTTCTCCAACGCCGCGGGCTATCGGCCCCCCGCGTGGGCGCGGCGCACGAGGCTCTCACCCGTCAAGGTAGCCAATATCGGCCTCGCGGCAATGTTCGCCGGGAAAACGAGCGTCATCGCCGGGAGTATCAATCGCCTCCTCGCTTTATTCGGCCGTTTCTTGTGGCGTCATCGTCAGCAACGATCGTCTTTCGGATGGCGTATCTGTCCGTCAGTCACCCGGGCAACCGGGGGAGTCACTCTGGAGTAGATTTTGCAATGGCTTCTCGCGATTCAACTCATTGTGCTGGCCCTGTTTCTGGTCAAGGAAGGAGTCGCCATGATCGAGCGGGATGTGTTGCGACAGCCAGCCAGCCAGGACGATATATTCGGATACGATGATATGGATTGACGATCGATACGGAGCGCAGCTTTATAGCCCCTTCACCGTGCCTTGCGTTGATTCCGGCCTACCATCTCCCTCCCCCAAGTAGGTACGGCGTTTTGGTGAAGGGGCTTCTTTATTGGTCAGAAGGGCTTACTCCAGGACGGTGATGGGTGATATCGCTTGCCGCGCGTGCTGCTCGGCCAGACTCAACGGACTCAACTGAGCGTCCAGGTGGCGTGCCCGTGTACCCGTCGCCGGTTTCTCAGTCGGCATGTGCGCGAGTGTGCGGGCGACACGCTCTGGGGTGCCAAGATCGCTCCACCCGCATGGCGGGACTCGAACTACGCGGATGCTCGATTCCTGTCCGGGAAGTATGTCGTGGGAGAAATCCACCGGCCCCAATCTCGCATAGAGCTCCGTGACTGCGCGCCAACCATGGAGTGAGCTACGGTCACGACGAATTGCCCAACGCAGCTCAGCCACGAGCTCGGGCACCCGGCGCTCATACAACCCCAACAGGTCTCCGATGCTGGCGGCGATGATGAACGTGTTCCACAACGCACCCTGCTCGATGAGCTTGAGGGCATCGGTCGTGGAGGGCTTCTCAACGAACTGCAGAACCGGGAGTGCAGCTCCCTCGTCCGCCGCGCCCGGAACGATGTATCCGAGCCCCGGGTCCGGCTCCTCCGGCGTGACGCCAAGGAGCAGCGTCCTCCCCTCGTGTAGTTTTATCGTCTCGAGGGCGGCGCGCAGCGAGCGAATCAGACAGTGCTCCGCTCGTATATGATGGTCCGAGGGCAGTATCACAATACGCGCGCGGGCATCGCAGTCGAGAATGTGCAGCAATGGCAACAGGATCCCGACACCCGTGCCACGGTTCTCCGGCTGCACAATCACATTGTCCCGAGGGAGAACGCTCGTCTCAGGCATCCACCAGCACCGATGCTTCTCCGCGACCACGACGCAGGTACGTTGCAGGGCCGTGACCGCGAGTGCACGCCGCAACGCATCATGCAGCAACGACGGGCCATTTCGCAGCGAGCAGTATTGCTTCGGGATCGCAGGGCTGCCGTACGCTTTGGTGAGGCGCTCGAGGCGCTTGCCATCTCCCGCAGCGAGCACGAGCGCCCAGATATCGGCTACGCGTTGCTCGCCCTTTCGGGCGGGCGTACGTTGATGAGCGCGGAGCATCGGCTTGAGAGGCATGGAGGAAGAGTCCGAGGTCGCGCTCATATTCGGCCGAGCAGCGCCTTGGCCGCGGCAGCAACTTTATCCGGCTCGAAACCGAACCGCTGCTGCAGCGCTCTGAGTGGGGCGGATGCACCGAACGTCGCCATTCCGATGACGCAGCCCGCCGTGCCGACGTATCGCTCCCAGCCGAGCGTCGACCCTTGCTCCACAGCCACGCGCGCTTTGATGCTCGGCGGCAGTACGCTGTCCCGGTATTCCGCCGTCTGATGATCGAAGATCTCCCATGAGGGCATTGATACAACCCGCGAGCGGATGCCATCGGCGGCGAGTCTCTCGTGCGCTTGCACGGCGAGGCTGAGCTCGCTCCCAGTGCCGATCAGGATGACTTCCGGCGCGCCACCGGGGACATCGGCCAGTACGTAGGCCCCGCGGGCCACCCCCACCGCGCTCGCGTACTTGGTTCGATCGACGGTCGGCAATGGCTGGCGCGATAAGGCAAGAACGGCCGGCTTGTGCCGCAGTTGCATGATGTAGCGGTACGCCTCCACGACTTCGTTGGCATCTCCAGGCCGCAACGTGATCAATCCCGGGATAGCGCGCAGCGAGAGCAGATGTTCGACCGGCTGATGGGTCGGACCGTCTTCTCCATCGCCCATCGCATCGTGCGTGAAGATGAGGATCGTGGGGAGTTCCATCAGGGCAGAGAGGCGGATCGCCGGGCGTGCGTAGTCGCTGAAGATGAAGAAGGTAGCGCCGAAAGCACGGAGCTTGGAAAGCGATAAGCCGTTCACCACGGCCGCCATGGCGTGCTCGCGGATCCCGAAGTGCAGGTTCTTTCCGCCCGGGCTACAGGCCTGGAAGTCTCCCGCGCCCTCCCAGGTCAATGTGGTCTTGTTCGATGGGCCAAGATCGGCGGACCCACCGAGGAACCACGGAATGTTCTGGGCGAGCACGTTCAGCACCTTGCCCGAAGCTTCACGGCCCGCGATGCCTTTCGCGTCAGCCGGGAAAACCGGCAGGTTGCGGTCCCATCCGCAGGGCAGCTCGCGCCGCTGCATCTGCCCGATCTCGGTGACGAGATCCGGATACTTGCCCCGGTACTTATCGAAGAGATCGATCCACTGCGTTCGGCTCTGCGCCCCCCGTGCTCCAATTCCGGCCGCGAAGTGCTCATACACACCGTCGGGCACGAAGAACTTCGCGTCCTCGGGCCAGCCGTAGCCCTGTTTGGTGAGCCGGCATTCCTCTTCGCCAAGTGGCTCGCCGTGAGCAGCTGCCGTGTCCTGCTTGCGGGGGGAGCCGTAGCCGATGTGACTGTCGAGAATGATGAATGTGGGTCGGCCCCGGGTCTCGCGAAACACCCGAAGAGCCCGCTCGATGCGGTCCACATCGTTGGCATCGCCGAGACGCTCGACGTTCCAGCCATAGCTCAGAAAACGCGTAGCGATGTCCTCGCTGAACGTGATGTGGGTGTCACCCTCGATGGTGATGTGGTTGTTGTCGTAGATCCAGCACAGGTTGTCGAGGCCAAGGTGACCCGCGAGCGACGCAGCTTCCGATGCCACTCCTTCCATCATGCAACCATCACCGCACACCGCGAAGAGGTCGTAATCGAAGATCGGGAAACCTGGGCGGTTGTATCGAGCCGCGAGCCACTTCTGGGCGATGGCCATGCCGACACTGGTCGCAACGCCCTGTCCGAGCGGACCGGTCGTGGTCTCCACACCCGAGACCCAGTGATACTCCGGATGTCCCGGCGCTTTGCTGTCCAGTTGGCGAAAGCGGCGAATATCCTCGAGCGTCACCGCGGGCTCCCCCAAGCGCTCGTACTCGGCATTCACGGCGCGTGTTCGCGTGAGATGGAGCGCTGACCACAGCAGCATCGAGGCGTGACCGTTCGAGAGCACGAATCGGTCTCGATTCGGCCAAATGGGGTCCTGCGGATCGAAGCGCATCACGCGGTTCCAGAGCGTGTAGACGAGCGGTGCAAGGGCCATGGGCGTACCCGGATGCCCCGATTCGGCTTGCTGGACGGCGTCGATCGAGAGGGTGCGAATGGTATTGATTGCAGTTTGAACCATCGGGTCGCGTGTCATCGAAGTCTCCGTTGTCGTTCCCTGACGCTGAGGGTCTTCATGACGTACGCCGCAACTTCCGGTAATGACGAATGAGGTTATTGGTGGAGCTGTCATGCGCGAGCCGCTCCTCCGCGCCGGAAAGCTCCGGCATGATGCGCTGGGCGAGTACCTTCCCGAGCTCGACGCCCCACTGGTCGAACGCGTCGATGCGCCAGATCGCCGCTTGCGCGAACACGCTGTGCTCGTATAGCGCGACCAATTTGCCGAGGGCTCCAGGAGTCAGCCGCTCGAGGAGCAGCATGTTGCAGGGCCGGTTGCCTTCGAAAGTTCGATGCGGCACCAGCCGGTCGGGAGAGCCCCCGGCCCTCACCTGCTCGGCCGGCTTGCCGAAGGCGAGCGCCTCGCCCTGCGCGAACATGTTGGCGAGCAAGAGATCGTGGTGCTCTCCGCGAGGATTGAGCGGCTGCGCAAAGGCTATGAAGTCGCAAGGGATGAGCCGAGTTCCCTGATGGATGAGCTGATAGAAAGAGTGCTGGCCATTCGTGCCCGGCTCGCCCCAGTAGATCGGTCCGGTATCGATCAGCACCGGATGCCCCTCGAGGGTTATGTGCTTGCCGTTGCTCTCCATGGTGAGCTGCTGCAGGTATGCCGGAAAGCGCTTGAGGTACTGCTCGTAGGGCAGCACCGCGACGGTCTGAGCACCGAAAAAGTTGTTGTACCAAAGCGCCAGCAAGCCCATGAGCACCGGCAGGTTCTTGTCGAACGGCGCGGTGCGGAAATGCTCGTCCATGGCGTGGAAACCGGCGAGCATCTCCATGAAGTTCTCAGGGCCGATGGCAATCATGGTGGAGAGCCCAATCGCCGAGCACATGGAGTAGCGGCCCCCGACCCAGTCCCAGAAGCCGAACATATTGGCCGGGTCGATGCCGAACCTGCGGACCGCGTCGACGTTGGTCGAGACCGCCGCGAAATGCTTCGCGACCGATGCCGCATCGCCACCAAGGCCCGCGAGGAGCCACTCGCGCGCGCTCTGCGCGTTCGTCATGGTCTCCAGCGTTGTAAAGGTCTTCGAGGAAACGATGAAGAGAGTTTCCGCCGGATCGAGATCGCGCGTCGCTTCGACGAAGTCGGTAGCGTCGACGTTGGAAATGAAACGGAAGGTCATCTCGCGGGCGCTGTAGTGTCGCAGCGCCTCGTACGCCATCACGGGACCGAGGTCCGAGCCTCCGATGCCGATGTTAATCACGTTGTGGATGCGCTTGCCGGTATGACCCCGCCAGGAGCCGCAACGGACGCGGTTCGCGAAATCGCTCATCCTGTCGAGGACGGCATGCACACGCGGCACCACGTTCTCACCGGTGACGATGATCGAGGCGTCCTTAGGGGCGCGTAGCGCGACGTGCAGGACCGCTCGCTTCTCCGATACGTTGATCTGCTCACCGCGGAACATCGCATCGATGAGGCCGCGGAGTCCTGCCTCCTCGGCGAGCTGCACAAGCAGCCTCAACGTTTCCTCGGTGACTCGATTCTTCGAGTAGTCGAAATAGATACCGACCTCCTCGAGCGTCATGCGCTCACCGCGCAGGGGGTCATCGGCGAAGAGCTGGCTCAGCTGCAGGCCGCGTAGACTCTCAAAATGCGCCCAAAGCGCCTTCCAAGCCGGCTGGGCGATGACAGATTTCAAGGCTGCGTTCATCGGCTGATCTCCTTCCTGGTTTATCGATCGTACCCTCAATAAGGCCGAAGGACGTTCACTCACAGGAAACGCGCATGAATCGGCTGCGCGTTGTACCGCCCGCGGCATCCGCGTCAACGGGCAGGCGTCGAGCATTGGGCATTGGCGGGCGCACCCATGCCGGATGTCCCTGAGCGAATGGCGCAAGGGAGAGATCCTCGAGCGGCTCAGACCCGCTAACCAGAAGCTCGACGCAGGGGGCGACCTTTCCGGCCAGTGGCGCATTGGCTTGGGAGGCCGCATGCAACAGACGACCGATTGCTGCGCTCACTGCGCAACAACCACTTCAACTATCCATGCGTGCGTGCGTCGATCGATTCGCGCCGAATCCAGTTTATGCCGACATTCGAGCGTCGGCTGTTTTCCATTCGCACCGGCCGATCAGGGCGGTGCGTATCCCGACAGGAATGCATCGACGGCGCGGCGTACGGCGCCCTTGACCGCTTCCGGCTTGACCGCCTCCATGACGCCGAGCAATGTCCGCTGCAGAAATTCCGATTCGAGCAGATTCAGCAGATGAATGGCAGCAGTCTTTGCATCTGCGGTGCGCAGCAATCCGCGCTTCATCACCTTCTTCAGGAATTCGGCGACCTGCTTCTCCATAAGAAGTCCCGATCCCTCAAAAACCACCTTACCAATATCTGAGTTCCCCGACTCGGCGATGGCGAGGCGACGGATTGCAATGGCTTCTGGTGAGTACAGGGCGCGCACCAGTGGTTGTCCGAACTGCTGGAGCTCGAGCTTCAGGTCATCTGCGTCGGGATTCAGGCCGGCGGTAATCGCTCCGAGCTCGAGCTCCTTGGCCTGATACATGACCTCGAAGAACAGCTTTTCCTTCGAAGGAAAGTAGTTGTAGAGCGTCGCTTTCGACCCGCCGACTCGCGCTCGGATCTCCGACATGGAAGCACGTTCGAAGCCGATCTCCCGGAACACTTCCGCCGCCGCCTTGAGAATTTCCTGACGTTTTGCTTCAGTCTTCAATTTCATGTCGACATTCCAAAACCGATCTGTACAGTTTATCTGCCGTTGTGTGTGGCCAGAACCAGACTACCAGCGGGCTCATAAGCCCTCAGGAATGCAGCTACGGCACGTTTGGTGGCCAGCACTATCTCCTTGCCACCCGGGAGAACTTCGCGCACTTGCAGAAGCAAAGGTTCGAGGATCTCAGCCTCCAGCAGTGCCCCGAAGTGGTTGGCCGCGAGATCAGGATCGTCACGGCGTAAAGCCCCGGAAGACATGCATGCAGACATGAATGCCGAAACATGTGCGCGCATCACGCTGATCTTGTCGAAGAACAGCTTGCCGGTGCCCGACCGCGCAGCCTCCGCGATCATCAACCGCCGCACCTCCAGCTGTTCCGGAGAACAGATGAACTTGAGAAAGCTTTTGCCAAAGTCGAAGAGAGGCACGGCCGGATCGGCACTCGCATGGTCGAGGTGCCTGAGCGTCCCCGCCATGTAGTTCTGCGCGGCGGTCATCATGCATTCCACGAATAGTTCTTCCTTCGAGGAGAAGTGATTGTAAATCGTTGCCTTGGACCCGCGGACCTCGGCGGTGATTTCGGAGACCGATGTCTTGTCGAAGCCCTGCGTCCGGAATAGGCGGTAGGCGGTATTCAGGATGGCTCGACGTTTGCTGTCGCTTTTCTTCACGTGGGGAGGACTTCAAACGTTTGTGAGAGTTCGTCGATAACAGGGCGAAACGCGATGTGACAATGCACGCTCAGACCGCCAACGCCTGGACGTGCGCTTCGGCCATCGAACGTCTACGGTCGACCGCAAGTCCCGTCTGCTTCTGTCCGGGACTGGCAGTGGAATCAACAACCAAGTCGATGAATGCCCGAGACTTGAATGGCAGGAACTTCCGGCCGGCATAAAGCAAATACAGGTTGAAGGCCTTCAGCCGGGATTCCGTGAGCACCGGCCTCAGGACATTTGAGAACGCAGGATCGTTCAACAAGGTCGCGGGCAATAGTGCCAACCCCATGCCGCCTGCTACCGTAATAGCGACATCCGCCATCGTGCGGCAGCGCAAAGCCACGCGCAGTGGGATATCGACGCTACCTTGCGGTGATTCGAGCCTCAGCGTCTCGAGACCCCCAGCCGTGATGAAATCATGGCGAGCGAGATCCTCGGGCAGCTCCGGTACGCCATTGCGTTCGAGGTAAGCGCGCGAGCCGGCCACTCGGAAGGGAATGGATCGGACCCGACGCGCCACGATGCCCGGCGGGAGAGACTCATCTTGTACGAGTCGAAACGCGAGATCGTAGCTTTGTTCCACGAGGTCCACATTGCGATCGACGAAGGAGATGTCCACTACGACATCAGGCCAGCGACGCCGATATTCGGCAAGCACACTCGCCAACCCCAGACCTGGGATGCAGGTATCGCAGAACGCAATACGCAAGGTGCCCCGGGGGGCCGAGCTCAAGGACTCCAATTCGAGTTCCGTCTTCTGTAGGTCATGAAGAATGGCTTTGCAGCGCTCGAGGTAAAACCCCCCCGGCTCGGTCAGGCTAAGCTTGTGGCTGTTGCGATTCAGCAGTCGCACCCCGAGGCGCTTCTCAATCGCCATGACGTGCTTGCTAACCATCGCGGTGGAGAGCTCCAGCCGGTTGGCCGCACCCACGAAGCTACCGGATTCGACCACCTGTCGGAATACATTAATGCTGGTGAGCGTGTCCATGTTTGTAGTCGAACCCTTTAGTATTTGTAAGGCGAAATCGGGCATAACTGAGAATTATCAGATCCGTACGGTTCAGTACAGTTTACACGGAATATGGTGCCTGTCAACCGTTCTTGCGGCGGAGTATTCTCCGACCGACGATACTTGCACGGCCAAGCGGCTCCAATCCCCCCGGTGTGGAACTACATGACTTGATGAAACGAGGAGGTAGGAAGCGTTCCTCTTCTGGAATTCAGCGAGCCTGCGCTGGAAGAACTGAACGCTCTTTGATGGTCATCTAGCCATGAGGCAGTGGTGGAACCGGGATCAGACACTTCAGACCCTCCTCCTCAGTACCGATCCTCAAATCGAGTCCGCACCCAGCCGTTGCAACACGTGGCCCAGTAACTGGTTCGTCTGATCTGCGGGACCTTCGGCTATGACACAGCGGTCGGGCCGAACCAGCGCCACCCATCCCCACGGAACCCTGCTCGGCAAACAGGGCTTCATCTAGTGCCTCCAACCTTAGCGGTCGCCTCAAGCCGAACGAGAAGTTACGCGTCAAGTCCCTGGTGGAGCGCTATGGATATAGCTCGAGTGCGTTGGGCGAGGCATTGTCGCGGCTCGTGACCGACGGCCTCGTCGAGGCCGTCGACCAGCGCGGATATCGCACCACGCCCGCCAGTCGCGAACAGCTCATCGACATCACGGAGACACGTGTAACCGTCGAGACCGCGGCGTTGACGCGCTCGATCGAGCACGGCGATCTAGCGTGGGAGTCGCGCCTCGTTGCTGCCTTTCATCGACTTGCGGGTAGCCCGCGCTACCCCGCAGAGATACCTGCCAGCGAACGGGGAGCGCTATGGGTCGCGCACGATGATTTTCATGAGGCGCTGATCTCGGCGTGTAAGTCCGAGTGGCTACTTTATTTCTGCAAGCTGATGTTTCAGCACGCCGAGCGCTATCGCTTCCTTTGGCAAGTCGCCGCCGTTGCTGAATATCACCAGCGCAACGTGCTTCAGGAGCATGAAGAACTGATGAAGGCAACCATCGACCGTGATACGGTCAAAGCGTGCGCATTGCTCCGCCAGCATTTCTGGAAAACGACCACTCTCATTCTGGAAACTGCTTCCGGTTTTCTCGGCCCTGGACCCGGCTCAAACAAGGTCAAGACAACAGAGCCCTAAGTTTCGCTGCGGCGCCACAGCGCACCGTGTGCCGCATCCACGGACATTTACCGACAGGAAACGTGCAACAACCCAGCGGGTGTTGTCCAGCATATCGCTGCGTCCGAACATCGGCTGCATGCGGGACGACATGCGCATGGAGCCACTTACACGGCCAGGGCAAGGTCAAAGCGACGATGTCGGTGGAGACGCGCGACTTCGGTATATACGTATGGATACGGCGCCGCTGTTCCCATAGCGTGCTCAAATGCAACGCAATGCGAATGGCAACGGTAAATCGAACAGTATTGTTGTCTGGCCTACTCCACAGAACAAGCTGCTCGCGGCACTTCCGGAACTCGATTGGAAGCGGGTGCAACCCCACCTCTCGGCCCTGGAAGTACCCGCTGGCACGACTCTGTGCGAACCCGGCGCGGCGCTCGACTGCGTATACCTCCCGGCCACCGCGATAATTTCTTTGCTGCACATGGCGGCGGACGGTGCGTCTACCGAGATCGCGATGATTGGCAATGAGGGTCTGGTGGGGGTCAACGTCTTCCTGGGCGGGGGTAAGCTGGCGAACCGCGTGTTGGTTCAGAGCAGCGGCCGAATCTACCGCCTGAAGAGTGAGGTTCTCAAGGATGAATTCGCCCGCGGCGGCGCCGTGCAGCAATTGCTCCTACGCTATACCCAGGCGCTGGTGCGACAGATCTCGCAAACGGCCGTGTGCAATCGGCTCCATTCCATCGATCAACAATTGTGCCGTTGGCTGCTGCTGAGCCTCGACCGGCTCGCTTCGAACGAGCTGACGATGACGCACGAACTGCTCGCCAACACGCTGGGTGTGCGCCGTGAACGCATCACGGAAGCCGCACACAAATTGCTGGATGCCGGCCTCATTACATACCACCGCGGCCGCATCACGGTGACCGATCGCATCGGTCTCGAAACCGTCTGCTGTGAGTGCTACCAGGTAGTGCGCCGGGAATACAGTTGCCTGCCCGGTCCCTCTGCCCATGTGTCGGGTGGGATTGCCCGCGCGGCGGCCCCGGAGACGGTGCGCTCGAACGGCGGCGGGGTCGACCGCAACACTCGATCGCTCGCTGTTTGAAATGCCGGCCGCCGCCGTTTATTTCGGCTCGTTGCTCGCAATATACGCTGCGACATTCGCGATGTCGTCGTCGCTCAACGTGAGCTTCTTCGGGTGCTTTACCGCTCCCCCGACGATGCCCTTGATTTCTGTTTGGAGCTCGGTTTCCGATTTCCCGGCGTAGCTCTGTAATTTGTGGCAGGCGGCGCAGATGCCCTGGAAGGTCTTTTGCCCTGCCGCGCTGTCGGCAGCGTAGCTCGGAATGGATACGAGCCAGCCGAGTACGGCGGCCGCAGCAATTGTTCGTGTTGTCTTCATGGAAACAAGCTCCGATAGATGATAAGTTTCGCGCCCGAGATGGTCCGGGCGCGACCCAATGAGGCCATTTTTGAACACTCGCTGTCTGTACGGTTTCGTACCGACGCCCCGCCGCCCGATATTCTAACTTTCAGCAGATGCGCGGCAACGGATCATCCTCGAGCTCACGGTGTTTTGCGCCGCAACACCGCGACGAGCCGACCCTCGCGGAGCCGCCGCGCGAGATGCACCGATGAGCTTGCTCGACGCGGAGCGGCCAATCGAGGGTCCCTCACCGGCACTCGCAGGACCGGGCCTCGGGGCTGCGGTCCGCCGCGCGTTTCTCGCCACGCGGCCTCCGTTCTTGATTGCCGCGGTGACCCCGGTCGCCACCGGCACCGCCTGGGCGGGCGCGGCGTTTCACCGCTTCGATGGCCTGACGTTCGGACTCGCTCTCGCGGTGATGCTGCTCGCACACGCCGCTGCCAATGTCTATAACGACGTCGGAGACGACATCACCGGCGCGGACCCCGACAATGTGGAACGTATCTACCCGTACACGGGCGGCTCGCGCTTCATTCAATCCGGACTTCTGTCCCGCACGCAGATGACTCGCCTCGCGCTCGGCCTGGGTGCGGCCGCGCTGCTGCTCGGCGCGCTGCTCGCTGCATTGCGCGGCCCCGGCGTGATTTGGCTCGGGTGCGCGGGACTCGGTCTGGGTCTCCTCTACTCCCTGCCCGGCGTGCAGCTCTCGGCGCGCGGCTGGGGAGAGCTCACGGTGGCGATCGCCTTCGGTGCGCTGCCGGTGCTGGGGAGCGTCTGGCTGCAGACAGGGTTCGTCGATCTCGGCGCGGTGCTCATCTGCCTGCCGGTGAGCGCATGGGCGGCGGCGATCCTGGTCATCAACGAGGTTCCAGATATCGATGCCGACCGCCGGGCGCACAAGCGCACCCTCGTCGTGCGCTGGGGCGTCGCCGGCGCGCGCTGGATCTACCGCGGACTCCTGTTCATCGCGCTCGCGGCCTCGGCCGCGGCCATCGCGCGGCACGCGCTGCCGATGTGGTACGCGCTGCCGGCCGTTGCCCTCGCGGGCCTCGGTCTGCAGGCCGCCCGGGGCATATCGGTCGAGCCCGGGGGACGGCCGCGGTTGAAACGAAGCATCGAGCTCACGCTGGCGATCCATGCGCTCGGCTGCGTGAGCCTGATCACGGCTATCCTGTTGAATCGCAGCTGATGGAGGCACTAGCCCTGCCGCGCCGGATGCGCCCCCGCATACACGCGATGAGCTCGCGCTTCGAAGGCGGCGACCAGGTCATCGACCGCGGCGGGCAGGACTTCATTCGCGATCCGTTGCATGATTCTCGACTCGAGCTCGACGTGGACGGCCACGCCGACGCGGCAACCCGCCGGCGGCACCGCGGCGATCAGCCAGCACAGGCTGAACAAACGAAACGGTGCCTGCGTCGAGGTGACCTCGATCCGTTCCGGACGACGCAGGACGGCCTTGGACGTGAATTGCAGGCGAAAGGGTCCGAGCCCCACAACCTGCTCCACATGGCAGATGTCGGACTCACGCCTCAGAATCCGCGCCGATACCCATCCGCTCAGGAATTCGGGATAGCGCTCGATATCGGCGGCGAGATCGAATGCTTGCTCGCAGCTGTAGGGCAGCGTCGCGCTCGATTTGTTGATTGCGCAGATCACCGTCATTAGCATACAAGAATGAAGTCTTTCGAGCCGGATACCGCCTGGTGGCAGCGCGTATTCGCCGTCATCGATGCACGCGACGCAACGGGCTTCGCCGCGCTCCTCACGCCCGACGCGCAGTTTCGCTTCGGGAATGCACCGACGGTGGTGGGGACCGACGCGATTCACACGGCCGTGAGCAGCTTCTTCGCCGCCATCGCCTCATGCCGCCATCGCCTCATCCGCACCTGGTGCGGCCCGGACAGCGCGGTGTGCGAAGGAGAGGTCACCTACACGCGCCACGACGGCAGCCAGGTCACGGTAGGGTTTGCCAACGTGTTTGAGCTGCGCGGCGCGCTCATCGCCGTCTATCGCATCTATATCGACAACTCCCCTTTGATCAATGGCTAGTCGAAGAGTCGCGCGCACGCCTTCGGGAGAATTCCGGCGCCGCAGTCATCTACGGCGAATCCCGAAAAAGCGGCAGACTCAGGTCGCGCTCGATGGTGGGGGCCTTGAGGCCGAAGTGCGCGTACGCGTTGCGCGTGGCAACCCGGCCGCGTGCGGTGCGCATCAGGAAGCCCTGCTGGATGAGGAAAGGCTCGATCACATCCTCGATCGTGCCGCGCTCCTCGCTCATCGCCGCCGCCAGGCTGTCGACACCCACGGGACCGCCGTCGAACTTCTCGATGACGGTCAAGAGCAGTTTACGGTCGAGCATGTCGAAACCTTGGGGATCGACTTCGAGCATGTCGAGCGCCGCGAGCGCCACCTCGCCGCTGATCAGCCCGGCGGCCTTGACTTCCGCGAAGTCGCGCACGCGGCGCAACAGCCGATTGCCGATGCGCGGGGTGCCGCGCGAGCGCTCCGCGATCCGCGCCGCGCCGTCGGGCTCGAGGCGCAGCTTCAGGATCGACGCGCTGCGCACCACGATCTTGATGAGCTCCTCCGTGGTATAGAACTCGAGCCGCTGCACGATGCCGAACCGATCGCGCAACGGCGATGTCAGGAGACCCGCGCGTGTCGTGGCGCCCACCAGCGTGAAGGGCGGCAGGTCGAGCTTGATGGAGCGCGCGCCCGGCCCCTCGCCGATCATCAGGTCGAGCTGCGAGTCCTCCATGGCCGGGTACAGCACCTCCTCCACCACGGGACTCAGGCGATGAATCTCGTCCACGAACAGCACGTCGCGGGGCTCGAGGTTGGTGAGCAAGGCCGCCAGGTCGCCCGGCCGCTCGAGGATCGGGCCCGAGGTCTGGCGCAGATTCACCTTGAGCTCGTTGGCGATGATGTGCGCAAGAGTGGTCTTGCCCAATCCCGGCGGTCCGAAAATGAGAACGTGATCGAGCGCCTCACCGCGCATGCGTGCAGCCTGGATGAAAATATCCATCTGCATCGTGACTTTGGGTTGTCCGACGTACTCGGCGAGGCTCCTCGGCCGCACCGTGCGCTCGATGAGGGCATCGTCGCCGTTGCCCGCCGCACTGATGATTCGATCCTGTTCGATGCCCATACGCAATATTAAGGCTTGGCCGCGGATTTGAGGGCGCGCCGGATGATTTCGGTGGTCGACAAACCGGGCTCATCCGCGGCCTTCAGCAGCCGAGTGACCTCCGGCGGCTTGTAGCCGAGCGCCACCAGCGCGGCGAACGCCTCGCCTTGCGGACTCGAGGCAGCCGGGCTCAAGGCAGTTCCCTCGCGGGCGGTGGGGGCCGCGAGCTTTTGCACGCTGTCGCGCATCTCGATGATGATCCGCTCGGCGGTCTTTTTGCCGATTCCCGGGATCCGCGTGAGCATGCCGATGTCCTCCGCCTCAACGATCCGGAGGAAATCCGCAACGCTCGCCCCGGACAAGATCCCCAAGGCGATCTTCGGGCCGACGCCCGAGACCTTGAGCAATCCGCGGAACAAACGCCGCTCGCTCTCGGTGCCGAATCCGAACAGGATGTGCGCATCCTCGCGCACGACCAGGTGCGTGAAGAGTGCGACGGGCTCGCCTGCGGCCGGCAGACCGTAAAAGGTGGACATCGGAGCCTCGAGCTCGTATCCGACCCCGTTCACGTCCACCATCAGGGTGGGAGGCTGCTTGAGGGCGAGGCGGCCCTTCAGGAACCCGATCATCGCGGACGGCCCAGTCCGGGACTCGCGAGTCCCCGGCTCGCCAGCTTGACCGATGCGCGCACCGGCCCGCGAAGCGCGTGGCAGACCGCGGCGGCGAGCGCATCGGCCGCATCGGCGGCGAGGCGCCCATCGAGGCGCAGAATGCTGCGCATCATGAGCTGAACCTGAGCTTTTTCGGCGCTCCCGGAGCCGACCACGGCCTGCTTGATCTGGCGCGTCGCATACTCGAACACCTCGGCATCGGCATCGGCCGCGCCGCAAATGGCGGCACCGCGCGCCTGACCGAGCTTCAATGCGCTGTCGGGATTGCGGTTCACGAATACCCGCTCGATGGCGATCTCCTGCGGACGGTATTGCGCGACGATGCTGCGCACGCAGCTGTGAATCTCCCAGAGGCGCGCCGCAAAGTCGCCCTGCGGTGTGCGGATCACCCCGCTCGCCACGTACGTCAATCGCGAGCCGGCCACGTCGAGGACGCCGAAGCCCGTGCATTGAGAGCCGGGATCGATGCCGAGCACCCGGAGCGGCCTAATCGGCAAGGGTCTCGCCCGCGGCCATGCGAAGGGGGTTCGTCATGGGACGAGTATGATACCGGCAATGGCCGGCTAAACCCACCGACCGGCCGCTTAGGATCGATGGAAACCACCACGCGCCTGCGTACTGCGAGCTCGGCGCTCGAATCCCGGATCGCGGCGGTGATGCAGCTCGAATTGCCGCCGGAAGCCGACTCGAGACGCCGCGTCTCGCTCGAAGTGGCGGAGATCGTGCGCACGCTCGAGGCGGACGAGGATGTGGTCATGGCGGCGCTGCTCAAGCCGCTGCTCGAGGACAAGCGGATCGACCGCGATACCGCGGAAGCGCGATTCGGCGGCGAGGCGACCCGGCTGGCCCGCGCCCTCTCCGAGCTCGGCGAGGTCGGATTGCCCGCCGATTGGACGCCCGAACGGGGACTCGAGCCGGCGCAAGCCGAGGCGCTGCGCAAGATGCTGGTGGCCGTCATCGGCGATGTCCGGCTGGTCGTCGTGAAGCTGGCCGAGCAGCTGCAGCGCATGCGCGCCGCCAAGGCCCTCGATGCGGCCGAGAAGCGCAAGCTCTCGACGGTCACGCGCGAGGTCTACGCTCCGCTCGCCAACCGGCTGGGGGTGTGGCAGTTGAAGTGGGAGCTGGAGGATCTGGCGTTTCGCTACCTGCAGCCGCCCGAGTACCGGCACATCGCTGCGGCGCTGAAAGTTCGCCGCGCCGACCGCGAGCGCTACATCGAGGAGCTCAAGAGCCGGCTCGACCACGAGCTGCGCGCCACGGGGATCGAAGCGCGTATCGAGGGGCGGCCGAAGCACATCTACAGCATCTGGCGCAAGATGCAGTCGAAGAGCCTCGCCTTCGAGCAGATCATGGACATTCGCGCGGCTCGCGTGCTCGTCAACACCGTGGCGGAGTGCTATGCGGCGCTCGGTATCGTGCACTCGCTCTGGCAATTCATACCGGGGGAGTTCGACGACTACATCGCCACGCCGAAAGACAACTTGTATCGATCCATCCATACGGCCGTGATCGGTCCGGGTGGTCAGGCGGTCGAGATCCAGATCCGCACTCACGAGATGCACGCTCACTCGGAGCGCGGCGTGGCCGCGCACTGGCGCTACAAGGAAGGCGGACGCGGCGATCAAGCCTACGAGCGCAAGATCAACCAGCTGCGCGCCCTGCTCGCGCCGGATGAGAAGGAGGCGACGCGCGATTTTCTCGACCGGATGCGCGTCGAGCTCTTTCAGGATCGCATCTACGTGGTCTCGCCCAAGGGGGAGATCGTCGATGTGCCGGTCGGCGGCACGCCTCTTGACTTTGCGTATCAGGTGCACACCGACCTCGGCCACCGCACCCGCGGGGCGAAGGTGAACGGGCGCATGGTGCCGCTCGACTACCCGTTGAAAAACAGCGAAACGGTCGAGATCATTGCCGCAAAAACGGCGCATCCGTCGCGCGACTGGCTCTCGGCTCAGTCCGGGTTTCTGGCGAGTCCCCGCAACCGCAACAAGGTCCGCGCCTGGTTCCGTAAGCAGGAAGCCACGGAGAACAAGCTCGAGGGACGTGCGATGCTGGATCGGGAGATCCAGCGCCTGGGCGTCAATACCCCATCGATTCCGGAGCTCCTGGCCGAGCTCAAGCTC
The DNA here is from genome assembly GCA_963710435.1 of uncultured Gammaproteobacteria bacterium. Lineage (GTDB taxonomy): Bacteria > Pseudomonadota > Gammaproteobacteria > Steroidobacterales > Steroidobacteraceae > Bog-1198. Next base: position 478,660 of record CAVQAE010000004.1, on the reverse strand, counting down.
GAAAGCGCCGAGGAGCTGCACGAGGCCCTGGGGCTGGGCGAGATCAACATGGCGCAGGTGGCCGCGGCGATCCAGCGTGTGTTGCACGCTCGCGCGCCGCGCCCGGAGGAGCCGGCCAAAGCCCGAACGGCCGCGCACCGCGAGCCGGAGCTCGAGGTACAGGGGGTGGGAGATCTGCTATCCACCTACGCCCGGTGCTGCAAACCCGTGCCCCCGGAGGCCATCGTCGGCTACATCACGGTCGGACGCGGCGTCACGGTCCACACGCAGGCCTGCTCGAACCTCGCACGTCTCGCCCTCAAAGCGCCGGCGCGCATTCTGCCCGTCGCCTGGGGCGCATCGAGCACCACGGAGTTTCCCGTGGACATCGAGGTCGAGGCATTCGACCGCCGCGGCCTCGTGCGCGATGTCAGTGCGGCACTCGCTGACGAGAAAATCAGCATCCGGAGCATGACCACGACCACGGATCCGCGCGATCACCTCGCGCGCATGCGGATCGCGATCGAGATCACCGGCCTGCCGCAGCTCTCGCGCACTCTCGCGCGCATCGCGCAGCTGCCGAACGTGGTGAGCGCGCGCCGCAAGAAGTGACCGCCCGCGCGCGCGCCGGACTCAAGATCCCGGCGCTGCGGTACGGCGAATGAACGCCGCCACGTTGTCGTGCAGCGCCTTGAGCGATGCATCCTTGGCATACACCATGTGCCCTGAATCGTAGAATTTGTACTCGATATTGCTCTGCAGCTTCGACGGCATCGGCAAGTGGTGCATCTCGTACACGCCCTGATAGAAGGGAGTCGCGAGATCGAAATAGCCTGCGTTCAACTGAACCTTGAGCGTCGGGTTGATCTTCATCGCATTCGCAAGATCCGGTAGAACGTTCGCCGCCGTGCCGGAGGGGATGGGTGGGGTGGCTCCCGGTTGCTGATGCTCGAAGTTCCAGGTGCGGTAGATGCCGATGCTCGGCTTGAACGCCTCGTCGGGCGTCCAATGCAGCTCCCTGCGGGCGTAATCGTTGAATGCGGAGGTGTAGGCCGAGCTCAATGCGCTCGACTGGGGGTCGTAGTTGGCTCTTTGGCTCAAGGGATCGATATCCGGACCGGCAAAGCGCGTATCGAGCCGGCCGGTGGTCATGTCCTCATCGCCCTTGAGCGTCTGACGGAATTCACCGCCATCGATGCGCAAGTTCGCCTTCAGGATGTATTCGACCGGAAGTCCCGTGTAGCCATGCAGCCTCTGTGCGACCGCGTTGCGCTCGGCATCGCTCAGCTCCGATCCTGCCGCGAGCGCCCGCGCATAGTCGCCCATCGCGAACTGCTCGACCTCGGCGAGCAGCGCAGGCAGATCCGGATGCTCCCCGGGAAGCTTGTGGTGATACCAGGCGGTGGCCGCATAGGTGGGCAGCACCGTCTCGTAGGGCAGATCGATGCCGGGGTTGCCCGTCGGCCGATCCGGGCTCAGATCGAAGCTCAGGATCTGGGACAGCAGGATGACCCCGTTGAAATCGACGGACCGCTCGGCCTCGAACTGGTTGACGAGCACGGCGGAGCGCGGAGTCCCATAGCTCTCGCCGAACAGGTACTTGGGCGAGTTCCAGCGGCCGTACTTGGTGAGGAACTGGGAGATGAATTCGGCAAAGGCATAGGCGTCCTGGTCGATGCCGTAGAACGCCTTCTCCTTGTCCTTGCCGGCGATGCGGCTGAAGCCCGCGCCGGGTGCGTCGATGAACACGAGGTCGCTCGCATCGAGCAGACTCGAATTGTTGTTCACGATCGAGTAAGGGGCCGCCGGTGTATGCGCATCCGTCGAGGTGACGACGCGCCGGGGCCCGAACGCCCCCATGTGCAGCCACATGGTCGATGAGCCTGGGCCGCCGTTATAGAGGAACGTCACCGGGCGAGCGGCGCCCCCGTTGGTCTTGAAATAAGCGACATAAAAGATCGACGCCTCGGCCGTGGGGTTGCGGCCCTGTCCGTCATTCCCCGGTGCGCTTTCCTCCTTGTCGGATTTCGGATCGCGCGGCACATCGTCCCAGCCTTTCGGATGAACGATGAGCGTGCCCGCCACGGCCTGGTAGGCGATCACCTGCCCGCCCACCGTCACGCTGCCCGTGCTCGTCTTGGATTGGGCCTTGAAGGGCTCGAAACTCCCGGTGGGCTTCGCGCTGTCGCTCGGCGGTGATTCTTTGTCCGGCGCACTCGGCGGCGGGGGCGCTGCGAGAGCGCTTGTCGCAGCCAGTGTCCAGAACACGATTGCGGCGTTCGATGCAAGATTCATGATGGGCCTTATCGATCGTTGCAGGCTGTAATATACGTATAATCGCGGACACGGTCACCACCAGGAGGATCGGGGATGCAGCCTTCTCTTTCGGCCGCCTGCGTGCTCGCGGCGCTGATCGCCTTCAATTCACGCGCGGACGGTCTCGATAGCGCAGTTCCCGCATCTCCCCAGCGTGTAGTGATCGACAGCTATCACGGCATCGACGTGCCCGATCCTTATCGCTGGCTCGAGGATCCCAAGGCTCCGGCGGTCGAGGCCTGGGTCTCCGCCCAGGACGCACGTACTCGGCGCTACCTCGATGGACTCGCGCTGCGCGAGCCGATCTACCAGCAGCTTCTCCGCCAGATCGCGGCGACCTCGAGCGCGTATTCGGACCTCTTTGCCAGGGGCGGCCGCATTTTCGCCCTTTACAATCAACCACCGAAGCAACAGCCGATGATCGCCGTACTTACGCGCACCTTGGACGTGCGAAACCCGCGAATCATCGTGGACCCCAATATCATCAATCCAAAGGGCACGACCGCCATTGACTGGTTCGTCCCCTCGCCGAACGGCAAGCTCGTGGCGGTGTCGCTGTCGGAAGACGGCAGCGAGGACGGCACTTTGCATGTATTCGATGCCGCGTCGGGCACGCAGCTCGCCGAGCAAATCGCGCGCGTTCAATATCCCACGGCCGGCGGAAGTCTCGCATGGCGCAGGGACAGTACTGGATTTTGGTACACCCGCTATCCCGGCGCGGAAAGACCGGCGGCAGACCAGCATTTCTATCAGCAGATCTATTTCCATCGCCTCGGCGAGGACCCGGCCAAGGATGCGTACGTGGCGGGCAAGGACTTCCCGAAGCTCGCGGAAATCCAACTCGACAACCGCTACGATCCCGACCGGGTGATCGCTTCGGTCGCCAACGGCGACGGCGGCGAATTTGCACACTACTCGATCACACCGGCCGGCGCCGTCACGAAAATCACCGATTTTAAAGACCGCATCGTCGCCGTGACCTCGGGTCCGGATCACACGCTTTACCTGGTCTCCAGAAAGGGAGCGCCGCGCGGTCAGCTACTCAAGCTCGCTCCGGGCGTGTCCGAGTTGTCGCGCGCCCAGCTCATCGTTCCCGAATCCGATGCGGTGATCCAGGGGGGCGGGGAATTCGGCGGCGAGCCGGTCGTTGTGACGCCCGACTCACTCTACGTACGGGAGATCATCGGCGGCCCATCGCGCGTCGCGATCTTCGACCATGCCGGCAAACCCCGGGGCGCATTGCCGCTGCCGGGCATCGCGGCGGTCGCCGAGGTCGAGCCCGTCGGCGACGGAACGCTACTCTATTCGGTGCAGACGTATTTGCGCCCGCCCTACTTCTCCCGCTACGATGAGCGAACGGCGCACGCCGCCGAGACCGCCTTGGCACAGACCAGTCCCGCCACATTCGAGGACACGGAGGTGGTGCGGGAGATGGCGCGCTCAAAAGACGGCACTGCCATCCCGTTGAATATCGTACGCCGCAAGGACACGCGACTGGATGGCACCGCTCCGGTCCTGCTCACGGGCTACGGAGGGTACGGCGTCAACCTCGAGCCGAAATTTCTCGGCCCGAGCGGACGCCTGTGGCTCGACGGCGGAGGGGTCTTCGTCATCGCCAACCTGCGCGGCGGGGGCGAGTTCGGCGAGCAATGGCACGAGCAAGGCGCATTGACGCACAAGCAGAACGTGTTCGACGACTTCCTTGCGGCAGCCCATTATCTGATCGATCACGGCTACACGAAGCCGTCGCGCCTGGCGATTCTGGGCGGAAGCAACGGCGGCTTGCTCATGGGCGCGGCGTTCACACAGCATCCTGAACTGTTCCGCGCGGTTGTCTCGCGCGTGGGCATCTACGACATGCTGCGGGTGGAGCTCGACCCCAATGGCGCATTCAACACGACCGAGTTCGGCTCGACCCGGGACGCACAGCAGTTCGAGGCGCTCTATGCCTACTCACCCTACCATCACGTGGTGCCCGGCACCGCGTACCCGGCGATTTTCATGGCCACGGGCGCAACCGACGGACGTGTCAATCCGGCGCACTCGCGCAAGATGATTGCCCTGCTGCAAGCCGCGAACAGCTCCAAGAATCCGATTTATCTCAGCGTCAACGCCCATGCGGGTCATGGGATCGGCAGCGCCCTGTCGATCCGCGTCGGCCAGATGGCGGACAGCTATGCGTTTCTGTTCGATCAGCTCGCAATGTCCTTGCCCCCGAAATCAGCTAGCGATTGATCGTATCGATCGCGCGCTTGTCGGCCGCGAGCGCGGCCTCGTGAATGGCCTCGGAGAGCGTCGGATGCGCGTGGATGGTGCGCTGGATGTCTTCCGTACTGGCCGAGTATTCCATGGCGAGCACTGCTTCGGCGATGAGCTCGCCCGCGAGCGGCCCGATCACGTGCACGCCCAAAATCTCATCGTCGTCCTTGGCCGCGATGATCCGCGCCATGCCCTGAGCGGATTCCATGGCTCTTGCCCGCCCGCTCGCGGCAAACGGGAACGAGCCGACCTTGTAGGGACGGCCGCTCGCTTTCACCTGTTCCTCCGTGAGACCGACCCAGGCGATTTCGGGCGCGGTATAGATCACGGACGGAATCACCTTGTAATTCACCTCGCCATAGCGGCCGGCGATCAGGTCGGCCACCATGATGCCTTCTTCCTTGCCCTTGTGAGCGAGCATGGGCCCGCGCACCACATCGCCGATCGCCCAGACGTTGGGCGCCCCGGTGCGACAGTGCTCGTCCACCTGGATGAAGCCGCGCTGATCGAGCTCGACGCCGGTTCCCTCGGCCAAAAGATCCTGGGTGAACGGGCGCCGCCCGACGGCGACGATGAGCTTGTCCACCTGCAGTGTGTGCTCGCCCTGCGCATCCGAATAGACCACATCGACGGCCCCGCCCGCCACCGTGCCCCGGAGCACCTTCGCGCCGAGCTTGATATCAAGACCCTGCTTCTTCAAATGGCGCTGCGCTTCCTTGGCGATGGTCTGATCCACCATGGGCAACAGATCCGGCAACGCCTCGAGAACCGTGACCTCGCTTCCGAGCCGCGCCCAGACGCTGCCGAGCTCGAGGCCGATGACGCCGGCGCCGATCACTCCGAGACGCTTGGGGACCGCGTCGAACTCCAGGGCATTCCAGGAATCGACGATGTATTTCCCGTCATGCGGGACCGCGCTCAAGCGAATGGGCGTCGAGCCCGTGGCCAGCACGACGTGCTTCGCCTGAAGAGTTTTCTCCGAGCCATCGGGCGCCGTCACCTGCACGCTGTTGCCGGGCAGAAGCCGCCCATGTCCCTGCATGCCCGCGACCCCCGCCGCCTTCAACAACGAGGCGATGCCGCCGGTCATGGTCTTGACGATCGTGGCGCGACGCTTCTGCATCTGCGCCAGATCGAGCTTCACATCGCCGATCTTGATGCCATGCTGGGCGAATTCATGCCGGGCGCGGTGATAGAGCTCTGAGGACTCGAGCAGGGCCTTGGAAGGAATGCAGCCCGCATTCAGGCAGGTGCCGCCGAAGGTGTAGGTGCCATCGGTGTTTTTCCACTCGTCCACGCAGGCGACCTTGAGCTTGTTTTGACCCGCGCGGATGGCGGCGGGATAGCCGGCCGGCCCCGCTCCGATCACGATCACGTCGTAGGCGTCATTCATATGCCGAGCACCATCCTCGCCGGATCCTCGAGGCATTGCTTCAACACGACGAGAAACTGGACGGCCTCGCGGCCGTCGATGATCCGATGATCATAAGTGACCGCGATGTACATCATCGGGCGGATCACCACCTGACCGTCCACCGCAATGGGACGATCCTGAATCTTGTGCATGCCGAGAATGGCACTCTGAGGAGAATTGACGATGGGCGTCGAGAGGAGCGACCCGAAGACCCCTCCGTTGGTGATCGTGAACGTGCCGCCCGTGAGCTCTTCCATGGTGACGGTGCCGGCACGCGCGCGTGCGGCGAAGTTGCCGATCGATTTCTCGATCTCGGCGAAGCTCAGCTGATCGGCATCGCGCAGAATGGGCACGATCAGTCCACGATCCGTCGAGACGGCCACTCCGATATCGTAATATTCGTGATAAACGATGTCGTTGTTCTCGACCGAGGCATTGACGGCGGGAAATCTTTTGAGCGCCTCGACGCAGGCCTTGGTGAAGAACGACATCAGCCCGAGCTTGACGCCGTGCTGCTTCTCGAAGGCCTCCTTGTGGCGCCCCCGCAGCTCGTTGACCACGTGCAGGTCCACCTCATTGAAGGAGGTGAGGAGCGCCTGGGTTGCCTGCGCCTGCACCATGCGCTCGGCAATACGGGCGCGCAGCCGCGTCATGGGCACGCGCTGATCGGTGCGCGAGCCGCGCAGGCTCGCCGTCGGGGCCACGTTTGCAGGCGGCGGCGCGGGGCTCGAGGGAGCCTTGGCGGCGGGCGTCGGCGCGGCCGCATCTTTCGCGGCGAGATAGTTCACCACGTCCGTCTTCGAGACCCGGCCGTCGCGACCGGAGCCGACCAACGACTTCGGATCGAGCTTGTTCTCCTCGGCGACGCGCTTCGCGGCCGGGCTCAATTTTCCGCCCGCCTCCGAGGTGGCGGCAGCAGATTTCACGGCATCCTGGGCGGGGGCGCTGGTCCCGTCGGCCGAGGCCACGATCGCAGGAGCGCTCGCGCCGCGCATCGACGATGCCTCCTCGATCAGAGCCAGCAGCTGGCCGCTGGTCACGGTGCTGCCGTCCTTCACCTTGATCTCGGAGAGGACGCCGGCCAGGGGTGCGGGCACCTCGAGCACGACTTTATCCGTCTCGAGATCGACCAGATTCTCGTCGCGCGCCACGACCTCGCCGGGCTGCTTGTGCCATGACACGAGCGTAGCGTCGGCGACCGATTCCGGCAGCTGCGGCACGCGCACTTCGATTGTCATGAACCGGTCCTGGTTTGTGCTTCGGGAAGGCGCATCGTCTGGCGTGAGGTCTCTTCCGGCGGCACTCCCTGCAGCGCCGCCGTGACCAGATTTTTCTGCTGCTGCTCATGCAGCCCGGCGATGCCCGTAGCGGGCGCCGCGGCGCCGGCCCGGCCGGCATACAGAAGCTCATCGCGCGGACCGAGCGGCAACTGCAGGCGGTGGCGGATCTGATACCAGCCGCCCTGATTCTGCGGCTCCTCTTGACACCACACGATCTCACGCGCATTCGGGTATTTGCGCAGGATGGCCTCGTACTCCTCGGAGGGGAACGGGTAGAGCTGTTCGAGGCGCACGATCGCCACCGCATCGACCTTCGTTTCGCGGCGCGCTTTCAGAAGGTCGAAATAAACCTTGCCGCTGCACAGAACGATCCGCTTGACGGCGGCGGAATCGATCTCGTCGACCTCATCGATCATCGTGCGAAAGCTGCCGCTCGCGAGCTCCTCCAGCCGCGAGACCGACAGCGGATGCCGCAGCAGACTCTTCGGGGTCATGATGATGAGCGGCTTGCGCAGCGGACGCAGCATCTGCCGGCGCAGCATGTGGAACATCTGCGCGGGAGTCGACGGCACGCACACCTGCATGTTGTATTCCGCGCAGAGCTGCAGGAAGCGCTCGAGCCGTGCCGAGGAGTGCTCGGGCCCCTGGCCTTCATAGCCGTGCGGCAAGAACAGCGTGAGGCCCGAAAGCCTGCCCCACTTCGCCTCGCCCGAGCTGATGAACTGATCGATGATGACCTGCGCCCCGTTGGCGAAATCCCCGAACTGGCCTTCCCAGATGGTCAGGCAATGGGGCTCGGTGGTGGAGAAACCGTACTCGAACCCCATGACCGCCTCCTCGGACAGCACCGAGTCGGTCACGGTGAAGGTGGGCTGGCTCAACGCAAGGTGCTGCAGCGGGACGTAGCTCTTACCGGTCGCCTGGTCGTGCAGCACGGCGTGGCGGTGAAAGAAAGTCCCGCGGCCGCTGTCCTGTCCGGTGAGACGCACCGGGTATCCTTCTTGGATCAAGCTCGCGTAGGCGAGATTCTCCGCACAGCCCCAGTCGAGAGCCAGCTCCCCCGAAATCATCCGCTCTCGCGCCTGCATGATGGCGAGGACTCGGGGGTGCAGATTCCAATCCGCAGGATAGGTCGTGATGGCTTTGCCGAGAGCGCGAAGCCGCGCCATGTCCACTGCAGTACGGACCGGCTCGGACCAATCGGCGCCCAGGTATTCGCTCCAGTCGACGGTGTATTTGTTGCCGATCAGGCCCAAGGCGGCTCGGGCCTGGGGCTTGCCCTCGTCGAGACCCGCTCGGTACTGATCGATCATCGCGGCGGCCTCGCTCGCGCTCAGCACACGCTCCGCGATGAGCTTGTCCGTATAGAGCTGCCGCGCGGTGGGCTTCTTGCGAATGACCTTGTACATCAAAGGCTGGGTCGCGGCGGGCTCGTCGGCCTCGTTGTGGCCGTGACGGCGATAGCAGACGAGATCGATGACCACGTCCTTGTGAAACTTCACGCGATACTCGAGCGCGAATCGCGTGACGAAGCATACCGCCTCGGGGTCGTCCGCATTGACGTGGAAAATCGGGGCTTCAACCATTTTCGCGACGTCCGAGCAATACAGCGTCGAGCGCGCATCGCGCGGATTGCTGGTGGTGAAGCCGACCTGGTTGTTGATGATGATGTGAACGGACCCGCCGGTATAGAACCCACGCGCCTGCGAGAGCTGCAACGTCTCCATGATGACGCCCTGCCCGGCAAAGGCGGCATCGCCGTGGATCAGCACCGGCAGCACCTTGTCGCCCGTCGAGTCGCCGCGGCGCTCCTGGCGCGCGCGCACGGAGCCCTCGACCACAGGATTCACGACCTCGAGATGCGATGGATTGAAGGCGAGCGCCACGTGCACGTTGCCCGAAGGGGTTTTCAAATCGGCGGAGAACCCCTTGTGGTACTTGACGTCCCCCGAGCCCCGCAGCATCGTGAGGTCGTACTGTCCCTCGAATTCGCTGAATAGATCCTTCGGCGACTTGCCCAGAAGGTTCACCAGCACATTCAGCCGGCCGCGATGCGCCATGCCGACGATCGTCTCCTCGATGCCGTCCTTCCCCGCCTCCTGCACCAATTCATCGAGCAGCGCGATCAGGCTATCGCCGCCCTCGAGGGAAAAGCGCTTCTGACCCACGTACTTCGTATGCAGGTAGCGCTCCAAGCCTTCGGCGGCCGTGAGCTGCCACAAGATGTTCTTCTTCTCCTCCGCCGTGAAGCGGTGCTGCAGCCTCTCGGACTGAAACTGATCCTGCAGCCACAGTCGCTCCTCGGTATCCGAGACATGCGCGAATTCGGCCCCGATGGTGTCGCAATAGACGAAATGCAGGGCCGCAAGAATGTCCTTGAGCTTCATGCGCGACGGGATGGCAGGCGTTCGGCTGCCGGTGACGAATTCGGTCTCCATGTCGGCCTCCGAGAGGCCGAAATAAGCGGGATCGAGAAGGTAAGGCTTCTCGCGCGGCGCCAGTTCGAGTGGATCCAGGTGTGCGATCAGATGGCCGCGGTTGGCATAAACCTGAATGAGCCGCGACACCGCGGCCTGCTTTGCGCTCGCGGCGCCGGTGTCCGCCGGGGCCGGACGGCGGTCCGCGGGGGCGGGACGGCTCGCCGCCGGCGGCGCAGAAGCTCGCGCCGCCGCGGCCGCGACCGCGACCGCGGGTGCGGGGGCGCGGCGCATCGGTGCCTCGAGTGCGCCCACCTTGAGGCCGGCGAAGTATCGCGCCCAGCTCGGATCGATCGACTGCGGATCCTTGAGAAATCGCGCGTAAAGTTCCTCGATGAAATCCGCGTTGGCGCCGTTGAGGGCGGTGGTGGACAGCTGCTCGGCCAGTGATGCGCTCATGAATGGGGCAAGGGGAAAAACCTATGGGAATCCGGCAGATGCGGAGGGTACATAAACTAGCCGACAGGCGTGCATCTTAGCCGAATACGCCAGAATATGGAATGTGACGTAGGCCGCCAAAATCGCACGCCGCGCCTGAATGGAGCTCGCTCGAACCGATCTAGAAGGTCTGTTCCGCCAGGATGCGAAGCATGCCCATCTCGTGACCGATGAGAAACAGATAGGTCAGCAGGACGCCGTACAGCAGCACCTCGACTCGCAGCACGCGCATGAATCGGTAGCGCGCGAGAAACACCATCAGCATCACGCTCACGCCCGTCATCGCGATCTTGAGGATGGCAAAGATCCCGACGTTCTGGCCGATGAGAGCGGCCATCAACGGGTTCACCTCAACCGCCCCGCCGGACATTAGCGTTACCGTCAGAAATGCGTCCGTCACGCTCAAAATCAAGATGCCAATCGAGACCGCCCACAGGTGGGCGCCGTGCCAATCCCTCACCTGAAACCGGCCATCGTCCGTGCGGCGCCCGAGCTGGCGGCGCCGAGGCCGAACACTGCCGTAGAGGAACGCCCACCAGATGCGCTGGCGCCGGTCCGGCCGCAGGCGCCGGTCGGAGCCGCGTCCGACGTAAGGGACTCTAGCGGGTGTCCAATCGTCGGGCGCGGGGGGCATTGATGTCATCGCTGCACTATCCCGAGATGTGGGGGCCTTCGGCAAGTGCGATGCGTCATAATCCGTGCTCCCGCGGGCATATTTTTTTTTGGCCCTAGACGGCGCTCACCATCTGCGCCACAAAATCACTCACCGGCAGCGCCGTGAGCGCCGCTCGATCCGCAAACATTTTCTTGATGGCTTCCGTCTGTTTCGCGCCGAAGTGGGCGGCGACGCTCGTCTCGAACTTCTTCACGAGAACGGGCATGCCCTCGGCACGGCGCTTGCGATGACCGATGGGGTAATCCACCTGGATGCGCGGACTCGAGGTCCCGCCCTTGAAGAATATCTGGACCGCATTGCCGATATATCGCTTGTCGGCCGCATAGTATTCCTGGGTGAAAGTCGGGTTCTCGCGCACCTGCGTCTTGGCGCGAAGGGCATCGACGCGTGGATCGCGGGCGACCTCGTCCTCGTAATCCGCGGCGGTGAGTCTGCCGAAGATGAGCGGGATCGCCACCATGTATTGAATACAGTGATCGCGGTCCGCGGGGTTCGCGAGAGGGCCGGTCTTGTCGATGATGCGCACCCCGGGCTCCTGAGTCTCGATGACGACCCGTTCGATGTCCTCGAGCCGGTCGCGGATCTGGGGATGCAGGGTCATCGCCGCCTCGACTGCGGTCTGGGCGTGGAACTCCGCCGGATAGGAGATCTTGAACAGCACGTTCTCCATGACGTAGCTGCCGAGGGCTTGAGGCAGGGTCACGGGCTTTCCCTTGAACAAAACGTCCTGAAAGCCCCAAGTCTTCGCCGAGAGCGCGGAGGGGTAGCCCATCTCGCCCTTGAGCGCGAAGAGCGCATGACGCACGGCCCGGCTGGTCGCATCGCCCGCCGCCCAGCTCTTGCGCGAGCCGGTATTCGGTGCGTGACGATACGTGCGCAACGCGCCGCCGTCGACCCAGGCGTTCGAGACGGCATTGATGATCTGATCGCGCGTACCCGAAAGCATCGCCGTGACCACGGCGGTCGAGGCGACGCGCACGAGCAGCACGTGATCGAGCCCGACCCGATTGAAGCTGTTCTCGAGTGCGAGCACGCCTTGGATTTCGTGCGCCTTGATCATGCCCGTGAGCACGTCGCGAACCGTCACCGGCTTTCCGCCACGCGACAGATAATCGGCGACGGCGAGAATGCCGCCGAGATTATCCGAGGGGTGTCCCCACTCGGCGGCGAGCCAGGTATCGTTGAAGTCGAGCCATCGGATCATGGTGCCGATATTGAACGCCGCGTTGATCGGATCGAGCTCGTAGGAGGTTCCGGGAACGCGCGCCCCACCCTTCAAAGTGGCGCCCGGTACCACCGGTCCGAGGAGCTTGGTGCAGGCCGGGTACTTCAGGGCCTGAAATCCGCACGCCAGGGTATCCATCAGGCAGTAGCCCGCGGTCTCGTAGGCGAGCTGGCTCTTGACCTCGAACGACAGGGCGTAGTCGGCGATGGCGGCCAGCAACGGGTCGGGGGCTGGACGTTCTGCGGACTTGATATCGTGTGACATGCCTTTCTTCTCTGCCCCGCCTCAGCGGCGCTCCGCCAGGGGAATGAACTTGAGGTTTTCGGGGCCCGTGTAATGCGCACTCGGCCGGATGATCTTGCCGTCGATGCGCTGCTCGATGACGTGCGCAGCCCAGCCCGAGGTCCGGCTGATGACGAACAGCGGCGTGAACATCGCGGTCGGCACACCCATGAGGTGATACGAGACCGCCGAGAACCAATCGAGATTGGGAAACATGTTCTTCGCCGCCTTCATGACGCTCTCGATGCGCTCGGCGATCTCGAAGTGCATGGTGTCGTTGGCCGCCGCCGCCAGGCTGCGCGAGACCTCTTTGATCACCTGATTGCGCGGATCCGAGATCGTGTACACGGGATGGCCGAAGCCGATGATCACCTCTTTCGCGGCGACTCGTCGCTTGATGTCCTCCTCGGCCTCGTCGGGCGATGCGTACCGGCTCTGAATCTCGAACGCCACCTCGTTCGCGCCGCCGTGCTTCGGTCCGCGGAGCGCTCCGATGGCGCCCGTGATGCAAGAGTAGATATCCGAGCCCGTTCCCGCGATCACTCGAGCCGTGAACGTCGAGGCGTTGAACTCATGCTCGGCGTACAGGTTGAGCGAGGTGTGCATGGCGCGGACCCAGTGCGCGGGCGGCTTCTTCCCGTGCAGCAGGTGCAGGAAATGCCCGCCGATCGAATCGTCGTCGGTCGTAAGCTCGATACGCCGGCCGTTCGCCGCGTAGTGGTGCCAGTAGCAGAGCATCGACCCGAGGCTCGCAAGCAGCCGGTCGGCGATGTCGCGCGCGCCCTCGACCGGATGCCCCGCGGTCTCGGGCACCAGGCAGCCGAGCACCGACACGCCCGTGCGCAGCACATCCATCGGGTGGCTCGACGCCGGGAGTTGCTCGAGCACCGTCAAGACACCCCGCGGCAGGCCGCGCAGGCCTTTGAGCTTCGCCTTGTAGGCGGACAGCTCGCCGCGATTCGGCAGCTTCTCGTGGACCAGCAGGTGGGCAATCTCCTCGAACTCGCAGGTCGTGGCGACGTCGAGAATGTCGTATCCGCGGTAATGCAGATCGTTGCCGGTGGTGCCGACGGTGCAAAGGGCGGTGTTGCCTGCGGCAACGCCCGACAAGGCAACGGATTTCTTCGGTTTGAAGCCGGCCGCCTGCTGTTCGCTCATTTCTCTTTCCCCTCGGCAAACAATTGGTCCAATTTCGCCTCATAAGAGTGATAGTCGAGGTACCGGTAGAGATCCGCACGCGTCTGCATGCGATCCACGATGTTCTTCTGGGTTCCCTCGCGACGAATGGTCTCGTAAACGGCGAGGGCCGCGGCGTTCATTGCTCGATAGGCCGAACAGCAATACAAGACGATGTCGACGCCCACGGCGGCGAGCTCATCGCGCGTGAACAGCGGTGTCTGGCCGAACTCGGTGATGTTGGCGAGGATGGGTACCTTGACCGCATCCTTGACGCGACGGTACATCGCAAGATCGGTGATCGCCTCGGGAAATATCATGTCGGCGCCCGCCTCGACGCACGCAACCGCCCGCTCGAGCGCCTTCTCCAGGCCCTCCACCGCCAGCGCGTCGGTGCGCGCCATGATGACGAAGTTGCGATCGGTGCGCGCATCCACGGCCGCCTTGACGCGATCGACCATCTCCTGCTTGGAAACGACCTCCTTGCCCGGGCGGTGGCCGCAGCGCTTCGCCTGCACCTGGTCCTCGATGTGAAGTCCGGCCGCACCGAACTTGATGAAGGACTTGACGGTGCGCGCGATGTTGAACGCGCCGCCCCAACCCGTGTCGGCGTCCACCAACAGCGGCAGCTCGCACGCATCCGTGATGCGCCGTACGTCCGTGAGCACGTCGTCCATGCTGCTCACCCCCAGATCGGGCACGCCGAGGGAGTTCGCCGCGACACCCCCGCCGGAGAGGTATAAAGCCTTGAACCCGACAGCCGCCGCCATGCGCGCGGTGTAGGCGGTGATCGCTCCTACCGCCTGCAGCGGCCGCTCCGCCTCGACCGCTGCCCGCAGTCGCGCCCCGGGCGAGTGAATGGGAGCCGATGTATCAACAGTCGCCATACTGATCTTCCTGGAGCCTCAAACTATAGTAGCTTCGGCGCTCACGCCGGATGACCAAATCGATCAACTGCCGTGAGCGAAAATGCAACACGCGATGGCGGGTCCGAATAGCGCGGCGTGCAATCCGGCTCAGCTCTGGAGCCTGCGCCGGAACACTCCGGGCGACGCACCGGTCCATTTCTGAAAGGCGCGATGGAAGGCGCTGCGCTCCGAGAACCCGAGTTCCAATGCTATCTCCATGACGCTGCGGTTGGAATGACTCAGGTAGCGGATTGCAAGATCGCGTCGCAGCTCGTCCTTGATCGCTTGATACGAGGAGCCCTCCTCGTGCAGACGCCGGCGCAAAGTAGCCGACGTCATCTTGAAATCCGCAGCCAGCGTCTCGAAATCCGGGACCTCTCCCGGCAACAATTCGCGCAATCGGCGGCGCAGCCGCACCGTGACGCCGCTGCCGTTCTTGTACTTCGTCACGATATTCTCGGGAGCCGTGCGCAGGAACTCCTTCACGGTGCGCCCATTTTGCACGATCGGCAGCTTGAGGTAGCTCGCATCGAAGGCGATCGAGGTGACCGGCCTATCGAAGCGCAGGTCGTCGCAGTACATCAGGCGATACTCGCCGCTGTGAGCGGGTTCGGGATAGCCGAATTCGGCGCGCGCTATCGGGATGCGCCGGCGCACGAGCCAGCAGGCGACGCCATGCAGCAGAAGGAGCAGCGTTTCGTGGCCGAAGGTCCGCTGCGGCGGACCCCCACGCGTCTTGAGAACGATGCGGGCCTCGCGCTCCTCATGCACGAGCGAGCCCGAGATGTCGTCGAGGATCAATCCGTAGAACCGCAGGCTCCGCTCGAGGGCATGGGCCAGGTCCTTGCATCCGAGCACCGAGTGACAAAGCATGGCGAAGCTGCCGGCCTTCATGCGCCGCGAGTCCTGGCCGAAAAATTCATCGTCCAGGGTCAAAGCCACCCGGCGCCAGAGCCGTCCGTAATGCGCGGCCGAGATGCGCGCTTGCGGGATCTGGAGGAGCGCCGGAGACAAGCCGACCTCCGCGAGCAGGGCGTCGGCGTCGAGATCGCGCGCCCGGACGGCCTCCAGAGCCGCCGCCACGAAGCAGATGGCCACCGTCCCGGGCTCGCGGCGGGGGATGTCACGAGAGACGAATGGGCTCGATTGTTGCGTGGTCGAAATCCGCATAAACTCCCCCCTAGTTTACGCGATGCGGACAGGCCAAGGGGAATTCTCATGACCGGCAAACCAGCGCTTCTCGCCGACGAGGCAGCTACCGTCAAAATACTTCTCGATGGCCAGTTCATCGATTCGAAGACCGAGGAATGGCACGACGTCGTGAACCCGGCGACTCAGGAGGTACTCGCGCAGGTGCCGTTCGCGACCGACCAGGAAATCAACGCCGCGGTCGCCTCGGCGAAGAAGGCGTTCAAGACCTGGAAGAGCACTCCCATCGCAGCGCGCGCGCGCATCATGCTCAAGCTGCAGGCGCTGGTGCGCGAGCATATGAGCCGGATCGCGCGCACCTTGAGCGCCGAGCAGGGGAAGACGCTCGCCGATGCCGAGGGCGATGTGTTCCGCGGACTCGAGGTGGTGGAGCACGCCTGCTCGATCGGCACGCTGCAGCTCGGCGAATTCGCGGAGAATGTCGCGGGCGGCGTCGACACCTACACCATACGCCAACCCTTGGGGGTGATCGTCGGCATCTCGCCGTTCAACTTCCCTGCCATGATCCCGCTCTGGATGTTCCCCATGGCGATCGTCTGTGGAAACACGTTCGTGCTCAAGCCCTCGGAGCAGGATCCCATGACGCCGATGATCCTCGGGCAGCTCGCCCTCGAGGCGGGAGTTCCGCCGGGTGTGCTCAATATCATCCACGGCGGCAAGCGTGCCGTCGATGCGCTGTGCACGCATCCCGACGTGGCTGCCGTCTCGTTCGTCGGCTCCACTCTCGTGGGCACGCATGTCTACAACCTCGCTTCGCAGCATGGCAAGCGCGTGCAGTGCATGATGGGCGCCAAAAATCATGCCGTGGTGATGCCGGACGCCAACAAGGAGCACACGCTGAACGCGGTCGTCGGGGCGACGTTCGGCGCCGCCGGTCAGCGCTGCATGGCCACCTCGGTCACGGTGCTCGTGGGCGAGGCGCAGAAATGGATTCCCGATATCGTCGCCAAGGCGAAGACGCTCAAGGTGAGCGCGGGCACCGAGAAAGGCGCCGACCTCGGGCCGGTCATCTCCAAGAACGCCAAGAATCGCATTCTGGGGCTCATCGAAGACGGTGTGAACGAAGGAGCCCGGCTCGAGCTCGACGGACGCGGCGTCAAGGTCGCGGGCTACGAAAAGGGCAACTTCATCGGCCCCACCGTATTTTCCGGAGTCAAGCCGGGGATGAAGGTTTACACGACGGAGATCTTCGGACCTGTGATGGTCATCGTGAGCGTCGACAACCTGGATGAGGCCATCAAGCTGATCAACGACAATCCGTTCGGCAACGGAACGGGCATCTTCACGCAAAGCGGCGCGGCCGCACGCAAGTTTCAGTCGGAAATCGATGTGGGTCAGGTGGGCATCAACGTACCCATTCCCGTCCCGGTTCCCTTCTTCAGCTTCACGGGCTCGCGTGGGTCCAAGCTCGGCGATCTCGGGCCGTACGGCAAGCAGGCGGTCCAGTTCTACACTCAGACGAAGACTATTACATCGCGGTGGTTCGACGATGCGACCGTCTCCGGCGGGGTGAACACGACCATCAGCCTCAAGTAACGACGCTCTTTCATGAACATTCAGGAGTGCTTGGCCGTCGTCACCGGCGGCGCGTCGGGACTCGGCCGCGCGGTGGCCGAGCACGTCATCGGTCACGGGGGCCGCGCCGCAATTCTCGATTTGCAGGAAGATGCCGGACGCGCCGTGGCGCGGGAGATCGGCGCCACGTTTTTTCGCTGCGACGTCGGTGTCGAGGCACAGGTTCAGTCCGCTATCGGCGGCGCTCACCAGGCAATGAAGGGCATCAACCTCTTGGTGAATTGCGCCGGCATCCTCGGCGCGGGCAAGCTGCTCGGCAAGCAGGGTCCCATGTCCGGGGAATTCTTCGAGAAGGTGGTGCGGGTCAATCTGATCGGCACCCTGCTTTGCGACAAGACCGCCGCCGCTCTGATGCGCGAGAACGCGCCCACCACGGACGGCGAGCGCGGGGTGTTGATCCATACGGCTTCCGTGGCGGCTTTCGAGGGCCAGATCGGTCAAGTGGCCTATGCGGCCACCAAGGCCGGCATCGTCGGCATGACGCTGCCGATCGCGCGCGAGCTCGCCGCCTTCGGGATCCGTTGCGTGTCGATTGCGCCGGGAATATTCATGACGCCCATGATGGCCGGTCTGTCCGAGGAAGCGCAGGCATCGCTCGGCGCGCAAGTCCCGTTTCCGCCCCGTCTCGGCAAGCCCGAGGAATTCGCGCGCCTGGTGCAATCCATCGTGGAGATCCCGACTCTCAACGGCGAGGTGATCCGCCTGGACGGGGCGATCCGCATGCAGCCGCGCTGAGCGCTGCGAACCCGGTCCTCGACGGCCTCGAGCCCGCGCCGACGGCTCAGATTGAGTTGGACCATTGTCCACTGACGGCTGGGTCCCGGCATACGTACTCTCACCTTTGGAACGGCGGCTGTCCGGCCGCCCTTTTGAGTGCAGCGAGTGCACGAGACGTGATTGCAAACCCACAATGAACCGACATCGAGCAGGGTGACGGGACTCGCTCGGCTCGCGGCGGTTTTCCTGGCACTCGGTTTGCTGGCCGGCACCGCGCGCGCCGCCAGGACGGACGTGGTCGTGCTGGACAACGGAGATCACATTACCGGCGAGACGCTGGCACTGGTATCGGGCCAACTCCAGTTCAAGACCGACCACGCCGGAACGCTCAACATCGATTGGACGCATGTCGCATCCCTCACCACCTCGCAGACCCTCAACATCGAACTCGCCGACGGCCGGCGGCTCTACGGCCCGGCACCCGAAGTCGCGTCGAGCGCCGGCGCAATCCGCCTGCTGAACAGACAGCCGGGGCAACAGCCGGTGCCCATCGAGGTGCCGATATCGGAGGTCGTCGAGTTGAAACGAGTCAAGGGCAGGGACGCCTGGTACAGCCGTCTCGAGGGCGACGTGAGTTTGGGCTACAGCTACACCTCGGCCAACGGCGTACAGACAGCCGATTTCTCCGGCAGCATCGGCGCTCGCAATCGTCAGCGCGAATGGAAGGTGGCGCTCGACGTGCAGACGACCCACCAAGACAGGGGCCCGTCCACCGAGCGGGACTCGTTGGTCGCGTCGTTCGACGCATTTCTGGCTGATCGCTACTACCGCGAGTCCCTGATCCAATTCGAACGCAACGAGGAACTGGGTCTCGACCTCAGGAGTTTGATCGGGCAGACCTACGGGCGGTATTTCGTGCAGCGCCAGGGCTTCGAATGGCGGGCCGGCGGCGGGCTCGCGGTGTCCACGGAAACCGGGGTCAACGGCGATAAACGGCAGGCCGTCTGGTTGCCGCTCACGACGGACCTGTTCATATTTCAATGGGACTACCCCAAGATCAATGTGGCGGCGAACCTGTCGGTCTACCCCAGCCTCAACGAGGGAGGCCGGGTGCGCAGCGAAGCCTCGCTCAAGCTGAGGCATGAGCTGGTCAAGGACTTTTTTCTGCAGATTTCCTTCATCGACAGCTACGACAGCCAGCCGGCCGAGAGCGCCCGCGAGAACGACTGGAACGTCGTTACTTCGCTCGGTTATACGTTCTGAGCCTACCGCGAGGCTCTCTGGGCCGCCCAGCGGCCTACCACGGTTTGGATCGCGTCCAGGCCATCGGTGAGCGCCGCCGGTCCCGGCTGCAGGATCAACGGCGACTTGATCTCGTGCACCTCGCCGTCGCGAACCGCCGGGATGGCGCCCCAGCCCGGCCTCGCGGCGACTCGCTCGGGACGAAATCGCTTGCCGCACCAGGAACCCAGGATGATTTGCGGTGCGCGGCGTACGACTTCCGCGGGGTCTGCGAGAATGCGGTCCTTGCCGAGCGCGCAGCCGGCGCGCTCGGGGAAAATGTCCTCGCCGCCGGCAATTCCGATGAGCTCGCTCACCCAGCGGATGCCCGTGATCAAGGGCTCATCCCACTCCTCGAAGTACACCCGCGGCCGCTCCGCGAGCGAGGCGGCGGCCGCGCGCACCCCATCGATTCGCCGCTCGAGCTCGAGCGCATAGCGCTCCGCACGCTCGGCTACACCCACCAGCGCACCCAGGCGGCGCACGTAGCCGAGGATGCCGGGCACCGAGCGATGATTGCTGATCCACACCTCGATGCCCGCCTTGATGAGCGCCTGAGCGATGTCGGCCTGGATATCGGAGAATCCGATCGCCAGGTCCGGCTCGAGCTCGAGAATCCGATCCACCTTGGCGCTCAGGAAGGACGATACCCGGGGCTTCTCGCGCCGCGCGCGCGGGGGGCGCACGGTGAAGCCGGAAATGCCGACGATGCGGTGCTCCTCGCCGAGCGCATAGAGCACCTCCGTGGGCTCCTCGGTGAGACAGACGATGCGCTGCGGATAGCTCAGAGCACGCCTTCCGCCAAGGTGGCAGACGCCCCTTCGACGATCGTATGGGCGAGTGCCTGTGCATGCGGCAAGACGTGATCGGCGTAGAAGCGCGCGGTCTCGATCTTTGCCCGATAGAAGCCCGCACTCAGCGCCCCCTCCGCGGGAGGTGCGGCAAGCCGTTCCCCCGCGATCATGGCGGAGCGCAACAGCTGCCAGCCTCCCGCGACCACGCCGAACAGCTCCAGCAGCGGCACCGCCCCCGCCGAAACGCCCCGCGGATCCTGTGTATAGCCTGCAACGACGTAGCCGACCGCACGCTCGAGCGCATCGACGGCGCCGGAAAATACCCGAGCCGCCGCGCCGAGGCTCGGCGCCGATCCGAGCGCCAGACCGAGCTTGCGCATTTCCGCGATCAGGATCTGCGCCGCACGGCCGCCGTCGCGGGCGAGCTTGCGGCCCACGAGATCGTTGGCCTGGATCCCCGTCGTTCCCTCATAGATCGGCGTGATGCGCGCATCGCGCATGAGCTGGGCGACGCCCGTCTCCTCGATGAAGCCCATGCCGCCGTGAACTTGGATCGCGAGCGAGGTGAGGGACACCGAGTTCTCGGTGCACCATCCCTTGATCACGGGTATGAGCAGATCCGCCACTGCCTGGTGCCGCGCCCGCTCCTCCGCGTCGGTATGCAAGCGCGCGGCGTCGAGGGACAGCGCCCCCACGCTCGCGAGCGCACGCATCGCCTCGGTTTTGGATTTGATGAGCATGAGCATGCGGCGGATGTCGGGATGACGCACGATGGGCACGCGGCCCTTCTCCCCCGGCTCCGTGCCCTGGACCCGCTCGTTCGCGAACGCATGGGCGCTCTGCAGCGCCCGCTCCGACAGACCGATTCCCTCGACGCCCACGGCGAAGCGGGCCGCGTTCATCATGATGAACATGTACTCGAGACCACGATTCTCCTCGCCGATGAGCTCTCCGATCGCGCCTCCGTGCTGTCCGTAAGCGAGCACGCAGGTCGGACTGCCATGAATGCCGAGCTTGTGCTCGACCGAAAGGCAGCGCACGTCGTTCCGCTCGCCGAGGGAGCCGTCTGCGTTCACGAGAAATTTCGGCACGAGGAACAGGGACATGCCTTTCACGCCCTCGGGGGCTCCCGGTGTTCGGGCAAGCACCGCGTGAATGATGTTCTGCGTGAGGTCGTGCTCACCATAGGTGATGAAGATCTTCTGCCCCTCGAGCTTGTAGCGGCCCCCGCCGATCGGCTCCGCCCGGGTGCGCACCGCGGCGAGATCGGATCCGGCCTGCGGCTCGGTGAGATTCATGGTGCCGCTCCATTCGCCGGCGACCATCTTCGGCAAGTACGTCTCCTTCAGCCGCCTCGATCCCTTGATGTCGATCGACTCGATGGCCCCGCGAGTGAGCATCGGGCAAAGAGAGAACGCCATGTTGGCGCTGCTCCACATCTCATCGACGAGCGCCGAGAGTACACGCGGCAGGTTTTGGCCCCCGAATTCGCTCGGACACGAGAGCGCGTTCCAACCACCCGACACGAATTGGTCATACGCCTGCTTCCATCCGGTCGCGGTCGCAACTTCGGTTTCGCTCCAGCGAACGCCCTCCCGATCGCCGATCCGATTGAGCGGCGACAGAACGCCCCCGGCGAATCTCGCCGCCTCCTCGAGAACCGCTTCGCCGAGCTCGAGCGTCGCGTCCTCGAAGCCCGGCAGCCGTGCAATGATCGAGTGGTCGACCAGCTCGCGCAGCACGAACTGCATGTCCGCCAAAGGCGCTTGATATTCCCGCATCTGATCCGTCCTCAAGTCTTGTAGTCGAAGAAGCCCTTGCCGCTCTTCCGCCCGAGCAGGCCCGCGGAGACCATCTCACGCAGCAGCGGTGCCGGCCGATACTTGGGGTCGCCGAAATCGCGCTGGAACACCTCCAGAACGGACAGCAAGGTATCGAGCCCCACCAGGTCCGCGAGCGCGAGCGGCCCGATCGGGTGGCTGCAGCCGAGCTTCATGCCTTCGTCGATCTCGGCCGCGCTCGCAATGCCCTCCTGCACGGCGAATATGGCTTCGTTGATCATCGGACATAGCACCCGGTTGACGGCGAAGCCCGGCGAGTTTTTGACGTTGATCGCGGTCTTGCCGATGCGGCGGATGAACTCGGCGGCCGTGGCCTGAGTGGCATCGCTCGTGAGGAGCCCGCGAATCAGCTCCACCAGGCCCATGAGCGGCACGGGATTGAAGAAGTGCATGCCGATGAAGCGCTCGGGGTGCGAAGTCGCCGCCGCCAGGGCGGTGATGGAGATCGACGAGGTGTTGGTCGCGAGCACCGCCTGCGGACCGATGATCTCCTCCGCCCGCTGGAGGATTTTTCGCTTGATCTCGAGATTTTCCGTGGCGGCCTCGATCACGAGCTCGGCCTGCGCGAGATCGGCGTACTCGGTCGTGCCGCGGATGCGCTGTCGAATCGCCGCCGAATCCTGAGTACTCAGCTTGTCCTTCTTCACCAATCGATCGAGGCTCGTGCCGATGGTCGCAATGCCGCGGTCGACCGCGCCCTGCGAGACATCCACCATCGCGACTTGAAACCCGGCGGCCGCGCTCACCTGAGCGATGCCGTTGCCCATGGTGCCCGCCCCGATCACACCGATTGTCGATATTTGCATGAGAACTCCGTGAAAAGATGCCTTACATGTTGCGCCGGTAACGGCCGCCCACCTCGTACAGCGTGCCCGTGATCTGGCCGAGCGAGCAGCTGCGGACCGCATCCATGAGCACGTCGAATGTATTGCCGTTCGCGATTACGGCATGTCGCAAGCGATCGAGCGCCTCCAGAGCGTCGCCGGCGTGGCGGGCTTTGAATTCCTCGAGCCGCTTCAGCTGCGATTGTTTCTCGGCGTCGCTCGAGCGGGCGAGCTCGATGGTCTCGGAAACCGCTTCACTATGCGGATTGCGGAAGGTGTTCACGCCGATGATGGGATAGGAGCCGTCGTGCTTCTTGCGCTCGTAATACAGCGACTCGTCCTGAATCTTGCCGCGCTGATAGCCCGTTTCCATGGCCCCGAGGACGCCGCCGCGCGAGGCAATGGCGTCGAATTCCTTGAGCACCGCCTCCTCGACGAGGTCCGTGAGCTCCTCGATGATGAAGCTTCCCTGGTTCGGGTTCTCGTTGCGGGCGAGTCCCCACTCGCGGTTGATGATGAGCTGGACCGCCATGGCGCGGCGGACGCTGTCCTCGGTCGGGGTGGTGATCGCCTCGTCATAGGCATTCGTATGCAGGCTGTTGCAGTTGTCGTAAATCGCGCACAGCGCCTGCAGCGTCGTGCGGATGTCGTTGAAGGCCATCTCCTGCGCGTGCAGGGAGCGGCCCGAGGTCTGCACGTGGTACTTGAGCTTCTGACTGCGCTCACTGGCGCCATACCGGGTCTTCATGGCGACGGCCCAGATTCGCCGCGCCACGCGGCCGATCACGGAGTACTCCGGGTCCATGCCGTTCGAGAAGAAAAACGACAGGTTCGAGGCGAAGTCATCGACGTGCATGCCGCGTGCGAGATACGACTCGACGAAGGTGAATCCGTTCGCGAGGGTGAATGCGAGCTGTGAGATCGGGTTCGCTCCGGCCTCGGCGATGTGATAGCCCGAAATGGATACCGAATAGAAGTTTTGCACCTTGTGGTGAACGAAATATTCCTGGATGTCGCCCATCATCTTGAGAGCGAATTCCGTGGAGAAGATGCACGTGTTCTGCCCCTGATCCTCCTTGAGGATGTCCGCCTGCACCGTGCCGCGCACCGTCGACAGGGTCCACGCCTTGATCTTCTGCAGCTCATCTTCCGTGGCATCGCGACCGTTCTGCTCGCGAAACTTGTCGAGTTGCTGGTCGATGGCGGTATTCATGAACATCGCGAGAAGGATCGGCGCAGGGCCGTTGATCGTCATCGACACCGATGTGCTGGGCGAGCACAGGTCGAATCCCGAATACAGGACCTTCATGTCGTCGAGCGTCGCGATCGACACACCCGAATTGCCCACCTTGCCGTAGATGTCCGGACGCGGATCGGGATCCGAGCCATATAGCGTGACCGAGTCGAAGGCGGTCGACAAACGCTGGGCGGACATTCCCTCGGACAGCCGCTTGAAGCGCTGGTTGGTGCGGAACGCATCGCCCTCGCCGGCGAACATCCGGGTCGGATCCTCGCCCTCGCGCTTGAATGCGAACACGCCCGCCGTGAACGGAAACGATCCCGGCACGTTCTCCTTCATCAGAAATCGCAGTATCTCGCCCTCATCCTCGAAGCGCGGCAACGCCACCTTGGGCACCTTGGTTCCCGAAAGCGACTCGTGCTTGAGCTGCGTGCGAATCTCCTTGTCGCGGATCCTGACGACATACTCATCCTGCGCGTAGAGCTCGCGCGTCTTCGGCCATTGCTCCAGGAGCTTCGCGCCGGCGGCGGTGAGCTCGCCGCTCTTCAGCGCAATCAGCTCCTCGAAGTCGCCGCTCGGCTTGCCCGCCTTCTGGAACAGAGCGCGCGCCAACCGCAACGACTGGCGCTCGCGCGCGCTGCGGGCCTGCGCCTCGATGTGGCCGTGATAGTCGCGCACGGTCTGGGCGATTTCGGCGAGATAGCGCACTCGCTCCGGCGGCACGATGGCGCGGCCGCGGGAGGAGGCCTTGACCGCCGCTCGGGGGAGTCTCGCGGGACTCAATTTGAGCCCGGACTGCTCGAGCCGCGGCACGATGGCCTGGTAGAGGGCGGTCACGCCGTCGTCGTTGAAGCGCGAGGCCATGGTCCCGAACACCGGCATCGAGTCGGGCGATTGCTGAAAGAGGCTGCGATTGCGCTGATACTGCTTGCGAACGTCGCGCAGCGCATCCTCCGCCCCTTTGCGGTCGAACTTGTTGATGGCGACGAAATCCGCGAAGTCCAGCATGTCGATCTTCTCGAGCTGCGAGGCTGCACCGAATTCGGGTGTCATGACGTAGAGCGACACATCCACGAGAGGCACGATGGCGGACTCGCCTTGGCCGATGCCCGAGGTCTCGACCAACACGAGATCGAAGCCGGCGAGCTTGCAGCAGGCAATCACCTCCGGAAGCGCGGCGGACAGCTCCGTCCCGGTATCGCGGGTCGCGAGCGATCGCATGAAGATCTTGTCGGTGTCGATTGCATTCATGCGGATGCGATCGCCGAGAAGCGCCCCGCCGGTGCGCTTGCGCGAAGGATCGATGGATATGACCGCAATCCGCAGCCGATCGTCCTGGTCGAGCCGCAGCCGCAGAATCAGCTCATCGGTCAGCGAGGACTTGCCCGCCCCACCGGTGCCGGTGATGCCGAGAACGGGCACCTTGATGGCCGCGGCCGCCTGCTTGAGCGCCTGTCGGGTGCGCATGCCGTAGGTGCGATTCTCGACCGCGGTGATGGTCCGCGCGAGCTGGCGGCGATCGCCCGTTCGCAAGACCGTGAGCGCCTCGTCCTCCGCCGGCGCGAGCGCGGTCAGGTCGTAGTCGCTGAGGCGCACCACCTCGTCGATCATGCCTTGCAGTCCCATCTTCGCGCCGTCCTCGGGCGAGTACAGGCGCGTCACCCCGTAGGCCTGAAGCTCGCGGATTTCCGGGGCGACGATCACACCGCCGCCGCCGCCGAACACCTTGATGTTCCCTCCGCCGTTCTTGCGCAACAGATCCACCATGTACTTGAAGAACTCGACGTGGCCTCCCTGATAGGAGGTGATTGCGATGCCCTGCACATCCTCCTGCAGCGCCGCGCTCACGATCTCTTGCACGGAGCGGTTGTGACCGAGGTGGATGACCTCGGCACCCGACCCCTGCAGGATGCGGCGCATGATGTTCACGGACGCATCGTGCCCGTCGAAGAGCGAGGTGGCGGTGACGAACCGAACCTTGTTCTTCGGCACATAAGGCGCGGTCTTGGCGGCGATGGAGACGGCGTTCATCGTATCGGCTCCTTGAGTGTCAGGTTTTCGGCTGAGCGGACTCGGTGCGCGGCATGAGGCCGAGATTGAAGATTCGCACGAAGGCCTCGGCGATCTCGGCAGCGGTCATCGACTGATTCTCGCGATACCAGTGCGCGATCCAGTTGAGCGCACCGGCCAGCGCGAAAGCGGTCATCTTGGGGTCCGGGGTATGGATCGAGCCGTCGCGAACCCCCTCGTCCAACAACTGGCGGATGCCATGGTCGATCTCCGATTTGAGCTCCTTGATGCGTGCCAACGAGGCGGGGGTGAGACCCAGATCCTCCGCCCGCACCATGCATCCGCCATATTCCGATGCGATCGCCTGCGCATAGTGTCGGATCGTGTCGTTGAGCTGCTCGCGCGCGGTAACCGCCGCGCGGCGCGGCCGCCGAAACGGCTCCAATACGTGCGCGAGGCCCGTGAGGATGCATTCGAGCAGGAGCTGTTCCTTGTTGGCCACGTAGTAATAGATCGTGGGCTTGGTGACGTTCAGCGCCGCTGCGATCTCGTCGATGGATGTGTTGTGATAGCCGCGCGCGCTGAATGCGCGGGCCGCGGCCCTGATGACGGCCTCGCGCTTTACGTCGCGGGTGCGCTGCCTCGCACTGCGCACAGGCCAGGGAGAGCCCTCTGCGGGAGACTCGACGGCCAAGCGCACCTGGTTTTTGTTCACCGCTTTCATGACGCTACCCACAGGCTTTACACGTCAGCGATCTTACTGCCGAGTAAGTTATACCGTCAAGTAGGATTCTACGCTGCGGTAAAGCAATGCTGCGTCGCCAGGCCCGGGCGCCACTCACGAGCAACCGTCAGGTGAACTTCGGCGTCCGTTTCTCGAGGAACGCCGCGATGCCCTCACGGCCCTCGGCGGTCTCCGCGCGAGCCGCAATCGAGCAGCTCTCGCGCGCGAGCTGCGCTTCGAAGCCGAGGCCGGTCTCGGCGAGCAGCCTTTTCACCGCCCCGAAGGCGCCGGTAGGTCCCGCGGCCAAGCGTGCGGCCAGCGCGGCGGCGGTCTGCGCCAGTTCGCCGTCCGCAACGACCTGATTCACGAGCCCCCACTCGAGCGCGCGCTCCGCATCGAGTACGCGATTGGTGAGGAACAACTCCATCGCGCGCTTGTAGCCGACGGCCCGCGGCAGGGAGAAGGTGCATCCGGCATCGGGCGTCAGCCCCACCGCCGTATAGGATGCGGCGAACTTCGTGCTCTTGCCGGCAATCGCGAGGTCCGCGGCCAACACGAGTCCCAATCCGGCGCCTGCCGCCGTCCCCTGAACCGCCACCACGACCGGGGCGTCCATGCGCGACAGATGCGTCATCCCCGCATGGACATCGGTGGTGAGCTCGGTCAGATACGCCTCCACGTCGGCGCCCGCGGCGACCATCGCGCGCAAATCGCCGCCAAAGGAGAAATTCTTGCCCTCTCCGCGGAGGAGAACAGCGCGCACCCGGCGGTCGTCGCGGAGCGCCTGCGCGGCGGCGGCGAATTCTCGGCCGAACTCGAGGTTCATGGTGTTCGCCGCTTCGGGGCGGTTCAAGGTGAGATGGGCGACGCCCTCGCGGATCTCGAGGCGCACCGTGGAGGACGCATTGCTCATGGCCGCGCGATATTACCCGCTTTGCAAAGACCTATGTACCGTCCGCGCGACCATAACCGCCGCCCCCCGGGGTCGTGATCACGAACACATCGTCGACGCCCATCTCCGCCTGTGCGATCGCGCCCAGCGTCTCGACGCGGCCGTCCGCGCGTTCGATGCGGTTTTCACCCGGTGCGCCGTCCTCACCTCCCGCCATGCCGAACGCGCCGTGCGTACGGCCGTTGCTCAGGATGGACGCCGTCATCGGCTCCAGAAAGCGAATTCGCCGGATCCCGCCGTCGCCGCCTCGAAAGCGCCCTGCCCCTCCGGATCCCCGCCGGATCTCGAAGGACTGCAGGCGGACCGGGAACCGGAATTCCAGCACTTCGGGATCGGTGAGCCGCGAGTTGGTCATATGAGTTTGAACGACGCTCGTACCATCGAACCCCTCGCCTGCTCCCGAGCCGCCCGCAATGGTCTCGTAGTATTGATAGCGGCGATTCCCGAAAGTGAAGTTATTCATGGTGCACTGGCTCGCGGCCATCACCTTGAGCGCGCCGTAGAGCGCATTGGTCACGCAAGTGGAAGTCTCGACATTGCCCGCCACCACGGCCGCCGGCGGCCTCGGGTTCAACATGCAGCCCTCGGGCACGATGATCTCGATCGGCTTCAGGCACCCGGCATTCAGCGGAATGTCATCGTTCACCAGGGTACGAAACACGTACAGCACTGCTGCCACCGTGATCGCGCGGGGCGCATTGAAATTGTTGGGTAGCTGCTCGCTCGTGCCGCTGAAATCGATGCGCGCGCTGCGCCTTAGGGGATCCACGCTCACCGCAACGCAAATACGCGCGCCATTGTCCAGGATGAGCGTGAATCGCCCGTCGCGGAGCGCCGTGATCACCCGGCGCACGCATTCTTCGGCGTTGTCCTGCACGTAGCGCATGTAGCGCTCTACCGTGTCGGCTCCGAACTGCGCGACCATCGCGCGCAACTCTTCGGCGCCCTTCTCGTTGGCGGCGACCTGCGCCCGCAGGTCGGCGAGGTTCTGAGAGGGATTCCTCGCCGGGTACGGACCTTGCGCCAGCAGCTCGAGCAGCGCCCGCTCGTTGAGATGCCCCGCCTCGAGCAGCTTGAGATTGTCGATCAGGACGCCTTCCTCGCTGATCGAGGTGGAGAACGGCGGCATCGACCCCGGGGTGGCGCCGCCGACATCCGCGTGATGACCGCGCGAGGCCACGAAAAAGCTCGGCCGCCCCTTGTTCGTCGGGTCGCCTCCCGTGCCCTCGAGAAACACGGGGGTGATCACCGTGATGTCGGGCAAGTGTGTTCCCCCCCGGTAGGGGTCGTTGAGCACGTAGGCCTCGTCCGGCCGAAGCCGCGGATTGGCGGCGATCACGGCGCTAATCGACTCGCTCATCGATCCCAGGTGCACCGGCATGTGCGGCGCATTGGCAATGAGGGCACCGTCGGCATCGAACACGGCGCAACTGAAGTCCAATCGCTCCTTGATGTTCACCGAGTGCGCCGTGTTTTGCAGCCGCAGGCCCATCTGCTCGGCCACGTTCATGAACAGATTATTGAACACCTCGAGCATGATCGGATCCGCGTGCGTGCCGAGCGCGGCAGCCGCCGGGCGCGCGCGAGCGCGGCGCAGCTCCAGATTCCCAAGGCGGGTAAGAACTGCGCGCCAGCCCGGCTCGACCACGATGGTGGCGTTGCGCTGCGCGATGATGGCCGGGCCGTCGAGTGCCGTGCCGGGCGCGAGTCGCTCGGCATCGTAGAGGCTCGCGCTGCGCCAGCCCGCAGGTTCCTCGTCCGCCGGACAGTACATCGCCACGGGTACCGAAGCTGCCGACGGCGCCGCCACGTGCTCGCCGGCGCCGGCCGCGGCCGGTGCGCTCGCGGCGGTTTCGCGACCGCCGAGCGCCGCCTCCACGCGCTCCGCGGCGCCGATGCATTCGACCGTGACGGACTCGACCACGAGATCGAGCTGCGGCATGAGAAACGCGAAGCGGCGCCGATACGCAGCCTCGAACTGCACGCGAACGGCTTGCGCGTCGTCCGTGCCCGGCAGATCGCACGGCAGCGCGGTGTCGGTACCTTGATAGCGCACCCGCAAGCGGGCTCTTGGTTGCACGCGCCGCGCAGGCACGCCTTGAGCCTCGAGCGAGGCAGTGGCTTCATGCGCGAGGCGATCGGCGAGCCGCCGGGCCGCGGCGATCCCTGCTGCGGCGAGCGGCTCCTCGAGCGTCGCCTCGCGCATCGCGATCTGATCGGCGAGCCCCATGCCGAGCGCGGAGAGCACGCCCGCCAGCGGATGGCAGAAGACGTGCTCGATGCCGAGGGCATCGGCCACCTGGCACGCGTGCTGTCCACCCGCCCCGCCAAAGCACTGCAGGGTGTAGCGCGTCACATCGTAGCCCCGCGCCACCGAGATGCGCTTGATCGCATTCGCCATGCTGCCGACCGCGATCTTGAGGGCGCCGGCCGCCGCCTGTTCGCGGGATATCGCGAGACCTGCCGCGGCGCTCATGCGCTGCGCGAGCTCGGCGAAGCGCGTCTCGACATGGACTCGATCGAGCGCCTGACGACCGTCGGCGCCGAACAGCTTGGGGAAATGATCCGGCTGAATGCGGCCCAGCATCACATTCGCATCGGTCACCGTGAGCGGTCCACCGCGGCGATAGCTCGCAGGCCCCGGGTTTGCGCCCGCCGACTCGGGACCGACGCGCAGCCGCGAACCATCGAATCGAATGATGGATCCGCCGCCCGCGGCGATGGTGTGAATGCTCATCATGGGAGCGCGCACGCGCACACCGGCAACCTCGGTTTCGAACACGCGCTCGTACTCGCCCGCGTAGTGGCTCACGTCGGTCGAGGTGCCGCCCATGTCGAATCCGATCAATCGCACGTGGCCCGCGCGGCGCGCGCATTCGGCCATTCCCACGATGCCGCCGGCGGGACCGGACAGAATCGCATCCTTGCCCTGGAAGCTTGCCGCTTCCGTGAGCCCCCCGGAGCTTTGCATGAACAAGAGGCGCACCCCCGGCATCTGTGCGGCGACCCGCTCGACGTAGCGTCGCAGAATCGGCGAGAGGTAGGCGTCGACGACCGTGGTATCGCCCCGCGGAACCAGCTTCATCAGCGGACTCACGCGATGCGAGACCGAGATCTGGGTGAATCCCACGCGGCGCGCCACCGCCTGCGCCTCGAGCTCGTGCGCCGGCGCGCGGTACGAATGCAGAAAGACGATGGCGATGGCCCGCAGGCCCGCGCGATACGCCGCCTCGAGATCCTGCTCGAGCTGCTCGACATCGAGCGCGACGAGGACGTGGCCACCCGCATCGAGGCGCTCGTCAGCCTCGATCACGCGTTCGTACAGGAGCTCGGGCAGCACGATGTGCCTCGCAAAAAGCTGCGGCCTCGCTTGGTTCGCGATACGCAGGGCATCGCGAAACCCGCGGGTCGTGACCAGCACCGTCGGCTCTCCGTGCCGTTCGAGCAATGCATTGGTTGCGACGGTGGTGCCCATCTTCACCGACTCCACCAGCGCGGCAGGGATCGGCTGCCCGGCGCGCAGCCCGAGGAAGCGGCGGATGCCCTCGACCGCAGCATCCTCGTAGTGCTCCGGGTTATCCGAAAGAAGCTTCAAGGTCGAGACCGCACCGCCGGGCGCACGTGCCACGATATCCGTGAACGTGCCGCCGCGATCCACCCAGAACTCCCAGCGATCGAGCGCCGTCACGCCGGCAATACCCGTCCGCGGGTCTCGGGCAACGCACAGGCGGCGAGAATCACGAGACCGTAACCCGCCGCCGTGACGGTGCCGATGCAGGCGGCAAGCGATGCATGGGCGGACCAAAGACCGATCAGCGCCGGAAAGAGCGCCCCTACCGCGCGTCCAAAGCTGTACGAAAAGCCTTGCCCGGAGCCGCGAACCGGGCTTGGGTAGAGCTCCGAGAGAAAAGCTCCCATGCCCGAGAATATACCGGACTGAAAGAATCCCAGCGGGAAACCGAGGACGAGCATCAGGGTGTCGGTGACCGCCACCCGCGTGTAGCCGAGGACCAGGATCGCACCGCCGGCGGCGAACAATATGAAAGAGCGCCGCCGTCCGAGCGCGTCGGACAACCAGGCCGCCGTGAGATATCCGGCGAAGGAGCCCGAGATCAGGACCAGAAGATAGCTCGACGTGCCGGACACCGACAGATGACGCTCGCTCGACAGGTAGGTCGGCAGCCAGGTGTTGACCGCATAGTAGGCGCCCAGCATTCCCGTGCACAAAAGGCTCGAGAGTGCGGTCGTGCGCAGCAGCGGCGGTGCAAAGATAGCCAGAAAGCGCCCTCGCGCAAGCTGCGCCCGCGTGCCGGTATACAGCACCGGTTCCGGGACCCGCCGCCGGATATAAACGATCAGCAGCGCGGGGGCGATGCCGAGCCAGAACAGCACCCGCCAGGCGAGCGCCGCGGGCAACAACGAATACAAGCCGCCGTACGCCACCGCCGCGGCCGCCCAGCCGATCGCCCACCCGCTCTGCACGAGTCCCGAGGCCTTGCCGCGATGGCGAGCCTCGATGGTCTCCGCGATCAGGACCGAGCCGACGGCCCATTCGCCGCCGAAGCCGAAGCCCTGCAGCGCACGCGTCAAAAGCAGCGTCGGGTAGGAGTGAGTGAAGCCGCTCAGCGCGGTGAACACGGCGAACCAGGCGACGGTCCACTGCAGGACGCGCGCCCGGCCATAGCGGTCGGCGAGGATACCGGCGCCCCACCCTCCGATCGCGGAGGTGACCAACGCGCCGGTGGCGATATAGCCCGCCTGTGCACGGCTCATGTGCCACACCGCGAGGAGCGTCGGGATGGCGAAGGTATAGATCATGAAGTCGAAGCCGTCGAGACCGTAACCGAGCCACGCGGCGATGAGCGTGTGCCGCTCGCGCGGCGAGGTTTCCCGCAACCACATCCGGCTAGTTCCGGGCGCGGACTCGCAAGCTCTCCCAGCCCCCGTCGGCCGTCCAGCCTCCGTCGACCGGAAGACTCACACCGTTGATGAATCCGCAGCGCTCATCGTCCACGAGCAACGCGATCGCCTGCGCGACGTCATCGGCGCTCGCGAAGCGCGCCATGGGCACGCGATTCACGATGTCCGCATCCGAGTAGGCGCCGCCTCCTTGATCGGCCGCATCCATTTCGGTCTTGATCCATCCGGGACACACCGCATTCACCCGGATACCGCGCCCGCCCCACTCCGCCGCCAGGGTTCTCGTCAAGCCGATCAGGCCGTGCTTGGAGGCGTTGTAGGCGCTGCGGTGGGCGATTCCGGAAAGGCCCGCGACCGAGGCGACGTTCACGATGCTGCCGCGACCGCGCGACAACATCTGCGCGCCCAAATACTTGCACAACAGAAACGGCCCCTTGAGATTGACGTCCATCACGCGCTGCCATTGCTCAGTCGAGGTGCTCTCAGCCGGGGCGATCAGGCTGATCCCCGCATTGTTGACCAGCGCATCGAGCGCACCGTAGTCCCGCGCGATGCGGTCGGCAAGCTCGCGAACGAAGGACTCCGAGGCGACATCGCCGCGGAGCGCGAGGGCCTGCGTGCCGGCATCGATGGGCTGCAGATCGAGGAGAACCATACGATAGCCGAGTCGCGCCAACAACGAGGCGGTGGCGAGCCCCACGCCCTGCGCGGCGCCTGTGACGAGCGCGGTCCTCAAGCGCCCGCCGCTTGCGGCGCCAGCGCCGCGGCTGAAGCCTCGGGCGAATTGCTCACTCGCACTCCGAGCCACGCGGCGGCACTCACGATCGCGAAGCCCGCGCCGATGAAGAAGGCCGTATGCCAGGCGTGCAGCCCGGAGAAATAAGCGACGATGGGTATTCCGATGATGCCGCCCAAGTTGCCCCCCGTGTTCATGAAACCGCACACCGCCATGCTATCGCCCTTGCCCACCGTCATGCCGGCCGCCCAGAAGGCTGCCTCGGTGAGCTCGACGGCCATGAAACAGAGCGCGAGCGCGCCGACCGCAAGATAGGCGCTCGAGGCGCTGACGGCGATGAGCAGGAGCACCGCCGCACCCGTCATCGCGCCCAGCGGCACGATGCGAAAGCCCCAGCGATTGCCGAACCGCTGGGTGAGAAGTCCGGTCGCGATCCCGCCGAGCCCCGCCCCCACCGCCGCGCCGAGCGGCGGCACCATGGCGAGCCAGCTGCTGTCGAGCGAGGAAAAATGCCGTTCCTGCACCAGATAGAGGAAAACCCAGTTCGAGAGCAGATAAAAGGTGTAGTTCATGCACATGTAAGAGGCGAACAGCAGCAGCACGTTGCGATTGCCGATGAGCGGCAGGAGCTGCCGCAGGGTGATGGATGAGTGAGGGCGCGGCTGGCGGCCGATCTCCTCGAGCTCCTGCTCGGACATCGAGGGATGCTCACGGGGCGTGTTGCGACCGTACCAGGCCCACAGGACGATGAGCGCGAGCGTCGGCAGACTCGTCCACAAGAGCGCCTGTCGCCAGCCGACCCACAATGTGAGAGTCACGATGAGCGGCGGGGTCACCATGAGACCGAAGTTGAGGCCCATGGTCTGCAGGCCCTGCACGAACGCCCAGCGCTTCTCGGGAAACCAGGTCTCGAATACACCGGCAGAAACGGGAAAGATGGCGCCCTGCGAGAGACCGAGGACGAGCTGAGCGAGGAGCAGCGCGACGAACAGACCCGATCCGTGAAAGATAGCCGGCACGATCGGCGTCGCCAGGGTCGCGGCAAAGGCCACCAGCCCGATCACCACGAAGGTGAGTCGTGCGCCCAGGCGCTGACCGAGAACACCGCCGGGCATCTGGAAAATGGCGTAACCGACGACGAACGCCTGCTCGATGTAGCCGATCTGCAACTGGCTCAAGCCCAGATCCGGCATCATGCGCTCGGCGGCGACGGTGATGGTCTTCTGCTGAATGTATGCGAGGAAGCCGAATCCGAAGAGAAACGAGAAGATGCGCCAGCGGATGCGAATGGCGGCGGCGGAGTTCAGCATGCGTACCACATAGTGTGCGCTGCGGGCCGCGGCCGCAAGCTCATTTGCCGGCCGGCTCGCTCGGATTGGGCATTGGCAGCGGCTTGTGCTTGTGCAGGCCCGCGTCCTCGATCAGCTGCTTGCGCACGTAGAGGAAGCGGATGGTTTCGTATTCGAACGGCGAGCCGGTCGAATAGTAGCGGAAATCGATGTTCGCGCGCTGATCGACGGCATTCGTGACACCGAGGGCCCAGGACTGGTACCCGCGGTACAGATCCGCCAGATTGATCTCGTACGAGGTGGCGTAGTCGGCCGCGAGTCCCAGCCCCTCGCGCAATGACGAGGGGCCGTAAAGGGGAATCACGAGATAGGCACCCGGGTGCATTCCCCACTTCGCCAGCGTGGTGCCGAACCCGGTCGGCGCGTCCGGGAGGTGCATCTTGGTCGCGACATCGAATAGCCCGCCGATCCCTACGGTGCTGTTGATCGCGAACCGGCCGAGGCTGCGCACGCCGCGGCCCAATCGCCCCTGCAGCGTGTAATTGATCACACTATCGACTTGCGCGAGATTGCCGAAGAAATTGTGCACGCCGCTGCGGACCGGCGAGGGAAGAAACCGGCGATAGCCGTTCGCCACGGGCAGAAACAGCGCCTCGTCGAAGCGCGCATTGAAGCGATAGGTAAAGCGATTGAGCCGTGCCAGCGGGTCATAGGTCGTCAGCGGCGGTGCATCGGCCGGTGTCATGGGGACCGGCGGCTCCTCGGACGTCGCGGCTTGCGGGGCGCCCTCTGGCGCGACGGACTTCGAGGCGGCCGCGGCGGCGGCTTGCAGTCCCTGGACGCGCGCGATGTCCGCCGCATTGTTGGCCGCGGGAGTCTCGGCCGGCCAATGACGGAATTGGACCTCAGTGGCGCATCCGGACAGCGCGAGCACACCGATCGCCCCGCACGCCAACCGCGACCCATCGAGGCCGCCAAGCCGCTTCATCGGGCGCCGGTCCATTGCCCGCCGAGCATGGCCAGCAGGTCCGTGACCTGTTGCCGCTCTCCGAGGTTGCCGAGATGTCCGCCGTGATCGTAGACCACGATGCGGTTCCCCAGCGTCTTTTCGAGCCACTCGAGCTCGGCCTGGTCGAGGATCAGGTCATCGCTGTTCGTCAGACAATAGTAGTCCGGATCCGAGCCCAGCTGATTTCCGATGACATCGAGACGGTTCTGCGCGATGAGCGAATCGACCGTCTCGTTCGGCCGCCGCTTGAGATAAAAAGGCGCGAATACCCGCGTAAAGTACTCCGAGAACGACTTGCTTCGAAGCAGCCGCGCGGTCTCCTCCAGAGAATCTCCCACCTTCGGCGGATGCGCCGGATCGATGACCACGCCGGCCCTGGAATACATATCCCCGGCGAGGAAGACATTCGACAGCCCGATGCGAAAGGAGAGCGCAATGGCGGCGGAGAATTGCTTATCGGTCTTGAGCGCCGCGGCGGCGGCTCCCAGGAGGAAGTCCTCGTCGAGCTCCACCCGATCGCTCGCGCGATACAGATTGGCGAGGGTCGCATAGAGCTGCTGGTAGAACCGCTCCACCCCCGCTTCACCGTTGCCGAGCGAGGACACGTAGAGCTTGTCGAGGCGGCCGACCGAGGCAAACAGGCTGACGGGGGGATTGATCATCACCGCACGCTGGATGTGGATCTTGTGCTCGACGTCGTCAATCGATTTGACGATGGCGGCATTCGCTCCGCCGAGGCTATAGCCGAGCACATCCACTTGCGTGATGCGCACTTTGCGCGGCAAATGCGCGATGATCTCGCCGATTGCGGCGTACAGATCGTGCCCGTCCTGCTCGAGGTCGCCCGCAACACCGGTGCTCGAGGCGGATACGATGAAACCGGGAAACGTCGGCGACGGCAACGTGAGCACGTGGTACCCGGCGCCGTAAAGGACGGCACGCAGCACCGAGATCTTCGAGGTGTTGGCATCGCTCCCCGTGCCGGAAATTACGATGGCAAGCGGCGCCGGCCTTTTCTGTGCCGAGAACCACACCCGCAGCCTCTTATCGAACCAGAAGATCTGCGGGGTCGGCTGCCGCCACGGCAACGCAAGGTCCATCTCGAGCAGCGGCACCGTCTGCGGTAGCGGCGCGATGTCCTGCGGCGGCGTACCGAACACCGTCGCGCGCAGCGCCGCGGAATCGGCGAGACCCGTCGCCGGTCCCGGGGCGGCGGGCGGATTGATGGGTTCGGCGAGACTCGTGGAGCACAGAATGGTGAATGCGGCGACGATGAAGAGCTTCATCGAGGCACTTTATAGCGTAAAACGCGTCCGGCCTGCAGTCTCGATGACTGCAGGCCGGTGCGTAGTCGATAGCTTGGGTGGACTTTAGCCCAGGCCGACGGGGACGAAGATGCGGGTGTCGCCGCGCTGAATCAGCAGCGCCACTTGATTGTCATGCCCGTGGACGAGGCTTCGCAACTGCTCGACGCTGGTCACCGGCGTGCCGTTGACCGAGAGCACCACGTCGCCCTGCTGGATGCCCGCCTCGGCCGCACGGCCGCTCGATTCTTCGACGACCAAGCCGCCATTCACTCCGACCTGGCTGCGCTCGTCCGGCGTGAGC
Organism: uncultured Gammaproteobacteria bacterium; assembly: GCA_963710435.1. GTDB lineage: Bacteria > Pseudomonadota > Gammaproteobacteria > Steroidobacterales > Steroidobacteraceae > Bog-1198. Next base: position 441,501 of record CAVQAE010000004.1, on the reverse strand, counting down.
GGACGCAACCTCATTCCGAGATGCGATCCTTGCGCCGAGTCATCGCCGCCGTTCTTGGCCAAGGTCGCCTGGCTCGCCGATCCGATCGTGACGCTGACGGTCATCGGCTTGCCTTCGCGTACGATGTCGAGCGTCGCCTTCTCGCCCGGCGCAGTGGCGGACACGCGCACCGACAGCGCACCCGAGTCGGTGATCGGCGTGCCGTTGAACTTCAAGATCACATCGCCCGGCTTGATGCCCGCGCGCGCTGCCGCGCTGTCGGGCGTGACCTGCGCGACCAGGGCGCCTTCCGGCGCATTGAGCTTGAACGACTGAGCAAGCGACTGATCGACGTTCTGGATCTCGACGCCGAGCCGGCCGTGCTCGACCTTGCCGGTCTTCACGATCTGCTGCTCGATGCCTTGCGCGAGGTTGATGGGAATCGCGAACGAGACACCCTGATAGCCGCCCGAGTTGGTGTAGATCTGCGAGTTGATGCCGACCACGGCGCCCGTGGAATCGAACAACGGTCCGCCCGAGTTGCCGGGGTTGACCGCGGCATCGGTCTGAATGAACGGCACCGCGCCGTCGCCCGGCAACGAGCGCCCGGTCGCACTCACGATACCCGCGGTGGCAGTCTCTTCGAGTCCGAACGGAGCACCGATGGCGAGCACATAATCGCCGACGCCGAGCTGGTCCGAATTACCGAGGCGTACGGTCGGGAGACCGTGGGCGTCGATCTTCAGTACGGCGATATCGCTGGTCTTGTCAAAACCCAACACCTTCGCCTTGTACTCGCGATGGTCCATCAGCTTGACCATGACCTGGTTCGCCCCGTCGACGACGTGCGCGTTGGTCAGGATGAGTCCGTCGGAGCTCACGATGAATCCCGAGCCCTGCGCATGCATGGGAGTCGGATTGGCGTGCTGGTGCGGCATCTGACGGAAGAACTGCGAGAACGGATTATTGTCGTCGTTGCCGAACGGATTGATATTGCCGAACGGATTGATATTGCCGAACGGTTGCTGCTGCTCGTCCGCCGCGGCCTTGAGCTCGCCCGCCACGGTGATGCCGACGACGGAGCCGCGGTTTTGCGCGACGATCGCGCGATAGTTCGGCGCAGTGCCGAGCGGAATGGGTCCGGACGCCGGCAGCGCGGCGGGCGCCATCGCGCCGGGAGCCGCGGTCTCGGCGGCCTGTGCCGTCTTGAAGGTAGCCGGCGCCATCCAGCCGGCGGCGGCCCCTAAGGCGAATACGCCCGCGGCTGCTCCGGCAATTAGCTTGGGAGATTTCATCGAAATTCCTCCTGACGAAATAAAGGCCCAGTCGGGCACCTGGCGACATCCTCCCCCCCGCGCCTTAAGCGAATCTTAAGTGGAGGGCGGGAAGGTAACGCTGACCCGCAGGCCGCCGCCGGGCGCATCGTCGAGCTGGATCTGCGCCCCATGGCGGTCGACAATCGCCTTGACGATGGCGAGGCCGAGGCCGCTGCCGCCTTCCGGCGCGTTCGCCCGCCGATAGAACCGGTCGAACGCACGCTCGCGGTCGCCCGGCGGAATCCCGGGCCCACTGTCCAGGACCTCCAGCAAGGGGCCGGCAGCTTGATTCCGCACGCTCACCCGCACGCGCCCACCCGGCGGCGTGAAACGCACCGCATTGTCGACGAGATTTCTCACCAGGATGCGCAGCGCGTCCCGGTCGCCCTGCACCACCGCCGGCTGCGCCTCGAGGCTCAAGTCGATCTGGCGCGCCAGCGCAAGCGAGTGCGCATCCGCGATGCCGTCCGCGGCCGACTGGTCCAGCGGGACACGCGACGGCGCGCCCGCCGCCTCGCGCGGCTCGCTTCGCGCGAGGGTGAGCAATTGTTCCACGAGGTGAATCGCGCGCTCCACGGCGGCGCCCAGATTCACGCGCGCCTCGCCGCGCGCGGCATCGTCGGGCGCCCGGTCGAGCAGCTGGAGCTGCAGACGCACCGCCGTCAGCGGTGAGCGCAGCTCGTGGGCCGCATCGGCGACAAAGGCGCGCTGCGTCTGGAACGCAGCGTGCAATCGCTCGAGCAGCCGATTGAGCGCCGCCACCAGCGGCGCGACCTCTTGCGGCAAGCGGCTCGTCGCGATGGGCGTCAGGCTGTGCACGTCGCGCCGCTGCACCTCGGTCGCGATCCGCCGGAGCGGCCGCAGCCCATTGCCGACCACCCACACGATGGCCGCCCCGAGGAGCGGCAGCAGCAACAGGAGCGGAATCACCACGCGCAGCGCCGCGCCGCGCGCGAACGCCTCGCGGACCCGCAGCGGCTGGGCGATCTGGATCACGCCATCGAGCGTCTGCAGACCGTATGTGCGCCAGGGATGCCCGGCCACCAGTACGTCCGCGTAGCCCAGCGTGGTGGCGTTGATGAGCGGCAGCCCCGGACGTGAGAGATAGACCCGGGTGCCGTACAGGTCCCATATCTGGATCACGAAATCGGCATCCGCCTGATCCGGCGGCAGCTCGAGCCGTGGCGCCATCGGTATCTGGGTGCGAAGCGATAACGCCATTTGGCGCAATTGATAGTCGAACAGCGTCGAGGTCTCGGCGAGCACACGCCGGTAGGTCAGCGTCCCGGCGAGAAGCGAGGTCACCGTCACCACCGCCAGCAGCGCCATCAGGAGTCGGGTGCGGATGGAGATCATCAGTCTTTGGGAACGAAGTAGCCGACGCCCCTCAACGTCCGGATCGCATCGTTCCCGAGCTTGCGCCGCAGGCCGTGCACATATACCTCGACGGCATTGCTTTCGATTCCCTCGGACCATCCATACAGCCGGTCCTCGAGCTGCGCGCGCGACAGCACCGAGCCGGGACGCTGCAGCAGAGCCTCGAGGACCGAGAATTCATGCGCCGATAAGACCACGGGCTCGCCGTCGCGTTCAACCGCATGCGACACCGGATCGAGCGTGATGCCGCGATGCCGGATGCATGGATCGCCGCGCCCGGCGGCGCGGCGCAGCACCGAGCGCATCCGCGCGGCGACCTCATCGAGATCGAACGGCTTGATGATGTAGTCATCCGCGCCGGCGTCCAGCCCCTCGATGCGATTCTGCACATCGTCGCGGGCGGTCACGATGATGACCGGCGTGGCGTCGCGACGCCGGCGCAGCTCGCGCAGCACGTCGAGGCCGTCGCGCTCGGGCAGGCCAAGATCGAGAAGGACCAAGTCGAAGCGCGAGGAACGCAAGGCCTCCGCGGCGCTGCGGCCATCGCTCACCCCGTCGACGGCATAGCCGTCCTGCTTGAGCGCGGTATGCAGCCCTTTCGCGATCATCTTGTCATCCTCGACGACGAGCACGCGCATCGCTACCTCACTACTCCGCCGCGGGCCGGCGAGCCTCGAGCACGGCGTCGACTTCGCGGTCGGTGAACCTGGCATCATAAATGGAGCGAGCATCGAGGGTGCGCGCAACGACCGTGGCCGTGACGACGGCAAGCAGCATCGGCAAGATGAAGGAGCGGTCTCGGCCCGTCAGCTCCATCACGAGGACCATCGAGGAGACCGGGCCGTGCGTCGTCGCCGCCAGCACGGCGGCGGATCCGACGATGGCGAAGAGTCCGAGCGGCGTGCCCGGCCACATCAAGGACCAGACGGCGCCGAGCACGGAGCCGAGCAGCGCGCCCGTCGCCAGGGACGGCGTGAAGAGTCCTCCCGGCACTCCGCTTCCCATGCACAGCACCGTGCCGAGGGGGCGCAGCACGAGCAGCGCGAGCAGGAGCGGCACGGCCACTTGCCCTGTGAAGGCGAGCGATGCGATGTCCTTGCCGTTGCCGAGCATCTGCGGGAACCGGATCGACAGCGCCCCGAGAAGCCCCAGCGCCCCGAGGGGCGCGAAAAAGCGGGTCGCGCCCTTGGGCTTGTTACGATCCGCCCATTCGATGACGCGCACGAATCCTACGGAAAATATACCCGCGATCGGTCCGGCCACCACCGACCAGCAAATCACGGATGCGGACAACGCGTAGGAGGGAATCGGGTACGTCGGCTCGTTCGGCATCGCCAGCAGCCACGCGATACCGGTCGCGCATGCGGATGCGAGCAGCGCCGGCAAGATCAGCCGCAGCGCGAGCACGCCGCGCAGCACCTCGACCGCGAACAACGCGCCGCCGAGCGGCACACCATACGCCGCGGCCATGCCGGCGCCGGCGCCGCAAGCGACCAGCAGGCGACGCTTCTCGTCCGACAGCGCATTGCGGTCGGCAAGCGCATTGGCGATGACGGCTCCGGCCTGCTTGGGCGCGCCCTCGCGCCCCAACGAGGCACCCATGCCGACCACCACCACGGACAGCGTCGCCGTGGCCAGCGTGCGCAGCGCGGGCATCCGTCCGGCGAAATGTGCGATGGCCTCCGTGATATCGATGCTGTTGCCGCTCGCGAGATGCCGTACGAGAACTTGTCCGACGCCCGTCAGCGCACCGGCCGCCAACAGAACGACGAGGTGATGGGTCGCGTCAGCCTGCTTGGCGGCGTCGAGCAAGTGCGGGCCCGGCCAGCACAGATGCTGAACCAGGAATAAGAGATTCGTGAGAATTGCGGCGGCAACACCGGCCCCGACACCGGTGAGCAGCACGGCCATCCAGAACACCAAGGCTCCAGGGCTGCGCAACGTCGGAGGGATACTCGACAGGTCGAGGGTGGGCGTCTGGGTGGTCATGGATTCAAAAGGATTTTCTCCAGTCCTTTCCTTCGCGGCTCAGGAAATCCTTGCCGAGCTTCCATATCAGGATGCGCGAGGACTCCTCCCCGTCGATATAGCCCGCGGCCGGCACCGAGCGTGTCGTGTACTTCCCGATCGCGATCCCGCCTCGAAGGCTGCGGCTCTCGATTTGAACGCCTTTCTTCACCTCTCTCATCGTCAGTGGAGCGGGGGCGCGCATGTACCAGTAATCGGCGTCCTCGGCTTCGAGCGAGTAGGTTCCCGCCGGCAGCCACAGCTCGTGGGTAGCGTGCGACTTGTCACGCCAAAGCATTTCGTTGATCACGATGAGCCGCTTTGAGGGGTCCTTCTCGAGGTGCACCGTGCGGGACTCGTTCACCAGCGGACTGAGCTCGAGACCTCCACACCCGCCCAGACACGCGAGCGCGGCTGCAACCAGCATGACGAATCGACGCACGTGCAATTCTCCCGGGTCTCTTTAGTTGTGAAGATAGGCCGGTGCGCGGCATGACATAGCCAAGCCTCACGCGCCGATTTCGCAAGGCACGGACGGGGGGATTATAGATGCTCCGGCGCGCCGGCAGCGTGGCGCCGGCGCCGGACGCGGCCCCTGCGCCCGGGCACAGGGGCCGCAAGGCCTAGGCCCAGCTCAAGCGCCGGTCAACCCTGCGTGCTTTCGCCCACCGCGCAACAGAGCAATTGCTCCAAGCAGCAGCGTAAGTGCGCTGGCCGCGAAGCCCGTTCCCATCTCGGGCACCCTCGTCATCGTCGTGGCGGGGAGCCCGGTCGTGAAGCGAGCGAGGGAGACGGCGTGGTGCGCATCGGCGTGGTCAGCATCGGCGTGGTCCTCCGTTCCTATCGCCCACTCGATGGGTCGCAGTAGCGACCGCCGCAATCATCCCCGGGGCACGCATCACCGACTGCAGGGCGCGGCTCGTCGCCTCCGTGGCGATAGCGCCGGATCTCGCAAAATCGAACGGCTCGATCATGACAGCCGTTCCGCGGGAGCCCAGAGAGACGAACAGATCCGGCCGGGTCACCCGGCTTTCCGCCAGCGCGCCCATTGGCAACGCCGCGGCAATCGTCACCATTCCCACCAACCACTTCGCACGCATCTTCGAGCCCTCAGTCACAGACTCGATCAATGGCAATGCACGTCGTTCTCGACACACTCATGCCACGCGTGGTCGTGGTACCAGCGATGATTGTCGCGGTCCCAGTAGCCATCTCGCGGAGTCTCAACGACGCAGGCGGATGCCATGGCGATCAAGCTCAGTATGAAGCTGCTCTTGGCGATACCCCGTGCGGTCGTCGTTTTCAGGCTTTGCATGCTGCACCTCACTCTTCATTTTTGATGACGCAAGATTAGCGGCGCTGCGACAAAGTAGAAGTCCGCCGCCGCCGGTACCTGGTGTGTCAGAAGGTCCTACACGTACGGCCGGGGATAACCGGTGAACCTGCATCGGCTCGAGGTGACCGCCGCACTGGCTAACCTGAGTCCGACGCAGGTTGCTCAATGCGTAGGGCACGTGTCGGCGAAAACTGCCGAACTCGGGTTTTCGAAGCGGTAGAGCGAAACGTTTCCGCGAAAACGTGCGCCAGCGCACGACCGGAATGAAATCCCATTGCCATCTCTGCCTTCATACCCAGTTTTTTGGGTCGAGGGTGAACTACTGGAGCCGTCCTGCGATGGACTATCAGACGCTCCCGTTGCTTGCCGTCTAGACGAGCCTGAACCGCTTCATTTCGAGTTGGAGCCGATACGTACGGAGGCGCAAGCGCCGCCGCCAAGTGAGCAAAGACCGGTAGAAACGCCATTCATGCCGGGACGATACTGGCCGGCATGCCGCAGGAATATCAATCACAACCTCAGCCGCTACTCTCGTACGCGGCAGCGATCAACGGGCGGCCCTAACCAGCCAAGGAGTTGCTAAGCGATGGCAACCTTTAGACCATCGCGCCGAAGGCAGTGAGTTTTGGGAACGGCTCGCGGCTGTTGCCCTGGTAGCCTTCTTTGTCATCTACGGCGAGAGCTACTCGACGGCAGTACTATTGAAAATCATGCGACTGCAACTCGACGTGCTCACCTGGGCGCGCGTTGAATGCCTTTTGAGCAACCGCTTCGAACAGTTTCCGCTTCTCAACGTACAGCTGATTGACGAGATCGTCCTTAACAGCTGTCGTGCTGCCAAGTTGTTCGACCAAAATTGCGGAAGGGATGTGAATTTGCACGTTCCCATAGGTGGATTCGGTTGCACCGATCATATAGCCTTTCGGAAACTCACTGACAATCTTATCTCTGAGTTTCAACATTCTCTTCTCCTGATTCATTGCGGCTGTTCCGCAATGCACGTCATGTAGGTCGGCTTTGCAGATTTTAGAGCAAAGGCCGGATCAGAAAGCGCGGCAAGCATATGCTCACATGATGCCTGACTGGCGTATACGCCCAGGTATTTTTGCGGCTGTTCGTCAGGTTTGTAAGGATGCGGAACCGAATTCAACACAGGGGGAAACCTCCATTCGGTGTTAACCCATTAAATCTCCCCGTTGCGCTCGCGCTCCGCAAGTAGTATTTCGTCGATAAATAGCCCCCGGGCCGACGGGTTAGGGTTCGGGCTCCGTGTGCTTCGCTTTCGCCTCGCGGATTTTCGGGCTCTTGGCAGCAGCAGGGATTTGGTGGCGACGATCTCGCGCGCACCGTGCAGTATTCGATGACGGCAGACGGCTTCCAGATGCATTGGAATGGCCAAAGCTACGATGCTAAGTTCGATGGGAAGGAGTATCCGGTCATTAACGACCCAGGCAAGACCACCGTATCGTTGAAGAAGATTGATAACAGCACGGTCGAGGAGACCGACCATCGTCAGGACAAGGTAGTTGACGAGTATCGCCTAACAGTCTCGAAGGACGGCAAAACAATCCGGTCAGGGACAAGGATGTCGCACACGGCCAAGAGGTGACCTACACGCTTGAAAAACAGTCGTAGCGCACAACAGGCAAGCGCCGAGCCTCGGCGAGCGTCAAAAGCGGCCGCGCGAGGCCGCTAAGGCGCGGCGCAGCTAAACGTGAGCGTTTATGCGAGAGACGGACAGCCTGGTCGATGAGGCCCGCGACGAGCTCACGCCAAGCGGTGCAGCATGTTGATAGCAGTCGTGGTGCTCCTCGGCCTGTTGGCCGCCACCTTTGCGGCGCTCTACTGGCGGGGTCTTCGGGAAGCGCGGAGCCTGTCGGAGTACGCGCAGCACCTATTGCTGGAGCCCGAGTCTTACGCGGATCACCGGGGCAATTACGCGCCTATTCCCGAACACACCGCCAGGCGCTCCGACAGCCTCCGGCCCTTCCGGCCGTACCGCTTCTCCGCCTCCGCTCGCGAAGAAGCGAGTTTTATTAGACAAACGGCCCGTCTATTAGACAGTGACCGCGGAGCGGAGGCGTAAGTGCCTGAAATAAAGAGTGCCCCGGGCAGGAATCGAACCTGCGACCTAGCGCTTAGGAGGCACTCGCTCTATCCACTGAGCTACCGAGGCGAGGCAGGCCGGAGTCGGCTGACATCCGGCCTTCTGGAAATTGGTGGAGGAGAAGGGGATCGAACCCTCGACCTTCGCATTGCGAACGCGACGCTCTCCCAACTGAGCTACTCCCCCGGAAAAGGGTCACGAATACTAGCAGCAAAGGGGCCCCAAGCCAAAGTATCCCCACTGCGCCAAGAACTTAGCTAGGATATAGCCAAAGAGGGCATACCCAGATGCTAAAAGTGGGCGAGCGCGCACCGGAATTCACGCTTCCGGACCAATCAGGGACTGATCGATCGCTCACGCAGCTGTTGAGTTCGGGCGCCATCGTTCTGTACTTCTACCCCGCCGATTTCACCCCCGGCTGCACCCGCCAGGCTTGCGGGCTCCGGGACCTCCATGCAGAGATCCAAAAAGCGGGTTTGCGGGTCGTCGGTATCAGCCCCCAATCTCCCGAAACACACACGAAGTTCCGGGAGAAGCACAACATTCCCTTCGATTTACTGTCGGACGAGAACAAGACCGTCATCAAGATGTACGGCCTGAACGGACCCTTAGGGATAGGAGTCCGCCGCGCAAGCCTTCTTATCGACGGCAGCCGCCGCGTGCGCGATGCGGTGCTGGCGGACCTGCGCATCAGTCGCCATATGGACTTCGTGCAGAAGGCTATCATGCTGCGCGCCGGGAGCAGCTGAGCGCCGGCGCGCGCAGCCGGCCGTCGTCTAGTAATCGACGCTCAGCAAGCTGGCACGGCCGATACGCGGCACGGTGACGATGTACATGGTGCCGTACTCCGTAGGGCGGATCGGCGGAATGTCAGCCACGCCGCTGAGCGCGGCGACCAGCTCGCGCAAGCTGTCGCTGTGGGCGACCACGAGAATCCGGCCACCGCGATGCTCGCGCAGCACGCGCCGAGCCAATGCATGGGGATCATCCTGCGCGGCGATGACGGCGGTCAATCCCAGCCGATCGGCCAGCGGCTGCGCGGTTGCACGAGCCCGCAGCGCCGGCGAGACATAGATGGCGTCGATACGGTTTTTTTTGAGCTTCGGGTCTCCGAACATCCGCGCAAGCAGTTCGGCGCGCGCCTGCCCTTCCGGGCCGAGCGGTGGATCCGCGGTGCCGTTTTGACTCGTTTCCGCGTGCCGCACCACGATGACCGTCGTTGATCGGGCCGTGACCAGTAGCCACGCGAGCAGCACCATCAGCAGTGCCGCCCCCAACGCGGATACCGCGGCGACCCCAATGGGTGCCCAGAAGGGCTTGCGCTGCAGGCTGCCGCCAGTGGCCATGGCGACATGATAACGAATTCCACCACGCTGCCTGCGGTGCGCATCATCGTGCTCGCGGCCGGATTCTCGGCGCGACTGGGCAGGCCCAAGGCATTGGCTCGGGTGCACGGGGTCAGCCTGATCGTGCGGACGCTGCGAGTGCTCGCGCCGCTTACCGACGCGCCGATCGTGGTCGTGACACCGCCCCGCGCCGGACGCCTGCGCGTCGAGGTGCGCGCCCATCGGACGGTGCTCGCGGAAAATCCCCACCGCCGCGATGGACTCTCGAGTTCGGTCCGGCGCGGATTGAGCAAGGGCCGCTACGCGGCCGCCGTGCTGCTCGTGCCCGTCGACCTACCCTACCTGGAGCGCCGCGACATCGAGCGGCTGATCGCCCGCTGGCGGGGTGCAAGACGGCGCGTCGTCGCACGGCGCACGGACGTGCCGCTCGAGGGTGGCTCCGCGGGCACGCCGCTCATTTTTCCCCGTCGGCTGTATCCGCACGCCCGCGGGATCGGGGGCGACATCGGCCTCAAGGTGGTCGTAAGCGATCTACCCCGAGAAGAAGTCGTCTTTTTGACCCTCGCTTCCGCCGAATTCGATGTGGATACGGTCGACGATCTGACGCGGGCGCGGCGCCGCTTCCGGTTGCGCTGAATCGGGCGCTGCCCCGCTCCGTCAGGACCAGCCGGGATACTCGCGAAATGCCCGGAGCGCGACGTCGATCTTGTTCCGCGGCGCATCCAGGTGGGTCGCGAGTCGCGTGAGCGGTGCGATCGAGGCAAGCACGCCGCGCTCGGCGAGGTGCGCCTTGAGGGCATTTACGTGCTCGGGCGGGATTTCGACGAATACGAGGTTGGTCTGAGGCGGCTCGACCTTCAGACCCCGATCACGAAGTCCTGCCGCCAGCCATTCGGCATTCTCGTGATCCTCCGCCAGGCGCTGCACGTGATGCTCGAGCGCGTAAAGGCCGGCGGCAGCGAGCACGCCCGCCTGACGCATGCCGCCCCCGAGGGCCTTGCGCCAGCGGTGCGCCGCTGCGATGAACTCGCGCGATCCGAGCAGCACCGAACCCGCGGGCGTTCCCAACCCCTTCGAAAGACAAATCGAGACTGAGTCGAAGCCCGCAACGGAGGACGGCTCGTCAAGGCCGAGCTTGACGATGGCATTGAAGAGCCGGGCGCCGTCCAGATGAGTGCGCAGCCCGCGCGCGTGCGCGAAGTCGGTGGCGGCCCGCACATATGCCTGAGACAGTACCCGTCCACCCATGGTGTTCTCCAAGGCCAGCAGCCGGGTCGGCGCAAAATGTACGTCCGCGGGCTTGATGGCACGCGCAATCCGCTCGAGCGAAATGCTGCCGTCCGCCTCGTTCTCGAGCGGCTGCGGTTGAATGCTGCCGAGCACCGCGGCGCCGCCCTGCTCGTACCGATAAGTATGGGCATCCTGGCCCACGAGATACTCATCCCCCCGGCCACAATGAGACATCAGCGCGGCGAGATTGCTCTGCGTACCGGTCGGAAAAAACAGTCCGCTGGCATAGCCGAATCGCTCCGCCAATGTCGACTGCAGTTTATTGACCGTCGGGTCGTCGCCGTAAACATCGTCGCCGACCTCTGCCGCCGCCATGGCCGCACGCATCGCCGCGGTCGGGCGCGTTACGGTGTCACTGCGCAGATCGATGAAGAGGGTCATTGGGCTACGATAACTGAAGCAAGCGCCGGCGGGACAGCAGATTCTTCTTTACATCGCCGCTGTAACGATCTATTTTTCGCCACGTTTTAGTAATGCGAGGCTCGACTTCTTGGACAGTTGCCCTAGATCTGGGTATGGACGCTGCGCAGTGCGCGGCGCGTTCGCGGAAGAATAAGCTCGTCTGAGCCTTCCGCCGCGAGCGGGAGGCGTTTGGACCCCACCATGCGGGTCCGTATCCTCTGACATGACTCTCACCATCGCTCTTCGGGCGAGGTCGGGGTTGCCTGCCTTCAAGTCGAGTCGCCGCGCTCAACCTGCGAGGCGACCATGATGCAAGCGACAAAGCCACTCTCCGATTCCCTGGGCGATATCCGGGGCGCTCTCGGCAGTTTGCGGCGCGACGACGTCGGCCCACGCAATGGCTGGGGTCATCGGCTGCGCACCCTCCTCGCCATCCTGGGTCCCGGACTCATCGTGATGGTGGGCGACAACGATGCGGGCGCGTTCAGCACCTACGCTCAAGCGGGACAGAATTACGGCACCACCCTGCTCTGGACGCTGGCCCTGCTCATCCCCGTGCTGTACGTCAACCAGGAAATGGTGCTGCGTCTCGGCACCATCACGGGATTGGGACACGCACGGCTCATATTGCAACGCTTCGGCAAGTTCTGGGGGGCGTTCAGCGTCATCGACCTGCTCTTGCTGAACGCGCTCACCCTGGTCACCGAATTCGTCGGCATCAGCATTGGGCTCGGCGTTCTCGGCGTGCCGAAGTCCTGGGGCATAGCCGCGGCGGCCTTGCTGGTGATGGCCGCGGCCGGTACCGGCGACTTCCGCCGCTTCGAGCGGTTCGCTCTGACGCTCGTGCTCGGGAGCATCCTCCTGCTCCCCATATTTCTCATGGCCCATCCGCCGTTGGGGGCGGTCGCCCGTGATTTTCTCGTCCCGCAATTCCCGCCGCATGCGCAACTCGCGGACGTCATGCTGCTCATCATCGCCATCGTCGGCACGACGGTCGCGCCCTGGCAGCTCTTTTTTCAGCAAAGCTACGTGATCGACAAGCGCATCAGCGCGCGCTTCATCAACTACGAGCGCGTCGATCTCATCATCGGGATCGCGATCGTGATTTTTGGAGCTGCAGCGATGATCGCCTTTTGCGCGCAGGCGTTCTCGGGCACGGCTGACTTCGGGCATTTCACCGACGCGGGCGGCATCTCGGCAGGGCTCGATCGATTCAGCGGCTCGCGTGTTCCGGGCGTGCTGTTCGCTCTGGCGCTTATCGACGCGAGCATCATCGGCGCGGCGGCCGTATCGCTCTCATCCGCCTATGCGGTCGGCGATTTGTTCGCGATGCGCCACTCGCTGCACGAGAGCCCGCGACGCGCAATGCGCTTCTATGCCATCTATTGCATTCTCATCGCCGGAGCGGCGGCACTCGTGCTGGTTCCGAACGTGCCCCTCGGGCTTCTGACCAATGCCGTACAGACCCTGGCGGGCGTACTGCTGCCGAGCGCATCGGTATTTCTGCTGCTGCTGTGTAACGACCGGGAGCTTTTGGGACCCTGGGCGAACGGGATGAAGCTGAATGTATTGACGACCATCGTGGTCGGCGTGCTGGTGCTTCTCTCGTTGATCTTGACGGCTGCCGTCCTCTTCCCCGGCATGGACGGAGTCGCGGTGGCTTGCATTCTCGGCGGGGGCGCCGCGCTCGGGGTGGCCGCCTTCGCCCTCGTTGCGCTCCGTTCGCGCAGACACGGGCCGCGCCCGACGCCGAGCCCGAAAATCCAGCGCAGCGCCTGGAGGGCACCCTCCCTGGAGGCGCTGGGTCCCCTTCGGCTCACCCCCTCGCGCCGCTTGTGGATGCTGGTACTGCGGGCCTATCTGATCATTGCGGTGGTCATGGTGATCGTGCGCGTAACGCAGACGGCCTTGGGCTAAACTCGTTTTCATGAGCGAACAGGGGGTGCGATCCGAATCGCCGCCATTGCTCGGTGGACTGGAGCTCGGCGGCACCAAATGCTCGTGCCTCATCGGCACGGGCCCCGACGATGTTCGCATGCATTCCACGCTGCCGACCGGCACCGACCCGGACGCGACGTTGGGGCATCTCGAGGCCGAATTGACCCGGGGCATTGCCGCGCATGGCCCCATCCGTGCGCTCGGCATCGCATCGTTCGGCCCGATCGATCGGCAGCCGACGTCCTCCACCTTCGGCTCGATCACCTCGACGCCGAAGCCCGGGTGGCGCCAGACGCCGGTCGTGCCTCGCCTCGAGCATCTGGGAGTCCCCATCGGTTTCGACACCGACGTGAACGGCGCGGTTATTGCCGAATCGCGCTGGGGCGCGGCGCGCGGTCTCGAGGACTTTGCCTACATCACGGTGGGCACCGGCATAGGTGTCGGCCTCTTCGTGAACGGCCAACTCGTGCACGGCTTCCTTCATCCCGAGCTGGGACACATTCGCGTGACCCGCAGAGCGGATGATCGCTGGGCGGGGGCGTGCCGCTTTCATGGCGATTGTCTCGAGGGGCTTGCCTCCGGCCCGGCGATAGCCGCACGGGTCGGCAGACCGGCGCAGCTCATCGCGCCGGACGACGAAGTCTGGGACGGTGTCGTTCATGCCCTCGGCCAGCTGCTGCACACGTTGGTGCTCGCGACCGCGCCGAGACGGATTCTAATGGGCGGCGGCGTCGTGGAATCGCGCCCGGAGCTCATCCCGCGATTGCGCCGGGAGCTCGCGCTGAGTCTCAACGGCTACGTGCAGCGCGACGAGCTCGGCGCGGGCATCGAGCGCTACGTGACGAGTCCGGGACTCGGCACGCGGGCCGGCCCCTTGGGCGCCCTCGGGCTGGCTGCGGATGTGCTTGGTATCTAGCTCTAGCGAATTCCGGTCGAGCCGAGAGCCTGCGCAGCCGCGCGGCTTGCCTCCACGACGCAGAGCGCCGACATGTTGACGATCCGCCGCACGGTCGCCGCGGACGTCAGGATGTAGGCAGGCGCCGCGCAGCCGAGCAGAATCGGCCCGATCGCCACATTATTGCCGGCCGCAGACTTCAGCAGGTTGTAGGCAATGCTGGCACTGTCCAGATCGGGACACACGACCAGATTGGCGCTGCCTTCGAGGGTCGAGTCGGGAAGCACCGACTTGCGGATGGCCTCATCCAAAGCGCAATCGCCGTGCATCTCCCCATCCACTTCCAGCTCCGGCATCCGCGCACTCAGCAGGGCGAGCACTGCACGCATTTTCAGTGCCGAGGGGGCGTCGCTCGACCCGAAATTCGAATGCGACACGAGCGCGACCTTCGGGACGAGGCCGAACGCGCGCAGCTGCTCGGCGGCGAGCACAACGATTTCCGCAAGCTCCGGCGCCGTAGGATGAAGATTGACGTGCGTATCGACGATGAACATCTGGCGCCCCGGAAGGATGAGGCCGGACATGGCCCCATAGACGCCGACTCCGGGACGCCGTCCGATAACCCGGTCGATGTACTTGAGATGCCGGGCCGTGGTCGAGATCGTGCCGCATATCAAACCATCCGCCTCGCCCTTGCGCAGCAACATGGCGGCGATCAGCGTCGTGCGCCGGCGCATCTCGAGCTTCGCGTATTGCGCCGTCACGCCGTTGCGCCGCGTGAGCCGGTGATACTCCTGCCAGTACTCGCGGTAGCGTGCATCGTGCTCCGGGTTGACGATGGTGAAGTGCTCGCCGATGCGGATACGCAGCCCATGGCGATGGATGGCACGCTCGATCACCGCCGGACGTCCGACCAGAATAGGCCGCGCCAGCCGCTCGTCGACCACGTTCTGCACCGCGCGCAGCACCCGCTCGTCCTCGCCTTCTGCGTAGACGATGCGGCTGCGCTCCGGCGGAATCTCGCGCGCGGCCGCGAAGATGGGCGCCATCAGCGTACCGCTGTGATAGACGAAATGCTCGAGCCGCTGAGCATAGGCGTCGAGATCGGCGATGGGCCGGCTCGCGACACCGGAGCTCATCGCAGCCTTGGCTACCGCCGGCGCGATCTTGACGATCAGCCGAGGATCGAAGGGCTTCGGGATGAGATATCCGGGGCCGAAGCTCAAGTCCTCGATGCCGCCATAGGCGGCCGCCACGATGTCGCTTTGTTCCTGACGGGCGAGCTCGGCGAGCGCGTGCACCGCGGCGATCTCCATGGCGCGTGTGATCGTGGTCGCGCCCACATCGAGCGCACCGCGGAAAATAAAAGGAAAACACAGCACGTTGTTCACTTGATTGGGATAGTCGCTGCGGCCGGTGGCGATTACCGCATCGGGACGCGCCAGCATGGCCTGCTCCGGCAGGATCTCCGGCGTGGGATTGGCGAGGGCGAGTATCAGGGGCTTGGGCGCCATTTTCTCGACCATCTTCGGGGTGAGAACCCCACCTGCCGACAGGCCCAAGAAGACGTCGGCTCCGCCGATCACCTCATCGAGCGTCCGCGCACCGGTGCTTTGCGCGAACCGGGCTTTCTCCGGGTCCATGAGCTCGCGGCGTCCCTCATAGACCACGCCCGCAAGATCCGTAAGCCAGATGTTGTCGCGCCGCAGGCCGAGATCGAGCAGCAGGTCCACGCACGCGAGCGCCGCCGCCCCCGCGCCACTCACGACGAGCTTGACCTCCTCGATCCTCTTTCCGCAGACGGTGAGTCCATTGAGCACGGCCGCACCGACCGTGATCGCGGTGCCGTGCTGGTCGTCGTGGAACACCGGTATCTTCATGCGCTTGCGCAGCTCGCGCTCGACGATGAAGCATTCCGGCGCCTTGATGTCCTCCAGATTGATCGCTCCGAACGTGGGCTCGAGGGCCGCAATCACTTCGATCAGCTTGTACGGATCGGGCTGGTCGACCTCGATGTCGAACACGTCGATGCCGGCGAATTTCTTGAAGAGCACCGCCTTGCCTTCCATGACCGGCTTGGCCGCCAGCGGGCCGATCGCGCCCAGCCCGAGCACCGCCGTGCCGTTGCTGACGACGCCGACCAGGTTGCCGCGGGCGGTGTAGCGAAACGCATTCAGCGGATTCTCGACGATGGCCAGACAGGCCGCTGCGACGCCCGGGGAGTAGGCGAGCGCGAGATCGCTTTGCGTGACGAGCTGCTTCGTCGGCGCAATCGAGATCTTTCCCGGAGTGGGAAACTCATGATAGTCGAGCGCCGCTTGCCGGCGATCTGCCTTGGCGTCTTTGGCGTCGGTGCTTTTCATCGGCGTACCCGAGGATTCAATGTATGCCCATCCAGTATGGTAGCAAGATCATGCAAGTCACGAGCAGCCGGCGGCCGGTTCTCGCATGCGCGGAAGGGAGCGGACGTCAACGTTTATGCCGGCCATGCGTTATGCTGGTCTGCGGATTCGCCGGAGAACCCCCATGACGCCGTCCCGCTTCTCGCTCGCCCACGCCCGCGCTGCCCTGAGCGGCGCCTGTCTCACCGCGGCCCTGGCGGCACTGTCGATGTCGACGGCGAGGGCCGATGAAAGCACACCGGCTGCGGGCGGCCCGGGTATCTGGCAGATCCACAAGTACACGTTCCAGTTCATGGGCTTCACCACGACGTATTCCTGCGACGGCCTCGCGGACAAGCTGCGGAAGCTCCTGCTCGCCGCCGGCGCGCGTGCCGACGTCAAATCTCAGCCAGGCGCCTGTGCCGCGCCGTTCGGTCGGCCGGACAAGTTTGCCCGCGCGGACCTCACGTTCTACACGCTCGCGCCGGCCGACGCCGGTGCCGCCGGCGCGGTGAACGGGGTCTGGCAGCCGGTCATCTTCGGCTATCACTCGCCGCGGGATCTCGGGCGCGGAGATTGCGAGCTCGTCGAGCAGTTCCACAGCCTGCTGCTGCCGATGTTCACCACGCGCAATGTGGTCTCCAATACCACGTGCATACCGTATCAAGAGTCGGGCTCCAACATCGACTTGAGGTTCGAGACGTTCACGGCCCCGCCTGCGAAAAAGCAGCCGGGCGCCAAGACCCCGCGCTAGCCGGCGCGGCGGCGCTGCGCATCCCCCCGTCGGACTCGACGGCGCGCACGTCTTCAAGGATCATTGGCCGGGTGCCACCTCGCGCCCTGTGGATGCCAATGGATAACACCGCATGATCACCGCAAAAACATCGCCCGCCTCCGCCGATCCCTTTACCCTGCAGCGACGGCAGCCTGCGGGAGGAACCCAGCCTCTCACGGAGTGGGGCTTCGAGAACGAGACCGACCCATTGAGCGATGTGTTGCTCGGACCGGCGGATAACCTGAAGCACATGGCGACCAGCTCGTTGTCCCGCAAGACGCTTCGCGAACAGCCCGCCAACATCCGAGTCGCGCAAGCCCAGCATCGCGAGCTCGCGAGCGTGTACCAGCACTTCGGTGTGCGCGTGCATTGGCATTCGGCGGAGCCGGAATTGCCGATGCAGGTCTATGCGAGGGACTCGAGCGTGATGACGCCCTACGGTGCGATCATCACCGCGATGGCGAACTGGTGGCGTCGCGGCGAGAATTACGCCGCCATCCGCACCTACGAACGGCTGGGCATTCCGATCTACGACATGGTGACGGCGGGCACGTTTGAAGGCGGCGACTTCAACGTGATCGAGGACGGCTGCGTGCTCCTAGGATGCGGCTCCGGCCGTACGCAGGAGGAAGGTGCGCGGCAGGTGGAGAGTTGGTTCAAGAAAGAAGGCTGGGAGACCCGGCTGGCTTTCTTCGACGAGTACTACGTGCACATCGACCTGATGGTGGTCCCCGTGGCGCCGAAGCTCACGGCCGTTTGCCTGGCGTGCACCGAGCCCGGCATCGTGACCTGGCTCAAAGCGAAGGGCCACGAAATCATCGATGTCCCTTTCGAGGACACCATCAATTTGGGCTGCAACTTCATGTCCCTCGGGCGCGACCGGGCGATCGTGCCCAAATCGAGCCGTTCGCTGATTCAGAACCTCCGCGCCCATGGCTTCGAGGTCGCGGAAGTCGACATGAGCGAAATATCCAAGACGGGCGGCGGCATTCACTGCATGGCTCAGGCGCTCAAGCGCACATCCTCGCGCCGGCATTGATCCTTCCTCCCCTTTGGTCGGGGCCGGCGTGGACAACGTCACGCATACGCTGATTGGCCTCATCGTCGGGGAGACCGCCGCGGCTAAAGGACGTGAGGGCGGTCTGCCCGCGGACACGCGGCGCACCGCCGTCCTGGCGGTTGCCTTGGTAGGCAGCAATGCGCCCGATCTCGACCTCCTGGTGAGCCTGCGCCCTTCGGCACACCGCTACCTGGATTACGTGCTGTGGCATCGCGGCTATACCCACACCGTGCTCGGGTGCCTCGCGCTCGTCCTGCTGCTCTACGCGTGCACGGAGCTCGTGCTGTACCTCAAGCGCCTCGCGCCGTCGCGAGAGGATCGTCTGCTGCTTTTTGGAACGGCAGCCATCGCAACCGCGCTGCACTTGGCGATGGACTATCTCAACAGCTACGGGGTCCATGCCTTCTGGCCTGTGGACGCCGGCTGGCAATACGGGGATCGCGTGTTCATCATCGAGCCGCTCTACTGGGCAGCCGCAGCGCCGCTCTTTCTACTGCTGCGCGCAGCCCTATCGCGTCTGCTCTTCGGATTCGCGATGATCGGGGTGATCGCCATGGGTCTGGTCACCCACATGATGTCCGGGTTCTCTTGTGCGGTACTCGGCTCCGCCTTCATCGGCCTCGCGGCCTTGGGCTCCCGCCTTCGCCCGGCGCACGCCGCGCGCTTGAGCCTCCTTCTCGCGTTGGCGGTAACAGCCGCCTTCTGCTGGGCCGGTCGAGATGCGCGCGGGATCGCGGAATCGTTGCGGGCGACTTATTTTCCGCACGATCGGCTGCTGGATCCGGTGCTCACCCCGCAACCGGCCAACCCTTTGTGCTGGGATCTTCTACTCTTGACGACGCGGGGCGAGGACTATATCGCGCTGCATGCGGTGCTATCCCTCACCCCGCGCGTGCTCGAGGCGGATCGATGCGCGCTCGCCCGGCCCGAGACCCATACGGCGCCGATGACGCCGGTTCTCGCACCTGACACAGCTTCCGTCCATTGGATCGGACAGATGACGCTGTCACGGTCACTGCTCGCGCGGGCAGTCGCGGCCGACTGCGACGCCGCGGCCTTCATGCTGTTTGCGCGGGCGCCGTTCCTTGCCAGCAGGGCAGCAACGGCCTCCCCTCGCGTGGGCACGGGCACGGGCACGGGCCCGACGAGCGTCTTAGGCGATCTTCGGTTCGATCGGGGCGGTGAGAGTGAGCAGTTCCAAGTACCGCTCGCGGCCCCATCGTCCGAGAGCGGTGCGCCTGCATGCCGGCGCGCGGCGCCTTGGGATGCGCCGCGCGCCGATCTGTTCCAGCGTTAAAGCCTCGCGCGAGCTCTCAGCCTGTCGCCGCAGTTTTCGACTTGGTCCAGCCGTTCTGCGTCGCGATGTCTCGCGCCGCCTTGAGGTGCTTCTGCAGGGTCGGCAACGTCGACTGCGCGAAGGCCTTGGCGTCCGGGTCCTGGCCGCTCGCCGCCTCTTTCTTGAAAAGTGCGATCGCTTGATGATGTGCCTTGATCTGGCCCTTGATGTAGGATTTGTCGTAGGTGTCCCCGCTGAGTACATCGAGCTCGCCTTTCTTCGTCATCTCCGAGACGCTCGCCGTCGTGGGGAGAGATATGTTCTTCGAGGCGGCCAAGCTCTTCAACTGGTCGTTCGCCGCCGTGTGGTCCTTGACCATCATCGCGCCGAAATCTTTCACCTGCTGATTACTCGCCTTCTGCTGCGCTTGGTTTCCCGCATCCACCTCGAAAATGCCTGCTTCCGCGGCCTGTTTATAGAAAGTGGCGTCGGGATCACTCGCGCCGAACGCCAGTGGCGCCCCCGCGAGCGGCGATGCCAGCGCAAGCATTACGAAAAGCTTCCTCATCCGAATCTCCTTCAATGATCGTTGTTTTGAATTGCCGCAGCCGACAGCTTCTGCAACTGCCTAATGTGCGATAACATTATTCGGTGTCGCGGCCGGTGATGTTAATGCGCGGTTGGCCGCCAACTTGGGTAGGACAAAGACCACGGCTCGACCCGCGAGTCCCCCTGAGCGTGCAACGTTGCAGGGCTAAGCTGCGCATTTAAACGTACCCTCGCCCGGGAGACGAGCATGTGGATCGTCAGAGTTGCCCTGCAGCGGCCTTACACGTTCATCATGCTCGCCGTGTTGATCGTGTTTCTCGGCGTCTACTCGATTCTGAAGATGCCTACGGACATCTTTCCAAATATAAAAATCCCAATTGCCGCCGTGATTTGGCGCTACACGGGGCTTCTCCCGGAGGAGATCGCCAACCGCATCGTTCTGTTCTCGGAACGCACCGCGCAGACCGTGGTGAACGATGTCGAGCACACGGAGTCTCAATCCGTCAACAGCGAAGCCGTCGTCAAGTACTTCTTCCAGCCGAACGCGAACCAGGACCTGTCGATGGCGCAGATCATCGCCGTCTCGCAGACGCAGCTGCAGTCGGCGCCGCCGGGAACCACGCCCCCCTTCGTTCTATCCTATAACGCCTCGAGCGTGCCCATCCTTCAGCTTGCCCTGTCGAGCGAAACCATCCCCGAGCAGGAGATCTTCGATCTCGGCAACAACATCCTGCGCACGCAGCTCGCGACGGTCGCGGGGGCCTCCATCCCCTATCCGTACGGCGGCAAGCAGCGGGAGGTGCAGGTCGACTTGGATCCGCGGCAATTGACAGCTCGCGGCCTCGCCGCCTCCGATGTCGTCACCGCCATCGGTCAGCAGAATCTGATTCTTCCCGCCGGCACCGAGAAAATCGATACCCGGGAGTATTTCATCAAGCTCAACGCGAGCCCCACGAAGCTCGAGGAGCTCAACGATCTGCCGATCAAGAGCATCGACGGCGGCGTGCTCTATGTGCGCGACGTCGCGCATGTGCGCGACGGGTATCCCCCGCAAACGAATATCGCGCGGGTCGACGGCAAGCGCGCGATCGTGATGAACGTGTTGAAGACGGGCAATGCCTCGACGCTCGACATCATCAGCGGCATCAACCAGAAGCTCCCGCTGGCCCGCGCTGCCTTGCCGAAGGATCTGAAGCTCGTCGCCTTGAGCGATCAGTCGATTTTCGTCCGTGCCGCGATCAGCGGGGTGATCCGGGAAGGCGTGATCGCCGCTTCTCTCACCGGACTGCTGATCCTGCTGTTCCTCGGCAGCTGGCGTAGCACCCTCATCATCACCATCTCGATTCCGTTATCGGTGCTGACGTCGGTCGCCTGTCTCGCGGCGTTAGGGGAAACCATCAACATCATGACCCTGGGTGGTCTTGCCCTGTCGGTCGGCATCCTGGTCGATGATGCCACGGTCACCATCGAGAACATCAACTACCATCTCGAGCAGGGGAGCGACGTCGAGCAGGCGATTCTGGAAGGGGCCCACCAGATCGCCCTGCCTGCTCTGGTATCCACGCTGTCGATCTGCATCGTCTTCGTGCCGATGTTTCAGCTCGCCGGAATCGCCAAGTACCTGTTCATTCCCCTCGCCGAGGCGGTGGTGTTCGCCATGCTCGCCTCTTACCTTCTGTCTCGTACCTTGATCCCGACCCTCGCGAAATTCTGGCTCAAGAGGAAAGACGAGGACACGAATCGCACGAAATCGAGGCTCGCTCGTTTCCAAGAGCGCTTC
Source organism: uncultured Gammaproteobacteria bacterium (assembly GCA_963710435.1). Classification (GTDB taxonomy): domain Bacteria; phylum Pseudomonadota; class Gammaproteobacteria; order Steroidobacterales; family Steroidobacteraceae; genus Bog-1198. The sequence goes on along the minus strand of CAVQAE010000004.1, from coordinate 419,687 downwards.
GAGCACTGGTTCGAGCGCATGCGCAACGCCTATAGAGATCTCCTCAGCCTCGCAATCGACGGCGGAGTGCGCTTCGCGGGAATCTTCCTGCTCGCGATCGCGGCGGCGGCTTTGCTCGCGTTTCCGATCGGGCCTCTGCCGGGCCTGGGACAGGACTTCTTCCCGAACGTCGATGCCGGGCAGCTCAAGCTGCATTTGCGGGCGCCCACCGGAACTCGAATCGAGGAGACCGCCATTCTGTGCGATCAGGTGGAGAAGACGCTGCGGGAAACGATCAAGCCGGGCGAGATTACGTCCATCGTGGACAATTTGGGACTGCCCTACAGCGGCATCAATCTCGCGTACAGCACGTCGGCGCCGGTGGGCCCGGGCGATGCGGACATCTTCATCAACTTCGCGAAGAAGCACTCGTCTTTGTACGACTATCAGCGCGACCTGCGCCACAAGCTCGCGGCTTCCTACCCGTCCACGCAATTCGAGTTCCTGCCGGCCGACATCGTCAGCCAGATCTTGAACTTCGGCTTGCCGTCGCCGCTCGACGTGCAGGTCACCGGAGCGAACTGGGTCGCGAATCGCGCGTTCATCGAGAAGCTGATGCCGAAATTCATCGGCATCGCAGGCGCGGTCGACATTCACATCCAGCAGCCCTACGATTATCCACAGATCAATGTCGATGTGGATCGCAGCAAGGCGTCGTTTCTCGGTCTCACGCAGCAGAACGTCGCATCCAACATGCTCATCTCCTTGTCGGGCAGTTTCCAGACATCGCCCTCGTTCTGGATAGACCCGAAGACCGGAACGCAATACAACGTGGTCGCGCAGACTCCACAGTTTCGCATGAGCTCGCTCAATGACTTGAGCAATACGCCGCTTGCCCGCACGGTCGGATCGGTGCCCGCCGCGTCCGGCACCTCGCAGGTTCTCGCCAACGTCTCGACCATGCATCGCAGCGTGGCGCCGGCGGTGGTGACCCATTACAACGCGCAGGTCGCATTCGACATCTACGCCAATGTCCAGGGCGCGGACCTCGGATCGGTTGCCAAGCAATTCAACCAGGTCATCGATGAGGCGAAGAAAGACCTGCCGAAGGGCTCGACCATCCACCTCAGAGGTCAGGTTGAAACGATGCAGCAGTCGTTCCACGGCCTGCTGTTCGGCCTGGTGGGCGCCATCATCCTCGTATACATGCTGATCGTGGTTAATTTCCAGTCGCTTCTCGATCCACTGATCATCATCACCGCCTTGCCGGCGGCGCTCGCCGGCATCGTGTGGATGCTCTTTCTGACGGACACCACGGTGAGCGTGCCCGCGCTCACGGGAGCCATCATGTGCATGGGTGTCGCGACCGCCAACAGCGTGCTGGTCATCAGCTTTGCGCGCGAGCAAATGAACGAGGGTAAAAGCGCCAGGGAAGCCGCGCTCGAAGCGGGATTCACCCGTTTGCGCCCCGTGATCATGACTGCGACCGCCATGATCATCGGTATGATTCCGATGGCTCTGGGACTCGGCGAGAGCGGTGAGCAGAATGCCCCGCTCGGCCGCGCGGTGATCGGCGGATTGATCTTCGCGACCATCGCCACGCTGTTCTTCGTGCCGACAGTGTTTACGATCATTCACGGCCGCAAGCGACCGGCGGGCCAGACGGAGAGCACCCATGGATGAGCACGACAGCGCGCAGCGCCGGCAGCTCAAGTCGCGGGCGAAACGGTATTCGCTGATCGCCGCCGTAATCGCCCTGATTCTCGCGATCTGGGGAATCGCGAGCCGCATCGAGACTCGCTCGGAGCTGCGCAAGAGCACGGCGGAGAACGCGATTCTCACCGTGGTAACCGCCAAGCCCGAGCTGAGCGATGCCGGAAACGAGCTGGTGCTGCCGGGAATCGTCCAGGCCTACACGGAATCCCCGATCTATGCGAGAACCAACGGCTACCTGAAGGCCTGGTACACGGACATCGGCGCCCGGGTGCACCGCGGTCAAGTGCTCGCCGAGATCGAGACGCCAGAGGTCGACCGCGAGCTTGCGCAGGCACGCGCGGACCTCGATACGGCGCAGGCCAACTTCGCGCTCGCCAAGATCACCAACGACCGCTGGCAAGACTTGCTGAAGACGCAGGCCGTTTCCAAGCAGGACGCCGATAACCGGGCGGGGGATGCGGCGGCGAAGGCTGCCATGGTCGAGTCGGCACGCCAGAACGTGAAGCGGCTGAGCGACCTGGAGTCCTTCAAGCGGGTGCTCGCCCCCTTCGACGGCGTGGTAACGGCGCGCAATACCGATGTGGGCTACTTGATCAACGCCGGCCAGGCGGCGGGGACCGAGCTGTTCCGCATGGCCGACATCCACAAGCTTCGCATCTACGCGCAAGTGCCCGAAGCCTATGCGGCGGCTACCGAGATCGGCGTAAAGGCACAACTGCACTTCGCCGAGCGTCCCGGCAAGAGCTACGAGGCCGAGACGACGCGCACCTCGAATGCGCTCGATCCGAGCGCCCGCACACTGCAGGTCGAGCTGCAGCTCGACAACCGCGAGTCGCAGCTCTTTCCCGGCTCCTACACCGAGGTCCACTTCAGGCTCCCGTCAGGCACGGAAACCCTGCGTATTCCCGCCAACACCGTGCTGTTTCGCGCCGACGGACTGCAGGTGGCGGTGGTCCAGAATCAAGACACGATCAAGATCAAGAAGGTCGATCAGGGCCGCGATTTCGGCAAGACGGTGGAAATACTGACCGGCCTCGAGCCGCAGGATGCGGTCGTCGTGAATCCGCCGGACTCCATCAGCGACGGCATGCATGTGCGCATCGCCCCCCCGCCCCCTAGAAATGCTGCCGACCAGAGCGGCGGGCGCGCGGCTCCGTGAGACGATTCAACCACAGGCACGGTAGGGGCGCGCTCGTGCTGACGGTGTGGTGCGCCGTCGGCGGCGGCTGCTCCTTCGCGCCGCCCTACAAGGTACCCGACACCGGGAATCCTCCCGAGCGCTACAAGGAGCTGGGCGATTGGAAGATCGCCGAGCCCAAGGATGCGCAGCCGCGCGGCAGTTGGTGGATCGTTTATGGCGATCCCGAGCTCGACCGCTTGGAGGGCAAGATTCAGGCGAACTTGAACCTCAAGGCGGCGCTAGCCCGCCTGCAGCAGGCCCGCGCCCAGTACCGCATCGCCCGGGCGGACTTGTTTCCGACGCTGACGGCCAATCCGTACGCGACGCGCGAGAAGTTCTCGCCGAACGCCCCAAAGGAGCTGCCCGGCTATCCAACCTTGTTGAACGATTTCCTGCTGGGTGCGGATTTCTCCTACGAAGTGGACTTGTGGGGCCGGGTGCGGAACGAGGTAGCGTCGGCAAAGGCCTCGCGTCAGGCAAGCGCCGCCGACTACGCATCGGTCGAACTGTCGCTGCGCGCCCAGCTGGCGGAGGACTACTTCTACTTGCGCTCCGACGATGCACAAGGTCAGCTCCTCGACCGGACGGTCGTCGCGTACCGCGAGGCGGTAAAGCTCACGACCGACCTTTTCAACGGCGGCGCCGCCGCACTTGCCGATGTGGCTCAGGCGGAGACCCAACTCGACAATGCGCTCACCCAGGCCGCGGATATCAAGCTGCAACGCGCGCAGGCCGAGCATGCGATCGCGGTCCTGGTCGGAGAGAACCCGTCGCTTTTCAGTCTGCCGATGAACGCGCTGCCGATCGATGTGGTGCCACCCCCCATCGATCCGGGACTCCCCTCGACACTCCTGGAGCGCCGCCCCGACGTTGCCGAGGCCGAGCGCCAGGTCGCCGCCGCGAACGCGCAGATCGGGGTCGCCCGTGCGGCCTATTTTCCGAAGCTCTCGCTCAATGCCGGGGGTGGGGTCGAGAGCACCAAGACATCGAACTTGCTGTCCACATCCAGCCTTTACTGGGCCCTGGGACCGCGAGTGTCCGCACCTATTTTCGAGGGCGGACGCTTGGTCGCCGAGACTGCCCGCGTGAAAGCGGTCTACGAGGAACAGGCGGCCGATTATCGCAATACCGTGCTCACGGCTTATCAAGACGTCGAGGACAACTTGATCGCTCTCAGGCAGCTTCAGGTCGAGAGTGAGACCGATGCGGCCGCCGTCGTCGCGACCGGCATCGCTCTCAAGCAGGCGCAGGACCGTTATCGCGCCGGCATCGCAACCTATCTGGAAGTCTATACGGCGGAGACGGCAGCCCTGCAGGCGCAGGTGCAGGCCACGACCATACAGGCACGGCGCATGAGCGCGAGCGTCTTATTGATCAAGGCGCTCGGCGGCGGCTGGGATCAAGCAGCGCTTGCCAAACAGTGAGCCGCGGCGCCGAGCCACGGGCGATCAGCCGGGGGCGGTGAGCCCGGGCTCATTCCCTCACGCGTGAGCGGCGTGATCGGCCTCGACCTTCACCACCGCAGGCCGCGCATGCACCAGATCCGAGTGAGCACCGAGCAGCGGCAGGCGCGCCACGAGCTCCTGCTTCTCGGGGTACCAGGAAGTGAGCATGTACAAGTACACATCGGCGATCGAATATTCGGAGCCCAGCACATACGGCTGGAGGCTGCGGGCGATGAGCTCGATGTGGGTGCGATAATCTGCCATGGCTCGATCTCGAATCACGGCGGCGTCCGCCGCGCCCCGGGTCGAATAGCGGTCCGAGTAATAAATGCGCAGCACCGCCTCGTATACGTTCGCCGACAGGAAAGTGATCCACTGCAAGAACGTCGCATGGCGCGTGGTGCCCGGCTGCGGAGCGAGCTTCGCCGGCGGATTCAGGAGCGCGAGATGCACCAGGATGGCGGCGGACTCGAACATCACGGTCCCGTCGGGCAACTTGAGCGCGGGCACCCGGCCGGTCGGATTCACTTCCTTGTAGCGGGCAACCTCGGCGGGCTCTTGTCCGATCCAGACGCAATCGTACGCGGCGCCGATTTCCTCGAGCGCCACTTGGACGGCAAGTGACCCCGAGCCCGATCTGCCATACAGCGTGAAAGGCTTGTTCGAAGACATCTCGGCACTCTCCAGGTTCGCCAGCTCGGCGGATGCATGCAATCATACCGCGTCGGCAAGCCGCGCGTCGGCGCCTGCCCGGAATCGTTGAACTCAGCTATGCGATCGTTGTTTCTGTATCTCGCGGCGATAACGTTCGCCTCGCCTGATCTCACCCCGGCTCACGCCGCAGCGGCGGCAAGCGCCCGGGAACAGGCCCGCTGGCGAAGCGAGGCATCCGCAGTCACCATCCTGCGCGATTCCTGGGGAATCGCCCATGTCTATGGACAATCAGATGCCGATGCCGTCTTCGGGGCCATGTACGCGCAGGCCGAGGACGACTTTCATCGCATCGAGCACAATTATCTGGTGGCGCTCGGCCGTCTCGCAGAGGCCGAGGGTGTCTCGGCGACCTACAGCGATCTGCGTCAACGGCTGTTCATCGATCCCGCGGATTTGAGAAAAGACTACCGCATGAGTCCGAGGTGGCTGCGGTCCCTGATGCAGGCTTGGGCCGACGGCCTGAACTTCTATCTCTCCGCGCACCCTGCCACGACGCCGCAAGTCATCACGCATTTCGAGCCCTGGATGGCGCTCTCGTTCACCGAGGGAAGCATCGGCGGAGATATCGAGACCGTCGACCTCACCCGCCTGGCGCAGTTCTACCCGCAAGCCGAGGGGCAAGCCGTCGCCTCCCAGCCGCCCGACCCCGAGGAGCGCGCCGCGCTCGGCGGCTCGAACGGCTTTGCAATTGCACCTCGATTGAGCGCAAGCGGACACGCGCTTCTCTGGATCAACCCCCACACTTCATTTTACTTCCGCGGCGAGCTGCAGATGACCAGCAATGAAGGACTCGACGTCTACGGCGCCGCCACCTGGGGACAGTTCTTCATCTACCAGGGTTTCAATGATCACAACGGCTGGATGCACACCTCCTACGGTGGTGATGCCATCGATGAATACGCGGAGACGATCGTCGATTCCGGGCATGCGCGCCTCTATCGCTACGCCGGCGGGTTGAGGCCGGTCCGGGCGAGCTCCGTCCGCTTGAAAATCAAGAGCGGCGGCGGCTTCGTCTATCGCGGCTTCACCGTCTACCGCACGCATCACGGTCCCGTCGTGCGCGCCGAGGACGGTCGATGGATCGCGGTCAAAATTCTCATCGATCCGGTGCGGGCGCTCGAGCAGTCGTACCTGCGCACCAAGACGAGCGATTACGCCTCGTTCCGCAAGACGCAGGAGATGCGCACCGACACCTCGAACAACACCGTCTACGCCGATACCGGCGGCAACATCGCGTACTTTCACGGAAATTTCATCCCGAAGCGCGATGCTCGCTTCGATTACACGCGCCCTGTCGACGGCAGCAACCCGGCTACCGAGTGGCAGGGCCCGCATCGGCTCGATGAAACCATCACACTCTTGAATCCGGCCAATGGCTGGATCCAGAACACCAACAATTGGCCGTTCTCGGCCGCCGGCGCGCAAAGTCCGAAGCGCGAGGACTATCCCGCGTACATGTGGACACGAGGAGAGAATCCGCGAGGCATACACGCCGTGGAGGTGCTCGAGCACCTCCACGACGTGACCCTCGAGCGGCTGATTGCCGCAGGCTATGACCCGCATCTCACGGCATTCGATCAGCTGTTGCCGGGCTTGCTCGACGCCTACGACCGGCTGGGCGCCGCGGACCCACGCCGCCATGCACTCGCCGAGCCCATCGCCGCTTTGCGCGCCTGGGATCGCAGAACGAGCGCCGACTCGGTGGCCACGACGCTGGCCGTTTTTTGGGGGCAGAGATTGCTCGATGCGAGCCGTGCGCAGGCCCGTGTCGCCAGCCAGTATGATTACATGCGCGAGCATTTGACGGACGATCAGCGGCTCGATGCGCTGCGCGAAGCCGTGGCGAGCCTCGAGCGAGACTTCGGTCGCTGGCGGCTGAACTGGGGCGAGGTCAATCGCTTTCAGCGTATCAACGACGACATCACGCCGCGTTTCGACGATGCGCAGCCGAGTCTGCCCGTTGGATTTGCACCGGGGACATGGGGCGCGCTCGCCTCGTTCGATTCCGCAATGCCTCGCATCACGAAGCGGATCTACGGATCGGACGGCAACAGCTTCGTGGCCGCCGTTGAATTCGGTCCCACCGTGCGAGCGAAGGCCGTGATGTCGGGTGGCGAGAGCGGCGATCCTGGCTCGCCGCATTTCACCGACCAGGCACCGCTCTATATCCAGGGGCGCTTTCGGGACGTGTTGTTCACCGCTGAAGATGTGGCCGCCCACGCGCAGCGGCGCTATCACCCCGGTGAGCCGTGATGAGACGCGCGGGCCGCATCGCGGCTGCCGCCGGCGCCGGAGCCGCGGGTTTCCTGGCCCTTGCGGCGGGCGCCGCGTGGCTGATGCTGCGCTCGAGTCTCCCCATGCTCGATGGTCAAGTGGCCGTTGCCGGCCTGCATGCGCCCGTTCATGTGCAACGGGACGCAACCGGTGTGCCGACCGTCATCGCGCAGAGCTCGCAAGATCTCGCTTTCGCGCTCGGATATCTGCACGCACAGGACCGCTTCTTTCAGATGGATCTCTTGCGGCGCGCGGCCGCGGGCGAGCTATCGGCGCTGCTCGGGCCCTCGCTCCTTCCGGCCGACCGGAATTTGCGCCGGCATCGTTTTCGCGAGGTTGCGCGGAGTGCGCTCGCGAGCGTCGATGCGCCCACACGGGCGCTGCTGGATGCCTATGCCGCAGGGGTCAATGGCGGACTGTCCTCGCTGCGGAGCCGCCCATTTGAATACTGGCTCCTTCGAGTGCGACCTCGGCCTTGGAATACCGAGGACACGGTTCTGTGTGTGCACGCGATGTTCCTGCAGCTTCAGGACTCCACCGGTCATCTGCAATTGCAGCGTGGCTTGCTGCGCGCGACGCTTCCCGAGCCCTTGTGGCGTTTTCTCGAGGCCGGAGCCCCCGAATGGGATGCCGCGATCGATGGCAGCCGCGCCGAGCCGGCTCACATTCCGAGCCCTGCGGAGGTGAATCTGCGGTCGATCTCCGGCCTGATGGTCTCACCGCCCGAAGATCCCGTCACGCCCTCCGATCCGGCCGGAAGCAACAACTGGGCGGTGGCGGGCTCGCAGGCGGTGCACGGTTCGGCGCTCGTTGCGAACGACATGCATCTCGGCTTTCGGGTGCCGAACATCTGGTATCGGGCACGCCTGATCGTTGCATCCGGTGGCGGTTTCAATGCGGTCGGCCTGACATTGCCCGGCACGCCGTCGCTCGTCGCCGGGAGCAATGGCCATATCGCGTGGGGGTTCACGAACAGCTACGGCGAATTTGCCAAAGTGATCCGGCTCGTGCCCGTGACGGGTAATCCCGGCGCTTACGCGACCGCCGCGGGCATGCGGCAGCTGCGCTTCGCCGACGAGATCATCGAGGTCAAAGGCGCGCCGGCCGAGCACTTGAAGGTCGCCGTCACCCCGTGGGGTCCGGTGATGGGGACAGACTGGGAGAATCGGCCCTACGTGCTCGACTGGGTGGCGCACGATCCAGCCGCAGTCAACATGAAGCTCCTCGAACTCGAGCGTATGCGCTCCTCCGAAGAGGCGCTGCGTGCTGCGGGCGACTTCGGGATTCCGGGACAGAACTTCGTGGTGGGCGATGCCGACGGACACATCGGGTGGAGCATCGCGGGGCGCCTGCCGAAGCACAGCGATGCGATGCCGGTCGTTCCGCAGCTATCCACGGACTCCGTCGTGGGGTTCGAGGGTTGGCTCCCGACCGCGGAGGAACCGCGCGTCCTCGATCCCGCCGAAGGCCTCATCTGGTCGGCCAATGCGCGGGTCGTGGGGGCCGAGGCCGCACGGCTCATCGGCGATGATGGCATGGACCGTGGCGCGCGGGCCGCTCAGATCCGCGCGGATCTTCAGGCGGCGCCGCAACCCCTGTCGCCGCTCGCGAGCCTCAAAGTGCAGCTGGACGATCGCGCCCAGTTTCTCGAGCGCTGGCACGCCCTTCTCGGCGAGGTCATCGAGCACGCGCGTGCCCGCGGCGACCACTCGGCCGATACGGCCCGTGACGTGCTCGCGCGTTGGAGCGGTCGCGCTGCCGCGGACGATCCCGCATATCGCTTGACCGATATGTTCCGCGGGGAGGTCGAGGCGCGAGTGTTTTACATGCTGGTCGCGCCGGCGCGCCGCAAGGCGCGCGACTTTGTTTTCGAGATCCCACCCTCGTTCGAAGGCCCGCTTTGGCGTGTGCTCGAGACCCGGCCTGTGCATCTGCTCGCGGCCGCGTATGCCGACTGGGACACGCTACTTTTTCAGGCGCTGATCGCAAGCGCGCAGCTTCCGCCAGGCTGTGCAAATCTCACCGCCTGTACGTGGGGCCGCGTGAATGCCGTGCGGGTAAGACATCCTCTATCGGGTGCGCTGCCGCTGCTGCACGGTTTTTTGGATATGCCCACCGTGCAGCTGCCCGGTGCTCGCCATGACATGCCGCGCATTCAGGGGCCCGATTTTGGCGCATCCGAGCGATTCAGTGTGTCGCCGGGATATGAGGCGGAGGGTTATCTCCATATGCCGGGGGGCCAAAGCGGACACCCACTCTCCGCGTTTTATCGCTTGGGCTTCGAGGCCTGGGCGGAAGGGCGCCCGACGCCGCTCCTGCCGGGAACGGCCGTGCACGAGCTCGTGCTCGAGCCCTAATTCGCGGGCCGCGGGGTCAAGGAGCCCTTGCCCACGCAACCTCGTCCCTCGGTGCAGACTTGATTGACGGGACAGACCACCGGGCTGCCGCTCACGCAGCCGCGGGCGTCCGCTCCGGCCATGCGGGGCGCGCAACGCTCTTTACCGTTGCAGGCCTTCGCATCGTCGCAGTCTGCATCGCTCATGCAGCTGATGGTGCTCACGTCGCGGTCGAGAGTCGCGAGCTCGCCTTGGCGGGCGATCTCACCCGAGAGGGTGGTGTCGAGCAGGAGCTGCGGACGCTCGTTGCCAGCCGAGAGCTCGACGTCGGCGGCAACCACTTCCCAGGGCGGTGATAACGGACTCGCCGCGCGGTAATACAGGCTGAAGCGCAGCACGTTGCGCGGGTCGAGCAAATCGTTCAGCGTCAACGGGATGAGGCGAGTCGAGTCATGCGGCCATGCTTCGCCGTGCGTCAGCGGCAACCGGCGCACCGCCTTGCCGGCCTCATAGATCCGCAGCTCCACGTAGCTTCCCGCGCTGAGATCGCTTCCCGAGACGACCCGTACCTGGATGTGCGAGACGGGCACGGCGCGCGAAGTGGCGGCGACGAAGATCAACGGAAAAAACAGCGGCCAAATTCGAGAGAACGGCTGGCGCATGTTCACGAACATCCCCTTGCGCTGAAGAATAAGGAGCGATTCGAGCTATATTCCTCGAAGCAGAAATATCATAGCCGATCCGTGCGGCCGGCAACGAGATGCAGTGCCGAGTTAACTTATGCTGTTTACTTTTGCTGCCGGAATTCTCGTGCGCCCCATGCGCCTCCATGCGCCCCATGCGCCCCATGCGCTTGCGCGCCGCATCACCCCTCGCCCGTTTTGTGAAGATTAAAGAAGGGCGTAGCATACCCATATTGTCAAATAGTCCTACCTGCTGACTCGCGGAGGCTCACATGACGACTCGAACATGCGCTCGCGGTACGCTTTTGGCGCTCCTCGCGCTGTACGGCTGTGCGACCACGAATACCCCGCCGCCGAAAACCGCGGGTGGACCGGACTGCCTGAAGTCCACCGGCAGCCGCATCCCAGACCCGCAAACCCATTGCGCCGGGTACGGACGGACCTATTCGCAGACCGTTCTCGATCAGACCGGCAAAACGACGGCCGCCGACGCGCTGGCACTGGTGAACCCGACGGTCGTTATAAGCCATTAGAGGCGTGCCTAAGGCTCGACCAGGCCGCGATCCTTGAGCATCGCATCGACCTTGGGCGCGCGACCGCGCCACGTCGCGTAAAGGCTCGCGAGGTCTTCGGTATTGCCGCGCGACAGGATCATCTGCCGGAAGCGATCGCCGTTCGCGCGCGTAAGGCCGCCGTTCTCCTCGAACCACTGGAAGGCATCGTCGGCGAGCATCTGCGTCCAGAGATAAGCGTAGTAGCCGGCGGAGTACCCGCCACCCCAGATGTGCTGAAAATAGCTGGAGCGATAGCGCGGCGGAACCGCGTGAACCGCCACGTGCGCTTTATCCAGGGCCTGCTGTTCGAATTGATCCGGGTCCTGCAAGGCGGCGCCGGCCGGCAGCATGTGCCACTGCATGTCGAGCTCGGCTGCCGCGAGCAGCTCCGTCATTTTGTAGCCCTGATTGAAGTTCCTCGCCCGTTTGATCTTGTCGACCAGCTCCGGCGGCATGACGGCGCCGGTTTTGTAGTGGCGCGCGTAATGGTCGAACACTGCCGGATACGTGGCCCAGTGCTCGTTAAATTGCGAGGGAAACTCGACGAAATCGCGCGCGGTCGCGGTCCCCGACAGGCTCGGGTATTCCGTGTCGGCAAACATTCCGTGCAGACCGTGGCCGAATTCATGGAACATCGTGACGACGTCGTCGAAACTGATCAGGGCGGGCTCGCCGGGTGCAGGCTTCGGTAAATTGGCGACGTTGTAGATGACCGGACGAGTGCCGAGCAACTTCGACTGCCCGACGAAAGTCGACATCCACGCGCCGCCGTTCTTGTTGTCGCGCTTGAAGTAGTCGCAATAGAAAAGTGCGAGCGGCTTGCCGTCGGCGTCGAGGACGTCGAACACCCGCACGTCCGGCTCGTAGACGGGGATGTCCTTGCGCTCCTTGAAGGAGATGCCGTACAGCTGGCTGGCGGCATAGAAGACGCCGTTCTCGAGCACGTTGTTGAGCTCGAAATAGGGCTTGACTTGCGCGTCATTGAGATCGTATTTCGCCTTGCGAACCTGCTCGGCGTAAAAATCCCAATCCCAGGCCTCGAGCGCAAAGCCGCCATGCTGAGCATCGATCAGGGCCTGGATATCCTTGCCCTCACGTGCAGCGCGGGCCGTCGCCAGGGGCACGAGAGCGCTCATGAAATCGAGGGCATTCTGCGGCGTCTTCGCCATTTGGTCCTTGAGCTGCCAGGCGGCGTGATTCGGAAATCCCAGAAGCGCGGCACGCTGCGCACGCAGCTGTGCAAGCCTGGAGACGATGGAGCGCGTGTCGTTCGCATCTGAATGCTCGGTGCGGTTCCAGGAGTTGTCGAAAATCTTGCTCCGGGTCGAGCGCTCCTTGAGGGAGCCGAGCACCGGCTGCTGCGTCGTATTTTGCAAGGGTATGAGGTATCCCTGTATATGACGCGCCTGCGCCGCCAGGGCCGCTGCCGCCATCTGCGCCTCGCTCAGGCCCGCCAGCGCCTCGGGCGTGGGCGTCGAGTATGCCCCCGCGGTGTTTGCGGCCAGCAGCTTCTTGATGAACGTATCGGAGAGCGTCGCCTCTTCGGAATTCATCTTTTTAAGCCGCTCCTTGTCGGCGGGCGACAAGTTCGCTCCGGCATGCACGAACTCATCGTACGTGACTTCGACCAGGCGCTTCTGCTCGGGATTGAGGCCGCTCGAATCGCGCTTGGCGTAGATCGCTGAGATGCGGGCAAAGAGTTTGGGGTTGAGATAAATCGCGTCCTGGTGAGCGGCGAGCTTCGGCGCCAGCGCACTCTTCACGTCCTGCAAGTACGGATTGGTGTTCGCGCCGGTGACGCCCTCGAAGGCCTGCTGGGTGCGGTCGAGCAGCCGCCCGCTCTTCTCCAGGGGCACGAAGGTGTTATCGAATGTCGGCGGCGCGGGATTTGCGGCGATCGTCTGCACTTCGGCGAGCTGCTGAGCCATCCCTGCCTCGATCGCGGGCTGGTAGTCCGTGTCCTTGATTTTGTCGAAAGGCGGCGCATGAAACGGCAGCGAGCTCTGCGCGTAGAACGGGTTCGACGGGCCGAAGCCGGATTGGCCGGCGGTCGACATCAACGGGTTCAGCATGGTGGATGCCGCCAGCAGCAATAACTCTCGTCGCATTCTAGGTCCCCTCCTCGCCTCTCATGGATCATGTTTGTAACCGTGGCCGATTGAGTTGCCTGCATCGGCGTCATGCCGTAAGGGGGCGAATGATACCCCCTCGACCGCAGGGAATCAGCCCGCACGCGGCGCGCGCGGCGGCGCGGATTCAAGCCGGCGAAAAGGTGTATCAGGACTTCACCCTCGACGCCTCGGACGCCGGCGGTCACAGCTCGCGGCCGACCAAGAACAACCCCATCGTGCGGCTGTCGGTGGGAATAGCAAAGCTGGGCGCCTATAACTTTCCGGTCGCCTTTAACGAGGCGACGCGGGGATACTTCCAGGCGGAGTCCAAGCTCGCTCCTGCCGAGGTGGCGGCCGACATGCAGGCGGTGCTGAAGGATCCGAACGACGAGGCAGCGGTCGAGCGGCTGTGGGCGATCAATCCCGGGTGGAACAGTATGCTGCGGACGACCTGCGTCGCCACCCTGCCGCATCCTGCCCGGCGTACCCATCGCCTCGGTGCAGGAGCAGATCATCAGCGTGCTCGGTGATGCGAAGATCGCCGTCGCGCCGACCGGCGACACCGGCATTCAGTCTCCTGCACCAACGCTCAACGCAAGGATCATGGGACCGGTACGCACCGTTGCGGATCGCATCTGGCCGGGCGTCGCGATCGTGCCCACCATGTCGACGGGCGCGACGGACGGCCGCTTTCTCAATGCAAGACCAGCCGGGGGCGCCACAGCCGCGGGCGCCATAGGAGGTCCGCGCGGCCTCGAGGCGCGGAGCGCCATCGCGGGGATCCGCTGAACGAAAACTGCTCCAGTGGGAGCGGCAACGGTGCCGGTACCCTCGAATGGATTAAGGTCTAATCTAAAGCGGCCGACTGCCCTGTCGGTCGATGGTCTTCACGGCTTGAGCGGGAGCAATTTCGGCTCCAGCTATATATCCCCTACCGGCGCCGGGCCGGTCAATCGATCAATCGAACGGCATTGCGCTGAAATGCGGCGGGGCCGGGCCAAGCCGGGGCGGCCCGGGGGCGGCCCCAGCCGGGACCGCCCCGTCGTTCCTCAGCTCGCGAGCGCTGCCTTCGCCTTGCTCGCGGCCTCGATCACCTCATCGGCGACCTGACGCGGCACGGGATCGTAGTGCGAGAACTCCATCGTGTAGGAGGCGCGTCCGCTGGTCATGCCCCGCAGGTGCCCGATGTAGCCGAACATCTCCGAGAGCGGCACCGTCGCGACGACGGCGATGTTGGTTCCCCGCTCCAATTGGTCCACGATGGAGCCGCGGCGGCGGTTGATGTCGCCGATCACATCGCCCAGATAATCTCCCGGCGTCACGGTCTCGACCTTCATGACCGGCTCGAGCAGGATCGGTCCTGCCTTGCGGATCGCTTCGCGGAAGGCCGCTTTGGCGGCGATCTCGAAGGTGAGCGCGTTCGAGTCGACGTCGTGGTAGCTGCCGTCGGTCAACGTCGCGCGAAAATCCACGGTCGGATAGTGCGCGAGAACGCCGTCTTCCTTCTGCACCTTGAGACCCTTCTCGACGGAGGGAACGTATTCCTTCGGAACCGAGCCCCCCACGGTCTCATCCACGAACTCGAATCCCTTCCCCCGCTCCAGAGGCTCGAAATCGATCCACACCTCGGCAAATTGTCCGGCGCCGCCGGTCTGCTTCTTGTGGATGTACTGCTCACTCACCTTCTTGGTGATGGTCTCGCGGTAAGCAACCTGCGGCTCGCCCATGGTGCCTTCGACGCCGAACTCCGTGCGCATGCGGTCCAGGGTCACTTCCAGGTGAAGCTCGCCCATGCCGCGCAGAATGGTCTGGCCGGTTTCGCGGTCGGTCTCGAGGTGCAGCGACGGATCGGCTCGCACCATCTTGCCGAGCGCGATGCCGAACTTCTCCTGTTCCTGTTTGGTCTTCGCCTTGACGGACACGCTGATCACGGGATCCGGGAATCGCATGCGCTCGAGTACGACAGGATCCGCGGCATCGCATAGCGTATCGCCCGTTTCGGTGTCCGACAGCGACACCAGCGCGATGATGTCGCCTGCCCGCGCTTCCTCGATCGGGTTGGGCTCCTTGGCGAACATCTCCACCATGCGGCCGATCTTCTCGCGCTTGCCGCGCGTCGAGTTCTGGATCGATGCGCCCTTGGTAAGGACGCCGGAATACACACGAACGAACGTGAGCGCGCCATAGGCATCGTTGATGACCTTGAACGCCAGCGCCGCAAAAGGCTCATCGTCCGAGCACTTGCGCTCGCCGACGACTTCACCGTCGGCATTGACGGTCTTGATGGCGGCCACATCGGTCGGTGCCGGCAAATAATCGACGACGGCGTCGAGCACTTGCTGAACGCCCTTGTTCTTGTACGACGATCCGCAGAGAACGGGCGTGAACGCGGAGTTGATGGTGCCCTTGCGCAGACAGCTGCGCAGGACATCCGGGGACGGCACGATGTTGTGCGTGAGATACGCGTCCATCGCCTCATCGTCCTGCTCGAGGCAGGTGTCGATCAGCTCGCTGCGGTACTTGGCGACGTCGGCGAGGATCGCGCGATCGCTCGGCACGGTGATGTGCAGCTTGTCGGCGATATCGTGAGTGACCTCGAGCACCTGCCACTCGGAGTCCTTGTCGTCGGAGTCCCAGACCAGCGCCTTCATCTCGACGAGATCGATCATGCCCTTGAAGTTGTCCTCCGAGCCGATCGGGAGCTGCACCGGCAGCGGGCGCGCGCCGAGGCGCTTCCTGATCATGTCGACGCAGCGCAGGAAATTCGCCCCGCTCCGGTCCATCTTGTTGACATAGCAGAACCGAGGCACGCCGTAGTTGTCCGCGAGCCGCCAGTTGGTCTCGGACTGCGGCTCGACGCCCGCGACGCCGTCGAACACCACCACCGCGCCGTCGAGCACGCGCAGGGAGCGGTTGACCTCGATGGTGAAGTCCACGTGTCCCGGCGTATCGATGAGGTTGATCTTCTTGTCGCGCCAGAAGGCGGATACCGCGGCGCTCTGAATGGTGATGCCGCGCTTTTGCTCCTGCTCGAGATAGTCCGTGGTCGTCGAGGTCTTCAGGTCCTTGGTATCGTGGATGTCGATGATCGTGTGCTTGCGCCCGGTGTAATACAGGATCCGCTCCGTCGTCGTCGTCTTGCCGGCGTCGACGTGGGCGATGATGCCGATATTGCGGATATCGGAAAGGGGGATCGTACGGGCCATTTCGAGCTTCCATCCATCGAGGGGGGTTTAAAGGGCGCAGAGTTTGCCACGTAGCCGGGCATGTGTCGAAAAAATATCGACATTTCCGCGATTTTGGGCCATTTCGGCCCTTGCCCGAGGTTTTCTCGGCTAGCGGCGGGACCCTCGTCAACGCCGGCAGCGAACGGCCGTTTCATGGTGGGGGCCGAACCGTCGGTCTCAAGGGTCCAAATCGCTTTTTTGGAGGCGCGTGAGCTCGTATTCCAGAGGGAGGTCGACGGGGGCAGGCGGGCTGACGCGCGCGCTGGCGGCCTTTACGCCGGCCTTGCTGCTGGGCTGCGCCGATTCGGTGCCCCACCACCACGCCCCCGCCTCGACGGCGGCGGCGCTGCCGGTCTTCCAACGGCAGGATATGTTTTGGCTGGAGCGGGTGAGCTTCGGTATCGACAGCTCGAGTGTTGCCGAGCTGCATCGGCTGGGACGCGAGCGCTACCTGGATCGGCAGCTCGCGGGTCACGATGCGCTGCCCGCACCGGTCGCCGCCGAGCTCGCCTCCCTGGAGGTCACGCACCTCGACCCCGTACGCTCGATCGCCGAGGTCAATGCCGAGCACAAGGCGATCAAGGCCATGCCCGATGGCCCGGACAAGGCAGCCGCGCGCAAGGCGTTGAACGAGCGAGGCAACAGGCTCGCCTACGAAGCGGTCCGCGACGAGCTCTTGCGAGCTACGTATTCTCCGGACCAGCTCAAGGAAGAAATGGTGTGGTTCTGGCTGAATCACTTCAGCGTCCATCAAGCCAAGGCGAACCTGCGGTGGCTGGTCGCCGATTACGCCGACCGGGCGATCCGCCCGCACGCGCTCGGCCACTTCAAGGATCTCGTGCTGGCAACGCTCGAGCATCCGGCGATGCTGGCGTACCTGGACAACAACCAAAACACCGCCGGACACGTCAATGAGAACTATGCCCGCGAGCTCATGGAGCTGCACACGCTCGGCGTCGATGCGGGCTACAGCCAGCGGGATGTGCAGCAGCTCGCCCTGGTGCTCACCGGCAGCGGCATCAACGTCGGCAATCCGCCGCAGCTGAAGGCCGAATGGGCGACGCTCTATGTTCGCGAGGGAGCTTTCGAGTTCAACCCCGCGCGCCACGATTTCGGCACCAAGGTGCTGCTCGGCCGCACGATCCAGGGGCGCGGATTTGCCGAAGTGGAGGAGGCCGTGACGTGGATCGTCAAGCAGCCGGCCTGCGCGCGCTTCATTTCGCGCGAGCTCGCGATGTACTTCGTGGCCGACAATCCGCCGCCTCCGCTCGTCGAGCGGATGTCGCGCACGTTCCAGCGCACCGACGGCGACATCGCGGCGGTGCTGCGAGAAATGCTGCTCTCGCCCGAGATCAACGCGACGCTCGGCGGGAAATTCAAGGACCCGACGCGCTTCGTCCTGTCCGCGGTGCGCTTCGCGTACGACGGGCGCACCATCACCAACACCCGACCCGTGTTCAACTGGCTGAACGGCCTCGGCGAAACACCGTTCGGCCGCGCGACGCCCGATGGCTATCCGCTCACCGAGACCGCCTGGGCGAGCTCGGGCCAGATGAGCCGGCGCTTCGAGATCGCACGCGCCATCGGCTCGGGCAACGCGCCGCTGTTCGATTCGGAACAAGGCACTCCCGCCGCGACAAGCGGCTTTCCGCAGCTCTCGAACCGGCTGTACTTCGAGGCCGTGGAGCCCTTTCTGACCGCACGTACACGCGAGGCGCTTAGCCGCGCGGGCTCGCAGCAGGAATGGAACATGTTCCTGTTGTCATCGCCCGACTTCAACTACGAGTGACGATTCCGAGTGAGGTGAATCCATGAAACGCCGCCACCTGCTGAAGCTCGGCTGCGCCGCGCTCATGAATGCCGCAGCCGCCGGCCGCCTGTACGCAGCGCCGGCCGCGGGACCGCGATTCCTGCTGGTCTTCCTGCGCGGCGGCTACGATTCCACCAACCTGCTCGTGCCGTACTCGAGCGGCTTTTATTACGAATCCCGGCCCAACATCGCAATCGCCCGTCCCGACCCCGCATCGAGCACGGGCGCGCTCGCTTTGAATGCCGATTGGGCGCTCGCACCTGCGGTGCGCGACACCATCGGTGCCCTTTATCTTAAGCGCCAGGCTGCCTTCGTCCCCTTCGCGGGCACGGATGATTTGTCTCGCAGTCACTTCGAGACGCAGGACAGCATCGAGCTCGGGCAACCGCTGGGCGGCAGGCGCGACTACCGGTCGGGGTTCCTCGGCCGGCTGTCGGTGATCTTGGCGGGCTCCGCCCCGGGTGCTGCGCCCATCGCATTTACCGACGCCTTGCCGCTCGCCTTCGAAGGCTCGGCCACGGTTCCGAACCTATCGCTCAAGAATATCGGCAAACCACCCTTCGATGAGCGGCAGGCCAAGATCCTGGATGAGATGTACGCGGATCACCATTTGCGCGCGGCGGTACGGGAAGGCTTGGACTTGCGGCAGGAAGTCGCCCAGAAGATCGCCGAAGAGATGAACGCGGCCAATCGCAGCGCCATCAACACCAAGGGCTTCGAACTCGAGGCCGAACGCATGGGGCACCTGATGCGCGATGAGTACCGCATCGGGTTCATCGACGTCGGCGGTTGGGACACCCACGTCGGCGAAGGCGCGGCGCAGGGCGGCTTGGCCAACAATCTTTCCAACCTGGGCCGCGGACTGCAGGCTTTCTCGCAATCGCTCGGTGGCGAGTGGAACAACACCGTGGTCGTGGTCCTGTCGGAGTTCGGCCGCACCTTTCGGGAGAACGGCAATCGCGGGACCGACCACGGGCACGGTACCGTGTACTGGGTGTTGGGGGGCAGCATCAACGGGGGCATGATCGCCGGCGAGCAGCGCCCGGTGAACCGCGGTGCCCTCTTGCAGGACCGGGATTTTCCGGTTCTCAACGATTATCGCGCCGTTCTGGGAGGCCTCTTCCAAAGGCTCTGGGGACTGTCGCCCGACCAGTGCGCGCGGATCTTCCCGCAGGCCGCGCCGAAGGATCTGAAGCTGGTCTGAGCCGGAGTTCCCAACCCAAAGGCCCGCTTCAGTCCCGGCCGCTCCGGCCGATAACCGTACTGCCCAGGGAAGTACGGAATTCTCCTGCTCATGAATCGTGTTGCGATTCGCGGCCTGCTCGCGATGCTGCTTTTGACCGCCGCCGGCCGTGCGCCTGCGCTGAATCCTGCGGTGCTGCCCACGCAGTACGTGCTCGATAACTGGCAGATCCCCGACGGCCTCCCGCAAAGCTCCGCTCAGGCTCTCGCCCGTACGCCGGACGGCTATCTATGGGTCGGCACTCAAGAGGGCCTCGCGCGCTTCGACGGGGCCCGCTTCACCGTTTTCGACAGCGAGAACGAGAGCGCCATTCCAAACAAGAACATCACGGTTCTGCATGTGGATGCGTCCGGAAGGCTCTGGATCGGAACACGCGCGGGCCTCGCGATACTCGAGCGCGGTCGATTCCATGAGGGACCTCAGGGAGCGGGTCTCGCGCATGTCTACATTCGCGCCATCTCCGAGAGCAGCGACGGCCATATCTGGGTGGGAAGCGAAACCGGGGTCACCGAGATCGCGGGGAGCCGGCTGCGCTCGTTCGACGTATCCAATGGGCTGAGGGATGCGCGCGTGCGGGCGCTGCAGTTCGCTCCAGACGGCGCTCTGTGGGTGGGCACGATGAGCGGCTTGCAGCGCTTCGACGGGACACAGTTTCAGACGGTACCGTTGCGCGATGCGGAGAGCGCAGAACCCGTCATGTCGCTGCACGAGGACACCGACGGAACGCTCTGGGTCGGCGCCGGATCCGGCGCGCTCTACCGGCTGCGTGCCGGGATCGTCGACGTCATGGCCGAGGCCGGGCGATTCGGCTCGACGATTCGCGCCATGCTGCGCGACCACGACGGCAATCTGTGGTTTGCCCCGCGCGGCGGGGGCTTGGTGCGCTGGCGCGACGGTGAGTTCACCACGCTCGCAAGCGGAATATTCGCCGAGAGCGACCTGCGCGCATTGCTCGAGGATGACGAAGGCAGCCTCTGGATCGGCAGTTACGGCGCTGGGCTGCTGAGGCTGCACGACGGCAAGTTCATCACCGCAGGCGAGCCCGAGGGGCTTCAAGGAAACCTGACCTGGACCATTGTCCCGCGCCGTGCGGGCGGCGTCTGGGTGGGCTCCGACGGCGGTCTCTTCAGCTACCGCGTGGGGGGGAGATTTCAGCACATCGCCGCGCCGAAAGGGCAGCAAAGCGTCAGAGTTCGGTCGATCGTCGAGGACCGCCAGGACCGTCTCTGGGTCGGTACCGAGGGCGCCGGCATTTATCGTCTCGATCCCACCGGCGCGGTGACGTTCTTCGGGCGCAGCAGCGGTCTGTCGGGCGATTCGGTGACGGCGCTCCTCCAGGATCGCGAAGGACGAGTGTGGGTGGGCACGAACGAGGGCCTGGACCTGATCGATCATGATCGCGTCACGTCCATGCAATCGAAGCTCGATGCCTCGACCGTATCGGCCGTGCATCTCATCTACGAGGATCGCGCCGGCAATCTCTGGGTCGGCACCGAGGCCGACGGGCTGTTCGTGGTCGGCCCTGAATCGACGCGGCATCTGACCATGGCGGACGGCCTCCCGAGCGATTGGGTCATTTCCATCCACGAGGATGATCGCGGCGTCATCTGGTTGGGCACCACCGACGGCCTGGCCGTCTGGCGCGACGACAAGCTCGTGTCGCTCATCCGTTTCGGGGGACCGATGCGGGAGACCATCTTGCAGGTTCTCGAGGATTCCTCGCACCAGCTCTGGTTCACGACCAACAAGGGCCTGATGTCCGTGTCCCGTGCTGCGCTCGACGCGCTGGCGAGCGGGTCCGGTGTTCAGCCTGACTATCGCATGTATGGTGCCGCCGATGGACTGCGCACGATGGAGTTCGACGGCGGCAACACCTCACCGGGATGCCTGTCGGCCGACGGCATGATGTGGTTCCCGAGCGTGCGCGGAATCGTACGCGTCGACCCCGCCCACATTCCCCGCAATGATCTGGCGCCGGCCGTGCACATCGAGCGCATGGCGGTCGACAATTCGCCGATCGCGCTCGCCGACGGGGTAAATATCGCGCCCGGCGCGCACCAGTGGGAGTTCGACTACACAGGCCTGAGTCTCCTGGTCCCACAGCGCTCCCGGTTTCGCTACCGGCTCGAGGGCTTCGATTCGGACTGGGTGGATGCGGGCACTCGACGAACGGCGTACTACACGCGGCTCGCGCCGGGCAAGTACACTTTTCGAGTCATCGCGAGCAACAACGACGGCGTCTGGAGCGACCCGGGTGCAAGCCTTCGCTTCACGCTCAAGCCGCATCTGTATCAGACCCCCTGGTTCGTGATGGTCGTTCTGCTCAGCATCGTGGCCGCGGCGGTGGCGCTCTACCGGCTGCGCGTCGGTCGATTGCGCGGGCTCGCGGGCGCGCTCGGTGAGCAGGTGGCGCTGCGTACGCGCGACCTCGAGGCGGCCAATGCGGAGCTGCGGCAGGCCAAGGAACGCGCGGAGCTGGCCGTGCACGCGAAGTCCCAATTCCTGGCGAACATGAGCCACGAGATCCGAACACCGATGAATGGCGTGATCGGCATGACCGACTTGCTGCTCGAGACGAACCTCGATCGCACGCAGCGTGATCACACGGAAACCATCCGCGACAGCGCGGCAAGCCTGCTCACCATCATCAACGACATCCTCGATTTCTCGAAGATCGAGGCGGGCAAGCTCGACCTCGAGCGAATCGACATGGACGTGCGCCATATCGTCGACGATGTCGCACATCTGCTCGCATTCCAGGCGCACGCGAAGGGACTCGAGCTCATCACGAGCACCGACCCGCAGCTTCCCGAATGGGTGACCGGCGATCCCAGCCGCTTGCGGCAAGTGCTGCTGAATCTCGGCAGCAATGCGATCAAATTCACCCACCTAGGCGAGGTGTCGATCGAACTGAACCTCGTCTCCGCGGACGCTCGAGGCGTGGAGGTGCGGTGCGAGGTGCACGATACGGGCATCGGTATCCCGAAAGAGCGGCTCGACTCGCTGTTCCAGCCCTTCTCCCAGCTCGACGCCTCCACCACGCGTCATTACGGCGGGACGGGGTTGGGTCTTTCCATCGTGCGCCGGCTGGTCGAGCTGATGGGCGGTGAGACCGGTGTCTCGAGCACGGCCGGAGAAGGCTCGGTATTCTGGTTCAGCGCAGTTTTCGGCATTTCCTCCAAGAAGCATGAGACTGCACGACCAGACGCGGCAATACTCTCGAATCGGCGCGTGCTCGTCGTCGACGACAATGCCACGAACCGCAAAGTGCTGAGCCGGCAGCTTACGCACCTCGGCATGCAGGCGCTCTGCGTCGATGGCGCCCAGGCAGCGCTCGACACGCTGGACGCGAGCGTGACGGGGGCGCTGCCGACCTTCGATCTCGCCCTGCTCGATTACATGATGCCGGGCTGCGATGGGCTCGAGCTCGGTCGACGCATCACGGGGGATCCTCGATTCAAAGGCATCCGCCTCGTGCTCCTGACCTCGGCCGGCCGCATCCACAGCTCTCAAACCCTCGAGCAGCGCGGATTCGCCTCTTACATGCTGAAGCCCGTCACGCATCGCGAGCTCAAGGATTGCCTCTGCCGGGTCATGCCCGTGGATGCCGCCCAGTGGCATGAACGCACCCAGCCCCTCATTCGCGGGCCCCGGCCGCTCGAGGGAGCGCGGCGGCCGCGCATCCTGCTCGCCGAGGACAACCCGGTGAATCAGAAAGTGGCGCGCGGCGCGCTCGAGAAAATGCACTGCCAGGTCGAAATCGTCAACAACGGGGCCGACGCAGTCCAGGCCTGGAGCCAGAATACCTACGACCTCATCCTCATGGATTGCCAGATGCCGGTCATGGACGGTTACCAGGCGGCGCGCACCATCCGCTCACGCGAGCCGGCCGGCACGCACGTCCCGATCCTCGCGCTCACCGCGGACGCGATGAGCGGCGCGGAGCAGGAATGCCTCGATGCCGGAATGGACGGATATCTCACCAAGCCACTCGAGCGCGAGCGACTGGCGGCCTGCATCGAGCGGCTTCTCGGCCTTGCCGCCCCCGCTGCCGTGGACCCTGCCCCGCCGCCGCCGTCGCCTGCGCCGCCGCCGTCGCCCGCCTCGCCGCCGTCGGCCGCCTCGCTGGCGGCGGCCGAGCGCGGCCGTGTCGACCGCGACCCGGTCGACTGGGCGGACTTCGCGTCGCTCACCGACGGCGACGAAGAATTCGCTCGAGAGTTGATTCAGCTGTTCATCGACTCGGGCGACACTGCGCTCGCGCAGATCCGTGATGCCCTGTCACGCGGGGATCTGGCGGCGGTGGGCCGCGCCGCTCACTCGCTCAAAGGCTCGAGCGCCAACATCCGCGCGCAAGCGGCGAGCGATGCGGCCGCACGGCTCGAGGAAGCCGCGCGCGCCGGGGCGGTCACGGAACTGCCGGGGCTCGAGGAGGCTCTGCGGTGCGAGGCGCGCCGCGCCGCCGACTACCTGCTCAAGGCGACAGGTTGAACTCCTCGCTGCGTACCGCGGGAAGCGGGTCGTGGTTGGTAGCCACATCGGAGTGGCTCGCCGACAACCGGTTCATGAGCGGCAGCATCGCGATCGCGATGCCCGTGCACGCGATGCCCGCGAACCCGAGCTTGTTGAACAGGCTCGTGTAGATCGCGAGCGACTGCACTGGATCGGTCAGGCCTTCGGGGATGTGCGCGAGATTCGCGACCACGCTGCCGAGATATTGAGAAAGGCCGGACGCCACGAAGTAGGCGCCCATCATGAACCCGCCCATGCGGGCCGGCACATAGCGAGCGATCATCGCGAGTCCGAGACCGCTCACGAGCAGCTCGCCGAGCGAATAAAGCCCGTACCCCCACACCATGATCCAGGAGGAGACCTGGCCATGGACGGCCCATACCGCGCCCACGCCGTAAATGAAGAACCCCGCCGCGACCGCCGCGAACCCCCAGGCGAATTTCACGGCGATTCCGGGATCCTTACCGACGCGGCCAAGGGAGTTGTAGATGAAGACCAGCACCGGACTCAAAACGACGATCCAGATCGAGTTGAGATTCTGGTATTGCTCGGGAATCCACGTGAACAAGTGCCAGCCGAACAGCCTGAAATCCAGGTTGACGTTGTTCTGCGCGAACAGGTTGAGCGATGTGGACATCTGCTGATAGAAAACAAAGAACAATACCGTCTCGATCACGAGCACCAGCGCCGCGATCAAGCCGGCGCGCTCGTCGCGGTGGCTGATGCGAATGAGATTGATGAAAATCGCGAGGACGACGGCCCCCGCGCCATAGACACAGACGCGGGCCACTTCCTGGCTTTGCAGGATGAAGATGGAGATCAGCACCATGGCGGCGGCTCCCGCAATCGCGGCGGCGAGCCTGCGCGGTTTCACGGCAGCAGCATCCGCGGGCGACCCGATGTGCCCGAGCGCACGCCGCATCAGAAAATAATTGATCATGCCGAGCACGAGTCCGATCGAGCACACTCCGAACGCCGTGTGCCAGCCGGCGGAGTTTCCGTAGCGCGCACCGACATAGTCCCGGATCCAGGGAGTGAGCGTCATGGAGATCATGGAGCCGATGTTGACGGCCATGTAATACATCGTGAACGCGCTGTCGATCTTGGTCTCATCGCCCTCGTAGATCTTGCGCACCAAGTTGCCGGCGTTCGGTTTGAAAAAGCCGTTGCCGACGATGATCACGCCGAGCGCGCCGTAGAGGAAAAACTCATTGTTGGTGGGAAGCCAAAGAAGCGCGTAGCCGAGCGCGAGCACCGCCGCGCCGATCGTCATGGTGCGCCGCGTCCCGAGCAGCTTATCTCCCACCCAGCCGCCGATCGCGGGCGTCGCATAGATGAGCGCCGCCGCGGCACCCCACACCAGATTGGCGCGGGTATCGACGAATCCGAGCTTTTTCATCATGTAGGTGACCATGAGCACCTGCATGCCGTAAAACCCGAATCGCTCCCACATCTCGATCATGAAGACCGTGGTGAAGGATCGCGTCTGGGAAACCGTCGATTTTGGAGAGGTCATGGCGTCCTACCGGCAAAAAAGTGCTCGTGAGCCTACCAAGATCAGTACGCGAGCGCGACTCCGTCCGCCCGCATTTCGCTGGCAGCGGCATAAGTCCGCTCCCCGTCACGCGTGCGGTGCTCGATGCACTGGTACCGGCCGAAACCGCCATCGGAGGGTCCGATCGGCCAGCCCAACTCCGCGAGCGCGCGCTGCGTTCGCTTCGGAACACCGGTTTCCAAATGCAGCCGGCCGAGCTCGCCGAGGTGCGGCTCATCCTCGCCCATCCTCTGCGAGGAGCCGACGTGGTGCCATCGCGGGCTGTCGCCGGCGGCTTGGGCGTCCAGCCCATAATCGACTCGATTGAGGATGATCTGCGCCTGGCCTTGGGGCTGCATATCGGCGCCCATGACGCCGAAGCTCATCCACGCGCCCCCGCCGCGCCCCGCGAAGCCGGGAATGATCGTCTGAAACGGCCGCTTGCCGGGTTGATACAGGTTCGGATGGCGGTCATCGAGCGTGAAAAGCTGCCCGCGGTCCTGGAACATGAATCCCAGCCCGTCGGCTACGAGACCGGAGCCTAACCCGCGATAGTTCGACTGAATCATCGAAACCATCATGCCGCTCGAATCCGCGACGGTGAGGTAGGTGGTATCGCCCCCGCCCGGCACCGCGCCCGGATGCACGCGCGGCAGAATGCGGTCGGTGCGAATGAGCTTCGCACGTTCGGCGGCGTAGCCTTTGGAGCTCAGCCATTCGACCGGAACGTCGGCGAAGCGCGGGTCGGCGTAGTAGCGGGCACGATCCTCGTAGGCGAGTCGCTTTGCCTCGGCCTGAACGTGGATGGAGGCGGCGGATTGGAAACCCATCGCACGCAGATCGAAGTTCTCCAGGATGTTCAGCATCTCGAGCGTCGCGAGCCCCTGGGTGTTCGCGCCCATCGCGTAAACCTCGATCCCGCGGTACGAGGTGACCAGCGGTTCGACCCACTCGGAGCGATGCTCGCGCAGATCCTCGCGGCACAGCCATCCGCCGATGCGTTTGAAATAGCGCTCGATCGTGCGTGCAATGTCGCCGTCGTAGAAGACATCCCGGCCTCCCTCGGCAATCGCCCGGTAGGTGCGCGCGAGATCCGGGTTTTGAAAGATGTCCCCTTCTCGCGGAGCATGTCCGCCGGGCGCGTACGTGCGCAGCGCGTTGGTGCATTCCTCCACACCCGAGCGCGGATCGCGAAACACCTCGAGATCTCGCTTCAGCTGGTAGGCCACGATCTGCGGCACGGGCGCGCC
Organism: uncultured Gammaproteobacteria bacterium; assembly: GCA_963710435.1. Taxonomy (GTDB): domain Bacteria; phylum Pseudomonadota; class Gammaproteobacteria; order Steroidobacterales; family Steroidobacteraceae; genus Bog-1198. The sequence goes on along the minus strand of CAVQAE010000004.1, from coordinate 393,119 downwards.
GCTCTCGCAAAAATGAATGGCGGACTCGAACAATCCCTTCCATTCCAGAGTGCCGTAGCGGCCATGCAGCATCCACCAGGCATCCAATACCCCCGGCGTCGACACGGATATCGCGCCATACGGCGGAATGAGCCCTTCCCTCGAGCGTGCGCGCACGGTCTCGAGGCTCAGGGAACGGGGCGAGCGGCCGCTCCCGGCCAGTCCCTGGAGCCTGGCCTCTGAGGGGTCCCACAAGAGCACGTAGCAATCTCCGCCCAAGCCCGATCCCGTAGGCTCTAGAAAGCCGAGGCACGCCGCTGCTGCGATGGCGGCATCCGCCGCCGAGCCGCCGCGCTTCAGCGTCTCGATCGCGGTCAACGTCGCGAGCGGATGCGCCGTGCCCGCCGCGCCCGAGCTTCCAATGGCAGCGGATCGCGAGGCGAAGCTCGCGCCCGACGGACGATCTCCCGCACGTACGTCGAAGCGCTCGAAACGCTCGGCGCCTTCAGGCTGATAGGGCTCCGGATGGTCCGTCATGTTCACGCTGTGTCGCTGTCGATCAACTCGCGCGCGCGCATCAATTCAACATAGTCGCGGCCGATTGAACATTGCAATTGAACATCACGCGCCTGATTGTGAGGGAAAACCCGCGGGTCTGCAAAACGCGACCGGCAAGTTTCGATGCCGGCTCGATTGTGTGATGCCGTTAACGCCCCCGACACCGGTCACGGAATAAGTTGGAGCTCCATTCGACGACCGATCGAACGGCGCAGCCGCGGTTTTTTGGGGGTGGACAGCAATGCAACACGGACATCGTTCAGCCATCCTGGGCGCAGCACTGCTGCTCCTATCGGGCTGCAATTTCAGCTCACCCTGGGGTTCGAGCAGCGGCGGCTCAGAGTACGGTGCGGTCAGCGTATCCGGAAGTGGCGGCGGCGGCACGACTGGAAGTGGCGGCGGCACGACCACCGGTCCGACCGGCGGCGTCGGCGGCGAAGGGAGCACGGCCGGCGCAGACGACACGGTCGGCGCGACGTCGAATACCGCGCTCGTTTCCGTGGCAGTCGGCGCAAGCCAAACGGTCAGCGTGACGTTCAACTCGAGCGACGGTCTCGCGGTTACCGGATTCGGCATCTCGGGCAGCCTCAGCACCCTGCCCGCGGGTTGGAGCGGCCCCGCGACGTTTACCTGTTCCACCGTCTCGAGCGGCAGCGGCTGCGTCCTGACGCTCACGTACGCGCCCACCGCGACTGATTCCGGCACGCTCTCGCTCACCTACATCTACGTCGACAACGCAGGGCTCTCGAAGGTGCCCGGCGGAACGATCACCATTCCCTATCAGGCCATCGCCGCCGACAACGTAGTGGCTACGGCGTTTCCGTCGGGCCAGATCAACGCCGCCATCGGTGCCGGCACGCAGTCGGTCACGGTGAACTTCACGACGGACGCCGGCAACGCGACCCTCGATGCGGCGGCGACCGCCTTGAGCGTGACGACCGACCTTACGAGCCTGCCCGCCGGCTGGAGCAGCGTGGCGCCGAGCTTCTCCTGCGCCGTCGTGAGCTCGGGCAACGGCTGTCAGCTGGTGTTGACCTATGCGCCCACCGCCATGAGCCGAGGCACGCTCACGCTGAGCTATACGTACACCGACAACACCGGCGCGAGCCGCATGGGCTCGATCAACATTCCTTTCTCCACCACCCCGTCCAACACCGTCTTCGCCACGACCTCGCCCTTGGGCCAGATCACGGCGGCCATCAAGGGCGGCAGCCAGGCGGTGGCCGTGACGTTCATCACCGATGACGGCAAGCCGGCCTCGAATCTGTTCGTCACGACAAAGCTGGGTGCGCTGCCTTCGGGATGGCACAGTGCGGCGGGCAGCTTCCAATGCGCGAGCGTGAGCACGGGCAATGGCTGTCAGCTGATGCTCACCTATGCACCGACGGTGCTCGGCGGCGGCACGCTCACTTTGAATTACGCTTACGACGATGCGATGGGGGCCGCGCAGATCGGCACGCTCAATTTGCCCTACGAGGCGACGACGAACGACAACGTGACCGCAACGCCCTCTCCGTCGGGCCAGATCAATGCGGTGGTGGGCATGGGGACGCAAAACGTCAACGTCGTCTTCGCGACCGATGATGGACGACTCGCGACCGATGTTCAGCTCACGAGCAGCTCGCCGCCCCTGCCGGCTGGCTGGAGCAGCACCGCGAACTCCTTGCCCTGCACGACGGTGAGCAGCGGCGGCAGCTGTCAGCTCAGTCTCGCGTACAACCCTCAAGCAGCCGGCGCCGGGACGCTTTCACTCGACTTCAGCTACGTGAACAATGCGAACCAGACCAAGACCGGCTCGCTGAGCATTCCGTATCGAGCGACGACCAACGATACCGTGGTGGGGACGCCGAGCTCCAGCTCTGTGGCCGTGCTCACAGGCTCGAGCACCCCGGTGCCGGTCGTGTTCGCGACCGACGACGGCAATCCAGCCAGCAACTTGGCGATCACGTCCGGCTTTTTGCCCGCCGGCTGGAGCAGCTCCACCACGAGCTTCAGCTGCGCGACGGTGAGCGACGGGACGGTCTGTCAGCTGCCTCTCACATACGCACCCACCGCGGTCGGCAGCGGCACGCTCTCCCTCGGCTTCACCTACACGAACGATGCCGGATTGGCAAAGACGGGCACGGTGAACATCGCTTACCGCAGCAATTCGAACGACACGGTGGGCGCGGTGCTGAGCCCGGGCACCATCAACGTGCCGGCGACCACGAGCCAGCCGGTCACCGTGACGTTCTCGACCAGCGATGGGGCCGCGGCTAGCGCGCTCTCCGTGTCCGGTCTTGGAGCCATGCCGAGCGACTGGAGTGGACCGACCAGCTTCAGCTGTGCCACGGTGAGCAACGGGACGGTATGTCAGCTCACCTTGACCTACGCGCCTCCCGCGGCGGAGAGCGGCAGTTTCCAGCTGACCTACGGCTACACCAATAATGCCGGGACCGCCATGCAAGGGACCGTGACGATCGCTTACACCTCGAGCTGAGCCAGCCGGTCCAGGGTGCACGTCTCGCCCCTATGAGATGCGCTCGCGTCGGGCTCATCGGGCGACCGGCTGGATCGGAACTTCGATATAGCTGTCGTTGAACCAGCGGACTCGCAGCGGCACCTTACCGTCCGCAACCGACTCCTCGCTCACATCCCCGCCCGTGCCGTAATTGATCTCGCGGTCGGGCCGCTTGCTGATCCGCAAAACCATGACGAGGCGGCTTCCCTTCTCCAGCTGGCGGCTGGTCATCCTTTCGCTGGTGAATGCGATCTGTTGGCGCTCGCCCGCTTTGAGCAGATGACGGTGCACGCGGTCCTGAGCGTAGCTCAGGCGAAGCTCATACGACGGATCGAAAAGCCGCAGGTATTGCCCGTTTGGCCGGAGGTCGTAGAGGGCGATGTTCACGTCCATGTCCATCTTGTTCACCAAAAAATCGAGATGGCCGGTGACGAGGCCGCTCGAGCGCGTCGCCTTCTGCAATGGATCGCTCGCATACAGAATCGCGTTGTGGGTGACCAGGCTTCTGCTGATGAGATCGGTCGGCGGCAGCCAGCTCGCATCCGAGCGATCCGTGAAGCGGATCATCTGGCGCACCGCCTGAAGCTTCGGGTTCCGGCGCCTCGAGAGCCGATGGACCTCCCCCGAGGCGGTGGCCTCGAGATAAAACTTTTGCGATCCGGCCGCGAGAGTCTCGAAGGACGGCGCGTGTTGCCACTCATTCGCGCCCATCACCTCGAAGTTGATGCGATCGGTCAATTGCGGCGGCAGCGCACCGTCCTTGAGAACGTGGTCGAGCCACTGATAGCGAAGCTCTCGCAGATCGATGCGCGCCACCGGATCGAGCTCGTAATCGCGCAGTACCGCCGGGCTCACTGAGCCGTGCTGGATCACACTGTCGTCATAGGGGCCGATCAGCAGCGTATGGTTGGCGTGCGGGTTGTAGCGGTGATGCTGCGCAAAATAGTAGAGCGCCGCCGGCTCGCCGGCCGCGAAGTAGCCCGTCGTGGTCAGCACCGGGATGTCGATATGCGCGAATTGCTCCTGATACGGAATCATCGTCTGCCAGAACCGATCGTAGCTCGGGTGGTTCAGCCAGCGGATGAAGATCGGATCGGGCCTGCCGAAAAGACGTCCGAGGTCCCGATACGGACGCCCGCTCCGGTACCACTTCTCGTTGAGGGCGCGCCACACCGCGTCGTCGGCGAACATGGAGTCGAGCGCAGGATCCACGTGGGTGACCTGCAACGACCATCGATAGGCGGAGTTCTGGAAAATACCGCCGTCCATGGGCGCATCGATGCCCGGCGCGAGCGGTGCGGACGTCGCAATGGCCTTGAGGGCTGCAGGCGCATGCACGGCCGCCGCCCAGGGAGTGAAGCCGCTGTAACCCTCGCCGACCATCGCCACGCGGCCGTCGCTCCAGCCCTGCTTGGTGACCCAGTTGATCACGGCGCGCGCCTCCTCGCCGTCGTGCTGGTAGGGCACGAATGGGATCCGGCGTCCGCGCTCGATGTAGGCCGCGATACCGGCATAGCCGTGCGCCGCATATTCCTTCGCAAAATTGCGGGCCGGATCGATCGATAACTCGAGCAGAGCCACGAGGCGCCCCGCTGCTCTCTTCGGCCGAATGACCCTCACATGAACCGTCGGACGACCCGGCACCCTGACCAGGGTGTCGGCATCCGCAACGTAACGTCGAGCGTCATCCTTCGCCTCGAGCGCGGGCGCCAACGGCGAGAACGCCCGATAGGCCTCGTAGGCAAGATACGCCCACAACAGCTTCACGGCATCCGCCTGATTGATGGTGTCCACGGGCCGCTGCTGCGCGAGCAGCGCCTGAAAATCTTCCTCTGCCTCCTTCGCGGGAGCCCCGAGCCACTCGGCCACGGCGTAGGCGTCGTGATCGCTCAGCCGGGAGTCCACCTCGTCGAAGGACTTGTCGAAGGCCTCGGCGAACGGGATCCGGTTCTGCGTTTCGAGCGCCTTGGCGTGCGCGTACACGTCGTACAGGATGGCCCGCCCGACGGGACGACCCGAATCCTCGCGGCGCCGTCGCTCGCGCAATGACGTGCGCGAGGCGTCCGCCGCCAGGTAATCGTCCGCGGCCATCTGCAGCGCCGACAGGTTCGCCAGGTAGCGGTCGGGGTCGGATTCCTGATAGACGGGAAGCAGCCGCTCGGCCAGATCACGCATGACCCCGGGCAATGCGGGATCGCTCGCCGACGCGGGTGCATGGAACTCCAGGTCCTGCGCCCGTAAAGTGACGGGCCAAGCGGCAATGAGGCACAGTGAAGCGAGATATTTCGGCGCTCGCTTCATCGGCCAAGCCCGGGTTCTTTCGAGAGCTGAGCCGCGCCGCGTGGGGTCTTCACGAGATGCAGCACCCTCGAGAACAGGCCATGCGCCTCACCGGGACCGCCGATATGAATGATGCCGGTGTCCTTCAGCTCCTTGCTGAATACATCCATGACGACGTCGAGCACATCGTCATCGAGGGTGCCGAAGGTGCCGTCTATGAGCACCCACGGGGGCGTCTGCAGAAGCACGCGCGCGAACACCAGACAAAGCTGCTCGTCCTGGCTCAGCTCCCGGTCCCAGCGGTGAGTCTCATCGAGCAGCCGGACCAGGCGCTCCACACCGAGCCGGTACAGCACGCGCGCATAAGCCGGTTGTCCGAAGCTCTCGGGCTTCAGCGGATAGGCGAGCACCTCCCGCAGCGTCCCTCGCGGCAAGTACGGCGTGCCCCGCGGCAGGTAGAAGATCTGCTCGCCTCGAGGCCGGGTGATCTGCCCGCCGCCCCAGGGCCAGAGTCCGGCGAGGGCGCGGAACAACTGTGTCTTGCCCGTCCCGGGAGCACCGAGAATGAGCACGCGCTCGGCCGCCGTCACCACGACCGGGCTCTCCTTGAGACGGTCGGCGTTCGCCGAGGATACGATTTGCAGGTCCTCGATGGTGATTGCGCCCGGCATGCCCTCGAGATAGGTGATGCGGCTTTCGAACCCGCGCGGCTCGTGAATGCTGAGCAACGCGTGACGAAAGCTCGCCACGCGCAGCAAGGTCGCGCGCCAATCGGCGATCGCGCTGAAGTTATCGATGAACCAGCGAAGCGAGGACTGCGCCTGGGTAAATGCGCCGGCGGCCATCATCAGGCCGCCGAACGATATTTTCCCCATGAAATACAGCGGCGCGGCGACGAGAATGGGCGCGACGATGGTTACCCAGCCGAACCCTGCGGTCACCCAGGTGAGGTTGGTATGGCCCCAAACGATGCGGCGCGTAGCGGCGAGGACATTTTGCAAATTGAGCTCGATGCGGCGTTTCTCGTCCGCCTCGCCTTCGGCAAGCGAGATCGCATCGACGTGCTCGTTGACGCGCACCAGTGAGAACCGAAGATCGGCCTCGCGCGCGTAGCGCTCGGCGTTGCGGCCGACGAGACCGTGCCCTACCCAAAGGCTCAGGAGCGATCCTGCGCTCGCGTAGATGACGGCGGCCCACAACATGAAACCGGGGACGGCGTAGTCTCGATCCCCCAGCCGGAAACTGAACTCGCTGGAGAGACCCCACAGGACGCCGGCAAACGTCGCGAACAGGATGGACGCCTGAAGCAGACCGATGCCGAGGTCGGCCGATAGCTCTGTCAGATGCCGCGCATCCTCGTGCATCCGTTGATCCGGATTGACGCCGATCGTTCCGGCGTTGGCCAGCCAGAATGCCCGCCTCGGCTGCATCCAATCCGCGAGCAAGCTGTGCACGAGTCCTTCGCGCAGCTTGAGCTCGAGCGTCTCTACGAGCCAGCGCTGCAGCACATTGAGCACCAGCAAGAATCCGGCGATTGCGAGGAACACTCCGAGCTCGAACAGGAAGTTGCGCAGGTCGCGGCGCGACATCGCATCGAAAAACGGCTTGTTCCAGCGGTTCAGCCGGATCTGCCCGTAGGCAGTGGCGCCGACGACCAACACCAGAACGATGATGAGCAGCACGAGCGACTTGCCGGCCGGAGAGCCGAAGATGGCGCGGCCGAGCGAGCCTGCCTGATGCAGCAGTCCCGTATGGCCGATGTCGCCCTCGGAGTCGCCGGATCTCTTGGTTGCGCCCTCTGTCACGCCCGGAACTGTGCCACGGTTTGTGGACCGAGGATACCGCGCTTCCTCAAGTGGAGACGCAGATCACTTCCGCGGGGGTATGTGCGAGGGAAATCGAATCGCTTTCGACGGATGCGAGCGGAACGCCGTTGACGGTGACGCGCTCGAGCGCGGAGCCGAGCGGCGGGCGCAGAATGAGCCCCGCATCCGAAGGTCCTGCGATTTGGAAGCGCAACGTCCGCTCATCCTCTCGGCGCAGCGAATAGCTCAAAGGTCCATACAGCGTCGGCATCGAGTGTACGGCGACACCCGCCCCCTCGATCCACTCCGGCGCCAGACCCGCCGCGAGAACGAGGCATCGCCGCGACTCGATCTCGTAGGCGAACATGCTGCGCAGTGCGAGCACGTATTCGGCGGCAATCCAGGTGTGCGGCAGATCACCCACGTGCGCCGGCGCCTTGCGGTCGCTCCACGCGATCTCGGGCCATTGATTCCAAGGCGGAGGCCGGCGATCGGCAAGGAAAAAGCGCAACAGCTCGAGCGCAGCGTCTCGCCGCCCGAGACGCACCAACGCGCCGATGATGCGAATCTCGTAGGGAGTGTAATTGGCCGAAGGCACCTCGCCCGAGCGCTTCGCGCGCCAATCGATCAGGTATTTGTCGAAGGTGCGCTCGACGGCTCGCCGATCGAGTCCGTCCGGAATGTCGAAAAGATAAAGGGCATTCGCCGTGGCCGTGGGGTCGAAGTCCGCCCATTCGAGGCTCCCCGGTATGAAGTCGAGCCCGCGGCGCGCGCGAGTCGTCTCGATCGATGCAAACAAAGATTGCGCGAGACGGGCGGCGAGCGGCGTCCATTCCGCCGCCAGGTCGGTCCGCCCCAGCTGACCCGCCAGATACGCAGCATCGTGCAGTCCGCGCAGCGCCCAGAAGTCATCCCAATAGGAATGCACCGGTTGCGCGAGGTAGCCCTCGTGACTCACCGAAACGGGCAGGAGACCGGGCGCCGCCGGGTCGTCCTTACCGAGCAACCCGGCGAGGTAGCCGACGGCACGCTCCACGGACATCCAGCAATCCATCAGCAGAACCTCATCGCGCGTGAAGCGGTAGTAATCCGCAATGAGCGCGATGAACTCGCCATGACTGTCGTGCTCGACGAGCCAATCGGCTCCCTGCCGGTCGACGCAGCACGGTACGAAGCCGTCGGCGCGCTGGTAGGGGGCATACCAGCGTATGAACTCCCCGACTTCCGCGTAATGGCCCATGCGAAGCAGCGCCGCGCTCATCATCGCACCGTCCCTGATCCAGGAGCGCGTGTAGCGTCGAGGTCCGGGCTGCAAGGCGGGACCTGAACGCGTCACCAGGATATGCGCGGTTGCCGTGAGCGCGACTTGCGTCGCAGAGGCGCTCCACCCCGCACCGGCCCATTGCGCGCGGGCGATCTGCACGCCCCAGTCGAAGGCGGGCTCGTCCGGCGAAACACGGGCTCTAGCGGGGCCGCAATCCAACACATGCTCGGCGGTCGACCCGTCGGCGAGGGATACCGCAAATTCGAACGCACCGGTGGCGAAGCCGAACGTATCGTGCGCCTCGTGCCGTCCGGGCAGCCCGCCGGTGCGCAAGCGCGCGGCGATGAGGCCCTCATCGAAGGCCATGGCGCCAAACGCCGACGGCGCGCTCGCCGGAATGATGTCCGTGATGTCGTTGACGCGCAGAACGCCGCCGCTCCAGGTGAGATCGCGGATGGGGCTCACGCCTCCCACGTTGCGAAAGCTCTGCCAGGGCGGGGTGACCTGAAACGGACGCACCAGGACGAACAGTCGGGCGTCGATCGCGAGCTCGGAGCGGCTTTCCATGCGATAGCGCACTCGCAGCGTACCGCTGACCGTGGCCGCGGCCTCGATCGTCAAACGCCAGTCGCGCTCTTCCCAGACAGTGCTCGGCACCGGCTCCCAGCCATCTTTCAGCGCCTGGCGCACCTCGACGTCGGTCCACGTGAACAGTCGGTCGCCGACGAGGACCATGGGCTCGAGGCAGAATGAGGCCTGCCGCACCTCCACCATGCCGTCGGTGTTCATCAGAGCACATTCCGAGCCGTGGGAAGTGCCGATCGGTGTCCATTCCGTCTGCTCACGATGCAACCAGCGCGGATGCCAGCCGCGCGCCTCGGCGGCGGCTACGGCGTACCAGAACGCATCGATGGACCGCGAGAATTCGAAGGGCTCGAGGCGCAACGCCGCACCGGTGGAAGGCCCTTTGAGCTCGAGGCGCACGAAGCGCGTGCGCAGATTCGGCAGGTAGACGTAACTGCGCTTGCCGCCGGCGCGCTGCGCCTCGTGTACGGTGGTCCAGCGCTTGCCGCCGAGCGAGGCTCGTACCCGAAAGCCGCCGGCCGGCGCCTCCCCGAGCCAGTCGATGACCAGACCGCCCACGGTACGTCGGGCTGTCGCGTCGATGACGATCCAGGGCTCCTGGTCCGCTGCTTGCGGCTTCCATCCCGGCCCCGTCAATGCATCGATTGCCTCGTACCCGGGTTGCGCGCTCGAGGCCCGCGCGCGCGGCGGCTGCGCGGGAGTGAGGTCTCGCACCTCGAGATCGGCGACGAAGAGCGTACCCGTACCGCCCTCGCCGGCGACGATGGCGAGCTCGATGAAGCCGAGCCGAGTTATCGCCGAGCCGCTCGAGGGCCCCCATGCAAAATCGATATCCCGGCTCTCGACCACGAAGCGCTTCCAACGCGCCGGAAGCTTCAGGCTCTTGATGACGTGCCGCCAGACGTTCAGCCCGCTCGGGTCGATCAGCTTGAGCTCGAGGTCGTTCACGGCGCCCCGCCCGCGCAGCCTGAAGCACACGGCGAACTCCGCGGGCATGGTTCGATCGACCGGACGGCGGGCGACTACGAAACCTTTGCCGCCTTTGAAATCGAAGTCCATCCGCAGCGCATCGCCCGCGGGCGCACCCACCGTGCTGAGCTTGAGCTCGGCGTTACCGGAAACGGTGGGTACCCATTCATCGAGGGGCACGGAAGTGCCATGCACTAGGCGGCGGTTCCCATGTCGACGAGCTCGATGCGTTGATCCGCTGCGGCGGACTCGAACTCGTCGCAAATGATCGTGAGCTCCTGCTTGTTTTGTGCGCTCACCGCCCGGATCAAACAGGCGCGATTGCGGCCGCGTCGTTTGGCCTCGTAGAGCGCTTTGTCGATGAGACCGATGGCACTCTCGAGCGAGATCTCCATGTCCGATCCCGGCATTGGAAAGCACGCGTAGCCGATGGAAATCGTGCACTTGATGGCCTGACCGTTCCACAGCACGGGGTCGCGCCGGACCGCATGCAGCAGTCTTTCCACGGTTCGATCCGCTTGGTCCGGAGTGATCGGGTCGAGAACGGCGAGAAATTCCTCGCCCCCCCAGCGCACGAGCTTATCGCTCTCCCGCAAAGCCGCCGAAAGGCGGTGGCTGACCGTCGCGAGCACGGCGTCGCCCGCGGGATGCCCCTGGGTATCGTTGATGCGCTTGAAGTGATCGAGATCGGCGAGGAGCACGCAGCCCCCGATGGGGCGCGTGCCTTCCACGCTCAGGACGTGCTCGTTGAAGTAACGGCGGTTGCGCAGGCCCGTCAGCGCGTCGCGCTCACTGTTGAAGCGCAGCCGGTCGTTTGCCTTGCGCACCCGTGCAAACGCCCATCCGAGCGCCGCGCAGATGCACGTCACGAACAAGGCGCCCGCCAGGATGAATTGCTGCCGCAGCGTCTGAGTCCGCATCTCGGCGGCTTTGAGTGCGTTGTCCCGCCGCAGCAGCTCGAGCTCGCGCGCCCGCCGCTCGTCATCGAATTTTGCCGACAGCTCGAGCACGGCCCGCTGCCGCGCGCTCGTCATGATCTTCTCGCCCATCTCATCGTAGCGATGATAAACCTGGATCGCCATCATCAAGTAACCGGCGTGCTCCAGCGCATTCGCATACTCGCGCAGCAGCTCCTGCGCATCGAGCAGATTATCGCCCGCGACCGCTTGCGCGATGGCCCCCTCGGCCAGCTTCTCTCCCGGCTTGATGTCCCCGAGACCGATGTAAGCCAGACCCTCGTTGAACGAGGCGATCGCCGCCTCGCCGTTGGTGAGCACCTGAGCAGCCAGTGGCAGCGCCGATCGGGAGTACTTGAGGGATTCGGCGTAGTCGCGCGTCTTCAGGTACGAATCGGAGAGATTCACCGCCGCCCGCGCGAGCCACTTATCGCTTCCCGAAAGCTTCGCGTGCTCGAGAGCGGCAAGACTCGCACTGCGCTCGGCTGCGCGCTCTCCCTTGCGGTCTGCGATATCCGAGGTGCGGATCTCGACTTCGCACAGAGCCGCTTCATCGCCGAGGATCAGCGCCGTGCGCCGTGCGCTTTCGATTTCCTCGGAGGCGCGATCGTAGTTGCCGGTATTGGTGTAGATACGGGAGAGCCAGAGCAGCGCGTGCAGCGTACGCTGCTCATCGTGCGTGTCGCGCGCGATGTCCAGCCCCTCTTCCAGAAATGGCAGCGCGGCATCCGCCTGCCCCAGGGTCCGCAGGGTGTTGCCGCGCAGGATCGACACGCGGTAGGCCTCGGAGTCGGAGGCGATCGCCTTCATGTCGATGTGATTCAGCTCCGCAGCGGCTGCCGCGTATTGCTCATGCTGAAAGAGCGAATACGCCTTCACATAGTGCAGGGCGAGCACCGCCGACTGATCGCCGTCATCGGCGAGCGTTTTGAGCCGCGCAATCGTCGCGTCGACATCCGCGTCGCGGCGCACGTCGGCGTAGACCATGCCCCGCACTTCCAGGAATTGCACGTCCGAGTCGCGCACCTTGCCGAGCGCCGGTCCCTCGATCATCTTCGCGGCGCGCTGGGGATCGGACCAATCGAGCATCTCGATCCGGTCTCCAAAGGACTGATCAGCGGCGAGGCCGGACGTCGCCGCCCCCCACCCCAACAGAGCTATCAGCCCGGATTTTCTGAATCGCCGCATTCCCACTCACGCTAGACTGCAGTGCAGCACTCAAACTGGCGCATTGTGGTCACGCCCGCCCGAGCTTTGGCGTGATGGAGGTCATTTGGCGATGTTTTTGCAGTTCCGGCAGGCGGTTATCGCTCCAGGATGTGATTCGAATCATGCCCTCACCGTCCCTTTTCCGCAGGTGCACAGTATATGCGATCGGGCGGTTTCCTTTGAGTATTGGCCTTTCGGCACATGCTCCCGACATTGAACTTAACTTACGCGCATCGGCCTCCTACCGCGATTCGCGGCGGGCGCCTACGCTCGACCCCTGGGGTGCGAGCGATCGAGGGATATAATCCGCATAATAAAGCACGAAAAGCACGAATAAATCCATGGAGCTGCCGATGAAAGCGCAGACGTTCCTACTGCTGTTCTTGCTGGACCTATTTTTAGTTTTCGCGGGCTCTCCGAGCCCCGCCGATGAGCCCGTCCCTTATCAGGTCGGCGAGCAGCTCGCGCATCGGTACCATTGCCTTCAGTGCCACGATCCTTACAAGACGCGCTCGGGGCCGTCCTTTCACGACATCGCCAAGCGCTACGAGAGCGACCCGCACGCCCGCACCGATCTGAGCCTCAAAATCGTGAACGGCGCCGTTGGCGCCTGGGGACCCACTCCGATGCCGCCCGTGCCCGTGGCCAAGGAAGACCTGCGGCCGCTGGTCGACTGGATACTTTCGCTGACCCATTGACGCAGCATCTCTCCAGCGGTTCGCGGGTGGTGGCCTGCGTCGGATCGAGCACCACGGCGGGAAAGGGCCAGTCGTTCGACTGGGTGGGCGCGCTCCGTGATCGCCCGCAGAACCGGCGTTTCCAGTTTCGGAACTTCGGAATCGGCGGGGATCTCTCCTTCAACGTTCTCGAGCGCGTTCCTCAAGTGCTCGACTCCCGTCCGAGCATCGTCGTCGTGCTGGTGGGTACCAACGATGCTTTAGCGCTCGTTTCGGCCAAGGCGCGGCGCTTCCTGCGCGTCGTGAAGCGCCTGCCGCACGACCCGTCGGCCGCGTGGTTTCGAGAGAATCTCGCGGGCATTGCGCGCGGTCTCACGGCATCCGGCCGCGCGAAGGTGGCACTTTGCTCCCTGCCGCCCATCGGCGAGGACCTCGAGTCGGCCGAGCCCTTTCAGCGCGAGCTCAATCGCCGGGTCGAGCAATTGAATGCCATGATCAGGGACGTCGCCCAGGAAGAGAGCGTTTCGTGCATCGACCTGCACGGGGCGATGAGTGCGCAGCTCCTCGCCGCTCCGGGCCGCGCATTCGACCGCTTTCGCTTTCTTCCCTTCTATCGCGATGCATTTCGCGCCCTCGTGCTGCGTAAGACCCCGGATGAGCTGGCGACCTTGAATGGCTGGACGATTCACAGCGACGGCGTGCATTTGAACCGGCGCGGCGGTCTCATCGTGACGGACCTCGTGCAGAGCTTTATCGATGGCGTGTCGCCGCCTATCGATCGTGTGTCGCCGCCGCTCGGCTCGCCCTGACCCGGCGCGTGCGCGGTGGCGGAGGCGGTGGCGGTAGCGGTGGCGGTGGCGGTAGCGGTGGCGGAGGATCGTCGTACTATCGAACTTCAACTTACGAGTGTAACTTATTGCATTTTAACGAATACATACCGTGCGCGGCGGAGCCACGGTCTGCACCGCGGGGCCGGCGTGCCACTTTGCAATCTGGTAGCAGTTGGCATCGACCCACACGATCCAATCTCCATTGTCCGTCCTCAATTTATCCCCCGCGCGGTGTTCTTGCTGAGGGAGCCAACCCTCCCAGGGAGATTGACCGAACTGCGCGTGCGTGACGTGCTCGTCTCTTCGTATCTCGAATGCGCTCACGGCTCGGCGCGCCTCCGCCGTCCAGTTCACCCCGGGACCATCGCCATAAGCGCCGGATGAGGGCGGGGGAAGCTCGGAGGCATCAAGCGTGGGCTGGGCGGCGAGAGCGATCCCCAAGTCGACCTTCGGCCGTTTCAGATGAACGCTTTTCGCACTGGCTTCGGGCGCCGGGGTCGGCGGGAGTAACACGACTTGAATCGCGCCCGGCAAGGGGGCGGTTCCGGGCCCGTCCGGGGAGCGGCTCAGCGCGAGAAGCAACGCGATGATGGCCCCGTGCAATGCCAGCACGCCCATGACGGCCGCGAGCCGTGAAGATTTCCACCCACTTGACGAGCTCATGGTCCGACACTTTGAGCCGACGGAAGTATTATTCGACCCGCAGCAGGCCCGGGGGTTCCTGAGCTTGGCGGAGAGGGCGAGATTCGAACTCGCGATCGGATTGCTCCGATGCCGGTTTTCAAGACCGGTGCATTCAACCGCTCTGCCACCTCTCCGTCGTCTGCGGACGCAGGCGCACGCCCGCTATATTGCCCTACTCCGCCGCCCTTTTCGAAACGTTCGGTCTGCGGCTCGCTATTGGACAGGCCCAGATCCCGCCATTATGCTTTCCCTCCAATTTCCGCGGCCAAGTCGAAGCCGCCAGGCGCCACTGCCATCGTCCTCGCCATTCCTACCCCGTTCATCGCAGCTTCCGGCGCCCGCCTTCATGGACGATAAATCGGCCCTGCTCAACCAGCTGCGCATCGACCGCAGCGAGCCGCCCCCGAGAAGCGGCTGGGTTTGGATCGCCGTCGGCGCGGTGATCGTGATTGGCGCGGCGATCGGTGCTTGGGTCTGGATGCATTCGTCGGACATTCCGGTGCGCCTGACCGAGCCGCAGCCGGTGGCGGATGTCGGCGCCGCAAGCGCGGGATCCATCCTGGACGCCTCGGGCTACGTGGTTGCACGGCGCCAGGCGACGGTGGCCTCGAAGATCACGGGCAAGATGGTCGAGCTCGACATCGAGGAAGGCGACCACGTCCGGGAGGGACAGATCATTGCCCGGCTCGACGACACCAACGTGCGGGCAGCGCTGGCGGCGGCCCGCGCGCAGCTCGATTTCACCAAAGCCGGCCTCGCCGAGACCGGGGTCAACCTCGCGAATGCACGGCGCGACTACGACCGCCAGATGAGCCTCGTCAAGGGTCACTTCGTGAGCCAGGCGGCCGTCGATAACTCGAGAACTTCCATGGACGCCTTGACCGCCCAGCTCGCCACTCAGCGCAGCAACATCGAGGTCGCGCAGCGCAACGTCGAGGTGGCCGAGCGCAATCTCGCGGACACGATCGTGCGCTCACCCTTCGACGGCATCGTGACCGTGAAGGCGGCGCAGCCGGGAGAGGTCGTCTCGCCGCTGTCGGCCGGGGGCGGCTTCACTCGCACCGGCATCGGCACGATCGTCGACATGGACTCGCTCGAGATCCAAGTGGACGTCAACGAAAATTTCATCAACCGGGTGCAGCCGGCACAGAAAGTCACGGCGAAACTCAACGCATACCCGGACTGGCACATTCCGGGGCACGTAATCGCCGTCATCCCGACGGCAGATCGCAGCAAGGGCACCGTAACGGTGCGTATCGCGCTCGATCAAAAGGATCAGCGCATTCTTCCTGAAATGGGTGTTCGGGTATCATTCCTCGCCGACTCGAGCGGGGAAAACGCGAAACCCGTTCCGGGACTGAGCTTGCCTTCGAGCGCGGTGCAGGTCTCCGATTCGCTGGGCGTGGTGTATGTCGTGCACGACTCCACGGTCGAGCGCCGTGCATTGAAGCTCGGCGCGATCAGTGCGGACCGCGTCACGGTTCTCTCGGGTTTGAATCCCGGCGAGCACGTCGCGATCGGCGATTTCGCCCGCTTGAAGGACGGTGTGAGGATTCGCGTCGAGAACTAGAAGGGGATGCATGAGCGAGCCTATCGTAAGCCTGCGCAACGTCGTCAAGCATTACACCCGCGGCAAACAGGATGTGCCGGTCCTCGACGGGCTGGACCTCGACATTGCACGGGCGGAGTTCGTGGCGCTCATGGGGCCCAGTGGATCCGGAAAGACGACGCTATTGAACTTGATCGGCGGGCTCGATAAGCCCACATCCGGGGAGGTCACCGTCGCGGGTGAGCGTCTGGATCGCATGGGCAGCGGCCAGCTCGCGCGATGGCGTGCGAACCATGTGGGCTTCGTGTTTCAGTTCTACAACTTGATGCCGATGCTGAGCGCGCAGCGCAATGTCGAGCTGCCCTTGTTGCTCACCCATCTGTCCGCCTCCAAGCGCGCAGCCAACGCGCTCGCCGCCCTCACGCTGGTCGGCATCGCCGATCGCGCCAAGCACAAGCCCGCCGAGCTGTCGGGAGGCCAGGCTCAACGGGTCGCCATTGCGCGCGCGCTCGTCGCCGACGCGGCTCTGCTGGTATGCGACGAGCCGACGGGCGACCTCGACCGCAAGTCGGCCGACGAGATTCTGCAGTTGCTGCAGATCCTCAACCGCGAGCACGGCAAGACCATCGTGATCGTGACCCACGATCCAAAAGCCGCGGAGTTCGCCAGCCGCAGCCTGCACATGGACAAAGGCGCCCTGCTCGATGCAGGCACGCTCGCGGCATGAGCGGGGCGGCGGCATGAAATACCTCCCCTTGATCTGGGCCAACCTGTGGCGCCGGAAGACGCGCACGATCTTCACGTTGCTGTCGGTGATCGTGGCGTTTTTACTCTACGGCGTGCTCGGGACCGTCGATTATGCATTCGAGAATCCGAGCGCGGGCGCGACCGGAGCGGACAAGCTCATCACCACCAACAAGTTCTCGATCACGTTGCTGCTGCCCTCCTCCTACACGCAGCAGATCGCGGCGGTGCCGGGAGTCGCCGTGGTGACCTGGTTGACGTGGTTCGGAGCCTACTATCAGGAGTCGAAGAACTTCGTGTTCGCTCTGCCGATCGATACGGACAGCTATTTCGATCTGCACAAGGGGGAGTTCGTGGTCGGCGATGACCAGATGCGCGCGTTCCGCTCGAGCCGCTCGGGCGCCTTGGTCAACTCCGCGCTCATGAAGAAGTTCGGCTGGCACGTCGGCCAAAGGCTCCCGCTGCACTCGACGATTTGGACGCAGAAGTCGGACGGCTCGCTCAATTGGACTTTCGACATCGTCGGCACGTTCGATGCGAAGGATCCGACGCAGGCGAGCCAACAGTCCTCAACCGTGCTCTTTCACCACGAGCTTTTCGACGAAGGCCGAAGCTTCGGCAAGGGCCAGGTGGGCTGGTTCGAGGAGCGCGTCGAGGATCCCGCTCAATCGGCACAGATCGCCACGAAGATCGACGCCCTGTTCGCGAACTCTCCGAATGAGACGAAGACTCAGCCGGCCAAGGATTTTGCCTTGGCCTTCCTCAAGCAGCTCGGCGACGTAGGCTTCGTGCTGCGTGCGATTCTCGGCGCCGTGTTCTTCACCCTGCTGTTCCTCACGGGCAATACCATGATGCAGTCGGTGCGGGAGCGCGTGCCTGAGCTCGCGGTGCTGAAGACCCTGGGGTTCAGCGATGCGAAAGTGCTGGGCCTGGTGATCGGTGAGTCGCTGCTGCTCTGCGGCCTCGCCGCCATCGTGGGTCTTGCGCTGAGCTACGGTTTGATACCCATCGTACAGCGCGGTCTTCAGGGCGTCGACCTCTCGCGCGGGGCGCAGCCCTGGGGCCTGGGGATCGCGGTGCTGCTCGCGCTGATCGTGGGCGGCCCGCCGGCCTTACGGGCAATGCGGCTGAACGTCGTCGATGCGCTCATGGAAAAGCGCTGAATGCTCAAGCAGTTGTTCGCCGTGAGCCTCATGAGTCTTCAGACGCTGCCGCAGCGGTTGGGCGCCTCGAGCGTCATCGTGATCGGCATCGCGGGCGTGGTCGCCGTGCTGGTGTCGGTCCTCGCGATGGCGGCAGGCTTTCGCCACACGGTGGCGGACAGCGGTCGACCCGATCGGGTCATCATCCTGCGAGGCGGATCCGACGCGGAGCTCAACAGCAACTTGACGCGGAGCGACCTGGATACCATCGCCAATGCACCGGGCCTCAAGAAGGACGCCGACGGCAAGGCATTGCTGTCGCCCGAGCTCATTACCGTCGTCAACATCCCGCGCATGGATACCGGCTCGGATTCGAACATCACCCTGCGCGGCGTCGGCCTTCAGGCGCAGAAGGTGCGCCCGGAGCTCAAGATCATCGAGGGACGCATGTTTCGTCCGGCGGTGCGGGAATTGATCGCCGGCGACGGTGCGGCCAAGCAGTTTCGCGGGCTGACTACGGGAAGTGTCCTGCACCTGCGCAACGCCGACTGGACCGTGACGGGAGTGTTCACGACCAACGGCGATATTCACGAGTCCGAGCTGCTCGCGGACGTCGACACCGTCGGCTCCTCGCTCGAGCGCTCGGGCTACAGCTCGGCGGTTGGCCTTTTGGAGGCGGCAAGCGAATTCTCGAGATTCAAGGACGCCCTCACCACCAATCCGCAGCTCCAGGTGGACGTCGAGCGGGAGCCCGAATACTACGCGGCCCAGTCCAAGCAGTTGACCCAGTTGATCAACGTGGTGGGAAATTCGGTTGCGATCATCATGGCGATCGGGGCCATGTTCGGCGCGCTCAACAGCATGTATGCGGCGGTCGATGCGCGCAGCCTCGAGATCGCCACCCTGCGCGCAATTGGATTCGGCGCGCTGCCGGTCCTGGCGTCGGTGATGATCGAGGCGCTCGCCTTATCGGTCATCGGAGGGCTGCTGGGCGCCGCGCTCGCCTGGATGTTCTTCAACGGACACACCGTCTCGACGCTCGGCGGCGCGTTCGCACAAGTCGTCTTCAAGGTGACGGTCACCACGACGCTGATGTTGACGGGGCTGATCTGGGCCTGCGCCATCGGTCTCATGGGCGGGCTCTTTCCCGCGGTCCGTTCCGCGCGATTGCCGGTCGCCGAGGCCTTGCGGGCGACATAAGGGCCATTGAATTCCCCGAAAACCGCCCCATAGTGGCGTGACCTGCCGCGGGTCGTGCGACCCTCCCCCGTCCGCCGGCCGCCGCGAACGGCGCAGCGGGCGGCGAGGTGCTAAAATTGGCGGCAAGGAATCACTGGAGGAACTGACAGATCATGGCTAATTTTCCCAATGCGGCTTTCCCCACCGGCCGGGTGGATAGTCGCAGCACGTTCATTACACGGACCTACATTCATCTGGTCGGAGGCATCCTCGGCTTCATCCTGGTGGAGATGGGACTTTTCGAGTCCGGCCTCGCGGGTCAAATCCTGGGATACATGCAGCATCTGCCGTGGATGCTCATTCTGGGCGCCTTCATGCTGGTCGGCTGGCTGGCCTCGCGCACCGCGCAAAGCAGCACCTCGATCGGCATGCAGTATTTCGCGTACGGTGCCTACGTGGTCGCGGAAGCGATCATTTTCGTCCCGCTGCTGTACATCGCGAATCTGCGAGCCCCCGGCACCATCGACAGCGCCACGCTGGTGACGCTCCTCGGCGCGGGTGGGTTGATGCTGGTCGCACATCAGACGCGCAAGGACTTCTCGTTCCTGCGGGCGATTCTCATGTGGGGCGGCATCCTCGCGCTGATCGCGATCGTCGGCGCACTGGTGTTCGGCTTCCAGCTCGGCACCTGGTTCTCGGTGGCGATGATCGGCTTTGCGGGTGCGGCGGTTCTTTACGACACCTCCAACATCATCCACTACTATCCGGAAGACCGGTATGTGTCGGCGGCGATGCAGCTGTTCGCCTCGATCGCCTTGATGTTCTGGTACGTGTTGCGCCTCTTGATGGGCAACCGCAACTGATCTCACGCCGCAAGGCAACAACAGCGCCGCTTCGACCCACGAGTCGAGGCGGCGTTTTTTTTGCGCGTGCCCGCGCGCACTCGAGCCGCGGCCGGCGCCGGCTCAGCTGAGCAGCATGTTGCCCGCCATGTAGGGTCCGAGCGCGGACGGTACGACGACGCTGCCGTCCGCCTGCTGATAATTCTCGAGGATCGCGACGAGCGCACGTCCGACGGCGAGGCCCGAGCCGTTGAGCGTATGCACCGGCTCCGGCTTGCCGGTGGCGGGATTGCGCCAGCGAGCCTGCAGCCGCCGTGCCTGATACGCCTCGAAGTTGCTGCACGATGAGATCTCGCGGTAGCGCTTCTGAGAAGGCAGCCAGACCTCGAGGTCGTAGGTCTTGGCGCTCGCAAACCCCACATCGCCGGCGCACAGGGCGACGGTGCGGTAAGGCAGCTCGAGCGCCTTCAGCACCGACTCGGCGTGGCCCGTAAGCTCCTCGAGCGCGGCATAGGAATGCTCGGGAGGCACGATCTGCACGAGCTCGACTTTCTCGAATTGATGCTGCCGGATCATGCCGCGGGTGTCCTTGCCGGCGGCGCCGGCCTCGGATCGAAAGCACGGCGTATGCGCCACGTACTTCAACGGTAACCCGGCCGCCTCGAGGATCTGATCGCGCACCAGATTCGTGACCGGCACCTCCGCGGTCGGGATGAGGAAAAATCCCGGATCGCCGCGCACCGCAAAGAGATCCTGCTCGAATTTCGGCAGCTGTCCGGTGCCGACCAGCGCCTCGGCGTGCACGAGATACGGGACGTACGCCTCTCGATAGCCATGCTCCCGCACGTGCAGATCCAGCATGAACTGGATGAGTGCCCGGTGAAGCCTCG
This sequence comes from uncultured Gammaproteobacteria bacterium, assembly GCA_963710435.1. Taxonomy (GTDB): domain Bacteria; phylum Pseudomonadota; class Gammaproteobacteria; order Steroidobacterales; family Steroidobacteraceae; genus Bog-1198. Next base: position 372,477 of record CAVQAE010000004.1, on the reverse strand, counting down.
CAAGGGGACCGGTCATCACCACGAAGCGCGAGCCGGAGATCCGCCCCGCCGCCTCGAAGTCCATGCCGAGGCGCGCACCGACGGCCACATGATCCTTCGGCTCGAAGGAGAACGCGCGCGGCTCGCCCCAGCGGCGCACTTCGAGGTTGTCGGTCTCATCCCGCCCCGGAGGAACGCTGGCATGGAGAATGTTGGGCAGGCCCAATTGCACGCCCGACAGCTCCGATTGGATCGATTCGAGCCTCCCTTCGACGGCCGCGAGCCGCTGCGCGAGGGACTCCCCGAGCTCGATCAGCGCCGTCGCGTCCCGGCCTTGCGCCTTGGCCTGGCCCGTCGCCTTGGCGTTTGCGTTGCGCTCCGCGCGCAGGCCATCGGCCTCGATCTGCGCGGCCTTGCGCTGCTCCTCGAGCGCCGCGATGTGATCGACGTCGAGCGTGAAACCGCGGCGCGCGAGCTCGGCGGCCACTCGCGGAAGATCGTTACGTAACAGCTTGGGGTCGAGCACGGAAACTCCTCCGGTTTCAAACTTTGTCGCGGGCGCGTCGCGCCGCGAGCGCCTCGCCGATCTTGATCTCCAGACCGCGCGGCGCAGGCACATAGTAGCGGCGTTCCGGCAGCCCCTCGGGCAGATATCGCTCGCCCGCCGCATACGCGCCGGGCTCATCATGCGCGTAGCGGTAGCCCTTGCCGTAGCCGATCTCTTTCATCAGACGCGTCGGCGCATTGCGCAAATGCAGCGGCACCTCGAGCGAGCCGAACTTGGTCGCATCTTCCATGGCTGCGCCGAAAGCCGAGTACACCGCATTGCTCTTTGCCGCACAGGCCATGAACACGATCGCCTGCGCAATCGCCAGCTCGCCTTCCGGGCTCCCGAGCCGCTCGTACACGGCACACGCTTCGAGGCTCAGGGTGAGCGCGCGCGGGTCGGCGTTGCCGATGTCCTCGCTCGCCATGCGCACGGCGCGGCGCGCGACGTACAGCGGATCGCAGCCGCCGGCGAGCATGCGACACAGCCAGTAGAGCGCCGCATCGGGATCGCTGCCGCGGACCGACTTGTGCAATGCCGAGATCTGATCGTAGAAATTCTCCCCGCCCTTGTCGAAACGCACATAGGTGCTGCCGATCACCGCGCGCATGGTATCGACGTCGAGGCGGTGCCCCTCGCCCTCGGGCTCGGCGAGATCGGCTGCAGTCTCGAGCAGATTCAGCATGCGCCGCGCATCGCCGTCCGCGGCGGCCAGCAACAGCTCGCGCGCCCCGGGATCGAGCTCGAGCCGCTGCCGCCCTAATCCGCGCTCCGGATCGGCCAGGGCGCGGTCGAGGAGACGGGCCAAGTCCTCCTGTGTGAGCGGCTTGAGCACGTAGACCCGCGCGCGCGACAAGAGCGCGTTGTTCACCTCGAAGGACGGATTCTCGGTGGTCGCGCCGACGAAGATGAGCGTGCCGTCCTCCACATAGGGCAGGAATGTATCCTGCTGAGACTTGTTGAAGCGGTGCACTTCATCGAGAAAAAGAACGGTGTCGCGGCGTTCCGCGCAGACTGCGCGCCCGCTCGACCACCGCACGGATGTCCTTGATTCCCGCGAGCACCGCCGACAGCGCGATGAACTCGGCGTTGGCGCCATTCGCCACCAGCCGCGCCAAGGTCGTCTTTCCGGTTCCCGGCGGCCCCCATAGGATCATCGAGTGGGGCCGCCCGGCCTCGAGCGCGCGGCGCAACGGAGCGCCGGGACCCAGCAGATGCGACTGTCCGACGTATTCCTCGAGCGATCGGGGTCGCAGGCGATCGGCCAGCGGTCGGTAGGTACCGTCGCCGACCGGGCTCACTTGCTGTCGCGCCCGATCACATCGACCCCCGGCGGCGGCGAGAACGTGAACAGGTCGGGTATGAGCTTGGGATTCTTGACCGGATGCGTGAACGCAAGCTGCGTGATCTGATTCAGCTTGTCGGCGAGAAACATCGACGCGAGCTCGCCGTCCTTGTCGAACCCGATACGCACCAGCTGAAAATCCGTGTCCGGGTGCTTCGGAAGGAGCTGAAACCAGTGCAAGCCCCCTTCGTCGGGCAGAGCCTTGATGTCGAACTGCTCGCTGACCGATCCCGTCCCCGACAACAGCACCGCCGGCGTCGAGGCGAGGGTCGCATCCATGGTGCGCACGTTGGCCTGGGCCAGATCCTTGTCGTAGAACCAGATCTCCTTACCGTCGCCCAGCACGAGCTGTTGGGAGGGCTCGGCGTAATCCCAGCGAAACTTGCCGGGCCGCTGCAGATAGAACTTGCCGGAGGCGGTGCGCTGCACTTTGCCCTGCGCATCCTCGATCGTTTGCGTGAAATCGGCCGACCAGCTCGACAGACCGGTGAGATACTTGTCCACCTCGCTCGCGGGTGAGCCGTAAACCCGCCCGCTTCCGAGCAGCGCGCTGCAATAGAGCACCACTGCCAGGATCATGCATTGCCGTGCGGCCTCCCAACCTCGAGAGCTCATGTGCTCATTCCTCCGGTGGTGGCGCACCGAAGATTTCACGCGCGCCGTTCGATTGTAACGGACCCACGAGACCGGCCGCCTCCATGGCCTCGACCAGACGGGCCGCGCGGTTGTAGCCGATCTTCAGCCGGCGCTGCACACCGGAGATCGACGCCTTTCGCGTTTCGCTGACGATCCGTACCGCCTCGTCGTAGAGGGGGTCGGCCTCGGCATCGAGATCCCCACCCTCGCCGCCTTCTTCATCGTCGCTGGGGAAACCCGGGATCGACATGCTCGGGCCCTCGAGAATCTCATCGATATAGGTGGGCCGCGAGGCCAACTTCAAGCCGGCGACGACGCGATGCACCTCCTGGTCGGAGACGAACGCGCCATGCACGCGCGCCGGAATGGACGTCCCCGGGGGCAAATACAGCATGTCGCCGTGCCCGAGCAGCGATTCCGCCCCGGCCTGGTCGAGAATGGTACGAGAGTCGACTTTCGCCGATACCTGAAACGCGATCCGGGTGGGAATGTTCGCCTTGATGAGGCCGGTGATCACGTCCACGGAGGGCCGCTGGGTCGCCAGAATCAAGTGAATGCCCGACGCGCGAGCCTTTTGGGCGAGCCGCGCGATCAGCTCCTCGACCTTCTTGCCCACGATCATCATCAGATCGGCGAGCTCGTCGATGATCACCACGACGAACGGCAGCGTCGTCAGATCCTCGACGTCTTCCGCCACGACGCCCGGAACCCCCTGCGCTATTTTCTGCAGACGGATGGGATCCTTGATCGGCTTGCCGCCATCGGCGGCATCCTTCACCTTGCGGTTGAATCCGCCGATGTTGCGCACGCCGAGCGCGGACATGAGCTGGTAACGCCGCTCCATTTCCGCGACGCACCAGCGCAGCGCGTTGGCCGCTTGCTTCATGTCCGTGACGACGGGCGCGAGCAGGTGCGGGATTCCTTCGTACACCGACAGCTCGAGCATCTTCGGGTCGATCATGATCATGCGCACGTGCTCGGGGGTCGCCTTGTACACGAGGCTCAGCACCATGGCATTGATTCCGACGGACTTGCCCGAGCCGGTGGTGCCGGCTATCAGCAGATGCGGCATGCGCGCAAGATCCGCAACCACCGGTACGCCGCCAATATCCTTGCCGAGCGCGAGTGCGAGCGGCGAGCCCACCTCATCGTAGGGCTTGGATTTGATGATCTCGCCGAGCGTGACGATTTCGCGCTTCTCGTTCGGAATTTCGAGGCCGACGACCGATTTGCCGGGGATGATCTCCACCACGCGCACGCTGATGGCGGACAGCGCGCGCGCCAGATCCTTGGCGAGATTGCTGATCTGACTCACCTTCACTCCGGGCGCCGGCCGCAGCTCGAAGCGGGTGATCACCGGGCCGGGCTGCACCGCCACGACCTCGGCCTCGACACCGAAATCGCGCAACTTGAGCTCGACCAGGCGCGACATGGCTTCGAGCGCCTCGTCCGAATAGGATTGCTCGCGAGCCGGAGGCTCATCGAGCAACGACAGGGCCGGCAGCTCGCTCGACTTCGGCGCATCGAACAGCGGCACCTGGCGCTCGCGCTCCACCCGCTCACTCTTTTCCGGCACGGGCGCCGCGGCTTCGATGCGCGGCGGGGGCCTCGAGGCCACTTTCTTCTGCTCTTCGCGCACGACCTCCTTGCGCGCCTGCTTGCGCTCGCGGCCGGTGGCGAGCTCGCGGCGTCGCGAGAGCCACGCGCGCGCCCAGTCGATCCCGCCGAGCACCCAGGCACCGAGCTTGTCCATGATCTCGAACCAGGAGACGCCGAGGAACAGCGCCACGCCCGCGAGCCACAGTCCGAGCAACAGCAGCGTCGCGCCGAGAAAGCTCAAGCCCTCGCTGCTGCGCTGACCGATCAATTCACCGAGCGCACCGCCGGCCGTATTGGGCAGACCGGCGCCGTCCCAGTGGAGCATCACGAGGGCGCAGCTCGCCAGCAGGGTCAGCACGAATCCGGCCGCGCGCAGCAGGCTGTTCACGCGCGAATGCGCCTCGGGGAGCGTGCGATTCTTGTGCACGAGCCAGCCCGCGTAAACCAGCATCACGGGAAAGAGGTACGCCGGGCGGCCAAACATATATAGAAAGGATTGAGACAGCCGCGCCCCGATCGGGCCTATCCAATTGTGAACGGGACCGGGCTCGCCGGTGTCGAAGAACCCCGGATCGTGCGCGTCGTATGAGAACAGCGACAACAACAAAAGCAGGGCGAGCGCCGACAATATCCACAGCGTGCCCTCGCGCAGCGAGCGGGCGACGGCCGCGGACAGCTTCACGCTCGATTTGGGCTTTTTTAACGTAGCGACTTCGCTCAAACTAGACCCTTAGTGATGTTTATCGCTTAACTGTTTGAATAGTATGTAATAGTAACGCAGCTGGGGACGGGTAACCAGCTCCGCGGGCGCAACACCGCAGAACTCTCGTCGAACTGGCTGGCGTGCGCCGATTTACTTACCATGGACTCGCAACCCGAGTATCAGCAAGCCGAGGCGCGCTGAACCGGCCGGCATCGGCCATCGGGATGCGAAGAGAGGCAGATCATACATGAGCGTCAGGCACAGTCGTCTAATCATCTTGGGCTCGGGACCCGCCGGATATTCAGCCGCGGTGTACGCGGCGCGGGCCAATCGCAAGCCGCTTTTGATCACCGGCCTCGAGCAGGGTGGCCAGCTCATGACCACCACGGACGTCGATAACTGGCCGGGCGATGTCGAGCACCTGCAGGGCCCGCAGCTCATGGAGCGCATGCGCCTGCACGCCGAGCGCTTCAATACCGAGATTGCGTTCGATCACATCAACCGCGTCGACCTTAAAGCGCGACCGATGCGGCTGCTGGGCGACAACGCCGAATACACCTGCGATGCGCTCATCATCGCGACCGGCGCCTCGGCGAAGTATCTGGGCTTGCCGTCCGAGGAGGCCTTTCGCGGCAAAGGAGTCTCGGCGTGCGCCACCTGCGATGGGTTCTTCTATCGCGGCAAACGCGTGATCGTGGTGGGCGGCGGCAATACCGCCGTCGAAGAGGCGTTGTATCTTTCGAACATCGCGGCGCACGTGACCCTGGTGCATCGGCGCGACAGACTGCGCGCGGAGAGGATACTGCAGGACCGGCTGTTCACGCTCGAGACCGCCGGCAAGGTCGCCATCGTCTGGAACCACACCATCGATGAAATCGTCGGTGATGAGGCCGGCGTAACGGGCGCGCGCCTCAAGTCGCTGCATGGCGGTGCGATGCATTCAGTCGATGCCGACGGCGTGTTCATTGCGGTCGGCCATCAACCGAACACGCAGCTCTTCGAGCAGCAGCTCGAGATGCGCGGCGGCTACATCGTGGTCAAGAGCGGCAGCAATGGCGATGCGACTGCGACGAGCCTTCCCGGCGTGTTCGCGGCGGGCGATGTCGCCGACCATGTGTATCGGCAGGCGGTCACCTCGGCGGGGACGGGCTGTATGGCCGCCCTCGACGCCGACAAGTACCTGGAGCGTCTCGACGCCGAGCGCCATCTCGAGCCCCGCGCCGCGCACGCGTGATCGTCTCGCGAGCCCGACTCCTTCGGAGCATTGCCGAGGTCGACGCGGCCGAATGGAACGCCCTCGTGGGAAGCGCCGCTCAGCCTTTCTTGCGGCATGAATTCCTGCTCTCGCTCGAGGAATCCGGGTGCACCACGGCCAGGGCCGGATGGGCGCCGGAGCATCTGATCGCACGCGACACCGAGGAGCGGCTCGTCGGCGCGCTGCCGATGTACCGCAAGGGACATTCGCGCGGCGAGTTCGTCTTTGATTTCTCGTGGGCGAATGCCTATGCGCAGCACGGAATCAAGTACTACCCCAAGCTCCTGTCGGCGGTGCCGTTCACGCCCGTGACCGGCCCGCGGATGCTCGTCGGACCTTCGGTCGATGCACCGGCGATCCGCGCGGCCTTGATCCGAACCGCGAGCGAGCACGCCCGCTCCCAGCGGCTCTCGTCCTGGCACGTGCTCTTCCCCACCGACACCGAGCTCGCCGAGCTGACCCAGAGCGGCCTGATCCCGCGGCGCGATTGCCAGTTTCACTGGTTCAATCGCGGCTACGAGTCGTTCGACGCGTTCCTCGCCACCTTCACGGCCGAGAAGCGCAAGAAGGCGAAGCGCGAGCGGCGGCGCGTCGCCGAGGCCGGCATCGCGTTCGATACCCGCTCGGGCGCCGATATGGACGATGCGCTCTGGAACACCGTCTACGAGTTCTATGCCGATACGTTCTATCGTCACGGGCACGAGCCTTATCTCAATCTACGCTTCTTCAAGCTGATCGGAGCACGGATGCCGGAGCGGCTCATGCTCAAGATCGCGCGCCACGGCCGCACGCCGATCGCGCTCGCGATCTTCTTCGTGGGCGACGACGCCCTGTATGGGCGCTATTGGGGCGCCGGCGGCAACTATCACAGCCTGCACTTCGAGACCTGCTATTACCAGGGCATCGAGTATTGCATCGAGAAGCGGCTGTCGCGTTTCGAGCCCGGCACGCAGGGCGAGCACAAAGTTCCGCGCGGCTTCGTCCCGACCCTGACGAGCTCGGCGCACTACATCGCCGATGAGCGCTTTGCGGCGGCGATTCGCGACTTCGCAGCGCGCGAGGCCCGAGGGGTCGATATCTACGCGGCCGCCGTCAACGAGCACGTGCCCTACCATCGTCCGAGCGACGAGGAATTGCAGCTCTGAGCAGGCTCGTCTGGCTGAGCGAGCACGCGGACCCCGAGTGGTTCCCCCCCCTCGACCAGGCGTTGCGCGAGCCCGCGGGATTGCTCGCGGCCGGCGGAGACCTGAGTCCCACCCGACTGCTCGCCGCCTACGAGCGCGGCGTGTTTCCGTGGTACTCGGCGCAGCAGCCGATACTGTGGTGGGCACCCGATCCGCGCATGGTGCTGTTCCCGGGAGAGCTCAAAATCACGCGGAGCCTTGCGAAGACACTTCGAAACGGCGGTTTCGAGTGCCGTCTCGACACGGCCTTCTCGGCCACCATCCGCGCCTGCGCGGCCCCACGCCGCTCGGGCGCCGACACCTGGCTGAATGAAGAGATGATCGAATCCTACGAAGAGCTGCACCGCCTGGGTTACGGCCATTCGATCGAGACTTGGCGGGGCGGTGAGCTGGTGGGCGGCCTGTATGGCCTGCAACTGAACAAGGTGTTCTTCGGCGAATCGATGTTCAGCCGCGAGCGCGACGCCTCCAAGGTTGCGCTTGCCCGCCTAGTGGAGCAATGCGGTGCGCGCGGCATCGAGCTCATCGATTGTCAGATCGCCAGCACGCACCTCGCCAGCCTCGGCGCGCGCGAGATTGCGCGAAAGGACTTCGTGAGCCTCCTGCGGCGCGATGCGCGGCGCGTCCCCAGCGGCTGCTGGAGCTGAAATTGCATTACCAGGGGCCTTTATGCACAATGCGCCCGGCTCGATGGACACAACAAGGAAGCATGTCAAAAGAAGAGGCAATTCAATTCGAGGGTGAGGTCGTCGAGACCCTGCCCAATACGACGTTTCGCGTCAAGTTAAAGACGGGTCACGTCGTAACCGCCCATATCTCGGGCAAGATGCGTAAGAATTACATCCGCATCCTCACCGGCGATCAAGTCACCGTCGAGATGACTCCCTACGACTTGACCAAGGGCCGCATCGTCTATCGCGGACGCTGATCCGGCACGGGCAACCGGCAAGTGGGACCAGCCGCGCGCGCGCCGCGCCGATCAGCCTCGAGTCCGCTGCTTCAAGTCTCCTGCTTCTCGTGCGACAGGAGCGCCGGCGCATCCGTCGAGCTCGTCCTCAGCAGGAGTTTCTCGCCGTCCTCGCTCACGCTCACTTCGACGTGGCCGCCGTTCACGAGCTTGCCGAACAAGAGCTCCTCGGCGAGCGGCCGCTTGATCTGCTCCTGGATGAGCCTCGCCATCGGCCGGGCGCCCATCTTCGGGTCATAGCCGCGCTTGGCGATCCATCGACGGGCACTCTCATCCACCGAGATGGACACGCGCTTCTGCTCGAGCTGCGCCTCCGCCTCGACCAGCAGCTTGTCGACCACCCGCTCGATCGTGTCCTGATCGAGCGCGCCGAACTGGATGACCGCATCGAGCCGGTTGCGGAACTCCGGTGAGAACAGGCGCCGAATGGCCTCCATTCCGTCCGACGCCGTATCCGACTGTGTGAAGCCGATGCTCGGGCGGCTCATCTCGAACGCCCCTGCGTTCGTCGTCATGACGATGATCACATGGCGGAAATCCGCCTTCCGCCCATTGTTGTCCGTCAGGGTGCCGTGATCCATCACTTGCAGCAGCAGGTTGAAGACATCCGGATGCGCCTTCTCGATCTCATCGAGCAGGAGAACGCAGTGCGGATGCTTGGCGATGGCCTCGGTGAGGAGGCCCCCTTGATCGAATCCGACGTAGCCGGGCGGTGCTCCGATGAGGCGCGACACCGTGTGCCGCTCCATGTACTCCGACATGTCGAAGCGCACGAACTCGACGCCCATGGCAATCGCGAGCTGGCGCGTGACTTCGGTCTTGCCGACCCCGGTGGGACCCGAGAACAGGAACGAGCCGACCGGCTTGCGCTGATCGCCGAGGCCGGAGCGCGACATCTTGATGGCCGCCGCGAGCGCTTCGATCGCCTTGTCCTGGCCGAAAATGGTCAGCTTCAGGTTGCGCTCGAGGTTTCTGAGCACGTCCCGGTCGGAAAGCGAGACATTCTTGGGCGGAATGCGTGCGATACGCGCCACCACGTTCTCGATTTGAGTCACCGTCACCGCGCTCTCGCGGTTCTCGACCGGTTGCAGCCGGAGATTGGCGCCCGCCTCATCGACCACATCGATGGCCTTGTCGGGCATGTGCCGATCGTTGATGTGCCGGGCGGCGAGCTCGGCCGCCGCCTGCAAGGCCGCGTCCTCGTATTTGACGCCGTGATGCTCCTCGTAGCGGGATTTGAGGCCGCGCAGGATATCGACGGTGTCCTGAACCGAGGGTTCGGTGATGTCGATTTTCTGAAAGCGGCGCGCCAGCGCGTGGTCTTTCTCGAAGATGCCCCGGTACTCGTTGTAGGTCGTGGAGCCGATGCAGCGCAGCTCGCCATTCGCCAGGGCCGGCTTGATCAGGTTGGAGGCGTCCATCACGCCGCCGGAGGCCGCTCCCGCTCCGATCACCGTATGAATCTCATCGATGAACAATATGGCGCCGGGCTGCTTCTTGACCTCGGCAAGCACGGCTTTCAGGCGCTTCTCGAAATCGCCGCGGTACTTCGTGCCCGCGACCAGCGATCCCATGTCGAGCGAGAAAATCGTCGCGTCGAGCAGCACCTCGGGAACCTTGTTTTCGACGATCATGCGGGCCAGGCCCTCGGCGATCGCAGTCTTGCCGACACCCGCCTCACCGACGTAGAGGGGGTTGTTCTTGCGCCGCCGGCACAGAATCTCGATCGTGCGCTCGACCTCGAGCTTGCGTCCGATCAGCGGGTCGATCTTGCCCTTACGCGCCGCCTCGTTGAGGTTCGTGGCGTACTTCTCGAGGGCGCTGCCCTGCGAATCGCCGTCGCGGTCGGCTTCGCCGGTGGCACCGCTGTCGTCGCGATCGCTGCGCTCCTCGCCGCCCGCCTTGGAGAGGCCATGGGCGATGAAATTGACCACATCGAGGCGCGAGACGTCCTGCATGCTCAGCAAGTAGGCCGCATGCGATTGCTTCTCGCTGAAGATCGCCACCAAGACGTTGGCCACCGTCACTTCTTTCTTGCCGCTCGATTGAACGTGGAAGACCGCGCGCTGCAGCACGCGCTGGAAGCCCAAGGTCGGCTGCACATCGCGATCCTCGCCGGCAGGCAGACGCGGAGTGGTTTGCTCGATGAACTGCTTGAGCTCATTCTTAAGCTTGGTGGTGTCCGCCCCGCAGGACTTCAGAATCTCGCGCACCTTCGGGGTATCGACGATGGCGAGCAATAAGTGCTCGACGGTCATGAATTCGTGGCGCGCCTCGCGCGCGGCCGCGAAAGCATCGTTCAAGCAGAATTCGAGTTCTTGACTAAGCACTGGTTACGCCTCTTCTAGCGTCGCCATCAGCGGATGCTGATGTTGCCGCGCATATGCAATTACTTGAGCCACTTTGGTTTCCGCAATCTCGTAGGTGAAGACTCCGCACACTCCCTTTCCTTTGGTATGGACCTCCAGCATAACCCGAGTTGCCTTGGTGCGGTCCATTGCGAAGAAGCGCTGGAGAATATCCACGACGAACTCCATCGGAGTATAGTCGTCGTTGATCAGCACTACTTGATACAGAGGCGGACGCTTGACCTTCGGCGCCGATTCCTCGACCACCAAGCCCGTTCCTTCCCGACCGCGTTCCGCATCGCTCATGACTAGAAGGATTTATAGGGCGCGGTTTGGCGCTTTACAAGCGCGGCAAGCAAAACTCCGCGCCGCTCGCCAGTGTCGCCAAACGGTGTCACTCTACTTTAACAAGTAAAAACAAATGCTTGAGCGGCCTGGGCGGTGGCCCTATGATTGCCCCGGGCATGGGCTGGCATGTGCCGCCTCTGTTTGCGCCTATTTTTCTCGGTTGCATGAAGTACCGCACACGACCTTAAATGCTTGATTCACGCAACGCTACCACTCCTTGGCTTGCACGGCTGCAGAGCAAGGGCCCGAACGTCGTGTCGATCCTGCTGGCGGCGCTCATCGCCGTCGAGCTGGCCAGGATCGCGGTCGCCCTCGTGAGCCCATCGGTGAAATCTCCCCAACCCGCGATCGCCGCGGGAGTGCAGTCTCGTCCACCCCGCGCAGGTGTGAATGTCCAGGCCGTGGCGGCCGCGCATCTGTTCGGCGTGGCGGTTGCGGATCCCACGACACAGGATCCCAACAATGCTCCGTTGAGCAGTGCCAATCTCGTGCTCGCAGGCACCATCGCCACGCAGGATCCGAAGCGCGGAATCGCCATCATCAGCGATGGCGGCCCCTCCAAGGTATTTTCCGTCGGCGACAATGTGAACGGAGCGGCCTTGTACTCGGTCTACTTGGACCACGTCATTCTGGATCGCGGAGGCACGTTGGAGACATTGCGATTGCCGAGACTGCTCGCCGGCGGCCCTCGAATGCCCGTGCGCCGGGGAGGCCCCGACGCGCGTACGACGGAGGCGGTCGACAACATTCGCCGCCTGGTGCAGCAAGATCCGGGGCTTTTGGATCAGGTCATGCGGACCGTGCCATCCTACGACAACGCGGCGGGGAAACTGCGCGGCTTCCGTGCCTATCCCGGGCGGAACCGCACCATTTTCAACAAACTGGGTTTGAAGCCTGGTGATTTGGTCACGGCAATCAACGGGCAACCGTTGGATGATCCGCAGCATAGCCAGGAGGTATTCAATACGATTCAGTCATCGAACACCGTTACGGTCACCGTGGAGCGCGGCGGCCAGAAGCAGGACATCTCCCTCAACATCGCCCAGGTTGCGACGGAAGCGACCAGAGACCTGGAAGGTGAGGGTTCCGGTGCGCAGAATCCGCCGCAGCCCGCATCCGGGCCGCAGCAATCGAACGAGAGCCAGAATTAATGATGTGTGTTGAGAGATTGCCCCGCAATGTTCTGGCGTGCGCCCTGTCGCTCGCCGTGGCCTCATCCGGCCTGGCGGCCCCCGGGGGTACTCCGAGTATTCAGCAGCAGCGGACGCAGGATGGCGCGACCATCACGCCGAACTACAAAGATGCGGACCTGAGCCAGATCATCCAGGCGGTGAGCGAGGTCACCGGCAAGAACTTCATCATCGACCCGCGCGTGAACGCCAAGGTCACCATGCTGTCCTCGACACCCATGACCCCGGACGCTTTCTATCAGGCGTTCCTGTCGGTGCTGCAGGTGTACGGATTTGTTGCAGTGCCCGCGGGCAAGGTCATCAAGATCATCCCCGTGACCGATGCGAGGCAGCTGCCGGCGAACGATCTGCCGACTAGCGTGAATTCATCCTCGGACGAGATGGTCACTCAGATCATCGACCTGAAGAACATCAGCGCCTCGCAGCTGGTGCCCTTGCTGCGTCCCCTCATTCCGCAATCCGGACACCTGGCCGCCTACCCCAACGGCAACATGCTCATCATCTCCGACCGCGCCAGCAATGTCTCCCGGATCATGAGAATCGTCGAGCGCATGGACGAGAGCGGCGATGAGCCGATCGAGGTCATCCCGCTGCACAATGCGAGCGCCACCGAGCTCGTGCGCACCATCAACCAGCTCAATCAGGGCGCCGGCGCGGGCGCCGAAGGGGCACTGGTCAAGGTCGTCGCCGATGAGCGCACCAACAGCGTGCTCATCAGCGGCGAGAAGTCGGCGCGCCTCAAGGCCAAGGCGCTGGTGCTCGATCTGGACACGCCCCGCCAGGGCGGCGGCGGCGACACCGAGGTGCGCTACTTGCTGTACGCGGACGCCGAGAAGCTTGCGGACAAGCTCAAGGGACAGGCATCGGCCACCGCCAAGGCCACCGCCGGCCCCGGGGGTGGACCGGGCGGTGCTTCGCCCACCGCGGGCGGCGGCACGCCGAATGTCGACGCGAGCGTCACCATCTGGGCGGATGTGCCCACCAATGCGCTCATCATGACCGCGCCTCCGAAGATCATGAAGAACCTGATGGCGGTGATCGACAAGCTCGACATCCGCCGTGCGCAGGTGGAAGTGGAGGCCATGATCGTCGAGGTTGACGTCAACAAGAGCGCCAATCTGGGGGTGCAGTGGCTGCTCGACGGCGGCAACAACTGGGGCTATGGCGTCATCAATCTGCCCGGCAGCAATGGCTCGAGCATCGTGGATATTGCCGAGGCGGCGCTCGGCGTAATCTCCGGAACCGGGACCTCGGCGACCCAGCTCCCGAGCAACACGAACAACAACAACATCAACAATGGGACCGCCATCGCCTCGACCGGATCGAGCCTGTCCTCGATCATCCCGAACGGCGGCACGTTCGCCATCGGAACCTACAATTCCAATACCGGCCGGGGATTGGCGGCGGTCATTCAAGCAATACGCAGCGACGGCTCGAGCAACATCATCTCCACGCCGCGCATCATCACGATGAACAACGAGGAAGCGGAGGTGAAAGTCACCCAGGAAATTCCGCTGATCACCGGCTCGTACCAGAGCTCGACCGCGGCGGTGAACGGCACCACGAGCCCGTTCGAGACCATCCAGCGCGAGGAGGTCGGCACCATCCTCAAGGTGACCCCGCACATCAGCGAGGGCAACACCATCCAGCTCAAGATCGAGCAGGAAGACTCCGCACCCGGCGCGAAGCTCGCGGACTCGGCCGACATCTCGACCAACAAGCGCTCGATCAAGACCACCATCCTGATCGAGGATGGCGGCATTATCGTGCTCGGCGGCCTGATGCAGGACACCGTCACCGAAAGCGAGGACCGCATCCCGGTGCTCGGCGCCATCCCGCTCCTGGGGAATCTCTTCAAGTCGCGCAGCGGCTCGCGGCAGAAGAGCAACCTCCTCGTGTTCCTGCGGCCGAAAATCCTGCGCGATCAGGCCGCGACGCAGCAGGTGAGCACCAAGGAATACGACGCCATCCGCGAGGAACAGCGCGGCTTGCACAAGGGCAAGATCACGCTCCTTCCGGGTGAGCGCCAGCCCTCGCTCCCCGGGATACCGGCGAGCTCGCCGAACGCGACCAACACGACGGCACGGCCCCCGGGCACGCCGATATACATCGCGCCGTCACCCCAGCCGGTGACGGGCGCGCAGCCCGCGCCCGCGCCGCAGCCCGCCCCGGCCCCGCAGCCCGCGCCACCCGCGGCTCAACCTGCGCCGCCGCTCGCTCAGCCTGCGCCGGCCCCGCAACCCGCGCCGCCTGCTTCAATCGCGCCGCAGCCGCAGCCCGCGCCGGCCCCACAACCCACCCACTCGGCACCGCAATGAGCGCGCAGGTCGAGGATCAGGTCGGCCCTCGGAAACTCTCGTTTCCGTTCGCCAAGCGTCATGGCGTGCTGGTGCGCGCCATTACGGAGCAGCACGCCGATACGGTGTGTCGGCCCGGCGTCACCCCGCAGACCCTGGCCGAAGTGCGCCGCTTCGTGGGCGTACCGCTGAAACTCGAGCGTGTCTCGGTCGAGGTCTTCGACTCGCTCCTGCGCATCGCCTACGAGGCGGGCTCCGGCGCCGCCATGCAGATGCTCGAGGGGCTCGACGACAACACCGATCTCGCGCACCTGGCGGAGGACATCCCGGAGTCATCCGACCTGCTCGAGAGCGACGATGAAGCGCCCATCATCCGGCTGATCAATGCGCTCTTGACGCAGGCGGTCAAGGAAAACTCCTCGGACATCCACATCGAGCCTTACGAGAACCGCCTGGTGATTCGCTTCCGGGTGGACGGGGTGCTGCGGGAAGTGCTCCAGACCAAACGCGCGGTGGCGCCCCTCGTGGTGTCGCGCATCAAGGTGATGTCGAAGCTCGACATCGCCGAGCGCCGCCTGCCGCAGGACGGCCGCATCTCGCTTCGCATCGCTGGGCGCGCCGTCGACGTTCGCGTCTCCACCCTGCCCTCCGGGCACGGCGAGCGCGTGGTGCTGCGATTGCTCGACAAACAGGCGGGGCGCATCGAGCTCACCTCGCTCGGCATGGATCCGCGGACGCAATCGCTGATGGATGAGATCATTCACAAGCCGCACGGCATCATCCTGGTCACGGGACCCACCGGTTCGGGAAAGTCGACCACTCTTTACGCCTCGCTCGAGCGCATCAACGACAACACGCGCAACGTGATGACCGTCGAAGATCCGATCGAGTATTACATCGACGGCATCGGCCAGACCCAGGTCAACACCAAGGTCGAAATGACCTTCGCGCGCGGTCTGCGCGCCATCCTGCGCCAAGACCCCGACGTCGTGATGATCGGCGAGATCCGCGATCTCGAGACCGCCCAGATCGCCGTACAGGCGAGCTTGACCGGGCACCTGGTGCTCTCGACGCTCCATACGAACACCGCGGTCGGCGCCGTCACGCGCTTGCGGGACATGGGCATCGAGCCGTTTCTGTTGTCCTCGAGCCTGATCGGCGTCCTGGCGCAGCGCCTGGTGCGCGTGCTGAACCCGGAGACGCGCGAAGCCTTCTACGCCGGCGAATACGAGCGGCGCCTGCTCAATCTCGATGCAAAGGACGGCCACGTGAAGCTGTACCGGCCGAGCTCCGAACCCGGCAGCGGCTACCGGGGCCGCACCGGAATCTACGAGCTCATCGCGGTGGACGATCACATGCGCACCATGATCCACGACGGCGCCTCCGAGCAGGAGCTCGAGCGCTACGCCCGGACCTCGAGCCCGGGCATCCGCGAGGATGGCCGCCGCAAGGTTCTCGCCGGGGAAACCACCCTCGAGGAAGTATTGCGCGTCACACGTGAAGACTAGGGCGTGATCTGATGGGCGCCTTCGAATACGTCGCGCTCGACAGCCTCGGCAAGGAGCGCAAGGGACTCATCGAGGGCGACACCGCGAAGCACGTTCGACAACTGCTGCGCGACAAGCAGCTCCTGCCGATCGAGATTCAGGAGGCCGCACAACGCGAGCAAAAGCAAAGCGGCTCCCGCCGCCCCTTCATGCGGCGCGGCCTGTCCATCCTCGATCTGGCACTCCTCACCCGCCAGCTCGCCACTCTGCTGCGCTCCGGCCTGCCGCTCGAGGAGTCTCTCCAGGCGGTGGCCGAGCAGACCGAGAAGGCGCGTGTTCAGCGCATCGTGCTCGGTGTGCGCAGCAAGGTGGTCGAGGGTCATCCTTTGGCCGACGGATTGAGGGATTTTCCACAGGCGTTTCCCGAGATCTACCGCGCGACCGTCTCGGCCGGCGAGCAATCGGGCAAGCTCGATTCCGTGCTCGAGCGCCTGGCCGACTACACCGAATCGAGACAGGTGATGGGACAGCAGGTCAGCCACGCGCTGGTCTATCCCATCGTGCTCATGGTGCTGTCGTTCGCCATCGTGTCCTTTCTGCTCGCGTACGTGGTGCCCCAGGTGGTCGCCGTGTTCGAGTCCGGTCACCAGGAGCTGCCCCTCGCCACGCGCTTCCTGATCGGCATGAGCGATATCGTGCGCCACTACTGGATATACGGGGCCATCGTGATCGCAGGGACGATCTGGGGCTTCTCGCGCTGGGTCCGGGCACCGGAGGCGCGACTCAAGGTCGATCGATTTTTGCTGCGGCTGCCGCTCGCCGGCAAGCTCATCCGCGGCGTGAATACCGCGCGCTTTTCGCGCACCTTCAGCATTCTGACCGCAAGTGCAGTGCCCGTGCTCGAGGCGCTGCGCATCTCCGCGGAGGTCGTGAACAACCTGCCCATGAGGCACGCCGTCGAGGAGGCCGCCTTGCGCGTTCGGGAAGGGGCGCCCATCGGCAAGTCCCTTGCGGTGCGCAAGCTCTTCCCGCCCATGATGATTCACCTCATCGCGAGCGGCGAGAGCAGCGGCGAGCTCGAAAAGATGCTCGAGCGCGCGGCCAGCAACCAGGAGCGCGAAATGGACGGATTGCTCTCGACGCTGACCAATCTGCTCGGGCCCCTGATGGTGGTGTTCATGGGTGCGATCGTGATGTTCATCGTCATCGCGCTGCTGTTGCCGATTTTCCAGCTCAACGATCTGGTGAAATAGCGCACACTGGCGCCGAAATGGCGAGGTGTGCACCAGGGTATTGCACCTGGGCCGAGTTTCCGTTTATAAACCGCGCGTGATCGGTCCTTGAGGCACCACGGAAAGCTTTCGAAGCATGAGCGAAAAACCCGAATCCGATGAGTTCGAGGAAGAGGACGCGGAAGATACTGCTCCGGTCGACGACGTCGACGTGGATCACATCATGCGCGACGTCGAGTCCCAGCGGCGGCGCGCTCCCAAGGGTGCCGAGCCCGCCTGGCGGCGGCTCGAGCGGGTGATGGAAGAGCGGCGCACGGCTGAATTGCTCTCGGATTTCGACGATTACGAGATTTTCGACTCGGAAAGCGACCCGGACGGCAAGCCCACCCGCAAGAAGCGCAAGTTGCGCTGACACGCGTCGCTGACGTGTGTTTTTTGCAACAACCGGCGCGGGTCGGCACGCGCGCGTCGCGAGGCCTTTTCACGGGTGGCGCGGGCTGTTCGCTAGCGAAAGTCGCGCGATTCGAACGCAAGATCCCCCAGAAGAGCCGACAAATCGCGGAGGCGCCGGGCGATCACGTGCAATACATCGCCTTCCCGCTGGACCGCCCCTTCAACCTCGAGCAGGCGTGAGCCCAACAACGCCGCGCGCTGCTCCTCGGCCACGCGCTTCCAGACGATCAGGTTCACGTGCCCCGTCTCATCCTCCATGGTGACGAAGGTCACCCCGCTCGCGCTGCCGGGGCGCTGACGGGTAATCACGAGGCCGGCGGTCCTCACCCATCGGCCGGTCGGCAAGTCCCACAGCGACTCGGTTGGAACAGCGCCGCGGGCCTCGAGCCGCCGGCGCAAGAGCGCCAGGGGGTGACGGCGCAAGGACAGTCCGAGGCTGCCGTAGTCCGCGGCGATGTCGTGACCTTCGCGGGGCGCGCGCAGGAGCGGCAGGCCCTCCGGGATCGCCGTCTCGGCAGGAAGCAGCGGTAACGCACTTTCCACACCGCTCACCTGCCAGAACGCGCGGTATCGATGGCCGGCGAGCGCCGCGAGCGCATCGCTCGCGGCAAGTGCCTGAAGGTCGCCGCGATCGAGCGCCGCACGCTCGGCGAGGTCCGCGATATCGCTGAAGGGACGCACCGCGCGTGCCTCGATCAACCGCCGAGCGCCCTTCTCCGACAGGCGTTTCACCAATCGCAGTCCCAAGCGCAGCGCAGGGCAGCCATCGTCGCGCCGCTCGAGCGTGCAATCCCAGTCGCTCGACTCGACTGCCGCCGCACGCACCTCCACGCCGTGCGAGCGCGCATCGCGCACGAGCTGCGCCGGCGCATAAAAGCCCATCGGCTGGCTGTTGATGAGGGCGGCGCAAAACGCCGCGGGCTCGTACGCCTTGAGCCAGGCGGAGGTGTAGACCAACAGGGCAAAGCTCGCGGAGTGCGAATTGTGCACAACGAAATGATTGGCCAAGAAATTGTGATCGCCCTCGATCTTCAGATCGTAGGTTTCTCGATCTCCGACCGGCTCTATCTTCACAATTCTGTCCCAGTAGATGTCCGATCGAGATAGACGCAAAAGTTCGGATGACCCTAAAACTTCCCCCAAACGCTCAATGACTTGGCGGCGAAACCCTATCTTGTGTCGCTGCCATCTTCGATGACCTGCGACCAGCAAAGAACGGGCCGTCGCCACATGATCGCCGACCTTCAGTTCTCCAAGCTGGCGCCATCCGGACACCGTCATGAAAGGATGTTGGGCGGTTGCGCAAATTTCGTGCCCCAGCGCCGTGCGTAACCTCAATACGGGCTTTACTCCGCTGCTGATGACGCGGAGCACCTTGCGTGCGCGAAGTCGAAGTTCTGTATCGCATGCTAAGGTATTTTCGAGACGCACCTCGCCGCGGGCGAGTTCCTCGATGGTCACCCATCTACCGGTATCGGCATCCACGACGTGCGTTTCGCCAACGACGCACTCCGGGAAGCCATATTCGCCAAACCCCAGTATCTGGTTGAATATCTGATTGGCGAAGCTTTCGGTGTAGCCTCGCCCCCGCATGCCGTCGATCAATCTTTGCTGGAATGGCTCGAGGCCGCCCTTGCGCTTCCAGGCCGCCATGGCGCGGCGCAGGCCGTCGGCCTCGCCGGGCGAGAAGCCGGCGGCGACGATCGCGAGCTGCATCACTTGCTCCTGGAAAATCGGTACACCGAGCGTTCGCTTGAGCACGCCCTCGACCTCTTTGCTCGGATACAGGACCGCTTCCTCGCCATTGCGGCGCCGCAGGTAGGGATGGACCATCTCGCCCTGAATGGGACCGGGACGCACGATCGCCACCTCGATGACCAGATCGTAGAAGTTGCGGGGCCGCAGGCGCGGCAGCATGGACATCTGAGCGCGCGACTCGATCTGGAAGACTCCGACGGTGTCGGCGCGGCAGATCATGTCATAGACCGCCGCATCCTCGCTCGGCACTGAGGAGAGATTGAGCTCGCCCGACACGCGCATCGTCCCGCCGAAATCATTGATCAATCCGAACGCCCGGCGGATCGCGCTCAGCATGCCGAGCCCGAGCACGTCCACCTTGAGCAATCCCAGCGCGTCGAGATCGTCCTTGTCCCACTCGATGACCGTGCGCTCCGGCATGGCGGCGTTCTCGATGGGCACGAGCTCATCCAGGCGTCCGCGCGCGATCACGAAGCCGCCCACATGCTGGGACAGATGGCGTGGGAAGCCGAGAATTTCCGCGGTGAGCGCCATGAGACGGCGCGTCCGCGGGTCGTGCGGATCGAACCCCGAGGCGCGGATGCGCTCGGGGTCGATGCGCTCACCGTCCCACCACTGCATGCCGCTCGCGAGCCGGTCGACCTCCTCGAGGTCATATCCGAGCGCCTTGCCGACGTCCCGGAGGGCGCTGCGGGGGCGATAGCAAATAACGGTGGCCGCGAGCGCGGCACGCTCGCGGCCGTATTTGCCGTAGATATACTGAATGACTTCCTCGCGGCGCTCGTGCTCGAAATCGACGTCGATGTCCGGGGGCTCGTTGCGCTCTTTGGAAATGAACCGCTCGAACAGCATCGACATGCGCGATGGATCCACCTCGGTGATCTGCAGGCAGTAGCAGACGATGGAATTCGCGGCCGAGCCGCGGCCCTGACAGAGGATGTTCTGGGAGCGGGCGTATTGAACGACATCGTGAACGGTGAGAAAGAAGGGCTCGAACTTGAGCTCCGCGATCAGCCGCAGCTCATGCTCTAGCCCCGCGAGCACGTCAGGCGGTGCGCCTTGCGGCCAGCGTTTGGCACAGCCCTCGAGGGTGAGGGTGCGCAAATGGCTGCTCGGCGTTTCACCCGCGGGAACGATCTCCTCCGGATACTCGTAACGCAGCTCCTCGAGGTTGAACGTGCAGCGCTCGGCAATGGCGAGCGTTTGCTCGAGGAGCTCGGCGGGATAGAGCTCGCGCAAGCGCATAAGAGGGCGCAGGCACCGCTCGCCGTTCGGAAACAGGCGAACCCCCGCCTCGCGCAAGGGCAGCCCTGCGCGAATGGCGGTGAGCACATCCTGCAGGGCGCGGCGGCTGCGCCGGTGCATGTGCACATCGCCGGCCGCGACCTGCGGCAGCTCGAGGCTCTTCCCGAGCTCCTGGAGGAGCGTGAGGCGCCTCGCATCGAACCCCCCGGTCAAGAGCTCGACGCCGAGCCACAGACGCCCGGAGAAGCGCTCCCGCAGCCAACGTCCGTCCTCGGCCTGGCCCGGCTGGAGCGTGCGGCCGGTTTGCGGCAACCAAACGATCAGGCACCCCTCGAGCGCATCCTCGAGGTTCCGACGCTCCAGGACATAGTGGCCCTTATCGCCCGCGCGCCGTGCGCGGGTGATGAGGCGAGCCAGTGCGCCGTAGCCGGCGCGGTCGGTGGCGAGCGCGATGAGTTTGAGCTCCGTCCCGCAATTGAGCTCCGTTCCGATGATGAGCGGCAGCTCGCACTGCTTGGCCGCGACGTGTGCACGCACCACGCCCGCAAGCGAGCACTCATCGGTGAGCGCGAGCGCTCGATAGTGCAGGTGCCGGGCTTGCTCGACGAGCTCCTCGGGATGCGAGGCGCCGCGCAGAAAAGAGAAATTGCTCAACGCATGAAGCTCGGCGTACACGGGCGACCCTCAAGCGAACACACCGTGCACATACCAACGCTTCGACTGCCGCTCCTGAAAAACCCACAGCCGGGCGCCCCCCGCTCGACGCACGATGTAATAGTCGCGCGCAATTCCCTTGCCGTCCCACCAGCCGCTCTCGATGCGCTCGGGACCTTCCTCGAGAAGGGCCGGGTTCTCGCTGAGCCGCACGGGCTCATCCAGCAGCCAGACAGGCCGGGCCACGTCAGGCCGGGCCACGTCAGGCCGGGCCCGTGCCGGCCGCAGGCCGCGCCGGCAGCATGCATCTCCATTCGCAGCGCTTCAACCCGTTCCCAGGCGGCCTCCGGGCGGTGCTCCGCAACCGAACGGATGCCGTACACCGCGTGCTCGCCGAGACGGGCGCGCAGCCGCTCCACCAGCTGCGGTGTCGTATCGCGTCCGCCGCCGGCGCCGCCTTGCCGTGCAAAAACATCGAGCGAGTCCGCCGACAGCGGCTGCAAGGGCCCGGAGAGGAGTTCCATGGACAAGGCCGGCTCGGCAAGCTCGAGCCGCGACAATTTTTGAGACAGCACCTCGCGGAGGCGCCGATGCTCGCTCGTGACGCTCGCGAGTCCCAAACGCACCCGCGTAGGTGCGCGACGACGATGCGTGAGTCTCAATTCCAGACCCTGCACCCCGGCCTGGCGTTCGCGCAAGAACCGGGCGCAATGTCCGATCACGGGCTCGAGCGCCTTCTCGAGATAGGCGGCCGTCTCCACTTCCGTCTCGAAATCGAGGCGCTTGCGAAAACGCTCGCGGGGTACGAAGGCGCGGCGCGGCGCGGACTGTCGCGCCAAGGCGATGTCGAGGTCGAGCACCGTGGCGGCGCCGAAGCGCCGCGCCAGACCTGCGCGCGGCAGGCGCAACAGCTCTCCGAGGCGGCTCACGCCGAGTAAACGCACAGCCTGCAAACGATCGGCATCCCAGCCGGTGCATGCGATCGGCAGCTCTGCCAGTCTGGCCGCAAGCATCCCGGCATCCTCGATCAGCTCGCGCCGCCCGGCGCGGGCCAGCCAGAGCGCGGCGAGCGTCGAGGGCGCCGTGGCACTCGTGGCCTCGAGCTTGAGATGACGCCAGGCCTCATCGATCCCGGCATGCAGGATCTCGAGCGAGCCGAAAAGCTTCACGCTCCCTCGGATCTCGAGGAGCAAGGCATTGGGCATTTCGATGCTCACCAGCGGCGTGAATCGCTGTGCGTGCAGACAGAGCCGATCGAGGATCGCCCTGTGCCTCTCCGCATCGAGCTGCGGGAAGACCACGGCGTACCAAAGCGGGTAAGGCTGCGAGCGGATGCGGCGCGTATCCGGCGCCGATACGGCCCCCGGCACGACGCCCGACACGGCGGTGGCCGAGCACGGCGGTGGCCGGCGCGGCGGCACCGGGCACGGCTGTTATGCGCGCGGGCTCAGAGGAGAATAAATCCGCCGTGGCGGAATCGAGCGCCCGCGCACGCATGTCACGAACCTTGCTCGAAAGCGCTGGGCTCGAGGGACTCGGGTTCGATGGGACCTGGCCTGCCGCCTTGCACTTTGAGAAGCTCCAAGCGCGGCTCCCGCTCCCCCTTTGTCAACAGCAAACGCAACACCGCGGGTGAGGATTCGAACCGATGTCGCTCAGGACGAAACAGCACGCCGAGCGCACCGCCCTCCTCGGCTGCCAATTTCAAACGCCGTAGCCATCGGTCATCGGTGCCCTTCAACCAGATCAGCACGGCTGCACAGACTCCCGAGCTCAAGGCCTGCTCGGCCGCCCACAAGGCCTCCGTGGCGGTCGGTGGCCGTACGATCATGAAGCGGTTGAGGTCGATTCCCTGCCGGACCAGCGCAGGTGCAAAAGGCTCGTGAGGCGGCGCGATCCAAACGATCCAAGGAACATCCCCGTCTCGCTTGCGCTGGGATTGCACCAGCGCCGGCAAAAAAAGCTGGATCTCGCCGAGTCCGGGCGCATCGATCAAGATTTCGATGAGCGACGCCATCGGCCAACCACCACCGGGTAAGCGCGCATCGAGCGCGCGTCGACCGGTGGACCATGCCGGACGAGACGAGGGGTGACGGGCCGAGGCGTCTTTTAACCTGAAGACACGTGCATCGGCCAGGATATCCGCAAGCGACGCCTTGGCGCCCGATGGTGCCTCAAACGGCATCCACGTCTTTACCACGACGAAGCACCCCGACCACGACGCCTTCGATCATCATGGGCTGGTGTTTCAAATCGACCCGGATGGGCTCGAAGTCGGCGTTCTCGGGCAAAAGCCACACGATCGAGCCTTCTTGACGATAGCGTTTGACGGTGACTTCGTTTTCCAGGCGCGCGACGACGATTTGCCGGTTGCGCACCTCGGGCGTGCGATGCACGGCGACCAGATCACCATGCAGGATCCCCGCATCTTTCATACTCATACCCTGCACCTTCAAGAGGTAGTGGGGTTGCGGCTGAAATAATTGAGGATCGATCTGGTAATGCCTTTCGATGTGCTCTTCGGCCAGGATCGGGCGCCCCGCGGCCACGCGCCCGATGAGCGGCAGTCCCAGCTGTTCGCGCAAAATATCCTTGAGCTGGATCCCGCGCGAAGCTCCGGGAATCAAGTCGATGACGCCCTTGCGCTGCAAAGCGCGCAGGTGTTCCTCGGCGGCATTGGGCGATTTGAAGCCGAGCGTACGCGCGATCTCCGCGCGGGTGGGCGGCATTCCGTTCTCCACAATGGAGGCTTGGATGAGTCGCAGAATCTGTGTTTGCCGAGGCGTCAGATCGGTCATGGCGTCACCTGTATATGTAGCCAGTAACTGTCATTATATACAGTTTAGGGGCACTGGCAAGTCCCTGCGGCGCGGGTTAAGTTGTGGACACGCCGACACTCTATAACTCCAAGGAAATCATGCACAAAGAAGATAAATCTCGGGATCGCGTCCTCGGCTTGGACCGCCCCATCACGCGGCGTGATTTCTTGAACGGCATAGCCATCGGAACCGCCGTCCTGGCCTGCGGAGCCTCCACCGGCCATGACCGCGCAAGATGCACCCGGATATTACCCGCCCCTTCTCACAGGAATGCGTGGCAGCCATCCCGGCTCTTTCGAGACTGCGCACGCGCTGCGCGACGGCGAGCGCCCGCCGGCACCCGAGGATACCGGCGAACGATACGATCTCATCGTGGTCGGCGCCGGCATCAGCGGGCTTGCCGCCGCGCATTTCTATCGAGCGCATCAGGGACCACGCAGCCGTATTCTCCTGCTCGACAACCACGATGACTTCGGCGGTCACGCCAAACGCAACGAATTTCATCTGGGGGAGCGCCTGCACCTGATGAACGGCGGCACCTTGGAGATCGACAGTCCCCGCCCCTATGGACCGGTTGCGGCGGGTCTCCTCGAGACCCTGGGCATCGACGTTCCCAAGCTCGCGAAGAGCACCCAGCATCTGCGTTTTTATGAGGACCGGGGACTGCAATCGGGCGCGTTCTTCGATCGGGAAACCTTTGGTGCCGACAAGCTCATCGTCGGGACCGGCAAGACGACGCTCGCAACTGCACTCTCGCACGCGCCGATCTCCGATCGGGCGCGCAAGCAAATGCTCGAGCTCGAGACGGGCGCGGTCGATTACATGCCTGGGCTCTCTTCCGATGAGAAGAAGGAACGGCTGTCGCGCATGAGCTACCAAGCATTCCTGCGCGAGGTCGTGCAGGCCGATCCGGCGGTGCTCAAATACTATTACGGCAAGACCATGGACGGAATGGGGTGTCGGCATCGATGCCGTGTCGGCCCTCGACTGCTGGGCGTTCGACATGCCGGGCTTTGCGGGTATGAAGCTCGCCAAGGGCTCCATCCCGCGCATGGGCTTCACGCCGAAGGGGTATGAGGATACGGGCGGCTCGTATCGGCTGCACTTTCCCGACGGCAACGCCACCATCGCCCGTCTTCTCGTGCGCGACCTCCTGCCGCAGGCGGTCCAGGGCGCGGCTGACTCTGCCGCCGCCGCCGAGGATATCGTCACCGCAAAAATCGATTACGCACGGCTGGATGCCGCGGGCTCACCGCTCCGTTTGCGCCTGAACAGCACCGCGGTTCGGGTGCGTCACGTCGGCGAGCCTCGCTCCGCCTCGGAAGTCGAAGTGACCTACGTGCGCAACGGCAGCGGCTACACCGCACGCGGGCGCGGCGTCGTGCTCGCGTGCTACAACATGATCATCCCCTATCTGTGTCCTGAGCTGCCGTCCGAGCAGCAAGCGGCGCTGCACAGCCTCGTGAAGACCCCGCTCGTATACACGAGCGTCGCGCTGCGCAACTGGCAGGCATTCGACCGGCTCAAAGTTCACCGGATCTATGCGCCCGGCGGCTATCACGTGTACTTTCATTTGAATCCGCACGTAACCATCGGCCGATACCGGGACGCGATCACGCCCGACGATCCGGTGCTCGTGCACATGGTGCGTACACCGTGCCAGGCGGGTTTATCCGAGCACGACCAGAATCGCGCGGGCCGAGCGGAGCTGCTGCGCACCTCGTTCGAGACTTTCGAGCGCAACATTCGCGATCAATTGCAGCGCACGCTCAGCGACGGCGGATTCGATCGCGGCGCGCGATATCACGGCCATCACGGTCAATCGATGGCCGCACGGCTATGCACCCGAATACAACCCGCTCTTCGATCCGGATCTCCCCGAATCGCAGCAGCCGCACGTCGTCGGCCGCGCTCAGTTCGGCCGCATTACCATCGCCAATTCGGATGCCGGAGGCGGTGCGTATACAGACTCGGCGATCAATCAAGGCCATCGCGCCGTCATGGAGCTACTCAAGAGCGACGGCGCCTGATCTACCTGGAGCTGTAAAACTTACACTTGCAAAGCGGTTCGCCCGAGTCGCTCTTTACGACCTTGCGTCCGAAGTTTTCTTAACTTGAGTTAATATGACTCGCCAAAGAGGGTAAAATCGTCGCCGAGCATCGACATTAACACGCTTTTCAGTTGCAATCGACGCGCGAATTTGGCTTCATGTACGACTGTGTTGCAACGCATTCGAGCCCGGCACTTTGCTGAATGGACTCGTGTGTGCGAGAACACTTCGGATGTTCCGAAACGAATGAATTAACAACCCTAGGGGACTATCTCATGACATTTTCCACGACACTCAAGGCCTCAGTCGCCGCGGCCTGCGTAATTGCCTTCGCGGGATGCACCGACCTGAAGCCTATCCAAGCTCAGATCGACGATCTCAAGTCGCAGGTCGCGAAGCTGCAAAGCGACACCGCAAAGGCCGAGAGCAATGCGCAGGCCGCGATGAGCGCGGCGCAGAGCGCCTCTTCCGCTGCCTCGGGCGCGCAGAGCACGGCGAACCAGGCTCTCTCGACCGCTCAGCAAAATTCGCAGGCGATCGAGCAGATCAACGAGAAGATCGATCGGATGTTCAAGAAATCCGTCTCGAAGTAATTCGAGAAGCCCGAAAAGAGCGCCGCGGCGATCCCGCGGCGTTTTTTTTGGTGTGCCCGCCGATGCAGTCGAGCGGTGCCGAGCGGCGCCTCTACCGGGCCGAATTCGCGGCGGCCCTGTCCTCGGCGCCGTTCCAGCGATCCACCGATATCCGCACCGGAGTGCCGCTCGCCTCATCGAACACGCGTTCGGCGGTGTCCCAGTCGATGATGACGCGCCGCTGGGCGGTGGCGGCGACGATGATTCGCGTGAGCGCCGTCAGATCCTCAATATCCCCCGGACCGACCCCCTCGAGCGGATGGTGCACCTCGAGATAGAGCGCACCGTCAATCCAGCCCGTCTTGATGCGCTGGTTGACGATGCGCACCGCGAGCCCCACGGGCACTTCGGCGAAAAGATGCTCGATGTCCTCGGGGTAGAGCCGGATACAGCCGTGTGTAATCTGCATGCCCACGCCGACCGGCTTGTTGGTACCGTGAATGAGGTAGGCCCCTCCCGGAATGCCGAGGCGCATCGCGAAAGCGCCGAGCGGGTTGTCGGGGCCCGGCGGAACGAACGCCGGTAGTACGTCCCCGTCTTCCTTGAGATGCGTTTCGCGCACGGATTTCGGGGGATACCAGATCGGGTTTTTTTCCTTCCTGACGATCGTGGTGACACCGATGGGGGTCTTCCAATCCATCCGCCCGACGCTGATGGGGTCGATCTCGACCATCGGGCTGCCGTTCCCGTCGGCGTGGAAGTAGTAGAGCCGGCCGTCCGGCAGGTTCAGGACAATGCCGGTCCGCGGGACGTTCGGCAGCAAGTGCTGCATGGGCAGATGCACGATGGTGCCTGCGTTCGGCAGCCAGGTGTCGACGCCCGGATTGGCCGCGACGATCTCATCGAAGCCCAGGTGGTAGCGGCGCGCGATGTCGGGCAGGGTATCCTCCTGCGTCGCCTCGGTCTGTCCGGGCTCGCCGAACACATCCTGACCCGGCGCCAACGAAAAGTTCTCTGCGTGCGCCGCAAGGCTGAGCGCGCCGATCGCCGCGACCCGGCCGATTGCCGAGATGATGCGTTGCGCGGAGAGTCGAGTCACGGCGGCGGTGCTAATAGCGAATGAGCGCCGATCCCCAAGTGAAGCCGCCTCCGAACGCCTCGAGCAGCAGGAGCTGCCCGCGCTTCACGCGCCCGTCGCGAATTCCAGTATCGAGCGCAAGCGGCACCGAGGCGGCCGAGGTGTTGCCCTGATCCGCGATGGTGACGATGACGCGCTCCATCGGCAGGTCCAGCCGCCGTGCAATCGCCTCGATGATTCGGATGTTGGCCTGGTGCGGAATCAGCCAGTCGAGCTCGGACTTCGAAATGCCATGAGCGTTCAAAGTCTCCGTCACGAGCTGACCGAGGGTAGTGACGGCCACCTTGTATACCTCGTTGCCTTTCATCTGTACGCCGATGTTGCCGCCCTTTCGCACGAGGTCGAATCCCTTCGACACGCCATCCGGATACAAGAGCAAATCCTTGTAGCGCCCGTCCGAGTGCAAGCGGGTGCTGATGATCCCGGGCTCTTCCGCGGGTTTGAGAATGACGGCGCCGGCGCCGTCCGCGAACAGCACGCAGGTGCCGCGGTCGCTCCAATCGGTGATCCGGGTCAGCGTCTCTGCGCCTACGACCAGCGCGCATTTCGCATCGCCCAGGCGCACGAACTTGTCCGCAACGCCGAGCGCATAGATGAAGCCCGTGCAGGCGGCCTCCAGGCTGAATGCCGGGCAAGTCCTCGAGATGCCGAGACGGTCTTGAAGGAGCGTACCTACGTTGGGGAACACGAGATCGGGCGTGGTCGTTCCGACGCAGATGAGATCGATGTCGTCGACGCCCACCTGAGCGGCTTCCATCGCGCGGCGCGCGGCATGCTCGGCGAGATCGGTCGTGGTCTGCCCGGGAACGACGACGTGGCGGCGCTCGATGCCGGTCCGAGAGCGGATCCATTCATCGCTCGTGTTGACCAAGTGCTCGAGATCCGCGTTGGTCAAGATCTTCTCCGGCAGATAGCTGCCGGTGCCGGCGATGCGTGAAAACATTGCGATCCCTCTACCCTTGCCTACCCTGGGGGCGATGCGCTCAGACGTTCCGCGATCTTCTCCGGTATCCCATTTCGAGCCTCGATCACGGCCACCTCGATGGCGCGTTGAAACCCAAACAAGTCGGCGCCGCCATGACTCTTGATGACGATGCCGTTCAATCCCACCATGGTGGCGCCATTGTATCGCCTCGGGTCCAGCCGAGTGCGCAAAGCGCGCAAGCCCGGGCGTGCCGCGAGCGCCCCGAGCTTGCGCGCCGTGTTTCGGGTGAACTCCTCGCGCAACGCGTCGGTGATGAGCCGCGCGACGCCTTCCATGGTCTTCAAGGCGACGTTACCCGTGAACCCATCGGTTACGACGACATCCACCTTGCCGGTAAAGATGTCGTGCCCCTCGACGAATCCGACGTAGTTGACACCGCTCTCGGCGATCAGCGTGTGCGCAGTCTGGACCGTCTCGTTGCCCTTGATCTCCTCCTCCCCGATGTTGAGAAGGCCCACGCGCGGCCTGTCGTGCGCGCCTTCGAGATCCGCGGCCAGGACCGAGCCCATCACCGCGAACTGACGCAGGTGCTCCGGCGTGCAAGAGGCGTTCGCACCAAGATCGAGCATGTAGGTGTGACCCACGCGCGAGGGAATGAGCGAAACGATGGCGGGGCGCTCCACGCCGGGGAGCATCTTGAGCACGAAGTGCGCCATCGCCATGAGGGCGCCGGTGTTGCCGGCGCTCACGCAGGCGTGCGCATCGTGCGTCTTCACCAGATCGAGCGCTCGGCGCATCGAGGAATCTTTCTTGCGGCGCAATGCCTCGCGCGGGTGATCCGTCATCTCCACCACCTGGGTAGTGAAGAGACATTCCACATTGGGAAGCCTCGCCCTTGTGTGCTCCCCATCGAGCTCGGATCGGCTGCCGATCAGAGTGAATTTGACATCCGGGAATTCCCGCGCCGCTGCCAGAGAGGCGGGCACGCAAACGGACGGCCCGCAATCGCCGCTCATGACGTCGATGGCAATCTGAAGCGCCGACACAAGTATGCGTCTTGAGGTGGAGCGGCCGCTCGGCCGCCCGAGGTCAGTAGCTACTCTTCAGTCGCTTCCACATCCGCCTTGGTCTGGAGCACCTTCTTGCCGCGGTAGAAGCCGTCGCGCGAGATGCGGTGACGCGCGTGAGTCTCGCCGCTTTTGCCGTCGATCGACACGGCGGGTGTCGCGAGAGCCGAGTGCGAGCGATGCATGCCGCGCTTCGATGGGGTCTTCCTGCTTTTTTGAACTGCCATGAGTGCTGTGTCCTGTCACCTTTTCTTTAACAAATCCTTAAGAGCGCTGAACGGTCTGCGCATCTCGTCCGAGCGCTCCGGCGGGTTGCCGCACGTCGACGGTGCGCGACAGACCGGCGCAATGGGCAGCGCCAACAACAATTCTTCCTCTGCCAACTCGCGCAGCGACACCATGCCGCCTCGAGTGCCGAACACCTCGCGCTCCACATCGGAGGGGGCGGCCATCTCATCGTCGGCGAACTCTACCTCGCTCTCGCTCTCCACCGGGAAAGCGAAGGCCTGCAGGCACCGCTGGCAGACCAGCACCGGCGCGGCGTGCACCGCGATGCGCGCTCCCGGGCGACCCGAGGCCAGCTTCGAGAAAGCGAACGTCGCACGGAGAGCGCCTTGGGGCTGTGCGAGCAAGTCCTTGAGCCGCGGCAATTCGCCCAGCTCGTAAGCGCGCTCCAGCGCCGCGGCGTCCTCGGCCAGGCGCGCGCAATCGACCAGGTCCGGCAAGCCCCCTGCCATGGGGCGCGTATAATAGGGCGCGGCCCCCCCTCTGTCAAAAATAAACTCGGTGCAAGTCTTTGTTTTTGAAGTCTCCGCCTGACCTCATTTTGGCATCGACCTCGAACTATCGCCGCATGCTCCTGGCGCGCGTGTGGGGTTCGTTCGAGTGCATCGCCCCCGGCATCGACGAGACGCCGGGCGGCCACGAGACCGGTCTCGAGCTGGTCAGCCGCCTCGCGCTCGCCAAGGCCCAGGCGGTCGCCGCTCGCCGCCCGGAAGCATGGGTGATCGGCTCCGATCAGGCAGCCTTGCTCGCCAGCGATGGGCACGAGCTCGTTCTCGGCAAGCCGGGTACCACGGAGCGTTGCCGGCAGATGCTGGGCGCCTGCTCGGGCGCGACCGTCGTCTATCGCACCGGCGTCGCGGTGGTGCGGCATGCCGACAAGAGCGTTTACGAACTCAGCGATATGACCCGCGTCAAGTTCCGCGTGCTGGATGAGGCGACGATCGAGCGTTACGTTGCGCGAGAGCTGCCTCTCGACTGTGCAGGCGGATTCAAGAGTGAGGCGCTCGGCATCTCTCTCTGCGACTCGATCGAGACCGAGGACCCGAGCGGCCTGATCGGCTTGCCGCTCATACGCCTCTGCGCGGTGTTGCGCCGCGTCGGTTACCAGATTCCCTAGGGCACGCGCCGAGAGGCGCCGGGCGCCCAGGGGAATTAGCTTTGCCGAAAACTGCTCCCGTGGGAGCGGAGGACGGTGGCCGTCGGGTCGAACGGATGAAGAACTCAAGGCGGTCGACTGCCCTGCCGGTCGATGATCTTCGTGCCCTTGAGCGGGAGCAATTTCGCCTCGAGCTATATATCCGCCCCCGGCGGCGGGGCTGTCAATCGATCAATTCATTGGGATCGTGCAGAAACGCACGCCAGCAGAAACGCACGCCACCGGGACTGGGCCACCCAACTAGCGCGAAGTGCGCCGACCCCTGCTCGCGGGGCGCCCGGTCTTGCGCTGCGCCCGCGTGTGCGGCGCCGCGCTCGCCATCGCGCGCTTTTTCTGGCCGATGGCATCGAGCACGCCCGCAAGATCCGCAGGCAGCGGGGCGCTCACGTGAAACGGCACGCCGGAGCCGGGCCAATCGAATGCGATCGATTGGGCGTGCAGAAACATCCGCTTCAATCCAACGGTCTTCAGCTCGGCATTGCGGTCGTGATCGCCGTACTTGTCGTCCCCGAGCAGCGGGTGGCCCGCATAGTCGGCGTGCACGCGGATCTGATGCGTGCGGCCTGTCGGAATATCCACCTCCATCAAAGTCGCCAGCTTGCCGAAGAATTGCACCGGCTTAAATACACTCACCGACTCCTTGCCCGCCGCGGCCACCCGCACATGCCTCTCCCCCTGCCGGCGCTCATTGGTCGCGAGCGGCGCATCGATCCGCTTTGTACCGAGCTGCCAGTCCCCGGACACGAGCGCCAGATAGGTCTTGTGCATCCCGCCATCGCGGATGAGCGCATGCAGCGCAACGAGCGTCGCCCTGTCGCGCGCCACACAAAGGCAGCCGCTCGTGTCGCGGTCCAGACGGTGCACGAGCTCCAGGGTCTCGCGCGGACGCGATGCCCGCAGTGCCTCGATCACTCCGAAGCTCATGCCGCTGCCGCCGTGCACGGCCACGCCCGAGGGCTTGTCGATCACCAGCACATGCTTGTCCTGGAATATCACGGACTGCTCGATGAGCTCTTGGAGACTGCTCGACGGCCGGCCCGTCTCGCCGCTGCGATCGATGCGGACCGGCGGCAGACGCACCTCGTCGCCGGCGGCGATGCGATATTCAGCCTCAACCCGCTTACGATTGACCCGAACCTCGCCCTTGCGCAGCAGCCGGTAAACGCGGCTCCTCGGCACCGTGTTGAAATGGCGCATGAGGAAATTGTCGATTCTCTGTCCGGCCTCTTCTTCTGAAATCGTGCGCAGCTCCAGCGCACTCCGGGGACCCCTGAGAGGGGCTTTAGGCTCGATCGGCTTGGCAGTTTCGGCTTTCATGGTGCTCATCTTAGGGGGGTCGATGATCTAAGACATTGATTACATTGACCCTGACGGCCTGTTGTGGTAATGTTTCAAAACCGTGTCGGAAGCAACTCTTGAGATGCTTGTCATGGCTGAAAATATTTCAGCCTGGTGAGCGAAAGGCGACACAGGTTTCGGCGGTGTTCCCCCTCGCAAGGGAACTTCGCATATTAGTTGGTTCTGGATGTCCAGACCATCGCTCGGCCGATGAAAGCAGACTTGGACACCTCCACGGGGGGATCAAAGGGTCTGATTAGCGGTTAACCGAGAACAAGGCCCCGGGCTTGCTGTATTTAAATTGGCAGAATTGGGTGGCATTGATGCCGTTCGCGTTGCTCGCGTGCGGTGCCGCCCTATTCCCAGCCGCGACCCATCGTGTCGCGGTCCGGGCTTCTATTCTCGCGCCCTCCTCGGCCTCTACTATCTTAGTTGGGGCAAATGAAAAGAATGCTCGTAAACGCAGTTCAAGAAGAAGAACTGCGAGTCGCACTCGTCGACGGTCAGAAACTCTACGACTTATCAATTGAGATCCCATCCCGGGAACAAAAAAAATCCAATATTTATAAAGGCCGAATCACCCGCGTAGAGCCGAGTCTCGAAGCGGCATTCGTCGATTACGGCGCGCAGCGTCACGGCTTCCTACCTCTGAAGGAAGTCTCGAAGGAGTACTTCCGCTCGCAACCCGGAGCCGGCGGCCGGCTGAACATCAAAGACCTGCTGCAGGAAGGCCAGGAGCTGATCGTTCAGGTCGAGAAAGAGGAACGCGGCAACAAGGGCGCTGCGCTCACCACGTTCATCAGCCTTGCCGGACGCTTCCTTGTGCTGATGCCGAACAACCCGCGCGCCGGCGGCGTATCGCGACGCATCGAAGGCGAAGATCGCGATCAAATGCGCGAAGCCATGAACGGGCTGGAAATCCCCGAGGGCATGGGCGCCATCGTGCGCACCGCGGGCGTGGGCCGGTCGAGCGAGGAGCTGCAGTGGGACCTCAACAACCTCCGGGCCGCCTGGGATGCGATCGTGCAGGCCAACGACGGCCGGCCCGCGCCGTTCTTGATATTCCAAGAAAGCGATGCCGTGACACGCGGGCTGCGCGATTATTTCTCGGATGATGTCGGCGAGATCCTGATCGATCAGCCGGATGCCTTCCAGAAGGCGCAGGAATACATGCAGCGCTTCATGCCTGCCGAGGCGCAGCGCAAGTTGAAGCTGTACCAGGATCCCGTACCCCTGTTCACGCGGTATCAGATCGAGAGCCAGATCGAGTCGGCGTACTCGCACAAGGTCATCCTGCCCTCGGGTGGGAGCCTGGTCATCGACCACACCGAGGCACTGGTCTCCATCGACATCAACTCGGCGCGCTCGACGCGCGGCGGCGATATCGAGGCCACTGCGCGCAATACCAACCTCGAGGCGGCCGAAGAGATTGCCCGTCAACTGCGATTGCGCGACATCGGCGGCCTGATCGTGATCGATTTCATCGACATGGAATCGTCCGCCAACCAGCGCGCCGTCGAGGACATGCTGCGCGACGCGGTCAAGATGGACCGCGCTCGCATTCAGCTCGGACGCTTATCGCGCTTCGGCCTGCTGGAGCTTTCGCGGCAGCGCCTGCGGCCTGCCCTGAGCGAGACCACGCATATCCACTGCCCGCGCTGCAGCGGCATGGGCACCATCCGCAGCGTCGAATCGATGTCTTTGGCGTTGCTGCGGCTCATCGGTGAGGAAGCGCGCAAGGAGCGTACGGGACGGGTCATCGCGCAGGTGCCCGTGGACGTCGGCACCTATCTCATCAACGAGAAGCGCGAATGGCTCAACGAGATCGAGGTACGGGACAAAGTATCGCTCGTCATAGTGCCGAATCCGCACTTGCAGACACCCGCTTATAGCCTGCGGCGCGTTCGCGACGATGAGAAGGAGCTGCCGGAGAATGCCAGCGCGAGCTACCAGATCGCCGAGCAGCCGACGCTCGACGATACGGAGATTGGCAATCGCGATAAGAAGCCGCAAACCGAAGCCCCGTTGGTGCCCAGTATCGTGCCCGTCGAGGCTCTCGCCGCTGCCGCTGCTGCCGCCGCCACCGCCGGCTTCCGCGCACGCGGCAGCCGCTCCGGTAGACGCCGTTCCACAAGCCGGGGTGTTCGTCCGGCTGTGGCGATATTTGTTCGGGTCCCCCGGTGCGAGCGCTGCGCCCGTGCCCGCGGCGCCGCCGCATCGCGAACGCCCGGCTCATCGCGAAGCACGCCAGGAACGCTACCGAAGCGGCGAACGCGACCGTAACCGCGATCGCGAGCGAGGCCGTGATCGCGATCCGCGGCGAGAAGGACCCCGCGAGGTCCGGCGTGACGGTCGGCCGCGCGGCGAGCACCGCGACAACGGCCGTGGCGAGCATCGCAGTGAAGCCGGAGCACGCCGGCCCGACGGACCCCGGCCCGACGGAGCCCGTGCCGATGGGCCCCGGCCCGCCGACGGACCCCGGCCCGACGGCCCCCGCGCGGAGCAGTCTCGAGCTGAGCCATCTCGCGCGGAGCGTCCCGAGGGCGCGCCACGCGACGGCCGCAACGGTTCCGAGGCAGGCCGGCCCGAACGGGAGGTCGGTGAGCGCAGTGAGCGGGGTGGACGCGGCCGCCGACGCCGCGGGCGCGGGCGCCGCGATGGCGGCGAGAACATGGGCAATGCGACAGGCGGCGATGGGGACTTCAACGGTGCACGGGGGGCGGGTGCGCCACCGGATGCCTCGAGTCCGCCTGCGCCGGCACCGGCAGCTTCTCCGTCATCGGCGCCAGCGCCCGTATCCGCGGCACCGCCAGTAGCCGCCTCCATGGCAGCGCCCGCGTCGGCTGCGGATGCGCCGCGGCCTGCGGCGACGCAGGAGAAGTACGTGGTGTGGTCCGCTTCGGCAGAGGCTCCGCGGAGCGGCCCCGACGATCGTTGATTGGAATCAGGCCGACTGCCGGCGGACGTCCGGCGTCGGCCCCGCCCGGCGCAAACGAGCAGTGACGCCGATGCTCACGAGAAAGAGCGCGGCTGCCATCCCTCGGAGGATGGCGATCGCCGCTGCGCTCACGGGGACCGCGGGAAGCGGATTTCCCGCGGCCGTCGGCCGATGCGCGAGCAGGAAGAACATGCCGCTCAATACCGCGGCCGTGAGCACATAGGCGGCCGCCCAGCCATACCGCTCGATCGCAGACAGCCGGCGAGGCGCTGCCGCATCGCCGGGCTTGCCGCCCCGCAATCCATAGGCCACCACCAGCGCCACGGCGATGAGCCCGATCAACGAGTTGGCGTCCTGGACCAGGTGCACGCCGGCGAGCGGATGGCCGTGGATGCGGGCGACGGGCTCCTCAAGAATCGGAAGCATCCGTACGCCTCGACCCCCCTCGTGCGTAAAGGCATCCCAGACGAGATGGGTCAGAGCCCCCAGGAGGATGCCGCAGGCGGCCGACAGCCATTGCCTGAGGCTTCGGTAGTCCGCCGGGTCCTCGCACCAGCGCCAGCGCGCGTACGCCCCGGGAGGCAGCAACTCGATGATCGGCCTACGAATCAATCTCTGGAACAGCCAGTAGGTCGCGAGCCCCATCGGCAGGCAGAAGGTCAGCAACGCGTCCAGACTGTGGGTCTCGAAGCGGGCGGGGCGCCAGGGCAGGAACCAGCCGAAATCGGGAACCATGCTGCCGATGACGGCCGCCGAGAGCAGGCGCCATCGAGCCAGCAGCCGGGAAAACGGCAACACGGCAGCCGCGTGTGAAATTGTAAAGGGCATCAATAACCTGGAACTGTCATCAAATTGCCATGATCGGCAACTATAAATCGCCGGTTGCCTGCCCCCAATATCGAGAACAACCATGTCGAATGTCGAAGTGATACAGCCGGGGTCACCGGTCGCGCCCGCCAAAAGCTCGCCTCTCAGCGGCTACACCGCGAACCCGTGGTTCAACATCCTGGCGGGCATCGTCGTCGTGGTGGGCATCATATATGCTGGCTATCACCTCGCGAGCGACTTGTCCGTCGTGCGGTACACAGAGGCCTATCCGTTCATCCTCCTGGGCATCGCGCTCTTCATCGCCCTGGGATTCGAATTCGTCAACGGCTTCCACGACACAGCCAATGCCGTTGCAACGGTCATCTACACGCATTCTTTACCGCCCAATTTTGCCGTCATCTGGTCGGGCGCCTTCAACTTCCTCGGCGTTCTGGTCTCGAGCGGCGCAGTCGCATTCGGCATCGTCTCGCTCCTTCCGGTCGAGCTCATTCTGCAAGTCGGCAGCGGCGCCGGCTTCGCCATGGTGTTCGCGCTCCTCATCGCGGCGATCCTTTGGAACCTCGGCACCTGGTATTTCGGATTGCCCTCCTCGAGCTCGCACACGCTCATCGGCTCGATCATGGGCGTTGGACTCATGAATCAATTGATGGCTGCGAACGGCAGCGGCACGAGCGGCGTCGATTGGGCGCAGGCAACCAAGATCGGCGAATCGCTGCTGTTCTCGCCCATCATCGGCTTCAGCTTCGCGGCGATGCTGCTGCTCGCCGCCAAAGCGCTCATTCCCATCCCGGCGCTCTACAAGGAGCCCCAGGGCAACAAGCCGCCTCCCCCGTGGATTCGCGGACTTCTGGTGCTGACCTGCACCGGCGTGAGCTTCGCACATGGATCGAACGACGGCCAAAAAGGCATGGGACTCATCATGCTGATTCTGATCGGCACTGTGCCCACGGCCTACGCACTCAACCGCGCAATGCACGAACAGGATGTCGACCGCTTTGTCACGGTGTCGACGCAGGCACAGGTTGCGTTGGGGCACTATGCGAAGGGTCCGGTGCCTGCCGATCCGCACGCCGTCGCGATCGGCATCGTGCGTTCCCGCTCGATCACGCCAGAGACATTGCCGGCGCTCGTGGCGCTCGCCGGGTCGATTCAGAGTCAGGTCACCGCGGCCAAGTCGATGGACAAGGTGCCGGCCGGCGACATGGTCAACATTCGCAATGAAATGTATCTGGTGAGCGAGGGTCTGCGCTTCCTCGGCAAGTCGAAGTCGATCACGCTTTCCGCTCCTGACAAGGCAACGCTCGCCGAGTACAAGAAGCAGCTCGACAACTCGACCAAGTTCATTCCAAGCTGGGTGAAGGTCGCGGTGGCGATCGCGCTGGGTCTCGGTACCATGATCGGCTGGAAACGCATCGTCGTCACCGTCGGAGAGCGCATCGGCAAGACGCATCTCACCTACGCTCAGGGCGCATCCGCCGAGCTGGTGGCGATGCTCACGATAGGCGCGGCGGACATGTACGGCCTGCCGGTGAGCACCACGCACGTGCTGTCCTCCGGCGTGGCGGGAACCATGGTCGCCAATCACTCGGGCCTGCAGTGGGCCACGGTGCGCAATTTGATCATGGCGTGGGTCCTCACGCTTCCCGTCTCGATCGCGCTGGCTGGCGGCCTGTATTGGCTGCTGAGGACGCTCCTCTAGGCGGCGCACCCGCCTGTACGGTGAATTGCTCCGCGACCGGCCGTTTCGAGTAGGATCGTCATATTGGGCGGCCGATTCCGACGGCCGGAGGAGATCCCATGCCCCACGTCACCGTGATCAGTGATTTTCATTACGCTCAGCAGCTGGTCGCCGGCCACCACCGCGTGATGGCAGATGAGCCGCAAAGCCGCGGTGGAAGCGACACGGGACCCTCACCCACCGAGCTCCTGCTCGGCAGTCTCGGGGCCTGCACATCGATCACGCTGCGCATGTACGCGGGGCGCAAGGACTGGGAGCTCGGCAAGATCACGGTCGGACTGCGGTACACGCCCGCGGCGGATAATGGAAAGGCGCATATCGAGCGGCGGCTCTCATTCGCAAAGCCGCTTACCGAGGAGCAGACGCATCGGCTGCTGGAAATCGCCGCCAAGACTCCCGTGACCCTCGCGTTGATGGCGGGTGTCACCATCGACACCTCGATCGCACAGCACCCGATGCCGGCGTGAATCTGCCGGCGCGCTGCCGGCGCGCTGTCGATCGCGCCCTAGCGTCGCTTGAGTCGCGCACGCACCCGCTCGAGATCCGCGGGCGTGTCCACGCCCGCGGGCGGCGCCTCGTCGAGGGTTACCACGTGAATCCGCATGCCGTGCTCCAGCGCTCGCAGCTGCTCGAGCTTCTCGGTGACCTCGAGCGGCGTCGGCTTGCGGCCCGCGAGCTCGAGCAGGCTCCTCACCCGGTAGGCGTAGATGCCGATGTGCCTCAATGCGTGCTTGAACTCGGCAGGCCTGTCGCCGGCCGCAGCGTCTCGAGGCCAGGGCACACAGGCGCGGCTGAAGTAAAGCGCTTCGCCGTCGACGGCGCGCAGCGCTTTGACGCAGCTCGGGTCCAGAAATTCCTCGAGGGTCGCGATGGGTGTCGCCGCCGTGGCGATCGCGCATCCGGGGTGATCGCGCAGCGCAGCCGCGAGGCGTCGAGGCACGGAGGGCGGCACGAGCGGCTCATCCCCCTGCAAGTTGACGACGATCTCCTCGGGCGCGAGCCCGCGCGAACGCACGACCTCGGCGATGCGATCGGTCCCTGAGGCGTGGTCGCGCGAGGTCATCGCGACTTCCGCGCCGAATCCCAAAGCTGCGGATTGGATGCGCGCATCGTCGGTCGCGACGATCACCGAGCTCGCACCGCTGGCGCGTGCGCAATCCCAAACCCATTGAATCAACGGACGGCCGGCCACGTCGAGCAGCGGCTTGCCGGGCAGACGGCTCGCCTCGAATCGCGCGGGAATGATCACATGAAACGGCAAGCTCACCGGTGCCTAGCGATTCAGCAGAGGATCGTCCGTTCCGAGCACCCGCGCCTCCTCGGGCAACATCATCGGAATACCATCACGCACGGCATAGGCCAGGCGATCCGGGCGGCATATGAGCTCGAGGGTCGCTCCGCTCCCCACGGCACGCAGCGGCCCCTTGCACAGCGGGCATACGAGCAGGTCCAACAGGCGCTTATCCATGAACGGTTCCTTGCGGCGTCGCCTCGTGGGTGGCGATACAGCTCATCACGATGCTCAGCAGTGTATGCGATTCGCCCGCGTCGAAATACGTGTTGACGGGCACGTACCAATGCCGGTCATCCGCTGATCCTCCGCATTTTACCGCGTCCTTCTCGGTCATGAGCACGGGCCTGTCGTCCGCGAACATCACGTCCTTCGGTCTCAAGCGGACGTGGTCCTTGAGCGGGTGACCCATGACCTCGATGCCATGCGCGCGCAACATGTTGAAGAAGCGCTCGGGATTGCCGATGCCGGCGACGGCGTGCACTTGAACGCCCGCGAAGGCATCGAGCGGCGAGACGCGCCCGGTGGCCAAGGCCACCGCGCTCTTCGCCTCGAGCCGCATGCTCAATGCCCCCTCGAGCATCGCCCGCCCGCCGTTCACCACGATGGCATCCGCAACCGCGAGACGCGAGCGCGTCTCGCGCAGCGGCCCGGCGGGAAGGAGCCAGCCATTCCCAAAGCGGCGATCGCCGTCGATCACGACGACTTCGCAATCGCGGGCGAGAGCGTAGTGCTGCAGACCGTCATCGCTCACGATCACATCGCATCCGCTGCCGACCAGAAGCTGTGCCGCGCCCGGCCGATCCGCGCCGATCGCCACGGGCACCTGGGTGCGGCGCACGAGCAGAAGCGGCTCGTCACCCACCACCTTGGGGTCGTCCGAGGCCTGAATGAGCCGAACCGTGTTCGCCGACCCGCCGTAACCGCGGGTGACGATGCCCGGCCGGAATCCGAGCTCGCCGAGACGCGCCACGAGCCAGCACACCAGCGGGGTCTTGCCCGTGCCTCCGACCGTGAGGTTGCCGACGATGATCACCGGACGGGCCACGCGCGTGGAGCGGCGAAGACGCTTCGCATACAGAAAGCGGCGCACGCCCGATCCGGCCCCGTAAACGAGCGACAGAGGCACGAGCCACCAGGGTGGCGTGTTGCGCTCGTACCAGACCCGATTCAACCATGATTCAGCGGACATGCCCGGATAAGCTATTCGCTGAACTGCATTCCATGCAATGCCGCGTACAGGCCCCCGAGCGCGAGCAGCTCCCGATGATTGCCCATCTCCACGATGCGCCCGCGATCGAGGACGACGATGCGGTCCGCGCCCTCGACGGTCGAAAGCCGGTGGGCGATCACGAGTGTCGTGCGCCCGCGCATGAGCAGGCTCAGCTCCTGTTGCACGCGCCGCTCGGACTCGTTGTCGAGAGCCGCCGTCGCCTCGTCGAGGATCAGCACGGGCGAGTCCTTGAGCAACGCGCGGGCGATGGAAATGCGCTGGCGCTGGCCGCCGGACAGGTTCTGACCCCGGTCCGAGAGCGGCGTGTCGAATCCCAAGGGCTGCTGTGCGACGAATTCCATCACGTTGGCGGCACGCGCCGCCGCTTCGACCTCCGCGGAAGTCTTCTCGGTCGCATTGAACGCGATGTTGTTGCGAATGGTGTCGTTGAACAGTACGACGTCCTGGCTGACGAGGCTCACCTGCGAGCGCAGGTCCGTCAGGCGATACTCGCGCACATCGACGCCGTCGAGCAGGACCGTCCCCTGTTGCACATCGTAAAAGCGCGGCACCAGGCCGACCAGTGTGGTCTTGCCGCTTCCCGAGCGGCCGACGATGGCTACGGTCTCTCCGGGCTCGACCCGAAAGCTCACGTCGTGCAAAACCCCGCCCTTCTCGCTCGCGTATTCGAACGACACGTTGCGAAACTCGATCGCACCGCGCGCCCGTTCGATGCGCCGGGTTCCGCCGCTGCCTTCCGTCGGTCTATCCAATATCTCGAACACGCTCTGCCCGGCGGCGACTCCCTGCTGCAGAGGACCCCCGATGTTGACGAGACTGCGGAGCGAGGACGGAATGAGCATCAATGCCG
Source organism: uncultured Gammaproteobacteria bacterium (assembly GCA_963710435.1). Taxonomy (GTDB): domain Bacteria; phylum Pseudomonadota; class Gammaproteobacteria; order Steroidobacterales; family Steroidobacteraceae; genus Bog-1198. The sequence continues at coordinate 331,020 of CAVQAE010000004.1, read as the reverse complement.
TGAGGAACGCCCAGAACTGGTCCACCCGCATGTCGTTCGCAAACACCAGTCGGATGGCGACATAGAGAACGCCCGCGAGCGCCAGCGATGCGATGCACCCGACCACCGGATTGCTCAAGGATTTGGCGCGCGCGAGCTTCATGTTGGAGGCGCGATTGAGCTCATTCGCCTGCTCGAACCGGTCGGTCTGATGGTCCTCGGCGTTGAAAATCTTGATCAGCCGATGCGCGTCGAGGGCTTCTTTCGCGACGCGTGTGATGTCGCCCATCGAGTTTTGAATGCGCCTGCTGTAGCGGCGGAAGCTGCGATTGGCGATCTGCATGAGCCAGCCGATCGCCGGAGCGGCGATGATGCAGAAAATCGCGAGCCGCCAGTTCAGGTAGAACAGATAAACGATCAATCCGAGAATGGTCAACGTGTCGCTCACCAACGAGATCGCCGCGCCGGTCGCCGCGCCCGCCACCTGCTCGATGTTGTACGTGAGCTTGGACAAAAGAACGCCCGACTGCTGGCTGTCGAGATACGCCGTGGGCAAGCGCAGATAGTGCGCAAAAACGTCGTGCCGCAAGCCCTTGATGACCTGCCTGCCCACCCAGCTCGGATAGTAATTGCCCACATAATCGCCGACGCCGCGCAACGCGAAGAGCACGACGATACCGACCGGCACGAGCCACTCGACCCGGGGATCCTTGGTGACGAACGCACCCTTCAGGAAGGTCTGGACCAGGTAAACCAGGCCGGATTGCGTCGCCGCGAAGAGGATCATGCCGAGAACGCCCACCAGGAATGCTCCGGTATAAGGCTTGGCGTAGCGCAGGAGCCGGCGGTAGGTAGCCCAGTAGCCGGCCTCGTGCTTGGGGTGCGCGTCGATCTCGGCGGTGATCGCGGTCAAGGAGACGAGTCCTGATGCACCGTCGCGATGTTGAGCTGGGCGAAGCCCATGCGACCGGCGACGTCCATCGCGGTGACGACCGCCTGGTGCGTACTGCGCGCGTCCGCACGAATGGTGAGCGGTCCGCGATCCGAGCCGGCTTCCTTCAACAGCGCGGCGCGCAGAGTGTCCGGGCTCGAGTTGATGAGCGGTCGCTCGTTCACCCGATAGCCGCCCTCCGCCGTCACCGTAATGACCAGAGGCTCGTGGTTGCCGCGCTGCTGCGGGATGGCGCTCGCCTGCGGCAGCTGAACCTTCACCCGTCCTTCCTGATTGAAGGTGGTCGAGACCATGAAGAAAATGAGCAGCACCAGCAGGACGTCGATGAAATTGATCAGATTGATCTCGGGGTCCTCTCGACGACGCGGACGCAGGTTCACGAGATCAGGCCCTGGCGGCGAGATTGCCGCGCTCGTCGAGCGCGTCGACCAGCTTCATCGCTTCCTTTTCCATGCGGATCACCAGTCGCTCCACCTTACCGCGCAAGAAACGGTAGGCGATGAGCGAGGGAATGGCCACGGTGAGACCGGCGGCCGTCGTAATCAGGGCTTCGCCGATGCCGCCCGAGAGAGTCCGCGGATCGCCGAGCCCATTCGCCGTGATGGCGTTGAAGGCATGGATGATGCCCGCGACCGTCCCCAGGAGCCCGAGAAGGGGCGCGATTGCGGCGATGGTTCCCAAGGTGTTGAGGAAGCGCTCGAGCTCGTGCACGACGTGCCGGCCGCCGTCCTCCAGCCGCTCGACCATGAGCGCCCGAGGCTTGTAGCGGTTGGCGATACCGATGGCCAGGAGCTTGCCGAGGGGCGAGTTTTGCTCGAGGGCGATCACCAGTTTCTCGCTGAGCTGATCCGCCTCGATCCAGTTCCAGACCTTCTGCGATAGATCACGCGGAATGACCCGGCTCGATTGCAGGGTCCACAGGCGCTCCAAAATGATCGCCACCGAGGCGACCGAGCACAGGATGATCGGCCACATGAAGCCGCCGCCCGCGCGAATGATCTCCCACATCGTGTCCTCATTAAGTCAAAAGAACAGGCGGCATGATACTTGACCGCCCCGGGTTTAAGTACCGTCGCCACTCGCCGAATGTGAACTGGATCAAGACTTAAGGCGTGGAAGCCCCGCCGCGCTCAAGGAGCACGCCGTCGACCAGGGTGAGCACGCGATCGAGCTTCGCGGCCAGGCGCTCATCGTGGGTGACGATGACCAGGCTGGTGCCGAGCTCGCGATTGAGCTCGAGCATGAGCTCAAAGACGTGCGCGGCGTTCACGCCGTCGAGATTGCCGGTGGGTTCGTCCGCGAGCACCAGCTGGGGACGGGTCACCAGGGCGCGAGCCACGGCCGCGCGCTGCCGCTCCCCGCCCGAGAGCTGCGAGGGGCGATGCTCGAGACGTTGCGCCAGGCCGACGCGCGACAGGATCTGCTCGGCCTGCGCTCTGGCGAGCTTCGGATCCATGCGCCTCACGAGGAGCGGCATGGCCACGTTCTCGAGCGCCGTGAACTCCGGCAGCAAGTGGTGGAACTGATACACGAAGCCGACGGCGCGGTTTCGCAGAAGACCGCGCTCGGTATCGCTCAACCGGTTCATCGCGGCACCGGCGATGACCACCGTGCCGCGGGTCGGCAGATCGAGACCGCCGAGCAGCTGCAGGAGCGTGGTCTTACCCGAGCCCGAAGCGCCGACGATCGCGATGCGCTCCCCGGCCCGCACGCGGATGGAGGCTCCGCGCAGCACGGCAAGCGTCACACCACCCTGGACGAAATCCTTGGCGAGATCCTCGCCCTCGAGCACGATATCGTTGGAGTTCTGCATGAGTTCGAGCAAATCCTCAGTCGTTCCGCAGAGATTCAGCCGGCAAGAGCCGCGCGGCGCGCCAGGCGGGATAGAGCGTCGACACGCACGCCAGCACGAAGGCGACGACGCAGATTCTCAACAAGTCCTTGAGCTCGACGTGCGCCGGCAAATCGCTCATGAAGTACACGCGTGCGTCCAGGAACTTGAAGCCCACGATGTGCTCGAGACCGTGCACGAGCTGCTGCAGGTTCACGGCGATCAGGACTCCGAGGCAGAGGCCGGCGGCGATGCCGAGCGTCCCGATCAGGCTGCCTTGCACCACGAACACCGAAAGGATGCTGCGCGGCGACGACCCGAAGGTGCGCAAAATGGCGATGTCCCGCCGCTTGTCCTTCACCACCATCACCATGGTCGACACGATGTTGAACGCCGCCACCGCAACCACCAGCGACAAGATCACGAACAGCATGCGCTTGGTGATCTCGATCGATCGAAAGAAGTTGACGTGCTGATTCGTCCAGTCGTCGACCTCGACATTGCCGCCGAGCGCCTCCGCCGCCGCACGCACGATGCGCGGCGCGGCGTACGGATCCTCAAGCTTGAGCCGGATGCCGGTGATGTCATTCCCCATGCGCAGGAGCGTCGCGGCATCCTGCATGGAGACGAGCGCGATGCGGCGGTCATATTCGTACATCCCCACCGAAAGGATACCGTCCACGCGGAATGCGCGCATTCGCGGCAGCACGCCGATCGGAGTGACATCGCCCTCGGGTACCATGAGCACCACCCGGTCACCCACGTGCGCGGAGAGCGCTTCCGCCAACGCGGAACCGAGGATCACCCGATAGGAGCCGGGGCTCAGATCGGCGAGGCGCCCCGACTTCAGATGCGGCGCGAGGTCGACGACGCGCTGCTCCTCCTGTGGGAGCAGGCCGCGCATCAGGACGCCCGCGGAGTTGCCCGCGTGAGTCATCATGGCCTGCTCCTCGATGTAGGGCGCCGCGGCCGACACGCCGGGAAAGTGAGCCACCTTCTCGACTTGCGGGCGCCAATCCGAGATGCGGCCCTCGAGACCGGAGATGGTTGCATGCGCCGTGAGGCTCAAGATACGAGTGCGCAGCTCCTGCTCGAAGCCGTTCATCACCGACAGCACCACGATGAGCACGGCGACGCCGAGCGCAAGCCCGCAGATCGCGATCCCCGCGATGAGCGAGAGAAAGCCGCGCCGCGGCGAAGCGCGTAGATACCGCAGACCGAGAAAACCCTCGTACCAGTAGCGCATCATTCGTATCGCAAGGCCTCGGCAGGCTGAGTCTTGGCGGCCTGGAATGCCGGGTAAATCGTCGCCAGCAGCGTGAGCAGCAGCGCGGCCGCGGCAATGCGGATCACATCGGCGGTGTGGGTTTCGCTCGGCAGCCCGGAGATGTAGTAGACATCGGGGTCATCCATGATATGCACGTGGAGCACGCTCTCGATGAACGGCACGACGACATCGACATTGAGCGCGAGCGCGACGCCCAGGACGACGCCGATTGCGGTACCGATCCAGCCGATGAGCACGCCCTGAGTCATGAACACGGCGAGGATCTCGCGCGGACTCATGCCGAGCGTGCGCAAGATGGCGATGTCGGTGCGCTTGTCGCTCACCACCATCACCAGGGTCGCGACGATGTTGAATGCCGCAACGGCCACGATGAGCATGAGGATCAGACCCATCATGGTCTTCTCGATACGGATCGCGCGAAAGTACGCCTCGTTCTCCTCGGTCCAGTCTCGAACTTTGTAGCCGGCCGGCAACCGTGCGATCGCGGCGCGCGCGAGCTCGGGCGCCTTGAGCACGTCCTGAAACTTGAGCCTGATCCCGGTCGGGCCGGGAAGTCCACGCAGCGCCTCGGCATCCGCGAGATTGATGAGTGCGAGCACGCTGTCGTGCTCCTGTAATCCGACTTCGAACACGCCGACCACCTGGAAATTCTGCAAGCGGGGGACGATGGCGCCTCCGGCGGAGGAGCTGTCGGGAATCATCACCGTGACCGTGTCGCCCACCCCGACCTGTAGCTGATAGGCAAGCATGCGTCCGAGCACGATGCGGTTCATCCCCGGCTGAAGATCGCTCAATTTGCCTTCCCGCATGGAGTCGGCAATCGCCGAGACTTGTGTCTCCAAGGTGGGATCAATCCCGCGAACGATGGCACCGCCCATGGCCGGCGGACGGCTCAACATGGCGTCGGTGTCGAGAAAGGGCGCGGCACCGATGAGCCCGGGCGCTCCCTTGAGATCCTGAAGACGGGTTCTCCAGTCCGGGATGGCGCCGCCGTGGGCGGCCGACACAGTCGCGTGCGCCGACAGGCTCAGGAGTCGCCCGCGCAGCTCGCTCTCGAAGCCATTCATGACCGAGATGACCGTGATGAGCGCAATCACACCCAACGCGACGCCGAGCAGCGATACCCAGGTGATGAAAGAGACGAAAAAGCTATGTTCGCGGGCAAGCGAGTAGCGCAAGCCCACGAAGACTGGGACGGGCTGAAACATCTAGCCGCGCATTAGACCACAGCCGCGCGGCGCCCGGGACGCCTCTTCTGGGGCCCGTCCGGGGCCCGGGCGACGTACGCCCCAAAGTGCAGCGCAATCAGAGTGTTAAGTGGTTCACGTACTGCCGGACCCCGGCTGGTATAGTGACGAGGATCATAGCGAGGTGTGCCATGAACTATCGAGCCCTGATGGTGAGCGCGGTTCTTGCCACCGGAGTTGCGGGCTTTGCCCCGAGCGGCCGGGCGGACATGGTTGCCGCGGATGACGGCATTGCAGTGCGAGATTCTGGCGTAGCAACACCCGCCCGTGGCATGACCATGAGCCAGGTGGCAAGCAAGTTCGGCGATCCGAGCACCAAGGTCCCGGCCGTCGGTACGCCGCCGATTTCGCGCTGGGAATACCCGGGCTTCGTGGTGTACTTCGAGCGAGACCACGTCATCCACAGCGTCGTTTCCGGCGCCGCGGCTGCAGAATCCCCCGCAGCGGCCGCACCGGCGCGCACGGCGCCCGCCCCTGAACCGCCGGCCGCCGCATCGCCTCCGGCCGCAACCCCAGTACCTCAATCGGCCTCGACCGCCTCAACCACTGCTCCTGAAACCAGCGACACCGCCGCTGCGGCGCCTCCCGCGAACTAGATCGCGTAAAATCGAGTCTTAGGCTGTATCGACCTACCGCGACCCGTTCGCGGCGGGTTTCTTTTGTTGTTTTTGATCAACATGGCTTTACTAGATCCCACCCTCCCGTCCCCCGCCGCCCCGGTCGTCAAATGGGGAAAGCTCTACGGAGCGGCCGCACCGCTCGCAATCGCCGAGGCGGCGGTGAAGGCGCGCGGGCCGCTGGTGGTCATCGTGCCGAGCCCGCGCGATGCGGAGTCCCTGAGCGAGGAAATCCAGTTTTTCGCCGCCGGCAAGACGCCGGTGCACGTGTTTCCGGATCTGGAAGCCCTGCCCTACGACAGCTTCTCTGCGCACCCGGATATCACCTCGGCGCGCCTGAAAACCCTCGCCGAGCTGCCCCGGGCGCGCACGGGGGTGTGGGTCGTCGCGATCGACACGCTGCTGCAGCGGCTCGCCCCCCGCAGCTACATTGAAGCCCACTCGCTCAGAATCCACGTGGGCGAGCGACTCGACCTCGAGGCCTTGCGCGAGCGGCTCACCCTCGCAGGGTACGCCGCAGTGACCCAAGTGGTCGCGCACGGGGAGTTCGCCGTCCGCGGCTCTCTGCTCGATGTCTTTCCGATGGGATCGGACTCGCCGTTTCGCATCGATCTTCTGGATCAGGACGTCGACAGCATTCGACTGTTCGATCCCGATACGCAGCGATCCGGGGAGAAGCTGGAGCGCATCGAATTGCTGGCGGCTCGGGAGACGCCGATGAGTCCCGATGCGGTACGCGAATTCCGTCGCCGCTACCGCCTGCGATTTACCGGCGACCTGACCGAGCAGACGGTTTATCGCGATGTAAGCGCCGGCCGCGCTCCCGGCGGCCTGGAGTTTTATCTGCCGCTGTTCTTCGAGCGCACCTCGAATTTGTTCGAATACTTGCCTCCATCGAGCGTGTTGATCGACATGCACGAGGCGCTCTCGAGCGCCGATCGCCTGTGGAGCGGCATCGTGGAACGGCACGAGCAATTGCGGCATGACCGCCAGCGACCGATTCTCGATCCGGAGGAGCTGTATCTGCCGCCCCAGGAATTGCGCGCGCTCAGCGACGCCTGGTCCCGGGTCGAGCTGCGCTCCTTCGAGTGGCCACCCGAGACGGAGGGACTTTGGCAGAATTTTCCGAGCGTAGCGCCGGCGGCGGTGCGGGTCGACCCGCGTGCGGAGCATCCGGCCGCCGAGCTCGCCGCACACCTCGACGCTGCGCCGGGGCGGGTGCTGCTCGCAGCCGAGTCGGCCGGCCGGCGCGAGCTGCTTCTCGAGCTGCTGCGCGCCCGCGGAATCCATCCCAAGGTCTTTGACGATTTCGCCGCCTTCGCCGCGAGCGACCCGAAGCTCGGCGTGACCGTATCGGCCGCGGTCTCCGGCCTGCGCCTCGAATCTCCGCCGCTGGAGATCCTCACCGAATCACTCCTGTTCGGCGATCGCGCGCGTCAGGAGCGGCGCAGGCGACGAGCGGAGCGCGACCCCGCGAAGATTCTCAAGGAGCTGTCGGACTTGCGGGTGGGCGCCCCGGTGGTGCACGAGTCGTATGGGGTCGGCCGCTACATCGGGCTGCAGACGATGGATGTCGCGGGCTATACCGGCGAGTTCTTGGTGCTCGAGTATGCCGACGGCGACAAGCTGTACGTGCCGGTGCAGGCGCTGCATCTGGTATCGCGTTATACCGGCGCGCCGCCCGAAACGGCGCCGCTGCACAAGCTCGGGGGTACGGAGTGGCAAAAGGCGCGTCGAAAAGCGGCACAGCGCATCCGCGACGTAGCGGTCGAGCTCTTGGATCTATATTCCCGGCGCGCCGCGCGGCAGGGTACCTCGATGCTCGCGTCCGAAGCCGACTACCGCGGCTTCCAGGCCGGATTCCGCTTCGAGGAGACCGCGGACCAGGCCGCGGCCATCGACCAGGTGCTTTCGGACATGAAGTCCGCCAAGCCCATGGATCGGGTCATCTGCGGCGATGTCGGGTTCGGCAAGACCGAGGTCGCGCTGCGCGCCGCCTTCGTCGCCGTCGCGGCCGGTAAGCAGGTCGCCGTGCTGGTTCCGACGACACTTTTCGCGCAGCAGCATTACACGACCTTCGTCGATCGCTTTGCCGACTGGCCGGTGCGCGTCGAGAGCCTGTCGCGCTTTCGCACCGCCAAGGAGGCCGCCGCAGTGACGGCGGGGATCGCGGATGGCTCGGTGGACATCGTCATCGCGACGCATCGGCTGCTTCAGGGCAAGGTCCGCTTCAAGAATCTGGGGCTCGTCGTGATCGACGAGGAGCACCGCTTCGGCGTACGCGACAAGGAGAAGCTCAAGGCCCTGCGCGCCGAGGTGGACGTCCTCACGCTCACGGCGACCCCGATTCCGCGCACCCTCAACATGGCCATGGGGGGCCTGCGCGATCTATCGCTGATCGCAACCCCGCCGGCGGAGCGCCTGGCGGTGAAGACATTCGTGCTCGAGTGGAACGGGAATGTGGTACGCGAGGCGTTGCGCCGCGAAATCCGCCGCGGCGGGCAGATCTATTTCGTGCACAACACCATCGAGACCATCGAGAAGACGGCCCAGGCCGTGCGCGAGCTCGTGCCCGAGGCGGCGGTCGCGGTCGGTCACGGGCAGATGCGCGAACGCGAGCTCGAGCAGCTCATGCTCGACTTCTATCATCGCCGCTTCAACGTTCTCGTCTGCACCACGATCATCGAAAGCGGCATCGACGTGCCGACGGCGAACACCATCATCATCGACCGCGCCGACCGATTCGGCCTGGCGCAGATCCATCAGCTGCGCGGCCGCGTGGGACGGTCGCATCATCGCGCCTACGCCTACCTCATCACGCCGCCGCGCAAGGCCATGACGGCCGATGCGATCAAGCGTCTCGAGGCGCTTGAATCGCTCGAGGAGCTGGGCGCGGGGTTCACGCTCGCCACCCACGATCTGGAAATCCGGGGCGCCGGTGAGCTGTTGGGGGATGAGCAGAGCGGCCAGATCCAGGAGATCGGCTACAACCTCTACATGGAACTGCTCGAACGTGCGGTGGCGGGCTTGAAGAGCGGCAAGGAGGCCGACTTGGAGCGCCCGCTCGATTCGAGAGCCGAGGTCGAGCTGCACTTGCCGGCGCTCATTCCGGAAGATTACGTGCCCGACGTTCATCTGCGTCTCGTGCTCTACAAGCGGATCGCGGGAGCCGAATCGCGCGAGGAGCTCGACGAGCTCAAGGTCGAGCTGATCGACCGCTTCGGTCCGTTGCCGCCCTACGCGCAATCGCTGTTCCGCCTCACGCAGATCAAGCTGCGCGCCGCGGAGCTCGGAATCCGCAAGATCGATGCCGGGGCGACCGGCGGCTACATCACTTTCGACGAGACCAACAAGATCGACCCCGCGCGGGTGATCAAGCTGATCCAGAGCCGCCCGAAGGATTATCGCCTGGACAACCCCTTAAGACTGCGTTTCACGCATGATGCGCCGGGCGGCGCATCGCGCACCGAGGAGAACCTCTTCATGCGCATCGAGATGCTCATCGAGCTGTTGACCTGAGACGGCGCTCGGGGAACCGAGCGCCGCCGACGGCCTTTACATGGCGCCCAGGAAATCCATCTTGCCGACTTCGACGCCATTGTGGCGCAGCAGCGCGTAGGCGATGGTCTCGTGGAAGTAAAAGTTCGGCAGCACGAAATTGTTCACGTACGTGAGCCCGGTGAAGCTGAGTGAGCGGTTCGGCGTCTTGATCTCGATCGAGCGGCTCTCGGCACCGTCGACTTGGCCGGCCTTCACCGTCTTCAGGAAGTCCAGGGTCTTGGCGATGCGCTGCTTGAGCTCGGGGAGGCTCACCTCATTGTCCTCGTGCTTCGGGATCTCGATGCCGGCGAGGCGTCCGGCCGCTCCCTTGGCCGTGTCGCAGGCGATCTGCACCTGCCGCGTCAGCGGATGCATATCGGGAAACAAGCGTGCCTGGGCGAGAACCGCCGGATCGATCTTTTTCGCTTCTGCATGTGCGGCCGCCTTATCGAGGACGGCGGATAGATTGGTGAGCCCGCGGATGAGCGGCGGGATGGAGACATCGTAGAGGGATACAGCCATGAGGAAACTCCGGGTTTTCTGGAGGCAGCACTTTAGCGAAAAGTCCCGGCAGCGGGGTAACAAATCCGCCATGATGGCGCGGCACGATACACAGGCCGCATGCTGAAGCTCCTCATCCTCCCGGGCCTCGACGGCACCGGTGCCCGCATCGCACCGTTCATCTGCAAGATGGAGCCCGCCGTCCACGTGCGGATCATCGGTTATCCGCTCGACCAGCCGCTGGGCTACGCGGAGCTCGAAGTGCTGGTCAGAAATGCGCTCCCCGGCGAGGGCTCTTATGTGCTCCTCGCCGAATCGTTCTCCGGCCCTCTCGGAATTCGCCTGGCCGCCGAGCCGCCGCCGGGGCTCGCCGCCGTGATCCTGTGCGGAACCTTTGCCAGGAACCCCTTCCCCTGGCTGCGTCCGGTGCGCGCGCTGGCGGTTCACATACCGTTCAAATCGCTGCCACGCTGGCTGCGGGCGCCGCTCCTGTGGGGGTCCGGCGACCCGCGGCGCGCACCACCCGCGGCTTCGCGCGCGAGCGCCGGTGTGAGCGCCGCGGTAATCCGGCGGCGCCTGCACGAGGTCCTGTCGGTCGACGCGAGCGCGGGTCTCGACGCCATCAGGCTGCCGGTGCTCATCCTCGCCGCGAGCCGCGACCGCATCGTGCCGCGCACTGCGACCCGGATGCTCGTGCAGCGCACACGATGCGCGGAGCTCGTCGAGATCGATGGTCCTCACCTGTTGCTGCAGTCGCGCCCTGCAGATTGCGCGCGAGCCATCTTGCGGTTTTTGCAGCGTTGGAATTGAATAGCCACATGTTGCCGGTTTCAGAGGCGTCCGAGCGGAACAAAGAGCCGATCCTGTCGGTGCTGCGCGAGCGCTTTGCCGGCATTCTGAGCGTGCTGGAGATCGGCAGCGGCACGGGTCAGCATGCCGTTTATTTCGCGCGCCACCTGACGCATTTGACGTGGCATCCGACCGAACAGCTGACCTACGTCCACGATCTCGGGATGCGCGTGCACCAGGAGGGCGGGCCGAACCTGAGACCACCCACCGTCCTCGATGTGCGCCAGAGTATCTGGCCCGTGCAATCGGTCGATGGCGTCTTCACCGCCAATACGCTGCACATCATGTCCTGGCAGGAAGTCATCGCCATGTACCGCGGCATCGGCGAGGTGCTCGCGCCGCGCGGACTGCTGTGCGTCTACGGCCCGTTTCGATACGACGGCGAATACACCTCGGAAAGCAACCGTGCCTTCGATCAGATGCTGAAGGAGCGCGACCCTCTGTCGGGGTTGCGCGATGTGCGGGCGATCAAGGAGCTCGCGGGCTCATATGGGCTCGAGCTGACGGAAGACCACGACCTGCCCGCCTTCAATCGGCTGCTCGTCTTCGTGAAGGAGCCGCACTGACGCCGCACCCGTAAATTATCGACTTAGATTATGGACCGCACACAGCAAAGCTCCGCGGCGCTCGCACGCCGCGGAGCTTTTCCGAGCAGAGCATCTATGCGCTCTATCAGCTCGGCAAGACCTCGATGTTGTTCTTCACCGCGCGCACGCCGTCCGTGTGTTGCGCGATCATCTCCGCAAGATCGCGCGCATCCTTGCTCGGGACCGTGCCGCTGAGCCACACCACGCCGTCCGCGTCGGTATCCACCTTGACGTGGTCGAGCGTCGACATGTGCTTCGCAAGCAGCTTCGTCTTCACCTTGGTGGTGATGACGGAGTCCTTCACATAATGATGTTCGCCCGTATCCTGGGCCGCCGCGAAGGCGAGCGGCATGCAGGCGAATCCGGCGGCGAGTGCGCCCATGAGTACAAATTTTTTCACTGCGTCGTTCTCCTTATCTGCTGACAATTCATCTGCCGACAAAATCAACTGGAAGCGAGCGGATGGAAGGTGAACTTCTGACCGGAGATGGCCGCCTGATACATCAGGCCGCCCTTCGTGATGGTGAACACCGCCATGCCCTTGTAGTAGTGACCGACGGTGCGGGCATCCTTCTCGCCGCCGCTCGCGCCCGCCTCTTCACCATTGGTTGCGGCGGAAGCGCCCGCAGACGCCGTGATCGCCGTGACCTTCGCGTCCGCGCCGAACTCGAAACCGCCGGACATGAATTCGTCAGCCGCCGCCTTGTTCTCGAAGAAAATGATCTCGCTGTATGCCTCTCCGCCGGCCTGAAATCCGACGCTTACCTGCGCAAGGGTGGTCTCGCCCGTCAGACGGCCGTGCGCGAACACATAGCCTTTGCCGCCCGCGCCGCCCACGACGAACGCTCCCTCGCCGACGGTCGGAATGATCGCGAAGCCATAGCAGTGGTCGAAAAACCATGCGCTCTGCCCGGCGTGACGAAACAGGTCGATGGCGTGCTTCACCTTGGCCTGGTCCTTGGCCGGCACCTGAGCCACTTCCACCGCTTCCGGCGCGTGCGGCGCCGCTTGGGCAGCAGTGATACCCGCCGTAAGGACTGCACTTGCCATCAAGACACGTAATAAGTTTTTCATAGTGCGCCCACAGTAGCGGCATGAGCGCAAGCGAGTCTGTAGGAGTCCTCTCCCTCATCGGCGAAGAGTAATCCGACACTCACGGCGCGCGGCGCACTCCGAGCGTCGCGCCACCGTGAGCATAAAACGCGCGCTACGCCGCCAAGTTCTGCGCGGCGAATTCCCAATTGATGAGCTTGTCGATCACCGCGTTCACATGGTCGGCGCGCTTGTTCTGGTAATCGAGATAGTACGCGTGCTCCCAAACGTCGATGGCGAGGAGCGCCTTCAGGCCTTGGGTCAGCGGGTTATCGGCGTTGCCGGTCTTGATCACCTTCAGCTTGTTGCCTTCCGCGACGAGCCACGCCCAGCCGCTGCCGAATTGAGCCACGGCGGCGGCGGCGAGCTCCTTCTTGCAGGCATCGACACCGCCGAACGATGCTTCCATCTTCTCTCTGAGGGCGGACGCGGGCTCGCCGCCGCCTTTCGACTTCAGACACTTCCAGTAGAAGTTGTGATTCCACGCCTGTGCGGCGTTGTTGAAGATGCTGACCCGGTCGGATTTTCCGGCCGTCGCGGTCACGATTTTCTCGAGCGGCAAGTCGGCGAGCTCTGTCCCCACGATGAGCTTGTTGGTCGTCTCCACATAGGCGCGGTGGTGCTTGCCGTAGTGAAAGCTCAGCGTCTTGGCGGAGATCACCGGCTCGAGGGCGTTCTCTGGATAGGGAAGCGGGGGAAGCGTGATGGGCAACGAGGTGCTTGCGGCGGTAGCCATGGTGTCTCCTTGAGGATTCAACTGAGGTTACGAAATAGCAAATGGCAGTTAGCGCTCGCGAGGCGACCGGATCGCCACGCGCGCCGAAGGCTCGCTCAGCCCGGCCGGCCGGGTGGCTTGCGTCGCCATGGGCGAGGCTTGCCGGCCGAAGCCGCAGGGCGCCGCGGGGAGGCCGACCCTCGCGGGTCGCGCTCCTCATCGCTCTCGCTGATATCCGGCTTCAAATCGTTTGGCTGCGCACCCTCGAGCGGGTGACCGCTGTGGTCGTACTTTTCCCGCTGATCGAAGGTCTTGCGATTCGGCATGCGCAGACCCTAGCCGCAGGCGCCGGCGGGCAATACCCGCACAATCCGCGTTGCTTTGTAGGCCGGCGCCGACGCCTGCTGCGGGAAGCCCCGGCGGGTTGCGGGAAGCCCCGGCGCGTTGCGGGAGGCCCCGGCGCTTTGCGGAAGGCTCGGGCGGGGTTAGGGGGGCGGTCTTGCGGCACCCCGCGTCAGTGCGCCATAGTTCGTCCATGCAAGCCCTTCGTGCGCAGACCGCTGCAATGGCCTTGGCTGTCCTCTGGGCGCTCACCCCGGGGCTGCCCGCATTTGCGCTACCCGATATTTACCCGGCCCCCGAACAGGCCGCGACCGACCTCGCGGCGGCCCTCAAGATCGCTGCGGCCCAGCACCGGCACGTGATTGTCGACTTCGGCGGCAACTGGTGCACCGACTGTCATGTCCTAGACAACTATATGCACGATGCCGTCAACCAGCCCATCCTGGACAAGAGCTTCGTGGTGGTGCATGTGAATGTGGGCCACGTCGACCAGAACCGGGACATCGCCGAGCGGTATGGAATACCGCTGAAGAAGGGGGTGCCGGCCATCGCCGTGCTCGATTCGCACGGCAAGCTCCTCTACAGCCAGACGGGCGGCGAATTCGAGGACATGCGCCACATGGATACGAGCGCCCTCACGCAGTTCCTGCTGCGCTGGAAGCCGGGCGCGCGAACTTAGCCGATCAGCGACCGCAGGCGCTGCGTGCGGGTGCCGGATGTTGCCTCGGCCGCGCGCCTCAAGAGCGCTTCGGCGCCCTCCGCCGGCATTGGCCGGCTGAACAAGAAGCCCTGCGCCTCCTGACAGGAATGCTCCTGCAGGAACAAGAGCTGCGGGAAGTTCTCGACGCCCTCGGCCGTCACATTGATGCGCAGCGAGCGGGACATGGCAATGATCGCCGCGGCGATGGCCCGATCGTCGCTGCAATCGACCAGGCTGGTCATGAACGATTGGTCGATCTTCAAGCGGTCGACCGCATAGTTTCGCAGCCGTCCGAAGCTCGAATAGCCTGTTCCGAAATCGTCGATGGCCAGAAGGATGCCGAGCCCCTTCAATTGTGCGAGCGCCTGCTCGGCCCAGTCCTCGTCCTTCATCACCACCGATTCGGTGATCTCGAGCTCGAGCATCCCGGGCGCGATACCGGTCTCCGCAATCACGGCGGCTACCAGCGCCGGGAACTCCTTGAGGGCAAACTGCGGGCCGGCTACATTCACCGCTATGCGGTTGAGCGGCAACCCCTCGTCGCGCCATGCTCTCGCCTGGCGACACGCGGTCCGCAGCACCCACTCGCCGATCGACAGGATCAACCCGGTCTCCTCGGCGATCGGGATGAATTCCGCCGGCGGGACCTGGCCGAGATGATCGTTGTCCCATCGCAGCAGCGCCTCCATGCCCGACACGGTGCCCGAAGCCACATCGAACTGCGGCTGGTAGTGCAGCGTGAATTCACCACGCTCCAGCGCGCCACGCAGGCGCGCCTCGATCGTGAAGCGATGCAATGCGGCATCGTTCATCGAGGGATCGTAGAAGGCGTACATGCCGGGCGCCTTGCGCTTGGCGAAGTACATCGCGAGATCCGCATTCCGCAACAGCGTATCCACATCCTCGCCGTCCGTCGGATGAATCGAGATGCCCACGCTGGGCGTCACGACGAGCGTGTTCTTCGCGAGGTGCAAGGGCTGTTGCAGCTCCGCAATGAGCCGCTTCGCGACGATCGCCGCATCGGCCGGCGTGCGGATGCCCGGCAGGATCACGATGAACTCATCGCCGCCGAGGCGCGCGATGTGGTTGTTGCGCGTGCTCGGATAGGCGTCCGCCGCCGCGCCTTCGTCCGCGCGCAGCGAATGGCGCATGCGAGCCGCCACCATGCACAACAGCTCGTCCCCGACCGCATGACCGAGCGTATCGTTGACTCTCTTGAAGTTGTCGAGGTCGAGGTAGAGCACGGCGAGGGTGCGATCGTGCTGCTTGGCGAGATTGAGAGCGCTCACGAGGCGGTTGCGGGACTGCTCCCGGTTCGGCAGACCGGTGAGCGGATCGAAATAGGCGAGCTTCACGATGCGGTGCTCGGCGCGCCACTTGCTCGCGAGCGAGATCGTCATCTGGCGGATTTCGTGCGGATGAAACGGCTTCTGCAGGTAAGAAAGCTTCTCCTCCGGGGGCACCACCGAACCCATGTCCGCGGGGTCGACATCCGAGAAGGCGGTGCATAAGACGAGCTCGATGGCCGGATCGAGCTCGCGGATGCGGGCGGCCGCCCAGATCCCATCGGGGCCCGGCGGCATGCGCATATCGAGGAAGGCGACCGCGAACGGATCATCGGCGGCGATGGCATCGCGCACGGCGCTGACGGCCGCCTCGGCACCGTCGCAGAAAACCGGCGCGAAGATGGTGTTGCGGGACGCCTTCGGCGACTCCGGGCCGTTGCGGGTGAACAGCCGTTCGCGCAGGTTGCGGAAAACCGCCGTCTCGCCGCTCATGTCCGCTTCCATGAGAATCTGACGGTAAGCATCGCGCACGTCGGGCTCGTCGTCGACGACGAGCACTCGAATGGCCACACGATCTATTTGTGTCACGGGTCCTTCCTCAGTTTTCTCGTACCACCAGAGGCACCATCAAATGCAACGACGCCCCGAGTCCGGGGCCTTCGCTTGCCGCCCAAATTCGTCCGCCCAAGGCCGCGATGGCATTGGCGCACCAATGCAGCCCGATGCCATAGTTCGTGTCCTTGGACTTCGTGGAGTAGCCCTTGTCGAACACCCGCTCGAGATCGGCGCGGGCGATTCCGACCCCGTTGTCCCGGCAATGCAGGTGCAGCTGGTCGCGCTCGTCCTCACGCACGATCTCGGCGCCGACGCGCAGCAGGCCGCGGTCGCGGCCCGCATCGCGCACCGCGTCTGCCGCGTTGATGATGAGGTTCTGCAACACCAGTCGCAGCACGGTTCGCGCCACGCACACGGCGCCGACCTGCCTGAGCGACTCGTCGGCATCCACCACGAGGCGCTGGCGGCAGACATCGGGGACGATCTCGAGCGTCTGGGTGACGAGCTCCGTGAGACGCACGGTCTCGATCACGTGCTCATTGCGCGTCGACTGCATGAGTTCGTTGAGAGCGGACTGCACGAGGCTGGCCTGCCGCTCGACCACCTCGAGGTGACGCCGGGACTCCTCGATCGCTGCGGCAATCTCGCGGCATCCCAGATGCAAGAACTGCTTCAGGTCGCGCGTACGCTCGCATGCCGCCTCAGAGCCCGCACTCTGCGCCGCGCCTTCTGGCACGTAGATGAGCTCGGCGGAGGCGGCGATGAGATCCTCGACCGGCGCCGCGCGCAGACTTTCGGCGAGCTTCGCCACGCGGACGGCCAGCGGCGTCATGGCATTGCCCAAATTGTGCAGCACGCCCTTCGCGAGCTCCGCGAATCCTGCATGGAACGATTGATCGACGAGCTGCCGATGCGACTGCTCCACCCGAGCGACCATGCCGTCGAACTCCTGCGCGAGGCGGCCTATCTCATCGCGGCTGTCGAGGCTCAAACGCGCGCCGAGGTCCGACCCTTCGCCGATCGCCACGGCATGGCGCGTCACGCGAGCCAGGGGCTCGAGCACCACGCGGTTCAGCACGATCAGCAATGCGAGCAGCGCGAGCACCGCGGCGCCGACGAGGTAGGCCGTGGCATACGCCACCGCGGTTCGTCCCTGCGCCGTGATTCTGCGCGGCACATCGACACGCAGCGTCAAGACCGGCCTGCCGTAGACATCGGAGAACGAGCGTTCCACCCGCGTGAGGTCGGGAGTCTCCGATAGCCGTTCGGCCTTGTCCGCGTCCGTGAGCCCCGAGGGAGCCTTCGCCACGGACAGATCGGCCTGCGCGCGCGCACCGAGCATCCGGACCTCCAGGTCCGTCAAGAGCTTGCCCATGATCACGCAGCCGAGAGGCGTGCCCGTGCCGCTGCCGTCCAGGACGGGTGCGGAGGCGATCATCATGATTCCCTGGTTGGTCGCCAGCAGACCGCGCGCGGACTTTCCGTCCGCAAGGTTGCCGCGCCAGGGAAAATCCGCCGGCAACGCCTTGCGCCCGGCGAAGTCGAGGTCGAGCGTCTGTCCCGTTGCGAGATCCCTGGCGCTCGACAGGACCACATTGCCCTGCGGGTCCACGATCAACAGCGCATTCACCTGCAGCTGCTTCAGCGCAACGGGCGTGACGTTGGTGTGCACGAACTGAGCGTTCGGTGCCTGCACGTATCGATAGGCGTCTTCCCAGTTTCCCCAATCGGCGGCAGTCAGCTCCAGAGTATCGAGCGACTGATCGAGCGCGAACTCGATGCGCTTCATCGACACTTTCGCATCCTCGCGCTCGAGCCCGGCGAAACTCGGCATCAAGATTTGCCGTTGCACGCCGATCTCGATGCCGATCAGTGCGGCGAACAAGAGCGCGAGCAGGGAGATCACCTTGACCCGGATATTCATGGGCACTTCTTACCAGAATTGGCGCTGCCCGGATGTCGCTCAGTTCTTCCTAAAACACCGCGAAACGCGTGATTTCCACGCTGTTTGAAATGCATCACACCGCGCCGCCGCCGAATGCGACGTCGTTCACGTTGGCGCATTGCCTTAATTCTGCTTAATGGTCGCGCCCGATCCGATGTTCGGCCGTTGATCCACACAAGGCGGTGCATGACATCGCCGAGGCAGCATCCAAAGGAGGTTTTATGTTGAATTCAGCGCGCAAATCGCTCACGTTCGCGGCGGCCCTGGTGTCGTTCGCGGCCCTGGCCGGCACCGCCACGGCGCAGACGACCTGGCAGAAGGACCACCCCCGGCGCACCGAGGTGAACGGTCGATTGGCGAATCAGAATCGACGCATCCACAACGACGTGAAGGACGGGACTCTCAGCAAGGGGCAAGCCGCGCAGCTGCACCACGAGGACCATCAGGTGCGCAGCGAGGAGCGCGCGATGGCGAGCCAGAACGGCGGCCACATCACCAAGACCGAGCAGCGCGCGTTGAACCAGCAGGAGAACGGCATCAGCGGTCAGATCCCGCCGAAGTGACGGCGGGTCAAGCCGCCCTGTTTCGGCCCAGTTGCTTGGCGATCTTCAGCTGCAATTGAGACTTCTCGACCAGCGACGTCGGGCTTGCGTCCGTATTCGGTACGATTGCGCACACGCCGACGCTCACGCTGATGTAGCGCAGGACGCTGGAGCGTGGATGGTGGATGCGCAACTCCCGGACACGCTCGGCCATGACTTGTCCGACCACGAGCGCCTGTTCGAGATCCAAACCGGGCGCGAAGGCCATGAGACTGCCGCCCTCGATCCGCGCCGTGACGTCGCTCGAACGCCGCAGGCAGCCTGAGATGCAATGCGACACGCGTCGGATGGCGGAATCGCCCGCGGCTCGACCGAAGGTCGCGTTGTAGACGTCGAGCGCGTCGATGTCGATCGCGAACACAGCGATGCTCCGGTGCTCCCGTTGCGCGATCGCCCAGTCACGCTTCAACAGCTCCTGCAGGTAGGCAAGCGTGTACAGCCCGGTCAAGCGGTCGTCGCGGACGGCCACTCCGGTCGGCTGGTGCGCGCCGCTCAAGGAATCGCGCGACAGCTTCGGGTCGATGCGCAGCCGATCGCCGGCGTCCCGGTAGTAGGCGGCGAAGTGAGTCACGCGCCCCTCGCCGTCCTTGAGCGGCAATATGCTCAGGTCGTTCCAGAAAAGCGAGCCATCCTTGCGGTAATTGCGCAGGAGCACGCGGCACGGCTCGCCCAGCTTGAGCGCCTCGCGCACCCGATGCCGTCCGTCTTGCTCGCGGTCGTCCCCCTGCAATAGACGCAGATTGCGGCCCAGGAGCTCGGCGGCGGGATATCCCGTCAAGGCGACGAAACCGGGATTGACGTAGATCGCCGGGTGATCGGTGGCCTGGGCATCGATCAGAGCGATCCCTTCGGGCGAGCTCTCGAGCAGGCGCCGCAATAATTCGGCATCGACGCTCATGCCTGTCCCTCCGTCAGTACCAGCGGCGGAGCAGCCGTGAGCTCCTCGACGGTGCGCACCGCCGCCCTCCAACGCGGGTCGCTCGCAAGCTCGCCGGACGGTAACCCGCGGGCCCGCATGCGCATGAGCCTTGCCTGCGAGGCGGGCAGCGCGACATCCGGCTTGAAGCTTGCGAGTACGGTGCGCACCGCGTGGCGATCGTTGAGTATCGGCAGCACGTCGCATCCGGCCGCGAGCGCGAGCCGCGCCCGCGTAAGAACATCGCCCGCGGCTGCGACGCCCGCCATGCTCAAATCGTCGGCGAAGACGCAGCCATGAAACCCAAGACTCCCACGCAGGATCTCGCTCACCCAGCGGCGCGACAGGCTGGCCGGCATGGCATCGACCGCCGGGTACTCGACGTGTGCGGTCATGACGCCGGGGAGCTGATTCTCGATGAGGAGGCGGTAGGGCTTGATGTCCGTCTCCAGATCGTCGAGGGTGCGCCGGTCGATCGGGAGTGCCACATGGGAGTCCGCCCGTACCGCGCCGTGGCCCGGAAAATGCTTCGCGACCGCGGCCATCCCGGCTTCGCGCATGCCCGAGAGCCATGCCGCGCCCAAGGCCGCCACCACCTCGCCGTCGCGATGGAGGGCTCGATCCCCGATGACCTCGCTCAACCCCCAATCGATGTCCACACAGGGAGCGAAGCTGAAATCAACGCCGACCGCGCGCAACTCCGCGGCGAGAAGCCAGCCGACCGCATGTGCACAGCGCAGCCCTTCGGAGCGGTCCTCGTCGAAACGGCGGCCGAGCAGGCGCGCGGCCGGCAACTGGGTAAACCCTTCGCGGAAGCGCTGGATCCGCCCCCCCTCGTGATCGGTCGCAATCAAGAGGTGCGGCGAGCGGAGCGCGCGGATGGACTCGCAAAGCTCAGCAATTTGCTTAGGATTCCGATAGTTACGGGTATACAAGAGGACGCTGCCGACCAGCGGATGCGACAGCACATCGATGTCATCGGGGCTCAAAACCATGCCCTCTACATCGACCATGAGAGGGCCCAAACTCACGCTCCCTGCTCAAACACGGCCAGCGACTCGACGTGTGTGGTATGCGGAAACATATCCATGACCCCTGCCCCGATCAGCCGATATCCCTGGCCGCGAACCAAGAGTCCTGCATCCCGTGCCAGACTCCCCGGATGGCAGGAAATATACACGACCCTCCGAGGCCGCCACTGTGCCATACGTTCCATGATTTCAACGGCGCCCGCCCTCGGAGGATCGAGCAGCAAAAGGTCGTAGCTGCGCTCGGCCCAGGGACCCAGAGCGGCCGGCTCGAACAGATTCTCCGTAAAGAATTGCGCATTGCCGATGCCGTTACGCGATGCATTGGACCGGGCCTTGCGCACCAGGGCCTCATCGCCCTCCACACCCACCACGGCGGCGGCACGCCGGCTCAAGGGGAGCGTGAAGTTGCCGAGGCCGCAGAACAGATCCAGAACCGAGTCGTCTGCCGACGGCGCGAGAAACTCGAGCGCTGCATCGACCATCGCGGCATTGACATCCCGGTTGATCTGCACGAAATCGGAGGGGCCGAACTCGATGATGACGCGGCCCCCATCAACCGCGTAGCTGAGCGGCACGGCATCACCCGCAAGCGGACGGATCGTATCGAGGCCGCCCGGCTGCAAATAGATCTGGACATCGAGGCGCGCCGCGAAGCGCTCGAGCGCGATCCTGTCGTCCTGCGACAAAGGGTCCATGATTCGAAATACCAGCGCCGCCCCATCGTCGCCCGCCGCCACCTCGACTTGCGGAATCCGCTCACGGATGCTCAGCGTCTCGACCAGGGCGGCGAGCTCCTCGGGCAGGGTCGCAAATCGCGCGATGAGGATCTCGCAGCGGTGCAGGTCGGCAAGATAGGGCTTGTCGCGTTCGCGAAAGCCGGCGAGCACGCGGCCCTTCTTGTGCACGTACCGCACGCCGAGGCGGGCGCGGCGCCGATACGCGAAGGCGGGACCTCGCACGGGTTCGAGGATGCGCAGCGGCGCGACGCCGCCGATGCGCTCGAGGTTGTCGAGAAGCTGGCCCTGCTTCGCGGCGAGTTGAGCGGCGGGCGAAAGATGCTGCAGCGAGCATCCTCCGCACACCCCGAAATGCACGCATCGCGGGGCGACGCGATCGGGCGAGGCGACGATCACGTCCATGAGCGCCGCCTCGTCGAATTGACGTCGATGCTTCGTCACCCGACAGCGCACACGCTCTCCGGGCAGCGCGCCCTCGATGAACACGGCTTTGCCCGCGATGCGCGCAATACCGCGCCCGTCGTGGGTAAGATCCACGACATCCGCTTCGAGCGGCTCGCCCTTCTTCAGGTCTCCGGCCACGCCGCCAGAAATTCTTGAAAATGGGCCGCGGTCGAGTCCTTCAGGAGCTGCCGCACGCGCGCAACCTCACCCGCGTGCTCCACGGCGCTCAAGCGGCCGCGCAACAGCTCGAAGCGCAGATATACCAGGTACGTGTTCAAAACATCGGTCTCGCAATAATCGCGGATGCGCTTGAGCCCACCGCCCAGGAACACCTCCCAAACCTGGGCGCCATCCATACCGAGCTTGCCGGGCAATCCGAGCAGGCAGGCGATGGCGTGAAGGCTGGCACGCCCGCGTCCCTGAAATCCGGACAGGATGTCCATGAGATCCATGTGCCGCCAGTGAAACCGGCTCAAGTAATTGCTGTAGCGGAAGCTCGCGTCGCTCTCGCCGGTCTCCCAGTAGCGGGCCGCGGTGATACCGTGCAAGAGGCTGCGATAGTGCAATACCGGCAGGTCGAACCCCGCTCCGTTCCACGACACCAGGTCCGGCGTGTAGCGCTCCAGACCGTCGAAAAACCGCTCGATCAAGTCCTTCTCGGACGAGCTTTCCTCGCCGAGGCTCCACACCTTGAGCGAGTCGCGCGAGCGCATGACCACGGAAATCGCCACCACGCGGTGCTGCTCGGGTGGCAGAAACTCGCTGCCCACATCCTGGCGCCGCCGGGTGATCATGATTTTTCCGACTTGCTCGTCCTCCAAGCCTTTGAGGCCGTACAGGCGCCGCCCGAAATCGGTGTCGGGAACGGTCTCGATGTCGAACACCAGAGTATTCACGCCGCGCCCCGGCGCATGAGCACGGCCACGGCGACGACCAGGCCCGCCTCGTCGGTGAGCGTCACGTGTCCCTCGCCGACGCCGAGCTCGTCGCGCACCTTGGCGCCGCGCGCCGAATAGACCACCTCGGGCCTTCCCCAGGCGTTCTGTACCATGCCGACGTCCCGGATCCAGACGCCGTGCGCAAATCCCGTACCCATGGCCTTGACGATGGCCTCTTTTGCAGCGAAATGCATGGCGAGAAAGCGGGCCGGCCGCGCGGTGCGATCGAGCTGCGCCCGCTCTTCGGGCATGAGCAAATGCCGGATGAATCGCTCGCCATGCTTCTCGAGTACCCGCTGGACGCGCTCGGCTTTGAGCACATCGATGCCGATGCCGTAAATCATCGAGCGGCGCGCATCAGCTCTTTCATCTCCCGTACGGCCCGCGGCAATCCCTCGAATACGGCACGCGCGATGATGGCATGCCCGATGTTGAGCTCCACGATCTCCGGGATGGCGGCGATGGACTCGACGTTGTGATAGTTGAGCCCATGCCCCGCGTTCACGACCAGACCGAGCGAGGCGGCCAGCGACGCCGCCGAGCGGACGCGCTCGAGCTCCACTGCGCGCGCGGCGCCGCTCGCATTGGCATAGGTCCCGGTATGCAACTCGATCACCGGAACGCCCACGCGCCGCGCGGCCTCGATCTGCGCCGCGTCGGGGTCGATGAACAGGGAGACCCGGATGCCGACGGCGCTGAGCGCTTTGCAGGCATCCTCGAGGCGTGCCTCCTGCGCCGTTACATCGAGTCCGCCCTCGGTGGTCACCTCCTCGCGCGATTCAGGCACGAGGCAGCAATCGTGCGGCAGCACCTCGCCGGCAATGCGGATCATCTCGGTGGTCACCGCCATCTCGAGGTTCATGCGGGTCTTCAGCAGACGGCGCAGCGCCACCACGTCGCGATCCTGGATGTGGCGGCGATCCTCGCGCAAGTGCAGGGTGATGCTGTCGGCACCTGATTGCTCGGCGAGCAGCGCGGCGTGCACCGGATCCGGATAATCGATTCGCCGCGCTTGACGGAGCGTCGCGACGTGATCGATATTCACCCCGAGAGCGATGCCTCCCGCTGCGCTCATGATTGTTCCGGCGGCGCCTCGTGCTCGCGACGACGCATCGCCCGCATGACTTCGCGCGACTTCAACGTTCGCCCATCGAGGCACGCCTCGAGCGCCGCCCGCAGCACGCGCTTCGCATCCCGCAACGAGCGCGCGTCGACGAACCGCTCGTCCTCAAGGTCCGCCAACGAGCGGCCATAGATGGCCCCCGGAGTCTCGGCCACGCAAGGCTGCGCGGCGCGCTCTGCGGCAAAGCGATAGTACGCGTCGGGGGCGATCGGCTCTCCATCCGCGGCTCTGGACAAATCCAATCCGTAGCCCAGGTGATCGAGCAGGCGTTTCTCGAAACGCCGCAGACTCGCCTCCTCCGGCTCGGCAGAGCACAAGCCCTCGATGCAGACCCCATAAGCCTCGAAAACTTCCGGATGCGGGTCGCACCGCTCGGTCAGCTTCAACAAGAGCTCGTTGAGGTAAAAGCCGCTCATCAGGCGCTCTTTGGCGAGCGTGGTGAGCGCCCCGTCGAGCTCGGCGCTCACCAGCTGACACGCCTCGGAGCGCCCCGACCAGGAGACCAGCAGCCGCTGGAACGGCCGCAGCACCCCGCGAAGCGTCGATTTCGCACCATTCGCGCCGCGCGCAAACAGGGTGAGCCGGCCGTGCTCGGCCGTGAACACCTCGACGATGCGGCTCGTATCCCGATAGGCGTACTGATGCAGGACGTAGGCGGGGGCGAGCCATACGCGTCGGCCGGAAACCCGCTTCATCACAATGTCTCGTACCCGAACTGACGCAAGGCCATCTCGTTGTCCGCCCAGTTTTCCTTGACCTTCACCCAGAGCTCCAAGTGTACCGAGCGCTGCCACAGATCGTTGAGCTCGATACGCGCCAGACGCCCGATCTCTTTCAGCCGCTCCCCGCCCTGCCCGATCACGATGGCCTTCTGCCCCGCGCGCTCCACCCAGATCACGGCGTTGATGATGATGCGCCCATCCTCGTCCGCAAAGCGCTCGATCTGCACGTTGATGCCGTACGGGAGCTCTTCCCGGAGCTTGAGAGTCAGCTTCTCGCGCACGATCTCGGCGGCCTGAAACGGCTCGTCGCGATCGGTGAGGACGTCCGGCGCGAACAACGGCGGCGCCACCGGCAGCCGCGAGCCCACCACGTCCGCCAGTCGATCGAGGTTGTCGCGCTCGAGCGCCGAGACCGGCAAGACCCCGGAAGCCGGTACGCGGCGCGTCACATCGTCGATGAACGGCAATAACCGGTCCTTCGGACTCACGCGGTCGACCTTGTTGATGACCAGGAACAGCGGCTGTTTGAGGCCTCTGACCCGCTCCCAGACCCACAAATCTTCCTCGCTGAAGTGCATGGCCTCGATCACGAACAGAATGACGTCGGCATCGCGCGAGGAGGAGATGGCAACCCGATTCATATACTGATTCATCACCCGCCGGGTCGACTCGTGCAATCCCGGGGTGTCGACCAGAACAAGCTGCGCGTCCGGTCGGTTTACCACTCCGAGGATCCGGTGCCGGGTGGTCTGCGGCTTGGCACTTACGATCGTGACCTTGCGGCCCACCAAGGCGTTCACCAGCGTGGATTTACCGACGTTGGGCCGGCCGACGATCGCGACCATGCCCGCGCGAAAAGCAACCTCGCTCATGGGGATCTGCGCATTTCGGGTGGGAGTAGATCCAGCACTTTCCGCGCCGCGAGTTGCTCGGCGCGGCGCCGGCTGGCACCCTCGCCCACCGCGGACAGCCCGAACGCGGATACCTCACAGGTGACCGTGAAAGACTGCGAGTGCGGCTCGCCCACTGTGGAGGTCAGCGAATAGACCGGCAAGGCGAGGCCTCGTGCCTGAAGCGCCTCCTGCAGGCGCGTCTTGGCATCCTTCAGTGTCTCGGCCGAGGGCAGCTTCTCGAGGCGCGGGCCGACGATGCGTTCAACCGCCGCCGCCGCCGCACCGAAGCTCGAATCCAGATATATCGCTCCCACCATCGCCTCCAACGCGTCTGCCAAGATCGAGGCCCTGCGATAGCCACCGGACTTCAGCTCCCCCGATCCCAGGCGTAGATGCTCCCCCACCTCGAGATCGCCGGCGATCTGGGCGAGCGTCTCACCGCTCACCAGACTGGCGCGCAGCCGGGAAAGCGCTCCTTCGTCGGCGTCCGGATGCGCATCGTATAGCAAGCGCGCCACACTGCAATTGAGAACTGCATCACCGAGGAACTCGAGGCGCTCATTGTGCTCCCCGCCGGCACTGCGATGCGTGAGTGCCGCCCGACACAGAGAGGGGTTCGAGAAGGCGTGGCCGAACGCGCGCTCGGTCCAGGCAAGAAGCTCCGAAGAGTCCCGGCTCACTGCACCTTCGCGGTCTTTTCGAAGTGCACGGTGAGCGAGACGTTGGCGATGTAGGGCGCGGAATCGTCGTAGGCCACGTGCATCACGGCGCCGCTGTCATCCTTGGTTATTTCCACTTCCTTGGCCTGCACGCTGTCGATGTCCTCGATTTGCCAGTGCTTCTCCAGCGTCCGGCGCAGGGCCGTCTGGTCCACCGCGTCGCCTTTGAATTCAGAGGCCGTCGCATCCATGCTGCGCGCGACCTTCATATAGTTCAGATACAGCGGGGCGATGCGTATACCCGCGTAGAGAATCACCCCCATCAATCCCAGGACGAAGAGCATCCCGATCATGGTCATACCTTGCTGACGATGGCGCATAAACTGCCTCCCTGTGGGGCTCTTATTGAATCGCATTACCGATCCGATTCCAGAGAGGTCCGTCACGAGTATCAAGATTGAGCCAAATTCGCACCGCCTTACCGACCAGATTTTGCGCCGGAACGAACCCTGGCGCATCCGAATCGTCCGTCCAGCGACTGTCCTTGCTGTTGTTGCGGTTGTCGCCCATGAAGAAATAGTGCCCCGCCGGCACCACCCATTCCCCGCTCGTGACGGTGCCACGCGCGAACATGATCTGGTGGCGCTTGGTCCCCAGCAGCTCCCATGCGGTGGGTACGCCGGCGTAATTCCATGCGTTCTGCTTGGGTCCGGTATAGGTGGGACCGGGGGTCTGGGGCTGCGGCACGCCGTTCACATACAGCTGGTTCTTCTCGTCGACGCGGATACGGTCGCCCGGCAATCCCACCAGCCGCTTGATGTAGTTGATCTTGGGATTGGGAGGCAGGCGGAACACGATCACATCGCCCCGTTGCGGCGTGCCGGTCGGGACGATCAGCGTATTGCTGACGGGCAGGCGCAGGCCGTACGAGTACTTGCTCACAAAAATGAAGTCGCCGTCGAACAGGGTCGGCATCATGGAATCGGACGGAATGCGAAACGGCTCGAACAGAAACGAGCGAATCACCAGCACCAGCAGGATCACGGGAAAGAACGAGCGCGCGTACTCGACCGCAACCGGCTCGCGCACGCGCTCGGGCGGCGTGCCGGCCGCAGCGGCGGCCTGAATGCGGCGCCGCGCGAAAAACGCCCGATCCAGGACCCAGATGGCCCCCGAGATCGCGCCCACGAGCACCAGCATGAAGCTGAAATCCACGGCCTCGTAGCGGAACAGCCGCCACAACATGGCGAGCGCCAGCGCGACCAGGGCGTAGCCGGCGAGGCGCGGCACGATCGGCTCCTCCAGGCTGATCGCTCCCGGGTCGCGCCGCGGGCGGAAGAACCAGCCGTCGATGAGGATCACGAGGACGCAGGCAATCGCCGCGCACAATAGAGCTGTAAACAGGCTGTCGCCGTCACTCACGAAAAACCCTCCGGGCGTGTACGAATCACGAAAAATTCAATTGGCTTTCTTGCCGACCTGAAGAACGGCGAGAAACGCTTCCTGCGGTATCTCCACCTGGCCGACCTGCTTCATGCGCTTCTTGCCGGCCTTCTGCTTTTCCAAGAGCTTTCGCTTGCGCGTGATATCGCCGCCATAGCACTTGGCGAGCACGTTCTTGCGCATCGCCTTGACGCTGGCACGCGCAATGATGTGGCTGCCGATCGCGGCCTGCACCGCGATGTCGAACATCTGGCGCGGAATGAGCTCCTGCATCTTATCGACCAGCTCGCGGCCGCGCGCGTAGGCATTGTCCTTGTGCACGATGAGCGCCAGCGCATCCACCGGGTCGCCGTTGATCAGCACGTCGAGCTTGACCAGCGGCGCCGGCCGGAACGAATGGAACTCGTAGTCGAAGGAGGCGTACCCACGGCTCGCCGACTTGAGCCGGTCGAAGAAATCGAGCACCACTTCGGCGAGCGGCAATTCGTATTGCAGCGATACCTGGCTGCCGAGAAAAAGCATCTTTTTCTGCGCACCCCGCTTCTCGCTGCATAGCGTTAAGACCGCGCCCACATGATCCGGGGGTACCAGAATGTTGGCGGTGATGATCGGTTCCCGCAGCTCGGCAATACGGTCCTGCGGCGGGAGCTTCGTGGGGTTGTCCACCGTGGTCACCGAGCCGTCGGTGAGCAGCACCTCGTAGACCACGGTGGGAGCGCTGGTGATCAGATCGAGGTCGTACTCGCGCTCGAGACGCTCCTGCACGATCTCCATGTGCAACAGCCCCAGGAATCCGCAGCGAAATCCGAACCCCAAGGCGGTCGACACCTCGGGCTCGAAATGCAGGGCCGAATCGTTGAGCTTGAGCTTCTTCAAGGCGTCGCGAAATTGTTCATAGTCATCCGAGCTCACCGGGAAGAGGCCGGCGAAGACGCGCGGCTGCACCTGCTTGAAGCCGGCCAGCGGCTGCTTGGCGGGGTTCGCCTCGAGGGTGATGGTATCGCCCACCGGCGCTCCGTCGATTTCCTTGATCCCGGCCATGACGAACCCGACTTCACCGGTGTTCAGCGCCTCGAGCGTGACGGGCTTCGGCGCATAGCGTCCGAGCCGGTCGACGACATGGCTCCGGCCCGTCGACATCACCCGGATCTTGGCGCCGGACTGCAACGCACCATTCACGACCCGTACCAGGGACACGACGCCCACGTAATTGTCGAACCAGGAGTCGATGATGAGGGCTTGGAGCGGGGCCGCCGGGTCGCCCTGCGGCGGAGGGATGCGCTTGACCAGGTGCTCGAG
Source organism: uncultured Gammaproteobacteria bacterium (assembly GCA_963710435.1). Classification (GTDB taxonomy): domain Bacteria; phylum Pseudomonadota; class Gammaproteobacteria; order Steroidobacterales; family Steroidobacteraceae; genus Bog-1198. The sequence goes on along the minus strand of CAVQAE010000004.1, from coordinate 302,187 downwards.
CAGCTCCGGAACGCCGAGACCGGTCTTGGCGCTGACCAGCGCCGCATCGTCGGCGGGAATACCGATGATCTCCTCGATTTCGTGGATGACTTTCGCCGGATCGGCGGACGGCAGATCGATCTTGTTGATGACCGGCAACACCTCGAGTCCCTGCTCGAGGGCGGTGTAGCAATTGGCGACGCTCTGCGCTTCGACCCCCTGTGCGGCGTCGACGACCAAGAGCGCGCCCTCGCAGGCCGCCAGGGATCGGGAGACCTCGTACGAGAAGTCGACGTGTCCCGGGGTATCGATGAAGTTGAGCTGATAGACCTCACCGCTCAGCGACTTGAAAGTCAACGTGACGCTCGCGGCCTTGATGGTGATGCCCCGCTCCCGCTCGAGGTCCATCGAATCCAGCACCTGCGCCTGCATTTCCCGAGCCTCGAGGCCGCCGCACTCCTGGATGAAGCGATCCGCCAAGGTCGATTTGCCGTGATCAACATGCGCGATGATCGAGAAGTTGCGGATATTCTTCATCAAGTGCCAGGAGTCGGACAAACCCCCGATTATACCGGTCAACGATGGTATGCGAGCGCTTTGAGCACCTCATCGGTGTCCAACCGGCCATGGCAGACCATTTCTCCCGCGAACAGCAGCACCGGAATCTTGTGGCCGTACCGAGCCCGCGTCGCGGGGTCTGCGTCCACGTCGATTTCATCGAGCGGGTAGCCGCGGGCGGCCGGCAGCCGCTCGAGCTCTGCCCTGAGCTCCTCGCACAGGCCGCAGCCCGCGCGGGAGTAAAGCACGAAGCGCATGGGGCTTTAGTGCGGCGGCAGGCTGTTGCCGAAGGACTTCACGGACTGAGCGATAAACTCGACCGTCTGCGCCGGGACCTCGCCCACCGCGGTGACTTGATGACCCTGCACCACGGTGGAGAACGCGAAGCCCGATCCGACGCGCGCCAGCCCCTGCATGGGCGGCTCAGCCGGTGGGCTCGGGGTATCGGCGGCATTCGACTTCACCGAAGCTTCCGGCTCGACGAACACCGAGACCGTCGCGAGTCCGTCCGAGTACACCAGGTGTGCAGCGGGCCCCGAGGCATCGCCCAGCGTCTGGGCACCGGACACCGTCAAATGAAAGCCCGGCGGCAGCTCACTGGCTCGATAGGCGGACAGTGCCGCCGACGGCGGCTCGCTCGATGAACCCTGCCGCACCCAGCGCATGCCCTCGGTGTGCACGGCCGGCGCCAGATCCGCATCCGCGATGGTCTCCGGCATCTCCAAATGTGCGAACAGGATCTGCTCGATCACCTGGCCATGCGCATCGCAGAGCTGCGTCTTCAAGGGCATCGCGGTATTCTCGTCGAGCCACAGACGATAGCCGAAACGGTACTGGTCCTTGGGGTTGACGGCGATCACCCGTGCGGCGCGGCCAAGCACCCGCGAGGCGGGCAGCGATTCGATCAGATAGAATTGATCGACGTCCGCACCGAACCGCGGAAGCGAGCCCAGGAAAGGGCCGCGGTCCTGGCGGGGCTCGACCAGCACCGTGTGCTGGTCCGGCAGATAACAGGTGAGCTCGTCATTGTTGCGCACGAACTCGCGTCCCGACCCGTCCAGGGACTGGAGCCGCTCGGTCACGCGGCCCGACTTCACTCGGTGCACGATACGCATGGTTTCGACGCGGCCCTCGCTCAAATGAAAGAACGTGCCGTCGTAGTTGCGGGTTGCGAGCGCCTGATTCATTTTCTCGAGCCAGGCGCGGGCATCATCCGCAGCGCTCGAGCGCTGTCCGAGAGCAAGGCTCAGGACGCCGGCCGCGGCGCAGGGAATCAGCCAGTTGGCCCGGGCCCGAAACTTCTTTCTCGTCATGGAGGGGTCTGCGCAGCGTGCGTCGCGGATGGCGCGGCGGGCGTCGGGGCCGCGGTAGACACCGCCTGGGGCGCGGCGGCCCCTGGTCCGTAGGTCGGAACTTGATCTTCGCTCAGCAATGCCGACAACAGATTGCCCTGTCCGAGACCCACCGAGTACTTGCTGTGCGCGAACACATAGCTGGTCAGCCGGGCGGCCGGGACCACCGCCAGAGGCTGCGCTGCGACGGGCACCGTATAGGAAATCGCCTCCCGGGGCTGCACGAGGCGGGCAGTTTGCGCGACCGCCGGCGAGGCGCTCTGCACCCCCGGGGCAATCGCTCGCTGCTGCAGGGCAACCACCGCCACGGCCGCGACTCCGGCGGCAACCGCCGTGCCGGCGATGGGCTTCCACCACCGCAAGGGCCGGAGGCGGGGAATCTCCAGCCCCGGCGCGGGCGGTTCGCCGTCGATGGCGCGATTGACCCGCACTCCAAAAGAGAGGCTCAAGGCTGCGGAGCTTCCGCCCCGCAAGGTCTCGCCGATCAACGCATATCGACCGAAGCACTGGCGAAGCTCCACGTCGCGCGTCAAGCGCTTCAGCAGAAGCTCAGTCTCCGAGCTCGGCAGCTCACCGTCGAGAAAAGCCGATACCTGTTCACGAATTTGGTCGCTCATGTGTCCTCGGGCCGACCCAGGCCGCCCTCGAAAATGGGTCGCAGCTTTTTGTCTATCGCCTCGCGCGCGCGAAAAATCCGCGAACGCACCGTTCCGACCGGGCAGTCCATGGTCTGTGCAATATCCTCGTAACTCAAACCTTCGAGCTCGCGCAACACGATGGCGGTGCGCAGATCCTCCGGCAGATTCTCGATGGCGCGATTTACGGTATCGCGTATCTCGTCGGTAAGGAGCAAGGCTTCCGGCGTTTCGGATTCCGACAGCCGCGAGTGCAGGTCGTACTGCTCGGGATCCTGAAGGTCGAGATCGTAGTCCATGGGCCGGCGTTTGGTCGCAACGAGCGCGTTCTTCGCGGTGTTGATCGCGATTCTATACAGCCAGGTATAGAAGGCGCTATCGCCGCGAAACGACTGGAGGGCGCGATAGGCTTTGACGAACGCCTCCTGTGCTATGTCTTCGGCTTCGGTCGCATCGTGCACGTAACGCATGATCAGCTTCAGCACCTTGTGCTGGTATCGCAGGACCAATAAATCGAACGCCGCGCGCTCGCCGCGCTGGACGCGCTCGACCAGCTTGAGGTCGCTCTCTTCAACCGTCATGCGAGAGCCCAAACCGGCGAGCTTGCGAGCCAGCCTGTCGCGGTAGACCGGGCTGCTGGGGAAAAGTTCGACGGTTTCCCTCTATTGCGTTAACTGCAGACGTGATTTTGCGCACAGGTTCAATTCTAGCAGCGGCACCCGGCCGCCTGAGTTAATCGCCGGCCCGCGTGATTCGCCGGATGAGCGAGCCCATGACGGGCGTGGGGGGCTGCTCGAGCCCGAGACAATATGCCCAGATCTGCGGATCCGGTGTCTCGAGAAGGGCCAGAAAGGCCTCCCGATGCGCGCTCGGGGCCTGTGCGAACTCTTCATCGACGTATCGGCTGAACAGCACGTCGAGCTCCTTCATGCCGCGCCGGCATCGCCAGCGCAGCCGTCCGAGCGCTTCTGCAACGGGATCCTCCACGAGCTCTACAGGCGCCGATGCGCCAGCATCTGCTTCACTTCGCCGATGGCTTTGGCGGGATTCAGATCCTTGGGGCATGCCTCCGTACAGTTCATGATGGTGTGGCAACGATAGAGCCGGAACGGATCCTCGAGCTGATCGAGCCGGTCCCCGGCCGCCTCGTCACGGCTGTCCACGATCCACCGGTAGGCCGCGAGCAAAGCGGCCGGCCCAAGATATCGCTCGCTGTTCCACCAGTAGCTCGGACAACTGGTCGAGCAGCAGGCGCACAGGATGCACGCGGAGGGCCGGTCGACCTTCTCCTGGTCTTCCTTCGACTGGAGCCGCTCAGCGTCCGGCGGCGGCGGCGTGATGGTTTGCAGCCACGGCTTGACGGCGGCGTATTGGGCATAGAAATTGGTCAAATCGGGGACGAGGTCCTTGATGACCGGCATGTGCGGCAAGGGGTAGATCCGGATGTCGTTCTTGACGTCCGCGCAGGCGCTGATGCACGCCAGGCCGTTCTTGCCATCGATGTTCATCGCGCACGACCCGCAGATCCCTTCCCGGCAGGACCGTCGAAAGCTCAAGGTCGTGTCGATCTCGTTCTTGATCTTGATCAGTGCGTCCAGGATCATCGGCCCGCAGCTGTCCATATCGACCTCGTAGGTATCGAGGCGCGGGTTCTCGGCCGCGTCCGGATCGAAGCGATAGATCCGGAACACCCGCACGTGGCTGGCGCCGGCGGGTGCCTTGAACACCCTGCCGTCCTTGCGCACCTTGGAATTGCGGGGAAGAGAAAACTCGGCCATCGATCATGCTCCTCAATAGGTGCGCGCTTTGGGCGGAATGGGATCGACGTCGTCGGTCAAGGTGTTCATATGCACGGGCCGGTAGTCGAAGCGGGTCGCTCCGCGAGCATCCACCCAGCACAGGGTATGCTTCAGCCAGTTCTGATCATCGCGGTTCGGGAAATCCTCCCGAGCCTGGGCGCCGCGGCTCTCCTTGCGATTCTCGGCCGAGTGCATGGTCGCCACCGCCTGGCCGAGCAGATTCTCGAGCTCCAAGGTCTCGATGAGATCGGTATTCCAGATGAGCGAGCGGTCGGTGATCTGGACGTCCCTGAACGAGTCGAATACGGCCGCGAGCCGGCGCTTGCCGTTGCCCAACGTTTCTGCGGTGCGAAACACCGCCGCATCCTCTTGCATGATGCGCTGCATGTCGAGCCGAATATCCGCGGTGCGCCGCGAACCCTTCGCATAGCGCAAGGCGTCGAACCGCGCCAGCGTGGCGTCGACGCAGTCGGGCTTCAGCGCACGATGCGGGTCCCCGGGCTTCACCACCTCGGCGCAGAAGCGGGCGAGCTCCCGGCCGAAGACCACCAGGTCCAAGAGCGAGTTCGATCCCAGTCGATTGGCACCATGCACCGAGACGCACGCGGCTTCGCCGGCAGTCAGCAGCCCCGGCACCAGCATGTCGACGCCGTTGCGCCGGTAGGTGACCTGACCGTGGATGTTGCAGGGGATGCCGCCCATGTTGTAGTGGACGGTCGGGAGCACCGGAATCGGCTCTTTGTTGACGTCGACGTTGGCGAAGATGCGTGCCGTCTCCGCGATGCCGGGAAGGCGCTCCTTGATCACCTCCGGACCCAGGTGTTCGAGGTGAAGATCGATGTGGTCCTTGAGCTTGCCGGATCCGCGGCCTTCGCGAATCTCGATGGTCATCGATCGGCTCACGACGTCGCGTGAGGCGAGATCCTTGGCGTTCGGCGCATAGCGCTCCATGAACCGCTCGCCCAGGGAGTTCGTGAGGTAGCCGCCCTCCCCGCGCGAGCCCTCGGTGATGAGGCAGCCGGCGCCGTAGATGCCGGTCGGGTGGAATTGCACGAACTCCATGTCCTCGAGCGGTAATCCGGCGCGCAGAACCATGCCGCCCCCGTCGCCCGTGCAGGTGTGCGCGGACGTGCAGGAGAACCAGGCGCGGCCGTAGCCGCCGGTGGCGAGGATGACCTGGTGGGCCCGAAACCGGTGCAATGTGCCCTCGGCCATGTCGAGCGCGATCACGCCGCGACATTCGCCATTTTCCATAATCAGGTCGAGCGCGAAGTACTCGATGAAGAAGGTGGCTTCGTGCTTCAAGCACTGCTGATACAAGGTATGCAGCATGGCGTGACCGGTGCGGTCGGCGGCCGCGCAGGTGCGTTGGGCAATGCCCTTGCCGAAGTGCGTGGTCATGCCGCCGAACGGCCGCTGATAGATCTTACCCTGGTCCGTGCGCGAGAACGGCACACCGTAATGCTCGAGCTCGATCACCGCGGCCGGCGCCACCTTGCACATGAACTCGATTGCATCCTGGTCGCCGAGCCAGTCCGAGCCCTTCACCGTGTCATACATGTGCCAGCGCCAGTCATCCTCACCCATGTTGCCGAGCGCAGCGGAAATTCCGCCCTGAGCAGCGACGGTGTGGCTGCGCGTCGGGAACACCTTGGTCAAGCATGCCGTGGCCAGTCCGGCCTCGGCCAGCCCGAAGGTGGCGCGCAGTCCGGCCCCACCGGCGCCGACCACCACCACGTCATAGGTGTGGTCGATGAACTTATATTCGCTCACCGGGCTCCCTAGGATCCGAGCGCGATGCGCAGGATCGCGAAGATCCCCGCGCCCGCCCCGAGTACGTACAAGAACCGAAGCGCCAGCGCCAGGAACAGCTTCGGAGCATTGGCGTGCACGTAGTCCTCGACGACGACGTTGGTGCCGAGATAGGAGTGATACGCCGTGACCGCGACCAGAAGTACCGCGAGAAAGGCGCTCAAAGGCACGGACAACCACGAATGCACGGTCGTGTAATCGAGTGCCGGCAACAGCAGCAGCGAGAAGAAAAACCACAATGTCAGAGGTATGAGAGCGACCGCGCTGACCCGCTCGGCCCACCACTGCAGCGTTCCATCCTTTGCAGACCCGGTGCCGAGCACCCTGCCGAGGGGACTTCGCAAGCTCATGGTTGGCCGCCGCGCCAGAGCAGCACCCAGGTCGCCAGCGTCGACGCCAGGGCCGCGAGCACGACGAACCATCCGCTCGCATGCCGCGCCGTGCGCTCGAATCCCATGCCGACGTCCCAGAACAGGTGGCGCACCCCGTTGAACAGGTGATACAGGAAGGCGAATGTCCAGCCGAACAAACACAGCAATCCGAAGGGACTGGCGAACGCCCGTGCCGCACCCCGGTAGCTTTCCTCGCCGCTGGCCAGCGAGACCAGCCAGTAGCAGAGCGCCATGAACCCCAATGCAAGGGCAATACCCGTGAATCGGTGCAGGATGGACAACGTATTGCCGATCTGCCAACGATAGATCGACAAATGCGGCGACAGCGGCCGGGTGCGTGCGGGCATGCTCTTCAAAGCGGCAGATTCAATTCAAAAATCAATACATCGGCCCCGCAATTCCCAATCGCCGAAACGCGTCGGCTCGGGCCCTTCGCGCCCGCCCACCTCACGCGGCGGCGCGACCGGCTGGACGGGCGGGGCCGTCGCCAGCGCGGGGACATCATCCTGATCGTCGACAGTCGGTATCACGGACGAAAGTGTGCCAGAAAACGGGGGCCTATAACCACGAAACCCGCTTCGCGCTGCAGAAAGCGCCCATCGGCGGGTGGGGGGTTGACAGCGCGCCCTGCCGGCCTCATTCATGCGCACGTGAGCACGCATACAGCCGAGCTGCCGTACTTGGGCGTTTTGCGATTTGCAGGCCCGGATGCGATCGCCTTCCTTCAAGGGCAAGTGTCCAACGACACGCGCCCCCTGTCCGACGGCATTCCGCTCCTTGCCGCCTACTCCACGGCGCAAGGCAGAGTCCTGTCGGTCATGCACCTGCTGCCTCACTCGAGCGGCGTGTTGGCGATCCTGCCGCGCGAAATCGCCGGCCCGACCCTCGAGCGCATGCGCAAGTTCGTTCTGCGAGCGAAGGTGAAAATCGAGGAGCTGAGCTGGAGCGTCGCCGGCGCGTCGGCTTCGGCCCCCGAGCTCGCGCGGATCCCCGCGTTCACGCGCGACGCTCGTTACCTCGAGCTCGACGGCGTGACCGTCGCGCGTGTGCCCGGCGGCGCCCACCCCGACTCATTCCGGTACTGGATTTTGAGCTCCGCAATGGAGCGTTCGGCGCAGGCACCCGCCGGCGCGGAAAGCGCGCAGCACGCGTGGCGCCTCGCGGATATTCGTGCGGGTCTGCCGCAAGTGTACGCCGCCACCAGCGAGCAATTCGTTGCGCAAATGCTGAATCTCGACCGCCTCGACGCGATCAGTTTCACCAAGGGGTGCTATACGGGCCAGGAGATCATTGCCCGTACTCAGCACCTCGGGCGCATCAAGCGGCGCATGTTCCGACTGCGGCTGCCGCCCGGGACCTGGGCGGTGGGTCAGACCCTGCGCCTCGAGGACGGCCGCTCCGGCCGCCTCACGGAGCTCGCGCCCGTCGACGGGGGCTTCGAGGCGCTCGCGGTGCTGAGCATCGATGCGGCGGGCGCCGCCGACACCGACACCGGCGAGGCAGTAGCGGCCGAGGAGTTGCCCCTCCCGTATGGCCTGAGGGCGCAGTCAGATCAGTCGTGAGCCAGGCCGCGCGCTGCTCGATGCGTAGGCGTCGAAGGTCATGGCGACGTTGCGCATCAACAGACGGCCGCTGGGCGTGAGATCGATGCTTGCACGTTCGCGGCTGACCAGACCGTCCGCCTCCAGAACCTCGAGCCGCTCGAGCTCCGCCGCGAAATACTCCTCGAAACGAATGCCGAAATCGCGCTCGACCGACTCGATGTCGACTCTGCCGTGGCACATGATCCCATTGATGACCGCATTGCGCACGAGATCGTCCCCGTTCATGCACACGCCGCGCTGCGCCGGCAGCGCATCGCCGGCGACCGAGCGCTCGTAGTCGGCGAGCAGCTTGGGATTCTGCACATAGAGATCCCCCACCCGACCGATGGCGCTCACACCCAGGTTGATCAGGTCGAGGTCGGCGTGAGTGGTGTATCCCTGAAAGCTGCGTTGCAGGGTGCGTGTCTCGAGCGCGAGCGTAAGCGAGTCCGTCGGCAGCGCGAAATGGTCCATGCCGATGTATACATAGCCGGCCGCGCCCAATGTGTCGACGGCGACCTGGAGGAGTTCCAGCCGGGCAGGCGCGTTCGGGAGCTCGTCCTGGCGGATCTGCCGTTGGGCCTTGAACAGGTGGGGCATGTGCGCGTACCCGTAGACCGCGACGCGGTCCGGCCGGAGCGCCGCCACCCGCTCGACGGTCGCCGCAAAACTCGACCGCGTCTGGAGCGGCAGACCGTAGATCAGATCGAAATTGATCGAGCGAAAGCCGATCTCGCGCGCCGCGCCGTACGTGCGCTCCACGATTTCGGCGGACTGCACCCGATTCACCGCGCGCTGCACGGACTCGTCGAAATCCTGTACTCCGAGGCTGAGCCTGTTGAATCCGAGTGATGCCAGGAGGCGCAGCATCGTCGCGTTCGCGCCGCGCGGATCGATCTCGATGGAATAGTCCCTCCATTCCGCGTCGGTGAGCGAAAATTCACGATCGATCCGATCGACGATCTCGATCAGCCGCCGCGCAGGCAGGAACGTCGGCGTGCCGCCGCCGAAATGCATTTGCCGGACCGTGCGCTGGCTGCTGAAGAGAGGGCTGCGCAACGAGATCTCGCGAACGAGACTTCGAGCATAGCGTTCGGCGAGCTCGAGCCGGCTCGTGACAATCTTGTTGCATCCGCAGTAGAAGCAGGGTGCGAAACAAAATGGAATGTGCACGTAGACCGAAAGTGGATGCAGACCGCGGGCACCCCGGCTGTTCTGCGCCTCGCGCTGATAGTCGCTTGCATCGATCGTCTCGCGAAACTGAGCCGCGGTTGGATAGGAGGTATAGCGGGGCCCCTCGCGGTCATAGCGGCGCATGAGATCGCCGTCGAAAGCGACGTTCGCTGCGCTCATCCCTGCCCCTGGAGTGGCGTTGGTCATCATCGTGCCCGATAGGCTCTCTCCGCCCGCCTTCCAAGCCAATAAGTACTTCCGCGTAGCGCAAGCGCGGCCCGGAATTGTACGTAGGCAACCCGGGCGTAGTCCTGATGTCGAAGCCGACGGCCACGCGCTTAACATTTCACGACGGATCCGCACGCCGAGGAATTCACATGCAGTCATCTGCTATTTCCGCACCGCCGGTCGCATACAACGATGCGGTCGTGCGCCAATTCGCCATCATGACCGTAATCTGGGGCATCGTCGGAATGACGGTCGGTGTGATCATCGCCGCGGAATTGATCTGGCCGACGCTCAACTTCGGCCTGCCCTACCTCAGCTACGGAAGGCTGCGGCCGTTGCACACCAACGCGGTGATATTCGCCTTCGGCGGCTGCGGCCTGTTCGCCGCCTCCTATTACATCGTTCAGCGCACCTGCCAGGTGCGCTTGATCTCCGACAGGCTCGCGACCTTCACCTTCTGGGGATGGCAGATCGTCATTCTCCTGGCGGCGGTAAGCCTGCCCCTCGGATTCACCAAGGGCAAAGAATACGCCGAGCTCGAGTGGCCGATCGACTTGCTGATCGTGGTGGTATGGGTCGCGTATGCATACGTCTTCTTCGGCACGCTCGCGATTCGCAAGGTCAAGCACATCTACGTGGCCAATTGGTTCTTCGCCGCTTACATCATCACGATCGCCGTCCTGCACATCGTGAACAACCTGGCGATCCCCGTCTCCCTTACGAAGTCCTACGTCATCTACTCCGGTGTGGTCGACGCCATGGTGGAATGGTGGTACGGCCATAACGCGGTGGGCTTCTTCCTGACCGCCGCATTCCTCGGGATGATGTATTACTTCGTGCCCAAGCAAGCGGGCCGGCCGATCTATTCCTACCGGTTGTCGATCGTGCATTTCTGGGCGCTCATCTCCATCTACATGTGGGCCGGTCCTCATCACTTGCAGTACACGAGCCTCCCCGACTGGGTACAGTCTCTCGGCATGGTGTTCTCCGTGATTCTGCTGGCGCCTTCATGGGGCGGCATGATCAACGGGATCATGACCCTGTCGGGTGCCTGGGATAAGCTGCGCACCGACCCCGTCCTCAAGTTCCTCATCGTCGCGCTCTCCTTCTACGGCATGTCGACCTTCGAAGGGCCGATGATGTCCATCAAGACCGTCAACGCGCTCTCACACGACACCGATTGGGTCATAGGGCACGTGCACTCCGGCGCCCTCGGCTGGGTCGCATTCATGACCATCGGCTCGATGTACAGCCTCATTCCCAGGCTCTATGGCCGCAAGGAGATGTGGAGCGTGCGCCTCATCGATATTCACTTCTGGATTGCAACCGTCGGGGTGGTCTTGTACGTCACGGCGATGTGGATCGCCGGTGTCATGCAGGGCCTCATGTGGCGCGCGACCAATGCCGACGGCACGCTCACTTACACGTTCGTCGAATCGCTGAAGGCGACGTATCCGTATTACGTCGTGCGGCTCGGCGGCGGCGGCCTGTTTCTAATCGGCATGTTCATCATGCTCTACAACGTGGCCAAGACGGTGAGTGTTCCCGTCGAGCGCATGGCGCCGATCGCCGTGCCTGCCGTTTGACCGGAGGCGGACCGATGAATCACGAGATCGTCGAAAAGAGAGCCTGGCTGATGGGGAGCCTGATCGCCATCGTCATCAGCATCGCGGGCTTGGTGGAGATCGTGCCGCTTTACTTTCAGGCGTCGGTGATCCAGCCGGCACCCGGCATCAAGCCCTACGGCCCGCTGGAGCTCGCCGGGCGCGATGTCTACGTGCGCGAGGGCTGCTATCTGTGCCATACCCAAATGGTGCGTCCGCTCGAGGCGGAGGTCGAGCGCTACGGGCACTATTCGCTTGCCGGCGAGGCGGTATACGACCATCCGTTCCAGTTCGGCTCGAAGCGCACGGGGCCGGACCTGGCGCGCATCGGCGGACGCTACTCCGATGAATGGCACCGCATCCATCTGAACAATCCGCGCGACGTCGTGCCGGAGTCGAACATGCCGGCCTTCACGTGGCTTTCGAAGGGCGGCATCGATCCCGTTGACCTCGCGGCCAAGATGCGCGTGCTCCGGCGCCTCGGCGTGCCGTATAGCCAAGCCGACATCGATTCGGCGGCCGAGAAAGTCAACGGCAAAAACGAGCTCGACGCCGTCATCGCCTACCTTCAAGGCCTCACCTTTCACGGGGAGAGCTATTCCGCCGCGGGCGCGGCTTCTCACGCCGGAGCGTCGCCATGATGGGCATCGTCCGCGGACTGATCACCTTGAGCTTGCTGCTTGCCTTCCTCGGGCTGTGCATCTGGGCGTGGAGCGCTCGGCGCCGACCGCTGTTCGACCAGATGGCGCGTCTGGCGCTCGATGAGGACTGTCGCGATGGGGAGCCGGACCCGGCGTCGAACGGTCGGGGTGCTCGATCGAGGGAGCTGTCGTGAGCACGGGTATCGCGGCGTTCGTCTCGATCGTCGTCATCGCCAACATTCTCGGCTGCCTGTGGCTCATATGGTGGACCGCGCGCGGCTCCGGCAAGACCTCGCCGAAAGAGACCACCCACGTGTGGGACGAGGATCTGACCGAGTACAACAATCCGCTGCCCCGCTGGTGGCTGTGGCTTTTCATCGGCTCGATCGTTTTCGCACTCGGCTATCTGGTCTTGTACCCCGGACTCGGCAATTTTGCGGGCCTGTGGCACTGGTCTGAAGTCTCCCAGTATCAACGCGAGGATGCGGCCGCCCGCCAGGCGATCGAGCGGCGCTTCGCGGCATTCAGCGGCAAGAGCCTGCTCGAGCTGTCGCACGATCCCGCGGCGATGGCGACCGGACGAAATTTGTTCGCGCTCAATTGCTCCTCCTGCCACGGATCGGACGCGCGCGGGGCAAAGGGCTTTCCGAATCTCACGGACAAGGACTGGTTGTACGGCGGCAGCGAGCAGAACGTCTATCAATCGATTGCGCACGGCCGCGACGGCGTGATGCCGGCGTGGGGCCCGGTGCTCGGCCCGGACGGCGTCGAGCAGGAGCTCGACTACGTGCTTTCGTTGAGCGGCCGCACGCCGGCGGAGGCCTCCGCGGCGCAAGTGGACGCCGGCAAGGTGAAATTCATGACTTTCTGCTCCGGATGTCATGGAACGGCCGCAACCGGCAACACGGTCATCGGCGCACCGAACCTGACCGACAACATCTGGCTGGACGGCGCCTCCGTCAAGGACATCCGCGAGACCATCACGAAGGGCCGCACGAACCACATGCCCGCCCACCTCGAGCGGCTCGGCGAGATGAAAGTGCGATTGCTTGCCGCTTACGTGCTCAGCCTGTCGCAGCCGGCGCAGAGCTCCACGCCCGCAAGCGCGAATGACTCATCTGCGGCGGCGCCGTTGGCAGGAGAGTCGCATGCAGATCGATGAGTCGCACCGCTTGCGGCCATGGTCCGGGCGGACCGAAGCCATCGGCGTGTCATTGTGGGCCTCGTTCATCGCCGCCTGTTTCGAGACGGCCCTGGTATTCGCCTACCTCGATCCGCTGATGCTCGGCTTCGATGAGCGCAGCGGACAATCCTCGATCGCCTTCCGGTCGATGGTCTACGCGCTGGGATTCTTCATGTTCTGGCTGTTCACCTTCGGTTCGAGCTTCCTGACCGCCTATATGCTGCGGTCCGGACCGGGCGCGCCGGCCGAAACTCCGTCGCAGAGGCCACTCACATGAGCGTGGGCGAGGCACGCGCCGAGGCCGCCGACGAGCCACTGTACGAAGCGCATCGCAAGGTTTACGCGCGCGAAGTGCAGGGCCGTTTCGCGCGGCTGCGCCTGCTCGCGATGTTCGTCCTGCTGGGAATTTTCTACGGCTTGCCGTGGATGCACTGGGGCGGCCGCCAAGCGGTGCTGTTCGATCTGCCGGAGCGCAAGTTCTTCGTCTTCGGCCTCACTCTCTTTCCTCAGGATTTCTATCTGCTCACCTGGCTCCTGGTCATCGCGGCGCTGTCGCTCTTTTTCTTCACGGCGCTGGCGGGCCGGCTGTGGTGCGGTTATGCGTGCCCGCAGACGGTCTGGACGGAGACTTTCATTTGGATGGAGCGTTTCACGGAGGGCAGCCGGTCGCAGCAGATCAAGCTCGACCAGGCGCCGTGGGGGATCGGCAAGATCGCGCGCAAGAGCTCCAAGCAGCTCCTCTGGGTGAGCTTCGCCTTGTTCACGGGGGTGACGTTCGTCGGTTATTTCTCCTCGATCGAGGGCCTGTTCGCGAGGCTGGCCGGCGTCGGCGGCGCCGTGGGCTACTGGGAAGGCTTCTGGATCCTTTTCTACGGCCTCGCGACCTATGGCAACGCCGGCTATCTGCGCGAACAGGTCTGCAAATACATGTGTCCGTACGCGCGCTTCCAAAGCGCGATGTTCGACCACGACACCCTGATCATCTCCTACGATGCCGCGCGCGGCGAGCCCAGGGGTTCGCGAAGCCGCCATGCGCCGCGCCAGGAGGGTCTCGGCGACTGCGTCGATTGCATGATCTGCGTGCAGGTATGCCCGACGGGAATCGACATACGCAAGGGGCTGCAATACGAATGCATCGCCTGTGCGAGCTGCATCGACGCGTGCGACTCGGTAATGGCGAAAGTCGGCTCACCCCCGGGTCTCGTGCGCTATTCGACTCAGGCGCAAATCGATCGGACCCGATCCAAGGTTTTCAGGCCGCGAATCGCGATCTACGGGGCGTTGCTGCTGGCCCTGATGTCCGGGTTCGCCTACGCCGTCGCGCATCGTGTGCCGTTCGATCTGGATGTCCTGCGCGACCGCAACACGCTGTACCGCGAGCTCGACGATGGCCGCATCGAGAACGTATTCACCGTGCGGATCATCAACAAGGACCAGAGTCCGCATGACTTTGCGCTGAGCGCGGAGGGACTTCCGAACGCCACCGTCGACGGCGATTCGCCGACCTACCGCGTCCCTGCCGAGGATGTGAAATCGGTCGTCGTGCGTGTCCGCGTCCCGGCCGGAGAAGAGCACGGCGGGCGCGATTTCGTGTTGAAGGCACGGCAGCTCGATCGTTCCGGCCTCAGCGTCGAGAGCCGTGCGCGGTTCTTCGCCGCGCCCTGAGATCCCAAAGGAGTTTCCGAATGAGCATCGAACGCACCGGCAAAGCCTGGTACCACCATCCGATGATGTGGTTGGTGATCGCACCGCCCTTGGGATCCGTGATCGCCGGCATCATCACCTTCGTGCTGATTCTGCGGCATCCCGATCCGGTATTGCCGACGCCGCATCCCACGGTTCCAGTGGTACACGGCAGCACCGCCAACTCGGTCGTCCCTCCGGCGGAATGAGCGCGTGGCCGATCGCCCCACAGAGTGTTTTCACTGCGGCGAGGCGCTGGCGGGGCGGGCGACCTGGTGGATCCGTATCGATCATGCGGACGTGCCGGTGTGCTGCCCCGGCTGCCGGGCGGCGGCGCAGCTGATCGCCGAGCTCGGACTCGAGGATTTCTATCGTTTCCGTACCGCTCTCGCCGACCGGCCCGTGCAAGCCGGCGACGATTGGACGGGCTACGACGACCCCGCCCTTCTCGACAGTCTCTCCCGGGCCGAGCCGGGCGGCCGCGGCGTGACCCTCGCGGTCGATGGCCTCACCTGCGCCGCGTGCAGCTGGCTGATCAGCCGCTCACTGCTGCAACTTCAAGGCGTGACGCACGCAGCGGTCAATACCGCCACCGGACGCGCCCACGTCGTCTGGCAGCAGGACCGCGCGCGTCTCTCGGAAATCCTGCGCATGATTGCGCATCTCGGCTACCGGCCGCACATCGTCACCATGGAGACCTCCGACGCGCGCATCGAAGACGAGCGCCGCGCCCTGCTCAAGCGCCTGGCCGTCGCGGGCCTCGGCATGATGCAGGTCATGATGTTCGCTGTCGCCCTGTATGTGGGGGCCGCTCAGGGCATGGAGCCCGAGATCCGGGCGTACCTGCGGATCGTGAGCCTCCTCGTGTGCACGCCGATCATGCTGTACGCGGGCTGGCCTTATTTTGCGAACGCCATCCGGGCGCTCGCGAGGCGCAGCATCGTCATGGAGGTGCCGGTGAGTGTGGCGCTGATCCTGGCATTCGCGGCGAGCGCGCTGAATACCTGGAGGCGCACGGGCGAGGTCTATTTCGACTCGATCACGATGTTCATATTTTTCCTGACTGTTGCACGATATGTGGAGATGGCCGCACGCCACCAGAGCACGCGCGCGAGCGATTCCTTGAGCCGCATGCTGCCGCTCATGGCGCACCGGCTGACGGCCAGTGCGAGCGGCGAAGAGCGCGTGAGCGAGGTCGCGGTGGCTCAGCTCCGGATCGGAGACCGGCTGCTGGTGCGCGGCGGGGAGGTGGTGCCGGCGGACGGCGCGCTGGTCGCCGGCGCATCGCGCTTTGACGAATCGATGTTGACGGGTGAATCGGTGCCGGTCGAACGCGCGCCCGGAGACTTGCTCACGGCGGGCTCGATCAATGCGGGTTCGGCCGTGCGCATGCGCGTCGCCGCCACCGGCAGCGCCACCGTAATCGCCGGGATCGTCGCCTTGCTGAATCGCGCGCAATGCGAGCGCCCGCGCATCGCGCGATCGGCCGATCGGATGGCGAGCCGCTTCCTGGTTTGCGTCATGGTCATGGCGGCGGCGGTGTGCGGTGCGTGGTGCCTGATCGATCCGGCACGCGCTTTCTCCGCGACGCTGGCGGTGCTCGTCGTCGCCTGTCCGTGCGCCTTCTCGCTGGCCACGCTCGTCGCCGTCGCGAGCGCGAACGCGGCGCTCGCCCGACGCGGTGTGCTGGTGACGCATCCGGATGCCATCGAACGGCTCGCGCACGTGACGCGGGTCGTCTTCGACAAGACGGGCACCCTTACCAGCGGCGCACTCCGCATCATGAGCTGCATCCCGCTTGGGGATCTGCCGGCGCCCGAGTGCCTGGCCGTAGCGGCCGCGCTCGAGCTCTCGGCGGAACATCCGATCGCGCGCGCCTTTGCGCCCGTCCCCCGCGACGGCCTCGATGCGCGCGACGTGCACACGGAAAGTGGCGGGGTCGAGGGTGTGGTCGGTGCGACGCGCTACCGCCTCGGCACCCGCTTGTTCGCGATCGGGCAGGACGGGGACGCGGATACCGCGATCGTGCTGGCCAGCGAGGGCCGGGGGCTCGCTACCTTCACGATCGAGGACTCGCCGCGGCCCGAGCTCACATCGGTGGCGACGGCGCTGCGCCGGCTGGGTCTCACGATGGAAATCTCCAGCGGCGATTCGGCGACGGCCGTCTCGCGTCTGGCAGCGCATTGCGGAATCGAGGTGTTTGCCGCACGGCAATCGCCCTCGGACAAGCTCGAGCACATCAAGGCGTTGACGCGCGCCGGAGAATTCGTCGCAATGGTGGGCGATGGCGTCAACGATGCGCCGGTGCTCGGCGGCGCGGGCGTCTCAATCGCGATGGGCCGGGGCTCCGCTTTGACGTTGGCGACCGCGGACCTGATCCTGATCGGCGATTCGCTGAAGGCGCTCCCGCAGGCGCTCGCGCTCGCACGCCGCGCAACGCAGATCATGCGGCAAAACTTGGCATGGGCGGCCGCCTACAACCTGGTGTCGATGCCGCTGGCGGCGGCGGGCCTGGTGCCCCCCTGGGCGGCGGCAATCGGCATGTCGTCGAGCTCGGTGCTGGTCGTGCTGAACGCGTTGCGGCTGATGCGCCCGGCGCGCGCCGCAAAGCGCGCCGGCCCCGAGACCTCAGCCGCGGCGAGCTCAACCCTGCCGCGTCCGGTCTCCCTGTTGCAGGAGGTTCCTCGATGAGTATCGTGTTCGTGTTGATACCGATCAGCCTCGTGCTCGCGATCCTCGGGATCTGGGCATTCTTATGGGCGGTGCGCACCGGCCAATTCGACGAGCTGGATGCCGCCGCCTGGGAGATCCTCGTTCAGGATCGGGCCGAGACCCCGCCGGAGTCCGCCCCGGACGAGCCGCGCTGATGCAGATGGCGTTTTATCCGCTGTCGGCCTCTGCCGCATTCCTCGTGGGGGCGGCAGGCAGCGTGCATTGCCTGGCGATGTGCGGCGGCATCTCGGGCGCTCTCGGCCTGCGCGCCCGCACCCTCCGCGGAGCGGCGAGTCCGCTACTGCCGGCGATCGCGCATCAGGTCGGACGGGCGATGAGCTACTCCCTCGCGGGCGCCGTCGTCGGCGGGGTCGGCGGAATGTTCGAATCCTTGCTCCATCTCGACGCCCTCGCACTCGGGGCGCGCATCATGGCCGGGCTGGTGCTCATTCTGGTAGCCCTCGGGATCCTGCTGAAGCGCCGGCCTTTGATGCCGATCGAGCGTCTGGGCGGCAGGTTTTGGATGCGGCTCGCGCCGCTCGCGCGGAAGGTGCCTGCCGGGTTGTCCGGAGCGCTTCTGCTTGGAGCGCTCTGGGGCTTTCTGCCCTGTGGGTTCGTCTATTCCATGTTGATCTTCGCGGCGCTCACGGGCAGCGCCTGGCAGGGCGCGATCATGATGCTGTGCTTCGGTGCGGGTACCGCGCCCGCGGTCCTTGGAGCAGGACTTCTGAGCGCACGCCTCGCACGCTTCATGTCGGTGCGCCGGCTCTACGGCGCGGCGGGCTGGCTGCTGCTCGTCTTCGGTGCGCTCACCATCCTGGGGCCCCTCGCCATGGGGCCGCTCGCCATGGGATCGCTCGGCCACATGCATCATTGAGCCGCCGGAGGGCTCCGTTGTGACAAAATGAGCGCCTCGCACGCCTCATGTCGATTGAAAACTCCGGGAGACAGAATGAACTCGAGCGCCCTTTGCTCCGCCCCGTGCGCAGCGGCGGCCACCCTCGCCGCCGCACTCCTCCTGCCGGCTTTGTCCGCAGCGGACGCCAGCTCACCCAAGCACTACACCCTGCCCGCGACTCCGGAGAATGTGCAATGGGGCTGGTATGACATCAACGAGAAACCGAAGCTCACCATTCATTCGGGCGACACCGTGTCCATCGAGACGCTGCCGCACGCGCTCGGCAAGATCAAACCGGGCGTGCCGATGGAGGAGATCGTCCACCTGCGGAAGGAAAATGACGGCGGCGGCCCCCATTCGATCACGGGTCCCATCTACGTCGAGGGGGCGGAGCCCGGCGATACCCTGGAAGTGCGTATTCTGAAAATCGTCCCCAAGGCGGATGCCTTCAACTTCAACATACCGGGCAAGGAGTTTCCGACCGTCGGCCAGCTGGCATCCGAATTTCCCGAGGGGTTCGTGCGCTACTATCGGCTCGATCTGAGCAAGATGCAGACCGAGTTCAAGCCGGGCATCGTCATCGACCTCAAGCCCTTCCCCGGAACCTTCGCCGTCGGCGTCGACCCGAATGAGCCCGATGCCAAGGCGGGTCCTGCGATCCACGACGCCAAAGGCCGCACCAGTACGCTCAGGCCGTGGAAGAACGGATCCAACATGGACGTGAACGAGCTGCAAGCAGGTTCTACGTTGTATCTGCCGGTGTTTCAGAAAGGCGGGCTGATCTGGACCGGCGATTCCCATTGCCGGCAGGGGAACGGCGAGGTGAATCTCACCGCGCTCGAATGCTCCTATAAGGAAATCGAGATTCAGCCGATCGTCCGCAAGGACTTGAAGACCGAGTGGCCATGGGCGGAAAATAAGACGTACTGGGTATTCATGGGCTTCGATGAAGACCTGAATCAGGCGATGAAGATCGCCGTCGATCAGACGGTCAATTGGCTGGCGGCGCAGACGATGGTGCCGATGAGCCGCGAGGAGGCGTATGCCCTGACCTCGATCGTCGGAGACTGCCGAGTATCGCAGGTCGTCGACATTCGCAAGGGCGTGCACTGCATGATTCCGAAGGCGATCTTCGTCCATCCGGCCGGGGCGCGCTAGACGCGCGGCATGAGGCGCAGGCTGCGCGGTGCCGGGCGCGCGGGGCGCCGGGCACGGGGCACCACCGGAGATTCTGCTGTACGAAATCTGCTCCCGTGGGAGGGGCGGACGGCGCCGGTCGGGTCGAACGGATGGAGGCCCGAGGCGGTCGACTGCCCGTGCTGGTCTACGATCTTCACGCCTCGACCGGGAGCAATTTTCGCGTTCAGCTAAATATCCTCGGCCGGCGCCGGGGCGGTCAATCGATCAATCGAGCGGCATTATGCAGAAAATGCCAGCGCGCCCAGGCCACGCCTTGCTCGCCCAATCGCCCGCTCCTCAAAGATCGATGATCTCCACGGCTTGAGACTGGAGGGCTGCGCCGAAGAAGCGGCCGCCGACCCGCGCGAAACGCTCCGCATCGTCGGTGGCGAGCCAGGTGATGCGGCCGGAACCGCCGGGGAGGCTCGGCCGCAGCCCCATCTGTGCCGCCAGGGTCTGCGCGGTCGTCGCCGCCGAGTCGACGATGCACACGTGCGGCGGCAAGACCGCGCGGATGGCCGAGGCAAGGATCGGGAAATGCGTGCATCCGAGCACCAGCGTGTCGGGCGAATCGTCGTCCGCAAACAATGGGTCGAGGTAGCGGCGCGCGACGCCTTCGGCGAGCGGCCCCGAGGTCCACCCCTCTTCGGCGAGCGCCACGAACATCGAACAGGCGCGCGGCAGGATCCGGGCGGCCGGACTGCGGCGGTGGATTGCGGTCTGGTAGGCGCCCCCGTTGATGGTGCCTTCGGTTGCGATTACGGCGATGTGCTGCGACCGCGACGCGGCAACCGCAGCCTCGGCGCCGGGCTCGATGACCCCGGTCACCGGCAGCTGCGGGTAACGGGCACGGAGGGCACCGAGCGCGCGGGCGGATGCAGTGTTGCAGGCCACCACGAGACTCCCCACGCCGCGATCGATCAGAGCCTGTGCGCATTGCAGCGAGTAGCGCGAGACGGTGTCCGCGCTCTTCGTGCCGTACGGAAGCCGCGCGGTATCGCCGAGATAGATGAAATCCTGGCCGGGCAAGGCGGATGCGAGCTCACGCAGCACCGTCAGGCCGCCGACGCCGGAATCGAACACCCCGATGGGCGCATCGCGCCGCATCGGCCGTTGCGATGAGCTCGTTTCGCCGGCCGGGACCGTCTAGGTCTCCGGCCGCATGTGCGGGAAGAGCAGCACGTCGCGAATCGAGGCGGCGTTCGTGAACAGCATTACCGTGCGGTCGACGCCGAGCCCCAGTCCGGCGGCCGGCGGCATTCCGTACTCGAGGGCGCGAATGTAGTCCGCGTCGTAAAACATCGCTTCCTCGTCGCCGCTCGCCTTGCGCTCGACCTGATCTCGGAAGCGTTGCGCCTGGTCCTCGGGATCGTTGAGTTCCGAGAAGCCGTTGGCAAGCTCACGCCCGCCGACGAAGAACTCCCACCGGTCGGTGATGAACGGGTCGCGATCGTTCCGGCGGGAAAGCGGCGAAACCTCGGCAGGATAGGCATAGGCAAAGGTCGGCTGGACCAGGGCATGCTCACCGGTCTTCTCGAACAGTTCGATCTGCAGCTTTCCGGCTCCATCACCCCCCTTATAGGGGATCTTCATCGCGTCGCACACCCGGCGAAGGTACGTGACGTCGCGCAGCGACATCGGATCGAGGTCGCGGTTGTTCGCGAGCAGGATCTCCTCGATGCTCATGCGTGCGAAGGAATTCGACAGATCGATCTCGGTGCCTTGATACTGAATCTTGCGCGAGCCGAGGAGCGTGTCCGCGAGACCCTGAAACAGGGTCTCGATCATCTGCATGAGATCCGTGTAATCGGCATAAGCCTGGTACAGCTCGAGCATCGTGAATTCTGGGTTGTGCTGGGTCGACACGCCCTCGTTGCGGAAGTTGCGGTTGATCTCGTAGACGCGCTCGAAGCCCCCAACCGTCAAACGCTTCAGATAGAGCTCGGGGGCGATACGCAGATACATGTCCACGTCGAGCGCATTGTGATGTGTCTTGAAAGGCCGAGCCGCCGCGCCGCCCGGGATGGGATGCAGCATCGGCGTCTCCACTTCCAGGAAGCCCCGCGAATCGAGAAAGGCGCGCAGGTAACGCACGATGCGCGAACGCGTCTCGAACACGCGCCGGCTCTCCTCGTTGACGATGAGGTCGACATACCGCCGCCGGTACCTGAGCTCGGTGTCGGCGATGCCGTGCCACTTGTCGGGCAGCGGCCGCAAGGACTTCGAGATGAGTGAAATACGCTCCGCGCGTACCGAGAGCTCCCCGGTCTTGGTGCGGAACAGGACGCCCTCGGCGCCGACGATATCACCGACGTCCCAGGTCTTGAATTCCTCGTATGGCTCGCCCAGCGCCTGCTGCTGCAGGAAAATCTGTATCGCGCCGCTCGAGTCCTCGAGACGCGCAAAGCTTGCCTTGCCCATCACACGCTTGGCGCGCATCCGGCCGGCCACGCTCACCCGAATCGACGCCGCGTCGAAGAACTCGGCGCTCTTGCCTCCGTAAGCGGTCAGCAAATCGGCCGCAAGCGCATTGCGCCGGAACTCGTTCGGATACGCCGTGCCCTGCTCGCGCAGCTTCGCGAGCTTCGACCGCCGCTCCGCGATGAGGTGATTGTCGTCGTCGTCGTTCATAAACCTTGCTTGAGGCTGGCTTGCATGAATTCGTCGAGATCGCCGTCGAGAACGGCCGTGGTGTTGCCGATCTCCACGTTGGTGCGCAAATCCTTGATGCGCGATTGATCCAGCACGTAGCTGCGGATCTGATTGCCCCAACTCACGTCGGACTTCGAGTCCTCGAGCACTTTCGCCGCAGCATTGCGTTTGTTGAACTCGAGCTCGTAGAGCTTCGCCTTCAGCATTTTCATGGCGGTGGAGCGGTTCTTGTGCTGACTGCGCTCGCTCTGGCACGCGACCACGATGCCGCTCGGGATGTGGGTGATTCGCACGGCCGACTCGGTTTTGTTCACGTGCTGGCCGCCCGCCCCGCTCGAGCGGTACACATCGGTGCGCAGGTCCGCGGGATTGATCTCGATGTCGATGTCATCGTCCACCTCGGGCGAGACGAACACGGAGGCAAAGGAGGTGTGACGGCGGTTGCCGGAATCGAAGGGCGACTTGCGTACGAGCCGGTGCACGCCCGTCTCGGTACGCAGCCACCCGTAGGCATGGTCCCCGGTCATGCTGATGGTGGCGCCCTTGACGCCCGCGACTTCACCGGGACTCTGGTCGATGACCTCGGTCTTGATGCCGTGCCGGTCGGCCCACTTCAGGTACATGCGCAAGAGCATCGCCGCCCAGTCCTGGGCTTCCGTACCGCCCGCGCCGGCCTGAATGTCGACGAAAGCGTTGTGCGAGTCCATCTTGCCGGGGAACATGCGCTGAAACTCGAGCCGCTCCACGTCGGAGGCGAGACGCAGCGCATCCCGCTCGATCTCGGCGGCGGCCCCTGCGTCGGCCTCTTCGGCCGCCACCTCCAAAAGCTCGCCCGCATCGCGCAAGCCGCGCGTCAACTGATCGAGATTGTGGACGATTTCCTCGAGCTTCGCGCGCTCCCTGCCGAGCTCCTGCGCCCGCTCCGCGTCGTTCCAGATCCCCGGCTGCTCGAGCTCGCGCGTGACTTCCTGGAGGCGCTCGTGCTTGTTGTCGTAATCAAAGATACCTCCTCAAGGACTGCGTGCGCTCCTCGAGATCTTTGATGAACCGTTTGAGTTGATTGATTTCCATAGCCGCTCATTTTATCACTCAACGCAAACCGACGTGCTGGCAATTCAATTGCACGCTTTCCGTGCCGTTGAACTCGTTGATCTCGAGACGGTACGCCAGATCGACCGCCGCTCCCTGAAGAGCGCTCGGAGGGAGCGGGAAATTGCCGGCCGCATCGGCGTAGCGGAATGCAATGGCATCGAAGCAGGCGTCGGTCGAGGTCCCGGGGGCGCGACGCACCAGAAGCTTCAGGTGCTTGCCACCGACAATGCGCGCATCGGCGACGAGGAAGCCGCCGTCGAAGATGGGTTCGGGGAATCCCTGTCCCCACGGCCCTGCCTGCCTCAGCGCACGCGCGGTCGCGATGCACAGCTCGTCGGGATGTAACTCGCCATCGCTGTGGATGATTCCCTTGAGCTCATCGCCTAAAGCACGCGCCGCCACTTCCGCGGCGAAGGCGGCGCGGAACCTCTCGAGATTCGCTTCCGGCAAACTCATGCCCGCAGCCATCGCGTGGCCGCCGAATTTCTCGATGAGTCCCGGGTGGCGGGTCGCGATGCCGTCCAGCACGTCGCGTATGTGGATTCCCGACACTGACCGCGCCGATCCGCGCAGCGACCCGTCCTCCGCCCGTGCAAACGCGATGACGGGCCGATGCAGACGGTCCTTGACTCGCCCCGCCACGAGGCCGACGACCCCCTGGTGCCAGCCCTCGTCGAACAGGCACACGCCCAGCGCCTCGCCGCCCGCCTCGTCGAAGCGCACGGCGGCCGCGAGATCGATCGCCTCTCTCTGCATGCGCTGCTCGATCTCGCGCCGCTCCTCGTTGAGCCGCGTGAGCTGCGAGGCGAGCGCCGCCGCACGCTCGGGCTCGTCCGCGAGCAGGCATGCGATTCCGACGCTCATGTCGGTGAGGCGACCGGCGGCATTGAGCCGGGGCGCCACGAGAAACCCGAGATCGGCCGCGCTCATCCGATCGAGGCGGCGACCGGCCGATTCGATCAAGGCGCGAATGCCGGGCACGCAACGTCCCGCGCGGATCCTGCGCAAGCCTTGAGCGACCAGGACGCGATTGTTGCGATCCAGCGGGACCAGGTCGGCAACCGTCCCCAGGGCGACCAGGTCCAGAAGCTCCGAAGGCCGGAACCCGGTATCACCGAGCGCGCGTGCAACCGCCGCGACCACGTAGAACGCGACGCCGACCCCGGCAAGTGCGCGGCTCGCGAACGTCGAGTCATCCAAGTTGGGATTGACTATCACCTCGGCGCAGGGGAGCGAGGAGCCGGGCAGATGATGGTCGGTGATCAGCACGGGAATTCCGTAGGCGCGCGCCGCTTCGACGCCCTCGATGCTCGAGATCCCGTTGTCCACCGTGACGATCAACGAGGGCGCGCGCTCCGCGGCCAACGCGACGATTCCCGGCGTCAACCCGTAGCCGAATTGAAAGCGATTCGGAACGAGAAAGTCCACGTGCGCAAACTTGAGCGCGCGCAATCCGCGCACGATGAGCGCGCTGCCGGTCGCCCCGTCCGCATCGAAGTCGCCCACCACGAGGACGCGGCCCCCGCGATGCGCGATGAGAAGCGCTGCCGCCTGCTCGACCCGATCGAGTGTGCGGACCGGCAGCAACCGCTCGAGCGAGATATCGAGATCGTCCGCGTGTGCGACGCCGCGTGCGGCGTACACGCGACTCAGCACGGGATGCAGGTCCGCGACGAAATCGAGGGGCGGTCCGGGCGAGCGGCGGCGGATTTCAATCGCCATCGGCAAGGGTCTCCCACCACGGGCGCGCCCGGCGCCAGAAGCGTCTCAACGCGCGCGCGCGCAGGCGCACGCATCGGCGTCCTGCGGCCAACTCGATGCCATCGAGCCGCCCCGATTTCAGATCGTTCAGCGCCGGAGTCAGCCAGAGCTCCTCGGCGCGCTGCCACGCGGGCGTCCCCGGCCAGTCGGACAAAATAACGACTCCCGAGCCCGGAGCATCCGGGTAGCGCGACAACGGCGCAAACGAGGCGAACAGTGGATCCTCGCCCGCCGTCCATCCGCGCACCGCCGGCATCTCGGCATCACCCGCACCGCCCCCCCACAGCCAAAGGCTGCTGACCTCCGCCCGGGCGTCTTCGCGCCGCTTGCGATTGACCGCGTGATCGAAAAGCCACATCTCGATCTCGCTCGTGAGGCCTCGCACGCGCGCCGCATCCTCGCCCCGCGGCAGATACGCCCAGATGTCGCGACCGAGCGCCTCAGCGGGGTCGCTCATCGTCACCCGCAACGGCGCATCGAAGCGGGCCAGCAGCAGTGCATCGCGCCCCCTCTCGAGCCGCAAACCACCCTTGCCGCCGAACACGCGATTGAAATCCCCCGTGAGCGCATCCGCCTCCGCAGCGTCGATCTCGAGCACCCCGTCTGCCGCCATCCCGACACTGCTCATGCCGGCGAGCAAGTGAACCGGAGTGGCCATGCACACCCACGAGCCGGCGCTGCGGTGCGCATCCGGGGCCTGGGCGGCACTCGCCACCGCGGGTATCGCCGCCTCGCCCGGCACAATGAGCCGGAATGCGTGGACCCGCCAATCGCCGGAGTGGGTGGCTCCGTCCGCGCGAGCGATCAATCGCTCGAGCAACGGCGCGCGCGCGTGCACGGGCGCTCCGCGCGCGGTAATGCGAAAATACACGGTGGACAAGGGCGATCCTAATTCGAAGAGGCGTATCTTACCGGCATGCGATTCACCCAGGAGTCGAGTTCAGCGCGAAACTTCATCCGCGCATACGCGCCGGGCGAGATCAGGATCAACGACCGGGCGTTCCACGCGCCGCTCATCGTCAGCTCCTCGACGATCGAGCCTGGTCCCACCGTCGGAGGCGCTGAGGATCTGACGGCCGCGCACGCCTCCCCGATCATCGCGCTCGAGCCGGAGCTGGTGCTTCTCGGTACCGGCGCGCGGCAGGTATTTCCGCGCGCAGATTTCGGCGCGCGGTTCTTGCGCGCAGGCATTGGCTTCGAGGTGATGGATACGGGCGCCGCGTGCCGCACTTTCAATGTGCTCGTGGGCGAGGAGCGCCGCGTCGTTGCACTATTGCTGGTGTAGCTGCGGCTCTGGCACGGATTCCAAAAAGAAAGGCGGGGCGCGACGACTTGAGTAGTTTGTATCGAGAATCTTTCTATTTCTTCTTGATCTTGTTCTGTTTTTTTCTCTGGACAATCGAACCGTCTCGCCCCGCGAATGGACTTTTCCCCAACAACTCGCGACGAAACATACGCCTACGTCGAGGGCAGCGTCAACGAGGGCGCGAATGCGCGCCCTATGCGCTATCGATCACTTTATATTATTCATATAATTGCGACTATTTGTTAAAGTTAATTCAGGGCGTCGCCGGCAAATAGGGAATCGGATCGACCGGCTTGCCGTTCATCCGAATCTCGAAGTACAGCGCGGGGGCCTGATGGGGCCCGATCCCCATCTGTGCGATCACTTGTCCGGCGAGCACTTCCTGCCCTTCCCGGATCTGAAGCTCGCGCGTGTGCGCGTAGGCGGACAGAAAATTATCGTCGTGCTTGATGATGATGAGATTGCCGTAGCCGCGGATCCCGCTTCCCACGTACACGACCCGGCCGCCGCATGCGGCTCGCACCGGTTGGCCAAGCATGCCCTGCAACAGGATGCCGCCGCCCGCAACGGCCCGCGGAGGGTCCAGGTAGGCCGTCGGCCAAACCCAGCGGATGGAGGAACCGGTCGCGACCGGAGCCCTCGGAGGGGCGGGGGCGGCCGGCGCGGGGGCGCCCGGGGCGGCGGCGCCCGGCGTGACGGTTCCCGCCCCCGCGGCGCCTGCGCCCGGCGCGACAACGGACGGCGCGGCGGGGGGCAGGCGCGCGGACGAGGGCGGGGGCGCGGTTTTCGCATGCGCGAGCGGATGCAGCGTCAGCACTTGTCCCACCGTGATCCGAAAATCCGAGCCGATGCCGTTCCAGCGCGCAAGCTCGCGGTAATCGAGATCATGTCGCCACGCGATGCTGTAGAGGGTGTCGTGCGGCTGAACGATGTAAGTCTGTTGCGCGTAGTCGCCGCGCACTGCGCAACCTGCGATGCAGGAAAACCCGATGACGCCGACCGCTCGGGTGAAGCGCAGATGAGCCCCTAGCGCTGCAATCCCGAGAGCAAGGGCACGAAGCTGACGGCACCCAAGGGCTCGCGCTGCAGCCGCGTTTCACCCTTGGTGTAGCGCACGAGTTCCTGACGCCCGTCGGGGCCTACCGGGGCGATCAAGCGGCCCCCTACTTTGAGCTGATCGAAGAGCGCCTGCGGCACTTGGTGCGGTGCCGCCGTCAATAGAATGCCGTCGAAGGGCGCCCGCGCGGGCCAGCCGACGTTGCCATCGTCATGACGAAAGTGGACGTTGCGAATCTTGAGCTCGCGCAGCGAGCGCCGCGCCCGCGCGATCAGGCTCGCGATGCGCTCGATGGTGTAGATCTCTTTGACGAGCGGCGAGAGGATCGCCGTCTGATAACCGCATCCCGTTCCGATCTCGAGCACCTTGTCCACCGGTCCCGCCGCGAGCAAGGCCTCCGTCATGCGCGCGACCACATAGGGCTGCGAGATGGTTTGACCGAAGCCGATGGGCAACGCCGTATCCTCGTACGCCCGCGAGGCCAACGCCTCATCCATGAACAGGTGCCGCGGCACGTTGCGAATGCGATCGAGCACGCGCTCATCCGCAATCCCCTGCTCCTGCAGCCGTTGCACCAGCCTCTCGCGGGTGCGCGCGGAGGTCATGCCGATACCGTTCAGGCGCGGACCTTGAATGAAGATGCTCACGAGGCGAGCCAACGCTCGAGTTCAGGTAGAGCGGCGTGGCGCGTGAAATCGATCTGCAACGGCGTCACCGATGCGAAGCCGTGCGCGACCGCGTGAAAATCCGTGCCAGGCCCCGCGTCCTGCCCTTCGCCCGCATTACCGACCCAGTAGACCTCGCGGCCGCGCGGATCCTTGGCCCGCACGATCGGCTTGCTGCGGTGTCTCGCGCCGAGTCTCGTGACCCGGACGCCCCGGAGCTGCCCATCGGGTACATCCGGAACGTTGACATTGAGCATCACGGGTCCCTGCAAGGGCGTGACCGATAGACGCTGGATCAAGCTCGCCGCGACCCGGGCGGCGCCGGCGAAATTGCGCGGGCTTCCCTGCTCGACGCACAACGACACCGCAATCGCCGGGAGTCCGAGAAAACGGCCCTCGACGGCGGCGGCGACAGTTCCCGAATAGAGCGTGTCGTCACCCAGATTCGCCCCATCGTTGACACCCGATACGACCATGTCGTGCTCGAAATCGAACAACCCGGAGATTGCCAGATGAACGCAGTCGGTGGGTGTCCCGTTGACGTAGTAACAGTCGGCATCATAGCGCGCCGCTCGAATCGGCACGTCCAAGGTGAGCGAATTGCTCGCGCCGCTGCGGTTGCGATCCGGGGCGACCACCGTGACCGATCCCAGCGGTTTGATCGCCTCTCTTAGTGCCTGCAAGCCCTCAGCGCGGTAACCGTCGTCGTTGGAAAGTAATATTTTCACCAGGTCTACATCAAGCCGATGAGTGCGGGCTATGCCCTGCGGACTATACTGTAACGCCCCAAACCCGGATAGCGGATCGGTCGCTGCACTATGGCTAAACCACGCTCTCGCCCTGCCGGCGCCCCCGATGATGAGGCTCCGCCGGGCGGCGACGCCGATGACGCTCGCGTGTTTCGCGCCGCGGTTCGCGATGTCACACCGCTGCCGTCGCTTGCACAGCCTCCTGCCGCGCCGCGCCGCCGCTCGAGGCCACGCCTTCCCCCCGCCGTCGAGGCTGAGTCGCTCGGTGAGCCGGACCTCGCCGGCGATGACTCGGGGCTCGCGGCACCGGGCGGCGCCGATGCGCTCTCGTTCAGCCGTCCCGGCGTTCGCCAGCAAACGCTGCGTCAGCTGCGGCGGGGCCGCTATCCGGTCGAGGACGAATTGGATCTGCACGGCTTGAGCCAATCAGCCGCGCGGGATCAGCTCGCCGAGTTCATCTCCTCGAGCCGCCGCGCGGGACGGCGCTGCGTCCGCGTGATACACGGCAAAGGCTACCGCTCGGGGTCACGCGGTCCGGTTCTGAAGGTCGCCGTGAACACCTGGCTGAAGCGCCATCCCGAGGTTCTCGCGTTCACCTCGGCGCGCGCCATCGACGGCGGTACCGGCGCCGTGTACGTGCTGCTGCGCTGACCCGCCCGGCGCGCCCCGCCGGCCGCGCGCAGCTCCCCGCCCGGCGCTCGGCGCGCCCCTCACTCCTCGCCGGAATCGCTCAGCGCCGGCGTTTCGAGATCGCAAATCTCCCGCAGCACGGCCGTCGCGAACTGGCCCTTGCCGAGCGTGAAGCTCAGGATCAACGAGGCGGTATCCGGCTCCACGTGCAAATCGCGCACCGCGCAGCGCAACGGCCGGCGTTCCTGTTCCAGGCCTTCTTGCTCCAGAAGCTCGGCGACGGGACCGAAGTCCCTCGCCACGGCAAGCTCGGTCTCCAAAGCGCGCCCCGAGGTCTCGGGCATGCCGCGGCCCCACAGCGGACCGGAGGGGTGGATGTCGAACGTCTCGAGGCGGCGCGCGATCTCCGAATCCACCGCGGCGATCCGAAAATGGCTGCCGCTGCCGTCGAGATTCGCCAAGTCGCCCGCGGCGAGCCGCGACCAATCGGCGCTCTGCACCCGGCGCGCGAGCACGGCATTGAAGATCAAGGAGCGCGCCGCCGAGAGCGCAAAGCCGCGCTCGCCGCGGCCCGGCGGGCCGCGCCCCGTCTGCAGCCATTCGGCAACGCGATCGAGGTTGAAACCGTCGCGGCCAAAGCGTTGTGGCCCGAAATAATTCGGCGCGCCCTGTGTGCGAAGTGCGGTGAGCTTCTCTTCGAGCGACTCGCGTGGCCAGGATACCCTGCGCAGGCGAATGCGGAACTTGTTGCCGTGAATCGCGCCGCGCCGAAGTTTGCGCGCATTCGCGTGGGCTTCGAGCACCCGGAACTCATCGGTATGCATGGTGCTCCAGAAATCCGCGGTGGTGCGCGCCGCCGGCACGCTGAACCACTGGACGCTGACGGCATGACGGTCCTTGAGACCCGCGTAACCCACGTCCGCCACCGGCGTCTGCGCGCGGCGCGCGAGCTCGGCCGCGACCCAGCGTGTGTTGGCCGCCCGCTTCTCGATGCGCAGCAGCCAGTGCGGCCCATCGCCCGAGGGAACGAAGGAAAGCTGCTCCTCGACTCGAAAATCCTCGGGTTCGGCTTTCATTTCGGCGACTGCGAGCGGCGCGCCGTGCGCGCGCGGCGGGGCGAGCGCCGCGCGTGTCCAGGCCTCCGCCCGCCGCCCCCGGGTGCTCATGCTCCCTCGAGCATCACCGCAGCCTGTGCAGCGAGTCCCTCACCGCGCCCCACGAATCCCATGCGCTCGGTCGTGGTGGCCTTGATATTGATCAGCTGCGCCGCGACGCCGAGATCCGCGGCGAGATTCGCCGCCATGGCCGCGCGATGCGCGGCGATGCGCGGCGCCTCCGCCAGAACCGTCAGGTCGGCATTGAGGAGCGCATAGCCGGACTTTTTCATCATCGCAGCCACGGTGCGCAAGAACAGCCGGCTGTCGGCGCCTCGATACCGCGGGTCGGTGTCGGGAAAATGTCGACCGATGTCGCCCTCGCCCAGCGCTCCCAGGACGGCGTCGCAGAGCGCGTGGATGATGACGTCGCCGTCGGAATGCGCGACGACGCCGCGGGTATGCGCGATGCGAACGCCGCCGAGCACGACATGATCGCCGTCGCCATAGGCATGCACGTCGAAGCCTTGGCCGATTCTCAATTTAGCGGGCATCGTTCGAGTCTCCGCGCCTTTCAGGATGCGCGCTGCGGCGTCGAGATCCGAGGCGCGCGTCACTTTGATGTTGAATGCCGAGCCCTGCACCAGGACCGCATGAAATCCGAGAAGCTCCATGGCTTGCGCCTCGTCGGTCACGGCGACCCGCGAGCTCGCGGCTTGCTCGAGCGCGCGCTCGAGTTGACCCAAGGCGAAGGCCTGCGGCGTCAAGGCGCGCCACAACCCGTGCCGATCCACCGTCTCCCCCACCGCGCCGTCACGTGCGCGCTTCACCGTATCGACTACCGGCGCGGCCAGCACCGCACCGCAGCCGCCGGCCTCGAGCGCGGCGATGAGCGCCTCGATGTCGACCGGCTCGAGGCACGGACGCGCCGCATCGTGCACGAGCACCCAATCCTCGGGCGAGGCGCGGCCACGCAGCGCTTTGAGGCCGCTCAGCACGGACTCTTGGCGGCTCGCGCCGCCGATGGCGGTAAAGAGCTTGTCGGCGCCGAGCGCGCGGGCCAGCTCGGTCCAGCGTGCATCGTCGGCAGCGACCACCACGACCACGCCCTCGATGCGCGGCTCGTGGAGCAGCGCGCGGAGCGACCACTCGAGCACTGTGGCGCCCGCGAGCGGCGCGTACTGCTTGGGTAGGCGCGCGGCGGTGGACGTTGCCTCGAACCGCTCGCCGCGGCCGGCGGCCGGAACCACGGCCCAGATCCGGCGCGCTTGTCGCCGCGAGGTCACTGCGCGCGGGCGGTGATGGCGATCGGCGGCGCTGCGGGGGCCTGCGTGGCGGGTGTCACGATCTGATAGAACGTCTCGTTGTTGCCCACCATGCCGAGCTCGCTCCGGGCACGCTCCTCGAGCGCAGCCAGACCGACTTTGAGATCGGTTACTTCGGCAAGCAGCTGACGGTTGCGATCGCGCTGCTCGGCGTTGGCGCCGGTTTGCGCCTCGACCGCCTGCTGCAGGCGCCAGATCTCACGCATTCCCTGATCCGACACCCACAGCCGGTATTGCAGCAATACCAGGCATAAGCCCAAAATGACCGCGAAAATCCTCATGAGGTCAGAAGCTTAGCATGGATACTTAACGAACTGGAACCGACAAAGCGTTCTTTCCGGCGAAGCGGGCGTCGGCGCCCAGCTCGCCTTCGATGCGCAGCAACTGGTTGTACTTGGCGGTCCGATCCGACCGCGACATCGATCCGGTCTTGATTTGCGTCGCCGCCGTCGCCACCGCGATATCGGCGATGGTCGCATCCTCGGTTTCTCCCGAGCGATGCGAGACGATGGCGGCATAGCCGGCCTTGGCCGCCATGTCGATCGCCGCCAGGGTCTCCGTCAGCGTACCGATCTGGTTCGGCTTGATGAGAATGGCGTTTCCAATTTTCTTCGCGATGCCTTCGGCGAAGATCCTGGTGTTCGTTACGAACACATCGTCCCCGACCAGCTGTACCTTGTCGCCGAGTTTGCGCGTGAGAATCGCCCATCCGTCCCAGTCGGCCTCGCTCATGCCGTCCTCGATGGTGACGATGGGATACTTCGAAGCCAGCGCAGCGAGATAGTCGGCGAATTCGCTCGAATTGAACTTGCGTCCCTCGGACTCGAGCTCGTAAACCCCGTTCTTGTAGAACTCGCTGCTTGCGACATCGAGACCCAGATAGATGTCTCTGCCCGCCCGATAGCCCGCCTTGTCGATCGCCTCCAGGATCACTGCGAGCGCCGCCTCGTTCGAGGGCAAGTCGGGTGCGAAGCCGCCCTCGTCTCCGACGGCGGTGTTGAGCCCCTTGGCATGCAGAACTTTCTTGAGTGCATGGAAAACCTCCGCGCCGTAGCGAACGGCCTCGGACAGCGACGGCGCACCGATCGGCAGGATCATGAACTCCTGGATGTCGACGCTGTTGTCCGCGTGTGCGCCGCCGTTGATGATGTTCATCATCGGCACGGGCATGACGGGCCGCGCCCCGGCGGCAAGATGACGATACAGAGGTACCTTGCGGTCGCGAGCGGCGGCATGTGCGGAGGCAAGCGATACCGCGAGGATGGCATTCGCGCCGAGCTTGGATTTGTTGTCGGTGCCGTCCGCCGCGATCAGCTTTTCGTCGAGACCGCGCTGATCCTGCGCGTCGTGCCCCAGGACCACGCGGTGAATCGCGCCGTTGACGTGCTCGACCGCGCGCAGCACTCCCTTGCCGAGAAAGCGCTTGGGATCGCCATCGCGAAGCTCCACGGCCTCGCGCGAACCGGTGGACGCACCGGAGGGCACCGCCGCGCGTCCGGAGGCGCCGGACTCGAGGACGACGTCGGCTTCGACGGTCGGATTGCCGCGCGAATCGATGATTTCACGGCCGCGGATTTCGGCGATGCGACTCATAGCAATGACTCCTCGAAAGGCTTTTTCTTGACGGCCAGATCCAGATCCACGAGGGTCGTGAGCAACGACCCCATGCGATCCAGCGGCCACGCGTTGGGCCCGTCCGATAGCGCCTTGGCGGGATCCGGATGGGTCTCCATGAACAGCCCGGCGATCCCCGCGGCCACCGCCGCGCGCGCCAGTACCGGCACGAACTCGCGCTGCCCTCCGGAGGCATCGCCCTTTCCCCCGGCAGCTGCACGGAGTGCGTGGCGTCGAAAACCACCGGGCAGCCGGTGCCGCGCATCACCGCGAGCGCGCGCATGTCCGACACCAGGTTGTTGTAGCCGAACGAGAACCCGCGTTCGCATACCATGATCTGGGCATTGCCGGTCGAGCGCGCCTTGTCGACCACGTTCTGCATCTCCCAGGGACTCAGGAACTGGCCCTTCTTGATGTTGACGGGTTTGCCCTGCGAGCAGGCGGCCACGATGAAGTTCGTCTGACGGCACAGGAACGCGGGGGTCTGCAGCACATCGACGACCTCGGCCACTTCGGCGAGCGGGGTATCCTCGTGCACGTCGGTGAGCACCGGAACGCCGATCTGCTTGCGCACGCGCGCGAGCGCCTCCAAACCCTTCTCGAGCCCGGGGCCGCGAAAGCTCCTTCCGGAGGAGCGGTTGGCCTTGTCGAACGAGGCCTTGAAGATGAACGGAATACCGAGTGTCTCGGTCATGTCGCGCAGGCGCCCCGCCACCTCGATAACGAGTGCCTCGCTCTCGATGACGCAAGGACCGGCAATCAAGAAGAACGGCCGATCCGCACCGACCTCGAACGAGGTCAGCTTCATGCCGTTGCGCGGGCCGGCTGCAGCGACTCGCGATATGCGCGGGCCGCCCGGACGAATCCGGCGAACAAGGGGTGGCCGTCGCGCGGCGTCGAGGTGAACTCCGGGTGGAACTGGCTGGCCACGAACCATGGATGGGCGTCGAGCTCGATGAACTCGACCAGGCCGTCGGCCGAGAATCCCGAGAAGCTCAAGCCTGCCGCGGACAGCTCCTCGAGGTAGTGGTTATTGAACTCGTACCGATGGCGATGGCGCTCGAAAATCGATTCCCGGCCGTAGAGGGAGTGCACGAGCGATCCGGGCTTCAGGCGCGCCTCCTGGGCGCCGAGCCGCATGCTGCCGCCCAGTTCGGATTTTTCGTCGCGAACCTGCTGACCGCGGGCGAGATCCTGCCATTCGGTGATGAGCGCGATCACCGGATGATGAGTGCCGCGGTCGAACTCGGTGCTGTTCGCGCCCTTCAATCCGACCACATTGCGCGCATATTCGATGATCGCGAGCTGCATCCCGAGACAGATGCCGAGGTACGGAATGCGGTTCTCGCGCGCATAGCGGATCGCCTGGATCTTGCCTTCGATCCCGCGGTCGCCGAAGCCCCCGGGCACCAGCACCGCATCCATGTTGGCGAGCACGGACGCCCCGGAGCGCTCGATATCCTGGGACTCGAAATAATGGATGTTCACGCGGGTGCGCGTCTTGATGCCGCCGTGCATCAGCGCCTCGTTCAAGGAAATGTACGAGTCTCGGATCTGCACATACTTGCCGACCATACCGATGTCGACGACCGCCTCGGGATTCTGCTTCGCCGCGACCACGGACCGCCATTCCGACAGGTCGGTCGAAGGCGCGTGCAGGCGCAGCTTGTCGATCACGATGTCGTCGAGATCCTGCTCGTGCAGCAGCATGGGAATCTTGTAGATGTCGTCCGCATCCACCGCGGAGATCACGGCGCGCTCCTCGACGTTGGTAAAGAGAGCGATCTTGCGGCGCTGCTCGTCGGGCAGCGGTTGCAGGCAGCGGCAGAGAAGGATGTCCGGCTGAATCCCGATGCCGCGCAGCTCCTTGACCGAATGCTGGGTGGGCTTGGTCTTGATTTCCCCCGAGCCGCCCACGATGGGCACCAGCGTCAGGTGCATGTAGAGAACCTGGTTGCGGCCGAGCTCGACACCCATCTGGCGAATCGCCTCGAGGAAAGGCAGCGATTCGATGTCGCCCACCGTGCCGCCGATCTCCACCATGCAGACATCGGCATCCCCCGCGCCCATGCGGATGCGGTACTTGATCTCATCGGTGATATGAGGGATCACCTGAACCGTGGCGCCGAGATAATCGCCGCGGCGCTCTTTCGCGATGACCCGCTCATAGATGCGCCCGGTCGTGAAATTGCTGTTGCGGCCCGTGGTCGTGCGCACGAACCGCTCGTAGTGCCCCAAGTCGAGGTCGGTCTCCGTGCCGTCGGCGGTGACGAATACCTCGCCGTGCTGGAAGGGACTCATCGTGCCCGGATCCACGTTGATGTAGGGATCGAGCTTCACCATGCTGATCTTCAGGCCCCGCGCCTCGAGGATCGCGCCGAGCGAGGCCGACGCGATGCCCTTGCCGAGGGATGAGACCACGCCGCCGGTGACGAAAACGAATCGAGTCATGAGTCACCGCCAAATATAGTCGCGAGCCGCGCTGTTGCTTCGAAGCCGCGCACTGCGAGGGACCTTAAGGATTATTAAATTCGACGGGAGTTCAGATTACCAGATCGGGCAGGCGCCGACAATCGAGAGCGTCACGTGAGGGGCGGCGCATTCTCCCACACGCAGACGAGTCCGACACGGTCCGGAGCGGTGCTCACGCGCGTTTCCTGCCAGAGATCGCCGATGGCGATCAGTGTCTCGTCAGCGTAAATCATGGGAAGCGCATCGCGCAGCCAGGGCAAAACGCCCATGGTCTGGCAGAGATGCTGGACGGTTTGGGTACGCGCGCGGGGACCGGTCTTCAGGGTCTCGCCGCCGTGGCGCCGGCGCACGCACAGGCGAGGCGGCAGCCGGCCGGGATCGAGGCCGCCGGGCTGCGCGGCCCAGCGGAGCGCCCCAAGACCTGCGCCCAACTCCACGCGGACGCCTTCGGCGACCCGAAAGTCGAGCGGCTCCCCGATCGCAGGCAACACCGCGGGGGTCAGGAAAAGCCGGTCCCTGTATCGCCGAAGCATGTGCTCTCCCCACTTGACCTCCGGACCGTGGTCCGCATGCGCCGTGAGCATCTGCCGCAACGCCTCGCCGAGCCGCGCGGTGGAGGGCGGCTCGACCGCCGCCGCGGCCAGCCAGTGGCGCACCACATGCACCCGCTCGCGCGGCGGCAGCGCCCGCAAGCCGGGCACCGAGAGCGCATCCCCGTCGCTCAGCCGCTCGACCACCCGGAATGTCGCTCCGTCGAGCGAGGCCTGTGCCGCACCCAGGTGCTGCGCCGCGCGCGCAAGCGCCGTGGCCGCGGCAGGCCAGCGGCCCTCGATCAGCGGCCACACCTCGTGGCGCAGATATACGCGGTCGAAGCGCTGATCCCGGTTCATCGGATCCTCCAGACCCTCGATGCCGAGCGAGCGGCCGAAGCGGCGCAGCTCGTCCTGCCTGACATCGAGGAGCGGTCGCAGGTGCCAGCCGCGCGCGAAGGCTCGGCGCAAGGGCATCGCGGACAGCCCTTTGACGCCGGCGCCTCGGAACAGCTGGAGCAGCAAGGTCTCCGCTTGGTCCAATGCGTGGTGCGCGGTCAGCAGGCATTCGCCGGGCCTCAATGAGCCCGCGAGCGCATCGTAGCGTGCCTCGCGCGCCGCCGCCTCGACCGACACTCCCGCGCCGCTATTCACCTCGATGCGCAGGACCTCGATGGGCACACCGAGCCGGCGGCAAAGCGCTACGGCGGAATCGCACAACGTGGCCGAGGCGGCCTGCATGCCGTGATCGACGTGCACGGCGCGCAGAGGAAGCGATAAACGCGCCTGGCTGAGCGCGGCCAGCAGGCAGGCCGAATCGGCGCCGCCGCTGACCGCCGCGACCAGGCCGGTTGCGCCCCGCGGAAGAATCTCATCGAGCACGGCACCCAAGAGTTCCGCGCTGAAGCGCATGCGTGCTATCCGCCGCGGAACACGCCGAAACCGCGCAGGCGTGCCTGCCGGGCATCGAGCAGTGTGGTGATCGGCTGCTTCGAAAGCTCCGTCAAATGCTTGACCATGCTCTCCTTGACCACCTCCGCCATCGCCTGCGGATCCCGATGCGCAGCGCCATTCGGCTCCTTGAGCACCTCATCGACGAGACCGAGCTTCTTCAGCCGCTCGGCCGTGCCGCCCATGGCGTCGGCGGCGGTTTCCTTCTTGTCCGTGCTCTTCCACAGGATCGAGGCGCAGCTTTCCGGCGAGATGACGGAGTAGACGCTGAATTGCAGCATCACCAGCCGATCGCAGACGCCGATCGCGAGCGCGCCCCCGGATCCGCCCTCGCCGATCACCACGGAGAGAATCGGCGCCGCCAGGTGCGACATCTCGAACAGGTTGCGTGCGATCGCCTCGCTCTGCCCACGCTCCTCCGAGCCGATCCCCGGATAGGCGCCGGGCGTGTCGATCAAGGTAATGATGGGAATTCGAAAGCGCTCCGCCATGCGCATCAGCCGCAGCGCCTTGCGGTACCCCTCGGGTTTCGGCATGCCGTAGTTGCGCCGCACGCGCTCCTTCGTATCGCGCCCCTTCTGATGGCCGATCACCATCACGGGCAGCCCCTCGAGACGGGCCAATCCGCCGACGATGGCGAGATCGTCGCTGTACATGCGATCGCCGTGCAGCTCATGCCAGTCGGTGAAAATGAGCGAGACGTAGTCCAGCGTGTAGGGGCGCTGTGGATGACGTGCGAGCTGCGTGATCTGCCACGGGGAGAGATTGGCGAAAATGCTCGAGGTGAGCGCCCTGCTTTTCACCTGAAGGCGCTTCACCTCTTCCGCGATGTTGATGCTCGCGTCGGAGCCGAGGAACTTGAGCTCCTCGATCTTCGCCTCCAGCTCGGCGATGGGTTGTTCGAACTCCAAAAAATTCAGCGCCATGAAGAACTTTCCTCGCCGCGGATATCATTGCGCGGACCATACACCAAATACCAGCCGTCGCGCCCGACCAGCGCGGATAGTTTATCCAGAAGCTCGCGCGAGGGCCGCACCGACCAGCTCTCGGCCAGATGCAGCCGCCCGGAGTACGCGGGCCGATTGACGGCGATGCCCACCGCGCAGGGTCCCTTGAGATAGGGCTTCAAGAGTTCCTCGAACCGGCCCATGCCTTGCGGCCCGTCGAACGCCTCCGGCCAGCGCAGCCAGAGCCGCCGGCCGAACCGCTCGCGCGCGCGGTCGATGTCCATCAGGCTCTTCGCCTGCAGTCGCCACGCCTCGATGAAGTCGTCGAACCGCAAGGTCCCCTCGACGATGAGGATCGCGTCCTTGACGATGATGTCGCGGTATTGCTGGAAGGTTTCCTCGTAGAGACTTACCTCGAGCCGTGCCGTGCGGTCGTCCAGGATGAGAGTCACCCGGTTGGGGCGGCGGCGGATTTCGAGCACCAGGCCCGCCACCGTGGCCGGTTTGCCCTGACTCCAGCCCCGCTCGCCCGGTACCACGGCGGGCTTCGGCCCGCCGACGTCGACCAGCCGGGCACTCACTAAGAACTTGAGGTCGGGCTCGTAGGGTGTGATCGGGTGGCCGCTCAAGTACAGTCCGAGGGTTTCCCGCTCGCCCGCCAGGCGCTGCGCCTCGGTCCAATCGGCGACCGTGCCATGCTCCGCGGGAGAGAGTCCGAACAGGTCCACCTGACCGACGCTCATGGCGCGGGAATTCTGCTCTCCCAGGTGCATCGCTCGGTCGAGCTCGGCGTTGAGCGTCGCGCGATTCGGACCGACGAGATCCAGAGTGCCCGACTTGATGAGCGCCTCGAGTACGCGCCGATTGACCCGCTGCAGATCGATGCGCCGGCACATCTCGGGCAGACTTTGAAAGGGGCCCCGGGCGTCGCGCTCCTCGACGATTGCCTGGACCGCGGAGGCGCCCACACCCTTGATCGCGCCGAGCCCGAAACGGATGCTGGTGGGACCCGCGACCTTGAAGGCGTACACCGATTCGTTCACCTCGGGAGGATGCACCGTAAGACTCATGCTCGCGCACTCGTCGATGAGCGTCACGATCTTGTCGGTCTTGTCCATGTCCGCAGACAGGACCGCCGCCATGAACGCCGCCGGGTAGTGAGCCTTCAACCAGGCCGTCTGATAGGAGAGCACGGCGTAGGCGGCGGAGTGCGACTTGTTGAAGCCGTAGCCGGCGAACTTCTCCATCAGATCGAAGATGAGGCTCGCCTGCGACTCGCGCACGCCGCGCGCCACCGCCCCGCTCAGGAACACCGAGCGCTGCTTTGCCATCTCCTCCGGCTTTTTCTTGCCCATGGCCCGGCGCAGAAGGTCCGCGCCGCCGAGCGTATAGCCGGCAAGGATCTGCGCGATCTGCATGACCTGTTCCTGGTAGAGGATCACGCCATAGGTCGCCTCGAGCACCGGTTTCAATTCCGGGTGCAGATAGTCGATGGTCGCGCCGCTCGTGTCGTGCTTGCGCGCGATGAAATCCTCCACCATGCCCGACTGCAGCGGACCGGGCCGGAACAGCGCCACGAGCGCGACGATGTCGCCGAAGCGATCGGGTTGCAGCCGCCGGATCAGATCTTTCATGCCGCGCGATTCGAGCTGGAAGACTGCGGTGGTCTTGCAGCTCTTCAAGAGCTGATAGGTCGCGGCATCGTCAACGGGGAGCGCGCGCATGTCGAGCGGCGGCTCGCCAGCCTGCGCGCGCAGGGCGTTGATGTCGCGCACCGCCCAATCGATCACGGTGAGCGTGCGCAGCCCGAGAAAGTCGAACTTCACCAGGCCCGCGGCTTCGACGTCGTCCTTGTCGAACTGGGTGACCGGAACGCTGCCGCCCTCTTCGCAATACAACGGCGTGAAGTCGGTGAGCACGGAGGGTGCGATCACGACGCCGCCGGCGTGCGTGCCGGCGTTGCGCGCCAGGCCCTCCAGGGCGCGCGCGAGGTCGATGAGCTCGCGCACGTCGGCATCGCTCGTGTAGAGGCGCCTGAGCTCCTCTTCCTGCTCGAGAGCCTTGTCGAGGGTGATGCCGATTTCGAACGGTACCAGCTTGGCGATCTTGTCGACGTAGCCGTAGTTGTGGCCGAGCACGCGTCCGACATCGCGGATGACCGCCTTCGCCGCGAGCGTTCCGTAGGTGATGATCTGCGAAACGCGCTCGCGCCCGAATTTCTTCGCCACGTAGTCGATCACGCGATCGCGGCCGTCCATGCAGAAGTCGACGTCGAAGTCCGGCATCGACACCCGCTCGGGATTGAGGAAGCGCTCGAACAGCAGGTCGTGCTCGATCGGATCCAGGTCGGTGATGCCGAGCACGTAGGCCACCAGCGATCCCGCGCCGGAGCCGCGGCCGGGGCCCACGGGCACGCCGTGCTCCCGCGCCCAACGGATGAAATCCGCGACGATCAGGAAGTAGCCCGCGAATCCCATGCTGCAAATGACGCCGAGCTCGAGCTCGAGCCGGGCGGCGTAGCCCTCGGCCTCGCGAGCCTCGCCGCGCAGCGACTGCGCCTCCTCCAGCCGCCGGGAGAGCCCTTGCCGCGCCTCCTCGCGCAGAAAGTCCTCCGTGGTGCGCCCGGCCGGCACCGGGTATGCCGGCAGCATGGAGGCACCGAGCTTGATCTCCAGCGAGCAGCGCTTGGCGATCTCGACGGTGTTCTCGATGAGTGCCGGCGCATCGGCAAACAGAGCCCGCATCTCATCGGGCGTCTTGAGGTATTGCTCCTCGGAGAAGCGCCGCGGGCGGCTCATGTCCGCGAGCAGCGCCCCCTCGCGGATGCAGACCCGCGCTTCGTGAGCCTCGAACTCGGCGCGCGTCAGGAATCGCACATCGTTGGTGGCGACCGCTGGAACTCCCCGCTCGCAGGCGAGGTCGAGCACGGCCTCGCTGTAAGCCGCCTCGCCGCGACGGCCGGTGCGCTGCACCTCGAGATAGAAGCGGTCGCCGCACAAGGATTGCCAGCGGGCAAGGCAGCGCCCCGCCTCCTCCGAGTTGCCGCGCGACAGGGCCTGGCCGATATCGCCTTCGGCTCCGCCCGACAGGACGATGAGGCCCTCGAGCATGGCCGGCTCGAGCCATCCGCGCTCGAGCATCGGCGCGCCGCGCTGCTGCCCCTCGAGAAACGAGCGCGTCACGAGCTGCGTGAGGTGCCGGTAGCCCGAGAGGTTCTGGCACAGGAACACGATGCGCGAAGGCGGCATACGCTCGCCCGGCTCGCGAATCCAGGCATCGACGCCTATCAGGGGCTTGACGCCCGCCGCCAGGGCCTCCTTGTAGAACTTCACCATGGCGAACAGGTTGCACTGGTCGGTGAGTCCGATCGCCGGCATGCGCGCCGCCGCGACCGCCGCCATCAACTCCGGCACGCGCACGATCCCATCGACCAAGGAGTACTCGGTGTGCAGACGCAGGTGGACGAATTGGCCCAATCAACGCTCCAGGTAGATCGCGAGATCGGGATCCTCGTCGATGTCCGGAACCCACTCCAGATCCGAATCCCACTCCTCGGTGTCGGCGAGTCCGCCCAAGAGCGCCAGCACCGGGGTGAAGCTGCGCCGATGCAGGCGGCAGGGCCCATGCTCGCAGAGCCGCCGCCGGTGCTCTCGGGTCGCATAGCCCTTATGGCTCGCGAAGGCATACTGCGGGAACAGGTCATCCATCTGATTCATGTACTGATCGCGAGCCGTCTTGGCAAGAATCGAGGCGGCACTGATCGCAGGCTCGCTGGCGTCGCCGCCGATGATGGCGCGTGCGGTGAGCGGCGCACCCAGGCCCTCGAGCCTCGGCAGCCGGTTGCCGTCGACGATGAGCTTGTGCGGGCACACGTGCATGGCGAGCACCGCGCGTCGCATGGCGAGGAAGGTCGCATGCAGGATATTGAGCGCGTCGATCTCGGCCGGATCGGCCCAACCTATGCCGAAAGCGAGCGCGCGTCTCTTGATCTCCACGGCGAGCTCCGTGCGCTTCTCGGCGGTGAGAACCTTCGAATCGGCAAGCCCGTCGATGCCGCGACCCGGGCGCAAGACGACCGCCGCTGCGACCACAGGCCCGGCCAAAGGTCCCCGGCCCGCCTCGTCCACGCCGGCAATGCGCGATCTCACGTCCGCACCGCCGGCACCGCCGACGGGGCGCGCCGGCGCAATAGGTCGATGATCGCCTGCGCCGCGCGCTCACTCGCGTTACGCTTGAGATCGACGTGTAGTGCCACGAACTCTTGCTCCAACTTAGCGCGTCGCTCGGCGTCGTCGAGCCACATCGACAG
Organism: uncultured Gammaproteobacteria bacterium; assembly: GCA_963710435.1. Lineage (GTDB taxonomy): Bacteria > Pseudomonadota > Gammaproteobacteria > Steroidobacterales > Steroidobacteraceae > Bog-1198. Next base: position 259,622 of record CAVQAE010000004.1, on the reverse strand, counting down.
CTCGGTCCCGAGCGCCGGCGGGTCGACTTGCTCTTGAAAATACTCGCCGACGACGCGCCGATCCGCAAGTAGATTCGGTTGCGCGAAAAACTTGGATTTGACCAGTTTCAGATGCTTCAGGGCCAGGGCGGTGACAGCGCCCGTGCGATACACGACAACCATGGGTCGCTTGCACAGGGCAGCCTCGAGACTCGCCGTGCCGGAGGCGACCAATGCCGCGTCCGCGGCGATCAGGGCCGCCTGGGCCTGACCGTCGATCAGACGCACTTCAACTTGCGGCGCTAGGCGGCTGAGCGCACGCGAAAAAATGTCCCGCACCGCATCGTTTGCCATGGGCGCGACGAAGTGCACTCCCGGGCGATGCTCCGCCAGCCAGGCCGCGGTCCGGGCGAAGTCGGCCGCGAGGCGCGTGACCTCGCCCCGGCGGCTTCCGGGGAGAAGCGCAATGATCTCGCCCTGTCCGGGCAGGCCGAGCCGGGCACGCGCCGCTCCCCGATCGACGATGAGCGGGATCGCGTCCGCGAGAGGGTGGCCCACGAATTCGGCGGCCACGTTCCGGTTCTCATAAAATTTGCGCTCGAAGGGCAGCAGGCACAACACGAGATCCACCGATTCGTGCATCGAGTGCACGCGGCCCTGCCGCCACGCCCAAACCTGCGGACTCACGTACTGCACGGTCGGAATCCCTGCCTCATGGAGTTTCCGCGCGAGGCGCAGATTGGTATCCGGCGCATCGATGCCGACGAATACATCGGGGCGGGCGGCGATGAAGGAGCGGCGCAGTCGCGAGAGCAGCTTGAGGAGCCGCGGCAGCTCGCGCAGGACGTCGAACAGCCCCATGACCGCGAGCGACTCGGCCGGCTCCCACATTTCGCACCCGGCTGCGCGCATCTTGGGTCCCGCGACGCCGAAGAATTCCGCATCGGGCCGGCGCCGGCGCAGCGCCTCGATGAGACCCGCACCCAGCGTATCGCCCGACGCCTCTCCCGCGACCAGTGCCACCCGCAGCGGACTCATGGCGCCTAGCGGACCAGGCTGCGCGAGCTTGAACGGATGAATTCGACGAACAGCCGGATTTCGGCCTCGGATTCGGCCGCGCGCTCGAGCCGCTCGAGCGCCTCCTGGAGCTTGAGGCCCGATCGATACAGGACGCGATACGCACGGCGAATGTTGCGGATCTGCTCCGCCGTGAAGCCGCGCCTTGTCAGGCCCTCGACGTTGATGCTATGCGGAACCGCGGGACGTCCGACGGCCATGACGTAAGGCGGCACGTCGCGGGTCACCATGGTGTTGTGCGCGATGAAAGCGTGTGCACCGATCCTGGTGAACTGGTGGGCGGCCGAAAGGCCTCCCAGTATCGCCCAATCGCCGATATCGACGTGGCCCCCGAGCGTCGCGCAATTTGCGAGGATGATCTGGTTGCCGAGGCGACAGTCGTGCGCGACGTGCGCATAGGCCATGAAGAGGTTGTCGTTGCCGATCGAGGTCACGCCCGTGCCGGTGACGGTCCCGCGGTTGACGGTGACGGCTTCGCGGAAGACGTTGCGGTCGCCGATCTCGAGCCGAGTGACCTCGCCCTTGTATTTCTTGTCCTGGGGATCTTCGCCGATCGAGGCGAACTGATAGACCTTGTTGTTCGAGCCCATGCGCGTTGGACCCTTGATCACGACATGCGGTCCGATCCAGGTTCCCGGCCCGATCTCGACGTCACGGCCGATGACGCTGAACGGGCCGATTTCCACATCGGCGGCGATCTTCGCCTCGGGCGCGACGACCGCGCGCGCATCGATCATCTCTCTCACTGATCCTTCGCGCTCTGCGCAGCGGGGCGGGTCTTGGCGGACGGGGACTTGGCCCCGGGCGCCTTCGTCTCGGGAGCAACCATGATCTCGGCCGAAGCGACCTCGGCGCCGTCCACTTGCGCGAGGCAGTCGAACTTCCAGATTCCCTTCAGCGCACGCTTCAACGTGCATTTCAGCAGGAGCTGATCGCCGGGCTCCACGGGCCGCCGGAAGCGCGCATGATCGATGGCGACGAAATAAAAGCGCGTGTCGGAATCGGGAACCACTTCCACCGTCTTGAACGCGAGGATGCCGCAGGTTTGCGCGAGCGCCTCGATGATCATGACGCCCGGCATCACCGGACGGTGCGGAAAGTGGCCCGGAAAGAACGGCTCATTGAACGTCACGTTCTTGATGGCATGCACGTATTGACCGGCCCGACAGTCGAGCACGCGGTCCACGAGCAAGAACGGATACCGGTGTGGCAACAGATGCATGATCGCTTCGATATCCATGCTGCATGGCTCCGCCATCATCGCTCCTTTTCGCCGAACCGGCGTATCTTCGCCACCATTCGCCGCCACGCACGCGTGGGCACGGTCGGCATTCCGCTCGAATAGCTCCCCGGCTCTCGGATCGAGGCGCTCACCAGGCTGCACCCGGTGACCACCACATCGTCGGCGATGGTCAGATGCCCGGCGAAACCGACCATGCCGCCTATCATGCAGCGCTTGCCGATGGTGGTGCTGCCGGATATTCCCGTGCATGCCGCGATCGCGGTATGCGCGCCGATATTCACGTTGTGACCCACTTGAATCTGATTATCCAGCTTGGCGCCCTCGCCGATCACCGTATCACCGATCGCGCCGCGATCCACGGTGGTATTGGCGCCGATCTCGACATCATCGCCGATGCGGACGCTCCCCACCTGCGGCGTCTTCACCCAGGTGCCGTTGTCGAGCGCGAAGCCGAAGCCGTCGGCGCCGATGACGGCGCCCGCATGCACGAGGCAGCGCGCGCCGATCTCCACGCCCGGATACAGATTTACGCGCGACACGAGCCGGGTATGCGCACCCACCCGCGCTGCCCGCTGCACGACGCAGCCCGGTCCCACATGGACGCCTTCGCCGAGCTCGACGTCCTCCTCGATCACGGCGAGCGGGCCCACCGTCGCAGATTCGGGGACGCGGGCGCCGCGCGCCACGACCGCGGTCGGGTGTATGCCGGGTGCGGTCTCGAGTTCCGGATGCAGGAGCATCGCGATGTGGCTGAACGCGAGACGCGGGTTCTGCGTCACCAGCGCCGCGACCGGGCAGGCCGGCGCATCCTCCGGCGCAAGCACGACGGCGGCCGCGCGGGTGGAAGCAAGCTCGCGCCGGTTTCGCGATTCAGCAAGAAAACAAAGCGAGCCCGGCGAGGCGGCGTTGGCCAGGGTCGCCACGTGCGATACCCGGATCTCCGGAGCACCCTTGAGCTCCAGTCCGAAACGAACCGCCAACTCGCCCAGGCTGAAATCCTCTTGCACTGGCGCACATCCCGTGCGAAAGGATCAGTGGGCTATTTGGGGCTGCCGGTCGGCTTCGCCGGTCCCGGGGCCGCCTGAGACTTCGGCGCGCTCGCCGGCAGCTGTGCCGGCTTCGTCTGCAGCACCGCCAGCACCGCGGCCGTGATATCGAGCGGCTGCTTCGCGTACAGCACGCCGTCGCCGAGCACCAGGTCGAATCCCTGGGCGTTCGCGTAGGTCTGGATCTCACCGAACAGGTAGCGCTGCACTTTGCCCAGCTCCTCGTTCTTGCGCGTCGAAGCGTCGTCCTGGAACTCGCCCGCCTTGCGCGAGAACTCGCGCTGCTGATCCCTGAACGTCTTTTCGGCGTTGCTGCGGTCGGACTCGGACATGACCGCGCCCTCCTTCTGCAGCTTGTCCTCTTTGGCCTTCAGATCGGTCTGCATGGTCATCAGCTCGCGGCGGCGCGGCCCGAACTCGTTCTCGAGTGCCTGCATGGCCGACTTGGTCTGCGGCGCCTCTTCCAGCAACTTCTGAAAGTTCACGTAGCCGATCTTGGTTTCCGCACCGGCTTGGCCGGCGGCGATGAGACCGAACAGGCCCAAAGCCAATACTGCGATGCTGCGATTGAAAGTCGACATGTTTGCTTTTATGGACCTCGATTGATGATAGGTCAAAACGCCTGACCGATAGAGAACTGGAAACGCTCCGTTTCGTCGTTGAATGTCACCGTGTTGCCGGGAAATGCATTCAGCGGGATGCCGTACGAGAAGCGGAACAGGCCCAGGGGGGCGAGCCACTGTACCGCGATCCCGGTCGATCTCTTTAGATTATCATAAGCGAAGTGATAATTGACGGGAGTAATGTCGTCCTCGCCCAGGAACGGCACCTTGCTCCCGGTATAGAAGACGTTCCCCATGTCGTAGAACCAGCTGACGCGGGCCGCGCTCTTCCACTTGTCGGGAACGGGGAAAAGCAGCTCGAAGCGGCTGATGATCCGCATATTGCCGCCGAACGGGTTGCCGATGCCGATGTTGTCGCGGGGCCCCAGGGTGCTTTCGCGGTAGCCCCGGACGCTGTCCGGGCCGCCGGCGAAATAATTCAAGTAGGGGGGCAGGAAGGTCGTCTTGCCGAGCGAGTTGGCATAATCGAAGCTCGCGTTATAGGAGATCAGCCATTTCTTGTACAAGGGTATGTACTGCAGGAACTGCAGGTTCGTCGCGTAATACCTGACCTCGCTCAGCGGCAGCGCATACCGGGCCGAAACGGCGATGTGGGTGCCGCGGTCGGCGAAGATGGCGCGATTTCGCGAGTCGAAATTCCAGCCGCCGCTCACCTCGTAGCTGTAGAAGTTGCTCCCGTAGACGGTGTAGGGGCTGTCGAGCGAGTTGACGATTTGGTCGCCGTTCGTATCGTCGAGGTAGCGCGTGAAGGTGTTGCCGTTGTGCTGTACCCAGTCGATCGCCTGCTGCGAGCTGTAGCCCTGCGACACCACCAGCTCGTTCTTGTTGGCGGAGACGCCGGCCTGGAGATACTGGTACTCGGTGATCGGATAGGAGAAGCTCAACGCGGCCGTCAACTGCTTGGTGGAGAACTTCGATGCCGCCGCAACGAATTGCGTGATGTCGCGGTAGGTCAATGACACCGTACGCGCGATTCCGTCGATGGTCGTGTACGGATTGGTCTGCGCGAGGGTGTAGGTCTTGCTGTACTTGCCGGCGTTCACTTCGAGCGCGACTCGATCGCCCGTGCCCATGAAGTTGCTGTGGACGAAATTTCCGTTGATGCTGAATTTCTGGGCTTCCGAATAGCCGATGCCGCCGCCGAACTGGCCCGGCAAGCCCTCCTTGATGTTGTAGTCGACGTCCACGAGGTCGGCGCTGCCGGCCACCGGCTTGGTCTCGAACTCAACCTTCTCCACATAGGGCAGGCGCTGCAGGCGCTCTTTGGAACGCTCGATGGCCGAATTCGAGAGCCACCCGCCCTCGAGCTGGCGCATTTCGCGTCGCAGGGTCTCGTCGTTGATCGCCGTGGTGTTGTTGAAGTTGATGTGCCGCACATAGACGCGATTGCCGGGCTCGATGAAGAACGTGAGCGACACGGTCTTCTTGTCGTTGTCGGGCGTCGGCACCGGATCGATCTTCGAGAAGGCGTAGCCGTCCGCCCCCAGGCGGTAGCTCATGAGCTCCTGCGAGCTCGTGACCAGCTTGCGGGAGAAGATATCGCCGGGATGGATCAGCAGAAGCCTGCGCAGCTGCGCCTCGGGGACCACCATGGTGCCCGCGAGCTTGATGTCGGATACCTTGAATACATCCCCCGGATTCACGTTGATGGTGATGTACATGTTGTCTTTTTCGGGGGCGATGGTGACCTGCGTCGACTCGATCGCAAAATTGGCATAGCCGCGGTCCATGTAATAGGAGCGCAGTTTCTCCAAGTCGCCCGTCAAAGACTCGCGCGAATAGCGGTCGTCCTGCTTGTACCAGGACAGGATGTTGGGGGTGTGCAGCTCGAACGTGTCGAGAATCTCCTTGTCCTTGAACTTGGTGTTGCCCACGAGGTTGATCATCTCGATCTTCGCGCGCTTGCCTTCCTTGATGTCGACCAGCACGTCGACCTTGTTGCCCGGCAAGTCCGTGACCTTGGTATCGACGCGCACGGCGTATTTGCCGCGGCTGAAGTACTGGTCGGTAAGGTACTGCTTCACCTCATCGAGCACCGATCGATCGAAGGTCTTACCCTGCGCGAGACCCACGTTGCGCAAGCTCTTGGTGAGATCCTCGGTCTTGATGTCCTTGTTGCCCTTCACCTCGAACTTCGCGATCGAGGGACGCTCCACCACCACGACGAGAAGCGTGTTGCCGTCACGCCGCAGCTCGACGTCGCGAAAGAAGCCGGTCGCGTACAGCGCGCGCATCGCCTCGCCGATGCGCTGCTGGTCGAGGTGATCGCCGATGTTGACCGGCAGGTAATTGAATACGGTGCCCTCGGAGATGCGCTGCAGGCCCTCGACACGAATGTCGCCGACCACGAAGCTCGAATCCGACGGCGGCTGGACCGGCGCGGCCCCGGTCGCTGCCGGCGGCGCTGCCGCCGGCGCGGCGGGCCCCTGGCCGCCGGGAGGCGGTGACGGTGGAGTGGACGGCGGCGGCGCCTGAGGCGCGGGCTGCGAGCGCACGGGAGCTGCCAGGGACTGGATGGCGAGAGCCACCAGGAAAATCAGCCGGATTTTAAGCCGCACGCGACGACCGCATGCAATCTCTATGGGCAGCGGGGCACCGCTTGCGCGGCGCAAACTCGACGTAGGTCATGATGTCCCGTTAATTCAAATGTCTGGAAATATCGTTATAGAACGCAAGGCTCATCAATACGACCAGCAAGGCGATTCCGACCTGCTGGCCGAAATGCTGAGCTCGCTCGGAGAGCGGGCTTCCCTTGATGGCCTCCACCAGCTGGTAAACCACTTGCCCGCCATCCAGTAGCGGTACCGGTACCAAGTTGAGCACTCCCAGGCTCACGCTGATGATCGCCAGGAACGCGAGGAACGCCGTGAGACCGAGGTAGGCGCTGATGCCCGCGAACTCTGCAATGCTGATCGGACCCGAGATGTTCTTCGCCGACACCTCGCCCGTCACGATGCGCCAGAGCATCTGCACGGTGAGGGAGGACATCTCCCAAGTCTTTTTGAACCCCAGACCGATCGCCTCGAGAGGACCGAAACGCTGCGTTTCGACGTACCCCGCCGGCCAGCTGCGCTGGCCCTCGGCAAGGGTGATGCCCAGTCGACCGATGGCGCGACCCTGCTCCATCACCTGCGGAACCGGGGTCGGGAAAGTGAGCAGGTGCCCGCCCCGCTCCACCCCGATCGTCAGAGTCCGGCCCGGTGCACCGCTCACCGCGGTGATGAATTGCGATCCGTTCGAAAGTGCATGGCCGTCGACCGTCATGAGCTTGTCGCCCGCGCGCAGCCCCGCCCGCTGTCCGGCGCTGCCCTCGGGCGCCGACTGCACCAACGTATCCGCGCGCCAGATGGAGAGGTCGAGGCCCAAACCCGGCAACAATCGGCCGGGCTCGGTGAGCTCGCGGGTATCGGAGGTCACGTGCATGGTGAGCGGGACCAAGGCGCCGCCGCGGCGCACGACCACCGGGATGGCCGCGCTCGTCGAGACCGCGCGCAACAGGTCGATCTGCAGCTCCTCGGTGTCCGCGACCGTGTAATCGCCGACGCGGACGATCTCATCCCCGCTTCGCAGGCCGGCGGCGGCAGCCGGACTGTCGAGACGCACTTGACCGACGATCGGCTTCACGATCTCGGTGCCGGCCATGGCGAGAATCGCATAGAGAAGCGACGCGAAAAGGAGGTTCATGGCAGGCCCGGCGAGGAGCACCGCGACGCGGTGGGCAATCGGGCGGCGCGTGAAAGAGCGGTGCAGCTCCGCCGGATCGACCTCCCCTTCGCGCTCATCGAGGAGCTTGACGTACCCGCCCAGGGGGATCGCAGCCAGACAGTATTCCGTGCGGTCGCGATCTCGCCCGATGCGCTTCAGCAGCGGCTTGCCGAAGCCGATGCTGAAGCGCAATACCTTGAAGCCGAGTTTCTTCGCGACCCAGTAATGTCCGAATTCGTGGACCGCAACCAATATCCCGATCGCGACCAAGAAGGCGGCGATGAAAATCACAATCTTCATCGTATAGCTCCATGCGCAGGCTGTATCAGGGCGCTTGCCAGGCGTCGGGCTGCGGCGTCGGCATCCAGCACATCGCCCAGCGCTCGAACCGGGCCCGCATCGAGGCGCTGCAATACCTTGTCAATGACCGTGCAAATCCCCGTAAAGTTCAAGCGCTGCTCCAGAAACGCCTGCACCGCCACCTCGTTGGCGGCGTTGAGAACGGCGGGCGCGGTGCCCCCCGCACGTGCCGCGGACCTGGCAAGCCGGAGACTGGGGAAGCGCACGTGATCGGGCGGCTCGAAATTCAATTGACCAACCACGCTCAAATCGAGCGATTGTACACCGGAACTCACCCTCTCCGGCCACGCGAGCGCGTGGGCGATGGGGGTTCTCATGTCGGGTGCACCGAGCTGAGCCAGCAGTGACCCGTCGGCGTACTCCACCAGCGAGTGCACGAGGCTCTGTGGATGGACCACCACGTCGACCTGCGATTCGGGCAGATTGAACAGGAGCGTTGCCTCGATCACCTCGAGACCCTTGTTCATGAGCGTCGCGGAATCGACCGAGATCTTGCGCCCCATCTTCCATCGCGGGTGATTGCAGGCCTCGTCCGGCGTGACGTGATCGAGGCGCGCGAGGTCCGTGAGGCGGAACGGGCCACCCGAGGCCGTCAGGATGACCCGCGTCACGCCGCGCGCGGTCTCGCCGGGAAGATAGCCGGCCGGCATGCATTGAAAGAGCGCATTGTGCTCGCTGTCGATCGGAATGATCTCGGTCTTCGCACGGCGCGCCTCCTCCATGAGAAGCCGTCCGGTCATGACCAGCGCTTCCTTGTTCGCGAGCAGCACGCGCTTGCCGGCGCGTACGGCCGCCAAGGTGGGCATCAGGCCGGCGGCGCCGACGATGGCAGCCATCACCACCTGAACATTATCGCCGGTGACCTCGGCGGCGAGCGCCTCAGGCCCGCTCTCCACCCGTATGTTGGATCCGAGCGCCCGGAGCGCCGCGCGCGCCTGGGCGGCCGCGGCCGGGTCGGCCAGCACCACGGCATCGGGCTTGAACTCATGGGCCTGCTTCGTCACCGTCTGCCAGCTGCCGTGTGCGCACAGGACGGCGACCCGAAAGCGCTCCGGATGCAAGGCGATCACCGCGAGGGTGCTGCGTCCGATGCTGCCGGTCGAGCCCAGGATCGCGATGCCGCGCGGTGTACTCATAGTATGACTCCGGATCCGAACAGGCCCAGCGCGTAGAGCGGCGCGGCGGCCGTCACACTGTCGATGCGGTCCAGAATGCCCCCGTGTCCCGGCAAGAGCGCGCCCGAATCCTTGAGGCCCGCCGAACGCTTGAACATGCTCTCCGTCAGATCTCCGATCACCGAGAAAACGCCCACGGCACAGCCGAACATCACGCAGACCCACACATGCAAGCCGAAGTACGCCGCGCCACCCCAGGCAACCAGCGCGACCGTGACCATTCCTCCCGCGGCTCCCTCCCAGGTCTTGCCGGGGCTCACCTGCGGGGCGAGCTTGCGCTTGCCGAGAGATCGGCCCACGAAGAATGCCCCGATGTCCGCTGCGATGACCAGGAACACGAGCCACAGCACGATTTCCGGTCCGCGTACCGATCCCCGGCGTGCCGTATCGAGACGTGCCAACGCCACAAACGCGGGTACCAGCACCGGCACGCCGCACAGAAGCGCGAGCCGCGGCTGGTGGATCATCGGGGCGAGCGCGAGCCACAGAAAGGCGACCACCCACCAGGCGCAGGCTACGGCGAGGAGAGCGAGAAGGTGCAAAGGCTCGTCGGTCCAGCGCCAGGCGAGCGCGAGAAGCACCGCGATGGCGGCGGCGTAACCCGCGCGCGCGGGCTGCGATCGCAGCCCGCCGAACGCCGCCCACTCCCAGGCGCCGGCCGTCAACACCGCGCCGAACGCAAACACCGTCCAGTCGGGCTTGAGCAGGAAGAGGCCCGAGAGCACCACGCACCCGAGAATGACCGCGGTCACGATGCGCAGCTTAAGCATCGGCCTTCACGCTGATCTGCGCCGAGGTCTTGCCGAAGCGCCGCTCGCGCTGTGCGTAGAAGCGAAGCGCGTCTTCCAGATCGGTTGCGCCGAAGTCCGGGAACAGCACGTCGGTGAAGTAGATCTCGGCATACGCGAGATTCCACAACAAGAAGTTGCTGATGCGCTTCTCGCCGCCGGTGCGAATGAGAAGGTCCGGATCGGGGATGCCGGCGAGCGCGAGGCGCGCCGCGACATGCGTCTCGTCGATCTCATCGGCCTGCAAGGTGCCGGCGGCGACATCGCCCGCGAGCGACCGGCAGGCTTGCGCGATGTCCCAACGGCCGCCGTAGGCGAATGCCACGCAGAGCACCAACCCCGTATTCCCGCGGGTGAGCAATTCCGACTCTTCCATGGTGCGTGCAATCTCGGCGCCGAGCAGACCACGATCGCCGATGAACTTCAGGCGCACGCGATTTTCGTGAAGCTGCGACACCTCGCGCGCGAGCGACTCGAGCATCAGCTTCATGAGCAGTCCGACCTCGTCCGCCGGCCGGCGCCAGTTCTCGCTCGAAAACGCGAACAAAGTGAGATAGCGGATGTTGCGGCGGATGCAATCCTCCACCACCCGGCGCACGACCTTGACGCTCGCGCGATGTCCAGCGGGACGCGGCATGCCCCGCGATCGGGCCCAGCGGCCGTTGCCGTCCATGATGATTGCGACGTGTTGCGGCGTGTCGGCCATCGTCAGTCGAAGCTCATGCGGGTCGCTAGACCTGCATCAACTCCTTCTCTTTGTCCGCCATGGCGTGATCGATCTCGGCCACGTGCTTGTCGGTGAGCTTCTGGATCTCCTCCTGAGCCCGGCGATCCTCGTCCTGGGCGATGAGCTTCTCCTTCAGCATCTCCTTCAGCTCCGTCATCACCTCGCGCCGGACGTTGCGAACCGATACCCGTGCGCTCTCCGCCTCGGAGCGCACGACCTTGGTGATGTCGCGCCGCCGCTCTTCGGTGAGCGCGGGCATGGCAATGCGGATGAGAGTGCCCGCCGTGTTCGGCGTAAGCCCCAGGTCGGACTTGTAGATCGCCTTTTCGATGACCGGCACCATGGCTTTCTCCCAAGGCGTCACGGTGAGCGTCCGCGCATCCTCGGTGGCGATGTTGGCGACTTGATTGAGCGGCATCTCGGAACCGTAATAGTCCACCTTGATGTGCTCGATCAAGCTCGTATGGGCACGCCCGGTGCGCAACTTCTTCAGTTGGTCTCGGAATGCAGACACGCACTTCTGCATGCGCTGCGTCGCGTCCTTCTTGATGTCCTCGATCATAGCTTTCCCTCTTGCGGCCCCGCCTCACCCGGCCCCGCGGAAACGACCGTCCCCACGTCCTCGCCACGCACAATACGCAGCAGATCGCCCGCATGGAACAGGTTGAACACTTGCAGCGGTAGGTTGTTCTCGCGGCACATGACGATTGCCGTGGCATCCATGACGTTCAGACGATCGCTCAGCACCTTGTCGTAGGTCAAATGCGTGTAGCGGCGCGCGCCGGGGTGCTTGACCGGATCTGCATCGTAGATGCCGTTGACCTTGGTCGCCTTGAGCAGGATTTCCGCATTGATCTCGATGGCGCGCAAGCTCGCGGCCGTGTCGGTGGTGAAGAATGGATTGCCGGTGCCGGCGCCGAAAATGACCACGCGTCCTTTCTCGAGGTGCCGGACGGCGCGACGCCGGATGTAATCCTCGCAGACCTCGTTGATGCGCAGCGCCGACATCACGCGTGCATAAGTGCCCTGAGCCTCGAGCGCATCCTGCAGGGCGAGCGCATTCATGACCGTCGCGAGCATTCCCATGTGATCGGCTGTGACGCGATCCATACCGGCGCGAGCGAGACCGGCGCCCCTGAAGATGTTGCCCCCGCCGAGCACCACCGCCACCTGCACCCCCATCTGCGTGAGATCCTTGATCTCCCCGGCGATGCGCTTGAGCATGTTCGGATCGATGCCGTAATCCTCGCTGCCGAGGAGGGCCTCGCCTGACAATTTCACCAAGATTCTTCGGTAGCGTGCGGTGGGCGTTGCGTCCATCATGATCTCGTACCCTACTATAAAAGACCCCGCCGAGGCGGGGTCTTTGATTCAGCGCAATCAGACTAGTGCCGACTCGGTCCGGGGCCGCCCTCCCGAGACTTCACTTGAGCCATCACCTCGCCGACGAAGTCGTCCTGTCTCTTCTCGATACCGGCGCCCACCTCGAAACGAACGAACTCGACCACCCGCGCTCCCGACTTCTTCAGGAGCTTCTCGACGGTGATGTCCGGATCCTTCACGAAGGGCTGACCGAGCAGCGTGATTTCCGCAAGGTACTTGCGCAGCCGTCCCTCGACCATCTTGGCGATGATCTCCGGCGGCTTCTTTTCGCCCTTGGTCTGCTCGGTGAGAATCTCGCGCTCCTTGTCGAGCACCTCCGCGGGGACCGCGCTCGCGTCGACGTAGGCAGGATTGATCGCAGCCACATGCATCGCGAGGTCGCGCGCCAGGGCTTCGTCGCCGCCCTCGATCGCCACCAAAGTGCCGATACGCGTGCCGTGCAGATAGTCGCCGAGCGCACCCGGCGAGCTCACCCGCACGAAGCGCCGAATCGCGATGTTCTCGCCGATCTTCGCGATCAGCGCGCGGCGTCGCTCCTCGAGGCTCGTCCCGCCCGCATCGAGCCGACCGAGAGACTCCACGCTCGGCGTGGGATGCTCGAGCGCGGCACGCGCCACGTCGCGCGCGAATGCCTGAAACTCCTCGCTCCGCGCGACGAAATCCGTCTCGCAGTTGAGCTCGATCATCGCGGCGCTCGCGCCGGAGCGCTGCACGGCGATGGTGCCCTCCGCGGCGACGCGCGCGGCTTTCTTGTCCGCCTTCGCCAGCCCGCTCTTGCGCATGAGCTCGGCCGCCGCGTCCAGATCGCCCTTGGTCTCGACCAGGGCCTTCTTGCATTCCATCATGCCGGCGCCCGTGCGCTCACGCAGTTGTTTGACCGTCTCTGCCGTAATGTTCATGGTGCTTTGCAAGCGGCCTCGCGCGGCCGCTCCCTCAGGTTAATCGGATGACCCTCGGGGACTCGCCGATGAGTCCCCGAGGAATTGAGTCAAGCGCCGCGCGCCGGAGCGCGCCGACCCGCCGGACGACGGCGCGGAGCACTGGCCGGCCTCTGCTCGACGGGCGGGGTGTCCGGGGCGTCGACTTCGTCGCCCTCCGTCTCCACCTCATCGAGCTGCGCCGCGGCTGCCGCGACGCCCGGAATGACCGTCACCGGCACCTTACGCCGGGGCGGCGGCTTCTTGGATCGCGCCGCAGGGGGCGGACGGCGGGCGGCCGTGCGCTTCCTCGGATTGCCCTCCTCGTCGAGTTCGACGAACTCGTCCTCGCCCACCGGCACTTGCGGCAGGGAGGCCTTGCCCTCGAGCACCGAGTCGGCAATGCCGCCGGCATACAACAGGATGGCCCGCATGGCGTCGTCGTTTCCGGGAATCACGAAGTCGATGCCGTCCGGGGAGCAATTGGTATCGACCACCGCCACCACCGGAATGCCCAGCTTCTTCGCCTCGTGGATGGCGATCTCTTCGTGCCCGACGTCGATCACGAACAGCGCATCGGGGAGCGCGGTCATGTCGCGGATGCCGCCGAGGCTGCGCAGGAGCTTCTCCATTTCCCGCCGCAGCATCTGCGCCTCTTTCTTGCCGCGCCGGTCGAGCGTTCCGTTTTGCGCCATCTCGTCGAGCTCGTTCAGGCGCTTGATGGACTGCCGGATGGTCTTGAAATTGGTGAGCATGCCGCCCAGCCAGCGCTGGTTGACATAGGGCATGCTGCAACGCGTGGCTTCCTTCTGAATGGCATCACGCGCGGAGCGCTTGGTACCCACGAAGAGAATCTTGCCGCCGTCCGCGGCCACACTCTTGATGAACGAAGCCGCCTGGGAATAGAGGGGCTGGGTCTTCTCGAGGTTGATGATGTGGATCTTGTTTCGTTCGCCGAAAATGAACGGTGCCATTTTCGGGTTCCAGAAGCGGGTCTGGTGTCCGAAATGGACACCCGCTTCCAGCATCTGTCGCATCGACACGCTGGTCATAACTTAGCTCCTTGGTTGGGTTGAGCCTCCGCGTGTCCCGATCGGCAACCCGAGACCCTTGAAACTGCGGACCGAAGCCTGCAGATCCATGGGGTTGTTCGGGCACCCGGCCGACCGTGACGACACGCGTGCGGGGTTGTTAAAAATAGCCGCGCTTTATACCATGACTCCTACGGAAAAACCAAGTCTCTACCCCTGCACGAGCCCCCCATGAACGTCACCGTGAAGACGCCGGAAGAACAGGAAAAGATGCGCGCAGCCGGCCGCCTGGCGGCGAGCGTGCTCGACATGATCGAGCCCTACGTACAACCGGGGGTGACGACGGACGAGCTCGACAAGCGCTGCCACGAGTACATCGTGGAGGAGCTCAAGTCGATTCCCGCGAATCTCAATTACCGCGGCTTCCCGAAAACCATCTGCACGTCGGTCAATCACGTGGTCTGTCACGGCATCCCGGGGGATAAGCGCCTGAAGAGCGGCGACATCGTCAATATCGATGTCACCGTCATCCGCGACGGCTTCCACGGGGATACCAGCCGGATGTATTTCGTCGGGGCACCCAGCGTCCTCGCCCGGCGGCTGACCCGGGCCTGTTTCGATGCGATGTGGCACGGTATTCAGGTGGTGAAGCCCGGGACCCGGCTCGGGGACATCGGCCATGCAATCCAGACCTTTGCCGAGACCAATGGATTCTCGGTGGTGCGGGAGTACTGCGGTCACGGCATCGGCCGCGTGTATCATGAGGACCCGCAGGTGCTGCACTACGGCAAACCGGGGACGGGACTCGAGCTCGTGACAGGCATGACCTTCACCATCGAACCGATGATCAACGCCGGGCGCCGCGACGTCCGCCTTCTCAACGATGGCTGGACGGTGGTGACCAAGGACCAATCCTTGTCGGCGCAGTGGGAACACACCATCCTCGTCACCGAGTCGGGCTACGAGGTGCTCACCCTCGGCGCCCAAGCGGCGCAGCCCAGCGCCGCAGTCGCTTCTTGAGCGCCGGAGCCAAGCTCCTCGATCACACTGCAGAGTGGGCCTATTTGTCTGCCGTGCCCGAGGCGCTGCGCGAGGGCCAGTTCTCCCCCCTGGTTTTTCGCCAAGTCCTCGACGGCGGCGCCGACCTCTTGCGCGAGCGCTTCGCCGCGGGCGAGGCGGTGGAAGATCTGGTGCGCGATCGCGCGCGGCTCGTGGACGTCGCACTGCGCGCCGCCTGGAGCCGGCATGCCGGCCGCTATGCCGAGGACCTCGCGCTCGTGGCAGTCGGCGGCTACGGGCGGGGGGAGCTGCACCCGAGCTCCGACATCGACATCATGGTGCTGCTGCCGAAGAGCGATTCGGCGGACTGGCAGTCGGATATCGAGAAATTCCTCACCTTCCTGTGGGACATCGGCCTCGAGGTCGGGCACAGCGTGCGCTCGATCGATGATTGCCAGCGCGAGAGTCTCGCCGACATCTCAGTCGCCACGACCTTGTTCGAGGCGCGGCTGATCGCCGGACCCGAATCGCTGTTCGCCGGCATGCGGCGGGCCCTTGCGCCCGATCGGCTGTGGTCGTCCCAGGATTTTTTCGAGGCGAAGGTCAAGGAGCAGGCCGACCGCCACCACCGCTATTTCGATACGGCCTACAACCTCGAGCCCAACGTGAAATCGAGCCCCGGGGGCCTGCGCGACATTCAGACCATCGGCTGGGTCGCGAAGCGGCATTTCGGCACCGACACGCTCGATGAGCTGGTCGCGCACGGCTTTCTGACGCGCGAGGAGCTGCGCAAGCTGAAGGCCGGCCAGTCCTTTCTCTGGAAAGTAAGATTCGGACTGCACGTGCTGACCGGGCGGCGCGAGGACCGGTTGCTGTTCGACTACCAGATCAAGCTCGCGAAGCTCTTCGGCTACGAGGACGCGAGCTTCACGCTGGCCGTCGAGCAGCTCATGCAGAAGTACTATCGCACCGTACTCGACGTGAGCCTGCTCAACGAGATGCTGCTGCAGCTGTTCCGCGAGGCCATACTCACCCAGAGCCGCGCGCCGATACCCATCAACGCCCGGTTCCAGATCCGCAACGATTACCTGGAGGTCACCCATTCCGAGGTGTTCGCGCGCTATCCGTCGGCGCTGCTCGAATTGTTCGTGCTCTTGCAGCAGCACCCGGAGCTGCGCGGGGTGCGCGCCGAGACCATTCGTCTCATCGGCTCGCATATAACGCTCATCGACGAGGAGTTTCGCCAAAACCCGCGGCATCATCGGCTGTTCATGGAAATCCTGTGCGCGCCGGTGGGAGTCACGCACGAGCTGCGGCGCATGAACCTGTACGGCGTTCTCGGCCGGTACATTCCTTCGTTCGGCCGCGTGGTCGGACGCATGCAGTACGACCTGTTCCACGCCTACACCGTCGATGCCCACACGCTGTTCGTGGTGAGCAATCTGCGCCGCTTCGCGATACCGAAATACAACCACGAATTCCCGCTGCTGAGTCAGATCATGCAGTCGCTGCCGCGTCCTGAGCTCGCCTATCTCGCTGCAATGTTCCACGACATCGCGAAAGGGCGCGGCGGGGATCACTCGGAGCTCGGCGCGGTCGACGCCGAGGCGTTCTGCCTGGAGCAGGGTCTCGGTCGATACGAGGCCCGGCTGGTCGCCTGGCTCGTCCGCAACCACCTGGTCCTGTCGATCACGTCCCAGAAGAAGGACATCAGCGATCCCGACATCATCCACGACTTCGCGCGTCTCGTCGGCGACCAGGCGCATCTCGACTACCTGTATGTGCTCACCGTCGCGGACGTTCGCGGCACCAACCCTAAACTCTGGAATGCCTGGAAGGCGCGGCTGTTCGAGGAATTCTACGAGCGCACCAAACGCGCTCTGCGCCGCGGCCTCGAGACGCCGGTGGATCAGGACGAATTGATCCGGGAGACTCAGGCGAGCGCGCGGGCGAAAATCCCCGCGCTCGAGCCCGATCGCATCTCGCAGGTCTGGTCGCAGTGGACGGAGGCCTACTTCCTGCGATATAGCCCGGAAGAGATCGCCTGGCAGACCGCCCTCCTCGCCGACCGGCGGGACGACGACGACTCCCCGCTCGTCGCGGTCCGGCAGCTCACCGAGAGAGGCGGCACCGCGGTCCTCACCTACACGCGGCGGCTCGCGCACAGCTTCGCGCGCACCACCGCGGTGCTCGATCAGATGGGACTCAACGTCATGGACGCGCGCCTCATCACGAGCGCCAACGGCTTCAGCCTGGAGACTTACGTGGTCCTCGAGGACAACGGCGCCGTGATCGCAGACTCCGCCCGTATCCGGGAGATCGAGCGCGGACTGGCCCGGGCCTTGCAGCAGGGACAGGATGCGCCGCTCACGGTGACGCGGCGAGCCCCGCGGCAGGTACGCATGTTCTCCACACCGACCCACGTGAACTTCAGCCTGGACACGCGCAGCAACCGCACCATCCTCGAGCTCATCGCGGCCGACCGGCCGGGATTGCTTTCCGAGGTGGGCAAGGTGTTCAAAGCCGAGGGCGTCGACATCAATGGAGCCAAGATCATGACGGTGGGCGAGCGGGCGGAGGATGTGTTCTACATCACGGACATGGGCGGGCGCGTACTCGATCAGCGGGCCTGCGCGAGCGTGCAGGAATCGCTGGTCCGGGCGCTCGACCGGCGCGATTCGGGGCGCTCATGAGTGAATCGAGCCGGCTGCGCGCGCTCATCGAGAGCGCCTACGAATCGCGGGCGGAGATATCGCCGGAGAGTGCCTCGCGGGAATTGCGCGGAGCCGTCGAGACCCTCATCGATGGGCTCGATGCGGGCCGGCTGCGCGTCGCGGAGAAGCGCGACGGCGAATGGCACGTCAATCAATGGCTCAAGAAGGCGGTGCTCCTGTCGTTTCGCATCGCGGAGAACGTGCCGGCGAGCGCCGGGCCGCTCAAGTTCTACGACAAGGTGCCGCTCAAATTCTCGGCCTGGAACGAGGCGCAGTTCGCGGCCGCCGGGGTACGCGTGGTGCCCCCGGCGACCGTGCGCCGCGGCGCTTTCATCGCCTCGAACGCGGTCTTGATGCCGAGCTATGTGAACATCGGCGCGTACGTCGATTCGGGCACCATGGTCGATACCTGGGCGACGGTGGGCTCGTGCGCCCAGATCGGCAGGAACGTGCATTTGTCGGGCGGCGTGGGTATCGGCGGCGTGCTCGAGCCTTTGCAGGCAAATCCAACGATCATCGAGGACAACTGCTTCATCGGTGCGCGCTCGGAAATCGTCGAGGGAGTGATCGTCGAGACCGGGGCGGTGATCTCGATGGGGGTCTTCATCGGACAAAGCACGAAGATCTACGACCGCGAGCGCGACGAGATTCTCTACGGGCGCGTACCCGCGGGCGCCGTCGTCGTCCCGGGCAGCTTGCCCGCCGCGAACGGCGCGTACTCGCTCGCCTGCGCGGTGATCGTCAAGCGCGTGGACGAGCAGACCCGCGCGAAGACCTCCATCAACGACTTGCTGCGCAATATCGGGTAGTGGTGAGCGGCGGGCCGCCGGCTTCGCGCTACTTGGCGGCGCCGGGCGGTGGATCGGCCGCCAGCGCAGGCGAGATCTGTTGCGAAGGGCCGCCCACGACCCGAACGACTTCGTTGTTCGCCAAGGAATCGGCAGGGCTGTCGACCACGCGGTCATCCACCGTGATGCCCGCGAGGACTTCGACGTCCGTGCCGAGATTGCGACCGAGCTTCACCGGGCGAAGCTCGATGCGATTGCCGGGGCCCAGCACCGCCACTTGCATGCCATCCTGACGGAAGACCAGCGCGCTCGTGGGAATGCGCACCATGTGAGGATCATTGGGCAGATCGAAATGCACCTCGGCGTAGGTGCCGGGCTGCAGCAGGCCGCCGGGGTTGTCCGCATGGAGCTCGACCAACAGGGCCCTCGAGGACTCGTTGATCGCCCCGGAGGTCGTCGCCACCACCGCTTTGAACGTGCGATTCGGGTATTGCGGCAGATGTAACTCCGCGGTCATGCCGGGGTGGATGGGCGAGGAAATTTGCTGCGGGACCTGCACGAAAACCCGCATCGCGTGGACATCGGCGACGTGGAAGAGTTGCGGCGCGCCGCCGGCCCCCGAGGTGCTGCCCGCATTGATGAGGGCTCCGATATCCGTGTTGCGCTGAGTGACGACGCCGTCGAACGGCGCCACGAGGCGCTTGAACCCCTCGAGCGCCTTCAGATTATCGACCCGTCCCCGGGCGGTATTCACGTCCGCAAGTGACGCCTTGTAACGTGCCTCCGCGCTGTCGAAATCGGCCTTTTTGGATTCCCGCTCCTGCTCGGACACGACCCCCGGCGGCGAATCGCGCCAGCGGACGTAGGTCGTATTCGCAAACTCCATCTCGGCCTCGCGGACCTTGGTCTGCGCCATCGCCGAATTGAGCGTTGCGAGCGCGGCCTGAAGCTCGGCATCGAGATCGGGTGTGTCGATGACGGCGAGGGTCTGGCCCTTCTCGACATGCGCACCATAATCGAAATACCAGTTCTTAAGGTAGCCGTTGACCCGCGAGTAGATCGGAGCCTCGTACCACGCCTGAATGTTGCCGGGCAGAACCGTCTGCAAGCCGGTCACTCCGCGTTGCGGGGTGAGGACCACCACGGTCGGCACGGCCTGCGCATCGGTCCATTGCGTCACTTCCCGGCCGTGATACCAGCGCAACAGCAAACCTCCCAAGGCGATGGCGATCGCGATGACGGCGGCGATCACTCCCATCCTCTTCAGGTTCTTCGGGGAGGCCGGCTGTTCCCGCTCCGCCAACGGCTGATTCTCGGTCAAGGGCCTGTCTCCAAAGTTCGAGGCGGCTCGTCCGGCGACCCAGGGAAACCGTCACCGGCTCGCCTGCCGTGTTTTCGGTGCATGAAGCTGAAAACGGTGGGCACGAAGAACAGTGTCGCAACGGTGGCGGCTGCGAGGCCGCCGATGACGGCCCGTCCGAGCGGCGCATTCTGTTCGCCGCCTTCCCCGAGCGCAAGGGCCATGGGAACCATACCGATGATCATGGCAAGCGCGGTCATGAGCACGGGTCGAAGGCGGGTGACTCCGGCCTCGAGGGCGGCATCGGCGGCGTCGAGGCCGTTCGCCATCCCTTCGCGCGCGAAACTCACGATGAGAATGCTGTTGGCCGTCGCAATGCCCATGCACATGATGGCGCCGGTCAGGGCCGGCACGGACAGCGTCGTGCCGGTCGTGAACAGCATCCAGACGATGCCGGCGAGCGCGGCGGGCAGCGCGGTGATGATGATGAACGGATCAGTCCAGGATTGAAAGTTGACGACGATGACCAGGTACACGAGCACGATGGCCCCGAGCAGACCCAGATACAGCTGGCTGTACGCGCTGGTCATGGTCTGCACCTGGCCGCGCAGCGCAACGTAGGAGCCGCGCGGCAGGGAATGTTTCTCCTGGTGAATGATGCGATCGATATCGCCTGCGACCGCGCCCAGATCACGTCCCTGCGTCGCTCCATAGAGATCGATGACCGGCTGGACGTTGTAGTGTGAGACAACTCCCGGGCTCGGGCCCGGCGTGATGCGAGCGAGGCCGCCGAGATATTGGGGGCTGCCGGTCTCCGCGGAGGTGATGGGCACGTTGGATAGGTCTTTGAGGCTGTCGATTCGGTATTGCGGCATCTGCGCGACAATGGGGTATGACACCCCGTTCTCGGTGTTGAGCCAGAAATTCGGATGCACCTGGGCGCTCCCGGAGAGGGTGACGAGCAGGCTGTTGGCGACATCCCGCTGAGTCAATCCCACCTGCCCGGCGAGCGTCCGGTCGACGTCCACGTTGATCTGGGGATAGTTCAGAACCTGCTGAATGCGCAGGTCGGCGATGCCGGGGACGCGGCGGATGCGCTTCATGAGCTGCGTGGCATACGCGAAGTTGGCGGCCTGATCATTGCCGATGACCTGCAAATCGAGCGGCGCGGGCAGACCGAAATTGAGTATCTGAGAGACGATGTCAGCCGGCAGAAAGGAGAACGTCGCACCGGGAAACTTCAGCGGCAGAACGGTGCGCAGCTTCTTGATGTAGGCATCCGTCGGCCCGTGCCCTTCCTTGAGGGAAATGAGCGCATCGCCGTCGCCGGGCCCGATGGTGCCGGTGTTTTGATAGGCCATGTTGATGCCGCTGAACGGCAGCCCGATATTGTCGACGATGTTGTCGATCTCGCTGGGCGGAATCTGCCTGCGGACGGTCTGCTCCACAAACTCGAAGAGCCGGGCGGTCTCCTCGATGCGAGTTCCCGGCTGTGCCCGCACGTGCATGAGGATCTGCCCCGAGTCGACTGCGGGAAAGAAATTTTTGCCGAGAAAGGGCGCGAGCAAAAAGGAAACCAGCACACAGCCGAGGAAGGCGATCATGAATGCGACCGGACGGCCAAGTGCGAGCGACAGCAGCGATTGATAGCGATCGCGCACTCGCGCGAAGCGGACCTCGAAACCCCGCTGAAACCGCGCGAAAGGGTTGCTCGAGCGTGTTGGCGGCTGCGATCCATCATGCTCGACGTGGTTGCCCGGGTGCTGGCCGCGGATCAGGAAGTTGGCCATGGTCGGCACGAGCGTGCGCGACAAAATGAACGAACCGACCAGCGCGAACAAGACGGCCTCCGCCATGGGGCGAAACAGGTACCCAGCCACGCCCCCCAACTGGAACATGGGCACGAACACGATGCACAGGCAAAGCAGCGTCACGAATGCCGGGATGACGATCTGCCGCGCACCGTCGAGAATCGCGGGCTCGATCGGCTTGCCGAGCTCCAGGTGATAATTGATGTTCTCGATGGTGACGGTTCCGTCGTCCACCAGAATACCGACCGCCAGCGCGAGGCCGCCGAGCGTCATGACGTTGATGCTCTCGCCCAGCCAGGACAGGGCGGTCAGGGAGAACAGGATGGCGAGCGGAATCTCGGTGAGAATGATCACGGTCGAACGCCAGCTGCCCAGGAACATGAGAATCATCACTCCGACCAGCGCGGCGGCGAGCACTGCTTCGCGGATGACGCCGAAGACGGCGGCCTTTACGAACACCGATTGGTCGCCCACGGGATGCAGGTCCAGACCGGAGGGCAAGCTGGACTCCACGCGCGGCAGCAGCGCTTTGATCCCGCTGATGATGTCGAGCGTCGAAGCGGATCCCGCCTTGAGTATGGTCATGAGCACTGCCCGCGCGCCGTTGACGCGGACGATATTGGTTTGCGGCGGCGAGCCTCGGTGCACGTAGGCCACGTCGCGGACGAATATGATCGTGCCGTTCACGGTCTTCACCGGCAGATCGTTGATGCGATCGAGCAGAACGGGGCTCGCGTTGAGAGCGACGTTCCAATCGAATTTTCCGATTTTCTCATCGCCCGCGGGAAGAGTGAGGTTCTGCGCCGAGATGGCGTTCACCACATCGTCCGCCGAAATGTTGTGGGCCTGCATCGCATGTTGATCGAGGTCGACCTGGACATCGAGGACCTTGCCGCCGTACGGCGAGGGCACGGCCGCACCAGCGACGGTCGCCAGCTGCGGGCGGATGAAGTTCTGACCGGAATCGAACAGCTGCATCTCGGGCAGCTTCTTGCTCGACAACGCCAGCTGCAATATAGGCACGCTCGAGGCGTTGTAGCTGAGGACGTATGGCGGCGTGATTCCGGGCGGCAGCAGCTTCAGCACGGTCTGCGACGCTGCAGTGACCTGCGCCATGGCTACCGAGATATTGACGTTCTTTTGAAAGAAGATCTTGACGACACCGTAGCCGTCGAGTGACTGAGATTCGATATGCTCGACGTCGCCGACCTGTGAGAGCAGCGTACGCTCGTAGTAATAAACGACGCGCCCCGACATATCTCCGGGCGCGAGGCCGCCGTAGGTCCATACGACGCTGATCACCGGTATGTTGATATTCGGAAAGATATCGGTCGGCGTTGTAACGGCCGCGCGCAGCCCGAATATGGCGATGAGCAATGCCAGCACGACGAACGTATAGGGCCGCTTGAGTGCTGTCTCGACAATCCACACGCCGCCGATCTCCTACGAGTTGCGATGAATCTAAAGGAGCGGGAAAGGGGCGTCAGGAGCCAAAAGTCACGATTAAATATGACGAAAGTCACTTCCCGATAGTGACGAAAGTCACTATCGAACGAGCTCACCCCAGCCGCACCATCGGGCGTGGAGAGCCAATGAATCCCGCCGCCGAGCAAAAAACTGCCCGCATGAGCACCGCCGGCTGGACGCTTTTCGCATCGCTGCTGGCCTTGGCCGGGTGCGCCGCCGGCCCCAACTACCACACTCCCAAACCGGATACCCCGCCGCGGTTCGTGGCGTCCTCCTCTGCCACGAGCTCCCAAGCTCCCGCCGACGAACACGATCTGGCCACTTGGTGGCGGGCGCTGAATGACCCGGAGCTCGACTCGCTGGTCGATCGCGCCCTCAAGGCGAACCTCGATCTGGAGATAGCGCTGACCCGGTTGCAGCAGGCACGCACCTACGAAACGGTGGTGATGGGCTACGCCTTGCCGGAGGTCAACGCGAGCGCCGCCGCGGGTCGCGGCACCGGATCCGACCTTGGACGCGGCCGCGCGGATCAGGCCCTCGTCTCTGCGACGAACACGAGCGGGCTCCAACAGATCAATACGCTCGAGGGTTTCGACGCGGTGTGGGAGCTCGATCTGTTCGGCAAGTTCCGCCGGGAAATCGAAGCGACGAAATACGACACTCAGGCGGCGGCCGCGGCACGCTACGGTGTGATCACGACGGTCATCTCCGACGTGGTGCGTGCCTACATCGATTTGCGCGGATTTCAGGTCGAGGCCGGTGTCTTGCGGCAGGCCGCCGGCGTTCTGCGCGAGTCGCTTCGCCTCGAGACCATCCGCTATCAGCGCGGCATCATCAACGAGCTCGATGTGGCGCTCGCCACCCGTGAGCTCAGCACCGTGGAGGCGCAGCTCGCGCCCATGGAGGCGCAGGAGAAGGCGGCGCAATACGCGCTCGCGGTGCTGCTCGGAGAATACCCCGAGAACTTGGTCCAGGAGCTCTCGAAGCCCGACCTCGTTCCTTCCATGCCGCCCGCAGCCTCCGCCGGGACTCCGCTCCAGCTCCTCGAGCGCCGGCCCGATATTCAGCAGGCCGAGCGGCAGCTCGCGAGCGCCACGGCTCGCATCGGCGTGGCGACCGCGAACCTCTATCCCCAAATCGGCCTCATCGGATCGATCGGCGCTCAGGGCCAGGGCTGGGGAACCAGCCCGGCGATCGGAAGTCACATCTGGTCGTTCGGGCCGGCTGCGCTCTGGCCCGTGCTGGATTTCGGTGCACTCGATGCGCAGGTCGACGTCGCCCGTCTGCAGCGCCGCGCCTACTTGCTCAACTATCGCCGCACGATCCTCAATGCCGTGCAGGAGGTCGACACCGCAGTCGACGCCTACGCCGCCCAACAGGACCGGCTCAAGAATCTAGGCGACGGGCTGGTGGCCGCGCAGCACGCCGTCGATCTCGCCACCGCGCGCTACAACCGCGGACTGACGGATTACCTGAATGTCGTCGATGCCGAGCGGCAGCTTTATGACATCCAGGAGGAGTACGCGCAGGCGCAGGTCGCCGAGGGCGAGCAATTCGTCCAGCTCTACAGGAGCCTCGGCGGCGGGTGGGAGAATTATCAGGCGGTCCCGGACATCCAGCGGCCGCTGCCGGCCATCATTGCGGCGTTCCGGCGCGCCGTCACGAGCTCGGCGCCGTGAGCGGCCGATTCAGCCGAAGCGGCCCGTGATGTAGTCCTCGATGAGCTTTTGCTGCGGGTTGGTGAACACGAGATCCGTGGGTCCAATCTCTCGTCCATCAGAATCACTTCGGGGTTGGTCCCCCGCTCGACCGCGTGATCGCGGGCTCCGGCAAGGAATTCTAATGCTGCTTTACACGCATTTTAACCCGGCTGTCCTACACTTTAGCCAGCTGAGCAGGAACCGATCCGGCTAAGCAGGAATCGCTGCGACGTCCGCAGCTTCTGAAGGTTTGGAGCAAACGATGGCGTTCGTGAATAATGCAGTTCTCGTCTCATCACGGGTCCGGTCCGCGGAATCCTTACTCGCACGAGAAAGCCCAAACGATCGGTTCCCGTTAGATGGAGCCGAGTCGGCCATTTACGCACTCACCGATTTCGAGCTCGATTTCCCGATCACCGTGGATATCGGAGCCTCGATTGATGTCGCGTTCCAGGACATGGATCGTCTAGGTATCCACGCGCTTCTGGTGGTCTCGTATGAACCGAGCGACGGGAACCCCGAGGTCATGGGACTCGTCACCGCTTACGCTATCGAGCGAGCGCGTCGTAAGTGCGGTCCCCGATCGCTCCTCGACGCTCGACGGGGAAACGTCAGCGTGGGTGATGTGATGACTCCATGGAACGATCTTTCTTTGGTTAAATACCAATCACTGCGCTCATTGTCCGCGAACGATGTCTACGACATGTTTCAAGGAACCGGTCTTACGCATCTGCTGGTGGTGGACACGCACTGGAGCGAGAAGGTGCTCGTCAGAGGCGTCTTGTCGCGCGCCAGCGTAGCCAAGCGACTTGGGCGCACCCCGGTTTGACTCGGCCCTGACGAAGGGGTCGGACATGCAGGAACCTGTCTGCGCTCGGGGCCCTGTATGAGAGTATTCTAATGAAGGACTAACCTCAGTCTAATCCGGTGGCGATGCAATCCCGATGCGAGGGAGTCGAGGTGAGAATACTCATCGTAGAGGATGACAAGAAGTTGGCGGAATTTGTCGCGCGCGGACTTCGTGCGGAGCGCTTTGCCGTAGATCTCGCCGCGAGCGGACGCGACGGCGAGGCTCACCTCAACTCCTACGATTACGATCTGCTGATTCTCGATCTCATGCTGCCGCAGATGAGCGGAACCGAGCTGTTGCGCCGGGCACGACAAGCCCACACCTCGTTGCCCGTCCTGGTTCTTACCGCACGCGATGCGATCGAAGACAAGGTGACTCATTTCGAGGCTGGCGCGGATGATTATCTGACCAAGCCGTTTGATTTCGCCGAACTTCTGGTGCGGATCAGGGCCCTCTTGCGCCGGACACCAGTGGAACGGGCCGACGTGCTGCGCATCGCAGATCTCGAACTGAATCGGCTTACCCAGCTGGTGAAGCGAGGCGGCCATCGTATCGATCTTACGGCGAAGGAATACGCGCTTTTTGAATATCTTCTGTGCTCACCCGGTCGAGTATTCTCGCGAACCATGATCCTCAATCATGTGTGGGATCAGAGCTTCGAGGGCGTCACGAATATCGTCGACGTGTACGTACGATATCTCAGGAAAAAGGTGGACGAGCCGTTTCCGCTAAAGCTGATCCACACCGTGCGCGGCGTCGGTTATTGCGTGCGGGACGGCGCGACGAGCGGAGTTTGAATGAATCCCAGATCGTTGGTGTTTCGGTTGGGAGCCTGGTACACCCTGCTCCTGAGCGCCACCTTCATTCTGGTAGGAACCGGTACGTTTTTCGCCCTGCAACATTATCTCAGATCGAGCTTGCGTGATTCCTTGAGCCGACGCTCGCTGCAGGTCGAGCAGATTCTGCTTCAGGCGGAGGCCCAGTCGGGGGCCAGCCTCATTGCTCGGGACATCGAGACGCGCATCGCGCCGGAGTTCAACAATCGATTCGTTCGAGTCACCTCGTCCTCCGGGGACACCGTTTATCGTTCAGGACCGCCGGCCGACCAAAGCTTCGATCCAGCCGGCATCGATACGGTTCCGTTCGATCCTGCCCGCAAAGTGCCGACGAAGACGCGGACACTTCCCGAAAGGCATTTGATGATTCGCACGGGGAGCGTGCGTGCCCCGGCGGGAACCTATCAGATCGAGGTGGGGGCTTCGACTGCGGGCATGGAGGAGGTCCTGAATAGGCTATTTGATTTGCTGGCAGTGTTGCTTCCGATACTCATCGTTTGCGCAGCTGCCGGGGGATATTGGCTGGTGGTCTGGGCATTGCGACCGGTTGATCGACTATCGCAGACGGCGGAGCAAATGAGCTTACAAAACCCCACGCTTCGCCTCCCCGTCTCACCGAGCGGAGATGCGCTGGAGCGATTGAGTGTATCGCTCAACAATATGCTCGGCCGGCTGCTCGATTCCGTACAGTCATCGCGACGCTTTCTCGCCGATGCCTCGCACGAGCTTCGAACTCCGCTCACGGTTATCAAAGGGGAACTGCAAGAACTGACTCACGAAGTGAATTTGAGTAAAGGAGAACTTCGAGAGCGCGTAGGCAGCGTCCTCGAGGAAGTAGGACGACTGGAGCATCTAGTGGCTGGACTGCTCGTTCTTTCTCGGTTGGATGCCGGTGAGACGCAGACCGATTGGGTGGCGGTCGACCTGGCGGAGCTGTCGCTCAGCACGGCCGAGCAGATGCGCCTGATGGCCGAAGACAGGAATATCCGAATCGAAACCTCTTCGCTTGTGACCGCCGTAATTCTTGGAGACAAGCCGAGATTGAAGCAAATCATCGTCAACCTTTTGGACAACGCGATTCGATTCACCGGACCTGGTGGAGCCGTGGCGATAGAAACTCGGACGACCGAGGAAGGCAGCCTGCTCGAGATATCGGATACCGGCATTGGGATACCGCAGGAGGCGATTTCGCACATATTCGACCGGTTCTACCGCGTGGATCCATCGCGCTCGCGCGAAGATGGCGGTGCGGGGCTCGGACTCTCGATTGTGAAGTCGATCTGTCTGGCGCATGGCGCGGAAATCCATGTCGAAAGCCAGCCTTCGAACGGCAGCACTTTCCGTATTTGGTTTCCCCGGCGCCCCATGGTACCGACGAGCTCGCGTAGCGCCGACGCCGCCGTCGGCGACCCCGGACAGAAGGGCATGCCCGGCAGCGCCGCGACCGTACACGTCGGAAAGGAGCGGTCATCGAAGTCAGAGCGACCCGCCGCGATATCACCTAATACATGAATTGGATCACTCATTAGGAGTTTTCTAACGGGGCGTAAGGCGGTTTCTAATCCAGCCCCGGTACGCTGACCGTCATGATAAGTTCCATAGAAAAATTCGACCCAGCTCGCGCAACCAGTATCGAAAAAGGCGAGAGCGGCCCTTGGACGTGGTCGGCGAGCCGCCCATGTTGCGATCGGGCTCTGGTTGAACGCGCTCAGTCGGGAGAATACCGCGCCTTCGACGCGCTCACGCGCAAGTATCGACCGCGCATCATGCAGTTGGCGATGCGCCATACCCGCAGCCGCGAGGATGCCGAGGATATCGTGCAGAATACGTTTTTCAAGGCATTCAGAGCCCTGAAACAATTCCGTGGCGACTCGGCATTCTACTCGTGGCTTCACCGCATCGCGATTAATGCGACGAAGACGGCCTTGATGGCACGTCGTCGAGATTTGAGCGTGATCGCGCCCGCCAGCGACAGTTCCGAGTCGGATGAGGCTGCCGGCATGTCGAAGGATTTGGACACCCCAGAAGAGCTGGTACTCACGGACGAAATCTATCGTGTGGTCAATGCGGCGATCGAGGAGCTCTGCGAGGAACAGCGTGGTGCCATCGTGTTGCGGGAGTTGGAAGGCCTGAGCTACGCCGAAGTCGCTTCGCAAATGTCGTGCCCCATCGGCACGGTGCGCTCGCGGGTCTTTCGGGCGAGGGAAGCCATAGATATCCAACTACGGGAGGTGTTTGACAGCGGCCTGTCACGCGTGAAACGCATTGCGCCCTTGTGCAGACGCCGCGAGGCAGAACTCGAGACGTCGACCTGACACCTTGTGGCTCAGCGAGGAGAGGTCTTCATGATCGAGAGCTCATCAACGACCGGATGACCCTTCGCCACTTTTCTTGCTATCCGCATCGCATCGAGCAGCGCCCGGGCGTCCTCCACCAACCCAGTCAAGACAACCTTGTCATTCTCGCACTGCACATCGATGTGGATATCGTTGACGGCGGGGGCCGCTCGCAGCGCAGCTTTGACCTGCGCCGCCAAGGCGACGTCGCAGCCTGTGATTGCTTCGGCAGAAGATGCCGGAACCGGGGGGTTCGGTGCATAGGCACAAGCGGCCGCGCCAAGGGCGAGCAGCGCGACGCCTGCGTGGATGATCTGGGCGCGGGCTTCGAGTCTGAAATCCATGGCGAACGAGGAAGCTTGCTGAATGCCCTTATACCTTGGAAGGTCGCTCAGCGCAAAATGCGCCGATTCGGATCCGCCATACCGTTGTCCTCGCGGCAGGCGGCGCGGCGGCTCGGCCTCGAGCCAGGCATACGGCGGCGCGATAAGAGCAGCCGCTTTAATTTTGCCATGGCGATTTTTTAATCTTTCGCGGGCATAGTCACTGATACCGCCCTGCCGACGCTTTTGGAGGAGGTTTTCAGTGTCTGTCAGACTCGGCACCCGTCGCACCGCGTCGCAAGCGTGATCGACCATATCACTGACCGCCGCATGGCAGAGCAGGCATGCAGCATGCTTGCTGCGCTGGTGGAGCTCTCCGACGATGCCATCATCGGCAAGACACTCAATGGGATCATCCTCAGCTGGAACCAGGGCGCCGAACGCACGTACGGCTACGCGTCGCAAGAGATCGTCGGTAAGTCCATTTTTACCATCATTCAGCCGCATAAGGCGACCGAAGAGGCGGACAAACTGGCAAAGGTGAAGTGCGGTGAGCGCGTCGAAAGCTACGAGACCATTCGGATCGGCAAGGATGGAAGCCTCTTCGATGTCTCTCTCACGGTGTCGCCGATCAAGGATTCGAAAGGTCGGCTCATGGGCGCCTGCGAGATTGGTCGGGACATCACGCAGAAGAAGCGCGACGAGCAGGCGCTACGGGAACTGTACGCTGCCGCCCAAAGGGACATCATCAGCCGCGAGCGAGCAGAGATTGCGCTGAGAGAAAATGATCGACGTAAGGACGAGTTCTTGGCGACCCTTGCGCACGAGTTGCGAAGTCCGCTGACACCTATTCGCCAGGCCGCGCTGGTCGCGAGGGCGGTTACTGCCACGGGCGCGCAGAAGCGCTGGGCGCTCGATGTGATCAGCCGACAGGTGCAGACCATGTCCTTGTTGCTGGACGATCTTCTGGATATCTCACGGGTGACGCGCGGCACACTCGAATTGCGCAAGCAGCCAACGGAACTCGGCGCCATCATCGACGCCGCTGTCGAAACGGTCCGACCCACCTTGGACGCGCGACGGCACGCATTCTCCGTATCCTTACCCCCCAAACTCACAGTCCTTCGTGCGGATCCGCTTCGCCTCACGCAGGTGCTGTCCAATCTGTTGGCGAACGCGGCAAAGTACACCGATCCGGAAGGCCACATCGAGCTACGTGCAGCAGTTGCAGACGGCGAGCTTCGCATCAGTGTGGCAGATGATGGCATCGGCATTGCGCCGGACCGCCTCCATGATATCTTTCGGATGTTCTCCCAGGAAAAATCGGCACAGGATCGCGCCGATGGAGGGTTGGGAATTGGCCTGGCTGTCGCCAAGGGATTAGTCGAGCTCCATCAGGGCAGGATCGTCGCACGCAGCGCAGGCCGTGGTCGTGGAGCTGAATTCACCGTCCATATGCCATTCGACGGCGGCGACTAGGTGACCGCGCGGTGCACGACGGAGATCTCATTAAGGCGTCGTTAGATCTTCATTAAACGCCTCTCATCCAGATACGAGATTGATGAAGCAACGGTACATGTGCGGGCCGGGCCGCGTCATGCACGTCGGAACTAGGTTCGTGTTTGCTCAGTCAAATCATCAGGCGATGAACGCTTTGCGATTTCCAAACCGAGCCATTTGCCTTGCCGTTGTATCGTCGTTCAGAGGTCTCGTCATGTGTAACAAACGAATGCATTGGATCGCCACGGCAGGATTAATTCTCATCGCCATCGCATCCTCTGCATCGGTGAACGCCCATTCGGGCGGAGGCGGAGGGGGACATGGCGGGGGTGGAGGCGGACATGCTGGCGGAGGCGGCGGCCACTTTGGCGGCGGCGGTCGCGGATTTGCCGGTCACGGCGGTTATGGCGGTGGATCGCGTGGTGGTTACGGTGGGTACCGCGGCGGCTACGGCTGGCGTGGCGGCGACGGCTGGCGTGGCGGCGACGGCTGGCGCGGCGGCGACGGCTGGCGCGGCGGCGACGGCTGGCGCGGCGGCTACGGTTGGCGCGGCGGCGACGGCTGGCGCGGCGGCCACGGTTGGCGCGGCGGCTACGGAGGTTGGGGGTGGGGATGGGGCGGCCTGGGACTTGGCTTGTACTTTGCAACCTTGCCGCTCTATTACGACACGTTCTGGGACGATGGAGTGCCTTATTATTATGCGGACGGCAATTACTACCAGTGGGATGGCAATGTAGATCAGTACGAAACCGTCAATCCACCCGCCGATGTGCAACGCCAAGCCGCTGCCGTCTCGCCGGATTTGATTGCTTATCCCAAGGACGGCCAATCCGAAGCGCAGCAAGCCGCCGACAAGTCCGACTGCCGCAACTGGGCGACCGAGCAGAGCGGATTTGACCCCTCGCAATCAACCACCGAACAGGAGTCACCCGAGTCGACCACGAAGAGATCGAACTATATGCGGGCGCAAGCGGCCTGCTTGCAAGGTCGCGGCTACAGCGTCGAATAGCTGCCGCCACGTCGCTGACGGGCGAACCGAGTCGCCGCCCTCCTCAGCTCGGCCCCAATACCGGATGTTGCTCGATGGCCTCGCAAGGTCCAACCACGCATGGAAGCTCAAACCAGCGAGATTAAACTGCTTCTAGAAATTAGAAGCCAGTCGCTGGCGCGCGTTCCGGGCCTCTGTCGCAGCCAACGAGACATACTTCGTCAACGGCGGTACCCGCTATGATATTTTCAACAATCTGAAGACCACGACCTTGACGCTGTCGAGTACGACCGAAAACAAGAGCGTGCTTACAAGCACCGCCGCGACCATCGAAGCCGCGAGTGAGTGCATGAGCGTGCCGGTGATGGCGAGGCTCCCGGCAATCACCAGATCCAACAAGGAAGACAGCAAAAGCAGGTTGCCGGGCCGGGAACGCCACAGATTGCGACGCTCGCGTACGACGTAGACAGTCGCCTGGCCCGCGAAAACGAGCGTGATGAAGGCAAGCGTCCGCAGTTCTGCAATGCTGAGTTGGAAGACATATTTCCCGGCTGCGACGACCCCAATGATGAAAATGAGCCCGATCGACCCAATTACGGCGGCGGCGATCGTGAATACGCCCATGCGCCAGGTGTCCGGCATCGGGGACGGTACGGCAGCATCCGTGGTCAGTGACATCGTGAGGAAGTCCCCCGTGATCAGCAGCAAGGCCATCAGCATCGGCGTGAGTATCGCGTGACCGGTCATGACCAGGCCCGCAGCCAAGAAGAGAACGAGCTCGAATTTCTTGATGAGCGCGTTGAGCGTGTAGGTGAGGATGCGCTGAAAGCACGACCGGCCCTCCTGAATCACCGCAACGATACCCTCGAGCCCTGGTTCGGTCAGAACCAAGCTCGCCGCCGCCTTCGCGACGTCCGTCGCCGTAGAGACGGCGATGCCCATCTGTGCTTGCCGCAGAGCAGGCGCATCGTTGACGCCGTCACCGCACATTCCCACCGTGTGACCGCCGGCCTGCAACGCCTTGACCAACCGAAATTTATCTTCCGGAAAAACACCGGCGTAGATCGCAAAATCCTCCGGTGCCAGTCGATCAGGGATGGCGCCGGCCGCAAACACGGGTCCTTCGAGTCCGATCGCCGCCGCGACACTGCGCGCCGTCGGTGCAGCGTCGCCGGTGACCATGACCGTGTGCACCCCCATCGCATCGAGTTGTATCAGCAGAGCTTTGGAGTCGCGCCGCGGCGGATCGCCGAGCGCGATCAAGCCCAAAAGCGCGAGTTGCCCCGGCGGCCCCCCGGCGACTGCCAAAACCCGATAGCCCTGGGTCGCTAACGAGTTCAGTTCGGCAAAGACTTCAGGCCCGAAAGAAGTGATTGCGGCGATGGCGCTCGGCGCTCCTTTGACGATTCGCTCCGGATTACCTCGCTCATCCGCGATCAGTGCCTCCGATGTCTTGGTCGCGGGATCGAACGGCGTAAACCGCAAAACCTTGCGCTTCGACATTGCCGATCCCTTGGCGAGCGCGAACGATCGAATGGCGCTGTCGACTGGATCTTGTCCGGCCTCTGAGCCGGCGAGCGCGGCTAGGGCAAGAACATCGTCCTCTCGCCGATCGGCCACACACCTGGTGGCTGCGACGGTT
The DNA here is from genome assembly GCA_963710435.1 of uncultured Gammaproteobacteria bacterium. Lineage (GTDB taxonomy): Bacteria > Pseudomonadota > Gammaproteobacteria > Steroidobacterales > Steroidobacteraceae > Bog-1198. The sequence continues at coordinate 226,314 of CAVQAE010000004.1, read as the reverse complement.
AGCTCGTTGCACGTGAGAGTACCGGTCTTATCGGAGCAAAGGACATCGACGGTCGCGGCCTCGTAGATCGCGGAGAGCCGGGTCAGCAACACGCCCTTTTTCGTCAATAGCAGAGCGCTCAACGCCGCCGCCAGCGTAAAGGTTGCCGGAAGCGCGACGGGCACCGAAGCCAAGAGTGCCGTCAACACGAGAGGAACAATGTGATCGACAGGCATCGCGATCGAATGGGCGTAGGCAACCAGCAACACTACAATGCCACCATTGAAGGTCGCCAGATTTCGCACGACGCCGAGGACGGCTGCCTGCTCGCCGCTTTGCGCGTGAGCGATGCGCACCAATTCGGCGGTCTTGCCGAAGTAAGTGCGTCGACCCGTCGCGGTAACCTCCGCCGTTGCAGCTCCTCGCCGCACCAGCGCGCTCGCATACGCCATTTGGCCGGTGCCGATCTCGACGGCTACCGATTCCCCCGTGAGCATCGACTGGTCGATCAAAACCGAGCCGTCGAGCAGCTTCACGTCCGCCGGGACGACACCACCCAGCTCGAGCCGCACCGCATCACCCGGCACCAGCGCGGCGGCCGGTACCTCCACCCACTTGCCATCGCGCCTGGCGAACGCATTCAGTGCGAGCTTTGACTTGAGAGTCGCCAGTGCGGCGCTCGCGCGGCTCTCCTGAAAGACGCCGAGGGCAACGTTGAAGATCAGCAGCACCGCAATGATCGACGCCTCCAACCGCTCTCCAATGGCAAGCTGCAGTACGATGGCGGCCTCGAGCATCCAGGGCACCGGCTCCCAAAAGCGGCGCGCGACGCTCGCCGCCAGCGGTACCGGCGGCTCGCTGATGGCATTCGGCCCGGATTGAAGCATCCGAGCCGCCGCTTCCTTAGAAGTAAGGCCTCGCTGCCCGGTTTGATGGCTCGCATCCCCAGGGCTCTTCATCATTGAACCCGCCTCACATGAGCTAAGTATATTTCCTTACGCTCTACTGTATTCGCACCACTGCGAAATCGAGCGATCGACACTATCATGTGAAAGCTGAATTGCGACCTACAAATGAAGTTTCACCTTCCGCATCTCTGGACGCTGCAGGACTCCTCGCCCGGGCGCGATGTCGTCCTTGCCCTGGCACTCAAGGGGCTGCTCCTGCTCGCACTTTATCTGTTGTTTTTTGGACCTGCTCATCGCCCGCTTTTGGATACGCGCACCACTTCGGAGGCGCTCCTCGGCGCATACCCATCGAAGGATGCACCGTGAACTCTTCGAATCTCGTCGACCTGTCGCGGCTGCAGTTTGCCGTCACCGCGATGTACCATTTTCTGTTCGTTCCGCTCACCCTGGGGTTGTCCATCCTGGTGGCGATCATGGAGAGCACCTTTGTCATGACCGGTCGCACGATCTGGCGCGACATGACGCGATTTTGGGGAATCCTGTTCGGAATCAATTTTGCGATGGGCGTCGCCACCGGTATCACGATGGAGTTTCAGTTCGGCACCAACTGGGCTTATTACTCTCACTACGTCGGCGACATCTTCGGCGTGCCGCTTGCCATCGAAGGTCTGATGGCCTTCTTCCTCGAAGGCACGTTCATCGGGCTGTTCTTCTTTGGCTGGGACCGGCTGAGCCGCCGCCAGCACCTGATGGTCACGTGGTTGGTGGCAATCGGCAGCAACCTGTCAGCCCTCTGGATCCTGATTGCCAACGCCTGGATGCAGAATCCGACCGGCGCGCACTTCAACTCGACGACGATGCGCATGGAACTGGATTCGATTCGTGATGTGATCTTCAATCCCGTGGCTCAGTCCAAATTCGTGCACACCGTCAGCGCGGGATACGTCACCGGGGCGATCTTCGTGCTCGCCATCAGCGCGTGGTACCTGATCAACGGGCGGCATATCGAGTTTGCGAAGCGCTCCGCGACCGTGGCAATCAGCTTCGGGCTCGCTGCGGCACTGTCCGTGGTCGTGCTGGGCGATGAAAGCGGCTACAACGTGACCGAGCATCAGAAGATGAAGCTCGCCGTCATCGAGAGCGAATGGCACACCGAACCGGCGCCTGCGCCGTTCACGATCTTCGGGCTTCCCGATATGACGACTCATGCGACGCACGCCCGAATCGAAGTGCCGTGGATGCTCGGGCTCATCGCGACGCGCTCGGCGGACACGCAAGTCCCCGGAATCTTTGAACTGGTCGAGCATGCCAGGCAGCGGATCATCAACGGCATTCCCGCCTCGGACGCGCTACGAGTGCTGCGTAAGAACCCGGATGACACTCTCGCCCGCCGGACTCTCAAGGAGCATGCCGAGGATCTCGGCTACGCGCTCCTCCTTCGCAAGTACGTCGATAATCCCGCGCAGGCGACGGCCGCGCAAATCGACAGCGCCGCATGGGACACCGTGCCCTCGGTCGCGCCGATCTTCTGGTCATTCCGGGTCATGGTCGGGCTCGGGTTTTTCTTCATCGGACTCTTCTCCGTCGGGTTCTACCTCGCCGCCCGTCGACGTATCGCGCAAAGCCGCCTGTTCTTGAGGATCGCCCTTTGGGCCCTTCCGCTGCCGTGGCTCGCCGCGGAGCTCGGTTGGTTCGTCGCGGAACATGGCCGGCAGCCCTGGGCGATCGAAGGCGTTCTACCGACGTTTCTAGCCGTCTCCCCGATTCCCACATCGAGTGTGGCGCTGAGTCTCGCCGGTTTTGTAATTTTCTACACCGTGCTGGCCGTCATCGATGTGTTTCTGCTCAAAAAGTACGTGAGGTTGGGGCCTGCACCGGCAGCGACGTCGCATGACCTCGCACTCGATTCCACGCACGATCCCGTTCCCGCCGGCGTGCGCCCCTAGGGGAAAGGAGCCATCGTGTTCGACTTCGAGACATTGAAAGTTATCTGGTGGCTGCTGCTTGGAATTCTCTTGATCGGGTTCGCGATCATGGATGGGTTTGATCTTGGCGTCGGCATGCTGCTGCCGTTCATCGCACGCACCGACACGGAACGGCGCGTCGTGATCAATACCGTTGGGCCCGTCTGGGAAGGCAACCAAGTGTGGTTGATCTTGGGCGGAGGCGCGATCTTTGCCGCGTGGCCCGCGCTGTACGCGGCGAGCTTCTCCGGATTCTATCCGGCGATGCTTCTGGTACTCGCGGCGTTGATTTTACGCCCGGTCGGCTTCAAGTTCCGCAGCAAGATGCCGGGATTGCGCTGGCGAACGAGCTGGGACTGGGCGCTGTTCGTCGGAGGTGCGGTGCCAGCGCTGGTGTTCGGGGTCGCCATGGGAAATCTCCTCAAAGGAGTCCCGTTCAGCTTCGATTCCGAGCTCCGTGCCACGTATGCCTTCGGCCTGTTCGACCTGTTGAATCCTTTTGCAATCCTCTGCGGGCTCGTCAGCGTGGCAATGCTCTCGACGCACGGCGCGGTGTACTTGGCCATGAAAACCGACGGCGGCCTGGCACAGCGAGCTCGGGCGATCTCGCGGATTTCCGCCCTTTTTTGGGTGGTGCTGTTCTCGCTTGCGGGTATCTGGCTTTGGAGAGGACAGTTCGGCTTCGCCATCACCGCAGGTGCGCTACCCGGCGGAGAGCCCGATCCTTTGGCAAAAGCGGCGATTGCCCACAGCGGGGCGTGGCTCGCCAATTATCTGCGCTGGCCAATGACGTTGCTTGCCCCCGCGACCGGGCTTGCGGCTCCTTTGCTGGTAGCGGCTCTCGCAAGGTCCAAGCGGCGGCTCACGGTGTTCATCGTGAGTGGCCTCGGCATCGCGGGCGTCATCGGCTCGATGGGAGTCAGTTTATTTCCGTTTCTGCTCCCCTCCTCTTCCCATCCACAGAGCAGCCTCACCGTCTGGGATGCCTCGAGCAGTCACCGCACCCTTGGCATCATGTTGGTCGCCGTGATCATGTTTTTACCGATCGTGCTCGTCTATACGGGCTGGGTATATCACGTGATGCGCGGGCCGGTGACGAGCACCTACATCGAAGCCAATCGCGAGACGAGTTACTGAGGAACGAACATGTGGTACTTCAGCTGGATTCTCGGCGTCGGTTTGGCCTGCGCTTTCGCGATTCTGAACGCGATGTGGTTTGAATTGGATGCGGATCGGCACGCCGGCGACCGCCCCGCCGACACGACCAACCTCCCATGACACCTATACCGAATATTTTTGTAAGCCGTCGGCCCCGGTCCGACAAACCATGGAGCAGCTCATGACGAAATCAGCAACACCGATCGAGACGCTCGCGCCGGTCGAAGTGGAACGCCTTTTGCGAGCGGGCAAGATTCTGCTGATCGATGTCCGGGAGCCTTCCGAATATGCCGCCGAGCGAATAGCAGGCGCTCTGCTCTATCCCTTGTCGACCTTTGATGCCGGCGCTCTGCCCGAGGATGGGGCACGGCGGGTGGTGTTTCATTGCGGAAGCGGCAAGCGTTCGCTCACGGCGGCTGAGCGGCGCCTCGGTGCGGGTCAGCCTCACGCTGCCCACCTCGGCGGCGGCATCGCCGCGTGGAAGGCGGCCGGCCTGCCCGTGATCTCCCCGACATGAAAGCCAATTGGCAAATCACGCTTGTCTGAATCCACGCCGTTGGGACCAGCGCACCTTCTTTGCCGTCTGCATGCGCGCTGTAGGCTGTCCGGACGTTACCGCACACTGCTCCGCAGCGACAAACGTTCGCCCCCGGGTCTTGCGTCTGGCATCCGTCGATTCCGGCCTGTGAACCCCTTGGTAACGCTGCTCCGTTTCGCCGATCTGAGAGGAGCTTCCAACCGAAACCCGTCGGCTGCCCGATTCAGCCGAAGCGGCCCGTGATGTAGTCCTCGGTGAGCTTTTGCTGCGGGTTGGTGAACACGAGATCCGTGGGTCCAATCTCCACCAGATCGCCCAGGTGAAAGTACGCGGTGCGCTGCGAGACGCGCGCCGCCTGCTGCATGTTGTGCGTGACGATCACGATGGCGTAATTCGCGCGCAGCTCATCGATCAGATCCTCGATTCTTGCGCTCGCGATGGGATCGAGCGCCGAGGTGGGCTCGTCCATCAGAATCACTTCGGGGTTGACGGCGATGGTGCGCGCGATGCACAAGCGCTGTTGCTGCCCTCCCGAAAGCCCCGTGCCGGGCTGTGACAGCCGATCCTTGACTTCGTCCCACAGGCCGGCGCGCTGCAGACTGGTCGTGACCAGCTCATCCAAGTCCGAGCGACTTTTGGTCAGGCCATGAATCCGCGGGCCGTAGGCGACATTCGCATAGATCGAGTGCGGGAACGGCGTCGGCTTCTGGAACACGATCCCCACCCGGGCGCGCAGCTGCGCCACATCCTGTGAGCGGTCGTAAATGTCCTGGCCATCGAGTGTGATCTCACCCCCGACCCGGGCGCTCGGGATGGTGTCGTTCATGCGATTCAAGCAGCGCAGAAAGGTCGACTTGCCGCAGCCCGACGGTCCGATGAGCGCGAGCACCTGATTGCGGCCGATGTCCAGGCTCACGTTGCGCACCGCATGCTTGTCCCCGTAATACACATTGACCGCCCGCGCGCTGATCACCGGATCGTAGACCGAGTCGCGGGCGGGGCCCGCGCGCGTGGGGTGCAAGGAATCTTCCGTGGTTTTCACGTCGCTCTCATCCCCGCTCAGCCGAACCGGCCGGTAATGTAATCGTCCGTCCGGCGATTCTTCGGCGCGGTGAAAACTTCGCTCGACGGTCCGATTTCCACGAGCTCTCCCAGGTACATGAAGCCGGTGACATTGGACACCCGTGCGGCCTGCTGCAGGTTGTGGGTGACGATTACGATGCAATATTTCTCCCGCAGCACCTGCAGCGTTTCCTCGACCTTCAGCGTCGAAATGGGGTCGAGTGCCGCAGTCGGCTCATCGAGCAGCAGCACCTCGGGCTGAACGGCGATGGTGCGTGCGATGCACACCCGCTGCTGCTGGCCGCCCGAGAGGCTCCGGCCATCGGCGTGCAATTTGTCCTTGATCTCGTCCCAGATCGCGGCCTCCTTCAGCGCCCATTCCACTCGTTCCGCAAGCGCTGACCCGCGCAGCTCCCCCGCGAGCTTCAGACCGAAGGCGACGTTGTCGAACACCGACATCGGGAAGGGAGTGGGCTTTTGGAACACCATGCCGACGCGATAGCGCAGGTCCGCCACATCGACACTCGGGGCGAAAATGTCGCGACCGCCGATCAGCACCTCGCCGACCGCGCGCTGATTGGGGTAGAGCGCGTACATGCGATTGAGCACGCGCAGCAACGTCGATTTGCCGCAGCCCGAAGGCCCGATGAAGGCCGCGATGGACCGGTCGGCGAGCGCCATATTTATGTTGTGCAGTGCCTGCTGCGTGCCGTAATAGAAATCGAGCTTGCGGATCTCGATCTTCGGTGGCCCGGTGTCGAGGGGCGCGGCCGCCGCTCGCGGATAGGGCGAGCGGGTCTTCAGATGCCGCGGAAGCTTGGACGACGGAATCATTGTCCTCCCCCGCCCCTCGACTGCAACAAAGCGAGCAATAACCGAGCAGTGACGCTCAGAACCAAGATGGTCACCGTGATGATCAAGGCACCCGCCCAGGCCAGATCCTGCCAGTCCTTGTAGGGACTCAGCGCGAATTGGAATATCACCACCGGAAGGTTCGCCATGGGGGCGTTCAGGTTGCCGCTCCAGAACTGATCGTTGAGCGCGGTGAACAGGAGCGGCGCCGTCTCGCCGCTGATGCGCGCCACCGCCAACAACAGTCCGGTGACGATGCCGCTGCGCGCCGCAGGATACAGGATGCTCACGGTCGTGCGCCAAGGGTAAGCTCCCATCGCGGCAGACGAATCCTTCATGCCGATGGGCACCAGGTTCAGCATATCCTCGGTGGTCCGCAAGGTGACCGGAATCGCGATCACGGCGAGCGAGAGCGCGCCGGCGATCGCCGAGAAATGTCCCATGGGCACCACCACGATCTCGTAGATGAACAGACCGATGATGATCGACGGCGCGCTCAGAAGCACATCGTTGATGAATCGAACGGCGGTCGCGAGGCGCGAGGTTTGCCCGTATTCGGCCAGATAGGTACCCGCGAGCACCCCGATGGGCGAGCCGACCAGAATACCGAGCACCGTCATGACCGTGCTGCCGTAGAGGGCGTTGAGCAGCCCGCCGGCGTTACCGGGAGGCGGCGTCATCTCGGTAAAGATCCGGGACGACATTCCCGAGAGGCCATGTGAGATCAGTGTCCAGAGAATGGCGGCGAGACAGGCGAGGCCCACCAGCGTCGCGAGCATCGAGAGTCCGAGAAAGACCCAGTTCTTCAGCTTGCGGAGGGGGCGCCGGTTCATGTCCCGATCATAGTGAGGAGAGTGCGCGGCGTTCGAGCCGCCGCAGCATCGCCTGCGCCGCGGCAATGACCGAGAACGTGATGAAGAAGAGCAGCAGCCCGAGCGCGATGAGCGAGGAGGTATAGAGCTCGCCCACCGCCTCGGTGAACTCGTTGGCGATGGAGGAGGATATCGTCGTGCCGGGCGCCAAGAGCGATGAGGAAATCCGATGCGCGTTGCCGATGACGAAAGTGACGGCCATGGTCTCGCCGAGTGCGCGCCCGAGCCCGAGCATGACACCGCCCATGATGCCGGCCCGCGAGTGCGGCACCACCACGTTCCAGATCACCTCCCAGGTGGTTGCACCCAGTCCGTACCCGGACTCCTTGAGCATGGCGGGTACCGTGTCGAACACGTCGCGCGTGGTCGCCGCGATGAAAGGCAATACCATGATGGCGAGCACGAACCCCGCGGTGAGGATGCCGATGCCGTAGGGCGGCCCTGCGAACAGTCCGCCGATGCCCGGTATCGACCCCAGGTGCGCGATCAACCAGGGCTGCACCTGCCGCTGCAGCACGGGCGCGAACACGAACAAGCCCCAGATGCCGAAGATGATGCTGGGCACCGCCGCAAGCAACTCGACGGCAACGCCGATGGGCCGTTTCAGCATCGGAGGACAGAGTTCCGTCAGGAACAGCGCAATGCCGAAGCCGGTGGGCACGGCAATGGCCATCGCAATGACCGAGGTCACGACCGTGCCGTAGATCGCCGCCAGCGCACCGAACTTGTCGGTGACGGGATTCCACACCTCGCGCGTCACGAACGAGAAGCCGAACGTCTTGAGCGCCGGCCAGGAGCCGATCAGCAGCGACAGCGCGACCCCGCCGAGAATCACCAGCACCAGGATCGCAGCGCTTAAGGTGGCTGCGCGAAAAATCCTCTCGTAGAGATGCTGCCTGGCCGCATGCCTCGGGTCAATGAGCGCCACGGTGCAGTGTCGCCGCTCGAGCCGGTTTTCAGGGCCATAGCGGGTGGCCGCCCGCTTTGATCTCGCTCGCCCAGGTCTTCTCCACTTGGCCGATGAGGCTCTGCGGCAAGGGCACATAATCGAGCTCGGCCGCCATCGCGGCGCCGTCTTTGTAAGCCCAGGCGAAGAACTTGAGGGCCTCCTTCACGGCTGCCGGATCGGGTGGCTCCCGGTACACCAGAATGAAGCTCGCGCCCGTGATCGGCCAGCTCTTCGCACCCGGCTGATCGGTCAGGATCAGATAATAGGAATCGGCCTTGGCCCAATCGGCGCTCGCGGCCGCGGCCTGGAACGTCTCGGCGCTCGGCTCGACTACGGCACCCGATTTATTGGCGAGCTTCGCATAAGTCATCTTGTTCTGTTTCGCGTACGCATACTCGACGTAGCCGAGGGCGCCGTCCGTCTGCGTGGTCATGTTCGCCACGCCCTCGTTACCTTTCGCACCGATCCCCTTGGGCCATTCGACCGCGGTGTTGGCACCGATGCTCGAGGCGAACTTGGGGCTCTCCTGGGAGAGGTAGGTCGAGAACAGGAAGTTCGTGCCGGAGCCGTCCGATCGATAGACCGGAGCGATTGCCGTCGCGGGCAGCGCAACGCCCGGATTCAGTTTCTTGATCCTCGGGTCGTCCCACTTGCTGATCTCGCCCATGTAGATGGCTGCAATGGTCGCGCCGTCGAGGCGCAGTTGACCGGGGGCGATACCCTTGACGTTGATCACCGGCACCACCCCGCCGATGATCATCGGAAATTGCAGCAACCCGGACGCCTTGAGGTCCTCCGGCTTCAGCGGCATATCGGACGCGCCGAACGTGACTGTCTTCGCCTTGATTTGCTTGATGCCGCCGCCGGACCCGATGGATTGGTAGTTCAACCCTATTCCGGTGAGCTTCTTGTATGCGTCCGCCCACTTCGCGTAGATCGGATAGGGGAACGTGGCGCCGGCGCCGGAAATGTCGGCCGCGCTCGCGGTCATGTTGGCCGCGCCAGCGGTCATGATTAAGCACGCGCCGATTGCGGCCACGGTGAAACGCTGTCCTATGTTCATCGATCAATAACCCCTTAAATGTTGGTGCGGCGATTCTTCAATGGCCGCTAAGGATAGCTAATTTTTGGTTATCGGTGGGCTATATGAATTTTTTGTGACGGCGACTTCAGGCGGCGCGCCCCTCGCGCGTCCATGGCTTTCCGCAGCACGCTTCAGGCGTGATAGTCCGCCGGCACGGTCTCGTCCATCGGTGCGCGCCGCCCACCCAGTGCGTTGAACACCGGCGTCAGGATGATGACCAACGCAAGGTTCAACGCCACCGTGTAAAGCGCGGAGTAACCGGGAATCGAATATCCCGCGAACGTGAGGGCGTAGGTCGGCGTGAGCTTCGAGGCGATCGCCATCGCGGTTCCGGCGAACGTGCCTGCCGCCCAGCCGACGAGCAGCGCCCAGTCGTTGAACCAGCGGGTGTATGCCCCCAGCATCACCGCGGGCAACGTCTGGATGATCCAGATGCCGCCGAGCAGCTGCAGCTGAATGGCGTACTGGGTGGGCACGAAAATGATGAACACGAGCGCGCCGAACTTGGCGATGAGCGAGGCCCACTTCGCCATCTGGGCTTCCTGCTTGTCGGTGGGGTTTCGCTGGATGAACTCTCGGTGAATGTTGCGGGTGTAGAGGTTCGCAACGGCGATCGACATGATCGCCGCCGGCACCAAGGCGCCGATGGCAATGGCGGCGAAGCAGACTCCGACGAACCAGGACGGGAACGCGTGCAGAATGAGCGCCGGCACCGCGAAGTTGTTCTTGAAGGTCTTGAAACCCCACGCGTACTGCGGAAGGTCGGCGATGCCGGATGCGATGACGAACAGGCCGACCATCGCGAGCAGCCCTAGCATGAACGAATAGCCCGGCAGAATGGCGGCGTTGCGGCGAATGGCCCGGCCGCTGCTCGCGCTCAAGATGGCGGTGAGCGAATGCGGGTAGAGGAACAGCGCAAGTGCCGAGCCGAGCGCCAACGTGGCATAGGCGCTGTAGGAGCCCGCGCTATGCGGGCCCGGCACCGCGAGCAGCATCTTTTGCGGCGGAACGGCGGCGAAGATCTTGGCAAAGCCGCCGAGCTTGATCGGGACGACGATGATGATTGCGAAGGTGGCGACGTAGATGAGGATGTCCTTCACGATCGCGATGGACGCCGGCGCGCGCAGCCCGCTCGAGTAAGTGAACGCCGCGAGCACCGCGAAGGCGATGATGAGCGGCAGATCGGCGGCAAATCCGGTCCCCGTGACCCCGAGCGCTCCGACCACGACCTGGATGCCCACCAGCTGCAACGCGATATAGGGAAGCGTCGCCACGATGCCCGTGATGGTCACGGCCAACGCCAGCCACCGATTCCCGAACCGCCCGCGTACGAAATCGGCCGCCGTGATGTAGCCGCGCCGGTGACACACGTGCCAGAGCCGCGGAAACACGAGAAACAGCAGCGGGTAGATGAGGATGGTGTACGGCACGGCAAAAAAGGCTACCGCGCCGGTGCCGAACATGAGCGCCGGAACCGCGATGAAGGTGTAAGCGGTGTAAACATCCCCGCCGACCAGAAACCACGTGACCAGGGTCCCGAACCGTCTGCCGCCGAGACCCCATTCGTGCAGCTGGTCCAGATCGCCGCGGCGCCAGCGGGCGGCCGCAAATCCAAGCCAGGTGATGAAGCCAAAGAGCAGGATGAAGACGACCAGCGCAATCCCGTTCACCTGCGGCACGACACCCCCCTCGAAGTTCCGATCGGCGCTATCGCGGGTCTCGGCTCGCGATATAAATCACGGCCGTGACCACCGCACAGACCACGACCCAAAGCAGCTGAAACCAGTAGAAAAAAGGGATGCCGAACAGCGCCGGTTGCGCCTTGTTATAAAAAGGCACCCAAAGAATGACGAACTGGATCAGAAAGAGCAGGTACCACCAGCTCCACTTCCGGTGTTTGCGCGGCGCACCGTTCTCTGCGGGCATTGCACCAATGTATAGGGATATTGCCCTCCTGGCCAGCGGGGATCGGCCCAACATCAAAAAAAAAGTCTCAGGGCCCGCGAAGACCCTGAGACCTCGGATTCTCGCTCGAAAGGACCTAGAAGGAGAATCGCACGCCGACCGTCGGGTCGATCGTGTTCGAATTCAAATAGCCGTTCTCGAGACCATGCGACACGTTCGACCACATGGCGCCCGCATAGCTGTCGAAGCGCTTGGTGAAGTGATAATCGAGCGAGACGGACGCGACGTTCAGGTTGCCGCTGCACGCACCGCTCACGACGCTCGAGCAGCCCGCATTGATCCCGGTGGCATAGGCGAACTGCTTCTCGCCGTAGTACGCGACGGCGACCACGAATTGCTCGGTCACCTTGTACCGCGCGCCCGCCCAGTACACGTTCAACTCCTTGTCGCCTTTGGCGTACGCCTTGTTGTTGACGTACGCGAGCACATAGCCGCCGATGTCGTTGAATCCGGGATTCAAGGCGATGGAGGGATTCATGAAGGTGATGTGCTGAAAGGCGCCGTAGAAGGTCGCGGGGCCGAAGGCGTAGGAGCCCATGATGCCGTAGGATTCGTTGTCCGAGATCGTGCCGGACAAGGACTTATCCAGCGCATAGCCCAGCGGCAACGTGCCCACCTGAGCGCCGCTCAACGCTCCGACAGCAACCGCATCCTTGACCTTGGTGTAGAACGCATCGATCGACGCGCCGAAAAGATCTGCGCCCAGCGACACCTCGGTCGCCGTGAACGCCTCGCCGCTGCCGCCCGAGGGATATTGCTGCGCCGTCGAGTTCTGGAGCTTGTACTGCAGGCCGAGGTGCACGATGTCGAAGAACTTGCCGACGTACTTGATGGAACTGTCGAGCCGGCGGTCCTGGGTGTCGCCGCCGCCCGCGGGCGTGCCGGACAGCCCGATCAGCGAGAATGCATACGCGGTCTGCTGAGGATCGTATTTCGAGATCAGGTCCGCGAGCGTCGTGTTCTGGCGGCCGAACGTGAGCGTGCCGAAGGTGTGCGAGCTTACCCCGACGAAGGACTGCTCGAATGGAATCCCGGCGATGCTCGAGTCGATGTTGGTGCTCTGCTCCGTGAGCGACCGGCCGTTGTTCTGTGTGAGCGACTTCAGCGCATCGGTTATTTCGCCCGACGCGGGGTTGAAATAGCTCTCCAGCTTGAACACGCCCGAGAAATCCAGGAAGTGCAGCGGCTCGTTGCCCTGCAGGCCGATCCTCGACTGGCTCATGCCGTTCGAGGTCAGGCCGAAGACGCCATTGTTGCTGTTCTTCTGCACGATGTCGGAGCCGCCCGAGATGAAGTAATCATTGAAGGAGGCGCTGTGGGTCATGTACTGCAGGTCCGCATCGATGATCCCGTAGAGCGTGATGCCCTTCCAGGTCAGCGCGCCATCCTCGGAGGGCGCGGGGGGAGCGGACGAGGTTGTTTGAGCGGCAGCCGCGCCGGCCAGCAAAGCGGCTGCCAGACCGGCCGATGCCAGCGCATGGAAGCCGCGGCCGCGGCGAGCGGTCAACTCCGATGTCGAGGCGATGGGTCGTTCGAGTTTGCGCACAGGTGTACTCCGTAATTGATTGTGAGTCGTTGCATTGAACCAACGCAATCCGGTGCTTGATCGCATTGTTAAAATCATTGTCCTATTTTTACCACGATAGCAGCGCGACCAGCCCGACAACGCGCCCCCGGAAAGCTGACCCCGCATCAGATAACGATATAAGGCTTAAGTTCCAGTGCTTTCGAAATTCAGTGGCGCCGAGCCCGGGCGTGGCAAGCCAGCAACCAAGCGCCGGGAGGCCAACCCAGAGCCCGTAATGATCGGCATCAAATGTTACATTTAAATGACATTGGGGTATAGCGTGGCAAAAAAACGCCATCTGCCCTCCCCGGGCGGGCCGGAGGGCTCCTCATCGGGTCTGCTCAGCGCGCGCCGCTAATGCCGATGAGATTTTCCACCCGCGACACACCCCGCACCTGGCGCGCAAGCGATGCCGCCAGTGCCTGCTCGAACGGTGTGTCGACCAGGCCGTGCAGGTACACGACGCCGTCGCGCGACTGCACGTCGATCTGGTTCGGAGCATCCAGGGCCCCGTTCTCCGCAATCAGGGCTTTCACCTCGGAGGTGATTCGGGCATCGCGGGCCTCGGGCCGCTCGAAGGCCGTGCAACCCCATAAAATGATCCCCACGACGAGCGCGCTCGCGATCGGGCGGAGGCGCCGAGCTCTTGGCAGGTGAGCTCTTGGCAGGCGAACCCTTGGCAGGCGCATGACGCCCCCTCTATTTTCTGGTCTTGAGCGCGAGCTCCGTTCGCGTGTTGGCGTGCAGCTTGTCCATGATGCGGCTGACGTAATTCTTCACCGTTCCCTCGGCGAGAAACAGCGTATTCGCAATCTGACGATTGCTCATACCCTCGGCGATGTGCTGAAGAATCCGTTCTTCCTTCTCGGTGAGGGCATCAGCGTGGTAGACAGGTTCGTGCGCCCTGCGATGGTCCCGTGCCGTGGCGGGGATTTGCTCGCTGGATGCAAAGGACTCCACCGAAAGGCGCCGAAACTGGTCCATGACCTTGCGCGCGATTTGCGGCGTCAGCCGAGACTCGCCGCGCTTCAGCGCGCGCACGGTCTCCAATACCTCCTCTTCGTCCGCATCTTTCAGCAGGTAGGCGTGGGCGCCCGCGCGCACCGCTTCGAATACCGTCTCATCGTCGTCGAGCGTGGTGAGGACCAGGATTTGAGTGCCCGGGAGCGCCCGAGTGATCTCGCGCGTCGCGGCCACGCCGCCCTTGACCGGCATGTGAAGGTCCATGAGCACGACATCGGGGCGCAGCAGCTGCGCGAGCTCGATCGCCTCGACGCCGTTGCGCGCCTGGCCCACCACTTCCATGTCCGGCTCCATGGACAGGAGGAGCGCGGAGCCGCGGCGCACGATTGCTTGGTCCTCCGCGATCACGATGCGGATCGGGGGTGAATTGGTGACCTCTTGCACTGGCGGCACCTCGTCCAGGGCTCCACCGGGAAATATGCGGCCCGGTAATGATGCCGCCTGCAAAGCGCGGTTTGGAAGTGACTTTAGTCACCTGTTAACGTGCGCGCATGCCGAAGCCGGAGACACTCGGACAAGCCGCCATGCGTGCGCTCGATCCGCGTCGCAGCCTCGCCGCCGGCGCCATCTGGCTCATCATCGGTCTCGCGGCCACCTTTTCGATCGCGGCCGCCATTTGGGTGGGCGGCATCGCACGTGCCAACGTCTCGGAGCAGCATATTCGGCGGCTGTCGCTCGAAACCGATCAACTGAGCTCCGATCTCGGGCAGGCTCTCGCCGGCCGCCTGGATGCGATCCGCGCTGCCGCGCGTATTCTGGAAGCCGCCCGCGCGTCGGATCGCCGCAGTTTGCGCGAGGTGTTTACCGAGCTCTCGGTCGCCTACCCGCAATTCGACTGGATTGCAGCGGCAGATTCGCAGGGGACGGTCCTGTCCGCACGTGACCCGGGATGGGTCGGGAGCGATGTCCGGTCGAGCGAGTGGTACGCCCGCGGATCGCTGGGGCCCTGGCTCGGCGTCATCGAGAGCTCGCGCTCGCCGCCGGCGGCGTCCGGCACGGAGCCGGATAACGCCGCGCTCGGGGACATGGCCGCGCCCGTACACGACGAAGCAGGACAGGTGGTTGGAGTCATTGCCGCACACCTGCGCTGGCGCCGGGCACCCTACCATCCCGAGCGGCTCACCGATGAGGCCGATCCACGCAATGTGACCCAGGCGTACGTCCTCGACCGCAACGGTGTGGTGCTGGTCGGACCGGACGCTCTGCGGAACAAGCCGTGGAACGGCGTCGTCGACGGCGGCGATCCGCATCCGCCAACCGGCCGGCAGCCCGCCGTGAAGTCCCCGCAATTCGAGCGGCTCCCCGATGGACGCCGCGTTCTCGTCTCCCGCGCCCTGATCAGCGCCGGGCCCGAGACCGCGGCGCAAGGCTGGCAAGTGCAGCTGACCGAGCCGATCGATCGGGTGTTTCAGCGGGCTCGCGCTGTCAGCTATCAAATACTATGGGTATCGATGTGCCTTGGCGCTGCGACCGCGCTTTTGGGCGCACTGGGCGCGCGCAAGCTGACCGGACGGCTGCAGCGACTCGCCGCTTCCGTCGCATCGGTGGGACAGAACGAATCGGAGCATCTGGAGATACCCGAGGGCGCGGATGAGGTTGCGCAGCTCGCCCGCGCGTTCGCCAAAATCCTGGGCGATCTTCGCGCGGAGCGGCGGGAGCTTCAAACCTTGAGCAATGAGCTCGAGCGGCGAGTGGCCGTGAGGACCCGGGAAGTGGAGCGCCTCGCCGAGGAGTCGCGGTACGCCGCGATCGTCCGGGAGCGATTGAAAATTGCCCGCGATCTGCACGACACCCTCGCCCACTCGATGATGGCGCTGCTGAGCGAAGTGCGCTTTCTGCGGCGCCTGCAAGTGCGCGATCCCTCCGCCGTTGCCGATGAGCTGCTGCGCGCCGAAGACCTCGCTCGCAAGGGCTTGCAGGAGGCGCGCTCGGCCATCAGCCAGATGCGGGTGAACGCGGTCCGGGACACGGGACTCGGACCGGCGCTGTCGCGCGAATTCGATCGCTTCGTCGACCGCACGGGAGTCGCGGGCGATTTCGACGCGGACTCCGAATCGGCTCGCTTCGGCGACGAGCGGGCGGAAACGCTGCTGCGGATGGCGCAAGAAGCGCTGCGCAACGTCGAGCGGCACTCGATGGCGACGCGTGTCTTCGTCAAGCTCCGCACCACCGACGAGCAGCTCGAGATGCGGATCGAGGACAATGGGGTCGGATTCGACCCCGACTTACCGTGCCCGGATCACTACGGGATCGTGGGACTGCGCGAACAAGCCGAGCTCATCGGAGCAAAACTCCGCATCGAGACCGGGCCGAACCTCGGCACGAGGGTCTGGGTGACTCTGCGCGTCGCGCCCGCTGCTTTCGCGATCTAGGGCAGCGGCTGCGGCGACGGCTGCGGCGACCTGGGCGACGGCTGTGGAGAGGCGGAGCTCTGAGGCGGTCGATTCGGATCGGCGCTCGCCGTGGCGGCCTCATCCGGGATCGATCGCGTATCGTCGATCCGGACCCCGTAGCCCAGGTGATGATAGGGCGCACCGATCAGATAGCTGGGACCCCAATCCCGCTCGTTATCGAACGGCGCGTACACGACGAGGTCGTCGCTGAGCCGGGCGCCCTGAGGGCCTCCGGAGCCGGACGTGGAAACGCAGCCTCCCAGGCACATCACCGCCACTCCCAAAGTCATGGCACCATGTCTGGTTGACATAAGCCCCTCCTCGCGCAAGTCCTCCTCACGCGCTTACATGAGACTACGCCGACCTTCGCGCGCCAAGCCGGGTAGCTAGGCTCTTCATGTAGGCAGGTTCCTAAGGAGGTGCTGTAATGTCGAAGGCTTCCGAGGAGTCGATCGATGCGGCCGGTATTTATTTCGATGTTCATGCTCGCCGTGCTCTCAGGGGGAGCCGGGCGACCCGCTCGCGCGGAGACCGATCCGTGCAGCGGCTACAAGTGGGATGTGAGCAAGGAGCACGCGCTCTTCGGCACGACGGCGACGCAGGCTCCCGCGGGCAAGAACCGCGCTTCTGCGACGGCCGTGTCCCCGAATCAATTGTATGAGCTCACCCTCTCGCCGGTCAGTCAGGTGTCATTCCCGGTAACCCCGGGAAAGACACCGCCTTCCGGGAGCTATGCCGGAATCCTCGCGCTCGCCGCGCCGGCGGGAGGCAAGTACCGTATCGCGATCGATGTGCCGCTGTGGGTCGACGTCACCGCCGGAGCAGTCCTGGCACCCGCGCTCGACTACGAGGGCCTGCACGACTGCGACGCGCCGCGCAAGGTCGTGGTGTTCGATCTCGACGGCAGCACCGATTGGCTGCTGCAGCTCAGCGCGTCCGATCGCGCCCGAGTTCGACTCACCGTCACGGCGGTGAGATAATCCGGCCATGCCGGCTGACCTCAATGTGCGCTTTCGCGTGGACTTCGGCAGCCAATGCTCCATCGGGGTAGGCAAGATCGAATTGCTCGAGGAGATCGCGCGAACGGGCTCTTTGTCGAAGGCGGCCCGAGCCATGAACATGAGCTATCGGCGTGCATGGCTCCTGCTCGCCGACCTGAACGCAAGCTTCCGACATGTCGTGGTCGAGACGAAGACCGGCGGCAGCGGCGGCGGTGGCGCGGTCCTCACACCGCTCGGCGAGCGGCTCATCGAGGGCTATCGCAAGCTCGAATCCGCAATGCAGCCGCTCGCGAAGCGCTGGCTCGACGATCTTGGCCGAAGCGTGGTCGACCGCTCCGAAGTCGAGCGGGCACCTCTCAGGCGGCGTCGACTCGCGCTGAGTTGAACCGAGGACGGATCGGACGGTCAAAAGGTGATGGACGCCCGTGTGCCGGGGCATAGAGTGACGGTAAGGTATTCGCCCAAGCATTGGTGAAGTTATGGAAACTCGTACAAGAAAATTCTCAGTGGTGTTGGCGGCGCTTTTAGGCGCGGTGGTTCTCTCAAGCAGCGCATTCGCCCAGCATGGGGGGGGCGGCGGCGGCCATGGCGGAGGAGGCGGCGGTCATGCGGCCGCGGGCCATGCCGGCGGGTACGGCGGCGGATACCACGGCGGCGGGTACGGCGGATACCACGGCGGCTACGGTGGCTATCGCGGAGGCTATTACGGCGGGTATCGCGGCTACGGTGGCTGGCACGGCGGCTACTACGGCTACGGTGGTTGGCGCGGCGGCTGGGGATGGGGTTGCTGCGGATGGGGTTGGGGGTGGGGCGGCCTCGGGCTCGGCCTGTACTTCGCAACTCTGCCCCTCTACTACCAAACGTATTACTGGGGCGGTGTCCCCTATTATTACGCGGACAACACCTATTACATCTATGACCCGAGCGCGAAGCAGTACGAGACGGTTGCGCCCCCGGACGGTCTCGCCGCTCAGGTAGCGCCCCCGAGCGGCGAAGGCGGCGCCGGCAGCCCGCCCGACACGCTGATGGTCTATCCGAAGAATGGCCAGCCCCAGGACCAGGTGGCCAAGGACAAATTCGAGTGTCACCAGTGGGCGGTCGGCCAGACCGGCTTCGATCCGACGACGGGTGCCTCGGCTCCAGCCAACAAGCGCACCGACTACATGCGCGCTCAAGCGGCCTGCCTGGAGGGCCGCGGCTACTCGGTCAACTAGCGGCGCTTCCCGCCGCCTCGGGGAGCGCCCGCGCAGCCTCAAGCGCCCAGCGCCACCGCGGGGGTATGGCTGGACCAAAATTTGCTCCCCGCGGCAGAGCGGACGGCGCGGATATTGGCAACGAGATCGAGGTCTGAGGCGGACAACCCCTGCCGGTCGATGATCTTCCCGCCTTGAGCGGGAGCAATTTCGCATCCAGCTATATATCCCGCACCGGCGCCGGGTCGGTCAATCGATCAATCGAACGTCACCGTGCAGAAATGCCGCGGAGGCCGGGCGCCGCTAGCCGAGCAAGATTTCCAGCGTGCGCCGATAGGTGCGACGCAGCCGGTCAATGTCCTCGACCCGCACCGACTCGTTGGCCTTGTGGATGGTCGCGTTGGTCACGCCGAGCTCGATCACCTGAGCGCCCATCGGGGCGATGAATCGTCCATCCGAGGTTCCGCCCCCCGTCGATAACTTGGGGCTCACGTGCAGCTCCTCGCGTATCGCACGCGCGGCCGCCTGCGACAGCACTCCAGGCACGGTCAGGAACGGATATCCCGAGATGAACCAGTCGACCGAATACTTGACCCGGTGCTCCCGCAAGATGCGCTCGACCGTCTCCTGAAGCGATTCGATCGTCTGCTCGGTGGAGAATCGCAGGTTGAAGCGCGCCTTGAGCTCGCCGGGAATGACGTTCGGCGCGCCCGTGCCCGCATTGATGTTGGACACCTGGAAAGTCGTCGGTTGAAAGTGCTCATTGCCCGCATCCCAAGTGCGCGAGGTGAGCTCGGCCAGTGCCGGCGCCAGGGCGTGGATGGGATTATCCGCGAGCTGAGGATAGGCGATGTGCCCCTGCACCCCATGCACCGTGAGCCGCCCGCTGAGGCTCCCTCTGCGTCCGATCTTGATGGTGTCCCCAAGCTGGGTCTCACTCGACGGCTCGCCGACCAGGCACCAGTCGATGGTCTCGTTGCGCTCGCGCAAAACCTCGACCACGCGTCGCGTGCCGTCGATGGAGGGCCCCTCCTCGTCGCTGGTGATCAAGAAAGCGATGCTGCCGCGATGATCCGGGCGGGCGCGAATGAAGTCCTCGCATGCCAGCACCATGGCGGCAAGGCCGCTCTTCATGTCGGCGGCCCCGCGCCCGTAGAGGAATCCATCGCGCACGACGGGCGTGAAGGGATCGCTGTGCCACTCCTCGAGCGGCCCGGGAGGCACCACGTCGGTATGCCCCGCGAAGCAGAAGAGCGGCGCCGCCGCGCCGCGCCGCGCCCACAAATTCTCGACCTGACCGAAGCGCAGATGCTCGATTCGGAAGCCCAGCGCCTGGAGGCGCTCGCCCATGAGCGCTTGACAGCCTCCATCGGCCGGACTGACCGAGGGCCTCGACATCAAGTCGCAGGTCAAGGCGAGCGTATCGGGCATCAGAACCTGAGTACCGGAGGACGGCGACGCAGATTGACCCAAAGACCCCAGATCGCCAGAGCGAGCGCAGCGATCAACACCCATCCCGGCATGGACAGTCCCAGCAGACGCCAGCTGATCTTTGCGCATTCTCCCGATCCGGTGAGCACCTTGGCGATGACCTCGGGAAGCGGCGAGACTTTCAGCATCCAGTCGAGCGAGGCGCCGCAGGCGGGCACCTGGTCCGCAGGCAGGCTCTGAATGTAGAGATGGCGGCCGGCGATGGCGATGGTCGCGAGCGCGGCGACGGCGATGCCCGCCGCCGAGATCCTGCGGCCCCAGCCGACGGGATCGAGCGCAGCCGCCAGCGCAAAAGCGATCGCGGTCGCGAATATTCCGACGCGCTGGAAGATGCAGAGCGGGCAGGGCTCGAGGTGCAGCACCAGCTGGGCGTAGTAGGCGTAGCCCAGGAGGGCGGCGCAGGCGAGGAACCCGAGACTATTGGCGGCGCGCGCCGTCATCAGCGGCGGACGACGGCTTGCGCTGCATCGATCTGTTTGGCCACATCCTCGAGCGAGGTATGACGGATATCCTTGCCGTGCACCATGTAGATGACGTACTCGCAAATATTCTTCGCATGATCGCCAATGCGCTCGAGGGCGCGAACGATCCACATGATCTCGAGCGCGCGCCGAATGGTGCGCGGATCCTCCATCATGAACGTGATGCATTGGCGCTGGATGGACTCGTACTCCTCATCCACCATCTTGTCCTCTTGCGCGGTCCGCAGGGCCGCTACGGAGTCCATGCGCGCGAATGCATCGAGCGAATCATGCACCATCTGCGCCACTTGACGGCCCAGGTGCTTCACCTCGCGGTACTTGTCCGCCGGACGCTCCATGGTGGCGAGGCGCGAGGCAATGTAGCCGATCTTCTCGCCCTCATCGCCGATGCGCTCCAGATCCGTGATGGTCTTGATGATGGCGACGATGACTCGAAGATCGCCCGCCGCGGGCGCCCGTAAGGCGAGGATGCGGCTGCACTCCTCGTCGATCGACACCTCCATGCCGTTGACCTTGTAGTCGTCCGTCGCCACCGACTCGCCGAGGCGGCTGTCGCCCTCGACCAGCGCGAGAATCGCCTTGTGGAGCTGTTGCTCGACGAATCCGCCCATCTGCAACACCTGATTGCGGACCTTCTCGAGGTCCTCGTTGAAGCGGCGAGAGATGTGGTGACTGAGATCGGCCTTTTCCATGACGTCTACCTTGCGCTAAGCGCATATCCACGCGAGCGAATGCACCTCGTGCGTTTACATCCGATCGGCGGCTGCGTCAACACCTTCTCCGAGTTTTGTGACGTCGGGCCTCAAGCGCTCGCGGCAACTCCCAGGCGACAGATCCGCTGCGCCGGAAAATGACAGGTGAAAACGCTTCCCTTCCCCTCGGTGCTGCGGACCTCGAGCCAGCCGCCGTGACGCTGCAGCGCATGTTTCACGATCGCAAGTCCGAGGCCGGAGCCACCCTCGACTCGCGAACGTCCCGCATCGACACGGTAGAAGCGCTCGGTGAGGCGCGGGATGTGCTCGGCCGGGATGCCGATTCCGGTGTCGATCACCGCAAAATAAGCGCCGTCCTCATCGCTCCACCAGCGCATCTGGACGGTGCCGTCGGCGAGCGTGTACTTGAGGCCATTCACCAGCAGGTTGGTGAACGCCGACTCGATCTCGTGGGCGGCGCCGTAGAGTCCATCCTCGCACTCGAGGTCGAGCAGCACGCGGTGCGGGCGATCGCTTTTCGCCAGGGCGTCGCGGTGCAGCCGCTCGAGCATGCTCGGCACGTCGATCGGATCGCGCGGTGCCTCGCCGTCCGTCGATTCGAGTCTCGATAGCTCCAGGAGGTCTGTGATGATGGCGTTCATGCGCTGCGCCTGGGCGCGCATGTCGCGGATGGGGCCCCTCCACGCTCCGTCGATGGTCGGGTCATCGGCCAGGGTGTCGAGGTATCCCGAGATGACGGTGAGCGGTGTGCGCAGCTCATGAGAGGCATTTGCGACGAAGTCCTTGCGCATCGCCTCGAGGCGCATCTGGCGCGTCACGTCGCGCACCAGGAGCAACAACTGACCGACGCCGTACGGCACGACCTGCAGCGCCAGGTACAAGTCGAGCTCGAGCGGCGGGCGGATGATCAAGGGCATGGCGAAGTCATCGCCGTGCAGATAGCGCACGAACTCGGGCGAGCGAATCAGATTATCCACCCGCAAACCGATGTCGATCGGTCGGCGCAGTCCCAAGAGGCGCGCGGCCTGGCGGTTGAACCAGAGAATCTCGTGCTGACTGCTGAGTATGATGACGCCATCGGGCAGCGCCGCCGTCGAGCGGCGCAGCTCTCGGAAGAGCTGCACCAGCCGTTGCTTGTGGAATTGCTTGCGCCGGTGCAGCCGCACCACCTGTCCGATGATGTCGCCCCAGATTCCCCCGATATTCGGCGGATCGAGCCGGGATCGGAGCCTGAGCCAGCGGTCCAATCGGTAGAGGTTGTACATCTGCCACGCGAGGTACAGAAACGCGGCGAGAAGCGTCCACAGCCAGACCGGCCGGATGAGCAGGCCGAGACAGATCCCGGCCAGCAAGATGCCCGCGAGACGCGCGAGCGCGAACGTCCACATCGCTGCCATGGTCCGGAGAATTGCCTCCGCTTATGAGTCCCGAGTCGAGAAGCGATAGCCCGCCCCGCGCACGGTCTGAACCAGCCCCTCGAGCGTATAAGGCTCGAGCGCCTTGCGCAGCCGGCGGATGTGCACGTCCACGGTGCGCTCTTCGACGTAAGTATTGCCCCCCCAGACACGGTCGAGCAACTGACCCCGGCTGAACACCCGCTCGGGGTGGGTCATGAAAAAATGGAGCAGCCGGTACTCGGTGGGCCCGAGGGCAATCTCGCGCTCCCCGGCGCTCACTCGATGGCTCGAATCGTCGAGCTTCAGGCCCTGTACCTCCATCACGTCGGCGGCGCCCGCCGGGGCTGCCCGCCGCAGCACGGCCTGGATACGAGCCAGCAGCTCGCGCGGCGAGAAGGGCTTGGTGATGTAGTCATCCGCCCCGCCCTCGAGGCCGCCGACCTTGTCCTGCTCCTCGGCGCGCGCCGTGAGCATGATGACCGGGATCTCCTCCGTATCCTTGGAGCGCTTCAACGAGCGGGTCAGCTCGAGCCCGCTCATGTCGGGCAGCATCCAATCGACGAGCATCAAATCGGGCCGCGCATCGGCGATGCGGGCACGCGCCTCCCGACAATCCTCGGCTTCCTTCACGTCGTAGCCGGCGCGACGCAGCCCAAAGGCGATCAGGTCACGAATTGCCTTCTCGTCCTCGATAATAAGAATGCGCTTGGCGGTCATCGGATCCCTTAATCTCTTGATTCTTCAGCGGACTATTACACCGCCAGCGTATGACAGTTCCATGACTGGTGCTATTTCGCAGCGCGGCGCTCGGCCTCGGTCAAGGCCACTTTATCGCGCACGTACTGGGGCGTTAAGTCGGCTGGATCGAGCCCCAAGCCGGCCTCGAGCCGCAGCATCCCGAGCCGCGCCATTTCAACGGCGCTCGGCAAGGCCGCCGCGGCGCGAGCGTCGATCTCGAGGCCGCGGAGCGCAATGAGCTCCGGGTACGCCGCGAAGCCTGCACCGATCCCGCGGTAGCGCTCGCCGGCCGGCAAGCGCACACCGGCCGCCGCGCCGACCTGAAGGGTGCCCAGCATGCGAATCGACGAGGCCGGATCGGGGGCGAAGCACCCCCAGTACACTTCTCCCATCCGGGCATCGAGACAGGCCAGCACGCGATCCGCCCCCGCAGCGATCGCCTGAAATGCCAGCGCCTCGAGGCTCGTGACTGGGACCACCGGCAATCCCGCGCCGAACGCCAGTCCTTGCGCGACGGCGAGGCTCATGCGCACGCCGGTGAAGCTGCCGGGGCCCACCCCCGCAGCAATGCCGTCGAGCTGGGACAGCGACACGCCGGCTTCCTCGAGCAGCGCGTGCACCAGAGGCAGAATGTGCTCGGCATGCCCGCGGGCAGTCTCGTGACGGCGATCGATGGTTCCCTCCTCGGTCCGCAACGCCACGCTCAGGGTCTCGGTGGACGTGTCGAGCGCAAGCACGCGCATCGGGCGCTTCATTGCGCGGCGGCGCTCGGCGCCTGCCGCCGGCGCAGGCGATCCTTGAGAAATGCGGCTCCTGCGGCACCGTCAGCGAGGAAAGGACTCGGCGGAAGCGCGTTCAAGAACACGCGGCCGTAGGCCTTGGTGGTAAGACGCGGATCGCCGAGCACGATCACGCCGAAATCGTCGAAATCACGGATCAAGCGTCCGACACCTTGCTTCAAGGAAAGCACGGCCTGCGGCAGCTGGTACTCGAGGAACGGATTGCCGCCCGCGCGGCGGATGCCCTCGAGCCGCGCCCGCAACAGCGGATCCTCGGGAGAGGCGAACGGCAGCTTGTCGATGGCGACGATGGCGAGCGCCTCACCTTTGACGTCCACCCCTTCCCAGAAGGAGCCGGTGGCCAGGAGCACCGCGTTCCCCAGCTCACGGAATCGCTCGAGCAGCGCTTCACGCGGGGCCTGGCCCTGCACGAGCACCGGAAAGACGGCGTTGGGAAAGCACGCCTCGAGGGCAGTCACGCCTTCGGCCAGGGCGCGGTAACTCGTGAACAGAAGAAACGCCCGCCCGCCGCTCGCCTCGATCAGCGGTGCACACGCCTCGACGAACTTGTGCGCATACGTGGGATGCTGTGGGTCCGGCATGTCGCGCGGCAGGTATAGGCGGGCCTGATTCGTGTAATCGAAGGGACTGTCGATCTTCAGCGTGCGCGCATCGGGCAACCCGATGCGCTCCGCGAAATGAGTGAAGTCATCTCCGATCGCCAACGTTGCGGAGGTGAACACCCAGGCGCTCGGGCGCGCTTCGATGAATTGACGCAAGCGCGCGGCAATCTCGAATGGGGTGAAGTGCAGCAACAGGCCCGACGCGTTGGCATCGACCCAGCGAATGCCCGTCTCCTCGGGGCAAGCCGAAAGCGTCGCGAGCTGTGCGGCAAGCGATGCCGCTCGTCGTGCGCAAGCTGCAGTGCCCGCACCCGCTCCCAATCCCTCGAGCTCGTCGGTGAGCGCGTGCAGGCAGGCTTCGATCGGCGGCAGCGTATCCAGGAATTCATCGGAGAGCTGATCCCACTCGTAGCGCCCTGCGCCGCCGGACAGGCTCGCGCGCAGCGTGTCGAGCAGCTCCACGAGAGTCTTCAGCAGATCGTCGATCGACGGCGCCCGCACGCCTGCCGCGTGAATCTCGGCGGCCGTATCCTTCGAGAGAAATTGAGCCGCCCGCGCGGACCAGCTTTGGCCGAAGAACTGCGCGGCGATGTCGGGAATCTGATGCGCCTCGTCGAGGATGACTGCGTCGGCCCCCGGAAGAAGGTCCCCGAATCCCTCGTCCTTGAGCGCGAGATCGGCGAGCAGCAGGTGGTGATTGACGACCACGATGTCGGCGGCTTGCGCGGCCCGCCGGGCCTCGACCACGTGACAGCGCGCGTACTGCGCGCACTCCTGGCCGATGCAATTCTCGCGTGTGGAGGTGATCGTCGGCCAAACCGGCGATTGCTCCGGCAAGTCGGTCAGCTCGGCGAGGTCCCCGGTCTTGGTGACGGCCGCCCAGCGCGATACTCGCGTCAGCACGCGCGCCGAGCCGCGCGCCGGCAGGAGGGATGGTTGCTGAATCGCGAGCTCGAGGCGATGACGGCACAGATAGTTGCTGCGGCCCTTGAGCAGCGCCATTTTCACCGGAGCGCCGAGAGCCCGCGCCAGCATGGGGACGTCGCGACGAAACAGCTGGTCCTGGAGCGTGCGTGTTCCGGTGGAAATGATGACGCTCCGACCGGACATGAGCGCCGGCACCAGATAGGCGAAGGTCTTGCCGGTTCCCGTGCCCGCCTCGACGATGAGCGACTCATCGAGCGCCAGCGCTCGCCCGACGGCAGCAGCCATGGCGGACTGCTCCGGACGATATGCATAGCCCGGAATGGCCCGCGCCAGGGGTCCCTGCGGACCGAACACATCTTTATAGTCCGTCTCGATGATGATGCTCGCTGTGAAGGGTCGGAGTCTCAAGCGTACGATGCCTCGGCGCGCGCGTCGCGCACCAAATGTCGCCGGACTATTTCACAACCGCACGAAACCGGGCGAGCGCCATCGATTTGGACTTGAGGACATGCTTGAGCTGCCAGCGGATATGGGTGTAGTCGCCCGCCGTAGCCGGCCGCACCTCGCCGTTGGCGGCGACCATTTTCAGATTCTCCGGCCGATCGAAGGTATAGCCGCCGTCGACGGAATAGCTCACCTCCGCGCCCGCACCCACGGCGGAATTCGCGACGTAGCGCATGTGCTCGGGAACCGGAAAATCGACGGTCGGCGCGGGGAGCGGCGCCGCCCCGGTGTTGCGGATTTCGAGGGTGTAGAACACCTCGTCTCCCGGCATCACGCGGTCCGCGGGCACCAATGCGTTGTTCTGGCGTACCGCCGCGGTCGCCCGGACCTCGAGCGTTTTCGGATGCGCCGGCTCGGCGGGGCTGGGACGAGCCCCAAAGGCCAACAGCAGGCAAAGTGGTGGGAAACAGCGGGCCACCCAGTTCCGGACCTTCATAATCTCAGCGTATCTCCATCGTACAATCAATTGGTTATAACATATTCTTACATTTTTACAGAAGATTACCCTCTCGCGCCGACGACGCGCGGATCACGACCGCGCAGGGGTTGGCTCATATCGAGGCATCTGTCATCCTCGCAGTTTGAGAACTCCGTCGAGGTACCCATGGCCCGCGCTGCCCATCACGTCCCGTCACTTGCATCGTTGGACCGGGGGGTGGCTGCCTGGGTCGATGAGGTGGCGCGGCTCACTCAGCCCGATCGCATCTATTGGTGCGACGGCAGCCCATCGGAATACCACTCGCTCGAGCAGGAGCTCGTCGCCCGCAAGGAATTGCTGCCGCTCAACCCGTCGACCTTTCCGGGCTGCCACCTGCACCGCTCGCATCCGTCCGACGTGGCGCGGGTCGAGCATCTCACCTTCGTCTGCACGCAAAATCGCGAAGACGCCGGGGCCAATAATCCCTGGATGGCGCCCGCCGAGGCGCACGCCAAGATGGACGCGCTGTTCGCCGGATGCATGAAGGGACGCACCCTGTACGTCGTGCCTTACTGCATGGGCCCGCTCGATTCGCCGTACGCGCGTTGCGGCGTGGAAATCACGGATAGCGCCTACGTCGTGCTCAACATGAACCTGATGACGCGCTCCGGCCGGCCCGCGCTCGAACGAATCGCGCGCGACGGCAGGTTCGTGAGGGGGTTGCATTCCACGGGAGAGCTCGACCCGAGCCGGCGTTTCATCATGCACTTCCCCGAGGAGCTCACGATCAAGAGCTACGGCTCGGGCTATGGCGGCAACGCCTTGCTCGGCAAGAAATGCCACGCCTTGCGGATCGCGAGCTGGCAGGCCCGCACCGAGGGCTGGCTGGCTGAGCACATGCTGCTCGTCGGCATCGAGAATCCTCAGGGCGAGACGCATTACCTTGCTTGTGCGTTTCCTTCGGCGTGCGGCAAGACCAATCTGTCCATGCTGATCCCACCGTCGAGCTACAAGGGCTGGAAGGTGTGGACGCTGGGCGATGACATCGCGTGGCTCCATCCGGGGAAGGACGGCAGGCTCTACGCCATCAATCCCGAATCCGGCTACTTCGGTGTGGTCCCCGGCACCAACGCGAGAACCAATCGCAACGCCTACGAGACGATCCGCCGCGACACGATCTTCACCAACGTCGCCGTCACGGCGGACAACGAGCCGTGGTGGGAGGGGCTCGAGGAAGGCCGGCCGGCACTCGATTGGCAAGGGCGGCCCTACGATCCCGCCAACGGGCCGGCCGCCCATCCGAATTCGCGTTTCACGGTCGATGCGCGCCAGAACCCCGTCTATTCCCGGCTCGCGGACGCCCCGGGCGGCGTGCCGATTTCGGCGATCGTCTTCGGTGGCCGGCGCCGCTCGCTCGCGCCATTGGTCTATCAGGCGCGCAATTGGCTGCACGGGGTGCTCGTCGGAGCCGGGGTGGCATCCGAGACCACCGCGGCCGCGACCGGAGCGGTAGGAGTCGTTCGCCGGGATCCGATGGCGATGAAGCCCTTCGCCGGCTACGACTTCGGTGATTATTGGGCTCACTGGATCGATGTCGGCTCGAAGCTCTCCTCGCCGCCTGCGATCTTTCACGTGAACTGGTTCCGGCGGGACGCGCAGGGCAAGTTCCTGTGGCCGGGGTACGGCGACAATCTTCGCGTCCTGCGCTGGATCATCGATCGCAGCAAAGGCAGCGTTGCGGCGCGCGAGACCGCCATCGGCTTCCTGCCACGCACTTCGGACCTGGACACCCGCGACTTGGACCTCGAGCCGCGGGCGCTCGAGGAATTGCTGGCCGTGTCGCCGGCCGAATGGCGCACGGAATTCGAGCATATCGGGGCCTATCTATCGGAGCTTGGAGATCGGGTACCGCCGGCACTGCGCGAGGAGCTCGCGGCGGCGCTCGCTCGTACCGAAGGGGCTCACTCCTCGCAGATGTAGCGGATCACCTGCGAGGAGTTGCTGTCCGGCGCCCTGCCGAGACCGATCAATCCCTCGCCTCGAATCTGCATCGAGTCGCGCCGCACAAAAGCTTCCTCGCCTTCCTTGCTGATCACGAAGGTGCCGTTGGTGCTCTGATCGATCAGCATGAATTTGTTGCGATTGAACTCGACCCGCGCGTGCAGACGCGAGATCAGATTTCCCTTGATGACCAGGTCGTTCTCCTCGGCGCGGCCCATTGAGATGTTGGCGCGCCCGTCCTCGACCAGGATCTCCTGGCCCTGGTAGCGCAGGCGCAAGCGCTGTCCCTTGTTCGAGCGATCGCGGGAGGTCATGGCAATGGCCGGCACCATGCTGGTGATGTCCTCCGGCTGCCAGAGGACCTCGTAAAGCGCAACCTCGCTCGAGCGTCCCTTGAGCGTCGCGATGTCGATCTGCCGCACGGAGGCGCGCCACTCGCTCGATAGATGATCGACCATGGTCTGGGTGGTGATGATCTGGCCCGCCTTGGCCTGGCTGGTCATCCGGTTTGCCGTGTGCACGGCGGAGCCGAAGATGTCCCGGTTCTCGCGCACGACCGGGCCGAAGTTGCAGCCGATCCGGATGGCGACCGTCTGTTCTTGAACTTTGAGAGACGGATGCAGGGTGATCTGCTTCTGCATCTGCGCGGCAGCATTGAGCGCATCATCCGCCGTGGGGAAGGTCGCCATCACCTCGTCACCCATGGTCTTGATCACGGTGCCGCTGTTCTGCTCCGTCGCGCCCCGCATGACCTCGATGCATACGCCGACCATGTCGCGCGCGCGCAAATCGCCAAGCAGTTCGTACAGCTTGGTACTGCCGACCACGTCGGCAAAAACGATGGCGAGTTCGACTTCCTTTCCCATGTTCGCCGCCAAATTATACGTGACCGAGCCTCCGGCGCTTGAGCCGTTTAGGCGGCCGCCCCCTTTTCGAGTGATGATAGCGCGGAAAACAAGCTTTCCGGCGGCGCTTCGGGCCGCGAGGCGACGTCAGACAAAAATCGACGCCAGGCGCGTGCGCCTTCGCGGCCGGCCATGACGCCGTGCAGGTGCCGCGTAATCGAGTGCAGGCGCGCACCTTTTTGGACTTGCGCACGCGCATAGGGCACCAAGCGCTCCACGATCCGCCAAGGCTCGGGAACTCGCCAGTCAGGATCCAGGATCGCACGCTCGAGCTCGGCGAGGAGCGCCGGACGATGGTAGGCCGCTCGCCCGAGCATCACGCCGTCCAAGCCTGCCGCGAGGTGAGTGCTCACCGCATCGAGGTCGCTCATGCCCCCGTTCAGCACGATCGGCAGATCCGGATGGTCGCGCTTGAGGCGGTGCGCGTAATCGTACTTGAGGGGAGGAATCTCGCGATTCTCCTTGGGAGTCAGTCCATTGAGGATTGCCGCGCGCGCATGCACGATGAGCGCCGATACGCCGGCACGCGCCACCGTCGCGGCAAAATCGGAGAAGAAAGCATAGTCGTCGCGCTCATCGATCCCGATGCGGCATTTCACCGTCACGGGCACGTTCGTGCTGTCGCGCATGCGCTGCACGCATTCCGCCACGAGCTCCGGGCGCAGCATGAGACATGCGCCGAATTCCCCGCTCCGCACGCGGTCGCTGGGGCAACCCACGTTCAGGTTGACTTCATCGAAGCCCGCGGCCGCGCCGATGCGCGCCGCCGCCGCGAGCTCGAGGGGATCCGATCCGCCGAGCTGAAGCGCGACGGGGTGCTCGGCCCGGTCATGCGCGAGCAGACGCGCGGCGTTGCCTCGCACGATCGCCGCCGAGACGATCATCTCGGTGTAGAGCAGCGCGTGCGGCGCATACAGCCGATGAACGTAGCGACAATGACGGTCGGTCCAGTCCATCATGGGTGCCACGCAGACGCGCCGGTCCAGGCTGGCATGACTCATCGTGGGCGCCTCATGCAAGCAGTATATACAGGGAAATCGCCCTCTCAACAGCAAAGCTTGCACGCGTCACGGCCTCACTCGCGCCATTAGCGCTACACTTGCGGCCTTTGCTAAAGAGCGCGGGACATGAAGAGAGAGACGATCGCCATTCACGGGGGATTCGACTGCGACCCCGCCACCAAAGCGGTGGCCGTGCCCATCTACCAGACCGCCGCGTATGCGTTCGACAGTGCCGAGCACGGCGCCGCGCTCTTCAATCTCGAGGTCGAGGGCTTCAGGTACACTCGGATCGCGAATCCGACGACATCCATCCTGGAGCAGCGGGTGTCGGATCTCGAGGGCGGTGTAGGCGCGCTTAGCGTCGCTTCGGGCCAGACGGCGCTCTACTACGCGGCGCTCAACGTGACGCAGATGGGCCGCAACATCGTCTCGGTGCCGCAGCTCTACGGCACGACCTATACCCTGTTCGCTCACATCCTGCCGAGCCTCGGCGTCAAAGTCAGGTTCGCGAAATCGGATTCCGCCGCGGATATCGAGGCGTTGATCGACGACGACACCCGAGCGGTGTTCTGCGAGACCGTGGGCAACCCCGCCGGCAACGTCTGCGATCTCGAGGCGCTGGCCGCCGTGGCGCACCGTCACGGGATGCCGCTCATCGTCGACAACACCGTCGCGACGCCCATGTTGGTGCGCCCCGTCGAGCATGGGGCGGATGTGGTCGTGCATTCGCTCACCAAGTTCATGGGCGGCCACGGAACGACGCTCGGCGGCATCGTGGTCGACTGCGGAAGCTTCCCGTGGGGCCAACATGCCGCGCGCTATCCCCAGTTCACCCAGCCCGACGAGTCCTACCACGGGCTCGTGTATACAGAGCACTACGGGAAGGCCGCCTTCCTCGGCCGTTGCCGCAGCGTCCATCAGCGGACCTTGGGGGCGGTGCTCTCGCCGATGAACGCTTTCCTGCTGCTGCAAGGGATCGAGACGGTGGCGCTGCGCATTGAGAGGCACGTGGAGAACGCGCGCAAAGTGGCCGAGTTCCTGCGCCGCGACGGGCGCGTCGAATCGGTCAACTACGCGGGGTTCGCCGATAGTCCGTATCAGGCGCTCGTGAAGAAATATCTCGGCGGTCGCGCCTGCTCGCTCCTCACCTTCGACGTGCGCGGCGGACAGCCTGCGGGTGTGCGCTTCTATGACGCGCTGAAGCTTTTCAAGCGGCTGGTGAACTTGGGCGATGCGAAATCCCTGGCGTGCCATCCGGCCTCCACCACACATCGGCAGATGACGCCTGCCGAGCAAATCGCCGCCGGCGTGGGCCCCGGCAGCATCCGCCTGAGTGTCGGGATCGAGCACATCGACGACATCCTGGCGGACCTGGATCAAGCGCTCGCGGCTGCGGTGCCCGGCGCCGAGCCGGCCGGCGCCCCCGCCGCCGGCGCTCGCTAGCGAGGAGCGATGCCCGGCCTGCCTGGTGCCGTCAGCGCGCTTTTCCCTCCCCCCGCCGAGCGCGCGCGGATCGACGGCTGGCTGACCGGCGCGCTGGTCGGCGCGCTCGAGCGGGTACGGCAGGGCGCGGTCATACCCACCATCGACATGACTCGCTTCGCCGAGGAGCTTGCATCGTTGAGTTTCGAGGCGCCGCGGCCGATCGAGGAGCTGCTCGAGTGGACGGTTTCGCGCATGGAACGCGGGATCGTGCAGATGAACAACCCGCGCTATTTTGGCCTTTTCAACCCGGGCGCCAATTTTCCCTCGCAGTGTGCCGACCGAATCGCGAGCGCATTCAATCCGCAGCTCGCCAGCTCCGCCTCATCGCCGGTTCCGGTCGCGCTCGAAGCTCATGTGATTCGCGCCGTCGCGCATCGCGCGGGGTTCGGGGCCGGGGCGAGCGGTCATTTCGCGACCGGCGGATCGGAAGCGAATTACACCGCGCTCGTGTGCGCCTTGACCGCCGCTCATCCGCGATTCGCGCAGGAGGGAGCGCGCGCGTTCCCCGGTCCGCCCACCTTCTACACCTCGCGCGACTGCCACATCGCATGGCTCAAGGTGGCGCATCAGGCGGGCGTGGGACGCGGCTCGCTGCGGCTCATCGCCACCGACGGCGCGGGACGCATGGATCCGCGGGCGCTCGAACAGGCGATCGGCGCGGACCGCACGTCCGGGGCCGTGCCGATCATGATCGTCGCGACCGCGGGCACCACCGGCAGCGGCATGATCGATCCTCTGAATGCCTGCGCGGATATCGCGAGGCGCGAACGGCTCTGGTACCACGTCGACGCGGCATGGGGCGGAGCAGCAATCGCCTCCGATCGAATGCGCGGGCTCCTCGAAGGCATCGAGCGCGCCGACTCGGTCACGATCGATGCCCACAAGTGGCTCGCGACCACCATGGGTTGCGCGATGTACATCACCGCTCGCGGGGCGCTGTTGTCGGAGGCCTTTCACGCCTCCACGAGTTTCATGCCCTCGAGCGTCGCGGCGGTCGATCCATACCTCAACAGCGTGCAGTGGTCGCGGCGCTTTCTCGGGCTGCGGCTGTTTCTGTCGCTGGGCGCGGCGGGCTGGCCGGGCCTCGGCGCTCATGTCGAGCGCAGCGTCGCAGTGATCGGACAGGTGCGCGAGCTTCTCGTCGCTCGCGGCTGGACGGTGGCGAACGAATCGCCGCTCGCCGTTCTCAATGTATTGCCGCCCGGATCGCAGGACGTGCGCGAGCTGGTGCGGCGTGCGGTGGCGTCCGGCCGCGCTTGGGTTGCTCCGACTACGTTCGAAGGCCGCGACGTCGTGAGGATTTGCGCGACCCACGGCGAGACCTCGCACGCCGACGTGGCGGAATTGGTGGCAACGCTCAGCGACGCCGCATGCTGAGCATCTTTTCCACCAATGCCCGGATGGCGTCCAGGGACTGAAAATTCTCCGGCGTGATCTCCGACTGCGGGATTGCGATATCGAACTCGACTTCGACGGCGAGCATCAGGTTGACCATCTTCAACGAGGTGACCCCGAGATCGCTCAACTGGGTATCCAGAGGAAACGGGCTCGGAAACACCGCTGCGGAGCCGCTCACCTGCTTGACCAGCGTGATCAAACGGTTGCACAGTTCCTCGCTCCGCACTTCCACGGGATCAGTCTCCAAATCTTGGGATTTTTGATCATACCGTGTAGCAGCAACGCCGTCGAAGCTTTACATATCGCCGACAAAGCGCGTACTGCGTCACCAAGCAGCCATTTCGATGTTAATTAATCTGTCCGGCACCTCGGCTTCTGACAGATAATGTCGGCGCTCCTTCCTCACCAACCCGAGACTCTATGGAAGCTCAACGTATCGCGAATGCGGGCGTGCAAATCTTGAATGCGTGCAGCGCGAGCTACGCAGGCCGTGCGCGGCTCGCCGCAGAGGCCGCCTCGGCCCACGCATCGTCGGTCGACGCGGCGGCACGCTTTCCGAGCGAGGCGTTTGCCGAGATCCGCAAGCAACGCCTGCTCGGGATCATGGTCCCCGAGACCCTCGGGGGCGAGGGAGCGACGCTCGCGGAGATCGCGGACGTGTGCTTCATCCTCGGTCAATCGTGCGCCTCGTCCGCACTCATTTTCGCAATGCATCAAATCAAGATGGCATGCATCATCCGCCACGCCAAAGGCACCCCTGCCCTCGAGCGCATCCTGCGGCAGGTCGCCGAGGAGCAGCTGCTGCTCGCCTCCTCGACTACCGAGGGTCAGGCGGGTGGCAACGTCCGCTCGAGCGAAGCACCCGTCGAGTACGCCGGCGACCAAGTGACGCTCGAGCGCAAAGCGACGGTCATCTCCTATGCGATGGAGGCGGACGGCGTGGTCACCACGGCGCGCCGCGCGCCCGATGCGGCGGCCTCCGATCAGGTGCTCGTGGTGCTCTTGAAGAAGGATTACACCCTGGAGCGCCTCCAGTCGTGGGATACCCTGGGTATGCGGGGGACCCACAGCGAGGGATTCACCTTGCGGGCTCGCGCAGCCGCGCAGCAGATC
The DNA here is from genome assembly GCA_963710435.1 of uncultured Gammaproteobacteria bacterium. Lineage (GTDB taxonomy): Bacteria > Pseudomonadota > Gammaproteobacteria > Steroidobacterales > Steroidobacteraceae > Bog-1198. The sequence goes on along the minus strand of CAVQAE010000004.1, from coordinate 191,831 downwards.
CTCCCTGAGCCCTACGAGAAGATCCATCGGGAGACGATGGTGCCGCATGCGCACCTCCTGTGGGGATCGGTGTGGACGGGGATCGCGGCCGCGGCGACTGCGAAGGCGCAGGCGTTCGTGCGCAACGCCCTGCGCGCCTCGGGAGGCCAGATGCCGCCGGGCGCGGCACATTTCACGCAGGCCGCGTCGTCGTTGCGGACCTTGCGGGGCGTGTTGAGTTCGGCACTGCGAAGCTATCAAGTCGTCATGTCGGACGAGAAGGCGCTCGCGGCGCTCGAATTCCAATCGATGATCACCCTCACCAAGGTGCAGGCCTCGGAGCTCGCGGCCGCCACGGTGCTCGCTGCGCTACGCGCGTGCGGACTGTCCGGTTATCGCAACGACAGCGAGTTCAGCATCGGCCGGCATCTACGCGATATCCTCTCGGCGCCGCTCATGATCAATAACGACCGCATTCTGGCCAACCTCGCGATGACGTCCGTGATGACTTCGCTGCCGACCTCGATCAGTGGTTGAGCAAGGCCCCGTCGACATGAAGCAAGCCGCCGCCGCCCTCGAGACGGGCGAGGATCTTCTCGGACCCGCGCTGTTCAGCCCGATGGGCGTGGACGGCATCTATGCGCGCACGGCTCTGTATGTGCGCGTATGCGATCGCCTCGAGGAGTACATCACCACGCTGCGCGAGCCCGGCACCGAGGTCATGCGCTTCCCGCCGGTGATGAGCCGCAAGCAGCTCGAGAAATCGGGCTATCTGAAGAGCTTCCCCAACTTGCTCGGCTGTGTGTGCGCTTTGCACGGCAGCGAGGCGGCGATTCGCTCGGCCGCGGATCGCCACGAGCAAGGCGGAGACTGGACCTCGGAGCTTTCCGCATCGGACCTCGTGCTCTCGCCCGCCGCCTGCTATCCGGTCTATCCGATCGCCGCGGCCCGCGGCGCCCTGCCGCCCGACGGCTGGCAATTCGACATCGAGGCGGACGTGTTCCGCCACGAGCCCTCGCGCAGCCTCGATCGGCTGCAGTCGTTTCGCATGCGCGAGTTCGTGAGGATCGGAGCGCCGGAAGAGATCGTCGCGTATCGCGAGCGCTGGCTGTCGCGCGCGCCGCAGATCGCCGCCGACTTGTCGCTGCCGCACACACTCGATGTGGCCAATGATCCGTTCTTCGGCCGGGTCGGCCAGATCATGGCGGTGAGCCAGCGGCAACAGGCGCTCAAGTTCGAGCTGTTGATTCCGTACCACGCCGGTGCCACGCCGACCGCGTGCATGAGCTTCAACTACCATCGTGAGCATTTCGGTACCGTCTGGAACATGCGGGACGCGCGCGGCGAACCGGCTCACACCAGCTGTGTCGCGTTCGGAATCGATCGGCTGGTGGTGGCCTTGTTTGCCAATCACGGCGTCGATGTGGCGCGCTGGCCGGCGGTCACCCGTCGGGCGCTCGCGATTTGAGCCGTCCCTAGAGCTCACCGCCGGTGCCGCTCGATCCGCGGGTCAAGCGATTCCTGGAAGTGCTGGCCGCGGGAAAAGCCGCCCCCGCGCCCGAGGCAAGTGTCGCCGAGCGGCGCCTGCAACTTGCAGAGCTCATGAAGCTCGCCGGAGCCGTTCCGCAGGTCGCCCATGAAGAGCGGTCTGTGCCCGGCCCCGCAGGAGTCCTGGCCGCGCGGCTGTACTCGCCGGCCGACGCAGCCGGTCGCCTCACTCCCGGCGTCTTGTACCTGCATGGCGGCGGTCTGGTCGCAGGCAACCTCGATACTCATGCATCCATCGCGCAGTCGCTCGCGCACTTCAGTGGTTGCCGTGTCCTCGCACTCGATTATCGCCTCGCTCCCGAGCATCCCTTTCCCGCCGCGCTGGCTGATGTCCGCGCGGCGGCGAGATTCCTGCGCGCCCGGGCGGCGGACTATGGCATGGATGCCGCGAAGCTCGCGATCTGCGGCGACTCCGCCGGCGCCACCCTCGCCGCTTCAGCCTGCCAGGCGGCTGCGCGTGCGCAGGATCCCCCGCTCGCGCTCCAGGTCCTGATCTGCCCGATTCTCGACTACAGTCGCCGGAGCGGCTCGCGACTCGATTTCGCAAGCGGTTATCTCATCGATCAGGCGACCCTCGACCATGACCTCCGGCATTGCGTGCCCGGCGGCGCCGATGCGGCTGATACGCGGCTTTCGCCGCTTCGTGCGCCCGATCTCAGCGGCATCCCGCGCACCATCGTTCATACGGCCGAGTTCGATCCGCTGCGCGATGAGGGCCTTGAATATTTCGAACGCCTCACCCACACCGGCACAGGCCTGTCCTATACTTGCCACGCGGGTATGATTCATCTGTTCTACGGGCTGGGCGGCGTCATACCGTATGCTCGCGCCGCTCTCGAACAGATCGGTCGCGAGATCCGGGCGGCGTTGGCTTGAACTCGAGGAGCGTGTGATGGAACGAGCCGCGGCAGAGCGGATCGTGCGGGAACTGCACATGGCCCGAGTGAACGGCGATTTGGCCGGCATGTGCCGTTTGTTCACCGACGACGGCCGGTTCGAGATCGCGGGGGCGAGTGCCGACAAGCCGATCGCCATCCGAGCGCAGGGGCTGGCCGAGTTCCGTCCGTGGCTCGCGATGATGACCAAGGTCTTCAAATTGAGCGATTATCACCTGCTCTCTGTGGTGATCGAGGCGCCGCGCATGGCGGCGCATTGGCGCGTGAACATCTTCTCCAAAGTCACCGGAGTGACCGTCCCCACCGAGCTCGTGGACCTGATCGAGCTGCGCGAGGAGCGGATCTGCGCGTACAACGAGTTCTTCGTTCCACGTTGATCGTGCTCATCTCACCTGCGCCCTCGATCGCCCGTCCGGGGCGAAAGCGAACGTGCGGGCGCCTCCAAAGTTGATGACGAGCCCGGCCGCGGAGCCGGCCGCGAAGGCGAGGAGCGCCCCAACGGCAGATCGGTGAATGAAGAACAGGATCAGCGCATATACCGCGTAGTTGCCGACAGCTCCCGCGACCTGCACCGCGAGATAACGGGCATATTGCCGGCGTGCGCCGCCGGTCCGGGCCGAGAAGGTCCAGACGCGGTTGAGGAACCAGGTGACGGTGACCGCCGGCGGAAAGGACATGCAGCGGGCAAGGTAGGGATCGAACCCCTTCGATATGAGAACGTAGAGCAGGCCGCCGTCGATGGCAAACCCGGCGCTGCCGACCACGGCGAAGCGTGCGATCTGTCCGAGCAGTGTGCTCTTCAAAGTCTCTAGAAGCCGAGCGTGAGCTGCGGCGAATCCGGCGCAGGTGGCCGGAATTTGGAGGTGTCGAGCTCGTAACGCTCCTCCGCATCGCCGAATCCGAGCTTGCGTTTCGCCAGCTCGAACCGGGCCCGCAGGAGCTCCGCGTACGCTCCGGTTCCCTTCATTCGAACGCCGAACTGAGAGTCGTAGTCCTTGCCGCCGCGCGCTTGATTGATGAGGGACATCACGTGCGAGGCGCGGTCCGGGTAGTGGTCGGCGAGCCATTCGCGAAACAGGATCTTGAGCTCATGCGGCAGGCGCAACAGCACATAGCCCGCGGAGCTCGCGCCCGCATCGCGCGCCTGCGCGAGGATGTCCTCCATCTCGTGATCGGTGATTGCCGGAATGACCGGTGCGACCAGCACGCCGGTGTGAACGCCGGCTCGTGACAGATCCCTGATCACGCGCAGCCGGGCGAGGGGCGATGCGGTGCGAGGCTCGAGCGTGCGTTTGATCTCGTCACTGAGCGAGGTGATGCTGAGCATGACGGACACCAGCCTGTCGCGAGCCAAGTCCGCCAGCAGATCGAGGTCTCGCAGGATGAGGGCGCTCTTGGTGACGATGGTCACGGGATGACGGCTGCGGGCGAGGACCGTGAGGATGCCGCGCGTGACTTCGAGTTTTCTCTCGAGCGGCTGGTAGCCGTCGGTGTTGATCCCGAGCGCGATCGGCTTGCAGACATACGAGGGTTTCGCAAGCTCGCCCTCGAGAACCTTGACCGCGTCCGCCTTGTAGAAGAGCTTGGTCTCGAAATCCAGGCCCGGCGACAGGCCCAGATAGGCGTGGCTCGGACGCGCGAAACAATAGATGCATCCGTGACTGCAACCGCGGTAGGGGTTGATCGATTGATCGAATCCCACATCCGGGGAATTGTTCGTCGTGATGATGCCGCGGGCCCGATCCGGCAGCACCGTCTCGACCACCGTGTCCGGCGTCTCTTCCCGATACCAGCCATCATCGGTTTTCTGCACCGACAACGCATCGAACCGGCCCGTCGGATTCGAGGCCGCACCCCTGCCCTTGAAAGTCGTATGACCGATGAACTTTCCTGCCATGCGCGAAGAGTAGCGGTTCGATTCGCCGGGGTAAATCCAGTATTTCCGGGACGCTACTACTGTATGCGAGGTCTGCGACCGCGCCCGAGGGTCGCCGCTATCGCGGCAGCCCGAGTTTCTTCATCAGGTTGCGTGCATCGAGCGGTGCGCGCAGCTTCACATCGGTGTTGTCGAAGAAGCAATAGACGTCCCGCCCACTCGCGCCGGCCGCTCGCGCGTCCACCTTGCGAGCGTCCGCCTTGCGCGCGTCCGCAGGCTCGCCGCCCGCGTGCCAGGCGGCAATCCTCGCCGCCCAGCGCGTCAGGGCCTTGTCGCCGTACCCGCTGCGGTAAAGCTCCTTGTCACCGTGCAGCCGCAAATAGACGAAATCAGCGGTGATATCCTCGAGCAGCGGCCAGCGCCGGGCGGTCTCGGCAATCACGAGCCCGATATCGAAATCGCGCAACAGCGCAATGAAGTCCGGATCGGCGAAGCTCGGGTGCCGAATCTCGATCGCATGCCGAAGCGGGCGGCTCGCATCGATGGCGAGGCGCGTGCGGCCTTTCATGAAGGCACTGCGTTTGCGGGCGAGTGCGAGCGCGGCCGCCGTGTCGCGCGGCAGGAGCTCGAAGAATTTCGCAAATCGGGTCCGATCGTAGTGAAAATTGGGAGGCAGCTGCCAAAGCACGGGTCCCAGCTTGTCTTTCAGACAGAAGACTCCGGAGGCGAAGAAATTGGCGAGCGGCTCTCGCACCTCGTTGAGCCGCTTCATGTGCGTGATGTAGCGCGGACCTTTGAGCGCAAACACGAAGTCGGCGGGTGTTTGCCGATACCAGAGCGCATAGCTCTGGGGCCGCTGCAGGGAATAAAACGATCCATTGATCTCGATGGATGGGAAGCTCTTCGCGGCGTATTCGAGCTCTGCGTGCTGCGGCAGGCCCTTGGGATAGAAATTCCCGCGCCAGGGCGCGTAGCGCCAGCCCGAAATACCGATGCGAATGCGCGCATCGGGGGCGGCCGCTTCGTGGTCAGACGCCGGCGAGCGCACGCGCGCGTCGCAGGTCCTGGATCAGCGCATCGCGCAGCTCTCTCGCGTGCTCGCCCTCGGCGCGCAGGATCGCGGAGGGATGGTAGCTCGCGAGTATCGGCGCACCGCCCGAATGCCGGCAGTCCGCACGCCGGGTGTCCCCACGCGGGGCGTTTCCGCGGGCCGCTGCAATGGTCACGGAAGCCCCGGTGAGCGCCCGCAGTGCCGTGCCGCCGAGGGCTATGATGACGGCGGGTCCGATCTCGACGATCTCCTGCTCGAGCCAGACGTTGCATGCCCTGATCTCTCGCACGTTGGGCTTTTTGTGCAATCGCCGCTTGCCGCGCGGCTCCCACTTGAAGTGCTTGACGGCATTGGTGATGAAAACGGCGTTGCGGTCGAGCCCGGCCTCCTCGAGGGCGGTATCGAGCAATCGTCCCGCGGGTCCTACGAACGGGTGCCCCCGGAGATCCTCCTCATCGCCCGGTTGCTCGCCGACCAGCATGATCGGCGCCCGGCGCGGCCCCTCGCCAACGACGGCTTGGGTCGCGTGCTTCCACAGATCGCACCGCTTGCAGTTCGCCGGACTTTCGCCCGGCATGGGGACATCTGCCCCTGGAGGTCCGCTGCTCATGATGGCGCAGCATAATTGCAGTGCGGCCGCGCCGATGCCCGCTCGCGGGCGCATCAACTGTAGGACGTGCGCATGGAACCGTAGGACACCCGAGGACAGCGCCATGCGGGGTCGGCTCCTGCCGCCGCACCCGCGCCGCGACGAAACTGTGCGTGGCGAGATGCGATCGCTGTAAAGCACAGGAGTCAACAATGAGAGTGTTACTGAGCGCCATTGCGGCGGCGGGATTGCTGGCAGGTTGCATCAGCAGCTCGAGCCCGCCTCCACCGCAGAAGACCACGGTGGTGGTACCGCCCGGCTCGACCACTACGGTGGTTTGTCAGAACGGTAGCCCGCCTCCCTGCGACTGAAGCAGAACCCGCGCAGCCGGGGGAGCGTTTAGGGCAGGGACGCCCTCGAGTTCGGCTGAGGCCGCGAGTCTGCGGGCTTGACTCCAGATCTGCCCCGCGAAGATCACCCCTCGGGTACGCACCTTCAGGCCCGCCGATCGAAGCGCTTCTGCCGCCCAGGTATTACAGGTGTGGAGCGCCGAGTATCGGTACACGGCGCTGAAGTAAAGGCTGCCCTCATAGGGTCCCGTCGCATAGGGCTCGACGGTTTCCGCCGCCTCGTCCCCCTGGAAGGAGCGCCGGATGAAGCTTTGCGCCGTGCGTGCATCGGCGGCCGCCGTTTCAATTCCGAGGACATGGCCAGCCCCGAACGCCTGCTGCGGCGTGTTGCCGATGGCCGTGACCAGCATCAGCCCCGGCCCGGGGAGCACGGCGCCCAGCATCGCCGGACTGCCCTCTTTCTTGGACAGCAGGTAGTGCTGATCGCCGAAGCCGAAAAAGAGGTATCGAGCGTCGGGAAATCGGCGCGCAACGGGTGCGAGCGGCGGACCCAAGTCGCGCACGGCGAACCCCACGTCGACGTGCCACTTGCGGCGCACGACGAGGATGATGATCGAGGATGCGCGCTCGGCGGAGGCCTCGTTACCTCCCGTGTCGGCGGCCGGCACATCAGCCGGCCGCGCCGAGATGCACGCCGCGAACAGGCATGTCGCCAAGAGAGCCGGTCGAGCGCGCATGGCCGGCGATGATGCCGCAAACGGCGGCTTCGTGTCACAATCGATCGTGAGCTCGATGACTGGGAGGTGGATGAGGGAGTTCGACCATTGACAGGGCATCGACCTGGCGGCCGACCGCGGCGGAGCGGCGGACAAGGAATCTTTCAGCTGCCACGGCGCGACGTCGTGAACCCCTACGCACCCATGGAGGTGCTGGCACCGGACCAGATCGAGGCCATTCACCGCACCTCACTCGACATACTCGAGAATCTCGGGGTGGAAGTGATGTCGTCGCGGGCTCTCTCCTACCTCAAGGCCGGCGGCGCCGACGTCGACCCCGCAAGCCGTACCGCGCGCATCGATCGGGGTCTTGTCGATGCGGCTCTGTCGAGCGCGCCCTCCTCCTTCGTGCTCACGCCGCGCAACGAGGCGAACCGCGTTCTAATCGGGGGCAATCACATCAATTTCGGACTCGTCGCCGGTCCGCCCAACGTGCACGATCTCGAGCGCGGTCGCCGGGCGGGAAATTTCGAGGACTACTGCCGCTTCGTACGGCTCGCGCAGTTCTTCAACGCGATTCACCTGATCGGCAACCAGGTGTGCGCCCCCGTCGAGCTTGCAGCGAATTCCCGCCACCTCGATACCTATCGCGCGAATCTCGTGTACTCGGACAAGGTGTTTCACTGCACGGCGATCGGTGCCGGACGCGCGCTCGACGGTATACGCCTGGCAGCCATCGCTCGAGGCGCATCGCTCGATGAGATGGCGCGGCGCCCTGGGCTCATCACCATCATCTCGGTGAACAGCCCGCGCCGGTTCGACGAGGCCATGTGCGAGGGGCTCATCGCGATGGCCGAGCACGGTCAGGCCGTCGTGATCACCCCCTTCACGCTCATGGGGGCGATGGCACCGGTCTCGCTCGCGGCGGCGCTGGCACAGCAAAATGCCGAGGCGCTCGCCGGGATCGTGCTCGCCCAGCTCGTGCGCAAGGGCGCGCCGGTCATGTACGGCGCATTCACCTCGAACGTCGACATGCGCTCCGGAGCCCCGGCTTTCGGCACGCCGGAAAACGCCAAGGCAAACGTCGCGAGCGGGCAACTCGCGCGCCGCTATCGACTGCCGTATCGCACCTCGAACGCGAGCGCCTCGAACGCCGCCGACGCGCAGGGCGCCTATGAGACCGAGATGTCGCTGTGGGGCGCGGTCCTGGGACACGGCAACCTCATCTATCACGCCGCGGGCTGGCAGGAAGGGGGCCTCACGGCCTCCTACGAGAAGCTGATTCTCGACGTCGAGATGCTGCAGCTCATGATGGAATTCCTGAAGCCCATCGTCGTGAACGAGGACGAGCTCGGTTTCGATGCCATCAAAGCCGTGCCCGCCGGCGGACATTTCTTCGGGGAGCCGCATACGATGGAGCGCTATGAGCATGCCTTCTACCGGCCGCTCGTCTCCAACTGGCAGAACTACGAGAGCTGGCAGATCGCGGGCGCCAAGGACGCAACGCAGCGTGCGACCGCGCTCTGGAAGCAGGCCCTCGCGCAGTACGAGCAGCCGGCGATGGACGCCGCGGTGCGCGAGGCGCTGGATGCCTATGTGACCGAGCGCCGGGCGCAGATTGGTGGCGACGAGCCTTGAGGGGATGCTCGGCGGGGAGTACCGTAAGAGCCGCTCATCAGGGGGTGGATATGACATCTCGCGGTTCGCGCAAACGCAGGCACACCCTGGCTCGGTTGGCCGGTGCGTGGGCACTGGGCCTCGGGCTGGCCGCCGGTGCTCCCGCGGCGACGCCTGACTCGGGCGCAGTGCCGGTCTCGCAAGCCGAGTTCGGCGGACAATGCACGGAGGGGCTCGCGGAAGGCCAGCACGTCATGACCGACTGCTCCATCACCTGGAAGGACAAGCTCGGCAAGGTTTTTTGCTTCAGCAACGAGGCCGCGAAGAAATCCTTCTTGACCGATCCCACCGAGAAGCTCCAGCGGGCGCGCGAATTCATGGCGGCGAGCAACGTCGAGTCGACCGAGACGGCGATGCAATCATTCACGGCAAGCGATGCGGAGGCGGTGGTCCGCGCGGCAATCGAGGCCAAGCTCAAGGCGAACGGCGGCACGTATCCCATGGACGATGCGCGCAACGGCGATCATCTGAAGCTCGCCTTCGACGACATCGATTTCACGCGCACCATCGACGGCTACGGCTTCTTTCCGGACGTCAAGTTCCACGATGCCGCAGATCCGCACAAGAAATACCTCATCGATTTCTGGGTCGTGCCGGCCGGCGGCCAGCTCACCATCGAGGAGACGCGCATCTACAAAGAGCCCCTGCTGGCCGACGGCCAATGGACGACCATGGCGCGCCAGCCCGTGCCCTGGTGGTGGATCCCCGCCTCGGAGCACCCGGGTCACCTCGCGACCAAGCGCGGCTGGGAGGTGATGTCGGCCGTGGAGCAGAACGCCATGCGGGTGAGCGCCGAGAACCACGGCATCTTCAAGCTCAAGGATGACAAGACGGGCAAAGAGCTGGAGCTCGAGTTCGTCGATACCCACCAGCCGGTGCGCCAGCTCGACGCCGACGGGCATTATTTCGCCTGCACCGACTTTCGCGTGGTCGGCACCAAGGACCAGATCTACGACATCGATTTCTGGGTGTCGGACAAGAACGGCAAGATGAGCGTCGATCAGACCAAGGTCCACAAGGTACCCGAGCAGAAGGACGGGCAGTGGGTGCAGGTCCCGCGATACGAGTGGAAGGACCTCGGCGCCTCCCACGTCGTTCCCTGAAGACGGCGCGCCTCAAGGCTCCCTGAGGTAGGGGAAACCGGCGGTCGATTGCGGCACGGCAAGGTGGAAGCCCTGCGCGAAGCCGATACCCAGCCGTCCGAGCTCGGCGAGCACGTCCGCCGATTCGACTCGCTCGGCAATCGTTCGGATGCCCATCGACTTGCCGACCTGGCTGATGGCCTCCACCATGCTGCGGTCCACGATATCGCGGGTCACGTTCTCGATGAACTGTCCATCGATCTTCAGATAGTCGACGGGCAGGTTCTTGAGATACATGAATGAGGACAAGCCGCTGCCGAAATCGTCGAGCGCAAAATGGCAGCCGCGCGCCTTGAGCTCGCGCATGAAGTGCACGACGTTTCCCAGGTTGGCGATCGCCGCCGTCTCGGTGATCTCGAAGCACATCGCGCCGGGCGCGAGGTCATGGGCGCTCAGCTCGGCAATGACGTACTCGAGGAACCGCTCGTCGTTGAGCGAGGTGCCGGACAGGTTCACCGCGATGGTGTAGGGCTTGATGCCCGACGCCGAGCGGTGCACGAGGCGGTCGAGGGCCTGGCGTATCACCCAGCGATCGATGGAGGGCATGACGTTGTATCGTTCCGCCGCCGGGATGAACTCGGCCGGCGCGACCAGCGCGCCGCCCTCATCGCGCAACCTCAGCATGAGCTCGAAGTGCTCCGGCTCGGCGCCGCGCGGACCGATCGGCACGATGGGCTGGTAGAACAGCTCGAATCGCCCCTCGTCGCAGGCTCGAGTGAGCCTCGAGACCCAATGCATCTCGCGATGCCGCTCCGGCACGTTGTCGGGCTTGTAGAGCTGCACGCGATTGCGGCCTTGATCCTTGGCGGCGTAGCAGGCGACGTCGGCGGCGCTCATCACGCTCGCGACGGTCGGGGTGTCCGCGGCGATCTCGACGATGCCGATGCTCACGCCGACAGCGAGGACGCCGTCCTGCCAGATGAACCGATAATCGCGAATGGCCTGACGCACGGTATCCGCGATGCGCAGCGCCTGCTCGAGCGAGCAGTCCGCGAGCAGGACCCCGAACTCATCGCCTCCAAGCCGTGCGAGGGCATCGCCGGAGCGCACGCGCGACTGCAGGACGCCCGTGATCTGCCGAAGGAGCTGATCGCCCGCCGGATGGCCGCAAGTGTCGTTCACCAGCTTGAATTGATCGAGGTCGAGATACAAAAGCACCTGCCGGCACTGCGCGTCGTGGCGTGCGCTCTCGACCGCCCGCGTGAGGCGGTTCTCGAATTCGCGGCGATTGATGAGGCCGGTCAGGGCATCGTGACTTGCCTGGTAATGCAGCGCGCGGTGCAGGCGGCGCTCCTTGCTCACATCGTGAAAAACCATGACTGCGCCGATCAAGTTCCCGGCGCGGTCGCGGATCGGCGAGGCGGAATCCTGGATGGCGATGACGTGACCCCGGCGCGTCACGAGCACGGTGTGCTCCTTGAGCCCGAGCGTCTGGCCCTCGCGCAGGCAGCGCATGATCGGGCTTTCGGACGCCTCGCGGGTGGTCTCGTCGACGACCGTCAGAATGTTGCCGATGAGCTGCGACTGCGCCTCGCGGTTCTCCCAGCCCGTCAAGCTTTCCGCCACCGGATTCATGTAGTCGATCCGGCCCTCGGAATCGGTGGTGATGACCGCATCCCCGATCGACTGCAGGGTGACTTGAGCGCGCTCCTTCGCTTGAAAGACCGCGGTCTCGGCCTTCTTTCGAGCGGTGATGTCGGCGATCGATCCCTCGAACCCAATGAGGCGGCCGTGCTTGTCACGCACCACGCGGCCGTTGTCCACGACGACCAGCATGCTGCCATCCTTGCGGCGCATGACGTATTCCTCGTCGCGCACCTCGCCCTCGCCCTCCATGCGGCGCACGTAGGTCTCCCGATCGCTCGGATACCAGTACAGCGACGCGGCCGAGACCTGATACAGCTCTTCCGCCGAGGAATAGCCGAACATCTGCACGAACGCGGGATTGACGACCAGCAGCCGGCCGTCTCGCGTCGTGCGATAAACCCCGTCCATGACGCTCTCGAAGAGACTGCGGAATTTCGCCTCGCTGTCGCGGAGCGCATCCTCGCCCCGGCGACGCTCGATCGCGATGCCGGCGATTTGCGCCATGCGCGACATGAGGTCCTGATCCCGCGGCGACGGCAGCCCGGGCTCGCGCTGATAAGCGGCAAACGTACCGACAACCTGACCGTCCGAGGCTCGTATCGGGGCCGACCAGGCGCCGCGCAGGCCCGCTTCGACCGCCGCATCGCGGCGATATTCCCAAAACGCGTCGGTCTCTATATCGGCCACGATCACGGGGCGGGATAGATACACCGCCGCAGAGCATGATCCGAACCGGATTCCCACGGGTGCCAGGTCCATCGCCGTCACGAACTCGCGCGGCAAGCTCGGCGCGACACCGAAGCTGAGCACCTGACGCTCTGAATCGAGCAGGCTGATGGCGCAAGAGCTGCCGGTCACGACCCTCTCGATCGCCTCGCAGATTGCACCGAGCACCACGGACAGCGGCGCATTCGCCGCAATCTTCTCGAATACGCGGCGCTCGCCCGCGGCAATCGCCTCGCTGCGCTTGCGCTCGGTGATGTCGGTGATGCTTGCGCGGATGAGCCGCCGGTTCGAGCTCGGCAGGCGCACGAAGCGCACCTCGCAGGGCATGGCGTGCCCCGCCGAGTCGCAGTGCGCCCACTCGAATACCGGAGCTTCGCCCGCGAGCGCGCCGTCGATGAAGCCGCGCGACACGCCGAACGAGGGCGTTCCATCCGGCTGCGCGGCGGGGGAGATCTTGTCGGGGCCGCACGCGAGCAGGGTCTCACGGTCCATCCTGAAGAATCGGCATGCGTTGTCGTTGACGTCGACGAATTTTCCGCGATCGACGTCGAATACCACGATCACCTCCGGTGCATGCTCGACCAGGGTGCGGTAGCGTGCCTCGCTCTCTCGCATCGACTGCTCGGCGAGGTGCCGCTCGGTGATGTCGCGGATGCACACGATATAGCCGTCGCGCCGGTCCAGAGCCGCCTTGCTGACGGCGATCTCCAGGGCGACGCGCGCGCGCTCCTTGGTGCGGCCCCAGGCATGATGGGCGGCGAGGTCGACATGCGTATCGTCGATCTTCGTCGCGGAGTGCTCCAGGAACTCCACGAGGTTCGGACGCGAGCTCGGGCAGCAGATAATCGAGCGTGCGGCCGAGCACCTCGGCCGGCGAGTAGCCGAATATCCGCTCCCCGGTGGGATTGAACGTCTCGATGTGTCCGTCCTCGTCGATGGTGAGGATCGCATCCTTCACGTTATCGAGGATGGCTTGCAGCTGAGAGGCGGTCTGTTCGCGGATCTCGCGCGTCAGCGCCTGCGCCTCATCCGACATCAGGCGCATCGAGCGAACGATGCCGCGGCGCTCCGCATCGATGCGGTCGTAGTGCTCGCTCACGCTGGCAAGCAGGGCGCGCAGATCGACCTCGCCATCGGGGGCGCGGGCTGCGGACAACTGCCGTTCGAGCAATCGGTTGAGGCTTTCTTGCGCGGGCGCCTGCTCGCTTAAGAGGACGGCCGCGATATCGCGTGACAAGTGAAGAGATCTCCCGCGCACAACCGACCGCGTGCCCCGCGCCTCATGCGCGGCAGCATCTGCAATGTTCGAATGTTAGGGGGATGGCGCGCCGAAGCCGTGACGCGCGTCTCGGTTCGCCAATAATCGGTAAAGTTCTCCGGTCCGCTGCCGGGCTCGGCCGCGCGGCCTGACGCGCCGGGCACCCCGGGGGGGCCAGCTACACGAAATTTCCTCCCGGGAGAGAGGAGGACGGCGCGCGGGAGCCTCGAATGGCTGAAGACCGAAGGCGGTCAAACTGCCCTGCCGGTCGATGATCTTCACGCCCTGAGCGGGAGCAATTTCGCCTCTAGGTATATATCCGCCCCCGGCGCCGGGGGCGTCAATCGATGAATCCAGTGGCAATGTGCTGAAATGCCAACGGGCCCCGTCACCCCTCGGCGCCCGCCAGACGGGCATGGCCGGGCTAGCTTTGCTCCACGGTCTCGCGCTCGGAGCGTTTTCGGTCGATTTCGCGCAAGTCGCGTTTGCGCAGGCGGATCGAGCCCGGCGTGATCTCGATGAGCTCGTCGTCGTCGATGAACTCCATGGCCTGCTCCAGGGAGAAGCGGATGGGCGGGGTCAGTACGACGTTCTCGTCCTTGCCCGCAGCCCGCATATTGGTCAATTTCTTGCCCTTGAGCGGATTCACCACGAGGTCGTTGTCGCGGCTGTGGAGGCCGATGATCATGCCCTCGTACACCTCCTCTCCCGGACCGATACACAGGCGCCCTCGCTCCTGCAGACTGAACAGCGAATAGGCCAACGCGGCACCATGCCCGTTCGCAATCAACACGCCCTGCGGCCTCTGGCCGAGCTCGCGCGGCACCACCGGGCCGTAATGATCGAAGACATGGTGAAGAAGTCCCGTGCCGCGAGTCATGGTGCGAAATTCGGTTTGAAAACCGATCAAGCCGCGCGAGGGAATCATGTAATCGAGACGCACGCGGCCGCGGCCGTCCGCCTGCATGTCCTTGAGCTCGGCGCCGCGGCTTCCGAGCGCGGTCATGATGTCGCCCTGGGCGTCGCTGTCCGCATCCACGGTGACCTGCTCGTAAGGCTCGTGCGCGGCACCGTCGATCTGCTTGATGACCACGCGCGGCCGCGACACCGCCAGCTCGTAGCCCTCGCGCCGCATATTTTCGAGCAACACCCCCAGGTGCAGCTCGCCGCGTCCATAGACCACGAACTTGTCCGGATCGGAGGTGGGCTCGACGCGCAAGGCGACGTTGTGGATGGACTCGCGCTCCAGGCGCTCGCGAATCTGACGGCTGGTGACGAACTTGCCTTCCCTTCCGAGGAAGGGCGAGGTGTTGACCTCGAACGTCATGCTGATCGTCGGCTCATCGACCGTGAGACTCGGCAAAGGCTCCACGTGGGCGGGGTCGCACAGCGTGTCGGAGACTTTCGGCTCGGGAATACCCGCAAAAGCGACGATATCGCCCGCTCCCGCGGATTCCACCTCGACCCGCGTGAGGCCGTGAAAGCCCAGGATCTGGGTGATGCGCTCCGGGCGCTGCTTGCCGTCCCGCCCCACCACGGTCACCGCCATCCCGCGCCGCAGGGTTCCACGCTTGATGCGGCCGATGCCGATCGCACCCACGTAGCTCGAGTAATCGAGCAGGGTCACCTGCAGCTGCAGGGGGCCGGCTGCATCGACGTCGGGAGGCGGGCAGTGATCGACGATGGTCTTGAAGAGCGGCTGCATGTCGCCGTCGCGCACCGTCGGCTCGAGGCCTGCGAAGCCCCGCAGCGCCGAGGCGTACACCACGGGAAAATCCAGCTGCTTGTCCGTGGCACCCAGCCGGTCGAACAGATCGAAGGTCTGATCGAGCACCCAGCCCGGACGCGCCTCGTCACGGTCGATCTTGTTGATGACCACGATGGGCGAGAGGCCGTGCTTGAATGCCTTCTGCGTGACGAAGCGGGTCTGGGGCATCGGTCCATCGACGGCGTCCACCAGCAACAGTACGCAGTCCACCATGGCGAGCACCCGCTCGACTTCGCCGCCGAAGTCCGCGTGCCCGGGCGTATCGACGATGTTGATTCGATAGTCGCCCCAGGTGATCGCCGTGTTCTTGGCGAGGATGGTGATGCCGCGCTCACGCTCGAGGGCGTTCGAGTCCATCACCCGCTCCTGCAGGTCCTTGCGCGCATCGAGCGTTCCGGATTGGCGCAGCAGCTGGTCGACCAGGGTCGTCTTCCCATGATCGACGTGCGCGATGATGGCGATGTTACGAAGTTGCGAAGTCACGATAGCCTCGAGGCGAAACCGCCCATTATAGGCTGAATGGGGATCGCGCGCTCAGGTTCAACGGGCCGCCAGGCCCGGACCGCCCTACGAGCCGCGGTGCTGGCCGACTTCTTTTTGCTGCGCGGCGGTACCCGCCGGCTTGGCCGCCCCCGCTCCGGGCTCCCGGGCGGCCTCGCCGACCAAGATGGGGACGGAAAACACCCGCGATTCAGAAGTCTGGTCATGCTGCAGGTTCACCGACAAGGTGAGCAGATACAATCCCTCCGAGGCCGGTGTCACTTTGACGCTGTGGCGATAAACCTGCGCCGCCTCGACTGCCGGAAACTGGAATTGCCGATCGCCGTCCTGAAGCGTCAGACCATCCGAGCCGCTCACCTCGCACCGAGGCAAGCTGCGCCGGGATCTGGGGCACGAGCGCGATCGCCACCTCGAGGGGCTGCCCTTCCGCGGGCCGCCGGAGCAAGTCGAACTTGAGCAAAACGGGTGCCTGCGATCGTCCCTGGGTCACGGCTTCCACCATTCCGGCGGTCGTTTCCTGGGCTTCCTGCGGAAACTGCCTTGGAGACGCCGGCATGGGGCTTGGCGGGCGCGATCGGCGCCTTGCCGGATTGGCGGTGACAAGCGGCCAAGGCGGCGATTCCGAGGAGGATGAGAACTCGCAGTTTCATGGGGCACCTATGATCCCGGAGTCGGATGATCCAGACATACGATGCCGTTCACAACTCGAGCGGCGGCTCGAGCACCGCGAGGAGTTGTTCGTCCAGGGCACGGTAATGCTGCTCCCAGTAACGTGGCTCGGCAAACCATGGAAACGCCCTGGGGAACGCGGGATCGTCCCAGCGCCGCGCCAACCACGCGGAGTAATGAATCATGCGCAAAGCGCGCAGCGGCTCGATGAGAGGAAGCTCGCGCCGATCGAAGGGCAGGAATTGCTCGTACCCCTCCAGCACGTCCGTGAGTTGCACCCGCATCTCCTCGACGCTGCCGGCGAGGAGCATCCACAGATCCTGGACCGCTGGACCCGTGACACAATCATCGAGGTCCACGAAATGCGGGCCCTGCTCGGTCCACAGGATGTTGCCTCGGTGACAGTCGCCGAGGATGCGCCCCACTGCGGCGCCTCGCCAGTTGCGGGTTCGTTTCCCAACCTCGGCGAGTAGCGCATCGGTCACGGCCTCGTACTTGGGGGCGAGGTAGTCGGGCAGCCAACCGCCGTCGAGCACGAAATCCCGGGACCTCGATCCCAGCTCCTCGACATCGAGTTGGGCGCGATGGCGGAAAACGCCCGCGCGCCCGACCGCGTGAATTCTGCCCAGAAACCGGCCCACCCAGGCACGCTCGTCGGCCGTTCCGAGCTCGGGCCAACGGCCCCCGCGGCGCGGAAACACCGCATAGCGAAACCCGCGGTGAAAATGCAGCGTCTCGCCGTCGCGGTCGAGCGGCGCGACGACCGGAATCTCCTGGGCCGCGAGCTCCGCGGCAAAGGCGTGCTCCTCGCGGATCGACGCATCGCTCCAGCGCTCCGGCCGGTAGAACTTGGTCACCAGCGGCAAGCCGTCCTCGATGCCGATCTGGTAGACCCGGTTCTCGTAGCTGTTCAGCTCCAAAATTCGACCGTCGCAGCGAAATCCGACGGCCTCGAGGGCATCGAGCACGGTCTCGGGCGACAGCTGTGCGTAGGGTGCCTGTGTGCTCATCGGAACATTCTACCGTGCGCAAGGTCGCCGCTCCGGCGGCGGCCTTACGCTAGAATGCGCCCCATGCGACTCCCCCGCCCCAGATCCTTGAGCGGCCTCATGCTGATCGGCTTCACCATCGTTGCCGCGCCGCTCCTGTTCGCGATCGTAAACGCGGCCGTTCAGATGAATCGGCTGTCGAATCACAGCGAGCAGCTGGTGGTGCGCGGCATGCAAGGCAGCGGCAACAACCAGCGCATGTTCGTGGAGATTGCCGCCTTGGAGCGCACCGCCCGACTCTATCAGATCCTGCCGAACAACGACTTGCTCGAGGCGTACGCGCGCAACCAGCAACGGCTGGAAACCACGCTGAACGAGCTCCTCACCCTGCCGCTCAACGAGCAGGCACAGAACGACGTGCGTACCCTCAAGGCCGAGTCCGAGCAGCGCGCGCAGGAGATCAAGACGGCCCCGGCCAACTCGACCCGGATGTCCGAGCTCGTGAGCTCATACCCGCAGATGTCCGATCTCGCCTCCAAGATCTCCAATCATGTGAGCGGTCAAATCGACCACGAGCTCGGCGCCTTACAGGAGGCGGCGCAGCTGGCGCAGCAAAACCTGTTCTGGCAGACGCTTCTGCTCGTCCCCATGACCCTCGCGGTGGTGGGCGTGTTCACGTACCTGTTCGGCCGCCCGATTCGCGCCATCGACCGCTCGATCAGCGAGCTCGGACGCGGCGCGTTCTCGCGGCCCATCGCCATTCGAGGTCCGGCGGACCTGGAGCGGCTCGCCGCTCAGCTCGAATGGTTGCGGGTGCGGCTGCTCGAGCTTGCCCAGGAGAAGAATCGATTCTTGCGACACATGTCTCATGAGCTGAAGACCCCGCTGGCGAATATTCGCGAAGGAACCGAGCTCTTGATGGATGGCGCAGTCGGTGAACTGCAAAGCGCTCAAAGGGAGGTCACTGCGATATTGCGCGAGAATGGAATGAAGCTGCAGCGCCTGATCGAGAATCTACTGTCGTTCAGCGCCTGGCAGGCGAAGAGTGTGGGTCTGGAGGTCTCGGAGTTCAAGCTCCGTCCCCTGATCAAGTCGGTCCTGGAGAACCAGCAGCTCACGCTGGTGGCTCAGCGGGTGCGCCTCGACGTGCAGGTCGAGGACCTCACCCCGCTCGCGGACCGGGCCAAGGTGCGTCTGATCCTCGACAACCTCCTCTCGAATGCGATCAAGTTCACACCCCGAGGAGGGAACATCTCGATACACGCCCGCCGCGAGCGCGAGCAGCTCGTGATCGATGTCATCGACTCAGGTCCGGGGATTCCGCCGGAAGAGCGCAACCGGATATTCGAAGCGTTCTATCAGGGGAAAACCCCGCAGGGCGGACATGTCAAAGGCACCGGAATCGGGCTGTCCGTCGTGACCGAGTTCGTCAACGCGCACGGCGGCAGCATCGAGATCCTCGAGGCCACCGCCGGCGGCGCGCACTTCCGCGTTCGTCTGCCGCTGCGGCACGCCGCACCCGCCTCCCGTGAAAAGGCTCATGCAGCGTAAGCGGGGTGTCGCGTGGCTGTTCGTGTTCGGAACCCTGTGCGGTTGCGCGAATTTGGGCGGTACGGGATCGAACGTCCCGAGTCCGCCGCCGCCGCAGCCCGAAGGTCCGTCCAAGGCCGGGTCCGTCGAGCCGTTGCTCGAGATGATGACCAGCCTGCCGCAGGGCGATCCGGCGCATCAGGCCGAGATGTTCCAGTCCGCGAAAGACGCAGCCTCGGTCGCGCCCACGACCAGCAACCGTCTGAGATATGCGCTCGCGCTCGCCACTCCCGGCCACAGCGGCTCCAATCCCGTCGCTGCACAGCGACAGTTGGCAGAACTGTTAGCCAGGCCCGAGACTTTATTGCCCGATGAGCGCTTATTGGCCATGTTGGAGTTGCAAGAGGTCGATCAGCGGTTGGTATTGCAAGCCGAAAATAAGCGTCTGCGCGACGAAGACTCGCAGAATTCGCGCGACAAGCTGCAGGCGCTGAACAAGCGTCTGTCGGCGGAGTCGGATGAGAACGCCCGATTGCGGAAAGCGTTGGACGAAGCTCGAGCGAAGCTCGACGCGGTCACGCACATCGAGCGATCCATCAACGATCGTGGGACCACCGAGCCGCACACGCCTGAATGAAGCAGCCCCCGGAGAAACCCTTGAACCCTTATTCGCTTGCCTCGACGACGCCGATCGCCTCGACGACACCCTTGGGGTTTGGCATCCAACCCGCTTCGCGCGACAGCGCTTCACAGCAGAAGCGGCGCGCCAGGATTCTGGTCGTCGATGACGACCCCGGTTTGCTGCGGCTTCTGACCATCCGGTTGCGCGCCGAGAATTACGAGGTGGAGGCGGTCGAGAGCGCGGCCGCGGCGCTCGCTGCCTGCACGCGCTTTCGTCCGGACCTCGTGATCACGGACCTGCGCATGGATCAGATGGACGGCATCGGTCTCCTGAAGGAATTACAAAGCCGCTGGCCTGGGCTCAAGGTGATCATCCTGACGGCGCACGGCACGATCCCGGACGCCGTTCACGCGACGCAGAGCGGCGCCTTCGGTTTTCTCACCAAGCCGGTGGACAAGCAGGATCTGCTCGATCACGTGCAAAAGGCCCTCAAGGTGTCGGGTTTCGCCCATGTCGATGAGGATTGGCGCGCCGCCATCATCACCCGCAGCCAGCTGATGGAGGACAAGCTGGCGCAGGCGAACATGGTGGCCGGCACGGATGCGCGCGTCCTCATCACCGGCGAGAGCGGCACGGGAAAGGAGCTGATCGCCCGCGCGATTCATGAGGCGAGCCCGCGCCGTAACAAGCAGTTCGCCATCGTGAACTGCAGCGCCATGGCCGAGGACACGCTCGAAGCCGAGCTTTTCGGACACGAGAAAGGCGCGTTCCCGGGGGCCACGCGTTCACAGAAAGGCCTGCTCGAGACCCTCGACGGCGGCACCTTGCTGCTCGACGAAGTGGGCGACATGCCCATGCGGCTGCAAGTGAGATTGCTTCGCGTGCTGCAGGAGAACCAGATTCGACCGGTCGGCAGCGTCGAAGCGGTCGCGATCAACGTGCGGGTCATCTCGGCCACCCACCGCGACCTTCATCAGCTGATGGTTGGCGGCCAGTTCCGCGAGGATCTGTATTACCGCTTGAACGTCGTGCACATCGAGGTTCCCGCGCTCGGCCGTCGGCGCGAGGACATCCCGCTGCTGGTCGCGCATTTCCTCGAGCAGATCGCAAAGGAGACCGGACAGCGTAAAATCTACGCCCCGGAAGCGGTGGAGCTCCTGGCCACCGCGGAATGGCCCGGCAACGTCCGCCAGCTCTACAACGTCGTGCGGCAGAACGTGGCGCTATCGCAAGGCGCGATCATCACCGCGGAGTTGGTGCAGCAATCCCTCGGCGGCAACCCGACGCGCCTGCCCTCCTTCGATGAGGCGCGCGATGAGTTCACGCGCAATTACCTGTCCCAAATCCTGCAGATCACGACAGGCAACGTGAGCCAGGCCGCGCGGCTCGCCAAGCGCAACCGCACCGACTTCTACAAGCTTCTCTCGCGGCACCAGCTGCAGCCGGACGATTTCAAGAAGTCCTGATCAGTGGTAGAACTCGCCTATCGCGGCGACCACGGTCCTCAACTGCTCCGCCGAGAGCTCCGGATAGATCGGCAGCGCGAGCGTCTCCGCCGCCGCACGCTCGGAGTGCGGAAAATCGCCGCGCGAGTAGCCGAGATAGGCGAAACACTCCTGCAGATGCAGCGGCACCGGATAATAGATCTCGGTGCCGATTTCCCGCTCGCTCAGGAAGGAGCGCAGCTCGTCGCGCCGCTCGGCCCGCACGACGTATTGATTGTAGATATGCCGCCCACGCTCGGGCCGGTACGGTGTCGTAAGCGCAGGACCCAGCGCGGCGCGAGTGAACGCCTCGTCGTAGAACGCCGCGTTGCGCTGCCGGCCGCTGGTCCATTCGTCGAGGTACTTGAGCTTGACGCGCAGCACGGCGGCCTGCAGCTCGTCGATGCGGAAGTTGCCGCCGATCAGAGCGTGAAAATATTTGGGCTTGCCGCCATGAACCCGCAACACGCGCATGCGCTCCGCCAGGTCGGGGTCGTTCGCGGTGCAAAGCCCCGCATCGCCGAATGCGCCCAAGTTCTTGCTCGGGAAGAAGGAAAAGCAGCCGATGTCGCCGATCGATCCAACCCGGCGCCCGTCGACGGTCTCCGTGCCGATGGCCTGTGCCGCGTCTTCGATGACGAAGAGCTCGTAACGCTTCGCGATCTCCGTGAGCGCGGTCATGTCGGCCGACTGGCCATATAGATGCACCGGCATGAGGGCACGGATGCGTCCGCCCGTCGCGCGATTCATCAGGCCGTTCGGGCCCGCGGTACAGCGCTCATCGATGAAGCGCTCAACCGCCTGCGGCGATAAGTTAAACGTTGTCGGGTCGATGTCGCAGAACACCGGGCGGGCGCCGCATCGAGCGATCGTTCCCGCCGTGGCGAAGAAGGTGTACGGCGATGTGATGACCTCATCGCCCCTCCCCACACCCAAGGCCATGAGCGCGAGCAGCAGCGCGTCGGTGCCGGAGGAGACTCCCACGCCCTGCGATGCACCGCAGTATCGTGCGATTTCCGTCTCGAGTGCACGCACGTGCTCGCCGAGGATGAAGTGTTGGCTCGCGCACACACCTTCGATGGCGCCGAGCACTTCGGTTCGGAATTGCGCGTACTGCGCCTTAAGATCGAGTAATGGAACCTTGATCATGCCTCTCTAGAATAGCATTGGCGCTGTTTCTACTTAACATTTGTCGGCGAGAGGCTTGCAGACCGCACAGTTTAATTGGCACATAATGGCTAAACTGTTTGTCGCGATTTGGCGACGCTTTTCAACGGACATCGATGACCCAACCGGTTCAGTTCAGGCAGAGCATTCTGATCGCCGCCATGATGGTGGTGCAGGCCGTTCTCCCCGCATTCGTTGCCGTCGCCTCCCTCTACGCCACCATCTTTGCCTTCAACAGCGGATTCGATCCGCTGTCTTCCGGCATCGCGGTGGTTGCCGTAGTGTGTCTGGTGCTGGTACAGCCGCCGCGCGAAGTCACGGCGCAGCTCACCTCGCCTCGATTCTCCGCAGTCGTCGATGTGATCTTCCGCTGGTTTTTGATACTGGCGGCGCTGCTCGGTATCGCCTATGTCACCAAGTCGCCGCTGCAGGCGTATCCCCGGCGTGTATTCCTGACCTGGGCAGCCGTGACCCCTGCCGTATTGATCATCTCGACGCTCGCCATGCAGGAGTGCATGCGGCGATTTCTCATGAACGCGTTCAACGCCCGCAGCGCGGTGATTGCCGGCTACAACACGGCGAGCCTGGAGCTCTGCAGACGCCTCAAGAGAAACCCGGGCATGCGCCTCGATGTGGCGGGGTTCTTCGACGATCGGAGCACCGACCGCCTCGGCATGGAGACCGAGGTAACGCTGCTCGGCCCTCTGGCGGACCTCGGGAGCTATGTGAAGACCCACCGCACCGACGTCATCTTCGTCGCGCTTCCGATCCGGCACCTCAAGCGCGTGATGAATCTGCTCGACGACCTGCGCGACACCACCGCTTCGATCTATTACGTCCCCGACATATTCGTGTTCGATTTGATCCAGGCACGGTCGGGAGAGATTCAGGGCATTCCCGTCGTCGCGATGTGCGAGACGCCCTTCTACGGCTATCGCGGGGTCGCGAAGCGAATCACCGACATCGCGTTCTCGGTGGGGATCCTGTTGATGCTCTTGCCCGTTCTCGCGGTGGTCGCGATCTTGGTCAAAGGATCCTCGCCGGGGCCCGTCATCTTCAAGCAGCGCCGCTATGGCCTCGACGGGCGGGAAATCGCAGTCTACAAATTCCGCACGATGCGAGTGACCGAGGATGGCGAGCACATTCGGCAGGCCTCGAAGACGGACGAGCGGATCACGCCGATAGGCGCCATCCTGCGCCGTTCCTCGCTCGATGAGCTACCGCAGCTCATCAACGTGCTTCAGGGCCGCATGAGCCTCGTCGGCCCGCGGCCGCACGCCGTCGCTCACAACGAGGAATACCGCAAACTCATCAAGGGCTATATGGTTCGCCACAAGGTGCTGCCGGGCATTACCGGCCTTGCGCAGGTGAACGGCTGCCGCGGCGAGACTGCGAAACTCGAGGAGATGGAGGCGCGGGTGAATTACGATCTCGACTACCTCAGGCATTGGTCGCCGATGCTCGACATCAAGATCATCCTGCTCACCGTCATCAAGCTCTTCAGGGACGACAAGGCGTATTAAGCCGAACGCCCGGTCGCGCACAGCGCGACGGCGGTCGAGACGAATGTCTCGTGAAATCGATAGGCGGCACGCAGCGCCGGCGCGAAGGCGGCGAACCGCGCCGAGGGGTTCAGTGCCAGGATCGTGATCCGCCCCCCATCAGCACCCCAGTCGGTGGGCTCGAGCGCCACATCGTGAAAGCTCAACCGCTCACCCGTGCAAGGGTACTGACACTTGTAGAACGCCTCCTTGGCGGAAAAGACGAGCGTCGCCGCGGACACTTGGGCCGAGGGCGGGAGCGATCCGATCCAGTCGATCTCGGTGTCGGCGCAGATGCTCCGCCAGAGCTCGGGGCGGACCGAATCGGCGCACTCCGTGTCGAGCCCGAGGGCCGCGAACTGGGCGCGTCGACCCACTACGGCGGCGCAAAAGCCGCGGGTGTGCGTGATGCTGCCGACGAGTCCCTCGGGCCATATCGGCTGTCGATCCGCGCCCGCGACCACGGCGAAGCGCTCGATGCCGAGGCGCGCCATGGCGCTGCGTGCGCACAAGCGGCCCGCGGCGAATTCCCCGACCCGCTTGGGGACCGCACGCGCGACGATCAGCGACTCGGCGGGGTCGAGGAGCGAGGCATCCCCCGGTGAGCGGAGCTCCGCCGCCGCCACGCCGGGCGGGAAGAGCGCCTCGATCATGGGCGAGGAGATCGCCTGCCGGGCTTGCGAGAGATGCGGCACGTTTCGTCAGCCTTTCCTTTGCCACTGTTCACGCGGAGTCGCTAAGCTACCATCATGACATCGTTGTGGCGTTCGGCGGCTGGGTCGGAGGACCGTCCATCGGGCGCATTTCATGCCCCCGAGGCCTCCCTCATCCTCGCCGACCTCGCGCACGCCTCCTGTCTCGGCGACCCATTGGCATCGCTTCGCTCCCGCTCCGTGCTCCTCAGAATGCGCGAGCAGCTCAGTACCGCAATCGCGTTGCTCGAGCTCGACGGAATCGCGCGCCGCGTGGTCCTTTGCACTCCCGACTTGAGTGCCGATGCGCTCGCGGAGGTGGCGGCCGCGGCAGCCGTCGACGCCGAGCTCGCCGATCTCGATCCTCGCCCGGTGAGCGGTCCTGTCGACAGACGGGAAAGCTGCCAGACCGAATGGATACTGCTCACCTCGGGCACCACCGGCACTCCGAAGCTGGTTGCGCACAGCCTGGAGAGCCTCGCGGGGACGTTGCCCCGGCAAGGGGGCGAAGCCCAAACGGTCTGGAGCACCTTCTACGATATCCGCCGCTATGGCGGACTGCAGATTTATCTGCGTGCGGTGCTTGGCGGAGTGCCGTTGGTGCTTTCGAGCGCCGGCGAGGGGACGGCCGATTTTCTCGCGCGCGCAGCGGCGCGCGGGGTCACCCATATTTCCGGCACTCCGTCGCACTGGAGGCGCGTCTTGATGAGCGGAGCGGCGGGATTGCTGAGGCCCTCCTATGTCAGGCTCTCCGGCGAGGTGGCCGACCAAATGCTGTTGGATCAGCTGCGTGCCGCCTATCCCCGGGCGCGCATCGCCCATGCCTTTGCCTCGACCGAGGCGGGCGTCGCGTTCGACGTGGACGATGGACTCGCCGGGTTCCCCTCGGAATTCCTGGAAACGCCGCGTAACGGCATCGAGATGAAGGTCGAGGAAGGTACCCTGCGGATACGCTCGCGCCGCATCGCCTCTCGCTACGTGAACTCGAGCTCACACGCGCTCGCCGCCGAGGACGGCTATGTCGACACGGGCGACTTGGTGGAGCTCGAGGCGGGCCGCTATTACTTCCGCGGCCGCAAAGGCGGGGTTATCAACGTGGGCGGCCTGAAAGTCTATCCCGAGGAGGTCGAGGGCGTGATCAATACCGATCCGCGGGTACGCATGTCGCGAGTGCACGCGAAGCGCAACGCCATCATGGGAGCCCTGGTCGTCGCCGAGGTCGTGCTCGAGCGGGCGCCGGGGACCCTGGAGACGGAGCGGATCCGCACTGAGCTCCTGGAGGCGTGCCGCCGTGTCCTCCCGGCGCACAAGGTGCCGGCGCGGCTGAGCTTCGTACCCTCGCTCGAACTCACCGCAGCCGGCAAGCTGGTGCGCCCCGGTGCTTAACGTGGTGGTGACGGGCGGCAGCCGCGGTCTGGGACTCGCCATCTCGCGCGCGCTGGCAGCCGCCGGGTATCGGGTGATCGCCGTCGCGCGCAATCACACCCCCGAGCTCATGGCCGCGGGCGAGGCCGCGCGCACCGAGGCGACGGGAGCGATCGAGTTTCGAGGATGCGACTTATCCGACACCGCACAGATCGCACCGCTCGTGCGCGGCATTCGCGCCGATTTCGGGCCGATCTACGGGCTCGTGAACAACGCAGGGCTGGGCACCGCGGGGATGCTGGGCATGATGCGCGACAAGGACATCGAGCGCCTCATCCGCCTCAACACGATCTCACCCATCGTGCTCACCAAGTATATCGCCCGCGGGATGATGACGGAGCGCAAGGGTCGGATCGTCAACATCGCCTCCATCGTTGCATCGACGGGTTACACCGGTCTGTCCGTCTACGGCGCAACCAAGGCATCGCTGGTCGGTTTCACGCGATCACTGGCGCGCGAGCTGGGGCAGCTCGGCATCACGGTGAATGCAGTCGCTCCAGGGTTCGTCGATACCGCCATGACCGATGAGCTCTCCGCCGAGCAGCGGGACCAGATCGCGCGGCGCAGCGCACTCAAGCGCCTGGTGAACGCCGAGGATGTCGCAAGGAGCGTGGAATTCCTGTTGGGCTCCGGGGGAGAAAATATCACCGGCATCGTGCTCACCGTCGATGCCGGCAACACGGCGTAGGCGCTACACGCGGATGTGCCCCGCGGAGATCGAGGCGTAAAGCCCGGCGTCGAGCGGGACGTAAGCGCCCGTGCGAGGATCATCGAAGTACAGAGGATCGGCGATCTGCGCCGGATCAAACCCCGTGCTCTGCAGGTCCTGCTTGCGAGGCTTGAACGTCCCTGTGGACGCGAGCGCCGGCAACAGGCGCAAAAAAAGCGGGCGCGCATACGATGGCAGCCGCGCGGCAACGAGCGCATGAAAAGCGCCGAGATCGAAGCCACGATCCACGACGAGCGCCGCCATCCCTGCCCTGCCCTCCGTGTTCGGCACCTTGACTCCGAATACCACGCCCTCGCACACGCCCGCGGCTGCGCTCAGTACGCTCAAGACCTCCGCTGTCGATACGTTCTCGCCCTTCCAGCGAAACGTCTCGCCCACGCGATCCATGAAATAGAAAAACCCGTCGGCGTCCCGGCGCATCAGGTCGCCCGTGCGATACCAGGCGTCGCCGGCCTTGAACACATCGCGCAGTACTTTCCGGCTCGTCGCCTCGGCGTCCGCGTATCCCTCGAAACGGGCGGCACGCCCCTCATCGGGAATCAAGCCGAGCGCCTCGCCGACTTCGTCCACCCCGCACCGCTCGCAGAACCCGGCTTGGTTTCGCAAGGGCTCGCCGGTATCGAGATCGAACCGCACCAGCGCCACCGGGAGTCGATGAGCCAAATACGAGGGGATGCGCCCGACCGATCCCGGCCGACCCTCGCAGTTGTAAAGCGAGAAATTGCCCTCGGTGGAAGCGTAATACTCGAGAATGCGCGGAATGCGAAAGCGCGTCTTGAACTTGTCCCAGACCTCGGTACGCAATCCGTTGCCGCAGGCGAGGCGCAACGAATGAGCGGTCTCGAGAGGATGAGGCGGTGCGTTGAGCAGATAGCGGCATAGCTCGCCGATATACTGAAACAGCGTGCAGCGCTCCTCGGCTACGTCGCGCCAGAAATCCGACGCGGAGAACCGCGGCCGGATCACCACGGCCGCCCCTCCGGCCAAGGCGGCGCCGACCGCCACCACGCCTCCAACGCTGTGATACAGGGGAAGGCAGTCATAGAGCCGATCGCCGGGCCGTGTATCGAGCAGGCCGGCAAACCATAGGCTCCAACGCATGATGCGATAGTGGGTGACTTTCGCCGCCTTCGGTAGACCGGTGGTGCCCGAGGTGTAGATGTAGAGCGCAGTGGCATCGAGCGTGGGTGCCGCGTATTCGCCTGGCCGCAGCACCTCACCGGACAGGTTCCCGAGGACCGGATCGAGCGCAACGAGGTCCTCCGCACTCGCGCCCAGCACCCAGCAATTCGAGCACGTCGAACGCGAGCGAACGGCCGCGAGGACCGGGGCGAGCTCCGCTCCGGCCAGGATGATTCGTGGCGCAGCGACCCCGATGCAGTGAGCGAGCGCCTCGCCCGACAACTGGGTATTGATGAGCGCTACGATGGCCCCGATGTGGGTCAGGCCGAGCCATACGGCCACGTACTCGACGCCGTTCGGCATGAACAGCGCCACTCTTTCACCGTCCTTGAGGCCTTGCGAGAGTCCCCACCGGGCGTATTGGTTGGCGCGCGCCGCGAGCTGTTCGTAGTCGAGAGAGGCCCCGCGTCCGATCAGCGCGGGCGACGACCCCGTCTCGCGCGCCGCGCGATCGATGAGAGCCGGCAGCGTGCCATGAGGATCCGCCTCGATCCGCGCGCTGCGCTCGAGTGCGCGAATCCATGCTTCACGGGCGAACTTCGAATCGATTGCACTCATGGTCGTCCTACGTTCCCGAGAGCCGCTTGCGCAGCGTATCGGCCAGCCGAAGCGCCAAGCACACGATGGTGAACGTGGGATTGGCATGGCCGCTCGTCGTGAACACCGAACTGCCGGCCATGTACAGATTCTCCACCGAATGCACGCGGCAATCGGCATCGACGACCCCGCTGCGCGCATCGGCGGACATGCGAGTCGTACCCATATGATGCGGTCCGCCGATGACCTCATCCTGCCAGCTCTCATCCGGCGTCGCCACCTCCCCCACGCCGCGCGCATGCAGATCACGCTTGAGCAGTTCCAGCCATCCCTCGGCGCTGGCCGAGTCGAAAGGCTTGATCGACCATTCGAGCCGGCTGCGGGGCACACCGAGCGCGTCGCGCCTGCTCGAGTCGAGCAGGACTCGATTGCTCGGGTCGGGCGCCTGTTCCGCACGGAAGTAGAGCGAATACACCGAGCCGGGGGCGGCAGCGCGAGCAGCCTTGGCGGCCGCCGTGCGCGATCGCAGCGAGCTGCGCGCGCGGCCCGGCACCGTGAAGAGGCCGGTAGCGAACCGCTTGAATTCGTGGGCCGCACGCGTGTAGCCCTTCTTCTTCAGCCCCTGGTACAGGCGCACCGGACCCACCATCACCATGGGCGGCCAGCCGAGGAAGGCGGTGCCCAAGGAGAAGCTCGGACCTTCGAAAGCGATGGACGTCGCGAGGAATCGATGACGCGCTTGTGCAATGGCGGTTGGGATGATGACTCCGCGCAGGCGCGCATCCTGCATCACGGACTTGCGGTAAAACTTGGTATCGACGTCCGTCTTGGCCGGGAAGAAATGTCCCATCGGCATGTGCAGATGTTCCATGAAACATCGACCCACCATGTCGAACTCGTTGCCGATACCGGCGGCACGATCGCTGCGTGAGGCGAGGAGAAGCCGCGGATTCTCGATTCCTCCCGCGGCGAGCACGGCCGCTCTGGGGCGAATCACCAGGGTGCGGTCCGTCAAGGTCATGACCTCGAGCTCGCGAATGCGGCCCGATACCGGGTCCAGTCGAAGCTGTGTCACGTTCGCATGCAGCATGGTCGTCACGTTGGATGCCGAAATCAAACGCGGGCCATAGCACTCCGCGAAGTTCGTCTCAGGGCTGTGCTGGATGACCACGTTCTCGAAGCTCGTGTCGTCGAGAACGAGCGGGTGAGCCATCCGGTGGCGCCAGGAGGCCAGGTCGAACCGGGCATTCGCCAACTCGCACAGGCGCGCGGCATCTTCCTCGTACGGTGCCACATCCTCGGCGCCGATGGGCCAACCACTGAGCGGCAGCCAATCGCGCCGCGTGTAATCCACCGCATCGAGTGGTCGGCACCAGCCCCCCCAGCGGTTGCTGGAGCCGCCGAACATTCGCCAGCGGCAAGCATCGATCCGGTAATAGGAATGACCGACGATGCGGCCGCGATAGAGCCGCTGAGACGGCAGCGTGTAATCCGAACCGCCGGCCTCGAGCAACATGATGGACAGGCCCGAATTTCGCAGCCTGTCCGCGATCGCGATTCCCGCAGGTCCAGATCCAACCACGCAGACGTCGCACTGGAACTCGCTGCCCTGAGGAACCATCCGCGCGTCGATCAGCAAGCGCAGCCACCCGGCGTTGTCGTCATCTCACTCATCGCAGGATGAATATACACATGTCTGCTTTCGGAGACATGACGTCGGACATTGTCTGACGGACACTCTCTGACAGACATCATCTGACAGACATCCTCCTGCTTTCGACGTGAGGGTAAAACCTACAATAGTTGAAATGCATGAGGGATCTTAAAATCATTGCGCATTAGACGCCGTGCTTAGGACTTCGAGTGCAAAAGAAATTGTGCGCGGGGCCGCAGTTTGCTACAAAGGTTGCAATCCCACGTTCACCCAAAGCTGCATGTCCAATGCTTTTCAGCCCTATTTTTTGCTTGCCAATCGCGGGTGCCGGTGCATGAGGGGCCGCTCGACAACCAAGGATGCTACGAGCGCCACACCGAGAAGCGTCCTACTGGTCGTCGAGAACTTACCGGTTCCGTATGACCGGCGCGTCTGGCAGGAGGCGCTGGCATTGAAGGCAGCCAAGTACGAGGTGAGCGTCGTCTCGCCTGCCACGGCGACGTATCCGAAGCTGGCCGAAGATCTCGAGGGTATCCACGTCTACCGCTACCCGATGCTCATCGAGGGCAAAGGTTACTTCGGCTTGATCGCAGAATATGTCTGGAGCTTCATCTGCATTTTCTTCGTGACTCTGCTCGTATCGTCGCGCCGCGGGTTCGATGCGATCGTCATGGCGAATCCGCCCGATATCTTTTTTCCGATCATGTGGATGTGGCGACTCCTCGGCAAGCGCACCGTGTTCGACCACCATGATCTGACGCCCGAGCTGTTCGCTACCAAGTTCCATCTGGACCGCTCGATCTTCCTGTCGTTCTTCTATTTTGCGGAGCGCCGGATGCTGCGTGCCGCCCATCGGATCATCAGCACGAACGAGAGCTACAAAGCCATCGCCATGCGGCGCGGGGGACGTGCGGCGCGGGACATTGTCGTCGTGCGCAACTCGCCCGATCCGCTGCGCTTTGCGATTGGTGCCCCCGACCCCGCCCTGCGCAAATCGGCGAAATATCTCGTGGCCTTCTTGGGCGAGATCGGTCAGCAGGACGGCGTGGACGTGCTCATCAGGGCCATCAGCTCCATCAATGCGCAGCTCGCACCCGAGACGGTCCATTACGTCTTGATGGGCGCAGGTCCGCACTTCGACAACATCGTCGCCTATGCCAAGAAGTGCGGAGTCGCGGAGCAGATCACCTTTACCGGCCGTGCGGACAACGACACGATCAGCCGCGTGCTATCGAGCGCGGATCTCGCCGTGGACCCGTGTCCATATTCGCCGCATGCGAACGTGAGCACCGCGACGAAGATCATGGAATACATGTTCTTCAGCCTTCCCATCGTCGCCTTCGATCTTCTGGAGACGCGGCGCTCCGGACAGGACTCGATCTGCTATGCGCGGCTCGGCGATGAGGGGCATTTCAGCCGGCTGATCGTCGAATTGCTGCATGACGAGGCGCAGCGTCGTGAACTGGGTCGAACCGCCCGCGTTCGGTTGGATACGGCGCTTTCGTGGCGAGTGTCGTCGCGACATCTCATTTCTCTCATGGAGGGGCTCATCGGCAGCTCTCCGATCGCGGTCCCCGATCCGGTGCCCCTCGACGAGGTGGGTTTTCACGAGCGGGAAGATTAAGCGGGCGTCATCATTACGCCGCGTTTGGGCGACAGGCCTCGCAGAAGCGGCGCGCAGCCTTGAAATAGATCGATTGTTTACAGCCCCGCGCTGTTGGTGCTACAAACGCTTACACGCGGGTCCCTCGAGGCAGCTCTTGACCTCTCATCCATGAACGAGACTTTCTACGGCGGATTTTACGGTTTCCAGTCCGCGCCGTTTCATATCACGCCTGATCCAGCTCTTCTCTTCCCGACCGAGACGCACCGCGCCGCCCTTGGGGCGATCGAATATGGGATAGCAGCGGGCAAAGGTTTCACCGTGGTGACCGGTGAGGTCGGCGTCGGCAAAACGACCGTGCTGCGGGTCTGTCTCGACGGGCTGGACGCGAGCCGCACGAAAATCATTTATCTGTTCAGCCCGGCGTTGAATACCTCGGAGCTGTACGCAACCATCCTCGACGAATTCGACGTCACACTTCCACCCACCTCGAATTCGGCGGATACGCTCAGCGTATTGCAGCGGATCTTGCTCGCGGTTCACGAGTCCGGCACCCAGGTCGTGCTCGCGGTCGACGAGGCGCAGCAGATGCCGGAAGCTACGCTCGAAAGCCTGCGAATCCTGTCGAATCTGGAAACTCACAAATCGAAGCTCCTGCAGATCGTTCTCGTCGGCCAGCCCGAGCTCGAGGCGTTGCTGGCGAGACACAGTCTTCGGCAATTGGCGCAGCGCGTCGCCGTGCGCGCGCGCATCAGTCCCCTCACCTTTCGGCAAAGCTGCCGTTACATCCTGCATCGCACCCGCTGCGCGGGCAGAGCCGCGAGCCGCTCGCTGTTCACGAAGCCCGCGCTGCTCTATCTCGCCTTCGTCGCTCGAGGCGTTCCGCGGACCATCAATATCTGCTGCGACAACGCGCTCATCAACGGCTATGGCCATGCCGCAGAGCGAATTACGCTCGGCATCGTGCGAGAGTCCTGCCGCAGCATGAAATTTCGCTCGCCGCTGCGCCGTACGGCCTCGCTGGCGATGGCTGCAATGGTTCTCATCGGAGTGTTCGTCTCCTGTAATGCGCTGCTGCGCTATCTGCATACCGCACACGCGAGCCCCACGCAGGAGCGATCCGCCGACTCGCGGCCGCCGCCGACGACCGTCGAAGCATCGCCTGCCGAAGCCTCCCCTACACCCCCCGGGTCGACTCCGACCGGCGATCCGGCCGCAGCGCAGGTCCCGCCGCCACAAGCGGAAGCCGCATCGCCGGCCGCCGCATCCCCGGCCGCCGCATCCCCGGCCGCCGCATCCCCGGCCACCGCGACCCCGCAGGCGGCGCCCGAAGCACCGGCGTCGCTGCGGGCCGCCTCGGACAGCACGCCTGACAACCCGCTCCCGTGGCTGCCCGCCGGCGAGCGCGCGAATGACGCTAAAGCCGCCGCGCCTGAGGGATCGGAGGCCAATGCCTCTAAATCCGCGCCGCGTGAGGGATCGAAATGGCTGGTTCGCGAGGGTGATACGGTCTACAAGGTCTGCCGGCTGACGTACGGTACTTGCAATGAGAAAGCCTTGCAGGCGCTCATGGCCAGGAATCCCGAGCTCGGTCCCAACGCCAGAATCTATGAAGGAGAGGTGATCTTCCTCCCGAGGCAGACCGGGCGGGCCACTCCGAACTGAGTCCGCGGTGCACAAGCCATTGATTCAATGGCGTCCCTACGGGGATTCGAACCCCGGTTACATCCGTGAAAGGGCAGCATGAGGCGTTTGAACCTGTCCTATAATTCCTCCATAATAGAGGCATTATGGAGGATCACAATGGCTACGCTCAACGTGAAGAATTTCCCGGACACCTTGTATAAGAAATTGCAAGCGCAAGCCAAGCGCGAGCGGCGCTCGGTTGCGCAGGAGGTAACGCGACTGCTGACCGGCGCGCTCGACTCTCCGAAGCGGCTTTCCATCCTCGATCTCAAGGGTCTCGGCAAGGAGCACTGGCGCAACATCGATGCGGCGGAACACGTCGCAAAAGAACGCGCCGCGTGGGATTGATCGCGGATATCGGCAGAGGACGCACGGGTATTGATACCTCGCTTTTCATCTATTTCATGGAGGAGGACCCCCGGTTCCTGCCACTGGTTGAGCCGCTGTTCGGAGAAGCCGATGCCGGTGTGCGTGAGTTGGTAACCTCCGCTCTGACGCTCCTCGAGGTCCTGGTGGTGCCATACCGCGCCGGAGATCGCCCGCTGGCGGAACGTTACGAGGAGCTTCTCACGCGCAGCCGAGGTATCCGGGTCATCGATCTATCGCTCGATCAATTACGAGATGCTGCCCAACTACGCGCCGCGACCGGCATCAAGACCCCCGACGCGCTGCAACTCGCCGCAGCCATAGGGTCCGGCTGCACTGCCTTTGTGACGAACGACCGTCGCATACCAGAAATCTCCCGGATGCGCGTTTTGCAGCTCGCTGACTACACGTAAAGCGGATAGCGCCGCGCGGTCTCCAAGGGTGCACCGCGGGCGCGCTGCACTTTCGGTCCGCCCGAGGCAATGATAGCTGGCGCATCTCAATCTCGCGCTCTTGGGCTCACCACGCGCCGCCGAACAGCGACTGCAGAATGTCTCCGCAACTCATCGGCACTGCGGCCCGCGCCAACCTGTCCAACAATCATGGCCACCGCGATCCGCGTATCGTGGCGTCAAGCTAAGCATCCACCCTTACCTGACGACCGCCGCGCAATGTTCCCCGAGCAATTCTTGGATTACTTCCGCCGATGCGCCGGAGTTCAGCAACAAGCTCCCATAGCTGCGGCGCAGATCATGAAACTTTGCCGGGGGGCTGATCTTATTCTTGGTGCCCAACCCTATTGATCGTTACTCCATCGGGGATCCAAGCCCCACGCCACGTTCGTCAATCGTCGAGAGTTACCCGAAACTTACCCGAGTTGTTCTATTGCACCGCCGCACGATCGTAACTCATTGATTCAATGGCGTCCCCACGGGGATTCGAACCCCGGTTACATCCGTGAAAGGGATGTGTCCTAGGCCTCTAGACGATGGGGACTCAAGGCCGGCTAACGATCGACAAGTTGCGCTGAACTCTGGTGGAGCCAGGCGGGATCGAACCGCCGACCTCTTGCATGCCATGCAAGCGCTCTCCCAGCTGAGCTATGGCCCCAGGTGCAACAAATCGCAACGCTTTGCGACACAAGTCCATGAAATTAAAGCATTAAATTTCAAGCCGTCACAACGCAAAGTGTCTCGCTTCGATGCACGATGTTACACTCTTTTGGGACCACCGTGGGACCACCACGGGACCACCGAACATCGACACAGACCCAAAGAACGTTGCATGGCTCAACTTCAGCCTCGAAATCAAGCACTCGGCGTACCGCAAAGCGGGCGGCATGATAGCAAACCCGAGGGCAGTCGGCTCACTACAAATGCAATTACTGGGCTGAAGCCCCGCCGGACACGCTACGACGTAACGGACCCCGCCAGCGCAGGCGTGCAGCTGCGGGTCATGCCGAGCGGAGCAAAGCGCTGGTATTTTCGGTTTTACTGGCGCAATAAGCGACAACGCCTCGGCATCGGACAATGGCCGGCGGTGGGGCTCGCGGAGGCTCGTGCTCGCGCGCAAAAGGCCCGAGAGGTGCTCGATGAGGGCATCGACCCGCGCAAGGCGGGGATCGTGAAGCGAGGCAGTGCACGCACAGAACCGCCGGTGCGGCATGCGCCTGGACCCGTCTCGCAGGCGGCCTCGACTCAGCCGGCGACCGCGACTGCTGCTCACGCGGTTTCCAATGCAGTGACGCGCCCTACCGATTTGTCGGACCACCAGGATGACATCCCGAAGGATACCCATTCGGTACGCTTTCTCGCGCACGAGTTCTATCACCGGCACGTAGTCAAGGAACGCCGGCGAAAGCGCCCGGCGTACGTGAAACGCGTGCTCAATGCCGACGTGCTGCCGCCATGGAATGATCGCGATGCCAGAACCATCACCTCACGCGAAGTGATCGAATTGCTCGACAAGATCGTCGACCGTGGCTCGCCCGTGATGGCCAATCGCACTGCCAACATCCTGAGCCAGATGTTCATGTACGGCATTCATCGCGCAATTGTCGTCGGATCGCCGGTCAAGCTCCTGTACCGCCCCGGAGGTACCGAAGCGCCGACCGAGCGCGCGCTCAGCGAAACCGAACTCAAGGCGTTCCTGTTGAACTGTAAGAGCATCTGCCGTACTCGACGAAGCGGGCATATTCTGATGACACTCCTGCTGACGATGCAGCGGCGTCAGGAGCTTGCACTCGCGAAGAAGAAGGAATTCGATCTCGAGAATCGAACCTGGTCGATACCCGATGAACATGCAAAAAAAGGGCGAGGACACGTGCTGCCGCTGTCGGATTGGGCGGTCGATGAAATCCGCTCGCTGATGAGTATTTCCGGTGCCTCGGCGTACCTTTTGCCCAGAAAAAATTGCCTTGAGCCGATCAACCCTATGTTAATTACCCGCAGCGTGGAACGACTCGCGCAACGGTTCCGAGCAGCCGGCATTGAACCGTTCACCCCCCACGATCTGCGCCGCACGGGCCGTACCGGCCTAGCCTCGCTCGGTATCGAGGACGAAGTCGCGGAGCGCGTTCTTAACCACCAGAAAAAGGGAATGAAACGCGTTTATGACCGCTTCGCGTACTTCCCTCAAAAGCGCGATGCGATCGAAAAATGGGCGAGGTACTTGAGTGATCTGCTCACCCAAGCGCAGCAAGAAAAGGCAGCTACCGAGGTACGCTGTCTCTCCGGAAAGTAGCCAGGCTACTGGCAGTCCCGCTGCCTGCCTCGCCGCACCGCCGACCCGCAAGGACAGCACGCCGACCAGTCCCCGCGATCTCCGACGCCGGCGGCACCATACTCTTTGCCGGCCAAGCCCTACGCTGGTGAACCAGGAAGTACCCGCACTATTTTCTCGATACCCTTCATGACGGGTTACACGCCATGATCATCGTGTCCTCATCAGCGGTTTTATTGTTCGCGGCGGGTCAACCGAGAGAATCTGATGGATGAGCACTTCGTTGCCGGTTCGTGGCGGCGGCATCCGATCCACAAACCGCTGAACTCGGTCCGCCAGTTCCCGATCTCCCCCCGCTGCGAGGAGCAGGCTGGTATCTCGCCAGCCACGCTCGATGTCCTTCCGGGTCGCCAACATTTTCTCTTTTCCGCGCTCCGGCGTCATATACCCCCGCTGGCGCACATCGTTATAGATCGTCATCGCGCGCTTGCGCAGGTAGGTCGATTGCCGATCCGGGTCATTCGCTGCACGGTAAATGGCATCCGGTATACTCGGCTTCGATTGACCTCGAACGGCGCGCTCGGTCGCATTCGCGCCGACACCTAGCTCGCGCAAGTTCGCCGCGAACTTTTGCCGCCACTCGCGAAGCGTCGCCTTCCGAATATTCAGCCGGTCACCCTGTTCGCTCCTCGCCTTGAGGACTACATGTACGTGTGGATGCGCTTCATTCGTGTGCAACACCATCGCGTAGCGGTGTTTTAAAGCCCATTCATTCGCTGCAAACTGGCGCACCGCCTGCAGCACCTTGGTCGCCGGCGTACCCGGTGGCATGGAAAAGATGAGGTTATGCACCAGCTTGGGCGAGCGGCGGGGTACATTGATCGATCGCCTGGACTGATACCAAAAAGCCTCAAGATCCAAATCCCAATCCTCCATCAGCGCCTTCTGGAACCCCTCTGCGTGCATGCGATCACCCATATCGGTTTCCATTACGAAATCGTCGCGCCCGATATACGCTAGATGCTTGCCGACTCCGGTCAGGGTTCGGGCACCGCCCGATACTTTTACCATCACCTCCGGGGATCGATTCACCGTGCGGACAATGAGCTCCCGTTGCGCTAGTGTGAAGGATCGGGGAGCAGCACGCCCATAGCTGACAATGTCCAGAATCGGGATTTGGCCGCCGCTCAGGTTAATCAAGTGCTTTTTCATGCCCCTGGCTCCAACTGGTTAGGTTCGCCCGAATCAAGGCCTTCAAGTGTTCCCGAAGTCCATCGAGTACTCTGAGGATGCTCTGCAATTCGCCAAGTCTTGGTCCGGTCGGCGCCTCGCCTCGATTCACAGCGCGGGCGATTTGATTGATGTTTCGACCCAGCGCCCCAACTTCGGCCACCGCGCGCTTGAAAGCGGCCAATTCCGCCTCTGGAAGCGGCGTCAACGCTCGCAGGTGGGCTCGAAGCAGGAACGATACGTAGGTGCTCGTCGGCATTTCACGAGCCGCGGAGCGCTCGCGCAACAGCAGCATGTCATCTGCTTGAAGGCGCACGCACACCCGAACATCGCGACCAACAGGTTCAGCGGGTCCCGGAACCCGCGTCGGGAGCGCACTCGCGGACGATAATGCGGCGTCGACATACCGTTTAATGAGAGTCGATTCAGACACGCCCTGCTGATGCGCAAGGGCCGCGAAGCGCTGTTTCGTATCGGCGGTGACGCGAGCGGCAATGAGTGAATTGGCGATCATCGTGAGGTAGTGTTAAACAACAATCGCCGATAGGCTATCCGGCAAAACTACCGAATCCGCCCATGAATGCAGCACAGACCCAGCACCACCCCGGCACCGTTGTACGCACTGGCCCCCCCTAAGCGTGCAATCATCACCGGTCGTGCCACACGTTGTGCGCCGCCGCTAAATATCGGGAGTTATCGAATGGATACCAGGATTCAAACAGTTCACGCTCGGGAAATACTCGACTCGCGAGGCAATCCGACGGTAGAGGTTGACGTCACGCTCGCTGGCGGTGCGCATGGTCGCGCGGCGGTACCTTCCGGCGCGTCTACGGGCATTCACGAAGCTGTCGAGCTCCGGGATGGCGACGTGCAGCGTTATTCGGGTAAGGGCGTCCGGCTGGCCGTCGGCCACGTCATCGGCTCCATTGCCAAAGCGATCCGGGATCTCGACGCCCTAGATCAGGGGAACGTGGATCGAGCCATGTGCGCCGCGGATGGAACGGCGAATAAGAGCCGATTCGGTGCCAATGCCATTCTAGGGGTAAGTCTCGCCGTGGCGCGGGCGGCTGCCGAATCGCGCGACCTACCACTATTTCGGTATCTCGGAGGCGCAGCGGCCCATCGACTTCCTGTCCCGATGTTCAACATTCTGAACGGGGGCACCCATGCGAACTGGCAGGGCACGGACTTTCAGGAATTCATGATCGCGCCGGTCGGGGCGCCAAATTTTGCGGAGGGGTTGCGGTGGGGAGCGGAGATCTACCACCAGCTAAAAAAAGTACTGAAGGATGGCGGATTTTCGACGGGAGTCGGGGATGAAGGCGGATTCGCGCCAGTGCTCAAGCATAATGTCGAAGCGGTCGAGCTCATATTGCGCGCAATCGAGGGCGCCGGATATAGGCCGGGCGACGACGTGGTCCTCGCCCTGGATCCGGCCTCGAGCAGCTTCTTCGAGAACGGGCTCTATCAATTGCGGACCGAGCGCCGTTCCGTGAACTCGGAAGAGATGGTTTCACTTTATGCCGAGTGGGTCCGCAAGTACCCAATCGCGGTTCTCGAGGATGGTCTGGCGGAAGACGACTGGGCCGGCTGGACGCTGTTGAATAAGGAGCTTGGCGAAACGATCGAACTCGTGGGCGATGATCTGTTCGTCACAAACGTCACCCGAATCAGACGCGGCATCTCCGAAAACGTGGCGAATGCGGTGCTGATCAAGTTGAACCAAATAGGCACACTCACCGAGACGTTGGCTGCCGTTCAGCTGGCCTATTCCGCGCACTGGGGAGCGATGGTGTCGCATCGAAGCGGCGAGACGGTGGACTCATTCATAGCGGACCTCACAGTGGCCCTCGACACCGGGCACCTCAAAACGGGCGCCCCGTGCCGCGGCGAGCGCATCGAGAAGTACAACCAGCTCATGCGAATTGAAGAGTCCCTGGGGGCGTCGGCAGAATATGCGGGACATTCGGCCTTTATCCGGCAGCGCAAGAATTACGTCACCGCAAAATCTGTCTAACCGCGCAGGCTTTTGTCCTCAGCTCTCTTGCGGGTGCAGAACTGAATCCGGGCGCTGATCCTCACGTAGAAAAATCGCGAATGTCCTATTTATTGCCAATGACCTCAACCAATCCTACCGCCAGCGCCACTAACAAGGTGACCAACACGTAGGCGGTGTAAGCATTGATGCGCCCGTGGTGCATCGCCGCCACGCCGCTTGCCAGCTTCATGGCCCTGTTTTTCGCTGGCTGAAGCAGGAGTCGATCTACGATATGCACGGACTCGCGCTCGCGGCGGATGGCCATGCGGAAATGCTGCGCCACCGTCTCGCGAGTGTCCTCGACCGTCGTCGGGTGGAATATCGCGTCGAAAATCACCCGCACCGGGTTGGAAAATCCCGTCGCGGTATAGGTCATTTCCGGCAGCAACCGCCGCACTCCTCCGTCCCAGCGCTCGCGCCGCGCCGTTCGCCGACCGCGCGTCAGCCACAAACGAATGATGAGGTAGGTCAGAAGCAACAAGCCGACCAGCGCCAGCAGCATGTAGGAAGTGGACATTGCAAAGACCACCGGATTTTCCGTGCCGCCACGATGCAGCACCACCAGCCCGCGCCCGGGTAACACAGCTTGGCCCACCTGCGCACCCAGATCGTGGAACTCGCCGACGAATTTCTCCGGTAACGCGCCATGCCCCTCAGCCGAGGCAAAGAACGGCGGCACCAGCGCCTCGGTACTCGCACCGGCCCACGGCTGCAATTCACGATTCAATGCCGGAATCATATATGTCGGCAGGACGCCGAGCAGAAAGCAAAGCACGGCGAGGAATATCATCGGCACGATGGAGGCGCTCTGCGCCTCGGCGGCTTTTGCGGCGCCTTCAGAGCGCGACATACCGAGAAACCCCATCGCGAACATCTTCACAAAGCAGGTGACCGCCAGCGCCGCCGTGAGCGCGAGCCCGGCGCCGCACAACGCAAACAGGATTTTTATCGGTATTGAGGGCAGCTGAGCCGCGCGCAACATCGTCTGCAGCGTGAGCCATTCACTGACGAAGCCGTTGAACGGCGGCAGCGCGGAAATCGCCAGTGTGCCGATCAGCACAGCGCCTGCTGTCCACGGCATTGCGCGAATCAATCCGCCGAGCCGGTTCAGATCCCGAGTCCCGGTACGGTCGTCCACCGTTCCAGCGCCGAGAAACAGCAGCGCCTTGTACACCGAATGATTGATCATGTGATAAAACGCGGCGATGAAGGCGATCCCCGCCGGCAACGCCCGGCCATAGGCTGTGAAAATGAGGCCGGCGCCGAGACCCGCAGTCACGATTCCGATGTTTTCGATGGAGCTGTGGGCGAGCATCGCTTTGAGGTCATTTTCGGTGGTGGCGTAAAGAATTCCGACCAGCGCCGAAATCGTGCCGACGACGAGCACGATCACTCCTGCGCCGACCATGTTGACGGGAACGAGATCGAGATTCAGCCGGACGATACCGTAAAGCCCCAGATTCAGAATCACCCCGGACAGGATCGCCGACACGTTCGCCGGTGCGGCGGGATGGGCGCGGGGGAGCCAGGAATTAACGGGCACCAGTCCCGCCTTGACGCCGAAGCCAAAGAACGTCAGCAGAAAGACGAGCCAGCGCGCGCCTGGCCCGAGGTTTGCGCCCGCGGCTTTGAGCGCCGAGAATTCGAGCGAGCCCGCATTCGCGGCCAGGAACAGGAAGCGCCACAACGACCGCCACGAACCCACCCTCCCCCATTGCCAGCATGAGATAGCCCGCGCGGCTGCTCTCGTCGCGTTGGTTCTCGAAGGTGACGAGCAGGTAACTCGTGATCGACATCGCCTCCCACGCCAGCAGGAACAGCAGCGCGTCATCGGCGATCAGGATCAGCGCGATCGAGGCGAACAGCAGCAAATACCAGGCGTTCAGCGCCTTGAGACTGTAATGTCCCAAATACCGCTTGAGGTAGCTGGCTGAAAAAACGGAACTCGCCAGAACTACCACTGCCGCCACGAACAGAAACAGCGCCGATAGCCGATCGAGCGAAACGGTCAGGGTTCCGAGCGGCTGGATCGTCCAGAGCTCGTCGTGGAAGACGCGTCCCGAGCGCAGCACGTCTGCGCTGACCCACAACGCAGCCAGCGCCGCGAGTGAGCCGGCCCAGGCGAGGAACGTCGGATTGTGCCGTTCGGGGACAACCACTCCCACCAGTGCGCCCGCACCACACAGCGCGAACACCAAGACGAGCAGCGAGCCATCGGTGCCCATACAATCCTCCCGGCCGCCGCGGCGCGCGATCGCCGCAGGTCCGCATCAAGACAGCGGCAGAACGGCAATCACGATCAGCAAAGCCACAAATGCATAGGTCACGTAGGCGTTGATGCGTCCGTGGTGCATCGCCGCCAGAACGTGCGCGAACCAGAGCGTCGCCGACCTGACCGGCTGAAAAACCAGTCGGTCCACCAGGTGTACGCGCTCCTTCTCGCGGCGGATGGCCATGCGGAAATGCTCCGCCACCGTTTCGCGCGTGTCCTCGACCGTCGTCGGGCGGAATATCGCATCGAAAATGACCCGCACCGGGTTGGAAAATCCCGTTGCCGTATAAGTCATCTCCGGCAGCAATTGCCGCACTCCACCATCCCAGCGCTCGCGCCGCGTCTGCCGCCGATTGCGCGTCAGCCATAAACGGATCACGACATAGCTCAGAAGCAGCAAACCGATCAGTGCCAGCAGCATGTAGGAGGTGGACATGGCGAAAACCACCGGGTTTTCCGTACCGCCGCGATGCAACACCACCAGCCCGCGTCCGGGCAAAACCGCTTGTCCCACCTGCGCACCCAGATCATGGAACTCGCCGACGAATTTCTCCGGTAACCCGTCGTGCCCCTGAGCCGAGGCAAAGAATGGCGGCACCAGCACGTCAGACGCGCTGGCACCACCCAGCTGCGTCGATGCCGGGTTCAGCATCGGGATCACGTACGTTGGCAGCACACCGAACGCAAGGCACAGCACCCCGAGGATGGCCATGGACACAAGCGTGCGCCGGAGCGGCTTCGGTCACCCGCCGCTCCTCGAGGCGGCGCATTCCCAGAAAGCTCATCGCGAACACCTTCACAAAGCAGGTCACCGCCAGCGCCGCCGTCAACGCGAGTCCGGCTCCGCACAGGGCAAACACGATCTTCGCGCCGGTCGAGGACAGTTCTGCCGAGCGCAGCATCACCTGCAGCGTGAGCCATTCGCTGACGAAACCGTTGAACGGCGGCAGCGCCGCGATCGAGAGCGTACCGGCCAGGAAGCCGAGCGCGGTCAGCGGCATCCATCTGATCAGGCCGCCGAGCCGGTCCATATCGCGCGTGCCGGTCTGCGTCTCCACGGCACCGACGCCGAAAAACAGCAGCGCCTTGTAAAGCGAATGATTGATCATGTGGTAAAGCGCCGCGACGAATGCGATGGCCGCGAGCGTCGGATGCCCCGTGGCGACGAACACCATCCCCGCACCGACAGCCGCGACGACGATACCGACATTCTCGATTGAGCTATGCGCCAGCATCGCCTTGAGATCGTTGTCGATGGTCGCGTAAAGAATGCCGATCAGCGCAGAAGCCGTCCCCACGATGAGTGCAAGCAGGCCCGTCCCCGCCTCCGCCGCCGGCATCAGATCGGCGTTGACGCGCAGAATGCCATACAGACCCAGGTTCAGCGTTGCGCCGGCGAGCACGGGCGCGAAGGCGCGCGGCGCGGCCTCATAAGCGGGCTGAAGCCAGGAATTCACCGGCACGAGGCCGGCCTTCACGCCGAATCCGAAGAAGGTGAGCAGAAAGACGCTCCAACGCGCGTTCCCGCCCAGAGCCGATGCAGCCGATTTGAGCGCGTCGAATTGCAGCGAGCTCGCACCGAGCGCGAGCACGAGGAAACCAAGTGCCGCCGCAAGCGTCCCGGCCTCGCCCATCGCGAGCAGCAGATACGCCGACCCGAGCTGGCCGTCCTCCCTGCTTGGGTTGGTCACCACGAGCAAGTAGCACAAGATAGACATAATCTCCCACGCCAGCAGGAACAGCAGCGCGTCGCCCGCGATCAGGATGAGAACAACCGACGCATAGAGCGCCAAAAGCAACACTGTGAACGCCCGCTCGTGGCCGCGGAACGATTCGCGCCTTAATTCACCGCCCGCGTAAATCGAGGCTGGAAATAGAACGAGACCCGTGACGAGCACAAACGCGGCCGAGAGATGATCCAGGCGCAGCGTCAGCGTCGTCAGCCCGGGCAAGGACCATAGGGATTGCGTGAACACCTCGCCGGACAGAAGAATTTGGGCGCCCGCCGCAGCCGCCGCGACTGCGGAGATGCAACCGAGACACACGAGAATTGATCCCTGGTAAGCCGGACGCATCACCACTGAGATCAGGATTCCCGCGCCGCAGGCCGCGAAGAACACGATAATGAGCGTCGCCGTGTCCATTAGCGGCCCGCTGCACCCGGTGCGTACTCGGCCAGAGCAGCCGGCGCTTTGCGTCCGACCGCTACGAGTAAGCCGTGCAGAATCGCGAGCGGCGGCGGCGGATTACCGGGCACTTCTACATCCACCGGCAGCACCTCTGCCACGCCGTTCGCGCAGACGAAACTCTTCGCAAACACGCCGCCGGAAAGGGCGCACGCGCCTACGGCGACGACGCGTTTCGGCGTTGGCATGGCGTCGTAGATTTTTTTCAGCGCGAAGCGCATCTGATCGGTCACTGGACCCACGACCAGCAGCACGTCCGCATGGCGTGGGGTCGGCGTGATGAAAAATCCGAGCCGGTGCATGTTGTAATACGGATTGTTGAGCTGCTTCACCTCGTTCAAGCACGCGCCGCAGTCGCCCGCGTCCACGACAATGATATGGATGGAACGCTGGAACGGCAGCCCCAATTCATTCGTCGGCCGCGGCATCGCGCGGGCCCATTCGTAAGTCGTGTCCCAGTTCAGCGGATGCTCGACGCCGCGCACGCAACGATAGCAGTGAACGCAACGGCGGCTGTCCACCAAGATTTCTCCGGCCGTGTGATCGAGCGCATGCGTGGGGCAGCGTTCAGCGAGCCCCGCTGCGCCGGCGCCAAAGCCGCCGCCGCGAGGCAGCCCTGGCGTGATGCCGGCGGCGTTTTCTGCGCCGCGCGGATACGCGGTGGTTTTGATGCCGGTCCGAATACCCTTGATGACCCATTGGCTCATAGGCTTTCCGTCGCTTTCGTTGTCATCGGTCGTTCTCGGCCACGGATAGATCGAACGTGGAGAGAATGATGGGAAAATCCTGGAA
The DNA here is from genome assembly GCA_963710435.1 of uncultured Gammaproteobacteria bacterium. Lineage (GTDB taxonomy): Bacteria > Pseudomonadota > Gammaproteobacteria > Steroidobacterales > Steroidobacteraceae > Bog-1198. Next base: position 147,051 of record CAVQAE010000004.1, on the reverse strand, counting down.
TGCGAAATTCTCCGCGGCAAGATGGAAGCTATGCCAGTTCGCGAACGACGGCGTGATCACATGGTAGCGCGCGATCCGTCCACCTTCATCGACTCTCACCCAGTGAAACGTCGCGCCGCGAGGCGCCTCGACTGCGCCCAAGGCGGCACCCACTCGAAGACGCACCGGCCGGCAAACGTCCCCTTCCGTCAACGCGGCAGCGGCCTGCTCCATGATGCGCGCCGATTGCCGAGCCTCGGCGAATAGCACACGAAGCCGCGCGTAGCCATCGCCTTCCTGTTCGGCCGGAACCTCGAAATCGAATGCCTGGTAACCGCAATAGGGTTGAGCGCGGCGCAAATCGCGAGCGAGTCCGGACGCACGTGCTACTGGTCCGACCAGACTGTAGGCCTTCGCGGTCGCCGCCGAGATGGCGCCGACTTCCTCGATTCGATCGAGAAAACTTGAGGAGATGCTGAGCCGCCGCCCGAGTTCATTGAGCCGCTCGAGGATGTCATGCGAGCGGCTGAGCGCGCTGCGACAGGCCTCGGTCGGCAGATCGCACAGCAGCCCGCCCGGCGCGAGCAGGCCGAACAGGTAGCGATGCCCCGTTAGTTCGCCCGACACGCGCAGCAACTCCTCCTCGAGAATTCCTGCCTGACTGGTGGCGACGACCAGCGCCGTGGATTCGCAGATTTCCTGGATCGCGCCGACGTGCTGCCGCAGCCGCTCAAGTTCGGCGAGAAACACCCGCAGCGTCTGCGCGCGCGGGGGCACTTCCGTGCCGCTGATCGACTCGACAGCTTGCGAGAAAGCCAGTCCGTGAGCGAAGGCGGTGGTCGCCGCGAACCGTTCCGCGAGCAGCAGGACCTCCTCGACTGTCTTGCCCTCGGCGAGCTTCTCGACGGCGCGCCATTTGTAGAATAGGCGCGTCGAGGAGCGGATAACGTCTTCGCCGACCGTTTCAAGCAGAAAGTGAACGGATTCCGTCACCCCGGAGAATTTGGGGCCGATGGGCATGATGAACGCGCCAGGTTCCTGGACGATGCGCCGCGGCCGCCAGTCGGCGTCCGGAAGGCGATGGCGCAGCGCCGCCTGCGCGTCAAATCCAGGGCGCATCGGCTCAACGCCTTCCTGCCAGGCGTCGTCGTGGAGCACGAAATCACCAAGATGCGGATGACCTTCGAAGCGCACGCCGTACATGTCCTCCGCTTCCCGCTCGTGCCAATCCGCCCCGTGAATCCATTCAACAACGCTGGGAAAATCGTTCTCGGCCAGGGGCGCGCTCACCAGCACGTGCACCCAGCCGGCCCCGCGTTCGCCGTAAAACACATAGCGCAATTGCCACTCGGTTGCGCCCTCCTCGACGATAAGACCCGCAAAACTGAAGTCCCACTGCTCGATAATTTGACGGCACACTTCGACGAGCACCGTGCGCGTGCACCTCACTTCGATCGTCAAAGTCGCGGTATTGAAGCCATACTGCGCTTGTCCAAGCCATCGGCGTTCGATCTCATCCTTTAATTCGGTGCGGTTCATAAGCTTCATCTCATTACGGCGGCTGCGGCAAGTATCAGAAGATCATGCAGCGGTTTTGGAATGTAGACCCCGAGTACGAGCACGGGCACGGCCGCCAGAATCAGCGCCAGCCGGCAGCTGAAGGGTAAGTGGAACGTTTCGGCAGTTTCGGACCCGGTATGTCTTTGCTCCGGCGTGGCGTTCGCTGGGGCGCCGAAGACCATGCGGTTCAGATGAGCCATCACGCCGAAAAACGCGATGACGATGAAGATGGCCAGCAGTCCCGTCGCGAGGTACTGTCCCTGAGCCAGGCCCGCCTTCAGAATCTCGAATTCGCTGAGGAATACCGCCATCGGCGGTGCACCCGCGATCGCGAGGCCGCCGAAGATGAGCGCCGCACCTGCTAGCGGGGACCGGCGGATCAGCCCGCGCACGGCGGCGATCTCGCGCGTTCCCGTGGCGAGCAACGCCGCGCCAGCGGCAAAGAAGCAAAAGGACTTGGTTACCGAATGACTGACAATTTGCTGCACGGCGCCGTAGTTGGCCGCGGATCCGCCAAGTCCGATCGCCGCTAGGATGATGCCCATGTGCTCGACGGTGGAGAATGCGAACAGCCGCTTGTAGTCCTTCACTTGCAACAGCAGGAACGCGGCGGTGCCGACAGAAATCAGGCCGAGAATGATCGCCCAGGTTTCGGCGTGCGCGCTGGGCACGGCCTGCATCACCGGAAACAGTCGCAGGATCACATAGAGTATCGAGGTCGTTTCGATGCCGGAGAGCAGCGCGCACACTGGCGACGGAGCCTGGCTGTGGGCATCCGGCAGCCACGTGTGCATCGGCACGAGACCGACCTTCGTTCCGAGGCCGATCAAGATCAGCAAAAACGCCGCCTGCATGAGAATCGGCGGCATCCGTGGCGCAGCCGTCACCAGCCCCGCCCAGGTATAGGTGCCCCCGCCGCCGGCCTGCATTGCGGCGAACAGCACCATAAAGCCAAACAAAGCGACACCGGCGCCCATGAGCGATAACACGACGTACTTCCACGCCGCCTCCAGCGCTTCACGCGTATTATAAAATGAGACGAGCAGCGCCGAACACAGCGTCGTTAGCTCGACCACGATCCAGACCAGCGTCGGCTCCGCCAGCACCGGAATGGCGAGCATCGAGAATATAAATAGGTTGTAGTTCGCATGATAGAGCCGCAGCTTTTTCGCCGCGAGATCTTCATGCGCCATGTAGCCGACGGAGTAGATGGCGGCGGTGGTTGCGACCATGGCGATGAGCAGCAACATCAATGCGCTCAATCCGTCCACGGCGATCCATTTTGACCATGAGGCATCGAGCAGTTCGCCGGGAGCGTGGCCAGCCACGACCTGCAGTGCGAGCCGAGCAGTGAGAATCAGGTCGGCGAGGCATGAGACGACCGTCACTCCTGGTACCCAGCGCTTCCCCAATGGAATGCAAACCAGCAAGGCGGCAATGAGCGGCAACAGCAGGATGACGATAACGCTCACAATGGGGCCTCGTCTGTCTCTGATGACACCGCGGCCGCTTCCTCCGCGGCCGTTTCCTTGAGACTTGCCAGTGCGCCGATGGCAGTGCTGCCAATCTGCTTCTGCACAGCACGAACGAGTACGCCCATGATGAACACGATGACCAGACCGTCGGTGGCAATCGCGAGCTCGACCAACATCCCAAGGTCGCGTGCGATGGAAATGCCCGCGAGAAACGCGCCGTTCTCCATGACCAAGAGCCCAATCAGCAGGGACAGTGCCTCACGCCGCACCGTGAGGGTGAACGCCCCCAAGAGAAGCACGGCGATGCCGATCGGTACGTTCGGTCCGCGGAACTCCGGCGCAACGGCATTAGCGAGCGGAATGCCAACAAAATAGGCTCCAATCACCAGCGCGAGCGCGATGAGCAGGGCGATTGGAATATCCAGCACCTGATCGATTTCGCGCCGAGTATAGATTTCCGCCGGAGAGGTCTTGCGCAAGAGCCACGGGACGATGATGGGTTTGCTGATCAGGTTCACGAGCGCCACGCCGTAGAGATGCCCCGAGCCGTAGCGCAAGCCGAGAAGCGCCGCGGACGCCGCGAGTAGCAGGGATTGCAGAATGAACAGATTCAGGCAGGCCTTGGCCTGGCGCATCGCGACGATGCCGAAGGCGGTGAGCAGGGACAGTCCCACCGCCAGCGCGTTGAGATTCTCGAGTAGTTGCTTGGCCGCGTCGTTCATGGGGTCCTTCAGGGCAAAAAGACCTGCGCAATCATGGCCGCCACCGAGGTGATGAACGCCGCGCCCAGGAATTCGGCGATGCGAAACAGCCGCAGCTTCGAGAGCGAGGACTCGATGACCACCAACACGAGCAGAAAACAGAAAACCTTGAAGAGCACCAGCGGTATCGCCAGCAGCACTGCCCCGTAAGTCTGTTCGCTTGCCAATCCCCACGGCATCAGCAGCACGTTGAGAAAAATGCAGAGCAGGACGAAGAATTTCATCTGTCCGCCCCACTTCACCAACGCGAAGCCACGCCCGGAGTACTCGAGCGACTTGGACTCATCGATCATCGCCAGCTCGAAGTGGCCGGTGGGGTTGTCAACCGGGATTCGCCCGCCCTCGGCCAGGATCAGCATGACAAACGCCAGCATGAGGAGCACGTGCGAGGGGGCGAAGAAATTCGCGAGCGGCGTCACCCATTTCTGCTGGACGATGTAAGGAATCGTGGACCTGGCCACGAACGACACGGTGAAGAACACAATCATGAATACCGGCTCGGCGAGAAAGCCGACCATGCGGGTGCGGCTGGCGCCGATCGCGCCGTAAGGGTTGGCCGTGTCCACCGCGGCCAGGGTGGCGAAAAAGCCCCCTAGCGCCAGCACGAAGCCGCCGCCGAGCATGTCGCCCATAAACGCGAAGAACAGTGGATAACTCGTCAAGACCGGGATCAGCAGCGCGACAAAAATTGGCGTGACGAAAATGACGTAGGGCGCGAATCGAAAAATCCAGGAGCTGTCTTCGGACACGATTTCGTCTTTGTGGAAAAGCTTCCACAGGTCACGGTAAGGCTGAAAAATGCTCGGCCCGCGCTTGGACTGAACCATCTCCTTGAGTCGCGACAATACCCCAGAGGCCAGCGGTGCGAATATGAGCACCACGGCGGCCTGCATGAGGTTGAAGAGAATGCGCTCGCGCACGGCTATGTGCTGCGCCAGAGGACTGCGCCCACAGAGAGGCTTGGAGAAGATTGCAACACCAGACCGATGGCCATGCCCACCCCCTCATTGAGAGACTAGGTAGGCATCATCAGCCGGTAAGGCGGTTATTGTTGCGGGAGGAATGCCATCTCCCAATTGATCGTCAGCCTACAGAGAACATCGTTGCAGATCAAGTTCCTTCACGGTCATCGCGACGGCTCCGGGTTATTCATCGGTCGCTGCCTGGTGGATCGGAGGAGTCGGGATTGATCACTCCAAAGCGCGCCGGGATATGAGCGTAGAAGAGCCTGATATTCTCTTTGCGAATCAGCTCCAGCAGACTTTTTGCCTCTTCGTCGGTGACGATGAACTCGATCTCCACCGCTAGCGTGCCCGCCAACTCAAAGAAAGTCGCCTCATGGAGTATGTGGTGCCGTCCGAATCCTGCCATCGCCTTAAACGCGGAGCCTCCGCGGATACCGAGCTTATTCGCCTGCTGCATCAACCATTCCCATACGAGCTGATGGTGATGACGATGCCCCTCGTGCACATAAAATCGCAGAAATGATCCGTTCATGGTCGTGTCATCCTCTTTGATCCGTGCGTTTAGAGTTCACATAGCTGTTTTGCTGCTATCAGGTCGCCGCGCGGATGCTGCACATCAGCTTTTGGCCCACGCGACCGTGCCAATCCCCGCAAAAGTCATTACGACAGAGCCCGTCAAGTGCAGAGCGACCGCGCCGCACGCGCCGAGCGATCGCCCCTGCTGCAACAACGCCACGATCTCGGATGAGAAGGTGGAAAACGTGGTAAGGCCGCCGCAGAAACCGGTGATAACGAATAATCGCCATTCGGGGGCGATCGCCGTAGAGGTAGCAAAGAAGGCGATGGCCACCCCGATTATGTAGCCGCCGATAAGATTTGCGGCGAGTGTGCCTGGTGGAATGCTCGGGAAATAGCTGTTGAGCGTCAGGCCTAGCCACCAGCGGAGCAATGCTCCAAGGCCCGCACCGATAAAGATAGCAATGATGGATTTCAAGCGGTACCTGTCCTCACAACTAAGTCGGAGCAGGCGCGCAATACCTACGCCCACCGTCCGGTTAACGCGTAGGCATCATCAGCCGCTAGCGCGGCGGTTCTAGGAGGTATGCCATCTCCTCGCCGTGTATTGTTTCAGAGAAACATGTTGGAAACAACGCTCGCCCGATGCCGGTCAATGGATGCGGTGACCGATTGCCTGCTTGGGGGACATGCGGTTGGTGTCTGTTGACGCCACGTCGCCCAAGCTATACTTTTCTTGCTTGGGGATGGAGTCCCCTTCAAAGTGCCCGATCGGCTGATGACTCCTACCGTACGCATCGTTGTGCGATTGGAGGGAGCCGTGAGTATACGAATTTCGGGTCCGGCGGTCGGACATGATGCTGAGAATCCCAGCTTCAAGCATTTGCGGGCGTTTTCCACCGAGCTCAGCGCCCGCTTGCAAAACGGGTCTCACTTATTTCTCTATGGCCCGCGAGGCTCAGGCAAATCGACCTTGCTCGCCTCGATGCTCGACGACTATCGCTCGCGGCTGATTCCGTGTGCAATCGCGCCGCAAATTTTAGGATTGGCGGACATTGTCACGGCGCTGTCGCGGGCCTATCCGGAGGTTGATCTTAAGGGATTGAACCGGCGTGCTGTCGGAGTTCGGCTGCGCCTCACGGCGGATCGTATTTCCGGTGTGCTGTTGCTGGACCATACGCGCGAAATGACCACGGCCATGATCGGGTTTCTACGCCGGCTGCGCGGCGGAATCATTGGCACCCTGTTGGTGGTGGATATTGATTCGGACTTTGAACGGGAGCGTCTGCGCGGTTGGCGCCGCCATGCGCTTTGTGTGCGCATGCCGCTGATGTCCAATAGCCGCTTGCGCCGTTTATTGGTGTCTCAATGGGCGACGTTGGGGTTGCCCGCTATCGATCAAAAGATGACGCGGCACCTCATCCATGCCGCCCGCGGCCGCGTCGGTTGGCTGACTAATTGCGTGCGTCGGCTGCAGATGCCCGACTACTGGAGTGGCAGTCGCCTGCGCATCGGACGGCTATGCATCGATACTGAAATTGCAATCCGCGAAGGCGGTTTCGGCCCCCGCATGAGCAGGCGGTCCATGCGCCGTGCACGAGAGCGGCACCTTGCGACAACCTGCAACGGATTGAGGGAGGCGAAACGCTAAGCGCCAGATGAGATCCGCTCTCTCGAAAATGGGACCACCGCTGGGACCACCGCGATCCGATCAGGCTTCGGATATCACTGATTTATAATGGATATATTGCGCGAGGCCCTGATGCATGCCATGCAAGCGCTCTCCCAGCTGAGCTATGGCCCCTACTCGTAACCTACTGTATTTAAGGCGAAATTTAACCAATTTTTCGGCAAAGTGCCGGCGGAAAAAAGCAAACCCGCCCATACAAGAGGTCGCGAGAATATCAGGAACTCCGGCACTCGTCTCGACAGAATATTTACCCAGCAATTCAGTGCGCAACTATCTGTTATCCGGTCTTAATTCGTCCGGAGCGCTCCGCGCCTAACAGGCGGAATCAGCAGCCCAGCGCGCCAACGCAAGGTGAGCGTTACCAAGCTCATTGAAGAGATGGCCACCATTCTATTGGCGGATTTCGATGCCGAAACGAGTTGCGTGCGGTGGGCCGAACCCGCGCCGCTGCACTGTCACACAGGATTCTTAGGCGCTCCAGCGCTCGAGGGCCGCCGCCAGCCGCCTCAAGGACTCCTCTCTGCCGAGGATGGCGAGCGTGGCATCGATCGGCGGCGATACGGTGCCGCCGCAAACGGCGAGTCTGATGGGCTGCGCCAATTTACCGAGCGACATTTGATGTGCTGCGGCCAGATCGTTGATGAGCTGGTGAATCGCCGGCGCGGACCAGTCGGCCAGCCCGGCGAGCTCTTCTCGAACGATGCGGATCAAGGGCAGGATGTCCGCGGTCACGTGCTTGCGTACGGCCTTCTCGTCGTAGGCTTGAGGGGGCCGGAAAAAGAAGGCGCTGTTCGCGGCCATCTCCCGCAGAGTCTTATTGCGCTCGCGCTGCGCCAGCACGATCTGCTCCAATTGCGCGTCATCGTCCGCGCGTAGTCCGTCGCGCTCCAACTGCCAGCGCAGAGCGGGAGCGATACGCGAGGCAGGCGCGCGCATCATGTGTTGCTGATTGAGCCACGTGAGCTTATGGACATCGAAGGTCGAAGCCGACTTGTTGACCTCCGCAATATCGAACAGGCGAACCATCTCCTCGATCGTGAAAAACTCCTGATCGCCATGCGACCAGCCCAGCCGTACGAGATAGTTGAGCACCGCCTCCGGCAGGAAGCCGTCATCGCGGTACTGCAGGACACTCACTGCGCCGTGCCTCTTCGATAGCTTCGTGCCGTCGGGCCCGAGGATCATGGGCAAATGCGCATACACCGGCGGCGCGTGTCCCAAGGCGCGCAGCATGTTCATCTGCCGAGGGGTGTTGTTCAGGTGATCGTCGCCCCGGATGACATGGGTGATCGCCATGTCCATGTCGTCCACGACCACGCAGAAATTGTAGGTGGGCGTGCCATCGGAGCGCGCGATAATGAGGTCGTCGAGCTCCGCATTCTCGAAAACGACCCGCCCATGCACGACGTCCTCGACCACCACCTCACCGGACAGTGGATTCTTGAAGCGCACCACGGGTGAAACGCCCGCTCGCGTTTCCGTGCGGTTCCGACAGCGGCCGTCGTAGCGCGGCTTCTCGCCCCGTGCCATCTGGTCGGCTCGCAGCTGCGCAAGCTCTTCTTTGGTGCAATAGCACCGATAGGCATGACCGCTCGCCAGCATGTCCTCCAGGACTTCCTTGTAGCGATCGAATCGTTTGGTTTGGTAGAAAGGGCCCTCGTCGTGCGAAAGTCCCGCCCACTCCATGCCGTCCAGAATCTGCTGGATGGCCTCTTCCGTGGAGCGCTCGAGATCGGTGTCCTCGATGCGCAGAACGAACTGGCCGGAGTGCCGCCGCGCATAGAGCCAGCTAAACAAGGCCGTGCGCAGTCCTCCGATGTGCAAAAAGCCGGTTGGACTGGGTGCAAAGCGAGTACGGACGGGCATCGGTATTGGGATCTTGCGAAGGGGGGGCGCCGAGTTTACCAGAGCGCCGGCGGGGCAAACCTGGGGTGGCGGCAGCGGCCGTTTGTTTTAACGAGCCCCTGCTGTCATAATTTGCCGCCGCAGAATGGGCGGTTAGCTCAGCGGTAGAGCACTGCTTTCACACGGCAGGGGTCACAGGTTCAATCCCTGTACCGCCCACCAATCCCAACCGGTCTATTCCAGAGCGATCGTCGCTCTCCCGCGTCGTCCGAAACGCCTGCTCTCGCCGCGTCTGCTTTTCCGCCAAAATAAAGTGTGTTTTATAATAGTCTTGACCAAAATAAATAATACTTTAGAATGGCCAGATGAGATACCTCACCGCACGATTGACGCAAGATCTGCGCAAGAAAATGGTGCTTCTCGCCGGTCCACGCCAATGTGGCAAGACCACACTCGCCAAGTCTTTGCTGGATGAGCGCGGACAGTACCTCAGTTGGGACATTACGAAAGATCGCAGGATCATCCGGGAGGCTGCGTGGCCCAAGGACGCTTCGCTCGTTGTACTGGACGAGATCCACAAGGCTCCAAAGTGGAAGAACCTGCTCAAGACGGTAGCGGACGAATTCGGTAACAAACCACCGCTGCTGGTCACCGGCAGCGCTCGCCTCGATGCACTCCGGCGTACGGGCGACGCACTGACCGGACGGCAGTACTTCTACCGGTTGCATCCGATCGATGTGGCCGAGTCAAAGCGGTTCTTACCTGAACTTGCGCCGGATAAACGCATGCGGCGTTTGCTGGCGAGCGGTGGCTTCCCCGAAGCATTTCTCAATCCGGACGAAGCTGCACGCTTGCGAAATGACCGTATGGAAATTGTTACCCGTGAAGATCTGCGCGATTTGTCGCGAGTGACCACCTGGCGCGGCCCCGCGGATCTCGTCGAACTCCTGCGCGAGCGCGTAGGCAAGCCGACAAACTATGACAACCTAGCCCAGAGCCTGGGGATTTCGCCGCCAACGGCGAAATCCTGGGTCGAGCTACTCGAAAAGCTGTATGTGGTGTTTCTATTGCCTCCCTATTCGAGCAGCCTTGCGCGCAGCATTCGCAAGGATCGACGGGTCTTCTTTTATGATTGCGCTGCCGCCTACGACGAGACCGGGGGTGCACAGCTCGAGAACCTCGTGGCTTGCAGCCTGTTGAAATACACGCAATACCGGAAGGACGCCGCGGGCGAGAATTGGGAGCTCTACTACCTGCGCGACAAGGAGGGACGGGAGGTCGATTTCGTCCTCACACGAAACCGGCGAGTGCAGTGGCTGATTGAAGTGAAGACTTCCGACTGCGTCGTCGGAAGGGCTCTCAACTACTATTCGCAGAAATTGCGTCCCAAAGAATCGCTGCAGCTGGTACTCGATCTCGAACGCCCACAGGAGAAGGCCGGCATCAAGATCGTTCCACTCGCCAACTGGCTTGACGCACTGCCGTTTGAAGCCTCCGTGGCGACGACCGCTCGCGTAGGAAGGGACTGACGCAATCCGGGGCGACTCAAACCATACAATCTCGCCGCGTGCCGATGGGAGAGCGGAACTTTGTAAAAATGACACAAAACGAGCCTCGATGCGTACGCGCAACGACTGGACATAAGCGTCGCTTCGTATATCTTAGGATGGGCTTGTGTCTGAATTTTCAGAGGATCGCCAGCTTGATGCAACGCTTGATTGCGGTAACGGTTTCGACGGTGGCCATCTCGCTCCTGGTGGCGTGCGCCTCGGTAAAAGAGCCATTGCCTCCGGCGCCGCGAATCGGAGTCGGACCGCCGTCCGACGTACCACCGTATCGACTTCAACCGGGTGATGTGATCGAGCTTCACATTCTTTCCAATCCCGAGCTCAACGAACAGGTCGTCGTAGCGCCGGACAATCGAGTTACGTTCCAATTCGCCCCCGGCGTCGTCGCGGGTGGTCACACGTTGCAGCAAGTCACCGATTTGCTCAACAAGCTATACGGCACCACCACGAAAAACGATCTTCAAGTGGTGTTGCGCAGCCAAGTAGGCACCCGCGTCTACGTCACCGGCGAGGTGCAGCTGCCCACGGAAATCGTGGCGAACGGCCAGATCTCCGCACTCAGCGCCATCAGTCGTGCGGGCGGCTTCAAGATCACGGCACAGCGCAGTGAAGTCGTTCTGTTGCGCCGGGACGAGGAAAACCGGCCTCACCTGTATGCACTCAATCTGCTTGCGACCATGCAAGGCAAGGATCCCAATGCCGACGTGCTGCTGCAGCCGTACGACGTGCTCTATGTGCCGCGCGATCGCGTGAGCAACGCGAGCCTGGTGTTCGAGAGAATCCGCAACGCGGTGCCGATGGGCGTCAACTACGGCTTCTACACGAATATCACCCCTCCGTGAGACGGTCGCCGTTTCTCGATATGCAGGTTCCAAGCGCATGATCATCGAGCTGACGACTCCCGGCGTGCTCTACGTCCTGTTCCGGCAGAGACGCGTCATCATCGGGTTTCTATCGTTTTTCCTGTTCCTGACAGTGGCCTATTGCTTGGTTGCGACGCCGAAGTACGAGGCGGATGCCTCGGTTACCGTGAATTTCAACCGCCAGCTCACCGGCGACGTCGGCGACCACGGTGCCTCCAACTTGCCGAATGCCTCCGGTGCCGACGAGATCATCAATTCGTACGGCATGGTCCTGCAGAGCGCCGCGCTCGCCGAGCAGGTCATCACCGAGGTCGGGCCCGCCAAGATGTATCCTCATATATTCGAGCCGCCCGGAGCGTTCGGCCGCGCAATGGCGAGCTTCTGGGGTTTCTTCGGCGTCCATGGCAGCACGAATCCCATGGAGCGCGCCGTGTACCGTTTCGTGCACAACGATACGAAGATCGAGGTCCCGAAGGACTCGACCGTCATTCAGATCACGCTCTACAGCCCCGATCCAACCATTCCGAAGCGCGCGCTCAGCGTACTGGTCACTCGCTTCCTCGAGCAGCAGGCTCAGATCGGTCGCGATCCCCAGTTGAGCTTCGTTCAGGACCAAGTCACCTTCTACAAGAAGAAGGTGACGGATGCGCAGGCGGCCATGGAGGCGTTTCAGCTCAAGAGCAAAATTTCCTCCATGGACGAGGAGAATTCCTACCTGCTGAAGCAGCGCTCGGATCTTGAGGCTCAGGCCGACGCGGACAAGGTGCGCATCGGGGAGGATCAACGCAGAAGCGCCGCCCTCAAGGAACAGCTCAAGACCCTGACCCAGACCGTGAACTTGCGCCAGGAGGATCGCGACGCCGCGCTCGATGCGGCGCGCACTCAGCTCGTGGAGCTCCAGGTGCGCCAGCAGTCGCTCAGCACGAGCTTCGGCGCCGACAGCCCCGCCGCCCGCGTCAACGAAGCGCAGATCGCCAAGGTCCAGGCTTTCATCGACTCGTATCCGAAGCGCACGACGCTCGTGCAGATGGCGCCGAACACGACGTATCAGACGACCCAGAGTGCGCTGCTTCAGACCGAGGCCGATCTTCAGGGCGCGATCAACTCGCAACCCGTCATTCAGGGCCAGATCGATGCGATTTCGGCCCGCCTCGCCGATCATGCGCGCGAGCAATCGACCTATCAGGATCTCGTGCGCGAATACCAGGTCGATGACGAGAACTACCGCACCTACCTTCAGGCGGTCCAGCAGGCGCGCATCGCCGGAGATCTCAACAAGCAAGGGGGCACGACCGTCGCGGTGTACGACCCGGCGCACATGGCGAGCTCGGCGCCGACCAAGCCCAAGAAAGGCCTCATCATCGCAATTGGCATCCTGCTCGGTCTCCTCTTCGGTCTGAGTGCCGCATTCCTGCTGGAGTCCTGGGACGAGCGCCTCAACACGCCTCGGCAGATCAGCGCGATGCTCGGCCTGCCGCTGCTCGGCGCGATGGGGAATATCGACCGCCCCTTGATCGAAGGGTGGCGGCGTTGAACGGCGGAGCCGCGCGCCGTTGGAGCGCACTGATCGGAGCGCTCGCTCTCCTGACGTCTGCGACGGCGCAGACCCCCCCGCCGCCGGCTCAACTGCAACTCCAGCAGCAACAGCAGATGCAGCAGCAGTCGCCGCTCGGATCCGCGAACCAGTACCAGCCGGGCCCCCTCGGGCAGCCAAGACCCACGATCGGAGCGAACCCCTACCCGCTCATCAGGCGCCCGACCGACTGTCCCCTGGGCTATATGGCGCCCAAGGACAAACAGAAAATGGCGCACCTCGTGGTCTGTGTGGTCAAGCCAACGAACATGCTGGCGCTGAGCGATGTGGCCGGCCCCGGGGCACCTGTGAGTCAGCAAGTGTCCCCGGTGCCGCCCATCCTGGAACGCACGGGGATCAATCAGTGCGCAGGCCACCCGACCGGATCCTATGCCTGCGGCCGCGGCGGCAGCGAATGCTGCAATCCGAAACAGGACAACCTGTGCTTTGCCGGCGCCTATGCATGCTATGCGGACGGCTCGGGTACTGGGCCCAGGACGGCGTGCTGCATCTCTAAATGATGCGGTTCGGAAGTGCCGCGCCGGCGTCGAGACCTCTCCGGGCGCGATGAAAGTCCTGCTGGTCGCGGAGGAGATCCCGGAGCGGCGGGATACCGGGGCGTTCGTCTATTTGCATCACTTCGTCGAGTATTGCGCCGGGCGAGACGTGGCGCTGATCCTCCTCGTCACGGGCCACCGCTTCGACCGCCTGGTCATTTGTCCCCGCAAGATCTTTCCGAATCTCAACGTGCGCATCGTCGGGCCGGACCTCGTGCGAATCGGCCCGTGGAGCATCGTGATCGATCCGCGATCCTGGCGCCACGCCCTGTTCGCGTGGATCATGCGCAGCGGCCCGCGGCCGCTCGGCGCCGCGGTGCTGCGATTCCGGGGAACCCTCAGGGGACATACCGCCATCATCGGCCGATGGCTCGGGGCTCGCGAGGCCCGGCGGCTCGCCGCGACCGTGCGCGCGGCGAACCCCGACATCATGCTGGTGAACACGATCTTCGCCAGCGCCATTCTCGACGTCAAGCCGGTCCATACGCGCGCCGCCGTCATCACCCACGATGTGTTCCACTCGCGCGTCAGCGCCTTCGAGGCGCGCAACCTTCGCGTCCGGCCCGCCGTCACGCCGGACCAGGAAGCGCAGCTCCTGCGGCGGTTCGACGCGATCATTGCCATCTCCGAAGAGGATGCCCGCGAATTCAGGCGACTGGCGCCGGAACGGCCGACCGTCGTCGTCGCTCCGACCGCGCCGGGCGGCACCACCCTCCCGCGTCGAGCGGATCCGCGGCGCTGCGTCTTCCTCGGCACCGGCAACGCGCTGAACGCCGATGGCGTCTCGTGGTTCCTTTCGGCGGTATGGCCGACGGTTACCGCGAAGGAGCCGGCAGCGCGATTGGAGCTCATCGGCAGTATTTGCAATACCCTCCTCGACCGGGATCCGACCCTGATAAAGCGCTACGTCGTGGACCAGGTCGGGCCTGCCCTCGCGAGTGCGAGTTTCGCGGTGAATCCGCTGCGCGCCGGGAGTGGATTGAAGATCAAAATGCTCGATTACTTCGCAAATGGAGTTCCGGCGATCAGCACGTCCGTCGGCGCGGCCGGGTTTCCACGCAACGGCGCCGAGCCGTTCGTGGTGTGCGACGATGCCGGCGATTTCGCCGCCACCGTACTTGCGTGGCTGCGCGACCCTTCGATCGCGGCGCGCCATGCGGCGCACTGCCGCGCTTATGTCGAATTATTCTCCCGCGATTCCTCGTTTGCGGAGCTCGACCGCGCACTCGGTCTCGGCCATGAAGTGTTGCGGTAAACTGGTGCGGCCCTCGCTATTGACGCGGCTCGCCGATTGGAACAAGGAGCGAATACTTGTTTAGATTTCTATTCGTTCTGCAGGCGTTCGTCCTCCTCATAAATCCCAAAGACCTTCTGCACCTTCAGAGCAACGCCGGGAATATCCTTCAGAAACTTCTGATCATTCTCACCGGCGTCGCGCTGATGACCACCCGCCCCATGCACCGCGGTGTCGTCGCACTCATGGCCGCGATCGTGGCGGTGACGTTCATCTGCGCCCTCGGCACCGATTTCCCGGGGTTCGAGTGGCGGCTGTACTTCGGCGGCGTGGTGAGCGCCGTCGCCCCCTTCATCCTGTTGACGGCGCAGCCGGACGCCAAAGACCGTCAACTGGGCCTCATCGTCTTCGCGATGCTGCCGCTGCTGATGACGGTTCTAGGCGGCCTCTATCAGCTGGCCGGTATCGCGCCCCTGTTCAGCTCGGATCCACAGACGGGGACGCGCCTCAGCGGGACGCAAGGGCCGGCCTATCTCGCCGCCATGTGCTTCACCAGTACGTATGCGGCGATCGAGCTCGCCGAGCGGCGGCATATCGGATACACGGCCTTGCTGGCCATCAACACGGTGATTCTGGTGCTCGCCGGCGGGCGCATGGCCCTCGGGATGGGTTTTCTGGTATGCGGCATCGCTTACCTGCGCAGCTTCCGACGCGTTCCGCTGCTCAAGATTTTCGTCCCCATCTGGTTCATCGTCGTCGCCGGGATCCTGTTCATGTCTTTCGGCGAGGATAACCTTCGACATTTGGGCAGCACGTCTCTCTCGAACCGCGATCTCATCTGGGCGGCTTTGAATCGGCATCTGCACGCGCATCCGTGGTTTGGAGTCGGCCTCGGAAACCAACAGCTGCTCGTGCCCGCGAGCTTGACGGGCAAAACGGGAACCTTCGCCGGTCACAACGAGTATCTGCGCATCGCAGTCGAGTTGGGCTATCCGGGAGCAATCTTATTCTTTGCGCTGACCCTCGGCATTTTCCTGCTGGTGTGGAATTCGGCCTGGGTGAGGCGTGACCCGATGTTCCTCGTCTGCGCACTGGCGTTCTATATCTACGGGCTCACGGACAATACTTTTTCGGTGCCTCAGGCGTATTTCATCCTGGCGGCGGCCTCGTTTGCCTGCCAGAAACCCGCGATTGCGACACCGCGCGACGCCCTTCAGGGCGCGCCGCCCATGCGGGAGGCGAAACCTGCGCCCCTGCGGGGTTAGCCCGCAAGCGAGCGTCTCGACTTCGTCGCGCACCACTCGGGCATCGCCCGGCGAAGTGCCGTTGCAAAATTTGCAAAACTCAGCTCGCGCTTCGATACGAGATAAAAGCCGACGGCGATCTTGCGCAAGAATTCCGTCATGGCGCCGTGACGCGCGTGACGCGCGAGCACGAGGAGGCTGCTCGGGTAGTAATTGGCGCGCACTCCCGGTGACTTGTCCCGATGGCCGACCAGGACAGCGTCGCAATAGAGGGTCTTGCGGGCAACGCGCCGTGCGCGCAACGCATAGTCGATATCCTCACTCCCCCCCATCGGAGTGCCGACGCCCAGCGCCTCGTCGAACTCGCCTATGGCAGTCACGACGCGTCCGCGCAGGAACATGGTGTTCGATGAGGCGTTGCGCACGATTTGGCCCATGCTCGCCCGTGCCGGCGGCACGCCCGCGGGCGAGGCCTGCACCGGGCGCGAGGCGTAGCGGCAGAACCAAAAGTCGAGCCTGTCGTCGCGTTCGAAAAGCGCCGTCACGTGACTCAGGAAGCCGGGCGGATACCAGCAATCGTCGTCCGGAAACGCCACCAATGCATCGGGGCCCAACGTTCCATCAGCCGTCAGTTGCCGCAGCAGCGTGTTGCGAGCAGTCGACAGCGGGACTCGGCCCGAGATCGAGAGATGACGGACAAAGGAGGGCAGACGGGGCGCCAATGCCGAAACCTCATCGGCCCGGCAGTTCTGAAGGAGCATCGCGAGAACCATGCGATTCTCGCCGAGAGCGCCGTGAGACTCGACGAGGGACTTAAGCATGCGGTCGCGGACGTCGACGCGCCCGCCGCTCATGTCGGTCGTCGAAATGAGTACGATGTCCAGAGCGGGAAGCTTTAGATGCGCCGATAGATGCGCGGTGGGATATAGAACCGCCGCTTATTCAGAAATACCCCGACTACCCGGGCGCCGCTGCTCTCGAATTCCTGTTTCGCATTCAGGACGACCGGCCAGCGCGTACGCTCCGCCTCCACCACGAGGATGACGCCATCGGTCATCGACCCGATGGACGGGCTCCACGAGACATCCGCCACCGCAGGAGCATCGATGAGTATGCAGTCGAACGTCTTCGCCAGCTTCTCCTTGATGTTTGCAATGAGGACGAGCTCGGGGCTGTCGGCGCTGGCCGAGCCGACCGGCACGACCGAGATCGAGCCGCGCGGCCCGACCCGTCTGCCGGCCTCGAGGACGGCGGTGGGCTCGGGCGATTTTTCCAGCGCGGAAATAGTGGCGTCCTTGGGCGAGCCCCATTGCCGCGTCAGCGCGTGGCCGCGGTCGGCATCGAGGATCAGCACGGACTTGCCGAAGCTCTGCGCGAGCGTCGCGGCATAACTCCCGCAAACGGTGGTCTTTCCTTCGCCGGCGTGGGCCGATGAGAACATGATCATCGCGCCCCCCTGCACATCGCTGATCAGCGGCTCGACGGAGCGAAACAACGTTTGCATTTGGCGGGTTGCACCGAGGAATTTGCCGACGGGACGAGAGTGCTCGCTGCGATTCGGCGGCAGTAATGAGGTCTCGTCCGCCAGCGCCGAAGCATCATCGCCTGTAAGCGCTGTATCGTCGGTCCTCAGCGTACCGTCGGGCGTGAGCCTTTGTTCGTGGCGGCGCAACGCCTCGTAGATCTTGCTCATAGGGCAAAAGATAACACAGACCGATTGCACGGTCCCGAGGCCTGATTATGATGCCGTCTGAGGACGAGAAACCGGTGCAAGCTTGTGGTGTGCTCATGAAACTAATTGCCAGCATCGCTGTCATCGCCGCCCTGGCGACCGTATTGCCGGCACACGGTGCGAGCGCCGATGAGTCCGGCCGGATCCTGGCGCGGATCACTCCGGCGTTCAAGTTCCGCCACCCAGGCACGCTGAATACGCTCCCTGAGCTCCACAAGATTCGCGACAAGATAGCGGCCGGTGAACAGCCCTGGAAGAGCGCCTTCCAGCAAATGCTGGCGTCACCCTACGCGCGACGCGAGTACACCGCTCGCCCGTCGGCGACGGTGACCAAGGGCATTACCGAGGCAACCGAGATCCGAGATGCGGTCGCGGCCTATACGCAGGCGCTGCTTTGGGTATTCACCAACGAGGAATGGCATGCCGAGAAGGCCGCGCAATTGATCGACGCGTGGTCCGGTACGCTGACGGGCTTCGAGGGCCTGAACTGGTATCTGGACCCCGCCTGGGCCGCCGCGCCTCTGGTCGAAGCCGCTGAGATCCTGCACGCGACCTATCCGCGGTGGGAGGGCGCCCCGCGTTTGGCCAAGATGTTCAACGACCTGTTCCTGCCGATTCTTCACAATCGCCTGGCGCTGGGTAACCGCGAATTTGCCGTATGCAACGCGCTCGTTGCGATCGGTGTCTTCAATGAAGATCGCGCAGCCTTCTATGAGGGGATCGACCATTGGCTGTCCTATGTTCCGAGTTATTTCTACATCAAGGAGGACGGCCCCGAAGCCCGCAAGACGGATTATTGGTTGAGCTCTCCTACGGATGCGTTCCTGAAGAAGCTCGATGCAGGACACGTGCCGGCCGGATGGAGGTCCTGGATCGATCTCGCCGCGGGAGTGAAGAGCCAGGGAGATGACAAAACGTGGGTCACAAAATCGGCGGACGAGCTGTGGAAGCATCCGGGGACCTACCTGCCCGGCTACACTCCGGAAACGGGCGGTCGCGACCTTGCGCACACTGAAAGCGCGTTCGTCTCGGCGGTGAACGTCGCCGAGATCGCCTGGAATCAAGGAATCGATCTGTACTCGATCGCGGCACCCCGGCTGGCTGTTTTCATGGAAACCATGTCGGCCATCCGCTTGGGCGAACCCATCTCGCAGGCCGCTTACGGCGGCAAATTGGATCCGGGTAATGGGCTCACGCCGACCTATGAGATTGCCTACAATCACTTGCACAATATTCTGCACATCGATCTGCCGAAGACACGCCGGTTGATCGAAACGGTCATTCGAGGGATGGGACCTGCCGTAGTCGAATCACCCTTCCCTTCGCAGTTTCCCCCGTCGTTGCGGGCCAACCGGCTCTGGGCACAGGCCGGATGGACCGCGAACTGGGAAACGCTCACGCATGGCGAGCTCGATCGCCGGTAGAAAAAGCGCGAATGTTCTCCTCACAACGGATGCAGCACTTCATCATCACGCCGTTCTATGTACGGCGGCATTTCACGGGAAAGACTGGAAAGATCGAAGTTCAGCTCGCCGAACCACATTGGTTGGAGCACCGCCTTAAGCTGTTCGAGGATTATTGCCTGGTATCCGTCGCCAATCAGTCCGACCAGAATTTCAAGTGGTTCATCTACTTCGATGAGTCCACACCGGCCGAGTATTTGGACCGGATAAGGTCCCTGACGAGCGGCCATCGCAACATATCCATCAAGACATGCGCTTTTTGGGAGACCCCGACGATCATCAAGGACGTCGTTGCGGATCTCGCTGAAAGCACGACATGGATCATCACCACGCGGCTCGATAATGACGACGGTATTCACCGCGATTTCGTGTCCCTGCTCCATTCCGCCGCGGAAGAGCGCAGGGAATTCCTGAATTTCCCGCGAGGAATAATCCTGTACTCCGGCAAATGCTATCTCTATAAGCACCCGAGTAATGCGTTTCTCTCCCTCGTCGAGCCTGTGAAAGAGCCTCGAACCGCGTGGTGCATCGCACATACCGACGCCGCCCAGGTGGCTCCCGTGCGGCAACTCACCGACACGCCGGCATTTCTGCAGGTCGTGCACGGCAAGAACGTGTCGAACAAGCCGAGGGGCAAGCGGATTTTCAGACGTCAGGCGCTGGGTTTCGAGGCGATCCCGCAGCTGCAGCGTCTGGGAAACAACGAGACCTCCTTGGGAGTGATGACGGAAAACGCGACGACGGTGCTCTTCTGGAGGCTGCGCGACCTCTTGGTATCCCTCGTCAAGGCGGTCATTCGTTAGGAGGATCTCTCCTCAGAGAGCCTGCGCCTCTTGCGCAGTCCTGCAACCGGCAACGCTTGAACGGTATCCGCGATCGGCGAGATCACGACGTCCCTGATCACCCAGATGCCGGTGATCACGCCCAGAAAGGCACCGCAGAGGGTCGCCAGCATGGCCCCGCGAGCACCCAGCGCACCGCACGTGAAGAGGGCGATACAGAGCCCGGTGACCGAGCTGATCATGCCCCACCACATCGCTCGATGTTGACGATGAAGCAGGTAAACGACCGATTGAATCGGCATGCTCAGCGTCAAGAAAATTGCGAACAGGCACCATCCGATCAACAAATCAGCGTGGCCGCCGTATTTGCCCTTGTAGACGATGCGGATCAACTGTTCCGGCGCAACCGACAGCAGCAGAAGCGCCAGCACGCCGATGCCCGCATACAGGGCGATGGTGCGCCAAAACACGTGCCGGACACCGATCAGGGTGCCGCCGCTTCGATCCTGAAATCGATTTTTGTCTCCGGCATCCAGACTCCTGATGACGACCATCAGCGGTTGCATGAGCGTGCGCATGGCGACAAACACGCCGACCTGCAACGGACCGCTCAGCGCCTCCAGCAGCATGACCGGAACATGGGTGAAACCCGCATAGCTTGCCGCTCCAATCAACGACGGCATGCCGTAGCGCCGCCAATCGACGGCGAGCAGTCGTCGCCCGGAGCGCCAGCGCGGCCGCGCGCCCACGAGCGCGACGACCACGACCCCCTTCGCAAGGGTGAAAACGATGAGGCCGATCATGAAGCCTAGAAAACTGAGCCCTCGCAACCGTGCCAGCAAGGCCAGCACCGTAACGGCGATGAGATAGGACAGTGACAGGAGAGCCGGACGTAGCGCGGATCCGAGCTTCAGCAAAATTGCGCGGTCAAAATCCGCCTGAAAGTAGATCAGATAGCACACGACGGTCGCGAGTCCGATGAGCCTGAATTGTTCGCTCGCACCCGCCAATATCCCGATTGTGGTGATCAAACACACGAGCAGGACTGCCGCTGCGACCACGATCAGGTGCTCGGCGATGATCGCGCCCCGACGGCGCCGCGCCGCATGCGCACCCATGAGCGACACCCGGACGATATAGAGCGACTTCTGCATCGCCTGTACCGCGAGCCCGAATGCCAGCGCGACACCCAATGCGGCGAAATCGGATTCCGCGTAGATGCGCGCGAGACTGATCGTGAGGACGAAATTTGCGGCTGAAAACAGCAGGTTATCAACGAACAAGAAACCCCGGGTCGCGAGGTGAGATCGCATCGAGACACCCGACCCGAACGCTCGGCGCAGCCAATTGTCACTCATTGCCGACAGCCGCACACCGGTTCAGGTCGTCCCGGATGGGCTCGACCGTGGATATGTCGCAGGGTTTTTTCATGCGTCTTGTCAGATTTGTCTGCTAGCATCTTTTGACACACTTCGGCATTTTGAATTCCATCTTTCTCGGAGAACCTGCAACGCAGAGACCCAAGCTACATGACGACGATCTCGATCGCACTCACGACCTATAACGGCGAGAAATTTCTGCCGGAGCTGCTCGAAAGCCTGGCGAAGCAAACTCGGTTGCCCGACGAGATCGTCATCACGGATGACGCATCGGCTGATGACACCCTATCGATCGTCAAAAAATTCTCGGCCAATGCGCCCTTTGCGGTCCGATTTTACCGGAACCCGGAGCGGCTCGGCTGGGCCAGGAACTTCGTTCACGCCGCGCAGCTTTGCTCGAGTGAGTTGATCGCGTTCTGCGACCAGGACGATGTCTGGCTACCCACAAAGATCGAACGCTGCTGCGCCGAATTCTCGCGTCCTGATATCTGCCTTGCCTATCACGATGCAGTAACCGTCGATGCCGCGCTGGTTCCCTACGGCCGCCTCACACGGCTCCCCCTCCAGTCGCGCGAGAGCGCGGCCCTCGACCTTTCGCCGTTTCAAAACCCGTATGGCTTCACGATGGTGTTTCGCCGCTCCCTGCTCCGCTATTGTTCACTCTATGATCTCTCGATGGACCATGACCGCCCCGGTCAACCAATGGCCCACGACCAGTTCTTCTTCTTCTTGGCGTCCGCCCTCGAGCGGATTCGCTACATCCCGGAACTCCTGGTGAATTACCGCCAACATGACGGAAATGTCGTGGGTCCCGGTGTACGCAGGCCCTTCGCGTACCGTCTGCGTGGAATCACCGAGACCCAGTGCGCGATGAATGCAATGGCATCCGAGTCGAGGTGCCGGATGCTCGCCCGGATAATCGAAATTGCGCCCGAAGAGGCGAGCGGCAACCTCGGGCTGCTAAAAGCACGTTACATGCAGCTCGCGGAGCGCTACAGGCTTCGCGCCATCGTTCACGGTAAATGGAGTCTGCGGAGACGGATTGCCGCTCTCATCCGATTGGTACCGAGGGCTTATGCGAACCCGCCCTGGGGTTTCGGCTGGAAGGCCTTCCTGAAGGATACTTTTTCCGCACTCGAAACCTCATTTGGAGTGAGGGTCGAGCGCGCGACCACGAGAATCTTCCGTAAGCTCCGCGATCTATTGACGTCGCTCGGCAAGACCGTTCGCTAGGGTGACCAGGCCGCCCCTGACGACCTTCGCTCACACACCTCGGTGGAAGCCGCGCGCAGCTTCTCGAGCGTCAGCGCAACGCTGTCGAGGGCGAGATACGCGAGCCGCTTCATCTCGCGCCGACTATGGGTCACCGAATCCAGAATGAGCCCCGAAAACAGCGACAAAATCGCAACGATCATCATCGCGGCGGACAGGATGGCCGTGGGGAAGCGAGGCACCAGCCCGGTGTCCAAATATTGAACCAGAACCGGGTAGATCAGGACCAACGACAGGAGCGCGAGTGCGATCGAAATCAATCCAAAAAACTGCATCGGCCGCTCCTCTTTCACGAGGACACCGATCATCCCCAGAATGGAGATCCCATCCTTGAACGTGTGGAGCTTGCTTCGCGAGCCGGGAAGCCGATCGACATACGGTGTCGGAACATCGAGGATCGGCATACGCAGCTCCAAGGCATGCACCGTGAGCTCCGTTTCGATTTCGAACCCTCGTGAAAGCGCCGGGAAACTCTTGACGAAGCGTCGCGAAAAGACTCGATAGCCCGACAACATGTCGCTCGTCCGGTTGCCGAAAATCATCGCAACGACGCCCGTCAGAAGACTGTTTCCAAACCGATGACCCGGCCGATACGCCGCCCGGCCGGCTGCGATTCTGCGTCCGACGACCATGTCGAGCGAGCGCTCCACCAAAGTTTCGACCATCTGCGGCGCGACGGCCGCGTCATACGTGTTGTCGCCGTCGACCAGGACGTAGATGTCGGCTTCCACGTCGCTGAACATTCGCCTGATCACGTTGCCTTTGCCCTGCAGGGTCTCCGAGCGGACGATCGCCCCGGCCGCCTGTGCGAACATCACCGTTCGATCCCGAGAATTGTTGTCATAAACGTAGAGCTGCGCGGAAGGCAAAGCAGCCCGGAAATCGCGTATGACGTGCTCTACGGCGACTTCTTCATTGAAGCAGGGGATCAGGACGGCGATGCGCACGCCGACAGGAGCTTCAACTTTTGAACTATCTGCCAAGTTTGACGCCGCGAAAAGCCTGTTTAGTCAGTCCGCCGACAGCGATGCATCCCCGATCATCCTAACTCGTCATCGGATTGATAATACAGTCTTTCGATCATTTACCCGCAGGCGTGCGCCTTTCATCGTTCCAGGCGAGTATCGGCGGGCACCGAGGCCGAAACGGGCTCCAAGCGCCCAGGCTTTTTCGGGTCGTCACGATCGTAGACCCAAATGGAGCGGCTCGGGAACACGCGGCGCAACTCTCCCACGGTGACCCCGGCGCGTGCGTAGAGGACAGGCGCCTGGAGCCCTGGGTCGTTGCGAGCAAGATCCTCCGGCTCCAGGCCGCGGCCACGCCACTTCTCGATGACCACCACTGCATGGTTAAGTCCCTTCGCCGAAGATAGACGATAAGGCTCTTGCTGTGACTCGATATGCCGGTGGTATGCGACCAACGCGAAAGGCAGTGCCGTCAGCAGATAGATGGCGCTCATGAATATGGCATGGATGGCGAGCGGTCGCTTGCATAGGCGCCCAGCGGCATCGGCATATGGCGCAGCCGAAACGATCGTCGCCAGCATCAATGGAAAGGCATCGAAGTAGTAGCGCGGCCCGTAGCGGTTGCCGCCGATATCCGCGAAGAATAAATATCCGACGACGAAGGACGGAAATATCAGGTCATAAAAGGCAATGGAACGGCTCTTGAGCTTGCGCACGAGGCAATAAAGATATACGGGAAGAAGGGTGGGTGAGGCCCAGAGACTCAGTTCTTCGAGCCGATAAGCCGTGAGTTTCGCACCGAGCGCGACGTCGCACGGAGCAAACGAGACATAGACATCTTTGATCGTGATCAGCGAGTAAGTACTGCGCAACGGGCTGCCGGTGATCAGGTCGTGGTATGTCATGAGCAGACCGAGAAAAGGGATTCCACCGAGTACCCACAGGGCGATCATCCGAGGCCGCCCCTGATGATTTTCGACCAGCAGCCAGTAGCAAAGCGACGGCAACAAGAGGATCAGGCTGTAGTAGCGCGTGAGGCCGATGAGGCCGAGCAGCATGCCAGAGGCGATTAGCGCCACGGCTCGATGGTCGCGTTGGTACCAGAGGCAGCTCAGGCAGAACGACAGTATGAGAAGTGCCGACAGCATGTGGGAATGAAATGACGCCGCATTCAGAAGGTAGAAAGGCGTCAGCACGTACAATGCAACGGCCGCGAGCAGGATCATGCCGTCCTTGAAGCGCCAGAGCGGCGACAACAATGCGGTTGCAGTTCCGACACCGAGCAGTGTGTTGAGGAACCACGCCGGCACGCCCGCCACGATGGCGAGGGCCATCGCGAGCGGCCACCCGGGTGGATATTGGCTCAGCCATTTATCTCCGATGATCCAAGTACGGTAGGGCACGAAGGTGTCGCCGAGCGGCGGAGCAGCGGCCCATAGGTGCCCTTTGGCGAATAGCTTTGCCTGAAACACGTAGGCGAACTCGTCGCCGGAATCCTGGAAACGGTCGAGCACCGCATATGCGATCGCTCCGGAGGCGATGATCGCAAGCGCGAGCAGCAGCGCCAACGCGAAGCGCCTTCGCACGCGGAACCATTCCGTAAGCCGCGTGAACAGCCTTTCAGAGGTTGCCGGAGCCAGATAGGCAGACAGCGCGAGGGTCCCAACGGTGACGAGAAACAACAGGAGGATCGGGACCACAGCCACCAATCGATCCGGATCCGATGCCACCAGCGTCCATGCTCTGCGTTGAAGAGGGGCGCTGAGAGCAACAAATCCCGCATAAGTTGCGGCCAATGTCCAACCGGTATCGAAGGCTTTGCGCGCAGGCGCGCCTCCATTCATCGCCGGACTCGATGCCTTGAATTCATGAGACAGGCAGCTTCGACGAGTGCGGTTAGGCGGTCAAGAAGTGGCACGAGTTCTTCCGCGGCCTTGGAATCCGAGACGCCGACTGCTCGTATCTTATTGATTAGCAATCTGAAAATCACGGCGCCGGGGGATTAACGCATGGCCGCCGTTCTGCCGCGCGCTCTGTCGATGTCGCGCGAGGAATCCGTTTCCACGGGACGCCGAGTTCTTCGCGCCGCTCGAGTCGCTGCGCGGTGTTGCCGCACTCATCGTCGTCGTATATCACGCCGTGTGGCGCTGACCCACTCGAGGTTCTTTGCGAATGGCCCGTGCCAGATGCTCGACAGGTGAATGACGATCGGGTTACGCATTCAGCGCCTCGCGACTTACCATAATCCTGGCGATCGAGCGCCCCGAATCCGGGTGGTCAATTAATGTACAGCGGGCGTCGCACCATAAAAGATGCGGCGGGAGGCTCTCGTGCACCGTTCTGTAACGCATTCGCGCTGGTCAGCGAGAACGCAAACGGTGTAGAGTGAAGCGGCATGCGAGAATAATCGTTCCGGCACACAGGTGTCAGGCTCGTTAACATAATCCGCGGGGAAAATGGCACGCAGGTTGCTTGTGAAGAGGTAGTTTCACCTCAGCGCGTGAGCGATCAGGAGATATGCGATGTCCGAGGTACCGGCGAGCACCGGAAGCTTGTCGAGCGATGAAATCCCCCTTCCCTTCAGTGGGCCGGGCGAGCGACGGTCATCGCCCCCCGCCGGTACGACGCTGCATAACAAAGCCGTACGTTTCGGAAACATCGAACCGGCCGCTCTGACGGTCATCAAGCAAAGCACCCTGCCGCTCACCGCGGTAATTTCGCTCGCGCTTTGCTTTCTCGTGAGCGGCCGATCGCTGTCCCTGCAATTCTGGGCGCTCGCCCTACTCACGTTCCTCATCTGCTCGCAGATCTTCAGTCCGCTCGACGTGCGCAAGCCGGCCTCATCCGCGGGCCGCACACGCCGCGCGGCGCCGCGCGTTCTGCTCGAGTGGAGCTGTGTGGCCGCGATCCTGTATTTTTTGACCATCGCATTCAAGGCGCACTCGGTGCCGAGGGATGTGCTGCTGGCCTGGTACGCAACCACACCGATCGCGATGCTGATCGTGGACAACTTGTGCGTTCCGATCGCCAAGTGGCTGGCGGCGGATCATTCGACCGCCGAGCGTTACGTCATCATCGGAGCCAACGAGGTCGGTCTCGAACTCGCTCGCCGCATCGATCAAAGTCAGGTGAGCGGCACGTTCTTTGGCTTCCTGGATTACCGAAGCGCGACCCGAACGCCTGGGCCCGGCCAGCAGACCCCGGTGTCCGCCAACTTCTGCGCCGATGATTTTGCAGACTACGTACGCCACAATGCGATCACTCGCGTATATCTCGCCCTGCCCTTGTCGACCGCTCCGCGCATCGAAGCGCTGCTCAAGTCGCTGCGCGACACGACCGCCAGCATCTATTTTGTGCCGAATCTCTTCGCGTTTGATCTGGTACAGCCGCGCTGCGTCGAGATCAACGGGATGCCCGCCTTCTCGATCTGCGACTCTCCGCTCCAGGGCATGAGCGCCTTCTGGAAGAGGGCATTCGATTTTTCATTCGCATCGATGGTGCTGCTGCTGTTTTGGCCCGTGCTCGTCGCCATCGCCGCAGCCATCAAGATCTCCTCACCGGGCCCCGTCATTTTCAGACAGCGCCGTTACGGCCTCAACGGCGAACAGATCCTGGTCTACAAGTTTCGCACCATGACGGTCTGCGAGGATGGGCCGATCGTCGCGCAAGCGAGCCGCGAAGATCGCCGCGTCACTCGCATCGGCGCCCTGCTGCGCAGAACGTCCTTGGATGAGCTGCCTCAACTGTTCAACGTGCTCGAAGGCAAGATGAGCTTCGTGGGACCGAGGCCTCATGCGGTGGCCCACAACGAGGAGTACCGCAAGCTGATTTGCGGCTACATGATCCGGCACAAGGTGCGCCCCGGCATCACCGGGTGGGCGCAAGTCAACGGTTTGCGCGGTGAGACCGCCACCGTCGACAAGATGCAGCGGCGGATCCAATACGACCTCGAGTACCTCAATAACTGGTCGTTCAAGCTGGACCTGAAAATCATCGCACGCACCGCGTTCACCGTGCTCGGTCATCGCAACGCCTATTGAGTCGCGGCTCGCTTAAAACTCGGCTCTTGACAAACCGGCGCGAGAACTGCTTACCGAGCGCTCGCAGGGAACTCCCGCCCGATCAATCATCTGCGGGAAAAAACGCAGACAACGCCTGAGCATGCCGCCAATTGGCGACGTCCACGATCGGCGACACGTTGGCAGAGTTGACAGAAGAATCGACTATCTCCCCGCAGTGATTTGAGGCGTGCGTCGGTGCCGGCAAGCGGCCCCGAGCGCCAAACAGGGAGATGGTTGGATGACCCCGGCAGCTTGCCGCTTGCATCTCGCGCGCGCGATCGCCGTGGCGGTGGCTGCGATGCTGCTCGCCGCGTGCCAAGGCGATATCCTGACAGGGACGAGCGGCGGCTCGAACACCTCCGCCGCCGCCACCTCGGCGTCGGCGCACCCTCCCGCCATCGAGCTGCAGCTCAGCTCTACCAGCGTCGAGGCGGGTCAGTCCGTCACCTTGAAGTGGAATGCGAGCGGCGCGCAATCCTGCAGCGCGTCGGGCGGCTGGACCGGGAGTCAGCCGACCTCCGGAACGCTATCGATGACTCCGCTCTCATCGACCACGACCTACATTCTCGATTGCACCGGCAGCGGGGGTTCGGCCTCGCAGTCCGCGGAAGTGCAAGTCACTCAGCCCGCGCCTGCGATTACTCTCGGCGCATCGCCGACCACGATCGGCGCGGGCGAAAGCTCCACGCTCACCTGGACCGCGGCGAACGCCCAGAGCTGCACGGCGAGCGGAGGCTGGAACGGCCCGGTCGCAACCAACGGCACGTGGTCTTCGGGTGCACTCTCGAACACCTCGGATTTCGGCTTGACCTGCACCGGCCCCGGGGGCTCGAGCACCCAATCGGCAACCGTGACGGTGACCAATGCAGCGCCCGAGATCAAGCTCAGCGCCAATCCCAGCACCGTCGCCTCCGGCGGCAGCTCGGTGCTCACCTGGTCGAGCCTCAATGCCACGCGCTGCTCGGCGTCGGGCGCGTGGTCCGGTAGTGTCAATCCGAGCGGTTCGCAGTCCAGCGGACCGCTCAAGACGGGCTCGACCTTCACGCTCGCTTGCACGGGACTCGGCGGGACCGCGACCCAGTCCGTCACGGTGTCCCTGGCCGCCGGTGCACCGACGATCCAGATCAGCGCAAACCCGAGCACGGTGGCGGCGGGAGCCAGCACGACGCTCAGCTGGTCCGCTGCCAATTCCGCCCAATGCACAGCCTCGGGCGGATGGTCAGGCAGCAAGCCTGCCACAGGCAGCCAGTCGAGCGGCATCGTAGAAGCAGCGACCACCTACACCTTGACCTGCACCGGACCGGGAGGCTCGGCCACCCAAGCGACGACGGTATCCGTCAAGTCGCCCACGCCGACGGTGCAGTTAAGCGTGGGGCCAAGCGCGATTGCGAGCGGCGCGAGCGCGACGCTCACTTGGGTCTCGGCGAACGCCACGGCGTGCGCGGCGTCCGGCGCCTGGAGCGGCGCGAAGTCCACGAGCGGCTCGCAATCGACCGGTGCGCTCACCGCCACCTCCACCTACAGCCTGACTTGCACGGGAGCCGGCGGCAGCGCGACCCAGTCCGCGACCGTCTCCGTCAGCGCAACGCCGCCGAGCGTGCGCCTGAGCGCCAGCCCGAGCTCGATCACGAGCGGCGGCAGCGCCACCTTAAGCTGGGCGTCCCTCAACGCCTCGGCCTGCACCGCCTCGGGCGCCTGGTCGGGGGCGAAATCGGCAAACGGCTCGCAGTCCACCGGCGCCCTCACCGCGAGCGGCACGTACACGTTGACGTGCTCGGGACCGGGCGGCCAGGCCGCTCAAGCCACGACCGTGACCGTGACCCCGCAGCCCACGGCAACCATCTCCTTGAGCGCGAACCCGAGCACCGTGGCGAGCGGCCAGGCTTCGACCTTGACGTGGTCGGCATCCAATGCGACCTCGTGCATGGCCTCCGGCGCATGGGCGGGCGCCCGGGGCTTAAGCGGATCGGCCACGACCGGAGCGATGAGCGCGACCTCGACGTACATGCTGACCTGCACCGGATCAGGCGGCAGCGCGAGCCAGTCGATCACGGTGTCGGTCACGCCGCCCGCACCGACCGTGGCGCTCATGGCGAGCCCCAGCACCGTCACGAGCGGCAACGGCGCGACCCTGACGTGGTCGTCGACGAATGCCTCCGCTTGCACGGCCTCGGGTGCCTGGTCGGGAGCGAGGGCCGTCAGCGGCTCGCAGTCCACCGGCGCGCTTCAGCAGAATGCCACCTACACGTTGAGCTGTGCCGGCCCGGGCGGCAGTGCGGCCCAGTCGGCGACGGTCTCGGTCACCTCCCCGGCCCCCGCGCCCACGATCGCGCTGACCGCAAGCCCGAGCACCGTGATCAGCGGTGGCAGCGCGAGCCTGACCTGGTCTGCGAGCCATGCGAGCGCCTGCACGGCATCCGGCGGCTGGTCGGGAGCCGAGCCGCTCAGCGGTACCCAGAGCACCGGAGCGCTCAAAGCCAATTCGACTTTCACCCTGTCCTGTACGGGCCCCGGGGGCACCGCCAGCCAGACTGCGACCGTCTCGGTGACCCAGCCTGCGCCCACCGTCTCGCTGACGGCGAGCCCGAGCACCGTCACGAGCGGGAACGGCACCACGCTCACCTGGTCGTCCACCAACGCGAGCGCCTGCACGGCGTCCGGCTCATGGTCGGGAACCGAGGCCTCGAGCGGCTCCGCAGCGACCGGCGCGCTCAAGTCGAGCGCGACCTATACGTTGACCTGCAGCGGCACCGGCGGGAGCGCCTCTCAATCGGTGACGGTCACAGTAACGACGCCGACTCCCACGGTCACGCTCGCTGGGAACCCGACCACGGTCAAGAGTGGCGCTGCCTCGACACTGACGTGGGCGTCGACGAATGCCAGCTCCTGCGCCGCCTCCGGCGGCTGGAGCGGCAGTGAGGCGACGAGCGGCTCGCAAAGCACCGGAAACCTCACCGCCGCCACCCAATTCACGCTCACCTGCACGGGCGCCGGCGGCAGCGCAGCCCAATCGGTCACGATCTCCGTGTCGGCGCCCGCCCCGACCCTCTCGCTCAGCGCCAGTCCGACCAGCATCGCGAGCGGGTCGAGCGCGACCTTGTCATGGTCCTCGACCAACGCGACCAGCTGCGCGGCATCGGGCGGTTGGTCCGGCGCTCTGGCAACCAGCGGATCGCAGTCGACGGGTGCGCTCAGCGCAAGCACGACCTATGGCCTGAGCTGCACCGGCCCCGGGGGTTCGGCGAGTCAGAGTGCGACGGTCACGGTCACACCCGCAACCACCGGCTCGGCGACGCTCATCTGGAGCGCGCCGACGGAGAACACCAACGGCACGAGCGTGACCCCGCTCTCCGGCTATACCGTCTATTACGGGACGACCGAGGGCGCCCTGACGCAATCGGTCGTGGTCAGCGGCGCCTCGACATTGACCTACACGATCACCGGCCTGACGCCGGGAACGTGGTACTTCGCGGTGGCGGCGGATGCGATGGACGGCACACAGAGCGCGATGAGCGCGATCGGCTCGAAAACCATTTAGCGACCAGAGCTCGCCGGGGGCGCCGCTACTCAAGCCGCGGAAGCGGGGCGCTGAGCGAACGCTTGAAATGCGCGCGCTCGCCATACACCTTGAGCACCAGGTAGGCGCGAGCCAGCTCCGCGGGATCCATCGCATTCGAGCCGCGCAGCTGGAACTCCATGCCGTACGGGCTGAGCACATCGATGAGCGTCGGCCAGTGGCGCCGGTAGTCGCCGTCGCATTGCAGGGCTTCGGCAGTCAGATGTCCGTCAGCCGAAAACACGGCGGCGCTGTAGCAAGCGGGCGCCGCGCCAATCGCCCTGCAGCTCAGTGTGAGGGTGTTGCGGTGCACCCTCGTCGCGCAAGCGCCGATGTCCGGCGCACGCACATCACCGCCGGCGGCGGCGACCGTGTGCGCGGCCTGCACGGCCAGAAGCGTCATCGAATAATCGATCTGCAAGCGCAGCCCCGGCACCTCGCTTCCCGTATCGACATTCACCGGAACATCCACGAGCTGACTTGCGAGGCCGTCGGTGATCGCATCGCCTTGTGCATCCATCGACAATCCCGCCGATGCGCCGGCGCCGACGTGCTCATACAGCGATCGGCCGTCCGCTCGAACGATGCGGACGGCCGATCGGTCGACGAGCACCCGTTGGTCATCCGCGATGCCGGAGATTCGAACGGGAATGGCGATCGCCCGTTGATCCCCGCGGGAACGATGCAAATAGTCGATCGCCCGGTCCATCCGTCCGCGCGCCGGTGTCGGTCCGCTCCGGCTTGCCCCCAGGGCCTCTGGATCACGCGTGTCGAGCTCGAGCGCCACCGGTGCCGCCGCGCGGTTCGGCTCCGTCAGCCACGCCTCCACGGCGAACGCGCCCGACCAGGGAAGCTGAAGGTACACGAGCAACGCCGCGCCGATCAGGGCGAGCGCGCGCGAGAGCGCGGAGCGGCGCCGGTAGTACTGCAGCCGCAGGACGATGAGGGCGCCCGCCAGGATGAGCAGGTGCTGCACGAAGTGCTGAAGCCACGCCATTCCAGTGCCGCAGGTCGGACACCACTCGGCACCGAGGAAGAACGCGCTCAAGCTCAGGCTCATGGAGAATACGAGAAACAGAGCCGACCCGAACAGGATGATCTCGGTCATGTTGCGGGTCGTGGAGGCGAGCGCCGCGACCGGCACGATGAAGCAGACATAAACAAAAAAGTTCTTGGCGAGTGCCGCTTCCAGAACCGGGGCGAGCGGCATACGGGCCGCGAGGCCGGTCACCAGGTCCATCACGAGCATCGGTCCGCTCACCGTGATCGCGAGGAACGCCAGCTTGGCGAGCAGCAATTGCGTCCGGCGCAACGGCCGGATGAGCCAGTCTTGATCGACGCCCGGGATCGGATCCTGATGCACGACGGCGACCGTGAGCGCCGCGAGGCCGATGAACCAGGCGATGGTCAAGGGGCGCAGGAGCGCGTCGGCAGCCGGCGATGCATGGAGCAAATTCGACGTAGCGCCCGCCCACACGCGTCCGAGCTGAACCGCGACCGTCAACCCGACCATGGGCCACAGGAGCCTCCAGTCCTTGATGAGAAGGTGCCTGATCAACCGCTTTGCACGCTCGGGTGGCTGGTCGAGATTTGTCGTGCCGCCCGGACCATCGCGACAAAAATATCGCGCAGCGACACCGGTGCGCCATTCCTCGAGCCAAGCAGAGGCCGTGCATGATCCGCAAGGGACTCCATCGATCCTTGGAACAGGAGACGTCCCTCGTGCAGGAACGCGACGTGGGTGGCGAAGCGCTGAACCTCGTTCAATTCGTGCGATGAAATCAATATCGTCATCGCGCCCGCCTGGCTCGTGAACCCCGCGATGATCTCATCGCGCGCCAACGCGTCGAGCCCGCTCAGGGGCTCATCGAGCACCAGCAACCGAGGCCGAAAGCAGAGTGCACACGCGAGCGCCGCCTTGAGCCGCATGCCGTGCGACAGCTCCCCGATCCGCCGATCCGGCGGCAGGGCGAACTGGGCACGAAGCTCGGATTCCAGGACCTCGTCCCAGTGGGCATAGCACGGGCGCAAGTAGGCGAAAAAGTCGGCGACCCGCAACCGGGCCGGCAGCGCCTGGCTCTCGGAAACGTAGCCGATGCTCGCGAGCGTGTCGGGATCGATTGTGCGCGAATCGACCCCGAGGATTCGCGCCGTCCCCTGAGTCGGCTCGATGATATTGAGAAGGATCTTGATGAGCGTCGTCTTTCCGGCGCCGCTCGCTCCGAGCACGGCGAATACGCTTCCTTCCGGCACCGACAGATCGAGCCCGCGCAGGGCGCCAAAATGACCGTAGGTCTTCGCGAGGCCCGTTGTCTCGATGATCTGAGCCATCGGCGAAGCGCCCCGGGAGAACAGCATCCCGCCAAATCTATCTTGTCTTCACCGACCTGGGCAAGGGGTCGGTTCGCCAAGCCGAGAATGGGTCTCAGGGAATCTGTTTGCTCACGGCTTGCGAGAACTCGCTCTCGACGTTGAGCGAATTGACGGTCGCCACCTGGAAGTACCAGACGCCGGCCGAAAGATTCTCAATCTGCACCTCGTTCGTGGATACCGAAAGATGCGAGTTCAGGTTGGCGCTGTTGGTCCCGTAGCGCACCACGTAGCCCGCCAGGTTGGTCAACGGGGTGCCGTTGGTATTGTCGGCAGGCACGGCCCAACTGAGCGTCGCACTCCCGGAAGAGCTCGCGGTGGCAGGGTCCGCGGTAATGCTGAAGGCCGGCAAGGACGCGGATTGAGCGCCGTCGCTGACGGTCAGAACGATGTTCTTTGTTTCACCGGCGGTCGTGGGCGTGCCCGACAACGCGCCACTCGATGCCTTCAGCGTCGCCCATGACGGCTTGTTTGCGATGCTGTACGTCAAGGCGGCCCCTGCCGGCGCCACCACGGTGGGCGCGAAATAATAGGACTGCCCCACCTGGATGGTCTCCTCCGGCGTGCCGGAAATCTTCAGCGACGCCGTCGATGGCGGCGGAGCGGTGCCGCCGGTGACCGTGATGCTGAACGGTGCGCTCACGCCGAAATTCACCCCATCCCATGCCTGGATCTGAATGTTGGAATAAACGCCCGCCTGCGTCGGCGTGCCGATGATCGCGCCGCTGCCGCGGTATTTCCCCGACCAGCTCGGCACGTTCACGTAACTGAACTCCATCGTCGCCCGGTTTCCACCCGTCACCGTCGCAGCCCAGGAATACGATTTGCCCACCGTTGCGCCCGGGGGCGTCCCCGTGATGCGGATTTCGCCCGCCATCGCAGAGAGTGCCAGCATCGACAGCGAGAAGGTCGCCAACAAAACTCTGGTGATATCGACTCGTGGCATTGAAAACGCTCCTCAAAAAAATCCCCAAGGCGTTGCGACACGTCACAACGCGCGTGATCACGATGGATTGAGCGGCGATTTAATCGACGTAAATCACATCGCGCAAATGTCGCGACGTACCGACAATGGAGCGCAATTTATCGGCCGCTGTCATGGGGGTGCCACATTGATATCTGACGAAAGTGCTTAGAAACAAGCTGTTCTATCGCATGCCGCGGCGATCTCGAGTCGCTTTCGCGGACAGATCAAACGATTAGAGATCAAATCAAACGCGCGGCCGAAGGTTTCGACGCAAATCCGTAACACCTGCTTCCGCGGCGAGATAAAACACGAATTAAAAATGCCGAGATCCCCTCACACAGCCGATCGCGCGGACTTTTCCGGCAGCCGAACGCGCGCAGCCTGTTTGCAAACGGCGACAGGTTGCCAATCTGCGGTAAGAGTGGGAACGTCTGTGTGCAATCGCGCGTCGGAAAATTCGGTGAGGCAATCGTTGCCATGCGTGGCGCATGTCTGTGTGCAATCCCGCGTCGGAAAATTCGGTGAGGCAATCGTTGCCATGCGTGGCGCATCGACGGCGGTCTGAGTTACACGC
This sequence comes from uncultured Gammaproteobacteria bacterium, assembly GCA_963710435.1. Taxonomy (GTDB): domain Bacteria; phylum Pseudomonadota; class Gammaproteobacteria; order Steroidobacterales; family Steroidobacteraceae; genus Bog-1198. The sequence goes on along the minus strand of CAVQAE010000004.1, from coordinate 112,100 downwards.
CTCTCACGGGTGTTTGGTATCGCCAACGCTGCGCGTGTGGCGCATCTAGCTGCCCCCGGCATATTGACCACAACCCGGCAGACTCACGGCATTCGGCGTCAGCCACCGCCCGCCCACGCTCTGTCGGCAGGCGAGTTTCTATATCCGCTGCTGTTGATTCGTAATTGGCGTATCGGGTTGCTTGGTGCGCAGATCCGGCTCGCGCAATTTCGACACGAAAGATTTTAGAGATATCCCATGGCTCGGGCTCACAGCCGCCGCCGTGCTCCGTCTCGATCAGTGGCGGCTCTCGTAGCCGCACCCCGGCGCGGCCGTCGGCCATGCACCAGATCGTGTCCGAACACGAACGATAGACCCCACGTCAGCCGCGGACGATATCTCGCGCGATGCGCGTGAGCCTCCGTATGTGATTTGCGACACAAGATCTCGGTCACCGTATGTGAACCGCGACACATTGGCGTCTCTCTCGACTTCGAGAATTATGGCGCCTCTTCAATCACGCCCGTGAACATTCCAGGAGGTCCAGTTCACGAGTTTGTCGCAAAGGAAATCGTTGATGAAACTACTGAGCCGGTGCCGCGCGATCCTCGATCATAACGCAACGATGATGGCGACGGCCCGAACCGCGCCGATGCCAAGCCCCTGCCGATTCCTGGTCGTAGGGACGCTGACAGTCCTCGCTGTCGCGGCCACCTCGCTGTCTGCCGCTGCGACGAATTCCCCGCCCACAGTGACGCTGAGGGCAAGTCCCTCGAGCGTTTCGGCCGGCGCCAGTTCGACATTGACCTGGTCGTCCGCCAACGCCACCTCCTGCGCAGCTTCGGGCGAATGGTCGGGAACACTCGCCACCAGCGGCTCGAGATCGACGGGGTCACTGAGCGCCGCAACGACGTTCACCATCACCTGCAACGGCGCGGGCGGCACAACCTCCCGAACTCAAACGGTTTACTTGTCGGACGAAGTACCGCAGGTCACCTTTGCCGCAAGTCCCACGAGGGTCCAAGCGGGTGGCAATGCCGTCCTCACCTGGAATGCGTCGAATGCTTATGCCTGTCACGGCTACGGGCCCTGGGACGGCAGCGAGCCAGTCGAGGGCAGCAGCACCACCAACGGTTTGACCGCGACGACCACCTTCATCCTCACGTGCTTCAACTCGAGTGGCGCGAAAACTTCCAAGAAAGCCACGGTAACGGTGGTCGATGCGGCGGCAAGCGGAACGGCGACCTTGAGTTGGAATGCGCCCACGAGCAACGTGAACGGCACGCCAATCACGCCCCTCAAGGGCTACACCATTTACTACGGGAATTCGGAGGGCTCGATGACCCAGTCGTTGGTCGTGAGCGGTACCGCGACAACCGGTGCCGAAATTACCGGGCTCGGATCGGGAACCTGGTATTTCGCGGTCGCGGCCGATGCGACAGATGGGACGCAGAGCGCGTTGAGCGAAATCGGCTCGATAACTCTCTAAGCGTTGGAACACGGCCGGGCGCGCGTCCCCGGCCGTTACACACGCGCCAGATGGCGTCCGAGCTGCTTCGCGGCATAGTCCGCTCCGAATGCAAATCGGAACAGAGGCCCAAAACTGTTCGCAGCAGCCACGCCGACGAAATGGAGCCCCGGCACCGACGATTCGAAAGGGCGACGCAAGATGGGCGTGTCGGCGGCGCGGCGGATGCGCTTGATCAATGAGTCGTGCACGAATGGAAGGCGCGATATTGCGACTTTATAGCCTGTGGCCGCGATGAGATGATCCGCCTCGATACTCTGGCGCTCTTCTTTCTGTTTGAAACTCACATGGATGCGGTTGTCGGCAATCTGCGCATCGAGGAGTGTCGCACCGAGATGCATGGGCATCCGGCCCACTACCGCGTCGCGAGTGAACCAGCAAGGCGCCGGGCCCAAATGTCGCGCCACCGCGCGGAGACGAACGGATTCAGGCAACAGGTGAAACGCCAGGGGCAGATCGCACGACAGGCGGGAACGCCAACCCGTTCCCAGACCCGAGCGCGGCTCTCTGAGCCTCTCGAGAAGCGGGCGAGGTTCGCGCGGCGGATCATGAAACTTGAGCGTATCGGTCCGTGCAATCAACGCGACGCTCGCTCCTGCCTCGATCAACAGAGCAGCGATATCGAGAGCGGATGCGCCTGCACCCAGTACCACGACCTTGCGATTCTTGAAGGACTGCAAATCGGAAGAGTGAGCCGAACTATGAGTAACGAGCGACGCGGGCATATTCTCGAGCACGCCCGGCAGGGAGGCAAAGTGCCCAATGCCGGTTGCGACAACGACCCGGCGCGCCTGTAGAACCTCGCCGTTCGACGTGCTCAATTCAAATCCGGTCGGTGAATGCGCGAGTCCAACCACCTGGACTTTCTCCAGCGCAGGAACATAGCGGCGCTGGAACTCGGTCCCGTATGCGATGAAGGTATCGAGCGCCACGGGCAGCCCGATGTCGGCGTAATCGATGCCTCGCTCGGCGCAAAAGACCTCGAGCGTGAATTCCCCGTTTGGATCCGAGAGGTTAGAAGCGAATCCCTCGGACTTGAGGCGCATGCCGCGGGGCATATGCTCGCTCCAAAACTTCATGGGCTCGCCGAAAATTCGAAAGGACCGGCGCGTTCGGGCAAGATGGGCCGCGAGCGACAGGCCGTAAGGTCCGGCTCCGATAATCGCGATGTCAACGACAGCCATTCCTACTCAATGCTCCCATTCGACATTAAGACAAATTCGTGATGTGATCGGGTCGGCCGCAAATTAACTACAGCAATGCATACTGGCGGAGTCGCGAACCGCTCGAAAGGAAATCTGTACGAAACTGAGAGCTTCGCACAGGATTATGGTAAATGGAATTTTCACGTCGCAGCGTGCTGAAGCATCACCCAAGTGGCTGAAGCAAGCGTGGAATCAAGACCTTTCACAGAAGTACGCCGCCCGTCGGTCCTGATAGTCGCCGCCAAATGGTGGCCGCTGTCGGCTCGCCTGGCCTCGGCCTTCGTGAAGCATGGGTGCGCAGTCAGTGCACTCTGTCCCGCCGGGCACTCCATAGCGAAGGTCTCCGGCCTTGAGCGCGTCATGCGTTACGGCGGCATCGACTCGCTCTTCAGTTTTCGCAGTGCAATCACGAGCACACGCCCCGATGTCATCGTGCCGTGCGACGACGGAGTGGTCGCTCAATTGCACGCCCTGCACTCATCCGAGCCCCCTTTACGGGCGCTCATAGAGGATTCTCTCGGGGACCCGCTGGGATTCCCCATTGTTCGCAGCCGCGAGCGGCTGCTGGAGGCGGCGGCACAACTCGGCATTGCGGTTGCGCAGACCAAACGCGTACTCGGACCCGACGATCTCATCCACTGGCATCAGCAGGCATCGGTGAGCGTCGTGAAAGTAGACGGCGAGTCCGGCGGAAACGGTGTACGCATCTGTGGCTCGATCGAGGAAGCGATCGCAGCCTGGCGCGATCTGAGCAAGCCGCAGGACCTGATGACCGGCTGGAAGCGGCTCCTCATCGATCGCGATCCGATTGCCTTATGGCGATGTGGAAACCCCACCGCCGGTGAGATCACCGTGCAACAGATGATTCGGGGTCGTCCGGCTAATTGCATGGCCGCATGCCGCGATGGCAAGCTCATCTCGATTGTCTCGGTCGCGGTGCTCGCAGCCGACGGTCCCACCGGCGCGGCGGTGATCATTCAACGAATTCGCAATGAGGCGATGGAAAACGCGGCGAGGCGGCTGGCCGAGAGGCTCAAAATTACCGGCTTCTTTGGCCTGGATTTCATGATCGACGCCGATACGAGAGTGCCCTACTTGATCGAGATGAATCCGCGCAGTACCCAGCTCGGGCATCTGGAGTTCGCCGATCAAGGGAGCCTCGTCGGTGCATTCAGCGCCCATTGGCGCGGCAAGCCGGCACCGCAGGCCCAAAATCCCATTCCGGCCGGCTCTATCGCGCTATTTCCGCAGGCGCTCAAGGCCGTAGCCAGCCGGCATCACGATTCGAGCTATCTGGACGTGCCGTGGGATGAGCCCGCCCTTCAGGCGGAGCTCAAATTGCCTCCCTGGCCACAGCGCCAATGGGCCGCCCGGCTCTACCACGTTTTCCGACCCATCGATCGCACCGCCGCCGTCGAGTACGATAAACCGGACGATAAGATCACGTGGCGCATGGGCTCCGCAGCCGACTGGCATATTCCCTGAGCCAACCTCTCGGGAGCGTCATCGACGCGATGAGAGCACGAAGCACTAATGGTACGGCGACTCGAGTCGCGCCGAGACCAGCAGACGCCGCAGCTCGATGAGCCGCCGTTTACCCATCGCCGCGAGCCGCAGCAAAGGCCCGGCGACCGAGAGCACTACGAACGGGGCATAGCTTGCGATGTGCGCGAATCCGTTCTGAAACGGGCTTTTGAAGAAGTCGACGAAGAAAGCCAGGGCGATGTACTCGACTCCGATGGTTCGCAATATCCGGCAGGTACGGGCGTTGAGTTTCGCCGCGAAGGAGTCGAAGGACAAAAGCGCGATCAGGTAGGTCCAGAAGACCGCGATACCGAAGAAGATGAGCGTGTGCTGCGATGGCACTTCCTTGCCATGCACGATAGCGTAGTAGTAGACCCAAACCACGAGTCCCAAGTGGACGAGGTGAGCCGATGCGTAGGACAGACCCAGATCGCGCGCATGCGCCGCCAGCGCTTGAAATCTCTCGCCGAAAAGAGTGGCCAGCGCGCGGCCAACGCTCGCCAACCAGAACAAGGTGAACGACCAACGCGCCGTCGCGCGCAAAGCGCCGGAGACGCGCTCGCCGGGACCCGCCCCCAGCCGGTACTCCACGACGATTGCGAGCGCCACGGCGAATGACGCCACCATCCACTTAGCCGTAGTCCGTCGGCGCATCGCTCGCCTCACGCTGGCCAGTAGTGTTGATCGACCTTGCTCGCGCGGTTGAAGGTCCCGGCGATCGAACGCTGTCCTTTCGGACTCGTTCTCAGCGTATTCCGGCACCTCCGGCCATAAGCGCCAGGAGCAACGAAATCAGCTCAGCTACTTCGATTTACCTTCATACAGCTTCACGAAGTCGCCGAATGTAACTGGAAATTGCGTCTCGCCCGAGTCATCAAATGGATCGAATCCCAGTGCCTCTTCCAAGCGCATGACGATTAACGCAAAACTAAGGGAATCGAGCCCCGAATCGAGAAGTTTGAGGTCGTCGGACAACCGCGCCAACTTTCTCTTTTGTTCGACAGCAACTTGTTCGAACTGTGAGACTATGGTGGATCTGACGTTCATCCGAATCGCAAATTCAGTTTGTTCATTCGCGTGATTATAGGATAAGCGTCCGGTCATGGCACGTTGATTTGTGCGATCGGTGAATCTCGCGCCCCGCGACACGGGAAGTGAACAATGTAAAAAAGCAGGACATGGAGCGGCCGCCGCGAGTGATCCAGGGTGCCGGCACATTAGCGCCGCCGGTTTCGAGTAAAGGGACCTCCCCTCGGACGGGTTGCGGCGGAGCGCAAGGCATATAGGGTACTGTTTATCCGTGGTATTGCACCATCCGCTTACTTGGCGAGCAAGGTGGTCGTATATTACTTACCGGCTATCCACCTTCGGCATTGACAATGACTGAACTCGATATCGCGGTGGTGATTGTTACATACAAGTGCGCCGCGCTGACGATCGAAAGCTTACGATCAGTCGCCGCGGAGCGATCAGCCGCCGGATTCCATATACGAGCCTTCGTCGTCGATAACGCCTCCGGCGATGCGCCATCGATCGCCGAGGCGATCGAATCGAATGGCTGGCGCTCCTGGGTCACATTGGTGACCGCGCCAAAAAACGGTGGCTTTGCGTACGGTAACAACCTTGGAATCGCGCGAGCTTACGAAGATCATGCTCCGTCGTATATCTACCTGCTAAATCCCGATGCCCAGGTTCGACCCGGCGCCATCGGAACCTTGGCTCGCTTCCTGGAATCTCATCCCAAAGTTGGTATTGCGGGAAGCAGCTTTGAAAATTTGGATGGGAGTGATTGGCCAATCGCCTTTCATTTTCCTACGTTGATGAGCGAAATGCTCCAAGGGATGGAATTGGGCCCCTTGATGCGTTTATTCAAGCGCTGGATGGTCGCGCAACATATGACGAAGATGCCCCAGCCAATTGACTGGATTTGCGGTGCATCCATGTTGATTCGCCCTGCAGTCCTCGAGGCAATCGGAGGAATGGACGAAAACTATTTTCTGTACTTCGAGGAGACGGATTTCTGTTACCGCGCCAAAAAAGCCGGCTTTGCCACCTGGTACGTCCCGGAAAGTCGGGTGATGCACATTATGGGGCAAAGCACCAAGGTAACGGATCCGACGAGCGGACCGAAGCGGCTGCCGTCTTATTGGTTCGAATCCCGAAGGCGCTACTTCGCAATGACGTATGGAATTCGGCCACGCCATAAGGATAGACATCGTTGCCTTCCTTGCATGTTCGATCGGCCTAGTGAAGCGCGCCGCCCTCGGGCGCACGCACACCGCTACTCCCCACTTCGTTCGCGATCTTATCCGTCACAGCATCGTGTGGCCGCGAAACCGCAAATTTCCCTCTTTGCGCTGCCGATCGGCCTAAGAGCTGACACACTCTCCTGCGCCTTCAGCCGCGGCGCCCAACCCATGACCGGGCTTTCAACTCGGGCGTCATCAGGAGATCGTGGCGGCTGAGTAAATTGGTGCCTGCCACCATTTCTGCCGGCTGTGGCTCCTCGTAGCGCAACCGCAGCTCGCTCGCGATCATCATCACGTGTGTCTGCATTTCCACGCGGGCCATGAACTCCCCGATGCAGTTGCGTGGGCCGGCGCCGAACGGACACATCGCTAGCCGCGCGCGTTCTTCCGAGGCTTCGTCCGTGAAGCGCCCCGGCTCGAATCGCTCGGGAGCCTCCCAGAGCCCGGGATGATGCTGCAGAAGGTACGGTGATATGTAGATTTCCGTCCCCGCGGGCACGAAGTAATCCCCGAGCCGATCGTCCCGCACGGTTTTGCGGGTCATCAGCCAAAGCGGCGGATACAGGCGCAATGCCTCCTCGATCACTTGACGGGCATAGGTGAATTTTGTGAACTCGTCGATCGCCGGCCACTGTGGGCCGAGCAAGCCATCGAGCTCGGCCGAAAGCTTGGCCTCAACGGCCGGATACCTGGAGAGCAGATACCAGGTCCAATTCAAGACACTGGCCGTGGTCTCGTGGCCAGCGACAATGAGCGTGAGAACCTCCCGCGCGAGTTGGGCATCGGGCATCGGGCGGCCACCCTCACGGTCCCGCGATCGCATGAGGATACCGAGAATGTCACTCGCATCGGAGTTGGCTTGGCGTCGCCGCTCGACGATATCGACCACGACTTTCCCGAGAGAGGTGATCGTCTGCGCGAACCCGAGGTTGCGCGACTCCTCGGCGACGATCGCAAAGTGCGGTGCTACTTGGTCATAATCATCGCCGAACAGCGCGGTGAGCGTGACCTCGAGTACCATCAGGCTGACGTCTCGCGTGACGTTCACCTGCGCTTTTCGCTCGACCGCCCGCTTCCATCGTTCGAGCACCGCTGCGCTGGGTCTTGCGAAGACTCTCGCCAAGTCGGAGATCGCATTGCGGTTGAAAGCCGGCTGAATCATGCGACGCTGCTTCACCCAAAACGCGCCGTTACTGGAGATGATGCCGTTGCCGAGGCTCAAGGCGATGCGCTTCACCGCCTGGCCCTTGCGGATGTAGTTTTCCCAGTTGTGGAGGAGCACGTGCTCCGCGTAAACAGGCGCGCTGAGGACGTAGACATTGCCGCCGTAAACAGAGGCCTTGTAGATGTCCCCATAGCGCCGGACATGCTCATCAAGCCAGCCCAGAAGGTCCTGCGCCGTATCGTAAGGTTCGGCGGGGCCCGGCGGGATTTGCATTGAACTTGTCATATCCCGGACAACCCATTCGCGTGTAGTTTCGCGCTCGCTGGTATATGCGTCGGTCCAGACCACCCAAATGCGTTCATTAGAGTACCCCAATTTTAGTTGAGTGACGCGTCGGACTATTGCGCTCCGTCTCTGCCGGTTGGCCAATTATTACAACTCAATGCAGACGCGCCCGCTCTCCAAGCAATATCTCCGAACCGAGCGCTGCGCCGCACAATCCGCGGGTTCAGCCCAGCAGGGGCGTCTTTCGGCGGTTATATATTTGATCATTCATGCCCGAATTCGTCGGTAGGTCCAGCAATCCTCACCAACTCGTAGGCGCACGGCTTCCGCACCACGGGCATCCGAACCAAAGCCTCGATCCCCGGAAATGGCAAGCTGTTCGCCTTAGGTACAGCGCCGTTCGATGTATGATCCGCTGGGCGTCTGTCGCTGTCCACACACGAGCGTCAACTTATCGGTCGCCACTTCCGGGACGATGTTCGCCACTTGTTTTTCTTCGCGCCTCCATTGCCACCGCCAAACAAATAGGCTTTAGGCTGCGATGTAAGTACCGGAAATCTATGTGGAGGTAGTTCTCGCTTTGAAGCCCACCATCCTGGGCCTGCGCCATATCAGAGTCGAGTAACATCAAACCCGGCCGTTGGCGAGCTGTGTCCACTTCCATCCCGAAGCTTGAGCTTCAGCCTTGGCTGACATTTCAAAAAAGCATGTCTACCTCTTCGCTCCGATTGCATTTTGTGCTCTCGATCAAGCTATCATCAACGCTTCGGGGATTCTCCTGGCGATGGCTGCGAGTCTGAACTTAACCTCGTGGATTCGTCGCTCCCGGATTTGCCCATTTCCTGAAAGACTGATCCGGCGGCGTTACATCTGCAATTCGCCTCCAGGATCGATTTGGCGACAATGGAGTAATCGCCATCGTTATTGGTAGACTCAATGCTGAGCTGAAGCTCGTCATTGATACGTGGCTCATGAGTTGCAGAGTACTAGGTCGAGCAGGTTGAAGCCGCCACATTGAACGTGGTTGCAAAGCGGGCTAGCCGCAATGGGTGCGACAGACTTGATCGGCCCATTTCGTCCCACTCCAAAAAACGAAATGGTGGGGACCACTATCCGAAGCTCGGATTTGACGAACTGGAACAGCAGGACGGCGAGACGAGGTGGATTCTTCCGCTCATCGATTCCAGCCAGCGCCAATCGCAATAACCATATTGAAAGGATCTCCATGATCGAGTACTGAACAGATCTATCAACGGCTAACCGAAATTTTCCACGAGGTTTTCGATGATCAATCCATAGTTCCGACGCCGGAGATGAAGGCGGCTGACGTACCTGAATGGGATTCTATGAATCACATCAATCTCATTGTCGCCATAGAATCCCGCTTCAAGATCAAGTTCAAGAGCACCGAATTGGAGTCCCTGCGAAACGTTGGCCATCTTGTAGAGTTGATAGAAATGAAGCTGAATGCGCCGCCCCGAGGATAAGCTGCGTGAGTGATGGATCACACGCCGCGGGGATAATTCGAGCGCGGATATCAAAGACAATTCGTTACAAGCCGCGACCAGTCGTTTACGCACTTCGGATCTATGTTTTGTTGATGCTGCTTATCCCAGCGTTGTTTCTCGCCTCCTCGATTCCCATTGTTCGTTCCAAATCCTTCCCAGTCGAGTCCGGCGATCCATTTCTGTTGAATCCCGATTATGCCTTCAGCCTTAATCACGTGGACTGCGATGTCGTGATTTACGGCGACTCCACCGCCCTTACCGGACTCGATCCCACCGTGTCGCGCGCGCTACCGGTTTAAAAACTTGCAATATCGCGCAGTCCCGAAGCATCGAAGAGATACTCGGGATGCTTGGCCCTCGATACCTATCTGAAGAACAACGCCCCACCCAAGTACATTGTTATGCAATTTGCGCCAGAGACGTTGTCTCGCAGCACAAGCAATTTTTTTTGGGAGGAGGGACTCACTCTTCTGCTGCGCAAGAAATCGCTTTTCCAGGCGTTGCCCACTTTCATCCGGCATCCGATAGAGGCGTATCGTTTTTCAATTTGGGCAATTAAAGCCAAGGTCGCCTCTTTAATCAAACCCCCGGTCGATTTCGGCTTCCACGGAAGCCATTTTTCGCTCGCGTGGCGGACTGCTGATCCTCCCCAAGCCGCCGCAGACACATTGCGTGAATGATATCGCGTACGCCCAGCCGACGGTAGACTGGGTGCGCATGTTGAAGGAGAAGTACGCCAACAATGGACACACGGGTATTGATCAATGTGTCCCCTCTTCCCACTTGCTCTCCGATTGCCGCGCGCGTCGCGGCCGACACCCGCAATGTGACCGATAATTCGCTTTCGCTGTATCCCATTGGCCTTTTCTGCGATCTTGATCGACACCTCACGTTGGAAGGAGCGGAACGCGCATCACTCGAACTGGGAGAGCAACTTTTAGCAGAAATCAACCGGTGCAGCGGCCGAAGACTGAGCGCATTGTCCGCATCCCGCACGCCACGAACTCCGAGACGCCAACTAGCTCATGCTGTTTAATTCACCGGAGTTTCTCTTCTGCTACCTGCCCATCGTGCTACTGGGCTATGCGGTTCTCGGTAAATTCGGCCGCACTCCTGTGGTTTCTTGGTTGGCTTTCTCGTCTCTCGCGTTCTACGCGTACTGGCGACTGGAGTTTGTGTTGCTCCTGGTGGGATCCATCGCAGTAAACTACGCTTGTTCGCGAGCTCATTTGGCGCCTTCGTGAGCGATCGAGACCTCAGATGATCGTTCTAGCACTGGCCATCACGGCGAACCTGGCGACGCTTGGATTCTTCAAATATCTGTTCCCTCTTATACATTTCATAGACGATACGCTCGGACTTCATGCCCAATTCACCGGCGTTATTCTGCCCCTGGGCATATCCTTCTTTACCTTCACCCAGATCGCGCTACCTGGTCGACTTGTCACAGGAAACGGCAGAGCCGCAGGATTTGATCAGCTACGTGCTATTTGTGACATTCTTTCCGCACTTGATCGCCGGACCGATTTTGCATCATCGGGAAATCATGCCGCAGTTCGCCAAGGGCCGCGATTTTGGAATAAACTGGCCGACATTGCGCTCGGCTTGAGTTGGTTCACCCTCGGTCTAGGCAAGAAGGTATTGCTCGCTGATCGGTTTGCGCCGTACGCGGATGCCGCCTTTGCTCATACCGGCAGTTTAACGATGACGGCTGCTTGGATTGGCGTATTAAATTATGCGCTACAGTTATATTTCGATTTTTCGGGGTACTCCGATATGGCAATCGGCCTGGCTCGCATGTTCTCGATCGAGTTTCCATTCAACTTTGATTCTCCTTATAGAGCGACGAGCATCATTGATTTTTGGTCCCGCTGGCACATGACGCTAACGCGTTACCTGACCCTTTACCTCTACAATCCGTTTGCGTTGTGGGCCAATCGTCGTCGAGCCGCCCTCGGAAAGCCGAACTCACGGAAAGCGCTGCGCACGGCCGGAGGATTCGGAAGTCTCGTCGCATTTCCGACGATCACGACGATGTTCCTTGCCGGGATTTGGCATGGCGCCGGACTGCAATTCATCATCTTTGGAATCCTGCATGGTTTATACCTTACGATCAATCATGCTTGGCGGATCTTTCGGCAAGAAGGGTCGGTTATCGTCTCGCGTCCTTGCACGGCCGGCAGTATGCGTAGGGCTGACGTTTCTCGCGGTCCTGATTGCTCAAGTATTTTTTCGATCTGCGTCAACACGCGATGCTTTGGACGTTCTGGCCGGTCTCATTGGCCGGCACGGATGTCGGCCTTGACGCGATTGAGCAAACAGCCGCCACACGCATTCCTTTTCTTACTTGCGCTTCCGGTGATCTGGGGCTTCCCCAATACACAGGAGATTTTGAGACAAGTGAGGCAGTATTCGAGCGAATATCTTTGGCTCGAGTACACTGGTGATGTGGCGGCCAAATTGGGCTTGGGCGAGCAGCCTCGGTTCGCTGCTCATCGCCGTTCTTTGGTACATGACCGATACGAGTTCCTTTCTGTATTTCCAGTTCTAATTTAGTCGGTTTGCCTTGTCGTAACGGAGTTTTGACTCGATGACGGACCCGACAGTCGCCGCCTCCCGACATTGGGATGTGATCATAATCGGCACCGGTGTCGGTGGCGCGACGGTTGGTCACTCGCTCGCTTTGGGAGGTCTCAGCGTACTGTTCTTGGAAAAAGGAGGTCGCATTGGCCCCAGCGAAGAGAGTAACGCGGCAATCACTCCCGAATCCCGCATGGCTCAGGGCTGGTGGCCCCATCCTATAACCCGTCGACAACCTAACGGAGATCGCAAGCGCTTTTTTGCCGCGATCGGTTGTGCCCTGGGTGGATCTTCAATTCATTACGCGGCCGCCCTGGAACGCATGGCCGCCAGTGATTTCGATGGCCTGCACACGCCGAGCGCGTCAACTTCCCCCTGGCCGGTAAGTTTTGCGGAATTCGTACCTCACTACGAGGCTGCCGAGAAACTCTACGGCATAAGCGGCGAGTCAAGCCACATCGCGGAACGACGCATGAGTGAATGGGACCGAGCGCTGATGGAGCAGATGCGCCAAAACGGTCTAAGGCCAGACCCGCTTCATGTAGCCATTCGCTACGATGAGCAGTGCAAAGAGTGTATCGGAAGAGTATGCCCCAGAGATTGCAAATCCGATGCTCGCGTTGCCTGTCTCGAACGGGCACTGCGCCAACCGCAATGCCATATCCTCGAACATTGCGACGTACAAACACTGGAAGCCGACAAAGAAAGCGTTCGGGTGGTGAAAGCGCTTCACCTAGGACGCGAATTGGAATTACGCGCCAGAATTGTCGTGCTGTCCGCGGGTGCGCTGCATACGCCGCAGATCCTGCTACGCTCGCGCAATGAGTTCTGGCCGCAAGGGCTTGCCAACAGTTCCGATCAAGTCGGGCGGAATCTGATGTTCCATACGTCCGATATCTTTGCGCTGTGGGCACCGCGTCGATTGGCCCGGCAGGCACGTCAACGCAAATCGATTTCTGTGCGTGACTTCTATGTTCACAAAGGTCAGCGCCTGGGCTACGTACAAAGTATGGGTCTGGACGCGGGCCGAGGCGAGATTGCGGTTTATATAAAAGACCAATTGCGCCGACGCGGCGTGCGCAATGAGCTGTTACTGTCCTTGCTTGCGAAGGCGCCCTCCCATATTGGCGCGCTTATGTTTGGTGGCGCAGGCATATTCGCCGCCATGACCGAGGACGACCCAAATCCGGATAACCGCATTATTCTCGACCCTAATGAGCCGGACGGCGCCAGCTTTTCCTACACCATCACGGATGATCTCCGTCGGCGCGCTGACGAATTACGTCTGCGCGTTTTCGCGGAGCGTGCGGCCCTGGCGGATGTTGCGGATTTCTACAGAGCTCGAAATGAATTACGGGCACCCTTGCGGAACCTGCAGATTCGGAGATGACCGTGCTTCCAGTGTGCTTGATCGCGACTGCCGGACACATGATGTTCGAGAATCTCTATGTAGTGGATGCCTCATTCATGCCGCGTAGCGGCGCGATCAACCCGAGTCTTACTATCGCGGCCAATGCCTTGCGAGTTGCGCCGCAAATTGCCGCTCAGCTATCGAACATCGTCGCACAATAGGCCACACATTTAACGCATTGATCGACATTCCCCCGATATAGTGCTGTGATTACCGCGCGATATCTCTTTGCGCTTGTCTCTGCTAACATTTTTGCGGTTTTCACACCCTCGGAATCTATCGAGGAGCTGACTGCTCATCGATCAATCGGATCTTCACGCTTGCAAGTAATTGGTACCCATTTTTGGGGCTTAGGCTTTACGGTGACGATGCTATCGGCGCGGCTCATCAGAGGCGAAACTCCCTCCGATAGCACAGATCATCGAGACACCTACCATTTGCATGGGTGTCTCGATCCCAGCCCCCGTACATTTGAGTACTCGGAAATGACCCCAGTCGCCAGCACGATTGATGTAGTTGTACCGACCTTTAGGGAAGCCCTGAACATTCCGCTTCTCATCGAGCGGCTAGCAGTCCTGAAAGGTTCGCATGCTCCGCACCTACATCTGACTATAGTTGACGACAATAGTCGGGACGGGACCGAGGAAGCGATCCAGCGGCTGAACCTCCTCTGGGTCAGTCTGATTGTCCGAACTACCGATCGCGGACTGAGCTCGGCTGTCCTGGAGGGGCTGAACCGCACCTCCGGCGACATCATCATTGTGATGGATGCCGACCTCAGCCATCCTCCTGAGGCGATCCCGCGAATGCTGCACGAACTTGGCAAGGGCTCTGATTTCGTAGTCGGATCCCGTTATGCGGAGGGCGGAGAAACTGACGACAACTGGGGTCTTTTCCGCTGGCTCAACAGTCGTGTTGCAACGCTGTTTGCGCGGCCCTTTACAAGCATCAACGACCCTATGAGCGGATTTTTCGCACTGCGGCGCGCCACCTACTCAAAGGCGGATTTTCTGAATCCGATAGGCTACAAGATCGGACTCGAACTGTTGGTCAAGTGCCGTTGCAGCAGAATTTCGGAGGTGCCGATCGCATTCACCGACCGAATCCACGGTGAAAGCAAGCTTAGCTTGCGGGAGCAATTGCGCTATATCCAGCACATCCGCCGCCTGTTCTTGTACAAGTATGGTGCCTGGAGTGAAATAGCTCAATTCATCGTTGTCGGTGCCAGCGGCGCGCTTGTCAACCTTCTCGCTGTGACGACTCTGCTGCACGTCGGGCTAAGCGCCAGTGTCAGCATTGCATCCGCGATTGCAATGTCGATCTGTACCAATTTCCTTTTGAATCGCCGCTTTACATTTTCTCACTCGAAAAGCGGATACATGCCCACGCAGTTTCTGAGCTATGTGGCGTCCGTCTCCTTCGGCGCCCTGATAAATTATTTCGTTGCGTTGCTCCTGCTCGATCTATTTCCAAGATTTATCCCGCAGCTCGCATCTCTCGCTGGAATCGCGGTCGCGACGGTGGCGAATTTTGTCGCATTGAAGTTCCTCGTCTTCAAGCGCAAGCATTATCGCCCGCGCAAGAGTCGCTGATGAATGTCCGCCGGGCCACTACGGCTCTTCCGTTTCTCTGGACGGTCGCGTTAGTCGGCCTTGCCACGACGTTTGCGATTGTTGCAGTTCGCTTCGCCGCGCAGCAGAGTGTTTGGACGGACGAGGCGACCCAGTTGAGCGGTTTGAGCCTGGATTTTGCCGATCAGTTACGGTGGTTGGCCGGACGCCTGCCGCTGGCCTTTGCCGTACCGCCTGATCGCATGCCGCCGCTAAGCTACTGGCTCGGCTCCATATGGACACATGCTTTCGGCAGCAGCGTTCTGACGGCGCGCTACCTGTCCGTGTGTCTCTCGGTCGCTTCGGTTTTCGCTTTATGGGCGGTTGCCCGACAATATCTCGAGCGTCGCACGGCGCTTATATGCGCGGCTCTGCTGGCGCTCTCGCCAAACTTCATAGTGGAAGCTGCGGAGATCAGGGCGTATGCGGCCTTTATTTTTTTCTCGATTCTGCTGATTTACAGCTACTTGAGACTGCTCGCCGCCAAACCTACCCCCTCAAGTCTTGATCTGTGGGCGTTCGCGGTCGCGGCCACGCTGTGTTCGTTACACGCACTTTTTCGGCATCGTGATCTCGGCGGGCGCGTTCTTGTGCCTGTTTGCATCCTACCTTCCTGTGGACTCGAGGACGGAAGGACTGCGGCATCGTGCGGAAGGCAAAGTGGCCGCTGCTGTTTTACTTGGTCAGCATCGTTGCGCTGATCCCATTCATACTTTCCGCCGTGAAAATCTCCGGTGGAGGCGATATCAGTCACCACGGCCGTGGCACTGCCGTTTAGTGTCCGAGTCCACGACTTCACCAAGCTCATTTACAGATTGTTCGGCCATCAATCAATGCTTGGAGCCCCAGGACTGTCCGCCGCAGCACTGCTCGCGGGTCTCACGCTGATGGTATTTGCCACGATCCCCGGATCCAATCAGCGTGCCAGACAGCTGCTGCTATTCTTGCTCGTAAACCTTACTCTCGTCGCACTTGTTGGGCTGACTACGCGTGCTTTCAACGCTTTTTCTCAAACCTATAACGTGTGGGCGTTGCCAGTCACCGCGTTGCTTGCCGCCACGGCGCTGACCCATAGGAATCGCAGCATTCGCGCAGTGAGTGCCGTGTGCATTAGCGTGCTGATTGCTGCGGATTGCTACGCCGCACTACGGCTATCTACGGCGGGCGAAATTTACGCACATACGCGGTCGACCGTCGTTAAGACTGCTGTCGATGGTGCAGGCCCGACGATGTCATCGTCTTGTACGTCAACGATGCCGCATCGATCTATTTCGCGTTGACCTATGATTACGGCGGCCGCTTGCGGCAATACATCGCCGGGGAAAGCACGGTTCATTCGATCGGATCTCCTGTTGGGAGTCCATCTCTGAGGATCTGCGAGCTGAACGCAGGTACGTTGCTTATCGCGGGTGATCAACAGTTGTCGGCGGAGGCGCTGGAATTCCTAATTACCCATCCGGACGTCCATACGCAGGCGTTTCAGGCACTCGAGCGAATTCTTGGAAGCTCACCATGCGGACCTAGCCGCTAAGTGGACTCTGGTTTCACGGAACGAGTATTTAGCCCAGTCGGCACTTGCACTCGCGGTTTTCAAGAGCCGTCACAGTCGACGCTTCGCCGAGTTCCACGAACTGCAGCGCGCGCTGAAGCGCGAGCGCGGACGCTGACCACGCTAGGTTTTCTAGTCATAGCTTGATTCGGAATCCGGGAGATAGCGCCAGAAACAGGGCGCTGCCCACGTAGGACGTGACGCCAACACCTAATGCAAAGGCCACCTTATAGAGTTCGTATTTGACGATGAGCATACCTTTGGATTTTTGCAGCCACCAGATAGTAAACGAGCGGCGGTAAACCGCTCAACGAAAGGCCGTATACGAATCCCAAGAAGCCAAAGAAATAGTATCCAACGAGACTTCCAAGAATGATCCATGACGCACGTAGTACGTTACCGACCAAGATCACATGGAACTGCCCGGCACTGATGAGAAGATCCTCGGCGGGGGAAGCGAGCGACAAGAATACGGCGCGAATCGCAAGCGCTTGCAGCACGCTTCCCGCTTCGCTATAGCGGGGGTCATAGAGCAAAGCAATGATCAAATGGGCCGCGCCGGCAACCGCCGCCGGCATCGCGAGGATGCCGACGAAGAGCTTGGTGTTCTCGGTGTAGTACCGCATCGTGGCAGTGTCGGGATTCTCCCGAAAATTATGCGCACAACGAGGATACAGCACGGCCTGGCTGATCTTGGTTATCAAAGTTTCAATCGAGCCGGCAATGTTGCCGGCGAGACCGTAGATACCGAGGAGTCGCAAGTCGAATAGTCTAAGAAAGACGACCTTATCAAATTGATTTAGGCCCAATGTCAAGAAACTGGATGGAATTGTAAATTTGGAATACACGAGTATTTCTCGTGCGGCTGCCAGATCGATGAAGAGTCGGGGTCTAAGCTCTCGATAGAACTGATGACTTAGCACAGTCATGATTAGTCGATTTAGAAGCATGCCAAATGCGATTCCCCAAAAAGTATGATAGCGATAGCAATAGAGAATCGAGAAGGTTGTGCTCAGCACCGACGCGGCCAATTCTGAATACATTTGCAGACGTGCTTGCTTGCGGCGAATCGCCAAGGCAAACGCCATCGATTCGAAACCATCGATCAAGAACCAGAGCGAGAAGACACGCAGCGGCAACGTCAGGTCTGGCAAGTTATAGACTTTCGTCGCAATGAGCGGGGCGCATACGAACAAGACTGCGCTGCTCAACAAAGAGCGACCAAACCGCATTGTCCACGCGGTATTCAAGTAGCGCGGCTGCTCGGCGTTCTTGTCACGCACTATGAAAAGCGAAACGTTGGTATCGAGAATATTGCTGATCACATAAAGAACGGACACTAAGATCGTTATGGTCCCGTATGCTTCCGGGAGCAAGACTCTGGTGAGAATTAGGCTGCTGACGAGCCGGATGAGCGCCTGCAATCCGAATGTGAACGTAGTGGCGAACAGATCTCCCCGGAATATTGATTACTGTCGGCAGAGCCACCCAGCGTCACTCCCGTTGCGCGTTGTCTGGCAGTCAGTACTGCGGGCTGGGATTGCGGCGACTCTGGGCAATCTTGCATAGGCAGTCGCAAGGCCTGCCAGCACGTAGAACATCTTCTCGCAGCCCAAAATAAAGCTCATACTGTCCATCATTTCGAGAGCACCTATGATGCAAGCGATTAAACTCGTGCCAAACAAAGCGAGATCGGGATCGGACTGGACCAGTTCTCTGGTGCGCGCGTAAACTTTTGCCATTCCAAGAAGTATGAAGCTCAAAAAACAAAATAGGCCAACCAATCCATAATTCAGCGCTACGCCAAGGTAGGTATTGACGATATCGATGATCCCTTCACCTTGCCGAAGATCCTCCATTTCAGGCCACGGGAATTGATCCCCGAAGAATGGGTGCGCCAGAACTATCTCCCAGCCCCGGTCCGCAAGGCGATGTCGATAGACAATGTTGGCGTCCGCGGTATTACCCATTACGGGTAACACATCGAGTATTCGATCGCCTAGCGGGGACACCATAATCAATAAAGCGACACCGAGAGCGACAAGAGTGCCCTTTGCAAGGCGGGACACTGCACGTGGACCGGCGGCGAAAAATGTGAAATATATGGTCACCGCACCCAACCATGGGCCACGCGAGAATGCCGCAAATAATCCACCCCATAGCAAGAGCGTCACTCCGATCCGACGTATTCCGCTTTGGACGTGAGACTTTGAGATAAAGCCAAAAGCCGAACCCGACGGCCAGGAGGTAACCCAGGGCCAATGGCGTGGCCGGCCGAGGCTTGCGCACGTAGCTCACTGCCCCGGGTCAACCACGTAAAGGCAGTTCAAGTGGGATTCCCCAGCTGCTTTCGATTTCGACGTAGAGCAACCAGTGGCGCATATTTTCGAACATGGCTATCGGAGCCATTACTCCACACGCAAGACAAAAGGTAGCGGCGGCATCCACTATTTTGCGCCGCGATTGGCAGGTCCGCGAGACGGTGAAGTACAGGAGATAGGTGTCTAGAAAGAATAGAACGGCCCGACGTAAAACGTTACTTAGAGAGTCCGGGATCGGAACTGATGCGGGAGATCCGGTGGAGTGTAAAGCGCTACTTGGAGTGCACCAAATGCCAGCAACAGGACATCCATGGCCCCCAATGCGGCCTACCTGCGGCCTCTTCTCGATTCTTTCGGTAGCGCATCGCGGCCGGCAATAGCACGCAGAACGCCAACAGCCTATAATTATCAAGAGGAAATAGCCCATTGTTTCCTAATATCGGAATGATGAAGCCGACCGGAGGTATGACATGCAACATCAACAAATATAGGGCTATCGGATTAGAATCCTTACGATTGGCCCATAGGAACATTGGAACCGCGACAAGTGCATAGAGCCAAAAGCTCGGACTTACGAAGCTCACGGCGGTCAAGACAAACCATACGAGCCGCCGCCGTGAGAAATCTTCGCCGCTCATGAATCGCAGAGCGATTGGCTTAGCGAGATGAAATACTATTGCAGCGATCGTCAGAACGATGATCAGTCGTTTGATGGTATAGATCGTCATTTCTCAACGCAATCCGCGACGCTGATTCCGACGAAGACGTAATCCATGGCGACGCGATTGAATCTCATATATAGCTGGGGCGCATACTGATTGGTAGCCGGGAGCTACCGCGTTCGATACATTCGGTGAAATGACCGACTCATTCAGTGCAGACTGGCATAGTTGCTTTCTCCGATGGTTTTGGATAAGCCGTTGACGATCAGTAAGGTATCTAGTGGAGACCAAGTTATGGATAGGGACGATCATATCGGCATTCCAATATCCGCGCAGCTGGCGTTCGCCTCGATGTGCGTTTTAGAGTTAAATTTTGGATAGATGAGCATTCCGATGACGGGACTGGCGATAAGCACGACCTACTTTCTCGATGGTGATTGTGGCTTTGGCGTTCGAGTTTCGTGGTGGTTTGATTGGTGCCTCCCCATCGAAAATCTTGATTAAAAGATCCCTCCAGGAGTCTCCGACTACTAAGCCTGGAGACTTCAAAGCGCCGCACGGCGTTCTGCAAGACCCTACGTTTTTTCGATTTCTATCGCGCGTTGACCAAAGTTTGCCGCCGAGACCCGAGCGCGACGCAGTCGCGGATACTTCGGGCGCTGCATGCGTCCGTTCACCAGAGTAAACCTGGTGGCTGCTCGGACGCGGCGCGCGCGAGGAGTATATCCGTGCGCCTGCGCCTTCGATGCGATTTTCGGGCCGCATAGTGTATGTGTCGGTGACGTTGATGTTGATGTTGCGGTCACCGCCGGGGTGCGCCTCAGACCAGGAGATGTGTGCTCAGTTGATCATCCTGGTTTTTGCATTCCGCAATTCGCGGACACGATTTGACGTGAACTTTCGCGCTAGGAAACCAGCTAGGGCCATGGCCGGGACGCTAAGCAGATCGAGGGGCTGAATTGAATATCAGTGAGCTACGGTGGGAAGGACCGCACCCCGCGTTGCAAACGGCGGAGAACATCGGAGCCGCGCGCCGATGAGCAGGACGAGGAATGACAAACGACAGATAGAGTCGATGACCTGAAGGTTAGCTTTGGCTGCGACCCACCGATCAGATGGTCGCAATCTTCCAAGATTACCGACTGGTCGAGAGTCATCTACGCGCCTATCGGCATCGTGAGTGGCGCACGAACCCCGATCATCTGCTGCCCGAGTCGAGGGCGTCGGCCCGCGGGCGGGCGTCGCTCTTAAAACCATACGCTGCGGCACACTCGGCATAGGCTCGTTGCACGAGCGGGTCCTCGGCACAGGCGGGGCGATCGCGCACTTAGCGTTGTCGATGATGATCCGGGCGCGCCGATGACAGCCGAGCCAGATTGGCACCGACTGGTGCGACCCACTGATGCCGGGAGAAGCACGCGTCATCACGAACACCCAACGCCCAACTCCGGCGGAGGGGGCCGTTCGGATCGGTCAGGACGGCCCGGCATCGAGAGTCCAACTGGGCGGTTTCGCCGGGAGCAAAGCTTAAGCGGACAGCGTGGTCTCCGGTGGCAAACACCCGCGCTCCGTCGCCAACCGGCGCCGCGCCGCCCCTTGCGACGGTCCATTAGTCTCGATCGGGCAATCCCCGAGCAGCGTCGCCCTGGTGCAGCCGGACGATGACCTCTCCATACCGAAACATCTCGAATCTCCGCCGGCTCACGGCGTCTCCCGCAGCCCAAACTGTAGGATACGGATGGCCTTGGTTAGATCGAGATGCCTGTCCTACCCCAGGTGGGGCTAGTATACCAATCCGGCGCTGGCTTCATTATGCCGATCGCGCCGTGATTCCATACACCCGTCACCGCGGTGCTCAAATGCCCCGATGAGTGACAGCCAGACGGAAGAAAGATGACGGAACCGGGGGCCGGAAACGAGCTGGCTAACATAGTCAGCATCGCTTAGTGATCGCGGACATTATTCGTCGACCGGCAATATCTGGCGTAGGCAATGCTCGGACAAAGCCAGGAAATCACAGGAAGAATATTACGTAACTAATTGTATAAAAACATGACTTTATTGAAATGTGGCAATTGCAAGTTCGAGCATTCTATTGGTGTCTTCAGAAGGAGTCAGGTTGCGTGCGTTGCTCGAACAGCATCAAATAAGATGGAAATGCCGTCTAATCAGTTGCGGCATGGAGGTTCTGTTACGATGAAAAGACGCGAGTTCAATAAGAACTTAGCCGCTGCAACTGCAGTGATCCTGTTGCCATTTCCGCGCATTCGAAACGCGGGTGCTGCGACGACCGGCGGTGGGGCGACACTGGTGTTCAATTACGCCAACTTCCCGTCCGTGCCTAGTACCTTTAATGTTAGAAATGTGCAGTCCAGCGCCTCCGCGCTTATGGTCATTGACAACGGACCTGCACATACCGGCGGCTGCGTTTGGTATACGACTAAACAACCCCCAGGTCCATTTACCACACAGTTCAGTTTCATTCCGCAAGACCTGGGTTCTTCTTCAGTGCTGCAATCGGGCATGACGTTCTGCATTCAGAACGTAGTGCTTCTCCCGGTCAGCCTGGATTTACCGGCACTTCGTATATTGGCGATGCCAACATGTGCGGGTACAGCGCCGCTTATGGTAGTACCAACGACCAATATCCCGCCTATGACTCTGTTGCAATTAAGTTCGATGCGGGCAACCAATCGGCTGGGCAAAACTACCCAGCCGGCGCCCTCCCGACCTCAACCGGAATGTATTACAACGGAGGTCCCGCCGTATACCCCGGGAGTTCGCTTGGGTTATGTCCATCAATTGACATGAACCCATATGGGATCAATCTTTATAGCGGTCATACGTTTAGTGTCACTATCGTCTACGACGGCAGTCTGTTGACGATGGTCATTTTGGATACCACGACCAAAGCGCAGGGGCGCTTTGTGTGGCCGCTGAATCTCGCAAACACGACCAACTCCACCGGGAACTACGTAGGGCTGACCGCCGGTACTTCCGCTAGGGATATTTCCGAGTACTCAACTGGAGCTACTGGTCAGGATTCAATGCGCGCCTGGCGACACCGACGTTCAGTCCTCCCCCTGGACAGTATTCCGGCACGCAGACGGTGACGATCAACTATCCGTCGGGCTCGACGTGTTATTACACGACCAACGGCCTTTTGCCGACAAGTTCATCAACGCAATACACAGGGCCCATCACGGTGAACGCCAACGAGGTAATCCAAGCGGTCGCTATACAAAATGGCAATACGGATAGCTTGGTTGGAAACGGCGTTTACAAGATCAACACCGCCAACACGATCAATTTTCCGGGCGGTTTTTCTGCAGGCAATTTGCTTCCCGTGGGATTTGCATACCTAAGCGGATCTGCATACCGTTTGAGTGATAAGACGACTGGAACGGTCGGCGCCTTGTGGTTTCCGGCGCTCGTTAATATCTCCACATTCTCGACGACGTTTACTTTGCAGTGGGGCGGATCGGCGCAGGGCATGTGCTTTGTAATCCAGAACAACCCACCCGCGCTGACCTCTCCTGCCAATTCTAATCCCGCGGTTCCAAGTACCCAATACGGATGGTCAGGTGGACCAGGAGTCATTGGCGCGGAGTATGTCGCGCTCGGTTACGGGGGCATGGACTCGTACAATGGGAATAGCGGCAAAGGAGGGCACGCTTACGGAATCCTAAACAGCATCGCTATCGCATTTGATCAGGCGACGGTCCCGAATAGTGTCGGGCTCTATACCGATGGCAATAACCCGCAAGGTTCCCAAATCGCTACCGGGTTGACGTTTAGTAATGGGCATCCATTCACGGTCGTGCTGTCTTATTCCGGTACAACACTCTCACTGACCATGACAGATACGGTTACCTCGGCGTCCTTCACCCACAGTTGGACGATCGACATACCCGGCACCGTTGGGTGGAGTAATGGCTATGTCGGCTTCACGGGCAGCGCGTATGGCGCCGCCGCGGTTCAATCGGTTGAGTCCTGGACGTACACCGAGGGTTCGGGGCAACCGGCCGCCGTTCCGGCACCTCCAACGAACCTTCGCGTTCAATGATGTCGACGGCGCTTCGCATCGATAACTGGGAGTATGGACTCGGTAAGGATACCTTTGGTCACGGGCCAAACGGTCGATCGCTGATGCCATCTTCCATCGTTGCACGATCGGAGCCAAAGGCCCTCGCGACTGTCGGCGACCGACGAGGCGACATCTCGAAAATCGCTCGTTACGAAGTTCGAGATTCCCAGCGTGGTAGAAGTTCGCTCTCAACCCTGGGATGAACCGCCCCGACTTTCCCGGAGACCCCATAACTTGAGAGGATGGGGTAATGGGAACATCAAAGCGGTATTCAGCGGAAGTTCGGGAGCGTGCGGTGCGGATGGTGGCGGAGCACCTGCACGAGTATTCATCACAGTGGGCGGCGATCGTCTCGATTGCGGCCAAGATCGGGTGCACGGCGGAGTCGCTACGCCGGTGGGTGCATGGCTCGGAGCGCGATTCGGGCAAGCGTGCGGGGCTCAGTGCAGGATTTCGAGTGATTGGACCCACCTGATTTCGTCGGAATGGGACCACCCGATTTCGGGGTAATGGACCCACCCGATTTCGTCCCAATGGGACCACCGGCCGGAGCCGCTTTTCGACCCTGAGCGGCGCGTGTTTTGCGCGTCGTCCGGGCTCCAGGAGCGGAACGGCGATGCCAGCACAGATTGGTCGGTTTTCCAGGGTAGCCTTGATCCGGGTGCGCCCCGATCGTGGCTCCTGGGCCGTCTGCGACGGTCCGCTTTTCCGCCATCACCCTCCCAAAAGCGGGCTTCGGTCCGCTCACACCGCAATCCAGTACCGTCGTGGCACATCACGAACGGGAGAGCTGGATGGCGCGAAGGAAGCTAACGGTGGATAGACATGAGGAAATCAAGCGCCGCCTGGCCGACGGACGAAGCCTACGAGAGATCGCCACCGCCTTAGGGCTGCTCACGGCGCCTGGTGCGCCAAATCCGCGACGGAGAGCGTCTGACGCACGAGACGGCGGCGAGTCCGGATCCGCTGTGGATGGCGCAGCTCGAATGGCCGGTGATCATCCACGAGCTCGGACTCGGACACCCGATGAAATTCATCTGGGAGGAGCGAGCGAAAGCGCTCATCACCTACCCGAATTTCTGGAAGCAGTTTTACCGCAAGTTCCCGCAGTACCGCGAGGCGACCATCACCGCCCGGGAATTCGAGCCCGGAGAACGGGTCGAAGTCGATTATGCCGGCGATCCGATCGAGTGGTACGAGATCAAGACCGGCGAGATCCACAAGGCGTATGTGTTCGTCTCCGGGTCTGGGGTTCAGCCAACTCCTGTTTGCCTGGGCGGCGGAGGACATGAAGAGCCGCAACTGGCTCGGCTGTCACCGGCGGATGTTTGAGTACTATGGCGGCGTGACTCATGTCACTGTTCCGGATTGCTTGAAGACCGGCGTCGTCAAATGCCATCTGTACGATCCCGGATCTGAACGAAGACTACGCGTATTTGGCCGCGCATTTTTCCACGGCAATCGTTCCGGCGCGTGTCAGAAAGCCGAAGGATAAGGCGAAGACTTCATACTGCCTCCTGTTGTGAAAGTGGTGCGGTGATTAATTTGCGGTGGCGTCGGACGTCTACCTCCTTTGCCTTTAAGGATCTGGATCCCCGTTGCACGGGTTCGTACAGACATCGAACATTCGTTGTCGTAGCGGTGGCGGCGCAGCAGACCCTCGCCGGCCCCACTCGTGGATAGTGGTCAAAGAGACCTGGAATCGCTTGGCGAGCTCCTCGGCGAGAAACCAGGCCTTGTTGCGCGAAGTCGATCGGTAACGATTTTTGAGCCTGTAAGGACAGCGAACACTGATGACCCTTTTAGTCGTGAAGGGTTGCCGTTTCCAGTTACGATAGCCCAAGGCGTTGAGCTGATCGGCGGCCTGCTGGTCGGTGCAGGTCTCGAGCATCGGATCGAGTTTAGCGATCACGGCGGGCTTTGTCTTGCGGACCACCGCCATCGGCATTGGGCCGTCGACCGCTGAGCGAGGTGGTTTGTCCGCCGCGAAATCGCACGTGGATGGCGATCGTTCGGCCTTGAGCAGCGTAATGTCCTCGATGAGTAGGGCGACCATGCGCTTGCGTTCGAGGGGTGCCGTGCGCGGATCGTTCCAGACGCGCGGGAAAGTCGGCGGAGAGCGCGAGGATGCGAGCGCGTGCCTCTGTGCTCAAGAAGTCCTTGATCGGCCTTGCGCTGGCGTTCATGCTCTTGCTGCAGGCGAGTCGAGTCGACGCAGATGCTCGTTCCAATCGGCCTCGAGCGAATCGGCAACCAGACGGTTATCGGGATCCACCTTCAAGATATCGTCGACGCGCGAGCTCCGCCTCGTAACGCGCGCGTTCCAGTTGTGGAGGACGAAGTGTGATCGGCCTGCTTCGATACGACCGGCGATCTCATCGTGGACGGCGAGGGCGACCTCGAGTGCGGCGGGCGCCACGGTCTCTGAGTAGCAACGCGCTGACCGCCGCATCGATGTCGCGGCCGCGAATCGACTGGCAGCATGCGCCAGCGTGGCGTACGACCTCCTCCGTGCAGACATAGTACGGAGTATAGCTTGCCGCTGCGAGCTTCAGGTAATGGATGCGCATGCGGCGCGCCACAGACGCCCACAGATCAACGCGACCCTGCAGGAGCGCCGTGCCCTCGCGCGGCATGCGGCCGCGCCCGGCCGGACTCCATGCTGCCATGTTTTGTCGCAGCGTCAGCTCGTTGCGCTCGAACTCTTCCCAAGAGATATAGCCGGGATGAGCGTCGCGGATGAGCACCGGCCACTCCTCGCGTGCCACCTTGCGTGGGTCGTTGCACTTTGAATCCGCCTTCGCGTACCGTCTGCGAGTGCGGCCATAGACGTAAGCGCCGGCATAGCGCGGGTTGTGCAGGATTTGGATCACGCGACTAGTGCTCGAGTCGTGCCCCACATCAGATCGCCCTTGCCGATCGCCGCGGCGGATGCGGCGCGGAAAGCGAACGCCTTCGCGCATGAAATCGGCGTACGACGGCGGTCGCCGATCCGCACCTCGCGAAACGTATCGAAGAGCAACCTGAGCGCTTGCCTGGATCTGCTCGATCCGGATCGAGCACGACAGCGCCGGCGGCATCATAGGCAAGCCCGATCGGCAGCCCCATCTGCAAGCTCGCCGCGCCGTGCCTTGTTGCGCTGTCCGCCGAGCAGGCGCGCCTTGAGGACGTGCAACTCCGCCTCGCTCATCGTGCCTTTTAGGCCCAGCAGCAAGTCGATCGTTGAAGTGGGCCGGATCATAGATGCCATCCTCATCGAGGATCAACGTGTCGGTGAGCGCGGCGAGCTCCAGCAAGCCGATGCCAGTCGGCGTTGTTGCGGGCGAGGCGCGAGACCTCAAGGCCGAGCACGATACCGGCGTGGCCGAGGGCGACTTCGCTCACCAGGTGCTGAAATCCGTCGCGGTTCTCGGCGTGGCGCCGGAAATACCGAGATCGCTATCGATCGTATGAATGCGCTCGATCGGCCAGCCCGAGCGCGACCGCTCGTTCGCGCAGGCGTACTGACGCTTGCTACTCTCCGTGTTCTCAAAAACCTGGCGGAGCGAGGACTGACGAACATACAGAAATGCGTCGCGCCGCAGATGGTCGGCGCGGACTTTTTGATGGACATCAATAGACATGCATCACCTCCGAGTGAGTCTGCAAAACCATGTTGGCCAGTAGACCGCAAGAACGCTCGATCTCCTCGAATACCGGGCAGACCGCGGCGCGCGGCGATGGTTGCATGTCGAGGAAGCTGCGATCTGGCGCTGAGCACAGCAGAGCGACGCCCTGCAAGCAGGCCGTGGTAGACGACGGCGCCGATACCTTCGGGTCGCGTGCCTGCCCGCGCAAGTACCTCGGAGCGCAACTCCTCGTAGAGTTGAGACCGCCGCGGCGGGCAGCGATGGCGGCGTGGGATCTAGCGTTTTTTTTTGCGCGCCAAGGCGCGTTCGATGCTGCGGGGGTGGACCGAGAGACCGAGCTCGGCTTCGATCCGCTCGGCGAGTAGCTCGAGCGCTGGAGGATGTCTGTCCGCGCTCATCTGCCGTTCGATAAACGCCATCACTTCGGCAGTGAGCTTGTGAGGCTCCTTTGGGCCCGCGCGGCTTCGGCAACAAGCCGCTCAAGCCCTGCCCTGTTGAAAGTCCGCCTCGCGCCTGATAGAACGTGGGGCGCGATACGCCAAACAGCGTGGCCGCTCGGCTCTTGTCTGCGCCCTCGATGCGTACTTGGCGCAGCATCTCGTACTTGACCTGGACCAGATCGCGGGCATCGAAGAAGCCATCGCCTTGAAACCACGGGGCGCTGAACTCGCTCCGGATGGCGGTTCAGTCCACCGGCCTGTTTGAGTTGCTGAGCCTTGCGGTTGCGCTGGATCACGTGGGGCGCTTGGGTGATAAATCTGTAACGTAATATATGCCGCTTTGTATGAGATGTAAACACTGGAATAGCGGATATAGTCAATAACGATGCCGATTAAACGCCATACTATTGCTAGAATAAACTCAATATCCATACCGCGTGCGGCATATATTATCTTACATATGCGGCGTAATTTACTTGACACGCTCATAGGCCATTCCCCCGTGCCAACTCGCTGAGTAGCGCGTTCAGGCGCAAAAGGTCCTCCGGCCGGAACCATGACCGGCCGTCGGAAGCCTGCGTGAAGGAATCTTGCCGAGACAGATCCGTCCATGAGGTTGGCATCGAGCGCGGACGGCCCGCCGTGTCGAAGTATACGACTCGATCCTCGCCCCAGTTCTGCCGCCGCGTGCGCAGCACCCAGCGAGCGCCGCGCTTCGGATGAAAAGGGTGGGTAATCTCGAAAATTATCTCTTCAGCGTTGGAACAAGATGTGGTTGGTGATCCGCGATAAGGCCATCGCAGAGGGACTCGTGAAAATCCTTTCCCGCTACTTTCGGTTCCGCTTCCGTCGCTCCCGATTTACTTCGATCGCCGAGATCAATCGCGCGCTGAATGTCTGCGTCGAGCGCATCAACGATCAAACCCATCGCCGCTTTGGTGTCTCTCGACGCGAACGGTTCGAGAAGATCGAGAAAGCCGCACTCAAAGCTTACCCAGTGTGGAATACGACGGCGGCGAATGGAAGTCGGCGAAGCTGCATCCCGACTGTTATGTAGCTATCGATGGCGATTACTATAGCGCACCGCATATCCATCGAGGCAAAAAGCTACGAATCAAGCTCACTGAGCACCATGTCGAGATCTTCCTTAATCTCGAACGCTTGGCAATCCATCCGCGCTGCCGCCAGAAAATGGGCCGACGGATCAAAATCCCCGCGCACTTCCCGGCAAACTCTGTGGCGTTCTACGAGGCGACGCCGCAAAAGCTGCTGTCGCAGTCGCGCTTCATCCATGCGGATCTTAACTCGTTGTTCCTCGAACTGTTCAATGCCGACGTCTATGCCCATCATCCGTCGTGCGATGGGCCTGGTCGCGGCGTGCACCAAGGAAATCAATCGCTCCGGCCACGCACTGGCCAGCGAACACATCAGCACCGCCATTGCGACCATGCGCCGCTACAACCGCATCCGTACCCCGTACTTCCAGGAGTTGCTCACCCAGGCGCGCAAACAATCCATGAACCCGCAGCCGAGCCGCGAGATCGTGCGCCGGCCGGGCAATCCTCTTCTCCGGTACGTTGGCGGCGCCGCGCTGCAGGCCACTGACGAACCTTCCATCTCAACGACTGCGGCTCAGGAGAATCTACCGTTATGAGTATCGCCATTGCGAAGAACCACATGGCCGAGATGAACATGCTCGGCATGCTCTCCGTCTTAGACAAAACACTGACCGAGGCCACCCGCGACAAAATCAGCTACACCGAGTTCGCTGATATCCTGTTGCAGGCCGAAGCCGACTATCGCCAGGAGCGAAAAACCGTCAACCGCATCAAAGCCGCCAAGTTCACTGTGCGCCCCGCGTTCGAGGACTTTGACTTCACCGCAAAACGCTCGATCACGAAGGCGGAAATCAAAGAGATCTACACGCTCGGATGGCTCAACGATGCGCGTCCACTGCTACTGATCGGCGAAACAGGTGTCGGCAAAACGTTCATCGCCCAGGCGGTCGGCCTGCATGCCTGCGCAAGCGGAAAATCGGTACTCTACATGAGCATCACCGGGCTCCAGGAGAATCTCGCCATCGCCCGTTCCAGCGGCAGCTACCTTCGCTATCGCGCAAAACTCGCCAAGTTCGACTTGATCATTTTTGACGAGATGGGAATGCGGAAATTTACGGCGACCGAAGCGCAAGATCTGTGCGAAATCATCGAAGAACGATCCATCGATAAGTCGGTCGCCTTTACCTCCCAGCTGTTATGCAGTGCACTGCATAACAATTGTAACGCCCCGCATATTGTTATGCACTGAAGAGAACGTGCGAGAAGATAGAACCTTAATGGATTCAAAGAGGAGTGCCGATTTGCCGCTTTGATCACTTCGCATAAGCATGATGCCGTTCCAAGGAGATTTCCAACGAGGAGGACGTCATGCTTGAGAAGTTTTTCGATTCATCTACGCGCGGTTTGGCGCGCGTGCGCTCCCTGCGTAACGGTCTGCATGGATCGCAACTCGACAGTTTCGCAAAGCAGCTGTTCCATTCGCGCTACGCTAATATCACGGGGCGCAAACACCTTCGGTCGGCAGAGCACTTCGTTTATTGGGCGAACAACAACCGCATTCTGTTGCCGGAGTGGACCGAGGGTATGCTGGAAGGCTTTTTGAGTCATCTGAGACGACGGCGCTGTGCGTTTGGCCACGCCGTACCGGAGAACCAACGGACCGGCGCATCGCTCTTTCTGAGGCACTTGCATACGGCCGGCCTTATCAGCCCGCCTGTGGATTCGACTGCTCGGCCGGCGTTACTGAGTTCGTTTCGTCGTTGGATGCGCGAGCAGCGCGGCACTCAAGATTTGACGCTCTACAACTACGACGTTCCGATCCGAACATTACTCGAAGAAGTCGGTGAGGATCTAAAGGGGCTGGACGCTCGGAGTCTCCGCCATTGCTTTCTGGAGTATTGCAACGGTAAAGGCTACGCGGTGATCAAGCACGGCGCCACGGCGCTGCGCATGTTCGTGCGCTTTCTGATCGCCGAGGGTCGATGTCCAAGAGGATTGGAGGGGGCAATTCCCCTTATACCGTACTGGCGGCTCTCATCGCTTCCGCGTTACCTTCAACCAGAGGAAGTGGAGCGTATCGTCTCGTCGTGTGATTTAACCACCGCAGTAGGCAAGCGCGACCACGCGATCCTGCTTCTGCTCGGACGGTTAGGGCTTCGCGCCGGCGATGTCGTCGATCTGCATCTGAGCGATCTTGACTGGCGGGGCGCTTGGGTCCAGGTATGCGGCAAAGGCCGCCGCCAGACACGGCTGCCCCTGACTCAGGAGGTGGGCGATGCCCTCATCGACTACCTACAACATGGTAGGCCGCCCACCGACTCTGACCGCCTGTTCGTCTGTTGTCGTGCACCGTTCCGCCCGTTCGCCGCCCATCACGCTGTCTCGGTGATCGTTGATAAAGCGATGCGTCGGGCTGGCGTCACGCCTCCAGGCCGGGGCGCCGCGCATCTGTTGCGGCACTCCGTTGCCACTTCCCTGTTGCGCCAGGGTGCATCGCTGCAGGATATCGCGACAGTTCTTCGGCACGGATCCAAAGTCGATGTCTCGACGCTATATCAGATTGCTCAGCCGTGGCCGGAGGTGCAGCCATGCTAACCAAGACTGTGGAGTCATACATCGCGATGCGTCGGGCGTGTGGATTCGCTTTCCAGTCCGAAGGCACATGCTTGCGAGGCTTCGCCGCATTCTCCGATGCCAGCGGCCATCATCACGTTCGTTCCGATATAGCCATCGAGTGGGCACGACAGGCTCGATCGGCGCGTCAGCGAGCACGCCGGCTCGGTATTGTGATTCGGTTCGCTCGATACGCGCATGCCGAAGACTCTCGCCACGAGCTGCCGGGACCCGTTTTAGGTCCCGAGACAACCCCGCGGCCGGTTCCCTATATCTTCTCCCCAGAGGCGATCCAACGGCTAATGCAAGCAGCCTCTCGGTCGGGCTACCGGACGTTGCGCCGCGCGACCTACAGCACGCTGTTCGGACTGCTTGCATGTACCGGACTGCGGCTCTCCGAGGCTATCCATCTGCGCTATGCGGACATTACGCAAGATGGCTTGGTGATCAGACGCACCAAGTTTAGGAAGAGCCGCCTTGTCCCCTTGCACAGCACCACGCGCGCGGCGCTCGATCGTTACCTTGAACAGCGGCGTCCGTATGCGCGTTTGGATGATCACGTGTTTATCTCACTGCGGAGGAAGCCGTTGCTGGTCAACAACGCTGAGCACGCATTTCGAACCGCCGCGCACAACATTGGCTTGCAGCGCGAACCAGGCCGGCCACGGCCGACGATCCACGCGCTTCGCCATACTTTTGCAGTCAGAGCGCTCGAAGCCTGCCCCGATGACCGCGATCGGATCACGCAGCACATGGTAGCGTTGTCGACCTATCTGGGCCACGGCCACGTTGCTCATACCTATTGGTATCTGGAAGCAACTCCGCAGCTGATGCGAGATATCTCGGGGCGGTGCGAGCGCTTCGTGACGGGAGCTCGGCCATGATCCCCATCGCACCACACATGGAGGCCTTTCTGCGAGAGCGATTGCCGGTCGAACGAGGCGCGAGCATTAACACCTGCGACTCCTATGCGTATGCCTTCCGGTTGCTGCTGCAATACGCCAGCGAGTGTCTGAAGGTAAGGCCTTCGGAACTGAACCTCGAGCAACTCGATGCAGTGCTGATTCTCAAATTTCTCAGGTATCTGGAGACTACCCGCCGCAACGGCCAGAACTCGAGAAACACCCGTCTGGCGGCCATAAAATCGTTCATGCACTTCGTAGAGTACAGGGTACCTTCGGCTCTGGAACAGATACGCTGCGTGCTGGCCATCCCGGCAAAAAAGACCGACACGCGGCTCGTCAGGCACCTGTCCGTCGAGGAGTTGCAGTCCATCATCGATGCGCCGTCACCATCGAAGCCAGACGGCATCCGCGATCGCGCCATGCTACATCTGTGTTTTGCCGCAGCATTGCGCGTCTCCGAACTCGTTGGCCTGCGAGTCAACGACGTGGCCTTACAACCCCAGGCCAGCGTGTTGATTCACGGCAAAGGTCGGCGGCAGCGATGCCTGCCACTGTGGAAGGAAACAACCGTAGCATTGAGGGCTTGGCTGGCGCTCAGACCCTCGGCAACGTCCGCTCCCGAGCTGTTCCTCAATGCCCGTGGTCAGGCGATGACGCGCGCAGGCTTCGAGTACATTCTTCACAAACACGTCAAGACAGCGGAAAGGCGTTGTCCCTCGCTGGCGGCAAAACGGGTGTCGCCACATGTGCTGCGTCACACCGCGGCGCCCGTAACACTGCAAGCCACGAAGGATCTGCGCAAAGTGTCGCTGTGGCTCGGACATGCCCACATGCAAACTACTGAGGTCTACACGCGGGTCGATCCATCGGTGAAGCTGGAAGTATTGGAATCGATCGTCGCGCCAAAACTCCGTTCCGGACGATTCAAGGCTACTGACAAGTTGATCGCCGCACTCAAACCACAAACTTTTATGCGGCGAGGATAGCGCCGAAGTGGCCTGAAAGCAGAGTCTCAAGGACGAGACTCCGCATAACAACATGCGGGGCGTTACAACTCCCCGTGGCTCACTGGAACGAAGTCATCTCCGATACCGTTATCTTCGACGCCATCCGGGATCGCCTCGAGCACTCCGCGCTCACCGTCAACATTACCGGCCCCACCTATCGGGGCGTCAAAGCTCGAAAACTTGCCTCAAAGAAAAAGGTCGCGTAGAACTCTCAAACCGCGGCTCCGCCGGTAACCCATGCAAGGTGGGTCCATTTACCCGAAACCGGGCGGGTCCATTACGAGAAATCGTGCAGCTCAGCACGTCAGAACGTGAGCGGGTGAAGGATTTGGAGCGCGAAAACCGGGAGCTGAAGCGAGCGAACTAGATTTTGCGCAAGGCATCGGCGTATTTTGCCCAGGCGGAGCTCGACCGCCGCGGGAAGTGATGGTGGCGTTCATCGATGCCCATCGTGCCGAGTACGGAGTCGAGCCGATCTGCGCTGAGTTGCAGATCGCTCCGTCGAGCTATTACGAGCAGAAGGCGCGTGAGCGCGATCCTGACCGTATTCCGCCGCGGCTGAAGCGAGATGCAGCCTTGCGGGTGGATATTCAGCGGGTTTGGCAGGAGAACTTCAGCGTGTACGGGGCCCGCAAGGCCTGGCGGCAGCTGAACCGCGAACAGATCCCGGTGGCGCGGTGCACCGTGGAGCGGTTGATGCGCGCCATGGGCTTGCGCGGCGCGATTCGCGGGCGTGGGTTCAAGACCACGATCCCGAACGAGAAAGCGGCGCGGCCGGCGGATCTGGTCGAGCGGCAGTTCACCGCCGAGCGGCCGAATCAGCTGTGGGTCGCCGATTTCACTTTCGTCGCGACCTGGAAGGGGTTTGTCTTCGTGGCCTTCGTAATCGACGTATTTTCCCGCCGCATCGTTGGCTGGCGGGTATCGAGTTCGGTCAAGACCGACCTCGTGCTCGACGCGCTCGAGCAGGCCTTGCATGCTCGCTCGGACAAGGACGGCTTGGTTCATCACAGCGACAGGGGCACTCAATATCTGTCCATCCGCTACAGCGAGAGGCTCGCCGAGTGCGGCATCCAGGCCTCTGTGGGAACGACGGGAGATTCCTACGACAAAGCCCTCGCGGAATCGATTGGCCAATCGATCATCGGGCTCTACAAAACCGAGGTGATCCGCAGGCGCGGTCCTTGGCGAAACGTTGAGACGGTGGAGTTTGCGACGCTCGAATGGGTCGACTGGTTCAACAACCGGCGACTTCTCGAGCCGATCGGCAACGTACCACCTGCAGAATTTGAGCAAGAGTATTATGGTAGTCACGAGTCTCAAGCCTTGGCGGCATGACTCACACTCGGGAGTCTCCGGAATTGCCGGGGCGGTTCATAATCTCCGATAGCGCCCTCTAGCTTAACGGTGCTGCACTCACTGCCACGGCCAATTTGGGAGCGACCGCGCCGATGCAGAACGTGCGTGGTTCGCTAATTTAATAGCTTAAGTATCAATCGGCTAACGCCACTGTCGCCGATCCATGCTCGATCGGGTAATTCTATTTTACGACCTAATGCACTGAGAAGCGCGACGATAATCACGCCTGAGCAATCGCAACACGGCCTCCTTTCAAGGAACCTATCAAATAGCGGGCCAGTTCTTGTGACCACCGCTCCGCCGTAGCCTGACTGACAACAGCGATCGCGATGGTTATGGAAAGCGTCGCGGCCATGCCAACCAAATACGACCATCCATTTCCGAAGATTCGCTCCAAAAAAAACAATACTGCAAAATGGAAAAGATACATGGAATATGAGAGTCGGCCCACGTACGCTAGCCACTTGGTCGCCCAGTTCCAGCGAATCGAACTTCCAACTGCCGCCGCAAGCACCATCACTTGAAACCAAAACAAAGGTCGCGAGGTCAGATGAAATCCGACCCTTGCTACTAGGGCAACGACTAACCACACTGCCACCCAAATGCCAATGTCGGTCCTGGTAAGTGTTACTTCTCGATGACTAAGGCCGTATACGAACATGCCAATCGGAAATATTGGTAGCTGCGTTAGATATGAATAATAAAGGAAGATCGTATAGTCATCTCCGCTGCCTAAACGCTCAGCGATGGCTGTCGCTAAGCAAGCCCAGAATGACATATGCAGCAATTGATAATAGCAACAGGCGGTTCTTTGGCACCAACGCCAGAAGCGGAAAAACGGCATAAAACCCCATTTCAATGCCGATGCTCCATCCGCCCGGTACAACCGAGTTTGTTGCACTTGGAAAAAACGTATGCAGAAATACGCTAGTGATGGCCACTTGAAACCACGTGATTCCTTGCAAGCCACCGCGATCCGGCGACACGTGCCATGCCAGGGTGTAAAACACTATTCCAAACCAAAAGAGCGGCGCAATTCGCATGAATCGGCGTATGTAAAATTTCAACGTCCGCTGTGATTCCTCTCAGCGCAGGTCCCACATCAGGCACATAGTCACTGCGCTGACCAAAAAGAACAGCTGCACGCCGAGATTGCCAAGTGCAGTTAGCCGCCCTAGCCAGGACACCGGCCTATAAGTAATCGACACGTGGAAGGCTATCACCATTAATATCGCGACCCCGCGACATGCGTCTAGGCTGGCGAGCCGATCGCTACCAGTGGTGCTTCTCAATCCCATGGTGCATCATCCCCATGCAGCAGCCAACGGGTTCCCCCGACCGCGCTCACTGCCGATGGCGCTCCGACATCCGCGCACAGCGCATCGACACCACCATTGACTTGGTTCTAATAGGTAAGAATACACTTTGGCACGGCCGAACTCCAAGAAACGTTAGACCTGTCACAAAGCCTCCGTGAAACCATAGCGATTCGGCGCGACGTCGGCGCTAACGGCCCCGGTCTGGAAGATAAGTGCGAAGACCAGGTAGGCACGCACTATCGTACCGCTATACTCAAAATCCCGGGGCGGGCTCCCTTTGTGGGATCGCCGACAGTCAGCGCTGTCGACGCGAGCAGGTTTGAACGCATGTCCCATAACTGCTCACGAAATGGACAGATAGGAGTTTTTAACGGCAATGAGTGGTCTCAAATCAAAAATTCGCGATCTTCTTGACCGGATTCGAACGAGGCCGAAGATCAATGAGCGCATCCGGTACTGGGCCTATAGCCCCGAGTTTCGCTACTGGTGTAGAGCGCATCCCTGCGACTCAGTTCCCGATCGATTTGCGCTTTATCAATGGCTCCTGGATAACGAGGACCTCAATGGTCCAGTGGACTATATTGAATTCGGTGTTAGTAAAGGAGATTCAATTCGCTGGTGGGTCGAGAACAATAGACATCCGGATAGCACGTTCGTTGGCTTCGATAGTTTCGAGGGTATACCGGAAGCTTGGGGAGCGTGGCCCAAGGGCTCCTTTACGGCGGGCGGAAATATACCCGCAATTGCTGATGCGCGATGCACGTTCATCAAAGGATTCTTCGATAGCACCGTGCCAACATGGGTCGGCGCTCACCAATTCGAGCGACGTACCGTCCTTCATCTCGATGCAGATCTCTATTCGTCCACTCTCTTAGTTCTCACGCAGTTTCTTGCGACTTTGAAAACCGACTCAATACTGATATTCGACGAATTTGGTGATCCATTGCATGAATACCGAGCGTATCAGGATGCAACGGCGGCTTACCGTCGGACCTCCGCGCCAGTGGTCCGCAATGAAAACTGGACTCACGTCGCTATTAAATTAATCTAAGTGCTGGATAGAGTCACTATGGATACACCTGGTTGCTGGCATTCCCCAACCGCTTCCGCCTTGAAAAGCTAGCTATGGGTTCGGCGACGCCGACGACCAATACCGACCACCTGCTCCGTAGTGCGCACGTGTACACCTATCGCGCCTAATAAGCGTGCATCCTGGCATCACGACCGGCGCGCTAGAAGGTGCCTTCCCCGGACGCTTACACTGCTCGATAGCAAGCAACAGGGTCATCCTCGCCTGCGACCGATATCCGAAGTAAGTGGACGGCCTCGAAGAGCGCCTGAAATTGCGTTTCGGGTGGGGATTGACAGTAGCTATCGAATTGAGGTCTCGGCCCTAAAGTCGTCAAGCGCACTCACTGTGGAGCGCTGATTGCTGCTTGTGTCGAGAGTTGACTCATGATCGGTCCAGAAAGCCTTGTTCCAAAGCGACTCTCACCAGCTAAGCTGAAGTGGTCACCGTCATTCCAGTATATATTCGAACAATCAAAGATGTCGTAACGCGCGTCGAAGCCAATCGCCTCCATTGCCGATATGTAGCGGTAGCGATGCCCCCTTGAGGCAGCCTCGATCGCGGCGTCCAGGTTCTCGAAAATGATGCTGGTCGCCGGATCAACCGCCAAATATTTCGGTGCATCCTGGCAATCGAAGCCGAGCAACCGTTCCATGGGAACATATGGTTCAAGCCATGGTCCGACCCAGATTATCGGAATCCCAAGTCGCGTCTGCAGCGCGTCCAAGTATCTGGCGACCCCGGTAATGGCGTGCAGGTTCGACGAGGCTGCTGGAGTTCTGCGCCCGATAAAAATTTCACGCATGCTTGGTCGGCCGGTCGAATCGAGAAGAAGGTAGAAACCTGCTTGTTCGTAGACCAATGCACCGATTGCTTTCGCGTGTTGCATAATAAAAGTAACCATAATTCCCGAGACGCAATCCGGGCGCACCCACAGGCCGCAGTCCGACCCTTTGTCCATCTCTACTAAAAACGGCGGTGCCTCACCCGACGCAATGAGGGCGCGCTGCAGATTCTCGGCATGCGAGTCGCCAAAAACCACAATCGCGGGACCATAGCGGCTGGCACAGGAATCAATTCGGGCCGCGTCCGCGGGGGTTGGCACCGAGTGCGTACCGAAGCGGCATGCGCCGTCATCGAAAGGCAAGAAAGCTTTATGTGATACCGACTCGATACGATTGAGCGTCGTGACACGCGCGACGGGCAGTGTCGCGATGAAAGCCCGCTTCTGGATGCCGCTCACAACGAGGAACGTTCCGAGAACGACGAGTCCAATTGATGCTCCCGCGCCCGTTAAGACCACCTTCGGTGCAGGCCAACGAGCCGTACGGAATGGTTGCTCAACAAATCGCCAACTTGCATATGCGAGACAAAAAGTGGCTGCCACGAGCAAGAGCATCAATGGGACAGCTGGCTCACGATGCAAACTTATCCGAGCTAGTGCGAACAATGGTTGATGCCAGAGATACGCGCTGTAGCTAATTGCGCCAATGGTGACGAAGACGCGCATCGAAAGAAGTCGCCCAACACTGGTCGTGCCATTGACAAAAACGAGCACAAGAGCAGTGCCGACGGTCGGCAAGAGACTGTATAAAGAAGGAAACGGCGTTTGCGAGTTGTATACAAAAGTCGCCACGAGGATCATCAAAAGTCCAAGCGATCCCAGGAGCTCATTTGCTCTCAGCTCAGCGTGATTCACGCACAGTGCTGCTACAGCGCCGAGCATCAACTCCCATGCTCGTGTGGGTGCGAGATAGAAATTCGCATCCGGGTAGCTGTGCGAAGCCCATTGGCTGAGTGAGAGGCTCGCCACGAAGATTGTCGCCAGAACGAGTGTCACGTTAATTCGACGCAACCGCCACACGCAAAGCATTAGTAATGGGAAAACTATGTAGAATTGCTCTTCAACCGCCAGACTCCAGGTGTGAAGAAGCGGATTGTTTTCCGCGCCAGCAGCGAAATAGCCGCTTTTCATCCAGAAGAGCATGTTCGACGCGAACGCCCCAACTGCCCCAACGCTCTCGGCAAACTGTTTGAAGTCCTCTGGCAGCATGATGATCCATGCGGCTGGTATTGAAACCAACACTACCAGTAGAAGTGCAGGCAAAATTCGGCGCACACGGCGAGAGTAAAACTCAAAAAACGAAAAACGGCTGCGCTCGAGCGCATCAATAATGATCGAGGTGATCAGGAACCCGCTGATCACAAAAAAGACATCGACGCCGATGAACCCGCCCTGAAACCCCGAGATACGCGCGTGGAAAAGGATTACTGGCAGCACAGCAACGGCACGCAACCCGTCAATCTCAGATCGATGCTGAATTGACTTGCGCAGCCCTATATCCATTCCATCCCTAACATTCTGATCTTGTCACGCCATTATCCGTTCGCCCGTTAGCTCAAGAGAGCATTGTCTTGATGATTGCGTTGGAGACGATCCGCCATTCCGGCCGCACGTGGCCTGCCATTCCGACGCAGTTGGGCTGTAAATGGCTTGCACTGCGCCAAATGGATTCTCTAACGAGTCTCAAGACAGATTCTTGAAGAAGTATGCTTGTCGTCGACGGCACAGCTCCGGTTCCATCGCCGCATCGAACGCCCCCTTGCGGCGGGCAATCAGGTCGGCCCATGGATACTGCTGCGACTCCGCTTCCCAAAAGCGAATCACGTTTTCTACTCTGGCCACGACTTGTGCCGGGTTCCCGGTTACCACGCTACCGGCGGGAATGCTCTTTCGAACCACCGAGCCTGCACCGATAATAGAACCCTCGCCGATCGTAGTTCCGCCCAGCACAATCGCACCTTCGCCGATGTATACATCATGCTCAACAATGATTGGGCCTATTCGATCGATCCGTACACCGTAGCGCTGATTGAGCATCTCGATCGAACCATCGTGACATATCAAGGTGCAACTTCCCATGCATACTCGATCGCCTATCCACGTGTACTGAGGATCCACCACGAAGGTGGACGGAATGATGCTACAATCGTTGCCAAAATGGTAAAAGCCCCCGTGGCGGCGCATATATGCTGCCCATTCCTTCCCTCCCGGACGATTGATTCGCCGATACAATGACACGGCCTTGTTGTGCTCCATTGCCAGATATCGGAGCAATTTACGGACCATTTTCAACTCCGCGTACGAATCTTCCCCTGCGATGCACGAGGGTTCCGCTGATCCTTAGCCAATCTTGCTCTGGAGCAGTTGCAAGAGGTTGCCGACCGTTTGGCCGCGGCGCCCAAGCGCTCCGATCTCGGCGGCGGAGAATTTGAGGTTGAACTGCTTTTCTATGGCGATGATGAGATTAATGTGCGCCATCGAGTCCCATTCGTTGATGTCGGCTGCCGACGTGGCTTCCGTGACGATCAGCGAGTCATTATCGAACACCTGTCGAAAGACCGTCTGAAGCTCAGACTGCAATTGGCTCATCGGATTCGATCTCCTTGATGAAGTGCAGGCGCGCTTTCCATTGTTCATCTACTCGAAGTTCCCACCGTGTCTGTCCGCCCGCAGAGTCGCCAATGCGGGTGAACCCCAGTGTCCGGTAATGCTCGCGCACCAGATCGTTCTTCGCCGTCGGAAGGTAATCGCCCACCAACCGGCTCAATCCGCGCTTTTTTGCGGCCGCGAACAGGTAATTCAGGAGCAATGCTTCAACGCCTCGTTTCAATACGCGGCAACTCATCAACCACGTGTCAATGACGAGCATGTCGACTTCGACTCTTTCGCAATTAGTACAGAAATCAATCCGTTATCGCCAAAGCGATCTTTCAAGGAAACAGTCAGCGTGATCCAGGCGGGATTGGTAGCAAATTCCAGCACGTCCGCGTTCGTATAACGCTTGGTGGTCAGGTTGAACTGATTCGATCGGTTGATTAGCTGCACCGTACGCTCTACGTTCAAGCCCCCAACCGGCTCTATCCGCGCTTGCATTTCGAGTGACCTGAGGAAGTCATCGAGGCTCTCGGCCGACGATTCGAGCGCCTGCCTCTCGGAGTTTGCTCGATAGAAATCTCTTCGCTTGAGATCCTCGCGACTGATGGCCAGAGTTTCGAAGTAGCGATGCCGCTCGAGCGCCCGTATTCGGTAGGCGGGATCCTCTGGCACTTCCGGCACCGCCACCTCCGGCTGCAGACGCCGCACGATCGAACGCTCGGCGGGATTGTCGTCGAAAAACACTAGCGAATTGAGGCCGATATTCAGCCGCTCTGCGATGCGCGCAAGATTCGCAGGCTTGTCGTCCCAGTTCGCCACGAAGCAAGAGACGTCCTCGAGACGCAAGACCATTTCCGGATGCTTCTCAAAGACCTCGCGGGCGATCTTTTCGTCATTCTTGCTGCAAACGGCGAGCATGATGCCACGGTCCGCCAACGATTTTACATAGCTTTGAAACGCCACGAATGCTTCGCTCTCCGGGTCTCCCTGCCCTAGGCGGATTCCTCCTGAGTCCTTCGTCGCCGATAACGCCGCCCCATAAGGTATTGTCGAGATCGAGTACCAGACATTTTCGCCCAGCGCCCAACTGAGCCAGTAGCAGCGCCGCGAGGCTATGCGAATAGTCGACGAGGTGTTCCGGTGAGCAGGGCAACTTTGCTTGATAAAAAAATCTCTCATCGCTCCATTCCCAGCGGCCAGATTCAGCAGCGAGCCGGTCTACGTCATGAATCGTGACCCCTGGGGGAGCTCTATCGACCAATGCTTGATTGACCTGCGAAATGAATCGACTAAAACCCGCCGGGTGATGTGCGTCCATGTTTCCCAGGACTCGCCATGGAGGAGCCGCAAAATTGCTCTGAATCACTTGGCAGCGCAGATCTTCACGCGCTACTCGCCATAACATGGACCATGACGCGATTTCGGCATCAATTTGGCGTCCGACCGCATCGGTGCCGTCTGTCAATGAAGGTCTCGATTTCAGATCCCGCCAGCAGGTAAAAATCACGATGAAATCTGGCTGAAACCGATGCAGGCCGGATGTGGAATCTAGAAATTCCTGGTTGATCGTGCCGTAGTCGGCCTCGTAGAATTCGGCGTGAATTCGGCCGGATTGCAGATGGAGATCGAGGAACTCCACGAGCTGATGCGTCGTCACGCTACCCAAAACAGCAATCTTGGGCGCTCGATTCGGAGTGGGTCGGGCGCTTCGAATTAGCCGG
Source organism: uncultured Gammaproteobacteria bacterium (assembly GCA_963710435.1). GTDB lineage: Bacteria > Pseudomonadota > Gammaproteobacteria > Steroidobacterales > Steroidobacteraceae > Bog-1198. Next base: position 69,878 of record CAVQAE010000004.1, on the reverse strand, counting down.
AGCACGCGACATAGAGAAACGGACGTAGTGTAATCAAGGCCCGGGATCAGCACTCGAGGTAGAACCTCTGCGGCAAGATCGGCACGCCCCTCCTTAATTTGATTCTTCAACCAATGCAGAAGCTGCATGCTGGCGCTTTTATCGCCTGCGCCGCGCGCGATGAAATTTTCGACTACGTCAATTGGCATTAGAAGGTATGTAAATTGGTGCTCGTTCGAGAACAAACCCGTCGGCCCACATAAACCAATTCAGGGTTATGCCACTAGCTGGCTCGATTCGTGAACAATACATCGGCCGAACGTGACGTTCGGAAATCTCAATAGATGGCATTAGGTTGTCTAATCCCCAGCGACTCAACAAAGCTATCGATGAACTGCTGCTCGGTCAAATGGTAATTTACGCCCCCCTTAAACTTAATACCTATTGCCGGCCCGGCGCTGAACGAGCTAGCAGCGCTCGCACCGACGGCATCACAATGCGCGCGCGCGGACCGCGAGCAGCATCTGCCAGACGAGCTGCTGTTGCACCCGACACTCATGCCCGCAACTTCCACCAATGATCGCGCGCACTGCGCGCCAGAGAAACCAAAGGCCGAGTTACGGGCATGGCGTCGTACCACTTACGATCGTTCAGGCTACTAAAGCAACCCTTTTGAATCGACAAAGCGGGGTTATAGACGAGTGCCACCACATCCGGGTTGAGCCGACGAAACAGCGTGAATGCTCCGTCGATATAGAGCCTGCTACCCTCCGGATGGTGCTCGGGCAGCGCGACCGCCCGCTCCAGATATGCCACGAGACGCGGCAGAGCGCGCGCATGGACGGCGTAGCAATGCGCCCAGATGAAGTCGGCGTTCGGAGGCACAAGGCCGGTGGCTGGTCAGCCAATTCGTGCGTCAGCGAGTGTCCGAAAAAGCACAGACCCCATTCACGCCCCTTGAGCATCTCGACCAATGCTTCTTGCTTCCGGCGCATGCGCCTGCTGAAAATGGCGTCATCTTCCAGAACCCATATGGTTTGCAGACCATCCTCCAACGCCTGTCGGAGGATCCCGAGGTGGCTCAGAAAATTGCCGTAGACTCCACGTGATGGCCATCCTTTCCAATCGCTGGGAACGGGAGCATGAGGAATCTGGACCGCGGATTGATTGATTTCGATACCCAAGTCGCGCAATTCAGTCGATATCGACTGAAACCGATCCAGCCGATGCGGTAGATGGATTATCGCAATGCGGTCGAAGTATTCATATAGAGTCATTTGCCGGCCATCCTAATGTGGATTGCAGGTCGTAAGGGCAGGTTTTCGACCATGCATGCGCATCTAGGTCCGGTTCTTCGAGAGCGAACTGACGGGATTGGAGCGAGTTTCCCTAGTGCCCTTCGAGCGATTTCTCAAAAATCCTCGCCGGGATACCCACGGCCGTCGCACCCGGCGGCACGTCGTCCAAAACTACGCAATTAGCGCCGATTCTTGCGTTTTGACCGATTGTGACGCCACCGAGTATCTTTGCGCCTGCCCCTACATCTACGTGCCCTCCGATTTTGGGCGCGCCGCCTCCCTCCCGGGTGCCGATCGTAACTTGTTGGAATAAGAGGCAATTCGGACCTATCTCGGCATCCGGATGAATGACGATTCCATTGGGATGTGGCATTAGCAATCCCCCGCCCAGACGGCAATTCAGAGGGATATCGGCACCTGTGACTACGCTCCACCAACGGTGGCGCAAAACCGCGACCCTGCGCAACAAGGCAGCCCGCCAACTTCGTGAGCTTGCGTAACGCTGGTAGGCGCGAATACTGGCGATAAGGGCTCGTGACGGCGCCCACTCGAAAATGCGCTTACGTTCGCGCGACCAATCCGGCGTCTCCGCCGAAACGATATTCCCGTCCCCTTCGTCATTCAACGCTGAATTCGATGTCACTGTGAATCCCGGGTCGATGCCGAAGTCTACGTGCGACGCTGCTCTCGCGGCGACCGTCGCTCGTTAGCTTCGATATCTGGCGGCGCGCGAGCCCCGAATTCTAGTCGCCAATTGAGCACACCACAACGACATCCGCGATGTCTATCCAATAGAGGACCGCTAGAGGTAAGCTTTGGAATAAGTGATCCACGGACACCATATCACCCATAACTGCCTGGCTATCGCATCCAACCAGGCGGGCAATTGCTCAGCGGCGAGAAATCATTAGGCCAGTGACCGTTCAGATAACCAACGTCAGAGAATTTGATCCTTCTTGGAATTGGCCTGCTCATCGCCTCGCGGGTGAAATCTAGTCTGGAAAACTTGTACCACTCAGATCGAGACCAGCTGCCTATCGCGATTGGATAGGCCTTTAGGCCGAATGACAGTAACCCTTACCGCACGCAGACCGATCCGCGAGCAGCACGCGGGCGGCAGTGCTGTAGTGTCCCATCGACCCTTCACTGCCCTCTACTCGGAATGCTTGGGCCCGACCGACCGTCACGAGGCCCTACATTTAATGTTTACGTCTAACTTTAGCCGATCTCCCCGTTGGCGCGGTAGATCGTTGCTAAGAAGATACGTTAGCCGAGTAGAACGATTGGTTGTTATGTCGCCCGTCGACGCGCACTGTCGAGATTTCACTAACGCTAGAAGTTCGGAATAGTCTACAAGGTAACAAGCCCAGCTTAGTAAATCTGGACTGTGACTTTTGACAATGTGAAAACACTCAGGGCTGAATTTGCGGGACGGTGGGCGCGCGAGGTTACTCGGCAAGGGCTTAACAAATCCCAAAATTGATTGAGGATATAGCGAGAGCGGGGGGACGGATGGTAGGGCAGCGGAGGGGTTAATGGAACGATGTAAAAGGCAACGTTTGCCTCGGATTTTTGTTCAGCATCCGCCTGCGCAGAACCTCCCCAGGGTATCTCGGTGATCGTTGTTGCGGCTACGTTCGTTGCGGAACCATTGGAGCCCCCACTAGCGTGGCTATTGGAGGAGCTTGGCCTCAAGGATGAGATTAGCTTCGCGCCGTACAACCAGATATTTCAGCAGCTGCTCACGCCGGCGAGCGAGATTGCGCTCAATGCCAATGGCGTGAGTGTGGTGTTGGTACGAATCGAAGACTTTGTCCGTGATCTTGCGGAGGCGACCGCGGCGCGGCAAGCCGTCGAGCGTCTCACGCAAGAACTTGGAGACGCGCTTGAAAACTTTTCAAATCGCGCTAAGGGTGCGGTTATATTGGTCATCCTACCGCCGGGACCTCGGGTGCAGCCTGAACTTGTCGGCGCGTTGACTGACGCCGTCGGCTCGCTCGCACAGCGCGCGCGTGGTTTGCCAGGAATTCATCTTCTTGATGATGCTCAGATCGGCGCAGTAGCTAGCGAGGATCGTTATGATGCCGCGCGCGACGAACTTGCCCATATCCCGTACACCGAAACATTCTTCGCTGCCCTTGCGCTTGCAATTGCTCGCAGGGTCCACGCGATTAGAGTGCTTGCGGCCAAGGTCCTGGTTTTGGACTGCGACAATACATTATGGCGAGGTGTGGTTGGTGAGGACGGTGTAGACGGTCTCGAGATTCCCGAACCATATTTAGCAGTGCAGGACTTCGCGATCGCACAGCAGGCAAGGGGGACTCTGGTATGCCTCGCCAGCAAGAATCGTGAGGCGGACGTTTTGGAAGTCTTCGAGAAGCGCCCGGACATGCGCCTCAACGCAAGTCACATAGTCGCGCACAGAATCAACTGGCAACCGAAGTCCATGAACATTCGGTCGCTTGCTGCGGAACTCAATCTCGGACTCGATGCCTTCACCTTCCTTGATGACAACCCGGTCGAGTGCGCGCAGATGCGTGCAGAATTACCCCAGGTAGTCACGATTCAGCTACCCGCTGAACCTGAGATCTCGGCGTTTCTGACGCGCTTGTGGATGTTCGACAAGCTGACGGCTACGGCCGAGGACGCCGGTCGCACACGGATGTACAAGGAGAACTCCGCCCGGCGCACGATGGAGTCAGCAGTTACGGACATAGGCGAATTCCTCGCCGCACTGGATCTTAAAATCGACATCGCAACTCCTTCCCAAGAGGAATGGGGACGGCTCGAGCAACTAACCCAAAGAACCAATCAATTCAATTTCACCACACGCCGTCGGACGGCTCAGGAATTGAAACTCAGTCTCGGGAACGGTGGGCATGTGTTTCGCGTTCGCGTATCTGATCGATTCGGGGACTACGGCCTGGTCGGTGCCATTGTCGCGCAGAATGCCGGCACCACCTTACTGGTCGATAATTTGATGCTCAGCTGTCGAGTGCTTGGTCGCGGTGTCGAGCATGCGATGTTGCGGCGACTCGGGGAACTCGCCGAAGAGCTTGGCCTTCAAGACGTGTCGCTGCCCTACATCGCGACTGCGCGCAATATACCCGCCGCTGCATTCGCCGACAGCGTAGCGGCCGAATTTGCCGAACGGCTACGTGAAGGTGCCCTATATCGCATTCCGGCAGCGCGCGCCGCAGCTACCGTGCATCGACCGGGCCAAGATCCGGCCGAAGTCGTTGAAGCGCGCATCGCCGATGAAAAAAAAAGCATGAGCGTCGCTTCGGCGGATGCTCCGGACAGATCAGAACGGTATTCTCGCTTCGCCCACGTGCTGATTTCCGGGCAGGCGGTGTGCGAACAGATGGCAGACCGTCCGCGTCGCACACGACCGATCCCCGGAGAAGCGATCCCTCCAACCTCGCCAGTCGAATCGGAATTACTGCAGATCTGGGAAAGCGTGCTAAAGCTGGAGGGGCTCGGAGTCGAAGATGACTTCTTTGCGTTGGGCGGCACTTCCTTGCTGTCGGTCGAACTGTTCGCGCAAATTGCGCGTCGGCTCCATGTGAAATTGCGCTTGACCGCAATCCTCGATGCTCCCACAGTGCGCACCCTTGCGCACCTGCTCGAAGATTCTACCGTCCGGGAGCGAAGTGGGGTGGTATGTCTGCGGCGTGGAGGTCCGCAAAACCTATTTTTAGTCCACGATGGCCTGGGAGAGACCCTGCTCTATCTCAATCTGGCGAGGCGACTGCCGAAAACCATGACCGTATACGGCATCGAACCCAAACGCCTGCCCGGCATCCCGCTCGCGCATGCCTCTATCGAGGAGATGGCCGCATTCTACGTCGACCAAATCCGCGAGATTCAGTCGCGGGGCCCCTTTTTGCTGGGCGGGATGTGCGCGGGCGGCGTAATAGCGTATCAGATGGCTGCTTGCCTCGTGAGCGCGGGCGAGAGCGTCCAGATGGTCACAATCCTTGATGGCGCGACACCGCAGGCTGCAAAGCGCGTCGGACACGCGGCACGTCGTCGACTCTCGCGACTCGAGGATGCCGTCGCACTCGTTCGCGGTGCGGGCGGCGCGCCGCTGAAACGCGCCGTGGGGATCGCAAGCGCAATCGCACGTAAGGCACTCAATGTGGTTTCTTACGAGCTCTATGCGTTCGGCGAAAGAATCTCTGTGCGATTGCGTTTCGCTTTGCTGAAAACCCTGCTCAAGCGTGGTGCTTCGTGGCCGCCAGCGCTCCCGGAATTGACCGTTATGCAGATCTATAACGCGCTCGAGGCGCGGTATATCCCGCCAGTTCTTGCAGACGTCCCTATTCTTTTAGTGCGCGCCTCCGCCGGAGAAGGTACGGATACCCCGTATCGGAATCTCTATCGTGACGAGGATTTTGGATGGGGGGAGCTGGCCGGCCAATTGGATCTGGTCGATGTGCCTGGTGGGCACTCCAGCATGCTTCAGGAGGAGGCAATTGAATCTCTTGCAACGGCGATGCTCGAGCATCTCCCGGTATTGTTATAGGCCTACCCGCATTAGCGATTAAGCTCCAAGTCGGTCGGCGCTCCTTATCACAGTCCAATCAGAACGAGCAAACAATTCCTCGCTCAAGACCTTCTCCATTGCAGCCCGAGGACCGCTTTGGGTGAACACGTGATCGGCGTTGTCAATGACATGAATGCGGCATCGCTCACCGAGACGCCGGACAGAGGCACCCGCTTGCAATTTCAACAAGCCGATTCCGGGTTCGCCGTCCGCAAATACGAACACTACCCTGATACCTCGGGCGACGATCTCCTCGAGTTCCGAGCCAAGATCGTTGGGTAGCTTGATGTGAAGCATTCGGGCGATATCCCTAGCTGCGGATTCGACCGCGAGCAATGGGCGCTGCATGTAAATCTGCAGAATGCGCACGATGTTGACCTGTCCGGACAGGAGTCGTTTCCACGCGCTAATCGAGAACATGCGCTCTCGATACACGCCGGGATTTCGCACAACCTCCGCGAGCTGCAGCGTCTCCAATGAGTCGCCCGGACCCCAGAAATAATTCTGCGGATTCACCATGAGAATGCGATTCACAGGCAACGCCGGCGGCTGCGGCTCGCAGTGCATGATACGCACCTGAACACAGCCCGCTGAGCGTGCAATCGCGAACGCCGTAGCGGGTGCGGAGGAACTCGATTGCGGCGCGAATGTCCTCCAATGCCTCGGGCGGAAATACATCGTTGTCGGAGCATCCGGGCCGGGTGCGGCTGTCGCCCAAACCGGCGAGATCCATGCGCAGAACGATGTAGCCTCGATATGCCCAGCGCCGCGCGATGGAAACATACAGGCGGCTTGCGCCGATGTGGTGATCAGCTCCTGCATTGAGTAGGATTACGGCGCGCCGACGCGTTTCCCCCGAGCGAGGCTCGGTGACGATTCCGAACACCAACCCGTCGCGACCCAGGAATACGGGTCGCTCAGTAATCGTCTTTGAGCCGGGGTCGGACCCCTCCGCCAAGGTCAGCACCGTATTGCGCACGGGAGCGCAATCGCCGAGTCGTCCGACTCTCAAGGTCCGATGCGGCACGCGATCGACCAGCGAGTTCGATCACCCAGTCACGCGTCGCCGCGATCATTTCCGCAGGAACCACGGCAAACTGCGGCGCGGTCATGACCATCTCGATCAGCCCCGGCAGCGCAAGATACTCAGTACGCCCTGTTCGTGCCGGCAACGATTCCACCCATCGCTTGGCAACCGGCATGCTTTTGCCATCGATGACGAGCATATCAGGGGTTTGCGGCGGCGGAAGCGAGGTGAAATCAAGCTTTCCGAGAGAAGTGAGCGTCGCTGCGGAGAATGTGAAGCCGCTGACCTCCATCGATCCCGATTCCTCCCTGTCATCGGCCGCGGCGCCGTTGCCCGCCATCGCAGCGCCGGCCATGCGTGTGGTTCGCAGCTCACGCAAATATCGACGGCCGCTCAGGATGGGAGAGATCAAGACGAGGCCGCTCACCGCGCATTCCGGCGGCCGCGAGCATGGCGAGCAGCGCCCCAAGACGTACCCCGAGCAAGCAAACACGCGGCACGCCGGTTCTACGCCGCAGTTCCGCGGCTGCCGCCGCGACGTCCCGCACCCACGCTTCGATTTGGTCCGCCTCAGGGTCGATCTCAGCCGAATCACCGGTGCCTAGGTAGTCAAACCGCAGCGCCGGCACACCGGCGGCGGCGAGGGACTCCGCAAAGCCGCGGATTCCGCGATGCGAGCAAATCGCCTCGTAGCCAAAGGGCTTGCAGATGACGACACCGAGGGTTGCGACGGAATCCCCGGACGGATGATGCAGCCATCCGAACAATCGGTGATCCCCGGAATCGAAGTACACAGCCTCCGCCAAGCCGCTCGCCTGATCGGGACCTTGCCGCAACTGAGATTCTGCGCCCATCGGCAATCAATATCCTCGGATCTGCTTCGATTCCATCGAACAAAAGCCTATCAGATCAACGCCAGTCCCTACGCGAGGCACCACCCATTTTTGTCCTGTCGTTTGATGCGACGACGGCTTGCTTGCACTGTGATGACCGTGAGCGACTCGAATCGGCGATGTGATGGCTTTTGCCGATATATTTGCGGATCGATTCATATTATAGGTAGATTTGGTCGGGATCACCATGGGATTTTTATGAGGAAATCAAATGCTCAATCGGGTCAGATTGCGTCATGGCGCCCGTCCCGGATTGTGCCGCCGATCGGACTCTTTACGCACCAACCCGTTGATAAGGCTCGAGCAACCCATTTTCCGGCGACGACCCGCTCGGTCCGATGTTCGCTGACACCCCGGAGCGGGCGCTACGGCGCGACCCAAATCCCACGGCGTGCGGCGAGCTGGGCGTGGTCGTCATCGGCCGAAACGAAGGTGACCGGCTCGTTCGCTGCCTGGAATCGGTTCGTAACCAGGCGGCCTGCGTGGTTTATGTCGACTCCGGTTCGACCGACGGCTCCGTGGAGAGGGGACGTGCACTCGCGGACGCGGTCGTGGAATTGGACATGCGCAAGCCCTTTACGGCGGCGCGCGCCAGGAACGAGGGATTTGAGCGGTTGCTCGAGGTCCGGGCAGGGCTTGGCTATGTATTCTTCGTGGACGGCGACTGTGAGGTCATCGACGGTTGGTTGGGCACCGCTGTCCAGTTTCTGACGGAACATCCCGAGTTTGCCATCGTGTGGGGACTGCGGCGGGAACGATTCCCGGAGAAATCGATTTACAATCTGTTGTGCGACATCGAGTGGCAAGACTATCCGTTGGGCGAAGTGCGCGCTTGCGGGGGCGATGCTGTGGCGCGGGTGGATGCCATTCGAGCGGTAAAAGGCTATCGCGCCGGACCTCATCTGCGGCGAGGAGCCCGAGATGTGCGTCAGGTTGCGCCAAGTGGGCTGGCGAATCTTTCGCCTGGAGCGCCCGATGACCCTCCACGATGCGGCCATCTATCGCTTCAGCCAGTGGTGGAAGCGATCGATGCGGGCCGGTTATGGCTTTGCGCAAGGTGCCGCACTGCACGGAGCCCCGCCGGAGCGTCATGCGATATTGGAGACCCGCCGCTCTTGGATTTGGGGTCTTGGTTTTCCGTTGGCAGTGTTGGTGCTCGCGCCGTTTGTTGGGTGGTGGTCAGCGATCGTTCTCCTTGCTTATCCCATTCAGGTCATCCGGTTGAGCGCACGCGGCAATCGAGCGTCGGCGCGCGAAAATTGGTCGCGGGCAGTAGCTTTGGTCCTTAGCAAGTTTCCCGAGATGGTAGGTCAAATCAAATTTCATCTCGACCGACTTCGACGGGCACAGTCTCGGACTGATCGAATACAAATAGCGCATCGCTTGAAAATCGCTTATTTCATCAACCAATACCCCAAGGTCAGCCACTCGTTTATTCGCCGTGAAATACTGGCATTGGAGGGCCAAGGCTTCGATGTAATGCGAATTGCCTTGCGGGGTTGGCAAGAGACGCTTCCTGATCGAGACGATCTCGCCGAACAGGCGCGCACTCATTACGTCCTTCGAAACGGCGTCGCACCCGTGTTGATTGACGCGCTGCGCGTCATGCTGCAATCGCCGTGGCGATTCATCAAGGCGGCGCACCTGGCCATGCGCATGGTGCGCGAATCGGACCGGCCCCTGCCCTACCACATGATCTACCTCGCAGAGGCGTGCCGAATTCTTCGCTGGGTAAGGAATTATGGTTGCGCGCATTTGCATGCGCATTTCGGCACGAATTCCGCTGAAGTGGCGATGTTGGTGCACGCCCTCGGCGGCCCCGCCTATAGTTTTACGGTACATGGACCGGATGAGTTCATGATCCCAATGGGTCTAGGCGAGAAGGTACGCCGGGCCGCCTTTACTGTCGCCGATCAGCTCCTTTGGCCGAAGTCAGATGTACATGCGTTCTCGATATCTGGATTGGCCCAAGATCCACGTCGTGCACTGTGGCTTGGAGCGCTCGTTCCACGACGGCTCCGCGACTTCCGTGCCCGTGGCGCCGCGCTTCGTTTGCGTGGGGCGGCTCTGCGAGGCAAAAGGTCAGCTTCTGTTGATTGAGGCGGCCGCACGCCTGAAGGCTGCCGGATCGAATGTGAATTGGTACTGGCCGGTGATGGCCCGCTGCGCGTAGAAATAGAGAGGTTGATCGAGGAACACGGACTGAATTCGCAAGTGCGGATTACCGGCTGGATCAGTAGTGATAGCGTTCGGTCGGAAATCCTGGCCGCGCGAGCCTTGATCCTCCCAAGCTTTGCAGAAGGGCTCCCGGTGGTGCTGATGGAGGCCATGGCACTTCGCCGACCGGTGCTCAGCACCTACGTTGCCGGCATACCGGAGCTGGTGATCTCCGGAGAAAACGGCTGGTTATTTGCGGCTGGATCGGTCGAGGAACTGGTCGACGCGATGATGAAATGTCTGGCGGCAACGCCGGAGGATTTATCCAGGATGGGTCAATTAGGCTACGAGCGTGTCATCGCTCGGCATTCGATCGAGACGGAAACAGCCAAACTGGCCAACCTGTTTCGGGCTCCGAACCAGGCGTCGTGACCGCAGTGTTTGATAACATCCGCCAGGACTTGCGAACGCACGGAGGCGATTGGGGCGCTCAAGGGTTTTGGGCACTGGTCGTCTATCGCTTCGGTCGTTGGCGCTATGGCGTAAGAGGGCTGCGGAAGTTCTTTTCGTTGATATACCGAATCGCTTTCAAAAATGGTTCATAATTACCGGATAGAGCTGCCGTGCGAAGTCGAGATCGGCCAGAACTTTGTCATCGATCATTTCGGTGGGATCAACCCTACCGCACGGATTATCGGTGATAAAGTCGATATCGGCGCGGCCCGCGGTCAACAAACCGAGACGAAGTCGAGCCTCATAGAATCATGGCGGTTGTGATTGTCGCGGAATTCCTCCTGGGCGCGATCGCCCTGGGGCTCTTGCTTTGTACGGCCGTGTTGTTTGTGGAGATAACTGCGGCGGTTGTCGGGTGCGGCACCTCCCTGTCTCCGCAAGGCGAGCGCCGACCAATTGCCGTGTTGATGCCCGCGCACGATGAGTCGGCGGTGATTGCGACGGCGATTCGGTCCGTCTTGCCGCAACTTGCGGTCCACGACCGTCTGGTCGTAATCGCAGACAATTGCTCGGACGACACTGCGGCCATCGCGGCCACTGAGGGAGCGGAAGTCGTCGTGCGCACCGATCTCGCGCGCCGCGGCAAAGGCTATGCACTCGACTTGGGCGTTCGTCATCTCGAATCCAAACCGCCGGACGTTGTTTTGATCGTCGATGCCGATTGCCACGTGTCGCCCGGCGCCGTCGATCACCTGGTGCGGCTTTGCTGCAAGACCAATCGACCCGTCCAAGCCATATACCTCATGCAAGCTGGCCCTGAAGCCCGATTGAATATGCGCATCGCGGAGTTCGCGTGGCTGGTCAAGAACAAGGTACGGCCGGAGGGACTCAATCGGCTCGGACTTCCCTGCCAATTAACCGGCACCGGCATGGCGTTCCCGTGGGCATGTCTCAGTAAGGCCACGCTCGCAACAGGACATATCGTCGAGGACTTGAAGCTCGGCCTCGAGCTCGCGCGCGCCGGTGCCGCACCGATATTGTGCCCGCAGGCGCTGGTAACCAGTAATTTCCCTACCTCTGCCGATGGGATCAAGAGTCAGCGCACCCGCTGGGAGCACGGACACCTCGGCGTCATATTGAGCGACGCGACCGCGGTTGTTTCTCGACGGCATGAGAGGGCGTAGCGCAGACCTGCTGGCACTGGCGCTCGATCTGTGCGTTCCACCGACTGCGTTGCTGGCGCTCCTGGTGGCTGCGATCTGGACTTCGTGCGCGATCCTGTTCTATCTGACCGCGGCTGCATGGCCGCTCGCGCCTTGCAAGCCTCGCCGCACTGCTGATGGCAGCCTCGGTGCTCATGTCCTGGGCGGCGTACGGTCGCCACATCATGACGCTCGGCACGCTCTTGCTGAGCGTCGTCTACCCTTTGTGGAAGATCCCTCTTTACCTGAGGTTCCTGGTCGCACGGCAGGTAGATTGGGTGCGCTCCAAGCGGGACTAACCATTAAGAGGGGACGCTAAAGGATTCGGCGCAACTGGCGCGCGAGTATCGGCGGCAGCAAGTCGCGAGCCAAGCTACGCGTGCGCTGACCAATCGTCGGACGAAGGTCCTTCTCATCTCGGGGGCGGAAAATGGTTGATGTTCGCCGGTTACTTCCTCGGCCGGCCGGCCGTTGCTGAAATAGTAAAGCGCGAGCGACTTGCGAGTCATGCCGTCCGGGCATTGCAATGGATCCGGATGTCCGTGGTATGTGAAATCCGTCGTGCCGAAGACCATTACGCGGTTGAAGATCGGCAGCACTTTCGCCTCGCACCGGCTCATGTCGCGATTCCAGAGTTGAAGGTGTCCGCCATACTCTTCACGCCAATCCTTGTTCAGGTACAAAAGCAGATTCAGGCGCCGGTCCAGTCCGAAGTCCCGATGCTTGTTGAAATCGGCGTGCACTCCAAGCTTGCCGCCGCGAACGATCTGGTGCAGACCGCCGCCCTCGAAGCCCGGATCGGATATCAGATTGTCGATTCCCGTGACGCTGCTCAAGAATTTGAGGAACGTCATGGAGTTGAGGTGGTACATCAAAAGCCGGGTCGCCGGTCCGAAGGAGGCTTCTCGGGAGGAAGCCAGTTTGATCTCTTGGGCACTATCGAAGCGCTGCCAGGGGATCTCGCCGGGTTTCGGGAATTCCTCGAGAACGAGATCGAGGAGACGAGGATCGAAGAAATCATCGAACACCACATGCGGAAAAGGTTTCGCCTCGAGGTAGGTTGCTCGAGCCGACGCTGCTAAAGCCTCCATCCTCGACAGCGGCAGAAACGTTTCGAGTGTCAGATCCTTGATTGCTTGCATTCCTTCCTCAGGAAATTACCGGTGGGTGAGGGAAGTGGAGCCTAGCAGACTCAACCAACCCGTCGTAGCGAGGCGTAACATGGCGGGATGATGCTGCATCACAGCACCCCAATCCGCGGACCGGCACGCCGTGCGCCGCGTCAGAACTACATCGCCTGCTTCGAGAGCTCGCTGCGGCGGCGCCGTGACAGTCGCAGTCAGGGCTGAACGTCACGCTCCCTGCCGCACGTACTGATAGATCCCGCAACTTTGCTGGAGTTCTCGCGGCTTAGCACTCACTGTGATCCTATTGTGTGAGGTCAGAGCTATCGGCATTCGCGGCCTCATCGGAGCTGCCATCACTGCTTTGCCGATCGCAACGGCAGCGAGCATGCGAGAGACGTCTGCGCCAGTTGGGTCAAGCGCGCTTGGCCGTAGCGTAAATTTCACATAGCATTTGACATTAATAGTGACATAATCCCGCTCCCGTAGAGTCGAGCGTCCTGAAGAAATTAATTAATTGGGACGCCAAGCTCGATATTAGAGAGAAATTGTTTGATAGGATTTTGTTCGACGCTCTAACCGTCGAGTTACCTTGCAACGTCACTGCATGGAGCAGGGCGAGATAATGGCCACCGCGCTGAATATCGACGATTATGACCTTGCTGAGGCGAGCGACGTGTTCGCTTCGTTCGGATCGCACCGTTACGGCTACGCGGTCACGCCGAACGTCGATCACATCATTCGCTTTCACGACGACGCGCGTTTTCGCGACCTGTATTCCGACGCCACCTACGTCTTGCTCGACAGTCGGTTTCTTGCGCGGATACTCAGCCTGCTGCGGCGGCCGAGTTTGCGAGTGTGCCTGGGGAGTGACCTGACTACCGCCATCTTCCGGAGCGTCATCAAGCCGCTTGATCAAATCATTGTCGTCGGTGGCACCGCTGCGCAGGCGGCTCAATTGCGTCAGCGCTTTGGTCTCCATTCCCTGCACCACATCGAGCCGCCGATGCGCCTGATTGCGAATCCGTCGGCGATCGATCAGTGTCTTTGCCAGATTGAGGCACTGAGCCCGTTTAGATTCTGCTTTCTGGCGGTCGGCTCGCCGCAGCAAGAAATCATCGCTCAGAAACTGAAGGAGCGTGGCATCGCACGGGGCTTGGCCCTGTGCGTAGGCGCGGCCATTGATTTCATGACGGGTGCCGAGCGGCGTGCTCCTCTCTGGATGCAGCACGTGGGACTCGAGTGGCTGTTTCGGCTGGTCCAACGCCCGGGGCGTATGGCAAAGCGCTATCTGGTACGAGGACCCCGCATCTTCGTGTTGCTGCCCTTCCTCAAGCTGCGTCTGAGACTTAGGGCAGCGACTCCCGCCGAGGCAAAAGTCAGTACACCGCAAGCTACCGGGGTCATTGCCGACGGCAAAGCTGAGCGCATGACCAATCGCTCGGCGGCCTGACATAATGGCGGCGACCCTCGGCTTTCTTGGGTCGGACAGGCGGGATGTGTTACAGTCTGGTTACTGGCATCTTGAGAACACTTCAATGCGCAAAATAATTGGGACTGCCGCTCTGCTTCTTTCACTCTCCGGCGCTGCATTCGCGGGCAATGAGAGCTGCAGGACTGTTTGGCATTTCGGAATAATTCCATGGCAGGAGTGTCAGCCCGTGCTCAAGCATGACCCGCACCTCAACTGTAGCTCCGGAGTTCGACGGCGCAGCTGCCGCCGGCGCGGTGACGCTACTTGCCGGCGGACTTGCGATTTTCCTCGGTCGCCGCCGCAGTAAGCTTTCGGCCTAGCATCGGATCGGCCGGGTCGGCGATCAGCTCGCCGATTTCGGCTTGGGTCGATATCCGACGGTAAGAAACACGATATTTGCCGCATAATTGCTGCCGGCGCCCAGACCGGACAGCAATTCGAGATTCGTGGTCATAGCGAAGTCGAATCTCGAGCCCCCTTTCCCCCCGAAAAATCATCCCGAGACCCAAGAATCCGTCGGTCTCCGCGTAATCGGTGTTCGCGTACTCGGTTCTATAAAGACTACCCAGCAACTGGGCACTGAAGTGTCGATTCAGCTGCCGCTCGATGCTGGCCTGCACCGTTTCGCGGGCCAGATCGAGCTGTGGCTGGCCATCATAGGAGTCCTTTTCCCACTGGCCGCTCCCCGACACCGTCGTCCGGGTGCGGGAGTATTGCCAGTTCAACGAGGTGTAAGTGACCGTGTAATTGGCGGTCGTCTGCGGCGCCGGTGCGGTACTGACGGCGCCCGTTGCGCCCGCTCCCCCGACCGTACCGATCGTGCTGACTGCGCCGCTCTGCAGGTTGCTGAAGCTGGTACTTCCGTCCGTGATATCACGACCCGCGGTGAATGTGAGCGTCGCCGCCGAGGACAGCTTCCGCGATAGCTTGAGTTTCGCGAGGGGGCCCGTGATGGACTCGGTGCCCTGGGTCACTTTCGTCCCGCCGAGATTCGCACTGAGCTCGGTGCGGGCGCCCTGTGCCTCGAAATCCCCATAGACGCTGCTGCGGGTGTAGTCGGTGTTGAGGACGGTGTTCGCGAAGAGCACGCGTTGCGCGCTGCCATCGAGCGAAAGGCTCGATCCGGACGACAGCAGGCGGCCCACGGCGATGCTGCCGAGCAGCCGGTCGCTGTCGAATGGGCTCACTTGGTAGTCGGTGCGGGCATACCGCCCCGTCATGTCGACGAAGCCGAGCGAGCCCAAGCGCAGGAAGAGATCGGGGCCGGTGCTCAGGTAATTGATGTTCTCGCGATTCGTGGGCGTGACCGGAGCGAAAGGATCAATCTGCGCCTGTCCGAAATCCTCCTGCACGACCCACCTGAGCGTTCCCGGGATGAGGCTGACCCGCCCCAGTCCGTCGAATCGCCCGATCAATTCGGGGCTGTAGGCGCCCTGCAGAAAATCGAGATAGCTGAAGCTCCCCTTCGCATCCACGCTGAACAGCCGGCGCTGCTGATCGATGTCGATATCGGCATCCGCGACCGCGAGGGTCTGGCTGACTTTGTCCGAGTGTGTGAGGTTGACGTTATCCGTCTCGCCCACTCCGGCATCGACGCCGTAATTCAAGATCTGTCCGGGACGCGGCGGCCGCTGGGCCACTCAGCAAAGGCGACCGCGCGCCGACCGCCGGTACTGTCTGACCGAGCGCCTCCTGTGCGCAGACCGGCCGCACAAGTGCAAGGATCGAGAACGTAACTACGGCGAGGCTAGCTTTTCGGCGAAGGAGCATCGCCATGGGTTCCATACGACCCGTAGCCGTAGCCATAGTAGTAGCCATGCGTCGCCTGCACGGGAGCCTCGTTGAGGACGATGCCGCCCACGCGGTCCGTGCCGATCAAATTCACGGCGTCCACTATCGCCCGGCTCGGGGTCTGTCCGGCGCGAACGACGAGCACGATTTGCCCCGCCAGGACGGCCAGCGCCGGACCTTCACTCGTGATGAGCAGCGGCGGGGAATCGAGAAGCACCATCCGCTTGGGATCATGGCTGCAAAGACTCGCGGTCAATTGCCGCATTCGATCGCTGTGCAGAAGCTCGGCGGTGCCCTCGGCCGGGGTGCCTGCGGGCAATATGGACAAGCCACGCACGTTCGTCGTCACCACCAGCGACTCGATGGCAATCGATTCATCCGCGAGCGCATCCATGAGGCCGGGCTCCTTCTGCAGACCGAATATTTTGCTCACGTGCGGCTTCGGTAAATCCGCATCGACGAGCAGCACGGAGATGTCCCGCTCGCGCGCCAGACTGAAGGCGAGATTGATGCTCGTGAACGTCTTCCCATCCCCGGGCAGTGCGCTCGTCACCATGATCACGCGCGGATCGGTGGGTCCAGTGCCGTCATTCGCCAGTGCCTTTTGAATGAGCGGCCGCTTGATGTGACGGTAATGCTCGGCGAACTGCCGGTCCTTGATTTCCTCGGGCAGATAGCCGCCGGCGCGCAGCGAGTTGATGTCGATGCTCAATCGCCTCGCGCTGCTCGCGCGCTCGCTCGACGATTCGGGGAGCGGTGCCGTGACGGCAGGCTTCGGCGCAGCAGCCGGGTTCGCCCGGGGCGGTCTTCTGGGGAGCCTCGGCGCCGGGCCGGCGCATCCGGGACATGGCTTGTTCGACCAGGCTCATAGTTTCAGCAAAGGCCCAAGATCCAGGCGCATACCCGACCAGTTGAGGACAAGCACTGCGCCCAGTGCGATGACGAGGCACAGCGTTGCCGCCGAGAAGCGCCAGAGTCGACGCCGGAAGAGAAAGCGCTGCCGGCTCGGGAACGCAACGCTCACTGCGCCGAGAACGGGAAAGCGGGTGAGCTCGCCCAGGCCGCGCACGGAGTTCACCACGGGGCGCAGACGATTCAACCCATACGCGATGCCGGCGCCCACTCCGAGTGCGGCCAGCCAGATTCCTGCGATGAGGCGTGTACGTCGAGGCCATACCGGCACTACGGGCTCCTGCGGCGGTTGCACCACCTCGAAACGCACCGATCCGGCGTTGTCCGCCTGCTCACCCAGGCGCGCCTTCTGGTAATTCTCGAGGAGCGCCGTGTACTCGGCTTTGTTCACGTCGTAGTCGCGGTTCAATTGCTGGTATTCGGCCTCGACCTGCGGCGCCGTGTTCAATCGTTTGCGCAGCTCCGCGACCGTCTCCTCGTGCTGCGCCGCCTCGCGCCGCAACGCGGCGATCTCGACGTCGACTTTGTTGAGCTCGAGCTCGATCGACTGGTACACGGGGTTATTGCCCGCTCCGCTCGCGGCAACGGCGCTCGCATCGCCGCGCCGCAGGTTCTCGAGCTCCGTGGCGCGCCGCTTCTTGAGCTCGGCGAGGGTCTCTTGCGTCGAGATCACGTCGGGATGCTTGTCCGTGAATCTGAGCAGGAGCTCATCGAGCTTCGCCTGAGTTTCCTGAATGCGGCTTAGCGTGTCGCCGCCGTTGGTGATCCCTTGCGCACCTACGGTCGGGCCGGAGCTGCCCGCCGCGGATACGGCCACATCGCCATGCAGCTGGCGTGACAGCTCCTCTTTGCGGCTGAGCGCCACGGCGAGCTCGGTATTCGCCTTCTTGGAGGCATCCACCTCGGTCTGCAGCTGCGCGAAGTAGCCGCCCTGCTCGCTCGGCATGAGGCCGACGTTCTGCTTCTTGAAAGCGGCGATCCGCTCCTCGGCGACGCTCAAGCGCTGCTCGTAATCCTTGAGGCGCGCCTCGAGAAACTTCTGCACGTTCTCGGAGCCCTCGCGCTTGCCGCCGAGGGTCTTCTCGATGAACGTGTTCAGCAGAGTCTCGACCACCTTCTTGCTGCGTTCGGGATCGACGTCTTGGTAGGTGATGCTGTAGATCGTGCCCGCGGTGCTGCGCTCATCGCCCTGCGTCCCCGCGCTCGACACGCTCAGCACGATGTGATCGGCGAGCTTCGATAGGATCTTGACGCGCTCCCACTCGCTGGTCACCGAGTCCGGCAGCACGCCGGTATCGTGCGCGATCTTCTCGAGCTCCGGCCTCGCCAGCAGCGACTCGCGCACGTAGTTGATCTGCGCGTCGACGTCCTGCTCCACCGTCAAGTCCTTGAGTGCCGGCTTGAGCGCCGTGCGGGTATCCACGAACACGCTCGCCGTGGTTTCGTAGCGGTCCGGAAGCGCAAATACGATGGTCCAGCCCACGGCCGCGAGCACTGCCGCCACGGCGAGCGCGAACCAGCGGAAGCGCCATGCGCCTCGCACATCGTCCACCGCCTTCTCGATTGCCGGTGTCATGGCTAGAAGCGGGTCTCCGGCACCACCAGCACATCACCCGGCTGGAGCGCGAGGTTCTGCTTCATGTCGCCGTCATTCACCAGCGCTCCCAGCTTGACTTTGAATTCCTGCGATTTACCGTTCACCGTGCGCACCAAGTGCGCCCGATTACCCGCCGCGAACTGGCTCAAGCCGCCGACCGCCAGCACCGCGTCGAGCACGGTCATGCCACTGCGGTACGGGATCGCCTGCGGATGCAGGACCTGACCGATGACTTTCACCTGGCTGAATGCGCTCGCGGGCAGTGTGACGATGACATTCACTTCCGGCGATTTGACATAGACGGCGAGCGCCTTCTCGATGTCGCGCGCAAGCTCGGATGGAGTCTTGCCCACCGCCACCATGTCCTCGACCAGCGGGGTCGAGATTTTCCCGTCCGGGCGTACCGGCACGGTGACCGTGAGATCGGGGTTGCGCCAGACGAACACCTGGAGCGTGTCGCCGGGACCGATCAGATAGTCCGCCGTGGTGGCGGCCGGGCCCGCGCTCGCGATGCTGGGTTCTGCCGCCGGCGCGGGCGAGAGCGCCGCGGCCAGTATGAGCGGACCCAGGAAGCCCAGGGTTTTCATGTATTTAGTCAAGGTCACCGGCCTAGTCTACCTCGCCAGGGGTGGAGCTGCCCTGCCATCGATCTGCGGGCGGCCTGGGCCTAACCACCCGACGGTAGCGCCCACCTTCGCCTTTCGCCAGGATGCGATTCGCAGATTCCCATGGATTATGCAAAAAGACCACGCCTACCGCACCGCCCACTGCCCTCGGAGTTCCACAAATCGTTTGCGCATCGCTGCGGGATACCCTTAAATAACTTAAGTAATAACAATCTGCTCTAGCCGACGAACCGCCCGACGAGTCGATCGGGAAAAGGGTGAGCACCTGGCCATGGAGGCTGAGTTCTTGGTCACTGCATGGAGATCATCGTCCTACAGGGCGTCTGTCAGACGTGCCGTGGGCGATCGCATGGGCATGGCGGCGCGCCTCGTGGTGCTCTCCGTTGCCCTGGAGCTCGCCGGCTGCCCGGACGTCGTCCAGAACGCGCCGAATAGCCCCGCCTCGAGCTCCAGCCTCGCCTCGAGCTCCTACCCTGGCCCGGCCACCGGATCCGCGACCCTCACCTGGACGCCTCCCACCGAAAACACTGATGGGGCGCCGCTGACGAATCTCGCCGGCTATTATGTCCATTATGGAACGAGCGAGACCTCGCTCACCCAGATCATCGAGCTCACCGACCCGAGCGTGACCAGTTTCGTCGTCAGTGATCTGACACCGGGCACGTATTATTTTGCCGTGAGCGCCTATGACTCCCTCGGATTCGAGGGAGACTGGTCGAACATCGCCAGCAAGACGCTCTAATCGACGGTATAGCTCGCGACCGCCGAGGGCGCGCTCTGCACATTTGAGGCGGTGTACGCGGTGATCGAGAAATACCAGGTGCCCGGCGAGAGGTTGGAAAGCACGTAGGTCACGATGCCGGGGTTGTCGATTTGCACCTTCTCCGACAGGCTGCCGGCGCTGGTGCCGTAGTTGATCCAATAGCCCGCGAGATTGGTGAGCGCGGAACCGTTGGTGTTCTCGGTCGGCGGCGTCCACGACAGGGTCGCGCTGCCGCTCGCGGTCTCGGTCACGGCCACCGCGAACGCCGGCAGGGCGGACTGGCTCGTACCGTCGCTCACGCCGATGATGATGTTGGCATAGGTGCCGACTTCGGCGGCGGTCGGCGTTCCGGACAGCTCCCCGGTCGCACTGTTGAACGCGGCCCAGCTGGGCGCATTCTGGATGGAGAAAGTGAGCCCGCTGCTGCTCGAGTCGGAGGCGGCCGGCTGAAAGCTGTAGCGCTGCCCGACGACCACCGAGGTCGCCGGCGAGCCGCTGATGGCGAGCGCCGTCGATGTCGTGGAGGAGTTGCTGCTCGGTGAGGCTGCCGTCCCGTTCGAGGAGAGCGGCGAATTATCGCCCCCGCAACCCGCCAACATCACCGCGCCCATCAATCCAACTACTAGCAATCGATGCATTGTCCAGTCACCCCTCGTCTCGTCGGACCTTAAAAACAAGGCAGCCCGTACGAGATTCAAAGGGGGGACTTAACGACAGTGCATTTGCGTCACCGCCGGCAACCCCGCTATCTATGCGCTCAGAGCACTTAGACCGGAGGCTTTGCGTCCCCGCCTTCCAGCGGGTTTGCCTTTACGACACCGACAGTCAACCGCTTTTTCGCATGTTGTTCAAATGTCGCAAAGGCGAGACAGCGGGGGTGTTCCTAGGCCTCATCCGCCCTCGGGTGCAGGACGATGTTCTCGAGCACTTGCAGGGTCTCCGCGGCAGAGCGTTTCCAGGTGAATGGCTGCACGCGCTCGGAACCGGCGGCGATCAGCCGAGCGCGCAGAGCCGGCTCGAGGATGAGCCGCCGCATGCCGGCCGCGATCTCGTCGACCGATTCGGGATCGACGAGGAGCGCCGCATCGCCCGCAATCTCGCGAGTCCCGAAGCGGTTGGACGTGAGCACGGGACAGCCGGACGCCATGGCCTCGACGATCGGCAAGCCGTACGACTCGAACAGCGAGGGCAGCAGCAGCACGTCGGCCATCTGGTACAGCCCGGGCAAGAGCGCGGGCTCGACCCAGCCGAGCCATCTGACCCAGTTCCCGAGACCGAGCGCCTGCGGAACCTCGAGCTCGTGCTCCGAGAGGAAGCGGTTCTCGCCGCCCGCGATCACGAGATGGATGCCGCTCGCCGGGCCGACCTTTGCATAGGCCTGCACCAGCCGCGTGAAGTTCTTCGGCGGATAGATTGCGCCCGAATAGAGGAAATACCGGCCCGGCAGATCATAGCGCTCGCGCAGGCGCGCACGCTCCTCCGCGCTTAAGGTGAGGCGGAACGAGTCGTCCACGCCGGAGTACACCGTGATCACGCGCTGCGGCGGGATCGGCAGATACTCGATCACGTGCTCGCGCGTGATGTTCGATACCGCGATGATGGCATCGGCCTTTCTCGCGTACCGCGGCACCAGGAATTTGTGGCTCAGACGATCGATGCGGCGCGAGGCCCACGGCATGACATACCAATCGAGCCCGTGACATACCCACGCGGCGGGACACCCGGCGCGCAGCGGCAGTGAGTACTTGGGGTTGTACAACACGTCGATCCGATGCTTTGCCACGGCGCGCGGCACCTCGACCTGGTCCCACCAGAGAATATTGCCGGGCAGCGCCACTTCCGTCACTCGGGGCTCGGCGCCATAGGTCCCGATGAGTCGCGGATCCTTGTACAAGAAGACGAACTCGTGCGCGGTGTCGAGATCGAGCATCGCGCGCAGGATCCGATGCGTGTAGACCCGAACTCCGCCGCCATGCTGATCGTAATGGCGCAGCATGATGCCGATCCGCATGGGCTCGAGCCGCCGCTTCAGGCCGCAGTGGCGATCGGTGATTCGCCACTCGCCGCGCGGAAATTCTCGCGCGGCTCGCCGAGGATCATCATGCGGTACCAGATCTCGGAGTTGATGAGGAGCCAGAGGCGGTTGCCGTGATCCACCCGGCCGCTCGCGTGCTCCTTGACGAGATGCTCGATCGGCGCGCGCGCGAGCACGCCGGCGCGCACCAGCTCCGCGTTCTGCAAGTACCGCGTGTACATCTCGCGATACTCGTTCTTCAAGATGTACGGCAGCGCCGAGGAGAACCCCTGCTTGGGTCTGGACAGGATCTCGGGGGGCAGGTAGCGCGCCGCGAGCTTGCGCTGCATATAGCGCAGCTGGCGGCCCCGCACCTTGAGGGTCCACGGCAGACTCGCGGCATACTCGGCGAGCTTATGGTCCATGAAGGGGCTGCGCGTTTCGAGCCCGTGGGCCATGCTCATCCGGTCGCTGATCATCACGGGATGATCCGGCAAACGCACCTTGCTGTCGGCATACAGCATACGGTCGACCAAGGGGCCCGCATCCGCATCGAACGGCTGCTTGAGCGCTGCCTCGGCGTCGGCCGCGGCGAGCGCTGCGCGGCTCGTGTCCGTGAAGAGGCTCATGCGGCGCTCGTGGTCGAAATAGAAGTAGCTGAGACTCGCGGCATAGCGCGCGCTGCCCTCGAGGAAGGACAGCCGATGGAGCCAGCGCAGCTGATGGCCCACGCTCTTGTACCAGCCGGCCGCCGGCAAGAGTGTGAGTGCGGGACCGAGCAGCTGGCGGCGCAGGATCTGCGGCACTTTGCCGTAGTAGCCGGCATAGAGATTGCCGTAGTAGCGGTCGTAACCGCCGAACAGCTCATCGCCGCCGTCTCCGCCGATCACCACCTTGACGTATCGCCGGGCGAGCTGCGCGACGTGATAGGCGCATAAGGAAAGCGGGTCCGAGGGCTCGTCGAGGTGCCAGACGAGATCAGGGAGCAGATCTTTCAGGCTCGGCTCGATCGTGAGCTCATGATGCTGCGTGTGGTAGCGCGCGGCGACGCTCGCGGCGTGCGGGGCTTCGTCGAACTGCTTGTAGGACAGTCCGATGGTGAACGTCGGCAGATCGCGCACGCCCAATCGCTTCACCAGCATCGCCACCAGCAGACTCGAGTCGAGGCCGCCGCTCAAGAAAGCACCCACCGGAACGTCGCTCACCATGTGCAGGCGGAGCGACTCGACGATTCGATCGTCCAGCTCCTCGATGATCGACTCCTCGCTCGCGGTGGCGTGCTTCGGCTCGAATCGCAGGTCCCAGTAAGGCCGCACGCTCGGGCGCATATCCTTCTCGAGCACCAGCAGATGTCCGGGCGGCAGCTTCACGACGTCGCGGAACATGGTGAGCGGCGGCGCAATGATGCGCAGCGCCAGATACTGATCGAGCGCCGCGAGGTTCATCTGGCGCAGGCTCGGATCGAGCGCGAGCAAGGCCTTGATCTCGGAGCCGAAGGCGAAGCGATCCGGACGCGAGACGTAGAAGAACGGCTTCTGTCCGAGGTGATCGCGCGCCGCGAGCAGACGCTGCTTGCGCGAATCCCAGAGCGCGAAGGCGAACATCCCGCGCAGGTGCTCGAGCAGCCGATCCCCGTATGCCTCGTAGAGCCCGATGATGACTTCGCAGTCGCTGTGCGTGACGAATCGATGGCCGCGCGCCTCGAGCTCCTTGCGCAGCGGCACGTAGTTGTAGATCTCGCCGTTGCAGACCAGCCAGATCGTGCCCTCGGCGTTGCGCAGCGGCTGTCGGCCGCCCGCCAGATCGATGATCGACAGGCGCCGATGGCCGAGCACCGACTCCGCTCTCGCGATGAATCCCCTCCCCGTCCGGACCCCGGTGCACGAGCGCCGCGAGCATGGCCGCGATGTCCCGCCCCTGCGGATCGAGTGCTCCGACGATGCCTGCGATGCCGCACATCAGGGATCGCTCTTCACGGCCGCTGACTCCGAGTCGCCGCGGGCCTGCGGCCGCGCACGGTATCCTCGAACAGTGTCTCGTAGCGCCTCGCGCACTCATCGATGAAGTAGCGCTCGACCCGAGCCGCGTTGGCAGCGCCCATGCGCGTGCGCATTGCGGGTGTGTCGTGAAGCTGGACAATGGCCGCCGTGAAGGCCTCGAGGTCGTTCAAGGGGAGCACGAAACCGCTCTCGCCGCTCGTGAGAAAATCGGTCTGGCCGCCGTGATCGAAGCACACGATGGGGAGGCCGAACGCCATGGCCTCCAGGAACACCAGGCCGAAACCCTCGTGCTGGCTCGCCGAGACGAACACATCGGCGCTCGCGAGCGCCTCGAGCTTGCGCCGCTCCGAGACCTGGCCCGGCAGGTGTACGCGATCGGCCATGCCCGCCGCTCGAGCGGCCTCACGTACCGCATCCGCGTCCGGTCCGTCGCCGATCACGAGCAAGTGGGCATTCGGCCGCTGCGCGGCGCGCAGCGCCTCGATGAGCTTGAGCGTCGCCTTGCGCGCGACCAGGCGTCCGACCGTCACTAGGATGAAGGCATCGGCGGGGATGCCGAACTCCGCGCGCGCTGCCGTCGCGGGCGCAGGCCGCTCGATGCCGAGGGGAATCAACACGGCGTCGCGCCGCACGCCGTAGAAGGTCTCGACATGCTCGAGGGTGTTGCGCGACTGACCGACCAATCGGTCGGCGCGTCTCAGAAGATACGCGATGGGCGGGCGCAGCCAGGCGCTCCGGTGGGGCGAGCTCGCCTTGCTCGGGTCATAGAGATCGCCGCCATGCACCGAGAGCACATTGGGGATGCGGTACAGGCGCGAGAGCAGATGCCCGACCGGTCCCGACGGAACGACGAAATGCGTGTTGATCACGTCGAATGCTGCGGAGCGTCGCAAGCCGAGGCCGCGCATCGCGGCCGCCGGCAGATAGGCCAACATCGAGGGAAAATTGGCGACCGCGAGCTCGCGGCGAAAGAACACGGGCACTCGAATGACGCGCACGCCCTGCTCCACGCTCTCCCGCTCAAGTCCAAGCGCCCGCGAGGTCAGCACCGTCACCTCGTGGCGGCGTGCCAATTCCCGCGCGAGAGCGGCCATGACCACTCCGCCGCCGCCGCCGAGCGGCGGGTATTCGTAGTTGCAGAAAAGGATGTTCATCCGGGATGTAGCGGCAATATATACTGTTTGCCGCTGCGCGGGAGCGTTTGCCCGCGTATGGAGAGTGCACTATGTCCAATGGTCAGATCGTCGCGAGCACCCGGGCCGAAGCCGCGCCGCGGGCCGGCGTGACGGCACTGGCGAGCGCCGCGCCGCCGAAGCTCGCCGCCCGCCTCGAGCCGTTCGATTCCTACTGGCAGGCGCCGGCCGACGTCGACCGTGGCTACAAGTCCTTCAACGCCTACTATCGCGCCAACTACCTCAAGCGCATTCCCGCAGATCGCGATGCGCGGATCCTCGTGATCAGCTGCGGCCCGGGATACCTGGTCGACCTGCTCATGCAGAGCGGCTACCGCAATGTGCTCGGCATCGACTCCGACCCGGCCAAGGTGGAGCACGCGAAGCGGCGCCGGCTGCCGTGCGAGACGGCGGAGGTGTTTCCGTTTCTTTCCCGGCATCAGACCGGCGAGTACGATTGCATCATTCCCGAGCAAGAGCTCAACCACCTGACGATGGATGAGACCATCGCGTTCCTGGGCCTGTGCCGGGCGGCGCTGCGTCCGGGCGGGCGGGTGATCGTCTATGCCATGAACGGCGCCAATCCACTGGTGGGCTCGGAGAACCTCGCGCACAACATCGATCATTTTTACAATTTGACCGAATACAGCATCGCCCAGGTGCTGCAGCTCGGCGGATTCGAGGGCATCGAGCCGTTCGCGCTCAAGCTGTATGTGTTCTGGAAAAATCCCTTCAATTACGTCGGGCTCGGCATCACCGCCGCGCTCGAGGCGTGCATGCGGATCATTTTCCGGCTCTACGGCAAGAAGGTGCGCATCGTGTCGAAGAAAATCGCGGCTCAGGCGGTGCGTCCCGCCTCAGCTTAGCGCGCGAGATACCCTTCCGCGCGGTACCACTGCGCGGTCTCCGCCGCGCCCTCGGCGAACGGCACGCTCGGAACGAAGCCCAGCACGCGCTGCGCCTTGGCGGTCGAGAACACGAACGATTTTCGAAAGAAGTCCAGGCGCCTGCGATGCAGCGGCGGCTGAATTCCCAACGGCGAGAGCGTCCTCTCCATCGCCACCGCGGCGGCGAGGAACGGCCACATCGGTGCGCGTAGTCGCGGCGGCGCGCGCCCGAGCGCCTGCGCCGCGAGCCGCACCATCTCGCGCGTGCTCATCGTCTCGTGCCCCGCCATCACGAAGGTCTCCCCCACCGCGGCCGGATGAGTCGCCGCGAGCGTGAGGCCCCTCGCCAGATCCCGCACGTGGATCGCCTGGCGCCGATTGTCGCCCGAGCCGATGATGAGAAAGCGTCCTCGGTCGAGCGCACGAAACAGTTTCAGCAGCCGAAAATCGCCCGGCCCGTAGGTTTCCGAGATGCGCACGATGCTGATCGGCAGATCTTGAGCAAACGATTTGACCAGTTCCTCGGCCGCGAGCTTGCTGCGGCCGTAGACATTGAGTGGCCGCGGGGGCGTGAGCTCATCGAGCGGCTCCCCGCGGTACTCTCCGTACACCCCGATGGTGCTGCCGTAAACGAAGCGCCGAACGCCCGCCTCCTTGCAGGCTTCGAGGAGCGTGCGCGTGCCGTTGACGTTCACATCGAAGAAATACTCATCCGGCACGTTGGCCTCGTGCTGAGCCGCGGCCAAGTGAATGACGAGCTCGCAGCCGGTGCTGATGCGGCGCGCGTAGTCTGCCCGCTGCAGCGGACCCTGCTCGACCACGACGCCCGCGGCCTCGAGCTCGCGCAGCCGCGCCCGCTCGGGCTCGGAATTCACCTGGCCGGCGACCACCGTTTCCTGACCCGATGCCCGCGCCGCGAGCGCCAGTCGCGAGCCGATGAATCCCGTTCCGCCGGTGATCAATAGTTTCATGAAGGTGTCCCTGACATTCGCGGCCCCGCGGCGGCTCGCGGCGTGCGCGCCGCGGCGGCCGGGGCCGCAAGGTGGTTGCGCAGAACGGCCGCGGTATCCGCGACCTCCGCACGGCGCTGCGCCTCGCTCCAGCCGAGCAAGGGCTGCATCATGAGCGATGCCTGCTCGAGCGCGGCAGCGCCCGGGTGCGATCCCGATCCGAGCTCCGTGCGCCTCAAGATCACATCCTCAAGCCGCATCGCCATTTCCGCGCGAACGGCATGAGTGACCTCCGCCTTGACGGTATCGGAGCCGCCGATCGCCTCGCGCTCCGCCGCGAGCTTCGTGAGCGCGACGAGCTTGCGGTATTCCGTGCCGTAGTTGCGCAGCCACGCGGCGAGCGTCGGCGCGGGTAGCGCCTCGCCCACCTCCTGCCGCGCCGTGCGCGCGAGCGCAGCGAAGTCCGCGATGTCGCCGCCCACCAGCGGAATCGATCCCGTCGCTGCGCGGCCCGGCGCCTTCGGTAACTGCTCGAGGAGGAGGTCGAGGGCCCGCGCCGAATCGCCGCGCGCCGTGGTATAGCGGATGCCGATCACGGTCACGAGTCCTTGCACGCCCTGCTCGCGATGATCGAAATAGCGCGACTCCTTGCCGAAGCTGAGCTCGCCCTGCGGGCTCGCTTCATCTCCGAACGGCACGAGCCCGCAGTTGGCGTAGATGACATCGTCGCGCGCGAGCGCGAGCGCCGGATACGCTGCGTTCATCTCGGCGATCCAGGCGGCGATCTCCTCTTCCTCGACTCGCGCGGCATCGGGGCGCTCCGCAAACAAGCGATGCCATACGCCGATCAAGGTGCAATCGCGCCAGGGGACCGCGAACAGATGCCGCGCGGCGCGGCTCACCAGCGCATCGCTGTCGCGGCTTGCGCCCGGGACGGCCAGCGCATAGCGCGATTGCGGGCGGCGATTCACCAGAAAACACGCATCGCGCGAGAAATGCCCGCGCCGATGAGGACCGAAATGCGCGCGCTCCTCGAGCAGATAGTCGGCCCAGGGCCCTGCGGCGTTGAGCACGAGCTTCGCGCGCACCTCGAGCTCGCCCCCGCCGAGGCGGTCGCGCGCCCTGACGCCGATGACCCGGCTCCCCTCCCACAGGAAGCCAGCCGCTTCGAGGTAGTTTGCGGCGACCGCGCCCCGGCTCACGGCAGACTGCACGAAGGCGAGCACCAGGCGCGCCGTGTTGTACATCTGACCGTCCTCGAACACGGCCCCGCCCGTCAGGGAGCGAGGCTCGAGATCGGGAAAGAGCTCGAGGGTGCGGCTGCGCGACAGGAGCCGCATCGAGGCGATGCGGCGCGTCGGGTCGGGAATGCCCGCGTTTCGGCCGAGCGTCAGGAGATCGTAGACGCACATGCCGGCGGCCAGAAAGGCCTTGCCCTGGCGCCCGTATCCGTAGGTCGGAATCAGGATCGGCAGCGGCGTCACGAGGTGAGGCGCGATGCGCAGCAGCGCGGAGCGCTCGGCGCACGAGGCACGCAATCTGCGGATGTCCGCATGCTGTAGGTAGCGAATGCCCCCGTGAACCATCTTGAAGCATTCCGCCGAGGCTCCGCCCCCGAAATCGCTGCGCTCGATGAGCGCGACCGAGAGCCCGCGCAGCGCCGCATCCCAGGCGGCCGCCGCCCCGAAGGCACCTCCGCCGACGATCAAAACGTCGAATGAGCGCTCGGTCAACTGCGCGAGGTTGGATCTCATGTCGCCGGCCCGCTCGACCCGAGGAGGGACTTGAGCGCGCGATCGGCCACGAACTCCGAACCCGCGAGCGAGAGGTGATCGTTGTCCCAGGCGAGCGGCGTCGGCCGTCGAGGATCGGTCGAAATGAGGCAGCTCCCGCTCTGGCAGAGCAGCTCGAGGGGCGATACGAACGTGGCCGGCGTGCCCTCGACGGCCTCGCGCACGAGTCGATCCGCTGCAAAGGGTTCCGGGTCGAGGTACTCGGCCGTGCGGTCCTCGAGCACGTGGGTGCGGCGCCAGAGCTCGAAGGCCACGCGCGACTGGACGATTTTCCAGGTGGGCAAGCTGCCCATCACGACGATGCGGGGAATGCCCATCGCGTCCAGCGCCTCGATAGTGCGACGCAGCGCCGCCGCCGTGAGATCGGGCTGGCCGTTCTCCCCGGCATAGAGCGCCCAATGCGCCTCGAGGAGCACCGCGTCCGGTTTGAGCGTGCGCAGCTCCTCTGCGACCGCGGCGTTGAACGACTCGCAATTCGGCCGCCGCCCGCTGCGCAGGCCGAGGATCGGCGGGCAGGCGCTTGCGGTGTATTGTGCGATGCGAAATGAGTCGCGCTTTTGCGCCGCGCGAAGTCCGGGATAGAGCGAGGCCGCGTGCGAATCGCCCCACAGCGCGATCAGCGGGATCGAGCCATCGGCGGCATCCACGCAGTGCTGAGACAGATCGGCAAAGGTCTCCTTCGCCGTCAGCCAGCATTCGCCGCCGCGGTAGAGTCGCTCATAGAGGTCGCGCTGACTGTCGTACTCGAATGCGGCCAGGGGGCGAATTTCCGCGGGGTAGCGAAACGCGAGACCGTCGCTCGCGTACACCGCGATGCCCGCGAGACCGCATACGCTCATCGAGGCGACGAGCGCGCGCGGGATGGCGTCCCGATGGCTGCTGAAGCGGATGGGCCGCTCCACCCAGCGATACGTGAGCCAGGCGAGCACCGCGCTTGCGGCGATCGCGGCGAGGCGCCAGGAGCGCGGCAGCTCCTCGCCGTAATTCGCAATCCGCGCGAACGTGAGAAGCACCCAATGCCACAGATACAGCGGATAGCTGATCAACCCGACGAACACCAGCGGCCTCGAGGATAAGAGCGTGCGACTGATCCAGGCGCCGGGAGCCGCGATCACGAGCGCGGTGCCGAGCGTGGGAATGAGCGCCCAGCCGCCGGGAAACGCTCGATCGGCGTCGATCACGAAAAAGCCGGCGACCATCAGCGCGAGGCCGAGCCCGGCACGCCAATTGTGGGTCGCGCTCGAGCCCGTGGCCGGAACGGCCGACGCGGCCGTGTACGCGAGCAGCGCACCGATCAGGAGCTCCCAGAAGCGCGGCAATGGCAGAAAGAATGCCGCGCTCGGACTCGAGTGCGTGAGCACGAGATTCGCGCCGAACGAGAGCGCGAGCAGGCCTGCGCTGATGTAGGCCGCCCAGCGCGCACGCCGGCACGCAAGCACCAGGATGACCGGCCAGGCGATGTAGAACTGCTCCTCCACGCCGAGCGACCAGAGGTGCAGCAGCGGCTTGGTCGTCGCCTGCTGGTCGAAATAGCCGGCCTCGGTCCACTGCAGGAAGTTCGAGCCGAACGCCGCGGCGGCGGCGGCCTGCTTGCCGAGCTCGCGAAACTCGTCCGGCGCCAGGGCGAGCGCCCCATAGAGCAGGCTTGCACCGAGCACGACGATCAGCGCCGGGAAGATCCGCCGGAATCGCCGCGCATAGAACCGGCGAAAGCTGAAACGCCCCTGCTTCAGGTCCGCAAGAATGAGGCCCGAGATCAGAAACCCGGAGATCACGAAGAACACATCGACCCCGGTGAAGCCGCCCCGCACCATGCGCGGAAAGCCGTGGTAGCCGACGACGCTCAAAATCGCGAGCGCGCGCAGGCCGTCGATGTCGGCTCTGTAGTGGCTGATCTTCCCCGGCGGAATCAAGCGGACACGCGGGCCGTCAACGCGACGGTCTCCATTCTCTGGCGCTCAAGTGTTCTCGAACACCTTCAACGGGTAATGCTTCTCGACGCTGTCGCGGTTGCGCACGAGCACCACCTTGGCGTGCTTCTCGAGATAGGACACGCGGGGTACATGCGGGGTGGGCTTCACGTCGGCGTAATCGATGTAGCGGTCGAAATCGATCTTCCGCCCGAGCGCGACCTTCAGCTTGTTCTTCATCACCCAGGCGAGCGGGCCGAGCTTGGGCGCCTGCGGAATGAGATTCGATCGCATCGCCGTGCGCGCGGTAGTGACCATCCAGCAGTTCTGCTCGCAGGCGGCGACCTTGCCGATCGACTGTCGCGCGGTTTCGCTCGCCATGATGTCATCCCAGGATTGCCTCGCGAGATTCCCGAGCGGCAGGTCGCTGCGCACGTTGCACGCCCAGACATCCGACCAGGGATCGATGAACGCGAATCCCGAGCCTGCCACGCAGGGGATGAGGCGCGGGTGGCCGAGGATCTTCTCGATCAGGCCGAGATTGAGGTAGGCGCGGAACCAGTTCTTGACCTTGCCGCTGTCGAGCATCTTGGTGATCAATCCCTCGACCTGGCGCGCCACTTTGACCCGGTCGTAGAAATAATTATCGTTCTTGTAGAATTGCCAGGCATTGTGCAAGGTCGAGGTGGCGAGCTCGAAACCCTGCCGGCGCGCAAATTCGTACGTGTCCACCAGCTGATCGACGTTCTCGTCCTGGATCACGAAAGCGAACCCCAGATCGGTGCCGCCGGCGTCCCTGAGCATGCGCAGACCCTTCACCTTGGTCGCATGGCCGTCGTCCTCGCCGCGGATTCGATTGTTGGTGAGCTCGTTCCCCTCGAGGCTGAAACGCACCTTGATGTTCGGGTATTTCTTGATGATCGGAACGAGCTTCTCGGGATGCAGCCCGTTCGAGCTGATCTCCATGATGCGCGCTTTGGGGTAAAGGATGTCGACGAGCGTCGCGAGGTCGCGGCGCAGTGTCGGCTCACCGCCGGACAGATTGAGATTGTCGAAACCCGATGGCAGCTTGGCGAGCGTCTCCGCGGTCACCTCCAGCTTGGGTTCCGTGGGGTTCTTCCAGATGTAGCACATCTGGCAGCGCGAGTTGCAGCGGAACGTCGGAATGACAGTCAAATCCATGGATGTGCCTCTAGATGGTCTCGATCGCTCGCTCGGCGCCCTGGGCGCTCGAACGAACTGCCGGTGCGACCGGCGCGCGCGCAATTGCGGCAGGCCACACTATATGCCACGCCCGGCGCCGTCACCACCGGGAGCCGTGCACTTCTCGCCGCGAGCGGCGCGTGTTAGATGATGAGGTTTGCCACGTCGCAATGCGAATAAGTTAACAATGCCCCAGCTTCTATCGATTAATAACTACTATTACCGGCGCGGCGGATCCGAAGTCGTCTTCTTCGACCACAACCGCCTGTTCGAGGACGCCGGTTGGGAAGTAGTGCCTTTCTCCATGCAGAGCGAGCTGAATCAGCACTCGGAATGGTCCGCCCACTTCGTGAGCGAAACCGAAGACGGGTCACCCATTGCAAAACTTACACGCGCGGCGCGTGCGATCTATTCGCTCGAGGCGGCGCGCCGCATCCGCGCGCTCATCGCGCTCGTGCGGCCCGATATCGCGCATGCGCACAACATCTATCACCATTTGTCCCCCTCCGTGCTCGTCGAGCTGCGCCGGCAGCGGGTGCCCGTCGTCCTGACGCTGCATGACCTCAAGCTCGTCTGCCCCGCCTACAAGATGCACACGCAGGGCCTCATTTGCGAGCGCTGCCGCGGCGGCGCCTTGCGCAACGTGATCGAGCACCGTTGCATCAAGAACTCGACCGCGATGAGCGCGCTCGTCTGGCTCGAATCGACCATCCACAAATCGCTCGATCTGTACATGCGCAATGTCGACCGCTTCGTCGTGCCGAGCCGCTTCTTTCTCGCCAAGTTCGCAGAGTGGGGTGTCGATACCCGGCGCTTCACCCACGTACCCAACTCGATCGACGTCGATCAGTTCGAGGCGACCGATGAGCCCGGCGATGTGTTCGTCTACGTCGGGCGTCTGGTCCCCGAGAAAGGCGTCGCGACCCTGGTGAGAGCCGCCGCCAAGGCGCGGGTGCGGGTACGCATCGTCGGTACGGGACCCGAAGAAGCCGCCTTGCGCGCATTGGCCGGCGAGCTCGGAGGCGACGTGGAGTTCACGGGATATCTGAGCGGCGACGCCTTGCGGGCCGCGATGAACTCCGCGCGCGCAGTTGTCATTCCCTCCGAATGGTATGAAAATGCGCCCATCAGCGTGATGGAGGCCAGCGCGCTGGCACGACCGGTGATCGGCGCGGACATCGGCGGTATTCCCGAATTGATTCGTGCGGAAGAGACGGGCTTTGTATTCCAGAGTGCGAACGCCGATTCCTTGGCCGCCGTGCTCGAGCGCGTGCAGCGCCTGCCGGCGGCGGGCTTGCGGCGTATCGGACAGGCAGGGCGCGAATGGATGCGAAGCGAGTTCAGTCGCACGGCGTATTTCGAGCGGATGTCCTCAGTGTACCGTGAAGTTTCTCATGCAAGCGGTTGAATTATAAATAGATATTTTGATAGGCTGATGAGGGGAAGGCATGGCTAAGTCGGCTGGCGGAATCAGAATCATTGCCCTGGGACTCCGGGGAATACCGAATGTCGCCGGCGGCATCGAGACGCACGCCTCGGAGCTCTATCCGCGCTTGCAGGCGCTCGGTTCCGAGGTGATCGTGCTCGGGCGCAATCCCTACCGGCCCAAGGGCGCGCCCACCCACTGGCGTGGGCTCACGGTGCGTTGGATTTCCTCGCCCAAGCTCGAAGGCGTCGAAGCGCTCGTGCATACCTTCCTCGGCGTCCTCTACGCAGCCGTGCGCCGGCCCGATGTGCTGCATATCCACGCCGTGGGCCCGTGGCTTTTCGCGCCCCTGGCGAAGCTCTTCGGGCTCAAGGTCGTGGTGACCCACCACGGCCAGGACTACCTGCGTGAGAAGTGGCACGCCCCCGCACGCGCCTTGCTGCGGCTCGGCGAACGGCTCGGCATGGCCTTTGCCGACGATGTCATCGTCATATCCCGCTCGATCGTCGATGTGGCCCACCACAAGTACCATCGCGTGGCCCACCTCATTCCGAACGGGGTTGCCGACCTGAAGCCGGTCGAGAGCACCTCGCTGCTCGAGAAGTATTCCCTCACGCGCCGGCGCTACGTGATCCAGGTGAGCCGGCTCGTGCCGGAGAAGCGTCAGCTCGACCTCATTACGGCATTCAAGGCCGCGCAGCTGCCCGGATGGAAGCTGCTGCTGGTCGGCGGGGCGCAGGGCTCTCAGCGCTACGCGGACCTGGTCCGCGAGCATTGCGGCAGCGACAGCTCCATCATCAACACGGGCTTTCTCAGTGGGCCCGAAGTCCAGGAATTGTTGAGCCACGCCGGAATCTTCGCGTTGCCTTCATCGCACGAGGGACTGCCGATCTCGCTGCTCGAGGCGATGCGCCTGGGAACGCCGATCGTCGCGAGCGATATCCCCGCGAACCGCGAAACGGGGCTCGAGGATTCCTGCTACTTCCCGGTCGGCGACACCTTCGAGCTCGCGCAGCGCTTGCGCTCGCTCGCCTCGGCCACCCCCGCGGAGCGCGCGCTCATCGCCGAGCGGTTGCGTGTGAGCTGCATGCGCTACGACTGGGACGAGATCGCGGAATCGACCTTCGCGGTGATGCGGCGGGTTGCCGGGCGCTCAGCGCTGCCGTTGAGCAAGACGGCCCCGGTCCGTCCCACGGAAACCCCCGCCGGCGCTCGCCATTGAGAGCCGCCACGAGAGCCGCCACTCGAAAGCGCGCGACCGACCACGCTTAACAATAATAGCTGCGATACCACTCGACGAACTTGCCGACCCCGACCTCGATGGGCGTGGATGGCTGGTATCCGATGTCCTCGATGAGCTCGCTCACGTCCGCAAACGTATCCGCGACGTCCCCCGGCTGCAGCGGCAACAGGATCTTCTGGACCCGCTTGCCGAAGCTCGCTTCGAGCACTTCGATATACCGCATGAGATCGATGGGGCGGTTGCTGCCGATGTTGTAGATCCGATAAGGCGCGCGGCTGCTCGCGGGATCCGGGTGCGCGCCATCCCAGTTCGGGTTCGGTTGTGCGACGCGATCGACCGCGCGGACGACGCCCTCGACGATGTCGTCGACATAAGTGAAGTCGCGCTTGTGGTGGCCGTGGTTGAAGACCTCGATGGGCGTCCCGGCAAGAATGGCCTTCGAGAACAGGAACAGGGCCATGTCCGGGCGACCCCAGGGACCATACACGGTGAAGAACCGCAGGCCGGTGGTCGGCAGTGCGAACAGGCTCGCGTAGCTGTGGGCCATCAGCTCGTTGGCGCGCTTGGTCGCCGCGTACAGCGATACCGGATGCGAGGCACACTCGTGCTCGGAATACGGCAGCTTCGTGCTCGCACCGTAGACGGAGCTCGAGGACGCATAGACCAGATGCTCGACCCGTGTGTGGCGGCACCCCTCGAGCACATTGAGCATGCCGATCAGGTTGCTCTGGGCGTAGCTGTGCGGATCCTTCAGGGAATGGCGAACCCCCGCCTGGGCGCCCAAATGCACCACACGATTGAACCCCTCCGCCGCGAACAGCCGCTCCATCGCCGTCCGATCGGCAAGATCGGCGTGCACGAAGCGAAATGACCGATGCGAAGTCAGCCGGGCGAGCCGGGCCTGCTTGAGCGATACGTCATAATATTCATTGAGATTGTCGAGCCCGACGACCTCGTCTCCCCGATCGAGCAGGCGCTGGGCGCTGGCAGCGCCGATGAATCCCGCAGCTCCCGTGACGAGAAGTTTCATGCACCCGCGAGTATACTGAATCGGATGTTATCCCATGTTTGTATTGGACATTTGCCGGTGCAAACCGAGATGCAAATTCCACATCCGCGGCGTGCGGCGAAGGCCGGCCGGAATTTGGCGGCCCTATGCTACATTCACCCGATCGATCCTCGACCGAAGTGAGAACCCGGCTTGCATCCGACGCCCAAGCTTTCCGTCATCGCGCCCTTCTATAACGAAGAGGACAGCATCGGCCCGATGCGTGATGCGATCGTGGCCGCGATCGAGCCCCTCGGAATTTCATTCGAGATGGTTTTCGTGGACGACGGCAGCCGCGATGCGACGGCGCTGCGAGCCGAGGAGATCGCCCGGTCGGACCCGCGGGTTCGCTTCGTCAAATTCCGGCGCAACTACGGGCAGACGGCGGCGATGGCCGCGGGCATCGAGCACGCGAGCGGAGAGATTCTCGTGACGATGGATGGGGACTTGCAGAACGATCCGGCCGATATCGAGCTCTTCCTCGACAAGATCGCCGAGGGCTATGACATCGTCGTCGGTTGGCGGCATCGCCGCCAGGACAAACTCATCTCGCGCAAGATCCCCTCCGTCATCGCCAACCGGCTGATCGGCAAGGTGACGGGCGTGCCGATCATGGACAACGGCTGCTCGTTGAAGGCGTTTCGCGCCTCGCTCATCAAGCGCATTCCGCTGTATTCGGAAATGCATCGCTTCATACCGGCGATGGCCTCGATCGCGGGGCCGAAGATCGCCGAGATCAAGGTGCGCCACCATGCGCGTCAGTTCGGTCAGTCGAAATACGGGCTGTCGCGCATCTACAAAGTGCTTCTGGACCTGATGGTCATCAAGACGGTCACCTCCTTCACCTCGCGTCCGCTGCTCTGGTTCAGCCTGCTGTGCCTGCCGCTCGCGCTCACGGGGACGATAGCGCTCATCGCCGGCCTTCTGGTGAGGATGCCCGGCGACGGCGGCATGTCGCTGCCGCTCACGGGGAGCGGCATCATCTTTCTGAGCGCCGTGCTCGTGCTGCTCGCGAGCGGCACGCTGGGCGAGCTGATCTATCGGCTGGGCGATGTGCGCCCGGAGCATTTTGCACGCCTCACCATGAAATCCAACCGACCCGGGGACATCGCTCAATGACCGCCGCCCATGATCACACTCGCTTGTCGGTCATCGTACCGGTCGGTGAGCGCCAGACGCCCATGCACGAGCTGTACGCGCAGTACAAGACCGGGCTGGAAACACTCGGCGCCCCCTACGAGCTGATTTTCGTGCTGGACGGCCCACAGCCGGCGGCCGAGCAGGCGTTGGCGTCGCTTGCCGCGAAAGGAGAGCCGATCACCATCGTGTCGCTGACTCGCTTTTTCGGCGAGGCCACGGCGATCATGATCGGATTCGAGCACGCCTCCGGCAACATCATTTTGACCTTGCCCGCCTATCTGCAGGTTCAGGGCGGCGAGATCGGCAAGCTCGTGATGGCCCTGGGCGATGCCGAGGTGGCCGTCGGCTACCGCGAGCCGCGTGCCAGCACCTGGTTTCAAAGCCTGCGGCGCAATGTCTTTCACGGTCTTTTGCGGTTCGTCACCCGAATGAGTTTTCGCGATCTGGGGTGCAGCGCACGCGCCATGCACCGCAAAGTTCTGGAGGAGATCACCCTGTATGGCGACCAGCAGCGCTTCTTGCCGCTGCTCGCCGAGCGCCAGGGCTTTCGCATTGCCCAGGTCCCGCTGTGCCAATCGAAGGACGATCGCCGCGCCGAGATGTACCGGCCGCGAAGCTACACGCGCGGCCTGCTGGACATCTTCAACGTCTTCTTCCTGGTGCGCTTCACCAAGAAGCCGTTGCGCTTTTTCGGCATGATCGGCGTCGCGACCAGCTCGCTCGGCCTCTTGGAGCTCGCGTATCTCGTGTTCGAGCGAATTGCGTTTCACACCGCCCTCGCCGACCGTCCGGCGCTGCTCTTGGCATCGCTCCTGATCGTGCTCGGCGTGCAGATGTTCGCGCTCGGCTTGCTCGGTGAATTGGTCATCTTCACCCACGCCGGCGGCAGCAGGGACTACAAGGTCGATCGCGTGATCCAGTACGCCGCGCCGGATGGGCCGCAGTATGCGCCCTCCCCGGGGGTCAACCGGCGCATCGAGAATCCCGCCGCGGCCTCGCCGGTGACCGGCGGATAAGAGGCATCACCGAAAGCGGAATGCCTTTGCGGTCGGCGCATGTTGTTCAATAGCGGCATCTTCGCGCTGTTCTTCGCGGGATTCCTACCGCTGTATCTGCTTTGCAGGCGCAGCGTTCCGCTGCGCAATGCGCTCCTCATCCTCGCAAGCTACGTTTTCTACGGCTGGTGGGATTCACGCTTTCTGATCCTGGTGGCCATCTCGACCTCGGTCGACTACATGGCCGCGCTCGGCGCCGCGGGCAAACCCGTGCGTCCCATCGACATTCTCAAGGCGGCTTTTTTTCTGGCCGCGGTTACCATCGCATCGCTCGCCGCCGCGAGTGCGCGCGACTGGTGGCTCGCGGCGCCCGTGGCGGCCGGCATGACGGTCATCGGCGGCGCGATCGCCGCGATCGTGCGGCTGCCTCCCGAGCGTCGCCCGAAATACTGGCTTCTTCTCTCCCTGACCACCAATCTCGGCATCCTCGCCTTCTTCAAGTACTTCAATTTCTTCGTGGGCTCCGCCGCCGCGATTCTCGATGCGCTCGGTCTGCATGCGCAGCCCCCGGCGCTCGCAATCATTCTTCCCGTGGGCCTGTCCTTCTACACGTTCCAGGCAATCAGCCGCACGATGGACTCCTATAGGCGAAGCTACGAGCCGCGATACTCGATCGTCAACTACGCGGCGTTCCATGCTTTTTTTCCGCAGCTCGTGGCCGGCCCAATCGAGCGCGCCGGCCATCTCATGCCGCAATTCGAAACGGTCCGACCGCTCGATCGGCACCTGTTCGCCAGCGGAACGCTGCTCTTCGCCTGGGGCCTTTATCAGAAAATCGTCATCGCGGACAACGTGTCCCCGATCGCAAACGCCGTCTTCAATGCGCCGAGCGGACAAACTGCCGGCGCCACCTTGGCGGCCGTGCTCGCGTTCGCCGTGCAGATCTATTGCGACTTCGCCGGCTACTCCAACATGGCGCGCGGACTTGCGCGCTGTTTGGGATTCGACTTGATGATCAACTTCAATCAGCCCTACTTCGCGCGCACGCCGTCGGAATTCTGGCAGCGCTGGCACATCAGCCTGTCGCGATGGCTGCGCGACTATCTGTACATCCCGTTGGGCGGCAACCGCGGCGGTGAGGCGCGGATGTATCGCAATCTGATGCTGACGATGCTGCTCGGCGGGCTGTGGCACGGCGCCTCGTGGACGTTCGTCGCCTGGGGCGGCTTTCACGGCGCGATTCAGGTGCTCTACCGGGCGCTGCGCATCGACTCGCTGCTCGAGACGACACGGTTCTTCACGGCCCGCGGCTTCGCTCTGCAGATGACCTGCTGGCTCGCGACCATGATCCTGGTGTGCATCGGCTGGATCCTGTTTCGCGCGCACACCTTCGGCGATGCGCTCACGGTTCTCAAGAATCTGGGCGCGGCGACGGGATACGCCTCGCCTGCATTCTCGACGCTTCTCGACTACACGGCTCCGCTCATCCTGGTGGAGATCTATCAGCGCGCGTCCGGGCGGTTGGAGTTCCTCACCGCAGGTCCCTTCCTCGTCCGCTACACCGCGGCGCTTACCCTGCTCCTCACGCTCATCGCATTCAGCGCACCCGGCGGCCAGGAGTTCATCTATTTTGATTTCTGAGCCCGTGCAACTCCAACCGAGCGCCGTGCGGCGTGCGGCGGGCAGCTCCTCGAGGCCGCTTCTCCTGCGGCTGCTCGCGGGCCTCGCGCTCGTCCTCTACACCCTTCTGTTCGCGGAGGCCTTCGTGCGCGTGTTCGACCCTCAGCCGCTCATGCCGCGCTACATCACCGGAATGCCCTGGGGAGTGCGCGGCAACATCCCCAATGCCCGCTACTGGCACCACACCCCCGAAGTCGACGTGCAGTACCGCATCAACGCTGAAGGGTTGCGCGCCGACCGCACCTATCCCTTCGCCAAGCCGCCGGGAACCTGCCGGATCGCGGTATTCGGCGACTCCTTCTTTTTTGGTCTCGAGGCCGATCTCAAGGACACTTTTGCCTATCGGCTGGAGAAGCAGCTGCAAGCCCGCGCGATCCCCGTGGAGGTCCTCAACTTCGCCGTCGGCGGCTTCGGCACCGCCGAGATGCTGCAGACCTATGATGAGTTCGGCCGCAAGTTCGATCCGGACGTCGTGATCTTCTCCTGGGACGGATCGGATCTCACCGACAACGTGCGCTCCGATCTGTATCGACTCGAGGGCGGCCGGCTCGAGCGCTCGCACGCGACCTATCTGCCGGCCGTCGGGTTGCAGGATTCGCTCATGCGATATCGCCTGTACCGATTCATCAACGATCACAGCGAGCTCTATACGTTCCTGCGCGAGAGGATCACCCGCGCGCTCAAGCGGCGAATCGTGAGCGGCCAGAAGGAGCAGGAGGCCGCGGCGGAGGCCGGCGAGGCGGAAGGCGGCGCCCCGTCGGGCGGCTATGACGCAGATGAGCTGCAGCATCGCTATGAAATCGATCTGTCGGCGGCCATTCTCGAGCACGCCCGCGACGAGGTGACGGCGGCAGGCCGAGAGTTCTACCTCGTCGATATTCCCGCCCGCCGTTCGCGAACGCAATTCTCGTCCTCCATGAGCCTTCTGCCCCCCTCGATTCCCACCCGGATCAGCGTCGTCGCGCCGCTCGCGGCGCTCTCGAGCGCCGCGAGCCCGGACCGCAAGCTCTATTACGAAAGAGGGCAAGGTCACTTCACGCCCGCCGGCACCGAAATCCTGGTCGACGAGACCCTCAAGGCGCTCGCCTCCTCGCGCCGGCTCGCATCCTGCGCACGGGCAGCGCATCCTTGAAGTAGGGCATGCATGCCGGGTGGGGCCGCGCGGCGCAGCATCTCGATCAACGGCACGGGAGCATGATCTCATGAAAATTCGATCGGTGGTCAAAGGCGCCCTCACCTTCGTTCCGGGAGCGCAGAGATTTCTGCCGAAGCCGAACGCCGGCAACAACCCGGGAACGCCCTACTACTACGGGGTCTGGTTGAAGCACTTGGCTTTCCTCGCGGAAGCCGGAGTGACCGAGGTCCCCGCCGCGATCGCCGAGCTCGGTCCCGGCGATGCGCTCGGCGTGGGGATCGCGGCGCTGCTCAGCGGCGCAGACCGCTTCTACGGACTCGACATCGTGAAACACGCCAACGCCGCTGAGAATCTCAAGGCGCTGGATGAGCTCCTGGTGCTGCTCAGCGAGCGCGCCCCACGACCGACCAAGGGCTGGCCGGACTTCGACCCTCTGCTCGATGAGCGGCACTTCCTCAGCCGCATGCTCACGGAGCGACGCTTGACGGCAGCGCTCGCACCGGATCGGGTGGCCGCGATCCGCCGGATGATCACGACCCAAACCGAGCAATCCCCCTCGATGACGCTGGCCTATCGGGTGCCCTGGACCGATACCGGTGTGATCGAGAAAGACTCGATGGATCTCATCGTGTCCCAGGCGGTCCTCGAGCACGTCGCCGACCTCGAGAAGACCTACCGCGCCATGTACCTGTGGCTCAAGCCGGGCGGCATCATGAGCCACCAGATCGATTTCCGGTCGCACGAGCTCACGAGCGAGTGGAACGGCCACCGTGCGATTCCCGACTGGCTATGGCAGGTGATGCTCGGGAAGCGCGCCTACTTGATCAATCGTGAGCCCTGGTCGGTGCACCGGCGCGTCATCACCGATTGCGGCTTCGAGATCGTCAACGCATTGCAGCAGTACCGCCACGACGGCATCCCGCGCTCACGGCTCGCGCCCCGGTGGAGAGCGATTTCCGAGGATGATCTCAACTGTTCCGAGGTGTTCGTGCAGGCGAGAAAGCCGCATCATGGCGCTCCCGGGTGATCGAGGCGCGCGGGCAGCTCGTGGCGGTACAGAATCCAGTCTGTCGACGGGCTCGGGATGACCTCGAAGTTCTTTTGAATGACGGCAAGGCAAGACCCCGTGATGCGCGCTCTTCCCCGGCGCAGCCCCTCGTCCATCTGAAGAATGCGCACCCGCGGCCCTGCGAATAGAGTCTCACAGACCGAAGTCCCGACAACCCCCGTCTCGAGTTTCTGGCCAAGATTGTACAGATCGACTACGAAGGACTTGTGCGCCCAGTAGCACAGGGCCAGATCTTCGCACGCCGCCTCACCGTCAGCCTCCGCGAGGATGCGTATCACGCTGCGCGTCGCCTCCTCGCGCGCCCGCAGCTGCGCGACTCGCTCGAGCTCGGCGGGCAGACGCCACAGCACGTCCGCAGTCAGCTGTGCCGCCGAAATCCACAGTGCGGCAAGCGCGGCGATCGGCGCGACCCCTTGCGGCAGCCCCTCGGTCGATTCGAGGGCCTCGAGGCCGAGCGCGGCGCCCATGCTGGATGCGATGAGCACATCAAAAAACGCATTCACATCCACTCCGGCGCCGCCCGCGGAAGCGCCATCGATGAGTGCCGCGGCGGCCACATAGAGCAGCACAAAGCTCACTCGCTCATGCGACCGGTCCCCCGCCGGTCGTTGCCGCAAGCGAATCATCGCGATCGCCGACAGCACCAGGAGCGGTGACAAGCGCCTCGCCGCCTCGATCGACGCGACTTTGGCCGCATGCAACGAATAGACACGTCCTGCCAAGATATCCCGGAAAAAATCATTCCCATAGGCGGCCCAGACGAGGATGCATGCAAGGAGCATCGCGAGCGCAATCGCACCGATCCAAGCTCCAACGCGAGCGCGGTGGTGAATCGCAAGCCAGATCGTGATCGCGATCGGAACCGGAAGCAGCAGCTGCTTGGTGAAGCCCGCGATCACGACCAGAACCGCGGTCGCGGCGAGCGCCCGGGTGCTGAGGTCGCCGCGCCATAGACAGATGATCGCAGCCATCGCGATGGCGTGGGCCAGCAGCTGCGGATCGTTCATCGCGATGTACCCGGGCGCGAAGCCCACGAACGCGGCAGCGAGCAGCGCCGCGCCGGCGGCGGATATGCGCCTGGAGGATCCGGTCATTCGAAGCCAGTAGAACAGAGCGGCAATCACACCCGAAAGACTCGCCAGCGCAACCACCCGCCCGGCGATGACATTGTCGTCGAAGGCAAGGCCCACGACGCCGACCAGGAAGAACGAGAGCGGCGGATAATTGTTTGCGACGGCGCTGTCCGGCGCGGGATATAGCCTGCCGCCTTGCATGGCAACCTCGCTCCACATCGCATTCCACCCCTCGTTGTAGTCGAGCGGAACGATGTGGGCGGCCATCAGCAACGCCGGGACGGCACCGGTCACGGCCGCGCCGGCCAGCGCCCAGAGCCCGACCAGAAACCATCTGCGTTGCCAGCCTGCGGGACTGGACTTTTCGCCTGGTGGTGCGTTCACCACCGCGATTGTATCGGACGCTACGAGCCCGGACAGCGCACCGGCTCCGGGCTCGAGGTCATGCGATCATGGATAGTTGGCCGGATAGCTCACGTTCGTCAGCGGATGCGCCGCCAGCGTCGCGGCAAGGCTCGACCACTTTGCGCCCGCAGGCACCGGCGTCGCGAATCTTTCGTTGCCGTAATAGTGCGTCCAGAATGCATGCGAGGCGTGATAGGTCTGATTGAGGGCATTGACCAGATCGACCACCGACCAGGGACCGCCGATGGGCGCGTAGCGCTCGCTCGCGATCTCATCCATCTCGATGGCGATCATCGAGGCCATTTTCGGCCGCAGATCCACCGTGCCGCCGCTCGGATCGACGCCGATCAACGCCTGCATGCCGTCGGACAGCTTCGAGTAGCCGATCGCCTGAATGGTCGACTGGCCGAACATGTCCGCGCTGCCCGCGGCAATTCGGTTGGACGCCATCCATTGCTCGAGGGCGACACCGGGTGCCGGATGGTCGAACCACGAATTGTCCATGATCACGTTGGTATGCGGGAACGCGGCGGTCGTCGCCGTGAGGAGCCGCTCGAGCTGGGCGAGCCATGCGGCGTCGGAGTAGTTCGGATCGGGGTTGGCGTACGCGCTCGCCGACTGCGCGATGGAGGCATCCTCCTCGAAGTTGATCGCCTCCATGTAGGGGTCGTTGTCGTAGTGCGCACCGAGCGCCCGCACCAGGGCGACCAGGCGGTCCATGACCGCCGCCCGGTACAGCGCGGGGGCGAAGCGTCCGGTTGATTGACCGTTGGCATTTTGCCCCCACCAGCCGTAGCTGCCGGCGACCGGACTCGGCCCGTAGTTTTGGCCCTGCTGGATATACAGCGGCAGCACCGATCCGTCGTTCCGGCCGACTCCGCCTCCATAGAGCCAGAGGTAGATCACCAGCCGCTTCGGCTTGTTATAGGCGGTCTTGAGGCGTGTCAGGATGGCGTCGAGCACGGAGAAGTCGTAGTTCCCCTGAGTCGGCTCGAGCGCGCCCCAGGTTATGTAAACCCGATAGCCGAGGATCGCGTCCTGATTGTTGAGATCGTCCATTTCCTGCTGTACGTAGCCGATCGTTCGACCCGCCGTCAAGACGGCATCCGAGGCCATGTAGTGGCCGGGATTCCACTTGATCGGCCCCGTGCTCGTCGAGGTCGCGCACTGATCGTTGACGCAAACCCTCGGCGGCGGGTTCGGCACCGTGGAGGCCAGTGTTTGCCCTGTGCTGACGGAGGAGGCGAGGCACAGGATGCCGCTGGCGAATACCGCTACCACGAGGCCGCTTGCTTGATTCATGATCGATCCTTTCGAGTAATCCTGACGACGGTATTCTTTGCCGATCGGCATCGTCAACTGTCGACGCATGGCGACATCCGCCAAACTCTCATGTGCGCATGCCGAGGCGATGGTTTGCATTACGCCTGCGCGCACGCATTCCCTCAATGGGATTTCGCGCGGTCTTTGCCGAGATTTGCGCACGCGGCGCGGGACGAATCAGCGCGAGCGCCGGCGCGGCGGACGGAGCTCGCGCGGAGGCGTTCGACGAGCGCGCCACTCGAGGATGTAGGCCGTCTGCTCATCGGTCTGCGGCACGGCCGGCCAGCTCTGCGAGCGCTCACTCTGGCGCCACAGCTGATTGAGCCGCTTGAGCGCCGCTCGACCGTCCAGGCCGTCCTCGGCCAGGTAGCAGCCGACCACGACCCCGGTGCGCCCGATTCCGGCGCGGCAGTGAATGTAGATGCGGCGATCGAGCTTGAGCGCCGTACGGATGCGGGATTGAAGCTCGTGCATCAGCGCGACATCCCCCGGCACCTCCTGATCGCGCATCGGGCAACGCAAGTAATAGCTCTTGGCCGGCAGGAGCCGGCGGTACTCCGGCATCTCGCCCGCTTCGGTGAGATCGATGAAGTAATCGATGCCGGCCTCGTGAAGGCACTTCAGCCGGGCGAGCGTGTCGGATTT
This sequence comes from uncultured Gammaproteobacteria bacterium, assembly GCA_963710435.1. Classification (GTDB taxonomy): domain Bacteria; phylum Pseudomonadota; class Gammaproteobacteria; order Steroidobacterales; family Steroidobacteraceae; genus Bog-1198. The sequence goes on along the minus strand of CAVQAE010000004.1, from coordinate 24,922 downwards.
GCCCTCGCCGGACGGATGCTCTCCGGCAAGCGCGCGACCGGGAAGTACCCAGTAGGTGTTAGGGAGCGGTGTCTTCATGTGTAGACTGATGCGCAAGGAATCCGGGCACTGCGGCAATGCCGCCGCCCCGACCGCAAGGGCAAACAGTATAGGCTAACTCAGGTCGCAGTTGACTCGCGCGAAGGCGGTTCACGGACGCAAGTTATGTCAAAGCATTCGTCACACCACCTTCTGGGTCTTGCGGTGTTGCTCACGATGACGGCGTGCCAATCGCCGGCGACTCGCGAAACGCCCTCCGTGCCGGGCGCCGGGGCGCCCTATCCGCAGAGCCGTGCCATCGAGGGTGTCAGCTGGGATTTCACGACGGTCATGTCGCGCGCCAAGGGAAGCGACCTCTGGCCGTGTGCCTGGGCGCGCGACGACAATCTGTATTGCGCCTGGGGCGACGGCGGCGGCTTCGATGGCAATGATGACCACATCGGGCGCGTGAGCAGCGGCATTGCGAGCATCGAAGGCGGCTCGCACGGCGGCACGCTGAGCATCGTTGGCAAGAACGTGTGGGGCGAGCCGCCGTACGCGCAACACGCGGCGACCTTCGGCGGAAAGATCGACAGTCTCATATCGGTCGACGGCATTCTGTACGCGAACGGCGGTTTCTGGACGGAGCAGAATGACCCGGATCCCGTCCACAAGAGCGGCCTGGGGCCGGTGAATTCGCTCGCGTGGTCGGCAGACCTCGGGGTCAGCTGGCAGATCGCCCCTTGGTCAAGCCTCGTGCCGCTCGGCAGCTTTCTCGATCTCGGCCGCGATAACGCCCAAGCGCTCGATTCCTACATCTACCTCTACTATGTCCGCGAGAGCGACAGCCGGCACGTGTTTCTGAAGAGAGTCGCGAAGGATCGGCTGCTCTCGGACCCCTCCGTGCCCGGCACCTACCAGTACCTGACCGGCGTCGATGCCCGCGGCCGAGTGCGGGGCTGGTCCCCTCGAGAGGCCGACGCCGGCCCGATCTTCTTCGATGCCAACAATGTGGAGGGTCCCGAGGTCGCCTACGATGCCAAGCTGGGGCGCTTCTTGCTGACGGTCGGTCATTACCCGTCGGGGCGCATGCAGGACGCCTCGGTCGCACGGCTGGGTATTTTCGAGTCCCGCCATCCGTGGGGACCTTGGGCGACCGTCGGCTATTACGACAACTGGGGAGCGTTCGGCTCCTCCGATCAGGGCGACTATCTCGGCGTGCATGTTCCGGCCAAGTGGATCAGCACCGACGGCAAGATTCTCTGGTGCGTATTCTCGGGCCTGCACGAGCTCGACTCGTTCAACGTCGTCAAGGGCACGCTCAAGATGCGTTGGTGGCACCGTATCTGACGGGGTCGGCAGAGCGCGCGACGGAGCGGCGGACGGCACGTCTTTCGTAAGCGAGCGAGACACAGCGCGCGCAGATCAATCCCGAGAAATAGCCGTACAGGTAATTGATCGACGTGAACTCGTGAAAAGTGGTGTACACCACGACGAGGGTGAAGAGCATGACGACGCCGGTCCATCCGACGGCGAGCGCACCGACGAGGGTCTCGTCGTTGCGGGCGAGGGAGAGCGTGTCCCAAAACACCATCCAGAACAGCGCACCGATCACCATCAAGCCGAGCAGGCCGAACTCCAGCAGAAATACGGAGAACGAGGTGATCAAGAAGGGAAGAAACAGCATGTAATACGCGCCTTCGAAGCTCTTGCCGAATTTCGACGGCGACACGGCGCCCATGCCGAGGCCGAACATCAGCTGCACCGGATCGCGCGCGAGGTACTCGAAGGGCACGACGATGGCATCGCCCCGGCGCACGTCCTTCTTGGTGCCGACGCCGCCGACGCCCGAGCTCAAGTAATGACTCATCTGCTTCTGGTCGCTGAAGAAGCTCGTGACGTCCTTCTCGTTTTTATGCGGATTGTAGCGCTGGGTGAAGCTGTAGATGGGGATGAACAGCGCCCCCGCCACGACCAGACCCGCGACTGCCATGCCGAGGTACTTGAGCTTCTTGCCGGGCGCCGGCCCGAGAAACACGGTGGCCAGCAATCCCAGCGGCAAAAAGATCACCGTCACCTTCGTTTCATTGATGGTGGTCGGGATGAGCAGCACGAGGAACAGTATCCAGTAGTGCAGCGGCCGGATGCGACGGCGCAGGAGAAGCCCCGTCAGCACCAAAATGCAGCAGATCAGGAACACGGACAGAATGCCCGAGTCCTGCACCGTGCCCTTCACGTCATCGCCGGTGAACCGGCCCTCGCTCTGAATCACCCATTGCTGATACACGGCCACCGGCACTTGCACGAGCGCGAGTACCAGAAGCCAGCGCAACTGGCGCTTGATCTGTGGCTCGGACATCGGCAGCACCGCGGGTAGAAAGAACATCGGGATCGATCGCAGATAGAACCTCGCGCCGCTGAGCAGCGGTCCCGCACCGGTCTTGTTGTTGATGATGCCGCATACGACCACGAGCGTCATGAGGCCGAAGGCGAGCCAATACTTGGGCGCGACCAAGCGGAAGCCATTGCGCATCCCCGCGAACAGCACATAGGCGGCCAGCACCATCGACATCGCCTCCGGCAAGAAGCGCAGGATCGGAGGCAGGCTCAACACCTTGACCAGAAATTCATCCAGCGTGACGCAGCAGAACAGGGCGAGTATGAAGGCTTGCATGGGAGTCGCTTAGCGCACGGCGCCGTGCGGTGTGATGAGCAATACGTCGACGTTTCCCCGGCTCGTCGACCAGACGCGCTCGATGGACCAGCCCGCGGCGCGGGCCGCATTCTCGAGTCGCGCCTCCGTATCCGGATAGACGCTCGCCCAGACGCGCCCGCGTGTGGTCACCACCGGTTTCAATGCCTGCACGCCGTGCAGCAGCGGATGATCGGTCCAGCGGTCCGTTCGGCCGTCCTGACAGACGTAGCCTTCATATCGATTATCCTCCGCGTCGAGGAAGAAATAGTCAAAGCCGCCGTAGTACTGGGCGAGGCTCGGTATGTCCGTGATGACGGCGTCCCCCGGCTCGCGGTGGGCGGCCAGCCATTCGCCCACGCTGCGCATGTCGGTGCGCGGATAGTAGTGAGCGGCCCGCACCGGCGACATGCCGATGCGGAAATTGACTTCCTCGGAATCGATCGGCGGCGATGTGGCGCGGCTGGAAGTCCTCTGTGGCGGCAAAGCAGATGAGCGGAACAGCCGCGGAAACCGCGAGCGGCGCGCGGCGCAGCGCCGGGATGCGCGCCGCGAGCTCCAGCAGCGCGGTAACGGCGAGCGCGATCAACAGCGGATACAGGAAGAACGTGTATCGGGTCTCGATGCGCGGCGCCGGCGTCATTCCGATGAGAAGCACCATCAGCACCAGAAGACTCAGAAGCACCGCCGCCGCGTCGCGCCGACCGCCACGGATCTCTTTGAGAAAGAGGTAGCCGAGCGCGAGCCCCATCCCAATCGTGAGTACCGGCAGCGTCCGTCCCCAGGGACGGATGAGGGCATCGTACACGTCCGGAAAGCCGAACAGATGCTGGCTCACGGGCTGTACCGCGGCGCCGATCGCGCCGCGATCCACGGCGACGTTCGGAATCCCGCCGGCCCAGTGATCGAATGCCGCCCAGAAGAGGAAAAACGCCGCGAGCGCGGCGAGCAAGGACCAGCTGTGGCGTTCGGCGAGCTCGCGCCGGTCGATCAAGCCGGAGAGCAGCATCAGCGCGAGGGTGCCGAAGGCCAGCGTGAACAGATGCAAGGCGGCGGCCGCCAGGATGAGGCACAGGCCGGCGCCGCTCAGCCACCGCCCGCGATAGGAGGCTATCGAGCGCAGCGACGCGAGGGCAAGCGCCAACGGGACGAGCCAGCCGAGCGCCCAGCCATGGTGCTTCGTGAGCGGCACGACGGCGGCCCCCACCAGACCCCGCGCGAGACCCTCGGGCGCTGCGGCCGCGCCGCTGAGCGCAGTCTCTGCGATTCCGGTCTGCGCGGCCGGTTGAGCCAGCGCCGTGACCTGTGCCGCGTGCGGCTCACCCGCGTCGCGAAAGTCGTTGGTGCCGAAGAAGTAGAGCGCCATCAGCAGAACGAAGAGTCCCCCCAACCGGCCCCAATCCGCGGCCCTGAGCCGGCCGTGCCCGTGTGCGAGCACGATCGCCCACAGGTTGGCGACCCCGAGCACCACGCCGCCCTCCCACGTGAGCGCGCCGAGCACGGACAGCGCAGCCATAGCGATGAGACCCTCGCGGCGCGCATCGAGGGTGTAGCGCAGATAGAAAACGGCGTACCACGCGAACACCGCTTGGAACGGTGCGTACATGCGGGCAAAACGCGCCATCTCGATTTCCCAGATGGATACGCACAGAATGATGACGGTCAACCATCCAGCCAACGGGCCGCGCAGACGCTTGCCGATCAGATACGCCGCCGGCAACACCGCCACGCTGCAAACGGCCGCGATCGAGCGGCCCGCCGTCTCGGCGGAGAATCCGCACAGGCGCAGACCCGCCACCAGATACTGATAGGCCACGCCTCGATTGTAATAACCGCCGCACGAGAAGCGCGGCAGACCCGATCGCAGGATGTTGTCGATCGAGCGCGAGATATAGAACTCATCGACGCCCAGCGGCCATACGCCGAGACCCTTGAATCGCGCGTAGAGGCCCGCGATCAGTGCAAGGCTCGCCGCGACGAGGAGGGGTGCACGAATCTCAACAGGCACTCCGCCGGATCGGGTGGGCTCGCTCGTCACGCTCTCAATGTCGCACACGCCTACCTAACCGTCCATAAAAAGACGACAATATGCGCGCATGAATATCATTCTCGAGGACCTGAAATCGCAGCGCGAAGGCCTGCTCGGTCTCGGCTTCTGGGCGCTGTTGGTATACCGGTTCGGACACGCCCGCTACGTCATCAAGAACAGGGTTCTGCGCGCACCCTGGACCATTGCTTACATAATCCTGAACAAACTCACCGAGATCGTCTGCGGCATTTGCATCGGCTCGGCAGCGACTGATCGGGCGGCGGCTCACGATCGAGCATCACGGCTGCATCGTCATTCACGGGGCTTGCATCATCGGCGACGATTGCCTCATCCGTCACGGCGTGACGCTCGGAAACACCGGCTATGACGATCCGCTCGGCGCGCCCCGCATCGGCAACCGCGTGCAGTTCGGCGCAGGCGCCAAGGTTCTCGGCCGCGTCAGCGTCGGGGACGATGTGATCATCGGCGCCAACGCCGTGGTGATCGACGACGTCGCGCCGCGCACCGCCGTCGGCGGCGTGCCCGCCCGCACCCTGCGGACTGATGCATCCGGCTCTCAAGAGCGCGACGAATCGATCAATCGGACCAGATCCGAGGCATTGCGCAACGAGTGATGGGCGGCGGCGTGCTCGCGCCCGCGGGCCGCATAGGCGGCGCGCAGCTCCGGACTGTCGATGAGCTCGCGGACCGCGGCGATGAGTCCCGCTTCGGAGTGTGCGGCCACTCCGACCCGGCGCCGCTCGAGCACCTGGTCGGGGTCGACGCTCAGGCTCACCACCACCACGTCGCGCTGCCAGCTCTGGATGAAGGTGTTCGGAAATCCCTCGTGCAGGCTGGTGTTGACGAAGATGTGCGCCCGCGCCAAAAGAGCGTTCACCTCCTCGTGGCTCCTCTCGCCGAGATAGTGCAGGTTGGCGAGCGACTCGATGCCGCGCACCCGCGACTTCGCGCCGGACGCGCCCACCATGACGAATCGCACGTCGGCTCGATCGCGAAAGCTTGCGGCCAGGCGAACGAACACCTCCGGACGCTTCCACGGTTTGAGATTGGCGATCCACACGACGGTCAGCGGGCCTGATTTGTCCATCGTTTCCGTGGCGGGACGATGAAAGTTGGGAATCACCGCGGCCGGCGCACGGCCGTAGTATCGCTGGAGAAGCGCGGCCTGATGCTCGGTCTGAACGACGATCTGCGTTGCGCGCCGCGCGCCATAACCCACGGCCCACTTCTCCAGCCGGACTCGCAGGAAGTTGCGCGATCGGTCGAGAATCAGGGGCGTCACATCGGTATCGTGGGCGACGTGCCAGATCATCGGTACGGAGCGCCTGCGCGAATAGGCCGCGCAGATGCCCGTATAGCCGCAGGCGACGCGCTGATAAATCACCGCCGGATCGATGGCGGCGAGCGTGCGGTACAGTGAGCGCGCCTCCATCAGATATCCCAGGCGCGGAATCGCTCCGCCCGCCCCGATGCGGGACACCTGATAGCCGCGGCTCCGGTCGCGCTGATCCAGGAAATGCGTGAGGTAATGGATCTCGTAGGTCCCGGCGGCGCTCAGGGCGTCGATCAGCAGGCTGATTTGATATTCCGCGCCGCCCCCGTGCTCGAAGGGATTCACGATGCACAGGACCGGTTTCGCGCGTGTCATCGCGCGTCGACGATATCGAGCAGGCGCCGCTCGACCCTGTCGGCAATGACGGCGTAGGCCCGATGCTCCGCCACCCAGCGCCGTCCACACTCGCCCATGCGCCGCGCGCGTTGCGGGTCTTCGAGCAAGGCGGCGATCGCCGCGGCAAAGGGCTCCTCTTCCCAGGGAACACAGATACCCGCGCCGCTCTCTTCGATGACCCGCCGCTGTTCGGGGTGATCGTTGGCGACCACCGCTTTTCCCAACGCCATGTACTCGATCAGCTTGGTCGGCGAGGCCGATCGAAGAACCGGGCTCGGAAAGAATGGGGAAATGCACACATCCGCCTCACGGACGTACGTGAGCGCCTCGCTCTGGGGCAGCTGTCCGACGAACACCACGGAGGACTGCAACTTCAGGCGTTCGACCTCCTGCGCCAGGAACCGCTCGTCCTCGGCATGGTCGCCCCTTCCAACGAGATAGAGCAGCGCCGCCGGGACGGCCGTCTTGAGGCGGGCGAAGACTCGGATGAGGAAATCGAGCCGGCGGATCCGAACCAAGGTCCCGAGATACAGCACGCAGGGCACGCCTCGGGGCATCAGGCGCCGATCGTGCGCCGGATCGACCCGCCTGCACAGATCGAGGTCCACCCCCATGGGGACGGCGGTCATGGCTTCCGGAGCGACACCTTGCGCCTCGAGGTCGAGGCGCATCTGCTCGCTTTGTACGAACACATGATCCGCGGCCGGCAGCAGCCAGCGGTACAGAAGCCATTTGAATACCAGGCCCCGCACCTTGTAGAGGGCCGGGTAACGGCCGTTGCCCTCCGCGGCACGCATCAAGTAGTGCTCCGGGAACGGATAGGAGAGCCAATAGATGAACCGCGTGCGATAGAGGCGGCTCGCAACGAGCGCAAGCACGCCCGACAGGAATTTGTCCTTGACCTGTACCGCATCGTAGCCCCGCCGCAACAGCGAAAACACACGCAGGTCGTTCGCGAGGCCGAGCGCGTGCTTGCGCAGGCGCCGGAAGAGCGTATCGCCGAGATCCGTGGCGCCGACCCAGACGCGGCCTCCAGGCCACTCGGTGGTATAGGCGCGCCGGCAGGCCGCCTCGCTTTGCAATACGAGGTCTATCTGGTGGCCGCGCCCCGCCATCTCGATGCCGAACAGCACGCTCAGATCGACGCGGGCGGGCGGATACGGGTCCGACGACACGACCAACAGACGCAGGCGCCGCATGGCCGTCTTTCAGCGTGCGGCCTGCGTACCCGCAGGCGGATCCAGCAATCCCAGCGCCTTGAGCCAGCGCATCTCCCGGCCCTGGAAGAGGCGCAGCAGCAGCGCGCGATCCGACGCGCACAGCACCGCGGATCGGACGTGGATCAGCGCGGTGGCGCCGACCACCAGCGCCCCGAGCAGCAGCTGCACGAACCGCGGCGCGCCGATGGTCGCCTTGATTGCAAGGCACGCGGCCAGCGCGCCGCCCCAGAGTGCAAGGCCGACGCCGATGGCAGCGCGCGCGTTGATCCATACCGCGCGCCGCCGCACGAACCACCACACGAACACGTTCTTCAGAATTTGCGATGAGCCGATCGCGAGCGCCGCACCGTAGAGCCCGAGCCGGGGTATCAGCACGACCATGGCGGCGACGTTGTATATCGCGAATATCTTGCTCAGCAGCTGAATATGGGGCTTTTCCTCGTACTGCGCCACGAGCGCGACGGGCGTCGAGAAGCTGTTGATGGTGGCAAAGCCCAGGATGAGCGGCAGAAGCCACGAGTGATCCACATACTTGCCGCCGAACACCACACGGATGATCTCCGCGTGATAGGCCGTGGTGAACGTGAGGAGCGGCCAGAGCAGCAGCAGGTTGGCATTCAGCAGGAACGTGAAGTATTGCGGCAAGCGCTCGTCGGCCTCCGCCGGTTTGACCGCGAAGAACATCGGCTGGATGATGTTGTCGAACAACCGGCCGGGCAGCGCATTCATGATCATGTCGTTCAAGCGCATGTAGAACGAATAGACGCCGACCGCGATCGAATTCATGAATGCGGCGATGAAAAAATTGTCGATGCGGGAGTCCAGGAACAAAGTCCCGGCGTCGTTGAAATTATTGAACAAGCCGTAGCGGATGAGCCGCCGGCGCTCCTCGCTCGCGGGGCGGTAGGCTTGAGTCGGTACGTCCGCGATGCATCTGCGGTGATACATGATCCGCAGGAACACGTAGATCAACGCGTAGGAAATCAAGTCGGTGAGAATCGCGGTGCGCAGCGTGAGGACGCCGGCGAACGCCAGGACCGAATAGCCGATCAGCTTGCCGTACGACAACAGGGCGATCGATCCTACGCTGTAGCGGTGGAGCATATAGCCCGCCATCGTCATCTGCAGGATCTGCGTCTGGAAATGCAGCATGATCAATATGCAAAACAGCTCGAACTCCCGCCGGTTGCCGCCGAGATCGAAGTGCGGCGCGACGTGATTCCAGGCGAGCAGCACGATCGAGAGCACCACCACGTTGGTCGCGAAACGCAGGCTCGCGACGCGCCGAACGAGCCATGCCGATGCGTGAACGCTGCCTTGCCGCAGATATTCCGGCTGATAGCGTCGCAGCGTCTGCTCGAGCCCGAGCGAGGCCACGGTCCCCACGAGCGGAATGAAGGAATAGAGCAGATTGAAGATGCCGAAATCTTCCTTGCTCATGGTGCGCACCAGCACCACATACCCGATCGCCGTCGCCAACTGCGAAGCGATGCGATAGGCAATCGTGTCGAACAGCGAGCGGCGTGCCCGGCGACGATCGTATAGGGACATGGTCAATTCCAAACGGCGCCGGACTTGCTAGCCGCGCGCGCCGTCACTTGGAATCGTATTCATAACCGTAGCTGTAGCCGAGCGACGACTCGGCCGAGCGGTTGATCACCACGCCGGCGATCGGAAACTCCGCCACGAGCTGCAACGCCTTCTGCAGGTCGGAGCGGTCCGTGAGGCCCTCGGAGGCGACCACGAGCAGCGCGTCCACCTTGGGCGCGACCACGAGTGCATCGTCGGTCCGCAGCACCGGGGGCAAATCGATGATGATGATCGGATCGACCGCTCCCTCGCGGATGACCGACATCAAAGTGTCGAACCGCTGAGACGCGAGCAGCTCCGAGGCCTGCTCGGAGGGCGAGATGCTCCCTGCAATCAGCAAATTGTCGCTGCCGACCGAGAAGAAGAGCTCGCGCAGATGCTCGCCGCTCTCCAGATACGTGCGCAGCTCGTGCGGCGGATAGATGCCGAGCGTGCGGCATACGCTGGGATTGCGCATGTCCAGATCGAGGAGCACGACCTCGCGACTCTTCTCGCGCGCCATGCTGAGCGCGAGATTGATCGAGGTCAGCGTCTTGCCGTCGTTCGGGCCGGCGCTCGTGACCGCGATGGTGGTCCAGTGCTGGTTGCGGGCACGATGCAGCAGGCGCGTTCGAAGCATGCGATAGGCCGCGATCGCGCCTGTGTCGTCGTCGGCCGAGGCCTGCAGCAGGACGCGCCGATCGCGGCACAACTCGGCGTCGACGGTCACGGCCAGGCCGAGAATGCGCGCGGCGGGATCGATCTGCGCCGCACGCTCGACCCGGTTCGCGGTGAGCTGCTGCGGGTTCTGCGGGTTGACGTCATCCGCGCGGCGCGCACGGGAAGCCTGCTGCTGAGAAGCCCGACTCTTTTCCAGCGCGCGTTCGACGATCGACATGAAACCCTTGACGCCCGGCGGCGAGGCTAATCCTGTGGTTCGCGGACGGCTAGTGCCGTCTCGATGATATTAGCACGGCCACTACGACAAGAATTGCGATCGAATAAGCCGCCGCGAACGAACTCAACATAATTGCGCGCCGGCGCCGATCCCTCCTGTTCCTGATGAAAGGAATGTTGGCGAGCACCGGTACACCCTCCGGCAGCAGCACGTCTCGAGCGGTGCGCAGGTTCGAGTCGGTGGTCTCGGCCACGGCCACGGCGATACCGGCAAGTACCGCACCGAGCACGAAGCCGAGGAGAATCAGCCCGAGCCGATTCGGATACACGGGAGAGCTCGGCACGCCCGGCGCTCGAACCATGACGAACCTCTCGCCGCCCTGATGGCTCTCGAACGTTTCAGCGAGGTTCGCACTCTGCAGGCGGTCCTGCACATGCTGGTACTCGTTCTGCAGCACCTCTCGACGGCGCATCACCTCGGAGAATTCCTTCTCCGCCGCCGGCGTTTCCTGGACCAGCGCCCGGATCCGCTCGAGCTTCGCCTGCAGCGAGCCGGCGAGCGCCTGCAACGTCGCGAGCTCGGTACGGGCGCCCTTCAGCTGGGTCTGCGTCAAGAGGTATTGCGGATTGTTCGGCGCGGGCTGGTTCTTCCCGGGCGGCCCGTTCTGGGACATGAGGGTCTCGAGGGCGCGTTTCAGCCGTTTCACCTCGGGATGGTCGGCGGTGTATCGCTGCTCCGCCTCCGTCAATTTCGCACGCACCGTCGCCACATCGGTCAAGTCGCCGGCTTGGGTGATCAGGTTCGGACTCATCTGGCTGAGCTGCAGACTGAGAACCGATTCTTTCTCCTGCGCAGCGAGCAGCTGCTCCTGCACGTTCTCCAGATGCCGCTGCGTGTCGTCGATTTCCGCCTCATGGCGCACCAAAAAGTCCGGCGTCGCCTGGCCGTACTTGCTCTTCAAGGCTGCGAGCTGCACGTCGACATCGCGCATCTGCCGGGACAGATCTTCCGATTGCTTCTGCAGGAAGCCGGCCGCCTCGCCCGCCGCCTCCGTGCGGGTGACCTGGTTGTAGGTGAGAAAGAGCCGAGCGAGCTTCGTCGCCACCGCCGCGGCGATCGCCGGATCCGGATTGTTATAGTGCAACGAGAAGGCGTTCGATTCGGCCTGCGGCTTGAACGTCACCGGGTCGACTCGCTCGAGCGTCGTCTCGTCGAGGATACGCTGTGCCTTGTCGGCCCGACTCCAGTCCTTGCGATCGGGGTAAGGATCGATCTGGTCGACGATGCGCCCCAGGCTCTCCACCGTCATGACCCGCCCCTGCACGATCTCGATCTGCTGATCGGAATAGCTGATGACGGTCGACTCGATGATGTCTTTGGGCACCGAGGAGGGCTCGAGCATGATGGTCGCAGTCGACTGATAGAGCGGGTGAATGATGAAGGCCGCGACGATGCATACGACCAGCACCGCGGGGAGAATGGTGATGGGGTAGATATAGCGCCGGCGCAGCGCGCCGACGTAATCGCCCATGGATGAGGGTTCGGTTGTGGTCATGGGCTCAACGCTGAGGTGGTAGACCTTGGTAGGTCAGCTTGACGAAGACCACGTTGTTGCTGGCGCCGGAGGTGTTCAATTCGTACTTCTCCCACTCGTAGCGGTAGCCGCCTTGCACGAACCAGGTCGGTGCGATCATCCATTTCATCACGAGGTCGGTTTGCGCATAGCTGCGGTCATCGCCCGCTATGTTGCTCGACAGCCCACGGTTCTTCACTGCCGCGACCGCCACGGTGAAGGACCATCGATAGGTCAGCTCGCGGTCGTATTGCGTGCGGATCTGGTCCGCGACATACAGACCACCCGCGCCGGACGGGGTGATCAGGCGGCCGCCGATCAGCTTGAACTGCCCGATCTGAGTCGCGTAGGTGGCGTTGACGGTCGCCCCCCAGGCGTTCGTGGTGTTGTTGAGGAAAACGGCCGGAATCGTTGTTCCGGTGGTGGGGTCAACCTGGGCGGGCGTCGTCTGGTGGACATCGACGCGCTCGTACACCGCCTCGAGCCCGGTCGTGAAGAGCGGCGACCACTTCGTGTCGAGATCGGCCAACGCGCCCGAACCCGTAGCCGACGATTCGACCCCGTTGGCTTGGTAGCGCGCCCCGAAGCCGCCGAACGACAGGTCCGACTTCGGCCCCAGGGTATAGTTGGCGAACGCCTTGGCGAAGTAGTAATTGAAATCGGTGTTGAAGGTCGGGCCGCTCGGGGAATAGTTGATCTTCTGAAAGACTCCCGACACGCCCAGGCCAAGGAGCGGCGTGTATTGATAGACGTAGGTCGGCACCACATACGCGCTGTTGCGCGTCTCGCCGACGACCGCCTTTCCCGTATTGGGCTGTGTCGGCGGGACCGGGTTGAAGTTGTCGAAAGTCGCGGGGGCGAACTCCGCGCCGAAGTCATCGCGATGCTCGATGGTGCCGTAGATGGACGTCCTGCTGCGCTGTCCCCGGTAGGAAGAGTTGAAGTCGAGGTACGCCTCCAGGCGGTTGTCGGACGTATCCTCCGGGTACTCGCGGTACTCGATCCGCGGCCTCAAGTTCGTGTCCGAGTCCGGCGTGGTGATGCCGAAGATCGAGGCCAGCGAGGCAAGATTACCCATCGTGCGGGTCTTCGTGCCCGGCTCCAGATCGAGGTTGGTATCCCCTTCCACCTGCAAGGAAGCGGTCGGCTGAATATAGAGCTCTGCGCCGAGCGACGGGGAGCTCGCCACCATCAGGGTTGCCACGCAGGCACGGATCGTAGGCGCGCTCATCGGATGGGCCGATCGGTCAAGGAACGACCACGACGTCGCCGCTCTCCAACTCGACGTTCTGCTGCAGATCTCTGCCGCTGCTCACCTGACTGTATCTGAACGGCAGAATGCGCTGAGTGCCTCCGGAGCTGCGAATGACGATGATCCCATCGAGCTTGGCGTAGGGATTCCCACCGCCTGCAATGCTCAGCGCCTGCAGCACGTTGATGGTCGGATTCATGACGATGGCGCCCGGCTTCGTCACCTGGCCGATGACGTACACCACGTTGCCCTTGACCTCGGTGACCATCAAGATCGCGATCGGATCGGAGATATATTTCTTCAGCTTGAGCTCGAATTCGCCGCGGACTTGCTCGAGCGTCTTGCCGCCGACAATGATGGTTCCGACCATCGGATAGGAGATCTTTCCATCCGGCGTGACCGTGATGTCCTGCGGCAAGAGTTTCGGGTCGTCGTACACACCCACGGTCAGTTTATCGCCGGGATGCAGTTTATAGTCGGGCAGCTGCTGCGCGTGCGCCACGGCGCAGATCATCGACAATGCCGCCGCAGCCAACGCCCACTCGAGTCTTTTTCGTGTCATGTGATCACCCCGCGAGTCGCTTGCTTGCATAATCCTGAAATACCCGCGCCAACCCCTCACGCAAAGGCACTCGCGGCTGCCATTCCAGCATGCGCTTAGCCTTGGTGCAATCCCAGCCGACGTGGGTGAGACGCGTCCTGATCCGATATCGATTGGTGGAGGGCTCCTTCTTGCGGGCCGCCGCGGCGGCTTCCGCAACCAGGCCCAACGCGTAGTAGGCGCTCGCCGGCAGGCGCAGCACTCGAGGCCTGCCATGCGCCGACCGCCGCATCAAGTCGAGGTATTCACGCTGGGTGAGCACCTCGTCATCCACGATATTGAAAGACTCACCCGCCGCCGCCGGCACGCTTGCCGCGAGGAGCAACGCGTCGACCGCGTTGTCGATGTACGTGAGAGGCAAGGGGACGCGGCCGTCTCCAAACATGATGACCCAATCCTTCGCGGCGGGCTGGCACACGTGGGCCGGCAGCACGCTCGCCCCCACGCCGCAGACGAGACCCAATCGCACGATCACCGCTTCGAGGCGGCCTCGGGCGTGCGCCGCCATCACCGCCGCCTCGGCGCGCGCCTTGGCGCGCGCGTAATTCCCGAGCAAGCCGGTATCGTCGAAAGGACAGCGCTCGTCGATCACCGCTCCGTCGCCCTGCCGCGCCAGCGGATAGCCTGCGAGGGTTCCGACGTAGACGAATCGGCGTACCCCCGCGCGCTCCGCCTCGGCGAGCATGAGCTCGGTGCCCCGCACGTCGATCCGGTCGAACACCTCCGCGGAGCCCGCCATGGCCGAGGCGAGATGGAATACGACGTCCACCCCCTCGGCGATGCCGGCGATACAGTCGGGTTGTCCTACATCTCCCTCGCGAACATCCGCGCCCAGCGCTTCGAGCGATTTTCCGCGCTCGGCGTTGCGCGCCAAAATCCGCACCGAATCGCCGCGCTTGAGCAACGCTCGTGTCAGATAAGATCCTACAAAACCCGTCCCTCCGGTCACCAGCGCGCTGCGCCGGCCGTCTCCTGCGGGGCGGCCCTTGCGCTCCGCCGACGCGGGATCCGCCGTCGCATGCCCCGCCGCGTCCGCCTGATCGAGCGGCCAGATCGAGCGCAGGACACTCACCGCCTGGGTGCCCTCGAGCGGTCCGACCGGCGACGGCCGACTCGATTCGAGCGCCCGATAGAACGCGTGGATGAGCGGAACGATGCCGTACGAGCCGTCCACTCGCCGGGTCAGCAGCTTCAAGGTCGAGCTGACGGTGGAGCCCACCAATTGCGACGCCACGTCGAAATTCGACAGACCCCGCGCGATGCTGCGCTTGACCGGCAGGTCGCGGTGAATGGTCAGAGTCATGCTCGAGATGTTCGCGCGCAGCATGGCGCGCTCGCACCAAATGTCGAGCAGCGCCATGTCCGGCAGCGCACGCAGCGACACGGCGCATGTGCCCAAGCCCCGCTCGCCCTCGATCACGGCTCTGACATCCGCACTCTTTGCGCCGGGAATCTGCGCCGCGGTTTTGCTCACGGCGTAGGTCAGCCGGGGAGCGCCGATCAGACGCACCAGCGCGCCGATCTGATGGACCGCCAGATCCTCGGCCAAGCCGCCGGGCAGATTCTTGGACCAATGGTACTGCCCGAAACTGGGATTGCGGCGCACGTCATAGTTGAACGAGGCGGAAGCCTGGACGACCGCGCCGAAACGCCCCTTGGCGATCAGCTGCCGAGCTTGGAGCATGGCAGGCGAGTAGAGCCAGTTGTGACCCACACACAACTGCCGGTTGGCGGCGGCCGCGGCGCGCGTCATCGTCTCGCATTCGGCCACCGACAGTGCCATGGGCTTCTCGACGTAGACGTGCGCGCCGGCCGCGAGCGCCGCGACGACCGCGTCGAGATGCAAAGCGGGCGGCGTCAACACGTGCACCACGTCCGGTCTGAGCGCGAGCAGGTCCGTCAGATTGTCGAACGTCCGCTTGACCGAGAAGCGCTGCGCCTGGGCCTGGGCCCGGGAGATGTCGCGATCGACGAGCCCGATGACCTCGCTGCCGGGATAGCGCGTTGCCGCCGCCAGGTGGTGGCCCGAGATCATTCCGCATCCGACAATGCCGATTTTCATTACTAACTGAGGCCCTGCGTCCGCCAAGTGCTGAGCGAGTCAGTATACAGACGGGCGCCGCCTCGTGAAGCGGCCGCCGCGCGCAGGGAGAGGGTCTGTCGCGGGATTCGACACGAGTCGCAGTCGCGAATCGAATATGTCCAATGGCGCAGGCGCGGACCACGGCACCCGGTCTTACGTCCAGCGCCGCGTTCACAAAATCGAGGGCATAACGCGCGCATAACGGTGAGCCGCATCACGGATTGCAGCAAAACTTGCCGCGCCGACTCTGCGGAGGGGCAAGCTTGCCGGTAATGACTACGGGGATCGAAGAGGCACTTATGAGAGCCAATAATGCTGCAATCCGCTCGTACACCTTCACGCCGCGCACGGTGCTGGCGCTCACCCTCATCGCGCTGCTGAGCGCCGGCTGCGGCGGCGGCGGAGGGGGCGACAGCTCGGTGGCGCCGCCGCCCCCGCCGCCGGCGACTTACACGGTCGGCGGCATGTTGAGCGGCCTCGTCGGCAGCGGCCTCGCGCTCGAGCTCAACGGCGGAGGAAGCATGTCCATCGCCGCCAAGGCCACCAGTTTCGCGTTCTCCAGCGCGCTACAAAGTGGCGCGTCCTACAGCGTGACCATCGCGAGCCAGCCGACCAATCCGACTCAGATCTGCGCGGTGAGCGACGGATCGGGAACCGTGGGCTCGAGCAACGTAACCAGCATCGCCATCGCCTGCAAGAACGCCACCTTTCAGATCGGCGGCAGCGTGAGCGGCCTCACGAGCAGCGGCTTGGTGCTGCAGATCAACGGCGCAGGGAACCTTCCGGTCGCGAAAGGCGCCACCGCGTTCACGTTCCCGACGCCACTCGCGAGCGGCGCGTCCTACAGCGTGAGCGTCGCGACTCAGCCCTCGAGCCCCGCGCAGAAATGCACGGTCAGCAACGGATCGGGCACCGTGGGCTCGAGCAACGTGACCGGCGTCGCCGTCGCCTGCACGAATGTGACCTATCAGATCGGCGGCACCATCAAAGGGCTCACCGGCAGCGGCCTCATGCTGAAGGACAACGGCGGGGACACCCTCCCCGTCGCGGCCAACGCGCAGAGCTTCACGTTCGCGACGCCGCTCGGCACGGGCGCGATGTACTCCGTGACGGTCAGTGCCCAGCCCACGAGCCCGAATCAGATTTGCACGGTCGCGAACGGCTCGGGCACCGTCGGCAGCGCCAACATTTCCAGCGTCACGGTGAGCTGCGCCAACGTCGGGCGCTTCGCGTACGTCGCGAACTACAGCGACGGCGCCAACGGCCAGGGAGATGTCTCCGCGTTCACGATCAATCCGACCAGCGGAGCTCTGACAGCCGTGCCCGGAGGCGCCGTCGCGGCCGACAGCTTCCCTTCCGCCATCGTTGCGGATCGCAGCGGCCAATTCCTCTATGTGAGCAACGCAGGCACGGCGGACGTGACGATTTTCGGGATCGACCAAAGCACGGGTGCCCTCAGCGTTCTGAACAAGGCGGTCTTCACGCCGAGCCTCTCCGGCCGCTCGATCGCCGTCGCGCCGTCGAATCAGTATCTGTTCGTCGGCGGGATCGCCCCCGCCAACACCGGCGGGGTGACCGGCTTCGTACTCAATGACGGATCCGGCTCGTTGACGGTCACGGCGAGCAAGCCCACGATGGCTGGAAACGCGCCGTACGGTGTGGCGGTCGACCCGTCCAGCCAGTTCTTGTTCGCCACCACCGCATTTTCAAACAAGATCTGGGTGTACAGCATAGGCACGGGGGGCGTATTGACGGCGCTCGCCAATACGCCGTTCTCCGCGGGGGCGGGCACCTACGGCGTGGTGGCGAGTCCGCTGGGCACCTCGGCCGGCGGCTTTGTCTACACCGCCGACAGTACCATCGGCACCATCAGCGCGTTCTCGTATGACGGGACCGGCAATCTGACTCAGCTCGGAGGGCCGTACGGCGCAGGCAGCACTCCGGAGGGCATCGCCATCGATCCGACGGGCAGCTATCTCTACGTCGCCAACTATGGCGACGGGACGATTTCCGCGTTCACGATCGATGGGACGGGAGCACTGACACCCCTGGGAGCGCCGGTCGCCACCGGCAACTTGACCAACGTCCCCAATCCGGGACCCATCGACGTGAAGCTCGATCCGTCCGGACAGTTCATGTATGTGGTCAACAATCTGGACGGATCGGTGTCGCTGTTCACGCTCCAGAATGGGGTGCCGACACTCGCGGGAACGGTTGCCAGCGGCGCGGGAGCCGTGGCAGTAGCCGTCGAATGAGGGTCACGACGGCGCCGATCGCAACCGCGTTGACGACGGCGGACCATCGCGGCTCGTAGGGCGTGGCGAGCGCGTAGAACGCCAGCAGCGTCAGGCCCGGCAGCACGAACTGAACGAGATCCCGCTGCCTCGACCACAAGCCGTATCCGAAAGCGACGACGAGTGCCGCCAGATACCAGTGACCGCTGCGCCAGATGAGAGGCACCGTCAATGCAGCGTGCGCCCAGGGCTCGTGGCTGATGATCGACAGCCCCTCGCCCTTCATGTCGTTATCCGCCGCCACCTCGGAATCGCGCGCGTTGCGATGCTCGTACTGCATCTGCAATCGAATGCGCTCGGCGCGCGCCCGGCGATAGTAGGTCCGCGCATCCGACGGCCGACCCGCACGCTCGGCCGCGAGGTCGGCCGCGTAGAATGCCGTCCCCGGATCGGCGTTCAGCCGCTCGAGCCGGCCGCCCAGCTGCAGATCGGCGGGCTGGAACCCGAGTAAACGGGCGACATAGGGCTGCATGCCCGGCTTCGCCCACACGTAAAAGCTGCCGCGATATTCCACGGGCGACATCTCGTCCATCAACGCGCGCGTGTAGATCGCGAGCCCGCCGCGCAGCGAGATCTCCGGCGCTCCGAACTCATGCAGATTGCGGCCGATCCACGGGGCCACCACCGCTGCGCAGGCGCCTGTAAGGATCAGAAGGTGCGAAAGGCGGATCTTCAACACCTCGATGCGGGCCACGGTTCCGATCAGCAGGATGAGCGCCATCCCGGCGAAGGCGTACAGCATCGATGCCTTGGTGAGCGCCATCAGACCGAAGCACACGCCGGAGATCGCGAATTGCCACGGCCGGCATCGCGTCTGCGCGAGCAGCAGCGTGAAGGACGCCGCGGTCAGGAGCAGCGCCGCGAGCAGTTCCGTGTTGAGCGTATTGACTCCGATATCGCTGGTGGGCGAGAGGAACGGCTTGATCGCCGCGAGCCCGGCCAGAATCGCGAGCACATACGAGGCGGTGAGCCAGCGCGCCGCGAGGATCGCGAGTGCCCACAGGAGCAGCAAGCAGATCACATTGATATATTTCACGATCACCATCCGCTCGCCGGAGAAATACTGCTCCGCGTCGGCCGGCCCGAACAGCCAGTCGCTCACCGCGACGCCGCCCGCCTCGAGCACGCTCGGCAGGGGCTCGCGATACATCGTCGGACGGTATGGAGGCGCCTCCTCCATCGACATGACCCCGTGATGGCGGATGTTGATCGCCATCTGCAGCTCCTGCGCGGCGTCCTTCACGACCGTTGCGCCGCTGACGAACGAGACCGCCGCGAGGCCGATGCTTACGGTGATGACGATGAGCAAGAGTGTCAAAGCGGCCGGCGCGCGCTTCATCGCATCTAGCCTGCGTTCCGGCGCAAAATGACGATACGGTTGTCGAGAAAATCGATGTCCTGCGGATAGAGCCACCCGGGCGAGCGCGCGGCCGTGGCATCGAAGCTCACCTGGTAGCCGAGCTGTCCCGACAGCAGCTTCGTCATGTAGTCACGCACGCTCGGATAATCGAGGCCCGCGACATCCTGTCGCAAGAAGCGGTCGAAGTACTTCGAATCGAGCGCGATGAACGGCGGCCGGCGCTGCTCGAGCGCCTCGGGCCGATACCATTGCAGGCCCGCATCGGCCTCGCGCCGCGAGATCTCCTGCATCATCGAGGGGTCCGATTCGAACAGATGCGAGAGGACCGCCGCCCTGCCGCTGACGCCCGGCATGCGCACATCCTCGACATGCGCATCCGGGATGAGCTCCCAGTGCGGGGTATATTGGCTCGATTCGATCGCGCTGCGCGGCGGGACATGCCCCACGACCCAGACCCGCGCCTGCATGCGTGGATCCTCCGAGAACCGCCGGCCCACCCAGTAGCACGCGAGCGCGTTGTAGGCGATCAGGGCGGCGATCGCCGCCGTGGCAAGGGTCCGGTAGCGGTGCATCGCGCTCGGCCAGAGCGGTGCCGCCGCGAAGAGCAAGTACGGTACCGCGGGCAGAACGAACCGCGTCTCGATGCGGGGGGCGCGGCCGAATTGGATGAAGTAAAGCGCGAAAACACCGAGCGCCGCGACGACGGAGGCGCGCTCGGGGAGGCTTCCCCGCGAGAGCCTGACCAGGGCATACACGGCGCCGACCGCGGCCAGCGCGAGCATCGGCCATCCGATGACGTCGGGAATGGTCTGCAGAAACTCCAGGAATCCGAAGTGTTGTCCCTCGTGGCCGCCGTAGACCGGAGTGACGGCGTAGTTGTAGGAGAAATCCGACGCGAATCGCCGGAAATCGAGAATCGAGTACGGGTTCGTGGCGACGAAGGCCGCGGGCACCATCGCAACGCCCGCGATCAGCCGCCGGTCGAGCAGCACCGATCGCCACGATCCGCTCCTCGGCGCGAACAGATGAAAAATGGGTATGGCGAGACCCGCGGCGAGGCCGTTGTACTTGGTGGCGGTGGCGATGCCCACGAGGAGTCCCGCAAGCACGTAGTTGCGCATGCGCGCGTCGAAAACAATGGACTGCGCGGCGTAGAAGCTCGCCACCATCCAGAACGTCACCGGCTCATCGGCGGTGAGGAAGTGGGTCTGCACCACGAAGCCCGCCGAGGTCGCGACGATCAGGGCGGTGATTCGAGCGCCGATCAGATCCGCGAAGCGCGCGACGATCCGATAGGACACATAGACGATACCGAGGAAGAAGGCGATCTGGATGAGCCTCGACCACCAGAGCCGCTCCCCGCCGAGGCTCACCGCGTGTCCCGTGACGGCCTTGCCCACGAGCTCCGCGAGCTTGAATGGAACGACCGAAAGGAAAAAATTCAGGTACGTGTGGAACGGGGGTTTCTGGAAGTCTTCCGGCTCGAGGAACCGGTGCGCAAAGAGGTTGCGGAACGCCATCTCGTCGGGATTGAAGCTCTCCGCCCATCCCCACCACAGGCCATAGAGCGAGAACAGCGCAGCCAGCGACAGCGCGAGCAGCAAGATGCGATCCGCGGACCAGGACACCCGCGGCGGCGAGCCAGGGCCGTCGACCGTCAAGTCATCGCGCACGCCAGGTGAACACGGCGGACACCGCGTAATTCCACACCGAGCTCATGGCGGCGCCCGCGATGCCGGCAATCCACCAGGACGAGCGGCCGTTGCCGAACAGGAAGGAGGCCAGCCCGACGTTCGCGATGGCGCCCACGCCGCAGATGAGGACGAAGGAGGCGAGCCCGCGCACGAATCCCCAGCCCTTGCGGCGCCGGTCGCGGTAAGTCAGCCAGTTGTTGAGCGTGTAGTTGCCGACCATCGCGACACCGGTCGCGGTCGCTTGCGCCACGGGGAACGCCATGGCGGCGGCGTTGAGCCCGAGCCAGAGCACCACGAGATGCACGCCGAGACCGAGCAAGCCGATCAGCGCGAACATGACGAACCGGACAGGAACGTAGCGGCCGATCGTCTTGTCGGCGACCAGCACCACGTATTCCCACGCGACCATGCTGTCGAGCTTGCTCTCGCCGGCCACTCGCAGACGGAAGTGGTAAGGCAGCTCCTTGACCCGCAGAGGCCGATCGGCCGAGGCGAGGATGTCGATGAGTATCTTGAACCCCACCGCCGACAGGCGCCGAACGGACGCATCGAAGCTGTCGCGGCGAAGCATGAAAAACCCGCTCATCGGATCCGCGACCGGACTCTTGAGAATCAGCTGCCCGAGGCGCGTCGCCATCCGGGACATTCCGGCTCGGCGGCTGTCCCAGCCCGCGACGCCGCCACCCTCGATGTAGCGGCTGCCCACCACGACGTCGGCCTCGCCGCTCTCGAGCGCATCCAGCATGCGCGGAAGCAGCGCTTCATCGTGCTGCAAATCGGCGTCCATGACCGCCGCGAACGGCGCCGTGCTCGCTTGCACGCCCTCGATACATGCGGACGAAAGCCCGCGGCGTCCGATGCGATGAAGCAGTCGCACGCGCCCGTCCGTACAGGCCAGATCGCGGACTGCCGAGCGAGTGTCATCGCGGGAATCGTCATCGACGAAGATGACTTCCCAGGCAATGCCCGAAAGCGCCTGGCGCAACTTCGCGACCAGCGCCGCCACGTTGCCTTCCTCATTGAGCGTCGGCACGACGACGCTGAGCCGCGGTCCCAGGAAGGGCGCGGTGACGGGTCGTTCGACATCGAGATCGGCGTTGCCGGGTTGCGGCATTCGGATCGGATCGGGCACGATGGGGGCGGCTCCTTCTCGATTAGCATATTCTAAGTCACACTCGACGTCACTCTCGGGTCCCGCGATCGAGCCGACCACTCGAGATATGTGATGTGCGAGCGCGCCATATGTCGCATTGGATATCCACGAAGAGAACCCATTGAATATCCGATTCGCGATTCTCGGCGATTGCACGGCGCTCGGGCGCTGGCAGCTGCGCTGTCTCGATGAGCTGCTTGCGGTCGCGGATGTGCGGGCGGTGCTGCGCGTCGAGTTGGGCGCCGGCGAGGAGCCGCGCACACTGCCGCACACGCTGCCGCAGGCGCTGTCCTCGCTCCCGGTGCTCACGCTCGCGCAGGACTCGCTCGAGCGCATCCGCGCCAACGATCTGGATTTCATTCTCGGATTCGGCTCCGGGGATTGTCCTCCCGCCCTCCTCGACTCGGCGCGACACGGCGTGTGGGCGTTTCGGTTCGGCGACTGGGAACGCTATCGCGGCACCTCGGGGGGATTCTGGGAATCCTACGAGGCCGAGCCCCTCACGGCCGCGCTTCTCGTTCGTCTGCAGCACGCCGCCGAGGCGGTCGTCGTGCTGCGAGAAGGGTACGTGCGCACCAACGTACTTTCCGCCGCACGCAACCTCGATCAGCTGCTGACTCGAGTCGCGCGCTGGCCGGCGCAGGTGTGCGTGGACATTCAGAACGGCATCCTCGACCGCCTGAGCTCCCCGCCCCAGGTCAGTCGGGCGCGTCCGCGCGCCGCCCCCACGCGAGCAGAGCTGCTCGCCTTCAAGTGTCGAGTCCTGGCCCGCACGCTGCGCACCCTCCTGCGATCGCTGTTTCGCCATGATCAGTGGAATGTGGGTCTCGTCGATCAGCCGATATCCTCGTTCCTGCACTCGGGCTGCCCCGCCGACATCCGCTGGCTCGAGACGCCCGGGCGTTGCGAGTTTCGCGCCGACCCGTTCGGTGTGTGGCGCGAGGAGCGCCTCACGGTGCTGTACGAGCACTTCGATTATCGCGCCAACCGCGGCACGATCGCGGCAGCCGAGGTCGACGGCGACTCTGTCGCTCGCGCCGTCCGCATCGGTCCGCAACCGGCCGTGCACCTGTCCTATCCCTATCTCATCGAGGCCGACGGCCGGCTTCTGTGCGTGCCCGAAGCAAGTGCGGCCGGAGAAGTCGGGCTTTACGAGATCGAGCGCTTTCCCGATCGATGGGTGAAAGTCGCCGATCTGCTCGCGCACACGCCGCTGGTCGATGCGACGGTGTTTCGTCATGAAGGTACCTGGTGGCTCGCGGGGTCGGAACCCACGACGCAGGGAACGACGTGCGAGCTGCACCTATGGCACGCTCCCGAGATCACCGGCCCGTGGCGTGCGCATACGGGAAATCCGGTGAAGATCGATGTTCGCTCGGCAAGGTCCGGGGGGACACCGTTCCACTTGAATGGCGCGCTGTATCGCCCGGCCCAGGATTGCTCGAGAAGCTATGGCGGCAGGATCGTCATCAATCGCGTCGTGACGCTCACTCCGACGGCGTTTCGCGAGATCGAGGCCGCGGTCGTCGAGCCGGATCCGGGCGGGCGCTACCCCGCGGGCCTGCACACGCTCTCACAGGCCGGCGACTGCACGCTGATCGATGCGAAGCGGATCATATTCTCGCCCGCGGAGTTCCGTCGCGTGCTCATGCACTATCTTCGACTGATGGCGCGCGGCGGGCGGCGCGCTCCTCTCAAGCGCTCACCTGCCGCATGAGCCGCACGTATTGATCGATGACCTGGGGAAGGTCGAAGAGCCCCACGGACTCTCGGGCGAGCCGGCCGACGCTCGGCCAGCTCGCCGATGCACTCAGCGCTCTTGCCAGCGCGGCCGTGAACGCCTCCTTGTCCCGGGGGGGGCACAGGAACCCATTCAGTCCATCGTGAATGACCTCCGGTGCGACGCCCACCGCCGTCGTGACCACGGGAAGTGCGCAGCCGAGAGCCTCCACCAGGGTCAGCGAAAACCCCTCATAATCGCTCGGGTTCACGAAGAGATCGGCCGCGCGCAGGTAATCCTGCACCTCGTCGCTGTGGCCCGCGAGGTGTACATGAGATGCGAGTCCGTGCCGGCGAACGTGCTCGATGATCTCGGCCTCGCAGTCGTCCCAGGATCCCTTGCCGCTGCCGACCATCACGAGGTAGGCGTCGGGGAAACGTGCCGTCACGGCGGGCCACGCCTCGATCAGCATCATCACGCCCTTGGCGAGCGACAGCCGGCCGACATACACGACCACCGTGCGGCCCGCCGGGAACTCCAGCCGGCTGCGTAGCCGGGCCTTCTCGTCCGCGGATGCCGGCGCGAACTTGCTCATGTCGACTCCGTTCGGGATTCTCGCGACTCGGGGCGGCGCGTGTTCGAGCCCCCTCACCCTCGAGGCGATGTCCTCGGATATCGCGACGACGCAATCCGCCCGGCGCAGGATCGCGAGTTGAGCGCGCTTCAGGATGCGGCTCATGATTCGGCCGCCGAGCCCTGTCATGCGCTGCAGGCTTTCGGCGGAGATGGGTTCCTCCATCTCGAAGGGAGACTCGATCCTCACCACGCATTTCTTGCGAAGCAGCCGGCACAGCGGCACTGCGGTGATGGGAATGGTCTTCATGCCCGACACCACAACGACGTCGTAGCGGCGCGCCTGCGTGATCAGCACGAGGGTGAGCCGCGTGATGAATCCGAGCATCAGGGGCAACGCGCGCCATCCCGCACCTTTGCTATGCCCCGGTGGATCGAGCCGGCGCACGTGCACTTTGCCGACGAGCTCGCACGCTGCGCGGCGCGGCACCGTCTGGCGGGTG
>CAVQAE010000003.1:365000-1692729 GCA_963710435.1 uncultured Gammaproteobacteria bacterium | reverse complement strand
CACGGGCTGCGTGCGTTCAGACCCTTGAAGTCCGCGATCTGGTCGGCTTCGAAACCTTGTCGTGCGAGCAGCAGCACCATGCCGAAGGCGCCGGCCGCGACGAGGACGTAGCTGATCATGTAGAACATCGCCGCCTGATAGCCCTGCGTCGTGCCCGCGAGGATCCCGAGCAGCACGTAGCCGATGTGCGAAATCGTGGAATATGCCAGCATTCGCTTGATATTGCTTTGCGCGATCGCAACGATGGTGCCGATCGCCATCGAAAGTACCGAAAGCACGACCAGCATTTGGCTCCAATCCGGCTGTGAACCCGCCAGGGCCTCCGGCAAGAGCCGCATCGCGAGGGCGAACGCCGCGAGTTTCGATGCGGTCCCGATGAACACCGTCACGCACATAGGGTAGCCCCTCGTACACGTCCGGTATCCACATCTGAAAGGGAACCGCTCCCAACTTGAACCCGATGCCGACGATCAGAAAGGCGATGCCGAAGACCAGTCCGATATTGTCCGAATAGGCCGCCGTGCACGGCCAGGCAGCGATTGCGGAGAGCTCCAGATTGCCGGTCACTCCGTACACGATCGACATGCCGTACAAGAGCGTGCCGGAGGACATCGAGCCGAGCACGAAATATTTGATGGCCGATTCGGCGGCAATTCCGGAATCGCGGTCGAAGGCGACCATGGCGTAAAGGCACAACGACAACAGCTTGAGCCCAAATAGAGGGTTATCAAGCTCCCCGCGGAGATCAGCACCAGGGCGCCCAAGGTGGCGAACAAGCCGAGCACATAATACTCGCCCTTGAGGATCGCCCTCCCCTTCAGTAATCCGTCGAATAGACGAACACGACCGCGACGGACAGCAGCGTCACGACTTTCAGCACCTGTGCCATCCGATCGAGTTCGAACAGCCGCCGAGCGCCGCGATTCGTTGAGGCACCGGTTCGATGACCACCAGAACGGCCGTCACGAGCAGGCTGAGGATCGCGAGCGGACCCGTCCAGCGCCTCCCCGCCTCGGACATAAAGAAATCGAGCATCAGCAGCCCGCAGGCCGCCGCGCTCAGGAAGATCTCCGGCGTCGCGTAGTGAGGCCCGCATTGAATTCCGCAGCGTTGAACACGTACATGGGGACCTCAGGGAACGATCTTCGACATCAGCAGCTGCTCGGCCAAATGCTGCGTCGTCGCGCGCATGACGTCGAGCAAGGTGCCGGCCAGACGCCGACGACGAGCACGGCGACCGCAAGCAGCGAGAGCACCAGGAACTCCCGGCCGTTGAGATCCGACGAGCTCGCGCACGTGATCGTTCGCGATGGGGCCGAAGATCACTCGCTTGACGAGCCATAGCGTATAGGCAGCCCCGAGAATCAACGTGGACCCCGCAAGGAATGCATACCAGACGTTCGCTTTGAACGAGGCGAGGATCACCAGGAACTCGCCCGACGAAACCCGATGTGCCGGGGACGCCGGAGTTCGCGAGCGCGAACAGCACCATGAATGCCGCGAACTTCGGCATGGTGTTCACGACGCCGCCGTAGGCGCCGATATCGCGGCTGTGCACGCGGTCGTACAGAACCCCGACGCAAAGGAACATGGCGCCCGACACGAGGCCGTGGGACAGCATTTGCACCAGCGAGCCGTCGAGCCCGAGCTCGATGCCCGACGTGCGCCCGGTGTGCTGGACGATCTGGAAGCCGATGAACGCGCCGAGAGTCACGAACCCCATGTGGGCGATCGAGGAATAGGCGATCAGCTTCTTCATGTCCCTCTGCGCGAGGGCCACGAACCCGATATACACGACGGCGATCAGCGAGAGCGTGATGATCAGCCAGTCGAGCTCGTGGCTGGCATCCGGGGTGATCGGCAAGCGAGAAGCGCAGAAAGCCGTATCCGCCCATCTTCAGCATGATCGCCGCCAGCACCACCGAGCCGCCCGTCGGCGCCTCGACGTGCGCGTCCGGCAACCAGGTATGCACCGGCCACATCGGCACCTTCACGGCAAAGGCGGTGAAGAATGCGATGAAAATGAACATCTGCTCGTTGAGCGTGAGCGGCATGCCCTGCAACAGCGGATCTCGAAAGTGCCCGACTTGAGGTACATGTAGATCAGCGCGACCAGCATGAGCAGCGAGCCGAGAAGGTGTAAAGGAAGAACTTGATGGTGGCGTACACGCGGTTCGGTCCGCCCCACACGCCGATGATGATGAACATCGGCAGCAGCATCGCCTCCCAGAACACGTAGAACAGCGCGGCGTCGAGTGAGGCGAAAACGCCGATCATCAACCCTTCCAAGATCAGGAAGGCGCCCATGTACTGGGCGATGCGCTTCGCGACGTTCGTCCAGCTCGCGATCACGATGAGCACGGTGGTGAAGGTAGTCAGCAAAATGAGCGGCATCGAGATGCCGTCGACGCCGATGTTGTAGTCCGCGTGGATCGACGGGATCCAGGAGGTGTGCTCGACGAACTGCATTTCCGCGATACCGGTCTTGAAGCCGGACCACAGCGGGATGCTGATCATGAACGTCAACAGCGAGATGCATAGGGACAGCCATTTGGCGGCGCTCTCTCGCCTGTTGAGTCCGAGAACGATGAATCCGCCGACGATGGGCAGCCAGATCAGGATCGACAGCAAATGATCGTTCATGGCCGCCAGATGAGCCACAAGAGGAGCGACGCGAGGCCGAGGATCATGGCGAACGCATAATGATACAGGTACCCCGACTGCGCGTAGCGCATCACCGAGCCGAACCAGCCGACGAGCCGTGCGCTGCCGTTGACGAGCGCGCCGTCGATGAGAATCTCGTCCCCGGCGCGCCAGAACGTGCGTCCCAGCCCGCGGGCGAACGGAACGATGACATGCTCGATGAACCAGTCGAATCCGAACTTGTTGACCAGGATCCAATGCAGCCACTTGAAACGGCGCTCAGCCGCATCGGCCCATGCCGGATGCTTGAGGAAGAAGAGCCACGCGGCGACGACGCCGGCGGCCGCAAAATAGATCACCGGCGATGTGAACACCGATTCGAGGACAGCGGCGGGGCCGTGGAATTCCTCGCCCAGCTCTCGGAGCACGTCGTGCGCCGGCAGCACGTGGATCGCACCGTCGAAGTAGCCGCCGAACAGGATGGGCTGCTCGGTGAGCCAACCGACCAGGACCGAGGGAATGGCGAGCAGGATCAAAGGCACCGTCACCACCCAGGGGCTCTCGTGCAGATGATGCTTGGTTTCCTCATCCATCCGCTCTGTGCCGTGAAACGTCATGAAGAACGCGCGGAATGTGTAGAGCGCGGTGACGAACACGCCCCCCAGCACGCAGAAGTAGGCGTAGCGCGCGAAAAGCCGGTGCGAGTCATAGACGGCATCGATCAGCAGATCCTTGGAGAAGAATCCCGACGTCCCCGGAAATCCGATGAGCGCGAGCGAGCCCACCAGAAACGTCCAGTAGGTGATGGGCATGTACTTGCGCAGGCCCCCCATGCGGCGCATGTCCTGCTCGTGATGCATGGCCATGATCACCGAGCCGGCCGCGAGGAACAGCAGCGCCTTGAAGAAAGCATGCGTCATCAAATGAAAGATGCCGGCACCGTAGGCGGACGCGCCGAGCGCCACCGTCATATAGCCGAGCTGCGACAGGGTCGAATAGGCGATCACGCGCTTGATGTCGTTGTTCACGATGCCCAAAAGCCCCATGAAGAAGGCGGTGGTGGCACCGACGAATAGCACCATGGAGAGCGCCGTCTCCGAGAGCTCGAACAAGGGCGACATGCGAGCCACCATGAAAATGCCGGCGGTGACCATGGTGGCGGCGTGGATCAGCGCGGAAATCGGCGTCGGGCCTTCCATGGAGTCGGGCAACCACACGTGCAGCGGCACCTGGGCCGACTTGCCCATGGCGCCCACGAACAGGCAGATGCAGGCGAACGTGATGGCCGGCCAGGCAACCGTTTGCGTCACGTGAATCTGCGCGTTGACCAGCTGCCCCGCATGCGCGAACACGGTGCCGTAGTCCAGGGATCCCGTGTATCTCAGAATCGCCGCAATCCCCAGGATGAACCCGAAGTCGCCGACCCGGTTCACCAGGAAGGCCTTGAGCGCGGCGAAGGTCGCCGTGGGGCGCGTGTACCAGAACCCGATGAGGAGGTACGACACCACGCCGACGCCTTCCCACCCGAAGAAAAGCTGCATGAAGTTGTTCGACATCACGAGCATGAGCATCGCGAACGTGAACAACGAGATGTAGCTGAAGAAGCGCTGGTAGCCGTCGTCGTCGGCCATGTAGCCGACGGTGTAGATGTGCACCATCAGCGAGACGAAGGTGACCACCGCCATCATCAGAGCGGACAAGCGGTCGATGAGGAAGCCGACCTGAATGTTCAACCCGTCCGTGAGAGCCCAGGTGTAGACCGGGCCATTGAAGGGAGCGGAGCCTGCGAATACGAGCTGGTACAGCACGTACACGGACAGCGCACAGGAGAGCGCGACCCCGGCGATGGCGACGCTGTGCGCGCCCACCTTGCCGATCTTGTGCCCGAGCAGGCCGGCAGCGAGAGCCGCGGCCAGCGGCGCGAGCGCAATCGTCAGGTAAATCGACTCCATGCTGACTTGACCCCTGATGCCTTCCGGTTTTCTTCTGTTTCAACCCTGCAGCGAGTCGAGCTCTTCGACGTCGATGCTGCGCCGCTCGCGGAACACCACGACCAGAATGGCCAGCCCGATCG
This sequence comes from uncultured Gammaproteobacteria bacterium, assembly GCA_963710435.1. GTDB lineage: Bacteria > Pseudomonadota > Gammaproteobacteria > Steroidobacterales > Steroidobacteraceae > Bog-1198. Next base: position 1,688,012 of record CAVQAE010000003.1, on the reverse strand, counting down.
CCGCCTCGGCGGCGGCCACCGTCAGGATGAAGAACACGAATATCTGGCCCGCGATGTCGCCCATGAAGCGCGAGAACGCGACGAAATTGAAGTTCACGGCGAGCAGCATCAGCTCGATGCACATGAGCAGGATGATCACGTTCTTGCGGTTCAGGAACACGCCAGCCACCGCGATCGCAAACAGGATGCCGGAGAGGGCGACGACGTAGGTCAGGTTGATCATGGGGTTTTCCCGGAGGGCATCTTGACGATCCGCACGCGGTCCCGGGCGCGCACCGCCACCTGCGCTGCGATGTCCTGAGGCTTCACGCCTCTTCGGCCGCGCAACGTGAGGATGATGGCCGCAATACTCGCGACCAGCAGGATGACGGCGGCGATCTGGGCGGGGTAGGCGTAGCGGGTGAAGAGGGCAATGCCGAGCGTGCGCGTGTTCGAATAGCCCGCAGGGAGCGGCGGCGCGAGGCGCAGGTCCGCACCGCCGAGGTGCCGCACCACGACGACGTTGATGATGGCGAACACGACGAAGCCCGCGACCGCGACCGCGAGCGGCCAGTAGCTCGCGAACTCCGAGCGCAGCTGCGCGGTGTCGATGTCGAGCATCATCACGACGAACAGGAACAGCACCATGACCGCGCCCACGTACACGAGCACCAGCACGATGCCGAGGAATTCCGCGTCGAGCAGCAGCCAGATGACCGCGCTATTGAAGAAGCAGAGCACCAGAAGGAGCGCGCAATGCACGGGATTGCGGGCAAGGATCACACCCAGCGCGGCACAGACGAGCACGGAGGAGAAGACGAAGAAGAGAATGGTCGCAAACATCAACGGTACTTCGCATCGGCGGCGCGGTCCGCCGCAATCATGGCTTCGTAGCGCTCGCCGACGGCGAGCAGCTTGTCCTTGTTCATGATGTTCTCGCCGCGGTTCTCCATGTGGTATTCGTGGATGCGCGTGAGCACGATGGCATCGACCGGGCAGGCCTCCTCGCAGAAGCCGCAGTAAATGCATTTGAACAGGTCGATGTCGTAGCGTGTGGTGCGGCGCGTCCCGTCGTTGTTCGCGTCGGAGTCGATGGTGATGCACACGGCAGGACACACGGCCTCGCACAGCTTGCAGGCGATGCAGCGCTCCTCACCGTTCGGATAGCGCCGCAGCGCATGCAGCCCGCGGAAGCGGACGCTTTGCGGAGTCTTCTCCTCCGGATAGTTCACGGTGACCTTGGGCCGCCACATCTCCCGGAAAGTGACCGACAGACCCTTGAGGAGCTCCCAGAGCAGGAAGGTCTTGAGGAAATTGCGCGTTGATGACGCCATCAGCCTTGCCCTCTCCAGGGTCCGACGTGGAAATAGGCGAGGACTCCCTCGACCGTGAGCCACACCAGGGTGACCGGAATGAGCGCCTTCCAGCCGAGGCGCATGATCTGATCGTATCGATAGCGCGGGAAGGTCGCGCGCAACCAGAGGAACGTGAACATCGGGAACAGCGTTTTCAAGCCGAACCAGAAAAATCCCGGTTGCGCGAGCAAACTGTCCGCCGGCAGCCAGCCGTCGAAGGGCGAGAGCCAGCCGCCGAAGAAGAAAATCACCGTGAGCGCCGAGATGAGGATCATGTTCACGTACTCGGCGATGAAGAATAGCGCGAAGGCCATCCCCGAGTAATCGACGTGGAACCCCGCGACGATTTCAGATTCGCCCTCGGCCACGTCGAAAGGCGCTCGGTTGGTCTCGGCGACTCCCGAGATGAAGTACACGAGCATCAGCGGAAAGAGCCACGTCCAGTTCCAGGTGAAGAGACCCCCCGCCTGCGCGCGGACGATTTCCCCGACATTGAGACTTCCCGCAGCCATTAGCACGCCCACCATCGCGAAGCCCATCGCAATCTCGTAGGCAATGATCTGCGCCGCCGAGCGCATCGCGCCCAGGAACGCATATTTGGAGTTCGACGCCCAGCCGGCGAGGATGATGCCGTATACCCCCATCGAGGTGAGCGCGAGAATGTAGAGGAGTCCCGCATCGATGTTGGAGAAGGCGTGCTCAGGCCCGAACGGAATCACGGCCCAGATTGCGAGCGAGGGCACGAGCGAGAGAAAAGGCGCGAGACGGAACAGGAATTTGTTCGCGTTGGCCGGAATCACGATCTCCTTGAACAGGAGCTTCACCACGTCCGCGAACGGCTGACCGGCACCGGGGATGAACAGCAGGTTCACCCGGTTCGGTCCCTTGCGCGCCTGGATCCATCCGATCACCTTGCGCTCGGCCAGCGTGTAGAAGGCCATGATCAGGATGATGCACACCATGACGATCAAGGTCTGCACTGCGAGCAGCAAGGGCGTCGTCCAGTAGGGCGTGAGGTAGGTCGCGATCCAAGCGCGGATGGGGTCCCACTGCCACATGTCAGAGCACGACGCGGGCTTCGCGCCCGTCCTTCGTCTTAGCGAGCGACTCCGAGCCGCGCACCAGCACGTCGATCTGATAGGGCGGGATGTCGACCCACGGGCCCGTCGGTGCTGAAGCCTCGGGGTCGAGTGCGCGGCCGTTCGACACCGCTCCCTGCCCCGCCGCGCCGCGGGTCGCACCTGTGGCCGTAGCGGTCGCTGCCGCCACGGGCTGCGCGCGATCGCCGCAGAGCTTTTTCAGGGCATCACGCACTTCGTCCGAGCTCATGTAATCGAAGCCGGGGAGATTCAGCATGTTGCCGAGGACCCGCAGCACCTTCCAGCCCGGACGGCACTCGCCCTGGAGGCTCGCGGCGCCGGCCCAGCTCTGCCAGCGTCCCTCGACGTTCACGAACGTTCCCGAACTCTCGGCGAAAGTGCCGATCGGCAGTACCACGTGCGCCGCCGCGCGCAGGCTCTCCGAGAGGTGGCTGGTGACCGCAACGACGAAGGCGTCCGCCAGCGCCGAGGCCCCGGGGGTTGCCGCGCCTCCGCCCGACACCTCGGGCGAGGTGACGAGATCGTATGCCGGATCGATTCCGCCGAGCAGTACATAGCCCTTGAGGCGACTCGCCAGCATGGCGCCCGCCGACAGGCCGGGGGTTATGGGCGCGCCGCCGGGCTCGCGATGCGGAACGGCGCCCGCAAGATAGGCGCCCGCGGCATTCGGCCCCTCGGTGATGAGCCCCACGCTCGCGCCGCACATCGCGGCGAGCGTGGCGGCGAGCGCCTTGATATCGGCGTACGCCGGATGTCGCTGCGCCAGCGTTCCCAGGAGAATCGCTCGACGCTCGCCCTGGAGGAGCGAAGCCGCGAGCGCACGATGCCCCTCATCGACGGTCGCATCAGGAACTCCGGCCGGAACCTCCCGGTTGGCGGCCGCCGCGGCCGCGCGCACGACGGCGGCGAGGCCGCCCACGAGGTCCTCGGCAACCGCGTAGCCCGCGACGGTGAAGAGGTACTCGAAGCGGCGCGGATTGAGGAAGGCGACTTTGGCGCCGCGCAGGGCCGCCTTGCGGATGCGATGCGCGAGCATGGGCATCTCGTGGCGCAGATTGGAGCCGACGACCAGCATCCCGTTGAGTAATTCCACCTCGGCGATCCTCATCCCGAGACTGGGATAGGGGCCGTCCTGCGCTTGATCGCGAACGTCGAGCTGGCGCAACCGATGGTCGATGTTGCCGCAGCCCAGACCCCGCGCGATCTGCGCGAGCAGGTACATCTCCTCGAGCGTCGCCATGGGCGAGGCGAGAAATCCCAAGCCCCCCGCACCCAAGCTCCCCGCAGCCGAGCTCGCGGCCACGCCTTTGAGGCCCTCGGCTGCCGCGGTGAGCGCCACCTCCCAATCGACGGGCTTGAGCACACCATCGATGCGCACCATGGGCTCGGTCACGCGCTCGGGCGAATACATCCCCTCGAAGCCGAAGCGGTCGCGGTCCGGGATCCAGGTCTCGTTGATCTCCTCGTTCTCACGCGGCACGACCCGCATGACCTTGCCGCGCAGCACGTGTGCATAGATATTGGTACCGAAGCCGTCGTGCGGCGAGACGAGCGGCCGCTGCGTCATCTCCCAGGCGCGGGCGTGATAGCGGAACGGCTTGTTGTTGAGCGCCCCCACCGGACACAGGTCGATGATGTTTGCGGAGAGCTCGTGATCGAGACCCTGCTCCACGTAGGTATCGATCATCATGTGCTCGCCGCGGCCGGTGGTACCGAGCTGAGGAAAGCCCTGGATCTCGAGTCCGAACCGCACGCAGCGTGTGCATTGAATGCAGCGGGTCATGTCGGTCGATACCAGGGGACCGAGGCTCTTGTCCTTGACCACGCGCTTGCGCTCGGTGAAGCGCGAGACGTCCCGTCCGTAGCCTACCGCAAGGTCCTGCAGCTCGCACTCCCCGCCCTGGTCGCATATGGGACAGTCGAGCGGATGATTGATGAGCAGGAATTCCATGGTGGCGCGCTGGGCGGCGATCGCCTTCGGCGAGCGCGTGAACACCTTCATGCCCTCCATCACCGGCGTCGCGCACGCCGGCATCGGCTTCGGCGCCTTTTCCACCTCGACCAGGCACATGCGGCAGTTGGCCGCGACGGTGAGCTTGGCGTGATAGCAAAAGCGCGGGATGTAGATGTCGGCGGCGTCCGTGACCTGCATGATCATCGCGCCCTTGCGAGCCTTCAACGGCTGACCGTTGACCTCGATATTGACCAGATCGTCGCTCATGGTGCCTTTACGCCGCCGCTGCCGGCTGGCCTTCGACGATCGAGCGTCCCTTGTGCTCGATCATGTACTGAAATTCGTGCTTGTAATGCTTCAAGAAGCTCTGCACCGGCCACGCAGCGGCATCGCCGAGCGCGCAAATCGTGTGGCCTTCGATACGATTGGCCACATCGAGGAGTAATCCGAGGTCCTCGCTCCGCCCCTGCCCGGCGATGATGCGAAGGAGCATGCGATCGAGCCACCCCGTGCCCTCGCGACATGGCGTGCACTGGCCGCAGGACTCCGAGTAATAGAACCGCGACAGGCGCTGCAGCGCCCGCACCATGCAGGTCGTCTCGTCCATTACGATCACCGCACCGGTGCCGACCGACGATCCGGCCTTCTTGACCGAGTCGTAGTCCATGTGGGTCACCATCATCACATCCCCGGGCACCACCGGCACGGAGGAGCCACCCGGGATCACCGCCTTGAGCTTGCGGCCCTTCCACACCCCGCCACAGATCGCGAGGAGATCCTTGAAGGGGATGCCGAGCGGCAGCTCGATGTTCATCGGCTTCTCGACATGGCCCGAAACTGAAAAAATGATGGTGCCGCCGGAGTTCGGGGGCCCGAGCGCCGCAAACCAAGCCGCGCCCTTGCGCAGGATTGTGGGGACCGAGGCGTAGCTCTGCGTGTTGTTGATGGTCGTCGGCTTGCCGTAGAGCCCGAAATTGGCGGGGAACGGCGGCTTGAAGCGCGGCTTGCCGGGCTTGCCCTCGAGCGACTCCAGGAGCGCGGTCTCTTCGCCGCAGATGTAGGCACCCGCCCCGACGAACATGTGCAGGTCGAAGTCCACGCCGGAGCCCTGGATGTTCTTGCCGAGCAGCCCCGCAGCGTATGCCTCGTCGAGCGCCGCCTGAAAGCGCGGGACGGGCTCGGCCATGAACTCTCCGCGGATGTAGTTGTAGCCGACGGTCGCGGTCATGCAATAGCCGCCGATGGCCATGCCCTCGATCACCGAATGCGGGTTGTAGCGAAGGATATCTCGGTCATGACAGGTGCCCGGCTCGGACTCGTCGGAGTTGCACACCGCATACTTTTGCACGGGCGATGAGCGCGGCATGAAGCTCCATTTCACGCCCGTCGGAAAGGCGGCGCCGCCCCGTCCGCGCAAGCCCGAGGCCTTGACCTCGTCGATGATCTTCTCGCGCGGCGTCTTCTCGCGCAGGATCCGCTCCCACGCCTCGTAGCCGCCGAACGAGCGGTATCCCTCGAGCGTCCAGGGACGCTCGTGCTTCAACGCCTCGAAGAGCACCGTGTTCGTCTCGTAGCTCATACCGTCGCTCGGGTTTTCGCCGCTCATTTCAGCTCGTCCAGGATCGCGCCGATGACCTCGGGAGTGAGATTCTCGTGATAGACGTGATCCACCATCATCATCGGCGCGTTGTTGCACGCCGCGAGGCACTCCTCCTCGCGCTTGAGGTAAATGCGGCCGTCCGGCGTGCTCTCGCCGGTCTTGATGCCGAGCTTTTTCTCGACGCACGCGACTATCTCATCCGCGCCTCGCAGCATGCAGGAGATGTTCGTGCACACCGACACGTGATGCCGGCCGACGGGCTTGGTCTCGAACATCGAGTAGAAGGTCGCGACCTCATACACCTGGATGGGCGCCAGTCCGAGATATTCCGCCACCGCGTCCATCAGGGGCGTCGTCAAAAACCCGTTGTTCTCATGCTGCACGGCGTGCAGCGCCGAGATCACCGCGGAGCGCTTGCGGTCGGGCGGAAACTTCGCCAGCCAGCGATCGACCTCCTCGCGAACATGGTCCGATAATCGCACGCTCATCGGTCGATCTCGCCGAACACGATGTCCTGCGTGCCGATCACCGCCACGACGTCCGCAAGCATGTGACCGCGCACCATCTCGTCGAGCGCCGCCAGGTGCGCGAAGCCCGGGGCACGCACCTTCAATCGATACGGCTTGTTCGCCCCGTCGGACACGAGGTATACGCCAAGCTCGCCCTTCGGGGCCTCGATGGCTGCATACGCCTCGCCTTCGGGCACGCAATAGCCCTCGGTGAACAGCTTGAAGTGATGGATGAGCGATTCCATATCGCCTTTCATCTGCTCGCGCCGCGGCGGGCGAATCTTGCGATCGTCGATCATGACAGGTCCCGGGTTGGCTTTGAGCCACGCGATGCACTGCGCGATGATGCGCGTCGACTGCCGCAGCTCCTCGATGCGCACGAGGTATCGGTCGTAGCAATCGCCATTGACCCCGACGGGGATGTCGAAATCCATGCGGTCGTATACCTCATAGGGCTGCTTCTTGCGCAAGTCCCATTCGATGCCCGACCCGCGCAGCATCGGCCCCGAGAAGCCGAGCTGCATTGCACGCTCGGGAGTCACCGTACCGATATTCACGGTGCGCTGTTTCCAAATGCGATTGTCGGTGAGGAGCGTCTCGTACTCATCGACGCACGCCGGAAAGCGGTCGACGAAGTCGGCGATGAAATCGATCAGTCCGCCCGAGCGGCGCTCGTTCAAACGGTCGACTTCCTTGTTGCTGCGCCACTCCGTGTATTGGTATTTCGGCATGATCTCGGGCAGGTCGCGATACACCCCGCCCGGGCGATAGTACGTCGCGTGCATGCGGGTGCCCGAGACCGCCTCGTAGCAATCCATCAGATCCTCGCGCTCGCGAAAGGCGTAGAGGAACACAGTCATGGCGCCGATATCGAGCGCATGCGATCCGAGCCACATCAGGTGATTCAGGATGCGGGTGATCTCGTCGAACATCACCCGGATGTACTGCGCGCGAATCGGCAGCTCGATCTTGAGCAGCTTCTCGATCGCCATCACATAGGCATGCTCGTTGCACATCATCGAGACGTAGTCGAGCCGGTCCATGTAGCCGATCGATTGATTGTAGGGCTTGCTCTCCGCGAGCTTCTCGGTTGCTCGATGCAGAAGCCCGATGTGCGGATCGGCCTTTTGTATGACCTCCCCGTCCATCTCGAGCACCAGGCGCAGCACCCCGTGCGCGGCCGGATGCTGTGGGCCGAAGTTCATCGTGTAGTTGCGTATCTCAGCCATCAGGTCTTCGCGGGGGCAGGCGCGGCCGGTGGAGGAGCGGGCGGCGGCGGAGCGACCATCGGCGCGGGCGGCGCGATCGAGGCCGCCGGCGCGGCGGTGAGCTGCGCATCGTAGCGGTTGTCATGCCGGATCACCTTGGGCACGAGCGTGCGCGGCTCGATGGTGACCGGTTGATAGACCACACGGCGCTTCTCGGGATCGTAGCGCACTTCCACATTGCCGCTGAGCGGAAAGTCCTTGCGAAACGGATGTCCGATGAAGCCGTAGTCGGTGAGGATGCGCCGAAGATCCGGGTGCCCGCGGAACAGGATTCCGTAGAGATCGAAGGCCTCGCGCTCGAACCAATTCGCCGACGCCCAGATGCCGGTGACCGAATCGACCGCCGGTTGCTCGTCGTCCTCGCAGTACACCCTCAGCCGCAGTCTGAGATTACGGTGGATCGAGAGGAGATGGTACACGACCGCGAAGCGCCGGCCGGGCATCTCGTCCCCGCCGCTCGTCATGCCGCGCGCAACGCCCCGGCTGAATCCGGAGACGGTGGCGTGCTCGGTTTTCCACTCGACGCGCCCGTGCTGCAGATAGTCGACGCCGCACACGTCCATGCACATCTCGAAGCCGATGCTGCGCAACGCCGTGGCCGCCGCAAGCAGCTGCGCCGGCCGCACTTCATAGCCGAGCTCGCCGACCGAGCTCTCGAGAGGCGTCAGCCCCTGCGGCAGCGCTTGCGAGATCATCGCAGCAAGCTGATCGGGGCCGCTCGGGGCGGCGGACGCCGCGGCGGCGCCTTGCGTGGCGGGGACGTCGCTCATCGGATGATGGCCTTGTTGCGCCTGATCTTGCTCTGCAGCTGGATGATGCCGTAAAGCAAGGCTTCCGCGGTCGGCGGACAGCCCGGAACGTACACATCGACGGGGACGATGCGATCGCATCCGCGCACGACGGCATAGGAGTAGTGATAGTAGCCGCCGCCGTTCGCGCAGGAGCCCATCGAGATAACCCAGCGGGGTTCGGCCATCTGGTCGTACACCTTGCGCAGCGCCGGCGCCATCTTGTTGACCAGCGTTCCCGCGACGATCATGACGTCCGACTGCCGGGGGCTCGGACGGAATACGACGCCGAATCGATCGAGGTCATAGCGCGCGGCCCCCGCGTGCATCATCTCGACCGCACAGCAGGCGAGGCCGAACGTCATCGGCCAGAGCGAGCCGGTACGCGCCCAGTTGATGAGCTTGTCGACCGTGGTCACCTCGAAGCCGCGCACCGTCCCGGAGTCCGCGGACGCCGGCTCTAGTCCCATTCGAGCGCCCCTTTGCGATAGTCGTAGATCAGGGCGACCACCAGCACGAGCGCGAAAATGAACATCGCGACCAGCCCGAAGGCACCCGTGACGCGCAGCGATACGGCCCACGGGAAGAAGAACGCGATCTCGAGGTCGAACACGATGAAAATGATCGCGACCAGGTAGTAGCGCACGTCGAAGCGCATGCGCGAATCCTCGAACGCCTCGAATCCGCATTCATAGGGCGAGAGCTTCTCGGGATCCGGCCGGCGCGGGCCGGCAATCCAGCCGAGCGTGAACAGGGCGAGGCCGAGGACCGCGGCCAAGCCCATGAAAATCAAGATTGGCAAATACTGTGACAACATCACGCCGACCGTGAAATAGACGATGAACGGTTGATCCGCCCAGTATATCAGGCGTGAGAAAAATTATGGTGCCGACGGCCGGACTCGAACCGGCACAGGTTGCCCCACTAGCCCCTCAAACTAGCGCGTCTACCAATTCCGCCACGTCGGCAATTCAGACTCGAAAAACAAAAACTACTTGTTGACCGGTCCCGGCGGCGCAGTCGCGGGTGCCGGAGACTGCGGTGCGGGCTGTGCAGGCGGTGGTGCGCCGCTACGCGCACGTGCCGCGGCCTGCGCGGCGCGCTCGATCACCGAGGTCGGCTCCGCGGTCGTGCGGGTGCCCATGTAAGCGAGCAGCAAGCTGGTCGTGAAGAACAGCGCCGCGAACACCGCCGTCAATTTCGAGAACAAGGTCGCCGTGCCGCGCGCGCCGAATACGGTGCCGGACGCACCGGAGCCGAATCCCGCGCCCGCCTCCGCACCCTTGCCTCGCTGCATCAGCACGAGGAAGACGATCATCAGCGCGAGCAGGATATGCACCGATAGAATGAAACCACGCAGCATTTGCGATCTCTCAATGTCGCACGGCCGCTGCCGCGCAGATCTGTAAGAATTCATCGGCACTCAAGGAGGCGCCGCCCACCAATCCACCGTCCACATCCGGTCTCGAGAACAGCTCGGCGGCATTCGAGGCTTTCACGCTGCCACCGTACAGTATGCGAACTTCCGCTGATATTTTAGCATCTTGGCGGCGAATCCGATCGCGAACGTACGCATGGACCGCTTCGGCCTGTTCCGGTGAGGCCGTGCGTCCCGTGCCGATCGCCCATACCGGCTCGTACGCGAGAATCGCTCCGGCGAGGCTCGGCACGCCGTTCATGGCGGTCACCGCATCGAGCTGGCGCGCCACCACCGCCTCGGTGCGCTCCGCTTCGCGCTCCTCCAGCGTCTCGCCGACGCACAGGACCGGCGTCAAGCCGGCGTTCAGCGTCGCCGCGAACTTGCGGGCCACCAGCGTGTCGTCCTCGTGATACAGCCGGCGCCGCTCGGAGTGACCGACGATCACGTAGCGGCAGCCGACGTCCCGCAGCATGGAGGCCGAGACTTGCCCGGTAAATGCCCCGATCGGCTCGGCGCACACGTCCTGGGCCCCCACATCGATCTCGCCCCCGTCCAAGAGCCGCACCGCGTCGGCGAGGTAGACGTAGGGCGGAAATACCACGACGTCGACCTGCCATTCGGGCTTGAAACGCTCCTCGATCTCGGCGAGCAAGGTCTCGTTGGCCGCGCGCGATCCGTGCATTTTCCAATTACCTGCGACCACGGGACGACGCATGCCAACACCCCGGGACCTTAAGGCCCCTTACGAAAGGCGGCGAAGATTAGCCGCGCGGGCCGCCAACTGCAAGTCCCAGCGCCGCACCGTCCGCCGAGGCGGGCAGCGGGCCGCCCGCTGCGGCCGCTTCCAGCGCGGCGGCTTCCACCGCCGCGACGATCTCGCGGGCCCCGGCCTTCACCAGCTTGGCATCGAATCCCTCGACCATGACCCGGATCACGGGCTCGGTGCCGGAAGGACGCAGCACAGTGCGACCGCGTCCATTGAATCGCCGCTCGACCGCCTGCACGATCTCGACGATTCGCGGGTGGCTCATCGGATCGAAGCGCTGCGCCACGCGCACGTTCAACAGCGTCTGCGGGTACTTGGGCATCGGCGCGGATAGCTCAGCGAGGCTCGCGCCGGTGCTCTTCATGACCGCGAGCACTTGCAGGGCGCTGATCAAGCCGTCACCCGTGGTGGTCTTGTCGAGACACAGGATGTGCCCCGAGGTCTCTCCGCCGAGGGTTCCCGAGAGATCCTGAAGCATGGCAAGCACGTAGCGATCGCCCACCTGCGCGCGCTTGAATTCAACGCCGATCTCGGCGAGCGCATGCTCGAGCCCGAGATTGCTCATGCTGGTCCCCACCACCGGACCCTGCAGGGTGCCGGCCTCGCGTCGCGCCCGTGCCAGCACATAGAGCAGCTGATCGCCGTCCACACACCGGCCGAGCTCGTCCACCATGGCCACGCGATCCCCGTCCCCGTCCAAGGCGATGCCGACCTGCGCGCGCACGCCGGGAACCGTCAATTGCAGGAACTCGGTCGCGGTGGAACCGCAGCCGTCGTTGATGTTGCGCCCGTTGGGCGAGCAGCCGATGGGCACGATGTCGGCGCCGAGGTCCGCAAATACCCGCGGACCCACCTTGTAGCCGGCCCCGTTCGCACAGTCGACGACGATCTTGAATCCATCGAGCGTCATGCCGGGCGGGATGGTCGATGCGCAGAACTCCTGGTACTGCGATCGGCTTTTGTCCGTGCGCACCGCCTTGCCCAGGCGTTGTGATTCACGCGTCAGCACCGGGCTGTCGAGCAGCGCTTCGATCCGGCTCTCGAGCTCATCGGAGAGCTTGCTGCCGCTACCGTCGAAGAACTTGATCCCGTTGTCCTCATACCGGTTGTGCGAGGCGCTGATCACCACGCCGAAGCTGCAGCCGAGACGCCGGGTCATATAGGCGATGCCGGGGGTGGGCAAGGGTCCGATGAGCAGCACGTCGACGCCGGCCGCGACGAACCCCGCCTCGAGGGCGGATTCGAACATGTAGCCCGAGACGCGCGTGTCCTTGCCGATCAGCACCCGTCCGCCGTCGGGCGTGAGCACTCGCGCCGCGGCGCTCGCGAGCCGCAACGCGAAATCCACCGTCATCGGCGGTTCGCCGACCCGGCCACGAATCCCGTCGGTTCCAAAGTAGCGGATCAATTGACTCTCCCTTCGAGCACCGCGCTCACCATCCGGATCGCATCGCAGGTCGGCGCCACATCGTGGGTGCGCACCACGCGGGCTCCGCGGCTCACGGCCCACGCGGCGAGCCCCACGCCGCCGTGAAGGCGTCCCTCGACGCCGCGCCCGAGCACCTGTCCGATGAAGCTCTTGCGCGACACACCGACCAGCAGCGGCGCGCCTGAGGCCGCGAGATGATCGAGATTCTTGAGCAGCGCGAGCGTGTGCTCCTGCCGCTTGCCGAAGCCCAAGCCGGGGTCGAGCGCGATGGCCTCGGGCGCGATGCCCGATGCAATGCATTGCGCACGCTCGTGCGCGAGGAACGCATTCACCTCGCTCACCACGTCGTGATAGTGAGGGTCGCGTTGCATGGTCCGAGGCTCGCCCTGCATATGCATCAGGCACACGCCCACCTTCGTCCGGGCTGCCCATTCACGCGCACCGGGACCGCGCAGCGCCGTTACGTCGTTGACGATGCAGGCACCGGCGTCGACCGCAGCCGCCATGACCTCGACCTTGCTGGAATCGATGGAGATGGCCACATCGAGCGAAGCCGCGATGCGCTCGATCACCGGCACCACGCGCGCACGCTCGGTGACGGCATCGACGCCGACAGAGCCGGGCCGCGTGGACTCGCCGCCCACATCGATGATGGCGGCGCCCTCGGCCACCATCTGCGCCGCGCGCTCGATCGCCGCGGAAACCTCACCGTAACGGCCGCCGTCGGAAAACGAATCGGGAGTGACGTTCAAGATCCCCATGACGACCGGCCGCGACAAGTCGATCGTTCTATGTCGGCATTGCCACTGCATCGCCCCGCCCCTGCCGCTCGGCGCGCCCATCGCCCGGCACGCCGCCCACTCGGCGGCGAGCGTTGCCGCCGGTAGACCTTGTTTTAGTGTTGACCCGCAGGACTCACGAGCGGCGTCGAGGGTTTTTCCGTCGTCGGACCGCGCGGCGTCGGGGTCGGCGTGTCGTCCCAATCACGGGGCGGACGCGGCACGCGTCCCTCCATGATGTCCTTGATCATTTCCTCGTCGATCGTCTCGTACTTGATCAACGCCTCGGACATGGTCTGGAGCTTGTCCATGTTGTCCTTGATGATCTTGTACGCACGCTGATAATTGCTGTCGATCACGCGGCGCACTTCCTCGTCGATGACATGGGCAGTGACGTCGGAGACTTGTTTGTGCTGCGTGACGCTGCGCCCGAGGAACACCTCGCCGGATTCCTCGCTATAGGTCTGGGGGCCCAACCGGTCGGAAAGACCCCAGCGCGTGACCATGTTGCGTGCAAGCTCCGTGGCACGCTCGATGTCGTTCGAGGCGCCGGTGGTGACCGCATCCGGCCCGAACACGAGCTCCTCGGCGACGCGCCCACCGAACAGCGTGGCAATGCGGCTCTCGAGCTGGCGCTTGCTGGTGCTGTAGCGGTCCTGTTCCGGGAGGAACATGGTGACGCCGAGCGCACGGCCGCGCGGAATGATGGTGACTTTATAGACGGGATCGTGCTCGGGCACGCTCAAACCGACGATGGCATGGCCTGACTCGTGATAGGCGGTATTGCGCTTCTCTTCCTCGGTCATGACCATGGAGCGCCGTTCAGCGCCCATCATGATCTTGTCCTTCGCCCGCTCGAACTCCTCCATGGTCACTGAGCGCTTGTTGCCTCGCGCCGCGAACAGCGCCGCCTCGTTGACGAGGTTGGCGAGATCCGCACCCGAGAAACCGGGGGTGCCACGCGCGATCACCGAGGGCTTCACGTTGTCGCCGAGCGGGACCTTGCGCATGTGGACTTTGAGGATCTGCTCGCGCCCGCGCACGTCGGGCAGCGGCACGACCACCTGGCGGTCAAATCGACCCGGCCGCAGCAACGCCGGGTCGAGCACGTCCGGTCGATTGGTGGCGGCGATGACGATAATGCCCTCGTTGCCCTCGAAGCCGTCCATCTCCACCAGCAGCTGGTTCAGGGTCTGCTCGCGCTCATCATGACCGCCGCCCAGTCCCGCTCCGCGGTGCCGGCCGACGGCGTCGATCTCGTCGATGAAAATGATGCAGGGGGCATGCTTTTTGGCCTGCTCGAACATGTCGCGCACGCGCGAGGCGCCGACACCCACGAACATCTCGACGAAATCGGAGCCTGAAATCGTGAAAAACGGCACCTTGGCTTCGCCGGCGATGGCGCGGGCGAGCAGCGTCTTGCCGGTGCCCGGCGATCCGACCATGAGCACGCCTTTCGGAATCTTGCCGCCAAGTTTCTGGAACTTGCCGGGATCTTTCAGGAAGTCGACGATTTCGACCACCTCCTGCTTGGCTTCCTCTACGCCCGCGACGTCGGCGAAGGTGATGTTCACCTGGTCCTCGCCCAGAAGGCGCGCGCGGCTCTTCCCGAACGACATGGCCCCGCGCCCTCCGGAGGCACCCTGCATCTGACGCATGAAATACGCCCAGAAGCCGATGAGGATCAGGATGGGAAAGGCGGAGATCAGCAGCTGCAGGAGCACGGACTGCTGCTTCGGCGGCTCGCCGCCGAACTTGACGTTCTGCTGGGTGAGCAGCCCGATCAATGCCGTGTTGTTGGTCTCGGGGTTGTAGACGACGAACTGATTGCCGTCGCGCCGCTTGCCCTCGATGACTTCGCCCTTGAGAGTCACCGATTCGACCGTACCGCTTTTCACATCGGAGAGAAATTGCGAGTAGAGAATCGTCGAGGGTTGCCCGGTGCGCATGCCGAATTGGCTGAAAATCGCGAGGAGAATCACGGCCAACGCGACCCACAAGAGAATCTGTTTGGTCAAATCGTTCAAGTTTCACCTACGGCCGCAATCAGTTTAAGACAACACCGCCCGTCCCGCGTTCCGTTGTGGCAGGGGGACGGTCCGAACTTACACCATCCCAAACTGCCGCGCCAACAGGTAGATCTCAGGACTCCGCGTTCGTGACGCCTTCGGCTTTTTCGTCACAACCCGCCCATATCGACGGCGGGACTCGCGAATGATCTCATCGAATCCGGCACCCTGAAACAGCTTGATCAGGGCATCCCCACCCGGGGCCAGCACACGGTCGGCAAACTCCAGAGCCAGCTCGGCCAGGTGCATGGATCTGGGCTGGTCGACCGCGTCGATACCCGCCATGTTTGGGGCCATATCCGACAATACAAGGTCGACTTTCTCGCCGCCGACCGCGGCCAGAACCTCGTTGAGCACCGCCTCCTCCCGAAAGTCGCCTTGCACAAAAGCGACCCCGGGAATGGCATCCATGGGCAGGATGTCCGTGGCCACCAGCCGGCCGGCGCCACCGAGCATGCGAGCCGCATACTGGCTCCAGCCTCCTGGAGCGGCCCCGAGATCCACACACCGGATACCCGGACGCAACAGCCGCTCCCGCTGTTGGATCTCGTCGAGCTTGAATACCGCCCGGGAGCGCCAGCCCTCGCGCTGCGCGCGCTTGACGAACTCATCGCTTGCATGTTCGGCGAGCCAACGGGCGCTGCTCTTGGAGCGTTTGGGCATGGACGCTGTCACTATAATGCCGCCATGCCTATTTCGGAAAAGCAAAAGAAGCACTTGAGGCGCCTCGCTCACGGGCTGCACCCGATCGTCGCCGTGGGGAATGCGGGCCTCACGGAAGGGGTGGTGGGCGAGCTCGAGCGGGCGCTCGCGGATCACGAGCTCGTCAAAGTGAGCGTGCGCGTCGGCGATCGCGCGGCGCGCGATCAGACGCTGGATGAGCTCGCCCGGCGCACCTCGGCGCTCACGGTGCAGCGCATCGGGAACGTGGGTGTGCTCTACCGCCGCGGCCAGGGGCTTGCGAAAGTGGTTCTGCCCGACGGCTGACCGCAAGCTGCCGCCGGTCGCCGCCGGCCATGCGATGAGCTCAGCGAAAGTCCTGCTTCCAGACGACGGTGAGGACGGCGAGGCACGCGACGACATAGACGACCGCGGAGACGCCATGCCAGGCGCCGAAGCTCAAACCCGCCGCCGATCCGTGCTCGCGCGCGGCCTCCAAGAAGCGCTTCAGCAGAAATTCGTTCACCGCCAGCAGGAGCACGGCCCCATAGACGCCCTTGGCCTTGCTGCGCGCGGGCGTGAGCAGCGCCCAGAGCGCGACGGCAAGCCCCAGATAAAACTCGATGGAGAAGAGCCGCGCGGCGATCACGCCGGCGCGATGCACATCATTGAGCGCATGAAAGATGGTGAGCGCGACCCAGGCCGCCAGCGACCAGAGACTCCCCGCCCAGAGCACGAACAGCACTCGATAGGCATTACGGATCACTTATGCAGCGCCGCGCGTCTTCGCATCAAACGTAACGAACGGACATGACCTCGTAGGCGCGCGTGCCCCCGGGCGCGGTGACCTCGACGATGTCCCCCTCGGACTTGCCGATGAGCGCCCGTGCGATGGGCGATGACACCGACAGCATGCCGTGCTTGATGTCGGCCTCATCGTCGCCCACCAGCTGATAGACCACTGTTGCGCCGCCCTCTTGATCCTCGAGCGCCACGGTCGAGCCGAACACCACGCGGCCGGTGGCGGCGAGCTTGGTCACGTCGATCACTTCGGCGTTGGACAGACGGTTCTCGATCTCGTTGATCCGCCCCTCGATGAAGCTTTGTTGCTCGCGCGCCGCGTGGTACTCGGCGTTCTCCGACAGATCGCCGTGCGAGCGTGCCTCGGCGATCGCCTTGATGACGTTCGGGCGCGCCTCGCTCTTCAATTGCTTCAACTCCTGGCGCAGGCGCTCGGCGCCTCGCAGGGTCATGGGAGTTCGTTTCACGCCAAATCCTTGTGCAAATCTTGCAGCCGATTGACTTCGATGTCGCCCAGATGATCGAGCGCATCGCAGGTCGCGCGCGCCCCGGCCACCGTCGTGTAGTAGGTCACCCGACGCGCCACCGCCTCGCGGCGAATGGAGCGGGACTCGCGCACCGCCTGCTTGCCCTCGGTGGTGTTCACGATGAGCGCGACCTCGTCATTTTTTATCATATCGACGACGTGCGGGCGACCCTCGCGCACCTTATTCACGCGTCGGCAAACGATACCCGCCTCCTCAAGGACCTTGGCCGTGCCGCCCGTCGCGGCAATCTCGAAGCCGCGGGCGATGAGCATCTGCGCAAGCTGCACCGCACCGGGCTTGTCGCGATCGCGCACACTCACGAAGCAGAGCCCACGCGTCGGCAGAACGACGCCGGAGGCCGCCTGCGCCTTGGCATAGGCCTCGCCGAACGTGTGCCCCGTCCCCATGACCTCGCCGGTCGACTTCATCTCCGGTCCGAGGATGGGGTCGGCCTCGGGGAACTTGATGAACGGGAACACCGCTTCCTTCACCGAAAAATAGGCCGGAACGCGTTCCTGGGTGACGCCTTGCGCCGCGAGCGTCTTGCCGACCATGACCCGGGCGGCGACCTTGGCGAGCGGAATGCCCGTGGCCTTCGATACGAACGGCACGGTGCGCGAGGCGCGGGGGTTCACCTCGAGGATATAGATCACGCCGCTCTGAATCGCGAACTGGATGTTCATGAGGCCGACCACGTTGAGCGCCTTGGCGAGCTTGCGGGTCTGGACGCGAAGCTCGTCCTGAACTTCCTTCGACAGACCGTTCGGCGGCAGCGAGCAGCCCGAGTCGCCCGAGTGCACGCCGGCCTGCTCGATGTGCTCCATGATGCCGCCGATGAGCACGTTCTCCCCGTCGCTCACCGCATCGACGTCGACCTCGATGGCGAGATCCAAGAAGCGGTCGAGGAGCACGGGACTGTCGTTCGACACCTTCACGGCATCGGTCATGTAGTGACGCAGGTCGTCCTCGTTGAAAACGACCTCCATGGCGCGCCCGCCCAGCACGTAGCTCGGGCGTACGATCAGGGGGAACCCCACCTCGCGCGCCATGATCACGGCCTGCTCCTCGGTGCGCGCCGTGGCATTCGCCGGCTGCTTGAGCTTCAAACCCGCCACGAGCTTCTGAAACCGCTCGCGATCCTCGGCCGCGTCGATGCTGTCGGGGGTGGTGCCGATGATGGGGGCGCCGGCCGCAGCCAGCGCGCGCGACAGCTTGAGCGGGGTTTGGCCGCCGTATTGCACGATCACGCCCTCGGGCTTTTCCTTCTCGATGATCTCCATGACATCCTCGAAAGTGAGCGGCTCGAAATAGAGCCGATCGGAGGTGTCGTAGTCCGTCGAGACGGTCTCCGGGTTGCAGTTCACCATGATGGTCTCGAAGCCGTCTTCCGAGAGCGCCATGGCGGCATGCACGCAGCAATAGTCGAATTCGATGCCCTGCCCGATGCGGTTCGGGCCGCCGCCCAAGATCATGATCTTGCGGGCGGCCGTGGGGTTGGCCTCGCATTCCTCGTCGTAGCTCGAGTACAGATACGCAGTCGAGGTCGAGAACTCGGCGGCGCAGGTATCGACGCGCTTGTATACCGGGTGCAGTCCCAGCTTGCGGCGCCGGGCGCGCACGTCGTGCTCCTCACGCCCGACCAGGCGCGCGATGCGCGCATCGGAGAAGCCCTTGCGCTTCAGGCTCCTGAGCCGCGCAAGGTCCAGGCTGTCGAATCCCTGCTCACGTAGCACGCTCTCCTCCGCGAGCAGTCCCTGGATCTGCGCGAGGAACCACGGATCGATCTTGGTGGCCTCGAACACCTGCTCGAGCGTCCAGCCGGCGCGAAATGCATCCGCCACATACAGAATTCTCGCAGGACCCGGCCAGCGCAGCTCGTAGGCCAGCTTGTCGGCGGCCTCGTCCGAGAGCGGCAAGGTGAGCTGCTCGTCGAATCCGTCGTAGCCGAGCTCGAGGCTGCGCAGGGCCTTCTGCATCGATTCCTGGAACGAGCGCCCGATCGCCATCGCCTCCCCCACGGATTTCATCTGGGTGGTGAGGCGCGTGTTGGCTCCGGGAAACTTCTCGAACGTGAAGCGCGGAATTTTGGTTACCACGTAATCGATGGTGGGCTCGAACGAGGCGGGCGTACCGCCGCCGGTGATCTCGTTCTTGAGCTCATCGAGCGTGTAGCCGATCGCGAGCTTCGCGGCGATTCTGGCGATGGGAAATCCGGTGGCCTTCGAGGCGAGCGCCGAGGAGCGCGACACGCGCGGATTCATCTCGATGACCAGTACCCGGCCGTCCTCGGGATTGACGGCGAACTGCACGTTCGAGCCGCCCGTATCCACCCCGATCTTGCGCAGCACGGCGATCGAGGCGTCACGCAGCCGCTGATACTCGCGGTCGGTCAGGGTCTGTGAGGGGGCGACCGTGATCGAGTCACCGGTATGCACCCCCATCGGGTCGATGTTCTCGATGGAGCAGACGATGATGCAGTTGTCGTTGCGATCCCGGACCACCTCCATCTCGTACTCTTTCCAGCCGAGCACCGACTCCTCGAGCAGCACCTCGTTGGTGGGCGAGGCATCGAGCCCGCGGGCCACGATGGCCTCGAACTCCTCGCGGTTGTAGGCGATGCCGCCGCCGCTGCCGCCCAAGGTGAACGAAGGCCGGATCACCGTCGGAAAGCCGATCTCGGCCTGCACCGCCAGAGCCTCTTCCATGCTGTGGGCGATCCGCGAGCGGGCGCACTCGAGCCCAATATCGGCCATGGCACGCCGGAAGAGCTCCCGGTCCTCGGCCATGTCGATGGCGCGCTGCGAAGCGCCGATCATCTCGACGTTGTACTTCTCGAGGACTCCCTCGCGCACGAGATCGAGCGCCGTATTGAGGGCCGTCTGCCCCCCCATGGTGGGCAGAAGCGCGCTCGGCCGTTCCTTCTCGATGATGCGCTCGATGGTCCGCCAGTTGATGGGCTCGATGTAGATCGAGTCGGCCATCTCCGGATCGGTCATGATCGTGGCCGGATTCGAGTTCACCAGGATGACTCGATATCCTTCTTCTTTCAAAGCCTTACAGGCTTGAGCTCCGGAATAATCGAACTCGCAAGCCTGGCCGATGATGATGGGTCCCGCGCCGATGATGAGAATGCTGTCGAGGTCCGTGCGTTTCGCCATCAGCTTTCCGCGGACTTTTGCTTCGCCGGAGCGCGGCTGCGGGAGAGGGCCTGAGTCCGCTTGACCATGAGATACATGAAATGCTCGAACAACAGCCGCAGGTCGTGCGGACCGGGGCTCGCTTCCGGGTGTCCTTGGAAACTGAACGCCGGGCAATCCGTGCGCTCGACGCCTTGCAGGGAGCCGTCGAACAGCGACCGGTGCGTGGCTCGCAGGTTCGGCGGCAACGTCGCCTCATCGACCGCGAAGCCGTGGTTCTGGCTCGAGATGAGCACGCGGCCCGAATCGATTTCCGACACCGGGTGATTCGCGCCGTGATGGCCGAACTTCATCTTCACGGTCTTGGCGCCGCTTGCAAGGCCCAGGAGCTGATGCCCGAGACAGATGCCGAACACCGGGATGTCCGTCGTCAGGAAACGCTGGATCGCGCTGATCGCGTAGTCGCATGGTTCGGGATCGCCCGGGCCGTTACTTAAGAAAATACCGTCAGGATTCATCGCAAGCACCTGATCTGCCGTAGTTTGCGCAGGCACTACGGTCATGCGGCAGCCGTGCTCGGCGAGGATGCGCAGGATGTTGCGCTTGACACCGAAGTCGTAGGCGACGACGTGCAGGCGGCTTTGCGGGCGAGGCGGCCGCGCGGTCGACTTCCAGATGACGCCCTCGTTCCACTGATAGATGCGCTTGGTCGACACCGCCTTGGCGAGATCCATCCCTTTCAAGCCGGGAAACTTCTTGGCGGCGCGCACTGCGGCATTCTCGTCGATCGAGTCGCCCGTCATGATGCAGCCGGACTGCGCGCCCTTCTCGCGCAACAGGCGAGTGAGCTTGCGGGTGTCGATGTCGGCGATGGCGACCACCTTGCAGCGGTTCAGGAAGCTCTGCAGAGACTCGGTGGAACGCCAGTTCGAGTGCGTCTGCGGCAAATCGCGGATCACGAGACCCGCCGCGTATACGGCGCCCGACTCGAGATCTTCGGGCGTCGTCCCGGTGTTCCCGATATGGGGATAGGTAAGGGTGACGATCTGACGGCAGTAGGAAGGATCGGTGAGGATTTCCTGATAGCCGGTCATGGCCGTATTGAAAACTACTTCACCTGTCGTGTTGCCTCTTGCGCCTACTGAAACGCCACGGAACACGGTGCCATCTTCCAGAGCTAGCACTGCAGGTGTCGACACTTCCGGTTTCCTCTCTTCGCCCCCTCGAGCGCGTTCCGCAGATGTGCAAAGCGGGAGGCGCTCTTCAAGAACGACCTCCCGCTTTAAGATTCGATCGCGGCCTTTTCCGGGCGCGAATATTAGCGATGCGCACGGCCAGTGTCCACGCTTTTACAGACCAAGCACGTCCCGCATGCCGTAAAGCCCCGGCGGGCGGCCCACCAGCCAGGCGGCGGCCGTGAGCGCGCCGCGCGCGAACACCATCCGGTCCTGGGCGCGATGCGTGAGCTCGATGCGCTCGCCGTCCGTGGCCAGGACCGCCGTGTGCTCCCCGACGATATCGCCGGCGCGGATCGATGCGAAACCGATGGTTCCCGGCTTGCGCGGCCCGGGCGCTCCGTGGCGATCGAACACCGCCAGGTCCGACAACCGCTCGCCGCGCGCGCGGGCGATCGCCTCGCCCCACTGAAGCGCCGTCCCGGACGGGGCATCGCGTTTCATGCGGTGGTGCGCCTCGCTGATCTCGGCCTCGTAGGCGCTGCCGAGCGCTCGGGCCGCGGCCTCGACGAGATGCGTCATGACGGCAACGCCGATGCTCGTATTCGGCGCGATCAGCACCGGGATCTCGCGCGCCGCGGAGTCGAGCCGCGCCCCGGTCTGCGCGTCGAACCCCGTCGCGCCGACGAGCAGCGCGACGCGCCGCTCGAGGCATCCTTGCGCGTGCGCCGCTATGCCCTGCGGCTGGCTGAAATCGACCGCGACGGCGGCCTCGGCGAGCGCGGCGCCGACATCGGCCGTGACCCGGATGCCGGTGGGCGGCCCCTCGAGCGCCGCCTCCTCACCCAGGCGCGAGCTCGCGGGCGACGCGAGCGCGCCGCTCAAATGAAAGCCCTCGGTCTCGCGCAACGCCCTGAGCATGCACTGTCCCATGCGCCCCGTGACCCCCATTACCGCGACTCCGGGCATGGCTCGGGACCTCAGCTCGCACCGGTGAAGAACTTCTTCACACCCTCGAAGAACGATTGCTCGCGCGGCTTGTGTCCGCCGTCCTTGAGCGTGGCCTCGAACTTCCTCAGCAGCTCCTTTTGCTCCGCGCTGAGGCTGACCGGCGTCTCGACCACGACACGGCAGAACAAGTCGCCCGGCGGCCCTCCGCGCACCGGTTTCACGCCTTTCTCGCGCATGCGAAAGACGCGGCCGGATTGGGTCTCGCTCGGAATCTTCAGCACCACCTCGCCGGACAGCGTCGGGACCTCCACCGAACCGCCGAGGGCCGCGGTCGCAAAACTGACCGGCACCTCGCACGACAGATGGCTGCCCTCGCGCTCGAAAATCGCATGCTCGCGCACGTGGATCTCGACGTAGAGATCGCCTGTCGGACCGCCGTTGCGGCCTGCCTCGCCCTCGCCGCTCAGGCGAATACGATCCCCCGTGTCGACGCCGGCCGGCACGTTGACCGGCAACGTCTTCTCCTGGCGCACCCGCCCCTGGCCGAAGCAGGTATCGCAGGGATTACTGATGATTTTGCCGCGGCCCTTGCAGCGCGGGCACGGCTGCTGAATGGTGAAGATCGACTGCTGCACGCGCACTTGGCCCTGGCCGTGGCAGGTGTCGCAAGTCTTCGGAGTCGAGCCCTTCGCGGCGCCCGTGCCGTTGCAGGTCTTGCACTCCGACAGGGTGGGAATCTTGATCTCGGTGTCGGTGCCGAACACCGCCTGCTCGAGGTCGATCTCGAGCTCGTAACGCAAATCCGCACCGCGGAACACCTGAGAGCGGCTGCGCTGACCGCCGCCCGAGAAGATGTCGCCGAACATCTCGCCGAAAATATCGCCGAATGCCTCGCCGGCGGAGAATCCGCCGCTGCGCCCGCCGCCCTCGAGACCGGCATGGCCGAACTGATCGTAGACCGAGCGCTTGCGGGCGTCGGCGAGCACCTCGTAGGCCTCCTTGCACTCCTTGAAGCGGTGCTCCGCTTCCGGATCATCGGGGTTTCGGTCGGGATGAAATTTCATCGCCAAACGGCGATAGGCCTTCTTGATCTCCGCCTCACTGGCGTTCCTCGGCAACTCGAGGAGTTTGTAGTAGTCCTGTTTCGCCATTCCTCACCTAGACGCGACGCGCCCTCGCCTGCGCGTACACTCACTCGATCTCCCCATAAAAACGAACCGCCGGCTCGTGCACTTCGCACGCGCACCGGCGGTTCACTCGTTCGCTAGAGACCCGCGGCGCTCAAGCCTTCTTCCGGTCGCTCTCCTTGACCTCTTCGAACTCCGCATCGAGCACATCGTCCTGCTTGCCGCCTTGGGCGCCGCCGCCCGGGCTGCCCGAGCCGGTCGGGCCACCCGCGCCGGAGGAGCCGGCCGCGGATTGCTGCTGCTCGTACATCTTCTGCATGAGCGCGGTCGATGCCTGCTCGAGAGCCTGCGTCTTGTGCTCGATGTCGTCCTTGTCGTCGCTCGCCATCGCCGCCTTCACCGCCGCGATCGCATCATTGGCCGACTTCTTGTCCTGATCGGACACCTTCTCGCCCGCGTCCGCCAGCGCCTTCTCGACGGAGTGCACGGTCGCATCGGCCTTGTTGCGGGCCGCGACGAGCTCGCGGAACCGCTTGTCATCCTCGGCATGCGCCTCCGCGTCGGCGACCATGCGCTTGATCTCCGCCTCGGACAAGCCGCTGGAAGCCTTGATGACGATGCGCTGTTCCTTGCCCGTCTTCACATCCTTGGCCGTCACATTGAGGATGCCGTTCGCGTCGATGTCGAATGTGACCTCGATCTGGGGCATGCCCCGCGGTGCGGGCGGGATATCGGTCAGGTCGAATCGTCCGAGCGACTTATTGTCGCTCGCCCGATCGCGCTCGCCCTGCAGCACGTGAATGGTGACGCCGGTCTGATTGTCGTCCGCGGTCGAGAAGGTCTGGGTGGCCTTGGTGGGAATGGTGGTGTTCTTCTCGATCACCTTGGTCATCACGCCGCCGAGGGTCTCGATGCCGAGCGAGAGCGGCGTCACGTCGAGCAGGAGCACGTCCTTCACGTCACCCGACAACACGCCACCCTGAATGGCCGCGCCGACCGCGACCGCCTCGTCGGGGTTCACGTCCTTGCGCGGCTCGCGGCCGAACAGATCCTTCACCGCCTTTTGCACCAGCGGCATGCGCGTCTGGCCGCCGACGAGAATGACCTCGCCCACGTCCTTCATGGTCAAGCCCGCATCCTTCAAGGCGATGCGGCAAGGCTCGATGGTCTTCTGCACCAGATCCTCGACCAGCGACTCGAGCTTCGCCCGGGTGAGCTTCAGGTTGAGGTGCTTGGGGCCGGAGGCGTCCGCCGTGATGTACGGCAGGTTGATCTCCGTCTGCTGCGTCGAGGAGAGCTCGATCTTCGCCTTCTCGGCGGCTTCCTTCAGGCGCTGCATCGCAAGCGGATCCTTGCGCACGTCGATGCCGCTCTCCTTCTTGAATTCATCGGCCACGTAATTGACGACGCGAAGATCGAAGTCCTCGCCGCCGAGGAATGTATCGCCGTTGGTGGAGAGCACCTCGAACTGACGCTCGTTGTCCACCTCCGCAATCTCGATGACCGAGATGTCGAAAGTGCCGCCGCCGAGGTCGTACACCGCGATCTTGCGGTCGCCGCCCTCCTTGTCGAGGCCGTAGGCGAGCGCCGCCGCAGTCGGCTCGTTGATGATGCGCTTCACGTTCAATCCCGCGATGCGTCCGGCATCCTTGGTCGCCTGGCGCTGCGAGTCGTTGAAGTAGGCCGGCACGGTGATCACCGCATCGGTCACGGTCTCGCCGAGATAATCCTCGGCGGTCTTCTTCATCTTCATGAGGATGCGCGCCGAGATCTCCTGGGGCGCCATTTTCTTGCCCTGCACCTCGACCCAGGCGTCGCCATTGTCCGCCTTGACGATTTTGTAGGGCACCATCTTGATGTCTTTTTGCACCACGTCGTCGGTGTACTTGCGCCCGATCAGGCGTTTCACCGCGGAGATGGTGTTCTGCGGGTTCGTGACCGCCTGGCGTTTGGCGGGCTGGCCGACCAGCACTTCCCCGTCCTTGGTGAAGGCAACGATCGACGGCGTCGTACGGTCACCTTCGCTGTTCTCGATGACCTTGGGCTTGCCGCCTTCCATGATCGCGACGCAGGAATTGGTCGTGCCCAGATCGATGCCTATGATTTTTGCCATTGTTTCACCCTCTAAAGAAGATCCGAAGAATGTCCCCTACCTGGGGGGATCTGGAGCAATTTCAATTGGTATTCGCGCCCGTCTTGCTCACGACGACGCGCGCGGGCCGCAGCAGCCGCCCGTTCAGGGAATAGCCTTTCTGAATGACCGAGAGGACGCTGTTCGGGGGCACTTCCGAGCTTTCCTGAGCCACCATGGCCTCGTGCCAGTTCGGGTCGAAGGGCTGACCCACCGGGTCGATGATCTTGATCCCGGCCTTGTCGAATGCACGATTGAGCTCGCGCAGCGTCGCCTGGGCCCCCTCCAACAGCGCGCCGGGATTCGCCGACCCGGCTCGGATACCGGCCTCCTGGGCGTCCGCCACGGGCAAAAGGTCCTGGGCGAAGCGTTCCACGGCGTACTTGCGGGCCTGGTCGATGTCGCGCTCGGCCCTCTTTCGGTAATTGTCGAGCTCCGCCACCGCGCGCATGTAGCTGTTCCAGTTCTCTTGCGCCTTGTCCTGCGCCGCAGCCAGCGACTGCGGGCCGCCGCTCGCGGGGGCGCCATCCGAGTTCGACGGCGTATCGGTCTGCCCGTTCTGATTCGTTTCGTTCACTGACAACCCCTCACCGGCGGGTAGAGCCCGCTCGAAAGCGCCAACCTGGGGGCTACTTCCGGGCGTTCAAGGCCGAGCCGAGGAGTTTTGCCGTGACGTCGACGATGGGGATCACGCGCTCGTAGGCCATGCGGGTCGGGCCGATGACCCCCAGAACCCCGACCACTTGGTTGTCGCGCATGTAAGGGGCGGTGACGACGCTGATGTCATCGAGGATCTGATACCCGGATTCATGTCCGATGAAGATTTGAATGCCCTGCGCCCGCAGGCAGCTGTCGAGCAGCTGCAGGATGTCCTGCTTCTCGTTGAAGGCCTCGAACAGCCGCCGCAGCCGGTCGACGTTCGACAGCTCGGCGAAGCCCATGAGATTCGTCTCGCCGGCGATGACGTATTCCACCCGTTCTTGGGCAGGGGTCTCGAAGACCTTCTGCGCCACCTGTATGGCATCCTGCATGAGCCGGTCCATGTGTTGGCGGGTTTCCTGCAGCTGTCTCAGGAGCAGGGCGCGAACTTCGGGGAGCGAACGTCCGGCGAACGCCTCGCTCAGGTAACTGGCCGCACGCCGCAGCTCCTCCGAGCTGTGTGGCCGGTCGAGCTGCACGACGCGGTTTTCGACCTCGCCGTTGTTCATGACCATGATGGCGAGCGCCCGGTTCTCCGAAAGACCGATGAACTCGATTTGCGAGAGCGCCACATAATGAGGATTGGGCAGGGTCACCAAGCCCGCCATGTGCGTTACGCTCGAGAGCATCTGCGAGACCGTTTGGACGAGCGCGCGGCCGTTCGACGCATCGCCCTTCAGACGCCGTTCGATGTCTTCGATTTCCTCGCTTTGCAGAGGTTTGAGCTTGAGCAAGCTGTCGACGAACAGGCGGTAGCCTTTGTCGGTTGGAATGCGGCCCGCGGAGGTATGCGGAGAAACGACGAATCCGAGCTCTTCGAGGTCCGCCATCACGTTTCTAATGGTGGCCGACGACAGGCTCAAGCCCGAGTCCCGCGAGAGGGTGCGCGAGCCGACAGGTTGACCGTCGCGGATGTAGCTCTCGATGAGCGCCTTGAGCAACAGCTGTGCGCGCTCGCTCAACGCCTCTTCGGGACCTTCTGACATACGCTCCATATAGCACGTTTGAAACTACCTAGGACGCCCCAACCGGTCAAGTGCCGGGGAATCCGTCAAATCGGGTGTGTTTCCGCCCGTGAAGCCTCGCTTCGAACATGCTACAAAGACCCCATGACCGCCTTTAAGTCGATCGCTATGGTCGGCAATACCAACGATCTGCGTGTCGCCGAGTGCATGCTCAGCCTGGCCGGGCACTTCCACGGCCGCGGTCAGCGCGCCCTCGTCAATCCGGGCGTCGGTCTCGCATTTCCGCGCGACTCGGTCGTGCCATGCCCGGAAACGGAGTTCGCGGCGCGCGCCGATCTCATCGTGGCGATCGGCGGCGACGGCACTCTCCTCTACGCGGCGCGCCTGATCGCCGGACAGCCGGTGCCGCTGCTCGGGATCAACCGCGGGCGTCTCGGTTTTCTCACCGATGTCAGCCCGGCCTCGATGCTCGAGGATATCGATTCGGTGCTCGCGGGACGCTACACCGAGGACCGGCGCTCGCTCCTCTCGGCCCGGCTCGAGCGACACGGCGCCGATGCCGTGCACGCGCTTGCCCTGAACGATGTCGTGCTCAACAAGCTCGACACCGGCCGAACCCTCGACTTCGAGACGTGGATCAACGGGCGCTTCGTCAACTCGCACGGCGGCGACGGCATCGTGATCGCCACGGCCACGGGCTCGACGGCGTACGCGCTCTCCTGCGGCGGCCCGATCGTCGAGCCCGATCTCGATGTCTGGGTGCTCGCGCCCATCTCGCCGCACACCCTGAGCGACCGGCCGATCGTGGTGCGCGCGCCCGCGCGCATTCAGATTCGCCTCTCCGACCGGCCGCACGCCCGCGCTCAAGTCACCTGCGACGGCGGCATCCTGGGCGATCTCGCCCATGGCGATGAGTTGCTCATCGAAGGCGCGGAGGCCCGGATCACGCTCCTGCACCCACCGGGCTATGATTACTACCGGCTGCTGCGCTCGAAGCTTCACTGGGGGCGCGGCGGGCACCAAAGCGGGAATGGAGAGTGATTTTCGCGCCATGCTGACGCATCTCGAGCTGCGCGATCTGGTCATCGTCGATGAGGCGGAACTCGAGTTCGGGCCCGG
Organism: uncultured Gammaproteobacteria bacterium; assembly: GCA_963710435.1. Lineage (GTDB taxonomy): Bacteria > Pseudomonadota > Gammaproteobacteria > Steroidobacterales > Steroidobacteraceae > Bog-1198. Next base: position 1,659,704 of record CAVQAE010000003.1, on the reverse strand, counting down.
CCTCACGGCCCTCACCGGCGAGACCGGCGCCGGCAAGTCGATCGTCGTGGATGCACTCGTGCTCATCGCCGGGGGCCGCGGCGCGGGCGATATCGTGCGCCAGGGGGCCGAGCGCGCCGAGGTGGCGGCCGGATTCTCCGGCCTTTCGGACGAGGCGGTGCGCTGGCTCGAGGAGCAATCGATCGAGCACGACGGGGAGGTCATCGTGCGCCGGGTCCTCGGCGCCGACGGCCGCTCGCGCGCTTATGTGAACGGCCAGCTGGTGCCGCTCCAGTCCCTGCGCGAGCTCGCCGAGCTCTTGATCGAAATCCACGGCCAGCAGGAATATCAGCACCTGGTGAAGCGCGGTGCGCAGCGCGAGCTGCTCGATGCGCGCGTCGAGGATGCGGCCCGGAGCCAAGTTGCCGAGCTGTATGAGCGGTACGGCGCCTGCCGTGCCGAGCACGCGGCGCTGCGCGCCGCGGCCGAGAATCGCGAGGCGCGGCTCGATCTGCTGCGCTATCAGCTCACCGAGCTCAAGGCCGAGGTGACGACCAGCGCCGATATCGAGGCGCTGTTCGCCGAGCAGAAGCGCATCGCCGGCCGCGGGCGGCTCGCGCAGGCCGCGAGCGGCGCGCTCGGCCTGGTCTACGAGGATGAGACCGCAAGCGCGCACGATTTGCTCGCCAAGGCGCAGGCGGCGCTGCGCGCGGCGGTCGATATGGATCCCAAGCTCGCGCCGGCGGCGCAGCTTCTCGGCGAGGCCGCGATTCTCGCCCGCGAGGCCGGGGATTCCCTGCGGCACTATCTCGACGCGCTCGACATGGACCCCGCGCGTCAGGAGGAGATCGAGCGCAGGGCCGCTGCGCTCGAGGCGCTCGCGCGCAAGCACCGCCAGAGCGTCGGGGAGCTGCCGGCGCAGCTCGCCCGCACCGAGGAGGAAATCCGCTCGCTCGAGGGCGCGGAGCAGAGCCTCGAGCAATGCGAGCGCGTGCTGGCATCGCTCGGGCGCGCGTACCGCGAGGCGGCGGAGCGCTTGAGCCGCGCGCGGCGCGGAGCGGCCGACGCGCTGGGAGCGCAAATCACCGCGCTCATGCAGTCGCTCGGTATGACCGGAGGCCGCTTCGCGGTGAGCGTCGAGCCCGCGCCGGACGAGTTCGGCCCGCATGGCGCCGACAGCATCGAGTTTCTCGTGAGCGCCAATCCGGGCCAGCCGCTCAAGAGCCTCGCGAAGGTGGCGTCGGGCGGCGAGTTGTCTCGAATCAGTCTGGCCGTGCAAGTAGCCGCGGCGGCCGAAACGGATGCGCTCTGCCGGGTCTTCGACGAAGTCGACACGGGTATCGGCGGCGCGGTCGCGGAAATCGTCGGGCGCCAGCTGCGTGCGCTGGGCGAGAATTCCCAGGTGCTCTGCGTCACCCACCTCGCGCAGGTGGCGGCGCAGGCGCACCAGCATTTCAGGGTAACCAAGCTCACCGACGGCAAGGTCACGCGCACCGCGGTCAAACCCCTCTCGCGCGAGGAGCGCATCGATGAGATCGCGCGCATGTCGGGCGGGGTGAACATCAGCGAGCAGGCGCGCGCCCACGCTCGCGAGATGCTCGCGGCCGCGGGCGCATCACCGAAGAGGAAAACGGGGTTGCGGCGCTGAGCGCCGCGCTACTGCTTCGGGCGCTTCTGATTCGGGCAGTTCAGTTTGCGGCAATGGCCGTAAAGGATGAGCGAGTGATCGCTGATCTCGAAGCCCAGTCGCTTGGCCACCGCCTGCTGGCGCTCCTCGATGCCGCCGTCCATGAACTCCTCCACCTTGCCGCAGTCCACGCACACGATGTGATCGTGGTGCGCGCCATGATTGAGCTCGAATACCGCCATGCCACCCTCGAAGTGGTGGCGTGTCACCAGCCCGGCCGCCTCGAATTGCGTGAGAACCCGGTACACGGTCGCAAGACCGATGTCTTCGTCCGAATCCAGCAGCTTCTTGTAGATGTCCTCCGCGCTCATGTGGCGCGCAGAGCCCTCGGCAAGAATGTCCAGGATCTTCAGACGGGGCAGCGTCACCTTGAGCCCTGCATTGCGCAGGTCGTTGCTCTCGGAGGTGGACGGTGGTTTGAGTCGCTGCGGCATGCGCTAGCATCCGGTATGATGTGGTCTTGATTATTGACCATTTACGGGCGGCGCACCACTCGATGAAGATTTTTCGTATCTGGCTCATGGCCTCGGGGCTCATCCTCGCATCAAGCGCCTGCGTCTATCGCATCAACATCCAGCAGGGCAATTTTCTGGACCAGAAGGCGGTCGATCAGGTTCAGGCCGGCATGACCCGCAGCCAGGTGCGTTACCTGTTGGGCACCCCGATGGTGGCGGACAGCTTCAACAAAGATCGCTGGGATTACATTTATTATTTGAAGAAGGGGCGCACGCGGCACGTCGATTCACGCCGCGTCACCGTGTATTTCGATGGCGACAAGGTCGCGAGATTGGACAAGCCCTCGGCTGCGATCGCCGCGCAGCAGGATGCCTCGGCAGCCAAGATCAAGAACGGCCGGACTTACTAGCGCCCGAGGCTCGCAGCGAGCGTGCCTGCTTGACCCGCTCGCGCCGCGCGACCTTCGGGTCCACTGCAAGCGGTCGGTAGATCTCAACCCGGTCTCCGTCATGCAAGAGCTGCTCGCGCCGCGCCGGCATACCGAAGACCCCGACGGGCGCGCGCGCGAGATCGACGGCGGCGAAGGCCGGATCCGCGCTCGCCTCCCGCAGCGCATCCCCGACCGTCGCCGATCCACGCAGCTCGTACGTTCTCGTGACGGCCCCTTGCGGCAGTGCATAGGCCACCTCGACGCGCACGTGACGTCTCCTTCAGCCGCGGCCCTGGGGCGCCGCGCCGTACACCGCGCGCGCGCGCTCCACGAAGGCATCGACGATGTTGTCGCACACCGACTCGAACACGGAATTGAGGGCGAGCGCCATCAAACGGTTCTTGAACTCGAACTCGACGCGAAACCTGACTCGCGATCCCTCGCCTCCGATCGGCTCGAAGCTCCAGCGGCCGGTGAGGCGCTTGAAGGGCCCCTCCACCAGCTCCATCAAAATGGCCGCGGGCGGCGAAACGGTATTGCGCGTGGTGAAGGCCATGCGCAAACCGCCTCGAGCGATTTCGATGGACGCGATCCGCTCGGTCGCGGAAAACTGCTCGACGCGCGTAGCCGCGCATCCGGGAAGGAACTGGGGGTAGCGCGCCACATCGTCCACCAGCGCAAACATCTGCGCGGGCGTTGAGGTGACGAGGGCGCTGCGTTCGACGACCTTCAAGCGATGCAACTCCTGCGGGGCCGCGCGCGGCAATGCGGAATTCTCGCACAACGCACGGTAGACTCTCCGCCATGGCCAAAACCGCCGATGCCGCCCCGCCTCCCATCGCGGTCAACCGCAAGGCGCGATTCGATTACTTCATCGAAGAACGCCTCGAGGCGGGCCTCTCGCTGCTGGGCTGGGAGGTCAAGAGCATGCGCGCCGGCAAGGCGCAGATCGCCGAGGCGTACGTCTACTTGAAGAATGGCGAGGCCTTCTTGTTTGGCGCACACATCGCGCCCCTGAACTCCGCCTCGACCCACGTCGACACCGACCCGACGCGTACGCGTAAGCTCCTGTTGAACCGCCGCCAGCTCGATCATCTGGTGGGTGCGGTGGAGCGCCGCGGCTATACCCTGGTGCCTCTCCAGCTCTACTGGAAAACGGGGCGTGCCAAGCTCGAGCTCGGGCTCGCCAAGGGCAAAAAGCAGCACGACAAGCGCGCAACCGACAAGGACCGCGACTGGCAGCGCGACAAGGGCCGCATTCTGAAGGCGAGCCGCCGCTGAGGGTCGATAAGGCGTATACTGGCTGCTCACTTGGGGCCGACCGGTTTCGACATGGGTTGCGAAACTTCAGGTGCGTACCGAGGTGCTAGTTCCTCGTAAAACCGCTTGCAAACTATAGTTGCCAACGAAGACAACTACGCTCTAGCCGCCTAGTCGCGGCTGAACCTCGAACGGCTCGTGCTGACGCGAACGTTCGAGGGTAGCGCACATCAGCTAGCGGGATACACGTACCTGGGGTGTATCCCGCGAATCGTCACCGGGTTGGCCGCACGCTTTCCCTGCCCGTCGGGTAGCGAGCGGCGAGAACAATAGACTGTGGCTACGTACGTAGATCTTGAGGCGTAGGACTTGTGGACGGGGGTTCGATTCCCCCCGGCTCCACCATTTGATCGGTAAACCCGCATAAAACGCGGGTTTTTTTGCTTTCGAGGTCCTGGAAGCGAGAAATTCGTTCCTCCGTGCCTTGCGAAAACCTGAACCAGATCATCGAGATCGGCAGTTAGCGGACGGCAGCGGTCAAGTCGGTCTTGGCGAAGTCCTTTCCTTTGAATAGCAGGGGTTCCCGCATCGCCTTCGATAGGGCGTAGGAGAAGCAGTCCCCATAGTTGAGAGCGGCGTGGTGCCGGCCCCTACCGAAATCGAGGAACGCTTGCCGCGCAATGTGCGCTTGCTCTTCGGTTACCGGCTCAATCACGATGCCTGCCCGGCGAATGAATGCGTCCAATTGACGACCGCCGTTGCTCTTGGTCTGGGCCTCGACAACGATCGCAGTTTCAACGAACGTTGCCGCCGATATGCGGGGCGAATCGGCCCGCGCGATCGCCTGCGCGTAGATCTCCGCGTCATCTTCATCGAATAGGATCGCGATGATCGCCGAAGTGTCGAGGATCATTTTGGTAGCCCGCTGTCGTCATAAAGCAAAGTTCCGTGGTCGACAGGCTTCCCCTTTAGGGTCGCCGCGCAACGGCGCCCGATCGCAAGCAGGTCACTTGCCGCAGTTTCCGGCTTACGAGCCCGGCTCACCCGCGCGAGGCGTTCACGCAATGCCTCGGTGACCGCGCGAGTCATCGTTTCGCCGGTTTGCGCTGCGAGTTTCCGAGCAAGCTCGTGGGCTTCAGGGTCTTTGATGTTTAGAGTCATTTTCTACCTCGGTAGAAATAAATCTACCATAGAACACCTATTTGGGTCTACCTGTGGAGCCCCCCGGCCCAAGCCGCCGCCACCACCGCCGACTCACGGTCGCGAGCTCGATTTCCTCTGTCCAGCCCTTGATTTGCGTTGTTTTTGGGTTTGTAGGTAGTATTTATACGACCCTCCGCATTGAGCACGGACATTCGTTCTCTGAACCGCCGGGACCGCAGAGATGAACGAGCCAACCATCCAGTTTCCAGTGATTTGCCCGAAGTGCGGCAAGGAACAATTGGGCGAGTACCTGGTGGCGGACGTCGCCGACGCGCTCCTGGCTCGAAGCGGGACCTTGCAGCTCTATGCGCCGTGCCACGACTACTATTGGACCCCGAGCCAGTGGGAGCTCCAGCAGGTTCGCCAATATCTCGGCGCTTGGCTGCAGGCCTCCCCGCCCGTTGGTTCCGGTGATTCACGCTAGTCGCGAGCGCATGGCGCTCGCCGGGTTGCTGGCGCAGAATCGGGGTATGGAATTTTCGTGCGGAGAGCCGCGGTGCCGCTGGGGATGAATGGGTCCGACCGATTTCAATGATTCTGCCCCGCGGCGTTCCGGGCGAGGCGTGCGCTACCTGCTGGCCTTCTTCCTCATCCTGTTCGCGGGCACGGGGTTGTGGACCTGGGCGAGCCTGCAGTGGGCCTACTCCGACGGTACGCGTTCGGGGGTCGTGCAGAAGTTCTCGCGCAAAGGCTGGGTATGCAAGACCGAGGAAGGCGAGCTCGCCCAGTACGTCGGTGGCCTCTCGCCGCAGATTTGGCGTTTCAGCGTGCGCGACGCGAGTGTGGGCGCGCAGATCGAGAAGGCGGTCGGGGCGCGCGTACAGCTGCACTACACCGAGCATCCCGGCGTGCCGTCGAACTGCTTTGCGGATACCCGCTACTTCGTGGACCGCTTGACGGTGACCGATCCCTTGCCGTCGCTGAGCACGCCGATTCCGGGCAGCGCCGCTCCGGCGCCGCCGCCCGCCGCGGCCCCGACGCCGCCGCCTGCCCCGCCGCAACCCGCCCCTGCCGAGAGCTCTGCACCCCGATCGTAGCTCACGAAGCGCGTCGCGAGCTCGTCACCTGCTCCGTGATGGCCACCGCGACCTCGAGCGCCTTGAGTCCGTCCTCACCGCTCACCGCCGGTGCTCGGCCCGTCGCGGCGGCCTCGAGGAACGCGTCGATCTCCGCCTTGAGCGCATCGGTCTGCTCATAAGTAGTCTCCTTGATGTCGACGGGCGGGATGCCGTCAGCGGCCATCTCACCGCTCTTGCGGATCACGGTGAGCACTTTCTGCTGAAGGTCCACCGAGATGTAGGCATCGTCCTGAAACAGGCGCAGCCGGCGCTCAGTCTTCATGCTCACGCGGCTCGCGGTGGCATTGGCCACACAGCCGTTTGCAAACCGCAATCGCGCATTGGCGATGTCGACTTCCTTCGAGAACACGCTGGTGCCGATGGCATCGACCGAGGTGACCGGCGAGCGCACGATGCTCAGGATCAAGTCGATGTCGTGGATCATGAGATCGAGCACCACGTTCACATCGGTTCCTCGGTGCTTGAAAGGAGCGAGCCGTGCAGACTCCAGGAAGCGCGGCACGGTGAGGATCGGCTGCACTGCCTGAACGGCGGCATTGAAGCGCTCCAGGTGACCCACCTGCAGGAGGCGATTCGCACGCCGCGCCGCCTCGATGAGCTGCGCGCCTTCCTCCAGTGTGGCGGTCATCGGTTTCTCGACGAGCACATGCGCGCCTGATTCGAGGAATTGCTTCGCGATCTCGAAATGCAACGGGGTCGGGGTAACGATGCTCACCGCGTCGACACGGCCCAGGAGCTCGCGGTAGTCGGCATGCGTTGCGACCTTCAACTCGGCACCCACGGCACTCCGTGCCTGCGGTGAAGGGTCGGCAATGCCCACGAGCTCCGACATCGCCGCGGCACGATATTTTTGAGCGTGAAATCGGCCCAGATAGCCGACGCCGACGACGGCGGTGCGCATCAGCGAGGAGACGCCCGGCGCAGTTTGCTGCGTGCGCGATAATCCTGGCGCAATTGCAGGATGATCCCGCCGATGATCGACAAGGCCGCGCCGGCGAACACGGAAAGGCCGCGCCACACCGTCCAGTAGCCGGCGGCGAGAGACCACAGCGTCGCGCCGATGCCGAGCAGCGCCCCGGCCGCGATGAGAACCCAAGGTCTTGCTTCGTATAGCGTTTGTGGGGTCCAGGGGCGCACACCGCTAGTGTACGCCCACGGGCGAGAGCGCAGGCATTTCGTTAGAATGATGCAGTATGCGTTTTTCGCAAATTTTCCGGCATGGGCGCCGCTCCCGGGGTTGGTCGCGGGAGCTCATGCTCACGGCTCTCATGCTGATCCTGGGCTTTGGGCTCATGCCGATGCTCATCTATTGGGCCGGCTCCGCAATCCTCGGACGCTACGAAGGAGCGGGTATGCAGCGCCTTTTCTCGAGCATCTACGCCGGCCTCCAAAGCGGCTCCCTGGCATCCTGGATCGTGCTTCTGGGACCGTATGGCCTGTTTCTGGCGTTTCGGGGCCTGCGCCTGTGGTGGCGCGCGGGAACCTGACTTCCATCTAAACCCCTACGGGTCCCCCTTAAGTTACACGGCCGCCGGACGCTAACCCGGTATGGGCGATAGCGCCGCTTGCACCGTTGGAGTGCCCTTGAATCCCGAGATAGAAGCCCACCTTCGCTCGCTGGTGAACTTCCCGTCCCCCCCGGGCGTCGCGACTCATATCATCGAGCTGGCGCGCGACCCGGATATCGAGATGGGGAAAGTGGCAAAGGTGCTCAGCATGGACTCGGCGCTGTCGTCCAAGGTCCTGCGCATCGCCAACTCGCCGCTCTACGCCCAGCGGCGCAAGAGCGAGAATCTGCGCCAGGCGCTGGTCGTGCTCGGACTGAACGCGACCTTGACGCTTGCGTTGAGCTTCTCGCTGGTCAAGACGCTCCGCTCCGGCAAGGCGAACGGCATCGACTACCCGCTGTACTGGCGCCGCGCGCTCGTAGCGGCGACCGCCGCTCGTGCGCTCGCCGACGCGCTGCGCCAGCCCATGGCCGAGGAAATATTTCTCGCGGCGCTGTTGCAGGATGTGGGCATCCTCGCACTCGACCAGGCGTTGCCCGATCTGTACCGGGAGGCCGGGGTGGATCAATGCGACCATCGCGCGCTGGCCGAGCTCGAGAAGCGGCATCTCAACACCGATCATGCCGCGATCGGTGGATGGTTGATGAAGAACTGGAACCTGCCGCCACGTCTGCACCAAGCCATCGAGCACAGCCACCGGGTGGATCTCTCCGTGACATCCGACCCGACGCTCGTCTTCGAGCGGTGCGTCGCTCAGTCGGGGCCCATCGCGGACTTGTTCCTGCGCGAGCCGCAGCAGCGGCCTTTCGCCGAAGTCGGCCTGGCGGTCGAACGCAGCCTCGGGATGGACAAGGTCGCGTTCGGCCAAGTGCTGGGCACGGTAGGCGCGATGCTCGGCGAGACCGAAGCGCTGTTCGAGGCGGATCTTCTGTCCCAGCAGCATCCCGAGCTGATTCTCGAGCAAGCACGCGAGGCGCTGATGCTGCGCAATCTCATCGCACTGCGCGAGATCAACACGCTGCGCGCCGTCGCCGAGATCTCGACGTCGCGCACGCTCGAGCTCGAAGAGGAGACTCGCCGCGACGCCATGACCGGCGTGTATAACCGCGCCTATCTCGATCAGGTGCTCGCGCGGGAGTTCGATCACTCCTCGCGTCACAAGTGGCCCCTGAGCGTCGCGTTTGCGGATCTCGACAATTTCAAGAGCATCAACGACAAGTTCGGTCACCAGGCCGGCGATCGGATCTTGCAGGCAACCGCTCGGATCTTGCGCGGCAATACGCGCGAGACCGACTTGATCGCGCGCTATGGGGGCGAGGAGTTCGTGGTCGTGCTGCCCGCGACCGATGCGGACACGGCGCATGCCGTCTGCGAGCGGATCGTCGCGGCGTTTCAAGCCACCGGTCACATGATCGGCGCCGAGCACGCGCGGGTGACGATTTCCATCGGCTGCGCGACCCACGGCGCGCAGATGAGCTTTCCGAACGTCGCCGAGTTCGTGAAGGCCGCCGATCAGGCGCTCTATACGGCGAAGCTGCGCGGCCGCAATCAGACGGTGCCGTTCGACCGACATCTGCCGAGCGTGCTCGCGACCCCGGCGAAGCCCGCGCGCACGCGCGCATGAGCCCGCATTAAGTCGCATCCCGTCTCGATTAAGTCAGAACCGATGTGATGCGCGTCACAGTTCCTGAATGACGCGAGCCCGTCACTGTCGCTGTTTGGGAACATGCACGCAGCGCAGAGTCCAATCCAGAGGGCGACTGATTCTCGGGCGATTGCGCAGGGCCACAGGAGCGGTTATGACGATCGACAAGCGGGTGGGCGAAGAGCCGAAGTTCACCCTCGGCACGCGCGAGCTGCGCGAAGCGACACGTGCGAAATCGAAGACACCGGATACGGCCGAGCAAGCACTGCCCGCTCGCGATGCGGGCGGCGGCTTCGATCCGTACAATTCATCCGGCAGCTTCGACCGCAAGAAGAACTGGGCAAGAGTAGGCAAGCGCTGAGTGCCTCGCTAGTCGGCGGCGGCGCTGCTGTGACTTGCGCTGAACTCGCTGTCCGGATACCACCGCGGAAACCGTCGCGTGGACGCCAGGTGCTCTCCGACTTGGCGATATAGGTCCAAATCCTCGATCGCGCCACCCACGCTCCAATCCTCCGAATAACTGTCGCCCGCTTGGCGGTAACGATGGGCCATGTAGTCGTCCCATTGCGCCGCGCCGTATTGCGGTCCGCGTGCCGCGTCGTCGATGCCGGCCTTGACGTACAGGGACGGCACGCCGTGGCGCGCGAAGTTGACCTCGTCGGACGAATAGAAGAGTCCTTGCTCGGGATGCGGCTCGGGGCGAATCTCGCGTCCCTGCAGCAACGCCGCCGCGCGCACCAGATCCTCGAGCTCGGAATTGCCCGCGCCGAACATCACGACGTCGCGCGTACGGCCGCCGGTATGCAGCGCGTCGAGGTTGATCAGTCCCGCAATCTGATCGAGCGGGATCACAGGATTCTCGACGTAATAGCGCGAGCCGAGAAGATCCGGCTCCGCCGCGGTGAAGGCGATGAAGGCGATCGAACGGTCGGGCGCCGGACGTGCGCGGGCAAAGGATTGGGCGAGCACGAGCAGCCCCGCGACGCCGCTGGCATCCTCGACCGCGCCGCCCAAGATGCCGCCGGCCGGATCGCGGCCGAGACTGTCCCAATGGGCGCTGTAGACGACATATTCGTGCCGGTGACTGAAGCCCGGCAGGACCGCGATGACGTTCTGCGAATCGAAGCGCCGCACCGAGGCATGCACCTCCGCGCTCACCTTCAGGCCCATGTTCAACGCCTTGAAACCCGGCCGCGCCGTTGCCGCGAGAATCGCCGGGTAGTCCAACGCCCCTTGGGTAAAGAGGGCGCGCGCGGCCTCGCCCGCCAGCCACCCCGCGACCGCGGGCCGATTCCCACCCGCCGCGGCCGAGGCGAGTTCGAGATGCGCGCCCATCCAGGTGTTCCTCACGGCTTCCCAGCCGAATCCGAGCGTGGCGGGATCGTGGATCAAGAGGACGCCGGCCGCGCCGTGACGCGCCGCCTCCTCGAGCTTATAGGACCAGCGCCCATAGGCGGTCAGCCTGAGACCCCTGAAGACGCCGGGATCTTTCGTGCCATAGCCCGGGTCGCCGAGAAGCACCAGCACCGTCTTGCCGCGCACATCGGTGCCCGCATAGTCGTCCCAGTGATATTCCGGCGCGACGATCCCATAGCCCACGAACACGAGGTCGCTGCGGGCGAGCGAGGCCGTCGGCGCGGCGCGGGGCGTCCACAGCACCACGTCCGTGCCGTAGCGCAGCGGAAGCAGCGCGCCCCGGCCCCCGGCGATCGACACCGTGGAATCGGTCCCGGCGCGAATCTCGACCAACGGCACCTGTTGGACATAACTCTCGCCGTTGCCGGGTTTCAAGTGGAATTTACGAAATTGCGCGGTGAGGAAGTCGACGGTCTTGTCTCCGCCGGGCGTCCCGGGTCTGCGTCCCTCGAGGTCCTCGGCGGTGAGTGCCCGAAGCTCGGTCCGGTAGCTCATCTCCTCGAGATCGAGAGGCGGCGCGCCCTGGCGCCCGTGGTGGCTCGAGCAGCCGCCTATCGTTGCGGCAAGGCAACCCGCCCAAGCCGCGCGAAAAACCCACTGTCGTATGTAAATCGAGCGCTCCTTTGATGTCCGACCGGTGACGGCTGTCAGGCGCGGTGCGGCCAATACCACAGGGTGATGGCCGCCAGGACCCCGAGCGTGGCCACATGCGCCCAGCCGCGCCAGGGGCGGTCTTTCACCTGTCCGAGGAAACTACCGGCGCTCGCCGCGGTCAACACCCCGAACGCCGCCAAGCTCAGAATGAGCCGCGGCAGTTCATGCCCGAGATCCGGGCGTTCATGCCAGAGATGCGGATTCACGGCGGCCAGCACGCCGAACACGATCAGCACGGCCCCCAGGCCGAAAGTGATCGAAGCGGACGAGCCGAGCAGAATACCGATCAAAACCGTGAACGGACGCATATCTTCAGGCTCGTATACACTTGGCTTGGGGCATGGGCTCGTCTAGCCTTGGGTTGGATCGGGCGCATCATTTTACAGGAGAAGGATAGCTGATGACGGTCGTAAAGAATCCGGAGATCAAAGTCCGCCGCTCGCGCTGGCTGAGCGCGCTCGTCGTGTGCGCGAGCGCGGTCGGACTCGCAGCGCTCCTCGGCGCCGCAATGACCCCGCCCGTCGCTCCGCCGCCCGCCGCCGGCTCGGTCCTCGAGCCCACGGAACAGGAGAACTATGTGGCGCGTCGCGTGAGCGACATCATCGCCCGGGAGCATTATCGGCGCGCGCCGCTCGACGACCGTCTCTCGAGCCTGATACTCGACCGCTACCTCGACGCCGTCGACAGCGGCCGCAGCTACTTCTACGCGAGCGATATCGCGGAGTTTGAGAAGTACCGCTACGAGCTCGACGACGCCATCAAGTCGGGCGATGTCGAGCCGGCCTTCGTGATCTTCCGCCGCTTTCAGCAACGCAGCCGGGAGCGCATGAATTATGCGATTGAGCTGCTTTCGAAAAAGCCCGACTTCGACGTCGAGGAATCCTTCAACTACGATCGCGAGAAGGAACCGTGGCCCGCGAACGCCGCGGAGATGAACGAGCTGTGGCGCAAGCGCGTGAAGAACGATGCGCTGTCGCTCATCATCACGGGCAAACAGTGGCCCGAGGTCGCCGACATTCTGCGCAAGCGCTACGAGCACGTCGCGAAGCGCATGGATCAGAGCAAGCCGGAGGATGTGTTCGAGGCGTTCATGAACGCCTTCGTGCTTTCGCTCGATCCGCATTCGAACTACTTCTCGGCCCGCAATTCCGAGGAATACAACATCCAGATGAGCCTTTCGTACGAGGGCATCGGCGCCTCGCTGCAGTTGACCGACGACTACGTCACGGTCATCGATGTGATCGCGGGCGGCCCGGCGGCGGCGAGCGGCAAGCTCGCGGCCAACGATCGCATCACCGCGGTCGGCGAAGGCAAGACCGGCGAGCTCACCGACGTCATCGGTTGGCGCCTCGATGATGTGGTGCAAAAGATCCGCGGACCGGGAGGGACGGTGGTGCGCCTGCAGCTGCTGCCGGCCGGCGCGGCGCCGGGGTCGCTCCAAAGGGTGGTCGAATTCACCCGCAACAAGGTTTCGCTCGAGGCACAAGCCTCGCACAAGGCGATGCGCACGGTGACGCGCAACGGCCGCGACGTGAAGATCGGCATCATCACCGTGCCGAGCTTCTATCAGGATTACGACGCGAGCCGCGCCGGCGCCAAGGATTTCCGCTCAACGACGCGCGATGTGCAGCGCCTGATCGGCGAGCTTCGCAAGGACGGTGCCGAGTCACTGATCATGGATCTGCGCGCCAACGGCGGCGGCTATCTGCCGGAGGCGGAGTCCCTCACGGGGCTGTTCATCGATCGCGGTCCGGTGGTGCAGCTGCGCGACACGACCGGCCGCATCGAGGTCGACGACGACCCCGATCCGGCGATCTTCTACTCCGGGCCCCTGATCGTGCTGGTGGACCGCTTCAGCGCCTCCGCCTCGGAGATTTTCGCGGGCGCCATCCAGGACTACGGACGCGGTCTCATCATCGGCCAGCAGACCTACGGCAAGGGCACGGTCCAGAACGCGCATCCGCTCAACTACACCATCTTCGGCCGCAAGCCCGAGCTCGGGCAGCTCAATGTCACCATCGGCAAGTACTACCGTGTGACCGGCGAGAGCACTCAGGACCGCGGAGTCACGCCGGACATCACGATTCCCTCGCTCATCGATGCAAACGAGGTGGGCGAGAGCACGCGCGACCGCGCGCTGCCGTGGGATCACATCGAGCCGGCAACCTTCAAGGTCGAGGGAGACCTCAAGTCGACCGCCTCGATGCTGCAGAAGCTGCACGATGACCGTACCGCCGACAGCGCCGATTTCCGTTATCTGCGCGAGGACATCGCCGCGCTCGACTCGATTCGCAATCAGAAGACCGTGTCGCTCAACTTGAAGACGCGTGAGGCCGAGCGCAAGCGCCTCGACAACAGCCGGCTGGAGCGCGAGAACGCGCTGCGCGCGGCGCACGGCCAGCCGCCGATCAAGTCGCTCGAGGAGATCAAGGATGATTCGGCCGCCGGCATCATCCTCGACGAGGCGACACAGATCGCAGCCGATTTCGCGGTGACCAGCGTCCACAAGGTCGGCCCGACCCAGGCGCAGGCCCGGCGCACCGACCTGCACGGCGAGCTGCATTGACGGAAGTGTCGGCTCCACAGGGAGCCGACGGCTCTTTCAGCGCAGCAGCAGGTTGAAGAGATCCCAGTAGTCCTCGGCGAGGACGTTCCACTGACTCGCGGCCGCGAGCGAGTCCGCCGTGGGTACGGTGTCGGCGAGATTGCGGTATTCGCTCGTTGCGCGCAGGCGCTCGAGCTTCACCTTGACGCCCGCGGTGATTTGTCGCTGATTGGCAATCGCGGCCTGCGCCTTTTGCACGCGCTGCATGTAGTCCTCGCATTCGCTGCGTGAGCCGAAGCTCATCTCGTGCACCCGGCGCGCCACCGCTTCTTTGGCGCGCGCCGCCAGGCCGAACGCGTCGACGTTCTCGCACAGCGACTCGGCGTAGCTGATGATGGCGAGGTTGATGTTGCGCCGTGCGTTCAAGGAAATACCGGGGAACTCGGGCGCCGCTTCGGCGATGATGGCGCTCTTCTCCGCATGCAGATCGCCGACGGCCGCATCGGCGACCACGACTCCCTGGCGGAGTGTTTCGAGCACGCGCTGCTGCCGGCGCCGGCGGAAGTAATGCCAGAAGGCTGTCAGGCGCGACAGGTCCACCTGCGCGGCTGCGAGCTGCTCGCGCTGAGCATCGGCCACCGAACCGGCGGCCTGGAGCCGCTCCTCGACGTCCGTGAGCCGCATGTTCTTGGTCGCCTCGCACTCAGCGGTATGGCGTGCGGTCTCGCGCACCTCCTGCTGCTGCGTGAGCTCCGCGGCGAATTTCGAGAGCTGCTGGTGGCAGGTCTTCCACAAGCCCCGCAGCTGAAAGAAGACGAGCGCACTGAAGCCGGTGGCGGGATCGGCGAGCAGATCGCCGAGGGCGTCGAGCTGCTCCTGCACGCGCAAGGTCGAGCCCTCCTGCTGCTTCAGGCGGTCGCGCAGCAGGTGAAACTCGTCCTTGAGATCGGCATAGGCTTTTTTCAAGCCCGCACGATTCTGGAACAGCTGCATGAGGCGCTCTTCATCAGCACTCACGCCGCCGCTCTCCGACCCTCCCTTGAGAAAGCTGAGCTTATCGATCAATGTCCCGCCTGGCCGCGGGACACCAAAGGGGGTTTACCCACTAGAAGTGATGGCCTCGCTCGGCACAATATTCCAGCCATTTATTTAACAGCATGTTCCGGCTCCAGCGCTGATCCAGTTCACGCTTGAGTCCAGACTCCAGGCGGGCGAGCTCGGGGTGTCGCTTGGGCCCGCAGAAGCTGCGTACTTCCGCAAGCCGCGCATCGTGATATACGCACACTTCCAGATCGGGGTCCCGCACCCGGGCGCCCTCGAAATCGAATTCATACGTGAGCCGGAACACACTGGTGTAGCGGCAGCTCTCGACCGGTGTGAGAAAGAGATCACAGTCCGAAGAAACTCTCGAGATCCGGGGCGCCTCGATGGATCGCAGGTCCCGCACCAGCCACCCCAGGCGCACGAAATTGCTTTCGTACAGAGTCATGAGACCGACGAAGCTCGCGGGCCGGGCCCGCCAGGAAGTTTGGCACCACTGATCGGCGATCATGGCCCGACTATACCACGCAGGTACGTTTTGTCAGGGCCGCAAGCGTCGCTCGATGCCCGTGCGGTCGAGAATCCTGCTCGAGATTTCCTCGATTGAGACTTCGGTCGCATCGATGAAAGGTATGCCATGGCGCTCGAACAGCGATTCAGCCGCGCGCACCTCGAAGGCGACCTGACGCGGCGAAGAGTAGCGGCTGTCGGGACGCCGCTCGTTGCGAATTTGCTGCAGTCGGTCCGGCTTGATCGTGAGTCCGAAGAGCTTGCGCGTGTGCAGATCGAGTCCGCGCGGGAGCTTGCGCGACTCGAGATCGTCCTCGGTAAGCGGATAATTCGCAGCGAAGATACCGTACTGCATGGCCAGGTACAGGCACGTCGGCGTCTTGCCCGAGCGCGAGACGCCGATCAGGATCACGTCGGCGCGCTCGTAGTCGCGCAGCACCGATCCGTCGTCGTTCGCGAGCGCGAAATTGGTCGCGTCTATGCGCATCGCATATGAGTGGGTGTCGGCATTGCGGTGAGTCCGACTCATCAAATGGGATGATTGCGTCTTGAGTTCGTTCTCGAGCGGTGCTAGGAACGCGTCGAAGAAATCCAGGAAAAAACCCGTGCTGCCGCGGACGACATTGCGCACGTCTTCCTGGACCAAGGTGCTGAAGACGATCGGCCGCACGCCCTCGTGCTTGCCGACCAGGTCGATCTTGCGCACGGCCTCTATCGCCTTGTCAACGGTGGAGATAAATGGCACAGTCACCTGCCGGAATTCTATTCCGTCGAACTGTGTCATGAGGCTGTGGCCCATCGTCTCCGCCGTAATGCCCGTCTGGTCCGATACAAAAAACACTGTTCGTTTGCTCACGGTAGTTCCATGTGTCGCGGGCGTTGATACGGGAAGTGTTTCACTTATTCCAGGGCCGGACAAGGATTAAGAATCGATGAATCCCTACATCATTCCGTTCGAGAAATTGAAGAGCAAGGACATCGAGATCGTCGGCGGCAAGAACGCCTCGATCGGCGAGATGATTTCACGGCTGTCGAAACTCGGGGTTTCCGTTCCCGGCGGATTTGCAACCACCTCGCATGCGTACCGGGATTTTCTCGCGCAGGACAATCTGAGCGGGCGCATCGCCGAAGCGCTCGGCCCGCTCGACGTCGACGACGTCGAGCGGCTCGCCGCCGTGGGCAGGCAGATCCGCGGCTGGATGCTGGCAACGCCCTTCCCGAAGCGCCTGCACGACGAGGTCCTCGCGGCCTACCGTAAAATGGGTAGCGGCCCCGAGTTTGCCGTCGCCGTACGCTCGTCGGCCACCGCTGAGGATCTGCCGGAGGCATCTTTCGCAGGGCAGCAAGAGACGTTCCTGAACGTGCGCGGCGAAGAGCGTCTGCTCGCCAGCATGCACGAGGTCTACGCGTCTTTGTTCAACGACCGTGCCATCGCCTATCGGGTGCACAACAATTTCGATCACAACGCGGTGGCCCTGTCGGTCGGCGTGCAGCACATGGTGCGAAGCGATCTCGGTGCGGCGGGCGTGATGTTCACGCTCGACACCGACTCGGGCTTCCGTGAAGTCGTCTTCGTAACTTCCTCGTACGGTCTGGGTGAGACCGTGGTCCAGGGCGCCGTCAATCCGGACGAGTTCTACGTCTATAAGCCGGGACTGCGTGCCGGGCGGCGCTCGATCCTGCGCAAGAACCTCGGCCAGAAAGCCCTCAAGATGGTCTACGGCGAGCCGGGTAGCCAGGAACGCGTGCGCACGATCGATGTGGCGCCGGGGGATCGACAGCGCTTTTCCATCGACGAGGCGGACGTGGTCGAGCTGTCGAAGCAGGCGCTCATCATCGAGGAGCACTATGGCACGCCCATGGACATCGAGTGGGGTAAAGATGGGGAGACCGGCAAGATATACATCCTGCAGGCTCGGCCCGAGACGGTGCAGAGCCGTGCCGGGCGCACCATCCAGCGCTTCACCCTCAAGGCCCGCTCGAACTTGCTGGTGAGCGGGCGCAGCATCGGTCAGAAGATCGGCGCGGGCCACGCGCGCGTGATCCGGGACGTGAAGGAGATGTCGCGCGTACGCGCGGGCGACGTGCTGGTCGCCGACATGACGGACCCGGATTGGGAGCCCGTAATGAAGCGCGCCGCCGCGATCGTGACCAACCGGGGAGGACGCACGTGCCACGCCGCCATCATCGCGCGCGAGCTCGGCATTCCGGCGGTGGTCGGCTGTGTGAACGCGACTCAGGTGATCCGTGAGAATCAAGCGGTGACGGTCTCCTGCGCCGAGGGCGACACCGGCCACGTCTACGAGGGCATGCTGGAATACGACCAGCGCAACATCGAGCTCGATTCATTGCCGCCCATTCCGGTCAAGATCTCCATGAACGTGGGCAATCCCGACCGCGCATTCGAGTTCGCCGGACTTCCGAACAGCGGTGTCGGACTCGCGCGTCTCGAGTTCATCATCAACCGCATGATCGGCGTGCACCCGCGCGCGCTCCTGGAATTCGACAAGCAGAGTCCGGAGCTCAAGGAGGCGATCTCTCAGCAGATCGCGGGCTACCCCGATCCTGTGAGTTTCTACGTCGACAAGCTTGCCGAGGGAATCGCGCAAATCGCCGCCGCCTTCGCACCCGAGCCCGTGATCGTGCGCCTGTCGGATTTCAAGTCGAACGAGTACGCCAATCTCATCGGCGGCAAGAACTACGAGC
This sequence comes from uncultured Gammaproteobacteria bacterium, assembly GCA_963710435.1. GTDB lineage: Bacteria > Pseudomonadota > Gammaproteobacteria > Steroidobacterales > Steroidobacteraceae > Bog-1198. The sequence goes on along the minus strand of CAVQAE010000003.1, from coordinate 1,641,585 downwards.
CGCACGAGGAAAATCCGATGCTCGGTTTCCGCGGCGCCTCGCGCTACATCGACAAGGTCTTCCGGCCGTGCTTCGAGCTCGAGTGCCGGGCGCTGAAGCGCGTGCGCGACGAGATGGGCCTCGACAATGTGCAGATCATGGTGCCGTTCGTGCGCACGCTTGCCGAGGCGAAAGCGGTCACACAGCTGCTCGCGGACAATGGCCTGAAACGCGGCGACAACGGCTTGAAGCACATCATGATGTGCGAGCTGCCGACCAATGCAGTGCTCGCGGAGCGCTATCTCGAGTATTTCGACGGCATGTCGATCGGCTCGAACGACATGACGCAGCTCGCCCTCGGGCTCGATCGAGACTCGGGTGTGGTCGCCAAGCTGTTCGATGAGCGCGACGATGCGGTGAAGGCGTTCATGGCCATGGCGATCAAGGCTTGCCGGGCGCAGAACAAGTACGTCGGTATCTGCGGCCAGGGACCCTCGGACCACCCGGAGCTTGCACGCTGGCTGGTCGAGCAAGGCATCGACAGCCTGTCCTTGAATCCGGATACGGTCGTCGAGACCTGGATGTTCCTGGCGGCCGACGCCGCGGCGGCGCGCTGAAGCCGCCCGCTGAAGTCCGAGTCAGGGAGAGTCCCCCAGCGGCCGCAAGAGATGCTCGCGGTAGTACTCGAGCTCGCGGATGGATTCGCGCACGTCGTCGAGCGCCAAATGGGTCGAGTTCTTGCGAAACGCCTGCGCGATGTGCGGCGCCCATCGCTGCGCCAGCTCCTTGAGCGTGCTCACGTCGAGGTTGCGGTAATGGAAGAATCGCTCGAGCGACGGCATGAGGCGTGCGAGGAAGCGCCGGTCCTGGCAGATGCTGTTGCCGCACATCGGCGAGCGCCGTGGCTCGACCCACCCCTCGAGAAACGCCAAGGTCTGGCGCTCGGCCTGCGCCGTGCCGATGCGACTCGCGAGTACGCGCTCGGTGAGACCGGAGCTGCCGTGCTGCTTGCGGTTCCAGTCGTCCATGGCGGCGAGCACCGCGGCAGTCTGATGCACCGCGATCACGGGACCCTCGGCAAGGACGGTGAGATGCTTGTCGGTTACGATCGTGGCAATCTCGATGATGAGATCGGTGTCGGGGAAGAGGCCCGTCATTTCGAGATCGATCCAAATCAAATTCTCTGAAGACTTCATTTCTGCATGGTAGCAGAGGCGGGTAATTGAGCGGCAGGAGCGGCGTCGGCATTGTTCTCGCGAGCTTCGGGCGCAGCGCCCTCGTGCAAACGGGCGATGAGACCCTGAACTGCACGCTCAAGGGCCGCAAGCAGCGCATCCTGTGCGGTGACCGGGTTTACTGGACGAGCGATGCCGCGGCCGACGTCGCTACCATCGATTCTTTCGAGCCGCGGCGCAATCTTCTGGAGCGCATCGATGCGCGCGGCCGTGCAGAGCCGGTCGCCTCCAACATCGACCGCATGGCCGTCGTGGTGGCCTCCGAACCCAAGCCCGATTGGTTTCTGGTGGATCGCTACTGGGCCGGCGCTCGGCTCAAGGACATCGAGGCGCTGCTGATCGTCAACAAATCCGACTTGAAGTCGGAGGATCTCGCCACCGAGCTGCGCAACTACGGCGCGCTCGGTCTGCGCTGCCTCGAGGTGTCGGCGCTCACGGGCGACGGGGTCGCGGCGCTGCGCACGGCGCTCGAGGGCACCGCAACCCTCCTGCTCGGCCAATCCGGCGTCGGCAAGTCATCGCTCGTCAACGGCCTCGTCCCGGATGCCGCAGCACAGACCGCTGAGCTCACGCGCGAGGTGGAAGGGCGGCACACCACGACCACCGCGCGCCGCTACCGGCTGTCGCCCGGCGCGGAATCGGCCGTGATCGATGCGCCGGGAGTGCGCGACTTCGCGCCGCCCGCAAGCCTCGCGCGCGCCGCGGAGCGCGGCTTCATCGAGATCCACGAACGTGCGGCCGATTGCCACTTCAGCGACTGCCGGCATCTCGAGGAGCCGCGCTGCGCCGTGCGCGGCGCCGTGCAGGCCCTCGAGATCGCCCCGCGGCGCTACGAAAGCTACCGCCGGCTGTACCGGCTGTACGAGAAGCTCGCGTCGTAGGCAATACTGGGCGATTGCACCCGGTATTGCGGTTGACGCATCTTCCGGCGGCGGCGTTATATATAGCTCGACAGGAAATTGCTTCCCGCCCAAGTGAGGAATCGCGATTCCAGCGGCGCTCCCGCGGAGCCCGGCGCGCGGGCCGCTGCCGCTCGATGACCGCGAGCAGGCATCGAGCGCGTCGGCAGACGCCCCCGCGCCCTCCGCCCACCCGGTAGAAGTTCTCCTCTCACTTCACTCGCCGGGGCCTTCGAAGCCGCGATCGCGGCGATCGTCACGAAACGCGCGTGCGGCCGGCGAGCGCGTGGGCGAGTGTGCCGCCATCGACGTACTCGAGCTCCCCGCCCACGGGCACGCCGTGCGCAATGCGCGAGGCCTTGAGACCCCTGCGCAGCGCGAGCTCGCCGAGGTAATGCGCGGTCGCCTCGCCTTCCACGGTCGGATTGGTGGCGAGGATCACTTCACGCACCTCCCCTTCCGCGAGCACTCGCTCGAACTCGTCGAGCCCGAGCTCGGCCGGTCCGATACCATCGAGCGGCGACAGATGACCCATGAGCACGAAGTAGCGACCGCGAAAGCCGCCCGACTGCTCGATCGCGACGACATCGGCCGGGGATTCGACGACGCACAGCTGTGCGGCGTCGCGCTGCGCGGAGGCGCAGATGGCGCACAAGTCGCTTTCGGTCAACATGCGGCAGCGCTTGCAATGTCCGACCGATGAGAGCGCGTCGGTGAGCGACTGCGCCAGCGCGCGGCCGCCGTCGCGGTCGCGCTCGAGCAAATAAAAGGCCATGCGCTGTGCGGATTTGGGCCCGACGCCGGGCAGGCAGCGCAAGGCATCGATCAGGCGTGCAAGCGTGGGCGTGTACTTCATCGATTCAGAACGGCAGCTTGACGCCGGGTGGCAGATTCATACCGGACATGAGATCCGCATATTTCTCCTTGCTGCGCTCCTCGATCTTGCGCGAGGCATCGTTGATCGCCGCAGCCACCAGGTCCTCGAGCATCTCCAGGTCCTCGGATACGAGCTTCGGCTCGATCGTTACCTTCTTCGCCTCGTGGCGGCCGTTGAGCACGACTTTCACCATGCCCGCGCCCGACTCTCCGGTCACTTCGAGATTCGCGAGCTCCGCCTGCGCCTTCTGCATGTTTTCCTGCATCTGCTGCGCTTGGCGCATCAGATTCCCGAGTCCGCCTTTCATCATGATTTGACGCTCCTGTATTAGTTGGCAGGTTTCACCGAAGCGGTATCCACCTCGGCGCCAAAACGCTCCTGCAATCCCTTGACGGCAGGGTCCGCCTCGAAGGCGGCTGCCGCCCGCGCCGCGTTGTCCTGATCGCCGAGCGCGCGCTGGCGCGCCGGGGTCGGAAGCTCGGCCTGCGAAACCTCGAAATTGAGGCGTAGCTCGCGACCGAGGTACTTGCTCAAAGCCTGCTGGAGCTTCTCCTCGATGGGGCGCGAGCGCCGCGCGTCCACCACCTCATCGAGTTGCAACGTGAGCACATCGCGGTCGAACGAGGCGGGAAAGCAGTTGAGAGCGAACTGCCGCACCATCCCGCTCAAATTGGCGGCCTCGACGATGCGCGGCCATGAGATGGCATCGATGCCTTGCGCCCCACCCGACGCCCCGCCCACCGCTCCACCGGCGGCCTCGGCCGGCGCGGCGATTCGCGCCGCCGTCCCGGGTCGCGGTACGGTCGGCGCCGGGGCGATCGATGCGATGCCTTGTGGCACGGGGGCGCGTCCGTCCCGGGCCGGTGCGGCACCGGCCGTCGCGCGGCTCGGGCGAGCGGCGGCCTCGGAGGGCGCGTCGGGCCGGAACGCCAGCATGCGCAGCAGGGTCATTTCGAAGCCCAGGCGCGGATCGGGCGCGAGCGATAGATCTCGCCGGCCGGCGAGCGCGATCTGATAATGGAGCTGCACGTCCTCGGCGGTCATGGCGCGGCTCAGCCGGCCGAGCGCCTCGGCGTCGAACTCCTCATCCTCCAGCGCGGCATCGGGCACGATCTGCACGATGGCGATCCGCTGCAGCAAAGCGGTCAGATCGACGAGTGCACGGTCGTAATCCGGTGCGTCGCGGTCGAGATCGGCCACCTGCGCGAGCATCCCCGGGCCGTCCTCGCGCGACAGCGCCTCGACGATGCGCACGATGTGTCCGCGATCGATCGTGCCCAGCATCGCGCGCGTGTTCGTCTCGCTCAAGGTGCCGCCGCCAAAGGCGATCAGCTGATCGAGCAAGCTCAGCGCATCGCGCACGCTGCCGTCGGCAGCACGTGCGAGAAGCGCAAGCGCGGCGGGCTCGTGGTCGAGCTGCTCTGCGCCTGCGATGAATTTCAGCCGCCCGGCGATCAGGCTCGACGAAAGACGCTTCAGGCTGAATTGCAGGCAGCGCGAAAGTACAGTCACCGGCAGCTTCTGCGGGTCCGTGGTCGCGAGCAGGAACTTAACGTGCGGCGGCGGCTCCTCGAGCGTCTTCAACAGGGCGTTAAACGAATGGTTCGACAGCATGTGCACCTCGTCGATGAGGTACACCTTGTAGCGCCCGCGTGTGGGCGCGTACTGGACATTGTCGAGCAGCTCACGGGTGTCGTCGACCTTGGTGCGCGAGGCCGCATCGACCTCGATGAGATCGATGAAGCGCCCCTCGTCGATCTCCCGGCAGGCTGCGCAGACGCCGCATGGATTCGAGCTGACGCCACGCTCGCAGTTCAGGGACTTCGCGAGAATGCGCGCGATCGTGGTCTTGCCCACGCCGCGCGTGCCGGTGAACAGGAACGCGTGATGAACCTTGCCGCTGTCGAGGGAGTTGGCGAGCGAGCGCAGCACATGCTCCTGCCCCACCATCTCCGAGAAGCGCTTTGGCCGCCATTTTCGCGCCAGTACGATGTAGCTCATAGGACGAGTTTCCCGCAAGGGAGGCGGCCCGCGCTAGCAGGTCTTCGGCGCCCGACTTAAAGCCGTTACCGCTGCTCCCTTCCGGGCCTGACGGGGTTCGTGGCCAGTCGCCGCGAAGATGCCAACGCGAGCCGCCATAGGCTGAAGGGTCAGATGGCGAAGAGGGGCGGTTATCGACGGCCCCCGGTTACGATCGATAGCAATCAGCGAATTTTAACACAGAGTGCGCATCCGGTGCCGCGTGGGGAAATTCCCACGACACACTGCTACATCCGCCCGCAGATCCCGGTTGAAGTCGATCCCATTATTCCTCCACCCCGGTCCCGTACCGGAGGACGAGGTTTACCCCCACAAACATAAAATATTAAGGCAGGAGCTCCCATGAAGATTTCCGGCAAGCATCGATATACCTTTCTGTGCGCGGGCATCGCGATGTCCGCTTTCGGAATTGCCATGACTCCGATCGCTGGCTACGCGCAGGGCGCGTATCAGTCCCCCGCCGGACAGCCTGGTCCGGATGCCGACCTTGCTGCGCGTGTGCAGCAAGCATTGCAGGCCGATCCCACTTTGAACGCGCGGCACATCGATGTCGCAGTCGATCACGGCACTGTGGTGCTGAAGGGTTTCGTAGAGACGCAACGGTCATTGCTTGCGGCCCAGCAGGTTGCGACCAAGGCGGCGGGCAACCACAAGGTCCTCAATCAGATCATCATCAAGCAAAACTATCCCAACGCGCCCTGAGGGACCGCCAGGGACATTGAGGCGTACCCCGCGAAGTGCCCCGGATTGGCGGAGAGGGAGGGATTCGAACCCTCGAACACCTTTTAGGGTGTTACTCACTTTCCAGGCGAGCGCCTTCGACCACTCGGCCACCTCTCCGCTGAGGACGAGACCCTGCGCGGGCCGCAAGGGTACCGGAGGCGGCCCGGGCGATCAAATCCGTCCCGCGGCCCCCGGCGCGCCGTCAACTTGGGCTTGCGGCCTTGTTCGGCGGAGCCGGCTTGTAGCGCGGCGGCGCGTCGAGACAGGCCTCGTGCCGTCCCGGAGGCGGCGGTGCAAGCTCGACCGCGGGAATTACCAGCGCGCCCTGAGTATTCGGCGTATCGAGGCCCGGCGGCACCCGCAGAGGCGGCTTTTGCACCGCGCGCTGGTACTCCTGGGGCTTATGACAATCCGGCGCAAACCCGTGCAGCAGTCGCGCGCAGCCGCTCATGAGCATCGCGGCCGCGATGGGCAGTAGAATCCGATGAATTGTCACGCTGCACGGTCCTCGAGTCTCACGCCCGCCGAATGCATCGCCCGCAGCACTATCTCGTGGTGAGCCGGTGATAGCTCGACCAACGGCAACCGGATGGCGCTCCCGATGAGCCCCATGCGCGCAACCGCCCACTTCACGGGGATCGGGCTCGTCTCGGTGAACAAATCTCGGTGCAGAGGCGCAAGGTCGGCATCGATGGCTCGCGCGGCGGCGAGATCGCCGTCGAGCGCTGCCCTTGAAGCCTCGGCCATGCGCCGAGGGGCGACATTGGCCGATACTGAAATGACCCCGTGCGCGCCGGTGCTCATCCACTCGACCGCAGTCGCATCGTCGCCCGAAAGAACCGAGAAGCCGCTGGGACAGACGGCCAAGAGATCGCGCAGGCGCGAAAGACTCGCACTCGCATCCTTGAGCGCCTTGATGCGCGGGTGTCGCGCGAGCCGCGCAACGGTCGCGGGCAGGAGGTCCACGGCGGTCCTGCTCGGAACGTTGTACATCACGACGGGGACTGCCGAGGCGTCCGCTGCCGCCATGAAGTGTCGAAACAGGCCCTCCTGCGGAGGCTTGTTGTAATAAGGAGTCACGAGCATGACCCCATCCACCCCGAGTCGAGACAGCGTGCGCGTCCGCGCCACGGTGCTCGCGGTCGAGTGTGTGCCGGCGCCGACGATCACCTTCATTTTACCGCTGCAGCGACTGACCGCGCGGCGGGTGAGCTCCTCGATCTCCTCGAGCGTCAGCACCGGCGATTCTCCGGTCGTGCCGGCGATGACGATGCCGTCGCTGCCCTCGGCCATGTGAAAATCGAGCAGTCGATCCCACGAAGCCAAGTCCAGGCTCCCGTCCGCGCTCATCGGCGTGACGATGGCAACCAGGCTTCCGCGCATTCGGGCTCCTTGAGACAGATAATGACTACCTTAATTGTACAGACTGCACGGTGGCAAGCGCCATCCGGTAGAATTTACCTCGATGAAACAACATATCGTGATTAGCGCGGTGGGTGGCGACCGGGTCGGGATGGTGCACGAGCTCTCGAAGGCGGTCGCCGATTGCGGTGGCAGTATCAGCGAAAGCCGCATGACCTCGCTCGGCAACGAGTTTGCGATGCTGCTCCTCGTGGACGGAAACTGGCACACCCTCGCCAAGCTCGAGGGCGAATTCAAGAAGCTGGCCGATGCCACGGGGATGAATATCCAATTGCGGCGCACCGAAGAGCGCGCTGCGCGCAACGACATGCTCCCGTACTCGATCGACGTGGTCTGCCTCGACCAGACCGGCATCGTGGCGGGGCTGTCGGGCTTCTTCGCCCAGCGCGGGGTGGACATTGCGGAGCTGTCCACGCGTTCCTATGCGGCGGCGCACACCGGGGCGCCCATGTTCGCCGTCCAGATGATCGTGAACGTTCCGAGCCGCTTGCACATCGGCGTGCTTCGCGAGGAATTCATGGATTTCTGCGATCATCTGAATCTGGATGCCATTTTCGAGCCGGTCAAAAATTGATAGAGAGCACATGAGCAAGATCGAAGTCGGTAAGAAGGCGCCCGCTTTCACACTGGAAGGCACGGCGGGGAAGTGGTCGCTCGGCGATGCCGCGGGCTCGAACCTGGTGCTTTACTTCTACCCACGCGACAACACGCCGGGATGCACCCAGGAGGGCCAGAGCTTCACCGAGGCATATCCGCAGTTCAAGAAACTCAAGGCTAAGATCTTCGGCATCTCCCCGGACAGCGTATCCTCGCATGAGAATTTCAAACGCAAGATGGGTTTCCCCTTCGAGCTCCTCAGCGACGCCGATCAGACCGTCTGCAGGCTCTACGACGTCATCCAGGAAAAGAGCATGTACGGCAAGAAATATATGGGCGTGGAGCGCAGCACGTTTCTCATCGACTCGAAGTCCGTGGTGCGTGCCGAATGGCGCAAGGTGAAGGTCAACGGCCATGCCGAGGCGGTGCTCGCGGCGGTGAAAGCGCTGTGACCGTAGCCCCGCGGCCGGTGCCGGCCGCCGTTGCCAAGGCCCGCCCGTCGCGCCAGCAGCGGCGCATTTTCGTGCTCGACACCAACGTGCTCATGCACGACCCGACGGCGATCTTCCGCTTCGAGGAGCACGACATCTACATTTCCATGACCGTGCTCGAAGAGCTCGACGCGGGCAAGAAAGGAGTGTCCGAAGCCGCTCGCAACGTGCGCCAAGTCAGCCGTTTCCTCGACGAGCTGATGCACAATGCCACCAAGAAACAGATCGACCGGGGCCTTGCCCTGCCCGCCTCGGCGCCTATCAACCACGGTAAACGCCCGCCCGCCGGCCGCCTGTTCTTCCAGACGCAGCTCTTGGAATCCGTGCTGCCCGAAGGGCTTCCCGGCCACGGCGGCGATAATGCGCTTCTCGCCGATACACTGGCATTGCAGAGGAAATTTCCAGCTGCCCGGGTGACGCTCGTATCGAAGGACATCAACCTTCGCATCAAGGCCGCCATCGTCGGCGTCCAGGCCGAGGACTACTCGAGCGACAAGACCATCGAGGATGCGGACCTGCTCTCGAGCGGCGTGCAACGCTTGCCGCCCACATTTTGGGAAAAGCACGGCAAGGGCATGGAATCCTGGCAACAGCAAAGCCGCACGTTTTATCGCGTGCGCGGGCCGCTGGTGCGCGAGTGGCAAGCCAATCAGTTCGTCTACGATCCCGGTGAGAACGGCGTCGAGGCGATCGTGCGAAAGATCGACGGCGAATCCGCCGTTCTCGAGCTCACGGTCGATTACCACAGCGAGCGCAACAATGTGTGGGGCGTGGGCTCGCGCAACCGCGAGCAGAACTTCGCCCTGAACCTGCTGATGGATCCGGAGATCGATTTCGTCACGATCCTGGGTCCGGCCGGCACGGGCAAGACACTGTTGAGTCTCGCTGCCGGCCTCGCGCAGACGCTCGATCATAATCGCTACAGCGAGATCATCATGACGCGCGTCACGATTCCGCTTGGCGAGGACATCGGTTTTCTCCCCGGCACCGAGGAGGAAAAGATGGAGCCCTGGATGGGCGCCCTCATGGACAACCTCGAGGTGCTGACACAGAGCCAGACCGGAGGCGCGTGGGGACGCGGCGCGACCACGGATCTGTTGCGACATCGGATCAAGATCCGGTCGTTGAACTTCATGCGCGGACGCACATTCCTGAACCGCTTCATCATCATCGACGAGGCGCAGAACCTCACGCCGAAGCAGATGAAGGCGCTGGTGACTCGGGCCGGTCCAGGAACCAAAATGGTATGCCTCGGCAACATCGCGCAGATCGACACGCCCTATCTCACCGAGACCACGACCGGGCTGACTTATGTCGTGAATCGCTTTCACGGGTGGTCCTATTCGGGGCACATCACGCTGGTGCGCGGCGAACGGTCGCGTCTGGCAGACTATGCCTCGGAAGTCCTCTAGAGAGGCCCCGGACGGCCTGGCGGCCCGGACCGGAGAACTTTGGCGTGCCCGCGGCACTCCAATGCTGTTTCCAGGAGTCTGAATGAAGCTGTTGAAATTCTTGGCTGCGTTCGCCGCTGTCGCCGCATTTGCGGTTGCAGGGACGTTGAGCGTTTGCCAGGCGGCCGACCCTTCAGCTCCGCAGCAGGAGCAGGACCTGCCCGATCTCGGCAGCCCGGCAACCGCTGCCGTGTCCTTGGAGGAGGAATTCCAGGTGGGCCAGGCGTGGGCGCGGCAGATGCGTGCGCGGGGGCTCGTGCTCGAGGACCCCGAGGTCACCGAGTACATACAGCAGCTGGGGCACAGCCTTTCAAGCCACGCCGAGGAGGGCCAGCACCAGTTCAATTATGCGGTGATCCGCGATCCCGTCATCAACGCCTTCGCGATGCCGGGCGGCTTCATCATGATCAACAGCGGGCTGTTCCTGGCGACCACCAACGAGAACGAGCTCGCCGGCGTGCTGGCGCACGAAACGGCACACGTCACGCAGCGCCATCTGGTGCGCGGGATGATCGACCAGACGCACACCGGCCTGCTCGCGACGGCGGCGATGCTGGCGGCCATCGTCCTCGGCGCGACGGCGGGCCGCAACGATCCGAGCGTCATGGAAGGGGCGGTCCTCGGAGCGCAGAGCGCAGCCATCCAGCATCAGATCAATTACACCCGCACTCAGGAATTCGAGGCCGACCGCATCGGCATCGGCACCATGGCGGCAGCCGGCTACGATCCGCTCGGCATGGCGACCATGTTCGATGAGCTCAATAAGAATTCGCCGGCGCCCGATCGCGTGAAGGCCGTGGAATTCCTGATCGATCACCCGCTGTCGGCGGAGCGCGTCGCCGAGGCGCGCAACCGCGCGGAGCAGATCGGGCGTATTCGTCACGAGGACACGCTCAGCTATCTGCTGATGCGCGAGCGGCTGCGCTCGCTGGTCGGCAACCCCGAGGTGGCACGCGAATACTACGCCAACCTCGCGAAGAACAGCGGCGGCCTCGATGTCGAGCAGCGCTATGGCAGGGCTGTCGCGAACATCAACGCGCGCAAGGCCGCGCTCGCCATTCCCGAGCTGCAAGCCCTTATCCTCGAATACCCGAGAGTGACGCAGTTCTACGGTGCACTCGGTCAGGCCTATCTCGCCAACGGACAGTTGAAGGAGTCGCAGGCCATTCTCGAGAAGGGCCTCGGGCTGTTCCCGCGCAATGCACCCGTCACCATCCGCCTCGCGGAGACTCTGATGCGGGCGGGCGACAACAAGCGCGCCCAACTGATCCTCGACGATCTGTTCAACCAGATCGAGCCTACGCCGAACCAGGCCAAGCTCATCGCCAAAGCCGCCAACGACGCCGGGAATCTCGCGGATTCCTACTACTACATGGCAGACTTCTACCTCATGAACGGCGATCTCATCATGGCCTCCAACCAGTTGTCCCTTGCGCTGGGAGTGCCCGATTTGAATGCCGTGCAGCGTGCACGGATCAGTGCCATGCTTGAGGAAGTGCGTGCAGCCATACCGAAAAACCGTAAAAATACCGTGGCCGACGACAACGGCGGCCGCCATTAATTTCGATCGGGCAGCGATCTCGCACCACCGCGCGCCTGCCCACGCCAATTCGAACGGGAGAGTCATCGGGATGTGTCATTTAGTTTCACTGCGCTGGCTCATCGCGCTCGCGGCTTCCGCGGGATTGAGCGCATGCGTCACCTTGCCGCCGGACCACCCACGCTCGCCGCAGGATCCCTGGGAGTCCTGGAACCGCGGCGTCTACAAGGTCAACGACAAGCTCGACCGGGCCATCGCCAAGCCGGTGACGAAAGCGTACGTGCGCCACGTTCCCTCGCCGATCCGGACCGGCGTGAGCAATTTCTTCTCGAACGTGAACACGCCCGTGGTGATGGTGAACGACGCTTTGCAGGGCAAATTCAAGGCCGCGGGCAATGATCTTGGACGCTTCCTCATGAACAGCACCCTCGGTGTGGGCGGCCTGTTCGATCCCGCCACGTCCGCCGGGCTCGATCGCAACAGCGCAGATTTCGGGCTGACCCTGGGACATTGGGGCGTCCACCCGGGTCCCTTCGTCGAGCTCCCGATTCTCGGCCCCTCCGACGTGCGCGACACCATCGGCAAGGTCCCGGACTCGTATTTGAGGCCGATTGACTACATCCCGAACGCCTGGGTGAAGTACGGCCTGTATGTTCCCTATGCCATCGACACCCGCGCTGCGCTCCTTCCGCTCGAGCCGACGATCGACCAGGCGTACGACCCGTATGCGCTGATTCGCGATGCCTACCTGGCGCGTCGCGCCTTCCAAATCTCCGGGAAAGTGACGCCCGATGCCGATCTCATCGATCCCGACGCGGACCAAAGCCCCGCACCCGGCGGCCCCTCGATCGGGACCCCTCCGGGGGAGGCCGTCCCGAAGACGGCGGTCCCCCCCGCCAACGCGACGACGCCGAAGGCTGGTGCGCAGCCGCCTGCAGAGACCCCTACGCCGAAGCCCGCGCCGCCTCCGCCGCCTCCGCCCCCCGATGATGACGATGACTAGGCCCGTCGGGGGCGGAGGCTCGGGGCGCTTGCCGGGGCGGCAACCGCAAAGATCCAGGGGCCACCGCGCGGTTGTGGCGCAGCCATCGGGCGGCTATGGGGCGGCTATGGGGCGGCTATGGGGCGGCTATGGGGCGGCTATGGGGCGGCTGGCGAGGCCCGGCCGCCTAGGCCGGGGTTCCGGACAGGAGCGGGTCTACATCGCTCAGTCGAGCAAGCTGGTGCAGCTGAGTCGGCATATTCTCGTAGCGCAGCGAGCGTCTCGCGGCGCGAGCAACACTCACCCATTCGATGAGCAATGCGAGCCCCGAGCTGTCGCTGGCGCTGATGGCCGACAGATCGATTATCTCGGCGCGGCCTTGCTCGATCATCGCGCTTCCGATGGGTAGGAGCGGCGTCACCGTCGTGAACCCTAGAACTCCGCTCACACGCGAGCGCTCGCCGCCGACCGACTCGAACGAAGCGCTCGTGCGCGGCGCGTCCTTCAATGGCCGGTCCCCGGCGCAGTGCTGCTGGGCTTGATCGAGCCGCCCTTCTCCAGCCGCTCAGTCAACTCGTCCAGCCCTTTCTGCTGGATTTCCGCGGCGAAATCGGTCTTGAAACTCTTCACGTAAGAGATTCCCTCGATGACGACGTCCCACGCCTTCCAGCCCTGATCCGTCTTGTGCAGGACGAAAACGACGGGCACCCGTTCGCCGTCGGACTTCTTCACTTCGGTGCGGACGGTCGCCTGCGTCTCTCCCGGATCGCCCTTGTACGGCAGAACCTTGAAGTTCCCGGCCGTGAAATTGACGAGGGCATTGCCGTAATTCTGCAGCAGCGAATGATAGAACGCTTTGACGAAGCGCTGGCGCTGCTCCTCGTTGGCGTTGCGCCATGCCTGTCCGAGCACCAGTCTCGCCGCGTAGTCGACATCGAAGTTCGGCAGGAGCACGTTCGCGACCAGCGACTCGAGCTTTGCGGGATCCTTTGCATAGGTGTCACGGTGGGCATCGAGCTCCTGAAGCATGCGCTTGGCGGATTCCTCCACGATCTGTTGAGGTCCGAGGTCACTGGGCGCGGCTGCCGGCGCGCCGGCCTGCTGGGGTTGGCCCGGAGCCGACGCCGGAGTCTGGGCAAGCGCCCCGCTCGCGGTGAAGGCGACGCCGATTGCCAGGGCCACGGTCAGACACAAATCGAACTTCTTCATTTGGTTTTCTCCGGGGTGCAAGGGGTCGTGCTCTTCGGCTTCTCCGACCCCGAGCAGGAGTCCGACGCGCCCGACCCCTTGTTGGAGAAGTTCGCGAACAGCTGTCCGATGAGATTCTCGAGCACGATCGCGGACTGCGTGAAATCGATGTGATCGTGGTTCTTGAGATAGGTATCCGAGCCGCCGGCAGTGAGACCGATGAACTTTCCGCCGAGCAGGCCTTGCGTGTAGATGCTCGCATCGCTGTCGCTCGGAATCTGGTTGAACTTGGAATCGAGCTGCATGAGCACCACGGCCTTGTACTCCCGGGTGTCGAGGTCGATTCGCACGACGCGCCCCACATTCACGCCCGCCATGGACACCGGAGCGCCCACCTTGAGGTCACCAACGTTGTCGAACTTGGCGGTGACGTCGTAGAAACTGCCCGTACCGGCCAGATGCAGCCCGTGGTTCGTGGTCTGTGTAGTGAGAAATGCGAGTGCGGCGAAGCCGAGCAACACGAACGCGCCCGCCCCCACATTCAAAGTGCTCGACTTGCCCATAGCAATGTCCTTTTTACAAAAACGCCGACGTCAGCAGATAGTCCAGAAACAGCACCACGACCGCCGAGGTTACCACCGTGCGCGTCGTCGCGAGTCCCACGCCCTCGGCCGTGGGCACGGCGGTGTAGCCCTGGTAGACGGCGATGAGGCTACAGGCAACGCCGAAGATACAGCTCTTGACCACACCCTCGTTGATGTCGCGAAGCTCGACCGCGCCCTGCATCTGCGACCAGAAGCTGCCGGAATCGACGCCCATGATCTGCACCCCGACGAGCTGCGCGCCGTACAAGCCGATGACGCTGAAGATGGCGGCCAGCAAGGGCATGGCGATGACACCTCCCAAAAAGCGCGGCACGACCACGCGGCGGATCGGATCGACGGCCATCATTTCCATGGCGGACAGCTGGTCCGTGGCGCGCATCAGCCCGAGCTCAGAGGCGAGCGCGGTGCCGGCGCGCCCCGCGAACAGAAGCGCGGTGATCACGGGGCTCAGCTCCTTCACGAGACCGATCGCGGCCGCGCTGCCGAGCGCCTCCTCCGAGCCGAACCGCTGCAGGAGCTGAAACCCCTGCAGCCCCAGCACCATGCCCACGAACAGTCCCGACAGCATGATGATGACGAGGGACAACGCGCCGGAGTTGAAGATCTGCGCCGCGATGAGATCGAAGCGCAGCAGCGCCCGCGGCGTCACTGCCACAAGGCGCAGCAGGAAGAGACTGATCGCACCCAGACTGTGGAGCGCATCGACCAGGCTTCTCCACAGTTCCCTGATCATGGTCACTCCCGCCGACCGCGCGCGAGCAGCTCATCGAAATAGTCGGGCGCGGGATAATGGAAGGGAACGGGTCCATCGGCCAGGCCGCCGACGAACTGTTTGACGATGTCCGAGGGATTTCTTTCGAGCTCCTCGGGTGTGCCTTGCGCGGCCACCTTACCGCCCGACAGAAGATACACACGGTCCGCGACCTTCGTGATCTCGTCCACGTCGTGCGAGACCACGACGCTGGTCAATCCGAGCGTGTCGTTCAACCGCCGAATGAGGCGCAGGATGACGCCGAGCGAAATGGGGTCGAGTCCCACGAACGGCTCGTCATAGATGAGAATTTCCGGATCCATCACGATGGCGCGCGCGAGGGCCACGCGCCGTACCATACCGCCGGACAGCTCTGCCGGCATGAGAGATGCGGCTCCGCGCAGCCCGACCGCCTGAAGCTTGGTGAGCACGATGATCCGAATCAGCCGCTCCGGCAGATCCGTGTGCTCGCGCAGTGGAAAAGCGACGTTTTCGAAGACGCTCAGGTCGGTGAGCAGTGCGCCATTCTGAAAGAGCATGCCCATACGCTTGCGCAGCGCGTACAGCGGATCGCGGCCGATGGTCTGCATGTCCTCGCCGGCGACGGTGAGCGTGCCTGCCAGCGGCCGCAGCTGCCCGGTGATCAGGCGCAACAGCGTCGTTTTGCCGGTGCCGCTCGGGCCCATCACCGCGGTGACCAACCCGGGAAGGATGTCGAGGTCGAGACCGCTGAATATCGGCCGTCCGTTGACGGCGTAACTCAGGTTGCGGGCCTCGACGATGGGAGCAGCTTGGCTCAACTCTTCAGGCCGCGGTTTCCATGCCCGGCTTGTACGTGCCGGCCGCCGCGAGGCCGTTCAGCTTCGCGCGCTGATAAAGCTGCTTCTGGCCGGGCTGAAAGCCCGCGGCGTTGCCGCCCCACGCGCGCAGTGCCGTATCCTGGAGCGCGCGACCGTAGCTGAAGGTGAGTGCCCAGGGCAGCGGACCGGCGGCGTTCATGAGACTCAAGTGGAGCGTCGCCTCCTCCGGGCTCTGACCGCCCGACAAAAACGCGATGCCGGGCACCGCCGAGGGCACGTGACGCTTCAGTGTGCAAATCGTCGCCTCGGCGATTTGCTCGGGCGATGCCTTCTTCGAACTCTTCTTGCCCGGAACGACCATGTTGGGCTTGAGTACCATGCCCTCGAGCGCAATGCGGGCCGCGAACAGGTGATCGAACACGGTCTGCAGCACCTGGCTGGTCACCTCCTCGCAACGCTCGATCGTATGGTCACCATCCATCAGCACCTCCGGCTCGACGATGGGCACGATACCTGCCTCCTGGCAGAGCGCGGCATAACGCGCGAGCGCCTCCGCGTTCGCCGAAATCGCGTACGCGGTTGGAATGCCGGGGCCGATGTCGATCACCGCTCGCCACTTCGCGAAGCGTGCGCCGAGCTTGTGGTATTCGGCGAGCCGCTCCCGCAGCCCGTCCAGACCCTCCGTGACCGTCTCGCCGGGAAAACCCGCCAGCGGTTTGGCGCCGGTATCGACCTTGATGCCGGGAATCATGCCATTCTTGGCAAGATAGGTCGGGAAGGGAACGCCATCCTTGGTTTTTTGGCGAATGGTCTCATCGAAGAGAATCACACCGCTGATGAACTCGCCCGCGCCCGGTGTGGTGAACAGCATTTCCCGGTAAGCACGGCGGTTTTCCTCCGTCGATTCCAGCTTGATGCTGGTGAAGCGCTTCAGAATCGTGCTGGTGCTCTCGTCGGCGGCCAAAAGCCCCCGGTGGTTGGCGACCATGGCGCGGGCGGTCACGGCTAGCTCTGCGATGTTCATGACGGTCGGCTCTCATTCGCTGACGTTGAAGCCGCTAAGGATAACAAAACTGCCGGGGTGGAACTCGGAACCAAATAGGACTAAACTAGTCCACATAAGACAAACGGGGCACGAGGCCTTTGTCATGTTGAGAATGGGCAAATTGACGGACTACGCCACGGTGGTGCTTGCGAGCCTGGCGCAGGAGCCTGCACGGCATCGCGCGGCAGCCGAGCTCGCTGAACGCACCCGTCTCACGCGTCCTACCGTGAGCAAGGTGCTGAAGGGCTTGCAGCGGGCGGGGCTGGTGATCTCCTCGCGCGGTGCGCAGGGCGGCTATCGCCTGGCCCGCGGCCCCGAGCAAATCACCGCGGCGCAAATCCTTGACGCGTTCGAGGGCCCGCTTGCCATCACCGAATGCTCGAGTGCTTCCAGCCACTGCGGGATTGAGCGCATGTGCCGCGTCGGCGGAGCCTGGCAGCGCATCAATGCGGCGATTCGCCGGGCGCTCGAGGATGTCACGTTGCAGCACCTCGCCGGGCTCGATGCCGCTCCGGGCCGCGCCCCGGACCTGACCTTGGACATCCGCCGCCAAGCGCTCTGAGGATCCTTTAAAACGCGGCTTCCGCCGCCAGCATGAGTCTCAAGAGAACACCATCGTGTCAAGCAAAATCCAAGACGTCGAAGCCCTCATCGGTCAGAAATACCGCCATGGCTTCGTGACCGACATCGAGTCGGACAGCCTGCCCCCGGGCCTCGATGAGGATGTGGTGCGTGCGATCTCGCTCAAGAAGAAGGAGCCCAAATTCCTGCTCGACTGGCGCCTGAAGGCCTTCGCTCATTGGAAGACCATGCAGGAGCCGAGCTGGGCGCGTGTGCGCTACAAGCCGATCGATTACCAGGACATCTCGTATTTTTCGGCGCCGCGGGCCCCGAAGAATGCGCCGAAGAGCATCGACGAGGTGGACCCGAAGCTCCTCGCCACCTACGCGAAGCTCGGGATTCCGCTGCACGAGCGCGCCCGCCTGGCGGGTGTCGCGGTCGATGCGGTGTTCGACAGCGTTTCCGTGGCGACGACCTTCAAGGACAAACTCGCCAAGGCGGGCGTGGTCTTTTGCTCGTTCTCGGATGCCGTGCGCGACCACCCCGCGCTCATCGAGCAATACTTGGGCACAGTGGTACCGGCGGGCGACAATTTCTTCGCCGCCCTGAACTCCGCGGTCTTCTCCGACGGCTCCTTCGTGCATGTACCGAAGGGCGTACGCTGCCCGATGGAGCTCTCGACCTACTTCCGGATCAACGCGGCCAAGACAGGCCAGTTCGAGCGTACGCTCATCGTTGCGGACGAGGGCGCCTCGGTGAGCTATCTGGAGGGCTGCACGGCGCCCATGCGGGACGAGAACCAGCTGCATGCGGCCGTGGTCGAGCTCGTCGCGCTGGATGATGCCTCGATCAAGTACTCGACGGTGCAGAACTGGTATCCGGGCGACGAGAACGGCGTCGGCGGCATTTACAACTTCGTCACCAAGCGCGGTGAGTGCCGCGGACGCAATTCGAAAATCTCGTGGACGCAGGTCGAGACCGGATCCGCGATCACCTGGAAATATCCGAGCTGCGTGCTCAAGGGCGAGGGCTCGACGGGGGAGTTTTACTCGGTCGCCGTGGCCAACAACTATCAGCAGGCCGACACCGGCACCAAGATGATTCACATCGGGCGCAATACCAAGAGCACCATCGTCTCCAAGGGCATCTCGGCGGGGCACGCCGAGAATACCTATCGCGGCCTCGTCAAGATCCTGCCGAGCGCCGAAGGCGCGCGCAATTTCACGCAATGCGACTCGTTGCTGATGGGTCCCGACTGCGGCGCGCACACATTCCCCTACATGGAAGTGAAGAATCCGACCGCCACCGTCGAGCACGAGGCGAGCACCTCGAAGATCGGCGAGGACCAGTTGTTCTATTGCCTGCAGCGCGGCATCTCGGCGGAGGATGCCGTCAACATGATCGTGAGCGGCTTCTGCAAGGTGGTTTTCAAGGAGCTGCCGATGGAGTTCGCCGTGGAAGCCCAGAACTTATTGAGCGTGAGCTTGGAAGGAGCGGTGGGATAACGCCCGCCGGGACGAATGCTGCTGAAAATTTCCGACTTGAGCGCCCGTGTTGCGGGCAAAGAGATTCTGAAGGGCGTGAGCCTCGAGGTGAACCCCGGCGAAGTGCACGCCATCATGGGGCCGAACGGCTCCGGCAAGAGCACGCTCGCGCAGGTGCTCGCCGGCCGCGAGGATTATGAGGTCACGGGCGGATCGGTCACCTTCGAGGACGCCGATCTCCTGGCGATGGCACCGGAAGAGCGCGCACGCGCGGGACTTTTCCTCGGGTTTCAGTACCCGGTCGAGATTCCCGGAGTCAACAACGTGTACCTGCTCAAGGCGGCTCTCAACGCCAAGCGCAAGGCCGCGGGTGAGCCGGAGGTCGATGCCTACGACTTCCTGAGCCTGGTAAAACAAAAGATGAAGCTCATGCAGATGAGCGAGACCTTTCTCACGCGCGGCGTCAATGAGGGCTTCTCCGGCGGCGAGAAAAAGCGCAACGAGGTGCTGCAAATGCTCGTGCTCGAGCCCAAGCTCGCGATCTTGGATGAGACCGACTCGGGACTCGACATCGATGCGCTCAAGGTGGTCGCCATGGGCGTGAACAGCCTGCGCGATCCCCGGCGCGCCGTCGTGCTCGTGACGCATTATCAGCGGCTCCTCGATTACATCGTGCCGGATCATGTCCATGTGCTGTCCGATGGACGCATCTTGAAGTCGGGCGACCGTTCGCTCGCGCTCGAGCTCGAGCGGCGCGGCTACGACTGGGTGCGGGAGAGTCGGGTCGCATGAGTGCCACGCAGCGTTCGGCGGCATTGCGATCCTTCGAGGCGCAGTGGCTCGCGCGTGAGCCGGATGCGCTGTCGGGATTGCGCGAGCGCGCCCTGCAGCGATTTCTCAAGCTCGGCATGCCGACCACTCGAGACGAGAGTTGGCGCTACACGAGCCTACGGCCGCTCGCTGCTCAGAGCTTCGTGGACGCCCCCCGCGCGGAGCGCGAGGCGCTCGATGCGGAGCATGCGCTCGCCAGAGAAGCCTCGCAGGCGCTCCTCGGCGGTCGCCACGACGCGGCGCAAACGCTCGTTCTGGTGAACGGCTATCCGCTGCTGCCCCGCCTCGATGCGGGGACCGGCGGGCTGAAAGTTCGCAGCTTGGGCGCACTCGCGCACGAGAATCCCGACCTCCTCGTACATCACCTCGAGCCGCTGTCCGACGCCGAGGAGCTGCGCTGGCTCTTGCTCAACACCGCACTCGGCACCGACGGACTGCATCTCGAGATCACGACGGCTCTCGCAGCGCCCATCCTCATCCTGCACATCGGCGCGGCGGACCGTCCCGGCACGGCCTCCTATCCGCGGGTCATCGTCGAGGCGGCACCCGGCGCCTCCGCGACGATTCTGGAGCACCACGTCCAGCTCGGCGCCGAAGCGCCGATGAGCAATTCGGCGACGCTTCTCGCGCTCGAGCACAATGCCCGCATCGAGCACTACCGCGTGTTCGCCGCGGGCGAGCGTGCCCCGGGCGTTCGTGCCCCGGGCGTTCGTGCCCCGGGCGATCCGGTCGCCGGCAACGATCGCTCGGTGCACTTCGCTACGCTGCAGGTGCGCCTCGACCGTGATGCGGAATGCCGCCAGTTCACCGTCGCCCTGGGCGGCGGACTGGTGCGCACCTCGCTCGAGGCGAGCTTGCGCGAGCCGGGTGCCCGGCTCGAGAGCTATGCCCTGCTGCCGGGCCATTCGGACCGGCACATCGACTGCGTCAATGTGGTCAGGCACGCGGCCCCGCACACGGTTAGCCGCCAAACGGCCCGCGCCATCGCCAGCGGCACCAGCCGCGTCATCTTCAACAGCAAAGTGATGGTCGATGCGGGCGCCTCTCAGTCCGACTCGCAGCAGTCCTTCCGCGGACTTCTGCTGTCGCCGAGCGCCGAGATCGACTCCCGGCCGCAGCTCGAGATTCACACCGACGATGTGAAGTGCGCGCACGGCGCCACCACCGGCCGCCTCGATCCGAACATGCTTTTTTACATGCTCTCGCGCGGCCTCGATCGGCGCACTGCGCAGAGCCTGCTCGTGTTCGCATTCCTCGCCGACGTGCTCACTGGAATGAGCGAAAGCGCCGCCCGGGCCGCCATCGAGAGCGACCTGATCCGGCAACTTCCCGATTCGCAAATGCTGAAAGAGTTCCGATGAACACCGCCCTCGCCCGCAAGCCTCAACCGTTCGACGTCGGCGCCGTGCGCCGCGAATTTCCCGTGCTTTCCCGCCTCGTGCACGGCAAGCCCCTGTGCTATCTCGACAATGGCGCCTCCGCGCAGCGCCCGCGCGCCGTCATCGAGGCCGTCGACGAGTACGAGCGCATGCATCACGCCAACATTCATCGCGGCGTGCATACGCTGAGCCAAGAAGCCACCGCACTTTACGAGGGAGCGCGAGAGCGCATCGCGCGCTTCGTGAATGCCCGCTCGTCCCGCGAGATCGTGTTCGTACGCGGCACCACCGAGGCGATCAACTTGGTGGCCCAGAGCTACGGGCGCTCATCGCTCAAGCCCGGCGATGAGGTTCTGATCACCCATCTCGAGCACCACGCCAACATCGTGCCCTGGCAGATGGTCTGCGAGCAGACGGGGGCGAAGCTCGTGGTCGCGCCGATGGATGCGCGCGGCGAGGTGCATGTCGAGGCCGTCGAGGCGTTGATGAGCGAGCGCACGCGCATATTCGCCTTCGCCCACATCTCGAACGCCTTGGGCACCGTGCTTCCGGTGCGGAGGCTCATCGCCGCCGCCCGGGCACGCGGCATCGTGACGCTCATCGACGGCGCCCAGGCGGTACCGCATCTGCCCGTGGACGTGCAGGAGCTCGGCTGCGATTTCTATGCGTTCTCGGGGCACAAGATGTTCGGTCCGACCGGCATCGGTGTGCTTTACGGGCGCGAGGCGCTGCTCGAGCGCATGCCTCCCTGGCAGGGCGGCGGCGACATGATCCTCACGGTGAGCTTCGCCAAAACCGTGTATGGCGGCGTGCCGCAGAAATTCGAGGCAGGCACGCCGAACATCTCGGGAGTCGTCGGGCTCGGCGCGGCGGTGGATTTCATGCAATCGCTGGATCTTCCGGCCGCTCACGCGCACGAGCATGCCCTCCTCGCTCACGCGACCCGCGCGCTCGGCGCCGTCGAGGGGTTGCGCCTCATCGGCACGGCACCGGACAAAGCGAGCTTGGTCTCGTTCGTCGTCGAGGGCGTCCATCCACACGATCTCGGGACGATTCTGGACGGGGACGGCATCGCCATACGCACCGGGCATCACTGTGCCATGCCCGTGATGGAGTTCTTCAAGGTGCCGGCCACGGCGCGCGCCACGTTCGCGTTCTACAACACGTTCGAGGAAATCGATCGCCTCGCCGATGCCACCGCGCGCGCCCGCGCGCTGATTGCGTAGCGCCGTCATGGAACTCGCCGATCTCTATCGCGACGTCATCCTCGACCACAATCGTCGGCCGCGCAATTTCGGGCTCCTCGATCCCGCCGATGCCGCCGCCGAAGGTGTGAACCCGCTGTGCGGCGATCACATCACCGTACGGCTCAATCTCGCGGACGACAAGATCGAAGATATCCGCTTCGAGGGACAGGGCTGCGCGATCTCGACGGCGTCCGCCTCCCTCATGACCGAAGCGGTGAAAGGCAAGAGCCGGGGCGAGGCGCTCGATCTGTTCGAGCGGGTGCACCGCTTGTTGACGAGTGACGAGGCAAGCGCCGAGGATCTCGGCAAGCTCGCCGCCCTGTCCGGCGTGCGCGCGTATCCCGCCAGGGTCAAGTGCGCGAGTCTGTGCTGGCACACCCTGGCCTCGGCACTGCACTCACCGGGCACCCAGGCGGTGCCTGCGGTGTCCACGGAATGAGTTCGCCTTCCATGCGCTCTTACGAGAATGAGCCGATCGTCGTGCAGCGCGAGGTCAAGGCGGTCGCAATCCCCGCGGGCGTCGAGGTCAATCTCAAGCTCGGTTCGGTGGGCTACATCACGCAAGCGCTCGGCGGCAGCTTCACGGTGTACATCGACGGCAATCTCTTTCGCATTGCCGGAGAGGATGCGGATGCGATCGGCAAGTCGCCCGCAAAAGCCCCGGAGGTTCCGCCCGGGGCCTCCGAAGAGGACATCAAGAACGTGATTTGGCAGCAGCTCAAGACTTGCTTCGACCCGGAGATTCCAGTGAACATCGTGGATCTGGGATTGATTTACGAATGCGATGTCAGCAAAAACGCCGATGAAACGCGCAACGTCGAGATCAAGATGACGCTCACGGCCCCGGGCTGCGGCATGGGCGAGATCCTGGTGCAGGATGTGCGCGACAAGGTGGAACTCGTGCCCACGGTTGCGAAGGCGAACGTCGAGCTGGTGTTCGATCCTCCATGGAACCAAAGCATGATGTCCGATGAAGCGCGGCTGCAGACGGGAATGATGTGAGGAGTCGATGAGCTGGATCGATGCGGGACCTGCGGATTTGAGCGACGGCGAAACGCGCTCACTGGCGGTGGGACGGCGCATGGTGGCGGTCGTCCGCAGCGGCGGAGAATTCTTCGCCATCGAGGATGTGTGCACCCACGACGGCGCCGAGCTCACGGGCGGCGAGGTCGAAGGCGCGCAGATCATCTGCCCGCGCCACGGCGCACGCTTTTGCCTTCGCACGGGCGAGGCCTTGACTCCTCCCGCCTACGAGCCCGTTCACGTATTTCCGACTCGGGTGGATGACGGGCGTCTATGGATACGCGCAGACTGACCTTGCTCCGCCACGGCGAGGCGCAGGCCCTCGATGCGTCCCCCGAGGATTTCGAGCGGACGTTGACGCGCCGCGGCACCATCGAGGCGCAGGAGATCGCAGAGCGCATGGTGCATCATGATCTCGTACCGGATCTGATCTTGGTAAGTCCCGCTGAACGCGCCTGGTCGACGGCCGAGATCGTCGCGAACGCCTGCGAGCTCGACGCGAAACAGGTGCAATGCGCGCGCGAGCTCTATCTCGGCACGCCCGAATCCACCTGGCGCCTCGTCGTCCGTCGCGACCCGTCGATCCGGCACGTCCTCATTTGCGGGCACAATCCCGGATTGAGCCAGGTCGCGAGCCGCTTGGGTCCGACACCGCAGCGGCGCAATCTGCCGACCGGAGGCCTTGCGACCGCGACGTGGCACTACGCGGCATGGGACACGCTCCAGCCGGAGACCGCCGCGAGCTGCGAAGTGTACGATCCGGACAGCTCACTCGATCTGTAGGACGAGCGCGAGCGCCCCGTACTGCTCAGGTCTGGTCGCGGTGCAAGCGCAGGAGACGGCGCCGGTCGCGCTTGTCGGGTCGGGTGTCCGGCCGTGGGCGCGACAGTCGCGCGAGTCGTTGTTGCTCGCGCAGCCCTGCCCGGCGCGAGGCGCTCGCCGGCGTCTCGGAGTAATGAGTCCGCCCCTCGGGCGCAGGGCCTCGTCTCGCCGGAATGCCGAGAATTTCGAACTCCGCGACGATGCCCTCGAGAGACAGGGTGATTCGGTCGCCGGCGCGCACCGAATGCGCCGGCTTCACGCGCTCGGCATTCAAGTGGACCTTGCCGCCGTTGATCGCGGCGGTGGCGAGCGAGCGAGTTTTGTAAAATCTCGCATGCCAGAGCCATTTATCCAGCCGGCTGGCGTCGCCGTTTTCCGCTTTCGCCACGTTAAGAGCCTCTCATATCTCGATGCGACACGGCGCTATAATAACGTCATGGCCGCCAACCTAAAGGACCGGGGTGCTAGACGATTTTCGTGAAAGGCTCAAGCGCGACACGCAGGCACTCGAGTCCCAGGGCCTTCTGAAGCGCGAGCGCGTCATCGGCTCACCACAGGGTCCGGTCGTGCGGCTCGCCGACGGTCGCGAGATGATCAATCTCTGCGCGAACAATTACCTGGGTCTCGCCGATCATCCCGAGGTTCTCAGGGCCGCTCACGATGCGCTCGAGCGCTACGGCTATGGCGTCGCATCGGTGCGTTTCATTTGCGGGACGCAGAGCGTGCACCGCGAGCTCGAAGAGCGCTTGAGCACGTACCTTGGAATGGAAGAGACCATTCTCTACTCCTCGTGCTTCGATGCGAACGGCGGACTGTTCGAGACCATTCTCGATGAGCAGGATGCGGTGATCAGCGATGCACTGAACCACGCGAGCATCATCGACGGCATTCGACTCTGCAAGGCGCGCCGGCTGCGCTACGCGAACAACGACATGAACGAGCTGGAACAGGCGCTCAAGGATTCCCAATCCTCGCGCACTCGCCTGATCGCGACCGACGGCGTGTTCTCGATGGACGGCTCGATCGCGAGGCTCAGGGAGATCTGCGATCTCGCCGAGCGCTATGCGGCGCTCGTCATGGTCGACGACTCGCATGCGACGGGATTCATCGGCGCGCGCGGGCGAGGCTCCCACGAGCTGCGCGGCGTCATGGAGAAGATCGACATCATGACGGGAACCCTCGGCAAGGCCTTGGGCGGTGCGAGCGGCGGATATGTGTCGGCGCGGCGTGAAATCGTCGGCTGGCTGCGGCAGCGCTCACGGCCGTACCTCTTTTCGAACAGCATCGCACCGCCCGTCGCGGGCGCCACCCTCAAAGTGCTCGACCTGCTCGAGTCGACGCCGGAGCTGCGCGATCGAGTACATACGAATGCGCGCTATTTTCGCGCCGAAATGCAGCGGCTCGGGTACGATCTGTTGCCCGGCGAGCACCCCATCGTCCCCATCATGCTCGGAGAGGCACCGTTGGCTGTGCGGCTCGCCGAGCGCATGCAGCAAGAAGGCGTGTACGTGGTCGCTTTCTCCTATCCCGTGGTTCCGCACGGCAAGGCGCGGATCCGCACCCAGCTGAGCGCCGCGCATTCGACGGCTCAGCTCGACCGTGTGATTCAGGCATTCGGTCGCACCGGGCGCGAGCTTGGCATCATTCAAAAGGCAGGATCATGAAGGCATTGGTCAAGGCGCGAGCGGAACCGGGGATCTGGATGCAGGACGTGCCGGAACCCTCGGTCGGTCACAACGATGTGCTCATCAAGATCCACCGGTCCGCCATCTGCGGCACCGACATGCATATCTACAACTGGGATGCGTGGGCACAAAAGACGATCCCCGTGCCGATGGCGGTCGGACACGAGTATTCCGGTGAGATCGTCGAGGTCGGCAGCGAGGTGCGCGGCGTGAAGGCCGGCGATCGGGTGTCCGGCGAGGGCCACATCACGTGCGGACATTGCCGAAACTGCCGCGCGGGCCGCCGCCACCTTTGCCGCAACACGCTTGGGGTGGGCGTAAACCGGCCGGGAGCGTTTGCGGAATACCTCACGCTCCCCGCGGCCAATGTGTTCAAGCTCTCTCCCGCCATCGACGATGAGGTGGCGTCGATTCTCGACCCTTTCGGAAACGCCACGCACACGGCGCTCGCGTTCAATGTCGTGGGCGAGGACGTCCTCATCACGGGCGCGGGTCCGATCGGCATCATGGCGGTGGCGATCGCCCGACACTGCGGCGCACGGCACATCGTCATCACCGACGTCAATCAGTACCGCTTGGACCTCGCAAGCAAGATGGGCGCGTCCAAGGCAATCAACGTCACGAGAGAATCTCTCGACGATGCGATGCGCGACCTCGGCATGGAAGAAGGTTTCGACGTGGGCTTCGAGATGTCGGGCAATGCGGCCGCACTGCGCGAGATGCTGCGCACCATGCATCATGGCGGCAGCATTTCCATGCTCGGCATCCCGCCCGGGGAGACCGCCATCGACTGGAACCAGGTCATTTTCAAGGGGCTTGTGATCAAAGGGATCTACGGACGTGAAATGTTCGAGACCTGGTACAAAATGGCGAGCATGCTGCAGAGCGGGCTGAACGTGCGGCCCGTGATCACCCATCGGCTGGGCGTCAACGATTACCGCGAGGGATTCGAGATCATGAATTCAGGCAAATCCGGCAAGGTCATCCTCGATTGGGCGGCGCTTTGAACGTGCGCCTGCCGTCGCGCCGCCGCGTGGCAGCCGCGCGAGGTTTGCTAGACTAGCCGCTCGTCGTTCCTCACAGGAGCCCGGTCATGCCTGCATCCGTCATCCCGAATACCCACATCGATCTGTTCAATAAAAAGGCCTTCGCGAATTTAGCTACGTTGATGCCCGACGGCCAGCCGCAAGTGACGCCCGTGTGGGTGGACTTCGACGGGCGCTACGTGCTCATCAACACAGCCGAAGGACGGCAAAAGGACAAGAACATGCAGCGCGACCGGCGAGTCGCCCTGTCGCTTCTCGACCCCGACAACCCTTATCGATATCTCGAGGTGCGCGGCCAGGTCGCCGAGCGCACCCGCGCCGGAGCCGACGCACAGATCGATGCGATGGCCAAGAAATATCTCGGCAAGGACAAGTATCCGTTTCGGCAACCGAACGAGACCCGCGTGCTCTACAAAATCGAGCCGCAGCATGTCTCGACCATGAGTTGACGGAGGCGTGGGAGACGGCGCGCGACCGGCGCGACGGGATACCGGCGTGAAGGGGATCATCTGCATCGTGCTTCTCACGATGCTCGTGGGAGGCTGCGCGGTCTCCAAGGACGGCGTGGGTTTCGCCTCGCGCCCGCCGGATGCCAAGCAGATTGCGAAGACCCGCGATCAGCTCGCGGAAAATGCCCGCGCCGAATCTCCGACAGGAGGCGAATCACCGGCCGGTACCCCGCCCGCCGCGCCCGTGCAACCCGGATTTCTGGTCATCGGCACGACCGGTCCTTTCCGCACGATCGACGACAAGCAACGCCAGGATTTTTATCGGGCCTACCTGCACCTGGCCTCCGAGTGGCATCCGGGCGAGGCCGCTGCGCTCAGTCCCGCAGCATTTCAAGACAAATTGGCGGGATGGGCGTCGATTCAGACCTTCGGCATTCCGCTCGTGATGAGTTCGCGGATGCGTGTGCTCGTACCCACGGCCATTGCTCAGGATACCCGCTTCGCCTCGGCGACCGGCTCTTTCCTCTTCGGCACGACGGGCGATCTCGTGGCCGCCCGGAGCGACTCCGATGGCCTGGTATGGATCGACCGCGTGCTGTGCAAGGCGGGCCACGCCTACCAAGCCTGCGCGGAAAAATATGTGGCCGGTCTATTCGATGCGAACACCGGACGAGAGCTCGGCGGCAACAAGAAGCCGAAGACAGATGGCGAGTGGGTGGATGTATCGAGCTACGTGAGGCTCTCGAAGGACCCTGACCATCATGCCGCGAGCGAACTCGACGTGCGTGCGATCAACCGCTGCGACGACTGCAGAGGCTCTCTTCCCGGCTCCGTAAAATCCTCGGTCCAGGTACCCGAGTCCGATAAACCCTAAGGCAGAGGCGGGCCCACGTGTCGCAGCGAATACTTTACCCGGCGGCGGTCGCGCTCATCGGTCCAACGACTTCGATGACGTGGCCTTCGGGATCGCCGACCACCGCGGCTCGAACGCCGTGTTCAGGACGATCCTGAGCGGCTCTCAAAACCTTGCCGCCTGATGTCTCCATCGTCGTCAGTGTTAAGTCCACATCGGCAACCCTGAAGGCGAGCCAGGCTTCACCCGGGTATTCGGGAAGGCGGGGAGGCGGAAGCTCAAGGAAGCGGGTGAGGATGAGGATGTGAGCGCTCGCATCTCCCGACGCCGACAGCCAGCATTGCTCCTGACGAACCTCCGCTTCGCCTCCGACATTCCGACTCACGAGCTTCAACCCAATCGCTCGATAGAAGGCTTCAGCGGCCTCGAGGTCGCGAACCACGAGCTTTGTCGCAATCAATGCAATGCTCATCGTCGGTGCTCCTCTTTATTGAGTCCGCGGAGCGCATACAGGCTGAGCGCGCCGGCGGTAAGAGCGAGCATACCCAAGGCGGACAGCTGGGAGAAAGCGCGCTTGGACTCGTAGGTCGAGGCGGCATCCGGGTAGCTCATGAATATCTTGTCCTGGCAGGTGGCCTGAAA
Organism: uncultured Gammaproteobacteria bacterium; assembly: GCA_963710435.1. GTDB lineage: Bacteria > Pseudomonadota > Gammaproteobacteria > Steroidobacterales > Steroidobacteraceae > Bog-1198. The sequence goes on along the minus strand of CAVQAE010000003.1, from coordinate 1,612,938 downwards.
TACGTACCGGCCGTATTGGCTGGGGCTCGGATCCAGCCAGACGTTGACGATCCCGCCGCCGCGACGGCATGCGGTGAAGCCGCGGGAATTGATGCCGCCCGAGAACCCGGTCACCTTGCGAACGGCGCCGTTCGCGGCGCGGCACGTGTAAGTGCCTTGCAGGCTACCCGCGGAACTCCCTCGAAAAGCAGGCAACACCGGGAACGGATCGCAGGTCAACTGGGTGAGTCTTTCAAACGGCGGCGCCTTTGCCGGCGGAAGAGCCAGCAGAATCAAGATGGCGCTCATGAGTAACAGGATCAGAAGGACGATGGGGATGGAGCCGAACCTGGTCATTGCGGTCTGACGCCAGCGCCCAGGGCGAGTGTCCTGCTATTGTCTACGGCAGCCTGATGGATTGCGCCGGCTGCCTAACGTGTCTCGAATTTGCCGGTCTTCGCCCAAATGGCAAGCGAGTCTGCCGCATCATTGCCGAGCTTCTGGGCAAGATCATCCATGTCCAGAAGGCCGATGCCACCGATGCCCGCGCCTCCGGCGTAGGTCTTTCGGACCGAGTAATTACCGAGCGACCCGCCGCTCGAATCCTTGAGTTGGAAGTCGGCCGTGATGTGGGCACGGCCGGCGCCGAACCCGACGAGCATTCGAGCCGCCGTACTGCCCTTGTCGACTTCAGTTATCTGTCCCGTGATGATGACGACGTCCTCACCCGGCGGAGTCATAGAATCGGAGACCTGGCTGAACGCCTGGCTGGTGTTGAGTTCGCTGATGAATTGGCGTCGCGCTTCGATTGTATAGGCGTGCCATAACTCATCGTTGGTCGTGATCTCGCCGATCACCGCTACGGTGTACGTTTTTGGAACAATTTGCGGAGTATTGCTTGGGCGGACCGTGGTTCCAGTACATCCCGCCAGTGCGGCTACGAGTAGTGCGCAAATCGTGAGGCTCATTCCCTGGCGCATGTCGTGCTCCCGTTTTATTCCATGCCACTGGAGTGATCCAGTCATTTCTTGGCGGGAGGACTTTACAGTATCGCCGTTCGTACACCAGAGAAGCCGGTCACATCAATGTGCGGAAGTCCGGGCCGATCGCACTTCATCGAAAGCGCTCGGCGAACGAATGGCTCCTTTGCAAATCCGCTCCAGGAGCTCGGGGAATTCGATGCCGCCGACCTTTGCCGCTTGCGGTAGCAGGCTGGTCGCGGTCATTCCAGGCAACGAATTGGCTTCCAGACACCAGAACCCGCCGTCGGCGTCTCGGCGAAAGTCGATTCGGCTGTACGCGCCCAACTTCAGCACTCGGTGAGCTCGGACGGCATATTCTTGTAATCGGGCCGCCTCCTCTGTCGGCAAGTCCGCGGGAAACACCTCCCTCGCGCCGCCGACTTGGTACTTGGCTTGATAGTCGAACACTTCGCCCGGCGGAATGATTTCGCCGACCGGAAGAGCGGCTCCGTCCAACACGCCGACGGTAAACTCGCGGCCGGCGATGAATCTCTCGATCATTACCTCGTCGTCGAACGATGCGGCAAGTTTTATGGCGGCGGGAAGATCCGCCTCGCGGCGTACGACGGTCAATCCGACCGTCGAGCCTTGCTTGCTTGGCTTTACGACGACGGGCCAACCCAAAGCGCTCTCGATGTCAGGCACCGTGACGGGCGCCATCATCCAATCTGCGGTCGGAATGGCCGCCGAGCGGAATAGTCTCTTCGAAAGATCCTTATCCATGGCGACGGCACTCGCGATGTGGTTGCTCCCGGTGTAGGCGAGTCCGGCCAAATCGAGCACGGCCTGCAGCCGTCCGTCCTCTCCGGCGCCACCATGCAGCGCCAGAAACACCACATCCACGGAACGAATTTCGGTCGCGCCGGGTGCGAACGCCACGGTACGCCCGCGCATTCGATCCAGGGCCGTCGTCGACGGCGGCGTGGGCGCTACACCACTGGCCAATAATCGTTGTTCATCGGCCGCAGGCAAACGACCGGTTGCGGTGTCGACCGCAAACACCTCGTGACCGAGAGCGCGCAACGCCGGGATGATCTGCGCGGCGCTTGCAATCGACACGTCGCGCTCCTCGCTGGTGCCTCCGAACAGAACCGCGATTCTCATCGAACGAATCTACTGAATAGCCGATTGGCGTGCAATCGGAGTTACTATTCTTCCCCGCATCGTCACCACAGCGCCACTAGAGGGCCAGAGCATCGGTTCGGATAACCAAGCACCCCGCCCGGCGGGCTTACTCGATAGGATTCTCGCTCAAGGGGGCGTCTTAGGGCTCTCGTGGATTCGCTACTCCGCCGCGATTGCACTGGTGGGAATCGCCCTCGGCGTGCGATTCGCGATATTGCCCGAGCACGGCGGACTCGCGTTTAACACGTTCTACCCTGCCGTGATAGCTGCCGCGCTGCTCTTCGGAGTCGGGCCCGGTGTGCTGGCGAGTGTGTTGAGCGCCGCATGTGCCGCGCTTTTCTTCCTGCCGCCGCTCGACATCGAAGGCGGCTACGTCGCCTCGATAGGATTCTTTTTTTTGACTTGCAGTCTTACCACGTACCTTGCTCACCGGTTACGCCAATCGGTCGCGGGACTTCGCGCGAGCGAGCTCAAGCTCCGCGCGCTGTACGAGACCTCCAACGTCGGGATCGTACTCACGGATGTGCACAGACGTTATATCGACTTCAACGAGACGTTCCGCCGTTTGACGGGCTACCGTGCCGATGAGTTGCGGGAGCTCGAATATCGGACTCTGACCGACCCGAAGGATTGGGCACAGACGGACGCCGAGCTCGAGCTCGCGATTCGCACCGGACGATTCGGCCCCTACGAGAAGGAGTACCTGCGCAAAGACGGCAGTCGCATCCCCCTGCGCTTCAACGGCGCGATGTTCACCGGCGACGACGGGGAACAGTACCTGTGGTCAATCGTCGACGATGTGAGCGAGCGGCGCCGCCTGGAGCGCGCGTTGCTGAATTCGGCGAGCGCCGAACAACAGAAGCTCGGCCGCGATCTACACGACGGCCTCGGGCAGGAACTCGCCGGCATCTCGCTCCTTGCCTCGGCAATCGCATCGAGCATCAGGAAGGCGGGGCGGCCGGAGGCTGCGGAACTCGAGAATCTCGCGAATGTCGCCGCCCAAGCTGTTGCCAACTGCCGTGCGCTCGCGCACGGCCTTTCGCCGGTGACCTTCGCCAATGGGGGCCTGCGCGAGGCCCTGACCGAGATGGTGACGCTGCTGCGTGATTCTTTTGGAATCGATGCGCGGCTCGAGGTTCTCGAGGCGGCATCGATTCGACTATTGCCGGATGCGCTGGATAATCTCTACCGCATCTCTCAGGAGGCCGTATCGAACGCGCGGCGGCACGGCCACGCAAAGTCGATCAAAATCACGCTGGAGAGCCGACCGGAGATCATTCGGCTCGCCATCGAGGATGACGGCATGGGAATCCCACAGCCACCGCCCGCCACCGGTATGGGTCTCAAGATCATGCAATTCCGGGCAGCAACCATCGGTGCGCGCCTGTCGGTTGGGCCAGGCAAGGGTGGCGGGACGCGCGTATTCGTCGAATGCCTTCAGACGCAGTAGCAGCCCCCGATCTCGCGCCTCCCTGCGGGCGCATCGCTTCTCACGCCGCCGGCGGCCGCGTCGCCCCGTGCCGCCCGGGCCCGAACCCCGTCACTGCGGGACGGGAGCCGAAAACCGCACGGTCACACGGCGATTCGCGGCGCGTCCCTCCGCAGTCTTGTTGCTGGCGATCGGATTCTCTTCGCCGAACCCCTGCGCGCTCAGGATACCGGTGGCCACTCCGTGCGCCTCGAGGTAGTCCTTCACCGAATTCGCGCGCCGCTCGGACAGCTTCTGGTTGTATTCGGGCTTACCCACGGAATCGGTGTAGCCGCGAATGTCGACGTGCGAGCAGTGGCAGCGCTCGATCCTCGCTGCGACCTCGTCGAGAATCGAGACTGATTCCGGTCGCAGCTTGGCCGAGTTCGTCTCGAAGGTCACGCCCTGGAGCACTTCCTCTCGCGGCGGCGGCGGGGGCGGCGGCGGCAACGGAGGCGGCGGCGCCGGGGGTGCCGACGGCGGAGGTGGCGGGGGCGGGAGAGCTGCGGGCGCGGGTGCGGGTGCCGGCTCACCGCCGCCGAAGCGGAAGTTGAGATCGAGGCCGAACGTGAGCGGCTGTTCCATGGCCGTGCGGTTGAAGGTCGTCACGTTGACATTGATCGCCGAGGCGTTCGTAAGGAGCGCCAGCCGGTTCGTCACGTTGTTCACGAACACATTCGCCGACCAGCGGTTGCCGTTGCCCTCGACGCCGGCCCGAACGTTCGTCAAATCGTAAGGCGGCAGATAGTTAGCCTGCGCCGTCGTGTCGATGCGCGAACCCACGTAGTTGTTGTCGACCCGTGCGACCAGGGAGACATAGTCGTTCAGGGGGTGCCGATAAGCCAGCGAGCCCGACAGCGTGATTTCCGGAACGTTCTGCACCCGGTCGTCGATGGTCGTCGCCGGCACCGCGTTCGCGATGTACTCGGAGTGCAGCCAGCTCGCGCTCGCCGATGCCACGAGTCCCGGGACCACGATGGCGCTCATCTCGAGCTCCGTGCCGTAGATATGGGCATCGCCCGCGTTGCTCGTGAACGGGAAGCCGCACCCCAGCGGGATGTTCTGCTGGATGTGCTGCCAGTTCTCGAAGTAGCCCGCCCCGTTGATCGTGAAGCGGCCCGCGTTATCGCGGTATTTCTCGCCGAGCTCATAACTCCACACCTTGTCGGCGTTGTAGCCGAGCGGCGCGCCGTTGAGGCCGAGCTGCTGAAGCTCCGCCAGACATTGGGTGCCGAGCGACCCCGTGGTCGGAATCGGCTGGTTGCCGCCGCCCGGCCGGAAGCCCTGGGAGACGGTTCCGTAGAGCAGAAGCTCGGGGTTGAGCTGATAGGACAGATTCGCCTTCGGCGTGACGCCCGAATCCCTCTCCTCGGTATGAAAATAGTCGTAGCTATCGTTGCCCGAGGAGCTGAGCCATCCCGACACCGCGGTATTCACCGTCTCGTGATAATAGTAGCGGCGCGCACCCACCGTCGCCGTCAGTTGATTGAAGAAGCGATAGGAGAGCTCGCCAAAGAACGAGTTCTGCAGGATCGTTTGCGGCTGATACTGCGTGAAGCCGTTTCCCGTGCCGAAGGTCGGCGCCGCCTCCGGTGTCGGGACGAACAGGTTCCATTGAGACTCGAAATCCTGGTAGAAGTAGCCGATCAGCCACTTGAAGTCAGTATCCCCGCTTGAGGCCAGGCGGATCTCCTCGCTCCATTGATCGGTCCGATCGTCTTCGACCGGCGTCGGGGATGTGGGACCGGTGTTGGTGTACAGCGGGAAATACGGGAAATCGCCGTTGAGCTGCAAGAGTTCCCCGATCTCCTCCGACCCATCCTGGCGCAGATTCTCGTCGCGGCTCCAGTACGAGCCCGCCGAGGTGAGATCCGCGAAATCGAAGTGGTAACTGAACTTGAGGCTGCCGATGCCGATCCGGTCCTCGAACGGCTCGGCGAGATCGAACGGCTGATAATTGGCGCGAGTCCCGGGATTGCTGTCGATGAGGCTGAGGCCGCCTTGCGTGAGCTCCTGGTACATGACCGAGGGCTCGATTGAGAGGCGATCCGAAGCATTCCACAATACCGCGGCGCGGACGCTGCGCAGATTCTCGTTGTTCACATCGCGGTAATCCGCCGCGACCGGCGCAGCCTGCACGTTGCCCCGGATTCCCAAGGCGCTCGCGGTATCGAGGACGGTCGGCGCCGGGAACGCGCCCGGTGCAGTGACGATGCGGTTGATCCAGCCGGACAAATGCTCGATCGAGCCCACGACGCGCAGGGCGGCGCTGTCGCCGAACGGCAGATTCACCATGCCGTTCTCGGTGTGATTCATGCTGTTGCCGCCATGCGTGTCGCCGAATATCAACTCGCCTGACACGTCGACCGCCTTCGGATCCGGCGCGTTCGGCACAAGCTTGATGGTGCCGCCCATCGAGCCGGAGCCATAAAGCGTTCCCTGCGGCCCGCGCAGCACCTCGATGCGGTTCAGGTCATAGAGATTCGGATCGATGACCACCTTGCCGTTCTGCGCGGAGGAGGGCGCCGTGAGCGGCGTATCGTCGAGGTAGAAGCCGACGGTGGATGAGTTTCCGCCGGATGAGGTCATGCCGCGCATCTCGAGCTCGGTCTGGCCCCCGCCGCTCGTTCTCATGGACACTCCGGGCACCGTTTGCACCACGGACTCGAGGTCCGTGATGCCGCGATCCTGCAGCTCTTGTCCGGTGATGGCGGTGATGCTGATCGGCGTGGTCTCGACGGTCGACTCGCGCTTGGTCGCCGTTACGACGATTTCCTGGAGCGAATCGCCGCGTGCCTCCGCCGCCGTGACGGCTTGCTGGGCGCTTGCCTCTCGCGCGATAACCATCGCGAGCAGGGAAGCACATAGCAGGCCTCCAAATTGGACAGACACGAATCCCCTCATTGTTTTCTCCTTATCTGCAGCGCGAGCCCGAGGCATGGCGCCATGCCTCGGTTGCCGGAATGCTACAGCAGGGCGAGCCATTTGTGCAGCAGGCCGCGAACTGTTGGGAAAATCTGACAGGCGGCGAAGGGCGCGGGCCGACGCGGCCTGCGGGATGCGGGGGCTCTTAGGGGCTGCCGAGGACCTTGCGAGGTGTCACCGGCTGAATGCACCAGCAATAGGCGTACAGCCCGCGGGGATCATTGAGCTCGGCCATGGATCGGGCTTGGGCGAGCAGCGGGTCCAACACGCGTGTGAGGGTGCTCGGCGGGGCGATCAAGCCAACCGCCTGGGCGATATGCAGGGCTTGCGAGCGCAGCTGCAGCAACAGCTGCTCGCGCAGGGAGAGCTCGGGTTCGATGTAGTCCACCCCGTAATCGGAGCCGAGCTCGGCGAGCTTGGCGGCGGCCTCCGTCGCATCCTTCAGGGTTCCCAAATGGTCCACCAGACCGATGCGCTCCGCATCGACGCCGGCCCAGACGCGGCCCTGGGCAATCTTGTCGATGTCCTGCGTGCTTTTCTTGCGCCCTTCGGCGACGCGCTGCAGGAACTCATCGTATGCATGATCGACGGAGGTCTGGAGAATCTGTCGCCCCGCCGCGTCCAGGGATCGGTCGAGCCGCAGGCCACCGGCAAGCGGCGTCGTGCCGAGGCCATCCACCTTGACGCCGATCTTCTCGAGCGTGCGCTGAAAAGTCGGCACGACCGAGAAAACCCCGATGGAACCCGTCAAGGTCGTGGGACTCGCGAAGATCTGATTGGCCGCGGCGGATATGTAGTATCCGCCGGAGGCCGCATAGGTGCTCATGGACACGACCACGGGCTTGCCGGCCTTACGCAGCGCCTGCACCTCGCGCAGGATGAGCTCCGAGGCGAACATGCTCCCGCCCGGACTGTCGACGCGCAGCACCACGGTCTTCACCGCTTTGTCGTAACGCGCCTGGCGCAAGAGGTCAGCGGTGCTGTCGCCGCCGATCTTTCCGGGCGGCTGGTGACCGTCCAGTATTTCCCCGGCGGCGACCACGATGCCGACTTTCGCGTCGGATTTCGATCTGAGCGCGCGCTTCTGGCGCACCGCCGCGAGGTATTGAGTCATGCCGATGGAATTGAAGGAGTGACTGTCCGAATCCTCGCCCACCAGGCTCTTCAGCTCGTCGGCAAGCTGCCGCCGGCTCTTGAGCGCCGTTACCAAGCCGCGCTGCAGAGCAAGCTTCGCGGCATCGCCGTTCAGTGCGGTGAGTGCCGCCGGCGCATCGGTGACGTATTCGTTGAGCGCGTTCGGCTTGAGCGAGCGCGCCCGCGTCACATCCTGGGTGTACGAATTCCAGAGTGAGTTGAGCCAGACCGAGCTCTCTTCGCGCTCGCTCGGCGCCATGTCCGAGCGCGAGAACTGATCGGTGAAGCTTTTGAAGGTACCCGCGCGAAAGACGTTGACGTCGACACCCAGCTTGTCGATCGCATCCTTGAGGAACATGCGGTAATAACTGAAGCCATCGACGTAGACGAGTCCGAGCGGATCGAGATACACCTCGTCGGCCTGCGCCGCGAGGTAGTACTGGGTCTGGTCGAGGGAATCGGCGGCCGCCACCACGCGCTTGCCGGCGGAGCGAAAATCGCGCAGCGCGGCGCCGATCTCCTGCAGTTTCGACAGGCCCGAGGAGTTGAGATTGCCGAGATCGAGCACGATCAGCTTGATGCGCGGGTCGCTTTTGGCCGATCCCACGGCATCGATCACATCGCGCAGCAACGTCTCCGGGGCGGGGCCACCGGAGGCCTGGCCGAACGCACGCCGCAAGGGATCGCTCGAAAGCTGCTCCACGAGCTCACCCTCGGGCGCGATGACCAGAGCGGCGGTGCGCGGCACGCTGGGAATCGAGGTGTGGAGGGCTGCGAGGACGAAGCCGAAAATGACGAGCAGCAAGATCAGGTGAAGGACCTTGCGCACGCCCTCCAGCATCCGCCACACGAGTGCCAGAAATCCCATCAGCTGCGCCTCGGCTCCTGCCAATCCGTCATGCGGCGAGTCACGAGCCTCTGCCGCCGCCCGGACTAGATCTTCTCGTCGATGCGGGCAGCCTTGCCCGACAGATCACGCAGGTAATAAAGCTTGGCGCGGCGCACGGCGCCGCGACGCTTGACGCTGACCTCGCTGATCGACGGACTGAAGGTCTGGAACACGCGCTCGACCCCCTCACCGTGGGAGATCTTGCGCACCGTGAACGAGGAGTTGAGGCCGCGGTTTTTCTTGGCAATCACCACGCCCTCGTAGGCCTGCACGCGCTCGCGGTCGCCCTCGACGACTTTCACTTGCACGACCACGGTGTCGCCGGGGTTGAAGTCCGGGATCTTGCGGGTCGCACGCTCCGCGTTCAGCTCTTGAATGATCTTGTTCATAGCACTCGCCCTCATCCTAACAATCGTCAGTCACCCGGCTTAACGCCGCTCCCTCGCGCCGCTGTCGCGAGCTTGAACTCCTCGAGCAACGCGCGCTCCTCTCTCGACAAACCGCGCCGCTCGAGCAACTCCGGACGCCGCAGCCACGTGCGGCCGAGCGCCTCCTTGAGACGCCAGCGGCGAATCGCGGCATGATCTCCGGAGGCCAGCACCTCGGGCACTCCGCGCCCATCCACCGAGATCGGCCGCGTGTAATGCGGCCAATCGAGCAGCCCGTCGCTGAACGACTCCTGCAACGCCGACTCCTCGCTGCCGAGGGTCCCCGGCAACAACCGGGCGATCGCGTCGATCACCACCAGCGCGGGCAACTCGCCGCCCGTCAAAACATAATCGCCGATCGACCACTGCTCGTCGATCTCGCGCTCGACGAATCGCTCGTCGACCCCTTCATAGCGCCCGGCCACCAGAATCAAGCCGGGCCAACCGCACGCCTCGCGTGCCCGCTTCTGGTCGAATCGCGCCCCGTCGGCGCCGAGATAGACCGCCTTCGTCCCGGGGGACATCGTCGCGCGCGCGGCGCTCAGCGCATCGCGCAGCGGCTCGACCTTGAGCACCATCCCGGGCCCCCCGCCGTAGGGACGATCGTCCACCGTGCGGTGCACATCCTGGGTATGGTCCCGCGGATCGAAGCACGTGACTTCGAGCACCTTGCGCTCCACGGCCCTGCCCAGCACACCGTGCGCCAGCGCCTCTCGGAGCATCGAGGGGAAGAGAGACACCACCGCGATACGCATGCGACTTGCCGCTACTCGGCCGCTTCCTGCCAATCCACCACGACCCGTCGCGCCTCAAGGTCCACACGCCGCAGATATTGCGGCACGGCGGGCACCCAATATTCCCGATCCCCGCGCACCACCATGAGCGCGTGCGCCGGAATCTCCACGAAATGCGCAACCACCCCGAGGCGGTCACCCGTCAAATTCACCACTTCGCAGCCGAGCAAGTCGGCCCGATAAAAATCCCCCGCCTCACAGGGCGGCAACTCGTTCCGCGGCACGCCGACTTCGGCGCCTTTCAGCCCCTCTGCCGCGGTACGATCCGCGACGCCGGCGAGCTTCACCGTCAGCGCACCGCCGCTGCGGCCGCTCGCCTCCACCCGATAGGCACGCCAATCGCCGCCGATGTGCAAGCGGAGCGTGCGGTGCTCGAGCAACCGCTCGGGTGGATCGGTGTACGAGCGCAGCTTGAGCCACCCCAAGATGCCGAAGGGTGCGCCGATGACCCCTAATTCGATGAGCGCAGAATCCTCTCCGCTCATCGCAATGCCCCGGCCTTGAGTTCCGGGCCCTTAGGCGGCCTGTTTACGATAGACGGTCAGAAGGTGCTTGACGCGATCGGACATGTGCGCCCCCTCTTTGAGCCAATGCTCGATGCGGGCCACGTCCAAGCGCAGCTTGATCTCGGCGCCACGCGCGACCGGATTGAACAGCCCGACGCTCTCCAGGCTCGTGCCGCCCTGGCGCTTGCGGCTGTCAGTCACCACCACATGGTAGAACGGCGTCTTCTTGCCGCCTCTTCGAGTCAATCGGATCGTCACCATCTGCGTTCACCCTTCAATGCCAAGCCGTCAATTGTAATGACTTTGGCGCCTCGAGAGCAAGAAATCAGAAGCGGGGACCCATTCCCGGCGGCAGGCGCCCGCCCATGCCGCGCATGAGGTTCTTGAGCATCCCCCCCTTCATCATCTTTTTCATGGTTTTTTGCATCTGGTCGAACTGCTTGAGCAGGCGGTTGACCTCCGGCAGCGGCACGCCAGCCCCTGCTGCAATGCGCCGCTTTCGCGAGGCGTCGATGAGGTCGGGGCGGCGCCGTTCCCGGGGGGTCATGGAGTCGATGATGCCCATTTGGCGCTTCAGCACCTTGGGGTTCACCGCACCCGCCGCGGCCGCCGCGTTCGCCTGTAACTGGGCGGGCAGCTTGTCCATGACGGCGGACATGCCGCCCATCTTTTGCAACTGGCTGAGCTGATCGCGCAGATCCGACAGATCGAACGATTTGCCCTTGCTGATCTTTTTGGCGAGCTTCTCGGCCTTTTCCTGATCGACCTGTTCCTGTACCTGCTCGACCAGCGAAAGCACATCGCCCATGCCGAGAATGCGGGAGGCGATCCGCTCCGGCTGGAACAGCTCGAGCGCTTCGGATTTCTCGCCCGTACCGATGAATAAGATGGGCTTCCCGGTCACGTGCCTCACCGACAGGGCCGCACCGCCGCGCGCATCGCCGTCCGCCTTGGTGAGGATCACGCCCGTGAGGCTCAAGGTGTCGTTGAAGGCGCGCGCCGCATTGACCGCGTCCTGGCCGGCCATGCTGTCGACCACGAAGAGGCGCTCGTGCGGCGAGACGGCTGTCTCGAGCTCGCTCACTTCTTTCATCATGTCGGCGTCGACATGCAGGCGCCCTGCGGTGTCGATGATGAGCACGTCGTAGGCCTGGAGAGTCGCCTGGTTGACCGCGCGGCGCGCAATAGCGACCGGCGCCTCGGCAGCGTCGGCCGGCGCGAACCCCGCTCCTACCTGCGCGGCCAGCGTCTCGAGCTGCGCGATCGCCGCGGGGCGGTACACATCGGTGCTCACCAGAAGCACTTTTTTACGCTGTTTCTCCATGAGCCAGCGCGCGAGCTTGCCCACGGTGGTCGTCTTGCCCGCGCCCTGCAATCCCGCAAGCATGACGATCACAGGCCGTTGCGCCCGCAGGTTGAGGCCGGTGCTGGGCTCGCCCATGAGGCGCACGAGCTCCTCGTGCACGACCTTGATGAAGGCCTGCCCCGGCGTGAGGCTCTTGCTGACCTCCACGCCCACGGCCCGGCCTTTGATGGCCTCCGTGAATGTCTTGACCACGGGAAGCGCGACGTCGGCATCGAGCAGCGCGAGGCGCACCTCGCGTACGGTATCGGCGATATTCTCCTCGCTCAGGTAGCCGCGGCCCGAGAGCGCATTGAGTGCGCGGGTAAGACCCGCTGAGAGTCGGTCGAACATAGGCAAATGATAGCGCATCGCGCCGTGCGCTAGGCGCACCCCGGTGCTTGTGTCATGATCTGCCTCAGCCGTGATCCTCCGCATCCTGCCGTGATCCTCCGCATCGTCCTCTTCGCGCTGTACGCCGCCGGCGCCTGGTTGATGCTGCGAAGTGTCAGCAAGCCGCGGCTCGGAGTGCTCGCCTGGGGGTTCACGCTGGGCGCGATCGCCGCGCACACCGAGGCGATCGCACGGCTCATGCTCTACCTGGGGCCGTATTCCATCGGATTGCTCGAGGCGATCTCGATGCTCGCCTGGACGCTGGCCGTGGTCGCATGCTTCATTGCCATGGAGAAGAGCAACCGGGCGATCGCGGCCATCTTGCTCGGGCTGGCGGCGTTCGGTGCCGCCTTGACCGGCATTGGACACACGTATGTGGAGGAAACGCCGCCGGGCTGGGAGCTCACGGCGCACATCCTCATGTCCCTGGCCGCGGCCGCGCTGCTGCTGGCTGCCGCCGTTACCGCACTGGTGCTCGTATTCCTGGACCGCAGGCTGCGCGCGAGACGCGTTGCGGATCTGCCGACCGTGCTGCCGCCACTCGATGCGCTCGAGAAAGTCATGTTTCGGCTGATCGGCTCGGGCTTCGTGATCCTGACGCTCGCCCTGCTCACCGGCTTCGTCTTCGTCACCAACCTGCGCGCGCAGCATCTCGAGCACAAGACGATTCTCTCGTGCATCGCGTGGGTGTTGTTCGGCGTGCTCCTGATAGGCCGCACCCGCTACGGCTGGCGCGGCCGGTCGGCCGTGCTGTGGACTCTGAGCGGATTCGGCTTCCTGGTCCTGTCCTATTTCGGCTCGAAGTTCGTGCTCGAGTATCTGCTCGGACGGCACTGGGGCTGACCTAAGACACGGAAATGCCACACCCCTCCCTCAGTGTTCTTTTCTGTGCGCTGGGTGTCCTGCTGATCCTCGCGGCCTTTTTCGCAGGCAGCGAAACCGCACTGATGAGCTTGAACCGCTATCGGCTGCGCCATCAGGCCAAGGCCGGCATCCGGGGGGCGCGCTTGGCGGAGGATCTGCTCGCCCACCCGGACCGTCTGATCGGCCTCATCCTTCTCCTGAGCACCATCGTCAATGTGACGGCGCCCATGCTGGTGAGCGTGATCGCCATCCGCCTCGGGGGCGACTACCTGCTTGCATTCGCCGCAGTGCTCCTCACCATCGTGCTGTTGATCTTCTGCGAAGTCGCGCCGAAGACGTACGGCGCGCTGCACCCCGCGCGCCTTGCGCTGCCCGCCGCCTATGTTTACACGGCTCTTCTGTGGGTGCTGTATCCGTTCGTGTGGGCGACGAATCTGCTCGCGAATGGGGTGCTGCGCCTGCTCGGTGTATCGCCCGAGCAAGCGTCGCACTCCTTGAGCAGCGAGGAGCTGCGCACCGTGGTCGCGGAGGCCGGCGCCATGATTCCCCAGCGCCACCGGCAGATGCTCATGAGCCTGCTCGACCTGGAAAAAGCGACCGTCGAGGACATCATGGTGCCGCGCGTCGAGATCGTCGGCATCGATGTCGACGATCCCTGGGAGAAAATCCTCGAACAATTGCGGCAAGCCCAACACACGCGCCTGCCTGTTTTCGAAGGTGACATCGAGCACATCGTCGGCGTGCTCCACATGAAGCGCGTGGTGCACGAGCTGGCGCGCGGACGCTGGGACCGCGAGAAGCTGATCGAAGCCGCGAGCACGCGCGATGCATACTTCGTTCCCTCGGGCACACCGCTGAACACGCAGCTTTTGAACTTTCAGCGGGACAAGCGCCGCATGGCGTTCGTGGTCGATGAGTACGGCGACATTCAGGGGCTCGTCACGCTCGAGGACATCCTCGAGGAGATCGTGGGCGAGTTCACCACCGATCCGGCGACCATGATGCACAAGGATCTGCACCGCGAGGCCGACGGCAGCTTCGTCGCCAACGCATCGACGACGATCCGCGCCTTGAATCGCTCGATGCGTTGGAACCTGCCCACCGACGGACCGAAAACCTTGAACGGGCTCATCGTCGAGTTCCTGGAGACCATCCCCGAGCCCGGCACCACGCTCAAGCTCGCGGACTACATGCTCGAGGTGGTGCAGACCAGCGACAACGCCATCAAGACCGTGCGCATCCGGCCGCCCGCCGAGAGAGCCCCGAGCGCGGCGGGCCCGGCAAGGAAAAGCATGTGACATATCGCCAATGCTCGATTTGAGAACCCGGTAGGGTCGCGAGCCTCGCATTGCGCCCAAAATGCGGCCCATGGTCAGTAGGAGCCGCCCCGCATGAGAAGCATCGCCGTCGCTTTGGGATTGTTGATCGCATTCAACGTCAACGCCGCGCAGAGCCCGCGGGCGAAGCTCGTGGGCCAGCGGGTAATATCCTCCTACCCGGGATCGCCGATCCTCGTCTGCCAGTACCGGACCGCGGAGGTCAAGTACGAGGTGGTCGCTGCCTCGAGCCAGTGCGCTCCCTATCTGGTGCTCAGCAAGGCCTGAGGCTCGAGCGGCGCCGGCCCGGCGCAGACCGGTTGCGGGATTTCGTCGAGCGTTAGCCTCGATCGGCGGCGATCAAGGCGGTGCAATGGGCGGATGATAAGGGAGCGTCGCCCCGAGCACCCACAACAGAATGAGCACCAGCGGCAGGTTGATCGCGAATTGCACCACCGTGAATCCGATCAGATCGCGAGCCTTGAGTCCGAGGATGCCGAGAATGGGCAGCATCCAGAAAGGATTGATGAAGTTCGGCAACGCCTCCGCAGCGTTATAGATCTGCACCACCCAACCGAGATTGTATTGAAGCGCATTCGCCGCATGCATGACGTAGGGCGCCTCGATGACCCACTTGCCGCCGCCCGAGGGAACGAAGAGTCCGAGCAACGCCGAGTAAACACCGATGATGGGGGCAAACGTCGCATGACTCGCGATGTGCGTGAACGCAGTGCCAAGGAGTCCGGAGAGCGTTTGCCCCGCACCGTTCTTCGCACCGGTCAGGATGGCCGCAATGGCTCCTAAGAAGGGAAATTGAATCAGCACCCCGGCGGCGCCCGGAACGCTGCGTGATACGGCATCGATGAAGCGCCGCGGCCGCCATTGCAGCAGCAGGCCGCCGACGATGAAAAGAAAATTGTATGTGTTGAGGTTAGAGATCGCCGCGACGAAGCCTTTGGCCGCAAATTCGTGACTCAGGTATGCCGCGCCCAGCACGGCGATGAAAATCGCCGGCACGGGGCTGTATTCCAGCCACTCGCCCGGCCGCTTGCGCTCGCCGCTCTCGCGGCGATCCTGCGGATCGACACCGAGCCTTTGTGCCGTGCGCGCTTCTGTCGCACCGGGCGCGGTCTTCCACGCAATCCAGGTGCTCACGGCCGTGAGAATGACGGCACAGAGGATCGACTGCCAGAGGAAGATCGTCTGGCTGAACGGGATGACACCCGTCTCGGCGAGGAGCGCGGGTGGCATGCTTCCCGGATTCGCCTGAAGCTGCGCCGCCGACGACGACAGGCCCAGCGCCCAGACCGATCCCAAGCCGGTGCAGGCCGCCGCGCCCGCGGCGCGATAATCCATCGGCAGATCAGCGCGTCGGGCCATGGCACGCACCAGCAGGCAGGAGAACACCATGCAGAAGCCCCAATGAATCAGGGAGGTGAGCGCCGAGAAGAGCGCCACCATTGCGATCGCCCCGCGGCCGGTGTTCGGAATCGCGGCGAGCCGTCCGACCAAGGCGGCGACCGGCGGCGAATCGGCGATGACGTACCCCCCGACGATGATGAAGGTCATCTGCATGGTGAAGGGGATCAGGCTCCAGAATCCCGACCCGAAATTCTGCGCGATCGACAGGGGCGCTGCGCCGATGCCAAGGGCCGCAACGGCGACGATGGCGACGGCGAGCATGGCGAAGGCAAAAGCGTCGGGAAACCACCGTTCGGACCATGCGCAGCAGCGTTGCGCCGCGCGCGACAGCAGCGAATGGTCAACGGCTACCTCAAGGGGCGTTGTCGCGTTCATCTTCTCTCCCTCGCCGGAAGCACCTAGCATACGGGTGCACCACCCGAAAGGCATCCATGACCAATGACCGAGTGCTCATCGTCGGAGCCGGCCCCACCGGCCTGGTGCTCGCCCTGTGGCTCACGCACCTGAAGGTGCCGGTGCGCCTCATCGACGGCGCAGCGGAGCCGGGCACCACCTCGCGGGCGCTCGCGGTGCAGGCCCGCACGCTCGAGCTCTACCGCGCCATCGATCTGGCACAGACAGTGGTCGATCGCGGCCACCGCGTCGGTGCTTTGAACTTATGGGTCGCCGGCAAGCGGCGCGCGAACGCGGTCTTCGGCGATCTCGGCGCGGGCTTGAGCCCCTTTCCTTTCGCCCTCGTTTTCCCGCAAGACCAGCACGAGCGCCTGCTGATCGAGCGGCTCGCCAAACTCGGCGTCGAGGTGGAGCGCCGTTGCGAGCTCGCGGATTTCGAGGAATCCGGCGGCGCGGTGCGGGCGCGCCTCAAGCTTGCGGACGGCAGGCTCGAGTTTTTCGAGACCCCGTACATCGCCGGCTGCGACGGCGCGCACTCGGCGGTGCGCGCGACGCTCGGCATTGGGTTCGACGGCGGCACCTATGATCATCTTTTCTACGTGGCCGACGTGCAAGCCGCGGGTGCTGTCGTCGATGGGAATATTCACGTCGCGCTCGACATGGCGGATTTCCTGGCCGTGTTCCCGCTCAAGCACGCGGGCGCGGCGCGCTTGGTCGGTACGGTACGGGATGACGTCCCGCGGGAAGCGCGGGACCGGCTGTCCTGGGATGATGTGAGCCGCCGCGCCATGAGGTGGTTGCCCATCGAGGTCGCGCGCGTGAATTGGTTCTCGACCTATCGGGTACATCACCGCGTCGCCGCGCATTTCTGCAAAGGTCGGGCGTTCCTGCTGGGCGATGCCGCGCACGTCCACAGCCCGGTGGGCGGGCAAGGCATGAACACCGGCATCGGCGATGCGATCAACCTCGCCTGGAAACTGGCCGCCGTGCTCCACGGCCGTGCGACGGGCTCGATCCTCGACAGCTACGAGCCGGAGCGCATCGCCTTCGCCCGGCGTCTCGTGAAGACCACCGACCGAGCCTTCAGCCTGGTGACGAGCTCGAGCTGGACCGCCCGGTTCCTCCGGCTGGACCTGTTCCCCTTGCTCGCGCGCGTATTGTTCAAGATTCGGACGACCCGCCGCTTCCTGTTCCGCACCGTGTCCCAAACTTCGGTGAGCTACCGTGAGAGTCCCCTGAGCGCGGGCCGCGCCGGCGCCGTGCATGGCGGGGACCGCCTGCCATGGGTGCCTCTCGGCGAGAACGTCGATAACTTCGCTCCCCTCGCCTCGCTCGACTGGCAGGTGCACGTGTACGGCCGGGCGCAACCCATGATCGAGTCGCTCTGCCGCGAGCGGGGCTTGCCGCTGCACGTCTTTGCCTGGCATGCGTCCATGCACGCGAGCGGGCTCGAGCGCGACGCCGTGTACGTCGTGCGTCCCGACGGCTACGTCGGGTTTGCGGCAGAGCGGAGACACGCACAGGCCGTGCGCCCCTATCTCGCGGCGCGCGGCCGGGCCTGAGGCACCCTCAGCGGCTCGCGTCGCGCGGGTGGGCGTCGCGCCGTTCGATCACGCCGCCCTTCATGACAAACGACACGTGCTCCAACGCCGTAATGTCCTCGAGCGGGGAGCCGGGCACCGCCACGATGTCGGCGTAATGGCCCGGCTTCAACGCCCCGAGCTCGCCGTCCCAGCCGAGGAGCCGCGCCCCATTGATCAGGTCCGCTCGCAGCACGGCCAAAGGCGTCATGCCGTACTTGACCATGAGCTCGAGCTCGCGCGCCTGTGTGCCGTGGGGAAACGGCCCGACATCGGAGCCGACCGCGAACGGAATGCCGGCGGCGACTTGTCGTTTGAATTCCTTGATCTTGTACTCGAGCAGCGAGCGCTCGTCGCCGCCGGCCCGCGCCTGACCGGCGAAATAGTCGAAAATGGTGAGTGTAGGTACGGCGAAAATGCCCTTGGCCTTCATGAGGCGCATCGTCTCATCGCTCAGCTGGGTCGCATGGTCGATCGAGGCGACCCCGGCCTGTGCCGCATAGAGCGTTCCGGGCTCGCCCATCGCATGCACGGCGACGCGGCCGCCCCAGCGCGCGGCCTCTGCCACCGCGACCTTGAGCTCGGCGACGGAGTACTGATAGGGCGTATGCAATACCCCATCGCGCATCGTGTCCGGGCCGGTCTCGTAGATTTTCACGAAATCCGAGCCTTGCTTGTGCTGCTCGCGGATGACCACGACGAGCTCGTCCGCACTGTTGGCGTAGTCGGCGTTCGAGAGCACGTGCTGGGCCGGATTGAAGTGGTTGGCATCCTCGTGGCCGCCCACGATGTCGATGGCATTGCCCGAGATGCGCAAGCGCGGCCCGACGATGACGCCGCCGTCAATGGCCTCGCGAATCGCCGTGTCGGCGGACCCCGCGCCCTCGGTGCCCATGTCGCGCTCGGCCGTAAAGCCCGCCATCAGGTCATCGCGCGCCGCGCGCATCGCGAGCAAGGTGCGCTTCGGCACCGATTCCTCCACGGTTTGCAGATCCTCCGCGCCCGGATGCAGGAACAGGTGCACATGAGCGTCGATGAGGCCTGGCATCAAGGTTGCGCCGCCCAGATCGATGATTTCAGTGCCCGGGCCCGGCTCGACCGAGGGTCCCACCGCGACGATCCGATCGCCTTCGACGCGCACCTCGCCCGGCGTCAGCAAGCGTCCGGTCTCGATGTCCAGCAGGTGCGCCGCCCGCAGGATGATGGAATGGCCGGCGGTGGATGAATCGCCGGCGCCCGATTGCGGCAGCGAGACTTGCGCATGGGTGGCAAGGATCACCAGCAGCGTGCTGCGCATGAGAGATTGCGGTTTCACGATTGCAATCCCCTCTCACGTCGCGCTTGACGGCGACGCCAGGCAGCAGGTGGCGCGCCGAACTCCCGTCGGAACGCCCGACTGAACGCGGTGTCGGTCTGATATCCCACATCCTCCGCAATACGCGCAAGCGGTGCGTTGCTGCCGCATAGGAGATTCGCCGCCAAGAGCATGCGCCACTGAGTGAGGTACTGCATCGGTGTGCTGCCGACCAACTCGACGAAGCGTTCCGCGAGCACGGAGCGCGAGGTACCCGCGGTTTGTGCCAACTCTTCCAACGTCCATGCGTAAGCCGGCTGCGCATGGAGCGCGTTGAGCGCCGCGCCCACGATGCGGTCCCGCACTCCGGCCAGCCAGCCGATTCGTCCGGGGCTCTGCTCGTTCATATAGAGACGCAGCACTTCGATGAAGAGAACCTCGGCGAGCTTCGCGAGCACCCCCGCCCCGCCTGGACGTGGCGAACGGGCTTCCGCAAGCGCATACCGGACCGAGGCTTCGAGCCATTCACCGGCATCCGATCCGCGGACGTTGACTTTGATCAGCGCCGGCAGTCCGGTGAACAGCATTCGCGCGAGCCGCGCATCGCACGCCAGATAGCCGCACACGAGTCGGGTTGTCGGCCCGGCGCCGCCGTACACGAGTTGACGCGGACGGCGGGCGAGCACTTGATCCAAGCGCGCCCCGCTCGCGGGCGGCACACCGGGAGCGGAGGCCATCACATGCGCATCACCCTGCGGAAACACAACGACATCGCCGCCGCGCAGATGCACCGGAGGCTCGCCGCCGAGCTCGACGTAACACTCGCCCTCTGTGATCAAATGAAATATCACGACGCGTTCGGCGCCGGGCTCGAGCAAGGGCGCCGCCGTGGCGGCGTTCGGCGACTTGTACGACCAGGGAGCGGTGAACTTGGCATTGATGAAAATCGCGCCGACCAGCCGCACGACTCGCAAGGTCTGCGACAATGCGTCCATCAGCTCTCGAGCACCTCGATGACGATGTCCAGCGGCAGCGCTCTCGTCACCGCCATCTGCATCGGCGACAAGCACTGGCTTTGAATGACCAGCGCATGCAGCCGCTCGCTCGACATTCCGCGGGCGCCGAGACGTACTTTGAGTTGCACATCGCCGGGCGCCGAGCAAGGCACCGCACCGGACTCATCACACAGCCCCAACAAGCCTCGCACATCGGATCGGCTGCGCGTCTCGACCTCGACCGTGGTGAGATCCACTCCCTCGGCCGCCGCCGCCAGGACGATGCGCGTCGTCAGGCACGAGCCCAGAGCCGCGCGCCACAGCCAGCCCGGGGTCACCCGATCGCCGGTGCCGCCGAGCTCGGACGGCAGATCGGTCTCCACCGAAGCTCCGTCAGGGTGCCTCGTGACCACGCGAGTGCCGCTCTGCCAGCGAGCAAGAGCCGGTGCATCCTCGTGCACGGCGGCCGCCGGCCGCCGTCTCAAGATCGATTCGACCCGATGCAATGCGGCCGCGATCCGTTCCATGCTCATGGGGGCGCTCCGAAGCGACTTCGGCGCATTGTGGCCGCCCAGAAGAGCGCTGCCAAGACGATCAGGCAAGAAAGACCGACGGGAGGCTAGGACTCGGGGTACCCACATGCCCCACATTGCGCAGACCAAATTCACCTGCGAGGTCAGAATCATGAACGCCGTCAGTCCCATCGATCTCACAGCCTTGAAGGCCCGCCAGCAGACCGCCTGGGCCAGCGGCGATTACGCCGTCGTGGGGATTACCTTGCAGCTGGTCGGCGAGCTCGTCGCGGAAGCCTGCGATCTTCGGTATGACGAGAAAGTGCTCGACGTGGCCGCCGGCAACGGTAATGCGACGCTCGCTGCCGCTCGTCGCGGCTGCAAGGTGACATCGACCGATTACGTGCCGGCCCTGCTCGATCGAGGCGCACAACGGGCCCGTGCCGAGGGCTTACAGGCCGAATTCCTTCCCGCGGATGCGGAAGCGCTGCCCTTCGAGGACGCGTCGTTCGACTGCGTGTTGTCCACCTTCGGCGTAATGTTCGCCCCCGACCACGCGAGAGCAGCCTGGGAGCTCTCGCGCGTGTGCCGGCCCGGCGGCCGGATTGGACTCGCCAACTGGACACCCGATGGCTTCATCGGTCGGCTCTTCAAGACCCTCGCTCGGCACGTCCCGCCGGCCGCGGGTGTGCAATCGCCGGCGCTCTGGGGCACTGAATCGCATCTCGAGCAGTTATTCGGGAGCGCGGCCGCGAGTATCGCCATCACTCCGCGGGTCTTTCATTTCCGCTACCGCTCCCCGGCGCATTTCATCGAGGTGTTTCGCAACTGGTATGGGCCGCTCCATAAGGCCTTCGCATCCCTCGTGCCGGACCGCGCCGCCGCGTTGGAATCGGATCTCGCAGCGCTCTTGTCCGAGATGAATCGCGCCGGACCCGGCTCGCTCATAGTCCCGAGCAACTACCTGGAAGTGGTCGTGACCCGACGCTGACGCGCGGCGGAGGACGCAGGGCGGATGGGCGAGGAGGTGCAACCATCAGGCTACAGCGCATCGAGCGCCTGACTCAAGCGGGTCACGCCGCGCACCTCCATGCCCTCGACCGTGCGCTTCGGAACATTTGCCTCCGGCACCAGCGCCGACTTGAAGCCGTGCTTCGCCGCCTCGCGCAGGCGCTCCTCACCGAACGGCACCGGCCGGATCTCGCCGGCAAGCCCGAGCTCACCGAACACGATCATCGCCTGGGGTAAGGGCGCATCATTCAGGCTGGACCGGGCGGCCAGCACGATGGCCAGATCGCCGGCCGTTTCCTGCAGACGCACCCCGCCGACCACGTTCGCAAAAACGTCCTGCCCCGACAGACGCAGACCCCCGTGCCGATGTGCCACCGCGAGGAGCATGGTGAGCCGGTTGCCGTCGATTCCGACGGCCACCCGGCGTGGGTTCGCGCCCACGCTCCCATCGGCCAGCACCTGAACCTCGATCAGCAGCGATCGGGTCCCTTCGCGCATCACCGTGATGGCGCTGCCCGGCACCGGCTGGGCGTGGCGCGACAGAAAGATCGCGGACGGATTCGCGACCTCGCGCAACCCCTGCTCGAGCATGGCGAACACGCCGATCTCATTGGCTGCGCCGAACCGATTCTTGACCGACCGGAGCACCCGATAGCGGCTGCCCGAGTCGCTCTCGAAGTAAAGCACCGTGTCGACCATGTGCTCGAGGACGCGCGGGCCGGCAATCTGGCCTTCCTTGGTCACATGACCGACCAAAAGGACCGCCGTGCCGCTGCTCTTCGCGAAACGCACCAGCTCCGCGGTACATTCGCGCAGCTGCGTGACGGCGCCGGGCGCGGCGTCGATGCGATCGGAATACATAGTCTGGATAGAATCGACGATCAGCGCCCGCGCTTTGAGGCTCTTCGCGGCCTCGACGATGGCCTCCACCTGGGTCTCGGCGACCAGCCGTGTGCCGGCCGCATCGAGACCCAGCCGCCGGGCGCGCAGCCCGACCTGCTTGAGCGACTCCTCGCCCGTTGCGTAGAGCGAGGGCCCCGCGGCGCTCAAGGCCGAAGCCGACTGCAGCATCAGGGTCGACTTGCCGATCCCGGGATCGCCCCCGATCAGGGTGACCGAACCGGCCACGAGACCACCACCGAGGACCCGATCGAGTTCCGCCGACCCGGTGTTGAGACGCGACTGCTCGACCCCCGCCTCCTCGGCCAGAGAGCTCGAGGAGCTCATGCGGACGGTCTTGGTTCCCCCCCGGCTTGGGCCGCCGGGCCCCTGGACCTCGGCAATGAGCGTGTTCCACTCGCCGCAGGCAGCGCATTGGCCTTGCCACTTGGGCGATGACGCACCGCAGGCCTGGCAAACAAAAACCTCTTTTGAGCGCGCCATTCATCCCCCGGGCCTGCGAATTTGTGAGCTTAACATTGCAGTTGGGGCTGCCCGATCACCTATACTGCGCGCCTTCTGCGAACGGATTATGTCTGGAGCATGCGCAAATTCGGGATGATCTCGGCTATCGCGGGTTTTGGCCTTCTGGGCATCGCCGTGTTGCTTCGAGAGCACATCAACGCGGGTGCCTGGGCCTGGCTGCCCGGTACCGTGCTCCTGAGCGGGGGTGGGGCGCTGTTCGTGATGTCGCGTTGGGCCGCACCGGCTGCCGCCGCTGCCAAGCCGCCTCACACCCCGGGCCCGGATACCGCCCGCCTCCTGGACAACTTCGAACAACGCTTCGCCGAGCTCAAGGCCCGCAAAGCGAGCGCCACCGTGCTCGGCGATCTGTACGCGCTCGGCACTCAGCTCGAGCAGCGGGGCCGGAACCTGCAGGCCACCGCCGTGTACCGCCACCTAGCGCGCATCGATAATACCTATCGCGACGTCGGCCAGAGGCTGCGAAGGTTGATGGACGCCGAGCGCAAGGCGATCCCGCACTCGCCTGCCCGTCCGCGAGCCGCCGCTCCGGCACCGCCCGCCCCGAAACCGGTTGCGACCTTCAGGGTGGCAGCGACCGCCGCGCGACCGGCCGCCGGCGGACCGGGCGACGCACAGTTCCTCGGCCGGTATCGTCTCGAGCGCGAAATCGGCCGAGGCGCCATGGGCACGGTGTATCTCGGCCGCGATACGGCGATCAATCGGCTGGTCGCGATCAAGGCCATTCCCCTGGCGAGCGAGTTCAGCGAATCGGAATTGGCCGAGGCGCGGTCGAGGTTCTTCCGCGAGGCCGAAACTGCGGGGCGGCTCAATCACCCGAACATCGTGACTATCTATGATGTGGGCGAAGAGCGGGGGTTGGCCTACATTGCGATGGAATATCTGAAGGGGCGCCATCTGAGCGATTATGCGACGCCCGATACGCTGCTCGAGCCGCGCAAGGTGCTCGAGTTGGCCGGGCGAACCGCCCAGGCGCTCGGCTTCGCGCACAAGCAGCACGTCGTGCACCGGGACATCAAGCCCGCAAACATTATGTACGATCCGAGCGCGGACGTGCTCAAGATCACCGACTTCGGCATCGCGCGATTGACCGGCACGGGCTCGACGCGGACGGGAATTGTGCTCGGCACCCCGTCATTCATGTCCCCCGAACAGCTCGAAGGACGAACCGTGACCGGTCACTCGGATTTGTTCTCCTTGGGTGTTAGCCTGTTTCAGCTGTTGACGGGTCAGCTGCCGTTCACCGCTGACTCGATGACCGGATTGATGCAACAGATCGCGGAGGCCCCGCATCCGCCGTTGCGCGCTTTCCGGCCGGATCTACCTGCCTGCGTCGACGGCATCATCGATCGTGCGCTGGCCAAGAACCCCGAAGCGCGATTCGAATCGGGGGCGCAGATGGCTGCCGCCCTGGAGGACTGTCGGTCGCGATTGCCGACGGGATTGCCATGACCGGGTGCACGAGCAGATGACAAAATCCAAATTGCGCACATGAGTTTGCGTAGCAAAATTCAGAGCGTCGCGCTGACCGACACCGGCAAGGTGCGCGAGCACAACGAGGATATGATCGGCGCGGAGGCCGACATCGGCCTGTTCGTGCTGGCGGACGGCATGGGCGGCTACAACGCCGGCGAGGTGGCGAGCGGAATCGCCGTCAAGACCATCATCAACCTGGTCCGCGATGCGGTGAACCGCGAGGATCTCACGGTGCGCGACCCGGAAACCGGCTTGACGCGGCCCAGCATCATCCTGCGTGACGCCATTCACAGAGCCAACAAAATCATCTACCACACCTCGAAGACTCAGCCTCAATGTGAGGGAATGGGTACAACGGTGGTGGCTTGCCTGTTCCACGATAATAAGATGTCTATCGCGCACGTCGGGGACTCACGGCTCTACCGGTTGCGCGACAACCGCTTCGAACAGATGACGTTGGATCATTCGCTGCTGCAAGAGCTCGTCGACCGGGGCTTTTATTCGCAGCAGGAGGCCCAGCGCGCGACCAACAAGAACTATGTGACCCGGGCGCTCGGTGTTGAGCAGAACGTGGAAGTGGAGATCCACGAGCAGCCGGTTCAGAAGAGCGATTACTACGTGCTCTGCTCCGATGGTTTATCCGACATGATCGAGGACGAGGATATTCATTTAACAATCAGTACCTTTAGTGCTAATCTTGATACAGTTGCTAAACAGCTGATTCAGCTCTCGAACGATAACGGCGGGCGCGACAATGTCTCGGTGATCATGGCGCATGTCACTGAGCCGTTCCCCGCGCAACGGCGTATATTTGACAAAATACTGGGATGGTTCGGTTAGGAGATGAGTCTGTGGCACGTCTGATGCTCAGCTTGGATGGTCAAATCCTCGCGGAATACAACATGAACAAGGAGCGCTACACGATCGGGCGCCTCCCGGATAACGATATTCGTATCGATAATCCGGCGGTGAGCGGCCATCACTCGCTCATCATCAACATCCTGAACGACTCCTTTCTGGAGGACTTGAACAGTACCAATGGCACGTACGTCAATGGCAAGCTGATCAAGAAGCATGCGATGCAGCATGGCGACGTGATCACGGTCGGCCATCATCAGCTGCGCTTCGTCGACAGCCAGGACGGCGACGCCCAGCAGGACGAGTTCGAGAAGACCATGGTGATCACGCCGAGCTCCCAGGGCGAAGATCGGATCCGGCGCGTGGGCGTTGCCGTGGATCAGGCGGCCAAGGCGGTCGCCGCCAAGCGGCCGCCCGGGGCACCCGGCGTCCCCGAAAGCGCCATCGCGCTGCCCAAGGCGAAGCTGCAGGTGCTGAGCGGCGCCTTTGCGGGGCGCGAGCTCGAGTTGACCAAGGCCCTGACCACGTTGGGACGGCCCGGCGTGCAGGTGGCCGCGATCACCCGCCGCTCAGAGGGATACTTCATCGTGCACGTCGACAGCGGCAAGGAAAACGACTACCCGCAGGTCAACGGCGTCCCGATCGGTCCGCAGGCGCGCCGCCTCAACGACAATGACGTGGTACAGCTCGCCGGCGTGAAGATGGGGTTCTTCGAGAGCTGACGAGCGCGGCGAGCCCGCCGAGGGCGAGCCAGTCCATCGCCCCTCCGCCGCCTTTCGGGGCCGCAGGGGTGGCGCTCGCTTCACCGGAGGGTTGCGAAACTCCGCCCGCGTCGCCCGCGGCCACCGTGAAGTAATACTTGGTTCCGTTGGCCAGCCCGCCGATGGTGGCGCTCGTCCCGCTGAGCCCCGTCTTGACCGGTTGTGCCCCTTCGCCCGCCGAGGTGGTCCCCTCGTAGATGTTGTAGCTCACCGCCCCCGTGGAAGCGCTCCACGTCAGCGCCACCGAAGCATTTCCGGCGCTCGCGGCAAGCGATGCCGGCGGACTCGCGATCGTGGTCGCGCTCACCTCCGTCGATTGAGCCGAGGAACCGGCGGAATCCACCGCTGCTACCCGGAAGAAGTAGTGTTGCCCCGCCGTGAGCCCTGAAACCGTAGCCGAGGCGCTCGTGATCCCCACTTCGGTCGGAGTCGCGCTCTCACCGTTCGCGCTCGTTCCCTCGAAAAGCTGGTAGGTGGACGCCCCGGGGCTCGCCGTCCACGTGAGCATGAGGGTGCCCGCACCAGAAGCCGCGACCTGAACGCCGGCCGGCGCGGCGGGAACGGTCATCACCGCCACCTCGCTCGAGCGCGGCGACACGCCGCTCGAGGACACGGCGGCAATGGCGAACACGTACTGCTGACCGAACTGCAAGCCGGTCACGGTTGTGGATGGGGTCATGACGTTTTGCTGCACCGGGGCCGACGACACGGGGCCGATACCTGTGCCTTGATAGACATCGTAGCCTTGGGTCGCATTCGCATCGGCGTTCCAGGTCAATGTCACGGCCGCGCCCGACGCGCTCGCCGCGAGCCCGTCGGGTGCGGAATTCGACTGAATGGCGGCGATGAGGGCAGCGGCGTTGATGCTCCCGAGTCCGCTCGCGATGTCGAAGCCCGCACCAGCGGCATAGGATTGTGTGCCGCCGACCTCCATGACGCCCGTCGCATCGTTCCCCTCGGTACCGCACGTACTGACAGGGAGACTGCCGGCCGCATTGGAGGTGTAGTTCGCCACGCTACAGGGTTGCGCGCTCGAGCCCGCCGTCACGTCGTAAAAGATGCAGGCGGCGCTGGTAATCGGCCCCTGCGAGGCGTCACAAGCGGTGAGGTTGACCGCCGAGCCATACTCCGTCGCGGCCAGACTGTAGAACGTGGGATTCAGCAGGCCTTGCCGACCGTCAGCATGCGCGCTCGAGATCTGAGTCTGGTCGATGAGGGCCACGATCGCCGCCACGGACGGCGCAGCCGCCGAGGTACCATCGAGCACTTTGATGGTACCGGTCGCCGCCGGAGGAAACGTGGGCGGCTGCGTGGGATCGCAGCCCCCCGTGTCGTACGAGCACATGAGCCAGCGCGTGGCGATCATCGAAACGTCAGGGACCGCGCGGCCGATGAAGCTGCCGATGCCTGGCACCCCTTGCTGCCATGTGGGTTGTGCATACCCCCCGGTACAGGTGCCGCTACTGTTAGTCGTCGTGCAGCTGCTGACTCCGCTGCCGCCGCCGGAGATTTCGATGAACGGGTTGCTCACAGAACCGCTCTGAGTTTCGAGGTTGGCGGTATTGCAGAATTTGATCGGGTCTCCGGGCGGCTGATATGCCGCCGCGAAAATCGGATTGGCGCACGACTCGTTCCAGATAGTCTCGGGAATATGCGATTGGGCGCTGACCAGCGTTCCTGCTTGATTCGAGCCGTTCCAATAGGTTGACTCAGTCACCACATTGAAATCCGTCCCTCCGACCGCGAGATCATAGGGCGTCGAGGCAATAGCATTGACGGAGAAGCCATTGGAGTTCACATCGTTCGAGGTGCCTACATCAGATTGGGCCGTGCAGCCCGCGACACCGGCATCGTCGGAGGAAACCGTGATGGTGATGCCCTGCGCCACCGCTTGCTGAAACATGGCACTGATTGCCGCGTTGCCTTGGGTACTGATTTCGCCCTCGCACGCGCTGAACGAGATGTTGAGGATCGCCGCGAGGTTCTGGTCGATGACGTATTGGGCGGCATTCGTCGCATCGGCGTCGCGCACCAGAATGAGTTGCGCGCCAGGCGCAAGGGCACCGACGATCTCCGTGTCGAGATAGGCTTCGTCTTCATTGCCGTCCTTCGTTTGGGGCACGTCTGTCCCGCCGGGGACTGGCATCGAGGAGAACTGCTGCGCCGGCAAGCCGAAGCTGGACCCGCTGACACCAAAGCCGTTCCAGAAGGCTGTGAGCACGCTGGAATCGAGATCGCTCTGTGCTGCGATGGCGACCGTGACCCCGGCGCCGGTGATCCCCTGCTGATACGCGGGGAGCAGGTTATACATGGTCGCGAAATCCGTGGGACCCACATACCCGGGCCACTGATCGGTTCCGTTGTAGAACGTGTCTGGCGCGGCTGCCACGCGACCGCTTTCACGGCCCACCGAGGGAATCGGTCCGCGCGGAGCGCCCTTGGGCGGCCGCACACCCGGATGCGGGTGGAAGTCGTTCAAGCCGCGGATCGCGGCTACGATCGGTGCGAACACCGCCGGAATCTGCGGCTCGGTCACATTGGCGTAGTGGCGCTCGCTGCTCATCTGGAATAGATGAATGGACGTGCGCAGGGCGGCCTCGACCTGCGTCTTGTTGCCGGAGAACGGCAGATGGCCGCGTCCCATCGGAACCTGCCCCACCACGAGTCCATTCGATTCGAGCCAGTTGCTCACCGCGGCAACGGTGGCGTTCGAGGCACCGAAGCGCTGTCCGTACTCTGCCGGCGTCAACCACTGGTGATACTGCGGCGATTTTGGATCGCGCTGGGCCGAGAGAAGCGCTTGCAGCGCTTTGTCCTGCGCCGGGCTCTTGGCGAAGACGATATCGAGGCCCGTGAGGTGGAGCGATGCCGGCGCCTCGCCGACATCGAACCGGGGAATGGCGAGCCTGTGGACGTTACCGGCGAGAGGCACGAACTCGGGCGCCGAGGCCGCCCCCAGAAGGCCTCCCGCGGATCCGATGGCCGCTATGGCAAAGAGCGGTGCGGTAATCCTCGCGCGCACCCACCGCAGCAGGCGCGAAGCGCCTCTCATGTTTTCGCTCATCCCTCTGCTCCACGCGCCCGGCCGGCGGCGTTCAATTGCGGTCCTGAGGCTAAATGTCCTCCTTTTACATTTGGAAACCGGTTGAGTTCGTCGACGCAGTTATCGGAATGCGCTTTGTGTCAGTTTGCGGCGACAGTGAGTTGTCCGGGCACGGCGACCGGTGAAGAACAGAGGGCGTTCAGCATTGCAGAC
Organism: uncultured Gammaproteobacteria bacterium; assembly: GCA_963710435.1. Taxonomy (GTDB): domain Bacteria; phylum Pseudomonadota; class Gammaproteobacteria; order Steroidobacterales; family Steroidobacteraceae; genus Bog-1198. The sequence goes on along the minus strand of CAVQAE010000003.1, from coordinate 1,583,773 downwards.
ATCAAGGCGCAATCCCGTGGCGGCTGAACCTCTCCGCCACCGTCGGCGACAGGGCCTCGGCTTGGGCGATGTCAGCTTGGCTCTCGCCGGGCTTTTGCAATCGCAGCTCATCGATACCGCGCGCGTACCAGGACGAGGCATCCTTCGGATTGATCTTGATGGCCGAATCGTAGTCGGCGATCGATTTCTCATAACTGCCCATGCGCAGCCACACAAGGCCCCGGCTGTTGGCGACGTGCGCGTAGAATTCGGAGCCTTTCGGGGCACGCTTCAACGCCGCGTTGCAGTCCTTCAGGGCGAGCTCGAGGTCATGCGCGCCGACCGCCCGCACCCAGCAGCGCGAGTTCAGTGCAAAAGGCACTCGGGCATCCTCCGGGTGGGCGTCTATCCATAGATCGTATTGCGCGACCGCCGCGTCCAAAAGATCCGCGCGCTCATACGTGACCGCCATCTCAAAGCGCATATCCTCCTGCTTGGACGCCGCACTGTTTGCCGCCTCGAGGTCCGAGATCATCCGATCCTTATTGCCTTTTTGAAGCGACAGCTGGGCCCGGGCGAGCAATGCAGCGAGATAATCGGGCTTCAGCTTGAGCGCCTGATTCAGATCCGTCATCGCGGCGGCCGGATCCTTCATTTGCCAATACACGATCGCGCGCTGATACAGATATTCGGAATTATCGGGCGCGAGATCACACGCCCGCGACAACGCGATCAAGGCGTCACTGTAATCACGCCTTGATGCCATGGCAGCGCCGCGACGGCTGAAGTCCGCCGCATCCCCGGTGCCTTCGACGAACGGCTGCGTTGCCTGCGAGGGGGAACTCGATGGATCCCCGGCGCCGGGTACTGCGGACCCCGAATTGCTCGCGGCCGACGCATCGGGCTTGGCGTCCGCGGCGGCCGGCATGGTCTGGGATGGGGCGGAGGCGGCATGATTGGCCGCGGTCAGATTGAATACGGGGCCGCCGTTGTACGTGAAGTAAATCGTGTGCCGACTATTTGCCACGTAGATGCGGTGCGAGAGGAAGAAGTCTGGACCAATGAGCATGTCCGCGTTCGGCAGATCGATATCCGCGATCCGCAGCTTGGTATTTCGAATCTCTTCCTCGCCCAGCTTGAAGCTTGCGAAGGGAGCAATGTAGCTCGGAAAGGTGGCGTTGCCGAAGCCATGCAGTGGACCCCCAGGCACGACGCCGGGAGAGTCCGGCCGGATGCCGACGCGCGCCGCGGCCTTGAGCGACAGGGTCGAAAGGCCCGCACCCGAATCGAACATCACGCGGATTTCGACCCCGTTGACCGAGGCACGGCCGATCGCGTGGGGGCTTTGCTGTGTGGTCGGTTCTATCTTCAATTCGGAGTAGTCGGTCGTCTTATCGGCCCAGTAAACCAGGGGGGTGTCGCGGGGGCAGTCCACGGACTTCATGAGTCGAATGACGCCCTGGCCGAGGTCATATTCGACGTCGGCAATATGCAGCACGTTTTGGCCAAGCACTCCGATGCCAGCGCTGATCTGGCTCCCCCCCACCAGGAACTCGACGTTGTGTAAAGGAACACCCGCTAACGTAATCTCCCTCACTTTCGTCACGGACATGTTGGTCCGTGAGCCGCCGACGCCAAGCATGTAGAAGCCGAACGGCGCAGCGTAGGTCGAGAGATTGAGCTCAGCCGCACTGCCCGGACTGATGACACTCCAGAAAGATCCGCTGTCTACCATGAACCTGACGTCTCTGCCGTTGACCTTCGCGGTCGTAAGCGGACCCATGCCCGTCATGGTGATCGGGAACTCGATGATCTTGCCGAGCTTGCAAGTTGCAGCGGCCGCAAAAACCGGCGCAAGCATGCCCATAAGGAAGCAGAGCCCGAGGCCTCTCCAACGGCGATTGAAGGCATCAATGATGCGCAATGCGGCTTGACGGCTTTGCATCTCCCCCCAACGTCCCTGTCGAACACCGACGCATTGTGCGCGTTCGATTCTGCTCAGGTCAAAGCCCGCTACACCAGCGGCACCCCTTTCGGCACACGCACCACGGCCGTTCCCGCGATCTTGTCGTGCCACGCCTGTTTGCCTGAGTCGAAGGCAATCCAGAAGAACCCGAGGCCCGCGACGACGAGCGACAGGAAGCAACTGAGCGCACGCACGATCGCCGTCTCCCAATCAACGGGACGGCCGTCGACCCGGACGACGCGCAGATCGAAGATGATTCCGCCGACGGTCGAGCTGCGCAGCTTCCACATCACGGCGCCGTAGATCGCGAGCGCGACGAGCTCGAGGTTCCCCCGGTGACCGACGAAGTTCAACAGGATGGAGACCAGCAGCACATCGATCAAGAGCGCGACCATGCGAATCCAGAAGCCCGCGCGCGGCAAGGTGGACGCGACCAAAGGTGGAGTCGAGGGCGTATGCGGAGGGGCTGCGGACGGTCCGGCGGTGAAGCCGCCGGCCGCGCCGGCGACAGAAGCAGCGCCAGGGCCGACGCTCTCGCCGATTGCGGCGGCAGCGGTCTGACCGGCGGCGGTCTGACCCGCGGCGGCAGCGGTCTGACCGGCAGCCGGCGGCTCGGGGGCCTCCGCAACGTGCGCCGCCGATGCAGGGGGCGGGCCGCCCGCGAGGGATTGCTGGGCGGCGCGATGCGCACGTGAGGCGAGCAGCAGTGTGTAAATCACGGCGCCCAGGCCGAGCAAACCGAGGAGTTTGTAGACCAGAAAGCCGACGACGGGAATTAGGTAGAGGACCAGCACGATGAGACCGCCGATCAACACTGCGACGGCCGGGTGAGCCGGGTTCGCCCTTCGACTCGTCAATCGGCGCCCGATCCACGCGAGCATCACTGCCTTGCCGAATAAGCTGGCGCAGAAGAGGCCGAAAATCACAAAGGGAATCGCGGCGATTCCGATGACCGTGATACACAGCAACACGATCAAGATGGGCACCAGCAGAACGGTGAGCAGCGCCGCCACGAAGGTCATGCCGGGCTCGCTCTCGACGGTATTCACGCAGCGGGACACGCCGCCGCGAAAGAGGAGCGCTAGACACACATAGAGGGCGAGGAACGCGATCGAGAGCGTCCACGCCCAGCCGACGCCCGGCACCAATGCCAACGGTCGACCATAGAGCAGGCACTGATCGATCCAGGGCCTCAGCCAAACCGCCGAGAGGCCGCCGACGCTTTGCACGTTGCCGCGCACGATGGCGGCCGGATCCCGTATCACGTGTCCGCCGACCGCGGTGACATCCCCGCCCACGTCCGCGTGCGGACCGAGCTTGACGTCGCCGAGTACCGCTACCACTTCTGAACCCACTGGGCCGTCGATGTAGGCGCTGCCGAACACGGCGACGGCGCTATCGGCGACGCGGCCACTCGTCCGCGTGTCGCCCACGATGGAGACCACATCGTCGGCGTCGCCATCGCTCGTGGAGGAGCCGAAGATCGACACGACCGAATCGGCATGGCGGCCGGCCGGCAGCTTCGAGTCGCTGCCGAAGTTGACCAGCGTGTCGTCATGCGAGTTTCGCCGGTGAATGTGATGCCGCCGGGCGCGGTCAGAGTTCCAGCTGTGGCCCCAGTCGAAGAATTCCTCGATGTCGCCGCGATCACGCGTATCGTCATTGTCTGCGCCGGTGTCGGCTTGCTCGTCCGCGCGGTCCCGCGCGCCGTCGCCTTGGGAGGACTGCGGAGCAGGCGCCGCGGCACCGGCGTTGCGATCCGGCACGGCCGCAGGCGTATCAGCCCGCGCACCGGCACCTCCTGCCGCGACCGCCAGGAGCATGGCAATCAACAAGGCGAACAGCAGCGAGCCCCACGCGTAAGAGCGGAAAGCGGTCATGAGCGGACCTCGATTTCAGACTTGAGATAGAGCATTCGATAACCGGCAATCGCGAGCCCGAAGAGTGCCGCGTAAAGCGCCGCGCTCACGACCAGACCTTTGACGACCCAGCTCGACGCCAGGAGTGGCGCGAGCGAAATGTTCAGCGACTTGGCGAGAACCAGAAGAACCGATGCCTCGCGGAACAGCGGAACCCACATGACACGAGACATCCCGTTCGACCCCAAATCGGCGATCGCCGAAGCGCCCAGCACGGTGAGCGCGATCAGCACAAGACAGGTCAAGCCGAACGCAACACGCGCAGGAGCCGGCCAATGCGAAAAGCCGCTCCGCCACCAGGGCAACGACGCGCGCCGCGCAAGCTCGTCCAGCACCCGCGCCTCTAAGCCGGCCGGCGCCGATCGCAGCGGCAGCGAACGCAACGCCTGACCAAGCCGCTGCTCCACATCCCGATCCTTCATGCGCCACCGCCCATGCCGCTGCGCTCGAGCACGGGCGCCAGCGCCAGGCGTGCCCGCCGAATGTCCGTCTTGACCTTGGCGAGCGACACCCCGAGCTTGGCGGCAATGTCCTCATACGAGAGATCCTCGAAATGATAGAGCACCAGCGGAAGGCGCTGATGCTGCGGCAGACGCCGCAATGCCTCCTCGAGAAGCGCGTGCTCCTGCTCGGCGGTCAGCGAATCGAGCGCCGTGTCCGGGAGAGGCACGTCTGGCGCCCGTTCCTCCTCGGAGAACAAGCGCCAGCGCTTGCGGTAGCGCGTCAGGTAATTCAAAGACAGATTGGTTGCAACGGTCTTGAGCCAGCCTCCCGCGGTCGGGCTCGCGCGCAACTGCGCGAAGTTCTCGTAGGCCTTGATGAACACCTCCTGGGAGATGTCCTCTGCCTGCGCATCGTTTCCCGCCAAGCGCGCGGCGGTCGAAAAGACCATGTCTTGATAGGCACGCATGAAGATCGTGAACTCGGTCGACCGGCTCGGCTCCGTGGTTGGCGTTTGCACTGGTGTAGGTTCGTTTAGACCCATAACACGGCAGGCCGAAGAAAGTTGCAGATCATCCGGGCCCCGTCGCGCCTGTAGCACCGTCGCGGTATCTCGGTAGTCAGTCCTTTGCGCACCGCGGCAGAGGACATACCATAGGCATTGCGTCGGGAACTGGCAAAGAATTTCACAACGGAATCGCACATGCGGCCTTCGCGTCTTGACGCGCGCTTCGCCCTGTGGGGCCTCGCGCTCTTGTTGGTTCTTGCGTTGCCGGCTTTCGCCGGCTTCACAGACCTGGGGTGGGAATCATCTCAGTGGGCCGGCTTGGTCGCGGCGATCGCTTGCATCGTCCTCTGCGGCGCCCCGCTCAGGCCGCGCAACGCCCAGCCTCCCACCTTGCTTTCCTTGCGTTTGCACACGGGGATCGGCTGGGCAGCACTGATTCTGGCCGCGCTTCACATCGGCGGCCTGTTGATTTCGGACCGCACCGTAATCGAGTATCTGAAGCCAACCACCCCGCTCTATCAATTCGCAGGCATTGGGGCGGCACTTCTCCTGGTGCTCCTGGTACTGCTCTCCCTCGGCGCGGTACGTCGCCGGCTTTGGCGAAGCCATCGCGATTTCCAGGCGATGCACGTCGTCATGGCTTGTGCACTCGCGGTGCTCGTGGCGGTGCATGTAGTCGTCACCGCACGGTATGTGGGCGGGCCCGCTCGACAGGCGCTGCTGGTCGCCGCCTCGATCGGCGGAATTCTCATGCTGCTGCGTGCGCGCCGACCCGTCGAGGCCGAGCGGGACACCACGGCCCGTGCACCGCTCGTGTTCGGGCGGCATTCGGCTTTGATCGTGTGCGCCGTGGCGATCTGCGCAGTGGCGCTCGCCGCCCTTCTGCCGGGCCGCGTCGGCGCGCGCTTACGAGAGCCGGTCATTCGACGCGAAAGCCGTCTACAGCTCGACTTCCCGCATGAGAAGCACGGCGATGTCAATTGCCTCGCCTGCCATCACAACTACGCCGACGGCACGGGAGCCTCTCTGTGCGTCGAATGTCATCGAAGCAGTCGCACCGATCTCAAAGCAGGCGTCGAGGCGCGGTTTCATGGATTTTGCTTCGAATGTCACCGGCACCCGAGCGCATCGCTTAAGGGCCACGGACCCGTCGCGGGATGCGTCGTCTGTCACCGGCCGAGCGGGACGGGGCTCGCCAGCCGCCCCTAGCGGGGCGCTCCAGACGCGACCCGCTCCGCGTTCGCCCAGCTAACCTAACGAGCCGGGGGGGCAGCCCGACCGCGGCGGCATTCCTGCACGATGCCACTCGATTGATCCGTTGACAGCCCCGGCGCCGGGAGGGGTATATATAGCTTAAAGGGAAACTGCTCCCGCTCCAGGCGTGAAGGGTGCCGAGCGGCAGGGGCGGTCGACCGCTTCAGGGCTTTTAATCCCCAAGACCCTACCGGCGACGTCCGCCCTCCGACGGGGAGCAAATTTTGGGTACAGCTAAACCCCGCGGCGGACGCTCCGTGCGCTTGAGGCCGCGCGGGCGCGGCCTAAAACGTCGCGGCCAAAACTTCGGCGGACAGTGTGAACTCCATCGCGAGGGCCGGGGAAGCCACGCCCTATACTGGAATTTGGTGGACTACCCTCTGAGGTGCCGCGTTGATCGGTTTTGCCATCGCATTGGTCGTGATCGCCGCCCTGATCGTTTACGCCGTCGCCGTCTACAACGAGCTGGTCGGGCTGCGCGAGAATGTCAAAGTGGCCTGGGCGAACATCGACGTGCTGCTGAAGCAGCGCCATGACGAGTTGCCGAAGCTGATCGAGACTTGCAAGCGCTACATGCAGTTCGAGCAAGAGACGCTCGAAAAAGTCATGCGTGCTCGGGCCTCGGTCAGCGATGCGAGCGCCTCCGGCAACGTCGCCGCCGTCGGCGCGGCCGAGCAGCAGCTGCGTGCCGGCATGAGCCGTCTATTTGCGGTCGCCGAGAGCTATCCTCAATTGAAGAGCGACGAGACGTTCCAGCAATTGCAGGCACGCATCACCGCACTGGAGGAATCCATTGCGGACCGCCGCGAGCTCTACAACGATCAGGTGAACCTCAACAATATCCGCGTCAAGGTATTTCCCGCCGTCCTGGTGGCCGAGCATTTCGGATTCACGACGGCGCACTTGCTCGAGTTCACGGCCGACGAGAAACACGACGTCGACGTGGGAGCGCTGTTCCGGGCGTAGGTTGCCGACGGCGATGTCCGATAAAGATCGCCTGAAGGCTCTATGCCTCTTAATCGGAGTCGCGGCCGCCGCCCTGTATTCCTTTTGGTACGCTTTCAAAGCTTGGCGCGAGAACCGCGTGATCGCCGACACGCCCGCCTCGCGCGTGCGCTCCGCCGCGCAAGGGTACGTTCAATTCACCGGTCACGGACTGCCGATGCCCAAGCAGGAGAACAGAGCCCCGTTGAGCGGGATACCCTGCGCCTGGTGGCGCTACAAGATCGAGGAGCGCCGCCAGAGCGGTCGTTCCCGCGGATGGACCACGATCCAGAGCGACACCAGCGCGCTGCCTTTCATACTGGATGACGGCACGGGTCAATGCATGGTCGACCCACGCGGCGCCGAGGTTTTCCCGAGTGCCACAGATATCTGGTACGGTGACACGGAATGGCCGGAGATACACCTTCCCAAGGGACAAGGGTTCGTGGGGCAGCTCGGTGATTGGCTGACGAGTTGGGGCCGCTATCGGTACACCGAGTACCGCATTCTGCCCCATGAGCCACTATACGCGCTGGGCACCTACCGCAGCGGCACCGCACTCAGCGAAGACAGCCCGGATGGCGCCGTCGCGGAACTGCTGCGGACGTGGAAGCAGGACCAAAAAAGCTTGCTCGAGCGATTCGACAGCAACCATGACGGCGTCCTGGACAGCGCCGAATGGGAGCGTGCGCGCGCCGAGGCTCACCGGCAGGTCGTCGAAACCATGCTCGTCAAGCCGCAAGTGCCGGATCTCAGCGTCATGTCGAAACCCAAAGACGGACGCGCGTTTCTCTTGTCGGCGTCCGACGGCGAATCCCTCGGCCGGCAGCTGCGCTTCCGGGCCGCCGCCGGACTTGCCACATGCCTGGGCTCGAGCGCGCTGCTGGGCTGGTTGGCGACCCACTTCTGACTAAATCGGCTGCAGCATGGATCGCTGATATGATCGGAGGAAAGCGGCTGGGAAAACGACATGAGACAGGCAGGACGCGCGTCGGGCGTGGCGATCGTGACTGGCGCGGCCGGCGGAATGGGCTCTCAATGCGCGCGTCTGCTGGCTAACGAGGGTCGGCCTGAGTTACTGCTGTGCGATCTTGACTCCACACGACTGGAGGCGGTTGCCGCGCCCTTGAGGGCGAGCGGACCGAAAGTCGAGTCGATGGCGGCAGACATCACCGATCCAAAATTTCCCGCACGGTTGATCGAGCGATTGGGCGCCCGCGAAATCAGCGCTTTCATACACAGTGCAGGCGTCGCGCCGCAAATGGCAGAACCCGACCGCGTGTTCGAAATCAATCTTGATGCCAGCCTGCGTTTGCTGGAAGCGGTGCGGCCGCGGATGGCGGAAAACAGCGCAGCGGTGCTTTTCGCCTCGATCGCCGGCCATCTTCCGGTGTCGCCGGAAGCGGAGGCCGCTTTCGAGCGCCGGATTCCGGCGGAGGGCAGTATGGGCCTGCGGCATTTTGCGTCTGATTCGAATCAAGCCTACCTGCTTTCCAAGCGCGCGATTATCGCGACCGTGAAGCGCGAGGCCAAGGCCTTTGGCGAACGCAAAGCCCGGCTCGTTTCGGTTTCGCCGGGCCTCATCGACACGGCAATGACTCAAGGTGTCGAAAATGCCCTGACCATCAGTTTGCTGGCCGGCGCTGCCGTTCCACGCCTGGGACGGCCGGAGGAGGTTGCGGCGGCCTGCGTGTTCCTCTGTTCGCCGGCTGCCAGCTTCATCACCGGCTGCGACCTCAGGGTAGATGGCGGCGAACTGGCGGGGTTGGGGATATGATCGGGTAACAAAACAAATGAACTTTACGGGCCAACACGTAGTAATCACCGGCGGATCGACCGGGATCGGCAAGGCGACCGCCATCAAGATCGCATCGCTCGCTGGAAAAGTAACCCTCATCGCACGACGCGCCGAAGTTCTCCAGCAAGCCGTGCGCGAGATCGGCGGGGCGGCCAGCTACATCGCGGCCGACGTGGGTGAGAAAGCCCAGATTATTGCGGCCATCGACAAGGCCATCGCGCGTAACGGCCCCATCGACGGGCTATTCCTGAACGCGGCAACCGATGGAATGTTCGGACTGACCCCGGACTACACCGACGAAGCCTTCGAGCGGGCCATGCGCGTGAACGTCCACTCATTGTTCTGGACCATCCGGCATGTCTTACCCGGGATGATGGCGCGTGGCAAAGGCGCGATCTTGATCACCGGGAGTCTCGCGTCCGAGCGCGGGATGGTGGGCAACATCGGCTATCTTGCCAGCAAACACGCCGCCCTCGGCATCGCCCGAACCATCGCGATGGAAGCGGCGCAAAGTGGCGTTCGATGCAATTGCATCAATCCCGGCTTTATCGACACACCCCTGATGAATGCCTGCCCCGAAGAAGACAAGGCAATGATGGCCGCGCGCACGCCGCAACGCCGGATCGGCAGGCCCGAGGAAGTGGGAGCCGCAGCCGCCTTTTTGCTATCCGACGATGCCAGCCACATCACTGCCCAGAGCCTCGCTGTGGATGGCGGACTGCTGGGTACGCTGCCGATTCGATAGACTCGACGGAGTCGATCGACTAACGGAGCCGATCGAGCGCATCTTTAAGCCCGCGTGACTCGGCAGGCTCGACGCGCTGAATGATCTTCCCCTGGGCGTTCGCCAAAATGACGGTCGGCACGTCGTTCACGCGAAACTCACGGAACAATGTCCCGGAGGCATCGAGCGTCAGGGGAATTGCGACCTTATAATCCTCGCGATAACGCCGCAGATCGTCGCGCGTCGCCCAAAGTCCGGAGGCGATGCCCAGCCACCGAACGCGCGTATCGCCGGCGAGTGCGACCACTTGCTCGCGAACCGAGCGGCAGGCCTCTGAGACTTTCGGTCGGGTGGTGGCCAAATACGACTCGCACCATGGCGACAGAAATACGAGCACGCTCGGGCGGCGGGCGACGGATTCTTGCAATCGAAATGATCTTCCGTCCAGCAAAGACACCGACTGCGCTGGGAGCGGATCGCCCACGGCGAACGAGGGTGTGTCGCCCTGCGCGCGGCTTCCTTCGAGGGCCGTCAGCCCGCCATCGCCGCTCGGCGACCTGGCCGCAACCAAGACCGCATCCAGTCGCTGGTCCGCTAAGTGGCCGACGTATTGAATACGTCCCTCGCGGCCGACAATCACATGCTGAGGCGTGACCCGCAGGTGAAACGCCGCGCCAACACGGCCGTCTTCATCGAAAACGATCGGCATCGTCATGCCGAGTTGAGTTCGGGTTCGGCGTATCGCATCGAGCGAGTCACCCATACCGACGTCGATCGCCACGACCACGAGGTCCGGTCCCGCAGTCTCGAAGGCATGCTCGAAATGGGGCATCTGCTGGCGGCAAGGCACGCACCAAGTCGCCCAGAACTTCAAGTACACGGCCTTTTTGCCATAGAGACTGCCGAGATCGATGATCTCGCCATCGATCGTCGTCAGCTTGAGCCGCGGAGCCGGCGAACCGACCATGGACTGGGCGGCAGTCTCCGCCAGCTGCTGCCCGGACGTATCCGCGCGCACGCTCCCCGCCAGTATCGAAGCGAGCAGCAGCGACGTCATCGCGCCAATGCTCAGGGCCGCCGGTGCGCTCATGGCGCTGCCTTGCCGGCGACGTCATGCGATGTGGGCTCGTCGATGACTGGAATACCGGGTGTGCTCATCGCCTTCTCCCCGGGGGCGCCGGCCGGTAGCCCGTCCCCGTCGATTTGGAAATCCGACGCGCGCTACCGGTAGCGCTCCAAGAGCCGCTCGAGAGCGCCGCTCCCGGGGGACAGTTTCTCGAACGGAATGCGGTTGAGCGGCACAGCGGTCGACTTGTTGAGGGTGTGAAATTCCGTGCTCTCCTCCTCATCGATGTGGATGAGGCCGGTGACGTATTCGTTTTGCTTGAGCTTCTGCTCGATGAAGCTGTAGGCCGCGCTCCGGTCCGTGGGATCGTAGCTCGCGCCCAGCTTGTGCAGCACCACGCGGCTCCCGTCATGCAGCTGCACCGGCAAGGCCTCGCCGGGCGGATAATCGACCGAGATCTCCTGTGCCGGTGGCACATAATCGGCCTCGATGGCGGGGTGATAGTGCTCGCGCGTGAACGTGTAGCTCTTGGTCGACCCTTCGTGATCGTTGAAGGTGACGCAGGGCGACAGCACATCGATGAGAGCGAAGCCCCGATGCTTCATGCCGGCCTGGATCAGGGGCACGAGCTGCGCCTTGTCACCCGAGAAGCTGCGTGCGACGAACGTCGCGCCGAGCGAGAGTGCGAGCAGCACGGGATCGATGGGCGGGGTCTGGTTCACCTCGCCTTTCTTGGCCTTGGTCCCGATATCCGCGGAGGCCGAGAACTGGCCCTTGGTGAGCCCGTAGACGCCGTTGTTCTCGATGATATAGAGCATGTTCACGTTGCGCCGGATCGCATGCACCAGCTGCCCCAGGCCGATCGAGAGCGAGTCGCCATCCCCGGACACGCCCACGTAAGTGAGCTCCCGATTGGCCGCATTCGCGCCGCTCGCGATCGAAGGCATGCGGCCGTGGACCGAATTGAAGCCGTGCGATCCGCTCACGAAATACGCCGTGGTTTTCGACGAGCATCCGATGCCGGACAGCTTGACGAGTTGCTCCGGCTTGAGGTCCAGCCCCCAGCAGGCCTCGATGATTGCGGCGGTGATTGAATCGTGTCCGCACCCCGCGCAGAGGGTCGACATGCTGCCCTCGTACTGCCGGCGCGTCATGCCGAGCGCGTTGGTCGGAAGCGAAGGGTGGGTAACTTTAGGCTTGTTGATGTAGGACATGACGATTCTCTCAGCGCGTGTGCTTGCCGGTAACGGCGGTGAGCCGCGGCGCGTCCGGCAGCGTCGCTCGGACCCCATCGACGATGGACTCGCAGGACATCGGGAAGCCGCTGTAACTCAGGATGGACTTGAGCTTGGATTTGTCCACGGAGGTCTCGAGCGTGAGGAGGGATCGCAGCTGGGCATCGCGGTTTTGCTCCACCACGAATATCGTCGCGTGCAAGCTCAGGAAGCTCTCCACGTCGTGACCGAAGGGAAATGCCTTGATGCGCATGTAATCGACCGCGATCTTCTGGCGGGCCAGCACGTCGAGGGACTCACGCACCGCCCCGTCACAGCTGCCAATGCTGACGATGCCGATCTTGCTGTCGCCGTTGCCGATCATCTCGGGTTTCGGCACGTAGCGCGCGGCGGTCGCGAACTTGCGCTTCAGGCGATCGAGCACGACCTGGTACTCGGCGGAATCCTCGGTGTATGCCCCGTACTGGTTGTGGCCCGAGCCGCGCGTGAAATACGCTCCCTTCGGGCTCACGCCGGGCAACGTGCGGTAGGGGATCGCATCGTCGTCGCGGTCGACGTAGCGGTAGAACTTGTCGAGGCTCGCGAGCTCCTCGGCCGACAGCATCTTGCCGCGGTCCGGACGGTACGCATCGTCCCACTTCAGGTCCTTGCACATCCAATCGTTCATGCCGATGTCGAGATCGGACATGACGAAGACCGGGGTCTGCAAGCGCTCGGCCAGGTCAAAGGCCTTCACCGCCATGTAGAAGCACTCTTCTGGATTGGCCGGAAACAAAAGCACATGCCGGGTATCGCCGTGCGAGGCGTAGGCGCACAGCATGATGTCGCCCTGCTGGGTGCGCGTCGGCATGCCGGTCGAGGGGCCGACCCGCTGAACATCGAATATGACGCACGGGACCTCGGCGTAATAGGCGAGCCCCAGGAATTCGTTCATGAGCGAGATCCCCGGACCGCTCGTGGGCGTGAAAGCCCGCGCTCCGTTCCAACTCGCGCCCAGGACCATGCCGATGGCCGCGAGCTCGTCCTCGGCCTGAATCACCGCGAAATTGCGCTCGCCCGTGGCCGGATCGACCCGGTAGCGCTCGCAAAATCCCTTGAAGGCATCCATGAGCGAGGTCGAGGGGGTGATGGGATACCAGGCGCCGACGGTGGCGCCCGCATACACGCAGCCCAGTCCGGCGGCCGTGTTGCCGTCGATCATGATATGGCCGCGCGTCTTGTCCATCCGCTCGACGCGCAACGGCAGGGGACAGGGCAGATGTTGCTTGGCGTAGTCGTAACCGAGCCGCAGCGCCTTGGTATTCGAATCGAGGAGCTTCGGCTTCTTGCCGTAGCTCTCGCTCATCAGGCCGTTGATCACCTCGATATCGAGGTCCAGCAGCGCCGCCATGACACCCGCATAGGCAATGTTCTTGAGCAGGATGCGGTTGCGTACGCCGTCGAAGTTCTCGTTGACCAACTGAGCGAGGGGCACCCCGATCACGGTGATGTCGCCGCGCTGCAGGAGCGCGCTGCGCGGCCAGGTGGCATCGTAGAGCAAGTAGCCGCCGGAAGAGAGCTCGCGAACATCTTTCGAATAGGTCTCGGCATTCATCGCCACCATGATGTCGACACGCCCGGCGCGCGCGGCATAACCGTCGCGCGTCACCCGAATCTCGTACCAGGTGGGCAACCCCTGGATGTTCGAGGGAAAGTAGTTCTTGCCGGTTACCGGAACGCCCATCCGGAAAATGGCCTTCATGATGAGTGAGTTCGCACTGGCTGACCCCGTGCCGTTCACGTTCGCGAACTTGATCACGAAGTCGTTCACTCGGTCGGGCGCATTCACTAGGTTCGGCATGTGACGCTCTCATCCTCCGCGTGAGGAATCTTGATGGTGGACTTCTGCATATCCCACGCGGCCGTGGGGCAGCGTTCGGCGCACAGCCCGCAATGCACGCACACGTCCTCGTCCTTGACCATGACGCGTCCAGTGTGCGGCAGCGCACTCGACACATAGAGCGGCTGATCGGGGTTGGTCGCGGGCGCCTTCAGCCGTGCGCGCAACTCACCCTCGGCGCCGTTTGGGGCGATGGTCAGGCAATCGACGGGACAGATATCGATGCACGCATCGCACTCGATGCAGAGCTTCGCCGTGAACACGGTCTGCACGTCGCAGTTCAAGCAGCGCTGCACCTCGAGCGCCGCCTGCTCGGCCGTGAAGCCGAGCTCGACCTCGACGTTGATCCTCTTGAAGCGCTCGATCAATCCCACGTGGGGTACGAGGCGCCGCTCCGCGGCGTTGTACTCGTTCTTATAGGACCACTCGTGCATGCCCATCTTACGGCTGCTCAACGTCACCCCGCGGGGCATGCGCTCGGTCACCGGCTCGCTGCAGCAGTACTTGTGGATGGAGATCGCGGCCTGGTGGCCGTGCTCGACCGACCAGATGATGTTCTTGGGCCCGAATGCCGCATCGCCGCCGAAGAACACGCCCTCGCGGCTCGACTGAAACGTCGTCTTGTCGACTTTCGGCACGTCCCACTTATCGAACTCGAGGCCGAGGTCCCGCTCGATCCAGGGAAACGCATTTTCCTGGCCGATTGCGAGGATCACATCGTCGCATGGAAAAAATTCCTCCTCGAGCACGCGCGTCGACTTGATGTCGCCGTTCTCGATCTCGTACTCGAGGTGCTCGAACAGCATGCCCTTCAGCACCCCATTCTCGACCACGAAACTCGTCGGTGCCCGATTGACCACGATCTGCACGGTCTCGTTCTCCGCATCCTCGAGCTCCCACTCGGAGGCTTTGAAGAACTGGCGTGGCTTGCGGGCCATCACCTTGACGTCCTTCGCGCCGAGTCGGAGCGAGGTACGACAACAATCCATCGCCGTATTGCCGACTCCGATGATGAGCACGCGCTCGCCGATCTTGTCGACGTGCCGAAACGCAACCGACTCGAGCCAGGCGATGCCGATGTGGACGCGATCGGTGTCATGCCTTCCCGGCAGCTCGAGTTCCTTGCCCTTGGGCGCGCCGGTACCCACGAACACCGCGTCGAACTCTGCGGAGTCGAGCAATCGTCGCATGCTGCCGATGGGCGCGCCGAGCCTGAGGTCCGCACCCATGTCGACGATGTAGCCGATCTCCTCGTCGAGGACATTGGCGGGTAAGCGGAACGCAGGAATGTTGGTACGCATCAGGCCGCCGGGTACGGCGTATTGCTCGAATATGGTCACCTCGTAACCCATGGGTAGAAGATCATTCGCCACCGTCAGGGAGGCGGGCCCCGCACCGATGCAGGCGATGCGCTTGCCGTTCTTCTGCTGCGGTGCGCGCGGGATCAGCCCGGCGACCTCGTCGCGATTGTCGGCAGCCACCCGCTTCAAGCGGCAAATGGCGACGGGCTTGTTCTCGATGCGCCCCCGGCGGCAGGCGGGCTCACAGGGTCGGTCGCAGACGCGACCGAGAATGCCGGGGAACACGTTCGACGCCCGGTTAACCATGTAGGCATCGGTGTATTGCCCCTGGGCAATCAACCGGATGTATTCGGGTACATCGGTGTGGGCTGGGCAGGCCCACTGGCAATCTACTACCTTATGAAAATAATCAGCTTTCCCGGTATCGGTCGGTTCCATGAAGCCTCGTTCGAGATCGCGCACGCGAATGTGGGCATTATAGTCCGAGCGGCCGCGGCTCGGGGGTGCAGTGCCGCACAATCCCGCCGGTGCACGGCGCTCAGGGCCGAAACCCGGGACCCAAGAGCACCTGGCCGGGGAGTGCCTGGGTGGCGACCCCGTCGGCGATCACGGGAACGCCATTCACCAGCACCCACTGCATGCCGGCCGCAAGCTGATTGGGATCCGAGAAGGTCGAGCGTTCGGTGATGCTCTGCGGATCGAAGACCACGAGATCGGCCCACATTCCGGCCTTGATGACGCCGCGGTCGGCGAGACGCAGCCGCGAGGCTGGCAAGCTCGTGAACTTACGAATCGCCTCCTCGAGGCGCATGCGCCGCTCCTCGCGGATGTATTTGCGCAGCACACGCGGGAACGTGCCGTAAGCCCGTGGATGCGGAAACTCCTTGCCGAGGAGACCTTCGGGCGAGGCCCCGGAACTGTCATTGCAGAACGATACCCAGGGCTGCACCGCCGCGAGCTCGATGTCAGGCTCGCTCATTGCGAACACTGCGACGTAGGTCTGCGCGTCGTCCTCGACCAAGATGTCGAACAGCGCGTCCATGGGATCGACGCCGCGCATTTTGGCGATGTCGGCGAGGGTCTTTCCCTGGATGTCGCGCAGCTTCGGATTGGTGACGGTCGAGATTCGGATGGCGTCGGGCCCGGGGACCGATTGCCACTCATTGTCCCAGTCGGTTGCCGGAGTGGCGAGCTCCCGCTTGAGCCGCGCGCGAATGGCCGGATCCTTGAGCCGCTCGATGAGCTTGGCGCTGCCGCCATCATGCGCCCATGGCGGAATGAAGGCCGACAGCTCGTTCTCCCACGCCGGATACGCGTAGGTGTCGGCCGCAATGTCGACCCCCGACGCCCGCGCCCGATCGATGCGTGCCACGATCTCCGGCATGAGGCCGAAATTGGCGACGCCGCCCGCCTTCAAGTGCCAGATCTCGACAGGAATGTGCGCGTCGCGGCCGATGCGGATCGTCTCCTCGAGCGCGGTCATGATGGCTTCCTGCTCGGAGCGCATGTGGGTGGCATAGATGCCGCCGAAGTCCGCCGCGGTGCGCGCGAGCGCAATGAGCTCCTCGGTGCTCGCGTAGGGCGCGGGCGCGTACTCGAGCGAGCTCGACACGCCGACGGCGCCCTGACGCATCGCTTGCGCGACCAGCGCCTGCATCTGGGCGAGCTCGGCCGGGGTTGCCGCCCGATCGCCGTAGCCGATCACCATCTCGCGCATGGTCGTCGCCCCGACATAGGAGGCAAGATTGATGCCGATTCCCTGGCGCTTGAGTCGCGCGAAGTAGCCGGCGAAGTCGGACCAGTCGCGGGTGATGCCGTAGTGCCGATAAGCCTCGGCGTTCTCCCGCGCAATCGCATCGTTCACGGGCGCGATCGAGGTGCCCTCCCCGGTGATTTCGGTGGTGATGCCCTGGAAAATCTTCGAGGGGACGTGAGGCTCGACCAGGATGGTGAGCTCGGATTGGCCCAGCATGTCGATGAAACCCGGCGCCACGACGCGCCCGGCGGCATCGACCCGTCGCTTGGCGGAAGCCTGGTCGAGCCGCCCGATGGCGGCTATGCGGCCGCCCCGGATCCCAACGTCGGCCGCGTACCAGGGAGCGCCTGTGCCGTCGATGACGTGCCCGTGTTCGATGATGAGGTCGAAGGGCGGGGTCTCGATCTCACGAGCGACGGCACGTTGCCCGCCCAAGTCATTCACGATACTGAAGATAATTCCCGCGACCAAGCCCGCGAGAGCGGTCTTCGCCCCGCGCATTGCCCTTGCCGTCATACTCCCCCTGCCCTGCACGCGCAAAACCGCGATCATAGCGATGTCGGAGAGCGGCCGGAACGCGATTCGGCAAATTCTTGCGCCAAACCGAGAACCATCCTATATTTAGGCACTTACGCTTTAATTATGATCGATTGTCGAGTTTGACTGGGATGTCTCGCCGGGAGAAGGTGGGGGTATGGCTACACAAGCACGGTCGATCGCATCGCTGACGATTTCGTTCGGCCTCGTCGCGATTCCAGTAAAGCTTTATTCCGCAACCCAGTCTTCTGAAAAGATTTCCTTCAACCTATTGCGTGCGACCGACGGCTCCCGCGTCAAGCAGCAATACATCGCCGTCGCGGACGGCAAGCCGGTCGAGCGGTCGGAAATGGTCAAGGGCTATGAGTTCGCCAAAGACCAATACGTCATGTTCTCGCCCGAGGAGCTGAAGGCGCTCGAGGACACCACGACGCATGCCATCGACATCGGACAATTCGTGCCCTTGGACTCGGTGGACCCGGTCTATTTCGACGGCACTTATTATCTGGCGCCCGACAAAGGCGGCGCGAAGCCCTATACCTTGCTCGCCACCGCCCTGCGCAAGGCCGGTCAGTGCGCCGTGGGACGCTGGGTGTCGCGGGGCAAAGAGCATATCGTGGTGATCCGTCCGATGCAGGACGGCCTCGCCATGCATCAGCTGCATTTCAAGGACCAGGTGCGCGATCTGAAGGATCTCGGCATCGAGCCGGCCCAGGTTTCGGAGCCCGAGCTCAAGCTCGCCCAGCAGCTCATCGACCATCTCGCCGCCAAGCGCTTCGACGCCAACGAATATCACGACGAATTCAAGGGCCGCGTCGAGGCGGCCATTCAGAAAAAGGTCGAGGGCAAGCAAATCTCGCTCGCCGAGGCACCGACCACCACCACCGGCGGCAACGTCATCGATCTGATGGAGGCCCTGCGGGCGAGCCTTGACTCCCGCGGCACCAAGGCGGCACCGAATCTGAAGGAGCGCAAAGCCCCGAAGCGGGCCTCCGCGCCCACGGCTGCGCGCAAGACGGCTCGCCGATGAGATGCAGGAATTCGATTCGAAAGACCTCAAACGGCTGTTCGGAATTCCGGCGTCCCACGTTCGCTCGCTGATCCGCGCGGGCTACATCAACCCGTCCAAGAAGTCCGGCAAGCTAAGCTACTCCTTCCAGGACCTGATCGTGCTGCGCACGCTCGGGACACTGCGTGCCGCGAAGATTCCGACGAAGCGGATCAATCGCACACTGCGCGAGATCAAAAGCTCCTTGCCGGGTGAGCTGCCGTTGAGCGGCCTCTCCATCGTCGCGGTCGGGGATCGGATCGTCGTGCGCGAAGGTCGGGCCCTGCGCGAATCCGATACGGGTCAGTACACCCTGGCGCTCGAAGTCATCGATCAGGGCGGCGCGCTCTTGATGATCGACAAGCGCGCGGCTTCGGCCGCCTCTCCGATCGACGAGACCGCTCCGGCGGCCGACCAGGCCGCGGCGCATTTCGAGCGGGCGATGAGACTCGAAGAGACGGATGAGCCTGCGGCGCTCGCCGCCTATCAGGCCTGCGTCGCGCTCGATGCGCGCCATGTGGAGGCACGCGTCAACCTCGGACGGCTGTTGCATCTGCATGGGAGGCTGAGCGAGGCGGAGCAAGTCTATTGCGCGGTCGGGACGCCGGATGCGCTGCTGTCGTTCAATTTGGCGGTGCTGCTCGAGGATCTCGAGCGGGAGGACGAAGCGATTACGGCGTATCGCATGGCGCTCGCGCTCGACCCCGGACTCGCGGATGCCCACTTCAATCTGGCCCGGCTCCACGAGCACGCCGGCAACACCAAGGAGGCCCTGCGACATCTGCTCGCATACCGGCGTCTGACCCAGGAGACCGGCGTCTGACCCAGGATCAACGCGGCTTATGGTTGAAAATTCATGCGGGTCAGCAACGCCTTGAACTCCGGCTCACCGCGTATTGGGTCGAGAGTCCAGCTGACGCGTAATACCTGCAGCGCTGAATCTCTCTGCCTCTCGGCTCTCGCCAACTCCAGAAGCGCACTCTTGATGTTGCCCTGCTGTGCATACAACCCCGCGATTTCAACCCCAGCTTCCGGGTGATCCGCCTTGAATTGCTGGAATTGATGCTCGGCCTCGGTTTGACGTCCGAGTTGGTAATACGCGAGCGCCAGACAGTATTGACGTATGGGGTGTGCCCGCGGCATCGACGCGCCTTCGCATAGTGAACGTGCCTGATCTGCCGCCCCGGACGCAAGCAGAACATTTGCAATATTCGCGCGGACGAAGAGAGAGTCCGGACGGAGAAGTTGAGCCGTGTGGAGGACAGACAATGCTTCCGGGTAGTCACGCGCCCAGGTTAGAACCTGTCCCAGTGTGATGTAGGCGTCCAGATTTTGCGGATCTAGACCCACTGCGCGACGCGCAGCGAGAATCGCTGCCTGAAAATGGCCTTGTTCTCCGGCAAAGGCCGCCGCACCTCGTTGAACACGTGCGCTGCCCGGCGAAAGCGCGAGTGCGCGTTCGAACTCCGGCGCGGCACGGACAAAGTCCAGCAACCCATAAGCGTAAACATCCGCCAGAGTGAGGTGTATCTCGCCCAGGTCCGGTGCAAGACTCACTGCGCGCTCGGCGGAAACTACCGCCTGAGCCCTCACCTGGGCGATCTCTGAGGGCTGGGCGGCGAATATGGAGATGTCATTCAGCGTAAGCGCCCGCTTCTCGTACGCGAGGGCAAAATTGGGGTCGAGTGCAATCGCACGGTCGAATGCTTTCAACGCCGCGCGAAGATCCGCTTCGCCAAAATCCCAATTGGACAGCAGCTCGGCACCCTGCAGATAGGCCTCGTATGCTTCTGAGTTCTTGGTGCCGCCGAGTTCCAATTTTGCGGTTTCATCGCCGGCCAGTGTGACTTTGAGCCGGTCTGCGACCGAGGTCGCCACTTCCGTCTGGATCTTTAGGATGTCGGTAAACTTGCGATCGTATGTCTGCGACCAGATGTGGAATCCCGTCACTGCATTGATCAGCTGCGCGGTGATCCGTACTGTATCGCCCGCCCGCCGCACGCTGCCCTCGAGCACATTCCCGACGTTGAGCTTATGTGCGATGGTTGAGACATCGACGTTTTGACCCTTGAACGAGAATGAGGAGGTGCGAGCCACGACCTGTAACTCGTTCAAGCGCGATAGCGAATTGAGAAGCTCCTCGGTGACGCCGTCGGAGAAATACTCCTGGGTGGGATCGCCGCTCATGTTGACGAAGGGCAGCACGGCTATTGAGTGGGGCGGAGGATTGAACGCCGCATTATTGTTTGTCGTCGATTCCGGCAGCGCTCGGTACGCCTCGCCGGCAGGCCTCCTCGTCCAGAATCCGCGGATCGCGACGCCAAGAATGAGGATGACGATCGAGACGACAGCGACAGCCACGAGGCGGCGTTTGCCAGGGGGCTCAGTGGATGGAGTCGACCCGATAGCTTCATTGGCCGTGGATGAAGAGGCCTGGCGAAGCGACTCAACCAACTTCGCCAGTGATCGATGGAAGTCGCCGCCGCTGGCATCGAGCCATTGGGAAGTGTTCAGGAAGTACTCGAGGGCTGCCGGCAGCGGCGCTTGGTCGATGCGCAAGGCCATGACCGGGTGGCGTTTGGCGCTCGCCCGCTCGACCTCCCTCAAGATGTGATGAGAGGCGGCCGCGTGCGTGGATAGAACCAGGACCAAGACCGGCGCCGCGTCGATGGCGCGGACGATCGCGTCGGCGTAGAAGGCTCCGGCGTCGACGTCGCGCGGGGCAATCCAGCACTTAATTCCCTGGCGCTCGAGAGCCTCAACCAAAGCGTCGGCGATGGCGGCGTCTTGCGAGGCGTGGCTGATGAAGACTTTGCCGTCCCGAACAAGCGCGGGGCCGGTCGCCGGGCAAGAGGGTGCCGGCTGCGCTCGAGTCCCCTCCTCCGCTCCCTCTGGCATGCCGTTTCCCTTCGGGCTATTCGGCGTATGTTCGGGGATGGGACGGGAGTTGGCAATAAACCGCGCCCCGCCGCTGATCAAGAATCCGCCAGATCAACATAACCGACTGAAACTTCGTGACGATTGAATGACTGCGGACCGGTTGTGCACCGGGTTATCCACAAGGATGGGGGATAACGCTGCCCGTGGTCGCCGACGATCTGACCCGCACGCCTGGCGGCTCGAATGGCGGAACTCGCGCCGGCGTGGCCGCTAACTTTGCGACGGCGGGCGTTGGCACTGACACGATCAATTCGATCCGTTCGCCTGCGTCCGCCTGGAACTCGACGACGGCTGTCGCCTTCGTCTGCAGAAGCGCTCAGAGTTGCAGCAGCGTGTCATGCAGATCATGGCCAATGAGCGACTTGATGCGATCGTCTTTCCGCATCAGAAACGGCTGGTCGTCCCTGTTGGCGAGACCCAGAGTGACGTACCAGCCAGCGGAGCGAGCGTGCGCTACGCGTGACGGCTGGAATCAAGTATTCATCTCGTCATGCACATATCGGCTTCCTCGGGACCAGGAGGCGGCCGCCGCGATCAAGCATACGAACGCTCCGAAGATGAACGTCTCGGTCAGGCCCGCATGGAAGGGGCCAGAAATCAGATTGGAAAAGAACGAGTGACCGGTCAATTCCGAGCGGTCGGCGTCCGAAAGTCGACTCAGAACGCTCGAACCGAGCAGCGTTTCGACCGGGTTGTAACCCAGGAAGGCTGCGAACAGCACCGACACGGGCGGCAGAGTGCCGATCTTTGCGGCCACCGCTGCCGATACACCATGCTGCATCAAGCGATGCGTTAGGGTTGTCGACAGAGTTCTTGAGAGTCCGAGAATCATCAGTGTGAAGAATATGCCGATCGAGAGCACCTGGGCAGAGTTCTGGAAGGTTGCATTCATGCCGCTCCCGGTGCCCCGATCGCGCGCCGGAAGGCTATTCATGATGGCAGCCCGGTTGGGTGCGGCGAAGGCGCCCATGGAGACTCCGTTGAATAGAAGAATCGCTGCGAACGCCCAGTAATTGAAGTCGATCGGCAGCACCAACAGCAACAGGAAGCTCAAGGCTGACCCAATCATTCCCCCTGTGGCGAAGTACCTTGCCCCCAGCCGATCAGATAGATATCCGCAGAGCGGGCCTGCTAGGAGAAACCCCGCAGTCAACGGCAACATGAAAATGCCCGCCCAGAGCGGAGTCTGCTCGAAATCATAGCCGTGCAGGGGAAGCCAGATTCCCTGCAGCCAAATGATGAGCATGAACATGAGCCCACCGCGGCCGATCGCCGACAGAAAGGTCGAGAGTGACCCATAGGTAAACGCCTTGATCTTGAACAAGATAAGCGGAAACATCGGTTCAGACACGCGCGTCTCGATGATGACGAAAGCCATCAGCGCAACGATGCCCCCCATGAGCAACGTAATGACCTGCGCGCTCGTCCACCCCATCGCTTCTCCATTGGCCGGTTCGATCCCGTAGGTAATACCGATCATGATCAACACCAGCCCAGCGGCGAACGTAACGTTGCCGGCCCAGTCGATTTTGGCGCGGTGGCGATGGCCGAGCTCCTTCAGCTTCAGGTACGACCAGATCGTTCCGAAGAGGCCAAACGGGACAGAAACCAAGAATACGAGTCGCCAGTGGATGGCGGCGAGCGCTCCTCCGAGAAGCACGCCGATGAAGGATCCGCTGATGCCGGCTATGTTGTTGATGCCCAGGGCCAGACCTCGCTGATTCGAGGGGAACGCGTCCGTGAGGATGGCGGCGGAGTTCGCCATCAGGAACGCGGCGCCCACTCCCTGGAAGAGCCGGCCGACAATCAGCCACGCCGCTCCCGCCTGGCCGGTGAAGGGATCGAGCGTCAGGAGAAGCGAGAAGACCGTGTAGATGACAAATCCCAGGTTGTACATCCTTACGCGCCCGAATATATCTCCCAGACGTCCGAGACTTACGACCAGAACGCTGCTGATGATTTGATAGCCGAGGATCATCCAAAGCAGATAGAACGTGTTACTCGGCTCAAGCGGATTTAGTTGGATGCCGCGAAATATGGCAGGCATCGCGATCAGCATGATCGACGAGTCGATTGTCGCAAGCAGCACGCCGATGGTGGTGTTGGAGAGCGCCAACCATTTATAACCGGCAGAAACTTCCGTCGTCCCCTCTCGTGTCCTTATTGTTGCCGCACCGTCGGCAGGCTTGCGGTCCGGTAAGAAATGGTCATCCATCCAATGAATCCGCGTGGAAGGCCGATTCGCGCTACGTGGAGCGAGACGCTGAAGCGGCTGTGCGGGACAACAGAGCGCTCGCGATCGTCGGGAATAACAAGACCGACAGCATCGCGGCGCTGATCATCGCAGCTGCGACATCCGGATTCATCGACTTGGTTCTTATCCCGATCTGGGTGATCACCACGATGATAGTGAGAGACGGAACTGCGGAAGACAGCGCGAACGGAAGGAGGAGATCTCTGTCGATATAACGGCGATAAAGCAATACGGGTATCCCACGAATGGCAAAGAACAGCGCGGCGAACACCGGCACCACGAGCATGACCCTGAGGTCGTTGCCGAGCGCGCCGAGATCGAATTGAATTCCGGTACCGACGAAGAAGAACGGATAAAACCAGCCGAAACAAAGCGTTTCCATTTTCTCACGCAGCACACCGCCGGGCTTGCCCCGAGTCGCAGCACCCAGGATCATTCCCCCCGCAAAAGCACCCGAGAAACTCTCGAATCCGAATTTTTCCGCCAGCAGCACCAAGGCGGCCAACATCAGCAGTGAAAGACGTACGGGCAGCTGCGTCGTCTTGTTCATGTGCCGATTGAGTATTTCCAGTGCCTTCGGCGGCCGCGCGCCAACACCCACGGCGATCGCGATAGCAATGATGCCAAGAAAGACCAGCAGGAATGCACTCTCCTGCCACGTGGTGTAGTGCTGTGACAGCAATAGCGACATCGCAATTATCGGACCCATTTCCCCAACCGTACCGGCAGCCAAGAGATAGCGCCCGAACACGGTGCCGATTTGTCCACTATCGCGCAATCCGGGGACCACAACGCCGAGTCCTGTCGTACACAACGCCAGCGCGACAGCTAGTGGTGGGTGGACGTGCAGAATGTGATGCAGGAGGCCGACGATCGTGACACTCAGCGCCACCGACAAGGTCCATCCGCCGACGGCAAGTAAAACTGGACGACCCCTGATTTCCGGGAAGTCGAGCTCCATCCCTGCCATGAACAGTGTTGCTGCGATGCCAAACGCAAACATCGTCTCCACGAACCCGTCAAATTGGACCAAGCCCAGGACGTGGGGACCGATGATGATCCCGATAACGATCTCGAGAACTACAACTGGCACTCTTAAGCGAGTTGGAATCTCGGACAACAAAGGAGCGAGAACTGCGGCTGCCAATATCCAGAATACTGGGTGGCCGACTAGCATCGTCCGCGTCGCTCAGTCTGCCGCGGCAAAATGCGCCATCTGATCTGCGTGCGCCTTCACGAAGGCGCGTGCGACACGCCTCCGTTTCGGTCTATCACAGTTGTCACCCGAGAACGACAGTATGGACCAGGGC
Organism: uncultured Gammaproteobacteria bacterium; assembly: GCA_963710435.1. Lineage (GTDB taxonomy): Bacteria > Pseudomonadota > Gammaproteobacteria > Steroidobacterales > Steroidobacteraceae > Bog-1198. The sequence goes on along the minus strand of CAVQAE010000003.1, from coordinate 1,558,874 downwards.
AAACTCGGCATGTCACGCACATATCCCCGCGGCGTCTCGGGAACCCAATCGAAGATGGTAAAAATCAGATCTCCCATTCGGCATCTCCATTCGCCGTCACCGACTATGACCGCTTTCGGGCACCGAAGAAAGAGGGCTGGGCTAGCGACCCGGTGGCATCAGCGTTTACCGGGTATCGACCCCGAACCGACCGGCCGCGTTTGTCGGCTGGGGTGTCCGACCAAGAGGCTCGAATCGACCGATACGTTCGTCCAATGGATTTGGCGTCGCGTTTCTGCAACTGTATTAACGCTCACTCGTGGGCCGCAGCGCACGAGCACTGTTTATCGGGACTGGAGCCATCAATGAACAGCGTACAAATCGAACAGAAGAGCTACGAGATGCCCCCGCGCGACGGGTTCACCGTCACACACTTTATCACCGTTGCCGACATCGACCGGTCGGCTCGCTTCTATGAGAAGGTCTTCGGCGGCCGCATTCTGAGCAGAGGCGACAGCAAGGGCGCGTCTGGCCACATTCAGATCGCGAATACATGGCTCATCGTCAACGTCGGGGGCGGGCCAACCCCCGATAAGCCGAGCGTGACGCTCGGCGTCGCCGCCGACCCGGATAAGGTCAGCAGCTTTATGAATATCCGCGTCGCGGATATTCAAGCGTGCTATGAATTATGGAAAAGTCGAGGAGCCGAGTTCATCACGGAGCCGATACCCAAGTACGGCGAGATACGCTGCTACATCCGCGATCCTGACGGCTATATCATCGAAGTTGGACAGAGCACCGATATTACGTAGGGTTAGGGCTAATCCCCTGGAGGAGTCTCGGCGCGCGGCCTGCGCTGACATTCAGCGCGGAACGGCGACGCGGGCGATCTCCAACTTGCCCCTCGATTCTCCAGAGCCGTCCATTAGGCAGCCAGCCCAGACCGGAGGGCTGGTCGTCGATCTCAACTTCGACCCGTGAGCCCCCGTCTGGAGCAACACTCAAAACCTGATGCCTGAAGTAGTCCGAATACCAGAAGCGGCCTTCGTGCCAACGCACACCCTCGCCGAATTTCAATCCACGCACGAACAGGTCCGCTTTCATTCGTCACTCCCAACCGGCATTCGAAGAACTCACCAACACGATACACGGTCTCCATATCGCGCCCAATGCGGGTCCTTCTCGTGGTGCCGAGCACTATTCGTGGCCGTCGAGACTGGGATCAGGGGAATACCCAGCAAAAGCGGTGTGCGGTGGAGCAGCCGCTAGGAACCTAGTCCAGTCGAGCCTTCCTGCTAACTTCCGTCAACAGCCCTATCGCCGCGACTTGCGCAAATTCATTTCGTGCGCGCCAATTCCTCATCAAGGATCGGCAGCCCGAGATTGCAGGCCTGCACACCTTGGATGACGCAGAGCTTCAAAACCTCCATGATTTCTTCCATTGTCGCGCCGAGCTTCAGCGCCGCCTTGATGTGACGACGCGTGCCGGGCGGGTACATGTGCGTGAATGAGGCATCGAAGGCGATGCTCAAAAGCTCGGCGAGCTTGGGGGACAGCACGGCGCCACTGTAGACGGGAATGCCTGCCGCCATGAATTGCTCCGTCCATTCTGGGTCGAGGTTGTAGAACGGAGTCCATGCCTCGTTCCACCCGCCGCCGGCCCGCAGTTTGTCGCAAATCGGCGTAATGGTTTTCGGACGCTCCTTGGGCCGTACCTCCGCCGCCTTGGCTTCCTCCAGGAGAATCGGAGCGCCCAGGCTGCAGGTGTGGATCCCCAGAAAAGAGGCCATCTTGAGCACCGTCAAAATCTCCTCACGGCTTGCACCCGCATCGAGCGCGCCGCGGATATGCCGTCGGGTGCCTTCGGGATTGAGATTCGTGCAGGCGGCGTTGACGGCCAACCCGATCAATTCCACCGTCTTGCGCGGTAGTACCTCATGCTTCCAAGGGTTCGATGTCACGCGCTCGGCCGCCTCCGCCCATGCGGGGTCCCACTCACGCAATCTCGCCAACGCCATCACCTCCCAGGGGCCCGGCGCCGACTTCTCACCGTTGGCTGCGGAGACATGTTCCGGTCGGCTGGCCTCCGCTCGAGGAAACGCTGCAAAAAGTTGCGGCGCAGAAGATTCAGATTTTTGCGTGTGGCGCGTGCTCACGCGCGCGCGGAGTGACTGACGGCGATCTCGTCCAGTGGGGTGCAAAATTCGGCAATCCAACGATCTTCGTATCGCTCGTCGAATGGGCGGATCGCATCATCACGGAATGACGGCGCGCGGAGGCTAAGCGAACGTCGCGTGCCGCAACCCTCAAGGGATCAAATTCCTTGTTGAGTCACCGCGTCGGCCGCCAGTCACTGATAAACTCGCGACACATAGGAGGTCAATTGCAGCGGTGACTGGAAATCGCTCAAAGGGTAGACAGCGGTTGGAGCGAGCGCATTGACGATGCCGAGGACAGCCTTCGCCGGCGGGCCTCCATTAGCGGGCCCCTGCCCGATGATGGCCGCAGCCGTCAGCGAAAATCCAGATACGTCCAGATAGTACGTGGATGGCGTACCGACCTGCTGTGTCGCGCCGAACGACCCACGCACCGTCGCCGACAGTATCGAACCCGATGTGAGCGGCATCCCGGGGGAGAGAGGTGCTTGCAGTAGGATGATGTTTCCCGTGGAGTCATACCAGCCCGCAAGCCCGGCGCCCAACTGCTGGCCCGGATTTGCTGAGCCGATGATCCCTTCGAATACTTGAGCGCCGTCGGTATAGAGCACCGCAGCATCGTCAGGCCGAATGCCAATGATCTGGTCCAAGCGGGCGACGGAGATCGGGTCGGGCGTCGTGGAGATATCCGCGACCCAGACACCGCCGACGTCCGTAGGAGGCGCATTGGCCGGGTTTTGCACCGTGTAAGCGACGCGCTCGAGATCGGGGCTACCGCCGAGTGCGGGAGGCAGGCCGACCGTGCTGCCTATGATGGATTGACCGAAAGCCAACGGCTGGTTGATTTGATTTTCGACCTGCAAGTGCGCAGGGTCGATATAGAACAATCCAACACCGCCGTCGCGGTTCGCATCCTCGGCGATTCGCGACTGATCGGACGCCACGGAGTAGGCGTAGATGTCATCGCTTTTCGCAGGATTGCTCGCCGCCGACACGAGTGTCGTGACGGTTGGACTACTCAGTGCAGCAATATAAAGGGACTTGGCGGCGCCGCCGACGACGCCCGTCGCGAGGAAGTAGATGTCGGCGGAATCCTGAGAGAATGCCGGCTGCGTCGCATATACAGCTCCAGCCGGAACCACTGGCGTTACGACCGTCGGACTCGAGACGTTGATGATATACAACGAGCTCGTACTCGACTGGCCCGGCTGTCCAGCAATCACCGCGATCCAATTCCCGTCTGGGCTGACGGTAAATTGATCCTTACCTGAGGCATCCAGTACGGGGACGGCGCCGTTCGGTAGTTGAATGGCCGTTTGCGTAGTGGGTTTTGCGGTCTGGACGAAGGCCAGGCTGCTCTCTGCGGTGTTGCTCGTATTTTGCGTTCGGTAAACGAGGGTCGCGCCATTGTCGGAGATGGCAAATCCCTGAAGACGCTGACTGCCCTGCGTCGCCGAGGTCACGGCGGAAGGAGGCCCAGAGAAGTCGGTAATGTACACCTCGTACGAGCCGTTCCCGATGGCATCAGCAACGAACGCCGCTTTCACCGGACTTGTGCCCACGAAAACCGCCGTGTGGCCTGTCGCGGTCTTTCCGCTCGGGTCGGTCACGGTATAGTCGAAACGATTCAATCCTTTGAAACCGCTCAATCCCGCAATGCTCACGCTTCCGGTGCTGGTGACGGTTGCAGATCCCACGAGCGTGGAATTAGGAGTGATTGTGATGGTGAGCTTGGCGGGGTCTGCATAAGTGACATTGGCCAGCACGTCGACGGAGGATACGCCGCTGGAGTTGGGGTCCGCACGCACGACAATGTCCGAAGTCGTTGGCGCTACATCCACCGTCACCGTGATCGAGATCGTGCTGGTCGTCGCGTTACCCGCAGAGTCCGCCGCCGTGACCGAGAAGGAATCGCTTCCCGTGAAGTTCGCGCTTGGCGTGTAGACGAATTGCCCGGCGGACGTGAATCCACTGATGGTTCCAGAGTGTGGGCTCGCCGCGAGTGCAAAGGTGACGGTGGCCCCGCTCGCAGAGCTTGCAGCCAGGGCGCCGTTCAGGGCGATGTTCTCGATCGTGGAATACGCGGTCCTGGTGAGCACCGGGCCGGGCGAGCCGCCACCGCCACCACCGCCGCATGATGTGACGCACAAAAAAAGGGCCGCGGCCGCGCCGCTGCGAAGGACGTGGCGCAATGCTGACATCCGCTTTTCCCCAGGCTGTTATCGCTGCGAGCTGATACTGCCACAGCGTAAAAGTGGTCTGCCACCTGTCGCCCATCGCCAACGACAAGCGACACCGCGATGAAGCTCTGTAGGAGAAATCTTACCCAGCCGCTCAAACGCGAATGTCGACCAATCGACGCATTCACTCGTCGAGCCACTTATCCCGTTCAGCCGCCAATTTCATGCGATCACCATCCAATAAACCGATCGGAAGATTCGGATTCATGGCACGGGACTCTGCTGCGAGACCGCAAGATGGCGCGCATGAATATGGGCATCGAAGAAGCCGAACCGCCTCATCATGGCACCTGAGCTCTCCAAGGTCGGACGGCTGAACTCGCAGTGCGAGCGGGGACGGCGAAGAGTCGACAATTGGATCTGCGCGACGGTTCATGAGATAGCCCGAACGAGGCGAGCAATAGCGCGCAGCAGAATGCGCTGCATCAAAGATGGTTGAGAACTTGAATGCAGTTCAGCTGCGCGCGAGCCAGAAGCCCTCGGCTAGAGATCTGCAGCCCGGCTCGACGTATCGGGCTTGGGGTTTTCAGTTCAACAGCTTGTCGCAGGCAGATGCATTTGGCGACGAGTTGGAGGCCGCACAGAACTATCCGCTCGTTAGAATTACCAACAAGGCAACCCACCACGTCTTCTACGCGCGCACCCATGATCACAGCACGATGGGGGTGGCGACTGGCTACCAACTGGTATGGACAAATTTCGACGTTCCACAAAAGATCGAGACGGGAGCGAGCCGACTCGAGGTCGTGGCGAACGGCATCGCCTCCCAACCTGTAAATGTATGGGTAGACAGCGACCACAGTCGTTGAATTCCTGCTAAGTCGGCGAGAGGTGGTCCTCAGGCAGTTTGCGCCGAAGCTGGAAGGCTCGGAGAGGCGCGCGGCTCGCCAACCGAGGAACGTCCCGGAGCGGACCCGTCGCTGGAGGTCGACCGGCGGCTTCCCAGCAATTAGACTTCGCAGACACCCCCTTTCAGGGTTCATTGTCGAGGCTTGCCGGGCACGATACGTCTGAATCTGTGACCAAAGAGTTTTCGGATCGAATCGAAGTAAAAATGAATCCACTCGTCAGTAAGGCTCATGGCAAAGAAAGACGCTGGGGCCCTGAATATGCCGCGCTCCGCCAGCTCTGCCTTGCGTCGGGCCTCAGTGAAGAACTGAAATGGGGCCAAGCTTGCTACGAGCTAAGTGGCAGCAATGTGGTTTTGATCCATGGCTTCAAGAATTATTGCGCTTTGCTTTTCATGAAAGGCGCATTGCTCAAGGACCCCAAGGGCATCCTCATTCAGCAAACCAGGAATGTGCAGGCCGCCAGGCAAATCAGGTTCGCTTCTCTTGCGGACATCAATAAGCAGAAATCGGCCGTAAAAGCTTATATCAAGGAAGCCATTGCCGTTGAGAAATCCGGTGCCAGGGTGAAGATGAGAAGCGTGGCGCAATTCCATGTGCCTGAGGAATTTCAAAAGCGGTTGGATGATGACGCTGAACTGGCCGAAGCCTTTCATGCGCTCACGCCCGGAAGGCAGAAAGGCTATTTGCTGCATTTCGCAGGCGCGAAACAATCGGCAACTCGCACGGCGCGCGTGGCGAAACATGCGGCCAGAATTTTGAAAGGGCTCGGACTCGATGATTAAGGGATCGAAGCGCAACACAGGCTTCGGCGTATCGGGACCCACGCAGGAGCCACGGGCAAAACGAATTGAAACAGCGCTCCTTCCCGTCCTAGGGTGCAGTAAGCAATTGTGCTGACCACCGGGTACCAGGAACTCCCGCTTGAATTCGCTGTCTTGCCGTCAAACTTTCACCACGCTGCGTATTTGCCCGGCCGGGCGATGGCTTAGCGCTGTTTTCTCATGGTGCATCATGGCGGTCACGGCTCCGTGATGATGAGCCTGCTGGCCGCTACGCCCGCGCTTATCATTCCGACCATCATGGAGCGCGAAAGCAATGCTCGACGCGTGATGGCGGTGGGCGCCGGCGAAATCGTGCTGCCAACGAACGGCGATGATGGCGAAAAGCGGATCGATCTGGGTGATTTCAGCGCCAAGGCCCAGCGAGTGTTGACTCAACCTAGCTATCGCCAATCAGCGCGACGCGTCGCTGAATCCATGGGCAAGTTGGGTGGGATCCGCGAGGCCGCCGACCGGATCGAGCGCCTCGCATCGGACAATCGAAAGCGCTGAGGGGACCGCCCGGCTTCGGGCGTCCGCTCATGAGGAACCCTTTTCCCCGCCCGCGAACGTCCGCTGTGCAAGCTCCGCCCGTACTCTTGGTAGCGCTTTCCGGACGGGAATGCCGGATAATTAGAGATGCAAAATTGGCTGCCACCCACCTCGGTCATTGTCCGAAATTGGGCGCACAGCTCGGAACTACGACTCTCAGCAGACGATACGGTAACAAGCAGCCACACGTTCTCAGGCTTAGTAACAGACAATTTCCTGATTAAATGAAGGAAACATATGGCGAATGTCCACCTTGCCTTGCTGTGGGCCCCGTGCCTGCTGTCCGCTGGGTGTGTTGTGAGCATTCCGTCGGAGCCGGGTGCAGAAAACGTGACCCTGACTCACAAGGAGGCCGATGTAGCATCATGTACCGCGCGCGGCAACGTCGTCGGGCTAGCGGACACGAATTACGTCAGAGATGAGCGCCGGGAGATGCAGAATCAAGCGGTGGGGCTCGGCGGCGACACCATCCTGCTCACACGTGATGTTGACCCGCCCAAGGGAACCGCCTACCGGTGCGAACCCTCGGTCACCAAAGAGAATCATTAACCCATTCGCAATCGGCGTCGCCCCTCGGTCTGTTCGTCATCGACGAGCGCGAGCTGAGGCCGCTACTTTATCTCACACCGGAATTGCTTTGGATAGGCCGCTGTGGCAACCGACCAACTCAAGATTATTATCGCCGCTCCGCTCATCGCGTGGGTTCTTCTCATCGTATCCTCTAGAATGCGGCAACGGCCCGAAGCCGGTTGAGGAATCGCCCAATTGACCGATAGCGGGCCGCGCCTCGTGTACAAGTTCCGCGCCGACGCGGTCTATTACCGAACCATCATTGATCGCTACTACGCGCAGCGTCCTTTGCTCCTCCGACTGCCGGTGCAGTTCGGAGTCGTCTCGTTGGCCATTGTCGGTGCTTTTCTAGGGTACGAGGGTTTATTCACGCGAACCGCCGTGGAAATTGGCGTGGTTGTGACCCTCTTCTTGACGTCGGGCATGGTCATCTTAAGAAAACGCATCGTACTTTATCGATTCGAGCGCCGAGCGGATTTTGGCTCGGAGGTAACCATGACGGTATCGAGGGACGCGATTATCTCGAGCGGACGGCACGCGGATGGAAAGTGGGGATGGCAGGCCTATCCCCGTTCCGTGCGCTATCCCGACGGGATCCTCCTGACGCGTCGAGGAGTCATTCGATGGCTGCCGGATTCGGCGCTTCAAGAAGGCACACCCGCGGAGGCGACCGCGCTCGCAAGAGCAAAGACTGTCATGAAGCAGACTGGGGGACGGTAGGGTGAAAAACTATGGAACCTTCTGGGTGCGAGGCATCTGGGTGCTTCTCATGATCCTTGTCGTTAATGTCATGCTTGGCTTGGCGGGCGGTGGGCTCGCGATACTGCTTCGTCCCATACTGGGGCAGTCGTATCTGGTTGCGTATGCGATTGTCTTGTTGGGCGTAGGCCTGCCGTTTATGGGCTGGCTCTTCGAGCGACTGGCTTCGCGGCTACCGCGGGTTTAATTCAACCGTCGCGCGACGGCAGCATGATCGCGACTGGGCAGTATCTAATGAATCCACCGCGCAATACCGCGTGCTGCCATTGCCTCCAGGGCGTGGGTAAATTGCGCGGCATAGTCGGGATCCGAATACTCGCGACTCCAACTGACCCAGTCCTGTTCACAGTCCTGTGGCGCCCTAGATTGTACGACGGGAGAGTCGGAGGGCCGACGACCGTCCATTTGGTCGACGGCTTGAAACAGTTCGTGAAGTTGGACGTCCAGAGCGTGAATCGAGTTTAACTTGAGGAACCAAGGAACCTTAATCGCAACCGTTAAAATTCCGCCTCCGCTCTGAACGACAATCTCTATCGGCGTTGTCGTATCCCCCCACCACGCGTGCGCCGGTTCCATCTGCTATTGATCCAGCTGACTGCCCGGATGAGAGCCTAGCCCCCCTGTTGCCAACCGGGAGCGGCATTAGCCGGCATCCCCTGTAGGGAATCAGGCATAGGATTATGTCTTACGAGGTCGCACGCAGCGACCGTCGAGCAGAGGCTAAGTCATGGCTGGACGACTTTCGGCCGGCGGAGGCTGTCACCGACCTTCTCCACGCTGGTCGCGATGTAGCGCACATAGGACTCCGAAAGCGACAGTGCATCGAGGGCCTGCGCGGGCGTCGCGGCGACTCCTCTATGCGCGATCCTTTGACGAAGATTCCGGCTGGCTTCCCACTCTTTCCACCATTTCTGCTCCCTTGGATCCCTTGAGGTCAGTCCCGTAAACAACTGGCGAATCTTCTTATCGGTGAGGCTTGTCGCTGTGAACGCCCGAAGGATGGGCTGCGCAATATCATCGGCCAGACCTTTTTGACTCAAGAGTCTCCGGAGCGCATCCTCCATGGCCCACTCACATGCCGCGTGCGAGAGGACGATTGCAAATGAGTACTGCCCTTGGGCATTGATCTGCCGTGCATGGTCGATGAGCTGCAGCGACCAGGGCATTAGGATCGCACCTGGCGCAAACGACGAAGCGGGCTGCTGATACACTCTCGGCCTCTGCGGCGGCTTATCGTCCATGATCAAACTCTGCTGTGGGTTTGAGAGCACCGGTAGTGCTCTAAAATGGGCCGGTCTTTCGCAGCGCACGTTACTACCAGCTTTACCTTGCCCGTTTGCTCACCGATGTCTTTCTTTTGCGCTTTTAGGCCACGAGCGAGTGCCGCAAACCCGGCACGCCTGCCGCTCTCAGCGAGAGATGTCCACGCCCGCATCGACAGCGGGGGACTGGGCGGCAAGACCAGTCCGTTGGCCACCGAGAACATTCCGTCGGATAATCGCAGGGAGGTTGAGAGGAGTCTAGCCGTGAGCAACACGAACACGTGCACAGGCGGGTGTCTCTGCGGCGCCGTCCGCTATGAAGCATGGGGCGAACCCAGGTCGCAGGGCTATTGCTTCTGCAGAGATTGCCGTAAGGCTTCGGGATCAGGCTTCATTCCATTCCTCTTATTCCCTGCGAATTCGCTGCGCTTCACGGCCGAGACGAAGCGCTCGATCGTCAAATCGTTACGTGGCGAGGACCCCGTGCGCAATCGCTGCGTGACCTGTGGTGGCCTCGTATTCGTGTATTGATGCCGCCGCGGCTCAAGACATTTGAGACGCTGCCAGGCATGTGAGCTCGGCAACCGCGGCGATCCTATAACCCCGGAGCCGCCGCCGTGTTACTTCGCTGGGGCGGCGGCCGGGACGCGGTGGAAGTCGACGTCCTGGAAGTCGAAGCTGAAGTCCGTGGTCGCCGATACGACTTGCATCGTGAAGCCATCCACCGCGCCCGTCGGGTCCTCGCGGAACCGGACGTAGGCATCGGCGTTGATCGCGCGATTCTTCCAGTGCACCACGAACAGCCCTGGGCGCAGCGCCGTGAGGGGACCGGTCAGTCCGCTCGTATGACTGAAAGTCAGTGTCAAACCTTGCGGGTCACGTATGACCGTTGCCTCGCCGCGCCAGGGGTCGGCGTAAGTGCCCACGTACGGGCCGAGATCGAGCTTTGACAGATCCACGCCTGCGGCGGGCGACGGCACGCGTTTGCTGTCGGTCTCCGCTTGCTCGCGCGATTTCTGTGCCTTTACGTCTTGAATGATCGTCACCCAATCGCGCTTCGGACCCCCTGTGTAGGCGTCCGTGATCTGGAACGCAATTGTGGCCAATGCCTCGCCCTCCTGCGCATTGGTTAGCACGATCACGCCCAGATTGAGCTCGGGGATTAGGCTTTGGTAGGTCACCATGCCGTCCAGGCCACCGGAGTGAGAGACCCGCTTGTAACCGTCAAAGTCCTCGAGCCCCCACCCGAGTCCGTATGCGCCGAAGTGAGTGCGTGTGAGCTCCGCGCGCTTGCCGGTCGGATAGACAATCGTCTGGGGTTTCCACATCTCCCCGCCCTGCGCTTCGCTGAAGAGCCGCGGTCCGTTCCCCGCTTGGCCATGGCCGAGCTGGGTAAGCTCCCACTTCGCAAGTCCCGTCACGTTGCATTGGATGCCGCCGGCCGCTGCCGCCATTCGAGTGTCGTCTGGCGGAATCGGTACAACCGTACCCTCGACCAGCGCGTGCGGGGACGCGACGTTGCTGTGATCGGTGAGCTGCGCCGGAGTTGCCACACAGGGCGCCATGTGCAGCGGCTCCAGGATTCGACTCGTCACGAAGTCTTCCCATTTCTGACCAGTCACGGCCGGGATGATTTCACCGGCCACGATGTAGAGGTTGTTGTCATAGGCGAATTCGGAGCGAAAGCTCGTCACCGGTTTCAAATATCTGAGCGCGTGCAAGACATCCTTGCGGTCGAAGTCCGTGTTCGGGAAGAACAGCAGATCCCCTGCCCCGGCTCCCAGCCCACTGCGATGAGTCAACAGGTCGCGGATCGTGAACTCGCGGGTGACATAAGGATCGTACAACCGAAACTCCGGCAGATAGTCGATGACACGGTCGTCCCAATGGATCTTGCCCTCGTCGACCAGGATCGCTAGCGCGGCGGTCGTGAACGCCTTGCTGTTCGAGGCAATGCCGAAGAGCGTGTCGGGATCAACCGCCCCCGGCTTGCCGAGCTCGCGCACACCGTAGCCCTTCGCAAATACCAGCCTGCCGTCCTTCACAATACCGACGGCAATGCCGGGCACTTGGTAAATGCCCATTGTTCGCTTCACCAGGCGATCGATGTCGAGGGTCTTGAGCGGATCGGAAGTTGCTGCAAGCGCGGAGCCGGCCACGCATCCGAGGCAGACGGCGAGGATCGATAGGCGGCGGGTCGGATGCATGATGGGACCCCTACGATACTCGGTCGGTGAATCCGGCGCTGCTGATCTGCGTGAAAGTCATATCTGCCAGGAAGGTTGGCGGTCGACGGTGGTGCGACACAACCCGTCATTCGTCAGTTGAAGTCATTTTCGCTGCCTGCAACACAAGGTAGGACGGATCACTTGCATCGCGCCGGCTGCGGCTGCAATCGTTGATTGATGTCACTTCGCTGACCGAGTCGAAATCGATCACGCATTCCCGCTTGTCGATTGCCCAGCGTCCATCGCGGCGAGACCATTCGTCGACGTAACGCGCCCAGAACTGGCGCTGAAGCACCTGGGTTCCTTCGCGCGATCGGAGGGTTGCCGTGACATAGGACTCGCTGCCGGCCTGATCACCGTTGACATCGATGATGATATTCGTGACCTGATGTGAATGATGCAGAAATGTAAGATGTACCTTACAGATATAATCAATCCACCCTCGACCGCTGCCCTTGTAGGATCCGAAGTCGGCGTAACTGTCCGCGTGGAAGACTCTGTGGCCTAGCGGAACATCCAACCGGTCGACCGAGCGGCAATAGCGGTATATTTGATCAGTAATCGCCAGCCGATCCGCAACGTGTTGGTGGTTCATTGTTGGCTCCTCTTGTTCTATGAGCGCTGACGCGCAACCGGTCGGCGTCGCTGTGGCCGGGTGTCCCAATCCACATTAGTTTAAGTCAAACGCCGCTTGTTCTGGCACCCCCGACTTGCTATCCCGTTGGCCGGCGCCACGGGGTGTAATCACGGCTCGATGTCGCCGCACCCGGGAGAATTGACAGACAGGCTGACGGTGGGCGCTCAAAACCCGACATTGGCGCTGCGGCCTGTTGTGATCGAAGAAGAAGAGGTAGGCTTCAGCGATATACGCCGAAGAACAGTGCGACGGCCCCTGGCCATTCATTCAATTTACAATAAATATCTGAGGCAACAATCATGACCCAGTGCTTCACTCTAACCGCAATAGCCGCTCTCGTCTCGACGGTATGCGGCGGCAACGCATTAGCAACCGATGCGAATACCGTCAACACACTCGAAATGGCCGCTCCAGTCGACCCTACGAAGGATGCACTTGTTAGACTCGAGAAGGGCGCCTACGCGGCGTGGAAGTCCCGGGACGCGAGCTTCTGGGACACCTTTCTTTCTGACAGGTTTGTCGGCTGGGGTTCCTCGGGCAGACTTGACAAGGTATCGGCGACAAAGGAATACACCGGCGCTGATTGCGCGATCAAGAGCTACGCTCTGTCGGACGAGCAGATGAGGCCGCTGGGCAAGGGTGCGGCGCTGATCACTTATAAGATAACGATTGACGGCACATGCGGCGGACAAGCCGTCCCGGCTAACAGTTGGGCGGCAAGCGTATACGTTCGCGATGCTGATAAATGGAAAGGAGCGTTTCACGCTGAAGCGCCAATTGTCGATCCAAAGGCGGCGCTCTCAAAACCCGCTGACAAGAAAAAGGCTCCGCAAAAAAATCAGACTCGGCCCGACGCCGCAGACACCAGCGCCAATGCCATGCTGGCGGTCGAAAGGACTGTATGGGAGGCGTGGAGGGTACACGACGGTAAACAAATCGCGGACCTTACGGCCAAGGATATTTCCTTTATCAATATTTTTGGCACCTACTTCGCAAGCAAGGCCGATGCTTTGAAGGACTGGACCGGGACCGGATGCGATGTCAAGAGCGTCGGTGTTACCAAGGCCGCGCGCACGATGCTCTCGCCGACGACCGGCATTTTGACATTTGAGGCGACTGCCGACGGAACCTGCTACGGTCAGGATGTCAATTCTGTTATTTGGGGCACGTCGGTCTACGTCAAGCATGGCAATGCGTGGAAATGGACCTTTGGCATTAATGTACCCGCACGCGGAGAGGGCAGCTAGGAACAAATAAATCCAATGCCAATCCGACGATACGCGGCCACGAGCGGCTGGTGGTCCGTATCGGGTAAACTTCCCCAAAGCCGCCGTCGCGAGTCGGGGTGATCTGCAATGTCTGAATTCCGGTTCTGCCCCCGCTGTGCCGCCCCACTCACCGAGCGAACGGTGCAGGAAGAGGTACGCACCGCCTGCTCCGCGAACTGCGGTTTCGTCCACTATGACAATCCGACGCCGGTTGTCGCGGCCGTTGTCGAGCACGACGGCATGGTGGTACTTGCGCACAATCGTGCGTGGCCGCAAACCTTCAGAACGTTTTACGGACTGATCACCGGATTTCTGGAACGCGGGGAATCGGCGGAACAGTGCGCATTGCGTGAGGTGAAGGAAGAGCTCGATCTCGTCGGCACAGCAGCGACACTCATTGGCGTCTATCCGTTCGAGCAAATGAATCAGGTGATCATCGCGTACCACGTCCCCGCTACCGGCACGGTTGCGCTAAACCACGAACTCGACGATTTCCGCCACGTGCCGCCAGGTGAATGCAAGGCCTGGCCGGGTGGGACGGGCCTAGCGTTGCGCGATTGGCTGCGCAGCAAAGGCTTCGAACCACCAATGCTGGAGATGCGGATGAAGGTCGCGTCCGAATAGAGATTTATGGTTTGGGTGCCGTCAATCGATGATTGAGTCCTTCGGCCTGAGCAGCCCCGCTATGTAGACCATCAGGCCGCCGACGATGACGCCGGTCGCGAACCCGAGCCGCGGATAGCCGGTGATGTATCGGTCGACCGAGGCGGCGTAGCGGCGAATTCGACGGGTGGCGCTATTGCGCTGTGCCTCGACGGAGTCGAGGGTGTCTTGCACGCGCCTCCTCAATTCCCGGACTTGAGGGGATTGGTCATCGCCGAGGGTGGCGATCAATTCCTCGACGTCTCGAATCAGCGAATCAAGTCTCTTGGAGTCTTGCATGTCGGGCGCTCTTGGTGCGGTTGGTCCGTGCAATATAGCGGCAATCGTGCGGTGCGATGCGTAGGACGGAGCGGGACGGAGGTGTAGGCGTGTTGGGCGTGCAGGAGCGGCAGTTGCCGGAACAGCATGCGGCGGCGCATGGTATAAGGCATAGCCCTGCCACCTGACTTGCCATGAAGAACCGCCAACAGCTCGCGTTTGCCGCTTGCATCATCCTCGGTGCCGCCAGCTCGATGACGTGCGCCGAAGAGCTGGCAAAGCCGGAATTGGCGACGCCTCACGAAGCCAAGACGGAAAAATCGGGTGCCGATCTGAGCGGGCACAAACGCGTAGGAAAGGCCTCGATCTACGCCAAACATTTGGCCGGGCACAAAATGGCCGATGGCGAAGCCATGCGGCCGCAGGGCGACAACGCAGCGAGCAAGACCCTCCCGATCGGCACGACGGCAAAGGTGACTAATTTGGAAACCGGTGCGAGTGCGGTCGTCAAGATCGAGGACCGCGGACCCTATGTCAAAGGCCGCATCGTAGATCTCTCCCCCTCGACGGCCGAGAAGATCGGGGTTGATTCGAAGGCTGGCGTCGCCAAGGTGAGCGTCGAACCTATTGCGGTGCCTCTGCCGAATGGCGACGTTAAACCGGGTGTGGCCGCACACGAACCTGCGAACCGTTGATGCTGTTACAGAGTAAGCCCCACGAACGGGGAGCTTGACGATGCCGAATTGGAAGATCGCTGCGACCGCCTTGGGAGTGGGACTCTGCCTGCCGGGGCCGACAGTGTGGTCGCAAGCGGTGCCTTCGGACGGTGCCTGCGGGGGTAAGACCGACCCAGCATTCTGCAGGGCTGTACGGGGCGCTCGTGCGGAAGGTTGGCCTGCGCAGAGCCGCTCCGAGGTCATGGCGCAGCACGGGATGGTCGTCACGAGTCAGCCGCTCGCCGCGCAAGCCGGACTGCAAATATTGAGGGGTGGCGGGAATGCGGTTGATGCCGCGGTCGCGACGGCCGCGGTATTGAACGTGGTGGAACCCATGATGGAGGGACTGGGCGGGGATCTCTTTGCTCTGATCTATGTTGCCAAGGAGCGCAAGGTCTATGTGCTGAACGCGAGCGGTACGGCTCCCACCGGTGCAAGCGTCGATCGGCTCAACGAACTCGGCTACCACTGGGATTCGAAGAACTGGGGTCCGGCATCGGGAATGCCGGTGCACGGGATCCTGCCGGTGACCGTCCCAGGCGCCGCCTGGGGTTGGCAGGAAGTTCTCACACGCTTCGGGACACTGACCTTCAAACAAGTACTCGAGCCTGCCATCCAATATGCTGAAAACGGCTTTCCGGTTTCCGAGCGCATCGCACACGACTGGCGCCTTCCCGAGGCGCTGCCGCTGCGGGGCTGCTGTACACAACTGGATCTCGATTCCGTAAAAACTTGGTATGTGAACGGCACGCCACCGAAGCCGGGGGAGATCTTCAAGAACCGCGACCTCGCGCGGACGTTTCGTTTGTTGCAGGCGCAGGGTGCCGAGGCGTTCTACAAGGGTGTGATTGCGAAGGCGATCGTCGCCAAATCGACGTCGCTCGGTGGAACGATGACCCTCGAGGACCTCGCCCATTACCACGGAGAATGGGTCGAGGCCGCACGCACTCGCTATCACGACTTCGAGCTTCTCGAGCTTCCTCCGCCGGCGCAGGCATGGGCGGCGAACGAGATGCTGAATATTCTTAAGGCGTGCGTACCAGAATGGGTGCCGGGAAAAACGCTGGCCTCGCTGGGTCCAACGAGCCCGCTGTACTGGCATTTGCTGGTGGAGGCAAAAAAGCTCGCGTACGCCGATCTTTATCGATACAACGCCGACCCGGCCTTTGCCGTAGTTCCCCTCGGCCGGCTGCTATCGGAGTCTTATGCGAGGTCGCTGTGCGCCAAGGTCGATCCTGCGCATGCATCCACACCCGGCCCCGCCGGGAACTTCTCGATGGGCGGAGATACGATCGTGCTCTCCACCGCAGACAGCCAAGGCAACATGGTCTCATGGGTCAACAGCAATTTCGACGAATTCGGATCTGGAATCACGGTGCCCGGCTTCGGCTTCATACTGCATGATCGAGGGGCTCTGTTCACACTCGACCCCAAGAGTCCTAATGTGATCCAACCGCACAAGCGGCCCTTCAACACCCTCTCCGCGGGCTTTTTATTGCATGAGAACACGCCCGTAATGACCGTGACGCTGATGGGCGGCGATATGCAGGCGCAGGGACATGCTCAGCTCTTGGTCAACATTCTTGATTTGGGCGCGAACGTGCAGGCTGCGGCCGACATGGCGCGGTTTCGCCATAGTCAAGTATCGAATGTCCTCAGCTTGGAAAGTCCGCTGTACGATATCGTGGGTAAAGCGTTAGCTGCGATGGGACATTCCGTGACATCCATCGACGGCGGGTCCGTCGGCGGTGTTCAGGTAATTATGCTTGTCCCCGGTGTGAAGGATTTTGATAGCGACGGCGCCAATCAGGGTGGCACTCGCTATTACCGTGCCGGGTCTGACTTCCGGAAGGACGGGCAGGCCGTTGGTTGGTGACTTCATCGCGAGCGGTCGATTGATGCAGGCTGCGATTCTGATTCGTCGAGCGGAGGAGGATGACGCGCTGGCGCTTTCGGCGCTCGCCGAAAGGACCTTCCGGGATGCCTTCGCGGACTGGAATACCCCCGCGAACATGCAGCTGCATTGCGCGGGGAGCTACGGACAAGCTTTGCAACTCGCCGAGATCCGTGATTCGAGTCGCGAGACGTGGGTTGCCGAATCCGATGGTAGCTTGGTCGCTTACGTTCAGCTCCGGCTCGATGCGGCATCGCCGATGATCTCGGGCGAGCGGCCGGTCGAGATCCAGAGGTTCTACGTCGATGCTTCGCATCATGGGGCCGGATTGGCTCACCAGCTCATGGCGCACGTTCTTGCTCGCGCCGCGTCGGCCGGCGCCGCGGCGCTATGGCTCGGAGTGTGGGAACGAAATCCAAGGGCCTTGGCGTTTTATCGAAAATGGCGGTTTGACGTAGTGGGAGAGCACGCTTTCAGGCTCGGCGACGATCCCCAGCGCGACCTGATCATGCGCCGCGACGTGCGTGGACCGGTCGACCGTTGACCCGCGCGGAATTTCACCCTCGCCGTCGATTCCCAGTGTAGGCTTGAGAGCCAAAGAAAGGGCTTGGCCCGTAGAATAAAATGCAATGATACCGGCGACATTAAGCAGGCAATTAGGAACCGCTCGCATCGGTCGCGCCATTGTGCCGCTGCTCGCCATCGCGGTATTTATCAACTATGTGGACCGCGGCAATTTGGCGACTGCCGCACCGCTCATGAAGGATCAACTGCGCCTTTCCAGCACGGAGGTCGGGGTGCTCCTATCGGCGTTCTTTTGGAGCTACGTGCCCGCGCAGATTCTGGCGGGGTGGCTGGCGGAACGAATCAACCCGTACCGAACGCTGGCCCTCGGATTGGCGCTTTGGTCGATCGCGACGGCACTTTCCGGCGTGGTCACGGGATTCGCGGCGCTGATCACCTTGCGCGTTCTGTTAGGCCTCGGGGAGAGTGCCGCGTTTCCGTGCAGCGCGAAGCTACTCGCACAACATCTACCCTCAGATAGGCTCGGCGGCGCTAATGGCCTCATCGGTGTAGGCATGGCTCTAGGTCCGGCCCTTGGGACATTCGGTGGTGGTTTGCTCATCGCGCATATCGGCTGGCGGAACGTCTTCATCCTGTTCGGTCTGGTCTCGCTCATCTGGCTCGTTCCGTGGTATGCAGCGACCCGCGATGCCTCCGCGCAGACCAAATCTCGTCCGGCCGACACCTCGCCGTCCATCGCTTCGATCATGCGGCGCCGCGAAGTGTGGGGTGCAGGTCTCGGACAATTTTGCGGCAACTACGCGTTCTATTTCGTCATCTCGTGGTTGCCGCTATATCTTGTAAAAGCTCGCGGCCTATCGGTAGTTGAGATGGCAGAATTGGGCGGCCTCATCTACATCGTCTACGCAATCAGTTCGCTGTCGGCGGGCTACCTTTCCGATCACTGGATTCGCCGGGGCGCCAGCGATAATCGTGTCCGCAAGACCGTCATCGTTGCAGCCCATGTCATCATGGCCGCGAGTCTCGTCGCCGCGGCTGTCGGCGATCTCCGGCTATCAGTGATCAGTCTGTTGTGTGCCGGAATCGCATTCGGATTCAACACTCCGACCCTCTACGCCATCGGCCAGACTCTGGCGGGGCCTGAAGTCGCTGGTCGGTGGATGGGCATACAGAATTGCGTCGCAAATCTCGCCGGCATCGTCGCGCCAATCATCACCGGCATCGTGGTCGATCGAACGGGGCGGTATTATTGGGCTTTCATTATCGCTGCTTCAGTCGCGTTGACGGGGATCATCGGTTGGGGTCTCGTGATAAAAGCCGTTGCGCCTCTGGATTGGCGACCCCAACCTCAGGGACGCGGGGAATTTGCCGTTGAGGCTGCGTGATCAGCTCGTCGAGCCAGCGGTTGATGTCGCGGTGTAGCGCCGGGCCGCGCAGATGCGCAAGCTGGAACAGACTGTATTCGCGAGCGGCCAGTGCGGCGACACGGTACCCCACGTAGTATCCAGCGCGCGGCGGGATGCCGTTCTTGGCACTGTCCGTCTCAAAATATTCCGCGTAGAGCCCGGAGTTCGGGATGTCGTTGTCGCGCAGCGCCCGCGCCAGCACATCGATCTGCGGCCCGGCGCGCTCGGCCAGATCGCGTGGAAAGATCATCGCATCCGATAAAGGACGGTCTGGATACAGCTCAGCGCTCACGTACGTCGCCAAGCCCTCCGCCGCCCACAACGTTCGCCAGATCGGCTGCTGGTCACCGGGATCATCGCTGAAGCCCGCAACCTGGTAGTTGTAGCGATGGAACAGCTCGTGCGCGAAGAATACCGGCAGCTGGGCCGGCGTTTCGATGCGGTCGATCATGTCGACGCCGAGGACCAGCGCCGGGGATGCGCCAACCACCCGCCCTGCACCGTCCATGTGCCCCAACGAAATCATCAGATAGATCGGGAAGTCGCAGCGGAAATCAGGAAAGGCCTTCCTGAAGCTCGCGACATCCCCCGGAATCTCCCTCATCAGCATTTGTTCGGTGCGCCTGGCGCTCAGTCCGTCCCTGCGCGCGGCGGCCAGCGCGGCGATGGCCTCTTGGTCGATCCGGCGCGAGTCGTCAGTCCCGAGTACACCGAGCGTGTACAGCTCGGGGAATCTCGCGATCACATCCGCCCGGAACGCCGCCGCCTGCTCCGCCGGGGCTGCGCTTGGGGAACGCTCGACCAGAGGCCAGAAATTTACGGCGGCGTCGATTACGCGGCAACTTGCGGCGGCAACGCCATCTGCAGACATGAGGAAGGTGCCCACGATGGCGGCGAAGATGCCTCGGACCGTCATCGAGCCCTCCTCACGGGCGGCGAGACACTGGGAACGAGTGCTCGGAACCGTTGCGTCCGCCGGCATATGAGGACCGACACTACAGCAAGGTAACCGCGACGCGCTGACTGATCCCGCACAAGAGCTCGTACGGAATGGTGTCGGCCCAAACCGCGAGCTCCTCCACCGGCAGCCCCTCGCCCCAGAGCACGATCGGGTCCCCGATCTGAGGCGCGCGTGCGAGGTCCGTGACATCGATGCCGATCATGTCCATCGACACGCGGCCCGCGAGGGGTGCCCGCTCGCCGTTCACGAGCACGGGCGAGCCCGAGCCCAGGCTGCGCGGATAGCCGTCACCGTAGCCCACGGCGGCCACCGCGAGTTTGGTCGAGCGGCCGGCAGTCCACCGGCCGCCGTACCCGACCCGCTCACCGGGCACGAGATCCTTCAACGCGATGACGTGGGACTTGAGCGTCATGGCGGCCTTGAGGCCGTAGTCGGCACCGATCGAACCATCGAAGGGCGACACGCCATAGAGGAGCAAGCCGGGGCGCACCCAATCGGCCTGCGCCTGGGGATAGCCAAGCATGCCGGCGGAGTTCGCGATGCTGCGCTCGCCGTCGAGCGCAGTGGTCGCCGTCGCGAAGCGCGCGAGCTGCTCGGCGGTGGCCGATGACTCGGGGTCATCCGCCGATGACAGGTGCGTGAACAGATTGACCGGTGATTGGACGCGGGGCAAGGAACGAAGCGCCTCGAGTGCGGCGCCGAAGGACTCTCCCTTGAAGCCGAGCCGGTTCATGCCGCTGTCGAGCTTGAGCCAGATTCGGAAGGCATCACCGGCGCCTGCTTGTCGCAGCAGCTCGATTTGCTCGGCGGTGTGTACGACGAGCTCGAAGCCCGCGGCCGCGGCGGAGTCGAGCTGCCCGCGATCGAACACGCCTTCCAGAAGAATGGTGCGCTTTTGAATGCCGGCCATGCGCAACGTGAGCCCTTCATCGACCCGGGCCACCGCGAACGCATCGGCCTCATCGAGCGCGCGCGCCACCGTCACGAGCCCGTGACCATACGCGTTCGCCTTGATCACCGCCATGACTCGCGAGCGAGGCGCAAAGTGGCGGATACGTTGCAAGTTGTGCTTGAGCGCGGCGGAGTCGATCGTCGCGCTCACCATCGGCGTCATGCGAATCTCACCGAAACACGCCCTCGGCGTAGGATTCCGGCGCGTAATTCTCGAACTTCGTATATTGGCCGAGGAATGTGAGCTGCACTTCGCCGGTGGGGCCGTTGCGCTGCTTCGCGATGATGATGTCCGCGATGCCCTTGCGCGTGGTGTTGGGGTCGTAGACGTCCTCGCGGTAGATCAGAAGAATGACGTCCGCATCCTGCTCGAGGGCTCCCGATTCGCGAAGATCCGACATCACCGGCTTTTTCTCCTGCCGTTGCTCCACGCCGCGATTGAGCTGCGAGAGCGCAATGACCGGAACCTTCAATTCCCGGGCGAGCGCCTTGAGCGACCGGGATATCTCGGAAATCTCCGTCGCGCGATTCTCCTTGGTGCCGGTGACCTGCATGAGCTGGAGGTAATCGACCACGATCAAGTCGAGTCCCCGCTCGCGCTTCAGGCGGCGAGCGCGTGCGCGGATTTCGGTCGGTGTGAGCGCGGGAGTCTCATCGACGTGGATGTTGGCGGAGCCTAGCTGAGTCATGGCCGAATCGATGCGCGGCCAATCATCCTCTTGGAGCCGGCCGGAACGCAGATGGGCCTGATTGATGCGGCCGAGCGAGGACAGCATGCGCAAGGTCAAGGACTCGGCGGACATTTCCATGCTGAAGATCGCCGCCGACTTCTTCGAGCCGAGCGCCGCGTTCTCCGCCATGTTGACCGCGAGCGTAGTCTTGCCCATCGAGGGGC
This sequence comes from uncultured Gammaproteobacteria bacterium, assembly GCA_963710435.1. Classification (GTDB taxonomy): domain Bacteria; phylum Pseudomonadota; class Gammaproteobacteria; order Steroidobacterales; family Steroidobacteraceae; genus Bog-1198. Next base: position 1,537,285 of record CAVQAE010000003.1, on the reverse strand, counting down.
GGCCCGCGACGATGATCAGATCGCCGGGCTGCAGGCCCGACGTCATCTCGTCGAGCTGCTTGAAGCCGGTGGGAATGCCGGTGAGCTTGCCCTCGTTCTGATAGAGCTCATCGATCCGGTTGACCACCTCCGGCAGGATGGACTTCACAGTGCGAAACCCCACCTTGCCGCGCGAGCCGCGCTCGGCGATCTCGAATACAGCGCGCTCGGCATCATCGACGATCTCGCGCGCCTCGCGCCCCTCGGGCTCGAGTGCGCTGGTGACGATGGAATTGCCCGCGCTGATGAGCTGGCGGAGCACCGAACGCTCGCGCACGATGTCTGCATAAGCTTTGATGTTCGCGGCGGTCGGCGTGTCGCGCGCGAGCGTCCCCAGGTAGGACAGCCCGCCGACCTGGTCGAGCATGCCTTGGCTCTCGAGAATGCCGGACAGGGTCACCGCATCGCAGGGCTGATTGCGCTCGATCAGGCCCGCGGCAGCCGAGAAAATCAGCCTGTGGTCGTTGCGGTAGAAATCATCGGCGTTGACGCGATCGGCGACCTGGTCCCAGGCGGCGGAGTCGATCATCAAGCCGCCGAGAACAGCCTGCTCGGCCTCGATCGAATGCGGCGGCAACCGCAAGCGGTCGCCGGCCTCACTCATTGACGGATTGTTGAGACGGGTGGCCACGTGCAAAGCCTGCGCCCGCGGCTTTGCCGGCGCTACTCTTCAGCGACGATCGTGACGGTCAAGGTCACACCGACGTCGGTGTGCAAGTGCAGCTGCACCTGGTGCTCGCCCGTCGTGCGGATCGGACCGTTGGGCATGCGCACTTCGCTGCGCGAGATCGGCTGGCCGGCCTTGGCGGCCGCCTCGGCAATGTCGGCGGTGCCGATCGAGCCGAACAGCTTGCCTTCGGTGCCGGCCTTCGCCTTGATCTCGAGCTTGAAGTTCTCGAGCTTCTGAGCGCGCGCCTGCGCGGCTGTGAGCTCCGCATTCGCCTTGGCCTCGAGCTCGACGCGCTGGGCCTCGAACTTCGCGATGTTCGCCGGCGTCGCCATGGTCGCCTTGCCGGTCGGCACGAGATAATTGCGGGCATAGCCCGGCTTCACCTTGACGCGATCGCCAATTTGCCCGAGGTTCGCGACCTTCTGCAGCAATATGATGTCCATGTGCTAGCCCGCGTTAGTGTTGATCGGTGTACGGCAGCAGCGCGAGAAACCGCGCGCGACGAATCGCGAGCTGCAGTTGCCGCTGGTAGTGGGCGCGCGTGCCCGTGATGCGGCTCGGAACGATCTTGCCGGTCTCGGTGATGTAGCTCTTGAGCGTCGCGAGATCCTTGTAGTCGATCTGCTTGACGTCGTCGGCGGTGAAACGGCAGAACTTCTTGCGGCGGAAAAAACGTGCCATTTGATGCTCCTCGACCTTAGCGAATGCCCATCGGCATGTCGTCATCATCGCCATCGTCGCCGAAATCGTCGTGGCGGCGGGCATTCTCGTCCGGCGCGCGGGCCATGGGCGAGGGCTCGGTGACTGCTTGGTCCATCTTGACCACCAGGTTGCGCAGGACCGCATCGCTGAACCGGAACGAGCCGGTGAGCTCGGCCAGCGTCTTCTGGTCGCACTCGATGTTGAACAGGATGTAGTGCGCCTTGTGCACCTTACCGATCGGGTAGGTGAGCTGGCGCCGGCCCCAGTCTTCGAAGCGATGAACCTGACCGCCGCCGGCACTGATCATGCCCTTGTAGCGATCAACCATCGCAGGAACTTGTTCGCTCTGGTCCGGATGGACCAAGAGCACGATTTCATAATGCCGCATGTAGGCTCCTCACGGTATTAGCCTCCCGTTGCGAGCGGTGAGGCAAGGAGTGAAACCGGCGCGGGCGACCCGTTGGACCGGCGAAAAAGAGCGCGAAGGATACGCGTTCCGGACGCTTTTGGTCAACTCGACGGCGCACAGCTCCGAGGCGGCCTGCCGCGGGGCTGCGACGGGCCTCAACGCCCCGGAGGCGCGGTAGCCTGGGGCGCCGCCGCTCGAACGGCTCCCGCCGCAGCGCGCTGCCGCCCCGCCTCGAAGAGCGCGATGCCGGCCGCCACCGAGACATTGAGCGATTCCACCCGTCCCGACATGGGGATACGCACCAAAAAGTCGCATGTATCCCGCGTCAGGCGGCGCAGACCCTCGCCCTCCGCGCCGAGAACGAGCGCCAGAGGCCGGTTGAGATCGGCGCCATACAGGGACTGCTCCGCCTCCCCGTCCGTACCCACCACCCAGATGCCGCTCTCCTTGAGGCGGCCGAGCGCGCGCGCGAGGTTGGTCACCGTCACGACCGGGACGAATTCCGCGGCGCCTGCCGCCACTTTGCGGGCCACCGAATCGACAGCGGCTGAGCGGTCCTTCGGCAGAATCACCGCCGCGACGCCCGCGGCATCCGCCGCGCGCAGGCAGGCGCCCAGATTGTGGGGGTCTGTCACGCCGTCGAGCACCAGCAGCAGCGGATTTTGCATATCACTCAAGGCGGCCACCAACCCATGCTCGTCCAAAGGGGTCAAAGGCCGGATGGCCGCCACCGCCCCCTGATGCGCTACTTCGCCCGCAAGCTTGGCCAGTGACTCGCTGCCGACCGTCTGGATCTTGAGTCCCGCGGCCTCGGCTCGCTCTCTCAGGTCCCGCGCACGGGCGTCGTGCCGCGCCTCAGCCATCCACAGCTCGAGCACTCGCTCCGGAGCGCTCTCGATCACCGCACGAACGGCATGCAGGCCGTAAACGAGGCTGCGCTTATGCTCAGCCACGGCCGCCGCGTCGACCGCGTCCGGCACGCCGCGAGCTCGGCGAGCCTCGGGGCGGTGTGCTCTTTCCCCCACCGCGCCGGGCGTTCGACTCGCGTCCATGGCGGGGCGCCCGCACGGTGCCATGCGAAACCGCGCCGCTCCCATCGAGCAACTCGAAATCGATCTGCCGCTGTGTGAGATCGACGCGGCTCAATCGAACCTGAACCGTATCGCCCATTTGCCAGCGCTTGCCCGTGTGCCGGCCGACCAATCCCAAGCCGCCATTCTCGAGCTCCCAGTAATCGCCCGGAATGTTCGAGATGTGCACCAGCCCGTCGATCGGCATCTCCTTGAGCTGCACGAACAGCCCGAACTCGAGCGCGCTCGATATGGTGGCCTCGAAGCTCTCCCCCACGCGCGGCTGCATGTACAGGCACTTGAGGTAACTCATGACATCGCGCGCCGCCTCATCGGCCCGTCGCTCGCGCTGTGAGGTTTCGGTTCCGAGGGTTTGGAGCTCGCCGGCGGAGTAGCGATGTCCCGAGGGTGAATTCGGTACCAATGCTCCCTTGATGGCGCGATGAACCAGCAAGTCCGGATAGCGCCGGATGGGAGAGGTGAAGTGCGCGTATTCATCGAGCGCGAGCCCGAAGTGGCCGATATTCGTCTGCTGATACACGGCTTGGGTGAGCGCGCGGATCACCAGTCCTTCGAGGAGCGCGCCATCCGGTCGCGCCGCCAGCCGCTCGACCAGCTGGCGAAATTCGCGCGGCGTCGGCTGCTCGGAGAAGGTCGCGCCGATCTGCATGGCGTTCATCACCTTCGAGAGCTCGGTCACTCGCTTCTCTTCCGGTTGACCATGCACACGGTACAAGCTTCGCGCCTTGGAGAGCCGCAATGCCGCGGCCGCCTGTACGTTCGCCGCGATCATGCACTCCTCGATCAGGCGATGCGCGTCGTTGCGAGCGAGCGCATGGAAGCCCTCGATCTTTCCGTCCTCGCCGATGCGAGCCTTGACTTCCCCGCCGCGGAAATCAAGTGCGCCGCGCGCATCGCGTGCCGCCTTGAGAGCGCCGTACACGCTGTACAGCTCCCGGAGCGATGTCCGCACCTGCGGCGTCATCACCGGATCGGCCGGGGACTCCGGGTCCCCGAGATGGCGCCAGACCTGGTTGTAAGTGAGGCGCGCGTGCGAGCGGATGACCGCTTCGTAGAATTGGGCCTTGCCGGGCTGACCCTGCTTGCTCACGCGCATGTCGCAGACCAGCGCCAGACGCTCAACGTCCGGCATGAGCGAGCAGAGATGATTGGACAGGTGCTCCGGCAGCATGGGCAGCACACGATCCGGGAAGTACACCGACGTTGCGCGCGAGCGCGCCTCGGCGTCGAGGCGCGTGCCCACGCGCACGTAGTGGCTCACGTCGGCGATGGCGACCACCAGCCGCCAGCCGCCGCCCTTCAAGCGCTCGGCATACACTGCATCGTCGAAATCCCTGGCATCTTCCCCGTCGATGGTGACGAGGGGCAGATCCCGCAGATCCTCCCGCCCGGCCCGGTCTTCGGGCAGCACGTCCGGCGCGAAGCGGTTCGCCTCGTGCAATACCTCGGGCGGAAACTCTTGCGGCAAATCGTGGCGCAAGATGGCGAAGCGCGCCGCGAGATCCGAGGGACGCACATCGGTGAGCACCTCGATGATGCGCCCATGGGCGGGCTCATCGCCCTGCGGCCGCTTCGTGATCTCCACGATCACGTTGTCGGCATCCTTCGCGTCGTGCGCCAGGCGCTGCGGCACTTGCACGGCGTACCAATGTCCGGGATCTTCGGGCTGCACCTGTCCCTGACCGACATGGGCGTGGTACACGCCGCCGAGCCGTCCGGGAGCATCGGCCGTGCGGCGGATCAGACGCGCGACGCGTCGCCCGCGATCATTCACACCCACCGCCAACACCTCGACGGTGTCGTTGTGCATCAGGGTCGCGGTGTCCGCCCGCGCGAGCACCAAAGGCGCCGACCCGTCGGACGGCATCACGAGCACATCGCCGTTGGCGCGGCCGCGGACCCGTCCCGTCACGCGCTCACCGTCGCCCGCGGTGGCGAAACCGTTCGGCCCCTCGATCGCCTGTCCGTCGCGCACCATTGCCGCCAGGCGCTTGGCCAAGGCCTCGCGCTCAGATTCGGTGTGCAGGCCCAGCCGCTTCGCCAGACGCGCCGCCGTGAGCGGCTCGTCGGCCTCCGACAGGTGCCGAAGGATGAGCTCGCGGCTCGCGATCGGGTGCGCGTAGCGCATCTGCTCGAGCGCGAGATTCGGATCCTCGGCACGCCACTCCTGGGTTTTTTTCATCGAATCACCGCCAGCGGCTCGCGGCTGCGCGACCGTTTGGCAAGCCAGTAATAAGCCGGAGCCGTCACGGCGAGGCCCACGATCCACGACAGATCGATGCTTCCCATGGCCCGCGCCAAAGGTCCCGTGTAGAGGGAAGATGAAATGAAAGGCAGCTGAATCAGGATACCCACTGCGTAGCAGGTGACCGCTGCGCCGTTGATGCGTCCGTAGATGCCGCCATCGCGGCGAAAAAAGGAGGCGACGTCGTACTGACCTTTGCGCAGCAGATAGTAATCGACCAAGTTGATGGCGGTCCAAGGGACCAGAACATAGAGAAGCAGCAGGATGAAGTTTTCGTAGTTGACCAGGAAAGATTCCTTACTCAGGAGCGCTCCCAAGAGTGAAAGAGCGCATAACAGAAGAGCGACGGCGGTACGCGAGCGGGGTCCGGGCGACCACTGGGGTGAAATTGTCTGGCCGAATGTGAGCGTAGACAGCGCTCCGCAGTAAAGGTTCATCGCGCTGGCGGCAGCGATGCTGACCGTGAACACGATGAGCACCAGGGGAGCAATACCTCGCGTCAGCGTCGCGAGACCCAGCATGAGAGGCTCTTTCGGCGCGGCGAGACCGACCATTGCGCCGAGCACCATGGGCAGGAACGAGCCCAAGGTGCAGCCCCAATAGCTCGCCCAGAACGCCTGCCGCACGCCCGTATCTCGCGGCATGTAGCGCGAGTAGTCCGATACATAGGGCGCGTACGCAATTTGCCAGAGCGCGCCGGTGGAGACCACGCCGAGAAAGCCCGCGAGGGAGAAGCGATTGCGATCGAGGAAGTCCCTAGGCAGTCCGTGGCGCCAGACGATCCAGCCGGCGGCCAGGAGCAGCACCGCACCGCAAACAAAGCTCATGAGCCGCGTGTAGGCGTGAATGAGATCGTACCCATAAATGGCGGCGATGACGGCCACGACGCCGACCAGCACCATCCCCGCTGCCTCGGGTATGCCCGTCACCAGTGCGAGTGTCTGACCGCAGAGGACCAGATTCGAGGAGACGAAGCCCACGTACATCACGATGACGATGCCGATCACGAGAAGCGACCCGAAGGAGCCGAACTGGCCGCGGGTTTGAACCATCTGCGGAACGCCGAGCGTCGGTCCTTGCGCCGCGTGCAGCGCCATGAAGATGCCGCCCACCAGATTGCCGATCGCAAGCGCCGCCACCGCCCACCCGAAAGGCAGCCCGAACACCGTCACCGCGAGACCGCCCGTGACGATGGTGAGCAACATCAAATTCGCACCGAACCACACCGTGAAGAGGTCGCCGTACGTGCCGTGCCGTCGATCGAGCGGTATGGGCTGAATGGTGGCGAGCTCGATCCGCCCGGCGTGTTCGTTTTGTTGTGTCATCGTAGGTCGATCCCGGCTGCCCCCAGCGCATCCATCCACGAGTCTCGTAGTGCCGCCATTGCTACCGGCGAACCGTAGGTCGGCGGCGCACCTGCGAAGCGCTCGCCGTGGTCGTCAGCATGGGATTTGCATGAAAGGCGACCTCGTCATCTTCCCATGCGAGGCCGCAATACTCCAACAATCACCCAGGCGGACACGCTTACAAGCCGCCGAATTGACAAGGATTCCGCGGGTGCGTAGATTCCAGCGCCTCGATTGCAGGCACCATCCTTGCCCAGGTGGCGGAACTGGTAGACGCGCTGGTTTCAGGTACCAGTGGAGCAATTCGTGGAGGTTCGAGTCCTCTCCTGGGCACCAATTCCCTTATTTTTCAATATAATACAATCGGTATTTGAAGTAATTTTGAGTCGTCTATCTCGATATCGATACCGGGCGGCATTGAACGCTCGTGGAGCTAGCGTCGCGCGCTTTCCAATGGTCCTCGAGACACAACTCAGCTTGTTTCCGCAATCCATCCTCGTCGATCAGCGGTAACCGTCCGGTGTGGGCCGCGTTGACTAGACCTTGATTTGATACTCGAGGTCATCGGCCATTAGACGGTCCACGCGGAGCCGGCAGGCAGGGCCTCGTCTTGAAGCTCGTGATCAACGGTCTCCTGGCGCTTGCCACCGCTGCCCTAGCGGAGGGCATAGCCAATGGCGTCAGCGCGGGACTTGATCGAAAGACGCGTCAATTATTGGGAATGTTTAGATAGCCGCTTCCTTGAAGGCTCGGAGCACCGCATTGATGCGGGTCTGGTAGCCAGCTCCTCGCGCCTTAAACCATTCCAGCACGTCGGCGTCGATTCGTAGCGATACCGAAGCTTTAGGAGGAACCGGTTTTAGGCCCCTTCGGACGATTACTCGGGCTATCCGCTTTACGTCCAGTTCGGGATGCTCGGGCGTGATTTTTACGTCTGCGGCCTTCATTTGCCGGAGGCGGCGGAAGTTGGTCTTCGATGCTTGCAAATAGGATCTCTTCTTCATGGGTTGTCGCTCGTCTAAATGAGATTATGCGGATTTCCTCGTCGGACTCCGTGTGTACGATTGAGACCGGCACCCCGTCCAGGAAGCCCAGGGTGACGAAGCGTCGTTCATCATAAGAGAAGCGGTCGTCTTCGAATGTCGAAGTCAGTCCGGCAAACACTCGCTCTGCATCTACAAAATCAATCTCGTGGTCCCGCAGATTCGATCGTCGCTTCGCTTCGTCCCAGATAAATCGCATATACGAATTGTATATACAGCAGGCCGCTGCGTCAAAGCCGAGGCACGAAACACCGCCATTTCGGGTCAAAAATTGGAAAGCTTGTCGACTGCTCAGATTTTGATACCCGTCACCTTTTCTCGCCAACCGGTCTGCTCCACTGCAGTTTGAGCCGAAAGCGCTCCGCCGTGTTTCCGACCGCAGCCGTGCAATGGTCGAGAGCTTATCTCTGGGGGATTTCCTGAGTCTCGCTCACGCGGCCAAAGGAACTCACCCGTGGTCTGAATAGTGTAAGGAGCAGCGGCCATGCTCATCTCTCTTGCTATTGCGCGGTCTTAAACTTCTGCCATATTCGGGTAATCGCACGCATCTGCTCAGGAGAGTCTTCCAATTGCACGAACAGTCGCTGCTGCTGCTCCGGCGTTGGGTAGATGATTGTATCCGCGACCGTCGACTGATCCAGAAGTGGAGATGCGCCGGCCGCACATCGTGCCGCTCGCGAAGCAGTCGGTCGAGATCTTGCGCGCGGCTCAGAAAGTCACCGGCAAAGATCGGTACTGCTTCCGCACGCGCCGGCTCGATGAGGCGCTGTCAGAGAACGGCTTTAGAGAAGCGCTGAACACGATCCTATACGCGTTGGATGAGCCGCGCGGCGCGCACACGGTCCACGGCTTCCGCTCTTCCGCCTCGACGCTGCTCAACGGCGAATTAGGCATCGACAGCGCGCTGATCGAGCTACAGCTCGCGCACGCCAAGGCCGACAAGGTTGCAGGCGTCTACGACCGCTCGCAGCGGTTGCCCGAGCGGCGCGCGATGATGACGCGCTGGGCGGATTATTTGGACAAGCTGAAAAAAGGGGGATGAGTGGTCGCTGGCCCGCGGACCTTTCAACTGAGCGTGACAAGTTACCAACTCGAAGTAACTCGTGCGGGATCCGTCAAATGCTGGATCACAGCGATCCGTCCGGGTTCGACCCCGTTGCTGTCCGTCGCGAACGACCGCTCCGACCCAGTCAGATCCCAAACTTTCCCAAAAACGAGCATTGGCGGTCGTCGACGATTGAGGATTCAATCGCTTGCAAAACAGACCTGTCGATGGAGTAACTCGCCCCTTTTAGGGTTCTTATTGGACAAGTTGTGACGACCCTTCCTTGACAAATTTGCTAGTGGGTTCTCCACTTCACAAATCCGTCGTTAGAGTCAGCGAGATTGCGCGATCCGGTTCGGGCCAGACAATGAAATAAGGGGCTATCACCCGCAAGCCATGAGTGTTCAACAGATTCGTCACGCCGAGCGATAGAGTTGCTGAACCGTCATCCCATTTCCATCGATGCCGGATATTGGCGTCCAGAGTCGTAAGGGGTGGCAGGGACATTTGATCATCGAGGGTTTCAGGCCGGGACGATAACCGATTAATCGCCATGCCGGCCGCCCAAGGACCCCATGCCGGCGGGGCAACATCCAGATTAACCGTCAAGGTCAGGGGCACAGGACCCAGGGGCTCGGTACCGATGACCTGGGATTGCGGACCAGATGAATCGATCCGCGGTTTGAGCAAGACTCCGCCAGCGAGCACAGTGAAGCCGCCCGCCTCATAGGACAGGGACGTTTCGATGCCCGACGACTGGATGCGCCCCAGGGGTCGGTACACACCCGCGGTATCCAGGTTGATATAGGGCTTGTCGATGCGAAAGCCGCCCAGAATTAACCGTAGATCCTGTAAGGGCGTGTATTTCAGACCCCCATCCACTTGCCATGTCCGACTGGCTGCCGGTGGTTCGCCGCGATTGATCGCATTTGACGGAGCAATGGCAGAGTCCTCGAGACCTTGGGTGTAGCTGCCGTAGAACAGCAAGTCGCGGGTAGAGACGACCGTAAACCGCGAATTGATCCGCCAAGGCATCAGGCGATCCGTCGCCGGCTCTATGCCTGGTATGGTGATGGTGCGCCGATAGTTCTCCCGGATGATGCCGAACGCGATCGACCCCACGCCCTGCCATCGCTCCTCGTAGCTGGTCCCCACGTCGAGCTCGCGCACGCGGTCTAGGCTGGTAGCGGTAAAGTTCAAGGCTGGAGGCGGCGCCAGGATCGATTGGCTCAAGGTGACGTTACCAAAGTCGATCGTGTCATCGCCGCCAAAGCTCCGTCGTACCGATCGGCCCCGTAGCGAGACTTCGAAAATCTCTTGATGCTTACCGTGAGTGGTAGTCCCGACAAGTCGCATCTCTCCCGAGGTTGATTCCACATTCACTGCGGGAGGAACATCGAGCACTGAGTCCGCCGACCGGCCTCCTGTCAAATCCAGATACGGGTAGTACGACGGGGGATCGTGCTCCTGCGAGTGGAATAATCCAGTCGCCAGCTTCCAATGATCAGAGAACGTGCTGCGGCTTACGACGCCGAAATTCCTCATTTGCCAGCCCTGACTCGACCACGGCTGAGTCTCGAGGTCCCGCTCGCGAAACATCGGGATCGATATCGCACCATTGGTGTATACGGTGGGCAACACTTCACGATCGCCACCCTGAACTGAAGACCAAAAGGGGACGACCTCCGTTCCGATCACCGGCTGCCAACGCAGCGTCGTTCCAAACATTTTCCAGTCGTCGTGACGGTCATTGTCGGGCGTGACATTGAGGTAATTGGCGACACATACATCTGCGCTCAGCCTGTTCGCTTCGATCGGCATTTGCTCCTCGAGCTGGAAGGTTGCGCCGGTGAATGGGCCCCGACTCATGGTGCCGCTGAATGCCCACTGATCCCCCGGTATTCGCAGCGAATAGTCGGCGATCCCAGTGGGAGCTGGCATGGAGTAGGTTTGCGCTGCGATCCCGATTCGCATCGTTGTTTGCCGAACGATGCACGATCCTACGTTGGCAGATTCTTGATCGAAATAAAGACCTTCGATGCGAAGGTTTCCGGCTTGCTGTGGGCTAAACCCTCGCGCATCCGTGGGGGAATACAGCCCCACAGATTGCAATCCAAACGAAGTGCCAAAGACATCCTCTGCCACGACGGTTACGATGTCTTCCGCATGTTCTTGTGCCCACGCCTGAGTCTGCGCAAGACAAGCGAGGGCAAGTGATGCAATCCTCAGTAGCATCGGTGCGGGCGAGGAGAAGACCATAGCTTTCGGGGTAACAAAGACGGCCCGAAGCGCGAGCTCACCACCGGGGATGCCCCTGACTCGCACGCTGAGCCGACCCCATCATCTGTTCCATATACGGTCATTGTTGGGAATGTTCACGACTCTATTTGAACGAGACCCAATCCAATACTGCTCGCCCGTCATCCACCAATCTAACCGCGGCAAAGGCGTTGATGCCGCCGACCGAAGCCGCGTCGTAATACCAGCCTGATTGATGCGCGGGCTCAACAATGAATCCCTTGTGACCGCCATCCTTGTAGACACGCGTGATGGCAGCCGTGGCGCCACTATGAAACTCGCTGCCGAAGATTGCGATGGAGCCGTCCGCCAAACCGAGGCACTTTTTCACGCCCGTGTTGTGAAGCGTCATAGTCTGCTTCGGTCCCCGCAGCTCTCCGTCGAAATCGAGAATCTCCGTATCGAGTGTCGCCCGCATAGTCGCCACACGCACCCCGGTCCCAGGTGAGATCATATGCACAAGATGATGCTCTCCATCCGGCAGGTTTTGCCGTGCGCGCACATCGCCAGTTGGGCCTATCTTCACGAGATAGAATTTGCCTCCGGACCAGGAAATCAGATTGAGATCGCCAGAGGCAGTCTGCGCGACATCGCCGTTCGCATAGTCGTCACTGAACTTCTGCCACTTGACGTTCAGTTGCCCATCTAAGCGCGCGAGCCAACCGGTGCTGGCGGGACGGCCCGATATGGTTCCGGTGAGAGCGAGGCCATCGGCCCAGTTGGTGCAACCAAGGCCCGTCAAGATCACACCCTCTCTATCCGGACGCAGAAGGTTTTCGCCAACAAGTGAGCCGTCTTGGCGCAACCGGACCAGCACAGCGACATGTTTCCCGTCTACCTTTTTGGTTCCGCATAGAACTGTCGTCTGATCTGCTAGCTCGAACGCGCCATAGAAACGCTGCCCTCTTGCGCTTTGATCAGTCCATCCCTCCGGGGATCCCTCTAGGAACTCCCAGCGCACCTCGCCAGTCGGACTGATTCGGGTCGCCCAGGCGCGGTAATCGACTTGGTCATTTGAGCCAGAAACGATGAGGTCGTTGTTCGACGCTCGATTGATCTGGTATGGCATGACTCGATGTTCAGGCGATAACCTGATCTGCTTGTCGATAATCATTTGTTCTGCAAAGAGCGGCCGACTGACGAGCGCAAGTACCACAAGCAGCATGGTTCCGATTTTTTCTCTCATAAGCGAATTCCTTTTCTCGATCATTGGCGCTATAGACGAAGTGGTGTCGATACGCCCAAAAAGGGACATTTATGGGGAAGTCGGTTTTTTCTTTAGGGAGGAGGTGGTGGACCTTTAAAGCCGGAATCCAACAGGTACGATCTGATGCAGTTCCACTGCCAATGCTTCGGATCATCAAAACCTGCATTGCCACTTTTGTTCTGCGCATCAATTTGTTCAAGACATGCAACATTCGTCCGATATGCATTCGTCGTGATCACTTTGTCACGTACGTCTCCATTCGTGTGAATCGCTATCAAGACCCAGATGATTTGATCCATAATTCACCCTCGCAATTCCGCCCCTGCCAATCAGGCCAATGAGTATCGGCCGGAAACAGGTGCCACGATTTCGTCACGAAACTCAGAAAGTACAAGCTCGGTGAATTCACCACGGTTTTTTACGGCGATCTCAAAATTTTCTCCTCTTGCGTTTAGCGGTATTGGTTTGACATCAAAATCGATATCAGCAAGTCGTCTGTGCTTATTCGCCTCGATTTTTATTTTCTGAGAAATTTCTTCGGCCGAGATTGGGGTTTTCTCTAAGTCAGTCATTCCACTTCTCCAAATGGTCAAAAATGGGAGAGTCTGTTTGCGCCGCTTACCAGCTCGTTGCCGGTCCGCCGCTACGGGGTCCGCTAACGAGATTCCACTCGGTCAGTGACTTCCAAATTGCTTGGTCAATGTCGCGCCCGTGTGCGAGGTCTAATGTCCAGACCTGCCAATAGACGTGAATGCCACCGTAGTGCGACGATCGATAGTTCGCGTGCAGCAGAAGGAACGGCGTTATGCTGTACACGCTGGTGTCAAAGCGTATTTCGTCGGGATCGGATGGAGCTCGGCGACCCGAGCAACGCATGCCCCCCATGGTAACTCTGCGGACCACTTCTGCTATTTTGCCGCAGGTTAATCCACCAATTTCCTGTGGCTCCAAAAGATCCTCGTGCCACACCTTGCTTACGGATCGATCGATCTCGCGTTGATCCTCGACGGACAACGGGCTGGGAGGTTCGAGCTCTATACGCACGGTCACGGCGTCAGGCCGAAATTGTTTCCTGTCACCCTCGAGTGGGACATCATCCGGATTATAGACGCCGGACCAGTCTCCTTGAACCACAAAGTAGAGGTACGGGACTTTAGGCAGATCAGCGATAGTTCGGCATCCCCGAGGCTCATCCTCAAGGCGGCCGGCGGAAGGCATATTTTTAGCCGGCACGGCCAGCACCAGTCGATCATTGATCCTAAAGACGGGACGGTCCGGCCCGGGACCCGCGTTGCGGTTCGGCGAAAATTTACTGAATTCCGGGCCCGAGCAATTCGTCACCCATCCGTTTGCCAGTTGCGCATCCTTTTGCGGGTCAAGTTCCCACGGGTCGCCATATCGCCAGTACCAACCGGCGAACAACAAAATGGCTACGGCGATGACGCCGAGCTGCTTCGCACCACTGCGTGATTCGCAATCTACCGCAGCAACTCCGGGTGATGCTCGTAGGTTAGAGGAATGTCGTTGGCCCTGAGAATAGCGATAGCTTCATCAACCGATAACGAAGCGAAGGTCACGTCCGCATCCGGGAAATCCAGAGCCCTCAAGGCGCGAGCCATCTGCCATTCCTTTTCAGTCAGCTGCGGCCGAGCGACGCCAAGGCGCATTAGCAATCGACGAATCAGATTCACGAGAGCGCTCACCCGCGAGCCCTGGCAAGGCTTTCAGCAAACTCCAAAAGGGAGTTGCTACCGTAAGACTTGCTGTGGGCGTCGCAGAATCGCTTGAACGCATCCGGCGCCACGGAAATCTCGGCGTGCTGCGGATATTCAGCGAGCCGGGCGCGATGCCGCTCTTGCCAGGTCGAAAAATCCGACGGCAGATCGCTCGACATGAGCCGCTTGAAAGCAGGGAAATCAATATCGGAGATTCGAGGCAGGATGGTCTTGTTTGGCATGCTGCCAATTCTACGCTTCCCGCACGCCCCGTACCCCGTGCGATCAGACGTGTTTAGGGGTACGATTGCAGCGCTTTAGGTGGCCCTCTCCGATAGAGAGTGTTGAATGCTCACACGATACGGACGTTACGGCACGATTTCGGCGGGTATACTGTTAGCTGCCTCCGCTGCGATGTCCGATCCGCCTACACCTCCACCTACGCCTCCAAATTGGGAGCTTCTTAAGTCGTATGCGTCACCGGCCTTTGGAGAGGAAGCCGTCTATGATGTCATTGACTCGGAATCAATCAGTCGCCACGGCAACATAGTTAGCCACGTGGCTATTGGGACAGGCTTCGTCCAAAGAGATGGTCGCTTCACACCAGGGCCCGGCTGGCTCGTTGTTAGCAACCAGATTGACTGCAAGTACCACACATATAACGAGGAGTGGTGGCAGAACAGCGCCAGATCATCTGGCCCTTTGAACGGGCGGTGGACCACAATCGACCCCGGTCTTCTCGTCGCGCTCGCGGAGAAAAAACTTTGCCCGAATCCGATCTCCAAGAAATTGAGCTAGGCGCATAGCGCAAATCGGACCCCTAACCCAAGCGATCATTACGGGGAACGAAAACACCCGATTACGGGTTCTCTCCTGGCACCAACACCCCTTCCGTACCCATTCGCCGACGTTCGCCCCCCCACTGTGCCAATGTGACCTGAGACACCTGGAACCCTCTAATTAAAGAGCATACAGGTACACTGTCCCATGAACTCAATGCATTCATCAGCCCTCAACGGAAGTTCCGATTCTGCCGCTGAGTCCGTCAATTCATCTCTCAATCGGTCAGAAGCAGCGCAGAGGTTTTCCCCCGAAGTATCGAATCCCGAGGTTCTCGCCATCAAGCGACGACGCACGATCTCTCCGGCGGAGAAGCGCCGGATTTTGCAAGCGTATGACCGCTGCAAGACGCCTGCAGAACGCGGTGCTGTGCTGCGCCGAGAGCGGGTGTATTCCTCGATGCTATCGGGTTGGCGAAAACACGATCGAGCCGCACTTGTGACGCCACGGCGCGGACCGAAGGCCAATCCTGCCGTGGCGCAGCGCAATCGCGATGCGCAGCTGACCCGCGAGATCGTCCGATTACGTCGCCAGCTCGAGCGAGCGAATGCCATCATCGATGTCCAAAAAAAACTATGTACCTTGCTCGGTCTGCCGACGGCCGAGGAGCAGGAAGGGAAGGATTGATGGAGGCCTTCGCCACCCTTAGGCCCCAGATCGGCATCGCCGCGAGTTGCGTGGCGTTGTCGATCAACCGGGCCGGGATCTATCGGGCGCGCACTCGGTTGGCGCGTCGCCAGTGGTGCACATTGCCGCGGAAACGTCGTCCGCGGCCACCGCTGGCGTTGAGTGAGGACGAGCGGCTCGTCTTGCTGCTGATCCTCAACAGCGAGCGCTTCGCAGACCTTGCGCCGGCGGCGGTGTTCGCGATCTTGCTCGATGAGGGGCGTTATCACGGCTCCATCCGCACGATGTATCGCCTTCTGGCCTTGGACGGCCAGAGCGGTGAGCGGCGCAAGCAGCGCGTGCACACGGCGTACGCGAAGCCGGAGCTGCTGGCGATCCGACCGAATGAAGTCTGGTCCTGGGATATCACGAAGCTCAAGGGGCCGGCGAAATGGACATGCTTCCACCTGTACGTGATCCTGGATATCTTCAGCCGCTATGTCGTCGGCTGGATGATCGCGGCGCGCGAATCGGCCGAGCTCGCCGAGCAGATCATCGCCGACACGGCCCACAAACAACACATCATCCCCGGCACGCTGACCTTGCACGCCGATCGCGGCAGCAGCATGCGCTCGAAGCCGGTCGCCGCGTTGCTCGTGGACCTGGATATCAGCAAAACGCACAGCCGGCCCCATGTCTCGGATGACAATCCGTACTCCGAAGCGCAGTTCAAAACCTTGAAGTATCGGCCGGACTTCCCGGCACGCTTCGGCTCGATCGAAGATGCTCGCGCGCACTGCCAGGTGTTCTTCCGCTGGTACAACACTGTGCATCGTCACAGCGGCATTGGCTTGATGACCCCGCACACCGTGCACCACGGCTACGCCGACCAGCTCACCGAACAACGTGGCGCCACCCTGATGACGGCTTTTGCCGACCATCCGCAGCGCTTCAAGGGGCTCGCGCCCAAGCCGCCGGCGGTCCCAACCGCCGCCTGGATCAATCCACCGAAAAAGGAAACCGAAACCCCAGAAATCATCATCCGCTCGCTAAACCCTTCACGCCTTGTGTCTCAAAGTCATTGACATGTTCCGCCCCTGACGCTTCTTCCAGCCAAGTAATTGATTATATTCAACTTGTCGTTCGACGCCGTTCGGACCCGTCCGCCCCTAGTCGCCCGCGAGAAGCGCCAAGTGCGAGGCAGCAACTCGCACCGCAATCGCGGTCCCACGGCATCGGACGGAGACGTTTCCCTTTCCTGCAGCCGCTTCGCCGTCGCGCTCCGGCCGACCGAGACTCTCACGGCGCGATGATTTCAGATGTGAAACGCGCCTTCTGGGGAAGCAAACGGCACGCGGTAGGCGGAAAAATCTCGGAAGTCGGTGGTGAGCACAAAGGCTCGCTCGTAGTTGCGGGCAAGCACCACGGCGCAGGCGTCGGCGAAATCCATGCGTGGCGCCCATCGCTCCACTTCATTGAAAACTGGCTGGATCAGTGCGGTGGCGACCGCCACCACATCCATGCGCGCCACGAGTTTGCGCAAAGCGTGAATCGCCGTAGGGTGGTTTTCAAGCCCGTGCTGAGCCTCGGCGATTGCCGCCTCAAACGTTATGTAACGGGCGGGAACGGCACGAAAAACCCGCACCGCCCAAGCGTGATCGGCATCGCCCCGGTCTATCGCCGCTTTAAGCGGCCCGGCGTCGACGATGACCGTTCTTTTCGGCGAGGCGGCGGCGGACTTTTTCACTCAGAGAGGTCTTGTCTTGCGACAACGTCACGGCACCGAAAACATCTTCCAGACCTACGAAGGGATGGTCTGAGCTTACGGCACGGCGTTCAAACACATAATCGCCGTTCTCGCCCTTTACGATGACGGAATCGCCGCGATCGGCGGCCTCGCGTGCCTTGCGGAAGCTGCGCAGGAATTCGGTGAGTGTGGTTTTCATGCCAATCAGATTATCTGATTAGGCGGTGCACGTCAAAAATTCGAGAGCAAATTGCGGATCCCGCCACGGCCGAAAAAGGGGCGACGAGTCGTCGGTCGAAGTGGAATAGAATTCGCGAATGCCAATAGACTTTGATGCATCACTTGATGCCGCCGCCACTCCCCGCGCCCAACTGCAAAGGATCTTCGACGCCCCGCTACGCCGCGCGGCACAGCAATTGATCGACCACGGCGGAGTATCCGACGTGCGTGTTCTGCAGAACGGTCGCGTGGTGACCGAGATCGCGGGCGACAGGCAGCGCGTCTATATTCAGTACCAACGCGCGGGTACCCCGACCATCGAGGGGGAGTGCAGTTGCGGCGAGCCTAGTTCCTGCGTGCATGTGGCGGCGGTGGTGATGGCTGCAGCCAAGATCTTGGACGCGCCGATGACCGGCGATCGCCGCACCGGCATGGATCTCGGCACAGGCAGAGATCCATCGCCACACGCGCCGGAAAGTGCTCTGCAGGAGGTGCTCCGCTGCGACAGTCGCTGTGCTACCTCGTCGAGCCGGACGCCGTCCGAGGATTACAGCTTTCCGCCTGGGTAACCCAGACCTTGGCGGGCAGCGGGCACGTCCAATCTGAAGCCTGCCCTTTCGCTCTGCGAAGTCCCGATGGAGGTAAAAGCTATCCCCGTTACGTGGACGCGCAGGACCGGAAGATTCTCGACGCGCTCACGGCGCGGCAGTTCGATTGGGATCTGACGGGGCGGCCGGATTCGATCTGCTGCAGCGAGCACTCGCCACCGGGCGCGCTTTCTGGCGCTCGCTTCAAGCTAGAGCGCTCCGCGATGGCGGCGCCCGGGATTTCTTTTCGCCTGGCAGGCCCTGCCAAACGGCGATCAGCGGTTGAGCTGCCAAGCGCCGAGGCGATCGACTTTCTGCTGGAACTCGAGCCCGCAGTCTATATCGACACCGTATCCGGCAACTGCGGACTACTCGAACTGCCCTACTCCGTGGATCTGCTGCGCCAATATTGGAATCGGCCGGTTATCGACCCGGCACAGGTCTCCGCCCTCAATGCGGATCTCGCGTGCGAACCCCGTGCGAGCGGCTTCCCACGACTGCGCGAGATGACGGTACGGGATCAAGCTTTATCCAGTCTGCGACCCCGACTGATACCCTCGGCTGGCCCAGCGGCGACCTTGGACGCATCGTCGGCGCGGCCGATGCGGCGGGGCTCACCGTCCACGCGCACGCCATCGACGACCGCGCAGTCCGCGCATCGCTCGATGCATTGGCCTCGTCGCGCCGGCACAACACCGCGCGCGATACTCGCGATCAGATCGCCCATCTCGAGCTCATCGAGTCGGGCGGATTTCGCGCGTTTCAAGGAGCTCGAAGTCCTCGCCAATTTCCAGCTCCTCTGGGCCGAGCGGGACGCATGAGACTCGCGTGCTCGCGACCTACCTCGAGGGGCGCCAGGTGTACGGCGCTGAGATGGATTCGCCGCCCTCGCCGCGGACTCACCGCCCTGTCGCCCCGCCGCCCTGTCGCCAGCCCTGACGCCCTGACGCCTAGGAGTCGGAGAGCGCCCGCGCGGCCTCAAGGCGCGGCGCGCCACCGCGGGAGTTTAGCTGCACGAAGATTTGCTCCCGCGGCAGGGGCGGACGGTTGAGGTCTTGTCAACGAGATGAAAGCCTGAAGCGGCCGACTGCCCCAGCCGGTCGATGATCTTCACGCCTTGAGCGGGAGCAATTTCGCTGGTAGCTATATATCCACCACCGGCGCCGGGGCCGTCAATGGGACAATTGAGTGGCATCGATCAATTTGAGATCACCGCTGAAACGGCGCCGGGGCCGGGACACCCCCCGCCTCCTGACGCCAGGTGTGCATGGAACCACGCGGCCGCGTTGACTGTCTCCCGCTAAGGGAGAAGTACGCATTGCACAGACTCCTATCTCAAGAGCGACCAGGGACAAGCTGCCGGCGGGCATCGGCCTTCTTCGCGGTGCTGCTGGCACATCTGGTGCTCGTCGGGCTGATGATGCGTGCTTCGCGATTGGTTGTCCTGATGCCAAAGACCGACCAGCCGTTCACCCTTTTGCTGTTGCCGCGTGAAGCGCCGCGAGCAACCGAGCCGGGAGCCCCGGCGAGGCCCTCCCGCCCGCCGCCAAAGCGTCTCCGGCCGAGCGAAGCTGCATCCGCAAACGCGCCATCGCCGCCGCCCGTAGCCCCGACGCAGCCGGACTGGGAGCATGAAGCTGAGCTCGCCGCGCAGAACAGTGTTGCCGCCCGTGAGCGGGCAGAAAACTATCGAGACCTGTCCGGCCTATCAGCCACCCAACGCGACTGGATCACCCGGAACCACATGGAAAGTGCGCAGCCCGGCATCGTGTGGAGGCGTCCTCGCGTTGAATACTCGGATGGAATACCCGTGATTCGGATCAACGAGCATTGCGTATCCGTTCCAGTCATGCTGTTCATGGTGTTTTGCAAGATCGGGCATATCGAGCCGAACGGCGACATGCTCGATCACATGGGCGATGGGGCCAGGCACTAGCAATGCTCGCCACCACGATCGTCATTATCCACCTCGGCATCGTGCTGTTCATCGGCGCGGCGCTTCCGCTGATCTACGTGGGGCGTGCGCTTGGGTGGCGGTGGGTCCGAGATTGGCGCTGGCGCGCGCTGCATCTGGGCGCGATTGCTTTCGTCGCGGCGGAGTCTTTGACCGGCATCGTTTGCCCGCTCACCCTCTGGGAAGATGCGGTGCGCGGACAAGAGTCCCAGGGAGGATTCATCGAGCGTTGGGTGGACCGGTTTCTCTTCTACGATTTGCCGCCCTGGATTTTCACCGTCGCCTACACGGCGTTTGCGGCCGCCGCCGTCCTGACCTGGTTTGTCGTTCGACCGGACAAGCATCGGCGGAAGGCACCCTCGGTCAAATCACCGCCGGTCTAGTTCGTGAGGCGCAGCGCGCGCCGTATGCCGGTGGTCGAGAGTCTGAAATCCGCTTCGCAGAGGCGAATGAGATCGCGCCCGTCGTTCTTCGCGCGGTACAGAGCGGCATCCGCGCGCGCGATGAGATCCTCGAGGGACTTCACCGTCTCGTCGTACGAGGCGAGGCCCGCGCTCAGGGAGACCTTCAAGTCGCTACCGGTGGGCGGCAAGCGAATGCCGAACACCAAGGTACGCAACCGCTCGAGGCTCGCCACTGCGAGCTCGACCGGGGTCTCGGGCATCAACAGCAGGAACTCCTCGCCGCCCCAGCGCCCCAGGATGTCGGTCTCGCGCAGCGCCTCGCGGCCGGCGCGAGCAAATTCCTGCAGCACATGATCGCCCGCCGCATGGCCGCAGCGATCGTTGATGTTCTTGAAGTGGTCCATGTCGATGAGCGCAAGGGTGAGCGGCTTGCCCGTCATCTTCGCAAGATCGAGCGCCGTCATTGCCAGCTCGAGCGTGCGGCGCCGGTTCGGCAGTCCCGTCAAGGCGTCCTGGCTCGCGAGTTGCACTAGCTGCATGCGATAGCGGCGGTTCGCGACCAAGAAATAGACGAGCAGCGCGATGATCCCGACCGCCGCGACCGCGACCGCGGTATTCCAGCGCAATTGTTGCGCCTGTCGGCTGGACTGCTCCTGGGAGCTCTCCAGCGCGCGCTTGAGCGAGGAGTTGCGCTCGATCTCGCGGTCGGTCTCGAACCGGGCGCGCAGCGCACCGGACTGGCGGATGCGCTCGGCATTGTTCGCGGCCGCAAAGCGGGTGACGTATTCCTGCAGATCCGCGTAGGCATCCTTGTAGTTATTGAGGGCAGCGTTCGCCCGCGCCCGCCATTCGTACATCGAGCCGACGATGCGCGGGGCCACGTCGTCTCCATGGTGGTCGAGAACCTGGTTCATGGTGGCGAGCGCAAGATCGGGGTAGCCGATTCCGAGGTAGATGCGCGCCTGCAAGACCTCGGTCTCTTTCCGCGAATCCGTTGAGCCGGAGTTCCGGAAAATACGCAAGGCGCTGGAGCATTCGCGCTGCGCGGCCGCGAGTTGTCCGAGCTCGATGTGCGCCTCGCAGATCCGCTGATCGACGAACGCGATACCTTGCTGATCGCCCAAGGCGGCGCTGAAACTGCGCGATTTCTCGAACTCGCCGATCGCGGCGTTGTAGTTTCCCATCACGTTGAGGATCTGGCCACGCATGAACCGCGACACCGATAAGGCCATCGTGGATCCGTGCTCGGTGTCCCAGTCGATCTTTTCTTGATTGAGTGCCAGGGCCTGGCTGTAATCGCCCATGCTGCGCATCACCAGCGACAGCATGTCGGCGGCCATCACGTGCGTCTCGAGGAGCGATGGATTGTCGGCACTCGCACGGTACGCCTGCGGCAGCGTGACGATGGCGAGATCCTCACGGCCCAAGCGGTGTTCGAGCAGCCCGCGGTTGATGAGCAGGCACGTATCGGCTCGCGATCCCGCGGGCAGTGAGGCGCGAGCCGCCTCGATGCTCTGGATGGCGGCGGCGATACCGGCACTGTCGGTGACGGCGGCGGTATAGGCCATGAGGAGTTCGAGATGCACCGGATCTCGATCGCTCGGCACCAGGGCAAGTCCCTTTTCGGCGGTCGCACGGGCATTCGCGTCGAGTTCCAGGACGCCGTACGCCTCGGCCTGTACCCCGTACAGCGCGGCGATCCGCGATGCGGTGCGCAATGCATTGTCCGGTCCGCTCTGTGAGTCGCGCTGCAGGGTATCGAGCGTGACCTGCGCTTGCCGCGCCGCCTTATGGGCGTCCTTGGAAACGAGCTGTTGGAGCCGCAGGATGTCCGCATCGGCATCCGGCAGACAGCTCGCCGATGCAAAAAGGGGCAGGAACGCGGCGACCAGCAGTGCCCAAGGGCACCACCATAATCTCGCCGTCATCGGGGCGTGCCGGCCTACGTGCCAGAGCGTGTGCATGCGGCCTGAAATTACGGACTTGGCCCCGATCTATCGACCCTGAATGTCACGGTTTTATAACGTATTCACACGGGGCCCGGTCCGCCGCCGCGGCCGGTCGGCCCCTCACTGCGGATTGTGACGCACATCCCAGTGGCATCTTTTCGAAACACGGCGCATATTCTCGCTTTGCAACAATAAATAAGCTCGAGGGACTCCATGGCTGGATCTTTCCTGAGTCGCCAAAGCACCATCGCGCCGCCTGGCTACAGCCGCCTGCTGGTTCCTCCCGCGGCACTCGCGGTCCACCTGTCGATCGGCCAGGTATACGCGTTCTCGGTCTTCAATCTTCCGCTTACCAAGCTGATCGGCATCGACCATTCGGCCCCCGGCGACTGGAACATCAAGGAAGTGGTCTGGACGTTCTCCATCGCCATCGCCATCCTCGGTCTGTCGGCCGCGCTCTTTGGGCGCTGGGTGGAACGGGCGGGTCCCCGCAAGGCGATGTTCGTCGCCGCCTTGTGCTTCGGTGGCGGCTTCATCGTTGCGGCAATCGGGGTTCATTACCACACGCTGCTGTTGATCTATCTGGGGTACGGCGTCTTGGGGGGCTGCGGTCTCGGCATCGGCTACATCTCGCCGGTGTCGACCCTCATCAAGTGGTTTCCCGACCGCCCCGGCGTCGCAACCGGGCTGGCCATCATGGGCTTCGGCGGCGGCGCCCTGATTGCCGCGCCCCTGTCGGTGAAGCTCATGGATCACTTCAAGACCGCCGCCTCGAACGGGGTGCTCGAGACGTTCGTGACCATGGGGGTCGTTTACTTCATGTTCATGATGATCGGCGTCTACTCTGCCCGCGTCCCGCCCGAGGGCTGGAGGCCCGCGGGATGGACGCCTCCGGCCGTCCCGCCGAAGCTCGTGACTCAGGCGAATGTGGCCGTCGAGCAGGCCTGGCGCACGCCGCAGTTCTGGCTGCTGTGGGTCATTCTCTGCATGAACGTGACGGCCGGAATCGGTGTGCTCGGACAGGCCTCGCCGATGATCCAGGAAATCTTCCCGGGCCGCGTCACCGCCGCGGCGGCGGCGGGCTTCGTCGGCCTCTTGAGCCTGTTCAACATGATCGGCCGCTTCGCCTGGGCGAGCACCTCCGACTACATCGGCCGCCGCAATACGTATCTGATTTTCTTCGCGCTCGGGATGGTGCTGTATTTCACCATCCCCTCCCTGGGGCGTGCGGGCTCACTGCCGCTGTTCGTCGCGGCCTTCGTGATCATCCTGTCGATGTACGGGGGTGGGTTCGCCACCATCCCGGCTTACTTGCGCGATATTTTCGGCACCATGCACGTGGGAGCCATCCATGGCCGGATCCTGACGGCCTGGTCGGTCGCGGGTGTCCTGGGTCCCACGCTCGTGACCTACATTCGCGATTATCAACTGAAGAGCGGTGTGCCCAAAGCGCAGGTGTACTCGCTCACCATGTACATCATGTGCGTCTTTCTGCTCATCGGGCTCATTTGTAATATTTGCATGCGACCGGTCAACGAGAAGTATCACCACAAAGAATCGAGGCCCCCATCATGAAAGCGAAAGCGGCCCTGTTGTGGCTGGCTGTAGGACTTCCTCTCTTGTGGGGTGTGTACAAGACCTTGCAGAATGCGGTGAACCTATTTTGATCACGAGGAAAATAATATGAACATGAACATGAGCCTCAGTATCGGGCCGCTCGTCGCGCTGATCGCCGGGGTACTGATCCTGATCGTGCCGCGACTATTGAACTACATCGTTGCGATCTACCTGATCGTGACCGGGATCCTGGGTCTGTTTCCGCACCTGAGGTATTGAGCGGCTCATAGCACGCCGGCCAAGAGCTCCCCCCTGGGGCTTCCGAGGCCGGTGCACGCATCCCAGCCGGGCTGGGCGGCGAAGTCTCCATTATTGCCTAGCGTGATATCGCGCAAATTCCTCGGATCTTGGTAGAGCTGCGGATTGATGAAGCCCGCTGGCTTGCCCGTCGCGGAGTTGATGCGCGCGATGAGTGCAGCCCAGAGGGGCGCCACCGCACTCGTGCCGCCGATCACCGTGTTCGTACCGTCGATGCGCACGTCGTAGCCTGTTGCCGGATCGGCATCGCCCGCGACGTCGGGAACGCCCCGCATCGTCAGCGCGACGGACTTGCCCGCGGTGGTGAGGGCGCTCAATCCGTGCTGCCACACCGGTACGGGAAAGAAGCTGCTGACGCCGCCCCCGCTCGCACCGCCGCTCGCCCCGTCGTTCCACACCGTCTCGCTCGAGATGCCCGTCTGCGCCGCCTGAAGGCTCGTTCCGCCGCAGGCGAGCGCGTGAGGACTCGAGGCGGGAAAATCTACGTGATCCGCACCATCGGTCACGCCGTCGGATGAGCCGCTGTCTCCCGCCGCGACGCACACCGTCAACCCCAAGGTTGCGGCTGCCTGGAACGCATCGTCCATGGCCGTCATGGCCTGCGCCGTCCAGGTCGACTCCGCGCCGCCCCAGCTGATGGAGATGACGGACGGATTGTTCGTCGAATCGTGGATCGCCGTGGTGATCGCATCGAGAAACCCCGCATCGGTGTTGGGGCTGAAATACACCGCGATGCGCGCTCCCGGCACGATCGATCCCACGACCTCGACATCGAGCATCACCTCGCCGTCGGGTCCCTCGGCATCACCGGTGGGACTGTTCGTCGCGTGATCGACCGAGACCGCGGTGACCGCCGGTGCGGTAACCTCGAGGCCGCTGAAATAGGTGCCGAGGTCGGCGGGGCGGTAGCCGCCGCCGAGCTCGATGAGTGCGACGCACTGGCCGGCGCCGGTGGCCCTCGGATACCCGTAAAATCCTGCCACTTGCGGTGGAGTGTAAGACGCCGAGACCGTGCGGGCAGGTCGATTGATGTTGCCCAGAGGTGGGCGGGTGCGGAAGCGAGGCCGGGCCTGGGGGCGATTGTCGAGTCCCAGAACGGCCTCAACCACGCCGTCCCACTCGGCCGGCAGATAAATCCCGCCCGTGCGCCCGCGGTAGGTGCCCCCGGCACACGACACGTGGTGAAGCTGCACGCCGAAGGCCGCGGAAAACTGAGCCACCGTGCCCGATAAGATCACAGTCCTTCGCGCCGCTTGCTCCTCGAGCACCTTGAGCCCCTGAGATTCTGCGAAAACACGCACCTTGGTAAAATCGGACGCGTCGGCGCCGTGCTCGCGGGCAAATTCCTCCCGGCTCAAATGCGGCACCCGCTTACCCGCAGCGAGCTCGGCGACGCGCGATTGCATCGCCTGATGGGCGCGCCGGCGCACCAGCACGGTGACTTCCAAGCGCTCGCTGGGATTCGCCGGTGCGACGATCCGTGCGCCGGGGACCGCGGACCGTTCACTGCCCCTCAGGAGTATTTTCGCCATGCCAGCTCCTCGCGTAATTGCTCGAAGTCAGTCTACCGCGGCTGGCACCGGCGGCGTCCACGTCGCCGATTGGCGAATCAGGGCGTCGAGCTGCCCTTAAGGATCGGCCGGGTTGCGGTCAGGTATCTTGCGCGCGCGAGGCTCGGCGACTCGGCGCACGACGCCCGGCGGCGCCCGCTGCCGCGCCGGCAAGGCGATCCAGCTCACCGCGCAGCTGCGCGGCTGCGCCCGTGGAGATTGCACCGAGTTTCGCCTCGATGGCAGCGAGGTCGGGCTTCGGTCCCGGCACGTGGGCTTCCAGCGCCATGCGCATTCGGTGCAGGTGCTCGGGTGTAGTGCCACAGCAGCCGCCGATGATCCGAGCGCCGGCATCGAGCGCGAGCCCGGCGTAGACGGCCATCAGCTCGGGCGTGCCGTTGAAGCGGATGGCGCCATCGACATATTGCGGGATGCCGCAATTTGACTTTGCCACGAGCACGGCGGCAGAGTCCGAGGCAGCGGCCAGGTTGACGATCGAGGCGACCAGCTCGGACGGACTCACCCCGCAGTTGCTGCCGCACGCCGCCAGATGATGCTTGCGATGCAGGCCCGCGAGATCCGACGGAGTAATTCCCATCATCGTGCGCCCGTTGGTATCGAAGCTCAGCGTGGCCACGACCGGCAACCCCGTGGTGCGGGCCCCGGCAATTGCGGCTTCGGTTTCCTCGACCGAGGACATGGTCTCGATCCACATGAGGTCCGCGCCTCCGCGAGCCAGCGCGTTCGCCTGCTCGGTGAAGGCCTCGCATGCCCGTTCCTGGGTGAGGGTGCCGAGCGGCTCGATCAGCTCGCCGGTCGGGCCGATGCTCCCTCCGACGAGCACGGGGCGTGCCGCGCGGTCCGCCTCACGGCGCGCGATGCGGGCAGCTGCCTCGTTGAGCTCCGCCACGCGGTCACCTGCCTTGTGGAGCGCGAGGCGGTAACGAGTACCGCCGAACGTATTGGTCAAGATGATATCCGCGCCCGCTTCGACGAAGGCACGCTCGAGATCCGCTATGCGCTCCGGGTGCTCGGTATTCCACAACTCCGGCGCATCGCCCGATTGCAAGCCGCGATTGAACAGATTGCTGCCGGTCGCACCGTCGGCCAGCAGCCAGGGTCGTTCAGCGAGGAGTGGGGTGAGGCGATCGGGCATTGCGCGAGTCTACGCGAAGGGATGACGGCGAACGATAGTCTGCCCGCGCTCGGGACCCGTGGAGATGATGTCGATGGGTACGCCCACCAACGCCTGCAACCGCTCCAGGTAGCAGCGCGCGTTTTCGGGCAGCTCCTCGTAGCGCGTTGCGCTTACGGTGGTCTCCTTCCACCCCGGCATGTCCTCGTACACCGCAACGCAATCGCCGAATTGTTGCGAGAGCAAAGGGGGCGTGTCGACGATGGCGCCGTCGATCTTGTAGCCCACGCAGACCTGAATGGTGTCGAGGCCATCGAGCACGTCGAGCTTGGTCACGCACAGCGACGTGCAGCTCGAGTGCACGATCGATCGGCGCAGTGCGACCGCATCGAACCAGCCGCAGCGCCGCCGGCGTCCCGTGACCGCACCGAACTCGTGCCCGACGCGCGAGAGATGCTCGCCCTGCTCATCGAACAGCTCGGTCGGAAAGGGTCCGCCGCCGACGCGGGTCGCGTAGGCCTTGACGATCCCGAGCACGGCATCGAAGCGCAGCGGTCCCAAGCCCGTGCCGGCCGCCGCACCGCCGGCGGTCGTGGTGGAGGACGTGACGTAGGGATAGGTGCCGAGATCGACGTCGAGCATCGCCCCTTGGGCGCCCTCGAACAGCACGTTGTGACCCTCCGCACTTAGCCGGTCGAGAATGCCGGTGACGTCCGCCACCAACGGCTTCAATCGCTCGCCGAGCTCGAGGCTCGATTCGAGCACGGGCTGGAATTCGACCGCGGGCTCTTGGTAATAGCGCTGCAGAATGAAGTTGTGATAATCCAGGATCTCGCCGAGCTTGGCGGCGAAACGCTCGCGATGAAACAGGTCCGCGACGCGCAACGCGCGGCGCGCCGCCTTATCCTCGTAGGCGGGGCCGATGCCCCGCCCGGTCGTGCCGATCGCATTCGGGCCCTGGGATTTCTCGCGCGCCCGGTCGAGGGCCACGTGCGAGGCGAGAATGAGGGGGCAGGCGGGGCTCACGCGCAGCCGCTCGAACACCGGCACTCCCCGATCGATGAGCATCTGCGCCTCTTTGAACAGCGCCTCGAGCGACAACACGACGCCATTGCCGACGAGGCACTGCACGTGCGCGTGCAAAATGCCGGAAGGGATGAGCGAGAGAACCGTCTTCTTGCCGCCGATGACCAGCGTATGTCCGGCGTTGTGACCACCCTGGAACCGCGCGACGGCACGCGCTTGATCGGTGAGCAGGTCGACGACCTTGCCCTTGCCCTCATCGCCCCACTGCAGGCCGATAACGACCAGGTTCTTACCCATTGCGAGCCATCCAGAGCAGTGCAAGACCAACGGCGATGCTGATCAGGCCGCCCCAGCGCAGCTGCGCGGGCTCGGTTTGCGAAAGCTTGGCCATGAGCTTCTTCGCGACGCCCGGATTGATGAAGGGCAACAGCCCTTCGAGCACCAGATAGAGTGCGAAAGCGCCTCCGAGATAGCGCGCGAGTTCGGCCCAGGCCATGCTCATGACGGTCAGCGCTGCGCCTGCGGTTGGGGGGCGGGCTTGTTGAAGTACTTGAAGTACGCGCTGTCCGGCGGAATCACCAGCAGATCCCCCGGGGTGCCCACCGCCTCGCGATAGGACTGCATGCTCCGGTAGAAGCTGTAGAACTCCGGGTTCTTCGAGTACGACTTCGCGTACACCTCGCTCGCCGATGCATCGCCCTGACCGCGCGTCTCGCTCGCCTGTCGAGCCGCATCGGCGAGGATCTCGGTCTGCTCCTTGTTCGCCTCGGCGCGGATCCGATCCGAGGCCTCGACGCCCTCCGCCCTGAGCTTCACCGCCTGCGCCTTGAAGGTCGCGCGCATACGCTCGAACACCGAGTCCTGCACCTGCTGCGGCAAATCGATCTTGGTGATGCGCACGTCCACCACCTCGATGCCCAGTTGCGTCGCGAAGCTGCGCGCCGTCTTCATCATGGCGTCGGTGAATTCCGTTCGCTCGGCGGTGACCACCTGCTGCAGGGTGCGCTGGGTGACCACGCTCTTGATGCTGTCGCGAATGGTCTCGCGCAGCCGGGCGTTCGCCACGTCCTCGCTACCGCCCGTCGTCTCGTAGTAGCGGCGCAAGTTCTGGATGCGCCACTTCACGTAGAAATCGATGGTGAGCTGTTCCTGCTCGCGGGTCAAAAAGTGCTCCGACTGATACAGGTCGGTCAGAATGCGGCCGTCGAACTTGGTCACCTCGTTCACCAGCGGGATCTTGAAGTGCAGTCCCGGCGTGAAGTTCGAATCGACGATCTCCCCGCCCGTCGATTTGATCGCAAGCTGCCCCTCGCTCACCGTGAACACGCTGGCGCGCGCGATGAGGATGAAGGCCACCAGCCCGATCATGAAATACAGGATCTTGGTCTGCATCAGCGCACTCCGCGCGCGCGCGCGGGATCCTCGGGCGGCGAGACCTGCACCTCGGGTATGCGCGTCGAAGGCAGCGTCAGATTATCGCCCGAGCTCGAGGCGCCTGCGGCTGGAGGAACCAGCTTGTCGATGGGCAGATAAAGCATGTTGCCCGAGTTCTTGGTATCGACGATCACCTTGCGGGAGTTCTTGTAGACATCTTCCATCGTATCGAGGTACATGCGTTCGCGAGTCACCGCGGGTGCCCGCTGGTACTGCTCCAGCACTTGATCGAATCGCGCGGTCTGCCCCTGGGCGAGCGCCAGCACCTGCAAACGGTAGGCCTCGGCGTCGAGCAGCTGCTTCGAGGCCTCGCCGCGAGCGCGAGGTACGACGTCGTTCTTGTAGCTCTCGGCGTCCTGCTGGTAGCGCTGCCGGTCCTTGTCGGCTTTGATGGCATCGCGCTGCGCATCCTGCACCGGCTCGGGCACGATGACCTCCTGGAGCGTCACGCTGATGATGCGCACGCCCATGTCGAAGGAGTCGAGGGTTCGCTGCAAGGTGGCCAGCGCGTGGTCGGTGATGGCGGGGTCGAACGCGAGGGCCCGGTCGAGGGAGGCCTGCCCGACCGCCTCCCGCAGGGCGCTTTCGCTGATCTGGCGCAGCGTGTCCTCGACGTCCTTCACCCTGAAGAGATACTTGCGGGGATCCGGCTGGGTGTATTGAACCGCGGAGCGCACCTCCACGAGGTTGGTGTCGGCGGTGAGCATGCGCGCATCGTCCGGGATACTGTATTGTTGGGACACGTTCACGATGATCTTGCGCTCGATGGGCCACGGCAGGTGCCAGTTGTAGCCGGGACCCACGGTGGCCTGGTACTTGCCGAAACGCAGCACCACGGCGCGCTCCTGTGCGTCCACGCGGTACATGCCGCTCGCGATCCACACCACGCCGATCAGCACCAGCACGGTGGCAAGCCCCCGGGCAAAGCTTGGAGAGCCGCCCCCGCCGACCGCACCGCTGCCGCCGCGGCCGAACAGCGAGGACAGACGTTTTTGCAGGTTGCGCAAGACGTCGTCCAGGTCGTTTTGCGACTGTTGCGGACGGTTCCAGGGATTGCGTTTCTCGCCGCCGGGGTCGTTCCAAGCCATGGGTATACTCAGTTGCGAACGTGAAGTCTCAATAGAAGCAGCCGCGCATTCTAACAGCCGACCCGGCGCCCACAAGCGCGCGCGCCGATCCGGCGGAAAGTTGGCCTCTCAGGCGACGCGCTGCTCGCGGGCGCTTCGGGGCGGGGCGATGAGCGAAACACCGCGGCTACCCAGGATCTTCGGCATTTCCGAGGCATCGAGCTCCACATCGAGCTCCCAGCTGCCGTCATCACACTGTCGCTCGGCACGCACCGCGTCGCGTCGGTAGAGATCCGAGCGCACGGCCGCCGCGAGCATGTCGAGGTGCAGGGTGCGCTTCACCTGGTTCGGACGAACCGCCTGGGCGATGGCCTCGCTCAATCCGGCAAGACCGGCGCCGCTCTGCGCGGAGACCCAGGCCTGGGCAGGAACGCCATCGGCACCGAGGCTGATGCGCGGCGCGGCGGCGCCCGGCGCCTCCGAGGCGATCAAATCGATCTTGTTGAACACCTTGAGCTCGCGTATGCCACCCGCGCCGATGCCTTCGAGCACCTCTCGCACCTGCACGATGCGCTCGTCGCGCAGCGGATCGCCGGCATCCACGACATGCAGCAGCAGATCCGCCTCGCGCGCTTCCTGGAGAGTCGAGCGAAATGCGGCGATCAGCTCGTGCGGCAACGCCCGTACGAACCCCACCGTGTCCGCGAGCACCACCTCGCCGACACCTGCGAGCTTGATGCGCCGGACGGTCGGGTCGAGCGTCGCGAACAGCTGATCCGCCACGTAAGTGTCAGCGCCGGTGAGGCGATTGAACAGCGTCGACTTGCCTGCGTTGGTATAGCCGACGAGTGCCACGGTCGGCACCGGCACTTCTCGCCGCACCTGCCGCCCCGTCTCGCGCTGGCGCGCGAGCTTATCGAGCCGGCCGCGCAGCGTTCGGATCCGCTTCGCGATCAAGCGGCGATCGGTTTCGAGCTGCGTCTCGCCCGGGCCGCGCAGACCGATGCCGCCCTTTTGCCGCTCGAGGTGAGTCCAGCCCCGCACGAGCCGAGTGGCCAGATGCGACAGCTGGGCCAGCTCGACCTGCAACTTTCCCTCGAAGCTGCGTGCCCGCTGAGAAAATATATCGAGAATCAGTCCATTACGGTCCAAGACTCGACACGAGGTGAGCTTCTCGAGGTTGCGCTCCTGGCTCGGTGTCAGGGTTTGGTCGACGAGTATTACTTCGGCCTTCAGGTCCTGGGCGCGGGTGCGAATCTCGTCCGCCTTGCCCGCGCCGACGAAATATTTTGAATCGGGCCGCGGGCGGGACGCCGTGATGAGCGCGACCGGAACTGCGCCGGCGGATCTCGCCAGGGCCTCGAACTCCGCAGTGTCGTAACGATCGACGGGTCGGCCGATCCCGACCCCGACCAGTAGGGCGCGCTCGCCGCCCCGAGGGCGTTCAAACAAAAAGACGCCCGTCACTCACTCGACCATGGCTCATTCGACAATGGCAGGTTCCGTTACCTCGCCGTCCTCACCGGTCGGCAATCGCACATTGCGCGCCGGAACCACCGTCGAAATAGCGTGCTTGTAGACCATTTGGCTGACGCTGTTTCGAAGCAATACGACGAATTGATCGAACGAATCGATCTGTCCTTGCAGCTTGATGCCGTTCACCAGATAAATCGAGACGGGCACCCGCTCTTTGCGGAGGGCGTTCAAAAACGGGTCCTGCAGAGACTGGCCACGGGCCATGGGAGAGCTCCTTGTTTTTTGTGTCTTCAACATTGCCTCGTCACTTCCCTGCGCCAGGCAAATACCAACTGGATGCTAGCACAGCGGCGCGAAGAGACGCTAAGCGTACGACCATCCGGCGAACCCGCACTTGGATAGTGCACCTACGACAACCGATGTAGGATCGGAGTGCTCGGAATCAAGCCATAGCGCTCGTTGGCGCTTCTTGAGCCAGGTCATTTGTCGCTTAGCCAGTTGTCGCGTTGCCGCAACCGCTCGCTTTTTCGCTTCCTCCAAGCCGCACTGCCCTGCCAGGAACATCCACAACTGTCGATATCCGACCGCACGCATCGACGGATGTTCCGCGGTGAGAGCCTTTCTTTCACGCAGCCCGCGTACTTCGTCCAAGAAGCCCGCCGCCCACATGCTCGCGAAGCGCCGCTCGATTCTCGCGTGCAGCACACCGCGCTCTGCGGGCGCCAACACGATCTCGCGGAACTCCACACCGGCGAGCGCCGGGCTGCGCAGTTGTTGCAGGCGTGTGATGGGCTCCCCGGTGACGCGGTACACCTCGAGCGCCCGCTGAATTCGTTGTGGGTCATTTACATGGATTCGCGCCGCCGCGACCGGATCGACGCGCGCGAGCTCGTCGTGCAGCGCTGCCCAGCCGTCGACTGCCGCTCGGGCATCGATCTGCGAACGCACCGCCAAGTCCGCCTTGGGCAGCTGCGCGAGCCCTAGGTCAAGCGCATGAAAATAGAGCATGGTGCCGCCGACAAGCAGGGGCTGTCGGCCGCGGCGCCAAATGTCGCGCATGGCCGCGCTTGCGTCGCGCACGAATTCGCCGGCGGAGTAGCTCGCTTCCGGATCCCGGATGTCGATCAGATGGTGCGGGATCCGGTCGCGCGTCTTTAAGTCGGGCTTGGCCGTGCCGATGTTCATGCCGCGATAGACTTGCGCGGAATCGACGTTCACGAGCTCGAAGGGCAAGGCGTCGGCGAGCGCAAGCGCGAGCTCCGTCTTGCCCGCGCCAGTGGGTCCCATGAGCAGGAGCGCCGCACGCCGCGCCATCGGGTCCGCCGGGGATTCCCAGAGCCTCGCCGGCGGGCTCATCAGCGCCCGCGCATGAACAGCCGATCGAGATCCGCGAGCGACAGCCGCACCCAGGTGGGACGGCCGTGGTTGCACTGGTCGGCGCGGTCGGTGCGCTCCATTTCGCGCAACAGCGCATTCATCTCGGGAATGCTCAGCGTGCGCTGGGCACGCACCGCTGCGTGGCAGGCCATGGTGCCGAGAAGATGGTTGATCGATTCCTCGACATGCCGCGAGTGACCGGTCTCGCAGAGCTCGGACAGCACATCGCGCACGACAGCCGCCGGATCCCGCCCCGCAAGCAGGCTCGGAACCGCGCGCAGCGCCAACTGGTCCGGCGCGAGGCGCGTGATGGTGAAGCCGAGCGCGGCGAACTCGGCGGCGTGCGCCTCGGCCGCCTCGGCCTGCGCGGGGGTCACCTTGAGGATGTCGGGCATGAGCAATTGCTGCTGAGCCGTCTCCCCATCCAACAGCCGTTTCATGCGCTCGTACATCACCCGCTCGTGCGCCGCATGCATGTCCACCAGCACGAGTCCCTCCGAAGTCTGCGACAGGATGTAGACGCCGTGCAGTTGCGCGACCGCGAAGCCCAAGGGCGGCCCGCTTGTGTCGCTGCGCTCCTCATCGAGCACCGCATCGCCGCGCACCGCATCGCCCCGCACCGCATCGCTCGAGAGGAGCTGTCGGTAGGTGTCGAACGCCGCGCTCGAGGGACGCTCGGGGAGCACGAAGCCGCCCTGGCGCGGGGGAAAGCCGCGGGTGCCGGCCTCGAGCCCCAGGCTCTCGAGCGAGGCGCTGCCTCGTGATGCGGCGTTGGGTCGCGTCGCGGCAAGCGCTCGCTCGAGCGTGCGGAACATGAACTCGTGCACGCCGCGCGACTCGCGGAAGCGAACCTCGAGCTTCTGCGGGTGCGCATTCACATCCACCAGCGTCGGGTCCAGATCGAGATACAGCACGTAGGCGCAAAATCGACCGCCGAACAGCACGTCCTGATAGGCGAGACGCGCCGCGCCGGCGATCAGCTTGTCCCGGACGAACCGGCCGTTCAAGAAAGCGAACTGCAGATCCGATTGGCTGCGCGAGAACGTGGGCATCGCAATCCAGCCGCCGAGGCGCAGCCGCTCGCCGCCGTGGCGCAGCTCGATCACGTGGGCGGCGAACTCCTCGCCGCAGACCTTGGCAACCCGTGCCAGGCGCTCGGCGTGATTGCGCGCCGGCGGCAGCGTCCAGACGCTCTTGCCGTTGTGCACCAGCGAGAACCCGACTTCGAACCGCGACAGCGCGAGGCGCTCTAGCATGCGCAGTATGTGCTGATATTCGGTGCTTTCGGCGCGCAGGAACTTGCGGCGCGCGGGCACATTGAAGAAGAGGTCGCGCACCTCGACGCTCGTACCCGGCGGATGCGAGGCGGGGGCCGGCGTCGAGAGAGCGCCCTCGCGGGCCTCGACGCTCCACGCGTGCTCGGCCTCGTTGGACCGCGACGTGAGCGACAAGCGAGCAACCGAAGCGATGCTCGGCAGCGCTTCGCCGCGGAATCCCAAGGTGGCGACCCGCTCGAGATCATCGAGCGATGCGATCTTGCTGGTCGCGTGGCGGGCGAGCGCCAGACTGATTTCCGTGGGCTTGATGCCGATGCCGTCGTCGCGCACCCGAATGAGCCCGCAGCCGGCGCGCTCGAGCTCAACGTCGATGCGCGAGGCGCCGGCGTCGAGGGAGTTCTCGACCAGCTCCTTGACGACCGAGGCGGGCCGCTCGATGACTTCGCCCGCGGCGATTTGGTTGATGAGCTCGTCGGCAAGAATCTGAATGGACAAGGGGCACCTCGCGAATGCGCTGCGCGCGCTGGGCGCGCCCCTCATTTTCGCACAGCGCGCGGCGGGCACCGCGGCATTATCCGCCCGTGTCGCGCTCCACGGTGGCGAGCTCGGGCCGGGCGCCCCCAGCGGCGATCTGCGCGATGCGCGAGCCGGCCGGCGGGTCGGAGTAAAAATACTCGCGCAGCCCCTGATAGATCGCCTGCGCGAGCTTCACCTGGTGCGAGGTGCCGCGCAGCCGCTGCTCCTCGGCGGGATTGGAGATATAGGCGGTCTCGACCAGCATCGAGGGAATGTCCGGCGATTTCAGCACCATGAAACCCGCCTGCTGAACCAGCGGCTTGCGCACCTCGCCCACCAGATTAAGCTGATGCAGGATGTGTTCGGCCGCCGTTTGGCTGGCAGTCAGCGAGGCGGTTTGGGACAGATCGAGCAGCACCGAAGCGAGCAGGTTGCCCTTGTCCTCGAGCGACACGCCGCCGATCAGATCGGCGGCGTTTTCGCGCTCCGCCAACCATCGTGCCGCCTCGTTGGTGGCGCCGCGCTGAGACAGAATGTACACCGAGGAGCCGTCGACCGAGCGATCGCGGATCGAATCGGCGTGGATCGACACGAAGAGATCCGCTTGCTGCGCTCGGGCCCGCCGCATGCGGTCGCGCAGCGCGACAAAGTAATCGCCGTTGCGTGTGAGCACCGCCTTCATGCCTGGCTCGGCATCCACGCAGCGCGCGAGCGCGCGGGCGATGGCGAGGGTCACATCCTTCTCACGCGTGCCGTGCATCCCGATGGCGCCCGGATCTTCCCCGCCATGACCGGCATCGATGGCGATGACGAGATCGCGGGCCTCGGGTCGGGCGTGCTCCGCCTTGATCGGCGCTGCCGTGCTCACCGCGCCGACGGCGCCGCCCAGGTCCACGACCAACCGGTAGCCGTAATGATCGTTCGGCGTCGCGAGAAAGCTCTTCGCGTGCAACGAGCGGGTGAGATCGATCACGACGCGCAGCTCGCCGTTCGGACGGCGCGCCATGCGCACCTCTTTGACCACGCCCGCGCCTTGCGGGCGCCGCGCTGCGATCCCGAGACGCGCGTCGGCCACATCGACCACGATGCGATCCGGATTTTTGAGAGTCAGCAAACTATGCTTAGCGCTTCCCGAAAGCTCGAGGATCACTTGAGTCCCCTCGGGACTCGCCGACAAGCGCACGGCTCGCACCTCGACCGCTCGCACCGGTACGACCCAGGCAATCATGGCGATGAGAATGCCGATGCGCGCAAGCTGCATGGCAATAAGTTACATCATGCGGTTTTTCAATTCAAATTAGATAGATAGCTCGTTAATCTAGTGTCATCTCGTAAGTTTCGCAGCCACCGCGCTCCGGAGGCCGTGCAGGCCCGCAATCGAGCTTTGCGCCCGCTCGCGTCGAACTCCAGGGCAAGCTCCAGGTCGGGCTCGGGTAGAGCGCCCGCCCCCCGGTCCGGCCACTCGATCAGGAGCAGGTGCCCTTGGCTCAGAAAATCGCGCAGTCCCAGCTCATCCACTTGCGCGGAACCCTCGAGCCGATAAAGGTCGACATGCACGCAGGTCAGCGCAGGGGTCGTCGCGAGCCGGTAGGTCTCGACCAGCGTGTAGCTCGGGCTGCGGACCAGAGCGGTCACCCCGCACGCACGCAGGAACGCGCGCACGCAGGTGGTTTTGCCCGCCCCCAGCTCTCCCCGCAGGTAAAGAAGCGCCGCGCCCCCTTGCGCCCCGCCCCCTTGCGCCCCGTCCGGTTGTACGGTGCCCGGAAACGCCCGAGCGAGAGCCGCTCCGAGCACGTCGGTAGCCGCACTGTCCGGGAGCGCGAGCTCGAGATCGGTAACTACCATGCTGTGTCTGGGGTGGGGTGGAATGTTGGCCATTATAGGGGCGGTGCGGGTAGCCTTTCCGCATGAGCGCAGCCGCCATGCACCCGAGCCCAGTCGATCCCACCGCCCTTAAGGCTGAGATCCGGAAGTGGGCTCGCGAGCTCGGATTCGCTCGGATCGGGGTTGCAAACATCGATCTTGCGGAGGACGAGGCGCGCTTCCTCGATTGGCTTCGCGCGGGCTTCGCGGGCGAGATGCGGTACATGGGCCGACATGGCAGCAAGCGAACCCGCCCGGCGGAGCTGCTCCCCGGGACCGTGAGCTGCCTCAGTGCGCGCATGGACTACTGGCCCGCCCGGGCGAAGGACGCGCGCCGCGTGCTCGGTGACGGGAACGTCGCGTACGTATCCCGCTACGCGCTGGGACGGGACTACCACAAACTGATGCGCCAACGGCTGCAGAAGCTCTGCAGCCGCATCGGGGAGCGCGTGGGGCCCTTCGGCTACCGCGCGTTCGTCGACAGTGCGCCGGTGCTCGAGAAGGCGCTGGCGCGCAATGCCGGACTCGGATGGATCGGCAAGCACACCAATCTCATCGATCGCGGCGCCGGCTCGTATTTCTTCATTGGCGAGATCTATCTGAGCTTGGCGCTGCCGCTGGATCCTCCGAGCAGCGCGCATTGCGGCAGTTGCAGCGCCTGCCTTCCAGCTTGCCCCACCGGCGCCATCGTCGCACCGTATCGGCTGGATGCGAGACGCTGCATCTCGTATCTCACCATCGAGCTTGCCGGCTCGATCCCGAAGGAGTTCCGCCGGGCCATCGGCAATCGCATCTACGGATGCGATGACTGTCAGCTCGTATGCCCCTGGAATAAATTCGCTCGACCGAGCGCGGAGAGCGATTTCGAGGCGCGGCACGGCCTCGACCGGGCTTCGCTCGTCGAGGTGTTCTCCTGGAGTGAAACGCAATTTCAGGAAAAGACCCGCGGCAGCGCCATTCGCCGCATCGGCTTCGAGCGGTGGCTCCGCAACGTCGCGGTGGCCCTGGGTAATGCCCCCACCTCGCCCGCAGTGATCGACGCGCTGCGGTCGAGACGCGACGAGTCCTCGGCCCTGGTGCGCGAGCATGTCGCGTGGGCACTCGCTCAGCATGGCGCGGCTTAGCTCGCCGGCAGCAAACTCGTCCCGCTGGGATTGAAAAAATGGCGACCGCGACGCTTCTTGCTGATCTCGGCCAGGAGCAGCCGATAGTCGGCCTCATTGTTGACAGGATCGATGGCGGCCGAGTTGACGATCAGCAGCGGCGAGGCGTCATAGCTGTGGAAGAACCGCGCATAGGCTTGGGTGAGCTTCTCGAGGTAGCTGCGCTCGATGTGCTGCTCATAGCGGATGCCGCGTTTGGCGATGCGGTCGACAAGCACGTCGACCGGCGCCTGCAGATAGACGACGAGGTCGGGCTTGGGCGCATCGACAACGACCCGCTCATAAACCCGCTCGTATAAGGCGTACTCCGCATCGTCGAGCGTCACCCGCGCGAACAGCCGATCCTTGTCCAAGAGATAATCCGCCACGCGCACCGCGCCGAACAAATCTTCCTGCCGCACTTCCTCGAGCTGCCTCGCCCGCTGGAACAAGAAGAAGAGCTGCGTTTGAAACGCTGCCGCACGGGGGTTCTTGTAGAAGCGCTCGAGAAACGGGTTCTGATCCGCCTCTTCGAGGATCAGCTGTCCGCCGACGGACTGCGCGAGAAGCCGCGCCAGACTGGTCTTGCCGACGCCGATAGGTCCCTCGATGACGATGAAGCGATGCGGATTCGCGCCCGCCGGGCTGGCTCTATTTTCCTTCAACAACAGAAATCCCCTCGGCATCCGACCGCAGTTTCAGCTCCGAGACACGGCCATGGCCCGGAATGTAGAGCGTGGGAGCAATATCGCACAGAGGATACAGGACGAAGTTGCGGGTCGACACTCCGGGATGAGGCAGGCTCAAGCCGGTCTCCTGCACCACGATACCGACCATCCACACGAGATCCAGATCGATGAGACGCGGTCCCCACCGTTCACGCCGCACCCGCCCCATCTGTCGCTCTATCTCGAGCAACGACTCGAGGAGCGCCCTCGGCTCGAGCTGCGTCAAGACACCCGCTGCGGCATTGACGAAATCGGGCTGGTCCTGCGGGCCCATCGGACGCGTCGTGTAGAGGCGCGAACGCGCCTCGAGACGGGTTGCCGGCAAGCCGCGGATCCGCTCGAACGCTGCAAGCACTTGTTCGGTCGGACCGCTGAGATTGCTGCCGATCGCAATGTAGGCCGGGCGCCAGAGCGCGGTCATGACCAGCTGCGGCGCTTAAGCGCGCGGCGCGCCGCCCCGCCGCCGTCGCCTGCGCCGGCGTCCGGGCGCTGCGGTGCCGGGCGAGGCCGGGTCGGCCGGGCGCGCTTGCACCAGAGCCACGCGTTCTTCCTGCGGCAGGGTCTGCACCTGAGTCCACCACTCCGCGAGCTCGGGATCGGCCACGCCGACCTGCGCACGCAGCAAGAGAAAATCATACGCTGCGCGAAAGCGCGGATGCTGCAGCAGGCTCAAGGACTTGACGCCGCTACGCCGATTGAATCGAGGCTGCAGCATCAACAGCTCGCGCATTGGTACTGCAAAACGCCGAGGAATCGCAACCCGCGACTGCTGTGCCTTCAGCACGGCATCACAGGCCTGCATGAGCTGCGCGAAGTCCGGCGCCGGGCCCGCCTC
The DNA here is from genome assembly GCA_963710435.1 of uncultured Gammaproteobacteria bacterium. Lineage (GTDB taxonomy): Bacteria > Pseudomonadota > Gammaproteobacteria > Steroidobacterales > Steroidobacteraceae > Bog-1198. Next base: position 1,497,868 of record CAVQAE010000003.1, on the reverse strand, counting down.
GCGCTCGTTCAACTCTCGCAGCACCGCGCTCCACAGCAGCACCGCGAACAAGAAAGTTGGCGTCACGGGCTTGTCCGCGAGGATTCGCGCATCGGTGTTCGCAAGTCCCAGCTCGAGCATCTCGCGCGCATACGCATAAGGGGGCAGCTCGAAAGCCGCGGCCGATTGCGGGAACAGGTGCTCGAACAGCCCGTACTTCTGCAACAGGGCGAACGACTTGGCGCCGAAGCCCGACAGGAACAGCTTCAGGCACTCGTCGAAAAGCCGCGCCGGCGGCACACCATCGAGCAGATGCGCGAGGCGCCGGATCGGCTGCTCCGTGTCCGGCTCGATCGAGAAATCGAGCTTCGCGGCGAAACGAACCGCCCGCAGCATACGCACGGGATCCTCGCGGTAGCGGGTTTCTGGATCGCCGATGAGCTTCAGCCGGCGCGCTTTGATGTCGGCCACTCCGTCGGCGAAGTCCCAGATCGACAGATCCTCGATGTTGTAATAAAGACTGTTTGCGGCGAAGTCGCGCCGCCACACGTCTTCCTCGACGGTGCCGTAGATGTTGTCGCGCAGGATGCGGCCGCGCGTGTCGAACGCGCGATGCTCCGGATCCTCGACTACGTCCCGGATCTCCTCGTCCTCCGCATCCGGCTCGATCTCGGCGTCCTCGCGCTCGGGCGCGGCGGCTGCGCGAAACGTCGCCACCTCGATGATCTCGCTGCCGAAGTGAACATGCGCGAGGCGAAACCGTCGGCCGATGAGTCGACAGTTACGGAACAGGCGCCGCACTTCCTCCGGCAACGCATTGGTCGCCACGTCGAAATCCTTGGGCGTGAGACCCAAGAGCAAATCCCGCACGGCGCCCCCCACCAGGAACGCCTGGTAGCCCGCATCCTTCAGCCGATAGAGGACCTTCAAGGCATTGGGCGATATGGAGCGGCGCGAGACCGGATGCTCGGGGCGAGGAATCGCCACATGCGTGATTGGCGTCGAGGGTACGTTCAAAAAAAATAGGTTCCGCTTGAGTCAAAAAAATTGGCCCGTATACTACCAGCCCTCTTGGGCGCGGGTCGCCCGGAGATCCTGCCATAAGGCTCCCTTCGTCTAGAGGCCTAGGACACGGCCCTCTCAAGGCTGTAACACCGGTTCGAATCCGGTAGGGAGCGCCATCTTTTCAATGACTTATGTATAACGCGTCGCTCGGTGTCCCCCAAAGGTCCCCCGGATTTGAAAGCGGAGTCGGCCAAACTACCCTGCCGTACCATCGCACTTTAGGCTCAGCCACCAAGCGAAATCCTCTACGGCGCTCCCGGCTCGGGGCGCGCGCGCTAAATCAGCTTGAGGCCGCAACTCCAAATTCACACGGCAGGGGTCAAAGGTTCAATCCCTGTACCGCCCACCATAAATCAGAGGGTGCATCTACTCAGCTTCTTCCGAAAAATTTACGGAAAACACACGGCTCGTTGCTTGCGGCTTAAACAAGGATTAACTGAGGCGCTCGCGATAGGGGTCAACAGCCGATGAGGGCCACGCTTAAGATGCCGACCGTTTCCTGACGGTCAAGCGCAAACTAATCGGACGTGACCATGGTCGACATTTGCGCAAGATCAGCCCTCGTACAGCGCCCGGAATTTTTTTGTTGCACTCCGGAGTATCCCGTCGCAAGCCGTGAACGCTTCAAGGGAGCCGCTGAAGGTCAAATGTTCGCTCATTAACTACTTAAACATTCAAACTGACGTCTGCGGAAATGCTGAAATGGCCAGTGACGGCTATCACGCAACAACCAGAGGAAGCGGGCATCGCTCGGCGAGTGATCCAAGGGCCGGCTGCAAATATCGTGCGTGACCGTCACAAACGGAAAACATAAAGCAATCATGCATGTCCGCACGCACAACCCGCTGGAGTACGATGGGATGCCGTTGCGAAATTCCGCGATGGGGATTATTGATTAGACGCTGACCAATCCAAGCAACCTAAGTCCGACTTACGCTGACACGGAGGCGTCTATGCCAATCGTTTCTGAATCCCTTCCGCATCTTCGTTTTGCAATCACCGAGGCCGCGCACATTCTGCGCATCAGTCGCGCAACCCTGTACGAGCGCATTCGCGGCGGCTTGATCGCCATTCAAAAGGATGGTCGTCGCACGTTCATCACGGCGACCGAGTTACAGCGCTACGTCAGTCCCGATAGTCAGACGACTCCATGATCGATGCCGAGCTTTAGGAGCTGGCTATTCCGAACGCATATGCCTCTGCTACGGCGTTCGATGACCGATCGGTACGGTGACACTGCCTGACACGATCTCTGTCTCACGGCCTTCAGAATACCGTAATCTTGAAAATACGCCTGAGCCCTCTGTACTACGCATCAAGCATCCGAAGCGTGGATGGGTCCCGATCCCACGTGCATTGATCGATGATACTCGCCTGCAATTCGACACCCGCGCGATGGCGGTTTGGCTGATCGCAAAGCCCGATGGTTGGCAAATTCGCTTGGTGGCACTGCCGTGGCGGCCCGTGATGGAGGACCACGGGCGAGAGCACGCGGAAGGGTGATCGGCATGACCATCAGTTGGAACTTTTCCAGGTCGTGCGAGTTGGGACGATAATCCAATGGATGCTTACTCGAAAGCTTGCTCACTTTGAGCAGGGGGTGGGCGACAGGCAGAAACCGGCCGATAGTACGCATTCATGCTTTCGCCGCAGCCGACCAAACCGGGGTACGATTGATCCGTCCGAGCGAGGACCGTATGTGCAGCGACACAATGACTCACGCGCTTGCGGCAAATCCAACTCGTGGGCGAAAAACGCATGCAATTCCACCGCGCACCGCTCAATACGTCCATCCAGCGTGCATCAAGATTCCATTCACCATGAGTAAATTCATCACCAGTGAAATTAGATTGCCCACATAGATGGCAACTTTGCGGTTGAGCAAACCATAGACAAGCCAGAGCAGGCTCGCACAGGCGTAAATCGCCCAAGTGGTCAGCGACTGGCCAGCGGCGTGTTGACTGTGCGTCACGTAGAGTTTGGAAATGGATGGGACGGTAGCCAATGGCGTAACGATTCCAGTGGCAACCATAATCGGTTCGAAAATCCGCAGTGCCCGTAGGTAACTCGGCGATCCTGTCTTAAGTAGATACATTGGTAAGCCTGATCTGTTATTTCGCGTAAGGACAAGAGTGACCGCCCGGATGTGCGACGCCCTCCTCAAGGACCTTGTTACGTACCGCTGATCCAGGCGCCCGTTCCACTTTAACCGGAAGGGACCAGGGTCCAGGCTGGTAAATATGAAGCGGGCGGGCATGAAGCGAAAACAGATAACAGAAGAAGCATGCAGTGCAGTTGGACCATGGTCCAACTGCACTGCGGGTGCCTCTCAGCTACAAGAACCCCGTGCGGTGATTGTAGTGCTGCCCGTACTGCAATCCATTAGAGATGAGCATTGACAACCGAAAACGCCATCAAGAATTTACTGTGCGCCTGCGCGTTTACATTTACTACTGCAGCCCACGCTGAGCTGAGCGCGGAGGATCTGGCGAAGATCGCGCAAAACCCTGTCGGTAACTTGATCAGCGTGCCGTTTCAGGAGAACGCGTATTTCAATGTCGGTCCTCTCAATGGCACGCAAAACGTGCTCAATATCCAGCCGGTGATCCCGATCTCGGTCAGCGATGATTGGAACATCATCACGCGCACCATTCTGCCCATTATATCGCTGCCGGGATTTGCGCCGGGGCAGGGCAGTACGAGCGGTATCGGCGATCTGCAGATTTCGGCATTTCTCTCGCCCGCGAAGCCGGGTGCTTGGATCTGGGGCGTGGGCGCCGTCACCCAGCTGCCCACGCACAGCAATGACTTGCTCGGCAACAACAATGCGGGACTTGGGCCGACCGCCGTGTTCTTGCACCTCGAGCACGGCAGCCCCTGGGTGTATGGGGTGCTCGTCAACAATGTCTGGTCGGTGGGCAGTAGTGCCAACCCGTTCGGCAACGCACCCAAATACAGCAACGGACTGGTGCAACCGTTCCTCAATTATAACTTCGAGAGCGGCGCTTATCTCACAAGCTCGCCGATCATCACCGCCAACTGGGAAGCCAAAGGCTCGCAGGTGTGGACCGTTCCGATGGGCGGCGGCGTGGGCAAGCTCTTCAAGCTCGGCCGACTACCGGTGAATACCCAGATATCCGGATACTACAACGTGGTCAGGCCCGATTTTGCCAATAACTGGCAGATCCGCGCCCAAGTGCAGTTTATGTTTCCGAAGTAGAGAGGATTCTGGGCGGGAACGCTGGCACCCGAAACAGTCACTGGCCTTCGGCCGCTGGGGCTCGACACCGGGAGTTTAACGACACTTTACCTAAAGTCCAATTGCTGAGGGCTCGTAGGATCACGCTAAATCAACTGACTTTGCGTCAAGAAACAATCCACGTTCGACGTGCACTGCGCCTAAGAGGAATTTTATGCTACGAGTTAAGCGGGTTTAGGGAAGCGACATAGGACTCACGTTGTCGGTGCTCAGTTCATGCTTGTGCGGGCTTCTATAGCGCAGGGATCGCGAGTCATGTCGTACGACATCTTCCTCAATCTCGAAGTTGCCGGCGGCCAGGAACTGGTCCGCTCCGATGCGACTAGCGAGCGCTTTGGGCTGATCCCGCAGGCCGCGAATCCGCGGACCAACCCCGATGCCTTGCCGATCGGTCTGACCAAGACGGTGATGACGGAAGGCCGCTGGAAGGGATTAGGAGCGGCAATGACCCCCCATTTTCCGGTTCATCATGGTAGGGCGCGTCAAAACAACAACGTATGGACAGGACTATTCGTTCAGCTGTCGCGGAGGTTCTCATGAATCGAGGTAAACGTATTTTTCGCAGCGCCGCTGCGCTCGTGTGCTTGCTTTCTAGTGCAACCGCACTTTGGCTCATACCCGTCGAACGCGTATCAGCCCAGGCTCCTGGCGACTCCGTTATCTATCTGGATCAAGGCTGGTCGCAGGCGGACCGGGAACTCTACTATCAGATCCCCCAAGGCTCAGTCATCGCTTCGTACGACATCTTCACGAATATGGAGGTTGCCGGAAGCCAGGAGCTCTTCCGCTCGGATGCAAACAGCGCGCGCTTTGGCCTGATTCCCCAGGCTGCAAATCCGCGAACCAACCCTGACGGTTTCCCGGTTGGTCTTGCAAAGAATGTGGTGACGGAAGGGCGCTGGAAAGGCGTGACGGTCGGGCCGAACTGCGCGCTCTGCCACACCGGGCAGTTGATGTACAAAGGCAAGCGAATTCGCATCGACGGCGGTCACACCAATCTGTTCGACTTCCAGGCGTATATTCAGGCCCTCGACCAGGCGTATCAGGCCACATTGACCGATACGGCAAAGTTCGATCGCATGGCTGCGCGCATTGGAGCGACCAGCACAGACGCCAAGAACGAACTGCGCACGCATCTTGGGCGCGAAGCCGCGCGGACGCATTACTACAGCGGCGTCGCCGCAGCCACCCCATTCCCTTGGGGGCCTGGCCGCGCAGATTGCCTCACGCTGATCAGCAACCGGTTGGCGTCCATAGAACCAAACATTCCCGAGAACATGTCAGTGGCTACGGCGCCGGTCAAGATTCCCTTTGTCTGGAATGCCGGGCAGGCAACCTGGACGCAATGGGGTGGGTGGGCACAGGATCCTCTATCTCGCAACTTTGGCGAAACTTTGGGTGTCTACCTACCGATGGACCTGCAGTCCAAGACGCCGGAAGATGGTCTCTTCGATTCGGCCGCTGCGATCCTCAATCTCCAGAAGATCGAGGACACGATGTGGCGGTTGGCGCCTCCAAAGTGGCCGGAAGAGATATTCGGCAAGATCGACCGCGTGAAAGCTGCCCAGGGGAAAGCACTGTTCGCGACCCACTGTGCGAGTTGCCACAACTCCTATCCGTATACTTGGACGGCGCCCAACAAGTACGGCAAGCGCTTCCTCGAAGTTGGACTCGTGCCCAAGACATACATGGGTACCGACATGCAGCAGACGGTCGTCGTGAACGAGTTCATGCACACCGCTCAGTTGAGCCCCTATCTGCCGCCGCCCGACAAGGGCAAAGCAGTCGTATTGTCGCCAGATCTCAAGGCACCCCTCGTAAGGCATCTCCTTGGCAGGGCAGTGGAAAAACTCAACCTTAGCGCCGGGGAAATGCCAGATCTGAATGGCTTTCGGGAACTTCCGTCGCCGCCTGGATCACAGACCGTGTGGAAGGCAGCACCGCGCGACGGAGTGTGGGCCACGCCGCCTTTCCTGCACAACGGCTCGGTGCCCAACCTCTACGAGATGCTGATCCCGGCGAGTCAGCGCACCAAGAAGTTCTACGTCGGGCGAGATTTCGATCCGGTCAAAGTGGGAGTCGACACCAGCGGCAACTCGGGGACCTTCCTTCTGGATACCTCGCTGCTCGGCAACTCGAACGCAGGCCATTCGTTCGAGAACGGTCCTCGCGGCAACGGCATCGTCGGCCCGCTGTTGACCGATCAGCAACGCTGGGCACTGGTCGAATACTTGAAATCAATTCCCGAAGAAGCCGGGCGGGTCACGCCGTTTGGTGGACCACCCGATGCACGCAGCGGTAATCAACCTTGGGCGTATACCAAGTGAGTGCGTTTTCCTGATCGGTGAGCGATCTGCAGCGAGATAACGCTGGCAATCAATCACCGCGAGGAAACAAAATGCGCAAGTTCAGCCTCCAGGTGTCGGCATGTCCCTGGCCATCGCGCTTGTCGGCCTCGCCGGATTGGTCGGGAGCTACATGGGCTAGCAGCAGCTAACGATTGAATTCCAGTTAAGGATTAAGAGATGTCAGACCATATTGATGGGCCCAGACAGGTCGGCGACCCTGCTGGCGATCTCAGCGATCTGTTTGCGTTCACGAGCCCGGCCAACGCGGACCGCACGGTGCTCGCGCTGTGCGTGTTTCCCTCGGCGGGCGCCAGCGCCATGTTTTCCAATGCCGTCAATCACTCGTTCGTCGTACGCCGGGCCACTGTGGCGGGCGTTGCCAATGCGGCGCAGTTCAAGACGCTCGATCCGGAAATTCGCTTCAGCTGTCGATTCGGCGCGCTCGAGCACGGCCGCGACGGTGCAAAGCCCATCCAGCGCGGCACTTGCACCCTGCCTGGCGGCCAGACGCTCAGTTTGCTCGTCAACGACGAGCTCGGGGCGTCCACTCCGGACGGGGCATTCCGCGTCTTTGCAGGGCTTCGGTCCGATCCCTTCTTTCTTGCCGTGGCGGGGATAAAGCCCATTCCCAATCTGCTGCAGCACGACAACGTGCTCAGCATCGTCATCGAATTCGACACGCGCCGCGTGCTCGACCCCGCCAAGGGTTCGCTCTTCGGGGCCATTGCCGAGACCACTCCGCTGCCCGGCTATATGAGTGAAATCGGGTCGCCACCGCCGCGCTTCGATTGGGTTGGCCGCCCCGAACAGACCAACATGCGCCTCAACAATGGTGCGCTGAAAGGGGTAGACGACTTACGCGACCTGTGGAATCAGCAGACGCCGTTTGCGATTGCCGAAAATCTCAAACCGGTGTTCAGGAAGCGTCTGACCGACAGCCTGGCGGAGTGGGACATGCGCGACGGCAAGGCCCAATGGACGCCCGCCGCGCTGGCCGCCAGTGCCAATGTCTTCCTCGACGATTTCCTGCTGTTCGACGTGGCGAAGCCGATCACGGATTCGAGCCATCTCGAAATCGAAAGGAGCACCCTCAACGGGCACGTCTACCAGACCGGAGGGGGCCGGACTGTCAACGCAAACGTGATCGACATCCTGGTGACCTGGATGGTCAACCACGACCAAGGTGAATTCCTCCAGGGTGGCGCGATGGGCGCCACCAAGCCCGGGATTAAGGAGTTTCCCTATCTGGCATCCCCGAACACGGACTTGCAGAACGTCACGCAAAGTGTCGACCTGGCGGCCGGGCCGGAGCAGGTCTGGGCGCTCATCGGGTCGTTCGGCGATCTTTCATGGCATCCATTGGCCGCCTCGGTCACGCTGACGGGGACCGGTATCGGGCAATTGCGCACGACCGAGACCATTGATGGCAAGAAGATCATCGAACGGCTCACGGCGATGGACTCGTCCCCCAGGTCTTATAGCTACGCAGGCGTCAGCGGCCTTCCAGTGTCCAACTACATGGGAAAGTTGAGCGTGACGCCGAAGGGCGCCGGCAGCACGGTCGAGTGGAGCTCACTGTATTTGCCGGACGGCCAACCTAACACCATCATCAAACTGATTGACACCACGCTGTTCAAGGTGGGTCTCGAAAGCCTCAAGAAGCGCTTCGGCTGAACGAAGTGAGCGCCGCGTCAACCCCCACAGGTAGTGCAGCATGGCACTTCTAACAGACCTGACAGAGACAGCGGATGACGTGATCGAGCTCGCGCCGGCCACCAACGGCGAGATCGCCGTTATCAATCTGAAAAGTGCGCTGCAGGCATCTTGGAACCGCTTCTGGCGCGATCCCCAGCGGGTCGGCGTCGCCGAACACATCGTCGAGCAGGAGCAGCAGGCGGCACAGTATCTGGGTGACCTGGATGCGTTCGGCCGCCTCGAGACTCTGGTGAATGAATTCAGTTGTGCCGATGCCGAATCGTCTCGCGTCGCACTTGTCCAGGCGCAATTTGCGTCGATGACCCATCGCTTCGCCGAAGCGCGAGACCAGGTTGCCAAAGCCGAGTCACTCGGGGCGCCGCCCGAAACGATCAGCCGCCTGTCGCTCTCCATCGATCAGGCATGTGGAACGCACCTCGATTCGGTACTGGAGAAACGACGCCGGATCTCAGCCGAGTCGGAGCGCCTGGAGAATTTGGTGCCGCTCGGTTCGCTGTTTGGCGATCTGCGCGAATTCAGCTCGGCCGATCGCACTTACCGGCGAGCGCTGCAGGTCTACCGGGATGTGTCCCCATTCGCTGTCGCATGGGTCTGCTTTCAGCTTGGCACCCTGTGGGGAGAACTCATTCCCGAGCCTGTACTGAGTCGCGCTGCGCAGTGGTATCGCAAGGCGATCGACTATGTGCCGTGCTATGTCAAAGCGCGTGTGCATCTGGCAGAAATCTATACCAGTTTCGGCCGCTGCGAGGAAGCGCAGTCGCTGCTCCTCCCGGTGATGAATTGCGGCGATCCGGAAGTCTCTTGGCGTCTCGCCGATGTGATGAATGCAACCGGGAGATTCGCCGAAGCCGAGGCGCAACTGCAGGCGGCGCGAACGGGCTTCGAGGCCCTTCTGGACGGGCACCTGCTCGCGTTTGCGGACCATGGCGCGGAGTTCTACGCCGGCAGCGGTGGTAATCCCGCACGCGCCTTCGAACTCGGGCGACTGAACCTTGCCAACCGCCCTACGCTGCGCGCATTCGAGCAGGCGTACGCAACCGCGACAGCCGCTGACAAAGCGCATGCTGCATCCGAAATTCTCGCTACCGCCCGAAGCCGCTGGGGAGCGACAACCGCCTTCCGGTTGTCGTCCTTGGCCGTGTTGCAATCCGAAGGAGCAATCGCATGAACATGAACCGCCGCACCTTCATTCTGAGCACGGGTTTGGTCGCCGCGGCGCCTGCTCTTGCAAGCGTGCCGAGAACGTCGCTCAACCCGGCATCGTCGGTGTTGCCAAGCGCTGTCGGTTTGCAATCGGAACCGCCCGTGACTGAGGCGGCGGGCTACGAATTTCCGTTCAAGATCTACGGGTGGGAGCCTCGCGAGGGAACAGCGGCTGACGAGCGGATGTGGATCAGCATCAATCGATCATGGAAGGCATCATGGCGATGACGCACTCGCTCGCAGGTTTAACGTCGAGGAGCGGACATGCCGCTCTTGTACACGGTTCGTAATGCGTGGACCTCGCCGTCAATCGTTGCTTTATCCCGGGCGGTATGGCTGATGGCAATGGCCGCGATGCCAGCGCGCGCGCTGGATTTGCCTACACCTGGGCCGGGGCTGGCCACAACGAAAACATCAATCGGTGGAGGGCCTGCTGGCTCCGCGTTGCCCGGCAACGCGGCAGCCGGCGTCGACAGCGACGACGCTGAGACGCCGAACTCAACGGAGCAAGGCCACACACAGATGTCCGATAGCTTCGAGCACCGACCGATCGCAGATTTGCTTCACGAATCGAGTCTGGTCGGGGTGCGCGACACCAGCTTCGCCGTGCAGTTCCGCACTTACTATCTAGACCGCGATCAAATGGACCACACCCAAAGCGAGGCCTGGACATATGGCGGTTTGGCAGGCCTAAAGACCGGCTACTTCTACGATCTCATTGCCGTCGGCGCAACCGCTTATACCTCGCAGCGAGTCAATGCGCCGTACAATAAGAGTGGCACGCCGCTGCTCGGACCCGATCAGAAACCTTACACGGTGATCGGCGAGCTGTACGGCGAATTCAAACTCACCGACGAGATCCTGGCTACCGTTGGCCATAGAGGATTCAACACGCCGTTTATCAACACTCAGGACGCGATCATGACCCCGTACACCTTCCTGGTCTACGGCATACAGGGAGTAATCGGCAGCACGGATGACAGAAAGGTGAATTTCGGCGCGGCCTATGTCGACAAAATCAAAGAACGCACGTCCGAGGTGTTTGAGTCCATGGCCACCGCCGCAGGCGCACCTGGCGGCGTGGACCGCGGCGTCTACGTCACCGGCGCAAACTTCAAGACCGGCCAGCTCTCGATCGGGGCGACCGAATACTACAGCTCCGACATCATCAATATCGCGTACACCGAAATGAAGTACGCCATCCCGCTAGCCGACCGCATGCGCTTGTTGCTCAACGCCCAGTACACAGACCAGCGCAGCACAGGCGCGAACCTACTCACCGGCAAATCGTTTTCTGGCGATCAATATGGATTGAAGACCGAGCTTGCGATCGGCCCGACACTGCTAACGGTGGCGCGCACCGTCACCGCCGTCGGCACAGTCAACGACGGCAGCGGCACGAGCATGCGCAATCCTTGGGGCGGCTATCCTGGTTATACCGGAGTGCAGATCGAGAACTTCGATCGAGCCGGCGAAAATGCCACGATGCTGCGCGCCGCCTACAACTTCCCAAGAGCGACGGGCCTGAGCGTGTACGGACTGTGGGTGCATGGTTCGACCCCGAGCGTTGTTAACCAGTACGCACAGGACGAATACGACGCCAATCTGCAGTGGATTGCACAGAGTGCCGCCCTGAAAGGACTCAGGTTACTTGCTCGTTATGGGCACGTTTCGCAGGCCGGACCCAGCAACCAACACGAGGACGAGGTGCGCTTTATTCTTTACTACACGTGGCGCTGACTTGCCAAATATCGACGTTGACATTGTGCATCAATCAAACTGCTTGAGGAGAGATCAGATGATGAGGCAGGCATATCTTAAACTCGGAATACTTGCGCTGTGCTTTTCAGTCTCAGCGATTGCCCAGAAAACGGATTCCGCGTTACCCGACGGCATAACGATCAGGTCTACCACCGCGGGAGAAGTACTCACAGATGCGCGCGGAATGACCCTCTACACGCTTGACAAAGACATGGCTGATAAATCCGTGTGCAACGACCAGTGCGCCGTGCTTTGGCCGCCCCTGTTGGCAAAGGAAGGGACGAAGGCGCCTGCTAACTGGTCGGTCATCACCCGCGATGACGGTTCGAAGCAGTGGGCCTACAAGGGAAAGCCTCTTTATACATTTGCCAAAGACTTGAAGCCAGGTGACGTGGCTGGGAATGGCTATTTTGGTGGTATATGGCACGTCGCGAAAAGCTAGTGTTAGGAAATTGGTTAACTCGAGCGCACGTCGAGGTAGTATTGTGACCACCGCCATCAAGCTGACCGTCAACGGTAAGCCGTGCGTCTTGCACACTGACGATCCCAATATGCCTTTGCTGTACGCCTTGCGCGACCAGCTTGGCTTGCACGGGTTTCATTTTGGCTGCGGCTTGGGGCAATGCGGCGCCTGCACGGTGCATTACTACGGCGAGCCACTGCGCTCCTGCGTCATGCCGATCTCGGCCGTAGCCGGCGCCGAAATCGTGACCTTGGAAGGCCTCGGCACGGCTGAAAAGCCGCATCCGCTGCAGCGGGCATTCATCGATGAACAAGCAGCTCAGTGTGGCTACTGCATCAACGGCATGATCATGCAGGCGGCTGCGCTCCTCGCGACCACCAAGCGCCCGACCGAGGAGCAAGTCCGACAAACGTTGGCGGCCAATCTGTGCAAATGCGGTACGCACGTCCGTATCCTGCGCGCCGTGATGCGTGCTGCCGAGCAGATGGCTGTGCCGGGGAGCGCGGGTGCCTGACACGGAACTTTCACGCCGGGTATTCCTGCAACGCGGTGGCGCGCTCGTCGTGACGTTCGCGTTCGCACCGCGCCCCACTTGGGCTGACGGTGCGGGACCGACGGACAAAAGCGTCTCCCCCAATGAGGTCGGTGGTTTCATCGCGATCGACGCCAAGGGCCTGGTGACGCTCTACTCCGGAAAAGTGGAACTCGGCACCGGGGTGCTCACCGCGCTCAGTCAGATCGCCGCAGAAGAACTGTCGGTACCCTTAAGTCGAGTGACCACGATTCAGGGCGATACCCTGCTCACGCCGAACCAGGAACCGACTTACGCCAGCCTCTCGATCCAGAACGGCGGTATGCAAATCCGCCGCGCGGCGGCAACCGCGCGCCAGACACTACTCGATCAGGCGGCGAGGAAGCTCGGTATTGCGAGAGACCAGCTCGCGGTCCACGACGGCTTGATTACGCCGAAGTCGGGCGGCGAGGGCCTGTCCTATGCGCAGCTTGTCGCCGGCCGAAAATTCACCGTCAAGGTGGACCCGGCGGCCCCTCTGAAGAACCCGCGGGATTACAACATTGTCGGTACCCCGGTGCCGCGGCTCGACATTCCTGCAAAGATCTTCGGTACCTTTACTTTCGTGCAGGATTTCAAATTGCCGGGCATGTTGCATGCCCGCATGGTTCATCCGACGGCCGTCGGGGCGCGGCTCGAAGCCTGGAACGACGAGGCCTGCCGCAAGCTCCCCGGTTATGTGCGAACGGTGCACCAGGGCGAATTCCTGGCCGTGGTGGCGACCAACGAATGGGCCGCCATCCGGGCGGCGACCACGATTGTTGCGACCTGGTCCGCCTGGGATGGTCTGCCCGACCAGTCGCAGCTCTTCGAATACGTGCGCGGCGCTAAGATTGACCGCGATGAAGTGCTGCAGAGCATGGGCGACACCGGTGAAGCTTTGAAGGGTAACGGCCGGACGCTGCAGGCGACCTACGATTATCCCCTGAATACGCATGGATCGATCGGTCCGTCCTGCGCGGTAGCCGATTTCAAGGAGGGCGCGCTCACGGTCTGGACCCCGTCACAGGCGAGTCACCTCCTGCGCCAGCAGTTGGCCACCATGCTGCAAATCGCGCCGGAGCGCGTGCGCTGCATTTATCTCGAGGGCGCCGGCTGCTACGGCCGCAACGGTTCTGATGATTGCTCTTCCGAAGCGGCGTTCATCGCGAAGGAGATCGGTCAACCGGTGCGGCTGCAGTGGATGCGAGCGGACGAGCACGGATGGGATCCCAAGGGTCCGCCGACCCTGCTCGACTACCGCGCGCGCATCGATGACCAAAACCGAATCGCCGCATGGGAATCCGACATATTTCTGCCCGAACGGCCGATGAGGCGCTCCGGTGCGACGCTACTCGCGGCCACGCTCGCCAAGCTGCCGAAGTTCGGACCACCGAACGCTAACCTCTCCAATCCGGGCTTGGGCATCCCCTATGCGTTGGCCCCCAGCAAGTTGACCGCGCATTGGCTCCTCGATACGCCGTTACCGGCAGCCTGGATACGCGCCCCCGGCCGCATGCAGAACACCTTTGGTAACGAGAGCTTTCTCGACGAGATCGCCGCAGCGACGTCCACCGATCCATTTGAGATTCGTATCCGCCACTTGACCGATGGCCGCGGTCTCGAACTGCTCGAACGCCTGCGGCAGTTCGCGAAGTGGCAGCCGCGTGGCGCGCGCCCGCGCGACGCCGGCCCGCTCGCACGCGGGCGGGGTGTGTCCTACGCGAAGTACGAGCTCGTACGCACCTACGTGGGCGTGGTCGCTGATGTGAGCGTCGATCGCAACACGGGCACGGTCAATGTGGATCGCGTCTTCGTCGTACACGACTGCGGCCAAATCATCAATCCCGATGGGCTGCGCAATCAGATCGAAGGAAACGTGGTGCAAGCCGTCAGCCGCACCCTGGTAGAGGAACTCACGTTCAGTCGAAGTGCGGTGACTAGCCTCAACTGGGGAAGCTACCCGATCCTGACATTTCCCGATGTACCCGACGTGCTCATCGATTTGATCGATCGGCCCGCCGAGGTGCCGTGGGGCGCGGGTGAGCCGACGACTTCAGTGGTGCCTTCAGCGATCGCAAACGCAGTGTTCGATGCAACCGGAGCGCGGCTGCGCTCGGTACCGTTCAGGCCCGCCAAGGTGCTGGCCGCATTGGGCTTGGTGAAGGGCGGGGTAGCAAGATGAGCACCTCGCCGGTGGCCGATGAGGAAGTAAAGGATCACGTGTCGTCTGCGTTTCAGCCGGAAAACGTCGCATTCAATGGCAGTCAGGATGAGGTAGAGAAACTTGTCGCTGCGGGCCCATGGGGTGCTGTGGCGCTGGCCGGGCTGGCGGTGGCCGTGGTGCTTGCGATCTGGGTCGCATTCTTTGTCTGCGTATTCCTCCCGCGCGGCGCGGTGGGTTAGGAGTCGCACCGTGCCCCCCGTTAATGAGGTGGAGCGCTCCGAACACCGGTGGGCTTATGTCGTGGCGGGCATTATCGCGTTTGTGTTTGCCGTGATCATCTACAGCGGCGTGCACTGGGCCGCACAACCCCCATCGAATGTGGAAACCATTGATGCGAGCCGCCTCCAACTTGCCGGTGAGTTCATGGAATCCAACTTGGGCACGGCGGTACAGCCAGACGGATCAGTCATCGTGCGGCTCATCGCACAACAATATTCGTTTGTCCCGCAATGCATCGTGGTGCCCGCCAATACGAAAGTGGTTTTTCGCGCGACGAGTCCAGACGTGCTGCACGGATTTCTCATTGCGGACACTAACGTCAACAGCATGGTAATGCCAGGCTTCATCGCCGTGGTGAGCACGCGCTTTGACAAACCAGGCGATCATCTGATGCCGTGCCATGAGTATTGCAGCGTGGGACACCAAGGCATGTGGGCGCGAGTCAAAGTACTCGATCGCCTGGAATACGCCCGTGCTTATGGTCGCCAGTCGAGGGCATCCTGTGTACGGCAGTAACCGGCTCGTCCTCGCCCATTTCTGGGCGGCCTTCGCCGCCTTCACCGTGGCGATTCCGCTCGGCGCCTGGCAGATGCTGGTGCGCAGCCCTCTGCACCGATGGGTGGACCCGGAACTGTATTATCGTGCCGTCACCGCGCACGGCACCACGCTAGCGTATGTATTTCCCACGTTAGTTGCGATGGGATTCGGATACGCCGTCTGCGCGGTATCACTTGGGCGACCGATGCACGGCGTTAGGCTCGCTTGGACGGCATTCTGGCTGGTCATTGCGGGAGCCGCGATGGCAATCGCCACCGTCGCCACCGGCCACGCGACGGTCCTGTACACATTTTATCCGCCGCTATCTGGAAGCCCCTACTACTATATTGGCGTACTCATCGCAGTTATTGGTTCCTGGATCTGGGTCGCGTTGATGGTTTCGCATTTCGGGCGCTGGAAGCGCGACCATCCGGGCTTGCCGGTGCCGCTGGCCATGTTCGCCATTACCGCCGGCGCGCTGCTCTGGGCTTGGACTTCGCTTGGGGTCGGGGCGGAGATTGTGTTCCTGATCCTGCCCAATGCCTTCGGCTGGACCGCCACAATCAATCCCGGCCTCGCCCGCGTGCTCTTTTCATGGACCTTGCACGCAATCGTCTATTTCTGGCTGATTCCCTCTTACATCGCTTTCTATGTACTGCTGCCGCAAGCGGCCGGCGGACGGCTGTACAGCGATCGGCTGGGTCGTATCGCGTTCCTGCAATTGCTGATCTTCTCCATGCCGATCGGCCTGCATCATCTATTTGCCGATCCGCAGATCGGCGCAGGGTTCAAGTTCCTTCATACAGTGTTTACCGGGATGGTTGCCGTACCGACGCTGCTCACAGTTTTCACGATCTCTGCCTCGCTTGAGATCGCCGGGCGCCTACGCGGCGGCCGTGGCGTGCTGGGCTGGATCGCCGCATTGCCGTGGGATCGGCCGCTTGTGCTGGCTTCTGGGTTTGCTTTGCTCATGCTGGGCCTGGGCGGTGCGGGTGGGCTGATCAACATGAGCTACGCTTTTAATTCCACCATTCACAACACGCAATGGGTGACGGGCCACTTCCACCTGATCTTTGGGGGTGCGATTGTGATCATGTATTTCGCGATCGCCTACGAACTGTGGCCGCGATTGACGGGCCGGCCGCTCGCTGCGCCGAAGCTCGTGCGTTTACAGTTGTGGACCTGGTTCGTCGGCATGCTCATCGTCACCCTACCATGGCATCTGGTAGGCATCATGGGACAGCCCCGTCGAATGGCCTACTACGATTACACCGATCCCGCGGTGGCGCCCCAGGCGATCTGGGTTAGCATATCGGCGTTTGGCGGCTTCGTTTTGGTATTTTCAGCGCTGCTGTTGGTTGGCGTATTGCTTGCGTCGCACCGGGGAGCGGCAGCCGCCAATTCGCCCCTCAAGTTTTCTCTCGCGGTGCATCCGCCTCGTTTCTTGCCGGCGTCCTTGAACAGCTTCAGAGTTTGGACGTTGCTGGTAGTGGCTCTGACCATTGCGAACTATGGCTACCCGCTGGCGCAGTTCCTGTTCCTTGAGCACACCGGCGTACCCGCTTACGAGGTTCAGGCACCATGATCAATAATGATCGACAGGGGTCTACTGATCCAAGATTCGCCGTCTGGATTGCCACCACCGTCGTGCTTTTTCTCGCTGCGTTCGTGGTCGGCTTCATGTGGTTGCCTTCGTTTCAGAAAGGGTCGGGAGCAGTGGATTTCTGGGGTACATTTTGTCGTGCAGTCGGTTTGCCAAATGGCAGGGCGCAAGCTTCCGTGCCCGTGGCAGGGCCATCCGCATCGAACGTTGCGTGGACAGTAGCGACGCGACTGCAGCTCACGCAGGGCAACGCCATTCGCGGCGCCGAGCGCGCGACGAGCTGCAATAACTGCCACGGCGCGAACGGGATCAGCTCTGACGCGATATTCCCGAATCTCGTCGGTCAAAGCGTGGCGGCGATCTACAAACAGCTCGAAGACTTCAAGAGCGGGAAGCGTAACGCCGAGGTGATGGGCGTATACGTTGCGCAGTTGTCGCAGCAGGATATGCTCGATCTTGCGGCGCACTTTGCTTCGCTGCCGAATCCCTACGCTGCGACCGCGAGTACTCGGGATCCCGCTGATACGGCGGCGCGGCATCTGATCGAGCTCGGCAACCCACTGCGCAACCTGGCCCCTTGCGCGGCGTGTCATGGGCCGACCGGCCTCTCGTTCGGTGCGCCGGGACTACAGGGCCAGCAGCGCGCCTATCTCGAACAGCAGCTGCAGGCACTTGCAGCAGGCCGCCGGCGCAACGATATCAGCGAGCAAATGCGCAGCGTTGCCCGCCAATTGACAGGCAGCGAAATCGCGATGCTCGCTGCTTACTACTCCAACGGCTCCGCTGGAAGATAGGGAACTGAAATTCATTGTGAGGGTGGACCGTGGTCACTCTTTGGTCCGCTCCCTGACCTGGCGCTCCTCTGCGATAAGGATAAATTAAGACCTTGATTTAGTTGGTGGGCCGGATCGAACCTACGACCAATTGATTAAGAAGTTGCCAAAGCGCACGCGCGGACAATCTGGCATGACAAAGATGGGCCGCATTTTCAGCAACTTGGCATGACGCTTCGTCATGTGATGTCAGGTGAGATCGGCTCAGAGCGACAGTAGCGTGTAGCATGCGGACGCCAATGACAAGACAGGATCTGGATAATGCCACAGGGAGAGCTGAGAGCCGCTCAAACGACTGAAGGGGTGCCGGCTGAGACGGACTCCGATCGGTCGATCAATGTTTGGGATGCGCTTGATGAGCACTACCGACCGAAGCTCCTTGAGCAGGCAGCTAGCCCGCTTTTCTCACGGAAAGGTAGTGCATCGGGCCGGTGATTGAGTAAAACTTGTTTTGCGACGACGAGTTATAGCTCAAACACCGGAGGCCCCGATGCAGACACAGTGTAACGCGGAACAGCTGCAATTTTCATGTGTAGAACGACGCCGGGTGGTGGCGGCCTTTGACGGCGGGACGGTGAGTTCGGATGCCGGGGCACTGCTGCTGGGTCGGGCGGATGAAGCGATCGGATTGATCGATCGGCTGGCCGGATGTTTTGTCGATGAGCGGGATCCTGACTTGATCGAGCATGCGGTCAGGACGCTGATCGGACAGAGGGTATTTGGGATGGCGCTGGGGTATGAGGATCTCAACGACCATGAGAGGCTGCGTCACGATGCGGTGTTTGGCACGTTGTTGGGGAAGCTCGAGCCGAAGCGTCGCAGCAACTGCGCGGCGCTGGCGGGCAAGAGCACGCTGAACCGGCTGGAGCTGCATGAGCAGGAGGGCAGCAGCCGCTATCACAAGATCCGTCCGCAGGGCGAAGCGATTGAGCGGCTGTGGGTGGATTTATTTCTCGAGGCGCATCGTGAGGCGCCGCAGCAGATCATTCTGGATCTGGACGCCACGGATGATCCACTGCACGGGCATCAGGAGGGTCGCTTCTTTCACGGTTACTACGACGGCTATTGTTACCTGCCGCTGTACATCTTTGCGGGCGAGCATCTGCTGTGCGCGAAGCTGCGGCGCGCGAACATCGATGGGTCTGCGGGTGCGCGTGAAGAAGTCGAGCGCATTGTCGCGCAGATCCGCGAGCGTTGGAGCGATGTGAAGATCATCCTGCGCGCGGACTCGGGTTTTTGTCGCGAGGAGCTGATGAGCTGGTGCGAGCAAAACGCGGTAGATTACGTGTTTGGGCTCGCCCGGAACGTACGCTTGGTGCGCTCGATCGGCGCCGAGTTGCAAGAGGCCAAGGTCGAGTCATGTGCAACACAACGTCCTGCGCGACGGTTCAAGGAACTGGTGTACCGCACACGCAAGAGTTGGGGCCGGCCGCGACGGGTCGTCGCCAAAGCCGAGCAGACCGGGGACAAAGCCAACCCACGCTTCATCGTGACCTCCTTATCGACCGCTGAGTGGGCGGCGCGGGAACTGTACGAGGAGTTGTATTGCGCTCGTGGCGAATGCGAAAACCGCATCAAGGAAGCACAGCTCGATCTGTTTGCCGATCGACTCTCAGCCGCCACGTTCCGCGCCAACCAGTTGCGGCTGTGGCTCGCCTCGGCCGCCTATGTACTGATGCACGCGCTGCGGCGTGTCGGACTGGCGGGGACCGTGCTCGCGCGGGCCTGTGCGAACACGATCCGGCTCAAGCTCCTGAAGATCGGCGCGGTCGTCACGCTGAGCGTGCGACGCGTGAAACTCGCGATGAGCGAGGCCTGCACGAACCAGCGCGAGTTCATCGCGGCCTTCCACAACCTGGGCGCCGCGGCGCGATAAGCCGCCCCCACGAACCAGACTACCGCAAACCTCAAGCAGCGCACCCCCGCCGGCCACGGTGGCGGATAGCTACCGCTGAAAAATGCCCCTCACTGCACCACATTGTCGTCCGCGGCGTGCCGGGCACGCTCAATCCGTGCCCCGACCGCGGACCGGAAAATCATGCGCGCCGTGAGAAAAGCGGGCTAGCCCTCAGCCCGCGATTGAAAATCGCTGCCGACGGCTTCACATGCTTGGACTCGTTTCTGCTCGGTCCATAAACCTCCGAGCGTGGGAGTTTTCGCGACTTAGCTATTCACAAGCTGAGTTCGGTTTCTTTGACTCCGGCTTGAGGGTAATATTAGCGGTGCGGCCCATAGCCGTGAGATCAGGTGTTAATTACGCGCGGACGTCAACGAGTAGATCTGGTGGTTACCGGACGTCGATTTAAATTAAGATGCCATTTGGTTCGACGGACATCCCGGGACGTCGGTGGAGGTGGGAGTGGGGAGTTCGAGATGGATAACTCTGACTTCCAGAGACGGACGGACACCTTTATGCGAATGCAGGGTCTCGCTGTGCAGTCAAGGGGCGGCCGCTCGCCGGCACTGCCTCCGCGGATAGGCGTCAAAGTCACTACCGACGCCTCGCAATGACCACTCCGGTCGACTGCGTCATCGAGTGTCCGACTACGTCCAGGGCGGCTGTCTTTGATGATTGCCTCGAAATCGCGCCAGGCAGCGCCGCCCGGTCATTCGTGTAGATTCGCGCCGTCGCCTTCGCACGGGTGAGGTCCGTATAGAAGCTGCGATGATCGGTGGTGCGCGAACGGGTATCTTTGTCGAGCAATACGCGATCGGCGCCCAGACCTTGCGCACTGTGACCCGTCGCGGCGTAGGCATACTCGACGGGGTGGACACGGTCACGGTGCAGCGTGATTTGACGACCATCATCGAGTCGCACTTGTGCCGATTGTCGATCGATCCGCTCGATGGTGCCGCGCTCCCCATTTCGGAATCCTTGATCTTTGTCCGTCCCGGTAAAACGCAGCCGGTCGCCGGGCGCGAGGGTTCGACTTTCAATGTGCCCCACCGTAAAGGCTTGGCCACTGGCGCGCGCGGGACGGAATTCGACCGCTCGATGCGCTGAGTCCGACAGCACGAGATGATCATTGCCCATCGCAGTCACTTTCAAGACATCGCCGCGCGCCACGCCGAGTGTCCGGTAGGCACGCTCGAATCGGATGGCATCACCGAGCTTGTAGCGGCCGAGTTCTTTCTGTTCGGCTTGCGTCAAATCCCGTCGTTGGAACGTGGCCACCTCGGCCGCATCGGACCCCAGTGCCTTCCCTTCCCTGAGTTCCATGCGGATACGCTCATTGAGCGCGCGTTTTGCCTCGTTGGTGCCCGTCAGCACCAAAGTCTGTGCTCGTTCGGCGGCCACAAGTGCGGCAAAGTCCCTGGCAATTTGTGCATATCGGGTTTCAGAATCCGCGATTTCGCGCACCTCGATGTGCGCTAGCGCCGCTGCCGGTTGATCGACCGATAGCCGAGCGGCTGTGGCAAGAGCAGGATTTCGCTGCCGTAGCATCTGACTCATAGTGACGGTTTGCATGCCGGCGTCCTTGAGCTGCGAGAACGCTCGTCCGGCCTCGACAGAGGCATATTGTTTGTCATCGCCGACCAGGATCACGCGCGCGTTGTGCACGTGCGCGCGCTTCAAGGCGGACGCCACGTGCCGATTGGAAGCCAAACCTGCCTCATCGATGACAATCACGGATCGATCTGAAAGCTTTTCGGTCGCGGCCTTATCCGAAAGCCAGCGCTGCAGCGTGTCGCTTTCGATTCCGGATTCGCGCAGTGCGGTGACCGCGCTGTGCGAGGGCGCGAGGCCAATCATCGAAAACCCTTGCTGGTCAGCCATGGCTTTGATGGTTTTCAATGCGGTTGTCTTGCCGGTGCCGGCGAGCCCATGAATGCCGATGACGCGATTTTCGCTCGTCGCGGCGAGGTTCACGGCCGCTTCTTGACCCGCGGTGAGTTGACGTGCCGCAATGGTCGCTCCGATCATGCGCTCATTCGCCATCCGCTTCACGGCTCCTCGCCCTTGAGATTCCAGGTTCAAGATGCGTCGCTCCAGTGCGATCGCCGCCGGCGTTGTCAGGCGTGTTCCATCCGGACTGACGAGGACCTGCCGCTGTCGCACACGAGAACACAAGTTCGCACTGACGGATTCGAATCCCACCTGGCCGAAGCCTTCCCGTAATGCGACGCGTATCACCTCGCGCCGGTCAAAGGCCGCCTCACGCTCGCCCAGGTGATCGAGCGCGAAGCTGACCACGCGCTGCGCATGCGCCCGCTCCTCTGCACTCACACCACCTCGAACGTTCGCCTCAGCGGTGGGTGCACTTTTACGGGATGCGGAGGGCATCGGGCGCTCTCGGTCCAGGCCCATGGCGCGGGCGCGCTCCTGCCAATCCTGCGCGAGTGCCGCCCGGTCATAGGTCTTTTTGGCATCCCGGGTGCTCAAGGTGACGGCGCGTTTCTGGGCCGCGGTTGCGGTTGAGCGATCCAGCCCCTTATCTGCGAGTGCCGCCTCAATCGATTGGGTTCGCCTGCTAAAGGTCTCAACCTGCTCTCGGCTGATGTGCGAGAGCTCCGGGGCGCCGGATTTTCCACGGGTGAGCGTATAACCCAAGCCTTGAGCGCCCTTGGCCATTTCAGCTAAGTAAATGTCATAGAGCAGCCGCTGCTCGCAAAACATCGGTCCGTTCTCGATGCTGCGCCAAGCGCCATCGGCTCGCTGGGTCAGATTCAATGCGACGACGTGAGAATGCAGCTGCGGGTCGCCGGTGCGGCTCGTCGTATGCAGGAATTCGGCGATGACGGCTTTTTTGGTGTTTTCCAGGGTGCTCTTTCCGTCTCGCATGACCCGGGTCGCGGTCAGTGCTTCGATGTGGCGACGCGCGCTCGCCACTGCGTCTTGATGAGCACGCACTAATCGCTCATCGCCCATCACCAGGGCCTGGATCGAAAAACTCTTTGGCGCGGAGAATTCAAAGTCCGTTCCCGCCCGGCGCGCACCGCTCCCGGCCTTGTGCAGTTGGGAGCCATCGGGTAGTTCGCCGCGCCCGAGCGCACGAAACATCTGCGCCTCGACAGGTCCCTTTAACCCGAGCGCCTTGGCGCCTTCCCCATGCCACGCCGAGCGTGAGAGCGCCGGTCCGTCATCTTCGCGCTCAAGCCCCGCCACATCGTCCCTGGCATAATAATCGTCGTGATCATAATAGCGGGCCGCCTGCGCGGCGCTCACGTTTCGGGCGAGGGCCATCGGATTACTTTCGCGGCTCGAACGCTGGGACCACGGTGCGCATTTTCACGAGCGGCACACGAATCTTGTGAATCTGCGAGGACCCGACGGGCCGGAAATACCCGGATCGATCGGGAAGACCCATAAGTTCGGAGGCCATGATCACGGGCTCGGTGGTGAAATCACGCGATACGCTCTGCGATCGGGTGCCGCCCGTGGTGCTCGTCCCCGACCCCTGTGTCGTCCGCACGCGCTCAATTTCGTGATTTCCGAGCTCTTTTTCGAAGTAAGATGCCGTTTCATGATCACCCAAGCCCAACGCCACCTTATGCGCAACCGAACTCATGATCACTTGCGAGCCGGCCATCCCGTAGGTGCGATCCGGCTGCGCTTTGGTGTGAAGGCCAATGATGAGGACACCGCCGTGCTTACGCAGCATCGGCGGTGCGAATTCGAGCGAACCGATCTTGCCGAGTGAATCAAATTCATCCAGTGCGCAAACCACCCGGTGTTTGAGGTTCTCCGGCAAGGAAAGCATTTCGGTCATGGCGAGCGACACCCAGGTCGCCGTGAGAGATTGGAGTGCTTCGCGCTGATCGTCGCGATAGGTCAAATAGAGCCATTCCCCCCGACCCTTGACAGAACTGCGGATCCAGTCACGAATCGAGAAGGCCGGATTCTTCTGATCCGGTTGGATCAAAAACGACCAACTCGCGATGCGCGGCGCCAGCACCCCGATGACTGAATTAAAGAGCGCCTCATGGCGGCGAAGACCTGCCGCATTGGTGCCCGCCAACAGCGCTTCAAGTTCCTCATCCCCGGCGGCACTATTGATGGTGCGCACGACCTCGTTCGCATTGGACCGACCCTCTCGATGTAGGCTTCTCAAGATTGCCGCTAACAGCGTTCGTGCATAGCCGCGCCATTCCTCCTCCGTGGCACTCTCGGATACCGGCACTACGGCTTTTGCGAGCAGCTCAAAATCATTATCGTCGCGGATTTCTGCGAACGGGCTCCAGCGCTCGCTGCGCGCATCGAAGGGATTCAAGATGCGATCACCGGCTCGCGCAAACACTGACAAATAGCTCCCGTCCGGGTCCGCAATCAGGCCACGGTCCCCACGGTAGCGGAAACCCCGCAGCATCTCCCGCATCAAGAGAGTCTTACCGGAACCGGGACGCCCCGTGATCAAGAAGCCCCGCGTCTCATCCTCAAAGCGCACCGGGATGCCGCCGATGGTGATCGGGGCGCCTGGCCACGGGATCTTGCGTGCCTTGGCGAATGTTCCCACCCATCGGCCCATGGAGGAACCCGTAAACAGGAGGACGCCGGCCAGCAGGTATCCCAAACCGGCACTCAATAGCGTTCGGCTTCGCATCGCCCATTCGTTTGCCGTATCGATGGATAGGAACGCGTTCTTGAAGAGCATCGCCATCGTGAAACCCTCGGGCAATCCGATCGCAGCGAGGCCGCACCAAATCGCAAGCGCCAGCAGAAATCCGAGCGCCAGCGTGTAACCGATGCGACGATGGAGCGGTGACCATTGGGTGCGTCGATTATTTTGCGCGCCGCGAATATGTCGCTTCGTGGCAGCCGGCGAAAGCTTCGAGCCGACCAGGCCGTAGATCGCCAGGCTCGCGCAGAGCGCAAGGCTCACGCTCCCCACCAGACGCTGCGAGAGAAGCTGGGTGAAATCGGGGAAGGCGGTGAGGTACGTGAGAACATCCTCGACGAACGCTCGCTGGGTGTGGCCGGCCTGCGTAAAATCCAAGGTCAGCTTGTGGGAGCGCCCAAAGGCACGCTCGAGCTCATAGAGACCAAGCGCCTTTAAATACATCCACTCGGCAAAGGACGCCGACCAGACGACGTAGCCGACCGCTAAGACGGCCGCGAGCAGCGGCCACAACAGGACAATGATCATGACGATGACCTCTTGATGATGGCTTGGCTCTCGGCCGCGGCTTGTTCGCGGGCAGCGACCGCGATCTTGCCAATCTCCGCGGTCGAGCGATTCAAGGCGTTATTGAGCAGCTTGAGCATGGCGCTCGTGAAACAACCCATGAACACCATTTGATCCCAGCCGGGCAACGCGGCCGGACTCGCCGATGCAGTAGGCGGCTGTGTCGAAGGAATTGTCGCCACCGGGACTATTGATCGATCCAAGCTCTCCTCGACGGCTTCCAACAATCGTTCGCATGTTTCCGCCATGAGCCCGCGCTCGATCAGATGCGCGGCCCAAGCGGTGCGGGTAATGCCGCGCTTGGCGGCCTGCCGAGAAATCTCCGCCGTAAGATCCGCCGATAACCGAATTGAAAACATGTTGCCTTTCATCGCTCAATCTCGAATTGAATCTCAGGCGTGGCACGTAAGGCGAAGCACACTAACTCGTAACACCGACCAGATGTGACTACCAATGCACTTGCCAATTTCCTTGAGAACTTTTTCGGGACGCCTAGCGCTACTCATTCATAGGCCGTGAGAACGATCAGTAGTTCCACCTTCTACGTGAGATTTACCGTGTTTTAAAGGGTTTCCGATGAAGTCGTCCACGAGCGTCCACCACCGTAGCGCGGCATAGTTAAGCGGGAACGCCGCGAATGCTCGCTGAAGTTTCTTGCTATCAACATCGCATCGATATCATTTCGATGGTCTAACGGATGCACGCCTCGTGCGCTTAAGTCAGCTCATCTCAGATTCATCTCAGATGTTTATTTCGCAAAAGCTTCTAATCTCTATCGACAGGAGCGCGCTCTCGATTTTGAGAATGTCACCGCGAATACACAATTCAGATGAAGCTTCAACGGCCTACGACCTCTAGCGATGACAACGTCGGCGCTAGCGATGACAGCGAATCGGATCTCAAGTCCTTGTTCTTCGTCTGTTTCTTCACAGCAAACGCGTTTGCGTGCTGTGTCAGCTCTTGGTGCCCCCTCCTGGGGATCGGGGCGGAGCCCCGTACTCGGCCTTACCGTTGGGACAGCGCCCGTTGCATGCCTCGCTACGAGAGCACCACCGGCACTCTCCGATGGGACGCGCAATGGAAGCAGCGAGATGGAGACTCGGAAAACGGGTGATATATTCAAGAGCAAAGAGCCAGGTGCATAGGCTCCTTGACCGGGTAATCTCAAACGACAATAGGCGCGCGCCACGCTCGACACAATGAGGGCTCGATGACGCGATTGAGAGTAAGGAACTCGTGCTAGTCCTAACCTATCTGCGAACACATGCCGCTGCCCGCGGGATGCCTGGCGATCATCCAAGCCGCCAAACCCCGGGGCTCGCTCGTTCGCCGCAGAATAGTCGTCAGCGGGGTTGAGACCGACCAGATCCGGCACTGGATGTCGTCTCGGGCAGGTAGCGTGTTAAACGATTAGATGCATTTGTGGGGCAAATTCGGCTTAATTGCCACCTATCCGGACAATACCCGGGGCGTTAAGTTGTAGACCCGTAACACGCTCTCGGAGATATCAATGGCCACGGCATTCAGGAACGGCGGAACTAGTTTGCCCTCCCTCCCCTTAGGTAACGATCGGTGCGTCGAGTCTGAGCGGCCGTTTCGCGTACCGGCAAAAATCACGGCGTCCACGCCAGGCCCCAACAAACATGAATCGGAGCCCTGCCCTCCACTGCCGGCGCTGCGATTTAAAATTCCCGAAGCCAGCGCGATTTTACGGATGAGTCGCGCCCAGTTGTATAACCGAATCAGTGCCGGCACGATTAAGGTGCAAAAGGACGGCGCACGAACTTACATTACGCGGGCGGAACTGGAGCGCTATATCCAGTCCTGCAATTGATTCAACCGGAATCCTGCTCATCGTCGTTTGCGAAATGACGACCCAATTCCAACGATAGCGCCCGCACGCGGTGATCGCGCGGACCCTGGAGCAATGCCATGGCTGCGCAGCACCTCGCTCTGCGTCACATTCGCCGCACGGCTCTGCTTTCGCGAGGCTGCTTCAAATTCTCGCAGGAGATCGGCGACCGTCCGGCTCTTCGTCGCGGGTTTGGCCGCGACACGGACGAGGGTCTTATCGACGCGAAGAAATTCCGCAACACTTGTCAGAGACGCGCTCAGCTTGGTGAGACCGGGCGGCACGGGCGGCGAGAGGTCAGCGGGGTCCAACTCGCCGCTTTGCGCACACAGTAGCCATCCAAGGTAAAGCGCTCGAAGGTCCCCATGAGCGAGTTCGGACCGAACCGAAATCATCGACGCCAGCATGCCTTTGCTCTCAACGGAGTCCTCATCGTCCTCGTCCTCGGAATGGAAGCTGAAAATCACGTTGCCGTTCTTCACCCGCACTGCGGCGCGTTCACCAACCGCATAGAGTCGCGCGGTTTTGGCGCTCAGCTGATTAGCAGGAAGCCGCAAATTCAGGATGTGAGTACCCCAACTGGCAACGTAAAGGAACGCGTCGAAGTACTCGTCCATCCATACATCTTCATCGCCCTTGAAATCTCCCCAGGAATAATCGTTAACGAAGCTCGTCGGCGTAATCCGAGCCCGCGTCGAGTGGGAGCGCAGTTCCGCCATTTCCTTCTTGCTTAGCGGCCGGTCGACAGCCTGGAACTCAAAGTACTGATACTCGCTCACTACGAGACTCCCGCAGAATGGTTTTGTGTTCGCCAGCGGCGATACGCCTCTATCCATTCCGCTCCATCCGGCAGCGGCGTAGGCAACGGCAGATCGATGACTGGGAGCGACTGCCGCGTTCGCCCGCGGCTACAAACCGCGACAATCTGCTCGCTGCGGTTGAGATCAACGCGCTCGACAGTGACCTGGATGCCGAGTACCTTGGTCTCGAAGGGCACTACCAGGTGCTCTTCAATCATTGTGAACCAGCCTGTAATCTGCTCGGAGTCACCGTAGGCATCGAGGGTCGCTTGCTCGATCATCTCCGCGAGTCTCGCGTTTGTGAGGCGCGGAAGGTGCAGCTTCTTGCCCCTCGTGGCAGTCATATAAAGTCGTCGCGCTCCTTGAGCGAGCGCAGCATTCCCTCGTCATATTCGACGACGAGGTCGTCCGCAGACTCCCCAAGTCCGAGGGGGGCTTCGCCTCTCGCGTAACCGAGGCCACGATAACCGCGCAGGCGCTTCTGAAACATCCGCCACAGGACTGGAACCTCGCCGTCGACGTAATCGAAGATGCGGACTTCCCGCTTGGCCTGATGGAGACGGTGGAGGCGACCCGCGTACTGGATCAACGTCCCTTTCCACGAAACTGGTAGCGCCAGGAAGAGCGTATCGAGCCGCGCATCGTCGAAGCCTTCGCCGATATAGCGGCCGGTAGCGATAACGACTCGTTCTTCGGCGTCCGGGATAGCCTCGAGTTGCCGTTTCACTTCGCGCCGCGCTGAGGCGCTCATACCTCCCTGGAGCACCACGACGTGCCGTGCGATTCTCGATAGCTGCGCAGCGAAGTACTCGAGATGGTCCTTGCGCTCAGTGAGCAAAATCGGTGAGCGCCCCTGTTCGAGCACCAACTCGGCTCGGAGCGCCGCGAGTCGATGCCTCGACTCTTCCTGCTGGACTTCAAGTACGGCGAGAAGAGCCTCCTCCTGCACGATGGCATTCCGTAACGCATCGCGGTCTGACCCCTCCGCGGGTGGCCGGGGTTGGTACATTCGTCTGGTCTCAGCCTTGTCCTGCATGAGTACCCCTTGCGCCGCTATTCGGTACGCTTGATGCGCGCGAACTTTTCATACTGATCGCGCTCGAGAAACTTATCGCGCACTTGAGCGAAGAACCGTGGAGGCAATGGCCCGTAATGCTCTATGCAGCTTCTTGTATGCTTATCTTGACGCGCAAGCCCGCCGCGGCCGCCATATTTACGAGGGCATCCAGGCCGAAAACGTTGATCTTCCCGCGCAGCAGATCGGAGACACGGGGCTGAGTGACACCGAACAGCTTGGCGATCTGCGCCTGGGTCAGGTTGCTGCGGGCCAGATGCGCTTTTAGAGCCACCATCAGGGCCGAGCGTAGCTTCAGATTTTCAGCCTCCTCAGGCGTATCTTCGATGGCGTCCCATACGCTGGCAAATCGCTTCTTACTCATGGAGCTAGTTCCTTCGTCAAATCACGGTAGCGTTTCTCGGCTAAATCCAAATCCGTCTTGCTGGTCTTGCGTGTCTTCTTCTGGAAGCAGTGAAGCACATAGATCGCAGCGGCGAACTTCGCAACAAAAATGACACGGAACGCCCCAGCGGCGTCCCGAATCCGAATTTCCTGAACCCCTGAACCGACCCTCGGCATCGGTTTCCAGTCATCTGGCTCTCTGCCTTGCTGTACTTGGTCGATTTGATGACCCGCCTCGCGCCGTGCCGGTACGGGAAAGGCTCGAAGATCATCCAAGGAACTGCCCCGAAATTCGACGGCTTTGCGATCGGTCATCAAATTGCAGTATACAATTTTTTGTATATCGATGCAAACCAACTATGTCTGGTGGATTTTCTAGTCAATGCCTGCCCGAGGTGGCCGCTACAACGTGACAACCTCAGGTCTACACCCGCGCGGACAGCGTCATGAGCTTGCCGTGTCGAACCAGCCCAAGATCGGGCAGATTCGCTCGAATAGCGTCAGCCACATGCGAAGGCGCCAAGTGACCGTAGTGCAGCGACACCATTCGGGTATCGCGGTGCCCCAGCGCCTCCGCTACCACCGACAGTGACACGCCAGCCTGAACCAATGATGAGGCGTAGCTGTGCCGCAAGGTGTGAAGTGGAACGGCAGGGTCGATATTGGCGGCGGCGCATGCCGCGACCATGGGCCGATGCTGATCGTGATCACCCCAAGGATTGCCATTGTCTTTCGTAAAGATAATCTCATTCCGCGGTCGGCCTGCGGTCCACTCCCCATACGCAGCCTGCCCTTCGACGGTCAATGGCACGCGGCGCGCTCGATCGCCCTTCGCTTCGGCAATCAAAATGGTCCCTGAAACTGCATCGTAGTCCCCCGCCCTCATATTTCGAATCTCGCCCCAGCGGGCTCCGGTCAACAGGGCGGCTTCGATCGCCCTTCGGAAATCCGGCGGACACGCATTGAGCAGCATCTTGCATTGCTCAACTGTGAGCCAATTCTTGCGGGCGGCGTCCGCGCCCTTGAACTTTTGCAACCGTCGCCAGCCTGTATCGCTTTCCACGTTGCCCAATCGATACGCGTGATTGAGACACGCTTTGACGGTATTGATCAGCCGATTAATCGTCGAGCGGCGCTTGCGCTTCAACTCCCCCGGATCGATGGCGGCCTTGATTTTCTCGGGTTTGGGGATTCTCGGCTTCGTGAATTTCCGCTTTTGCGTTTTGGCGAGACCGGTCAAGGTCTTCTTTCTACCAGGCGACTTCGTTTCAAATGCCCATGCCAACCACTTCTCGAAGTCCAGCGGTCTCAGGTCGGAGAGCATCTGATCGTGGAAATACGGAATCAAATAGGCTTTGAGTTTGGTTTCCGAATCCTCAGCGGATTTTCGGTGCAACCGGAGCCAATCGATGTAATCGGTGACCGCATCAGAGACCGTAAAGCGCTTCGATCTTTGGATTTCGGAAAGCTCGCCGCGCAAGCGCTTCATCGCCGCAAAGTAATCCAGAATCGCCGGCCCATCAGAATCCGAATAATCATCGGCCTGGGCAAAGGTCTCGGTCTCGTACAGGCCATAGGTGCCGCGTCCGCGGTAGCGCTTAACGACCCAGGAACCGTTTCCGGCAGCCGTACGCCGGTAGCCCAACAGCACTCCGGCTTTGCCGGTCCCGGTAAAATACGGCTTCTTGCGCGCCTTGAGCCGCAATCGAGCCGTCCTCGTTTCAAGCTTCGCGTCACGTATCGTGCGAGCCATCGGTGTCCCCCGGTGTCCCCCAGATGGGGGTGATCGGGAGTATACGCCGATATACAAACGCGGATAATTCCCTTATATTTATAGTGTTTTAGAATGATGCCGATGTACGCACCTGGACAATTTAACCTCTCTCTCAAGGCTGTAACACCGGTTCGAATCCGGTAGGGAGCGCCATAAAATAGATGTAAAACAATATTTTACCCACGAATGTCAGGCAAGTGCTTGGCGACGTCCAATTCCTAACCTTTAGGGGGAATCCGGCGTTTTTCAGCCCTGAAGCGGGTGACCGTTATCTCAGCCGCAGCATTCTCGAAGTCATTATCCCCGGGATCGGGCGGCGCGCCGCCAGCTCGACTCGCGGAGAGTCTTGGTTTTACCGAATGCCTCGACGCCAACGATCGCGCTGGCCGGCTGCCATAATCCATTCGGTGCCTGGGCACGCGGAGAGCTGTATGACGCTTGCGACGGGACGGTGCGCGTCGGCCGAACTTGTCAGTGCCGCTTTGCCGGGACACGCCATCGTGAGTTCCACCCACGGAACCGTCGGTACACGCGCGACGATTTGCATCGCCGCTCTCTTGATCCTGTGTGCGTGTACTCGCCGCGCGCCACCACCGTCGAGCCTGTCGTCACAAGGAAATGGGATGGCCACATTATCGTGGGACCCACCAAGGCGAAACGTGGATGGCTCAAGGATCGAAAATCCGGGCGGGTATCTCATTTACTACGGAACGACCCCGACCAATCTAAGCGTTGTTATAAGAATTCCAGACCCTTACGTGACGACATACACGGTCGATAGACTTCGTCCCGGCACCTACTATTTCCGTATCGTGGCTGTCACCGACACCGGCATTAAGGGTATTGCCTCCCCAACGGTGTCGAAAACGATCCGCTAGCACCGCACATCAGTCGCCAGCCGACGACGTGGGGGCGCCTCTGACATCGTACGTCGGCGTGCCCCGGACAGCCTGCGCGATCAGCGGCCGCTGATCCTAGCGCATGGGGATAGCTCGTCGCGAGACGGAGAGAAGCGCTGGGCATGCCCGGCGCCCGTCCTGAGTTCCATGGAGGTGCAACCGTGAAATACCTCAAACTGCTGTGGGTCATCCTCACACGCCGCTTAGACATCCGCGTGAGATGGCGACGATCGTAAGAGGCCTTTTTCGAGCAAAACCTCGACCACAATAAAGGCCGCACTGAGCGGCCCAGCGAGCGTAGAGAGCGAAGGGGCACCTTCGAATAGGGGCTGCGCGCCGCGCGTGCCCGGCGGACGCGCTCGATACGCTCGCGAAGGGCCTGAGTGACCGCCTCCGCTCAATGCAACGCCCTTCGCGCCGCCTTCCGCGTAGTCCCGAGCTGTGCAACATCCATTTCGGGAAGTTCTGCCATACGACGATCGTTCGTCACAAATGCAGTACGGCTGGAACTTGCAGCTGCGGCGCGTCAGGCGACTTGAGTGCCTCAACCCCCGTCTCCACCAGACGCTCGATTGAAATTCCGATGCGCATCGCGAGCCGCGCGAGCTCTGCAATCGAGCTCGCACCCAGCTTGTGCATCACGCGCGCTCGATGGACCTTCACTGTCTTCTCGTGGATGCCAAGCTGCCACGCGATCTGTTTGTTGAGTCGACCATGGACCACATGCTCCATCACCACTCGCTCGCGGGGTGTGAGCGTGTCAACACGCCGTTGAATCCCCTCGAGAACCGCACGTTCGCAGCGCTGCTCGCAATCCCGCTGAAGTGCTCGCTCGACGGCCGCAAACAAGCATAGGCTGTCGATAGGTTTTGTCAGGAAGTCGACCGCCCCCTGTTTCATCGCAAGAACGCCGTCCTGGACGTCATTCATTCCAGTCAAGAAGATGATCGGACGAGTGTCAGGCGAGCGGGTCAGCAAGCGCTGCAATTCGAGCCCGCTGAGACCAGGCAGGCAAACATCCAATAGCAAACAGCCGGGTGTCGTGACGTCCTGCTCTTTCAGGAAGCTCTCCGCCGATTCGAACAAGCGTATTCGGTAACCGGCCGCCATCAACAGACGTGAAAGCCCCATTCGAGTGCCCTCGTCATCGTCCACAATGAATATCGTCCCTGTTGCGCCCCTCATCAGCTACACCCCTGTTTATCGGATCTTGCTTCTGATGCTAAAGGGACACGATGAGGCGCGCATTGGGGGATGTACTTAGTACAATGCGGATACAGCAGCCGGTTGTCGGCTGCGGCGCACGCACTATTGCGCGGGCTTGCAGGCGACCCTCCTGGGTGCCGCCCGGGACGTTTACATCGGAATAATGTCCAGTCCGAGTTTCTTCCCCGCCTTACGAACGCGATCATCCAGGCTGAGTAGCTTTAACCCCGCGACTGCCGCCCGGGCAACCAGTACGGACGCGAGATGGATCGCGTCCAGCGTGCGAATCGGTTCGCCGGGAAACGGTTGCCGGGCGCGCTCCACAATCTCCGGTGCGACCCGAAGGATCTGCCAGTGAGAGGCCGCCGTCGTCAGATGCGCGCGCCGATCTGCCGCCTCGGTCTCCGTCAGTTCACCGAGTGCCGCCGCGCGAAGCAGTACGCGGTCACACTCGATGAGGGTCAAATCCGATGTAACGATGAGTTCCGAGTCAGCAAGCGATCGACGCACTTCGGCCGCCGATTTTTCATCCAGGAGCCAAGCAAGCACTGCGCTCGACTCCGCGTACAAGCTCACCGTGAGCCGCGCTCTTCGTCGAGGAGTTCAGCGGCATCGCGCTCGCCGCGGCGTGCGCGTGGCAGCGCCACGTACAAACCAGGATCGCCCGGAGACCCGAGCGTCAGGAGTCCCCGCCTGGCGAGCCCCAGCAGGCCGGGCGGTATCGAGTTGTCGGTCAGCCCGCTCCCCGGCGGCGACAACTCGGCGATCACCTCTCCCCGATCCGTAACCAGTACGCTCTCGCCCGCGCGCACGTGACGAAGATATTCACTCAATCGGTCTTTCAGTTCGCGGACGCCTACTCTCGTCATGGTGATCAATGTAGCCTCATGAGGCTACATTGTCAAATGCGAACGGAGAGGGTGTCGCCCCCTCCGCAGACTAAGGCCCTCCGCGGCCCGATCAAGGCATTGGTTCAGCAGGCGCCCACGTTGCATCAATCTCGTAGTGAGTCATCGCTCCCGCAATTTTGGTCGTATTCGGGCCGAGATCTTTTTCCGCCACCCCGCCGTCCTGCGCGACTACGAACGTCATCACTCCCGAGGTACGGTACAGGGCGGGATAAGCGATGGCGGCAAATCCACCGGCCGAGTTGGACAGGATGTGGAAATAGTAGCCATGGAACAGAATCGGTTTGCTCGCACTCTTTGCTCCAGGAAGCAGCGTCTTCACGAGTCGATCGGCTTCGCTCTCCGTGTCCGGATGCGTTTGCGCCGCGGCCAGCGTATCGCACAGGCCGATCGCCATCACTTCGTTCTCGCCGATCCGCCGGAACCGGATTTCATCGGCGCCTGCCTTCGAATCGAACCGCCACACGCCGTTGCGTGACACGAGAGGGATCGGGAACGGCCAGTTCTCTGCACCGACGTACAAGACCCTGGCTCCGCTGGACTCGCGGACCCAGCGGTGCATTTGCTGATACTTCTGAACGAAACGGTCCCGGTCGAGGATGTCGCCGGCCTTGTCGTCGGAGCTGATGAGCTCGACTCCTCCGCCGAGAATCCTTGCCACTGACGGCTCATCGTGTTCCTGGACGGCCGACACGAGCGCGCGGCTCGCCTCGTCCGGTGATCGGAAGTCTGTTTGGCTCGCTGGCGCAGCCCGACATAGCTCGACGCACCCCGCCAGGAGCAGCGCGCATGCAACGAGCGCGGTCCTTCCAGCCGGTTTTGGCAAGTGACGTTTCTCGAACCCACTGTTGATTTTGCGCGTCATCTCGAAACTCCTTTGGATCTGCTTGACCGTGCATCCCGCATCGCTCTCAGCGGTGACCGCCGCCGCCCATGTCCCCGCCAGGAATCCGCCGCCTCCATGGAATCCGCCGCCTCCATGGAATCCGCCGCCTCCATGGAAGCCTCCGCCGCCAAAGCTTGCTCTGCCGCGAGAAGAGAAGGCTCTTACGTCTCCCCCGTGGTTGAAGCCGCTGAAGGCGCCGGAATGCATGCCACGGAACGCCTCGGCATGAGGAGCGCCGCGATCGACGGCGTGATCGAACGAGCCGCCCCGAAAGCCCCCGCGTGCGCCCTCGAAGCCGCCGCGACTTCCGAACTCTCTGCTGTGGGGGAGGTACGGGTGATTGCCGTAAATCAAGCCATGGCCGTGCCAATCCGTTCCCCAGTGGTGCCATCCCCAGCCGAAGCCGCCGAACAGGCCGATGCCGATCCCGACGCCGAAGTCGATTCCCGGCCCATCGAAGTAGAAGCCCGGAACCCAAACCCAACCCGGATAGAACGCCAGAGGATCACCGTAAACAATCCAGGGGTCATATTCGGGTACGTAAACGACCTGCGGATCGGCCGGCTCGATCACGATCGTATTTCCCAGAGTGCTGACGGATTCCTGCCGCGTGCTCTTCAAGTTTCCAGCCTGTTGCGCTCGCTGTCGCATCGCCTGAATCGCGTCGAGAACATTCTGTTGTCCGTCGACGTAGGCCTCGCCGAGGGATGAGGTCCAGGATAGATTCTCGTCCATCATCTCGAGCAGCCCGGGAAACTCCGTGAGAGCCTTGACGCCGGGATCCCAGGATTGAGCTTGGACCGCTCGTGCAAGCGTATCCGCCTTAAGGCCCGGATTTGCTTGCAGCCACCGGTCGGCCTCCACGATTTCCGCGGGATGGGCCGCGCCCGCAAGAATCTGTGCAACCAGCGGATCCGGATACAGTGCGATCGGAGCGACCAGCTGGTCCAGCTCCTCAGGTGATTGCGGCAGCGGCGATGCGGGCACCGGCTCGGCGGCGGCTTGTGGATCGGGCTGGGCGGCTTCAGTAGCACACCCACCTTGCAAGCTGAGCACGAGTGCACTGCACACCAGGAACATCGATATTTTTCCTGACCGTATCATCGCTACAACTCCTGTGACGGGCGCATCGCCATCGCCACTGAGGGTGAGGTTGAGCGCACGGAGTTTCCCGTTGATGGCGCCGCGGCCGGCGGGCATTTCAGCGGTAACGTAACGTGTAACCGAGAGCGGGGGCCCTCGCGAGCGCGATCACTTGGCGCTGTAGTCGGCCTGCGTGAACCTGAGGGTCTGCTTCTCGTCCGGCAGCGACTCGACTGTCCATCCGCCCCCCAGCGCGCGAATCAGCGACACGGCGGCCTGGACCTGGCGGATCCGAATCTGGACCTCGGTGAGTTCCTCGGCCAGCGCCTGCACTTGCGCAACCGAGACGCTCAGATAATTGTCGAGTCCGTCTTTGTAGAGCATCGTGGAGATGGACAGTGCCTGCGCGGCTTGATCGCTGGCTTCGTGCTCCTGCGAGACCTCGGTCGCGAGGCGTTGCGTCTGGCTCAGCGAGTCTTCCACTTCCTGGAAGGCGGCAAGTACAGTCGACCGATAATCGTCGCGCGTCTGCGCGTATTGCGCCCAGGACTGCCGCAGCTGTGCCCGTCGCAGACCGCCGTCGAACAAAGGCATCACGGCTGATGCCCCCACCGACCACAGGCTGTTCGGCAGGCTCAGCAGATTGAATCCGCTATCCTGAAAGCCCCCCGTCAGGTTGAACGTTACATCGGGATAAAACGCGGCGCGCGACACGCCGATCGAGGCGTTTGCAGCCGCCATCTGACGTTCGGCACTGGCAATGTCCGGCCGGCGTTGCAGCAGCTCCGACGGCACCCCGGCGGGAAGCTGCGGGGGCCTCAATGAGAACTCTTTCATCGGCGCGATCGAGAAGGTGCTTGGCATCGCGCCGATCAGCACCGCCACGGCATGCTGCATCAGATCGCGCTGCAGTTGCGTCTCAGTCTCTTGGGCTAGCGCGGAGTTGAGCTGGCTCAACGCCCGCGCCAGATCGAGGCCCGATGCAATCTTCCCCGCCGTGCGCAGCTGCGCCACCTGCACGGCTGCCTGATACGAGGTAATCGATTGGCGCAGCACCTCGAGCTGTGCGTCGAGGCCGCGCACGGCGACATAGTCGTCCGCCAGTTCCGCCTGGAGACTCAACCGCCCCGTCGCCAGATCCGCCGCACTCGCCTGCGCCAGGCGCTTCTGTGCGTGCGCGCCATTGGCGAGCGCATGCCAGAAGTCCGGCTCCCAGGATGCCGCCGCCCCGTACCCATTCGAGGCCTCCCGAATCGGCGCGCGGCTTGTCGGGCTGCGAAAGAGGCGGTTCACCGATTCCTTGTTTTCCGATACCCCGGCATTCGCACTCAACTGTGGGGCGAGCTTGGACTGCGCCTCAGCGGCGAGGCTGCGTGCCTGAGCATAGGCGTCCGCGGCAGCCGCGAGGGTCGGATTCGCACGCCCCAGCTGCTCCTCGAGTTGATTCAACTGCTCGTCGCCGAGCAGCGTCCACCAGTCCCCGCGGGGTGAGAGCGCCTCGTCCGGATTGGCAACGCGGAACGGACCGCTGCCATGATAGGACTCGGGCAGGATGAAATGCGGCGGATCGTAGACCGGCGCCAGGTCGCAGCCGGCCAGCAGCGAGAGTCCGAGCAAGACGGCCAGCACGGCAGCACGGCATCTCATGGCGATCTCGGCTGCGCAGCGCCCCCCGCCGCCGCCGTGGGGGTCTCAGCCCCGGCCGGTGACGGCACCGGCTGAGTCTGGGGCGTCGCGGTGGTATAGCCCGACGCGGGCGTCACGGCCTGGACAGTCTGGCCGTCGAGCAAACCCGCAGGTGGGTTGTTCACGAGCTTGTCGTCGGGCGACAGACCACTCGTGACCTGCAGCGTCTGTCCCAGGTTTTGGCCCAGAGTCACATTGCGCAAGTGAATGCGGTTCTGCGCATCGACGATCGCCACCTGCGCCCCGGCCGCCCGAAAGATCAGAGCCGATTCGGGCATCGTGAGCAGCGTCGGATCGGTCGGCACTTGGAACTCGACCTCCACGAACGTACCGGGCCACAACGCGTGATTGGGATTCTCCACGGTCAGCTCCGTCACCGCGGTGCGCGTGTCGGCGTTGAACGCCTGCGCGGTGGTCAAGAATTTCGCTTTGATGGTCTTCCCGGGTTGCGAGGGCTGATGCAGCATTGCCGTGGTGGTTGGGCCCAACAGGCTCGCGTAGTCCTGCGGCACCGACACGAACACCCGCATCTCATGCACGTCGGCGACGGTAAAGAGCTCGCTCGAGGTACCGTGCGCCGATACATCGCCGCCCGCCGCGTTGACATAGCTGCCGACATCGGTAAGGCGCGCCGTGACCACACCGTCAAAGGGCGCCACCACGTGCTTGAACGTCTCGAGCGCCGCATAGCGGGCTACATCCTGCTCCGCTGCTTCCATCTCGGCCTTGCGCGCCGCTGCACCGGCAGCCTGCACGTCCACCTCCTGCTGGGACACGGCCGGGGTTCCGGCGAGGGCTTGCCAGCGTGCCGCGGTGGATTGCGCCAGCCGATAGTTCGCCCGCGCCACATTGAGACTCGCCTTGGCCGCCGCGTATTGCGCATCCAGGCTCGGCGTATCGATGGTGGCGAGCAGCTGTCCGGCTTTCACGGTCGCGCCATAGTCCTCGCTCCAGCTGCTGACGTAACCGACGACCTGCGCAAATATCGGCGCCTCGTACCAGGCGCGAACCGTTCCCGGCAAAGTGAGTGGGCGCGTCGCGGGCCCCTTTTGAGGGCTGATGACCTGCACCGGAAGTACAGCCTGGTCCGTCGCAACCCGCCTCAGAGCGGCAAGCGCCCGTTCGCGTCCGACCAATCCGTACATCAGCAATGCGATGAGCACCGCCGGCGCCCCGTACATCAACAAGCCGCGTCGCTTCATCGCACTTCTCCTGCAGTCGAGCGCTGCTTGTGCAACAGGGCGAAGACGCAGGGCACGAACATCAACGTGGCGAAGGTGGCCACGAGCAGGCCGCCGATCACCGCACGTCCGAGGGGCGCATTCTGCGTGTTGGACGTGGACATCGGCAGCATGCCGATCACCATCGCCAATGCGGTCATCAGTACCGGCCGCAAGCGTGAGTAGCCGGCTGTCACGGCGGCGCGGATCGGATCACCATGCGCCGCCAGCTCGTCGCGCGCAAAAGCCACCACCAGGATGGAATTCGCTGTCGCAGTGCCCATGCACATGATCGCGCCGGTCAGGGCCGGTACCGAGAGCGTCGTGCCGGTGAGAAACAGCGACCAGACGATTCCCGTCAACGCCCCCGGCAGGGCCGTGATGATGATGAACGGATCGAGCCAGGACTGGAAGTTG
This sequence comes from uncultured Gammaproteobacteria bacterium, assembly GCA_963710435.1. Lineage (GTDB taxonomy): Bacteria > Pseudomonadota > Gammaproteobacteria > Steroidobacterales > Steroidobacteraceae > Bog-1198. The sequence goes on along the minus strand of CAVQAE010000003.1, from coordinate 1,458,791 downwards.
ACGACGATCACGAGATAGACGAGCAGAATCGAGAATGCCAATCCTGTCAGCAGTTGCGCGTAGGCCGTCTTCATCGTCACGCTCTGGCCCTGCACCCGCACGATCGCGCCGTGGGGCAGTTCGCCTTTCAACCGCTCGAGCAGGGCCTCGACCGCATCGCTCACGGCGCCGAGGTCACGTCCCGCGTTGGTTGCATAGATATCGACCACCGGCATGATGTCGCGATGCGACACTTCGAGAGGCCTTCCCACCTGGGTGATCGTGCTCAAGCCGCCGAGAATTTGCGCCCCCTGTCCGCCGGGATCCCCATCCCCTTTGTCGATGGGGATCGTCTCCAGATCGTTCATCGAGGTGAGCTGCGTCTGCGGGGTTTGCAGGTTCACGAGGTGCGAGACGCCGGTCTTGTAGTCAAGCCAGTACGTGGGCGACACCTGCCCTGAGCCCGATAGCGTCGCGAGGGTGTTGTTGGCAATGTCCGACTCCGTGAGCCCCGCGCCGAGCGCAAAGGCGCGGTGCGAGGACACGAGCAAGGTGGGCTGCGCGAGCGTCTGCTCGATTGCAGCGTCCGCGAGCCCCGGAATGCGTCGCATCTCGGCGACCACGCGCTCGGCATATGCCATGTTTTCTGCGAGGTTGCGTCCGACGATCTGCACATCGATCGGGGCCGGCAGTCCAAAGTTCAGGATCTTGGCGGTGATATCCCCGGCCGGGAAGGTGAACGTCGTGCCGGGGAACAACTTCGGCAATTTATCGCGCAGAACCGCGCGATACGCATCGACCGGGGACGCCTCGTCGTTGAGGCTGATGGTCACGTCGCAATCTTGAGGTCCGATCGTGGCGCTCGCGCTGTAGGCTTGATTGATGCCGCTCGTCGGCAGCCCGCAGTTGTCGATGACATTGGTGACATGGCCCGGCAGCAGCGTACCGACCGCGCCGTCCACGAGCGCAGCGACCTTGCCGGCCTCTTCGAGGCGCAGCCCGATCGGCGCTCGAAAATGCATGTCGATCTCGCCGGACTTGAGACCCGGAAAGAAATCGCGCCCGAGCCAAGGCATCAGCAGAGCGATGGAGGCGAGGGCCGTCACGAGGAACGCGGCGATGAATCGGCCGCGCCGCGCAACGGCTTTGGCGAGCAGATCTCGATACCGGTCGCGAAACTCGTCGAAGCGTCGCTCGAATGCCGCTTGAAACCGGCCAAAGGGGCCCCTCGCCTCCGTGCCGGCCTTGCGCGCCTCGACCTGCGCACGCAGCAGATAGGCCGCGAGCGTCGGAACGAGCGTGCGCGACAGGATGAACGAGGCGAGCATCGCGAATACGATCGCCTCGGCGAGCGGCAGAAACAGGTAGCCGGCGACACCCGACAGCTGGAACAGCGGCAACCAGACGATACAGATGCACAGGGTCGAGACGAACGTTGGAACCACGATCTGGTTCGCCGCTTCGATGATCGCGTCCTTCAGGTCGCGGCCGGTCGCCAGATGCGCATCGATGTTCTCGATCATCACGGTGGCGTCATCGACCAAAATGCCGACCGCGAGCGCAAGACCACCCAGCGTCATGACGTTGATGGTCTGGCCGCACCAGGCGAGGCCCAGGATCGAGCACAAAATCGAGAGCGGAATCGACGTCGCGACGATCAAGGTCGAGCGTCCCGACCCGAGAAACAACAGAACGATCAGGCCGGTCAACACGGCCGCCGTCGCCATCTCTTGTACGACGTCTTCCACCGAGGCACGCACGAACGTCGAGGCGTCGTTCAGGGTCGTGATCTTCACGCCGGCCGGCAAGGTGCGCAGGATCTCCGGTATCTTGGCCTTTACCCCCGCCACTACCGCAAGCGTCGAGGCATCCCCGGCCTTGAGCACCTCCAGCAGCACCGCCTGCTGTCCCTGGACCAGGACCGAGTTGGTCTGCGGCGGACCGCCGAGGTAGACGTGGGCAACGTCGCCCACCGTCACGACCGTGTTGTTCACCTGCTTGATGGGCAGCGCGTTGAACGTACTCACATTCACGGGCGAAGCGTTGGTCTCCACCAGAAAATCGAGCGAGCCGATCTTCTGGTCACCTGCGGGTAATACGATGTTCTGCTGCCCCAGCGCATGCGATACGTCTTGGGCCGACAGGCCGTGCGCGAGCAGCTTTTGCTGGTCGAGATCCACCTGCACGTTGGCGGGTGTCCCCCCATAGGGCGCAGGCACCGCCACGCCCGGGACCGAGACCAGCATCGGACGGATGAGGTTCGAGGCCATGTCGTACAGCTCCGATCCCGTCAGCTGGTTCGATGAGATCTGAAGCGCCAGCACCGGCACCGACGAGGCGTTGTAGGAGATAATCAGGGGCGGAGTAATCCCCGTCGGCATCTGCTTCAGGACCGTCTGCGAGATCGAGGTGACCTGTGCCTGCGCCGCAGCCACGTCAGTCCCGGGCTGGAAGTAGATCTTGACGATGCCGCGGCCATAGAGCGACTCGCTGTCGATATGCTCGATGTTGCCGACCGTCGTCGTGAGCGCGCGTTCGTAGTAATAGACGACCCGTCCCGACATGTCCTCGGGCGTCAGGCCGTTGTAAGTCCAAACGGCCGCAACGACCGGGATTCCTATGTTCGGCAAAATATCCGTCGGCGTCGTGAGCACGGCGCGGACGCCGAAAATGAGGATCAGAATCGCCAGCACCACGAAGGTATAAGGCCGCTTCAGGGCTATGAGGACAATGGCGTTCATATCGAATTTCGCCGCATCATCTTCATCTCCAGCCGACGAACGAGAATGACCTCCCGCGTCTTTGCATCACTTTTTTGAGTTGCTGATGACGTGTTGTAGGCCTCGGATAATTCCGAACTGTGTCGACTGAGGGGGCACGTATTACAGGTGCAACATTTCGGGAGGACGCCGCTCCCATTGGCGTTGGAGCGCATGCACCCTTGGTCGCATCGCAAATCACGAGACCGCATGTTCAGATGGGCAGGCGCACATCAACGCGACGGCCCTGTCGGCCGCTACTTCGAGATCCAACTATGCACTGCACAACGAGCGACTGGATTGCCCCGCCGACGGGTCGGACGGGTCGGTTCCTGCCGAGCCTTCTTCTGGTGTTGTTATTCGATCTCGCCTCTTGCGGCTCGAAAATTGATCACGCGCCCGTGGCAGAAGCGGCTCCCGCTCCAGCGGCTACCGCTGAGGCGGCTCCGGTTCCTGCCGATGCTCCGCAGGCTGCCCCGGCGGACATGGTCGCCGAGCAGGCCTCTCAGGCGGCTCCGCCGGCCTCTGCCGAGGCCATGGCACCCGCGAACTTGGATGAGCTGCTTGCGCCCATCGCCCTGTACCCCGATGCGCTCCTGGCGCAGGTACTTGCGGCCGCGGCCAATCCCCAGGAGGTCATGGACGGGGGCAACTGGTTGCTTCAGAACACCAACCTGCAAGGTCAGCCGCTCCAGGATGCGGCCAAGCAGGCGGGCTTCGGTCCACCGATGCAGGCGCTCGTCGTGTTTCCGACGGTCGTGGACATGATGTGCCAGAACTTCGATTGGACGAAGCAGTTGGGCTCGGCCTTCAACACGGACCAGGGAGCCGTGATGGCCTCGGTGCAGCGGCTGCGCGCGCAAGCCGCGGCTGTCGGCAATCTCAAGTCGACTCCGCAGCAAACAGTCGAGACCCAGACCGTCGATAAGCAGCAGGTCATCGTGATCCAGCCGGCGGACCCGAAGATCATCTATGTGCCGACCTACAATCCCCAGGTCGTGTACGTGACGCCTCCGCCGCCGCCACCCGTCGCGGGTCCGACCACCGGCGACGTCGTCGCTGCCGGACTCATCGGATTTACGGCGGGCGTGATCGTCGGCAGCATGTTCAACAATAGGAACTACTACCCGTACCCCAACTGGGGCTACGGCGGTGTCTGGTATGGCGGCCATCCTTACAGCCGCAACGTCTATGTCTACGCGCCGAATTACAACCGCGGCTACCCGCCGGGATACCGGCCGGGGTATGGGTATCGGCCGCCGCCGAGTTATCCGAACCGGTGGAACCGTGCGAGCACGCTGCCCGCATACAACAACAGCAACTACTACAACCGCTTCAATGGCAACCAAAATCAGCGTCCCGGCTATTCTGCGCCGCCGCTCGTCGGCAACAATGTGAGCAATCGCCCGGGAGCTTATCGGCCTCCGAATAACCGCACCGGGAACACGACCGGCAGCGGCAATATCAACAAGAGCGGCAACAATGTAACGATCAACAACAATACTAATGGCAACAAACGGCCGGCAACCGGGGGCGGGACAGCTTCTCCCGCATGGAAAGGCCAGCAGCAATACCAGGGCGCGCGCCCCGGCGGCAGTGGATCAGGCTCGCACCGCCGCGCAACGCGAATATGCCCGCTCGGCCATCGACGCCGGCGCCGGGTGCCGCGACTCGTCCGACGACCCCGGCGGCACGCCCCGGCGCCACCGCCAGCGGGCGCCCGGCCAGTGATCGGGGCTTCGGCGGCGCTTCAACCGGTGCGCAGCCAAATCGCGGCGCTGCACCCACGAGGCCGGCTTCGCCGGCGGGACGCCCGGCGACCTCGCCGGCCCCGGCGAGCGGAAACAATCGACAGACCGCCTTTACCGGCGCAGCAGGCGGTGCGGGGACGGGGACTCAAACAGATCGTGCGGCGGCGAACCGCGGCCAATCCAGCGTCGGTAAAGGCGGGACTCGATCGGCGCCGGCCAATCGACAGCGTGGAGGCAGACAGTGAACACGACCCGGACGTATCGGCGCCTTTTGCCGCAATTGCTCGCTGCCGTGCTGGCGAGTTCCACGCTGCTCGGCGGTTCGACCGCCCAGGCACAAACGGCAGCGCCCGAGCACGAAAGTTTCGATACCGCCTCGCAGGCGGCGCGTGCTCTGGTAAAAGCAGCGCAAAACAATGACACCGACCGTCTGCTCGCGATCTTCGGGCCGGGCTCCGATGAACTGGTGGAATCCGGAGATCCCGTCGCCGACAAAAAAGACCGCTCGAGCTTCGTGAAGGCCTACCGTACCAAGCACGCACTGATTGACGACGGCGCGGATCGCAAATTGCTGGCCGTCGGAGCTCGCAGCTTTGAGCTGCCGACGCCGATCGTTCGACTCGATGGGCGGTGGATGTTCGACGGTGCGGCCGGCGCGCAAGAGCTCGTCGTCCTGCGCATCGGCCGCAACGAGCTCGATGCGATCGCGGTATGCAGAGGAATCGTCGATGCCGAGAATGACTACGCCGCGATGAATCCCGAGAATGCCGCGACTAAATCCTATGCCGGCAAGCTGGTGAGCGATCCCGGTCGCCGCAATGGGCTGTACTGGGAAGTGCGCCCGGGAGAGCCGGCGAGCCCCGCGGGCCCGCTTCTCGCACAAGCGGCCGAGGAAGGGTACGAGACGGGCACCCGCTCCCCCTACCATGGCTACTATTACCGCCTATTGAAAACGCCAGGGCCCTCTGCGGCAGGCGCCGCGAAGAGCAATCCGGCCGATGGCGCGCCGGCCGCGGGCTTCGCGGCGGTGGCATGGCCGGCTCAGTACCGTGCGAGCGGCGTCATGACATTCATCGTCGGACAGGACGGAGTCGTTTATCAAAAGGATCTCGGTGACGACACCGAGAAGCTCGCGAAGAGCCTCTCTGCATTCGACCGCGACGCGGGCTGGGTACCCGCAGAACAGACCCCGTAGCGATCATCTCGAGGCACTCATCGATTTGACCGAGCCACCGTCATCCGGCAACAAGAGGCGAAACGTCGTACCCCCACCGGGATTGCGCTCGGCCCAAATCCTCCCTCCGTGGGCGTTGATGATGGTGCGGCACACGGATAGTCCCAATCCCATGCCATCTTCCTTGTTGGTAAAAAAGGGCTCGAACACCTTTTCGAGCTCTCCCTCGGCGATGCCGGGACCGGTGTCGCAAACGGAGATCATTACGAAGCCATCGCCATCCACTCCGGTTCGGATGGTAAGCGCACGAGCTTCTCTCGGCACCTCGGCCATCGCCTCACAGGCGTTTCTGAGCAGGTTGATCAGCACCTGCTGCAGTCCGACTCGATCCGCCTGCAGAATCGGCCGGCTCGAGTCGAGCTCGACGTGTGCGATGACGCCTCGTTCGATGAGCTCGCTGCGCAAAAGCTTGAGGACCTCTCCGATGAGATCGTTCACATCCACAGGCTGGCACTGTACTTCGCCGCGCTTGAGGAGCAGACGCAGGCGACGGATGATGTCCCCCGCTCGTTGATCATCGGCGACGATCTCCCCGAGGATGTCGCGCACCTCATTCAGATCCGGTTCGGAATTCCTGAGGAGCAGTTGCGCCGCCTGCGCGTTGCTGAGGATGGCGGTGAGCGGTTGGCTGACTTCATGGGCGATGGAGCCTGACAATTCGCCGAGCGTATTGACGCGCGACAAATGGGTCAGTTGATTGCGCTGTCGCGCAACCTCCAGCTCCGCCCGGGCGCGCCTTTCTTCCTCTTTGACAATCAACCAAGCCCGTGCGCCGAGCGTCGACAAAGCCACGCCGACGATGAAGAGAAGACCGGTGGCGACGGCCAGCTTGTTGCGGAAGGCGGTCAGATCGGCCAAGACATCCTGTTCCCCCGAGGCCACGCAAATCGACCAAAAAGTGTTTCCCAAGTGAACTGGGACATAGACCGCGTATTCCGTGGTCGGGCCGACATACCGGGCGCCGATTCTTCGAGAGGTGTACTCCGCGGTGCCTTCGCGACCCTGCAGCATGGCGCTCACCAGGGCGGCCGACGACGGATTGTCCTTGTCGGCTTCCAATATGGACTTGCCGACAAAACTCGGCACCGGCGGGTAGAGAATGGTTCCGGCCTGGCTGATTACCCAGGCGTGACCGGTATCGCCGAGCTTGACTACATCAAGGTAGCGTTTCGCGAGGCTTTGGAAGTCGACCAGGACTTCAACCGACCCCTTGAATTCGCTCCCTTGCAGGACAGGAACGTGAAGGGCAATCGACTCGATTCCCTCGATGGTCCTGAACACCTCGCTGACCACCGGCTTGTGATCCCGCAGCAGCTCGACGATGTGCTGTTGATGCGAGATATCCAATCCCACCGCGTTTCTGTCCGGGAAGTCATCCCGGATCACGCCCTTCTCGTCCACGCGGGTGATCTCCATGATCCGCGCTCGATTGGTCTCGTAGAATAGCTTCAGAACGGCTGTGCCCTCGCGGTCGTCCTCGGCCACCGGCCTCATCTGTGACAACGCGTTCAAGTTGCCCTTCCACGCGGCAAAGTAATCTTCGATGCCCCTGGCCGCCTGCCGCGCATAGATCATCTGTTGCTGATCCAGCTTCGCGATCGCGGCGCTCTTGGCTTCCTGGTAAATGCCCTCGAAAATAAAAACGCATGCACCGGCAATCGCGATTGCAAGGGCAATGAACGTCGCCTTACGATTAATTGATTTCACCGGTCGTCCACGTCGTGGGATCGTACGCCGACGGTATCGCATCGCGTTGTGGAAGCGATGTAGTCTCAGCCATGGTCATGCGAATCGGGCATTTGATGAGTTCCATTCAGTATTACCGGTCTGCGTGCTAATCCATACAATCCCTGTCGAGCGATGAGCGATTAAGAATACGCCTGTCGAGTATCAGGGAAAACCGATGAATTGCATGATCAGCACGCGTCCGCCGGGGCGCGACTCCGAAACGCGCGCGCTCAAAACGTCCTCCATCGCGACGAGGGATTTGAGGCTAGGCTGGTGCGCGTTCGTTTTGCTCGGCGCCATGACCGGCGCGCTGCGTTCGGTCGCGCAGCAGAAGACCGGACCCGGCATCACCGGCGATGACAGTCTGACATGGCACGGCATTACGCTCTACGGGGTCATCGACGTCGGACTCCAATACGACACGCACATGGCACCCTTCACGCCTTACCGTACCGCGGCCAGCGGGAACATCGTGCGTCAGAACAGCGGCGATTCGGTATTCGGTGTCACACCCAGCAACATGGGGCAATCCAGAGTCGGCCTGCGGGGCATCGAGCCCTTGATCGGCGAATGGTCGGCCATCTTCCAGATCGAGACCTTCTTCAATCCGCAATCCGGCGAAATCGCCGATTCTCTGAAGTCGCTGACGGTAAACAACGGTCGAAGCTTGGCCGCACAGAGTGTGGGTGTCGACGGCAGCTCGGCCGGGCAGGCCTTCCAGACGGCCTGGGTCGGACTGAAGTCGGCACGGTTCGGCACCCTCACCTTCGGCCGTCAGGTGACGTTGCTCATGGAGGGCACCATCAAGTACGACCCCAATTACAACGCCACTGCATTCGGTCTGCTGGGCGCCTCAAATACGTATTCCGGCGGCGGGGCTCAGGAGAATAACCGGCTCGATTCGGCGGCGAAGTACTTCGTGGATTTCAACGAGCTGGCGCACATCGCCGCTCTCTACAAATTCAACGGATCGAGCGGGTCCGCCAATACCACGTTCCAGGCCGGTATCGGCGCCGAGTACTCGGGCGCATCCGTGGACGCCTATTACTCGAAGGAAAATAGTGCCATCACGGCCACATCCTTGAGCGCCGCTCAAGTCGAGAAGCTGCCGGCGTTGGACTACTCGATATCGAATTCCCTGGCGGCGACCATCTCGGACAATACGGCGTATGCTCTCATGGCATCGTATCGGATCGAGCGGTTCAAACTCTTTGCCGGCTACGAACACATCAAGTATGCCGATCCCGACAGACCGCTGAGCGCCGGCTTCAGCGACATCGGCGATTACGTCCTCGCTTTCGTCACCAATAATGCCTACCTTGTTTCCAAGACTTTGAACATATATTGGACCGGTGTTCGCTACAGCGTCGCACCCCATCTCGACCTGACCGCCGCCTACTACGGCTATCAACAGAACGCGTACGGCACCGGTAAGCTCGCCGGCTGCACGACTTCGGCGCACAGCGTCTGCAGCGGCAGCTTGGAAGCCTTTTCCCTCGACGCCGACTATTACTTGAGCAAGCACTTCGACACTTACCTCGGCGCCATGTACAGCGGCGTGCACGACGGGGTGGCGAGCGGCTACCTCCACACGACCAACATCAACCCCACGGTGGGCGTGCGGTACAAATTCTAGGCGACGGTAGCCTTCTGCGACGCCTCTCTGATCAGAAGGTCTGTGGCCTGTTTCACGTAAGCTGCATCCTCGCCCGGGACAACCCGGCTTTGCGCATTGAGACAGGAAATACCCAAACCGAGCGCGGCCGCCCAGTCGCCGCGTTTCCACAGGCCGAGCGAGGTCTTGCGCATCTTCTCCAAGAACGCCTTGCGCCTGGACATGGACGCCGAGCAGTAGTACCCGATTACATGATCGATGGTCTGATGAATGTTGGTCAGGAAAGCCGACCGGGCAGACTCGTTCGCGTCCCGCATCCGGGCCATTATGTCTTCGTATTCCTTGCGCAGAACCGCACCACGCGCTTGACGCCCCATTCCCACCGATCCCTCCGCTACCAGACAAACAATTTCGACGGCAATTCCGGATAGGCCTTACGCAGTATATGCGCCGAGCGCGTGTACTAGACACTCCGCCTTCCGCCCCAGCCTCCGGCCCCGGCTGCGGAATGCGCGGTAGTTCAATGTCGAAAACGCCCGCCCATGCGATCATTCTGGGACCATTCATGGAGCGAGTGCATGAGAAAGATTTCCATAACCGTCGCGGCACTGATCCTTCTCTACCCGGTTGTGGCCTGGCTCATGGGATTCGTCATCGAGCAGCGCCTCGAAGGTCTCGCCGATCAGGAACAGCTGATGATGCCGCAGCTGCACCTCATCCAGAAGACCCGGCGCGGCGTTCTCACCTCCGATGAGGACTCGAGCTATCAGTTCGAGCCGGCGCTCAAGATCATCCGTCATTACCATCGCGGCTGGTACCGTTCCGAGGATGTGTCGACCGTCGAGGTGTCGGGCACCGCGCTCGATGCATTTCCCGCTCTCAGGCCCGCCGTCGCGACCGCCTCGAGCGGCGGCTCGGAGCGCACGCCGTTGCGCTTTTCGCTTCGCTCGGTAATCCACCATGGGCTCCTCTGCGGCTTGAAATGCTTCGCGCTTGCCGGCGCGGAGACCCACGTGAGCTTCAGCGGTAGGCTGCAGGCCTCGCTCACGCGACTCTTCGGCGACGATGGGCCGATCACGATCCGCAGCCGTCTCGCCTTTTTCGGCGGCGCCTCGGCGACGATCTCGAGTCCGGCGTTCGAGCATGCGCAGATCGGTCAAGATGCCGCCCTCAGCTGGGGCGGGCTCGAGGGCACGATGCGTTACGGCGCGCGGCGGGATTGGTACGATGTGGCCGCCACCGCACCGTCGCTGCGCCTCGAAGGATCGAAGTTCTCGCTCGAGATCGACGGGATGAGCCTCGACGCCCGCGGCAAGCGGGTGCTGCGCACGCTCTACCAGGGCGAGTCGCGCATGCAGATGAAGCAGTTGAGCATCGTGGCCGCGGACAAGACTCGGCGGTTCGCCCTGAACGATCTGGTTCTCGCCAACCAGAATCACGCGCAGGATGGATTCATGAGCGTGAGCTATCAGTTCGGCGGAGGCGCGATCGTCACCCAGCCGCTCACGCTCTCGAGCGCGCATGTCGACCTCACCTGGAGGCATCTCGGCCTCGAGTCGCTGGAGTCGTTCGGCGCCGCTGCGCGCGCGGCGGGTCAGGCTCAGAATGCGCCGATCGCGCCGGCCGCGCGCGCGCAGAGCATGATGGCCGCGCTCAAGCAGCCGCTCCAGACGCTGCTCCTCGATCGGCCCGAAATGGACATCGACCGCATCAGCGCGGCGAACGCGCAGGGCCAGGGCCTCGCGACCGGCTTCATCCGGCTGGTCGACGTCAGTGCCGCCGACTTCGAGGCGCCCGCACTCCTCCTGCGCAGGCTCGACGTACGGCTCGACATTGCGATGGACGAGGCGTTTCTTTCGAGTCTGCCCGGCGCCGGGGCGAACGTCCTCGCGCAGCTCCAACCGATGGTCGATCAGGGTTACATCGCGCGCTCGAACGGCGCACTGCGCACGCAGATCCTGGCCCACGCAGGGCAGCCAACCTTCAACGGCAAGCTCTTCAACCCCGCGGCCATCCGCCCCGCCGTTGCGCCGCCGCCCGCGAGCCGGTAGACCCGAGTGCTCACTCCAGCGATCGCGGCGGCAATCTTTCTGTTCTCCGCAGGCAGCGGACCGGCCTTCACCCAGGTGATGCCGGCTCCCAGCCTGGTGGCAGTCGAGGTCACCATGAGCTGTGGTCTCTACACCGAGCTCGAGGCGAGCTATTCGAACGGAATGGTTGAGAGCAAGGAGATTTCCGGCGATGGGGCAACCCAGTCGAGGCTCGGCAATCTGTTCGATCTGAATCGGGCCATCGTCAGCATCGTGAATCAGCCCTGCATGGAATAGCTCGTTGGGTAAAATGCGGCGCCATGACGGATCTTGCCGCAGCCCTGCATCGTATCTTCGGATTCACGGACTTTCGCCCCGGACAGGAAGCCGTGGTGCGGGACGTGCTCGCCGGCAAGGACGTGCTCGCGCTCATGCCGACGGGCGGCGGCAAGTCGCTCTGTTTTCAATTGCCGGCCGTGCTGCGTCCGGGGCTCAGCGTGGTCGTCTCGCCGCTGATCGCCCTGATGCAGGATCAGGTGCGATTGCTGATGGATAACGGCGTCGCCGCCACCTACATCAATTCGACGCTGGGCACGGATGAAATTCAGCACCGCCTGTCAGCGGCGATGCGGGGTGAATACAAGCTCATCTACCTCGCGCCGGAGCGCCTCATGCTCGCCGAATTTCTCGAGGGGCCGCTGCGGCGCCTGAGCGTCCATCCGGGCATCAGCGCCTTCGTCATCGACGAGGCACACTGCGTGTCCGAATGGGGGCATGATTTCCGACCCGAGTACCGCCAGCTGTCGACGCTCCGCAGGCGATACCCCACGATTCCCTTGCTCGCCTTCACCGCCACGGCCACGGCCCGGGTACGGACCGACATCGCCGAACAGCTCGCCTTGCGCGATCCGGCGAGGCATCTGTCGAGCTTCAATCGCCCGAATCTTTTCTACCGGGTCCGCTCGAAAGGCTCCGGCACCCTCGCGGAGGTGCTGGCGCAGGCGCGAGCGGGAGGAGCAGGCATCGTCTATTGCCTTTCGCGCCGCCGCGTCGAGGAGCTCGCCTCTCAATTCCAAAGCGCCGGCCTCGCGGCTCTACCCTACCACGCCGGGCTGGATGCGGCGGTCCGGCGCGACAACCAGGAAGCGTTCATCCGCGACGACGTCCAGGTGATGGTCGCGACGATCGCCTTCGGCATGGGCATCAACAAGCCGGACGTGCGCTGGGTAACTCACTACGATCTGCCGAGGAGCCTCGAAGGGTACTATCAGGAATCGGGTCGCGCCGGGCGCGATGGCGATCCCGCGCAATGCACTTTGTATTTCGGCCTCAAGGATATCCGCACCGCGGAATTCCTCATCCAGCAGAAGGTCGATCCCGCCACAGGTGAGGCGCTCGAGGACGAGCAGCGCGTCGCGCGCCAGCAGCTGCGGCAAGTCCTGAGCTACGCCGAATCCACGGAGTGCCGGCGCGCCATCCAGTTGCGCTATTTCGACGAGACCTTCGAGGGACCGTGCGGCGCCTGCGACAACTGTTGCGAGCCGCGGCGCACGGTCGATTGCACCGTGCAGTCGAAGCAACTGTTGTCCTGCGTTGCGCGTCTCGCGCAGCGCGGCGAGCGCTTCGGCGCGGCCCACATAATAGACATCCTGCGCGGCAGCCGGTCCGATCGGATCCTCTCGCGCGGCCACGACACGTTGAGCGTATACGGCATCGGCAGTCAATGGCGCGTGCAGGAGTGGCGCGAGCTGATCCGCTCGCTACGGCATCAAGGGCTGGTGTCGGAAACTCAGGACGGCTATCCCGTGCTTTCGCTCAATGCATCGAGCTGGGAGGTGCTGCGCGATCGGCGCTCCGTGCAAGTCATGCAGGCCCCTTCCCCGGCGCCGAAGGCGCGCGCGGGGTCTGCCGAGGCGGCATCCTCCCGCATCGCTCAAGGACAAGGCAATGAGCTGTTCGAGGCGCTGCGTGCGCTGCGCAAGCGGCTTGCGGATGCACAGGGCATGCCACCCTACGTGATCTTTCACGATGCAACCCTGCGCGAGATCGCCGCCCGGCGGCCTGTCACGCTCGGGCAGTTTGCAGGCATCCGTGGCGTCGGAGAGGCAAAGCTCGCTCGCTACGGCGAGGAGTTCGTTGCCACGGTTCGCGGATACGCAGCAAGTCGGTAGGCCGCCGCGCTCACGACCTGGCCCTTGGATGCCGCGCTCACGGCTTGACTCTCACGAGCGCCTGCCGATACTGAGGCATGGCAATGTGGGTTGGCACCTCCGGCTACAACTATCCCGAATGGCGGGGTACTTTCTATCCGGAGAAGCTCGCGGCCGCGAAGATGCTGCCCTACTACGCGGAACGCTTCAACACCGTCGAGATCAACTACACCTTTTATCGTACGCCGAACGCGAAAATACTCGCAGGCTGGAGCGCAGCGACGCCGGAGCCATTCAAGCTCACTTTGAAGGCGCCGAAGCGCATCACTCACAACGCACGGCTCAAAGATTGCGACGAGCTCCTCCAGTATTTCGTGAAGACTGCGCAGACCCTGGGCTCCAAGCTCGGCGTTCTCTTCTTTCAGCTGCCGCCTTATTTCAAGAAGGATGCCGGCCTTCTCGCCGCCTTCCTCGAGCTATTGCCGGGCGGAACTCGCACCGCGTTCGAGTTCCGGCATGCGTCCTGGCTCGACGACGAGGTGTATGGGCTTTTGCGGGCGAAAGGGGTCGCTCTCTGCGTGGCCGAGAGCGAGAAGCTTTCGACACCCGTCGAGATCACCGCCGACTACGCCTACTTTAGATTGAGAGACGAGGGGTACACCCCGCTCGATCTCGCGCGCTGGGCGCAGACCGTCGCGGCGAAGACCGCGTCGTGCACGGACGTGTTCGTATACTTCAAGCACGAGGAATCCGGCACCGGGCCGGCATTCGCCCGCATTTTCTTGGACGCGCTGGGAAGGTCGCCCGAGCCGCCGGGTGAATAGCGAGCAAAACGGGCGGTTAGCCCTCTACCTCGTGATGACGTTCGGCATCACGTGGGTCGCCTGGTGGCCGCTCGCGTCCTTGATTCCCTCCGGCGCGGGAGTATTCACCAATCCCACCTTCAGCGCGCTCTACATCATGGGCGGTGTCGGACCCACCCTGGCCGCGTTCATCGCGGTAGCGCTGACTCCGCGCGAGGGGTCGCTGCGGGACTACGCGTCGAGCCTCATGCGATGGCGTGTGCCGCGCGCATGGTATCTGGTCGCGTTGCTGCTCCCGCCGATCGTCGCGTTCACGCTCGACCTTCTGGCGGCACGGTTCGGGGCGCAAACCCCGTCCTTTCCGGCTTTTCGCGACTTGTCGAGAGTGCCGCTGATCTTTTTGACCATGATCCTCGGCGGGGGTCTCGAAGAGCTGGGCTGGCGCGGCGTCGCGCAGCCCATGCTGGAGCGGCGCTTCAGCCGGATCGTGAGCGCCGCAATCGTCGGAGCATTCTGGGCGCTGTGGCATCTGCCGCTTTTCTTCATCCACGGCGTGCCGCAATACGGCGCGGATTTTCCGCTATTTGCCGCAGATGTCATCGCAAACGCCTTTCTGCTCGCGTGGATTTACGGCGGGACCGGCAGCATCCTGGTGTGCGTTTTGTTTCATGCGGCCAGCAACACCTCCGCCACCATGGGGCTCGACGCCTGGGACGGCAGTCCGCATATGGCGTGGATCGGTCCGGCGGTGAAGACGGCGTTCGCGGCGGCGTTGATCCTGCTGTTGCCGCGGCTGACGAGTCGGCAACCCGCTCGATAGCGTGCGCGCACGGAGGTCAGAACGTTCCAGGGTATTCGCCGCCGTCGAGCACGATACTCTGGCCGGTGATGTAGCCGGCGTGCGTGCTGCACAGAAACGCACAGGTACGGCCGAGCTCCAGCGGTCGGCCGAAGCGTTTGGCCGGAATCTCGCGCCGCGCCCGCTCCTCGATCACGGACTCGGGCTCGCCGGTCCGCTGGACCGTCCTGGCGAGTCCGGAGCGCAGCCGCGCGGTGTCGAAGCTGCCCGGCAACAAGTTGTTGATGGTGACGTTATCACCGGCGACGGTGCGAGCGACTCCGGCGAGGAAGGCCGTCAGACCGGCACGCGCGCCGCTCGACAAATCGAGTCCCGCCAGCGGCATCTTCACGCTGAGCGAAGTGATGTTGACGATTCGACCGAATTTGCGTGACACCATCCCGTCGATGACTTTCTGCACGAGCTCGATAGGCGTCACCATGTTCATCGTCAGGCCCTTGATGATGGCTTCCTGGTCGAGTTCGCGAAAATCCCGGAACGGCGGACCGCCGTTGTTATTCACCAGGATGTCCGGCGCGGGGCACGCTGCGATCAGCGCCGCTTGTCCCTCCGCGGTGGACACATCCGCCGCCACCGGCGTGACCTCGACGCCGCTCGCCTTGCGGATCTCCTCCGCGGTCGACTCGAGTATCGCGCGGTTGCGCGCGTTGATGACCAGCGAGACTCCCGCCTCGGCGAGGGCGATCGCACACGCTTTGCCGAGACCCTGGCTCGATGCGCAGACGATCGCCTTGCGGCCGCGAATACCGAGATCCATGACCTACCCCTTGCGCGTCCGTGAGGTGCGCTTCGATTTCATCCGCCCCGGCGTGCGCGCCTGTCTCGGACGCTCCTCTGCGGGCGAGCGCGTCGCTGCCGGATCGGCGAAGGTGCCGACCGAGGCGTTGAGCGCGGCTGCAAGGGCGGCATCGCCATTGACCAGATCGCCCCATCGCAACTCCTGGCCCTTGCGCTTGCCCTTCAAGGTCAGCTTCAATCCCGCCGGAGATACGGCAAGGACGAACGGGCGGCCTTCGATCATGAGCTCGCGCTTAAGCGTTTTATCGAGTCGCGTGGTCATACCTGAGTTTAAGATAAAGACATGATTCCATCGCAGGCCCCTCCAACAGCACCGCAGGCCTCGCCGCGCAGTTTATCGCAAGGCCGCCTCCCGGCGGCAGCCGCGCGAGCGTACCGCCCCCGGGGTTCGGCAGGGCGATGAGCCGCTCGGACTCTGTCCCGGCACGGCTCGAGAACGCCACCGAGCAGCATCGCGCCGGCAATCTCGTGGCGGCGCGCCGGCTCTACGAGGAGGTCCTGGCCACCGATCCCGCCCAGGATCTCGCGCTGTTCCGGCTCGGGCTTCTGGACTTGCAGGAAGGCCGGCGGGCGGCGGCAGCGGCGCGGCTCGCTGAGGCGGCCGTGCGAGTCCCGGACAATCCGCGTTATCAATTCGGGCTCGCTCAGGCACTTCAGTCGCTCGAGCGCTGGACGGACGCGGCGCAGGCGCTGCGGCGCGCAGCCGAACTCGAGCCGGATTCCTTCGACGCGCACTTCGCCTTGGGCGTGGTCCTGCAGCGCCGCGGCGA
The DNA here is from genome assembly GCA_963710435.1 of uncultured Gammaproteobacteria bacterium. GTDB lineage: Bacteria > Pseudomonadota > Gammaproteobacteria > Steroidobacterales > Steroidobacteraceae > Bog-1198. The sequence continues at coordinate 1,442,315 of CAVQAE010000003.1, read as the reverse complement.
GCTCGCCGCCGCTCAAGCGGCTTACCGCGTGGCGCTCTCGCGAAAGCCGGATGATCCGAGCACGCTCGGCAATCTCGGCACGGTGCTTCGGGAGATGGGCGAGCTGGACGCGGCGATTCGGCTCTTCGAGACCGCCGCGCAGATCGAGCCCCACGCCGCCTGTCACGGCGTCAATCTCGGCATGACTTTGAGCGAGCGGGGCGATTTTCCCGCGGCTGAATCGCTCCTGCGCGCCGTGCTCGCGCGCGAGCCGGGGAACGCGGATGCGGTCTTCAACCTCGGCAATGCGCTGCAGGGCCTCGGTCGGCCACGGGAGGCGCTCGAGCAGTATCGCTACGCCACGAGGCTGCGCCCGGGCTACGCCGAGGCACTCAATAATCTGGGCAACGTGCACAAGGAGCTCGGCGATTTCGCCGCCGCCCAAGCGGCCTTCGGCGCCGCGCTTGCCGCGCGCCCGGCCTATGTCACCGCGATCAACAACGCCGGATGCCTGGAGCGCACCCTCGGTCGGCTGGAGACGGCGGAGGACCTGTTGCGCGGCGGGCTTCGCCTCGACCCTCGTCATCCGGCACTGCACGACAATCTCGGCAACGTCCTGAAGGATGCGGGCGCGCTCGATGAGGCCATCGAACACTATCGGCAGGCGCTCGAGATCGACCCCGCCAACGCCGCGACGCACAGCAATCTCGCCTACGCGCTGAGCTTTCAATGCGCCGAGCCGGCGCCCGTTCTCGAGGAATGCCGGCGCTGGGGCGCCCGCTTCGCCGCTCCTCTCGAGCGCACGCGCACGAGCACGGCGCCGGATCTCACGCCGGACCGGCGGCTCAAGATCGGCTATGTATCGGGCGATTTCCGCGAGCACTGCCAGAGTCTATTCACGCTCCCCTTGCTCGCGCACCATGACCGGCGCGCGGTCGAGGTTTTCTGCTATTCGAGCGTCGAGCGGCCCGATGCCTGCACGCGTCGGATCGAGAGCCATGCGGATGTGTGGCGCAATGTGCGTGCGCTCGACGACGACGCCCTCGCCCGGATCGTGTGCCAAGACCGCATCGATGTCCTCATCGACCTGAACATGCACATGGCCAACGGGCGCCCGCTGCTCTTCGCCCGCAAGCCCGCTCCCGTACAGATCGCGTGGCTCGCCTACCCGGGCACGACGGGGATCGAGGCGATCGACTATCGACTGAGCGATCCGCGGCTCGATCCGGAAGGGTGCGAGCGGCACTACAGCGAGCGGACGCTGTATCTGCCGGACACGTTCTGGTGCTACGACCCGCAACACGCGGATCTCGAGGTCAGCGCGCTTCCCGCCCTCGAGCACGGATACATCACGCTCGGATGCTTCAACAATCCGTGCAAATTCACCGACCGCACGTTGCATCTGTGGAGCTCGGTGATGCGCGCGATTCCCGGCGCTCGGCTCGCGCTGCTGGCTCCGGCCGGCCGTCACCGTCAGCGGCTCATCGAGCGGCTGGGTGCCCACGGCATCGATGCCGCTCTCACCCGATTCTTGGATTTTCGTCCGCGCGCCGAGTATCTGCGCTTCTACCACGATGTGGATTTCGGTCTCGACACCGTTCCTTACAATGGACACACCACGAGCCTCGACGCCTTGTGGATGGGTGTGCCCATCGTCACGCGGACCGGCGACACCTGTGTCGGCCGCGCAGGCTTGAGCCAACTCTATCACTTGGATCTCATGGATCTCGTGGCCGGCTCCGATGAGGCATTCGTTGCGAATGCCGTCGCGCTGGCCGCCGATCTCGATCGGCTGGGCACGCTGCGCCGCTCCCTTCGCGCATCCATGCAGCGCTCGGCTCTCATGGACGCGGCGCGCTTCGCACACAACATCGAGCACGCTTATCGAAGCGCGTGGCTCGCCCATTGCAACGGCACGCAACTCCCGGCGCGGCGCGCCTGATCGACATCACGAAAGTTTCTCTCCCCGCGCTGTCGCCGATAAGAGACGGCGTTTTGCCGCAAAAATAAGCCGCCCGCCCGACAGGGTTGTCAACGTCCCAACACTTCGCCCGTTGGGTTGCTCATCGACGACGCGGCAAGCAAGTCGCGGCAACGACACCTTATCGTCAACATGGAGACCGTGATTATGTCCAACTCATCTCGAGTGCTGTCGCTCTGCATCTCGGCAGCGCTGCTCACGGCTTGCGGCGGATCCGGCAGCTCCGGAAGCCCGGCGCTCACCAGCACCTCGTCTTCGACGACGACGCAAAGCGCGAATCTTGCCGTGATGGTGAGCGATGCCTCGTCGGAAGACTGGGCGACGATCGGCGTGAAGATCGTGTCGATTGCGCTCATTCCGCAGGGAGGCGGCGACGACGTCACGGTATATTCGGCGCCGAGCCCCGTGCCCACGACGAATCTCGTGCTGCTCGATCAGATCGATGAGCTGCTCGGCAACGTCGGCATTCCGGCAGGCACTTACACCGGCGCGGTCCTCACCGTGAGCGCCAATCCGGGTGATGTTCTGCTCACCACCGCGGCGAATCCGGAAGCGGGTTTCGCCGCGCCGGCGATGACCACGATTCCCACGAGCCGGATCCAGATCCAGCACACGCAGGGGATGAGCGGAAGTCTCACGGTACCGGTGAATGTGAACTTCGATGCGCCGCTGGTCGTGAGCACGACGCAGAACAATGCGCTCGATCTCGAGTTCGATCTGGCGCATCCCGCGTTCCTCATCGGCCATGTGCCCGTGGGCGGGGGTCCCACGGTGTGGGCCGTCAACTTCGATGGACCGGTGCACCGCCTGGCGCGACATGATCTCACCCATCTTGTCCTGCGACACATATACGGCGATGTGCAATCGATTTCCAGCGATAGCGCCTCGATCACCATCACCCGGGAATTTCCCACCGAGCCTGCGGTAAACCCGGAAACGGCCATTGCAGGCTCGCAGTCGATCGTCATCACCGCCGACTCGGTGAACGGCACGATCCTCTACGATCTCGATGCGAAAACGCGTACGGCGATCGAGAGCTTCTCCGGCCAGACCTCGCTCATCAACCGCTATGTGCGCATCGCCGCGCGCTATCAGCAGAACGGCACCCTCGTCGCCACGCGCATTTACGTGAGCAGCGAGTTCAACTACGTATGGGTCAGCCCCGAAGGCCACGTGCTGCATGTGAACACGACGAGCGACATGGTGACGGTCGAGAGCGAATCGGGCATCGGCGTACCTCTCCTGATCAACGCCGACACCCAGTTCTTCGTGCGCGCGCCCTACAATCCCACGGTTGATTCGAAGCCCATCGGCGCGGGGCCCTCGTTCCTCTCGAGCGAGGATCTGGTGCGCGGCTTCAAGGTGCACGCCACCGTGGTCGATCCCCTCGCGACGCCGCTGGTCGCTCAGAGCATCGACATCGAGACCGCCCGCTACGACGGATCGATCTCCGTTCCGAGCGCCATGAACTTCACCTACACACGCAAGTTCATGGATGCGAGCGACGATTACGTGTACACCATGAACTACATCTCGGGCGCGACGCCGAACGGCAAGGATTTCGAGGGCAATGCGCTCACGGGATACAAGTGGTGGGACTTTGCGTATCCGACCGTGCTCGTGGACGGCAGCGATGCGGTCGGCGAGTTCGTGGCGGCGACCGGCGGAAGCGTCAATTTCGGCGGCTCCGTCGGCGCAGTGCCTTCCTACGGCGTGAGCTTCGCGACCTGGAACGATCCGGCGAATGCGAACGGCTGGGCGGCCTACGGGAGCATCCTGTTGCCCGCGCTGCTGCCGCTCGGCAACGTGGCGAGCGGCCTCAACGGCAGCTCGTTCACCATGACGGTTGCGGGCGGCGCCATGCCCGCCACGGTGGATGTGAGCGCCACGACCGGCTCGGCCACACTCGTGTATCAGGTCGATCGGACCGGCGGGATCGTGACGGTGAGCCCCATCGACATCACCACCGACGCCGGGATGGCCGATTTGAAGGCGGGTCTCGCTGCGGGTGCGCCGGTCAAGGTGTACGGAACTCCGCAGGCGGACGCGACCTTGAAGGCCTACGTAATCGCCTACTTCACCGGCGACATGCCGAGCATGTGATCGGCGTTTGGACGAGACGTGCAGCCCCGGAGGGGGCTGCACGTCATTTTTGTTACGCCGCGCGCATCGTGGCGGTCGGCGCTCTCAGCGGGCCGCGTGCCGCGCGATGACGTCCGCCACGGCTGCGGTCAGCCGCTTCGCGTAATCGATGTGCAGGAACTCGTTCGGCCCATGTGCGTTCGAGTGCGGCCCGAGCACCCCGGTCACCAGAAACTGCGTACGCGGATAACGCTCGCCCAGCATGGCCATGAACGGGATCGTTCCTCCGACACCCATGGCCATGCCCTCGTGTCCGAAGAATTGCCGCGAGGCTTCTGCCACGGCCCGCTCGAGCCACGGCTCCGTGCGCGGTGCATTCCAGCCGATGTTGGCGCTCGAGGTGAAGCGGACCCGCGCGCCGTACGGCGGATCGCTTTCGAGCGTTCGTCGAATCGCCGCCGCCGCCGCGTCGGCGTTCGCGGTCGGCGGCAGTCGAAAAGAGAGCTTCACCTCGAGCCCCGGCGCGAGCACGTTGCCCGCGTTGCTCACGTTCGGCAACCCGTCGAGGCCGGTGACGGTCAAGGTCGGCTTCCAGGTGGAATTCTCGAGCAGCACCGCCGGATCCGGCGACATCGCGCGCACACCCGCGACGAATGGCATGCGTGCCGCCACCGACTCGCCGAGGAGCTGCGCGGTGGCGGCGATTTCCCGGCGTCTTTCGGCAGGCACATCGACCGTGAGCTCCGCCAGCTCGAGCTTGCCCGTCTGCGGATCGGACAGTCGCGACAAAAGAACGCGCAGCACATCGAAGCACGAAGCGGCAATGCCGCTGCCCGCGCCCGAATGCACGCCTTCGGTGAGCACGTCGATCTGGAGCGTGCCCACGATGTTGCCGCGGAGCGAGGTGGTGAGCCACAACCGCTCATAGTCGCCGGCCTCTGCATCCAGACAAACCACGAGACTCGGGCTGCCGATGTCGGCGGCGAGCGCCTCGACGTGCGCCGGCAAATCGACGCTGCCGCTTTCCTCGCACGCTTCGATCAGCAGCACGCAGCGCGCGTGGGGAATTTTCTGAGCCTGGAGGGCGGCGATGGCGGTGAGCGAGGAGAATATCGCGTAGCCGTCGTCTGCCGCACCGCGACCGTAGAGCCGCCCGTCACGAATCACCGGCTCCCAGGGACCGAGCCCGTGCTCCCAGCCGGTGAATTCGGGCTGTTTGTCGAGGTGGCCGTACAGTAATACCGTCTCGCGCCCTTGGCCAGGCACCTCGATGAATATCAGCGGAGTGCGCCCCGGCAGGCGCGAGACTCGCAACGACAGCCCCGCCACCGGCTGGCGGCGGGCCCAGTCCGCCATCAGCGCGACGGCGCGCTCCATGTGGCCGTGCTGCTCCCAATCCGGATCGAAAAGCGGCGATTTGTTCGGAATGCGCACGTACTTGCACAGCTCGGGCACAATCGATTGATCCCAGACACCGTCGACGAATCGCTCGAGCTCTGCCGCGTTCAGATTCATGATCGTTCACCTCCGGGGCGAAGCCCCCCAAGCGCCGCTCCCTGAGCGACGCCGACACCGAACCGGTACACATTCTCCCCGCCCCGGAAGCCTGTGACCATGAGCGCTGCGGTCACCGCCCACAGCAGCAGAAGAAAAAAGCCGGAGGGTCGCGCTTTGGGATCCGTTCCGGCACCGCGCCACACCGCCAGCAGCACCAGCGCCGCGCTGCTGAAAATGGCCCACTTCACATGCACGCCAACCGCGGCGCGCGCCGCGGGTCCGAGCTCGAGGCTGACCACTGCGGCAAGGCCGGTACCCACGGCGAAGAGTGCCCCGACCGCACCCACGCACAAATTCCATGTGCCCACGAGTGCCAAGGTCGCGCCGTGACGCTCGAACATCTTGGCGCGAGCGGTGCTGAGTGCGAGCGCCGCAGTGACGGTGAGAGCCAGCGGGAAGTGCACGGCCATGGGGTGCCATTGGGGCAGCGGGATCATGTGAGCCTCGCCCGCCACCAGCGAACCGCGTCCTCGAGTCCCGCATCGAGGGACCAGTAAGGGTGCCATCCCACCTCATCGCGCAATCGGCCGATCTCCGGTAGGAGGACGGCGGGCTCTCCGGGCGGCGCACTGCGCGCGCCGAGCTTGAGCAATTCCGGGCGGCCGATCCCGCGGGCCAACTTCTCGAGAAGCTCGCCGATCGAGATGCGATCGCCCGAACCGATGTTGACCGGTCCCCGCACCTCGCTCGCGAGGAGGGCGGCGAAGGCCGCGCCGACGTCCGCGACATGCAGGAAACTGCGGACCTGCCGGCCGTGAGTGCAGGGTGCCTCGCGCCCCGCGAGCAAGTTCGCGATCACCGAGGCGACCAGGCGATCGCGATGCTCTGCGGGGCCGTACTGAAAGAATATTCGTCCCCACGCCCACGACAGGTCGTGCGCACGCCCGTACGCCTCGAGCGAGCGCTGCAGCTCGATCTTGCACGCCGCGTAAGGGCTCACGCCCGCTCCGGAGGCGAGCGGACTCGATCGCTCGTCGCATACCGCCGCTTGCGACCAATCGTACTCGGCGCAGCTTCCCGCCATGACCGCCCGTACGCCGCCCCGGCGCCCAAATGCCGCAAGCAGGTGCTGGGAGGCGCTCAGCCAGCGCTGGTTCTCGCTGCTCTGCGCGTAGATCCCCGGCGTGGCAACCCCCGCAAAATGCAGCAAATGCGTCGGCTTGGTGGCCTCGAGGAGGGCATCGATCGAGGCAGGCTCGGTAAGGTCTGCGCGCCGCACGTCGATGCCGGCCGGAAGAACCTCGGGTTCGACAGTGTGTCGCCGCGGCGAGAGCACGGCGCACACCTCGTAGCCCGCGGCCCGCAAGGGCTGAAGGCTCCAGCGGCCGATGAATCCGCCCGCTCCCGTCACCAGCACCCGTTGCCTGACCAAGCGAGCCTCAAAGCAGGGGGTGCGCCGCGTCGCGCGCCGACACGACGGTGGGCTCGAGCGGCCAGATGATGCCGATCGCCGGATCGTTCCAGCGGATGCCTCGATCGAAGCCCGGCACGTACGGCACCGAGATCATATACAGCACCTCGGTGTCCTCGCGCAGCGTGATGAAGCCATGGGCAACCCCTTTCGGCACGTACAGCGAGCGGTGATTCTCGGCACTCAGCTCGGTCGCGAACCAGCGCCGGTGCATGGGAGAGTCCGGCCGCAGATCCACGATGACATCGTAGATCGAACCCGCGGTGCATCGCACCAGCTTGTCTTCCGCATGCGGCTCCGCCTGATAGTGCAGGCCGCGCAGCGTCGCGCGCCGCGCGTTGAACGAGACGCTCGATTGCGGCATCGTCGCGGACAGTCCGCGGACCGCGAATTGTTCGGCACAATAGCTGCGCGCGAAAAAGCCGCGCTCGTCTTCGAGCCGTTGCATCTCGATCGTGAACGCGCCGGGCAGTGGCGAGGGCTGGAAGATCACGGATCGACGGCGACCTGCGGCACCGCGGTGAGGAAACGGCCGCCCCAGGCGCGAATGCCGTCGAGCTGCCGCCGAATCTCGTGCTCGAGATTCCACGGCAGGATCAACACGTAGTCCGGGCGGCTCTGCATGAGCGCCTCCGGTGTCACCACGGGGATGTGCGTGCCCGGCAGGAGCTTCGACTGCTTGTGAGGATTCCGATCCGCGACCATCGGAATATCCTCGGGCGTGATGCCGCAGAAATTGAGCAGCGTGTTGCCCTTGGCCGCGGCACCGTAGGCCGCCACGCGCTTCGACTCGCGTTTTGCCCGGGCGAGGAATTCGAGGAGCGAGCGCCGGCAGGCCTCCACACGCTCCGCGAAGCGGCCATAGCTCGACAGCTCGTCCAAGCCGGCTTGCGCCTCCTTTGACCGCAACGCCTGCAGCGTCGCGCCGTCGGAAAGCTCGCGGCCTGCGTGCGCCGCGAAGATGCGCAGCGATCCACCGTGGGTCGGCAGCTCCTCGGCATCGTAGAGGCGCAAATGATGTCTTCGAAAGACATGCTCGATGGCGGTGAGCGAAAGGTACGAGTAGTGCTCGTGATAGATCGTGTCGAATTCGACGTGCTCGATGAGCTTGAGCAGGTGCGGGAACTCGATGGTTACGGTGCCGTGGGGTTTGAGCAGCACCGCGATGCCCGCGACGAAGTCATTCAGCTGCGGGACGTGAGCGAGCACGTTGTTGCCGACGATGAGGTCGGCGCTCTTGCCCTCCTGGACGAGCCTGCGGGCGAGCGGCTCGCCGAAGAATTCGACCCGCGTCGGCACGCCGATGGCCTCGGCCGCCCGCGCGACCGCGGCGGATGGATCGATGCCCAGCACCGGGATGCCCATCTTCACGAAGTTCTTGAGCAAATATCCGTCGTTGCTCGCGAGCTCGACGACGAGGCTCCCCCGGTCCAGATCGAAGCGGCGGCGCGCCATCTCGGCGTAGCGTTCGGCATGCACCAGCCAATCCTCGGAGTACGAGGAGAAATAGACGTAGTTGCCAAACAGCTCCTCCGGTGCCACGTCGTAGTCGACCTGCACGAGCTTGCACACCTCGCACACCTTGGCGCGCAGCGGATAGCGTCTCTCGGCCGCAGCCTCGGCGGGCGAGGCGAGGAACGCGTTCGAAGGAGGCTGCAGGCCGAGATCCGCCATGGTGACGGCAAGCCGGCCGCCGCACGAGCGGCACGCGGTCACCGGGCCCGTCATCGCGAGCTCATGTGTGCCAACGCTTCCACGGCGCGGCGCCCGCCTCCCACAGGGCATTGAGGTGCTGCTTGTCGCGCAACGTATCCATCGGCTGCCAGAACCCCAGGTGAACCCACGCCGCGAGCTGACCGGTCTCTGCCAAGCTCTCCATGGGCTCCTTTTCCCACACCGTATGGGTGCCGTCGATCAGCTCGAGCACGCTCGGCTCGAGCACGAAGAAGCCGCCATTGATCAATCCGCCTTCGGCCTGGGGTTTCTCTTCGAACGAGGTCGCGCGCGCGCCGTCGACGACCACCCGCCCGAAGCGCGCCGGCGGCCGCACGCAGGCCACCGTGGCCTTGAGGCCGCGCTCCCGATGGAAGGCGATCTCCGCCGAGATGTCGATGTTGGCGAGCCCATCGCCGTAGGTCATGCAGAATGACTCGCCCGGGTTCAAATACTTGCCCACCTGCAGGAGCCGTCCGCCGGTCATGGTCTCCTCGCCGGTATCCACGAGCGTGACCTTCCACGGCTCGCTGCGGCAATCGTGGTACTCCACCTGATTTCCCGCCATGTCGAACGTCACGTCGGCCTGATGCAGGAAATAGTTTGCGAAGTATTCCTTCACCATGTAGCCCTTGTAGCCCAGGCATACGATGAACTCCGTCACGCCGAACGAGGCGTAGAGCTTCATGATGTGCCAGAGAATCGGCCGTCCGCCGATCTCGAGCATGGGTTTGGGTCGCGTGCTCGACTCCTCGGCGATGCGCGTGCCCTTCCCGCCCGCGAGGATGACGCACTTCATCGGTGCCGGCCGGCGAACGCTCGATAGTGCGCGAGCTGCGCTTCGGAAAACTTCAACATATCCTCCCGCGCCGCGTGCGCTCGGTACCAATCCGCGGTCCAAAGCAACGATCGATCCATATCGAGCGCGGGCTGCCAGCCGAGCGCCCGACTGGCGAGCGTCGAGGAGAGGGTCAAGGCTTGCGCCTCGCGCGGCTGTGTGGAGCGATCCGGCTCCCAGCCCGGCTTGCCTTCGAACCGGGCGCTGAACGCCTCGACCACGGCTCTCACCGTTGAAAAGGATGCCGCATCCGGCCCGAAATTGACAGCGCGCGGCGCGCTCCGCGGCGATTGCACCAGGGCCTGCGCCAGCGTGAGGTAGCCGCCGAGCGGCTCGAAGACATGCTGCCAGGGCCGCACCGCGTCCGGGTAGCGCAGGCTCACGGGCGTGCCGGCCTTGAGCGCCCGAACGCAATCGGGAATCAACCGGTCCGCCGACCAATCGCCGCCGCCGATCACGTTGCCAGCCCTCGCCGTCGCCACCGGGGGCCCCGCGGCAAAAAAACTCTCGCTGAAACTTCGCGTCAGGATCTCGGCGCAGGCCTTGCTCGCGCTGTAGGGATCGTCGCCGCCGAGCCGATCGCCCTCCTCGAACGGGCGTCCCGTACCGTCGTTCTCATAGACCTTGTCGCTGGTGACGACGATGACGCATTCGAGATGAGCGAGGTGCCGGCAGGCCTCGAGCAGCGCGCCGGTGCCGAGCACATTGGTTGCGAGAGTCCCGAGCGGATCGGCATAGGACTCTCGCACCAGCGCCTGCGCGGCGAGGTGAAAAACGATCTGCGGGTCGGACGCGGCGAGCTCGGCCTCGAGGCGTGCGGCATCGCGAATGTCCGCAATGACCGAGGACTCGCCGGGAAGCGCGCCGGCCTCGACGATGCTCCACAGACTGGGGTCGGTCGCCGGGTCGAGCGCATAGCCGGTGAGCCTGGCTCCCAAGCCGCGCAACCAGAGCCACAGCCATGACCCCTTGAAGCCGGTGTGTCCGGTGAGAAACACGCGCCGTCCCCGCCAGAACGTCCGCGCAGATGCGTCGGGCATGCTCAAATGGACCGCCCTTCAGCGCACGTCTGACTGCCAGTAGGATTCGAGCGTGCGCAGAGTCGGCCGGACCGGAGAGAGCCCGAGCCGCCCGAGAATGCGCACTTGAACGTTCAGGAGCGAGCGAAGTCTCTGTAGCATGCGGAAGACGTCCTTGTATTGCTCCCGCCCCTGCGTCGCGTAGGCGATCTTCAGCGCATCGCACGCCACGGCGAGGGGCAGCTTGTAGATGCGCGAACGGGAGGCGAACGGATCGCGCGCATACGCTCGAAAAGTCGAATCGCGGCTCAAGAGCCAGGTCGCCATGCGCTCCATGACGAAGATCTTCATCTGCACGTTCGCACTGCCGCGGTAAGCGGTGGCCGCGCGCAGCTCCGCGCCGAGCTCATCGTCCGGCGCCTCGGCGATGGCGAACAGCCGCTCGTTGACCGCGAGCCACGCCCGCCAGAAGCGCGGTTTCGCGACGAAGTAGTTCGAGTGCACGGTGTTGCGCGAGTCGGATACGAGCGCATCGATCCGTGCCGACGGATCGATGCGCGCAAGCAGGCGCGCGGCGACGCCGGCGAGTCCCGGATGCTCGGACTCGCCGTGCTCGAACACGTTCCAGAAATAAGCGCTGTTGTGGATGCTGGGACTGAACAAAAATACGTCTGCGTCGGGCGAGCGGGCGATGAACTCGCGCACCTGGGCCGCGTCCAGGTTGGTCTTCAGACGAAATTTCGGCGACAGGAACCCATAGAACGCGTTCTCGTCCAGAGGCTCCTGCAGCAGGAATCTGCGCATCGGCCAATACTCGTACCAGTCGGGCCGCTCGTTCGAGGAATTATCGAGCACCAGAAAGCCCGGATCCAGGTCCTCCCGCGGCGTGTAATGGTTCAGGATCTGATGGATATGAAGCGCGGGCATGTCGAGAAGCATACCCAACTTGTCATTCCGCAGCGAGACGCGCAAGGAGCGCCAGATAATGAGTTTGATACGCGCGCATCGAATAGCGTTTCGCCACATGCGCGTGACCGTTCGCGCCGAGCCTCGCGCGCAAGGGCGGCGACAGGATCAGCCGCTCGAGGCTGCGCTCCCACTCGACCTCGCCGCGGGCATGGAAGCCGTTGAAGCCGTCGATGACCGCCTCGGTGTTCGCGCCCACGGGCGATGCCACGCATGGAAGCGAGGCGGCCATGTATTGAAGCAGCTTGAATGCGCACTTGCCGCGCGACCAGGCGTCGTCGGTGAGCGGCATGACACCGATATGCGCGGCGGCGAGCGAAGCCGCCTCCGTGGCCTCGCTCCACGCCACACGCTCCACGTTGATTTCGGGCCAGCTCGGGAAGCGCGAGCAGATGACGCGAAGCTTGAGCTCGGGATGCCGGACCGTGAGCCGCGCGAGGGCGGGACGCAGCATTTCGAGGTACGTGAGATTTTCCGGGCTTCCGATCCACACGATGGCGACCGGGCCCTCGGCGCCCGCGGTGCTCGGCAGATAGCCGGCGGTGTCGATCGAGGTCGGCAACACCTCGACCGACCGCGCCGCGCCGCGCGCAACCGCCGCGAGCACCTCGTTGCCGGCCGCCACCGCGTCCACCGCACGGCAGGTCGCCGCGAATTTCTTGCGTCGCCAGAGCGAATCGTGCGGCGGCTCGCCGAGTCGGCGCGGCTTTCGAACGTAGATCGCATCGTCCACGTCGAACACGCGCCGTCGGGTGAGCCTAGCGAAAAGACGCGCCTCGAAGGCACTCAGCTTGATCTGGTGCAGCACCACGACATGCGCCCAACGAAGCAGCTCGCGCCGCTCCCAGGTCCGCAGACCGTACCGCCCGCTCGGAAAGCGCTCCAGGCGCACGTTCCAGCCGGCGCACTCGAGGGGACGCACGAGACTGCGCATGCGGTGCCGGTAGGATGGCTGGTCCGGATCGTAGCCCAGGAGGACGGCGTTCGGCATGCGTTCCCGTTCAGCGCCGGGGCTTTAAATTTTCGAGCGCCGCCAGCGCGAGCTCGAGGCCGTTCGCGAGCTCGAGTGCGGCCGCGCGCCGCACGAGCGCTGCACGCCTCGCCTCGTCGTTGAGCAGTGCCTCGGCCTTCGCGGTAATGTCGGCCGCGACTGGTGAAGCCTCGACCGCGACGCCTGCCTCGACGCAGCGCCGGATCCGCTCACGCTGATCGCCTGCGATGGGCGCGGCCACGCAGGCCGCGCCGCACGCGACCGCCTGCAGCATCGTCGAGCCGCCATTGGCCACGATGAGTCGGGCGCGCGTCATGAGCTCGGCGAGGTCCGCCTGCGGCAGGGCATCGACTTGCGAGAAGTGCGTGCCGGCCGCCATCCCGTCCTCGGCCGGACCGACGAACACCGTCGCGAAACCCGCCGCCGCAAGGCTGCGCGCCGCGCTCAAGAATTGCCTCGCGGCATCCTCAGCGTCCGGATGTCCCGTGCCGCCGCCAGGAATGACCAGGATCTCGCACGCGTAGAGTCTCGCAGGATCCGTCTGCACGGCGTTGCGCGGACGGCGGGCAAGGATCACGTCGAGGTAACGGACCCTGGGGCGGCCCAGGATTTTCAGCTTCGCCCGCTCGATGAGACCGAGATCCCCGGCGATGAGCTTCGGATAGGCGATCCAGTGCTCATCGATGAGGCACATCCAGCGGAGTCGAAACGCCCTGCGCCGCTGGCGACGGCGAGCGCTGATGAACACGACGCGCGCGCCGAGACGATGCGCGGCCCTGATCTGTCCGGAGCGGCCGGCATTGTCGAACAGCACCACGTCGGGACGCCACGCGCGCATCAGATCGATGACCGCGGCGGAATGAAACGTCGGCGACGAGGGCAGGAGCGTCACCGGAAATGGAATCCGGCCGGCATAGTGGGCTTGACGGCTGAGCACGAAATGCACCGAGGCGGTCGGCCAGCGCTCGAGCACGGCGCTCGCGATCGCCGAGGAGCGCGCGAACTCGCCCATACCGTACGGACCCGATACCGGAACGAACAGAATGCGCAGTCCTCCCTCAGCCAAAGGCGGTGAACCAGCGATCGAGCACCAGTAGCGACCACGCCCGCCGGAACTCCGTGCCTACCGGGCGTTGCAAAACGCCGCGGGCTCGCAGGCGCGCCACTGCCTCGTGCAGGACCCGCGGATGCGACCTGAGCCATCGGTGCACGGGCAGTCCGAACCCGGACTTCGGTCGCTCGAGGTGGCCGGCCGGAAGCCTCGGCTCCATCAGCCGTCGAACCAGCAATTTGCCCCGCCTGCGCCGCTGATCGACCAGCAGGGAAGGATCGACGCTCAGCATGAATTCCACCACCCGATGATCGAGCAGCGGCGGCCGCACCTCGAGAGAATGCGCCATGCTGGTGCGGTCGACTTTGGTGAGCAGGCCTTCGGCGAGATCCGTGTGCAGATCGAGCCAGCGCAATTGCGCGAGCGCGCCCTGCCCCTCCCGCCAGAATTGCCGGTAGAACCACAGGTAGTCGTAGCCGCTCTCGCGCCACTCGCTCGCCAGCAGCTGATCGATCTGCGTCCCGCTCATGCCGCCGAGCGCGGCGGCGAATGCCGCCAGCCCGACGTCGGCGCGCCGCTGCATGGAGGCGCCGAAGCGCGACAGCGGCGGCAGCCAGCGCGCAAGCGCGCGATTGAGCGGACTGGATCGTCCGCCGACGCGCGACCAGTAGCGCGGATAGCCGCAGAAGATCTCATCGCCGCCCTCGCCGCTCAGCGCCACGGTGACTTCGCGGCGCGCAAACTCGGCAATCAGATAGTTCGACCAGGCCGCACTATCGGCGAACGGCTCGTCGAAGATCCGTGGAATCGCCTCGAGTGCCTGCTCGAAGTCGGCGGCTTGCGCCGTCATGTCGGTATGCACGGTGCGAAGATGCGCCGCAGCCGCGCGCGCGGCCTCGAGTTCGGAGCGCTGCTTCGCCTCGAAGCCCAGCGTATAGGTATGCGGGGCATCGAGATACCAGGCGGTCAGCGCGGAGTCGATGCCGCCGCTCAAGAAGACGCCGACCGGCACGTCCGACAAGGTATGCGCCGGTATCGCCTCCCGCAGCAGCGCATCGAGCTCTCCCAATGTCTGGTCCGCGTCCCGGCGCTTGATGTCGGCCGAGGGCTCCCAGTAGCGCTCGATGCGCACGCGGCCGTCCTCCCAGGTGAGCGTGTGACCCGCGGGGAGCTTCGAGATACCCCCATAAATCGACTTCGGAGCCGGGATATAGCCGTGAGACAGATAGTCGCGCACCGCACTCGAATCGATCGGCGGCTTGCCGAGCACGAGGAGCGCCTTGAGCTCCGATGCGAAGGCGATGCCGTCGGCCGTGAGCCGGTAATACAGCGGCTTGATGCCGAGACGGTCGCGGGCGAGCGTCAGCCGCCGCGCGCCGCCATCCCAGATCGCAAAGGCGAACATGCCGATGATCTTCTGCAAAGCCGCGTTGCCCTCGCGCGCCATGAGGTGCAAGAGCACCTCGGTGTCGCAGCTGGAACGCCACGGTCCGGGCAACTGCGCGCGCAGCGCCTGGTGGTTGTAGATCTCGCCGTTGTAGGTGAGGACGTGCGTGCCGAGTACCATCGGCTGATCGCCGGCATGCGACAAATCGATGATCGACAGGCGCCGGTGACCCAGGACGACCCCCGGAGCGCTCCATACCCCGTCGCCGTCCGGTCCGCGGTGGCGGAGCAGGCTCGTCATCGCGTTTATCCTGTCGAGGCTCGCCTGTGAGCCGATAATTCCCGCAATCCCGCACATGGCGGCAGAGTCTACGCGAGCCGACGATGCCCCGCCCGCGTCACGCATTGAGAACGCGCCGGTAGCCATCGGCCGGCGCATCGTTTAGGGTGCCGGCTGGAGCGAACCCATGGCAACACCTGCCGATCAACGCCTGCTGGAACTTCTGGATAAATGGCTCAAAAGCCTCGAGCTGCACGCAAGGTACACGGGGCTCGACAGCGAAAGCTACTGGAAGGTACAGCCGTGGCCTGAGCACCAGCGCCCGAGCCGCTGGATCATCGATCTGGCCGCCCAGAAGACGGCCGCCCTGAAGGCGCAGGTCGAGGCTCGCATCGCCCAGCGCGACACCCGGTTCTCCGACTCCCTCGAGCTCATGACATTCCTTGCGAACCTGATTGGCTCGGAGCATATCGAGCGCTTCATTCCGCTCGCCGATGCCGATAACGAGCGCGACCTCAAGGCGGCCGCGCCCGCCGAGCCCGCTGCCGAGCCGCCTGTCGAGCCCCCGCCGCCGCCGCGCGACGAGCCGCCCCGGCGCGACGAAACGGCCGCGCGCGCCGAGAGCGCTCCAGCCGCGCGCGGCAAGGCGCTTCCGGGACCCGAGA
This sequence comes from uncultured Gammaproteobacteria bacterium, assembly GCA_963710435.1. Taxonomy (GTDB): domain Bacteria; phylum Pseudomonadota; class Gammaproteobacteria; order Steroidobacterales; family Steroidobacteraceae; genus Bog-1198. The sequence continues at coordinate 1,426,396 of CAVQAE010000003.1, read as the reverse complement.
GCGCCACCGGCGCCACGAGCGTCACGCGAGAGATGCCCAAATTCCCGGCGAAGCGGCCCAGCCACAAGCCCGGCACCGCCCGCGGGGCGCCCGACAGCCCGAGCGCTACGCGCGAGATGCCGCAGTTCGCCTCCACCAAGCGCCGGGCGCCGCCGCCCGTGGGTACGCCCCAAATCGCACGCACCGAACGCAGGACCGCGGACCCCGCACCGGCGGCGCGAGCGGCGGCCAAACAACCTGCTAGAATCGCGCCGCCCCCAGCGGTCGACGCCGTGCGCGAGCAGGTGATCGCGGACGCGGTGCGTCTGGTACAGTGGGGCCGAAAGTGGTACGAGCTGGCCGAGCTGATCTCGCGAATGGCGGATCGGCCGCCCTTGCCCGAGGTAAGACGCATATTGAAGGACAACAAGACGGCCATCGAGAAGAAGGCCGGCGGCGGCTAGCGCGGCTGCCCTCGAAGCGGACCACGAAATTTTAGGGAACCTGCTTCGCCAAACGCGCTCAAAGGCGGGCATGATCACGACGAAAAACCTGTCCAAGCGCTATGGCGACATTCTTGCCGTGGATGACCTGACCTTCTCCGTGGCGCCGGGCGAGGTGCTCGGCTTTCTCGGGGCGAACGGCGCCGGCAAATCGACCACCATGCGCATGATCGCCGGGTTCATCGCGCCGACGGCCGGCGAGGTCACGGTGTGCGGCCACGATATTCTCGAGGCCCCGGTCGCCGCCAAGTCCTGCATCGGCTATTTACCCGAAGGCGCCCCGAGTTACGGGGAGATGACGGTCGGAGAGTTCTTGGACTTCATCGCCGATGTGCGGGGCCTCCGCGGCGCGCGGCGCCGCGAGCGGCGCGACATCGTGATCGAGCGCCTCGCGCTCGCGCCGGTGATCGACCAGGTCATCGAGACGCTCTCCAAAGGATTTCGCCGCCGGGTGGGGCTCGCTCAAGCCTTGATCCACGATCCGCAGGTGCTCATTTTGGACGAGCCCACCGATGGTCTCGATCCCAATCAGAAGCATGAGGTGCGTCGCCTCATCAACGAGCTCAGCAAGGACAAGCTGGTCGTCGTCTCGACCCACATCCTGGAGGAAGTGCACGAGGTGTGCACGCGCGCCATCATCATCGCCGACGGACGCATCGTAGCGGACGAATCGCCGGGTGCGCTGGAGGCGCGATCCCGTTATCACCACGCGGTGAGCCTGCGCTTCGAGAAGTCCGAGCAGTTCGCGGCCGCCCGCCGCGAGATCGCGGGGCTTCCCGAAGTTGCCGACGTCGAGAGCGACGAGCGCGAGCTCAGACTCACCGCGGTTCCGCGCGAGGGCAGAAACGCGTTGCCCGCGGTGAGCGCGCTCATTACCCGGCAGGGCTGGGATGTGCCCGAGCTGCATCTGGAATCGGGCCGGCTCGACGAAGTGTTCCGCCGGCTCACCCGGCCGAGCGCCACCGCCCGCGATGCACTGGCTCCGGCGCCCGGCAGCACCGCAGCCGATGGGGGAGCATCGCCTTGAACAAGACTTGGGTGATTTTCCGGCGCGAGCTCAAGAGCTATTTCGCGACGCCGCTCGCGTACGTCTTCATCGTCATTTTCCTCGTGCTGGCCGCGGTGTTCACGTTTCAGGTCGGAGGATTACTGGAGCGCGGGCAGGCCGATCTGCAGCCGTTCTTCCGCTGGCATCCCTGGCTCTATCTGGTGCTCATTCCGGCCATCTCGATGCGCCTCTGGGCCGAGGAGCGCAACAGCGGCAGCATCGAGCTCCTGATGACCTTGCCGGTCACGCTGTGGCAGGCGGTGGTGGGCAAGTTCCTCGCGGCGTGGACGTTTGCCGGCATCGCGCTCGCGCTCACGTTTCCCATCTGGATCACCGTGAATTATCTCGGCAGTCCCGACAACGGCGCCATCGTAGCGGGGTACGTGGGGAGCTTTCTCATGGCGGGTGGCTTTCTGGCCATCGGCACGTGCCTGTCCGCCGCCACGCGCAACCAGGTGATCGCATTCATTACCGCGGCCCTGGTCGGCTTCGTGTTTCTGCTCGCGGGATTTCCCATCGTCCTCGATTTCGTGCGCGGCGTGCTGCCGCAGGCAATCGTGGATGCGATCGCGTCCTTGAGCTTTTTCTCGCATTTCGAGGCCATCTCCAAAGGCGTCATCGATCTGCGCGACCTGGTGTACTTCGCGGCGCTCATCGTCTTTTGGCTGGCGGCGACGGCGCTGGTTCTCGACATGAAGAAGGCGGAATAGGTGAAAGCGAATCGTTGGCAAAGAGCTGGTGTGGGCATCGGTGGGCTCGTGGCGCTTGCCGTTCTGTTCCTCGGCGTGGTCATGCTGTCGAACCTCGGGCTGCGCGGCCTGCGCCTCGACTTGACGCAAAACCGCCTCTACACCTTGAGTCCGGGCACCAAGCAAGTCCTCGCCGAGATCAAGGAGCCCATCAACCTCTACTTTTACTTTTCGCGAGATGTGGCGGGAAAGCAGTCTCCGCTCATCATGCCGTACGCCGCGCGGGTTCGTGAGTTTCTCGAGGAAGTCACTGCGCGCTCGGGGGGCAAGATTCGCCTGCAGGTGATCGATCCGCAGCCCTTCTCGGAGGACGAGGATCGCGCCGCGGAAGCGGGACTGCAGCCGCTGCAGGTCGGCAACGGCACCGGTGACTCGCTGTACTTCGGCTTGGCCGGCACCAACTCGACGGACGGCCGCTCCGTCATCCCGAGCTTCACGCCGGACCGCGAGGAGTTCCTGGAGTACGACGTCGCCAAGCTCATTCAGGAGCTGGCGACTCCCAAGAAGGCGGTCATCGGGCTCGTCTCGACCTTGCCGATGCAGGGTCAGTTCAATCCGATGACCGGCCAGATGGGCGAGACATGGCCGATTCTGTCGCAGCTCGAGCAGCTCTTCACCATCCGGGCGCTTGCCACCGACTTGGATCAGGTCGATAAGGACGTCGATGTCTTGATGATCGTGCATCCCAAGAACTTGGCGCCGAAGACCCTGTATGCGATCGATCAGTTCGTCATGCGCGGCGGCAAGGTGCTGTTGTTCGTCGATCCGGACAGCGGTGCGGATACGAGTGGAAAGGACCCGCAAAATCCTTTTGCCGGCGCAACCGCCAGCCGCGCCTCCGACCTGGAGCCGCTGCTGACGGCCTGGGGCGTCACCTACAACCCCACCCAGGTGGTCGCCGATCTCGATCTCGGGCTCGAGGTGCGCTCGAGCATGCAGGAACCGGCGACCCGCCACATCGGCATCCTCGGACTGCGCCGCGAAGACATGGACCCGAAGGACGTCGTCACCGCCACGCTTGAATCGATCAACGTGGCCACCGCGGGCTTCCTCTCACCGCGCGCCGGTGCGAGCACGAAGTTCGAGCCGCTGCTCATGAGCTCGAAGGACGCCGAGCCGCTGCCGGCCGCGCGCTTCGGTCCGATGACGGATCCGGCGAGCCTGCGCGACGGGTTCAAACCGACCGGCATCCGCTATGCGATTGCCGCGCGCATCACCGGCCCCGTGTCTTCGGCCTATCCGCAAGGTGCACCGGCCGACCAGAAGCCCGCCGCCGGACCGCCGGTCGCGCACCTGGCCAAGTCCACCGTGCCCGCGAACATCGTAATCGTCGCCGACACCGACATGCTGATGGATTACATGTGGGTACAGACGCGCGAGCTCCTCGGCCAGCGCATTGCCCAGGCATTCGCCAACAACGGCGATCTGGTCGCCAACGCGCTCGATAACTTGAGCGGCTCGAGCGCGCTCATCAGCATCCGGGGACGCGCGACCTTCTCGCGGCCCTTCGAGCGCGTGGAAGCGCTGAAACATCGGGCGGATGACCGATTGCGCGCCAAGGTGCTCGAGCTGCAGGGCGAGTTGCAGCAAACCGAGTCGAAGCTGACGGAGCTGCAGAGCAAGCGCAACGATCAAGCTTCTCTCATGCTCACCCCCGAGCAGGAGCAAGAGCTCAAGCGCTTCACGGCCGAGAAGGCGCGGGTGCGCAAGCAGCTTCGCGAGACCCAGCGCGGACTCGATGTGGAGATCAACCGGCTCGACATGTGGCTCAAGGTGATCAACATCGCCATCGCACCGCTGGCGGTCGCCTTTGCGGGAGCGGTCATTCTGTCGCTGCGCCGCCGGCGCCGGGCGACGTCAGGGAAGCCGGCATGAGCCACCGCCGTTTCGTCGCGCTGCTCGTTGCCGCCGTGGCCGTGCTGTGCGGCGCGCTCTATCTGGGATCGCGGCGCAACGGCACGGAGCGCGGCGCCGAGGGCGCAGTGTTCATGCCGGGGCTCTCGAGGGAGCTCGGTTCGGTGACCGAGATCGACCTTCGCAAGGGGAGCCCCGCACCCGGCGTCACGTTGCACCGTGCGGGCGATCAGTGGACGATCGCGCAGCGTGCCGACTATCCGGCCGATGCCTCTAAGATCCGCAAGCTCCTGCTCTCGCTCGCCGACGCCAAGATCGTCGAGGAGAAAACCGCCGATCCGGCGAATTTTTCCGTCATCGGCGTGAACGATCCCGGGGAGCCCGGCGCAGCGGGCACCGACATCACGGTGATCGCCAAGGACGGCAAGCACGGGGTCATCGTCGGCAAGCCGATCGGCGAGGGCAATTTCGCCCGCCGCGGCGGCGAGAACCGCAGCTACACCATCGAGCCGGGCATCACGGCAGACGCCGAGCCGCGCGCCTGGATCGATTCGCACCTGATCGATGTGCCAACGGCCTCGATCCAAACCGTCGACGAGCAGCTTGCGGCCAGCCAGGGCGCGGTAAGCCCGGGCGCAGCCGCTCCACACGCAACCAGCCAAGGGTACGTTCTTCACCGAATCAAGGCCGGTGAAGAGGGCTTTGCGCTCGAAGGTGCGCCGCCGGCGGGCCGGAAGCTCCTCGAGCCGAAGGCGCTCGCGCCCTCGCCCTCCGCTCTGAGCGGCCTCACTGCCGATGATGTGACGGCTGCGGCGGACATCGATTTCAGCAAGCCTTCGCGGGCAATCTTCACGCTCACCGACGGCAACGTCATCACGATCTTAGGCGTCGCGGCAGGCGACAAACGCTGGATCCAGGTGACGGCCAGCAAGGACGCCGCGCTGGATGCCAAGACGCAAAAGCGGGCCTTCGAAGTGGCGAGCTACCGATTCGACGCCATCTTCCGGCCGCTCGAGCAACTCTTGGTGCCGAAGGAGACCAAGCCCGCCGCTCAGCCGACCGCGGGAACTCCGAAGGCCCGGCCCAGACTACCCGCACCACGCTCCTCACCCTCTCCGACCCCGTGATCAGCGGCACGAGCGCCGGCTTCGGACGGCGCCTTGCATCGCTCGTCTATGACGCCCTGCTGCTTGCCGCGCTGCTCATGGTGTACACCCTGGTGATCGTGCTCATCCACGGCGGCGCCGTCACCGAGGAGAGCGGACGGTTGCGATGGTGGGCGTTTCGCACGGGCGCGCTCTTGGTGATCGGTGCCTACTATGTGATCAACTGGACGCGCAGCGGCCAAACCCTGGGGATGCGCGCGTGGCGATTGCGCGCCGTCACCGATACCGGCAAGCCCCTCGAGCTCGGACGCGCCATCTTGCGGTTCCTGTGGGCTCTGGCAGCCTGGGCGCCGGCGGGGCTCGGCGTCCTATGGCTCTACGTCGATCCCGCGCGCCTCGCAGTGCATGACCGTCTGTCGAGGACTCGCGTGGTCTTGCTATCGCGTTCTTGAGATCGCGACGAGCGTACACACGCCGAGCACGGCGGTCGGCAGCCAGCCGACCAGGGCAGGATCCAATCCGAACAGCTGCCCGCCGTTCTCCACGGTACGGGTGATCAGGAAGAACACGATGCCGAGCATGACCCCGATGACCGTGCGCGTGCCGGCGCCCGAGGTTCGGAGCGGTCCGAATACGAAAGGCAGTGCGAGCAGGGTCACGATGATCACCGCGAAAATACGTGCAATCCTCGACCAGTATCCGATCTCATAGAACGAGGCATCGAGACTGTTGCGGCGCAGGTGCTCGACATAGGACTTCAGCCCCTTCAACGTGAGGAGGTCCGGATCGGTCGCGGCCAGGCTCAGGAAATCCGGATTCACGGTCGAGCGGATGGTGATCTCGTTCGTCACCCCGCTCTGCACATGATCGTCGTTGAACGTCGTGTTCGCGACGTTATGCATGCGCCAGCGGCCGGGATCGGCGACCGAGATGCGATCCGCGCGCTTGATGGAGCGCAGGCGATTGGGGGCCGCCAGCTCGAACAACGAGACTCCACCGAAGGACTGATCGACCTCGCCAGTCTGCACTCGCAGGATGAGGTTGCCATCCTTGACCCACGCGCTGCTCGTGCCGGCGAAGCTGACGTCCGCCAGCTTGCTCGTGGTCTTCTCGCGCTTGGCGAACTGCGCGAGCGGCGGCGCGACGTATTCCCCGACCGCATACATGAAAAGGGACAGCGTCAGGCCTGCGAGACCCACCGGCCAGGCCATGCGCCACACCGAGACTCCCGAGGCCCGGGTGACCACGAGCTCGCTGCCGGCCGCCAGTGCGCCCAAGCCCATGAGTGCGCCGATCAGCGCGCCGATGGGCAGGAGGTCGAACACCTGCTGCGGCAGGTTGAGAAGGGTGTACAAGAACGCATCCGCCGTGCCGTAATCACCGGTGCCGATGTCGCCTTGCTGACTGATGAACAGGAAAAGCCCCCCGAGCGTGAGGAGTACGGCCATCGCCATCGCCGTGTAGAGCATTACGGTGCGGTAGAGATACCGGTCGATCGTGTTCACGTGCCTCGTCCCTCGCGGTACACCAGATACAAGCCGAATGCCAGGCCGAGAATGTGCACCCACCACACGCCGATCGCGGGCGGTAATTGCCCCTTCTCGATCCAGACCTTGCAGGCGGACAAAAGGTTCGCATACACCAGATACACCACGATGGCGAACCCGACGCGGGCGTAGCGCCCCTGGCGCGGCCGCAGCCGGCTCAACGGCACCGCCACCAGCGTGAGCACCATCGCCATGATGGGGCTCGAGGCCCGGAACTCGAGCTGCGCGACGTCGGCCGGCGCGCTCGAGCCGAGGAGCTGGCGCGTGGGTTTGGTGTCCGGATCGTTCTCCGTGCCGAGCGCCTGCTCCGGCGTCACGATGGGAATGCCGTGCTCGCTGAACTCGATCACGCGAAAGTCACTGCGACCCGGGACTCCCTCGTAGCGCCTGCCGTTGAACAGGGTCACGAAATGCAGCCCACCCGCGCCCGCCTTCGAGTACGTCGCGGTATCGGCGAGCGCGACCTCGATGCGGTCCGCGGTCTCGCGGCGCACGAACACGTTGTGCAGCACGCCTTCTGCGTCGACCCGCTCGGCATAAAAGACCGCATTGCCGCCGCCGCTCATGAAGGAGCGGAATCGCCCGGCATCGAGCTGCCCGAATTGTGCTTCTTTGACCGCCGCCTGGCGCAGGAGCTGCGCCTGGTGATCCGCCAGGGGCACTTGAACGAACGAGAGCCACGCGAGTCCCGCGGCGATCAAGAGCGCGAAACCCGACAGCGGCAGCAGCATGCGCGATGGGGCAAAGCCGCAGCCCTGCAGCGCCGTCATCTCGCTGTCGTGGTAGAGCCGTCCGAGCGCGAGCACGATCGCGAGCAGCAGCCCGACCGGTACGATGACCGAGAGATTCATGATCGCGCCCAGCGCGATCAGATCGAGCACCATGTGGCGGCCGTAATCGTTCTCCGCGGCCCGCCCGAGCACTTTCGACAGCTGGTTCGATACCAGGATCGCCACGAGGATGCCTGTGACGGCCAGCCACGTCTGTACGACTTCCCGCAGGACGTAGCGTTGAACGATCCACTTCATGGCAACGAGCTTAGAGCCTTCGCATTAATCTAGTAAACTATTCGCATGAAACGGCCAAACAAAAACGGAGCGCAGCCATGGAATTCAAGGTAATCGTCGACGCCAAAGCGCGCGGTGCGACCGGCTGCGCCGTCGTCGGCGTCTACGAGGGCGGTGAGTTGGGCGCCGCTACGCGGCAGCTGGATACTCAGCTGGGAGGCATCATCGCACGGCTTCATGCCGCGGGCGATTTCGGCGCCAAACTGGGCGATACGCTGCTGCTGCCGCACCTTGCGGGCATCGCCGCGCAGCGCCTCTTGCTGGTCGGGCTCGGATCTCGAGCCGGGTTCGGGCGCAAGCAATATCGCAAAGCCTTGCAATCGAGCGCACGGGCCCTCCTCAAGACCGGAGCGGCCGATGCCATCGTCTATCTCGCGCTCGAGGATGTGCCTTCCATGGAGACCGGCTATCGCGCTCGGGCGGTGGCCGAAGTCGTTTCTGCGCAAATCTACAGGATTCCCGACTTGAAAACCGGCGCAAAGCCGAAACCGGCCAAGCTCGCGAGCCTCGCCGTGGCCGCCGACAACGCGCGCTCGGCCAAGGCCATGACCACGGGCGTCAAGATCGGGGCGGCCATCGGCTCGGGAAGTGCGTTCGCGCGCGATCTGGCGAACCTGCCCCCCAATATCTGCACGCCGACCTACCTGGGCGAGCGTGCGCAGGCGCTCGCCACGGAGTTGCCGCGCGTCAGGACCAAAGTATTCGACGAGGCCGCCATCAAGGACCTCAAGATGGGCGCCTTCCTCGCCGTGACACAGGGCTCCGAGCAGCCGCCCCGGCTGATCGTCTGCGAGTATCGTGGAGCGCGAAAGGACAGTGCGCCGATATGCCTCATCGGCAAGGGCATCACGTTCGATTCGGGCGGCATCTCGCTCAAGGATCCTCCCGGGATGGACGAGATGAAATTCGACATGAGCGGCGGCGCCACCGTGCTCGGCGCCCTGCGTGCCGCCGCCGAGCTCAAGTTGCCCTTGAACGTGATCGCCATCGTGCCCGCCGCCGAGAACATGCCGGATGGACGCGCGGTCAAGCCCGCCGACATCGTGACCACGATGTCGGGTCAGACCGTCGAGATCCTGAACACGGACGCGGAAGGGCGGCTGGTGCTGTGTGACGCCATCACCTACAGCCGGCGCTTCAAGCCCGCGGCCGTGGTCGACGTAGCGACGTTGACCGGCGCCTGCATCATTGCGCTTGGCAATCACTTCAGCGGCCTCATGAGCAATACCGAGCCGCTCGCCGAAGAGCTTCTCGCCGCGAGCACGCGCGCCGACGACCGCGCCTGGCGCCTGCCCATCGGCGAGGAGTACGCGGAGCAGCTCAAGAGCAATTTCGCGGATTTTGCGAACGTGGGCGGACGCGAGGGCGGAGCCTGCACGGCGGCCACGTACCTGTCGAAATTCGCCAAGGACCTGGCGTGGGCGCATCTCGACGTCGCCGGCACGGCCTGGCTCGGGGGATCGCAGAAGAGCAGCACCGGCCGACCCGTCGCGCTGCTTACCGAATTTTTGCTCCATCGCGCCGCACGCGCGAAGTAGCCGCAGGCGCAGGGCATCGCGTAATGACCGAACGGATCGATTTCTACATTCTGCCGAGCACCGATCCCGGGAGGCGGTGGCGGTTCGCTTGCCGGCTCACCGAGAAGGCGTACCACGACAGCGCGCGCGTCATCATCTGGAGCGCTACCGACGGCGAGGCCAGGACGTGCGATGAGCTCTTGTGGACCTTCGACGACCATGCGTTCGTGCCGCATCGAGTCAGCCGCGACGAACAGTTGTCGGACCGCAGCACGCCGGTACACGTGACACTCGACCTCGACAAGGTCGACAGCGCCGATCTTTTGGTGAATCTCACCGACCGCCTGCCCGAAGGGCTGACGCGGTTCACGCGCGTCGCTGAGATCATCGACGCCGACGAGGGGCGGCGGCGGCTCGGCCGCGAACGCTTCAAGGCCTACCGCGACCGCAAGCTTCCGCTCGAGACCCATCAATGCCGCGCCGATGAGGATGGGTGATCATCATGCACGAACACGCGCATGCCGCGGCGACCCCGGAAAAGCCCGGCGAAGTGCGGGATTGAACGCCCACGCCGGCCGCGCGCCGGCGGCTATAATCGATCGTCATGGATAAATCCTATGCCCCGGGCGACATCGAATCGCGCATCTACGAGTTCTGGGAAAGGTCGGGATACTTCCGGCCGAGCGGCCACGGGCCGCCCTACTCCATCGTCATTCCGCCGCCCAACGTCACCGGGACGCTTCACATGGGCCACGCGTTCCAGGACACGATCATGGATGCCCTCATCCGCTATCACCGCATGCGCGGCTCCGATACGCTCTGGCAGCCCGGCACGGATCACGCCGGCATCGCCACCCAGATGGTGGTCGAGCGACAGCTCAATGCCGAGGGCTTGAGCCGCACCGATCTCGGGCGAGCCGCTTTCATCGAGCGGGTCTGGAAATGGAAGGAACAGTCCGGCGGCATCATCGCGCGACAGATGCGCAGGCTCGGTGCCTCCGTCGATTGGAGCCGCGACCTCTTTACGATGGACCCCGAACTCTCGCGCACCGTCACCGAGGTGTTCGTGCGCCTGTTCGAGGAAAAGCTCATCTACCGCGGCAAGCGTCTGGTGAACTGGGACCCGGTGCTGAAGACTGCGCTGTCGGATCTCGAGGTGGTCTCATCCGAGGAGAGCGGGCACCTGTGGCACCTGCGCTATCCGCTCGCCGATGCCGACGACTATGTCGTGGTCGCGACCACTCGTCCGGAGACGATGCTGGGCGACGCCGCCGTGGCGGTGCATCCCGAGGATGAGCGCTACCGTCATCTGATCGGGCGCCGGCTGCGTCTGCCGCTCACCCGGCGCGAGATCCCCATCATCGCCGACAGCTACGTCGATCCGAAGTTCGGCAGCGGCTGCGTCAAGATTACGCCGGCGCACGACTTCAACGACTATGAAGTGGGCCAGCGTCACAACCTTCCCCTGATCAACATCCTCTCGCCCGACGCAACGCTCACCGATGCCGTGCCGCCGCCGTACCGCGGACTCGATCGGTTCGAGGCGCGCACTCGCGTGCTCGCCGACCTCGAGATTCTCGGCTTCATCGAGCGAGTCGAGCCGCATCAGCTCACCGTGCCGCGCGGAGAGAAGAGCAATGCCGTGCTCGAGCCGCTGCTCACGGACCAGTGGTTCGTCGACATCAAGCCGCTCGCCGAGCCGGCGCTCAGGGCCGTCGAAGAGCGACGGATTCAGTTCATCCCCGACAACTGGACCTCCGTGTATTACGAGTGGATGCACAAGATCAAGGATTGGTGCATCAGCCGTCAGCTCTGGTGGGGGCATCGCATACCGGCCTGGTACGACGGCGAGGGACGATGCTACGTCGCGCGCAGCGAGCAGGAGGTGCGTGCGAAATACGGCATCGAGCCGTCGGTTGCCCTGCGCCAGGATGAGGATGTGCTCGATACCTGGTTCTCCTCGGCGCTGTGGCCCTTTTCCACCCTGGGCTGGCCGCGACGCACCCGCGAGCTCGAGATGTATTACCCGACCTCGGTGCTGGTCACCGGCTTCGACATCATCTTTTTCTGGGTGGCCCGGATGATCATGATGGGCCTGAAATTCACCGGCGAGGTGCCCTTCCGCGCCGTGTACATCCACGGCCTGATCCGCGATCACGACGGGCAGAAGATGTCGAAATCGAAGGGCAACGTCATCGACCCGCTCGACATCGTCGACGGCATCTCGCTGGACGCGCTGCTCGCCAAGCGCACGACGGGGTTGATGCAGCCGCAGATGAAGCCGGCCATCGAGCGAGCGACGCGGCGGCAATTTCCGCAAGGCATCCCGCCCTTCGGCACCGATGCGCTGCGGCTCACCTTCGCAGCCCTCGCGACGCAGAGCCGCGACCTGCGCTTCGATCTCGCTAAGGTCGAGGGCTTTCGAAATTTCTGCAACAAGCTCTGGAACGCCGCGCGCTATGTGCTGATGAACGTCGAGGGCAAAGAGCTCGCGGTCAAGGGAAGCGCGGCCGGACAGAGCCTCGCCGACCGCTGGATTCGCACGCGTCTCGCCCGAACCCTCGCCCGGGTCGCCACGGGGTTTGCGGAATACCGGCTCGACGTGGTCGCGAGCGCGCTCTACGAGTTCACCTGGAACGAGTTCTGCGACTGGTATCTCGAGCTCTCCAAGGCGGTGCTCCAGTCCGAAACCTCGAGCGAGGAGGAAAAGCGCGCGGCGCGACGCACCTTGATCGACACCCTGGAGGCGCTCTTGCGGGCGCTCCATCCCCTCGCGCCTTTCATCAGCGAGGAGATCTGGCAACGGGTGCACGATGCCGCGGGCGTGACGGGTCCCTCGATCATGGTGAGCACCTATCCGCTCGCGGAAGACATTCAGGCGGACGCGGACGCCGAAGCGGAGATGCAGTGGGTGATGAGCTTCATCCTGGGAGTGCGCCAGATCCGCGGTGAAATGGACATCGCTCCCTCGCGCCGCCTCGACGTGCTCCTGCAGAACGCCGGGCCGACGGACGCCGACTATCTCGCTCGCAACCGATCGTCTCTGATGCGGCTCGCCGGCATCTCCGAGCCGCGCATCCTCGAAGCCGGCGAGCCGGCCGCCATCGCCGCGGTCGCCCTCGTGGGCAGACTCGAGATTCTGGTGCCGATGGCGGGCCTGATCGATCCCAAAGCCGAGCTCGAGCGGCTGACGAAGCGCCTCAGACGCGATGAGACCGAGCTCGCGAAGCTCGATCATAAGCTCGCCAACGGGGAGTTCCTGAGGAACGCCCCGGCCGAGGTGGTCGCGAAGGATCGGGCGCGCCTCGAGGAGTTGCGCGCGGAGCTCGACCAATTGACTTCGCAGATTGCCCGGGTGAACACGCTGCGCGGCTTATGAGCTCCTCGCCCTCAAGCGTGCCGATCGGCGCAATTCTCGCCCAGCTCAACCGCGTCATTCTCGGCAAGGAGGAGCAAATCCGCCTTTGCCTCGCGTGCCTTCTGGCGCGCGGACATCTGTTGATCGAGGACATTCCGGGCGTCGGCAAGACGACTCTCGCCCACGCCCTCGCACGAACTCTCGGCCTGTCGTTCCAGCGCGTGCAGTTCACGAGCGACCTCTTGCCTGCGGACGTGCTGGGTGTGTCGATTTTCGAGCGCGAGACGGGCAAATTCCGTTTTCAGCGCGGTCCGATCTTCGCCCAGCTCGTGCTCGCGGACGAGATCAATCGCGCCTCTCCCAAAGCGCAAAGCGCGCTCCTCGAGGCCATGGAGGAGCGGCAAGTCACGATCGATGGCCAATCGATGCCGCTACCCGATCCCTTCTTCGTGATCGCGACCCAGAATCCGCAGGAGCAGGTCGGTACGTTTCCGCTACCCGAGTCCCAGCTCGACCGGTTCCTCATGCGCGTGCACCTGGGCTATCCGGCGGCGACGGCCGAGCGCGAGCTGCTGAGCGGCACCGACCGGCGCGAGCTGGTCAATGCGCTCTCGAGCGTGTCGAGTCTCGAGACGTTGCACGAGCTGCAGCGCCGCGTGCTCGATGTTCACGTCGCCCCGGCGCTCCTCGACTATGTGCAGGCACTCATTGCGCACACCCGCAGCGCCGCGGGTCTCGCCGTGGGACTCTCGCCGCGCGCGGGCATCGGACTGCTGCGCGCCGCGCGCGCCTGGGCACTCGTCACCGGACGAACCACGGTCATTCCCGAGCATGTCCAGGCGGTTTTTCCCGCCGTTGTCGAACACCGCATCGAGCAGCGCGACAGCGGGCCGGCCGCCGCGCATCGACTGCTCGAGGCCGTTCCCGTGCCTTGAGCTCGGGGGTTTTCAGCCGGTTGCGGCGGGCTTCGATCGCGCGATTGCGCGCCTGGGCCGCACGACGGCATGGTCTCGACGCCCTGCCGCTCACGATCAACCGCCGCCGCATCTACATTCTGCCGACCCGCTTCGGACTCGTGCTCGCGGCCCTCCTCGGCGCCATGCTGATTGCTGCTCTCAACTACAACAGCAACCTCGCCCTTGCCTTCGCGTTCTTCATGGTGTCGCTCGCGCTGGCGGCCATGCATCACTGCCATCGAAATCTCTCGGGGCTCAGTCTCGACGTGAACCCCGAAACGGACGCGTTCGAGGGCGCCGACGCGGCGTTCTATTTCATGCTGCGCAACGAGTCGGCACTCGATCGGAGCGGCCTCGAGATCCGGCTCGATCCCGACGTCCCATCGCGGGCGATCGTGAGCGTGGCGTCCCAGAGTCACGAGCGCTTGGAACTCGCCGTGCCGGTCGCGCAGCGCGGAATCCGGCACTGGAGCCAGATCGAGGTTCGTACCCTGCAGCCGTTCGGCTGGTTTCGCGCCTGGACTTACGTCAACGCGACGCTTACCGCCTTCGTCGCGCCTCGGCCGGCGGGACACCGGCCGCTCCCCTCGACGGCGGTGCAACGCGGCCGCTCCTTGCGCGGCGAGACCCGCGGCGAGGAAGAGTTCGCCGGCCTTCGAATCTATGCGCCGGGCATTCCGCTCAAGCACATGGCATGGAAGACGCTGGCGCGCGGCGGCGAGCCGTCCGTGCGCAGCTACACCGATCTCGGTGCGCTGCCGGAGTGGCTGGAATGGTCGGCGCTCGAGGGGCTCGAGAGCGAGGCCCGGCTCTCTCAGTTGTGCCGCTGGGTGCTCGCGTGCGAATCGCGCGCCGCCCGACCGTACGGTCTCAGGCTTCCGGGCATCGAGATCCCGCCGGGCCACGGCGCCGCGCACCGCTCGCGCTGCCTCCGAGCGCTCGCCAGCCACCCGCGGATCGCTTCCGCGTGAAGTTCGCCCCCGCCGCGCCGGGCGCCGTCACATATCCGCAGCTGCGCTCGATGAGCCTCTGCGCAGGCCTTGCGCTCGCGGTCTACGTGGGCGCGCTGCCATGGTGGCTGACGGGCGTGATCGCCAGCAGCATCGGGGTACGGCTTTTTCTGGCGGCTCGCGGCTACGCTCCGCCCGGCCGCGCTCTGCGCCTCGGCATCGCCGCGGCCTCAATCATGATCCTGTTCTTGCAGCTGCGAACCTTCAACGGACTCTCTGCGGGCACGGCGCTTCTCTGTCTCATCGCAGGTCTCAAGATTCTCGAGACGCAGGCGCGGCGCGACCTGTATGCCGTGGCGCTGATCGTCTATTTCCTGTGCCTCTCGGCTCTGCTGCGCAGTGAGTCCTTCTGGCTGTTCGTTTACCTGCTCGGCGTCGCCTGGCTCACCGCGGCCGCGTTGCTGAGTCTCGCGCCCCGATGCGGCGGTTGGGAGCACAGCCTGCGCTATGCGGGCCGCATCTCGGCGCAGGCCCTGCCCGTCGCCCTGGTGCTGTGGCTGTTCTTCCCGCGCTTCGATGCGCCGCTGTGGCACCTGCCCTCGGAGGGTCGCAGCGCCCGATCGGGATTGAGCAATACCATGAGCCCGGGTGATATCGTCGATCTCGCGCTCTCCGACGAGATCGCGTTTCGCGTGCGCTTCGAGGGGGCCGTGCCACCGCCGGAGGAGCGCTATTGGCGTGGACCCGTGCTGCACGACACCGATGGGCACACCTGGCGCAACGAGGGCCCCGGCACCCGCGGGGCCGCCTTGTGGACAGCATCGGGGCCGGCCTATCTCTATACCCTGAGCTTGGAGCCTCATGCCTTCAACTGGCTGTTCGCGCTCGATTGGCCGGACAGCTGGAACGTACCCGATGCCCGCTTGACGGGTGATTACACGCTCGAGCAGACGGAACCGGTGTCGAAACTCATTGAGGTGACCGCTCGCTCCCATACGCATGTGCACGCGCAGGGGGCTCTGCCCGAGGCGGCACGGCGCCGCGATACGGCGCTTCCGCCGAACCGCAATCCGCGAACCCTTGCGTTCGCCGCCGATTTGCGCCGCTCGCATCCGGGCGATGGGGACTACGTCGCCGCGGTGCTCGACCTGTTCCGGCGGGAGGAGTTCTTCTACACTCTCGCACCGCCGCCGCTCGGTCAAAACTCGGTCGATGAGTTCCTCTTCGACACGAAGCGCGGCTTCTGCGGACACTATGCCGCGGCCTTCGCGACCCTCATGCGGGCCGCGGGCATCCCCACGCGCATCGTCACCGGCTATCAGGGTGGCGCGTACAACCCGTATGCCGGCTACTGGATCATCCGGCAGAGCAATGCTCACGCATGGGACGAGATCTGGGTGGCCGGCGAGGGGTGGCTGCGGGTGGATCCCACGTCGGCTATCGCCCCGGCCCGGGTGGAGGCCGGGCTCGAGGACAGCCTCGCGGACAACCGGCTCGCCCCGGGCTTGAGCGCGCATCTCCCCTGGCTACTGGATTTTCGCCTGCGCCTCGATGCGCTTGGCCAGTTGTGGCGGCAGCGGATCCTGCGCTTCGATCAGCTCGCTCAATTCTCGCTCCTCGAGCGGCTCGGTATCGGCGAGCCCGACGCGCAGAAGGTCGTCCTGGCGATGGCCGCGGGACTTGCGCTCGCGTTCGGGTGGCTCATGTGGCAACTGCGCCGCGAGCAGCGACCTCAACCCAAAGACCCCGTGGTGATCGCCTACCGTCGCCTGTGCAAAAAGCTCGCGGGGATCGGCTTGCCGCGCGCCCCGCACGAGGGCGCGGAAGACTACGCGGCCAGGATCGCATCCTCGCGGCCCGATCTTGGCGCTGCGGTCAACGCGCTGTGCGAGTGCTATTCGCAGCTTCGCTACGCATTACCCACGCCCCGGCGAGCCGCCGAACTCGAATCCTTCATTGCGCGCGTCAGGGCTTTTCGCCCACTCAGGCGGCGAGATTCTCTCGGGTCTTGAGGAACGTGATGTCCGGCCAGCGCTCCTGCGTGAGCTCCAGGTTGACGCGCGTCGGCGCGAGATACACGAGTTCGCCCGCATGATCGAGCGCCAGATTATCGTAGGCCTTGTCGCGAAATTCCGCGCCCCGCTTCTCGTCCGGAACTCGAATCCATCGTGCCGTGACGACGTTGATGGGCTCGAAAACGCATTGTACGTTGTATTCGTCCTGCAGCCGGAACGCGACCACCTCGAACTGCAGCTGACCGATGGCGCCGAGGATGAGCTCGTTGTTGCGCAACGGCTTGAAGAGCTGAGTCGCGCCTTCCTCGCAGAGCTGTGAGAGCCCCTTCTGCAGAGCCTTCATGCGCAGCGGGTCCTTGAGCACCGCGCGGCGGAAGATCTCCGGTGCGAAATTCGGCACACCCGTGTACGTGAGATGCTCGCCCTCGCTGAAGGTATCGCCGATGTTGATGGTACCGTGATTGTGCAACCCGATGATGTCCCCGGCGTACGCCTCCTCGGCCTGGCTGCGGTCGGCGGCGAGGAACGTGAGCGCATCGGCGATGCGTACGTCCTTGTCGAGCCGCACGTGATGCAGACGCATGCCGCGCGCATAGCGCCCGGAGCAAAGGCGCAGGAATGCGATTCGATCGCGGTGTCCGGGGTCCATGTTCGCCTGGATCTTGAACACGAACCCCGAGAATCTGGGCTCCGTGGGATCCACCGTGCGCTCGATCGCCGTACGCGGAAGCGGCCCCGGCGAGTGCCTCACGAAGGAGCTCAGGAGCTCGCGCACGCCGAAATTGTTGACCGCCGAGCCGAAGAACACCGGCGTCTGCCGCGCGGCTCGGTAGCGCTCCAGATCGAACGCGGGACTCGCGCCTCGCACGAGCTCGACTTCCTCGAGAAAGCCCGCATAGCGGTCGCCCAGAAGCTCCCGGGCCTGCGGGCTTTTCAGGCCGTCGATGGTCTCGTGGGTGCCGACGCGGCCGCGCTCGACCGGCACGTAAACGTAAATCCTGTCCTCGAGCAAATGATAGACGCCGAGCAAGTCGCGGCCCATTCCGATGGGCCATGTGAGCGGCGTGCATTGAATCCTGAGCACGCTCTCGATCTCGTCCAGGAGCTCGATCGGCGGACGTCCGTCGCGATCGAGCTTGTTGACGAACGTCATGATGGGTGTGTCCCGCAGCCGGGTCACCTCCATGAGCTTGATCGTGCGCTCCTCGACGCCCTTGGCGCAGTCGATCACCATGAGCGCCGAATCGACGGCCGTGAGTGTACGGTAGGTGTCCTCCGAGAAATCCTCGTGTCCGGGCGTATCGAGCAGGTTGACGATGCAGTCCTCGAACGGGAACTGCATCACCGAGGAGGTGACCGAGATGCCGCGTTGCTGCTCGAGCCGCATCCAGTCCGAGGTCGCGTGGCGCGTCGCCTTGCGGCCCTTGACCGTGCCCGCCATCTGGATGGCGCCGCCGAACAGGAGCAGCTTCTCCGTGAGCGTGGTTTTGCCCGCGTCGGGATGGGAGATGATGGCAAAAGTCCTTCGACGATTGATTTCCCTGGGAATTTCATCCGCATTCACAATGACTTTCTTCCTCGAGCCTCTATAAGCATCTACGAATTGCCGCGCACGCGTTAGCCGGACCGCTTGGGTGTCTACGATATACTTTCGCGGTGCTTTGCGGTGCGCACCATTATCCTGAAAAATACCGGCCGCCGTCGATCTGTGACCTCGAGGAGTAGAGATGAGAGCAATGGCCGTCCTTTGCGGGGCGCTCGCCGCCGCGTTCGCCGGAACACCGGTCGCTGCGGCTCCCACCGTGGCGATCACCCATGTCACGGTCATCGACACGACGGGGGCGCCGCCGAAGCCCGACATGACCGTCATCGTGCAGGATCAGCGCATCGTCGAGCTCGGCAACAGCGATGCCGTGCGCGCGCCCGCCGGCGCTCGGCTCATCGACGGCTCCGGCAAGTACCTCATCCCCGGTCTATGGGACATGCACGTCCACGAGGTGTTCGGGGACTGGCTTCCGCGCAACGAAAAAGTGGTGCCGCCCCTGTTCGTCGCGAACGGCATCACGGGCGTGCGCGACATGGGCGGCGATCTCGAGGTGCTCAAGGTGTGGCGCTCGGAAATCGCGGCCGGGCGGCTTCTCGGCCCGCGGATGATCATCGCGGGTCCCATGCTCGATGGCCCCATCCCGCGCTTTCCGAGCTCCGCGCCGGTCGCGAATGCCGCGGACGCGCGCCGTTGGGTCGATGACCTCACGCACCAGGGCGTCGACTTCATCAAGATCCAGTCGCTCATCCCGCGCGATGGGTACTTCGCGGCGGCCGATGAAGCGAAGAAGCTCGGCATGGTCTTCGTCGGTCACGTGCCCGATGCGGTGCGCGCCTCGGAAGCCTCGAATGCCGGCCAGAAGAGCATCGAGCATTTCACGGGTATCTTCGAGGGGTGCTCGACGATCGAGGATCAGCTCATCAAGGGCCCGAAGAGCCTCGGCCGCAACGTCGCAACCTACGACCCCGCCCGCGCGAAAATCCTCATCGCGCTCATGGCGAAGAACCGCACCTGGCAGGTTCCGACGCTCGTCTGGGAGCGCGGTCAATGGCTCATCGACGACATCGACCTGTCGCACGATCCGCTCATCAAGTACGCGCCTCGAGCCTGGAAGGACCATACCTGGCCCATGTTCGTGACGGACATCCTCAAGGACATGGATACCGATCCCCTGCCGGTGCGCAAGAAGTTCGTGCAAATGGAGCTCGACATGACGCTCGCCATGTTCCGTGCCGGGGTGCCGTTCCTCGCGGGCACCGACACGGCGGCGGGCGTGCACATCTTCCCGGGGTTCAGCCTGCACCAGGAGCTCGCGCTTTTCGTGCAAGCCGGCTTGACGCCCCTGCAGGCGCTGCAGACCGCCACCCTCAATCCGGCGAAGTTCATGAACCGCCTCGCGGACCTTGGAACGGTCGAGCGCGGCAAGCTCGCCGATCTCGTACTGCTCGACGCCAACCCGCTCGAGGACATCACCAACACCCAGAAAATCCGAGCGGTCGTGGTTGCGGGCCGCTACCTCGACCGCACCGAGCTCGATCGGATGCTGAGGGGCGTCGAGAAGGCGGCGGCGGAATCCGGTCCCGCGTCGGCAACGCGCGGCAGCGCGCAATGACCGGCTTCATCGCGCTCGCCCAGAGATGCGCGGCGGTGCCCGCCGCCCTCGTCTTCGGCGCACTCGTGCTCGGCCTCATTGACGCCGCGGCGGCCAAGCCCGTGACCGTCGCGGATCTGCTCGCCGGGTCACCCGCAGAGGACTGGCGTGTGCCTGACCCCGAGGACACGCTCTACATGGATCTTGCGGGCGGCAGGGTCGTCATCGAGCTCGCCTCGCGTGTCGCGCCTCAGCACGTTGCGAATATCCGCGCGCTCGCGCGGGCGCATTATTTCGACGGTCTCGCGATCGTGCGGGTGCAGGACAATTACGTGGTGCAGTGGGACGATCAGGACCATCATCGCCCCGTTCCCGCCGGGGTGCGCGCCGCGGTGGAACTCACCGCCCCGGCCGGCGCCGATGCGAGCTTCGAGCCCCTGCCGGATCGCGATGTCTATGCGCCGCAGGTCGGGTTTCTCGACGGGTTCCCCGCCGCGCGCGATCCGCGCTCGCACCTCGTGTGGCTCGCGCATTGCTACGGCATGGTGGGCGCCGGACGCGACGATCCGCCCGAGAGCGACGGCTCGGAGATGTATGCGGTGATCGGTCATGCGCCGCGCCAGCTCGATCGCAACGTCGCCCTCGTGGGACGCGTCCTCAAGGGCATGGAACTCCTCTCCAGTCTGCCGCGCGGCAGCGGCGAGATGGGCTTCTATATCTCGTCGGAGCGCCCGGTTCCCATCCGCTCGGTGCGCATTGCCGCCGATGTGCCGAAAGCGGAGCGCACGCCGATCGAGGTGCTGCGTACCAACAGCGCCACGTTCCGCGCGGTGCTGGATCAGAGGCGCCAACGGCACGAGCCATGGTTCAAATTCAGCCCCGACCACATCGACCTGTGCAACGTGCCGCTGCCGATGCGCGCGATTCCCTCGCCGAGCCCTTGAGCTGCGCGCCGGTCCGGCGCGCCCGCCGCCGGATCGAGGATCGCGGCGGCGGGTTGGCGATTATTTGAATTTATAGTTGAGATCGACGCCCGCGGTGCGCGGCTGGTTCACCGCCACTCTGTTGAAGGTGGGCAGGTTGACGGCGTCCTGTGTGATGTTGTTCAGAAGCGCGCGCTTGTCGGCGACGTTGTTCACGAACAGGACTGCGGACCAGCGCTCGCCCTGCAATCCGCCGCGCAAGTTGGTGAGATCGTAGGAGGGCAGCGTGTTGGTGGCGAAAGTCTCGTCGGTGCGGCTGCCGACATAAGTCGACTCGGCACGGGCCGTCACGGCAAGATCCTCGGTCAGCTCATGATGGTAGGCGAGCTGGGCCGAGGCGCTCCATTTTGGCACTTGCTGGATGGGCGTGCCCGGATTGAAGCCCGCATCGATGAGGTTCGAGCTCACGAGCGCGGCATCCGCATAGGTGGCGTTGGCCGAGGCCTCGAGGTCGCGCACCACGATCGCGCGCGCCTCGATCTCACCGCCCTTGACATGCGCATTGCCGACGTTGGCGGTGTAGACGTAGCCGCACGAGGAAAGCGAATTGACCTGCTGCACGCCTATCCAGCTCTCGAAGTAACCCGAGGCGCTGACGCTGAAGCGACCGTCCGCCGAGCGCCACTTCTCGCCGAGCTCGTAGCTCCACACGCTGTCGGAGCTGAATGATATCGGCCCTTCGACGAACCCCTTGGAGCCGTACTGCTGCATCAGCTGTGCCTCGCAGGAGAGCGGTCCCGAGGTCGGCACCGGGCCGGTGCCGCCGCCCGGGCGAAAGCCCTTCGCCGCCGTCGCATAGAGGAGCAAATCCTTGTCGAATTGGTAGGACAGCGACACCTTGGGGGTGACGCCCTGGGCGTTCTCCGAGGTGGTGGTGATGGTCGTTTCGGTGAGCGCTCCAGACTGATTGAGCCCGACGGGTGCGTCGTAGTGATAGCGGCGCGCGCCCACCGTGACGGCGAAAGGCTCGGTGATGTTGTAGGTCAGCTCGCCGAATCCCGACTGCTGCAGGATCTTGAAGGGGCTGTAGTAGGTGAAAAGATTGTTCGAGCCGAACACATCCGCGCCCGTCTGCGACGGGAAGATGATGTCCCAGCCCGATTGAAAGTCCGAGTAGAAGTAACCGGCCAGCCACTTGAGGCGCGTGTCGCCCACCGAAGCCACGCGCAGCTCCTCGGTCGTCTGATGCGATTGGTTGTCCTCATCCGCGTACGCCGCACCGATGCCGCCGTTGCCAGGACCGTACCCTGTAACGTAGGCCGAGAGACCGGTCGTCCACGACTCCGAGGCGTCTTGAATGAGCGGCTCGTGGCGCGACCAGTAAGCCGTCGCCGAGCTGATCTCGAACAGATCCGTGCGGTACTTGATGCTCAGCGCCTCGAGGTGGAACTCGTCGCGATAGTTCTCGGCAATGTCGAACGGCTGATAATGCGCGTCCGTCCCCGGGACGCTATCGATGTAGGGCAGGCCGCCGGCGCGCAGCTTCTGATAAAAGTAGGAGGGGGTGATGGTGAGCCCGTCGATCGGCTTGAACACCGCGCTCACGCGTACCCCGGTCTTCTCAACATCGTTGACGTCGTGATACTCCTTCGCGATCGGAGCGGCGAGCACGTTGCCGCGGACCGTGAAGCCGTTGGTCGCGAGTGGAAATTCGCCCGGCGCGATCACCACGCGGTCGATCCAGCCGGAATCGTACGAGTAGGAGCCGACGATGCGCAGTGCCGCGAGTCCGTTCCCGAACGGCAGATTGATCATCGCGTTCTCGCCGTGATCGAAGCCGCCGTGATCGGTATCGGCAAATTTCGCCTCGGCCGAGGACTCGACCGCGTCGGGGTTCGGCGCGTTCGGTATGACCCTGATGGTGCCGCCCATGGAGCCCGAGCCGTAGAGCGTGCCCTGCGGACCGCGCAGCACCTCGACGCGATTGAGATCGTAGAGATCGGGTGAAATGACGATCTTACCCTCGTTGGTCGCAGCCGGTGCGGTCAGGGGCGTCTCGTCGAAATAGAACCCGACCGTCGGGGAGTTGCCGCCGTTGGAGGCGATTCCGCGCATCTCGAACTCCGTCATGCCGGGACCGCTGGTGCGCATCGAGACTCCGGGGACGGTCTGCATGAGGGAGGCCAGGTCGCTGAACCCGCGGTTCACGATATCCGCCCCCGTGACCGCCGTCAGGCTGATGGGCGTCGTCTCGACGGTCGTCTCGCGTTTCTCCGCGGTGACGACGATCTCCTCGAGCTGTCCCGCGTCGGAATGGGATTGCTGGGCGATCGCGACGTCGACGAGCATCGCTCCCAAAACCGATACGCAACCGAAGGCCGCAAAACACCGTGTCCCGAAGGACCTGAATTTGTAGTTCATGAGACTCCCTGAGCCCGGCTCCCCCGGCCGCCCGGCGATTATAGACTAGGAAGTGCTTTTGCTGCCCGCGAGAGAGATGATCCGTGCTGTGCTATGTGCTGCACGTGTCGGCATGGAAGCCGGCGCGCGCCTTGGCGAGGCGGTCCGAATCGCTCATTTTTCGCCGGTAGATTTGGGCTCGGGGTAGAGGATCCGGCGCAGCACCTGCGCATCCTCGCGTCCCACGGTGGCCTGGTAGTAGCCGCGGCGGATGCCGACCTGCTCGAACCCCAGCGAATGATACAGTCTCGCCGCGGCGGTGTTCGACGGCCGTACCTCGAGAAATGCCTCGTACATGCCGGCGATGCGCGCGCGCTCGAGCAAGTAGAGCAGCACCCTGCGAGCGAGCCCTCGGCACCGGTACTCGTCACGGATGCACACGTTGAGCACGTGCGCTTCGCCCGCCCCGACCGACATGATGCCGTAGCCCGCCATGTCGCCGCCTACTTCCACCACGCGGCACACGTAGCCCACCCGCAGGCAGTCCCGGAAAATGCCCTCGCTCCAGGGAAACTGATATCCGGCTCGCTCGATCGCCCCCACGATGGGGACGTCCAGCTCGCTCATGGGTCGGATATCGACTGCGGCGATCTCGCGTTCTCGCTTAACGCTGGACACCGGTGCACACCTCGCGCGCGAACTTCAGATCCTCCCACGCCTTGCGCTTTTCGGCCGGCTCGCGCAGGAGATACGCTGGATGATACGTTACCACCAACGGCACCCGGGCGACGCCGAAATAATGCACCTGCCCGCGCAGCCGCCCCAGGGAGCTGTCGGTTTTGAGGAGATTCTGGGCCGAAATCCGCCCCACCGCCAACATGATCTTGGGCTTGAGCAGCGCTATCTGGCGCTCCAGGTAGGGCAGGCACTGAGCGGTCTCCAGCGCAGCCGGATCGCGGTTGCGCGGCGGTCGGCACTTCAGGATATTGGCGATATAGACCTGCTCGCGTTCGAGGCCGATGGCTCGCAGCATGGAATTGAGCAGCTGCCCCGCGCGGCCCACGAAGGGCTCGCCCTGGCGGTCCTCCTCGGCGCCCGGCGCCTCACCGACGATCAGCCACTCGGCCTCGAGGCTTCCAACACCGAACACCGTCTGAGTGCGGCTCGTGCTCAAGCTGCAGCGCGTGCACGCGGCCACCGCGGCGCGCAGCCGCACCCAATCAAGATCCCCGACGCCGGATGCCGGCGGCGCGGCGCGCGACCCGACGACCGGCCCCTCCGCGGAAGCGCTCGGGGCGGCCTGCGCACCGGGGGCGGGCCGCGAGCGCAACGCCCAGGCCTCGAGCCCGAGCGCCGCGAGATATTCATTCCGCAATGCGCGATTCATGCCGGAGTCACGGAGCCGCGCGCCCGGCGCCGAAAGAGCTTGCGGTACAGCCACAGAGTCGGAGCCGACAGCGCGTAACCTCCGAAGATGAGTAGCAGCGAGATCGGGTGGAACAGAAATATGAACACGAACGCGAGCGGCACGAGCACGATCTGCGTGAAGCGCACGCGCGCGCCGGCACTCACGTCCTTGAAACTGTAATAGGCGAACCGGCTGATCATGAGCGCGCCCGCGCATGCGGTGACCACGAACGCCACGACGAGGCCGGGTAGGCCGACATTCACACGGTCGCTCGCGAGCCAGATCGAGGCGGCCACGACGGCGGCCGCCGACGGGCTCGGCAACCCCTCGAAATAATGCTTGTCCTGCGTCGAGGCGCGCGAGTTGAAGCGCGCCAAACGCAGGGCGGCGGCGGCGGCGTAGAAGAAGCACACGAGCCACCCGACCCGGCGCCACAGCGGGCCGTATTCGGCAATGCGCGCCACGCCCCATTGATAGGTGACGATGGCGGGTGCGATCCCGAACGACACCATGTCCGACAAGCTGTCGTATTCCTTGCCGAACGCGCTCTCGGTGTGCGTCCAGCGCGCCACGCGACCGTCCAGTCCGTCGAAGACCATGGCGACGAACACCGCCACGCCGGCGTAGTCGAATTTCCAGTCGATCGCCGCCACCACCGCATAGAAGCCCGCAAACAAAGCGCCGGTGGTGAGCAGGTTCGGCAGCCAATAAACCCCGCGCGGGCGCGAATGCTGATCCTCGAGGTCGCTCATGCGCGGCAATGATACCAGGGGGCCTCGTGTAAGATACTTGCCCATGCGCTTATCTCAGTATCCCATTTCGACGCTCAGAGACGTGCCCGCCGACGCCGAGGTGATCAGCCACCGGCTGATGCTGCGGGCCGGGATGATTCGCCGCCTGGCCGCCGGACTTTACTCCTGGTTGCCGATGGGGCTGCGTACCTTGAAGAAGGCCGAGCGCATCGTGCGCGAGGAGATGGACCGGGCCGGAGCCCTGGAGCTGGTCATGCCGACCGTCCAGCCCGCGGAGCTGTGGAAGGAATCCGGCCGCTGGACGAAATACGGTCCCGAACTCTTGCGGTTCAAGGATCGGCATGAACGAGAGTTCGTGTACGGCCCGACGCACGAGGAGGTGATCACCGACATCGCACGCCGCGAGCTGCGCAGCTACAAGCAATTGCCGGTGAACTTCTATCAGATCCAATCGAAATTCCGGGACGAGATCCGCCCGCGGTTCGGCGTCATGCGGGCGCGCGAATTCATCATGAAGGATGCCTACTCGTTTCACATCGATGAGCCCAGCCTCGCGCAAGGCTACCGCGCCATGTTCGATGCGTATACCCGCATCTTCACCCGCATGGGCCTCGAGTTCCGCGCCGTCCAGGCGGACGGCGGCAGCATCGGGGGCGATGTCTCGCAGGAGTTTCACGTGCTGGCCGACTCGGGGGAGGACGCAATCGCCTTCTCGACTTCGGGCGACTACGCCTCGAATCTGGAGACTGCCACCAGCGCATCGACGGCCGCGGCTCACCCCGCGCCGACGGGCGCGCTGCGCCGGGTCGAGACTCCCGGCGTTCGCACCATCGCCGAGCTCAGCGCGTTTCTTGGCGTGTCCCCGCAGCAGTGTGTGAAGACCCTGCTGATCGAGGGCAGCAACGGCGACGTCGTCGCCATGGTGCTGCGGGGCGACCACGAGCTCAACGCCGTCAAGGCCCAGAAGCTCCCCGGTATCGCGAGCCCGCTGCGCATGGCGAGCGCGGAGCGGGTACGCCAGGCCACGGGAAGCGAGCCCGGCTCGATCGGGCCGGTCGGCTTTCGCGGACCGGTCTACGTCGATCACGGAGCGGCGCGGCTCGCAGATTTCGTCTGCGGCGCCAACGAGAAAGACGTGCATCTCACCGGCGTGAACTGGGGACGTGACCTACCTGAGCCGCAGGCGGTCGACATTCGCAACGTCGTCGCCGGTGATCCGAGCCCGACGGGCAACGGGACGCTCGAGATCGCGCGCGGGATCGAGGTCGGCCACATCTTTCAGCTCGGACAGCTTTACAGCGAGGCGATGCAAGCGACCGTGCTCGACGAGCAAGGCAAGTCGGTGAGCATGTTCATGGGCTGCTACGGTATCGGGGTGACGCGCGTGGTCGCGGCCGCCATCGAGCAGAATCACGATGCCAACGGCATCATCTGGCCCGAGCCGCTCGCGCCGTTCAACGTCATCGTGGTGCCGATCAATTACCAGAAATCCGAGCGTGTGCGGCAGGCCGCCGACCAGCTGTACGGCGATCTGGCCGCGGCCGGAATCGACGTGCTGCTCGATGATCGGGACGCGCGGCCGGGTGTCAAGTTTGCCGATGCAGAGCTCGTCGGCATACCGCACAGATTGGTCGTGGGCGAGCGGGGACTCGATGCCGGAAAGCTCGAATATCGCCATCGGCGCGACACCGAGTCGACGGATATACCGCTCTCGGAGGCCGTGGCTCACATCAAGGATCAGATAAACCGCTGAACACCTCCGGGTACGAGCTGCACGGGGCGAGCCGCTGCGGCTCTAGAGAATCTCGAAGGCCGGTCCCTTGTGAGGAGCGGCTTGCCGCTCGAGCTCCTCAACCGCTTCGACGCGCGCGCTGCGCGGTCCTCGATGCAGCCAGCGGTACAGTTCCTCGACCGCATCGGGCGCGCCGCGGGCCGCCACCTCCACCGACCCGTCGGGCAAGTTGCGTGCGTAGCCCAAAAGGTGCAGCCGCTCCGCTTCCATCCGCGTGCTGTGCCGAAAGTAGACGCCCTGCACTTTGCCGGTGACGCGAAAGCGGCGGTCGACCTCGCTCACCAGGGCCTCAAGGTTGCTACTGCGGGGCCGACGGGCCGGCGCCCGGAGGTGATTCGGCGTGCGCCGAGACGTTGAGCGCGGCGGTGGCATGGCGCTTCGCGGCCTCGGCCGCAAGCCGCGCCCGCACATACTCGCCCGCCTCGAGATGCGCCTGCGCCCGGGTGATGGCGGCCTCTGCCGCGTACAGATCCGGTGAGCTCGAGGGGGTGACGCCCGCCGTCGTCGCCGCTGCGATCGCCTGGCGCGCATCGCTCAGTTCTTGTACGGGTGGGCCGCTCGCGCAGCCGGTCAGGCAAAAAATACCGATGACGACGGCGAGTAGGCGCAGCATAGCTGATTGACACTAGCAACAGCACGCAGGGCCGTCAAACAAGGGACAACTAGACAATAACCAACCGGACGCAAATAATCCGTTGCGCCGGCGCTGCATCCGACAGCGGACGATGCAATTCCCACGGGACTTACCGATGCACCAAATCCTGGTCTTGTATTATTCCCGCCAAGGCAGCACCGCCGCGCTCGCCCGGCAGGTATGCCGCGGCGTCGAGACCATCGCGGGAATGCAAGCCCGGCTGCGCACCGTCGCACCAATCGGCACGAGCGGCCCGGAGGCCGGTGTCCCCGATGAGGGGCCTCCCTATGCGACACACGATGATCTGATCGGGTGCGACGGGCTCATCCTCGGCAGTCCCACTCGCTTCGGCAACATGGCGGCGCCGCTGAAGCACTTTCTAGACGGCACGAGCGGCTTGTGGCTCTCCGGCGCGCTCGCCGACAAGCCGGCGGCCGTGTTCACCTCGACTCAGACCCTGCACGGCGGCCAGGAAGCCACGCTGATTTCCATGATGTTGCCGTTGCTCCATCACGGTATGTATCTCGTCGGCCTGCCGTATACCGAGCAAGCGCTCACCGCGACGCAGAGCGGCGGTACGCCCTATGGCGCGAGCCACGTCGCCGGACTCAGCGGCCACGGCACGCTATCGCAGGCCGAAGGAGATCTCGCCCGCGCGCTCGGCGCACGTGTGGCTCGGCTCGCCGCACGCCTCAAGCGCGACGCTTGAGCGTCGTCCGCACCACGCGCCTCGCGACCGTCTGGCTTTGGGCGGCCGTCGCCTCGAGCGCGCTCGGCTGGACGCTGGCAGGCTACTCCTGGCTCCTCTGTGGCATCGCGGTCCTTCCGCTGCTCGTGCCGCTGCGCGGGCTCGTCCGCGGCGAGCGCTACACCTATGCATGGGCCACGTTGTTCTCGATTCCCTATCTGATATTCACCATCACCGAGTTGCTGGTGAACCGCGCCGCCCGATGGGCGGGCTCGGTCAGCCTGCTGCTCACGTTCGCGTGGTTTTGCGCTATGGTTTTGTACCTGCGTGCTTCTCGAGCGCGTCCCGGATGAAGGGAATGGTGAGGCGGCGCTGCGCGGCGAGCGACGCCTCGTCCAGCTCGTCGAGAATCTCGAACAGCGAGTGCAGATCGCGCGGCATGCGCTTCATCAGATAATCGAGCGTTTCGGGCGGAAGCTTCAGCCCGCGCTGAGTGGCTCGCAGCTCGAGCGCACGGGCCCGTCCCGCCTCATCGA
Source organism: uncultured Gammaproteobacteria bacterium (assembly GCA_963710435.1). Taxonomy (GTDB): domain Bacteria; phylum Pseudomonadota; class Gammaproteobacteria; order Steroidobacterales; family Steroidobacteraceae; genus Bog-1198. The sequence goes on along the minus strand of CAVQAE010000003.1, from coordinate 1,397,477 downwards.
GCTCTCTCACCTGATACACGACGCACGCGCCCGCACGCGATCGCCAATCGTCGAGCCGCCACTCGATCGGGCGCGGCGCCGCACCCGCCGCAAATATCAGCTGCGCGTGCAATTCCTGAGCCTCGTTGAACAGGTTGAAGAGCGCCCTTTCCCAGGCGAGATCTCCTGCGATGGCGTCGACGTCGTCCACGCACACCACCCGGCATTCTGCGAAACCGCGCAGGGCCTCAGGAGGCAGAGCGCCTCGCAGTTTGCGCGTGAGCGGAAAGTACGCCGCGGGCCCATCGGTGGCTGCGCACACCGCCTGCAGCAAGTGGGTTTTACCGCTGCCGTGAGCCCCCCAGAGCCAGATCGGGTCGGCACCACGCGCATCGAGGGCCGCGAGCACCTCCTGGTTCGGCCCCGTATGGAAGTTCGCGAACACGGCATTGGCGCGCAGCTTCACGCCGAGCGCGAGCTGCCTCATGTGGCCTTCCGCTCGAGCCCGCGGCGGGACCTCGACTCCGTCAAGGCCGCTTTGCCATATCGCAAGATGTAATCGATGCCGCTCACCGCGGTCGTGAGAAAGGCAAGCGCACCCAGGGCCGTGACCAGCCAGGCGGCCGGCATTGCGAACTCTTGCCTCGCAATCACGCCGACGATGTAAAAAGCCTGACACAGCGTATTGAGCTTGCTTACGCCGCTCGGCCGCGGCTCGACCGGCCCGAGCAGCAGCCGGTACGCCAATGCGCCCGTCACGATGATGACATCGCGCGCTACCGCCGTCGCCATCAGCCATGCGGGCACCAGGTGCATCACGGCGAGCACCACGAACAGCGTGACGAGCAAGAGTTTGTCCGCGGCCGGGTCCAGCACGGCGCCGACCGCGCTTCGCCAGCCGTACCGTCTCGCAAGGAAGCCGTCCAGCAGGTCCGAGAAGGCGGCGAACGCGAACAGGCCGAGCGCGGTGACGAACTGATGATGCAAGAGTCCCACGGCGATCGGTGCAATCAGGACAATCCTCAGCACGGTGAGGAAGTTCGGGATTTGGCGAAGCCAACGCACGGTGATCAGTGCTGCAGCTGGTAACGCTGAATCCCGTTCTCGCCGGCGGCGATCGGTTGCAGGCGGCCATTGAGCGAGAGGGCGTGCTGCAGGGACTCTACGCCGCCGCGCATCGTCAGGCGAAACCGCACGGCATCCCCGTTCAACGCCTCGACGTCCACGTGCGAGACGAAGGCGAGCGACTGCAGATAGCTCTGGGTCGAGGCATAGTCCTTGATGTTGGAGACTCCCGTCACCTCGATCTCGAGCGGCGCGAGCGTGCCACTGACCGCATACAGCGATGCGTAGGTATCGGCGGCGCGATTCACGCCTTCCGCGGGCGCTCCGGAAAACTCGCTGCTGCGATCCTTGTAAAGATAGGTCCAGCGCACTACAGCCGCATCGCTCGAGCCGTTCGCGCGCCCGACCAGCGTCCCCTCGGCGCCCAATCGATGGCCGAGATCGGCGAGCGTCGCAGGCGCCGCCGTCGTAATCGCGGCGTAGTCGATGTGGCTTCGCGAAAGCTCCGCGGCGGGCGGCCAGATGATCGGAGCACCGCGCAGCGATGCGGCAGCATTGATCTCGGATTTGAGGGGAGAGGTATCTTCCGCCGTGATCACCGTCCCCGTTTGCGGCCCGGTCTGCACCGCGAGCCATACGACGGTCGCGGGACGCTCGCCGCCCCACAACGGCTGATCGTTCTGGCTGATCCAGCGATCTAGGGCGGCACCATCGAAGGAGACCGACAGCTGATTGTCGGACGCCGCGCGGTATTGCTGCACGTAGCGGCGTGCACTGGCGAGGAGCGGGCCAAAGGCCGGATCCTGGTCCGCCGTGCGGCGGCCGGTCACCTTGACGAGCACGATTCGCAGCGCCGCCTCGAACGCGGCCTCCTGGCCCGCCTCGGACCGCTCCGTCAGGGGGACCGTGGCCTGGTACAGGTCGGCCCGCGTGAGGGCACGGCCGGGCGCGGCAAGGCATAGCGCGCCGGCAAGCGCAAAAACGCACAGCCCGAGACGTAATTGGGCACATCCAAAGATGAAATTTCTTGGCATGACGTAATCGCGTAAGTCCTTAAGTTCTCTGATGTAAAATACCACAGCTGGCCGGGTTGCCGGGGCTGGCCCGTACTTACTCGAGGATTCGAATGACTGAGCGAGCACCCGTTACTTACCGAGCGGCCGGCGTCAATATCGATGCAGGCGAAGAGCTGGTCGAGCGCATCAAACCGCACGTGCGCCGCTCGATGCGTCGGGAGGTGCTCGGGGGGATCGGTGGATTCGGCGCTCTGGTGGAGGTGCCGCTCGACCGCTACCGCAAGCCCGTGCTGGTCTCGGGCACGGACGGCGTCGGCACGAAGCTGCGCCTCGCCATCGACACCGACCGCCACGACACCGTCGGTATCGATCTGGTCGCAATGTGCGTGAACGACGTGGTGGTACAGGGGGCCGAGCCGCTGTTCTTCCTGGATTACTTCGCCACCGGTGCCCTCGACGTCGCGATCGCCGAGCGAGTGATCGCCGGCATCGTCGAGGGCTGTGTGCAGGCGGGCTGTGCGCTGGTCGGCGGAGAAACCGCTGAGATGCCCGGCATGTATCACGGCGAGGATTACGATCTGGCGGGTTTCAGCGTCGGGATCGTGGAGAAGGAGCGCATCATCGACGGAACGCGCACCGCCGCCGGCGATGTGGTGCTGGGACTTCCCTCCTCCGGACCGCACTCGAACGGGTTCTCGCTCATTCGCAAGATCCTCGAGGTGAGTGCCACCGACCCCGCGACGCCCGTCGAGGGCGTGGCGCTCATCGATCGCCTGATGGCGCCCACGCGGATCTACGTGAAACCTCTGCTGCGCTTGCTCGAGGAGGTGCCGGTGCACGGGATCGCGCACATCACCGGCGGCGGCTTGGTCGACAACATACCGCGCGTACTACCCGACGGACTCGAGGCCGTGCTCGAGCGCAAGGCCTGGGGCCGTGATCCTGTGTTCGAATGGCTGCAGAAGGCAGGGTGCGTCGAGGATGCCGAGATGTACCGCGTATTCAATTGCGGCGTCGGTATGACGGTCATGGTGGCCCCCGGGGATGCGCAGCGCTCCATCGAGATACTGAAAGGCGCCGGTCAGAGCGCTCAAGTCATCGGCCAAGTGCGAGCCGGGACGCGCGGCGTAGCCATCGCGTGACCGCGACCGCGTCTCCGCCGCAGATCGTCGTATTGATCTCGGGACGCGGCAGCAACATGCGCGCGCTGGTGGAGCGCAGCGGCGATCCGGCGACGGCCTACCGGGTGGCTGCCGTCTTCGCCGACCAGCCGGCAGCCGCGGGCCTTGCCATTGCGCGCGACCTGGGCGTCCCTGCGCACCTCGTGGCCGCCGACAAATCCGACTCGCGCGCACAGTACGAAGAGCAGCTCGCCGTGGCCATCGATCGTTACGCGCCCTCGCTGATCGTGCTGGCGGGGTTCATGCGCATCCTGTCGCCCGAGTTCGTCCGGCGCTACGAGGGTCGGATCCTGAACATCCACCCATCGCTCCTGCCCAGATTTCCCGGCCTGCATACCCACCAACGCGCGATCGATGCGCACGAGGAACAGCACGGTGCGACGGTGCACTTCGTCACCGGGAAACTCGACGGCGGGCCTGCGGTGATTCAAGCGCGGGTCCGGGTGGAGCGCGAGGATGATGCGCAAAGCTTGGCGGCCCGGGTTCAGGTGCTGGAACATCGAATCTACCCGCTCGCCGTGCGTTGGTTTTGCACCGGCCGGCTGCACTATGCGCGCGGCTCCGCCTATCTCGACGGAATGGTTCTCTCGAGTCCGGTACAGTACGATGGCGCAGAGGACCACTGAATGCAGCTACGAGCGGTTGGGACGGGATGTCTCGCGATGGTGCTCGCCGGGCCGTCGTCGCCTGTGGTCGCGCAGATGCAGCGCTTGCAAGCGGCCGTGACCGAGATCGAGCCGTTTTCCTCCCACTACGTCGCGGAATGGAAGGACATCTCGGTCGGTGTGAGCGACCTCGAGCTCAAGCGAGATACCCAGCCCGGGCACTACGTCTACAAGTGGACCATCAGCGCGCGAGGCATTTTCCACCTCATCTACTCCGACGACGTCATTCAGGAGAGCTGGTTGTCCGTCGCGGGCGACCAGGTCAGGCCCGAGCGGTATCGCGGGCACCAGGGGTCCGCGAGCGTGAGCTTCGATTTCGATTGGAATGCCGGGCATGCCACCGGTTCCTCCGAAGGCAAGCCGATCGATCTTACCCTCGCGCCGGATACCCAGGATCTCAATTCCATCCAGATCCAGGTGATGCTCGATCTCAAGAACGGCAACATGCCCCCCACCTTCCACGTCATCGACAAAGACCGGGTGAAGGAATTCATCTACACCCGCGAGGGCCATGCGACGCTCCAGACCGCGATCGGAGAATTCGAGACGGTCATCGTCGCGAGTCGCCACACCGCCAACGACCGTCGAGTCCTGCGGATGTGGTTTGCGCCCTCGCTGGGCTGGGTGCCGGTGCAGGCCGAGCGGACGCGGGACGGGAAGCTCGAGTTCGCGATGCGGATCAAGAGCCTGAACAGGCCAGGGTCGCACTGAGAGCGCACGCCGCGCAGACCCTCGCTCGACGCTTACGCCTGCGCGCTACGCCTTCGGCAGCGTGACCCCGCGCTGGCCTTGGTATTTGCCGCCGCGATCGCGGTACGAGGTCTCGCACACCTCATCCGACTCGAAGAACAGCATCTGCGCGACACCCTCGTTCGCGTAGATCTTCGCCGGGAGCGGTGTGGTGTTGGAGAACTCGAGCGTCACGTGGCCTTCCCACTCGGGTTCCAAAGGCGTTACGTTGACGATGATTCCGCAGCGTGCGTACGTCGAATTATGGACGATGAAATCGTTGGCCACGAAATTGTGCAGCGTCGGCACGGTGATGTCGAAGACTTCCTCGACGCCCGCCGGCTCGATAGATGCGACCTCATCCCACAGAGGTCCATCCACGAGCGGACTGACATACGGATCGCCGGTCATCAAGGCAATTTGCCTCGCGGCGGAAATCGGCATCGATTGATCCGGCTGGGCGTGAAAGTCGAGCGAGTTCAAGCTCATTCCGCCGACCCGTGCCGCGGCGCCGGCGAGCACCCACGCCTCCTGGGGCAACGTGTCAAAGTTGCTCTTGCGCCTCGGTTGCGCGGCGATCGTCGGAAGCACCGTCTCTTCCAGAAGGCGCTGCTTCACCGAGCCGGGCGAAAAGCCGACTCGCTGCGCAAAACGCACAATTTGATCTTTGTCGGTGATCTGAATCTTGCACGCCCGAGTGCCGATTGCCGTGATTTTTTCGCGGATCAGCGAGAAAATCCCGAATCGCAGCAACAAATGGTGGACGTCCTCGATCAGCCGACGCGACTTCGAGTAGTACTCGAGGAAAATTCCGGTATCGGAGTGATAAATGCTGCCGTCACCACTGAAGAGTGCCTGAAGGAACAGACGCACGCAGGGCTCGGGAGCCGTAAAGACGATCTGCGGAACGAACTTGTCGCACTGCCCCTCCGAGATCATCAACCCGAGGAGAGTCGCTTCCCAATCGGGGATGGGCGTCTTTCCAAACACGGGAATCTCGCGGGCAACCGCAATACGATCGCCGGGCCGCAAATCACTCAGAGGCACCCAGCGGTTCAGCATTCGAAACGGGTGATTGGCCGTCGCTCGAATGCGCAGCCCCGTCCGGGTGCGCATCTCGAAGATCTCCCGCTTGCCCTGCGGCATGAAAGCCGACACTTTCGCCGGTTTCAAACGCCGACCATCCCAGGCCATGGTGCGCTTGCCCCACTGCATCTCCGTGATCGGCACATAGGCGCCCGTATCGGCGTCGACGACGCGAGTGTCACCCGTCACGCATTTGCCCAAGCACACGGTCAAAACCGTGCGCGGAATTCGAAAGTACTCGACCGTGCTCGCGAGAGCAAAGGAGTTCGGCGGAATGATGCAAACCGGCCCTTTGAAATCGACGAACGACTTCTCGTCGAAGTTTTTCGGATCGACGATGGTCGAGTTGATGTTGGTGAATATCTTGAATTCGTCGGCGCAGCGCACGTCGTATCCATAGCTCGACGTGCCGTAGGAGATGATCTTGTACCCGTCGGCGACGCGTACCTGATCCGGAGAGAAGGGCTCGATCATCCCGCGCTCGGCGACCATGCGCCGGATCCAGCGGTCGCTCTTGATGCTCACGTCGCTTCGACCGTGATCTTGGGGAACACCGAGCTGTAGTCCTTGTTCAAGGTCGACAACCGGGCGGCGGCACGCCGCGCCATCCGGAAGTAAGCTTGGGCCCGCGCGCTCTGCGGCTCGGCCACCACGGTCGGCGTGCCGCCGTCCGCCTCCTCGCGAATGCGGATATCGAGCGGCAGCTCGCCCAGGAGCTGCACGCCGTATTGCTCGGCCATGCGTGAACCGCCGCCGCGGCCGAAGATGTGCTCTGTGTGGCCGCACTCACTGCACACGTGCACGCTCATGTTCTCCACCACTCCGAGCACCCGCACCTCCACCTTCTCGAACATCTTGAGGCCCTTGCGCGCGTCGAGAAGCGCGATGTCCTGGGGCGTGGTCACGATGACCGCGCCGCTCACGGGCACCCGCTGTGCGAGCGTCAATTGAATATCGCCCGTGCCCGGCGGCATATCCACCACCAGGTAATCGAGTTGACCCCAGTTGGTCTCACCCAGCAGCTGGGTCAACGCTTGAGTCACCATGGGCCCTCGCCAAGCCATGGGCTGCTCGGCGTCGATCATGAATCCGATGGACATCACCTCGACGCCATGCGCTTTGAGAGGATTGATGTGCTTGCCGTCCGGACTCTCGGGCTTGCGGGTGGCCACGCCCATCATCAGGGGCTGGCTAGGGCCATAAATGTCGGCATCCAGAAGTCCGACTCGTGCCCCCTGCGCGGCCCATGCAAGCGCCAGATTGGCCGCTACGGTGGATTTGCCGACGCCGCCCTTGCCGGACGCGACGGCGATCACATTTTTCACCCGATCGAGGGGCTTGAGGGTGCGTTGAACCCCGTGCGCTGTGATATCCGACACAAGCGTGAGCTCGATGGGCATGCCCTCGAGGAGCGGCGCCAGGTGGCTTTGGAGCGCGGGTTTGAGCTCCGGCGCGTAATCAGCGCAGGGAAACCCGAATTTGAGCGTGATGTGCACCGCATTGCGTTGCAGGACGAGGTCCACGACAGCCTTGGCCTGTGCCAGAGTCTGGCCCAAATAAGGATCGGTATACGCGCCCAGGCGCTCGCGTAAGGCGGTGGTGTCGTCGGAGGGAGTCATATACCTCATTCTAACGCAGGCGGCCCCTGCCGTGCGGTATGGCATAATTCCTGAAATGAGAATTAATGCCCCGGTCTTCGGCGCAGTTGCGGTGAGAATAGGCTATATCGAGGGAGCGTAACTAAGGCCGAATGTCGTTGTTCTCCAACTATCGTGCCGATCGGTTCATCGCCGAGGTCAAATCAACCGGCAACCCCAGTGCCCCGGCGGCCCAGAAGGCCTTGCAGAGGTTGCTGGCGCTTGGACCGAGCGCCATCGACCCGATCGTCGATGCCCTGGGGAACGCCGACAAGCGCGAGACCATGGCGTATGTCGAGATCCTTGCGAAACTCATCGATGGTCGGACTCTGCCGGTGGTGCTCAAGGCCATGGCGGAAGCCAATGGACGAGCCACCTCTGGGATTGCCTGGGCCTTGTCCTCGAGCCGCAGCTACCCGGCGCAGGCGCTGCTCGACGCCCTGAGCAAGGAGGGCATGCCCAAACCTGCAATTCTCGACGTGATTGCGGCACAAAAGGCCCGATTCACGGTGCGGGATCTGCTGAATGCCGCGTACTCGCAAGAGCCCACGGAACGGGCCGCTCTTTTCAAGATCATCGGCGAGATCGCCGACGAGTCCTCGATCGGCGAGCTGGTCGCGCGCATCGAGGGCAAGGATCCGATGGCGCGCCTTCACATCCTCCAGACGCTCGCGCGTTTCAACACCCCGGCCGTGCAGCAGGCGGTGCAGAAGCAACTGAAGGACAATAACAAGCTGATTCGCTCGACGGCCTTGTCGGCACTCTCGAAGATGGACGGCCCGTTCGACATGCCGCTCATCACCAGCATGTTGCGCGACCCGGAAATCGAGGTACAGAACAAAGCAGTCGATGTGGTGATCAAGGCCAATCACCCGGACACCATCAAGTTCCTGGTGGAGGTGCTCAAGGACGAGAACGAATATGCGAGGCGCGCCGCGGTCGAGGTGTTGAACGTCATCGGCACATCGAAGGACGTCAAATACCTGCTCGAGGTCATTGCCGACAGCGACTGGTGGGTCCGCACGCGGGCAGCCGATGCGCTCGGCAAGATCGGCGGCCCGAAGGTGGTGGATGCTGTTCTCGCGCTGATCAAGGACGAGAACCAGGACATCCGCCGGGCGGCCATCGAGATTTTGAATCAGACCAAGGACGAGCGCGCGGTCTCGCAATTGATCGAGGCTACCCGGGACCGCGATTGGTGGGTGAGCGAGCGCGCCGTCGATGCGCTTGCCGAGATCGGCAGCACCAAGGCGTTGCCCCGATTCATCGAAATGCTGCATGGTGAGCCCAAGTCGTTGCCCACCGTCGTTCGTGCGATCGCCAGGGTCGGCGATCAGAAAAGCGTCGAGCACCTGCTCCCGCTTCTGCAGCGCTCCGAGACTCAGATCAAGGTCGAGGCCATCTCGGCGATCGCGAAGCTCGTCGACGAGCGGCGCGCCGATACCATCCGCATGAAGCTGCAAGCGGTCGCCACGGGCGGCGACGGCACCGTAAACCAGGCGCTTGCCCGGGCCATGACGGAGATGGAAAACCGGTTCTCGACCCAACAGATCCTGGCGAATCAGCGCGCCGGCCAGCTATCGGAGCCGGCGAAAACATTGCTGGTCGACAACCAGGAGCTTGCGGCGGTCATCCACGAGACCGAGGCCGCGCAAGCGGCGCAGGCCAAGCTCGACATCACCCAGCTGAATCCCGGCGACGTCATCGAGGGCCGCTACAAGTTCATCGAGAAAATCGGCAAGGGCGCGTTCGGTACGGTATTACTCATGGAAGACACCGTCGTCGAGGAGCGCCTGATCCTCAAGTTCTTGAATGCCAACGTCTCCTCCGACGAGGAGATGATGAAGCGCTTCGTGCACGAGCTGCGCTACAGCCGCAAGATCACGCACAAGAACGTCATCCGCATCTACGACTTTCTCTACATCCGCGGCAACTACGCCATCTCGATGGAGTATTTCCCCTCGCACACGCTGGGCGGGGAGATCATCAACGAGAAGCCGGTGGAGCTCAAGCGCGCGGTGAAGTTCGGCATGGACATCGCGACCGGAATGGCGGTTGCGCACCAGGTGGGCATCGTGCATCGCGACTTGAAGCCGGCCAACGTGCTCATCGACAACGAGGGTCTGCTGAAGATCGTGGACTTCGGCGTGGCAGCGGCTCAGCACCAGGGCGACACGCAGCTCACCAAGACCGGCTACGTCATCGGCTCGCCCAAGTACATGGCCCCGGAACAGATCCTCGGCAAGAAGGTGGACGAGCGCGCGGACATCTACAGCTTGGGCGTCATCATGTACGAGATGTTTTCGGGCGTGCCGCCCTACTCGCGCGGTGATCACATGTCGGTGATGTACCAGCACGTGCAGGGCAAGGCCCGCCCGCCCGTCGAGATCAACAAATTGCTCCCCATCGATCTCAACAACCTGGTGATGAGATGTATGGCGCTCGACAAGGGAAAGCGCCCGCAGTCCATGGACGAGCTGCGCCTCGCGCTCGAGAAATTCCTATAAATTGTGAGCTAGACCGCCTGTCGGTCGGTCGGGGCTAGACGCAGCTCACGAAAACCGCCTTTGGTAGTCCCAAAAGGTCGAAAATCCAAATGCTTACGGGTAGTCTGCCACGTTATGGCAAGAATCGACGCGTTCCTCAAGCTCGGAGTCGCGCAGGGCTGCTCGGATCTGCACTTGGCCGTGGGCGTGCCGCCGATGCTGCGCATGCACGGTGATCTCGTCCCCATCAAATTTCGCGATCTCGGGGAGGGCGAGCTCGAAAGCTACGTCACGGAGGTCTTGAACCCCTCCCAGATCAAGGTCCTGCGCGACGGCCACGATCTCGACTTCTCGTACGTCTCGGCCGAGGGCGGGCGCTTTCGCGTCAACGTGTACCGCAAGGAGACCGGGATCGGCGCGGCGTTTCGCGCAATTCCGACCCAGATGCCGAGCATCGACCAGCTCGGGCTTCCGCCGATCGTCCGCAAGCTCTGCGATCAGCACCAGGGCATGATCCTGGTCACCGGTTCCACCGGAACCGGCAAGACCACGACGCTCGCTTCGATGATCGACTATCTCAATTCGACCCGAAGTCTCAACATCATCAGCCTCGAAGACCCCATCGAATTCGTCCACCGCAGCAAATCGAGCCAGGTCATTCAGCGTGAGCTCGGTACGCATCTGCCGACCTTCGCCGAGGGAGTGCGCGCCGCGATGCGCGAGGATCCCGACGTCATCCTCGTCGGCGAAATGCGCGACGCCGAGACGATCTCGATGGCGATGACCGCCGCTGAGACCGGCCATCTCGTGCTCGGCACGCTGCATACGACGAGCGCGACCAAGACCATCGATCGGGTCGTCGATGCGTTGCCGACCGAGGAGCGCGAGCAGACCAAGAGCTTTCTCGCCTCGAGTCTCATCGCCGTCATCACGCAGGTCCTCGTCAAGACGCCCGACCAGCGCGGCCGGCGCGCGGTTTGCGAGATCATGGTGGTCACCAAGGCCATCGGCAAATTGATCATGACCGATCAGTCGCACCAGATCCCGAGCCAGCTGCAGATGGGCAAGGAGTACGGAATGCAACTGATGGACCAGGCGCTTCTCGCGGCCATACAGGCGAAGGAAGTCGACCCCGAGCAGGCGTACTCCTACGCGACGGACAAGCGGCAATTTCAGCGCTTCGTCACCGATGCCGGGCAGGCCATGCCCCCGCCAGAGCCCGTCACCTCCTGAAGCCGCCATGCCCGCCATCGACCCCTTTCTGCAGCAAGTCTTGGAGCGCGACGGATCGGATCTGCATTTCCTCGCCGGCGATCCGCCGCGCGTGCGCCAGTACGGTGAGCTGAAGCCGCTCAGCAACCAGCCGCTCAATGCCGATATGGTGAAAACCACGCTTTACGAGATCATGCCGAAGCTCGCGCTCGAGCGCTTCGAGTCGAAGGACGGCACCGACTTCGCCTATGCCATGCCGGGCGTCGCGCGCTTCCGGGTCAACGTGATGCGGCAGTTGAACGGCATGGGCGGCGTCTTCCGCGTCATCCCCTCGAAGGCACGCACGGCCGACGAGCTGAAGCTCCCCGATGCGGTGCGCAATCTCTGCAAGGTCAACAATGGCTTGATACTGGTCACGGGCAAGACCGGCTCTGGCAAGTCCACGACGCTCGCGGCGATGATCGACGACATCAACACGCGCGAGAAGGGGCACATTCTCACCATCGAGGACCCCATCGAGTTCGTGCACACCCGCAAGAACTGCCTGATCAGCCAGCGGGAGATCGGCGTCCACGCAACCTCGTTCTCGAGCGCCCTGCTGTCGGCGCTGCGCGAGGACCCCGACGTCGTTCTCGTGGGCGAGTTGCGTGACCTCGAGACGATGAGCATCGCGGTCACGGCGGCCGAGACCGGGATCCTGGTGATGGGCACTTTGCACACGAACGGCGCCGCGGCCACGGTCGACCGCCTGGTGAATGCCTTTCCGGCCGACAAGCAGCCCCACGTACGCACCATGCTATCGACGAGCCTTCGCGGCGTCGTATCGCAGCAGCTCATCCCGAAATCCGACAAGAAGGGGCGGGTCGCCGCACTCGAGATCCTGATCAATACGCCCGCCATCTCAAACCTCATTCGCCAAGGCAAGATGGATCAGTTGGAAAACGGCATGCAGACGGGCAGCGCGTCGGGCATGCGGCTCATGGATGCGGCCATTCAGTCGCTTCTCGATCAGCGCGTCATTACCGGCCAGGAGGCCTACAAGAAGGCCATCAACAAGAGCCGATTCGAGCAGTTTCGCGAAGCGAGTTAGGCGTGAGGCGACAGGAGCCCGGTATGACCGGCCCCGGCGGCATTTCAGCACGATGCCATCGGGTTGATTAGTTGACAGCTCCGCCGCCGGAGCAGGATATATAGCTGCCAGCGAGACTGCTTCCCGCTCAACGCGTGAAGAGCGTAGTCCGGCACGGGGTCGATCACCTCAGGCTTCGAACCCTTCAACGAGCCCGGCGCCGTCCGCCCTCCCACGGGAGCAATGTTTGGTCCAGCTGAATCCCCGCGGTGGCGCCGCGCCTTGAGGCCGCGCGCGCTATTAAGCGCGGACCGTACGGCCGCGTGAATCACCCTTCCGAGAGCTGTAAACTGCGCAGATGGCCCGAAAACTCTTCGTTACCACCGCGCTCCCCTACGCCAACGGCCCATTTCACATCGGGCACATCATGGAGTACATCCAGGCCGACATCTGGGTGCGCTTCCAGCGCATGCAGGGGAACGAAGTGCTCTTCGTCGGCGCGGATGACGCGCACGGCGCTCCGATCATGCTCAAGGCGGAGGAGCAGGGAATCACCCCGCAAGAGCTCGTGGCCCGCATCGCGGCTGACCGCCCCAAATACCTCGAGGGCTTCCACATCGGTTTCGACCATTGGTATTCGACCGACTCGCCGGAGAACACCCAGCTTTCGCAGGATATCTATCAAAGACTGAAGAAAGCTGACCTCATCTACATCAAGCCGGTCGAGCAATTCTATGACCCCGTCAAGGGCATGTTCCTGGCCGATCGCTATATCAAGGGCGAATGTCCCAACTGCCACACGAAGGACCAATACGCCGACGCGTGCGAGGTTTGCAGTATCGTCAATTCGCCCGGCGAGCTCATCAATCCTTTCTCGACCCTCTCTGGCGCAAGGCCCGTGCTCAGGACGTCCGACCATTTTTTCTTCAAGCTCTCCGACCCGAAGTGCGTCGAATTCCTGAAGGCGTGGTTGAATACGCGGGACCGGCTGCAGCCGCAAGTGGTGAACAAGGCCCGTGAATGGCTGGGCGGCAAGGGAGACGAGGCGCTCGGCGATTGGGATATCTCGCGCGATGCGCCCTATTTCGGAATTCCGATTCCCGATGCGCCGGGCAAGTACTTCTACGTATGGCTGGATGCACCCATCGGCTACCTCGCATCGCTCAAGAACTACTTCGATTCCGGCAAGGCGCGTGCGCGCGGTGAGCCGCGCACGTTCGAGGAGTTTCTCGCCGCACCGGATACGGAGCAGATTCATTTCATCGGCAAGGACATCATCTACTTCCACACTCTTTTCTGGCCTGCAATGCTCAAGTTCGCGGGCGCTCCCTACAGGACGCCGAACCACGTCTATGTGCACGGATTCATCACCGTCTCCGGCGAGAAGATGTCGAAGTCCCGAGGCACCGGCATCAGCCCGTTACGCTATCTCGAGCTCGGAATGAATGCCGAGTGGCTGCGCTACTACATTGCGGCAAAGCTGAACGGAGATGTCGAGGACATCGACTTCAATCCCGACGACTTCGTGGCGCGCGTGAACAGCGATCTCATCGGCAAGTACGTGAATATCGCGAGCCGTTGCGCCGGCTTCATCTCCAAGCGCTTTGGCGGGAAGGTCTCGCATCCCCACGGCGCCGCAGAAGGTCTTCTGCGCCGGTTGCAAAGCCATGAGCAATGCTGGGAGCCCATCGCGCGGCTCTATGAGAATCGAGAGTACGGTAAGGCGCTGCGCGAAATCTCCGGCCTGCTCGACCAGGTCAATCAGTACATCGACGAGCACAAGCCCTGGGAGCTTGCAAAGCTCGCGACAAACGACGCGAAGCTGCATGAGGTCTGTTCCACGGCCCTCGCCCTATTCTGGTATGCATCGATCCTGTTGAGCCCGGTCCTGCCGGAAACGGCGGTCAAGGTACAGCGGTTCCTGAACCTCTCTGCGGAACAGATGGGATGGGGACAAAATGCATTTTTCCCGCCGGGGCACACCATCAATCCCTACTCGCATCTGATGACCCGCGTCGACCCGAAGCAACTCGATGCACTGTTCGAGACCGACAAGGAGACCGCGGCCCCCAAGTCGAGGCCTGCCAGCGCCTCCACCCCGCCAACTCCTGGCACCCCGCCAACTCCTGCCGCCGCGCCAACTCCAGGCGCCGCGCAAACTCCTGGCGCCACGCCGCCGGCGGATATGCGCATCTCCATCGACGAATTCCTGCGCGTCGATTTGCGCGTCGCCAAGGTGCTCGATGCGCAGCTGATCGAGGGAGCGGACAAGCTCCTGAAGTTGGTCCTGGATGTCGGTGAGCTCGGCGAGCGCCAGATTTTCGCGGGCATCCGCTCTGCCTATGATCCGGCATCGCTCGTCGGCCGGCTCATCGTCGTGGTCGCAAATCTCGAGCCGCGCAAGATGCGCTTCGGCACCTCGGAGGGCATGATGCTCGCCGCCGGCCCGGGCGGTGCGGACATCTTTGCATTGTCTCCAGACACGGGCGCCAAGCCCGGCATGCGGGTGAAATGAGCAACATCGTCGAGAACTACGGCGCGGCGGCCCGCATCGAGGCTTTGTTGCCGCAGACGCAGTGCACGCGTTGTGGCTATCCGGGCTGCCGTCCTTACTCGGTCGCCATCGCGAATGGCGAGGCAGCGATCAATCAGTGCCCTCCGGGGGGAAGCGCCACGATCGAGGCGCTGGCCGAATTGTTGGGTCGCGAGTACCTGCCGCTCAATCCCGCGAACGGCATCGAATCGCCGCCGCGGATCGCCTGGATCGATGAGGAGCGCTGCATCGGCTGCGCCCGCTGCTTGCCGCCCTGCCCCGTCGATGCCATCGTCGGTGCCTCGAAATACCTTCACACCGTGCTCGCCGATCGCTGCACGGGATGCGAGCTGTGCCTTGCGCCCTGTCCGGTCGACTGCATCGAAATGCGTCCGGGCCGCCCGCCGGCGCCGGATCAGGCCGCGTTGAATCGCGAGCGCTTCGAGTCCCATATCGAGCGGCTGGGGCGGCGGGCGCGTGAACGGCGCGAACAGCTGGATGCGATCAAGGCCGCAGCGCCGCGCGGCGCTCCCGGTCCGACGTGACCGTATGAACCCGGCAAAGCGGCGCGCCATTTTCGAGCGGCTGCGCGAGTACAATCCCACACCCCGCACCGAGCTTGTATTTTCTACGCCGTTCGAGCTTTTGGTCGCGGTCATCCTGTCGGCACAATCCACCGACAAGGGGGTCAACAAGGCCACCGCAAAGCTCTTTCCCGTGGCCAATACGCCGGCCGCCATGGCGGCACTCGGCGTCGCCGGCCTCACGCCCTACATTCAGACGATCGGCCTTTACAACAACAAGGCGAAGAACATCATCGCGACCTCCAAGGCGTTGGTCGAGCAGCATGGCGGCGAGGTGCCGCGCTCGCGCGAAGCACTCGAGGCGCTGCCCGGGGTCGGCCGCAAGACGGCCAACGTCGTGATGAATTCCGCCTTCGGCGAAGCCACCATGGCGGTCGACACGCACATCTTTCGAGTGGCGAACCGCACGGGGCTCGCACCCGGAAAGACGGTCCGCGCAGTCGAGGATAAACTCCTCAAAGTGGTGCCGCCGGAGTTCCTGAAGGACGCGCACCATTGGCTCATCCTGCATGGCCGCTACGTCTGCACCGCGCGCAAGCCCGCATGTCCGACGTGCATCATCGCCGATCTTTGCGAGTATCGGCACAAGACCAAGGACGTCGCGCCTTGAGCGCGCCGGCTGGCCCCTTCAGCGGCTCGACGCGCGAGCAATTGCGTCAGAGCTATGCAGAGGCTTGGCGCAAGCACTCGGAGCGCATCCCGATGACGCCGCTCGAATCGCTCATCGCGGATGTCATCGGGCGGCATCCCGAATACCACGCGCTGGTGAGCGATGCGCACGCCGTCCACGCGTATGAGACCGCCGCCGAAGGGACCGCGGAAAACCCGTTTTTACATATGGGGCTGCATATCGCGGTTCGCGAGCAGGTCTCGATCGACCGGCCTCCCGGCGTGCGCGAGCTCAGGCAGGCGCTCGCGTCCCGGCTCGGCCAGGAGCATGACGCCGATCACGTGCTCATGGAAGCGTTGGCCGAGACGCTGTGGGAATCGCAACGCCGCGGTCAGGCGCCCGACGAGCGCCGCTATCTCGAGCGGGCACGCGCGCGACTCAACGCGCTCGGCGCCGCACGCTAACACTCCACTCGCCCGAACCCGGTTCACCTGGATCCCGGCTCACAAGGTTAAGCAAGTTTCATCCTTGCGTCATCGGGCGGCCGGAGCGCCACGGTTATCCTCGATCCATCATTCGAGGTTCGTTATGCGCTTTCTGCTGCCGGCAGTTGCACTCCTGCTCGCTCTATCGGCTCTTGCCGGTTGGGCCAGGGGCTGGGACACCTCGGCGAACCCCGCGACTTCGCCGAACCGGGCGCCGGCCGGTGCGGCCGTGCCCGCCAAAGCGGGCTCGAGTCCGGGATCGAGCGCAGACAACGAAGCGGCCGCAAAGCACGCCAAGCGGACGGCGTGCATCAACCAGGCTCGGTCCAAGAAGCTCGTCGGCGCGCAAAAGACGGCATTCATCCGGAGCTGTACCGGGCCGCCCTGAGCCCTTCTCGCCGTCAGCGCTTTGGAATATATAGATCCGTCAGCGTCCCCTCGACGGCTTCCGCAGAGAATGCGACGGTCTCCGAAAGCGTCGGATGCGGATGGATCGTGAGTCCGATGTCCGCTGCATCGGCCCCCATCTCGATGGCGAGCCCGACTTCGGAAATCAAATCACCGGCATTGGTCCCGACGATGCCCCCGCCGATGATGCGGTGGGTCTGCTTGTCGAACAGAAGCTTCGTGAATCCCTCGTCCCGATTGATGGCGAGCGATCGACCGCTCGCCGCCCAGGGAAACATTCCCTTCGTGTATTCGATTCCCCGCGCCTTGGCTTCGGTTTCCGTGACGCCGACCCATGCGATCTCCGGATCGGTGTAGGCGACGGAAGGGATGCAGCGCGCATCGAAAGAAGACTTCTCTCCCGCGGCAACCTCGGCGGCGACCTTGGCCTCATGCGTCGCTTTGTGGGCGAGCATCGGGGGCCCGGCGATATCGCCGATGGCAAATATATACGGCACGCTCGTGCGCATCTGCTTGTCGACCGCAATGATGCCGCGCGAGTCGACCTTCACGCCCGCTGCGGCCGCGTTGATCGCGTTGCCGTTCGCGCTGCGTCCCACGGCGACGAGGACACGATCGAACTCCTGCGGTGCCGGCACATCCGGGCCTTCGAAGGTAGCCCGTAGTCCTTCGGAACTCCCCTCGAGCTTCGCGACGCGCGCGTTCAACATGATCCGTGCGTAGCGTTTCTCGATGCGTTTTTGCAGAGGCCGCACCAGGTCGCGATCGGTACCGGGCATCAGTCCGTCGGCGAGCTCGACGACGGTAACCGTCGTGCCGAGGCCATCGTAGACGCACGCCATTTCCAGCCCGATGATCCCGCCGCCGATGACGAGGAGGCGCTTGCAATCCTCGGGCAGCTCCAGAGCCCCGGTGGAATCGATGATGCGAGGATCGTCCGGAAAACCCGGCAGGCGTACCGACTCCGAGCCGGCGGCGATGATGCACTGCTTGAAATCCACGCGCTTCGATCCGTCGGCCGATTGCAGCTCCAGGGTATGCGGACCGATGAATTTCGCCTCGCCGCGCAGCACGTCCACTTTGCGCTGCTTCGCAAGCACATTGAGCCCGTTGGTCAATTTCGTCACGACGCGATTTTTCCAGGCCCGCAACTTGTCGCGCTGGATCTGCGGGGGTGCGAACACGATGCCGGCGGAGGACATGTCGGCGGCATCCTCGATCACCTTGGCGGCGTGCAGTAGCGCCTTCGAGGGAATGCACCCCACGTTGAGACACACGCCGCCGAGCACCGGCCAGCGCTCGATGAGCGTGACCTTGAGGCCTAAATCCGCCGCGCGAAATGCCGCCGTATAGCCGCCGGGCCCCGAGCCCAGAACGACGAGATCGAGAGCGCCCGCGGGCGCTGCCACCGTCGGGGGCGCCGCGCCGGCGCTTTTTGTAGCCGGCGCCGGCTTCGCGGCTGCAGCCGGCGCGGGCGGCGACGGCGCATCATCGCGCCGCGGAGCCTTCGCTGCTTGCTGATTGGTCTCGGGCGCCCCCGCACCGGGCCCCGCAGCGGCCGGCTGCTCAGCGCGGCGCTCCACCGCGAGTGTGGCGATGAGGGTGCCCGAGGATACCTCTTGTCCCTTCTTGACCGCGATCGAGGCGACGGTGCCGGCTGCGCTGGACGGAATATCCATCGACGCCTTCTCGCTTTCGAGGGTGATGAGCGGATCGTCGACGCGGATTTGAGCGCCGACCGCCACGAGCACCTCGACGACGGTCGCCGCCTTCGTGTCGCCCAGGTCGGGAACCCGAACTTCGACCTCGCTCATAGCAACGCCTTCACATCGGCGAGGGTCTGACTCAAGTAAACGACGAACCGGGCGGCCTGCGCCCCGTCGATCACTCGATGGTCATAGGACAGGGACAACGGCAGCATGAGGCGCGGCACGAACGAGCCCTTGTCGAATACCGGCTTCTGCGCCGAGCGGGATACGCCGAGAATGGCCACCTCCGGCGCATTGATGATGGGTGTGAAAGCCGTGCCGCCGATCCCGCCCAGACTCGAGACCGTGAAAGAGCCGCCCTGCATTTCCGCCACCGAGAGCTTGCCCGCGCGGGCCTTGTCGGAGAGGGCTGCCAGCGCGCGCGCGAGATCGAACAAATTCATTCGGTCCGCGTCGTGAATTACCGGGACCAATAGCCCCTGCGGTGTGTCGGCCGCAAACCCGATGTGGTAATACTTCTTGAGCACGAGATTCTTTCCCGATGCGTCCAAGGAGGAGTTGAATCTCGGAAACTCCTTGAGCGCGGCGATGCAGGCTTTGACGATGAACGCGAGCGGCGTAAGCCTCACCCCTTCCTGAGTTGCCTTACCCTTGAGCGCCACGCGCGCGATGTCCATATCGGTGATGTCGGCGTCTTCGTGCTGCGTCACATGGGGCAGGTTGATCCAGCTCGCCTGCAGCCGTGCACCGGAGATCAGCTGGATGCGCGACAGGGCCTCGGTCTGCACGGGGCCGAACAGCGCGAAGTCGACCACCGGCAATTTCGGCAGTCCGCCCGAAGGCGGCGGTGGCGGTGCGGTCAGGAGCCTCTTCACATACGCCTTCACATCCTCGTGCGAGATGCGACCCTTCGGTCCCGTGCCCTTGATCTTGCCGAGATCGGCGCCCAGCTCGCGCGCGAACTTGCGTACCGAGGGACTTGCGTAGGCGGCCGAAAAAGCCTTTTCATCGATTGCCCCCGCTGCCGGGGCGCGTGCCGCAGGCGGCGGTGAGGCAGCGGGCGGCGGCTGCTCGGGCGCGCGGTCCGCTTGGGACGCCGCAGGCTTCGCCGGAGCCGCCACCTTCGAGACGGCGGCCGGGGAATCTTCGCCAGGGGACGCCGGCGCCGGAGGGGTCCCCTTGCCTGCCGCGGCCGGTGGGGCTGCGTTTTCGGCGCCGCCCTCCAGAGTCGCCGTGCTCTCGAGCAGCAGGATCAAGCTCCCCTGGGACACCTTGTCGCCCTTCTTGACCTTGACCTCGGCGATTCGCCCGGCAGCCGGTGCCGGCACGTCCATGGCCGCTTTCTCCGTCTCGAGCGTGATCATCGGAGTCTCTTTGTCGATCTGCTGGCCTGGCTTCACCAGCACATCGATTACGTCCACGTCATTGAAGCCGCCGATATCGGGAACCAGAACTTGTACGGTACTTGCCATGATTCAGACCGTTACCGGATTGGGTTTCTCGGGATCGATGCCGAAGCCTTTCAGGGCCTTGGTCACCTCGCTTACCTCGATCTTGCCGTCGTCGGCGAGAGACTTGAGCGCGGCGATCACGATGTAATGGCGATTGACCTCGAAGAAGCGCCGCAACTCCGCGCGCGAGTCGCTGCGCCCGAAACCGTCGGTGCCGAGCACCGCGTAGCGGCCCGGTACCCACTGACGGATCTGATCCGGCACGGTCTTCATGTAATCGGTGGCGGCGATGAACGGCCCGTTGCGGTCGTCCAGCGCCTCGCGGACGTAGGGCACACGCGGGGGCTCCGTCGGATGCAGCAGGTTCCAGCGCTCAACGTCCAGGGCGTTGCGCCGCAGCTCGGAGAAGCTGGTGACGGAGTAGACGTCGGCCGGAACCCCGAAGTCCTTCTCGAGCAGCTCCGCCGCGGCGAGCACCTCGCGCAGAATGGTGCCGGAGCCGAACAAGGTCACCCGCACCTTGCCCTTGCCGCCGCTCTTGAGCAGGTACATGCCGCGCAAGATGCCCTGCTCTACGCCCGCCGGCATGGCCGGATGAGCGTAGTTCTCGTTCATGCAGGTGATGTAGTAAAAAACGCTCTCTTGTTCCTGATACATGCGCCGCAAGCCGTCCTGAATGACGACCGCGAGCTCATACGCGTACGTGGGATCGTAGGCGACGCAGTTCGGAATGGCGGTCATCACCAGCTGACTGTGCCCGTCCTGATGCTGCAAGCCTTCTCCGGCGAGGGTCGTGCGACCGGCCGTGCCGCCGATGAGAAAGCCGCGCGCCTGACTATCGCCCGCAGCCCACATGAAATCGCCGACGCGCTGAAAGCCGAACATCGAGTAGTAGATGTAGAACGGAATCATGCTCACGCCGTGGTTCGAGTACGCCGTGGCGGCGGCAATCCACGAGCACAGGCTCCCCGCTTCGTTGATGCCTTCCTCCAGGATCTGTCCCTGCCTGTCCTCGCGGTAGAACATCAGCTGATCGGCGTCCTGCGGGGTATAGAGCTGGCCCACCGAGGAATAGATGCCGACCTGGCGGAACATGCCTTCCATGCCGAACGTGCGCGCCTCGTCGGGGATGATCGGCACGACGTGCTTGCCTATGTTCTTGTCCCGCACCAGCGTCGAGAGAATCCGCACCAGCGCCATGGTGGTCGAGATCTCGCGCTCTTGGGTTCCTTCGAGGAGCGCGCTGAAGGACTCCAGCGGCGGGGCGAGCAGCGGCGGCGCCGCCGAATTGCGCTCCGGCAAGTAGCCGCCGAGGGCGGCTCGACGTTCCTGCAGATAGAGGATCTCCTCGCTGTCGGGAGCCGGCTTGCGAAACGAAAGCCTGGCGATCTCATCGTCGGAGATAGGGATGTTGAACCGGTCGCGCACGGCCCTCAGATCCTCCTCGCCGAGTTTTTTCTGCTGATGCGCGACATTGAGCCCTTCGGCAGTCTTGCCGAGACCGAAGCCCTTCACGGTCTTCGCCAGAATGACAGTCGGCGTGCCCTTGTTGGCAACGGCCGATGCGTAGGCCGCATAAACCTTTACCGGATCGTGACCACCGCGGTTCAGGCGCCAGATCTCGTCGTCCGACATGTTGGCGACCATCTCCTTGAGCTCCGGATATTTGCCGAAAAAATGCTCGCGAGTGTATGCGCCGCCTTTGGATTTGAAGTTCTGGTACTCCCCGTCGACGCACTCCTCCATCAAGCGCTTGAGCAGGCCCTTGTGGTCGCGCTCGAGCAGGGGATCCCATCGCGATCCCCAGAGCACTTTGATGACGTTCCATCCGGCGCCAAGGAAAGCCGCCTCCAGTTCCTGGATGATCTTCCCGTTGCCGCGCACCGGACCGTCGAGACGCTGCAGGTTGCAATTGATGACGAAGATGAGGTTGTCGAGCTTTTCGCGCACCGGCATGGTGAGCGCGCCCATCGACTCCGGCTCATCCATCTCCCCATCGCCGCAAAAGGCCCAAACCTTGCGATCGGACGGCGGCACGATGGAGCGGTTCTCGAGATAGCGCACGAACCGCGCCTGGAACATGGCCATCATGGGACCCAAGCCCATCGAGACGGTCGGGTATTGCCAGAAATCGGGCATGAGCCAGGGATGGGGGTACGAGGACAATCCACCGCCGCGCACTTCCTGGCGAAAGCGCTGCAGCTGCGCCTCGTCGAGCCGGCCCTCGAGATAGGCGCGCGCGTAGATCCCGGGGCTCGAGTGCCCCTGCATGTAGATCATGTCGCCGGGGTGAGCGGCGCTGCGCGCGCGCCAGAAGTGGTTAAACCCCACCTCGTAGAGCGTCGCGGCGGAGGCGTAGCTCGCGATGTGTCCGCCGTACTCCGCGCTCGCGTGATTGGCCTGCACCACCATGGCGAGGGCAATCCAGCGCATGTAGGCCTCGTTGCGCCGCTCGAGGGAGCGGTCGCCGGGATACTGCGGTTCCTGCGCCCTGGAGATCGTATTGAGATAAGCGGTGTTCGGCTTGAACGGCAAATACGCGCCCGACCGCCGGGTGAAATCCACCAGTTTTTCCAGCAGAAAATGCGCGCGCTGCGCGCCCTGGGCACGCATCACGGAGTCTATCGACTCGAGCCACTCCTGGGTTTCGGTCGGATCGATGTCTTCGAACGGTGATTGCTGCGTCATAGGAGGAAAGCCTTACGGAACGGGCACGTGCCCATGCACGCACCCAAGTGTCCTGTTAAGATGGTAGGCACGTTACAGCGCCCCTACGCGAACTGCCGCTTTATTAGCAGTGCTATCTTCGGGGTTTGGATTTTCACGGTCAAGCAAAGGGGATTGGCTGCCAGGATGCTCGCAATAGATTGACTGTGTCCGCGGCAGGCGCAAAAGGCCTTGAGCTGCGCAGTCACCGAGCTGCGTCAACAGATATGCCGATTCGCTTTCCCTTCCGCTCCCTGACGGTCCCCGTGCGGCAGATCGCGCCGCGGGTTTCAGCGCCGAAGCTCACGCAGTACTCCGCGGCCGTCGTATTTTTGCCGCTCAAGCCCTCGGCGGCCGACTGGGCCGGGGTACCTCATGCCGCGATGCTCCGCGGGCTCTATGTGCGCACGGTGCAAAAGGAGGGCGACTGCTGCCGGCTTCGCGTCGGCGCGAGGGCCGAGACCCTCCTGGTGGCCGCCTGCCCACCGGTTCACGCCACCACGTTCGAGCGGCTGCAAGCGGCGGGCAAGCTCGCGCGCATCGTGATGGAATCGGAGCCGCAGTCGCTCCTGCTGTGGCAGCGCGGCTGCTCATCGGAAACGGCGCAGGCGGTGTTCAATGCCGCGGTTGCCGCATTCGAAGCGGCGGCGTTTCGATTCGCGAGCTTCAAGAGCAAACCGAAACCGCGGCCCGCCCTCGCGCGGATCGACATCGCCACGGCGGGGAAGGTGGCCGACCTTGCCTTCACGGTCGCCGCCGCGGCGGGCAACAATATCGCACGCTGGCTCACCGCACTGCCGCCGAACACGCTCGACGCCGCCGGTTACCGTCGGCTGCTCCGAGAGCTCGCCCGTCATCTCGGCCTCGATTACCGGTTTTATGGCGAGCCCCAGCTCAGGCGCCTGGGCGCAGGTGCGTTTCTCGCGGTGGCCCGGGGCAATGCGTCGCGCGATGCGGGCATTGCGCGGTTGTCGTATCGGCCTCGCGGCGGCCGCTCGCCGCTGGTGAGCCTGGTGGGCAAGGGAATCTGCTTCGACACCGGCGGCACGAACTTGAAGCCGCACAAAAGCATGCTCGACATGCACACGGACATGGAGGGCAGCGCGGTGGCCGTCGGCTGCCTTTATGCGCTGCACTCGCTCGGATCCGCGCTCTCGGTCGATTGCTGGCTGGCCATCACGGAGAATCGCATCGGCCCGCTCGCCTACAAGCCGCAGGATGTCGTGCGGGCACAGAACGGCACCACGATCCAGGTGATTCACACCGATGCCGAGGGCCGCATGGTGCTCGCCGACGCCTTGTGCCTCGCAGCGCGCGAGAAACCGCACACGATCATCGATTTCGCCACGCTCACGGGCGCGTGCGTCTACGCCTTGACGGAGCGTTACAGCGGCGCTTTCACGAATCGGCCGGAGGCGCGCGATAAAATCGAGGCGGCGGGGATGGCGAGCGGCGAGCGCGTGTGGGTATTTCCCATGGACAAGGATTTCGACACGGACATCGAGAGCACGGTCGCGGATGTCCTGCAGTGCGCTCTCGACTCGAAGGGCGATCACATCCTGGCTGCGCGCTTCTTGAGCCGATTCGTCCCGAACACCATTCCCTGGCTGCACCTGGATCTCGCCGCGGGAACGCGCCACGGCGGCCTCGGGCACATCACCACTGAAATCACGGGTTTCGGCGTACGCTATACCCTCGAGTTGCTGCGCCGTGGCTGGCCGGCCTGACCGATGAACGTTTTGACGATTCGCCGGCCCGATGACTGGCACCTGCACCTGCGCGACGGAGCAGCGCTCGCCTCGGTGTTGCGCTTCAGCGCCGAACGGTTCGGGCGCGCTATCGTCATGCCGAATTTGAAGCCGCCCGTGGCCACTGCGGCCTCCGCGGCCGGCTATCGCAGCCGCGTAATGGCGGCCCTCCCCGCGGGCAGCACATTCACTCCGCTCATGACGCTCTATTTGACCGACACCACACTGCCCGAGGAGATCGACCGCGCGCTTGCCACCGGATTCGTACACGGAGTGAAGCTCTACCCCGCGGGCGCGACCACGCATTCGGATGCGGGCGTCACGGATATCCACAAGACCTATGCGGTGCTCGAGCGCATGCAGGAGCGCGGTATGCCCCTGCTCGTGCACGGCGAGACTGCGCGCGCCGACGTCGATGTGTTCGATCGCGAGTCGGTGTTCATCGAGGAGCTGCTCGAACCCCTCATCGAGCGCTTCACGCGCCTCAAAGTGGTGTTCGAGCACATCACTACGGCGCATGCGGCCGAATTCGTCGCGGGTGCGCGGGCAGGGGTCGCCGCCACGATCACGCCGCAGCATCTGCTGCACAATCGCAACGCGATTTTCTCGGGCGGCATCCGGCCGCATTATTACTGCCTGCCGATTTTGAAGCGCGAGCGCGACCGCCGCGCGCTCGTCGCCGCGGCCACGGGCGGCAATCCGCGATTCTTCCTGGGCACGGACAGCGCGCCCCACGAGCGCTCGGCCAAGGAGGCGGCGTGCGGCTGCGCCGGAATGTTCACCGCGCATGCGGCGCTCGAGCTTTATGCCGAGGTATTCGAAGAGAGCGGACGCCTGGAGCGCCTGGAGGCCTTTGCGAGTCACTTCGGCGCGGATTTCTACGGACTGCCCCGTCACGAGGAGCGCATCACCCTGGTGCGGGAGCCTTGGACGGTGCCGGAGAGCTACGAGTTCGGCAGCGGCACGGTGGTGCCGTACCGCGCCGGCGAGCAGGTCGCCTGGCGCCTCGCGGCAGCGCCATGACGCAGCTCCCGCCCATCACCTTTGCCACGCGTTTTAGAGGCTTCCTGCCCGTCGTCATCGATCTGGAAACGGGGGGATTCAACTCGAAGACAGATGCCCTGCTCGAGATCGCCGTGGTGCTCCTCGAAATGCGATCGGACGGCACCTTGAGCCGCGGAGAGACCCACCGCTACCACGTGACGCCCTTCCCGGGATCGAACATAGAGCCCGCCTCGCTCGCGATCACCGGGATCGATCCTCATCACCCGCTGCGGCCGGCCATTTCCGAGCTCGACGCCCTGCAGCGGATTTTCCGCGAGGTGCGCACCGCCGTCCGCAACGCCGACTGCACGCGCGCCATACTCGTGGGCCACAACGCCTCGTTCGACCTGAATTTTCTGAACGCCGCGGTCGCGCGCACGCAGATCAAGCGAAATCCCTTTCACCCCTTCTCGTGCTTCGACACCGCCACCTTGGGCGGGGTCGCATTCGGTCAAACCGTCTTGATGCGGGCCACGTTGGCGGCCGGCCTCGAATGGGACACGAGCTCCGCCCACTCGGCCGCCTACGATGCGGAGCGGTCCGCGGATCTATTCTGTGCCGTTTGCAACCAATTCCAGGGAGTGTTCGAGGCCAGTCGCCGCCGCCTCGCGGCGATGGGACCTCTGGAAATCGAGCCGGATGCAGCCGCCGAGCCGCCTGCCGATCTGGGATCGGACGGTTAGCGATCGGCGGCTCGACCCTTGGGCCTCAGGCCGTTACTGCGCCGGCCTCCGCCAGCAGTTGTTTGAGCTCGCCGCTCTTGTACATTTCAATCGCGATATCGCAACCGCCGATAAGCTCACCATTCACGTAGAGCTGCGGAAACGTCGGCCAGTTCGAGTACGTTTTGAGCGCTTCGCGCACTTCGGGGTCCTCGAAGATGTTCACATGCGTAAACTCGGCCCTGCAGGCGCGCAGAGCACCCACGGTCTGGGCCGAGAATCCACACTGCGGGAAGTCCGGCGTACCCTTCATGTAAAGCACCACGGGCGCGGAGGCCAGCTGACTCTTGATCCGTTCAATCGCATTCATGTCGATCTCCAAAAAATGGTCATCTCGTTTGCGGCGCTCGCGTGGATGCACGCTCGGGCAGCGCCTCGAGCACCGCCCGCTGCTCGGCGGCCGTCATGCTGCCCCACCTCGCAATTTCACCGATTGTACGATAACAGCCCGTGCAATACCCGTGGTCGTCCAGAAGGCAGACCTTGATGCACGGGGAAGCCGGGACGGTCGATTCGGCCATCGTTGAAGTATTGGGGCGCGTTGCCTATTCTTCCAGGCTTTTAGCCCCGGGCGGTCCATCCATGACTTCCGTGCCGATACCCCCCGACCTGTCCCTGCAAGTCGAACGCGCACTCGAGGAAGACGTCGGCAGCGGCGATTTGACCGCCGCCCTCATTCCGGCGGCCGCGGACGGCTGGGCTGCGGTGATCACCCGCGAAAGCGCCATTATCTGCGGCATCCCCTATGTCGATGCCACCTTTGCGCAGATCGATCCCAAGGCGCGAATTCACTGGAAAATCGCCGAAGGCGCTCAGGTCGAGGCCAATCAGACGCTGTTCGAGATCCAGGGGGCGGCGCGGTCGCTCCTCACCGGCGAGCGCACGGCGCTCAATTTCCTGCAGCTCCTGTCGGGCACGGCCACCGCGGCGCATGCGTTTGCCGAGCGGCTCAAGGGCACCCCGTGCCGCCTGCTCGACACCCGTAAAACCATTCCCGGGCTGCGATCGGCGCAGAAATACGCGGTCCGCGTGGGCGGAGGGCACAATCATCGCATGGGGCTGTTTGATGGAATCCTGATCAAGGAAAACCACATCGTGGCGGCGGGCTCCATTGCCCGCGCGGTCGCCGCGGCGAAGTCATCGGGCAGGAAGGTTCCGGTTGAGGTCGAGGTGGAGAGCCTCGATGAGCTGGAGCAGGCAATCTCCGCCGGCACCGACATTGCCATGCTCGATGACTTCTCGCTCGAGGACATGTCGGAGGCCGTGGCCATCAACCGCAAGGCCGCGCACCCCGTGAAGCTCGAGGCCTCAGGCGGCGTCACCTTGGACACCATCCGCGAAATCGCGCAAACCGGGGTCGATTATGTCTCGGTGGGCAGCATCACCAAGCACGTGCGCGCGGTCGATCTGTCGATGCGGTTCGACTGGCAGCCCTGAGGGCGCCGGACGATCGTCAAGCGATGTTGGCGGCCTTGAGGACCCGCTGCGGTTGCGACACCCCGTAGCCCTGGGCGTAGTCGACGCCGAGGCTGCGCAGCATGTTGATGATCTCGACGTTCTCGGCGAATTCAGCAATCGTCTGCTTGCCCGTGAGGTGTCCGATTTCGTTGATCGAACGCACCATCTCGCGATCGATCGGATCGTGCAGGATCTCTTTGACGAAACTGCCATCGATCTTGAGAAAATCGACCGGGAAGTGCTTCAGGTAGCCGAAGGAGGAGAGGCCGGTGCCGAAATCGTCCAGGGCGA
Source organism: uncultured Gammaproteobacteria bacterium (assembly GCA_963710435.1). GTDB lineage: Bacteria > Pseudomonadota > Gammaproteobacteria > Steroidobacterales > Steroidobacteraceae > Bog-1198. The sequence goes on along the minus strand of CAVQAE010000003.1, from coordinate 1,369,603 downwards.
ACTTGCAGCCGAGCTCCTTCAAGGCCTGAATGAAGCGGTTTGCCTGGGAGAAGCTCGCGATGGCCGAAGTCTCCGTGATCTCGAAACAGATCTTGGTGGCATCGAGGCCGCTGCGATGGAATTGATCGATCACGTAGGGAAGGAATTTATCGTCGCCCAAGCTCTGGCCGGATAGATTGATCGAGCACATGCAGAGCTTCTCGCGCTCGTCCGCCTCGGAGACCAGCCAGCGGAAGGCGTTCTCGATGACCCAGCGATCGATGCTCGGGGTGATGCCGTAGCGTTCAGCGGCGGTGATGAAATTGTCCGGCGCGACGATTTTCCCCGTCTCATCACGCATGCGCAGCAAGAGCTCGTAGTGCGCGCCCTCCTCCGTGTGCTGCAGCGGCATGATGGTCTGGCGAAACAGCTCGAAGCGCCCTTCCTCGAGCGCATTATTGATGCGCGCGGCCCACTGCATCTCGCGGCGCCGGCGCATGAGGTCGATGTCGTTCTCTTCGAAGCTGTGCACGCGGTTGCGCCCCGCCTCCTTGGCCGCCTGGCAGGCGCTGTCCGCTGCCGACAGGACCGAGGCGACGTCGGCGTTCTCGGCGGCGATGGGGACCACACCGATGCTCGCCCCGAGGCGAAACGTGCGCTCTTCCCAGGTGAACTTGAAGTTGCGCACGGCCTCGCGCAAGGACTCCGCCGTGCGCATCGCCTCGTCCAGCGAGCAACTCTCGAGCAGGATCCCGAATTCGTCGCCGCCGAGGCGCGCGAGGGTGTCCCGCCAGCGCACCTTCGATTTGAGCAGTGATCCCACCTGTCCGAGCAGCGCATCGCCCGCGCTGTGGCCGCAGGTATCGTTGACGATCTTGAACTGGTCGAGATCGAGACAGCAGAGCGCATAGGAGGTCTCGCGCGCCTTGGCGCTCTTCAGCGCCCGCTCCATGCGATTCTCGAATTCGCGCCGGTTGACGAGCCCTGTGAGCACGTCGTGGCTCGCATGGTAGGACAAGCGGCGATTGAGCTCGCGCGCCTCGCTCACGTCGTGGAATACGAGCACGCCGCCCGAGACGGCGCCGGATCCATCGCGGATGGGCGAGGCCGTGCTCTCGACGTAAATCTCGTTTCCGTCGCGCCGGATGAGCAGCATCGGGCGTACGGACTTGATCGAGCGCGTGCGGCGAATGGCGACGGCGAGCGGGTTCTCCAGCGGCTCGCAGGTCTCCTCATGGAAGGCCCGGAAGATCTCCTCGATCGCCCGTCCCTGACTGTCCTCCAGGCGCCAGCCGGTGAGGGATTCGGCCACCGGATTCAGATAGTCGATGACGCCCTTCGCATCGGTGGTGATGACCCCGTCGCCGATGCTCTGCAGCGTGATCTGCGCGCTTTCCTTCTCGCGGAAGAGCGCTTCCTCATAGAGCTTGCGTTCCGTGATGTCGAGCTCGACGCCCACCAGGCGCAGCAGGCGGCCCTTCTCGTCGACCTTGGCCTTGGCGCGGCTGATGACCCAGCGCCACTCGCCGGTCGCATGGCGCATGCGATGCAAGCTCTCGAAAATCGGCGTCTTGCCGGCAACGTGATCGCGGATGGCGGCTTGCACGCGTGACATGTCGTCGGGATGGACGAGGGTGCGCCAATCGGGCGCTTGCCCGACGTCCGCCTCATCGTAGCCGAGCATGGCTTTCCATCGTGGCGACAGATAGACCCGGTTGTTCGCCGTGTCGAAATCCCAAAGTCCGTCGTTGGCGCTGTAGAGCGCAAGATCGTTGCGTTCCTCCAGATCGCGCACGTGCGCCTGAATCTCGATGCGCTCGAGGCCGGTCGCGAGACTCGAGCCGAGGAGCTTCATCAGCAGGTGCAGCTGGACCTCCCAATTGTCGCGGGGCTGGGCGCCGGCGAGCGCAAGAACGCCCGCGGCGCGCCCGTTGATGTAATACCCGATCAAGAGGATGGAGCCGATACCGAGATTTGCCCAGATCGCGCAATCCGTGGCCTGGTCCGGCCGCGGCTTCCCGGTATCTCGCAGCTCCGACACCCGCAACGCCGCCAGCCGCGACTTGAGCCATGGCAGTGCATCAAGACTTTGGCCCCGAAGTTGCTCCGGATTGCCCGTCGCGAGCATGCCGCGCGCCACCTTGACGTCGATGAATACCGCCGCCTCGGTGTCGAGCGCCGCGTGGAAAGCCGCATCCGCCCGGGTCGCGTCGCGCAGCATTTCGAGGTTGTCGGCGAGGCAGTCGGCGGCGGTCGCGGCCGTCATGGTCTGAAAGTCGACCGCGATCTTGGTGCAGATGACATCGAGGCCGACCGTCGGGCGAAGATCACGCCGCGGCCAGGTCTGTGAGGAGAACACGTCCGAGGCCGTGAGATCCGGATGTCGGGGATCGGTGGGTGCTATCGCCATGCGCCTGCGCGTGTCCCCGGTCGGTAATTGCACTTGTGGATCAACAGTTTGCCACTCGAGTTGAACCGAAACGCGAATGCGTCACACAGTTTCCCGACTCCCTGACAACGGCCGGATACACCTGAATTCTCGCACAGGTTATCAGGAATACAAGATAAGCGCTTGTATTGGCGGGGCTTGGAGCCCAATTTTACGTAATCAGACTTCGGGCGCGAGCGTAGAGAATGCGCAGGTTCTCCTCCATCTCCGACTGTAGCCGTGCCAAGCCTTCGGCATCGAGGCCCTTGCCGACATACACCGGCGAACCGATCACGATGGCGATGCGCGCGAAGGGCTTCGGGATGACGAAGCGGTCCCACTGAATTTTCCACGCGCGCGAAGCGGCATAGGTCATCGGGACCATCGGCCTCTGCGACATCTGCGCGAGCAGGATCGCGCCCGGCTTGAACTTCCAAGGCGGACCGCGCGGACCGTCGGGGGTGATTGCGGGGGAGATGCCCTCGTGCGCGAGGGCTTGATAATAATCACGCAGCGCTCGCGCGCCCGTGTGCGAGGAGGACCCGCGAATCACCTCCGCGCCCACCTTGCGTACCAGCATCGCCCCGATCTCCCCGTCGACGGACGGCGAGATCAGAAACCCCAATTTGACCCCGGCGTCGCGCATCTCGAGCAGCGGCTTCACGCAGAAGAGTTGATGCTGGTGCCAGTACACCGGGATGAACGACGGCGCGCGCGCGAGCGCCGTCGTGATGTTCTCCGCACCTTCGACCCGTATTCGCGCGCACCAGCGCCAGATGCTCCGGCCGATGAAAATGGCCATGGGAACCAGCATTTTGTAGAGCGCGAGACGTGTGCGAGTGAGCCGGCGCGCCGAGCGCGTTTGTTGTCGATAGAGGGTGTTGCGAAGGTCGCCGGCGGGTTTTTTCTCCACGCTGCATTGTCGGTAACGACGATAGAGCGCGCAAGCCTGAGAAAGGCCGCGGCTGCGCTACAATATGCGGATGCAAACCGGCCCCCTCCCTCCCGGTCCTGCCGAGGGTTTCGACCTCGGCGGGAGCGACGAAACTTTGCCGCGGCTGTGCGAGTATTTCGCACGCTATGGCGATGTCTACCGCGTCTTCGCGCCCAGCCGGGGCGTGTACGACTACGTGATCAATCATCCGGACGACATCAAGCACGTGCTGCTGTCGAACCATCGCAACTACACCAAGGGCCAGGGCATGGATCGGGTCAAGATCCTGCTCGGAAACGGCATCATGACCAGCGAAGGCGACTTCTGGCGGCGTCAGCGGCGCATGATGCAACCCGATTTCCACCGGCGCGTGATCGACCGTTTCAATCTGCTGATTCATGAGGTGAATCAGAAGTTCTCAGAAAAATGGGCCGCGCACGCCTCGCGCGGCGAGCCGGTCAACCTCACCGACGACACCAGCGAGCTCACGCTCGAGATCGTGCTCGAGTCCATATTCGGCGATGACCTCGAGCGCATGGAGCGCCAGCTCGGGGCGAACCCGTTCGAAGTCGTCGCCAAGGAACAGAACCGCGACTTGAAGTTTGCGTTCCGCTTCCGCTCGCTCGGCAAGCCAATCGGTGAGCTGATCGCACGCCGCCGGCGCGAGGGCGAGGAGCGCCACGATTTTCTGGGCATGCTCATGGCGGCACGCGACCACGATGACGCACCGATGAGCGACAAGGAGCTGATCGACGAGGTGATGACGCTGATCGTCGCCGGTCACGAGACCACCGCGGCGGCTCTCACCTGGACGTGGTATCTCATCACGCGGCACCCGGATGTGGCCGCCGAGCTCGAGTCGGAGGCGGACCGCGTCTCCGACGGCGTGCTCGGTCTCGCGGCAGCCGAATCGCTGTCTTTCGCACATCAGGTGATTCAGGAGGCGTTGCGGCTCTATCCTCCGGGGTGGTTGTTCACGCGTCGTACGCTCGAGGCAGACGAGCTCCGCGGGTACCCCGTGGCCGCCCGCACCGACGTGTTCATCAGCCCCTACACGCTGCACCGCCATCCGGAGTTCTGGTCGGAGCCCGAAGCGTTTCAGCCTCAGCGCTTCGCCGGCATCGACGCAAAGGAGCGGCATCGTTTCGCCTATATCCCTTTCTCGGTCGGTCCGCGACATTGCATCGGCGAAAATATGGCGATGTTCGAGATGCTGGTGCACGTGACCCGAATGACGCGGCGCTTTCGGCTGACGCGCGTGAACGACGATCCAATCGATATCGAGGCGCAGATCAACCTGCGCCCGCGCTCCAATCTTTTGATGAATGTAGAGGTACGATGAAGTACACGACGCTGACGGAGATTCTCGAAGCCAATCGCGACGTCGATCGCGTCGTCACCCATGTCGAGGGCGAGAACGCGGAGCGGCGCGTGAGCTTCGGCGAGGCGTATACCCGTGCGCTCGGGATCCTGCATCACCTGCAGGCGAAAGGTGGCGAGCGCGGCGACAAGATGATCATTTTCCTCTCCAACAACGAGCAGTTCCTGGATGCGTTCTGGGCCGGGATCGCGGGCGGCATCGTGCCGGTTCCACTCGCGGTCGGAATCAGTGACGAGCATCGGCACAAGCTCCTGCGCGTCGCCCGCAAGATCGGACGCCCCCTCCTCTACACGGACACGAAGAATCTTGAGCGCCTGCAGGCGCTCGCCGCCGAAGTCGGCGAGACCGAGCTCATGGCGCAGCTCAAGTCCCGCTGCGTGCTGGTCGAATCGATCAGCGACATCTCGCGGCAGGCGAAGATCCACAGGGCCGATCCCGACGACCTCGCCTTCATCCAGTTCTCTTCCGGGTCGACCAGCGAACCGAAGGGCGTGATGCTGACGCACGCCAACCTCATCGCCAATACGCAAGGCGCCACAGAGGTCGACAAGTACACCGAGTCGGACATTGCGTTGAGCTGGATGCCCCTCACTCACGACATGGGACTCATCGGCTTCTACCTGGTCTTGTTTGCGCACAAGTCGCACATCAACCTGATGCCGACCGATCTCTTCGTGAGACGGCCGTTGCTGTGGTTGCAACTGGTATCGAAGAAACGCGCGACGCTCACCTCGTCACCCAATTTCGGCTATCGGCATTTCCTCAAAGTGCTCGGCGACCGGCGGCTCGAGAACGTCGACCTGTCCTGCCTGCGCGGAATCTACAATGGCGCGGAGCCGATCTCCGTGGCGCTCGTGAACGAGTTCATGCAGACCCTCGCCTATACCGGTCTCAAGCATCGCGCGATGTATCCGGTCTACGGACTCGCGGAGGCCTGTCTCGCCGTCGCCTTTCCCGAGCACGGCTCGGACTACCGCTGGATTCGCGCCAACCGGCACAAGCTCGGCGTAGGCTCGGTCATCGAGGTCAACCCGGCGGACGCCCGTGAAGTCATCGAATTGATATGTGTCGGGCAGCCGCTCCCCAATATGGAGCTGCGCATCGCCGACGATGCGCGCGCGCCGCTGCCGAACGGCCAAGTCGGGCACATCCTCATCCGGGGCCCAAACGTCACGAGCGGCTATTTCGCGGATCCAGAAGCCACGGCGGCGGCGCTGGGTGCGGACGGGTGGCTCGACACCGGCGACCTGGGCGTCTTCCACGAAGGGGGCCTGTACATTACCGGTCGCAGCAAGGACATCATCTTCGTCAACGGACAGAACTATTATCCCCACGATCTCGAGAACATCGCACAGCGCGCGCCGGGCCTGGATCTCAACAAAGTGGTGACCGCAGGTGTCGCCAAGCGCGGTGCGCAAGGCGAAGAACTGGTGGTCTTCGTATTGCACCGGGGAACACTCGAGGAGTTCTTGCCGACGGTCGCGGCCGTCAATCGCCTGATCAACGAGCACACCGGCATCGAGGTGAGTCACGTCATTCCGGTGAAGCGGATCCCGAAGACCACCAGCGGGAAGGTGCAGCGTCATCTTCTCGAGCAAGCGTACGCCGACGGGGAGTTCGATGCGGACATCGCGGCGCTCGAGGCGCTGCGCGCCGCTCACGGCGGCTCGCATGTATCGGGCTCGGAGCTCGAGGCGCGTTTGCAGTCGATCGCCGAAGCGGCGCTGCCGGGCAAGCGGATCGAAGTGAGCGACAACCTATTCGAAATCGGTGCCAGCTCGCTCAAGCTCATCGAGATCCACGAGAATATCGATCGCGATTATCCGGGCCTCATCGATCTCACCGAGCTTTTCGACCATCCGACCATCGCGGAGCTCGCAAAGCACCTGCAAGGCAAGCTCGGTAAACCCGCGAGCTGACGGCCGCCGCCGATCCCCGATGACCCGTGCGGCCGCGCTCAGGTGCCCCCATAGAGAGGTTTTTTCAGTTTCCAGCGACGGTAAGACCAAAGCCAGTCCGCGGGATGATCGAGGACATCCGCCTCGCAGGCGCGCGCATAGCGCTCGGTGATCGCATTCGGCTCGAGCGTCTCGCGCCCATCCCAAAGCTCTCGCACATCGACCTCGTAACGCCCGCGGCTCGTTCGCCGCATGAGCAAATACAGAACCGGCAGGCGCATGGCGCGGGCGATCTGCTCGGCGCCCACATAAAAGGCCGTATCCTGCCCGAGAAATTGCGTCCAGTAGCGCTTGTCCGTCGACACGGGTGCCTGGTCGGCGTTCATGGCGAGGGCGCGCACGGCGCCGCGGCGCCGTAGAAAGTCCGCGAGCAGCTCCTTGGCGGGGATCAGGCGGGCGCCGAAGCGCGAGCGCACCTCGAGCACCAGGCGCTCGGCCCACGCATCGTGGAGGGGCTTGTATGCCGCCTCCACCGGGTATCCCAGCTGCAGCGTCATTCCTTGCAGGAGCCACTCCCAGTTGCCCAGGTGCGAGGTCACGAACATGACGGAGCGGCCCGATTCGAGATGCGCCCGCAACGCCGGAAGATTTTCGAGACGCACGCGCGCGATCATCTCGCCGGGCTCGATCGTCATCGACTTGACGAGCTCGACGAGCACGTCGCAGAAGTTCTGCATGAAGCGCCTGTGGATCGCCGTGCGCTCGGACTGCGGGAGCGTCGGAAACACCTTTGCGAGCTGCTCGCGGATCACTCGGTGGCGATACCGCGCCACGTAGTAGGCGAGAAGGTAGATCAGGCGAGACAGCGCGTACAGCGTCCAAAGCGGCGCGCGCGATAGCGTTTTGAACAGGATCCTGAGGGCGTCATTTCGGTAGCTCATCGCGAAGGTCACCATTGTCCGGCGGGACCGGCTCAGAATCCAGTCTCGCGAGCCCATGGTGATCCGCTGAATGCCACACTCCGCCACAATTGCCCCCCGGGGTTGCCACAAAGGGCTGCGAGACTCCTACCGTCGAAGCGATATGGCTCTTCAACGGGAGTGTGGCAAATGTCTAATCGCCTGGATACCTTCTTCGAGTTCGTGCGACGGGGGATCGTCGAACCCTTGACCCGTCTCGGTGGTCTGTTGGTCGCGGCCTGCCTGTCCCTCATCGCGGGCGCATGGCGCCTTCGTTGGCGGCTGGCGATAACCGCCCTCCTCACCCTCATCGCCTATGGCCTCTACACCCATCCGCCTTTCGATGCCGTACGTCGCGGCGAAGTCCTGGTGCGCACCGACGCACTCGACGGGTCGGTCGGCGTCTACAGCTCCGGCACCGTGCTGGTGCTGCCCGGAATCCATCAGGTGCGACGCTACTCGATTCGCGACCAAGTGTATCGGCCGATCGATAGTGCGAGCGCGACGGGACCCGCTCCGTTTCAGTCGGTCGAGGGCCTGTCGATCGGCGTCGATCTCACGGTTCGCTGGACCGTCGACCGTGCCCGCCTCGCCCAGATGTCGAAGGAATTCCCGGACGACATCGGCGCCGATCTCGTTGCGCCTGCAGTGCAGGGAATCGTCTATCCCACCTTTGCCCGATACTCCGTGCGCGAGATCTTCTCGCAGCGGCGGGCGGAGATACAACGAGAGCTGATCGCCCAGCTCAAACCAAAGTTCGATGCGATGGGACTGGTGCTGCGCGGGGTCGACATGGGAAAGGTCGATCTACCTCCCGACTACCGAGCCGGCATGGAGAAGCTCCTCTCGGAGGAGCTCGAGACCGAAAAAATTCACTACACGCTGGAGCTCAAGGAGGCGCAGGTCAAACAGCAGCAGCTCGAAGCCGAGGCCGACAAGGTGCGCCGGCAAACGGCCGCCGAAGCCGCCGGCCAGGAGCAAGTCATCGCCGCGCGCGCGCAGGAGGAAACCATGAAGCACATCCTGCCCTTCAAGCAGAAGCAGATCGAGCAACGTCAGCTCGAGGCTGAAGCCGAGAAAGTGGCGCGTATCCGCACCGCCGAGGGCGCCGCGGAGGCGCGGCGCATCGAGGCCAAGGGCGAAGCCGATTCGCGGCTAAAGCTCGCGGATGCGGAGGCTTATCGATTGGATCTGGTGGGCAAAGCGAATGCCGGTCAGATGGAGCGCGAAGGCGCGCTGGTGACGCACTATCCGCTGCTCATCCAGAAGACGCTCGCGGACAAGCTGTCCGACAAAGTCCAGGTCATCATCGCACCGCTCCCCGCAGCGGGTAAGTTCATCGGCTCGACTCTCGTCGGCGAGCAGGGCGCCGTCGAGGACGCCGCAGCCGCTGTCCTCTCGCGAAAAGAAGGCTCCCCGTGATCCTCGCTCTGACAGCGACCCTCGCCATCGTGATCCAGGACCACGCGGCACTGCGTGCGGCGCCGCGCTCGGGCGCCACGGAGCTGACGCGCCTGTGGCAGGGAGACGTGCTCGAGGTCCGCGGCGAACACGCCGGGTACCTGAAGGTCTACGACTACCGTCGCGAGCGCGGCGGATACCTGCGAGACGACGCGGCCCGTCCCATGGAGCTCACCGAGGCCGCCGCACCCGACCTTCTCGCGGTGCTGCGGTTCCTGCGCGACAGTCCCGGATCCGAGGCGCTCGGCATCAGTTACGGCGCGGCATATCTCAAGGCCGCACCGGCGCGCGCGCTCACTGCCGAGCCTTTCGACGCCATCGCCCAAATGGCGGAACGGCTCGCCGATCAGGCCTCGGGCAGCTCGGACCATCTCGCCGATTTCGCCCCACACCTGGAAGTCGCAGAACAGTTCGGGGTTCGCATGCGCAGCTTCGAGCGCGATGGGCGGATGCGAGTCTGCTATGACGGTGAGCTGTTTCGCCGCGTTCTAGCGCTCTCCGGAGCGCATCCTGAGGAGCGCGCGCACGCCATTCTCGGCCTCACGCGACCGGATTGCATCGATCCTGAGGTGGGACCCCTGCCGCGGGCATCGCTCGACAACGAGCGTCGCGAACTGCTCGATCGAGTCAAAGACGGCGAATTGCGCGCAATGACGAGGAGCCGCCTGCATGCGAGGCGTGCGGGGGTCTGGGCCTCCCTGGCCTATGAGCTGGGCCGTCGCCGCGAACCCGCGGGCGCCGCGGCGGAGCGTGCACTTGCCGAGCTTCTCGCCGTGCAGCCGGATGATCTGGGGGATGACCGCCGGCCCGAGTACGTGGACGCCGTGCTGCGGGTGAGTGCCATCCGCTGGGCGGGCGCCTCGCCCCCATACCAGCCGGGCCCCCTGACTGTCAGCGCATCGCCGGGTGATCCGGGTCAGACGTGCGTCGCCTTGCAGGATTCACATCGGCCGGCAGCGCTCATCCGGCGCTGTACGTACGGGATCGTGTGGTTGGCCTCTACCCGGATCATCCCTCAGGGTCCGGCATTGGTGCTCGCGGTGCAGCCGCTCGAGAGCTGGCGCGAGCTCTGGGTGTTTCATGAAAGGGCCGGAAGCTGGACGATCGATGTGCTCTCCCCGGGGGTCGAAAATCCCGAGGAGGGCTACGTCGATTTTGCAGGCTATGCGCCGGGAACGAGGCGAATTCTCATCGCCCGGGAAGTGAAGGATTGCGCGCGATTCCGCCGCAGCTTCGAGGAGCTGCGGCTCGATGATCTCGCCCTGGTGCGACAGGCGAGCAGCCCCGAGCTGTTACGGGATTTCGGCCGATGGCAGGACGTCGAGTGGCGGCGCGACACGCTCGCGCTGCATTGAGCACACCTACCATCAGAGCTTCGAGCCGCCGTCGACACGCACGATGTCTCCCGCCGGAAAAGCCAATGGCTGGCGATCCCTCCCGTGAACGGTTACATTACGCCGCGCGCGCGATCTTGCCGGAACTGCCGGCCGCCGCGGACTCCAACCATAAGAACCATTCAGGAGATATCCCCATGATGAACAAGACTCGCGGTCTCTGCATTTCGGCGGCGCTGCTCGCTCTCACCACACTGACGAGCGTCGCCTATGCCGACGGACGCGACTGGGACGACGGTCCGGTGATCAACGTAGGCCGGATTCGAACCGTCGACGGCCATTTCGATGACTACATGCATTGGCTCGCAACGACTTACAAGAAGCAGGAAGAGGCTTCGAAGAAGGCGGGACTGATTCTCAGCTGGCGAGTGCTCGTTGCGCAGCCGGCCGGACCCAACGATCCCGACATCCTGTTGATCACTGAATTCAAGAATTGGGCTGCGCTCGACCGTCTCGGCAGCAAGCTGGATGCGGTGAGCGCCCAGGTCGAGGGATCGCTCGAGAAGGCCAATCAATCCCAGACCGAGCGCGCCAAGATCCGAACGGTCCTCGGCTCGGCCACCTATCAGGAAGCGATTCTCAAGTAAGCGTTCGAGCGGCGGGCGGAAACAATTCCGCCCGCCGGCTCATTCGACCCTGCAGCTCTCCCGCCCCTCTGCATCGCGCCTGGCGAGGTCGAGCACCGCAAAGCGTACGAGCTGCATGCCGGTGCTGAGATTCAACTTCCGCTTGATGGCCTGCCGGTGCGTCTCGACGGTCTTGACGCTCAAGTTGAGTGCAGCCGCGCTTTCCCGGGTTGTCATGCCCTTGCCGATCATGTCGAGAATCTGCAATTCCCGATGGCTCAAGCGATCGACGGGATCTGCGCTCTTGAAGGAACGCCTCCCGGCATACTTCTTGAGCATATTGCGCCTGACGGCTTCGGAGACGTAAATCTGTCCGTCCAGCACGCAGCGCAATGAGGCTAGAAATTGCTCGCTCGACGACTCTTTCATGACGTAGCCGTTTGCGCCGAGGGACAGCATGCGCTCGGCATAGAGGGCTTCGTCTTGCGCGGATAACACCAGAATCCTGAGCGGTGGATGATGAGCGCGAGCGAGGCGAATGAGATCGATGCCGGCGGAGTCTCTCAGCTCGAACTCGCAGATCAAGAGGTCCGGCTCCAATGTGCGTATCGCGGCGAGCGTGTCGTTCGTGGTCTCCGATTCACCGCATACAAGCAAGTCCAGCTCACCCTCCAGGATGCGGCGCAATCCGAGCCGGACAATGGGGTGATCATCGACGATGAGCACGCGGCGAATGCGACCCTTCGCCGTCGATTGTCGGGACGAGACGCCCATCATGAGCGCACAGTCATGGATCGATCCTTGATGAGACCTTGCCGAAAGATCCGGACAAGGTAAGGGTGTTGGGTTGCCCGGGAGCATCCGTATCATTGGGTATCAGGCCCGGCGAAACACTGTAGGTGGGCGGAAGGAGCCCAGCACTTGCCCGGTGGCGTCAGGGCTCGATGATGTTGTTCCGGATTGCGTAGCGCACGAGTTCGGGCAGAGAGGCCAAGCCCAGCTTACGCATGATGTTGCTGCGGTGCGTCTCCGCGGTCTTGACGCTGATTTGGAGCGCCCTCGCGACGTCCTTGTTGCTGCATCCCTCGGCCAGCAGCTGCACGATCTCCCGCTCGCGGGCGGACAGCGTCGGCACCCGGCTCGCATCCGCGGCGTCGCTGCGCAAGTATCCGTCCAAGACCATTCGCGCCACGCTCGAGGTAAAGAAGGAGCTGCCTTCGAGCAAGGCCTGCAACGCGACCACGAGCACCCGTCCCGCGTCCGATTTCAAAACATACCCTCGCGCGCCGACGCTCAGCACCTCCCGGACGAGTTGCTCCGATTCGTGCGCCGTCAGGATGAGGATACGTGCACCCGGATCGGCCAAGAGAATTCTGCGAGCCGCCTCGAGGCCGTTGAGCTCGGGCATCGTCAGATCGAGGACCACCAAATCTGGTTTGAGCTCGGCCGCAGAAGCCACCGCGGCTCTCCCGTTGGCCACTTCGCCTACCACGACCCAGCCGGGGACCTGCGACAGTTCCGCCACCAACCCGCGTCTCAAGAGTTCGTGGTCGTCCGCGATCAATATGCGTGCGGCCTTCACTGCGCTCGCGCTGGATGCTTAAGTCGACGCCGTCATACCGGCATGCTGCGCTATGGACAGGGTGCTTCGCACCCGAGTCCCGGTACCTGTCGATTCCACGGACAGCGTACCGCCGATCTGCCGGATCCGTTCTCGCATGCCGGCCAATCCCACACCGACAGACGGAGTGGGATTTGCGATCCCCCGGCCGGCATCCTCAATTTCGAGCATCACGCTATTGGACTGCACTTTCAGACGGATTGTCACTCGAGGGCTCGCGGCGTGACGGTGCACATTCGTCAGCGCCTCCTGAGCGACACGAAACAGGCAAAGCTCGTCGTCCCGGGGCAAGCGCTCCATCGAATCCGGCAGGTCGAGCCGCACTTCGATCGCGCTGCGCTCGCGGAATCCGTCCGCCAACCAGCGGAGCGCACTGAGAAGTCCCAGCTCATCGAGCAAGGGCGGATGCAGAAGGTAGGAGGCGGTCCGGATCTCCGTTGAACACTGGGTAGCGAGACCTGCGCAGTGCTCGAGCAGCCCCTGCCGCTCCGGGGTCGCCGAGCCGGGATCATGCATCAAACGTGCGAGGCCGAGCTCGAGGGCGGCGAGCGTCTGTCCGGTCGAATCGTGCAGATCTCGTCCGATGCGCCGACGCTCCTCGTCCTGCAAGCGCATCAAGTCGGCCGAAAGAACATGCAGATCGTGCTCGGCCCGCTTTCTGACCGTCACATCATGCACGACCGCGAGCGCGAGTACGGCGTTGCCGTCGCTGAGACTCGAGAGCGCGACTTCCGCCGGGAAGGTTACGCCGGTATCCAATCGACGATGCAACCACTCGAAGGTAGTTCCTCCCTCTCGCAGCGCGGTCTCGATACGCGCGCGCGCGAGGTCCTCGGAGCGTTGGCCGTCGGGCTGATATTCCGGTGAGAGATCCCAGGGCGCGAGGCCCACGGCGGCCCGCTCGCTGGGAAGGCCGAACATTCGGATCGCCGTGTGATTGGCATCCACGAACCGATCGCCCTCGAGAAGAAACACGGTGAACCGCGCATTATTGAACAGGGTTCGATAATGGTGATCACGCCGGTGCAACGTGCGCAGTGAGTGATTCAAGAGCGCGGTCATCCCCAGCACGAAGGCGCTGAACGCCGCGGTCGCGGCAATCGTCGTGCGGCGTCGCTCACGCCATGGCGCGAGCACCGCATCGCGAGACTGACCGGCAACGATGTACATCGGGTAGCCATTGATGAGGTCGTACGCATCGATCACCTCCTCTTTGACGATCGATCCGTAACCCTCGACGATGCCTTCATTGCCGCCCTGCCTGACGGCCCGGCGAAATAGATCGGTGTTGCTGACATTCATTCCAGTGGAAAAATATCGGCTGCCGACCTTCGGCGAGCGGACGAGAACCGTGCCGTCGCTCGAGAGCAGGCCCATGACGGCAATCTGATCGCGGGATTGCCGGTACAGTTCGTCAAACCCGTCAAAACTGAAAAGAGCGCCGGCCCATAGGGTGGAGTCCTTGCCCCACGCCACTCGCTCGGCGATGGGGATCACGAGATCCCCCGGTCGCTCCGGATCAGGGATCGGGTTGCCCACCCATGTGCCGATGGAGGCCGCCACGCGCGACACGGTCAACCATTCCGGCATAGGACGGCTGCCGAAATCCTCCTTGCGGCCTGCAAGCGCAAAGTGTTCGCTGTCGGCCAGGAAAAGACAGCGCACGTAGCTCCCGCCCGTGAAGTGCTTGCGCAAGATGCTGGTGATCTCGGACCGGGCGGCGAGGATGACCCCCCCGGCGGCCTCCAGATCGTTGGCGCCGGCGATCGCCTCCCCGACGCCATCGTTGAGCATCGCCCGCGTGCCCGCCTGCAATGCCCCGGTTACGCTGAGGAGCCGAACGCGCTCATCTTGAAGAGTATGCTCATAGTCGCCGCGAATACGAGACCCTGCGTAGGCCCAGCCGATGGCAACCACCACCGCGGCGTACGCGAGCAAGATCCAGTTGAGCGATGGCGAGGAGCCCAGCCGACTTAGGCCATGGCTCTCCTGCCGCGGCACATTCACCGATTCATTGCCTCCCACGGATTGCTCCCGGCATGGCCGCCGAACCGTGTCGGTTGTCGGAAGTTTCCTCCAATATGCCCCAAATGCAAAGCGAGTCTCATTTTTCGGTTCGTCCAGAGGCCCCTGCTCTCTTCGGAGCATATGGAGCGCGTGATATTCTGAATGGAGGGCTGCAGTTTGCGGCCGCATACGAATCGCACATCGGCGGCGCGATCCTGGGATTGGGGAAGTAAAGTGAACGCGGATCAATCGAGTTTACGGGCAAAGCAGATCAGATGGGCGGCGGCAGCGGCGATAGGCCTCATATTGCTGTTCATCGTCTGGCCATTCAACTCGGTGCCCACGGGATCGCGGGGTGTCGTCACCCAGTTCGGCAAAATCGTGGGTATCGAGCCCGAGGGCCTGGCGGTGCTGCCGCCGTGGCGCAAGCTGAGCAATTTCAGCATTCGAGCCGAAACGGCGAGCATCGATGACGCGGAGGGAGCCACCAGCGACACGCAACCCGTGCGTGTCGCGCTCACCGTTCGTTATTCGATATTCCCCGACCGCGTCGCCGAGGTGTTCGAAAAATATTCACACACGGGCGACCTCGCATCATTCGTGCAGACCGCGACCCAGGAGATTTTCAAGTCGGTGACCGCGAGGTATTCCGCACCCGATCTGATCGCGCAGCGTGCGCGTGTTTCCTCGGACATCAATCAGGCACTGCGTGAAAAGTTGGCGATCTACGGCGCTCAGGTGATCAATATCGATATGCGCTCATTTGCGTTCTCGCCATCCTATATGGAGGCAATCAATGAGAAGGTGACCCAGGAGCAGAAGCGCTTGGTCGCTGAAAATACGTTGCTGACGGTCGAGGCTGAGCAAAAGCAGAAAGTCGCGATCGCTGAAGCCGAGGCGAGCGCCCGGCGTGCCACTGCGGACGGCGAGGCCTACGCAAATCTCAAGGTCGCGCAGGCCCAGGCGGAGGCATTGCGCGTCCAAGGAGCCTCCATACAGGCCAATCCCGGCGTACTAGAGCTCAGGCGCATCGAGGTTGACATGAAAAAGGCCCAGCAATGGAACGGCGTCCTACCCGTCAACGTCTATGCAGGCGCGCCGATCCCATTCTTGAACGTCACGAAGTAGGCCTCGGCAGCATCAGTTGCATGGCTCCTCGCCCGTGAGCTTGGTGCGATGGAGGAGCCGGCCGCAATCGGGGTCATAGGGCATGGCCCGGTGCATCGTGCCGGTGTTGTCCCACATCACCGCATCGCCGACCTTCCAGACGTGGGCGTAATGGAAGGGCTCGCTCGTCGCCCATTCGCGCAGGCCGTGAAGGGTCTTGGCGCTTTCCTTCGCCTGCATACCGACGACGTATTGGGCGGTGTTTCCGAGGACGAGCGACCTTCGGCCAGAACGGTGTTTCCACACGAGCGGCAATTCCGTCTCACCCATCGCCATCCATTCCTCGAGCTCTGCCAGCGTCGGCTCGGGACAGTGATATAGCTGAGTATTCCACATGGAATGGACTACACGGAGCTTGTCTATCTCCACCTTCCTCTCGGCGGGCAATGCCTCGTACGCAGTATAGGTGTTGCAAAATTCGGTGTTGCCTCCCCAGGTGGGCAGCACTTTACTCGTCAGGATGGCGGTACCGATCGGCACCTTGTTCATCGTACCGTCGATATGCCAGAACAGCGAGCCCTTGAGATAGTCGGCCTTCTTGTTGTACTGCTTGTCGAGCGAGATCTTGAAGATCTCTGAGCCCTGAATCTCGGGCAGGAAGGTGCCAAGGGTCCTGGTGAAGGCGAGCTGCTCCTCGTCGGTGAAATGAATCTCGGGGAAAAGCAGCACACCACGCTGCTCGATCAATTCGCGGAGCTTGCGAGAGAGTGCGCCGCTCAGCAGCTCCTTTTTGCAATTCAGCACCCTGCTGCCGATCTTCGGCTTGATATCTTCATATCGGAGGGCGACCTCCTCTTCGACCACCTCAACCGCATTTGCTCCCATGAGTACCTCCGGTCAGCGGCAAACGTCAATCTCAATCCGGCCATCGGTGTGGCAATGCTGAGTATGCTCAGTTTCCACGCCCGCGGCAGTACGCGGAAGTACGTAGGTCAATTAAACAACACTGTTGACTATAATCGTGCCATCTCTATCGTGGGCTACCTGGGGGTCGGAGGCGATGAGCAGCACTGCAATGAGGACGGATGGAGATCCCGCCGAGCGCCCGCGGGATTCATCGGAGCCGGTCATCTACCCTGTCGAGGCTTATATATCCGAGGACTATGCACGAGCGGAGCGCGACAAACTGTGGCGCAAAGTCTGGCTGCAGGCGGGCCGACTCGAGGATATCCCGGAGATCGGCAATTACCTCACCTACGATATCCTGGATGACTCGGTGCTGATCGTGCGTACCGCGCCCGACACGATCAAGGCCTACTTCAACGTGTGCACGCATCGCGGCCGACGTCTGATCGACACGCCGCCCGGCGCGCGCAACGCCCGCGGCAAGCGGATGAGTTTCGTCTGCGGCTTTCACGGCTGGACCTTCAACCTGCAGGGGCGCTGCACTCACATTCTCCAAAAGGACGACTGGAAAGGCGCGCTCACGGACCAGCGTACACGGCTGGGCGAGGTCAAGGCCGACACCTGGGGCGGTTGGGTCTGGGTCAATCTAGATCCCGAATGCGGTCCGCTGCGCGACTATCTCGAGCCCGCCGCCGGCATGCTCGATCCTTTCGGGCTTCAGAGCATGCGCTGCAGATGGCGCAAGTGGATCATCTTCGACTGCAACTGGAAGGTCGCTCTGGAGGCGTTCAACGAGACCTACCATGTTCCGGCGACGCACCCGGAGTTCATGCGGTTTGGAAATTTCGTCGGGTGGGCCAAGACGCAGGGAAAGCACAGCAACTTGGGCTACGACGCACCCAAGGGATTGGAGGAGAACAAGGCCAAACTGCGGCTGGGAGCGGGCAGCGATCCGCGCAAGTCGACGGCCCAGATGCAGGTCTACACCTGGGAACAGGTGAACACCAATACCACCAAGACTCTCGTCGATGCATCGCTCCGACTGGTCGATGAGCTGCCGGAAGGAACGCCGGCAGACAAGGTCCTGAAGCACTGGCTCGAGTCGGCCCGACGTGACGATGCCGCGCGCGGGGTAATCTGGCCAACGGTCGATCCAGAGCATGTCGGCAAGAGCGGCACTGCCTGGCAGATATTTCCGAATTTCCAGATCGGCCATGCGGTCAACAATGCGCTGTGCTACAGCGCACGCCCCTACGGTTACGACCCCGACAAATGCATCTTCGAGGTGGCCGTGTATGAACTGTACCCGAAGGGCAAGGAGCCGCAGACCGAGTGGGAATACACGCCGGCGCAAGACCCGCGATGGGGCAGCGTCCTGCCGCAGGATTTTTCCAACATGGCGGCCGTTCAGCAGGGCATGAAGAACCTGGGCTTCCGGGGGATCATTCCCAATCCTAAGGCGGAGCAGGCGGTGGCAAGTCTGCACCGCAATCTCGCCGAGTACATGGGTGCAGGCGCTGCCACCCGCATCGGAGCCGGAACATGACCAAGTGCGAGCCGACGATCACACCTGACCCCGTCGACATTCAGGCCTTGCGGGAAAAATACCGACGAGAGCGCAACAAGCGGCTACGTGCCGAAGGCCAGGATCAGTACGTGGAGCCCGCGGGCAGCTTCGCGAACGCCTACGAGTCCGATCCGCACATGCCCGTCGCGCCCCGCGAGCCGATCTCGACGGACATCGACGCGGTCATTCTGGGCGCAGGCTTCTGCGGCATGCTGGCCGCGATCGAACTGAAGAAGGCGGGCGTTACTCATTTCAAGAGCATCGACTGGGCGGGAGACTGGGGCGGCTGCTGGTACTGGAACCGCTACCCCGGCATTCAGTGCGACAACGACGCGTATTGCTACCTGCCTCTGCTGGAAGAAACCGGCTACATGCCGAAAAAGAAGTTCGAGGATGGCTGGGACATCTACCAGCACTGCGTGCGAATCGCCAAGCATTACGACCTCTATCCGCACGCGATCTTTCACACCCTCATCACCGCACTGCGCTGGGATGAGTCGATCGAGCGCTGGCGGCTGGCCACCAATCGGGGCGATGACATCCGCGCCCGCTTCGTGGTCATGGCGGGTGGCCCATTGAACAAGCCAAAGTTGCCGGGCATTCCCGGCTTGAGCAAATTCAAGGGTAAGATCTTTCATACCGCGCGCTGGGAGTATGCCTACACGGGCGGCACCGCACAGAATCCCGTGCTCGACAAGCTCGCGGACAAGCGCGTCGCGATCATCGGCACGGGCGCGACCGCCATTCAGGTCGTGCCGTATCTCGGCCGCCATGCCAAGCAAACCTACGTAATCCAGCGCACGCCTTCGAGCGTGGACGAGCGTCACAATGCCCCGACCGATCCCGAATGGGTAAAAACGCTCGAGGCCGGCTGGCAGAAGCGTCGGCAGATGAACTTTCACCACGGCGCGATGGAACGCTTTGGCAAAGGCGAGCCCGACCTCGTTTGCGACATCTGGACGGAGATCAATCGCAACCTGAACGCGAAGCTCGAGGCCAAGGGTTGGCGAGATCTGACGGCCGATGAGTTCGCCGCGGAGCGCGAGCTCATCGACTACCAGGTGATGGAGCGGCTGCGTAGCCGCATCGATGGCATCGTCCGCGACAAAGCAACGGCCGACGCGTTGAAGCCCTGGTATCGCTTCCTCTGCAAGCGGCCCTGCTCGAACGATGACTATTACAAGACCTTCAATCGCCCGAACGTCAAGCTGATCGACGTGTCGTCAAGCCAGGGGGTCGAGCGGATGACCGATAAGGGCTTCGTCCACGACGGCGTGGAATATGAGGTCGACTGCGTCATTCTCGCCAGCGGTTACGAGATCACGAGCGAGCTGCGCAAGCGATGGGGTATCGATTCCATCACGGGGCGCAACGGCGTGTCGCTCTACGATCACTGGGCCCATGGCTTCAAAACGCTGCACGGGATGACGACCCGAGGCTTCCCGAATCTGTTTTTCACCGGATTCACGCAAGCGGGATTGAACGCCACGAACAGCGTCACCTTCGTCTCCCAGGGCCGCCACATCGGCTACATCGTCAGCCAGGCATTGAGGCGCGGCGCCGCGACCGTCGAACCCAGCCAAGCAGCCCAGGACGGGTGGGTCAGGACCATACGCGAGAATGCGAACGAGGGTGCGAAGCAGTTCGCCCAGGAATGCACGCCGGGCTACTTCAACAACGAGGGCGGAAAAGAGTTTCGCTGGTACCTGGGCGAGCCCTTTGGGCGCGGCTTCTACGCCTTCGAGGCACTGCTCGAGGACTGGCGCGCCGAGGGCAACCTGCGAGGCCTCGAGCTGGAAGTCTCGGCGATCGCGCCACGTGACCCGGTCGAAGCGTGAACACCCATAGGAGAGCCTCGTGAACACCGCCATGAATATCGCAAATCCCATCAGAGCCGAAGATCTATCGGAGCCGCTCACCTTTCCGGTCGAGGCCTACATCTCGGAGGAATATGCCCGGGCCGAAGGCGATAGACTATGGGCGAAAGTGTGGCAGCACGTCGGGCGCGTCGAGGAGATCCCCGAGGTCGGCAGCTACATCACGTACGAGGTCGGCAATGATTCGATACTCATCGTGCGAACCGCGCCCGATGAGATCAAGGCCTACCACAATGTATGTCCGCATCGCGGCCGCCGGCTGGTGAGCACGCCTCAGGGCTCCAACCAGGCTTGCGGCAAGGCGACTAAATTCGGCTGCAACTATCATGCATGGACTTTCAACCTGCAAGGCAAGGCCACCTACATCCTCGATCGGGACGACTGGAAGGGCGCGCTGACCGAGGCGCGCACCAGTCTCGCCGAGGTGAAGGTCGACACGTGGGGCGGCTGGATATGGATCAACATGGATCCCGATTGCATGTCCCTGCGCAAATATCTCGAGCCCGTCGCGAGCCTCCTCGAGCCGTTCGAGTTCGACAAGATGCGCTATCGCTTCCGGCAATGGGTCATCTTCGACTGCAACTGGAAGGTCGCGCTAGAGGCCTTCTTGGAGCCCTATCACGTGAAGGGCACGCATCCGCAGCTCATGAAATACGGGGATTTCTACGCCTGGAGCAAGGCGCAGGGCCTGCACGGCAACGACGGCTTCGACACGCGCAATCGGCACGCGGGATCCGCGGCCGACACCACGGTGCATCGTGCAGCCCAGGGCGCCGACGCTCGCCTCACGATCGCTCAGATGCAGGAAGAGTTCTGGCAGACGATAGGAGCAAGCACCACCGAGACGCTGGTCAAGGCCTCGAAGCGCCTGGTCGATGAGCTGCCGGAGGGCACCCCGCCGCAGGAGGTGCATCGTCACTGGCTCGAGTCCGCGCGGCGCGACGATGCCGCACGCGGGGTGATGTGGCCCAGCATCTCGGACAGGCAGATGGCGGACGCCGGCCTCGCCTTGAGTGTCTTCCCAAACATGAACATCCTGCCTGGGCCCACCTTCGCCTTGTACTACCGAGTCCGCCCCTATCGCACGAACCCCGACAAGTGCATCTTCGAAGCCATCGCCATCGAGCGCTTCCCGCAAGGGCAGGAGCCGAGAACCGAATGGAAATATGCGGAGCCGACCGAAGAGAACTGGCGCCGGGTCATTGCACAGGACTTCTCCAACATGATCGAGGTGCAGCGCGGGCTGCATTCCCGGGGTTTTCGCGGAAATCTGCCCAACCCTCATCAGGAGCAGAAAGTGAGCAATCTGCATCGCAACCTCGCGAGGTACATGGGGCGCGGCGCACCGCGCCTGCTCTAGGCGGCGATACCCGGCGGTGAATCCTCTCCGAGATCGTGGTGGAGGTCCCATGAGCATTCTTGCAAACGACGTCGATGGTCGAGCGCCGAGCCACTGGCCCGACAGCTGGCAGGTGCTCGCACACGGAGTCCGCAGCGGGCGCTACACGGACCCGGCGTTTGCACGGCTCGAGTATGAGAGGCTTTGGAGCCGCGTCTGGCAGGTGGCTGCGCGGCTCGACGAAATTCCCGAGCCAGGCGACTACACCACCTACGACATCGGCGAGGAATCGGTAGTGGTCGTCCGGATCGACACCGACACCATCAAGGTCTTCTACAATGCCTGTCCTCACCGCGGTACGGCGCTGACACCCGGCGGCTGTGGCCATTTTACGGGCGGCAAGATCATCTGCCCATTTCACGGCTGGCGCTGGGACACGTCCGGGCACAACGAATTCGTGCTCGAACGCCAGGAGTTTCGGGGAGGCAAGCTCGCCGGCGGTGACGTCGCCTTGCGCGAAGCGCGGCACGTCGTCTTCGCCGGCTTCGTCTTCGTCAACTTCGATCCGAATCCGGCGTGCTTCGACGACTTCATCGCGCCAGTGCGTCAGCTGATCGAGAACCTGGCGATCGGCAAGATGCATCACTACTGGTGGAAGTCGATTCCCGTACCGGCCAATTGGAAGGTAGCGCAGGAAGCCTTCTTCGAGGGCTACCACGTACCGGCGACTCATCCGCAGCTGGAGACGGCTGCCGCCGAGGTTATCTATCACGGTCGGCCCGAGTCCGAGGTCGACTATACGCACCGACACATCGCCTACGATGCATATCCGAACGGTCACGGCCGCTTCGCGGGAAAGAAGACCCCGATGAAGGGGCAGGTCCGATCCAAGAGCGATGACCCGGTGGTGGGGATGGCCGCGCGCCTTAATCTGCTGGTCGAAGGCCTCGACGCACAGGTGCTCGCCGAGGACGTCGAGGTCGTGCGCTCGCTCCAGGGCAAGCCGATTCCCGAGGACTCGAACCTGGGCGCCGAGTACGTCAAGGCGCTGTACGCGCGGGCCGCGGAGCAGCGACGCCCGATGCCCGAGCCGACGCCCGGGAATCTCGGCATGTGGGGCGGCGAGGTATACATTTTTCCCAACCTGATGATTCTGCCTCAGGGTGGCAACGCCATGATGTACCGCGTTCGGCCGGATGGCCTTGATCCGAATCGCTCCATCTTCGAGATCTTCTCAACCAAAACCTACCCCGCTGCGGTCAACCCGCCGCGCGCGCAACAGCAGAAAGTAACCGACCCAGGCGACCCCGAGCAGCTGCGGCTGATCCCGCGGCAGGATCTTGGCAACATTCCTCGGATACAGAAGGGCCTGCACTCACGTGGCTGCAGACAGGTGTGGTTCGCCGCCGAGCAGGAGAAACTGATCCTGAACATGCACCGCGAACTCGATCGATATCTGCGAAGCGCTGGGTAGCGTGGCGTCGCGCATGCCGACCATGAGGACACTTGCCGCGTTCTTTCGGTCCATATTGACCAAACGGCCCATAGGTGTACACTAATCGTGTACACTTATGGGTTGATTTATGAAGCACGTTGGTATCAAGCAGGCTCGCCAGGAGCTTCCGGATCTGATCGATCGGGCCGAGGCCGGTGAAGAAATCATGATCACTCGCCAAGGAAAGCCGGTCGCGAAACTCGTCGCAGCACCGAAGACCGTCAAAGCCCTGCCGTCGCTGGCGCAGTTTCGAAGGGGAATCGCCCAAGCCGGAAGCGCAGCCGTGAAATTGCTACGCGAGGAGCGCAATGCTCGGTGAAACGGCGTATATCGATACGAGCGTCCTGGGCGCCTACTATTGTCCTGAACCACTTAGTGCGGTGGCCGAAACCGCGTTACGGCAAATCAAGAACCCGGCAATCAGTCTCTTGAGCGAGGTCGAATTTTGCTCGCTGCTGTCGAGAAAACGGCGACTCAAAGAGCTGACGGAACGTCAGATGAGAGCGGTTCTTGACCTGTTCGGTACCCATGTAGCGGAGGGCTTTTACCGACGGGTGGCCTTGACCACCGAACATTTCCTTATTGCCCGAAAGCTAGTCGCTTCCACGAACAGCGCGCTGCGCACCCTGGATGGTCTGCATCTGGCAGCGGCGCTCGCCGAGAATATGCCGCTAGTAACCGCTGATCAAGATCTCGCGAAGGCGGCAAAGCGTCACAAGAGCGCGGTGTTTCTCGTCAAGTGATCCCGTCCGATCGCGAACGGCACCGAATGTTCCGGGCTTGAAGGCACGTACCTGAGAGCGCTGTTCGCGGGTTTGCGCAGATTGCTAGAAAAATAGGGAACCATCACATGGGAAGACCAATGCGCGCACTTTATCCGCTTCGCGCAATTATGTTTGCGGCATGCATGCTCGTTGCGGTTGCGGAGGCAACCGCCACCCCATCTGTCAGCGTCGAGGTCGATGCGAGCGAAGCAGCGCGCGGTATCGAACGCGCACACCTGGTGATGCCGGTTACGCCGGGAGCCCTGACGCTGCTTTATCCCAAGTGGCTCCCAGGCGAGCACGCTCCGGATGGTCCCATTGGAGGGCTTTCCGGACTCAGGTTCGAAGCGAGCGGGCGGATTCTGGCCTGGCACCGCGACCCAGACAACATGTACGCGTTCCATCTCGTGATCCCTTCGGGGGCGAGATCCCTCGATGTGTCCCTCGAGGTTCTCGCCGTTCGCGACTCGACGCCCCCGAATGACACGCGCACAAGTACCGAATCACTCGCGATCATCCTTTGGAACCAACTGCTTCTGTATCCGGCCGGCGTCCGTTCGGACGACGTGCAGTATGCGGCGCGTCTCAAGTTGCCGGCCGGCTGGAGCCTGGCGACGGCCCTGCCCAAGGCTGGTGCCGGCGGTGACACCGTGCAGTTCCAACCCGTTTCATTGACCCGGCTGATCGACTCACCAGTGCTCAGCGGCAGGTATCTGAAGACTGTCGCGCTTGGAGGTCAACCGAATACATTTGTGCATTTCGCAGCCGACAGCGCGGCCGCTTTGGACGTGCCGGAGGTAACGCTCACAGGTCTCAGAAGGCTCGTGAGCGAGGCCAGCGCCCTGTTTGGAGCGACCCACTACGGCGAATATCATTTCCTGTGGACGCTGAGCGACGTGATCGATTACGAGGGCATCGAGCACCACGAGTCGAGCGACAACCGCACAGCCGAACGCGCGCTGATCGACGATGACATGCGCCACAGCTGGGCGGTGAACACGTTGCTGCCACATGAATACGTTCACTCCTGGAACGGAAAATATCGGCGCCCCGAGGGCTTGGCCACCGGCAACTACGATGCACCGATGCGCGGCGACCTGCTCTGGGTGTACGAGGGTCTCACCGAATATCTCGGCATGGTGCTCAGCGCGCGCAGCGGACTGGCAACGCCGGAGGAATTTCGCGACGGCTGGGCCGACATCGCGGCATTGATGGAATCGCACAAAGGCCGGGAATGGCGCCCATTGGCGGATACCGCGGTCGGCGCACAGTTGGGCTATCAAACACCGGATGCCTGGAAGGCCCGCATGAGGGGAACGGATTTTTATCGCGAGTCGGCCCTCCTGTGGCTGGAGGCAGATATCCTGATCCGCGACAGAACGGGCGGCGGGAAAAGCCTCGACGACTTTTGCCGTCTATTCTACGGGCCGCCGAGTAGCGGCCCCAAGGTCATACCCTATGATTTCGACGCAATCGTCGCCGCCTTGAATACTGTGCTGCCCTACGATTGGCGTGGCTTCTGGACTGAGCGGCTCGAACGCATCAAGGCCGGAGCGCCGCTCGAGGGCCTCAGTGCCGGCGGCTGGCGCCTCGGCTACTCCACCGAGCCCTCCAGCGTGCAGAAAGGCGACGCTGCCCTGTTCAAAAAGACGGACCTGCAGTACTCCCTCGGCTTCAGGCTTCTCGACGACGGACCAGTCATCACTTACCTGATACCCGGCTCGCCGGCTGATCAAGCCGGGATGACACCCGGCAGCAAGCTCGTTGCCGTTAACGGGCGAAAATACTCGAAAGATATCCTGAAGGACGCCCTTGAAGCCGGCGGAGCGGAGACGCGCACCATAAGCCTACTCGTCGAAAAGGACGAGATCTACAAGACTTTTGATTTGCGTTATGCGGGCCGGTCACGCTACCCGCGACTCGAGCGTGATAACGCGATTGCGGATACTCTGACGGTCATCGGGGCCGCACGCACCCGATAAACAGAGCAACTGTGGACGGCCTTGGCTTAAGGTGGCGCACGCTCAAGATTACCCGATGCCTGCGAGTCGGCGAATCTCAAAACGGCCTGTGTGATACCGGGTCGAGCAGGATGCCTTCGAGCCGCGCAAGGGTCTTGATGGCGTCGATCGACGCCGACGTCGAGAACCCGTATCCCGTACGCACGTAGTCACAGTTGGCAACCACCTGCTCGCGTGCGACTGCGCCGTGACTGCCGCAGAGTTCCGCCGTTGCGCGCGCGCGCAGCACCGGTCACAGTGCATCATCACTCGGATTAATTGACATACAGACATACTTTTAATATGTTATGACACATGCGAACCACCGTAAGACTGGATGAGGCCCTGCTCGAACGCGCCCGCAAAGAAGCGGCCCGGCGCAAAACCACGCTTACCTCGCTCATTGAGCAAGGGCTGGAACTTGTACTTAGACGGCCATTGAAGCGCCCGGAGGACCGACCCGCCCTCCTGCCCGAGTGTCGAGCAGGAGGCGGAACATTGCCGGGTGTCGACCTGAACGACAGCGCCTCCCTGCTCGATCGAATGGACGAGCGCGATTGATTCTTCCGGACGTGAATGTCCTCATCTATGCATTCCGCTCAGATTCCGTGGACCACGAAAAGTACAAAGAATGGCTGGAGTCCGTCATAAGAGGACCTGCGGCTTACGGGATCGCCCCCCAAGTACTCGCAAGTGTCGTACGTATTTCAACACACCCGCGCATTTATGCCCGCCCGAGTTCCCGAAGCGACGTTTTTCGGTTCTGTCGCGTGCTCCTCGAGCAGCCGAGCGCCACCGTTATCCACCCCAGCGATCGGCACTGGTACATTTTTGAAGAACTTTGCGACAAGGCAAAGGCAACCGGCAATCTCGCGCAGGATGCATGGTTCGCTGCGCTGTCCGTTGAGTCAGGCTGTGAATGGATTACGACGGACCGCGACTATGCTCGCTTTCCGGGACTTAACTGGCGTGCACCGTTTTGAGTGGTCAATCAAGAGGACACGCCGACGCAGCCAGGGTCGGCGGGCACCGATGGCCGAACCGTGTCGAGAAAGCGACGGCTCAAAGAACTGACCGAACGTCAGATGAGCGCCGTTCTTGACCTCTTCGGTACCCATGTCGCGGAGGGTTTTTACCGCCGCGTAGTCTTGACCAGCGAACATTTCCAATATGGCGTCGGCTCATCGTGCCCGAGACCATCAAACTTCCAAAGCTGCACCAGGTTTTTCAAACTGCCATGGGCTGGACCAACAGCCATCTGCATGAGTTTGTTATCGGGGGTGTCCGCTATAGTGATCCGGATCCAGATCTCGGCGATGAACTCGGACATGTGGATGAGAAAAATGTGGTGCTCGTAAAGGCTCTCGGCTTGGACGCCCGGTGTTTTGACTACGTCTATGACTTTGGCGACGACTGGCACCATATCGTGATCGTCGAGGCCCAGCATCCGCATCTCGACGTTGCCCCAACATTTGCCCACTGCAGCGACGGAGCGAACGCGTCTCCTTCTGAGGACGTCGGCAGCAGCGGCGGCTATGCGGAATTCCTCGCGGCAATCGCTGATCCAGATCACGAGGAACACGAGCAGTATCTGACCTGGGTCGGCGGCCGATTCGATCCCAAGCGCTTCGATCTCGAGGCTACCAATCTTGCGCTCAGCAAAATCAAGGTCTAGCCAAGGTGGTTCCCACCGGACGGTTACTCCGGGTCCGACTAGGAGAGCACCAGAGCACCACGAAAAGATGGTGCCGCAACCCGGATTCGAACTGGGGACCCACGCATTACGAATGCGTTGCTCTACCAACTGAGCTATTGCGGCACGGACTCAAAAAGGGGGCTCATCTTACCCTGTCGAGCTTTCCGACGAAAGGCTGCCCACCCGCTTGTGAACCTCGCGAAGCGAGCGCGGCAGCGCGAAGATCACGTGCTCCTCGCGCCCTTTCAGCTCCTCGACGACCTCGCCGCCCCACTCGCGCAACTGGGCAATGACCCCTTGCACCAAGATCTCGGGGGCTGACGCGCCGGCCGTCACACCGACCGTTTTCGCCCCTTCGAACCATTCGCGGTGCAAATGCTCGGGACCATCGACGAGATATCCGGGTATGCCGGCCTTATCGGCCATCTCGCGCAGGCGATTCGAGTTCGAGCTCGATTGGGAGCCCACGACCACGAGCCGATCACAGCGGTGGATGAGGTCCTTCACCGCGTCCTGGCGGTTCTGCGTCGCGTAGCAGATATCCTCTTTGACGGGGGTTTTGAGGCCCGGGAAGCGCGTGCGCAGGGCCTCGACGATCGATGCTGTGTCGTCGACCGAGAGCGTAGTCTGGGTGACGAACGCGAGGTGACCGGGGTTGCGCACCTGGATGTTTTGAACATCCTCGACCGTCTCGAGGAGATAGATGCTGCCGCCGTACGAGGTATCGAATTGACCGATCGTGCCCTCGACCTCGGGGTGCCCGGCATGCCCGATGAGGAACACCTCGCGCGCCTCGCGGGCATAGCGGGTGACTTCCATGTGCACCTTGGTCACGAGCGGGCACGTCGCATCGAACACCTTGAGTGAACGACGCTCCGCTTCCATCTGAATGGCGCGCGACACACCGTGAGCACTAAAAATGACCGTCGCGCTGTCCGGGACTTCGTTGAGCTCCTCGACGAACACGGCACCGATCGTGCGCAGCCGGTCAACGACATACTTGTTGTGCACCACCTCATGGCGCACGTAGATGGGCGCACCGAACAGATCGATGGCGCGCTCCACGATGTCGATGGCACGGTCGACGCCCGCACAGAATCCGCGGGGGTTGGCCAATAGGATTTGCATCAGGTTTCCGCCTTTGCTTTAGCGCGTTTGGGCTCCAGCAGAGCATCCAGGATGAGACACGCCGCTCCCACCGTGATCGCGGAATCGGCGATGTTGAACGCCGGGAAGTACGCGCGATCCCAATGAAAGTGGATGAAATCGACCACGGCCCCGAGCCGGATGCGGTCGATCACGTTGCCGATCGCTCCGCCGAGCACCAGCGCGAGGCCGCAGGCCAAGAGCCCATGTGAGCGCGGCATGCGGTACAGCCACACTACGATCCCGATGCTCACCGTGACCGCGAGCCCGATGAAGAGCCAGCGCTGCCAACCGGATGCCGAGGCGAGAAAGCTGAACGCCGCGCCGACGTTATGCATGCGTGTGATGTCGAGAACCGGCAGCAGCGTGGTGAACTCGAACTCGCCATAGTGACTCGTAATGTAGCTTTTCGAGAGCTGATCCGCGAGCACCACCAAGGCGGAGAGCAGGAGCCAGACGGCGGCGCGACCGCGATTTTCCTGGATGCTCATGCGTACTTACGCTCCTCGCCGGGTCCTTCGATGTTGACGACGCAGCGCGCACAAAGTTCCGGGTGGCGGGGATCGCTCCCCACATCGGGACGCAATTGCCAACAGCGCACGCACTTGGGCTGAGTGCTCGGCTTTACCTCGATCCAGACATTCTCGGCATGACTCGGCACGGAATCGGCGGGGGGCGCGTCGGTTTCGATCACCTTCGCCTCACTCGTGATCAACAGGAAGCGCAGCTCATTGCCCAGGGCACCGAAACGCACGGCCTGCTCTGAAGGTGCATAGATTCGGACCTCGGCGTCGAGCGGTGCGCCGATTTCCCCCGCGGCGCGCAGCCGCTCGAGCTGGCGGCCCACGTCCGCCTTGAGCGCGATGAAAGCCGGCCAATCGATGGAGCTTATGCGCTCGGCGCCGGATGGAAACTCGTGCCAGGTATTCAAGAATACCGACTCGCTGCGTTCGCCCGGCATGAACCTCCAGACCTCCTCCGCCGTGAAGCTCAAGATCGGGGCGAGCCACCGCACCATGGCGTCGGCGAGGTGATAGAGCGCGGTCTGAGCCGAGCGTCGCGGGCGGCTCTCGGTGCCCGTCGTGTACAGGCGATCCTTGAGGATGTCGAGATAGAAGCCGCCGAGCTCGACGACGCAGAAGTTGTGCACCTCTTGATAGATTTTGTGGAATTCATAGTTGCGGTACGCGGTGACCACATCGTTTTGCAACGCAAACGCCTTGCTGATGGCCCATTGATCGATCGCCACCAGATCGTTGAACGCCACTGAATGCCGGCCTGGATCGAAGCCATGCATGTTGCCGAGCAAGAATCTCAAAGTATTGCGAATGCGTCGGTACGAATCCGCCATGCGCTTCAGGATCTCGTCGGAAACGCTCATCTCATTGGAGTAGTCCGTTGCGGCGATCCACAGCCGCACGACGTCCGCACCCAACGTGCTCGTGAGCTTCTGTGGCACGAGCGTGTTGCCGACGGACTTGGACATCTTGCGGCCCTTCTCGTCGACCGTGAATCCATGCGTAAGCACGCCGCGATAAGGCGCGCGGCCGTGCATGGCGACTGAGGTGAGGAGCGATGAGTGGAACCAGCCGCGGTGCTGGTCGGACCCTTCCAGATAGAGATCGGAGGGGCAGACGATCTCGGGCCGCAGCTGCGAGACCGCATAATGCACGACGCCCGAGTCGAACCACACGTCCATCACGTCGGTCGATTTTTCGTAGCGCGCCGAGTCCGGCCCGAGCAAAGCGGCGGGGTCCAGATCGAACCATGCATCGATGCCGCCGCGCTCGACGAGCTTCGCGACTTCCTCGATGAGCTCGAGAGTTCGTGGATGAAGCTCGCCGGTCTCCTTGTCGACGAACAGCGGGATCGGAACGCCCCAAGTGCGCTGTCTCGATACGCACCAGTCGGGACGCCCGTCGATCATGCCGCTGATGCGTTGCTCGCCCCACGCGGGCATCCAATCGACGTGCGCTATGGCCTCGAGCGCACCCTTGCGGAGGCCCGCCTGATCCATGCTGATGAACCACTGGGGGGTCGCGCGAAAGATCACCGGTGTCTTGTGGCGCCAGCAGTGCGGATAGGCATGGTGGTACGGTTCGCCCTTGAGCAGGCGCCCGTGCTCACGCAGCACTTCGATCACGTGCGCATTCGCGTCGAACACCTCCTCCCCCGCGAACAGCGGAGTCGAGGCCAGGAAGCGGCCGTCCCCTCCCACGGGATTCTCGATCGGCAGTCCGTAGCGCTGGCCAACGATGTAATCATCGAGTCCATGGCCCGGGGCGGTATGTACGGCCCCCGTGCCGGCATCGAGCGTGACGTGATCGCCCAGGATCACGGGCACCACCCGGTCGTAGAAGGGGTGCTGGAGCTTCAAATGCTCGAGCGCCGAGCCCTTCACTTCGGCGAGCGTCGTCCAGGTGCCCACTCCGAGAGCCAGCATCAGCGGCTCGACGCGCTTGCTCGCGACAATCAATCGCTCGCGCCCATCGCCCAGGTCGAACTCCACCAGGACGTAGTCGATCTGCGGATGGACGGCGACGGCCTGGTTGGCCGGCAGGGTCCACGGCGTCGTGGTCCAGATGGCTACCGAGCTGGGAATGTCCGCGTCGAGAGCGTCCGCGGGCAGCGCCAAGCGCCCCGCCAGATCGAGACGGTCGAAGACGCCGAAGCGCACGTAGACGCTCGGCGAGGTGATGTCCTCGTACTCGACCTCCGCCTCGGCGAGCGCCGAGCGACAATTCAGGCACCAGTGCACGGGCTTGTAGCCCTTGTAGACGTGGCCGTTGCGGATGATGATCGCGAACGCACGGAGCTGTTCGGCCTCGAACCGAGGATCCATGGTGAGATACGGATGTTCCCAATCGCCGAGCACGCCCAGGCGTTTGAAGTCTTTGCGCTGTGCGTCGACTTGCTTGAAGGCGTAGTCGCGGCAGGCCGCGCGGAAGGCTTTGGCATCGATCTTCTGGCCCACCCGGCCGTGGGTCTTCTCGACCTGCATCTCGATGGGCAGGCCGTGACAGTCCCAGCCGGGTACATAAGGCGAATCGTATCCATCGAGCGTGCGCGACTTGACGATGATGTCCTTGAGGATCTTGTTGACGGCGTGGCCGAGATGGATCGCGCCGTTCGCATAGGGCGGCCCGTCCGTCAGGATGTAGGCGGGGCGGCCGCGGGAGGCGATGCGGATCTTTCCATAAAGATCCACGCGCTCCCACTCCGCCAGCATCGCAGGCTCCCGCTTGGCGAGATCCGCCTTCATCGGAAATCCCGTTTGCGGCAAATTAATCGTGTGTTTGTAATCAGCCACCGTTCAACCTCGACAATAGCTCGCGGGCCTGCGCCGCATCGATATTCATTTGCTTCACCAACGCATCCAGCGAATCGAACTTGATCTCGTCGCGAAGCTTCGCGATGAATTCGACCTCGATCAACCGCCCGTAAAGATCGCCGTCGAAGTCAAACAGATGCACCTCGAGCAGCGGCTCGGTGCCGTCCACCGTGGGGCGGATGCCGAGACTCGCGACTCCCGTCAGGGGCGTCGAGCCGATTCCATATACCTTCACGGCCGTAATTCCCCACACGGGCGACTTACGCCGCATGAGATGGAGATTCGCGGTGGGAAATCCCAGCGTGCGTCCCAATCGGCGGCCATGGGCGACATGGCCTACCATGCGGTAAGGGTGTCCCAGCAAGCGCTCCGCACCAGGAAAATCCCCTCGCTCCAATCGATCGCGCACCGCGGTGCTGCTCACACGCACGCCATCGATGACGTAAGGGGCGATCTCCTCGACGCCGAACCCCCGTGCTCGACCGGCCTTGCGCAGGCTCTCGATGGTACCGAGTGCTTTTCGGCCGTACCGAAAGTCGTGGCCCACCACCACATGGCGCGCGCCCAGCGTCTCGACGATGAGCTCATCGACGAACGCCTGGGGACTCATGGCGCGCATGCAGTCGTTGAACTGCAGCGTCACCAGCCGATCGACCCCGGCGGCCGCCAGCGCCACGTATTTCTCGCGCCAGCGCGTCAAGCGCGCCGGAGCTCCGTCCGGATCGATGAACTCCTTCGAGCTCGGCTCGAAAACCAGCACCGCTCCCGGAGCCCCGATCTGTGCGGCGCGCTCCTGAACGGCGCGAATCATCTGCTGATGCCCCAGGTGCACGCCGTCGAAATTGCCTACCGTCAGCACGCAGCCCCGGGCGGCTTCATCTATATTGTGCAGACCGCGTACTAGTTCCATGGCTGAATCAAAGAATTATACTCAAACGCGTCTGTCCGGCCGGCGCATTTGACAATCAAGCACTTGAGCCGGAAAATACGCGGCTCTTTTTCGGGGCCTGTGAGTCCCGAGTCCCTTGTAGGAGTTCACGCTTGGCGAATACGAAATCTGCGGAAAAAGCTGCCCGACAGTCAACTGCGCATCGCGCCCGAAACGATGCCCTGACCTCGCGGCTGCGCAGTGCCATCCGCAAAGCCACGCTCGCGCTCAAGGCCGGCAACGCCTCCGATGCCGCGGCGGCGCTCGCCGCGGCCACCCCGATCATCGACAGCATGGTCAACAAGGGGATCATTCACCGCAACAAGGCCGCGCGCCACAAGAGCCGCTTGACCAAGCAGGTTCGCGCGCTCGCCTCCAAGTAATCAGGCGCTCGCGCGCACCTCGCCGTGCGGCGCGACATCTCGCGGGTGCTCCTCGAGGTAGTGCATCAGCGCCTGCTTGAGCTCGGCGGTGCCGGCCCCGGTTGCACCTGAGGTCAGAAAGACGGGCCCCTTCCAGCGGAGCCTGCGCACGATCTCCGCCGCCCGCCGCTTCGCTTCCTTGGGCTCCAGCAGGTCGATTTTGTTGATGACCAGCCAACGCTCCTTGGCGGCCAGATCGGCCGCGAACTTCTTGAGCTCCGCCACGATACTGCGTGCATCCTTCACTGGATCGGCATCGGGATCGGGCGGGGCCATATCAACGAGGTGCAGCAGCACGCGGGTGCGCTGAAGATGCTTCAAGAAGCGGATCCCAAGCCCCGCGCCCTCCGCCGCGCCCTCGATGAGGCCGGGAATGTCCGCCATAACGAAGCTGCGGCCCGGCCCGACGCTCACCACGCCCAAGTTCGGATGGAGTGTCGTGAACGGATAATCGGCGACCTTCGGTCGCGCCGCGGAGACCGAGCGGATCAGTGTGGACTTGCCGGCGTTCGGAAGTCCGAGCAGGCCGACGTCCGCGATGAGCTTGAGCTCGAGCGCAAGCTCACGCTTCTCCCCCGGCAAGCCGGGGCCGGACTTGCGCGGCGTGCGGTTGGTGCTCGACTTGAAGCGCGTGTTGCCCCAGCCTCCTTTCCCACCCCGGGCAACGAGCAACGTTTGGCCGTCAGCCATGAGATCGCCCAACTGTTCGCCGGTCTCAGTATCTGAAATGACCGTGCCCACCGGAACGGGCACGTACACGTCGTCGCCGCCGTGGCCGGTGCAGTCGTTGCCGCTGCCGCTCTCACCATTCTGGCCTTTGTAAATCCGCGAAATACGGAAATCCGCCAGCGTGTTCATACCCTCGACGGCTTTGAGGTAGACGCTTCCGCCCAGTCCACCGTCCCCCCCGTCGGGTCCGCCAAAGGGCACGAACTTCTCGCGCCGAAAGCTCACGCACCCGCGGCCCCCGTTGCCGGCTTGCACCCTCACTTTGGCTTCGTCGATGAACTTCATGAATGGGAGTTGCGGAAATTAAAAGGGGGAGCAGGCTCGGCCCGGCTCCCCCTTGGTTGGCGACTGCGAGCAAGCGCCCGCGGCGACGCTGTTATTTCGAGACGACGTTGACGTAGGTGCGCTGTTCCGCGCCCTTGACGCGAAACTCGACGACCCCGTTGGCGGTGGCGAACAAGGTGTGGTCGGTACCCATGCCGACATTGGTGCCGGCGCGATAGACCGTGCCGCGCTGGCGGATGAGAATGTTGCCCGCGAGGACACCCTCGCCGCCGAACTTCTTGACACCGAGACGCTTGGAGTGTGAATCGCGGCCATTTCGAGTGCTGCCGCCGGCCTTTTTGTGTGCCATGTTGCTATCTCCTCGACAAACGTTACGAGACGATCTGGGTGATCTTCACATCGGTATAGGGCTGCCGATGCGTGCCTTCGCGCTTGTAGTGCTTGCGCCGGCGGAATTTGACGATGCGAACCTTATCGCCCTTCCCGTGGCTCTGCACCGTGCCCATGACCTTGGCGTTGCCAATGAAGGGGGCTCCGAGCGTGACGCTGGATCCGGCTCCGACGAGGAGCACCTGGCCGAACTCAACACTCGCCCCTGCATCCGCATCGAGCTTCTCGATTCGGACGACGGCGCCTTCTTGAACGCGGTACTGCTTCCCGCCCGTGGTGATCACGGCATACATGGTGGAGCTCCAAACTAGGCAGGCTTTTCAGGCCCGCAAAAGAGCCGCGAATTGTACGGTTCAGGGCCGATTCGGTCAAATCCTGGCTATTTGTCCCCGCGGGCGCCGCATACTGCGCCGCAATGTGCCACCCAACGCAGGGGCTTCTTAGGTACCATGGCGTATCAGCCCTTGGGCGTTGCATGTCACTAGAACAAATTCGTGAGCTCGTAGCCGCCGATTTTGAGGCCGTCGACAGGGTCGTCAAACACCGCCTGTATAGCCAGGTGGCGCTCGTCAACCGGGTCGCCGACTACATCATTTATGCCGGTGGAAAGCGCTTGCGCCCCCTCTTGGTGCTTCTGGCAGCCCGCGCCTGCGGCCATCAGGGCGAGCGTCACATAGACGCCGCGGCGATCATCGAGTTCATTCATACCGCGACGCTGCTGCACGACGATGTGGTGGACGGATCCTCGCTTCGCCGTGGCCACAAGACGGCGAACGAGGAATTTGGCAACGCCGCGAGCGTTCTGGTGGGCGATTTCCTGTACTCCCGCGCCTTTCAGATGATGGTGAGACTCGATCGTATGCAGATCATGGACATCATGGCCGATGCGACCAACGCGATCGCCGAGGGCGAGGTCCTGCAGCTCATGAATGCGCACGATTCGAACACCAGCGAGGCGCGGTACCTCGATGTGATCAATCGTAAGACCGCCCGCCTTTTCCAGGCCGGCGCTCAGATCGGCGCCGTGCTGAGCCACGCCTCGCCCATAATAGAAGAGTCGCTCGCCCGGTACGGCAAACACATCGGCACCGCCTTCCAGCTGGTCGACGATGCCCTCGATTACGAGGCCGATGAGTCCTCGCTCGGCAAGCATTTGGGCGGGGATCTGGCGGAGGGCAAACCCACACTCCCGCTGATTTATGCGTTGCAGCATGGGAATGATGGGCAGCGCAGCATGATCCGAAGCGCCATCGAGGAAGGCGGCCTGGAGCACCTCAAGGAGATTACGCGCGCCGTTGCAAGCCTCGGAGGGCTTGCGTACACTGCGCGACTCGCACAAAGCGAGGTGGATCAGGCGCTTGCCGCCCTGGCACCCCTTCCCGAATCCAGTTTCAAAGAAGGTTTGAGCGAACTCGCGAAGTTCGCCGTGGCCCGCAAGCACTGAAGGCGCCGATTTCGGGGTGTAGCTCAGCCTGGTAGAGCACTACGTTCGGGACGTAGGAGTCGCAGGTTCAAATCCTGTCACCCCGACCATTGATTTTATTAGTTTTTTCCGTAACGCTAGTCTCCAGGTGTCAGCGCAGTTGACAGCTTGGTGTCAATTTAGGTGTCACTTCCGCCGGTCGAACTCGCAATGAAGAGTTGCGGATTCGTATTGCATCCCCGCCGGCGTGACACTACTTGGCGCGTAGGCTAATGTGGTCGAAGTGGGGTTTCGCGCGTCGATCACAAACCAAACTTATGACCGCGGTGGCAACCGCTGAGCCACATGTCGAATACATCGTTGCCCGACATTCCGGATGAAGCGGCCGCGTCCGTCTACGCTGAGCTGCGACGCATGGCGGCGTCCTATCTGCGGCGCGAGCGAAACGGTCATACGCTGCAGCCGACGGCCTTGGTGCATGAGGCGTATCTGCGCCTCCAGCAGCAGCAAGTCGTTCAATGGCGCAACAAAAACCACTTCTTCGGCGTCGTTGCGCCGATCATGCGGCGCATTCTCGTCGACCACAGCCGCCGTCGCCACGCCGCCAAACGCGGCGGCAGCGCCGAATCGATTTCGTTCGAGCAGGCGGTGCTGCCCGACATCGAACGCGCGGCCGACGTGATCGCCTTGGACGAGGCACTCGACGCGCTTGCGACACGCGATCCGCAGCAGGCACGAATCGTCGAGCTGCGGTTTTTCTCAGGGCTCAGCATCGAGGAGACCGCGGATGTCATTGGGCTCTCCCCCTCCACCGTCAAGCGCGAGTGGCGCATCGCCAAGGCGTGGCTCGGACGGGAGCTGAGCGTCGCAGAGCGATGAATGGCGGCCGGCTGGACGCGCACCAAGGAGCTTTTCAACCTCGCGCTCGAGCGCGAACCTGAGGCGCGATCGGCGTATCTGCATGAAGCTTGCGACGGCGATGAGGCGCTGCGCGCCGAAGTCGACTCATTGCTCGAGAGCCACTACCGCGCAGACAGCTTTCTAGAAGAATCCGGCCCAGCGCTCTTCGAGGCCGCTCCCGCCCGCGATATGACCGGCAGCCGCGTCGGGGACTATCGAATCGTCGGCGAAGCGGGGCGTGGGGGCACCTCGATCGTTTATCTCGCGGAGCGCGCCGACCAGCAATACGAGAAGCGCGTCGCGATCAAGATGCTGCGATCCGGCGAGGACAGCGCCGAAATCCTGCAGCGCTTTCGCCTGGAGCGCCAGACCTTGGCGAAACTCGACCATCCGAACATCGTCACGCTCCTCGACGGTGGCTCGACGGCGGAGGGCCTTCCCTATCTCGTCATGGATTTCGTCGAGGGTGTCCCGATCGATCGGTACTGTGACGAACGTGGGTTGTCTCTCACGGACCGGTTAATTATTTTTCGCGCCGTGTGCGACACGTTGGAGTACGCCCATCGCAGCGGCGTGATTCACCGCGACCTCAAACCGAGCAATATCCTCGTCACGAGCGACGGTGTCCCACGGCTGCTCGACTTCGGCATTGCCAAACTGCGCGACCCCAAGGCGTTCGCGCTGAGTACGCTCGCCACGCTGAGTGGCATGCACGCGATGACGCCGGAATATGCGAGCCCGGAGCAGCTCCGCGGCCAACCGGTGACGGCAGCAACCGACATCTACTCCTTGGGGGTACTTTTCTACGTGCTCTTGTGCGGCCAGCACCCGTACCGTATGGCGGGGCGCTCACTGCTCGAACTCGAGCGGATGGTCTGCGAAGCTGCGCCGGCACGGCCCAGCGTGGCGGCCACGCGCCTCGAGGAGATTCCCTGCGCTCCTGAGGGCGTGCCGGTGTCGCGCGATAAGGAGTCGACCGGTCTGCGGCGTGCTCTGCGCGGCGATCTCGATGCGATTGCGCTCAAGGCGCTCAGCAAGGAGCCGGAGCGACGCTATCTTTCGGCAGAAGCATTTTCCGACGACATTGGCCGCTACCTCAGCGGTATGTCGGTGACTGCGCGCCGCACGACCTTTCTCTACCGGACGACCAAGTTCGTCATGCGTCACCGGGAGTCGATGGTAGTGCTGCTGATCGCCATCGCGGCTCTGGGTCTCGTTGCCGGTTGGGTTGTGCCACGCTCTCACGTGGTCCGCCCTGCTCCCGTGATGGGAGGCACTCATCTGTCCACGCGGCCCACAGTGGCGGTGCTCGGATTCAAGAACCTATCCGGCCGCGAGGACACGGCGTGGCTCAGCACCGCGCTTGCGGAAATGCTGACGACGGAACTGGCGGCGGGCGGACAGGTGCGCTTGATTCCTGGGGAGACGATCGCGCGCGTACGCATCGAACTATCGCTGCCCGACATGGCCACACTGTCCGCGGATACGCTGAGGTCCGTGCAGCGTGACCTGGGCAGCGACTACGTGGTCTCGGGCGCATTTCTCGACCTCGGTGCGCCGTCGGCGCGGCGCATCCGCCTGGATCTACATCTGCAAAATGCCGCGAGCGGCGAGACGCTCACCAGCCTGTCCGAGGAGGGCGTCGAGCAGCAGTTGTTCGCGCTCGTCTCGCGCACCGGTGAACGGCTGCGCAGCGGGCTCGGACTGTCGGCCACGTTGCCGGCGGACCTCACACGTGCCCGGGACGCGATGCCGTCGAACACCGAGTCTGCGAGACTGTACGCGGAGGGCCTGGCGTGTTTGCGGGCTTTTAATGCGTTGGACGCCCGCGATCTGCTGTCGCGATCGGTGATCGCCGACCCCGCGTTTCCTTTAGCGCATGCGGCGCTGGCCAAGGCGTGGATCGCGCTCGGCTACGACGGCAAGGCTCGTGAAGAGGCGAAGGCGGCGCTCGATCGCGCGACGGGCCTCTCGCGCGAGGACCAGCTGCTCGTTGAGGGGGGGTATTACGAGGCCGCCAAGGACTGGGAGAAGTCCTTCGAGGCGTACCGGACCTTGTTCATTTTTTTCCCGGACAATCCGGACTATGGGCTCGCCCTCGTCAACGCCGAAACCGCTGCCGGCCGCGGCAAGGAGGCCTTGACGACGTTGCAGAAGCTGCGCCGGCTCCCTCGCGAGGAGGAACTCGATCCGCGGGTCGACCTGGCGGAGGCGAATGCGGCCTCGGTGCTGTCGGACAACGCTCTGCAGGCCAAGGCAGGAGAAACGGCGGCACGCAAAGGTATTTTGACCGGCGCCCGGCTCCTGGTCGCCGCCGCACGCGTCATGCAGTGCCGAGCGCTGGCGAACATGGGAGATGCCGCGACGTCGACCCGCGCCTGCGAGGAGGCGCGCAGCATCTACGCCGCCACCGGGGATGGCGCCGGCAGCGCCCGAATGCTGCATGCGATGGCGGAGATGCCGCTCGATCAGGGAGACCTGGACCGAGCTCAGAGCCTGTACGAAGAAGCATTGGCCATCACCCGTCGCATCGGCGACAGGAGAGGAATGGCGCGGGAGCTCGGTAATCTCGGCAACGTCTTCGAGGAGCGGGGCCAATTCGACAAGGCGGAGCAATTCCATCGGGAGTCCCTGATCGCCTTTCGGGAGATCGGGAACCGCAACGGCATGGGTTCGGAAGAAGGCTCTCTCGGCGAGGTGTTTCGCGCACAGGGGCGACTGCCGGAGGCGCTGGCGCAATATCAGAAGTCCATCGCGCTCGCCCGGGAAATCGGCAATACGGAATTGGAGGGCAATGATCTCCAGGACCTGGGTGATCTATCCGTCGATCAGGGCGATCTGGGCAGGGCCGCGCACCACTATGATCAGGCGCTCAACATCTATCGCCGGCTCGGCGAGAAGAACTACGAGGCCGAAGTGTTGGTGGCGCTCGGGCGCGTCCAGGCGGAGCGGGGAGACACCCATGCCACCCGCGCGCTCTATCAACAGGCCCTCGCCAGCCAGACCTTGCTTGGAATGAAGGGTGATCTCGCGCAAACCCAGCTCGCGCTCGCCGAATTGACCTTGGAGGCGAATCAGGGGCCGGAAGCAGCCCGCCTGGCGCGGATCGCGCTGCAGGAATTCCAGCTCGAGCACCGAGACGGCGATCAGATGCGCGGGCAGGCGATTCTCGCGCGGGCGCTGCAGCAGCAGCGGGACCTCGGCGCGGCGCGCGCGGCGATCGAGGCTGCGCGAACTTTGGCAGGACGCGGCAGCCTCGACGATTCGCTGACGCTGCGCCTTGCAGATACCCGGGTGCGCATCGCGGAAGGGAAAACGGCCGACGCGGAGCTCGCCGCCCGCCAGCTGCTCACCGAGGCCACCAAACACGGCCTGGTCCGACAACGACTCGAAGCGTCCCTGACGATCGCGGAGGCTCAAATCGCCGGCTCCGATGCCTCGAGCGCTCAGCCACGTCTCGCGGAGCTAGAGACCGAGGCGCGAGCACGCGGCTTCGAACGTATCGCGCGCAAGGCCGCCGCGCTCGCCGCGCGGCCGGCACCGGTATCGAGTTCGAGCATTTGACTGGCGGCGCGAGACGCTACTGCGAGCCCAGGTATTTCAACGCCTGCTTCGCGTCGTCGTCACCCTTCGCCGCCGCCAGGCGAAACCAGCGAATCGCCTCGGCCCGGTCCGCCGTCACGCCCATTCCCTGCAAGAACATCATGCCGATGTTTCTCTGCGCCACTTCGTTCCCCTGATCCGCGGCTTTGCGGAACCAGTTCAACGCTTGCGCGGAATCCTGCGGCACGCCCCACCCCGACAGGTAGAAGAAGCCGATCTGATCCTGCGCCTCGGCATTTCCCTGGGCGGCGGCCAATCGATACCAGCGCAGCGCCTCGGCATAGTCCTGGGGCACACCCAGGGCCATGCCGTAAAGATTGCCGATCCCGACCTGCGCGAGGGCGTTGCCCTGGGCCGCAGCTACGCGGAACCAGCGCATGGCCTCGGCATAGTTCTTCTTCTCGTAAGAATCGTGTCCCTGGCGATACGCCGCGTCAGCGGCATCGGCTGGCGCGAGTGCGCTCTGCGCTCGTGACGGTTGGGTATCCTCGGCATGCGCCCCGAGAAAACTCTGAGCGCAGATGAGGACGAACACCACCATGCCCACCCTGGGAGCCGACTTGAGACGTCGATTTGCTCTCTTTGACATCGAAACTCCTACTCCGTCACGCGGGTGCATGCCGCTTGCGACCTTCGCATCGAACCCCACAGGAAATATCCCGACAGCAGCGCTCCGATCCCCAGGAACATCGCACCAAGTACACTGACAATCCGCGGCACCGTTCCAGGATCGTTCGCGAGCAGCCGGTTCTGGTGCGGTTGATCCGCCAGGTACAGGATCGGAATCGATTCACGCTCGTGAATCGACCGCCACAGCTCGCCGCTGACATCATCGGAGCCTTGTATCGATATGCCGGCATG
Organism: uncultured Gammaproteobacteria bacterium; assembly: GCA_963710435.1. Lineage (GTDB taxonomy): Bacteria > Pseudomonadota > Gammaproteobacteria > Steroidobacterales > Steroidobacteraceae > Bog-1198. Next base: position 1,328,206 of record CAVQAE010000003.1, on the reverse strand, counting down.
CGTGATGAATCGATAACCGATGTCGTAGTGCGTCGAACTCCCACGGCCCTGCCCTGGGCGCCGGACGCTCTTCGTCAGCACCGTCCCGCTCACGGTTTCGCCCGCGCGGCGAAACAGCGATTCCTGGTGGACGGTGGCGAGCCCGGTCGGCAAAAAAATTGCGCCCATCAGCAGAAAAATCGCGCCCATCAACAGCGCGACCACAGCACCAACAGTCACCGGGCTGACCCAGCGCCGTAGGAAGGCAAGAATCTTCATCAACATCGGTCCCGGAGTCCCGGCGAGAACGGTGTTGGAGTCCGTCTGCGCGGCGCGGGCCGCCGCCGTCCACGGCAAGCATAATGCCTTGATGCCAAGCGCCGCGCCGCATAACCCGAGGATCGATGCCGCGGCGAGGAGCAATTCGCCGCCCATCGGGGGGTTGACCCGGCCGCCGATCCGCTGAATCGTCGGACGGCTCGCGGCGTATTCGACCGGGATCTGCGCGCCCTCGACAATTGCATCCCACGTCGTCGGATCCACCGTATCGCTGCCCCGAAGTCGGCGGCCCCCGGCGGTAGCAAAGACGTAGTCGAGCTCGTACGACGTATCTGACGTTCCTTGGTCATTGGCGCGGTGCAGGGTCTTTCTGACAACTGTGCCAATGGCCGGTAATCCCTCCGTTGCAAGGCGCTGCTGGCGGTAGACATCCTTCGCGACCAAGGCAACAAAGAGCGCACTGAGGAGCATCAGCACCACGCCAACGATGAACAGGGCGGGCCCGTTAGAGCCGAAATACCCGTGGTACTGGCACCGGATCAGCATCGGTCCTCCGCAGCGCCGGGCGTCTCCCCGGCGCCCAACCGTCAGGATTTTGTGATCGTGATCTCGACGCGACGATTCTTCTGGCGGCCATCGGGATCGTCCGAGCCATCGGGCTTGGTGTTCGGCGCCACCGGATTCTTGGCGCCAAATCCCTTGGCCACGAAGGAAACATTCATGATATGCCCGCTGCTCTTGAACCAGTTCTCCACGGCCGCCGCGCGCCGCTCCGACAAACGCTGGTTATACGCGTCGGAGCCTTTCGCATCGGTGTAACCATCGATCCGAACAGAACCCTTCGCTTTATCGCGGATGATCGCGGCGGCTTGAGACAGGCTTTGTCGCGCCTCGGGCAAGAGTTCGGCCTTGTCGAAGGCGAACAGCACGTCGGCGGACAGATCGATGCGCACCTCGGTGGTGGTCTCCTTGACGGCGAGACTCTGCACCTTCACGCCCATATCGTCGACGCGAAAGGTCAGGTCGCCAACCCGATAGATCAGGTCTCCAATCCTGGTCTGCGGTGCCGCACCTGCCATTTGAGCGTGCGCCGGCACGGCGACTGCCCATAGGATCGCGGTGAGGGCGGGCAGCCGCCTGAAGATTAGCTGGCGATGGTTCACGTGGGTCTCGCGCGCTCAGTGGATCGGAACGTCCTCGATCGGCAGGAAATGGGGAATCTGCACCGTCACTTTCTGAGTGCTGTCAGGAGGCGCCGGATATTTGACCCATAATGTCATCGAGGTTTTCGCCGGGACGGCCTTGATGTTGTCGCTACAGACGCAGTTTCGATCGCTGTCCTTTACCGCGTAGTATTTTTTCCTGCCGGTCCCATCGAGCAGGTGCACGCCCGAAAAGCTCAGGTAACCCGCGTATTCGGTGTCGGTGTAGTTCCCATAGATGGCAAGGTCGGTACCCGTATCGTTGTAGATGACGAATTTCAAGGTGACCGTGTCTCCTGCGCGCTTGAGATCCGTGACCACGGCTCGCGTTCCGGATTGCTCTCCATCGGCGGAACCCAGCTCCGGGGTCGCCGCCGCGCCGGCCGGCGGCGCGGCAGATGCGACGATGGGTGCTCCGAATAGCGCGATCGCACATAGGAGGAGCGGCGAGGACAATCTCCGTCGGCCCTCGCACGTTTCGAAACGAGCGCTGAGCTTGCGGGGATCTGCAGCACGTCCAAGGCGGCTCTGCACGGTCATGACACACTCCTCATAAGTTCAATTGGCCGTCGGAAGTTGTTCGAGGACTGCTCCATAACGCGCAAACAGCCCGAGAAGTGGGTCAGGCATGCTTGAATTTCCGGAATGGCCCAGCCTGACGCACTAAGTCGACTTCCGACGCGCCTGCTTTTCAGCCCATTTGCGCAGTGCATTGGCCCGGCTTCTGCGCATGAGAATGACGGCAGAGCACAAGACGCAGCACATGATGAACAGCATCGCGAGCGCCAGACCCGGCTCTGAGGGCAGCAGCGTGAGGATGCCGAAGACGAACGCGAGCCAGAAGAACAGGAGGGCGAGCTTGATGCCAAGGACAATCAAGCGCTGGGTCGGCGTCGCGGTTCCATCGACCAGGGACATCTCGCTGATGTACCCGCAACGGCAGACAAGCACCTTGCTCTTCGACCAGAACCGCCCGGCAATGAGGCCCGAGGGTCGGGGCCGCCTCGTGACGACATGTCCCTCCTCCGCATCCGCCTTCCCGCTGCGAGAGGCGTAGATGAAAATGGCGACGAATTCCACGACAAAAAGGACTCCGACCACCCACATGGCGGTCTCGCTGAAATTCGCGACCTTGGTCAGGAATGTATCCACAGCCTGCGGTGCTCTGACATTGCGATCGCTGCGCACGCGGCCATCGCGATGATATTCACCCCCAGCACGAAGCCCCCTGAGCCGCCGTTGAACATCAGCGCCATGTCTGCACCAAAATCGAGAGCCACAGGACTTCCATCTGGATTGTGCACGATCAATATCGCGACGCCGGTGAAGTAATCGTACTTAAACCCATGAATCTCCAAGACCGGAATTTGCAGCGCATAGAGCGCAATCGCCCACTTGGCCCCACCCGGATCTCCCCGCCACAGGCGCAGCCCGACGGCGCTCGACCAGGCGAAGACCGCGGTGAACGCTGCGCTGTCGACAGCGATCAGCCAATGCAGGGGGGCGAAGCGATACGCGAGGACCGCGGAGGAGCCTACGCCGATCAGACCGCCCACGATGAGCAACAACGCGAAAACGCGCACTCGGCGATGTGTCGCTGCGAGGATACCGTCATATCCCTGCCCGATGGTCTCCATCTCTGACGTCTCCAGGGATAGTGACGCCGTTGACTGTGGCGGGCGAACCGCTGCTGGTAGTGCGGTCTGGATCGCCCGTCCGGTGAAGCCACGTGTCTGAAAGAAAAGACGTTGGCATAGGCGGCCAATCAGGGTGCCTCCTGTTCCACTCCTCTGGAGTCTCCACTCTAGGAGGTTCCATTTCACGGGGATTGTCCGTCCATCCGTCCGACCACCAAGGGCCGCCGGCCGCTGCCGCTGCCGCTCCCGCCGCTCCAAGCGCCCCGCCCCATCCCAGATTTTGACCCACGTCGAACAGCCACGTATGCAGCACGGCGCCGTGCACCAATCCCAGACCCTTCAGCATGAGACCGACAATCGCCGGCGTAGCGACGATGGCCTGCAGTGCCGCACATCGGTCGCCATGACGTAGCGCAATCACTTGCTTATCGCGTCCATCTGGGGACCGGTGTGACTGGGTGTTGGTGCCAAAGGCCCTTGCACGTCGGGTGCCTTACCATCGTGAAGTAGCATGAGCTTCTGCAGGAGAATGAAGAAGATCGCATCCAGCTGACCGCTCCTGACCTGCGGCGCCTCTTTCTTGTAGTGAGACGCCGCAAACGCAAGCGCCCGTTTCGTTAAAAGGAAGTTCCAGATTGACATGGAGCCCTTACCTGAAGATAGGAAACCCGCAAGCGGTGTTTTGAACACCGGAAGTGGCGGCAAGACCCTCTGAACGACATTTAGATCTGATGCCAGGACACAGATGAGTGCGATGACGAAAAAATACAGCGATAACCAGCCGTGACCGGTAACGAAATTGAACAAGTCGACGCTGATTCCGCTGCGATCGACCCCATAGTTGTGATGACTGTGATCGATGATGGACCAGAAAATTCCACTCCCCGCAATGAGATAGTTCAGTGGCTTGCGAGGCCGCCAGAGCATCGCGAGACCCAAGGTGGCACCGGCAAGACCGGTCCAGGTTGCGTGCCCAACCGTCAGGGTGGCGCCGTTGATGCGGGTAAGTGGAAACCAGTCCAGGGCGCGAGTTGCACCATTGTGAAAGTGGTAGAAGGCCTCTTCGACCAGCCCAAAACCTCCGCCGCTCGCTGCTGCCAGCAACATGACGTCGCTTGCTCCCATAGTCCAGGTGCGTGATCGGCGCCCTCGCCAAAGCATGAATGCGATCGGCGCGATTTTCAGCGATTCCTCCATGAACGGAACAAAGAATTGCCGGCTGACCGCGTCTGGCTCCGGCACGAAGATGGTGAACACGGCAGAGATCAGCCACATTGCTCCCATTACCGTCCCCCCCCAACAATAGAAAACAGCCACGCGATCGAGGGTAACGGTTCGCGTGACACTGGTAATGAGCACCAACTCGGCTATAAACGAGAGTGACGCCTTCAGCTCTGCTATCCCGTACCAGCCGGTGTGCACCATCATGTTGCCCAGCCAGAAGGCTACGCCGGCCCAGAAAACCAACCTACGAATGGAAAGCCGTCGGCCGCTCACTGCCACGCTTCCCCAGGTCCGTTGCATCGCCTGCTCTGTCTTGGGCATCATTCTCTCTTTGACATTGAACGCAGAACATTCACTCGGCCGCTTCCGTGGGAGCAGCCGTTCCTTCATTTTCTCCTCCTGCCAAGGCGACCTTCAGAGCATCGAGCAGGTCCACTGCCTGTCCGATTTTGTCGCCGGTATCTCCGGAGAATCCTTGGAACAGGACAGGGGGAGGGCTATCACTCGGTGACTGAATCGGCGCACCGATCATTCCCGGATTTGCCCTAAGTTGCGGTCCGTTACTGGCGTCACCGGGATTCCCATAGGGCCATATCCCCTTGCGCAATTGGTCAAGCAGATTGTCGGTCGAGCCTCCATCATCTCCTGGATCGCCTGCGGAACAAGCGCCCGCCGATCCAAGTGATCCAACTGCACCATCAGCTCCCATATTCTGGCCGACATCGAACAGCCACGCGTGCAGCGAGGCGCCGTGCACGATCGCTGGTACCGCAACGATCGCCAGCAGTACCGCGCCGGAGGTCCAGACCATTCCGGGTTGAAAAAGCGACCAAAGTCTCTTCATCGTCAGGTAACGCGAAGAAACTCGTGAAAGAGGGTCACATTTCTTTGAACGCGAACACACTCGCCCCGCCGATACCCGGTGACGAGCATCCTCGCCCGTTCGGCGGCTCTTAACTATTGACCTAGTTTCCCGCGCTTTTGCGCGTTAACCAGCTCAGTGCACGCATGCGCAACGGATCGAGCGTGAAATCAACGATTCTACTTTTGACGTTCCGGTGGACAATGCCTCTTCTGATCGTCGCCATCGCTTCGACGCGGGCCGGGGCGGCAGATGCATCGTCTGCCGGCCGTCCAGAATGTCTGATCATGTACCGCTACGATGTGCGCGTGGCCGTGCACCGCGAAGCCACGATGCCGTCCGGTCAAGGCCGCTCCGGTCCGGTGTATGAGGGGACGATAAAAACGGTGAGCGACTGGAAGGCCAGCTGGGTCGCGCCAGTGTACCTGGATCGATGCGCCGGTATGAAGCTGAAGGTCACCGCTCAGCCCGCAGGGCAATTCGACAGAAAGTTCGACTGGAACGATACGACGAAGCAAACTGGCTATACGGACAAGGTAAATGCCAACGATACGACCAAGCTCTATGATGTCCCACCGTGCCACTACACCTACGCCAGCCACGTTCCGGCTCGCCTGTCGGTTACAGCCCAATTCGGCGACCTCAGCGCCAACCCCGAGCACAAAAGCTTCGACTTTCTGGGCGGGCAGGATTTCAGCGACCAAACCGCGAGTAAAGCCGACTTCGAGCACGCGGCCGAAGCCAGGCGCGCTGCATGCGATCTCAAACGCGAAGGCATTGCCTTTCGTTACACATCCATTGGCGGCACAACCATGCCGCTAAACGGTTTCAATGGGATGCTGATCGGCGACAACCAATTGCATCTGACCTTCGAGATGCCGCCGAACTCGCCAGTCGATGCCCCGATTCTCGACGGCCTCGTGGCCGGGAAGGGTTTCAACTACGATACCGGGGAGCAACTGTATCAGGACGGGTCCGGAACCTCTTCGCGCGTGCGCGCCACCGTGAGCTTCAGCCCCTCTGGAAATCCCTCGGACTCAGGCGGTCCCCCGCCCCCACCGCCGCCGCCACCGCGCGTCCCCAAGCCAGATTGTGACCCGCAAAAGTATTGGGACGACTACGCCCGAAAGTGGAACTCGTCCCAACAATTTTTTGAACAGGCGCAGAAGGACGTGAAAAGTGCGAGTAAGGAACTCAGCGATTGGGAGAAGGAAGAAGGTAAGGTAATGGTCGAGATCGCTGCGGAGAAATACGATCTACTGCAAGCTGCACAGCTCGCGCTCGAGGAAGCTGCGACGCATCTCCTTCACAAGCTTGTAGGGTACTTCGGTCTGGCGAGCACGGCCGCTTGGATTTATACCGACGTGTATCCGCACGTGCGAACTCACGAGCAGGAAATGGAGAACGCAGCCAAGGAGGTCGATGCGGCCGTCGCCCTCGGAAATGAAGCTATTGCCGATCTTAAGAGACAGCTCTCGCAGAACGCTAATTGCAAGGACCAATGGGCCAAAGCCGACGCCGAGGCGAAAGCCAAAGAGAAGCTCTTGGACCAAGCCAAACAGCTTCGCGATGAATGGCAGCTCGAAGGTTCAGCACTTTACAAGGATCCGAATGACCCGAACGGCTATCCCTTGGATGCTCGGGCGGCGCTACAACGAGCCATCGACATTCTCTCGAAGTCGGGAGCACAGCAGGGCTCACACAGTTTGAATTCAAGCCCCTCGGACCGCGCGACGCTGCTGAATGTGAACTTCCTACAGTCGGAGACGGGCGCATCTTTCAGCGATAAAGGACCGGTGCATATGGTCAGCGTCGAACAACTCCGGGCAGCGCTACAGGAGGTTCAGGCCGCTGAGAGCATGATGACCAATGGTAAGGCCATGATGGAGAATCAGAAAACCTTCGAGAAGAAATGGGGACAGCAGCTAGGAACTTTGACCGTGCCGTAGAGCGGCGGAGCTTGTGGAGAGATTCACGGCAGTAGGTCCCCCCGTATTGCCTCACGTAATTTTGTTACCGAATGCCTCATGAACGATGTTACCGGCGGCAGTCAATCTTGGTGTGCTTGACAGTATTTTATCGATCTTGATCAAAGCGCAGTCTGACGCCGAAGGCGTCAGAAGCTCAGCCTCTGATTGACCCCAGGCCATCTCGCTCTCACTTTTTGAGCTGACATCCTGGGTATGCTCCCGCAGCTCGAAGATCAGCCGCTGAATCGCTTCTCGGCGCCAGACCTGTACGCGCTTCCGCAGAGTACGCAGATGACTGCGGCGATAAGTTCCGGGATAACGCGCCTGGAATTCGATAAGAAGTTCCTTGGCGGTCTGATCTGGATGCTCTTCCAGCCACTGATGCATCTCAGTCAAGTGAGCCATGCAGCTGTACGGAACCGGTGCAGGCCCACGCGGCTTGTTGCTGAAACGGCGATTTTTGCGTGGCGGGATGACGACGCCGCGAGCACGTGCATCCTGACGCCACTGTTTCACGCGTTTTTCGAGGTGGCGAGTTAAGTGCTTCGGGTGAAAGCGTCCTGGGAATTGGATGCAAAGTTCATCGAACAATTGTGCGGAGCTGATGTTCGGACATCCCTCGAGACGGCGGCACACTAAAGGCCATATCATCGTGAACGCGTGATACACGGGCTTGCCGGGCGTGGCATAGATGAGCTTCGGTCGTTCAGAAACTGGTTTGGGTGGTTTAGCGGCCGGTCCGAGGGACGATGTAGCAGTTGCCGACGGCGTGTCTTTCTTGGGCGTACGTTGGACATCGGGTTGAACCATGGCTTGCAGACTACGCAGATATCGTGGCTTGGCCTCGACGGAAAACGTTGGACGAACCTCGCCCGCGCGCCACGCGCTGGAAAGACTGGCGACGAAGCCAGAGAGATCTGGGGGTTCGGGCGTAGCAATGGGAACGTCCCCGCCATCAGCGGGGGCCACGAGATGCGCCTGCATTGCGCGTATCTCCTCGAGGAGCTTCAGCGGATCCAAGGCGCTGGCCACCTCGCGCAGTTTGATTTTTGCGGCATCAGGAATGCTCTCAGCCTGCAGCAGCCGGTCACAGGGGGTCTGCGGCGGATGGTAGCGTTTGGACACTCGAGCGCCCTGGCGATGCTTCTCCGCAAGCTTGAAAGAGGGCTGGAAGAAGTTCACGAACAGACGCGAAGCTCCGTACAGTCGGGTGATTGCCTGCGCGGCGGCAATGCCTTGGAATCGGCGGTAGCCCAGCAGCTTTCGCACGACAGCGCCGTTCTTCTGCTCGATCCAGGCTTGGTCGTTCTTCCGCCAAGGCCGAGAGCGAGTGAGTTCGATCCCATGAGTGAGACAGTAATTGATCAACGACTCGTTCACAAACTCGCTGCGCCCGCAGGCGTTTGCCGCATACCCGGTCGGAGGCCTCCCAGAGCACGATCAATGCGGCCCGCACTGCCTCGTCATACAACGAGGGGCGTACACGGGTTTGCCGCTTCTTGACGGTCGGCTCGGCGTTCAATGCTCGAATAGCAGACTTCTCGTGATAGCCGGTCACCGCGATGAACTCATCGAGGATCTTGCGCTTCTCAGCGCCGGTTGCGACGCTGTAGCGTCGCCGGACTGCGTTGGTAAGTTCGGCCCGCGCCGAGTGGGTCATCTTGGTGCCCATAGCCCCTCCGAGGTATTGGAGACGCCATGGTGGCAGGCGCGATCGCCGGTAACATCTCAGCTGAGGCAACTACCCCAACCGGTAACACTTTTGCTGAAGCAATGCGGGGGTTCGACCAGCCGGCGTTTTTCAGGCAAGCGACCGATATGATTGGCGCTGGGAAGAGCTCCATCGCGTCTTGAGCGCTCGATAGCGGCGGATGATGCCCTGGCGATGGGCTAGATCGTTTCGCCCGCATCCACGAGGAGTGTGCTCCCTGTCATGAAGATCGCCAGATCCGACACGCAGAACAAAACGGCGCGGGCGATGTCATCCGGCACCCCCACTCGGCCGAGCCTGCTGCTGGCGATAGCCGGGATCTCCTTCGCGCTATTGGCCAGCTCCGGGTTCTGCGACATCGCGAGTAGAAATCTTGGATGATCGCCGTGGCGCCGAACACGAGGACGAGTTGCGGGTACCAGCCATGAGCGTCCGTCCACATCCTTTGTGTGGCATCGTCGAGTGCGTTGCGGTTGTGCGAGCGAGAGGATGGCGCGCTGACCAGGAGCTGAAGAATTCACGTCCTTCCTCGAGAGCTACATCGCCACCTGGGCGGGGCGCGCAGGCGTGCTCTGAGATCTGTTTCCGCGTGATGTCGAATCCGTCCCGGGGATGCAATCTCGGTTGGAATACGTGCTACTTCGTCAGCTCGCGCTCGCGTCAAACCTGCCGAGTCCAGTTTTCAATTTTGAGATCTGGGACGCGACCGAACTCCTCCGTGTTGTTGGTCACGAGCGTAAGGTCGAGAGCACGGGCGTGCGCAGCGATGAAGAGATCGTTCGCACCGATCATCGTGCCACGCGCTTTGAGCGCCGCACGGATCTGGGCATAGTGAAGGGCTGCGTCGTCAGGAAAATCCAGGACCTCGACGTGACGAAGATACTGATCGAGGGCGGCATGATCCTGCTGCCGCCGGGGGGACACTTCGACCCCGAACATCAGCTCCGATTTGGTGATGACCGAAATGCAAACGATGCCGATCGGAACCTTCTGCAGTCTTCTCAAGACAGCGTCATGAGAACGCTTCATGATGTAGGAGGAGATATCCGTATCGAGCATGTACTCTGCCATCAAGGTTCACGCTCTTGGATCGGCAGATCGTCGACCCCCTCCATGAACTCCTTCGAGGCAATGGTTCCTGAGCCAAGATAGTCAGACCAGTCTCTCGGGCGTGCCGAGAGAATCACGTCGTTACCTTGCCTCCGGATGAACACCTCGGGAGTGCTGAACTGGAACTCTTTGGGCAGCCGAACCGCCTGGCTTCGGTTATTCATGAAAATCTTCGCTTTGCGCTGCACGGTGGTCCTCCCAATCTCTGGCATATGCAAAAGTATATGCCACCGGCGAGGGTGATTGCCAGTCCTCGGGCCTACTGACTTAAGTGTTTGTTTTTATTATAGTTTATTGTTCCGTATGTTCGGGACGTAGGAGTCGCAGGTTCAAATCCTGTCACCCCGACCATTGATTTCATTAGAGTTTTTCCCAAAAGATTCGCGCAAAAGATGCATTTGGTAACAAGTCTCTCGTCGCTTGGTAACATTTTTGGTAACAACTATTTTATCGAGATGGAGTCAACTTGAGACTCCGATGCCTCGCGGTAGGGGGCCGGGATCTCGACAAAGTGAAAGCATGTCGTTCCGTCAAATCAGTGGATGTCATCCAATTGGCCGCCACCGGTTTTGAACTTCCCAGTGCTGGTTGAATGGCTGCTCAGTCGCAGCAGCAATCGCGGGCGGCAAGACGAACTCGGAAATTTTATCAATCACGACTGCCAGAGCCAGCGGAGCTTCGACACCGAGACTCTTGCTGAATGCCGCCCACTGTCGCACATGATTAACGTCGGCTGCATATTCCTCAGTCAGCGCAATCGGCGAGCGTCGCGGAATCTCTGTCCTCCGGCGCTCGAACGTTGCCCGCACCGCGGCGGCCAGGGTCGGCCCCTCGAATTCAAAGCGGCTCGAAATGAACCAAAGGTCGTAATAATCCTTCATTCGGCTGTTTGTCATTCCGAGTTGCACCATGGCTTCGAACTTCTCGGCGACAACTGTTTCTAGAGGATAGACGCGGATGCGAGGCCGTGACTGGCTGAGGATCGACGGAAATTCAGTGATGGCTGGCGTAGGCGTAATTGCATCTCCGAATCCCACGTCGATCTGGAGACGCAAGATGGCGGTCCCGAGTTTGGCGGTTAGTAATACCCGGAAGCCGCCGTATTCCTGCGTATCGCGAATTTCGGTAACTCTCACACTCGACGCATCGAACACTAGTCCGTCATCTTCGACGGGCTGGACGCAGATTGAAGCAAAAACTTCCCGAACCACCTCAGCCTCGTCCTGCAGAAACCCCTCCAAGTCGAGGTCTTTTGTCGATCGGAAATTGGCGCTGTCCCAAAGGCGAAAAAGCATTGCGCCTTTGAGAACGAATCGCTCGCGATGGGTTGATTCGGAAAGGCGATAAAGAAAGCGTTCGAGCCCGTACCAGATTAGTACGAGATTGGGATCCGTCTTGACGGCAGTTGAGTGATTTAACAGCCGCTGGCGGATGGACGCCGATGTATTCCTGGGTTTGTCCTTTGCCATGGTAAGGCACCCGTTAAATCGCTTCGAGATATGGGCGAATTACTGTCGTCACACGGCATACTTTTGCCGCCGTCCAGAGCTCTTCCCGGGTGCAACGCTTTGCGCGCAGCGATTCACGAAGCGCCTCGATTGCAACGTCAAGACCAATCTTGTTTCGAAATTTGAAACAATCGGCCACTGTCTTCGCCGGAGAATAGATGCGTACCGGAACGCCATCGACCTGATGACGCTCGACACCGAATGTAAACGCAGAACCGGAGACTAGCGTCACACGAACCGGTGGGTAGTCGAGTCGAGGCCGCGCAGCTCCCTGCTTTACCGTGATCCAAACGTCATGAGGCGCCTGGGTGCCCACGCCGTGAAACCGAAGGGCGGAAAGAAGACAAATTACCGACTGCGGGACCGCGGCAGCGACAAGAGCGAGCCCGAGATTCTCAGAGTGCTCGGCCCGCGGCAGCACGTAACGCCCGCGACCCACGCGGATGAGCTGGCCTTTGCCCACGAGGCGGCTTATCTCCTGTGGATGGATGTGCAGTCGTGCAAAATCTTTGGGTTGCAGGATTGCCTTCGAGCGCGCGGATGCGGCGAGCTGCCGCAGACTTGATTTCATGTGATTAACTATACATAGTTGCGTGCGACTATGCATCTTTATTCACAAATCAAAGTCTGGTCGCTTGCCGACGGACTCGTCTGGCGAGATGCTGCGCCCGCAACCACGCAGAATGGGATCAGTACCTATTCCGCGATCCTTCGGGACGTAGGAGTCGCAGGTTCAAATCCTGTCACCCCGACCATTGATTCGATGGTCTATTCCGGACACATGGGTAACGGTTTATACCGGCCGGCCATTTGGTCACAGGTTGGGTCACAGCTTGGATGCTCTGTGCGCGCTCATGTATTCGGCTTCAGAGGGATCACCAGCGCCATACCCCTTGCGAGGTCACCCCACTTTGAATAGCGGAACCCCCAAGAGACCGACGAACGTCTGGGAATCGCACATTCCGTATTTTTCGCCGATCAATGTTCCCGACCTGTGAGAAGGTCGCGAGCAACCTCTCGCGGTAAGCCGTAGTTCGACTTAGAGCCAATCGCAGACATCGGAGTCTCGCTGAGCTGGAGCGACAGTTCGAGCAGGTCGCTCGTGCGACTCAGATAGCTTTCAAGTTGCCACACGAACTCATTCATGGAGCCGATAACGCTTCGGTTGGAAGCCCCTGCAAATGTTATCGGTTCCAGAGCCGCCAACTCACGATTCGCGATTTGCGTCGACACTGGCAGCGCAGTCAACAATTCGGCAATGGCCGTCTGGTAGGATCTTTGAATACTCTCGCGCAGTTCCTGTGCTGGCAGCAGCACGGTCAGCAAGGTACGTTCGCTGGTGACCAGCACGATCTGTCGATGAGCAAACCGCCCCGGGTGCACATACCAGTTGCCGAGACTGGTGGTCGGCCGATTGGGTGGAGGTAAGCGCTCAGAGAGACCCAACCGTTCCCGGATTACTCTTGTGCAGCAGAGCGAAACCATGTCTTTGTTTGCCGAAAAGTCTTATACGCCCCACTCCGGTACGTTACAGATCAACCCCACACTTCCACCTTGAGGCCAGGTACATTTGAGAAATGCTTGAGATTGTTTGTGACCACAATCATCCCCTGAGAGACCGCGTGTGAGGCGATGAGAAGATCCATGTTCCCGATCGGCGTTCCGGAACGCTCCAATTGTGAACGAATCCGCGCGTAATGACGTGTGACTTCGTTAGTCCAATCGAGGATCGCAAGCCGATCCAAATATGCCTCCACCAATTCGGTTAGCATAGGTCGGGCCGCCTTCTCTGCACCAAAACGCAACTCCGCGGCGGTAATCACGGACACATTGAGCGTCTCGCCGTGTTCCTCGAATCTATCAAGCAGTGACGATGGTCGGCGCTTGATGATGTAGCTGGAGATATCGGTATCCAGCATGAAACCCGTCATAGAGGGTCGCGAAACTGCGGAGGTGAATCTCTGCGATTATCCAGAAAGTCGTCGGCCACGTCGGCCTGCATCGCAAAGAACGATGACCAGTCCGCTTTGACAGGCGAGATGAACAATCCATCCCCCTGCTTTCGAATCCGCACTTCCTTCACGTCAGCCGGGAAACGCAATTCCTGCGGGAGTCGCACCGCCTGATTGGTTCCATTGCGAAATATCGACGCTCGCCTGGTGACGACATTGGACATCGACCTGCCCGCCGCCTTCGAAGTCGCTGATTTGCCTTTCCCAGTTCGCGCGCGTTTCATTTGTTAAGCATATGCTTTGCATATGCCTCAGTCAAGCCGCTTGCATAGCCCGCCTACGGAGAAAAATCTCCCCAAGATTTGAACCCGGTTCCGGGACATTCGGGACGTATGAGTCGTTCAAATCCTGTCACCCCGACCATTGCTATGTGGGTCCTGAGGACCTACACGTGTTCTGCTTCGGCCAAGCGTCTACCGAAACGGATTGACGATCACAACGCCCTCCACGTCTCTTCCGTGGACCATATCCTCGGAGTAAAGCTGCCGGCACCCAAGCGCGCGAGCTGCGGCGATGATGGCGCTGTCCCAATAGGAGAAGCCGTGCCTCGCTTTGATGTCCAACGCCTGGGTGAGAATTGATGCTGTGATGTCCTGTACTGCAAAGCGCATCCAGGTACGAATCAGACCGGCAGAGATCGGGTGAGGTATTGGATCCGGCCGCGAGGCCCGTGTCGATTGGACGTAGAACTCCTGCAGCACCTGAACAGACAAAGCGCCGCCGTCCTCGTCCAGAAGCGTTATCGCCTGCTCCCGCTTGCGCGTCTCGTTTGGGTCGCGACTGATCGAATACAGCAGGATGTTGGTATCTAGGAAATGAAGCTTGCTCACGAGCGGGCGCGATCGTGCAGCTCGTCCCGGGATTGCTTGTCCGATGCGCGAAAAGAAGTAATACGGTCGCGGAGCGCGCGCTCCTCGCGTCTCAGGCGCTCGACTTGGCTTTCCCCGGAGCCGAGCCTAACGAGGAACTCCTTAACCAGTGCGGAAACGGATGTATCCCGCTCAGCCGCGATCACACGGGCACGGCGGTACGTGTCGTCGTCAAGTGATACTGTGATATTCTTCACGTATTCACAATATCACAGGACGTCCTTGCGATCAAGGCGCTCGCCAGTCCTTCGGGACGTAGGACTCGCAGGCTCGAATCCAGTTTTGATATCATTGATTAATATGCAATCAATGATTAACGAGATATTTGCATGGCCAGTATAACGATCCGTGACATAGATGAGCGACTCAAGACGCGGTTGCGCGTGCGGGCGGCCCGTCATGGCCGCTCAATGGAAGAAGAAGCGCGCGACATCTTGCGGTCGGCACTGTCAACGGCGCGGACTCGAAGCGGATCTCTGGTGGCTTCCATTCGCGCGCGTATTGAACCGTTAGGAGGTGTTGAATTGGAAATTCCACCCCGAGATGCGATCCGTGAGCCGACGAATTTGGATACATGATCGTCCTTGATACCAACGTGCTTTCTGAGGCATTGCGACCCTCACCTGATGCCTCGGTTTTGGATTGGCTTGCAGAACAGCCGCGTGCGTCTTTGTTCACCACGACGGTAACTCGGGGCGAAATTCTCTACGGCATTCGTCTGCTTTCGGACGGAAAGCGTCGAGGGGCGTTATGGGATGCCGCAATCAAAATTTTTTCTGATGATTTTGCCGGTCAAGTGTTGAGTTTCGACAACGACGCTGCAGACACGTACGCAGAGATTGCCGCCTCGCGACGAATCGCAGGCAGGCCGATCACTCAATTTGATGCAATGATTGTCGCGATGGCTCGTTCGAGAGGAGCTAGCCTAGCTACCCGCAACGTGAAAGACTTCGAGGATTGCGGCGTCGATGTCGTCAACCCCTGGACGGCATCGACGCCGGGCCGTATTTGATGCCATATTGTCGGTTTCGAATAGACTTTAAGCCCGCCTAAAGCGCTTGGGCCGATTACATATATTGGAGACGCTGCGCTCGATGCCTAGCAAGATTCCCGAGGGCGAAACACGCGGGTGGATCGTACCTATCGGCGGCGCCGAGAATAAGGAAAACGATCGCCGCATCCTCGAACGCTTCATACGCGTCTCCGGCGGTGCAGACGCCAATATTGTCGTGATCCCGACCGCGAGCCGCATGCATGAGACCGGGGCACGCTACGAAGGGCTCTTCAAGGATTTGGGCGCCGGGCAGGTCACGGTCATGGATTTCGACACGCGCCGCGACTGCCAGGAGTCCGGGCGGCTGCGGCGCCTTGAGGAAGCGAGTGGGATATTTTTTACCGGCGGCAACCAGTTGCGGCTCACGACCCTGCTCGGCGGCACGCCGGTGGCGAAACTCATTCGCGTGCGCAATGCCCACGGCGTCACCGTTGGCGGGACGAGTGCGGGGGCGAGCATCCTGAGTGAGCACATGATCGCGTTCGGCGACGAGGGCTCCTCGGTGATCTCAGGGAGCGTGCGGCTGGCGCCGGGGCTGGGACTCACGAATCGTTTCATCATCGACCAGCACTTCCGTCAGCGCGATCGCCTTGGACGGCTGATTACCGCCCTCGCCTACAACCCGTTTGCCATCGGCATCGGCTTGGACGAAGACACCGCCGCTTTTATCGGTCCGGACGAGACCCTCGAAGTGGAGGGTAGCGGCGGCGTGACGGTCGTGGATGCCTCTGATGTCACCTATTCGTCCATCAGCGAGGTTACCGAAGGGCAGCCGGTCTGCATGCTCGGACTGCGTTTGCACATTCTGGTGGCGGGTGCGACATTCAACTTGCATACGCGATTGGCCGCGGCCGGCGGCCTGGTACGACCCAAGGAATAGGCCTTAACAGCAGCGGAGCAGCGCCTGATGCGTATTCTCGATCGATCCGTCTATGTCGGCCCTTCGCTGTACGCACACTTTCCGGTCATCCGCCTCGACCTCGATTTAGGCTCCCTCGAGGCCTGGCCCACGGGCCGCCTCGGAAACGGGTTCATCGATGAGCTCGCCGCCGCGCTACCCGGGCTGGCCGAGCACGGTTGCTCGTATCAGGAGCCGGGTGGCTTTCTTCGGCGCATGCGTGAGGACGAGGGCACCTGGCTCGGGCATGTACTCGAGCACGTGGCCATCGAACTGCAGAATATCGCGGGCGAGGAAGTTAGCTTCGGCAAAACGCGAAGTGCCGATGCACCGGGAGTTTACACGGTCGTCTACGAGTACGCGCAACGCGACGAGGGCATCGCCGCGGGCGAACTGGGGTTGCGGCTGCTTTCATCGCTCCTGCCTGCGGCGATCCGTCCGCCCGATTCGCTGCCCGAGGGATGGAGTTGGCAGGAGGCGCGCGATGAGTTCATCCGCTTTGCGCAGCGCCGCGCGCTGGGTCCGTCGACGGCTGCACTGGTACGGGCCGCCGAAAGCCGCGGCATTCCCTGGCTACGACTCAACGATCAATCCCTGGTTCAATTGGGTCACGGCAAATACCAGCAGCGCATCCAGGCGACGGTAACCAGCCGTACCTCACACATCGCGGTGGAACTGGCCAGCGACAAGGAAGAGACCAATAAGATCTTGGCGATGCTCGGCCTGCCGGTGCCGAAGCAGGAATTAGTCCAAAGCGAGGGGCAGGCCGTGCGTGCCGCCCGACGCATCGGCTTCCCCGTCGTGACCAAGCCCTACAACGGCAATCACGGGCGCGGCATCTCCATTCGCCTCACGACGGACGAGGAAGTTGCGCAGGGCTTTGCCGCGGCGCGTGAGCATTCGCGATCAGTCATCGTCGAGACCTTCATGGAAGGCGATGATCATCGACTGCTGGTGGTAAACGGCGAGCTCGTCGCCGCGACGCGACGCACGCCCGGGCATGTCGTCGGCGATGGTGAACATACGATCATGCAATTGATCGAGATCGTGAATCAGGATCCCCGCCGCGGCGTAGGCCACGAAAAGGTGTTGACGCGTCTGGAGCTCGACGCGCAGGCGCAGAAAATGCTCGAGCACGCCGGATTGCGCGCCGACTCGGTGCCGGAGCCGGGTCAAGTCGTCTACCTGCGCTCGACGGCGAACCTGTCCACGGGCGGCACGGCGTGCGATGTCACCGACATCATCCATCCCGATAACCGCGAGATGGCGGAGCGCGCGGTGCGGGCCATCGGCCTGGACGTCGGTGGTGTGGATTTTCTGTCAAAAAATATTACGGAAAGCTACCGCACGATCGGCGGCGGCATCTGCGAGGTAAATGCGGCACCCGGCTTTCGTATGCATGTGGCGCCGAGCGAAGGCACGCCGCGCAACGTCGCCGCGCCGGTCATCGATATGCTGTTTCCCGCGGGCATCTCCGCGCGCGTACCCATTGCGGCCATCACCGGCACCAACGGCAAAACCACGACGGCACGCATGCTTGCGCACGTCACGAAGATGGGCGGTTATACCCCGGGACTGACTACCACCGACGGCGTGTACATCGACGGCCAGCGTACCGTTCCCGGCGATATGACGGGGCCGGTCTCGGCGCGCATGGTACTCGCCGATCCGCAGATCGATATCGCCGTACTCGAGACCGCACGAGGCGGGTTGCTGCGCGCCGGCATGGGCGTTAAGGAAGTCAACGTCGGAGCCGTGTTGAATGTTCAAGCCGACCATCTGGGTCTCAAGGGCATCGACACGCTCGAACAGCTCGGCGAATTGAAGCGAGTCGTCGTGGAGGTTGCAACCGACTGTGCCGTCCTGAATGCCGATGACCCCCTGGTGCTGAAGATGGCGGGCCATACCGAAGCAAAGAACATCTGCTATGTGACGATGAACCCCCAACATACGCTGGTTCGAGAACACATTCGCGCGGGTGGACGAGCCTGCGCCCTCGAGGCCGGTGTCAACGGTCAAATGATCACGTTGTATGACCGTGGCGGCCACATCCCGCTTCTGTGGACACACCTTATCCCGGCGACCCTCGAGGGGCGGGCAACCCATAACGTGCAAAATGCGATGTTCGCGGCGGCGATGGCGTTCTCGCTGGGCATCAAGCTCGATGCGATTCGCCAGGGACTGCGTACCTTCGATTCAACGTTCTTTCAGGCGCCGGGGCGCATGAACCTGTTCAGCGAGCATCCGTTCAAGGTACTGTTCGACTATGGGCACAATGCCCACGCTGTCGGGATGTTGGCGGATCTCGCGCTACGCCTCGACGTCACCGGACGGCGCATTGTGGTACTCGCGGGCCCCGGCGACCGGCGCGACGAGGACTTGGTGGCGATCGCAATGGCCGTAGCGGGTCGCTTCGATCACTACATCTGTCGGCGGGACGACGCTTTGCGAGCACGCGCACCGGACGAGGTGCCGCGGATTCAAGCGCAAGCCTTGCGCGCCGCCGGAGTGCCCGAGAGCGCGATCTCGATCATTCCCGACGAGCAGGAGGCGATCGAAGCGGCGTTGCGGATGGGAGAGACGGGTGATCTGCTGCTGATTTTCGCCGACGCCCTGGTGCGTTCCTGGAAGCAGATCACCAAGTTCAAACCGAGCAGCGCCGCGTCGACGCGGTCGGTCTCGTACTCTGCAGCGCCGCCTTCGCGGCTCAACGCCGGCGACGCGGCAGCCAACGGATCGGGCGCCGGTACCGGTCTCGAACTCGGCTCTTCCACAGCCCCGCAAGCAGCTCCTCTCGACTTCAGCCTCGAAGGACTGATCCGGGATGAGCGCGGTGTGCGGATGGCGCCGGAGAGCGACGACTGAACGCCGAGCTCGCGCTGCCGTTCGTCGATTCGAGACGCCTCACGGGCAGCAATTTGTTCTTTGCCGCGACCGGAGCGGTGCTCGACGTCGTTGGAGTGTCCATCGATGATCCGCTTCTCGCCGCGTGGCGAGCGCGGGTCGAGCGGGTAGGCGCGCGACTGGGCTGGCGGCGCCCGCAAACCATCGTGCGCAGGCACGCGACGGGTGCATCCCTCGCGATCTCTGCCCCTTGCGATCAGCTGTTTTCGGCGACGGAACTCAATGAGTGGGCGCTTTGCGCTGCACTGATCGAGCGCGATCCCCTGCAGTGGAGCACCCTGGAGCAGGCGCTCGTCGCGGGCGCAATGACCGCCGGCGAGAACCCCGCAAATCCGGCGGCAAATCTCAAGCCGGTCATCGAGGAATCCGCGGCGCTTGAGCGATTTGAACGTTTGGCGGCTCTGGAGGCAAACCCGAACCTGCGGGCGCTGCTTCAAGTTGCCGCAGCACGCGAGCTGCCGCATGTCCTCGACGACTCGGAACTGACGCTGGGAGCCGGCGTCGGCGGGCGTAGCTTTCGGCTCACCGCCCTGCCGGCCGTCGCGGAAGTCCCCTGGGACGAGCTGCGCGGCATCCCGACGGCCATGGTCACGGGGTCGAACGGCAAGACCACCACGGTGCGGCTCCTCGCCGCGTGCGCACGGGCCAACGGCTGGCGGGCCGGCTACAACTGCACCGAAGGGGTATTTCTCGATGATGAAGCGCTCGCGCTCGGCGATTATTCCGGGCCGGCCGGCGCGCGGATGGTGCTGCGGGAATCGCGCGCGGAGGCGGCCATCCTCGAAACCGCGCGTGGTGGTATCTTGCGTCGGGGGATCGCGGTTTCGCATGCCGACGCCGCGGTCATTACCAACGTCAGTTCGGATCATTTCGGCGAGTACGGCATCGATGATTTGGACGGATTGGCAGACGTCAAATTTGCGATCGCCTCAGTCGTGAGGCCGCGTGGCTCGCTGGTGCTGAACGCCGATGATGCGCGGCTGCGCTCGCGCGCGGACGGATTTGTCGGGCGATTCGGCGACCATTCCCGATTGGGCTGGTTTGCGCTGGATGCAGATCAAGAAGTCATGCGCGAGTATCGCCTGCGTGGCTCGCCGACCTGCGGCGTGCGCGATGGACGACTGTACCTGAACCAGGGCGGAATCGATCACGATCTCGGGCTGGTGTCCGACATGCCCTTGTCGATGGGCGGCATCGCAACGTACAACGTGGCCAACGTGGCGGGCGCGGCGCTCGTCGCGCTCCTGCTCGGAATCGCTGCGACCACGATCTCCACGGTACTCGGACGGTTCGGCGCGAGACTCGAGGACAATCCCGGACGCATGATGCGTTTCGATGTCCGCGGCGTCAAAGTGCTGATCGACTATGCCCACAATGCCGATGGTCTGCGTGGATTTTTGAGGGTAGCCGATCACCTGCGCGGCGGCGGCGGTCGGCTCGGATTGCTGCTGGGCCACGCCGGCAATCGCACAGATACCGATATCGAGGAATTGGCCCGCGTTGCCGCCGAATTCCGCCCCGATCTCGTGGTCGTGAAGGAGAACGAAGCTCAATTGCGCGGTCGGGCCGCGGGCGAAGTACCGCATATCATTCGCGCCGAGCTGCTGCGTCTGGGTTTTCCGGAGTCGGCAGCGCCGGTCCGCAGCAGCGAAGTCGAGGCGGCGCGCTGCGCGATCGACTGGTCGCGGCCCGGCGACGTACTCGCGTTGCCCCTGCACTCAGCCAGCGCTCGGGCCGCGATCGTGGCAATCCTGAAAAACCTCGCCTGAAGCCGAATCTCGATGCGGCGCTTCAATCGTCCCGATCGGTGGATGGCTTTCTGGAAGCGAGACCCCGGGACGAGTTGCCCGGTGAACTTGCCGACGTCGGCTGAATGTTGTCTTCCATATCCGCGACGAGACCTCGGATCAGATCGAGCGCTCCGTTGATCTTTTCAAGACCACCCGCGATCTTGGCGGCTAAGTCACCGTTCTCGCGCTCGTTGGCGCAGGCCAATGCTTTCATATTCAGAAATCGCAAATCCGTTTCTATCCTCATCAGCTGATTCGCAATGACGCCGAGCGGCAGCGCGATCGCCAGCTCCAGATTCGCGGGGGATGCCTCTGTCATTGGAATAACGAATCCATATGCCACAAGGACAGAACGCAGATTCTTTCACAGATCCACGCTCTCGTCCCGCGGCGGCCAATGTAGGATGTCTAATCGTACACTTTCCCCGCCCGTAGGCGGAACTCGCTGAGTTGGCGGCCACACGGCCCAACCGGCACGCCAGCGATTTCTCCAGACACCGGCGGGCGACGCCCTCAATCGGAAGACACCGGCGAGACCTTCAGATTCCAGATCTCTTCGGCATACTCCCGGATCGTGCGATCGCTCGAGAACTTCCCGGAGCTCGCGACGTTGCGGATCGCCTTGGTGTTCCACGCCGCGCGATCCGCGTAGCAGCTGTCGAGCTCTCGGTGGGCGCGGGCATAGTCCTTGAGGTCGGCGAGGTGTCGGTAGAAATCGCCGCCGTCGAGCAGCGCGTGGCGGATTGGGTCGAACACACCCGGCTCATGCTGCGTCAGGAGATCGGAGGTGATGAGGTCGACGGCGTCCCGTATCTCGGGATCCTGGGCATAGTGCCAATGCGGGTCGTACCATCCTGCACTCTCGGCCACCTGCTCGGCGGTCAATCCGAACAGGAAGAAGTTCTCCTCGCCGGCCTCGGCCGCCATCTCGATCGTCGCGCCGTCACGCGTGCCTATCGTCAGCGCGCCGTTCATCATGAACTTCATGTTGCCGGTGCCGCTCGCCTCGTAACCCGCGGTGGAGATCTGCTCGGACACATCGCTCGCGGGAATGAGCCGCTCGGCGAGACTCACGCAGTACTCCGGCAGGAACAGCACCTGGAGCCGTCCTCGGGCGAGAGGATCCTTGTCGAGCGTGCTTGCCACGCGATTGATGAGCCTGATGACGAGCTTCGCGAAGCGGTACGCGGGCGCCGCCTTGCCTGCGAAGAAGAAGGTGTGTGGAACCATCTCCGTGCGGGGGTTCTGGCGCAGGCGGTTGTAGAGCACCAGGATGTGCAGAACGTTGAGCAGCTGGCGCTTGTACTCGTGAATTCGCTTGATCTGGCTATCGAAGATCGAGTCCGGATCGACGATCGCCCCGGAGGTCGACCTGAGCCAATCAGTGAACCGTGCTTTGCACTCGCGCTTCGCGGCGGCGACACGTTCGTGGAACCCGGCGTCCGCGGCTAGCGGCAGGAGCCTTCGCAGTTCGGAAAGGTCGAGGACCCATTCATCCCCGATCGTCTCGGTAATCAGCTTGGAGAGTGCAGGATTCGCTTGTTGCAACCAGCGGCGAGGCGTCACTCCGTTGGTTTTGTTGTTGAATCGCTCGGGAAACAGCTCGGCGAAATCCCGCAGCACGCGTGTGCGCAGCAGATCCGAATGGATGGCGGCGACCCCGTTGGTACTATGCGAACCGACCACCGCGAGGTGCGCCATCCGCACGCGGCGAGCTGGCTCCTCTTCTATCAGGCTGACGCGTCGCGCGCGAGGTTCATCTCCGGGAAATCGCCGGCGCACATCGTCCAGGAAACGGCGGTTGATCTCGTAGATGATCTCGAGTTGCCTTGGAATGAGCGTCTCGAACAGCGGCACCGGCCACTTCTCCAGCGCTTCCGGCAACAAAGTGTGGTTCGTATAGGCGAGCGTATTCAGCGTGATATCCCACGCCTGATCCCACCCTAGACCCGCCTGATCGAGGAGAATCCGCATGAGCTCCGCCACAGAGAGCGCTGGGTGCGTGTCGTTCATCTGCACGACGATGCGGTCCGGCAGCGTCGACCAATCCGAGGTCTGGCGCCTGAACCGAGCCACGATGTCTTGCAGCGAGCAGCTCACAAGAAAATACTGCTGCAGAAAACGCAGCGTCCGGCCGGCCTCGGTCGAATCGTCGGGATAGAGCACCCGGGTCACCGACTCGGCTGCCACGTTGTCGATCACCGCGCCCGCGAAGTCACCATGGGAGAACTCCGCGAAATCGAACGACTCGGGTGCGGTCGCCGCCCACAGTCGCAGCGTGTTGATGCACTTGGCGCCGTAGCCTACGACGGGCCGGTCGTAAGCCATGCCGATCAGGCTCGCGGGACGGTTGGGCGTGAGCTCGAGCTCCGAGCCGCGCAGAGCGAACTTCGCGTGCAGCGGGACGGTGTAGCGCCTCGCCGGTCGGGCTATTTCCCACGGATCGCTGGGGCGCAACCAGTTGTCGGGGCGTTCGATCTGCGCACCGTCGCGGATCACCTGTCTGAAAATGCCGTATTCGTAGCGCAGGCCGTAGCCGATGGCCGGGTACTGGAGCGTAGCGAGCGAATCGATGAAACAGGCCGCGAGTCGCCCCAGGCCGCCGTTGCCGAGTCCTGCATCGGGCTCTTGCTCGATCACCGCGTCGAGATTCCATCCCTGCTTCTGCAACGCGCGTTGAACCAGTGGCGCCGCGGCGAGATTCATCATGTTGTTGCGCAGCGTGCGGCCGAGCAGGTACTCCATGGAGAGGTAGTGGATGCGCTTGGAGCCTGCCTGCTCCCGTGCCTGACGGGTGGAAACCCAGCGGTGCGCGACCAGATCGCGGATGAATCGGCTCGTGGCCTCAAATTCCTCTCGTGGAGTCGCCAGCGCGGGATCGGCGAGGTGCTGACAAAGCAGATAACGCTCGGTCCACTGCTCCTCGTGGTGAGCCAACCCGAGCCGCTCGAGCCGTCTCGCCATCGCAGGATCCGACGGATCAAAAGCAGGGTCCGGCGCTGTGGGTCCGGGTTGCGGCGTGCTCATGGATTGCCTCCGGGCGTATCCTGGTTGCGGGTTCCTCGAGCATAGATCGCGAACTCGATCGGTTAGATGACAAAGCTCGTCAGATCGGCCGCTTACGGCCTAACGGCACTCTCCTTGGCCCGATGCGCCGCAAGATCAATCAGAGCAGAACAGATCCCGGCCTCACTGACGGATGGCGTCCTCGCCGAGGATGATCATCATGCAGCTCATGCCTAGGGGTTCCGAGGCGCCGGCGGCGGCCCCGGGCACTTGAGCCCAAGCGCCTCGATGAGCAGTTGAACGGGAGTGGGATCCGAAGCGAAAATCGCTTCAGCGTCGGGCTCGATCGCCTTCCATAGGTTCGGCCACAGATTCAAAGGCAACGGCTCGCCAAGCATCGACGCAGGGATCAACTCGTTGAAATGCAAGACCTCTGAGCTCGACCGGAATCCCGGACACCCGTATTCCGGGCGGCAACCCGCGCAGCGACTCCACACGACATCGCGATCTCGGTAACAGCAAATAGCCACCCATTCTGGCTCTGACATCGATTCCCCTGCCAAAGAAGAACCGACGGGGCACACGCGCACAACAGAGCCGGTCCGGTGGCAGACATTAGACGAGTGGACTCCGCAATGACTGTCGCCAACGGATGACCATGCTCGTAGGATCTTTCCGTCACACCAGCGGGGGAAGTCAGCAGTGCTGCTGATGGTTTGACCGGCGATCGCCTCGACTCATTGCACGAGGCCGCGGCCGGATTCCTTCTTCGCCGGTCGAGTTGCAAGGGCGGATGGCAGCAGTTCTTCGCGCGCCTCGATCAGCTATTGGCGCGGATGAGTTGATGTATCCACCCGCGTCTGCTCCGATGGCGTCGAACTCGCTCGCACTTCGCTCTTGAGCACGTGCGACCTGACTACCGGGACGACTTGCTCACCGGCGAGCATGCCAAGAAGCCCGATAAGCGCGATCACAGGAGGAGCCGGAGAGCGGACGCCAATGAGCCCATAGATGAGTCCCACCGCAGTTCCGACGACGAGAGAGATCAGATAAGACCGCATCTTGATGCCCCACCCCTATGTTTACCGGGTGTTATCCCGCCGGGTTGACGTGCCGCGCCCGATCGTCCAAGTAGTCCAGTGGGAAGTAGTGTCGAGACCGATCGTTTCGGCTGAATTTCGCCGCGATTGGGGCGCATTACGGATGAAATACACGGCTTCCGACCGAAGGCCGACCACGCGGCCAGCCGTTGCATGGGTGTCGGCAGCCGACAAACCCATTCGTTTAGATGATATCGTAGCGGGATGTCGGCGGAGCCTACCCCCGTGCCGGACGCTCCAATGACCGAAGCAATTATCGATGCCGAACTGCCGATCATCGATCCGCATCATCACCTCTGGTTTTTCTCCGATGCCGTGCTCGATATGCTCGGTCGGGAAAATAACCTCACGGCACAGGCTCTGTTGCCGGCGTTCCGTGGCAACGCCCGCTACCTGCTCGACGAGTTCCTGGCCGATCTCAAATCGGGACACAACATTCGCGCGACGGTCTATGTGGAAGTCGGTTCGATGTACCGCCGGACTGGACCGCAGGAGCTGCGCTCGATGGGCGAGGTGGAGTTTGCCAACGGCGTAGCCGCCATCGCCGCGAGCGGCGTCTTTACCGATACCGCCGTTTGCGCAGGCATAGTCGGCAGCGTCGACCTGCGCATCGGCGATGCGGCAAAGAAGGTTCTCGAGGCGCATCTGCAGGCGGGCGGTGACCGCTATCGCGGCATTCGCGCACCTCATGTGGTGCACGATCCGAATCCGGCGGTACTGGGAGCCGCATTCAATGGTGTTCCCCACCTGCATCTGGACAGCGCCTTTCGCGCCGGCTTTCGTCACCTCGCGCCCCTTGGGCTGTCCTATGATGCCTGGCAGCTGGAATATCAGCTCGATGAGCTGCTCGACCTCGTGAGAGCGTTTCCGGAGACGCAAGTGATCGTCAATCATCTGGGTGGGTTGTTTGGCATAGGTCCCTACGAGGGACGGCGCGAAGAGCGCTTCGCGCGGTGGCGGTCTCATATCGGCGAGCTTGCGCGATGCCCGAATGTGGCCATGAAGCTCGGGGGCCTCGGCATGCCGACAAGCGGGGCGTCGAGCGCCATTGCCGGAAGGTCGAACGATTCACGGCGATTGGCAGAGGCCTGGCGGCCCTACATCGAGACCTCCATCGAGGCTTTCGGTCCCGACCGCTGCATGTTCGAAAGCAATTTTCCAGTGGATTTCGTCACCGCGAACTATCCGTTGATCTGGAACGCCTTCAAGCGGATCGCGAGCGGGGCCTCGCCGGACGAGAAGGCCGCACTCTTCTACGGAACGGCGGCGCGCATCTACCGCATCGAACCGTAAGCCCCAGAACGGACAAAGCAGGGAGTTGAACCAAGGTGGCATTGACGCAGGATCTTCGCGCACGGCTGACGCTGCCGGCGTTCGCCGCTCCCATGTTTCTCTGCAGCGGGGTCGAGCTCGCGACTGCATGCTGCAAGGCCGGGATCGTCGGTTCGCTCACCCGCAACCACTGCCGAGACCTCGCGGAGCTGCAAACCCAGCTCGAGAGCGTGATGCAGGCACTGGAGCGGTTCGCCGACGCTCATCCCGGAAGCAAGATCGGACCGCTGGCCGTCAACATTACGCCCACCTTCGGAACCGACGAGATGAAGGCCCATCTCGAGGTCTGCCGTCGCTATGGCGTGCGGATCATCGTGACTTCCGTCGGCGACCCTACGGTAAACGCGCCTCTCATACACGATGCCGGCATCCTGCATTTCCATGACGCGACCACGATCCGCTTTGCGGAGAAAGCGGTTGCCGCGGGCGTCGATGGCATCGTCGCGATCGGCGCCGGCGGCGGCGGTCATGCGGGTGCCATCAGCCATCTCGCCTTCATCCCGCTGATTCGCGCCATGTTTGACGGCACCGTCGTGATGGCCGGGGCGGTGTCCAACGGCGCAACCATCCGCGCCGCCGAGATCCTGGGCGCGGACCTCGCCTATCTCGGCACGCGTTTCATTGCCACGAAGGAAGCGGCGGCCTCCGACGCCTACAAGGCAATGCTCGTCGAAGGCGGCGTGACCGATGTGATCTACACCAAGGGCGTCAATGGGCTGCCCGCGAGCTGGCTCAAGGCCTCGATCCGATCAATAGGGCTTGATCCGGACGATCTGCTCATTCCCCAAGGCCGCACCACCGACCATTTGCCGGAAGGCAAGAAACCTTGGCGCGACATCTGGAGCGGCGGCCAAGGCATTGGGCTCATTCGCGACATCCCGACGGTCGCGGAGCTTGTCGGCAGGTTGCAGGAAGAATATATCGCCGCCTGCGCCATTCCCGATATGACTGCTGCGGCAAGAGACGCTTTGCAAAGCCGGAGTAACCAGAATGACCCAGCGCATCACACGTGATGATGCCGGGGGACTGTGCACCCTGACACTCAATCGCCCGGACAAGCTAAACGCACTCGATACAGCCGCCTTTGAGGAGCTCGACGCACACCTGAACGCGATCGAGAAGGATGACCGGATCGGCTGCGTCGTCGTCCGAGGTGCGGGGCGCGGTTTTTGCGCAGGCGCTGACTTGAAGGCGATGGGAGACGTCCCGGTCGCCCCGGCGTTCAAGCCCGGCGTCGTCGAGCGGCTCGGGCTGCTCCCTCAGCCCGTCATCGCCGCAGTGCATGGTATCTGTCTGACGGGGGGGCTGGAACTGGCGCTCGCCTGCGACTTCATCCTGGCCGACGGCACGGCTCGCTTTGCCGACACGCATGGCAAATGGGGACTGGTCAGCCAATGGGGTATGTCGCAACGCCTGCCGCGGCGGATCGGCGAGGCCGCAGCCAAGCGGATGATGATGACAGGACGTACGGTGGATGCGGCCGAAGCCCACCGTATCGGGCTCATCGACCAGCTCGCGCCGGACGGAGGATTGGATGAACTCGTCGCACGATTCGCCGCGGATGTGCTGGCGATGAGCTGGCACACCAATATGGCCGCCAAGCGGCTGATGCGGGAGACCGACGGCATGTCGCTTGCCGAAGGTCTGGCGCATGAGCATTCCCACCATCCGGGCTTCGCGACCGATTACAAGGAGCGGATTGCGCGATTCAGCAGCAAATAGTGAGGTCGCTATCGAATCACCCGCGTAACCGAAACCGTCGCACCGAAACTCGGCAGGACGGCGGAGTGCTTTCCCGGCCCTCCCGCCACCAGAACCAAGATATCGTCCGCGCTCGGCACCATCGGAACGAGGTCGTCCGCGGCCATCGCGTTGAGCTCAGGCGGCCAATCGCGCATCCCGTACATGCCGCCCGATGTGAGCTCGTCTCGCCGGCGACTGACGGCGCGGAATAGATACTCGCGCACCTGCCGCCGCGACCAGCCGGATTGAGCAATGCTCGCGGCGTGCTCGGGACCCAGGATCAACATCAGTTCTTTCTGGCCGTGCCAGGCGATGAACCAGACGTTGCTGCCGAGCGTCCTGAGAACATCGGCCGCGACCCGCAGGATCCCCTCGGGGTCACCGTGTTCGTGATCATTCACGTTATGCGGCGGCTCACCGCCAAAGACGGTGACGGCGTTCGATCCTTCAGGCAGTCCACGGTCCGTGATGAAGGACCCCCACGGAGAGGCCTCGAGGTTCTCGGCGATGCAGAAGCTGTACTTGCTCGGCGAGCCGTGCGTCGAGCGATCCGCCGCGCCCGCCACGCCCCCGCCGACATTCCATAAGATCAATCTGATTGCACGGCCGATGACTGCGTTGGCCAATGAGCCGGGACCAAAAGTTCCGGCGCCGGCGTTCATGCCGAGCTCGGCGGCAATCGGTCCATGCACGATCAGAAGCGGCGCGACGGGGTGCGTCGTCGCTTGAAGCGATGCCAGATTGAAGCGCGGCTCCAGCATCGCCTCAACTGCCGTCAGCAAGACGGGCATATGCTGCGGCCTGCATCCCGCCATCACGGCGTTGACGGCAATCTGCTCCACCGTCGCGACCCCGAGTCGCGGGGGCACGACGCCGACGGTATCATGGCCCGGGCGTCCAGAGCCTTTGACCATCGCGGCGACCGCCTCGGGGGTCGGTGCGATGACTGGAAATCCGTCGCTCCAGTGCCGCTCGAAGAACCATGCTTGCAGGTCTTGAGGATCGGCGGGCGCCTGCAGGCGAGAGAGCGTGCTCACCTGGACCGAGGTGGGTGTCGGCGCCGGCTGCGTCAGTTGCTGACGTACATCTTCATAGAGCTTCGCGGAGCGCTCGACGATGTCATGGTCGGACAAGCCGCCCAGCGGATGCGTGAAAACCGCGATCCGAGCAGCAGGTAATCCGAGCGCGCGCGCATCATGCAGCGCCTTCGGATAGAAGGCGCTCGAAGCCAGCGCCACCGTCGGCACTCCGCGGCGTTCCAGCTCGGTAAGGTCGTGGAGACTCCACGACGTACACGATCCTCAGTCGGCCGAGCCGGTCAGGACGAGGGCGGCCGATCGTGCAATCTCGTCCAGCAGCCGTGGACTGGCTCCTACCGCCGGATTCTCCTTTCGATAGTAGGTAATGTCCGCGAGCGAGTAATCCTCGCGCAGCCTTTCGGCCACCAAAGTCGCGAGCCGCTCAAAATTCGGCTTCGAATTATCGAGGATCGCGAGTCGGCGCCCGCTCAGGGGACCCACAGGTTGGCGTTGCAGCTCGGCGGTTTTCTGAATCGCGCCCGCCGGATCGAGCACTTCGATCGAGTTCATGGGATATCTCTTGTCTTGGGTACGATCGATCATAGCGCCACGATCTGCAGAGCATCAAGCGCCCATCGGCGGCGCGAGCTTCGAAGTGAGGTTCGGTTCGAGGACCTGGGCGGCCGGCTTGAGCACGCGCCTCTGGTCGCCGATCCGTTGCGTAAAACCGATCCGGTCGAAGTGTTCCAGCAGCTCAATCGAGACTCCACGGCCGAGATTGGATTGATCGCGGAACGCGGTCACCGCGAACAACCCGCCGTTGGAGTTTGCGGCGAGAGTTTCCGCCCTATTCGCAAGCTCCAGCAATGCTGATTTGTGCAGGAATCTGCCCGAAGCGATGCGTACCAGATGGCCCGCCCGGGCCGCGCGTTGCAGGATGCGCTGGACGACTCTGAAGTCGAGCTGCTGTTGCGTAGCAATGTCATGCACGGTCATGGGTCGGCGATCCGGCCCAAGTAGCGGGGCAATTTTTTTCCAAAGCGCCCTTTCGGAGAAGGACAACTCGATGGAGTGGCTGGATCGGCGCAGCTGAGCGCCTTCACGCACCAATTCTTTTGCTCGGATAAGGCTCTCGAGGATCGCGCGACGGAACCCCGGGCCGCCTGTCACGAGATTCGCATGCAGCAGTTGCGCGGCTGCAGGACCAAAGCTATCGGGATGCGCCGCGTGGAATCGTGTCACCTCCTCGAGCACGGCGGCCTGGCCCTGCCGCCACCGCGCGGAGTCATAGGCCCGGCCATCGAAGCGCGCGATGCCGGCACCGCCCCCGACATCCTCAGACTCGTCCGGATCCAAATTCCAGGCTTGGGCAAACCGGTCGAGTTCGACGCCCTCGGCGGCCACCGCCAGCAGGCGCCTCAACGCGCTCTTGGCATTCGGATGATCGAGTGCGGCCAACGCGATTACACGCCGCGGCTCCCGACGAATCGGAGGGAAGGGATCGAGCACGACGCCCCCGGCGAGCGTCTTATGCCCGCCTGCATCGCGCAGGATGAATGGATCTCGTGCGAGCGCATGGATGGGCTCGTTGAGAGTGATGCGCACCAGCGGCAGATCGTCGTCGCGCGACAAGAGCATCAGGCGACCACTCACGCTGGCTGCTCCGTGGCAGAAACGAACAGGGGCACCGTGCTTCACGGCGCGTCCCGCTGCCGGGGTCAGCCGGGCGTCAATGCGTTGAGTTGAGACCGCGATCTGCGGTGCCACGATCCAGTTGCCGCGGCCGATCTGCGAGCGATCGAGGTCAGCCGCACTCAGATTGAGCGCGCAGCGTTCACCGGCGCCCAGACTCCTGACCACGCATCGATGAGTGTGCAGGCCACGCACTCGCACCTCCTGCCCCCCCGGCACCAAGGAGAGGCGATCGCCGACGCTGACTCGGCCCGAGGCAATGGTCCCGGTCACCACCAGGCCCGCTCCATCCACGGCGAAGCTCCTATCGACGGGGATGCGGATGTGCGCACCGGCTCGATGCCTGCGCGCATGCGGGGCCCTAAGAATAAGATGCTCGCGTAGCGCCGCGATTCCGTCATTGCCGGAAGCCGAGACCGGAAAGATGGGCGCGCCCGCCAAATGCGTAGAGGCAAGCAATTCGATGATCGATGCGCTCGCCTCTGCGATCTGCGCCGCCGAGACCTGATCGATCTTCGTGAGCGCGACCGCCGCTTCACCGACCTTCAACAAATCGAGTATTTCCACGTGCTCACGAGTCTGTGGCATGACGCCGTCATCAGCCGCCACGACCAGGAGCGCCAGATCAACGCCGATAATTCCCGCGAGCATATTGCGCACGAATCGCTCGTGCCCCGGCACGTCAATGAAGCCGATGAAGCCACCGCCGGGAAGCGGCATTCCGGCAAATCCGAGGTCGATGGTCATCCCGCGCTTGCGCTCTTCGGGAAGATGCGTCGTGTCGGTTCCGGTCAGCGCCTTGATGAGTGTCGTCTTGCCATGATCGACATGGCCTGCAGTCGCTACGATCATTACGGGTTACCCCGAAGTTTCACCCCCGTCAATCGGTCACACGCAAGCTTAGCGCCTGGCACGCGAAAAATCAGGCTCTGCCGGCGGCATTTAACATCATCGCCCAGAACGACCACCACGCAACCGCAGCCGTGAACTCGATTGCTCCCTTCTCGCCGTGACGCTCGACCACACGCGAGAAGAGCGCCTGCGGTACCTCGCCTGCGGTGACGGCCTCGGTGTACTCGATTACGAGCCGCTGCTCGTCATTGAACACGGAAGTGGTTCTCCAGTAAGGCAGGGCGGCGAGAAGCTCCGCACTGATTCCGGCCGCCTTCGCAGATGCCAGACGGGCCTCAAAGGAGGACTCGCACCGAAAATGAAGATTCACCGTTTGCACCGCGAGCTCCAGGAGGTCCCGGCGCTTGGACCACTGCATCTCGAGCGCGAGGTGACGGGTCATCCTCAGCATATGGAGTGCCAACCTTGGACTCTGAGCAGCGATGGCAAAGCCCGCATGCGCAGCGTCGATACGCGGGCTGTCCGAGCCGGGGAAGAGCTCCCCGAAGAACTCCTTGAGATCTCCCCTCGTCGCCTCGTCCGGTGTACCCGGATAATCACTCGGGGTACTTACATGCTTGACGCGAGTCATGCTACCGGCCTTGACTGAGCCGCAGACCCGGTCTGGGCCAGCGCGCCGCGAAGAGTTGTCCATAGCCTGACAGGGTGATGTAGGCCGTGCGCAGGTCCGCGCCGCCGAAGCAGATATTCGTGCAGTACCCTTCGGGAGCCTCGTGGAACTCGACCAAGTCCCCCTGCGGCGAGAACACGCTGACACCGCCGCGCACCAGCGTCGCGACCGCAACGTTCCCCCCCTCCTCCACCGCCAAGGAATCGAAGCGCTGATACCCGGGCAATCCGTGCACCAGCCGGCCGCCGTTCGGCGATGGAAACGGCTGCAACCGCAGCTCTCCCGGATTGATCACGGGATAGGACCATAACCGGCTCGTCTCGGTCTCGGCCACATACAGCGTGCCGCCGTCGGGCGACAGGCCGATCCCGTTGGGCGTCAGGAAGGGAAAGGCTGCGCGGCGAATGAACGTGCCGTCCGTGCGCGCGTAGTACACGCCGCCCATCATCATCCGGTCCGAGAGCTTCTTGCCGAAGTCTGTGAACCAGAAGCCTCCCTGAGCATCGAACACGATATCGTTGGGCCCGTGCAGCGGCACACGATCGCAGTGAGTGTAGAGAGTTTCCACCTTGCCGGTCGTCAAGTTGACTCGCTGGATGTATCCGCCCTTGTAGTCGGGCGCCTCACCCGTCGGCCGCGTGAAGCCCTCATCCGTGCGCCAGCTGAAGCCGCCGTTGTTGCAGACGTAACAGTGCCCGTCGGGGCCAATGGCCGCGCCATTGGGTCCCCCGCCCAGATGCGCGATGACTTTCAGCTCGCCGTTCGGCAGCACGCGGGTCAATCGACCGGCGGCGATTTCCACCACGAGCACACTGCCGTCCGGCAACGCCACCGGCCCTTCCGGAAAACCGAGCCCGTTCGCGACGACGGCACCTTCGAGCTTCAGCATCGTTCTTCTCCCCTCTTGAATGTGAGTTGCTTCGCGGTCGAAAGCTACGTCGGCTTTGAATCACTCGGCGCCGGCAGGTCGATATCGCGGTCAACGACCTCGATCACCGCGGGGAAGTAGCGGCCCGACCAGCCACTGCTGGCGGTGGCCGAGTAGTAGCGCTGCGCCAACTGAGTGACGCGCGCCGAGACACCCACCTGCTCCGCCAACTCGAGCACATAGCCGATATCTTTCAGCACGTACTCGGGTGGAAATGATTTCTCGGGAAACTGCCTCGGCAACATGGCCTTGCGGGCGTGGTTGCGCAGCGCAAAGCTGTCGCCCGAGCCCTTCGAGACCGCCTCGAGCAGGACTGCCGGCGGCACGCCGGCGCGCTCACCCACTACCATCATCTCGGCAATTGCTACCGTGTTCTCGAACACCAGCGCATTGTTGATGAGCTTCGTGACTTGGCCACAACCCACGCCACCGCAGCGGGTGATGTCGCAGCCCATATAGCGCAAGAGCGGTTCGATTCGGACAAAAAGGCGCTCATCCGCGCCGACCATGATGCTGAGCTCACCGCGCTGCGCCGCCTCTCGAGTGCGCGCGACGGGTGCGTCGGCGAAAGCGATGTCTTTGGGCGACAGGTGCTCGGCCACCTTGCGCGCGACGGCCACGGAAGTGGTGCTCAGATCCACGATGATCGGCGGCCTCCGCACGCCGCTCGCGAGCCCCGGTGAGCCCAGACAGACTTGTTCGACCTGCTGACCGCCCGGCAGCGACAGAAATACAAGGTCGGCCTGCTCGGCAACGTCCGACAGTGTCTGACCGCGGCGTGCCTTCGTGCCATCGAGCGCAGCGAGCGCGGCCGGGTTCATGTCGAAGGCGATCACCTCACCGGGGTGCTTCAGCGCAATGTTCCGGCACATCGGGCCGCCCATCACACCCAGGCCAACGAAGCCGATC
Source organism: uncultured Gammaproteobacteria bacterium (assembly GCA_963710435.1). Lineage (GTDB taxonomy): Bacteria > Pseudomonadota > Gammaproteobacteria > Steroidobacterales > Steroidobacteraceae > Bog-1198. Next base: position 1,293,946 of record CAVQAE010000003.1, on the reverse strand, counting down.
GTGAACTCTCTCTCTGACATGGTGCGGCTTCCCATTCTAATCCATCCACATGCCGCCGCTGATATCCAACGAGGTGCCGGTGATCCAATTCGAAGCGGCAGAACACAGAAACAACGCCGCCTGCGCGATGTCGTCCGCGCTCCCATAGCGCCCGAGCGGCACCGTCGCGTTCGCCGCGGGCGCCTGATTGCTCGTGACGCTGGCCCACATCGCGGTCTCCACCGGACCCGGCGCCAGTGTATTGGCATACACGCCATGCGGTGCGCCTGCCTTGGCGATCCAGCGCATCATGCCGTGCACGGCAGCCTTGGACGCCACGTAGGCCGGACCGGACGCGACACCGCCGTTCTTGGCGGCGAGCGAGCCGCATGCCAGGATCTTGCCGAAGCCGCGCTCACACATGAGCGGAAACAGCTTGCGTGCCGGGTTGACCACGCCCAGCACGTTGACCGACAGCATCGAATTCCACTCCTCGTCCGTGCTCTGCGCCAACGGTGTGCGTGCGATGACTCCGGCACAGAGCACCAGAATGTCGACCTTGCCATGATCAGCCAGTACGCCGTCGATGACCGCATCCGTATGTGCGCGCGAGGTGACATCGTAGCGGCGATATTCGATTCCGGCACCCAGATCCTCGTGCCCGCGAAGGTCGGTCGCAACGACTCGGGCGCCTGCGGCCTTGAACACATTGGCGATGGCGCGGCCCATACCGCCTGCCCCTCCGGTGATCAGCGCCACCTGATCCGTGAGACTGGGCGGCCCGCTCAAGTGCTTCGCCATGTCCTCGTTCTCCTGAAGCGTGAATGACTCATTGCGAGGGCTCACCGAACGCCGCGCTGGCCGACATCGCCAACTCGCCCTCGGGTCCTCGCACCCACAGCGCCAGTGCGCCGTCCTCGGCGTGCCTGCCCTCGAGCTGAAAGGCGCGGCCGACAAACACCGGAGTCATGCCGCGGAAATCGAAGCGCGCGAGCGGACGCCCGCCGCCGTGCTCGACCGCGAGCTGCTGAAGGAGCGTCGCCATGAGTGGACCGTGTACGACCAGGTCCGGATATCCCTCGACGCTCCGGGCGTAATTCTGATCGTAGTGAATGCGGTGGCCGTTGAAGGTCAACGCCGAATAGCGGAACAGAAGGGGCGTGTCGGGCTGGAAGCTGCGACTCCACTGGGCCACGCCGGCGTGGCGCTCCGCTGGGGCGGCGGCAGTTGCACCCGGCGGGGTAGCCTCTCTGTAGACGATGTCCTGCTCTTCGCAGATGCACGGTGTGCCGTTCGAGCTGATGGTGTGTTCAACGGTTACGAATGTGAGGGCGCCGCGTTTGCCCGACTTATTCTCTATGCTGAGGATCCTGCTCCGTCGGGTCGCTGACGCCTCGACCGGCAAAGCGGCAAGATAACGAGTCCGACTCCCAGCCCACATGCGGCGAGCCAGGTCGACGGGTGGTAGAAAGCCGCCGCGCCGCGGATGCCCATCGACGTCGAGCCCGCTTCGGCGCACCACCGGATTGAAGAATAGCCACTGCCAGCCAGGAGGCAGCGCCTCACCCACCCCCGGCGCACGATCGAGATCGAGGGTGGCTGCCATCGCGCTCGCGACCGACGCCGATATGCGCTCCGTCGATTCCTCTTCACGGCCGATCCAAGCCTCATAGCCCACTGTCACGGGTTCTCCTACCGATACGCCTCGACCGCGCGTCCCAGATAATATACAATGCATTCTATATCAAGTCATTCTTTCCGAGAATCATGCCCCGTCCCGCCCTAGCCGGCCGCCGAATCATCGAACTGGGGACCATGCTCGCCGCGCCCTTCGCAGCCCACATCTTTTCCCAGCTGGGCGCAGAGGTCATCAAGGTGGAGCCTCCGTCCGGTGACCCCACCCGCAGTCTGGTTCGCGGTGGCCCGAGCGGCACCTTCATCGCGTACAGCCATGGCAAGAAAAGCGTGTGTATCGACTTGTCGAAGCCGGATGGGCACGCCGCCTTCTGTAAGTTGCTGAAGACGGCCGATGCACTCGTGCACAACCTGTCGCCCGGCTCGGCACGGAAGCTGAAGCTCACGCGTCGGGATTGCGCGGCGGTCAACCCTCGACTCATCTACTGCCACATTCGAGGCTACGGCCCGGGACCCCTGGAGGATGACCTTGCATCGAATCCGGTGGCGGAAGCGTCGACGGGGGTCATGGAGGCCAACCGTGTCGGTGGGCGGCCGAGCCGTTTGGGCCCTTCCTACCACGATCAGTTCGCCGGCGCGTACGCAGTCATCGGGACGCTCGCTTCAATGCTGCAATTGGCGCGGGGCGAGGACGCCGATCCGGTCGAAGTCGGGCTGTACGAGACGGGACTGCATGTCGCCTCGCGAGACCTGGTCGGCGTGCAATTGAAAACGCAACTCCTGGGGAAGCCCGAACGCGAGCCGCACGGCGAGTTCAGCATGCCGGGCTACGGCGCGTACCAGACTTCCGACGGGCGTTGGATCTACTTGCTCATGCTCAATGACACCCATTGGCTCAAGTTCTGCCAAGCCATGTCGCTTCCGAACGATGAGTTGCTGGCGACGTTGCGCCAGCGAAAAAAGGCACGCGAGACGGTGGAGGGCCTCGTCAAATCTGCCATCGCGGCACAGTCGTTCGACGCCGTCGCCACGCGCCTCAAAGCAGCGGGTGTGGGCTTTACCGAAGTACTGCCGCTCGAGCGCGTGCTTGATGCGCCCCAGGCGCGTCACCCGCGAAAGCTCCGCCGTGTGAATTTTCGAGGTCTGGAGTTCGCCGTGCCCGAGTTCCCGCGCGTGCATACGGACGAGGACGTGCCCACTCGGCCTCCTCCCCATCTCGGCGAGCACACCGCAGCCGTGCTCGAGTCGGCCGGAGTCGATCGCGCCGAATACCAGGCACTGCTCGGTTCGAGTGCCGTGGCCGAAGCCGCACCGGGTACTTTCGCGTGGGCTGCGGTGCGGCGACAAGCTGACGCAGGTGGCGCATGACAGACGACGTTGAGCGCAAAGAGCTCCATCACCGTCAATTGGAGCTGCGCTTCTTGAACATATCGTGCATCTTTTGACAGGAGACGACCTTGAGCACTCCAGCCAATTCCTCTGAAGTCGGCTCGGCACCGGCCGAGGGCCGCATTACGGACCAGGCAATCGCCGACGCGAAGGCGATGGTCGGCCTGCAGCTTCGTCCCGAGGGCCCCTACCTCCAAGACGCCACCCCCGACACCCTGCGCAATTGGTGCAATGGCATCGGCGACCTCAATCCTCTGTATCGCGATGTCGGCTATGGCGCCGCAACTCGTTACGGCACGCTGCTCGCGCATCCCATGTTTCCCATGGCGTTTGGCTGGCTGGGACGCACCCGCTGGGGACTGCCGGGCGTGCACGGCTTCTATGCCGGCAACGACTGGGAGCTGTTCCGGCACGTGCGGCCAGGGGATCGCATCACCGCCATCGAACGCGTCGTCGGCGTGCAGGAGAAGCACAGCAAGTTCTCCGGACGCCTGGTGATGCAATACGTCGAAGCCTGCTATTACAACCAGCGCAGCGAGCTCGTGGCCCGCGCGCTGGGGACGTGCACCCGCCACGAGCGCAAGGCGGCGCGCGATGCCGGCAAGTACAAAGACATCGAGCAGCACCAGTACACCGACGAGGACCGCGACCGCATCGATCGGATGGTGCTCGATGAGGTCAAGAACATTCGGGGCGCCAACGTGCGCTACTGGGAAGACGTCGCCGAGGGCGAAGCGCTGCCGACCATCGCACGCGGGCCGCTTTCGTTGATGGATACGATGGGGTTCTTGGTTGGCTGCGGTCGCGGACATACCCATGGTGTCGTGCTGCAGGCCGCGGTGAAGCACCCGGGTCACTTCTTCCGCAACCCGGAGGCGGGCGGCGGGGTGGAATACACCGGCATCGGTCACCACCGCGAGTCGGTTGCGAAGGAAGTGGGCGTACCGGGCACATACGACTACGGGCCGCAGCGCTCGTCGTGGATGTGCACTCTGATCACCAACTGGATGGGTGATGCGGGTTTCCTCAAACGCGTGCGCACCGAGATGCGTCGTTTCAACATCGTGGGCGATACCACGTTCTGCAAGGCAAAGGTGGTTCGCAAGTACGTCAAAGACGAGGCTGCGCTGGTCGACATCGAGATCGCCGCCGAGAACCAGCGAGGCGAGGTCACCACACCCGGCCTCGCAACGGTGGCCCTCCCCTCGCGCGACGTCACGCTTCCGGCTTTCATCGATGGGTCGGGCGTCGATCTCGAGCTGCCTCTGATCCGCTGATTACGCTGCCCATCCGCGGGAGACCAAGCATGTCCGAGGACTCGTTGCAGGGCGCCCCACCCTTGGCGGGTTGCCGCGTCCTCGAGCATTCGCGCACCGTCGCAGCGGCCTACGCCGGACGCCTGCTCGCGGCGATGGGAGCAACCGTCGCCATGCTGGAGCCGCCGGAGGGCTCGCCGCTGCGAACCGCCCCTCCGCTCTTGAACGGAACGGATCACAGCGCACTGTTTGCGTATCTGGCATCAGGCAAAGGCAGCGTGGTGTGCGACTTGCTCGCGTCGGACGGTCGGGAGGCGCTGGAGCGCGAGCTGACGAGCGTCGATATTCTGATCGATGACACGCCGGTACGACAGCGGGCGGCGCGTAACCTCGTCCCCGATCTCATCACGCGACGGTTTCCAAATCTCGTTCACACGACTGTGCTGCCTTTCGGAGCGAGTGGTCCCAAAGCGGACTGGGACGGCGAGGAGGTGAATCTGCTGCATGCGAGCGGCGAAGGGTATTTGCTTCCCAACGGGCTCTCATACGAGCTCTTTCCCGATCGGCCGCCGTTGAAAATCTACGGTCATTTCAGCGAGTACCAAGGCGGCGCCATGGCGGCCTTCGCGGCGCTGTCGGCCTGGTGGGCGGTGCCTGCGGTCGGGGGGCAGTACGTCGACGTCTCGGTGCAGGATGCGGCGCTCTCGGTCGGCGCATTCGCCTTGCAGAGGCTGGGCGATGGATCGCTCGAGCACCGAAGCACGCGGCGCTTTCGATACGGCGGAGTATTCGAGGCGCGCGGCGGCTTCGTCGAGCTGCTCACGCTGGAAGACCGGCAGTGGAGCGCTCTGGTGGAGCTGCTGGGCCGCCCCGCGTGGACGCAGGATGAGGCGCTGCGCGATCCCCTGGAGCGCAGCCGGCGCGGCGAGGAGATCAACCATCATATTCGCGAGTGGATGAGCCGCCACTCCGTCGATGACATCGTGCGATGGGCGCAAACGTTGGGTGTGCCGGCGGCGAAGTATCGGACGCCGGCCGAGGTGCTCCAGGGCGAGCACGAACGATCGCGCGGGCTCTTCGCGTCCCTCGGCTTGGAGGAGGGCTTACAGGCCGAGGTGCTGGTGGCGCCGTTTCAATTCCGCTGCACGCCATTGCAAACCGGTATGCGCGTACCTTCGCTCGGCGAAAGGCTGCCGGAGTCCGCAGAATGAGCCACGTCAGGGCGCCGCTCGGCGGTGTGCGGATCGCTGATTTCACCATTCATGCGGCCGGGCCATTCTGCACGCAACTGCTCTCGCAGCTCGGCGCGGAGTGCATCAAGATCGAAAGCAAGACACGACCCGATGCCTTCCGCAAGCCCCACGCGGTCTACGGGCGAATGACCGCCGCGACGTTCGACCAGGTCTCGGTGAACAAGCTGTCGGTGCGACTGAATCTCAAGCAGCCCGAGGCGGTGGTGCTGGCGAAGCGCCTGGTTGCGATCTCGGATGTGACCGCCGAGAGCTTTCGAGCAGGAGTCATGAAGCGGCTGGGCCTCGGCTTCGACGATCTGCGCACGGTCAAACCGGACGTCATCCTGCTGTCGTTGTCTTCCTCGGGTCAGAGCGGACCGGATTCGCACTTTGCCGGCTATGCGCCGTTGTTCGGTGCATGGGGAGGACTCGGCTGGATGACGGGCTACACCGATGGTCCTCCCGTGGAAATGCGCCACGTCATGGATCACTCCGCCGGTCTGCACGCGGCGGTCGCCACGATGGCGGCTCTGCATCAGCGGCGTCACACGGGCAAGGCCCAGCACATCGATCTGGCCGCACGCGAAGTCGCCTCGGCCATGATCGGCGATGCCCTCATTCAGGCGAGCTTGGGGTTTGCGCCCGTGCGCACGGGAAACCGCCACCCGTCGATGGCACCGCACGGCGTCTATCCCACCCGGGAGCCCGATCGCTGGCTGACGCTTGCCATACGAAACGATGTCGAATGGCAGGCGCTCGCCCGCGAGTTGGATCACCCGGCCGCCGCGAGCGACGCACGCTTTGCGACGGCCGAGGCGCGGGTGCGGCATAACGATGAGCTCGACACCCTGCTCGTGCAGTGGCTCCGCGCGCATAGCGCCAGCGTCATCGCGGAGCGGCTGCAGCAAGCGGGCGTGTGCGCCCATGTCTCGTGGAACATGAAGGACATTGCGGAGGACGCGCATCTGCGGGCGCGGGGCGCAACGACCGAAGTCGCTGCCCCCGGCATACCGCCCCGGCTTGCGGTCGGCGCGCCGGCGCGCTTTTCCAAAACGCCTGAAGTGGGGATACGGCGATTGACGCCGGCACTCGGTCAAGATGAGCACTACGTGTTTGGCGAGCTCCTCGGCCTCAGCTCGGCACAACGCGCCGACCTGGAGAGGCGCGAGGTTATTCAATGAATCAGGGCCGATTTCATCATCAGAGGGGTCTCGATCGTGAGCAACAATATCTATCTCGTACTCGACATGGAAAACGATCTGGTCCATGCGGACGGACCCAATGGCAAGGCGCCCTATGGTGAGCAGGCGCGCGCGCGGCGCATCGTCGAGAACACGCGCCGGGCCCTCGACAAAGCGCGTGCCGCCGCCGTTGGCGTCGGCTTCGTGCGAGTCGGCTTCTCGCCCGACTATCGCGAGTGCCCTGCCAATTCACCGATCTTCTCCGGTGCTCGCAAGAACGGGATCTTCAAGCTCGGCTCCTGGGGCACGCAAATACATCCCGACCTCGGCCAACTGCCGAGCGACTTCGATGTCGTGAAGCATCGGGTGAGTCCCTTCCACGGCACCGATCTCGAGCTCATCCTGCGCACGCAGGGCGTGCGGCGCGTCTACTGCTCCGGAATCTCGACCAACGCCGTGGTGCAGGCGGCCGTACGCGAAGGCCACGATCGCGATTATGAGATGATCCTGCTCGAAGATTGCTGTTGCGCCTCGTCGGCAGAAGAGCATGACCAAGCGGTCAAGTTGCTGACGCGCTTCTGCAAGATCACGACGTCCACCGATGTTGTTTTTGATTGAGCTCGCGTATGTCCATCGCTGACGATCCTCGGATGCCGGCAAAGCAAGAGCCATTGCCGGAAATGGATTTCCGGACCAAGGAAGAGCAGGTCGCCGACTATCTGCGCGAGGGCATCATTTCCGGAATGTTTCCCCGCGGCTCGCGGCTCAAGCAGGCCGAGATAGCCGAACGGCTCCGACTCAGCATCACGCCCGTGCGCGAAGCGCTGAAGCTGCTGGAAGCCGAAGGCTATGTCAGCGGCAACTCCTATCGCGGCGCCTGCGTCGTTCCTTTCGATGCGTCGGCATCCGAGGAAGTGCTCGAATTGCGTCTGATGCTGGAGTCACGACTCTTGGGCGGCACGGCCGACAAAGTAACGGCCCAGGACTTGGCCGAGTTGCGCGCGCTTGCCGATGAGTTCGAGCACGCCTTCGATGTCGGCGATCGGGCCGCCGCCCGCGGCATCAATTACCGCTTCCACCGGCGGCTGTACAGCGTTGCAGACATGCCTCAAACGTTGCACTTCGTGCAGATTCTATGGGCGCGTTACCCCTTCGACTTGATCAACGCGGTCGAAGGGCGCGGTAAGGACGCCGCCCGGGAGCACGATGAGATTCTGCACGCGCTATCGCACGATGATGTGGCGGCCGCCATGCAGGCGATGCGCAAGCACATCGAGTCCGGTTGGTCGCTGCTCAAAAAATCCCCTTGAAACGCGTGGGGCTAGATCAAATCGTCGCCGCGCAGCTCGGCAAAGGCCAGGCGCATTTCTTCCATCGAAAGATGAGCTTCGTAAAGCGCCGTGATCATGGGTGATTCGTCGGCCGTGTGAGGTCGCACTGCAGCCAGCTCAGCCAGTGACTGCAATCCGGTCGACTCCGGCAGAGTCTCGGGTACTGTCTTCGCCGGCTCACCGGCAGGCAGCTTCTTCGATTGATAGGACCTCGGTCGAACATGCCCAGCGTCGCTCGTATGCAAACTCATGGCGCCTCCGTTCGAAAATGCAATCTGCCGAGTATGGGCTCATGGTAGAGGCGAGCAAGTCCCATGCCACCCGGACCGATCGCTGTCCCGCCGCTATCCCTGGCTATGTCCATGATTTCACACCCATGTTGCGCGCTCATTACTTGCGGGGCGGGCGCGCGCGCCGCGTATGCACCAAATTGAACTGTCGGCGCGCAGACCCGCACCGAATCGAAGCGTGATCTCGCCGCGTTTGCACTTGCTCGCCGCGCACGCCCCTGTGGGGCCAAGGCGTGGTCCGGTCGCGGTGGGATTCCTGCACGTTGACGGTGGATTGATCGATTGACCGCCCCGGCGCTGGCGGAGGATATATGGCTGGAAGCGAAACTGCTCCCCGTTCAGGGCAGGAAGATCATCGCCTGGCGGGGGCAGTTGACCGACTTGAGCGTTCATCCATTCGACACGACGGCGCCGTAATCGCCTCCGGCGGGAGCAATTTTTCGTGCAGCGGGTTTCCCCAGAGGCTCTAGTTGACGACGCTTACCGGTGCGCTGAACGAATATCCCATGCCGCGCTCGGTGAGTATGAACTGCGGATGGGATGGGTCAGTCTCGATCTTGCGACGCAGTCGCAGCACCTGCACGTCGATCGAGCGGTCGTAGACTTCGTTATCGTACACGCGGCTTGCTTCCAGCAGCTGATCTCGAGTGAGAATCCGCTGTGGAGCGGCCAATAACGCGGCAAGCAAATTGAATTCCCCGTTGGTCAGCGCAAGCCTTCTTCCCGGCTCCCTGACCAGGCGGCGCGTCCGCAGGTTCAACTCGAACTCGGCAAATCGGTACGCGCGGACTTCCCTCCCCCGCCCCTCGTTCGTCGCCGCTCTTTTGGCTCGCCGCAGCACTGTCCGAACGCGCGCCAGCAGCTCCCGGGGACTGAACGGCTTGGTCAGGTAATCGTCGGCGCCGAGCTCGAGCCCCATGATGCGATCGGCTTCCTCGCGCACGCCCGTCAGCATGATGATCGGCATCGCCGACTCCTCGCGCAGTCGGCGGGCAAGCATCATTCCGTTCTCGCCTGCCAACCGAAGGTCGAGCACCACGAGATCGACCGCGTGCTCGGCGAGAATCGCCGACATTTCCTTGCCGGTCGCAGTCACGTCGACGCGCAGCTCGTTGCGCGTGAAATATTCCTTCAGCAAGTCTCGAATCTGCGGGTCGTCGTCGACGATCAGGATATGTGGCTGGATGGTCTCAGTCATGAGATTCCCCGAAGAAAGAAAAGCCTGTTGAGGATGTGACTCCCGCGCAATTTCGGTTCCATTTCATGTATCGGGCGATTTATTTCAGATGTAACCGATCGGCTCCCGCCATGTCTCGGTGACATGAGCACTACGGCCGAAATATCTGCCGATCGCAGGCATTTCAATCGTAACGACAATGACATTCGAATCCGAGGCAGGTTTGCTACTTCTGGGCCGGCAGATTCTCGTATTGGCGCATCACTGCGTCGCCATCACAGGAGGCCGGCCCATGCATTCTTCCCGTCGCTACATTATCCACTGGTCCGTGATCGCCCTGGTCGGCGCTTGGGTCGCCGGCAGTTCGGCGGCAACCGCCCAGGATGCACCGACGGATGCGCATTCCGCCGCGGGGGCATGCCCCAAGGATGACAGCGGGCTGAAGTTGCCGCCTGGTTTTTGCGCCACCATTTTCGCCGACGGCATCGGTCACGCACGTCACCTGGTTGTCGCACCGAACGGCGTGGTCTACGTCAATACCTGGTCGGGTCGGTATTACGGCAACGACACACCGCATGCGGGCGGCTTCCTGGTCGCGTTGCAGGACACCACGGGTGCGGGGAAGGCCAACGTGAACGAACGCTTCGGCGAGACCAAGCAGAGCGGTGGCGCGGGCGGCACGGGAATCGGCCTGTACGAGGGCGGCCTGTTCGCCGAGATCAATGACAAAATCGTGCGCTATCCGCTGTCGGCGGGCTCGATCGTGCCGGCGGGACCCGCGGTGCCGATCGTGACGGGATTACCCCTGGGCGGAGATCATCCCATGCATCCCTTCGCGATCGATTCCGACGGCTCCCTTTACATCGACGTCGCGACCGCCACCAATGCGTGCCAGGTGCAAAATCGAATACCGCTGTCGCCGGGCATCGATCCATGCAAGGAGCTCGAAACACGCGGCGGGATTTGGCGCTATGACGCCAAAAAAACCAATCAGGCATTCTCGCCGGCCGGACGCTTCGCCACCGGGATACGCAATGCAGAGGGATTTGCGATCGATTCCGCCGATCAGATACTCATCACCCAGCACGGACGCGATCAGCTGCATGCGAACTGGCCGGCTCTGTACAAACCCAGCGAGGAAGCCACGCAACCTGCCGAGGAGTTGCTGCTGCTGAAACGGGGCGGGGATTACGGGTGGCCCGAGTGCTACTACGATGCCGTCCAGGCCAAATTGGTTCTCGCGCCCGAGTACGGCGGCGATGGCGGCAGGAAAATAGGTCCTTGCGCCACCAAGGGCGCGCCGATCGCGTCCTTCCCGGCCCATTGGGCACCGAACGCGATGGCGCTATACGACAAGCAGCAATTCCCCGTCCACTACCGCGCCGGCGTGTTCATCGCCTTTCATGGATCGTGGGATCGAGCGCCTTACGCGCAAGGCGGCTACAACGTCGTGTTCCAAGCGTTGACGGGCGATCACGCTTCGGGTCAGTGCGAGGTCTTTGCCGACGGATTCGCGGGTGCCTCGGAGTCGCCGGGCGGGGCACTGCATCGCCCATCGGGACTCGCAGTCGGACCCGACGGCTCGCTGTTCGTTTCGGATGATGTGCGCGGACGAATTTACCGCATCGTTTACCGCGGCGGATCCGCCGCCGCAGACGGCGCCGCGCAGTACACCGCCTGTCCAAGCGCATCGGCTTCGCCGGGCAGCATCAGTGCGGATAACGCCAAACCTCCCGAAGGTACCCATCCCAACGCGGGCGCCGCCGACGAGACCGCGATCCTGCCGGTTCCCTCCGGTGCGACCAAGGAGATGATTGCGCTCGGCGATCGTATCTACCACGGTCAAGTCGGTGGAGCGACCTGCACGGGTTGCCACGGCTCGGACGCGAAGGGCACCCCCCTGGGCCCCGATCTCACCAGCAGTCGATGGCTTTGGGGCGACGGCAGTTATGCGGCAATCAAAAAAATCATCACGACGGGCGTGCCGCAGCCCAAGCAATATCGCTCACCCATGCCGCCGATGGGCGGTGCCCAGCTGAGCTCCGACCAGGTTTCGGCGCTGGCGGCCTACATTTGGGGCTTGAGCCATGCTCCAGCGGCCCATGGTTCGACGAGCGGGAGTGCCTCTGCGGGCGGCGAGTCTGCACGGGCAAACTACGATGAGGCCACGGCTGGACATCTCTATGCCGCCCATTGTTCATCCTGCCATCAGGCCGATGGCGAGGGGATGACCGGCGTGTTCCCCCCGCTCAAGGGGAGTGCCGTCGTCAACCGAGACGATGCGGCCAAGCACATTCACGTGGTCCTCGAAGGGATGCAAGGCGGCCGAGTGAGCGGTGTCGTCTACAACGCGGTCATGCCGCCGTTCGCCAATACGATCGGCGATGCCGATATCGCTGCAATCATCAACTACGAGCGTAGCTCGTGGGGTAACCACGGCCGGCTCGTCACCCCGGCAGAGGTCGCCGCCGGACGGACACGGTCCGAATGAAGTTACAGGCGAAACCCATGGCGCACGATCTGCAACACGCCGGACACCGTTCGCGCGCAGGCTTGATTCGTGGACCCGGCATGCCGCAACCCTCATCTCATCAGGAGGCCACGTTTTATGTCATCGTCAACGCAACTCCGCGCCCCGGCCGTCGAAACCGAGTTCGTGAATATTCCCGAGACGCAGATCAAGGTCTCGCGCGTCGCCCTCGGAACATGGGCCATGGGCGGCTGGATGTGGGGAGGAACCGATCATCGTGAATCGGTTGCGACGATCCGCGCAGCCCTGAATCAGGGCATCAATCTGATCGACACCGCACCGGTCTATGGATTCGGGGTATCGGAGGAGACCGTCGGCGCGGCTCTCGAGGGTATGCGCAGCCAGGCCGTCATCGCCACCAAGACGGGGCTGGAATGGCGCGATGGAAAGATCTATCGCAATGCGACGCGTGCTCGCATCCTCCAGGAGGTCGATGACTCGCTGCGCCGGCTGCGTACCGATTACATCGATGTCTACCAGGTTCATTGGCCCGACCCATTGGTGCCGGTCGAGGAGACCGCGGAGGCCATGCGCTCGATCTACGAGCAAGGGAAGATCCGTGCGATCGGCGTCAGCAACTTCTCGGTCGCGCAAATGGAGCGCTTTCGAAAGGTGGCGCCGCTGCACGTGCTGCAGCCGCCCTACAACGTGTTCGAGCGCGCCATCGAGGCGGAGATCCTGCCCTACTGCCGGGCCAATGACATCGCCACGTTCGGCTACGGTGCGCTCTGCCGGGGGTTGTTGAGCGGGCGCATGCGCGCGGATACGACCTTCCAAGGCGACGATCTGCGGCGCATCGACCCTAAATTCCAGCCGCCGCGTTTTGCCCAGTATCTCGATGCCGTGCGGCAGCTCGATGAGTACGCGCAGCGCCGCTTCGGGCGACGTGTGATTCAACTTGCAGTGCGTTGGATGCTCGACCAGGGAATCAGCGTCGCCCTCTGGGGCGGACGTCGTCCCGATCAAGTGCAGGCGGCGCTCGGTGTCGCGGGCTGGTCACTCTCGAGCGCGGACCGGGAACAGATCGAGCGCATCGTGAACACGGCGGTCACCGATCCGGTCGGGCCGGAGTTCATGGCCCCTCTGCAACGCGGCTGATCGGCAAAACGGAGACGACGCAATGAAACTCGGATTTATCGGACTCGGACACATGGGCTCCGCGATGGCGGCCAACTTGGTGAAGGCGGGTCATGAGGTGACGGTCTTCAACCGCAGTCCCGGAAAAAGCAGCCCGCTCGTCGAGCTTGGAGCGCATGAGGCGCCCGATCTTGCCGCGGCATGCACCGGCGAGGTCGTGATCACGATGCTGGCGGACGACCAGGCAGTATCGGAGGTCGTCTTGGAAGCGGGCGGTGTCGTCGCGCATTTACCCAAAGGGGCGATCCATCTGTCCATGAGCAGCATCAGTGCCGCCCTCTCCAAGCGCCTGAGCCGCGCCCACGCGCAGGCCGGACAGCGCTATGTCGCTGCTCCGGTCTTCGGGCGACCGGACATGGCCTCGGCGGCCAAACTGTTCATCGTCGCCGCGGGCGATCCCGCTGCCATCGATGCCTGCAGACCGCTGTTCGATGCACTGGGACAGAAAACCTCGACGATCGGCGTCGAACCGTCCGCGGCCAATCTGGTCAAGCTCACGGCAAACTTCCTTCAAGCCGCGGTCATCGAGTCGTTGGGAGAGGCGATCGCCCTGATCGGCAAAGCCGGCATCGACCGGCGCGCCTATGTGGACTTGCTCACATCGACGATCTTCACCGCACCTGCTTACAGGATCTTTGGTCCCCTCATCGCCGATGGCAAGTTTGGGCCCGCGGCTTTCGCCGCGCCTCTCGGGTACAAGGACATCCGTCTCGCGCTCGCCGAAGCCGAGACCCTGCGCGTGCCGATGCCGCTTGCGAGCCTGGTGCACGATCGATTTCTACGGCTCTTCGCCCAAGGCGGCGAGAAGCTGGATTGGTCCGCCATCGGAGCGTTGGCGACCCAGGATGCCGGCGTTCCGGCCGCCCTCTGATCACGCCGCGGCGGTTCGAACGGCATCGGCCACTCGCTTCAGATAGTCGATATGCTGGTCGATGGTCGTGAACTTTTGTCCCATGGTCAGGACAGAGGCGTGAGTGCCGCCGATGTCGCGCCAGCGTGCCAGCGTCTCGACCACGGCCGGCGGGCTCTTGGCTCGCATCATGTTGATGTGCAATCCGAATTTATCGGCGGGTCGGCCCGCCTCCTTGAGGTACTTGCGCAATGTCGCCGCCTGTTCGAACGCGTCGGCAGCTCCGTCGGCGAAGATGAACCCATCGCCCACCGCGGCCGCCCGCCGTAGCGCCACGTCCGCAAAGCCGCTAAGCCAAATTGGAATCACGCGGCGCGGCCTCGGATTGAGAGCGGCTCGATCCACCCGGTCGAACTTGCCCGCGAAGTCCACAAGGGGTTCGGACCACAGGAGGCGCAAAAGCTCGATCTGCTCGTTCACCCGTTTGCCGCGCACCCGAAAATTCTGGCCGAGGGCCTCATACTCGACGTAATTCCAGCCGATGCCGATGCCCAATCGAAAACGCTCGCCTGAGAGCAGATCGAGATCCGCCGCCTGTCGCGCCACGAGCACGGTCTGACGCTGCGGCAGAATCAGAATCCCAGTGACGAACTCGATGCGTTTCGTGAGTCCGGCGAGGTATGCAAACATCACGAAGGGGTCATGAAACGGATCTTTCTCGGTATAAGGGCCGGTAAGCTTTGGCTCACGATCGTGGGTGGCGCCGAGCACATGGTCGTAGGTCAGCAGGTGGTCGTATCCCAGCTCTTCCACGGCGAGCCCTATGCGGTGCACGGCCACGGGATCGCCCTTAAGCTCAATCTGCGGGTAGATGACGCCAGTCTTCATGGATACTCCTCTCGGACATGCCGCACATCGTAACTCGTTACCTCATGGCGTGGCGCAGTTACAGCGAGCCCGCCGCATTGCACGGCCGAGCAGTTCGCGCGCGAGGTTTGCGCGCCGCATCACGCAGCCGCACGGCGCCCTTCCAGGGGAATATTGAACGTGATCGTGGCGCCGTAGGCTTCCGGCGCCTGCGGATCGAGGCGCACTTTGTCGAACACCAGGATCCGAGTGCCGAGCTGAAAGCTTTCCTGGAGATCATGAGACACCATGAAGATGGTCATTTTGTTCATGTTCCAGAGCTTGATGATGAGGTTGTGCATGTCGACACGCAGCCCAGGATCGAGCGCCCCAAACGGCTCGTCCAGCAACAGGATCTTCGGCTCGCAAATCACCGACTGCGCAATCGATAGACGCTGTTGCATGCCGCCGGACAGCTGCTGCGGGTACTTGTCGGCGGCACTTTGCAGTCCGACCGCCTCGAGAAGTTCATCGGCCCGCGCGGCCGCGCGGCGGCGCGCGGCGCCGAACAGCCGTCCGAGCAGCGGCGCGCCGCGAAGCTCCAACCCCAGCAGCAGGTTCTGCATCACCGTCAAATGCGGAAACAGCGAATAGCGCTGAAATACGATGCCGCGGTCCGGCCCAGGCTCCGCGGGCAAGGGCTCGCCGTCGATCAGGAACGTTCCACGACTGGGCGCCTCCACGCCGAGCAGCATTCTCAGGAAGGTAGTCTTGCCACAGCCGGACGCCCCGACGATGGTCACGAATTCATGATCAGCCACGTGCAGATTGACATTCTCGAGCACGACCTGATCGCCGAATCGTTTCCACAAGCGTTTCACCGTCACCTGCGTCATGCGCCGCCCGCCTGCGCCCAGGGGAACGCCCTGGCGCGCAGCAGCCGCAGCAGCCAGTCCATGATGAACGCGAGCAGCGTGATCCAGGCGACGTACGGCAGGATCACGTCCATGGCGAGATAGCGACGCACCAGAAATATGCGAAAGCCGAGACCTTCGGTCGAGGCGATGGCCTCTGCCGCAATCAGGAACAACCATGCGGATCCCAGCGTCAGACGCACGGCATCTACCAGGCGCGGCCACATCTGCGGCAACACCACGCGCAGCACCAGCTGCCAGGTCGAGGCGCCCAAGGTCTGGGCCTTGACGATCTGCTCATCGGGCAGCTCCGCCACCCGCAGAGCGAGATCTCGGGTCACGATGGGCGCCACGCCAATCACGATCAATGCGATCTTGGCGAACTCGCCCAGGCCGACGACGATGAAAAGAATGGGCAGAATTGCAAGCGGCGGTATCAAGGATACGGCGGCGACGAAGGGCGCCAGGGTGGCGCGGACATACGGCAGCACGCCGAGGGTGACACCCAACACCGTGCCGATCAGCGCACTGACGGCCAGGGCGGTCAGAATCCGTTCGAGGCTCGCGCGTGTGTCGCTCCACAATAGGTATTCGCCGCTGCGCTCGTCTTCCTCGAAGGCGTAGCGATGCACGGTCGCCGCGATGGTCGAGGGCGCGGGCAACAGCTTGTCCCCCGGGTTCTGCTCGAGCCGCACGCTGGAGCTGTAAAGATACGCGGCCAATACCAGAATGAAGGGCATGGCGCTCAACGCCAGCGCCCCGCCCCGTCCTGGTCGAAGGTTGATCAGGCGGCGCATGCTAGCCTGCGCTCACAGCTTTCCGTCCATGGCGAGCTTCGTGATGGCGACATCGAAACGCATTTTGAGATTATGGGGATCGCCGAGCGTTTTGCCGGCGGGGAATTGAATCCCGATTGCGTCCACCGAGCTCGCGCCTTGCCCCAGGATTCCATGCTCGAAGGAGAACCTGCGCACCAGGTCCATGCTCTTGACCATGCCGTCGGAAGTTGCAAAGGCGTAGGCATCGGCTGGTGTGGAGAATATATGCGTGGTGGCGAGCTGAGAGGCGAATCCCGCCAGGTCGGTGCCGGAGGCCTTGGCCATGGCCGATTGCGCGGCGCGGCCGGCAGCATCGTTGCCGAACATCACCGCGAGCGTTTCGTACCAGGCGCCCACGAGCGCCTTGCCGAGCTTCGGGTTGGCGTTGAGCACATCGGTCTTGATCACCATGAGATCGAGAATCTCGCCGGGTATTTTGCTCGAGTCGAACACCAGTTGCGCGTTTGGCGCGGCGAGCACGGCGCTCAGCTGCGGCTTCCACGTGACGACGGCGGTGGTCTCGGATGCGCCGAACGCGGCGACGATGTCCGCATCGGAAGTATTGACGATCTTGAGATCGCGCTCTCGCAGGCCGACCGTGCTCAGGCCTCGCGCCAGCAGGTAATGGGATACCGAAAGCTCGACCAAGTTCACCTTCTGTCCCTTGATGTCCGCGAGCGTCTTCCCCTTGCCCTTCAGCACGACTCCGTCATTGCCATTCGAGAAATCCCCAACGATCAGTGCGGTGGAGTCCACGCCCCCGACCGCCGGAATCGTCAGCATATCCATGTTGGTCATGACGCAGCCATCGAAGCTTCCGGCGGTGTACTGGTTGATCGATTCCACGTACTCGTTGACCTGGGTCAGCTTGATCTTGATTGCGTACTTATCTGCCCATTTCTTCAGGATCCCGCTGCGCTCCGCGAAATCCCAGGGCATCCAGCCCACGTAAATGCTCCAGGCGATGTTGAAGGAGCTGCGTTCGCCGGCGTACGCCGGCGTGTGAGCGCCGAGGGTGAGCGATGCCAACAGAGTCAGTGTTCCGGTCAGGCTATTGAAGCGGCTCAGCATGCGATGTCTCCTGTAAATACCTCAAGCGACGGCACGCACGTCATTTGGGCGCAGCACGACCAAAGTTTGTGCGACCAGCACGGCGCGACCCTCCGTGCAACACAGTTGCGCCACGGTTCCATCCACTGGCGCCTCCACCGACAGCTCCATCTTCATCGACTCGACCCAGACCAACGTGTCTCCCGCCTTGACCTGCTGACCCTGCGCCGATGAGATCTTCCAAACGCTCCCCGATACGGGGCTCACCACCGCGACGCAGCCGGGCTCGATTTGCTCCGTCTCTGCTTCGTCGTGCGGCGCGGGCAACTCCGCGGCGTAGCCGATCTGGCCGGTTGCCTCCCAGCGCCCCCGCTCGGACTCGAACGCCGCTTGCTGGCGCGCCTTGTGTTCGGCAATGCCGCGCGCATTCTCCGCGAGAAACCGGCGGTAGTCGCTCAGGCGAAAAATGTCGTCCCTGATGTCGAGCCGGGCGCGGCCGTGCAGGAAGTCGGCGCGGAATTCGAGCAGCTCCGCGCCGCTCACGGGATAGAAGCGAACCTGGTCGAAAAAGCGCAGCAGCCAGGGCTTCCCCGCGGTGAACTCTCGCGTGACCCGGTAGGTGTTCCACATCTGACAGGTGCGGCCGACGAATTGATATCCACCGGGACCTTCCATGCCATAGATGCACAGGTATGCACCGCCGATACCGACCGCGTTCTCGGGTGTCCAGGTACGTGCCGGGTTGTATTTGGTGGTCACCAGGCGGTGCCGAGGATCGAGCGGCGTCGTCACCGGTGCCCCGAGGTAGACATCGCCCAAGCCGAGCACGAGGTAAGTTGCGTCGAACAGCGTGCGTCTCACATCCTCGATGCTCTCCAGTCCGTTGATGCGACGAATGAATTCGATATTGCTGGGGCACCAGGGGGCGTCGGCACGGACCGATTGCATGTACTTGGCGATGGCGAGCTGCGTCGATTCATCGTCCCACGAGAGCGGCAGTCTCACGACACGCGTCGCGATCTGCATATCATCAATCGCGGCGAGCGACTCCTCGCCCATTTGCAGCAGCCCGATCAGCCGCTCGAGCGGCAGTACTCGGCTGTCGTAATGAACTTGCAGCGAGCGAATTCCCGGCGTCAAGTCCAGGATGCCGCGCGGCGCCGCGGCCTGCAGCCAGAGCATGAGCGCATGCACACGCAGGCGCAGTTCGATGTCGAGAATCAGCGGACCATATTCGACCAGGAGGTTCTTGTCACCGGCCCTTCGGTAGACCACCGCGGGGCGGTTGCCGCGGGCGGCGAGCTGCCCCAGGATCGGGCCGTCCGAGTTGGCGGGCATGCGCTGGGTGGCCATCCGCGCGGCGCGCATCACGGGCTCGCTCAGCGTCGCCAGCATTTCCTCCTGGGTCTGCTCGGCCTCGAGCGCCGATCGCGCCGAAACCGCCCGGAAGCGCACGCGGTTGCCGGCGCGCAGTTGTCCCAGTTTCCAAAGCTCGGCCTTCACCAGCGTCACCGGGCACACGAAGCCGCCGAGTGAAGGCCCGTCGGGGCCCAGGATCACGGGCATATCGCCCGTGAAATCGACGCTGCCGATGGCATACGCGTTATCGTGGATGTTCGACGGATGCAGCCCGGCCTCACCACCGTCGCTCCGCGCCCATCTGGGCTTCCAGCCCAGGAGCCGCACGCCGGTACGGCTCGAGTTGTAATGAACCTCCCAGCGCGTGGCGAAGAACTCCTGCATGTCTTCGCCGGTGAAGAAATCCGGCGCGCCATGTGGGCCGTATAGCACCCCGAGCTCCCACTCATCGACGATGGAGGGCAGCAGCTCGGGCGGGATGGGCCGTGCCTCCCGCGTATCGGCTCCCGCCGGCGCGACATGCAACACATCGCCCGGCAGCAGGGCTCGGCCTCCGTGACCGCCGAATCGGCCCAACGTAAAGGTCGAGCGACTTCCCATGTAGAGCGGCACGTCGAACCCGCCCCGAATGGCGAGATAGCTGCGGCAACCCGCACCCTCGACGCTTCTCATGCGCAGCGTTTGTCCGCGGCCCACGGTCACGGGCATCGCCAGGGGTAACGCCCGTCCATCGACGTCTGCAGCCATGGGCGCACCGGTGAGGCAAATGGTGGCGGCGGAATTGAACCTGAGGGTCGGGCCCGACACGGTGATTTCGAGCGCGGGTGCACCTTCAGGATTGCCCACGGCTCGATTTGCCAACCGGAACGACAGATCGTCCATCGGTCCCGAAGGCGGCACACCCACGTTCCAATAGCCGACGCGACCTGGATAGTCCTGCACGGTCGTCTGCGTTCCCGCGGCAAGCACATCCACCGTGCGTGGTGCGTAGGCGAACTCATCGAGTGCACGCGTGGTGACCCCGCCCGACTCGAACACGGGAGCCGCGAGCAACTGCCTCAAATAATCGAGGTTGGTCTCGATGCCGCTGACCACACTCGCCGACAGCGCATCGCGCATGCGCGCCAAGGCGGCGGCGCGATCCGCACCGACGGTGATGACCTTGGCGAGCAGCGGATCGTACAACGGTGACACCCGCGTGCCGTCCTCGACCCAGGTTTCGACGCGGCTCTTGGGATCGAAACGGGCGTGCGTCAACAGTCCCGCCGATGGGCGAAATTGGTGCGCCGGGTCCTCGGCGTAAATGCGCACCTCGATGGCCGCGCCGCGCCGCGCCGGCGCTTCGAGCTGCCATTGCTCGCCGGCGGCCAGGCGGATCATCCATTCGACCAGATCGACGCCGGTCACTTCCTCGGTGATTCCGTGTTCGACCTGCAGGCGCGTGTTCACTTCGAGAAAATAAAACTGCTGGGTTCGCACATCGAGGACGAATTCGACGGTGCCGGCGGACCGGTAGCTCACCGCCTGTCCCAGACGTACGGCAGCGTCGAGAAGTCCCTGCCGCACGGCATCGGAAAGTCCGGGCGCCGGAGTCTCCTCGATGAGTTTTTGATGACGGCGCTGAGCCGAGCAATCGCGCTCCCCGAGGGCAATGACGCGACCGGCGCCATCGCCGAAGATTTGCACCTCGACGTGGCGGGCGCGCTCGATGTACTTCTCGAGAAATACCCCGCCGCCGCCGAAGTTCTTGCCGGCCAGTCGCTCGACGGCGTGAAAGGCCTCGGCGAGCTCGGCTTCCCGACGAACCAGCTGCATGCCGATGCCGCCACCGCCGGCGCTGCTCTTGAGCATGATGGGGTAACCTACGAACGCGGCGCTTGCGAAGGCATCCTCCAGACTCGCGAGCAGACCGCTGCCGGGCAGCAGCGGCACGCCATTCCGCTCGGCCAACTCACGGGCGCGATGTTTGAGCCCGAAGTCTCTGATGTGGGCAGCGGTCGGTCCGATGAAAACGATACCGGCCGCCGCGGCAGCAGCGGCGAAATCCGCATTCTCGCTCAGGAAGCCGTAGCCCGGATGAATCGCTTCTGCACGAGAGGCGCGCGCGGCCGCCAGCAGCCGGTCCTCGCGCAGGTAGCTGTCGCCGGCGGGGCCCGGTCCCAGCCGCACGGACTCATCCGCCTGCGCGACGTGCAACGAATCTCTATCCGCGTCCGAATACACCGCCACGGAAAGCACGTGCAAGCGCTTCAAGGTCTTGATGATGCGGCAGGCGATTTCACCTCGATTGGCGATGAGCACCTTATTGAACATCAGGATCCCAGATCAGCACCTCGAGCGGAGTCGGGTTGTAGGCGTTGCAA
The DNA here is from genome assembly GCA_963710435.1 of uncultured Gammaproteobacteria bacterium. GTDB lineage: Bacteria > Pseudomonadota > Gammaproteobacteria > Steroidobacterales > Steroidobacteraceae > Bog-1198. Next base: position 1,272,609 of record CAVQAE010000003.1, on the reverse strand, counting down.
GGATTGTTGAGCTGCGGGCAGTTGGAAATGAGCACGATGATGTCCATCGCCGCACGCATCTCGACGTATTGCCCGGGCCCGCTCAGGCCGTCGGCAAAGGTCAGGCCACCCTCGGGCGTGACGGGTACGTTCATGAAGAAATTGATGTTGTGGCCCAGGTCGCGCTTGCCGAGGCCGAGCCGATCGTGCTCCGCGACGGCCAGCAAGTAGCTGTCGCGGCACGCATGCATGGTTCTTTTTTCCAGTGCATAGCGCACGCTGTTGGATTCCGACGCGCAGGCGCCCCCCAGCGTATCGTGGCGGCCGACGGTATCGGCGATGATTTGCGCGAGGACGTTGCCGGCGGTGGACAAGAGCCGCGAGCCCAGACCCAAGTACACGTTGCGCTGCTCACGCAGGGTATCCACCGCACTGTAGCGGTCCGCGGGGTCCGCCGCATTGAAGAGCAAGGTGTCGGCCGCCTGATTTCCCTCCATGTCGACGATCCGCAGAAAGCCGTTCTCCTTGATCAAGTGAATCCAGTAGTCCCCGGCCGGAATGATGTGACGGTACCCGGCGCGCGCCGGCGAAAGAGCGCTCTCCTTGCAGGCGAAGCTCATTGCCCGCCTCCCCCGGCGCATTGTCGATACAGCTCCGTGTTGGCGAAGCCTCGTTGATTCTCCGGGCGGAAGTTCCTGCAGAAATCATCCTGCATCACCGGGCTCGACGCGCTCAGCTGCAGCTGCACCGGGCAGCGCGGATATTGCGGGGCGGGATTCAATGGATGCGGACAGGTATGCAGCAGGATCAGCGTGCTCATCTCGAAGCGCAGATCCACGAAATCGCCGGCGCGCGAATGGTCGGGCTCGAAATGCATCGCCCCCTCGCGGTCGATCGAGACCTTGCTGAACCAATTGACATTGGCGGCCAGATCGCGGCGCCCGAGACCGTATTTTCCGGCTTCCACCAGGAACGCATCGTGACCGTTCTGCGTCCAGTCGTTGCGATGCTCCTGATAACTCTTCTCCCCCCAGCGCTCGCGTACGATCACGCGGCTCGTATTCCCGCAGACCGTGTCGTGCCATCCCACCCGATCCTCGATGATGGAGCAAAAGATGCGGCCCATGTCGGAGTACAGACAGTGTCCCTTGCCGAGCTTGAAGGTGTGTTGGCATTTCAACGTGTCCGGAGCGTTGTAGCGCTCCAGGAGGTTCTGCGGGTTGTAGAACAGCATGCCGACGTTTGCGCCGCCGTTCTGATCGGTGATGCGCAATTGCGTGCCCGCGCGCACGCTGAGCGACCAATGCTTGCCGCCTTCGATGAGAGTTTCGTAAAACATGGGCCCCCACGAGTTCCTGACCGGACCTGGAGGCTCACCGTCCGGGACTTCTCGCAGCGAGAGAGCATCCCGAGGACGCTGATGCCTCCTCGACATTGTTCTCCCGGGCTTTTGTCCCGCCGTGTATCCTTGAAAGCTCAAGGACTGCATCTCTCGGACCAGGCGCTTGGCACACAAGCCGGAACCCTAGACGCACATTTGCCTCAAGGCGGCTGCAAATCCCGTGCCTAGTGTCGGTGCAGGGACAATTTCCGCAGAGACACGCGGTTGCTCGAGATGAGGGCGCGCCAGGCTCGCACTACTTCGGAGCAGCGTCGGCCATGCGCGCCCCAATCACGCGCATGCATGCAGGCGCCGCGGCGGCTATATTGAAGCGCATGGCCGACCGCTTGTTGATCCCGGAGCTCATCGAGGGCTATCGCTCCCGGCGCTTTACACCCGCCGAGGTCATGGAGCGGCTGATCGATGCGGCGGAGCGCGCCGCGCCCCGCAACGTGTGGATCACCCGGCTCTCGCGCGATGCGGTCATGCGATACGTCGAGGCGCTCCGATCACGCAGCATCGAAACCTCGCCCTTGTACGGAATACCCTTCGTCATCAAGGACAACATCGACCTGTCCGGTGTCCCGACCACCGCCGGGTGTCCTGGTTTTGCCTATACGCCGTCGCGCTCTGCCTCGGTCGTGGAAAGACTGCTGCAGGCGGGAGCCATACCGCTCGGCAAGACCAACCTCGATCAATTTGCCACCGGCCTGTCGGGCACACGCTCTCCGTATGGCGCCTGCCGCAACAGCTTCGACGCGGCGTTCATTGCAGGTGGCTCGAGCTCAGGATCCGCCGTCGCGGTCGCCACCGGACTCGCTAGCTTTGGCTTGGGAACCGATACCGCGGGCTCCGGCCGGGTGCCCGCGGCGTTCAACAACGTGGTGGGCCTCAAGCCGAGTCTCGGGCGCTTGAGTACCCGCGGCGTCGTACCCGCGTGCCGCTCGTTGGACTGCGTATCCATTTTCGCCTTGACGGCCGATGACGCCGGTCGCGTCCTCGATGCCGCCGAAGGATTCGACGCCGAGGATCCGTTCGCGCGGCATCTCGGCAATGCGCCGCTTCGCGGTGCACGCTTCGGCGTGCCACGGCGCGAGCAACTGCAATTCTTCGGCGACTCGGCCTACGCGCGTCTCTTCGAAACCACGGTGCAGCGCCTCGGGGAGCTGGGTGGTCTGCACGTGGAAATCGATTTTGCTCCCTTCATCGAGGCGGCGCGGCTGCTTTATGAGGGACCATGGGTCGCTGAACGCTATGCGGCGGTCGGCCGGTTCATCGACGCCCATCCCGATGCAGCCCACCCCATCACCGCGCAGATCATCAAAGCCGGCAAAAGACCCTCGGCAATCGAAGCCTACGAAGCGCAGTACCGGCTCATGGCGCTCAGGCGCGCGAGCGAGGCCGCATGGTCGGCGGCGGATTTCGTCCTCACGCCGACCGCAGGAACCATTTACCCGATTGCCGCCCTGGAGGCCGATCCCATCGGGCTCAATACGAACCTCGGCTATTACACGAACTTCATGAACCTCTTCGACCTCGCCGGCGTCGCCGTGCCTTCGGGATTCCGCGAGGACGGTTTGCCGTTCGGCGTGACATTGATTGGCCCGACCGCAAGCGAGCGCGGCCTGCTGGCGAAGGCCGAGGCACTGCACAGGGCATGCACCGGCACACTCGGCGCCTCGGGGTTGCCGCTGCCGCCGCCCCGCGTCAGGGAAGCGCAGCTGGCCCGGGGACACATGGCATTGGCCGTGTGCGGTGCGCATATGCAGGGCCTGCCTCTCAACGGTCAGCTGCGCGAGCGAGCCGCGTATTTGCTCGACCGCAGGCGCACCGCGCCCTGCTACCGCCTGTTCGCATTGCCCGGAGGTCCGCCGCAACGTCCGGGTCTGGTGCGCGTGTCGAGCGGCGGAGCCGCCGTCGAAGTCGAAGTCTGGGGGCTCCCCGCAGAGGAATTCGGAACCCTCATGGCCGCCATTCCAGCGCCGTTGGGGATCGGCCAAATCGAGCTCGAGGGCGGGAATCTCGTGACGGGCTTCATCTGCGAGGCGTACGCCGCCGCGGGAGCCGCCGACATCACCTCCTACGGGGGCTGGCGCGCGTATGTCGGCTGAGCCGGTGCCGGGCACGACGCTGTTCTCGCTCGCCGGCAAGGTCGCGGTGGTGACCGGTGCCTCGCGCGGCGTCGGTGGCGCCCTCGCCTCGGCACTCGCGGAAGCCGGGGCGTCGGTCGTGCTGCTCGGCCGCGATGTCCATGCGCTCGCCGCGCTGGACGCAGCGCTCACCCGGGCAGGACACGAGGCGACTCACGGCGTGGCCGACGTCGCACTACCGGAGAGCATCGAGGCGGCCTTCGATCGAGTCCTCGGGAGAGACGCGCGGCTCGACATTTTGATCAACAATGCGGGCATCGAAGAGCCTTGCCCGTCACTGGAGGTCTCCGGGCCGCGGTGGGACAGGATCATCGACACGAACCTCAAGGGGGCCTTCTTCTGCGCACAGACCGCCGCCCGGCGCATGACGGGGAGCGGCAGCATCATCAATCTCTGCTCGCTCACCGGCGAGCGCGGGGTGGCGGGCGCCGCACCCTACAGTGCTTCGAAGGCAGGGCTCGCGGGCTTGACGCGCGCGCTCGCCGCCGAGTGGGCGGCGAGGGGCATTCGCGTCAACGGCATAGCACCCGGCTACTTCCGGACCGCACTCACCGAGACGTTCTTCCAAGACGAAGACTGGCGGCAATCGATGCTCGAGAAGATTCCTCTGCGCCGTTTCGGCCGCCTCGAGGACTTGAAGGGCGCCGCCGTTTTCCTCTGTTCCGATGCCGCTGCATATATCACCGGGCAGGTGCTTTATGTCGACGGCGGTTGTGTGACTGCGCTATGAACGCTGCGAGCCGTGCACTGCGGCTATGGCCTTTGCTCACCGGCACGCAGCGCTATGAGAAAGTGGTCTCGACGCGCAACCGCGGGCACGGTCAATTCATCGACGCACCGATCGTGGCGTATCTGATCGAGACGCCCAACGGCCGGATCCTCTACGATGTCGGCTGCGATTATCGCAAGATCGCGACGCCGGAATTGCGGGCGCGCTTTTTCGAGCCGATGCGCCCGCGATTCGAGCCGCCGTGCATGGGCGAGGAGCAGCGGATCCCGCACTACCTCGCGAAGTTGGACCTCACGCCGGCCGACATCGATGTCGTATTCCTCGGTCATCTGCATTTCGATCACGCCGGCGGCCTCGGAGATCTTCCCGGCTGCGAGGTCCACGTACACCGCGAGGAAGTCAGGGTCGCGGCGCTCGGGCTCGATGAAGGTGTGTTTGCCGATGAGTGCGCGGATGCCGCGCAGTGGAAGATGCAGGACGAGGAATATCAAATCGCCCCCGGTGTGCACGCCATTGCCACGCCCGGGCACACTGCGGGCCATATGTCGCTGCTCGTCGAGCTGCCGCGCGGCGCACCGGTGATTCTGTGCGGAGATGCGGCCGACCTCGAGGAGAATCTCGCCGATGAGGTGGCGCCGGGCTACTGCTGGCAGGATGATGCGGATCTCGCGATCGCGAGCATCCGCAAGCTCAAGGCACTCGCCCGAGCGGAGAGGGCCGCGCTATGGCCCAATCACGACTTCGAGGCCTTCCGCCGCTGGGCCCAGTTCCCGGCCTGGCGCTGAACGGCTCATGCGCCCGCGCCGGCATGACCGGTGAAGCGATGCAGCACCTCGATGTCGCTCTGCAAGGCGGATGTGGCCCGGATGCGCTCGAGTATGTGCTCCTCCAGGACAAGAAACTCCGGCGCGCGTTTGAGCCGTTGGGTCCGTTCGAGCGCCGGCTGCAGGTTCGGAAACCACACCGAATCGATGCGTCCCGGGGCGGGCGCCAGCACGATGACGCGGTCGGCGAGATAGATCGCCTCCTCGACGTCATGCGTGACGAAGAGGATGGTGCTTCTCTCGAGCGCCACGATGTGCAGAATCAGGTCGTGCATCACGGCACGCGTCTGTGCGTCGAGCGCTCCGAAGGGCTCATCCATCAGAAGCAGGTCCGGCCGCGAAAGCAGGGCTCGCGCGATGGCCACGCGCTGGCGCATCCCGCCCGATAGGGCGTGCGGGTGCACATCCCGCACCCGCTCGAGCCCCATTAACTCGAGCAACAAAAGCGCGCGTTCCGCGCCGTATTGAGCCGGCGCGCCCGTGTTCGCGCGCAGGCTCAAGGGGAAGCGGATATTGTCGAGCACTGAGAGCCACGGATAGAGGCTGTAGTCCTGGAAGACCATGGCGCGATTGCGGTCCGGACCCGAGATCGGACGCCCATCGACGAGGATCTCGCCGCTGGTCGCGGGCTCCAGGCCGGCGATGATCCGCAGCAGTGTCGACTTGCCACATCCGGAAGCGCCGACCAAGGCGACGAACTCCCCCGAAGCCACACTGAAGGAGACATCCGCGAGCGCGGTGAAGCCGCCCGGTTCGAAGCGCTTGCCGAGCCCGCTCACCGTGAGCTTCGAGTTCATGTGGACCGGACGCCGGCCCATGGGAACAGCCGGCGATGGACGAAACGCAGTCCTTGATCGACCCCGAGGCCGATCAACCCTATGAGAATGATGCCGACGAATATGCGGTCGGTCTGCAAGAAGCGCTGTGCCTTCAGGATCGCATAGCCGAGACCGCTGTTGGCGGCGACCAGCTCGGCGACCACGAGATAAGTCCATGCCCATCCGAGCGTGATGCGCAAGGTGTCGAACATCGCCGGCATGGCCGAGCGCAACAGCACCCGCACGATGATCTCCGGTCCCGTCGCACCCATGGTCCGGGCCGCCTCGACTTGCTGGACGGGCACCCGTGCGACGTCTTCGGACAACATGATCACCATTTGAAAGAACGTTCCAATCCAGATCACCAGGATCTTGGAGGCCTCGCCGATCCCGGCCCACAAGAGCACCAGGGGCACGAATGCCACCGCCGGCAAATAACGCGAGAACTCCAGCAGCGGCTCGAAGAAGGCGCGTAACGGGCGATACGAGCCGATCAGCAGGCCGAGCGGTAAGGCCATCACCGCCGACAACAGGAAGCCGGCCGTCACGCGAAATACACTGATCCCGGCATCGGCCGCCAACGTCCCCTCGCCCAGCCACGCGACGAACCGCCGCAGCACCGCGGCAGGGCCGGGCAAGAACAAGGGGTCGACCAGCTCGATCGCGGTCACGGCCCACCACAGTGTGAGCCACAGGGCGAAGCTCGCCATTGCGATCAACAGGTAGCGCCGCCGATCGAGCGGACCGCGAATGCTCCAATCGATTCGCCCCGCCCGCGGCGGCATCGCCTCGTGTTCGCGGCGTTCGCGTTCGCGTATGCGGGCGACGGAGCTCACCCGCGAAAGGCCATCACGGCGGCGGCGGTATCCAGGACGTTGCCCAGGATGCCGCCCTCCCCTGCAACGCAAGCCAGCATGGCCTCATGGATGGCCGGATCTCCCGCGGCACAGGCATCGCCCACCGTGGTGCAGTCGAACCCACGGTCCACGGCCTCGCGCAAGGTCGAGTGCACGCAAATGTCGGTGGTCACACCGGCCAGCGTCAGCCGGGAGATGCCGGCCGCCCGCAAGATCAATTCCAAATCCGTCGCATAGAACGCCCCGAAGCCCGGCTTGTCGATGACCGTTTCCCCGGCAAGCGGCGCGGCTTCCTCGATGATGGCGTGCCCGGGCTCACCCCGGACCAGCAATCGCCCGAGCGGTCCGGTACTGCCGATAGCGGCCCCGGAACCTGCGGCACGACGCCGCTTGAAAGCCGTGAGATCGGACAAGTCCGGGCGGTGTCCCTCCCGAGTGTGGATCACGCGCACATTAGCCGCACGCGCCGCATCGAGCAGCCGGCGAACATTGGGGATGGTCCGGCGCAGAACGCTTACATCCACCCCGCTCTGGGCGACGTAGCCACCTGGATCGAGGAAATCGCGCTGCATATCGATGACCAGGAGCGCTGCGGCGGAATTTGCGACCATGCTCAAACCGCAGTCAGGAACGACACGCCGATGGCACCCAAAAATCCCGCCGCTCGATTTCCCGTCGCGGCCACCGATCCGTAGCTGTCGGCCATGACGCGCGCCACGCGGTGGCGGTGGTAACTCCGCGCAAGATCGCGACAGCAGATGACCTGCCGGTCTCTCTCGCCGTACAGCGACCGATGAAGCGCCGGCAGCCGGTGCCACGGCGCGCCGGGGCGAACGTGATGGGCATTGTGGTAGGGGAAATTGAGCACCAGCACGTTGAGCCATCGCCATCGCTCGCTCAGCAGGTTCGAATACGTATTCTCGTATTCGTAGCGCAGGTCACGGCGCGGATCCGCCGCCGCGGCCTCGAGCGAATGCGAGGCGTACACCTCATACGTATGCTGAAACGCGTCCAGGAAGCGCAGCACCGTGAGGAATACCCAGCAGGCGAGCGCATAGAGGAGCACCGCTTTCAACGAGATCCACGCGAGCGCGGCGAAGAGCGCGAGCCGCACCAGCAATACCCAGAGCACCCGCAGCCGTTCCGCGGCGCTCCCCGATGTCAGCGGCGCCGCGACAATCATGCCGCGGATCATGATCTCCACCGCCGGAACATAGGCCCATTCGAGCGCCAGTACGCCGCGCCGCACCCACAGGGGTGTCCGGCGCAGCGCCGCGCGGTAGTCGAACGTGACGACGTCGAGACGATCCGAATGATGGCGCAGATGCTTCTTCTTCAATCGAGCGTAGTTCGCAATGCACGCGCCGTTGATCCAGCTCATCAGCATGCCCAGGCGATCGTTGGCGCTTGCGCTCGCGAACACAGCGTGGTGTACGCACTCATGAATCAGATACGCCGAATAGACCAGCGCATGGGCCACCAGGAGGACGCCGAGCGCGCTGAGCGCGCCCTCCGGGCGCGTGAGCATCCACACTCCGCTGCACCACGCCGCGAGCGTATAGCCAATGGCGAGGCCGTTGCGCCAGGAGCCTCCCAGCCTAGCCACCGGATTTGCCCTGCAGCGCACGCACGAAACTTGCATCGTACGTGCCCTCGATCGGCGGCGGAGCGTCGATTTGTCCCTCGCGTTTCAGGATCTCGCCGATGATCTTGCCGCTTGCATAGAATGAAGGGAGCGCATCGCTTTTCGTGAAGACCTCCCCTAGCGCCGGCAATGCCGGATTCTCGATGTCGGCCAACTGCGCCGAGGCATCCTCCGGGCTGATGCCCAAGGTTTTACCGATGATGTCCGCCGCTTTGCCGGCATCGGCCGTCATGAACGCAAGTCCGTCCAGCGTGCCGCGAATCAGCCCCTCGACCATTTTCGGGTTCTTGGCGATCACGCTGTCCTTGAGAACGAGTACGTCGGTGATCATGCCGCGCGCCTCGCGTGAGGACATGAGCACGTGGAAACGCCTGCCGCCGCTCGATTTGACGATCGTCGAGACATTGGGCTCGTAACTCACCCCGACCGGTGCCGATCCGCCCACCATGATCCCCACCACGCCCTCCGGCGTCGTGTTGATCGGCAGCACATCGCGCTCGGACAGGCCGTCCTTGGCCAGCGCATACCCCAGCAGGAAATCCGACGGCGAGGCCGACATGAATGCAACCTTGAGACCTTTCAGATCCCGGACGGAGTGAATCTGCGTGCTCGCGAGGATGGCGTCCCCGCCGACCGAGTAGTCGACCGGCATCACCACCTTGAGCTTCCAACCGCGCGCATTCGCCGCGATCACTTGATCGTAGGTCATCGTGGTCGCATCGATCTCGCCACCCTGCACGGCGCCCGCCATCACCGAATTGTCACTGAAGGTGATGAGCTTTACGTCGAGTCCGTATCGCTTGTAGTAGCCGTTGGCGGCGGCGCAATAGATGGGACCGTAGCCGATCCACGTCACGACACCCAACGTCACCGGGGTACCGGCATGAGCGAATTGCAAAGGGATCGCCAGACTCGCGACGGCGAAGCTCGCCGAAAGGCGCATTACCAATTTCCGCATGACATACCCCCTGCACACAGTCTCGCCCGCATACTTCAACGATTCGATGCGAGGTGCAACAACAAAATCCTCCGTGCACATGGCGTGTGCAGCCGCGCACGAAGGCGGTGCGGAGCGCGATCCCTCGAGCACGCTTATCGTGCATCTTGTGCTTGCCGCGCGGGTACGGAACGCCGTGCCAGGAGGAAATACGACCCACCCGAAACGGCGAGCGCCACGAGCCACGACACATCGACCCCACCGAGTGCACGCGCGAGCGGCCCCGTATATGAATCCGTCGCGAGGAACGGCACCTGAGTCACGATGCCGATTGCATAACAGATGAGGGCGGTCGCATTGTAGCGGCCGTAGACGCCGCCATCGGGTGCGAAAAACGAAGGCACATGGTACGCACCGTGCTGGACCAGATAGAAGTCCACCAGATTGACCGCGGTCCACGGCGCCATCACGCAGAGCAGGAGCGTGAGGAAGTTTTCATAGTTCGTCATGAAATTGGTCGCGCCGAGGAGCGCCATCGTGAGGGCGAGGACGCTGAAGATGATCGACAGCACGATCCGTGCGGAACGCCCCGCGCGCCAATGCGGACGGAAGGTTTGGCCCACGGTGATGGTGGAGAGCACGCCGCAGTACACGTTCATTGCGGTGGTGGCTCCGATGCCCACCGAAAAGACCAGGATGATGGCCACGCTGATCGGCGCCATCGCGGCGGCCAGGCCCGCGACGATGCTGCCATTGGTAACGCTGAGACCGAGCAGCGCACCGAGCAACATCGGCAGGGCCGATCCCAGCACGCAGCCCCAGTAGCTGGCCCAAAAAGTCGGCCGCACGCCGCTGCCCGCCGGCATGTATCGCGAATAGTCGGAAACATAAGGCGCATATGCGATTTGCCACAGCGCGCCGACCGATACCATACCCAGAAATCCGCTCAGGGGCGCACCGCCGCGCTGCCACGCGCCGGCCGGCAGGCCCGTGACGGCGAAGATCCAGACGAAGCAAGTCAGCAGCGCGGCACCGCAGACCCAGCTCATCCAGCGGGCATAGGCGTGAATCAAATCGTAGCCGTAGACCGCCGCCGCGAGGCTCAGCAGCGCGATCAGAACGATGCCGCCTTGATCGCTGAGGCCGCCGGCGATGCTGTGCAAGGACTGTCCGCCGAGCACCAGATTGGAGGCGACGAAGCCCAGGTACATGAATACCACCAGCGCGACCACGAAGACGGCGCCGATGGAGCCGAATTGTCCCCGGCTTTGCACCATTTGCGGTACGCCGAGCTGCGGCCCCTGCGCGGCATGCAGTGCCATGAAAATACCGCCGGCCAAATTGCCGGTGAGAATTGCGAGACTCCCGGCCACCAGGGACAGCTGAAACTTCAACGTCGCGAGCGAGCCGGTCACGATGGTGAGAATCATGATGTTGGAGCCGAACCACACGGTGAAAAGATCGCCGGCGCGGCCGTGGCGCTCGTTGGCGGGAATGGGATATATCGTGTGCTGCTCGATGCGCGCCGGTTCACTCATGTTCACTCCGTGCGGATGCCGGCCGCGCGCAATTGCCGGGCGAGCGGCTCGAGCTGCGCCTCGTAGTCGCGCCACTGCGCGACCGAGCTCCGGTACAGGGGTTTTCGAACTTGAGCTGCGCTCGCGGTGGTGGTCGGTGCCGAGTTGCGATGGAAGTCGACACAGGCGTCCTGCCATTGGAGGCCGCAGTAGTCGAGGAGCTCCCGTGTTTGCCCGATCTGATCCGCCACCAAGGCCTCATAGCTCAGGCAATGGATGGTGCCCGGCAAGGTGGCTTGCCAATGATCCATCAGGCGCCGATAGGCAACGTAATAGCGGCCGATTTCCTCGAGGTCGTAGGAAAACGGATAGGCGTCCTTGAACAAGGTCTTGTACATGGCGTAGCAGGCAGCCATGGGGTGCCGCATCAGGTGTACGATCTTCGCCTGCGGCAGCGCGCGGTGGATCAACCCGCAGTACAGATAGTTGAGCGGCATCTTGTCGGTGAAGCGCCCCTCGGAACCCAAGGCGCGACCTGCGCGGCTGAGATATTCCTCACCGAGTGCGGCGAAGTCGAGGTGTGCGGAGCGCGCCACGAGCTCGCGTCGGGACATCGGTGCCTGATGAGCGCGGCGCACCGCCTCGACGATGCACTGGGCAAAGTGATCGAGCTCCCCCGCCGAGTGAACGCCGGTGTGGCTGCCGAGAATTCGATCCACGAGCGTCGTGCCGCTGCGCGGCAGGCCCACGATGAAGATCGGAGCGGCGCCCGGCTTCCCGCTGCCACCACCGCTCACCGCCGGGGCCGGCGCCGGGGTCGGGGCCGCCGGATAGGCCTCGATTATCCAGTCGGCGGTCGCCACGTCGGTAGCGATCTCGTAGCGCAGATGCCGCCGCCGCTCGCGCGCGCCTTCCTTCAGATGCTCGAAGGAGGCGGCGTGCTCGCCCAGATCCTCGTATTCCTTCGCGAGGGCGTAGCGAATCTGCACGAGGCCGCGCCAATCGGAGACGCCTTGCGCAAGTACTCGTTCGAGCTCATCGACATGATTCGCCGCGCGCGACTGCGATCGCAGCTCGGAGCGGTTCTTGTAGGCTTCGTAGTCCCCGGGCTTGAGTGCGATGACCCGATCGTAGTCACGTTCAGCCTCGATCAATTGTCCGAGAAAGCGGTACACCGTGGCCCGATTGAAGAGAAAGTGCGGATTGTCCGGCGCGAGCGCGACGGCCCGGTCAAAAGCCTCCAGCGCTTGCCGTTGATCGCTACCCTGGCTGAAGAGACTCCCGATGGCATCGAGCATCACAGGATCCGGCGGGGCGCTGCGCCGAGCAGCGGCGGCGGCCTCGCAGGCTTCGGGTAGTCTCCCGAGCGCGAGCAAGCATTGCGCCCGGCTGATGTGCCAACGCGGATCCTGCGGCGCGGCCGACAGCGCCCGGCCGATGCGCTCCAACGCGCCCGGCCAATCGCGCGCCTCCATGAGACGCCGCACTTCCTCGTGCAGCGCTCGCGCAGAAGATGCCATCGATGTCGTGGGACCGCCCGGCATGGGCTTACGGATCCCCCGGAACGCCGAAACTCGATGCGCGAGTCGGATCGAGCGCCCGCTGGACGTAGTCCTCGATTTGGGACGCATAGCGCCGCCAGAGGGCACTCAATGCCGCCACCGGATCATCGTCGCTCCAGTCGACACGCAAGTCGACGATCGGCCATGGCACATCGCGCACGATGAGAAGGGCCGCCGAGTGGACGGGGCCCGCCTCCCCGCCCGCGTCCAGTCCGGCGCTCAGTGAGCCGAGGAGACGGTCGCCGAAATGCCCGCTCGCGGTCTCGAACGCACCGACCATGAGGGTGGGAACCGCCGCGTCGGCCAATAGATTGCCGGCGGCCGCCGCATCGGCGCCGATGGCCTCGCCCGCGACCCCGAGGGCGCGCGCACCGGTGTGGATGAACGGCGGACCACGACGGCCGAGGGCGAGCAGCTGTCGGTAAGCACCGAAGGGGGTACCCGCCAGCGCATGTTCGACGGCGCTCGCCGCATCGAGCCCGCGGTCGAGGTCGTCGAGCACGCGGGGTGCCAGTCCCGGGTCGGTGATGTTCTGCGTGCCCACCACCCCCGCCCCTGGGCGCGCATGTGCGCATCGTGCGCCGACCGCAGGCGATGAAGACGCGATCGCCACGCCGAAAAGCCCGGCGTCCGGCGTTCGCGCGACAATCGAAAACGTCAATGCTCAGCCCTCATCGGGAATGACCGCGATCACATCCACTTCCACCAGCCACTCGGGGCGGGCCAGCCCCGCGACCACGATGCCGGTCGACACCGGAAACACGCCGCGCAGCCATCGCCCGACGATCCGGTAGACGGTCTCTCGGAACCGCGGATCGGTGATGTAGATCGTGACCTTGCAAATGTGCTCGAGTCGCGCACCGGCTTCGCCGAGCAAGCGGTCTATATTGGACATCGCCTGTTCGGTCTGCGCGGCAGGATCGCCCACGCCGACATTCATCGCGGTATCGAGATCCTGACCCACCTGACCGCGCACAAAGACGGTTCTGCCCCGCGCCACGACCGTCTGGCACAGATCGTTGTCGAGCTTCTGCTCGGGATAAGTGTCCCGTGTGTTGAATTTGCGAATTCGAGTATGCATACCGGGCGCCCTCACATGACGCGATCCGAGAGAGCCGCAGCCCGCCGCACGAAATCGAGCGGACCGTCCCAGCCGAAGTTTTGGTACACGGCCGCCAGGTGGGCAAACGGCGGAGCCTGAGCAAACAGCTGAAAAGTCAGCCGATGACCCGCGTAGTCGGAATTCAGCAAATCGCGCGCGAAGGCGAGGAGCTTGCGGCGATCCTCCGCCACCCACTGCGCATTGACCGAATAGAATTTCTCCAGCCACGGCCGCGTATCCGGCGAATCGAACGCCGCCTTGTCCGGTGTCACGCAGATCTGGCCTCCGCACAGCTCTCGTGCAATGTGCATCATGTGATGGAGCTGCGAGCAGGCGAGTACGCGTCCGGTGTAGAGCAAAGACTGATTCGGCATCATGAGTCCCGCGGGGCTCTTCTCGGCCATCGCGACCGCGGCGGTGAGATGAGCATTGATGCCCTCGCGGTAGACCGCCAGCTGCGCGAGCTTCTCCTGCACGGCCTGCTGCTTGTCGAGGCCGGTTTGACGCGCATTGAACAGCGCCGCGCCGATCATCAGATCGGCGAACCGCAGAATACGCTGCACGAAGGCGAACGCGGAATAGCGGTGCACCGTCGATCGAATGAACGCCGCCGCCTTGGTGTGGCGATAAAAAAGCACGTTCTCCCAAGGAACCAGCACATCATCGAATATGACCAGCGCGTCGATCTCGTCGAACCGGTTGCTCAACGGATAATCCGCGGCCGGCGCCCGCCCCGCGAAACCCGTGCGGCAAATGAACTTGAGATTCGCAGAGCTCAGATCGCAGATGAAGCCGACGGCGTAATCCGAGAGCGCGGAGTTCCCCCAGTTGGCGATGGTGGGCTTCACGAACGCCTGATTGGCGTACGGCGCGGCCGTCTCGTATTTCGCGCCGCGCACCACGATGCCGGCATCGGTCTCCTTGACGACATGCAACAGCATGTCGGGATCCTGCTCCTGCGGTGGCTTCGAGCGGTCGCCCTTCGGGTCTGTGTTGGCCGAGACGTGAAAGGGGTCGGCCTTGAGCACGGCATCGATGTGGGTACGAATGTTCGCCGAGAATTGCGGATCGACCTCGTCGAGCACGCTCTGACCGTCGAACAGCGACCACATCTCCCCGACCGTCTCATCCCCCACGCGCGTGACGACGCCGCCGATGGCGTCGAGAATCGTGTCGGTGGCGCGGCGCTTATCCCACCAGTCATCGTGCGTGCGCGGCAGCTTGTTGGCGACGGCATTCCACTCATCGTCCTCCTGGTAGGCGAGCAGAGCGCGTGTCGCCGCCTCGTGCTGCATATCGTAAATGCGGGTCCGGATGTCGATCAGCGGCTTCAGCATGGGATGCGCGGCAAGGTCGTCGACGCGCTCGCCGTTGATGTAGACCTCACGGGCATCGCTGATGGAATCGAGGTATTCATCTCCGGTTCGGATCATGGCGGCAGAGGCTCCATTTACAGTTCTTTGAACGAATAGCCCAGCGTGAATCCCACGGTGCGCGGCGTCGATATCACCGCTTGAGTGCGATTGCCGAAGATGGAAGGATCGGTGTACGAGGAGATGCCGAGGTTGTTGGTCAGGTTGTTGACATAGACGGTGCCGATGAAATGCAATCGGGCCCAGCTGAGACGGGTGTCCAGCATTGCGTAGGAAGGCACCGTCGGCACCGTCGCGGAGAGCGCCGGCACGACCCGACTTTGGTAATGCCCATTGAGCGAGTAGCGCATCTCGCCGCCGGCGAGCGGTATGCCTCCGTATTCGAACCCCGCAGCGAGGCTCGATTTCGGGGTGCCCGGCAAAGGGCTGCCGATTGCGGGCGGCGGCACGGAGACATTCGGGAAAGTGAACAGCGGATTCAGAGATGTGAGCTTGGTGAGGTCGTAGGTATAGCCGAGTTGCGCGGCCAGATGCCGCGTCACGTTGGCCGACACTTCCAATTCGACGCCCCGGCTGTACGCCTCGCCGATGTTGAGCGAAGCCGGCAGCACCAGCGGCGTCAGCTGTACACCCTCTTGGATGTTGTGCCACTGGATATCGTAGATCGCGGCCGAGTAGCGCAACCGGTTCGCCACCGTTCCTTTTGCGCCGACCTCATAGTTGTCCGCCGTGTCGGGCTGCAGGTGGGTCAGCGCCGCCGGCGTCACGTAGGGCTTGCCGGTCGAAGGATCGATAAAGGGTTCGCTCGGTGGCAGCGCGTTCACCCCACCGCGTCTGAATCCCTGCGACCACGTGGCATAGACGAGATTGTTCTTGTCGAGCTCGTAGGCGGAATTGACCTTGAATTGGGCCCTGCGCCACTGGTCGCTGAGGGACTCATTGGCGGCGTAGCCCGGACCGTCGAACAGAAGGCCGGTCTGCTGTGACTGGTCCAGAGTCTGCTTGAAGACGCGCGTACCCCCCGTGAGGCTCCATGCCGAAGTGATATGCCAGGTCAGCTCGCCGAATGCCGCCAAATCCTTGAAATGTGTCTCGAAGTCGCCGATGTACGCTTGATCCACGACCAGCGGAATCCCGACGATGGAGCTCGCTTGATTGACATACTCGCCGAGTCCGCAATTGCCGTTGGGATTGGCTGCGATGCAGGCGTTGTAATAATCGTTATAGCCGGGGTAGAACTCGTGCTCTTGAATGTAGCTATTCTCGTCCTTGTAAAACAGGCCCCCGACCCAGTCGAACATCCCGCCGGTTTTGGAGGCAAGGCGAAGCTCCTCTGAATACACTTTATCGTCCAGGACATCGTGACCCTGGATGAACGAGCGCGGATTCTCGCCGTAGTAGGGTTTGTAGAAACTGAAGTTCGTATAGAGCGCCGTCAAGTCGGAGTTCGTCTGATTGTTGTGGTGCGCGGCCGAACTGGAGGAGGTCATGGTCGCGAATCCCAGATCGTAGTCGACGGTCAGCGCAACGACATCGACATGGTCCTTGGTGTTCTCCAGGCTGTTCGTGGCGGACGAGAGTCTGTCCACGCCGGGCGGAACCGGCGCATCGTACAGCTGCGGCAGCACGCCGGGAGGCTGCGCAATGGGCTGGTTGTAGGCGAGGCTCGAGGTTGCGACGTAGGGGAATCCGCCGGCGCTGGCCACCTGGTAGTAATAGGAGAGCTGCGCCTTCAGGTCGTCGGTCGGCTTCCAGAGCGCCGACACCCGAGCCGTACGATATTCATAGGAGTTCACTCCATCTTCCGAATATTTCACGGGTGTACCCGTCAACGGGTGAAGGGGGTCCGATGAGACCGGCACACCCGAGCCGTTGAGAATATAGAGGTTGGGTTGATTGATGAATCCCGCATCGTCGGTCCAGGATGCATTCACGCGCACCGCGAACGTATCCGACAGCGGCAGGTTGACCATGCCATTGATGTCTTCGTTGAGCGCGTGCGTGTGCGCGGTCTTGCTCAAGCCGACCTCGCCTTTTGAATCGAACCCGGATGGATCCGGAGCGTTCTGCACGAAACGAATGGTCCCGCCGAGCGACCCCGAGCCGTACAAAGTACCCTGAGGACCGCGCAGGATTTCCACGCGGTCCAGATCCATGAGGCGCAAATTGACGAACAGCGGTGTCTCGTCGATGTAGGTCGCCACCGGCGGCACCACCGGCGAGGCGAGCGCCAATTGGCCTGCTGTCGCTTCGCTGTTCAAGCCGCGGATGATCAAAGTGCTGCCATTGACGCCGCCGAACGGACCCTTGTCCGTGTAGTTGACGCCGGCAACCGAGCGGGCGAGTCCGGAGATATCCTCGATCCCTGATTTTTCGAGCATTTCTCCGGTCACGGCGGTGATGCTGATCGGCAGATCTTGCACCGAAACGGCGCGCCGGCTTGCAGTGACCACGACCTCCTGCAACGCATCGCCTTGCGTGGCATCGTCGGCGGCGTTCGCGGGCTTGCCGTAGAGCGCCGAGAGCACGGCCGCCGCTACCGACGTCATCCCCATCAGCGATCGCCGATTGCGCTGCCAGTCCCTGTCTACCCGGAAAACTTGCTTCATCGAGGCCTCCTCATCAGACGTGGTGTCGCCACTCGAGGAGCCTTCGAGTCTGTTTCGGGATATTCCCATCAGGAGGGAGACCATCCCGAGGACGCGCAAGCTTCCTCGACCTTGATCTCCCGGGCTTTTATCCCGCCGTGTATCCTTAACGAATTAAGGACTGCCTCTCTCGGACCAGTCGCTCGACCTCGAGCCGGAACCCTAGACGCACATTTATGTCGAGGGGCTGCAATTCCCATGCCCGCCGCGGCGTCGTCGCCTCAACGCTTGGAAAGTCCTTGAAATAGCGGCGCTTTACGGTGTTGCGCGCGAGCCTCGCGGAGCGTTGACGCCGGCCGCCGACCTTGCACCGCACCGCTTGCGCGCAGGGATGGTCGTGGAGCGCCCTAACTTTGCCCGCCATCGCCGGCTGCTTCATCGAAGCATCACCGTTCCATCATGGCGGCGGTTTAGCGTGCTCTCAATTAGACCCGACCAGGGGAATCGTGACGGGGCTCGTGGGTCCCGGAAAGCTGCTGGGCCGGTCAGTGCGGCGCACCGGCCGGCCCGCG
Source organism: uncultured Gammaproteobacteria bacterium (assembly GCA_963710435.1). Lineage (GTDB taxonomy): Bacteria > Pseudomonadota > Gammaproteobacteria > Steroidobacterales > Steroidobacteraceae > Bog-1198. Next base: position 1,254,574 of record CAVQAE010000003.1, on the reverse strand, counting down.
CATCCCCCAACCCCATCAAATCCAGATATCGTTCTGAGCGGTGCGCCGGCCACCGGCAGTTCCGGTATTGACGACACCGCGTGGCTCGATCAGGAGAAGCTCGACTTCCTTTTCGGCAAAAGGCTTATGCTCGACCCGCTTGGGCACGACGTACATTTCACCCGCTTTCAGCGTGACCGAACCGTCACGGAAGTCGATTCGAAGATTGCCGTCGAGCACGATGAAAGCCTCATCCGTGTCTTCGTGGCTGTGCCAGACAAAATCACCTTCGAGCTTCACCACTTTGAACTGGTAGTCGTTCATCTCGGCGACGACGCGTGGTTGCCAATGTTCTGCGAGCATTCGAAACTTGGCGGCGAAATTGATCGCTTGGTAACTCACTCTCCCTCCGGCCGGCCTTCACGATGGTCGTACGCCGGGACTCTGTTCCGGACACGCTGGAAATTCAAGTCGCGCCGTTCACCGCGGCGCACAACGTGCGCCGGCATCACGTGACTTATGCCGGCGGCCGGCGAGACAGACAGGCCTCGAACGTCCCGGTCGGGGCCCGGTCGACTCGACAAGGACCGGGAGAAGCCTAGAATCCTCAGGCCGCGGTGATCGCACCGCGCCCCGAACCTACCGATAAACAGACTACAAAGAGAAGGGCTCACCATGTCATTCATTGCCTGGATCGTACTTGGACTCATCTCGGGCTTCATCGCGAGCAAGATCGTCAACAAGACGGGGGAGGGGCTGTTGCTCGATATCGTTTTGGGAATCGTCGGGGCGGTGCTCGGCGGCTACCTCTTTCAAACCTTCGGAATGGCCGGGGTAACCGGGGTGAATCTTTACAGCATCTTGGTCGCGGTCGTCGGCGCCGTCGTCGTCCTGGTGATCTATCACGCCCTGATCCGTCGCCGAGTCTGAGGCGCCCCGCGCCCCCGCTTCAAATCAAGCGTTCCCACCCACGGGACGCCGTGATATCCGCGCCTCGCGGATGCTGCACGGAGGATCGCTGTCCTGAGGCAGCGGGAACGGCATGCAGAGACCACCCGATTGGCGCCGGCCGCCGTGCACCCGGATGGCGACGGATAGAAGGTCGGAGCTGATTCTGATTCCGGCCCGCTCGGCCGCGGTCAGGGAGACCTCGAAGCGGATCCGCTTGTCGACCGTCACGAAGTTCACTGCACCGCCGACATCCAGACCCTGGGATTCGTCGGTGACGACGAGGACGTGCCGGCTTTCGTCGGAAGGCATCATCCGCAGGAAGTCGGCATGGCCCGCGCCGACATACAGTATTCGTGGGTCGCCGAGATCGCGCGCGGTCCTGACTTCGCGCACTTCGGCGCTCTCGTTGTGAATTGGATGCCCGGCCAGCATTTCTCGCAACGCCTTTGCGACCCCCGGATCCCCGTACACGTCGATGACGAATGAATGCCCGGCGGTTGCTTGTTCAGGCCAATCGACGTAGCTCGTAAATCGATACAGATAGGCGGCGATCACGGCGTCCTGCGAATAGACCTCCCCGGCAGGCGCGGCGGTCATGGGTAGACTGCACCCGAGCGCTGCGAGGGCGACAAAGGCCCAAAGCTTTGACGCCGAGCGCACCTAGAACCTCAAGCGGGCTTCGGCCATCACGCTGCGATAGATTCCCTCGCCTCCCTGCGAGATCGGGTACTCGTAGTGATGAGGGTGCAGCAGATTGAGCCCGTTGATGGAGATCTCCAGCGCCTGATTCACCCGCCAACCGAGGCGGCCGTTCAGTTCGTAGTAATGAGGCAGCGCCGGGTTGGGCAGCGCACCGACGTAGCGCAGCGCCGCATCGAGAGACACATGGTGGCTCAAATCCATCGAGGACGCCAAATCGGCGTGAGTGCTCGGATCGTCGCCGGCCTCGGTCGTCCCCAGAATCCCGGCGGATCCGGGCTTGAAGCGCAGTTGTTCACGCAATGCCGTGAAGCCCGGTGAGATCCGCCACCAGGGAACGACCTGCCAGTTGGCCCAGCCTTCGATACCGTACGTGTCGCCGCGCATCAGATTGCCCCAGTACAACGGTAAGAACTGTCCGGGGATCAAGTTCTCGATGGTCCGTAAATCATCGTAGTCATCATAAAAGGCGACCAGGGAAAAAGAGACCGCACTCGTCGCCGCGATGCGCGCGCCCGTTTCATATGCCTTCACCTGCTCGGGTCGAAAGTCTCGGTTGCCCACGAGGGCGATGGTCGCGCCCGACTTCTCGAGCACATCGTCGTCAAAAGGGGTCGGCGAGCGAATCGCCTTGGAGGCCGAGGCCCAGAGCGCCACCTCGTCGCTGATGGTCCACGTCCCGCGCACGTCCGGCAGCGGCGTCCAGCCCCAGTATGGATCGTCTTCCATCTTGAAGCCGACCGTCAGATCGAAAGCTCGTCCGATGGATACCGTATCCTGAACGAACACGTTGCCCAGAGTGAGATTGCGCTGGGGCGGCTCGAACAGCAGCTCTCCGATGTTCGCAATGGAATAACTGTTGATACGCTCTCCCGCGCCCCAAATGACGCGCTGACGCGACCATGCGTTGATGCTTTGCTGGATCTCGATATCGTACGTATGCAATACGAAGCTGTTGCCGGCGTCGGGGCCGAAGCGCTCCGTCTGGTCGAAGTACGCTTGCACTTGGAGGTCCGTGCGCTCGGTGCGATGGTGATAGCGCGAAAGCACATCAGCGCCCATGATGGATCCGTCGGTGGCCATCGGCTGCTGCTCGGTGGCGCGATAGATATCTCCCTGGAGCGTCGCCGAATCGCGATCGCTCGACCAGTCGGTCCGAAAGCCGCCCTGCCCTTTGGACCACGCATCGTGCGCCGACCCTCCTTCAGGTGACAGTTCGGCTCCCCGGCGATATCCCGAGCCGTACACGCGATACGCAAGCCCGCCGCGCGCACCGCCGCCGTAGCGCAGATTCATATCCTGGTCTTGATTTCCCGCGGCGGCATCGACGAGGGTTCCTTGCGTCAGGTAGGAGGCGCGAGTGATGACGTTGATGACGCCGTTCATCGCGTTGGCGCCCCACAGGGTTGCCCCGGGACCGCTGATGACTTCGATTCGATCGACGTCTTCGAGCATCACATCCTGCGCATCGCTGTAGATGCCCGAGTACAACGGTGTGTAGACACTGCGCCCGTCGATCAGCATCAAGAGCTTGTTGGAAAAATTCTGAGCCTCCTGATTGCCGCCGAACCCTCGCGCCGAGATCACGTAGTTCGACGCGCTCGTCTGCGTGATGAGCAGATTGGGCGCCAGGCGCAAGACATCCATCAGACGGGTTGCGCCCGAGCGCACGATATCCTCATGCGTGATTACGTAAATGGAAGCCGATGCCCGTTGCAGCTCCTCGGGTGCCTTGGACACCGAGGTGACTTCGATATTGGCGAGATCCTGCAGGGATAATCTCGTCAAGTCCTGTTCGCGGCCGCCGGCTGAGTCATCGGGCGCGGCGGCCGATTTTCCGCAGAGGCCGGTGCACAGCCCGACCCAAATCGTGAGGAGAGTCGGCGTTATCGAGCGGATGCGCGCGGCCCTCCCCAGGTGGCTCAGTCCCATGATCTCTTCATTTTTTGTCGACTCCCGCTTTCCCCGCGCAGGGTCCGGTCTGAAGTATTTCTGATCCCGGCTGCGCTCTACGCAAGTCTATAAGAAATGCGCGAGTCTATGAGCACAACGGTCGATGCGAGTGGCTGTATATCTTTTTTGTAATTTCTACACTGGCCGGTGCGAGGTCCTGTCCTAAAGATCATCCGCGATGGGGATCCCCGCGGCGTTCATCGCTTCATGGAGTTGCGCGGCGATCTGCGCTCCGTGGTGCGCCGGACGAAGACTCGTCACGAGGGAGTTCATGAAAGTCGCCAGCGCTTGCAGGCTCGGGAGCGGCCGATCGAGATTCTGCTCTATGGAGGCGATGAGCTCGTCGATATCCCCCACATCACACCCCTCCAGGGTGGTGTTGTGCGCGAACTTCTTCGCGGCCTCGACCGCTTCGCGAATCCGCGGTACGTCAGTTGCCTTGATTGAGTGGGGTGACTTCGACATGCGCAGCCTCGTCCAAAAGCCCGGGCCAGCATAACCCACCGCTACCTGCATCGACAGTGGCTTCGGACAGTCAGGGGTGTATCGGGTCGCGGGGGCTGCCGCATTGATCGGTGTCAATTGATATGATGGGATGTGTCCACCACGCCAGATGCGGGCAACACGGCGGCCGGGGGCGTGCCGGTCTCCGAGAGCGCGCGACGCCGGATTCTGCTCGGGCTGTTCGTCGTCTCCGGATTCACCGGCCTGATTTACGAATCGATCTGGTCGCATTACCTCAAGCTCTTCCTGGGACATGCCGCCTACGCCCAATCTCTGGTGCTCGCCATTTTCATGGGCGGGATGGCGTTGGGTTCGTGGGCGATCGCTCACTATTCCTTGCGCATCAGGCGGCTGCTGCGCGCGTATGCGCTCGTCGAAGGCCTGATCGGCCTGCTGGGTCTGCTGTTTCATCGCACATTCATCGCCGCCTCGGATTTTTCTTTTGCCTCGGCGATACCCGCGCTTCCGTCCGCCGGCTGGATTCAGCTCTACAAATGGTCCTTGGCGTCCCTCCTCATTCTGCCGCAGTCGGTGCTGCTCGGCATGACGTTCCCGCTGATCAGCGGAAGCCTCATTCGGCGCTGGCCACAGCGTCCCGGAGAGGCCCTGGCGACTCTTTATTTCGCCAACAGCCTGGGGGCGGCGATCGGCGTTCTGATCAGCGGTTTCGTGCTGATTGACGCCGTCGGACTCCCGGGCACCATCCGGGTTGCCGGAATTCTAAACCTGGCTCTTGCGCTCGCGGTCTGGACGCTGGCATCCGCTGGCGCAGAGCCGGCCATAGTGCCCGTTGAGGCTGCCGTGCGGTCCGGCAGGGACCCTTGGGTGCGCTGGCTCACGCTCGCCGCCTGTCTGACGGGGGCCGCCTCGTTCATGTACGAGCTCGGTTGGATTCGCATGCTGAGCTTGGTGCTCGGCAGCTCCACGCATTCGTTCGAGCTCATGTTGAGCGCATTCATCTTCGGTCTCGCCTTCGGCGGACTCTACGTGCGGCGGCGGATCGAGCGCATCGCGGATCCGGTGGCTTACGTGGCCGGCGTCATGGTGTTGATGGGGGTGTTGGCCGCACTCACCCTGCCGGGGTATAACCAGACGTTCGAGTTCATGGCGTGGTTCTTGCGCACCTTCGCGCGCACGCCGGCGAGCTACGTCGGATTCAACGCGATCAGTCAATTGATCGCCTCGCTCATCATGATCCCGGCGAGCTTTTGCGCAGGCATGACCCTGCCGCTGCTCACGCGCGAGCTCATGCGCCGCGGGGCCGGCGAACGCGCGATCGGTACGATCTATGCCGCCAATACCCTCGGCGCCATCGTGGGAGTAGTGCTCACGATCCATGTCCTCATGCCGCGCATCGGCATCAAAGGCGTGATTCTCAGCGGCGCGGCAATTCACCTCGGATTGGGATTCTCAAGGCTCCTGCGCCGGCCGCGGGCGAGCTTTCCCCTGCGGGTGACGATGGTCTCCGGCCTGACTGTTTTCATGGCAGTCCTGCTGTTCTTTCGTCCCGATCCGCTGCGGATGACCTCCGGTGTGTATCGAACCGGGTCGGCGAGCCTGCCCGAGGGAGCGGTCGTCGCCTATCTCCGGGACGGGAAGACCTCGACCATCAGTCTGGTCGAGAAAGGCGGTCTGGTGACCATCGCCACCAACGGCAAACCCGACGCGGCCATCCAGATGGGACCGGGGGAGGCATCCATCGACGAAAGCACCATGGTGCTGGCCGCGGCAATTCCGCTCAGCATGCTGAAAGCCCCGAGGCGGGTCGCCAATATCGGCTTCGGTTCGGGTCTGACGACCCACACGCTGCTCACCAGCGGGCTCATTGAGCGGCTGGATTCGATCGAGATCGAGCCGTTCATGGTTGAGGCCGCTCGCAAGGGGTTCGGCCGAAGAATCAGCAACGTCTTCGCGGATCCCCGCAGCCACGTCGTCTATGAGGACGCCAAGACCTTTTTCGCGAGCACGCGCGAGCCCTACGATCTGATCGTCTCCGAGCCCTCGAACCCCTGGGTGAGCGGGGTCGCGACCCTGTTCACGGATGAATTTTATGAACGGATCACCCATTACCTCACGCCCGAGGGATACTTCGCCCAGTGGGTTCAGGTGTATGAGACGAACATCGAAGTCCTCGCCTCGATCGTGAAGGCGCTCGCTCCGCACTTCGGCGCCTACACGCTCTACAATGTCGACGATCTCGACGTCTTGATCGTCGCAACCCGCGCCCCCGCGCCGGGTACGCCCGAGGAGGGACCCCTGAATTTTCCGGCGATGCGCGCGGAGTTGGAGCGAGTCGGCATCCGCTCCGTCGCCGATTTTCGGTCTCGCAAGCTCGGAGACAACCGCACGCTTGGGCCTATGCTCGAGGCGTTCCCCGCACCTGCCAACTCGGACTTCTATCCCTTCGTGGACTTGCATGCGCCGCGCTCTCGCTACCTGAAGGAGAACGCGATGGAGCTGCCGGCGCTTAGCCTGCTGCCCATCCCGTTCCTGGAGCTCCTGGATGAGGGCGAACCGCACGGCGACACCCTCGAGCCTGCCGCAAACAGCGCCGTAATTCGCGATCGTCTGGTGCAGCGAGCCCTCGACATCCGCCGCGCGCTGATGAGCCGTTCGCTCGACAACCTGGACCCCGCCAGCGCCAGATATCTATGGCTGATCCACACCGGTCGGGAGCCCTGTGCCGCGGGCGACGCACAGGCGGCCTGGTCCGATGCCGTCAGAAACTTAAGCGACGATACCGCGGCCTACCTCAACTCCCGCGAGCTTGAAGCAATCTGGACCGAGATACTGGCCAGTCCCTGCTATCGCGAAATCATGCCCGATCAGCGCGCGTGGGTGGATTTGTTCGCGGCGATCGCGCGCCGCGATGCATCCGCCACGGTTCGGCTCGGGACGCGTCTGCTGGCGCAGCCGTCAGCGCGTTCGCAGAACGATCTTGCCTACCTGACCGCGGTTACCGCGGTGGCCTACTTCAAGCTGGGGGAAAGGCGCGAGGCTCACAGCCTTTTGGAATCGCAGCGATCGAAATTGAGTCACGCCGGCCCTTTCGATCTCGCGCTGCGTGATCTGCGCGCGCTGACCGGAGGCCGCGACCCTCTCGCGGGCGCAGATGTCCCCCACGGAGCCGGGCCCTAGGACTCTCCGGCCTCGACCGCGGACCGCACCATGCCTCGGTACCAGCTTCCGAAGCGGCTCACGAAGTCCTCGTCCAAAGAGTACGGTCCGGGCACATAACCGAGCCCGTTCACGCCTCGCTGGTTGTTCTCCGCGAGCTCGCGATCCTGAAGGTTGGTCTTCGTCCAGGTCTCGATGAGGCCTTCGACCGTGTAGTCGACGCCCTCGACCGCATCCTTGTGCACCAGCCATTTGGACTCGACGCGCGTCTCCTGGGGGCCAACCGGTATCGCCGAGAACATGAACGCGTAGTCGCAGAGCGCGTGGCAAAAGATATTCGGATCTATCGCCCACCAAAGACCACCGATTTCCTTCTCCCGGAGGTCGAGAAGCGGACGGCTCACCACGGGATTACCGTCCATCGAAATGCTGTCCATGCCCGGATTCAGGGGATAGCGTTCGGCGTACCACCAAGTCCCTTCGACGGGGGCGGTGGACAAGCCCAACTGCTCCACTCTCGCCGCAAATTGGCGGTTGTACTCGAGCCTGTCCTTCGCCACCCCAGCCCCGTAGGTGATCGGATACGAATGCTTCAACTCCGGATGGGAACTGGCGCAGTGATAGCATTCCCGGGCGTTTTCCATCACCAGTTTCCAATTGGCCTTTTCAATCAGGCTGCTTTGAAATGCCACTTTGGCATCGCGAAGCCGGTACGGAGCGAGGAGCGGTGCCACGGCGGCCTTGAATGGGGCAAAATCCGGCGCGTCGCCCGTTAAGGCGATGTAAATACAACCCGCCAGCAGCTCGACCCGGATAGATAGCAATCCGTGATCCTCGACTCTGAAATTAGAAGGCATCCGGGCGGCACCGAGGAGCCGTCCATCGAGATCGTAAGTCCATTTATGGTAGGGACAGATCATTCTCATGCTGCGGCCATGTCCGTCGGCGCATATCTGCGATCCGCGATGCCGGCACGCATTGTGAAAGCCGCGAATGACACCATCGCGCCCACGCACCAGCAACACGGAGTTCCGGCCGATCGTGACCGCCAGATAAGAGCCCGCTTCGGGCAACTCCGCTTCGAACCCGATCATGAGCCACGTGCGGGAGAATATTTGGGACATGTCGAACTCGAACAGATCCGGATCCGTATAGAACGGCTGCGGCAGCGTGTGGCTCGCATCCGAGCCGCCAAGCAAGTCCAAAACCCGACGCAGCTCATGCGTGCGCGCGCCATCCGTCATCGTGAGTCTCCCGTGCCGCCCTCGAGCCACCGTGGTTGTTCCATCATTCTTGCGCAGAGTAGACCGGTGTCCGGGTCGACTCAATGTTTTTATGACGGGCGGTGCCCGCGCGATCGATCGCGTCGAATCGAGGCCCGCTCGTTCGTCGTTCAATCAGGAGGTCATTATCCATGAGTACAGCACCGATCAGCGCCGGTCCGCACGATCCCTTCAATGACGCCATCTCCTTCATGGTCAACTGCGCTTCGCAATCCGAGATCGACCGCTACTGGAACGCGTTGCTCGAGAATGGCGGCAAACCGCAGGCATGCGGCTGGATCATCGATAAATACGGCGTGCGATGGCAGATCGTGCCGGCGATGCTGCAGGACATGATGAGGAGCCCGGATCGGGCCAAGGCCAAACGCGCCGCCGAAGAGATGCTGAAACAGGTGAAGCTCGATATCGCGAAGCTCGAGGCCGCTTTTCGGGGCCCTTGAGCCGCGGCGCGCGCAGCCTAGTCCGGCAATGGCGGCCGCGGATCGTCCGAAGGCCCCGTTCCGCCCCCGGTCCTGCCTGCTTGAATCTTGAAGGCTCGAAGGCGGGATTGCAGCGTCGAGGGCCTGAGGCCCAGCAGCTCGGCCGCACCGCCCGGACCCTGAATTCTTCCGCCCGCCTGCTTGAGCGCGGCAAGGATGTTCGCGCGCTCCTGCCCGCGCCACTCGTCCTCCCTGAAGATCTTCCCCGGCTGGAGCGCAGTCGGCGTCGGGCCCGGCTGGGGTCTCGGTGTGCGGCGTGTCAGATCGGCCAGGGCGCGCTCGAAGCTCAAGCTTCGACTGCGCGACAGGATCAGCGCACGCTCGACGAAGTTCTCGAGCTCGCGAATGTTCCCCGGCCAATCGTGGCTCTTCAGCTCCTGGCACTGCGCGGCACTGATCGCAGGTTCCTCGATGCCGAGTCTCCGCGCCAACAGCGAGACGAAATGCCGCGTGAGCAATGGAATGTCGTCCTTGCGCTCGCGCAGGGGCGGGACCTGGATTGCGAAAACATTGATCCGATAGTACAGGTCCGCTCGGAACCGACCCGCCGCCATCTCAACCGGGAGGTCGCGATTGGTGGCCGCGATGACTCGGACGTTGACCTCGCGCGTCGTATCCTCACCGACGCGCTCGTACTGTCCTTCCTGAAGGGTGCGAAGCAACTTGGGTTGCAGCTCGAGCGGGAGGTCGCCGATCTCGTCGAGAAACACGGTTCCGCCATCCGCGAGCTGGAAGCGACCCGGCCGGTCCCGCACGGCGCCCGTAAAGGCGCCGCGCACGTGACCGAAGAACTCACTCTCGAACATGTCGCGGGGAATCGCGCTGCAATTCACCTTGATGAGCGGCTGTTCCGCCCGGCCGCTCCGCTGATGAATTTCACGGGCGACGAGTTCCTTGCCGGTGCCCGATTCGCCGAGAATGAGGACCGTGGCCTCTGTCGAGGCGACGAGCTGCACCTGGGAAAGAACCTCTCGAATCGATGAGCCGCGTCCGACGATGCCTCCCGGCGAGATCGCCGAGCGCACTTCCTCGCGCAGATAGGTATTCTCCGCTTCCAGCCGATGGCGAAGGTCCTCACGCTCGGCCAGTGCCGCTTCCGTGCGCGCCTGCTCGATCGCCGCGCGTACGGATCGAACGCAAGTCGTCAGCTGATTGACGGCGGCCGCAAGCAACGACGTGTCGACGTCGCCCGGAAAATCCGTGCGATGCGAGCCGAGCGCGATGACCCCTCGCGATCCATCGCTGAGCGGGACGACCGTCAGCTTGATCCTCTCCTTGCTGACGGGATGCGCCACCACGACGCTGCCAAAAGCGCCACGCGATCCGGCGAGCGCCGGCGCAAGAGCCCGCCCGATCTCCTCCGCACGCCCTGCGACGTCTTGCCCCTCCACCCGTGCCGCCTCGATTTCACATCCGGTCCGCGCATCCTCGACCCGGGCGTATACCAGATCGGCGTGCAAACTGGCGACGAGCAAATCGAGGAAGCTGCTGACGACTTCGGTCAGCTCCTTGCCCACCCAGATCAACGGCAGCGCGCTGAGCGCCGTCAGATCGCGCACGCAGCTGCGAAGTGCCTGAAGCTCCTCCTGGGTGTCCATGACTCTATTGGGCGCAGCTGCCGAGGGCCTGCCGCTCATCGAGCTCGCGCAGAAATTCGTCCGGCGGTACGAAGAACGGATTGACCTGGATCACGCCTCCGAGAATCACCATCGGATGAGAACGCAGCGCATCCATGACGACGCCGGCACTGAGCTTGGAAAGATCGTAGAGACAAAGAATCACATCGCCCCGTTGGGGAAGCTGGTTCAGCCTGGTCTCGTAACGAATAAAGTCCTGGCTGCCGGGCCATCCCTCGCCGATCCAATCTCCATGGCCCGCCAAACGAGTGAGCGGAAAGCCCTGGTCGCGAGCCCGATCGAAAGTCTCCGGAAGGAACGCGAGCATGTCGCTCTCGTCGAAGCGGCCGTCGCGCAAATAACAGTCGTCCCAGCCGCGCACTTCGAGCTGATTGTTTTTCCGCAGGGCCGCAACATCTATCCCGTACGCGTCGAGACGACGCAACCGCTCCTCTTGCAGCTTCGGATCGCCGATATAGATGGCTTTCTGGCCCCGCTCGAGTCCCTCGTTGATGAAAGGGAGCAGCACCTGGTACTCCTCGTCGGCATTTCGAAAAAAGGCGCAGACGTGCCGATAGTCTCCGAGCGCCGCGCCGCAGAGTCGCACAGGTTGCTCGGAGCGGTTCATGACAGGACCTCGCGCGCGACGGTGGTTCGCGGTACCGAAGCGGCGCCGGTCTCACTGAGCGTCGCCGCAGTAGACGTAAGCGTAACCGGCCACGGTTCTCGGAACGCGATCTTGGTGAGGCCTGTGGACGCCATCGCAAGCCCTGTGACGAGGGAAGTCACGCCGCTTCAGTAATCAAGTTCGAGGATAGGCGGTGTGGCTATGATGTCAACCCACAAATGAGCTATTTGCCCACCGTCTTCGGTACAGAGTTGTATACCAGAGTCAGCGGTCGCGGACGTTCACCCACCCGCCTCGCATGGCGTTTCAACGCATGTACAGCACCCTTACAAGTTTACGTGTGACAAAGCGAACGCGACCGGTCGGGCTATCCGCCCTTTTTCAGTGTGGCAGTTTCGTTGCAAGCACCTCGATCTTTTCCAGACTCGGCGGCTTTGCACAGAGGTCGCTCGCCTTGGTCATCAATTCCGCTGCCACCCTCCCCGACAAGTGGGCCTGACGTCCGGCATCACTGGCGAAGCCGTCGAAAATGCCGAATGTCGAAGGGCCCAGCCGCAGTCCGAACCATGCCAGCGTGGCCGGCTCTTCTTCGACGAGGGGCAGAGCGCTCCTGATGAACTGCTCGACCTGCCCTTCCTTGCCGGGCTTGGCTTCGATCCGTACGAACAACGCGGTCTTGACCATTTCAAGTTTCCTCGAAGGTTGAGATTGATCCCCCAGCCGATGAACCCTCGCTCGCGCTTGCGTTGCAGTTCGCGTGCATGCGGATTTGCCCGCAAGATCTCGCGACGCATCAGGCCGTATCGCGGCGCGGCAACATCACCGGGTCGCGCAATACGACCACCTGCCAGGTATTGTCCTGATCGAGAATCCCCAGGCTCTGAAAACCACCGTCGAAGAAATCGAGATACATCTCGCGCGGCCGGGACACGAAGTGATCGAGACCGTCCAGCATGATTCGTAACGCATCCCGTTCACGATCGTAGGCGATACCGATGACGGGCAGCCCGCTTGCTCGGACGGCGATCCTTCGAATTGGCGAAAGCACCTCGATCTCGGCGCGCTTGCCGAGGAGTCCTCTGGAGACGGCGGCGCATGCGCCGGTCAGTTCCGATCTATCGAATCTTTGTGATCGCATGGCCAAACCTCCCGTGGTTTTGAAGAATCCCGGACGTCAGCGACAGCAGTGAGCTTCCAACGCCCGCCGGTCGATGATGCGGAAGTGCCGGGTGTCGAAGAACGCAATGACCCGCTGTGAACGCAGCATCGTCAGGGACCGGCTGACGGTTTCCACGGCAATCGCCAGGTAATCTGCGATGTCGTAGCGGGACATCGGCAACGCGACGGCTTCCTGCTCGAACGGAGCTCGGTATGCCATTTCGAGCAGGAATCCGCACACTCGCTCGAGGGCTCGGCTCCGCCCCAGCAACACCATTCGCGATTGCATCCGCTCGATCGACTGGAACGCGATCTCGCGCACTCCGCGTGCGAGTTGTGGATCGGCATCCATGAGCGACTCCATCTGCCGCCGCTGATAGCGCACGACGGTGGTGTTTGGCACGAGGCATTCGACGGAGCATTCGTGCGTGGTGGCGGTGTGAAATCCGAACAGGTCTCCGGGGAGCAGAAAGTCGACGATCTGACGCCGGCCGTCCGAGATCTGCGCGCATTTGCGGGCGGCTCCGCTGACGATCCGATACCAGTAATCGGCGGCAGCATCCTGGAAGTAGATCTCCTCGTCGGCGTCGTAGGTGCACGAGGTGCCGAGAGAGTCCATGGCGCCCGGCGCTCCGGCGCTGGAGCCGGCTCCTCCCGCGTTCGGGTGTAGACGGTGCATGATGCTCGCGGGAACAGAGATGTCCATTGCCGTTTTCCTGGTCCGGAGTTGAGGTCGACGCTAACGTCACATGTTCAGGACTTATCACCTTGCAGTTCGCGTGCCACCGCGTCTCGACGGTGCCGATCGGCGTTTTCGGCCGCTGGGTGATTGCCCCGACTCATGAGATCTCGTGGCCTCAACGAGAATTCGCGGCGATCCCATGTGGATATTCTGTATATGTTCTAAGATTGAAAAAATTACAGCCTCACGAGAGGTCCCGATGGTTGATCTTCAGTGCCGGTGAATCCCGGCATCTGGCAGCGGTACTTCCTACCTGCGTTCACCTTCATGTGCGTCGTCATCGGCGGCGGTTACGCAACCGGTCGCGAATTGGTCGAATTCTTCATGCCCGCCGGTCCGATCGGCGGCCTGCTGGGCATGGGGGTGACCGCGGTCGTCTGGAGCGTCATCTTCGCGCTCTCATTGGAGCTTGCGCGAGTCACGAGGAGCTATGATTACCGGAGCTTTTTCCAGCAATTGCTCGGGCGCGGCTGGATCTTGTTCGAGCTCACCTACCTTGCCATTCTGTTGCTCGTGCTGGCCGTGCTGGGCGCCGCCTCGGGGGAAATGGCGCACGCGGCGTTGGGGCTGCCTGTCTGGTGCGGCACTCTTGCGCTGGTGATGCTCATCGCGGCTATCGCCTCGTTCGGATCGAACTTGATCGAGGCGCTGTTTTCGGTCTGGGGACTCCTGCTATACGCAACTTACGCCCTGTTTTTGGTCGTCGCGCTCGCTGCCTTCAGTGAGCCCATTCGGGCGACATTGACGGCGGGTCAATCGGTGGGTGAGGGCTGGCTGCAGGGCGGTTTGGCGTATGCGGGATACAATCTGGCTGTGGTGCCGGCGCTCTTGTTCTGTGCGCGGCATCAAACCCATCGCCGCGAAGCCTTGATTGCAGGAGCGTTGACGGGACCCATCGCGATCATCCCGGGTATGCTGTTTTTTCTCGCCTTGCTGGCGCTGTATCCCGAAATACGCCAATCCCCGCTGCCGGTGCAATCGCTGCTCACCGCGCTCGATAAGCCCTACCTGGCGCTTGCGACGCAGGTCATTCTGTTCGGCACCCTCGCGAAAACGGGGGTCGGCATCGTGCACGGCTTCAACGAGCGGTTGCTGGGGGCACGTTCCGACATCTCGCCGCCGCGCGATCGAGCCACCCGCTTCCTCGTCTCGCTGATCCTATCCACTGCGGCGATCTTCCTCGCGACGCGCGTCGGTCTCGTCTCCCTGATCGCGCAGGGTTACGGGCATATTGCCTGGGTAGTCATCGCCATCTACGCGGCACCCTTGCTGACGGTCGGAATTTGCCAGATCCACCGGCACGCGGCGAGACCGCGATGACCGTGCCCATTAGCTCCGCGCGAGCTTGCGCTTGCGAGTCTTAGTGGATTTTCCTGACGGCTCGCTCGGCTTCGGTGAGCCGAGTGCCTCCGCGTCGCCGTGCAGTGACAGCAGCGATTCCATGAGACTTTCGTCGGTGCTCGAGCACATGCCGAGCACCGTCGCCTCCTCGCAGCCCTCCGCGGTGACGTAGGCGTGACCCATGTTGCTGTCGAGATAGATCGACTCACCCACGTTGAGCACGACCGGGTCATAAAACTCCGTGAGCACTTTGATACCGCCCTTGAGAACGTAGATGTATTCCTCGCCGGAGTGATGCACGAGCGCACCGAACTCCTCGGCACTCTTGGCGCGAATGCGCGTGAGGATGGGAATCATGCGCTTCTTGCGCAATTCCGGGCATAGATAGTAATAGTCGTAATTCTTGGTGTTCACGCGCACCGCGTCTTCGATGTGCCCGATGCTGCGACGCGCGGTCACGGCCGGCTCGAGCGTGCCGACGGGATCGGCAAATAGCTCGGAGATTCGGATGTTGAGCCGCTGGCTCAACTGGACCAGCTTGTCGTAGGTCAGGGTCAGCCGATCGTGCTCGACCTTCGAGAGCGTCGATACCGGGATGCTCGTGCGCTGGCTCATTTCCTTCAGCGTCCAGCGGTTCCGCAAACGCAGCGAACGCAAGAGACTGCCCAGAGTGGAATGACGCGTCTTCATATCCATGTCGAATCTCTAATCGAAAGGTCCTTTCCCGCCATTTGTCCTAATCAGGACAACTCGGACGGCCTGCGGGGCGCTCAGTCAAGCGGCCGCGACTCGCATGAAGGATACAGAGGACGTATTGCAGGTCAACCGCCGGTTCCGCCTAGCAGCCTGAATGGAGATTCTGTGTTGACAAGTTTCCGTATGGGACGATACTGTCTTGAATACGACAAGCCCCCGGGGATGAAGCATGACCATGAGAGCCAGACTGACGGTATTCGCCCTTCTCGGCACAGCCGGTTCGCTTTGTTGGCACGACAGCTCCGCTCTCGATGCGACCACGCCGTCGACCGCGGACAACAACACGCTCGAGACCGTCGTCGTTACCGCGGAGAAGCGCTCGGAGCAGCTCATGGATGTGCCCATGAGCGTGAGCGCCTTGAGCGGCGCGGAGCTCGACCGCCTGCAGGACCGGAGTTTCGCCGACTACGCGGCGCTGGTGCCGGGTCTGTCGCTGCAAAGCCTTCAGCCCGGCGCCACGCGGCTCACGCTACGCGGCCAGAATTCCGGGGGCGTCGGATCGACGGTGGCCGTCTATATCGACGAGTCCCCCTTCGGCTCGAGCAATGCCCTGCTCAATGGGAACGTGAACACGGGCGACTTCGATACCTGGGACATGCAGCGCATCGAGGTGTTGCGCGGCCCTCAAGGCACCCTGTATGGCGCCAACAGCGAAGGCGGCCTGTTGAAATTCGTCACCAATGCCCCGGTGCTCGGCACCCTGTCCGGTGCGGCCGAAGTGTCCGGCGAGAGTGTCGATCACGGCGGCAAGGGCGGGGACGTGCACGCCATGGTGAATCTACCGCTCGGCGAGACCATGGCCCTGCGCATCAGCGGCTTCGACCAGGATGTGGCCGGCTACATCTATGATCCCGCGACGGGGGAGCGCGATGTGAACGACGGCCACGAGGAAGGCGGACGAGCTTCCTTGCTGCTTGCACCCACGGATGCGCTGTCCATCCGGCTCACCGCCACCTCGCAGCAGCTGAAATTCAATGGCACGAACCAGGTCGATGTCAATCCGGTCACGCTTCAGCCGCTGCACGGCGACCTGACGCAGGAGCGCCTTCTGCAGGAGCCGAGCAGCTTCAAGTACGAGAACTACAGTGCGACCATCGATTGGAACGCCGGCCCCTTCAGCGTGCTATCGAACACGAGCTACGGCATTTTGAATTCCGATACGGACGCGGATGCCACGCCCCTGTACGGCGGATTGGCGGGTGCGCTTTTCGGCGGAGCCCCCGGTGCGTTGTTCGACGACAACGTGGGCTTGAAGAAGTATACCCAGGAGATCCGGCTGACATCGACGCCCACCACCCCGCTCGAGTGGCAGGTCGGCGGCTACTACACCCGCGAAACAGGCGACTTGAACGAGCACCTGAATGCGGTACAGCTTCCCGGGGGCGCGGTGCTCGGGCTCATCGAGCAGCCCATCGTCGCTTCCGTTTACAAGGAAGAGGCGGGTTTTGGCGACCTGACTTATCACTTCAACTCCCAGTTCGACATTCAGATCGGCGGCCGGTATTCCCACAACGAGCAGAACGCGCAGGAAACCATCGTCTTCAACTCGCTGATTTCCCCGACGCCTGAGTACATTCCCGGAAGCTCGAGCGGCAACGTGTTCACCTATTCGGTGGCGCCGAGCTGGCATATGGATGCGAACACCATGATGTATGCGCGCCTGGCGACCGGCTATCGCCCAGGTGGGCCGAATGTCGTGCCGCCCGGCGCGCCGCCGAGCGTGCCGCTCGAATACGGCTCGGACAAGACCACCAATGTGGAGCTCGGGGTCCGGTCGACTCTGCTCGACGGCGTCATTTCCATGGACTTCGCAATCTTCCATGTCAATTGGAAGGACATTCAGCTGTTCGAAGTCGTCGACAATTTCGGAGTCAATGGGAACGGCGGAACGGCTCGCAGTCAAGGCGCGGAGTGGACCCTCGCCTACGCACCGGTGCGCGGCCTGAAGTTTCAATGGGTGGGCGCCTATACCGAGGCCAAGCTCACCTCGCCCGCACCCGCCTTGAACGCCAATTCCGGCGACCCGCTGCCCTATGCGCCCAAGTGGGGCACCTCGCTCGACGGTCAATATGAGTGGGACCTATTCGCCGGGTACAAGGGCTTCGTCGGCGCGACCTGGAGTTTCGTCGGCTCGAGGAGCAGCGATTTCGCAGTCTCGACGGCCACGCCGCCGGGCCAGCTGGTCCTGCCGAGCTACAACACCACCGCGGTCCGGCTCGGCCTCGAGAATGCCCACTACACCGCGATGCTGTACGGCAAGAACCTGAGCGATGCCCGCGGGATCACGAATTACGATGGCGTCGGCTCGCCCTATAGTTCGGTCAGCGTCATTCAGCCCCGCACGATCGGTCTCTCGCTGTCCGCCAAATTCTGACCCCGCGTCGTGGATCTTCCTTCCCCGTACCTGCTGTTCCTCGGCGACACGACCGAGCGCGGTTATGCCAAGACCGCCTTCGGCTTGCGCGATTGGGCTCGCGAGCGCTGCGTCGGCGAGTGGTCGTGCGGGGCCACCGTCACCACCGATCTTCCACGACTGACGCCCCGGGAGGCGCGCTCGCGGGGCGCGCGGTCGCTGGTGATCGGGGTCGCCAATGCGGGCGGTGTGATCAGCGAGAGCTGGATCCCCTCGCTCCTCGAGGCGCTCGAATCCGAACTCGATGTGATCAGCGGCATGCATGCGAAGCTTGCCGCTGTTCCTCGTCTCAAGGCCGCCGCGGAGCGCCATGGCCGACGACTCATCGATGTCCGCACGCCGCCTGCGGATATTCCGATTGCCTCGGGCCGCAAGCGGTCTGGAAAACGTCTTCTCACCGTGGGTACGGACTGCGCCATCGGCAAGAAGTACGCGGCGCTCGCGCTCGCGCGCGCATTCGGCGGACGCGGCCTCGCGGCGGATTTTCGCGCGACGGGGCAAACCGGCATTCTGATCGCGGGCAGCGGGTTGCCAATCGACTCGGTGGTCGCCGATTTCGAGGCCGGCGCCGCGGAACTTCTCAGCCCCGATGCGCCCGAGCAGCACTGGGACGTGATCGAGGGCCAGGGCTCGTTGTTCCATCCCGCCTACGCCGGCGTATCGCTGGGCCTTCTGCACGGTTGTCAACCGGATGTGATCGTCGTCTGCCACGAGCCTGAGCGCACGCACATGCTCGGCTATCCGAGCTACCCGATACCGGACATCGCCGAGACGATCGAATTGAACGTGCGGCTGGGCAGACGCACCAACGAGGCGATCCGTTGCGCCGGGGTCAGCTTGAACACCTCGAGGCTGAGTGCGGAAGAGGCCGCGCGGCTGTTGGGCCGGGAAAGTGAGCGGCTGGGCTTTCCCGTTGCGGATCCGGTGCGGGGCGGCCCGCCCTTCGAGCGTCTGGTCGATTCCTGTCTCGGATGAAACTCATTAAATAGAGAGCTCCCTTATGCGGATACAAAAAGCAATTCGGGTGGCGGCGGTGCTTTTACTGGCGAGCGGCGCGCAGGCGGCCCCGCCCTTGACCGCGGAGGATGTGAACACCTGGCTCGACGGCTATATGCCGTACGCCTTGCACACCGGCGACATCGCCGGTGCCGTGGTGGTGGTGGTCAAGGACGGCCAGATCGTCACCGAACGCGGCTACGGGTACTCGGACGTCGCGGCGCGCGCGCCGGTCGACCCGAAGCTCACCTTGTTCAGGCCCGGCTCGGTCTCCAAGCTCGTCACCTGGACCGCGGTGATGCAACTCGTCGAGCAAGGCAAGATCGATCTCGACGGCGACGTGAACCAGTACCTCGATTTCAAGATCCCGCCGCGCGATGGCAAGCCGGTCACCATGCGCAACCTCATGCAGCACGTGGCCGGTTTCGAGGAGCAGGCCAAGGACATCATATCGGAAGACCCGAAAGCGCCCGGCTACGAGGCCCTGCTCAAGCAGTGGGTCCCCGAGCGCGTCTTTGCACCGGGCAGCACCCCCGCCTACTCCAATTACGGCGCATCGCTCGCGGGCTACATCGTGCAGCGCGTATCCGGCGAGCCCTTCGACGCCTACGTCGAGAAGCACATCTTCGAACCGCTCGACATGCCGCACTCCACCTTCCGCCAGCCCTTGCCGGCGGACCTGGCGCCGCTGATGTCCAAGGGATACGAGCTGGCCTCGCAGGATCCGCATCCGTTCGAGATCATCGGACCCGCGCCGGCCGGGGCGCTGTCCTCGCCCGGTGAGGACATGGCGCACTTCATGATCGCGCATTTGCAGAACGGCGAGTATCACGGCAACCGCATTTTGAGCGCTGCAACCGCCGCGATGATGCATGACAGCCCGCTCACCCTCTTGCCGCCGCTCAATCGCATGGAGCTGGGCTTTTTCGAGACCAACATCAACGGTCGCGAAGTCATCGCGCACCTTGGGGATACCTCTTACTTTCACACCTCGCTGCATCTGTTCCTGAAGGAAGGCGTCGGCTTTTACGTCTCGTTCAACAGCTCGGGCAAGGATGGCGTTGCGGGGACCCTGCGCATCGCATTGTTCGATGATTTTGCCGATCGCTATTTCCCCGGCCCGGAAGCCTCCGGACATCTCGATGCGAAGACCGCCTCGGCCCATGCGGCGATGTTGACGGGCAATTGGAATAACTCTCGCGGCTCGCAATCGAATTTCCTGGCGATTATCGGTTTCGTCGGTCAAATGAAGGTGCGGGTCGGCCCCAAGGGCGAGCTCATGCTGCCCATCAAGGGCCTGAACGATCAACCCCGGCATTGGGTCGAGGCGGCGCCGTTCCTATGGATAGACCGCGATAGTCACGAGCGTCTCGCCGCCCAGGAGGTGAACGGCAAGCTGGTGCGTTTCAGCATCGATGAGCTGTCGCCCTTCATGGTGTTCGATCGTGTGCCCTGGTATCAGGATGGCACCTGGCTGACGCCCCTGCTGTACGCAAGCATCGGAGCCCTGGCACTCACGGCGCTGTTCTGGCCGGCCGCGGCCATCGTCCGCCGCCGCTATGGGGCGCGGCTTGCCCTCGATTCGGTATCCTTGCGCGCATTCCGGGTGAGCCGGTTCGCGGCGATCTTGATTTTGGCCGGATTGGGCCTGTGGGCCTTCGTGTTGGCCCGGATGCTCAACGACCTCAACTATCTGGGGAGCAAATCCGACTTGCTGATCGTGCTCGCCCAGATGCTGGGCGCTGTCGCGTTCATCGGCGGATTGGCTGCGATGCTGTGGAATCTCGCCAGGGTATGGACCGGCAAGCGACGATGGCCGGCGAGGCTATGGAGCGTGGTGCTCGTGCTCGCCGCGGCGACCGTGCTGTGGGTGGCCCTCGCGTTCCACTTGATCGGCTTCGGATTGAATTACTGATGAGCCCGCTCAAGCTGCGCATCGACGTCGAGAAGTTGCGCCTCGCCGCGCCCTTTCATATTTCCGGCTTCGTGTTCGAGGAGCAGGATGTCGTTATCGCGACGCTCGATGACGGCATCCATCAAGGCCGCGGCGAAGCGTCCGGCGTCTACTACTTGAACGACACGGCTCAAGCCATGGTCGCCGCGATCGAGGCCCGGCGCGCCGAGATCGAGGCCGGCATCGACCGCCTGGGTCTGCAACGACTGTTGCCCCCGGGCGGCGCCCGCAATGCGATCGACTGTGCGCTGTGGGAGCTCGATGCGCGCCGCTCGAGTACGCCGGTGTGGAAACTCGCCGGTGTTCCCACCCCGCGGCCGCTGGTCACGACGTTCACGCTGGGCGCGGACTCTCCGGACACGATGGCACTGGGCGCGCGCAAGTACGCACAGGCTCGATCGTTGAAATTGAAGCTCACCGGCGATCTCGGCCTGGACATCGCCCGCGTGCGTGCGGTGCGCGATGCACGGCCGGATTGCTGGATGGGCGTCGATGCGAATCAGGGATATGGGCTCGATGCGCTCGACCCCTTGACCGATGCCTTGATGGCCGCGCATGTCTCCTTGCTCGAGCAGCCGATCAAGCGCGGCCGCGAACACGATCTCGCGGGATATGTCTCCACCATTCCGATCGCTGCCGACGAGAGCGCTCTGTGTCTCGCCGACCTTCCCGGGCTCATCGGGCGATTTCAGGTCGTCAACATCAAGCTCGACAAGTGCGGCGGGTTGACCGAGGGTCTGGCGATGGCGCATGCAGCCCGGCGCCTCGGACTGCGAGTCATGGTCGGCAATATGGTGGGCTCGAGCCTGGCCATGGCGCCGGCGTTCATCCTCGGTCAGCTGTGCGATATCGTCGATCTCGATGGGCCGACATTCTTGTCGATGGATCGCACGCCGGGCATGACGTACGTCGATGGCATGGCGTGGAGCGACGACGGTGTCTGGGGGGCTACGCAAGCGGCTGCGGCATGACAGAAGACCCGCGGACCTGGTTCGGTCAGCCACGCGGGCTGACCATCCTGTTTCTGACCGAAATGTGGGAGATCTTCTCCTACTACGGGATGCGGGCACTGCTCGTCTACTACATGACGAAGCAGCTCCTGATCGGTCAGGAAAAGGCATCGGTCATTTACGGCGCCTACACCGCCGCGGCCTATTTCACCCCGATCTTCGGCGGCATCATTGCCGACCGCTGGCTCGGTAAGCGGCGCGCCGTGATCGTCGGCGGCGGCATCATGGCCGCCGGCCATTTCATGATGACGTTCCAGCCGCTGTTCTACGCGGCGCTCGCGACCATCGCGCTCGGTAACGGTCTGTTCCTGCCGAGCCTCCCCAGCCAGATCGATTCGCTCTATCGGCCGGAGGACCCGCGCCGCGGTCGGGCCTACAATGTCTACTATGTCGGCATCAACATCGGTGGATTTCTGGCACCCTTGGTGTGCGGCACGCTGGGGGAGTTCTACGGCTGGCATTGGGGCTTCGGCGCCGCCGGCGTCGGGATGCTGGCAGGGTTGATGATTTACGCGCTCGGCGGTCGGTATTTACCTGAATCGGGTCGCGCGCCGAAGGTGGCCATTCGGACTACCCCCTCCGGCGGCTACCGCTCGACCTTTCTACTGCTGGCCGCCATCGGCCTTGCCGTCACCGTGTTTCGCGGCGTTTACGAGCAGATCGGCAATACCGTAGCGCTGTGGGCCGACAGCGGAATCGATCGAACCACCGCCTGGATGACGATTCCCATGACGTGGTTTCAGTCGTTGAATCCCCTCCTCGTCATCCTGATGACGCCGGTGCTGCTCGCGATTTGGCGTCGGCGCGCCAATGCAGGCCACGAGCACTCGTCCATGCAAAAAATGACCATTGGGGCGCTCATCGTCGCGGCGGCCTACCTGCTGCTCGCACTCATCGCCTTCGAGGCCGGATCGAGCCGCGCCGACGGGTGGTGGCTCGCCGTGTTTTTTGTCATCTTCACCATCGGCGAGCTGTACATTCTGCCGACGGGACTCGGGCTTTTCGCGCGATTGGCGCCCGCCGGCTTCGGTGCAACGACCGTAGCGGCCTGGTTTCTCACCATCTTCAGCGGCAGTCTCGCGGCCGGTGCGCTCGGCACGCTGTGGAGCCGCATGAGTCATGCCCGATACTTTGCCGTTCTCGCCTTCATAGCCGCCGTCGCGGCGGCGCTCCTGTACGCCCTCGATCGGGCCACGCGCCGCATCGAGGCGGCGAGGGCGCGCGAAGTAACGACGTTGGGCAACCTACATCCAGAGATTACGTGAAAGCCTCTTCTGCAACCCGTATGCACCTCGTTCACGCCGCAGCCGGGGCGATCCTGATCTTCGGGCTCACGGCGGCGGCATTCTCCGCCATTGCCGGAACCCCAAGCCGGTCACATGACATCATCATTCGCGGCGCGCTCATCTACGACGGCTCCGGTAACGCGCCGTATGTCGGCGATGTCGCGATCGATGGCGATCGCATCGCCTACGTGGGGCGGCATGTCGGCGGCAAAGCGCGCACCGATATCGATGCAAGCGGCAAGGCCGTCGCGCCGGGCTTCATCAATATGCTGGCCCATCCCGAGGAATCGCTCCTGGTCGACGGCCGCGCGCTGAGCGATTTGCGTCAGGGCGTGACGCTCGAGGTGATGGGCGAGGATTCCATGGGTCCTTTGAGCCCGGCCATGAAGGCCGACATGCTGCACCAACAGGGAGACATTCATTATGAGGTCGACTGGACGACGCTCGGCGAGTATCTGAGCAAACTGGAGCGCAAAGGCATCTCGCCCAACGTTGCCTCGTTCGTGGGTGCGGGTACGGTACGTACTTATGTGCTCGGCGAGAATGACGTTCAGCCGAGCCCGGCGCAGCTCCTGGAAATGCGAAAACTGGTTCATCAGTCGATGGAGGAAGGGGCGCTCGGCGTCACGACCGCGCTCATCTACAACCCGAATACCTACGCAAAGACACCCGAGCTCATCGCACTCGCGGATGAATCCGCGCATTGCGGAGGAATGTACATTGCCCACATGCGCAGCGAGGGCGACCGCCTGGTCGAGGCGGTCCAGGAAACCATCGACATTGCCAAGGCGTCGGGCGCTCCCGCGGAGATCTATCACTTGAAGGTTGCCGGGCAGGTGAATTGGAACAAGCTCGATACGGTGATCGGCCAAGTAGAGGCGGCGCGTGCCGCAGGCACCCGCATCACCGCAGACATGTACACCTATACGGCCGGCGCCACCGGCCTCGATGTGACGATGCCGCCGTGGGTTCAGGAAGGCGGCCTCGCCAAGTGGATCGAGCGCCTCAAAGACCCCGCGGTGCGGGCGAAAGTTGCGGTCGAGATGCGCGACCCCTCGCCCGCGTGGGAAAATCTTTTGCAGCGATCGGGTCCAAAAGGAGCGCTGCTGCTTCAATTCAAGAATCCGAAGCTCAAGCCGCTCGCCGGACGAACGCTCGAGGAGGTCGCCACGATGCGCGGAGTCAGCCCAGAGGAAGCCGCCATGGAGCTTGTGGTCGAGGACGGCTCGCGAGTCGGAGTGGCCTATTTCCTGATGTCGGAGGACAACGTCCGCCGTGAGGTCGCCCTGCCCTGGGTGAGCTTCGGGTCCGATGCGGATGCACCGGCCCCGGAGGGGGTTTTCCTCGAGTCGAGCGAGCATCCCCGAGCCTACGGCAACTTCGCGCGAGTACTCGCAAAATACGTCCGCGACGAGAAGGTGATCACGCTCCAGGAAGCGGTCCGCAAGCTCAGCGCATTTCCCGCGCAAAACCTGTCCCTGAAGGATCGTGGGATGCTGCGTGAGGGTTACTTCGCGGATGTCGTCGTTTTCGATCCGCGCACCGTTCAGGACCACGCGACTTACGAGCACCCCCACCAGCTTGCAACGGGCGTCGATCAGGTGTGGGTGAACGGGGTGCAGGCGCTTCGCGACGGCGAGGCGACCAGGGCGCCGAGTGGACGCTTCGTGCGTGGCCGCGCATGGACCGGCTTTCACGACGGCGGCTGCCGCGACAGCGGCCGGCAATGGACCTGGAGCCGGTAGAAGGTTGATCACAAATTTCATGCCAATCGTGCGAATATTGAGCTTGGCGGACCGTTCGATCGGGCGGCCACTCAAAAATGCTCAACAAGTATTCGTTTCTCAATCTGGTTCGAGGCGGCCTCAGCGCCCATCGGACCTGGCAACGCGCATGGCGCGACCCCGAGCCGAAAAAGGCCTATGACGTCATCATCGTGGGCGGCGGCGGGCATGGCCTCGCGACCGCCTATTACCTCGCCAAGAGGCACGGCGTGCGGAACGTGGCCGTTCTGGAGAAGGGCTGGCTGGGCGGCGGCAATACCGGCCGCAACACCACGATCGTGCGGTCGAACTATCTGCTGCCGGCCAACGCCCATTTCTACGAATGGTCGTTGAAGCTGTGGGAAGGGTTGAGTGTCGAGCTCAATTTCAACGTGATGTTCAGTGCCCGCGGCGTGCTCAATCTCGCGCATTCCGACGCGCAGATGGATCAATACGCGCGCCGCGGAAACGCCATGCGGCTGAACGGCATCGACGCCGAATTGCTCGACCGCGAGCAGGTTCGCGCCAGGGTGCCGGAGCTCGACTTCTCCTCGAATGTCCGTTTCCCGATCCACGGCGGATTGCTTCAGCCCCGCGGCGGCACGGCCCGGCACGACGCGGTGGCCTGGGGCTACGCGCGCGGCGCCGACCGGCTCGGCGTCGACATCATCCAGAACTGCGAGGTGACCGGCTTCCTGCGCGCGGGCGACCGGGTGGTCGGGGTGGAAACCTCACGCGGGCGCATCGGCGCGGGCCGGGTCGGGCTGGCGGTGGCGGGCCATACGGGTCAGCTCGCGGCGCTCGCGGGGCTGAAATTGCCGATCGAAAGCCACCTCTTGCAGGCGTTCGTCTCTGAGCCTCTGAAGCCGCTCATCGACACCGTCGTGACCTTCGGCGCGGGTCATTTCTACATCAGCCAGTCGGACAAGGGAGGTCTCGTGTTCGGCGGCGACCTCGACGGCTACAACAGCTACGCGCAGCGCGGAAATTTGCCGATCGCGGAAGAGGTCATGGCCGCAGGCCTTGCGTGCTTCCCGATGCTCGCGCGATTGCGCTTGTTGCGCAATTGGGCAGGCGTGATGGACATGACCATGGACGGAAGTCCCATCATCGCCAAATCGCCGCTCGAGGGGCTGTATATCAACGGCGGCTGGTGCTACGGCGGCTTCAAGGCAACGCCAGGATCAGGCTGGACCTTCGCCCATACGATCGCGCACGACCAGCCCCACGATCTCAATGCAGCCTTCACTCTCGAGCGGTTCGAGCGCGGCGCCATGATCGACGAGAGGGGCGCGGGCCCCGTGCCCAACGCACACTAGGAATTCCGCCATCCGCATGAAGAATCGATGCTGTTGATACGATGTCCGTGGTGTGGGGAACGCGATCACACCGAATTCACCTACGGCGGAGATGCAACCGTCACGCGACCCGAGGCCACGGCGCCCACAGGCGAGTGGATGAACTACGCCTATCTTCGGGATAACCCGCGGGGTCTCCACCTCGAATACTGGCATCACGTGCAGGGGTGTCGGCAGTGGCTCCGCGTCGCTCGCGACACGCTCACCCACGCGATCACGCAGGTGCGTCCCGCAGCGGATGGTTGGAGGACTCCGTGAGCGTCGAGCCGCGCACCCTGCGCGCCATCCCGGCGCCGGGCGGTTCGCGCCGTCTTTCCGCGGGAGGCGCGATTGACCGCTCGAGCTCGATGGCCTTTTCCTTCGATGGAAAAAATTTGAATGGCTGCGCCGGTGACACGCTCGCCTCCGCCTTGTTGGCAAACGACGTCCATCTGGTCGGCCGCAGCTTCAAGTACCATCGGCCGCGCGGCATCTACACGTGCGGCCCGGAAGAGCCCAATGCCTTGGTGACGCTGCGTCGAGGCGCGCTCGACGAGCCGAACATGCAGGCTCCGACAATCGAGCTCTTCGAAGGACTCGTCGCGCTCAGCCAGAATCGCTGGCCCTCGCTCGCGTTCGATCTAATGAGTTTGAATCAGCTCTTCGCTCCTTTCATTCCCGCAGGTTTTTATTACAAGACCTTCATGTGGCCGGGGTCGGCGTGGATGTTTTACGAGCGGTTCATCCGGCGTGCGGCGGGCATGGGAGCTGCCTCTCGCGATGGCGACCCGGGCCGCTATGAGCGAAGTCACCTGTTCTGCGACGTGCTCGTCGTCGGCGCAGGTCCGGCGGGCCTCTCCGCCGCACTCGCGGCCGGCCGCGCGGGCGCGCGCGTCATCTTGACCGAGAGTGAGCCGCTCCTCGGCGGCGCACTTTGGCGGGACGACGATAGCGTGGGGGATGCGAGTGCCGACGCCTGGCGGGAGCAATCCTGCGCGGAGTTGCGGAGTCTGCCGCGGGTGCGTGTGATGCCGCGCACGACCGCGTTCGGTTACTACGACCACAACGTCATCGGCGCCATCGAGCGAGTTGCGGATCAGCTCGCAAAACCCGCGGCGGGTTCACCGGTGACGGCTGCACGCGCGTGCGCGCCCCGGCAGCGCCTGCATATCATTCGCGCAAAGCGCGTCGTGCTCGCGACGGGTGCGATCGAGCGACCGCTGGTCTTCGAGAACAATGATCGTCCCGGCGTCATGCTCGCCGGGGCGGTGCGCACGTACGCGAAGCGCTTTGCGGTCGTCCCGGGTCGGCGCGCCGTGCTCTTTACCAACAACGACGATGCGTATCGGACGGCGCTCAAATTGCACGCCGCCGGCGCATCCGTCGAGGCCATCGTCGACTCGCGCAACGCCGCGGAGGGTCCGTTACCCGTGGAAGCGCGCCGCCTCGGCATCCCCTGTCTTCTGGGGCACGCCGTGGTGCGCGCTCACGGCAAGCTGCGTGTGAATGCCGTCGAGGTCGCGCGTCTCGATGCGAGCGGCGGCTCCCGGCATCTTGGTTGCGACCTCCTCGCCGTGTCGGGCGGCTGGAGCCCGACGGTGCATTTGCACAGTCAGTCGGGAGCGAAGCCCGTCTTCGATCAGGCCCTCTCGGTATTCGTGCCGGGCCCGGCGAGGCAGGCCGAAACCTCCGCCGGATCCGCCGCGGGCGCGATGACGCTCACCGCATGCCTCGAGGCAGGCTCTGCCGCGGGAGCCGCCGCCGCGATAGCGTTGGGGTTGCAAGCGGCCCGGGTGCCTGTGTCGGGCACGTCCGACAAGCAGAGTGCTCCGATCGCGCCGTTGTGGATCGTTCCGGGTGCTGAGCGTCATGCTTTTGTCGACCTTCAGGACGACGTTACTTCGGCCGACGTGGCATTGGCTCATCGCGAGGGTTACGTCTCCGTCGAGCACCTGAAGCGTTATACGACACTCGGCATGGGCACCGATCAGGGCAAGACCAGCAACATGAATGGGCTTGCCCTGATGGCGGCGCTTCGAGGTCGCACCATCGCCGAGACGGGCACGACGACGTTTCGTCCGCCCTACGTACCGGTGGCCATCGGGGCGTTCGCGGGTCGCGAGAGGGGCGTGCACTATCGGCCGATCCGACGCACACCCTTGCATGACTGGCACGCCGCCCAGGGTGCAACCCTGGTCGAGGCGGGGCTCTGGATGCGGCCGCGGTGCTATCCGAAGCCCGGCGAGACACTGCGGCAGGCATACATCCGTGAGGCAGCGCACGTGCGCAGGGCGGTGGGACTCGTCGATGTGTCGACGCTCGGAAAGATCGACATCCAGGGACCCGATGCCCTCGAACTCATCGAGCGCGCGTACGCCAACAACTGGCGTTCGCTCGCGCGCGGGCGAGTCCGCTACGGCTTGATGCTGCGTGAGGATGGCATGGTCTTTGACGACGGCACGACGGCTTGCGTCGGCGAGCATCACTATTTCATGACCACGACCACCGCGAACGCCGCCGCCGTGCTCGCGCATCTGGAGTTTTTGCTGCAGGTCGTTTGGCCGCACTTGCGGGTGCACGTCGCGTCCGCTACGGATCAGTGGGGCACCATGGCGCTCGCGGGACCCTCGAGCCGCGCGGTGCTGGCGCGTGTGATCGAGGGGGGCGCCTCGGCAGCCTCCAACGAGGCTCTGCCTCATCTGGGTGTCGTCGACACGCGCATCGCCGGCATTGCGTGTCGCGTGTTTCGCATGACCTACTCCGGCGAGCTCGCCTACGAGATCGCGGCGCCGGCCGACCAGGCGCTGCAAGTATGGGAAACAACGCTCGAGGCGGGCCGCACCGAGAACATCCTGCCTTACGGAACAGAGGCCATGGGCGCCCTGCGCATCGAAAAAGGCCACGTGGCGGGTCCGGAGCTCGATGGTCGTACCACGGCCGACGACCTCGGGCTCGCGGGACTCCTCAGCGACAAAAAGGACTTCATCGGCCGGCGTCTGTCGCAGCGGCCCAAGCTCACCGCGTCGGGCCGGCTGCAACTCGTGGGGCTCGTACCGCTCGATCCGAAGGCACGCCTGCGAGCCGGGGCGCAGATTGTCGAGACGGCGCAGGCCGGCCGGGCCGCGCCAGGCCGGGCCGCGCCAGGCCGGCCCGCGCAAGGCCTGGCGTGGCCCGGTCACGCCGCGCCCGCACCCATCGGGCACGTCACTTCGATGACGTACAGCCCGGTGCTCGGTCACGACATTGCGTTGGCCCTGGTCAAGGACGGCCGCTCCATCCAGGGCTCGACGGTGTACGCCGCCTATCCGTTGAAGGGTGAGGTGACGGCGGTTCGAGTCGCGGACTCCGTCTTCTACGACAAAGAAGGAGCGCGATACCGTGGCTGATGCCATCGCCGTCACCCTCACCGAGCGAACGGGCGTCGAGATCGTGCAGGTCGCGGCGTGGCCGGCGACTCATGACGACACCGTTCGCCTTCTCGCGGGGATTCTGGGCGTTGTTTTGCCCGGGCATCCCGGTGCCGTCGCGAGCCGCGGAGATGCGAGCATTCTCGCGGCGGCCCCCGGTCGTTGGCTGATCGTTAGGCCGGCGGAGAGTTCGCAGGGCGGCGCTCCTCTGGGCGGCGGGCCGCTCGGCGCGCAGCTCGCCTCCGCGCTCCCCAAGGACTCGGCGGCGGTACTCGAGCTGAGCGCCAGCCGCCGTATCTTCATCGTATCGGGCCCACGCTCCCGCGACCTGCTCGCCAAGTACCTGCCGCTCGATCTCTCCGGATCCGAGCTCACCGCAGGCCATTGCGCGCACAGCGCAATGGCGCACATCGGTGTCCTGGTGCACGTGCGAGGCGACGAGGTATTCGAGCTCTACGTGACAAGGAGTTTTGCGCAGCATCTTTGGGACATTCTCGTGGACGCATCGGTCGAATTCGCGGACCCATCGGATCAATCATTGGGCGCCCCGGCGGAGATCCACGACTCGATCTGAGCGATCGTGGCCGTCGACAGATACGGGCCGCCCAGCGGCATGCGCGAACCAGTGATACCCGCGAGTCCTTCCAGCTTGTGGATGACGTAGCTGTCGGCAGGGTCGCCGGGCTTCACACGGAAGAGGTTCGGCTGCTCGATGCTCGGCTTGTTGACCAGCGATTGGTATGTCGCCGCCGCCGAGGTGAGGTTCTGCACGCCCGGCAGGCTCGTGCCCACGCCGTTGTGGCAGCCTGAGCAGATGGGACCGAAGATCTGTGCCTGAAGTTGCGTCAGCGTCGCCGCAGCTGCCGCATTGTTGACGGTGACGATAACGGGCGCGGAATTCGCTCGCTTGCCGTAACCCTCGACTGCTGTCGCCGTCAGGGTCACCGAGCCGTTGGCGCTGGTCGCCGTATCCCATTGAACGGTGTAAGGCGCCGAGTCCGCGGTGCCGATGGCTTTTCCGTTGGCGAAGAATTCCACGGCGGAAACGATGACGCTGTCGCCGACCTTCGCAGTCAGCGCGACCGTGCCGCTCACCGTAGCGCTTGGTGGTACCACCGTCACCGCCGCCGTCCCGTTCAGTGTCGGCGGCGTAGCACCGACATCGATGCGGCCGTACTCTCCGTGGCTGCCGTCAACGGTTCCCGCGGCAAAGAATAGCGTGTTGTGCGGTTGATCGACGCTGTCGTTGCCGAACGCAATGCCCCACAGCCCCGGCACTGCGAGCGGATTGGAATGCGAATCGCTCAGTGGGCCGATCAACTTACCGGTCCCGGAATCGAACGCATTGATCTTCCCGTCGCCCAGGTTGCCGATGAGCAGATCCTTGCCGAGCGGCCCGAAATCGGCCGGTGCCAGCGCGATCCCCCAGGGCGCATTCAGCGCACCGCCCGTTGCGATCAAGTGTGTCAGCAGGACTCCGTTCGCGTCGAATACGTTCACCAGGCCGAGACCCGCGCCGATGTTGCTGAAGGAGTCGTCCGGCGCCTTCTGCTGGGCGTAGGCGATGTAGATCTGCATCGCTCCGCCGGTGCCGTCGGCGATCGCCTGGATGCCGAAGGGCGCGTAACCCGCAGGCAAGTTGGGATCGGTGAACGCGAAACTGGTCGCCGACGGTGTCTGCTTCACGAAGCTGCCGTTGAACACATCGATCTTGTTGTTGTGGAAATCTGCGGCGTACAAGTAGTTCTGGCCGCCGGTTGTGGCCATGGTGGCGCCTGTATACTCGGCACCCGCAGTATCGGTGTACATCGTCACCGCGAGGCTCGAACTTACCGCAGATGACCAGCCGGCGATGGTGCCTCCCTCTCCGACGTAGATGAAGCTCGCGGCGCCGGAAGCACCGCCCGCGCTCACGACGAAGTCATTCGTCGTGTTCGCAACGATACCGGTCGGAGCAAATGCATGCCCGGCGTTGGCGGTGAATTTGACGACCAGCGGCGAGGCGGCCGGCTGCGGGTTACCGCTGCCGTCGTACAGCGTCGATGTGCTGGTGCCATTGTTCGCAATCCAGACCGGCGCGTTCGGTGCAAAGGCGACGCCCCAGGGATTGACCAGGTTTGGATCGACGGTGAGTGCCGATGTGCCGGCAATGTCCGCCACCAGGCTCGTAGAGGTATACGGCCCGGTGCCGGCGGCGGCCGCGCCGACGGTGAGTGTAGTCGACTTCGTTGCCGACGCACCGCCCCCCGAGCCCGTGCACGCGAGCGTGTAGGTATAGGTGCCCGCGGCGGCCGGCGACTCGGACTTCGATCCGGTCATCGGCTCCGAACCGCTCCAGGCGCCGCTCGCCGCGCACGCCATGGCATTCGTCGCGGACCACGTGAGAGTGGAGCTCTGTCCCACCTGAATGTTTGAGTTGCTGAGCGAGATCGTGATCGCCGCGGCCGTTGCTCCGGTGCCATATCCGCCGCCGCCGGCGCCGCTCATCGCGCTTGACCCTCCTCCATCGCCACCACAGGCGGAGAGCAGCGCGAGCAGCAGCGTCAACGCGGCCGCAAATCTCAGATTCAATCGGGTCGTTTCGGTTTTGTACACCATACCTCGTGTCCTCGACGCCGCAGCGTCTCGTGTGCGATTAGAGGCTCGCGAAACGCGGCCTTCGATTACTGAGTAACGAGGCGAGGATGTTCGGTTCTCGTCCGAAATAAATCGCCGTGCTCTTGAACCGCTGCCACACGGCCAATCACTCACGGCATCACTTAATCGTTGGGTGCTCGTATGTCCGCAAAGGAACGTGTGGCTCTCGGCTTGTGCGTAGGATTGGCATTGCCGTTGATCGGCTGCTCGGGTAATGGCATCGGCCTCGACGCGAGCGGTCAACCGCTCGGCTCGAACGGCGGGGCTGGCGCAGCCCTCACCGCCGACCTCGCATCCATACAAGAGAATGTGTTCACGCCGATCTGCAGCGGATGTCACGCCGGGGCCGGAGCGCCCGAAGGCCTGCAGCTTGATGCGGGCCATAGTTATGCCCTGCTGGTGGGTGTGCCGAGTGCGGAAGTGCCGTCGGTGTTACGCGTCAAGCCCGGCGACCCGGCCAACAGCTACCTCATTCAGAAGCTGCGCGGCACGGCTTCCGTGGGAGCTCGCATGCCGTTCGGTGAATCTGCATTGCCCGACGCCACCATCGCGGCCATCAGTCAATGGATCAGCGATGGCGCGCAACCATCGCCGGCAGCGGCGGGCGAGGCGAGCCGCGAGACGTTCCGCGTCGCATCTGTGTATCCGTCCAATGGCGATGTGCTGGGCGTTCTTCCGGAGAGAATCATCGTGGCGTTCAACGGTCCCATCGATGTCACGCGCCTGGGCGCCGGCACATTGCGCTTGCTGCGCGCCGGCGGTGCGGCGGACGATGCGCAGCTCGCGAATTCCGAGGTGCCGGCGGATGTCACGGCCTCTTCGGCCAATCCGCACATCCTGATCATGACGCCGCGCAATCCGCTGTGGAACGGCAGCTACCGTCTGGTCATCAATGCGGATCTCGACCTCGCCGATGTGTACGGACATCGCTTGGAGGTCGACTCCGGCGGTGCGTCGGAGCAGCCGCTCGAAGTGACGTTCACCGTGGATCTGGACCAATGAGTATTCCAGGTCCGCGATCGTTTCTTTACCTGGGCGCGCTCGTAGGGATGGGCATGGGCGCGGCGCATGCCGAGCCTTATCTTGCGGTCGGTCAAGGCTACAAGTGTGGCGCCTGCCATACCAATCCGACGGGCGGAGGATTGCGCAGCGAATTCGGCGACATATTCGCGCAGAATGTCATGCCGGAGGAGCATCTGGACCTGGGCACGGACGAGTGGCTCGGTCGCATCGGCGATCGCATACGCGTCGGAGGGGATTTGCGAACCGACTGGTCCTTCATGGACGTCCCGCACAGTTCGACCGAGAAATCGTTCGCGCTCGAGCAGGTGCGCACCTACGCGGACGTCTCGATCATTCCCTCGCGCCTGGATTTTTCGATCGATGAGCTGCTCGCGCCCGGCGCGGCCACCGTCATGGAAGCCTATGCCAAATATGCCTCGGCGTCCGGGGAGCTGTACGTCAAGGCCGGCAAATTCTACCTACCGTTCGGCTGGCGCCTGCAAGACAACACCGCGTTTGTTCGCGAGGTCACCGGCATCAGCATGACAACGCCGGACACGGGAGTCGAGCTGGGCCTCGAGCTGCCGCACTGGTCTGCACAGCTGGATCTCACCAATGGCGCAGCCAACGCGACCACCGGCAACGGTCAGCAGGTGACCGCACAAGCCGTTTGGGTTCATAGCGCATGGCGCATCGGCGCCGCGGCATCCTCGACCCAGTCCGATGCCGGCAACCGGCGCGAAGCCGGCCTGTTTGCCGGGCTACGCACCGGACCCTTCGTATGGCTCGCCGAGGGCGATCTGGTGCGAGGGGGAGGATTCACCAACGGCGATAGGACGATGCTGGCATCGCTCCTCGAGCTCGACTGGGGACTTCGCAGGGGGCACAACCTCAAGCTCACCTATGAGTACGAAGACCCGGAGCGCAGCGTCCGCAACAACGCCGAGACGCGCGCGAGCGTGCTGTACGAATACACCCCGATTCAGTTTCTGCAGCTTCGCGCCGGCTACCGCCGATACGTGGGGATTCCTCAGAGCAACACGGAGAACCAGTCCCTCGGTTTCGCCGAGATCCACGTATTCTTTTGAGATCCCTGTTTATTGCGCCGGGCAGCTTATTGCGCCGGGCAGCGCTTGTCGTGCAGCAGCGATGCCAGCGCCGCACAGGCATTCGGCGATGCGTCCCCATCGGTCGCTTCGCTCTCAAGGAGCAGCATCCGCGCGTCCTGCGCCGTCAAATGCGGTCGTTGAGCACGCAGCAGTGCGACCAATCCGGAAATCTCGGCAGTGGCGAGCGAGCTTCCCGAGTAAAAATCGTAATGCGCATGCGGTGCCAGTGACATCACGTCGCGGCCCGGCGCCCGCAGCACTCCAGGGCTCGTATGGCCGCTTTCCAGCGCATCGACTGCGATGACCGAGGCGATGTCGGTGGGGAACGAATTGCGCAGGCCATCCGGCGGCACCGCGCCCACCACGATGATGCCGGCCGCCGTGGCGCGATCGACCAGGCGCTCGAGCAGTGGATCACTCGGGCCGGCGAGACTCAAATTGATGATATCGGCGTGGGCATCGATCGCCGCCGCCAGCGCCTGCGCAAGCGTGAAGGAATTGCAGGCAGCCCTGATGCCGGTGGAGGCCGCGCGCCAACAGGCCTTGTACAGGAGCAATCGGACCTCGGGCGCGATGCCGGCGATACCGACCCCGTTGTTGGGAATCGCCGCGATTACTCCGGCCACGGCCGTCCCGTGCGCGTCTTCCTGAAAAGCGCTCGCGTCGTTATCGACGAAGTTTCGCGCAACCAGGCTCGCGGGGAGATCCGGATGATGCACGTCGACGCCCGTGTCGATGATCGCGACCCGAACGCTCGCGCCGCGGCTCAGGGACTGCGCTTCCAGCACTTCCATTTGCTGCATGTTGTTCTGCAGGGCGGCGTAGGGATCGTTGTAGTGGCTGGAGGCGGTCTCGAAGGCGAGCAAGGCTTGCGCCGACTCGACCCGCGGATCGCTCGCCAGCATCGCGAGCAGGCGGTCGCGATCGGCTCCGCCCGCTAGCTCATACGTGAGGCAATGCACACCCAGGACCGCGATGGGCCAGCTCGACACTTCGCGCAGATGGTAATCGGCGGCCAGCGCCCGGGTCGTACTGCGCGCCACGCCGCCTGCGGTGTAGAGGCCTATGCCGTCGTAGCCGCGCGACGTCGATGCCGCATGGGAGCTCGCCGGGGAAACCGGGTTTCGCACCGTCACGACCACATAGTTTTCGGGCGATGCCCGCGCCTCTGCCGGCAACTCGCTTTGCAAAGCATGATCGGAGGCGCACCCGGCGAGACCGACGGCGGCGACGATGAGTCCAAGCGGTGGGATTCTCACCGGGCGACCGCCGCGTCGTTGACGGCAGGCTCCACGAAGAGCACGCGCGCATCGGTGCGGAGCGCGGCGACGATGGGTTCGAGGCCGGCAGCGGTCGCGCGCGCGTCGGTGGATGCCAGGGTGTAGGCTCCCGCATCGCTCGGCCCTCGAACGATCGTCAATTTGTTCGCGGCCAGGAGCGCCTTCAATTCGCCGAGGGTCATGGCAGGCGCGAACACCGCGCGGATATGCGGCCCCGGTATCGCCGACATCGGATCAGCCGCCAAGGTCTGGTACGCCGCGGGAGGCACCGCGGACGAGGGCCGGTCGCGAAGCGACGCGCCCAGCCACCCCAGCGCGACCGCCTGCACGAGCACTGCCGCCGTCAACCATTGTGTCACCCCTACGCGGCGTCGCGACAGCCCCGGCATGGACGGGGCCGCGGTGACGGGTGCGTCCCGATCCAGCTCGTCGATGCGCGAGAGCGTCTTGGCAAGGCCGGCCTGGGGCGCATATTCGATCCGGGTGTCGGTTTTCAAGAGTTCGTGAACTCGACGCTCGTGCGCGACATCGCTGCGACAGATCGCGCAGCGCTGCAGGTGATTCGACACGCGCTCGAGATCAGCGGTCGGGAGCCGCCCCGTCACATACCAGGGCAGCAGCCGCGCGGCCTCCTCCTCGCACCGGGCTCCTTCCAGGTCGAGCTTCACGGGCCCGCTCCCCAATCGGCGCTGTGCTCGGCGAGAATCGCACGGAGCTTGCGCCGGGCGTTGAACATGCGCGTCTTTACCGTATTCACCGGGCACTCCATGATCTCGGCGACCTCCTCGCAGGAATGGTCCAAGTAATAAGTGAACTCGAGCACCAGGCGCTGCTCCAGCGGCAACTGGGCGAGAGCAAAATTGAGCAACTGCCGATTCTCGGTTGCCTGGCCCGAATCGCTGACGGCCGCCTCGCCCTCGGCGCTCTCGAGGGCCATGACTCGCTCGTGCGTCGCCGCGCGCCGGATCATGTTGAGCGCGCGGCGATAGGCGATCCCCATGATCCAGGTCGACACTTGCGAGGCATCACGGAACTCCGCGGCGCGCTGCCAGACGATCCACAGGGTATCGTTGATGATCTCCTCGGCGTCCTCCTGGCGATGCGTCAGGCGCGTCAGGAATCGGGCGAGACGCCTGTGATAATGCAGGTAAAGCTCACGGAACGCGTCGCGGTCGCCGCGGCCGACCTTGAAGATCAGTTCCCGTTCACGGTCGTTCCCGCTGCGCACGGCGCCCGATTGATTGGCTCGCTCGAAGTTTTCCAAAGACCGGGAACTCCTGTTTCACAGCCTCCGACACGGGCTGGCACTGGTAGGTACCCTGGCGCCCGCGTCCGGTTCATTCAGAACCTTAAGGTCGCGGAAAACACCCACGTGCGATTGGCGCTGGCATCCTCGTACAGCGTGGACGCCACCGAATCGGCGAAGAAGCGGCTCAGATCGAGCGTCAGTCTGCGCTGAACGTACGCCACCCCCAGGTCGCCGGCCCAGTAGCCGACGCCGAACAGGTGCTGCAGATCGTAATACCCCGCCCCACCCGTCACTGCAAATCCGTATTTGAGCGGCCAACGGCCCGTGAGCTCGTAGGCGGCAGCCGGGCGGCGGGATGCGAAACCGAGCTGGGAATAGGAGGTGTAGTTCGGCTGGTACGAGACGGTCGCTGCGGCGAGATCCAGGTACGCTACGCTGACCGCGACCTCGTCGTAGTCGTACCGCGCCGATCGCGGATCGTGAAGATAGGCGTAGTGCGTATACGTTCCCTTGATGGCGAAATCGGTGCCGATCGGTCGAATCATGCCTGCATAAGCATCCAGCTCCTCGAAAGTCGCACCCCCCGGATATGGTCTTACGTTGGAGCCCCAC
Source organism: uncultured Gammaproteobacteria bacterium (assembly GCA_963710435.1). Lineage (GTDB taxonomy): Bacteria > Pseudomonadota > Gammaproteobacteria > Steroidobacterales > Steroidobacteraceae > Bog-1198. The sequence goes on along the minus strand of CAVQAE010000003.1, from coordinate 1,217,313 downwards.
GCACCGGCAAACCATCCGAGCGGACTTTGATAGCTGCCGCCGACCTGCAGCGCTGCACCGCCGTAGGTCTGCGAGATCCCGCGATATACGTAATCGCTGGTCGCGCCGAGCGATGCGCCCCACGTGCCGTCCGCACGAGTCATGCACGGAACCACCGCGAAACTTGCGAGCGCAATGGTCGCGATCCATCTCGGTGAGCTGACCTGTGCGTCCATCGGCGCCGAATTATAGGGCTCGTTGCCGATGGGCAAACGCTTCGCGGATTAATTTTCACCATGCAGAGAACCGGCGCTCGCTCGCTCGGTACGTACCGACACACCAACGTCCTTTTCAATCACAGCTCGGGGGATATCATGAAATCGAACGGGAAGTCCTTGGTCCACGGGCCAATCCGCGTTGCCTCCCTCCTGGGGCTCATGACGGGACTCTCGACCGTCGCCCTCGCCTGGGAGCCCTTCCTCCCCGATGCGATCAATTCCTCCACGATACCCGCGAGCGGCGATGTGAATCCTTACGGAGTCGCGTTCGTCCCCGCCGGATTTCCCGCCGGCGGGTCGATCGTCGCCGGCGATGTGCTGGTCTCGAATTTCAATGACAGCAACAACGTCCAGGGAACTGGCACTTCGATCGTGCGCCTGCCCGTGCGTGGACCCATTGCGCCTCCCGGTACCGCCATCGCCTTCTTTACCAGCAAGCTCCAGGGTCTCAGCACGGCGCTGGGTGTTCTACGCGGCGGATTCGTGGTGGTGGGCAATGTCCCGACCAAGGACGGTACGTTCGCCACCATCGGACGGGGAGCTCTGCAAGTGATCGACCGTCACGGCAAGCTCGTCAAGACCTGGACGGATCCCGTATTCCTCGATGGGCCCTGGGATCTCGCCATCGACGATAACGGCAGCGAAGCGCATATTTTCGTGTCCAACGTGCTGAACGGCACCGTGTCGCGGCTCGATGTGGCGGTCACCTCGAGCGCGGTGACTCTTCAGAAAATGACGACGCTCGCAACCGGCTATTCGCACGTCCCCAATGCGGCAGCGGTGGTGCTTGGGCCGACCGGACTCGCCTTCGATGCCGCCACCGACACCTTGTACGTCGCGTCGACCAACGATAATGCGATCTACTCGGTGTCCGGCGCAGACCACCGGTCATCTCCCGTCGTGAAGGGCACTCTCGTCTTCTCGAACAGTCGTCTTCGCGGACCGCTCGCGCTGCGCTTCGCACCGAACGGACACCTGCTGACCGCGAATGGAGATGCCGTCAATGCCGATCCTCTGCATCCGAGCGAGATCGTCGAATTCACCGCGGCGGGTGAATACGTTCGCGAATACAACGTGGACGCAAGTCAAGGCGGGGCATTCGGGATCGACGCCCGGGACTCGCGGTTCGATCAGGATGACGGGTCCGGTCAAAGCGGCGGCTTCGACTTCGCCGTGGTGGACGATGTCACCAGCAACCTGCTGGTAACCCGGCTACCGCCTCGCTGACGGGTTGCCCGCGAATCCGTAGTGCAAATCCGCGCTGTCCGGCATTCTCGAAATGAAGTCGGCCACCGCGCTCATCTCCTCCAACCTCAGCCGACTCATGACTGAGGTCACGGCGGGATCGGCGTTCGAGCGATGTCCCGCGGCAAAGCCCTTAATCTGAATCAACAGGTAGGTGTAGTTTTGGCCGCCGATCGAAGGAATCGGGCCCTGGGCCTGGCCATGGCCCAGGGCGCCGTGACAGTTCACACAACCTTCCCTGTAAATCTTCCTTGCGACGCCCAAACGGTGCCCATCGCCGTGCTCCCCGTGCGGATCGTGCGGTTGTGCCGCGAGATAGGCACTGAGATCGCGCAGCGACTGGGGGTCGGCGAGGGCACTGCGCTCCAGTATGCGATGCATCTTGGGGGCCCGGCCATCGAGCGAGATGAACTGCACCAGCTGCTCGAGGAGATACTGCTCCTGCTGGCCCGCGAGCTGGGGATACTGCCGGTTGCCGGCGCCGCTGCCATGGGCGCGGTGACAGCCGATGCAATGCTTCCCGTAAACCCGCTCGCCGTGCGCGAGGTTCGGCATCGCGGCAACGGCCTGACTCCACAGCTCCGATGCCCGAACCTCCAGTGCCGCCACCGGGGACGTCATCTGGATCGCGATAATCAAGCCCATGAATACGCCTAGCCGCGCGTGCGGGGCATCAGAGCGCGAACTCGGGACCGGCTCTTCGTCGTGTGGCGACATCGGTGCCGCCAGATTGTCCGGCCGAGTCCCCTGCGGCAATACGCACTTGGTCTAACCGCGCCTGCCGCATCTCCGCACTGCGGCGTCTTTCCACCCGTCAGGCTTCCCGATTATTCATTCGGCAAGTCGAACACCAGCACTTCGGCCTGGCGGCCGCCATCGATGACCACGGCCGTCGTGTCCGTAATCTTGAGCGCATCGCCCCCGCCCAGTGCGACGCCATTGACGCGGACCTCCCCGCGGACGACGTGAACATAACTCCGCCGCGCCGGGCCGAGCGCGAGTGTGGCTCGCTCCTCGCCATCGAACAGACCGGCGTAAAGCTTGGCATCCTGATGAATCATCACCGATCCTTGCGCGCCGTCCGCCGAGGCGATGAGCCTCAATTGTCCGCGCTTCTCGCCGGACGGAAAATGCTTCTCTTCGTAGCTGGGCCGAATGCCCACGACGTTCGGCTTGATCCAGATCTGCAAGAAGTGCAGCCGCTCGGTGCTCGACGGATTGAACTCGCTGTGTCGTACGCCCGAGCCCGCGCTCATACGCTGCACGTCGCCCGGTCGAATGACCGATCCATTGCCGAGCGAGTCCTTGTGCGCGAGCTCGCCCGACAGCACGTAACTGATGATTTCCATGTCGCGGTGCGGGTGAGTGCCGAACCCCGCTTCGGCATCGACCCGATCCTCGTTGATCACCCGCAGCGGCCCGAACTCGACGTGCTTCGGGTCGAAGTAATCGGCAAATGAAAAACTATGGTAGGAATTGAGCCAACCATGATCGGCGTGACCCCGTTCTTCGCTTCGTCTGATGGCATTCATGTTGATCTCCTGTTCTTCCCAGGATAGGGTCGATGATTCGAATTAAAAGCGCGATTTTCCGATCAAACCGATGCATAAATCGAATCCATCAGGGAGCGGCCTTGCCCAAGACATCGTTGGAACAGTGGACTGCCCTGGCCTCGATCGTTGACGAAGGCGGCTTCGCGGCCGCCGCCGAGGTGCTGCATAAGAGCCAATCGGCCGTGAGTTATGCCGTGGCGCGCCTTCAGGAGGCGCTCGACATGCCGCTGCTCGAGGTCGATGGGCGGAAGGCCGTGCTCACCTCTCATGGCAAGACGCTGTTGAAACGTGTCCGGCCGCTGCTCCGGGACCTCGAGACCCTGGAGGAGCTGGCGCAAACCTTGAAGCAAGGCTGGGAACCCGAGCTCAAGCTGGTCGTGGATGTGGCTTTTCCCCGGGGCCGTCTGCTCGCGATCGTCGCGGAGCTCCAAAAGCTCTGCCCGAACACCGAGATGCAGGTGTCCGATGCCGTTCTGTCCGGCGCCGAGGAGGCCATCATCGAGCACCGCGCCGACGTCGTGGTGACGGCGGTTTTGCCCGCCGATACCATCGGAGAGCTGCTGCTCACCATCCATTTCGTTGCGGTGGCTCGTCCGGACCATCCGCTCTTCGTGCTCGACCGGCCGCTGACGGCCGACGACCTGGTCCGCCACGTGCAAGTGGTCGTGCGCGATTCCGGAGTGAAGCATCCCCGCGACGAAGGCTGGCTGGGTGCCGAGCGGCGGTGCACGGTCAGCAGCATGGAGGCTTCGCTCGCCACGGTTCAGGCCGGACTGGGGTATGCCTGGCTTCCGGAGCATCTGATCTCGGACCTCATTCGGCAAGACAGGTTGCGCCCGCTCCCGCTGGCCGTCGGGGGGTCGCGGGCCGTTCCCTTGAATCTCGTTCTGGTTCGGCCGCAAAGCGCAGGTCCGGCGGCGCGCGCAGCCGTCGAGATTTTCCAGCGCCACCACGGCTCTGGGCAGGAGAATCGCCGTCCGGCTTGAAGCGGCCCGAGCGCATCCTCTAGTCTTCGTGCTTGGCAACCAGACGCGACATGATCGATGCGGCGCTTTTGTGCGGCGTGGCCGGCTGGGTCGATGCGATCAGCTACCTCCGGTTCGATGTCTTTGCGGGAGCGATGACCGGCAACACCATTCTGCTCGGAATCTCGATCTTCAAGCAGTCGCCGGGCCAGGCGGGCTATCACTTGGCCTTGATCGTCGTCTTTGTCGTCTTTGTCACTTTCGCCTGGTCGCTGAGCCGAGTCCGCCTGCGCCCTCCCGTGCTCCTGATGTTCGAGAGTCTCCTTCTCGTGGCTTCATCGTTCAGCGCCGATCCTTGGATCGCGTGCGTGCTCGCCGCCGCAATGGGCATCCAGACCACCGTCGTGCCCCAATTCATGGGCACCTCGGTGAACACCGTATTCATCACCGGCAACATCGGCCGGCTGGGAGAGGCCTTGCCCGACATACTCCATCAGCCCGCCGCACGCGCGCGTGTCCGACTTCTATCGCTCGCATGGCTGAGTTACGGCATCGGTGCCGCGCTCGGTTGCGCGGGCCTGGCGCTCAACCGCTATGTCATGCTGCCGCCCGTCCTGCTCCTATGTATCGTGAGCGCCATGCTCGTGTCGCAACCACGCGTCGCGTCAGCATGAGCGTGCCGGCGCGCGGCGCTCATGGCATCTTGTCTATTTCAATTCTGGTATATGCACGATAGGCTAAGAAATGCTGAACGAATGCGGCGTGAGCCGGCGCCAGGCTCGAATGCTCACTCAAGGTTCGCCATGATCGAGACAGGACACAATTTGCTTTTCCAGGAGGCCAATCTGGCCGATACATCGGGCGGCGCGGATCGCCAGAGTTTTCTGCAGCGAGTCCCGAGCCAGCGAAAGATCGATGCGTTTCTGAAGGCCCGGGACAACGCCAGCCTCTCGCCGCGTTTCGCAGAATTCTTCGATCTTCAGATGGCCGTGTTCGTCGCCGCGGGACCCGCAGGGGTGCGCACCCGCGTCGTGGTCGCAGGGGTGACCAACGTCACGCAGAAGCAGTTCGATCAGCTGGCCGCCGTGATCGGACGGGGCACCGCACGCTGGAATCGCGCCGAGTTCAAGCGCGATGTCGAATCGATTCTTGGCATTAGCGTGAAGGATCCGTCGGGCCCGGCCCGCTGAGCGCGTGCCGGGGGGCAGCGGGTTGCGCTGCGTCAAACGGGCGTTCAGCCGGCCGCGACCTGCAACGCGGGCGCCGGAGCGCCTCGCTTGCTGTTGAGCTTGATGTTGAGGCGGAGCTCATTGGCCGAATCCGCGTTCCGGATCGCTTCGTCGTAAGCGATCGCGCCCTCGTCATACAGCTCGAACAGCGAGGCGTCGAAGGTCATCATGCCGAGCTCTCGCGATTTCTGCATGATGCTCTTGATCTCGTGAAACTCTCCTTTTAGAAGCTTGTCGGCGACGATGGGCGTGTTGATGAGAATCTCCATCGCCGCGCGCCGGCTCTTGCCGTCTTCCGTCCGGATGAGGCGCTGCGAAACGATCGCGCGCAGATTGCTCGAAAGGTCCATGAGCAGTTGGTTGCGGCGCTCCTCGGTGAAAAAATTGATGATGCGGTCGATGGTCTGGTTTGCGCTGTTGGAGTGCAAGGTGCCCAAGCACAGATGCCCGGTCTCGGCGAAGGCAATGGCATGTTCCATGGTCTCGGTGTCGCGGACCTCTCCGATGAGAATGACGTCCGGAGCCTGGCGCAGGGTGTTTTTCAGCGCGTTGTGCCAGGAGTGAGTATCGATGCCAACTTCGCGGTGAGTGATGAGCGACTGCTGCGACTGATGCACGAACTCCACCGGATCCTCGACGGTGACGATATGACCCGCCGATGAGCAATTCCGATGATGGATCATGGCGGCGAGCGAGGTGGACTTGCCCGAACCCGTGGCACCGACCACCAGCACCAGGCCGCGCTTCGCCATCACGATGTCCTTGAGGATCGGCGGCAAATCGAGCTTCTCGAGCGTGGGAATGTCGTTGACGATGGTGCGTACCACCATCCCGACTTGCTGCTGCTGTACGAATACGTTGACTCGAAAACGCGCCACTCCCGGGAGCGACACCGCGAAGTTCGCCTCCAGATCCTTTGCGAAATCCTGGCGTTGACGCTCGTTCATGAGCGCATACGCCAGCTCCCGGGCGAGCTCGGCCGAGAGCTTCTGATTGACGAGGGGTTTCATGACACCCTGGAGTTTCATGCTCGGCGGAAAGTCTTTCGAGATGAACAGATCCGAACCGCCGGCGGCGCTCATCGCGGTCAACAGCTTGGTGATGTAGGACTTCGCCTGTTCCTCGTTGAGCGACATTCGTTCCCCGGTGCCGATTGGGTGAGCGCCGAGCCTACCGAATGCGCCTCCCCCGGACCGGTATTGTTTCTCAATCATGCGGGCTCCACGTTAAGTTCAATCGGTGGTCCGCGTTGAGGCACAATGGCGCCATGGCGAGGGCACGCGGCTTCATCCTCCAGGCGACCTACCGTGTCGTCTCCAACACCGGCGGGCTTCGCGTGCCGGTGGTGCAGCTCTACGGCCGTCTGGAAGGCGGCGGGACATTTCTGGTCCGCGACGACCGGCAGCGCCCGCACTTCTATGTGCGCACCGCGGATGCCGACCGCGCGGCCGCGCTTCGATGCTTGAATCCGCAACCCGCCGACAAGCGCACGTTCGAGGGGGATCCGGTCAGCCGCGTCGACGTCGACGTTCCCGCCGACGTGCCGCCGCTGCGCGACAAGCTGCACGCAGCGGGCATCGAGACCTTCGAGGCCGACGTGCGCTTCGCTTCACGTTACTTGATCGAGCGCGGCATCAAGGGCGGTTGCGAAATCGAGCCATCGACCCTGGCAACGGCGCAGGGTGGCACCGCGCAAGCCGGCACCGTGATCTTCGACGACCCCGACCTCTACCCGGCCGACGTTCAGCTCACGCCTCGCGTATTGTCGTTCGATATCGAGACGGATGCGAAAGGCGAGCGGCTGCTGGCGATATCGCTGTTCGGGCTGGGAGTCGATGAGGTACTCATCGTCGATGCGGGCGATCGGCCCATGCCCGAGCGTGCCGAGCGGTGCAGCACCGAGGCCGCGGCGCTCGAGGCATTCAGCGCCCGGGTACGATCGCTGGATCCGGATGTCTTGACCGGGTGGAATCTCATCGATTTCGACCTGACGGTGCTCGAACGCCTCGCCGCACGGTTGGGATGCGCGCTCGAGCTCGGTCGTGATCGAGGCCCCCTTCGCATCCGCAAAGCCGAGGGCTATTTCGGCAGCGGCCAGGCCAGCATCCCCGGCCGGCTCGTCCTCGACGGCATCGATTTGCTGCGCGGCGCATTCATTCGCATGGACGATTATTCGCTCGATGCCGTGGCCCGCGAAGTGCTCGGAGAAGGCAAGGCCGTGGCAGGACCCGCCGGCGATCGGCTGGCCGAGATTCTGCATAATTACGAGCACGATCTTCCCGCATTCGCACTCTACGCGCGCACGGATGCCCGCCTCGCCCTGCAAATCGTCGAGAAACTGCGTCTGATCGAGCTTGCCTTCGCCCGCAGCCAGCTCACCGGCATGACGCCGGATCGGGTGGCGGCGAGCATCGCATCTTTCGACTTTCTATACCTTTCCGAGCTCGAGCACGCGCGCATCGTCGCTCCGAGCGTGCGCGGCGGCGACTCGCGCGTACACGTGGCGCAACAGGGCGGACACGTGCTCGAGCCGGCGACCGGGCTGCACCAGAATGTCTGGGTCTTCGATTTCAAGAGCTTGTATCCCAGCCTGATCCGGACGTTCAATATCGATCCGGTGAGCTACGTGCCCCCGCCCCTGCCGGACCTCGATCTCATCCGCACGACCGAGGGCGCGTTTCGCCGTGAGCCCGCGATTCTGCCGCGGCTCCTCGACGAGTTGTTTCCACGACGCGAGGCGGCCAAGCGGCATCACGACGATGTCGCGGCGCACGCCATCAAGATTCTGATGAACTCCTTCTACGGCGTGCTCGGCACCTCCGCCTGTCGATTCTTCAACCCGGCGCTCGCCAATTCCATCACGGGAATGGGCAAGCATCTGCTGTTGTGGTCGAAGGAATGGTTCGAGTCCGCCGGCTTCCGTGTCCTGTACGGCGACACCGACAGCCTCTTCGTGAGCGCCGCACATGCGGATCCCGCGCACGCGAGTGCGGAGGCAGCCCGCCTCGCGGCGCTGCTCAATCGCGACCTCGCGCAATACATCGAGGGCCGCTGGCGGGTGCAGAGCCGGCTCGAGCTCGAGTTCGAGAAGCTGTACCTGAAATTGTTCCTGGCACGCGCGCGTCACAGCACGCGCGGCGCGAGCAAGCGCTATGCCGGCCTCCTCTACGAACCGGGCGCCGGCGGTGTCCACGGCTTGGAGTTCGTCGGTCTGGAGGTGGTGCGACGCGACTGGACCTCGCTCGCCAAGCGAGTTCAACGCGAGCTCTACGAACGCCTGTTTTCCAATCGGCCGGTGGATGCGTACCTCGCCGACATCGTCGCCCGTGTGCGCCGGGGCGAGCTCGACGAGGAACTGGTGTATCACAAGAACTTGCGCAAGCAGACCGGCGAGTACACGGCCACCACGCCGCCCCACGTCGCGGCCGCGCGCAAATCCCCGGGCGCGGCAGGCCGCTCCGTTCGCTACGTCATGACGACGGCCGGCGCGGAGCCACTGGACAATCTGCGCCACGCGCCCGATCGCGAGCACTACGTGGAGAAACAGATCAAGCCGGTGGCGGAGCCCATATTGGATGCACTCGGACTCGATTTCGCGAGGGTGATCGGTGATGCGCGGCAGTTCGAGATGGACTGGTCGTAAGGCGTCATGCGTCGAGCTCCGGATAGTGCCGGAAAATGCCCTCGTCATTGAACGCGATCCGGCGCGGCGAGGCGAGATAGGCCGCGATACGCGGCCGCTCCTGCACGCGTTCATGCAACGCGAACAGCCGCCGATACTTGCGGGCAAACTTCTCGCTCGCGTTCGGAAATGCGTAGCTCAATCCCGCGATGATCTGAAACACCGACAGATCCACGTAAGTGAGCTTCGCACCCAGCAGGAATCGAGCGGACTTGCGCGACATGACGTCCTCGAGATAGCCGAGAAACTTCGGAGCGCGGCTCCTGAGAAAATCGGCGCTGCGGCGCCGCGCTTCGCGCCGTTGCTGGTGGAAATAGAGATTTCCCGATATGGGGTGATGGCTGTCGTGGATTTCCGCCACGAAGTCGGCGATGGTGAGCTGCAGCTGGTTCACCCACAGCCGGGCCGCCTCGGCTCGCGGTGCGAGCCCGTGCCTCGCGCCGATGAATTGCAGGATATTGGCCGTCTGTCCGATCACGAGCCGGCCCGCCTCGAGAAACGGCGGCGCGAATGGCGGCCGACCGAGCCGGCGCGTTTTCATCATGGCGAGGAGCGCAGCGACGCCCGCGCCGCGGACCGACTCGCGTGCGACGTCCCGATAGGGGGCGCCCGCTTCCTCGAGCGCCAATCGAACGAACTCGCCGCGGCCTTGAATGGTGGGCCAATAATAGAGCCGGTACTGCATTTGTACCTCCGGGTTTGTGGGAGAATCCCGCCGCAGCGAGCGTCGGGCACCTGGGAGTCGCGTTGCTTTGCCGGAAATCGTAACGAATTTCGCCGCGCTTTGGGGGCTCGATCCCGAGATTGCGTACTTGAATCACGGCTCCTTCGGCGCCTGTCCTAAAGCCGTCCTCGCCGCTCAAGCCGCGCTGCGCTCGGAGATGGAGTGCGAGCCGTACGACTTCCTGTCCATGACCCTGGGTGCACGGCTCGACGCGGCACGGGGCGAGCTCGCGATCTTTTTGGGAGCGGATCCCGCGGATCTCGTTTTTATGTCGAACGCGACGGCAGGAGTGAATGCCGTCTTGCGCTCCCTCGAGTTCGGGCCGCAGGACGAGCTCCTGGTGACGACGCATACGTACGCCGCGTGTCGCAAGACGGTGGATTTCGTGGTGCAACGGTCGGGCGCCCGGGTGGTGACGGCGTCGCTGCCGTTTCCCTGCTCCCATGAGGAGCAGATCATCGAGGCGGTGCTGGACTCGGCATCGGCGCGAACGCGCCTGGCACTCATCGATCATGTAACGAGTCCGACGGCATTGATCCTGCCGGTGCGACACCTGGTCCGCGAGCTCGAGGCGCGCGGCATCGACACGCTCATCGATGGCGCTCACGCGCCGGGCATGGTACCGCTCGACCTCGCCGAGATCGGCGCAGCCTATTACACGGGCAACGCGCACAAATGGCTGTGCGCTCCGAAGGGTGCCGCCTTTCTTCACGTGCGCCGCGACCGCCAGTCCGGCGTGCATCCGAACGTGATCAGCCATGGTTTGGCGGCGGGATTCCACGCAGAGTTCGACTGGACGGGCACGCTCGATCCGACGCCGTGGCTGTGCATTCCGGAGGCGCTGCGCTACATGGGCGGTCTGTGTCCGGGCGGCTGGAGCGAGGTGATGGACACGAATCATCGTCTCGCGCTCGATGCGCGCGACCTGCTGATCGAGCGCCTGGCCGTGAAGAGTTCTGCGCCCGACCGCATGACCGGCTCCATGGCATCCATTCCGCTGCCGGTGCACGCGGCGACGGGTGCGTCGCCCGATCCGCAGACACTGCACGATTGGCTGCGTGCACGCGGAGTCGAGGCTTGGCTGCATCCGCACCCGGTGCCGTTGCTGCGGGTCTCCGCCCAGCTCTACAACCGCCTCGATCAGTTCGAGCGTCTCGCGATGCTGCTCGAGGAAGCACTCCGTGAAGGTTGAGAAGGACGCCCCACCGATCGATCCGCGCCTGTCCGCCTTCGATGTCTCCATGGTGGTGTTCAGTCTGGTCGTCGGGATCGGCATCTTTCGCACGCCGGCCATCGTGGCGCGCGCCGCGGGCGATACGGCGGTGTTCTATGGAGCCTGGATCGCCGGCGGCCTGTTGAGCCTCATCGGCGCTCTGACCTTCGCCGAGATCGGATCGCGCCACCCGCGCGCCGGCGGCTACTACCGCGTGGTCGCGGATTGCTACGGGCCGACGCCCGCCTTCATGTTGAACTGGGCACAGACTCTGATGCAGGGAGCCGGCGCGGCGGGGGTCGCGTTCATCGGCGCCGATTTCCTCCTGCCGGTGGTGCTGCCGCTGCGCTGGCAGACGCCGAAAGCCTCGCTCATCGTCGCCTTCGCCACCATGCTCGCACTGCTCGCCTTGAACTACCGCGGTATCGAGCCGGGTGCGCGCGCACAGAATCTTTTGTCGGGTATGAAGATCCTGATGATCGTCGGCCTCGCGGCGGCCGCGCTGGCGCTGGCGCCGCACACCTCCGTGGAATCGGCGGCGGCGCCCGTCTCCCCCGTATCGCTGCGGCTCGCCGCTGCGCTCATTCCTTGCTTCTACGCCTACGGCGGTTATCAGCTCACCATGAATCTCGGGGCTGATCTGAAGAATGCGAGAAGACGCTTTCCGGCGGCGATCGCGGGCGGGATGCTGACCGTGATCGCGCTCTATTTGCTCCTCAACCTCGGCTACCAGCGCGTGCTCGGCATCGAGGGCATCGCCCGCTCGAACCTCGCGGCCGCCGCGCTCGCGCATGCACTCTTCGGTCCGACAGGCGAGATGCTCATCTCGATCGCGGTATTTCTCTCAGCCGCCGGATTCGTCAACGCGACTATCCTGCAGATGCCGCGCAGCTACTACGCGATGGCCGAGGACGGCGTGCTGCCGCGCGCTTTTCTGCGCGTCGACCCACTGACCCAGGTTCAGAAAGCGGGCCTCTTGTTCTTCGGTGCGACAATGCTCGTGCCCGCGGTGATGCTGGGCTCGTTCGACAAGCTCCTCCACTACATCATCTTCACCGATACGATCGCTCTCGCCGCGGTGGCCTCGACCGTGTTCGTTCTGAGGCGCCGGCGCGCGGGCGAAGGCGGCTATGCGATGTGCGGATATCCGCTGCTGCCCGCTGTGTACATTGTGAGTCTGCTCGCCGTCGCGGCGCGCGCGTTCTCCCTGGAGCCGCGGCTCGGGGAGGCGGGCATTGCGATCTATGTCACCGGCTGGCCGCTGTTCCACCTCGGGCGCAAGGCCTTCGCCACACGCACCGGCACCGGGCCGGCTTAACCGCCGGTGGTCTTCGGACGCATGTCCTCGCGCGCCAGACGGATCGGCAGCCGCGCGCGAATTGCCTGATCCACCGACTCGGGAATGTGAGACGGGTAGTGGCTCGCGAGGATCGCGTCGAGCTTCTGGCGCGCATGCTCGACCACCGTGGGTCGGCCCTGGTCGACCCATTGGTTGGGGCTGGAGCGGTCGCCGATCGAGGGATAAATGTACTCCCGCTGCATCAATTGCAGTGTCTGGTCGGCACCGAGATAGTGGCCGGGACCCTCGAGGCAGACCTTGCGGATGGTATCGAGCGAGAGCGACTCGTCGGTCACCTCGACGCCTTTGATCGTGCGTTGCACGGCGCCGATGACGTCGTTGTCGACGATCAGCCCCTCCATCGAGAATCCGAGAAGGCTTGCGAGCATGCCGGCGGACTCGTAGATCAGGTTCGCGCCCGCGTTGCCGACCAGCGCGTGGTTGTAGGCTTTCTCGTAGCCCGCCTGCATGTCGGGCAGCTTGGCATCGCTCATGCCCGAGGCAGTGCCACCGGTCAGGTCGTAGAATTTGGAGAGCTGGGCGCTTGCAGCCGAGAGCAAGGCCTGTTCAGGGCTTCCACCGGACATCGCGCCGGTGCGCAGATCCGAGACGAAGCACCATGTTCCGAAGATGGCGGGCGCTCCGGGCTTGATGGCATTGACGTAGACCAGGCCCGCCAGGCATTCCGCCACTTCCTGTACCAGCGCCGTCGCGAGTGCTGCGGGTGCCGTGGCGCCCGCTTGTCCGGCCGAGAGCAACAGCACGGGCATTCCACCGCGCACCGCCGTCTCGAGACAGAGGCACGCGTCGTAAGCGAATTTCAACGGTGGAACCACGAAGCAGTTCGACTGGCTGACGAAGGGCCGCGCCCGCCATTTGTCCTCGCCGCCCGCGATGAGGTGCAACATCTCGAGGCTCGCCTCGACGTGTTGGGGCTGAACCCAACTCGTGCCGACGTGCTTGGTCGTGCCGGATACGCTCGCGTAGGCCGTGTTGATGTCCATCTCGAGGGGTGTGATGACTTCGCGGCAGACCACCGAACGCTGATAGAAGTGCAAGTGCTCGAGGGTGTCGACCACGCGGGCGATGTCGTAGGCATCCTTGGTGGTGGAATCGCGGTAAACGCCTGTGCTCGCATCGACGATATGCACTGCGGCGCCCGCCGTGCCGAAATAAACGCGGGAGCCCCAGGGCTCCATGTCGTGCTTGGGATCCTGCCCGTGCAGCACGAAATGCCGGGCCGCCTTCGCGACCGTGTCCTCCACCAGGGCGCGGGGGAAGATCAGCCGTCCTTGCGCATTGAGCTGCGCGCCGGCATTTGTCATGTATTCGATCCCGCTCGGCGTCGCGTCCGCAAGACCGATGCTCTCGAGCACATCGAGCGCGGCATGGTGAATGCGCAGCACATCGGCGTCGGACAGCGGCTTGTAACGTCCGCCCGACATTCCTGGCCGCACGGGGCGCAAGTTGTCGGGCAACGGCGCCGACCGTGCCGCTCGACGCGCCGCGCGGGCACCGCCGCGGGCCACCTTGGACTCCACTTCGCTCATCCATCTCCCCTCTTCAGTAAACTCGTCGAGGATGCGCCGCCCGGCAGGGTTCGGCAAGACATGCTGCGATGCAGCACATGCCCTCCACCAAAGGCGGCTTCCAGCACATACCCCCGGGCTGTATTTTGAACACCTGGAGGATGACCATCACCACGCACATTCGATTGCACGGTCTCGTCGCGAGCGCGATCGCGGCGGGTGCCTGCCTCGCGCACGCGGCTTCGCAGTCCCCCACGGCGCCCGCGGTGCCGTCCTATGAAGTGATCGAAGTGCCCTTGCAGCCGGCGGCGATCAACGACGCCGGCGAGATCGCCGGAACGACGCCGGACCATCGCGCCGCCCTCTGGAGCCGCACTGCGGGATTGCGCTTGATAGAGCTGCCGCCCGGCTTTCCCCATTCCGAGGCGCTCGCGATCAACCGCGACGGAGACGTGGTCGGAATCGCCTACGATGCCGGATTCACGGCGCACCGGGCGTTCCTTGCCTCGAGCCGCGGCGTCACCTTCCTCGGCGGTGAGGAGGCTCGTGTGCATGCGATCGGCCCCGGGGACCGCGCGGCCGGCGAATCCGTCGTGCCCCCACGATCGCGCAGCCAACCGGTCGTGTGGAGCGGCGTCACGCCCCGGGCGCTCGAGGATTGCTGTGGCGGATCGGCGCAAGCCATCAACGAGGCGGGACAGGTGGTCGGGACGGTCTACGATCCGCAGGGACATTACCATGCGGTTCTGTGGGACAAAGAGGGGCACGAACGGCAGATCGGCCCGGAAGGCCTCTATAGCGCCGGCGTCGCCGTGAACAATCGCGGCGAAATCCTCATCCAGGCGGTGCCGGGCACGTATCTGTTCACAGCGTCGGGCTTGAGGCGTCTCGACTTGCCGCGCAAGCCGCAGGCTCGCGTGCGCGCCATCAACGATGCGGGCGTCGTTGTCGGAGCGTTCGGTCCGTTCTCCGACGCCGCGCGCGCCTTTCTCTGGTCCCCGGCCGCAGGTTTCGTGGATCTCAACCGGCGCATCCGGCCGGACTCCAAGGGCTGGAAGCTGGAATCGGCGACCGGCATCAACAACCGGGGCGAGATCGTGGGCAAGGCCGACACGAAGCAGTCCGAGGATGTGGGCTTTCTGCTCCTTCCGGTTCCCTAAAGTTTGGCCCGCAGACCGACGAAGGCGGTGCGGCCCCAGGTGCCGTATTGATAAATGGTTTCGTACCATTTGTTGGTTGCGTTATCGACACGCGCATAGAGCTCGAGCTTGTCGTTGACCGGGCAGGAGATGCGCAGGTCGAGGAGGGTATACCCGCTCAGGCGCACGGTTGCAGTCGGATAGACATTGAAATTCTGATCCAGGCTGCTCCCTGCATAGCGCGCCGCGACCGTGGTTTTCACGCGGTACGGCCAGGTGTAGCTGACCGCGACATTGGCAGCGTTTTCGGGACGCTGGAAGAGTTGCTGGCCGCTGGCCGGAGATCCGGGAGTCTCATCCACGGTCCTGATGTGCGAGTAGTTGGTCGACACGCTGAGGGCCGAGCTCAACGTTGCGGAGGCCTGCAGCTCCACGCCGCTTGCCTCGGCCCGATCGAGGTTGGCGTAATAGCCGCCCGCCTGACCGAGCATCTCGCAGAGCGGGCTGCCGGGACAATCTTCGAATTCGATGAGATCTCGAAAATGGGTCAAGAAGTAGGTCGCGGAGAACGTGACCCGCTGATCCCACAGGTGCTGCTCGATACCGGCGTCCCCGCCGCTGGACTCCTCGGGCTGCAGGGCGGGGTTGCCGTACGGACTGTAGAGCTCATAAAGGGAGGGCGCCTTATATCCCTGGCTCCAGCTCGTGCGCAGCACGGTGGAGGAAGCAAGCGCCCAGGCAGCGGCGAATTGAGCCGTATCGTGCTGTCCAAAGCTGTCGTAGTGATCGTGTCGCTCGCCGGCGGTCAATGTCAGCCCGGGGGCGACTTCACCCTGAAGCTGGACATACTCGCCCACCTGACCGGTATCGGCATGTGCGGGGGCATTGGGCGTGGTATCTGCCCAGCTCTTTTCCTGCTGTAGACCGAAAACGGCTTGGTAGCCGTCGGCAATGGGCCAGGTTCCCTGATATTCGACGCGGCTGTTGTTACCCCTGTATGAATCGTTCTGCACAATGGGCGCGACGGCATCGTTGTAGTCGGAGCGCTGTGTGGTCGTGTATTGGTAGGCGATACGGTTCTTCAGATCGAGCAGATTGAAGTTGAGTCCCGTGTAATCGAACAGCTGGCGCACATCCTGATATTGCGTGTAGTTCGCCAGTACGTACTCGGGGGGCGGATAGCCGTCATAGAAGAGGCGGCTCTCGGTCCAGTAGGCTCGAACATCGAGCTGCACGTCCTTGCTGAAATCGTACGCGGCCCGTCCCGTCACCACCGAGTCGTGAAGGGGATCGGTGATGGTTCCGCCATAGCGCGTGTCCAGTTCCGGCACGCTGTCGGTTGCGTAGTACGTGCCCCCCAGCCGAAAACTCAAATTGTCGAATTTGCCGCCGATTCCCCCCTTCGCGAGGCCGGTACCAAGGCTGCCGCCTTCCGCTTGCGCATCCACGCCGAATCCCGGCTGCGGTTCCGCGGTGACGATGTTGACCACTCCGCCGATCGCCTGACTGCCATAGAGGGTCGACTGCGCGCCCCGCAGAATTTCGATGCGTGAGATATCGCCGACCAGGAGATTGCCGAAGTCGAAATTCCCGCCGGGTAAGGAAGGGTCGTTCAAGACCACTCCGTCGATCAGCACGACCGTGTGATCGGAGTTGGCGCCGCGGATGTACACACTGGTGGGATTGCCCGGGCCGCCGTTGCGGCTGAGGGTGATGCCCGGGGTCGTGGCCAGCAGCTCGCTCACGTCCACCTTCTGGCTTTCTTGAATGGCCTGTTGGTCGAGGACGGTGACCGAATTGCCGACTTTGGACAACGGTTCCGGGGCGCGGTTGGCCACAACGACAATCTCATCCAGCGAATCGTCGCTGTCCGCGGATCGCGCCGCGGAGACGAGGAGGAGCCCACCAAAGGCAACGGGCGCGCACCAGCGCAGACTTCGGGTGTTCAATTCGAGCTCCCCTGCATGGCGATGATCCAAGCGCTGCGCTCAAAGCGCAGCCACCCTCGTCGCCACTAGGGATATTCCTCTCGTTCAGCCAACCCCGGCTGATCGATGGGGCGACCACGGCAAGCAGGTCTCCTGGCTCGCGGTTTGGAAGTCCTGCATCGCCTTCCCGAATCCCTCGATTCAGTGGCCTGTGGATGCCGGCACACCGCTTACAGTTGCGGGGGCAGCCCGGGCTTGAGACCCGAGTTCCCTTTCAATCCCCTTCCGGGGAACTTGTCGCGTGCGGTTACGTTGCCGCAAATCGAGCGGCGGGTCAATCGGCTCGAGCGTCGCGGCCCCTGCCCTCGTGCTCGCCGTCCCAGTAATCGGTATGCACCAGCGTCGCGATGCTGCAGCCATGCGTCCACTGCGCCATCTCGAGCATCGGCCGGGAGTAGAAGCCTGGAACGCGGCCGAGACACAGCACGGCCACCGGCTTGCTGCCTTCGGGCATCCGCAGAAGCTCGCGAAGGGCTTCGGGCTCGAATAGCGAAACCCAGCCCATTCCGACACCTTCCGCTCGCGCCGCGAGCCACAGGTTCTGAATTGCGCAAGCGACGGAGGCGAGGTCCATCTCGGGCATGGTCCGGCGCCCGAACACGTGCTTGTCGCGGTCCGGGCCGAGCGCGGCAACGAGCAGCTCGCCGCACTCGAGAATTCCCTCGACCTTGAGGCGCATGAACTCATCCTCGCGCTCCCCGAGGGCCGTCGCCGTCCTGCGCCGCTCCTCGTCCACCAGCGCGTGGATGCGCTCGCGCAGCGCCCGGTCGCGAATGCGAATGAAACGCCAGGGCTGCATCAACCCCACGCTCGGCGCGAGATGCGCGGCGCCAAGGAGTCTCTCGATCAGCGCGGGTTCGAGAGGCTCGCTCGAAAAATGACGCATGTCACGGCGCGCGGCCATCACTTTGTAAAGAGCGTCGATCTCTGCCCGCGTAAAATCGGCCATGAATGTCCCGGCTCCAAGTTCCCCGCGCACTCGAGTCGTCGAGTGCTGATCGGGCGGGCGAATGATTGCACGTTAGGGCACCGCTCACCAACACCGGGCGGCGCCGGCCGCCGGAGCTCGCCGTTTGACGCAAGACACCGATCGCGAGCAGACTTGCGGCTGCATGCAGGAGTCCGTCGACCGCAAGGTGACGGGTGAAACGGGAAGCCGGTGCGTCTCTTCGCGAGATCAGTCCGGCGCTGCCCCCGCAACGGTAAGTGAATAAGGCGAGTCTTCATGCCACTGCGCTCGTGCGTGGGAAGGCGACTCGACCGGTTCCGAGTTCACGAGCCCGTAGACCGACCTGCGATGCGGTTCCGATACGCGCACGGCGGGTGCGCATGAGGTAGATATGGTGGTGGCAATTCCCAAGGCAGATGCGGCGATTCTCGCCGCGGCCTATCGTCGTCTCGATCAGCTCACCAAGCCCCTGGGTGCGCTCGGCCGGCTCGAGCCCCTCGCCGCGCAGATCTGCGCGGCCCAAGGCACGCTGATGCCCTCGATAGCGAAACCGGTGGCCGTGGTGTTCGCCGCCGATCATGGGGTCGCCGACCGCGGGGTGAGCGCCTATCCACGCGCCGTCACCGAGCAGATGGTCAAGAATTTCCTCGCCGGGGGGGCCGCCATCAACGTGCTCGCGCGCTTGCAGGGCATGGACCTCTGGGTGGTGGATGCGGGTGTCGACGGCGATTGCGAGGCGCATCCGCGCTTGATCCCGGCGAAAGTGCGCCGCGGCACCCGCGACTTCACCGTTGAGGCGGCGTTGAGCGCGACCGAGTGCCGTACGGCACTCGATCAGGGCGGGCGGGTCGTCGAGCGTATCGTTCCGCCGGCGGGCAACACCCTGGTGCTCGGCGAAATGGGCATCGGCAACACGGCCGCCGCCTCGATGCTGATGCACGGGCTCACGGGTCTGCCGCTCGCGGAGTGCGTCGGACGTGGCACCGGTCTCGATGATGCGGGTCTTGAGCGCAAGCGCGGCATTCTGAGCGCCGCACGCGAACGGTGCATGCCCCCCGAAGATCCGATCGAGCTGCTCGCCGAGTTCGGCGGCTGCGAGATCGCCATGCTCGTGGGCGCAATGCTCGAGGCGGCGGCGCAACGGCACCTCGTGATCGTCGATGGGTTCACCGTCAGCGTGGCAGCGGCGCTCGCCGCTCGCATCGCGCCGCAGGTCCTCGACTATTGCATATTCGGTCACTGCTCCCAGGAGCACGCCCACCGGGCGCTGCTCGGGCATCTCGGCGTCAAGCCGTTGCTCGACCTCGACATGCGCCTGGGCGAGGGCAGCGGCGCCGCGATCGCCCTGTCGGTGGTACGTGCGGCCGTCGCGCTCTTCAATGAGATGGCGACGTTCGAAGGCGCGGGCGTGAGCGTGAAGATTGCATGATCCGCGAGCTGCGATTGTTCTGGATGGCGACGCAATTTCTCACACGATTGCCGACACCTTCGCGCGCCTTCGAGTCGAGCTGGCTGCCCCGGTCGATGCGGTATTTTCCGCTGGTTGGCGTGCTGATCGGCGTCTTGAACGTCGTCGTCTGGTGGCTCGCGAGCCGGCGCCTGCCGTCGGAAGTCTCGATCGGTCTGATGATGGCCGCCTCGCTCCTCTTAACCGGGGCGCTGCACGAGGACGGCCTCGCCGATGCGTGCGACGGCTTGGGCGGCGGTGCCTCCCCGGAGCAGGCGCTCGCCATCATGAAGGACTCGCGTATCGGAGCCTATGGCGCCCTGGCCTTGTTTCTCATGCTCGGATTGAAATGGACGAGTCTCGCTGCGCTGCCCAAGGGGCTGTTCCCGATGAGCGTGATTGCATCGCACATGTTGAGCCGCTTCGGCGCCACTGGCCTGATCGTATTTCTCCCCTACGTGCGTGCGCAGGGCGAGGCTCCGGGCAAGGCGCGCCCTTTCGCCGGTGGTTTGAGCCCCGAGGAGTGGATGTGGAGCGGTCTCATCGGGCTCGCCGCCCTGGCTCCGCTCGCATGGCTCTCAACGCGGAGCGCCATCCCGATCGATTGGAATGCACTTTCCGCAGGCGCCGGCGGCGCGGCGTTGGCGACGATCGGTGCAGGCGCCTATCTTCGGCACCGGCTCGGCGGCTACACCGGCGATGGTCTCGGCGCCGTTCAGCAGATCGCAGAGCTTGCGTTCCTGCTCGGCGCGCTGACCGCGGTCGGATGGGCGCAGCGCTTCGCTTAAGGCTCGGGAAGTCCATGCCGCTGTATTTGGTCCGTCATCCCGAGCCCGCCGGCTCCGAGGGATTGTGCTACGGCCGGAAGGACCTCGCGGTCGAACCCGCGGCCATCGCGGCGGCTGCCGCGGCGGTTCGCTCGCACCTCGGCGCAGCGGTGATAGCGCGGGCGGCGATCTACACGAGCCCGGCGTCGCGATGTCTCTTGCTGGCACGCGCGCTCGCCGTGCCGCGCTCGCCATGCATCGCCGAGGAGCTGCTCGAGATCAATTTCGGCGATTGGGAAGGATTGGCCTGGGACGATGTGCCGCGAGCCGAGCTCGATGCGTGGTCCCGCGAAGTGTGGTCGTATCGGGTCGGCGGCGGAGAGTCGATCGCCATGGTGGCAGCGCGATGGCGACGATGGGTGGCAGCACTGGCCGATCCTTCCGCTGCCGCCGTCGTAGTGACTCATGCCGGCCTGATCCGTGTGGCGCTCGCGGATGCCGCGAGCGCGAGCGCGAAAACACTGCTCGATACCCGCGTGCCGTTCGGATCGGTTCACCGTATCGACACCGCTGCTCGGAAAGCCTGCGCGTCGTGACCACGGCGATCGGCAAGACGCTCATCCTCGGCGGCGTGCGGTCCGGAAAGAGCCGTTATGCCGACGCGCTGGCCGTTGCCCGGAGCCGCCCGGTGACGGTCATCGCGACGGGCGCCGCGCAGGATGAAGAGATGGCGGCGCGCATCGAAGCGCATCGACGGCATCGGGATGCGCGTTGGCGCGTCATCGAGGAGCCCGTTCATCTCGCCGCCGCGCTGCGCACCGCGCTCTCGCGCAACGGCCCGGTCATCGTCGATTGCCTGACGTTGTGGCTCAGCAATCTGTTGTGCGGCGATGATCCGGGCGCCGCGCCGCGCGAAATCGAGAGCCTGCTCCATACGCTTTCCGCGCTCGACGGGGAGTGCATTCTGATCTCGAACGAGGTGGGATTCGGCATCATTCCGGTGAGCGCGCTCGCACGGCGCTTCGGCGATGAGGCCGGCGCGCTCCACCAGCGAATCGCATCGCTCTGTGATCGGGTGGTGCTCATGGTGGCGGGGCTGCCGCTCACGGTCAAAGAGGCCCACGATCCGCGCTCGGCCATCGCTCCGGGCGCATCGTGATGGATCGCTCCCGTCGGATCGGCACCGCGATGCTGCTGCTCGCTGTCGCCGCGGTGCCGGCCCGGGCCGGCATGCTGCAGCTCGCCGAGGCGGCGGACATCGCGCTACGCGACGATGCCGGTCGCACCGTGCACCTGCCGCATCCTGCGCAACGCGTCGTCAGCCTGCTCCCTTCGCTCACCGAGACGGTGTGCGCGCTCGGCGCGTGCGACCGGCTGGTCGCGACGGATCGCTACTCGGATTGGCCGGCGGAGGTCCGCCCACTGCCAAAGGCCGGGGGCCTGGACGATGCGCAAGTCGAGGAGATCGTACGTCTGCGGCCCGATGTGGTGCTCGTCAGCCGCTCGCAGCGGATCGCCGACCGGCTGCGCGAACTCGGCGTGCAATCGGTGGCCCTCGATACCGATACGTTTGCGGACATCACGCGCACCGTGAGCTTGATCGGGCGGATATTGGGCGAGACCGACCGGGCGGCGGCGCTCAACCGGGATATCGATCGCGACGTGCGCGCGGTGAGCGATGAGGCGCGAGCAAATCGCCGCGGCGCCGGCCCTTCGGTGTATTTCGAAGTCGACCGCGCGCCGTACGCAGCGGGCCCGGGATCGTTCATCGGTGAAATGCTCGCCCGGCTGGGCACGCGCAACATCGTGACGCCGGACTTGGGTGCGTTCCCCATGCTCAATCCCGAGTATGTCGTGCGGCACGACCCCGATGTGATCATCGTGGCGAGCGCCGAAGCGCCGCACCTCACCGAACGCCCTGGCTGGGACCGCATCCGCGCCGTGCAGGAGCGGCATGTGTGCTCCTTCCCCTCGGAGGTGCGCAACACCATCGTACGCCCCGGGCCTCGGGTTGCGGACGGCATGCGCGCGATCGAGGCGTGCCTCGAGAAATTCTCGCTATGAGCACTCCCCGCGCGCTCATCCAGCTCGGAGAGGCGTCGGACGATCTGCACACCGCGCGCCGGGTGACGGCGTGGCTCCTCGGCTGCATCGCAGTGACGCTGGTGCTCACGTTCGGCAGTCTCGTGATCGGCACTTCGAGTATCGAGACCTCGCTCGGCTGGATCTTCTCGCCGGATGCGCAGTCGAGCGTGGTGTTGTGGCAGATCCGCCTGCCGCGAACCATCGGAGCTTGGTTTGCGGGTGCGTTGCTGGGTCTCGCCGGCGGGATCGCTCAAGGGGTGTTCCGCAATCCGCTCGCTGAGCCGTACCTCCTCGGCACGGCTTCGGGCGCGGCGCTCGGCGTGACTCTCAGCTTGATCGCCGCCGATGCTTCGGTCGCGGGCCTCGCCTGGGCGACCCAACTCGGCGTCACCGGTGCCGCCTGCATCGGTGCGGGCGCGGCGACGCTTCTCACGGTGAGTCTCTCGCGCGGCGTGCTGCAGACCCGGAGTCTCCTGCTCTCGGGCGTGGTGGTCGCCTTCCTGTTGGGCGCGATCACGCAACTGTTGCTGCTCGCCAAGCCGGATATCTGGCGCAGCATGCAGACCTTCCTGTTCGGCAGCACCGGCTTCATCAGCTGGTCCTCGGCCGGTCTGCTGGGGATCGTCTTCTGTCTCTGTGTCGTGCCCGCCTCGCTCCTCTCGCGCGGGCTCGATGCGCTCACCTTGGGCGAGGACACCGCGCAATCTCTCGGGCTGTCGCTGCCGGCGCTGCGCCTCACGCTGCTCGGCATCGTGTCGCTCGCTACCGCGGCCGCGGTGGGCCAGGTGGGCGTCGTCGGCTTCGTCGGTCTCATCGCGCCGCATCTCGTGCGCGAGACGCTGTCGGTCAATCACCGTCAGCTGCTCATCGCAGCGTCGCTCTCCGGCGGCGCGTTGCTGCAGGCGGCGGACCTCGCGAGCCGCTGGGTGATCCGTCCCGCGGAGCTGCCCGTCGGTGCCGTCACGGCCTGCGTTGGCGGATCGTATCTCGTCTTTTTGCTCTGGCGCCGGAGTCGCAATGCTTGAGCCGTCACCCTCCCAGACCATGCCCATTCCGGCACTGTCGTGCGAGGGGCTGCGCGTCGGCTATGGCTCGCGCGTGGTGCTCGAGGGCGTATCGCTCGACATTCCGCCCGGACGCTGGACCAGCGTGGTCGGGCCCAACGGTTGCGGCAAGTCGACCTTGCTGCGCGCGCTCGCCGGCCTCGAGCCGGCCCGGGCGGGAACGATTTCGCTGCAGGGGCGGCGCCTGCAGGCCTGGCCGCGGCGCGAGCGGGCAAGGCGGCTCGCGTGGCTCGCTCAGACGGCTCCTGCCACCGACCTCACTGCCGCCGAAGTGGTCGCGCTCGGCCGATTCGCGCACAGCGGATGGCTCGCGCATCGCGAGGCCGACGATGATGCCGCGATGCGCCGTGCCATGGCGGCGACCGGCTCGCTGGCGTGGGCCCCGCGCCGCCTCTCCACGCTGTCGGGCGGCGAGCGACAGCGCGTGCATCTCGCTCGCGTGCTCGCGGTCGAGGCGGCCGTGCTCCTGCTCGACGAGCCCACCACGCATTTGGATCCTCCGCACCAGGAAGACGTCGCACGGCTGCTGCGCGATCAGGCGCAACGATGCGGCGTGAGCGTGGTGAGCGCCATTCATGATCTCTCGCTCGCGCTCACCGCCGACCGGGTCATCGTGCTCGGGCAACGCGGTGTCGTCGGTCATGGCACGGTACGCGAAGCGCTGATGGGCGACTGGCTGTCCGCGGCGTTCGAGACCCGTGTGAATATCGTGGAGCATGAGGGCGTGCATCTGTGGCGTCCCGCGATCGAGCGCTGAAGTGACTGCGCCGGCGTTCCTCGTGTCCGCAATCGCCTCGGGGCAAGGCAAGACCACGCTTACGGCCGCACTCGCACGCCATCACCTGCGCGCCGGCCGGCGCGTGCGGGTGTTCAAGACCGGCGCCGATTTCCTGGATGCGCTCGTGCTCGAGCGCGCCTGCGGGCTGCCGGTACATGTCCTCGATCTTTGGATGGTCGGTGAGGACGAGTGCCGCAGGCTGATTGAGGAGGCCTGCGCCGACGCCGATCTCGTGCTCGTCGAGGGCGTCATGGGGCTGTATGACGGCACACCCTCGTCCGCGGATCTCGCGCGAGCGCTCGAGCTTGCCGTGCTGGCCGCGATCGACGTGCGCGCCATGGCGCAGACCATCGGCGCGCTGGCGGCGGGATTGCGCGACTTCTGGCTGCGTGCCTGTCTCGAGCGGCTGTACCCGCACCACCCCTGGCTCGCCGCGCTTTGATTTCTGATGCCGGAAATGGCGCGCCAAGACAAGTCCATGACGCAAATTGATCAGCTACGGATGGGCGCTGTGACCATACTGCAGGATTAGAACGACACCGCGCGAGCCGGGAGCGACGATGCAAGAGCCACAAACGACACCCAGTCCCGCTCGGCGTCCCAGCGGCCGAGACGCGAAACGCGCCTCGCGTGCCGCCCGCGCGGCCTCCTCCATCCCGTACATCACGCGCAAGATTCCTTATTACGAGGTGTTGAGCGAGGAAGGCCTCGCGCTCATGGAGCACAACGCCGATACCATTCTCGAGGAGATCGGGATCGACTTCCGCGAGGATCCCGAAGCGCTCGAGATCTGGAAGGCGGCCGGCGCCGACGTGAAAGGCGAGCGCGTGCATTTTGCCCGCGGCATGTGCCGCTCGCTGGTGCAAAAGACTGCGCCCCGGCAATTCACCCAGCATGCCCGGAATCCCGCGCGCAGCATCGTGATCGGCGGGCAGAACACCGTATTCGCCCCCGCTTACGGGTCGCCGTTCGTGCGCAATCTCGACGAGGGGCGCCGCTATGCGCGCATCGAGGACTTCCGCAACTTCGTGAAGCTCGCGTACCTCTCTACCTCGTTGCACCATTCGGGCGGCACCATTTGCGAGCCGGTGGACCTCCCGGTGAACAAACGTCACCTCGACATGGTGTACAGCCATCTCAAGTACAGCGACAAGGCATTCATGGGATCGGTGACCGCGCCCGAAAGAGCGGCCGATTCGGTGGCGATGGCGAACATCGTATTCGGCCCGGAGCTTCAGGATCCGCTCACCGGTCGCCCAAAAACGACCATCATCAACCTGATCAACGTCAATTCACCCATGACCTATGACGCGACCATGCTCGGTGCCGCCAAGGTCTATGCCCGCGCCAACCAGGCGCTCATCATCACGCCTTTCATTCTGGCGGGTGCCATGTCGCCCGTCACGGTGGCGGGCACGGTCGCGCAGACCCTGGCCGAGGCGCTGGCAGGTCTCGCGTTCGTCCAGCTCGTGAATCCCGGAGCGCCGGTCGTGCTCGGAAGCTTTGCCTCCTCCATCTCGATGCAGTCGGGCGCGCCCACGTTCGGGACGCCCGAGCCCGCGCTGGTGCTCTATACGATGGCGGCGCTCGCTCGCCGCTTGGGCATCCCATTCCGCTCGGGGGGGAGCCTCTGCGCCTCGAAGATACCCGACGCCCAGGCGGCGTTCGAATCGGCCAACACCCTCTTGCCCACCTGCCTTGCGGGCGTAAATTTCGTCCTGCACACCGCCGGCTGGCTCGAGGGCGGCCTCACCATGGGATACGAGAAGTTCGTCATGGATGCGGACCAGGCCGGCATGATGCACACGCTTCTCGCGGGCATCGATCTATCACCCAACGGCCAAGCGCTCGATGCCATGCGCGAAGTGGGCCCGGGAAAGCATTTCCTGGGATGCGCGCACACGCAGGCCAATTTCGAGAATGCCTTTTATCGCTCGCCGCTCGCCGACAACAACAGCTACGAGCAATGGGAGGCAGAGGGAGCGACCAACATGTCCAAGCGCGCCAATGGCATGTGGAAGAAGCTCCTGTCCGAGTATGTCTTGCCGCCCATGGATCCAGGCCTCGACGAGGCGCTCCTCGAGTACATGGCGAAGCGCAAGGCCGCTTTTCCGGACTCGAACGTTTAGGACCGATTCCTGCCCGGCCAGGTACCGGACTTTTGACTGCTTCTTGTCATTTCGGAGGTGGCGCCGCCACACCCTGAACGTTCACGTTGTCAAACGCGATTGCTCCCGGCTCCTTGGGTGGCCCTGCTTTCCTGGCGCGCCCACAGTGGGCGAAGTCGGGAGAAATGCTACGTCGAGGTCGGCAGAGGCGGTGTGATCGCATTCATGGTATGCACTACTTCTTCAGCGTCACCCAGACCAGGTCGATCGGGCTCTTACCGATGTTCCCTGATTGGTGTCCCACGCCGATGTCGATCGTGGGCATCCAGCCGACCTCACCATCCGGCGAGGGATGTGGATATGGATGCTCGGCCTCCTTGTACGTTTTCGCCGCCCACTGACCGCCCTTGATGTGAATGAAGAGCATGTCCGGGCAGTGCGCGTGCACACCCTCCCACTGGCCGGGCTCGACGGTAAAGCGCTGCACGATGACCTGATCGTTCTCGAGCAAATCCTCTCCCGGAATATTCGGGTAGTTGAGGTATTGGTACTTCGGCCGGCCTCCGGCGGCTGCAGCAGCGGATTGCGCCACCGGCTTGAGAGTCACCAAGTCCATCTCGATCGGTGTCGAGCCAGCATTGATGCTGCCCTCGTCGGCGGGATCCGTGGCGTTCTGCCAAACGATCCGACCGTCTCTCCACACCGTCGAGCGGCCCGTCGATTGCGATCTCAGCACACCGCCCTTGATGAACACCAGCAACTGATCGGCTGGATGCATGTGACGGCCGGTCGATTGGCCCGGCTGGATAAGGAACTTCTGTACTAAGACGCGTGCGTTGTCGAGCAGCATCTCACCCTGCAGACCCGCGTAGGATGGGTCGCTCCCCGGGGACTCGGCGCCGATACCGCGGGCCGGCAGCGCAGCACAACCGAGCAACAGCAGTGCGCACAACTTCGTTCTGGCTGATCGAGACTTCATGGACACTTCCTTTGAAAGGCTAGGGTTCCGAGTCTGCGGATACTAAATCACCCGCCCAGCCTCCGCCTCTGGGGCCGGTCCGAGCCCGGGCGTGGCGCCATGCTACGATCACGCCACCCGACCTCGGAGATCCCATGAAGCGAGTCACCGGTATTGGCGGCATCTTCTTCAAAGCCAAAGACGCTCCGGCGCTGCAATCTTGGTACAAACAACACCTCGGAATCGATGTCCAGGAATGGGGCGGCGCAGCGTTCGCTTGGACCGACGGTGACGGCAAGCCTGTTGCCGGATCAACCATCTGGTCTATTGGTTCGCTGCAAGGCGACCACTTTGCGCCCAGCACCGCCCCCTTCATGATCAATTACCGCGTGGAGGATCTACACGCACTGGTCAAGGCTTTGCGCGACGAAGGCTGCAACGTGCTCGAGAGGATCGACGAGTCCGAGTATGGAAAGTTTGCTTGGGTCATCGATCCGGAAGGGAACAAGGTGGAACTATGGCAACCGCCTGCCGGCCAATGACAATGGCGCGGCGTTCTGTCGGTGACCCCGGTTCCCGAGCAGTTCCGGCTTTCCGCGCTCGAGCGTAAAATGGGTAGCGCCTGCCAGCGCGGTCAGCGCCGAATGGCAGATGCCGACAAGCACCAGGAGGCAAGGCAGCCATGCGGTATTTCCTCGATCGAACACGGCCGATGACGCGCAGAAAGAAATATGCATTCCAGCGGGCCGCACTCGCCGCCTTGGTGATGACAATCGGGTGGCTGGCAACGGCCGGTGCATCGGCAGAGATTTCGGATATTAACGTGACGTCCCCGAGCCCTCCTACCGATCAGGAGTTAGCCGGGAATAGCTTGTATGATTTCGTATTGCACCATGCCACGACGCACTACGGGGATACCAGTACCGCGGGCAACCTTGCGCGTTGGCGTGGAGGCATGCAGAGCATCTGCCCGCTGACGACAGGGCTCAGCCCGGGATACAACGCCTTCGTAACGGCGCGGCTTCGCGCGATCGCCGCCTACGTTGGCGCGCCCGTGCAGTCAAACCCGCGATGCAAAAGCAACGTGGAAATCCTTTTCACGAACAACCCTCGGGAAAAAATGGATGCCGTCATGGATTGGGCGTCGGGGGTTGCCTTTCGTTACCGGTATGCGGGCGGAGGGAGGGACCTGATAGCGTTCAGTAGCGACCACGCGATTCAGGGTTGGTACATGACAACGACCGGGGGCGGCATTGTCTTCAATACTGACGTGTCATTAGTAGGGCTTAACGTTCTGCCTATTTGGCCGCAGGTCGCCCAGAATTACATCGGAACTGGCGCCACAGGGACGCGTGTGGAGGGCGGCAGCGGAAGCGGGACTGGCATCGGGATTGTCATCCTGGTCGTCGACACGACGAAAGTCGTCGGCCACCCCATCGGGACGGTTGCCGACTACTTGGCGATGTTGACTTTGTCAGTGGTGCAATCGCCTGACAATTGCGATGCATTGCCGAGCATTTTGGACCTGATGTCATCGAGCTGCGGCACGCGTGAAATGCCTACGGTCATTACCGCCGGCGATTTGGCCTTCTTGAAGGCGCTGTATTACAGAAATACGGCGTTCGGCCAATCGCTTTCAAGAGCCCAGATCAACGACAATATGATGCGCCAGTTCAGGCTTCGTTAGATGCCGGAGCCGGTGCATATGGCGCTCGCCTCACGCTCCACAATAATTCCTCGAGGTTGAGGTTCGCGGGGAGAGCGACGGCAGCTACCCACCTCCCCGTTCCATAATCCTGTGGTGCGCTTCGACTTTCACCTCATCAGTAGCCGTGCCAGAGAGCTGCCGCCGGGAGCGGATGAGTTCATGTCTTTCCTCAAGAGCTACGTTGCTACGTGGGCGGGACGCGCGGGGGTGCTGTAACGGGACTTCGCGCAGACGCGGGCTGCGGTAGACTGCAGTTACGGACAGTCTATCGTTCGAGCAAGAAGACACGCGGGAACGAATCAATTGATTTTTGACAAGAACGAGCAGGGCGCCCCACTCGACAAGCGCTGGGTTGCCGGCGAGATCTTCGGCCTTCAGATTCCGGCGGATGCGGCAACGCTCATCTCGGGCGGCACGGACTTTCTCACCAGGGCTTTTCATGCCTCCGGTGCGCTTCCTGCAAACAATAGGGTCCGTCGTATAGCCAAAGCGGAAGAATTCACCGGGGGTGGCACCGGTAAAAAGCTATCGCTGACCTTGGCATACGAATTGCCCACACCGGCTTTACCCGAGAAGCTGTTTGTCAAGTTCTCGCGTAATTTCGACAATGAGCTGTGGGACAGAGCGCGCCTCATGATGATCTCGGAGGCGAATTTTGCGGTCCTCTCCAGATCGCCGGACTTCCCCGTTACCGTACCTGCCTGCTTGTTCGCTGACGTCGAGTCGGCGTCCGGTACCGGACTCATCATCACCGAGTGTATTACTTACGGCCGTGACGGCGTGGAAGCACTTTACCCGAAGTGCATGGATTACACCGTGCCTGAGCCGGTGGAACATTACGAGGCCATTCTAAAAGGTCTGGCAAAGTTATCGGGAGCACACCGAGGCGGCAGATTATCGCCGGAGTTCGACAAGAAATTCCCGTACGACCGCAAGCAGGCCTCGCGGCTGTTTGCAATTCGTGTCCCGGAAGAGACCTTGATACGGCGCGCCAACCGGATGTTTGATTTCATCGAGCGCTTCCCGAAGCTGTTTCCGGAGAACGTACGCGCACCAGAGCTTCGCGAGCAATTTATCCGTGATATACCCGATTTGATTGCCGCAGAGGACCGGATAACGGAGATTTTATACGGCAATCCTCGATTTATCGCGTTCGCTCACTGGAATGCCAATATCGATAACTGCTGGTTCTGGCGGGATGTGGAAGGCACATTGCAATGCGGTTTTATGGACTGGGCGAACGCCGGGCAAATCAGTGTGGCTCAGTCCGTCAGCGGCGCGATCAGTGGCGCCGAACCGTTCATCTGGAATGAGCATTTGGACGAGCTGTTGACCGTGTTCATCGAGGAGTATGCGGCTCAGGGCGGCCCGCGCCTCAGCCTTGACGAAATGAGCCTTCACAATCTGTTGACTGTTGCAATTTCCGGCGTGACTTACTCGATGGGTGCCCCCATCGCGATAGAGCGGGACATCGAGGATATCGACGCCCTTGAAAGTTACCAGGATGACTGGTTTCGTGAACATGAGAACGCGCGAATTCAGCTGCACATGATGACGAAAATGCTCAACGTCTGGCAGACACGAAGACTGGGCGACGTGGTCCGCCTACTCTAGGTTTGACGGATCATGTATGACACGAGCCACACCCGTTTGGCCGCCGAGTACCACTGTCCCGATCCGTGCCTGTGCGGCGCAGGCTTCAGTCAGTCTTGGTCGCACGGCGCGGGCGGCGGCCGCGAGTCTCGGTTTGGCTGGTCGATTCCTTCGGCTCGGGCAGCTCGACCACCCTGCGCAGATTCGTGTAGGGCGCGGTCTTGTGGGGGATGGCCATCGCCGCGACGAAATGCTGCTGAAAGCGCGGCTCGATGGCCGTCTCCACTTTCTCGATACGCCGCACCAAGGTCTCGATGACCTCGCGCGAGGTCGCATCGAGCAGCGCGATGCGGGCGCCCGTGCCCGCCGCATTGCCGGCCGAGCGTACGTGCGCAAGATCGCAGTCCGGCAGCATGCCCAATATGGTCGCGTACTTGACGTCGATGTGGCTCCCGAATGCGCCCGCGAGACGGATGCGGTCAACATGATCGGTGCCGAGCCGATCCATGAGGAGTGCGACGCCCGCATACAGGGCCGCCTTCGCCAGCTGGATCGCGCGCACGTCGTTCTGCGTGATTTTCATCTCGATGGTGTTCGTTCCCGCCACGGCGCGATGCAGCACGTAGGCGAACGTGCGGCCGTTCTCGACGATGCGCGATGAGCGGGCGGCCAATCGTCCGTCGAGCACGCCGTCCTGATTGATGATGCCGGCGAGATACATCTCGGCAATCACCTCGATGATGCCGGATCCGCACACCCCGGTGATGCCGACTGCCGCGATGGACTGCTCGAACCCGGGATCGTCCGACCACAGATCCGAGCCGATGACCTTGAAGCGCGGCTCGAGCGTCTCCCGATCGATGCGTACGCGCTCGATGGCCCCCGGCGCGGCGCGCTGGCCACAGCTGATTTGCGCGCCTTCGAACGCGGGTCCGGTCGGGCTCGAGCAGGCGAGCAGGCGATCCTTGTTGCCCAGCACGATCTCGGCGTTGGTGCCCACGTCGACCAAGAGCGTCAGCTCGGATCCCATATCGGGGCGCTCGGACAGCACCATCCCCGCAGCGTCGGCGCCCACGTGGCCTGCAATGCAGGGCAGGACATAGACGCGCGCGTTTCTGTGAAGCTTCAAGTCGATGACATTGGCACGCAGGGTGAGCGAGGTGTCGGTGGCGAGCGCGAACGGCGCCCCCCCGAGCTCAACCGGATCGATCCCGAGCAGAAGGTGATGCATGATCGGGTTGCCGACCAGCGTTGCCTCGAGAATGGACTCATGCGTCACGCCGGCGGCGCGCGCCACATCCACCGCGAGCCCGTTGAGCGCTTCGCGCACCGCTGCCGTCATGAGCGCGGCGCCGCCCGGATTCATCATCGAATAGGACACGCGGCTCATGAGATCCTCGCCGAAGCGAATCTGAGGATTCATGGTCCCCGCCGAGGCCACGACCTCGCCGCTCGTCAGGTCACAAAGATGCGCGGCGATCGTGGTCGAGCCGATATCCACCGCGAGACCGAACACCGTCTCGTGCAGCCCGGGCCACACGCCGATGATTTGCTTCTCCGCGTGTACCGCGACCGTGACCTGCCACGAACCCGCGCGCAGCGCCCCTTGCAGGACTTGCAGCACGGCCAGATCGCAGGTGAGGTTCCTCAGGTCCCATTCCCGCTCGAGCGCCTCGAACAGCCGGCGCAGATCGCCGGAAGGATCGTGCATGTCCGGCTCTTTGACCTGCACGTAGTGCAGGCGAACCACGGGATTGAGCTCGATGGCGCGCGCGTCCGCTTCCTTGCGCACCACCTGTCGATGCACCTGGCTGCTCGCGGGCACATCGATGACCACATCGGCGAGCACGCGCGCCGAGCACGACAGCCGGCGCCCCGGGGCGAGCGGCGCGCGCTTCGAGAAGCGCTGCTCGGGCTCGCTCAGCTCGGTGAGGCTCGCCGTCGAGGACGATACGCCGAGCTTCGCGAACTCGCCCTCTGCGACCAGCACCTGGCATCGTCCGCACAGCGCCCGGCCGCCGCAGACGGAATCGATGTCCACACCCAGACTGCGCGCGGCCTGCAGCAGGGGCGTGCCCTGCGCAAAGTGGCCGCGCTTGCCGGATGGCATGAACACGACGAGGGGATCGCGGGAAGACATGCGCTGAGGCTGCGTGCTCTGGCTTGCTAGCCGCCGGAGCGTCGCCGATGGCCGCCCTCGCGGCGGCCGCGCGGCGCCTCGGCCGCACCAGCTGCTCCGGGTGCGGTCGCCCCGGCCGGCGGCGGGGCTTCGCGGAAGCGACGGATCCAGCGTGCGCAATCGGGATCGTGGCCGAGCATGACGTCGGCGCCCATCACCGCCTTGATGACCTCGACGTGCATGGGATTGGTGATGGCGGACGTGAGCCCCGCCGCCATCGCCATGGTCAGAAACGCGCTATTGATGCCGTCGCGGTTCGGCAGCCCGAAGCTCACGTTCGACGCCCCGCAGGAGGTGTTGACCTGGAGCTCGTCGCGCAGCCGCCGCACCAGGCGCATGACTTGTACGCCCGCCTGGTTGATGGCGCCTATCGGCATCACCAGCGGATCGACCACCACATCGCTCGCCGGGATGCCGTGGTCCATCGCACGCTCCACGATTTTCTTGGCCACCGCGAAGCGCACGTCGGGATCTTCGGAGATGCCCGTCTCATCGTTCGAGATGGCAATGACGGCGGCACCGTACTTCTTGACGAGCGGCAGCACGATCTCGAGCCGCTCTTCCTCGCCGGTCACCGAATTGACCAGCGCCTTGCCTTTGTAGACCGCGAGGCCGGCCTCGAGCGCCGCCACGATCGAGGAATCGATCGACAGCGGCACCTCGGTGATCGACTGCACGAGCTGGATCGCCTTCGCGAGAATGGCCGGCTCGTCCGCGAGCGGGATGCCCGCATTCACATCGAGCATGTGTGCACCGGCTTCCACTTGAGCCCGCGCGTCCGCCTCGACCCGGCTGAAATCCCCGTTCGCCATCTCGGCCGCCAGGATCTTCCGGCCGGTCGGATTGATGCGCTCGCCGATGATGACGAAGGGCCGGTTGAAGCCGATGACGACTTCCTTCGTGGCGGAGCTGATGACGGTATCAGTCATGATGCATTCCTTTGAGAAGCGATGCGGGCATCGTCGCGCCCGGGAAACCATGGAGATCGGCCCTCGAGAATTCCGGAGCGGTCGACGATCTCGGCCACCGACTCTTCCTGGCGGTAGGCCATGATGTGTACGCCGCTGATGCCGCGAATCTCCCGGACCGACTGAATCAGCTCGACGCAGATGTTGCGTCCCTCGCGGGCCTGGTCCTGTGCGCCGGCGAGGCGTGCGACGAGCGCGTCCGGCACATGCATGCCGGGCACGTTCTTGCGCATCCATTCGGCCGTCTTTGCGGACCGCAGCGGGCCGACGCCCGCGAGGATGAACACCTTGTCGAGCAGACCGAGCGCCTCGACTTGTTCCATGAAGGCATGTAGGAGCGGCAGGTCATAACAGTATTGAGTCTGGATGAACTGCGCCCCCGCGTCGACTTTTTTGGCGAGACGCTGCGCACGCCAGGCATGCGGCAATGCCGACGGGTTCTCGGCCGCCCCCAGGAACACGCGGGGTGCGAATGTAATCTTGCGGCCGCTCTGAAAGCGATGCTCTTCGCGAAGCGTGCGCGCGATATCGAGCAGCGACACGCAATCGAGATCGAAGACGGGCTTCGCCTGCGGATGATCACCCGCCTGCACACCATCGCCGGTGAGGCACAGCATGTTGCACACACCCATCGCGGCGCCCCCCAGGATATCGCCCTGAATGGCGATCCGGTTCTTGTCGCGGCAGGAGATCTGCATGATGGGCGCATAGCCTACGCGGGTGAGCAGCGCGCACACGGCGAGGCTCGACATGTGACAGTTGGCGCCGCTCCCGTCGGTGGCGTTGATCGCATCGACGTAGCCGTCGAATACACGCGCGCGCTTGTAAACGTCTTCCGGGTCGGCGCTGTCGGGTGGCGCGAGCTCCGTGGTGACCGCGAAGCCGCCCGCGCGCAGCACGCGCTCGAAGCGGCCCGGCGAGGTATGCCCGGGCAGAATCGGCAGCGGGTAGCCGGGAACCGGCTCGTCCTCGAATTTCATGAGGGGCCGGCCTTGCGGGGCACGCCTTCGATCTTGGCCGCCGCAGCGACCGTGCCGCCCGGAGCGGCGGGCGCCGTTGCCGGCGGCACCGGCGGCTCGGGGTTCGCCTCACGCACCACCCGCAGCCACGAAGAGCGGCCTTGCAAGCGCTGATCGACGGCGAATTGCACTTTGGTCATGGCCGTCGTACCGCCGGGGATGCGCTGACTGCCGCGATAAGCCTCGACCCAGACGCACTTCATGTCGGGCTTCACTTCACAGTTGCCGTTGTCGCGCACGCCGCCGCACGGTCCGTTGCGCAGGGTTTTCGGACAATTCATCGGGCACGACATTCCGGTCGATGACAGCACGCACTGTCCGCACATGCGGCAATCGAACAAAACGCCCTTGACGGCTCGTTCCACCGCGGCAACCGGGCGCTCCATCCGCCCGTAGCCCACGGCCCCGAACAGGCCGTGCATGCGATTCAGCAGGCCCTCGAAACCGCGATAGAACGCGTGCAAGCCGCGCGCATGGCGCACGGACCAGAGTCTGACGGCGTACATCAGGATGACCCGGTGGGCGGCATGCCGCCGGGCGCAGGCGATGCCAAACCCTTCGAGCGAATCAGCCGCTCGAGATCCTCATCGCTAAACTGCGCTTCGAGCCGCGCCGCCTCGGCATTGGCTTCGGCCTGAAGGTCATCGCCGCACGCTCGCGGCGCGCTGCGCTGCCAGTCAGCGAGGTAGGCATCCGAGCTGCCCTTGCCGGCGCGCATGGCCGCCCGATCGACGGCCTCCTGAAATCGCTGCGAGAGCTGCACCTTCGCGGTCTCGCGGCCGCGCTTGACCACGACCTGAGCAGGAATATCGCGCCAAGAGATGATGATCAGCGAGGCCAAAGCGCCGTCTCCGCATCGCGCTGCGTCTCGACCTTGAGCGCATCGCGTTTCACGGCGGCCGTGAGCGCCGTCTCGAGCGTGCCGTAGCCGGTCACTCGCGCCTCGAACGTCAATCCCATCCGGGCCGCGATGGCGCGTGCGCGCGCGAGCGCATCTTCGCTCGGCCGCTGCGCGAGATACACGAGCTTGCGGTAATTGCCGAAGTAGGTGGGGAACAGCTCGGGATGCTTGTCGAGACCGAGCCCCTGGATGACCAGCCGCTCGAAGTGGCGCAGCAGGAAATCGGTGAGATAGAACGTGCCGATCTCGGCCTCCGCGAGCGCCGCAAATACCGGGCTCGTGGCGAAGAACTCATAGCAATGAGCACCGGGGATACGCTCGACCCCTTCCTCCGCGAGCACCGCGTCGAGCAACCCCCCCGTGCCGCAGTCGGCATAGGCCACGAAGATCGAGCGGTAGTGGCAGCGCGAGGATCGGATGAGAGCACGCACGGCGGCGGGGATGCGCTCCGGCCGGTTGTGCAGCTCCGCCGGCAGGCAGCGCACGTCGAGCTGATCCCAGGCGTTCGCCCGCTTGAGCGCGGTGACCTCGTGGGCCAAGGCGCCGCACGCAATGATCAGAAGGCCTTGGCCGTTCTGAGCCACGGCGTCGGACCTGCTCAGTGC
The DNA here is from genome assembly GCA_963710435.1 of uncultured Gammaproteobacteria bacterium. GTDB lineage: Bacteria > Pseudomonadota > Gammaproteobacteria > Steroidobacterales > Steroidobacteraceae > Bog-1198. The sequence continues at coordinate 1,181,321 of CAVQAE010000003.1, read as the reverse complement.
GCCGCCGCGGCGGCGCGCTTTTTCGCCAACAAGCCCTTCGCAGTCTCGACGGCGACGGCGGCATCGCGACAGTAGGCATCTGCACCGACCGCCTTGCCGAACTCTTCGTTGAGAGGAGCGCCGCCGACCAGGACGATGTAGTCGTTGCGCATTCCGCGCTCTTTCAAGGTATCGATGACGACCTTCATGTAGGGCATGGTGGTGGTGAGCAGCGCCGACATGCCGAGAATGTCCGGCTTGTGCTGTTCCAGAGCCGCCAGATACTTGTCGACCGGATTGTTGATGCCGAGATCGATGACCTCGAACCCCGCGCCCTCGAGCATCATCGAAACGAGATTCTTGCCGATGTCATGGATGTCGCCCTTCACCGTGCCGATGACGATCTTGCCGATCGGCTCAACCCCGGTTTCCGCGAGCAGCGGCCGCAGAATCTCCATCCCGCCCTTCATGGAGTTTGCCGCGAGCAGCACCTCCGGAACGAACAGGATGCCATCGCGAAAATCGATGCCGACGATGCGCATGCCTTCCACCAGCGCATCGTTCAGCACGCGCTCGGCGGACCAGCCGCGCTTCAAGAAAATTCGTGTCGCCTCCTCGACCTCAGGCTTGAGGCCGTTGTAGAGGTCGTCGTGAACCTGCTCGACGAGTTCTTCGTCATTGAGCGAGTTCAGGTCGAATTCGCCTTCCGTCGGCTCAGCCATCTAGGTCTCCAGAGTATTTTTTGAGCAGCTGCCGTAGCTTACGAGCGTGCCACCCGGGCCATCAGCACGCCATGGTAAGTCCCCGGTGTCGCATGGACTTGCGAAATCGCGACGGCGGCGTGCCCGCATGCGACATGATCGGCCCTCTCCCGCCCGCGTCCCGCCATCAGGTAACAGGCGGTGAGCCGCCCTCTTCCGTGCGCCGTGCGACGTAGGCATCGAGGGCTTCGACCACTGCAGGATCGCGCGCCGGTGCGACATAACGTTCCAAAGTGGATTGCCATATGCCGCTGGCACGCTCCGTTGCCGTCTTCCCGCCATCTTCCGCCCAACTGCCATAATTGCGCCAGTCGGACACCAACGGGGCATAAAAGGCGCTGCGGTAGCGCTCCATGGTGTGCGCACAGCCGAAGAAATGCCCGCCCGCTCCCACCTCGGCAACCGCCTCGAGGGCGAGATCCGCAGCGCTGGCGCCGACCGGCTGGAAGACCTCGGCGAACATCTGCAGCATCTCGATGTCGAGTATGAACTTCTCATAGGAGGTGGTCAGCCCGCTCTCGAGCCATCCGGCCGCGTGCAGCACGAAATTACAGCCCCCGAAGAGCGCGCCCCACAAGCTCATCTGCGACTCGTAGACGGACTGCGCGTCGGGGGTATTCGAGGCAGTTGCGTTGGATGACCGCCATGGCAGTCCGAGGAATCGGGCCAGCTGGCCGGCGCCGAACGCTGCCTTCACGTACTCCGGCGTGCCGAACGCCGGGGATCCGGACTTCATGTCGACGTTCGAGGTGAAGCTTCCGTAGACCAGCGGCGTTCCCGGCCGAACGATTTGCGCGAGCGCGAGCCCGGCCAGAAACTCGGCATGCGCCAAGGTCAGTGCGCCCGCTACCGTGACGGGGGCCATGGCACCGGCCAGCGTGAACGGCGTGACGACCAGCACCTGACCCGCTTCTGCGAAATCGATGATGCCGTCCGCCATCGGAATGTCGAGTTGCAGGGGCGAATTGGTGTTGATGATGGTGTAGACGTAGGGACGGGATCGAAACTCTTCCGGTGAGATGCCGTGTGCGAGGCGGATGAGCTCGAAGTTGTCCGCCACCTGCCCGTGGCCGCGCGAGAAGATGAACGGTATCTTGTCGCACAGCATGAGCTGCGCGCGCGTGACGTGCAGGTGCCTCACGGGCACGGGCACGTCCTGCGGCTCGGTCGCTCCGCCGAGCACGTGAATCACCTCGAAGCTCTGGCACAGCTTGATGAGATTGCAGAAGTCCTCGAGCGTCCCCGCGCGGCGGCCGCGAGCGGTGTCCATGATGTTCGGCGGTCCCGAGGTGGGCGCGAAGGCGACGCAGCCCTTGCCGAGCGGCACGTGCCGCTGCGGGTCGAGGGCATGCAGCGTGATGTCGTGCGGCGTGGTCGCGAGCGAGGCGGCGATGAGCGCGCGATCGAGGCGCACGATCTGAGCGGTCTCCTCGACCTGGGCCCCGGCATCGCGGTAGCGTATACGGGCGTCGGCCGACAGCACCTTCATGCCCTGGGTCTCGAGAATGACGAGCGCCGCCTCGTGTATGGCGGTGACCTGATCCTCCGAGAACACCTTCATCGGCTCGAACGGATTATGCAAATGCCGATAGCTGCGCGTGCGATCGACGACCGCGTGGCTCGTATCGGTCGCTCCGCCGCGGCGTCGGCCGCGCCGTCCTTGTGTCTCGTCGGGCTGCTTCATGCGCGGATTATAGGGAAGACGCAAGAGCGGCGGCTCCTCGGCAGGCGCTATTTCGAGCGCGAGGCGATATCTTTTTTCGATACGCCACCGGCGCCGATGCATTTATCCGATATGCGACCGGTCGTGGCCGATGTTGGGGCGGCCAACCGCCGTCGAGCACACGATCGCTTCGGCCAGATAATCGGTTCCCGGCCCCACCTGGGCGCGTCGCTCGGTTACCGTCGTATCGACGTACGGATCGGCGGCGCCCGCGCGGCGCGCCGCCCCGAGCGCGAGCGCACGCGAGACGCGCTCGGCGTGATCGAGCGCCGGCTGCGAGTCCGGATAATCCTGGCTCCCGGCCGGATCGTGCACGCGGAATACATTGAAGCTCGGTTGATTGACCAGAATCTCGACACTCTGCGAGACCACACCCGCCACGGCTCCTACGGCATTGCATACCGCCGCGTGCTCGGGGATGGACAAGGACGCGCCGAGTCGGCGCGCGACCTCGGGATAATACGCATCCACGGGCGCGCCGATCGCGACCAGCGGGCGGGCGAGTCCGAGCGAGGCGTGCATCCATTGCGACAGCGGCTGCCCGGCGACGGCCGCCTCGATGAGCCGCTCGCCGAGCACGCCCCAGGTGCCGGCGGGCGACTCGAGTCCCGGATCGTGCGCGAGGGCGGCCTCGATCAGCGCTCGAGCGCTCAGGCGCACGACTTGCTCATGGGTGCGCTCGCAGATCTCTCGAGCCGAGACGGCCGCCGGCGCGGCGCGGGCGTTGCGCTCCTCGATGGCGAGAATGCGGGCACCGAATTCGGCCGCCTCGCGGCACCACTCGTGCTGCACGTCGAGCACGTGCATGGCATCGCTCGGCGTGAATGCCGCCAGCGTGACGAGGCCCGCATCGGCGAGACGCCGCAAAGCCTCGAGTCCCGACGCATTGCGCACCGCTGAGGAAACGGGGCGAGGGCTCGAATCGAGGCTGTTCCAAATGCGGCGTTCGAGGGCCGGCAGATGCCCGGGTGCTTCGCGGTCCGGGTTGCGATGAGCAAATTGCGTCGCGAACTCCGGCAAGTGCGTGAGCTCCGCCAGCGCCTTGAGCTCCTCGAGCGCGACCGGAAAGGCATGCGCGAGCAAGCTCAGCGGCATGGCCTTTCGCGGTCCCACTCGCAGACGCAGCTGCCGGTCGAAGCGCACCTCGCTGTCGCCTCCGAGGCCGCTGGTGCGCACATCGACGGCCTGCACCATCGTGCGCCAGCCGCCCACGAGCGCGCCCTGCGCGCGGATCACGGGCCGGCCGCCCGATACGACGGCGATGTCCGTCGTGGTGCCGCCCATGTCCGAGACCACGAAGTCGCGGAGGCCGGTCAGAAATCCCGCGCCGACCACGCTTGCCGCGGGGCCCGACAGGATGGTCTCGACGGGATATTCGAGAGCGACTTCCGCCCGCATCAGCGATCCGTCGCCCTTCACGATCATGAGGGGCGCGTCGATCGATTCCTCGCCGAGCACTTGCGACAAGGCCTCGATGAGATGGCGGATTCGCGCCGTCAGCCGTGCGTTCAACACGGCCGTCAGCGCACGGCGCGGCGCATCGAGCTTCGAGCTCAGCTCGTGCGCACAGGTCACCGGCCGCTTCGATTGCGCACGGATGATCTGCCGGACACGGGACTCGTGCGCCGGATTGCGCACCGAGAAGCTCGCCGCGACCGCGTAGGCTTCGACGCGGCCGTCGAATTCATTCACTGCCGCCTTGACGGCACTTTCATCGAGTGGCGACGACTCCTCGCCGGTCGCTCCGTGGCCGCCCTGCACCCGCACGAGCGCGCTGCCATGGCGCTTGACGTGCGAGCGCTCGACCATCGCGTCGTCGAAGCCGATCAGCAGCGTACACACCGGACTGAAACGATTCTCGACCACCGCGTTGGTCGCGAGCGTGGTCGACACCGATACCAGACTCACGTCGGATCGACACGCGCCCGGCGGCAGATGCTCGAGCACCGCGCGAAGGGCGCGGCCGAGGCCTATCGCGAGGTCCCACGGGGTGGTGAGCGACTTCGCGCTCGCCACGACGCGCCGGCCGTCGGCGAGGAGCACGGCGTCGGTGAAGGTTCCCCCGGTATCGAGACCGAGCCAATAGCCCGCCTCGCCGGCACCCCCAGCATTCGAACTTCCAGTCATCGGTCTCCCGCACTATGGTCGTTGCAACTTTCAGGGCGCAGATTAGACGCCTCAACGAAAGTGCCGTCTACTCGAGCGCATGATTGAGCAAGAACGCGAGACGCACGCCCGCCTTGCTCAGCTGCTCGGCGGTGACCTGCGTCGCATCGGCGATGTACGCTTGCGGAAGCAGGTAATAGGGTTCGCCGCGGGTCTCGCCGGCCGGCGGCAACCCATATGCATGCGCCTTCGCGATGCCGTAGGACTCGATCGCCCAATCGAGCGGCGTACCGCGCGACCATTGCGCGCGATCCGTCTCGGTGATGCGATCGATGAGCATCCCGGCGATCGCGGCATCGCTCGCACCGAGCCGTTCGACGAATTCCGTGTCCCAATCGTGATGCAGCGTGTTCGTCGGGATCCCGGGAGCACTCGCGAGCTTGCGATTGCCGCCCTGATCGTGGTCATCGCTCGCGTGCAGCGGCTGGTGCACATCGCCGACCAGATGCAGCAGGAACTGAAGCGCGAGCCGTCGCTCGGTCTGATCCGTCGCCGGGTCCTTGAGCTCGGCGTTGAACTCGTCGATCTTGTGAACGATGCAGTCCTCGGCCGGACCGTCCGAGGCTCGGGCACCGTGCGCAAGCGCCGGCCACCCATGACAGGCGCGGTCCGCATCCATGCCCCGAATCTCGAGATCGATGAAGTGCCATTCCCGCGTGCCGCGGTAGCGAACCTGGCTCGTGTCGCGATCCGAGTCCCGATACTTGTCCGCCCAGGTGCATTCAGGTGCGATATCGCGCTCGACCAGGCCGGTGTCGTCCTGGCGGAGCAAGTCGAGCACCCGCGCACGCACCGCCGGCTGCAAATAGTGCTGCGCGACCAGCCCGATGACCTCATGGCCCTCATCGCCCCAGGCCGACGCTCCGCGGCTGTGAAGGCACAACGATAAGGCGCACACGCCTTGCATGAGCGCGACGCCTGCCATGCGCGATATTGGCGCGCGGACTCTCAGGACTTCATGCCTCGGCATCCGTCGAGAAACAAGCTCACCACCTTGCCTGCCCACTCTTCCACCTCTTGCGCGGTCATGGGACTACCGTAGCCCAGGGCACGACGCCGCGGAATGGTCACGACCATGTAAATGAACTGAGCCGCCGCGAACTCGCGATCGTCCGCCGTCGATTCGGGCAGCTCCCGCGCGAGCAGACTGGCGATGAGATTGATGGCTTCCTGGTTGCCGGCATCGCCGGCCACGGCTTGCGCGAGCTGCGGAAAGCGCGCGGACTCGGCATTGATCAGCTGGTGCAAGGCGAGCGCCTCCGGTGCCAGCGCCGCGCTCAGCATGAACTGCGCCAGCCGGCGCATGATCTCGGCGAGCGTGGCGCCGACGACCAGCGGCACGTTCGGGGCGGGACGGATCTGCTCGATGATGCCGTGCACGACGGCGGCGAAGAGCGCCGGCTTATCCTCGAAGCGATCGTACAGCGTGCGCTTGGAGATGCGCGCGCGCTCCGCAACGGCTTCGATGGAAGTCGCGCCGTAGCCCTCCGCGAGGAACAACTCCGTTGCCGCAGCCAGTATGCGCTGCCCGAGGAGCAGCGCACCGGCCCTCGAAGGCCGCCCGCGCCGAACGACCGCTTTCGCAGCCCTTCGCGGCACTACCTACCGTTGCCCGTAACCATAGCGGCCGTAGTTCGCGTAGCCGCGGCCATAGCCGGCGGAGTATCCGGGATGATAGTAGGCACGCGGCGCCGCGTAATAGGACGAGGCGCGAGGATAGTAGTACGGCGCCGGCGGCGCGTAGTAGGGACGCGGCGCATAGGCGGCCGGGGGCGCATAGTAAACGGGTGCGGGCGCCGGGTAGACGGGGGGTGGTGCGTAGTACGCCGGCGGTGCAACCGCGTAACCGGGCGCGGCGGCCCCCGGAGCGTAGTTGTATCCGGCCCCGGGTGCCGGCCCGGACACCGCATCGGTCCCTGCGGAAACCGCTGCGGTCACCACGGTTGCGGCAAGCGCGAGCGGCAGAGTGACGAGGGCGGCGGCGGCACCGAAAAGCCCCCGGCCGAGCCCCCACCCGTGGCCATGCCCGTAGCCGTGCCCGTAACCATAGCCATGCGCGAAGGCCGGTACGATGGGAGCGCAGGCAAATGCCATTGCGGCGAGCGCGCCCAGCGCGGTCTGCTTGATTGCGGCCATGGGATCACTCCAGTGGGGAAAAGATGGGTGAAGGGTAGCCCCGGCCTAAATGAAACGCAACAGTACCTTTTCTGACACACTCCGCGAGCGTCCCGAGGTTGCTCTGCGCAACTCATCGGGCGCCCTCGGGCGGGCGAAACCGGTAGGCCACCCGGTAGTAAAACCGGCGAATGAGCTGCCCGTTCCGGGTGAGCGTGCCCTGCGCGACGGGTTCCAGCCGCTCGACGCGCCCGGCAATGACACTGTCCGATAGATCGCTCGGCTTCCAGGCGATGAGCAGCAAGTCACGCCCCTTCTGCCGGACAACCGGAAACCACCGCTCATACATGAGACCCATTTGACCGAACAGATGCGCGCTCGATGCCTCGTTCACCGACTGGGGTCGGTCGGGCAAATAGAATGCGAGCTCGCTCGCGATGGCATACCGATCCAGGCCGACGATGAGCGGATCGCTGCCGCTGCGTCTGCCCATGTCCGCGGCGATCGCACCGACTTGGCGTCCGAGGTCCCGCCAGCCCACGGGGATCAGCTCAGCGTGCCGCCCGTAGCCGATGCCCGGAATCCCCACCGCCAAGTGATAGAGGCCCGCCGCATAGAGCAGCAGCATCGTCGCTACCGTCGGCGCCCAGGCTTTGCGCAGTATTCGCCCGGCGCGGCTCGCAGCCGGATGCACGATCCCGACGGCGAGCACCGGGAGCGCCGCCATCCAGGGCGCGCCCGTCCAGTCGAGCTTGACCTCATGACGCAGACTGAACAGCGCGAACACTGCGAGGGGTGTGAGCGTCGAGACCTTGATGAAACGCCACCCGCGCTCCCGGAGGTCCGGCGGCGCCTCTTCGGTGGTGCTCTCTCCCGGAGCCTTGCGCAGCAGCCCCTGAAACACCGCTATGGCACCGGTCGGCGTCAGCAGCACGAGTACCGAGCCGATGAGCTTCTGCAGCGCGAACTGCGGCCGCTCGGCGAGCCGCCGCGAGGTTTGAAAGGCAAACGATGCGAACTCGTTGCGCGCGTTCCACACGATCACCGGCGAGAAAATCGCCGCCGCGAGCAATGCTGCTGCATACGGCTCGGGGCGCTTGAGCCAGCGGCGCGAGCTCGGATCGATCAGCACGAAAATCAGGGTCGAGAACGCCAAAAGTCCGATCGTGTACTTCGACAGCAGTCCCAGCCCCAGGCACACACCCGCGCCCCACCAGGCTCGGGCCTGCGAAAGAATCAGCGCGCGGTACAGAAAATACAGCGCGCCCGCCCACGCCGCGGTGAGCGGCGCATCGGGCGTCATCATGAAGCCGCTCAAGAAAAAGAAAGGAAGGACCTGCCCCAGCATCACCGCCGCCAGCGCGGCAGGCGCGCCGAACATCTCCCGGGTCAGCCGATAGGTGAAAACGCCCGCCACAGCTCCGCAGAGGAGCGCTCCGATCCTCACCCCGAACTCGGCATCCCCGAAGACCGCCGTGCCTGCCGCGATCAGCCATCCCACCATCGGCGGATGATCCAGGTATCCGATGTCGAGATGCCGGCCGTAGTTCCAGTAGTACGCCTCTTCCGGCATCAACTCCACCTGCCCGGCAAAGATCAGGCGCAGTGCTACCGCAAGAGTCACCGCGGCGATCGGCAGAAATCCGGGTGCGGCCAGCCATTTCTTCGACATTGATTCCTCGTCGCCGGCGAATCGCAGACTATAGCGCAGGCTCAGGAGTGGAGATCGTGCATCCCGTGCAACAATGCCCGGGTGGAAAGCCCGCGCCCCAAGGAGCTGTTCGCGGTCGCGCTGCGACTTGGAACCACTTCGTTCGGCGGACCGATCGCGCACCTCGGCTACATGCAGCGAGCGTACGTCGAAGACCGGGGCTGGGTGACGCACGCTCAATATGCGAGTCTCGTGGGCTTGTGTCAGATCCTGCCCGGACCCACCAGCAGCCAGGTCGGCTTCTTGATCGGGTACACGCTCGCAGGATGGAGAGGCGCGCTCGCGGCATGGGCGGGATTCACGTTGCCATCGGCGCTCTTGATGTATGGCTTCGCGGTGCTCGCGACCCACGTGTACGGCACGCTGCCGCGGGCGGCCACGCACGGCTTGATGCTGGCCGCAGCCGCGATCGTCGCCCAGGCCGTTTGGAACATGGGTCGTCACGCCTGTCCGGATGTGCGCCGGGGCGCGATCGCGGTCGTGAGTGCTTGCGTCGTTCTGATCGCGGGCGGCGGCACCGCCGCGCAGCTCTCGATGATGCTGGTGGGCGCCGTCGGAGGATGGCTCTTGGTCCCGGGTTCCTCGCTGCCGGCGCAGGCGGGCTGGGCCGGGCATCGACCCGGCCGGTCGACGACCTGGGTGCTCCTCGGCGTTTTTTGCGCATTGTTGGCGATGTTCCCTGCCCTCGCAGTGTTCGATCCGCATGGCCTTGCGGCGATCGCGAATATCTTCTATCGGGCGGGGGCGCTGGTGTTCGGCGGCGGCCACGTCGTCTTGCCGCTGCTTCGTGCCTCGCTCGTGCCGGCCGGCTTCGTGTCGGATCCGGTTTTCTTGACTGGGTACGGATTCGCTCAGGCGCTTCCTGGCCCGTTATTCACCTTGGCCGCTTATCTCGGAGCGGCAAGTGCGCCCCCCCGTCTCTCGGCGCTCTGGGCGGCCGTGGCGTTGATCGCGATATTTCTTCCGGGACTTCTGTTGGCGACTGCGGGCACCCGGCTGTTCGGACTGGTCGTCGCTTCATCGCGCGCTCCGGCCCTGATCGCCGGCATCAACGCCGCGGTGGTCGGCTTGCTGGCTGCGGCGCTCTGGAACCCAATTTGCGTGACGGCGATCGGCACGCCGGTCGACGCCGCCATCGCGATTGCCGGCTTCGTGCTGCTCGCCGCGAGGCGCACGCCGCCTATTGCGGTGGTCGCCATGTGTACGCTTGCCAGCCTCGCAGTCGCGACCGCGGGCCGTTACCTGTAGAGATAGGTCGGCGGAAGTCCCATCCGCACACAGGATTGAGCGGGCGCTCTTCCGGGCAATACGATCCGGTCGGCGAGCGCGGCCATCGATTTCACCAGCGGCTTCTCCCGCACGCGAAGCCCATCGCTGCCATCGAGACCCAGCCGCTCGCGCGCCCAGCCGGGAATGAGATCGACCGCTGCACGAATGAGTATTCGTTGCATCCAGAGAAGCGGTCGGGGCAACACCGGCGCCTCGCGTAGGATGGCGAGAAACTCGTACAGGATCGCCGATCGCTCCAGGCGGTCTCTCATGTCGGCGAACAGGCTTTCCAGCTCGTGCATGGATCGTGGAGCGTCGACGGCGCCGTATAGACGCGCCGCCGGAAGCCCTTCCTCGAAATACGCGTCGAGCTCGGGATCGCCGAGCCGGCGCGCGTACTCGCGATAGGCGGCCATGAAGCCGAAGGACGCCGTAGCATGCACCCAGGTCAACAGCACCGGGTCCGCCGCGCTGAACGGAAGCCCGCACGGGGTAACACCCGAGATGGACGCATGGATGCGGACGACGCGCTCGATCATCGGCTTGGCGATGCTGCGCGCTCCATACACGGTCACCATCGCGGCCAAGCCCGTCCGCTTCAGACGCTCGACCGGGTCTTTGCGAAACGTCGAGTGCTCCCAGACTCCGGTGCGCACCCGGGGCTCGGCCAGCTCCAGTATGACCGCGGCGACTCCGCCGATGAACACGGTCACCGGGTTCTTGAATACCCGCCAGGAGACGGAAGCCGGATCACTGAGCGCGCGCTCGCCGGAGGGAGTCGAAAAATCGATGCCGGGTGCGCCGCGGGGCTCCGACAACGTGCGGCAGACGGTCTCGAACTTACGCTCGATGGGGGCAGGCAGGCGCAACACCAGTGACATGGGTTACGCCCGGCGCAGCCGGCGCGCCTCCATCCATTGCCAGCCGACGAGCGTCGGTATGCCCCATGCCAATTCGCGGATTCGCTTGACCATGCCGACGGCGAGCGCCATTTCGCTGCTGATGCCGACCACGTGGCCGAACACGATCAATCCCGCCTCCTGCACACCCACTCCGGCAGGTACCACGAAGGCCACATGCCGGATGGCCTGGGTCATGCTCTCGAGCATCACGGCCTCGCCAACGCCCACGGGATGCCCGAAGAGCCTCAATGGCAACCAGATCTCGAATGCCCCCGATATCAGCGCGAGAAGTTGCAGGGCGCCTGCAGTCACAACCGGGCGGATCCGGTGAAGCAGGCCGCGGACCTGGCGATCGAGCGAATCCGTGACCTTGGACATGACTCCCTCACCCACCCACGAATGAATGAGCGTCCGCAAGCGTTTCAAGATGGCGCCGTTCTTGAGCATGATCAGGGTGACGATGGGCACGGGCATGGTCAGCAAAAAGACCAGCAGCAGTCGATGGTACTGATCACCGGCGACGCCGTGCTCGGCCAGCAAGACGAGCCCAAGCGCCGTAAACAGATAGACGGCGACCAGGGTCAGCAAAATCTCGACGACCACGCTTGCGCCCGCCGCACCGCCCGGGATTCCGCGCCACTGCAGCAGCCGCACTCCCACCAAGCTTCCGCCCACGCTCGCCACGGGCAACAGGCGATCGACGGCGTCGCGCACCGTGGTCGCCCAGTACACATAGCCGAAGCCGGCGTGATGCTCGGAGTCGGCCGCCTCGAGCAATGCATTCCATCCGACGGCGTAAAGCAGAAAGAAGAGCGCACGATAGGGTATCAGCCATAGCACCCCGGCGCCGCCCGAGCTCATGGTGTTCAGCATCGCATTGAAATCGGCGTGCACGGCGATCACGATCAGCGCCGTCACGCCTAGAACCGCGCCGACGTAAGCCGGCGTTTTCATCGCGTGTCCATTTCATGGCACCCGAGCTTAAGTCAGGCGACGCATGACGCCGTGTGCATCGACGTCGAATTCGTTGCCGCGCCAATTGACCCGGGACGAGAAGAAGCTGCGGCACCAAACCCAGCATATCAATAGATCACGCAGTGGAAGCAGCCAGAAATCCGAGAGCATGGAGCGCTGGCCTCGAAAGCGATGGGCGAAGTGCAGCATCATCCTCGAGACCAGGATCACGCCGAAAAGACTCCACGCGGCCAGCGAGATCCGGGGGACGCTCGAGGCGAACGTGATGCCAAGGAGCGCGAGCGGGAGACTGAACGTTACGAAGATTCCCAGGAAGCTCCTCGGCCGGAGCACCCGTATGGTACGCATCCATCGCAGCTCGTGCCGGGTCATGGACGACAGATCCGGTTCGTGATGCTCGCCGTTGAGAAGGTAAGGCGACAGCACGATGCGCAGCTTGAGCCCGCGCACCAGTTCACCGAGCCGATAGTCCTCGGCAAGCTGATCCGCCAGCACCTGCAATCCGCCGACGGCCTGCAACGTGCCCCGCCGGATGCATAGAGTTTGACCCGACACGTAGCCTTGGAAGCCGAATAGCCAACTGAGCAGGACTGACGGTATGTACCACTCGTTGATGTACATGGCCCCGAGGCGCGACCAGATCCCCGAGGTGGGTACCCCGCAATACAGGCAAGTGACCAGGCCGACGCCGCTGTCGCGAAGCGGCGCCGTGACGGCGGCGAGGTATTCGGGCCCGACGGAGGCGTCGCTGTCCGCCATCACCAGCACTTCGTGATGCGCGTGCGGCAACATATTGATCAAGTTGCTGACTTTGTTGTTGCTGCCGTGAAGCCTGGAATCCACCACGAGATTCATCGGCACCGCGGGAAATTCCCGGATCAATCGCCTCACGACCTCGCAAGCCGGATCGTCCGCGTCCAGCACGCCGTACACGATCTCGAACTGCGGATATTGTTGCTCGCAGAATGAGCGCAGGTGGGCGTAGAGCCCGGGCTCCGCGCCGCACAGCGGTTTGAGTAGGGTCACCGGCGGCGGCGATTGCGCCGCACCGGCTCGGCGGCGCAATCGCCAGGCGAGCACGGCGATGACCGCCAGCACGACGTAGCCCGCCGCCGCAATCAGGCTGGCAAAACCGAGGATGGCAATGACAGGATGCAAGTCTTGCATGGTAGCTCAGGGCGCCGGACGCCGCTATGTCCCTCAAATCGCCATGATCACGGCACCCGCCGTGATCAGCACCGCGCCCAGGCCGACTTTCCAATCCAGCCGCTCATGCAGAAAGAGCACTCCGAGCATGACGACGAATGCGACGCTGAGCTTGTCGATCGGAGCGACTCGGGAAGCGGGCGCCAATTGCAGCGCGCGATAGTAGCAAAGCCACGACAACCCCGTCGCGACCCCGGAGAGGGCGATCGATACCAGGCCCAGCATCGACATGCCCTGCGGTCTCTGCCATTCGCCGCGCACGCTCACGATGAATGCGCTTAGCAGCAAAATGACGATGGTACGAAGAAACGTGGCCAGATCGGAAGGCATCGAGCCCACCCCGATCTTACCTAATATCGCGGTGAGCGCCGCAAAGAAAGCGGAACCGATCGCGAACACTTTCCAACTGAAGGTCATGACTTTAGGATACTTGGTATCGTCGCGGAAACGCACCTCGAACAGGAACAGCCGCCATGAGTGAAGTGGACCGGGCATTGGCCGAAATCAGGCGAATCCGCTGCCAGATGGCCCGCGACACGCAATTTCGCGGCTATGGACCGGCATCGGTGGCCGCGAGCGGTGTGCTTGCATTGCTGGTCGCTGCGGCGCAGTCGCACTGGACGAAAAGCGAAGCAGGCTTCGGTGCCTTCGCGGCGGTGTGGATCGGCACGGCGTTCGCGTCGTTGACGATGGTGGTCGCCCAGATGGCATTTCGTGCACGTCGCGTGCACCACGGATTGGCGAAAGAGATGGTCCAGTCTGCCGCTGAACAGTTCCTGCCGGCATTGGTGGTCGGCGTTCTCCTCACGGCCGTCCTCGTGCGCGCCGCGCCGAAGGAGACGTGGATGCTGCCGGCGCTGTGGCAGCTGCTATTCAGCCTGGGCGTCTTCGCGTCGTGTCGCTTTTTACCACGGCTCACCTTCGCAGTGGGTGTATGGTACTTCGTGTCCGGCTTGACGACGTTGGTCCTGCAAAGCGAATCTCCGTCGCTGCTGCCGTGGAGCATGGGAATTCCGTTCGGAGTGGGTCAATTGCTTGTCGCCGCCGTGTTCCAATACGGCTATGAGAGTTCCAGTGAAGAAGCGTAAGGGAAAATCTGCCGCGGCCTCGCGCTTCGCCTACGACGGGCTGGATCGCATCATCCACGAGCGAGCCCGCCTCAGCGTGCTCACCTCGCTCGCCACCCATTCGAAGGGTCTGACCTTCGGCGAGATCAAGGAATTTTGCGCCTTGACCGACGGTAATTTGAATCGCCATCTCCAGGTTCTGGGGGAGGCCAGGCTCGTGAGCCAGACCAAGCGGCACGACCACAATCGCCCGCAGACGGTCTGCAGGATCACGCCGCTCGGGCGCCGCCGATATCTGGAGTATCTCGCGGTGCTCGAACAGGTCATCGTCGACGGCTCCCGGCTCGAGCCCGATCCGGGCGGACGTCGGCCGGTCAGCGGCTGATCGGGGCATCTTCCCAGCCTCCGCCGAGGGCTTTGTAAAGCTTCACGAGATCCGTGTTTTGCGTCAGCATGCCTTCCGTCAATTGCTGGCGCGCTTGCACCGCCTGCAATTGCACGCTCAGAGCGCTGATGTAGGAAATGAGACCGTGATGGTAGGCATCGAGCTCCACCTCGAATGCGCGCTCGTTGGCAGCGACGGTCTCCTTGAGCGCGGCCGTCCGCTGCCCGTCCTCGTAGAGGGCGCTCAGGCCATCCTCGACCTCCTGTAGGGCACCGAGCACGGTCTTGCGGTAGGCGAGCGCGGCCTCCGCCGCCTGCGCGCGGGACAAGCGCACGCTCGCGACCAGAGCCCCGCCGTGAAAGATCGGCACCGAGATGGTCGGACCGAACGTATAGAAATGACTCTGCCAGTCGAAAAGATACCGCGTGCCGAGATTGCGCAAGCCGTAGCTGCCCGCGAGCGACACATCCGGAAACAGCGAGGCGACGGACACGCCGATCTGCGCGGTGGCTGCATGCAGGGCGTCCTCCGAATTCCGGATGTCCGGCCGGCGGCGCGCGAGCGTCGATGGAACGCCCACGGGAACCTGCTCCGGGAGTGCGGGAAGCTCTCCCTCTTCGCCGAACTCGGAGTCCAGGGTCTCCGGCGGCTGGCCCGTGAGAACCGCGAGGGCGTGCTTTGAAGCGGCAATCGTCTGGTCTTGCTGAGGAACCTGCGACTCGAGACTCGCCAGCTGACCGCGCGCGGATTGGACGTCGGGCTCACCCGCAAGTCCATGCGCGTATCGGTTGGCGGTGAGATCGGTGATCTCCCGTTGCGCGGCGATGAGATCCAGCGTGATGCGCCGGATCGCCTGACTTGCGCGCAGCTGAAAATAGGTCTGCGCGACCTCCGCCTCGAGGGATACGAGCAGGTCGTTGCGCGACTCGACGGCGGCGGCGCTCTGCGCATCCGCCGCTTCCACGGCGCGGCGCACCTTGCCGAACAAATCGATCTCCCACGATGCGTCGAATCCCAGCTGATAGAGATTCACCGGCTTCTCGAGTGCGGAAATGAACCCTTGCGCCTCAGGAGAGGCGGTCGGTCCGGAGGTGCCGCTGATCCCTTGCGACTTCAATATTCCGGCCAGGCCCAGTTGATCACGCGTGTACGAGGCCGAGGCATTCAAGCTCGGCATCCCTTGCGCGCGCGCCGATTGCGCTTGAATACGGGCCTCCGCGATGCGCAGGTACGCGGCCTTTAGATCGAGATTGCCCCGCTTCGCCGCATCCACGAGCCGGTCGAGCTCGGGATCATGAAACTCGCGCCACCAGAAAGACAAGGGCGGAGCATCGCTCGAGGCCTGCGGCGCGGCTGGCGGCGGCACGGCCGGGGTCGGACCCGGGCCCTTGATCTCGGCCCAGTGCTCGGGTACCGACGCATTCGGCGGCTTGAAGTTCGGGCCCACCTTGCACGCCGCGAGCACGGCGGTGATCAGCAACAGACACGTCGAAGCCGCACGCATCAATGAGCTCCGGGTGATGCACCGCCCGCCTTCTTCAAAGGCGAGAAGAAAAGTGTCAGAGGGGAGAAGGCAAACGCCATCACGGCGCAATAGAGAAACACGTCCTTGTATGCCAGGAAGCCCGCTTGCGCGATCAGCGTTTGGTACGCGTGTCCAAATGCCTTCTGCATGGACACCGCAGCCGTCGAGCCGAGATTCTGGATGGCGCGCGCGAGCTGGGAGATCAAGTTGTTGTAGTTTGGATTGGCTCGTGTCAGGTGAGAGCCGAGGTAGGCCATGTGAGTCTGCGTGCGCGACACGATGGCGGCGGTCGACAAGGAGATTCCGACCGACCCGAACACATTGCGGAACATGGTGAATAGAGCCGTCGCGTCCCCCTGCAGGTCGCGAGGGAGCGTCGCATACGTCAAGATGCTCAAGGGCACGAATAGGAAGGCGATGCCGGCGGATTGGGTCATGCGCATGATCATGAGGTGCGTGAAGTCGATGTCCGGTGTGAGCGTGCGGGAATACAACATCGAGGCGCCCAGCACCACGAAGCCGAATGTCACCACGAAGCGGGTCTGCACGCGAGGCAGCAACAGATTCAGGATCGGGATGATGAAGATCACCAAGACTGCCCCGGGACTCATCAACAGGCCCGCGAGCAGGGCGGTGTATCCCAGGTGTTGCTGCGCAAGCTGCGGCACCAGCACCGCGCTTCCGTAGAGGAGCATTCCGAAGCAACCGATCGCGGCGCAGCCGAGCGTGAAGTTACGGTCCTTGAACACTCGGAGATCGACGACCGGATTGCGGGTGTACGAGAGCCATGCGCAGGCGGTCGCCGCGCCGACGGCGGCGATGACGGCAAATGTGCGGATGAATCCGGACGAGAACCAGTCGTCGTCCTCGCCGCGGTCGAGCATGACCTGAAATGTCGCGAAGGTGACCGCGATCAGGCCGATGCCGATGTAATCGATCGACACGCGGCTCTTTACTCTCGCCCAGGGCGGATCTTCGACGAGGCTCATGACGGCGAACGTCGTAAGCAGTCCAATGGGGATATTGATGAAGAATACCCACCGCCAGCTGTAGTTATCGGTGATCCAACCGCCCACGGTCGGACCGAGTACGGGAGCCACCACGGTCGCCACCGCGGTGAGAGCGAAGGCACGCCCGCGCTGCTCGGGCGGAAACGTATCGAGAATGATCGATTGCTGATTCGGCTGCAGACCGCCCCCGAAAAAGCCCTGCAGCACGCGGAAGACCACCAGCTCGCCGAGACTCGTCGATATCCCGCACAAAAACGAGCAGATCGTGAAGGCGGCAATGCAGATCACGAAGTATCGCTTGCGCCCGATCAGCCGCCCGAAGAACGCGGAGATCGGCAACACGATGCTGTTGGAGACCAGATAAGAGGTCAGTGCCCAGGTGGCCTCGTCGTAGCTCGCCGAGAGCGATCCCGCGATGTGCGGCAGCGAGACGTTCACGATGGTCGTATCCAGGAGCTCCATGAATGCGGCCATCGTCACGACGACTGCGATCAGCCAGGGATTGCTGGAGGGCCGCCAGTCGCTCTCTCCGGACGCCTCGTTGCCCGGGTCGGCATCACTCACGGAAGTGCACCACCGGCGATACCGACAGCCCCAGCGGCAGCGGGCGATCCGGGTCGAGCCCGTGATCGATCACGATCTTCACTGGAACTCGCTGCACGATCTTCACGAAGTTGCCGGTCGCGTTCTCGGCAGGAAATGCGGAGAAGCGCGATCCGCTGCCATACTGGATGCTCTGCACGTGGCCCGAGAGCTGGTAGCCGGAATAGGCGTCGATCTCGAGATCGACCGGGTCTCCGGGACGCATGCGTCCGAGCTGCGTCTCCTTGAAATTGGCGGTGACCCACACCTGCGGGGTCACGATGAAGAACATGGTTGCGCCCGCCGTTACGTAATCGCCGAGGTGCACACTGCGCAGCGTGATGAACCCGTCGCCCGGCGCTCGAACCTCGGTATACCCCAGATTGAGATCGGCTTGGGCGAGCTGCGCCTCCGCCTGCGCCACCTGCGCCGTTCTCTCCTCCACGGCCGTGGAAGCTTGCCGGATCTGTTCCGGGACGAGCGCGGCAACCGCAACCTGCGCCTTGGCGCCCTCGAGGCTTGCGGCGGCGTTGAGATTCTGGCTCGTGGCGGTGTCGATGGTCTCCTGGGTGGTGGCGCGCGGATCCACCTCGTGCTGACGCATATACTGTCGCCGGGCCTGCTCGAGCGAGGCCTCGGCAGCGTGCTGCTGCGCCCGCGCCGAGATGAGCTGCGCGGGGTACTGGACGCGTGCGATCCGCAACGCGTCCTCGGCGGACTTGAGTTGCGCGCGCGCGAGCTCCAGGGCCGCCACGTCCTGCTGTTTGCTCGTAAGGTAATCCCGCGGATCGATGCGCAGGAGAAGATTGCCCTTCCTGACGTACTGATTGTCGTCTACGTTGAGCGCGACGACATATCCGGACACCTTGGGCGCCATCATCACGGCATTCCCGTCGGTGTAGGCATCGTCGGTCCGCGCCTCGTTGCGCCGCGAGAGCCAGAAGATGAGCCCGATGACGGCGCCCACCAGCACGACCGCTCCCACGATGATGAGAGGCTTTTTGCTGCGCGCCTTACCTTTCGAGTCTTTTTTCTTGGAGTCCCCGGACTCATCCTTGTCCCCGGAGTCGCGACCTCGATCCGACTCCTCATCCTCTGATGCCATAAGCACCCCTTTGGTGAAACTCTATCAAACGCGCAAAGCTGAGCCCGCCGCGCGTTGAATCGCCCGCGCCGAAAGAGCCGATGCATGGATGAACCGCCGAACTGCTATTTTTACGCCCGCGAGCGGCGCGCGGGCTGTCGCCGGGAGCGCTTCGGCCCTTGCCAGAAAGCACCTACATCAGAACGCGCGGCGATGCAGGAGGATGCCGACGCTTGCGACTGACGCGTTGAGATGGCGTGGCAAGCGCTTCCTCCGCTACTCTCGGCCTTTATCACAACCAGGAGTCGTTCCATGCCGGAGCAACAAACATTGCGCAGAGCCCGTCGGGATAGACGGCAGGGTAAAGCCCCGAGCACCCAGGCGGGCGAGTTCATTCGCGAAGAGATGCGTCACATTCGCGAGGGGAAGCACGGAGCGACGTCGGCCAAGCAAGCGATCGCGATCGGCCTATCCAAAGCACGACGCGCCGGAGTGGACCTGAAGGCGCCGAAATCCGGCTCCTCCGCCTCCCCGGCGACCCGAAAGCGGGCCGAGCGCGATTACGAGGTGGGTCACGGCGCACCGAAACGACAACGCGCCACGGCGAGGCGGTCGCGCGCCTCGGAAAATGCCCTGAAACGCGACCGCCGGTCGGCGGGCAGTCCCACGGCGCTCTCGAGGCAGGCGAAAAAGGCCGCCCGTGCCCGCAGTCCGGCTGCCCGGTCGGCGGCCGCCCGCAAGGCCGCGCATACGCGAACCGCGATGCATGGCCGGCCCGGCTAGCTCGGCGGGCGCCCCTTTCGACTGGGGAATGAGCCTCCCGGCTCGCGCCGCGGGCGGACTCGTGCACGTGATCATCGATACACCGAAGGGCAGCAGCAACAAATACAAGTACGATTCCAACCTCAGACTTTTCAAATTGAGCCGTATTCTCCCTGCCGGGCTGCATTTTCCGTGCGATTTCGGTTCCATTCCCAGCACCGCCGCGGCGGACGGTGATGCGCTCGACGTTGCACTTTTCGCAGACCATCCGACCTTTCCGGGATGCCTCTTGACCGTACGCCTCATCGGCGTCCTCCAGGCCGAGCAGACGGAAAAGGGCGCCACCATCCGCAACGATCGGCTGATCGCGGTGCCCGTGACTCCGGTGAATGCACCGGACGTGCACGGGCTCGAGGACCTGCCGAAGGGCTTCATCGATCAGGTGGAGCAATTTTTCGTGGGATACAATCGCGCCCAGGGCAGGCGATTCGAGCCGCTGGCCCGGCGCGGCAAGCGTTCCGCGGAGCAGCTGCTGAACACCGCCATGCGCCTGTATGGCCGACGACGCCGTCACGGAGAAAGTCATGGCAGGAGGACTACCGTCCGCTGATACCCCGACCCACATCGCTCGCCAGGCCCTATTGGCACAGCTCGACAAGACGTTGGAAGCGCTCCGGAAGAAGCGCCATTCCGATGCGGGCATTCATGACATCCGCAAGGAGCTGAAGCGAGCGAGAGCCACCTTGCGCATGCTGCGAGAATGCATCGGGGTCGTCGCGTACCGGCGCGACAATGCGC
This sequence comes from uncultured Gammaproteobacteria bacterium, assembly GCA_963710435.1. GTDB lineage: Bacteria > Pseudomonadota > Gammaproteobacteria > Steroidobacterales > Steroidobacteraceae > Bog-1198. The sequence goes on along the minus strand of CAVQAE010000003.1, from coordinate 1,161,301 downwards.
TGATGCGCGATGCGGCCCGTCCCCTGACGCCTGTTAGAGATGCCAAGGTGCTGCTGGATGCCATCCGGCGGGAAGCTCTCGACAAGCGCGCCAACGGCGCAAATTTCGCGGGCAGACTCTGCGAGCGGTTGGAGCAGAGCCGGCGCGCCGCGCGCCGGCAATTGCAGGAGGCGGATCTGGCCGGCACGGCGCGTGTTTTGCGGGAAATTCGCCGCCGCACTGCCGCCGTGCCAAGCCGCCGATTGGCCAAGCCCGGCGGCAAAGCTCTCGAACGCGCCTACAATAAAGCGCGCAAGGCGTTCGCTGAAGCGAAGCGCCGAGGCACGGACGTCTCCTTGCACGAATGGCGCAAGCAGACGAAGTATTTTGCGAATCAACTGGAGCTCGTCCTGCCTTTCGGCGCAAAGCGGCTCGACAAGAGCCACGAACGGGCGAAACACCTGGCCGACTGCTTGGGAGATGACCACGACCTCGCCATTCTGACGGAGCGGATCTACTCCCAGGCCAAGGGTGAGGACGCCCCCGCCACCAGCGAAGAAGTGCGCGAGCTGGTCACGTTCCTGGCGCGCAGGCGCAAAAAGCTCCAAGGCCGCGCGCTGCGGCTCGGGCGGCGCCTCTACTCCGACAAGGCCTCACGCTTCTCGATAGCGCGGTGAGCGCGGCACGGAGCTTGGGCAATTCTCTCAACACTGGTCAGGTCAGTCCCACGAAAGGTCGGGCCCCGGCAAGGTCAATTCCGTCCGGTCGTCCGATGCTTGCGCCGCGCAACTCTCAACTAAGGTCGCGTACCGGGTTCGACCCATAACCAACTTTCGGAGCGATCATGGATACAAACTACGTTTCACGCGACACTTATGGAATGTACAAGGGCTACAGCGATACGAGCGGCGGTCCCGGCCCGACGTTGATGGGGGCCGATACGCTTCTGGGCAACGACGTCTATAACGATGCGGATGAGAAACTCGGCACCATCAAGGAATTCATGATCGACATGGCGAGCGGCCGAATCGCTTACGCCGTGCTCTCGTACGGTGGATTCCTGGGAATGGGCGATCGATTGTTCGCGGTTCCGTGGCAAGCGATGCGGCTCGATACCGCAAACAAGCGGTTCACATTGAACGTGACAAAGGAGAAGCTGAAGAACGCGCCGGGATTCGATAAAGACCACTGGCCGAGAATGGCGGATCCGACGTGGGCGGGAGAGGTGCACACCTTCTACGGGGTGCCGCGATCCTACGACTCACCGCAACGTCCGATCTGACCGTGACGCAATCCCGGTCGGCCGCACCGCCGGCCGGGATCTCATTTCCACGCGGCCAATGCCTTCCTCACCGCGCCGGCGATCGGATCCGCGGCTCGCGAGCGAAGGTCATAGGTGATTTCGAGCTGGGCTCCCTGCGCCCGTGCTCCGCGATTGCAGATGTTGAGCAGGTGCCGGCCGGGATATCGCGGACTGTCCATTTCGATCGCGAACCCCGCGTCCCCCAGATGTTGCGCAAGCGTGTGCTTCAACTCGGGGTCGAGCCCTCCGATATGGATTTTCGACTCGCCGACACATCCGTGGATGGCGAGCACGCTTTCACATTGCGCCGCCATGGCGAGGCAGGCGGGATGATCGAATTGATGGCTGGTGATGTGTAAATCGCGGTTGCGGCCGTAGGGCTTGAGCCCTTCGAAAACGAACAGGCTGTGCTCGCGCCCGGCGATCGATCGGGCGATCTCCGAGGTCCCCATCTCGATCATGCCGCCGTGGGGCGCCGCCACCAGCAACGCCGCGCCCGGCACCTCGCGGGCCAGACAGCGATAATCGATGCCGAGCGTCTCGTGGCGCGCGAGTTCGGCGTAGGAGCGGTACTTAGATCCCAAGGCTGTCCAGTATGCGGTAGATTCCCACGGACGGCGCGAGGAACCAGGGCCTGCTGGAATAGTAGAGCCGGCCCGGAAAGGCCAACCCGTCGAGCGCGGTCGCACCGTCTGCCGCACCCGCCATCTGTCGCCCGATTTTCATGCCGAAGTAAGGCGCCAGGGGCACGCCTTGTCCGCAGTAACCCATGCAGTAGTAAAGCCCGTCGTCGCAGCCCAGGTGCGGCAGGGTATCGAACGTGTAAGCGACCCAGCCCACCCACGCGTGATCCAGCTGCACGTTCGCCAGTTGCGGCAAGATCGCGATCAGCATCTTGCGCAAGCGAGGCACACATACGAGCGGATCGCGCTCGCGGAGCGCCGCCCGCCCGCCGAATATGATGCGCTCACCGTCCGGAGACGGCCGAAAGTACACCACCACGCGCCTCGAATCGACGATGTTGCGGCCGAGCGGGATGAGCGCCCGGACCCGCTCCCGTCCGAGCGGCTCCGTCGCGATCTGGTAACTGCCGATCGGGATCAGCCGGCGGCGGTGCCATGCGGATAGAGGCCCGGAATATCCATTTGTGGCGAGCAGGACTTTGTGCGCCTTGACCACGCCCTGCGAGGTCGACACCTCGAACCCTGCGCGCGTGCGCCTGAATCCTAAGGCGGCGCATTGATTCAGCACCTGCGCACCCGCGTTGCGGGCGCGATTCAACAGCCCGAGCAACAGCTTCATGGGGTCGACCGAGGCATCGTCCTGGTACACGCAGCCGCCGTGATAGAAGTCGGTGTCGATTTCCCGTCTCTGCTCGGATCTCGACACCATGGTGATGCGTTGCTCGAGGCCGGCCGGCTGATTTTGCGCATCGCGCGCCATGAGCGCGAAGTGCCGGGCGCTGTGCGCCCCAAAAAAGCAGCCGCAATCGCGCCAGTCGCAGTCCAGCTCGCGCGAAACGAGCCCGCGCAGATAGGCGAGCGCCTCGAATCCCTCGCGGCATATCGCAAAGGCCCGCCGGTCACCGTAGAGGCTGCGCAGCTTGGCGAAGGAAGGTTTCAGGCTGTAGGCCACCTGACCTCCATTGCGGCCTGAGCAACCGGAACCGGTGAATCCCGAGTCGAGCACCCACGTCTGCAGCCCCGCCGCCGCCGTCTCGCGGGCGGCCGACAATCCGGTGTACCCGCCGCCGATGACCAGCACCTCCGTCTCGGCGGGCAGGCGCTGAGGCTCCAGGTCGGGAGGCGCGATATCGACTTGCCATAAGGGCACCGCGCGCAATCGCGTCATCGGCTGCAGCCCTCAGGTGCCGCAAAAGGTTTGCAGCACCCGCTCGGAGGGCAGCGGCGGCATCGTATACGCCTCGCGGCCCGCTTGCTCCTCGTAAGGTCGCGACAGCACTTGCAACAACTCCTCGAAGGGGCCGAAATCCTCGCCTTCGGCGGCGGCCGCGATGGCTGCTTCCACCCGATGATTCCGCGGTACGTACGCGGGGTTGACCCGGCGCATCGATCGAGCGCGATGACGAGGGTCCTGCGGGTCACGCTCGAGGCGCGCTCGCCACGCTGCGAGCCAGTCCCCGAGCGCCGGGTCGTCGCCGCGGCCTTCCGCTGCGTCGCAAAGGGCCCTGAAGCTCACCGTGTAATCGGAAGCGCTGCGATGCATGCGATCGAGCAAGTCCCGGATGAGCGGCGCGTCGCCCTCTTCGTTCGTCGCGAGCCCGATCTTGCTTCGCATGGCGGCCAACCAGGACGCCTCGAACTCATCACAAAACGAATTCACCACCGTCGTCGCAAGCTCCACCGCACGGCTCGTATCGGAATCGATCAAAGGCAGAATGGTCTCGGCAAATCTCGCCATGTTCCACTGCCCCACCGCGGGCTGGTTGCCATAGGCGTAGCGGCCGTAGCTGTCGATGGAGCTGAAAACCGTGGCGGGATCGTAGGCGTCCATGAAGGCGCAGGGGCCAAAATCCAGGGTCTCGCCGCAGAGTGCCGTATTGTCCGTATTCATGACGCCGTGAATGAATCCGACGCGCATCCAGTCGGCGATCAGCACGGCCTGCCGGCGCATCGCGGCGCGCAGGAGCTCGAGGTATGGCCGCTCGGCGGATCGAAGCTCCGGGTAGTGGCGGTCGATCACGTAATCCGCCAGGCAACGGACCGCCTCCGCATCCCCTCGCGCGGAGAAATACTGAAAGGTACCGACCCGCACGTGGCTCGCGGCCACGCGCGTGACGACGGCTCCGGGCAGCTGATGGCCACGAAGCACGGGCTCGCCCGTGAGAACCGCGGCGAGCGAGCGCATTGTCGGGATGCGCAGCGCGTGCATCGCCTCGCTCACGAGGTACTCGCGCAGCACCGGACCCAGCGCGGCGCGGCCGTCGCCGCTGCGCGAGAACGGCGTGCGCCCCGAGCCCTTCAACTGGATATCGCGGCGCGTGCCGTCCCGGCCGATCACCTCGCCGAGAAGGATGGCGCGGCCGTCGCCGAGCTGCGGAACGAACTGTCCGAACTGATGCCCTGCATAGGTTGTGGCGATTGGATCGGCGCCCGCAGGGATGAGGTTGCCCGCGAAAATGGAAGTTAGCGTCGCCTCATCCAGCGATCGCCATTCGAGACCGAGCTCCGTCGCCAATTCCCCGTTGAAACGGATGAGCCGGGGATCGGCGACCGGGGCGGGGTCGAGCCGCGCAAAAAATCTCGGCGGAAGAGCGGCGTAGCTATTGGAGAACGCCCACCCCGTTATCGGGACTCGCGGGCGCGACGGCACCGTTCTCTCGCTTGGCTGGGATTGCAGCATGATTGGATGTTACCAGCGATCGGGCCAGGAATTCGCCGCCGGAGGTGGCGCCGGCAGCCGCCCTCGCCGCCGAGCGACGCGCCTTGGCGAGCCGCGCGTACAGCGCGAGGTAATTCTGGGCCATGCGGTGCGCGGTGAAGCGCCGATCGAATTCCGCCCGGATCCGATCTCGATCCAGGCCACCGATCCGGCGCACGGCCTCGACCGCCTGTTGCTCATCGTTCACGATGAAGCCGGTGACCCCCTCCTCCAGCACCTCCGGCACGGACCCATTCTCGAATGCAATCACGGGCGTGCCGCACGCCATCGACTCGATCATCACCAGGCCGAACGGCTCTCGCCACGCGATGGGGAACAACAGGGCCGCGGCATTGCCCAAGAATTCCTCCTTCTGGTCCTCGCCGATCTCACCCACGAACTCCACATCGCCCAGGGTCAGCAGCGGCTCGATCGTGGTCTTGAAATATTCCTCGTCCACGCGATCGACCTTGGCAGCGATCTTGAGCGGCATGCCGGCCTGCGTCGCGATGCGGATCGCGGCGTCGGGCGCCTTTTCCGGAGAGATCCGGCCGAGAAATGCCAGGTAGCCGCCGCGCCCATCGCCCTTCGCCAGCAAGTCGTGCGGCAGGCCGTGCAGCACGGTCGCAACATAGTTGGCCTGCGGCAATGGGACGCGCTGCGAATTCGAGATCGAGACGACGGGCACATCGCCGAAAAGCTTATATAGGGGCGCCAGTTCGGGCAGATCCAGGCGCCCGTGCAAGGTGGTCAGCGATGGGGTGTCGAGCCGCTGCAACAGCGGGTAGGCGAAGTAATCGATGTGCGCGTGGATCACGTCGAACTCATGCGCGCGCCGTGCCACCGTCTCGAGCTGCATGAACAGAGGCGCGAAGGGATCCTTGATGCCCGGGTCCAAGCGCAGCGCCCGCGGCCAGATCGGCGCGAGCTGCGCCTTGGTGAAACTGTCGCCGGAGGCGAATAGCGTGACTTCGTGGCCGAGCTCGACCAGCGCATCCGTCAGATAGGCGACGACGCGCTCCGTCCCGCCATACATCTTCGGCGGCACCGCCTCGATCAACGGTGCGACTTGAGCAATTTTCATGGAATTCCCCGCCCGGTAATGATACGAGCCTATCCTATCCGGCGCGCGTCCGGTTGTCGGCATCCCAAGTGGAACTGCAGCGTGTCAGAGGACTCTTATGCTGATGCGCACCATGAAAATTTTACAAGCGCCTCATTTTTGACTCTGTGATCGCTGCACAGGAACATATCGACTATGCAAGTAGACGCCCGCCGCTCATGAAACAAAACCAATCGAACGAAGCATTTCCCGATCCGAACCTCAGCTCCAACACGGTCGACGAAATGCCGGCCATGCAGTATGCGATCGCGGTCAGCGATACGCTCCAGCAGCGGCGTACGAGGACTCTCAAACACGGCGATATGTTTGCGGTCTTCGACCACCGCGGCGACATGGGGGGCGAGCCGGGAAACTCGGAGGGGTTGTACTATCTCGACACGCGCATGCTGTCGCAGTTTCAGCTGCTGCTCGAGGAGGCGCGCCCGCTGCTCTTGAGCTCGATGACACAGGACGACAACGCGGTGTTCACGGCCGACCTCAGCAACCCTGACTTGCTGGTCGACGGCAAGATCGTGCTCCGGCGCGAAAACGTCCATGTGAACCGCATGCGCTTCGTCTGGAACGGCGCGTGTTACGAGCGGCTGCTCGTGCGTAATTTCAGCGATCATCACCTGCACTTGCGGCTGACATATCGTTTTGCCTCCGATTTCGCGGATCTTTTCGAGGTGCGGGGCGAGCGCCGGCGGGCGCACGGCGAGCAGCACGCGGCACTCGAGAGCGATCACGGCGTCGTTCTCGATTACGTGGGTCTCGACAAGCTCAAGAGAAGCACCCACTTCGCATTCGCACCCTCGCCAAAGACGCTGACCACGACCCGTGCGGGATATGAGCTCTCGTTGAAACCCCGCGCCACCCGCCGCATCTTCGTTCGCTGTACCGTGGCACGTGGTGTCGATGGCGACTGGGATGGCCGAGTGTTCTACCAGCGCATGCGAGCGGCTCGTCAGGCGTTGCACGAATCGAGCGAAAAGGCCGCAAGCATCGAGGGGTCGAACACCGTCTTCAACGAGGTCGTACGCCGCTCGGTATCCGACCTCTACATGTTGATCACCGATACCCCGCAGGGTCCTTACCCCTACGCAGGCATTCCGTGGTTCTCGACGCCTTTCGGACGCGACGCGATCATCACCGCCCTCATGACGCTGTGGCTCGACCCGACGATCGCCAAGGGTGTCCTGAAGTTCCTCGCATTCACCCAGGCCACCGCGGTCGAGCCCGAGCGGGATGCGGAGCCGGGCAAGATCCTGCATGAGATGCGCCACGGGGAAATGGCGAATCTACGCGAAGTGCCCTTCGGCCGTTACTACGGCAGCATCGACGCGACTCCCCTGTTTCTGCTGCTGCTCGGCGAGTATTTCCGGCGCACGGCGGACCTCGAGACGGTGAGGTCCCTGTGGCCCAACGCGCAGGCGGCTCTCGAGTGGATCGACCGCTACGGCGATCGGGACGGCGACGGCTTCGTCGAATACCACCGCCAGACCCAGGAGGGCCTCGCGAATCAAGGCTGGAAAGATTCGTACGATGCGATCTTTCATGAGGATGGGCGCCTCGCGGAAGGTCCCATCGCACTGTGCGAAGTTCAGGCCTACGTCTATGGCGCCAAGCGCCATGCGGCCACTCTCGCAGAGGCTCTCGGCTATCCCGAGCGCGCGGCGGCTCTCGCCTCGCAAGCCGAGAGACTGCGCCAGGACTTCGAGAATCGCTTCTGGTGCGAGGATCTGTCGGTGTACGCGCTCGCCTTGGACGGCGCCAAACAGCCCTGCCGGGTGATTTCTTCCAATGCCGGTCAGGTGCTGTTCACCGGCATCGCCTCGAACGAGCGCGCTGAGCGCATCGTCGGTACGCTCCTGTCGCCATCCATGTTCAGCGGGTGGGGCATCCGCACCGTGGCCTCGTCGGCCGCTCGCTATAACCCGATGTCCTATCACAACGGCTCGGTTTGGCCGCATGACAACGGACTGATCGCGATGGGCTTTGCCCGCTACGGCCAGAAGCAGGCGGCCTCGCAGGTTTTTTGTGCGCTCTTCGACGCGGCAACGTACATGGATTTGCGCCGGTTGCCGGAGCTGTACTGCGGCTTCATGCGGCTACCGCGCAACGCGCCGACGCAGTATCCCGTCGCTTGCTCCCCGCAGGCCTGGGCAAGCGCCACCCCGCTGTGCCTGCTCCAGGCCTCACTCGGCCTCGAGCTTCTCGACCGGACCGGCGAGATCAAGCTCTATCGTCCGACGCTGCCGGACTTTCTGGATCACGTTCACCTGCGCAACCTGCGTTTGAGCTCCGGCTCGGCCGACGTGCTGTTGCACCGCCACGATGAGCACATCGCCGTCACGGTGACTCGCCGCGAAGGGGACGTCGTCGTCGTAGTGCGCTACTAGCGGCGTCAGCATCGTCCTCGGCATCGTCCGAGGTGGGGCGAGTTTCCGGCATCGCGAACAGCGCGAGCAGCACCGCCGCGAGACCGACGCTTGCGAGGAAGTAGAACGCATTGCGCATGCCGTAGTGATCGGCGACCCATCCTGCCGCGGAGGTGCTGAGCGTGCTGCCGATGCCGATGGCGAATCCAACGGCGCCGAGCGACAGATTGAAGTGCCCCGAGCGTGCCGCCACGTCACTCACGATCAGGGGCACCAGGATGCCGAATCCCGCTGCTGCGACGCCGTCCAGCACCTGCACGCCGATCACCAGCGCGGGATTGGCGGTCGTCGAAAACACCAGGGCGCGAATCGGCAGCATGAGAAAACCGATGATGAGCACCATTCGCCGTCCGCGGCGATCGGCGAACTTGCCGACCGCCGGCGAGGCGAGCGCCACGATCACTTGGGGCAGCACGATGCAGGCGCCGATCAGCAGACTCGGGTTGCTCCCTTTCGCCGCCAGCGTGCCGCTGATCAACATGAGAAGCGGCGCGTTCGCGAACGTAAAGAGCATCGCACATCCGCAAAAAACGAGGAGGCGGCGATCGGTGAGGACGCTGAGCACACGCGCCCTGCCCGGCTCGTCGGTGGCCGTCTTCGCAGCACTTCGCGCCAGGGAGAATCGCCGCAGGGGTATCAACGCGCCGAGCGCCGGCAACGTCAGCGCGGCCGTCAGGTAGAACACCCCCCGCTCGGAAAAATACTGGCCGCAGGCGCCCATGAGCGCGGCACCGAGTCCGTTGCCGATCGCCGAGTAACGGGCGTTCCGCCCGAGGCGCCGTGCCATGCCGAAGCGCCCGGCCAGCGCCAGACTCATGGCGGCGACGGCGGGCCCGAGCGTGCAGCTCGAGAGGCCGTGCAATATCTCCGCGAGATACACCAGCAGCGGAATGGGATAAATGGCGAACATGAGCGCGCTGGCGGTGAACACCAGCACGCTGAACGCCGCCACGCGGGTCTTGTTGCGAATGGCATCGACCAGCGCACCCGCAGGCACCTGGCTCGCCATGGAGCTCACCGTACCGACGGACAATGCCACACCGATGGCCGTCTGAGTCCACTTTTGTCCGCTGAGATAGACCGCGATGAAGGGGCCGAAGCCGGTCTGAATATTGGCCACGAACAGATTGAACCAATCGAGTCCGCGGCTGGCCCCCTCGTAGCCTGGCTGCGTCGGCGCCGGCATCGTGCCGGCAGCCTGCGGCGGCGGCTCAGTGTCTTGCTTGATCGGGATCTGTGGCATCGCGCGCGGCCGGAGGCATGAGCACCCGCGGACTGTTCGACTTGTACTCGGGCGCCGACTGGAGCTTCTCTCGGCTCACGCTCAGGATGAGGGACTCGTCGCCCTTGGGGTTGAAGCGAAGCAGCGGCCAATCGACGGCGATGCGTCGCGTCCCCACTCCGAGGAATCCGCCGAAGTCGATGATCGCGGCACGCACGTGTCCTTCGGCATCCGTGAGCACATCGACCACTCGGCCGAGATCCTCTCCCTTGGGGCTCTTGACGTCCTTTCCCAGGATGGAGGTGAGCGGGGTGTCGAGCTCTCCGACGCGCGCCTCGACTACCGCATTCGGCGGCGCTTCGGCGGGCTCTGCGGGCGGCGCAGGCATCTCCTGCGGCGCCGTCTGCTCGGTCTTCTTGTGCTTCTTCGCGACATGCTTCGGCCGTCGCACCGGCACGCAGGGCGGCAGCATCTTGCCGTCTGCCGTGGGCGCCGGCGCGGACGCCGGCGGCGGCTCTGGCAGCCCGGGTGGCGATGCGGGTGACAAAGCCCCCGCGGGCGCCTCGGGCGCGGACGCCGGCGGCGCCGCGGGTGCGGGCGGTTGCGCCGCTGTCGGGGGCGGCGAGCTGGTGACGGCCGAGGGCGACGCCGTATCCTCGCGCTGGGCCGCCGTGCCCCCGGCGCATGCCGGGAGGGCCGGCAGCACCATGAAGCTCAGTACCAGCGGCCAGCGCCGCATCGCACGCATCTCCAGTAGAGCGCTCATGGGACTTGCTCCGTTTCGGGTTTTCGCAACTGCCGCCCGTACATACGGCTGTACACTCCCCCTTTGACCTGCAGGAGCCGACGCGGCGAACCGTCCTCGACGATGCGGCCGCGGTCCATCACCACGATTCGATCGAAGGCGTCGAGAGTCGACAGGCGATGCGCGATGGCGATCACCGTGCGGCCGCGAAACAGTCGCGCGAGGGCTTCCTGGATGGATTGCTCCGACTCGGTGTCCAGCGCCGACGTGGCTTCATCGAGCAGCACGATCGGCGCATCCATGAGGAAGGCCCGCGCGATCGCCAATCGTTGCCGTTGCCCGCCCGAGAGTTTCATGCCCCGTTCGCCCACGAGCGTGTCGTAGCCATGCGGCAAGCGGGCGATGAATTCCGTGCAGCGGGCAGCTTCCACGGCGCGGTAGACCTCCTCATCGGTCGCCTCGGGCCGGCCATACCTCAAGTTCTCGAGCAGCGAGCGGTGAAAGAGGGAAATGTCTTGCTGCACGACCGCGATGGAACGGCGCAGACTTTCTTGAGTAACGTGGCCGATTACCTGCTCGTCGATCGCGACTTCCCCGGAATCAGGGTCGTACAGTCTCTGCAGCAGCGCGAAGATGGTCGACTTGCCCGCGCCCGAGCGGCCCACGAGTCCCACTTTCTGGCCGCCCGCGACCTCCAGATTGAATTGCTTGAGCACGGGTTGGCCGCTCGGATAGCTGAAGCCCACGTCGCGAAAAGAAATCGAGCCGTGGGTGACCACCAGAGGCCGTGCATCGGGAGCGTCCTGCATCTCGTGCGGCAAGCCGAGCACTTGCACCGCCTCACGCAGCTTGGCGACCTGCTGCACCATGTCGACCATGGCCATCGCGAAATCGCGCGAAGCATGCAGCACCGTAAACCCCAAGGTCGTGGTGAGCACCACATCACCCGTGCTGATCTCGCCCCGGCGCCACAGCTCGACCGACCACACGAGCACGCCCGCGGTAACGCAGAACACCGAGATAGCGTGGAACTGACGCAGCCGCTCGAGCGAGCGCAGGCTCTGCCGTTGCGCCTCCATCTCGCTCTGGATCTTCGTGCTGAGACGCTGCTGCTCACGCTGAGCGGCGCCGAATGCGCGAACGAGTCCGATATTCGTCACGACGTCGGTGAGGTCACCGCTCACGTGCGCGGCCTGCCCGGCGAAGTTCTGATGCAGCTCGCGCCCGTGCGAGGCCCACCAGGCGATGATCGCCCCGAGCACCGTCACCACCACGAGCAGCACCGCGGTCAAATGCCAGTTGATCGTCCCGAGCACCAGGATACTGGCGACGACCGCCACTCCGGGCGGGATCGTGTTCCAGGTCAGCGAGCTCTCGATCAGCCAAGCGGCATTCGCCGCCGCGGTGATGCGCCCGGCCAGCGCCCCCGGAAATTGCTCGACGAAATAGCGAGTGCCGTGGCCCGACAGGTGATCGAACAGGTCGATGCGGATGTCACCGCCGACGGCGACGAACGCATGCGTCGACGCCCAGCCGGCCACCCGCCACAGAACGTTATCGCCGGCCACCAATCCCAGCAGTATCCCGACCGCGCCCCACAGCACCGCCGGCGGCGGCTGATGCGTGCTGAGGACGTCGACCAGGTGCTTGACCGCGTATTGGGACCCGACGTTGCAGAGCACCGCAGCGAGCACCGCGGAGATCACGACCAAGTGGCTGAACCAGCGCCGGCGTATGTAGCGTCCCAGAAATCGGATGGCCCCTTTGGACGCATGGCGTGGCAATGGCATGGCGGATTTTGCGCACCTTCGAGGTCCGGAGGGTCGCGCTATTCTTGGACAACTCCTCGGCCCTACGGGCCGGGCAAAGGAAGCGAACGGCTGTCAGCATTCGCTGACAGGGCGCAGGGCGCAGCCTTGCAGCAAACCATCAGGATCTCGTCGACGCCGTGCGTGCCGATGAGCCCCGCACCGAAATCGAGCTTCTTCTGAAGTTTGAGGCCGAGCGGCATGAAGACACGGTTGTACCACCAGAGCGCGCGCTTGGGCTGGTGTGTGAGATACCACATGCCGAGGTCGAGCAGTCGCGATGAGCGCGGCTGCATGCCGTAGACGGCGCTGCGCTCGATTCGAAGACCGTGTCGATTCAAAGTGTCGGCGAGCATTTCGGGACGGTAGCGCCGGCGGTGTCCGACGAACTCATCGAATGCATTCCATCGCTCGGGATGTAGGGGCAGGGACAGAAGCACGGCTGCCCCCGGTCTTGCCACCCGGGATAACTCGTGGAGCGCCGTGGCATCGTCCTCGACATGCTCGACGATATCGAGCGCACAGACCAGGTCGAACGCGGCGTCCGCGAAAGGCAGGGCTGTGATCAAGCCCGCAACGACGGATGCGCCGCGCTCCTTGAGCTTCGCGAGCGCCGGGGCGCTCGCATCCAGGAACTGCGTCTCCGCGAGCGGCAATCGCGGGCGCAGGCCCGGAGCGACCTCGAGGCGGCTCATCCCCGGATTCGACACCGCCCGCACCAGCGGCCATGTATTGAAACGGTCGGGTTCCACCAATTGCGCACCCGCCCACAGGAAATCGTAATAGCGACGATTGGCCTCGAGGAGCTCGCGCCCCGCACGCGTGGGGGTTTCCCGCATGTCCCTACTTTAGCATTCAGCCTCGGCCGGAGGCGAAAGCGGCGAGCATGTCCTCTTCTTCGCTGGTGCCTTGCGAGTTGCCGAGCATCGGCAAACACTGATCCGCAGGCATGGGCCGGGCAAACAGGAATCCTTGGCCGACCGTACAACCGAGCTTTCTCAATATCTCCGCCTGCTGATAGCCCTCGATGCCTTCGGCAATGACCTGAATGCGCAAGTGCCGGGCGATCGCAATGATCGCGCTCACGATCGCGAGGTCGCTCGAATCGGTGACCAGGTCGCGCACGAAGCTGCGGTCGATCTTCAAGGCGTCGACCCGCCAGTTCTTGAGATAGCTGAGGCTCGAATAGCCGGTGCCGAAGTCATCGATGGCGATCTTGATGCCGAGGTCGCGCAGGCGGACCATCGTGTCCTGCCGATGCTCCCCGGCTTTCGCCTGGTTCGCATCGAACACGGCCCGCTCCGTCATCTCGAGCTGAAGCAGCTCCGGTCGCAGCCCGTGGGTCGCGAGCAGGGTCGAGATGGTTGCCTGCAGGTCGCCGCGCTGCAGCTGGGCCGGCGCCACGTTCAGGGATACCGGTACCAGTTTCACGCCCTGCCGCTGCCATGCGCTCATGGTCTGCAAAGTCCGGTGCAGAACGAAGTTGCCCATCGGCACGATGAGGCCGGTCTCTTCCGCAACGGGAATGAACTGATCCGCCGGAACCATGCCGTGCACGGGATGACGCCACCGGATCAGCGCTTCGAGGCCCACTACCTTGCGGGTCAACAGGTTCACGAACGGCTGGTAATGGACATCGAGTTGCTTCAGGCGCAATGCATCGCGCAGCGATGCTTCCATGGCGACGCGCACTTTCAGCTTGCGGTTCATGATCTGGCTGAACATCTGCACGTTATTTCGCCCGCGATCCTTCGCCTGGTACATGGCGGTGTCGGAGTGCTTCAGCAGCTCTCCCATGTCCGCGCCGTCCCTCGGAAACAGGCTCACGCCGACGCTACCCGTGGTCTGCAAGGCAAATTCATCGATGATGATGGGCTTGTTCAGGCAATCGTTGATTCGCCTGGCGCCATGCGTGACCTCGTCGTAGGACTTGACGTTCCTGAACACAACCACGAACTCATCGCCTCCCATGCGAATGACCACGTCGCTGTCGCGCACGCACGCCTTGAGGCGGCGGGCAACCTCCTGCAGGAGCCTGTCGCCGATCTCATGTCCGCGGGTGTCGTTGATGTGCTTGAAGCGGTCGAGGTCCAGGAACACGACGCCCAGCATCTGGTTCGCGGCGCGTGCCTCGTTGATTGCCTCCGGCAGGAAGGTGGACAGATAATGTCGATTCGGCAGACCCGTCAATTGATCGTGATGCGCCATGCGATCCAGGCGCTGCTGGTTGTCGATGAGCTGCTGTTCGGCCTTGCGCCGGACCGACACATCGTGCGTGACGTAGGCAAAGCCTTCACGGCCGTCGGTCTCGAGTCGGTTGCAGCGGACTTCCACATCGATCTGCAAGGCGTTCTTGCACTTGAGCTGCAGATTGAGCGCGGGCTGGCCGTCGGCATTCTTCAAGCGGGTGAGAACGTTTTCCGGCGAGGCGTCGCCGTCGCCGAAGAGGTCGGTGAGCGCGAGCTCCGCGGCCTCGGCGCCGGTGTAGCCCACCTTGGTGAGGAACGCCGGGTTGCAGTACTGAATGCGGTAGCCATCCGCATCGACGATGACGATGCCGTCGTTGGTCTGATCGATGAGCGCCTTGTAACGGGAATCGACGGCCTGACGATGGTGAAAATAGCGCCGCAGGGCGAGGACCGCGCAGGCGCCGACGACCGCGGCAAGGAGCGCCAGGAACATCTCCAAAGGAAGGCTGAGGCCGCGCGTGTCCGTCGAGGGAGTCGAGACCGCCCCGCCCGCGCCCGCGGGCGCAGTCAGTCGAAATATCCAGGCAGCGTGGCCGAGCGCATCGCGCAGCACGGCGTAACCGGACAAATCGCCGGAAACGCGCGTGCTGATCGCGGCCTTGTCTCCGGGATGAGCGAGCCACGCTCGAATGTCCTGCGGAACCGTGGCGAGGTCGAGGTCGTGCATGCGGCGCGCCTCGAGCGTGCCGCCGCTCGCCTCGCGCATCCACGTGAGCATGGCGGGTGTGAGGCGGCGCGTCGCCGCGAGCCAGCCAACCGGCGCGCTCGAGCCGCGGAGCATGATCGGGCGAGCCGCGATGAACTTATCGTCCGCGAACCCGACTCGAGGCTCGAGGTCGCCGCTCGCGGGTGAGGCGGCGATGACCGAATCGAGGTACTTGACCGCGTCGGGATCCGGAGCGCGCTCGATCGGACGCCCGTCGACGACCGCGGCGCTGTAGCGAATGGCTTGCGCCGAACTCTCGACGAACAGGGTATCGATGCCGCTCTGCTCGGCGCTCTTGAGGTCGAGGCGCGAGGCCGGTTGGCCGGCATCCCTCGCCGCGTCCTTCGACGAGCCTTGCGCGCCCGCACGGACCGGCTCTCGAGCATTCGAGCTCACGGTCTCCTGCGCCCAGTCGGCGAACCCCTCGGTCTCGAAGAGCACACGCACCGCCGCCTTGGTTGCGACCGACTGTGCCTCCAGGGCGGAGGAGAGCTGCTTGAGCTCGAGATTCAGATTCTCACGGCGCAATGCCGCGGTCTGCGTCTGCCAGTCGTGACGACCGGTGAGGTCGACGATCAATAGGAGGGCGAAGGGCAATGCGCAGAAGACGAGCAGGACCGAGCGGCGGTCGAGCAGGGCGCCGATTTTATCGGCGATGATCACGGGAGGCGCTCTCCCGTCGGGAACCGGCTGCTATGGGCCATCCTCGAGCAATACGACATAATCGGTGAATCGTTGAACCGTAAGGCAGCAGTATGTTGGAGCAGCGCCAAAGCCACCGATATGCACAGCACAGTACGATGTAGGACATTGGGCACTCGGAATCTCAAAAGGTGACCGCTTTCATATCGCGGGATCGAAGCGCCGTACGGCTTGACACCAGTCTCGAGCTTCTGCTCGAGCATGGTTGGAAAAACTCCGCCGCGAGCGCGCTCGCCACGGTGGTTGCCACGGCAGGCTCGACCTATCGCAAATCCGGCGCGCGGATGCTGATCTATTCCGATGGAAGTCACCTGGGGTTGCTGAGCGGCGGTTGTCTGGAGGCGGACCTGAAGCTTCACGCACAGGAGGTCATCGCGAGCGCGCGCGGTCGGGCGGTGGAATACGACATGCGCGGTCCGGACGATATTCTGTTTGGCATCGGTGCGGGCTGCGAGGGAGCCATGCGAGTGCTGCTCGAGCCGGCCCGCGCGGGCGGTGCCGCGGCAAACGCGCTCGAGGATGCGGGCCGCATAACGAGCAGCGGCTCCTCGACCTGCCTCGTTGCCGTTCACGAATCGGTGGAGCTGGCTCCCGGCACGTACAGCCTGTCGACGCTTCCCGCGTTTCTGAAAGAGGCGGCGGTCGCGGCGCTCGAGCAGCGAGTGTCGCTCGAGCTCAACTTCGAGCGCGGCTCGGAGCGCGTGCGCGCATTCGCGCAGTTCCTGCCGCCGCCGCCGCACCTCTTGATCTGCGGTGCCGGCCCCGATGCGCGGCCCGTCGTGACGGCGGCGCGCGCGCTGGGCTGGCGCGTGACGGTGGTGGATCACCGGCCTGCGTACGCTCAGGCGCAGTACTTCCCGGGCGCCACGGTGATACGTGCGGATGCCGGCCGGCTTCTCGATTGGGTGGACCTCGATCGCTGTCATGCCGCGGTGGTCATGAGTCACCACCTGGCTTCGGACGTCGACTACCTGCGCGCGCTCGCACGGGCCCGCTGGCCGGATTACGTCGGGCTGCTCGGTCCGGCGGCGCGCCGGCATCGTATCGCGGGCGAGCTCGGTCCTCTTGCGGATGAATTGCGGTCGCGCTTGCGCGGTCCGGTCGGAATCGACATCGGAGCCGTCACGCCTGAATCGATCGCACTTGCCATCGTCGGCCAGGTGCACGAGTGGCTGGCCTACCCTCGTGGCATGCACGCAACAGAAGAGTCCTCGGCCAAGGCGCTACCCGGAGGCGTGGACGTTTCGCGCGACTAGCGTAGAATCCGGCCCCGGGCTGGTGTCCCCTCATACAACAACGAAAGTCGGGCGAGCGGCAACATAGCGATGTTGCGCGCCTGCGTCGACATGGAGATAGGGTATGTTCAAACTGTTGAAGGCATCCTGCACCGCGCTGGCCGTGGCGGCGCTGTGTGCCTGCGGCTCGAGCTCGGAGACGGGCACGACCAGCACGACGACGGCGCGCGGCTCGCTCGCCGTCAATCCGCCGTTTCGAATTGCATCGCTGGATGCGCCGACCTTGAAGGCGGAGCTCTCGGCGACCGCTGCCGGAGCGCAGCTGCTCGAGCTCACCGGCGCCCCAGCGTGCGGCGTCGACTTCTACTACCTGACGTTCTGGACCGTCGGCGGCGCCGGCGAGGTCACCGAATCCTCCGGAGCGCTGATGGTCCCGACCGGCGCGGCTCCGGGGTGCTCCGGGCCGCGACCGATCGTCGAGTACGCGCACGGCACCAGCGCGAACAAGGCGTTGAACATCGCCGACATCACCAACACCTCGAACACCGAGGGCGCGCTCATCGCCGCCATGTTCGCCGCCCAGGGCTACATCGTGGTGGCGCCGAACTACGCGGGCTACGATATTTCCACGCTCGGCTACCATCCGTTCCTCGACGCCGCTCAGCAATCCGGCGAGATGATGGATATCCTCGCCGCGGCGCGAACGGCGCTCCCGAACACGTTCGCCAATGCCACGAGCGACAACGGCAAATTGTTCCTCACCGGGTATTCCGAAGGCGGACACGTCGCCATGGCGACGCTTCGCGCGATGCAGGCGGCGAATGTCAAAGTCACCGCCGCGGCCCCGATGTCCGGACCGTACGCGCTGGAAGCGCTCGGCGACAGCATCTTCTTCGGCGCCGTCAATCTGGGCTCGACGGAGTTCTCGCCGCTTCTGGCCAACAGTTATCAGCATGCCTACGGCAACGTGAACAGCAGCACCGTGCCGCTGTTCTCTACTTTCTATCCGGATGCCGAGACCTTGCTGCCGAGCGATACGCCGCTCTCCACGATTTTTGAGGAGAATCTGCTGCCCGAGACTGCGCTGTTCGACATCAGTACCCCGGTGGTGTCGATTCCGGGTGATCCGGCGCTTTCCGCCGAGCTGACGGCGCTCCTCGGCGTCCCCCCCACACCCGCCTTGCCCATGGGTCCGCAGACGCCGATTTTCGTTCTCGGATTCGGCACCCCTTATCTCCTCACCAATGAGTTTCGCGTGGCTTACGCGGAGGATGCCGCGTCGAATCCCGACGGCGCCGTGCCGACTGCCACACCCGGAGTGCCGCGCGCCAAGGTCGAGCCGACCTTCGGATTGCGGCAAGACTTCTGGCTGAACGATATGCGCACGGCCTGGGCGCCCGAGTCGCCGACGCTTCTCTGCGGTGGCGACATGGACCCCACCGTCTATTTCAGCGTCAATACGCAAACCATGGCAGCTTATTGGAGCGCACTGCCGGCCGGGCTCGTCACCGTGCTCGACGTGAATGCGCCTCCGGCCGGACCGTTCGCGGCGCTGCAGACCGGCTTCCAGGAAAGCGAGGCGGCGCTTCTTGCCTACTACCAAACCGCCGCCGGCGGTGGGCTGTCGCTCGCGGAGGCAGAGGCCGCCGTCATCGAGAATTACCACACCGACGTCGCGCCGTTCTGCACGGCGGCTGCGCGCGCATTCTTCAGCCAGTTCTGAGGCCCTACAATGAAAACGATCAAGTTCAGCGCGCTGCAACTAATCTCGCTCATCGCGACTCTGGGGTTCACCTCCGCCTTCGCGCCTGCCGCCTACGCGGAGGAGCCGCCCAATGACTTCCGTATCGGCTCCTACACCGTGTTCTATCACACGAGCGCGGACGACATCAGCGGCCCGTATGTGCCGCCGGGCGTGAACCTCAAAGCCGAAAATCTCGAGACCTTGTACGTCGGATACATCCGCCATCTACCCTACAACCTCGCCGTCGAGCTGGCGCTCGGCTATCCGCCGCTCTCCAAGATCAAGGGGGTCGGCCCCGCCACGGTCGGCTCGGTGCCGTATGACGGTCAGGTCATCTCGAGCGCACGCTGGATCTCGCCGACGCTGCTCGTCGAGTACAACTTCCTGAGCGATCAAGCGCCGCTGCGCCCGTTCGTCGGCGTGGGCGTCAACTACACCACCTTCTACGATCGCGACTCGACCACCGCGGGCAATGCGGCGAGCGGCGGTCCCACGAGGCTTTCGTTGACGTCGTCGGTGGGCCCCGCGGTGACGGGGGGCGTGACGTACCGGATCACGGACCGCTGGCACTTGCACGCCTCGTACTCCTGGTCGCAGGTGAAGACCAACCTCAGCGCCGACACTCTGGGCTTCGAGCGCACCACGCGGATCAGCTTCGGCCCTCAGGCCCTGATTGTTTCGGGGGGCTATTCTTTCTAGCGGGAGTACCCATGGCAAGCGCGCCGCCCGATTGGCGTACCGAAGGGGTACGCGTCATCAAGAGCGATCGGCTCGACACGAATACGCCGCAGACGCCGGGGATGCTGCGCGCCGCGGCGATCGATTTCCGACGCGTGGGCTCCAAGAAGCTGTGGGCGGGCACGGTGCTCATCCACCCGAATGCCAAGACCGGGGCGCATCATCACGGCGCGCTCGAAAGCGTCATCTACGTGGTACGGGGGGCGGCGCGGATGCGCTGGGGCGAACGGCTCGAGTTCGTCGCCGAAGCGCAGGCGGGCGATTTCATTTTCGTGCCGCCCTACGTGCCTCACCAGGAAATCAATGCGCTCAAGGATATCGCGCTTGAGTGCGTGCTCGTGCGCAGCGACAACGAGTCGGTGGTGGTCAACCTCAACATCGATGCGGCCGAGCGAGTCGAGGAAGTGTACTGGATCGACCCGGTGCACCGTCCGGCATGACCATCCGCCGCGGGTCCAGGCCCAGGCCGCGGCGCTAACCACCCGCGAGCGTCTTGACCAGCACCGACCAGTAGGTGAGCGCGTTATAGAACGCATCGACGCGGATGCGCTCGTTCAATCCATGGGCAAACTCCTCGCTGTCCATGATGAACACCCCGCCGCAGCCGTAAGTCGGTATCCCTGCGCTCCGGTACACCGCTCCATCGGTGGCATAGGAGGCCTGGGTGGGCACCACGCGCGCACCGGCGTCCGCGGCCTCGACCGCCCGCGTGACGGCGGCGAGAACATCCGGCCGCATCGGCGAGGCATCCGATACGGTCGCCTCCTCCGCCTGCGTCACCTCGACTTCGGATCCGACGGCTTGCTGCAAGGTCGTGCGCACGGTATCGGCCGTCGTGCCCGGGAAGATGCGGCAGTTGACCGTTGCGACCGCCGACTGCGGGAGCGCGTTGTCGGCATGGCCTCCCTGAAGTCTCGTGGCGACGCAGGTGGTGCGCAGCCGTCCGACGAACGCTGGATTCTTCGAGATCTCCCCGGCGGCGTCCTCGTCGTGAGGATCTGCGGCGAATCGCTTCATGGCCTCGCCGAGCGGTCCGGGAGTCACCGCGCCGGCCGCCTGGAAATCCCCGCGCGTCCAGTCGTTCCACTGCACTGGAAAAGCCAGCCGCTGCACCGCTTTCAGCGCATCCGCGAGATCGTAGATCGCATTGTCCGCCCGCGGCATGGAGCTGTGGCCGCCGGGATTGTGCGTCGTCAACAGATAGCTCACGGAGCTTTTCTCGGCGCCCTGGACGTAGAAAAGCTGCGGCTTGCCGGTGCCCTCGGCGAGCACGCCGCCTCCGCCGTCGCCATTCAACGCGAACTCTGCGTCGACCAGATCGCGGTGGGTCGTGACGAGATCGCGCGCGGTCGCCTGGGCGGTTTCTTCATCGCCGCTGAACGCAATGATGAGATCGCGCGTGGGCACGAACCCGCGCGACTTGAGCGTGAGGAACGTCGCCGTCAGCAGCGCGACCTCTTGCTTCACATCGGAGGTGCCGCGCCCGAAGAAGTAGCCGTTCTCCTCGGTGAGCCGGTAAGGATCGCGTTGCCAATCGGCCCGGTTCGCGGTCACCACGTCCATATGCGCAATCAGGTCGATGGGCCGTCCGCCGTGGCCATTGCCGCGGTATCGGACCACGAGGGAAGCGGTCTCGCCCAGCGGCAGCACATGCACATCGGCAGCGGGGAAGCCGCCCGCCAGGAAGCGTTCGGCCAGGTACCGGGCGACCGCGGGAACGTTGCCCTTGCCCACCGAGCTTTCGATACTCACGATGTGCGCGAAAATCTCCCGTGCCTGGGCGCGTTCGGCCGGCGTGACGGCCGGCCGCACCGCTCCCGGGGACCCCGCCGCTGCCATTCCGCCCGCGCCGAGCGCGAGCACTGCGGCCAAGTTGCCGAGTCGTTTCATCTGCCTATGAGACCATACTCTGCAGCTCGATGCGATGAGCCGCCGGTCCGGCCGCGCACTGTGTTGTGCTAGGCTAAACTCTCAGTGCGTGCGAAACGCATCGTCGCCGAGGTGAATTGGATGAGACGATTCTTGCCCTCCTGGATCGCGCTTTCCCTGCTCTGCGCGATCGGTCAAGCGCATGGCGAAAAATTACGCATCCTGACCTGGGCCGACTATGTGCCGCCGGACCTCATCGCAGCCTTCACCAAGGAGACCGGCATCGAGGTCGAGGTGACACTCTCGAACAACGAGGAGATGATCTCCAAGCTCCGCGCCACCGGCGGCGCCGGCTACGATCTTGTCCAGCCTTCGCAAGATCGCATCACCTCCGTGCAGAGGGACTTCGAGATCTACAAGCCGATCGATCTCGGCAAGGTGAAGATCGAGGAATTTCAGCCGGCCCTGCTCGGCATCGTCAAGCGCAACGCCACCATCGACGGCAAGCTCTACGCGCTGCCTTATCTCTGGGGCACGGACGGTCTGGTGGTCAACACCAAGCGCACCACGGTCGGCAATTACACCGACCTTTGCCGGCCGGATCTCCGCGGAAAAACCTCGATTCGTCTGCGACGCCCCATTCTGATGGCGTTCGCGTTCGCGATGGGCAAGGATCCCTTCGCGCTCTATGGCGATCCGAAGGCCTATGCGGCGCTCATGGATCAGATTGCCGCCAAGCTGATCGAGTGCAAGCCCAACTTCAAGTTCTTTTACGACAACAAAGACCAGCTGTTGAACGGGTTCCGCTCCGGCGAGCTCTGGGCGGCGGCGATGTGGGACACGGGCGGATGGACTCTCAACCGCGAGAACCCCGACATCCGCTACGTCGTGCCGCGCTCCGGCGCGCTCGGCTGGCTCGATACGTTCGCACTGCCAGCCCGCACCCGCAATGAAGCCGCTGCCTATGCTTGGATCAACTTCACCATGCGTCCGCAGAATGCCGCCCTCGTGATCAAGTCGGTCGGCAACTTCTCCGCCGCGAAGGGCACCGCCGCGTACGTGGACCCGCGTCTCAAGGAGCAGTTCCGCGAGGCCTTTCCCGAGACCGAGCTCAATAATGTGCATTGGTACCCGGCCATTCCGCCGGGACTCGAGGAAATCGAGGGCCGCGTGCTCGACCGGATCAAGGCCGCCAATTGAGCACATCGGACCTGACCGCCGAGGCGGTTTGCAAGCGCTTCGCCGAGCACACTGCGGTCGACTCGCTCTCCTTCAGCGTCGAGCGCGGCAGCTTCTTTTCGATTCTCGGGCCTTCGGGCTGCGGTAAGACGACGCTGTTGCGCATGATCGCGGGCTTCATCGCCCCGGACAGCGGCGACATTTCCATCGGTGGGATGAGCATGCACGGAGTCGCGCCGAACCGCCGCCCGGTGAATATGGTGTTTCAGCAGCTTGCGCTCTTTCCGATGATGTCGGTGGGGGAGAACGTCGCGTTCGGGCTCGCCCGCCGCGGAGTTGCGCGCGCGGAGCGTATGCGCCGCAGCCAGGCGATGCTCGAGCGCGTGGGCCTCGGCGGCGCGGCAGGCAAACGGGTCGACGAGCTTTCCGGCGGCCAGCGTCAGCGCGTCGCGATTGCGCGCAGTCTCGTTCTCGAGCCGACTCTTTTGCTGCTCGACGAGCCGCTGGGAGCTCTCGATTTGAAGCTGCGCGAGCACATGAAAATCGAGCTGAAGCAGCTGCAAGCCGCTTTCGGCACCACCTTCGTGTACATCACGCACGATCAGTCCGAGGCGTTGGTGCTGTCCGATCACGTCGGCGTGATGAACCAGGGTAGCTTCGAGCAGCTGGGCACGCCGCAGGATCTTTACTATCGGCCGCAAACACCCTTCGTCGCGGGCTTCGTCGGCGCCAACAATCGCATCGTCGGGCGCATCACCCAAGTGGACGGCGGCTCGGTCGAGCTGACCACGCCGGACGGTTGGGCCGTGCGCGCGGCGCCGCGCGGCGCCATCGGGGTAGGAGATGAGGTCGAGGGCTTCGTGCGGCCCGAGGCGGTGAGCCTCGCACGCACGCCGTCGGAGCTGCCGCAGGGGCAGCCGGCGCACCGGGGCGAGGTCGAGAGTCTGCTGTTCGATGGGGCGAACTCGGCGGTGCTCCTGAAGGAAGCCCGCACCCGGCGCGAGTTTCGCATCGCGCTGCCTCAAACCGGCCGATTCTCGGACTTGAAACCCCGGGAGCCGGTGCTGTTCAGTTTCGCGCCCGAACGCGCCGTGTGCTTCCCCGCGCGCCCGGGCGCGGCGGCGGTGAGCGCGGCATAACATGAGCACCCCGGCGCTCGAGCCCAGGTGGCGGGGCCGGCTTGCGCTGTTGCTCGCCCCGGCGCTCCTCTGGCTCGGCGCGCTCATCGTTCTACCCCACATCGATCTGGCGGTGCTCTCACTGCGGGAGCGCGTGGGTCCGCGTCATTATGTCCCGAGTCTCGCCCAATACCGGACCTTCTTCACCGAGCCGCTGTACTGGCATGTCTTCCTCCGCACCGCCGTCATGTCCGTCATCGCCACCCTTCTGACCCTCGTGGTGGCATTTCCGATCGCCTGGATCATCGCAAAGCTCGCCAAGGGCCGCAGAGGCTCCGTGCTGTTCATCATGTGTCTGATTCCGTTCTGGGTGAGCGAGACCGTGCGCACGCTCGGCTGGATCATCCTGTTGCGCGAGTCCGGCGTCTTGCCGCAGCTGCTGGTGAGGCTCGGCGTTACTCGGGTGCCCGTCGAGCTGCTCTATCATGACGCGACCATCATGGTGGGATTGGTCTATACCTCGCTCCTGTTCATGGTGATTCCGCTGGTTTCGAGCCTGGAGAGCCTGGACAACGCGCTGATCGAGGCAGCCTACGATCTTGGTGCGCACGGCTTTGCCGTCCTGCGCACCATCGTCATACCCCATGCCGCACCTGGAATCACCGCGGGCTGCATCGTGGTTTTCATGCTCACCCTCGGCAACTACCTCACTCCCACGCTCCTCGGCGGAAAGAGCTCGCAGTGGTTCACCGAGCAGATCTACAACCAGTTCATTACGCGCTTCAACTGGGAGCAAGGCGCGGCGCTCGGCTTCTTGCTGCTGGCGCTGTCGACCGCCATCGTGATACTGGGACTGAAGCTCGCCGGCCAGCGATTCGGCGACGTGATGCGCCGGACATGATCCCCTCTCTGCCGCGCCCCCTCTGGCTGCGCACCGCGACTGCGCTCTATGTGGTCGCGTTCTTCGCATTCTTGTTTCTGCCGCTGATCGTCGTTGCCGTGTTCGCCTTCAACGATGCCCCTTATCCCGCGCCGCCGTGGCATGGCTTCACGCTCGACTGGTTCCTGGGGAACGCTCGCGCCGGCCGCGTCGGATTGTTCGGCGATTCGGAACTCCTGGGGAGCATCTGGACGAGCTGCGTCGTCGCGGGCTGGGTGACGCTGCTCGCCGTGCTCATCGGCACCTCGAACGCGTTCCTCATCGAGCGCGGCAGATTCTTCGGCAAGCAGGCGCTGTCCATCCTCATGCTCGCCCCCCTGGTCATTCCCGGCGTCATTTTGGGAATATCGATCCTCGCCTTCGCGAGCCGCGTCGCGCAGTTCGCCGACGATGTCTTCGGGCTCGACTGGGATATCCTGCGGCCGGGGCTTCCGCTCGTGGTCGCCGGGCAGTTCTCGTACGTCGCGACGATCGCGACGCTCACCGTCAGCGCACGCCTGCGACGCTTCGATCGCACGCTCGAGGAGGCTGCCTTGAATCTCGGGGCGAGCAGAGCGGCGGTGTTGCGCACCATCGTGCTGCCTTATCTGCGGCCCGCGTTGCTCGGATCCGCCGCTATTTCGTTTCTCATGTCCTTCGCCGATTTCAACACGACGCTCATGCTGGTGGGCGCGGATGCGCCGCTGACGGTGATGATGTATGGGCGCATGCGCGAAGGCGCGAGCCCGGTCCTGAATGCGGTGAGCCTGTTCTTGATGCTGGCCTCGGCGCTGCTCGCGATCACCTTCATGCGCGGCGGCTCGCGCGCCCGCGTGAGCTAGCCGGCATCAGAGGGGGATGGCGCGAAATGCATCCGGATCCGCGATTTCCTGCGCGCGGCCTCATGTGCCTCATGGCGTGCGCCACGCCGCTCGCGGCATCGGCTGCGGATCCGGGCCAGCCTCCTCAAAATCCGGCGACGGCCGCCGAGCTTCCGCAGATCACGGTCATCTCGAACACTCCTCTCGAGGGACTCGGCCTGCCGCTCAACCAGATTCCCGCAAACGTTCAGACCGCGGACAGCAAGGACATGGAGCGCCAGCACACTTTGAGCATCGCGGACTATCTCAACACCAATTTCAGCGGAGTCAATGTCAACGAGAGCGCCGACAACCCATTTCAGCTCGACATCAACTACCATGGCTTCACCGCATCGCCGCTCCTGGGAACACCTGAGGGGCTGTCGGTGTACGTCGACGGCGTGCGCATCAACGAGTCGTTCGGCGACACGGTGAACTGGGACTTGATACCGCAATCGGCGATCTCGACGGTCACGCTCATGTCCGGATCGAATCCCGTGTTCGGGCTCAACACGCTCGGCGGCGCGCTCTCGGTGCGGACCAAGAGCGGGCACGATGACCCCGGAACAGAGTTCGAAGCCGACGGCGGATCGTTCGGACGCCGCTCCTTCGAAGGGGCGACGGGCGGGGAGATCGGCGATTTCGATTACTTCTTCACAGGGAACTATTTCGACGAGCGGGGATGGCGGGAGAACTCACCGAGCCGCCTTTACCAGGCCTTGGGCAAGGTGGGCTGGCAAACCGACAAGTCCGATGTGGACTTGAGCTATACCTACGCCGACACGAGTCTCTACGGCAATGGCGCCGTCCCCGTCAGTCTCTTGGACTACGACTACGAGGCCAGCTATACGCCGGACTACACCGCCAACCTGTTGAGCTTCGCCAATCTCACCGGCACTCAATTCCTGAGCGAGAAGCTCCTGTTGTCGGGTAACGTCTACTATCGGCATCTCGTCACCGACGCGGTCAACGGTAACGTCAACGACAGCTATCTCAGCAGCTATGCCGGTCCGCCGCTCGACTGCACCCTCCCGGGCGCGAGTCTCGCTGCGCTCACCTTTTGCTCGCCAGGCCAGAACGCGGTCTCGCGGCTCGTGCAGACCACGAGGGGGACGGGCCTGCAGCTCACCGACTCCGAGGACCTCTCCGGCTGGAGTAATCAGGCCATCGTCGGCGCGGATTTCACCGATTCGAGCGACTCCTTTACCCAGGCCTATCAGTACGGCGGCCTGACGGCGGGGCGGCAGCTCATCTACACACCGAGCGCTTTCAACGACGAGACGGTTATCTCGCTCAGGGGCGACAACAAGATCTACGGCGTCTACCTCACCGATACCGTCTCGCCGAGCAGTCTTCTGCATCTCAACGTCTCCATGCGCTACAACCGGAATACCGAGACGCTGATGGGCTACAGCATCGACACCGACATCAGCGATTTCGGCTCTGGATTCAACGGGGCGAGCCCGCTCGAGGGAAACCACACGTTCAGCCGCGTCAACCCGGCGGTCGGATTTACCGTCACGCCGAGCGACTCGCTCACCCTGTATGCCGACTACAACCAGGCGAGCCGCGCGCCGACGGTGATCGAACTGGGCTGCGCCAATCCGGCGGCGCCTTGCGGTCTGCCGAACGATTTTGCAAGCGATCCGGATCTGAAACAGGTGGTCGCGCGCACCGTCGAGCTGGGCGCGCGGGGCGGTCTTGCAGACCGACGAGTGAATTGGAGCGCAGACATCTTTCGCACGGTCAACCAGAACGACATCCAGTTCGTCGCCACCGCGACGAATGCCGGATATTTCGACAATGTCGGCAGCACCAGGCGTCAAGGCCTCGACCTGTCGCTGGGCGGCAAGTCGGGAGACTTCAACTGGCACCTCGCGTACAGCTTCGTCGATGCCACCTTTCAGTCGACATTCGACGTCAACGCCAATTCGAACAGCACTGCGGACGCCAACGGCAACATACTTGTCCGGCCCGGCGATCGGATACCGCTCATTCCGAAGAATACCGGTCGCCTGGTCCTCGACTACGAGATCACGCCCCAGTGGGATGCGGGGGGCAACGTGATCGCCACTTCGGGCGCCTATTTGCACGGCAACGAGAACAACGCCAATCACGCGGGGCAGATCAACGGCGCCGGCGCGTACGTCGCGGGGAGTGGATGGATCGACGGCTATGCGGTGGTCAACCTGCAAAGCACATACCGGGTCACCAAGCGCGTCGAGGTATTTGCGCGCCTCGACAATCTGCTCGACAAGCGCTACGCCACCGCGGGTTTCCTCACCAGCAACGCATTCAATCCCAACGGCTCGTTCATCGCCAATCCGAACAACTGGAACAACGAGGATGCGGTCTCCCCCGGCGCACCGCGGGCAATCTGGGGCGGCATACGGGTGCGGCTCCAGTGATGGCGTGCGCGGCTCAGGACCCGTTGTCTTCCGAGGGCGCAGCGCTCAGGAGCTCGAGACCCGCCGCCTGACTGCGTTGAAATCCCTTCCACACGGTGATACCTGCGGTCCCGGGGCTGAACGCCTGGTAGCGTGGCGGCGGGGCCGGTGGGGCAGGATCCGGCCAAATCCCCTCGTCCGCCGAAGGCACCGGCACGTCGAGGTAAGCGGCTCGGCTCTCGTCGCCTTTGACGAATCGGTCGAGAAACGCGGTGATGAAATGGGCATTGACCGCGTTGATCCGCTCTTCGCGCCATACCGGACCCTCGAACCAATCTTGATCCCACAGACGCGCGCGCATCTCGTCCGGCGCAGGATTCAAGCCGATCGAATGTCCCGCTCCCTTGAGGGTCAAGAGGTACCGCCGCGCGTGCACTGCTTGCCCGTAGAAGGCTCGCGCGCCAGTCGCGTAGGGAAGCCGGCGGTCGGCGTCGCCCGCGATGAGCAGCAAGGGGACTGTGATCGCAGCGAGTCCATCGGTGCCGAAGGCCGCGAGTGTCCCCCCGCCCATGGGCGCGATCGCGACCGCAGCGCGTAGCCCGTCGACGGCGAGCGAGGGTGCCAGCGCACCACCCCGCGCGTAAGGCGTGAGCAGGCCGCCGGGCATGTGCATGACGGCGGGACTTTCCGGATCGAGTGCCGCTCCGGCCACCGCCAGCACACCGTAGCCGCCGGCGGAGTAGCCGAGGAGCGCGATGCGCCTGGGATCGATCAGATGCTCATCGCCCAGCCGGCGCTGCAATGCGTGCGCAACGTAGGCGACGTCGAGCGGCCGGCGCAAGATCACTTCGGGCAATTTGCTGCGGTCGGTGAGCGGCGGATCGTTGTGGCGTATGGCGGCAACCACATAGCCCTTGGAGGCGAGATTCTCCGTGATCCAAGTAAATGCCGCGACATCGTTGCTGTAGCCGTGCGATACCACCACGAGCGGGAAGCCTCTGCCCGCGGGCGGCGCGTCGCGCACGGCAATGCCTGCTTGAGTGAACTGCGCCGGTGGGGCCGGCGGCTCGGATGGAAAGCTGCCGCGATACGTGGTCGGCAGCGCACCCGGCGATGGATTGGCGGGGTACCACAGCTCGATCCCGAGGACGCGATCCCGCAGCGGCGCCGCGTGCGTGGTGGCGTCATAGGCCAGTACGTCCGCCTGCGCGGCCTGCCTCAACACGAGGCTGCGCACGCCCACCGCATACGGTCCGAGCCGCGCGAGCTCGGGTGCATCGACGCCGAAGCGGCTCGCAGGCTCCCCTGCAGTCGCCGCATCAGCCGCGATGCATGAGACGGCGAGCAGCGTAATGCGGACCGCGACTCGAGCCCGGGTCATGCCAATCGCAGACTGACCGGACAATGGTCGCTCCCCATGACCTCCGGATGGATCTCGGCAGCGGCCACCCTGGCCTTGAGCGCCGAGGAGACGAGAAAGTAGTCGATCCGCCACCCGACGTTGCGTGCCCGAGCGTTCGTGAAGTTGCTCCACCACGAGTAGTGTCCGTTGCCCTGCTTGAACAGACGGAACGTATCGACGAACCCCGCGTCCACGAAGTTCTGAAATCCCTTGCGCTCCTCGTCCGTGAAGCCCTTCTTGCCGCGGTTCGGCTTGGGGTTCGCGAGATCGAGCTCGGTGTGAGCGACGTTCAAATCGCCGCAGAAGATCACGGGCTTTTTAGCCTCGAGCCGGCGGCAATAATCGAGAAATGCCGGGTCCCAATGCTTGTGCCGCAGGCGCAGGCGGCTGAGGTCGTCCTTCGCGTTCGGCGTGTAAACGGTTACCACATGGAATTCGTCGAACTCGGCGGTGATCAGCCGCCCTTCATCGGCGCTGTCGCGCTCCAGCTCATCGGCAAACTTGTACCGCCGCGCAAAAGCCCGCGGGAATCCGTTGATCACACGCAGCGGCTCGCGCTTGGTGAAGATGGCGGTCCCGGAGTAGCCCTTCTTGGCAGCCGAATTCCAGTATTCCCGATAGGTGGGCAAGTCGATATCGATTTGCCCGCGTTCCGCTTTGGTCTCCTGCAGACACAGAATGTCCGGTTGATGTGCCCTCAGGAAAGAGTGAAAGAGGCCCTTCTTGTGGACGGCGCGAATGCCGTTCACATTCCACGAGTACAGTTTCATCGTCGGCATAATACCAGCAAAATTAATGACTTGACCCGTCTGCCGCGCCGCGGCGATCACACCCCTCACGATGTTATTGACAATCATTCGCATTCGCGTTCACAATAAGGCCCATGATCGTATGCATCTGCAAGACCGTATCCGACCGCCAAATCCGTTCCGCCGCGAGCAGCGGTGCGACCAGCGTGCGAGAGCTGAGCCGTCAGACCGGCCTCGGCACCTGCTGCGGCAAGTGTGTGCCTGAGGCGAGGGCCACGCTCGCCCGCTGTCTTGCCCAGGGCGAGGAGACCGATTTCCTCGCGCCAGAGGCTGCTTACGCCTGACCTCCAAGGCGCGGCGCTTCTTTGCCGTGCCGCTCTCGCGCCCGCCGCGGACGAGCGCTTTCGGGCATACAATCCCTCCCTTGAACACCCGCGCGAGGATCCGCCGTGAAAGGTGATGCGAAGGTCTTGGAGCTCCTCAATCAGGCACTGAAGAACGAGCTCACCTCGATCAATCAGTACTTTCTGCACGCGCGCATGCTCGATAACTGGGGCATGAAGCATTTGGGGAAGATCGAGTACGATGAGTCCATCGACGAGATGCGGCACGCCGACCGTTTGACCAAGCGCATCCTCTTCCTGGAAGGACTGCCGAATCTTCAGGATCTGGGCAAGCTGTATATCGGCGAGGACATCAAGGAATTGCTGGAGTGCGACTTGAGGCGCGAGATGGACGCGCATCCGCTCTACCAAGCCGCGATCGCGCATTGCGAATCGGTCAAGGATTTCGTCACCCGCGACCTACTGGTGCACATCCAGAAAAGCGAGGAAGAGCACATCGACTTCATCGAGGAGCAGCTCGGCCTCCTCGACAAGATGGGCCTCCCGAACTACGTTCAAAGCGCGACGGGCGAGATCAAGGACAGCGAGTCGACTTAGGGCGCGGGGCTCGCGCGCCGGCACGCCGCGCGGATCCTCTCTCCTACCGCTTCGAAGGAATGGGCATCGAGCCCTTCCAGGAGCGCTCGCACGCCCTCTTCGGAAATGACTTGATAAGGATCGTGCGGATCCCGCGCCTTGTTGTATGCCGAGTAGCAGAGACTTGCGGCTAGTCTCGCTTGCACCAGCGGATAGAGGGCGAGCTGCTCGGCGGGCTCGAGCGGATTTTCCCGATGATAGCCGCGGATCACCGCTCCTGCAGCCTCGAGCGGATCGGGCTCGCTCAGCATCGCGTACGCGAGCGCGACCGCGAGCTCGCAGACGATCGCCGAGTGCACCATGTCGCCGAAATCGAGCAGGCCGGTCACGCGGTCGCCCTCGACGAGCACGTTGTGGTCGTTCGCATCGCCGTGGATGACGCCGTGGCGCAACCCTGAGAAATCCACCTCGTCCCAGCGCACGAAGGCCGCCTCCGCAAGCTCGCGCCAGCGCTCGGGCAAGAGCTGCGCGTGCACCCGGGCGAGGCCGGCATGGCGCAGGTCCCACTGCAGCACGCGGCGCATGGCCGGATGAGAGAATCCGGCGAGCGCCAGATCGATCCTCGCCATCGAGCTCCCGATGGATTCGAGCAACGCGGCGCTTCGCGGTGTGCGGTGGGCGAGAACCGCGCCCTCGATCCAGGTCAGCACGCGTATACGGTGATCGAGGCCCTCGCGGCTGCGAATTATTTCGACCTGCGCGCCCGCGCGCGACCGCACCACTTGCGGCACTCGCAGCCCGCACCCCGCGCCGGCCACCCGCCGCATCGCTTGGTGCTGAAAATCCAAGATCTCCGTGGAATCCTCGCGATTCGCGATCTTGAGCACGAACTTGCCGCGGCGAGGATCCGCGATCAGGAAATTCTGATCCCGCTCGCTCGGCAGCGGCGCGGCGGCGCCTTCGATGCCGTACCGCTCGAGCGCCGCAGCGAGCGCCTCGCCGACGGCGAGGCGCGGAATGCTCTGCGCCGAGATCGCCACTCAGCTCAGCGGCCGGCGGGTGCTGGAGCCGGCGGCGCGGCGGCGAAGAGCTGGCGCTCGATGTCTTGAAATGCCTTGAATTCGAGGGCATTTCCGCTGGGGTCGAGAAAGAACATGGTCGACTGCTCGCCGACTTGTCCCTTGAAGCGCGTTCCGGGCTCGATGAGGAATTTGACCCCCAACCCGCGCAGCCGCTCGGCGAGCGCCGACCATTGCGCGGGCCGCAATACCACGCCGCAGTGTGGCACCGGAACACCGTGGCCGTCGACCAGATTGAAGTGACTCGCGATCGAGCCCTCCTGGCCCAGCGCGGGATTCAAGTGGCAAACGAGCTGATGCCCGTAGAGGTTGAAGTCCACCCAGTCGATATCGCTGCGGCCCTCGGTGCATCCTAGGATATCCTTGTAGAATGCCCGCGCTTCGGCGATGTCCCTCACCTGAACGGCGATGTGGAACGGCGTCAGCGACTCGAAGGGGGGAGGCTCGTTCGAATTCACAGGGCTCAGCATGTATCTACTCCGTCACGGACAAAGCTACTTCAATCTGCACTTCAATCATACGCGCCGGGATCCCGGCATAGAGGATCCGGAGTTGACGCCGCTCGGCCACGAGCAAGCACAAGCGGCCGCTGCCAAGCTGGCCGACACCGCTCTCACGCGGATCATCGTTTCGCCCTACACCCGCGCGCTCCAGACCGCGCAGCCCTTTCTGCGATCGCACGATGCACCCATCGTCATTATGCACGAGGTCCGCGAGCGCACCGCCTTCACCTGCGACGTGGGCAGCTCCCCGGAAACTCTCGCGACGAGGTTTCCGCACCATGACTTCGGGCATCTGCCGCGGCGGTGGTGGCACCCCGGACTCGAGCCCATGGAGAGCACGGTTGCGCGCGCTGATGCGTTTCGCCGAGAGATGGCCGCGCGCCGGGACAGCGCGACGACGCTCCTCGTGAGCCACTGGGCCTTCATCCTCGCACTCACGGGATACTCCGCGGAGAACGGCGAGATATTGCACTACGATCCGAGCGGCGGACCGCCGCAAGCGATCGACTGGGAATCCTGATGCAATTGCGCGCGAGGCTGTTCGAGGGGATGCGGCCGCTGAAGCGCGACCGGTGTATCCGGGATGTGCTCGCGGGCGTCAACCTTGCCTGCATCGACGTAGCGCAGGTGCTCGGCTATGCCCGCATCGCGGGCATGCCTGTAGTGACCGGCCTCTATACCTTGATACTGCCGCCCGTGGCTTTTGCGATCTTCGGATCCTCGCGCCACCTGGTCGTGGCCGCCGACTCGGCGACGGCGGCGATCCTCGCGGGAGAATTGTCGGTCATGGCTGCGCCGGCGAGCGAGCATTACATCTCGCTAGTCGGCGTGCTGGCCATCGAGACCGCCGCGATGCTGCTTCTGGCGCGAATCTTCAAACTGGGGTTTCTCGCCGATTTTCTCTCGCGCACGGTGCTCACCGGATTTCTCGCAGGCGTCGGCTGTCAGGTCGCCATCGCGATGCTGGCCGACATGCTCGGCGTCGCCGCGCCCTCGGACAACTCGCTCATCCGCGTGTGGCAGGTCCTCGAGGGTTTGCCGCTCGCCATGCCTGCGACGTTGGCGCTATCGGCCGTCATGCTCGCCGCGATATTGGTGGGCAACCGTTTCGCGCCGCGCTGGCCGCTTACGCTGGCCGCCATCGCGGCCGCCATCGCTGCGAGCCGTGCATACCACTTCGCCGAGCACGGAATCGCCCTCATCGGCCCACTGGTCGGCGGGCTGCCGCACATCCGTTTACCTGCAGTGACCTGGACCGAATTGCTCATGCTCTTGCCGGTGTCGGCGTCGTGCTTCGTGATGATCGTCGCGCAAAGTGCCGCGACCTCGCGCAGCTTCGCGCTGCGCTATGGCGAGAGAGACGACATCGATGCGGATATCCTGGGGCTCGCCGCCGCCAATGCCGCCGCCGGCGTGAGCGGCACGTTCGTGGTCAACGGCAGCCCGACGCAGACCGCCACGGCGGAGCGCGTGGGTGCACGCAGCCAAGTGGCGCAGCTCGCCCTGTCGGGTGCGGCGCTCGTGGTACTGATCGCGGCAAGCGCCGAGATTCCCTATCTGCCGCGCTGCGTGTTGGCGGCGATCGTATTCACCATTGCGCTCGGAATGATCGACGCGCGCACGCTGAAGGATATCCGCGTCGAGTCGCCGGGCGAGTTTTATCTGGCGCTCGCGACGGCAGCGACGGTGGTTGCGATCGGCGTCGAGCAGGGGATCTTGCTCGCGATAGCGCTGTCGCTATTTCGTCACGTGAGACACAGCTATCGGCCGCACACTCTCATGTACAAGCCCGATGTCAGCGGCCGCTGGCTGCCGGAGCCTCCGACGCCGGGTGCCGTCACCGAGCCGGGACTCATCGTGTATCGCTTTGGAGCGGATCTTTTTTATGCCAACCAGGATCGCTTTTGCGGCGAGGTGCACAGCTTGGTGGCCTGCGCGCCTGGGCGGCTGCGGTATTTCGTGGTGGATGCCGCCGCGATCACCGATATCGATTATTCGGCGGCGCGCTCGGTGCGCCAGCTCATCGAGGAGCTCACGAGACAAGGCGTGACCATGGTGTTCGGACGAGTGAGTCCCTACTTGCGCGCGGACATGGACCGCCACCGCATCACCGCCGCGATCGGACCACAGAACCTATGCCCGACACTGCACGAGGCGCTCCGCCTGGTCGGCGCCGGAAGACCGCCCTCGACGGCCTAGGGGGGCCAACCTAACGAGCCGGGGGCAGGCCGGCCGCGGCGGCATTCCAGCACGATGCCACTCGATTGATCCGTTGACAGCCCCGGCGCCGGGAGGGGTATATATAGCTTAAAGGGAAACTGCTCCCGCTCCAGGCGTGAAGAGTGTCGAGCGGCAGGGGCGGTCGACCGCTGCAGGCTTTTAATCCCCCCGACCCTACCGGCGACGTCCGCCCTCCCGCGGGGAGCAATTTTTGGGTACAGCTAAACCCCACGGCGGACGCTCCATGCGCTTGAGGCCGCGCGGGCGCTCCCTAAAACTGCGCTCGACCTCCTAATCGGCCCTGAGCAGCTCGGTGCGCCGCCGCGCGGCGCACGCCGCCAGTGTCTCGGCGATCTCCTCGGCGAAGGATCGGGTATCGACGGGCTTGGTGAAATAGCGCTCGCAGCCGGCGGCGGCGGCCCGCTCCTCGTCGCCGCGTTTGGCGAAGGCGGTGAGCGCGACGACGGGCACGTGCGCGAGCCGGGCATCGCCCTTGATCAGCCGCGTCAGAGTGAGGCCGTCCATGCCGGGCAATGCGATGTCGACGACAACCAGGTCCGGCACCGTTCGCCGCAACAGCAACTGCGCCTGTTCGGCGTCGACCGCCTCCTCGACTTCGAACCCTTTCACCCCGAGCAGCGAGGATGTGAGCTTCAAATCGATTGGGTTGTCATCGACGATGAGTATTTGACCGCGCATCCGCTTTCCGACTGGCACTTCGTATTTCTAGTCTATACACGGTGGCAGTCGGGGAAAGCCTCAAAGGGCCCTGAAATTGCCGCGAAAACAGTGAACGCGGTCTCGATTCCGTCATCGCAGCAATCAGTGCGGCTGGACGCTGCATCGCGGCTGGCGAGGACAGGCGCCGCTCCGCGGGCATATGACACTCGCCGGCGAATCGAGCGCGTCCGCGATCCAGGCGATGTTGAGCACTTGCGAGGCGGCGCGGATGCGAGTCGCGGCCTCCGTGGGAATCTTGCCGTCGCCGCCGCGACGGCACGCCTCGCCCACTTGCGCCACGACACTTTCCCCGTCGAACCCTTGGGCATCGAGCGCCGGCAACAGATCGACGCCGACAGAGAGCACGTGCAGCTCGTCGAGCGCATCGCGTGTGAGCAGCGAGTGACAGCAGTACAGCCGGGCTCGCTTGCCGTCCTGCATGACCGAGATCTGTGACTTCGGCTTTGCCGACTGCGCCTCGCCTGCCGTCTGATGAAGGAGCCTGAACACCGCCCAGCTCGGGCAGGGATCCGAGACCAGGCTCATGTTGCCCCAGGGCAGCGGGATGCCGTTGGCCCGGTATACGGCACGCAGGTACCCGGGCGGATATGCGTCGAAAAAATGCCAGTGACGATAGGGTGAGACCGCGGTCATACGGCGCATCACGAGCGCCGGGGTCACGCCCAGCTTCTGACAGGCGGAGACGCTGTGCGCCTCCCGGACCAGAAACCGCCGGAACGGAATTCGCGGACAGAGGAGCGCGCCGGCGAAAAAGCTGCATTCGAAATCGCGCCACGCGAACAGCACGTCCTGAGCGCCCATGCCCGCAGGAGAGGCCGCGTGTTCACCCTCCCCGGCAGGCACGTCAGCCGTATGCACGGCGGTGTGCGGCGAGATCAGCCCATCGCCGTTGTGCAGGATCTTGTGGCCCACGAAGAATGCGAGCTCATACTTCAGACGCTCCTCCTGGTTGCACAAGCGCTTGTTGACGAGCACGGTGCCCGGCGCCTCGAAGCGCGCGCGTACCAGAGCGCCTCCCGGCTTGCGGCCGTCCCCGTCGAACCAGCGGATCTCGAGGCCGTGATGCTTGCAGAGACCGATCACGGCGTCGAGGTTGAGCGGCATTTGGCGCTTGCCGCCCTGTTCCGCCGCGCGCTCGATGTCCGGAAAATTGTTGTGACGGGTTTCCTGCCATACACGGATGAGCAGCTGCGCGAACTGGCGCCCCGTCGTGCCGGTCTGCGACAGGAGCTCGGGCAGCGCATTCTGCAAAAGCTCGTGCGAAAACAGGAACGCCGGCTCGAGCGGCATCGCCTCGAGACCGCCGCGCTCGCGCCTCGCCGGTGCGGCTTCGACGTCGGTGTTCTCGTCGAGAAACCAGCGTGCATCCTTGCTGAAAATTCCCGCGAGCATCTCGAGGGTCGCCGCCGACGGCGTGCGCTTGCCGGTCTCCACCATGCTCAGATAGGACACCGAGGGGGCCTTCGCGGCATCGATGTGCACACAGCGCGCCGAGAGCTCGTCGAGCGTCAGGCCGTTGCGCTTGCGCAGGGCGCGCAGCTTCGCCCCGAGAAAATGTCCTTGCCGAATGAGGCCGCTCATGGGGTTCCCCTGGTGCAAAGAACTTGAGTGAATTTCACATTGTGAAATTTCTATTGTGTAAATCTGCCTGTTTTGCAATTTAAACTTACCTGGTGTCCGGAGCAAGTCCCATTTCATCGACAGGAGCATTCGTATGAGCGAGCTAAAGACCGCCCAGTACCGTAAAGGGGCGATCCAGCGCCCTTACAGCGCCGCGGATGTGGCGAAGCTGCGGGGCACGGTGCGCATCGAGTATTCGCTCGCCCGCCAAGGCGCCGAGAAATTCTGGCATCTGCTCGAGACCGAGCCCGTGGTCGGCGCGCTCGGCTGCATGACCGGCAATCAGGCCGTGCAAGCCGTGCAGGCGGGACTCAAGGCGATCTATCTATCGGGCTGGCAAGTCGCGGGCGATGCGAACACGGCCGGTGAGATGTATCCGGATCAGAGTCTTTACCCCGTCGATTCCGTGCCCCGCGTGGTCGAGCGCATCAACAATGCGCTGCAGCGCACCGACCAGATCTATCACATGGAAGGCAAGTCGGGCATCGATTGGATGGCGCCGATCATCGCGGATGCCGAAGCCGGCTTCGGCGGCAACCTGAATGCGTTCGAGTTGACGAAGGCACTGATCAAGGCCGGCGCGGCGGGCGTGCACTTCGAGGATCAGCTCTCCTCAGCCAAGAAATGCGGACACCTCGGCGGCAAGGTGCTGGTGTCGACGGCCGAGGCGATCAACAAGCTCGTCGCGGCCCGGCTGGCGGCCGACGTCATGGATGTACCCACCGTCATCATCGCCCGCACCGATGCGGATGCGGCGAACCTCCTGCTCACGGATCACGACCCGCGCGACCGGGAGTTCCTCACCGGCGAGCGCTCGAGCGAGGGATTCTTCCACGTGCGCGCCGGCATCGAGCAGGCGATCGCGCGCGGCCTCGCGTATGCGCCGCACGCGGACCTCGTCTGGTGCGAGACCTCAAAGCCTGATCTCGAGGAAGCGCGTGAGTTTGCCGCGGGCATTCACGAGAAATATCCCGACAAGCTCTTGGCCTACAACTGCTCGCCGAGCTTCAATTGGCAGGCCAAGCTCAGCGAGGCGGCGATGCACAGCTGGCGCGAGCAACTGGCGGCCATGGGCTATCGCTTCCAGTTCATCACCCTCGCCGGCTGGCATGCGCTGAATCTTTCCATGTTCGAGCTCGCAAGCGCCTACCGCGAGGACGGCATGCTCGGGTATTCGCACATGCAGCAGCGCGAGTTCGGCCAGGAGCGGGCCGGCTATCGCGCGACCAAGCACCAGGCGTTCGTCGGTACGGGCTATTTCGATGCGGTGCAAACCGCCATCACGGCGGGACAGCACTCGACGGGCGCGATGGCGGGCAGCACGGAGACGGAGCAATTCCAACGTGTGGTCGCCTAAAGACCACGCGTCCGCGATCGCCGAGCATTTCCGCGCCTATAACGACGAGTTCGGGCGCATCACTCGGCGCGCCGCGCTCAACTTCCTCGCGGAGGACTGGCGCGCGGCGCGAACAGATGCCGTCGCTCGCATCGAGCTCTACGAGCAGCGCGTCACGCGCTGCGTCGAGGCGCTCGCCGAAGGCCTGAAGCCGCACGCGACCGATGAGGCGCTGTGGATCGAGATCAAGCGCGCCTACGAGGTGCTGATCGCGCGGCGGCCCGACAGCGACTTTTACCGGACGTTCTTCAACTCGGTCAACCGCGACCTGTTCGGAACCGTCGGCGTGAATGCGGAGGCCGAATTCACCGCCACCAGCATGGGACGCGCCTCCGGTGCGGTGCCTATCCGCGTATATCGCGTCGGCACCTCGCTCCCCATCGCGGTGCGTGAGGTGCTCGCCGATCTGCCGTTCGGCGCGGCGATCCGCGATCAGGAGACGGCGGTTCACCGCGTCAGCGCGGAGATCGGGCGCCATTTCTCGACCGGTCGCCGCCGCGCTCCGGAGTCCATCGAGCTGATCGATCCCGTGTTCTACCGCGGCCGAAATGCCTTCATCGTCGGCCGTCTGATCGCCGACGGCTCCATGACGCCCATCGTGATCGCCTTCAGCAACTCCCGGGACGGCGTGAAGGTCGATTCGGTGATGATGTCGATGGCCGAGGTCGGCTCGCTGTTCGGCTACACCCGCTCGTACTTCCACGTCGATCTGCCGGTGGTCAGCGCAGCCATCACGCTTCTGCGGTCGTTCATGCCGCACAAGCCCGTCGATGAGCTCTATACGGTGCTCGGGCGCGCGAAGCAGGGCAAGAGCGAACGTTATTTCACCTTGCAGCGCCATCTCGAGTCCTCCATCGATAGTTTCGTGCATGCGCCGGGTGATCGCGGCCTCGTGATGATCGTCTTCACGCTGCCCTCCCTCGACCTCGTCTTCAAGGTCATCCGCGACCGCTTCGGCGCGCCGAAGACCAACAGCCGGGCCGACGTCATCGAGCGCTACCAATTCGTGTTCCGTCACGACCGCGCCGGCCGTCTCGTCGATGCGCAGGAGTTCAAGCGGCTGCGGCTGCCGCGCGCGCGCTTCATGCAGGATCTGGCGGATGAGCTCCTGCATGATGCGAGCGAGAGCTGCCGCATCGAGGATGAGCATCTCATAGTCGAGCACTGCTATATCGAGCGCCGGCTGCGCCCGCTCAATCTGTTTCTGCGCGAGGCGGATCCCGCCGCCGCCGAGGCTGCGATCATCGATTACGGCGAGTCGTTGCGCGATCTCGCGGCCAGCAACGTATTCCCGGGCGATCTGTTGCTCAAGAACTTCGGCGTGACCAGCCACGGACAGGTCATCTTCTATGATTATGACGAGCTATGCCTCGTCTCCGATTGCGTGTTCCGGGAACTGCCGCAACCTCGCTGCGAGGAAGAAGAGGCGAGCGCCGAGCCCTGGTTTCAGTGCGGGCCAAACGATGTGTTTCCGGAACAGTGGCTGCAGTTCCTATCCATACCCAAAGCCCTGCAGCCGGTGTTCCTCGAGCATCACGCGGAGCTGTTGACCGCTTCGTGGTGGCGCGGGGCCGCCGCGCGCACCCTGCCGGAGCCCGTATCGGAGCCAAGGTCCCTCGCCGAGCAAGCCCCGGCGGCATGCATATGACGAACGGATGACATCGAAGTCTGCGAGTGGCGTCGCCTGATCATTCGCCCTAAGATGATGCATGGCAAAAGGAAGGGAGCCCGTGGATGATTTGCTCGATGCGCTGGTATGGATGCGGCGCAAGGCAAAAAAACATGGGCCGGTAGACGATCTGGTCGACGCGCTCGTCAAGATGCGGCGTCAGGCGAAAAAGAAGCTGGCCAAGAGCAAAACCAAGTCGCGGGTGCGAGTTAAATCCAAGCAGGGCGCGCGTAGATCAAGGCGCGGATAAGGTGGGCAGCCGCGCACCCAACCAGCGTACACCTACTTGTCACGCCGCAATTCCGCTTTGTCTCAGCGCAATTCCGCTTTTGCCGGGAGATCGGGCAAACTGACGCCATACGCAAGACCTGGAGAGCGAACGGTGCCAGCCTATATTTTCGCAAGCGTCGAGATTACCGATAACGTCGCCTATGAGGAGTACCGGCGGCGGGTGCCCGCCGTCATCGAGGCGTACGGCGGTCGATATCTTGTGCGCGGGGGCGCATCGCATGTGCTGGAGGGAGATCCAACCGTCAACCGGATCGTGATTCTCGAATTCCCGCACATGGAGCGACTCGAGGCATTTTACAACTCCGCGGAGTACCAGCCGTTGCTGACCATTCGTCAACGCACGGCGAAATCAAAGCTGCTGGCAATCGAAGGCGTGTAGGAGAAGAGGTCTTGCCGCGAACTGTACGACACTCGTTCCGGGTATTGGCCGCTGCGGCTGCGGCGTTGCTGCTCACGTCGGTGGCGGCAGCGTCCGGTCGAGAAACCAAACTGGGATCGATCGCCTTTGAGCTGCCCCGCGACTGGAAGGTGGACACGGACGGAATAAAGCGCCTGGTTGCGTCTCCTTCGCCCGCTCCGAACACTCCCCCGCTCGTCATGGCGGAGTTCTGCCTTGCAGCCTCGGGCCAGCCGTGTCCGCCCGCCGAAGCTCCCGACGCCGCGAGGACGGCGTGCATCGAGCCACAAGTGACCACCAAACAATGGCCTCGCGGCGTCGTTGAGAAGCGCTGGACATGTCCCCGGGTAAATGCGCCGGCCGGTGCATATACCCTTGCCGTGGGTCATTTCACGACGCCCGCCTGGACACTTCGCGTGGTGTATATCTCGGACGATAAGGACAAGCCGCCGAACAAGTTTCTCGACGATCTGGCCCGATCGCTCCGACAGCACTGAGCTGCCCGGCACTGCGCGCGACCCCCGCCTCCGGGGCCGGACATTCGAGCCATTGTCCTTTGTACCAATATACGGCTTCCCGAGCCGGGGTGACGATGCTCGACGGATAAGGAAGCAGCAAATACCAATCAGCGGCCCGGACAACCCGTAGCAAGAACCGCCGCGCAGGAGTTCCGACATGGGACGGATAGCAGTCGCGGCGACTCTCGTCGCACACCTCGTGGTCAGCCTCAGCGTCGCCGTCCTGGCCGCAGCGCCTAGCGAAGCGCAACAGATCACGGGGACTCCGGGTTCACCGAGCGCAACTACCACGATCGACGGCGCGCAGCTGCCCGCGCCACCCGCAAAATTCGGCGGCGTGATCAAGGAAAGCTACCGCGACTCGACACCCTACTGGCCTCCCCGAATCGTGCCGCCCAAGGGCGCACCCAACGTTCTGCTCATCATGACCGACGATCAGGGCTACGGAGTATCCAGCACTTTCGGCGGCGTCATCCCGACGCCCGCGCTCGAGCGCATCGCCAAAGCCGGGCTGCGCTATACGCAGTTTCACTCCACGGCGCTGTGTTCCCCGACGCGCGCGGCGCTCATCACCGGGCGCAACCACCACTCCGTGGGTTTCGGGGTGATCGGCGAATTGTCCACGGGCTTCCCGGGCTATGATTCGGTGATCGGCGAGGAAAGCGCCACCATCGGCACGATCCTCAAGGACAACGGCTACGCCACTTCGTGGTTCGGCAAGAACCACAACACGCCCGGCTTTCAATACAGCGCCGCCGGGCCCTTCGATCAATGGCCGGTCGGCATGGGTTTTGAGTATTTCTACGGGTTCATGGGCGGGGAGACCGATCAGTGGACGCCCTACCTGTTTCGCAACACCACGCAGGTGTTCCCGTGGATCGGCAAGCCGGGCTACAACCTCATTACAGACATGGCGGACGACGCCATCAAGCACATGCGAGACTTGAACGCGGCCGCACCCGACAAGCCCTTCTTCGTTTATTACGTACCCGGCGGCAGCCACTCGCCACACCAACCGACGAAGGAGTGGATCGAGAAGTTCAAAGGCAAGTTCGACATGGGATATGAGAAGCTGCGCGAGCAGATCTTCGCCAATCAGAAGCGGCTCGGTGTGATCCCGGCGGGAACTCAGCTCACCCCATGGCCGGACGGGCAGGCCGCGTATGGTGGCGCCAAGCTGCCGAGGTGGGACTCGCTTTCATTGGTCGAGAAGAAAATCTTCGCACGCGAGGCGGAGGTCTTCGCCGCCTATACCGCCTACACCGACCACGAGATTGGCCGGGTCATTCAAGAAGTTCAGGACGAGGGGAAACTCGACAATACGCTGATCATCTATATCGTCGGGGACAACGGCACCAGCGCCGAAGGCACGCTGTACGGCACCTACAACCAGCTCATCGCCTACAACGGCATCCTCAAGACTCCGGAGCCCCTACAGCTACTGCACTACGAAGACTGGGGCTCGGACAAGACATACCCGCATATGGCGGTGCAATGGTCATGGGCGTTCGACACACCCTTCAAGTGGACCAAGCAGGTGGCTTCGCATTTCGGCGGGACACGGCAAGGCCTCGCCATTTCTTGGCCCGGTCACATCAAAGATGTCGGCGGCCTCCGGTCGCAATTCCATCACGTCATCGACATTGTTCCAACGATCCTCGAGGCATCGGGAATCAAGGCTCCCGACACGGTGAATGGCATCAAGCAAAGACCGATCGAAGGCGTGAGCATGCTGTACACGTTCGACAAGGCGAATGCCAATGCGCCGAGCAAGCGCGACACGCAGTATTTTGAAATGGTCGGAAACCGCGGCATCTATCATGACGGTTGGATGGCGAACACCACTCCTCCCTCCCCGTCATGGGAGCTGGGAACGGGCAAGTTGGCCGACCTCAACACCGGTTACCAGTGGGAGCTTTATCACATCACCGAGGATTACTCGCAGTACGACGACCTCGCCGCGAAAATGCCGGACAAGCTCAAGGAGATGCAGGCCCTGTTTACGACGGAAGCGGCGAAATACAACGTCTTCCCCCTGGATAATACTGGCTTCGCGCGCCTCCTGACGCCGCGGCCAAGCGCGGTCGCCGGCCGAACGGTGTTCACTTACGTGGGAGAGAATGCCGGCATTCCGCTCGGGAACGCGCCGAGCATCCTCGATAAGGACTACACGATCACCGCGGATGTGACGATCCCAAAAGAGGGGGCGGAGGGGATGATCGTGACCCTCGGCGGACGATTTGGCGGCTACGGCTTGTACCTCCTCAGGGGGAAGCCCGTGTTCGTCTACAACTTGCTCGACATGGAGCGGTTCCGGTGGGAGGGCGGCGTGGGAGGCGAGGACTGGCTGGGCGATTCGCTCAAGGCAGGCCGCCATACGATCGTGTTCGATTTCAAGTATGACGGCCCCGGGCCCGGCAAGGGCGGCACCGGAGTGCTCTCGGTTGATGGCAGGGAGTTGGCGCGCAAGACGATCCCGCACACGATCCCACTCCTCATGACGATCGATGAAACCTTCGATGTGGGGATCGATACTCGCTCCGAGGTCGACGACAGCTACAAGATACCCTTCCGGTTCAACGGCAGCATCAACAAGCTGACCTTCAAACTTGGGCCGGAGCAGCTGACCGCAGAGGACAAAGAAGCCGCAGCACGGGCACTGGCGGCGGCCAGAGATTGAGTGGAACACGGTGAGAGCAACCGGGAGATGCTTCGATGAGCCAGAATCACTTCACACTCGGTTTCCCGTTGAAGTCGCCCGCGGATGCCAAGTCGCTCGCGGAGCAACTGCCGCCGCTCATGCCGGCGCTGTTCGAGGCGGCGGACCGCATCGGTACCATTCATTATTCGCGCTTTACGATTCTCAGCGACAAGACTCTGCTTTTCCTTGCAGACTTCGACGGCGAATTTGCTGAGCTCGGCGCCGATCTCGCCCGAGAAGCAGGCCCCGTCTTCGACTTGATTTTTCAGCACGTCAATCTTCCGCCGCCCGCGCCCGTAGCTGACCACGCGGACGCGTTCATCG
This sequence comes from uncultured Gammaproteobacteria bacterium, assembly GCA_963710435.1. Taxonomy (GTDB): domain Bacteria; phylum Pseudomonadota; class Gammaproteobacteria; order Steroidobacterales; family Steroidobacteraceae; genus Bog-1198. The sequence goes on along the minus strand of CAVQAE010000003.1, from coordinate 1,117,087 downwards.
AATGGAGCGCGGAACATCTGCTGCATCCCGTCAATATCTATAGCGCGTACCCGGATGTGACTGCCAAGGAGATCAAGGCCCTGGCGGCAAGCGCAGGTGTCGCCGGCACCGGCGAATTGCACCCCTTCCTGGTGATTCTGCCGACGAAGTCACGCGTGGCCTTCTTCGAGACTCAACTGCTGCTGCGTGTGAGGGGACGGGGAATCACCAAGGACCTCGACACCGTCGGCACGCCACATTTCGCCCAATTCATTCCGCTGGAAGACAACCAGATCGGGTTCTTCACGGTCTATGACGGAAATTTCAACGACTACATTGCGGATTTCACCAAAAATATCGGACAGGTGTTCGACCTTCTATTCAAGTTCACCAAGGGAGCGCCCCCTTCACCCTGCAGAAAGCACCTGCAGGAGTTCATTGATTTTGCCGCGAGCGCAAACCGCCCCCCCATCGGCTTCTATCAGGCGTACCCCGGCCTATCGGTACAGAGCATTCATGCCCTGATAGCCGACAGCAAGGCAGGGTGAGCTTTCAAATGGATGAGGACGACAATGCTCGAGCGCCGCCCGCAAGGGGCGGTGGGCTCTTTGGGCGTCTATTCGGGCGTGCCCAGCATGAGTCATCTGAATCTCCCGCTCACGCGCGAACCACGGCCGCGCTCGAGCTCGGCGATATCCAGGGATTTATCGTGCGCGGCTATCGGATGCCGATGGTGCGGCATTTTTTACTCGCGGTGAGCGACCCGGCGAGCGCCCGCAAGCTGCTCGGGCGATTCGTCGGCGGCAATGAAGCCGACGCGCCACAGATCACCACCGCCGAAGACTGGCACGTCGGTTTCGAGCCGGGTCCGGGGGACAACCGCGCCGATGCCCCGCGGCGCAAACCCGACTATTGCTTGAATGTCGGTATTACCTGGCCGGGTCTTTTGGCCTTGGAAATCAAAGAGCACGTTCCGAACCTCTCGTTCAAATCCTTCGGTGCGTTCATGGAAGGCGCCGCGGCACGAGCGAAACTGGTCGGGGATACTGGTCCCAGCGAACCGCAGAACTGGATCGGCTCCTTCGGGAGGGGACGTGATCACGTTCTTGTGACCCTCCATGCATTGAGCGCGGAGGCGATGACGAGTTACAGCGATCGGCTGTCGGCCCTATTTTCCGAAGCAGCAGCTTTTCGAGAGATCTGGCGACAGGACGGCATGGCATTGATGGAGATGCAGAACGGCAAGCCCGTTCCCACGATGAAAGTTCATTTCGGGTACACGGACGGCATCGGCACGCCGACGATTCGCGGGGGTCCGGAGCGCTACCTTCCGGATCATCAAGAGCCCTGCGAGCCCTGGCTATTCGTTTTGCGCGCGGAGGCCGAGAACTATATTCTGCCGGAGCCGCGTGAGCTCGGCCTCAACGGCAGCTTCGCTGCGTTCAAGATGATCATGACGGACGTGGTGGGGTTCAAGAACTTTCTGCAATCAAACAGCGACAAGATAGATCCCGAACTGCTCGCCGCGAAGATGTGTGGCCGCTGGCGCAACGGGGTTCCTCTCGCGTTGTCGCCGGATACCAATAGTCCTCCAGGTGGTATCCCGATCGAGCAGCTCAACAACTTCGAATACGTCAACGCGGACGGATCGGGCGATCCGAAAGGACTGCGCTGTCCGGTGGGGGCGCACATCCGACGTATCAATCCGCGCGGCCAGCCAATCACTGGCCAAGGCAAGCCCGGTGGCAGCAACAATACTCACCGGCTCATCCGTCGCGGCCTCCCCTACGGACCTGTCTATGATCCGACGCAGCCCTATGATGGCATCGAGCGCGGACTCCTGGGCTACTTCATCAACTCGAGCATCGAAAATCAATACGAGTTCGTGCTGAGCCAATGGGTCAATGACAGTGAGTATGCCGGAGAAGTGAGGCTGCATCCGGAATCGAAGGATCCCATCGTAGGGACGCAGGATCCCGCGACCAGCATCTTCGTGATCCCTCAGCCGGGTGGCGTGCCGCCGATCAAGATCACGGGGTTCTCGCGCTTCGTAACCACGAGGGCCGCCGCTTACTGCTTTTTACCGAGCATCACCGCGATCAAATTTATCTCCCGACTGGGATGAGCATGCTATTTCTGACGCGTATGTTCGGCGTGACCGGGGGCGATGAGGAACGCGACCTCGATGCAGAGCAGGCATGTATCGAGGCGATTGTCGAGAAAGTTCTCCTGCTGCAGAAAAACTCGGCAGTCCAACAGCACCGCACGCTCGCCCGAGGAACTCATGCGAAAGGCACCTGTGTCCGAGCACGGTTCGAAGTCTATGACGTCAAGGCGGGCCGTGATCCTGTCATGGCGGCGCGACTGGCGCGGGGGATTTTTGCGGCGCCGGGCGTCTATCCAGCCACGACGAGATTTGCGAACGCCGACCCGAAAGTGAATTCGGACTTCAAGGCCGACGTGCGCTCCTTGTCATTCGCGGTCGATCTGACTCGAGACGGCAGCCTGCCCGGCGTGAGGGTGCGCCGACAGGATTTCTCGCTGCAAAATACGACGACACTGCCCATCAATGATGCGCGCGCGTTTCTGGCGATCATGAATCTGCTGACGGCGGCGAGTCCTGCGGCCGGCCTGTGGTCGCTGCCATTCAAGGACAAGCTGCGCGTGTTGAGGACGCTCGCTCTGGTGCAGGTGCAGTCTCATCAGAAAATCAGGCCCTATCAACGGTTGCGCTATGGAAGCAATGTTCCCTTTCGGCATGGACCGAATGAGGTGGTGAAATATGCGGCGACGCCGCTCCCGGAGAACCCTGCGCATCCGCTACACCGCGGAAACGGCAGCGCTCTGCAGGACGAGCTCCTTCGGCACCTGAATGAAGACTCCCAGATGAGCAGTTTCGATTTTGGCGTGCAGTTCCTCGATGCCGATCGAATGACCTACTGGGGCAAGCGACAGAGCGCAGGCTTCTGGATCGAGAATGCAAGCATCGAATGGCCAGAAGCACAGGCGCCGTTTCATACGGTCGGACGGCTCACCCTCCTGCCCAACTCGGAACTCTCGCATGACGGCGCCGACGCGAGCTACTTCGATGTGACCGGCAACGCCTCGCCCGACAGTTTGCCGGTAGGGAGCATCAATCGCGCTCGTCAACGGGGCGAAGCGGCGAGTAGACAGGCGCGCATGAAGGCGTGACAGCTGCGAGCCATTTAGTCAGGCAAGGGCCTCCTTTCACAATCCTGGCAGATCAATTCAACGGGGTCGAACATGAAGATCTTATTCGCGATGGCGCCAACTTTCTCGCTTCCGGTGCGTTCGCGGCGGATTGTGCCACCAACCGCCTCGGTCAGACCGTCTGCGGAAACGGTCAAAGCGCCGTTGCCGTCAATCCGAACAAAGGCACCGTCACGACGGCGAAAAAATCTCCGAGCGGTGTGACGACCGCTCAGAGCAGCAACGGCAGCAAGGCTGCCTACAACCCGCATACAGGGAACGCGACCGTCTCGCAAACGAATCAAAACGGCGTGAAGACCACGCAAACCAGCAACGGCGCAAAAGCCAAGACCAAGAATTGCGTCGGAGTGGCCACGGGTCCCAATGGGACGACCTGTGTCAAGGGCGTGAACAATCAGGCCTGCAGGAAGTAGTCCAAGCGTCGGCAGACCGCTGCCGAAACGCGTGAGTTCGCGCCCCCACGGCGCCGGGTAGGCCGCCTTGAAGCGGCCGCCGACTGCTTAGGGTAGGCTATGCGCCACTAACTCCAGGAGGATTGTCGGGATGCCTGCCCAGCAATCGAGCGGGCTGGTGCAGATCGGCGAGTGGGTCGCTCATCCCGAACTCGATACCATTTCGCGGGGCACCGAGACACAAAAACTCGAACCGCGAACGATGCGGCTGCTCCTGTGCCTGGCGAACTCCGCCGGCGCCGTCGTCAGCGTGGATCGCCTGCTCGCGGAGGTGTGGCCGGACGTGGTCGTGGGATCTGCGTCCGTTTATCAGGCAGTGTCCCAGTTGCGCAAGATTCTCGGCGATGTAGATCCCATTCCCTCCTACATCGCGACGGTTCCACGCAAAGGATATCGGCTGATCGCTCCGGTGCAGCCCGTGACCGCATCTGCCGACACACCTCGAGCGCCGGCTGTGCCGCCCTCCGCGGGCGTGACGCTGCCGGGCTCGGGCGCGCCTTCGCGACGAGGCTGGGTCGTCGCCGGCGCCTTCGTCGCCCTCGCACTGGCTGCGGCCTACTTCTCCAGAGACAAGGCATGGCTTTCAAAGTACGCCCCAGCGAAGCGCGAAACGCCTGCCCCCAATCTCATTGTCCGCGACAAGTCGATCGCGGTACTGCCATTTACGGACATGAGCGAGCAGAAGGACCAGGAGTATTTCTCGGACGGCCTGTCCGAGGAGCTGATTGACCACCTCGTGCAGAGCGGCGATCTGAAGGTGATCGCGCGAAGCTCGTCGTTTCAATTCAAGGGCAAGAACAAAGACGTACGCTCGATCGCGCGCGAGCTCGGGGTGACGCACATACTCGATGGCAGTGTTCGCAAGGACGGCCAGCAGCTGCGCGTCACCGCGCAGCTGATTCGCGCTTCAGACGGAGTGGACCTGTGGTCACAGACCTACGATGGCAGCCTGCTCGATATCTTCAAGGTACAGGACGAGATTGCGGAGAGGGTTTCCCAGGCGTTGCGCGTCGCTCTGCGCAACGATCACCGGGCGGGAACCCAGGAACCCGATATCCGGGCGTATAACCTCGTGCTGCAGGGAAATTACCTCAAGGCACGAAGGACTTTAGGCGATATCGAAAAGGCCGCCCAGCTCTATCGGCAAGCGATCGACATCAACCCCGACTATGCGCTGGCGTGGGCACGCCTCGCGAGCGCTTACTTGAACGCGGAAGTACTGCAAGGACCGCCATCGGAGGATCAGAACAGGCGAGTTCTCGATGCACTGGACCGGGCCATTCAGCTCGACCCGAATCTGGCGTGGGCATATTACACCCGGTCCGGATTCGACATGAGCGTCGGGTGGAACTGGGCGGCCGCCAAGGCGGACATAGAACATGCGCGCCAAGTCGACCCCCGATTCGATTTGTTGCCGAGCGCCTTCGGTGACCTCGCACTCGTGTCCGGGGACGTCAACAGAGCCGTCGAGTTTTACGAGGAAGACCTCGCGCGAAATCCCCTCGATCCGAACGCGCTGGACTCTCTCAGCACCGCGCTCTGCGCCGCCGGCCGTCTGGAGCAGTGCCTGCAGACCCGACTGAGCCTATTGGAGCTGCATCCGGAGTTCGACGGAGCCCACAGCTCCGCCGGCGTCGCTCGCCTGTACGCCGGCCAATTCGCCGAAGCGCTCGAACTCATGCAGAGAGAACCCAACGAGGCCTACCGGCTGGCCGGCCTCGCACTGGTATACTGGGCATTGGGACGGCATGGCGACTCGGATGCCGCGCTGCAGTCGCTGACGGACCGATTCGGATCGATCGACGCCTACGGAATCGCTGCCGTCCATGCATACCGCGGGGAAGCCGACGATGCCTTCCGCTGGCTGGATCGCGCCTATCGAGGACATGAGTACGGAATGCTTTTCCTTAAGACTGACCCCCTGCTTCGAAGTCTGCGCAGCGACCCGAGATTCCGGGCATTGCTGAGCCGCATGCAGTGGCCCGACCCGCCTCAGATGTCCGGACTGTAGATTTTCAATCAGGAGCTGAACATGGGATCGAAGAGAACCGCCGGGAGATCGGACAAACGCCGTGAAGCAGAAATCGTGCTCGCGCTTTCCAAGAAAGCGAAAGCCGAGGTGGCGAAATTGCTGAAGCGCAACGAGGCCGGAAACCTCACCCGGGTGCAGTTGGACACCGGGTTGGAGGAAGTCGAAAAGCAGCTGAAGCGGATGCTCCCGATGATACGTCACTTGTTGTAGCCGCCGGCATTCCGGAACGTTCGAGGTGGGACGAGCCTCGTTGAAGTTGAAGAGCGCATCCTGCCAGATCGCGTATTGGGAGGATGGCAAGCTGCAAATAGCCAATTACCTGACCGGAAGGACGTTCTCGGCGAATCCGGAAACCTTCGAGGTCATCCGCTACTTCTTCACCCCGCGCACGATCGGTGACGCACTCGGTGAGTTCCACGGCTACAGTCGCGAGAGCGTGGCAAGGGCGATTCTCCGTCTGATCGATGCTCAACTCCTGCTCGAGTACGGATCGGCGGAATGGGAGCGGGATGAACGGGTCATGTCGTCATGGAAGCCCTGGCTTCCGGAAGGCGGCTTTCACTTCATGACCAAGGACACCCCCTACGTCCCCTGGGATTGGCCCATCGAAGAGAAAATGAAGATACTTCCGCCGACCCCGGCCCCGCCTCAGTTCAAAACGACCAGGGGCGCCGCTGCAGTGCGGCTGCCGCGGCAGGAAATGGCCAAGGACTCTTTCTTCGAGACCCTGCATGCCAGGAGGACGCACCGAGAGTTCGCCAAAGGAAAGCTATCTCTGGATAACGTCTCGATGCTGCTGCAAACGACGTGGGGTGTGCAGGGATACCTCCAGACGAATGTATTCGGGCCGCTTCCCCACAAGACAAGCCCTTCCGGCGGTGCCAGACATCCGGTCGAGGTCTATCTGATGGCGCTCCGGGTGGATGGACTCGAGACGGGAATGTACCACTACCAGTCCAAGGACAACCGTTTGACGAGACTCCCCGCCAAGGTCAGTCCGCGCAAGGCCAGCGCTTATTGCGCGGATCAGCACTATTTTTCCGGGGCGGCGGCGTTGTTCATCATGACCGCGGTTTTCGCGAGAACCATGTGGAAGTACGGGAGAGCTCGAGCCTACCGTGTGGTTCTGCTCGAGACCGGCCATCTGTGTCAGACGTTTTGTCTCACGGCAACGAGACTGGGGTTGGCTCCCTTCAGCACGGCGGCTCTCAGAGACTCACTGATCGAAAAGGACTTGGGACTGGACGGAATAACGGAGTCGGTTCTCTACGTTGCGGGAGTCGGCCTGGTCGCTGGCCGCCCGAAGACGCGCGGCGCCTCGATCGAGTAACCCGTCAGGCCCTGCGCCGGAAGATGCGGGTGCACTGGGCGGGAAATTCCGGGCTCGGGGTCCCCGCTCCGGTGCCTGTCTCATGAGCATGCGAGTCGAGTGCAAGCTCCCACTCGCCCGCCGGCAGCGCAAGCCGTCGCGGGACTTTCGCGAAATTGAAGAGTGCGAGCAAGCCGCCGTATTGGAAGCGAAGCCACTCCGCCTTGGCGTCGAAACGCACCTTGGGTTTCTTCGCGCTGTCGCGCTGTAATCGGCTTTTCCGCAAGGCGATCAGGGCGCGATGCCAGTCGAGAAGCTCGGCATGCGGGCGCTCGCCGAGCTCGGCCCAGTCGAGCTTGGACCGCTCGAAAGTCGACGGATCCTGGGGATCGGGAATTTCACCACCCCACCTGAAGCTCTCGAACTCCCGGGTGCGGCCCTCGCTCACCAGGCGCCCGAGCTCGGCGTCCTGATGATCGGTGAAATACAGGAACGGCGTGCTTGCGCCCCACTCCTCGCCCTGAAACAGCATCGGCACGAACGAGGACAAGAGCGTTAGCGCGGCGATCGCCTTGAGTTTCAGCGGCTCGAGCAGCATCGAGAGCCGCTCGCCCCGGGCGCGATTGCCGATCTGATCGTGATTCTGGGAGCAAACGACCAGCTGATCGGCCGTCACACCCGTGGGGGGACGGCCGTGGCGGCGTTGCCGGAACACCGAATATTGACCCTGGTATACGTAGCCCCGCGCGAGCGCCGCGGCGAGGTCCGGCAACCCGTCGTAGTCCGCATAATAACCGGAGCTCTCGTTCGTGAAATAGCGATGCAGCGCATGATGGAAATCATCCGCCCACTGAGCATCCAGCGCGAAACCACCGCGGGCTCGAGGCAGCACGAGCCGCGGGTCGTTGAGATCGCTCTCGGCGATCAGCACCAGATCGCGATTTAGCTCGAGGGACCGCATTTTCACGGCCGCCGCAAGATCCTCGAGTACATGCACGGCCTCGAAACTGAAAATTGCGTGCACCGCGTCCAGCCGTAATCCGTCGAAACCGTAATCGTCCAGCCACATGAGCGCGTTGTCGATGACGAACTGCCGCACCTCGTCGCTCATCGCGCCGTCGTAGTTGATCGCTTCGCCCCAGGGCGTTTTTACGCGGTCCGTGAAATAAGGTCCGTAGGCGCCGAGGTAATTGCCGTCGGGCCCGAGATGGTTGTAGACCACATCGAGCAGCACCGCGAGCCCGCGCCCATGGCACGCCGCGATGAAGCTCTCGAGGTCCGACGGAGTTCCGTAGGCCGGGAGCGGTGCGTACAGATCCGCCCCGTCGTATCCCCACCCGCGGCGCCCCGGAAACGTCGCGAGCGGCATGAGCTCGACGTGCGTGATGCCGAGATTCACCAGATGATCGATGCGCTCGCTTGCCGCGGCATAAGTACCCGCCGGCGTGAACGTCCCGACGTGCAGCTCGTAGATCACCGCCTCCCGCAGAGGCATCGGCCGAAAGGGCGGGGAGCCTGCGCGCCGGGCGCCGCCGGGGAGGCGCTCGAGCACGTGAGAGGCGCCATGCACCCCGTCGGGCTGCCAGCGCGACCGCGGATCCGGCAGCGGCTTGCCACCGTCGATGGAATACTCATAGCCGCCGCGCACGGCCTCGGCATCGAGATCCGCTTGCCAGTACCCCTTGTTCTCGGCGCTCAATGCGATGCGCCGCTCCGGCGTCACGAGCTCCACCGAGTCGGCCAGGGGTGCCCAAACACGGAAAATCATCCGAGATCCCGGACGAGGAGCGCTACTGGGAAAGCTCCGAACAAGCTTTCGGGCCCGACGCTTCCCTGCACGCGCGCGTCGGTGAACGCGTTCACCCACACGCCCCGCGGCAGCGGTAAGAGCGTGTCGCCCCAGTCGCCGTTGACCGTCATGCTGAAGCGCGGCACCACTGCGATGAGATTCTCGCCCCGCCGGAAGGCCAGCAAGTTGCCCAGGTGGGCACCTTGCGCCACGAGCGGCTGATAGCGGCTCTGCGCTAGGAAATCGCCCTTGCGCCGTCGCCTGAGAGCAAGCAAGCGCGTTGTCATCCAGATCTTCGGCAAGCCGCCGTCCCAATCGGCGACGGCCTCATCCGCCGAGAGTGCGCGGCACCGCTCCAGCAGCCGCGCCCGCAGCTCGAAATCGACGGGCCGCCGGTTGTCGGGATCGACCAGGCTCAAGTCCCAAAGCTCGGATCCTTGATAGAAATCCGGCACCCCCGGCACGATCATCTTGATGAGCGTCTGCGCCAGCGAATTGATGCGCCCGGGCAGAATGAGCGGTGCAATGAACGCCTCCAGGCTCTCGATGAACTCCGGCGTATGGAAAACCCCGTCGACGAATCCGCGGATGTTCTCCTCGTAGCCCGTATTCGGCTCGTGCCACGAGGTGCGGACCTTCGCTTCGCGACAGGCCTTCAGCATGTATTGCCAGCAGCGTTCCCGGGTCAAAGGCCACGCGCCGATCAGGGTTTGGTACAGCAGATACTCCGCGTGGCGGTCGGGTGTTCGGTTGTTCCAGGCCGGAGCGGTGAGCTGCGACCACTGATGCAGGGCCTCGGCCCATCGATCTGGGATCTCGGACAGCAAGGAGATGCGGGTGCGCACATCCTCGCTGCGCTTATTGTCATGAGTGGAGGTCGCCAGCAGATTGTTCGGCCAGCGATCGCTCAGATAATGGCAGAACTCGTGAAACGTCTCCGCTGAGATGCCCATGAGGGAGGCCTGGGAGCCCACTTCGTTGCACGACACCAGCCGGTCGAAAAGATAGAACGTCGTATCCTCGACGCCTTTCGCCATAACCGCGGGCGCGAGCTGCTGCCATCCTGCGACGAAGTCCTCTTCCGCGCGGGTGAGCTCGGGCTTGGTGAACAGGGCGCAGAGAAAATCGAATGCCGCCGGTGCCACGTCGGCGGCGCCGCCGATGCGGGCGCTCTGCACCGCCTCCGCGAACACGCGCTCATCCGTCGGACTCATGGTATCGGCGGTCCGGTAAGTCCGGTAAACCGCGAGTGCGGTCGTGACTCGAGCCAGCGCCTCGCGAAGCTGACGCGGGCTCAAGTCCCGCGTTCGCCAATCGGAGCGCGCGATTCCGAGCGCCGCGGCGCTCAGCCGGTCGAGATCGGCGGAGAACGTCGATTCGACGATCTCGCGCTTCTTCGCTCGCACCAGCGCTGCGAAGTTCACGGTATGTCCCGTGAAGTCCGCGTATGTCGCGGTGAACGCATCGATCCGCCGGTCATCCATCCACAATCGGTTCACCTTGGCCATGAACTCGTAGCCGACCGTCCCGTCGATGGGCCAGTCTTCGGCAAGCCGCTCGTCATTCTCGAGAATCTTCTCGACGTACAATCGGCCATCCGGCATCAATGAGCGCAAGCGATTGAAATAGCCGAGCGGGTCGCGCAGACCGTCGGGGTGGTCGAGCCGCAATCCGCCGAGCTGTCCCTGCTGGATCATCGTCTCGACACGACCGTGTACCGCCTCGAACACTCGAGGGTCCTCGATCTTGATCCCGACGAGCCCGCTCACGTCGAAGAAGCGACGGTAATTGGTGAGCTCGCCGGCCAGCCGCCAGCTGTGCAGCGCGAAGAATTGCCGGCGCAGCAGCTCATCCAGCCGGTCCGGCTTCCCGCGCGTACCCGCGATCGCCGCCTCGAGCCGGCCAGCGCGGGCGGCTTCCGTCAGCACCGCCTCGGCGCGCTCGAGCTGCTGACGATACCGTTTGCGCTCGGGAGCACTCGGCGTGACCGAGGAATCAAGCGCCATCAGCTCCGCGAAGCACGGATCCGCCTCGCCGAGGAGCGCCCCCCAGGAGGCGGGGGCGAGCGGCCAGGTGTTGTCGTAGTGCTTGATGCGGGGCCGGCCGGCGCGCGCCTCGAGAACGAGCTCGCCTTTCTCGAGCGACTCGCCGAACGGCTGCGCGAGCGTGCAGATGTGTACCCGGAAGGGCTCGTGCGGGGGCGTGCGGATATCGAAATATCCGGCGAAGTCGCTGTATGGCCCGTGCGCAAGCACGTCGTCCCACCACGGGTTGTGCTCGGAGGCGGACATGTGATTCGGCACGAAGTCGAGCAGGATGTGAAGGTGCTGCGCCCGTGCGGCCGCGACGAAGCTCTCCCACGCAGGCTCGCCGCCCAGGTCCTCGCTGATTCGGCGTGGATCGGTGACGTCGTAGCCATGCATGCTTCCCGGAAATGCCTGCAGGCAGGGCGAGAGATACACGTGGCTCACGCCCAGCTCCGCGAGATAGGGAAGGATCCGTTCCGCGTCCCTCAGCGTGAAGCCCGCATGCAGCTGCAGGCGGTAGGTTCCGATCCATTCATCGGTCATGGCTTAGCAAGACGAACGACCGCTCGGTGAGATTCACCAGCCGGTTGCGCCCCACCGACTGCTCCTCGATGGCGAGATCGGGCCGCGCGGTGTCGAACACGATCTTCCACCCCGAGTGGTAGAGCTCGTACGAGATGCGAAACGCCACCGGCTGATAATGCGCGTTGATCAGCAGCAAAAAATCCTTATCCTCGGCGCAGTTCCCGGCGCTGTCGCGAATTTCCGGAGCGGTGCCGTTCAAGAACATGCCGAGCGTGCGCATCCATCCGCCGTTCTCCCAGTCCTTCGCCCCCATGCGCCTGCCGTCCGCACGGAACCAAACGATGTTCTTGTCGGGGTGAGATGCCTCGGGATCGTTGTCGTAGAACGCATAACGATGAAAATTCGGATGCTCCTTCCGGTACTCGGTCACGCGCCGGGTGAACTCGAGAAACGCCTTGCGGCTCTCGTCGAGATCCCAGTGATACCAGGAGATCTCGCCATCCTGACAATAGGCGTTGTTGTTGCCCTGCTGGGTGCGGCTGAGCTCATCGCCGCCCGATATCATGGGCGAGCCCTGCGCAAACATCATCGTGCACCACAAGTTTCGCTTCTGCCGCTCGCGCAGCGCGATTACTGCCGGGTCGTCCGTCGCGCCCTCGACTCCGCAATTCCAGGCGTTGTTGTCGTCCGCGCCGTCGCGGTTGTCCTCGCCGTTCGCCTCGTTGTGCTTATGCTCGTAGCTCACCAGGTCCTGAAGGGTGAAACCGTCGTGCGCGGTAACGAAATTGATGCTCGCCGACGGCGGTCGGCGTGTGCTCTCGTACAGATCGGCGCTGCCGGCGAGCCGCGTCGCGATCTCCGAATGCAGGCCCATGTCGCCTTTCCAGAACTTGCGGACGGTGTCGCGAAACTTACCGTTCCATTCCATCCAGCCCACCGGGAAGTTGCCGACCTGATAACCGCCCTCCGCCAGATCCCAGGGCTCGGCGATCAATCTCACGGGCGCGAGCGTCGGGTCCTGATAAATCGTGTCGAAGAACGCCCCCAGGTGATCGACCTCCTTCAGCTCGCGCGCAAGTGCCGCCGCGAGGTCGAAGCGGAACCCGTCGACATGCATCTCCGTCACCCAATAACGCAGACTGTCCATGAGCAGCTGGATGGAGCCCGGATGCATCATGTTGAGAGTGTTCCCGCAACCGGTGAAATCCATGTAGTACCGCGGATCGTCCGGCACGGTGCGGTAATAAGTCAGATTGTCGACGCCTCGGAACGACAGCGTCGGACCCGCGTGATTGCCCTCGGCGGTGTGGTTGTACACCACGTCGAGGATCACCTCGATGCCAGCGTTGTGCAGATCCTTGACCATTTGCTTGAACTCGCGCACGACGTCGGTGGGGCTCGCGGATTTCGTCCCGTAGCGCGGCTCCGGCGCGAAGAAACCGAGAGTGTTGTAACCCCAGTAGTTCCGAAGACCTTTGTCGATCAAATGCCGATCGTCGAGAAAATAATGCACCGGCATGAGCTCGATGGCCGTGATGCCGAGCGAGCGCAGGTGCTTGATCACGGGCTCGGAGGCGATGCCGGCGTAGGTACCGCGCAGCTCCTCGGGGACGTCGGGGTGCAACATGGTCATGCCGCGGACGTGCGCCTCGTAGACCAGGGTCTCGTGCGCGAGATGCGCCGGCCTCTGCTCGCCGCTCCAGTCGAACCCGGCATCGATCACCGCCGCGAGCGGGGCGAACGGTGCGCTGTCGCGATCATCGGGCGCCAGGTCCCCATCGGGGTCGCCGAGCATGTAGCCGAAGAGCTCATCGGCCCATTGCAGCGGCCGGCCAATGGCCTTGGCATACGGATCGAGCAGCAGCTTCGAGGGGTTGAAGCGCAGCCCCGTGTGCGGATCGTAAGGTCCGTGCACCCGGTACCCGTAGAGTTGGCCCGGCTTGATGTCGGGCAGGTACAGATGCCAGACCCCGCTCGTCCTCTCGCGAATCCGGATGCGGGTCTCGTTCTTTCCCGTAGGGTCGAACAGGCACAGCTCCACCCCCTCCGAGTTCTCGGAGAACAGCGAGAAATTGACGCCGCGGCCGTCCCAGGTCGCACCGTGGGGAAAAGGCGAGCCCGCCGACTGCTGCGCGCGTTGGCGTTGCGATGAGGGCGGTGTCACTGCGGCATTTTGGCGCAGCCGACGACTGCGCCCGGCGGCTCGAGGCGGCGAGCGGCATCCATTGGGTACATTGGTGTTCTCCTGCGCGAGAGACTGACCCGCGGCGCGGGGATTTGCTGTCGGCAGTCATCACATGGGCTTGTAGGACAACGCGGGGAAGTCGGCCTCAGGCGTCGTTGAGTCGCTCGGGCCATACCCAGTCGCGCACCTCCGGCATGTCTTGGCCGTAACGATTGATGTAGCGCCGGTGTTCGACCAATTTGTCCCTGAGCTGCTGCTTGAGATAGGTGCCCTCGCTGCCGGTTTGCGGCAAGCGGTCGATGGCATCCATCGAGAGGTGAAAGCGATCGAGATCGTTGAGCACCGTCATATCGAACGCCGTCGTGATCGTGCCCTCTTCCTTGTAGCCCCGCACGTGCAAGTTGTCATGATTGTGGCGCCGATAGGTGAGCCGATGAATCAGCCAGGGATACGCGTGGAATGCGAAGATGACGGGTTTATCTCGCGTGAACAGCGAGTCGAAGTCCTCATCCGACAGGCCGTGGGGGTGCTCGGAGGCCGGCTGCAGCTTCATGAGATCGACGACGTTGACGACGCGTATCTTGAGGGCGGGCAAGCGCTCGCGCAGGATCGACACGGCAGCGAGCGTCTCGAGGGTCGGCACATCGCCGGCGCAGGCCATGACGACGTCGGGCTCGCTGTGTTGATCGTTGCTCGCCCATTGCCAGATGCTCACCCCTTCGGTGCAGTGCTTGATGGCCGCGTCCATCGATAGCCACTCCGGCGCGGGATGCTTACCAGCGATCACGACGTTGACGTAGTGGCGGCTGCGCAGGCAATGATCGGCCACCGATAAGAGACAATTCGTATCGGGCGGCAGGTAGACGCGCACCACCTCGGCCTTTTTGTTGACGACATGATCGATGAAGCCCGGATCCTGGTGCGTGAATCCATTGTGGTCTTGCCGCCAGACATGGGAGCTCAGCAGATAGTTGAGGGAGGCGATCTTGTGACGCCACGGCAGCGCGGCGGTGACCTTCAGCCACTTGGCGTGCTGATTGAACATCGAATCCACGATGTGAATGAAAGCTTCGTAGCAGTTGAACAAGCCGTGCCGCCCGGTCAGCAAGTATCCCTCGAGCCAGCCTTCGCATTGATGCTCGCTCAGCATCTCCATCACCCGTCCCTGGGGTGCGAGAAAATCATCGGTCGGGAGAACCGGCGCCTCCCATTGCCGCGAAGTCGACTCGAACACCGCCTCCAGGCGGTTCGACACGGTCTCATCCGGGCCGAAGATGCGGAAATTGCGGCTATCGGTGTTCATCGTCACGACGTCGCGCAAATAGCGGCCGAGCACGGGGGTCGCGCCGATCCCGGCAGTTCCCGGCTTGGGGATTTCGATCGCATAGTCGGCGAAATCCGGCAAGCGCAGGTCGCGCAGGAGTTTGCCCCCGTTCGCGACCGGATTCGACCCCATGCGGCGCTCACCCTTGGGCGCAAGCGCCTTGAGCTCGGGCTTGAGCCGACCGTTGCCGTCGAACAATTCCTGGGGCCGATAGCTTCGCAGCCACCCCTCGAGCAGCCGCAAATGCGCGGGGTTCGTCGCCGGATCGGTGATCGGCACTTGATGCGCCCGGAAGGTGCCTTCGATCTGTTTGCCATCCACGACCTTGGGACCCGTCCAGCCTTTGGGCGAGATGAGCACGATCAGCGGCCAACGCGGTCTTTTGACCGTCGCGGCCGCGGTGCTGTCTTGAGACCGCGCCGCCTGCTGAATCGCCCCGATTTGCTCGACCACCGTATCCAGCGCGGCAGCCATGGCGGTGTGCATGGGCATCGGCTCGTGTCCCTCCACGTAGTGAGGCTCCCAGCCGTAGCCTCGCAACAGCTGATCGAGCTCTTCCCTCGGAATCCGCGCGAGCAGCGTCGGATTGGCGATTTTGTAGCCGTTCAGATGCAGGATGGGCAGCACGGCGCCGTCGGTCGCCGCATTCAAAAACTTGTTCGAGTGCCAGGCCGTGGCGAGCGGACCCGTCTCGGCCTCGCCGTCACCGATGACGCAGGCCACGGTGAGCCCGGGATTGTCGAACACCGCACCGAACGCGTGACTCAGCGAATACCCGAGCTCCCCGCCCTCGTGAATCGATCCCGGAGTTTCCGCCGAGGCATGGCTCGGGACGCCGCCGGGAAATGAGAACTGCGTGAACAGGCGCTTCAATCCCGCCTCGTCCTCGCCCACGCTCGAGTAGACCTCGCTGTACGTGCCCTCCAGATAGGTGCCCGCGATCACCGCGGGGCCGCCGTGGCCCGGTCCCGAGATGTAGATCATGTCCAGGTCGTACTTGTTGATGATGCGATTCAAATGCGTGTAGATGAAGTTCTGCCCAGGTGTCGTGCCCCAGTGGCCGAGCAGCATGCGCTTGATGTGCGCGGGGGCGAGGGGCTCTTTGAGCAGTGGGTTGTCGCATAGATAGATCTGCGCCGCGGAGAGGAAATTCGCGGCGCGAAAGTAGCCGTCTATCCGCTGCAATAGTGCATCGTCCATGGCCCACGGATCCTGTGTCATACGTGCGCTCCTTGGGAAGGCCGCGCGAGCGCCTCTCCCGTCATGCGTGCAATCACTGATTCTTCGTCCGTCGGAATGACCCGGACGGTAACACGCCCCGCGCCGCTCGAGATCACTGCCGCGTGCGCGCGGTTGCGCGTCTCGTCGAGCTCGATCCCGATGAATTGCAGTCCATCGCAGATGCGCCCGCGGATCGGCGCCGAGTTCTCGCCGATGCCGCCGGCGAACACCAGCGTGTCCAGGCCGCCGAGGGCGCCCGCGAAGGCGGCCACCCATTTCTTCGCCTGATAACAAAAAACGGCGAGCGCTTCCGCGGCGCGCACGTCCTCGCGCTCGCGCTCGAGCAGGTCGCGCACATCGGAGCTCGTCTCGGAGATACCGAGCAGGCCGGACTCGTGATTCACCATTCGCTGCACGCCTGCCGCATCCATTCCTTCGGACCTCGCAAGAAAGCCGAGCACACCCGGGTCGAGATCGCCCGAGCGTGTGCTCATCGGCAAGCCGGCTGCCGGCGTGAAGCTCATGCTCGTGTCGATCGAGCGCCCGTCGCGCACGGCGGCGAGGCTCGCGCCGTTTCCCAGGTGCGCGAGGATCACCCGACCCTGCGCGGCGGCCGGGTCGCCGCGGCGGGCCAGCTCCTGCATCAGGAACGTGTAGGATAGGCCGTGAAATCCGTAGCGCTGCACGCCCCGGGAGGCATAGCGCCTCGGAATTGGCAGCAATACCGCCACTCTCGGCATGGTGCGATGAAAGGCCGTGTCGAAGCAGGCCACCTGATCGAGGTCGGGAAATCGCCGTCTGAGCGTCTCGATGAGCTCGATCTCCTGCGGCAGGTGCTCCGGATCGTAGGGCGTCACCGCCTTGAGCTCCTCGAGGAGCTGGGCCGTGACGATGGCGGGCGCGGCATGCAGCATGCCGTGCACGATCCGGTGTCCGACCGCGGTGACCTCGACGAATCGGGGATGCGTCTCGAGCCACGTCAGGAGCGACTCGACCGCGGCTCGAAAGCTTCCGGCTTCGAGCGTGACGTGCCGGGCCGTCGCGCTGCCCGCTTCGCTCACCTGCAAAGCCGCGCCCGGCTGCCCAATGCGGTCGACCTTCCCCTGCAACAGTTTCGCTCGATCGGGGCCTGGGCCGTAAAATGCGAACCGGATGCTCGATGAACCCGCATTGATGGTGAGCACCGACATGCCAGGGAGTCTGCCACAATCATGATGACAATGATTCGAACGCCGGACATTCGCACCAAGCTGGGGCGTCCTCACGCCTTCTTGGATGCGTAGCAGGCGTGGAGGCCTTTCTCGTATCCCTGGGCACAGTCGCTGTCGCAGAGATCGGCGATCGCACTCAGCTTCTCGCGTTGCTCCTCACTGCCCGCTTTCGGCGGCCGCTGCCCATCATCGCGGGCATCCTGTGCGCGACGCTCGCCAACCATGCGGCCGCCGGCGTGGTGGGGCGCCTCTTCGGTGGCCTCCTCCGCCCGAAGCTTCTGGACATCCTCGTCGGGGTCAGCATGATCGTCATGGCCCTCTGGACCTTGAAGCCCGATGAGCTCGAAGGCGATGCGGGTGCACGCGGAGCGGCGGGAGCGTTCGTCGCCACCCTCACGAGCTTCTTCGTGGCGGAGATCGGCGATAAGACTCAGATCGCGACGCTCGCACTCGCCGCCGCCTACCCGAGCCTCGTGGCGGTGGTGGCGGGCACCACATTGGGAATGCTGGCCGCCAATGTGCCCGTGGTTTTCCTCGGCAGAGCCTTCGCCGATCGCTTGCCGCTCAAGGCGATCCACTACGCGGCGGCGGCACTTTTCGTGATGCTGGGCGCCGTTTTCCTAGTGCGCGCGCTATGGACAACCACCATGCGGTGAAGTCCGCGTCTTGCCCCCACCCAGGGACCCCCCGTACCATCGGCCGTCGGAAAATAAGGAGATACCCGTGAGCATAGCGTCAGAATTCAAAGAATTTGCGATGAAGGGCAACGTGGTGGACCTCGCCGTGGGCGTGATCATCGGCGCGGCGTTCGGCAAGATCGTATCGTCCCTGGTCGGCGACATCCTGATGCCGACCCTGGGCAAACTCATCGGCGGCTTCAACTTCTCGGACTTGGCCCTGGGGCTCGGCAAAGATCCGACGGGCAAGGACGTGCTGATCAAATACGGGGTGTTCATCCAGAACATAGTGGATTTTCTGATCATCGCGTTCGTGCTTTTCTGCACCATCAAGTTCATCAACCGGCTGAAGAAGCCGCCCGCACCGGCACCCGAGGCCGCTCCCGCACCGCCGCGCGAGGAAGTGCTGCTGGAAGAGATTCGCGACCTACTCGCTAAGCGCGCTTGAAGTGCGCCGCGGCACGAGCCGGCGCTCGCTCTGAGCGCCCGGCGCAACCGTGGGTTACGCCACGCCCCGACTCAATGGCGGAGCGCAAGGAGCCACGCGAGGGCGACGAGCGCCAGTGCCGCGGCGCCGACCGCCCGCTGCACACCGCTCCCGCGGCTTCTGGGAATACCCAGGCGCGAGTACAGCCAGCCCAGGGCAACGCCGGCGATGAAGCCCAGCGCGTGACCCAGGACGTCCACATGCGCATCGCCCGCGCCCAATAGTGCGAGCAGCACGACGCCGCCGAACAGTGGGCCATAGGCGTAAGCGAACCGCTCCCGCAAGGTGAGCCCGTGGCGCCACGCGAAGCCCACGAGCAGTCCGAGGGCGGCAAAAACGGCGGTGGAAGCGCCCACCGCCCGATGAGTCGGGGGCGACATCAACATGTCCGCATAGTTCGCGACCGCACCCGCGAGGAGGATGCCAGCCCACGCGATGCCGGGTCCGAAGGCGCGGCCGGCCAACCCTCCGATTCCGACGCCGAACAAAAGATTGCCCAACAAGTGCGCCTGATCCAGGTGCAGCGTGAGCGCCGTGACAGCGCGCCACCACTGGCCGGCGCTGCCGCGCTGCGCATCCAGCGATCCCTGCATCAGCCAGTCGGCGCCGAATGCCTGGATGCCCGCGAGGTAGGCGATGAGCACGAGCAGGCCGGCATAGACAGCCGAGCCGATCTCCGCGCCCGTGAAGGGTACGAATGTCGGCCGCGCTCGCCGCGCGGTCCTGCGCTCGAGGGCGTAGCGATCGAGCTCCTCGCGCGCGGCCTCGGCCTGATGGGAGGGTACCCACAGCTCGCACTCGCCGTCGCTCTCGAGGATCTCGTACCACAGACCTTTCGCCTCGAGGACCAGCCCGGCTTCACTGCAGCTTGCTCTCGAGCCACGCTGAAGGGCGACGATCGCGCCCCAATCGTCCGCTTCGGTCAAGGGGCTTTGCTTTCCGCGCGGCCGCTGCCGCCGACGGCCACCACCTCGGCCGAGGCCGCGCTCACACACGAAAGGGCTCCCGCAATCATCCAAGCCATCGCGCGGGGAAACATGAATAACTCCTGTCCGGCCAGGAGACTAGTGTACGGCCTGCGCGCCATCGCGGCGCTCAGGTGCTGCGGGGCTCCGCGAGCATGCGGTAGATCTTGAGCACGCGTGGCACATAGGCCATGGTCTCCGTGAACGGGGGGATCTGTCCTCCGTTGCGATCGACCGCCTCCTCACCGGCGTTGTAGGCGGCAAGCGCGAGCCTGACATCGTGACCGAAACGGTCCATTAGGAACTTCAGATAGAGCGCCCCACCGCGAATGTTTTGGATCGGGTCGTACCGATTGGAAACGCCGAAGCGCGTCGCCGTAGCCGGCATGAGCTGCATGAGTCCGACCGCCCCTCGCTTCGAGACCGCCCGGGAGTTGAATCCGGATTCCACCACGATAACCGCGCGCAGCAGATTCGGTTCCACCGCGGCATTGGCGGCGGTCTTTTCGATGATCGAGTCGTACTGGGTAGCCCGGGCGAGCACGGCCGGATCGTAGTGATCGCCGCTGCGCGTCAGGTCGTGCGAGGACAGGACCAGCAGCTTGTACCGGTTGTCGTCCGGCACATCGGTGTAATGGCGCACCCCGTCTGCATCGAGGTAGGTATAAATCTTTGGGTGCGCCGCAGCGCTCGCAGCCCACAGCGCAGTAGCCAGAAAAATGAGTGTCTTGAACGACATAGCGGTGGTCCCCCGGCAACAATAGTCGAAGGGCCACGCGCGAGATGGGACGTGGATCAACCTTTTGTACGCAGCACCGGCAATTGACCTGCACGGGGCCGCCCTGGCAGTTAACGCATATTTAACCTGGTTTGTCGAACCGGGGCAGGGACTTATCGCAAAACAGCCGGATAGAATTCCAGGCGCGAGCTGACCCGGGGCCTTCTGAGGCGGTGGCCGGCCCGGGTCTCTCTCCTCACAATGGGAGGGGCTTACCGCGTCGCAGCATTCATAGGTCCCGTACTCGATGAGCTCACCGGAACGATTGGTTTCCCAAACCCTGGCCCCGCCGGCCATCGCGGTTCCGGTCCCGACAAGCGAAAGCCGACACACCTCCGCAGGTCTGCAGGCGTGGCTTCTCACGGGTTTCCTGTTCCTGCTCCCGGTCGTCGCCTATTGGCCGGCCACGTTCCATGACTACGGGCTACGCGATGACTACTCGAACTTGCGCGAGTCGCACGAGGAGCTCGGCAAGGTGCTGCAGTTTTGCGCCTCCCATGCGCGGCCGATCTATGGCTGGTTGCTGCAAGCGAGCTACGGCGCGACGATGAGTGTGCATGCGCTCGAGTGGCTGCGGCTGCTCGCCTCGGTACTTCTTGGCTCCCTGTCGCTGGTGATGTTTCGCGGCTTGCGGGCGGTCGGCTGGTCGTCGAACGCTAGTTTGTGCGTCGCGGTTCTGATTTCACTCGTTCCCGCCTCGCAGGTCATTGCGGGCTGGGCGGTCGGCTGGCCGTATGCGGCTACGGCGCTCGTGGCGATGGCCGCGTGCTTCAGCGTGGAAAGCGCCTTGGTGAATCGCACGGCGGCCGCCGGCGGCCGTCGTGCAGGCCAATGGGCGCTCGCGACCTCGCTCATGGTGATGAGCGCCCTCACCTATCAGCCGAGCGCTCTCTTCTACGTCGTACCCGTCGCCGCGGTACTCATCGCGCAGCGCGAGCGAGGGCTCAAGGAGACCGCTCGCTGGCTCGGTGCCCACATCGCCTTCGTGTTCGTCTCGCTCGGTCTCGCCTACTCCATCATGTCGGTCCTGTACGCGACGGGCGTGTTCGTCAAATCGGGCCGCGTCGCTTTCGAGCACCATTGGGGCGAGAAGATCGGTTGGTTTCTCTCGGAGGCGCTCCCGAACGCCCTGAGCCTGTTCGTACTCAACGACAACAATTACCGCGACTTTGCGCTCTACCTGGGATGCGCCGGCATCGCCGGACTCATCCTGGTGGCGGGTGCCTGCATCGAATGGCGACGTCATGGGCGCGAGCGCGGCATCATCTGGACGGCAGGCCTCGTCGGTCTGCCGGTCTTCGCCTTCCTGGTGAGCTTGGTGGCCTCCGAGCGCTACGCCACGTACCGCACCGTGCTCGCGATGACCGGCGTTCTGCTTTGCTTTCTCGTGGCTTCGGTGCGCACGCTCACCGAGCGCTGGAACCCCGCCAATCATCGGCTGCTCGCGGCGTTGGTGCTGACCGGCGCCTTCTTCGTGGCGCGCCATCACACCTATGCGCTCATCGCAGTGCCCCAGGGCAATGAGTGGGAGCTGATTCTTCAGGGCGCGAAGCACGTGCACCTGAGCCAAACGGTGAAGCCGCGCATCTTCGCGATCGCTCCGAGCCCTGCCGATCTATCGACCGCATCGATCTATCACGACGAGTTCGGCTCGCTCTCGTCGAACTCGGAGTGGGTGCCCAAGGAGATGTTCAAGCGCGCGATGCACGACCTGCACCCCGGGATCGCGAACATCAACGCTCGCTACGATTTCTCGGAAGGCTATAAGCTGCCGGCGGACCAGCATTTCGACCTGATCATCGACATGCGCCGCCTGCGCCAGTTCTACACCGACAACTGATCCGCCCGGATCCCGGCCGGACCCTACATCCCGAGCCAGTCTCGCGCCCGCCCCGTCAGAATCGCCGCTTTGACCGCAAGCGGCCACAGCGCATGCATCGGAATGGGCTTGAGGCCGGTCAGCGGCATGTCGAACCGCTCGGAAGGCTGCACGATGCGGCGTGCGAGCGCGGCGCCCATGGAGGTCGCCAGCGCCACCCCGCGGCCGTTGTAGCCGAGACAGATGAGCACGCCCGTCGCGGGCTCGTGCACATGCGGATAGTGATCTCGCGTCATGGCGAGCCGGCCGCCCCAGGCATGCGTCCATTCGACGCCGCCGAGCTCTGGCCATAGCTTTCTCGCGTAGCGAGTCAAGTGGGGAATTGCCGCGACCTCGGCGATCTCGCGCATCGGTCCGCGACCGCCGATCAGAAACCGCTGGCCCGCATCGATGCGGTAGTAGACGGTGACCTGTCCACTCTCGTAGAGGACCGGGCGGTCGGGCAGAATGCGCCGACTCATCGGCTCGGCGAGCGGCGTGCTCGCCGCGATCGCGCCGAAAAGCGGGACTATGGTCCGCCGCAGTCCCGGCCAGAGGGGATCGGTGTAACCGTTCGTGGCGAGGACCACGTGCGGTGCGCTTACGGAGCCGATTGCGGTGTCGAGCTGCCAACCGCGGCCCTGCCGCTTCATGCCGAGCACGCGGCTGCGGCCGTGCACTCGAGCGCCCGCCTCGATCGCTGCCCGTGCCAGACCGCGCGAATAGCTTAGTGGATTCAGGTCGCCACCGCGCCGATCGAGCATCGCGAGGGTGTAGCGGCCGGTTCCTGTGGCGCGCTCGAGCGCCGGACCTTCGAGCAGCTCAACCGGCACACCGCGCCGCCGCAGCTGCTCGGCAGTCGTGCGGATCGCGGCGGCGTGCGTCGCGCGCACGGCTGCGCGCAGCGTGCCGTTCTGTCGCGCATCGCAATCTATCGCATGCCTTTTTACGAGCTCGAACACGAGAGCCGGAGCAGCACCGGCCAGCGCATTCATGCGCCCGCCGAGATCGGCGCCGAAATCGCCCTCGACCGTATCGGGATCGACTTTGAGGCCGGGATTGACCTGACCGCCGTTGCGTCCGGAGGCCCCAAACCCGGGATCTTCCGCCTCGAGCAAGACCACCGCGACTCCCGCCCGCGCGGCATGCAAGGCCGTGGACAGGCCGGTGATGCCGCCGCCCACGATCGCCACATCGGCGCGCACAGCCGCATCGAGGGCCGGTGTGTGCGGTGCGGCCTGAGCCGTTTGTCGATACAGGTTCGCCATGCTCAGCGGCGAGCCCGCCCCGGCGGGCGCTTGCGTTGCCTTCGTGGCCTACCTACCATGCGGGAGGCGTATTGTAGTCAAGAAGGAAAAACCAATGCGATACGGCGGCTTGGGGGGACTCATCGTTCTGATCGCCGATGTCTGGGCGATCGTGAACATTCTTCAAAGCGGCGCGAGCACCGCGGACAAGGTGCTGTGGACGGTGATCGTGATCTTGCTGCCGATCCTCGGATTCATTCTCTGGTTTTTCTTGGGCCCGCGTACCGGCAGAGCTTAGCGTGCACCAGCGCCGGATCGCCCGCCCCTCAGGCGCGCAGGCGCACCGGACCGAGCAGCATGGCGGCCTCATAGCAGCTGTCGCGCAACGCCGAATCGATCGTGGTGAGCAGACGCTCGCGCGCACTGCGCGATTCCACGGCCGGTTTCGTGGTCGCCGTGCCGAGATGAAATACGGTGTTATCGAGCGCCTTCTGCAGATTGCTCGCACGATCCGGATTGGCGGTGCCCGGCTTCGGCGAGATCACGCGCCGATCGAGAAGCCGCAAATCGTCGGTCAACGCGGACAACTGGCGCTTGCAACGCTCGACCACTGCCACCGCCTGCGGATCATCGAAGCTTGCCAACGCACGAACGTCTTCGCGAGCGCCGTTCAAAACGCGATCGAGACGATCGAGCCACTCAATCCACGATAATGAATTCTGCATACTTCCCTTCCTGAAAGGTCGTGTGCTCGTGTGCCGGGAGAGAACCCGATCAACGGCGCGCCGATAAGCGCTATTATTTTGAGCGCTCAGAGTACCTAGGTTGGGCGCGCATCGCCACTGTCGCGGCAATGAAAAAAATGGCCGTTGATGCGAGGCGACCGGAAGAATAGTTGGCAAAGTGTTGAATTAACTGATTATGGCAAGGAACAGCGATGCAACGACGCGCTCATGAGCGTCATAGGCTGATGGCACTCTCGTGGTTGCGCGCGAGCGTCCTCGGTGCGAACGACGGCATCGTATCGATCTCCAGCCTGCTCCTGGGCGTGGCTGCCGCACATGCCAGTCACTCGGACATCCTGTTGAGCGGCGTTGCCGCGCTCGTCGCCGGCGCGATGTCGATGGCCGTCGGCGAATACGTCTCCGTGCATTCGCAAGCCGATAGCGAGGCCGCGGCCCTCGCACAGGAGCGCACCGAGCTCGAAGTGGACCCGGTCGGCGAGAGTCACGAGCTGACCGACATTTACCGGCGCCGCGGACTTTCTCTGGCTCTCGCGCGTCAAGTCGCGGAACAACTCATGGCGCACGACGCGTTGGCGGCCCACGCGCGCGATGAGCTCGGGTTTTCCGCGCGAACACTCGCCCGGCCGCTGCAAGCGGCGTTCGCTTCGGCCGCCAGCTTCGCGGCCGGCGCCCTCATCCCATTGCTGGTCGCCGCGCTCGCGCCTCCGGCTTACGCTCTACCCGTTACGGTCGTCGCCTCGCTCACTTGTCTGTTCTTTCTGGGAGCGCTATCCGCAAAGGCCGGCGGGGCGCGCGTCGTGGTGGCGGCGCTGAGGGTCACCGTCTGGAGTGCGCTCGCCATGGGCGTAACCGCAGGCGTCGGTGCGCTCGTCGGCAGCGCCACGCACGGCTGAACCGATGCGCGACATACCGAACCGCCGCATCGTGTTGGCTCGACGTCCACGCGGCGCCGCCGATCTTTCGTGTTTCCGATTGGAAAGCGGATCGCTCGCGCCGCCACGCGAGGGCGAGCTTTCGCTGCGTACTCTCTGGCTGTCTCTCGATCCGTATATGCGCGGGCGCATGAGCGATGCGCCCTCGTACGCGCCGCCGGTCGCGGTTGGTGACATCATGATCGGGCAGACCGTATCGGTCGTCGAAGCATCGCGCCATCCGGCGTGGCATCCGGGCGATCGAGTGCTCGCCAACAGTGGATGGCAAGAGCACGAGGTCACCGACGGCCGCACGCTCGTGAGGCTCCCGGCGGACATGGCCCATCCCTCATACGCTTTGGGCGTACTCGGAATGCCCGGCTTCACGGCGTTCGTCGGCCTTCTCGACATCGGCAAGCCGCGTGCGGACGAGACGCTCGTGGTCGCTGCGGCCACGGGGGCCGTGGGATCGGTCGTGGGTCAGATCGCCAAGCTCAAGGGGTGTCGCGTCGTGGGCATCGCCGGCGGACCGGACAAATGCCGATGGGCCGTGCGCGAGCTCGGCTTCGACGAGTGCGTCGACCATCGGTCGGATTCGCTCGAGTCGCAATTGGCTGCCGCCTGTCCGCGCGGCATCGACATCTATTACGAGAACGTCGGCGGTAAAGTATTTCGAGCGGTGGTACCGCTGCTGAATGCGCACGCGCGCATTCCGGTGTGCGGGCTCATCTCGCAGTACAACGAAAGTGCCGGGCACCCTGAGGGTACGCGCTCTGGCGAACCGCACCTGTCTGCGCAACAACTGATGCGCGCCATTCTGCTGAAACGCATCGCCATGCGCGGCTTCATCATCTCCGACGGTCACGCGCACCGGCACGCCGACTTCCGGGACAGCATGAGCGGATGGCTCGAGGCTGGGAAAATCAAGTATCGAGAGGATGTCGTGCACGGGCTCGAAAATGCGCCCGAGGCCTTTCTCGGTCTACTGGAGGGGCGAAACTTCGGCAAGCTCGTGGTCGCGACCGGCGCGCGGGACGCACGGGCATGAGGGGCGCCTGCAAATGAGGGGCTCCGCGGCGGATCCGACCGCGTTGCTGCGCGTCGCGCAGATGGAGGAGGCGGACCGCCTGACGGTCGAGGCCGGCATCCCCGGTGTCGAGCTCATGCAAAATGCGGGAGAGGCCGTGGCGCGCGAGATCGCGCGCCGCTGGTCGCCCCGGCCAACCGCGGTGTTGTGCGGGCCCGGCAATAACGGCGGCGACGGCTTCGTGGTAGCCCGCGCGCTGGTTGCGTCCGGCTGGCCGGTGCGGCTCGCACTCGCGGGATCCGTGGAGCAGCTTGGAGGCGATGCCCGACACCACGCCACGCGCTGGACGCACGCTGTCGAGCCGCTCGAGGAGCGGGTGCTCGACGGGTCCGCCCTCGTGGTCGATGCATTGTTCGGCTCCGGCCTGCGGCGTCCCTTGAGCGGCGAAATCGCGGGGTTGCTGGGGCAAGTCGCGCAGCGCCGATTGTCGATGGCCGCCGTCGATGTACCCAGCGGGCTTCTCGGCGATACCGGAGAATCGCTCGGCGCGGTGCACGCGGCCTTGACCGTCACCTTCACTCGCAAGAAGCCCGGTCACGTGTTGCTGCCGGGGCGCGAGCTGTGCGGCGAGACGGTCCTTGTCGATATCGGCACGCCCGAGGCGGTGCTCGAGCGAATCAAGCTCTGCACGTGGGAAAATGCCCCGGCGCTCTGGCGCGGCCAGTTGCCGCAAATCCAGGCCTCCGGCAACAAGTACTCTCGCGGACATGCCCTCTTCTGGGGTGGATATCCCACGACCGGCGCCGCGCGCATGGCCGCGCGGGGCGCCGCGCGCACAGGCGCGGGACTCACGAGCATCGCGGTACCGCTCGAAGCGTTGCCCGTGTATGCGGCCGCGCTGACGAGCATCATGGTTCGGCCGGTCGCACGGGCCGAGGACCTCGAGCGTCTGCTCGCCGATGCCCGCTTCAGCGCGTTAGGGATCGGGCCGGGTGCGGGTGTCGAGGACTCGACGCGCACCTATGCGCTCGCAATGCTGGCGACACGCCGGCCGGTGCTGCTCGACGCGGACGCGCTCAGCGTATTCGCAAGAGATCGCGCCGCGCTGTTCGGCGCGATCGCGGGCCCCTGCGTGCTGACGCCGCATGAAGGCGAGTTCGCGCGCCTCTTCGATGTGAGCGGCGACAAGCTCATGCGCGCCCGCGAGGCGGCTCGGCAGAGCGGCGCCGTGATCGTACTCAAGGGCGCAGACACCGTGATCGCGGCGCCGGACGGCCGCGCCATCGTCAACTCGAATGCGCCCCCCACACTCGCAACGGCAGGCTCCGGCGATGTGCTCGGGGGAATGATCGTCGGATTGCTGGCCCAACGTATGGATGCCTTCGCCGCGTGCGCTGCGGCAGTGTGGATGCATGGGGCGGCGGCAAGTGACTTTGGGCCCGGCTTGATCGGGGAAGACATCCCCGATTTGTTGCCCGGTGTGCTGCGCCGCCTCCTCACGCAGCATTGATCTCCCTCGAGCGCGCGAGAGAGCCGTGACGGCGTGGTTCCCCCGGATCACCGCTCATTCGCTAGCCATCGTGGTAAGCATCCTCACGTACGTGCTGACGACGCGCGCGGAGCGCGAGCGACGCCCGCCCGCCGTCGCGATCGCCTGGGTGCTCGGCATGCTGGCATTGCCCTATGTCGCGCTCCCCATGTACATCCTGTTCGGGCGACGCAAACTTCCGCGCAAGGTGACACGCTGTCTCACGGGGCCCTCGAGCGCAACGCACTGGGCGGAGTCCTTGATCGAGAGCTTCGGGCTGCCCGGACCCGCACCCGCGCGCGTTCGCATGCATGCGAACGGCGCCGAGGCGGCAAGCGCGCTGTTCGAGGTCATGAGCGCCGCCGAGCGGCGCCTGGACCTTTGCACCTACATGCTCGGCGACGATGCCTTCGGCGAGGAGGTCACGGCGCGTACGACTGCGTGCGTGCGGCGCGGAGTGCGCGTCCGCTTCTTGATCGACGGCGTGGGCGCGATCTTCCTGCCGAAAAATTGGTTCGAGCGCATGCACGCCGCAGGCGCCGAGACGGCGATATTCTCGCCGCTCCTCGCGCGCGAGACGCAAGGACCCCGGAACCTGCGCAATCACCGCAAGTGGGTCATCGCCGACGGCGAGCGCTTGTGGGCCGGCGGCCGCAATCTCGCCGCGGAGTATTTCTGCGGAACTCCCGGCTCGCCTCCCTGGTCCGATTTGTCGTTCGATCTCCACGGGCCGGTCGCCGCCGCCGCGGCGAACCAGTTCGAGATCGATTGGGTGGCAGCGGGCGGCAAGCCGGCGGCGCGAGCCGTCGTCCCGGCCGGGGAGGATTCGCGGGGGCGCGCGCAATTTTTGCCGAGCGGCCCCGACCAGGCCGAGGACACGGTGCAGGCACTGCTCATCGATGCCTGCTTTCATGCCACCGAGCGAATGCTCATCGTCACACCCTACTTCGTGCCCGATTCGAGCCTCGAGACCGCGATTCGGCTTGCAATACGGCGCGGCGTGATCGTCGATCTCTGCATTCCGGCGAAATCGAATCACCGCCTCGCCGACTTCGTGCGCAACCGATCGCTGCGCGCTCTCGCGACCGCCGGCGCATCGATTCATCTGCTGCGCAACATGAATCATGCCAAGGCGGTGGTATTCGACCGCAGCCTCGCGCTGTGCGGCTCGCCCAACCTGGATTCACGGAGTCTCCTGCTCAACTACGAGTCGGCGGTCGTCTTTTACGGCAAGGTGGAGATCGAATGGCTGGCGGGATGGATCATGGATTTAATCCCCGAATCGGATGAATTCGACCATCGACCGCCGGGACTTCTGCGCGACGTGGCGGAAGGGCTGATGCTCACCTTGGCCTATCAGCTATGACGGGCCCGTGCCCGCGCCGCGGTAGGACGCCGCCTACAGCGGGCGCCATCAGAGGATTTGATTCGTGGTAACGCCTCCATAGTATCCTTCAACGTCGTCGTCGGATGGCAGGTGCCCGGTGGAATTCAAGGACTACTACAAGATCATGGGGGTCGCACGCGACGCCACCGAGGCGCAGATCAAGCAGGCGTATCGCAAGCTCGCGCGCAAATACCATCCGGATGTCAGCAAGGAGCCCGATGCCGAGGCCCGCTTCAAGGAGGTGGGCGAGGCCTACGAGGTGCTGCGCAGCCCCGAGAAACGGGCGGCTTATGATCAGCTCGGATCGGGCCCTCGCCCCGGGCAGGACTTTCGGCCGCCGCCGGATTTCGGCTCGGGCTTCGAATTCGGCGGTGCAGGCGACGGGTCGGGCGGGCACGGCGACTACAGTGATTTCTTCGAGTCGCTGTTCGGTCGCGAGGGCGGGGCTCGCCGCGGCGGCCGGCGCGGATTCGACGCCAACCGCGGCGAGGACCACCACGCCAAGGTGCTTCTCGATCTGGAAGCATCGCTCGAGGGCGGAACGAGGAGCATCACGCTGCGGACGCCCGAAATCGACGCCGATGGACATATCGTTAGTCGCGAACGGGTGCTCAACGTGCGCGTGCCGAAGGGTATCCTGCCCGGCCAGACCATTCGCCTCGCCGGACAGGGGGGACCGCCGCCCCGCCCCGACGGCAAGGCGGGCGATCTCTACGTCGAGGTCGAATTCGCAACCCACCCCCTGTATCGAGTCGAGGGCCGCGACCTCTACCTCGATCTTCCGATATCGCCCTGGGAGGCAGCGCTCGGCGCGACCGTGAAGACGCCGACGCCCGGGGGCGTGGTCGACCTGAAAATCCCTGCGGGCTCGCAGACCGGAGCGAAGCTGAGGCTCAAGGGCCGCGGCATGCCGTCCTCTCCACCGGGGGATCTGTTCGCCGTGCTCCAGATCGTCGTACCGCCCGCGGACAACGATAAAGCCAAGGCCGCCTACCGCGCGCTGGCTGAAGCAGCGCCTTTCAATCCCCGCGCACGTCTCGGAGTCTAGCCATGCCGTCACCCGAAGAGCCGTTCCTGTCAGGCGACATCATCGAGCAAGGATTGGAGCTCACCCTCGAGGATCTGAGCCATATGTTCGCCGTGGAGGAGCGGCACATCGTCGAGCTGGTGGAAGAAGGCGTGCTCGGCCTCGAAGGGACCGTGAGCGTGATCTCGATCGACAGGACGGCCTGGCGATTCAAGGGAAAGGAGGTGCGCCGCGCCCGCATCGCGTTGCGTCTGGAGCGCGATCTCGGCATCAATGCGCCCGGTGTCGCGCTGGTGCTCGACCTCCTCGAGGAGCTCGAGCAGTTGCGTCGCGAGCGGAGGGCGGGCTCGTGAACGCACTCGAATCCGACGCCTTCGTGTTCTTCGGAGCCACCGGCGACCTCGCCTTCAAGCAGATATTCCCCGCGCTCAATGCGCTCGTGAATCGCGATGGGCTGAAGATTCCCATCGTCGGGATGGGCCGCTCGGGCGATCTCGAGCAGCTTCAGGCTCGCGCGCGCGCGAGTCTCACGAGCGCCGGGCAGTTCGATCCGGAATCGTTCGAGAGGCTCTCCTCGCAGCTGCGCTTCGTGAGCGGCGACTATTCCGACCCCGAGACTTATCGCAAGTTGCGCAGGGAGCTCGGGCTTGCGCGGCGTCCCATCCACTATCTTGCAATTCCGCCCAGCTTGTTCGGAAGCGTCGTGCAGGGACTCGCCAAGTCGGGCTCCGCGAAAGATGCACGTGTCATCGTCGAGAAGCCCTTCGGGCGCGATCTGGCGACCGCGCAGGCGCTCGACGAGACGCTGCACGAGGTATTCGCCGAGGAGTCCATCTTTCGGATCGATCACTACCTCGGCAAAGAGGCGGTGCAAAATATCCTTTATTTCCGCTTCGCCAACACGTTTCTCGAGCCGATCTGGAACCGTGAGCACGTGAAAAGCGTGCAGGTCACGATGGCGGAAAAATTCGGCGTGCAAGGTCGCGGCGGCTTCTATGAGGAGGTCGGCGCGATCCGCGACGTGGTGCAGAATCATCTGCTGCAGGTGGTCGCGCTGCTCGCCATGGATCCGCCTGTGGGCAACGACCCGCATGCGCGGCGCGCGGAGAAGCTTCGGCTGTTCCGCGCCATGCGGCCGCTCGATCCGAAGGAGGTCGTTCGGGGCCAGTTTCGCGGCTATCGTGAAGAGAAGGGCGTCGCGGAGGACTCGCAGGTGGAAACCTTCGCGGCGCTGCGCCTGCATATCGACACCTGGCGCTGGGCGGACGTTCCTTTCTACATTCGCGCCGGCAAGTGCTTGCCGCTCACCGCGACGGAGGTGCGCGTCACATTCAAGGAGCCGCCGCTTCCGATTTTCGACTTAAGCGACACCATGCCCTGCAATTATTATCGGCTGCGCTTGAGCCCCGAGGTCGTCATCGCCGCCGGTGCGCTCGTCAAGCGCAGCGGCGAGGATATGCGCGGCGAGCCGGTCGAACTCATTGCGCGCCACTCCACACAGAGCGACAAGTCGCCCTACGAGCGCCTGCTGGGGGACGCGATACGCGGCGACGGCACGCTGTTCACGCAGGATGAGAGCGTCGAGGCCGCATGGCGCGTCGTCGACCCGGTTTTGCACGACCCGTTGCCGGTGGTCCACTACGATTGCGGCACTTGGGGACCGCCGGAGGCGGACCGCGTGCTCGTGAACGAGGAGACCTGGCACGACCCGCGGCCCGAAGTGTCCCCGCCATGCTGAGCGGCACACCTTCGGGCACGCCGCGAAGCGACATGGTAATCCTGCTCGACGTCGACAATACTCTGCTCGACAACGACCGCTTCGGCGCGGACCTCGGCAATCGACTGGAATCGGATTTCGGCGCCGAGTCGCGCAAGCGCTACTGGGCCATTTTCGAGGATTTGCGTGCGAAATCCGGCGTCGCCGACTACCTCGGCAGCCTGCAGATCTTTCGCAGCGGCCTCGATGACGACCCGCGGTTCCTCGGCATGTCGGATTTTTTGCTCGATTACCAGTTCGCGAACCTGCTGTTCCCGCAGGCGCTTCAGGCCGTCCGACACGTACGCAGCTTGGGTCGTCCGGTGGTATTGTCGGATGGCGACGTCGTATTCCAGCCGCGGAAGATCAAGCATGCGGGCATCTGGAGTGCGGTCGACGGCGCCGTGCTCATCTATGTGCATAAGGAGAGGGTGTTGGACCACGTCCAGCGACGATACCCCGCCCCGCATTACGTGATGGTCGACGACAAGCCCAATTTGCTCGCCGCCATGAAGACTCAGCTGGGCTCCCGCCTTACAACGGTCTTCGTGCGTCAAGGGCACTATGCCCTGGCCGCAGGATCGAACTCGACTCTGCCTTCGCCCGATCGAACTATCGAGCGCATCGGCGAGCTCGTAACCTTTCGTTCATCCGACTTCGAGGTACAACCATGAACATGACGCAAAAATTGCACGAGCTCGGCCAGAGTCTCTGGCTGGACAATATCACGCGCGGAATCCTCGACGACGGCACGCTGCGCCGCTACATCGACGAGCTGTCCGTCACGGGCTTGACGTCGAATCCGACCATATTCGACGAGGCGATCGGCGGCTCCTCGCTCTACGATGACGGCATCCAGAAAAAGGCCCGCGCCGGCGCCTCGGGTGAGGCTCTGTTCGTGGACCTCGCGCTCGAGGACCTGCGTCGCGCCGCGGATCTCTTCCGTCCCATCTTCGACCGCACGGCGGGCATCGACGGTTGGGTGTCGATGGAGGTCTCGCCGCTGCTCGCGGACGACACACGCGCGACTCTCGAGGCGGCACGCGACATTCACAAGCTCGCCGCTCGGCCGAACTTGTATGTGAAGATTCCAGGGACGCCCGCCGGCGTTCCCGCGATAGAGGAGGCGATTTTCGCCGGCGTGCCGGTCAATGTGACGCTCCTGTTCTCGCGCGAGCAATACCTCGCCGTGGGGGAGGCTTACATGCGCGGCATCGAGCGGCGCATCGCAGCCAAGCTCGACCTTCGGGTGAGCTCCGTGGCATCGCTTTTCGTCAGCCGCTGGGACAGGGCCGTCGCGGACAAAGTGCCCGCGGAGCTGCACAACCGGCTCGGCATTGCGATGGCCGCGCGCGCCTACCGGGCGCACTGCGAGCTCGTCAAGACGGAGCGCTGGCGCCGCCTCGCCGCGGCCGGCGCCCGCAAGCAGCGAATGCTCTGGGCGAGCACCGGTACGAAGGATCCCAAGGCCTCGCCGACCCTCTATGTCGAGGCGCTGGCGGCGCCCGAGACGATCGATACCATGCCGGAGAAGACGCTGCTCGCATTCGCCGCGACCGGCAAGGTGGACGCCCCAATGCCGGAGGACGGCGGCGATGCGGAACAGGTGATCGCACGATTCGTCGAGGCGGGCATCGATGTGGACGCGCTCGCGAAGACACTGCAGCTCGAGGGAGCGCAGTCATTCGTCAAATCGTGGAAGGAGCTCATGCAGAGCATCGTCGACAAGAGCGCCGCGCTGGCGACGTCCTGAGGCATCGAAATTGAGCATCGACCCCCTCGCCGGCAAGCCGGCGCCGCCCGATCGGCTGGTCGACGTGCCGCGCCTGGTGACGGCGTATTACACGTTGAAGCCTGACCCGGGCGTCGCCGCACAGCGTGTCTCGTTCGGCACCTCCGGACACCGCGGCAGCTCCTTCGACGCGGCGTTCAACGAGAGCCACGTGCTCGCGATCACGCAAGCCATTTGCGCGTACCGCAGGATGCGCGGCATCGACGGGCCTCTGTTCATCGGCTTCGACACGCATGCCCTGTCGGCGCCGGCATTTGCGAGCGCGCTCGAAGTCCTCGCGCCGAACGGCGTGGTAGTCATGACCGCCGCGGGCGACGAGTACACCCCGACCCCCGCCGTTTCTCACGCCATTCTGACCTACAACCACGGCCGCACCACCGGCCTTGCCGACGGCATCGTGATCACGCCCTCGCACAATCCGCCCGACAGCGGCGGATTCAAATACAACCCGCCGGACGGCGGCCCCGCCGACACCGAGGTCACCGGCTGGATCGAGCGTCAAGCCAACGCGCTGCTGGAGGCCCGCCTCGAGGGCGTGTCGCGCATGGATTTTGCAAAGGCGCGCCGCGCGGCGCGCAGCTACGACTATCTGCATCTCTACGTGGCCGATCTCGCCGACTCGATCGACATGGAGCTCATTCACGGATCGGGCCTGCGGATGGGCGTCGATCCGCTGGGCGGCGCCGGCGTGCACTACTGGCCGCGCATCGCCGAGCGCTATCGGCTCGACCTGCGTGTGGTCAACGATGCGGTCGATCCGACGTTTCGATTCATGACGCTCGACTGGGACGGCAAGATCCGCATGGATCCTTCGTCGGTGCATGCCATGCAGCGCTTGATTGCTCTCAAGGACAGCTACGACGTCGCCTTTGCCTGCGACACGGATCATGACCGTCACGGCATCGTGACTGCGAGCGCGGGACTCATGCCGCCCAATCATTACCTGTCCGTCGCCGTGGACTATCTGTTCCGGCAGCGCCCACAGTGGAAGCCGAGCGCCGCGGTTGGCAAGACAGTCGTGAGCAGCGCCATGATCGACCGGGTCGCCGCGCGGCTCGGCCGGCGTCTCTACGAGGTCCCGGTCGGCTTCAAGTGGTTCGTCGCCGGACTCGCCTCGGGCGAGCTGGGATTCGGCGGAGAGGAGAGCGCGGGAGCGTCCTTCCTGCGCATGGACGGAGGCGCCTGGAGCACCGACAAGGACGGGATCATCCCATGTCTTCTGGCGGCCGAGATGACGGCGCGCAACGGCCATGATCCCGGCGAGGCCTATCGTGTCCTCACGCGCGAGCTGGGGGAACCGTTCTCCGATCGTCTCGAAGCACGCGCAACACCCGAGCAGAAGAACAAGCTCGCCAAGCTCGACGGGTCGAAAATAAACAGCACGGAGCTTGCCGGCGATGCCATCGAGCAGGTGATGACGCGCGCACCGGGAAACGACGCTCCGATCGGCGGGGTGAAGGTCGTCTCGAAGAACGGCTGGTTCGCGGCGAGGCCTTCGGGTACCGAGGATATCTACAAGATCTACGCCGAGAGCTTTCGCGACGCAGCACATCTGCGCACGCTGCTGCAGGAGGCCCAGGCCATCGTCGATGCCGCTCTGGCTTGACGACCCATGCCCGGCCACGATTCCAAGGAAGCGCCGGTCACTGCCACCGCGAAGCGGATTCTCCCGTGGCTCGTGGCGGTGGGATTCTTCATGGAGGCGCTCGATACGACCATCCTCAACACCGCGGTTCCGGCGATCGCGCACTCGCTGAAAGTTCCGCCGCTCGACATGAAGGCCGTGCTCGCCTGCTATACGCTGAGCCTGGCGGTCTTCATACCGATCTCGGGCTGGATGGCCAACCGCTTCGGCACCCGCCG
The DNA here is from genome assembly GCA_963710435.1 of uncultured Gammaproteobacteria bacterium. GTDB lineage: Bacteria > Pseudomonadota > Gammaproteobacteria > Steroidobacterales > Steroidobacteraceae > Bog-1198. Next base: position 1,081,753 of record CAVQAE010000003.1, on the reverse strand, counting down.
GGTGTTCGCCTCGGCGATCGGTGTCTTCACCCTGGGCTCGTTCCTATGCGGCATCTCGACCAACATCCACGCCCTGGTCGCGTGCCGTATTTTGCAGGGCTGCGGCGGCGCCATGATGCTGCCGGTAGGCCGCCTTACGCTGGTGCGGACATTCGCCAAATCCGAGCTCATCCGGGCCATGAGCTTCGTCGCGATTCCGGGACTCGTCGGACCGATGCTCGGGCCGCTCCTCGGCGGCTTGATCATCGCCTACTTTCACTGGAGCGTGATTTTCTTCGTCAACATTCCGATCGGCTTCGTTGGCTTGCTGCTCGTGCGCAGGCATCTGCCGAATTTCCGCGCGGCAAAGAACTACCCGCTCGATTTCGTGGGTCTGGTGCTGTTCGGCTCGGGCATCTCGCTGCTGTCTTACGTGCTCGAGGTATTCGGCGACCATACGTTGAGCGGGCGTGAGATCGCGGGATTGCTCGCCATATCGGCGGCCCTGCTGGCCGCCTACGGCGCGCACTCGATGCGCACACCGCATCCTCTGCTCCGCTTGAGCCTGATGCGGATACGGAGCTTTCGCGTGGGCGTGTTCGGGAATCTCCTCACCCGGCTGGGCATCGGCGGCCTGCCGTTCTTGCTGCCGCTCCTGTACCAGATCGGGCTCGGCTACACGCCGATCCAGTCAGGCCTCATGATCATGCCGCAGGCGCTCGCCGCCATCAGCTTCAAGTTCACCCTGCCGGTGATTCTGAGAAGGTTCGGCTACCGGCAGGTGCTCATCGCAAATACGGTCATGCTCGGGGTCATGCTCATGATCTTCTCGCTCATCGACGTGGGCACCCCGTCATGGGCCATCGCACTGCTCGCGTTTGGATACGGGTTCTTCACCTCGACGCAGTACACCAGCATGAACACGCTCGCCTACGCCGACGTGAGCAGCGAGCAGGCGAGCTGGGCCAGCTCCATCCAGAGCACCGTTCAGCAGATCGCGGTGAGCTTCGGCGTCGCCGCCGCCTCGCTCACCGCCGCGCTGTTCATCCCCGACCACACGCGGGCGACTCCGCCGGAGATGATCCACGGGATCCACCTCGCGTTACGCGTGCTCGGAGCCTGGACCATCGTCTCGACCATCGTGTTCAGCGAATTGACGGCGAGCGACGGGGCGGCCGTGAGCGCCCACAAGGAAGGTGTTCCCGCCGGCTAGCGCGGATTCAAGGTCAACATGACGGCGGGGCTTCCCACCGGATCGTAGCGGCCCGTGAACGCGAGAGCGCCGCTCGCCGGGTTGATGCGAAATGAGGTGATCGAGTCGCTCTTCTGGTTGCAGGAGAACATCAGCTCACCGCTCGGGTCGATCGCCGCGCTGCGCGGCGAATCGGCATGCGTCCAAGCTTCGGATGCGAGATGCAGTTGCCCGTCCGCGGCGATCGCGAAAACCGCGATGGCGCTGTGAAAACGGTTGGCCACGTACAGAAATCGCCCATCGGGCGAGACGAGGATCTCAGAGGCAAGATCGCTGCCGGCGAAATGCGGCGGCAGGGTCGACAGAGTCTGCTTCAGGCGCATGGCACCCCGCGCACCGTCATAGTCGTACACCGCGACGCGCGCGTCGTGCTCGTACAAGTTGTAGAAGATCCTGCCATTCGGATGAAAGGCGAAATGACGGGGTGCGGAGCCCGAGGGCGCCATGAGCACCGGTGCCTCCGCCGGCAGGAGCCGGCCCGCTTGAGCATCGAGCCGCCAGATCAGCGTGAGATCCAATCCCGCGTCGTTGGCGATGACGAATTGGCCCGTGGGGTCCGGCGCCACCATGTGCAAGTGCGGGCCATCGTGATCGCTCACTGCGAACTGGCCGGGCGGGTCGTCGATGGCGCGTGCGCGATGGCGCGGCCCCACGCTCGGCCGCACGTCCGAGGGGGGGCCGAGCGTTCCGTCGGCGCCGACCGGAAATACTGCCACGTTGCCTCCGCCATAATTGGCCAGAAAGACGAACTTGCCCGACGGGTGCACGCTCACGTGTGCCGGCATCGTGCCCGCCGAGCCGACAGCCGACAGCCGCGTGAGCAGCATGCTCGCCGGATCGATGGCATAGGTCACCACGGCGCCGTCGCGCCCGCCCTGGTAATTGTCGATCTCGCTGATCGCGTATAGCCGCGTGTGCGCGGCATTGACCGCGAGCCAGGAAGGATTGCGGATGTCGTCGACGACCTGCAGCTGCATGAGGGCCGCCGATGCGCGCTCGATGCGAAACAGATAGATTCCGCCGCCGTTCGGCGTGTAGGTCCCGACGTAGGCGTAGAAGAAGCCCGCCGGACCTGCGGCCGCGGAGAGTACCGGCTGCGCCGTGCTTGGCACGGCGATCGCGGCTGCCACCCTTGCGATGAAGTCGCGCCGGGTGATTCCTCGTTCGATCTTCATCGCGCGAGTCTAGCGCAGCGGGACGCTTACGCGCCGCGCGGACATGTCAGTTGTCCAAAAAGAGGGTGATGCTCGTTGCACTCAGGGTGTAGGTCGAGCTCGTGTATTGACCTGTGGCGGTGATGCCGGTGGCCACCACCGACCCGGTCAATTCCGTTTGCAGCTGCGTGATGAACGCCGAGAAGGTGTTGAAGCTCTCGCAGGTGCCGCTTACCGAGTGACCGATGGTGAATACCAGGTTCGAGTCGGTCTCGCTGGGAACGATGTAGATATCCGCGATGCTGAGGGTGTTGAAAGTCTGTGCGCCGACCTGGATCAGGTGCCGCGCCCCGACGCCGCTCTGCGCACCCAGCTGGATCTCCGAAGTGCTGTACGAGGCGAACGGCGCGGTCGTTCCGCTCCAGTCGATCACCAGCTCGGCGTCGATCGTCGTGTAATCCTCGAGCGACGTGGGATTGAAATCAGGCGATGCCGACCCGAAGGACTGCACATAACCCAGGGCCGTGACGGGCTCGCCGGCGGTCGCGTAGGTCAGACTGAGGCCGGCGCCGCTCACGATATAGGAAGATGCGCTCGCATTGCTGCCCGCAGCGCCGGTGCCTGCGAAGTCGAACGCGGCCGGCGAGCGGCCCCCGAGCTCGGAGAGGTTGAGCGTCACGGTGGAGCCGTCCGATGCCTGCGCGGTCACGAGCCCCGACGCAGTGCTCTGGCCCAAGAGAACGTGCCCGGCGCTCGCGTCCAGAGTCGCGCTGTTTGGGCCTACATCGCTCGCCGTGCCGAAGGCGGAAATCGACGATCCCACGGATATCTGCGAGATCGATCCCGCGGCGGTCGATCCGAACTCCGTTACCTGGGTATTGGGGCCGATTTCGACGGTGGCCGTTCCAAAGATGAGGTTGTTCGTGCCGCTCTCGGTGACAAGCGTGCCGTCGTCGATGGTCAGGGTATCGCCGCTCCGCCCCGTGACGATGCCCGATATGCGGTCGAGACCCGATCCCTGCACGCTCGAGCCCGCAAGCACCTGGGTCGCGGAGAACGATACCGTGGTGATGGTGCCTGAGGTATTCGCCGTCGACTGGTTGCTGGTCTCGAGCGTCGCGCCGTCGGTACACTCGAGGACGCCGTTCACCGTCTGCGGTGTCGTGCCGTCAGAACAGGTTTCGACGGGCGTGGTCGCCGTGTTGTTATTCAAGATCGAGCTCGAGGTGCTGGTGGAGGTCGTCATGGTACCGAAGGCCTCCGTCACCGCGCCGGCGCTCGCGGAGGCCAGTTGCGACAGCCCGGCGGTGCTGGTCAACGGAGTGCCGTTGATCTCGTAAGAAGTGCCGGTGCTGACACTGATCTGCAGCGATCCAGCCTCGGCGGTGGGAAAGTCGAACGGAACGACTCCCATGGAGAACGAGTTGTTCGTCGTATTCACGTTGCCGAGCGGCCCGCTGATGCGGACGACCTTGCTGTCGATCGGAACCGCGCTCGCGGCCATCAGGGGCATCACCGTCACCGTCTTGCCGCTGAGGTTGACCACGTTGGAGGCCGCCAGGTTGAAATCGAGGCTCAAGCGCGTGGCGCTCGAGCGCGCGATGCCGACCGGATTGGACGGATCCAGCAGCAGCGTCAGCGTTACCTGGCCGAGTGCCCCACCGCCGGCTCCGAGCGGCGTGAGAGCCACACCTTCGGGCGTGCCGTTGTCATACACGATCTGCGCCGAGCTGTAGTCGAGCGTGACCACCGCTTGCTTGAAGTTGCCGCTCTTGACCGACGACGAGCCCAGCACCTCGCTCAGGTTCACGAGCCGCGCGAGATCGACCGTCGTGCCCGCGGGCAGCACGTTGGTCGTCTTGCCGACGCCGGAGGAGGACTTGAGCTGCACCGACACCAGACCGACTCGATAGGCGAGGAAAGTGTCCGTCGACGGCGTCGCCGTCAGGGTGACGACCGCAGTGCCGTTCTGGCAGGCGCAGAGCGCCGCAAGGAGAAGCATGCCGAATACGGCGGCGCTGCATCGGCGGAGCGAGCCCCGGCGCGAGTCGTGCGCAGCCAGCGGATTGACGGGGTGTTTGAGCAGCTTGGCCATCAGGGATCCCGTCGAAATAGACTCTGCCCATTGTAACCGCTGGGGAAGCGGGGATTGAGCAAAGATCTGTGAAGTAATCCAAGAATGAAACTTGCGTCGCATTCGAGCGACAGCTTTGCGACGATTTCGTGACAAGGTCGCTCGCCCGTCGAGCGGGCCTTCCTATATGGACCGGGAAATCAGCTCCTTCATGATCTCATTCGTTCCGCCGTAAATGCGCTGCACGCGCGAGTCGGCGAACATGCGGCACACGAGGTACTCGTTCATGTAGCCGTATCCACCGTGCAGCTGCACGCAATCATCCAGCACCTCCTGCTGCGTATCGGTGATCCAATATTTGGCCATGGATGCCGTCACGGTGTCGAGCGTGCCGCTGACGATCTTCGCGATGCAATCATCGACGAACACCCGGGCGACTCTCGTCTTGGTCGCCATCTCGGCAAGCTTGAACTTGGTGTTCTGGAACTCGGCGACGCTCCTGCCGAACGCCTTGCGCTCCTTTACATATCGAGCGGTCTCCGCGAGCGCGCCTTCCATGGCGGCGACGCCGATCACCGCGATCAAGGCGCGCTCATACGGCAGGTCGCCCATCAATTGATAGAACCCCTGCCCCTCGGCGCCGCCCAGCAAATTGGCGGCGGGCACGCGCACGTTCTCGAAGAACAGCTCCGCCGTGTCCTGGGCCTTGAGCCCCATCTTGTCGAGGATTCGGCCCACGCGATAGCCGGTGAGATCCCGGGTCTCCACCATCAGAATCGAAGTCCCTCTCGCTCCCTCCCCGGGCGTCGTCTTCACCACCAGTGCAATGAGCTCCGCAAGATAGCCGTTGGTGATGAAGATCTTCGAGCCGTTGACGATGTAGTCGTCGCCGTCGCGTACGGCGCGCGTCTTCAATCCCTGCAGGTCCGAGCCCGCCGACGGTTCGGTCATGCCGATCGCGCCGATGAGCTCGCCGCTCGCCATGCGCGGCAGGAGCCTGCGCTTCTGCTCCTCCGTACCGTGATTGACGAGATAATGCGCACAGATGCTGTGCACACCCTGGCCGAATCCGCTCAATCCACGGCGCGCGAGCTCCTCGTAGATCACCGCCTCGTGGCGGAAGTCTCCGCCCATGCCGCCGTAGTCCGCGCTCACGTCGGTGCAGAGCAGACCCGTTGCTCCCGCTTTGCGCCAGATCTCCTTGCCGACGTGCTGCTGCTTGCGCCATAGCGGGTCGTTCGGAACCATCTCGGCCTCGATGAAGCGCGCCGCGGCCTCGCGGAAAATCTCGAGCTCATCGTTCATCCAGGGCGACGCATGGCCGCCGGTCATCGGTGCATTCATGACATGTCCATCGCTGCTTGGCGTTTGATCGTTGGCATTTTACCTGCGAATATCGCTCCCGCATGCCAGAGCGCTCGCACAGGCCCGAGATGAGTACGCGTAAAGCTGTGATCGGTTCTGCGGGCGCCGCACTCGCGATTCTCGCATTTATCAACCTATTCAACTATCTCGATCGCTACATCGTATCGGCTCTGGTCGAGAGCCTGCGCCGCTCGGAGCTTGCGCTCACCGACACCCAGGCCGGCTCGCTTATGTCGGGCTTCTTGATCGTGTTTTCCTTGGCTGCACCCGTCTTCGGGGCGCTCGGCGATCGACGCTCGCGTCCGCGCCTGATCGCCTTCGGCGTGGCGTGTTGGAGCGTGGCCACTGCGCTTTCCGGCCTTGCATGGAATTTTGCGGCACTGTTCTCCGCGCGCGCCGCGGTGGGCATCGGCGAGGCGGCCTATGTCACGGTGGGACCGAGCCTTCTCTCGGATTACTTTCCGCGCGACCAGCGCGGCAGAGTCATGGCTATTTTCTTCTGTGCCATTCCGGTCGGCACGGCGCTCGGCTACGTGATCGGCGGATTCATGGACGCACACTTCGGCTGGCGTATGGCGTTCTTCGTCGCCGGCGTGCCGGGGCTGATCCTGGCGCTCTTGTGCCTGCGCCTCGACGATCCGCCGCGCGGCAAGCAGGACGGCGACACGGCAGAGCAACCGCGGCGCGCGCAGGGCGCCGTCACCGGCTATCTCGAGTTGTTGCGAAACAGACCGTACGTCCTCACGGTCGCCGGATACGCCGCGTATACATTCGCCATGGGCGGACTCGCGTACTGGATGCCCGCCTTTCTCGAGCGCATGCGAGGAGTACCGGAAAAGAGCGCGACGTTCAGCTTCGGCATCATCGTGGTGATCACCGGCTTCGCCGGTACGTTCGCAGGCGGCTGGCTCGGCGATTTTTGCACCCGCTACACCCAGAGAGCCTATCTTTGGATCTCCGCCATCGCGACCCTGGCCGCCGTGCCTTTTGCGTGGCTCGCCCTCACCGTGACCGCGCAGACCACTTATCTGATCTGCATGGTGATCGCGCAGCTCTTGATGTTCTTGTCGACCGGCCCGATCAACGCGGCGATCGTCAACCTGGTGAGACCGACCCAGCGCGCCTCGGCGAACGCCATGGGGGTTTTCGTCATTCATTTGCTGGGCGATGTCCCCTCCCCGTTGTTGATCGGCGTGATCTCGGACCACGCCACGCTACAGCAGGGCGTAAAAATCGTTCCGGTCGCGGTCCTGATCGCCGGCCTGATCTGGGTCTGCGGCGCGCTCGCGCAGCCCGCCGGGCGCGCCCCGCGCGAGACCCCGGGCGCCGCTGCGTGATCGAAGTTTCACTCGAGGATCCGGCTCAGTCCGAGGTCGCCGTGCTGCTGCAGGCGAGCGATGCCTATATGGCCTCGCTCTATCCGGCGGAGAGCAATCACATGCTGGATGTGGCCGCCCTCAAGCGCCCGGAGGTCGCATTCCTGGTGGCGCGCGTGAACGGAAAAGTGCTCGGCTGCGGCGCGATGGTCGATTCCGGGGAGGGGTGGGCGGAGGTCAAGCGCATGTTCGTCTCTCCCGCCGCGCGCGGCCTGAAGCTCGGGCGGCGGCTGCTGCATGAGATCGAGGCCCTTGCGAGAAAGCGCGGCGCTACGCGGCTGCGCCTGGAAATGGGCGGCCTTCAGCCCGAGGCGCTCGGCCTCTACCGCTCGGCGGGCTTCCTCGAGATCGGACCGTTCGGCGACTACGGCCCGGATCCGCTCAGCATTTTCATGGAGAAGGTTCTATGAGCAGTTGCCCCGGCGGCATTGCTGCGCGATGCCACTCAATTGATTCGTTGACGGCCCCGACGCCGGTGGGGGATATATGGCTAGACGCGAAATTGCTCCCGCTCGAGGCAGGAAGATCATCGACCGGCAGGGCAGTCGACCGCTTCAGGCCTTCATCCCCTCGACAATACCTGTGCCGTCCTCCCTGCCGCGGGGAGCAATTTTTGGTGCAGCTGAACCCCCGTGGTGGCGCTGTGTCTTGAGGCCGCGCGGGCGTTCCAAAACTGCGGCCGGACTTCTGGCCCAGCGCTGACTAGCCGGCACCGCCAAGCCCGCGGGCCCGACTCAGGTCTGCAAACAGCGCATCGAGGTCGGTCCGCGCGGCGAGCCCTTCGATGTCCGCCGTGATCTTGCGCTGCCAGTTGGGGTATTCCCGATACGTACCCGGCACATTGACCGGGTCGACCATCCCGAGCAGGTCCTCGATCTGGACAGAGGCGAGGATTGCGCGCGTGCGTGCGAGATACACGTGAATGGCATGCGCAAGCTCCGGCGAGAATGGCTCCTCGGCTGAAGCGGGAGTAGCCGGCGCAAGACCTTCCTCCTTGAGCGCGGCGAGAAGCGCCTGACGGTCACGCTCGCGCCCCTGCCGGACCTCATACTCGATCTCGGGGGTCGGATAGAGCCGTAAATCCCGCCGCAGATCGATGTCCCGTCCGTCCCAGAAGCTGCGCAGCGTCGGCATGTCATGGGTGGTGACGGTCGCGAGCGCCCGGCTCACGAACTCCTCGGGACGCCGATAGCGTCCCGCATCCTTCTCGAACAGCAGTACCTTGTAGTGATACAGGCCGAATCGAGACATTGCGCGGCGCACCTCGTCGGGCACCACTCCGAGGTCCTCGCCGACTACCACACAGGCGCTGCGCGCGCTCTCGAGCAGCAGGGCGCCGAGCAAGAGGTCGAAGGGATAGTGCACGTAGGCCCCGTCGGCTGGGGAGCGCCCGGCCGGCACCCACCACAGCCGGAACAGCGACATGACGTGATCGAGCCGCAGCGCCCCGTAATAGCGCATGTTGTTGCGAAGCAGATGCACGAACCCGTCGAGTTGCCGAGACTCCATGACCACCGGATCCGGGGGCGGCAATCCCCAGCCTTGGCCCCGGTGCGCCAGCGGATCGGGCGGCGCGCCAATTTCGGCACCCAGACGATAGCCTGTCTGATCGGACCAGGTCTCCGATCCCGAGGGGTGTGTCCCCACTGCGTAATCGCCATACAGGCCGATGGGCATGCGCAGCTCGCGCGCAAGTCCCTGCGCGGCAGTGAGCTGCTCGTGCGCCAACCATTGCAGGTAGAGATAAAAGTCGACCTCGCGCGCATACTCGGCCGCGAACCGAACGCAGGCACTCGAATGCGGATCGTGGAACTCGGGAGGCCAGCTGAGCCAGCCCGATTGCGTGCCCAGCGCATCGCGCAGGTGCCGGTCGAGCGCATCGAAGCGCGCGTGCAATTGCAGCAGCTGACCGCCGGCCGCAACGAAGCCGCGGAAAGATGCGGCGCGCTCGGTGCCCCGCGCAAGATGTCGATCGCAAAATTCGCCGAACAGCAAGCGTAGCGTCTCGAGCTTGATCTGCGCGACGCCGGCGTAATCGACGTGCGACGCCGCGCGCAGCGTCTGCAGGCGTGCCGTGAAGCTCGCCTCGCGGAGGCGCGCTTGCGCCGCCGCGCAATCCTCGAGCTCCGGAACTTGCGGGACGGCGATGTAAAGGACATTCAGAAAATGCCGGTTCGAGGCGCTGTATGGACTCGCGCGCTCCGGCTCCGCCGGCGACAGGGCGTGCAGCGGATTCAAGCCGATGAAGCCGGCGCCGCGCGGCGCGAGCCAGCGGATCAGGGTTTGCAGATCGTGAAAATCGCCGATGCCCCAATTCTCCAGCGACCGCAGAGTGTAGAGCTGGACGGCAACGCCCCAGAGCCTGCGTCCCTGCGCGATTGCCTGCGGCTCATAACACTTCTCCGGCGACACGATCAACGGACAGCGGCGGGGCGCGGCGCCGCCGATCTTCACCCCGATTTCATGCCGACCGGGCGGCAGATCGACAGGGATCTCGAGGCGGCGGCGGGTGATCCACGAGCCCTCGATTTCGCCGCGCCAGATCTCGGGACAGTCTGCAGTCGATACCGCGCCGGTCCGCCGCTCCCCGCTCTCGAGGTTCACCGTCCAGTTGAGGCGCGCGCCGAAATCGCGCGCGGCGATATTGAGATCGATGCCGGCGCGTGGGCCGTGAGCCGCGGCGATCGCGGGCAGCAGTGCCCGTCCGCGTTCGGATTCGAGAGTGCGCACCACCGCTGCGAGCGCGATCGGATCCTCCACCGGGCAGCCCATGGCTCGAAGGATGTCGGTCTTCGTTTCCAGGCTGAAGTGGCGCAGCTCACCGCGATAATCGTGGTAGGCATCGCCGATGCCGCGCAGCCGGGCAAGCTGTTCGATCACATTCGCATCCACGGCTCAACACTCCAGAAAGACGGCGCTGCTCGGAGCCAAGGGAAACACCACATCGTCCTCGAGGCTCAGCACCTCGGTCGTCCTGCTGGCCGTATCGAAGCGCCGCCTCCACGGGCTGTCGGCGGGCGGTGCAGGCAAGACGAACGTCTGCGGCGAGTCGGAGGCATTCAAGAGCAAGAGCAAACGGCCGGCCCAATTGCCGCGCTTGCCGTACCAGATTCCCAGCGTGCGCAAGTTAGCGTCGTTCCAATCATCCTGCGTCATTTCTGCCCCGCGCGCGTGCAGCCAGGTCACATCTTTGACCTCGACCCGTGAGGCCGTTCCCTTCAGAAAGGTTTCGCGCCGAAATTCGACGTGGCTGCGCCGCAAGCTCGCCGCCAGGCGCACGAAGTCCACCAGATCCGCGTGCGCCGCGAGCAGGCTCCAGTCGACCCATGAGATCTCGTTGTCCTGACAATAGGCGTTGTTGTTCCCCCGCTGCGTGCGGGCGAATTCATCGCCTGCCGAAAGCATGGGCACGCCCTGCGACAGGAACAAGGTCGCCATGAAGTTTCGCATCTGCCGCTTGCGCAGTTCGATGACGCCGGCATCATCGGTGGGTCCCTCATGGCCGCAGTTCCAGCTCAAATTGTTACGATGGCCGTCCGCACCCCCCTCGCCGTTCGCCTCGTTATGCGGCACGTCGTAGGAGACGAGATCGTTGAGCGTGAAGCCGTCATGGGCGGTGACGAAGTTCACGCCGGCAGTGGGCTTTCGGCCATTGTGCCGAAAAATGTCGCTCGACCCGGCGAAGCGCTCCGCGAGCTCGCCGATGCGCCCGCCGTCCCGGCGCCAGAAGGCGCGCACCGTGTCGCGATACCGATCATTCCACTCGCTGAAGCCGGCTGGGAACCGGCCGAGCTGGTAGCCTCCGGGTCCGACATCCCAGGGCTCGGCGATCAGTTTCACATACGCAAGCGAGGGCTCCGCCCGCAGCGCGTGGAAGAAGGCCGCGTGTTCGTTGAAGCCGTGGCCCTCGCGCCCGAGCACGGTCCCGAGGTCGAATCGGAATCCGTCCACATGCATGTCCTCGACCCAGTAGCGCAGGCAGTCGATGATCAGCGAGCGCACGGCGGGATGTTCGCAGTTCACCGTGTTGCCGCAGCCGGTAAGGTTCTCGTACAGGCGCTTGTCCTCTTGGAGACGGTAATAGACCGCGTTGTCGATCCCCTTTAGGTTGAGGACGGGGCCCGTCTCGTTTCCTTCCGCGGTGTGGTTGAAAACCACATCCAGGATGACCTCGATATCGGCGCGGTGCAGTGCCCGAACCATGCTCTTGAATTCGCCGACCGCGTCCTCCAAACCGAACTCGTTGGCGGGCGCGAACCAGGCGACGGGATTGTATCCCCAGTAATTCGAGAGGCCTCGCTCGAGCAAGAAGCTCTCGCTCAAGAACTCCTGGCAGGGGAGCAGCTCGACCGCGGTCACCCCCAGAGACTTCAAGTGTGCGATGACCGGCTCCGTCGCGAGCCCGAGGTAGCGGCCGCGCTGCTGCGGCGGCACCAGCGGATGCAGGCGTGTGTACCCCTTCACGTGCAGCTCGTAGATCACCGTGTCGCGCCACGGCGTCGCGGGCGGGCGGTCGCCTTCCCACTCGAAGCCCGGGTCCACGACGCGCGATCGCAGCGGCTTACCCGTCGACAAGGCGCGCGCGTAGGGATCGAGCAGCGCCACGCTGGCATCGAAGCGCGCGCCGCTCTCAGGGTCGTTCGGACCGTGCACGCGGTAAGCGTAGAGAGTGCCGGGGCCCGCCCCGCGCTGCGACAGCAGACCGTGCCAGACATCGCCCGTTCGCCCGGGCAGATCGTAGCGGCTCTCTACGCCCGTGTCGGCGTCGAAGATGCATACCTCGACCCGGGTCGCATGGCTCGAGAAGAGCGCGAAATTGACACCCCGGCGATTCAAGCTCGCGCCGAGCGGCCGCGGCAGGCCCACTTGGATTGGCTTCACCGGTTAAAGGTGCTCCTCAAAGCACCGGTCTGACGTCCCAGATTCGATCGGCGTATTCGCGCACGCTCCGATCGCTGGAGAAATAGCCCATGTTGAGGCAATTCAGGACCGCCTTCCGGCTCCATTCCTCGGGCCGCGCGTAGAGCGCGTCCACCCGGCCTTGCGCGGCAGCGTAGGCCTCGAAGTCCGCGAGCACGAGGTAGGGCTCGCCCTCCTCCAGCAGCCGGCGCACTACCGGCTTCGCATCGTCGGGACGCGACGGCGAGAAGTGGCCGGAATCGATCAGCTCAAGCGCCGCCTTGAGCTCCGGGTTGCCCTCGAGATGGTTCGCCGGCCGATATCCGGCCGCCCGCGCGCGGGTCACCTGCTCCGCGGTGAGACCGAAGATGAAAATATTTTCCTCGCCAACGTGGTCGCGTATCTCGATGTTTGCGCCGTCCAGCGTTCCGATCGTGAGCGCTCCGTTCAGCGCGAGCTTCATGTTGCCGGTCCCGGACGCCTCCATGCCCGCCGTGGAGATCTGCTGGGACAGATCGGCGGCCGGCATGATCTTCTGCGCGAGCGACACGTCGTAGTCCGGCAGGAATACGACCCGCAAGAGCCCCCGCGCCGCGGTGTCGGCGTTGATGGTGCGCGCCACGTTGTTGATGAGCTTCACGATGGCCTTGGCGATGAAGTACCCCGGCGCGGCCTTGCCGGCGAATATCACCGATCGGGGAACCACGCCGCGCGGATCCCGGCGGATGCGTTGATAGCGGACCACCACGTACAGGAGGTTGAGAAGCTGACGCTTGTACTCGTGAATGCGCTTCACCTGCACGTCGAACATCGAGTCGACGTCGAGCTCCACGCCGGTCCGCCTCATGACTTCGTCGGCGAGCCGCTGCTTGTTGGTTCGCTTCACGCCGCGAAAATGGCGCAGGAACTCCGGCTCGTCGGCGGCGCCCGTCAACCGGCCAAGCTCCTCCAGGTCGTTTTCCCAAGAAAAACCCAATCGCTGGGTGAGCAGCGCCGACAGTCCCGGATTGGATTGCTTCAGCCAGCGGCGCACGGCGATCCCGTTGGTCACATTGATGAAGCGGTCGGGGTAGAGCTCCGCGAATCCCGCGAACACGCTCTTGCGCATGAGCTCGGTGTGCAATTTCGCAACCCCGTTCACGTGATGGCTTCCGATGACGGCGAGGTGCGCCATGCGCACCCGGCGCTCGCCATCCTCGGTGATGATGGAGAGGTTCCGCTGCGCCTCGAAATCGCCGGGACGATGCGATGCGAGCGCCGCCAGGAAGTCTCGATTGATGACGTAGATGATCTCGAGAAGCCGTGGCAGCAGCCGCTCCATGAGCGCGACCGGCCAGGTCTCGAGCGCCTCCGGCAACAACGTGTGGTTGGTGTAGGCGAACACCCCGGAGGTGATGGTCCAGCTCTCGGCCCAGCCGAGGCCATGCTCGTCGATCAAGAGGCGCATCAGCTCCGGAATTGCGAGTGCCGGATGCGTATCGTTGAGCTGAATCGAGATGGCCTGCGGCATGGAGGCGAGCGTGCGCCCCTCGCGCAGATGCGTAGCCAGGATGTCCTGCAAGCTCGCGCTCACGAAGAAGTATTGCTGCTTGAGGCGCAGCTCCTTCCCCTGCCAAGTGGAATCGTCCGGATAGAGAACCCGCGAGAGGTTCTTCGCATCAACCTGCTCGCGCACCGCCGCGGCGTAATCGCCCGCATTGAACGCCTCGATATGGAACGGCGTGATGCCGCGGCCCGACCAGAGACGCAGGTGATTCACCGTGGGACTGCGGTTGCCTGGAACCAGCTGATCGAATCCGATCGCGAAGATGTCCTGGGTATCGACCCAGCGATGCGCCTCCTCGGCCGCGCCCGAGGGCGGCGCGACGCTGCGTCCGCCGAAGCGCACCGTGTAGCGCACGTTGCCGCGCGCGGTCTCCCATACGTTCTCGAGCTTGAGCCAGCTCGAGGCGATCTCGCGCTGTGCGCCGTCCGCCGCAATGACCTGCGTGAAGATTCCGTAATCGTAGCGAATGCCGTAGCCCACCGCGGGGTACTGCAGGGTGGCGAGTGAATCCAGGAAACACGCCGCCAGCCGGCCCAGGCCGCCATTGCCGAGCCCCGGGTCGATTTCCTGGGCGAGGATGTCGTCCAGCTCGTAACCCATGTCCCTCAAGGTTGTCCGCGCCTCGTGGATCAGATCCCCGTGCAGGCTGCACAGGGCATTGAGGAGACACCTGCCCGGCAGGTATTCCACCGACAGATAGCACACCCGCTTCACGTGCGCGCTCGCCACACGGCGCTGGGTGGCGAGCCAGCGCAGCATCAGCTCCTCGTGCACGGCGAGGGAGAGTGCGTCGAAAATGTCCCTTTCCGTCGCCTGGTCCGGAGTTTTGCCGAGGGCCCGCATGAGCCGATCGAGCAATGCCGCCTGCAGGGTGCCGGGCTGCAAAGCGACGCTTTGCCGTGCAGGAAGCTGGATAGCAAGGGAATCCATGTCGAGGGTTATTATAGGGTTGTTCATCGGCTGCGGGGCGCGCGACCTTTTGAAGTCAGCTTTACTTTGCGCGGTATTCGCTTCGGCTCTCGCCGGGTGCGCGCTGCGCCCGGTGAGCCCCGCGCCCCCCGCTTCCTCCATGGGTGGGCCTGCCGTTCGCCCGGCGGGCTCCGCGCCGGGCGGTGCGGCTGCGGTCGACTACACCGGTCTCATGGTCCGCAATGCCACTGCGATGCTCGGGCAGCCGTATCGGTACGGCGGCGCCGAGCCCGGCGGATTCGACTGCAGCGGACTGGTCCAGTATGCCGGTCGACGAGCGGGAATCTCTTTGCCTCGGACTACGTACGAGCAGATGCACGCCGGGGTGCCGATCCGTCGCGGCGAGCTGCGGGCGGGCGACCTGGTCTTCATGAGGCTGGCGGGCAAGGGTCTGCACGTAGGCATCGCGCTCGACACGCAGCGCTTCATTCACGCGCCGGCGACCGGTGGCCGCGTGCGTATCGACTCGCTCGACCAGCCGCCCTACGCCAGCGGATTCATGAGCGCGCGGCGCTTGGACGCGTCACGCACGGCCGCGCCGCGCACCGCCGCGCCGCGCCTCGGGGATCCGGGCTCCCCGCCGTAGTCGCTTTGGCTATACTCGCCGCAGGGCAACTGACACGGGCCTCCTATGAAACTTTATTACTCTCCCGGGGCCTGCTCGCTCTCGCCCCATATCGTCCTGCGCGAGGCGGCGCTGCCATTCACCCTCGAGAAGGTCGATCTGAAGACGAAGAAGACCGCCGGCGGCGCTGACTATTACAGCATCAACTCGAAGGGCACCGTGCCGGCGCTGCAACTCGATGACGGGCGCGTTCTCACCGAGGGACCCGCCGTCGTTCAATACATCGCCGACCAGAAGCCCGAGTCGGGCCTGGCGCCGCGATTCGGAACCTTCGAGCGCTATCAGCTCATGGAAATGCTGAACTACATCACCTCGGAGCTGCACAAGAGCTTTTCCCCGCTGTTCCATGCGGACGCCCCGGCCGATGCGAAGGCGGCAGCCGTCGAGAGTCTCGGCAAGCAATTCGATTGGCTGGCGCCGCGCATCGCGAGCGGCAAGTATGTGATGGGCGATGCGTTCTCGGTGGCGGATGCCTATCTCTACACGGTGCTGCGATGGACCGGCCTCGTCAAGATCGACCTTGCCCGCTGGCCGACACTCTCCGCCTATCTCGCGTTGGTGGGGCGTCGCCCCAAAGTGCAGGAGGCAATCAAGGCCGAGGGTCTCATCAGATAGCGTTCTCCACGGCGTCGCTCCCGATGGTCGCGAACTGAAGCGTGGCAAGCCGCGCGTAGAGGGAGCACTCTCGCAGAAGCTCGGCATGGGTCCCCACGGCGATCTTGCGGCCGTGATCCATGACCACGATGCGGTCGGCCTTCAGCACGGTCGCCAGCCGATGCGCAATGATGATGGTGGTGCGACCTTGCATGAGTCCCTCGAGCGCTTGTTGCACCAGAAGCTCCGACTCGGCATCGAGCGAGCTCGTGGCCTCATCGAGCAGCAGGATGGGCGGATTCTTGAGAATCGCACGGGCGAGCGCGATTCGTTGGCGCTGCCCGCCCGAAAGCCGCGTGCCCCGTTCGCCGAGAAACGTGTCGTACCCTTGCGGCAGCCGGCGCAGGAACCCGTCCGCCGCCGCCGCCACCGCCGCCGCCTCGATCTCTTCATCGCTCGCACCCGGCCGCCCGTAGCGGATGTTCTCGCGCGCACTCGCACCGAAGAGCACGGTGTCCTGCGGCACGAGACCGATGTGGGCGCGGATGTCCCGCGGGCGCAATTGCGCGAGGTCCCGGCCATCGATCGACACGCGGCCCGCATCCGGGTCGTAAAAGCGCAGCAACAGCTGAAAGGTCGTGCTCTTGCCCGCGCCCGACGGCCCCACGAACGCGATCGTCTCGCCGGACGCCACTTCCAGATTGAAATTCGCGAGCGCCGCAGTCTCGGGCCTCGAGGGATAGTGGAAGCTCACATTATCGAATCGAATCGACCCAAGCACGCGTGGCGGCAGCTCCAAGGGGCGCGCCGGTGCGCCGATCGCAGGCTGAGCCTCGAGCAGCTCCGCGAGCCGCTCCATGGCACCCGCCGCGCGCTGCAGCTCGCCCCACATCTCCGAAAGTGCCGCTGCCGAGGTGCCGACGAAGGCCGCATACAACAGGAACTGCGCTAGCTGGCCGCCGGTCATCGCCCCGGCGAGCACCTGGTGCGCACCGAGCCAGAGGACCGCGGTGATCGCCGCGAATACGAGAGTGATGCCGACGCCCGTGAGTACGGCTCTCACCCGGGTGCGGCGTACGGCCACGGCAAAGCTATCCTCGACCGCGCCGCGATAGCGTTCGCTTTGCAGCTCCTCCAGTGTGAACGCCTGCACCGTCTGGATGGCGTTCAAGGTCTCGCCGGCGAGTCCGCTCGTGTCCGCGATCCGGTCCTGCGCCGCGCGCGAAAGACCCCGCACGCGCCGGCCGATGACGATGAGCGGTACGACCACGACCGGAATCAAGACCAGGATGACGGCGGCGAGCTGCGCGCTCGTGAGCGCGAGCAGGATGAGTGCGCCGACGAGACTCAGGCTCGAGCGCAGGATGATCGACAGGTTCACGCCCGAGATGGCCTGGACGAGCGTCGTATCCGTGGTCAAGCGCGACAGCACCTCGCCGACCCGGGTAGTCTCGAAGAACAGCGGATCCATGTGCACCACGCGCCGATACACGGCCGTGCGCACATCGGCGACCACTCGCTCGCCGAGCCAGGTCACGAGATAGAAGCGCAGTGCCCCGAAAAGGCCGAGTATCGTCGTCGCGGCGAGCAGGCCCATGAACATGCGGTTCGTGGTCGCAACATCCTTGGCCGCCAGCACATCGATGACCCGGCGCAAAGCCACGGGCACCGCGAGCATCGCTGCGGTGGCAACCAGAAGCGCGCCGAGTGCGGCGACCGCCCTCGTGCGATACGGACGCAGAAAAGGCAACAGCGACCGCAATGGAGAAAGGGACTTGGCGCGCGGGCGCTCTGGAGAGTCGTTCATCGATACATGATCCCATAACCGGCCCTGCGCGAGCGTCGCACGCGCAGGGCGCGTCGACGCATCGCTCGGCCGCGGCTGGTTGACGGCTGCGTTGCAGGGCCGCTATCTTGCAACGAGCAGTGGCACGCGGCGCCGCCCCGTCTTCCAATGAATGCGAGGGATGCAGGATGCTGAACCGTGTGGCGTCGAGCGCATCTGGCCGCCGACGTAGGTGCGGCGCAACAACCCGCGGCGGCGCGCACTCGCCGGCGGACGGTGGCTTTGAGGTGGGCGCGCCGAGGCCACTGCGGTGCCGCGTTTCTTACACGGCCATACAAGAAATTCGTGCGCGGTTGCGCGCGTTTTCCGGCGATGATACTGTCGAAGGCGCCGGAGTTATCTAACCATATAACAATTCATGGGGATATGATGCCAGCGATCCGCTCGCAATCGCGCTACCCGACGATCCGCCGTCAACTGTTGTTTTTTTGCAGCGTCCTGTCCGGCGCCTCCTTGGCGTGCGCCAGCGCCGGGGCCACGGATGCGAACCCGGCCGATACCGGCGGGTCGGACTCGAATGCCCTGCAGGAGATCGTCGTCACCGCCACGCGCCACGAGGAGAGCATCAGCAAGGTGCCGATCTCCATCACCGCGATGAGTCAGGACACGCTCGACGAGAAAGGCATCCGCGACATCACCGAGCTCGTACGCTTTACGCCCGGCGTGTCGATCGATACGACCGGCACCAATCAGGTATCGATCCGCGGCATCTCCTCCTCCGCCGGCGCCGGCACCACGGGCATCTACATCGACGATACGCCGATCCAGATGCGCGAGCTCGGGTTCAATCCCGACGAGACCCTGCCCAAGACCTTCGATCTCGACCGCGTCGAAGTGCTGCGCGGCCCGCAAGGGACGTTGTTCGGCTCCGGTTCCATGGGCGGCACCATCCGCTACATCATGACGCAACCGAGCGTATCCCAAGAGTCGACCTACATGCGCAGCGAGGTCTCGTATACCCAATACGGCCAGCCGAACGGCGAGGTGGGCATCGCGCACGGCGGTCCGATCATCGACGGACTGCTCGGCTATCGGGCGAGCATCTGGTATCGCTACGACGGCGGCTGGATCGACCGCGTCGACAACGCGGGCAACATCACTGAGAACAACGCGAACTACGCGAACACGACGGCGGCTCGCTTCGCCCTGCTGTACGAGCCGGCCGATAACGTCAAGATCACGCCGAGCGTGATGTTCCAGAACAAGCAGCAGCACGACCTGTCGACGTACTGGCCGGCGTACTCCGACCCGGGGGCGGGCCGCTTCAACAACGCGACGCCCGAGCTCATTCCGATTCCGGACGAGTACTACCTGCCGGCGCTCAAAGTGCAGCTGGACTTTGAGCACATGAGCTTCATCTCGAACACTTCCTACTACCATCGCAACGAGACCGACTCCTACCAGGGCACGGGCTACGACCTCGCGTTCTATCAGGGAATCGGCTGGCCGAACGCGCTGGGCCCGGGCACTCCGGCGCTCGGCTGCGGCGCCGCCTCGACCACCCCGACGGAGCCTTGCTCCTGGTATCCGCTGCTCGACGGCAGCGGCATCCACATGCCGCCGGGATATGCGAACTACGCGACGCCGAACACCATGACCAACCAGCAGCGCTCTTGGACGCAGGAGTTTCGCCTGCAGTCGAGCGATCCGGACGCCCGGGTCAAATGGACGGCCGGCGTATTCTGGCAGGTCGCGCAAGAGCTCTCGGTCGAGCAGCTCAACGATCCGCGCATCAACAGCCTGTTCCAGTCGCTGTACGGTGTCACCGCGGATAGCATCTTCGGGTCGTATTACAACTGCCCTCAGGCCGGCTACACCTCGAGCGAGCCGATTCCGAAATGCGACATCTACTACAACTACAACAAGAGCTATGACCGCCAGATCGCGGGCTTCGGCGAGGCGAACGTCAAACTCGTCGACAATCTATCGCTGATCCTCGGCGTGCGGGAATCGAAGCTCGGCTTCTCGCTGAATCACTTCTCCGACGGCTACGAGAATTACGGTCCCGTGGGCGCGTCGGGTAAATCGTCGAATAACTCGTTCACGCCGCGCGTCGGGCTCGACTGGCAGGCCGATCCGCACGATCTGTACTATTTCACGTTCGCCAAGGGATTCCGGCCCGGCGGGTACAATCCGCCGCTTCCCCCCGTTTTCTGCGCGCAGGGACTCATCCAGGACGGCTTCAAAAACGGGCAGTCGCCGCAGACCTACGCACCCGACAATACCGACAGCTTCGAAATCGGCTCGAAGAACAATTTCAACGACCGGCTGAAGATCGCCACCAGCGTGTACTGGATCCGGTGGAACAACATTCAGCAGAACGTCTATATCGCGGGTAACTGCGGGTTGCAGTTCACGGACAATCTCGGCTCCGCGATCGCCAAGGGCTTCGACGTGCAAATCGAAGCGGCGTTAGGTGCAGGACTCTCGCTCGATTTCTCCGCCGGCTACACCGATGCACGCTTCACCGCAGACTCCCTCGGCGGCTTGGCGCTCCGGGGTGAAGCGATTTCCGGCAATGCGGCGATCAACTACGCGCCGGGCACGAGCCCTCCCTGGACCATTGCGGCCGGACCGCAATACGCATTCAAGCTCTTCGAGCACGACGCCTTCGTGCGCCTCGACTGGGAATACACCAGCCGCAATCCCTGGCTCGCGCCCGTACAGGATCCGGCGAACAACGCCCAGTATGAGTACGGCTTCAGCTACACGCTTCCCTCCACCAGCTACACCTCGGCGCGCGCCGGCATGAAGCTCGGCGGCTGGGACGTTTCGGCCTTCTGCGACAATCTGTTTGACGCCCACCCGGTCGTCAACTATGCACAGACGCAGGCTGACGGCTTCAATCCTGCGGGACCGCCCACGCCTCAGGAGAACGATTTCACGTTCCGGCCCCGAACGTTCGGGATAACGGCGATCTTCAAGATGTAGCCGAAGGTCCGGCTCAGGCCACCGCCCGAGCCGTGCTGTCGCCGGCGGCACCTGCGCCGGCGGCACCTGCGCCGGTGGCACCTGCGCCGGTGGCACCTGCGCCGGCCGCACCTGCCGCCTGCGTGACCGCGGCGGAGAGGATGCCGAGACCCTCCTCGAGCACCGCATCCGGAATGGTGAGCGGGGCGAGCAGCCGCACCACGTTCGCCTCGGTGCCGCACGACAACAGGATCAACCCGCGCTGCTCGGCGCTTGCGAGGATCGCCGCGGTGAGCGCCGCATCGGGCTCACGGGTCTTCGGATCCTTGACGAGCTCGAAGGCCACCATCGCACCGAGCCCGCGCACATCGCCGATGCTCGGAACTTGTTGGGCGAGCGCCAGCAGATGCTCGCGCATGCGCTCGCCGATCCGCGCAGCGCGCGCGCAAAGGCCTTCGGTCTCGACGACGTCGAGCACGGCGTGCGCCGCCGCGATGCTGAGCGGATTTCCGCCGTACGTCCCCCCCAACCCGCCGGCGTGCGCGCTGTCCATGATGGCGGCTTTGCCAACCACACCCGACAATGGCAGTCCGCCGCCGATGCCCTTGGCGACCGTCATGAGATCCGGCACCACACCTGAATGCTCGATGGAAAACATTTTGCCCGTGCGCGCGATCCCTCCTTGCACCTCGTCTGCGATGAACACGATGCCGTGCTCATCGCAGATGCTCCGCAGCGCGCGCAGGAAATCGAACGGCGCGACGTTGAATCCGCCCTCGCCCTGCACGGGCTCGATCACGATCGCCGCCACCGATTTCGGATCGACATCGCCGTGGAAGAGCCGATCCAGGTCGGCGAGTGCTTGCGCCGTGGTGATGCCGCGAAACGGCTGCGGGAATTCGGCGTGGTAGATCTCGGCCGGAAAGGGTCCGAAACCGCGCTTGTACGGCATCACCTTGCCGGTGAGCGCCATGGTCATGAGCGTGCGGCCGTGGAATCCGCCGGAGAAGGCAATGATGGCGGAGCGCTTGGTGTGATAGCGCGCGATCTTGACCGCGTTCTCGATGGCCTCGGCTCCCGACGAAAGAAACAGCGACTTCTTCGGGAAATCTCCTGGCGCAAGGGCGTTCAAGCGCTCGGCGAGGCGCACATAGGATTCGTAGGGGGCGACGTGAAAGCAGGTGTGCGCAAAGCGCTCGGCCTGTTCCGCCACGGCCGCCATGACCCGTGGGTGCCGATGGCCGGTGTTGAGCACGGCGATGCCGGCGGCGAAATCGATGTAGCGCCGCCCATCGACGTCCCACAGCTCGGAATTTTCGGCGCGCGCCACGTAGACGCCCTTGGTGCCTACTCCATTCGGCACCGCGGCCGCTTTGCGAGCCTTGAGTTCGGACGATTTCGACATGATTTCTCCTCAAAATACGCAGCCGGACTCGCGAACGGTATCATTGGGCCATGGGTTTGAGCAAAAAGGCAGCCTCGCAGCCGGGCGCCGGGCGACCGCGCAGCGGCACCTCGCAGGTGCGCATCCTGCGGGTCTCCGCGGGCGCGCATCGCGAAGAGGACGATCGCGTCGCCGTCGAGGCCCCGCTCGAATTCCAGCTGCATCACCCCGACCTGGGATTGGAGCCGGTGTCGTTCGGCACGACCATGCGCACGCCGGGTGACGATGAGTGGCTCGCGGCGGGGCTGCTTTACGGCGAGGGCGTGGTGAATCGCGCCGCCGACATCGATGCCATCGAATCGAGCACGCGGCGCCCGAACGTGGTGAACGTCCGCCTCCGGCCCACGGTGACGCTCGAGACGCAGATCTCGCCCCGCCGCTTCTCCGCGGGCTCGAGCTGCGGGGTGTGCGGCACGACGAGCCTCGATGCGGCCATCGCCCGCGCGGCGGCAACTCGCATCGAGGCCAAGGGCAGGGTGGAGCTTTCGGTTCTCCTGGGTCTGCCGCAACGCATGCGCGAATCGCAGTCGCGATTCGGTGACACCGGGGGCATCCATGCCGCGGCACTGTTCGATCTCGAGGGGTCGTTGCTGAGCGTTGCCGAGGATGTGGGCCGGCACAACGCCTTCGATAAGCTCGTCGGCGAGAATCTGCTCGCAAACCGCCTGCCGTTATCGAATCACGTAGTGCTGTTGAGCGGACGGGCGAGCTTTGAGCTGGTGCAGAAAGCGCTGCGCGCCGGGGTCGCAGTGCTCGCGGCCATCGGCGCACCTTCCAGTCTTGCGGTCAACCTCGCAGTCGCCTCGGGTCTTACGCTGGTGGGCTTCCTGCGTGAGACCCACTGCAACGTCTACTCACACGCCGAGCGTCTTGCGGGTGCTGGAGACTAAGCCGGCGCTGCCGAGCAGCCAATCGCAGTACGGGCTCTTGCGGTCGGACGTTGCATTGCTGGGCCAGCCGCGTCCGCTCAGCCACGCGTGGCCCGCCCTGAGCGCGGTCGCGACGCTCGTGTACGCCGGCGGAGCCTGCAAGTGCGCTAGAAACGCGCGCCAGTCGCGGCAGTTCGAGAACTTGTTCTGACGCTCCTCGCTGGTCGGGTTCGTGGGGATCTGCATGATGGCGGCTCCTAGGGGCGGCGGGGCCGGCCGAGGAAGTAACCGAGCGTCATGCCGAGCATCGCGCCGACGCCGATGGCAGCCCAGGGATTGTTGCGCACGTAGTCATCGGCGGTGCTGATGAAATCGCTTGCCCGGCGAACCCAGGTCTCCGACGCGTCCACCAGAGGATCGATCACGGAGCCGAGCGCGCTCGTCGGACCCGGGGTGCCGAGACCCCCCACATGAAGATCTTTCTTGCCCGCTGCTCCGTTCGGACTCGTCATCATGGGGTGCTCTCCTACGCCTGAATTCGTTGGCCCAAGTATTCCGTACGGCGGGATGCCCAGGCAGCGGTCGCCTACGCGGCCGCGCGTAGGATTTCACTCACGGATCAATTCACCTGGTAACCGCGGCCTTGCAGACACGCGGACATCGCGCGGTCGTAGTTGCTATGCGCACGGTCGGAGTCCCCGGACGCCACACCGCCGTTGGGCTGCGTCGGATCAAAGCCCGTCTGACCCTTCGCCCAGTTGTGACATTCGTATTCGTCCGCAGCCTGCTGGTCTTTCGACTGACCCTGTTTCGGATAGATGATGAAGTCCTCCGGCGCTTGCTGAGCGGGCGGCGCCTGCGCATTTGGGTCGGCGCTGCCATCGGGAGGGGGCGCACCCTGCCCGCCATCGTCGGGAGGCGGTGCAACCACATAGCCGTTCTGATCGGGTTGCGCGGTGTAATACACATTGTCGGCGTAGTAATAGGGCACGCCGCCGATCCACAGGGTGGAGTAATACGGCGGGAGTGCCGCTATGACGAGCCCGACGGGCGGTGCAACCACCACGAAGCCCGTTGCACGCGGTGCATACCAGACACCGCCGCTGAAGTAATACGGCGCGCCACGATGATAGTACGCGCGATACTCGCCCGGCAGCGTGCGCGCCACGGTCCCGACGGGCGCGTAATAGCGGCCGTGGTTGTAGCGCGCGTCGAGCACCTGCCCACGGCCGTCATAATGCACGGGGGCGGCGGGGCGCGCGCCGCCACCCGGCTGTGCCGGGTGTGCCGACGGCGCGCTCGGGCGGGCTGGCGCGGCCGGATGCGAGGATTCGGAGTGCCCGTGCTCCTGTGCGAGCGCAGCGCCCGAAAGCCAGATCAGCGCCGCGCCGAGCGCGAGCGGGCTAAATCGTCTCATGGGATTTGGAGCCCCCTCAGGTGACCGTGTAGCCTCGGCCGGTGAGACATGCCCCCAACGCACGGCGGTAAGCTTCGGCGCGGGCGTGGCCGGCGGCAACCTGGGCATTGATCTGCGCCTGCGTCATGTTTGCCTGGTTCTGCGCCTGGGCGTTGGCGTTTGCCTCGGCCGCGGTGCCCACGATCGCGCCGGTGGCGGCGCCGAGCACAAAGCCTGCGCCGGCATTGCGCGGACCCGCGATAATGGAGCCGAGAATGGCGCCGCCGATCGCGCCGGCCGCTGTACCCGCACCGGGCGGGGTCGCGGGCTGCACCACCACGCGCTCATAAGGCGTCGCATCCGGCCGGCTCGGGTCCACGCCGGTCTGCTGCACTGCCCAGGTGTGGCATTCGTAGCGATCGCGCTCGGTCTGCTCCGGCGACTGGCCGTTGGCCGGATAGACGAAAATCCGCTGCGGGGGTGGCGGGGGCGGGGGCGCGACAACGACAGTGCGTGGCGGCGGCGTCACGCAGGCGCTCAACGCCAAGGCGGCCGACAGCGCGCCAGCAACGTGAAGCGTGCGTCGAGAAATGTCAAGCAATGTCATGGGCTTAGGACCTCCAAACCTTCATCTAGCAACGGCCAGAACACTGCTCGGTTGACAGCAGACGGCGCCCGTAGTTCGGGCGCCGCACCGCGCTGCGGTCGGTGTGTCCTCAGGGCTGAGCCGGCTTTTTGAATTTAAGGATGAATTGATCGGTTCTACCCCGAATCGCCGGATCGAACACCTTTGCGGTATGCGGGTCTTCCGGACGGCGCAGCAGATTGCTTTCTCCCACGAGCACGAATCCGGCCGCCAGCACTTCGCGCTTGACGACTTCCGGATCGATCCTATGCAGCGTCAAGGTCTGGCTCACACCCGCGCCGGGTGCCGTCGCATGATCCAGGATGAGATAGATGCCGCCCGGCTTGAGAGCCTCGAAGACCATCTGGTTGAATACCGTCAGGTTCAGTCCCGGCAGGTTGTGCAGATCGTGATAGTTCTGTGACGTCCATACCAGATCGACCGGCACCGGCGTCTTCAGCTGGCCGAACGGCTCGACCACCACGCTCACATTGGCATAGCTCGGATCGGCCGCGAGCGCTTTGACTCGTGCCGAGAAGTCCGGCGTATTCGGCGGATCGCCCGGGTTTGGGCCGGGGACCAGCGCATAGATATGGCCTGCGTTGCCGACGACCTTGCTCATGATGCGGGTGAAATAGCCGCCGCCCGGCAGGAGCTCCGCAATCTGCTCTCCGGGCTTGACGCCCGCGAACTCCAATGTCTGGGCGGGCTTGCGATTGGCATCGCGCTCGACATCTGCTTGCGGCCGATTGGTATCGGCAATCGCCGCCGCAAGATACTCGGGAGTCGCAGCCGGCGCGACGGATGCGATGGACAATGACATGAGCGCAAGCAGGAGCGCGCGCAAGACATGAAATGAGCGATTCATGAGTTTCTCCCGTGCGCACCGACGCGCTGCGCGATTCTAGCACTGCGTCGCCGTACGCGGCCGCGTATCATCCCGTGGTGAGCATCCCCAAGGTTTCGTCATGACTCTCAGCGTTTTCGATATTTTCAAGATCGGCATCGGCCCCTCGAGCTCGCACACCATGGGCCCGATGAACGCGGCCCGCAGTTTCGTGGAGCTTTTGGCAGCGCGTGGATTGCTTGCCCGCACGACGCAGGTTTCGGCGCAGCTCTACGGATCGCTCGCGCTGACGGGACGGGGGCATTGCACGGACCGCGCGGTGCTGCTGGGCCTCGAGGGCTCGAGCCCGGACACGCTCGACTCGGCGATGGTGGAGCCCGCATTGAAGCGCATCCGCACCGAGGGACGCATTCGCCTCCTCGGCCGGCATGAGATCGCCTTCGACGAGCCGCTCAATCTGCTCTTCCACAACGATCAGGTGCTGCCGGGGCATTCGAACGGTATGCGCTTTACGGCGCACGATGCAGCTCTCGCCGTGCTTGCGCGCGAGGAGTACTACAGCATCGGCGGCGGCTTCATCGTGCAAGCCGGCGTGCCGGCAGGGGCAGGCGAGGCGCGTGCGTTGCCGCCGTACGAATTCGACTCCGCCGCGCGGCTTCTCGAGCTCGCGCGCCAGGGAGGTCTGGAGATCCACGAGTTGATGCTCGCCCGCGAGCGCACCTGGTATTCGGATGCGGACATCCGCGGACGGCTGATGCGCATCTGGCAGGTCATGCAAGATTGCGTACGCCGCGGATTCGAGGCTCACGGCCTCCTGCCCGGTGTGCTCGGAGTACGCCGGCGTGCACCAAAGCTATACCGCAAGCTCATGAGCAGCGATCCGGCAGGCCCGATGCGCGCGCTCGACTGGGTGAACGTCTTTGCCCTCGCGGTGAACGAGGAGAATGCGGCGGGTGGGCAGGTGGTCACGGCGCCCACCAACGGCGCGGCTGGCATCGTGCCGGCGGTGCTGCATTACTACCGGCAATTCGAGTCAGGCGCGGACGATGAGGGCGTGATGCGCTTCTTGCTGACGGCAGCAGCGGTGGGCATGCTCTTCAAGAAAAATGCATCTATCTCGGGAGCCGAGATGGGCTGCCAGGGCGAGGTGGGCGTCGCCTGCTCCATGGCGGCCGCGGGGCTCGTGTCGGCATTGAACGGCAGCAATGAGCAGATCGAGAACGCCGCGGAGATCGGCATGGAGCACAATCTCGGCCTCACCTGCGATCCGGTCGCCGGCCTCGTGCAGATTCCCTGCATCGAGCGCAACGCCATGGGCTCGGTCAAGGCCCTCAATGCGGCGCGCCTCGCGCTCGGCGGCGACGGCTCGCACAAGGTGACGCTCGATCAGGTGATCGCCACCATGCGCCAGACTGGACACGACATGTCGACCATCTACAAGGAAACCTCGCAAGGCGGCCTCGCGGTCAACGTACCGGAATGCTGAGCGTCGCCTGCTCGCTCAGCCGGTCGCCTGCAACCCGAGCGCGATGCCGCCGATGGTCGCGCGCAACGCCGCGAACAACGATTCGTCCTCGCGGCCCGTCGCCCGCCAGCGCTTGAGCAGATCCACCTGCATGAGATGCATGGGATCGACATAGGGATTGCGCAACGCGATGGAGCGTTGCAAGGTGGGATCACTGTCCAGCAGCCGCGCGGATCCACGCAGCTCGAGCACGCGGCGCACCGTGAGATCGTACTCGCGGCTTATGGGGTCCGCGTACGTGCGTTGACCCTCGCCCGCGAGGGCATCGTAGTAGGCGGCGATCGCGAGGTCGGTGCGCGCCAGCATGGCCTCCAGGTCGTCGACCAGGTGCCCGAAGAACGCCCAGCGGGCGAGCATGGCCTCGATCACCTCCCGCCCGTGCTCGTCGATTGCGGCGCTGAGGCCGCTGCCGAAGCCGTACCAGCCGGGCAGCATGTGACGGCTCTGCGTCCAAGCGAACACCCAGGGAATCGCGCGCAATCCATCGATGCCCTTGGCACCCGCCCGCACCGCGGGCTTGAGGCCGATATGCATGCGCTCGATGACATCGAGCGGCGTCGCCGCGCGCAGGTAGTCGATGAAGCGCGCATCGCCAAAAACCAACCGGCGGTACGTGTCAAGGCTGCGGGAGGCCAGGGTGCCCATCGCGTCGATGAACTGCGGGTCGGGAGCACCTCGCTCGCCCACGCGCGAGCTCGCGAGCGCCACCGCGGAGAAAGTTCGCTCGAGGGTGCGCATGGCGATGGCACGCAAGCCGTAACTTTGATTGACCACGTCGGCCTGCTCGGTCACGCGTAGCACGCCGCGGATCGCACCCGCCGGGGCCGCCTGCACCAGCTTCTCCGGGGTACCGCCGCCCCGGGCGGGCGTGCCGCCGCGCGCATGAAAGATGGTGAGCGCGATTTGGGTGGCGCGGGCCGCCTGCAGCAAGCGGTGCTGCGCCGTCTGGAGCGCCCACCGCGACGACGCAAAGCCGGCCTGCTTGTTGGTATCGGAATACCCGACGACGACGGTTTGCCGGTTGCCGCACGCCTCGAGGTGCCGGCCGTACGCAGGCTCCGCACAGAGGCTGCGCAGAAGCTCGCCCGCCCCTTCCAGCGCATCGACCGACTCGAGCAACGGCGCCACCTCGAGACGGCACTCACGGCTGAGCTTGTCGCCGATGCCGGCCCATCGGGCGAGCAGCAATACGGCGAGCATGTCGTCGGGACTCCTCACTCCGCTCACGATGTAGGCGCCGATGGCCTGCTCGCCATATTTATGACGTGCATGCGCGATCGTGTCGAACACCCAGAGCGCGCGGCGGCCGGCGCCGTCCAGCGGCACCGCAGGTCCTTCGTCCTGCGCGAGCATCTCGCGCAGGCGTTCCAGGCGGTTCGCGGCTGGAAGCGACGGCCATTCCGGCATGGCGAGCCCCTGGGCGATGACGGCATGGTGCACGTCGGTCCTCTGCGTCACATCCAGCGTCGCGATGTGAAATCCGAACGTGCGCACGCGCCGGATGAAGCGCCGCACCAGGAAATAGCCGGCATGCCGTCCGCGATTGTCGATCAAGCTGTCGGCCGCGAGCTCGACGTCGGCGAGCAGCTCATCGGCGTTTTGGTACGCGTTGGGCCGGCCCTCGTACGTCGCCTTGAGCCGCTCGCCGATCTGACCGAAGTAAATTCGATAGGGCATGCGGTCGTGGCGGGCCGGTGACAACCGCGCCGCGCCGGGCAGCAGGGCCGTATACGCCTCGATGCGCCGCGCGAGCTCGCCGTTCACCTCGACGCGGCGCGCGCTCTGGCTCAGCGCCTCCGCGAGATGACCGCACTCGTCGAAGTAGGTCGAGACGATGAGCTGCTGGTGCCGCTGCAGCGTCTCGCGGATGGTCTTGGCGTGCACTTCGTCGTCGCTGTCCATGTCGCCGCCGACCCAGGAACCGAACCGCAGAATGCTCGGCACATTGATGGATTCGACGGGCACCTCGTACGCTTCGGCGAGCGCTGTCTCGATCTCCTCGTAAAACAGCGGCACCACCCGGTAGAGAATCTCGATCAGGTAGAACAGTACATGCTCGCGCTCGTCGGCGACCGTGAGCCCTTCGCGCGGATGCTCTTCGGTCTGCCAAATGCTGGCGATCTCCAAACGAACGCGCGACCACACGGTATCGAGCTCGGCGCGCATCAGCGCCGCGTTCAGCCGGTCGAGAAGATCCTGCGCGATGCGCTGCTGCTTGCGCAGGATCGTGCGTCGCGTGGACTCGGTCGGATGGGCCGTGAAGCGAGGCTCGATGCTCACGGAGCCGATGAGCGCGAGCGCTGCCTCGAGCGAGTAGCCCTCTTGCTTCAAGCGCGCGATGCATTCTGGGATACCGCCGGGCTGGCCGGAATCGGCGATGTATTGCCGCCGCCGCCGCACGCGGTGCACTTGTTCCGCGGTGTTGACGGCCTGAAACCAGGTGGAGAATGCGCGGGTGAGATTGGTCGCCGATGAGGGCTCGCGGCCGGCGGTTCGCGCCTCGAGGGCTTTCGCGACTGCGGCATCGTCCGGCGCCTCGCGCCGCGCGATGGCGGCGACTCGGTCGCCCTCCACTGCCTCGAAGAATTCCTCGCCCCCCTGGTCGCGCAGGATTTCGCCGATGAGTTCGCCCAGAGCGTGCACGTCCTCGCGCAGCCCCAGGTCCTTGACGGGGAATTGGATCCCTTCGCGTTGCATCATATGGCCATCAGGGTCGCGGTCACCAGACGCCCGCGGGGCCATTCTAATGCGAATTCAGCAGCACCGTGGTATCGAAGCTCTCGAAGCTCGTAAGCACCCGCCGGTAGGCGTTTTGCATGATGCGCTCCGCGTTCTTGTCGGCGCGGTGGCCCAAGAGCATGCGGATCATGACGTCGTCCGCGGGGCGCGCGGCGTCCTCGGAGAGGAGCTGGAAGCTGAAACGCGCGAGCCGCTGCATCATCTCGTTGGAGAAGCGCAGGCGGAGAGCGTCCTGTCCGTCTCCGGCGCCGACTTTCGCTTCCTCCGCCACCTCGCCGATCAGGCGGATGATGAAGCGCGCCTTGTCGACTAGCCCAAGGTCGCTGAAGAACTCGATTTCGGATTGAATGTTCATCCGGCCGGGAAGAAGTCGATGGGTTTGGTGGCGGTCAACGTCGCAACATCCTTGGCGTCGAACTTGAACAGACGCACACGCGCCAGGAGCTTTGCCTCGAATTCCGGGGCATTGAGATCGCTCGAGACGATGCGTGCGGCGGTGATGTCCCCGGCCGGCGAGATCGTGATCTCCAAGACAACCTTGCCCTGTAGAGCGGGGTTGTCGCGCAGCGCCCGGGCGTACATGGCATCGATGGCACCTTTGTTTCGGGTGAATACCAGGGCGATCTCGTCGGCGCTGCGAGAGGCCTTGCCGCTGCCGCCACCGCGCGTCGCGCCGGCTCCCTGGCTCCCCGTCGCAAGCGTCGGGTCCTTAACCTGTCCCACGCGAAATCCATTGAGGGATCCGCTGCCCGCGGCAAGCCCCGAACTCGAGGGTGCGCTGATGCCGCCGCTGGTGCCCCCCGCCTTCGAGGTGATGAGCGAGCGCGTCACCTGGGTGACATCGCCGGGGTCGTTGGTCTTCGGCTGATTCTTGGCGAGCTTGTCGAGATTGATGTCGCGCAACGCCGCGAGATCGTCCATGCTCGCCAAAAGACCGCTCTTGGAGGCCTTGACGCGCGCATCGACCGGCGGCACCGGCTTCGGCGTCACCGGTGCTTTCTGCACGGGCTTTTGGGGCTCGGGCTTGGGCGGCGGAGGCGGAGGTGGTGGAGGCGGCGGCTCCATGACGAGCTGCACGACGCGCTCCGGCAACGAATCCGTGTTCACCACGCGCTCCGTCCGCGGGAGAAAGGGCATGATCACCGCGATGATGGCGAAAACGATGACGAAGTTGCGAAGAATGCGCCGGAAGCGCCGTTCCATTTCCTCGGACGGCGACCAGGGCAGTTCGTAGCGCCGGTAGAAGGGGGCCAATCCCGGCGTCGCCGGGCGCTGCGCGGGGTTTGCTGCGCTTGCCATGCTAGCTGTGCGCCTTCTCGCGCTCGACCACGGCGAAGGACACCTTGCCGTACTCGGCGTCGCTGCAGGTCAACATGATTCTCTTCAGCACGCTGTAGGGGATGGTCTTGTCGCCCATGATGGTGACCTCCCGCTTCGAGATCTCGACCTTCTGTGCGCCCGCCAGCACCTTGTCGTTGTTCGCCATGAGCGCGGCCTTGAGCGGTTGGAACACCGGCCCCTGATTGGCGACCACCTGCGCGATCGTACCCACCGGTTGACCGTCCACATAGACCAGATCCTTGGTCACCATGACGACCACCGCGGCGCTCGGCTTGCGATCCGACAGCGACTGCGGGATCGAGATGTTCTTCGTGTTCGGCAGAATGTCGACCTCGGCGGTATGCGCAAGCAGAAACACCACGAGGATGGTCATCATGTCGATGAACGGAATGAGTGCGAAGTGGCTCGCCCCGGCGCGGTGCTTTCGGCGTCCTCGTATGCGCTGCAGGCTCATGTCGGCGCGTCCGCGATGGCGATGTCGGGAAAGAGCTCCGCCTTGGAGAACGGCGCCACCGGCAACTGATAAACCCTTACGGTGTCCA
The DNA here is from genome assembly GCA_963710435.1 of uncultured Gammaproteobacteria bacterium. Taxonomy (GTDB): domain Bacteria; phylum Pseudomonadota; class Gammaproteobacteria; order Steroidobacterales; family Steroidobacteraceae; genus Bog-1198. The sequence continues at coordinate 1,049,836 of CAVQAE010000003.1, read as the reverse complement.
TCACTTGAACCAGCGTGTCGTAGGAGACGTTCGGACCGGGCAGGATTGTGGCGTCGGTCATGTCCGGATACGTCGCCTTGACCCGCCGCATGTATTCCGAGAGACCGTCGAGATCGTAGCCGCCCGGCGTGTTCTCCAGCACTTTCAGCGGCCCGGAGTTGCGGTCGTTGACCACGAGGTCGTCGGGGCGAATGATGACCTCGAGCTTCAATCCCTTCGGCAAGTCGAGCGGAGCGGCGGTCGCGCTGGCCGGAAGGTTGAGCTGCAGGATGTTGGTCTTCGAGAACACGGCCGTGAAGATCAAGAAGAACACCAGAATGACCATCATGTCGATCATCGGCACGATGTTCAGGTCGTCACGCCCCTGGTGGTAGCGGGCGTGATTGCGGCGGACCATGCTCGCGGACTTCGACTTCATGAGTATCGCACCGTTCGTCTAGAGCGCTGTTTCAGGACTTCCTTCAGATCGTTCCGCGCGCCGCGGCGGGGGCGCGGGTCTGCGGCGGCGCGGGCGGTGCCTGCGGAACCGGCGCATCGTGCTGGCGCTCGGTGATCGAGTTCAGGAATTTAACCGACGCGATTTCCAGACTGTCGATCATCGAGGTGGTCTTCGACTCCAGGAACATGTGCGCGAGCAGGAGGGTGATGGCGACGAACAGGCCCGATGCGGTGTTGTTCATCGCGACCGAAATAGCCGCGGCCAGCAGGCTCGCCTTCTCCGCGGGGTTCGCGGTCGCCACGGCGCTGAACGCGCCGATGAGGCCGGTGATCGTGCCGAGGAGGCCGATGAGCAGGCCGACGTTCGCGAGCGAGGACAGATAATGCGTGCGCTTCTCGATGCGCGGAATGACTTCGAGCAAGCTCTCATCCATGGCTTTCTCGATGTCGTCGCGCCGCCGCGCGCTCGCTACACGCGCCACGCCGTAATTCAAGATCGTGGCGATCGACGCTTTCGAATTCTGCGTCAGCGACACGACTTGCTTGAAGTTGCCGGCGCTCAGCGCGGGGACCAGGTTGTCCCACAGCGTGCGATTGCGCATGGTTTCGCGAGTCAGATACACGTATCGCTCGATGGCGATCGAGACTCCGACCACGAAAATCAAGGCGAGCGGGTACAAGAACAACCCGCCGTCCTTGAAGAAGTTGACTGCCGAACTCATGAAATTCATCTTCGCGCTCCTAGAAAATTCGATCCCGCCGCAAACCCGAATTCAAACAGATTTCGTAAAATCGGCTATGACTTACTTCTCACCCTGTGGCGCCGGCGCTTTCGATGCACCATTTTGAGACGCATCCGCCTTGACCACCTGGTAATACATCACTTGACGCTTGAACTCGTCGCGGTCGATGGGGGCCAGCGCCTCATCCAACAGGCTGTTCATGGGCTTGCCAGAAAGGTCGCCGATATCGGACTTCTTCCACGGCACGATATACATGACTTTGGGCTGTTCGCGGTCGCCCGTCACGGTCGCAGTGCCCAATTCCAGGCGGTCGGCGGCCGTCTTGCCGGCCGGCGCAGGGGGGGGTGCTCGTTTGGAGGTCCGATGAGCCGCGCCGGCCGCCGTGCCGGGCGCGGCGGCGGCCGGAGGCGCTGCGGACGTCTGCGCCTCGCTCGACGGTGCGCTGTCCGGCGACATGCTGGCGCGGGGGTCGCCCGCCTCGCTCTGCGCGCTGGGTGCGGCATGCGCAGGCGCGGCACTCGATTGTGACGAAGATGTTGCAGCCGGCGTGGCCGGGCCCGGCGCGGCGCCGGGTGCATTCGCTTGCGCGATCGCGGCCAGCGGCGTGGCAAGGGCCGTGAGTGTCAGCGCCCAGGATCTGAGACAGAAGTTCATGCGGGCTCCTTCTTCGCGGCCGGCGCGGAGGCCGGAACCGCCGGCGCGCCCACCCGCTTGCGTAGCTCGATCACCCATCCCGCGACTTGCTTATTGTCGCCCGCGAGCGTCAAGTAATGCTCGAACTGTTCGAGCGCCTTCTGCGGCTGGGCGAGATAGAGATCGTACAGCACGCCCAGGTTCAGATAGGCGGGCGCGTAGTTCGGTTCCACCGCGATGGTGTGTTGATACGCGGCCTCCGCCTCTGCGAACTTGCCGAGCTTGCGCTCTGTGATGCCGAGCTCGTCGCTCGCGATGGCATTGTCCGGGTTGCGCGCCAGGGCGGCATGGAAAGCGGCTTCCGCATCCGAGTAGCGCGACGTGCGCAGATACAGCAGGCCGAGATTCACCTGCGGCCCCGTGAAGTCGGGATACGCGAGCACGAGTTGTTTGAATTCGAGCTCTGCGTCGGTATTGCGGCCCGCCTTCATCATGGCCAGAGCCTGGGCATATTGTTGCGCCGCACGCTCGGGAATGGGTGCGGCCGGCACAGCTGCCGCCGGGACGGGCGTGCCGGGCTTCGTCGCGGCCGCGCTCGCAGTCCCGGCAGGCGCGGGCGGACTCGCGGGTTGCGGCCGCGGCTTGGGCGGTGCGCTATGGCAGCCGGCCAGCAGCAGGAGCGCCGCCAGGCTAGCGAATCGATTCGACTTGCTGTTCACCGATCTCCACCTTCGCATAACGGCCGGGATTGAGCTGCGCCAGCGCTGCAAAGCTCTTCTGCACCCACTCGTCGTAAGTCCCGTCCTTGGCGCGCGCCGTATTTATTTCGTGCAACTGGATCGCTTTCTCCTCGAATGGAAACGCCTGCTCCTCGAGCAGCACGTCATATTGCTCGAGCTCGTCCTTGGACAGGTTCTTCGGGCGCTCCGAGCTCATGAGATCCTTGCCGAGCTGACGGTAGAGCTCCGCGCTCTCGTAGGTCGCCGCGGTTGTCACCTCCGCGACCTGGTAGTCCGCGGCCTGCGAGTACGCCTTGAGCGCAGTCTCCATCGCCTTGCGCTTCTCCGCCAGAGATTTTTTCAGTGGGATGACGAGCTTGATCCGCACGAATTCCTCGCGGACCGGCGCGGCGAGCGTGAGCGTCGCCCTGGCGGCGAGCGCCTTGCTGCGATCGGTGCGGGCGGCGCCGGCGGAGCGGTCGGCGTTCACAATTTCCTTGAGCCAGTAATCGCGGGCGTTGATGTCGCCGGACTTGGCGGCGATCTGGCTGAGCTTATTGCGCGCCTCCATGGCGGGATTCAAGGGCTGCGGGAAATGTTTGACGAAGGCCTCGAGCATCGCGCGGGATTTGGCCGTATTGCCGGCCTTGTCGTATAGATCTGCCGCCTGCAGCGTCGCCTCGCGTTGAACGTCCGCCCCCTCGCTGGGCGAAAGCGAGATCTGCTCGAATTCGGCTGCCGCCTCGCCCGGCCGGTTGGACTCGGAATACGCCACCGCGAGCTTGCGCGTCACGTCCGGCTGCAAGGAGCTTTGCGGGAAATCGCGCCGGAATCCCTCGAGCACGACGATGGCGCGGTCCCATTGCTTCTGCTTGATGAGCAGCGCGCCCGCGTCGAAGTCCGCATTGGCGCGTACTTTGGAGCTGGGCGCTTCCTTCGAGACGCGCAGGAAGTCATCGACGGCCCCCGCGCTGTCGCCCGCCTGGCTCTTCTGCTCGCCTTGCTTGTAGATCGAGGCCGCGAGACGTTCGACGATCGCCGCCCGCTCCGGATCGTTGGCCGCCATCAGGGTCTGCGCGCTCGCGTAGCCCGCCTCAGCCTTGTCGAAGCGACCCTGCTCGAAGTTCGAGTTGGCAATCACGGTGTAGGCGATGCGCTGCTTCGCCGGATCGACCGGCGGCTGGCGGGCGAGCAGCATCTGAGCCGCGGCGGTGGCGCGCTGATAGTCCTTTGCGGCGTACAGATCCGTCGCTGCACGCGTGAGCACCTGCGCGCTCTCCGCATGCGTCGGGAATTCCTGTGCGAACCGGAGCGAGCTGTCGATTTCGCGGTTATGAATCTTCGCCTTGGCCTCGCCCGATAATCCCTCCTCCTCCTTGCCGTAGGACACCAGCGCCGCGTAGCCTGCATCCGCCGCCTTGGCGTGCGAGCCGTATGAATAAGCGGTGTTCTCGTACTGCTGAGCCGCATCGAGATATTGCTTGCTCTCGAAGAGCGTGTCCGCGAGCAGGTAATTCGTGACGGCGGAATCGGGATCGTCCGGAAAAGAGGTCAAGTAGCTGCGGTACCACTTCGCCGCCTCCTGGTAATCGGCGACGCTCTTGGTTTTCTGCGCCTGCGCGTGGTAGTACTGCGCGACATCCTTCAAGTTGGTCTTGAGCACCTCCACCACCTTGGGCTCGTCCTTGGGGGTGCGGCCTTGCCAGAAAGCCGTGCCGTAGCTGTAGTTCTCTACGAACTCCTTCTTTCCCTGGAGGACGAGATCGGGAAAGCCGCCCTTGGAATACGCTTCGATCGCCTGCATCTCGAGGAGCGGCGCCTTCTCGTTGTTGCGGTCCTGCGAGACGAAGGCCCGATAGACGTCGGCGGCATCCGTATAGCGTTCCTTCTCCATGTACAGATCGCCGAGCCGCGCATACAAAAGATAATAATAGGGCCGCTGCTGCTTGCGATGCTTCACGAACTCCTCGATGGTCTTTGCGCCGTCCTGGTACGAGAAGGTGATCGACATCACACGGAACGTATCCTCGACGAGCTCGCGGTTGGGCTTGCTCAGCGTTTCGAGCTCGATCAGTGCCTTGGGATCCTTCTTCGACACGAGCACCGAGTCGAGTACGTTTCCGAACGAGTCGAGGCTCCGCTCGTTTTCGCCCTGCTTGAAGAGCGACCAGCCGTGCTTGTAGAGGCTCTGGTTGTAGAACCCCGAGGTGGGACCGAACTTGATGACCGCCTCGTAGGCGGCCTGGGCCGCCGGATAACTCTTGCTCGAGAACAGGATCTCGCCGCGCCGGAACTGCGCCTCGTCGATGTACTTGCTGCCGGGATAGGAAGCCACCAGCCGGTCGAGCGTCGCGAGCGCCTTGTCGGGCTGAGCGTTGAGCTCGTAGGCCCGCGCCAGCTGATAGAGCACCGAGTCGTTGCGCTCGTACTTCGGGTAAGCCTTGAGCAGCGCCGTGTAGAGATGGATGGCCTCGGTCGCGCGCAGCCCCTCGTTGGTGGCGAGCTCGTGCTCGATGCGCTCCGACTCCGAGCTCTCTAGATTGAGGTCGCCCAGACGCCGCATGGCCTCTTCGCGCAGCGCCGCATCGCCGGCATTCAGATCGAGAAAGCGCTTGTAGCTCTGCATGGTCTTGTTGCTGTCGACGCCCTGCGGCGGGTCGGGGCTGACATCGACCTGCTGCTGCTTCTCCAGGTCCTTGATGGTGGGCTCCTTGCTCGAGGCCGCGTGGGCGCCTCCCGAGCAGAAGAGCATGCCGATCACGGCAATAGAAAGGACAGCGCGCATCAGGGCTTTGCCTTCGGCTTCTCGGCCGGCGGCTTGTTCGTCGTCTTGTCGTAAATCGCCGCGAGCTCGAAGCGCGCCTGCACCTGATACGTCTCGATTCGCTGCTTCTGGCGCCTGAGCTCTTCCACGGCCAGGTCCTGCAAATAACGAGCCTGCTTGTCCGTGAGGGCGGCGAGGCGCAGCTGCAAGTCATCCATGCGCGCGCGGGTAGCCGCCACGCGATCGGCAAACGCTCCCGTGTTGGTCGGAACACCTGCGCGGGCCTGCTGGACTTGTACGGCGCGCTTTTGCGTCTCGATGAGCGAGGCCTCGAGTTCCTTGACCGACCGCCGCTCGTTCCACAGCCGCGCCTTGAAGCTTTCGGAAAGCCGCCAGTACATCACGCCCTTCATGAGACGGACCTTGTCCCGCATCTCCGCGAGATCCGGATCGTCGGGGTGCATCTGCACGAAGTCCTCGATGCGCTTCAGACGCGCCCAGGTGCGTTGCTCGTCCGGCGTCCCGAGGGCGGCCACGTCGTTCGACTTCTCGATCGCATTGATCCGCGACTCGAAATCGACACGCTTGCGGGTGAGGGCATCGAGATCGGTGGCCGACATCACCGCATCGGCTTTCGGCAGCTCCTCGTTGTAGGCGTGCTGGCGGGTGTCGAGCATGTTGTCGTAGGCAGCGACGCTCTCACGCCAGTCGTCGATATTGCGGCTCATGAACTTGAGCTCGCGGTAATTCTTGAGACCTTCCTGGAACTCGTTGCGCGCGAGCAGCTGATACAGGTAGCGCGATTCGGGTGCGTCGGGCAGCGTCTTGAGCTGCCAGTACCAGGTGAGCGTGTCCTTCTTGTCCTCCTTCAGCAGCCGGTCGAGCAGGTCGCCGTCGCGGATCTGCTCGATGGATTCGTCGATCCGCTTGAATTCCGCGTCGAACGAATCGATCGCCGAACTGTAGTACTCGGCGGCCTGCCCCGGCGCGCCGAGCTGGTTGTAGGCGTAGGGCACCGTCAGATAAGCCTCCTGAACGGCGGCGTCGAGGAGATTTCGCTTGCGCAGCGCAAGCCAGGGCACCAGCGCGCGCTTGAACTGGCCGAGCGAGGAATCCGCCCAGCCGACGCCGAGCAGCGCCATGCTGGAGAACGGCCCCTCGAGCCGCACGCGCTCGAGAACGGGGCGTGCATCCGCCGGACGTTGCGACTGAAGGTAGGCGAACCCCAGCGCAAGATTCGCCTTGTCGCGCAAGCTGAGGAGCTCCTCGTCCCGCGTCTCGATCCTGCCCACGCGGTCGAGATACCCGATCGCCTCGGGCAGACGGCCCTTGCGGACCAGGGCGACCCCCAGGTTGAACTGGGCATAGGCGGTCCAATCCGGCGCGCCCTTCCAGCTCTGCAACGCAGCGATGGCATCGTCATAGCGCCCCTCGCGCAGCTTCAGCTGGGCGAGCAGCATGTACCGCTCGGCGCTGATGCGAGGCTGGATCTTGTCGGAGACCTGTCGCAGCGCACGCTCGGACTCATCGAGGTAGCCGCGCTGATACCACACTTTGCCGAGGTAGAACCATGCCCGGTTGCGCACGGCCTCGGAGGTCTTGCCGGCGAGCAAAGCCTCGAAAATCTTTCCCGCCTCGACGTGCTCGCCGAGCGACAGATAGAGCCCCCCGAGAAGAAGCTCGGCCTCGCCTTCGGTATGCGGAAGCCGCTCGAGCTGCTGGGCGGCCAGGAGGCGCGTGATCGAGTCGAAGTAATCGTCCTGAAAGAAATAGAAGAGGACATCGCCGTAGTGGAGGTCCTTCACATCGTGGGGCGGCAGCCCGTCGGGATCGGGCTTCTGGTTCTTCGCGAATCCCACGGCCATGGGAAGCGCGAGGAGCAGACCGCCGAGGGCGATCGGCCGCAGCATGGATCTTAAGCGAAGCATCGTTACACGCGTCGTCATTCCCAGTCTTTGATCAGGAACTCTGGCTGGTGTTTCGCGACCTTGTCGGTGATCTTCAGCTCGAGATACTTGGCGCCCACTCCCTTGTTGAAATTGATGGTGGCGCCGCGCCGGTAACCGCGCTCCACCGGGCCCTTGCCGGTGAAGAACGCCACGAGCTCATGCTTGCCGACCTTGAGATTGCCCAGATAGATCTGCTGCACGCCGCCTTTCAGCAGCGCGTCGGCCTCGCGCGCCGTGTAGAGGTAATTCTTGACCTCCTTGTTGTCGATCTTGACCGTGACCGAGTCGAGCGCGAAAAAAGCACCCACGTCCATCGAGACGTAGACGGCGACCTGGGTGTTGGCCGGGAACAGCAGCTCCTCCTCCAGCACGAACAGATCCTTGTTGAGATCGATGACGTCCTTTTTCATGCTCTGGACTTCCTGATCGAGCGTCTTGAAGTCGCTCGATTCAGGAGCCCCGGCGGGGGCGGCGGCATCGGCCGGCGGAGCCGCATCGCCGGCCGGCGGCGCACCGGCTGTCGGAGCACCGGCGGGCGGCGCACCCGTCGGGGGCGCGCTCGCCGCGGGCTCGGCGGACGCGGCGGCGGTCGGCATGGCGGCGGCCGGCGCCTGGGCGGCGGGCGGTGCTGCATCGACGCGCGCCGCGGCTGCAGGCATCGCGCCACAGATGCACACAAGCCACAAGGCTGCCGCGAAGATGGACACTGATCGAGACTTGCAATTCATAGCCAACCTTACTCGCGAAGCAACTCGCGTATGTGATCGAGGTACAGGCGATCGTCGCCGCGCTTGTACCCGAGATGGGAATAGCGCACCACACCGGAGCGATCGACCAGAATGGTCATGGGCAACCGGCCGAGCTGGTAATCCCGGCCAAGATCCGAGCCGGTATCGAGCATCACCGGATAAGAGACCTTCATCGAATCGGCGAATTCCCGGGCGCGCCGCAGATCCTCATCGATGGATATGCCGAGCACCACCAGCCCCGCGCGCGCGTAGGTCGTGTTGATCCGGTTGAGCGCCGGCATCTCGCGTCGCGAGTCGTTGGCCCAGCGGGCCCAGAAATTAACCAGAACCACCTGCCCTCGAAATTCCGAGAGACGCAGATTGGTTCCGTCGAGAGACTTCAGCACGAAATCCGGCGCGTCCTTGCCCACCATCGTGGGCACATCCGCGAGCGAGCCGCTAGCCGAGACGGCGATGAGGCTCACAACCAGCGCCAGCCCGCGGGCAAGCGCCCTCACCGCGCCGCACTCGAGCTGTTTTGATCCGCGTCGGCGCGCGTCCGCGGCCACATGTCAATCACGCTGGTAACCCCGCTGTCCTAGGTTCGAGTTCCTGGGAACAACCCTGTAGACCGGAAGCTTTGCGCCCTCGCTTTTCAACGAGTTTGCCCTGATCAGACCTTATGCAAAATCGCATACTGCAAGCCGCAGTGTCAACGCGTGGAGCTTTGCTTTGAGCGAATCGAGTATGACGTGGCGCACATTCGCGAAAAGTCGCTGCCGCGCCCGCGCCTCTCCAAGAGGCTGAGCCCTGTGTCAGCGTCTCGCGAGCATCGCTTGCGAGTGCGGTCCCTCGATCGAGGGAGATGGACTCGATCGATACGCCCCGATCCGGCTCTGTCGCCGGACCGAGACATATCTCGTCGATCAACCCGGCACTTTGCCGTTCACGAGGCTCGCGAGCGGGTTCCACATGATCAAAGGATCCAGTGTGGAGGCGCCGGCGCCGAGCGTGTTGTTGGTGGGATTGCTCGGCCACAACAGGGGCCAGTTCGCGACCGCGGAGTTGCCGTGCAAGGCCATGTAGTTGAGCACCACCATCTGCACCAAGTTCGGCACGTTGTTGCCGGCGGGCGTGGCGGTCGTGTTCTGCGAGCCGTCCGGATTGAAGTAGCCGAGCTGCAGGCTCGCCTCGACGCTGCTCTGCGCCGGGGTGGGCTTGGCCTTCGGGTCATAGACCAGAAAGTATGTCGCGGCGACGTTCTGATTGTCCGCCGTCCAAACGCCTTTGCCTCGTCCACCCACGGAGCTGTCGATGGTGCCGTCGCTCGCAAGCGAGCCGTCGCTGAACACGTAGATCATCACGGGCTTTTGCTGGATGGCCGCATACTGCAGCACCGCGCCGATGCAGGTGCCGGCATTGAAGTCGCGCATCTCGCCGGTGGAGCGGTCTCCGGTGTGGTAATCGAAGCCGCCGAGCTCGATCGTGCCGGCTGCCGCATCGCCGTTGATCACGAGCTTCATCACGGCCGCGGTCTTCTGGAAGTCGCCGTTCGACTGGTACTCGGCGGTCTGGAATATTCCGCTCGTCCCCACGATCACCGGATCGACGTCCGGGTCCACCGCGGCCGGATTGGGATAGCGATCCAGGAGGTAGGCGGATTTCGTATAGGCGCAGGCCTGGATGTTCATGGCGGCATTCTGCGCCGCCGTACTCGCGTACGCATTGATCGTGGGATTCGAAACTTGACCCGGCACGCTGGTTCCCGTCTTGGCATCGCTGATCCGCTTCATCGACTCGAGCACGTTGGTCACGTCCGCGGAGCTCGGCAGCAAGGTGCTGAGCTGTCCCGTGCTCACGAGACCCGACGTATCGGTGCCGCTCGCGATCTTGGTCGGCTGCGCGACGATGTTCACCATCCCTGGAGGCGCCATGGAGTTGCCGCCCGACTGGGAGCTGTCGGTGCCGATGAGATCGAGCAGCGCGCCGCGCGCGCCCGCCTGCCAGATGCCGTACATCGGATTGTGCGGATTGGTGTTGGTATCGTTCTGCGACAGCGCCGGAATGATCGTGCCCGTCACGTTGGCCATGGCCGCGGTGTTCTTGAACCGCGTCTTGATTCCGCGCATTTGCGCGCTGTCCGAGTGGTAGCGCAGCCCCAGACTCGAATCGACGAAGCTCGTCGTGCTGCTGTTCGGCACCATCGAGCCCGGCAAGCCGAGCTTGCTGTAGCCCGCGACGCTCAGGAAGTCGAGCTGCCCGTTCGGGCCCCCGACCAGGACGTTCGAGCCCGCGATGTTGGCGCCGCCCGAGAGGTCGAAGCAGATGAACGGGATCATGCCCGCACCGGCGGTGATATTGCAGGCCGCCACGGCCGACTGGATGTCCGGCGCGAGGGCGGCGTTTGCGACGCGCGGATTCGCCAGCAAGCTCACGAGCGAGGGCAGCACCACCGAGGCCCCGCCCGCCATGAAGCCTTGGGCGATGAACTCGCGGCGCGTGGTCGGCCGCGGGTGATCCGGATGTCGGAGCGGCTCTCGCAGACCCAGACCTTTCGGTACCTTGCGGTGCTTGGGGACATTACGCATACGCATATGATGAAACCTCTTCCGTTCCTCTACTGGTTAATCGATCAACACGTCGGCGTTGCCGAGCGCCGCCGCGCAGGCGGCAACCGTCACCGCACTGACACGAGCCGTGTTGTTGCACGGGGCACTGCCGCTGCACAGGATGCCGATGAGATTGTTGAGCTCAGTCGACACCGTCGCTGCCGCCGGCTGGCTCGCCAGGCTCCCGCCTCCGACCGCGAGCTGCGCAAGCGGTCCTGTGATCGATGACGAAGACCCGGGCAACAAGTTCGGATTGCTGAAGTTGACGCCTGGGAACATCGCGCTCTGCAGCGCGGGGCTCGCCATCACCTGTGCACAGTACTGCACCGCGAGCTGGGCGACGCCCACTTGGTTCGCCGAGGAGTAGGCCTCGAGGGTGTTTATCGCGGGCAGCTGCTGCTGCACGTTCTGATACGTGGAGACCACCGAGGTATTGTTCGTCGGCACACCCGTCAGCCGCGAGAGGGTGGAGTTCACCTGAGCGAACGTGCGCACGCCGACATCCGCCATGGGCGGGCCCAGGGCCAGAGTCGCCGGCGGCGGGGTGGCCTCGACGATCACGTTTTTCTGGGTGCCGAGCACATCGAATTGCAGGAAGAACTGGTCGGTCAGCGGGCCATTCTCGAGCCCGATCACCGTTCCCACCTGCGAGAGCACATCCCCTTGGGCGGTATAGTTCGCCGCCGTGATGGTGGTGTTCAGCGGGATGTAGGCCTGTCCCACGAGCGGGATGGTGCCGTTGATGCCGATGCGCAAGCCGGAGAGCGGAATGCTCGTCGGTTTCGCCGTCGGATCGAGCGAGATGAAGGTCGGCTGATAGAACAGGTAGCTGTAGCTGTCGTACTGGCTGACCGTGAACATGATGTAGGCCTGGTTGACGTTCACGCCTGCCACGTTCGACACGTTGAACAGCATGTAGTAGCGCTGGCCCACGCCGGCGTTGTAGTTCTGCAGTATCTGCGCGGGAGTAAGTGCGCGCTGATGGATGGCGACGAACTTGATGAGGCCCTGCCAGGAGTCCTGGCCGGAGACCTCGTTGCCGAGAACGAGCGCGAACGTCGCGTCCCAGTTCGATATGGTGCCGCCCTTCTGCGGATCCGGCACGTTGATGTTGACGCCGTTCACGAAGATCTGCCGCCCGTTCACCGGATCGTACGTGAGCACCACGTGCTGCAATGCTGCCTGCAGCGCCATGGCCGTATCCGGCGTCTGGGTCTGCGGCATGCCGTTCAGATCCGAGTTCGAGCTGCGCAGCATGAAATCGTAGTCTTGGTTGGTCTGGCCGAGCGTGAAGTTGCGCAGCGTGTTGCCGCCCGAGTAGCTCACCATGTAGGAGTTCTTGACGGCCACGAGCGCCGGAGCAACCCACGCCTCGACCGAGAATTCCCCGGTTGCCTGCAGCAGCGTGTAGAGCTTCGAGCTCGCCTGTACGGTCGCCTGCAGCTTGCCGCCCGCACCGACCAGCACGCCCCAGCCTCCGGCCCACGTCACGTCGCCGGTAATGGTGAGATCGGCCGCCGGGTCGATGCCGCTGGTGTCGTACGCGGTGTAGCCGTTGCCTTCCGAGAACAAATACTTGGCGACGGTATCCGCATCGTAGCGGTTGGCGCCGCTCGCGATGGTGCCCTGGGTGAGCGACAGCGCCTTGCTGACGACCAGGCTCGGGTCGATGTTGCTCGGGGTGAGCATGTTGGCGAAGGCCTGAATCTCGGCGAGCATCTTCGCCGCGTCGGTCGCGCAGACGTCCCAGCAATTGTGCTGGTCGACCGCGAGACGCTGGTAGAAGCGCGAGTTCACGCCGCAGGTCTTTGCGAAGGTCGGCGAATTCTGCGGCACGCAGCCCGTGAAGTCGATCTTCGGGATCGCCGCCTGGTAGGCGGTCTGAATGTTCGGATCCGCGAAGTAGGGCTGCTGTGCATTCGTCGGACTGGCTCCCGAGGAATGACACTTGGAGCAGTACACGCTGGTGAGCGTGTAGATCGTGCTCTGATAATCAGAGGCGCCCTGCGCGCCGGACGGCAGGTTCAAGCTCTGGCCCACCGTCTGGTCCGGCGGCGCCGTGAGCGCAACGCTCGTCGCGGAGCTCGATCCGGTCGCGTTCGCCCAGTTGCTGATCCAGGTCGTCAAGATCTGGCCGCAGGCGCTCGGGTCCGCGAGCCAGCAGTTGTGACCACCGCTCACCTTGACCACCATGATGGAGGTGGAGGGTTGCGCCAGGTTCACGACCGTGTTCGCCTGCGCATACGCGAGGTTGACATTGTCGCTGCGGGCGAAGTTCGGCATCTGTGCCGGAGTGGTCGCGTTGTGGCACTGGCCGCAGCGGTTCTGGCCGCGGATGTTGTTCCACAGGTTGACCTCGAAGGCTTGCACGTCCGCCGTCGCGGGTGCAGGGCCGGTGTAGGCGTTGACGCTGCTGGTCGGGGCGCCGACCGGCAACGCGGAGTCGCCGGCACCGCCCCCGCCGCAAGCGGCGAGGCCGAGCGAGGCTACGAGAGTGATCAGGCCGAGGATGCGTGTGGCTTTCATGATCAATTTCCCATGCAGTAAGCAGCGGCTTCAGCGAACACCTGCCGCAACGAGTAACCGTTCGATTGGAACGAGGTAATCATCGACTGAATCTGCGCAGCGTCGCCGCCCGCGCTCTCGACGCTGCTCGTCGCCGGTGCGCGGAAGCAAACCATCTTGAATACCCGGGTCACCTGGCAGCTGGCGAATGCCTGGCTGCCCTCGAGCTCCTGACCCAGCGATTGCGCGCCCTGACCCGAGCCCGGCAGCGAGGCGCTCCAGCCGAGGACCTGGTTCGGGCCGGTTCGCCAGCGGTTGTTCCAGCTGTCGTCCGGGGTGTTGAAGCCTTGCGGGAAGTTCGTGTTGTTGATGTGGTACTTGGGCTGCGTCTGGCCCGGCGTGTACACGATGTTGCCGATCGGCCAGGCGGTCGCGCCGATCTCGCTCGCCGGATAAGAGAAGTTGTAATAGGCGAAGGCCTGCGCCATCGGATCCATGCCGCTGTGGCAGCCGATGCAGTTGGTCAAGAACAGCGTGCTCACGCCGCCCGGGCTGCGCGTCACATCCTGGCGGATGCGATCCGGCGGACGGGTCGTGTCCATCACCGTAGGCAGGTCGTTGCAGAGGTGGTTGATCATGGTGAAGCGAAACATCGCGCGGTTCGTTCCGTTCACGAAGAAGGCGCTCGCGGCGCCCCGCGTGGTGATTACGCCGGCGACTGCGGTGGGCGGCAGGCCGGTCACCGAGGACTGCGTGTTCTTCTGCAGCGCCGTGCTCAGATCGACGTTCGCCGCATCCATCGCGATGTAGAGGTTGTTGTTGTTGATCGAGTACGCCGGCAGGCTGTACTGCGTCATCGCTGCGGGCGTCGCCGTATAGATGAGGTCGGCGCTCAGCACGGTATTGAACGGCACATTGTCGCGCACCATGCCGATCACCGTGGCCGTGTAATCGTTCAAGGGGACGAACACCGACTGATCGCGATTGGTCCACGGCGCCGCCATGTTGCGGATGGTGTCGTCGTAGAACTTCGGATCGTTGGTTGCCACCAGCGCCGCCTGCACGGCGCTCGGCGCGGCGAGCATCTGGGAGAGTTGTGCCGCCGTCGGCGGCACCCCGGCGATGCGGTTGTACATGCGCGTCGCCTGGTCGGCGTTCACTGCCTGCGCGTGAGCGCCGGTGCTCGACAATGCGAGTGCACTGGCGCACGCCGTTGCTTTCAGCACGACCTTTACGACCCGCGGCATCTGCGCGCGGCCTATGAACTGCCTCATTGGTTTCTCCATCCCGTTCATGTTCACATCCACTCAAGCGAGTTGTGGTTTGGACCTGGGCGCCAATCTAACCACCGAAATCCTCAACTTAGAATGTCTCACCGTAACGACGTCGGTGTTTCGCGACAGTACCGACCGCCGACTACGCACCCTTATTCTGCGGTTCAGTTTGTAAGAATCTGCCCGGTATGCTCAGGGAACCGGATATGTCGAAGTTCTTCTGTGAGTGCGTTAACAGATTAGGCGCGCGCATCAAACGAAGATGCACGTATGAAATCATTAAGTTCAATGATTCGGTGCGCGCCCTCGAATTGGTCCTCGGACCAGAACAGTAGGAAGCCGAACATGAACATCAAGTGCCTTCGTGAAGCTCGTCACGGTTCATTCAGATTGACCGTTGCCGCCCTTCCCCTTGCTCTTCTCATCGGGTGCAACAGCGCGCCGACCGGCACCGCACCCGGGCTCGCCGGTGGACAGGCGTTGACGCCCGGCATCACCAATTATCCGATGATGTATGTGAAGCAGCCCGTGCTCGCGGCGAGCACCAACAAGAAGGACAAGGCCGCCACGGGTGCCGACATCGACGTGCGAGACCTCATCACCTCGATCAACGGCAGCGATCTGTACATCCGCGCCACCGCGAGCGCTGCGAGCCCCGAGGTCAACGTCACCTTCCCGCTCACCAACGGCAACGGCGCGGTCCGCGATCTCGACGTCTCGCCCGACGGCAAGAAAGTCATCTTCTCACTGCGCCTGCCGCTCGACCCGACGCTCAAGAACGACGACCCCAAGCAGCCCAACTGGCATATCTACGAATACGACGCGAGCGCAAAGACGGTGACGCAGCTGACCAACGACGACATCACCTCGGGGCACGATGTGGGCGGCCACTTCCTGCCGGACGGACGCATCGTGTTCGCCTCGACTCGGCAGCTCGCAACCCAGGCCATCCTGCTCGATGAGGGCCGGCCCCAGTACCAGGCGGTCACCGACAACCAGCAGCAGGCGATCTTCCTGCTCCACGTCATGAATGCCGACGGCACGGGCATGCATCAGATCAGCTTCAACACGAATCACGATTTCGGTCCGTCGGTCCTCGCCAACGGACAGATCGTCTTTTCGCGCTGGGACATGGAGAACGGAGGCGAGATCAGCCTGTACAGCAGCAATCCCGACGGCACCGGAGAGCAGCTCTACTACGGCGCCAACAGCCATATGACCGGGTCGTCGGTCATCCCGGGCACGAACACCATGATCCAGTTCCTGAACGTGCGCCAGCGCGCGGACGGTATGCTGCTCGCGCTGGCCCGGCCGTTCACCGGCACCCAGCTCGGCGGCGACATCATGGTCATCAATGCCAATCAGTTCGTCGAGATCAACCAGCAGAGCTCTGCGACCGGGACGGCCAAGGGCCCTGGCCAGACCTCGGCGACCTCCCTTGGGGTGACCACCGACGCGAATCTGCCCTCGCCCGGGGGACGCTTCTATTCCATGTACCCGCTCTACGATGGCACCAATCGCATACTGGTGAGCTGGGCGCCGTGCCTCCTGCAGTCAACCAGCGGAACCACCGAAGTCTGCAGCAGCACCAACATCACGGCTACCGGCACTCCGGCCACGGGCCTGACCCTCGCCCCGCCGCAGTACACCGTCTGGGTGTACGACTTCGATGCGGGCACCTTGATGCCGCTGCTCTCCGCCGAAAAAGGCACCGAGATCGTCGAGCCGGTCGTCCTTCAGGCGCGCACCCCCGTGCCGACTTTCATCCCCGATTCCGCTCCGACCACTGCGGCCCAGCAAACGCTGGTGAGCAACGGGGTCGGCATACTCGACATCACCAGCGTCTATGATTTCGACGGAGTGGACACCGCGAAGCCCGATATCGCCACGCAGGCGAATCCCATGCAGGCGAGCTTCTACACCCGGCCCGCGCGCTTCGTCCGCATCGAAAAGGCGGTCGAGATTCCGCCGAAGACCGTGCGTAAGATCAACCAGTCCGCCTTCGGACCCGCAGGCATGGGGATGCGGGAAATCCTGGGGTATGCTCCGGTGCAACCCGACGGATCGGTGCGGATCCAGGTGCCCGCACAGGTGCCGTTCACCATCGATGTGCTGGATGCGAATGCCCGGCGCATCACCACCCAGCACACGAGCTGGATGCAGGTCCAGCCCGGTGAGACCAAGACTTGCAACGGCTGCCACACCGCGGGCAACCTCACCACGCCTTCGCACGGCCGATCGGGCCTGACGGTGGCCGTCAACAAGGGTGCGGCCACCACGGGCGCCCCGTTCCCGGGGACGAACAGCTCGCTGTTCGCCAATCAGGGCGAGACCATGGCGCAGACGCTCGAGCGCATCAGCTGCGAAAACGGCAGCCCCTTTGCCCCGTGCTCACAGCTCATGACCACCGACGTCATCTACGCGAATCTCTGGACGACCGGCGTGACGCTGCCCGCGGGCGATGTCGACACGGCCTTCTCGTACACCTACAGCGGCACGACCGGAATTCCGAGCTCGCCGCCCATGGTCATCGGCAACTGCATCCCCTGGAGCGCACAGTGCCGCATCACCATCCATTACGCGAACCCAGCCTCCAATCCGACGCAGCTCTTCATTCAGAACTTGTGGAGCAACGCCTCGCGCGTCGCGACGGTCAACGGTGTGGCCAACACCTCCGTGACTTGCACCAACTGCCACAATGAACTCAACCTGCAGAATAAGATTCAAGTTCCAGCGGGCCAGGTCGATTTGACCGGCGGTCCGTCATCCGCCGATATCACCGTCGTGACTTCTTATACGGATCTGCTGTTCCAACACGACGAATTGACGCTTAATATGGGCACGCTGCAAGACCTGACTGTCACGAACCCCGGCCCTCCGCCGACTCAAGTGCCCGTCACGCTGGCGGCACCGATGGCAGCAGGGGATGCGGGAGCGTCGGCTTCGTTCCTGCGGATGTTCGATGGGAGCTTTCATGATCCCGTGCTCGATCACACGGGATTCTTGACGACCGGGGAGTTGCGTTTGATTTCGGAATGGTTGGATATCGGTGGCCAGTTTTATAACGATCCGTTCGTCGCTCCGGTCGCGAACTGACGTATCGGCGATATGAACTGATGAGGCGTCTGCTCGGGCTGATTCTGCTGCTGCAGACGTTACATCTGGGTGTCGCAAAGGCTGCGAATCGTCCTCTGCTGCAATTGGTGGTGACCGCGCCCTATCTCGAGATGCACTCGGGACCCGGCCGCGGCTACCCCGTGATCTACGTGGTCGGCAGGGATGAAATCGTCACGGTGCTCTACAGCCGTACGGACTGGTACAAGGTGCGCGCGCCGCACGGGGCCGAGGGATGGGCGCGCCGCGAAGACCTGGTGATCACCAAGCTCGCCGACGGCGGGCCTGCGCCCATTCCACCGTATCCGGACTTCGCGAGCCACCACTGGGAGGTGGGCGCCGGCTACGGGGTCTACAACCGGGAGAATCTGGTCACGGGGTATGTGGACTACAGCATCACCGAAAGCATCGATGCCGAGGCGGTCCTGCAGCAGGCCCTCGGCACCCTCGACAATCGTGTCATCGCGACGATCGGGCTGCGGCACACTTTCATTCCGGAGTGGAAATGGCTGTCTCCGACCGCGGGGCTCGGCGGGGGTTATCAGCATATCGTGGACAAGGTTCCACCGGCGCCCCTCGAAAGCAGCAATGAAATGGCCTACGTGTCGCTCGGGGCCCGCGGATTCATCACACGACGCTTCATGTGGCGCGCCGATTGGCGCCATTACGTCGTCTTCAACAACTTGAACGTCTACGAGGACCTGGAAGAATGGAAAGTCGCCTTCGCTGTATTCTTCTAGCGGCCCTGCTCTTATCGGGCTGCGGCTGGTTCCATCGCGGCGACAAGCATCCGCAGCAGGTCACGGTGGAGGACTCCGGGGCCGAGCCGACCATTATCGAGCCGCAGGTCAACCGGCGCGTGGTCAAGACGCCGCGGATCAAAGCCAAGGATTTCGAGGTCGGCGTCTACTTCGGCGCCCTGAGCATCCAGGATTTCGGCGTAAATCCGGTCTACGGCGTGCGCGCGGCTTATCACGTGACGGAGGACTTCTTCCTCGAGGGGTTCCTCGCCCGCTCGAAGGCCGGCCAGAGCAGCCTGGAGGAGACATTCCCTGCCATCACGGTGCTGAGCAACTCTGGGAGATACTTCACTTACTACGACCTCGACGTCGGCTACAACATACTGCCCGGCGAAGTGTTTCTGGGACGGGGCCGTGCCTTCAACACGGCGCTGTACGCGCTCGTCGGCATCGGGGATGTGAAGTTCGCCGATCAGGATCAGTTCGCCATCAATTTCGGCGTCGGGACGCGCATCTTGGTGACTGACTGGCTGGCTCTGCACCTGGACGTTCGCGATCACGTGTTCGAGGACAATCTGTTCGGAGTCGACAAGAACGTGCACAACATCGAAGGGACGCTGAGCATCACGACGTTTTTCTGAGGTTTTTGCCGAATCACTAGGAGATACCATGCATAGCAGGTTAAGGATTTTGAGACGCTGCGCGATGGCCGCCATCGTCATCGCATCCGCCGCCTTTGCGGCCGATGCGACCGGCCCCGCGCCCTCGTTCACGCTGACGGCGCTCGACGGCGGTCAGGCGACCCTGAGCCAGTACAAGGGACAGGTCGTGATGGTGAACTTCTGGGCCACCTGGTGCGGACCCTGTCAGCAGGAGATGCCGCTGCTCGATCAGATGTACAAGAAGTACAAACCGGCGGGCTTCACGCTGATCGGCGTGAACGTCGATAAAGAGGCGCCGCCCGTGAAAGAGCTGCTCGCACGCAAGCCCGTGAGTTTCCCGGTGCTGCTCGATCCGGCCAATCAGGTGAGCAAGGCCTATCACGTCGATGAGATGCCGAGCTCGGTGATCATCGACCGCAAGGGCGAGATCCGCTACATCCACCGCGGCTACCGCCCGGGCGACGAGAACGACTATCAGGATCGTATCCGTCAGCTCATCCGGGAGTAGCCCGTGCGCGCCCTGCTTCCCTTGCTGATGGCAGGCGCCGTGCTGATGACGGCGGCCTGCAGCAACATCCAGCCGTGGGTCAAACCCTACGAGCGCGATCGGCTTGCCGATCCCATCATGGCTTGGGATAGAGACGCGATTTCCTCGGGCTACATGGACCACATCCGGGAATCTCGTGAGGGATCGCGCGGCGCCAGCGGCGCTGCGGGCGGGGGCTGCGGTTGCAATTGATGAAAGCAGCGTCCGCGCAGCGCATTATCGGGCGAGTCGCGGCCGTCGCGGCATTGCTCCTCATCCGAGCCACCTGCGCGGACGTCCTTCCGGACGACCGCGCAGATCTCTTTTACTCGAAGTACAGCGGCGGCGGGATGGACATCACCGGCGAGTCGGCGCTGGTGCGCAAGAAATTCACGGAGAATTTCGCGCTCGAGGGCAACTACTTCGTCGACAAGGTGAGCGGCGCGTCCATCGACGTGCTGAGCCAGGCGAGCCAGATCCGGGACGAGCGTATCCAGAAGACCGCCACCGCCGAATTCGTACACGACAAGACGACCTACACCGCCTCGTACACGTCCAGCGTCGAGCGCGACTACCGCTCCGATACCAGGAGCATCGCGCTGAAACAGGACATGTTCGGCGACCTGACGACCCTGTCGCTCGCCTTCGCGAACACGACCGATAAAGTCGGCGAGAACAACGGCACTGCGTTCGTGCCGATCATCGCCTGGCTCGGGTACGCCTCGAGCCGCAGCTATGACATCGCCCTCTCGCAGATTCTCACGAAGAACCTGATTGCGGGGGTGAACTTCAACGTGATCACGGATCAGGGCTATCTGGCCAACCCCTATCGCTCGGTGCGGTATCTCGATGCCGGCACGCCCAAGGGCTACTCGCTCGCCAGCCAGGTCTATCCTGACACCCGCACCAGTACGGCGGTCCAGACGGAGGCCAAATACTTCCTACCCTACCGCGCGGCCATCACCGGCTCTTTCCGTTATTTCCGCGACACCTGGGACATCGTGGGAAAGACCTTCGAGCTCGACTACACCCACCCCATCAGCAACATCTGGATCCTCGAGGGAAGATTTCGCTACTACACTCAGAACCACGCCAATTTCTACTCCGACCTGTTCCAGGAAGCCGGCGAATTCGAGTTCGAGGGCCGCGATCAGGACCTCGCGGCGCAGGACAATTACACCATCGGCGCCAAGGCGACCTACGCGTTCCTGCCGAATGGATGGAAGATCTTCAAGCGCGCAACCATCACCTTCGATGCGGAGCGCATCAACTTCAAGTACACCGACTTCCGCAACATCAAGGATTATGGGCTGCCGCAATATCCGCCGGGCACCGAGCCGCTTTATAATTTCAACGCGACGGTCTACCAAGTCTATATATCGATGTTTTTTTGACCTGACCGGACGAGGCGCCGCCACCACACCAGGATCATGGGGGCAAGCGCCCCGCAGATTGCGAGCGTGTCGGCGACCCAATCCCAGAAGTCCCGATCCCGATGCACGATCGAGAGTCCCTGCACGACCTCGATGAATGCGCCGAATGCCGACAGGAGCACCGCGATCACGAAGAGATTGCGGCGCGGGAAGGCAGCCACCGCGAGCCCCGTCAGCGCGTAAAAGGCGATGAAGTGCTCCGCCTTGTCCCATGGCACGAGCTGTACGGCCTGTTTGGGCGGTATCACGGCGCTGTAGAAAGTAAAAATGAGCGCCGCGAAGAATGCGACCTGAGCGATACGGATGAGCCACGAGACTTTGAGCACGCCGAAATCCTAAAGCGACAGCATAGCAAATCGGTATGCCGCTGCCCGCGACCGCGCTCCGCCCACCCCTCCCCGCCCCGGCCGCCCCCGGTCGCCCGCTCCCGGCGGCCCGATTGCCCGCGGCGCTCTCTGGCGGCGATGAAGCGGCGTGACTCTGCAATGTTTTTTCTGCATATTACCGCCATGGCCTACATCGATCGTGAATTGCAGCGGCGCGCCTTGCGAAGGCAAGTGCTCAAGGGGCTCGCACTCGGGGCAACGGCCGCGGCAATTTCCGCACCGGTCGCCCGCGGCGACGAGGCGGTGAAAGTCGATATTCACGATCCGCAGGCTGTCGCACTCGGCTATGTCGAGAACGCGAGCCAGGTGGATACCAAGAAGTATCCGATGTACGCGGCGGGGTCGACTTGCGACAACTGCCTGCAGCTTCAAGGCAAGCCTGGCAACAACTACCGCCCCTGCACGCTGTTCGCAGGCAAGCTCGTCGCGGTCTCGGGCTGGTGTTCGGGGTGGACCGCGGAGATGTGAAGGGGTAGTCCCCGCCGCGGTTATCGGGGCAGCGCCTGGCGTCCAGCCGGGGACGCCTAGCCGCTCGATCGTTTCTCCGCGCCGACCTTACGCCACTCGTCGCGCACGGCGACGCCTATCGCCGGAAAATCGGTGAAGAACCCATCGATGCCGAGCGCAAGATAGCGAGCGAGCTCGCCGCGCAGATCGCCGTGCGCCGCAGGCGAGCGTCCGTGCTTGAGGTCGTCCGGCAGGAACTCATTCTCGGCGCGGAAGGTCCAGACATGCACGGACAATCGCTGGCGGTGGGCCTCGGCCACTGACGTGGCATTCGCGAGCGATTTGGCGATCCCGATGGCATCTGCATATTGCGCGATTCGCGCGATGTCGCCGACCTCGTATTCGAGAAGTTGCACCAGCGGCAGGGGCGTCATGCCGCGCAGCCGGCGCAGATTGCTTGGATCGAAGGACTGAATGAATACCGGCGATCCGGCCTCGCCATAGCCATGGCGCTTCAGTGCCTCGAGCACGGGCCGCTCCAGGGCCAGCCCGAGCTTCTGAAAGTGCGCCGGATGCTTGGTTTCCGGATACACGCCAATCCTGCGCTTACCAGGGCGTGTGCGATTGGCCGATTGCGCCAACTGCATGATCTCCTCGAAAGTCGGCACGGTAAAGCGCCCGTCAAAGGCGCAATTCGCCGGCCGCAAGACCGGCAGACGCTCCCGCGCGCGCAGGGTCTTGATCTCGGCCAGTGTAAAGTCCTCGGTGAACCACCCCGTCATCGTTTCCCCATCGATGACCTGGATACGACGTCGGTCGGCAAATTCCGGGTGCTCCGCCACGTCGGTCGTGGCGCCGATCTCATTTTCATGACGTGCGATGAGGACCGCATCGCGGGTCATGACGAGATCGGGCTCGATATAGTCCGCGCCCTCCTCGATAGCCCGCTGGTAGCTTTCGAGAGTGTGTTCCGGCCGCTCCCCGCTGGCCCCGCGGTGGGCAATGACGATCACGCTCGGCGAGTCGGCCACTGGCATATCCCGGTTGATTGAACGCGGTAGTGTAGACCACGGGCATCGTCCGGGGCTCCCTTAAGGGAAGCCCCGGACGCGCCGCCGCCGCAATCGGCCCTACCGCGGGGGTGCCATGGGGAACGCGTTCGTCTCGTACGCCGCGATCACGCCGTTCGTTCCCGGCGTCCACGTTGGAGGCTGTCGCGCCTCCGCCTGCAATCGATCGCGCGGCGAGATCGGTTGTGCCGCGAACGCCGCCCCAAGGGCGAAAACCGCAATTGCCGTCACCATCATTTTGCCACGGTACATGACAACCTCGAGCTTAGTGCCGCTTCGGCACGCTGATACCCGGATCGTCCATCACCTTCGGCACGCTGATACCCGGGTCGTCCATCACCTTCGGCACGCTGATACCCGGGTCGTCCATCACCTTCGGCACGCTGATACCCGGGTCATCCATCACCTTCGGCACGCTGATACCCGGGTCATCCATCACCTTCGGCACGCTGATACCCGGGTCATCCATCACCTTCGGCACGCTGATACCCGGGTCATCCATCACCTTCGGCACGCTGATACCCGGGTCATCCATCACCTTCGGCACGCTGATACCAGGGTCGTCCATCACCTTCGGCACGCTGATACCCGGGTCATCCATCATGATGAAGTGCGAAGTGCTGACGTCCGCCCCGTCCGGACGAGCGGTTTGGCCCCCGTTTTGGTGGTTTTGATAGGCAAAAGCGGCACTGGACACCGCGCAGCAGCTGAGCAAAGCGATTAGACTGGTCTTCATAATTCGACTCCCGGACTTTGGTTAACACATGGACAAACGTTGGCGGCCCACACAGCCCCCAAGAATAAAGCGACATCGATAGGCAAATTCCCTCATGTTGCGGTGCGAAATTTTTGGCCTGCACCCGGTGATAGGCCCCGGGGCGCAAAACAGGGTTGTTTTGGCGGCGATGAGAGACCTGCGATGCAAGTGCCGGCGAATTTCACGCAACTGCTGACAGATTGGCGTGACGGCAATCCCCAAGCCCTGGCGCGGCTGACCCCGCTCGTCTATGACGAGCTTCGCCGCCTTGCGCGGCATTACATGCGCGGGGAGCGCGGCGGCCATACCTTGCAGGCGACGGCGGTGGTGCACGAAGCGTTTCTGCGGCTCATCCAGGCAAACGTGACGCTGCAGGACCGGGCTCATTTTTTTGCCCTCGCGTCCCGACTCATGCGCCGGGTGCTGGTCGACCACGCGAAGTCACGCGGGCGGGCGAAACGGGCGCCGCAAGATCCGGCCCAGCAAGACTCGATTCCGCGGGTGGGAGGATTCGACGTCATCACCCTGGATGATGCCCTCGAAAGCTTGCAGCAGATGGAGCCGCGCCTCGCCCAAGTCATCGAGCTCTACTACTTCGGCGGCATGACCTACGACCAGATTGCCGCCGAAAGCGGCGCCTCGGCCGCCACCGTACACCGCGACATTCGCCTTGCCCGGGCGTGGCTCCTGCACGAAATCGCAGGATACCCCCCTTCGTGATTCCGCGCGCACGCTGGCAGCAAATTCAGTCCCTGTTCGACAGGGTCGTCGACGTCCCGCCACCCGAACGCGCGGCTCGCCTCGCGACTGCGTGCGCCGGCGATGCGGAGCTCCTGCATTCGGTCGAGTCGCTGCTCGCCTCGGACCAGAGAACCGAGGACCCGCTGATGGATGCGATCAGCGAGGCAGCCGAGTCGCTGCTCGTCGAGCACCACGACCGCCTCGTCGGCACGCGCGTCGGGAACTACCGGATCGTGTCCATCTTGGGTCACGGCGGCATGAGCACGGTGTATCGCGGCGAACGCGACGACGCCAAATACGAGCAAACGGTGGCCATCAAGGTGCTGCACCATGCGGCCCTGCATCCGAGGCTGCGCAGCCGCCTGCACAGCGAGCGCCACATCCTGGCGACCCTCGCCCATCCGTCCATCGCGCGCCTGATCGACAGCGGCGACCTCGAGGACGGCACGCCGTATCTGGTGATGGAGCATGTCGATGGGGAATCGATCGACGCCTACTGCGACAGTCGCACTTTGTTCATCCGCGAGCGTCTCGAGCTGTTCGTGCAGGTCTGTGCGGCCGTGCAGTTCGCGCACCGCAACCTCGTCGTGCATCGGGACATCAAGGCGGGAAACATCCTGGTGACGAGCGACGGCACGCCCAAGCTTCTCGATTTCGGGATCGCGAAATTGCTGGCGCCCGAGAGTCTGCGGCACACTCTGCCGGTGACGCGCCTGCAGGAGCGCATCCTCACGCCGGAAAACGCCGCGCCTGAGCAGGTGCTCGGCCGCTCCATCACGACCGCGACCGACATCTACGCGCTCGGCGTGCTGCTGTACCAGTTGCTGACCGGCCGTTCGCCCTACCGGCTCATGAGCTACAGCCAGCTGCAGCTCGAGCGCGCCATCTGCATGGACGACCCGATGCGGCCGAGCCAGATCGTGCTCTCGAAGCTCGGGGCGGAGACCGACGCAGACCGCAGTCGCTTGTCGGACCGCCGCGGGCTCTCACCGCAACGTCTGCGGGCGCGTCTGTCCGGCGACCTGGACGCGATCGTCGCCATGGCCATGCGCAAGGAACCGGATCGCCGCTACCCGTCGGTGGAAGCGCTCTCCGACGACATCGCCCGGCACCTCCTCGGTAAGCCGGTCCTTGCCCGACAAGGCGACTGGCGATACAACACCGCGAAGTTCCTGAGGCGTCATCTGTTGCCCGTCTCGGCCGTCGCGGCGGCCTTCGTGACTCTCGCGCTGATCGCCGGCGTCACCCTCTGGCAAAATCACCGCATCGAGACCGCACGCGAGGCAACTGCCCAAGAACGAGATCGCGCACAACAGGTGAGCGCGTTCCTGGTCGATGTATTCTCGCAGGCCGACCCCTTTACGGCGCAGGGTCACGAGGCCACCGCAAAGGATCTCTTGGACCGCGGCGCGGCCAGGATCCTGGGCAACATGAGCCTGCAACCCGAGGTGCGGGCACAACTCCTCGAGAGCATCGGCCTCGCCTACCGCCGTCAAGGGTTGAGCGATCGCGCAATTCCGCTTTTCGAGCAGGCCGTTGCCATTCGCAGAGAGGAGCGGCCCGTCGACAATCGACGCACCGCTTCGGCCCTTGCGAATCTGGCACGTGCGCTCACCGACGGTGGTCATCTCGTGTCCGCGGAAGCTTACCTGCAGCAAGCGCTCGAGCTCTCGCGCAAGGGCGACCAGGGCTCGACGGCGACTGCCGACATCCTGGTGCAGTACGCGCAGTTCGAGCTCAACGCCAAAAGCGATCCCGAGCGCTCCCGCAAGCTGTTCGAGGAGGCCCTCATGATTTATCGCAGCCTCCTCGGAGAGCAGCACCTTTCGGTCGCCGTCACGCTGAGCGGGCTCGCCTCGGCTGCCTCCTGGATGGACGATTTCGCGGCAGCCGAGCATTACGAACGGGAGGCGATCGAGATCTTTCGTGGCACGGTCAGCCGCAACTATCCGGACCATGCCGTCGCGCTGGGCAACCTCGGCTACATCCTGACGCAGCGAGGAGAGTACGTCGAGGCCGAGCAGTTGCTGAAGGAAGCCCTCGAGATCGAGCGCGCGGTCTTTGGCGAGCACAACGAGCGCCTCGCGAATACCGAAGCGCACCTCGGCGATCTGTACGACCGGCGCGGCGAGGCTGCGAAGGCCATCGAGGCGACGCAGAGCGCGGTGGCCATCGCGAGGAACGGATTGGGCGCCGAACACTATATGACAGGCTATTATCTCTCCGATCTTGCCGACCGGTATCTCAAAGCCGACCAGCTGCCGGCCGCCGAAGAAGCGGCGCGGCAGTCGCTTGCCGTCTACGCTCAATCGCTGCCCGCGCAGCACCTCTTCGTCGGCTCCATCAAGCAAACGCTCGGCGAGATCTTGCTGCGGCGCGGATCCCTTGCCGCTGCTGAATCGGAGCTTCGCTCCTCACTCGAGATCAATACGGCACTCGCGGGCGAGGATAGTTGGCGGGCGGCGCGCAGCGCCGCGAGCCTCGGATGGGTGTTGATCAAGCGCGAGAAATCTGGCGAAGGCGAGCCCATGCTGATCGCGGCGCGCGCGCGATTGCTCGCATCGGTGGGCGCGCGTCATCCAGCCACCCGGGAGGCGACCGATCGTCTCGCCGAATACTATCGCTCCCGTCATCGTGATGCGGAGGCAATGCAGGTGCTTGCCGACACGACGAAGCGCTAAGCACTTGGAACTAAAGCTCCCGATGCAGGGTCCCCTCGGCTAGAATCCACGGATTACCTACGGGTATCACGCTACAAAGGAGTTCCGTGACAATGGGAATTAAGGCCCGCTCGACGTTTCTGGCCAGCACGCTGGCGCTCTTGTCCTTTGCAAATTATTCAATTGCAGGCGCCGCCCGCGAGGAAGGGCGGCTGCTGACGGCAACCGAGGTGTTGGAGGACGTTCAAGGCATGCCGGACCAGCGCGTGCCGGATACATTGCTTGCCCATGCGTACGGCATCGCCGTGATTCCTGACGTGACCCAGGTAGCCTTCATTTTCGGCGGACGGCACGGCAACGGTGTGCTCACTACACGCGACTCGCTGAGCGCCCCGTGGAGCAATCCGGTCTTCATATCGCTGACCGGCGGCAGCTGGGGCTTGCAGGTCGGCGCTCAGTCCTCGGACATCATTCTGGTGTTTACCACAAAGAGCGGAATCGAAGGCATCGCCGGCGGAAAGCTTACCTTGGGGGCGGACGCTTCCGTCGCCGCGGGCCCGGTGGGCCGACAGGGGACGGCATCGACGGATGTTTCGCTGGCGGAAATCTATTCTTATGCGCGCACCCGAGGATTATTCGGCGGCATTGCCATCGACGGCAGCGTGATCGCGATCGACAAATCGGCGAATCGGGACTTTTACGGCAAGCAAAGCGTGACGGCGAGCGAGATCCTCTCGGGCCAGGCACCGGTAGCGCCGGAGACGGCCCAGCGCTTTCTCGCTCGCTTGTCGAAAGCCACTCATACCGCCGTGCGAAGCTCGCCGGCCCCACAGGCGGACATGCCCGCCGCGTCCGCGCAAGTGACGCCCGCCCCGAGCCCTGCGACTCCCACCGCCGAGGCGCCGCGAACCTATCCGCTCGAGAGCCAAAGCCCGAATTAGCAGGAATTCCAACCTGTGGCCACCCAGCTCCGCCGAGATGTCGACCGCGATGTCGTCCAAGCCTGGCTCGACGCGCTGTCGACGGGCGCCTGCGATGAAGATGGCTTCCTGCGGGCAATCGAGAAACTGACGCGCCGATCTCTCGATGCAGGCTGGGATGCCCTTGCGCTGCTCGACCAGTATTACCGGCTCGGAAAAATGCCCGCCGATATCTTCAACAGCGTCAAATCGCGGCTAAGCAGCCAGCTGGTCGGCGCGGGCACTGAAGGCGGCCCCGGCATGAAAGGCGAGGTGAGCGTCCCACTGCCGCAAGCCCGGGAGGGCGGGGGTTCGCCGGCGGCGCCTGCGACGACACCGGCCCCGGCGCATCGCCCCGCCGCAGCTGCCCCTGCGAAACTCCAGCCCGCAAATCCGGCGCCCGCCGCGGCGCCCACCGTACAATCCGCGCCGGCGTCCCATCCGGCGTCCCATCCGGCGCCCCTATCCGCGCCCTCGCGCACGGCGGATACGCAGGTGTTGACGCCGCCTTCAGCGGCATCGAAACAGGTTGCCCACCTTTCGCGTTCCGGAATAACCGAAGCGAGCAGTGCCGTCACGCAGAACGTGGTCGCTTCTCGCACCGTAGAGCCTCTGCGAAGAACCAGGCGCGAAATCGCGGTCGGCGAGGTTCTGCGGGGCCGCTACGTGATCAAGAATGTCATCGGCCGAGGCGGCACCGGGATGGTGTTCGAGGCTGCGGATCTTTATCGCATCGACATGCCGGATGCGGGCCAGCGCGTGGCGCTCAAGGTGCTGCATGGACAGATCTCCGGCAGGGCCGATTTGCTCGCAGAATTGCAGCGAGAGTTCCAGCTGCTGCAATCGCTCTCGCACCCGAATATCGTTCGAGTCCACGACTTCGACCGCGACGGTGACATTGCATTTTTCACGATGGAGCATCTGCGCGGTCTGTCGCTGACCGGCGTGCTGGCGGCCCGCAATCAGGCTCCAGTGGAGCGCCCGAACGCTCTCTGCATCGTGCGCGACGTCGGCGCCGCCGTCGCCCATGCGCATTCGCGAGCCGTGGTTCACGGCGATCTCAATCCAGGCAACATTTTCATCACCAACGAGGGTGCGGTGCGGGTGCTCGATTTCGGCGCGGCGCATGCCTCGAGTGACGGGCCGACCCTCTCGGGCTCTCAAGAACATCCGGGCCCGATCGCAACGCCTCGCTATGCGAGCGCCCAGGTACTCGAGGGTAAGCGGCCGGACGCGCGGGACGATGTGTATTCCCTCGCATGCATCGCCTATTTACTCTTGACCGGCAAGCACCCATTCGGGGAGAAGACCGCACTCGAGGCCTATGAGCAGCGCCTCAAACCGGCGCGGCCCGCCGACATCACCGGCGGGGAATGGCGCGCTCTGCGCCGCGCCCTCGCCTTCGATCGCGAGCGACGTCCTTCCGACGTGGCTGAGTGGCTTCAGGCCTTCGACTGGAGCGAAGCCGCGGCCCGGCTTCCGTTGCTGCTTTCGCTGGTCAGAGTACCCCCACGAAAGCGCAGCCGGCTCACGGGCGCCGTGGTAGGTACCGCTGCCGTCCTGGCCGCGGCGGCGGCGGCGTGGTGGGGCATCTCGACCTTCGATTTGGGAAGGTTTATGCAGAGTGAGCCGCAATCGGACACCTCGAGCCCGGCGCGCGCGACGCCGCAGGCACCCGCCGGCCCACCGGACCCCTCGGATAGGGCGTCCGCGAGCCGCCCGCCGCAAAGTGCGATGCAGGCGCAGGCGCCCCCGCCCAGCCCGCCGCAGAAAGCGGTGCCCGCAGCGGTCACCGCAAGTGCGCCGTCGACTCCAGCCTCCCCACCGGCCGCAACAACACCCGCATCGGCGGCCCCGCGAGCCGCAGAAGCGGCGCAAGCGGGCATTCAGCCCCACTCACGGGTCGAGTTGGCGGCCGATACCATCGAGGTGCCGCTCACCGATCCGGCCGCCCGAGTCGTCGTGCGCCGCCGGGGCAGCCTGCACGGCCCGGCGACCTTTACCTGGTGGACGGAATCAGGTACGGCCAAGCCCGGTCAGGATTTCATGGCGGTCGCGCCGCACCCGGAAGTCATCGAGGATGGCAAGAACACGGTCAGCCTTTTCATTCCGGTGGTCAACGATGCCACGCGGCACGAGCCAAAAAGCTTCTACGTCGTGATCAATGATCCCGGGGCGGGTGTATCGCTCGGGGCACGCACGCTCACCATGGTGACGATCCCGCCGTCGCCGTGATGCTCAGCCGGCGCGCGCGTGGCGCTAAGCCCCCGCAGAGGTCAAGTCAATGCGCAAGATCCCGCTGCTGTTGTTCGCGATGCTCTTGGCTGCCGCTGCGGCGCTCATTTGGTCCTTCACATCCCGGCTGCCGGAGCTGGTCGCGGTCCACTTCGACGCCTCGGGACGCCCGAACGGCTTCGCCAGCCGCAAGGGATGCCGCGATTTCATGCTGATCTCAACGCTCGGCATGCCGCTTTTTATCGTACTCGCCACCGCGCTCTTACCGCGATTGCTACCCGCCTCGATGGTCAACATCCCCAACCGCGAGTACTGGCTGGCACCCGAGCGCGAGCGCGCTTCGGCCGCCTTCCTGAGCGAGCAAGGTGTCTGGTTCGGTTGCATTCTCGTGGTGTTTCTCGCGGACGTTGACTGGATGCTCGTCAAAGCCAACGGCATCTCGCCGCCCGCGTTCCCGAACTCCTCGTTCGTGGCCGCCCTGATTCTGTTTTTCTGCGCGGTCGGCTTCTGGACGATACGCATGTTCAAGCGCTTCCGCCGTCCGGCCTAGCTGCGGGCAGTCAGTCCTTTTCGCTTGCGATCCATTGGTTGACGATCGTTTCGAGCAACGTCATCGGCACGGCACCGTTTTCAAGGACCACCGCGTGGAAGTCCTTGAGGTCGAACTTCGGTCCGAGAGCTGCCTTCGCGCGCTCACGCAGCTCGAGGATCTTGAGCTGACCGACCTTGTACGCGCACGCCTGTCCGGGCTGACCCATGTATCGCTCGACCTCCGAGACGACCTCGGTCTCGTTCATGCCGGTGGTGCCTGTCATGTAAGTGACGGCTTGCTCGCGGCTCCAGCCTTTGGAATGCAGCCCGGTGTCGACGACGAGCCGCGCCGCCCTGAAGAGCTCCGCTTCCAGCCTCCCGATATCGCCGAACGGATCGTTCTTGTACATGCCGATCTCGGCGGCGAGGTGCTCCGCATAAAGCGCCCAGCCCTCTGCATATGCGGGATAGATCGGCTCCTGGCGGATCAGGGGCATATTCTTGAGGTGCTGCGCGATCGAGATTTGAAAGTGATGGCCCGGAATACCCTCGTGATAGGCGAGGGATTTCATGGTCCAGGTCGCCGTTTCCTGAACGTTGCGCAAATTGACGAAAAAGGTCCCCGGCCGCGAGCCGTCCATCGCTGCCATATCGTAATACGCGCCGCTCACGTTGTTCTCGGCAGCCACCGGAACGCGCTGCACGCGCAGCTGGCCGGCGGGGATGGAGCGAAAGTATTCCGGCATGCGCGCATTGACCTCATCGAGAATCTGTTGATATCGGGCGAGAAGCTGCGCACGGCCCTCATCCGAGTCGGGCAGCAAAAAACGCGGATCGTGATGTAATGCTTGCACCCGGGAAGCCACGGTGCCCGCGGCGAGCCCTTGCGACTGAAGGAGCCCGTCCATCTCGGCGCTCACGCGACTCACTTCCGAGCGGCCGAGCTCGTGCACCTGCTCGGGGGTGTAATTGGTCGTAGTCATCTGTCGAAGCGCCGCCGCGTAGTACTCGGCTCCGCCGGGCAAGCGGCCCACCCCGTCCGTCTGCGTCACTGCCATTGCTCGCACCGACTCGAGTGCGGCCGTCATGCGGGTGAAGGCGGGATAGACCTGGTCCTCGAGCACGGTCACCGCCCGGTCCCTGAGCTTGGCCTGCTCCGCGGACTCGATGCCGGCTTTCTTCATCCGCGCAACGAACGTCGTCACGAGAGGATTATCCGCGGGCGCCGGCTTCACGGTCGCCGCGATGCCCTCCTCGGCCCTGGCGAGTAATGACACCGGCAGAACCACGCCGCTCCTGGCCTGGCGAAGCATCTCGGTGGTGGCGCCGTCGAGCTTTTGCGCGGTCGCCTGCAGCCGCTTCACATAGTTTCGTGCGGTCTTCCCGTTCCTGACGATGTGTTCCGTTTCCAGAAAAGTCGGCAGCTGAACCTGAACACCCCACATCGGTGCGATCGGATAAAGGCCTTCGGAGGAGAGCCAGTCGAAGCGCTTGAACGAGAGCGCGGTGTCGTACTGATCGAGCAGGATGTCGTAGGTGAGCTGATCCTGTCGGTCGAGCGACGCTCGATCGAACTCTTTGAGCTCCGCCTCGAAGCCTTGGAGCAACGCATAGTCATCGTCGCGTTTCTTGATGCCGACCGCCGCGAGCTTTCCAGAATACCAATCGATCACGGTGCCGTCGGCGATGCCTACCTCGGTGGCGAGCTCGGGGTTCTTGGCGAGTATGATCAGCGATTGGCGGTTCGCGAGCTGATTGATGGTGAACGGCTTGCCGAAACCGACTCGATAGGCCGCATAGGCGGCGGCGAGAATAAGGGCCACCGCGGCCCACCCGACGACCCTCCAGGCTGTCCTCATCGATGCTCCCTGATCTCGACAGCGATTGGCGGCATGCCGAGTCCCCTGGTCCTTTGGCGCGTCTCACACGGCGTGTCACATGATAACGCCCGCCCGCGGCTCGCAGGACACCGATCCTGAGTGAGCGGGAGTTGGTAGAATCCACGCCATGAAAATACACGGTTCGTGCGTAATCGCCTTGCGAGCTTGTCTCGCTTTAGTGCCGCTGACGGCTAGCGCAGGCACCCCTGCTGGGGCCGTCGCCTCCGCACCCTCCGCCGATGAGCGGCTCGGATCGGTGTCGTTCCCGGTGTCGTGTTCGCCTTCCGTGCGAGCGGAGTTCAACCGCGGGGTCGCCTTGCTCCATGATTTCTGGTATGAGGAGGCGCGTCCGCAATTCGAGAAAATCCTGAAGGCCGACCCTTCTTGTGCGATGGCGCACTGGGGGGTCGCCATGAGCGGCTTCCATCAAATATGGGACCGGCCCGACGCGGCCGCGAGAGCCGGCGGGTGGAGGGAAATGCAGGCCGCCCAGTCGCCGCCGGCGAAGACCGTCCGGGAGCGTGAGTACATTGCCGCCCTGGCGAACTTCTTCAAGCCGGGGCCGGAGGATTTTCAGATCCGTATCGATGCGTACGCCACGGCAATGGGCAAGCAGTACGCTCGCTACCCGCTGGATGTGGACGCGGGTGCGTTCTATGCATTGGCGCTGCTCGCGGCAGAGGCTCCGAACGATACTACGCTCACCCAGGAGCACAAGGCGATGGCGGTGCTCACGCCGCTTTGGCGGGAATATCCGAATCATCCGGGGCTCGTGCATTACATCATTCATGCCTGCGACACCCCCTCGCTTGCGCGTGACGGGCTCGCCGCCGCACGACGTTACGGCGAAATCGCCCCCTCCGGGCCGCATGCGGTTCACATGCCCGGGCACATCTTTGCGCGGTTGGGAATGTGGCCGGAGGACATCGAAGCGAACCTCGCCTCGGTGGCCGCCTCGCGAGCCGCCGAGGCCCGCCACGAAAGCGGTTGGATGGATCAGTTCCACTCCGACGATTTCCTGATCTACGCCTATCTACAGAGCGGCCAGGACGAGCGCGCGCGCGAGATCGCCACTCAATCCGCGGTCACGATCGGGCAGTACGAAGCCATGCCGGGCATGACCCCAGAGCATTACATGATGGGCATGTTTCCCTACTATCGGAGCAAGTTCCCTGTTTTTCTCGCGCTGGAACGGCATGACTGGGGCAACGTGACATCCCTGGAACCGATCCCGGGCGCGCCGCCGGATACGCAGGTCCAGGTTTACTGGGCGCGGGTGATTGCCGACGGTCACCTGCTGAAGCCCAAGCAAGCGCGCGCCGATCTCGCCGCCTACGACGCCTTGATCGAGGAGGTAAAGAAGGGCGATCACGCCTACTACGCGGATTCGACCGGGGCGCGAATCCGGCACGAGGAGATGCTCGCCTGGGTCGCGTTCGCCAATGACGGCACTGCTGAAGCCCTGCAGCACATGCGCGCCAGTGCCGATTTGCAGGATCAGGTGGGACAAGGCGAAGTCGATATTCCGGCACGCGAGATGCTTGCGGACATGCTGCTCGAATCGGGGAAGCCCCGCGACGCTCTGGTTGAATACAAGCGATCCATGAAATTGAGTCCCGGGCGCTTCGATGGCTTGTTTGGGGCCGGCAAGGCGGCCGAGGCGGCCGGCGATGCGGTCGAAGCGCGTGCGTATTACGCGGCACTCCTCAAATCGACCGACTACGGCGCCGGATCCGACCGGCCGGAGATTGCGCATGCGAAGGACATGGTCGCGTCGGCTAAAGCCGGGGTAAATTGAGCCCGGCGCTCGAACGGCTCATACTGCGCGCAAAGCCGATCGAGTTTCTCTCGAGTCGGGTTCAATCCATCAACAACAACTCGGGATAATTCATGAAATATATAACAACCCTGCTCACGGGCACCCTTCTCACGCTCGCCGCCATGGCGGCCGACGCATCTTCCTTGGCCGGCACCTGGACGATGAATGCCGAGAAGTCATCCTTCACCGGTCCCGGCTTCAAATCGGAAACCCGCACCTATTCCGAAGCGGCCGACGGCTCGGTCACCATGTCATTTAGCGGCGTCGCAGCTGACGGATCCGCCGTGACCGGTGGAGCGACTTTGCAGTACGACGGGAAAGACCATCCCATCACCGGGTCGAAAAATTTCGACACCACTGCGCTCACGAAGGTGAACGGCTCGACGACGAAGTTTACGTTGAAGCTGGGCGGCAAGGTCGTGGGCCATGGTACTCGCACCATCTCCGCACATGGGAAAGTCCTCACCCTGGTCAGTACGGTCACCGGCGCGGACGGCAAGACCTCTACCTCGAAGATGGTGTTCGACAAGCAGTAGCGATGGCGGACGGGCCGGTGATCGGCCCGTCCTCAAGGCGCGCGGTGCCAGCCAGGACTCAGTGCGTCGCGTTGCCCGCCAGCGGTGGTCCGTCGCCGGGGACGGGCGCCGGAGTACTCGGAGTGCTCTGTTTGGCGGGCGCCGGCTCGACCGGCACCACGGGCAAGCTGTACGCGTCGACTTTGGTCTTGGCTTCTTGTTCTTGGCGGATCTTGTCTTGCGCGAGGCGCAGCTGCTCGCGCGCCTTCTCGAACTCTGCTTGCCGCTTCTTCTCGACTTCGGGATCGACCTGTTGCGAGGCCAGCCGCTCGCTTGCGATCCGCGCGGTCTCGCAATCGGCGACGTTGCGAACCTTGCTCGGGCTCTGATCGCACTTGATCAAGAGTCCATCGAGAGCAACCCTGTCCTCCATGAGATCCTCGACCGTCATGGGGGGGATGCGGCGCGGGGCGCACGCGGTGCTTGCCACCATGGCGGCGCAGAGCCACCCGAAGGCGAGGATATGTTTGATCGAGTGTCGCATATGGCTTCCCGGACCCATGGTACTCAAAACGAATGGGAGTGCGACCCCGCACTTGTGACGCATATCACGGCTTGACAATTTGCGACACGCCGAAGAATCAGCTTCGTGACGCGCATACCCCGGGACTCCGGTTTGACCCCACTACGGGGCATGTGTAACGTTCCGGCTATGGCCGGCAGCAAAGCAGAAAACGAATCGAAGCCGCTCGACTTTGAGGCGGCGATGCGTGACCTCGAGGAGATCGTCGAGCGCCTGGAGCACGGCGACCTGCCGCTCGAGGAATCGCTCGCTGCGTTCGAGCGGGGCGTGATGCTGACCCGGAGTTGCCAGACAGCGCTCAAGGAAGCCGAGCAGAAGGTCGAGATCCTCCTCAAAAAGGCCGGTGGCGCTCAGGTCGAGGATTTCGACCCCGAACCATCCAAAGCTGCCGAGTAGACGCCGCGCCGCCCCCCCCTCACGCCATGCACACGCCAGGCGCGCCGGACCGCCTGGCGGCCGCCGCACTCGCTGCCCTGCCGTAAAGGGGCGATGGGGCGTCTGATATCATTGCAATCCGGCAGGAAGAGCCCCATTTCGGGCTGGATCGCAGCCGAAGGAAACCAGTCACCATGAACGTCGAGGCTCCGGCCAAAAAGTCCAGTATCTCCCCCGTCGAGGACGTACAAGGTCATGTCGACACGCGCCAGATGCCCATCAACAAGGTCGGCATCAAGGACATCTACCACCCGATCCGCGTCAAGGACCGGGCCGCGGGTGAGCAGCACACCGTAGCCAACTTCAACATGTACGTGAACCTGCCGCACAACTTCAAGGGCACGCACATGTCTCGCTTCGTGGAGATACTGAACCGGCATGAGCGCGAGATATCGGTCGATTCGTTCGGCAGGATGCTGGAAGAGATGACCGAGCATCTGCACGCCGACGCAGGCCACATCGAGATGACGTTTCCGTACTTCGTCATGAAAAAGGCGCCGGTCACCGGAGTCGAGAGCCTGATGAACTATCAGGCCGGAATCTTCGGTGAATACCGGGAAGGCAAAACCGATGTGTGGCTCAAGGTCGTGGTGCCGACGACGAGCCTTTGCCCATGCTCGAAGAAGATCTCGGACTATGGAGCCCACAACCAGCGATCGCACATCACGCTGACGGCGAAGCTACGCGAGCACATGTGGCTCGAGGAGCTGATCGACGTGGCCGAGTCGCAGGCCTCATGCGAGGTCTACGGCATCCTCAAGCGTCCCGACGAGAAATTCGTGACCGAGCGGGCGTACGACAATCCCAAGTTCGTCGAGGATACGGTTCGCGACGTGGCGATGGCCTTGAACCGCGACAAGCGGGTACGCGCTTACGTCGTGGAAGCAGAGAACTTCGAGTCAATCCACAACCACTCGGCGTACGCGATGATCGAGTACGACAAGGACTCGGGACGCGCTAGCCCGGAGGCGAGCTAGCCTCGGGGGGCGATAGCAGCCGGTGCGCCGGTGGCGCGCTCGGCGCTCTGCAAGCGGCTTATCATGCTGCGCAGGAACACCTGGTTGAACCGCAGCTGGCACTCGGCGGAAACCTGCTCGAGCAACGTGGAGCTCACCTTCATGACTACGACCGACCCCGCGGCCATGATGGTCGCGGTGCGCTTGGCGCCGCGTACGTAGCTCGTCTCGCCGAAGCAATCGCCCGTCTCGAGGTATCCGAGGGCCTTGCCGAGGCGCGCGACGCCGACGCGCCCCTGCACGATGATGTAGAAGCGGTCGTCCATCTCCCCTTCCTTCACGATCTCCTCACCGTCCGCGTAGTCCTGCCAGCTGCTCGCCCGCAGCACCTCCCAGATCTCGCTGTGGGAGAAGTCGTGGAAGAACTTGAGCTTGCGCAACAGCCCGAATTGCTCCTGCTGATCGATGCGGTTGTATTGAGCGCGCAATTTCTGATGCACGCGCGTCAGCTCCGCGGCAAAGTCGAGACCCGTCTTATAGCGCTTCTCGGGGTCCTTTTGCAGCGCCATGGCCGTCACGTTCTCGAGCTCTTCGGGAATCTCGGGACGCAGCGTGTGAATCGGCGGAGGCGTTGCGAACACGATCTGATGAAGGAGCTTTTGCAGGTTGCCGGCCCGGAAGGGCCGAGTGCCGGTCAGCAGCTCGTACATCACCGCGCCGAGCGAGTACAGATCGGAGCGGTTGGTCAACTCGATCGACTGTACCTGTTCCGGAGACATGTACGACGGGCTGCCGGCGATCCCCTCGATTCGCGATATTTCCGAGTCGGCGACCAGCGCGATGCCGAAGTCGATGATGCGCACGTCGCTGTCGAGCGTGAGCATGATGTTGCTCGGCTTGATGTCCCGATGGATGACGCCGCGGCTGTGCGCGTAGTGCAGCGCCCGTGCCGCCTTGTAGATCAGCTCGACCACATCGTCGATTCGCAGCAAATTATCCGGCCGGCAGTAGGCGGCGAGTGTGCGCGCGCCATGAACGTGTTCCGTGACGATGTAGCAATGGCCGTTCTCTTCGCCGGCATCGTAGATCGGCAGGATGTTGGGGTGCTGCAGCATGCCGACCATGTGCGCTTCGGAGAGGAACATCTTGCGCGCAATGCGCTTGCGGCTCTCGTCGCTGCTCGAGTCGACGTTGTAGACCTTGATGGCGACGTCGCGGCCATAATACGGGTCGTGCGAGAGATATACGGCCCCCGTGCTGCCGCGGCCGACCTCGTTGATGATAGCGTACTTGCCGATTTTCTCGGGCAGCGTCGCGCGCGCGTGCGCAGACTTCGCAAGATGGGGCCGGTTGGTGTTCAAGGAAGTTTCAGCTGGTGCGAAGTTCTAGGTACGACGTGAAGAATACGTCGGCACGGTTCGCCCAAACTGTGATTTGAGTCGAGGGCTCAACGAAAGTGGGAATAACCCCGGGCCGTGGGCACATACTGTCTCCCTTTGAGAGCCCACTGCACGCCGTTTCCGCGACGTAGCTCACCGATCGCGGTCAACGTTAAGTTCAATTCCGCCGCCCGGGCGGCGAGCGCCTCGAAGCGAGACGGCGGAACCGCGAACAGGAGCTCGTAGTCGTCCCCTCCGCCGAGCGCGAAGTCGCGTGCGCGGTCGGCACCCGCGGCGGACAGGAGCGCACGGGACAAAGGCAATCGATCGACGTCGACGTGCGCCGCGAGGGCGCTCGCGGCCGCGAGCTTCGGAACGTCTCCCGCGAGTCCATCGGACAAATCCATCGCCGCGGTGGCGATGCCGCGAGCGGCCACGCCGAGCTCGACGCGCGGAGTCGGGTATCCGAATCTCCGGCGAAGCTCGCTTGCTGAGGCCGCATCGTCCGTCTCGAGCGCGCCCATCTCGAGCGCAAGACCGGCACCCGCATCACCGATCGTGCCGCTCACGGCGAGCACATCGCCCTCGCGGGCTCCTGCGCGCCGCAGCGCCGTACCGCGGGGAACGTGCCCCATGATTTGCACCGTCACCGAGAGCGGGCCTGCGGTCGTGTCGCCGCCGACGAGCGCAACGTCGTGCATGCGGGCGAGATCGTCGAGCCCGCGCGCGAAGTCCTCGAGCCAGCGGGGTTCGGCGCTCGGCAACGTCAGGGCAAGCATTGCCCACGCGGGCCTCGCCCCCATGGCTGCGAGGTCGCTCAGGTTCACCGCCATCGCCCGATGACCGATCGAGCGGGCCTCGCTTCCCTCGGGGAAGTGCCGGCCGGCCACCAACGTGTCCACCGAAGCCGCCAACTCGGCATCCGCCGGCAGGCGCAGAAGCGCCGCATCGTCCCCCACACCCAGCATCACGTCCGTGCGGGCGGCGCCGAGGCGCGAGAAGTAGCGGTCGATCAGCTCAAACTCGTCCATATTCGTGGGGACGCAGGTCGCGGGCCGCCCGATCCAGCACCGCGTTCACGAACTTGTGGCCGTCGGTCGCGCCGAATCGCTTTGCCAGATCCACGGCTTCCGCGAGCGCCACTCGGTACGGCAGCTCGGGACGGGCCGCGAGCTCATGTAGTCCGAGCCACAGCACCGCATGCTCGATCGGGTCGAGCTCGGCCGGCGCGATTTCGCTGTACTTGGCGATTTCCCGATCCAGCGACTCGCCGTTCGGTGCGATGGCCGCGAGCAGCTCTTCGAAATACTCGCGGTCCACGCGCTCGGCCTCGGGATCCTCCGCGAACTGCCGTCGGGTGTCGTGCAACGACCGCGGGTTGAGCTGTTGCTGATACAGCGCCTGGAGGACGAGCCTGCGGGCGAGGCTGCGGGTACGGTGCGAGGAGGACATCGGGCTGCCGTCAGGGCTCCAGCCGGCGCAGCAGGTTCGCCATCTCCAGCGCAGCAAGCGCGGCGTCCGCACCCTTGTTGCCCGCCTTGCCGCCCGCACGGTCCACTGCTTGTTCCATGGTATCCGTCGTCAAGACGCCGAAGCCGATGGGAATCCCCGTTTCGAGCGCGATGCGCGCGAGTCCCGACGCACACTCGCCGGCGACGTAGTCGAAATGCGGCGTCTGGCCTCGAATGACGGCGCCGAGCGCAACGAGCGCCTCGTAGCGGCGTGATTGCGCGAGCTTGCGGGCGACTATGGGCAAGTCGAAGGCGCCCGGCACGCGCACGATCTCGATCTGTTTGTCCGCGGCCCCATGGCGCCTCAGCGCATCCACCGCGCCGCGTATCAGCGGCTCGACGACGAATTCGTTGAACCGCGAAACCACCAGCGCGAAGCGCAGATCCCGCACCACGAGATCGCCCTCGGTCGTCTTCAATTGCAATTGCTCATTGGCCACGCCGCTATCCTCGCACGTCTATTCGCCGCCATCCACGTACTCGGTGACTTCCAGATCGAAGGCCGAGAGACCCTGCATTTGCTTCGGTGCGCTCAGCACCCGCATGCGCTTGAGGCCCAGGTCCTTGAGAATCTGCGCTCCGATGCCGTACGTGCGCAGGACGGTCGCGCCCGCATGACGATGCACCGGCGGCTTCGCGTCGATATGCCGCACGCTGTCCATGAATTCTCGCGGGGTCTCCTCCGCGCCCAGGATGACCACCACCCCGCTTTTCTCGGCCGCGACCCGGCGCACCGCCGCGCGCAGCGGCCAGCCGAGATTTTCGCTGCGCACACCGATGAGATCGCGCAACGTATCCTTGATGTGCACGCGCACCAACGGAGGCAGCTCCGAGTTCAGGTCTCCCTTGACGAGCGCGATGTGCACGTTGCGGTGCACGTGATCCTCGTAGCAGCACAGCCGAAATCCACCGTACTCGGTATCGACCGGCTCATCGTATATGCGCTCGACCGAGCGCTCGTTCTTGAGGCGGTAGCGGATGAGATCGGCGATGGTGCCGATCTTGAGGGCGTGCGTACGCGCGAACTGCTCGAGATCGGGGCGGCGCGCCATGGTGCCGTCCTCGTTCAATATCTCGACGATCATCGCGGCGGGCGAGAAGCCGGCGAGCCGCGCGAGATCGCATCCGGCCTCGGTGTGCCCCGCACGGGTGAGCACACCGCCGGGCTGCGCCATGAGCGGAAAGATGTGCCCGGGCTGGCGCAAATCCTCGGGCCGCGCTTTCGGCGATACGGCGGTCTTGATCGTGTGCGCACGATCGTGCGCCGATATGCCCGTCGTGACCCCTTCCGCCGCCTCGATCGACAAGGTGAAATTGGTCCGGTGGGCGCCGTCCGTCTCGCTCACCATGAGCGGCAGCCGCAGCTGCCTGCAGCGCTCGCGCGTCAGGGTGAGACAGATGAGTCCGCGTCCGTAGCGCGCCATGAAGTTGACGTCCTCGGCGCGCACGCGATCGGCCGCCATGATGAGATCGCCCTCGTTTTCGCGATCCTCATCGTCCATGATCACCGCCATTTTCCCCTGGCGCAGGTCCTCGAGAATCTCGTCGATCGTGTTCATCGGTGCCCTTGGTCTCGTGACTTCATTCGCTCTTGGCCATCAGTCGCTCCAGATAGCGCGCGATGACGTCGATCTCGACGTTCGCGCCTGCTCCGACGGTGAGCTCTCCGAGCGTCGTGACCTCGTGCGTGTGCGGGATGATGTTGACCTCGAAACCGCGGCCGGTCACCTCGTTGACAGTGAGGCTCACGCCGTCGATGCAGATCGATCCCTTGGGAGCGACGTACCGCATCAAGGCGGCCGGAAGCTCGAACCGCAGCCGCCAGGAACGGGCGTCCCTGACAAGCCCCGCCAGCGTGCCGATCGCATCGATGTGGCCGCTCACCAGATGTCCGCCGAGCGGGTCGCCGGCGCGCAGGCTCGGCTCGAGATTCACACGCCGTCCCTTCGCGAACGTACCGAGCGTCGTCTTGGCGAGCGTCTCGCGCGAGACATCTGCATAGAAAGCCTGCCCCTCGATCCGCATCGCCGTCAGGCACACCCCTTGAACGCTCACGCTGTCGCCGACCGCGACGCGCTTGAGATCGAGCGAGCCCGCATCGATGCCGAGCTCGAGATCGCCACTCTTCTCGATGATCGAGACTACCCGGCCGGTTGCAATGATGATTCCCGTGAACATCGCTGGCTCTCCGTCAATGGGATTCCGCGGCCGGGTAGCGGGGAACCAGGGTGAGCCTGAGATCCGCGTCCAGTCGCTCGACGCTCCTGATATCGAACGGGGGAATCGAGCTTTGCGCCTCGCTGCCGGTGATCGCCGCCAGCGGTGCGGCATCGATGCCGAGCAGCCGCGGTGCCATGTAGATGATCCACTCGTCGACGAGAGCGCGCTTGAGAAATGCGCCTGCCAGGCGCGGGCCGCACTCCACCAGAAGCTCGTTCACCTCGAGTCCCGCCAACTTCGCGAGGACTGCGCGGAGGTCGAGCTCGCGGTCACGCCCCGGCAGCCGCTCGACCACCACAGGCGGCATGTGCCCGGCGAGGGCGGCCGCCGCCGCATCAGCAGCCCCCTCGGAGGCGAACACGAAAGCCCCCTCCCGCGAGAAGATCTGCGAAGCCGGCGTGCAGCTCAAGGTCGCGTCGAGCACGACGCGCAGCGGCTGCCGCACAGCCGGTCCGTACGCCCAGCGTACATCGAGCCGCGGATCATCGATGCGCACCGTGCCCGCCCCGGTAAGCACGGCAGAGCTGCGCGCCCGAAGCCGCTGGACGTCCTGGCGCGATGCCTCTCCGCTGATCCACATCCTGCCGCCTTGGGCGGGCGCGGTGCGTCCATCGAGACTCATGGCGAGCTTCAAGCGGACGTACGGCCGGCCTCGCTCGAAGCGTGAAAAGAATCCGGGATTGAGTGAGCGCGCCTCGGCCTGGAGCACCCCCACAGACACGGAAATGCCCGCCGCCCGCAAACGCTTGATGCCGTTGCCGGCCACCAGGGGATTGGGATCGACGGACGCGCAGACGACTCGCCGGATGCCGGCGGCGATCAATGCATCCACACAGGGCGGGGTGCGGCCCGTGTGGCTGCACGGCTCGAGACTCACGTAAGCCGTCGCGCCACGCGCATCGCCGCGCGCCGCACGCAGAGCGGCCACTTCGGCGTGCGCTTCGCCCGCACGTTCGTGCCAGCCTTCGCCGAGCGTCCCCTCCCCGCCCACCAGCACGCAGCCGACCCGCGGATTCGGATCGGTCGTATACAGGCCGCGGGCGGCGAGCTCCAGGGCGCGCGCCATGTGGGCGAGATCGGTGGTGTCGCTGGGCTGGGTCATTTTCCGGAATCGCCGGATTCATCGCCCGGCAGGAGGGGCAATTGATCCTTGCTTGGCGGACTGCGGCGCCGATGACGGCGCAACAGGTCGATCTCGGTGCGAAACGCCTCGATGTCCTGGAAGCTGCGGTACACGGAAGCGAAGCGCACGTAGCCTACCTCATCGAGGTGGCGCAGCTCCTCCATGACCAGCTCGCCGATCGCCCGAGATGCCACCTCGCGCTCGCCCATGCTGCGCAGCTTGTGGCAGATCCGGGCTGCCGCCGCCTCGATCGCCTCGCCGCTCACGGGACGCTTTTCGAGCGCCTTCTGCATCCCGGCGAGAAGCTTGCTCTCATCGAAGGCCTCGCGGCTTCGATCGCCCTTGATCACGGTCGGCATCAACAGCTCGGCGGTCTCGAATGTGGTGAAGCGCTCGGCGCACTCCAGACATTCGCGCCGTCGACGGATTTGCCGGCCTTCGCCGGCAAGACGGGAGTCGATGACCTTAGTCTCCGAGTGGCCGCAAAATGGGCAGTGCATGGGACCTACCTAGGACCGCGCCGCCGCAGAGCGGCCGGCAATCACCCATAGACTGGAAATCGCCGGCACAACGCTACGACCTCTTCGCGCACGCGCGCGATGGTCGCTTCATCGCCTCGATGATCGAGGATATCCGCTATCCAGTGGGACAATTGCTCGACTTCGGCCTCCTTGAACCCGCGCGTGGTCGCGGCCGGCGTACCGATCCGCAGTCCGCTCGTCACCATGGGGGGACGCGGGTCGTTGGGCACGGCATTCTTGTTGACCGTCATGTGCGCGCGCCCGAGCGCCGCATCGGCATCCTTGCCCGTGATGTCCTTGTCGACGAGATTCAGGAGAAACAGATGGTTGTCCGTGCCGCCCGAAACGATCTTGTAGCCGCGCTGCTG
Organism: uncultured Gammaproteobacteria bacterium; assembly: GCA_963710435.1. Lineage (GTDB taxonomy): Bacteria > Pseudomonadota > Gammaproteobacteria > Steroidobacterales > Steroidobacteraceae > Bog-1198. The sequence continues at coordinate 1,005,903 of CAVQAE010000003.1, read as the reverse complement.
GAGCACGCGGCTCATGGCACGCGCATTGGCGACGACCTGGGCGCAGTACGTCTTGAACTCCGGCTGCAACGCCTCCTGGAAGGCCACTGCCTTGGCCGCGATCACGTGCATCAGGGGGCCGCCCTGCGTGCCTGGAAACACCATGGAATTGAGCTTCTTTTGAATCTCCGGGTTGGGTCGCGCGAGAATCAAGCCGCCGCGCGGGCCGCGCAGTGTTTTGTGCGTCGTGGTCGTCGCGACGTCGGCGAACGGCACGGGATTCGGATATAAGCCGGTCGCGACCAGACCGGCGACGTGCGCCATGTCGACCACCAGGTAGGCGCCCACCGAGTCGGCAATCGCGCGAAATTTGCCCCAGTCGATGATGCGCGAGTACGCCGAGAAGCCGGCGATGACCATTTTCGGCCGGTGCTCCTCGGCGAGACGCCCCACCTGGTCATAGTCGATCTCGCCCGTGTCCGGCTTGATGCCGTACTGGGTCGCCTTGAAGAGCTTTCCGGAAAAATTCACCTTGGCGCCGTGCGTGAGATGGCCGCCGTGATCCAAGCTCATGCCGAGAATCGCATCGCCGGGGTTGAGGAGCGCAAGATACACCGCGGCATTCGCCTGCGAGCCCGAATGCGGCTGCACGTTCGCAAAGTCGGCTCCGAACAGCCGCTTGGCCCGCTCGATCGCCAGGCTCTCGGCGATGTCGACGTACTCGCAGCCCCCGTAGTAGCGCTTCCCGGGATACCCTTCGGCGTACTTGTTGGTGAGCACCGAGCCCTGCGCCTCGAGCACGCGCGGACTGGCGTAGTTCTCGGATGCGATGAGTTCGACGTGGTCCTCTTGACGCTGGCGCTCTCCCGAAATTGCCTTCGCAAGCTCAGGATCAAATTCGGCAATCGTCATCTTCGAGTTGAACATATTCGCGCCTCGCTACGGACAGCCTGCGATTGTAGCCGATACGTCGCCTGCTCCATAATATGTCTTTGATTTCTAGAGCATTAAAGCGGCGCGAGTCGCGGGCACCACGGGTGTGCTAATCGCCGTGACAAGCCCCTCGCTCTCTTGGATAATCAACCGCTAACCCCCCGCACGAGCACTTTCACGAACAGGCAGTAATGGCTCAGTTCATTTACACCATGAACCGGGTTGGCAAGGTCGTGCCGCCCAAGCGCATCATTTTGCGCGATATCTCCCTGAGCTTCTTTCCGGGCGCCAAGATCGGCGTGCTCGGTCTCAACGGCTCGGGCAAATCGACGCTGCTCAAGATCATGTCCGGCATGGACAAGGAGATCGAAGGAGAGGCGCGGCCACAGGCCGGCATCAAAGTCGGCTATCTCCCACAGGAACCCCTGCTCGACGAGACCAAGACGGTGCGCGAGACGGTGAGCGAAGGGGTCGGCGATGTGCAGGGCCTGATCGATCGGTTCAACGCCATCAGCGACCGCTTCGCCGAGCCGATGTCCGACGAGGAGATGAACAAAGCCCTCGAGGAGCAAGCCAAGCTGCAGGACAAGATCGACGCAGTGGACGGATGGGAGCTCGGGCGCAAGCTCGAGATCGCTGCCGACTCGCTTCGTCTGCCGCCCTGGGATGCCCTCATCGGCAAGCTCTCGGGCGGCGAGCGGCGGCGGGTCGCGCTCTGCCGGTTGCTGCTGTCGAAGCCCGACATGCTGCTCCTCGATGAGCCCACGAACCATCTGGACGCCGAATCGGTCGCCTGGCTCGAGCGCTTTCTCGAGGAATATCCGAGCACCGTGATCGCCGTGACTCACGACCGGTATTTTCTCGACAACGTCGCCGAATGGATTCTCGAACTCGACCGCGGGCACGGCATACCCTGGGAGGGCAACTACTCCTCCTGGCTCGAGCAGAAGGAGCAGCGTCTCGCGCAAGAGGAGCGCCAACAGGATGCGCTCGCCAAGACCTTGAAGCGCGAGCTCGAGTGGGTGCGCACCAACCCGAAGGCGAGGCAGGCGAAATCGAAGGCCCGATTGCAGCGCTACGAGGAGCTCGCGTCGCAGGAATTTCAGAAACGCAACGAGACCAACGAGATTTACATACCGCCCGGCGAGCGCCTGGGCGATCTCGTGATCGAGGCCAAGGATCTGCGCAAGGCCTACGGCGAGCGCCTGCTCATCGAGCGGTTGGGCTTCAATCTTCCCGCCGGCGGCATCGTCGGCATCATCGGACCGAACGGCGCCGGCAAGACCACGCTGTTTCGCATGCTCGCCGGAATGGAGAAACCCGATTCCGGCGAGATCCGCTTGGGTCCGAGCGTGAAGCTCGCCTACGTCGATCAGTCGCGCCAGGCACTCAACGACAAGAACACGGTATGGCAGGAAATCTCCGGCGGCCTCGATCTCATCAAGGTCGGCAACTACGAAACGTCCTCGCGCAGCTACGTCGGGCGATTCAATTTCAAGGGCGCGCAGCAGCAGCAATTCATCGGCGACCTGTCGGGCGGCGAGCGCAATCGCGTGCACCTTGCGAAGGTGCTGAAGTCCGGCGGCAACGTGCTGCTCCTGGATGAGCCGACCAACGACCTCGATATCGAGACGCTACGCGCGCTCGAGGAGGCTCTGGTGGCGTTTCCGGGATGCGCCGTCGTCATCTCGCACGACCGCTGGTTCCTCGATCGCATCGCGACACACATCCTCGCGTTCGAGGGCGATTCCCAGGTGGCGTGGTTCGAAGGCAACTATCAGGAATACGTCGAGGATTACAAGCGCCGCAAAGGCGAGGACGCCCTGCAACCGCATCGCATTCGGTACAAACCGCTGACAGGCTGATCACCATGAGCATCTACATCACCCCCCAGGATGAATTGCACGTCGAGCTGCAGAGCATCGCGCTCACATGCCCGCATTGCCGGACGTTGACTCACTTGACGCCGGTCGCGGTCCCGAGATTCGAGGACTTGAACCGCCGCCGGCCCAAGCAGATCGGCATCGTGTTCCGTTGCGATGCCTGCGACGAGCCCATCTTCCTCAAGTTCCCGGTGAAGGGCTATTCAGCGCTGCGAATCGAGCTGTCGCCGAATTTCATCGAAGTCGAGCGCGCACGCGAGGATTTCCCCCTGAGCTATCTGCCGGAGGAATCCGAAGAGCTGTTCAAGGAAGCGCTCGGCTGTTACGCCGCGAGTCTGTACGATGCGTTCGGCTCCATGTGCCGGCGCACCGCGCAGTCGCTGTTCCACGAGCTCGGCGAGCGCGGCAAGCTCGAGCTCTTCGACACGCTGCAGGAAATACGGTCGCTCGCGGAGCTCGACGACGACATCTTCGCGGACCTGCGCAGCGTGCTGTTCGGCACGGACACCGATCCTTGGCCGAACTATCCGCGCCTCGATGCCGAACGGGCCGGCATCCTGCTCGAGGTGATGCGCGATCTGTTGTATCAGACGTTCGTGCGCAAGGCGCGCCTGTTGCAAGCCATGCGCATGCGCAAATCCGCACCGCCGTCTCAGGACACTCCCGGCTCGTCCTGGGCGGCGCACAACTGACGGCGCGCGGCGCGCGCCTCGATCGGCCGCCTCAGGCCGAGAACACGCGCGCGTTGCGGAACAAGCGCGTCCAGCCGCCGTTCTCGCCCCATTCGCGCGGAGCCCACGAATGTTGCACCGTGCGAAACACTCGTTCGGGATGGGGCATTAGGGCGCTAACCCGGCCATCCACGCTGCACACCCCCGCGATCCCGGCCGGCGAGCCGTTCGGATTGTAGGGATAACGCTCGGTCGGGCGATCGCGATTGTCGACATAGCGCAAGCTCACTCCACCCTCCTCGAGTAGCTTGCCGGCACTCGACTCAGCCCCGAATTCTGCGAATCCTTCGCCGTGCGACACGACGATCGGCAGCACGGAGCCGTGCATTCCGGCAAGCAGCACGGAGCTCGAGCGCGGCACCTGGACCAGGGTGAGCCGGGCTTCGTATTGCTCGGAGCGGTTGCGCACGAACCGGGGCCAGCTTTCCGCACCGGGAATCAGCTCCTTCAGCGCCGCGAGCATCTGGCAGCCGTTGCATATGCCCAGGGTGAACGTACCGTCGCGCTCGAAGAAGGCGCCGAACTCATCGCGCGCCAACGGGTTGAACAGGATGGACTTTGCCCAGCCTTCGCCGGCCCCGAGGACGTCGCCGTAGGAGAAGCCTCCGCATGCCACGAGGCCGTGGAATCGCCCCAGACGCACGCGCCCCGCGAGCACGTCCGTCATGTGCACATCGTACGCATCGAATCCCGCGCGGGTGAGCACGGAGGCCATCTCGGTCTGACTGTTGACCCCTTGCTCACGCAGCACCGCCACCGCGGGTCGTGCGCCACGAGCGATGAAAGTCGCGGCGATGTCCTCCCCCGGGTCGAAGGTGAGCGATGCATGCAGTCCCGGGTCGAGCTCATCGAGCAGCCGCGAGTATTCTTCCCGCGCACACTCGGGGTTGTCGCGCAGGCTCTGCATTCGATAGGACACCTCGCTCCAGCGACGGCGCAAGTCGATGCGCGAGCCCGCGTAGATCTCGCGCCCGTTCGCGTGCAACCGCACGTCGGCGCCGCGCGCGCTCGTGCCGATGTCACGGCTCAGCGCGCCGAGGCCGTGACGGTCCAGGATCGCGCGCGCCGCCGCGACGCGCGGGGCTGGAATCTGCACGACGACTCCGAGCTCCTCGGCAAAGCACTCGGCCGTAGGGTCGGAAACCTTGCCCAGATCGACCTCGAGGCCGCAGTGGCCGGCAAAGGCCATCTCGAGGAGCGTCACGAGCAATCCGCCGTCCGATCGATCGTGGTAGGCGAGCAGCATGCCCTCGTTCTTGAGCTCCCGCAGCGCCTCGAAGAGCGCCAGGAGATGCCGGGGGTCGTCGAGGTCCGGAGCGTCGCCGCCGCGCTTGTCGAAGACCTGTGCCCAGCATGAGCCGCCGAGTCGATTCTTGCGCGCGCCGAGATCGATCAGCCACAGCCGCGCCGGCTCGCTCACCTCGAGCTGAGGGGTGAGCGTGCGCCGTGCATCGGTCACCGGCGCGAATGCCGAGATGATGAGCGACACCGGTGCGATCACCGAATGCGCGCCGCCGGCTTCGTTCCAATCGGTACGCATCGACAGCGAATCCTTGCCCACCGGTATGGTGAGTCCGAGCTTCGCGCACAGATCGATGCTCACGGCCCGCACGGTGGAGTAGAGCGCGGCATCCTCGCCCGCCGTGCCGCACGCTGCCATCCAGTTCGCCGACAGGCGAATGTCGGTCAGATGCTCGATGTCTGCGGCCATGATATTGGTGACCGCCTCGGCGACGGCCAGCCGCCCGGAGGCGGGCGCATCGAGGAGCGCTACCGGCGCGCGCTCGCCCATCGCCATGGCTTCGCCGCGGTAGCCCTCGTAGTCCGCGAGGCTCACTGCCACGTCCGCTACCGGGACCTGCCAGGGTCCTACCATTTGATCGCGACTCACGTGGCCGCCGACCGTCCGGTCGCCGATGGTGATCAGGAAGGACTTGTCGGCGATCGTTGGCAGCCTCAGCAGGCGCTCGAGCGATTCTTTCACGCCGATGTCCTCGCTGGTCAGCACGGAACGCGGCATCTCGAGGCGGCGCACCTTGCGCACCATCCGCGGCGGCTTGCCGAGCAATACATCGATGGGCATGTCGACCGGCGTGGTCGAGAGCAGCGGATCGGTCACCCGCAGCCATCCATCCGCCGTGATCTCGCCCACCACGGCGAAGGGACAGCGCTCGCGCGCGCAAAGGGCCGCGAAACGCTCGGCGCTGCCCGGCACGAGCGCGAGCACGTAACGCTCCTGCGCCTCGTTGCACCAGAGCCCCATCGGCGAAAGCTCCGGCTCGGCGCTCGGAATCCTGCGCAGGTCGATCTGCCCCCCGCGATTGCTGTGCGCAATCGCCTCCGGCAGCGCATTCGACAAGCCGCCAGCACCGACGTCGTGAATGAGGAGAATGGGGTTCGCATCCCCCAACTCCCAGCACCGATCGATCACTTCCTGGGCGCGCCGTTGGATTTCCGGGTTGCCGCGCTGCACGGAGGCGAAGTCGAGGTCTGAGGAGCTTTGACCGCTGCAGACGGAGGAAGCGGCACCACCGCCGAGACCGATCAGCATGGAGGGGCCGCCCAACACCACGAGAGGCGAGCCTACGGCCACGTCGCCCTTCTCGACATCCTTGCGGCGTATGTTGCCGAGGCCGCCTGCGATCATGATGGGCTTGTGATAGCCGCGAATGCGTCCGGGCGCGGAGTTTGCCCCGCTCTCTGTCTGCTCGAACGTGCGGAAGTATCCGCACGTGGCGGGGCGTCCGAACTCATTGTTGAAGGCGGCCGCGCCCAAGGGGGCGGCGATCATGATGTCGAGCGCGGAGGCGATCCGGTCGGGTTTGCCGAAATCCACCTCCCATGGCTCGATCATGCCGGGGATCCTGAGGTTCGACACCGAGAAGCCAGTCAATCCCACCTTGGGCTTTGCGCCGATCCCGGTCGCGCCTTCGTCGCGGATCTCCCCGCCTGAACCGGTCGCGGCACCGGCAAAAGGCGAGATCGCCGTCGGGTGGTTGTGCGTTTCGACCTTCATCAGGATGTCGACCGGCTCGCGGATAGCGCCGTAGCGCCGGCTCGCCGGATCGGGAAAGAAGCGCTCGGCGCGAGGTCCCTCGATCACGGCGGCATTGTCTCGGTAGGCCGACAGCACACCTTCGGAGTTCGCCGCATAGGTCGCACGGATCATGTCGAACAGCGAGGCGGGCATGGGTTCATCGTCGATGATGAACTGCGCGTTGAAGATCTTGTGCCGGCAGTGCTCGGAGTTGGCCTGCGCAAACATCATCAGCTCGACATCCGTGGGATCGCGCCCGAGCGACTCGAACGTCTTCACCAGGTAGTCGATCTCGTCCTTCGAGAGCGCGAGGCCGAGCTCGGCATTGGCGCGCGCGAGCGCGCCATGCCCGTCCGAGCCCAGCACCACGACTCGCAGCGGACGCGGCGCACCGGCGCGGAACAGATCCGGCTCGCGCTCCAGCGTCCAGAGCGACTCGGTCATTCGATCGTGCAGCAGCGCACCCAGCGGCTGCAGCTCCGTCTCCGTCAAACCGTGCGCCGCGTCGATGTAGTAAGCCGTGCCGCGCTCCACCCGCCGCACCGCCTCGAGGCCGCAGACGTGGACGATATCGGTAGCCTTGCTGGACCAGGGCGAGACGGTTCCGATGCGCGGCGTAACGAGGAGGCGTTGTCCGCGCTCCTCCTGGAGGAGGGGCCGCGGACCATAGGTCAGGAGCTTGCCTAGCAGCTCGAGCTCGGATTCATCGAGATCGCGCGAGGCATCCACGAAGTGCATGAGGCGCGAGCTCAGCGCGCGGACGCGCGGATCGACGCCTTGCAGCGCCTGCAGCAATCTTTCGAGGCGAAATTGCGACAGCGCGGGCGCGCCGGGCATGGAAAACATGCGGAATTCTACCAGAAACTCCGGCGTGAGAACCCCGCGCGTGCACGCCTCAGGCGCGAACGATTGAGCAACGCCAGATTGCCGCGCCGGCGCGATTATTTGCGGGCGTTCGAGTCGCCGCCGGGGGTGTAAATCGGCACGGGAAACTGCGAGACGTTCGAGCCCTCCAGCGCGACGATCTTGCTCACGCCCTGCTTCTTCACCTCATCGATGCGCAGCACCGAATGCATGGGAAGGTAGGTACGCTTTACTTCGTTGAATTCGGCCTTTATCTTCTCTTCGGTCGGGTCGACCACGACGGTAGTGCGTTCGCCGAACACCAGTTCCTCGACCTCGATGAAGCCGAAAAGGTTGCCGTGGCTCACTTTACGGGCGTAGATCTCGTACACCTTGCCTTGATTCACGAACATAACTTTAAAAATGTGACTCGCGGCCATTTAGCGGGCTCCAAGCATTGTTAGCATTTCCCATATTATACGGGCACTTAGCGCAAACCTTCAGACCCGCCTCACGGAGCACACATGACCTTGCGCTTAAGCGTGGTCAGCGAACACGGAATTCGGCTTGGACCGCTATCCACCAAGGTGTTCGGAGTGCATGGAGGAACCATCGGGCGCGCGACCGACAACGCCTGGATTCTACCCGACCCCGATCGGTATCTCTCGGGAAAACATGTCCGCATCGATTTTCGGGCGGGTTCCTACGTGCTGGTGGACACCAGCTCGAATGGCACCTACGTCAACGGCTCGCAAGTGCCGCTGGGCAAGTACCACGACTATGTGCTGAAGGATGGCGATTACCTGCGCCTCGGCGAGTACGAGCTGCTCGTCACCATCGACAAGAGCAACGACTTCCCGCCCGACGAGGCGGCAATCGTCGCCTACGACGGCCAAGCAGCCGCCTCCGCGGCGGTCAAGAAATCCACCGCCAACGACCTCGGCGCGGACCTCGATCTGAGCTCGCTCCTGGAGCCGAGCAACTCCGCGGTGCACCCGCGCAACGCCTATGGCCAGTCCGTGAGCGCCCCGCCTGCCGCGGCGCAACCGCCCGCAGAGGGGGGCGGTACCCCGTGGCACATGATGACACGACCCTTCAAGGTCGAAGGCAAGGCGGAAGCTGCTGCCGCCGCCGGCTTGCGCCCGCAACTCGCGCCGCAAGCTTCACCGCAAGCCGCTCCGCAAAGCGTGCCTCAAGGTCCTGCGCTCTACGAGGGCGACTTCGATCTCGGACTCGCGGCCTTCTGCCGTGGTGCGGGAGTGGACCCACGGACGCTCACCCCGGAGGCGCGCAATGGCGCGTTGCAGCTCGCGGGACAATTGTTGCGCGAGGCCGTGCTTGGGCTCATGGACTTGAGCCAGAGCCGCAACGAGTTCCGCAACCGCTTTCGCATGCCGCCCCCGCCGCCGAGCGAAGGCCCGGAGTCTCCGCTCAATTTCTCGAAAGGCGTCGATGAGGCACTGGTACGCCTCCTCACCACGACCTCGACGCGTGCGAGCTCGGTGGACGCGGTTCGCGATAATTTCAAGGAGCTCAAGGCTCAAAACGCCGCATTTCTTGCCGCGAGCCGCGCCGCCTTCGAGGAGTTCCTCGGTCGAGTCAACCCAAAGGAGCTCGAGGAGCGCTTCGAGCGTGCGACCAAGCGCGGCGTGTTCGGCCAGCAGAACAAGACCAAATATTGGGATCTGTACGCCGAGATGTTCGTCGGCCTCACGCAACGCCCGGCCGACGGCTTTCCGCATGTCTACACCGAGACCTTCGCCAAGGCGTACGAGGCGAAGCTGCGCGCCTCGATGCCGGCGCGACGCACTCCGTTCGGCGGCGATCAACCCGAATCCGATGGCGTGCTCAAAGCCGCCTCGGACAAGCCGTAAGCTCGGACCTTCTACGGGTTGCCCGCGTGCGGCTCCTGATCGTTGAGGACGACGACATCGTCGCCGACGCCATCGCCCGAGGACTGGCGGCCGCGAATTATTCCGTGCTGCGGGTGGCGAGCGCCGAGGCGGCGCGGGCCGCCATCGAGGCCGAGAGCTTCGCGCTCGCGGTGATCGACGTGGGCCTGCCGGGGGCCGACGGGCTCACCCTGGTTCGCAAGCTGCGCAGTGCCGGTATCACCATGCCAACGCTCATGCTGACCGCGCGCTGCACCCTCACGGACAAGGTAAAGGCGCTCGACATCGGCGCCGACGATTTCCTGTCGAAGCCGTTCGAGCCGGCGGAGCTCGCGGCACGCTGCCGCGCCCTCATGCGCCGCGCCGGCGGCGCGCTCGAGGGACATCTCAAGCTCAACCGCATGACGGTCGATCTCACCGGCCGGCGCCTCTGCATCGACGAGGCCGAAGTGGCGCTGACCGCGCGCGAGTGGCTGGTGCTCGAATGCCTGGTGCGCAAGATCGGACAGATCGTTTCCAAGGACCGCGTGCAGCAGGCGCTCGCGGGTCCCGAGCAGGACATCACGGCGAATGCCGTCGAGGTGCATATCTCGAGACTGCGCGCGAAGCTCGGCGACGCCGCAACCATCCGCAGCTTGCGCGGCCTGGGGTACCGGCTGGAAGAAGCGAAAACCGCGTGAGCTCGTCCATCAGCCGACAGTTGGTGCTCTGGCTGGCGGTGCCCCTCATGCTGCTCGCGCTGTGCGGAGCACTGGTTCACTACTTCAACAACGTGGCGCCGACGGTCATCGGCCGCGATCAGCGGTTGCGCGAAGCCTCGAACGCACTGATGGCGCGGATCAAGGCGAGCGACGGGCAGGTGATGCTCGACACGCGTGCGCACGGCGGTCCGCCTCTTCCTTCAGCGGACTCCTTTATATATGCCGTGCGCGATTCGCAGGGTCGCCTCTTGCTGGGTGATGCGCGGCTGCCCGCCGTTGCAGTCGCGGATGCGAGCGCTCAGGTGTTCGCGCTCGCGCAGCTCGAGCACCGCACCGTGCGCACCCTCACGACGCGCTTCGACACGGCGGCCGGGGTGCTGCTGCTCTCGATGGCGGATGTCCGCGCCTCGAGCGAGCCCGCCGCGCGCTTCGGCCTCATGAGCACGCTCTTGTGGGACTTCGTGCAGCTCGACGTCACGCTGGTCCTGGTATGGCTCGGGATTCAGCTCGGACTGCGGCCGATTCGCAAATTGCGCGAGGAGATCGGCCGTCGCTCGGCGCTCGATCTTCGACCCATCGACGAGACGTTCGTGCCGCGGGAGATCGCCCCGGTGGTGGTCACGCTCAACCGCCTGTTCGAGATGCTGCGCACCTCGGTGCAGGCTCAACAGCAGTTCATCGCCAACACCGCGCATCAGCTGCGAACGCCCATCACCGGGATGCAGGCTCAGCTCGAGCTGCTCGCGGCCGAACCTGCGGCGGCGCCGATCAAGCACCGGCTGGCGACCCTGCAGGAGGCTATTCGCCGCCTCTCGCATTCGGCAAATCAGTTGCTGAGTCTCGCGCGGGCCGATCCGACGGTGAATATCGCCGCCAAGAATGAATCGGTCGCACTCGATGCCATCGTCGGCGAGGTGGTGTCCAAGTTCTTCGATCGCGCGCTCGCCTCCGAGATCGACCTCGGCGCCGAGGTGCAGCCGGTCTCGATGCGTGCGGACTCCTCGCTGCTCGATGATCTGTTGAGCAACCTGGTCGACAACGCGCTCAAGTACACCCCGCCGGGGGGCAGCGTCACGGTGATCGCCGGCGAGCGCCACGGCAAGCCGTTCATCGCGGTCGAGGACACCGGTCCCGGCATCCCGCCGGGCGAGCGCGAGCGGGTCCGGCAACGCTTCTATCGCCTGCCGGATTCACCGGGACACGGCAGCGGGCTTGGGCTCGCGATCGTCGAGGAAATCGCACGGCTTTACGAGGGCGCGCTCTCCATCGATTCGGGGCAGGCGGGCAAGGGAACGCGTGTCTCGGTCGAATTTCGCCAAAGTTAAATCGACCAATCGGGCAGCGACATCGCAGATTTCCGGGCTTGTCCCGTGTCGCATCCTGGCGACGTGCGGAAATTTCGTGAGACGGGTCACAGTTTCAGGCGCTTCAGGGATGACCTCCGTCAGCTTGGTGCAAGGCTCCTGCTTTAGTATCGCCCCCATGCAAACACCGCTCTACAAGCGTCGCGCCGCTGGTTACACGATGACCGAGCTCGCGATGGTCATGATGGTGATGGGCATCCTCGCCGGTATCGGCCTGCCATCGTTCAAGTACGTGACCCGATCGAACCGTATCTCGAGCGAGATCAACGGGCTGCTGGGCGACATGCAGTTCGCGCGCAGCCAGGCCATCAAGCAGGGCCAGACCGTGACCATCTGCGCCTCCTCAGCCCCGTATACCGCTTGCAGCGGCGCGAGCAGCTGGCAGCAGGGCTGGATCGTCTGTCTGGACCCCACTGCGGCCCAACAGTGCGCGGGACTGCCCGTGATCCGCGTGCAGCCCGCATTCAGCAGCACCGACACGCTGGTCTCGAGCGTCGCGTACTCGGCAGCCTCGTTCAATCGCATGGGCTACGCCCCGACTAGCGTGCCGACCACGTTCACCATCAATCTGCATGATCAGACCAACACGTCCGCTTGGACGCGCTGCCTCGCCATCACGCCGTCAGGATCGGTATCCACAGAGCAGTACGGAGCGGGGACACCGCCATGCACCTGAACCATCTCGAAGCTGCCCGTAGCCGCCGGCGTGCCCGCGGATTCAGTCTCATGGAAGTCATGGTGGCGCTCGTGGTCTCGACCGTGGGCCTTCTGGGGCTCGCGAAGATGGAGGCGCTCGCGCTCTCGAGCACCGGCGTCGCCAGCTCGCGCTCGCTCGCCGCCATCGAGGCCTCGAGTCTCGCTGCGGCAATGCACGCGAATCCGGGCTTCTGGCAGTCCGGCGTGACCGCGAGCATCGTCATCAGCAACGCAGCCAACCCCTACGCCGCGGCGACGCCGTGCACGGCAGCCCCCGGGACGTGCATTCCCGCGGCCATGGCCGCCTACGATTTACAGCAGTGGGCACAAGCCGTCTACCAAGTTCTGCCGGGCTATCTCGCCACCATCAACTGCTCGCAAGTGATCGGCGTTCCGGTGACCTGCACCATCCAGCTGCAATGGACCGAGAACGGCGTCGCGGCGAACGCCATGCAGACTCAGATGGCCGTCCTGGCCGCGCCGACTTACACCTTGTACGTGCAGCCATGACGCGCCCCGCACAGCAACGGCGTCCGCTATCGCGGCTTCCGCAGCCGGCCCGGCCCGCGCGCGGGTTCACGTTCGTCGAGCTGATGGTCGCCATCGCGCTGGGCCTCTTTCTCATCGGCGGCTTGCTCACGCTGGTGCAGGCGATGCGACGGACGAACACCAACCAGTCGGGCCTCTCGCAGCTGCAGGACAACGAGCGCATGGCGATGCAGCTCATCACCGATGTCGTGCAATCCACCGGATATTTCACGAATCCCACCATCGCCACCGCGGCATCCTCTTTTCCGCCTGGAGTCTATGGGCCCGCGAATTTCACCTATGCGGGTCAGGCGCTGGTCGGTACGGGCACCGGCGGTGTTCCCGGTCACATCATCACGACCCGCTTCTTGACCGCAGGATCCGGCCCGCCCGGCCTCGACAATGCCATCAACTGCACCGGCAATCCGAGCACCACACCCGCGAGCTTCGTGAACCAGATCAGCGTTGCGGGCAATTACCTGACGTGCACCCTCTGGGTGAACAACGCCCCGCAGCCACCCGTGTTGCTCGTTCCGGGCATAACGGACATGCAGATTCTTTACGGCGTCCAGACCGGCGTCGGGTCGGCGTACAACTCCGTGGATACCTACCTCGATGCCGCGACCGTCACCGCAGACAACTACTGGCCGCAGGTGAAATCGGTGCAGGTGACACTGAAATTCCTGAACCCATTGTGGGGACAGCCGGGCCAGACGCAGCAGTTCGTCAACTTCACTCGCACCATCGCCGTGATGGCCAAGACGGGGGTCACGACATGATCTCGCCCCGCAGCCGTCAGGTCGGCATGGTGCTTGTGACGGCGCTTCTCATGCTGATTGTCGTCACCATCTTGGCGGTGGCCATGTTCCGTAGCTTCGGACTGGACGAGAAGATCGCCGGCAACCTGCGCGAGAAGCAACGCGCATTGAACGCCGCGGAAACGGCCGAGCAATTCGCGGAATACTGGCTGACGAGCGGCGGTGGCAGTGCTTCGCCGACCATCACTTGCTCGGGCATGGCGACCTCGACCGCGCCGCAGATTTGCACCAACGTGCCGCTTGCTCCCTTCGCCTCGCTGCCCTGGCAAGTGGCCGGCAACAACGTCGGGGTCGCTTACACCCCGGCCGTGCCGAGTCCCATGAACGTGACGATACCCGGGCCAGGCTACTACTACGCGACGCCGGCCTTTTACATCACGTTGGTCGGTCCATCGCCGGGCGGTCTCGGCAACATCTATCAAATCGACGCACAGGGTTATGGCGGCAGCCCCGATACGGTCGCCGTGGTGGAGTCGACTTACATCGTGCAGACGGGCGTCAAGGACCTGGGATCGTACCAATGAACACCAAACATCTCCTGACTTATATCGTGCTCGCCATGGGCGGCAGCTGGCTGCCGCTCGGCACTCCCGCGCAAGCGGCGCCGCCGCCCAGTTGCACCAGCACCCAGGTGTCGGAGAATTTCACCGGCTACACGTCGAATTGCCAGTGGTACTTCTTCGGCGGAGCGTGCTTGACCGCGGGCAACATACCGTTCGGCTCGACCTCGAGCCCGGGCGCACTGCCGCAGTGCTTGAGCGATCCTTACTATGGCGCTCAGACGCAAGTCGGCGGCAACAGCGGCAATCTGAACACCGTGCCCGATACACCGATCACGGGCGGCGCGTTGCGGTTCACGAACGACGCCAACGCCCAGTCAGGCGCGATCGTGTCCAATTTCGCCTTTGCGCTCGCGACCAACGGCTTGCACGTGACCTTCACGACCGAGACCTACGAAGGCGACCATGGCGGCGGCAACCACGACGGTGCAGACGGCATGAGCTTCTTCCTGGTCGATGACAGCTACGTCGAGTCGGCCAATCCGGTGACCGGCACCTCGTATGGGGCCAACAACGGCGGCCCCTACGGCGTCACCCTCGGCGACTGGGGCGGCAGCTTGGGATACACCTGCTCGAACACGAACAACAGCGCCAATCAAGGCTACGCCGGCATGATCGGCGGCTACATCGGCTTGGGGATCGACGAGTACGGCAACTTCCTCAACGGCGACGTCATCAACGGCAGCGGCGTGATCACCTACTCCGGCGATAACACCTCGAGCGGATACGGGTATGTGCCGAATCGCATCGGCTTGCGCGGCGCGGGCGCGACGGCCTGGGCATACCTGAATCAGTCTCCCACGACATCCATGTATTACCCCTCGTCGCTGACGGCGGCTCAGCAAGTGGTTGCGGTCCATCAAGCGTGCCAGACCGGATACGCGTGGGACTACAGCGCGGCCTCGACGACGACCAGCGGCACTTTCACGAACGGCATCTACAACCCCTACAACGCCAATCCGGTGCCCGCCGTGCCGTTGACCAACTATCAGGCGATCCCCAACGCGTTCAAGATCCTGCCGACCAACATCGCGAACGAGAACGCCCTGTTTCGTGGCTACGCGACGACGGGCACCACCGGACCGACCTACGGCGTGCCGATCACCTACGACCTGTCGATCTCGCCCCAGGGCCTTCTGAGTCTCAAATACAGCTATGGCGGCGCCCTTTATCAGCCCATCATCACGGGGCAGAACATACTCAACAACGGCGCGCTGCCTTCGATGGTGCGTTTCGGATTCGGCGGCTCGACCGGCGGTTCGCGCAACATCCACGAGATCATGTGTTTCCAGGCCGCGCCGCAGAATTCGGCCGCGAGCTCCGCCGGCTTGAACCAGAAACAGACCGCCAAGGTGCAGACCGGCACCCAGGTCTATTTCGCGTTCTACAACGAGAACAACTGGACGGGCTCGATGACTTCGCAGTACCTGGATTCGCCGGATGGGGTGAATCTGCAAATCGATCCGATCGTGAATTGGGACGCCTCGTGCAATCTCACGGGAGTCGCGGCGGGGCAGACCTGCCCCTCCAGCGGTGCGCCCGGCCCCATCGCGGCACCGGACCCGGACACCGGGCGGGTCATGCTCACTTACAACGAAGCGACCGGCCAGGGCGTTCCATTCACCTGGTCGAGCGCAGGTGCCACGCCGCTTTCGGCCAACGAGCAGACGAAACTGGATTACGGCGATCCCAGCCCGGCTTCGAGCGCGGTATGGCCGTTCGCGAGCAATCTGCGCCTCGAATTTCTGCGCGGTCAGCGCGGCGATGAGCAAAATCAGTTCGGCGTCGACCCCCTCGCATCGAGCTCGATCCCGGCCCCGACCGGCTTTCGCGCACGCACCAGCGTCCTCGGCGACATCATCGACTCGAGCCCGACCTGGGTGGGCGCGCCGATTGCGACCTTTCCCGCGATCTGGAGCGATTATCTGTATCCGAGCACGACCATGCCCGAGAACAGCGGCCCGACCTACGCAAGCTTCCAGAGCGCGAACGTCTCGCGCATGAACGTCGTGTACGCGGGCTCCAACGACGGCTTTCTGCACGGATTCCGGACGGGGTTCTTCGACGCGAACGGCCAGCTCGACGGCACCACGTCGACGAGCCCGTACGGCGCGACCGACAACGACGGCCAGGAAGTGATCGCGTACATGCCGGCGTACGTGGTGAACCATATCAATGCGGGCGTAATCTTCAACAGCGCGACGGGGACGACCTCTCCCGACCCCGCGCAGGATTACTCGAGCCCGCTGTATGCGCACAAGCTGAACGTCGACGGCACGCCGGGAGACGGCGATCTGTACTACAACGGTGCGTGGCACACCTGGCTGGTGGGCGGGCTCGGCGGAGGCGGCAGCGACATCTACGCGCTCGATGTCACCAACCCCGGCATCGGCACCGCCCCTGGCAGCTTCTCGGAAGCCAACGCCTCCAGCCTGGTCATCGGCGAGTGGTACAGCTCGCTCACCTACGCAGTCACGGGCAGCGCCCCCTCCTACACCTCGACGGTCTCGGGCGCGACGGCGAACTTCAACTGCGCGAATGTCGCGACCTGCGGCGCGAGCCTCGGCAAGACATTCGGCATTCCGCAGATTCGGCGCTTCCATAACACGGCGGTGAACACCGCCAATGGGGCAACCTCCTGGGGCGCGGTATTCGGCAATGGCACCGGAAGCTATAACGGCGATGCGGGGATCTTCGTCATGCTCGCCGGAGCGAGCGGCGGACAGCCGACCTTTTATTACCTGAGCACCGGTTATGGATCGAGCGCATCGCCCGATGGGATCGAAGATACGACCCCGGCGGATCTCGACGGTGATCACCTCGTCGACTATGTGTACGCCGGCGACATTCAGGGCAATGTGTGGCGCTTCGATCTGACCAGCCAGAATCCGAGCAACTGGACCGTGACCAAGGTGGGCGGCGTGCCCACGCCCATCTATTCGACTCCGAACGGCGCTCCGATCACGACCAAGGTGATCGTCGCCGCCATCGCCTCGAACCCGAATCCCCGCATCCTCGTGGAGTTCGGAACGGGGCTGCAAGATCAGTTCACCAAAAACACGCCCGCGACCTACGCCACCACGCAGCAGTACCTCATCGGCGTGTGGGACTGGAACATGAGCGCGTGGGATGCGATGTCGACCGTCACCTATGATGCCTTGTCAACGACGACCACGCCGGCTGCTCCGACGGCGGGGGGTGTTCCCGCTCCGATCAATGGCGTGAGCCAGCTCGAGGGGCAGAGCATCACCGGCTCGTACGATCAGAGCGGTACCGCGAGCGGCTCCTCGAGCTCGACCACCGCCGCCGCCTATTACCGGACGGTGAGCAGCAACTGCGTCGGCTGGGCGGATTACGCCGGCACCTGCACGAACGCGAACCAATACGGCTGGTATTTGTCGCTCGGCACCGGCTACGCCAATGCGAACGATCCGGAGTACCTGACGCCGACGACTTCCCAGGGCGCACAATTCGTCGACGAGCAGGTGATCTTCAATCCCACCCTGCAGGACGGCGCCTTCATCGTGAACACGACGATCCCGCCGACCATCAGCCTCAACACGTGCTCATCGACCCCGGCGGGCGGCTGGACCATGGCGATCAATCCCGCGACCGGCGGTGCTTTCACCAACTCATTCTTCGGCTCCAACCATCAGTTCCTGAACATCAACAATCAGAGCGTGAGCGGCCTCGCGCTGAGCGGCACCGGCTCACCGTCGGTGGTGCTCTTCGACAACAAGACCTACCTCGTGACCCAAACCATGCCGCCCGCGGGCACGATCGTGCAGATCAACCCGCCCGGCGCATCGCAAGGCAGCCGGCTCACCTGGATCGAGAGGCGCTGATCCTTATGCAAGTCGGGCACGACATCCGCCGGCAGGCAGCAGGCTTCACGCTGATGGAGCTCATCGTGGCAATGGTCATCGTAGGGATCCTCGCCGCCATCGCCATCCCCTCGTACAGCTCTTATGTGCTGAAGTCCCATCGCACCGAGGCGAAGTCGGCACTGCTCGACGCCGCGAGTCTCGAGGAGCGCTTCTTCAGCACCAGCAACTTCTACAGCGGGACCCCGTCTGACCTCGGCTATGCCACGGGTCTACCGGTTACGGTGGGCAGCGGATACTACAACATTACCGCCATCACGGTGGTTCCAGCCGTCCCGCCCAGTGGGCTGAATCCCAGCGGGACCCCGGCGACGTTTTCGATTACCGCGACCGCCGTGGGTCAGCAGACGAACGACACCGCCTGCGCGACATTCTCGATCAATTCAGCCGGTCAGCAGACCGCGACAGGGCTCGACGCGAACGCCAGCGTCGATTGCTGGCAGAACTAGCACGGGCTGGGCCCGAAGCCACTCGGCCGCAGGGGGCAGCCGCTCACTCGACGCCGTATCCGCGTCCCTCCACACAGGCGACCATCGCCCGCTGATAGTCCGATCCATTCGCCGCTGCCGCTCCGGCCTGCTGCGCGGCCCATTGCTGGCAATCGCGCCGGTCCATGGACAGCTGGTCGGACGTCTGACCGTTTCGGGGAACCATGTTGAGGTTGGCTTGAACGCCGAGGCTCACGGGATCGGCGGCCGGTGGCGCGGCATTCGGCATTGGATAAGCCTGCGGGGAGGCTCCGGGCGGCGGCTGCCCTTGGCCATTGTCGGACGGCGGCAGCGCCTGAGGTGCCGGAGCGGCGGGCGCCGCCGCACCGGGCTGCGGCGAGCCAGAGCCGTAGGGGGCCTGGGAGGGCGCGCCGTTGGGCGCCGCGTACCCGTTATAGCCGTTGGGCGCTGCGTATGGGGCCGGGCCCGATTGCGGCGCCCCCTGGGGGGCGTCCGGCGCCCCCGCCGGACCCGCGCCATTCGGATCGCCGATGGGCGGGGGATCGGTCGCTACGTAGCCGGCATACGAAGGATCCCAGGTGTAATAGGCGTTGTTCGCGTAGTAATACGGGACTCCGCCGTAGTAGTACGTCGCATAGGCGAGGGGTAGCACGGGGAGGAACCACGCAAAGCCCGGTCCGTAGTACACCCGCGGCCACCACCCGCCATGCCACCATCCGCCGCGCCAGGCAGCGCCGCTCGAGAAGCCGTGATAGCCCCAACCGCCCCGGTAGCCACCGTAGTACCCGCCCCGGTAGCCTCCGTAACCGCCGTGATATCCGCTGTAGCCGCCGGCATACCCATGGCCCGCGTAGCCTGCATAGCCGCGCCCCGCGGCCGCGTAATGAGCGGCGGGCGCCGCGTAACGAGCGGATGCCGCGTAATGGGCCGGCGCCGCGTAATGGGCCGGCGCCGCGTAATGCGCCGGCGCCGCGTAATGCGCCCCGCCGCCTGAAAAGTGGGCCCCACCGCTGAAGTGGGCCCCACCACCGCCACCGCCGAAGTGTGGCGCTGCAGCGTGACCGCCTCCGCCTCCGGAATGACCGCCTCCGCCGCCATGTCCACCGCCACCCGGGTGAGCCAGCGCGGGCATTGCCGCAAGCAGGGCTCCCAGGACGCCGACCGCGAGACCCATTTGTCGTTTCATGACTGCCTCTCCGTCACCCAGGCCGCGAGGCCCGGGTGTAAATCCTCACGATTCTCGATCTACCACAAGGAACAACGCGAGATGCCCCGCTCCGTGGACATATCTTTGTGCAAAGGAATGCAAACCCGCGGTCGGCCGATGCAGCGTCTTGCCGTCAGTCGATCCGCCATTTTGCATTGAACATAACGAGCGCCGTGCGGCCGGGCGCCGCCTCGTAATATTCCGCGCTGCTTTGATTCACGATCACAGATCCGACATAAGTGCGGTCGGTCAGGTTATCAACCCGGAGGTATTCACTGAATTGCCAGCGCGCCGTGTGCTGGGTAAGGCCGGCCCACCAATCGGTCTCCCAGTATCCCGGAGCGAAGGCCGTGTTGCGGTCGTTGGCGTAAATTCCGGCGCGCCCCTGCTCCTCCAGCCGGGTCGAAAATCCAAGCGGCGCGTAGGTCCATGTGACACCGACATAGAGGTCATTGCGCGGAACTGCGGGCAGGTAGCTGCCCGGCTGGACCGTGGCAGGCAGACACGGCGTTCCCACGCAGGTTTCGTACGCTTGACCCACTACGGCGCGGATGAAGGTGTATGCCACCCGACCGGAGAAGCCGCCGGCCCAACTCGCGTCGACAGCGAGCTCGATGCCGTGGCGCGCGGTCTCGCCGATATTCTGCTCGACCGCGCGTCCGTTGAAGTTCTGCAAGACGGCGAGCTCGTCGCGGGTCGCAATGTAGAAGCCGGCGAGCTCTGCCCGGACGGCTCCCGTACCCGCCTTCACGCCTACTTCGTAGTTATTGCTGCGCGCGGGCTGGAGCGATGTGTTGATGCCCGGAAGGCTTCCGTTGACCGACCGGTAGGCGAGGTCATTCAAGGTGGGTGTCTCGAATCCCTTGCCATAGGAGGCATAGAGATTCAGCTGCGGTGCCGCATGGAACACGACCCCGCCCACCGGGCTCACCGCGGTATAGCGCACGCTCGAGTGCGGCTCCGTGGTACCGGGCAAGTGATCGTTGGAGCTCACCTGCACCAAGTTGTTGCGGACGCCCGCGATCATGCGCCACCGTACATCCGGATCCCACTGCGTCTGCAGGTATTGATCGAAGTCGTACACATGGTTCGCTTCGTCGCGGCGCACCGCTCCTTCGACGCCGAGCTGATCGCCCACATAGTTGAGATATCCCAGCCGCGTCTCCTCGAGATCGTCATAGGCGATGCCGCCGACAGTCTGCAGGCGCGCCTCACCCCACGCCCGCTGGTCGGTGACATGCGTGTCGACTCCGTAGAATGCGCGCTTGAGATCGATGACACCCCCTGGATAAAGAGGCTCCTTTTCCTCGACCGCCTGCGGGATCGCTTGAAACTGAGTGGTCGCGCGATGCCCTGCATAGAGGGTGCTGGAGAGGGTGTCATCGGGATTGAAGCGGTAGTCGAGGATCGCGCCGCCCTGTTCCTGATTGAGGGACTTTCGGGTGTTGTATTGGATGGCGCCGGTGCCGGCCTGGCTCGGATTCGCGGCGAGCTGAATCCTCGTGAGCCCGAGCGGATCCTGCACGAAGGGTGTCTGGATGGCATTGCCGACGAGCGTGAGCTTGAGCGCCTCGCTGAAGGTCAGCCGCAGGACGCTGTTGAAATTCTCCCGCTCCGCCTTGCTGTGATAGCGATAGCCGTTGGTTTGAAAATGCACGGCGTCCACCACGTAGTTGAACATGCCGTCGTCGCCCGTGGTTTTGAGCGCATAGCGCTGAGTGTCGAAGGTGCCGTACTGTGCGGTGCCGTCGATGAAGTAGCCGGCAGGCGCCTCCTCGGTGAACAGCGAAATCACGCCCCCCGAGGAATTGCCGTAAAGCGCCGAGAAGGGTCCCCGCAAAACCTCCATGCGACCCGCGGAACCCAGATCGAATTGCGAGAACTGCCCTTGACCGTCCGGCATGGTTCCCGGAATGCCGTCGGAGTAAAGCCGCACGCCTCGGACACCGAAGCTCGAACGCGCGCCGAAGCCGCGCACCGAGAGCTGCAGATCCTGCGCGTAGTTCTGGCGGTTTTCCGCCGAGACACCCGGAACGGTCATCAAGGACTCGGAGATGTTCTCCTGGAGCTGCCCGTCCTGGATCTCAGCCCGGCCGACGACATTGACGGAGGCGGGAACGTCGAAGCTCGACTCGGCAATGCGGGTGGCGGTGACCACGATCGGCGAAAGATCGGTGATCGGCGCGCGTTCGGCGCCCGACGCACCGGCCGCCGTGTCGGCCGCCCCTGCAGCACCGCACCATTCCAACGCCAACGCCATCCCCACCAACAGCACGCGCGCGCTTCTTTGCATTAAGGCCCATCCCCCGGTTCAAGGCGAAGCACGAGGTGCGGCCTTTCGCGCGATGTTATGTCATCATTTCCCAAGGCGCATCTCCGGGGGGACCGTGCTCAAGTCCTTTGCTCCTCCGCCGCTACTTAGACCGTGGACAAGCTAGCGCCCATCGGTCTATCGGCTGCGCGCGCAGCCCTCGCGAGCGGTGTGCTGCTCTTGCCTTGGTTGGCCGCGGCCGATTCCCAGATTCAAGGCGGGGCCGGGCGCACGGCCTCGCGCACGACGGCTCACGTCGACTTCAGGATCATCATCCCCCGCATGCTCGCGCTGGACGTGGACGGGGCCGCGGCGCTCGGTGCGCCTGCGCTCGGCGCAGCGGCGTCCCCGGCAGCGGCGCGCGCGGCGAACGCGACGGGGCCTGCGCAAACCGTCGCGATTTACGGAAACAGCCGCAGCATCGCGCTCGGAGCCACTCTGCGCACCTCGGATCAGGCCCGCGACGGGCTGGTCCTGAGCTCGGCGGCCCGGAAAACCATCGCGCAAGCCGCAGTGTGCGCGCCCGCCTCGAGCCGCGCCGCGACCGTCGTATCGGCCGCCGTGACATCGGCCGCCGCGACAAAGACCGGAGCTGCGCCGGCGGGCGGGATAATCTGCACCGCGTCCATGCCCTGAAGGCCCGGCTCTCACTCGGCGTTTTGTGAACTGTCTCTCGCGGCGCCGGGCCGGCGGCGTTGCGAACTGCCGCACAGAAAATGAACGCTATCGGCAGCGTCGCGGCAAACCTTACTTTTGCGGGGTTGATTTGCGACCTGCATCAATGTCTGTGTAGGGGTTCAACCTACTATGCGTTGCACGCCGCGGCTGCATTAGGTAGCCAACGCGACGGCGGTATGTCAAAGCACGTGCCCCGCACCTCAATTACACAGCACAGGAAGCAGTTCATGAAGATCTCGATTGCAGTGAAAGCCTTGTTGGGCGCGGCGTCTGTGGCGTTGCCGCTCTTCGCCTTTGCCGAGTCCAACGTACAGACCGGCGCCGCGACCAGCGCGCCAGGCGCGACCGCGCACGTCGATTTCACGGTCGTGATTCCGAAGATTCTGTATCTGCGCGTCGGCACCGGCTCGAGCTATACCACGGGCGTGCTGACCTCGACGCCGACCATCGACCTCATCACCTTCGCGCCCACGGCAGCTCAACTGGGCACCGGCGCGGCCATTGCCGGTACCGGCGGCGACCTGTCGGGTGGCGTCGAGACCGCGGCCATCGTGAGCAACAGCGGCAACGTCACGCTGAATGCGACCGCCACGGGCGCGCTGTCCGACGGCGCCGGCGACTCGATCAATTTCTCCCAGATCACCACCACGGCCTCGACGCTCACCTCCGCGACCGCGTTGCCGGCGCCGGTGTTGGCGAACGGGGCGAGCGCCAATGTCGCGCTCACCGCGCCCGCCACGAAGGTCATTACTCAGGACGCGAAGTGGACGTTCGCATACGCGAACAGCGCGGTGGTGCCGACCGGTACGTACGGCGGCGTGAACACCAACAACAGCCGAGTGGTGTACACCGCCACGATGCCGTAACGCTCCATAGAGGGGCGGCGACTTCAGATGCGGGCTATATCGCCATCGTCGCCGACGTCAGCGCTCGCGCTGACGTCGGCGCGCGGTTTAGGAGTGCTGCGCATCCTGCGGCAGCGCGCGCTCGTGGGAGCGTTGCTGAGCGCGCTTGCGGCGACACAAGCAGCCGGCTTCACCGCCACGCTGAATCCGGCCGCGCCGCTCACCGTGTATCTGCAGGTCGGCGTCGGAAGCTTCACCAACGACTACATCTACGGTGGACAGCCGCAGAACAACGCCACGATCAACACCGTCTCCGTGTCGGTTGCCTCGACGGTGCTCGGCAACGCCACGGCACAAGCGATGACGACCAACAGCACCGCGGCGCAAAGCTACTGGGACGGATACACCTACTGCAGCGTCCCGGGACAGCTCTACATCGGCGGCTTCTATCGCACCACGGGCGGGTCGAGCGCCGCCGCCCAGGTCACGGCGACGGTCCCTGCGGGTCTCACCGACGGGGCGGGCGACACGCTGCCGTTCTCCAAGATCCAATGGACCTCGAGCGGCAACGGCGACACGGGCGCGGAGCCCTTTCCAGCCGGCACGTTCGTCAACGGGGGAGTGCAAACCGTCGGCTCCATGGCGAGCAACACTTGGAACGAGAGCTGCTGGACGTTCAAGTATCTGAACAACAGCGTGCCCCCTGCCGGCACGTTCACGGGCGTCGTTCTCTACACCTTGAGCGCGCCATGATGCCGTGCCGTCGGCTGCGTTTTTTTTTTGGCCCTGCCACTCGTCATAATCTGGCACGGGACCGCGTGCGCGAAGACGATCACGCTCGATGATTCGGGCACTCAGGCACTCGAGCCCGGCGTCCTCATGCGCTGGCAGAGTGCCACGCCGCCGCGCGCCGGCGCCGGCGATCTGCTGGTCGGCACGACGACGATCCGCGTCCGGATCAACCTCATGCCCTGGCTCAAGCACTCAGCGCGCATCTATCTGGCGCTGCCCGCGCAGCCCCCCGGGCCCATCGCCGCCTCCTGGACGGCGCAGGGGCAGCTCCTGTCCGGACAGATCCGGTCGGGCAACCGGGTGCTGGTCTATTCGGGACCCATTACCAGCGGCTTCATCGAGGACACGCTGAAGTTTCAGTTCAGCGTCAATGCAGCGCTCATCGGGCGCCCCTACCCCGTCAGCTTTCACTTCGAAATGGATGAGTGACCATGCGCCACGCCGGCTCATTGACGATCGCATTGCTTTGCCTCTCGCTCGCCGGCCTCGCGCACGGGCAAGGATTTGCAGCCCTGGTCTCGCCGCCGCGTTTCGAGCTCTCCGCGAAGCCGGGTAAAACACTGCGCAGCGTCATCGAGATCAGCAATCGGTCCACGGCTCCCGGCAAGTATGTCGTGCACACGGCGGACTGGGACCTGTCGCCGGATTTCGGTGTGACCTTCCACGACGATCTGCAACCGGGGAGCTGCCGCCCCTGGGTCGCGATCGAGCGTCCAGAGATCGTGGTGCCGGGAGCGGGCACCATGCGCTATCGCTTCGAGGTGAGCGTGCCCGCCGACGCTCCACCCGGCGAGTGCCGCTTCGCCGTGATGATCGAGGGCGCCGAGCCCTCCATCGCCCGCAGCCAGGGCCTCGACGTTCCAGTAACGGGCCGCATCGGGGTAATCGTCTACGTGGTCGTGGGCGATGGTACCGCGGACCTCGAGATCCTCGGACCCGACGTCGCGACCTTGAACGGCCGGCGCGTGCCTACCTTGCGCGTGCACAACGGCGGCAATGCCCACGGCCGCATGGGCGGCTTTCTCACCGGGACCGACGCCAAAGGCATTTCTTATGACTTCACGCCCTCCGACTTCCCGATCCTGCCGCACGAGGAGCGGCAGATTTTCCTGACTCCCTCGACCGCATCCGACGATCACCCGACGCTGACCTTTCCGGTTGTCGTCAAGGGAACGCTCGAGTGGGGCGACCACAGAGCTGATATCAATCAGCGGTTTGAATGACCTCGCGCGCCGATCTCGCTCGCCTGCTCGCGGTCGGATTGTGCGTCCTCTCCTGGCTCATCCGCGCAACCGCCGCCTCGGCGCAGGCGCAGCCCGCGGCGGCGACCCCGCAGCCGGCGGTCCCGGGCACGGCCGCGGCCTGGAGCGCCGCCAACCTGCCGGACCAGCCGGTCTATCAGGATCATTACATCGGCGGCGGCGCGCTCGCTCCGGACATATCCGCGGGAGACACCGGAACCGGCAGCGATGAGGGCCAGGGTCTCGCGCGCTCGATTCAGATCGACGCAGTCGCGAGCCTGCTCTCCGCGAGCGGAGGAGGAGCGAATTCCAACACGGTCGAGGACGGCATCGTCGCGAAGGCGCAGTGGGAGACCGCCCAGTACGGCGCCTGGTCCCTCGATGCCTCGGCTCGCACCCAAAGCTCGGATGCCGGACCGGCCGAACAGGGACAAGGCGGTGTGTTCACGCTCCGCCAGCGCGGCATGCCCTTCGACGGTGGATGGGAGGCCGACAACGCGCTCGGCGATTTGAACGCACCCGATGTGAACCTCGCGCGGGTACAGGCGCGCTTTTATCTACCCACCGGTCCCATGCAGGGCGCGACGACGGAATGGCACGGACCGGACGGCTTGCAGATCGTCGCAGGCGGCGGTGTGCCGGGTCTATATGACGGGATCGAGGTGCCCAATTTCCGCACCCTCGACGGATCGACCGCGACCGCGGGCGCCCAGTGGTCGCCTTCGTCTCACTGGACAGTGGGGGGACAATTCATCGAAGCCCACGACGTCAACCTCGCGGTGGGCTCGATCTTCGACGGCAGCTCGCTCCTCTCTTCGAACACCGGCCTCATGAGCGCGTTGTGGCAGGATCGCGGCGCGCGCATTCAATTCAACGTGCTCGACGGTGCGGTGAGCGGCAAGAGCAACTCGCTCGGCAGCTGGGTGGACGGCTCGATCGTCGAAGGTCACATTCAGCAGAGCGCCGGTCTGTTCCGGGTCGACCCCGACATGACTTGGGGAAATCAGCTGACCGCGAACGACGCGCAAGGCGGCTACTACCGGTTCGGCTATCAGAGCCGACAATGGATCACCGATGTCGGAATCGACGAGGTGCGCTCGGTCGATAGCCTCGGCAACAACACCACGTTCCTGACCGGCGATGCGCGCTATCAAATTCTGCGCGACTGGGGTGTCGGCGGCGTCGCCAACGTGAGCCGCTCCGACGGCGGGACGGGCTGGTCGCTCGAGGGCTACCTGGACCACCTCAACTCGCTCGGCACGGGCCGGGCCCAAGCCGATTACGCGAGCACGCCGACGGGCCGCGACCTCTCGCTCGGCATGCAGCAGACCTGGACGATGCCGGCTGGCATACGGCTCAGCACCGGTGCATCGGTGGAGCGCATCGACGGGGCTGAAGTCAACGATTACCTGCAAAACAGCACCATGCTCGCTCTGACAGCGTACGGCGGCGGCCGGCTGACCGCCCGTTTCGGGGCGGAGGGCAACGTGCGCTGGGCGACGACGGTTCAAGGCCGAGCCGCTCCGGGCATATCGGCCAACGTGTCGCTCACCTACCAGCTGGCGACGCACTGGCAGGTGCTCGCGACTTACTACGACAGCAGCACGGGCTCATGGACGCCCCTCGTGGTCGAATCGCCTCTGACGCCGCCGGTGCCGACGGTCGCCCCCGCACTCGCGGAGCGCGGCGCATTTCTGACGCTTCGCTATCAGCGCTCGAGCGGTGCGCATTTCGCTCCGCTCGGCGGGCCGCCGGGAGGCGGCTCGGGAGAGATTGCCGGCATCGTCTATCTCGATGCCAACAACAATGGACGCATCGATGCCGGGGAGGCCGGTGCAGCCAACCTGACCGTGGTGCTCGACGGGCGCTACTCCGTGCAGACGGACGGGAGCGGTCGCTTCGATTTCCCCGTGGTGGCCAGCGGACATCATGTGATCACCGTGATAGCGGACAATCTGCCGCTTCCGTGGACACTCATCAACGAAGGGCGCGCGGAAGTCGACGTCGCCACGCGCGGACGCTGCGATTTAGAGCTCGGCGCGCAGCGGCCCCGCTGAGCTTCTCCAACAGGAGTTACACTCCTCCGACAGGGGTTACACCGCCTTCAGCGCTTGATCCAGATCGGCGATGAGATCGTCGGGATCCTCGATGCCGACGGAGATGCGGATCAAGCCCTCGGTAATGCCGATGCGCTCGCGCGTCTCTTTCGACACCCCCGAATGAGTGGTGCTCGCCGGGTGCGAGATGAGGGTCTCGGTACCCCCCAGGCTCACCGCGAGCTTCATTACCTGCAATCCGTCGAGCAGCCGAAACGCTTCGGCTTCGCCACCCTTGACGCTGAAGCCGAAGGTCGACCCCGCGCTCTCGCATTGCTTCCTGAACACCGCGCGGCGAGGATCGTCCTCGGCGAGAAAGCCGAGGTAGTTCACATCCGCGATCTTCGGATGATTGCTCAAGAACGCCGCCACCAGCGCGGCGTTCTGCGCGGAGCGGTGCATGCGCAGGGACAGGGTCTCCATCGAGCGCATGATCATCCAGGCGGTGTTCGGATCGAGCTGCGTGCCGAGCGCGCCACGCAGCCTCTTGATCGGATCGACGAAGCCGCGCGGGCCGACCACCCCGCCTGCCACGAGATCGGAGTGTCCGCCGACGTACTTGGTCAGCGAGTAAAGCACCAGATCTGCGCCATGCGCGAGAGGACGCTGAAATACGGGTCCCAGGAAGGTGTTGTCGACGAGCACCGGTGGACGCGTTCCCCCTTGCTCCTTTCCGATTTTTTCGGATAGCTCGCGCATCAGCGCCAGATCGACGATGCTGTTCGTCGGGTTCGCGGGGGTCTCGGTCATGATGAGAGAGATGCGACCGCCCTTCTCCTGCGCGAGGAGACGGGCTCGTCCCGCAGCGTCTGCGACCGCGGCGCGATCGTAACCCGCGGTGAAGCTCACCGCGCTCACGCCGAAGGCCGGCAGCGTCTTGTCGATCAAGGTCTCGGTTCCGCCGTACAGCGGCTGACTCATCAAGATCACGTCTCCCGGACGTACGTGCGCCCAGAGCGCGGTCGAAATCGCGGACATGCCGCTCGAGAACACCGCCGCGGTTTCGCCTCGCTCCCACAGGGCGAGCCGGTCCTCGAGCACCTCGAGATTGGGATTGTTGAAGCGTGAATAAACGAGACCTGCCTGCTTGCCTGCACTTGGTTGCTTGCGGCCGGAGGTGTAGTCGAAGAAGTCCTTCCCGTCCTGCGCGGTCTTGAACACGAAAGTGGACGTGAGGAACACCGGTGGCTTGAGTGAGCCTTCGGACAGCGAAGGGTCGTAGCCGTAACCCATCATCTGCGTCTCGGGCTTGAGCAGGTGCTCGCCGATTTTGCGTTTATGATATGCCTCGTAGCTCACGATGCCTCCAAAGCTTTTGCGATGAGCGACAATATACGACGCAATGCTACTCGCAGCCATCGCCATCGCCGCCTTCGTGAGCACCCTCGCGGGAGGATTGCTCGCGCTCGGGCTGCGCGACAAGCTGCACCTGATCCTGGGATTCAGTGCAGGCGCCGTGATCGGTGTCGCCTTCTTCGACTTGCTCCCCGAGGCGATCGATATCGGCCGCAACGCCGAGCCGGCGGGCGCGCTGCTCGGCTGGAGCGCTCTCGGCTTTCTCGCATACCTGGTGCTGGACCGCATTCTGCTCATTCATGGCGACTCGGCGCCGCGGGGGGGCATCGGCGCGTTGGTGCTGTGCGCGCACAGTCTTCTGGACGGGGTCGCGATCGGGTTCGCGTTTCAAGCCTCGCGCGCAGTCGGTCTCATCGTCACCATCGCGGTGCTGACTCACGACTTCTCCGACGGCGTCAACACGATGAACGTCGTTCTGAAGAACGGCGGCGAGCGGTCGCAGGCATTTCGTTGGCTCCTCCTCGATGCGGCCGCCCCCGTCGCGGGCATCGCCGCGACCCGGTTTCTGGATTTGCCCGGCAACCGCTTCAGCATCGCCCTCGCCCTCTTCGCCGGCTTTTTCTTGTACATCGGCGCGAGCGATTTGATTCCGGAGAGCTATCACGCCCATCCGAAGCTCCTCACCACCGTCATGACGCTCGCCGGCGCAGCGGCTCTTTATCTCGCCGTCCACGTCATCGGCTGAAGGACTCTCAAGGCCCGGGCGGCGCGCCGCGGTGGCTGGTCGTGGCGCTGCCGGCCGAGGCGAGCATGATGCTCGCGATCGCGGCCCACTGGAGCGGCGCCAGGCTCTCATGCAGGAGGCACCATCCGGAGAGCGCGCCGAGAGCGGGCTCGCCGCTCATCAGAATACCGAAGGTGCGCGTCGGCAGGCGGGTCATCGCATACATCTCGAGCGAGTACGGCAGCGCGCTCGAAAGCAGTGCGACACCGCACGCGGTCGGCAGAATGCGAGGGTCGAGGAGCGCAGCGCTCGCCTGAGCGAAGCCGAACGGAGCGATCACGACGGCCCCGATCACCGTGCCGAGGGCGGCACTCACGCCGCCGTGCATGGCGCCCGCCTTCTGGCCGAACACGATGTAAAGCGCCCAGCAGCCGCCGGCGGCAAGCGCAAAGGCGATGCCGGCCGCCGACACCGCCCCGTGCACGGGCTTCAACGGCAGCAACGCAATCAGTCCGAGCGCCGCCAGCGCAACCCAGACGAAATCCACGGCGCGATGCGAGGCCGCCATCGCAACCGCCAGCGGGCCCGTGAACTCGAGCGCGACCGCGATACCGAGAGGAATGCGGGCAAGCGCCGAGTAGAAGCAAAGATTCATGACGCCCATGGCCGCGCCGTAAATCATGAGGCTGCGAGCCTCGCGCACCTTGGGAAGTCTCTGCCACGGCCGCCAGACGGCGAGCAGCATGAGGCTCGCGAGGCCGAGTCTCAAGGTGGTCGCACCTGCCACGCCCACTTTCGGGAACAGACCTTTGACCAGGGCGGCGCCCGCCTGCACGCTCACCATGGCGATGAGCAGCCCCGCGACGGGGAGCGCCGCGGCGCGCAGCTCGATGGAAAGGGACTTGAACCGGGGGGATGAGGTCACAATAATCAGCTCGACCACCGCTGAGACTAACACTTGAGCAAATCCGTGCAGCCACTCGAGCGCCGCCGCGTCCCGCGCGACACGGTGGAGCTCTCCCGTCATCTGTTGGGCAAGGTGCTCGTGCGCCGGCTCGGCAGACGGTGCATCACGGGACGCATCGTGGAAACGGAAGCATATCTGCACGGCGATCCCGCGTGTCACGCCTTTCGCGGCATGACGCCCCGCAATCGCTCGCTGTTTCTCGACGTGGGGCATGCCTACGTGTATCTGTGCTACGGCACCTCATGGATGCTCAATGTGTCGGGCGAGAGCGCCGGCACGGGTGCGGGCGTGCTGTTGCGCGCGCTCGAGCCGCTGAGCGGCGTCGAGCACATGCGGCACGGGCGCGAGCGCGTGCGCGTTGCCGACCTCGCCCGCGGCCCGGGCCGCCTGGCGGCGGCGCTGCGCATCGACCGGCGGCACGACGGGTGCGATTTGCTTCGGCCCGGCGATCTCTGGATAGGCAGCGACGGGGCCGAGGTCGGCCCGATCGGGGAGAGCGTGCGCATCGGGCTCACCAAGGGTGCCGAGGCGCGTCTGCGCTTTTATCTGGCCGGCAACGAGTACTTGAGTGGCGCCCGCCGTCTCAACCTCTGAGGCGGCCGGCGGCGGGCCGCTCGCCGCGCTGCTTCGCGCGCGGTCGGTCGTCATCCTCGACGGCGCGCTCGCGACCGAGCTCGAGCGCCGCGGCGCGGACCTGGCCGATCCTTTGTGGTCCGCGAAGTGTCTGGTCGAGCAGCCGGAGCTCATCCGCGCCGTCCATCTCGATTATTTCAAAGCCGGCGCGCAAGTCGCGACCACCGCGACCTACCAAGCGACATTCGAGGGATTTGCGAAGCGCGGCATCGATCGCGACGGCGCCGCCCGTCTGATGCGCGGTGCCGTCGCGCTGGCACGTGCAGCCCGCGATGAGTTCTGCTCGAGCGTGTCCTCGGCGCAGCCCAAGCTGCTGGTGGCGGCCTCGGTGGGCCCCTATGGCGCGATGCTCGCCGACGGCTCGGAATATCGGGGGCGCTATGGCGTGAGCGATAGAGCACTCGCGGATTTCCACCGGCCTCGCCTCGAGGTGCTTGCCCGCTCCGGCGCGGACCTGCTCGCCATCGAGACCTTACCGTGCCTGCGGGAGGCGCTCGTACTGACCCGGCTGCTCGAGGAGCATCCCGGCCTCACGGCGTGGGTGTGCTTCTCCTGCCGGGACGGTGCGCGCAATTGCGAAGGCGAAGACATCGAGACTTGCGCGAAAGCGCTGGACGACCATCCGCAGATCGCCGCCGTCGGCGTGAATTGCACCGCCCCGGAATACGTGCCGGAACTGCTCGCGCGGATGCGCGAGCACACCGCGAAACCGCTGGCGGCCTACCCCAATTCGGGGCAGCGCTACGACCCCGAACTGAAGCGATGGGCGGGGCCGCCGTCGCACACGTCGCTCGCCGATGCCGCGAGCCAGTGGCAAGCCGCAGGGGCGCGTCTCATCGGCGGTTGCTGCCGCACCACCCCGGCGGACATACGCGAGCTGCGTCAGGCGCTCTAGTGATCCGAGAAGTGCGGCTCGCGCTTCTCGAAAAACGCACGCACACCCTCGACGCAGTCGTGGGTCTCGAGCGTCATCTCCTGGGCGCTGCGCTCGGCGCGGAGCTGTTCCTGCAGGGAATTGTCGAAGGTGGAGGCATGGAGCGAGCGGATCTGCCCGAGCACGGCGCACGGACCGGTCGCGAGACGGCGTGCCACGGCTTGCGCACGCGTCACGACTTCCGCGTCCGGCACCACCTCGTAGGCGAGACCCCAATCGAGAGCACACTTGGCGTTGATCTTTTCCGCAAGCATCAGGGCCGACAGGGAGCGGCCCCCGCCGATGCGTCGTGCCAGGTGGAACGTAATGCCCGCATCGGGCACCAGCCCCAAGCGCGCGAACGAGGGGCAGAAATAAGCATTCTCGGCAACCACGATGATGTCGCTCGCGAGCGCAAGGCTCATCCCCGCGCCCACCGCGGCGCCGTTCACGGCGGCGACGATCGGAAAGCGAAATCCGCTGAGGCGCAGAATCAACGGGTCCATGAAGCGGCGCATCTCGAAGTGCGCGCGCTGGCGGGCCTGCTGGCTTTTGAGGTCGACGGAGTGCAGGTCCAGACCGCTGCAGAACACCTCGTTGCTGCCTGTGATCACGAGCGCCCGGGCGCCGCTGTCGCCTTTTTGGATCTGATCGAGCGCGAGATGCATCGCGCGAATGATGGAGATGTCGATGGCGTTGCTGGTCTGCGGCCGCTGGATGCTCAAGGTCGCAACGCCGTCAGCAACGGCGACGGATAACGAACTCATGTTCCACACCTCCCCGGTCACACCGCAGAGCCCGGCGGACTCACGGCCCGGCAGCCTCGATGATATTGTCAAACCCTCGCAGCCTTGACAACGATCATGCGCCCTGTCGCGCATTGCTGCAACCAGGCCCGCGGCCTCGCGCCGCGCGCCTACTCGAGCCTTACGGCTTCTCGTTCTTCTCCGGCGCCGGCTTCTTGGGCGCGGGCTTCGGCGGGGCGGCGTTGGCCGCGGCGGGCTTCGGTGGCGCTGTGTGCGCGGGCGGCGGCGGGGTATGCGCCGCATTGTAAGCCGGTGGCGGGGTATGCGCCGTGTTGTAGGCCGGCGACGGGGTATGCGCCGCGTTGTAGGCCGGCGGCGGGGTATGCGCCGCGTTATAGGCCGGCGGCTTGGGTGGCGCAGTCTGCGCATTCGTGGGCATGGCATGAGTCGCGGCCACGGGCTTCAGAGGCGGCGCACCCTTTGCACCCACTACACCGGGCCCGTTGAAGGCGGCGGGACGAGCGGTTGCAGCGATGGGCGGATGTCCGCCGTTCGCCTTCGCCGAGAGCTGAGGGTTTCGCAGCGCCTCGTGCAGATGCGAGCTTTGCGCAGGCGTCGGCGGTGTGTGCTGCTCGGTCATCGCCGCGCGCTCAGACTGCGTCGGTCGCGCCGCGATACCGCCCGAGCCGCCGTTGAAACTCACCCGATTCACGGTGGTGTTGTTGATGACGGTGTTATTCACATAGGTGTTGTGAATGACCGTGGTGTTCACGTGCACGACTGCGGTGTTGTAAGCGAACACGCCACCATGCCAGGCGCCGCCGACGAATCCGACTCCGCCGTAACCGAAGCCGTAATTGACGCCGCCGTAGAATCCGATGTGCGGGCCCCAGTAGCCGGCGTGGAACATATACACGCCGCCGACGAACCCCCAATATCCCGGCGTCCACAGCACGCCGACAGTCGGCGGTGCGACCCAGGTGCCCGGGATCCAGTAATAGCCGCCGGTGGAATACGCCCAATAACCCGGCGTCCACAAGTAGTTCGGCTCGGGGCAAGGCGGCTGCTCGTATTCGGGCAGCGGCGGCGGCGGCTCCGAGGCCTGCACCTGCACGGCCACGGCCGGTGCCTCGTATTCGGCGACCGCCGGCGGCGGCGGCGGAACATACACGGCCGGCGGCGGCGGCGGCCCCGGCACTCGAACCGTGGCTACGCAACCGGCGAGCATGCCTAGCGCGGCCAACGATGCGTACATAGCAGGGCGAACCGTCAGGATCGCGCGATTCTTTCCCAGTAATGACATGTTACGTCCTTCTAAGGTTTGAGCGGCGGCGCCGGATGACCGATGCCGTTCCTTCGGCATATAACGTGACGCTCCGCCAAACGGCTACTTCCGTGAAGCAAATGTAACGAGCGCAGTGTGCCGCAATCACACCGCGCATTCTGACGCTCCCGGCACGCCGAAACTGTTACGCGTCTCTCACTCGCTGATCGGACGCTTGAACGTTTCGGGCAGAAAAAACAGCCCCACGGCCACCGTCACGGCGGCCACCACGATCGGATACCACAGCCCGTAATAGATATCGCCGGTCGCTGCGACCATCGCAAATGCGGTGGTCGGCAAGAAGCCGCCGAACCAGCCGTTACCGATGTGATACGGCAGGGACATGGCGCTGTAGCGGATGCGCGCCGGGAAGAGCTCGACCAGGAGCGCGGCGATCGGTCCATACACCATGGTCACGTAGAGCACCAGCACCCACAGGACCAACACCACCATCGGCTTGTTCGTGCCCGCGGGATCAGCCTTCTCCGGGTAGCCGACCGCCATCAGTGTTTTCTTCGCCGCGCCTTGAAATTCCGTTATGGCGGCCTTGCGCTGTGCACCCGTGACCGCGCGCGGATCGGGTGCGGTGAGTGTGGTGTCACCGACCTTGATTTGGGCCACGCTTCCCGGCGGCCCATCGGCGCGCCGGTAAGAAATACCGGTTTTGGCGAGGAAGCTCTTGGCGATGTCGCAGGAGGTGGTGTCGAATTTGTTCTTGCCGACGGGATCGAACTGAAACGAGCAGTGCGCAGGATCGGCAATGACGGTCACCGGTGCCTTCGCCTGCGCCTCGGCCAATGCGGGATTGGCGTAGAAGGTGAGCGCGTGAAACAGCGGGGTGTACGTGACTGCAGCCACCAGACATCCGGCGAGAATGATGGGCTTGCGCCCGATTCGGTCGGACAGCCATCCGAAGAAGATGAATCCGGGCGTCGCGAGCGCGAGCGCGATGGCGGTCAGAATGTTGGTGGTCGCACCGTCCACGCGCAGGATCCGTTCCAGAAAGAACAATGCGTAGAATTGGCCCGTGTACCACACCACCGCCTGTCCCATCACCGCACCGAGCAGTGCGATCAGGACGATCTTGAGATTCACCCAACGCCCGAACGCCTCTGAGAGCGGCGCCTTGGAGGTGGTGCCGGCGCGCTTCATGCTCAAGAACACCGGGCTCTCATCGAGCTTCATGCGGATCCAGAGCGATACGACCAACAGCAGCAGCGACACGAGGAACGGAATACGCCAGCCCCAGGCCTTGAACGCGTCCTCACCCATACCGGTGCGCGTTCCGATAACCACGAGCAGTGCCGCAAACAGACCAAGCGTCGCGGTTGTCTGAATCCAGCTCGTGTACAGCCCTCGTTTGCCCAGCGGCGCATGCTCTGCCACGTAGGTGGCCGCGCCGCCGTACTCGCCGCCGAGCGCGAGCCCCTGCAGCAACCGCAGCAGCACCAGCGCCACGGGCGCGAAGATACCGGCCGAGGCGTAGCTCGGCAGCAGACCGACCAGGAAGGTCGCGCCGCCCATGATGCTCATCGTGATGAGGAAGGTGTGCTTTCGCCCGACCAGGTCGCCGAGTCGGCCGAACACCAGCGCGCCGAACGGGCGCACCGCAAATCCTGCGGCGAAGGTCGCGAGTGCGAAGATGAACCCCGTGACCTCGTTCACGCCGGAAAAAAATTGCGCCGTCAGGATGGTGGCGAGCAGTCCGTAGATGTAGAAGTCATACCATTCAAAGACGGTGCCCAGAGAGGACGCGCCGATCACCAGCCACTGATTGGGAGCCGCCGTTTTTTCCACGGACAGGTCCGCCGCCACCGTCGTATTGTTCATGCCGTCCCCTTCCCTTCGTGCAATGCCGCTTTTTATGAGTATTGAAATCCCTTCAGTGCCGGGGCGGCGCCGCCGCAATGATGGCACGGAGCTCCTTGAGCTTTGCCTTGACCACCGCCGCGTTGTCTGGGCCCATGCGCAGGAGCAGCTTCTCGCCGGCTGGTAAGGCCTCGAGCTTCGGATCAGCGTAGGTGTACAGCACGTTGGGCCGGGTGAGCTCGATGGGACCGCTCGGCTGCGGCGTCGCGAGCAATGAATCGATCACCTGAATCAGGCGATCGTTGAAATAGCCGTTCGGATATCCGAGATTCTGATAAGCGCTCTGAAAGAGCGGATAGAGGCGAAAATACACCTCCGCCGTGCGTTGCATGTCGAGCTGGCGCACGACGTTCACCATCGGGTCGTACCGTGCGAAATTTCTCGGATCGAGCGTTGCATGCAGCTCATCACCCTGCACCAGGAACGGACCGGCGACCGCCGCGGTCGGACGTTTCGCGACCGGCGCCTTCTGGCGCGCCAGATTGTCGACGGTCACGACGATGTGGCGAGCCAGGTCGTCGGGGACGATGTACTGCATGGCGTTCGCACCGATGAGGCCCGTGAGCGCGTCCTTCATCGCCGGGTCGCTGTCATTCAAGGCAGGTAACGGTTCGGCGGAGGGTGCGCTCGGCACGGGATGCTCTATCGCAGTCTCGTCAGAAACCGCGGGCAGCGGAGCCATGGCGACCGGTGAAGAGGGCGGCAGGTGGTTTCGACTATGAAAGTAGTAGGCGGTTGCGAGGCCCGCGACCACTACCGCCGCTGCCACCGCGATCATCGGCTTATTCACCATCGACCCCCCGGGCTGCACTCCGACCATTCTCACCCAACTGCTCGAAAAAATCACACCGCGGCGGTTAGCTGCGGGCGGCTAGCTGCGGGCGGCTAGCCGCGGGCACCTGCGGTGCGTATCTGCAGCTCTTTGCGGCGGTAGTCGATGATGAGGGTATCGAGCGTGCCGAGTGCATCCATCCCGATCATGAGCGCCGGCTCACCTGTCAATTTCCAGTGCTTGAAGATGAACACGTCGGCGAACGTCACGCCCGAATCGTGAATCTCGATCGCGCCCATCTTGATGGGTGGTGGGCCGACCAGCTCGCCCTTCTCGACGGCGAGGGTCGCTCCCGTGATCTCGTCGGGTCTGCCGTGATAGGCCATGCTGTGAACGTTCAAAGCGTCGCGAAGCGCCCTGTTGCCGATGCTGGCCTGGCCGCCGGTGTCGATGATGGCCTTGGTGGGCACAGGGCCTACCATGGCATCGATGACGATGAGCTGGCCGTGGACCAGTTTGAACGGGACGGTGACGAATCCGCGGGCCGAGCGCTCATCCCGGGAATAACGGATGTCGATCTCGTCATGGCGAAAGTCGATGAAGATGCGCTTGTTCTTCAGGCCTTCCGATCCGAGGGTGCCTTCCGCGCCGCCGAGCGCATCGGGAATGATGGGCAGGAGCGGCGAGTCGACGGCCAGATCGCCCACGCTCAATGTCTCCACCCGAATGGTCGGAACGGTGGCCTCGCCCGTCACTCCATTCAGCATCACCGGCTGCGAATCATTGAGCGGGATACCGAGCGCCACGGCCACCATCGCCGTGACCGTCGAGCTGGTCGCACCGGTATCGAGTACCAGACGAAACGGACCCCGGCCGTTGATGCGAACAGGTGCCCAGATGCGTCCTATCTGATCGCGCCGGGTCGGAGCGACGTAGCGGGGTTCGCGCGCCTGGACCATGACCTCCGTCAGCTCATCGATGGCGTTCGCCGCCGCTGTTGGAGACTCTTGCGCGCCGGGCGGCACGACCGATTGGATGATGCCGGGGGCGGGGCGAGGACCCAGAAGCAGCACCGCCCCGGCGGCCGCGACCGTGCCCCACACCAGGAGGCGATGCGCTATCGGAGATCGAACGAGGCCTGACTGTGTCATGGCGTTCTGCCTTCGCGCGCCTGCGCGATGTCGGCGTCGACCACTTGAGCCAGAACCGCCAATGGCACGGTCCCGGTCCGTAGCAGCAGATCATGGAATCTCCGCAGGGAGAACCGGCTGCCGAGCGCCGCGCGCTCTTGTGCACGTTCGGCCAGGATCTGCATCAGCCCTATCTTATACGCGCATGCCTGCCCCGGCATCACGACGTAGCGCTCAGCTTCTGCGGGCGATATCCCGAAATCGATGGCTTGCTGCCGCGTATGCGGCGAGGTCTTGGGGCAGCAGCGGCATGCCGAATCGACCGCCTTCATGTCGCGATCCAGAGCGTCTTGCTCGGCTCCCTCGAAATACTGCTCGGCGGTGGCGGCACGGGGCTGATCGGCGAACCGGTCGAACGGCTCTGATGTCAGTGGTTGCTGCTGCGACGCAGCAGCAACCGTCCCGGCCAAGGTCGCGCAAAGCAGCGGCGACACCACGCAGGCGGCCTGCCTCGACTTGCCAAAGATGGCGCTCATTTCTCGCCGCGCAGCATAGCATCCGCGCGCGTGTCGCATTCGGGCCCGATTTGTGCGCGCCACACAGGGTGAAATCGGTCGTTTAGGCGTAATATATCAGCCTATCATCACCCTTTATGTCAGAACGGTACAGGCATGGCTAAGGATCCTCGGCGGGTAATTCCCATCAAAGTGGAGCGGCCCTCCTCCCTGAGTGCTGAAGAGCAGGCGGCTGTGCTGCGTGCCTGCGCCGAGGGTAAGGAGCTGCCCGGCGCGCTGCTTCCCATCCTGCACGCAGTGCAAGATGCCCTCGGATTCGTCCCCCCGGACGCGATCGAGCTCATCGCCCGGCAGCTCAACTTGTCGCGCGCCGAGGTCCACGGCGTCGTGACTTTCTATCATTATTTTCGCACGCAGCGGGGCGGCCGGCACGTGGTGCATCTGTGCCGGGCGGAGGCTTGCCAGTCCCTCGGGGCAGCCGCCCTCGAGCGCCACGCCAAGCACAGCCTCGGAGTCGATTTCCACGGCACCAGCGCCGACGGAGCGGTGACACTCGAGGCGGTCTATTGCCTCGGGAATTGCGCGCTCGGCCCCTCGCTCATGATCGACGAGGATTTGAAGGGCCGCGTGTCGCCCGAGCGCTTCGATGAGCTCATGCACTCGTTGCGCACGGAGGCCACATGAGCGCCCTCAGGATCTATGTTCCCCGCGACGCCGCGGCCCGCTCGATGGGCGCCGACGCAACCGCGCGCGCCATCGCCGCCGAGGCCGGCCGGCGCGGCATCGCCATAGAGCTGCTTCGTAACGGATCGCGCGGCCTGCTATGGCTCGAGCCGCTGGTCGAGATTGAAATCGCGGGCCGCCGCCATGCCTTTGGTCCGGTCCAGGCGCAGGATGCCGCGAGCCTGCTCGAGGCGGCGCAGGCGGCCGGCGAGCGGGCCCCCGATCACCCGCTCGGTCAAGGGCCGACCGAGGAGATCCCGTATCTGAAGCGCCAGCAGCGATTGACCTTTGCGCGCGTGGGTATCACCGATCCCGTCTCGCTCGATGACTACCTCGCCCACGACGGGTACCGCGGACTCAAGGCCGCGCTTGCGCTGACTCCCGCGCAGATCGTCGAGCGGGTGACCGCCTCGGGCCTTCGGGGCCGCGGCGGCGCCGCGTTTCCGGCGGGGATCAAATGGAAGACGGTGCTCGGTGCTCCGGGCGGTCAGAAGTATGTCGTGTGCAACGCCGACGAAGGCGATTCCGGCACATTCTCCGACCGCATGGTGATGGAAGGCGATCCGTTCGTGCTCATCGAGGGCATGACCATCGCGGGTCTCGCCACCGGTGCGGACCGCGGCTACATCTATTTGCGCTGGGAATATCCCGATGCAAAGCGCGCACTCGAGGCGGCCATTCGCGCCGCATACGAGGCGCATTATCTCGGCGAGAACGTACAAGGCAGCGGCCGGCGGTTCGACCTGGAAGTACGCATGGGCGCGGGCGCCTATATCTGCGGCGAGGAGACCTCGCTCCTCGAATCGCTCGAGGGTAAGCGCGGCCAGGTGCGCTTCAAGCCGCCGTTGCCGGCTCTCGCGGGCCTGTTCGGCAAGCCGACGGTGATCAACAACGTCATCACCTTCGCCTCCGTGCCGATCATCCTCGACCGCGGTGCGGACTTTTACAAGGATTTCGGCATGGGCCGCTCGCGCGGCACGCTGCCCGTGCAACTCGCGGGCAACGTGAAGCACGGTGGTCTGGTGGAGGTCGGCTTCGGCGTGACCTTGCGCGAGCTCCTCTACGATTACGGCGGCGGCACCTTGAGCGGGCGTCCCATCCGGGCGGTCCAGGTCGGCGGCCCTCTGGGGGCCTACATGCCTGAATCGCAATTCGATACACCCCTCGACTACGAGGCATTCGCCGAGATCAAAGCGATGGTCGGTCACGGCGGCATCGTGGTGTTCGATGACACGGTCGATATGGCGGCACAAGCTCGCTACGCGATGGAATTTTGCGCAATCGAGTCATGCGGCAAGTGCACGCCCTGCCGGATCGGTTCGATCCGCGGGGTCGAGGTCATCGACCGGCTGCTCGGCGGCGAGAATTCGGCCGAGCAAGAGGTGCTGCTCCGGGACCTGTGTGAGACTATGACCTACGGCTCCCTGTGCGCGCTGGGTGGACTTACGCCCTATCCGGTCATTTCGTGCCTGAACCATTTTCCCGAGGATTTTGTCAAACCCAAGAGCGCTCGAGCGTCGGCTTGAGCGGGCTTTGATCATCAGAGGTTGCCCCGATGCTATCCATTGTCGAGCACGATTACGGTACCCCGGAGCGCACGAGCGAGAAACTCGTGACACTCTCCATCGATGGCCGCGAAATCACGGTGCCCGAAGGCACTTCGGTGATGCGCGCCGCGGCGCTCTCGGACGTCAAGATCCCGAAGCTCTGCGCCACGGAGCAGCTGGAAGCCTTCGGCTCCTGCCGCATGTGCCTGGTGCAGATCGACGGCATGAAGGGCTTGCCCGCCTCCTGCACGACACCGGTGGCACAAGGCATGGTCGTGCACACCCAGAACAGGCAGCTCGCCGACATCCGCCGCGGCGTGATGGAGCTGTACATATCGGATCACCCGCTCGATTGCCTGACCTGCCCTGCGAACGGTCACTGCGAGCTGCAGGACGTGGCCGGTACCGTGGGTCTGCGCGAAGTGCGCTATGGCTACGAGGGCGCCAATCACCTCGACTCGCCGAAGGACGAGTCGAATCCCTATTTCACTTTCGATGCCAGCAAGTGCATCGTGTGCTCGCGTTGCGTGCGCGCCTGCGATGAGCAGCAAGGCACCTTCGCTCTCACCATTCAGGGACGCGGCTTCGACTCCACGGTATCCGCGAGCCAGGCCGAATCCTTCATGGACTCGGAGTGCGTGTCGTGCGGCGCGTGCGTGCAGGCCTGCCCCACCGCCACCCTGTCGGAAAAATCGCTCATCCAGAAGGGCCAGGCGGAGCACAGCGTCACGACCACCTGCGCATATTGCGGCGTCGGCTGCTCGTTCCGGGCCGAGATGCAGGGCGAGGAAGTGGTGCGGATGGTGCCGAACCTCGACGGCCACGCCAATCACGGCCACTCCTGCGTCAAGGGACGCTTCGCGATCGGCTACGCGACACATTCCGACCGAATTCTCAAGCCGATGATCCGCAAGCAAATCACCGACCCCTGGCGCGAGGTCTCGTGGGAGGAGGCCATTTCCTACGCAGCCTCCGAGATGAAGCGTATTCAAGCCAAGTACGGCGTCAACTCGATCGGCGGCATCACCTCCTCGCGCTGCACGAACGAGGAGACCTACCTCGTTCAGAAGCTGGTGCGGGCGGGCTTCGGCAACAACAACGTCGACACCTGCGCGCGCGTGTGCCATTCGCCCACCGGCTATGGGCTGAAGAACACCCTCGGCGAGTCGGCCGGTACCCAGAACTTCGACTCGGTCATGCAGTCCGACGTGATCTTCGTGATCGGCGCCAACCCGACCGATGGTCATCCGGTTTTCGCCTCGCAGATGAAGCGCCGCTTGCGTCAGGGTGCGAAGCTGATCGTCGCCGATCCGCGCACCATCGACCTCGTGCGCACGCCGCACATCGAGGCACAGCATCACCTGAAGCTCCGGCCCGGCACCAACGTGGCTCTCATCAATGCCCTCGCTCACGTGATCGTGGCCGAAGGGCTGGTCAAGGAGGACTTTGTGCGCGAGCGCTGCGAAGTCGACTCCTTCGAGAAGTGGCGCAAGTTCGTCTCTCTCGAAAAGAACTCGCCGGAAGCGATGGAAGAGATCACCGGCGTGCCGGCGGGCGAAGTGCGCGCCGCGGCGCGCCTGTACGCCAGGGCGGGCAACGGAGCCATCTACTACGGCCTCGGCGTGACCGAGCACAGCCAGGGCTCGACCATGGTGATGGGGATCGCGAACCTCGCCATGGCGACCGGCAACGTCGGCCGCGAGGGCGTGGGCGTCAATCCCCTCCGCGGTCAGAACAACGTGCAGGGCTCGTGCGACATGGGCTCATTCCCGCACGAGTTCCCCGGCTATCGGCATGTTTCGGACGACAAGGTGCGCGCTCAGTTCGAGGGCGCCTGGGGCGTGAGCTTGCAGAACGAGCCGGGACTGCGCATCCCGAACATGTTCGAGGCGGCCCTCGACGGCGATTTCAAGGGCCTCTATATCGAGGGTGAGGACATCGCCCAGTCCGATCCCAACACGCAGCACGTGACGGCCGCACTTACCTCGATGGAATGCATCATCGTGCAGGACCTGTTCCTGAACGAGTCCGCGAAGTTCGCGCACGTCTTCCTGCCGGGGTCCTCGTTCCTCGAGAAGGACGGAACCTTCACGAACGCCGAGCGGCGCATCTCGCGCGTGCGTCAAGTCATGCGGCCGAAAGCCGTCTACGCCGACTGGGAAGTCACGCAGCTCCTGTCGAATGCCCTGGGCTATCCCATGAGCTACAAGCATCCCTCCGAGATCATGGACGAGATCGCGAGACTCACCCCCACGTTCACCGGGGTGAGCTACAAGCGGATCGATGAGTTGGAGAGCATCCAGTGGCCGTGCAACGAGCAGCATCCGAACGGCACGCCGACCATGCACATCGGCCAGTTCGTGCGCGGCAAGGGCAAGTTCCTGCTGACCGAGTACGTGCCGACCGCTGAGAAGGTCAATGCGAAGTACCCGCTCATTCTCACGACCGGCCGCATTCTCAGCCAGTACAACGTGGGCGCTCAGACGCGGCGTACCGAGAACAATCGCTGGCACGATGAGGATCGTCTCGAGATCCATCCGCACGATGCGGAAGAGCGTGGTATCGCCGAGGGCGACTGGGTGGGCATCGCGAGCCGCGCCGGGGACACCGTCCTGCGGGCCCGGGTCACCGAGCGTGTGCAACCGGGGGTGGTCTACACCACCTTCCATTTCCCCGAATCCGGCGCGAACGTGATCACCACGGAGAATTCCGACTGGGCCACGAATTGTCCCGAGTACAAGGTCACTGCGGTGCAGGCGACCCGTGTCAGTCAGCCTTCGGAGTGGCAGAAGCGGTTCCGCGAGTTCAGCGAGCAACAGGAAGCGCTGTTGAAGGACGCGACCGCCGATGCGGTCGCGGCCAAGTAGGCGCCTGCGTTGAGCGGTCTGGAGCGAGCCGGTGCCTCGGCCGCCGGCAAGGCGGGAGAGGGAGCCGCGCCGGCTCACGGCAGTGCAGAGCACCTCATGCAGATGGCGAACGACATCGGCAACTTCTTCCGTTCAGAGCCTGAGCGCAAGGACGCCGTCGCGGGCATCGCGAATCACATTG
Organism: uncultured Gammaproteobacteria bacterium; assembly: GCA_963710435.1. GTDB lineage: Bacteria > Pseudomonadota > Gammaproteobacteria > Steroidobacterales > Steroidobacteraceae > Bog-1198. The sequence continues at coordinate 962,228 of CAVQAE010000003.1, read as the reverse complement.
CAAAGTTCTGGACCCCACGGATGCGTCAGAAGCTGCTCACTCACGTGCAGGAGCACGGCGCGGCGGGACTCGATGAGTTGCCGCGCGAGGCGCTCAAGGTGCTCGCCACCACGCCCGCAGCGGCGCATCCTCACGAGCCTCCGGGCGGCGACGCGGGTTAGCGGGGCTTGCCGAGCAGGGGCCGCCGAGCGGGGGCGCCCCGCGTCGGGGGATCCTCGCTGAGGCCTGTGCGTCACGCCGCGCGGGCGGGGGTGCGTCAGTGTGCGGCGAGCGTCTTCACGTGCGCCACGGCGCTGCGCCCCAGAGCCGAGAGGTTGTAGCCGCCCTCCAGCATGGAGACGATGCGGCCTTCCGAGTGCTCCGCAGCAACCTTCATCAGCTCGCGGGTCATCCACGCGTAATCATCCTCGACCAGCGCCATGCCGCCCAGCAGGTCCTCGCGGTGCGCATCGAAGCCTGCGGAGATCAGGAGCATCTGCGGTCGGAAGGCGTTGAGTGCGGGCAGCCAGTGGTCCTCGAATGCGTCGCGCGCCGCGGCACCGTCGCTGCCGGCGGCGAGCGGCACGTTGAACATGTTCGGCGCGGGATGATCGGTGCCGGTGCCGGGATAGAAGGGATGCTGAAAGAAGCTCGCCATGATCACGCGACTTTGCCATTCCGGCCCGCTGAACATGTCCTCGGTGCCGTTGCCGTGATGCACATCGAAATCGATGATGGCCACGCGCTCGAGACCCTTGGTTTCGAGCGCATAGGCGGCGGCGACTCCGATGTTGTTGAAGATGCAGAAGCCCATGGGTCGCCCCTGCGTGGCGTGGTGACCGCACGGCCGCACCGCGCAGAAGGCATTGGCGGCGCGTCCGGACATGATCTCGTCCACGGCGAGGAGGCCCGCGCCGACAGCGCGGCGGGCGGCAGCAAGGCTGTAGGGATTCATGGCCGTGTCGGGATCGAGCTGCGCGTACCCTTCCGTGGGAGCGTTGTCGAAAATCAGGTCGACGTACGCGGGACGGTGCACGCGCTTGATGTCCTCCGGCTCTGCCAGCGGCGCCTCGAGGCAGCGCAGTTGCTCGAGAAGTCCGGCATCGCGCATGTGCAGGTTGACGGCGCTCAGGCGCTCCGGGTTCTCCGGATGCCCGGCGCCCATTTCGTGGCGCAGGCAATCGGAATGGGTGATGTAGGCCGTTGTCATGGAAGGTGTCCTCGAGATTCCAGTAATCCTGGCGCTCGCCCTCGGTACGCGGACCGCGGGGCGCAAACGATTGCGGGTGTGATTCGTGTAGCATACAACGCATGGCGAATATTCCGGATGAGATGACCGTGATCGAAATAGCGGCGCCGGGGGGGCCCGAGGAGCTCCAGCCCGCCCGCCGGCCCGTCCCCAGGCCGGGCGAAGGCGAGGTGCTCGTACGGGTCGCGGCCGCAGGAGTCAACCGCCCGGACGTGATGCAACGCCAGGGGCGTTATCCGCCGCCGGCGGGTGCTTCCGATATCCCCGGTCTCGAGATCGCGGGCGAGGTCGTGGCGCTCGGCCCCAATGCGTCGGGCGTGACGCTCGGCGACAAAGTCACCGCGCTCCTCGCCGGCGGGGGCTACGCCGAGTATGCGATCGCCGCGGCGCCGCTCAGCTTGCCTGTCCCCAAGGGGCTCTCCATGATCGAGGCCGGAGCAATCCCCGAAACCTATTTCACGGTCTGGACCAATCTGTTCGATCGGGGTGGCTGCAAGGCCGGCGACCTCGTGCTGGTGCATGGCGGCACGAGCGGTATCGGCACGACCGCGATCCAGCTTGCCACGGCGCGCGGCGCGCGCGTGTTTGCCACTGCCGGCACGCCCGAGAAGGCGCGCGTCTGTGAAGAATTGGGCGCCGTTCGCGGCATCGATTATCGCACCGAGGATTTCGTCGAGGTGGTGCGCAAAGAGACGGACGGCAGGGGCGTGGACGTGATCCTCGATATCGTCGCCGCCAGCTATTTCACGCGCAATCTCGAGGCGCTTGCGCTCGAGGGGCGCCTGATCATCATTTCCGCGATGGGCGGGGTGCGCACGGAGATCAATCTCAACACCATCATGAGCAAGCGTCTCACCGTCACAGGCTCGACTTTGCGCATACGTACCGTGGCGCAGAAGGCCCTCGTCGCCGAGGGCGTGCGCCGCAACGTCTGGCCGCTGCTCGAGGCGAAGCGCGTGCGCCCCATCATCCATGCCACCTTCCCGCTCGCGGAAGCCAGCGAAGCGCACCGGATGATGGAGACCTCGCGGCATATCGGCAAGATCGTCCTGACGGTCTAGAAGAGACCGACCACCCGGCCCTCCGCGTCGATGTCGATCTTGTCGGCCGACGGCACCTTCGGCAGGCCCGGCATGGTCATGACGTCGCCGCAGACGGCCACGATGAATTCCGCGCCCGCGGCCAAACGCACCTCGCGCACGTTGAGGGTGTGGCCGCTCGGGGCACCGCGCGCGGCCGGATCGGTCGAGAACGAATACTGCGTCTTGGCGATGCAGACGGGATAATCCCCGTAGCCGTCCTTCTGCAGCTTGTCGATCTGTCCCTTGATTTTCGCATCCGCGGAGATGTCCGCCGCACCGTAGATCTTCGTCGCGACGGTCTTGATTTTGTCCCAGAGCGTCTGCTTCTCGTCGTAGACGAAGCGGAACTCGGACTTGCCTTGCTCCACGATCTCGACCACCTTGCGCGCGACGTCGGCCGCGCCCGCGCCGCCCTCGGCCCAATGGCGTGCGAGCACCAGCGGCACCTCCAGCTTCTTCATCGTCTTCGCGAGCAGCTCGTGCTCCGCGGCCGTGTCCGCGGTGAAGTGATTCACCGAGACGACGCAGGGCAGCCCGTAATGGTTGCGCACGTTGTTCACGTGACGCTCGAGGTTCGCGATGCCCTTCTCCAAGGCGCCGAGATTCTCCGTATTGATCTGCTTCAGGTCCGCACCGCCGTGATACTTGAGCGCGCGAATGGTTGCGACGAGCACCACCGCCGAGGGACGCAGTCCCGACTTGCGGCACTTGATGTCGATGAACTTTTCCGCACCGAGGTCGGCGCCGAAGCCCGCCTCGGTCACCACGTAGTCCGCGAGCTTGAGCGCGGTGGTGGTCGCGAGCACGGAGTTGCAGCCGTGCGCGATGTTCGCGAACGGGCCGCCGTGAATGAAGGCCGGATTGTTCTCGAGCGTCTGCACCAGATTCGGCTTGAGCGCTTCCTTGAGAAGCACGGTCATCGCGCCCTGGGCGTTGAGATCGCGCGCGCGAATCGGGCTGAGGTCGCGTCGATATCCGATGACGATGTTGCCGAGCCGCTGCTTCAGATCGGTAAGGTTCCGCGCCAGGCAGAAGATTGCCATCACCTCGGAAGCCACCACGATATCGAACCCGTCCTGGCGCGGAAAGCCGTTGCCAGGACCGCCGAGACCCACGGTGATGTCGCGCAGCGCCCGGTCGTTCATGTCCATGACGCGCTTCCATGCGATGCGCCGCACGTCGAACCCGAGCTCGTTGCCGTGGTGCACGTGATTGTCGATGAGCGCCGACAACAGGTTATGGGCGAGGCCGATCGCGTTGAAGTCGCCCGTGAAGTGCAGGTTGATGTCCTCCATCGGAACCACCTGCGCCATGCCGCCGCCCGCCGCGCCGCCCTTCATGCCGAACACCGGACCGAGGCTCGGCTCGCGCAGACAGATGACCGCCTTCTTGCCGATCTTGTTGAGCGCATCGCCCAAGCCCACGGTGGTCGTGGTCTTGCCCTCGCCTGCGGGAGTCGGGCTGAGCGCGGTCACCAGAATGAGCTTGCCGTCCGGCTTGTTCTTCAGGCTCTCGACGTAATCGAGGGAGATCTTGGCCTTGTAGTGTCCGTAATTCTCGACGCTCGATGCCGGGATACCGAGCTTTGCCGCGATCTCGCCGATCGGCTTCATCGTCGCGGCTTGCGCAATCTCAATGTCGGAACGCACGTTGAATTCCCCTTTACACAGTGAATTGGGTGGACTTGATCAAGCGCCGAGCTGGGCGCCGGCTGCGATGCCCGCTTGCGCGCAGAATTCCGCAGCGCCCAGCTTTTTGCCGTCGTCGAATCGCAAGGTGAAGATCTCGAGCTGGCCGCCCTGGGCACTCACGAGCAGGGTCTTCTCGCCGATCGAGGCGATCGTCCCGACTTTCCCCTTGACTTGGGAGAACGTGCGGCTGAGATGCTTGCGCGCGTCGAAGAGCCGGATTTTCCTGCCGTTCAATGAAGTCCAGGCCCCCGGCGCAGGATTGCAGCCGCGCACCAGGTCATAGATGAAGTCGATGTGATTGTGCCAGTTGATCTGGGCTTCGGGATCCCGGCACCAGCCCTCGTAGCTCGCCTGCGACTCATCCTGGACGGTAGCGGTCGCACGGCCACCCACGACGAGGTCGGCCGCTTCCTTCAGCGCCTCGATTCCGAGAGGAAAGAGCCGGTCGAAATAGACCGAACCCAGGGTGTCGTCCGGGCCGATCGGCGTCTCCTTCTGAAGGATCACCGGCCCCTCGTCGAGTCCATCGCTCGGGCGAAAGATGGTGAGCCCGGTTTTGGTGTCGCCGTGGATGATCGGCCAATTGATGGAGCTCGGACCGCGATATTTGGGCAGCAAGGATGGGTGATACTGGATCATGCCGTGGCGAGGAATCGTGCAGAACTCCTGGGGCGCGAACTGCAGGACGTAAGCCATCACCCCGAGATCGACCTTCAGTGCGCGCAACGCCTCGGTGGCCTCGCCGGTCTTGAGTGAGGGTAGCTGGAAGACGCGGATGCCGCGCTCCTCTGCGCCGAGCCGCAAGGGATCGGGTGCGCTACCCGCCTTCTCCGGCGCGCAGAACACGCCCGCCACGGTGTCGCCCCGATCGATGAATGCATCGAGCACCGACTTGCCGAACTTCTGTTGACCGACGATCGCAATGCGCATAGCCCGTACCCCTCAACCAGCCACGACTATACAACGCCAAACTGCCGCTATGCTGCGGCGCAGAATCTTATTCGATAGGCATGATATCTCATATATCATAGCCTGAACTCGCGGGCTACAATCAACTAAAACCGCGCGCACCAAAGTCGCGCCGGTAAGATAGTCCTACTCCGCTCTAAGCTTAAGGAGCTTCCGATGGCTGCAGGTCGTAATTTTCTGTTTGTGCCAGGCCCGACCAACGTGCCCGAGCGTGTGATGCGCGCAATGATGGTCTCGATGGAGGATCACCGCTCGCCGATCTTTCCGGAGCTTGCGCGCGCCTGCCTGAGTGGCCTCAAGCCGATCTTCAAGACGACCACGGGCACGCCCTTCATTTTCCCCTCCTCGGGAACCGGTTGCTGGGAAGCGGCACTCACCAACTGCCTGAGCACCGGCGACAAGGTACTTGCCTCGCGGTTCGGCCAGTTCAGCCACCTCTGGATCGACATGTGCCAGCGCCTCGGCTACGAGGTCGAGATCCTCGAAACACCCTGGGGTGAAGGGGCGCCGGTGGAGCGCTATCTCGCCTCCTTGAGCGCGGACAAGCAGCACAAGATCAAGGCGGTGCTGGTTTGTCAGAACGAGACGGCCACCGGCGTGACCAGTGATGTCGCGGCCGTGCGGCAGGCCATGGACAGCGTCAAGCATCCGGCGCTTCTGTTCGTCGATTCGGTGAGCGCGCTCGCGAGCATCGACTTTCGCATGGACGAGTGGGGCGTCGACGTATGCGTCAGCGGCTCGCAAAAAGGCTTGATGCTGCCTGCCGGACTCGGAGTCACCTGCGTGAGCCAGAAGGCGCTCGAAGCATCCAAGAAGGCCACGTCGAAGCGCTGCTATTTCGATTACGGGGACATGGTGCAGGCCAACGCGTCGGGCTACTTTCCCTACACGCCCGCGCTGCCCATGCTCTACGGCTTGCGCGAATCGCTTGCCATGCTCGCCGAGGAGGGGCTCGACAGCGTCTTCCGGCGCCATAGCTACCTCGCTGCCGGCACTCGCGCCGCCGTGCTCGAGGGCTGGAAACTCAAGCTCTGCGCGGTCGCACCGAAGTGGCACTCGGATACGGTCTCCGCGATCATGGTGCCCGAGGGAATCAACGGTGCGGAAGTCATTGCGCGCGCCTTCACGCGCTACAACCTGGCGCTCGGCGCCGGACTCTCCAAGGTCGCCGGCAAGCTGTTCCGCATCGGACACCTGGGCGATCTCAACGAGCTCATGCTGCTCGGCGCGATCGCCGGTGCGGAAATGGCGATGCTCGACGTGGGCGTGAAAATCGAGCCGGGGAGCGGCGTTGCGTCCGCGCAGAAATATTGGCGGAGCAATTCCGCCGCCCCGTCGCTTCAGGTGGTGGTCCCTAAGACGGGCAAAGCGGCGTAATGCGCCGGGTGGTGTTTCTCGACCGCGCCTCGCTCAAGGCGACGGTGCGCAAGCCCGCCGGCGCACAGGACTACGTCGAGTACGAGAAGACCTCGCCGGACGAGATCGTGCCGCGCCTCAAGGGCGCCGACGTCGCTATCGTCAACAAGGTGCCCATGCGTGGGCCGACACTCGAGCAGCTGCCCGATCTCAAGATGATTGCCGTCGCGGCCACGGGATACGACGTCGTCGATGTGCCCTACTGCAAGTCGCACCACATAGCGGTCGCGAATATCCGCAATTACGCCGTACACACCGTGCCGGAACATGCGTTCATGATGATCCTGGCCTTGAGGCGCAGCCTCCTCGCCTATCGCGGGGACGTCCAGAACGGGGTTTGGAACAAATCAGATCAGTTTTGCTTCTTCACGCATCCGATCGGCGACCTGCACGGCTCCACGCTCGGCATCATCGGCGAGGGCGCCATCGGCCAGGGAACCGCGGCCATCGGCCGTGCCTTCGGCATGAAGGTGTTGTTCGCCGACCACCCACCGCCGAAAATGGAGGGCGTCACCTTCACGCCGCATGACCAGGTGATCGCGCAGTCGGACGTGATCTCGCTGCATTGCCCGCTCATGCCCTCGACGCGCAATCTCATCGATCTGGATGCCCTCAAGAGAATGAAGCGCACCGCCATCCTCATCAACACCGCCCGTGGCGGCCTCGTGGATGAGAGCGCGCTGATCCGCGCGCTCGATGAAGGACTGATCGCCGGAGCGGGCTTCGATGTACTCACCGTCGAGCCGCCCAAGAACGGGCATCCGTTGCTCGACGTCCGGCGTCCGAATTTCATCCTGACCCCGCACATCGCATGGGCCTCGGATGGGGCCATGCAGTTCCTCGCCGATCAATTGATCGATAACATCGAGCTCTGGGCCGCGGGCAAACCTCAGCATCTGGTAACTTGAACAAACTACTCTATCAATTCGACACGGATCCTCTGCCCGCGGTCTTCGACAACGTCGTCGGCTATGACGGCGGCGCCGACCGGATCACGGCCTACGGCGGCGTGACCGCGGCCAATGTCGGCGGACTCGTCGAGGGCGCGATTTTCACGCGCGCTCCCAGGGACAAGAAGAACACGGCGATTTTCATCGGCGGAGGCAACATGGCCGCGGGCCAGGCCCTGCTCGAGGCCGTGCAGGCCAAATTCTTCGGCAAGTTCCGCGTCTCCGTCATGTTCGATTGCAACGGCTCGAACACCACCGCGGCGGCTGCCGTGGCGTGGCTCGCGCACCGCCGCTCGCTGAAGGGCAAGCGTGCCGTGGTCCTCGCCGGAACCGGACCGGTGGGACAGCGCGCAGCGGCGCTCTTGGCAAGCGAGGGCGCATCGGTTTCCATCACGGGCCGCAAGCTCGAGGTCGTACGGGCTGCTGCCGACGCCATCAAAGCGCGCTTCGGCGCCGAGGTCCGGCCGCTCGCGGCCGCGAGCGGCGAGGAGCGCGGCCGGGCCATCGAGGGCGCGCACATCGTGCTCGCGACCGGCGCTGCCGGCATCACGCTGCTCGAGGCGGCGCAGTGGCAATCGAGCCCGACGCTCGAGCTGGTCGCGGATGCCAATGCATCGCCGCCCGCCGGCATCGAGGGGGTATCCTCGAGCGACCGCGGCACCGAGAGCCATGGCAAGATTCGGTTCGGCCCTCTGGGCTTCGGCGCCCTGAAGCTCGCGCTGCATCGCGCTTGCATCGCCCGCCTGTTCGAGCAAAACGACCTCGTGCTCGACGCCGAGCAGATTTACATCCAGGCCAAGGCCATGGTGGGCTGATGACTCACGACTCGATCGATGATTTCCTCGACCGCCTGGCGAGCGGCGATCCAACGCCCGGCGGCGGCAGCGCGGCTGCCATCATGGGCGCAATGGGCGCCGCGCTCGTATCCATGGTATGCAACGTCAGCTTCGGCAAGAAAGGCTGTGAGGCGGCGGAGCCCGAGCTCAGGAACATGCTGGTGAAATCGGAGGAGCTGCGCCGCCGGCTCACCGCCATGGTCGCCGAGGATGTGGCGGCTTTCGACAGCCTGATGGCCGCATACAAGCTGCCCAAGTCCTCGGACGAGGAGAAGTCGCGTCGCGCAGAGACCATCCAGGGGAGCCTCAAGCGCGCCACCGAGGTGCCCCTCGAATGCGCGCGCGCTTGCTCGGAGGTGGTGGAAATGGCGGGGCGCGCGGCGCAGCGCGGCTATCGCCACGTCATCAGCGATGTGGGTGTCGGCGTCGCGGCCGCGGACGCGGCCCTGCGCAGCGCGGCGCTCAACGTGTTCATCAATGCACCGGCCCTCAAGGATCGCCGCTTCGCCGAGCAGGCGCTCGAGGAAGTCGAGCGTCTGGCCGAGACCTCCGCCGCCGACGGCGAACGGACCTATGCCGCCGTGCGCAAACAGCTGGAGAGCTAGGCATGCCGGGCGGCAGGATCGACGCCGAGCGCGCATTCCATCCCGTCAATATCGCCGTCATGACGATTTCGGAGTCGCGCGAGTCCGGGAGCGACTCCTCGGGCGACCTGCTGGCCGAGCGAATCGCATCCGCGGGCCACGTGCTCAAGGCGCGCGCCCTGGTCGGCTTCGATAAATCCGCCATTCAAAGCCAGGCCCGAGCCTGGATCGACGATGCGGGCATCGACATCATCGTGAGCAACGGCGGCACGGGGCTGAAAGCCCACGAGGTCGCCCCCGAAGCTTTCCGGGAGCTTTTCGATCGGGAGCTCGAAGGCTTCATCGTGCTCTGGCACCTCGTCTCCTACGAGACCGTGGGCGTATCCACGATGCAATCGCGCGCGTGCGCGGGACTCGCGGGCGACACCGTGATTTACGTGCTGCCGGGATCGAACGGGGCGTGCCGTGACGGCTGGGACCGGCTCATCAGCCTGCAGATCGACAGCCGGCACCGGCCGTGCTCGATTCTCGAGGCGATACCGCGCTTCCGAAAGCACTGAAGATCCACCGCCTCGCCGGCCGCGGCCTCGCGGGTTCAGTGCGGCGCGTCGATCAAGATGGCGCGAAAATCGTTCACGTTGGTGAGCGTCGGGCCGGTGACCACCGAGTCACCGAGCGCCTGGAAGAACGTGTGGGCGTCGTTGTCGGCCAGCATCTCCCTGGGACGCAGCCCTAAGGTCCACGCGCGCGCGCGCGTGTCCGGTGCGATCACGGCGCCGGCAATTTCCTCCTGGCCATCGACGCCGTCCGTGTCGCCTGCGATGCCGAAGATACGGGCGTGACCCTCGAGGGCGACGGCCAGCGCCAGCAGGAACTCTACGTTGCGTCCTCCGCGCCCCCGGCCCCGCACGGTCACGGTGGTCTCGCCGCCCGAGAGGAGCACGCAAGGCGCACTGAAGGGCTGGTCTCGGTCGGCGACGTGCGCCGCGATGCCCGCGAAGGCCGTACCCACATCGCGTGCCTCACCCTCGATGGCATCACCGAGAATGTGGGCCGCATAGCCGGCCGTGCGCGCCAGCACGGCGGCCGCCTCGAGTGCCATCTGGGGAGTCGCGATCATGCGCATCTCGGCGCGAGCCAGGCGTGGATCGCCGGGCTTCACCGATTCCCCGCGTCCGCTCTCGAGCAGATCGCGCACGGCCGCCGGGATGTCGATGGCATAGCGCCGCAGAATGCCGAGCGCATCGGCGCACGTCGTCGTATCCGCGACCGTCGGACCTGAGGCGATGTCGGCCGGGCGATCACCCGGCACGTCGGACATGAGCAAGGTCAGCACGCGCGCCGGATGGCACGCGGCGCCGAGCCGCCCGCCCTTGATGCCCGACAGATGGCGGCGGACGCAGTTGAATTCGCTGATCGTGGCTCCCGAGGCGAGCAGCGCGCGGCCGAGCGATTGCTTGAGCTCGAGCGTCAGTCCCGGCGCCGGCAGCGGCAGAAGCGCGGAGCCGCCGCCGGAGATCAGGCAAAGCACGAGATCATCGGCGCCGAGGCCCCGCACCATCGCCAGCATGCGCTCGGCCGCGTGCATGCCCGCCGCGTCCGGTACCGGGTGAGCGGCCTCGACGATCTCGATACGGGCGCACGGCGCCGCATAGCCGTACCGGGTCACGACCAGCCCCGACAACGGGCCCGGCCAATGCTGCTCCACCGCCTGCGCCATGGCGGCGGACGCCTTGCCGGCGCCGACGACGATGAGCCGGCCGCGAGGCGGTTGCGGCAGGTGCGGCGGCACGCATACTGCGGGCTGCGCCGATGCGATGGCGGCGCGGAACATGGCCGTGAGCAGGGCGCGAGGCGAGGAGTCCGCGGTCATGGCGAGGCCTCAGCGGCGCGTGGCCTTGCTACAGCACGGATTTCAGCAATCGGCCCATGTCTTCAGGATTGCGGGTGACCTTGATACCGCACTCCTCCATGACCGCGAGCTTCGCCGCGGCCGTGCCTTTTCCTCCGGAGATGATTGCGCCCGCATGACCCATGCGCTTGCCCGGGGGCGCCGTGACGCCCGCGATGAATCCGACCACGGGCTTCTTCATGTTCGACTTGATCCAGCGCGCGCAGGCCTCTTCGTCCTCGCCGCCGATCTCACCCACCATGATGACCGCGTCGGTGTCCGGATCGTCGTTGAAGAGCCGCATGACGTCGACGTGCTTCAAGCCGTTCACCGGATCGCCGCCGATTCCGACGCACGTCGATTGGCCGAGCCCCTGCTCCATGAGCTGACCCACGGCCTCGTAGGTCAGGGTGCCCGAGCGCGAGACGACGCCGATACGGCCCTTCTTGTGGATGTGCCCGGGCATGATGCCGATCTTGATCTCATCGGGGGTGATCACGCCCGGACAATTCGGTCCGACGAGGAGCGTGTTCTTGCCGCGCATCGAAAAGCGGGTGGCGATCATGTCGCGCACCGGAACGCCCTCGGTGATGCAGATGACGAGATCGAGCCCGGCATCGACCGCCTCGTCGATGGCGCCGGCCGCGTAAGGCGGCGGCACGTAAATCACGGAAACGGTCGCGCCGGTCTGTTGCTTCGCTTCCTTGACGCTGCCGAAGATCGGAATGCCCTCGAAATTCTCGCCCGCCTTGCTCGGGTTCACGCCGGCGACGAAGCAGCTCTTGCCATTGGCATAGTCGCGGCAAAGCCGGGTATGAAACGCGCCGGTCTTGCCCGTGATCCCCTGCGTGATCACCCGCGTGTTCTTGTCGATCAGAATACTCATGCGCCCCTCCTCACTGTGCGGCCACGGCGGCGACGATTTTCTGCGCCGCATCCGCCATGTTGTCGGCGGATATGATGGGCAGACCCGAGTCCTTGAGGAGCTTTCGGCCGAGCTCCTCATTCGTGCCCTTCATGCGCACCACCAAGGGCACGCCGAGCTTCACCTCCCGGGCCGCGGCAATGACGCCCTCGGCGATGGTGTCACAGCGCATGATTCCGCCAAAGATGTTCACCATGATGCCCTTCACCTTGGGATTCTTGAGCATCAGCTTGAAGGCCTCGGTGACCTTCTGCGTGGTGGCACCGCCGCCCACGTCGAGAAAGTTCGCGGGCTCCGCACCGAACAGCTTGATCACGTCCATGGTGGCCATCGCGAGGCCCGCGCCATTCACCAGACATCCGATGTTGCCGGACAGCGAGATGTAGGAGAGATCGAACTTCGATGCCTCGACCTCCGCCGGATCCTCCTCGTCGAGGTCGCGCATGGCGACGATGTCGGGGTGCCGGAACAAGGCGTTATCGTCGAAGTTGAGCTTGGCATCGAGCGCGAGCACCCTGCCCTCGCCGGTGAGGATCAGCGGATTGATCTCCGCGAGCGACGCGTCGCACTCGACGAACGCCTTGTACAAGCCTTGCATGAAGGATCGCGCCTGCCCGAGCGAGGCCTCCGGCACGCCGATCTTGCGGGCGACGTCGTCCGCTTGCGAATCGGTGAGTCCCATGCCCGGATCGATGGCCACCTTGTGAATCTTCTCGGGGCTGTGTGCCGCGACTTCCTCGATCTCCATTCCGCCCTCGGAGCTCGCGATGAGCGTCACGCGCTGCGTACCACGGTCCACGACCATGCCGACATACAGCTCCTTGCGGATATCGGCGCCTTCCTCGACCAGGAGGCGATGGACCACACGGCCCTCCGGGCCGGTCTGATGCGTGACCAAGGTCATCCCCAGGATCTGGGAAGCATACTCGTGCACCTCGCCGGGCGACTTCGCGACCTTGACCCCACCGCCCTTGCCGCGGCCGCCGGCATGGATCTGCGCCTTCACCACCCACACCTTGCCGCCGAGCTCGCGTGCGGCGGCATCCGCCTCCGACACGGAGAAGCACGGTACGCCCCGGGGCGTCGCGACGCCGAACTTGCGCAAGATCTCTTTGCCTTGATACTCATGAACGTTCATGACGATGGTCCTCGAGCGCGCACCGCGCGCCATTGAAGGGAAGAAAACCAAGCGCCGCCGGCGCGCAACCGATCACGGTGCCTTGGCTTGCGCCAGGCTTTGCTCCAGGAGCTTGGTCAGCGCGAATACCGCATCCAGATGCGGCGTCGGCGTGTCGGTCATCCGGCCGAGCTCGATCACCGATCCGAGCAGTGCGTCGGTCTCGAGCGGGCGTCCGGCCTCGACGTCCTGAAGCATGGAAGTCTTGTGGTGGCCGACGCGCTCGGCACCGGCGATACGCTTCTCGATGGGAACGCGGAACGTGATGCCGAGCTGTCCGGCGATCGCCTGCGCCTCGGTCATCATGGCGCGCGCCAGATCCCGGGTCGCCTGATACTGGCAGATCGAGGCCAGCGTCGCGCGCGACAGCGCGCTGATCGGATTGAAAGTCATGTTGCCCCAGAGCTTGAGCCACATCTCCGCACGGATATCCGTGAGGACCGGCGACTGAAGACCGCCCCGACCGAAGCACTCCGACACGCGTTTGACGCGCTCGCTTTCGCTGCCGTCGAGGTCGCCGACCGGGAATCGATTGCCCTCGATCTGCTTGATCACCCCCGCCTCTAGAAGTTCAGTGGCGGGATAGACGACACAACCGATGACGCGCTCGCAGGGAATGTTCTCTCGAATGGCCCCCGTCGGATCGACGGAGGTGACAGGCCTGCCCTCGAGCGAGCCCCCGTGTTTGTGAAAGTACCAGAAAGGAATGCCATTCTGCATCGGCACGACGACCGTATCGCGCCCGAACAGCTTGGGCACGTCCGCCGCCACCGCCTCGACCTGGTGCGCTTTCATGGCGAGCACCACCATGTCTTGCGGTCCGGCGGACGCGTAATCCGAGGTCGCCTTGATGCGCGGAACGGCCTTCTCGCTGCCGTCGCTCATCATCACGCGGATGCCCCTCGTCTTGAGTGCCTCCAGCGTGGCGCCGCGCGCGATGAACGTCACGTCCTCGCCGGCGTGCGCGAGTTGCGCTCCGACGAATCCGCCAATCGCACCGGCCCCTATGATCGCTATCTTCATCCGCGCGCATCCCGGCCCCGAAGCTAGCGGCTGACTCCCGAATCCTGGACGGCGCCGCGATCCAATTCCATTCGATTGACCACTTTGGTGACGCCCGCCACGCCCTCGGCGATCTGCACCGCCGCGGACATCTCCGCCGGGGTCCACACGTGGCCGCCCAGCGTCACTACGCCATTGTCGGCGCGCAACGTGATGTGGCGCGAATAGAGATTCGGGTCCGCCGTGAGTGCGGCCTGCACCTGGTCCGCCAGCTCCTTGTCGGCCTGCCGCTGAGCGGGCGTCTTGGGAGTCGTCATGCATGCGGCCAGGCCGCAGCACACTGCGAAAGCGAGAACCCACGCAGTCCATATCCGATTCATGGTAGGAGGCACTTTGATATTTCCTCTTGAGGTTTCCCTGACCCGCGTCAGTTCCCGTCGTCATCGGCGGGCTCGAAATCGATCTCGTTCACCACACGTGCCTTGCCGGCCGCCCGGCGCGCGAGTCTGAGTATAGCCAACAGATCGGCGCGCTCGCGAACCAGACCTCCGACCCGAACCACACCCTTCGTCACCGTGACCGTGACGTGATCGCTCAGGATGTACGGATTCGTCACGATCGCCGTCTGCACCTTGGCGGCCATCGCCGCATCCGAGAGACGGGTGGCGGTGACCACGATCTCGTCCTGCAAGCGTTGCGAAGGCGCTGCACCAAATACCGTCGCACCCCCGAAAGTGGCCACTCCCAGCGTTCCCGCCAGGAGTGGCCACCCCGCTACACAATGCGCAATCGCATTCCGCACCGTCCGGTCAGAACCTGTAGCTCACGCCCGTCGAGATGCCTTGCTCGTGGCAGCCGCCCCAGGTCGTGGGACCTGCGCTGCTGTAGTCGATGAACGTCGTGTGCGTAGCGTCATGGCAGTCGGTCTTGATGCCATGGCCGCCGGCGCCGATGTCATAGTGGGCGTTGCCGTCGTTGATCGTCTCCGCCCAATCGAAGTACACGGTCAGCTGCTTGTCGAGCTTGTGCCACCACTGGATGGTGTACATGTTTGCCTGATTGCCGGTGCTGGTCGGATTGTAGTTGTGCTGCCCAGCCGGGTCGCCCGGCGTCGCTGCCGCATGGGCCCAGCCCGCCGCGACCACGTCTCGGCCCTCCCAGAAGGACTGCTCCAGAGCCAACCAGCTGCCGGGCCGCTGACGCTCGTTCTGGAACTCCATGACGGTGGGAACCTTGCGCTTCATCTCCTCCCACAGCGCGTCGACCGTGAGACCGAAGGAGAAGCTGTATTGACCGCCGAATTTCATCGCCCATTCGTCGGCCACGTCGACCGCCGTGTTGTAGGCGGGCGAGCCGGCCGCCGCCGCGCCCGGATACTCCTGCGCGTAGGCCAAGTAGTCCGCCCAGTCGAGAAGATAGGCATTCGGGCCGGTAGGGCCCTGACCGAAAACGTACCCATAGTACGGACTGTTGGCACCGATGCCGTCGCTCGAGCGGTTCACCCGCTTGTGAATCTCGTAGGCGCCAACCAGATACAGGCCGCCCATCTGGAACTTGAGATCGGCGCTGTACGCGCGGTCGTAGCCCCCGTCATCGCAGTTCAGGAACAGGTTGCCGCTGCCTGGATTGTTCGATCCGTTGCAGTCGACGGATCCGAGCGGCGTCAGATCGCTGTTCGGATCGATCTGCTGGCCGAACTGATAAGCGGCATCGACGGTGAACCCGAACAGGGTGGGCGAGGTGTAAAAAACCACGTCGTCGCCGCGGGTGCCGAACTCCACGCGATTATCACCGCCGGTGTTGCCCATGATGACGGCATAGTTGCCGAGCCCCGTTCCGAACGGATTCAGGCGGTCGGTGGAGGTTTTGTACGGCATGTACATCTCGCCGAACTTGATCTTGCCCCAGCTATGGTTCTGGAACCCGACGAACGTGTCGCCGAGACCGATCGCGCCCTGAACCGTGTTCGAGGACTTGGTCCAGGTGTCCCGCAGCCCGGGAGCCGCCACCATGTTGATGGACGTCGACACTTGATAGATGAAGTCGAAGTCCGAGGTGCCGATCTTATGAGTCCCGCGGTAGCCAATGCTCGAGCCGTTGCTCGACATCGCACCGAGCCAGCCGACTTTGCCGTACGGCCCCGCCTTCTGACCCCCCGTTATGACATACGGGCTGCCGGGCGCGCCGCTCGCATACCCCCAAGGATAGGCTATCGGGTTGTAAATGCCCTTGGTCGTATAGTCCACCGATACGTCGAGCGAGCCATAAAAGCCCTTGAGGAAAGTGTCGAATTTCTTCTCCAGGGGCGACATTTTCTCCGCGGCTGCCTTGCCGGTCGCCGCGGTCGCGGGCGGTCCTGCAGGCGCAACCGCAGGCGCAGCCTGCTTGGTCGACAAAGAATCGATCTGCTTCTGCAGCTGCTGCATCTGCTGCTGCATGATGCGCATCTGTTCCTTCAGCGCCTGGGTTTGATCATCGTCCGCAAAAGCGACGCCACAAATAGTGACGGTAGCAGCGCATGCGGCAAGCGCCACCAGCACAGGCTTTGCCAATCTCGATTTAAGCATTGTGTGAATCCTCATGAACGCGTTTGTTTGACTCTTTCTCGTCGTCACTCTTGCCCCCTCACGTCATGCCAGCCGGACTAATGAGGCTATCCGACCGCCTCCCCTCCCTGGTTGCCCTGCACACTCCGGCAGGACTCAGGTTCTCCCTTGAACATCGTCATCGACCTTTCAGCCCGACCAGCCATCGAGCCTCAAACCACCTTTGCCTCGCGCAGCGCGCTGACCTCTTCGGCTTTGTAGCCCAGCTCCGAAAGCACCTCATCCGTGTGCTCGCCGAGCAGCGGTGAGCGCTTGACGTCGGTCGGGCTGTCGCTCAACTTGATCGGGTTCCCGACCGTCAGGTACTTGCCGCGCTTCGGATGATCGACTTCGACCACCGTGCCCGTCTTGCGCAGTGAGGGCTCGTGCGCCAGCTCCTCCATCGAAAGGATCGGGCCGCAAGGAATGTCGTGCTCGTTGAGCAGCTGCATGGCCTCGAACTTCGTCTTGGTGACCGTCCACTCCTCCACCGCCGTAAAGACTTCCTTGAGTCGCGGTAGGCGAGCATCGGGGGTCGCGAAGTCCGGGTCTGTGATCCACTGCTCACGGCCGATCACCCGGCAGATCTCCTTCCATACCGGCGCCTGCGCGATGAAGTAAAGATAGGCGTTGGGGTCTGTCTCCCAGCCTTTGCACTTCACGATGGTGCCCGGCTGCCCGCCGCCGGATGCATTTGCCGCGCGCGGCACGGAGTTGCCGAATTTTCCGTGCGGATATTGCGGATACTCCTTCATCACCCTGGTGCGCTCGAGTCGCTGCTGATCGCGGAGCTTCACGCGGCACAGGTTGAGCACGCCGTCCTGCATTGCGGCCAGCACCTTCTGTCCGCGTCCGGTCGAGTTCCTCTGATAGAGCGCGGTCACGATGCCGAGCGCCAGGTGCAGACCCGTGCCGCTGTCGCCGATCTGCGCGCCCGTAACGAGCGGCGGCCCGTCGTCGAATCCCGTGGTCGAGGCCGAGCCGCCCGCGCATTGCGCGACGTTCTCATAGACCTTGCAATCCTCGTACGGCCCCGGCCCGAAACCCTTGACCGAGGCGACGATCATGCGGGGATTCAGCTCCTGGATGCGCTCCCAGGTGAACCCCATGCGGTCGAGCGCGCCGGGCGCAAAGTTCTCGACCAGCACGTCGCAGTGTTTGATCAGCTTCTCCAGCACCTTCTTGCCCGGCCCGGATTTGGTGTCGAGGGTCACGGACCGCTTGTTGTGGTTCAGCATGGTGAAATACAGGCTGTCGACGCCGGGGATGTCGCGCAGCTGCTCGCGGGTGACGTCGCCGCTTCCGGCCTTCTCGACCTTGATGACGTCGGCTCCGAACCATGCCAGCAGCTGCGTGCAGGTCGGCCCGGACTGCACGTGCGTGAAATCGAGAATGCGTACGCCGCTTAGCGCCTTTTCCATGAATGATCCCGCCAATCTTTCCTTGAGTTACTTGTACATCGTCTGGTTCTTGGTGCCCGGCGCATACTCGCGCGGGTCGACCCAGATGTTGACGACCGCGGACTTGCGGAGCTTGTGCACCGATTCGCGCGCGCGCTGCAAAGCCGGCGCGATTTGCGCGGGGTCGCGGACTTCCTCGCCGTATCCGCCCAGCATCTCCGCGAATTTGCCGAACGGCACATCGCCCAGGAGATTGCCGACGTTGCCGCGCACCTCACCATACTTCGCAAGCTGGCCGTAACGGATCTGGTTCATGGCAGAGTTGTTGCCGATGACCGCGACGTACGGCACACCGAAGCGATTCGCCGTCTCCATGTCGAATGCGGTCATACCGAAGGAGCCATCGCCGTAGTAGCAGAGGATCTCCTTGGAGGGATTCGCAAGCCCTGCGGCGATTGCGAATCCGGTGCCGACGCCGAGCGATCCCAGCGCGCCGGGATCCATCCACTGACCCGGGCGGCGCGGTCGCACCGCTTGCGCCGAGATGGTGACGACGTCGCCGCCGTCGCCGATGTAGACGGTGTTGTCGGCGAGGAACTCGTTCAATTCCCACGCTACACGATAGGGGTGAATCGGCACACTATTGGACTTGAACAGCGGCATGAGCTTCTCGGTCGCGACCGCCTCGGCCTGCGCGAGCTCCTTGATCCATCGCTGACGCGCCTGCCGCTTGTCGTTCTTCAACCGGCCCGAGGCCGCCTGCAGCACGGCGCCGAGGATGGCGCCGGGGTCGCCGACGAGCCCGAGGTCGATGTCACGATTCTTGCCGACGGTGCGGTAGTCCATGTCGATCTGCACCAGCTTGAGCTCCTTGCTGATGCGCTTGCCGTAGCCCATGCGGAAATCGAACGGGGTCCCGACGATCACCAGCACGTCCGCCTTGGCAAAGGCCTGCGAGCGCGTGCGATCGAAGTGATGCGGATCGCCCGGCGGCAGGAGGCCGCGGCTCGCTCCGTTGAAATAGCCGGGAATGTCGAGGCCGCGCAGCAACGCGATGGCCTCGTTCTGTCCGCGCGCGGTCCACACCTGCTGGCCGTACAGAATCGCCGGGCGCTCCGCGTTGACGAGGATGTCGGCCAGCTTTTCGATGTCCCGGGGATCGCCGATCGAATGCGTAGAGGCTCGGTATTTGCCGGGCTGCGGCAGGACCGCCTTCGTGAGATCCACTTCGCGGTCCAGCACGTCCCTCGGAATTTCCAGATAGACCGGCCCCGGGGCGCCGTTGAAGGCCTCGCGTGCCGCCATGGAGATCATGTCGGCCACGCGTTCCGTGCTCGATACACTCGCCGCGAACTTGGTGATCGGCGTCATCATGTCGACGTGCGGCAGATCCTGGAGCGATCCCATCTTGTGCTGCGTGAGCGCGCCTTGCCCGCCGATGTGCAGCACCGGACTCTCGGACCGGAACGCGGTCGCAATGCCGGTCACCGCGTTCGTGCAACCCGGTCCGGCCGTCGTGACAACGCACCCGAGCTTGCCGGTCTGGCGCGCATAGCCATCGGCGGCGTGTGCCGCGACCTGTTCGTGACGCACGTCGATGATACGGATGCCCTCATCGACGCAGCCGTCGTAGATGTCGATGATGTGGCCGCCGCACAGGGTGAATATCGTATCCACGCCCTCGGATTTCAGCGCCTTGGCCACCAAATGGCCGCCCGATACGACACCGGCCTCTCGGCTCTTGCGCTGCAGGGTGTCCTCTGCGGTCGTGGACTTCGACTCCGCCGCAGCGGGATTGACGGTTGCCATGTACGCCTCCAGTTAGAGAAGCGACCCGCCGCCGGGCAACCGGCGGCGGGTCGTCGTTCGAGTACTCAATGGGCGGCCGCTAGGCCGCCGCCTCGGAAGCAGCCAGTCGCTCGCGTGTCTGGGCGAAATGCCGGGCCCTCATGGGCTTCAGCACGAACAGCGCGAGCAGCGCCGCTACCACGTTGAAAGTCACGAAAATCGTAAAGATCACGCCATATCCATGCGCCTTGGCGATGCCCGTCGCGATGGGTACGAGCAGCGCACCGGTGCCCTTCGCCGTGTACAGCATGCCCGCATTGGCGGCGGCGTACTTCGACCCGAAGGTGTCGCCCTGGGTCGCGGGAAACAGGCTGAAAATTTCGCCGTAGACGCCGAAGTAGATCGCCGTGACCAGCACGAACATGGCCGGATTGGACCCGCCGATCTGATTCAGTGTGAACAACGCTGCCGCGCCGATGAGGAACGCCAGCGCCATGGTGTGCTCCCGACCGATCTGGTCCGACAGCCACCCGAAGAACGGACGGCCGATGCCGTCGAAGATACGGCTCAGCGACACGGCGAATATGCCCGCCGTCAACACGACCCCAAACAAATCGACCGGAATCTTGTCGATTTTGAGATCGGCGGTCATCGGCTTCACCGCTGCCGTCATGGACAGCCCGCCGGCGGCGATCAGCACGAACATCACATAAAGCACGTAGAACACGGGGCTGCGCAGAACCTCCCCCGGTGTATAGCCGCGAGCGCTTTGATTGGGCTTGACTGCGAGAGCGAGGATGTGCGGCGGAGGCGTCATGAGCAACCAGGCCAGCACGAACACGATTCCGCCCTGGAGCAGGCCGAACACCAGAAACGCGTGTTGATATCCGTCGCTGCTGATCATGTGTGAGATCGGGATGATCGTCGCAGCCGCACCGGCGCCGAAGCCGGCCGCGGTCAAGCCGGCGGCGATGCCGCGGCGGCCCGGAAACCACTTCAGCGCGTTGCCGACGCAGGTGCCGTAGACGCAGCCCGTGCCAATGCCGCCGATCGCCGCGGCGAAGTACAGCACAGGGAGCGAGTCCGCGACGGAATTCAGCACCCAGGCGATACCCACAAGGACTCCGCCACCGAGCACCACCCATCTCGGGCCGAATCGATCGACCAGGTAGCCTTCCACCGGAACAAGCCAGGTTTCGATCAACACAAAAATCGTGAACGCCACTTGGATGGCCGCGCGCCCCCAGTGGAACTTCGCATCGATGGGATTGACGAACAGTGTCCAGCCGTACTGAAGATTGGCCACGCAGGCCATGCAGATGATGCCGATGATCAGCTGCACCCAAGGATTCCCCAAAGCCGAAGTGCCCGTCTGCTGCTTCATCGCGTGATCGGAACTCGCGTTCATATAGTTTTCCTTCTAGCGCGTGAGATGGCCCGCGCCCCCGCGCGGGATTTGAACGAATGGCAACGCAGCGATCCTCCGCCGATGTTCAGCCGCAACAGCCAACGTGCGATGGATCGCCTCACCGTCTGCCCCCAACGAGACGCGAACCTTCACCGGTAAGCGTCACCAGCCAACTGGATTATTTGCGTGGTATACCATATATGAACATTTTTTGAACTGTCAACTCATGTGGGTTAAATTTCCGGAAATCGCAGAGTGTTGGCCTACCGCAACAAGCCGGGTCAGAGCATGAAACGAGCGAGGCTGCGCCCGACACGGCGGTATGATATATCTGAAATCGTTGGACTTTCCGGTGGCCGCCGCCGGCCTCACTCACGGCCGGCGCGCCAAATGTTCTTTCCGAATCAGATCACCCGCATATCGCGGTATATTTGTCGCGCAAAGCATCATTAGGGGATTAGATGAACAGCATCGCCAAACTGGTCCAAGGGGGCGCGCCGACCGCGCCGCTCACCCTCAGTCCGCTCAACCCCACGAGCCTGCGAGATCAAGCGTATGCGCTGCTGAAGAACGCCATCGCGGAGACCGACATCTATGACCCCGCGCAGGAGCTGCGGCTCGATGAGCGGCAGCTCACCGCCGCGCTCGGCGTCAGCCGGACGCCGATCCGCGAGGCCTTGTCCCTTCTCGAGCAGGAAGGCTTCATCAGGACAGTCCCGAGGCGCGGCATCTACATCATCCGCAAATCCAAGCGTGAGATCATCGAAATGATCCAGATGTGGGCTGCGCTCGAATCGATGGCTGCGCGGCTCGCGACACTCAACGCACCGCAGGAGGAGATCGCGAAGCTCAGACATTTATTCGATGAATTTCAGAGCTCGCCGCCGGCCGAGCATCTGTGCGAATACTCGGACGCGAACATCGCGTTTCATACGGCGGTCATCGCGCTCGGCGGATCGCAGGCACTGATCGATGCGACCCGCAATCTCTTGATCCACGTGCGCGCCATCCGGCGAGCGACGATCACTCAGGACAATCGCGCCGCGAGATCGATCGTCGATCACCTGCGAATCATCGAGGCGCTCGAGCAGCGGGATACCGACTTGGCGGAGCGACTCACGCGACAACACACCTTGGATCTTGCAGAGCACGTCGCACGGCATTGCGACTTTCTGGGGTGACGCGTCAGCTGCCCGGGACGGCACCCCACGCGCCCAGAGTCGGCAGCGCCCTCTGATCGGAGTCGCGCGGCGAGCTCGAGTCGTGAGGGCGCAGATACTGCGGACTGCCGACGGAACGTACGTCACTTTCCATCGCGCGCTGAGCAACCGCCTCGAGACCGGCCCGCGTATCCGGATCGGATCCCGCAGCCTGCAAGGCGGCGGGATCGATCCAGGCGCGGACCCCGGACTCGAACCTCAAATAGATTCTTCCGCTCGCCTGCGAGGCGAAGTTGACCTGTCGAAATGCGCCCACGCAGCGCTTCAGGAATCCGGCATTGCGCTCCGCCGCCAGTAGTTTGCGGTCGCGATACAGTGCCTCAGGCTCGGCGGCATCGACGAACACCCGGCCGTACCGGTCGATGTCGAGCATGCGTCCGACGTCCAGCACGTTGATGGTCTCGTTGTCGCCGAACGCAACCGTCCGCGGACGCTCGCCCAGGGCGACGGTGTTGTCCAGGAACTCGAACTGGATGCGTTTGTCGCTGCGGCGAACCCACGTGAAGAACACGTTCGGAATTCCCGTGTAAGCCTCTACCGCGTGAGCCAACGTGTCGTCGACCGACTTGTAGCGGCCGAACTCGAGTCCGCGCTTCCACGCGCGCTCGACCAGCTGCTCGGGAGGCGTGATCACGAAGAACAAGTAGGCAACCTGGCCGAACCGCGTCAGCAGGTTGCTCCCCTCCTCGTCCGAGTCCGGGGCGAAGCTGTCGAAGCGGAAGCGGTCGATCAGCAGATGCGACATTTTTCCCTGCGCGTGCTTGCGCGCCATGTAGCGGTCGAGCTTTCGATCGACGATCTGCAGCTCCTCGGCGGTGAGCGCGCCCGCGTACTTGTAAGCGGGACCCAACGACGCGTAATCGAGCAGCTGCTTGCGCCAGATATCGGGACTGATGAGCGCGAAATCGCTCCATCGCACGCCGATGTCCCCGGCGAGCCGCTTCTGCAGCGGGCGCAGCGAGCTCTTCCCCGAGGCGGAAGCTCCTTTGGTGTTGATGACGATCGGGCAATCCTGAGGCGGCAAGAGCCCATACCCCTCCGCGTGCGCCGCCTGCTTGAGGTAGGGCTCGATGGCTGCGCCCACCGCGTCGCTCCCGATGACGTTGAGCGCCCGCTCTTGCGCCAACCGCAAGATGAGCTCTCGAGAGCCCCAGGCACTGCCATGCGTGGTGAAAAGGCCTGCCAGAATCCGCGCCAGCGCCCGCAGCGCGACCCGCGAATCGCCCGCCGCCGCATCGGCCCGTCGCTCGCATTCGGTGATCTGTGCGGGCCCCCACGATGGCCTGCCGCGCTCGCCGGCAAGACTCGAGAATGCCGCATCGATGGTTTCCGCTGCGCGGCGACGCGCATCTTCGAAGGCCTGCGTGATCGCATCCATGTGCGGCGCGAGGTAGCCCGTGAGGATGCGGCTCACGATGCGGCGGAAGTTGATGCCGAGATCGCCGATGCGCGAGCCGTCGGGCACGGCGAAGTCCGCCATGACGCGGATCAAGAGCTCGTGCAGAGCGAGCCGCTGCGGGCGAAAAGCGACCACCTCGCTCGGCGGGAGGCCCGTGAGACCCGCGAGCTCCTCGGCCGACGCCAGATCGCCATAGACGTTTTCGGGTCGAAATATGGTCGCCAGTCCGAGCCACTCGCGCGGCACCCGCGATAACACACCGGGATTCCAGGGCCCGAACGCTTGCTCCATCGCCTCCAAGGGACCCTCCGGGTTTGCGACGGCATTCGCCTTAACTCACCGAATCCTGTGACGCAGTCGCCACCCGCCGGGCAGTGCTGTTATTCGACAATAGCCGCGCTTGCCGCGACGCCGGCAGGTGGAGAGCTTATCGCATGGAACGACATCCCGTCCCCTCGCAAACCGGGGGAACGGCCCCGCTCGGCCCGGGCGGGACGACGCATGGCGAGCTACCGCCGCAGTTCGAAGGACTGGTGCGGCTGGCGCGCGGCATCGCGCGCGCGCCTTTTGCATCGATCTGCCTGACCGATGTCGGAGAGGTCTGGTGTCTGGCAGGCACATCGGCGTCCGCTGAAGATCCGGCCGCGCCGGCGTTTCAGGCGGCGCAACACCCCTTTTTCACGCACACCGTCAGCGCCGAGGCCTCCTTCGTGGTGCCTGACGCGCGGGCCGATGCGCGCTTTCGCGCGACGCCGGGGTATGAAGGTCGCGGCGCGCTGCGCGGCTACGCCGGATGGCCGCTGCGCACGAAACAAGGCGAAGTGCTCGGCGCGCTTGCGGTCTACGATACCGCGAAATTGAATTTATCCGAGGAGCAGCTCGGATTGTTGGCGGAGATCGCATGCCAATGTACCGAGTCCGCGGAACTGCGGGCTCGCATCGCCGAGCTCGAGCTGTTGCAGCAGGCCGACGCAGCGGCGGTGTCGCCCGCGTACGGGCTGTCCTACGAAGTGCTCGACGGCGCGCCGGTCGCGCTCTACTACGTCGATACCGCGCGTCGCATCGACTACTGCAATGCCGAGTATCGCCGCATGTTCGGATTGCATCCGAATCAGCGCACGAACGAGTGGGCTCAGGGCGTACATCCGGACGATCTCGATCGAGTCCGCGACTTGTGGGACGATTTCTGTGCGTCGCCGCGTCCGATGAAATTCAATTATCGCGCCCTGCAGCAAGGCGCGGTGTGCTCGTACGCCGAGCAGGTGCAGCCGCAAGGCGCCAACGGTTACGTCGGCACGATCAGCGATCTGACGGACCTCGCCCTCGTGCGCGGCGAGCTCCACAAGATCGAGAATCTGTTCCGCAACATGTTCGACCAGGCCCCGATCGGCGTCGCTTTTGCGAACGCCGAGGGCCGGTTCCAGCGCTTCAATGAGGCCCTCTGTACACTGCTCGGCTATTCGAGCAGCGAGCTTTCCTCGCTGTCCATGCAGGAGCTCACCCATGCCGAGGAGCGCGCGCAATGCGCTGCGACTTTCGAGCGCCTGTGGGCCGGCACCGATCCCTTTTTGGATTTCGAGAAGCGTTATCGCCGCAAGGACGGCACCTACCTCTGGGTCCGCTCGACCACCGCGCTCGTCCGCGATGGCGACGGTGTGGATTGCTGTGTCGAGTATCTGCGCGACATCACGCAGCGCAAGCAGCTCACCGCGCAGTTGCTCGAGCAACGGACGCTGCTCGAGGCCGTGATCGGCGATTTGCCCGTCGCGATGATCGCCTGCGACGTGTCCGGCAACATTACCCACTACAACCGGGCGGCCGTGGAGCTGCACTGCGTGCAGCCGGACGAGTCCGGCTCGAAGGGTCCGGCGCCCCTCGCCGCGGATGTCTATTTGATGGACGGCGTGAGCCTGGTCGAGGCGCACGAGCGGCCCCTGGCTCGCGCGTTGCGCGGCGAGGTCGTGAGCAATCTCGAGCTCACCATCGTTCCGCACGGCGCGACTCCGCGCACGACCTTGTCGAGCGCACGCCGCCTAGTGGGTCCGGACGGCCGCACCCTGGGCGCCGTAGCCGTGATTCAAGACACGACCGAGCGCAAAGCGCAGGAGATGGAGCTCGAGCGGGTCAACCGGGAGCTCATGACCGCCTCGCGCGAAGCGGGCATGGCGGAAGTCGCGACCAACGTGCTGCACAACGTCGGAAATATCCTCAACAGCGTCAACATATCCGCGAGCCTGGTCGCCGAGAGATTACGGCAATCGAAGGCGGCCGGAGTCTCGCGACTCGCGGCCATGCTGCTCGAGCAGGGCGATCGAGTGGGACAATTCATCGCGGAGGACGTGCGCGGCAAGCGCGTGCCCGAATACCTCGCAGCCCTCGGCGAGCAGCTCGTAACGGACCAGAGTGCCGCTCTCGCCGAGCTCACGTTGCTGCGCGACAATCTCGAGCACATCAAGGACACGGTGACCATGCAGCAGAGCTACGCCAAGCTTTGCGGCGTCACCGAAACGGTCGAGGTCGTGGACCTGGTGGAGGACAGCCTGCGGCTGAATGCCGGCGCCTTTGCCCGTCACGGAGTCGCCCTGCGCCGCGAGTTCGCCGGCGTGCCGCAGATAAACGTCGACAAGCACAAAGTTCTGCAGATCCTGGTCAACCTGGTGCGTAACGCCAAGTACGCCTGCGACGACTCGGGTCGGACCGACAAGCTCATTATTTTGCGCATCGAGCCTGCGCCGGCCGGCGTGCGCATCGCGGTGATCGACAACGGCATCGGCATTCCGCCGCAAAACATGAGCCGCCTGTTTCAGCACGGATTCACGACGCGCGCATCGGGCCACGGATTCGGCCTGCACAGCGGCGCGCTCGCCGCGCAGGAGCTCGGCGGGACGCTGCGTGCCGATAGCGAAGGCGAGGGGTGTGGAGCCTCCTTTACGCTCGAGCTGCCGCTCTCGCCGCCGAAAGCCGCGCGGACCTGAGCTCAGCCGGTCGCCGCCGTCCCGCGCGGGGACTCGTCGACGTCGAGCTTGCAGCTGTCCGGAAACATCTGCAGCTCCGGGACTTCGCCGCGAAGCAGTTTTTGCTGCATCTGCAGCCAGTAGTCGACTCCCAGCAGATCGAGATTTTCCTCTCGGAAACAGCGGTGCGCGAAACGGTTCATGAGCTGCATTCCGTGCTGCAGCTCCTCCGGCAGAAACACGACGCCATCCTCGAAGAACCAATCGGGCACGGCCTCTTCTCCCGGCTCACGGTCGAGGTTGGTACGGACCTTGACGTCGGTCAGCTTTTCGACCGCGTCGTAATCGAACAGGAACACGTTGCCGTAGCGGCCCACGCCGTAATTCCTGGAATCCAGATCCTTGTTGAAAATATTGGTGGCGGCGTTGTTGCGGATGCACTGCCCTAGCCGGGCGATCACCTCGCGCGTCTCGAGCTCGGCGGCGCTCTGCAGATACACCGGCAACGGCGTTATCTTCAGCTGCACGATCAGGGAGCGCAGCAGGACGCCGTCCTCGTCGACGTGCACGCTCTGGCTCGACTGCGCGCACAGCTCGTCGAGGAGGGCCGGCTCGAACATGTCCTTGTCGAGTCGCAGATGGAAATACATGACGTTGTCCAGCATGCTGCCCGCGCGGTTGATCTCGTGCACCAGGCGGTACTTCTCCACCACCGCCGCGACGCCCGGGTATTCGCCCCATTTGTACGAGTGGGTAGGCCGGTCGCGGATCACCTTGAGGTGGTAGTCGCAGGCATCGAACGTGAAGCCCACTGCGACCGTGCCCGGCGCACCCGGCGAGCGCTGGAATCGTTGTCCGCTCGAGCGTATCTGCTCGCTGATTTCGTTCAGGATGGCGACTTTGCCGACATGGTTGAATCCGATCGTCGAGTAATGGTGCCCGAGCGGGCGACGCGGCATCAGACTGTAGAGAAATACGCATACTTGATAATAGAGCCGTGTGGTCACGTGCAGATTGGCGAGGGCCGAGCTGAACAGGCCGTGGATGTCGGCGACCCGATGCAGCACCGCTTCGGCGTAGATTCCCTCTGCGCCGTTCTGCAATGCCACCACGAACGGCACGATGGTGTCATCGCCGCGCACCCATCGGCCCACGACGAAGGCGCGCCGATCGCGGAAGAAGCCCGCCTCGACCACGTCGAGCGCAACCGGCGCAGAGGCGCCGTCGCCGTACAGCAAGGCCTCGAGACGGTCGACGATGCGCTGCGCGTCGCTGTGCAGGCTTCGCCATGGCACCGAGAATTCGGGCACCGTGAGGAACGATGCGACGAGGTCGGAGTCGATGCGCGGCCCCAGCCGAATGCGTTGATGCACCGAGGCCATCGATAAGGCGCGCAACTTGCTCGGCGGCGGGAACGAGTATGCGACCGGGCGCCAGATTTCGTTGCACATGTTTCGCCGCAGCGAATGAGCGAAGCTGAACGCCGTGTCCGCTTCGTAGCGATCCACGATCATCGCCATAAACAGCCGATCTATCGACTCCCAGAGAGAGGAGTCGTGGGCGAGCGCCGGGTACGCGGCGAGCATCCGCGGCCCGTGCTCGGCGATGTACTGGCTGTACAGTCCCAGGCGCTCCTGGCTGATGCGCAGCGCCGCATGCGGGTCGCGCAGCTCGAAGGCGCGCTTGGCGCGGTACGGGTATTCGCAGAGCAGGCGATAGAAGTCATCGAAGACCGTGAGAATGAGGGCGGCCGTGTAGTGAATACGCTGCTCTTCGTCGCGGCACACCTCAAGTCGTGCGTATCCGCGATCGATCGCGTCGGGTTCTTCAGAGGCTTCGAGCATGGTTCGTGGTGTCTGATTGGCGACTTTGTCCTACACGGTACACAGCCGCCAACCGACGAGGTATTGCTGTCCCGGCTATACAATCTTCGGCGAGATTGACACAAATCAACGATGCGCGCGCCTCACGCACGCCTCTCCTAAAGGGAGTGGAAAACGAATGTTCAGGACCCTGCGTCTAATTGTCCCCGCCTTGTTGCTTTTCACGCTGCCGGGCATCAGCTCGGCTCAGTTTGGATTCAGCATAAATGTCAACGTCAATGTCCCCCCTCCGGAGCTGCCGGTTTACGAGGAGCCCCCCCTGCCTCAGGTCGGCTATATATTCGTGCCCGGCTATTGGTTCTGGGACCCCGACGCGGCCGACTACGTCTGGATACCCGGCACTTGGGTGCCGGCACCCGAGCCGGGCGTTTTATGGACGCCCGGTTACTGGGGCTACGAAGGCGGAGCCTATCTGTGGCACGGGGGCTATTGGGGTCCGCACATCGGCTTTTACGGCGGTGTGAATTACGGCTTCGGATACACGGGCAACGGGTATGAGGGCGGTCGTTGGCAGGGCAATCAGTTCTATTACAACACGGCCGTCGTCAACGTCGGCAGCACGCACGTCACCAACGTCTACGTCAAGAATGTCACCGTCAACAACGTCACCGTGAACCGCGTGAGCTTCAACGGCCCCGGCGGGGTACGGGCGAGACCGACGCCCGAGCAGCTGGCTGCCGAAAAGGAGCATCACGTAGCGCCGCCGGCCGCGCAGGTGCAGCACGCGGAGCTCGCGCGCAGCAATCCGGAACTGCGCGCCAAAGCCAATGGAGGACATCCGCCCATCGCGGCCACACCGAGGCCCGCGGTCTACAAAGGACCGGGAGTGGTCCAGGCCAAAGGCGCCCCGGCCCATCCCGCGGCTACCGGGCACCCCGCGGCTACCGGGCACCCCGCGGCTACCGGGCACCCCGCGGCTACCGGGCGCCCCGCGGCTACCGAGCATCCCGCCCCCGCCGCGCGACCCGCCCCTGCCGAGCATCCGGCGGCGACGGAGCCACGCCCGCCTGTGGAGCACGCTGCACCGGTTCATACGGCGGTACCTCCGCATCCGGCAGCTCCGCCTCACCCCGCTGCACCGCCCCGCCCGGCCGAACCGGTGCATCCGGCCGAGCCGCCCCATGCCGCGGCGCCGCGCCCGGCGCCTCCACCGAAGAAACCCGCGGAGCATCCCGAGGAGCACCGCCCCGAATAAGGGCTCGAACCGGCCGGGGCACCCGGCCGGTCGCGCACCTCCCGATGCCCGCGGCCGCGCGACGGGGGTATGATCTCGCCATGATCAGCATCGACCACGACACCGCCGGACATCGGTTCGTCACCACCGTGGAAGGTGCGCGCGCCGTGCTCGACTACACGCTTGCCGCGGATGTCATGACCATCACCCATACCGAAGTGCCGCCGGCCATCGAAGGGCGCGGCATCGCCGCCCAGCTCACGCGCAAAGCCCTCGATACGGCGCGGGAGCACGGTTGGCGCGTCGTGCCGGCATGCTCCTATGCGGCTGCCTACCTCGCCAAGCATCCGATGGACGATGAGGGGCAGAAGCAGCACCAGAGCGATCTGCTCGATGAGGCGCTCGATGAATCCTTTCCGGCGAGCGATCCTCCCGCCGTCGGCGACGCGAACTGACCGACCCGGCCGGCCCCGCGGCGGCCGAGATCAGCGCGGCAGCATCGGGCGGCCCTCGTGCGCGACCAGGAGGTCATGCATGTCGTTGGCATGCTCTTCCTCTTTCGCGAGAAGGCGCTCCATCATCAACCGCGAGCTCGGATCTTTCGTGCCGAAGTAGCGGACCAACTCGCGATAGTGCTCAACCGCGATTCGCTCCGCGATCAAGTTCTCCCTGATCATCTCGACGAGGTTTTGAGCATTGCCGTACTCGGAAGCAGAGCGGGTGGCGAGGCCTTCGGGATTCATGTTGGGCGTGCCCCCGAGCTGATTGATCCGCTCGGCCACCTCGGATGCATGCTCCTGCTCATCCTTGGCGTGCTCGGCGAACTCAGCCTTGACGCCCTCGCTGGAAATGCCAGTCGCAGCGATGGCGTGCATGCTGTAGCGAAGTACGCAGACGATTTCCGTCGCCAGTACCGCCTGCAGGATCTCGATGGTCTTGTGAACGTCCCCCTCGTAGCTCGGGGTCACGCTGCCCTCGGAGATGTGCTTGCGCGCACGCTCACGCAATGTCTGCACGTCGGTGAGAAAGGGCTGCGTGTTTCCGTTGTGCTTCTCGGCCGTAGGGCGCGTTTCCATGGGTTATTTGCTCCTGCCGCAAGGTGAAAGGGAAACTCGAAATCTATACCACTCCCGTGCGGCGCCGGATGGAAATAACGCGGGCGTGTTTGTAGGAATGGAGGACGTTGAGCTGTCAGCGATACGCCGACAGCTCAACGGGGCCCGCCGCGGCTCGTCCGCGGCGGGCCGTCAAATCGGCTGCGCGTCGAGCGCCGCCCGAAGCCCCGCGACCAGAGGACCGAGCTTCGGCGGGTCGGCCTCGAACGTCGGCGTGATGCCGTGCTCCTCAAGGGCCCGGGAACAGACGGGCCCG
Source organism: uncultured Gammaproteobacteria bacterium (assembly GCA_963710435.1). Lineage (GTDB taxonomy): Bacteria > Pseudomonadota > Gammaproteobacteria > Steroidobacterales > Steroidobacteraceae > Bog-1198. Next base: position 931,295 of record CAVQAE010000003.1, on the reverse strand, counting down.
ACGGAAGCGACGATGAGTCTGCGCAACAACCGGGGAAGTTCAGAACCGCGCCCCATGCGCTCGGCGACGACGAACAGGTGTTTGACCTGCACCGCGCTCGTGAATACCACCGCATCTACGCCTTGACGCTCGAGTGCCTCGATCAGCCGTTCGAGTGGGCCCACGTCCCGAGGCAGCGCCCAGCGGTAAGTGGCGATCTCCTGCACCGAGGCGCCGCGCGACTCGAGCGCCTCGGACAGCCGAGGATTCGCCTCCCCGTAGCGCTGCACCACGATGCGCGCACCGTCGATCGTCAGCCCCCCGATCGCGGCGATCACGGTCTCGCTGGTGAAAGGCGACGGCGCGCGTACATCGATGCGTACACCGCGCGCATTGAGCTCGCCCGTCGGCTTCGGGCCGCGCACGACGACCGTCGCGTTGCAGAGGAGGTCGAGAAGCCTCGGAGTCGACCCGAGCGAATCGGTCGCCTGAAACAGCGCGCGGGTCCCGACCCCGGTTTGAAAAATCATCATCTGGAATGGGTTGGCGCTCCAGTCCGCGAGGAGCGCCGCGAGCTCGGCAGGCTCGATGTCGGGCAGCTCTTCCAACGCGGGAGCGAGCAGCGGCACGGCGCCCTGGCGCGATATCAATTCCGCAAGATGCGCGCCCGTGCGCGCTTCGAGGATCGCGACCGTCTTCGGTGCCGGGATTGCCATGCGCTCAGCCTAACCTCCGAGCAGGCCGGCCGTCACGTTGATCGCAAATCCCAGGATCGAGGCGTTGAAGAGAAAGGAAATCACCTCGTGAACGAGAACCACCTTTCGAATCGACGCTCGACGCGTCAGGACGTCGGCCGTCTGACAGGCGGCGGCAATGGTGAAGGAGAAGTACGCGAAATCCGCGAACACCGGCATGTCCGTGTCCGGGAACGCCAGGGGACGATCGGTCTTGTCCACGCTGTAGAACATATCCGCGTAGTGGGTGGTGAAGATCGCGGGCACGAGGAGCCATGAGTCGGCCAGCGTCACCGATGCCAGCGCAAAGTGCCATGCTCTGTCGCTGCCGCCCGCATGCCTCAAGGTCGCCAGCGGCTCGACGATAGCGACGAGGCTCAAGAGCGCCGCGGCGGTGACCACCACCAGGATCACGGGCGCGGATTGGTCTTCCTCGATGTAGCGCGAGCAAATCTCCTGCGCCGTGAGACCGCGCATCCATAGACAGAGCAGGATCAGAAATGAGGTCGCGCCGCAATCCCACCCGACCAGCACGCGCGTCGTAAGCGACCAGGCGGCGGGCATCGAGAAGAATGCGGCGACCCCCAGAGCAATGCCTATCCAGAGTCTCGGGTGGTAGCGGAACAAGTTGAGCATGCGATCAGAGGTGCGAGACGTCCCAGCCACCGCCGAGGGCCTCGATCAGGGACACATCCGCCACCAGCTGGTTTTGCCGGATGGTGAGCAGAGATTCCTGATCGCCGATCAGCGCCTGAATATCGGTTATCACCGTAGTGTAGCTCACGGTGCCCGCATTGAATTGATTGAGGGCGATGTCGGCCGCGGTTTGTGCGTGCTCGACCGCCTTTTGCTCGAGACTCGCCTCGCGCTCGAGCACGCGTAGCGCGAGGAGCTGATCCTCCACGGACTGAAACGTGGAAAGCACGGTCTGGCGATAGACGGCCACGTACTGATCGTACACGGCGTGCGCCTGCGCCACCGCGGCAATCTGCTCCCCGCCCTGGAACACGATGTCGCTCGCCGAGCCGCCGACGGACCAGATGCGATTGCCGGCGTTGACCAGGGTCGACAGCGGGTTCCCCGAATAGCCTCCCAGCGCTTGCAGGCTGATGGTCGGAAAATAAGCGCCGATAGCGACGCCGATGAGCGCGTTCTCCTGCTGCATTTGCCGCTCCGCGGCCGCGACGGCAGGATTGCGCTCGAGGAGCTCCGAGGGCACCGACACCGGTACCTGCGGCACGATGGCCGCGAGCGGCGCCTCGGCGACGTTGAGCTCCGACGGCAGGTGGCCGGTCAGCACGGCGATGGCGTGCTCGTACGTGCCGCGCTGCTCCTCCACGGCAACGAGCTGCGCCTGGGTAGACGCAAGCGAGGCCTGCGCCGCCGCCACATCGCCGTTGGTCGCGGTGCCCGAGTTGTACTGATTCTGCGCGATGTCGAGCGCGCGCTGATCGAGCGCGGCCGCCCGCGTGAGCAGCGCGCGCAGCGAGTCCGCCGCGCGCAGATCGAAGTAGTCGGTGGCGAGTGTCGCTTGAGCCGACAGCTCGGCATTCGCCAGATTCGCCTCACTCACCTGGACGCCGGCCTTGCGGCTCTCCACCTGACGTCGAATGGTGCCCCAGATATCGGGTTGCCAGCTGAGCACTCCCTGCAGCGTGAATTCAGTGTGAGTGCTGCCGCCGGTTCCGCTGCCGACCGCACTCGAGACGGCCGGCGTGCCGCCCCCGCCGCCGCCCCGCTGGGAATTGAAGGTCCCGGTCAGGGTGGGAAACAGCTGGGCTTGCGCCTCTCTCAGGAGCGCCGCGGCCTGGCGGTACTGCGCCTCGTATTGTTTGACGTTCTGATTCGAAATCCGCACCTCGCGCTCGAGCCGGTCGAGCTCGGGATCCTCGAAGATTGCCCACCAATCCCCGCGGCGCTGCGCGTCCCGCGGCGATCCGACTTTCCAGCCCGGCGGCAACTCCTTGTAGGTGTCCGGTACCGCGGCCGACGGCCGGTGATAGTTGGGTCCGACGGCGCAGGCGGCAAGGACGAGCGTTGCGGTCAGCGCCGCCGCGCGCAGGCTTGGCCCCCCGCGCCCCCCGGCTCGCGAGGAGCTCATGCGAGCGCCTCCGAGCCGCCGGCGTCGGACCAACGCCGCGGCCAGCGGCCTTTGAGCCGGCTCTGGAACCGGTCGAGATACACGTACAGCACGGGGGTCGTGTACAGCGTCAACACCTGGCTCACGATCAAGCCGCCGACGATTGAAATGCCCAGAGGCTGACGCAGCTCCGCGCCGTTGCCATAGCTCAACGCGAGCGGCACCGCCCCGAGCAACGCCGCGAGCGTCGTCATCATGATGGGACGAAAACGCAGGAGGCACGCCTGGTAGATGGCCTCGCGCGGCGAAAGCCCCATGGTGCGCTCCGCGTGGATGGCGAAGTCGATCATCATGATGGCGTTCTTCTTGACGATCCCGATGAGCAGGATCACACCGATCAGCGCGATGATGCTGAACTCGGTGTGCCACACCATGAGCGCGAGCACCGCACCGACGCCTGCGGAGGGCAGGGTCGAGATGATGGTAATCGGGTGCACGTAGCTCTCGTAAAGCACCCCGAGCACGATGTAGACCGCGAGCAGTGCCGCCGCGATGAGCAGCGGCTGGCTCGAGAGCGATTGCTGGAACGTGTTTGCGGTGCCGGCGAATGAGCCGTGGATGGACGTCGGCATGTGGATATCCTGTATGGCCTGGCTCATCGCTCGCGTGGCGTCGCTCAAGGACATGCCCGCCTGCAGGTTGAACGACAGCGTCGTGGAGGCGAACAGCCCGTCGTGATTTACCGCGAGGCGGGTGGTGCCCGAGGAGTGTCTGCTCACCGCGGCCAGGGGAACCATGGTTTCCTGATGCGCGCTGACCGCGGCGCCGCTCGACACGGCACCGCGGCCGGTGTTGGCGATGGCGTTGGTCAGGGCGTTCTGCACGGAATTGCTCACCCCGGCGCTAGGGCCGGCCGCCGCGGTCGTAGTGCCGGCCGTCGCAGGCGCGCCCCCCGCAGTCGTGCTTCCGGGCGCCGCGCTCGCGCTGAGCGCCCCCAGGCCGGCCGCACCGCCGCCACTGCCGCCGCCGCCCACGGCCGTACTGGACGTGCCACCGCCGCCGACCGTCGACGAGTTGGTGGTCTGAGTGCCGGTCGCCGCCCCGCCCGAGGTGCTCACATACATGTCGGCCAGGGTTTCAGGACTCTGCCAGTAGCGCGGCGCGACCTCCATGACCACGTGATATTGGTTGAGGGCATTGTAGATGGTGGAGACTTGACGCTGGCCGAAGGCATCGTAGAGGGTGCTGTCGAGCTGGCTGACGGTGAGCCCGAGCCGTGCCGCCATGGCTCGGTCGTAGGTCACGTCGGTCTCGAGACCCTTCTGCTGCTGGTCGGAATTGACGTCCGCCACCACCGGGCTCGACTGCAGGGCCGCGAGCAGCTTCGGGCCCCACTCGTTCAGATCGCTCACCTTGTCCGCTTGCAGCGTGAACTGATACTGGGCATTCGCCTGCCGTCCGCCGACCCGGATGTCCTGCACGGTGTGCAGGAACAGGCGGCCGCCCGGGATCTGCGAGAGCTGCGGCCGCAGCCGCGCGATCACCTCGTCCGATGATATCTTGCGCACCGACAGGGGCTTGAGCAGCACGTAGACGTAGCCCGTATTGGTCTGCGACCCGCCGCCCGCGCCGGTAAAGCCGGCGGCACTCTCCACCGCCGGGTCGGCCTGGACGATGTTCATCAAGCGCACCAGCTTGTCCTTCATCAGCTGAAACGAGATGCTCTGGTCGGCGACGATGCCGCCGGTGATGAGCCCGGTGTCTTCCTGCGGAAAGAAACCCTTCGGGATGAGGTTGAACAGCAGCACGTTGAGAGCAACGGTGACCAGGAGCGCGAGCATCACCAGCCGGCCATGCCGCAGCGCCCAGGCGAGGGTGCGCTCGTACCCTGCGAGGGAGCGATCGAGAAAGCTGCGGCGGGCGCGGCGATGCTGCGAGGGCGTGCGCAGGATCCAGGCGCACATCATCGGCGTGGTGGTGAGCGAGATCACCATCGAGATGGCGATGGCGAGCGACAAGGTGGCGGTGAACTCGCGGAACAGGCGGCCCATGATCCCACCCATGAGCAGGATGGGAATGAACACCGCCACGAGCGACACGCTGATCGACACGACGGTGAAACCGACTTCCTTGGCGCCGAGCAGCGCGGCCTCGTGACGCGGCATGCCGTGCTCGACGTGGCGTGAGATGTTCTCGAGCACCACGATCGCATCATCGACGACGAAGCCGGTGGCGATGGTCAGCGCCATCAATGACAGGTTGTCGAGGCTGAAACCCAGCAGATACATGCCGCTGAAGGTGCCGATGAGCGAGATGGGCACGACCACCGCCGGTACGAGCGCGGCGCGCACATCGCCGAGCGCCAGGAACACGACGAATGTCACAAGACAGACTGCGAGCAGCAGCGTCCACTTGGTGTCCCGCAGCGATGCCCGGATGGTGGCGCTGCGGTCCGAGACGATGGTCAGGTTCACATCGCTCGGAAGCGCGGCTTGCAGCTGAGGCAGCTCCGCCTTCACTTGATCGACGGTATCGATGATGTTGGCCCCCGGCTGGCGCGACAGGATCACCAGCACGGCGGGCTGACCATTCGCCCGCCCCTCGTTCCGCAGGTCCTGCACCGAATCCTCGACATCGGCGAGATCCGACAACCGCACCGCCGAGCCGTTGCGGTATGCGACGATCAGTGGCCGGTACTCGCTCGCATGGGTCGCTTGATCGTTGGTGTAGAGCTGGAAGCGATGTGCCCCCTCCTCGATCGCGCCTTTCGGGCTGTTCGCGTTCGCGGAGGCGAGCGCCGCGCGCACGTCCTCGAAGCCGATGCCGTAGCGAAACATGGCGGTGGGATTCAGCTCCACGCGCACCGCCGGCAAAGTCGCTCCGCCGATCGACACTTGCCCGATTCCGTCGAGCTGCGAGAGGCGCTGCTGCAGGACGTTGCTCGCCGCATCGTAGAGCTGGCCGCGCGTCAAGGTCCTCGAGGTCAGCGCCAGAATCATCAGCGGCGCATCGGCGGGATTCACCTTTCGATAGGTGGGGTTGCTGGAAAGGCTGGTCGACACGTCGGCGGCGGCGGCGTTGATCGCGGCCTGCACGTCGCGCGCGGCACCGTTGATGTCGCGGTCGAGATCGAACTGCAGCGTGATGCGTGTCTGACCGGTGGAGCTCTGGGACGTGATCTCGGTAACGCCGGCAATCTCGCCCAGATACCGCTCGAGCGGCTCCGCGACGCTGGTCGAGACCGTCTCCGGATCGGCGCCGGGGAGCGACGCCGACACCGAGATCGTCGGGAAGTCCACCTGCGGGAGCGGCGAGACGGGCAAGCGCAGGTACGCGAACGCGCCGGCGAGCGCGATGCCCGCGGTCAGGAGCGCAGTAGCCACGGGCCGCTCGATGAATATCCTGGATATATTCATACCGGGGCCGGATCCGGGCCCTCGCCCGGGGCTGCCGCACCCGCGCGGCGCCGGCGTGCGGCCAGCCGATCGAAGGCGAGGTAGATGACCGGCGTCGTGAACAGCGTGAGCAGTTGACTCACGATCAAGCCGCCGACGATGGCGATCCCGAGCGGCCGGCGCAGCTCGAAGCCGGCGCCGTAGCTCAACATCAGTGGCAGCGCGCCGACCAGCGCGGCCATCGTCGTCATCAGGATGGGACGAAAGCGCAGGAGCGAGGCCTGGGTGATTGCCTCGCGGGGGCCGAGGCCGCCTTTGCGCTGCGCGTCGAGCGCGAAATCGATCATCATGATCGCGTTTTTCTTGACGATGCCGATCAGCAGAATGATTCCGATGATGCCGAGCACGTCGAGGTCGTGTCGCGCGAGGATGAGCGCCAGCATGGCGCCGATGCCCGCCGAAGGGAGTGTCGACAGTATCGTGATCGGGTGAATGAAGCTCTCGTAGAGCACTCCGAGCACGATGTACATCGTGATCACCGATGCCGCGAGCAGAAGAGCCTGATTGGTGAGCACGTGCTGGAACGCCGCCGCCGTGCCCTGGAACGCGGTGACGAATTTGCCGGGCAATTTGATGTCCTGCTCGGCCTTGCGGATCGCCTCGACCGCGCCTCCGAGCGAGGCGCCGGGCGCCAGATTGAAGGAGATGGTGGTTGCGGGAAACTGTCCCAGGTGCGTGATTTGCAGCGGCCCCGCGCGCTGACTCACCTGTACGATGGCCGACAGCGGCACCTGGCCGTTGCTCGAGGAAGTGGAGGACGGCAGATACAGCTCCGACAGCCCGGCCAGCGAGAGCTGAATCGAGGGATCCGCCTCGAGAATCACGCGATATTGATTCGACTGCGAGTAGATCGTCGATACGATGCGCTGCCCGAATGAGTCGTAGAGCACGTTGTCCACGGTCGCCGGCGTGATGCCGAATCGCGCGGCGGTTACCCGGTCGATGGTGAGGTCGGTGGCGGTGCCCTGCTGTTCCAGGTCGCTGGCCACGTCCGCGAGCTGCGGCAGCGCGCTCAACTTCTGTACGAGCGGCGGGATCCAGGCCGCGAAGTCGTTGCTGTCCGTGCTCTCGACCACGAACTGGTACTGGGTGCGGCTCACCGCGGAGTCGATGGTGATGTCCTGCAGCGGCTGCATGTAGAGCGCGATGCCGACCACCCCTGCGGTCTCATGCGTGAGGCGCCGGATGACGTCGCTGGCGCTCGCGCTGCGCGCGGCGTGCGGCTTCAAGTTGATGAGGAAGCGGCCCGAGTTCAGGGTCGAGTTCGAGCCATCGACGCCTATGAAGGAGCTCAACGACTCGACGTCCGGGTCTTTGAGGATGGCGGCGGCGAGCGCCTGCTGCCGCTCCGCCATGGCGGAATAGGAAATGGTCTGGGCCGCCTCGGAAATCCCCTGGATCTCGCCCGTGTCCTGCACGGGGAAGAATCCCTTCGGGATGAGCACGTAGAGGAGCAGCGTGATCACGAGCGTTACACCGGCGAACGCGAGAGTGAGGCCCTGTCGATCGAGCACCCAGTTCAAGCCGCGCGCGTACCTGCCGACGATCCATTGGAAGCTCCGCTCGGCGCGCAGGTCCCACGCGCCGCGCGCCGCTCGCGGACGATGGTGCAGAAGCCGCGCGCACAGCATGGGCACGAGCGTGAGCGATACCGCGGCGGAGATCACGATGGTCACGGCCAGCGTGATTGCGAACTCGTGGAACAGCCGGCCGACGATTTCGCCCATGAAGAGAAGCGGGATCAACGCGGCAATCAGCGATACCGTGAGCGAGATGATGGTGAAGCCGATCTGCCGAGAGCCCTTGAGAGCGGCGGCGAGCGGCGCATCGCCCGCCTCGATGTAGCGGGCGATGTTCTCGATCATCACGATGGCATCGTCCACCACGAAGCCCGTGGAGATGGTGAGCGCCATCAGCGACAGGTTGTCCAGGCTGTAGTTGAGCAGATACATCGCGCCGAACGTCCCGACGAGCGACAAAGGCACGGACAGGCTTGGGATGAGGGTCGCCGGCGCATTGCGCAGGAAAACGAAGATCACCAGCACCACCAGGACGACGGCCAGAATGAGCTCCATCTCGACGTCCGCCACCGATGCGCGGATGGTCTGGGTGCGGTCGCTCAAAACGGCGATGTCGAGTACCGGCGGCATATCCGCCTGCACCTTCGGCAGAAGTGTCTTCACGGCGTTTGCCACTTGAATCACATTCGCGCCCGGTTGCCGCTGAATGTTCAAGATGATCGCCGGCGTGCCGTTCGCCCAGGCGGCAAGCTTGGTGTTTTCCGGCGCCATGATCACGTTGGCCACATCCGACATGTGCACCGGCGCTCCGTTGCTGTAGGCAACGACGATGTCGCGGTAGCCCTGGATGTCGGTGATCTGGTCGTTCGCGTTGAGAGAGGAGGATCGCGTGGGTCCGTCGAGGCTCCCTTTGGGCGAATTGCCGTTGGCGTTCGAGATGGTGGTGCGCAGATCGTCGATATTGAGACCGTACTTGGCGAGCGCCCGCGGATTGAACTGGATGCGCACGGCCGGGCGCTGGCCGCCTGAAATGCTGACGATACCCACACCGGGCAGCTGCGAGATTTTTTGCGCGAGCCGGGTGAAGCTCAGATCCTCGACATCGATGAGCTTGAGCGTCTGCGAGGTGACCGCGAGCGTCATGATCGGCGCATCCGCCGGATTGAACTTCGCATACGTCGGCGGCGTCGGCAGATCGTTCGGCAGCACGTTGCCGGCGGCATTGATGGCGGCCTGCACTTCCTGCTCCGCCACATCGAGGCCCAGATCGAGGCTGAACTGCAGCGTGATGACGGACGCTCCACCGGAGCTCGCCGAGGTCATCTGATTGAGTCCCGGCATCTGGCCGAATTGCCGCTCGAGCGGCGCCGTGACCGAGGAGGTCATGACTTCGGGGCTCGCCCCCGGATAGAAGGTCTGCACCTGGATGGTCGGATAATCGACCTCCGGGAGCGACGAGAGCGGCAGGAATTTGAACGCGAACAGGCCGGAGAGAAGGATCGCGGCCATGAGGAGCGAGGTCGCGACCGGCAGATTGATGAACAGCCGGGACGGATTCATGCGGCGGTCAGGACGAGGTGCCCGTCGAGCCCGGCTGCGCAGCGGGCGGCTGCGGTGTTATGGGCGCCGGTGGCTGGCCGGGCGGCAAGGGCCCATTTTCATCGCCCTGCGGTCGATGATGATGCTGCCCGGTGCCGTGCCCGCTGCCGCGATTGCCCTCGCCTTGGCCGCGCCCGTGGGCATGCGTCGCGCCCGGCGGCGGCGGCGCTTGGGAGTTGGGAATGCTCACCGTCGCACCGTCGCGCAGCCGGTCGGCGCCGTCGGTCACGACCACATCGCCGGGCGACAAACCCGACTCGACCGCGTAGAAGTCTCCGTCCTGCGCGCCGAGCTTGATCGGATGGACCGACACCGTGCTCCGCGCCTCTAGCAGGTACACGTAGGTCCCCGGAGCGCCGCGCTGCACGGCCGCCGCCGGCACTCGCACGACGTCCTTGAGCGTATCGAGCAGCATCACCACATTGACGAACTGGCTCGGGAAGAGCCGCTCGTCGGCGTTGTCGAAGTTCGCGCGCAGCATCACGGTGCCCGTGGTGATGTTGACCTGCGTATCGACGGCGGACAGCTGCCCGGTCGCGAGCTGAGTCACGTTGGCGCGGTCGAAGGCGGTGACCGGCAGCTGGGCTCCCGAGTGCACGCGCTCCATCACCTGCGGCACGCTGTCTTCCGGCACCGCAAACTCCACGGTCGTGGGCTTGAGCACCGTGAGCACCACGATGCCGTTGGTCGACCCCGTCTGCACGTAATTGCCCGGGTCGACCTGCCGCAGGCCGACGCGACCGTCGGTCGGGGCGACGATGCGGCAATACGTGAGATTGAGCTCTTGCGCCTTGATCTGCGCCTTGTCGTAATCGACCGTCCCTTGGCTCTGCTTGACGACCCATACCTGGTCCTCATACGTTTGCCGCGCGATCGATTGCTGGCCCGACAGCGTCTCATACCGGACGAGATCCATCTGCGCCTGCTTGAGCGTCGCCTCGTCGCGGGCCAGCTGAGCCTGATCCTGCTCGAGGGCCACTCGATAGGGACGGGGATCGATCTGCGCCAGCACCTGCCCTTTCTTGACGAGCTGGCCTTCCTTGAAGCCCACGCTCATCAGGAGACCGTTGATTTGGGTGGTCACCGTCACCGTCGCGAGCGGCGTGACCGCGCCGAGCGCGCGCAGCGTCAGGCGAATATCGCCCCGGGCGATGCGCGCCACACCGACCGGTTGATTGCCGCCGTCCTGGAACCGTCCGCGCCGCGCCGGCGGCTGGGACATGAACGTCGAGGAGCGGTACACGACGATCGCCGCGACGACCGCGACGGCGGCGGTGATGAGAATCCAACGCAATCTTCGTCGCGCAGACGGCTCGGCAGCGGACATGTCAGGTTCCATGGACGGATGATTCCACGCGGCGCGCCATTAGAACAAAAACGACCCGGCGGTTTGGCCGGGCGCAAGAGCAAAGAAGTAGCAGCATCGACAAGAAAGGTCAGGAGGCCGACAAGTTACTGCGCCGGCGGGCGGAGCCGTCATCAGCGGCGGAAAAAAAACGGAAGCACGGTGAGCACGACGCCGATCGCGACCGCGGCGATGACGTTTGGAACGAAATACGGATACACCATGAGCCCGATACCGCACAGCAGAGGTGCCGCCGCGCGTTGCTGCTTGCCATAGATGACCAGTCCCAAACCTATGGACCCGAACAGGATGCCCCACAGCAGGATCGACACGCTCATGATCGCCTACGTCCTGTCAGGCGCGGCCCCTCGAGTCGAGCCGTTACTGACTTTCCTTGCGCACCAGGAAATTCACCAGGTCCACCAATTGCGAGGCGCCGCCTGCGCCCTGCACCGTGACGCGATACTTGCCGTTGACGACGAGTGTGGGCGTGCGGTCGATGCCGTAGGCCTTCATCAGATCCTCATCGTGCCGCACTTGAGTGTCGACGCCGAAGGACTTGGACGTCTCCAGAAATTTCGCCGCCGGCACACCGGTCTGCTTCTGATAGAAGCGGGCGGCGTCTTCGATCGTGGGCATGCGCGACTTGAGGGTGCCGCTGGCGGCATCCGTCGTTGCCAGATCGCCGGTCGTCCAGACGGCCTCGAACATCGCATCGTGGGCGCGCTCGGCGATGCCGAGCGTTTGAGCGGTCACATAGGCGAGCTGGAACATCGGCCAGTCCTCGCTCGCATTGAAGGCCGCGGGGAGATAGTCGACCACCGCATTCGGCGGAAGGCTCTTCACCAGCTTCTGCATGTACGGTTGAAACTGATTGCAGGCGGGGCAGGCATAGGAGAATACCTCCGTCACCAGCACCTTGCCCTTCGGCAAGTCGGGCTTCTGCGGACGCGGGACGAGCGAATAGTTCTTGCCTTCGACCCAGTTCTGGGACCCTGGGGCCGGAGATTGGGCCAGCGCGGTGATGCCCGGCGCGGCGCTCGCAGACAAGATCAACAACAAAGGGGCGATCACCCGAGCAAGTGCCTTCATCCATACTCCAGCTGTGCGCGTCGAGCGCTGATTCTAGACAATAACCCGGCAGGATCGCACGCGATTCGCGCCTCAAGCGGAATCGTCGAGGGGGATGAGCGCGGCCGGCACGTGGCGGCGGAGCACGGCGTTGCGTGCCTCCCACTCCTCCTTCGGCTCGAGCTTTTCCAGGAATTGTACCTCGCCGCCCGCATAGATCGCGATCGGCAAGCCATCGCGATACAGAATGCGGTTGCCGGCAAGCGAGGGCAGGCGTGCGCCGGGAGTGACGATCCCCAGGAGGTTGAGCGGATCGGCGGCCGATAGCGAGAGATACTGGCCGGCGTGAGGCCTCCGTCGCGCCTCGCGCAACAGCGCCACGGCCTCAGGCGCGGCGTACTGCTCGCCCGAGAAACCGGCGACGAAGCGCCCGCCACGTATCTCGCCGCGCGCCTCGAGCCGTCGGCAACATATCACGACATCCCGCCACGGCGGCAGCCATGCGGCTTCGCGGGCCAGCAGTCGCCAGAAAATCACGCCCCAGCGTCGCAGCAACGTACGCACCACATGCTCGACCGCCTCGTCGTGAGCGCTCGCCTTCGGGCGGCGCACGAGTGCCCAGCGACCTGCGTCCGCCATGGCAAAGAGGGCAATGTGCCGCTTGCGCCGGCTCGCGCGGCCTGACGCGCGGCCGCGCTGGCTGCCCGGCACCAGCAGCGCGCGCAGCCCGCCGAAGCTGTCCGAGTTCACGATGCCGAGCGCAACCAGCTCGGCGAGCGCCTCCTCGACCTCGACGGGCAGCATGCCGACATGATCGGCGATCTCGTCGAAGAACGAGGCGCCTGACGTTTTGAGGTAATCCATCACGGCGCGGGCGCGCGACGTGAGATGCTCCGGATCGTGGCCTTCGGTGAATGCCGACCATTCCCCGACGCTGCGTCTCGCGAGCAGGGTGATGGGGGTCGAGCGAATCGGCGAGGCTCCGCGATCGCGATCGGAGCTGCGCGGCTCGAGCCGGGTCCAGACGAAGCGTCCGGCGCGGCAGTGCTCGTCCAGCCACTCGGGCTCGTACTCGGTGATGCGCGACGGCAGGATATCGGTCTCCCAGGCGCTCGCCGGCGCTTCGTAGCCCTCGAGCTGAGCCAGCACCGCCGCCACGGCGTCCGGACCCTGCATCCGCGCGTCGGGAAGCGCACGCTGCCACTCGAATAGGAAGCGCAGGAAATCCCGTGCCGCCACCGGCTCGATCTCCGCGCGCAGGCGCTTGACGGTATAACGGTGGATCCGTGCGAGCAGGCGCCGCTCGCACCATTCCTCCTCGCGGGCCCCGGGCGTAAACCAGCCACGCATCGCGAAGCCCTCGCCCTGCAGCGCGGTAAGGGCAATCGCAATCGACCCCTCCGGCAACCCGATCGAGTCGGCGATGGCGCGCGCACTCACGGGACTTAAGCCCTCGAGCCGGCCGCGCACGATCTCGACGAGCGTTTCATCGGATGAAGGCACCTGCGGCTCGAACAATCCCCGCCGCTCGGTTGCCACCCATAGCGGCCGCCCTGCCCCGTCGGCAAGCTGCGCGATACGGCCTTGCGCCTCGAGCTCGCGCAGGAGGTGCGGCCAGGCGTCGTTGCCGCGGCCCTCCTCTTCGGTCAGGTACGTCAACCACAAGAGGGCATCGTGCAGCTCGTCGAGCGTCGCCGCATCGGGCCAGGCCTCGCCGCGCACGCGAACGATCGCCTCCGAGTCGAGCTTGCCCAGATCCGCCGCGGACGCAGCGTCGATCCAGCGCCGGCTCATCACCGCCTGCGTCCTGCGCTCCTCGAGCGGCGCATCGTCGAGATAGGCATACGGTCTTGCATTCAAGGCCTCGAGCGCGAGCGGCGAGGGCTCCGTGAGATCACGCGCGACGCACTCGATGGCGCCTTGCTCCAGATTGCGCAGCAGCGCCTCGAATGCGCGGATGTCCATTGCATCCTCGAGACAATCGCGGATGGTCTGACGGACCAGAGGATGGTCCGGAATCTCGATCTCGCCCGTCAGGTTCTCCGCGCATGCGACTTGGTCCGGGAACACCGAGGCGAGGAGATCCTGTGCCTGCATGCGCGCGATCTGCGGAGGAACTTTCTTGCCGCCGCGAAAGCGCGGCAACGCGAGCGAGATGCCGGCATCCCAGCGCCAACGTACCTCGAACATCGGGGCCGCACACAGCGCCTGCACCAGGATGTGACGCACGGAGCTCGATTGCAGATAGCGCGCGACCTCCGGGAGCTCGAAGCTATGCGCCTGGGTGAGCGAGAGCACGATGTGATCCTCGGTCGCCGCGGCCTGCAGCTCGAAATTGAACGTGCGGCAGAATCGCTTGCGCAACGCGAGCCCCCACGCGCGGTTCACCCGGCTGCCGTAGGAGGAATGAATCACCAGCTGCATGCCGCCGGACTCGTCGAAGAAGCGCTCGAGGACGATGGTGTCGAGCGTCGGCAGTGCACCGAGCGCCGCGCGTCCCGCCGCCAGATATTCGACGATCTGAAAGGCGGCCTCCGGGGACAGGGCTACGGTCTCGGTCAACCAATCGACGGCGGCGCCGGGACGCGTTGCGAGACGCTGCTCGATCTCCCTCCGCAGCCGTGAGACGGCCTGCGAGAGCTCATCGCTCCGCCCAGGCGCCTCGCCCAACCAGAACGGGATCGACGGCGGCTGGCCGTGCGCATCCTCGACGCGCACGGTGCCGCGCTCGACGCGCAGGATCCGGTAGGAGGTATTGCCGAGCTGAAACACATCGCCCTGCAGGCTCTCGACGGCAAAATCCTCATTCACCGTCCCGACGAGCTGCGATTCCGGCTCGAGCATCACGCGATAATCCGCGTTGTCCGGAATCGCCCCGCCCGACGTGATCGCGGTCAGGCGGCCGCCGCGCCGAGCACGCAGGACCTGGTGAACGGCGTCCCGATGAATGAGCGCCCCCTGGCGCCCGCGGCGGGTGCTGAACCCCTCGGCCAGCATTTTGACGCATTCGTCGAACTCCTCGCGTGCGAGGCCCCGGTAGCAATACGCGCGGCGCACGAGCTCGTACAGCGCGCCTTCCGGCCACTCCTGCGCGGAAACCTCGGCGGCGATCTGCTGCGTGAGGACATCGAGGGGGCCGGTGGGCACACAGAGACGGTCGAGCTCGCCGCGCCGTACGGCATCGAGGAGCGCGGCACATTCGACGAGCTCATCGCGCGAGGCGGGAAACAGCCGGCCCTTCGAGACGCCGCCGACCGAGTGCCCGGCACGGCCGACTCGCTGCAGGAAGGCGTTGATGGAGCGCGTCGAGCCGATTTGGCAGACGAGATCGACATCGCCGATGTCGATGCCGAGCTCGAGCGAGGCTGTCGCGACGAGCGCCTTGAGCTCACCGCGCTTCAGCCGCTGCTCGGCGTCCAGCCGTCGATCGCGTGCGAGGCTCCCGTGGTGCGCCGCCACGTGCTCCTCCCCCACGCGTTCCGACAAGTGCCGCGCGATGCGCTCGGCCTGGCGACGGGTGTTGACGAACACGAGCGTGGTGCGGTGCTCGCCCACGAGCTCGGCGAGCCGGTCGTAGACCTGGCTCCAGACCTCGCCCGACATCACGGCCTCGAGAGGCGCCGGGGGAAGCTCGAGCGCAAGATCGCGCTGCCGCGCGTGGCCCGCATCGACGATGTCGCAGCCGCGCGCCTGCGAGTCTGCTCCGGTCCCGACTAGAAAGCGCGCAACTTCCTCGATCGGCTTCTGCGTTGCAGACAATCCGATGCGCACGAGCGGGCGGGCGGCGAGCGCCTCGAGCCGCTCGAGGGAAAGTGCGAGATGCGCGCCGCGCTTATTGCCGGCGATGGCGTGAATCTCGTCGACGATCACCGTGCGGCAACCACCGAGCATCTCTCGACCGGAAACCGAAGAGAGCAGGATGTATAGCGACTCGGGCGTGGTCACGAGAATATGCGGGGGATTGCGGCGCATGCGCGCCCGCTCGCTCTGCGGCATGTCGCCGGTGCGCACCATGGCGCGAATCGGCACCTCGGGGAGGCCGAGCGCGGCGAGCTCGGCGCCGATGCCCTCGATGGGCGCCTCGAGGTTTCGCTGGATGTCGTTCGACAGCGCTTTCAACGGCGAGACGTAGACGATGCGCGTCTCGTCGGGTAGCGTGCCCTCGATCCCCTCCCGTACCAGCTGATCCATGGCAGCGAGGAATGCCGCGAAGGTCTTGCCCGACCCGGTCGGAGCAGCCACCAGCACGTTGCGCCGGGATTGGATCGCGGGCCATGCCTGCGCCTGCGCCGGCGTGGGCGCATCGAAGGTGCGCGTGAACCACGAGACAACCGCGGGGTGGAAGGAATCGAGAACGCTCATCGGATGCTTACCCTATTGGCCCTCGAGCATCTTTTTCAAGTTCGACAGGCCCGCCTGATACACCCCGTGGATGGTGTCGGTGGCCGCCTTGTCGTTCTCCTTGTCGCCCGGGCTCGGGCCCTCGTTCTTGCGCTTGAAGCGGCCGGACCAGGTCACCGTCGACTGGCCGTGGCCCGCGGATTTCACACTGAGCACCGAGGTGTAATGGCTCACCGGCAGCACGCTCTCGACGATGGTGTAGCGGAACGTGTGCGCGGAAGGGGAATACGACAGCAGCTTCTCCTTGACCGTTCCCCCATCCTGCAGCGTCAGCAAACGCACGGCGCCCGGTCTGTTGCGCTGGCCCTCGATGATCTCGTCCTTGGCGACGGGCGGCAGCCAGGTGTTCAGTTGATCGAAATTCTTGACCGTGTCCCACACCTTGCCGGCGGGCGCTTGGATATCGGCGGTTTCCGTGACGTGCAGCCAGGGCGCAGCCGCCATGGCGAAACCTGAACTGATCGACAAGGCCGAGACGATCGCGATTGAATTGATTATTTTCATGATGACTTACATCTCCATGGATCGGATTTTCGCAACGGAAGGCCGCAGCCAACGGGCCGCCAGCGGCGGTATCAGCAGCAGGCTCACCAGGGTGGAGGATACCAGCCCGCCCAGAATGACGACTGCCATGGGACCCTCGATTTCGTGGCCGGGCTGATGCAGCTGTACCGCCACCGGCAGCAACGCGAGCGCGGTGAGCAGGGCCGTGAGCAGTACCGGGGTCAAGCGTTCCTCGGCGCCCCGCAGGGCGGTCGCGAGGCTCCATGGCTGGCCCTCCTCGCCCACCAAGTGGTCGAAATGCGAGATCAGCAGAATGGTATTGCGTGCGGCCATGCCGAAGAGGGCGACGAATCCCACCATGGCCCCGAGCGTGAGCGTGCCGCCGGTGACGGCGACCGCCATGACACCGCCGATCAAGGTGCTGGGCAAGGCGAGCAGGACCAGGAGCACGTGGCGTGAGGATCCGAAGGCAAGCGCGAGCAAGAGCACGATCAGCACGAATGCCGCCGCCGAGTGCACCAGGAGCTCGCGAGCAGCGGCCGCCTGCGCCTCGGCGGCTCCGCCGTAGCGCAGGTAGACCCCGGGCGGCAGCCGCACCTGTGCGTCCACGGCCTTGCGCGCTCCCTTGGCAAATCCGACTTGGTCGGCGCCCCTCGGGTTCGCCACGACGATCTGGCGGCGCAGGCCGTCCTCGTGATCGACGAGGCTGCGCGCGAGCTCCGTGGTGATCGTGGCGACGGACGACAATCGCGTGAGCGCCCCGTCCCGGCCTCGCAGCAGCAGGGCGCCGACCGACTGCGGATCTGCGGCGGCGCCTGCGATGCGCACCGCCACCGGCACGCTGCGATCGGCCTGCTTGAGCTCCGCCGCCACCGTGCCGTGGTAGGCCGCATTCAAGGTCTCGAGCACATCGGCCGCTTGCAGGCCGTATGTCGCCAGCTGATCGGGCAGAAGCTCGATGTGCAGCTCGGCCTCGCGCGGCGGCACGACCAGGCGCACGTTCCCGCTGCCCGGCAGATGCTGCAGCACCTCGACGATCTGGGCGCCGACCCGGTCGTCCGCGTCCAGATCCGAGCCGATCACCGAGATGGAGAACGGCGCGGATTCCCCCGACAGCGTCTCGCCGATGCGCTCGCCCAGAACCGAGTAGATCTCGACCAGCTGGTTCGGGTAGTCATCGAAGACATCGCGAATGGCGGCATCGATGTCGGCGGCGCTGCTTTTCTTGGGATCGATCTGTACCTCGAATTCGCTTTTGTTGGGCGCATCGGGGTCCTGACCGTTCTCCGCGCGGCCGATCTGCTCGGCGACGCTTTTGACGCCGGGGATGGCCATGAGACCCTTGGAGATCTGCTCACCGACCCGCGCAGTCTCGGAGAGCGAGATGCCGGCGCGAAGCGAGGCATGGGCGATCAGGTAATTCTCCCGAAAATCCGGCAACAGGCGCGCGCCGAGCAACGGCAGGAACACGAGTCCCGCAACGCCGGTCGCCGCCAGAATGGCGATGAGCACGCGCGGCCGCCCGTGAAGCCACGCGATCGTCTTCCGCTGTCCACGCTTGAAGTATTGCAAGAAGCGCGCCTCGGCCTTCGGCCGATGCTTCGCCATCATGAGCACGCTCATCGCGGGCGTCGCGCTCATCGCAACGAGCAGCGAGAGCCCGACCGCCAGCAGAAACGCAATGGACAGCGGGCGGAAGAACGCGCCCTGCAGGCCCGACATCATGAGGATGGGCAGGAACGCGACGGCCACGGCGGCGGTCGCGTAGAACACCGGCCGGCGCACTTCGAGCGATGCGCCGATGAACAAGGCGACGATGTCGCTACTCGGCGCTGCGACGCGCCGCCGGCGCAGGATGTTCTCGACGTCGATGACGGCGTCGTCGACCACGACGCCGAGCGCCACCACGATCCCGCCCAGCGTCATCGTGTTCAACGACAGTCCGAAGGCCTCGAGGATCCACACCGTCGTCAGCAAGGCGAGGGGAATCGCGCTGAACGAAACCAGCGCGCCGCGCCAGTCGCGAAGCGTCACGAGGAGCAGTGTCACCACCAGCACCGTGCCGATCAGGAGCGAGTTGCGCAATTTCTCGACCGCGCTCTCGATGAAGCTCGCCGGCCGCAGGAGCGCGGGATGGTATTCGACGCCTTGCTGGGCGAGCGCAGGCGCGAGCGCGTCGAGCCGCTCCTCGAGGGCCCGAGTGACGTCGAGCGTGTTCGCGCCAAACTGCGTCGAGGTCTCGATGAGTATGCCGGGCTTGCCCGCGATGAGTGCGTCGCCGAAGCGCGGCTCGCCGCCGTCGCGCACGGAGGCCACGTCCTTGAGGCGCACGGGGAAGCCCGAGCGCGTGCCGACGACCGCGCTCTCGAGCGCCTCGAGCGTGGCGCCGGGTGGCTGCGCGCGAATCACGATGCGCTGCGTCGGTGTCTCGAGATAGCCCGCACCGATGAGCGCGGTCGCGCGTTTCGCGGTCGAGAGCACATCGTCGAGAGTGAGGCCTGCCGCCGCGAGCTTGGCCGGGTCCACCTCGATCTGCCGCTCGCGCACGGCACCCCCGAAAATCTGAGCCTGCGCGACTCCCGGGACCGCCAGAATCTGCGGCTTCACGATCCATTGCACGATGTCGCGCAACTCCACCGCAGTGAGCCGATCGCTCGTGTAGCCGAAGTGAACGAGGTATTCCATCGAGGAGCTCAGCGGCGATAGCAAGGGTGCGCCCGTTCCTTCGGGCAGCACCCCTGCGATCTCGGCGAGGCGCTCGGTGACCACCTGGCGCTGTCGATAGGGATCGCCGGCGCGGTCGAACACCACTTGCATGGCCGACAAGCCCTGGCTCGAGGTCGAGCGCACGGACTTGACGTTCTCGGTGCCCGCCAACAAATCCTCCAGCGGACGCGTTACCAGAGCCTCGACCTGCGTCGCATCGAGGCCGGGCGCCTCGGTCTGCACCAGCACGTGCGGCGGTGCGAAGTCCGGAAACACATCGAAGCGCGCCGAGACGACCGCTGCCACCCCCAACAGCGCGATCAAACATGCGAGCGCAGTCACGATGCGGGGAGCCCCTAGCGAGGCGCGGACGATGGCAGCCAGCATGCTCGGGGCTAGTCCTCGTCGTCCTCATCATTGGCGGCACGCGTGCCGACGCCTGAGAGCGACCAGAGGACTCCGGCGCCGTGCACGACGATGGCGTCATCGTCATCGACCCCTCGCACCAGCCATGCGTCCCCTTGAGGCAAGAGCAGCGTCACCTTCACCGGCACGTAGCGCGTTTTCTCCGCGGGGGATTTCGAAGGCAATTGCTTGTAGACATACGCGCCGTTCTCATCGTAGAGGATCGCCTCGCGCGGCAGCAGCATTCCGGAGCGCTCGTTGCCGTAGAGCCAGAGCCGCAGCCGCGCCCCGGCGGCGAGCCCGAGCGGTGCATGCTCGACCTCGATCAAGACGCCTGCGCTCTGCGACTCGCTCTCCCCCGTGAGAGCACCGAGCACGCGGCCCGGCACCTCGACACCGTCCACCTCGAGCATGGCTCGCGGCGGCAGCGCCCCCAGGATGTGCCGTCCCGGCAGATCGGCGCGCACCAGGAGGCTCCGGCCGGACATCGCCCCATCGACGAGCCGTTCCCGCGCGGACGGGGACTCTTTGGCCAATGGACCCCAGTGCTGCGAAAAGCGCGCGGCGGCGAGCTGCAGCGCCGCGTGCGCTTTGACCTCTTCCGCTTGTGCCGCCTCGAGCATCTTGAGGGAGGGGCCCGCACCGGCCTTGTACAGATCCTTGAGACGCGATGCCTCTGCTGCGGCGACGTGGGCCTGCGCATCGGCCACAGCTCGCTCGCCCTCATCGGATTGAAGGCTCGTGGCATCGAGCACCAATCCGAGCGCCGCCACGCGCTCCGGTGCGGTGGCCGGCAACGGGTGAGCGACCGTGAGATTGACCGCGCGCTGTTGCTCGCTGTTGAGCGCGGGTGCGGCGGATGCATCGGGTTTTTGCGTATCGTCGTCGTCGCCCGCGAAGGCCAGGGAGGAAAGGATCGCGTAACACGCGAATTGCAATACGCGCTTCGTCCGGGCCTTCATCTGCCTCATTCGCGGTATGCGGTCGGGGAAACTCCCGCGATCGATGATACTCGGTCGCCTCTCAAGGTCAAACGCGGCATAATCAGACTCGTGAGCAAATCCAAGCATGGGCTCGCCGCCGTTGCCCGGGCGGCCGGCGAGGCGGCGGTGACGGTCGTCGCGCTGTCGGCGTTGCTGTGCATGCAGGCGAGCGGGCAGAGCCCCGGTCCGGGCGTGAACGGCGCGCCGCGAAGCGGCGGCATCTGGAAGGCGGCGGTGCCGCCGACCGACATGAAGGGCGCGTTCGACAGCTACGATCCGATCGGTGTCGCCGTGGGTGCGCGGATCAAGGCCGATTGCTCCATCAACTGGGTCGATCCGGACGACGGCGTGCGCTATTGCTTTTCGAGCGGTACCTCGCTCGAGTTCTTTTTGGACGGTCCGAAGGCCAGCATCGCGCGCGCGCGTGCCGGCTGGCGCAAATTGAACCGGTCCGGGAACTGATCAGTCCTCGAACGAATCGGCCACGATCCGCCGATACCACGACGCCGCGTTGTGCGCCTCCTCCTGCTCGCTCGGGTCCGGCCCTGCGGCGGCGGGCAGCGCCTCGATCACGCCATCTCGCGTCTTGAAGGTCGCGTGGATCGACAGGGCCCGATCCGGCGCGAGCAGGCTGTAGCACACGCTTTCCATCACCGCCGGCGCCGCCTCGCGGCCGTCGAGCGCCGCGTCGATGGCGCGCGCGCACTGTCGCGCCTGGGCGTTTGCGGAGGATGCCGCCTTGGGCATGGGATCCGCGATGCAGGCATCGCCGATGACGTGAATGTGGGGCACCAGGGACGATTCGAATGTTGCCGAATCGACGGGGCACCATCCATGATCGGATGCAAGACCCGCCTGTACGGCGATCGATGCGGGTGCCTGCGCGGGGATGATGTTGATCAGGTCCGCGCGCTGCGCCCCGCGCCCCGTGTAGAGGGTCATGCGGTCGGGATCGACGCGCACGACCGCACCCCCCGCAACCACGGGAATCCATTCGATGACGCCGGGATAGTGTGCCTGCCACTCGGCTGCGAAGGCATCCTGTCTTGGGAAGTGATTGTTGGCATCGAAGATCAGGACTTTCGCACGGCGCGCCCGGCGCTTTAAGTACGCCGCCATGAGGGTCGCGCGCTCGAAGGGCCCCGGCGGGCAGCGCATCGGACCCGCGGGCACGCTGATCGCCACCACGCCGCCCGGACGCAGCGCCTTCAGCTGAGCCGCGAGGATCTCGGTCTGCGCACCCGCCTGCCACGCGTGCGGCATGCGGCCGGCGGCACCCTCGGTGTAACCCTCGGGTCTACCCCACAACAAGCGAATTCCGGCAGCCAGCACCAGTTTGTCGTAATGCACCGCCGCTCCGCCGCGCAGGCGCGCTTCGCGCCGCTCCGGATCGATGGCGGCGACCGTGTCGCGCACATATCGCACGCCGTTCCGTGCCAACCCATCGCGCGACACCGTGATGGAGTCGATCGTTCGCAGCCCCGCAATGACGCTGTTGCTCATGGGACAGGTGACATAGCGCGCCTCCGGGTCCACGAGCACCAGCTCGAGCGCGGGACGCAACCGGCGCAACTCGAGCGCGCACGCCGCGCCTGCGAAACCGCCGCCCACCACGACGACCTTCGAGGCGCCGGTTGCGGTACGGCCGCCGCGAGCGCGCATCGGTGCCCCGCCGATCGCCGCGCTCGCCGCCGCGGCCGCCGACCAGGCGAGAAAGGCGCGGCGACCGCTTATTTTTCCCACTCGATTTCCCGATAAGCCCGCGCCACGTTGCGCGGGTGCACCTCGTCCCAGAGCAGCCAGCCCGAGTGATCGTCGGCCGCCACGTGCGTCATCGCATCCTGCTCGGATTTGCCTGCGGAGAGCTCGCGCCTCACCCCCTCGAGCAGCGCCTCGAGATACTCCCGCTCGCGCGCGAGGGCCGCCGCAAGATCGGCGGTGGGCGGACCGTGCCCCGGCACGGCGAGCTTCACGTGCCGTGCCGCCAGCTGATCGATGACCGCGATCCAGCCCTTGAGGCTTCCGTCGAGCGCGGGCAAGCGGCCTCTGAAGAGCAAGTCGCCGGTCCACAGCGTCGCGGTCTTCTCGTCGAAGACGGTCAGATCGCAGTCGGTATGCGCCGTGGGCCAGGCGTGCAGATGCAAGAGCCTGTGCCCGAGGTCGAGGGTGAGATCGCGCTCAACCAGCCGGTCCGGACCGATCACCGGATCGAGGCCGGGCGTTGCGTCGAGATCCTGCGCGTATTCCTGCAAGAAATACGGACGGCTGCGCACGATCGCCTGCGCGAGCGCCTGGTGGCCGACGAAGCTCGGTCGATCGTTCTTGAAAGCCGAGTTCCCGAGCACGTGATCCACGTGCACGTGGGTGTTGATGACGTAGCAGATCGGCAGATTCGTGTGCCGCCGGATGGCATCGCGCAGCGCACGCCCGGTGCGCACGGAGCCGCCGGTGTCGATGACTGCCACACAGCGACTGCCGACGATGAAGCCGAGGTTCGCGATGTCGTCGTGCCCCGGCGCATCGAGCGGCAGTGGCCGGCCCTCGTGGACGTAAACGCCCGGCGCAGACTCGCTGAGGTTGAAAGAGGTTTCCGCTTCGGCATGCGCAGCGGTCGCCCCCGCAACCGCACTGAGCAGCATTGCGCCGGCCAGCGTCACCGACAGGCCAGAGGCCCGGTCAGCGCGCGTCATTCGCCGCTGCGTGCGGCTGCGTCGCGGCGGTGCGCGGAGTCATGGTCTGCGTGCTCGCGGTGAAATGCGCCTGCGTCACCGAATCGACGGCATCCACGGTCACGGGCGCCGGCAAGCCGAGATCGGAGGCGATGCGCAGCGTGGGATTCTCGCTGATTGAAATGCCCGTCTCCGCGTCGAGCAACGGCCGCCCTCCCGCGTCGATGCGTATGTGCGAGATGTAGTGAGCGGGAATGTTGTCGCCCGTGCGCGGATCGATTTGAAATCCCGAGCTGTTGGGATGCCGGATGCTCAACATCAATGACTTCGCATCCTCGCCGCTGCGCAGACGCACTTCGCCGAGGGCCCCGCCCGAGGTCGGACTCGGCGGCACCGAGCAGCCGCCGCTCGCCTTGACCCAGGCGCTGCGCATCTCGAGGCCGCCGTCCGCTTTCTCGGCCACGACGCGCACCGAAGTGAACCGATCGATGCGCACGCGCATGTCGATCTGCGTCACCGGGGTATCGCCGAATTGGAACGTCGCGACCAGCGGAGAGGGATTGTTGTCGATGAACACCCGCGCCCGCTTGATGCGCGCGTGCGCATCGTCCGCAAAGTGCAGCGTGAGGGGTGTCGCCGCCGGGTCCGGCGTATTGCCCGGCACCTCGAGGCTCATGTACGTCTCGTCGACGACTCCCATGGGCGCATCGCCGTAGTACTTGGCGCGCAGGAAATCCCACATGGAGCCCGGCGGCTGTGTGTCATCGGCGCGGCACAAGGATACGAGGCCGAGAAGCAGCGAAACGCAGGCAACGAGGCGAAAGCTCATGGCGGCATGTTATCCGACACTGCGGCGGCGCAGGTAGCCCGCGCCGCCGCATCGGGCCGGAAAAAGCCTCCGATCAGAAGAAGATGATTGCGCCGGCAATGATGTCCTTCTCGTGCGCTTCGTTGTTGTTCCAGGCCTGCGCCTCCGTGTCGGCGAACTCGCCCACCAGGG
This sequence comes from uncultured Gammaproteobacteria bacterium, assembly GCA_963710435.1. Classification (GTDB taxonomy): domain Bacteria; phylum Pseudomonadota; class Gammaproteobacteria; order Steroidobacterales; family Steroidobacteraceae; genus Bog-1198. Next base: position 906,844 of record CAVQAE010000003.1, on the reverse strand, counting down.
TCAGGCTCTTCGTCAGGCTGTAGTAGAGGCCGAACACCCCCGACTCGTTCTTGTGAACGAGATCGCTCGCGGGGGCGCCGGTCGACAGCCCGGTGGTGGGGTCGATGCCGTATGCCCTTTCATCGCTCGCGAGCTTGAGCATCGAGATGCCGTAGCTCGCGCCGATCTTCAGACGGTCGATCTTGTACGTCAATTGAACATAGCCGCCGTCCGACTCGCGCAGTTGCCCGGTCGACGAGGTCGCGAGAATGTACAAGCCGGTGGTGCCGAGGCCATTGCCATAGTATCCGTAGAGGACGCCCTCGAAGCCCGCCATGTCGAACTTGACGCCGCCGTCGACGCCGTTGCCGTGCACGTGGTTCCGGATGCCCAACAGGTTGTTGTCGGCGACGCAGAAAACGGGTTCACCCGGAATGGTTGGGGTAGGACACGTGGTAGGCGCATTCGCGTACTGCGTGACGCCGTCGAACCACACTTTGCCGGAGAACGGACCATTCTTGGGATCACCGAACACGTACGACAGATTTACCTGCCACTGGGGCGAGTTGTGCGTCGTATAGTTGCCGTCATCGAGCGGCTGAAAGACGCCGGCCGATGCGGTGAATCCCATGAACTTGGGCGTCGTGTAGATGATCTGCGGCAGCCAGTCGGTGTAGATGTAACCGATGCCGATGCGGCCGAGACTGGTGTTGCCCGGGGCGGCGTTGCCTGCGGCCGTGCCCACGCCGAGCAAGGTCATGTCGTCGAGGATGGCGTCCTGGCCAAACAGGCCGATGTCGCGACCCATTTTCACCGTTCCCCAGCTGGCGTCGCCGAAAGTCAGGAATTCCTGACGAGCATCGATGCCGGGTGTCTGCAGGGCTGCGGGCAGACCCGCGCCGTTGACGCCCGCGGCGGCCGAGCTGTTGATGCCGGGGTACAGGCCGATCGTCGCGCTGATATCGATGTTGTCCTGGCGGGTACTCACACTGAAGACAAACGCCGCGGGCAACAGGCCGTTGCGCACGGAGGTCGCGTTATCGCCGGTGCACGCGAGTCCGCCCGTCACCGCAGTATTCTCTCCATGGTCACAATCGGCGTTCACGTAGAACGCGTTGATGTTGCCGGAGAAGTCTATTTTCCAGTCGCCGGCTTCGACGTCGACTCCGGCCAGTGCCTGCGTGAACGGACCCAGCCAGCACGCGGCGCCGATAGCGATCGCACACTTGATTCGAGCTTTCATAACAACCACTCCCTCCGTTACGGGTTTCGATTCTTGCTAGACGTTGAGGACCGTCGACCGCGCCATTGCAGCCTGGCTGAATGCCTGCAAGAGATGTACCAATCACGCCACGCATGGGGACTTCGCTCCTATCCCGGAGCACTCATCCCAGCCTCCGGGAGCGGCGCTGCCGACCGAATCTCGGAGGGCCAAAATCGCCGCGCCGGGCGCGCGCCTCGACGAGGCTTGTCGCCCTGTGGCTTCGGCGCAAATCGCGCTATCGACGCTCGACGCCCGTCTCGGGCGCGACTGTCCCGGAGCAGAACCAGATTTGTCGCACTCTGTGTTGGATTAGATACAGAAGCCGGTGCCTCGCGAGAAGCGCAGAGTGTGACGAATCAGCAACAGCTCGCTGCGAACGTGCGGCGGCGCGTTGTTTGCCGCTGGAAATCCCGCATCGCTCCGTGCCGTACGCTCGTGGCCGTTGCGGCGTGCTCACACGCCGGGGTTCTGGCACGTAAGCTGCTGGTCCTCCCCACGCGCGAGGGCGCATGCGCGGAGCCCGAAGGCATGAAAACGAGAGCGGCTGTTGCCTGGGAAGCCGGTGCTCCCCTGCGGATCGAAACTGTCGATCTCGGCAGTCCCAGGGCCGGCGAGGTCATGGTCCGCATGAGCGCGGCCGGCGTCAGTCAAACCGACGCGTTTACGCTCTCGGGGGCCGATCCGGACGGCTTGTTCCCGGTGATCCTCGGTCACGAGGGAGCGGGCATCGTCGAGGAGGTCGGCGCGGGCGTGCGCGCCCTCAAGCCCGGCGATCATGTCATTCCGCTCTACATGCCCGAATGCGGCCAGTGCGAGTACTGTCGATCCGGCAAGACCAATCAATGCCAACGCCTGCTGGCGACTCAGGCACGAGGTCTCATGCCCGACGGCACGTCACGCTTCTCAGTGCATGGAAAGGCCGTGCTGCACTACATGGGTACCAGCACCTTCTCCGAGCATACGGTGTTGCCCGAGATCGCTCTCGCCAAGATCGACCCACGTGCACCGCTCGACAAGGTGTGCCTGTTCGGCGGCGTGCTCACGGCCGGTCTCGGAGCGGTGCTCCAGACGGCGAAGGTCGCTGCCGGGTCGAGTGTGGCCGTATTCGGTTTGGGGGGCGTCGGACTTTCCGTGGTACAAGGCGCCGTGCTGGCGGGGGTCTCGCGAATCATCGCGGTCGATTTGAATCCGATCAAATGGCCCCTGGCGAAATCGCTCGGTGCCACGGACTACCTCAATCCCAAGGATTTCGATCGTCCCATCCAGCAAGTGATCACCGAGGTGACGGGGGGCGGCGTCGATTATTCCTTCGAGTGCGTCGGCAACGTGCATGTGATGCGCTCGGCGCTCGAGTCCTGCCATGGCGGATGGGGCGAATCGGTCATCATCGGCGTCGCCGGTGCAGGTCAGGAAATCTCCACGCGCCCCTCTCAGCTCGTCAGCGGACGCGTCTGGCGCGGCTCCATTTTTGGCGGCGTGAAAGGACGCTCGCAGCTGCCCGCGTACGTGCAGCGCTACCTCGCGGGCGAGATAAAGATCGATCCGCTGATCAGCAAGGTGCTGCCGCTCGAGAAAATCAACAAAGCCCTCGACCTCCTGCACGAAGGCCGCACGATACGCTCCATCATCGAGTACTAGGGTTCAGTGCTCGAGCAGGATGCGGTGCTTGTGAATCTTGCGGTAGAGCGTGTTGCGGCTGATGCCGAGGGTCTGCGCCGTGCGGCTGATATTCCATCGCATACGCTCCAGCTCGCGCAGAAGAGCGGCACACTCGGCTTCGCGCAGCGCGGCCGATGGTGAGCTTTCCGTTCCTGCCGCGATCGCCTCTCCACTGCTCACGGGTGCGGGCCTGGTCTCGGTGTCGAGTATTTCCTGTGGCAAGTTCGACGCTCGAATCAAGCCCTCGCGGCACAGGGCCGAGGCGGTGCGCAGAGCGTTGCGCAGTTGCCGGATGTTGCCGGGCCAGGAATAGTCCATCAGCTTGCGAAATGCATCCTCGTCGATCCGGATGCAGTCCTGTCCGGCGTTCTCCTCGCGCAGGATGGTGCGTATCAACTCCGCCTTGTCGCCTCGATCGCGCAGCAGCGGCAAGTGCAGCGTCACGCCGTTCAGTCGGTAATAGAGATCCTCCCGGAACTCGCCCTCCCGGATCATCTGCAGGACGTCTCGGTGCGTGGCGCTGATCACGTGCAGGTTGACCGGAATCGCCTGTTCGCTGCCGAGCGGCACCACCTCGCGCTCCTCGATGACCCGCAATAGTCGGGTCTGCAGCATGAGCGGCATGTCGCCGATTTCGTCCAGGAACAGCGTGCCGCCGTTCGATTGCAGAATCTTGCCGACGCGCCCCTCCTTTGCAGCTCCCGTGAACGCCCCGCGCGTGTACCCGAACAGCTCGCTCTCGATGAGGCTTTCGGGGATCGCGGCGCAGTTCACCGTCACGAACGCCTTGTCGGACCATAGACTTCCGCGATGCAGATTCTTGGCGAAGGCTTCCTTGCCCGTGCCGGTCGCGCCGTTCAGCAGGATGGGAACTTGCTTCGCGAACAGCTGGCGCCCGCAGGCGAGGTTCTTGCGCATCTGCACGTCCTCTCCCACGTGCTCGCGCTCGCGCGCGCCGGTCTCCGCGGGCGCGCCGCTTTCATTCGGCACCGATATCTGCGGACGCTCCGCGACGCGCAACGGCTCCCGCGCGATCGCGAAGAATCGGCGGCCGTGGGCGACGTCGCGCACCGGCCAGATCGCGCTCGGCTCGAATTTCGCGCGCTGCTCGAGCGCGCCGAAGTTGAACTGAAAATACCTGCCGATGGGCTCGCCCACCAGCAATCGGCGGTTGGAGCAGCCGAGCTGCACGAGCGCGCTCTCGTTCACGGCGAGGATGTTGCCGTTGTCGTCGATCGCCATCAGCGCCTCGTGCAGCAGGCCCACGAACTCGGGCCGGCTGTGAAAGCGCAGAATCCAGGAGTGACGAAAGTCGTTGAGGAAATTCCAGCGCGAGATCAGATGCGCCGACATGTTGACGAGCGCCATGGTGTGGCGCTGGATCAGCCGGCTGTCGCTGGAGTTCGCCGTCGAGGCATCGAGCACCGCCAGAATGCCGCCATGAGGATCGAGAATCGGCGCGGCGGAGCAGGACAGGGAGAGATTATAGCCGCGGAAGTGCTCTTCGCGATGCACGGTGACCGACCCGGACTCGGCGAGGCACGTCCCGATTCCATTGGTGCCCTCGTGACGCTCGTCCCAGAGCGCTCCCAAGGATAGCCCGGCGTGCCGGAACTCGCGTTGCAGGGCCGGGTCGGTGATGGTGCTGAGCACTGCGCCCTGAATGTCCGCGAGAATCACGGCAAAGCCGGAGCCCGCAATCTGCTCGTAGAGGCTCTCCATCTCCGCGCGTGCAACGGGCAGCAACTGCCCCAGGCGTTCCTGAAGCTGCTTTACGGATGGCGGACTGAGGACGTTGATTTGGCGCGGGGCGGAAGGCTCGATACCGTACTCGCGCAGACATCGATGCCAGGACCGAGTGACCAGCGGCTCGATGCCCGCGGGTTGCAACCCGCTCTCGACCACCTGAATGATTCGGGACGCATGACTCGTCACCAGAGTTTCGTTTTTCAACAGTTCCCCCTCCGAGCGAGACGCCATCCGTGACGCGCTCGTTCACATCCTATGATACCCAGCCGGACGTGTGGCGTTTTCGCCACCCGCCCCCTCAGCCACCCTCCCGAAGCCTGTGCGTTTTCACTTAAAGTGGCAATACGCACCGCAGCAACCACAGTCGCGGCCGACGCACGGCCTGAGGCACGGACCGTCTATCTCCCGAGGGATTATTTCGGCGCTCCGTATTTGTACGCGGGATCGCCGTCGTAATGAGAGCGGAGGAACGCGAGGATCTTGAACAGATCGTCGGAGCTCTTGATGATCGAGCCGAACGGCGGCATCGGGCCGACCACATTCTCGCGGCCAATGCGCGTATAGCCTGCTTTCTGCAGCTCATCGCTCCCGAGTGTGACGAGGCGGAACAGCGTGTCGTCATCGCCACCGTAGACCCACGTGTCGTTGGTGATCGCCGGGCACATGCCGCCGCCGCCGGAGCCGCCGTGACAGCCGCTGCAGCTGTAGCTGCGGAACAAAGTCTCGCCTTGCGCCACGATATCGGCCTGCGTGTCCTGGTACGGATTCTTGATTTGGCCCTTCGGCGTTTGCTTCACGAGATCGATCGGCGAGATCTTCGTGTAGTCCGTGCTGCCGGCGGGCGCGTCCGCCCACACTCGCCCGAACGACACCGTCAAAGCCAGCGTCATGAAGCAGGCGAACACGCCGAAAACCGCCACAAATCTTCTCACTCGATTTCTCCTTCTCATGGCCGGACCGGCAGCCTAGCACTCGCGGCGTTCACCCGGTGGCGGGGGACGCGCCTTTTTGCGCGCCTTTCAGCAACTGCACCATCGCATCGTCGTTGTTCGCCTGGGCAATGCCCAGCGCCGTTCGCCCGTCCTGGCTGCGCGCATCGGGATCCGCGCCCGATTTCAACAATACCTCGGCAACCCGGGAATGATTGTTGGCCGCCGCGATCATGAGCGCGGTGACGCCGCCCGGATTGACCGCATTTACCCGGGCTCCGTGACTCAAGAGCGAGCTGGTAAGGTCGGTCGAGCCTGAAATGGCGGCGAGCATCAGCGGCGTGTAGCCGCCCTTCGCAACCGGCGCATTGACATCGGCCCCTGCCGCGACCAGTGCCTCGGCGGCCTTGATCTTCGCATTTTGCGCGGCGATGGCGAGCGGCGTGAGCCCGTCGCTCGACACGACGTCGATCCGGGCGCCGTGCTTGATCAACATGGCCACGAGCTGCGGATTGTCCTGCCACGCGGCGAAGGTGAGCGGCCTCCAGTCGTTGCGATCGCCGAGATTGACGTCCGCCTTGTGCTCGGCGAGATAGGTCGCCACTTCGACGAAGCTGAAGCGCGTCGCATTGATGAGGGGCGTATTGCCCTCGCCGTCGCGGGCATCCACATGGGCGCCGTGCGCGAGCAAGTAGCTCACCCGATCGATGTCGTTGGCGACGATGGCGTCGCCGAGCTCGTTGTCGGGGTTCGCACCCTGCGCCAGCCAACGCTTGAGGTCTGCCATGCGGGCGCGATGTTCCGCGGCGATTTGCGCGCGGCTCGGAGGCGCGGTGTCCTCGGGCTTGTACGGGCCATGCGAGGGCAGATCGCCCGACACCAGACAGGCATCGCACTTCACGAGCGGAACGCCGAAGTCGACCAGAATGCGGCGTACGTCGTCCTTGTGCTGGTCGAGCGCCTGCTCGATCGCGGCCTTGATGTCGGGACGTCCGCGCGGCACCGCGAGCGTCATGTCGAACTCCATCGGCACGGCATCCTCGCCGATATTCACCGGCTCGATGACGAGCGGTGCATGCAGCACGGTCTTGTAATAGCCGGCCATCGGACCCCACGCGGCGGCGACGTCGAGTGTGCCGTCGATCACCTGCTGAACCTGATAGGACGGCTGGTTGTCGGCTTGCTCATCGGCGTTGTGGCTCAGATAGTGAATCACGGTGTTGTTCACGACCCCGTGGTTCGCCAGGGCTTCCCGGATGGCTGACACCTGAAACACGCCGACCCGCAGGCGCTTCAATTGGGGATCGCCGAGGCCCTTGATGTTGAGCCCCTTGTCGGTCCGATAGGCGAGTACGAAGGTCGAGCGGTACAGCGGCCTCGACAGCACGATCGCGCCCTCGGTGTCCGAGGTCATATCCATCCATAGATCGCAGTTGCCCTCGCTTAAGGTCGTGCGCATGAGGCCGCGCTCGATGGAGGGGCGCCAGTAATACTGTACGCCGATACCCAGCGCCTTGCCGACGACCTCGGCAATCTTGTTCTCGAATCCCTCACCCTGACGGTTGGAGAGCGGCATGTTTCCGGGATCGGCGCACACGGTGAGTGATCTGAGCGCCGGCTGCGCGACCTCGGCGTGCGCAATCTGTCCGGCGAGCGCGCCGGCCGCCATCACCAGGCTGACGAGGCGCGGGATGCAGTAATTCATTCTTCGATCTCCTCGAGGCGTCGTCGCGACGCCGCCGGCCCTAGTTCTCTCTAGACTCCCACAAGCGGCGGGGGTTTGACACTCCCCCGGCACCGCAGCATGGACAAAGAAAAGCCCGGTGCCTTGCGACACCGGGCAATTCCCTTTCCATCGCTTATGCTCAGTTCCCTGCGGAGGCCGCCGTGGCCGCCTGCGTCGGGCTGTCCGGCATCGACTCGCCCACTCGGAACGTGAACAACGTCCCGCCTTGCGGAATGTGGTTGAGCCCCGCGGCCTTGGTCATGGCCGTCGCGCCGATGGCGCCGAACTTATCGTTGAGATCGAGACCCGCCGTCACCGGCAGGCCGATCCAGCCACCGATGCCCGACCACACCGACACGTATTGCTTTCCTTTGACCGAATACGTGATCGGGTTGCCGATGATGCCGGAGCTCAGTTTGCGCGACCACAGGATCTTGCCGGTCGAGCGATCGACGGCTCGGAAGTCGCCGCCCAGGCTGCCGTAGAAAGCGAGCCCGCCGCCGGTCACCAAAGCGCCACCCCAGTTCGGGTACTGGTCGGGAATCTCCCACTCCGTCTTGCCCGTCACCACGTTGAACTTCTTGAACTTGCCCGTGACACCCGGCTTCTCCGGATACATGTAGACGTTTGCGAACACGTATACCGTGCCTTGCTGGGTGTGCGAACGCGCCTGAGGCTCGTCTTCCATGCACCAGTTGTTCGTGGGCACATAGAAATTCTCGGGATCGTTCGGATCGACCGCCACCGGCTGCTGGTCCTTGCCGCCCATCGCGGAGGGGCAGGCTTGAGTGTTGCCGCCGACCTTCAATGGCGAGTGCTCGGGAACCTTGACCGGCCGGCCCGTCTTCATGTCGATCTTCTCGGCCCAGTTCGTCGTGACATACTTGTTGGCGCGCAACAGCGTTCCGTCCGTGCGATCGAGCACATAAGCGAAACCATTACGATCGAAGTGCACGAGACACTTGTGCGCCTTGCCGTCGACGGTCATGTCGACCAGGACCACCTCGTTGATGCCGTCATAGTCCCACTGGTCGAACGGCGTCATCTGATAGGCCCATTCCGCCTCGCCCGTGTCGATGTTGCGGGCGAAGATGGTCATCGACCACTTGTTGTCGAATTTGCCGCTGTTGCAGTTCTCCTGAGTGATCGGCTCAGCGCATCGATACGACGGCGACCACAGTCCCGGGTTGCCGGTGCCGTAGTACACCATGTGCAGAGCCGGATCATAGGCATACCAGCCCCAGGCCGCTCCGCCGCCCCGTTTCCACTCGTCGCCGGGATAGGTGCTGATGCCCAAATCCTTGCCGGCCTTGCCGTACTCCGGATGCTTCGCATTGGTCTTCGCAGTCAGGCACACATCCTTGTCGCTGCCGGTGGAATAGCAATGCCACGCCACCTTGCCGTCGGCCAGGTTGTAGGCCGTGACCGCGCCGCGTGCCGCAAACTCGTCGCCGCCGAAACCGATGAACACCTTGTCCGCCGCGATGATCGGCGCCGGGGTGATCGTCTCACCATGCTCGGGGTATGCGCTCTTCACGACCCAATCCTGCTTGCCGGTCGCGGCATCGAGGGCGATCACGTAGCCGTCGAGGGTACCGAACACCAGCTTGCCGTCGGCATACGACAAGCCACGGTTCACGGTGTCACAACAGGCGCGCGGCACGGCCGATTCGTCGCGGCCGCTGGTCTTCGTGTAGCTCCATACTTGAACCGGATGATCCGGATCGCTGAGATCCATCGCCTGAACGATGTTGGGCCAGCCGCTCTCCATGAACATCATGGGCTTGCCGCCGACATCCTCGATGACCAGGGGTTGCCCTTCGTGTCCGCGCAAGGTGCCGCTCGACTGCGACCACACCATCTGCAGATTCTTCACGTTGCCGGCGTTGATTTCCTTGAGCGCGCTGTAGCGGGTCAAGTTGAGGTTGCCGGCCGGCGCCCCCCACTGATTCGGGTCCTTGAAGCGTTGAAACTGTTCACTATCCGTTGCCGCCAGAGCTGCACCACAGGTCGTGACGAGCGCTGCGACGGCGTAAAGAACCTTGACCTGATTTCTTGCTTTGAGCCATTTCATCTCAATTCTCCTGCTTGTGGTCTCCAGCGTTTTCGCCCGCCGAAACGAAACGGCGCGCACGGACTTTTCCTGGGTGCTGCGGAAAAAAATGGATCTCTCGGGTTGTCGTTGCTGCCAAAACTCCCTCCTTCGCAATACTGGTTTTATTTGTCTGGTCGCAAATCCTCGCCACCAGGCTCCCAAGCCAGCGACGCCCACCGCCTTGGACTGCTTTGGAATAGCAATGCTTATGCCATCTCGGCCAGTGGGAGAATATTATCCTCGGTGAGGTGGCAGCTCCTTAAAAATCAGCCTGTTACGCTACAGCCGCGACGCAACGATATTGCGGCGCATGACGAAGTGTGCCACCCCCGTTACACTGATTTGCGCGACTGCGCCGTTCATGAGGCTATGAGACGCCTCCCGGAGCGGTTGCGCTTCGCACCGGGTAGTCACCCGCGCCGCTCGCCGCCCGCACGTCGTCGCGCCAAGCTGGCCGCGGCTTGTACCGAAACTGTTACGGTTCGATGATCGGCGGGGCACTTTGTCACTCGGCGCGGCCGTGCACGACGGTCGCGATCGCACATCGGCACGTGCCGGAAGCGCCGATCCAACGTGGATGATCGTGGCGCGCGCACGCCCTGCGATGGGCGCGCGCCGCCGCGTCTCTTCGGCATGCAATTTGCACATCGAACGAGGGGCTCCAGCGATGGGCAACCGACTGCAATGCGCTGCGGGTATGCTGCGCCCCCTGGACGATACTTCAGTGGAAGGATGAAGCTATGAAGACCAAAGCTGCTGTTTGTTTTGCGGCCGGAAAGCCGCTCGAGGTCGTGGAGGTGGATCTCGACGGACCGAAAGCCGGTGAGGTGCTCATCGAGCTGAAGGCAACCGGCGTCTGCCATACCGATGAGTTCACCCGCTCGGGCGAAGACCCGGAAGGATTGTTCCCGGTGATTCTCGGCCATGAAGGCGCCGGCATCGTGGTCGACGTCGGACCCGGCGTGACCAGCCTCAAAAAAGGCGACCACGTCATTCCGCTCTACACGCCGGAATGCCGGCAGTGCAAGGCCTGCACGTCCCAGAAAACCAATCTATGCACCGCGATCCGCGCCACGCAGGGCAAGGGTCTCATGCCGGACGGCACGAGCCGGTTTCACATCGGGAAGGAGATGATCCACCACTACATGGGGTGCTCGACCTTCTCCAATTTCACCGTGATGCCCGAGATCGCCGTCGCGAAGATCCGCGAGGATGCGCCGTTCGACAAGGTTTGCTACATCGGCTGCGGAGTCACCACGGGGGTTGGCGCCGTGGTCAAGACCGCGAAGGTTCAGCCCGGCGACAATGTGGTCGTGTTCGGCCTGGGCGGAATCGGCCTCAACGTGATTCAGGGTGCGCACCTCGCCGGCGCCAACATGATCGTGGGCGTCGACATCAATCCGCGGCGCAAGGCGCTCGCCGAGAAATTCGGCATGACCCATTTCGTCAACCCCAAGGAAGTCGAGGGCGACCTCGTCGCGCATATCGTCGGTCTGACGGACGGCGGTGCGGACTACAGCTTCGAGTGCATCGGCAACGTCGACATCATGCGCCAGGCGCTCGAGTGCTGTCATCGCGGCTGGGGCGTGTCCGTCATCATCGGTGTGGCAGGCGCCGGCAAGATGATCCAGACGCGGCCGTTTCAGCTGGTCACCGGGCGCGTGTGGAAGGGGACGGCCTTCGGTGGCGTGCGCGGGCGCACCGAGGTGCCGAAGATCGTGGACTGGTACATGGACAAGAAGATCAATATCGACGATTTGATTACGCATACGATGCCGCTCGAGAAAATCAACGATGCCTTCGACTTGATGCACAAAGGCGAGTCGATCCGCAGCGTGGTGATCTATTAATCCAATGAGGAGCTCAACATGACCGTTAAGATTCATCCCGCCGTCGACAACGGCGTCAAAGCCGGCACGCCCGGGTTTGCCGGTGGCACGTTGGTCTGCAAGTGCACCACCGATCCTGTGAAGGTATCGATCGAGGGCGACGTCCTGTTCAACCACGTCTGTGGCTGCTCGCAATGCTGGAGGCCGATGGGCGCGCTTTTCTCGATGATCGCGGTTGTGCCGACCCCGAAGGTCAAGGTCCTCGCCAACGGCCAGAAACTGAAAGTGGTCGATCCAACGAAGACCATCCAACGAAACGCCTGCACGGTATGCGGCGTGCACATGCACGGACCGATCAACAACCCGAAGCATGCCTTCAACGGGCTGACCTTCGTGCATGCCGAACGTCTCGACAAGAGCGGTTGGGCCCCGCCGGCGTTTGCTGCGTTCGTCTCATCGGTCATCGAGACCGGCACCAAGCCGGAAGACATGAAGGCGATTCGCGCACGCCTCAAAGAGCTCAAGCTCGAGCCGTACGACGCCCTGTCGCCGGATCTGATGGACATGCTGGCGGCCAACACCGTGAAAGTGAACGGGGTTGCAAAGCCTGCCACGTCGTAAAGTCGAAATCAGTCTGCTCACGCGCTGATCGGCGCGTGGTTTTAGGTCCGCTTCCAAGGGAGCGGGCGGGCCTCATGGCCCGCCCGCCGGATGGTCTCAGAATTTCTGACCGAACTGCAGCCAGACCGTGCGAGGCTGCACGGGAATCACGTACGGCTGATTGCACGAGGTCGGTGTACAGGATGAGAAGCGGGTCAATTCGCCGAGCGAATTGATCGCATTCTCCAACCGAACCTCCATCTGCGTTCCATTGCGATCCATGCCGACCGCAAGATTGAGCAGTGTGTAAGGCGGCAATTCGCCAAGATGCAGCTGACCCGCGGGACCATTGTTGTAGAAGCTCGGGAACATCAACGGCACCGAGGAATCCTGGTAGACGACCGCTGCCTGGGTGTGCGCCGTCCAATCGTTGAGCACCGGGAAATTGTAGCGTGCGACCAGGTTGGCCTTGAGTCTCGGCACGCCGGGCAGGCGCGTCCCCTTGGGCGCGTACGGCCCGAGGAAGGTAGTTCCGTCAGCATAGGGGATTGGTGAACTTCCCGAGCCGCTGAGCTGGTTGGGGCAACTGGTCGGGAAAGTCAGTCCATTCGGTCCGCAGAAACTGCTCGTCAGGTACGCATCGAGGAACGTCGCGCTGCCCGACAACACCCATCCGCTCCCTACGAGCCACTCGAAATTCGACTCGACGCCTTTGCTGCGCGCCCCGGCGGCGTTCTGCACCACCGTGACGCTGTTGGGCCCCAGATAGGAGAACTGGAAATCATTCCAGTCTTCCAGAAAGATCGCCCCATTCCACCGCAGATGCTCTCCAAACCATTGCGTCTTCCATCCGATCTCGTAGTTCTTGAGCTGGTCTGATTGGTAGGGGGGATAGATGGCCTGGATCGCCTTGTCGTAAACCCGATTGACGCCGCCCGGACGGAACCCGGTCGAATACGTGGCATATACGAGATGATCCGGATCGAACTTGTAGCTGAGCCTCGCCAGCTCCGTGTGTCCATTGGCCTTCACGTGCGTCAGGTTCAAGTCCGTGCACGGCGCGAAGTGAAACGGCGCGTAGGTCGGATCCGGGGTGCCACCAGGGGGACCACACGTGGCCTGTCCGGAATGGGGCCCCGGTCCGGTGTATGCCAGCGAATAACCGTAGAAGCCTTGCAGCGAATTATCGTATTTGTATTCCCGGAAGCCTCCGGTCAGCGACCAGCCGCCCGCGACGTCCCAGGTGACCTGAGCGAAGGCCGCAGAATCGCGGTCGACACGCTCCTCGTCGGTGAGCCAGATCGAGTTATTGTTGAGCCCGGGTATCGACAGCGACTGCGCAAATCCCTGAGTGTTGTAGGTATACGGATTTCCGTTGAGCCCCGGCATCACATAGTCTTCCCAGATCTCGTGAACTTGCCTTTGGGCAAACACACCCACGGTTCCTTTGACCTTGTATTGCTGCGGTGTGCTGACGCGCAGCTCGTTGCTCCACTTCGTATAGTGGCTGTTTTCGATCACGAACTCCTGCGGGTTGACCATGTTTCCCGCCTGATTAACCCAGGCGCTTCCCGACCCGTAGTATTTGTCGTACCAGTAGGAGTAATCGGCGTAGTCCGCGATCGAGTGCTGGTTGCGCACGAACCAGCCGCCCGAATAGACGATGTCGAAGTCACTCTCCTTGCCTTCCACCGTCAGCGCGGTTTGAGTGAAGGAGTCCTGATCGTTCTCCGGGCCGAAGTGCACCAGATCGAGCGTCCCGACGCCCGGGTCAAATCCGAAAAAACCGGTCGCGGCGGTCTGCTGGCCCATGAAAGTCGGCGTCACCGACCAGTTGTCGCCGATGTCGATCTTCAGCGCCGCGCGACCCCCCTTGTACTCGACGGTATTATAGTTCTTGCTCACGGAGTCCGCGTTGCTCTGCGTGGCATAAACCGGTCCGCCCAGAATCGAATACGATCTCACGCCGTTCACGATGCCAGCGTTCAGATTCGTTCCCGCGACGTTGTTGATGTAGCCGGGATCATGCTCATCCCATCCGACGAGGCGTACGGCCGCCCACGGCGTCAAGGGGATGTTGACGAACGCTTCCGCCTTCCAGCCCGTGCCGCCGCCGTTGGTGACCTGGTCGCCGGCAACGTCGTAGCTCGCCTCGAACTTGGTGGGATCGGGCTTATTGGTGATGATGCGGATGGTGCCCGCCTCGGAGCTCGCGCCGTAGAGGGTGCCCTGCGGCCCTTCGAGAACTTCGATGCGCGCGATATCATAGACATGCACATCCACCGTGCCGTCGATCGTCGTGACCGGCTGCTCATCTAAGTAGGTGCCCACCGTCGGCTGCGAGCCGGAATGGTTGCCGTCCTGACCGGAGTTGATGCCGCGCATGTACACGTGCGTCGTGCCGACGCCGTTGCCGCCCTGCCCGATGCTCTTGATCGTGGTGACGCCCGCGAGATACTGGACGTAGGTGTCGAGGTTCACGATGTTCAACTGCTCGAGCTTTTGCGTGCCGATCGCCTCGATGCTGATCGGAACGTCCTGAAGATTCTCGGTGACTTTCTGCGCCGTGACGGTGACCTCCTCGAGCGTGTCGCTTGCGGCCGGGGCTGTTTCGGTCGCGGCGTATGCCATGGGCGCGGTGCCGGCGAGGACCGCCGAGATGGCGGATGCAAGCGGCAGCCTTCGCAGGGCGAGACCCGATGATGCGCCCGCCGACGGCGTGGCGCCCGGCGCGGCTTCGGGGCGGTGATGCCTTCTGGTCGATCGGCTACAACTCATGATTCCCTTGCTCCCTTCAGTATTAATAGGTTGGAACGTCAACTGGAAAGCGCCTTTGACGGCGAAAATTCAGGCACGCCCGGGTAGGCATCCAACACTGCACCGAGCTCCCGCTTCAGTGTCCCGAGCCAGGGCTCGAACTGCCGCCAGTACTCCGTTCCTTCCTTGAATATCGGCTGACGCACTTGTTCCGAGCTCGCGGTGCGCACCGGCCGCTCGGTCTCGTAAAAGCGAAGGCACCGCTCCTCGAACGGCAGTCCACAGTGATCGAGAAGGCGCCTGACCTCGGCCTCGGTGTTCTCGATCATGGACTCATAGAACACGCGGTGCACCCGGCCCGGCAGCACGGCATCGATGTGGGCCATGAGCTCGACGTACTCTCGATAATATCGGCCGAGGTCCTCGAGAGAGTAGGTGAAGCCCTGTCCGCGTGCGAAATGCTGCCTGAAGGCCGAGAAGCAACAGCCGAGGGGGTGGCGCCGGGCGTCGATGATCTTGGCGTTGGGCAGGATCAGATGGATCAGGCCGACATAGAGGCAATTGTTCGGCATCTTGTCGATGAAGAAAGGCGCGCCGGTCTTGCGATGCACGCGCGTCGATTCGAGGTAGCCCTCGCCGAGCGCGCGCAGCTCCGATGGCCCGAGCGAGGCGAGCCGCTCGAAGAATCGGCCCTCTTGAGCATCGTCGTCGCGTCCGATGAGGCTGCGGGCGATCTGCGGGATGTCCGGCAGCTCTATCGTTCCCTCGACGGCGGGATGGCTCGCCAGTATCTGCTCGAGCAGCGTCGAGCCTGCGCGCGGAAGACCGACGATGAAGATCGGATCTGCGGATGCGGAGCCCATCGATGCGCGCGCCCGAAAAAAATCCGCCGTGAATTGCCGCTTGCAGCGCCCGACGAAGCGGCTGTTCTCCTCTGCGCTGTAGGAATGCGACTTTCGATGGAGTGCGTTCGCCTCGCTGTAATGGGCGAAGGCGCGATCCGGCGCGCCCGCATCCTCGAGCGCCTTGCCCAGCGCGAACTCGAAATGCACGCGGTCCTCATCGCCGAGATTCGCCAGCTTCAGGCCGCCTTCCATCGCCTCGACGTCAGCGGCGGTGAAGCGGAACGTCTTGAGGTTCGCCAGGCTCCAGTACGCCTCGCCGAGCGTCGGCTGCATCGAGATCGCGCGCCGGTACGCGGCCACACTCTCGTCTTGCCGGCCCTCGGTCTTCAGCGCGTGACCGAGACTCATCCACACCTTCGGCTGCTGCGGGTAGCGGGCGAGCACACCCTGATAGGTCTCGATCGAGCCTCGGTAATCTCCCATGTTGGCGAGAATCGCCGCCTTGAGATTCAGATAACCCGGATTCTGCGGCTCCTTGGCGAGCAGCCGGACGATGTGCGGAAGAGCGGCCGCGGGTCTCGCCCCGCGATTCAGCACCCCGGCGAGATTGTGTCTTGCCGCGTCGAAGTTCGGCGCGAGCGTGAGACACCGCTCCAGGAGCTCTTCCGCGTCCGCGTAACGGCGGAGCCGCCCCGCCACCTCCGCCCGCATGCGCAGTGCCGCAACATCGGTCGGATGGGCATCGAGGTGCGCACAGAGCAGCGCGTCGGCGGTCGGTAAGTTGTTTTCCGCCAACGCCGCCGCCGCCGCCCGCAGCCGCGGGTCGTGGTTCGCCGCTTTGAGGTATCGCGCACGCGCCTCGTCGGCGCCCGCTCCGTCGCCGCGCGTATCGAGACAGTCGGCGAGCAGCCGCCAGCCGTCCGGGGTGGCGGGGTTGAGTTGAACCGCGCGGCGCAGCGCCGTTTCGGCGTCGGCGCCGCGGCCATGCTCGAATAGCGCGACACCCAGCTCGAGGTGCACCGGAGATGAATGTGGAAACTCCGCCGCCAGGGCTTCCAGAACGTCGAGCGCCGATTGCAGGCGTCCGGCTCGCCGGTGCGCGGCGCCGAGGATGAGACGCGCGGTCGGATGACCCGGGTGCGCATTCAGGATTTCGCAGGCCTGTTCTGCCGCCAGGTCAGGGTTCTTCTCGAGCAAGCGCCGCGCGTGCGAAACCGCGAGATCGACCGATCCAAGGCGCTGCGTGGCCACGTTCAATCCTGCACCCGGTACATCCCCGTACTTTGGTATGAGCTTATAAGAAACGCCTTGAGGCGCTTTGTCAATCACTCGCTGTTGCGTGAAAGCTGCGAGTCATCCGCCCACTGCAAATACTCTCGCGAGCCCGCGCGTGCGACGCTATCCTATGGCTGCGTGGATTGGTTCAGAAGATTGGGGATGAATCATGGGAAAGATTGTCGGGCTCGCGGTTGCGATGCTGATGTTGGCAAACGTGGCGCTGGCGGATCCGCCGCAGCACAGCGCTCACCACTCGCAGCATCACAGTCACCACTCGCAGCATCACGCTCACCATTCGCAGCACCACGCCCACCACTCGCAGCAGCACGCTTAGCTGATGCGATTCGGGGCTTGGTAGGCGGGGCCTGGGCGGCTCCGTTGGCGTCGGCCCGGGCGCCGGCTGCGCCGGTAACGTACTGATCTGGCCGCGTATTCGCAGGCCAGGCATCGGGTGGCCGAGTCTCCATTCCCCGTCAGCAAAGGATGACACCGGATTCGGCGATGGCGCCGATACTAAAGAGGTGTCGACGGAGCCATGCTTAAGACGCTGCATCGACCCGAGACTGGCGGATAATGACGCGATCCCCAAGTCGTCCTGCTCCCGGGCGAACTACCCATCAGTATCAGCCGGCCTCGCCTCGATGCAGCTTTTCACCCCAACCTTGCTGCACCGCGCATGACGCAGGCTGATCCGTACGGCTTGAGCCGCTTCCTGGACGCGCAAGAGCCGGTGTTCGATAGCGTGTGCGAAGAGCTGCGCGCCGGTCGCAAAGCCAGCCACTGGATGTGGTTTATCTTCCCCCAGATCAAAGGCTTGGCGCGCAGCGCCAGCGCCGTGCAGTTTGCCATCGGCTCCCTTGCGGAGGCGAAAGCCTATGCCGCGCACCCGGTGTTGGGGGCACGCTTGACCTGCACGACCGAGCTCATCAATGCCCTCCAGGGGCGATCCATCACCGACATCCTCGGCTCGCCGGACGATCTCAAATTCCGCTCCTGCATGACGCTCTTCGCCCGGGCATGGCCTGAGAACGGGGTCTTTACCCGGGCGCTCGATACGTATTGCGATGGAAAGCCCGACCCGCTGACGCTGGAGCAGATTTCCAACGCGAGAGCCGGCGATAGCGGGAGCCGGCGATAGACAGTGCCAATGTGGCCGATAGAGAGCGCCAATTTGACTTGGCGCAGCCTCGCAGTCTACCGTCCCGCAGGTCCGAGAAGTCTGATTTGATTTTCCGAGCTCACAATCGGAAGGAGATAGTCGTGAATTTAAAAGGCAGCAAGACGGAAAAAAACCTGAAGGACGCTTTTGCGGGCGAATCGCAAGCCAACCGGCGCTATCTGTACTTTGCCGCCAAGGCGGACGTCGAGGGTTTCAACGACGTGTCCGCGGTATTCCGCTCGACCGCCGAAGGCGAGACTGGCCACGCGCACGGCCACCTGGAATATCTGGAGGCGGTGGGCGATCCGGCCACCGGACTGCCGATCGGTGCGACCTCGAACAACCTGAAGGCGGCCATCGCCGGTGAGACTCACGAGTACACCGACATGTACCCCGGAATGGCGAAGAGTGCCCGCGACGAAGGGTTTAGCGAGATCGCGGATTGGTTCGAGACCTTGGCCAAGGCTGAGCGATCGCACGCCAATCGCTTTCAGAAGGCGCTGGACAACCTGTAGATCCCTCATTTCGTTCGCCATAGCGCCAGCGGGCTCCATCACGGAGCCCGCTGCTTTTTCGGAGATCAACCGTGTCCGACGGATCGACCAAGCCCGGGCGCGAGGGCAGTCTCGAAGCCCCCACGCGGCACCCGCTAGCCTGGCAAGACCCGGGGTTCTACGATCACGCCGCGCTCGACAAGGAGCTCGAACGGATCTTCGACATCTGCCACGGATGCCGCCGCTGCTTCAATCTGTGCAACTCCTTTCCCACTCTGTTCGACCTGATCGACGAATCGAAGACCGGAGAGTTGGACGGGGTGGACAAGGAGGATTACGGGAAGGTCATCGAGCACTGCTATTTGTGCGACATGTGCTACATGACCAAGTGTCCGTACGTGCCGCCGCACCCCTGGAACGTGGACTTCCCGCACCTGATGCTGCGGGCGAAAGCAGTGAAGAACCAAGAAGGGCACGTTCGCTTTCGCGATCAGATCTTGAGCTCCACCGACATCGTGGGCGACATCGCCGGCATACCCGTGGTCGCCCAAGTGGTGAACGCGGTCAACCACAGCGCCGCCGGACGCAAGCTCCTCGACGCCGCGCTCGGCGTCCATCCCGATGCTCCGATCCCTGAATATCACTCGCGAACCTTGCGCAAGCAGCTCCGCAAGCAGCATGACTCCGCACCGCCCGCACAGCCGGCGGAAGGCACGCGGGGTAAGGTCGCGCTATTCGCCACCTGCTACATCAACCGCAACGAGCCCGGGATCGGGCTCGATCTTGCCTCGATATTTCGGCATAACGGCATCGAGGTCGCGCTTGCCGAAAAAGAGCGCTGCTGCGGTATGCCCAAATTCGAGCTCGGCGACCTCGAGGCCGTGGCAGACCTCAAGACCAAGAATGTGCCGCAGCTCGTCGCGATGATCGATCGCGGCTACGACATCGTCGCGCCGATCCCCTCTTGCGTGCTCATGTTCAAACAGGAGCTGCCGCTGATGTTCCCCGCTGACACCGATGTCGCCAAAGTGAAGGAACATATCTACGACCCGTTCGAATATCTCGCGCTCCGGCACAAGGCCGGCTTGTTGCGCACGGATTTCAAGCAGCCGCTCGGCAAAATCTCCTATCACGTGGCGTGCCACCTGCGGGTGCAGAACCTCGGCTTGAAGACGCGCGATATTCTGCAGCTCGTCCCCGGCACGAGCGTCGAGCCCATCGAGCGGTGCTCCGGGCACGACGGCACTTACGGGGTCAAGCGCGAATTTCGGGAGACCTCGATGAAGATCGCGAAGCCCGTGATACAGCGGGTGGAGTCGAGCGGTGCGGATTACTACGCCAGCGATTGTCCGATGGCGGGCCATCAGATCGAGAGCGGCTTGTCTCGAGACACCCCGCCCGTGCATCCGTTGACCTTGCTGCGGATGGCCTACGGCCTTTAGGGGGATCACATGCAGAAGCTGTCACGCAATGACCTGATGCCGCTCGAGCAATATGCCGTGGAGCGGTCGCGACTGCGCAGCGAGGTGATCGCGCACAAGCAGCGCCGCAGCGTCCAAGTCGGCGCGAACATGACGTGGATTTTCGAGGACCGGACCACCATCCGCTATCAAGTGCTCGAGATGCTGCGCACCGAGCGCATTTTCGAGGCGGACGGCATCCAGGACGAGCTGGATGCCTACAATCCGTTGATTCCGGGCGGCAGCAACTGGAAGGCGACGTTGCTCCTCGAGTTTCCCGACTCCGAGGTGCGCCGGGAAGCCCTCTCGAGGCTGATCGGCGTCGAGGATCGGTGCTGGGTCCGCGTGGGAGAGCTCCCGTGCGTATTCGCGATCGCGGACGAGGACCTGGATCGCGAAAATGCGGACAAGACCTCGGCGGTGCATTTCCTGCGCTTCGAGCTGTCGCCCCCGATGATCGAGGCCGCGAAGAGCGGCGCCCCCTTGAGTATCGGCGTCGATCACGAGAATTACCGGCATTCGGTCGTCCCCCTGCCGGAGCCGGTTCGCGAGGCCTTGGTTCGCGATCTGGATTAGCCGCGGTCAGTACGCGTAGAACGGGCCTACGAAGGCGCCCGCGTTGCGCTGTTCGATCGCGACATAGATCTGCCGGCCGTAGAAGAACGGCATGCCCCAGGTGAACGTCGTCGACCCGCCCCCTCCCGCGAGGTCGATGAACGCGCTGGCGCCGGCCATGAAGGTATTGGGATCCGCGATCGCAAAATCCACGGTGTCGGTCGCCGGGTTGGCGCCGGACGCGGAGTTCACCGCGAACACGCTCTGCGGCGCCACCGCCGGGCAGTAATAGCCCACGAATGCGCCGGTCGAGCACACCGCGATGGTGGGATCATTGAAGGTGTACGAGTCCGTCCCCGAGTCGATCAGCGCCGGCAATGCGGTGCTGGCGCCATTGTAAGCGGTGGTGAAGTCGCCGTTTGCATCGGTGGCCAGCACCGTCAAAGTGCCGGGCAGCCCGTTGTCCGTCTGCGTCGCGATGCCAAAGATCAAAGTGCCGTTCACCGCGAGATCGCCGTTGGCGTTCGCGAGGTTGGGCAAATCGACGATGACGCCGTTGTTGTCGGCCGCGAATAGCGAAACAGGATTTGCGACCTGCAGCGCGAGCGCGACGTTCTCGGCGGCACACGCCCCCGAAGCCGGGCATCCGTAATAGACGGGCAGCGGGGTCGCGGCGCCGACGCAAGCCTGGCCGCAGTCCTGCGGGAAGACGCCGACGCCGAGGACGCCGTTCGCCTGGAATCCGGAGATGCCGTTGATCAATGTGCCATTCGCTCCGCACGTGCCCGGCGGCTTCGCGCCGCTGCCGGTGTCGTCCATGACCTGCACGGGGAGCTTCGATGCAGTCTCGCCCGCGATCGACAGATCGACCAGCGCAACCGGTCCCCAGGTCTGGCCGCCGTTGAAGCTCATGCACTCCTCGACGGTTCTGCCCGAGGAGTCGGTCTCCGCGGTCAGCGTGACGGAATGAGCCGAGAGCACTGAGCGGACCAGGCGCAGGCCGTTCGAGCCCGTATCGAGCAGCACATGATCGATGCTCGCGCAGGATTGAGTCCCGGCCGCGCACACCTTCACCGTCACGTACGGATGGTTGACTGCGCCGGAAGCGCCTGCGGGTCCGGCGTCCACCACCAAGGGCGTCGTGTTCGCGGCGGTGGGCATGGTTCCGCCGCCGCCACCGCCCGTCCCCGAGTGGCTGCCGAGGCAACCGGCCATCAGCATTGCGGTGAGTGGCAGGATGCATTGCAGGATGCGCGGTGACATGCCCGAGTGCCCTAGCGCAGGTTCGCGGGTGCGAGGCCCGGCGGCATCTGTTGCTCGAGGTACGCCCTGCCGCTGTAAGCGCGCAGGTGCCCGCCCGCCTCCACGATGACGCCGTCCGCCGTCTCGATGCGCAGCGAGCGGCGCAGCCCCGGGTGCGCGAGCGTCGCGAGCGCCCGTGCGTACTCGGCGAAGTAGCCGCCCAACCAGCGCGAAAGATCCGGCGGCGCGGGCCCGGACCAGGTGACCGCAAACACGATGCCGGATTGATTCACGTACTCACGCACCCGCGTGCCCGCCGATGCGGCCACGTCGTAGGCGTCATAGCCCTGCTGCGCCTCGATGTGCACGACGCCGCCGAGCGCGATTGCATCCGCCGCGACGCTGCCGGTGCCTTCGCCCAGTGCGGCACGGGCAACGCCACTGAAGCCGGCCGTGGCGGCGAGACTCAACAAGAGGGGCATCGCGAAGCGGAACGGCATGGATCAGCTCTTACCCGCGATCTCTTTGGCGATGACCTGGAAGCCGCGATTGGATGCGACGTCTTCCGCCGAGATGCCGGCGCCATTGCGCAGGCCGCGGTTTGCGCCGGACGCAAGCAGCAGGTGGCAAATGCTCTGGTGCCCTCCGCGGCTCGCCGCGATCAGCGCGGTATCGCCGGCGTTATTCTGCAGATCGAGATTCGGGGCGTGCGCGAGCAGGGCCTGCACCACGGCCAATTGGCCGCTCGCCGCCGCGATCATCAGGGGAGTTTCGCCGCGGGAGCTGCGGCGGTTCAAGGTGTCGGGAGTGAAGAGCGCCTCGACGATTTCAGGATGCGACTGGGACGCGGCCGCATGCAGCGGGGTGAGCCCGCCGTCATCGGCCGAGGATCGGCTCGCGCCGGCGGCGAGCAATCGCTCGACTCCCTCGCGCGAGCCCGCCGCCGCGGCATACCAGAGCGCCGTGCGGCCCTGACGGTCATGCACATCGATTTGCGCGCCGCGCTCGATGAGCGTCCCGACGAGCGGGGCAATCCCCGCGGCCGCGGCGAGCATCAACGGTGTGTGTCCCTGGTCGTCCGGAAGATCGGCGTTCGCGCCGGACGACAGCAGCAGTTGCGCCGCGTCCGGCTTCGCCGCGCGCAGCGCCGCGAGCAACGGCCGCGGCTCGGTCGAGGCGTGCGCATCCGCCGCGATGCCCGCATCCAGCAAGGAGCGGAGCATAGGAACGTCGTCGCGCACGGCCATGAGCCACAAGGTGGTGTGCCCGGCATGGTCGGCCGCCATGGGGTCCGCGCCGTGCGCGAGCAGCAGGGAGAGGCTCCCTGGCGCGTGCGCGTCGGCGGCCACCTTGAGAAGCGGGTCGCCCTGCGGAACCCGGCTATTCGCATTGGCGCCGGCATCGAGGAGCTGCTGAACGCCCGTCGTGTCGTTGCGCGCGACCGCGAGCGCGACGGGCGGCCAGCCGCGGTAGATCGCGCCAGGTCGTGAGGCGTCGAACTTTCCGCTGCGATGCTCGATCGCGCCGGAGGGAGCGCGCGCGCGCGCATTGAAGGAGCGCAGCGCGGCGGCGGCGGCATCCGCTTCCACGATCAGCGCCGCGTCGAGCGCGCTGTAACCCCTCGCGTCGAGCGCATCGATGGAGGCGCCGGCGTGCACGAGCGCCCCGATGGATGCCGGCCGATCGCCGCTCGCGGCGTAAAAGAGCGCCGTGCGCTGCTCCGTATCGACGGCGCCCGGGTCGGCGCCATGCCGCAGCAGCAGCTCCGTGAGCGAGGCGTCCGGCCGCTGCGCGGCGATCATGAGCGGCGTCGTTCCGATCAGATCCGCAGCCCTCGGATCGGCGCCGGCCTCGAGAAGCGCCGTGGTGGCCGAGACATGGCCGGCTTCGACCGCGTAAGCGAGCGCCCCGCGTCCGAACTCATCCTTCACGGCAGCCGCAGGCGCGCCAAGCCGGCGCAGCTCGGCGGCATCGTCCTTGCGTGCGCAATCGAGCACCCAGGCGATGAACAGCGCGGGATCGGAGGCCCCCGCCGACTCGCGCGCCAGCGGCAGGCGGTGGGAGCGAAGCGACGCGACGGCCGGCGGGTAGCCCGCCTGCGCGGACTTGGCCAGCCAGCCCTGAGCGGCGCCTTCGGGCGTCTCGTTCATGTGCGCAAGCTCCGCAGCGAGCACGTACGCCGCGGCGGCGTGACCGTGCTCGGCGGCCGCACGCAGCAACGCTCGCGCCCGCTCGGGATCTTGCACCACACCCACTCCATTCATGTAGAGGAGAGCGAGCAGGTATTCGGCCTCGCGGTCATTGGTCTTGGCGGCCGCATTGAGCAGCTCGACGGCGCGCCCGAACTGCAGCGTGCGCAGCGCCTCGCGTGCGGGCTCGAGCGCTTCCTTGGCGCTCGCGCCGGTGGATGCGCCCGCGGCCGCCCATACACCGGCGCAAAGAAGCAATACACGGCAACGCCGGCGTGAATGCGCGGCTTTCATCACGCAGTCCCGTACTTGGTCTCGACCTCGACGCCGATGGAGCGCAGAAAGTCGTTCGGCAGGATGCCGCCCGCGCTGACGATGACCGAATCGTTGGCCACCTCGAGTTTTCGTCCGGCGTGGTCGATCAGCACGTCCGCCGGTCGTATTTCCTTGATCTGGGAGCCGAGCAGCACCTCGAGCGTGCCTGCGCCGCGCGCTTCCTCGACGCGCTGCCGGTTGCGCTGCTTCGCCCGCTGGAAAGCCTCTCCACGATACGACAGCACCACCCGCGCATCGCCGAGTTCCGCGACGCTCGCGGCAGCCTCGAGCGCGCTGTCCCCCCCGCCGACGACCACGATGCGCTGACCGCGATACTGCTCGGGGTCGATCAAGCGATACACCACTTTGGGCAGCTCCTCGCCGGGCACGCCGAGCTTGCGCGGCGTGCCGCGGCGGCCGATGGCGAGCAGGATGCGCGCAGCCGTGTGCGTCTTGCCGTTCGCCGTCACCTGGAAGTTCCCGTCCGCGCCGGTGATCCGTTCCACCCGTTGCTGATACTGGATGTCGAGGCCGTTGTGCTTGCAGGCGTCCGTCCAGAACTTGAGCAGATCCTCCTTCGAGGTATTGCGGAAATGCACCTTTCCCACGAGCGGCAATTCGACGGGAGAGGTCATCACGAGCTTGCCCCGCGGGTACTGGAACACCGCGCCGCCCAGCGAATCCTGCTCGAGCGTCAGATACTTCAGGCCGAGCTTCTTCGCGGCCAGCGAAGCCGCGAGACCGGCGGGTCCCGCGCCGACGATCAGCACGTCGAGCGCATCGCGCCGCGCCGGCAGGCCCTTCGCCATCGCCTCGAGCGCCTGCTGTCCTTGCATGAGGGCATTGCGAATGAGTCCCATGCCGCCAAGCTCGCCGGCGACGAACACACCGGGAACGTTGGACTCGAAGTTGGGCTTCAGCACCGGGATATCCACACCGCGGCGCTCGGTCCCCAGAACCAGCGTGATGGCATCGAACGGACAGACCACCTTGCACGCGCCGTGTCCAATGCAATCGGTCGGACCCACGAGCACGGCTTTGCCGTTGATCAGGCCCAGCACCTCGTGGTGGGGCTGTTCCGGGCACGCCTTGACGCATGCTCCGCAGCCGAGGCACTTGCTCGGATCGATGGACGGATGGAGCGAGGCCGGCTCGGTCAGGCCTGCGGCGAGCGATTCCTGGTGCGCGCGCATGCTGCGCGCGTGAGCGCGCCGCTGGCGCCACAGATAGATGCCCAGAAATAGGGCGAACGGTCCGGCGTAGAGGGCGAGCGTGGCGAACGCATCCATGGTGCTCAGCCTCCCACCAAAAGTGCCTCTAAGTTTGGAGCCATATCGCCAACTTAGGTGGCATATCCAGAAAAATCCGAGAACATCATCACAAACGCCGCCCGTCGCAATGGGTATAAATGCAATGGGTACAAATAAGAAGAATTCATGGGTATCACACCCATGTCCGCACGACCGCATGTCGGCGTTCTTCTACATTTTGCCAGTTTTTGCATCGACCCTAAACTTTGCTACGCAAAGGGACCGCACGGAAGGAGTCTTTCTTTGGCGACATTCTGGTTTCTGTTGGGCGCCCTGAGCATGCTGGCCGCGCTCGTGCTGATGCTGCCCTGGCTGCGCTCGATGCCGGGCACGCCCTCGTTGCCGGCGGCCAAGTGGCCGCTGGGAGCCGGTGCGTTGCTCGTGCTCGTGCTGGCGTTCGTCCTCTATCACTGGCTGGGGCACCCCGAGCTCGCGAGCAACCCCGTCGCTCCATCGCCAACCGGGACGGCACCCGCCGCCGACTCCTCGGGCACGGACGGCGCGCTCGCCACGAAAGCGGGATCCATGAGCTCGGCGGTGTCCGGCCTCGAGACGCGCCTCGCCAAGGGGGGCGGCACACCCGCGGATTGGGAACTCCTCGCCAAGTCGTATGAATTTCTCGGGCTACCCGATCAGGCGAGCCGTGCCCGCCGCCATGAGCTGCCGGCAGCTCCCGCGATCGGCGAGACGGCATCGCCCGCGGCGGGCGCGGCCATCATGAATGCTGCGCCCTTGGCCGCGCCCGGCCGTGAGGTGAGCGGCGAGGTCTCGCTCGCGGGAGCGTTGCGGGCAAAAGCAGCGCCCGGCACAACGCTGTTCATCGTGGCGAAGTCGGTGGATTCGCCAGGCGCGCCGGTAGCCGTTTTCCGAAGCACCGTCGGGGCATGGCCCGTCCTCTTCAGGCTCGATGACTCGCAG
Organism: uncultured Gammaproteobacteria bacterium; assembly: GCA_963710435.1. Classification (GTDB taxonomy): domain Bacteria; phylum Pseudomonadota; class Gammaproteobacteria; order Steroidobacterales; family Steroidobacteraceae; genus Bog-1198. The sequence goes on along the minus strand of CAVQAE010000003.1, from coordinate 880,492 downwards.
TCCATGCTGCCCGGGCGAAACCTCTCCGCTGCGGGGCGCATCACCATCGAGGCTCGCATTTCAAAGAGCGGACAGGCCATGCCGGTCGCCGGCGATCTGCAGGGCACGAGCGGAGTCATCGATCCGTCCGACCACAAGCCTCTCCAGATTCTCATCGACCACGAGATCTCGTGAACACCGTCGCTGCCGCCGTATCTCCCACCAAAGCCAAAGGACTGCGTTGGCCTGTCGTCTGGACAGTGGTGGTCAGCGCGCTCCTTGTCTGGGGCAAGGGCGCACACCTCGAGCGCTACATCACGCCGCAGCGCGGCTTGGGTTACTGGCTCGGGCTCATCGGCGGCTCGATGATGCTCTTGCTGCTCATCTACTCCGCGCGCAAGCGGGCCCCCTGGTTGCGCTGGATCGGCAGCATCCCCGTTTGGTTCGACATTCACATGACACTGGGCGTCATCGGGCCAATCCTGGTGCTGTTCCATTCCAACTTCAGCCTGGGAGCGACCAACAGCAACGTGGCGCTCGTCTGCATGCTGGTGGTCGCGGGCAGCGGCGTGGTGGGCCGCTACATGTACACGCGCTTGCACGCAAAAATGGATGGAAAGGAGGAAACTCTTGAGCAGCTGAAAGCGGTGGGCGAGCGGCTGCGCACGCAGACAACCTCAATTTCTTTCCTCCCTGGCTTGCTCGATGCGATCGATGGAATCGAGCGGCGTCTCATCATGCCGCCACAAGGCGCCCTGCAGCGCGGCTTTCATCTGCTGACGGGAGGGCCGCGTCTCCTCGTCGCTCGATGGCGAGTACGGCGCGAGATCGGTCTTGCGCTCGAACGGGCGCTGCGTCAGGACTCGGCGGTGATCGCACGCCATGCGCAGCGCATTGCCTCCGTGGCTCGCGGCTACGCGGAGCGGCGCTTCGAGGCCGGCCGGCGCGTGGCCGAGTATCAGACGTACGCCAAGCTGTTCTCATTCTGGCATGTTCTGCACATCCCGCTGTTCTTCATGCTGCTGATTGCCGGACTCGTGCATGTGGTCGCGGTCAACGTGTACTGAGTCCGGCGTATGCGCGCATGGAGCCTGTGCGCGATCGGAATCGCGTGGATGACGGCAATGTGCTGCTCAGCGCCGATCTCCGTATTCGCCGCGAACGTCGAGACCTTATTGATGCCCGGCAAGGTCGCGCAGGCGCACATCAAGCAGGAAGAGGACTGCGCCGCCTGCCATGACCGCTCGAACGCGCGCACGCAAACCTCGCTGTGCCTCGACTGTCACAAGGAGATCGCAAAGGATATCGCCGCGCACGGCGGCTATCACGGCCGCATGCCCAACGCGGGCAGCGGGGAGTGCAAAGCGTGCCACACGGAGCACCGGGGGCGCGAGGCGGACATCGTGCAGCTGAGCCGCGCGCAGTTCGATCATCATCTCACGGACTTTCCGCTCGCGGGCGCTCACGTGGGGCTCGATTGCGCCGCGTGCCACAAGGCGCACGAGCCGTGGCGCAAGGCGCCCGCGATCTGCACGGACTGCCACAAGAAGGACGACGTGCACCGCGGGCAGTTCACCGCCTCCTGCGGCGATTGCCACAGCGCGGCGACCTGGACCGGGGGTCGGTTCGATCACGACAAGACCGACTTCAAGCTCACCGGTGCGCATGCGGCAGTCACCTGCGACGCCTGTCACGTCGGCGGACGCTACGAGCACACCCCCAAGGGGTGCGTCGATTGCCACGCCACCGACGACGTGCATCGCGGCGAACGCGGTCCGGATTGCGCCAAGTGCCACCTCACCAAGGAATGGAAGACCGCCAAGTACGATCACTTGAAGGAAACGGGCTATGCCTTGCTCGGCGTGCATGCGGATATCGATTGCATCGCATGCCACCGCAGCGGCAACTACAAGGACAAGATCCCGAAGGATTGCTTCGGTTGTCATCGCGCCGACGACGCTCACGCCGAGCGTCTCGGCCCCAAGTGCGAGGACTGTCATGGCAACGACCGCTGGCATCCCGTGACCTACGATCATGCCGCCAAGGACGACTTCGCACTGACCGGTGCTCATGCAAAGATCGATTGCCATGTCTGCCATACCGCACCGGTGGCAACCCAGAAGCTGGCGAAGGACTGCGCCGGCTGCCATCGCAGCGAGGATCCGCATGGCGGGAAGCTGCAGGGCAATTGCGATTCCTGTCATGGGCAGACTTCCTGGCGGGCCGCGATCGCCTTCGATCACGACCTGACCGACTATCCGCTGCTCGGCCTGCACCGTGTCGTCAGCTGCGCGCAGTGCCACTCGACCATGGCCTACAGCGAGGCGCGCAAGAGCTGCGTCGATTGCCATTCGCACGACGATGTCCACAAAGGAGGACTCGGGGACCGCTGCGCGGACTGTCATTCGCCGAACGGCTGGCCGCTGTGGGTGTTCGATCACGCGAAACAGGCGCATTTCCCGCTGCTCGGGGCGCACGCCAAGCTCAAGTGCGCGGCCTGCCATCGCGAGCCGCCCGGCACGGTGAAGCTCTCCAAGGAATGCGGCGTGTGCCATCACAAGGATGACCGGCACTTGGGCCAGTACGGCGAGCAGTGCGACCGCTGTCACACGAACTACTCGTGGAAAGGCGCAAGGATCCAGTAGCCGTGAAGCTCGCGAGAGACCAGGCGGCGGTATGGATCATGGCGGCCTTGGCGGTGCTGGCGCTCGGATCGCTCCCCGCGCGCGCCGTCGCGCCGAGCGCGCCGATCACCGTCCCATTCGACCATCTCACCACCGGCTTCGAGCTCGACGGCGTGCACCGCGATCTGGCCTGCGAGGCCTGCCACCTAAATGCCGTCTTCAGGGGAACGCCGCGCGATTGCGGCACCTGTCACATCACCGGCTCGCCGTTCAACGCGACGCCGAAGACGCTCAGCCACATACCCAGCACGAACTACTGCGTGGCCTGTCACAACACGATCTCCTTCCGCCCCGACGTGCATTTCGACCACGGCCAGGTCATGGGCAGCTGCGTAAGCTGCCACAACGGCACGATCGCCCAGGGAGAGGGGCCGACCCATCCGCCCACGAGCCAGGATTGCGCCGCGTGTCATACCGTGATGTCCTGGAATCCACCGAAGACGGTGGACCACACGCAGATACCGCTCGCCGTGGCGGGCTACTGCATCATCTGCCACAACGGCTCGCAGGCGACCGGAAAGCCCAAGAGCCACGTCGTCACCTCGCTCGAGTGCGGCGACTGCCATACCACGCTGAGCTGGCTCGGCGCGAACTTCGACCACACCGGCATTCGCACCGGCTGCGCGAGCTGCCACAACGGCGTGCGGGCGGTCGGCAAGCAGGGCAATCACATGCCCACGACCAATGTTTGCGAGGACTGCCACACCACCGGCATCGGCACCAAAACACCCAGCTGGGTGCCCTCGCTGTTCAACCACACGCAGATGGCGGTCGCGACCTGCGCCACCTGTCACTCCGGCACGGTGAAGATCTCGACCGGGTTCGTCACCGGCCAGCCGACCAATCACGTACCGCCGATTCCCTCGGCGATCGACTGCGGCATCTGTCACGGCAACAACCCGGCCGCCGAAACCTGGGCCGTGCTCGCGGCTAGCATCGCGACCCTTCATACGGGACTGCCGGTGAGCAACTGCCTGCAGTGTCACGCGGGCGAGACGTTCGCCGGGGTGCCCGCGCCCTACATTCCCATGGCGATGTCGGGCATTTCCCCTTACAAGAAAACGCCGCTGTCGCCTCCCCACATCCCCGTGCTGGCCGGGACCGATTGCAGCGCCTGCCACGGCGCGGCTTACCAGACCGGAGGCTTCGGCCCCGCCACCGCCATGAGCGCGGCGAAGCACGCTTTCGTCTCGGGCGCCTGCGACACCTGCCACGACACCGGCAAGAGTTTCTACGTCGGCTCCGGGACACCGCTGCAGCTGCGGCCGCCCAATCACGTCACGAGCAACGACCCGCGAATGGCGAGCGGCGATTGCTCCCTGTGTCACGAGACCAAGGATTGGAATTCGACCGCGATGCCGGCCGGCCACATGCCCAATCCCTCGAATCTGGCATGCGCCCAGTGCCATGCGTCGGCGCCGAGCGACTATTCGCCCGCAACGCTCGCTCCCTATCCGACGCTGCACACGGGCATCACCTCGAACTGCGGTCTCTGTCATGGCGACACCACGACCGCCCTCACCTGGTTCAACGCGTTCACGCCGAAGGACGCGATGCTGACGCCTGCGCACATTCCGTACTTGTCCGGCTCCGACTGCAGCTCGTGCCATGCCGCCAATTTCGTCACCGGCGGTTTCGGCCCCACGCAGATGAGCGTCGCGAAGCATAAGTTCGTGCCGACGGCCTGCGACACCTGCCACGAGGCGGGCTTGAGCTTCTACATGGGCACCTCGACCCCCGCGCTGCAGGGCCGCCCGGCCGATCACATGGCGCCGATTGGCACGCCCCAGCAGCAGACCGGCGATTGCTCGGGCTGCCACACGACCACCGACTGGAGCTCGAGCGTGATGCCGGCGGGGCACATGCCGAACCCGGGGAACCAGGCCTGCGCCACCTGCCATACGGCGGCGCCGGCCAACTACGCGACGCTTGCGAGCGTCGCGATCCTGCACACCGGGATCACGGGCAATTGCGGGCAGTGCCACGGCGCCTTCACGCAGCTCACCTTCTACAACAACAACGACAACCCGAAAGACAACGTGCTCACGCCGGCCCACATCCCGTACCTCGGGGGCAGCGACTGCAGCAGCTGCCATGCGCCGAACTTCGCGGTGGGCGGTTTCGGGCCGACGCAGATGAGCGCGGCCAAGCATGCCTTCGTGCCGACGACCTGCGACAGCTGCCACGAGGCGGGCTTGAGCTTCTACATGGGCGCCTCGACCCCCGCGCTGCAGGGCCGCCCGGCCGATCACATGCCCCCGAACGGCACGCCCCAGCAGCAGACCGGCGATTGCTCCGGTTGCCACGAGACCACCGACTGGAATTCGACCGCGCTGCCCGCCGGGCACATGCCGAATCCCGGCGGCCAGGCGTGCACGGTATGTCATACCTCTGCGCCGGCCAATTACGCGGTCCTCGCACCGAACGCCGTCCTGCACACCGGCATCACCTCGGGCTGCGCGCAATGTCACGGCGGAGCGACCGCGCTCACCTTCTACAACAACAACGACAATCCGAAATCGGCCGTGCTGAGCCCACCGCACATCCCGGCGTTCAACGCCACCGATTGCAGCAACTGCCATACGTCGACGACTTATGCGGCGGGCGGATTCGGGCCGATGAACATGACCCAGACCACCCACAATGCGCTCGGCTCGACGCCGTGCGTCAGCTGTCACGAGGCCGGGTTGAGCTTCTACATGGGCGCCGCAAGTCCGGGGCTCCAAGGCCGACCGGCGGATCACACGCAAGGCCAGCAGGTCGCGCCGAACGACTGCAGCCTGTGCCACACGACCGCAAGCTGGGTCACCACCACGCTTCCGGCGGGCCACATGCCGAATCCCGCCAATCAGTCATGCAACACCTGTCATACGGCCGCGCCGGCCAGCTATGTGACGCTCGCGAGCATCGCGGTATTGCATACCGGGATCAGCGGCGGATGCGGACAGTGTCACGGCGCGGGCACGCAGCTCACCTTCTACAACAACAACGACAACCCGAAGGACAACGTGCTCACCCCCGCGCACATCCCGTACCTCTCCGGAACGGATTGCAGCTCCTGCCACGCAAACAATTTCGTCGCCGGCGGCTTCGGCCCGATGAACATGACGCAGGCCAGCCACTCGTTCGTGCCCACCACGTGCACGACCTGCCACGAGGCGGGATTGAGTTTCTACATGGGCACGGCGAGCCCGGCCCTGCAGGGCCGGCCGGCGGACCACACGTCCGGCCAGATGGTGGCACCGAACAACTGCAGCCTGTGCCACACCACCGCCAACTGGAACTCGACGACACTCCCGGCGGGGCACATGCCGAATCCCGGGAATCAGGGTTGCAGCGTCTGTCACGTCGGCGCACCCAGCAACTACGCGACGCTCGCCTCGAACACCGTCCTGCACACCGGCATCTCGTCGGGGTGCATCACCTGCCATGGCGCCCCGAACGCGACACCGCCGGTGTTCTATCTCAACTACACGCCGAAGGACGCGGTGCTCTCGCCGGTGCACATCCCGACCAGCTCGACGTCCTGCGAGGATTGTCACGCGGTCAGCTTCACCTCCTTCAGCGGCGCGACCATGAGCTCTGCGAAGCACACCTTGATGTTTGCGGTGATCGGCAAGACCTGCGATGCCTGTCACGACACGGGCAAGGCCTTCTACGGGGTGAACAATTTAACCACCCGGCCGAACGGCCACCATGTGGGCCAGGACTGCAGCAACTGCCACAATCCGAACGACTGGGGCGGCGGCGCGGCGGCGAAAAAAACCGCGCTCACCGCGACCCGCGGAACGGTCACCACCGTCGTCGGCGCGCCTTCGGCCGCGACGGCAACGTCAGGCGCGGCAGCCACACCGGCGACGAGCGCCGCTTCAGCCATGAGCGCCACGGCGGGCGCGGGGGGCGCGGCGTCCGCGGTCTCGGGCGGTACCACGGCGCAGCGGACGGGTTTCTCCCATGCCGGCGTCACCGCCCGTTGCGCGAGTTGCCATAACGGCATGCTCGCCCAGGGCAAGGGCCCGACGCACCTGCCGGCCAACGACACCTGCGAGAACTGTCATACCACCCGTGGCTGGCTCCCGGCGCGCTTCGATCACCAGGGGGTCACCGCGCCGTGCGCGAGCTGCCACAACGGCGTGCAAGGCTCGGGCAAGCCAACCGGCCACGTCGCGACCTCGAAGGATTGCCGCGCTTGCCACGGCACGATCAGCTGGAGCGTGGCGACGTTCAGCCACCAAGGCATCAGCGGCGCTTGCCGAACGTGCCACAACGGCGTCGCCGCGACGGGCAAGCCCCCGCAGCAGCACCCGACCACGACGCTCGATTGCGTCTCCTGTCACAGCACCAACGGGTGGCTGCCGGTCACCACACCCGCTGCCCCCGCCACGCCCCACCGCACGCCGCCGCCGAGCCCCCGCACCGCGAGTCCTGGGTCGAGCAAGTGACCGGCCGTGCGTAGAGGTCTTTCAGGACCGGAACCGCGCCCGTGGGCGTGGGCATTGCTGGCGCTCGCAGTGCTGGCGGCACGGGCACCCGCCGCCGTGTTAGGTCCTCAGCCGAATACCCAGCTGATTCAGGTGGTCGATACCGAGGAGAAGGAAGACCACGCCGATATCACCGTGCAATTCGCCTGCACGGTGCACTACCTCTCGAACCTGCCTCTGAATCACGGCAGCCGCACGCGCATCACGCTTCGGCTCGGACCCGACTGCGGCCCTTTCCTGACCGGGTTTCCTCCCGAGATGCCTGTCGTCGGCGGCGGCGGACACCTCGTGACCAATGCCGAAGTCGAGTCGACGGTGCCGGGAGAGGTCGTTCTCGAGCTCACCTGGGCACGGGATCTCGATTTCGTGATGGCCCCCTCGAACAGCGGTCTCGGGCTGCGCGTGCGGCTGATCGGAACCGGCCACCGCAAAGGGAGCGTGTACGTGTCGGAGCCGCAGGCGCCGGAGGGCTATGCCGTCAACCTCGAGTCGTCGCCGACGAGCTTCGATCATGAGGTCGTGCAGGCGGCCGCCGCGCGTCTCGGCACGCAGGTTTACGTCTCCGAAACCGATATCGAGGATGAGCATTGGTACCGGCTGCGGGCCGGTCCGTTCGCCACGCGGCAGGAGGCCGAGCGGGTCCTGACGATCGCCCTGACGAACTACCCGCGGGCATGGCTCGCGCTGCGCGATGAGCCCTCCGATCTGACCATCGTCGAGCGCGCGGGCGCCGCGAGCACAGCCGTGCAGGCCGCAGTGGATCCTCCGCTGCCCGATGAGGAACGCCGCTCCCTCCTGCACTCCGCGCAAGAAGCAATGGAGAAGCACGACTATCCCAACGCCGTCGAGCTTCTCGAGCGGCTATTGCGGCAACCCGAGTACCCCGGCCGCGCCGATGCACAGGAGCTTATGGGGCTCGCGCGCGAGCGTGCCGGACAGCTGGCGCAGGCGAAAGCCGAATACCAGGCCTATCTGGACCGCTATCCGGACGGGCCCGGCGCGGCGCGCGTCCGGGGACGTCTGCAGGCACTCATCGCCGCGTCCTTGAAGCCGAAGTCGATCGGAGAGTTCGGTGCAGCGGTGAATGGCGGCTGGGGCGTGGCGGGAACTGTCGCGCTCGGATATCAATATGGGCAGGAGCAGACCAATTCTGGAGGCGTCACGACCAGCACGACGGCGGTCAACGGAGCGCTCGTCTATGCGGACGTTCTGGTTCGCGACCGCGGTCCGCGCTACGATTTCACGGGGCGCGTGGACGCTGGATACACCCAGAATCTCGTCGCGGGGACCGGCGGCAACCAGGATCGGACCACGGCTGCATTCGTTGAAGTGACCGACCGGTCGCTGGGCATCACCGGTCGTCTTGGCCGCCAGGCGCTGGCAAGTCAGGGAATCATCGGTCTCTTCGACGGCCTGTTCGTCGGCTATCGGGTGAATGACAGCTGGGCCGTCAGCGGAGCGGCCGGATACCCCGCCTATACGAGCTATTCCGCGTTCGGCACGCAGCAACAGTTCGCGACGGTCAGCGCCGAGTACAGTCCGTGGCGCACCTGGATCTTCGACACCTACTTCTTCAACCAGACCAACGAGGGCTTTACCGATCGGCGATCGATCGGCGTGCAGGCGCGCTATTCTCAGCCCGGCCGCACCGCCGTGGTTCTGGCAGACTATGACATCGCTTTTCACGAGCTCGACTCCGCAACCTTGATCGGCAATATCGGCATGGCGCGTTCATGGGTGTTCGGCATCGATGCGGACTATCGGCGCAGCCCGCTGCTCGAGCTGAGCAATGCCCTCATCGGCCAGACAGCCTCGGATCTCAACGCGCTCTCGCATGAATACACTCCCTCGCAGATGCGGCAGCTCGCCCTCGACCGGACGGCGCTCAGCGATACGTTCGTGCTCTCGGCAAGCCGGCCGTTCGGCGAGCGCTGGCAGCTGCTCCTCGATGTGGCCGCGCTGCAGCTCGGCGGTACGCCGGCTTCCGGCGGTGTCGACGCCACGGCCTCCACGGGTCTCGACAAGAACGCCGCCATCCAGATCGCCGGCTCGAGCGTGTTTCAGGCGAGCGACCTGCAGATCTTCGGCCTGCGCTTCGATGACTCCCCGCAAGCTCGCAGCGTGACGGTCTCCTGGGACGGTCGGTTCGTGCTGCCCGGCGCCTGGCGTTTAGGTCCCCGCTTCGCCGTCGAGGAGCTCAATGATCCGGAGCTCGGCGGCAGACAGACGCTCTATCTTCCCGAGGTGCGCACCGATTGGACGGGGCGCAGAACGGTATTCGAGCTGATCGCAGGGTATCAGCTGCAGAGGCAATCGGTCGTTCAGCAAGGCACCGCCCTGCAATCCGGCACGCTCGACGAGCGCTCGCTGTACGTATCCGCGACGTACCGACTCCGGTTCTAGCGCCCCATGCAGGTGCGCATTGCGCTCTTTGTCATCCTCGCGGCGTTGCCGGCCTGCTCCGGCACGCCCGCGCTCCGCCCTCGCGAGATTCTCGACGATCGGAGCGGCAGCACGCTTTCGGTCGTCGCGCGGCCGCTCGTGTTCGCCCGCGAGCGCAGCGACGTCGCGGCGAATGCGCGCGACTACGCGACGCTGGTCGCCGTGGAGATCGACCAGTCCGGAAACTATCACGACTATATGCTGCTCTACCGCTGGTCGACCGTCGACCCGCGCATGTCGCCGCCGCCCGCTTCCGATCAGGGAGAGCTTCGCATCATCGCCGAAGGCCGCGACATCGATCTCAAGCCGCTCCCCGAATTGCCCGTGGGTCTCGGACACGGCCGTGAGCTGCACATTCCCGCGCACGGCGATGTCATCGCCCATGCCTACGCGGTCGATGCCACGACGCTGCGCTATATCGCAGAGAGCCGCGAGCTGTACGTGCGCATGCCGCAGGAGAGTCTCGCCACGCCATTCGCACTGTGGGAGGACGGTCGCGCCGCGCTCGCTCAATTCGCGAGGAGCGCCGGCCCATAGCGATTTCCAGGCGCCGCCGGACGGTGGTTTCGTGTGCCCTCTGACGTCGACCCCACGGAGCCCCGAAATCTCGGCATTTGTTGATAGACTTCACGCCACTTTTGCCTGCCTCGAAGGCTGACCGCGCAATGTCCGAAGAAAAAGCGATACGCCGCGAGGTCGGCGCCGTCGCCCTGATGTTCACGGGCCTGGGGTCGATCATCGGCTCCGGATGGCTGTTCGGCGCGTGGCGCGCGGCGCAGCTCGCGGGCCCCGGCGCCGTATATGCCTGGATCATCGGCGCGGTCGTGATCACCTTCGTCGCCGTGACCTATGCGGAGCTCGGCGCGATGTTTCCCGAGTCCGGCGGCGCGGTGCGCTACGGCCACTATTCGCATGGTTCGCTGGTGGGGTTCGTGGCGGGCTGGGCAGCCTGGATCGCCATCGTGTCGGTGATTCCGGTCGAGGCGGAGGCCTCGGTGCAGTACATGAGCTCCTGGCCCTGGAGCTGGGCACAGCATCTTTATGTCCACGCGGCCGCCGGTCACGGCGAACTCACGCCCCCGGGCCTCGCCATCTGCGCGGTGCTGGTGGTGCTCTATTTTCTGGTGAACTTCTGGAGCGTGAAGGTCTTCGCCGATACGAACAGCGCCATCACCTTCTTCAAGCTCATCGTGCCGGCGGCCACGGCGATTGCACTGATGTGCAGCGGCTTTCATCCCGGCAACTTCCGGATCGGCATCCACGGCGGCCGGCATGTCGCCGATATCGCCTCCATTCTGACGGCCGTCGCCACCAGCGGCATCGTGTTCAGCTATAACGGTTTCCAGAGCCCCGTGAATCTCGCGGGCGAGGCGCGTAACCCGGGACGGAGCATTCCGTTGGCCATCTTCGGCTCGCTCCTCTTGAGCACGGTCGTGTACCTTTTATTGCAGATCGCCTTCCTCGGCGCCGTAGCTCCCGAGCACTTGGGCGAGGGCTGGGCGGCTCTCGAGTACAGCTCGCCCTTTGCGCAGCTTGCGCTTGCGCTCAATTTGAACTGGCTCGCGCTGCTGCTCTATGCGGATGCGTTCGTGAGCCCGAGCGGCACCGGCACGACCTACACGGCGACCACGGCGCGCATGATTTACGCCATGGCGCGCAGCGGCTCTCTGCCGGCCGTCCTCGGGCGGGTTCACCCGCGCTTCGGCATTCCGCGCCCCGCGATGTGGTTCAATCTGCTGGTGTCGTTCACGTTCCTCTTTTTCTACCGCGGCTGGGGCAAGCTCGCCGAGGTCATCTCGGTCGCGACCATCATCACTTATCTGATCGTGCCGGTGAGCGTTGCGGTCCTGCGCCGGACGGCGCCCGAGCTGCAGCGTCCGCTGCGCATGCCGGGTCTGGCGCTGCTCGCACCCACCGCCTTTGTGCTGGCGACGCTCATGCTCTACTGGGCGCGTTGGCCGCACACCGGCGAGATCATGCTGCTCTTGATCCTGCCCCTGCCTATCTATCTCCATTCACAATATCAGGTCGGGTGGCGTGATTTCCGGCGGCACCTTGCCGGCGCCTGGTGGATGATCGCCTACTTCGCTGCGCTGGTCGCGCTGTCCTGGGTGGGCAGCGAGGAGTTCGGCGGACGCGGGCTTTTGAAATACGGCTGGGATCAATTGTGCGTGGCCCTGGTGGCGCTCGCGTTCTATTTCTGGGGGCGCCGGAGCGGCTGGCGTACACCGGCGCTCCTCGCGATGGAAGAATCCCGATAGCCTCGTGACCCCGCCTCGAAGACCGCTGAACGTCCTTTTGCCGACCCTGGGCAGCTCGGGCGATGTACACCCATTCATCGCCCTCGGGCTCGCCCTGAAGGCCCGAGGGCACCGCGCCACCGTCCTCACCAATCCCTATTTTCAAGCCGCGATCGAAGCGCGCGGACTCGCGTTTCTGCCGGTAGGGAGTCTTGCGGACGTCGAGCGCGCGATCGCCGATCCGGATCTGTGGCATTCGCGCCGAGGGTTCGAGGCCGTCGCGCGACATGCGATCGTGCCCTCGATCGAGACTGTCTACCGCCTGCTCGAGTCGCATGCCGATGCGGACACCGTGGTAGCCGCCTCGAGCATCTCGTTCGGAGCGCGCATCGCGCAAGAGCGCCTGGGTCTGCCCACCGCCTCGATCCATCTGCAGCCCACCGTCATCCGCAGCCTCATCGACAGCGGCCTGTTCGGCAGCATGCGTATCTCCGCGCAACAGCCGATGTGGCTCAAGCAAGTGCTGTTTCGTTTCGTCGACTGGGCCGCCATCGATCGAGTGCTCGCGCCGCCGCTGAACGATTTCCGCAAGCGCCTCGAGCTCCCGCCGGTGCGGCGTATCCTCCAGCGCTGGATTCACTCGCCCGAATGCGTCATCGGCTTCTTCCCCGGCTGGTTCGCTGCGCCTCAGGCGGACTGGCCGCCTCATACTCATCTTGTCGGATTTCCGCTGTGGGACGGTGGCGACGGCGCAGGGGCCGCGGCGATACCCTCGAGCGAAGCGCGAGAGTTTCTGCGCGCGGGTCCGCCGCCGATCATCTTCACTCCAGGATCGGCGGCCGCGCAGGCGCACCGCTTTTTCATCGAATCGGTCGAGGCCGTGCGCACACTGGACATGCGGGCCATGCTGGTGACCAATTTTCTCGAGCAGCTCCCGCGCGATCTGCCGCGCGGCGTGAGGGCGTTCGGCTATCTGCCTTTCAGCGAGGTTCTGCCGCATGCGGCCATACTGGTTCACCACGGCGGAATCGGCACGCTGGCGCAGGCGATCAAGGCGGGAATCCCACACCTCGCCGTGCCGAACGGCCACGATCAGTTCGACAATGGCTGGCGGCTTGAACAACTCGGCCTCGGAAGAAGCATCCCACAGACCCGTTATCGCGCGACGCGAGCCGCCGAGGCGCTGCGCTCGCTCATCGACGATCGGCCCATGCGGCAACGCTGTCGCGAGTACTCGGCGCGAGTGAATCCCGGCGATGCGCTCAGTCGGGCCTGCGAGCTCATCGAAGCGCTCGCAAAACCCGCGATATAGGCTCGACCCTCCATTTTGTGACCTGTTTCCGCCCCCCGCCGGTCATCCGACACGGCACCGGCCCGTTTTCTGCTTTACCGTCGCTCGAGCTGAGACGAGGTGCCTTATCTTGACCGGACACATGCAATCCCGACCGCGTGCGCGCATCAAGGCGCTGAGCCTGGGAGCACTCATGGCGCTCGCCGGCGGCGCGGGTGCGTCGGCGCCCGTTGCCGCACCCGTCGATCCGCTTCACGCCGTGCAGGCCCTGCGAGAAGGCGGCTGCGGCGGAATCCTGCCGCCGGCGCGCCCGCTCCGGCGCGATGCGGCGTTGGACCGCGCCGCTCGCGATTGGGCTTCGGGACGATCGCTGGGCGAGTCGACCGAGCACAGCGGCTACCAGCCGGAAAAGGTCGCGGGACTGCATGTCGTCGGTGCCGATTCGACGATAATCCTCCAGCTGCGCCGCTCGAGCTGCGTGACGGTGACCAATCCGCACATGCGCGACATCGGCCTCTACGCAAAAGGCACCGATACCTGGTTCGTGATCGGCTACAAATACCTGGTGCCGTCGAGCACCGAGTCCCCGCGCCTCGCCGCGCGCGCACTCGAGCTCGTGAATCAGGCCCGATCGCATCCGCGGCGTTGCGGCGACCGCTCGTTCGCCCCGGCGCCTCCGGTGACGCTCGATGGAATGCTCGACAGTGTGGCCCTCGGACACGCGAACGACATGGCCGAGCACAATTACTTCGAGCACGAAGATCTTGCCGGGCACACGCCGGCAGACCGGGTACGCGCCATCGGCTACCACGAGAAGCTCGTCGGCGAGAATATCGCCTTCGGTCCGCGAACGGCGGAGGAAGTGGTGCAGGGATGGCTGGACAGCCCAGGGCACTGCGAGAACATCATGGACCCGCGGTTTGCGCAGATGGGAATCGCGTATGCCGCGGGACGCGCGAAGCGCGGGCTATTTTGGGTCCAAGTGCTGGTCGAACCGAAAGCCTAGCCGATCGACGCCGCTCAGCCGCCGCCGCCCGCGACTTCGCAGCTCGAGTCCATCAGAAACTCCCCCGTCAGCCCCGTGCCCGTGAGCAGGATGAACCCGGGCCCGGCGGGAAACTGCGCGCCCACAGCCACGAGCGTGTAATCGCGCAAACGCTGTGCGGCGCCGGGCTTGATCATCGCCAAGGTCTCGTACAGGTTCGATCCATCGAGCGAGTCGCTCGCGATGCGCAGAGCCTGAAAAGTCGATCCGCCGACGCTCACGGGCGACCAGACGTCGGAAATACTCGAGGACGCCGCGTGCAAGGCGTCGACCGCGTCCCGCCGTAAGCACTCGATGTGCACGTGAAACTGATCGTAGATGCGGGTCTGCGCCGTGTTGACGAACAGCCCGATGTCGGTCCTCGGCACGGTATGGCCGACGAACCTCGACAACAGCTCGCGTGCGTGCCAGGCCTGTGCGAAATAATTCGGCGCATCCGGATCGAGCAGCTCGCTGCTCTCGACCCCGGCCATCGTTTGCGTGGGTACCAGAAGATAGTGAGCGCCGCCGGCTGGATCTTGGAGGATGGCGTAGCCGGAATCGCTCCCCGGATCTGCAAGAACCACGCGCTCGCACGGAGCAGGATCGTGATGCTGCTTCCAGTTGAGAACGCATTGGTTCTGCACGATCTGCCGCAGCGCCCCGCGCCCGGTGTACAGAGCCGCGTCGGGGCCATTGTCGTTGGGTGTGGCGCCGGTCTTGGGCGTGCGGCTCCCCGCCGCCCAGGGCGCCAGCACCGCAGCCAGGCAAGCCACACCGCACAGGAAGCCGCTGCGAGAAATTCCGCTCATTTGGATAGGCCCGTCACGAGAACACCATCATGGCAAATCGTGCACGCTTTCGCACTCGTATCTTTCGACTGCGGCGGCAGTGTGCCGGCGGTGACCGGGGTCCGGGACGACCGGGCTATCACTGGGTACCGCACACCTGGGTCCACGCCGGTGGCATACCCCGATGCGTCGAGATTCACTGCCCAGCGATCTCCGTGTCCAGCGGCACTTCCGGTTTCGATGCCGACCGGGTTCCCGCCTTCGGCGCATTGCTTCGACCGTGATAGGTGTAGACGAGCGAAAGCTTTACGGCGTCGCTCATATTCTTTCCGGCCGAATGCAGCACGTTGCAATGGAAGAAGACGGCATCCCCCGGCGCGAGCCGCGGCGAGACGGCCGAGCGCACGAGTTCCGTGTTATCCCTGCGGTCGATCCGAAAGAATTTCTCGGCATCGAAACGCGCCGACCCGAGCGCCATCGCATGCGAGCCGGGCACGAACCAGAGCCCACCGTTGTCGATCGTCTCCTCCCCGATCGCCATCCACGCCGACACGAGGTTCTCCCGCTCGAACGACCAGTACCGAATGTCGCGATGCCAGCCAGTCATACTGCCGTACTGCGGATGCTTGGTCATCAGACAGTTGTGATGTGCGCGTGACATCGACACCTCTTCACCGAAGTACGCCCGCATCCACTCTTGCAGCGGCTGCGCCGTGGCGCAGTGCGCGAACACGGCATCCCGGTCGTACGCATCGAGCAGCCGCCGCACCGTCTCGCCGCCCGCGGCATCGTGCGAGGACGGTGCGCCCGGGTATTTGAGATCGGCCTCGAGCTCGAACGGGGGCACGCGGGCGGCAAGCTCGCGCAAGGCGACGCGGCGTATGCCGGCGAGGGTCTCGTCCTTGACGAATTTCGGCAGCACCACGAACCCCTGGCCTCTCAACGTCGCAATCTGCGCCTCGAGCGCCGGCTGCTTCCGCAACTCTCTCATTGACCCGCCTGCATGCTCTTTGAGGAAAGCATGCACTGGGAAGGCCGCACTCGCAAGGCGCTGCCCGCCTCACGGTATCGGCAGGCGCTGCCCCGACACGGCTTGCGCGGAGCGCGCATGGAAAAGGTTTAACATGCAGCAACGCGCAACCATGCTCTATCGACGCGGAAGGATGCGTGTGATAGGAGGCGATTAACATGGCTGATCAGACACGTGGGGTCGCATTCGGCTCGCAGGCGCTGCGCGCGCGCGTTGATCCGTTCGGAGCGCAGCTCTGCGAGCTCATGGACCGTGAGGGTCGGGATCTGCTCTGGAGCGGCGACCCCGCGCAGTGGAGCGGACGCGCCCCGCTCCTATTCCCGATCGTCGGCGCGCTCGCTGAGGGGTCCTATCGGCTGGGCGCGCAGCGTTACGCGTTATCGCGGCACGGGTTTGCGCGCAACCTGCCCTTTGCGCAGATCGATTCGACCTTCGCCTCGGCCACCTTCCGCTTGCGCTGCGATGAGAGCACCCGTCGGCTGTACCCGTTCCGTTTCGAGTTGCAGGTGCATTTCGAGATCGCAGAGACGGCCCTTTCGGTGCGGGCGAGCGTGCACAACACCGGCGATGAGGCGATGCCTGCGAGCTTCGGCTACCACCCGGCATTTCGTTGGCCGCTGCCTTACGGACAGCCTCGAGAGGCGCACTTCGTCGATTTCGAGAAGGACGAGCCGGCGCCCATCCGGCGCTTGAATGCGGATGGGCTATTGACTCCTGCGCGCCATGCGACGCCCGTAGCCGGCCGGCGTCTCGTGCTCCAGGACGCGCTGTTTCGCGACGACGTCCTTATTTTCGATGCCCTGTCGAGCCGAAACGTCATCTACGGCGCAGCGAATGCGCCGCGCATCCGCGTGTGCTTTCCCGATACCCCTTATTTCGGTGTCTGGACGAAGCCGGAGCGCGCCGGCTTCATCTGCCTGGAGCCCTGGCACGGCGTCGCGGATCCCGAAGGATTTACAGGGGATTTCAGGGAAAAGCCGGGTATATTCATGGTGCCGCCCGGAAAGGCAACCTCCATGAAAATGACGATCGAATGGCTGGCGCATTGATGGCGCAAGCCAGAGTCGCGCGGGTCTCAGGCGGTTTTGGCGAGCTCGCGGTCGATGGCCGCGGCGAGCCGCGGATCGTCCGGACCCACGTCGGGCGAGAACCTCGCAGCGACCGAGCCATCCCGACCGATGAGGAACTTCTCGAAGTTCCACAGGACTTCACCGCCCCCATCGGACTTGATGCCGTAATCGGCGAGGCGCTTTCTCATCGGCCCTTCGCCGAGCGCCTCCGGCTGTGCGTGGGTGAGAAGGCCATACAGCGGATGACGATCGGGGCCCTTCACGCTGATCTTGCTGAACAACGGGAAATGCACATCGTATTGAGTCGAGCAGAAGTCCGCGATTTCCGCATCGCTCCCCGGCTCCTGGCCCATGAAGTTGTTCGCTGGAAAACCAAGAATCTCGAAGCCCGACTCGTGCTTGGCTTGATAGAGCTTCTCGAGCTGCGCGTACTGCGGCGTCAAACCGCACTTCGACGCCACATTGACAATCAGCAGCACCCGGCCGCGGTACGCATCGAGGGTCGTTGGCCCTCCATCGATTCTCTTCACGGGAATGTCGAACAACGATTCGCTCATGGGTCACCTCGTCTGCATAGTAGAGCCACAGAGTAGCGCGCTGCGCCGCACCGAAAAAGGGGGGGGGTGAACGCGTGTGATGACGATAGCACCGTTCGGCCGGCGGCCTTCTGCTCAATGCAGTGCAGCGAGCATTGCCGGTCCCATCGCGCTCCGTCCGGAAATTGCCGACCCGGCGGGCGTTGGGATTATATTTGGCGTGCGCGCGGCCGATCACTTTGAAAGACCCCGTGCAGTGTGTCATCAATCTCAGTCCGGAGCTTAACTCATGAGCACCACCACTCCTGCAGGCGTCGTTCGAATCGCATGCCGCCATTCCGTCGCCGATACCGTCGAACGCCTGGAAGGACTGCTCAAAGAGCGAGCCATCCTCGTGTTCTCGAGAATCGACTTCAGCGGTGATGCCGCCAAGGCAGGGTTGACGATGCGCCCCGAGCAGCTGCTGATTTTCGGAAACCCAAAGGCGGGCACGCCACTCATGGCAGCCGAGCCCACCGTCGGATTGGATTTGCCGCTCAAAGCGCTCGTCTGGGAGGACGCCGGCGGCAAGACCTGGATCGCCTATAACGACCCCGGTTACATCGTGCAGCGCCACGGACTCAACCCTGCCCTCGCCGCGAATCTCGCCGCCGTCGTGCCGCTGCTTGAACACGCCGCTCAGTGATCGATAGGAAACTCCTCCGCACCTTCGCGCGGGCGCGGGTCTTTTTTTAAGCACTTCCTTACATAGGCATCGGTATTCTCGCTGAAGGAATAGCGAGCATGACGAGATTCAGGACATTTTATCTGAGCGGCCGGGAGGTCGGCCTGGCACTGATCGTTATCGCGCTGCTGGGCCTGCAGCACTTACATGCCGATTACTCCGGCGCGACCCCGAGCGCCTGTGGGCTCACGCGGCTGAGCCGCGACATCGTCAGACGCGGAAGCTCGTGCGCCGTCGAGCCGAGGTCCGAGTCGACCATCCACGACCGGAGCTGAGGACCGTCCGACGGTCGGAGCTCCCGGCCCTATGACATACCCCCCCACCCCATATATACTGGGGGTATGTCCCACACGATTCGAGAGAAGCAAAAGCTGCTGGTCCGGGTGCGGCGCCTGCGGGGACAGGTCGACGCGATCGAAAGGGCGCTCGAGCGAGAGTCGGGCTGCGAGAAGGTGATGCATCTGATCGCCGGCGTCAGGGGCGCGACGTCGAGTCTCATGGCCGAAGTCATGGAGGATCACGTTCGGGCGCACTTCGTCGAACCGAAGCAGAAATCGGCCGGCTCGTTGACGGATGCCGCAGAGCAACTGATCGACGTGGTCCACGCCTACATCAAATGAGCGGTTCCGGCATGGTCGAAAATACCCGCTCGTTCCTGCCCCACAGTCACGTGTTCCTTGCCGCCGACCACGAGCGAAGTGAGCGCCGCACCTGGGCGGTGATCATCCTGTGCGGCCTGATGATGGCCGCTGAAATCATCGGCGGCCTTCTCTTCGGGTCGATCGCCCTGGTGGCAGATGGGCTGCACATGAGCACCCATGCCGGGGCGCTGCTCCTCGCCGCGCTCGCTTACAGTTATGCGCGCAGACACGCCGCCGATTTTCGGTTCACCTTCGGCACGGGGAAGCTCGGCGATCTTGCCGGCTTCACCAGCGCCATCGTGCTGGCAATGATCGCGCTCTTGATCGGGTATGAGTCGGTGGCGCGAGTCTTCGTGCCGGTGCCGATCCATTTCGCGGAAGCGATTCCGATCGCTTGCCTGGGACTCGCTGTCAACGTAGTCAGCGCCTGGCTCCTCAGCGCCGGCGGCCATCATCACCACCATGATCATCACGGCCACGGAGATGCCGGAGCGTTCGATCGGCACCGCATAGCCGCACCGGATGGAGACCTGCTTCTTGAGATACACGAAAGCGGAGTTCCGCCGCGATTTCAACTGCGCGCTCAAACCTGCGTCCTGCCGCATGCAGCTCACACGACCATAGAGACCGTGCGCCCGGACGGTGCTCGCCACTTGTTCCGCATGGAGAGCCGAGGCGATTACATGGAGTCCGTCGAGGAGATTCCGGAGCCGCATACCTTCACGGCGCATGTTCGCAGCGATTCCGGCGTCGACGGGCAGACTCTGTTCGAGGAGCACCACCACGGTCACGCAGGCGCCCATCGTGACAACAACATGCGGGCGGCCGTCATTCACGTCATGGCCGATGCAGCCGTTTCCATCCTGGTGATCATCGGCCTGGTGCTCGCGAAGACGTTCGGCTGGCTTTGGATGGATCCGTTGGCGGGTATCGTGGGAGCCTGCGTGATTGCAAGCTGGTCCTACGGACTGATGCGGGATACCGCCGCAATTCTGCTCGACATGAATCCCGACCGGCAATTGGCCGAGAAGTTACGCAAGGCCATCGAGCTGGACGGTGACCGGTTGGAGGACCTGCATTTGTGGCGCATCGGCCCCGGCCACCTTGCGGCAATCCTATCGGTGGCGACCAAGCAATCCCGGGACCCGATGTACTACCGAAGCCGGCTGTCGTGTTTCAAGATTCTGTCTCATATCACCGTCGAGGTCGTCCCACTCTAGCGGAGTCTCTCGCCGCATCCTTGCGGCGAGAGGTTCATACGCTCTAGTGCCGCTTGAAGAGGTCCGTCATCACTTCAGCGCTCTCATCGCACGCGTGATTCAGACAGGGCAAGCCGAAGCTTGCTTCCATGGTCTTGAGCAACGAGAAGTGCGTGTAGAACTTGTCGCTCTTGATGCCATAGCCGTCTTGGTCGTTGGTATCCACGGTGAGTGCGACCTGGTTCGTCGTCGGGTTGACGCTATAGTCATTCTCGTCCCAGACGATCACGATCGCGTTGTCGCCGCGCTGCCAGGCCGGCGAGCTCTTGATGGCCGTGATCAATTGCTCGAGCGCCGCATCTCCTTCGTACATCAGCGCCGGATTCAGGCCGACCAGGGTGCCGTTGTCGTTCGGGTCGTAATCGCACTCAGGGCCCGCATTCAGTCCGCTTCGCCCGTGTTGATCGTGGCACTGATTCGGCACGATGTAGACGAGATTGGGCAGCACGCCCTTTGCCAGATCGACGAAGAGACCTTTGGGTCCGCTGAACCCAACGACATTGGCCAGGCTATTCCGGCTGTCTGTCCCCGCTTCCACATTGGCGAAGTAGGCGAACGGGTCGTGCTTAGCGGCATACAGACCCTGCACCGTGCCATTCACCGTGCCGGTCTCATCCCCGCCCAATACCGGTATGGTGAAAGTGCTGGTGGTGGACACCGTTGAGGGCGGAACGGGCGGATTCGCCTTCACGTTAAGGTTGGAGAACAAGCCATCCGCGGTATTGACGCTGTCGGCGCCCGTAGGAGGCAAAGCCTCCTCGTAAGCTTTCCAACTCATTCCCGCCTCGACGAGCTGATCGGCGATCGTCTTGCCGACCGTGTCATGCACGGCGGGAAAGGACACCTTCCCGTTGACGTCGATATCGCAGCCGACGCCGGTCTTCGGATCTCCCGTAGTTTCGTTGCTGCAATCCAGGGCTGGGGTCGCCGCATCGGTGCCTTTGCCTTCGATCGGACAGATGGCTGTCGACACCGATTCGAGCGATACGGACCCATTGCTCAAGTTCGTCGCGCAATTCGTGCTATGCCAGTTCGGACTATTGTCGTTCCGGATGCCGAAGTTCGAGCCGCCAACGATTTCCAGATAGTTCGTGAGACTGGGATGACCCACGGCAAAATAGTTGGTTGCGAGATTGACACGGTCCGCATATCGATTGAAGAAAGGCATGTTGGGGTTGCCGATGACCTGCCCGTAGGCATGATTCTCCATCATGATGAGGAACACGTGATCGAGATGAGCGACTCCGTGCGGCACGGGGCCTTCTGAGCCGAGCGCCGTGCCGGCGATGGCAGCGGCAGCAATGCCGCTCAGCATCTTGAATCTAAGCTTACTTTTCATTGTAGGAAACTCCTGCGCGTAGTTGGCAACGTCGTTATTGGTGAATTTGTGAAAATTTTTATCTCGCTCGCGTTCCGGGACGGAGCCTTCGCGAAGGCTATGCCGCGCCGGTGACAGGCGGATGACAGGCGGAGCATCGACCGCGGCACGCGGGGCGACTGGAGCCCACGCGGGGGATTCGTGCGAGTTGCTGGTCAGCGGATGAATTTCGACCAAATATCCGCCTGGTGGCCGGACTCCGGCCGCGTCGGGCCTGCCAGGCTACGCGCCCTCTACGGGCGCGCTTCGAGCACCAGATTGAAGGGGGTCTCGGTAGCGCGCCTGAACCGGCCGAAGCCGCCGCCGGTCACCACCACCTCTCGCAGTCGGCGCTCGCCCGCCTGTGCGCCAAGTGCGGGACCACTGCGCGCGAGCGACACCGGGACGCAGATCTGCGAGGAAGCCCCATACATTACACGCCCGACCGGATTCAGATTGTCCTGCACCTCGTCGTTCGCAAACGGCTCGACGATCATTGCCGTCCCGTCGTTTTTGAGCGCGCTCCGCGCATGTCGGGACACTCCAACCGGGTCTCCCATGTCGTGAAGGCAATCGAAAAACGCGATCAGATCAAATGACTCTTCCGGATAGCTCACCGCATCGGAAACCTCGAACCGTGCATTCGACACGCCGGCAGCATCGGCGCGCTCACGCGCCGTGCGAATCGAGTCTGCTTGGTAGTCGTAGCCGATGAACATGGAATTCGGATATGTTTTTGCCATGAGTACTGCGCTCGCTCCATGGCCGCATCCGACGTCCGCCACCTTTGCACCCGCCTTTAGTCGACGATGTTGTACGCACCGGGCATATCGACCGGCCCATTCGGATCCGCGAGGCACAGTGCCTGTTCTGCGGTCAGCGACCATTCGTTTGTCCTCGCATCGAACTGTACATATCCGCCCGCGCCTTGATTAGCCAGCCACTCGCGCACGTACCGTTCGTTGGTGCCGGTTCGCTGCGCGAGGCTCGATGAGGTCAACGGGCCCTTGGCAAGCTCTTTGTACAAGCCGAGCCGGTCTCCAACCAACATCAACGTGGCGCTCATTGCCGCGCCGAGATCGCATACGGCTTTCCCCAGGAATGCATTGAGTTTCGCTTCGTTGATTGCCATGTCAGGCTCCTCTTTTGATGGGTCGAATTCGACTATTCGATCTGTGACTGCGAGGGCTCTGAGCGAGCGTAAACCTGCGGATTCCCCACTGCCAATTCGTTGCGCCCGACTTCGGCGCATCGCAACAATAGCGGTAGGTTGTGCGACGCCGCTTGATGTACGCGACCCCTGACATAACGCTTTTTAACCTGCGACCGGCTGCGTAATTCCGTCCTTGCACCATTGCCACGAGCCGAATATCGCACGAGCATCGTTGAAGGATTTTTCCCTTAGGGTGTGTTGGGCTAGGGGGTGTCGTATGCCGAAGCGATCGCGGTCCAGTTGGATGGACATTTCCTCAATTTTATTTCATACGGCACCCGGCATCGGGTGGCGGCTGCATATGTCCAAGATAGCGGCGGAACGCCGCAATGCGGTTTCAGTTCGCACCGCCACTCGATTCGAGTGGTGGAGGTTTACTGTATGAAGTCCATGGTGTTCATTCTGGTGGCTCAGCTCCACGCGGGCGGTGCTCAGACGGTAGGCGCATACCCGAGCCTGGAGCAGTGCAGAGATGCACTCAAGACGGCAGCCACGAACGTCGCAGCGGACTACAGCTGCGAGGCAACGCCGGTTCAGGGAACTTGGTCGCAACGGGACTCGCGGTACTTCATGGTGCGCGAATGAGCTGCGCCGAGCCCGTCCGAACGCGTCGCTAGTCCAACAGCGGATGTCCTTGCGGCAACTGATGTGCATACCAGGCCGCAAGCCGGTGGCGAATCGTCTTCTCCGCCACCTGGTCTTCCGGCATGGGAGAGATGACCTTGTCGTGCACGAGCAAACGATAGATGTAGAGCGCCTTGCTGCTAGCTGAATCGGTCGGTTCGAACTCGACCGCCTTGCGGCCTTCCGCGTACTGAACACCCGCGAGCAAGGCAGCTTTGAACAATTCGGATTCGTGTTTGAACCGTTTCATGGCACTCCGCGATTATACGCCGCGGCAATCGCAGCGCGGCGCTGATCTCGGAGCAAACCCGCTCTGCGTCAAGGCGCCGGTTGCGTCACCCGCCATACCGCTTTTATCAGGGCCTGTATGTCGAGCGGCTTGCACAGATATTCGCTCGCGCCCGCATTCAAGCACTCCTCCCGCAGAGTCGGCGAGTCGTGCGCGGTGATGATGACGATCGGAAAATTCGCACCCGCCATCCTCAGCGATTGTTGGACCTCCATTCCCGACAAACCCGGCATCTGAAGGTCGAGTACCAGACAATCGGGCCGATCAAAATGCCAGGAGTTCAGAAAGTCCGTGCCCGAAGGAAACGCGCGCGCAGCGAAGCCCGCTGCCTGCAGCACGCGGACCAGCGCCTTGCGAACCGATTCCTCGTCGTCGACTACTGCAATCAAGGTCCGTCCACCGCATGAATTTCTCCCTTTGTGGGCTCATTCAGGCGGTTTGGATATTGGACATTGGGGGCGGCGCGAAACGCCGACCGGCCGTTTCTTCAGATCGGCGCGCTTGCCCGGTCCTGGATAGGTATTGAGGCCAATGGCCGGACTACGAGATTGTCGATAAGGTCTACCGAAGAGCAGCGCCGGCGCATGGTCCGGTGCTCCGCGCGCTCGTGGCCTCCGCGCACTCGTGCCTGTGCTCCTGCCAAAATAGGCAGGCGGCTGTTACCCCTGCGGGGGAAAATGGATTTCCTGCTGCGGTTGCTCGCCGGCGTAACTCAGCTCGCCACGCACGACGCGTGCGGCGGATGTCATTGGATGCACCGTGGTGTGTTTGGCATCGAGGATATGCGTGACCTCGACGCCGCGCACGCACAGCGCATCGGCGATCATCGCGCGGTGGCAGCGCCACCAGGGGGCCTCGGCACACATGATCACTGCGCGTGCTTCGCTCGCCGCATCCAGCAGCCCCTCGAGTCCCTGGGCGAACTCGGGGGTGCCCATGTGGTCGGCATAGCCTCGAAATGCTTCGTTTCGCCATGCCGTGTTGGGTGAGTCGCGCGCTGCGCGCCGTCGGCCACCGAGCTCGGGCAGCCAGCGATATTCGATCGCCCGTGTCCTCAAGGCCGCTGCGAGCGCGTCCTTACCATAGTGCGGGTATCGGCGCGATCCGGGGAATCTGCGCACATCGACCAGGGTGTCGATGCGGGACTGCTCGAGCAAGCCGAGGAATTCCTCGAGATCCCGGGTCGAGTGGCCGATCGTCCAGATCTTCGAGGGCACGGATGCATTCGGCATGGAAAGCTCGGTCAATTGATCCTGCGCAGCGCCGACCCCTTGTGCAGCGCAACGTGAACGGTCTTGTCGCTCTGGATCTCGTACTGCGGGTCGTCGCTCGTGGCGTGGTGCGTGTAGCCCTTATAGTCGATGTCATGATTGTGAATCTTGACGATCCTGCCGCTCACCCGACCTGCCTCGGAATTCCAGCACACATGATCGCCAACGTTGAATCGAGCGGCCATTTCCTGCTGAACCCTCACTACCCGTGTCGCGGTATGCCGCGCGGCATCAACACCGAAGACTGCGATTACGCGCGGTAGTACACATTCTAGCTTCGTTCATCCGGGCGACAACTAGTCGGTTCTGCCTCGTGCCTGGCCTCGGGCAACCATCGGACGAACCGTTGGAGTAGGCTAATTCCGAAGGTCGGGCGGGAGGCGATTTGATGGACAGCCCATTCAGCAACGATTACGCGGAGGCCCGGGACAAGTTCCGGGCAGGCGCCACTGCAGCAGGAGCGGAGATACAGACGTTTCTCCTGGACCATCGAGGACCCGGCGATCTTGATCTCACGACCGACACGGCATGGGTCGGCCCGAAAGACGCACGCGCCGTGCTTGTCACTGTCTCGGGCACGCACGGGGTCGAGGGATTCTTCGGCTCGGCTGTCCAGGTCGAGTGGCTGCGACGGAGCAAGAGCGCGGCGCTCACGGACGATGTCGCTGCCCTGCACATCCATGCGATCAATCCGTACGGCTTTTCGTGGCTGCGGCGTACGAACGAGGACAATGTCGACATCAACCGCAACTGGATGGATTTCGACGGTCCGTTGCCGGCCAATCCGGCCTATGACGAGATCTCCAAGGATCTCTGCCCTTCCGATTGGAGTGCCGCGACTCAGAAGGAGACATGGCAACGACTGCAAGGATGGATAGACCGCCACGGTTTGGCAGCGTTTCGGCAGGCCGTCTCTGGCGGTCAGTGGACGCACGCGTCAGGGCTTTTCTACGGAGGCCGCACCGCTTCGTGGTCCCGAAACACGTTGACGGACATCCTGACCGCGAACCTCGCCCGCGCCTCGCGCATTTGTCTGCTCGACTTCCACACGGGACTCGGCCCCTACGGTTATGCCGAACCCATCATCGGTCAACGGCGGATGGATCCCGCCTTCGTCCGGGCGCGCTCCTGGATCGGAGGCGGCGCGAAATCCCTGTACGGCGACGGCTCAGTGTCCGCTGAGATCAAGGGCGACAGTCTCACGGCGCTACCGGGCCTCTTGCCGCGCGCCAGTGTCGACGCGGTCGCGCTCGAGTGCGGCATCCGGCCCATGCTCGAGGTTGCCCAAGCGCTCAGGGCCGATGCCTGGCTTCATGCTCACGGCGATCCGCTCTCCGACGCGGCCAAGCCGGTCAAGCGCATGATTCGGGCAGCTTTCCACAGTGATGATGCCCTCTGGCAAGGCATGGCTCTTGGTCAGGGCATTGCGGCATGCCAGGCGGCGATCGGCGGACTTGCCACGGCGTGATCCCTCAAACCGGCGTGAGCGCCGGATACGCTTTTGTGATCTGTGCGCGCGCCAACGTCGCACCGTCGGAGTCCCGCGGCACCAAGCCAGCCTCAGAAACGGTAGTCGGCGCCGATCGTCTCCTGCCAGAAAGAGCTTTCCGCCGTCGAGCGCAGGTAATCAACGTTGACGCTGACGCCCACGGCTCGGGTCGCCTGATATCGCGGCCCGAGACCCAACGTATAGCCGATGCCCCGGTCCACGCGCTCGAGCGCGAGAACCGGTCCGAGCCACACGCGCGTGTCGGTTCTCCATCGGTACCCGCCGCCACGCGCCTCCAGCGACCAGGCATCGAGCAGTATCCAGCGATAGCGAACACTCAGGCTCACATCACTCCCGCTCCCGCGCGTGGCGTAAGCCGCATCGTTCAACAGTCCGTTGAGATTGACCGGTGTCGTTCCGGAGAGCGCCACGCGCGTGTTGCCGAGGTAGCCCCAGGCGAGATCCACCCCGAAATTCTGTGGTAACGCATAGTCAAGCAAGAACGACTTGGCAGTGGCGGTGCGGCTCACACCGCTCCCCACATCGAAGCCATCGCGTGCGAGCTCATCCGAGACCTGCGTGCTGGTAAGCGTGCCCGTGGACACGCCGAGCCGAGCGCCGACTGACAGCGTGGACCACCAGGCGTCAGTCTCGGCGGCCTGCGAGCCGCGTACTTGGAGCAGCGCAAGACTCGCAGCCGCGAGCACCCAGCACCGCCGACCGCCGGCGAAACGCATGACCGCGACGAGCCCCAACATCAGCAGCATGAACGGGCTCACAGCTCCTATGCCGCCGGATCTCACCACCACCCCGGACAACGGCGCCGCCGTGACGGTGAGTGTGGCGGCGACGATTGCCCCGGGGGCTGCCCCGCCCGAGATGCCGGTAATGCGCAGCGGCAAAACGGCGCCAGCGGCATCGTTCGACAGCGGGATGGCAATCGTCTGCAAACCGCCGACACCGGCGGCAAAGGTGCCGTGACCGACCACGGCACCCGATGCGTCCACGATGTCGAACGTGACCGGACCATCCGTTCCCCCGGTGCGGGTGACGGTGACCGACGCCGAGGCGGCGCTTCCGCTCGCCGTGTAGGCGGCGCTTCCGAAGGACAACGCCCCGGGCATCACTGCGCGCGTGGTCACGGTGAACGTCGCAGCAACGCCGCCGATCGTCAGATGAGCCGAAGTCGCCGTGAGGTAGGTCGACGAGGACTCGAGACTCACCACCACGTGTGCGCCGGGTGATACATATCCAGGAGTTGCCGTGAAGGGTCCGCCATTGATGCTGTAACTCCCGCCCGAGATGCTGATGGGCGAGGAGAGATTGGTTCCCTGGACAGTGATGGCGTTGGATGCCTCGGAGGTCGAGAGATCGACGCCGTTCAACGCCGTGAAGCTGAAGGGGTCGGGGGTCGTGTCCGCGCCGACGCCCGACAATGCAATCGAGAGCGGCGAGGCGGGCGCATCGCTGGTGATGGTCAACGTTCCGTTACGACTCCCTTCGGCGGTCGGCGTGAATATCACGGAGACGGTGCAAGTGGCTGACCCGACGAGGGCGGACTGGCAGTTGTTGGTCTCCGAGAAGTCGCCGCTCGCGCTCACGGCCGTCACGACGGGTCCGCCATTACCCGACAACGTAACAGTGAGGGGTTGACTCGACGAGCCGACTCCTTGTGGCGCGAAGGACAAGCTCGACGGATTGCCCATCAAGGTCAACGCGGAGCAATCGATCGTCGTGGCCACGCTTGAGGTGTTATTGCTCGGATTGAAGTCGGTGAATCTCGACGTCGCGCCGAAGTCGCCCGTGGCGCTGCTCGTGATGTGCCCTCCGCAAGTCGCGGCGGACGACAGCGTGCTGCTCACGGTGTAAATCGCTGTTCCGTTGACGGGCAGGGACAAGGAGGAATCATCGAGCGCACCCGTTCCGGAAGCCGAGCAGGTGGCGCCGGCCGAGGCGACGCAGGTCCAGCTGATACCCAGCAGGGCGGGATCGAGCTCGTCGGTGATGGTGGGCGAATCCGCCAAGGAGATCGCGCTGGGACCGTTATTCGTCACGGTGATCTGGTAATTGACAGCGTTCCCGGGTGCGATGTCCGCCGGTCCGGTCATGACGACCTGCAGATCGTCCGGCGAGGACACGGACAGTTCTTGGAGCTCGTGCACGTTGGTCGATCCGCCCGTGCTGCCGCTGACACCTACGCTCAACGAGGCAGGCGGCGTGTAGGGAAAGCTCACGCCGGAGAACAGCGTTTGATAGGGCTGCCCGCCGCCCGGTTGGTACTGGGCCGAGACGCTGAAGCCTGTGCCTTGCGGCATGAGCGTGACCAGCACGGTGCGAGCCGCAGGCCGTGTGCTGACGCCTGGCACATCCACGCCGCCGGGGACGACCATCCCGGCGACATAGGGGTTGCCGGTTCCCACCGGGCCGCGGATCACGAGGGTTTCTGGGGAAAACCCAGGTCCGCCGCTGGTACAGCGGTCCGCGGTCGAGAAGTTGCCGTACTCGTCGAGCCCGATGCCGAGATATCCGCCCGCGCCTTGGCAATAGCCGAGACCACCGCCGTTTTGAGCACCGCTCATGTCCTGCGTGGCATCGTAGAGAAACAGCGTGATGCCATCGGCGCCCGTGCCTCCCCACGAGACGTAGTTGAATTTCACGACCAGAGGTTGAGCGCCTGTGAAGCTGCCGCCGGTGTAAAGCGCGACGCCCTTCTGGTCAGTGGCGGCCGCCGTCAGGCGCAGCCAGCCGCTACCGGCCGGATCGATGGACGGCGCGGTGAGGAATGCATTGTCCGTCAAGGTCCAACCCGGGGCCGAAGTTCCCGTAAATGACTGCGCCACCTTGAACTGCGCGTGCACCTGCGATGCGCCGCTTGCAAGGATTAGAAGGCTTGCGCAGCGTGCGACCAGCGCGCCATTACGGGCCGGGCGGTTCGGCCGGAGAGCAGTGTGCGATGCGGGGTCGCGCAATACAGCCTTTTTTTGATTGAACATAACAACTGCAAGGTTCACCGAAAATAAGGGATCCCCGTAGTGACCTTGTTCACGGATGGGGGTCGAGCGGGTGTGACGCGTTTGCGAGTCCGCAATCTCAGTGCTGAATTGGGTCGCCATTTCGCGCCCATCACATCGCAGTATTCCTACCGAGCTCGGGAAACCCGACCCTGCTCCCTTGACCGGAACGCAGCAGGAGGCCGATTTAGATCAGTGACAGGGGCTGATGGAGAACGCCGCAATGAACAGTAGAATGTGACTCATGAGCGCCATCACCCCCGAACAGGCCAGAGCTTATCTCGAGCGTTGGGAGCTGGTCCGCGAGGCCGAGGCGGTTGAGCTGCAACGCACCCCGATGGCGATGAAGTTCCGCCAGTTGGTCGCGTTGATGGCCTCGCGCGACGCGTTCGGGGAGGATCCACAACGCGAGCGGGAGATTGAGGCGGTCCGCGAGCGTTGGGCCGGCTTGAGGAAGGCTCTCGGTGCCTGAAGCGTTCCCTGACTCGCTTCGGTCTGCTCTCGCAGACCTAACCAATTGGCTCAACGCCGCCCACATTCCGGCGATGGTTATCGGAGGAGTCGCCGCCTCTGTTCTCGGCCGTCCGCGGCTCACTCAGGATATCGATGCCTTAGCGATCCTTCCAGAGGATGAGTGGCAGAGAGCGATCGAAGAAGCCGCCAGGTTTGGGATTGTTCCGCGCATTGCAGATGCGCTTCAATTCGCGCGACGCAGCAGGGTCTTGCTAATGCGGCACGCTGCATCGGCGATCGACCTGGACATTACTTTTGGTGGTCTGCCATTTGAGCAGGCAGCGGTGGAAAACAGTCGGCTTCACGACATCGGTGGTGTCCACGTGAAGCTGCCCCGCGTTGAAGACCTTCTCGTGATGAAAGCAATCGCGCGCAGGCCCAAGGACCTCGAAGACATTCGCGGGTTGCTGGACGCGCATCCGGGGACCGACGTCGCCGCCGCCCGACGATGGATACGGGAATTCGCAATTGCGACAAGCATGCCCGACATGTTGGACGGGTTCGACAGCCTGGTAGCGCAGCGTCGGCCCAAAGGCTGACACGTCGACCCAGGCCATAGTTTTCACTATCGAGACCGCCGGGCAACCCCAGTCGGGGTTTCCTATCAAGAAGCGACCGAAAGTGCTTCCGGACGCAGCTCCCCGGTAAGCTCAATGACGAAGTCCGCAGGAAGACCTGCGCGCCTGGCCGCTTCTCGTACGAAGACGCGCTAGTCGCCTGCACGCTGCACGGTGGCGACGATCACCGTGCAGCGGCAAAGCTTTTGATCAGAGAGGGAGTCCCCTCGGTAGTAGCAGCGGTGTCATTCGCGCTCGGGTTCGACGAAGAATAAGTGGCCGTGCCAGATATCTCAGCTCGGAAACTTTAGTTGCCGTTCGATCGCCTGGAAGCGGGGCTCGTTGCGCAGGGGATCCATGAGCGGGTCGGTCTTCAGGACTTCCAATCCCGGATCACGCAGACGCATAGCGGCCTCTAGCCACTCCAATGCCTTCGGTATGTTGCCCCACTGAGCATAGATTGCGGCGTACTGATAGGCGCCGCCATCGCCCTCCGCTGTCCGGTACTTGGCGAGCACAGCCTCTGCGTCGGCGTGCCGTCCAAGCTTGTCGTACACCACCGCCAGGCACTGTTGGCTTACCCAGTGGTCCGGCTTGGTCTCACATGAGGAGCGTGCGTTTTCAAGGGCATTGAGCCCATAGTAGGCAAGCCCGCGAACTCCATAGGCCTCTTGATAGGCGGGGTCAAGGGTAATGCTCTCTGCATAGGCCCGAATCGCCTCCTCGTAGCGGCGCGCGAGGTACAGCCCGAAGCCCAGGACGTCATGGCTGCTTCGGTTGAGCGGGTCCAGCGCCATTGCGCGGCGGGCGGCGGAAATGCCCTCGTCAAACTGTCCCATGGAAACCAGAAAACCGCCGCTCACTCGTAACACCTTGGCATTACCCGGCGCGAGCGCGCGTGCCCGATCGTACGCTTCACGCGCCTGAGTGAAATCGAGGGCTCCAAATTCAGAGTAAAAACCCAGCGCCATATGGCCTTCGGCAAGCTCGGGAGCCAGCTCAATCGCGTGGCGCGCATCGGCGTACCCCTTGTCAAAGGAGTCTCGAATCGCAGCTCCGCTCGCAGGCTGAGCGGCGTAGCTTGTATAGGCTCTCGACCGGCCCGCGAACGCGAGCGCATACCTCGGGTCCAAGCGAATCGCTTCCGTGTACTCGGCAATCGCGGTTTTGTAGGCCGTTGCATCAATTAGCGAGGTTAACGCTTTGGTGCCGCGGAGATATGCATCGAACGCGGCGGGATTGTGCGTCCCGCCGAGCTCAATCGTCGCGGAGACGTTGTCGAGAAGCGCAACTTTGAGAGCCTTCGCTACGGCGTTCGCAATATCGGTCTGCAGTTTCAGAATATTGCCCAGGTCCCGATCGTAGGTCTGGGACCAGAGTTGAAAACCGGTGACCGCGTTGTTGAGCTGCGCGGTGACGCGGATCGTATTTCCCGAGCGCCGCA
The DNA here is from genome assembly GCA_963710435.1 of uncultured Gammaproteobacteria bacterium. Classification (GTDB taxonomy): domain Bacteria; phylum Pseudomonadota; class Gammaproteobacteria; order Steroidobacterales; family Steroidobacteraceae; genus Bog-1198. Next base: position 848,532 of record CAVQAE010000003.1, on the reverse strand, counting down.
CGCTCCCCTCCAACACCGACGCCACATTCAGCTTGTGGGCCACTGTAGTAATGTCCGGATGCTCGCCCTCAAACGAGAACGACGAAGCGCTGGCTGCGACCTGTAGCTCGTTGATTCGAGTCAGCGAGTTCAGCAGCTCTTCCGTGAGCCCATCGGAGAAATATTGCTGACTCGGGTCCCCGCTCATATTGACGAACGGCAGCACTGCGATGGAATGCGCCGGCGGATCGAAAGGGACTGCCGCACGGGTGACTGAACCGACGGCACGGTCGGACATGGCTGTCACCCCCGGCGCCGCGCGTTCCGGACTGAGCCGGAAAATCAGCCACAGAACGCTACAGGCAACCGCCAGTAGCGCCATCAAAATTGACCAGTACCGCAAACCGATGCGGCGCCCGACGATTTGACTCCCGTCAAAAAGACCGGGTGCCACCTTTGCAAGTTCCTCCTTTGCCGGAGTCTGCTGATCTTCCAGATCGGTCCCTAGTGCAGGCTCTGTCGCCGGTCGCACTGGATCCGAGGTCTGCACGACGGCCTCAACCGGTGCAACCAACCGGTATCCGCGACGAACTACGTTGGCGATGTACGTGGGATCCTTGGGGTCATCCCCGAGCGCTCGGCGCAGCGCCGCGACGGCCTGGTAGACGGAATACTGAGTAACAACCAAGTCTTTCCAGACCACCTCGAGCAGCCGATTGACGCTCACGACCTCGCCGGGACGCTCTGCGAAGCAGACGAGGACCCGCATGGTTCGGGGCTCGAGTTTGACCTTCTTGCCGTCGCGCGAAATCTCGTCGAGCGCCGGATCGATCCGCCACTCCCCCAGGCAAAAGGCCGCAGTGCCACCGAAGTTCATTGAGCGCCCACCCTAAGCCTCTGAGACCACGGCGAGTTCCCGAAGCGTAGGTACACCGGTCGATGCCCGGCCCGTGCGCAGGCGAGCTCGATTTTTGACACCTTCCACTCTCCTTTAAGCATTCCTCAAGTCCGTATCACGACACCCTCAGGACGTCGGGCTTTTACATCGGCACTGTCGCACCCGGTGGCGGCGGTTTCGCCCACACCCGGTCTGATTCATAACGCTCAGTCAATCTGATGGAGATCGAAATGGAATTAATCGCCTTGTCCCTCGGCGGCGCGGTGGCCGTCCTATTTCTGCAAGTGTCCGAGTTCGCCCGAGATCGACGCACACCGCGGTCGCCGTAGCGAAGCTCAATTGTGGAAAAACGATCTTTGCGGTCGCTGCAGCGCAGACGCTCGTTCGTCGCCGGCTTGGTCGCTGCGCCGCTCCGCAGCAGAAGGAGGAGCCGCTCGAGCCTCGCCCGCGCGCCGCCGTCCAATGCGGAAGGGATTTGCCTTACCATTCTGGAGGAGCGTCTTCGCACCGTGAATTTGAGTTGCCATGTCACCGCCCTAACGGCCCAAGAGGCGTTCTAAATACTCGAGCCTGATGTCGGTGACAAACTACTTTATGAGCGGTGAATCATGAACTAGGCTCATGCATCCTAGGTTGTATGGGCGAGTGCAGAATGGCGCGTCTCCCTCCTCTCTATTCTCTGCACGTCTTTGCGGTCGCAGCGCGACATTTGAGCTTCACCAAAGCCGCCGCTGAGTTGCACCGCACCCAAAGCGCAGTCAGTCGCCGCGTCAAGTCCCTCGAAGTTGAGATCGGCGTACCGCTTTTCAATCGCATTACGCGGCGCCTCGAACTCACGGACGCCGGTCGCGCACTCGCACTTCAGGTTGACCAAGCGCTCTCGGATATTACGAGCACGATTGCGAAGCTCGATCAACGCGAGGCGCGGCGTCTTACCATCACGCTGTTGCCCTCCGTGGCTTCGCGATGGCTGCTGCCCCGGCTGCCACGTTTCTGTGATCAGAACCCGGATATCGATGTGCGGGTGATTGCTGATGCGCGCGTGCTTGATTTGCGAGGCGAGCGCATCGACGCCGCAGTTCGATTTGGGCTCGGGCATTACACCGGTTACACGGTGACGCCGCTCATGCCAGACAAAGTCTTGCCCGTGTGCAGTGCTTCATTCGCTGAGGCGCGAGGGCCCATCAAAACGATCGACGCCTTGCTCGAGTGGCCGCTGCTTCATGATTCGACGACCGAAGGGGATGGCAGCCAATCGGACTGGCGAAGCTGGCTCGATGCGCTGAGCAGATCCGATGCGACCTGCGACAGCGGACAGCGGTTCAGCGAGGCCGGACTGCTGATTGAGGCAACTGTGCACGGACTAGGTGTCGCTCTTGCTCGATACAGCCTCGTCGCGGACTACCTCGCGAGCGGCGCCCTCGTGTGCCCACTGCCGCTCATCACACCGACCGCGTTCGCTTATTACTTTGTAGTGCGGCCTGAGGCCACCGCACTGCCCAAGATTGCCCGCTTCCGCGACTGGCTGAAACTCGAAGCAACCCAAACGGCGGCGGCCGCGATTCGTCATCCCTACCATCGAACACCGAACTTGGCGGTTTGAGAACCGAAGCTCGCCATCCGTGCTTTCGCATGTGTCGGCACAAAAAGCGGCACAGTCCATCTCGGAAACGGAGCCCCCAGCGGCCACTCTCGATTTGGTGCTGACGGAGCTATTACTCGCGGCGATAGCGCAAGGCGCCGACGATGAGCGTAAACGCGGGGGAAGGCCCCACGAGATCCTCAGGGGTCTTGGGTACCCCATGAAAGCGCGCGATGGCGGCAAGGAGCCCTCATTCATGAGGCTCGCCGGTTCTGTGCATGGAGTGCGCCAGCTGTCGACGCGCAATGGATTTTCGCGTTCGTGAAGGGAATCGCCGACACGGGCTTCTTGGTGGCGTTCGCGAATGCCAATGACAAACATCACAAGTGGGCAGCGCAACTTGCCACTGGAGTGACGGAGCCACTATTGACCTGTGAGGCGGTTATCGCCGAGACAGCATTTCATTTGAAGAGTGCGGCCGTGGCTCTGGCGATGGTAAATGAAGGACTCGTGGCGCTGGCATTCGATTGTCGAGAGCATCTCGTTCAGCTTGCCCGTCTGGCCAATCGCTTCGCGGACCAAAAGCCAGATCTTTTTGATGTTGGGCGGCGGCCATCGCCACCGCCCAACGAACCGACTAGGGAATCTGGGCAGCGGCAACGATTATCGGGCGAGCCTGAGGGTGCTTCGCGCTGTATACCGCGAACAACTCCGGCCGGCCGACCTTGGTCACCGCATCCGCGATTGCCTTGTGGACGCAGGCAAGCAGCCGCTCTTGAGATCCGAGGTTGCGCGCGTCAACGTCAAAAGACCTGCACACCTCGTAGGCCGCTACTGTGATGCGGCTGTAGAGCCTGGCCGCACCCTGCGGGTCCGATACGTTGAGATCGCCGAATTTCACAACGACCTGAGGCACACCGCTGTTGTCGGCGGCAATAGACAGCGCGCCGCAACCCAAGAAAAGTGCGCCCAAGATGGCGGGTGGGATCAGACGGGGCAGGTTGCTAAATATGGTCGTGGTTTTCATGATGGTCTCCTGGTGTCGGGTAAATCGTGCATGTTTCCGCCGGTTCCGTCCGGCAGGCTGGCCCCGCCGGCTGTGGGAGCACAGTGCTCCGTGCGGGCGGCGGAAGTCCTGATGGCGGTATGAAAGTGGTCTAGGGATTCTCTGACCTTGAACGGAAGCCGCCTAACAGGCGCAGGTCGCGGCCGGTGACCACGCTGTGTACAATCGTGAGTGCAACGCAATCGAATAGGTATAAGCACCCTCTCAATCAGTAAGTTACGATGTCACTGATCGGTTCAGCAGGCCATTCCTTGCTTCGGATCGCTGACTTGCGGGTGGATCCGACGCTGGATGAGATTTGCAAGGATGGCCACGCGGTCAAGCTCGAGCCGAAAGCGATGCAATTGCTGATTTGCCTCGCCGAGCGTGCAGACCAGGTGCTGAGCGTCGAGCAACTGCTGGATCTGGTGTGGAAAGATGTGATCGTCAGCCACGATTCGGTGTACGCCGCAGTGGCTGCCTTACGGCGATCACTGGGCGACGATCCGAAGAACCCCACGTACATTGCAAACGTCGCACGTCGAGGCTATCGACTCATTGCCCCCGTGTCACCGTGGGTAGACCCGCCGGCCGACCCGACTTCTCATGCGGTCCCCGGACTACGGGACAGACCTTCGATCGTGGTCATGCCGTTCCTCAACTTGAGCGGCGATCCGGCACAGCAATACTTCAGCGACGGCATCACCGAGGACATCATTACGGAGCTGTCGCGCTGGCGACTTCTTGCAGTGCGTTCTCGCTCGGCGTCGTTCCGATATCGCGGCGTGACAGCCGATATGCAGCAGGTCGCTCGCGAATTGAACGTCCGTTTTGTCGTTGAAGGCAGCGTCCGGCGCATGGGCGAGCGTATCCGTATCAGTACCCAGTTGGTCGATGCCGAGACCGGCAGCCACATCTGGGTCGAAAAATTCGACCGACGACTCGACGAGATTTTCGCCGTTCAGGACCGCGTCGTGCAAACGATCGTCAGCACGCTGGTCGGTCGGGTACAGTTCTCTGCTGTCGAGCGAGCGCGCCGAAAGACGCCGGCGAGTCTGGCGGCCTACGAATGCGTGTTGAAGTGCAATGCACTGTCTTGGGACGACCCGGCCGGTGCAGCAGAGGCCAGGCGCTTGGTTGAAAGGGCGATCGAACTTGACCCCGGCTACGCATTTGCACACGCATTACTGGCTTCGCTTCTCCAGCAGCAGTGGAGCGAAGATCTGGGTGGTTCGGACGCCGCGCTCGATGAGGCGTACACCCTCATAACGCGGGCAGTCGCCCTCGACGACGGCGAGAGCACCTGCCACGCGCTCCTCGGACACGTCTGCGCGCGACGACGCTCTTTCGAGCTAGCCGTGCAATACGGGGAGCGGGCGGTCGAGATCAATCCGAATAACCAATGGAACGCGGCCGACTTGGGGGCCATTCTGGTCTATGCGGGCCAGTCCGAGAAGGCCCTGACTTGGTTCGCGAGGGCCCGAGAGATCGACCCGTACTTCGACGAGTCGTGGTACTGGCGCGCCGCCGGACTGGCCTGCATGAACTTGCATCGCTACGACGATGCGCTGTCGAAGTTCAGCCACGCGCGGGTTCGCCGGTATCGGTACGTCGTACTGATGGCCGGATGCCATGCCCAGCTCGGCGACATGGACCATGCCAGAGCCGGTGTTGCCGAGTGCTTGTCCGTGAGGCCGGACTTCTCGATTGCGAAATTCATGAGCAAGGAGAGATTCAAACTCTCGACCGATGCTGAGCAACTGATTTCTTCCCTGCGTCTGGCTGGTCTGCCGGATTGACGGCCGATTGCAGGGATCCCGACCTTTTACGGCGGCAGAGGAATTATGTCCGGCACGCATTCGACCGACCGCACAGCCGAGCCAGCCTGGGTAAGGGAGGTCCTCGAATTCTGGTTTGACGAGGTAGGGGAGGCTCGGTGGTTCGCAAAGAGCGAGGAGATTGATGCGCTGATCCGCGGCCGGTTCCTTTCGCTACACGAACGGATCGCTGCAGACGCCGAATTCGGCGCGGCGGCGCAGCACCCGCTACTCGCTGCCGTCATTGTCCTCGATCAATTCTCGCGCAATTTGTTCCGCGGTACGCCCCGTGCATTTGCGGCCGATCCCGTGGCGCGCCGACTGTCCAGAACTGCAATCAAGCGGGGCTTGAGCATCGCTATGAGGGAGCAGGAGCGGCTGTTTCTTTATATGCCGTTCCAGCACAGCGAGGATCGCGGAGATCAGGCGCTTGCCGTCGAGCTGATCGCGCGCCTGGGCAATGAGGAGTGGACGCGTGATGCAATTGCGCACAAGGCGATCATCGATCGATTCGGCCGATTTCCGCATCGCAACGCGATCCTCAACCGACAGTCCTCACCGGACGAGGTCGAACTCCTGAACGAACCGAAAGCGTGGTGGCTCTGACAAGCGACCTTCTTTCATTTGCCGCATTACGGAAGGCGGATCGTTTGCGCGGCATAATCTGTCTCCGATGTGGTCGGAACAGACCCTTGATTCTATGCTGGTGAGAGAGGGACTCGAACCCTCGACCTCGGCATTATGAGACCCAAGCGCTAGAAAACAGCGGGGTTTTTGAGGGCTAAATGCCACCCAAATCGGCCAGAAGCGACCTCACCGGGGCACAAAACGGGCGCACGTAGATTACCAAAGTCTCGCCGTTTGCCCGCAAGGCAATCTATCCATAACTTTTCCCATAATTGGGCAATTAGGCGGCCAGCACATTCAACTATTGATGGCCACGGAGGATGATTGACTGTGCGGTGTGGTCAAGAACGAAGATGGAATGTAGCTACAAAGTATGGCAACTCTCGATTGGTCACAGTGCCCCGCCGTAGAAAGCGTCCCTGGCAAGGTCAGCGGCGCATGGGTCTTGAAGGGCACGCGGATGCCGGTATCGGCCATCTTCGAAAACCTTGAAGCGGGCGCCAGTATCGACGACATCATGCAATGGTACGAGGGGCTTGATCGCGAGCAGGTTAAGGCAGTCATTGAGTTTGCTGTTCGCAGTCTCGATCGACAACCAGCCTAGACGTCGGTAGATGCGCGTACTTTTTGATCAGGCAACCCCGGTGCCAATTCGCGCCTATCTCGATCAGCATTCCGTCAGCACCGCCTCGCAGCAGGGATGGGACAAGCTGAAGAACGTCGGAGTCGGACTAAGCCATGAGTGAATCCAGTCTCTCGCGCAAGCGGCTGAATTTTTGCACGTTCACCCGGACACATGCGCCAGGTTAACGAAGACGGGAATTATCCCAGGTTGTAAGATTGGGCGGGCGTGGGTCTATCATCGCGCTCTGCTCGATGAGTATTTGAGGGAACAATGTCGCTCTACCGTCGAAAGGCCGAAGGTCCGTGGTGGGTACGAATCTCGGTCGCTGGCAACAAGATTAGGAAATCTACGGGCACGCAGGATCGCGCGGCAGCGCAAGAGTTCGAGCAACACGAACGGGAGCGCGCTTGGCGAGAACTCAAGCTCGGCGAGCGTTCTGCCATTCCATGGCGGGAAGCGGCATCCCGTTGGCTGACCGAGACGAAGAAGCGGACCAAGCCCAAGGACGAGTACATGCTCGCATGGTTCGGCGGCTATCTCGATAACGAGCCACTATCGGCCATCGACCGAGACACAATAGAGGATCTCAGAGAAGGGCTGCGCGAAGAAGGGGCAAGCGAATCGACCGTTGATCGATACATGGCGCTTCTGCGCGCGATTCTTCGTAAAGCCCGCGACGAGTGGCGCTACATCGACAACATTCCGAAAGTTCCAATGTACGGCCAGAAAGCGCCTGAGCCGCGGTGGTTGCGCAGCGACGAGTTCGAGCGCCTGAAAAAGGAATTGCCTCCGCACTTGAAGCTGGCGGCAGAGTTCGCCGTGCTGACCGGTCTTCGCATGCGCTCGATGCTTCAGCTCACGTGGGACCGTGTCGACCTCGAGGGCCGCCGCGCATGGGTGCCACCGACACAGATGAAGGGTGGCCGTAGTTTCGGGTTTCCGCTCTCCTCTCCCGCAGTCGCGGTACTCAAGCGCTGCCGGAAGTTGCACCCTACCGGCAATCGCGTATTCCAATACGATGGGGCGCCCGTCGATGACTGCAACACGCCAGCTTTTCAGAAAGCCGTAAAGCGGGCACAGCTCGAACCGCTGCGCTGGCATGACCTCAGACACACGTTCGCCTCATGGGCCGTCCAAAGCGGCGTCACACTCCACGAGCTCATGCAGCTAGGTGACTGGAAGAGCTACGCGATGGTCCTGCGCTACGGGCACTTGGCGCCCGATCAGCTATCCAAAGCCGCCGAGTTGGTAGCACAAAAAGGGCACACGGCACGCCGCGGAAGGGCGCCTAAACGTGCACAACGTACTGATTTTACTGGTGGTGAGAGAGGGACTCGAACCCTCGACCTCGGCATTATGAGTGCCACGCTCTAACCAGCTGAGCTACCTCACCCCAGGGAGGCGGATTCTGCGAACGCGGCGTGGCGCTGTCAAGCGAATTCCGCGTCCTCGTGCATGAAAATCAAAGGCTTATGTCTTTATTACCTCGGGCCCGCCGCGCCCTGCAAATGACGCTCGATGTCCCGCACCGGATGGCCGGCGAGATCCTTCGGAATCTCCGCGACGATGTGACGTCGCACGGGCTCGCCGATCGCTTCGCGAAAACTCCCGAGCGCCTTGGGCGGCATAACCACGACCAGTTCGAGTGTGGGCTCGGCGAGCGCGGCGCGCGATATCGCCTCCGCGACGGTGTGCACGAAGCGCTTTTCCTCCAAGTGGTGCCAGTCCGTCTCCTCGGTGGCGCTCTTGATGTGGTGACCGGGCCCGTGGGTGCGGCCTGGGCGATCGGCTGCGAGATCGCGGTTGGGCGGAGTGTCGTGCTGCAACAGCCGCACCAGCTCGAGCTTCACGTGGAGGGGCTGCCCGGCGTTGCGCAAGAACAGCGCCGCGCGGCCGTCGCCCACCAGTATCAGTGCGTTGTGCGGAATCAGCTGATCCATGGCTCGTCTCCTAAAGGCCTGGGCGGCCGTCAGACGTTGAACCGAAAGTGCATCACGTCGCCCTCGCGCACAATGTACTCCTTTCCCTCGAGGCGAAGCCTTCCGGCCTCTTTCGCGCCGGCTTCGCCTTTGTGCGCCACAAAATCCTCGTAGCCGATCACCTCGGCCCGAATGAAGCCGTGCTCGAAATCCGTGTGAATGACACCGGCGGCCTGGGGTGCGGTCGATCCGGTGCGCACCGTCCAGGCTCTAACTTCCTTCGGCCCCGCCGTGAAGAACGTTTGCAAGCCGAGCAGCGTGTAGCCGGCGCGAATGACGCGGTTCAATCCCGGCTCCTCGAGCTTCAGCTCTTTCAGAAACTCAGCCCGGTCGGCCTCATCGAGCTGCGAGATCTCGGCCTCGATGGCGGCGCACACCGGGACGACCACTGCCCCTTCCGCTTTCGAGATCTCGCGAACGCGGTCGAGGCGGGAATTGTTCTCGAAACCGTTTTCATCGACGTTTGCGACGTACATCACCGGCTTTTCGGTGAGCAAGTGCATGTCGCGGATCAGCGCGCGGTCGTTCGCATCGAGCTTCAGAGCGCGCACCGGCTGCGCCTTGTTGAGTTGCTCGCGCAGCCGCTCGAGCAGGTCTCGATATCTCAGCGCGTCCTTGTCGGCGGTTTTTGCCGCCTTCGCCGCCTTCTGATAGGCGCGCTCCACGCTGTCCAAGTCGGCGAGTGCAAGCTCGGTGTTGATCACCTCGATATCGCTCTGCGGGTCCACACGTCCGGCGACATGGATGATGTCATCGTTCTCGAAGCACCGCACCACGTGTGCCACCGCGTCGACCTCGCGGATGTGGGACAGGAATTTGTTGCCGAGTCCTTCGCCCTTCGAGGCGCCTGCGACGAGCCCCGCGATATCGACGAACTCGACCGTGGTGGGCAGGATGCGCTCCGGCCGCACGATATCGGCCAGCACTTGAAGCCGCGGATCGGGAACCGGCACCACACCGACGTTGGGATCGATGGTGCAGAATGGATAATTCTCCGCGGCAATCTGCGCGCGGGTAATCGCATTGAAGAGGGTGGATTTGCCGACGTTCGGCAAACCGACGATGCCGCAACGTATCGGCATCAGACCTTCACCGCACGGCTGTGTAATTTGGTCATGGCGCGCTCGGCGCCATGCTCGATGAGCACGGGAACGCTTTCAGCGGCGGTGTTCACCGCCTCCATGATGAGGTCCTCCTCGGCGCGCGGCGCGCGCGTGAGAACGTAGTCGATCACCTGAGCCTTGTTGCCGGGATGACCGATGCCAAGGCGCAGGCGCCAGAAATTCTCACCAATATGCGCGATGGTATCGCGCAGCCCGTTGTGTCCGCCGTGGCCGCCGCCGTGCTTCAGGCGGACCGAGCCCACCGGCAGGTCCAGCTCGTCGTGCGCGACCAGGATCTGCTCCGGAGGGACCTTGAAGAAGTCGCTCAGCTGACGCACCGAGAGGCCGCTTCGATTCATGTATGTGGTGGGTTTCAATAGAACGAGGTCCTGATCCGCGACATTGATCCGCGCCGTCTCGCCGGAGAACTTGCGGTAGTCGCGAAATTCCGCGCCGTGGCGCCGCGCAAGCAGATCCACGAACCAGAAACCCGCGTTGTGACGGGTAACCAGATGCTCGGGTCCCGGATTGCCGAGACCGACGATGATCCGCAACGGTAATCCAGCCATCGTGGAAGCTACCTACCCGCTCGTCGAGCCCAGTTCGGCCCGACCGTAAAAAATGAAGGGCCGCCGTATGCGGGCGGCCCCAAGCCAAGGACGCGAGATTACTTCTTCGCGTCTTTCTTCGCTGGTTCTTTCTTGGCGTCGGCCTTCGCGGGAGCCGCGGCCTTCGCCGCATCGCCCCCAGCCGCCGCCGCCGGTGCCGCCGCTGCTGCCCCGGCCGCTCCTTCCGCAGGCGCTGCCGTCCCTGCCGCTGCCGCCGCCGCGGTCGGCTCGGGCTCCTCGGCACGCGGGCTGTGAATCGCGACGACCGCGGAGTCTTCCTTCGCGAGATCGACGAGCTGCACACCCTCCGGGATCTTGAGCTGCGACAGGTGAATACTCTCGTTGAGAGAGAGTCCGGACAGGTCGACCTCGATGAACTCCGGCAGATCCTTCGGCAGGCACGCCACCTCGACCTCGGTGCGCATATGCGACACGAGACCGCCCTGCGACTTCACGCCCGGCGAGACCGCCTCGCCCTTGAAGTGCAGCGGAATGCTGATACGGATCTTTTCGTTCTCCTCGACGCGCTGAAAATCGATGTGCAGGATGGCGTTCTTGAACGGATGCCGCTGCACGTCCTTCAAGATCGCGGCCTGCGTTTGATCTCCGACCCGCAAGCTCAAGATCGTCGAGTAGAAGCGCTCGTTCTCGAGCATGAGCGCGAGCTTCTGGTGACTCAAGGTCAACGCTCGCGCCTCCAGATGTCCGCCGTAAAGAATGGCCGGCACTTTGCCTTCGTGACGCAGGCGGCGGCTCGCACCTTTGCCATGCGTCTCGCGGAACTCTGCCGTGAGCTCAAATGAGGTTTTCATGATCTTCTCCAGTTGCATTCACCAACATCGTCCCGGCCGCGACCAGTCCGGAACACCGACTCAAATCAATCTACGTACAGCGAGCTCACCGAATCGTCGTCGCTGATCCGCCGTATCGTCTCCGCAAGCAATCCGGACACCGTGAGCTGACGGATGCGGATGCAGGTGCGTCCCTTGTCCGACAGCGGTATCGTGTCCGTCACCACCAGCTCGTCCAGCACCGACTTCGAGATACGCTCGATCGCGGCGCCCGAGAGCACCGGATGCGTGATGTAGGCGACCACTCGGATCGCCCCCTCGTCCTTCAACGCCTGCGCCGCCTGGCACAAAGTGCCCGCGGTATCCACCATGTCGTCGATCAGAACGCAGGACTTGCCCTCGACCTCGCCGATGATGTTCATCACCTTCGACTCGTTGGGACGCGGCCGCCGCTTGTCGATGATGGCAAGCTCGGCATCGTCCAGGCGCTTCGCCAGCGCCCGCGCTCTCACCACGCCGCCTACGTCCGGCGATACCACGATCATGTTCTCGTGCTTCTGCTTCCACGCATCTCCCAGCAGCACCGGCGAGGCATAGACGTTGTCGACCGGTATGTCGAAGAAGCCCTGGATCTGATCCGCATGCAGATCCACGGTCAGCAATCGATCGACCCCCGCACTCGCGATCATGTTCGCAACCAGCTTCGCGGCGATCGCAACTCGCGTCGCGCGCGGCCGCCGGTCCTGTCGCGCGTAGCCGAAATAAGGTACCACCGCGGTGATGCGCTTCGCCGACGCGCGCCGGCAGGCATCCGTCATCAGCAGCAGTTCCATCAAATTATCGTTCGTCGGCGGGCACGTCGACTGCACGATGAACACATCGCGCCCGCGCACGTTCTCCATCAGCTCAACGTTCACCTCGCCGTCGGAGAAACGCCCCACATACGCGCGGCCCAAAGGCACGTGCAGGTGACGCGCAATCCCTTCCGCCAGCAATGGATTCGCATTGCCGGCGAACACAGAGATGGACGGAGAATCGAATTCTTTGCTCAGCGAGGACGACATAAATCCATGTTACGAAGTGGCTGGGGTGGAAGGATTATTCGGCCCTGCGGGCCTCACCCCTTCGGGGCCGCCCTCCGGGCGTTATCCTTCCCGTCGCAACTCCAACCTAGAGCCATTTTGGATCAACGAACCACTCCCGCCGACGAAATTCGGCTGGGGTGGAAGGATTCGAACCTCCGTATGGCGGGATCAAAACCCGCTGCCTTACCGCTTGGCGACACCCCAAATGAAACTCGAATCGGCCGCACTCCCGCACCGCCGCTTTAAGCCGCTAACCTCTCGAGCAAGGGCGAGTCATTCAATCCACGAGCCACATACGCGTCGAATCCCGTCGGCAGTCGGCCGATGATCTCCCGCGCGAGCGCCGGCTCGCAGGCCATGAATACACAGGCCCCCGTCCCTGTCAGGCGTACGACTCCATAGGCCGAGAGCCAGTCGATGGCGCGCGCGACCTCAGGATAGCGGCGCCGCACCACATCGAGACAATCGTTCCTACCGCCGGCCGCCAGAAAACCGTGAATTGTGATGGGCTGGGTATTTCTTGTCAATTCAGGGTCCTGGAACACATCCCGCGTGCTTACGAAGACATTTGGCTTGACAATCAGGTAGTTACGTTCGATCGGAGCGAGCGGGGGGTAGAGCGGAGTCAGGCGCTCCCCGACCCCTTCCGCCCAGGCTGCCCGCCCGCGCACGAATACCGGCACGTCCGCCCCCAGTTTGAGGCCCATCGCGGCAAGCTCATCCGCCCCCAGATTAAGGCCCCACAGTCGGTTGAGCGCCACCAGGCATGTGGCCGCATCCGAGCTGCCGCCTCCGAGACCCGCGCCCATGGGAATGCGCTTGTGCACGCTGATGTCGGCGCCCTTCGTGCATCCGGTGCCGGCCTTGAGCGCGAGCGCGGCGCGCACGCAAAGATCCTCTTCCGGCACGACCCCGAGCGCGCCCACCCCGCGCCGGACCGCACCGTCGGCACGCACTTTGATCGTGATCTCATCGCATAAGTCGACGAACTGAAAGCAGGTCTGCAGCTCGTGATAACCGTCGGGACGCCGGCCGACGATGTGCAGGAACAAATTGAGCTTCGCCGGCGCTGGCCAGGGCCCCTCGCCCGCCGGGTCGCCGGCAGTCGCGGCCCCGGGCGAATCACTCACAGCGGTATCTGCCATCGGTCCACCACGATGCGCACGCGCGCATCCGCCCGGCTCAGCACCACGCGGGCCGGCAGCACATCGCCGCCCGCCGGCCGGTACTGATCGTAATCGATGCTCCAGCCCGCCTGCGCAAGATGCTGGACGCGATCCTGTGCGTTGCGCGTGAGATCGAACGGCGCGGCCGGATTCGGGATGCCGAGCAGCCAGAATCTGAGATTGTCCAGGGGTAATTCGAAACCGAGGCGTTCCTCCAGCTTCTGCGTCACCTCGGCGCTCGGTGGTGCGCCATTGAGCGACAAGCCCGCGGGTGTCACGGTGATGGCGAGTGCTCCGACACCGAAGGGTCCCGCCAGATGCAGCTCGCTCGCCTCCCCGTCTTGCCGCCATCCGAGGCTGGCCTGCCACCCTTGCTGACCGAGTGCCGCGGCCGCTCGGCCGTCGAGCCGCCAGCCCCGAATGTGCTCGAGCTCCGCGGCGCGTTCGTCCCACGGCGCGAGCGCGGGCGCCGGCGCGGCCTGCCGGTGAAGGGTCGCGCAGCCGGCGAGCACCGACGCGCAAGCGAGCACTGCGAGCGCTCGGCGCACGTTAGGGAGCCGCGTGCAGACGCTGGCGCGTTGCATTGAGCAAACGGCTGTCCCTATCGATACCGGCCGCCGCGTCCCACACCTTGTCCGCCTCGGTGCGCCGGCCGAGGTGCCACAGCACCTCGCCATAATGCGCACCAATATCGGCACCCCGGTCATCCGCGTACGCGGCTGCAAGGTAGGGCAACGCCTGTTCCGGGTGCCCTTGTCGGTACAACACCCAGCCGAGGCTATCGAGAATGGCGGCGTTCCTGGGCGCGGCGGCGTAAGCACGCTCGATGTAGGCTCGGGCGCGACCGAGCTCGAGATTGTGGTCCGCAAGTGTGTACCCATACGCGTTGAGCGCCGCTGGATCGTCCGGCCGGAGCTTCACCACTTCCTTGAGCTCCTTGAGGGCCGCGCTCACGCGTCCCGCTTCTTCCTCCGTCGAGGCGACGGCGTAGCGCAAATCCACGCTGTCCGGATATTGCAGTCTCCCGTGGTCGAGCACTGCCAGAGCTGCTACCGCATCGCCGGTGTCGGAATACATCTTCGCCCGTGCCGCGAGCACCTCCGGCGCGTACGCAGGCTCATCGCGCACGAGACGATCGAGGATTTCCTGGGCCGCAGCGGCTGCGCCATGGGTCTGCAGAATTGCGCTGGCGCGCAGCAGCGCGGACACGGCGTTGTCGCCGTTTTGCACCTCCGCGTAGAGGCGCAGCGCCTTCTCCGGCTCTGAGCGCCGTTCCGCGATCAGGCCGAGATAATAAAAGGAGTCATCGATGAACTTGCCCGTGGTCAGAAGCTCGGTGAAATGCCGGGTCGCCGCGTCCAGATCGTTCTGTTGGAATTCGATCAATCCCAAAAGCCGAAGCGCCACGGGCTGGGAGTCCGCATCGCCCGTGAGCGCCTCGAGCTGCGTGACGGCCGCCGCGCTCTGCTGCGCCGCGAGCAGCAGCAGCGCGTAATCGAGGACATTCGCAGGGCTCGGGTCGCTCCGCGCGAGCGCCTGCGCTTCGCCGAGCGGCTCTTGTGAATCGCCGGCGAGAATACGGGCCCGCCACAGGCCCTGCTTGAGCTCGCGCCGCGCCTCGGCCGACTGCGTGGCCTCGCCGCTTGTCGCGGGCGGGGCGAGTGCGAGGGCCTGAGAGAAATCGGCCGCCGCCGCCGCCGGATCATCGGCGCGCAGGGCAGCGAAGCCTTGCATGCGCAGCGCCGCGGCAGAGCTCGGAAAGGACGCCGCCAATCGGTCCGCGAGCTGCCGCGCGCCGAACACGTTGTCGCTCGCAGCGAGTTCCGTCTCGAGATCCGCGAGCTCCGCATCGGTCCCGCGCGGGGAGCTCACGATCAAGATCTGAAACTGCCTGGCGGACTCATCGATCCGCGCGAGCGCGAGGGCCGCGCGCGCGGCCGAGCGGTGCGCATCGAGCGAATGCGGATCGAGCGTGAGCCAGCGTGCGGCGACCGCGGCGGTCAAGGACGGCTGCAGGCATTCGCTCGTGACTTCGCTCGCGCGCGCCATGAGCTTGGAATCCGTGCCGCTCTTTGCCGCGGCGGTGTACTGAAGGGCCGCGGTGCGAGCCTCGCCGCGCTCGAGCGCGATCTCGCCGGTCACCGTGTAGAAAACCTGCCCCGGCTCGGGCGGAGCGACCCGCGGCCCTACGCACGCCGCGAGGACCGGGAGAGCGAGAGCCAGGCCTGCTTTGACGGGCCACGCGCACATCTTTGAGTCGATGGTGAGGCTGGATTTCGAGAACACGCCCGCACTATAGCCAAATGAGGGGGCTCCTGCCCCTGATTCCCGCTTGATCTAAGGGTGTTTCTTACCCAAAATCGCAGGGTTACGAAACAAGCGCGTTCTCATGGCATTTAACGTTCTCGGTCTCAACCACAAGACCGCGCCGGTTGCGCTGCGCGAAAAGGTCGCATTCAACGAGGACCGGCTGATCGCGGCATTGCGCGCGCTGAAACAGGAACAGGGCGTCGCCGAGGTGGTGATCCTGTCGACCTGCAATCGCACGGAAGTCTACTGGTCGGGAAATGCGAGCGCCTCGGAGCTCTCGCAGTGGCTCGAGAATCATCACGGCAACAACCTCAACCTCACCTCGAGCCTGTACGTCCATCAAGACCGGCTCGCCGTCGCACACGCATTCGCCGTCGCCTCGGGACTCGACTCCATGATCCTCGGCGAGCCGCAGATCCTGGGGCAGCTCAAGGATGCCTACCGCGTGGCACACGAGGCCGGGAGCACGGGTCCTTCGCTCAACAAGCTCTTTCAGGCGGCGTTCTCCGCCGCGAAGCGCGTTCGCTCGGAAACGCAGATCGGCGCCAATGCGGTTTCGCTCGCCTCCGCCGCCGTGAATCTCGCGCGGCGCATGTACGCCGATCTCTCCGAGCGCACGGCCCTGTTGATCGGTGCCGGTGAGATGATTGATCTCACGGCTCGGCATTTTGCGAGCGCCGGAGTGAAGCGGCTCGTCATCGCCAACCGCACGTTGGCGCGGGCGCAGGCGCTCGCGGCCGAGGTAAAGGGGTATGCGCTCGACTTGACGAGCCTCGACAAGGAGCTCGTGGATGCGGACATCGTCGTCAGCTGCACGGCGAGCGCGTTGCCGCTCATCACGAAGAGCGCCGCGGCGGCGGCAGTGCGCAAGCGGCGGCACCGGCCGATTTTCATGCTCGATCTCGCGGTGCCGCGCGATATCGAGCCGGCGGTTGCGGAGCTCTCGGATGTGTATCTGTTCTCCATCGACGACTTGCAGCACATCGTCGAGGAGAACCGCCGCGAGCGCGAAGCGGCGGCGGGCGGCGCGCGCCTCATGCTGGAGGAAGAAGTGGCGCGATTCGTCGCCGAGCTGCGCGCCCAGGACGCCGGACCCGCCATTCGCGCGCTGCGGGAGCAGGCGGACGCGATCCGCAGCCAGACGCTGCAGCAGGCGCGACGCATGCTGTTGGCGGGCAAATCCGCGGACGAGGTCATCGAGTACCTCGCGAACACCCTGACGAACCGGCTGCTGCATTCCCCCACCCAGGCGCTGCGCCAGGCCTCCGAGTCCACCGACCCCGCATTGGCGCAGATCCTCATGCGGCTCCTTACGGAAGAACGCGACCGGGACTAGCAGGAAGCCCGCTATAATTTGCGCCATGAAGGATTCGATCCGGCGCAAATTGGAGAAACTCGACGAGCGGTACGAGGAAATCGGCCGCCTGTTGTCCGAGCCCGACGTCATCGGCCGCCAGACCCAATTTCGCGATCTCTCCCGGGAATACGCGCGGCTCGGGCCGCTCGTCGACCGCTATCGCGGCTTTCTCGCGCTCGAGGGCGACGCCGCCACTGCCCGCGAGCTCGAGATGGAGGACGAGTTCAAGGAGCTCGGCGCCCGCATGGATGCGGAGGAGCAGGCGCTGCAGGGCTTGCTGGTGCCCAAGGATCCGCACGACGAAAGCAACATCTTCCTCGAGGTGCGCGCGGGCACCGGCGGCGACGAGGCCGCGCTGTTCGCCGGAGATCTCTTTCGCATGTACGCCCGCTACGCAGAGTCGAAGCGCTGGGAGGTAGAGGTGCTCTCCGAGAGCCCGGGCGAGCATGGCGGCTACAAGGAGATCATCAGCCGCATCATCGGCCGCGGTGCCTACTCGCTCTTGAAGTTCGAGTCGGGCACGCATCGCGTGCAGCGCGTGCCGGCGACCGAGGCGCAGGGGCGCATCCATACCTCGGCGTGCACGGTCGCGATCCTGCCCGAGCTCGAGGAGGTCGAGACCGTCGAGCTCAATCCTGCGGACCTGCGCATCGACACCTATCGATCCTCGGGCGCGGGCGGCCAGCACGTGAACAAGACCGACTCGGCCATCCGCATCACGCATCTGCCCACCGGCATCGTGGTCGAGTGCCAGGACGAGCGGTCGCAACACAAGAACCGCTCGCGGGCGTTGTCGCTTCTGAAGGCGCGGCTCCTGGCGAGCGAACGCGAGAAGCAGGTGACGCAGCAGGCCCAGTCGCGCAAGCTCCAGGTCGGCTCGGGTGATCGCTCGGAGCGCATCCGCACGTACAATTTTCCCCAGGGCCGCGTCACCGACCACCGCATCAACTTGACGCTCTACAAGCTCGATGAGGTCATGAACGGCAACCTCGACGAGCTCATCGGTGCGCTCAACCAGGAGCACCAGGCCGAGGAGCTCGCGAGCCAGGTCGAATGAACATCCAGACGAAGGCTGTCGAGTGGAATCGCAGCGACACGGGTACCGTGGAGGAGGTCCTGAGACGCGGCGTCCGCGAGCTCGCCGCGCGCAGCGATTCGCCCGAGCTCGATGCCGAGGTGCTCTTGAGCACCGTGCTCGGTGTCGGGCGCGCGGCGCTCATCGTGAGGGCCAAAGAGCCCATCGCCGATGCCGCCTTGCGCACCTACCGGCATCTGATCGAGCGGCGCAGGAGCGGCATGCCCGTGGCGTACCTCACCGGCCGGCGGGAATTCTGGTCGCTGCCGCTCAAGGTGACGTCCGCGGTGCTCGTGCCGCGCCATGAGACCGAGATCCTCGTCGAGACGGCCCTGAAGCACCTGCCGAAATCCGAGCAGCGCACGGTGCTCGATCTGGGGACCGGGAGCGGCGCCGTAGCGCTCGCCATCGCCTCCGAGCGGCCGCGCGCGCACGTCATGGCGGTGGACGTTTCGCCGGGAGCATTGGGGGTCGCCCGCGATAATGCGCGAGCACTCGCATTGTCCAACGTGACCTTTCGGTTGGGCTCCTGGTTCGACGCAACTCCCGGTCGGCGATTCGACATGGTCGTCGCGAACCCGCCTTACGTCGCGGAAGGCGATCCGGCGCTGGCGTCGCTGGCGGCCGAGCCCGAGCTCGCGCTTGTGGCGGGACCTCGGGGGCTCGATGCGCTCGAGGCCATCGTCGCCCGTGCACCCTCGCATCTGACCGCCGGCGGATGGCTGTTGCTCGAGCACGGGAGCAGCCAGCATCGCGAGGTAGCGCGGCTGCTCGAGCGCCGCGGTTTTCGCGACGTCGAATGCCACCACGATTACTCCGGCCTTCCCCGCGTCACGCGAGGAACCTATCAATCCCTCCACGAGGAAAGCACATGATTCACTTCAAAACCAACCTTGGCGACTTTACGGTCGAGCTCTTCGAGAAGGAGGCGCCGCTGACCGTCGCGAACTTCTTGAAGTACATCGACGACGGCTTCTTCGACGGCACCACGTTTCATCGCATCGTCCCGGGATTCGTCATTCAGGGCGGCGGCTTTACGGAAGATATGTCGCAAAAGCAGACCCGCGCTCCGATCAAGAATGAGGCGGACAACGGCCTGAAGAACGAGCGCGGCACGCTGTCCATGGCACGCACCAACGACATCAACAGCGCGACCTCGCAATTCTTCGTCAATCTCAAGGACAACGAATTTCTCGATCACCAGCGGGGTAATTTCGGCTACGCGGTGTTCGGACGCGTCACCGAAGGGATGGACGTGATCGACAAGATCGCCGCCGCGAAAACCGGCAAGCGCCGCGGCCACGATGACGTGCCCCTCGAGGCGGTGACCATGACCAGCGTGCGCCGCGCTCCGAAGAAGTGATCCGCGAGTCGCCGGGCGAGCGAGTTGGCGAGCGGCAAGACCTTCCTGGGCCGGATCCTTCGAGCCCTCGGCTGGCTGGTGCTGCTTTTCCTTGCGATTTCGGTGCTCTCGGTGGCGCTGCTGCGCTGGATCGACCCGCCCTACAGCGCCTTCATGGCGGAGACACAGGTAGCGGCGTGGCTCGCCCGCGATCGTAGCTACGTCTTCCGGCATACATGGGTCGATCTCGCCCGTATTTCCCCGAATTTGCCGCTCGCCGTGGTCGCCTCCGAGGATCAGAAATTCCCCGACCACTGGGGATTCGACGTCGAGGCCATCGAAAGGGCCTACCAGCTCAATCAGCACAGCCACCGCGTGCGCGGCGCGAGCACCATCAGCCAGCAGGTCGCGAAGAACCTGTTTCTCTGGTCCGGCCGCAGCTATTTCCGCAAGGGTCTCGAGGCTTACTTCACCCTCTTGATCGAAGGACTCTGGCCCAAGCGGCGTATCCTCGAAATGTATCTGAACATCGCCGAGTTCGGTTATGGCACCTACGGGGCGGAGGCGGCGGCCGAACGCTTCTTCCATCGCCCGGCGGCGCGTCTGTCGCGGAGCGATGCGGCGGTTTTGGCGGCGGTGCTGCCGAATCCCGAGCACTACTCGGCCGCGGCACCGTCACGCTATGTCCTTCAGCGACGCGACTGGATTCTGGGGCAAATGCAGGCCCTGGGCGGTCCCGAGATGCTGAGCGAGATCGACGCCTATCCCGACCGGCGGCATTGAGTAAAAAGGAGCCGCGTGCCGGGCGCCCGCGCTATGATAGGGGCGAGGTCGAGCCGCAAGGAACACACCGTGTCGACGCCGAATAACTATGCCCCGCCGCAAAGCGTCGTGGCCGACATTGCCGCGACGGATGCTCCCTTCGAGAAAGCCACCCGCGCTTCGCGCCTGGGAGCGAAGATCATCGATGTCCTCATCTTCGGAATCCCTCTCCTGCCGAGCTACGTGGTGGCCTTCAGTACCATGGGCGTGTCGCGCGCGTCCTCGTTCAACTACCTCGCTTTTTGGACCGCGGTGGTGGGCGCCGGCATGTTGTTTTATGTGGGCGTCCTCGTCGATTTGTTGCTGCTCGTCGTCATGACCCTGTTCGTCTATCGCGATGCTCAGACCATCGGTAAGAAGCTCATGGGCATCAAGATCGCGCGTCCCGATGGCTCGCGCGCCACCCTCGCCCGGATATTCGGGCTGCGGTACCTCCTCAACCACGTGATCTCGTGGCTGGCGCTCATGTTGCTGCCACTGGTCGGCGCCTTCTATTCCCTCGTCGACGTCCTCATGATTTTCGGCGAACAACGGCGCTGCTGCCACGACTACATCGCCGACACGATCGTCATCCGGGCTTGAATTCGGCGATCGACACCCTTCTCACCGCGGAGACTCCGGAGGGAATCGCGATATCGATGCGCCCGGCCGGTTTCGCGGTACGCGCCACCGCCTTTCTGATCGATGCGGCCATCCGCTTGCTCCTGCTCACGGTGTGCGCCTCGGTGCTCGGGCGCGCCGGTTATTTCGGGACCGGGCTCTTTTTCATTTTCCTCTTCGTGGTGAACTGGCTCTACCCGGTGATCTTCGAGCTGACATCTGCCGCCGCTACGCCCGGCAAGCGCGTGATGGGACTGGTCGTGCTCATGGCCAACGGCCTGCCGATCACCCCGGCCGGCTGCCTGATCCGAAACCTGCTGCGGGTCGTCGATGTCTTGCCCGTCCTGTACGCCTGCGGCATCGTGTCGGTGCTGCTGCGTAGCGACTCGCGGCGCATCGGCGATCTCGCCGCCGGCACCGTCGTCGCCTACCGGCACGAGGTGCAGCTCGCAGGCTCGCTGGCCGAGGCCGAATCCATGCCGCCTGCCATCCCCCTTTCCCTGAGGCAGCAGATCGCCATCATGTCATTCGCGTTCAGGGTGGGGCGGCTCACCCCGCAACGCGCAGAGGAAATTGCCGAGCTCGCCTGCGCCGCGACTCCGGGCGCCCCCGCGCAGCTCTCGCTCACGGCGCGGCTCGTCGGGGTCGCGCGCTGGCTGCATGGCGATCGCACGTCGCGCACGACGATGGGATCCGCCGCACCATGACCGCCCTCGAGTTCGAGACCGCGAACGGCGGGCTCTGGTTGGAGCTCGAGGAAGCCGTCAAGCGGCCGGAGCGCGAGCTCGATCCGGAGCGCTTTCTGCGCCTGTATAGAACCTGTTGCGAGCATCTGGCGCTTGCGGAGGCCAGGGGCTTTCCATCCGCCATCTTGGAACGCCTCTCGATCGTCACGGCACACGCCCACCAAATCGTGTACCGGCAGAGCGATCTCGGGGTGGCGCGCATCGCGCATGTGCTCCTCAACCGCTTCCCCGCGATGGTGCGCGCGCACCGAGGCTATGTGGCAGTCGCCGCACTGCTGCTCATGGGTCCTGCGCTCGCCCTCGGGATCGCCGTTTACCACAAGCCCGATCTGATTTTGACGCTCGTGGACGGCGCGACCGCCGCGAAGTTCGAGAAGATGTACGATCCCTCGAACCCCGTGCTGGGCCGGCTGCGCGATGCGGGCAGCAACTGGATGATGCTCGGCTATTACGTCATGAACAACATCGGCATCGCCTTTCAGTGCTACGCGACGGGCGCGCTGTGGGGGGCCGGCAGTGTGTTCTTCATTGCCACGAATGGCGCATTCGGCGGGGCGATCGGCGGATATGTCGCCTCCGCGGGCTTCGCAGGCACGTTCTTCCCATTCATCGCCACCCACTCTGCCTTCGAGTTGACCGCCATCGTGCTCTGCGGAGCGGCAGGCCTGCGCATCGGGCGCGCAGTACTCTTGCCCGGGCGGCTGACACGCACGGACGCGCTGCAGGCGGCCGCAAAGGATACGAGCATCATCGTGTTCGGCTCGGCCGTGATGCTGGTGATCGCCGCGGCAATCGAGGCGTTCTGGTCGTCCGCGGCGTGGATCACGCCCACGGCAAAATACTCGGGCGCCGCTGCTTGCTGGATTCTGGTCGCCCTGTTCTTCTTGCGCCGCCCCTATGCGGATTGACTCCATCACCGTCACCCTTCGCCCGCGCTCCGTCTGGGAAGGATGCGATCTGGGCGTGCGGCTCCTGCACTCACGGATGCGCTCGGTCTATACCTGCTACCTCGCCGTCGCGCTACCCGCCTTCCTCGTCTGCCTGGCCACCTTTCCGCTCGAGCCCTGGCTGCCCTGCCTGCTCGTTTGGCTGTCGAAGCCATGGCTCGACCGCAGCGTCCTGTTCGCACTGTCGCGTGCGCTCTTCGGCGAGACCACCACGGTCATGGATTTGTGGGCGGATGCGCGCCGGGTGTTGAGACCGAGCGTAGGCATGCTCCTGGCGCTTCGCTTGAGCGCCTCGCGCTCCTTCAAGCAACCGATCGTGCAGCTCGAGGGGCTTTCAGGGAAGGCGCAACGAGACCGCGTACGGCAGCTTACCGTGCGCCGGCGGGGCGTCGCGCGCGCGATGACACTCGCATTCGCGAACGGAGAGTTTGCCCTCTGGGGGAGTATCCTGGCGCTGCAAGTGCTGCTTGCACCGCGTGCCTTCGGACTCGGCCGTGGATGGCTGACCGAGCTCGCCGGCTCCCAGACGGCCATAATTTCCTCGGTCGCTTACACCGCCGCCGTGGCGTTCATGGAGCCCTTCTATGTCGCCGCGGGTTTCGGTCTGTATCTCAACCGCCGCGTCGAGCTCGAGGCATGGGACATCGAGCAGGAGTTTCGACGTGCGTTTGCCGCTTGAAGTTGCGTTGCTCGCGCTCCTGTTCGCAGGCGCGACTCACGCGCAGCCCGCGAGTCCCGGCGCCGCCCCGCCCGCCGGTGCGCCGCCCATCGGTTCGTATCTGAGCCGCGCCGAGATTCATGCGGCGGCGGCGAAGCTGCAAGCGGATCCCAATCTCGGTGGCAAGAAAACCGAGCGGACCTTGCGCTGGAACCGCGCGAATGATCCAAAGCCCGCCGCGGCGCCTCCCTGGCTGAGAGGGCTCGCCGATTTTTTGGCGCAGTCCTCGAGCCTGCTGTTGTGGATCGCCGGGGCGATCGCCGCCGCAATTGCGGTGGTCTGGATGATCCGGATGCTCCGGCGGCGAGCAGCCACCGTCGCGCCGATCGAGCCGCGAGTCGTCAGTATTCACGGCCTCGACATCCGTCCCGAATCGCTCCCCGCCGACATCGGCGCTGCGGCCCTCGAGCTTCTCGAGCAGGGGCGCGAGCGCGAGGCGCTCTCCCTTCTCTATCGCGGCGCGCTCTCCTGCGCCGTACACCGCCACCATATTGCAATCGGCGCGTCGGCCACCGAGGGCGAAGCGCTGCGAGCGGTGAACACGACGCTCGATCCCGGCGGCGCGGCGTACTTCGCGGACCTCGTCCGCCTCTGGCAGCGAGCCGTGTATGCGGGTGAGCGGGTCATGCGCGAGCCGATCGTGGCGCTGTGCTCGGGCTTTCGCGCATCGCTCGAAGGAGCGTCCGCGTGAGCCGGGACCTCTCGCTCAAGCTGGTCGCCGCCGCCCTGGTGGCGGCACTCGGCATATGGTTTGGTTTCAGCACTCATTGGGAAACCGTCACCATACCCACGCCCATGAAGGGCGAAGCGGTGCGAAATCCGTACTACGCCCTCACCCAGTTCGCGACCAGTCTGGGTCTGCACACTCAGGAGATCTCGAGCGTGCGCGGACTGGCCCCCGATGCCGTGCTGGTCCTCGCCGAGCCCGGCGATGCGTTCACCCGCCCGAGCGCCGATTCGCTGGAAAATTGGGTTGAAGCGGGCGGTCGTCTGGTGATCGAGGCCACTTCGCTCGAGTCCTACCCGACGCTGCAGACCTGGAGCGGCGTCAAGCCGGTGCACGGGCCGTTCGCCAGGCCCGGTGCCGGCCCCTATGCGAACTGCCCGCTCATGACGGTGAGCGCGGATGGCTTGCTCACCGGCCAATCGTTCCGAGTCTGTGATGCGTTTCCGCTGCTCCGCTTCGACGCAGATCGCGCTCCCGCCTGGTTCCTTGCGGATGATCGAGGCATGCATGTCATTCGCACCGGCATGGGACTCGGCGATATCACGGTGCTGGGGCCACGCTGGATCCTGACGAATGCGGCGCTCAAGCGCGCCGATCACGCCGAGATGCTGGCGGCGGCCGCGGGACTTCGCCACGACGACACGCTCCTGATCTTTCACCCGGGACAGGCCGAGCCGCTGCTCACGCTGTTGTGGCGCCTCGCGGCTCCGGGGATTGTGTTTCTGCTCTGCGCCCTCCTGGCCTTGGCTTGGCGCCATGGGCCCCGCTTCGGACCTCCCTTGCCCGCGCCGACGCCGGTGCGCCGCTCTCTCGCCGAGCAGATCCGGGCCAACGCGCGCTTCGCCTGGCGCACAGAAAGGCTGCAGGGCTTGCATATGGCAGCGCGGCGCTCTTTGGATGAAGTGGCGGCCCGGCACATCGCGGGCTACACCGCCCTCGATGACTCGCGCAGGGCCGAGCGCCTCGCGGCGCGCACCCAGCTCGATGCGGCCGCCATCCGGGCTGCGCGCTCCATCGAGATCTCGAGCCGCTTGAATGAACAACGCGCCGCCATCACGCTGATGGAGGTCTGCCGCCGAATCCTGCTTAACATGCAATCCGCTCACCAAAGGCCTCCCGTATGATCGACGAATCTCCCGCCATCACGCGCGCCGGCGAGCTGCTCGGAAAATTGCGAACCCAGATCGCCCGCGCGCTCGTCGGTCAGGCTGCGACGGTCGACCAGACACTCATTGCCCTTCTGGTTGCAGGCCATGTGCTCATCGAGGGCGTGCCCGGGCTCGGCAAGACACTGCTGGTCCGCGCCCTGGCTCAGGCAGTGGCGCTCAAGGTGGCCCGAATCCAGTTCACTCCGGACTTGATGCCCTCCGACATCACGGGGCACGCGGTGCTCGATGCCGAGACCCACGCGATGCGCGTGGTGCGCGGTCCCGTGTTCACGAACATTCTCCTCGCCGATGAGATCAATCGTGCTCCGGCCAAGACGCAAAGCGCGCTCCTCGAAGTCATGCAGGAACATCAGGTGAGCCTGGAGGGCGAGACCCTGCTCTTGCCTCGGCCTTTCATGGTGCTCGCCACGCAGAATCCGCTCGACACCGAGGGAACGTACCCGCTCCCCGAAGCCCAGCTCGACCGTTTCCTGCTCAAGATCGACATGGCCTACCCCACGGCGAGCGAGGAAGCCGACATCGTGACTCGTACGACCACCGATCAAACGGGCGACCAGTTGCCGCTCGCGCACGTGGTCCCCGTGCTGAGCGATCGAGCCATCATGGCACTGCAAACGCTCGCCGGGCGGCAACGAGTCGATGCGGCCGTGATCGATTACGCGGTGCGCATCGCGCGCGCGACCCGCGATTGGCCCGGGATCGCCATCGGTGCGGGCTCGCGCGGCCCGATCGCACTCATTCGCGCGGCGAAGGCCGCCGCATTGCTCGCAGCGCGCTCCTTCGTGACGCCGGACGACGTGAAGGGCGTGGCACTCGCCGCGCTTCGTCACCGCATAGCGCTTTCCGCCGACGCCCAGCTCGATGGCCGCAGGGCCGACGATGTATTGACCGCGATCCTCGACGCCACGGCGGCTCCGCGGCTGTGAGATCGATGCTTGCCTCGATGCTCCCTTCGCGCAGCCTGATCGCGCTGCTTGCAGCCGTGGGCGCCCTGCTGATTGCCTTGCGGTTCACCGACCTCCCGCCCTCCACCATCGCGCTGACCGCGCTCGGCATCGCGGCATCGATCCTGGCTCTGCTCATCCTCGATGTGCGCATCAGCTGGGCGGAATGGGCGCGGGCGCCGCTCACCCTCGTGCGCCGACTGCCGCATGCCCTTGCAGTCGGCTCGCCCGTGGGCGTGCAGGTCAGGCTCGCGAATCCGGGCCGAGCGCGCCGTCGCGGTCGCTACTTCGAGCTTGCCGATCCGACGCTCAAGATTCCGGCCATGCCGCTGCGCTTCGCGGTGGGACCCGGCGAGCACGAGACGCTGGAATTCGAGCTCACCCCCACCGCGCGCGGCGTGAAATCCTTCGAGGCCGGTCAGCTGAGGCTCCGCTCGGTCCTCGGGCTCCTCGACTGGAACGTCCTTGTCGGCGCACCCGAATCGCGCCGTGTCTTTCCGGACTTCAAGCGTCAGGCCTCCTTCGCCTGGCTCGCGACCGATCAGCGGCTGGCCGAGCTCGGAATCAAGAATGTGCGCCGCCGCGGTACCGGAACGGATTTCGATCAGCTCGGCGACTATCGGCCGGGCGATCCCATCCGCCACATCGACTGGAAGGCGACCCTCAAGCACGGACGCCCCATCGAACGCATGTTCCAGGATCAGCGCGACCAGAGCGTGATGTTCTTGCTCGACTGCGGCCGCCGCATGCGCGCCGACGACACGCAATCGGGAATCGGCGCGAGCCATTTCGATCAGTCGCTCGATGCGCTCATGCTCCTGAGCTTCGTCGCGCTCAGCCAGGGCGATGCGGTCGGAGCGATGACCTTCGGCACCCTGCCGGGAGATGAGAAGCGATTCGCACCGCGCAAAGGGAGGCAAACGCTGAATGCGCTCATGGCCGAGCTCGGCGGCGTCGAGCCCTCGGCCGTGTTCTCGGATTACCTCGGCGCCGCCGCAGAGTTGATTCGCCGCCGGCGCAAGCGCGGGCTCGTCGTGCTCATCACCAATTGCCGCGACGAGGATGCCCCCGAGCTGCTCGCCGCCCTGACTCTTCTGCAGTCGCGGCACCTGGTGGTGGTTGCGAACCTGCGCGAGCAGATCGTGGGACAAATCGCCGCACAGCCGCTGTCGCGGCCGCAGTCCGTGTTCGAAGTGGCCGCGGCGCTCGGCTATGAGCAAACCCGCCGCGACATGCTGAAACGCGTGGCGGCCGGCGGCGCGGTGCTCATCGACTGTGAGCCGAAATCGCTCGGCGTCGAGCTCGTCAAGCGCTATACGGTGTTGAAGCGCACGGGAGCGATCTGAATGCGGGCAGCGCTCCTCGGCGCAGCTCTGCTCGGCGCCTCGCTCGCGGGGGTCGCGCCCGCGGGCGTCACGCCGCCCGCCCCGCCGGCATCACGGACCGGGGGGCCGGCCGCTGCGGATCAAACGCCCGCGCCCCAGCACTTGAGCCACGGCCGGTTCAAGGATGTCAGGGTCTACGCACCCGCGGGCACTCCCAAGGCCTTGGTGCTGCTTCTCTCGGGCCGTGACGGCTGGAGTCAGCGGCTTTCGCAGCTGGCCCTCGCGCTTGTGCGCCACGGAGCCATGGTGGCCGGCATCGATACGCGGCAGCTCGAGGAAGACCTCGACGCCGATGGCGGCGACTGCGTGTTTGCGGATGGGGACCTCGAGAACTTGAGCCACTTCATCCAGGCTTACTATCACCTGCCCACCTATCAGTCTCCCTTTCTCGGGGGCTACGGCTCGGGCGGGACGCTCGCCTACGCGACTCTGGTGCAGGCACCACCGAATACCTTTGCGGGGGTGATCACGGTGGGGTTTTGTCCGGCCACGAGCCTGCGAAAGCCGTTGTGCAAGGGCGAGGGACTGCAATTCGAGCGCACGGATCGGGGAGTGCGCTATCTGCCTGCCCCGCAGCTGTCGAATCCTTGGGTGGCGCTGCAAAGCGAGCATGATCCCGTCTGCAGCCCGGGTGTGATCCGCGACTTCGCCGCGCGCATGCCGGGCTCTGCGGTGGTCTCGGTGCCCGGCGATGTCGAGGCCGTCGATCGCTGGATGCCGAAGTTTCTCGCCGCATTCGATACCCTGGTCGTACGAACGGCCACGAGCCGGCCGAAGCCCGTACCGGCCGCGCTCGGAAATTTGCCCGTCGTGGAGGTGCCGGCGCGCCCGGGCGCGCCACCCACCGATCTCCTCGCCGTCATCCTCTCGGGCGACGGGGGCTGGGCCGGTCTCGACAAGGAGGTCGCCCAGGCGCTCGCCGAGCACGGCATTCCCGTCGCCGGCCTCGACTCCCTGCGTTATTTTTGGACCGCGCGCACGCCGCAGAGCATCGCGACCGACCTCGATACTCTCGATCGCTATTACCTGGAGCACTTCGGCAAGAAGCGCGTGCTCCTGATCGGCTATTCCCAGGGTGCAGACGTTTTGCCGTTCGCGGTGAACCGGCTCGCCCCCGCCGCGCGCGCTCGCGTGGCGCTCGTGGTGCTCATGGGCATGTCCGAGCATGCCGTTTTCGAATTTCACGTGAGCAACTGGATTTCAGACGATAATTCCGGGCCCGCGACCATGCCCGAGGTGAGTCGTATCACCGGCATCCCGATACTTTGCATTTATGGAGAGGGCGACAATGACTCACTGTGCCCGAAGCTCGATGCCGCCAAGGTGGCGGTCGTGAAGCTGCCGGGCGGTCACCATTTCAATGGCGACTACGCAAGGCTCGCGCGGGAAATCCTCGCGGCCGCGAATCGATGAGCCGCGCGAGCCGTCGCGAATTCCTGAAAGGCGCCTGCGCGTGGCCGCTGGTCGCCGCGGCCATGTCGCGCGGCGCCGCCACCGGCGCGCGGGGCGGCCCACCGCCGAGCGTCCCCGCGCCGGGCCCCGCCGCGGCGCTACCAGTGCTCAAGCCGATCACTGGCAATGCGCACCCCATCTCTGTCGCCGAGCGCCGCGCCCGGATCGCCAAGGTGCAAGGACTCATGGGACAGCGCAAGGTCGGCGCACTGCTCATTGAATCCGGCGCATCGCTCGAGTATTTCACGGGCATCCGCTGGCATCGGTCCGAGCGCACCACGGCGGCCATCATCCCCGCGCGCGGAGAAGTGCTGATCGTGACGCCGGCCTTCGAGGAACCATCCGTCCGCGAGACGCTCCTCATCGGCGGCGACGTGCGGCCTTGGAACGAATCGGACAGTCCCTTTACCGCCATCGTCCAAGGCCTGCGCGATCGCGGCGTGCGCTCGGGCACGGTCGCGGTGGAGCCGACCATCCGGTACTTCATCGTCGACGGAGTCCGCAAGGCTTCCGGCGGCTTCGAGATCATGTCGGGAGACCCGCTGATCCGCGCGTGCCGGATGATCAAATCACCGGCCGAGCTCGCGCTCATGCAGACGGCGAACGACGTGACCATCACCGCGTTGCGCTATGTGCACGAGCGCATCGAGCGGGGCATGGGCGCGGCCGATGTTGCGACACTCATGAACGGCGCTTGCGCATCGTTGGGCGGGTCGCCCGAATTCGCGCTCGTGCTGCTGAATGAGGCCTCGGCCTATCCTCACGGCTCGTTGCAACCGCAATCGGTGAACGAGGGATCCATCATTCTCATGGATTGCGGCTGCACGGTTCAGGGGTATCAATCGGACATTTCGCGCACCTGGATTCACGGCGAACCGACCGAACGGCAGAGAAAAGTTTGGAACACCGTCAGGCGCGGCCAGGAGATCGTGCTCGAGACCGCGAAGATCGGGGTCGCCGCGGGCGAGCTCGACGATGCCGTGCGCGCCTATTATCAGAGCGAGGGCTGGGGGCCCGGCTACAAGTTGCCCGGCCTGTCGCATCGGACCGGACACGGCATCGGTCTCGACGGGCATGAGCCGGCCTACCTCGTGCATGGGGACGCAACGCCGCTCGAGTACGGCATGTGTTTCTCCGACGAGCCCGGCATCTACATCCCCGGCGAGTTCGGTATGCGCCTGGAAGACTGCTGGTACATGACGGCGAGCGGCGCGACCCTATTCACGCCGCTCGCGAAGTCGATCGACGATCCGATCTAACACGAGTTGCCTCGCCATTCCGTACCGCCTGGTGCGCCACGAGCGCGACCCGCGAACTCAATTCGCGCCGCCGGTGTACCATGATGGGCCGTCGGCGCGGGCTCACGCCGCGTCCGCCGCCGCAGGCGCGCTGGGCACGTAGCCCAGATTGGGAGCCAGCCAGCGCTCCACCTCGTCGAGGCTCATCCTTTTACGCAACGCATAGCTCGCCGCCTGATCGCGGTCGATCTGGCCGAGTCCAAAATATTGCGCCTGCGGATGCGAGAAGTACCAACCGCTTACCGCCGCCGTCGGGACCATGGCAAAGGATTCGGTGAGTCGAATGCCGGCGGTGCGCTCGGCATCGAGCAATCTCCACAACACGGCTTTCTCGGTGTGATCGGGGCAGGCAGGGTAGCCGGGTGCGGGTCTGATGCCTTGATACGCCTCGCGGATCAGAGCCGCGCCGTCGAGCGCTTCGTGCGCGGCGTAGCCCCAGACCTCGCGGCGCACGCGCTCGTGCAGGCGCTCGGCCAGCGCTTCGGCCAAGCGGTCGGCCAGTGCCTTGAGCATGATGCTGCCGTAGTCGTCGTGGGCCGCTTCGAATCGCGCGATATGCTCCTCGATGCCGATGCCGGCGGTGACCGCGAACGCGCCCAGGTAATCGGCGCGGCCGCTCGTGGCGGGCGCCACGAAATCGGCCAGACAGAGCTGCGCGTGGCCCTGCGGCTTCGATTTTTGCTGGCGCAGATGATGCAGCCGCTCGAGCGGGGTCGCGCGCCGCTCGTCGGCATATACGCAAATATCATCGTCCCCGATCGAGTGGGCGGGAAATAGACCGACCACCGCACGCGCGCGCAGCCACTTCTCGTCTATGAGGGTTCTGAGCATGTGCATCGCGTCTGCATGTAGGTTGCTCGCCGCCTCGCCGACCACGGGATCGCGCAGGATGTCCGGGAACTTACCGGCGAATTCCCAGGCATTGAAGAACGGCATCCAGTCGATATACGGCACGAGCTCCTGGAGCGAATAGTCCTCGAACACGTGGATGCCGAGGCTCGCGGGCACGGGCGGCGCATAGCTCGCCCAGTCGATCCGGAGCTTGCGGGCACGCGCCTCCGCGAGCGAAAGCTCGGGTCCTTTGGCGCTCTTGTTGCGGTGCTGCTCGCGCCGCCGCTGATGCTCGGCCTTGACTGTGGCCACGTAGGCATCGCGCGCACCCGGTGTCACGAGTTGCCGGCAGACGCCGACCGAGCGGGAAGCGTCTTTCACGTACACCACCGGACCCGCGTATTGCGGGTCGATCTTGACCGCCGTGTGCACGGGCGAGGTCGTCGCGCCGCCGATGAGCAGCGGCTGGCGGTACCCGAGACGCTGCATCTCCGTCGCGACGTGCACCATCTCGTCGAGCGACGGGGTGATGAGGCCGGAGAGGCCGATGAGAGTCGCGCCCTCGCGCGCGGCGGTCTCGAGGATCTTCTCGCAGGAGACCATGACCCCAAGGTCGATGACCTCGAAGTTGTTACATTGCAGCACCACGCCCACGATGTTCTTGCCGATATCGTGCACGTCGCCTTTGACGGTCGCCATCACGACTTTGCCGTTCGAGCGCGAGTCGCCGGCCTTCTGTTGCTGGATGTGCGGCACGAGCACCGCGACGGCCTTCTTCATGACGCGTGCCGACTTGACCACTTGCGGCAAGAACATCTTGCCTGCGCCGAACAGATCGCCGACGACGTTCATGGCGTCCATGAGGGGCCCTTCGATCACATCGAGCGGGCGCGCCGCCTCGAGCCTCGCCTCCTCCGTATCCTCGGCCACGAATTGATCGATTCCCCCGATCAGCGCGTGCTTGAGACGCTGCGCAACCGGGAGCTTGCGCCACTCGAGATCATCGGCGCGCTGGTGCCCGCCGCCCGCCCTGTAGCGTTCGGCGATCTCGAGCAGGCGCTCGGTCGCATCGGCGCGCCGCGCGAGGATCACGTCCTCGACACGCTCGCGCAGCTCCCTCGGGATCTCCTCATAGAGCGCGAGCTGTCCGGCATTGACGATACCCATGGTGAGGCCCGCCCGGATCGCGTGATACAGGAACACCGAGTGCATCGCCTCGCGCACCGCGTCGTTGCCGCGAAAGGAAAAGGAGACGTTGCTCACGCCGCCGCTCACGTGTACGTCCGGCAGGCGCGCCTTGATCGCCGCGGTGGCCTCGATGAAATCCAGGCTGTAGCGGTTGTGCTCCTCGATGCCGGTACCGACGGCGAATATGTTCGGGTCGAAGATGATGTCCGCGGGCGCAAACCCGGCCTTGCCCGTGAGCAGCGCAAACGCGCGCTCGCAAATGGCGATCTTGCGCTGGACCGTGTCGGCCTGGCCTTTCTCGTCGAAAGCCATCACGACCACGGACGCGCCGTAGCGCTGAACCAGCCGGGCATGTGCGAGGAACTGCTCCTCGCCCTCCTTCAGGCTGATGGAATTCACTACCGCCTTGCCTTGCACGCATCTCAATCCCGCCTCGATCACAGACCACTTGGAGGAATCGATCATGACAGGCACGCGCGCGACGTCCGGTTCCACCGCGATCAGCCGAAGAAACTTGGTCATGGCCGCCTGCGAATCGAGCATTCCCTCATCCATGTTGACGTCGATCATCTGCGCGCCGCTCGCGACCTGTTGGCGCGCGACGTCGACCGCGGCCGGGTAATCGCCCGCCTCGATCAGCTTGCGGAATTTGGCCGAGCCCGTCACATTGGTGCGCTCACCGACGTTCACGAAGAGACTCGCGGCGTCGATGCGCAGCGGCTCCAACCCGCTCAAGCGGCAGGCGGGCGCGAGTGTCGGGATGCGGCGCGGCGCGATGCCTGCGACCGCCTGCGCAACCTCGCGGATGTGCTCGGGTGTCGTTCCACAGCAACCACCCACCATGTTCACGAAACCGCTCGCGGCGAACTCGCGCAGGATGTGCGAAGTCTCACAGGCCGACTCGTCGTATTCGCCGAATGCGTTCGGCAAGCCCGCGTTGGGATAGGCGCACACGTACGTATCGGCGACGCGCGCCAGCTCCTCGATGTACGGTCGCAGCTGCGCCCCGCCGAGCGCACAGTTCAGCCCCACTACCGTGGGCCGCGCGTGCCGCACGGAATTCCAGAACGCCTCGGTCGTCTGCCCCGACAACGTGCGGCCCGAGGCGTCCGTGATCGTGCCGGAGACGATGATGGGCAATTCCACTCCGAGCCCGTCGAGCGTCTCGCGCACCGCGAACAATGCGGCCTTCGCGTTCAAGGTGTCGAAGATGGTCTCGATCAGCAGCACATCCGCGCCGCCCGCGATGAGCGCTCGCGCCGCCTCGGCATAGCCGTTCGCCAGCTCGTCGAAATCGACATTGCGGGCTCCCGGGTCGTTCACGTCGGGCGAAATCGACGCCGTCCGGCTCGTGGGGCCCAGCACACCCGCTACGAAGCGCGCCTGCCCGGTGCGCGCCGCAGCTTCGTCCGCCGCCTCACGTGCGAGTTGGGCGGCGGCACGATTTAGCTCTGTGACGAGCCCCTGCATCCGATAGTCGGCCTGCGAGCAGGCGCTCGAGTTGAACGTATTGGTGCTGATGACATCCGCGCCCGCGCTCAAATACTCGCGGTGAATCGCTCGCACGATCTCGGGCCGCGTGAGCGACAGGAGATCGTTGTTGCCGCGCACGTCGACCGGCCAGTCTGCAAAGCGCCTGCCGCGGAACTCCGCCTCACTCAGGCGGTGCCGCTGAAGCATCGTTCCCATCGCCCCGTCGAGGATGACCACCCGTCGCTCGAGGAGCTCGAGCAGCCCGTGACCGCGATCCACGGCCCGCGTCGGCGCCATCACGCCACCCGCGCTTCGCAACGGGTGCGCGGCCGCAGGCCGAGCGCGTGGCAGATGGCATAGGTGAGCTCGGCGCGGTTCAACGTGTAGAAATGAAATTCATCGACGCCGTGCTCGCGCAGACGCTCCACTTGCTCGATCGCCACATGGGCGGCGATCATGCGCCGCGTGTCCGGATCCTCGTCGAGACCGTCGAATCGACGCCGCAACCAATCGGGCACGCTGGCGCCGCATCGCGCGGCGAAGCGCAGCAGCTGCGGAAAGCGGGTGATGGGCAGAATCCCCGGCACGAGGCATACGCGTAAACCGAGCGCCGCGCAGCGATCCCGGTAGCGCAAGTAGTCGTCGATGTCGAAGAAGAACTGCGTGATCGCGCGGCCCGCCCCCGCATCGATCTTGCGCTTCAGATTCTCGATGTCGGCCTCGACCGTGCCGGTTTCGGGATGTCCTTCCGGATATGCCGCGACCGAGATCTCGAAGGGCGCGGTGGCCCTGAGCTCCTCGACCAGGCAGGAGGCGTAAGGAAACCCGCCGCTGCAGGGTTCGTAGCGGCCGCTGTCCACCGGATCACCGCGCAGAGCGACCAGATGCCGCACCCCTTGGCGCCAGTAGTCCTGCGCGATCGAGCGGATATGCTCCCGCGGTGCTCCGATGCAGGTCAGGTGCGGTGCGACCACGAGTTCGGTGTCCCGCAGGATGCGCAGCACACAGGCGTGAGTCCGCTCGCGCGTCGATCCGTCCGCGCCGTAGGTCACCGACACGAATCGCGGGCCGAGTGGCGCCAAACGCTCGATCGCGGCCCACAGGTGCACCGCCGCCGACTCATCGTTCGGCGGGAAGAATTCGAAGGATACAGCGACCGGTCCGGCCATGACGCTCACCTCATCGACCTCGTCTCGACCTTGAGCATGCGAGCGCCTAAGCTATGAATACAATCGCAATATCTTCATGAAGGGGATGAAACGGTTTCATGGCAACCACCGCCTTGGAATTCAGGCACATGGAGACACTCCTCGCCTTGGCCGAGTGTGGGAGCCTCTCCAAAGCCGCCGACCGCCTGTGCCTGACGCAGTCCGCGCTGTCGCACCAGCTGAAGGCCCTGGAAAGCCACTACGGGGCGGCGGTGGTGGAGAAGAACATACGGCCGCTGCGGTTCACCGCCATCGGGCAGCGCCTCCTCGCCCTCGCCCGCCTCGTCCTGCCCCTGGTCGCGGAAGCGGGACGGGACGTGGCGCGCTTGGCTCAGGGCCACGCCGGTCCGTTGCGCATTGCGGTGCAATGTCACAATTGCTTCGATTGGCTCATGCCCGCGATGGACTCCTATCGGTCGCTCTGGCCTGAGGTCGAGCTCGATATCATCTCGGGATTCGTCGTCGACCCCCTGCCGCTGCTCGAGCGGGGCGAAGCGGAACTCGCGGTCATTCATGACCGTCAGCCCCCGCACCCCCATGTGAGCTTCAGCCCGCTCTTCCGTTATCAGAGCGTTGCGCTCATGAGCCCGAGGCATCCGCTCGCCGCGAAGAGCTGGCTCGAGGCGGCCGACTTCGCCAATGAGACACTGATCACATATCCGGTGCCCGACGAGATGCTCGACGTGATGAAGCACTGCTTGATCCCGGCGGGCGTTAATCCCAAGCGGCGCACCGCTGAGCTCACCGTCGCCATCCTGCAGCTGGTCGCGAGCGGCCGCGGCATTGCGGCGCTCCCGGCATGGACGGTCGGAAACTATATCGAGCGCGGCTACGTGGTCTCCCGGCCCATCGGCCAGTCGGGCCTGCGGTGCGAGCTCTATGCCGCGACCACCCACCCGGGCGCAGCCGCGGCCTACATTCGTGAGTTCATCGGCCTCACGCGCGAGCAAAGCCTCACGCAGCTTGCCGGCGTATCGGCGCTGTAGACCCGCGCACCAGATCTACCGGCGATCACCAGCCGGCACCAGCCGCGCGCCTCAATGTGACCGGTCAGCCGCTGCCTCCCGCTGCGCAGCGGCCGGCTGATAGCCATCGCTCAGCGTGTTCAAGAACGCCATGATGTCGCGCACTTCTTGATCGCTGAGCGCGGGCGGCGCGCCTACGTGCCGGCCAAAAGGAGGCTGCTGGTCGACGTTGCCGCGGTACGCGAGCGGCAAGTCGTCGAATTTCGATGGATTGCCGTTCCTGTCGCGGGGATACCACTTCTGCGGCGCGCTATCGCGCTCGGCATAGAAGCGCACGACGTCCTCGAGCTGGTGGAAGACACCGTTGTGCAGGAACACGCGCTTGCGCGCAACGTTGCGCAAGGTCGGCGTACGGAACATGCCGCAGTAGGCGGCGCGCCCCGCAAGATCCGTTCGCAACGGCCCGCACAGACCGAGGTCGTGGTAACCGGGATCCGCATTCGCCGGAATGGCAGGATTGCGCGGTGCGCCGAGCGCCGCAAAGCCGAAGTCCGTGAATTGCGGAAATGCACCCGCGCGCAGCCCGCTCGGATGGCAGCGCGCGCAATTACCTCGCGCGGGGTCGTTGAATAGGTCGAGGCCGCGGTGCTCCGCCGCGCTGAGCTGGACCATGCTCCTGAGGTAGGCATCGTACTTGCTCGAATAGGGATAAAAATCACCGGGCGACTGCTCGAACGTCTCGAGGGCGAGGAGCACGGCCTTGAAGGCCCGGCCACGGTCGTCAAAGACGCTCGGGCCGAAGGCTTGGCGGAACTGCGCAGCATAAGGTGCCCGCTCGACCCGGGCGACGACCGCCTCGGGAGATGCGTTTGCCATCTCGAAGGACGAGAGCAACGGCAGCCGCGCCTGATCGTGCGCCGATTGCGCGCGTCCATCCCACATCGTTCCGCCCGCCGGACCCTGGTCGACGCTGTCGTCCTCTTCCGAATCGAAGAAATGCTCCGTAAAAGGCGGCAGGTTCTGCTCGTACATGAGCGAAGGCACGGCGCGCACGCCGGGCTGTCGACCATCGGAACCGCCGCGCTGGACGTCGAGGCCGTTCGCGGATGCGAACGCATGGGCGGGATCGTGACAGCTCGCGCACGCGAGCGAGCCCGACGCCGACAGGGACCGATCGAAAAAGAGCGCGCGTCCGACCGCCGTGATCGCCGCCACATCGAGACTCTTGTCGAATGACTGCGAGTAAAACGGCTCATCGCCGCGAGCGGCCGCGGCAGCCGGTGCCCTCTCGCCGGAGGTCACTCCGCCGACCAGCAGCAATGCGCCGAGCATCGCCGCGCCTCGGCGACTCGAGGCCGCTCGCGCCTCGTCAGTGAACGCGTCCGCCGCCGACGCTGGAGGCGCCGGCATTGAACAATCGCTCAACGTCGACCGCATCGAAAACGTAAGCGCGATTGCAGAAATCACAGCGCACCTCGACCTCGCCGCGCTCGGCTAGAACAGAGCGCGTCTCCGCCTCACCAAGCCCCTGCAGCATGCCCGCCACCCGCTCACGGGAGCATCGGCAGCGAAAATAGACCGGCGAGGGCTCGAACAGCCGCACATCGTCCTCGTTGAAGAGCCGCCGCAGGATCTCCCGGTCGGTGAGCGTGCGCAGCTCCTCGCGCGTCAGCGTATCGCCGATCAACTGCACGCGTCGCCACGCATCGTCGACTTCCGCCGGGCTCGTCTGCGCGGCCGCACCACCGCCCTCGTCGGGCAGGCGCTGCAGCAGCATGCCCGAGGCTCCTTGCGCGTCGGCATAGAGCCACAGCCGCGTGGGCAGCTGCTCGGAGTTCTCGAAGTAGCCTTGCAGCGATTCGGCGAGACGCTCTCCCCCGATCGGCACGATGCCCTGATAGCGCTGCGCACCGTCATCCGTCTCGAGTGTGACGGTGAGATTGCCGGCGCCGATCAACTCGCTTACCAGCGCCTCGGGTGCGCCGGCCGAGGCGATGCGCTCGGGATCCGCGTCCTCGTCGTAGCGCGCGAGACCGCGTACGCCGAGGCCGCTCGTGCACTGCGCGAGCAGCAGGTGCATCAGACCATCACCCTGCAACTGCAGAGACAAGACGCCGTCGAATTTGATGGTCGCAGCGAGCAGAAGTGAGGCCGCGACCGCCTCGCCCAAGAGGTTGCGGATGGCCTGCGGGTACTCCCGGTGCTCGATCAGCGCGCGCCAGGCGGCGTCGAGGTGCACCAGATGTCCGCGGATCGGATAGTGCTCGAATACGAAGCGATGCATTGAATCCCGATCATGCATCACGATACCGGCTGGCCGCCCGCCAATTTGGCCTTGAGCAGCTCATTGAGCTGAGCCGGATTGGCTTTGCCGCCGGTCGCCTTCTGAACCTGCCCCACGAAGAACCCGAAAAGCTTGTCCTTGCCGCTGCGATATTCCGCGAGCTGCTTCGGGTTTGCGGCGATCACCTCGTCGATCACGCCCTCGATGGCGCTCGAGTCGGTGATCTGCTTGAGGCCCTTCTCCTCGATGAGCGCATCGGCGGACTTGCCCTCGGACCACATCGATTCGAACACCTCCTTTGCAATCTTGCCGGAGATGGTGGCATCCACGATGCGCTTCAAGAGCGCGGCCAGCGCGCTTGCGGAGATGCGCGATTGCCCGATCTCGATGTTGTCTCGATTGAGCATGCCGGACAGCTCGCCCATGACCCAGTTCGCCGCGAGCTTGGCGTGGGTCTTTCCCAAGGCGGCGACCACGGCCTCGAAGTAGCCGCCGATCTCGCGGCTCGCGGAGAGGACACCTGCGTCGTAAGCCGACAACGCGAAATCGCGGGCAAAGCGCGCGGCCTTCTCGTCGGGGAGCTCAGGGAGCGTCTCGCGGACCGAGACGATGAAGCTCTCCTCGACCTCCACCGGCAGAAGATCCGGATCCGGGAAGTAGCGGTAATCGTTGGCCTCCTCCTTGGAGCGCATCGGACGGGTCTCGTTCTTGTCCGAATCGTAGAGGCGCGTCTCCTGAACCACGGTACCGCCGCCCGCGATGAGTTCGATCTGGCGCGCAACCTCGTATTGGATCGCCTTCTCGACAAAACGGAAGGAATTCAAGTTCTTGATCTCGGCGCGCGTGCCGAGCTTAGCCGAGCCGCGCGGCCGCACCGACACGTTGGCGTCGCAGCGGAACGAGCCCTCCTGCATGTTGCCGTCGCAGATCTCGAGATAGCGCACCAGCGTATGGATTTTCTTCATGTAGGCGACCGCTTCCTTGGCCGACCGCATGTCGGGTTCGGAGACGATCTCGAGGAGCGGCGTGCCTGCGCGATTCAGATCGATGCCGCTCGCGTTCGCGAGGCCCTCGTGAAGCGACTTTCCCGCATCCTCCTCGAGGTGCGCCCGGGTCACGCCGACGGTCTTCACCGTGCCGTCGTCGAGCAGGATGGTGATCGAGCCCTTGCCGACCACCGGATGCTCGTACTGGCTGATCTGATAGCCCTTCGGCAAGTCGGGGTAGAAGTAGTTCTTGCGTGCGAAGATCGAGCGAGCGGCGATCTTCGCGTTGATCGCGAGGCCGAACTTGACCGCCATGCGCAGTGCCTCGCCGTTGAGCACGGGGAGCGTGCCCGGGTAGGCGAGATCCACCAGATCCGCCTGCGTGTTGGGCGGAGCGCCGTACGCCGTGGGCGAGCCCGAGAATATCTTCGAGCGCGTCGCAAGCTGCGCGTGGATCTCGAGACCGATGACGACTTCCCAGTTGTCCATCACTCGTACCCGCGAGGCCGCTTGAGATGCCAATCCGTCGCGCGCTGGTACTGATGCGCGGCGCCCAAGAGCCTCGCTTCCGCGAAGTGCGGCCCGATGAGCTGCAGCCCCACCGGCAAATCGTCGACGAACCCGCACGGCGCCGAGACGCCGGGCAGTCCCGCGAGATTCGCACCGATCGTGTAGATGTCGTTCAAATACATGGTGACCGGATCGTCGATCTTGGCGCCGATGGCGAAGGCCGGTGTCGGCGTCGTGGGGCCCGCCAGCAGATCCACCTTCTCGAAGGCGGCGCGAAAATCGTCCGTGATGAGGCGGCGCATTTTCTGGGCCTTCAAATAGTACGCATCGAAATAGCCGGCCGACAATACGTAG
This sequence comes from uncultured Gammaproteobacteria bacterium, assembly GCA_963710435.1. Classification (GTDB taxonomy): domain Bacteria; phylum Pseudomonadota; class Gammaproteobacteria; order Steroidobacterales; family Steroidobacteraceae; genus Bog-1198. The sequence goes on along the minus strand of CAVQAE010000003.1, from coordinate 808,536 downwards.
GTGCCGGTCATGATCCGGCGCTTGACTTCCGCGCCGAATCCCTCTCCGCGCGATCGCTCGTAGAGGTCGGTAAGATCCTTCGGGCTCTCGCAGCGATAGCCATAGCGCACGCCATCGAAGCGCGAGAGGTTGGAGGAGCATTCGGCCGGCGCGACCACGTAATAGGTGGGGACCGACATCGGCAAATGCGGCAGGCTTACCTCCAGGGTCTCGGCGCCGAGCGATGTATAGACCTCGAGCGCGTCCCGGATGAGCTTCGCGTTGCGCGGCTCGAGGCCGTCGAAAAACTCGCGCAGCAGGCCGATTTTGAGGCCCTTGAGCGGTGCGTCGAGGAGCGCCGGATAGTCGGGCACGGGCGCATCCACGCTGGTCGAATCCCTCGGGTCGAAGCCCGCCATGACCTTGAGCACCGCGGCCGCATCGGCGGCGCTCCGCGCGAGCACCCCCGCCTGGTCCAGGCTCGACGCGAAGGCAATCATCCCGTAGCGGGAAACCCGCCCATACGTCGGCTTCACCCCCGTAATGCCCGTCAAGGCCGCGGGCTGCCGGATCGACCCGCCCGTATCGGTCCCCGTGGTGAACGGCGCGAGCCTGGCAGCGGAGGCCGCGGCCGACCCGCCCGAGGATCCACCCGGCACCTTGGCCGGATTCCAGGGATTTTTCACCGGCCCATAAAAGCTGGTCTCGTTGGAGGAGCCCATCGCGAATTCGTCCATGTTGGCCTTGCCCAGCATGACCGCACCTGCGGTTCGGAGCTTCTCGACCACGGTGGCATCGTAAGGTGCGATGAAATTGTCGAGCATCCGCGATCCGCAGCTCGTTCGCACCCCATCCGTGCAGAAAATGTCCTTATGAATGAGAGGGATACCGAGCAGCATGCCCCGCTCCCCGGCAGCCAGCCGCCGGTCCGCGGCGGCCGCGGCGCCAAGCGCCTCTTCCGCCGTCACGGTGATCACGGCATTCAACGCCGGATTGAGCCGCTCGATGCGCGCGAGAAAATGCCGGGTGAGCTCCACGCTCGACAATTCCCTGGCAGCGAGACGGTCGGCGAGCTCGCCGATGGATAGGTCGTGCAGCATCACGGGGCCCAACTGTAAAGGCTACTCGATGACCCGCGGGACGAGGTAGAGCCCCGCTTGCACCCGAAGTGCGTTGCGCTGATATTTTTCGTGGCAGTCGCTTTCCGTGACCACGTCCGGCCGCAAGCGCTGGCGTTGGCCGACGAGCGGGTGCGCCATGGGCGCAACATCAGCCGTCTCGACACTCGACAACTCGTTCACGAACTCGACGATGCTCGACAGGCTCGACACATAGACGGGCATTTCTCGATCGGTAATCGACAGGCGCGCGAGGCGCGCGATCTTTTCGACGTCGTGACGGGTCAGGCTCATGTGAGTTGTTCAAAATGCGCGCGAGTGCGCAAAAATAAGCACATTCCATGATACACGTTGCCTTGCTGAAAGTCGTGTCGGTTGTTACATTAGCGCAACTTTTTTCACCCCCTTTCCCACTCGAAAATACCTCATGTTCAAACGCCTTAGAGGTTATTTCTCAAATGACCTCTCCATCGATCTTGGAACCGCCAATACACTGATCTACGTGCGCGAGCGGGGCATCGTGCTCAACGAGCCCTCGGTGGTCGCAGTGCAAGATGAGCCCACCCGCGGCGGAAAAATCATCGTCGCCGTCGGCGTCGAGGCGAAGAACATGTTGGGCCGCACGCCCGGCCACATCACGGCGGTGCGCCCGATGAAGGACGGCGTCATTGCGGACTTCACCTACACCGAGAAGATGCTCCAGTACTTCATCAAGAAGGTGCACGGCAATCGCTTCTTGAGCCCGAGCCCGCGGGTTCTGGTGTGCGTGCCTTTCGGCTCGACCCAGGTCGAGCGGCGTGCCATCAAGGAGTCGGCCGAGGGGGCGGGCGCGCGCAGCGTCGACATCGTGCCCGAGCCGATGGCGGCCGCGGTCGGGGCGGGCTTGCCGGTCCAGGAAGCACGCGGCTCCATGGTGCTCGACATCGGGGGCGGCACCTCGGAGGTCGCGGTCATCTCATTGAACGGTATCGTCTACGCGGCGAGTGTTCGCATCGGCGGCGACAAATTCGACGAGGCCATCACCAATTATGTCCGCCGCAATTACGGCATCCTCATCGGTGAGGCAACGGCCGAGCGGATCAAGCTCGAGATCGGCTCCGCCTATCCCGGCCAGCAGGTGCGTGAGATCTCGGTCAAAGGCCGCAATCTGTCGGAAGGCGTGCCGCGCAGCTTCACCCTGAACTCGAACGAGATTCTCGAGGCCCTGCAGGAGCCCTTGCAAGGCATCGTCGGTGCGGTGAAGCAGGCACTCGAGCAGACTCCGCCCGAGCTCGGGGCGGACGTGGCCGAACGCGGCATCGTGCTCACCGGCGGCGGAGCGCTGTTGCGCGACGTGGACAAGCTGCTCATGGAAGAGACGGGGCTACCGGTGGTGGTCGCCGACGATCCGCTGACCTGCGTCGCGCGCGGCGGCGGGCGCATCCTCGAGCTCACCGAGGAACATGGACCGGGCATCTTCGGACTGGAGTAATGCAAGCTGGCAGTCTGTCTGAGCGTTCCGCGTGAGCCGCGTTGGCAGGGAGAGGAAGCGGATGCAAGGCGCGCGGCGCGGACCGTAGCGGCATCCCCCGCCCGTGGTCGCATTTCGTAGTACCGACACCTCGGGTCGGACGTCGGGGCTGCTGCTCCGGTGCGTGCTGTACTGCCTGCTCGCCCTCGGTCTCATCATTTTCGACAAGCGCTACGATCATCTCGGCAAGATTCGCCGGGCGCTGTCCTTCGTCGCGTACCCCGTGCAGCTCGCGGTCGCGAGCCCTTTCGAGGGCTGGCACTGGTTCCGTGAGAGCGTCACCACGCGGGATACCTTGCGCGCAGACAAGGCCCGGCTCGAGGCGGAGCTGCGCGTCGCGCAGTTCCGGCTGCAGCGCTACGAGGCGCTCGAGGCGGAGAGCCAGAGGCTGCGTGCGCTTCGCGACAATACCGTGGGGGTCGCCGATCGGTTCATCATCGGCGACATCATGGATGTGGACCTCGATGCCTTCCGAGAGCGCGTGCTGGTCGATAAGGGCGCGAGCCAGGGCATTTTCGTCGGCCAGGCGGTGCTCGATTCGGGTGGCGTTTTCGGCCAGGTGGCGCGCATTGAGCAATATACCAGCGAGGTGATCCTGCTCAGTGACCCGGCGCACGCGATTCCCGTGCAGATCAATCGCACCGGCCTGCGCACGGTCGCGGTCGGAACGGGCGATACCGGCCACCTCAAGCTGCCGTATCTGCCCACCAGCGCCGATGTCATCGCCGGCGATCTGCTGGTCACCTCGGGCCTCGGGGGAGGATTCCCCGCGGGCTATCCCGTCGGAACGGTGGCCGCGGTCAGACGCGACCCCGCGCAATCCCTGGCCGAGGTCGACGTCCGTCCGGCCGCCGCGCTCGATCGCTCGCGCGAGCTCATGTTCGTGTGGCTCAAGCCCGGCGCCGAGCCGACCCTGGCCGCCGCCGCAAGTGCGTCGCCGGCGACCGGACCGGGCGGCGGAGGAGCCGCCGGCGCAGCCCCGGGCACCGCAGCCCCGGGCGCCGCGGCGCCCGCCCAGGCGAAATCGGTCCCTTCCGCGCCGAAGCCCGCGGCGGCGGCACCCGCGCAGCCGGCAACCAAGTCACCGCCCAAGCGGCCGGCGGCAAAGGAGGCATCCCACCCATGATGCGCGAGGACAAGATACGGCGTCTGCCGATGGTGGTATCTGCGCTGGTGGCGCTCGCGCTCGCCGTCATCCCGTTGCCGGCGGTGCTCGACCCGTTGCGCCCCGATTTTCTCGTGCTCGTGGTGTTCTACTGGTCCATCGAATCGCCGCGTGCCGGCGGCCTTGCGCTCGCGTTCTTCTCGGGTCTCGCGCTCGATGTGATCAACGGTGTGGTGCTCGGCCAACACGCGCTCGCGTTGACGCTCATCACCGCGTGGGCGACGCATCTGCGTCTGAGACTGCGCGTTTTTTCGGTCTTGTCGCAATCGCTGACGGTCTTCATGCTGCTCACCTTGTACCAGTTCATCTTGTTCTGGGTGGACGGCGCCACGGGCAATCCCGTGGTCAACTATGGCCGATGGCTTGCGCCCGTGGTGGGCGCGGCGATCTGGCCGATTCTGTCCGGCACCTTGAACCGGGCGCGAGAACGCTAGCGAGATGCCCCCATGATTTTCGATGAAATGTCTCAATCCCGCACCCGCCGCACGCTCACCGCCGGCGGGCGCACCCTGCGCGCGCTCGGGCTCGACGGGCCGCTCACCGGGGTGCTCGCGCTGATCGTCTGCATCGGCATCCTGGTCGTTTACAGCGCATCCGGTCAGAACGTGAAAATGGTCGAGCACCATCTCGGCAATATCGCCATCGCGATCACCGCTCTTCTGGTGCTCGCCAAATTCTCGAGCCCTCAGTACCTGCGCTTGTTCACGCCTGCCGCCTACGTCATTGGTATTTTGCTGCTCGCCGTCGTCGCCGTGACGGGGCACATCGGCAAGGGCGCCCAACGCTGGCTCGACATCGGCTTCCTGCGCTTTCAGCCCTCCGAGATCATGAAGCTCGCGGTTCCCATGATGTGCGCCTGGTACATGCACGAGCGTCCATTGCCGCCGACTTTCTGGGACCTCATCGTGATGGGCGTGCTGATCATGATCCCGACGGCCATGATCGTCGTGCAGCCGGACCTTGGCACGGCGCTCTTGATCGCCGCTTCCGGACTCATCGTGATGCTTCTCGCCGGCATGGATTTTCGCATCATTCTGGTATCCATTCCGCTGCTCGGTACCGGGGCGTGGGGTGCGTGGCACTTCATCCACGATTACCAGCGGCAACGCATTTTGACGTTCTTGAACCCCGAGACGGACCCGCTGGGCGCGGGCTATCACATCATCCAGTCGCAGATCGCGATCGGCTCGGGCGGAGTCTTCGGCAAGGGCTATATGAACGGCAGCCAGGCTCAGCTCGAATTTTTGCCCGAACGCTCCACGGACTTCATATTCGCCGTCATCGGCGAAGAGTTCGGGTTGCTGGGCCAGCTCCTGATCTTGACGCTGTACGGCGCCGTCATCGGGCGAGCCCTGTATCTGTCCATGCAGGGACAGGACACTTTCGCGCGGCTCACCGGCGGAGCCATCGCGTTGAGCTTCTTTGTGTACGTGTTCGTGAATTCGGGTATGGTAAGCGGTATCCTGCCGGTCGTCGGCGTACCGCTGCCCTTGATCAGTTACGGCGGCACCTCCATGGTCACGTTGCTCGCGGGCTTCGGCATCCTGATGTCGCTCCACCGTCACCGCAAGTTGATCGGCTCGTGACGATGCACCGCCTCGCTCGCGGGTCGATGCCGCTGTTCGCCGCCGTTCTCTGGATCGCGGGGTCGCATCCCGCCGCCGCGATCAGCACGCACCGCGCCGACGTCAAGGCCTTCATCGCGGAGGTGTCGGACAAATATGGATTCAAGAAAAGGGACGTGCGCGCATGGCTCGGCGCCGCGCAAAGCCAGCCGGCGATTCTCGAGGCCATGGAGCGGCCGGCGGAGAAGGCCAAGCTCTGGTACGAGTATCGACCGATCTTCTTGACCGAGCGGCGGATCCGCGAGGGCACGCAATTCTGGCTGGCGCATCGCCAGCAGCTCGACCGTGCGAGCCTGCGCTCGGGCGTACCCCCGGAAATCCTCGCCGCCATCCTCGGCGTGGAGACATTCTACGGGCGTCTGACCGGCAATTACCGGGTTCTCGACGCACTGGCAACCCTCGCGTTCGACTATCCGCCGCGCTCCAAATTCTTCAGGGACGAGCTGATCCAGTATCTCTTGCTGACGCGCGAGCTGCACCTCGACCCCTTGAGCCCCAAAGGCTCGTACGCCGGCGCCATGGGGGCGCCGCAGTTCATGCCGTCGAATTACCGCCGCTATGCAGTCGACGCCGATGCAGATGGGCACATCGATTTATGGAGCAACTGGGCGGATGTGTGCGCAAGCGTCGGTAACTATCTCAAGGAACACGGCTGGAGCGAAGGCGAGCCGATTCTGAGCGAGGCCACGGTAGATTCCGCCAAGGGGACGGAGCTCGACGGGCGCAAGCTCGCCCTCGACGACACCGTCGGCTCGCTGAAGGCCAAGGGAATCGACTTCGACTCCTCGCTCCCGATCGATGCGCCGGCGCTGCTGATCGCCGCGGACGAGGCCGACGGCGTGCACTGGCGGGTGGGATTCAATAATTTCTACGCCATCACGCGCTACAACCACAGCGCGCTCTATGCAATGGCCGTGTACGAGCTCGCCAACGCGATTAAGCAACAGGTGCTCCTGAGCGATGCGCAGCTCGACACGGCGCCACGGACGAGCGCGACGGCAGTGAGTGAGGCGGCACCCGATTCCGGCAAGCAGCCATGAGTGCGGGCCGCATCCCGTCCATCGCTCTGGCGATAGGGATCGCGGCGGTAGTGGGTGGATGCTTCAGTGCGCCGCGCGAGCGCGAGCTACCGCCCGCGGCGCGCAGCCCTGCACCGCCGGCGCCGGCGCCGGGCATGCCGCCGCAGCCGCAGAACGTGCCCGATGCCGTCCCGCGATTCGAGCCACGGTCGATCTACGGCAATCCGCCGCATTACGACGTATTCGGCAAGCGCTACTACGTGATGGCCTCGGGCGTCGATTACGTCGAGCGAGGGGTTGCCTCCTGGTATGGCCCGGGATTTCACAAGGAGCTCACCTCGACCCGCGAGCCTTACGACATGTACGGCATGACCGCGGCGCACAAGACACTGCCGCTGCCGGCCTACGTGCGCGTCACCAATCTGCAGAACGGACGCAGCGTCGTGGTTCGCGTGAACGATCGCGGGCCCTTCGTCGGCAACCGCATCATCGACCTGTCCTACACGGCCGCGGCGAAACTCGACATGCTGCGCGACGGGACCGCGATGGTGGAAGTGCGCACCCTGCAACCCATCGACCCCGCCGGTGACACGCATCTGACGGTAGCGTCCGTCACAGCCCCGGTCACCGGGATCAGCGGTGCGACCCCTGCCCTCTCGCCTGCGGACGTCCCCGGTGCGGCGAGCTCCGGAGCTGCCCGCGAGGCGCCCGGCGTCACCAGCGCCATCCTCGCAGCCGCCAATCCCTCCGTGGGGCGGCCCGTGGGGTCGCCGCCGGTCGTCGCGCCAGCCCCGGTCACCTCTGCGCCGGTGCGCACGCTGTTCGTGCAGGCCGGTGCGTTCGCCGAGCCCGGCAACGCGCAGCGACTCGCGCAGAAGCTGCGGGGCGCAGGCTACGGCAAGGTGTTCGTGCGCGATGACCTCGTCGCCGGCCGCAGGTTCTATCGCGTGCGGATCGGCCCGATCCCGGATGTCCCGCAGTTCGACCGCATCGTCGGGGCGCTGGAGCAGGCGGGCGTGCGTGACGCGCATCTCGCGCTGGACTGAGATGCATTCCCTCTTCTTCAACGGCCGACTACACTCTCAGCCCTTTTAGTCGAGCTCTCCTTTCATCATCCGAGGTTCCCACGCCACATGTCTCGTCCACTGTTTGCCCTGCTCATCGTCATCGCACTGGCTCCCGTCTCGTTCGGCGCCGACGTTCCCATCCCGACGCCGCCCTCGGTCGATGCGCGCTCCTACATCGTCGTCGACTACCACACCGACAAGACCCTCGCGGCGCTGAACCCGGACGCCCGCATGGAGCCGGCGAGCCTCACCAAACTGATGACGGCCTACATCGTCTTTCAGGAGCTCGCGGCCGGCAAGCTCAAGCTGAATGAGCCCGTGGTGGTGAGCGAGCATGCGTGGCGCTCGGAAGGCTCGCGCACGTTCATCGAACTCGGTAAGCCCGTGTCCGTCGAGCTGCTGATACTCGGGATGATCGTGCAATCCGGCAACGATGCCACCATCGCACTCGCAGAGCGTATCGCAGGCACCGAGGAGACCTTCGCGCAGCTCATGAACTCGAATGCCAAGCGCCTCGGCATGGCGGGCACGCACTTCGAGAACAGCTCGGGGCTTCCATCGCCCAACCATTACACCACCGCGCACGACATGTCTCTCCTCGCGATCGCCATGATCCGCGACTTTCCTCAATTCTATAAGTACTACTCGGTGCGCGAGTTCGAATACAACGGCATCAAGCAGCAAAATCGCAACGGCTTGCTGGAGAAGGATCCCACCGTGGACGGCCTGAAGACCGGCCACACGGACTCGGCGGGCTACTGCCTGGTCACCTCCTCGCTTCGCGACGGCATGCGGCTCGTGTCGGTAGTGCTCGGCTCCTCGAGCATGAAGGCTCGCGAGAACGCGAGCGCGGCACTCTTGAACTATGGATTCACGTTCTATGACACGAAGCTCGTGGTCCGGGGGGGCACGAAGCTCGCCTCCACGCCGGTCTGGAAGGCGGCTGTCACGCCGGTCGACGTGGGCATCGACAAGGATCTCTACATCACCCTGCCCCGCAGCCAGTCGGGCGACATCAAGACGAGCGTCGAGGTGCAGCCTAAACTGATCGCCCCCCTGGCGCGCAGCACCGATGTCGGTCAGTTGCACGTGACGGCGGCGGGTCAGTCCCTGACGACGCTTCCCGTCCACCCCCTGGCGGCGGTCGATCAGGGTGGTTGGTGGCGCCGGATGGTCGACACCGTGAAACTCTGGTTTGCCTAGTGCCCCTCCCCGTGTGCTACTTGAACGGGGAGTACCTGCCCCTGGCGCAGGCCCGGATCTCGCCGCTCGATCGGGCCTTCCTGTTCGGCGATGCGGTTTATGAGGTCGTGCCGGTGTACGAGGGACGTCCGTTCCGGCTGCGGGAGCACCTCGACCGGCTGTCGCGTAGTCTCGCCGGCATTCGCATGCCGCTACCCCTGTCGCATGCCGAGTGGAGCGGGATCCTCACGACGCTCATCGAGCGCAATGGCGGCGGCGATCAATATGTCTATTTTCAAGTGACGCGGGGCGCAGAGACCGGCCGCAATCACGCATGGCCCGCCGGGCTTTCGCCCACCGTGTTCGCATTCACGAATGTTCTGGACCCCGCCTCGCCGGCGTTGCTCGAGGAGGGCGTCGCCGCCATCACCGCACCGGACATCCGCTGGGCAAGACGTGACATCAAGTCGACCGCGCTCCTCGCGAACGTGCTCTTGAAGAAGCTCGCGGTCGACGCCGGCGCGTTCGAGGCCATCCTGCTCGAGAACGGCGAGCTCACCGAAGGCGCCTCCACCACGGTGCATGTGATCGAGGGAGGGGAGATTCACACGCCGCTCAACGGACATCACATCCTGCCGGGCACCACCCGCGACGTCGTGACGGAGCTGGCGGCGCGCAGCGGCATCCCGAGCGTCAGCCGCCGCGTCACCGAGGAAGAGCTGCGACGGGCGGACGAGATCTGGCTTGCGTTCTCGACCCGCGGCCTTCTTGCCGTCACGCGCCTTGACGGCAAGGTGGTCGGGCACGGCAATTCCGGGCCGCTGTTCAAGCGCATGCACGAGGCCTTCCTGAGCTACGTGCGAGAGCTTGCCGGGACGCCCGCCCTATGACCGAGCCGATGCAATTTCCGACCGAATTTCCCATCAAGGTCATGGGACGGCGCGACGGCGACCTCGAGGCGCTCACGCGCGAGATCGTCGAGCGCCACGCTGGGACTCTGGCGGATGCTCAGGTGCGCGTCCGCACGAGCGGCGATGGCAATTTCCTCGCGGTCACCTACATGATCACGGCGCAGAGCCGGCAGCAGCTCGATGCGATCTATCGCGAGCTCACGGCTTGCAAGGCCGTGCTGATGGCGCTCTGACGGACACCCCCGCCCTCCTCGGCCACCGGCCCCGCGACGGCCTGCGCGTCGACAAACCCCAGGTGCCGGAGCAGGTGTGGCGCGAGCCCGCAGGCCACCGACCGCACATCGCACGCGGGAACGAGATCCGCGAGGCGCGTCACCCGTAGCCCGGGGTAGCCGCAAACATTGATGCGCTGAAACGGCTCGAGGTCAACCGTGACGTTGAGTGCAAGCCCGTGGTAACTCGCGCCGCGGCGAATCCGCAAGCCGACGCTCGCGAGCTTCGCGCGGTCGACATAGACGCCCGGAGCCTCGCGCGATCCGCTCGCGGCCACACCGAGCTCCGCCGCGTAGGACACGACGGCCTCCTCCAGCGCCACGACGAGTTGCCTCACACCCAGGCCCCGGCGCCGCAAGTCGATGAGCGGATAGATCACCAGCTGGCCCGGACCGTGATACGTCACCTGCCCGCCGCGGTCGATCTGCACCACCGGAATGTCGCCCGGCGCGAGGATATGCTCACGCTTCGCGTTGAGCCCGAGCGTGAACACCGGCGGATGCTCGAGCAGCCAGATCTCGTCCGGCGTTGCGGCGACGCGCTCGTCGGTAAAGCGCTGCATGGCGCGCCACGTGGGCTCGTACGGCGCTACGCCGAGGTGACGGATCACGGGGTGGCGAATCAAGCGAGCCGCCGCCGATTCGCTCATCGCGTCTCGGCGCGTACGGCGCGCGGCGCGATGCCCTGATCGAGTCCCACGTTGTTGCGCGCGAGCGCCTGCTCGGCGCGATAGCTCGAGCGCACCAAGGGACCCGACACGCACTCGAGGAACCCCAGCTCGAGGGCCCACTCGCGATAGTCGGCAAACTCGCGAGGGCTCACGAAGCGCTCGACCGCCAGATGGTTCGGCGTCGGACGCAGATACTGACCCAACGTCAGAATGTCGACCGCCGCCTCGCGCAGATCCTCCATGGCGGCACGGATCTCGGCGTCGGTTTCGCCGAGCCCCAGCATGAGACTGGTCTTGGTCAGAGCCGAGGGTCGGCGAGACTTTGCCGCCGCGAGCACCTCGAGGGTGCGGCGATAGCCCGCTCGCGGATCGCGCACAGGATGCGTGAGGCGCTCCACGGTCTCGACATTCTGCGCGAACACGTCGACACCTGCATCGAGCACCGTGTGCACGTCGGCGATCACCCCCGAGAAGTCGGGCGTGAGCGCCTCGACTGCCGTGCGCGGCGTGCGCGATTTGATCGCGCGCACCGCCGCTGCGTAATGCGCGGCCCCGCCATCAGCCAGATCGTCGCGGTCGACCGAGGTGAGCACGACGTAGTTGAGGCGCATCAACTCGACGGATCGGGCGACGTTCTCGGGCTCCTGGGGATCCAGCCAACCGCGGGGATTACCGGTATCCACCGCGCAGAAGCGGCAGGCGCGCGTGCACACCGCGCCCATCAGCATGATGGTGGCGGTGCCCGCATTCCAGCATTCGCCCATATTCGGGCACTTCGCCTCCTCGCACACGGTGCTCAACCGATGCTCGCGCACGATGGATTTGACCGCCTGGAATCCGGCCCCCGTCGCCAGTGGCGCCCGCAGCCAGGGGGGCTTGCGAAGCGGAACGGGCGGTACTTCTGCGGCGCTTTTTATGCCGTCGCGAATCGCGGTAAAGCCTTGGGCCGTGCGGTACTTCTCGCCGCTTCGCCGAGGCTCCTCCGCACTCAAAATCGGGATGCCCTTGAACTGCGACATCCGGTTATTTTACCCCACCCGAAGCATTCAGCGCGGCCAGCCGTTCCGGCGTACCGACATCCTCCCAGAACCCCCGGTACAGCGACGCGGAGCAGCGCCCGGCCGCCATCGACCGCAGCAGCAATGGCTTCAAGGGGAATGCGCCGTCGATGCAATTCGCAAAGAATTGCGGCCGGTACACGGCAATGCCGGAAAAGGTGTATCGCACGGCGGCGCTCGCCAGCGCGAGGCCGTCCTCGAGCCCGAAATCACCGCAGGGGTGCTGCGGTGGATTCGGCACGAGCACCAGGTGCGCATCGCGCTGCGCGCCGAGCGAGTCTTCGGAGAGCGGGTAATCCGTGAGCACATCGCCGTTCAACACCAGAAATGCGCCGGCGCCCAGCAGAGGCAGGGCACGAAAGATGCCACCCGCCGTCTCGAGCGCCTTGGGCGTCTCCTCGCTGTAGGTGATGCGCACGCCATATCGCTCTCCGTCGCCGAGCCGGTCGCGAATCATCGAGCCGAGCCAGGCGAGATTGATGACCACGTCGAGAATGCCGGCATTCGCGAGGCGCTCGAGGTGATACTCGATGAGGGGCTTGCCGCGCACTTCGAGCAGCGGCTTGGGCACGCGATCGGTGAGAGGCCGCATGCGCTCGCCGCGGCCGGCCGCGAGGATCATGGCGACGCGCGGCCGCTCGAGTGTCTGCTCCATCAGGGGCTCACGGCGCGAGACTTGGCGAGTGCGGCCTGCGCGCGCGCCCGTGTTTGAGCCGGCTCGAACGCAGGATCGACGCGCTCGGCGATGAACCGGGCGAATTCAGCCGTCTCGGGATAGCTCGAGGCGGCCTCGCGCGCGTACGCAAGCACGCGCGGCAGATCCTCGAGATAACCGGCCTTGCCGTCGCGGTAATGGAGGCGCGCGAAGATACCCAGGACCTTGATGTGGCGCTGCAGTCCCATGAGGTCGAACCATCGAATGAGCTGCTCGCGGTCGGCGCCGAGATCGAACCCGGCGCGAAGCAGCCGCTCGCGATACTCGACGAGCCAGCCGACGACTCGTTCGCGCGGCCATGCGACGTAGCAGTCCTTCAGCAAAGAGACCACGTCGTAGGTCACGGCGCCGCGCACGGCATCCTGGAAATCGAGAACGCCGGGATTAGCATCGTCGGTCACCAGCAAGTTGCGCGAGTGATAATCGCGATGCACGAAAGTCGCGGGCTGCGCGAGCGCGTTTCGAGAAAGCGCCTCGAACAGCCGGTCGAGCATCGCGCGCTCATCGGGGGTCGGCGTGGAGGCCAGGTGCCGGCGCAGGAACCACTCCGGAAGCAGCTCCATTTCGCGCATCAGAGCGGCGCGATCGTACGGCGCCAGGCGCCTCGCGGGTGCATCGCCGCGCGTCTGCAGGCGCACCAGCGCATCGAGTGCATCGCCATAGAGGCGGTCCACCTCGCGCTCTGCGAGGAGCTCCGGCAAGTACAGACGGGACCCCAGGTCCGACAGCAGGAGGAGGCCACGCTCGAGATCGCGCGCCAGAATCACCGGAACGTTCAAACCGATGCCGATCAGCGAATGCGCGACGCCGATGAAAGGCGCGAGTGCTTCCTTCTCGGGCGGCGCATCCATCACGATGTAGGAATCCGCGCCGCGAATCAGACGAAAATAGCGGCGAAAGCTCGCATCGGCCGAGGCGGGCTCGATGCGCGCACCCCCGAATCCCAAATCCTCCGTCACCCACTGGCGCAGGAGCGCGAGGCGGGAATCGCTTGCATCCATCACACCCATGCTTGACCATTCGGACACCGCAAATGCGGCGGTACTAAGTATACCGACTAAGGCGATCGACTTTGCCCAAGGGATTTCACGTTCGAACCGTATCGGCCGCTGTTTTCTGCCTGTTGGCGGCCGTCACGGTTCGGGCCGCCGACATGTGTCCGGCTCCCCAGAAGCACAAGCCCTCGGCCGCCGCCGCGAGCATCCCGAACGACGACCACCGCATCCGGATCGACAGCGACGGCGCATCGCTCGACGCAAATGGCTTCGCCGTGCTCACCGGTCACGTGCAGCTGCACCAGGACCAGCGCACCATTGCGGCCGACCGGGTGACCTACGATGAGAAGACCGGCAAAGTCACGGTCGCAGGCTCGGTGGACTTCGAGGACCCGCGCCTCGGCATCAAGAGCTCGGCCGGCGCTTACGACGCCCTCGGCGGCGCATTTTTCGACAAGGCCAATTTCCAGATCTTCGACCGCAACGGCCGCGGCTTCGCCAAGGAGATGTCGGTGACTCCCGAGGGCATCGTGCACTTGGAAAAGGTGCGTTACACGACGTGCCCCGTCGGCAACGAGGACTGGATGATCCAGGCGAACAACATCAAGCTCGATACGGACGCCGAGCAGGGCATTGCGCACGGCGTGGTCATGCGATTCAAGGACGTGCCGATCTTCTATACGCCGTACCTCGCGTTTCCGCTGGGGGATGATCGTCAGAGCGGTCTGCTGTTCCCGAGCTTCGGGCATTCCGGCAACAACGGCTACCAGCTCGACGTGCCCTACTACTTCAATCTGGCGCCCAATTACGATGCGACCCTGACGCCCGGCTACCTCTCCAAGCGCGGCGTGCAGCTCGGCGGCGAATTTCGCTTCCTCACTGCCGGATCGCGCGGGCAGCTCGAGGAGAATTTTCTGCCGAACGACGCGATCGAAAACAGCGACCGGTACTACCTGCACTTTACCGACGTCACCAGTCTCGCCCCGGGCTTGCGCTTCGATACGGACATCGCCGCGGTGAGCGACAGCAACTATTTTTCCGATTTCGCCGTCGGCGCGGACCAGACGAGCGTCACGTTCCTCGAGCGGCGCGCCGAATTCCTGTACTACGACGATATCTGGCGCGTCAGGGCGCAGGCGCAGAATTTCCAGACGATCGACACCTCGATCGATGCGGGCGACCGTCCGTACTCGCGCGTGCCGCGGATCGAGGCCTTCGGACTCGTCCCCTTGCTGGCGGGGTTCGAGGTCGCGATCTCGAGCGAAGTCACGAACTTCCTGCGCGAAGTGGGTCCGACGGGCGTGCGCGCAGACCTCTCGCCGGAACTGCGCTGGGACGTGCGCGGGCCGGGCTATTTCTTCGAGCCGATCCTGGGCTATCACTATACTCAATACGATCTGCAGAACGCCGACTCGGGCGATCCGAGCACCCCCACGCGGACGCTCCCCTATGCGAGCGTCGACACGGGACTCGTCTTCGAGCGGGACGCCGGAGCGCACGACCAGCGAACCCTCACCCTCGAGCCGCGGCTCATGTACACCTACATTCCGTATCGCAATCAGAATGAGCTGCCAATTTTCGACACCGGAATGCCGGATCTGAACATGGTCGAGCTGTTCCGCATGAACCGCTATGTCGGCGATGACCGCATTGGAGACGCCAATCAGCTCGCCTACGGGCTCACCTCACGCCTCTTCAACCAGAACACCGGGGATCAGTATTTATCGGCCACCTTTGGACAGCTGCGCTATTTCACTCAGCCTCGGGTGCTCCTGCCGAGTCAGATCACCCAGACTCTGCCGGGCCAGACGCTCCCGACGCTTCCCGGGCAGCCGAACCAGATTATCCTGCCCGGACAGAATCTCCCGACGCTCCCCGGTCAGACCCTCGTCACCGCCCCGCAAGAGGTCCCACAGACCTATCACGCCACGGATCTCGTGAGCGAGGTCTCGCTGACGGCCTACAAGCACTGGAGCGTGAATCTCGATTACCAGTGGAATCCGTACACCTCGCAAACGGACAAATCCGAGGTTCTGGTCCAGTACCGCCTCGACCCGTCCCGGGTGATCAATGTCGGATACCGGTTCCAGGAGAACATTCTGAAGCAGTATGACGCCTCCTTTGCCTGGCCCATCGCCGGCCACTGGAACACCGTCGGGCGCTATGTTTACTCGATTCAGGACCACCAAGTGATCGAGCAGCTCGCCGGCTTCGAGTACCGCAGCTGCTGCTGGAGAGTCCAGGTGTTGCAGCGGCGCTACTTGACCAACCGAACCGGAGGACTGGACACCTCGGTTGCTTTACAATTGGAACTGACGGGTCTCTCCTCGGTCGGAAAGCGGTCGGACGCGTTCCTCTCCAAAGAGATCAGCGGTTACTCGACGCGCGAACCCGACGAGCAGTAAGGCCACCCAACAGGAAGATCTATGCGAAACCCAGTAGTCCTTTGCGGACTCCTCATGGCAGCCGTGCTGGCCGGCTACCGCGCCCCGGCTCAGACGCGGGACATCGGCGCCCACGGCGAGCTCCTCGACCGCATCGCCGCCATCGTGAACGAAGGCCTGGTGCTGAAGAGCGAGCTCGACGAGCAGATGGAGGCGGTCACCAAGCGTCTCCAGGAACAGAAAGTGGAGCTGCCTCCGGAGAGCGTGCTCCGTCAGCAGGTGCTCGAGCGTCTGATCCTGCAGGAGATCGAGACCCAGCGAGCGAAGCACGTCGGACTGACCATCTCGGACGAGCAGCTGAACGGCGCACTGCAGGAGATTGCCCAGCGCAACAAGATACCCTTCGACCAGCTGCCAACCGCGCTCGCGGCGCAGGGCGTCGATTACAAGCAGTACCGCGAGAGTATGCGCAAGGAGCTCACCCTGAGCACCTTGAGGCAGCGCGACGTGATCGCGCACATCAACGTCTCGCCGCACGAGCTCGATCAGTATCTCGCCCGCCAGGAGTCGTCGGCGTCCAACGACGAGTTCAACGTCTCTCACATTCTTCTGTCGCTGCCGCAGGCGGCAACGCCGCAGCAGCTCGAGGACATCACCAAGAAGGCGAACGACATCGCCGCGCGCGCGGCGAAGGGCGAGGACTTCGGTCAGCTGGCAATCGCCAATTCGAACAGCCAGACTGCGTTGGACGGCGGCCAGCTCGGCTGGCGCAAGGGCTCGCAGTTGCCGCAGTTCATTCTGGAGCTCGTCACCAAGATGAAGCCCGGCGATGTGAGCTCGCCCGTGCGCACGCCGAGCGGCTTCCATATCGTGAAGCTCAACGAGCGGCGGGGCGGCGAGGCGCAAGTGATCGTCAATCAGATCCACGTGCGCCACATCCTCCTCAAGACCAATGAGCTCGACGACGATGCGACCGTGCGCGAGAAGCTGGCCAAGCTCCGTCAGCGTATCTTGAACGGCGAGGACTTCGCGGGCATCGCATCGGCGACGTCCGAGGACCCGGGGTCCGCGCCCGACGGCGGCGATCTCGGCTGGTCGGCCCCGGGGACGTTCGTGCCCGAGTTCGATAAGGAGATCGCGAACTTGAAGACCAACGAGATCAGCGAGCCGTTCAAGACCCGCTACGGCTGGCACATCGTGCAGATGCTGGGTACGCGCACCTACGACAGTACCGACGATGTTCGCCGCCAGAAGGCGTTTGCCGCAATCCGCGAGAGCAAGGCGGACGAGGAAACCGAGCTTTGGCTGCGGCGGCTCCGCGACGAGGCGTTCGTCGAGATCAAGATGTAGTGCGGGCGCCGCGCATTGTCGTCACCTCGGGCGAGCCGGCCGGCATCGGACCGGACGCCTGCGTTGCGCTCGCGCGGAAGGACTGGCAGGCCGATCTCGTCGTCGCGGGCGACGCGGTGTTGCTCGAGCGAACGGCCGCGGCGCTCGGGATCGCGGCCACGATATCGCCGTACGACCCCACGCGCGCGCCCGAGGCCTCGCGAGCCGGAATACTCACCATCCTCGACGTGCCGGTGGCGAAAGCGGTGGTTGCGGGCCGGCTCGATGTGCGCAACGCCCCCACCGTCATCGCCATGCTCGACCGAGCCTGCGACGGTTGTCTGCGCGGCGAGTTCGCGGCCATGGTGACGGCACCGGTGCAAAAGAGCACCCTCATGGAGGCCGGGTTCGATTTCACAGGCCATACCGAATACCTCGCGGCGCGCTCGGGCGCCGCATTGCCCGTGATGATGCTGCAGAGCGCCTCGCTCCGCGTCGCGCTCGTCACGACCCACCTCGCGCTCGCCGACGTGCCGCACGCCATCACCCCTGAGCGGCTGCGGGCGACGCTCGAGATCGTGCACGGCGATTTGCGGCGCCGCTTCGCGGTCCCCGCGCCGCGCATCGCCGTTCTGGGACTCAATCCGCATGCCGGCGAGTCTGGTCATCTGGGCCGCGAGGAGATCGAGGTCATCGAGCCGGTGCTCGAGCAACTGCGCGCGCAGGGATTCGACCTGCGCGGGCCGGTTCCGGCGGACACCGCGTTCACGCCGCAGTTCCTCGCAGGCGGCATCGATGTCGTCGTGGCCATGTATCACGACCAAGGTCTGCCCGTGATCAAGCACGAGGGTTTCGGTCACACCGTCAACGTCACACTGGGCCTGCCCATCATTCGGACCAGCGTCGATCACGGCACTGCCCTCTCGCTGGCGCGCTCCGGCCGCGCGGATACCGGGAGCCTGGAAACCGCGGTGGCGCTCGCGATCGAGCTGGCGGGCACGAGCCATGGTGGTCCGTAAACGTTTCGGTCAGCACTTTCTGCACGATCCGGCGGTCATCCGTCGCATCGTCGATGCCGTAGCCCCTGCGAGCGGCGAGCGCCTGGTCGAGCTGGGCCCGGGCCGCGGGGCGCTCACCTTCGGTTTGCTCGAGCGCGCAGGCCAGATGGACGCCATCGAGATCGACCGCGACTTGGCGCGTCTGCTCGAGTCGGATCCGCGATCGCACGGACGCCTGCACGTGCGCGTCGAGAGCATGCTGGACACCGACTTCGTTCAGCTTCGCGCACACGGTCCGAAGCTCCGCATCGTCGGAAACCTGCCCTACAACATCTCGACGCCCGTGCTCTTCCACCTCTTGGGCCAACGCGGCGCGATCGGCGACATGCACTTCATGCTGCAGAAGGAAGTCGTCGAGCGGATGTCGGCATCCCCGGGTGGGAAGGAATACGGCCGCCTCACGGTAATGCTCGCCGCCTACGCCGAGGTCGACGCCCTGTTCGACGTCGGCCCCGGCGCATTCCGCCCGCCGCCCCGGGTCCGCTCCAGCATCGTGCGTCTGCGTCCGAGCGAATCTCCCCGCTTCCCGATCGGTGGAGAGGGCGCGCTGCGCATGCTGGCGACGGCCGCTTTTTCCCATCGCCGCAAGACCTTGCGCAACGGACTGAAGGGTCTGCTGAGCGTTGAGGACATCGAAGCGTGCGGAATCGATGCGCAATTGCGCCCTGAGACCCTCGCGCCCGAGCAATTCGGCCGCCTCGCCGTGAAGTACAGTGAGCTCGCGGCTTGAACCGCCCCGCACTCCGCTATACTGGGATGAATGACCGCATATCAGAACGCGCCATGACCTCCGAGACGCAACGGCCGAGGATCCGCGTTGAAGTCGAGACCTCCTATATCGAGGAGCAGTCCGACCCGCGCGACAAGCGCTTCGTGTTCTCCTACACCATCACCATCCGCAACGAAGGCCAGGTCCCGGCGCGACTGCTCACGCGCCATTGGATCATCACCGACGCGAACGGCAACGTGAAGGAAACCCGCGGCGACGGTGTGGTGGGCGAGCAACCCTATCTCAAGCCGGGCCAGGGATTTCGCTACTCTTCGGGCGCGGTCATCGAGACTCCGGTGGGCACCATGCAGGGAAGCTACCAGATGATGGCCGACGACGGGCTTCAGTTCGATGCCCCGATCGCGCCCTTCCGGTTGGCCATCCCCGGAGTCCTGCACTAAGCCGGTGGCGCTGTACGCAATCGGCGATGTGCAGGGCTGCGATGCCGAGCTCGACGCACTGCTCGAGGCTCTGCGCTTCTCGCCGGATCGAGACCGCCTGTGGTTCGTGGGCGATCTGGTCAATCGAGGTCCTGCATCGCTCGGGGTACTGCGCCGCATCCGCGCCCTCGGCCAGGCGGCCACGGTGACGCTCGGAAACCACGACCTGCACCTGCTGGCGGTTGCGTTCGGCTGCTCACGCCTGCGGACCGACGATACCCTCACCGCCATCCTCGAGGCTTCCGACCGCGACGCGCTGCTCGAATGGCTGATCGGGCGGCCGATGCTCGCGGAGGATCGCGCCTTGAACCTGTGCATGGTCCATGGCGGCCTGTCCCCGCAATGGGACATGCCCACCGCCCGCGGCTGCGCGCGCGAGCTCGAGCATGCGCTGAGGGAGCACCCGCAGAGACTCTTCAAGCAGATGTACGGCGACAAGCCCGACCGCTGGGACGATGCACTCGAGGGCGCCGAGCGGCTGCGTTACATCGTCAACTGCTTCACGCGCCTGCGCTATGTGGATGAGCAGGGGCGGCTGGAATTGCACACAAAGGGGACGCCCAAGAAATCGCAGCGAGGATCGCTCATCCCCTGGTTCGAGGCGCCGGGCGCGCGCTGGCGCGGCACCCGCATCGTCTTCGGACACTGGTCGACTCTGGGATTCTTTCAGAACGACGATGCGATCGGCCTCGACACGGGGTGCGTTTGGGGCGGAAGCCTGACGGCGCTTCGGCTCGACCCGCCGGCGCCCGCGCCGGTGCAAATCGCGTGTCGGGGGTCGGGCTCGGTCGAATGATCGCCGAGCGTTATAATTGCAGCATGACCGTCTCGCCTCCTTTCAACCTGCGCGCCTGGATCGATGAGCATCGCGAGCTGTTGCGTCCGCCGGTGGGCAACAAGCTGCTGTTCGAGGACGGCGAGCTCATCGTCATGGCGGTCGGCGGGCCGAATGCGCGCAAGGATTTCCACCACGATCCGGGCGCGGAATTTTTCTACCAGATCGAAGGCGACATGCTGCTTCGGACCATTCAATCTGGCCGCAGGGTCGATATTCCGATTCGCGAAGGCGAGGTGTTTCTGCTGCCTGCGGAAATGCCGCACTCGCCGCAGCGCGGCGCGGGCACTGTCGGCGTGGTGGTGGAACGCCGCCGTGCGCCGGAGGAGCTCGACGGGTTCTCCTGGTACTGCGAGAACTGCGGTCATCGGCTCTACCTCGAGCGGCTGCATATCCATGACATCGAGACGCAGCTCCCGGGGGTGTTCCAGCGATTCTTCTCGAGCATGGAGCACCGCACGTGCGCAGTCTGTGGATCGATCATGGCGGCACCGGGCGAGTCCCCGAGCCGTTCGGGCGCGGCCTGACCGCCCCGACGCAGCTTGCGGCGAGCGCATCCGAGCTCGATGCGCGCGATCCGCTTGCGTCGTTCGGCGCCGAATTTCATCATCCCGTCGATTCTGCGGGACGCAGGGCCGTGTATCTCTGCGGACATTCGTTGGGATTGCAGCCCCGGTCGGCGGCCTCGTACGTTCAGGAGGAGCTCGCCCAATGGCGACGTCTGGGTGTCCTCGCGCACACACAAGGCACGCGGCCCTGGATCGGATATCACGAGCATGCGGCACCTGGGCTCGCGGCGCTGGTCGGCGCCTCGGCGCGCGAAGTGGTGGCCATGAACGCGCTCACCGTCAACCTGCACCTCATGATGGTGAGCTTCTTCAAACCCGAAGGGCGCCGCAACTGCATACTGATCGAGAAATCGGCGTTTCCCTCCGATCGTTATGCCGTCGCGTCGCAGCTGGAGTATCACGGACTCGGTGCCGGGCACCTGATCGAGCTGGCGCCGCGCCCGGGCGAGCCCACGCTTCGAGCGGAGGATGTCCTTGAGGTGCTGGGCCGCGAGGGCCCGCGCCTCGCGCTCGTGCTCTGGCCCGGTGTGCAATACCTCACCGGGCAGCTGTTCGATCTCGGCACTGTCACGGCAACCGCGCGCGCCGCAGGCGCCGTGGTCGGGCTCGATCTCGCGCACGCGATCGGCAACGTGCCACTGCGGCTGCACGACTGGGGTGCCGACTTCGCGGTGTGGTGCAGCTACAAGTACCTGAATGCGGGGCCCGGCGCCATCGGCGGCTGCTTCGTGCACGAGCGCCACGCGGAGCGCCGGGATTTGCCGCGCTTCGCGGGCTGGTGGGGACATGACAAGGCACACCGCTTCGAGATGGCGCCCGACTTTCACCCCATCTCGGGCGCGGAAGGCTGGCAAGTCAGCAATCCGCCCGTACTCTCCGCGGCCCCGCTCCTTGCCTCGCTCGAGCTCTTCGAGCGCGCAGGACTGACGCGACTGCGCGAGAAGTCCATCGCGCTCACAGGATTCATGCAGCGATCCATCCAGGAGCGCCTCGCAGGCGCGGTCGAGATCATCACGCCGCTCCAAGCAGCCGGGCGAGGCAGTCAGCTGAGCCTTCGCTTCGCACACTCCTCGTCCAGGCGTTGCCATGAGTACCTCACCGCCGCGGGCATCATCGGCGATTGGCGGGAGCCCGACACGTTGCGGCTCGCGCCCGTCCCGCTCTACAACTCCTTTCGCGACGTCGCGACAGCCGTCGATGCGCTCGCGAGCGCACTCGCGTGAGCGCGCCGGGCGAGTCGGTGTGCATCGCGGGCGCGGGGCCCACAGGGGCGCTCCTCGCGATTCTGCTCAAGCGGCGGGGCCTGCGCGTCACCGTGTATGAAAGCCGCCGCGACCCCCGCGGCGCCACGGGAGAGGGCGGCCGGTCGATCAATCTGGCCTTGGCCGACCGCGGCATGCACGCCCTCGAGCACGCGCGCCTTCTCGAGCACGTCGAGCCGCTGGTGATTCCGATGCGGGGCCGGTTCGTGCATGTGCCGGACGGTTCGGGCGGACTGCAGCCGTACGGCCGGCTGCCAGGCGAGGTGAACTATTCCATCTCCCGGCGAGAGCTCAATAACGTACTGCTCGAGGCCGCGATCCGCTCAGGCGTCGAGGTGCGCTTCGAGCATCGGCTCGAGGACGTGGATTTTGCGGCCGGCCTCGCGCATATCCGGAATTTGCGCGACGGTGGCACCCTCGAGGTTCCAATGCATCCGTTGCTCGCCGCGGATGGCGCGGGGTCGCTCGTGCGCCGGCAACTCACGGCGCGCGGCTTGATCGAATCGCAGGAATCTCCGCTCGAGCACGCCTACAAGGAGCTCACCATCCCAGCCGGCCCGCACGGGCGGGCGCGGCTCGAGCGCGAGGCGCTTCACATCTGGCCTCGTGGCGGCTTCATGCTGATCGCCCTGCCCAATCTCGACGGGAGCTTCACCGCCACATTGTTCTTGCCGCTGGCAGGACCCACGAGCTTTGCCGCCCTGCATTCGCCGCAGGCGATCGATGAGTTTTTCGCCGCGAGCTTCCCCGACGCGCGTGCGCTCATGCCGGACTGCGTGCGTGAATTCCAGCACCACCCGACGGGGTCCCTCGGGACTGTGCACGCGAGCGGATGGCAGGCGGGCGGCATGGCAGCGCTCATCGGCGATGCAGCGCACGCTATCGTACCCTTCCACGGCCAAGGCATGAATTGCTGCTTCGAGGACTGCCTGGAATTCGACGCGTGCCTCGAGGCCGGCTCATCCTGGCAATCAGTCCTTGCCGATTTCTACGCAAGGCGCAAGCCCAACACCGACGCGATCGCGGACATGGCGATCGAGAATTACCTCGAGATGCGCGAGCGCGTGGCCGACCCTCACTTTCGTCTGCAGCAATCCCTCGCGCTCGAGCTGGAGCGGCGCTATCCGCAGCGCTTCATTCCGCGCTACTCCATGGTGATGTTCCACCACGAGATCCCCTACCGCACGGCGCAGGAGCGCGGCCGCACCCAGGCGCAACTCCTGGCCGATCTCACCGCAGGAGCGCGGTCCCTCGGCGAGGTCGACTACGCGCGCGCGGCGCGGCTCATCGAGTCGAGGCTGCCGGCGCTCGACGATCTCTCGAGCGTGACGAAACTGTAGGCCGCCGAATTCTTGGCGTCCGCCTCGTGGCGCTCTCGGGAGGACTCCACCCACCCGGGCCCGCGCCAGCTATCGAAGAACGCATCGCCGTCCTCGATCTCGGCGTGCACCAAGGTCAGGTGGATGCGCTCGGCCCACGGCAGGCATTGCTCGAATACCTCGCCGCCGCCGATGACCATCAAGGGCACATCACAGCCTGCGGCGGCGTGCGCCGCCTCCCGGGCAGCCTCGAGCGTCGGTACGACGGTGCAGTCCGCCGGGCTGAATCCGGCGGAGCGGCTCAGCACCAGGTTCGTGCGGCCCGGGAGCGCGTGCCCGATCGACTCATAGGTCTTGCGCCCCATGAGAACGGGCTTGCCGAGCGTGAGAGCCTTGAAGCGCCGCAAATCTCCCGAGAGGCGCCAGGGCAGTTGATTGCGGCGCCCGATGACGTCGTTCTCGGACACTGCCACCACGAATTGCGTGCGCATCGATTCCATGCGGATTTATACGATGCCCGCGCGCAAACCTCCAGTCGCATCTGCTCCCTAGTTCTTTGCGACGCGCTTCGTGCCTTGCGGTTGCGCCAGCAGCGGCAACGGCGACAGCGAGGAGACCTTGCCCCGGCTGTTGGCCAGACAGCGGGCCTGTGCCACGATCTCTCCGGTCTTCGGATCGTGAGCCTGCAAATCGAAGGTGTAACCGATCGAGTAGTACTGCAGGAGGGCGCTCGGAGACTGCTCGTCCTTCTCGCGCACCAATTTAAACGTACGCGCGACCTCGTCCGAGGAAACGAGCGTCTTCTCGAACGCGCTCACGCAGGCCTCGAGGGGAGTATTGCCGGCCCCCGCCTGGGATACGGCGGGACCGACGGCGGCGATAGCGATGATAGCGAGTCCCAAACGGCGAGTATTCATGCTGGTATTCCTTGCGAGTCAAAGATACCAACGCCCCTTAGCTCACCATAGGCAGCGGCCGCCGCGGCCGCAAACGAGAAATCTTTGAGGTGCGTGCGATTTGGCTCATCTCGTGACGCGTATCTCAGTTCGACCGCATGCACCGAAGGACCGCCGTCAGGCGGCCTCTCGGCTAACCCTTGGCTGCCTTGCCGAGACGATCGACCAGCGCACCGGCGACCAGATCATCTATGAGCACGACCTCGGCAGCGCCGGCGCACTGGAGCAGCGCGCAACGCGGGCCATTTGCGCCGGTCACGGCGATCTTGAGCGCTGGGTTGCGCGAATGCGCCATCAATGTAATCGAGAGTTTCCGGTCCGGATCCTCGGTCGTCACGACGAGGGCCTTGGCTTGCTCGATCCTCGCGCGCTCGAGCGCGGCGTCATCCACGCCGGCATCGCCTTGCACCACCAGAAAACCGAGGCTGGAGGCCCGGGCCGCTCGGTCGTCGGAGCGATCGATGACCACCACCGCCTCACCCGCATCGTGCAGCCGGCCGGCAACGAGCTGGCCCAGAGGACCGAAGCCGATCACAATCACATGGTTGGCGAGACGATCGAGCTTGCGTTCCATGATTCTATTCTCCCGAAGAGTTACTACCGCATCGCTTGAAAGGAAGCCGGTCAGACTCGATAGCGCGTAACCGCCGATCATCAAAAACGCGACCATGGTTGCCATCATGAATAGCTTCTCGTGCATATCCAGGGTGGTGAAATCGCCCAGCGTCGTGACCAGGTTGAGCGCGTTCCAAAACCCACGGAACGTCTTGTCAGACAGAGAGAAGCTGGAGGTGTCGAGCACCATCATTCCGATCGCGCAGGCAACGAGCGCCATCAGCAACAGCGCCGCCGTATGCAACATGCGGCGACGCCACTCCCGCATGTGAAGTCCGCCCAAGCGCGGTTCTAAGACTCGGTAGATTGGCATAGGTAGTCAGCGACTGGGTGCACCTACCGCACAGCCGTACGACGCTACTTCGACACCACGACGCCCGGCGGTTTCCACGTGCCCTCACCCGGCGGCAAGATCGAAGGCGGCGTTTCCTTCGGATAGTACAAGCGCATCACGAGGTATACCGCACTGGTGAAAGCTTCATATTTGCGCGTCTCCCTGTGTTCGCGTGCCGCGAGCTGACCGACTGGCTGCAGCTCCCTATGAACACATGCCCGAGGACGTGCGCCAATTAGCCCAAGGTCCAGTGTTCCATGCGCGATGTCCGGTTTCGCCCCCGGATTACGTTCTCCCTAGTAACACCCACACTCATTCCCGGACGTACGAATGCTGCAGACACTGCAAGGTCGCCCGCTGGCGGCAAGTCGGCCCGACGCGACGGCCTCAATTCCAAACAGATGGACGATTGCGGTTGCGGGAGCGACCGTGATGCTGATCATCGGCACGATGTACTCGTGGGCGATTTTCACGGAGCCCTTACTCGTCGCCTTCCAATGGAATTTGACGACGACCACATGGGCTTACGCAATCGCCAATTTCTCGCTGGGAGCGATAGGCGCCGTGTTGGGTGGCTTTCTCCAAGACCGGGTGGACCCACGGAAAGTGGCGATCGCGGGCGTAGCATTGTGGGGAGCCGGCAATTGCCTCGCGGGACTCGGAACTCCGACATTCGGTGCTGCGTGGCTTTACGCGACCTACGGAGTCATCGGCGGTATTGGGGCAGGGATGGCCTACATCACACCTCTGGCGGTCGTGAGCAAGTGGTTCCCGGACAGAAGGGGGCTCGCGGGCGGTCTCGTCGTCGGCGGCTTTGGGCTGGGTGCGTTCCTTTACAACCAATGGATTCCGCGGCTTGCAGATTTTCATGCAGTTGCCGTGCACGCCGGCCGGGCCATTGCCGCCAGGGCGGCTTTGCGGGCTGAAGGCGCCGTCGATTCGGCACGGTTGATGGCGGAACAGGTGCCGGCCGCGGGCGATATCGATGCCGTGATGCACGTATTCGTGGCATCCGGGCTCGTATTTCTGATCATCGGCTTGCCGGCGGCCTCGCTGCTCCGCAATCCTCCCAATGGATTCGCGATTCGCGGCCGTGGCTTCGCTACGACAAAATGCGGTGGCGGCGGCTATTCACCGTCAGAAGTCCTCACAATGCCGGTATTTTATCTCCTGTGGCTTCAGCTATTCGTCGGTGTCATCGCTGGGATAACGATCATCTCGAATGCGGTATTCATTCTCGCGGACCTTACGAAGGTGTCGCCGGCCGGAATCGCGCCGCTCTTCGGCGCAGTGACCATCTTCAACGCGGTCGGCCGCTTCTTTTGGGGCGGCATCTCCGATCGAATCGGCTGCGACCGGACTTTTGCTGCGATGTTCGCCGTGCAATCGGCTACGCTGCTTTTGATGAGCACTGTCCACGATCTTGGGGTTGCGCTTGCCGGGTTCGCGGTGGTGCTGCTCTGCTGCGGAGGCGGCTTCGGAACAATGCCTTCGTATAACGCTCGATGTTTCGGAACCAAGTACATGGGACTGAATTATGGGCTGGTGCTGTCGGCGTGGGGTTTTGCGGGTCTGGTCGGACCGATCCTGGTTGCCCACGCGAGAGATCTGAGCGGCTCGTTTTCGGGGATGATGCCGGTCATCGCCATTGTCCTCGCCGCGTCCCTCATTCTTCCTTTTTTGACACGCAGGTGGGCACCCGCGGTCTAAACTCGGCGTCAGGCCACACGGCACTCGCTCAGGATCCAGCGCGTGAGCTCCTGCAAATCCTCTCGCGCGCCATCCTCGGGACGATGCAGGAGCACGTAACTCTCATTCGTCGTGAGCTCCTCGGTGAACAGCTTGACGAGCCCGCCCGCCGCGAATCGATCGGCGCTGAGACGGGACGGCACGAGCGCGATACCCACACCCTGTTCCGCCGCGAGCACCACCGCGGACATCGTGTTGAGCCGCACCAGCCGGTTCGGCTTGATGGGCGGGATCTTGAGGCCCGCCGCCCACCGCTCCCACGCATCGCGCCGCTCCTCATGCAGCAGCAGATTCTTGCCGTTCAAGTCCTTGTAGCTTTCGACCGGGTTCTCGAGCAGGAAACCCGGCGAGCAGGCGGCGCTGAAGCTTTGCGCGAAAAGCTCGTGCACGGTAAGGCCCTCCCAGGGACCTTGACCGACCACGATGGAGAGGTCCGCCTCGGGCGGATGACTCTTGGGTGCGGATGAGGAGGTTTCGATGCGGATGTCGGTCTCTTCGCGCGCCTGCGTGAAGGAAGCGAGCCGCGGCAGAAGCAAGGTCCTTGCGAAAAACGGGGGCACGTTGAGCCGAAGGATACTGCGCCCGTAGCGCATCCGGAGCTGCTCGGTCACCGACTCGAGTTTCGAGAATATGTCGCCGATGTGCTCGAGATAATGTACGCCGGCATCTGTGAGCGCGAGACTTCGCACGCCCCGCTCGAACAGCGCGACGCCGAGCTGCTCCTCGAGCGCCTTGATCTGATGGCTTACGGCAGAGGGCGTCAGGTAAAGCTCATCCGCGGCCGCCTTGAAGCTCTTGAGCCGCGCGGCAACCTGAAAGGTCTTGAGGAATTTGAGCGATGGTAAACGCATGCGTCGTGCAAATCTTAGCAACATTCGTGCCAGTCACCACGCCTGGTTGGCGGCGCTATGACCAAGTCGGCGCCTCCACACGCCCGCTCTGCCGCATTGGCGGGCGCGGAGGGGTGCCGCTTGCACGAAGCTGGCGCAGCGACGCGTCCCGCAGACCTACTCGCGTCCGAGAAACCAGCCCGTCAGGCTCAGCCGCGGGCTACTCGTCATCAGCACCTCGTGGGCGCGCCCCTCGCTCAGGAACAGAACGAGTCGGCCGCCCTTAGGCTCGATGTCGCGATGGCGTCCCTCCTCGGCATGCATGCGCAGGACGCCGCCGTCGGCCGGCGACCATTGGGCATTCAGATACAGCACCAGGGAAACACGGCGCCGGTCCCGGGAAAGGGGGCGATCTACGTGGCGCACGTACGCGGTGCCCGGCGGATACCACGCATAATGAAGCTCGAGATCGAAGAGGCCCAGAAACGCGCCTTCATTCAGGCGCTGCCGCAGCTGCTCGAGTGATCCCAGCAATTCACGCTCTGCGGCACACTCACCCTCGGTCAGCCAGCAGATGCTGTCGCCGCGGATATCCTCCCGGCGCTGCACGCTGCGATCGGCGCCGATGCGGGCCTCGACGAACTCGCCCCGTGCGCGGCGCAATGCCGCGCACTCCGTCAGCGCCCGCACCTCGGGCACGGACAGGAAGCCGTCGGCGACCGCGATGCCGTCTGCGCGCAATTCCTGCAGGACCCGGCCGAGGTTGCGATCAAGAGCGCGCACGGCGCGATCGCCGGTCGGGAAGCTTGCGCCCGGCACGCCCCTCCGCGCGCCGGCGGCCTTGCTCGAGCGCGCGGGACGGCGTGGCCGCCCGCTTACGGGGCCGTGCCTTCTTGCGAGGCGGCTTCTTCGGCTCGAGCATGCTGCCGCGGCACTTCCGCGCCCCGCAGCGGCAGGCGAAAACCTGGTCTACATCGTTCGGGTCATCGGGATCGCGCTGAATCTGGTAGTCGTACGCCAATTCCTCGCCCGGCTGAATAGTGCGGATGGCTTCGATGAAGACCCGTTTCGCCATGACAGTGCTTTCGCAGTTCGGATCACAGCCGTGATTGATGAATCGCGCCTCGTTTCCGTTGCGGCCGGCATCGATGACGGTCTTGGCATCGACCGTGAACAGGAAGGTGTGATTGTCCTTCTCGTGCTTGTCGGCGTAACGCTCGTCCGCCTCCTCATGGGTGATCCGGTCGCCCAAGTACTCGACCACGGTCGTGCCTTTACGAATGCGGCGCAGTGCAAACACGCCATAGCCGTGAACTGGGGAGTGACGAACTTCAATCATCGGCCTGCGGCGGTCGCGCGTACTCATGAATCGGGATGCCCTGTCAGACGGCGATCGGCGCTTTGATGGCCGAGTGGTGGCGGTAATTGCGGAATTCGAAGTCTTCGTACGTGTAATCGAAGAGGCTCGGCGGCCTGCGCCGGATCACGAGCTGGGGCAACGGATAGGGCGAGCGCGACAGCTGCAAGTCCGCCTGCTCGAGGTGATTCAAGTAGAGGTGACAGTCGCCGCCGGTCCACACGAAATCGCCCGGTGTGAGGTCGCACTGCTGCGACACCATGTGGGTGAGCAGCGCATAGGAGGCGATATTGAAGGGCACCCCGAGCAACGCGTCGGCGCTGCGCTGATAGAGCTGACATGAAAGCCGCCCGCCCGCCACGTAAAATTGAAACAGCGCGTGGCACGGGAGGAGTGCCATGCGGTCGAGTTCACCCACATTCCAGGCGCTCACGACCAGGCGGCGCGAATCGGGGTTCGTCTTGATCTGCTCAACGACCTGGGCCAGCTGATCGATGCTGCGCCCGTCCGCGGCGCCCCAGGCCCGCCACTGCCTGCCGTAAACGGGACCGAGGTCGCCGTGCTCGTCCGCCCATTCGTCCCAGATGCTCACGTTGTGCTCGCGCAGATAGCCGATGTTGGTCTCGCCCTTCAGGAACCAGAGAAGCTCGTGAACGATGGATTTGAGGTGCAGTTGCTTGGTGGTGACGAGTGGAAATCCCGCACCGAGATCGAAGCGCATCTGGTAGCCGAAAACGCTCAACGTGCCCGTGCCCGTGCGATCGTCCTTGCGCGCCCCGGAGGTGCGGATGTAGCGCAGAAAGTCCAGATACGGCTGCACGTCAGGTCTCGGCGGGGCTCAGGTTGCCGCTCGGCTGCGCACGGCGATAGGCGTAAACCATCAGGACCACACCCACGAGGATCATGGGGATGGTCAGGAGCATTCCCATGGTCAACCAGCCGCCCGCCAGATACCCGATGTTGGCATCGGGCAGGCGCACCCATTCCACCGCGAAGCGCGCGCACCCGTACAGAACAAGGAACAGACCCGTGGGCGCCAGGCGCGGCCGCGGCTTGCTGGTGAACCACCACAGGATCAGGAACAGCAGCAGTCCCTCGAGCCCGGCCTCATAAAGCTGGGACGGGTGACGCACCACCACGCTGCCGTCGGGTCCCCGGACGGCGAAGCCCCATGGCACGTTCGTCGGCTTTCCCCACAGCTCACCGTTGATGAAGTTACCGATCCGCCCGGCCATCAGGCCCACACCGGGAAGCGGGGCCACGAAATCCAGGACGTCGGCGAGGTTCTTGTGCTTCACCCTCGCAAAGATGACCATCGCCGCAACGACGCCCAGCATGCCGCCGTGGAACGACATGCCCCCGTCCCAGATGCGGAAGATGTTGAGCCAGCTCTCGGCGATCACATCGTGGCCGTAAAAGATGCACCATCCGATACGTCCGCCGAGAATCACGCCCACCGCGCAATAGAAAATCAAATCGTCGATATCGAGCGCGGTCCAGGTGGAGCCCGGGCGCCGGGCACGATATCGAGCGAGGAGCCACCCGGCCACGAAGCCGATCAAGTACATGATGCCGTACCAGTGCACGTGCAGGGGGCCTGCGGAGAACGCGATGGGATTGATGTGGGGATAGGTCAGCATGGCCTCTACTTTAAGCTTTCATTGACGCGGCAGAAATAGGCCTTGAGATAGCGTGTTTCCGGTATGGCCGGGTGCACCGGGTGATCGGGTGCCTGACCACCGAGCTCGAGAAGCTGCAGGTGCTTGTTTGCTCCGCGGGCTGCCTTTGCGATCGCCTCGGCGAGCGCCTCGACGCTCATGTGATGGGAGCAGGAGCAGGATACGAGGATTCCGTCGTCCGCGATCACCCCCAGCGCGAGCTGATTGAGCCGCTTGTACGCGGCGAGGGCCTTGGGCAGATCCTTTTTGCGCTTCGCAAAGGCCGGGGGATCCACCACCACGATATCGAATCGCCGGCGCTCGCGCGCGAGCGCCTCGAGCACGTCGAATGCATCCCCCTTGACGGTGCCGATCGAGAGGCGGTTTTGCCGGGCGTTTTCCGCCGCCAGCTCGATTGCCTGCGCCGAGCTGTCGACGCACAGGACCTCTCCCGCGCCGTCCTTCGCGGCGCGGGCGGCCCACGCGCCCACGTAGCTGAACACATCGAGCATTCGGGCGCCCTTGCGCACGTATTTGCCGAGCGCACGCCGATTGGCTGCTTGATCGAAGAACCACCCTGTCTTTTGACCCTCCGCGAGCGGCACGCGAAACTCCAGTCCGCCCTCGATGACGGAGCCCGCGTCGTCGAGCCGCCCTTTCGCCGCCTCGACATAAGCCGGCAACCCCTCCAGCTCGCGGGCCGCGCCGTCGTTCTTGAAAATCAATGTCTCGCAATGCAGTGTGCGTTCCACCGCCTCGCGGATCTGCGGCTTCATGCGCTCCATGCCTGCCGTGCCGATCTGCACGACGCAGCGCAGGCCGTAACGATCGATCACCAGCCCGGGCAGTCCGTCGGTCTCGCCGTACACCGCACGGTAATAGGGCTCCGGGTACAGCCGCTCGCGCAGGGCAAGCGCGGCGCGCAGGCGCCCTTCGAACCACGCCGCATCGGGAATTGTCCATGTCTCGAGAAGCCGTGCCGAGATGAGGGAGGCGGGATTGACGTAAGCAAGCCCCAATGCCCGGTCGTTGTGCGCGAGCACACGGACCAGCTCGCCCGGTTTGAACTTGGATAACGGCGTTTGCTGCGTGTCCACCTCGTTGCTGAACACCCAGAGGTGTCCCGCATGCAGGCGCCGGTCTTCATTGCGCTTGAGCCGCAGCACCGGCAAAGACGTCACGCGATCGGGATCGGACATGGAAGAGGCTTCGGGTTTAAGATGGCGCGCATTCTAGCTGACGCGGGCCCCGACGATGCACCGCAATCGACTCTCCGCCGAGACGAGTCCCTATCTTCAGCAGCACGCGGATAACCCGGTGGACTGGTATCCGTGGGGCGAGGAGGCGCTCGCGCGTGCGCAACGGGAGAACAAGCCCATTCTTCTGTCGGTGGGATATTCAGCCTGCCACTGGTGTCATGTCATGGCCCACGAGTCGTTCGAGGATTTTGCGACCGCGGAACTCATGAACCGCCTGTTCGTCAACATCAAGGTCGACCGCGAGGAGCGCCCGGATCTGGACAAGATCTATCAGACCGCACAGCAGCTGCTGACGCAGCGTGCGGGCGGCTGGCCGCTGACGATGTTCTTGACACCCGAGGATCAGCGGCCATTTTTCGGCGGCACCTATTTTCCGAGCGAGCCGCGCTATGGCATGCCTGCCTTCAAGGATCTGCTCGAGCGGGTGGCCGCGTACTACCACGGCGAGGGAGCCTCGATCCGCGAGCAGAACGGCAGGCTCGCCGCCGCGCTCGAGCATCTGCAGCCCGCCGCTGAGCGCAGCGCCGGGCTCGACCGTTCCCCGCTCGAGCTCGCGCATGCCGCGCTCGAGCGGTCCTTCGACCGGCGGTTCGGCGGCTTTGGTGGGGCGCCGAAATTCCCGCATCCGCAAAGCATCGAGCGGTGTCTGCGCGACGCGAGTGCCGAATCCTTATCCATGGCCGCGCTCACCCTCACGCGCATGGCCGAAGGCGGCCTGTACGATCATCTCGGCGGCGGATTCGCCCGTTATTCGGTCGATGAGTCCTGGACCATTCCGCATTTCGAGAAAATGCTCTACGACAACGCGCAACTCCTCGGAATGTACGCTGCTGCGGCGGCCATCTGCGGCGACAAGCTGTTCGCGCGTATCGCGGGGCAGACCGCGGATTGGGTGCTGCGTGACATGCACTCGCCGCAAGGCGGCTTTTATTCGAGCCTCGATGCGGACTCGCAAGGACATGAAGGCGAGTTCTATGTCTGGACCGAGGCCGAGGTGCGCCGGCACTTGAGCGAGGCCGAGTATCCGGTGTTCGCGCACCGCTTCGGCCTGGATCAGCCGCCGAATTTCGAGGGTCGATGGCATTTGTGCGTGCGCGCTCCCCTCGATGATCCGGGCGAAGCGGCGCTCCTCGAGTCGGCCCGATCGAAGCTGCTCGGCGTGCGCACGCTGCGTGTCTGGCCCGGGCGCGATGAGAAGATCCTCACCGCCTGGAACGGCCTCACGATCAAGGGCCTTGCAATCGCCGCACGCGTGCTTCACCGTCCGGATCTCGCCGACGCCGCGACCCGGGCCGTCGACCTCATTCACCACTCGCTCTGGCGGGACGGCCGCTTGCTCGCGACGTACAAGGACGGGCGCGCGCACCTCAATGCGTATCTCGACGACTATGCCTTCCTCGCCGATGCGCTGCTCGAGCTCCTGCAGGTCCGCTGGCGCAGCCGCGACCTCGAGTTCGCGCAGTCGCTCACCGAGGCCATCCTCGAGCGCTTCGCCGATCGCGACGCCGGCGGCTTTTATTTCACCTCATCCGATCACGAGCGGCTCATCCATCGCAGCAAGACCTTCAGCGACGAATCCATTCCGGCCGGCAACGGCATCGCGGCGAGCGTCCTTTGCCGGCTCGGCTACCTGCTTGCCGAGCCGCGTTATCTCGCCGCGGCCGAGCGTACCCTGCAAGCGGGCTTCGGGTTGATGCGACAGTATCCTGAGGGCCATTTAAGCTTGATCGCAGCCCTCGAGGATTACCTGAAGCCTTTGCAGATCGTCGTTCTGCGCGGCGAGCAAGCCACGCGCTGGGCGCATGCGCTGGCGAATCATTACGCGCCGGGGCGCATGATCTTCTCGATTCCGTCCGACGCTGCCGACTTGCCGCCGGCTATCACGGATAAGCGACCGGACGGTGAGGCCGTCGCCTATCTATGCACCGGTACCACGTGCTCGGCGCCCATGACACGCTTCGAGGAGCTCGAGCTGGCGCTCAAAGCAAAAAGCTGAGATCCTGGAGCAGGGAGTAAACCATGCCATCGTTATCGAATTGTGTAAAAAGCGCGTCGCCGCTCGCGGTCTTGCTTCTCAGCGCTTGCGCCACGAGCGTCTCGGTCTCGGACCTGTACCAGCCCAACTTCGGTAGGCAGGTGCTGCCGCACTTCGACGCCTCCGCCGATCCGGACCCGGTGGCCATAACCAATGGGTTGTACGCACCCTGGCCGTTGGATCCCTGCTATCGGTGCTCGTCGCAATCGCAATTCACTTGGGCCGGCTGGGCGCCTTGAAAGCCGCTGGCTGAACGGCTCGGACGAATAGCGCCGCAATCGTGCCTACCGCTCAGTAATTGAACCAGTAGTTGAAACCAATCCGCACCATGTTCGCGCTGAAAGTATTGTGAGTGCTGTCGAGGGAGATTCCTGAAAACTCCGCGCACGCCGAAACGGAACCCGTACAGCTTGTAGTGGAGTTGGAACCCTTGCCGAGATTCGCGTGCAGATACTCGGCCCTGATGGACAACGGACCCCGTAATACGAATTCGATGCCGCCGCCGGCCGCCCAACCGGTCGAGGTAAAGTTTTTGCCCCCGCTAAAGGAAGCGGTTGGTTTGACCGCCCCGACTGGGGTGTAACTGAGCGTGCCGTTGTGGGATCCACCCGTGATGACGGCACCCACCCTCAAGTAAGGCGCCCATCGATCGCCCGCGTAGCCGATTCGAGGACCGATGACCCCGAAGCCGTTCGGATTGAGTCGGCCGGAGAACGCGTACGTGCCGGCAGGGGGTACGGGGCCGGGATATTTCAAGGAGCCGCTCTGGCTCTTGGCACCCCAGATGTCGTAATCAGCCGCGAGACCCCAGAAGGCGCGGCGCTCCTGAAAGTTGTAGCCGATCTGCAGTCCGCCGAGGAAAGCGCTGTTATTGGGACAGGTCCGCTGGGAAAATGCGCTAAGGAGCGTGGGATCAGTGATCGCCCCGTTCAACGTCCAGTTGTTGCACGTATTATTTTGCGCTTCGCCCGCATTCAGACCCGCGTAAAAACCGTCCCATGCAGCTTCGCCATGCACCGGTGTCACGCTTGCGAGGGAGAAAAATCCAAGAAACGCTGCCGAACAGCGCGCGAGTTTCGTCATGGGTCAATGCGTCTTCATTTCCTCATGACAATAGACAAAGTCGGGCGGTTTTACAAAGGGTCACTCCGTTCCGCCCTCGTATGCTCTGAGTCGCTCGATACACGTAGTTACGTCGACTATGGAGCCTTTGCCCGGCCCCGCGCCCCGTCCAGGTACTCCGCAATCCGCGTCTTCACCTCGCCGTGTAGAGTAATCGAAAACTCCGGGGCAGCTTGCCAGTCGAGCGCCCAAGGCTGCGCCGCGCGGATGTCGGGTGTCTCGTCCGCTCGCCGCGGAAACACGTGCGCGTGCAGCGCGGGCTCCACATTGCCGAACAGTGCATAATTGATGCGCACCGCACCTGTCGCGGCGAGCGCGGCGTCACCCAGCAGCGCCATGTCGGCGAGAAACTGCGCCCGCTCGCGAGCCTCGAGGGCATTGAGGTGCGGGACCACCGGATCGGGAAGCAGCAGGCAGTAGCCTTCGAAGACTTGCCGCTCGCCCATCACCGCCCAGCCCGAGGCGAGTCTCGCGACCCGGGCCGGGTGAGCATCCGCGCGGCAGCGCTCCACCATCCGATGAATCGCCGTGAGAGCGCTCAAGCCGGCAACCGCACCACGAAGCGCGAGCCCACGCCCTCGAGGCTCTCGACGAACACCTCGCCCTGGTGCATGGCGACGACCATGGAGACCAGATGCAATCCGACCCCCGTGCCCGCGATGCGGGTGGCATTGCTGCCGCGAAAATACCGCTCGAAGAGCCTTATCCGATCGCGTGCCGGAATGCCGATTCCATGATCGCGCACCTGCACCACCAGCCAGCCCGGCTCCCCGCGTGCCCTCACCTCGGTGGGGCTCGAGGCCGGGGAATACTTGATGGCATTGGAGATGAGGTTGCTGAAGGCATGAAACAGCAGCTTGGGATCGCCGTAGATGGTCGGCGGCAGGGACTCGAAGTCCTCGATGATGACGGCACCGCGATTCGCATCGCGGTGTGCCTGGCAGGCATCGCGCAAAAGCGCGCTCGGATCGAGATCGCAGGGATCAAATGCCGCCCGTCCGTCGAGCACCCGCGAGGCTCCGAGCAGGCTATCCATGATGTTGGTGATGCGCTGCACGGCGCTGCGGATTCGGGCGCCGCGCTCGGCCGCATCCGCGGCATCGAGGCGATCGTGCATCTTGATCAGCCGCTGCGCGTGACCGTCGATGATGGTGAGCGGGGTACGGAATTCGTGCGACGTCATGGTGACGAAATCGCGCTGCTGTTCCATGAGGCGGCGCTCGTTCTCGAGCCCTGCCTCGAGCGAGGCCGCCTGCTCGAGCAGCCGCCGCTGGCTCGTCGCGAGCGCGAGCGCGTTCTCCCGGAACACGGCGACCGCGCGCGCCATCTCGCCGATCTCATCGACACGCGCGATGCTCGGAATCTCGATGTCGGTGTCATGATCGGCGAGCCGGCGCATACCCGCGGCAAGCTTCACGAGCGGCGCGAGGATGCCGCGAACCACGTAGACGACGACGGCGACCAGCAGGCAGGCCGCGAGCAAAATGGCCGTCACGAGCATGGTCCGCGCATGCGCATACGTCGAGGCCGCGCGGTCGCTGTCGCGGCGCGCCTTGAGGAGCGTCTGGTCGGTCAGCCGGCTCAGCGTGTCGCTCGACAGATCGAACGCCTGACGCGATTGGGTCTTGTACAGCTCGGTGGCGCGGGCGCCCTCGCCCGCGCGGGCGAGATCGAACACCCGGTCCGCGATGGCCTGGTACGCGGCCCATTGCTGGGCGAATCTCGCATACAGTTCCGCCTCCGCAGGCTCCTGGGAAATCTGCTCGTAGGCACGCTCACCGGCGGCGACCGTCTCGCGCAGCGCCGCGATCTCCTTGTCGCTCGCCGCATTTTCGGCCGAGGTAGAGGCCAGCAGACGATTCGCCTCGGCGGCACGGTAGTCGGACATGTAGTTCGAGATATCGCCGAGAATTCCCGTATCGCGCAGCCAGTGATTGCGTATGACCTCTGAGGCATGATTGACGTCGCGCAGGTGCGCCGAGCCGAAGGCGCCCAGGCCGACGATGAGCGCGAACAGAAGGATGATCACCGAATAAAGCCGTACCCGGATCGAGTGGGCGCTCAGCCAGCGTCGCGAGCGCCGCAAGCGCTCGCCGATCGCGGAGCTGCGCGCGCTGCTCGGATCGACCTGATCGGTGACCGCGGCTTGCATCGGGCTCAAGGATCGATGAGACGGCCCGAGGTCGCCTTGACGACCGCTTCGGTTCTCGTGGAGACGTTGAGCTTGCGGCACGCGTTCTCGATGTGAAAATTGACGGTCCGCTTGCTGATATTCACGATCTGCGCGATCTCCGGGGAGGTCTTGCCGCGCGCCGACCACGTGAGACACTCGATCTCGCGCTCATTCAAGGCGACATGGCGCGAGAACACTTCATTGCGGACGGATTTCCCCAGACGCGCGTCGATGATCGAGGCGAGAATCTCGAAATCGACGGGCTTGGTCACGTAGTCGTCGGCGCCGAGGCGCCGTCCTTTGAGCTCGCTGTCGCGATCGGTGCGCGCCGTGAGAAAAATGAAAGGCGCCGCTTCGTGAGACGGGGCCAGTGCAATCAACTGCTCCATCAACTCGAAGCCGCTCATGCCGGGCATGTTGATGTCGCAAAGCACGAGGTCCGGATCGGTCTTGAGGATGGCGGAGAGCCCACTGTGGCCGTCGCCCGCGATCGAGACGATGTAGCCGCGCTCCTGCAGGTCCTCCGCGATCAGCTCGGCCGTTTCAGCATCGTCCTCGATGCACAGGATTCGTTTTGCCGGCGTGGCCATACGCGCTCCGTCAATTCGCCGTCGCCACGCGCACCGCAGCCCCGCCGGGCACCGCACCGGCCGCGTCTCCGCGGCCGCGATTCCACCAACCCCCGCCGAGCGCCTGGTAGAGGGCCGCCGTATCCCCGAGTCGGGTCGCACGTGCCTGTACCTCGGTGAGCACCGCCTGTTGATATACCATGGCCGCAGCGAGCTCGGTAAGGTAGTCGCCGTAGCCGTTGTCCTGTCGCTTCTCGGCAAGATCCATCGCCGTCTTGGCCGCACGTTCGGCCTCGGCGGCCGCCGCGAGCGCATCGGCGTCGGTGACGATGGCATGCAAGGTATCGGCGACGTTCTGGTAGGCCTGGAGCACCGTGTTCTGGTACTGCGCAGCCGCCTGCTTGAGCGCCTGATCAGCGGCCCGCTTGGTGTGCCACAGCGTGCCGCCCTCAAAGATCGGTTGAGAAACATCACCGATCAGGGTCCAGAAGGGCCCTCCCTTGGCGAACAGCTGGCTGAACTGCGTCGCCACTCCGCCTGCCGTGGCCGTGATGGTGAATTGCGGCAGCATCGCGGCGATCGCCGCGCCTACGTTCGCATTCGCCGAACGGATGGCTTCTTCGGCGGCGCGGATGTCGGGACGCTGCTCGATGATTTTTGACGGCAGGGACAGCGGCAGCCCCGTCGGCAACCTGAGGGAGGTGAGCTCGAACGTCTCGGCCACGTCCTGATCCGGTAAGTTGCCGACGAGCTCGCGGATCAAGTCGCGGTTCTGCTCGAACTGCTTTTGCAGCGGCGGCAGCTGCGCCCGGGCCTGGGCGAGCTGCAGCTCCTGAGCAGCCAGGTCCGACGCGCTTGCATAGCCCTCGTTGAACTTGTCGCGCAGGATGTCGACCGACTTCTGGTTGTGCGCGACGATCTCCTGCGTTGCCGCAAGCTGCGCGCGCGTCGAGGCCTCCTGGATCGCGGCGGCCACCACATTTGAGGCGAGACTGATGTAGGTCGCCTCGAGCTCGAAGCGCTGCATCTGCGCCTGAGCATCCAGCGACTCGACTTTGCGCCGGTTCTCGCCGAACACATCGGGCACGAAGCCCACCGTCAGCTCCGCGGTCTGGAAGTTGTAGGTGAGGGGCTGAGCCGGCGCACTCGGAACGAGGATCTGGCCATTGCCCTGGACGCCGGGCGCCGCGGTCGACGCGGTATTGCCCGGCAGCTTCTGCCGTTCGAAGTTGTAATCCGCGCCGACGCTCGGCCAGAAGTAACCCTGCTGCGCGTAGACCATCTCCTGCGCTTGGCGCAGCGCCGCCTGCGCCGATCGCACTGTCGGATTCGCGCGAAAGGCCCGCTCGACCAGCGAGTCGATGCCCGGAGAGCCGAATGCCTCCCACCACCGGTAGTCCACGTCCTGGCCCATGATGAATTGCTGCGCATCGCCCGAGGGTCCGGGAGTCGCGGTGGTCTTGTCGGGCAGCGGTGCGACCGTGTATCCCGCCTCCCTGGGTGCTTGCGGCCGGTGGAAATTCGGACCCACGGCACAGCCCGCGAGGCCCGCGAGGCCCGCGAGGACGATGTAGCGGAGAGTGCTTGGGCGCAACGAAGTTCTCATGAAGACTCCGGGCCGCCGCGCGCTGCGCGACCCGCTGGCCGATCCACCAATGTGCGCCCATTGTGCGCCTTCGCCGCGGGCACATCACTGTGAATGTTCACAGCGATTCATCCCAGTAGCGTTGGCGCGAAGACATCGACATCATTCCGCGTCCATCTTGAGAGGTTTTTCCAACGTGCGCGGCTACCCGGGATCCTGCGGCACTTCCGCCCTGCTCGCTCTCGCCTGGATGGCCGCTTTCACCGCCGCCACGGCCTCGCTGGGCGTACGGGCGGCCCCCCCTGCTGCCGCGAGCCCGGCCGCGGACGCATCCTCCACGAGTCGCGATGCGAACACGGTGAGGCTCTCTGACTCGCAACTGCACTCGATTGCCGTGGGGCGTGTCGAGGAGCGCCAGTTCCACGTGCAGAAGGAAGCCGTCGGCAGCATCGATTTCAACGAAAACGCGACCGTCCAAGTGTTCTCGCCGTACCAGGGCCGCATCATCCGTGCATTCCCGGATGTGGGCGATGCGGTGAAGAAGGATCAGATCCTGTTCACGATCGAGAGCTCGGATTTCATCGCCGCACAATCGAGCCTCATCTCGGCGGCCGCGACGCTCGTCCAGACCGACAGCGCGCTCGCCCGAGCGAAGAAGCTCTACGCGGACAAGGCCATCGACCAGAATGATTACGAGACGGCGGTGGCCAATCAGCAAAGCGCGGAGGGGGCGCTCAAAGCGGCGCGCCAGGCAGTCGAGGTTTTTGGCCGCACCCCGGAGCAGATCGACCGGATCATCGCGAGCCGTCAGGTCGATCGCGCGCTCATCGTGAAGAGTCCGGTGACGGGGCGGATCGCCACGCGCAATGCCGCCCCCGGGCTCCTGGTGCAGCCGGGCAACGCGCCCGCGCCCTATACCGTCGCCGACGAATCCGTCATGTGGATGATCGCGGAAGTCCCCGAGACGGACAGCGCCGCCATCAGGGTCGGTGAACCCGTGACGGCCTCGATCCTCGCGATGCCCGGCCGCGTGTTCGCCGGCAAAGTAACGGCAATCGGCGCGACCATCGACCCGAACTCACGCCGTCTCGGCGTGCGCGCGGAGATCAAGGATCCGAAGCGCGAGTTGCGCTCGGGAATGTTTGCAACCTTCCGCATCCAGACGGGGGACCCCTTCCAGGCCACGGCTGTACCGCTCGCCGGTGTGGTCCGGGAGGGCGACGGCACGATGTCCGTGTGGGTCGTCGGCAGTGATCCGCATGTGTTCCGTCATCGTACCGTGACCATCGGGCTTCAACAGGACGGCTACGACCAGATAGTCCAAGGGCTGAAGCCGGGAGAAACCGTCGCCGTGAGCGGCGCTATTTTCCTGAGCAACATCCTATACGGCGGCGCGACCTGACTCGAGGTCGCAGCTAGACATGTTCAGAGCCATCATCGGATTTGCGCTCAGCCGCCGGGCGATCATCGTGCTCGGCGTGCTCGTCTTCATCGGGGCCGGCATCGCCGCTTACATAAAGCTCAACATCGAGGCGTATCCGAATCCTGCGCCGGTCATTCTCGAAATCACCGCGCAGGCGGCGGGCCTCTCCGCCGAGGAGATGGAGAAGTACTACACAACGCCGATGGAGATCGGGCTCTATTC
The DNA here is from genome assembly GCA_963710435.1 of uncultured Gammaproteobacteria bacterium. GTDB lineage: Bacteria > Pseudomonadota > Gammaproteobacteria > Steroidobacterales > Steroidobacteraceae > Bog-1198. Next base: position 767,397 of record CAVQAE010000003.1, on the reverse strand, counting down.
GACTCCCGGTATCGACAACATCCGCTCGACCTCCTTCTACGGACTGTCGTTCGTGCGTGTCACTTTCAAGTATGGCGTCGAGTATCACTTCGCCTACACGCAGGCGGCGCTCAGCCTGCAGCAGAATGTGAGCCTTCCCGGCAACCAGGTCCCGCAGATTCAGCAATCGAGTCTCGTCGGCGAGGTGTACCGTTACCAGGTCATAGGCCCGCCACATTTCGGCCTCACTAACCTGCGCACTGTCCAGGATTGGATCGCGTTGCGCCGGCTCGCGACGGTGCCGGGCGTGGTGGCGGTGAACAGTTGGGGCGGCACGACCAAGGAATTCGAGGTCGAGGCCGATCTCGCGAAGCTCCGGGCGTACAACGTCACCGTGCCGCAGCTCCTGAGCGCGCTCGGGAATTCGAACATCAATGTCGGCGGCCGCGAGATCACGGTGGGTCAGCAATCCATGAACATCCGTGGCGTGGGGCTCATCAACGATGGCGGCGACGACGATCTGACTCAGGGCTACCACGTCGACGACATCCAGAATGTCGTCCTCGGCCAGTACAACGGCGTGCCGGTGCTGGTGAAGGACGTCGCGCAGGTTTCGGTTGGTTTCGTGCCGCGATTGGGTATCGCCGGCCGCGATCACGACGATGACGTGGTGGCCTCGATCGTGGTGATGGGACGCACCCAGCACACCAACGATGTCGTGCCGCGCATCAAGGCGGCGGTCGCGGCCCTCAACACCGACGGCTCGCTGCCACCGGGGGTGAAGCTGGTGCCCTATTACGACCGCACCACACTGGTGAACGTCACCACCCACACCGTGCTGCACAACCTCATCTTCGGCTGCCTGCTTGTCTTCCTGGTCCAGTGGATTTTCCTGGGCGATCTGCGCAGTGCCGTGATCGTCGGCGTGAACATTCCTTTCGCCTTGTTCTTCGCCATCATCCTGATGGTCCTGCAAGGGCAGGACGCCAACCTCCTCTCCATCGGCGCCGTGGATTTCGGCATCATCATCGACTCGGCCGTGATCCTGGTCGAGAATATCTTCCGTAATCTGCAGTCAATGCCGAGCGCGCAGCAACAGATCGTCGAGGCGCTGAGGCAGGGCACTTACGGCAGAGATCCGACGGCGTCGGGATCCGGGCCGGCATGGACCACCCGGTTGCAAATGATCTACGTATCGGCTTTGCAGGTCGACAGAGCCATCTTGTTCTCGACCGCCATTACCATCGCGGCCTTTGGCCCGCTCTTCGCCATGCAGGGGGTGGAGGGGCAGATCTTCGGCCCGATGGCGCGCACCTATGGGTATGCCCTCTTCGGCGCGCTGCTGGCGACGTTCACCGTCACACCCGTCATGTCCTCCTTTCTGCTCCCCCGGCAATTCAAGGAGTCCGAGACGGTGATCGTGCGGTTCCTGCACCGGGTTTACCGGCCGGCGCTCGAGTTCGCGCTCGCTCGCCGCGCGCTGGTGGTCGGCATGGGCTGTGCGCTGCTCGTCGTCGTGGGGCTCCTCGTGCCGTTCCTCGGATCGGAGTTCCTGCCGGCGCTCGAGGAAGGCAATTACTGGATCCGTGCCGCGATGCCCCAGTCCATGTCTCTGGATGCGGGGACCGAAGCGACGCACAAGATGCGAGAAATCCTCTTGAGTCATCCGGAAATCATCACCGTCGTCTCCCAGCACGGCCGTCCGGACAACGGCAGCGACGCATCGCCCTTCTCCAACGTCGAGCTATTTGCACCGCTCAAGCCCTACGACCAGTGGCCCGCGGGTATGACCAAGGACAAGCTGACTCAGCAGTTGCAGCGGGAATTCGACGCAGCACTCCCCGGGGTCGTGTTCAATTTCTCGCAGTACATCCAGGACAACGTCGAAGAGGCTCTGTCAGGGGTGAAGGGCGCCAACTCGGTGAAGATCATCGGACCCAACCTCCAGATCCTCGAGCAATATGCCGCCCGGATCCTGAAAGAGATGGAGCGCGTCAAGGGCATGGAGGACGTCGGCATCTTCCACATCGTCGGGCAGCCCAATCTCAACATCCGGGTCGATCGCGTGAAAGCGGCGCGCTACGGCCTCAACACGGGCGACGTGAACAGCGTCGTGCAGGCCGCCATGGCAGGTGCGGTGGCGAGCACGGTGCTCGAGAGCGACCGGCAATTCAATCTGACGGTGCGCCTCGCGCCCCGGTACCGCGACGACATCGAGGCCGTAAAATCCGTACCCGTCGCGTATCAGACTCCGGCGGGCACGACTGCCTACATCCCCTTGCGCGAGCTCGCGGACATCAGCGTAGATTCCGGCGCGTCGTTCATCTATCACGAGGGTACACAGCGCTACATCCCGATCAAGTTCAGCGTGCGCGGCCGCGACCTCGGCAGCACGGTCGCGGAGGCCCAGGCGCTCATCGCCAAGGACATCCAGCTGCCCAACGGCTACCGCATCGCGTGGGCCGGCGAGTTCCAGGATCTGCAGAATGCGAAGCAGCGACTCCTGGTGTTCGTGCCCGTCAGTCTCGGCCTGATTCTGGTCTTGCTCTACAGCCTGTTCAACTCGGCGCGCGACACCTTGCTCGCGCTCGCCGGCATTCCGTTCGCCGTGGCGGGCGGTATCCTCGCGCTACTGGTGACTGGATTGCCCTTCAGCATTTCCGCCGCCATCGGATTCATATCGCTCCTCGGCGTCTCGGTCATGAACGGCATCCTGGTGCTCACCTATTTCAATGAGCTGCGGATGCAAGGCGTGCGGCCATTCGATGCCATGGAACGCGCAGCCGAGAAACGCATGCGCCCCATGTTGATGACAGCGCTGTCCGCGTGCATCGGTCTCGTGCCCGCCGCCCTGTCGCACGGCATCGGGAGTCAGGTGCAACGGCCGCTCGCGACCGTGGTGGTGGGCGGCATGCTGCTCGGACCCATCATGCTTCTGGTGGTTGTCCCGGCCCTGCAACTCGCATTCCTGCGCAAGACTCACGACGGCCTGGTGGATCCCGCGTCCGATGCGACGGAGGCGTGATGCACGGCCCTTGCTCATCCTCGCTGCTCATCGCCGCGCTTGGCGCCGTGGCACTCGGCACGCCCTGGGCACAGACCAAGTCCGCGCCCTTGGCGCGCTCCGCGCCGTCGCGCACGCTCGCATCGTCGCCCACGCCGAATCCCGCAGCCCACGCAACAAATACACTCCCCGCCCCGCGATCCCCCACCGATAGCCCGCCCGTCGTCGCCGCGCATGCGCTCCTGTCAGCCGGCATCGGGCCACCCCACTCGGTGGCGCAGTCCCAGAAGCCCTCGCTCGCGCCGCCGGCGCTTGCCGTCCCCTCGCGTCCCGGTAAGAATCCACAAACGGCGCTCGGCGGCCCTGCGAAGTACGATGCCAAGAAAGGCGCCTTGCTCGGCGGAGCCGCCCTGCCCCACCGGCGCTAGGAGAATTGGATGAGGGATGAGTCGATCCGCGAACGTCGCCGCACGTTACTTGCTGCCGCCATCATGGCCGCGGCCTTCCTTGCGACCTCATTGACTGCGCCGCACGCCGACGCCGCGCCGCCCGCCGACGCCGCGCCTGCCAACGAGGTCAAGCCGTGGCAGAGACTTCCGCCGACGCCGGCGTTGCCCCCCGGGACGGTGGGCCGCCACACCGAGATCCAGGGCGCCCGCATCTGGTATGCCGAGTGGGGCGCCGGCTCGGCGGACACGCCCGTCCTGCTGCTCCACGGCGGATTCGGCAATGCCAATTACTTTGGCGACTTGATACCCGTGTTGGTGGCACATCACTATCGCGTGATCGCGATGGACAGCCGCGGTCATGGCCGCAGCACGCGCAGCGACGCGCCGCTCTCCTATCGCCTCATGGCCCAGGATGTCATCGGCTTGCTCGACCACCTCAAGGTTCCGAAGGTATATCTGGTGGGCTGGAGTGATGGCGGAATTACGGGACTCGATCTCGCGATGAATCATCCAGACCGCCTCGCGGGCCTGTTCGCGTTCGGCGCCAATGCCGACGTGTCCGGACTTAAGGATGGTGCGGAAAAAACCCCCGTCTTTGGTGCATATCTCGAGCGTACGGCGCAGGAGTACCGCGCGCTCTCGCCCACGCCGAAGGACTGGGATGGCTTCAGCGCGGCGGTCAACAAGATGTGGGAGACCCTGCCCGCCTTCACGCGTCCGGAGCTCGCCTCCATCAAGGTACCCACCACGATCGCCGACGGTCAGTTCGATGAGGCGATCAAGCAGACGCATGATGAGTACCTGGCACAGGCAATACCCGGAGCCCGGCTCGTCATCCTTCCCGATGTCAGCCACTTCGCGATGCTGCAAAATCCGGGCGCGTTCAACGCGGCGGTGTTGGGCTTCCTTAAAGGCGGTTAGAGGCCCCGGACGCCGCACCGGGGCCGCCGGGTCTGGGCGCCAGACCTTGCCCGGTCCGGGCGGCATTTCAGCGCGATGACGGTGGATTGATCGATTGACCGCCCCGGCGCCGGTAGGGGATATATAGCTGGACGGGAAATTGCTCCCGCTCACGGCATGAAGATCGTGGACCAGCAGGGGCAGTCGACCGCCTTTAGGGTTCATCCCATCGACCGTACCGGCGCCGTCCTCCGCTCCCGCGGGATTAGTTTTCGTTTAGCTTAATTCCCTCGGTGGCGCTCCGCGCGTCGCGCCGTGCGGGGGTCCCTTTCGAGGCGTCGGGGCGCGATATGATTTCCGCATGCGACTCACTCTCGACCAATTGCGCCGTTACGCCATCGGCCGGTCTCTCTTCAAGCCGACCACGCTCGGGCGAGCCATCCGGAAGCTGGGCTTCGTGCAAGCCGATCCGATCCGTGCGCCGGCCCGCGCCCAGGATCTCACCCTGCGCCAGCGGGTCATCGACTATCGGGTGGGCGATCTCGAGCGGCGCTATCCCAAGCTGCCGATCGAGGAAGACTATTTCGTCAACTACGGGTATCTGCACCGCGATCATCATCGGCTGATGCACCCGCGAACGCCGCGTGCCGGATGGAGCAAGGACAGAGAGGCTCGAGCGCGGGAGCTGCTGGCCTTCATCGCCGAGCGCGGAACAGCCCACCCCCGCATCGTCGACCGGCATTTCGCACACGGCAAGATCACCAACTGGTTCGGCGGCTCGACCAACGCGACCACGCGGCTGCTCGACGAGATGCATTACCGCGGTCTGCTGCGAGTCGCCCGCCGCGATTCCGGGACGCGGGTCTACGCCTTGCGCAAGAGCGAGTCCGGCGCGGTGCCGCTCGAACCGGGTGCCGTGAGCACGCGCATGGATGCACTGGTGGATCTCATCGTGCGCAAATATGCACCGCTTCCCTCGAGGAGCCTGAGTCAGCTCCTCTATCATTTGGGCAGCGGCGTGCCGCAGTGGTCGGGGCACCGCGCGACAGCGCTCGAGCGCGCGAAGCGGCGGCTTGCGCATATGCGCATCGACGCCATCGAGTGGTACTGGCCGGCTTCGGAAAACCCTGCCTCGCGGCGCTGGCAGACCGGGGACGCGGTGCACCTGCTCACCCCGTTCGATCCGGTCGTCTGGGATCGGCGACGCTTCGAGCTGTTTTGGGGGTGGCAGTACCGCTTCGAGGCATACACACCGGCGGCCAAGCGCAAGCTCGGATATTACGCGCTGCCGCTTCTATGGGGCGAGCACGTCATCGGCTGGGGCAACCTCAGCATGTCGCGCGGCGAGCTCCGCAGCACCTTCGGCTACCTCGAGGGTCGCGGGCCGCGCGGCGCCGCCTACGGCAACGCCCTCGAGTTGGAGCTCGAGCGCGTGCGCACGTTCTTGAGCCCGCGAGGCGGCGATTCGGCGGCGTGATACGCTAGCATCGGAGCAGATCAACTCGAGTGCAGTCCATGAAAGCCATCCATGTCGTTGCCCTGATAACCTGCCTGATGCTGAGCGGCGCGTCGGTCGGCAACGAGGCGCCTCCGTGGCAGGAGGGAAAGAACTATTTTCTCGTTTCGCCGCCGCAGCCGACCTCGGTCCCGCGCGGCAAGGTCGAGGTAACGGAAGTCTTCTCCTACGCCTGTCCGGTATGCAATCGGTTTCAGCCTTACATGCGCAAGCTCAAGGCGGGCCTGCCGGCCAACGCGGTAATCGACTACCTACCGGCGTCGTTCATCCCGGCCGAGGACTGGCCCATGTTCCAGCGCGCGTACTTGACGGCGCAGGCGCTCGGAGTAGCGGACCGCGCGCATGAGGCGATGTACGATGCCATCTGGAAGACCGGCGAGCTGGCCGTCATGGATCCGTCCACTGGAAACATCAAGGTCCCCTCGCCGACCATCGAGGATGCGGCGCGCTTTTATCAGCGTACGACCGGCGTGCCGGAGGCAAAATTTCTCGCCGCAGCCGGCTCGATGGGGGTCGATACGCAGGTGATCCACGCGGATGCCATGGTGGAGAAGTATCGGGTGACCGGGACGCCGACGATCATCGTCGACGGCAAGTACCGGCTCGACGTCGCGTCTGCCGGTGGCGACCCCGACAAGCTCATCGAGCTCGTCAAATGGTTGGTTGCGAAGGAGAGCCGCTAGCCGTTTCGGTCCCCCTGCGGGACGGTGACTTGTCAGCCTCGCCAGGTCCGGAATCGGCCGGTGTCCAGATGCACGAAATCGGACTGCCGGTAGTAGCCGACCCCGCCGCGCTGCATATCGAGGGCGTTGGCGGCGAGAGCCGAGCAATCCACGCGCATCAAGCGCACGTCGATCGCACGGCCTTCCATGTGAAGGCTGTGGCTCGCGACCCCGCTCGAGCGCTCGTGCATCATGGCATTCGTCAGCGGCGAACGATATCCCGAGATCACGCTGAATTCGGGCTCGACGCCCGCACGCTGCGCGACTTCGTACAGGATATCGAGCAATTGCGGATCGATCGTATGCCGGTCGCCCGTACGGTAGTCGCGCAGCAGGACCTCGACTCGGTCGAGTGCCGCGGGCACGTAGTCCTCGCCGAGGCGGTACTGCACCTCGAGGACCTCCGCCGTATGCAGATTCTTGAGGGTGAGGTGCCGCGCCGCCTCAGCCCGACCGGAGCCGGCGCGCCCCGCGGCCAAAGTCCGCGAGACCCACGACGAGGCGACGGTCGCACCGGCGAGTACGCCGCCAGCTTTGAGCAAGCGCCGGCGGGTGAAGGTCATGAGCCTTCTCCTTCGCGGATCAGCCGACCTCGATCGAGAGCCAGCACGGTGGCGCGCGGAAAGAAATTGAACTCCGAGGCAGAGGCCCACGTATAGGCCCCCATCACCCGTCCCACCACCAGATCACCCTGCTTGAGCTTGGGCAGATCGATTTCCTCCCGGATGACGTCGATGCTGTCGCAGGTGGGGCCCGCCAGCACCGAAGCGTATCTCGGCCCCTCGGACACCAGCGCCTCGATCGGATACTTGGCATGGTCGAACATCTGACCGCTGTAACTGCCGTACAGTCCGTCATCGAGGTAGTACCACCATCGACCGTCGCGCTGGGCGCGTCCCATCACCGAGGCTACCGCCAGGGCGCACGGCGCGGAGAGGTAGCGTCCGGGCTCGGCGATGACGCGCACCCCTGCATCGAGCGGCGCGAGCGCGCGCCGGATCGGCTCGCAAAACTCCTCGATGCGCAAGGGCGGTGTGCCCTGCAGGTAGTCGATCGGAAACCCGCCTCCGATGTCGAGCAGCGAGAGCTCATGTCCGCGCCCGCGCGCGTCGCGCATCAGCTCACGGCAGACCTCGATGGCTCTTACATGCATCTGCGGATTCGCGGCCTGCGATCCCGCGTGGAAGGAAAGACCCACGACCTTGATGCGCAGCGCCGCCGCAAGATCCAGAAGATGCGGCAGGATCTCGGCCTCGCAGCCGAATTTGCGCGACAGATCGACCACGGCATCGCTGCGGAACGCGAGGCGGATCAGGAGCGATGTGCGGCTGCGGTACTTGACGAACTTGCGCAGCTCATCCTCGTTGTCGATCACGAAGTGCGTGACCCCGTAGTCGAGCGCCGTGCGAATGTCGCAGTCGCGCTTGATCGGATGGGTGTGGATGCAGCGATCGGAGGGGACGCGCAGCCGGCGCACGAGATGCACCTCGCCATTCGTCGCGAGATCGAAACAGGCGCCTTCGTCCCGTAGCACGGCGACGATCGACGGATGCGGCAAGGATTTGATCGCATAATAGAGCGCGACTCCCGGCAGCGCCGCGGTGAGCGAGCGGTATTGGGCGCGCACGCGCTCGGCGTCGATCAGGAACAGGGGCGAACCGTAGCGGCTCACCAGATGCTCGATGGACTCGCGCGCGAACGGATCCTGCCCGGGATCGAGCCCTTCCGGGTGGAATTCATTCGACAAACGCCGGATTCGGGAGGTCTTGGCCACTCGTCACGCCCTTGCAAAAAGAATGGAGGAAACCGCTAGCCCGCGGACAGCTCGAGGGGATCCTCGCCCACGCCGCCGCTCGCCCGCTGCAACCGATCGAGGATCGCCGCCCACCGTTCGTCCTGCGGCAGCTCTTGTACGAGGATCCTCACGCATTGAGCACGATCCAGCGTACGCAGGTTATTGTAAAGGTTGTGTGCGTACGCGTCGGGTTTTTTCCCGGCGTTAATCCAGGTCATGTAGCGCCGGGTGTGGAGCGGGGGACGCATCGCGAGCACCGCCACTTTCTCATCGCGCGCGAGGATCTCGCCGGCCCTCTCCTCGAGACTATCCCAGGGCACGATCTGAAGCGGCGTGGATGGCGCGTAATGCTGAGCGCGATCGCCGGGCGCGCGCGGCGCCTCGCCGCCCACGGTCAGCTCTCCCACGACTTGCTGGACCTGCGAGCGCGTGATGAAGCCCGGACGCAGCAAGCGCACCTCGCCGTCGAGACACGACACGATGGTCGATTCCAGACCGAGGGGAGAGTCGCCGCCGTCGAGGACCATGTGGACCGCATCGCCCAGCTCGTCGCGAACATGCTCCGGCTTGGTCGGGCTCAGGCGGCCGTAGCGGTTCGCGGAAGGGGCCGCGATGCCGCCGCCGAAAGCGGTCAGGAGCTGCTGCGCCATCGGGTGGGAGGGGATCCGGATACCGATACTGTTCTGCCCACCGGTAACGATGTCGTTGACGGTCTCGCCTTTCGGCAGGATAAGCGTGAGAGGACCCGGCCAGAACATCGCGGCCAATCGCTCCGCCTGCGGCGGCATGTGCGAAACCCAGCGATGCAGGTAGCGCTGATCGTCGATGTGCACGATCACCGGGTGGTCCGCCGGCCGGCCCTTCACCTCGAATATCTTTCGCACGGCGACCGGGTTCGAGGCATTGGCGCCGAGCCCGTAAACCGTCTCGGTCGGGAATACGACAAGGTCGCCCGCGCGCAGCGTTTCCACGGCCTTTTCAATTTCGGTCTGTGAAGCTCTTACCACGCGCCCATGATATCAAATGAGCCGTTGCATGAACTTGAGGTCCAGCCAGCGCCCGAATTTGAAGGCGACTTCTTGCAGCTCGCCGACGACCTTGAATCCCAGTTTCTCGTGAAGCGCGATGGACGTCACATTTTGCGCATCGATTCCGCCGATCATGGCGTGCTTCTGCAGCCGGGCCGCCTCCTCGAGCAGGCCCTCGAGCAGTGCCCGTCCGATCCCGCAGCCGCGACGGTCCACACGCACGTGCACCGAGTGCTCGACGCTGTACCGGTAGCCGGGCCAGCTGCGGAAATCGCCGAAGGTGCCAAAGCCGGCGACGCCGGAGGAATCCATCGCCACGAGGACCGGAAAGCGGGCGGCGCGCTTCGCGTCGAACCACGCTTCGCGTTCCTCGAGCGTCACCTCGACGTCGGAGAATACGGCGGTCGAGTTGCGGATGACTTCGTTGTAGATATCGCGGATCCCGGGCACATCCGCGCGCGACGCCGCCGCGATCGTGAAGATCACGGGCTCGCCGCGCTCACGGCACGCGGGCCAGGGTGACGTCCGGATCGAGATCGACGCGCCTCCAGCTGCCGTCCGTTTCGCGATCGAGCTCATAGGCGGGCCAGTAATGGTTATCGAGCTTCAGCGTGATGACGTCGGTCATGCCGTTCCAGCTGATCGTCTTGAGCCTGAGCGAGGCGCGGTCCGGCTTGCCGCGCACGGCCTTCAAGAAGGCGTCCAGATTCGGTGTGGGCTGCCCGTCGACTTCCGTGATGCGCCGCCCGGCATACAGACCGTAATGGGTTGCGGGCGACCCGTAAAAGAAGAACGAGACGAAAACGCCCTCCGGCGCAATGCCGCGCTGCGCCGCCATGGCGCGATGTGGCGCCTGCAGCGTCGCCCCGGCCCAGATCACGACGCGGTCGATGTCGCGCCCGCTGAGTGCGACGGTTTGCATCTTCAGGGTCCGGGCCGCGCCGTCGCGCCAAACGGTGACCTCGACGTCGGGCTTCTGGACCGCGCGCTCCACCTCGCGGAAGCGGTTGACGACCTTGCCGTCGATCGCCAGCAAGAGATCGCCAGGCTCGAGCAGGGAGGCCGAGGGCGCACCGGCCACGAGCCGATCGATGCCGAGCACCTGCCGGCGCTGCCCATCATGTGCTTCGAACCGCTTGACCCAGTCGTCGGTCAATCCGAGCTTGCGGGCGCTCGCCAACGATTGCACGTTGAATTCCGCCTCGAAGGAGTACAGCTGTCGCTCCGTGCCGACAACGTTGATCATCTCCGTCACGAGGTCCGCCGGAATGCCGCGGTTGACCTGCTCGAGCTCACGCTGCGTCTCGAAGGCAAAACTCGACCAGAGCGCGAGCACCTCGCCCTTCTCGTTGGCGAGCACCCCGTCAAGATCGTTCGGGGCATTGACCAGGTTGATCGCCTCGAGATTGCTGTCCCGAAAGCGCAAGGTGCGCGACAGCGGAAAGGCGACGGGATCGACGCTCGCGACCTGGGTGCGCTGCGACATGACCTTCGAATCGCTGCGCTCGCCCACGACCCATACATCCTCGCCGGGGGTCAGCTCCTTGGTGACGAACGTCGCGGCGCGGACCGGAGTCGCGCCGATCGAGCGGGGATCGTAGGAAACGACCGCCAGATTGTGAAGCGGGTGAATGAACTCGACCTTCCCCGGCACCTCGACCGTGCCGTTGAACGTAATGCGCACGTCGCCCATGGCGAGCGGGACGGTGTTGCGGTCGATGACCACGAGACCGCGCTTGGCGTCCACGATCACGCCGGTGCCGTGGTAATTCTTCTCGGTCACGCCCGACACCGAATACGGCATGTCGAAGGTGATCATCACGAGGGAGGGCGCCAGCCGATCGATGCGCGGATCGCCGGTCTTGGTATATTCGGTCGAGGCGGGCTCGAGCGGCGGCGCGGTCGGGCCGGCGGCGAGCGCCACGCAGGGCCACACCCCGAGGACGTCGTCGCGCTTGCACTTTCGGGCCGGGAACCAGCGCCGGTCCATACGGATCACCTTCAGTTGCGGCGTGCGCGGATCCTCCAGGGTCACGTAGCGCACCGGGGCCCGCGCCCCGTCGGCCAGCCCCGCGAGCGCGGTCTCGAACTCGGCGAGATTGTCCGTTTTCTTGCCGTTGAAAGAGCTGATGAGCGCGCCGTGCGGAATGCCGGCGGCGCCGAACACGTAGCCGGGATTCGCGACGTATACACCCTTGATGGGGAGACTGTAGTGCCGGGCCTGCTGGTAGGAAAGGGTGTGCACTACGGCCTCGCCGAACTCGATGTATTCATCCGCCGTGATGGAGTTCAGCGACTCGACCGCCAGTGCATGGTGCAAGCTCTCGTCGCCGCGCTGGATTTCCACCTTGACCTCGTTGCCCACGTGATTATCGAGCACGTCCTCGAGGGCAAAGAACTCGGGAACGGGTTTGCCGTCGATGGCCACCAGGATGTCGCCCGGAGCGACAACACGCCGGCCGCAGCCGATCCCGGCTGCACCTCATCGACCACCAGCATGCCGGTGAGCTTCGGATAGGCGGCGCGCATGCGAGCCTCTGTCTGGGCATTGAGTCCCAGCCGGCGCAGCTCGTCGTACGGGGTGTACTTGAACACCGTCTCGAGCGTGCCGCGCGGCACCGGCTTGCCGGCGTCGATGTACTTCAGCGCGCGGGTGATGGCAGGCAGCGGCAGATAGAAGCTCGATGCGGCGCCTGTCGCACCGCCCGCATTGAGCGCAACCACCCGTCCCTCGATGTCGATGACCGGCGAGCCCGAGGATCCGCCCGAGGTTCCCGACGCGGCCTGATAATAGAACGTGTTGAAGTCGTTGTACTTGCCGTAGCCGTACTCCGGCGCCTCGCGATCGAGCCGCGCCAGGGTCCCGGCGAGAATCGACAGCTGTTCGCCGGCATCGTTGCCGACGACGCGAATCTCGCGTCCGATGACCGCGCCCGCCGGATAGAGGGGCAGCTCCGCCGGCCGGATGAAGCGCAGCTTCGATGGATCGTAATGGTAGATGCCGAAGTCGTGCACGGGGTCGCGGTAGACGGGGAAGAGTTGCACTTCCTCGCGGTTCTGGAAAATCGCCTGCGCGGTGACCGGCCCCGGGGTCACCACGTGCCGATTGGTCAAGATGAGGCCGCGCTTCGCATCGATCACGAATCCGGTTGCCTGCGCCGTGGTGTTCCACTCGGTATCGAAGGCCCGCGTGCTGTCGATCTGAATGGTGACCACGCCGGAGGCGATGCGCTCGAGCGTCTGCGCCCAGTTCTCGGTCGAGGCGACGGTCGTGGATGCGGTCGTTGGCACCGGCAGCGTCGCGGGGGCCGGCGGTGCCACAGGCATCGCGGCCTCGGGCGGCGGCTCGGGGCGCGGCGGATTCTCCGCTGGAGCGGCCCAAGTGTGCGCGGACAACAGAACAACCGATAGAAGCAAGGTGCTGCGCAGCATGCCGATCCTGCAATTGATGAACGTTAATGTCCGTGATCGGACAAGACGAGGAGCCACACGGTTCCTAGCAATGCGAAACTCAACATCACGGCGGCCGATCCCATATCCTTGGCCATTCCGGCGAGCGGGTGACGGTCCATGCCGCTGCGGTCCACCACCGCCTCAACCGCGCTGTTCAAGAGCTCGACCACGAGGATCTGCAGCATGGGCCATACCAGCAGCGCGCGCTCGATTCCCGAGCGTCCCAGATAGAAGCCCGCGGGGATGACCACCACCGCCAGGCAGAGCTCCTGTCGAAAAGCCGCCTCTTCCCGCCAAGCATAGCGAAAACCCTGCGCGGAGTACGCGCAGGCCCGCACGAGCCGCGTGAATCCGGTGGGCTTGTCTCGGTTAATCATTCATTCGGCAGGTTTCCAGGCCAGATCGAGCTGCTTTACCGCCCGCACATCGTCCAGCCGACGGACTGGCATTGTATGAGGCGCGGATCGCAGTTTCTCGGGTTCCTGTTCCATTTCTCGCCGAATTGCGATCATTGCATCGCAAAAATGGTCCAACTCTTCCTTGGTTTCCGTCTCCGTGGGCTCGATCAGCAGGCATTCGGGCACGAGCAGCGGAAAATAGGTCGTCGGCGCGTGGATGCCGTAGTCCAGCAGCCGCTTGGCGACGTCCATGGCCGTGACCTGGTAGGTGCGGTTCTCCTGCTTCAAGGTGACGATGAACTCATGGCTCGCGCGGCGATTGGGATAGGCCGCCTCGTAGCCCGCCTGGATCAGTCGCTTCATCAGATAGTTCGCGTTGAGCGCCGCGAACTCCGCGACGCGCACCATGCCCTCGCGGCCGAGCATCCGCATGTAGATGTAGGCGCGCAAGTTCACCCCCGCGTTGCCCATGAACCCCGAGAGTCGGCCGATCGATTGCGGCAAGTCCGATTCGGCGAGCCACCGGTACCGTCCGTCCTGCCGTCCCACGAGCGGAATCGGCAGAATACGGCAACAGGCGCGGCCCGACGCCCACCGCCCCGGAGCCGGGCCCTCCGCCGCCGTGCGGGGTGGAGAAGGTCTTGTGCAGATTCATATGAATGACGTCGAAGCCCATGTCGCCCGGACGCACCTTGCCGAGGATTGCGTTGAGATTGGCGCCGTCGTAATAGAGCAGACCCGCCGGCTTCGTGCACGATGCGCGCCACCTCGGCGATGCGATGCTCGAACACGCCGAGCGTCGATGGATTGGTGAGCATGATGCCGGCGGTGCCGGGGCCGACCGCGTCCTTGAGCGCCTCCAGGTCGATGTCACCGTTCTTGTCGCAGGGAACCTCCCGCACGTTGCAGCCGCACATCGCGGCCGTGGCGGGATTCGTGCCGTGCGCCGCCTGCGGCACGATGATGTCCGTGCGCGCCGCATCGCCGCGCGCTTGATGATACGCGCGGATCATCGCGACGCCGGCGAATTCGCCTTGCGCACCGGCCATCGGCGTGAGGCTAACGCCCTGCATGCCGGTGATCTCCTTGAGCATCTCCTGCAGCTCGTACATGCAGGCGAGGAATCCCTGCGGCTCCGGCGCGAGCGGATGGCGCGCCAGGAACTCGGGCAGCATCGCGTAGCTGTTGCAGGCCTTGGGGTTGTATTTCATGGTGCACGATCCCAAGGGATAGAACTGCGAGTCGATGGAGAAATTGAACTGCGAGAGCCGCGTGAAATGCCGCACCACCTGCAGCTCCGATACCTCGGGAAGCGCGGGTGCGCGTACCGCGGCGCAGATGCGCAGGGATCTCCGCGACGCGCGAGCCCGCCGCACCCGGGTCCGGGGTCGGGCGGGATTTGGCTCGCGGCGCGCCGGCCGGGCTTGCTCGAGCGCGAATATCAAAGGCTCGCGTAATTGGAGTTCTGCCATGATGGACCTCTAGGCCGGCCGCAGGCGGGCCGCGCGAGGCACGGCCGCGCAAGCCGGTGCCTCGAACGTCCCGCGGCAGCGCGAGCGCCGCGCCGAGCGCGCGCTCGTACGCCTCGATGTCCGCGTGGGACTTGGTTTCGGTGGCGCACACCAGCATCGCGGGCCCGAGCTCGGGGTAGCTGCGCCGTCGAGATCGAGACCCCCTGCGATGCCGCGTTCGCCGCGAGCGCCGCGAGCACCGGGGCGACGGGTCGATCGAGGACGCAGCACCGCCTCGTGAAAGCGCGGGCGTCTTGAACGCCGGCGCCACGCCGTCGAGCCGCATGAGCGCATCGCACCAGCTCGGCGGTGCGCTGCACGCTCGCGGTCGCGACGCCCGCGAGACCCGCGGCGCCGAGGAGCGACATGTAAATCGTCGCCGCGGTCACCGTCAGCCCCTGATTGGTGCAGATGTTGGAGGTGGCCTTGCTGCGGCGGATGTGCTGCTCGCGCGCCTGCAGGGTCAGGGTGAAGCCTGGCCGCCCTTCCGCGTCCGAGGTGCGTCCGACGATGCGTCCCGGCATCTGTCGCACGTATTGCAGGCGCGTCGCCATGAAGCCGAAGTACGGACCGCCCGAGGCGAGCGGCACGCCGAGCGGCTGTCCTTCGCCGCACACGATGTCGGCGCCCCAACGGCCGTCCTTGCCCGAACCCCACTCGCCCGGAGGCTTTCAGCAAGGCGAGCGAGATGGGATTCACGACCGCGATGACGCAGCACATTGTGGGCGTGCGCCCAGTCGGTGAGCGCGTCGACCTCCTCCAGGTTGCCGAAGAAGTTCGGCTGCTGCACCACCAGCGCGGCGTAATCCGCGCCGGCGCGAGCCTCGAGCGCATCGAGCGACAAGCGCCCCGATGCACGCTCGTAGTCCACAGTCTCGAGCTCGAGGCCCTGATGGCTGTGTGATCGACCGCACGACCTTGCGGTAAGTCGGGTTGACGGTGCGCGGCATGAGGATGCGGCGCGAGGTCGAGGCGCGGTTCGAGCGCACGGCCATCAGGCAGGCCTCGGCGAGCGAGGACGCACCGTCGTACAGCGAGGCGTTGGCGGCTTCCATGCCGGTGAGAGCGCAGATCATCGACTGGAACTCGTAGATCAGCTGCAAGGTCCCCTGGCTCGCCTCCGCCTGATAGGGCGTATATGCGGAATAGAACTCTCCGCGGGTAGCGATGGCCCAGACCGGTGCGGGGATATGGTGCTCGTAGGCGCCCGCGCCGATGAAGTTGAGCAAGCGGCCGTCGGCCGCGGCGCGTTCGGTGACGAGGCGCGCGACATCCATTTCGCAGAGCGCCTGGCGGAACGCCGTCGAGCGGCTGCGCCTTGAGCGCCGCGGGGATCTCATCGAACAGGGCCTCGATCGAGGGCGCGCCGATGACCTCGAGCATGCGCGCGACGTCGTCGGCCGTGTGGGGAATGAACGGCATGGGCGGCGTCCTACTCGGATTCCTTGAGAAACTGCGCGTACTCGCTCGCCTCGAGCAAGGCGGCACCGGGCGCCGTCGCATCGAGCTCGATGCGCATCAGCCAGCCCGCCCCATAGGGATCGGAGTTCAGCAGCTCGGGCTTCTGCGTAAGCTCCTCGTTGCGTCGCGACCACGCGGCCCGCCACGGGGCTGTAGACGTCGGAGGCCGCCTTGACCGACTCGACCACCGCACAGGCCTCACCTGCCTCGAGCTTGCGGTCGATCTGCGGCACTTCGACGAACACCAGATCACCGAGCGCAGATTGCGCATGATCGGTGATGCCGATCTCCACTTGACCGTTCGGCAAGGTGCGCACCCACTCGTGGCTCTTGGTGTACCTGAGATCAGCGGGAATCTGTTCGCTCACGAAAAAGCTCCTCTTTCATCGGATGTCGATCAAGGGTTTGCCGTCGCGCACGAAGGGCGGCTTGACGATGCGCGCCGCGTGCGGCTTGCCGCGAATGTCCACCATCACGCGGGCGCCCGCGTGCGGCTTGACGCGCGCGAGGGCGATGGAGCGGTTCAACGTCGGGGAGAAGGTGCCGCTCGTGACTTCCCCGAGCGCGCCGCTCCGGAGTGGCTCGTCCGCGGCCGCGACGGCGCTCACGGCCTGATGACTGCGAAGCACCCCGCGCTCCTCGAGCACCAGCCCGACCAGCACATCGCTTCCCGCCGCACGGGCGCGCAGGAGGGCCTCGCGCCCGATGAACTCACGTTCCATGGGCTCGAAGGCGACCGTCCACGCAAGACCGGATTCGAGCGGATGTCGCGTCTCGTCCATGTCGTTGCCGTAGAGGTTCATCCCCGCCTCGAGACGCAGTGTGTCGCGCGCGCCGAGTCCGGCCGGCCTCACACCCTGCGCGAGGAGTGCTCTGCCAGGCCGAGGGGGCCTCGGCACTTGGCAGCATGATCTCGAACCCGTCCTCGCCGGTGTAGCCGGTGCGTGCCAGGAACCACGAATCGACGCCCGCGGCGGCGAATCGCTCGATGCCGAGCGCCGTCGCGGCATGCGCGGTGCCGAGGAGCGCGGCGGTCTTCTTGCGCGCCCTGGGCCCTTGCACGGCGAGAATCGCGAGGTCGGAACGCTCGCGCACCTCGACCCCGAACGGCTCCGCGTGCGCGGCGAATCCAGTCGAGGTCCTTTTGGCGCGTTCCCGCATTGACCACCAACCGGAACCACGACTCGGTCAAGAAGTACGCGATGAGATCGTCGATCACGCCGCCGGTGGGCAAGAGCATGCAGGAGTACAGGGCCCGACCGGGAACCGTGAGCTTGCCCACGTCGTTCGCGAGGAGATGGCGCAAGAACTCCCGCGTGCGCGCGCCGGTGAGGTCGATGGCGCACATGTGGGACACGTCGAACACGCCCGCATCCCGGCGCACCGCATGGTGCTCCTCGATCTGCGAGCCGTAGCTCAGGGGCATGTCCCAGCCGCCGAAATCGATGATCTTGGCGTGCAACGAAACATGGGTATCGTAAAGCGGAGTCTTAAGGCCCATCGCACCCTCGCTGCGAAAGACGACGCAGAACCGGCGTGGCACACAGGTACCCGCCAGCCCCTCTGTCCTTAAGACCTGAGAGATCGAGCGCGCGATCCGCGCGCGCTGTTCCCCTTCGGTGGATCGCCGCGCCAACTGCGGGATCGCTCTCCAGAGACCGCGAGAGTCTGTCGTACATGAGCCTGAGCGTTTCCGGACCGGTTGCGCCTTCGGCGGTCCTCGACGAAGGAGGACGCTCTCCAGACAGCTCTTATCGCGATGCAGTTATGATACACGATTCATATACCGGCGCGAGCCTCACGGGTTGCGCGAGCCCCAACGCGTAGCCCCACGGATCGACTCAACCGCCGGACTTCTTCGCCGGCCAGCCCAGCTTGACGAGCGTCGCGACGATGGTGTCCCTGTGATCGCCCTGTACCTCGATCACCCCGTCGCGCACCGTCCCGCCCGAACCGCAGCGTTTCTTGAGCTGAGCGGCGAGCGATTCGATTTCCGATGCGGGGAGCGGCAATCCCGAGACCGTAGTAACCCCCTTGCCGGCCCGGCCCTTGGTCTCTCGCCCGACGCGCACCGCGCCGATCTTGGCCGAGCCCGGGGCGCCCTTCGGACACACGCACTCGCGTACGGCGCGCCGGCAATTCGGACACAGCACACCCACCCCGGTCGAATACACGATGCGCGCAGCCATGCCTCATTATGCCGATTCGGCCCCATTTTGACGCTGTCTTGGGATGGTCAGGGACGGCGCGGTAGAATATGCGCCCATGACATCCCGCAGAAAATCCTTGGCCGTGAAGATCGGCAGCGTAACCGTCGGCGGCGACGCCCCCATTGTGGTGCAATCGATGACCAACACCGACACCGCCGACATCGAGGCGACGGTCGCGCAGGTCAAGGCGCTCGCCCGCGCCGGTTCGGAATTGGTGCGCATCACCGTCAACAACGACGAGGCTGCGGCCGCGGTGCCCCATATCCGCGAGCGGCTGAATGCCCAGGGCATCGCGACCCCGCTGGTCGGCGATTTCCATTTCAATGGCCACAAGCTCTTGAAGGCGCACCCCGCGTGTGCGGAGGCGCTCGCGAAGCTGCGCATCAATCCCGGCAACGTCGGCCGGGGCTCGAAGCGCGATCCGCAGTTTGCCGAAATGATCGAGACCGCCTGCCGTTACGAGAAGCCCGTGCGGATCGGCGTCAACTGGGGGAGCCTCGATCAGGATTTGCTCACCCGCATGATGGATGAGAATTCGAAGCAAGCCGAGCCGAAGGCCGCCCTCGACGTGATGCGCGAGGCCATCGTCGTCTCGGCCCTGGACAGCGCCAAGCGCGCACAGAGCCTGGGTCTCGGGGCGGACATGATCGTCATCAGTGCGAAGGTGAGCGGTGTTCAGGACCTGATCTCGGTCTACAAGAACCTCGCCGGGCGCTGCAGCCATCCGTTGCACTTGGGCTTGACGGAAGCCGGCATGGGCAGCAAGGGCATCGTCGCATCGACCGCCGGAATCGGAGTGCTCCTCCAGGAGGGCATCGGCGACACCATCCGCGTTTCGCTGACTCCCGAGCCGGGCGGCGACCGCACCCAGGAAGTCATCGTCGCGCAGGAGATTCTGCAGACCATGGGACTGCGTTCCTTCACCCCCATGGTCATTGCGTGTCCCGGCTGCGGTCGCACCACCAGCACCTACTTCCAGGAGCTCGCGCAGAAAATCCAAGGGCACATCCGCCACCGCATGCCCGAGTGGCGCAAGCAGCGCGCGGGCGTCGAGGACATGACGGTCGCCGTCATGGGCTGCGTCGTCAACGGGCCCGGCGAGAGCAAGCACGCCAACATTGGCATCAGTCTGCCCGGAACGGGCGAGCATCCGGTCGCGCCGGTGTACGAGGATGGCGAGAAGACCGTGACGCTCAAAGGCGAGCGCATCGCCGAGGAGTTCCAGGAGCTGGTCGAGCGCTACATCGAGCGCACCTACAGCCGGATCGCCCCGTGACCGATCTCGCCTTCGAGAAGTGCGCGCCTTGCGAGGGAGGCATCTTGCCGCTCACGCCGCGGGAAGCGGGGGAGTTGCGCGCCGCGCACTTGCATCCCGATTGGACGCTGGATTCGGAGGGGAAGGTCTTGAAGCGCTCGCTTCGGTTCAAGGACTTCTACCGCACCATGAGCTTCGTGAATGCGATCGCACATGTCGCCAACGTCGAGGACCATCACCCGGATCTCGAGGTGGGCTACGACTACTGCAACATCAGCTATTCGACGCATTCGATCGGCGGGTTGTCGCAGAACGATTTCATCTGCGCGGCGAAGATCGACCTGCTCTGACCCGAGTTCAGCTCGCTGCGTCTTCCGTCTTCAGGAGTGCGGGCACATCCCCCGCCACCCCCAAGGCACGCAACGCGAGCTCGCGCTTGAGCACCGGCAGCCGACCGACGGCACTCAAGCCCGCGCGGCGCAGTCGCGCCACGGCGGTGTTCGGGCTCGCGAACAATCGCTCCAGCGCATCCAGCCCGGCCGCCGCGAACAGATTCTCGCTTTTCCGCCATCGCTCGTAGCGGCGCAGCAGCTTGGGCTCTGCGAGAAGCTCTGGGTCGCCCCGCGCCGGCGCCAGCGTTTCGGCGAGCGCCGCGCAGTCCAGGAGTCCCAGATTCAAGCCTTGCCCGGCAAGCGGATGCACCGCATGTCCCGCATCGCCCAGGAGCACCGCGCGCGGCCTCACATAGTCGAGGGCGTACTGCAGCTGAAGGGGAAAACCCGCCACCGGTGTCGTGAGCTCGATGCCGCCCAGGGCGCCGTCGCTCGCTTCCTCGAGCGCGGCCGCAAACGCGTTCGCATCGAGTGAGCGCACGTGCTGGGACTGCGGGCGTGCGATGCTCCAGACGATGGAGGAACGCCCGTCGGGAAGCGGCAGGAATGCGAGCGGCCCGGTTGGCAGAAATCGCTGCCATGCAGTGTTCTGGTGGGGCTTCGCGGTGCGCACGTGGGCGACCAGGGCATCCTGATGATAGGCATGCCCGGCCGACTGGATGCCGAGAAGCTCCCGGCTCTTCGAGGCGACCCCGTCGGCGGCGATCAGGAGCCTTGCAGCGAGATCGCGGCCATCATTCAGGCGGATGCTCACTGTGTCCGCGGCCACGTGCATCGATTGCACGGAGCCCTCGATGAGCACGGCACCCACGGCAGCGGCCGATCGCAAGCAGCTGCGCGTGAGCGAACGCCCCTCGACGATGCACCCCAGGTTGGGCTCGCCGAGCTCGGCACTGTCGAAGATGAGCGAGCCGGCGCCGGCGGGCTCGCCGCCCGCATCCCAGACGCACATGCGCTCATATGGGCAGATGCGCTGCGGCGGCAGCCGCTGCCAGCTCCCGCACAGGCGCAGCAGCCGCTGCGACGCGCGGCTCAGCGCGAACACCCGCAAGTCCCAGTCCTCCGCCGCAACCTCGGGCGCGCGCTCCGCAACGAGCGCCACGCGGCCAGGGCGCACCAGGCGTTGCACCGATAGGAGCGCCGCCATGCTGCTGCCGACGGCGCCTCCACCGACGATGATGATGTCGAAGTCGCAGCTCACGGGGCAGCTCGTGGGGTGCTTCGAATCGGTACGCCGCGCGCAAGCTTCGGAGTGGAGCCGGTCGCGCCGGTCGAGAGCGCCGACAAGGCGGCCTTCGCGGGGGGCAGCAAGTCAAACGCCAAGAGTCCCAGGTTCCGCAGCCGCCGCACCGGTCCCCACGGACTTGCAAACAGACGCACCAGCCCATCGGTGAACGCGATGACCTCGCGACGATCGGCCGCACGCCGGGAGTCGTACAGCGCAGCGACGGTGTCGAGGTGGTCGCGCCGCTCGGCAATGAGCTCGGCGAGGCTCGCGACATCCCGAAGCCCCAGGTTGAACCCCATGCCCGCGACGGGATGCAGGCCTTGCGCGGCATTACCGACGATGATGCAGCGGCCCGAGCTCAAGCGCTCCGCGCAGCTCAGCGACAGGGGATAGGCGCGCCGCTGCCCCGCCTTCAAGAAGCGGCCGAGCCGGAAGCCGAAGCGGCCTTGAACCTCCGCCAGGAACTGCTCGTCCGTCCAGCTCATCGCCGATGCGGCACGCGCAGGACTCAAGGTCAGCACGAGCGCGCATCGCCCGTCGGTGAGCGGCAGGAGGGCGAGCGGGCCCGTGGAGGTGAAGCGCTCGTAGGCGACGTGATCGTGAAACTTGCGCGGCAACACCGTCGTGATGATCGCCACTTGCTGATAATCGCGCGTTTCGACACCGATGCCGGCCGCCTCGCGCACCGCGGACTCGATCCCGTCGGCGGCAATCACGAGCCGCGCGCTCAAGCGTAGCGGGCTCCGGGCCGCGACGTCGATCTCGACCGCGTCGATCCCGACGTGGATCGCCGCTACGCGCGCCGGACAGAGCACGTCCAGATCGGAGCGGTGCGTCAAGCGCGACCAGAGCGCAGCCCCGAGCGCGCGATTGGGAACGACGTGACCGAGCGCCTTCCTTCCCTGCTCGGCCGCGTCGATGCGCGCAAAGCCGAAATGTCCCTGATCCGAGACGTGGATCTTGGCGATCGGCGTCGCCGCTCCGGCCACATCCTCCCACACGCCCAGGGTCTCGAGGATGCGGCGGCTGCCGTTCGACAACGCGGTGGTGCGCTCATCGAAGCTCGGCTGCGCGGCGGCATCGTGCGGTACTGCCTCGATCAGGGCGGTCCGGACGCCGACGCCCTCGAGCGCGACGGCGAGGCTGGCGCCGACCATGCCGCCGCCGACGATCACAACGTCGTACGATGCACCGTCGCTCACGCCGACTGCACCAGACGCTCTACTGCCTCGGGCGTCTTCTCGAGCTCCGCCGTCAACACTTCGGGTGCGCCGGCGGTGACCAGCACGTCGTCCTCGATGCGCGCACCGATGTTCCAGAACTCCTTCGGCACTCGTGGCGCGGGTCGGATGTAAATCCCCGGCTCGACCGTGAGGGCCATACCGGCCTCGAGCACACGCCACTCGCCACCGATCCGGTAATCGCCCACATCGTGCACGTCGAGCCCGAGCCAGTGCCCGGTGCGGTGGCTGAAGAACGGCAGGTAGGCCTGCTCCTTGATGAGTCCGGAGAGCGTGCCCTTGAGCAGTCCGAGCCTCATCAGTCCCTGGGTGATCGCTCG
Organism: uncultured Gammaproteobacteria bacterium; assembly: GCA_963710435.1. Classification (GTDB taxonomy): domain Bacteria; phylum Pseudomonadota; class Gammaproteobacteria; order Steroidobacterales; family Steroidobacteraceae; genus Bog-1198. Next base: position 744,535 of record CAVQAE010000003.1, on the reverse strand, counting down.
GACGGCCGCCTCATGGGGGTCGTTCCAGTGATTGCCCGGCCGCACCTTGTCGATGGCGGCGAGCTGCGCTTCGAGGACGACCTCGTACACGGCGCGCTGCGCCGGCGTGAATCGTCCGTTCACGGGAAAGGTGCGAGTGATGTCGGAGGCGTAGTAGTCGTACTCGCAGCCCGCGTCGAGCAGCAGCAAGTCGCCGTCGCGCAGCTTCTGGTCGTTGTCGCGATAGTGCATCACGCAGGCATTGGCGCCTCCGCCGACGATGGGATGGTACGAAAGATCCGCATTATTGGAGCGGAACTCATGGAGCAGCTCCGCCATCACCTCGTACTCCATTCGGCCGGGGTGGGCGAAACGCATGGCGCGGCGGTGAGCGCCCACGGCGATTTGCGCGGCGCGGCGCAGCTTCGCTTGCTCGGGACGGCTCTTGTAGAGGCGCATGTCGTCGAGCACGTGCCCGAGCGCCACGAACTCCTGAAACCGCACGCCGTTCACCCAGCCGACCATGCGTGGATCGAACTCGGGATGCGTTCCCATGGAATAGAAGATGCGCGAGCGCTGCTCCATCAAGCCCGGCAGGATCTCGTCGATGTCCTCGATGGGGAAGGCATCATCCGCGCCGTAGCGCCCCACCGCGCCATCGGTGCCGGCCCACGCGCCATCCCACGATTCGCGCACCGCATCGTGCTCGCGCACGAACAGCAAATATTCGGCTTGCGGTCGCCCGGGCACGAGCACCGCCACGGCATCGGGCTCCGGGAATCCGCTCAGGTAATAGAACTGGCTGTCCTGGCGATAAGCGTATGCGATGTCGCCGTTACGGTGACGTATCGGCGCGGCGGGCAGCACGGCGATCGCATCCCTGCCGATCATGCGCATGAACTGGCGGCGGCGCCGCGCAAACTCCCCTCGATCCATGCGGCCTCGCGGATTGCTCAGCCCCACGGATCAATGCAACCGCTGGGGAGTCGTCGGATAGGCTTGCTGGCGCAATGGCAGGAGCTCCTCGAACACCACTTGCGCGGCCACACGAATGAACTCCACGAGCTCGGCATAGGCCTGCTCGTTCGATTCATCCGCCTCCGCCTCGTCTCCGGAAGCGCGGGAGATCTCCGTGAAGTCACGTACGATCTCTCCCACATCGCCGTTGAGCGCTTCCAGATCCGAAATCTGGCCCGTACCCAGGCCGTACAGGAAACCGGTGCACCATAATGCAAGCGCGTTCGCGCGCCCGTTCAACGGCTGCTCGTCATCGGGCAGCAGCGGCTCGAACTCCATGCCTTGCTCACCGAACGAGGCGGCGGTGGCGGTGAATACCCGCTCGAGCATCGCGGCCGACTCATCGGACAGCGATGAGCCGTCCGGTAATATCTCATTCACCCAATCCTGCATCTTGTAGGGCGCAACGGAGCAAAGCGCGCCGCACAACGAGCCGTGCGCCTCGGCGGCGTCCGCAAGGCTGCCTGCCGCGGCCAGCACATCCTCAAAATCCTTGAATCGGATGTCCATCATCGTGCCCGGGATGATACCGCGTCAACCGCATCGAGGGCGACGTCCGCACCCCTTTGCATTGCGCAAACGAGCGCTCTATATTGGCGGTCCATGAACGAAGCCAACCCCAAATCCGCCGTCGAGCTCGAGCTGAAACGGTTGGAAAAGCGCCTCGAGGACCTCATCGTGACGGTGAGCCAGATCAAGGAAGAGAACCGGGCGTTGCGACAGCGGCAGGAGGCGCTCACCGCCGAGCGAGCCACGTTGCTTCAGAAGAACGAGCAGGTTCGCGCGCGCGTCGAGGCCATGATCGGGCGGCTGAAATCGATGGAGCAGGCATGAGCGAAAACCAGGCGAGAGTCAGTGTGCGCATCCTCGAGAAGGAGTACCACATCACCTGTCCGATGGAGGAGCGGTCCGATTTGCTCGATTCGGCCGAGTTCTTGAATGCCAAGATGCGCGAGATTCGCGACAGCGGCAAAGTGGTGGGTCTCGATCGCATCGCGGTCATCGCGGCTCTCAACATGGCAAACGAGCTGATCCGGTTCCGCAACCGTGATAGCCATCTCGATTCCGATGTGGGAGGACGCTTGCGTATCCTGCGCGAGCGGGTAGAGTCGGCGTTGGAGAAGGGACGACAGCTCGAGCTTTGAGAGTCGTCCCGGTCGAGTTCAAGTTTGGCGCTGCCTGCGGTGTTCGATGCGGATCGGGTTACCTCCTGACCCTAATTTTGTAAACCCCAGGGGCCATTGCTTGCTGGCAGCATTGTGCAAGTCCGCCAAGAGCGGGAAGCCTTAAGTGTCGGCAGTTAGCCCCACCTGTTGCTCAGGTCGGGAGCAACGGTCCAAGACGGCACATGCGGGTGGCGCCATCCCCTTACACCATGCCCATCGATGAGTCCATGAAAGGCAAGCTGCGCAAGGAGCTGCGCTCGCGCCGCCGGCGACTTTCCGCCGCGGATCACGCCTTACGCTCGAACCTCGCCGCCTCCTCCATCACGCGGTTGGCCGCCTTCAAACCGGGGGCCCGGGTGGCGGTCTATCTGCCCTTCGATCGGGAGACCAATACCGCCGCTCTTCTGGTCGCAGCGCGGCGGCGGCGGCTTCGCATCTATGTCCCCGTCATCGAGAGCCGGCGCCATGCGCGGCTGCGCTTCTATCCCTTGTCCGGCAAGACGCGCCGCGGGGTGTTCGGCATTTCCGTGCCGCACGGCGCCGCGCGCCGGCACACCGTCGCCCCGCGCTGGCTCGACCTCATCGTCGTTCCGCTGGTGGGCATAGACGACCAGGGACGGCGCCTGGGGATGGGCGGCGGATTCTACGATCGCGCGCTCGCCTTCCGGCGCAACCGCAGCCACTGGCGCGGGCCGCGTCTGGTCGGCCTCGCCTTCGAGTGCCAGCGCACCGGCGAGGTGTTTGCGCAACCGCACGACATCACCCTGGATGCAGTGGCGACCGAGCATGGTGTTCGACAGTTTCCCCGTACTCACATGGATCAGGATCTTTCATGAATCACTGGCTGCTCAAATCCGAGCCCGGCACCTTCAGCATCGACGATCTCGCGCGGCTTCCCAAGCGGACGACCTCCTGGGACGGCGTGCGCAATTACCAGGCCCGGAACATGCTGAGGGACTCCATGAAGAAGGGGGACACGGCGTTCTTCTATCACTCGAGCTGCGAAGTCCCGGGCATCGCCGGAATCGTTCGCATCACGAAGGCGGGCTATCCGGACAAGACGGCGTTCGATCCCAAGGATGCGCACCACGATCCCGAGAGCGACGAGAGTGAGCCTCGCTGGTACGTGGTGGACGTGCAGTTGGTGCGCAAGCTCAAGCGGCTGATCACGCTCGATGAGCTGCGCAAGCATGCGCACAAGCGGCTTTCGGACTTCGTCGTGTTGCGGCGAGGGAATCGTCTGTCGGTCACACCGGTATCGCAATCCGATTGGGAGTTCGTCCTCTCGCTTGAGTGAGGTCGCTCACATCGCTACCACATTCCGACACCGTAGGGTGATGTATTGCTTGTAAATTAATTCATCGTGTATATACTCGGTCCCCGGACTAACCCGACTATGGAGTTTCAACATGGCAGCGAAAGCGAAGAAGGCAAAGAAGAAGGCGTCCAAGAAGAAGGCCGCTAAGAAAAAGTAAGCCTTCGAAACAAAACCAACTGTGCCCGCGAAAGCGGGCACAGTTGTTTCTGAGGGTACGAAAATAGTTTCATCCACGGAAAAGAAGCGGCGCGCGGCGGAAGCTGCCATACCCTACATCGATGCGGGCATGGTGCTCGGGGTAGGCACGGGATCGACGGTGGCCGAGCTCATCGCGGTGCTGAAAGACCGTAAAATCCAGGTCGAAGCCGCAGTCTCGAGCTCTCGTCAAACTTCCGCGGCGCTCAAGGCCGCCGGTATCCCCGAGACGGACCTGAACGCCGAAGGGGATCTCGATCTCTACATCGACGGTGCCGACGAGGCCGACGAGCGGGGCAATCTGATCAAGGGCGGCGGGGCTGCGCTCACGCGCGAGAAGATCATCGCCGCCTGCTCCAGGAAGTTCGTGTGCATCGTCGACGACAGCAAGCTGGTCGCGCGGCTCGGCGCCTTTCCATTGCCGGTGGAGGTGATCCCCATGGCGCGCTCCTATGTGGCGCGCCAGCTCGTGAAGCTCGGGGGCCAGCCCGTTTGGCGCGAAGGCGTGGTGACGGACAACGGCAACGTGATCCTGGACGTGCACCGGCTGAGTCTGGCAGAGCCTGCCGCCATGGAAGACGCCATCAATGGCATCGTTGGGGTGGTGACGGTCGGACTGTTCGCGCATCGACGCGCGGACGTCCTCCTCGTCGCGGGGGATGGCGGTGTGACCACGATCACACCGCCGGGCGGCGGAAGGCCGGGCGATGCCTCGCCGGGCGGCGCTCCGCTCTGCGGCCCACCGTCCGCCGCCCGCTAAATCTCCAGGCGGGTGCCGATCTCGATAACTCTGCCGGAAGGCAGCCCGTAATAGTCCGCAATGACCTGCGCGCTGCGCGCCATCTGCATGAACACTCGCCGGCGCAGCGGCGGCAGATCCGAACGCTGACCGGGCAGCAGCTCCTCGCGGCTCAAGAAGAACGTCGTGCACTCCGGCTCGTAACGCACGCCGTGAGCTTCTGCCGCGCGCAGGATCTCCATGACGTTGGGCTTCTCCATGAAGCCGAACGCCGCGACGATGCGCACGATGCCCTCGCAGACCGGCGTCACCGTGAGCCGCTTCGCATCGGGAATGCGCGGCTGCTCGCGCGTCACGACCGTCAGCAGCACGACCTGCTCGTGAAGGACGCGGTTGAACTTGAGATTGTTGCTGAGCGCTCGCGGAATGCCCGACGCCTTGGCGTCCATGAAGATCGCCGTGCCCGGTACCCGAACCGGCGGATCACGCTTGAGGTCCATGAGAAAATCGCGCACGGGCTTCTGCTCGCGCAACAAGCGTGCCATCACCGATGCTCGGCCGGTCGCCCAGGTCTGCATGAGCCAGTAGATGATGAAGCCGGAGCTCAATGGAAGCCAGCCGCCGTCCTGTAGCTTGGTCAAGTTGGCGATCAAGAAAGCCAGGTCGATGACGAATAGCAGCGACAGGCCGGCGCGCAACCATCGGCTCCTCGCTCCTGTGCGTGACTTGATCAAGCTCAAGGTAAGCGGCGTGACGATCGTCATGGCGCCGGACACGGCCAACCCGTACGCGCCCGCAAGGGCCGCGGAGCTGCCGAAGCTCAGCACCAGTCCGATCGTCGCCAGCATCAAGATCCAGTTCATGACGGGCACATAGATCTGGCCCGCGTACTCGGCGGAGGAGTGCTCGACCCGGACCCGCGGGAACAACCCCAGACTCACCGCCTGGGTGGTCACCGAGAACACCCCCGAGATCACGGCTTGAGAGGCAATGACCGTCGCGGCGGTGGCGATCACGACGAGCGGCAACAGCGACCATGTGGGAGCCATGAGATAGAAGGGATTGGCGATTGCGGCCGGATCGTGGATCAGCAAGGCGCCCTGACCGAAGTAGTTGAGCACCAGCGCCGGCATCACGACGAACACCCAGCTCAAGCGGATCGGCGTCTTTCCGAAATGACCCATGTCGGCATACAGCGCCTCGCCGCCGGTGACCGTCAGGAACACTCCGGCAAGCACGGCGAGCGCACTGATCCTGTGATCGACGATCAGCCGCAGCGCATAAGCAGGATTGAGAGCGAGCAGCACCCGCGGCTCGCGCGCGATCCAGGTGATCCCCAGCACGGCCAGGATGGCGAACCAGCCGAGCATCACCGGCCCGAACACGCGTCCGACCGAGCCCGTGCCGTGTCGTTGGATCAGGAACAATGCGACCAGCACGATGATCGTGATGGGGAGGATGGGAATCTGCGCATCCGGGGCGGCGACGCGCAGACCCTCGACGGCGCTCAACACCGATATCGCCGGCGTGATGGCGCCGTCCGAGAAAAACAGAGCCGCGCCGAGAATGCCGAGCATCGCGTAGATCTTCTTGCGGGGGCTCTGACGCTCCGTGTTCACCACGAGGGCGGTGAGCGCCAGCACGCCACCCTCGCCCTTGTTGTCGGCGTTGAGCACGACCGCCACGTACTTGAGCAAAATGACGAGAACCAGAGTCCAGAAGATGAGCGAGAGAACGCCGAAGACGTGCTCGGTGGTCACTGCGATATTGGCCCCCGTGAAGCACGCCGACATCGCATACAGGGGACTCGTGCCGATATCGCCGAACACGACACCGAGCGCGCCCAGCGCCAGGGGCGCGATGCGTCCTCCCGAATTTCGATCGCTCGACATCGATACCTTATTGGCGATTCGAGGTGGAAAGAAAAGGGCCCACCTGAGTGGGCCCTCATTTGGCTGGGGGACTAGGATTCGAACCTAGGTAAACGGTGTCAGAGACCGTTGTCCTACCGCTAGACGATCCCCCAAGAAGCCACCTTCAGGCGGATCAGCGCTTGGAGAACTGGGTTCCGCGGCGAGCCTTGCGTCGACCCACCTTCTTGCGCTCGACCTCGCGCGCATCGCGCGTTACGAAGCCGGCCTTGCGCAGAGGAGAGCGCAGCGTCTCATCGTACGCCATCAACGCGCGCGTGATGCCGTGTCGAATCGCGCCGGCTTGACCGGTAATGCCGCCGCCTTCCACATGCGCGGCCACATCGAACTTGCCTTCCAGCTGAACCGCGCCGAACGGCTGCTGCACGATCATCCGTCCCGTCTCGCGCCCGAAGAACTCTTCCAGGGAGCGGCCGTTGATCGAGACCTTGCCCGTGCCCTTGGTGAGGTATACCCGCGCGCTCGAGGTCTTGCGCCGGCCGGTGCCGTAAAAGGAATTTTGGGCGGTACTCAATGCCATGCGTTGTTTCCTAGCGTTTACAGCTCCAGCGCTTTGGGCTGCTGGGCTTGATGAGGATGGGCGTTGCCGCCGAATACGTGGAGCTTGCGATACATGCGCCGGCCGAGCGGCCCCTTCGGAAGCATGCCTTTCACCGCAATTTGGATCGCGCGCTCAGGATGTTCCTTGAGAAGCTTGCCGAGCGTGGTGCTCTTCAAGTTGCCGACATAGCCGGTGTGCTGGTGATACCACTTGTCGGTGAGCTTCGCCCCCGTGACGCGCACGGTGCCTGCGTTGATCACGACGATGTGATCGCCCAGATCCTGGTGGGGCGCGTAGGTTGGCTTGTGCTTGCCCTTCAGCCGATGTGCGATCTGAGAGGCGAGACGCCCCAGGGTCTTGCCCGCCGCATCGACGACATACCAGTCGCCGCGAGTCTCTTCGGGCTTTGAAAAAACGGTTTGCATGAGTAAATTCCGAACGGTGCCGGCCCAACGAAAGGCGCGAAAGTGTACAGAACCTGCGGCCTCATGACCAGCCCACCGTCGTGGGGAAGGGTCGGCCGGAGCGGCGGCCGTCGCCACCGTGCCCCGCTCGGGCCGGGCCGCATGGCGCGCGCACTATAATATAATGTGTCCGTGAGCGCGCGCAGCTACAGTCTGGCCGATCGCCTGCTTGGCGAAATTGGCAAATCAATCAATGTGTTGACTGGATCCGTCCGCGCCGCGCGCGCCATCCCTGGGGGCGCCGGAGGCGAGCTTGTCCTCGGCGAGGCCGACCGTGCCGAGTCTGCTCGACTAATGCGCGTGAACCATGCCGGCGAGGTGGCGGCGCAGGCGCTCTACCGCGGACAAGCCCTTGCCGCCAGGCAGGGTGGGGCTGCTGCTGCAATGCGACAGGCCGCGGAGGAGGAGCTCGATCACCTCGCGTGGTGCGAGCAAAGGATCGCCGAGCTCGGGGGGCGCCCCAGCCTTTTGAATCCCATTTGGTACGCCGGCTCTTTCCTCATCGGCTCGGTGGCGGGTGGCCTCGGCGATGCGCCGAGCCTCGGTTTCTTGAGCGAGACCGAACGGCAGGTGGAGTCCCACCTCCGCGATCACCTGCAGCACCTGCCCGCCGCGGATCGACGCAGCCGCGCCGTCGTCGAGCAGATGAAGCACGATGAGGTGGCGCACGGCGCGAAGGCCGAGGCCCTTGGGGCCGCGCAGTTGCCCGCGTGGGTCAAGGCAGCGATGCATCTGACCTCGCGACTGATGACGAAGGGATCGTACTGGATATGAGCTTAGTGCTTGCGATTCCAGTACTTATGTAATAAAAGGGGGCGCCGGAACGGGCGTTTTCACGACACCAGACTTGGGAGAGACCATGGAAGAAGTGGCAAAGGCCTTAAGCGATATCCCTGCGATCAATCGTTTCTTGAGCTACTGCCGTATCCGGACGGTCCCTTCCAAAACCGTCATCATCCACGCGGGTGATCTGCCGGACATTCTCTACTACATCATTTCGGGCTCCGTCGAGGTCATGATCGAGGACGAGGACGGCAACGAGATGGTCCTCGCTTACCTCAACAAGGGGCAGTTTTTCGGCGAAATGGGCCTGTTCTACGAACAGCCCACCCGCAGCGCCTGGGTGCGCACCCGTCAACAATCCGAGCTGGCGGAAATGACCTACCCGCGCTTTCGGCAGATCGCCGCCGAAAGCCCGGGGCTGATTTTCGAGCTGGCTACCCAGCTCGCCACGCGTCTGGATCGCACGAACCGCAAGCTCGGCGACCTGGCTTTCGTCGACGTAACGGGTCGCGTGGCGCACGCGATCATGGATCTGTGCGGCGAGCCCGACGCGATGACGCATCCCGAAGGAATGCAAATCAAGGTGAGCCGCCAGGAGTTGTCGCGCCTGGTCGGCTGCTCCCGCGAGATGGCGGGACGGGTCCTCAAGGTGCTCGAGGAGCAGGGTCTGCTGCGTGCGACGGGCAAGACCATCGTCGTGTTCAACGCGCGTCCGAAAGTGAAGACGCGCCCCCTCATCGTCCCCGTGAAGGCCGGCGCAGGCTCGGCGGCGGCCGGCAAGAGTCCCCGGCCGGAGCAGCATGACGAGGACGACGATGAGGACGACGAGGACGACGAATAGTCGCTGAGTCGCGAGCCTTCTAGCGGCCGCCGCGCGCGCCCTCGTCTGCGCAGGTCCGCAGCGCGCGAATGGTCGCCGCGTAATCGGGGCTGCCGAATATGGCGGACCCGGCGACGAACGTGTCCGCGCCCGCGTGCGCGATCTCCGCGGCGTTATCGACCTTCACGCCGCCATCGATCTCCAGGCGGATGTCCCGCCCGCTCGCCTCGATTCGCGCCCGCGCCTCGGTGAGCTTGCCCAGCATCCGCGGGATGAACTTCTGTCCGCCGAATCCCGGATTGACCGACATCACCAAAATGGTGTCGATCTTGTCTATGAGATAATCCAGCCAGTCGAGAGAGGTGGCCGGATTGAACACCAGGCCGGGCGCGCAACCCGACTCTCGGATGTGGTCAATGGTGCGGTCCACGTGCTGCGTCGCCTCGGGATGGAAGCTGATGCGCGACGCGCCGGCCTTGGCGAAATCCGCTGCGAGTGAATCCACCGGCGTCACCATCAGGTGCACGTCGATCGGCGCCGTGACGCCCGCCTTGCGCAAGGCCTCACACACGATCGGACCGACGGTGAGATTCGGCACGTAATGATTATCCATGACGTCGAAGTGGATCCAATCCGCGCCCGCGGCCAGCACCGCATTGACCTCCTCGCCGAGGCGCGAGAAGTCGGCCGACAGAATCGAAGGCGCGATGATGATTCCCATGGCGACACTCTATCAACGCATGCCGCGGGCCGCACGTATTGCCTCGTAGGATTCCTGAATGCGCTGAGTCTTCTCCTTGGCCCACTGGGCCATCGATTCCGGCAGCCCGTTCCCGACCAGCTTGTCCGGATGGTGGCGGCTCATCTGACGCCGGTACGCCTTGGTCACATCCGCATCGCTCGCCGCTGCGCTCACCTCGAGCTCTGCGTAGCATTCGGTGAGCGGGCGCTGCTGTTGCGCGCCCGCATGGAAACGCTGTTGACCCTGCCTCGCGCGTACCGCGGCTTCCATGCGGGCGAATTCCAGTCTCGACATGCCGAGGCGCTCGGCGGCGCGCACCAGAATTTGGTGCGCCGGCGGCGAGATTCCATTGCCCGCGAAGGCCGCGCGCAGCTGCAGCTCGATGAACGTCGCAAGCAGGTCGTAGCGCAAGCCGCAAGCCTCGCGCAGCTCCTCGATGTGAAAGCCCGCGTCGTACGACGGAGCCTTTCCCGCGCGAAAGCATTGGATCGCGGCGGCAGTCTCGCTCGGTCCGAGGCGCAGCTCCTGCATCAGACGGCGCGCCGCATCGATCTCCGCCTCCGACACGCGACCATCGGACTTCGCGACGTGGCCCATGAGCTCGAAGGTGGTGCGAAAAAACACCTCCGAGACAGTTGGGTCCGGGGTCGAGCCGGGTGCGCCATGGCCGGGGGCGCCGTAGCCCACGCCCAACCCTGCGCCTTGGTCGTACAAAAAACCGATGAGGGCGCCGATCAGGCCCCCAAGAACCGTGCGCGTGAGCAGGAAGCCGACCAGCGCCCCGAAAATCGTCCCTTTCCAAGCCATTCGTTGACCTATCCGCCGCGGCCCGCCACAATCGCCGACCTTCCGGTCACAATGGTAGCAGCCGCACGCTCGTACGCATGGATCCCTCGCTGCAATCTGCACCGATGTTCGAGAGCCGCATTCGAAGCCTGACGAAGGTGCATCAGGGCAAGGTGCGCGACATCTACGATGTGGATGCCGATCATTTACTCATAGTCACCACCGACCGGCTCTCGGCGTTCGACGTGGTGCTGCCCGATCCGATCCCGTTCAAGGGTGAGGTGCTCACCAAAATCTCGGAGTTCTGGTTCTCGAAGACGAGCCATCTCGTCCCGAACCACCTGACGTCGATCCGCGTCGAGGACATCATTCGGAATCGCGAGGAGCGGACGCAGCTCGAGGGCCGTTCGATGGTGGTGAAAAAGCTGCGCGCGCTGCCCATCGAGGCGGTTGTACGCGGCTATCTGATCGGCTCAGGTTACAAGGACTATAAGCAGCATGGGTCCGTGTGCGGCATCGGATTGCCGGGCGGACTGCAAATGGCGGATGCGCTGCCCGAGCCAATATTCACGCCCGCCTCCAAGGCTCCCGCGGGACACCACGATGAGAACATCGAGTTCGATGCGATCGTGAGCCTGGTAGGGCGTGAGCAAGCCACGGCAATCAGGCGCATCGCCCTCGCGGTCTACACGCTGGCCGCGGAGCATGCGCGCGCGCGCGACATCATCATCGCCGATACCAAGTTCGAATTCGGCGTCGACAAGGCCGGCGATCTGGTGCTGATCGATGAGGTGTTGACGCCCGACTCCTCGCGCTTCTGGCCCGTCGCCTCCTATCGCCCCGGCATCAGTCCGCCGAGCTTCGACAAGCAGTTCGTGCGCGACTACCTCGAGTCGCTGCATTGGAACAAGAAGCCACCGGCGCCGCATCTGCCGAGCGACATCGTCGCGCGCACCAGCGACAATTATCGCGAGGCGCTGAAGCTCCTGACGGCCTGACGGCCCGCCATGCCCAGCGCACTGGAACGCCTCCAGGACGAACTGTTCCTCAAATCGCGCTCCATGCCGCCGCCTTGGGGTCCCGTGGTGCGCCTCCTGCGCTACCCGGCCGCCGTCGTGCGCGATTGGCTCGAGGGCGGGATCGACGTGCGGGCGATGAGCCTCGCCTATACGACGCTCCTGTCTCTCGTGCCGTTGATGGTCTTCAGCTTTGCCATATTGAAGGGCATCGGTGCACGCACGGATTTGCACTTCATTCTGCGCGAGTTCTTCCGCCCGCTCGGAGTCGCGTCGAACCAGCTGACCGACTCGCTGCTCGAATTCGTATCGAACATGCGCGGTGATGTGCTCGGCTCGCTCGGCCTGATCTTTCTCACCTACACGGTGATCAGCACCATTCAGAAGGTGGAGACGAGCTTCAACTTCGTGTGGCGCGTGGATCGGCCGCGCAATCTCGCGCGCCGCTTCACCGAATACTTGAGCCTGATGATCGCCGCACCCATCATGCTCGTGGTTGTGCTCGGGCTGCTGGGCTCGGCGCTGCAGAGCCCCACCGCCCGGTGGCTCAACTCGATCGCCCCGCTATCCTGGGCCTTGAGCGCGCTCTCCGGGGTCTTGCCGTACGTCATCGTCTCGGTCGTGTTCGCTCTCATGTACCTGTTCATTCCGAACACACGCGTCGAGGTACGCGCGGCGCTCATCGGAGGCGTCACGGCGGGCATCGTCTGGGCGCTCGTGGGCCGGACGTTTACCTCGGTGCTCATCTATTCGTCCCAGCTCATGGCTATCTACTCGGGCTTCGCCATCGTTCTGGCGACGCTCATCTGGGTGTACGTGAGCTGGCTCGTCCTGCTCATCGGGGCGGAGCTCGCCTTCTACGTGCAGTTTCCGCAGTATTTGCCGCATGGGCGAGACTCGGTGACGCTCGATGGCCGCGCGCGGGAAAGTCTCGGCCTCTCGGTGATGTATCTCATCGGACGCGACTATCGGGGCGGCGTCACGAGTCGGACCGCGGGGAGCCTGGCGTGCGCGCTCGATGTGCCGCCCACCGTGCTCGCGCCGGTCCTGGCAAGCCTCGAGGCGGCCGGACTCATCGTGGCCACCGAAAAGGAGAGCTTTCTTCCCGGGCGAGACCCCGGGTACATCAAGATCTCCGCCGTCATCGACGCGTTGCGCGCGCCGCACGAGTCGACGCTCATCGGCAAACCAGCGGCACCGGCGGCCGAGCTCATGGTGCGGATCGATGAGGCGATGCGCAGAGACCTCGACGACCGATCGCTCGAGGATCTGATCGGCGGTTCGTGAGGAGCGGGCGGGCCGCCTCTATTCGCCGGCGATGGTCATCTCTTTGACGAGCACCGAACCCACGCGGATGCCGCCTCTCGTGTCGACGTCGTCGCCGACCGCCTCGATGTCCTTCAGCATGTCGCGCAGGTTTCCCGCGATGGTGATCTCGGCGACGGGGTATTGAACGGCGCCGTTCTGGACCCAGAATCCCGCAGCTCCGCGCGAATAATCGCCGGTCACGGCGTTCACGCCTTGACCCATGAGCTCGGTGACCAAAAGACCCGTGTCGAGACGCGCGAGCATCGCCTCGCGCCCGCCGACGCCGGTCGGTGCGACGACGAGATTGTGTGCGCCACCGGCATTGCCCGTGGTCTTGAGTCCGAGCTTGCGCGCCGAGTAGCTCGACAGAACGTAGCCGGTGAGTACGCCGTCTGCGACGAGCTCGCGGTCGCGCGTCTCGACGCCCTCTTCGTCGAAGGGCGCGCTGCCCATGGCCTTCAGAATGTGAGGGCGCTCGGCAATGAACAAGCCCGGCGGAAACACCTGCTGTCCGACGGCATTCAGCAAAAACGAGGACTGACGGTACTGGCTGCTGCCGCGAATCGCCGCGGTGAAATGGCCGATCAGGCCTCGCGCAAGCTCGGGGACGAACAGGATCGGCGCGCGCCGGGTCGACAGCTTTCGCGGACCGAGCCGCGCGATCGTGCGCCGCGCGCTCTCGCGTCCGATCGCCTCGGCCTGATCGAGATCCCGCCAGTCGCGCGCGGTCGAGTACCAGTAGTCGCGCTGCATGTCATCACCGGCACCGGCGAGCACCACGCAGCTCACCGTGTGCGAGGTGGTCGGATAGCCGCCGATGAAACCGTGGGTATTGCCGTAGACGTGCAGCCCCCGGTGGGTGGCGACCGAGGCACCCTCGGAGTTGTTGATTCGAGGGTCGAAGTCGAGCGCGGCCGCCTCGCATGTCTTGGCAATCTCGATGGCGCGCTCGGCGCTCACCCCCCACGGGTGAGAAAGGTCCAGATCGGGCTGCGAGCGGGCCATCAATTCCGCCTCCGCCAGCCCCGAGCAGGGATCCTCCGCGGTGAATCGCGCGATGCTGCACGCCTTTGCGACGGTCGCTCGGACCGCCTCGGGGGAAAGATCCGCCGTGCTCGCCGAGCCCTTGCGGTGCCCGAAATACACGGTGATTCCCATGCTGCGGTCGCGCTGGTGCTCCAGCGTTTCGACCTCGCCCAGGCGCACCCCCACGGACAGGCCGCTGTCCTGGCTCACCCCCGCCTCGGCCTGCGTGGCGCCGCGCGCACGCGCCTCCTCGAGGGCACGCTCGATGATGGACTCGAGGTCCTCCAGGGCGAGGCGACGCGTGGGGTCGGCGGGGGCGATGGCCATGGTGTTCTCCACGAAATCTTGCACGGATTCTAGCCTGTAATTCGCCCGGCCACAGAGGTGGTAGCATGAGGCATATGGGCGCCCAGAGCGGATCAGAGCATACCGGCGAAACCGAGGCGGAGCGCCTCAGCAAGAGCGCACGCAAGCGCGAGGCCGCCTCGCTGCAGGAGCTGGGCGTACAGTTGTCCGCGCTGCCCGAACAGGAAATCGCCGCGCTCGATCTGCCCGAAAAGCTCTTTGTGGCGCTGCGCGATCTGCGGCGGCTGCCCTCGCATGGCGCGCAATTGCGGCAGCGCCAGTACATCGGCAAATTGATGCGCGAGATCGATCCGGACCCGGTGTTGGCAAAGCTCGCCGAGCGCAAGGAGCGGCATGATTCGGAGATACGGCACTTTCAGCAAATCGAGCGCTGGCGCGACCGGCTGCTCTCGGAGCCCGAAACGGCGATGCCTCTGCTATGCGAGGAGTTTCCGCATGCGGATCGCGATGCCCTGGCGCGAATCCTGAAAAAAGCGGGGCGCGAGCGCCTGGAGCAGCGCCCTCCGGCGGGGGCACGCGAGCTTTTCGCCTTTCTGCGGCAGCTGCTCGCGAAGGCTTGATAGACTTGGCGCCATGAAAGTGCGCGTCGGCATCATCATGGGGTCGTCGTCCGACTGGGAGACGATGCAGGCGGCGGCCGATACCCTCGAATCCTTGTCGATCACGCACGAGGTGCGGGTCATCTCCGCGCATCGAACGCCCGACCTTCTGTTCGAGTACGCCGCCTCGGCGCGCGAGCGTGGCCTCAAGGCAATCATCGCGGGCGCGGGCGGCGCTGCGCACTTGCCGGGCATGACGGCCGCCAAAACCACCGTACCCGTGCTCGGCGTGCCCGTCCAGACCAAGGCGCTGGGGGGCATCGATTCGCTGCTGTCGATCGCGCAGATGCCGAGCGGCATCCCCGTGGCGACTTTCGCCATCGGCGCCGCCGGCGCGCGCAACGCAGCGCTATTCGCCGCTGCCATCATTGCGAACGAGGCGGCGGATGTCCGCCTCGCGCTGGATGCGTTTCGCGCGGCTCAAACCGCAGCAGTGCTCAGCAAGCCCGACCCTCGGCAATCTTGAAATCAATACATGTCGGTATCGTGGGGGCGGGACAGCTCGGGCGCATGATGGCGCTCGCCGCCTACCCCTTGGGAATTCGCTGCACGTTCCTCGACCAGAGCGCGACCTCGCCCGGTGCGCAAGTCGCGCCGGCCCTCGTCGGTCCGCTCGAGGATCCCGCCCTCCTCGAGCAGCTCGCGTCGACAAGCGACGTGCTCACTTTCGATTGGGAGAACATCTCGGGCGAGGCGCTCGCACCGCTTGAGAGGTTGACGGCGATTCGGCCGCCGCGTGCGGCGCTCGAGGTCTCGCAGGACCGGCTGCACGAGAAAGCCCTGTTCGCGCGCCTCAAGATTCCGGTCGCCGAGCATGCCGCCGTGGACACGCGGGAGGATCTCTTGCGCGCGGCAAAGAAGCTCGGCACCCCCGGAATTCTGAAGACCCGGCGCATGGGCTATGACGGCAAGGGCCAGTGCGCCATACCGGGTCAGAAGGACGTGGACGGCGCATGGGAGCTCATGGGGCGCTCCGGCCTCGTCTACGAGAGATTCCAGCGCTTCTCGCGCGAAGTGTCGCTGGTCTCCGCGCGCTCCCTCGCGGGGGATGTAGTTCACTATCCGCTGTCGGTGAATTCCCACGCCGGCGGCATCCTGCGCTACAGCCGCGCGCCGTACGCGAATGCGCGGCTCGAGCGCACCGCCAGGAGCTACATGAGGCGGGTGATGAGCGCCCTCGACTACGTGGGCGTGCTCACCATCGAATTCTTCGTGGTGGGCGGCCGCCTCGTCGCCAACGAGATGGCCCCCCGCGTGCACAATTCGGGCCACTGGACCATCGAGGGATGCGTGACCAGCCAGTTCGAGAACCACCTGCGCGCCATTTGCGGGCTGGCGCTCGGCAGCACCCGTCCCTTGGGTCACGCCGCCATGGTCAATTTCCTGGGAGGGATGCCCAGCCGCGAGCGGCTCTTGACGATCGAGGGTCTGGCCTTCCACGATTATGGCAAACAGCCCCGACCGGGCCGCAAACTCGGCCATTGCACCATACTAAGGGCTCGTCCGGGCGACCGCGACCGCGCGCTCGCGAATGCACTAAAATGCATCAGTTGGTCCTGAAGCGGCGATTTCATCCAAGAGCAACCGATCCCGTAGACTGGCTTCGAGATGTACCTGGAACTCTTCAAACTGCATGAGCTGCCGTTCCGCCTAAGCCCGGACCCGCAGTTTCTCTATCTCAGCAAGCAGCATGCGCGCGCCAAGGCGTACATGGAGTCGACGATCTGGTTCACCGACGGCTTCGTCGTGATCACGGGCGAGATCGGCGCGGGCAAAACCACCCTGATCGAGACGTTCCTGCGCGAGCTGGAGCCGGACGTGGTGGTCGCGCAAATCAATCAGACGCAGCTCTCGCCCACCGCTTTCCTGCAAACGGTGCTGGTGCAGTTCGGCTTCACTCCGTTCGACATGAAGAAGCCCGAAGTGCTGGCGACGCTCAATCAGTTCCTGACCGAGCAGCACATCGCCGGACGCAAAGTCGTCCTGATCATCGACGAGGCCCAGAATCTGTCGTACCGCGTGCTCGAGGAAATCCGCATGCTTTCGGGCATCGAGACCACCAAGGAAAAGGTTCTGCGCATCATTCTCGCGGGCCAGCCCGAGCTCAACGACAAGCTCAATTCAAAGGAGCTCGTGCAGCTCGTGCAGCGCGTGCGACTGCGCTTTCACTTGTCCGCCCTCTCGAGCAGCGAGACGGCTTCCTATATCGATCATCGGCTCGAGGTCGCCGGCTCGCAAGGGCGCCGCATATTTGCAGAAGACGTCTATCCAACGATCTACCGCTACACGGGCGGTGTGCCGCGACTGGTCAATACCCTTTGCGACACCGCCATGATGGCGGCCTTCGGACGCGAGAGCGACGCCGTCACCGCCGAGGATGTCGATGCCGCCATCCGCGAGCTGCAATGGGTCGAGTTCAATGCGCGCACCAATCGCATGCAGCAGTTGCAGATCGACGCTGCACCTTCGAGCGCCGCGGAGATGGGTCAGACGGTCGGCCGCATCCTACTCGCCAGCGGCGGCACGACTATCCTGGAACGCGAGCTTCGGCCGGGCAGGCTCGTCATCGGACGGACGCCGGACAACGACCTGCAGATCGACAGCAAATTCATCAGCCGTCATCACTGCCAGATCGTGACTCAACCCGACTCGTGCGTCATCGAGGACCTGAACAGCACCAACGGCATCTACGTCAAGTTCAAGCGCGTGCGCCGGCACAATCTCAACGACGGCGACGTGGTCGTCGTCGGCCAGCACGAGATCATGTATATGGACGAGCGCCCGCCGCGCGCACGGCATACCGTCGAGGTCGCGGAATCGGGATCCGACAAGCGGAGCTGACCGCGCCTAGCCGCTGCGGATGTCGAGGCTGTCGCTGCGATACTCGCGGCTGAGCGCGCGGCGATCCTGACGATGCAGGAATACGGTCAGCGCGGCGATCGCGGCGATGAGTCCGAGGCAGAACGCGACGATGGAGCGGATTCGTCCCGGCTCGAAGTAGGCGATGACGATGGCGGACGTGCCGATCGCTCCATAGATGAGCGGCAGGGACTCGTAAAGAGGCTTGGATAGGCGCATGAGCTTGTCTCCAGGCTCATGATGTTAAGCCCGCCGCGAGGCGCCGGACAGCCGATTTGACTTATGGCCGCGTGTAATCGCCCGCCTACACGTCCCGCGACGGCAAGCGGCACCCGCCGCGGCGGGTGCGTCCGCAGCCTCAATCCTGGCCGATCAGCAGTTCCGAGACACGCGAGAGCCACGAGGTCCGAAAGCCTTCCACCTTCAGTTGCTCCTTCTTCGGCTTCGGCTGCTTCTTCGATTCGGTTAGAAGATCCTTCGGAAGATTGATCTGGTATGCGCCCTTCATCGATTCGTCGATCATGGAAAACTCCGGCGAGGTTTGAAACTGACGGCAGCGTATCGAGTGGAGCGCGCCGCGAGATGCGACGCGTCGCACGCTATTGAATGTCATCGAAGCGCGCCGGAAAACCCGTCGCCATCGAGCGACGACGCGAGCTTTGCCATAATGTCTGCGGTGCATGACATTTCCGAAAAACCAGCGGGCGCGCGCAGATTTCCCCGCGACCCCATGGGCGAGACGCCGGCCGCGAACGAATACGCTACCATGTGCGCCAGTCCTACGAGGGCCCCTTCATGAAACTGAGCGCACGCAATGTACTTCCCGCCACGATCAAGTGCATCAAGCCCGGAGCGGTCGACAGCGAGGTGATCGTCGAACTCGCCGCAGGGCTGGAGATGGTCGCAATCATCACCAAGCAATCGGCTGAGAAGCTCGGCTTGCAGCCCGGCGGCAAGGCTTACGCCATCATCAAAGCATCCAATGTGATGATAGGCGTCGACTGATGCTCTCCCGCGTCGCGCCGCTGATGGTGGCGCTGATATCGAGTCTTGCGGCAAGCGCGCGAGCGTCGACTCCTGTGCAGGATCTCGCCAAGCCGCCCGCAGATGCGCAACGCTTTATCGTGCTGTCGAGCGCAGGCAAGCATGGCGAGTCCTCGCGCTGGGTGACCGCCGACGGTGTGCGCATGGGCCGCGAGAGCTTCATCCTGCGCGGTCAGGTATTCGAGGTGGACAGCGCAGCCCGGCTGGGGCGTGACGGCATGCTGGAATCGGTCAGCGTGCGCGGTTTCACCCCCAACGGGAACGCCGCGGAACACTTCTCGATCGCCGACGGCAAGGCCGCCTGGGAGAGTCCGGTCGATGCCTCGAGCGCGCCGTATGCCGGCGCGGCCGAGTACGTGGCCTTCGGCGGCCCCATCGACTTGACCGCCGATCTTCTCGAGGCGCTGGCGGCCGCGCCGGGCCGGTCGCTCCCCCTCCTGCCCGGCGGTCATGCGCGTGCCGAGCTCCTGGCCAGCGCAACGGTCGGCGAGGGCGAGCGGCGGCAGACCGTGACCGCCTATGCGGTGACCGGCTTGAATAACACGCCGATCCCCTTCTGGGTGGACGCCAAAGGTCATTTCTTCGGTTCGGTGGGTGCTCTTTCCTGGCTGCCCGCCGGCTACGAGAGCGCCGAGTCCCTGCTGCAGAAGACGCAGGACGAGGCTCTCGCGCAACATTCGCCGGCCGTTCTCAAGGCCTTGCTGAAAACTCCGGCGGGACCCGTCGCCTTCACCCACGTGCGCACATTCCTGGGCGGCACGCATTTTGCCGAAGACCAGACCGTCCTCGTGCGCGGAGGCGTGATCGCGCGCATCTCCACCGCGTCCGCGGCGGTGCTGCCCGAGGGGACGCAGGTCATCGACGGCACGGGCAAAACCCTGGTGCCCGGACTGTGGGACTCCCACATGCATTTTCCCGACGATGCCGCAGGCCCCATGCTCCTGTCGCTCGGCATCACGTCCTGCCGCGATCCGGGGAACATCAATGCGCTCACCCTGGCGCGGGCGGAGCGACGCGGGCATGACCTGTTGCTCACCCCGCGCGTCTACCCCTCGGTCTTGATCGACGGTAAAGGACCGAACTCGGCGCAGGCTGGGACCATCGCCACGACTCAGAACGAGGCGCTCGCCGCGGTTCGCAAGGCCAAGACCGACGGCTTCGACGGCATCAAGATCTACGGTACGTTCGATCCCTCCTGGGTGACCGCTACCGCCGCGGAGGCGCATCGGCTCGGTTTGCACGTGCACGGCCACCTGCCCGCCGGCATGCGTCCGATGGATGCGATCAGCGACGGTTACGATGAGATCACGCACATCAATTTCGTGATGATGCAGGCCATGCCCGATTCGGTGGTGAACAAATCGAATGGCATCGCCCGGTTCGAGGGTATCGGCCGGTATGCGAAAGACGTAGATCTCGGCGCAGAGCCCATGAAATCTCTCCTCGCCACCATGGCGGCGCGCAAGATCACGGTCGACCCAACCGTAGTGGTGTTCGAGGCTCTCCTGGTGCCCGAGAACGGCGATCTGTCGCCGGCGTACGCGCCGTACCTCGGCACACTGCCGCCCGCCGTCGAGCGCGGATTTCGCCAGGGCGGATTCGCGGTCCCCGCCGACCTCACCCGCGCAGACTACCGGCGCAGCTTCGCCAAGTTGCTCGAGCTCGTCGGCGCCCTGCACCGCGCCGGCGTACCCATCGTCGCCGGCACGGACGGATCGGGGATGGAGCTCGTGCGCGAGCTCGAGCTCTATGTCGAGGCGGGCTTCACGCCGGCCGAGGCGCTGGCGAGCGCGACCATCGCGCCGGCTCGCATGCTCGGGGTCGACTCGCGCGTCGGATCCATAGCCGTGGGCAAGCAGGCCGACCTGGTGCTGGTCGAGGGGGACCCGTCACGCCGCATCGGTGATCTGCGGCATACCCGGATCGTCATGATGGAAGGCAAGCTCATGGACGCCGATGCGCTGCGCGCTGCGGGCGGGTTTGCGGGACCGGCGAAGTTCTTCGATTAGCGGGGTCGCGCAGCGGCGGCGCGGCCGTCAGACACCATTGCCGGGCGATCCGAGAGGCGAGGTCTTCGTCGGCAGCGTGAATGTAAAGCGTGCGCCGCCGCCGGGTCTTTGCGCGGCCGCGATGCGGCCGCCGTGTGCCTCGATGATGGCTTTGCAAATCGCGAGGCCGAGCCCTGCGCCGCCGACGCCCGCCTCAGTCCCCCCGCGCTCGAACTTGGCGAACAACTGCTCGGGCGGTCCGGATGGAAGTCCGGGGCCGTTGTCGTCGATCACGAGCCGCACGGCGTCGCTCTCGAGGCCCGCGGACACGGTGATGCACGTTCCCGGCGGCGTGTGCTTGACGGCGTTCTCCAGAAGATTGAACAGCGCGCGCGTAATCAGCGGCCCATCCACGTTGACCGCGGGCAGGTCGGCCGGCAGCCTCACCTGCACCTCATGGCCCGCGAAGCGACCCTCGAGCCGCGCGAGCGCGCCCTCCACCAGGGCGTCCACCGGATGCCAGCCGCGGTTGAGATGTACTTCCCCGAACTGAAAGCTCATCAGGTCGAGCACGTTCGAGATGAGCTCCGAGATTTGCTGCGCGGTGCCTTCGATGATGCGTGCAAGCCGCGAGCGCGTCTCTGCGTCGGGCGGCATTTTCCGGTCGCTGAGCGCATGGCTCGCGGCCATGATCGCCGCGAGCGGCGTGCGCAGGTCGTGCGAGATGGACGCGAGCAACGAATTGCGCAAGCTCTCGGTCTCCACGGCGACCCTCGCCGCCTCCGCCTCCTCGGCGCGTTGCGCGCGCTCGATGGCGAGCGCAACCTGCCCGGCGAACGTTTCCAGCAGATGGCTCTGCTCGGGCAGGAGCAGCCGCCGGCGCTGCACGGGTTGCACGGCGAGCACCCCGAGCGTCTGCTGCGTCCCGGTGAGCGGCAGATACTGGGCCGGCGCCGCGGGCAACGTGTCGGTGCCGAGCCCGGCCGGCCGGCCGTGATCGAACACCCATTGGCCGACCGATAGATCGGGTGCGTCGAGCGTCGCGAGCTCCGGGCCCTTGAGCGCCTGCAGCCGCCCGTGGGCATCGGGCAGGAGCACGGCGGCGCGGCCCGAGAAGGTCTCGGCAACGTGCTTGACGGCGACGCGCGCGAGGTTGTCGAAGCTGCGCGTCGCGGCGAGCTCGCGGCTCATGGCGTAGAGCAACGAGGTGCGTCGCTCGCGCGCTCCGGCGACGCGCGTCTGCGCACGGACATTCGCCACCAGATTGGCAATGACCAGCGCGAGCACGAGCATGACCGCGAAGGTGACCAGATATTCGAGATTGCTGATGGCGAACGTGAAGCGCGGCGGCACGAAGCAGAAATCGAGCGCGATCACGTTCGCGACCGCGGTAAGGCTCGCCGGCCCCCGCCCGAGCCGAAGTGCCGCCACGGTGGCGCCCAGCAAATACACCATCACGAGATTCGTCAAGGCGAAATATGGATACATGACCGCGGCGGCCACGGTGCAGCAGGCGGAGATTGCCAGCGCCGCCCAGTAGCGCTGCCACTTGACCTCGCGCGGCAGATCGCGTCGAGGGGTGGCGGAGGTCCTGGCTCGCCACACGCGAATTGCGGCGAGCGATCACCGAAATGTCGAAACCGCGCCCCCGGCGCACGAGCTCGGTCGTGGTCGAGCGCCGCAACAGCGTGCGCCAGCCCGTGCGCTTCGCTTCGCCGATGACGACGCGCGTGACGTTGCGCAGGCGGGCGTACTCGAGCAGCGCATCCGCCGCCGAGGCGCCGTCGATCGTGACGGTCTCGGCGCCCAGCGATTCGGCCAGGCGCAGCACATCGATGCGGCGGTTACGCTCGGCGTCGGTGAGCTTGAGGAGCTGCGGCGTCTCGACGGACACCACCAGCCACTCCGCATCGAGCGCATCGGCGAAGCGCTTGCCGATGCGAACGAGCTCTTCCGCCTGGCCATCCGGCGTGACCGCGATCAGAAAACGGTCGCGCGCGAGCCAGGGGCGCGACGTCGGCGCCTGACCCGCGAACTCGAGCGCTGCGGCATCCACCCGGTCGGCCGTGCGGCGCAGGGCGAGCTCGCGCAAGGCGAGCAGGTTCGGCTTGCGAAAAAAGCCTTCCGTCGCCGTACTGGCCTGCGCCGCCGCATATACCTTCCCCTGCTTGATCCGCGCAAGCAGATCGTCGGGCGGCAGATCGATGAGCTCGACCTCGTCCGCCTCATCGAAGATCCGGTCCGGGAGGGTTTCCTGCTGGCGTACGCCCGTGATTCCCGCAACCACGTCGTTCAGACTCTCGAGGTGCTGGACGTTGAGCGTCGTCCAGACGCTGATGCCGGCATCGAGGAGCTCCTCGACGTCCTGCCAGCGCTTGGCGTGCCGCGGCAGGGGCTCTCCCTCGGTCAAATTCGAATGCGCGAGCTCGTCGACCAGGATGATGGCGGGCGCGCGCTCCAGCGCCGCATCGAGATCGAACTCGCGGCGTACGATGCCGCGATAGCGCACGTTGAGGAACGGCAGTTGTGGCAGTCCCTCGAGCAGACGTTCGGTGTCCACCCGGCCGTGAGGCTCGACATAGCCCACGACGATGTCGGCGCCGCCGGCAAGTGCCGCGTGCGCGGCTTCGAGCATGGAGTAAGTCTTGCCGACGCCCGCCGAGGCGCCGAAGAATATGCGCAGCCTGCCGCGCCGCGCCCTCGCCTCTTCCCGCTGAACGTCAGCCAGCAGTTGATCCGGGTCTCGGCGCTCGATCTCGGCCATCGTGATTTGCAGGTTCCGTTGCTGCTCAAGGCGCGCCACGCATGGGACCACGAAGCGACGGGTCCGTCAAACCAGGTGGGTCACCGTCAAACCTTGCGCTCGATCGCCTTCTTCGCAAGCTCGGCGAGCGCTGCAAGATCCATGTCCTCGGCGGGCACGTCGATGACCTCCTCCGTAGGGCCGGCTCGACCGGCAGAGGCCGGCGAGGGGCGCGGCTGCGGCGCGGCGCTCGTGGCGCGAGCAGGCGGTGGCCCCGCCGGCATGCGCGGTGCGGGGGCCGGACGCGGGCCGGCCTGGCGCGGCCCGGCCTGGCGCGGCGCGGCCTGGCGCGGCGCGGCCTGGCCCTCGGCGCGCAGCGCCGCGGATGACGGCGGACGCACCCAGTCGGTCACCTGATCCATCCAGCGCTGGTAGCGCTCGAAGGTCCACATGCCTTCTTCCCCGCCCGATTGCAGCACCGTCGCCAATTGACTGAAATTGCCGCTGCGGATGGTGCCGCGCGCACCCGAGGTCGGCAGCAGAATCTCACAGCGCGGAACGTGCAGCCGCGGCCCGCTCAGGAACTCGAGGCGCTGGCAGCAAACGGCCACCAGGCAATCGGCGAGCTGTGCGCGAACGCTCGCCTGAATATCGGAGGGAAACGACATGCACAGCCGCGACAAGGCCTCCGAGCAGTTCGACGAATGCATGGTCGCGAGCACTAGGTGCCCGGTCTCCGCGGCATTCAGCGTGAGGCGCATGACCTCGGGCGTGCGCATCTCGCTGATCACGAGCACATCCGGATTCTCGCGCAACGCATCGACGATACCCTGCTCGAAACTCGGTGCGTGGGTCGGGATCTCTCGCTGCCGGATGAAGGACTGGCGATTCGAGAACAGGTATTCGATGGGGCTTTCGAGCGTGACGATGTGGCGCGCTCGCGTCGCATTGATCTCCTCGATGAGCGCGGCCAGCGTGGTCGATTTTCCTGCGCCGGTCGGGCCCGAGACGATGACGAGGCCGCTCGTCGGCTCGATGAACTTGCGAAAGTCCTTGTGCAGGTTGCAGACGCGCAGATCCTTGACGCTCGGCGCCAGCAGCCGGATCGCGGCCGCGATGCCGCGCACCGTCTGGTAGAAGTTCGCGCGCAGGCGGATTCCGCCGACGGATTCGGACAGGTCCGCCGAGCCGCGCTCGACGAACTGCGGCCACTGTTCGCCGAGAAGATCGTGCGCCACCTGCTGGAGCGTTGCGCCCGTCACCTGCGCCCCCACGATCTGCAGCTCGCCGCGAATCCTCGCGACGATCGGCGTGTCCGCCTCGAGATGCAAGTCGCTCGCGCCGAGCGAATAGGCTTGCTCTATCCACTGCTCAAACAGCATGCATCACCCGAGATCGCCCTAGCGCGCCTGGCGCTCGGCCTCGAATTCATCGCCCTTCACCCAGCCCACGGTCTGGTCGGCCGTCAGCGCCTGCCAACCGAGCGCGAAACCGAACTTGGCGAGCGCGGCGTTCGAGGAGAAGTCCATGTCCGGCGTGTATTCGTCGCTCGGCTGATGGTAGCGCTTGGCGGTGTACTCCTCGCGCTGTGCCTTGCCCCACTCCGGCGGATGTCCGACGAACTTGCTCGCGGTGTTGATCGAGAAGGACGGTACTCCCGCGCGCGCCAGGCTGAAATGATCCGAGCGATAGTAATGGCCGGCGCCGGGCTCGGCGTCCGGTTGAATATCGAAGCCGAAGGCGCTCGCCGTTTTCCTCACCACCGGGAAGAACGTGGTGCGCTCGGCGCCGGTGACGTTCACCGACTCCGGCATGCCGATGGGCGGGACCGCGTCGAAATTCAGATCGAGCGCGATCTGCGCCGCCGGTATCGGCAGGTGTTTGCCGAGGTAATTCGAGCCGAGCAGGCCTTTCTCCTCTGCCGTCACCGACACGAACAGCACGGGATGCGGCGGCCGCGCCCCGGAGGTCGCGTAAGCATGCGCGAGCTCCAGGACTATCCCGCAGCCGGTGCCGTTGTCCACGGCGCCGTTGTAGATGTTGTCGCCCGCGAGCGCCGGATTGATGCCGAGATGATCATAGTGCGCGGTGTACATCACGGCTTGCGTGGGCGGCCCGGAGTCGCTTCCCGGCAGCAGGCCGAGCACGTTGTAGGAGACGAACCGGCGAACGCGGCTGTCGATGTGGGCCTTGAGCCGGATCGGCAGCTCGCGCGCTTTGAACTTGCGCGTGCCTGCGGAGGCGATCATGTGGTCGAGCTCGAATCCGGACGCGGCGAAGATGCGCCGCGCCACGTCGAGCTGGATCCACGCCGCCGCCTCGAGCTTCGGATCGCGGTCGTCGGCGAGATAGGCCTGCTCGTTGCTCCAGGAGCTCTTCACCACGTTCCAGCCGTAGCTCGCGAGATCGGTGCGATGGATGATGAGCGCGCCGACCGCCCCCTTGCGAGCGGCCTCCTCGAACTTGTAGGTCCAGCGCCCATAATAGGTCAGGGCATCGCCCGCGAAGAATTTCGGATCGCTCGACGGCGGCTCGTTCACGATGACCAGCACGACCTTGCCGCGCACGTCGACGCCCTTGAAGTCGTCCCAGCGATACTCAGGCGCCTCGATCCCGTATCCGACGAATACGACCGGCGCATCCACATCCACGTGCTCGGCCTGGGTCTGATTGCCGACGACGTAGTCGTCTCCGAGCTTGAGATCGATGGGCGCGCCTTGCGCCGGCGCCACCGAGGCGGAGGTCGTCGGCAGGGTATGCTCCCCCAGAAAATCGACCCGCTGCAGGTAGCTGCCGTCGTCGCCTGCCGGCTTGAGCCCATCGAGCTCGAACTGCGAGGCGATGTAGTGCGCCGCGATGTCGCCGCCGCGCGCACCCGTGCCGCGGCCCTCGAGCAGATCGTCGGCGAGAAATTTTACGTGCGCGCGAATGCGCTCCGGATCGATTCCGCGCATGGCCGCCTGCACGTCGGGCGGAAATCCAAGCCGCGCGGCGGCATCGCCCGAGTCCGCCGCGGCGGAAAATCCCGCCAGACCGAGGATCGAGCCTAGGGCCAATGCGCAGGCAACCACGAACAGCCGGCAGGTCTGGGTCATGCGGATATGCAGCGCTTAAGCCGTGCCGCCGACGGTGAGAGCATCGATCCGCAATGTCGGCTGCCCCACGCCGACCGGCACCGATTGGCCCTCCTTTCCGCAGGTCCCGACACCGGTATCGAGCTTCATGTCGTTGCCGACCATGCTGACGCGGGTGAGCACGTCGGGACCGTTGCCGATCAGGGTCGCTCCCTTGACCGGGGTGGTGATTTTCCCATTCTCGATCAGATAAGCCTCGCTCGCCGAGAACACGAACTTGCCCGAAGTGATGTCGACTTGTCCTCCGCCGAAGTTCACGGCGTACAGCCCCCTGTCGACCGAGGCGATGATTTCTTCGGGAGCACGGGATCCCGCGCGCATGTAGGTGTTGGTCATCCGCGGCAGGGTCATGTGCGCAAACGATTCGCGCCGGCCGTTGCCGGTCGGCGCCATGCCCATCAGCCGCGCGTTCAATTTGTCCTGGATGTACCCCTTGAGCACGCCGTTCTCGATGAGCACGGTGCATTGCGTGGGCGTTCCCTCGTCGTCGACGTTCAGCGAGCCGCGGCGCCGATCGAGCGTGCCGTCGTCGACCACCGTGATTTCCGCGGCGGCTACTTTCTCGCCGATGCGGTTGGAAAACGCGGAAGTGCCCTTGCGGTTGAAGTCGCCCTCGAGGCCATGCCCGATGGCCTCGTGCAGGAGGATTCCCGGCCAACCCGAGGCCAGCACCACCGGCATGGACCCCGCGGGTGCCGCCACTGCCTCGAGATTGACGAGCGCCTGGCGCACGGCCTCGCGGGCGTGCACGAACGGCGCATCGCCCTCGAGCAGCTCGTTCAGGCCGAAGCGGCCGCCGCCGCCGCTGTAGCCTTGCTCACGCCGGCCGTTTTGCTCGACGATCACGGAAACGTTGACCCGCACCAGCGGGCGCACGTCCGCGGTCAAGGTGCCGTCGCTCGAGGCGATCAGGATGACCTCGTGCACGGCCGACAACGAGGCCATGACCTGTTTCACGCGCGGATCGATGCGGCGCGTCTCCCGGTCGATGCGCATGAGCCAATCCACCTTGTCCTCGTCGCGCACCGCCTCGAGCGGATCGATCGGCAGATACAGCCGATGGGTCGACGGACGCTCCCAGCTCTTGACGGCGTTGCGCCCGCCGCTGCGTGCGATGGCGCGCGCCGCTTCCGATGCCTCGACGAGCGCGGGCAGCAGCACCTCATCGGTGT
This sequence comes from uncultured Gammaproteobacteria bacterium, assembly GCA_963710435.1. Taxonomy (GTDB): domain Bacteria; phylum Pseudomonadota; class Gammaproteobacteria; order Steroidobacterales; family Steroidobacteraceae; genus Bog-1198. The sequence goes on along the minus strand of CAVQAE010000003.1, from coordinate 716,799 downwards.
AGGCGAACCCGGTCTTCTCGCCGCTGATCGCGCGCACGCCGACGCCTTGCTCGATGCTGTGCGAGCCGTCCTTGACGATGCCGTCCTCGAGCGACCAGGACTCCTCGCGCGAGAGCTGAAAGTAGAGATCGGCGTAGTCGACACCGCGGCTCATGAGGGTGCCGAGCACGGTCGACAGACGGTTCGAGTCCAGGCCCGACGGCGCGAGAATCATCCTCTCCGCCACATCCAGAGGAGGGGCGGCATTCATGCCGGCACCGCATCGTCGACGGGTACGCCGAGCCGGCGGTTCTTCAGCGCCGGAAAGCGGGCGCGCGTTTCGGCCTGCCCCGCCGCGTCGAACCTGGCCGTGATGACGCCCGTTCCCTGCGGCAGTCGAGAGAGCACCTGGCCCCAGTAATCGACGATCAACGTATCGCCGTAGGTCTCGCGGCCGCTCGTGTGTGTGCCCCACTGCGCCGGTGCCACGACGTAGCAGAGATTCTCGATGGCCCGCGCACGCAAGAGCGGCTCCCAGTGAGCCCGCCCGGTGGGCACCGTGAACGCCGCGGGCATCGCGAGCCATTCCGCTCCCCGCGCAACCAGTTCCCGGTAGAGCTCCGGAAAGCGCATGTCGTAGCACACGGACATGCCGAGCCTGCCGACCGGCGTATCCGCCACGACCACCTTGCGTCCGGGCGTGACGTGAGTCGACTCGAGGTACTGCTCGTTGCGGCCGGGAATGGCGACGTCGAACAGATGGATCTTGTCGTAGCGCGCGACGCGCTTGCCGTGCGCATCGATGAGGAGCGAGGTGTTCGAGACGCGCCGCGCCGAGTCACCCTTGATCACGGTGGTGCCGCCGAGTATCCACATGGCGAGCTCGCGCGCGGTGTCGCTCAGGAATTGCTGAACCGGTCCCGAGCCGTCGGCCTCGGCCACGCCCAGCTTGTCGGCATCGCGCAAACCGATGAAGGAGAAGTTCTCGGGCAGACACGCGAGCTCCGCCCCCGCATCCTTTGCCTCGCGCAAAAGCTTGCGCGCCGCCCCGAGATTTTCCTCGACGCGGTGACTCGAGGTCATTTGAATTGCAGCTACTGTACTCATAGTTTGGGCGCCTCCGCGGTCGCCGTGGCGGCATCCGCGCTCTTGATCCGCTCGACGGTGGGATTATCCCAGCTACCGGTGATCCGATAATACCCCCGCACCAGACCCTTCAGCGGCTGTTTGAACATCTGTGTGAACAGGAGCACCACGCCGCCCACCACCGGTCCCGCCGCAAAGGCGGGCAGCGCCAGCGTGCCGCTCACATTACCCGTGACCACTGCAATTTGGTCGTAATCTTTGTTTTTCAAGCCAACCCGGCCTATCAATCCGATTTCCGCCGCCGGGCCCTTGACAAGCAAGTCATCGGTGCGGGCACTCCCGTCGCGCAGGTCGAAGTGGCCTCGCACACTATCGAAGGCGAACCCCTTGTCCGTGAGATCGCTGAAATCGAGCGCGAGGCGCCGCGGCAATTCCGAGAAGCTCGCGAGCCCGAGCACGCGGCCGGGTCCCGGCTTCAAGCCGACGATCTGCCCCTTGTCGAGCGCGGCCTGTACGCGGCCAGTGGCGCTGGACAGGGCGTCTGCGCTGAGCGGCCCCTGCCAATTCAGGTCGAAATCCAGCTTTCCGTCCTTGGCCTCCATCACTCGGGCGAAGCCGAGCTGCTTGAGCGTCTCCCCGACATCGCTGCTGGTGATCGCGCCCCGGATATGGCCGCCTCCGGCGAGCCATTCGCCGGTGGCGTTCGCCCCGTAGCTCGCACTCGTCACCGTCAGCTGCTTGAGACTCAGCCCGTCCTCGACCTTGATGAAGTCGGCGCGCACCTCGCCGAACTGCCGGTCGCCCCAGGTCAACTGGGCTGCATGGAACCGGATCGCCGGGAGGCTGCGCGGATCGGTGACGGCCTTTTGATCGCCGCCCGCCTGATCGGCGGCTGCGCCCGTCTGAGAATCGGCGAACTTCAGCCTCTCGAACTCGAGGTCCCACGGCGCGCTCGCATCCGCAGGACCGGGCAGCGATATTCTGCCCGCGACGTTCGGCCCCTCGAGCGCCAGGCGCCAACCGCCGCCCTCTTGCGACAGCCCCAGCGTCACGTCGAGAAAGGCCAGGCCGAGATAATTGATCTGGCCCACGGTAAGCTTCGCCGACCGCAAAGCCGTTACCTGCGACCTTTGCGTCTTGAGGCCCGAGGCGAGCTTGAGCCACCCTGCGAGATCGAGCTCCTGGATGTCACCGCCGATGTTCGTCCCCGGCGCATCGCCGAACGATGGCTCGCCGCCGCCGAACCACAGGCCGGCACGCGCGACTTTGAGTCCGCCCGACTCGCCGCTCAAGGTCACGTCGCCGCGCAACACGGAGGCGAGGGTGAGGCGCAGTTCGGTCACGTTGGCAGTCGGCCATTGAACGTCGACCGAGGTGGGCATGGAAGAGCCCGCCGGTTTGGCGAGCGGCGCGGGCAGGTCGAGCTCGAGCCCGGCGAGACTCGAGCTGATCCGCAGCGAACGCTCGCGCGAGGGCTCAGGCGCCATGCGCAATACCGCGCGCCAATCCGTCTGGCCGCCGATCGTGATCGATCCGGGCAACGCCAGCGCGGCGTGCAACTCCTCGCCGCTCAGCGTGCCGCGGAAATCGAGCTGCGTGCGCGAGATTGCCCGCGACCGCGGCGTGCGGGCGCTCATCTGAAAAGCCCCGCCCAGCAGATGCCCGCGCACGTCCGCCCGCACCACCTGGGCGCCGTCGATGTCGACAGGGCCGGTGAGATCCGTCGCGGCGAGATTCGAGCCGTGCGGCTTCAGCGTCGCGTCCTCGAGCTCGACGTGCACCAGCACGCGACGCTGGTCGAACTGCTTGAAGGGGAAAAAGAGGTCGACGCCGCATCGAAGCTTACCAGTGCCTTCGACGCTCGAGAATCCGTGTTCCGCCATCGCATCGAGCGGTGTCGCCGCGAGGTACCCGAGCGCATCCGCAGCATCGCCATGTGCGGCAGCGTGCACTTGCATCTCACCGTTCTTGAAATCGACGAAGCGCACATCGCCCGAATCGACCTTGAGGCCGCCGATGAGTCCGCTCATCACCTTGACGCTCATTCCTTGGTTGCGGAACTCGGCTTGCGCGGCAAGGTTCTCGATCCGCGGCCAGTCCTGACGATAATCGAGCGTCATGCGCTCGACGTTGAAGCGGATCAGGAAAAGACCGCTGCCGTCGCGGAACGGAAAATGCCGTACCGGGCCCTCGAACACCACATCGCCATGTCCGAGGTGGCCTGCGACGAACGCGCGATCGAGCCACTGCAGCGCGGCGGGCGGCAGCAGCCGGTGAGGAAAGTACAGCCGCGCATCGCCCGCGTTGCCGTCGTCGACGGAGCTCGCCAGGGTCAAGACGGGAGAGCTGCCGTCGCTCGGCTGCGACCACGCGAGCTTCCCGCGCACATGGGCATCCGGCGTGCGCACCTCCAGATTCGAGGTTGCCAGCAGGAGCTCTTGCGGCGTGCGTCTCCAGTAGAGCGTCGACTTGAGGGCAGGAAGCGCGATCGATTCGGGGAACTGATCGGGCCAGCTGTAGACGGCGGATTGGCTGTCGATGATCACGTGTCCCGCCGCCTCGTTGCCTGCGATCGAGCCGCTGACGCCGCGTAGACCGGGTTCGCGGCCCACGGAGGCAAAGCCCATGTCGCGGAACTTGGCACGCACGTCGAACCGCCAGGGATCGCTCACCGAGCGGCGCGCGAGCGTGAGCTGCATATCGGACCATTCGCCCGTCGGCGCGAGATCGCGCAGCCGCTCGCTAATATCCCTCTGCGGCATGAGACCGACCAGTGGCAGCAACGCCTCGGCGCGCAGGTAGCTCGCCCGGGCGCCAAGCTCCAGCATCCCTGAGTCGTTCTCGCGCCAGCTCGCATCGAGCGTGCTGTCGGGGTCCTTGCGGCCATGAGAGACGGCACTCAGGTGGCGGCCGGCGAGCGTCCAGCGATCGGCCGTGTGGGCGAGCGCGAGCGTGCCGCTCACCCGGTCCATGACGGCGTGGGAACCCTCGGCGAGGTGCACGACCACCGTTCGGGCGCTGAACTCGAGCGTCCCGTGACTGACGGTCGCCCCCCTGCCGAGCACCTGAGCCTGAAAAGCGCCGGTACCGGCGTCGAGGCGCGTCAGATATTCCGGCAGCAGCTCGCGCCAGCCGGCGAACGACATCCCGCTCGCGCCCGCGAGCACATTCCACTCGAGCTGCGCCACGCGATCCGCTCCGCGGGCGGTGGCCGACACGCTCAATCGGCCGCCGAGCTGTGCGGGCAATTGCGCCGATGCGCTGGCCGAGAGGAAGTGGGCGACGCGCGTGAGATCGAGATTGACGTCGCGCAGCTCGAGCCTGGGGAGCGCGTTGTTCCAGTCCTCTACCACGATGAGGCCGCGGCGAATGACCAGCGTCCCGGCCGGCAGATCGTTGAGAGTCAGGTGCGAGATCGAGCTCTCCCCGGTGCCCCAGACGATCTCCGAGGCGAGCGCGAAGCGGTCGGGGCCGATGCGGGCGATCGAGAGCGAGGGCGCGTCGAGCTCGACACGCAGCGCGAACAGCTTGCCGTTCTGAAGCAGTTGCCAGACATTCGTGCCGATCCGCCCGCCCCGCGCATGCGCGAGCACGCGGCGGCCGTCGCTCGAGCGCAGTTCGAGCTCGTCGAAGAAGAGCTCCGGCCCGTACCAGCGGAAGGCGGGCCAGACGTGCGCAAAGGCGATGTGATAGCCCGTCCGCCGAAAAACCCAATCCTTGATCTGCGCTTGATACTGCGGTACGCGGTCGAGCGCGAGCTTCAGGGCCAGCATGAGCAAAAGAACCAGTCCGGCAAACCCGGCCGCGCTGAACAGCAGTATCTTGAGGGTCCGGCGCAGGATCATCTACAGCAGGACGACGTCATACTGATCGACGCCGTAAAGCGATTCGCTCTGCAGCCGTATCGGAATGCCGGTGACCAGCTCGAGCTCGCCGAGGGCGGAGGATTCCTCATCGAGCAGGCGCTCGATCACATCCTGGTGCGCGAGGACCATGAGCTGCCGGCACTCGAACTGGCGCGCTTGACGCACGATCTCGCGAAAAACTTCGTAGCACACCGTCTCGGCCGTTTTGACGAATCCACGCCCCTCGCAGGTGGGACAAGCCTGGCACATCAGATGTTCCAGGCTTTCGCGGGTGCGCTTGCGCGTCATCTCCACCAGGCCGAGCGGGGATACCGAGGAGATGTTGGTCTTCACATGGTCGTCGGCAAGCGAGCGTTCGAGCGCCTGAATTACCTGCCGGCGGTGCTCGGGTTCCTCCATGTCGATGAAGTCGATGATAATGATCCCGCCGAGATTGCGCAGGCGCAGCTGCCGCGCGATGGTGACCGCCGCCTCGAGGTTGGTGCGGAATATCGTCTCCTCGAGATTCCGATGTCCGACGAAAGCGCCGGTATTCACGTCGACCGTGGTCATCGCCTCGGTTTGGTCGATCATCAGATACCCGCCTGATTTCAGGGACACCTTGCGATCGAGCGCCTTCTGGATCTCCTGTTCGACGTGGTGCAGCTCGAAAAGCGGGCGCGACTCCGAGTACAGCTCGATGCGCGGCAGCGCCTCTGGCAGGAAGGTCGAGGCAAACTCGAGCATCTCGTGATGCGCGCTCGGTTGATCGATCAGCACCCGATCCACACCGGGATGCAGAAGGTCGCGCAGGATGCGCAGGTGCAGCGGAAGATCGGCGTGCACGAGTTGCCCAGGCGTCGTGCGCAAGCCCTTCTGACGGACGAACTCCCAGAGCTTGCGCAAGTACATCATGTCCGCGCGCAACGCCTCGTGGGGGGCGTCTTCCGCCGCAGTGCGCACGATGAAGCCCGCGCCCTCGTCCGGCTCGAGGCCGCTCAGCACGGCGCCGCGCAACCGCTCGCGCTCGGTCTCGTTCTCGATGCGCGCCGACACCCCAACGCCGCGGCCCTGGGGCATGTAGACGAGATATCGGGACGGGAGGGTGATGTACGTCGTGAGGCGTGCGCCTTTGGTCCCGAGCGGATCTTTCACCACTTGCACCAGAATCTCGTTGCCTTCGGCGACCAGGGCCCGGATGTTCTCGGTACGGGGCGGCTCGAGTCCCAAGCCGGCATGGCGTGTGTCGAGGATGTCGGAGGCATGCAAGAACGCCGTGCGCTCCATGCCGATGTCGATGAAGGCCGCCTGCATGCCCGGCAGCACTCGTGAGACCCGACCCTTGTAGATGTTGCTGATGAGCCCCCGGCGATCCGGGCGCTCGATGAAGACCTCTTGCAGTACGCCGTTCTCGACTACCGCGGCGCGCGCTTCATGCGTGCTCGCATTGATCAGAATCTCAGTGCCCATCGGTCTTAAGCCCTGCCACGTATGTCGAGCCAGCCCGGCACGCCGGCTGCAAACAGCATTTCGGCGGTCTCGAACAGCGGCAACCCCATCACGCCGGAGTAGCTCCCGCGCAGACCTGAGACGAATACCGCGCCGTATCCTTGGATCGCATACGCGCCGGCCTTGTCCCGGCTCTCTCCCGTGTTCCAATAATCGCGCGCTTCCCGGGGCATGATCTCTCGGAATGTGACTTCGCTCCGGCTCAGGCGCGAACAAACCTTGCCGTCCGTCGACAGCGCCACTGCAGTCAGCACCTCATGCGTTCTGGCCGATAATAGCCTCAGCATGCGCTCGGCATCGGCGCAATCGGCCGGCTTGCCGAGGATGGTGCCGTCGACGACCACTGCCGTGTCCGCCCCGAGCACCGGCCGATGACGATCGCCGGCCGGATCGCGCAGCATGCGGCCTGCCATCGCTTTCGCCTCGGCAAGACGCACCACGTAGCGCTCGGGGGCCTCACCCGCGGCGAGTGACTCGTCGACCTCGACGCTAAGTGCCTGAAAAGGCACTCCTATTTGCGAGAGGAGCTGGCGGCGGCGCGGCGAGGCGGAGGCGAGGTAAACGAAATCGACATCCATGCGCGAAGAATACCCTTGATCGCGATGTGCGCGCGTCAGGTGGCGGACGGTGAGTCGCGAGCGGCGAGCACCCTCGCTCAGGCGCGATGATAAGGGTGGCCGGCGAGCAAGCTCATCGCGCGATACAGCTGTTCGGCGACCAGAATACGCGCGAGGGCATGGGGCAGCGTGAGCGGCGAAAGAGACCAGGCCTCGTCCGATCGGCGCAGACAGGCGGGCGCGAGACCGTTCGGCCCCCCGATCAGGAATGCGAGGGGCTTTGCTTGGCGAAGCTTCGCGGCCAGCCAGACCCCGAGCTTGTCGGTGCTCATCGAGACGCCTGCAACCTCGAGCGCGACCACGTGATCCTTGGGCCCGAGGGTCGCGAGCATCTTTTCGCCCTCACGCGCCATCGCGGGCTCGGGATTCTCGCCCGCCCGGCACATCGCAATCGGTATCTCCTCGAGCTCGAGGAGAAGCGGCGCGCGCAGGCGACGCTGGTATTCGCGAAATCCGCTGTTCACCCAGTCCGGCAGTCGCGTGCCGGCGGCGATGAGCCGGCACCTCATGCGCGCGGCCTCACCGCGCCTAGGCGCGCGCGGTGCGCTTCGAGGTCATGTCCCACAGCTTTTCGAGCCCGTAAAATTCGCGCACTCTCGGCAGCATGATATGCACGATCATCTCGTGCAAATCGATGAGCACCCAGTCACCGTCCTTGAGGCCCTCGCAGCCGTGCGGACGATAACCGGCCTCCTTGGTCTTCTCCACGACGCGTTGTGCCACCGAGCGCACATGCCGGTCGGACGTGCCGCTCGCGATCACCATGAAATCCGCGATATCGGTGAGGCCTCGCACGTCGAGCACCTTGACCTGCAGCGCCTTCATATCGTCCAGCGCGCCGAGGATCACGGATCTGAGGGCCGCCCGAGAGGCCGCGGGGGTCTGTGTGCCGCGCGTCCGCGAGGTCCCGCTCGCCTTGCGCGCGGCGCGGGGCGTCGCGGCCTTGCCGCCGGGGCTGCGCTTTTTAGTGGGCCGGGGTGATTTCTCCGCGCCGTCCTCGATTTTTCTCTTGGGCTTGGAAGGGGTCGTCTTTTTCTCCGCTGGCACTAGGGCGTCCGTGATTTGGCGTAACAATGAGTGTCGAGGATCAGTTTACGCACTGAATCCGGCATGAGGAAGCGCGGATCGCGCCCCATGGCAATGAGCTGGCGGACTTCGGTGGAGGATATTTCTAGCTGCGTCACGGCATGAATGTAGATGCAGCCCGCGCGTTGCTCGTGCAAATCGCCGATGCGCCCCGTGCCCCGATCGACGAGGAGCTCTCCCAGAGGTCCCATGCCGGGAGCGCGCCAACCGGGGCGATGCGCGACCACCAGATGCGCGAGTTGCAGCAGCTCGCGCCACTGATGCCATTTGGGCAGGCTCAGGAAGGCATCCATGCCGACGATGAGGCACAGGCTCCGGTCGGGATACTCGTGGCGCAGCTCCCCCAGCGTCTCAACCGAGTAGGAAGGACCTTCCTTGCGAACCTCGCGGTCGTCCACGACGAATCCCGGTTGGCCCGCGGTTGCGAGCTCCACCATCTTGAGCCGCAGCTGCGCATCGGCGACCGGCTGGTCGCGGTGCGGCGGATTGCCCGCGGGGAGAAATCGGATCTCCTTCAGGCGCAACGCTTGCTGCAGCTCGAACGCCGTGCGCAGGTGCGCGTAGTGAATCGGATCGAACGTGCCGCCGAATATGCCCATCGGGTTCATGCGGATACCCTGCCTGAATCTCGAGGGCCTTGCAAAGCGCCGGCGAACTCCGCCGCGAGGGCCGTGATGGCCGACCAGGCATCCCCGGGCGCGAGACCCTTGATGATCCGATCCGTCCGCGCAGCCTGCGCGAGCAGCCGCTCGAGCGGCACTTTGCGCAGGCGACCGAGGGCGCTCTGCGAGGGCCGCGCCGCCTGGTTCCACGCGCCGGGCGGCGACCGCGATCCCAGGCGCTGCGCCTCGCGGGCTTGGTACATCCCGCGCAGCTCGCGCAGAAGCGCCCACAAGATGAGCACCGGCTCCACGCCCTCATTGCGCAGCCCCGTGAGCACACGCAGCGCACGCGGCGCATCGCCGGCCGCTGCCGCCTCGCCCAGCTGCAGCACGTCGTAGCGGGCGTTGTCTCCGATCGCGCGCATGGCCGAGCTCGAGTCAATGATCTCCCCGTTCGCGAGCAGCGCCAGCATGTCGAGCTCTTGCTTGGCGGCCAGCAAATTACCTTCGACGCGATCGGCGATCGATTGTGCGACGCCCGGCCCGAGCTTCGCTCCGAGCGCGCGTGCGCGGCTCTCGAGCCAGCCGGGCAACGCGGCGCGGCCCACCGGCCATACCCGGACCCAGACTCCCGCCCGTTCGATGGCGCGCACCCACGCGGAGTCCGCGGTCTTCGCGTCGAGCTTGCCCGTGAGCACCAGAAACAGAACGTCGGGCGGCGGTGCCGCGGCGAGCTCCGCGAGCAGCGCCGCGCCTTTGTCGGGCTTGCCGCTCGGCATGCGCAGCTCGATGAGCCGACGCTCGGCAAACAGGGACATCTCCTGCGCGGCCTGGCGCAGCTCGTCCCAGGCGAATGAGCGATCGACGGCGAACACGCTGCGTTCCGTGAAACCGGCCTTGCGGGCACAGGCCCGCACCATGTCCGCCGCCTCACCCGCGGTCAGCGGCTCATCGCCCGAGATGAGATAGACCGCCGCGAGTCCGCGGGCGAGCGCAGCGGGGAGTTGGTCGGATTCGAGACGCAAAGCCGTTCTTGGGCTTACGCGGTTTTGGACGCGAGCCGCGAGCGCGCCGCATCGTACTCGCCGGCCAGGCGCTCGACGAGCGTGCTCACCGGCAAAACGCTGCGGATGCCGCTGACGCTCTGGCCGGCGCTCCAGATGTCGCGCCATGCCTTGAACTCGCTGCTCCCTGGAGCGAAGCTCATCTTGGTCTTCTCCACGGCAGGCAAGTTGTCCGGGTCGAGTCCCGTGCGCCGCACGCTCTCGCGCAGGAAGTTCGCCGCGACCCCACTGAATATCGGCGTGTAGACGATGTCCTCCGCGTCGCTGTCGATCAACATCTGCTTGTACTCCTGCGGCGCATTGGCCTCCAGCGTGGCGATGAAGCGGGTGCCGAGATACGCCAGATCCGCACCCATCGCCTGCGCCGCGAGCACGTCCGCGCCGGTGCTCATGGCGCCGGCGAGAATGATGGTGCCCGCGTAGACCTCTCGGATCTGCTTGACCAGTGCGAATGGGCTCAGCATGCCCGCGTGGCCGCCCGCCCCCGCCGATACCGCGATGATGCCGTCGACGCCCTGCGCCGCCGCCTTCTCAGCGTGCCGCCGGTTGATCACGTCGTGAAAAACGATGCCGCCGTAAGAGTGCACGGCGCTCACGACTTCCGCGGGTGGCCGCAAGCTGGTGATGATGATGGGCACCCGGTGCTTGACGCATGCGGCGAGGTCATGATCCAGGCGGTCGTTGCTCGAATGGACGATCTGGTTCACCGCGAAGGGCGCAATCCTGGCGGCGGGATCCTTAAGGCGCATGGCCGCCAAGGTCTCCGTGATCTCGCTCAGCCAGTCATCGAGCTGCGAGGCGGGGCGGGCGTTCAAGGCTGGAAAGGAGCCGACGATGCCCGCCTTGCACTGTGCGAGCACCAGCGCGGGCGATGAAACGATAAACATGGGCGCGCCGACGACAGGCAATCTCAGTCGATTTTCGAGTATCGCGGGCAGGGGCATTATGTCGGGCTCGCAAAGATAGAATCTCCGCTCATTATGACCGACTGCGGCGTGCGGTACACTCGCCTCTTCGACTGAAGGCGGTGTCATATGGAATTCAGGGCGCTGACATTCTTGGAACGAGAGCGCATCGCCTACGTCACGCTCAACCGGCCGGACCGGCTCAACGCGCTGAATGGAGAGATGGTCGATGAGCTCCGGGCCGCCGCCGAGCGCATCGCGTCCGACGGCGCAATCCGCGCCGTGCTGCTCAGCGCATCGGGCCGGGCCTTCAGCTCCGGCGCCGATCTCATGACGGACGATTTTCTCGACGCGCCGGAGCGAACGCTCGGTGAGCTCGTCGGCGGAAGCTTGCGCGAGCGCTTCAATCCGATGGTGAGTGCATGGTATCAGCTGCCCATGCCGGTAGTGGTGGCGGTCAACGGCATCGCAGCCGGGGCCGGCATGAGCCTCGCGCTCGTCGGCGACATCGTACTCGCCGCACGCTCGGCCACCTTCGTGCAGCTGTTTGCGCCGAAGCTCGGCTTGATGCCCGATCTCGGCTCGAGCTTCTACATGCCGCGACTGATCGGCACGGCGCGCGCCAAAGCGCTCGCCATCCTCGGCGAGCCGCTGTCCGCCGCGGAGGCCGAGCGCTGGGGACTCATCTGGCGCTGCGTCGATAACGAAGAGCTCATGCCGCAAGCCGAGAGCCTGGTGCGCCGCCTGGCGCTCGGGCCGACTCAGGCGTTCAAGCGCATCAAGCAGGTCTTCAACGAGCAGCCCGCGACACGCCTCGCCGATCAGCTCGCGCTCGAGGCGGCATTGCAAGCTGAGCTTGCCGACACCAAGGACTTCACGGAAGGCGTGCTCGCGTTTCGCGCCAAGCGCGCTCCGAACTTCTCCGGTGAATGATGGCGGGCGCCGAGCGCCGGCGCCCTAGCCGTCGCGCCGCCTGCCGATCTTGCCGGCGGGCACGCGAATCTCGGTGGGGCGCGCCGGCGTATCCGTCGGCTGCGTCGAGCAGCTCCCGCATCCGCCGCAGCCCCCCGCTCCGTCGTCGCGCAGGCGCCGCTCGATCCCCCCGAGATGCATGCGCGCCGGCGCGCGCGCCGCCAGGTCCGCGAGCGCCGCCCGCATGCGCCGGCGCAGCGACACCGGGCCGAGTGAAAAAAGGGCATAACCCACGCTCGCGGCAAGCGCGATTGCGATGAGGAGATCGTCCAGCACCGGACTCATGGCGCCGACAGCGCGAGCGCGGCCCGATAGGTGATGAACGACGCGGCGTAGGCGAGCGCGAACATGTAGCCGGCCATGATGATCGGATAGCGCCAGGAATTCGTCTCGCGCTTGACCGTCGCGAGGGTCGAGAGGCACTGCGGGGCGAACACGTACCAGGCGAGCAGCGACAGCGCCGTCGGAAAGCTCCAGGATTGGGCGATGAGCGGCGTGAGCGCGCCGCTCATGTCCGACCCCGTGGCGGACAACGCGTAGACGGTGCCGAGCGCACCTACCGCCACCTCGCGGGCCGCAAGCCCCGGGACGAGCGCGATCGAGATCTGCCAGTTGAAGCCGATGGGCGCGAACAGCACCGCGAGCCAGGCGCCCAGATGTCCCGCGATGCTGTAATGAATCGCGGGTCCGGCAGCTCCCGCCGGGGGCGCCGGAAACGAGCTCAAGGCCCATAGGATGACCATCAGCGCCAGAATGATGGTGCCGACGCGGCTCAGGAAGATCTCCACACGCTGCCACAGGCCGATCGCGAGGTTGCGCGCGTTCGGCCAGTGATAGGCGGGCAGCTCGAGCATCAAGAACTGAAAGCGCTTGGCGGATCCCATGCGTTTCAGCACGTAGGCTACCGCCATCGCGGACAGCACGCCGACAATGTACAGCGCGAACAGCACGAGACCCTGCAGTTCGAGCCCCGGCCCACAGGGTGCGGCGTGGAATGAAGGCTCCGATGATCAGCGCATAGACGGGCAGCCGCGCCGAGCACGTCATCAGGGGCGCTATCATGATGGTGGCCAGACGGTCGCGCGGATTTTGGATGGTGCGCGTCGCCATGATGCCGGGAATGGCGCAGGCAAAGCTCGACAGGAGTGGAATGAACGCGCGGCCGGACAAGCCGACGCTGCCCATGATTCGATCGAGCAGAAACGCGGCACGCGGCAAGTACCCCGAATCCTCGAGCACCAGGATGAAAAAGAACAGGATGATGATCTGGGGTAGAAAGACGAGCACGCTTCCCACCCCCGCAATCACGCCGTCCACCAGCAACCCCCTGAGCAGACTCGGCGGCATGACGCTGCCGACCCAGCCGCCGAAGGCGCCGACGCCCGTCTTGATCGCGTCCATCGGCACCTGCGCCCAGGCGAAAACTGCCTGAAAGACCAGGAAGAGGATCACCGCAAGAATCAGCGGCCCCGCCACGGGATGCAGCACCACCGCGTCGACCCTGTCGCTCAGGGTGACACCCTCGACGCGCCCGCTGACCGCCACGCCGAGAATACGGCGCACTTCGGCTTGATCGTGCTCGAGGTCGGATGCGGTCGGCAGGCGCCATTGCGCGCGGGGCGCGAGGGGGGCGAGCGGTGCAGGAAGCGCCGATGAATCGAGTACCTCGACGAGCGCCTTGGCACCGGAGGCCTTGACGCCCACGGTTTCCACCACCGGCACTCCCAGCTCGCTCTCGAGCTTGCGCGCATCGACCAGGATGCCCTTGCGGCGGGCGATGTCCGTCATGTTGAGCGCGACCACCATGGGCAGGCCAAGCCGCTTGAGGCTCAACACCAGGCGCAGGTTCTGGCGCAGATTGGTGGCATCGGTGACGCATACGACGAAGTCGGGGGTGCTCTCTCCGGCATACCGTCCGAGCAATACGTCTGCCGTGACTTGCTCGTCAGGCGTCAGCGGATCTAGGCTGTAAGCCCCAGGCAGGTCGAGCAATCTTACGCGGCGCCCGGAGGGCGTCAGCAGCAGGCCTTCCTTGCGTTCGACCGTAACGCCGGCGTAGTTGGCGACCTTCTGGCGGCTGCCAGTGAGGACGTTGAAGAGCGCGGTTTTTCCGCAGTTGGGGTTGCCGACCAACGCAACGAGGGGACTCGGGTGCGGACGAGAGAGGGCGTCCATGGCCCCTATCCGGCTAGCGGCTGCTCCGGGCAAACGCGGACGCAGGCAGCCTCGAACAGCCGCAGCGCGAATGTGCCGGTGCCGACGCGGACCGCGATCGGCTCGCGCGACAAGAAACCGCGTGCGACGACGCGCACCGCCTCGCCCGGCAGGAATCCAAGCTCAGCCAGCCGCCGTCCCATCTCCGAAGGCACGGACCCTTCGCCGGAGGATACCGAGACCACCCGCGCAACGGTGCCGGTCGCCAGGTCAGCGAGCTGCACCTCCGCCCCTTCTGCGGCCCCGTCACGTATCGAGCTCATAACGCAAGTGTATATGAGAATCGTTCCCATTACCATTCGGATCCCTCAGGAAGTGCGGGGTGGCGCACAGGAATCCCGCGGGCACACAATTGTGCACCGCATTAATGGCAAACCGACGATTCCTGCTAACCTTGTCGGTTTCATGGCATTCGAGGCGTTTCCAAAATGCCCACCCTTTTCGAGAAGATCATTGCCGGGGAACTGCCCGCCACCGTTGTTTTCCGCGATACGCGGGTGATCGCGTTCCTGGATATTCGGCCGGCCGCGCCCGTGCACATCCTCATTGCACCGAACAAGCCCATTCCGACGACCGATGACATCGCCGATGAGGATGAATCACTGATCGGCCACATGGTCATCGTGGCGCGCGATCTTGCGCGCCAGTACGGCGTGGCCAAGAGCGGTTACCGCCTCGTCATCAATTGCAACCCGGACAGCGGCCAGGAGGTTTATCACTTGCATTTACATCTGCTGGGCGGCAAGCCCCTGGGTCCTTTGGTCCAACGTGCGCCCGAATCCAAGGAATCATCGCGATGAACAAGAAGAAAGCGGCACCACGCAAGGCGGCGCGCACCGAGGCCCGCGCGCTGCGCACTCCTTCCAAGGCGACGCCTTCCAAGGCGAGCGCCCCGAAACGGGCCGCACCCAAGGCGACTTCTGCCCGGATGGCCAAGCGCAGTTCCGCGAAATCCCGCGCCGCCGTGCGCGACTCATCCATCGCGGGACGCGCGATTCCGGCGCGGCGCGAGCTCTACCCACCCATCGAGCCCTTCAATCAAGGGTATCTGCGTGTCTCCGACGTGCACGAGCTCTACTACGAGGAATGCGGCAATCCGGCCGGCAAGCCCGCGGTCTTCCTGCATGGCGGCCCGGGCGCGGGCTCGGATCGGCGCGCCCGCCAATTCTTCGATCCACACCACTACCGCATCGTCATATTCGACCAGCGCGGCTGTGGACGCAGCCGGCCGAGCGCGAGCCTGATCGAGAACACCACGTGGCATCTCGTCGCGGACATCGAGCGTCTGCGCAAGCACCTCGGCATCGAGCGCTGGTTGGTGTTCGGCGGCTCGTGGGGTTCCACGCTCGCGCTCGCATATTCCGAGGCGCATCCGGAGCGGGTCACGGAGCTCGTGCTGCGCGGCATTTTCTTGCTGCGCTACGCGGAAATCCGGTGGCTCTATCAGCACGGGGCGTCGGAAATATTCCCCGACTGCTGGGAAGCCTACCGCGACATCATCCCCCCCGACGAGCGCGACGATTATCTGCGTGCGTATCATCAGCGCCTGACGGGTACGGATCAGCGGGCCGCGCTCGAGGCCGCGCGCGCCTGGTCGGTGTGGGAGGCCTCTACCAGCTTCCTGCACAGCAATCTCGACAACATCCGCAAATGGAGTGAGGATCAATTCGCGCTCGCCGTGGCGCGTATCGAGTGCCATTACTTCGTGAACCGCGGGTTTCTGCGCAGCGAGAGCCAATTGCTCGATGATGTACCACGCATTCGCCGCATCCCCGCGACCATCGTGCAAGGGCGCTACGATGTGGTCTGCCCGGCGACCAGCGCGTGGGACCTGCACCGCGCATGGCCCGAGGCGGATCTGCGCATGGTGCCCGACGCCGGCCATTCGGCGTTCGAGCCGGGCAACGTACACGAGCTCGTGTCGGCCACGGACCGGTACCGAAGCCGGTGATTCTCGCCGCGCCGATGCAGCCGGGGCGTTCCGCGGAGGAAGACTGATGTCCGAGCTGGCGGTGCTGAGCCTTGCGCGCGAATCCGACGCGAAAGAGATCGCGGAGATGTCGCGCGATCTGATCGAGCACGGACTCGCCTGGTCCTGGACGCAGGGGCGTGTCCGTCGAGCGATTCTCGGACGCGATTGCTGTGTGCTGGTCGCCCGGCGCGATCACAGGGTCGCAGCGTTCGCCATCATGCATTTCGGAGACGAGTTGGCTCACCTCAATCTTCTGGCGGTGGCCGAGGAGCATCGTCGCCAGGGGCTCGGCCGTCAGCTCATCGGCTGGCTGTCGCAAAGCGTCGTCGAAGCGGGAATCTTTCGCATCGATCTGGAGCTGCGTGCGACCAACGGCGATGCCCGGGCCTTCTACGAGAGCCTGGGTTTCCAGTCTCTCAACTTGGTTCAGGGCTATTATCAGGGACGCGAGCCGGCCCTGCGCATGACGCGGCGGCTGCCGTGAGCGTCGAGCGGCGCCCATTCGGTCCCGAGGGGTCTTCCGTAGCCGTTATCGGTCAGGGCACGTGGAACTCGGAGCAATCACCGCGCGAGGCGATCGAAGCCTTGCGACAGGGCCTCGATCTCGGCCTGACGCACATCGACACGGCGGAGATGTACGGCTCCGGGGCGGCCGAGACTCTCACGGGGCGCGCCATCGCGGGGCGCCGCGATGAGGTCTTCCTCGTGTCGAAAGTGCTGCCCTCCAATGCCTCCCGGCGGGGGACGATTGCCGCGTGCGAGAAATCCCTCGCAAGGTTGAAGACCGATCGACTCGATTGCTATCTGCTGCATTGGCGCGGAGCTCACCCGCTGGACGACACCATCGCGGCCTTCGAGGAGCTTCGCGCCCAGGGAAAGATCCGCTCCTGGGGCGTGAGCAACTTCGATGTCGCCGACCTCGAGGAAGTGGTCCGCATCAGCGGGGTGGGACATCCCCGCTGTAATCAGGTGCTCTATCACCTCAAGGAGCGCGCCATCGAGCACACCGTTCTACCGTGGTGCCGGGCACGAGGCACCGCGGTGGTCGCCTATACGCCTTTCGGCGATTCCCCCGCGATATTCGAAGACCCGACGAACCGGCAAGGACGCGTGCTTCGCGAAATCGCGGCGATACACTCAGCCACCGCGCGTCAAGTGGCGCTGGCGTTTCTGTTGCGCGATTCGACCGCGTTCGTCATTCCGAAAGCCGCGCGCCAGGAGCACACGCGCGAAAACGCCGGGGCGAGCGGCGTGCGCCTGACGGATGCCGACATCGCACGCATCGACGCCGCGTTTCCGCGCGGCAAGCCGCGGCCGCTGCCGATGATTTGAACGATGGCCGCGGATGGCACCTGCGGCTACTGCTTGCCCGCTCCCGGGGAAGCCTGCGTGCGATGCATCTGTGCAGGCACTTTGTCGGCAACAGCGTGAGCGGCGCGCATTTTGATCGCGAAGCCCGCCATGACGCTGACCTCGCCCCGCATCATCGCGTCGAACCCGATCCGGGCCACCTCGCCCGCATCCGCCTCATCGATGTCCTGGTCGAGAAATGCCTTGCCGATGGTGCGCCCGGCGTTCGCCAGAAGTGCCTGAACCGGACGTCCGGTGCCATTGATTTCATCGATCAGCTCACCGACGCCTCGGCGCGTCGAGAGATCGCACTGCACGGGGATCACCAAGGCGCCCGTGGCTGCGAGGTTGGCGGCTGCCTCATCGATGGCCGGCTCTTCGGCCGCGATGACCACGTCGTAGTGCGCCTTCGCACAGAGCCGCGCAAGCTCGAATCCAATCCCGTTCGAAGCGCCGGCGACGACCGCCAGCTCACGAACCTTCGGATGCATGTCCTCGATTCCTCCGCTTACTCGTAGTCCCGCCGGGTCACGGGCTTCTGGTCCACCGCGGGCGGATTGTTGGGTGCGTTAGCCTTTCCCGTCGACGGCGGCGTTTGCGTCCCGACCGTGTCGTGCGGCTCATCGTCGGTCTGCGAGGGTTGATTGACGGATTGGTCGACCTTCGCTCCCTTCCTTTGATAGCGGCCCTCCCGCCAGTCCGCCGGTCGGCCGATTGCCTCGTCCGTGGAGCCCTTTGCCGTCGCCCCCTCATCGTTCTTGCTGTGCATCGCTTCACCCCTGGCTGCTGAAGCTTGCATGGTGCGGCCGGGGAACGCCGGGCCGCCCTCGGCTCGAGGCGCATCCACGGGTAGGCAGGCCGTTGTCGGCACATGGGATTTTCGGCGAGCGGCATTAGTCCTTCGCCTACATCGTCGAATCCGCCGGGAAGGGTCCCGACCCGGCGGTCTTCCCCACCCGAGGGCGTTTAGGATTCCGTCTGACGAATGAAATCAGAGGTCGGGAGTTGGCGCGGCCGCCGGCAGGCGGCACGATCGTATCGCGCTGTATGTCGCCGTCTTTTGGAAGCAAAAACGGGCCGGGGTAGGGCTCGTGGGGGTCGGATGCCGAGGAGATTCAAATTCTACTTAAATCTGGCGCTCCTGGGATTCACCATAGGCGGCGTCTTCAGTGCGTTGCAGCAGCGGCGTCGGCGTGCTTCCGGGGGTCGAGCGTGGAGCTGACGCGCAAAGAGAGCGGGGAGCCCTCCGCTCCCGCTTGGGTGACCCACCTGCAATCCGTGACGGAGCAGGAGAAGGCGGGGCTGGCTCGCGAGCTGCATGACGAGCTGGGCGGTCTTCTGGTCGCCGCTTCCATGGATCTCGCCTGGCTGGACCATGAGCTCGCAACCGCGCCCCCCGAGTGCCGCACCGGGGAATTGCGGCGGCGACTTCACCGCTTGAGGGATGCGTTGGCGTCAGCGGTCGACATCAAGCGCAGGATCATCGAGGAGCTGCGCCCCACGTTGCTCGATAACGTCGGGCTGTTCGCCGCCCTGCGATGGCTGGTTGACACGACCACGCTGCGCAGTGGGCTCGCGAGCGAGATCCGTTTTCCTGCCACCGAGCCCGCCTTCAGTCCGCAGGCTTCGATCGCCCTCTTTCGAACTGCGCAAGCGGGCATCGGCATCATCATGCAGTCGAAAGGGGTCCGCTGCATCGCGCTGGTCCTCGAGCAGGTAAATCAGACGTTCACCCTGTCCCTGAGCGGCCAAACTCAGCGCCCGGAGGACACGCCGGGGAGCGCAGAGCTCCGGCCGAGCGAATCGTACGAGCTCGCCGCCATGCGCCATCGTATGTGCGCGCTCGCCGGCGGGGTCGATTACTCGGCCGGGGCAGAAGGGGAAGTGACCATGTCCGCCTGGCTTCCGATGGAGAGCACCTTGCCGCTTTGAGCCGCCTTTGGGCGCCGAAGGATGGAGATCGTCAGGGCGGGCGCAGCATGTGGGGTCCGCACGCCGCCACATCGGTCGTCCCGGTGAGCGCCAGCGTCACCTTGAGCTCCTCGCGGATGATCTCGAGCGCGCGCGTCACGCCGGCTTGTCCGGCAGCCGCCAGCGCGAACAGAAACGACTTGCCGATCAATCCGCCGCGTGCTCCCAGCGCGAGACTCTTGGCGAGATCCTGACCCGACCGGATCCCGCCGTCGAACAGCACTTCGCACCGGCCATCGATGGCGGCGACGATCTCCGGCAGCACGGAAATGGACGAGGGAGCCCCGTCGAGCTGTCGACCTCCGTGGTTGGACACCACCACGGCATCGGCACCCGCGGCGAGCGCAAACCGCGCGTCGTCCGCATCCATCACGCCCTTGAGGATCAATCGGCCAGGCCAGCGGCTTCTCACCCACTCCACGTCCCGCCAATTTGCGGTCGGGTCGAACTGCGAGTGAGTCCACTGCGCAAGCGTGGCTACACCGTCCGCACCGCCGATGTGTCCGACCAGATTGCCGAACGTGCGGCGTTTACCGAACATCACCTTGAGCGCCCAGGCGGGCTTGGTCGCTACGTCCCATGCGTTTCGCAGGGTGAGCCGCGGCGGGATCGACAGTCCATTGTGGGCGTCGCGCCGGCGCTCGGCCAGAATCTGCAAATCGAGCGTGAGCACGAGCGCCGAGCAGCGTGCGGCGGCCGCCCGCTCGATCAATTCCTGGTTGAATCCGCGGTCGCGCATCAAGTATTGCTGAAACCAGAACGGCCGGTCGGTTGCCGCGGCCACATCCTCGATCGAGCAGATCGACATGGTGCTGAGGCAGAACGGGATGCCGAACGCGGCGGCCGCGCGTGCGCCGAGAATCTCCCCGTCGGCGTGATAGAGGCCGCAGAGACCCGTAGGCGCGATCGCCAGCGGCATCGAGACCTCGGTTCCCGCGAGCGTGCTCCCGAGCTTGATGCCCGAGACGTCCATCATGACGCGCGGACGGAAACATATCGCATCGAGATCCGCCGCATTGGCGCGCAACGTGCTCTCCTGATAGGAGCCGCCGTCCGCATAGTCGAAAATCGCGCGCGGAATGCGGCGTTTGGCGAGAGCGCGCAGCTCCTCGATGCTCAGAATCATCGGTCGGCGAGAGGCTTGCCCGGTATCCAGGAGGTCCCCGCGAGGGGCACGCCGGCCATCGCTGCCGCTTCCACCGTGAGTGCCACCAAGTCCTCCCGCTCGAGATGATGCACGTCCTGCTTGCCGCACGCGCGCGCGATCGTGGTGAGCTCCATGGTCAAGGTCTTCAGATAGTTCTTGAGCCGCTTCGCGCCAACCGCCGGCTCGAGCCGCAGCTCGAGCTCGGGGTCCTGCGTGGTGATGCCCACGGGACACCGGCCCGTATGGCAATGATGGCAGAACCCGGGCGCGGTCCCCAGGCGCGCGTAATCCGCAATCGCCGGGACATGCTCGGCGCCGGCCACATACGTTTCACTGTTGCAGCCGAGTGCGATCAGCACTCCCTGCCCGATCGCCACGGCGTCCGCCCCCATGGCGAGGGCCTTGGCGACGTCCGCCCCACTGCGGATCCCACCCGAGATCACGAGCTGCACGGCGCCGCGCATGTTGAGATCGTCGAGCGCCTCGATCGCCTGACGCAGCGCTCCGAGGGTCGGGATGCCGACGTGCTCGATGAAGACGGTCTGCGTCGCCGCGGTACCGCCCTGCATGCCGTCGACCACGATCACATCCGCACCCGCGTGCACAGCGAGCTTCACATCGTTGAACACGCGAGTCGCGCCGATCTTCACGTAGATCGGCTTCTCCCAATCCGTGATCTCCCGCAGTTCCTTGATTTTGATGACCAGATCGTCGGGCCCGGTCCAATCGGGATGGCGCGAGGCCGAGCGCTGATCGACGCCCTCGGGAAGGGTGCGCATGCGCGCGACGCGCGGGTTCACTTTCTGGCCCAGCAACATGCCGCCGCCGCCGGGCTTTGCGCCTTGACCGATGACGATCTCGATCGCATCGGCGCGGCGCACATCGTCCGGATTGAACCCATAACGCGAGGGCAGACACTGGTAGACCAAGGTCTTCGAGGAATTCCTCTCCTCGCTCGTCATGCCGCCATCGCCGGTCGTGGTCGAGGTGCCCAGCTCGGTCGCCGCGCGACCGAGCGCTTCCTTGACCCTCGCCGACAGCGCCCCGAAGCTCATGCCGGCGATGGTCACCGGGATGGCGAGCTCGATGGGACGCGAGGCAAAGCGTGTCCCCAGCACGGTCTTGGTCGCGCACCGCTCGCGGTACCCCTCGAGCGGATAGCGCGACAGGGAGGCTGCGAGGAACAGCAGATCGTCGAAGCTCGGGACACGTCGCTTGGCGCCGAGGCCGCGAATCTCGTAGAGCCCGCTCGCCGCCGCGCGCTGGATGTAGTCGATGGTCGCGCGGTCGAAGCCTGCCGATTCCTCCCGTTGAGTGCCGCTCATCGTCAATACTCCTGGTCGGCTTCGGCATGCCAGTGGTACAGGCCTTTCGCCGAGGCGACACGCTTGAACTCGCCCGGATCGTGCGTGCGTCCGGCGGCGGCCAGCAGGGTTCTCACCGCCGATCGGTCCGCCTCGCCCATGGGCTCGAACCGCGCGTCGGCGCCGAGTGACCTCACCTTGCCGCGCACATAGATGACGGCCTCATAGAGAGAGTCCCCGAGCGCATCTCCCGCATCCCCGCAGACGACGATACGGCCGGCTTGCGCCATGAATGCCGAAAAGCTGCCGACGCTTCCACCCACCACGATGTCCGCGCCTTTGAGGGAGATTCCGCACCGCAAGGAGGCATCGCCGTCGACGATGAGGAGGCCGCCGTGCGCGGAGGCGCCGGCGGCGACGGAGGCGAAGCCCTTCACGTGCACCCGGCCCGACATCATGTTCTCCGCGGCGCCCGGGCCCGCATTGCCGTGCACCGTCACGGAGGCATGCTTGTTCATGCCCGCGACGAAATAGCCGACGTGGCCGTGAATGTGCACGTCGAGCTCGGCATCGAGGCCGCAGGCGACGGAATGCGCGCCGTCCGGATTGTGCACCTCGATCTGCGACACGCCGTCCGTCGCGGCCTGCTTGTGCAGGTACAGATTGAGGTCACGAAGCGTCTCCCGCGCCAGGTCGAATTCGCGCCTCTCCGGCACCGGCTTCAAATTCGCCATGTGTAGATTTCCTCCGGCTTGGGCTCGAACAGCGAGGCGTTCGCGATGTCCGGTAGATGCGCGAGCGAGCGGAACTCCGAGGCGATGGCGACGTAATCGTCGCTCTCGGCCACGACGGCCGGCTTGCAGGCGAACGCGTCGCGTACGATGAGCAGCTCCTGTTCGGTGCCCATCAAGAACGTATAGAAACCATCCAGCACGCTGAATCCCCGCTCGACCGCCGTCTCGAGGTCGTCTCCCTCGCGAAGGCGCCACTCGAAGAACCGGCAGGCCGCTTCGGTGTCGTTGTCGGTCTCGAACTTGATGCCGAGCGGCTCGAGCCGCTTGCGCACCAAATGCGGATTGGACAGCGATCCGTTGTGCACCAGGCAGAAGTCGCGGCCCGCCGTGAAGGGATGCGCATGCGCCGGGGTGACCGCGGACTCGGTGGCCATGCGCGTGTGCGCCACCAGGTGCGTGCCCACGAGATCCTCGAATCGATAGCGGCGTGCGATGTCGGCGGGCGCGCCGACATCTTTGTACAGATCGATAGAGCGGCCCACCGAGAGCACGGCGACGTCGGGGGCATGCCGTGAGATCCAGTCCGCCGCCGCGTCGGGATCGCCCCGCGTCACGAGCACCGCATGATTGCCCTTGACGGCAATGCTCTGTACGCCCTCCACGTCGGCGCGAAGATCTGCGAGCAGTTTCTTGAAATCGACGGCACGCTCGCCGCTGTACAGGCTCAGCTTGCGCTCCTCCGTGGCCAATGGCGGGGTGTATACGGCGAGGCCGGCCGAGTCGGGACCGCGATCGGTCATGCCGACGAGCATCGGCACCATCAGTGCGCCCAGCCGGTCGCGCAGCTCTTCTTTCTTGATCAACAGACCCACGATTCCGCACATTGGACTGCCCTCGATCGTGAAATCAGAAGAATTCGAGATAGCGGCGTGTCTCCCACTCCGACACGTGCCGCGAATACTCGGTCCATTCCATGCGCTTCAGCCGGATGAATTCGCGCGCGAGCCCTGCCCCCAGGCCGTTCATGACCACCTCGTCGCGCTCGAGCGCATCGAGCGCCTCGGCGAGGGACTGCGGTAGGAGGCCGATGCCCTTGGCGGCGAGCTCCTGGGGCGACAACTCGTAGAGATTGAGGTTCTGTGGCGGCCCGGGGTCGAGCTTGCGGTCGATGCCGTCGAGCCCGGCCGCGATCAGCGCCGCGGAGACGAGATACGGATTGCATCCGGAGTCCGGAAGCCGCACTTCGAGTCGTCCATAAGGCACCCGTACACAGGCGGTGCGGTTATTGTCGCCGTAGGCGATGTACGCGGGCGCCCAGGTCGCGCCGGATAGGGAGCGCCCGACCACCAGACGCTTGTAGGAGTTGACGGTCGGCGCTGCAATGGCGCAGAGCGCCCGGGCGTGCGCGAGCACGCCGCCGAGGAAGTGATACGCGAGCGGCGACAGACCCATGCCCGACTTGTCGTCCGGATCGTGAAAGGCGTTCTTTTGCGACGCCGAGCCGAGCGACACGTGAAAGTGCGCACCGCTCCCCGTTCGATTCGAGAAGGGCTTCGGCATGAACGTCGCGATCATGCCGTGCTTGTGCGCGATCTCGCTCGCGGCCATTTTGACGAAGGTGAAGTTGTCGGCGGACTTGAGCGCGTCGGCGTAAGTGAAGTTGATCTCGAACTGTCCGTTGCCGTCCTCGTGATCGATCTGATACACGTCGATTCCGACCGCGCGCAGCCCCTCCACCATCTCATCGAGCGCCTCGCGCGCGCGGTACAGACCCTTGTAGTCGTAGCACGGCTTGTCGAGATCGTCCGTGACATCCGCCGGCCCCAAAGTGCCGTCGGGCCGGCGCGCGAGCAGCATGAACTCCGGCTCGATCCCGGTGAACATCGTGAGGCCTCGATCCTCCAGCCGTTTGACCTGGGCCTTCAGAGCGACGCGCGAGCAATAAGGATAGGCCTTTCGATTGACGACTCCGTTGCAGATGACGCGCGCGTATCCCGGCATCCAGGGAATCTCGGACAGCGTCGACAGATCTCCCACCGCCATGTAGTCGGGGCCCTCGGGACCGATACCCAATCCCCACACCGCGAATGCAGCGAACCCGGCCCCATCCGTCAGCACCATGTCGAGATGCTCGATCGGGACCGATTTGGCCTTGGCGGCGCCGTGAATGTCGACGAACTGCGCGAGCACGTAGCGGATGCCGCGTTCGCCGCAAAACTTCAGAGCCTGTTCACGATTCATTCTGCACACCCTCGGGGGTCGGATTGTTCGGTGATGGGTATTGCGCGCCACGTCGTCGCCGTCGATGATCCTCAAGGGCACGGCGAGCGAAACGATGAGAGCGATGGAGCATGCGGGGGTCGGGGAGGCTAGGTCTCGTTTAACCGGGCTCTATGTGCGAGTATAACCACGATTTTTAACTGTGGAGCAACCTAATTTGCGTAATGCGCAAGGCAGCGCATGAGGGGCCGCGGCGCGAAGCAAAAGGCGGATCGTCGGGACAATCCCGCCCTGGATCTCGGGCGCACCGCGCGCCGGCTGCGCGAGAGTCAAAATCTCACCCTGGCCGATGTCGCGCGCCGCGCGGATATCTCGAGCGCCATGCTGAGCCGGCTCGAGACCGGACGAGTCTCCCCGAGCCTCGAGACCATCGTGGCGCTCGCCCAGTCCCTCGGAGTCACCGCTTCCATGCTCATGCAGCGAGTCGGTACCGACGACGGCGGGGCGCAGCTCATTCGTGCCGGCGAAGGTCTCGAGACCGTGCGCAGCGGCACCCGCCGGGGCCATACCTACCATCTGCTCGCCGCGCAGCGCGGTCCCCGCAAGGTGTTCGAGCCTTTCCTGGTCACCCTCAACGACCGCAGCGAGGTATTTCCCGGCTTTCAGCATCCCGGGATCGAGTTCATCCATCTGCTGACCGGAATCCTGCACTACCGTCACGGACGGCATACCTACGTGATGCGCCCCGGAGACACCCTGACGTTCAATGGCGATGTGGCCCACGGTCCCGAGCGGCTGGAGAGAGTGCCCATCAAAATGCTTTCGATCATCATTTACAACACGCCCGAGGATGTGAGTTGACCAAGCTTTGCTGCACGCTATTGCTGCTGATCGCCTGCGTTGCGCCGGCGACCGGCGCAAAGGCAGTTTCCGCTCAAGCCCCGGGCGCAGTGGACCAGGCGCGCCTCGCGGCGGCCGACACCGAGCCGCAGAACTGGTTCACGGGCGGCCGCGATCAGGGCGGCACTTATTATTCCCCCCTGGACGACATCAATGCCGGCAACGTGAAGAAGCTCGGATTCGCCTGGAGCTACGACCTCGGATCCCCGCAACGCGGCCAGGAAGCGACGCCGATCGTGGTCGACGGACGCATGTACAGCTCCGGCACCTGGGGCTATGTGTATGCGCTCGATGCGGCGAGCGGCAGGGAGATCTGGCGCTACGATCCGAAAGGCGACTGGTTCCCCGCGAGAAATCCCTGCTGCGACCTCGTCAACCGCGGCGTGGCGGTGTGGAAAGGCAAGGTGTACGTGGCGTCGGGCGACGGGCGGCTGCATGCGATCGATGCTGCCACCGGCAGGCCGGTCTGGGTCGTCGATACCATCGTCGACCATCGGCTCCCCTACTCGAGCACCGGCGCCCCGCAAATCGCCGGGGACGTCGTGGTCATCGGCAACGGCGGCTCGGACATGGGGCACGGCGGCGTGCGGGGCTATGTCTCCGCGTACGATCTGTCGAGCGGCGTCTTCAAATGGCGCTTCTATACCGTGCCGCCGGCGCCCGGCCGGCCGTTCGAGAGTCCGGCGCTCGAGGCGGCGGCGAAAACCTGGGATCCGCACCGCGATCCGCGATACAAGCTCGGGGGGACGGCCTGGGACGGCTTTGCCTACGATCCGGCCCTGCGTCTTTTGTACTTCGGCACCGCGAACGCCGCCCCCTACGACCTTCGGCAGCTTGGCGATCCAAAGCTCGACGGGCTGTACACCGCCTCGATCATCGCGCTCCATGCCGACACCGGTCGGATGGCGTGGTACTACCAGACGACGCCGAATGATCACTGGGACTACGACGCCACGCAAAAGCTGATCTTGGCGGACCTGAAGGTCGGCGGCGTTGATCGCGCCGTGCTGATGCAGGCGGACAAGAACGGCTTTTTCTATGTGCTCGACCGCGCAACCGGCGCGCTCGTCTCGGCAAAGGCCTTCACGTACGTCAACTGGGCATCGGGGGTCGATCTCAAGACCGGGCGTCCGCAGCCCACGGCGCAATCGGACTGGATCACCTCGCCCAAGAACGTGTATCCCGCCTGGTCGGGCGCGCATACCTGGACCCCGATGTCGTTGAGCGCGAAAACGCACCTGGTCTACATCCCCGTGAGCGACACGCCGTCGGTATGGGTCGACATCGCGCACAATGGCGGCGCAGTGAAGTTCTACGACGGATTCTTCACCACCAACGGCATTTTTCCCGACGATACCTACGACGCGGCGGACTTGAAGCATCTCTTCGGCCCGCTTCCCGACCTCAAGAGTCTCGCCGCGCAGCGCAAAGTCAAGCTCGTGCGGGAGCTGATTCGGGCCTGGGACCCGGCCGCGCAGAAAGTCGTTTGGGAGCACGAGACCTCGAGCGGCGTGCTGGGCTATGACGGCGGGGTCATGTCCACGGCGGGTAATCTCGTGTTTCAAGGCCGTGGGAGCGGCGGCCTGTGGGTCTATGCGGCCGACACGGGCAAGGTCCTCAGCGTGATCAACACGGGCAGCCACATCATGGCGGCGCCCACCACGTACCAGGTGAATGGCGAGCAATACGTGGCGGTGCAGGTGGGGTACGGCGGCACGGGTATCGCCGAGGGGCCGGTGCCTGCGTCGAGCGCCATGGTCAAATTCGAGAATACCAATCGCATCATCGCCTTGAAGCTCGGCGGCGGCGCGGTGCCGACGCCGCCGGCGCGCGTCGAAGCGCCCTTCGAGAAACCGCCGGAGCAAACGGCGGACAAGGCCGCCATCGAGGCGGGCGAAGTGAAATTCGTCGAGGAATGCTCCCGCTGCCACGCGCTCGGAATCAACGTGACGCCGGATCTGCGCCGGCTCAACCCGGGTCTGCACGCGGAGTTCAAGGACATCGTGCTGCACGGCGTTCTGGGGGCGGCCGGCATGGAGCGGTTCGACGACATCTTGAGCGAAGCGGATGTCGATCACATCCACGCGTATCTGATCGACCAGGCGTGGATCGCTTACCGGGCGCAGGAAGCGGCGAAGCACCCGTGAGATGCGGCGCCCGTGACCATCGAATATACCTTGGATGCGGAAGACGTCGCCTCCGCGCGCCTGCTCGCGATCGGTGTGCGGCCGCGGATCGAGTTCGCCTTGTTCGCCGCCGCACTGATCGCGCTCGTCGCCCTATCGCTTTCGTCCTTGAGCATCGGCGCCCTGCCTTTTCCCGTTCTCATCGGCCTCACCGCGTGCCTCGCGGCCTATCGCGTGACTCAGATCAGCAAGGTACGCCAGGCGGCACTGGTGGCATTCAAGCGCAACGACACGCTGCGCCAGCCGACCGCTGCGATATGGGATGACGAGGGTGTGACCATCCAGCCGCTCGCCTCCATGCTCGAAAGAATACCCTGGTCCGCGCTCAAGGCCTTCAAGGAGAACGAGCGCATCGTCCTCTTTCAACAGAGGAGCGGCGGCCTTCACGCGATCCCCAAGCGGGCGTTTCCGGACAAGGCCGTCCTGACGGCGCTACGCCGCAAGGCGCGCTCGATGATCAACCGCAAAGACCTGGAGACTCCGCGGCGATGAGACCCAATTTCCTGATCCTGATGGCCGATCAACTCACGGCGCGCGCGCTTCCTGCCTACGGAAATCGCGTTGCCCGCACGCCGCACATCGATGCCCTGGCCGGCGGCGGCGTGGTGTTCGATTCCTTCTATTGCAACAGCCCGCTGTGCGCGCCCTCCCGTTTCTCGTTTCTATCCGGCCGTCAGGTCTCGGCGATCGGTGCCTACGACAATGCCGCGGAATTTCCCGCGCAGGTGCCGACCTTCGCGCACTATCTGCGCGCGGCCGGCTACCAGACGACGCTCAGCGGCAAGATGCATTTCTGCGGCGCGGACCAGCTGCATGGCTTCGAGGAGCGGCTCACCACCGACATCTATCCGGCGGACTTCGGATGGACGCCCGACTGGAGCCGGTTCGAGGAACGGCCGAGTTGGTATCACACCATGGATTCGGTTACGCAGGCCGGCCCCTGCGCCCGCACCAATCAGATCGATTTCGACGACGAGGTGGTGTTCCAGGCACGGCAAAAGATTTTCGACCTGGCCCGCAGCCGCGACCGGCGTCCCTTTTGCCTGGTGGCCTCGATGACGCATCCGCACGACCCTTATGTCATCCCGTTGCGCTACTGGCAGCGTTATGAGGGGGTCGAGATCGACATGCCGCGGACCCTACTGAGCCCTGAGGATTTCGACCCTCACTCGAGGCGCCTGCGCCATGTGTGCGGGCTCGACATCCAGCCGGTGACGGACGCGCAGGTGCGCGCCGCGCGCCGCGCGTACTACGGCGCGGTTTCCTACGTCGACGATCAGGTCGGCGTGCTGCTCGGCGCGCTCGAGGACGCGGGCTTCGGCAACGACACCATCGTGCTGCTGCTTGCCGACCACGGCGACATGCTGGGCGAGCGCGGCCTCTGGTACAAGATGAATTTCTTCGAGCCGGCGTGCCGGATCCCGCTCATCGTGCACGCTCCGCGGCGGTTCTCACCGCGCCGCGTGCCGCACTCCGCCTCGCTGGTGGACATATTGCCGACGCTGATCGATCTCGCGGGTGGACGGGCCGCCGATTGCGTGACACCCATCGACGGCGAGAGCCTGACCGCGCAGCTCCAAGGCGCGCAGGGTAAGGACGAAGTGATCGGAGAGTACCTCGCGGAGGGCGCGATCGCCCCGCTCGTAATGATCAAGCGCGGCCGCTGGAAGTTCGTGCACTCCCCGGTCGATCCGGATCAACTCTATGATTTGGCCGAGGATCCGGACGAGCTCGAGAATCTTGCGCAGGCGCCGGCCCAGCGGGTGCGTGTGCGCGAGCTCCGCGCCGAAGTAGAGCGGCGCTGGAACCTCCCGGCGCTCCACGCCGCCGTCCTCGATAGCCAGCGCCGCCGGCATCTGATCGATCGCGCGCTGCGCCTCGGGCGCCATGCGTCCTGGGACTTCCAACCCATTCGCGAGGCGAGCAAGCTGTACGTGCGCAACGATCAGGCGCTCGGCGACCTCGAAACCATGGCGCGCTTCCCGCCCTACGGGACGCCCCGGTAGGGGCATCGAGGGCACGGCGCACCGACTTACATACCATGCAATTAGTTTGCACAACAGTAACTCGCATGCTATTAAATTCCGATGGCTGCTCTCCGGGGAAACCCCCTCGCGACAAAATCACCACGCAAGAATTCAGAGGATTAAGACCATGGCGCGCGACCCCAAGCACGATATTCTGTTTCAGCCCATAAAGATCGGACCCAAGACGTTGCGCAATCGGTTCTATCAGGTGCCGCATTGCATCGGCGCAGGATCCGACCGGCCCGGATTTCAGGCGGCGCACCGCTCGCTCAAGGCCGAAGGCGGCTGGGCCGGCATCAATACCGAATATTGCTCCATCCATCCGGAGTCGGACGATACGCACCGGCTCTCGGCGCGGATCTGGGATGAAGGCGACGTGCGCAACTTACGCGCCATGACGGATCACATCCACAAATTCGGCGCGCTCGCGGGTGTCGAGCTCTGGTACGGCGCTTCGCACGCGCCTTGCATGGAATCGCGCGCGACGCCGCGCGGTCCCAGCCAGTACGCGTCCGAGTTCGAGACCCTGACCTACTGCAAGGAAATGGACTTCGACGACATCGCCACCGTGCAGCAGTACTACGTGGATGCGGCGAAGCGATCGCGCGATGCGGGCTTCGATATCGTCTACGTATACGGTGCGCACTCGTATCTGCCGGTACAATTTCTGTCTCCCTACTACAATAAGCGCAAGGACAAGTACGGCGGCACGCTCGAGAACCGGGCGCGATTCTGGCTGGAGACCTTGGAGAAAGTGCGCCGTGCCGTCGGACAGGATTGCGCCATTGCAACCCGCTTCGCCGTCGATACGCTCTACGGGGATTCGGGCGTCGAGATCGAGCGCGACGGCATGAAATTCATCGGCCTCGCGGACCCGCTGGTCGATCTGTGGGACGTCGACGTGGGCGACATCGCCGAGTGGGGCGAGGATGCCGGTCCGTCGCGCTTCTACAGCCAAGGGCACCAGGTCCCCTGGACCCGCTTCGTGAAGCAGGTGGCGAAGAAGCCGGTGCTCGGCGTCGGCCGGTTCACCGATCCCGAGAAGATGACGGAGATCGTGACCAAGGGGATAGCCGACATCATCGGCGCGGCGCGCCCGTCGATTTCCGACCCCTGGCTGCCCAAGAAGATCGAGGAAGGCCGCTATGACGACATCCGCGTCTGCATCGGCTGCAACGTGTGCATTTCGCGCTGGGAGATCGGCGGACCTCCGATGATCTGTACCCAAAATGCCACCGCGGGTGAAGAGTACCGTCGCGGTTGGCACCCCGAGAGGTTCCCGAAGCGCGGCTCTGACGATTCCGTCCTCGTGGTGGGCGCGGGCCCCGCCGGATCGGAGTGCGCGCGCGTGCTGCTCGAGCGCGGCTACACGGTTCATCTCTACGACACCGCGCCCAAGATCGGCGGACACTTGAATGCCGTCGTCACGCTGCCCGGCCTCGGCGAGTGGGGCTATCATCGCGACTACCGGGAATTGCAGATCGGCAAGCTCGTCAAGAAGAACAAGCAAAGTCAGGTGGCGCTCGGCCAGAAGTCGATGACGGCGGAGGCGGCGATCGCCTACGGCGCCGAGAAAATCGTCGTCGCCACCGGCTCGTCGTGGAACACGGACGGCACCAATTGCCTGACTCATGATCCCATTCCGGGTGCCGACGCCTCGCTCCCCGATCAGCTCACGCCCGAGCAGGTGCTCGAGGGCAAGAAACCGATCGGCAAGCGCGTGGTGATCTTGAACGCCGATACCTATTTCATGGCGCCGAGCCTCGCCGAGAAGCTCAAGCTCGCGGGCCACGAGGTCACGATCGTGAGCGGCGTGCATCTGGCGAACTATATGCACTTCACGCTCGAGTATCCGAACATGATGCGCCGTCTGCACGAGCTCGGGATCCACGAAATGCACAACGCTTTCGCGAGCAAGATCGAGAAAGGCAGGATCCAGATCTATGACATCTGGGGCGACGGATCGAAGCGCACGTATCGCGGCGCCGGCCACATTCCGCGCGAGCCCAACAAGAGCCATCGTTGGGTGGAATTCGATTCTCTGGTGCTCGTGACGGGGCGTCATTCGAACGATCAGCTCCATCGCGACATCAAGGCACGACAGGCCGAGTGGGACAAGAACGGGATAAAGAGCGTCTATCTCATCGGCGACGCCGAGGCGCCGCGGCTCATCGCGGATGCGACCTTCTCGGGGCACCGGCTCGCCCGCGAAATCGAGGAGCCCAACGCGCAGCTGCCGCTGCCCTACCGGCGCGAGGTGGCGGTGTGGGGCACCCCGCACCTCCCCGGCGGACGCGTCGAGATCGAGTACTTGGTTTGACGGTTGGATCGTGAGCCGCGACGACGCCGTCACTCGAATCCTGTTCGAGGCGTTTCCGACAGCCGAGGTGAGGCTTTTCTACATCCTGGGCTACGGCGCCATCGCGATTTTTTGCTTTGGAATCTATCGTCAGGTGCGCAAGTACCGCCGCGGCGCGCCGCTCCGCCTCGAGGGGAGCATCGGCGCGCGCCTCGCCGGCATGGCGGCGCAGGTGTTGAGCCATCGCAGCGTCGCCCGCCGCGACCATGCGGCGGGCGGCGCGCACCGCCTGATTTTTTACGGCTTCGCGCTCTTGTTTCTGGGCACCGCCACGATCACATTGCAGTACGACATTCTCGAGCCCCTGTTCGGCATCCGATTCTGGCGGGGATCGTTTTATCTCGTGTTCTCCTTGATTCTGGATGTTGCGGGCGTGGCTCTCATCGGCGGGCTTCTGTATATGATGTACCGGCGCCGCTGGCTCGCGCTTCCGAAGCTCGACTACGCACGCCCCGATCGCTCGCCGGGTGATGCGGATTTCGATCGGCCGCAATACCGGCGCGAGGACTGGGCATTTCTCTGGACCTTGCTGGTCATCGGCTTGACGGGATATTTGCTCGAGGCTGCGCGCCTCGTATGGCTGCACGATCGGCCGGACGTCTGGGATACGCGCTGGTGGTCGCCCGTCGGCGCGGCCCTCGCGCAAGTCCTGCAGGCGGGAGGCCTCGATGCGCAGGGCGGCGGCGCCCTGCGCATCGGACTGTGGTGGTTTCACGGATTGCTCGCGCTCCTGTTCATCGCCCTCATCCCGTATACCAAGGTCAAGCATATTTTTACGGCCGCGGGCTCGCTCATGGCGCGAGATCCGCTGGCTGCGCAGCGGTTGCCGCGGGTGCCCGAGACTCAGCCGGCCCCCGGCGTCACGAAAATCACCGACTTCAACTGGAAGCAGCTCTTGAACCTCGACGCCTGCACCAAGTGCGGGCGGTGTCACGAGGCATGCCCCGCGCGCGCCGTGGGCGCGCCGCTCTCGCCACGCGATGTGATCTTGAGCCTGCGTGAATTTGCGAGCGCCACCCTCGAGTCGGGCGCCGTGCCGGCGGCCGCGGAGCTCGACGTGCACGGCAAGTCGCCCGGTCAAGTCTCGATGGAGACCTTGTGGTCTTGCCGCACCTGCATGGCGTGCGTCGAGATCTGCCCGGTGGCCGTCGAGCATGTGCCGATCATCGTGCAGATGCGCCGCAAGCTCGTGGAGGACGGCGCCATGGATCCGCTGCTCACCAAGACGCTGCAGACCATTCACAAGACGGGCAATTCGTTCGGCGAATCGAAGCGCAAGCGCGGCTCGTGGACGAAGTCTCTTCCGTTCAGGATCAAAGACGCGCGCAAGGAGCCGGTGCAAGTGCTCTGGTTCGTCGGCGATTACGCATCGTTCGATCCGCGAAACCAGAAAGTCACCCAGACCTTCGCGACCCTCCTGCGCGAGGCGGGCGTCGATTTCGGCATCCTCTACGACGGCGAGTCGAATGCCGGCAACGACGTGCGCCGGGTGGGAGAGGAAGGGCTCTACGAGCTGCTCGCGGGAGCGAACATCGCCGCGCTCGAGGGGGCCTCGTTCGACACCATCGTCACCACCGACCCGCATTCCTACAACACCATTCGCAATGAGTACCCGGATTTCGGGG
Source organism: uncultured Gammaproteobacteria bacterium (assembly GCA_963710435.1). Taxonomy (GTDB): domain Bacteria; phylum Pseudomonadota; class Gammaproteobacteria; order Steroidobacterales; family Steroidobacteraceae; genus Bog-1198. The sequence continues at coordinate 683,125 of CAVQAE010000003.1, read as the reverse complement.
GCCGCTACGAGATCCAGCATTACACGAGCTTCCTCAAGGATCTCTTCGCCCGAGGCCGGTTGAAAGTGACCAGCCCGCTGCGCAGGCGCGTGACGTTTCACGATCCCTGTCATCTCGGCCGCTTCAACAAGGGCTACGAGGCGCCGCGGGAGCTGCTGCGGCTTTTGGGATGCGAGCTGGTCGAGATGCACCGCTGCCGCGACAATTCCTTCTGTTGCGGGGCGGGCGGGGGCAGAATCTGGATTCCCGATCCGGCCGGCGCGGAAAAGCCGGCTCAGAACCGCATGCGTGAGGCTGCCGCGATACCGGGCCTGGAGGTCTACGTGGTGAGCTGCCCGAAGGATCTGACCATGTTCGAGGATGCGCTCAAGACCACGGGCAACGAGGGGAAATTCGTCGTGAAGGAACTGATCGAGCTCACCCGAGAAGCAGTGGCAGTGCCGCGCGCCCAGACGGTGCTTGCATGAAAATCCTCGTCGCCGTGAAGCAAGTCGCCGCGCTCGACGAGGATTTCACGATCCGTTCGGATGGCCGCGACGTCGATGAGGATTTCCTCATCCGCGATCTGAACGAGTGGGACGACTTCTCGCTCGAGGAGGCGGTGAAGATCAAGGAAGCGGCTGCCGAACCGGTCGAGATCGTCGCGATCACGGTGGGGCCCGAAGACGCCGATGAGGCGCTGCGCAAGTGCCTTGCCAAAGGCGCCGACCGCGCCGTTCGCATCTGGGATGAGGCGCTCGAAGGATCCGACCCGATCGCGATCGCGCGGGTGGTCGCTGCCGTCGCCCGGCAAGAGTCTCCGGCGATGTTGTTCGCGGGGGTCCAATCCTCCGATCAGGCGTTCGCCACCACCGGCATCGCCGCGGCCGCGTTTCTCGATTGGCCGCACGCCGCCGTGGTGAGCTCCTTGAGCTACGCACCCGGCGCGAAGCGCGCGCTTTTGCGGCGCGAGCTCGAAGGCGGCCTGTTGCAGGAAATCGAAATCGAGTGTCCCGCAGTGCTCACCATCCAGCTCGGCATCAACACTCCGCGCTACGCCTCGCTCCGCAGCATCAAGCAGGCCGCGGCGAAGCCGATCGAGGTCAAGTCCATCGCCGAGCTCGGGCTCTCTCCCGCCGAGGTCGGCGAGGCGGGATCCGCCTCGCGTGTGCGCCGGATGGTCATCCCCGATAAGGGGCAAGCGCAGCTCATCGGCGGCGATGCCGCCGCGCAAGCGCAGCGCCTGGCCGAGATCATTCGCGAATTCAAGGGAGATGCCTCGTGAGCGGCCTCTTGATCATGGCCGAACAACGGCGCGGCGAGCTCCGCCCGGTCTCCCTCGAGCTGATCGGCGCGGCGCAGGCGCTGCGGCGCGCGGACGATCCGGTGGCCGTGGCCGTGATCGGTCCTTCACCGGCGCAGCTCGCGCCGGCGCTCGAGCTCGCCGGTGTGGATGAGATCATCGCGATCAAAGTGCCGAGCGCGGAATTCGACCCCGATACCTTCGAGGCGGTCGCCGCCGCGCTGATCGCCGAGCGCCGCCCGGAGGTCGTGCTGATCGCGCACAGCGTGGACTCCTTCGGCTACGCTCCGGCACTCGCGGCCCGCCTCGGCCTCGGATTTGCCTCCGATGTCTTCAAGGTCGAGCGCATCGAGGGCGAGCTCGTCGCGACGCGCGGCGGTTACGGTCAGAAGGTCAATGTGGAGGTCGACTTTCCAGGCCGCAGCACCGTGCTGCTGGCGCTGCGCGCCAATGTATTCAAGCCCCCGGAGGGCCCGGGCACCCCGCGTCTTACGGAGTTTGCAGCGCCGCCGGTGGCGGGCCGTTCCAAGGGGCTCGAGTTCATCGAGCTCGCCGCGAGCGATGACGTCGACATGACTCAGGCCGAGTTCATCTTGACCATCGGACGCGGCATCGGCGAGGAGGCCAAGGTTGCGCAGTTCAAGGAGCTCGCGGACGCCATCGGCGCCACCCTCGGGTGCTCACGGCCCATCGCCGACGCCGGCTGGCTTCCGAAGAGCCGCCAGGTCGGACAGTCCGGCAAGACGGCGAGCGCATGTAAGCTCTACATCGCCATGGGTGTCTCGGGCGCCATCCAGCACCTCGCCGGCATGAAGCACGTCGCCACCATCGTCGCGGTGAACAGCGACGCGGGAGCATCGATTTTCGGAGTCGCCAAGTATGGAATCGTGGGAGACATCTTTGAAATCGCCGAAGAGCTGCGTCGTCGTTTCTGAGCCGGGGTCCGCATGAGCGCGGCGGTCGAAAGCACTGCGGCCGAGCCCGCCGCGAAGAGCGCCGGTCTCGAGCGCGGGATCGACTGGACCGGCGCATTCTGGGTGGCGAGCGGCGTGCCGCCGCTCGTGCTCTTTTCGATCGGCGGCGTCGCGGCGACCGTCGGCAAGCTCTCCTGGGTCATCTGGATCGCCTCGATCGCGATGGGATTCATTCAATCGTTCACGTACGCCGAGATCGCCGGGCTGTTCCCCGATAAGGCGGGCGGCACCTCGATTTACGGTGCCATCGGCTGGGTGAGATACGGCAAGCTGATCGCTCCGATCTCCGTCTGGTGCAATTGGTTTGCCTGGTCCCCGGTGCTCGCGACGGGCTCGACGCTCGCGGCCGGGTACATCCTGAGCGGGCTGTTCGCGCCCGACTCCGTGGTGAACACCTGGCAGGTGACGCTGCTCGATCTGGGTGCGCTCAAGACGGGCCTGACGTTGCGCATCAATGCCACGTTCATCCTGGGCGCCGTGGTGCTGCTGGCGGTCAAGTTCATCCAGGACGGCGGCATCCTGCGCTCCGCCAATACCACCAAGATCCTCGGCATCTCCGCCATGATTCCGTTGCTGCTCATCGGCATCGTGCCGATCCTGACCGGCGACATCGTGCAGACGAACCTCTTTCCCCTCGCACCCTTGGCACGCGACGCCGTGGGGCAGGTGACGACGGGGTCCTGGAACATGGCGGGCATCACCTTGTTCGCCGCCGGTATGTTCCTTGCGGCTTGGTCCACATACGGATTCGAGACCGCGGTGTGCTACACCGGGGAATTCAAGAATCCGAAGACCGACACCTTCAAGGCGATCTTCTATTCGGGCCTTTTGTGCGTGGTGGTCTACACCCTGGTGCCTTTTGCATTCCAGGGCTATCTCGGTCTCGGAAATCTCGTGCACCCGGCCGTTCTCGACGCCGCCGGCAAGGTCATCACGCCGGCTGAATATGGCGGCATGCTCGCGCCCGAGATCTACGGCGGCACCGGTGTCGCCGCCGTCATGGCGCGGATGGTCCATGCCGGCCGATTCGTCGGCGCAATCGTCGTGATCATGCTGATCCTCGCGCTGGTGCTCTCGTTGATGACGTCCATGGCCGGCTCCTCGCGCACGCTCTACCAGGCGTCGATCGACGGCTGGTTGCCCAAGTATCTCGCGAAGGTGAATGCCCACGGCGCGCCGACCAACGCCATGCTCACCAACTTCGGCTTCAATCTGCTGCTCCTGCTCATGTCCGACACGGTGTTCGTCATCGGGGCTGCGAACATCGGCTACCTCATCTTCAATTTCCTGAACTTGAATGCCGGCTGGATCCATCGCATGGACCGCCCGCGGCAGGTGCGGCCGTGGCGCGCGCCCAGCTGGATCCTCGCGGCGGGCGCCGTCCTATCGTTCGTGAATCTCGCGTTCATGGGCTTCGGCGCCGACGTGTACGGCGCCGGAACGCTCAAGACCGGCCTGATTTTCGCGGCCCTGATCATTCCGGTATTCATCTATCGCCATTACATCCAGGACAAGGGCGCGTTCCCGCCGCAGATGGCCCAGGACCTCGAAATGCTCGACGGTGAGCGGCTCATGAAACGCGCCGGCTTGTGGCCTTACGCCGTGCTCGTGCTCGGCATCGCCGTCGTAGCGATCACCCACGCACTGGCGGTTTACTGACGTGCTCGTCACCGGCATCAAGAGCAAGCCCGTGTACGCTCCGCTCAGTGCGGATACGCGCGGGCGCTATCACCTGATGCTCGGTCTGGGCGCGGGCGAGGTAGCGCTGCTGCGGGTAGTGCGCGAGATGCAGGAATCCGCCGCCGAGGCCCTGACACGCACGCGGGTCCTGCTGGTCGATACCCGGGGCGAGATCGGGAGTCTGCCGCTTCAGGAGGTTCGCCTGTTCGACGAGGTGCCTTTGCTCCTCCACGAGTTCAAATCGCTTCTCGGAAGCTCCCTCATGGGCACGAGGCTCTACGTCGCCGGTCCCGAGAGCTTCATCGGTCTCGCGATGCAGCTCGCCCTCGAATTCAACTTGAATAAAGACGAGATCCGAGCGGAAGAGGTGGGATCGCGGGCGCGGCGCGTTTACTGCATTCACTGCCGGGCCACCACCGAGGACGTGCGCACCAACATCGTCCGCTGCAGCCATTGCGACCGCTGGCTCCTGGTTCGCGATCATTATTCGCGCCGCCTCGCGGCCTACATGGGCGTCATGGTGGACGCCGAGGTGCCCGGCGAGTTGCCTCCCATCAAGGAGGTGTTCGTGTGAGCGAGGAACAAATCATGGCCGTCGAGGTGAGCGCGGTCGAGCAGGTCACGCCCCTCATCAAGCACTTCACGCTGTCGCCGGTCGGCGGCGGCGTCATGCCCGCGTTTTCGGGAGGCTCGCACATCGTCGTGGTCATGCGCAGCGAGGCCCACCGCGGCGGCCGCGTTCACCGCAATCCCTACTCGCTATTGAGCTCTCCGCACCGGCTCGACGCATACGAGATCGGCGTGCGCCGCATGGAGGAATCCCGCGGCGGTTCGCACTTCATGCACGACCAGGTCGGCGTCGGCACGCGCCTCGAGATCGCGCACCCCGTGAACTTGTTCGCCCTCGACAAGATCGCGCGCAAGCACGTGCTCATCGCGGGAGGCATCGGCATCACGCCTTTCCTGGCGCAGCTCGAGGATCTGCACCACGGGCGCGTTCCCTACGAGCTGCATTACTGCGTGCGCTCCCCGGAGCATGCAGCATTTCTGCCGCACCTGCGCGAGCGCGAGGGTGACCGGGTGCATGTGTATTACGACAGCGAGGGTCATGCGGTCGACTACGACGCCCTGCTGTCGGGTCAGCCGCTCGGCACGCATATCTATGTCTGCGGGCCCGCCGGAATGATCCATCATGTCGCCGAGACGGCCCGGCGCTGGGGCTGGCCCGACAGCCACATTCATTGGGAGCAATTCTCGGCCCCGCCCGTCGGCGACGCCTTCGATGTGTTCCTCGCCCGCTCGAAGGTGAGCGTGCACGTGCCGCCCGATCAGAGCCTCATGGAAAGCATCGAGGCGGCCGGCGTCGAGGTGCCCTATCTTTGCCGGGGCGGCGTCTGCGGCTTCTGCCAGACGAAAGTGCTCGCCGTCGAAGGCGAGATCGTGCACAACGATCACTATCTGTCGGAGGCGGACCGTGGCAAATACATCATGCCGTGCGTGTCTCGGGCGAAATGCAAGAGCCTGGTGCTCGATTTATAGGCCGCGACACGAATCAAGAGGATCCACCCATGAGCGCCGTCTTCAAGCCCCACGAGACCTTCAGGGACGATTTCACCTACCGCAACAGCCCGCGGGCGATCCGTCGCTTTCCGCTGCCCTTCGCGGAAGACGACTACATGTACTCGGTGAACATCGAGCCGCATACCCGCGGGTCGCCCGGCTCCGTGCTCGAATTTGCTTTCGACGTCGATGAGCACTACGTTGCCGAATGCCGCGAGCGCGCGCTGGTGCTCGAGGCCGAGCCGCTGCGCTATCAGGCGCTGCCGCACATGATGAGCGCGCAATGGGATTGCCTCGAGCTCATCATGGAATCGCTGGCGCGCGATTATCCGCAGCACTTCTCGCTCGAGCGCGCGGGCAACCTCTGGCGCTGGATCAATCGGCCCTTGCACATCGATCAGACCTTCGTCTTCGGTGATCCGGGGAGCCTCGCGCGCGAGCCCCTCGACTTCATCACTCGGCAGGCCCAGGGCGACTTCGTGGTGATGGATCAGCGCGAAGGTGATCTGTGGACCGAGGCGGGTATGGTCACGACACCGGCCGATTGGTCTCTGGATTTCGACATCGGCATGACGTTCAAGGAATGGCACGGCCCCGTGCCGCTGGCGCACGAGTTGGGAGTGTTCGATCGCGCTCTCAAGTTTCTTTTGAATCTGCGCCTGGGCCAGCCGGTCCGGCGGCTCAACTGGACCATGACCGTCAACCCACGGCTCGATACCTCACCCGAGCGATATCCGATGTGGGGACCGGACCGCACCACGGTCACGCCCCAGAACGCGGGTGATCTCGTGCACCTGCGGGTGGAGCTTCAGGGGCTGTGGCGCCTGCCGCGCAGCAACGCCGTGTTGTTCGGCATCAGATGCTACCTCATCAGTCTGCGCGAGCTCGCGACCATCCCCAAGTGGGCACGCCGGGTGCATCGGGCCCTGAAAGGGCTGCACCCAGCGCTCGTCGATTACAAAGGCTTGAGCCGGTACCGCGATACCGTGGTCGCGTGGCTCGCGCCGTTCGACGACGGTACGCCGACCACGCCGGGCGCTGGACCGGATTAGCGCCTATTGGTTCGGCCGCGCGGCATGCGCGGCGCACGACTCTCGTTCGATAACACTCTGGAGACATGCATGGCACTCAGTTGGCGTCACTCGGCCCTGGCGGATCGGCATCGCGCGCTCGGATCGAAGCTCGAGGATTGGAATGGAATGGGCACGGCCTGGACCTACGCCAAGGACATCGCGCAGGACCACGTGGCGATACGCACCAAGGCCGGATTGATGGACGTATCGGGGTTGAAGAAGCTGCACCTCGTCGGCCCGCATTCCTCTGCGATCCTGAGTTACGCCACCACCCGCGATGTGACCAAGATCAATCCGGGACAATGCCGCTATGCCTGCATGCTGAACGATTCGGGTCACTTCATCGAAGATTGCGTGCTCTACCGTACGGGCCCGAATGCCTGGATGGTGGTGCACGGCAGCGGCGCGGGACATGAGACGCTGGGCGCATATCTTCCGGGACGCAATGCGGCCATGATCGTCGACGACGATCTGCACGATCTGTCGCTGCAGGGCCCGCTCGCCGTCGACTTTCTGTCGAAGCATGTGCCGGGTATTCGCAGCCTCAACTATTTCCATCACATGCCCGCGATGCTCTTCGGCCGTCCCGTGACGCTGTCACGAACGGGTTACACGGGCGAGCGCGGCTACGAGATCTTCTGCAAGGCCGAGGACGCCGGGCACCTCTGGGATACCATCCTGAGCGAGGGTAAGCCGCTCGGCATCATTCCGGTCTGTTTCACGACGCTCGATTGGCTGCGGGTCGAGAGCTATCTGCTCTTCTACCCTTACGACATGTCGCAGATGTACCCCTTCGAGCACGATCCGCCCGGCGACAGTCTCTGGGAGCTCGGGCTCGAGTTCACGGTGAGTCCGGGCAAGACCGATTTTCGCGGGGCCGACGCCCACGCCCGGCTCAAGGGCAAGGAGCGGTTCAAGATGTTCGGGCTGCTGATCGAGGGAAAGGTCGCGGCCGACATGGGCGATCCGGTGTATTCGGGCGGCAAGAGAGTCGGTGTGGTGACCTGTGCGATGGTATCGAGTCTGACCGGCAAGTCGATGGCGCTCGCGCGGCTCGACGTTCCAGCCGCGGTGCATGGAACCAAGCTCGAGATTCGCGGCAAGAACGTCAAGGGAGCCGCCATGGCACATACCCTGCCGTTCGACGACCCGGAGAAGAAAAAGCGCACCGCCGTGGGCTGAGGCGCTTCAGGGAGCGCGGGGCCGCGAGGCGGACTTGGCCGTGAGCGCGCCGGCGGCGAGGCAGGTGAGCAAGACGAGGGGTGCGGCGGTGAGCAAAGCCGGCAATCCAAAACGAGGCCACAGGTCCATGGTCAGGCCGCCGAGGCTCGGCCCGATCACCCCGCCCGCGCAGTAGACGATCACGAAGGCGGTGTTCGCGGCGGCGAGCTCGGAGGCTGGGAATTCCTCGCCGAGAAGAGCGATGCCTTGGCTGTAAAACGCATAGAGCGTGCCGCCCCACACGAAGAGCAGAGGCGCGAGCAAGACCGGCGTCCGGATGCACGCCGGCAGGAGCAGCGGGCCGACTGCGCTCAGGAGCGCGCAGTAACCCAAGAGGCGGCGGCGTCCGAACCGGTCCGCCAGCAATCCGATCGGCAACTGCAGCGCGACGTTGCCGGCCATGAAGACCGCGAGCAGGGCGAGCGAGCCGCGCTCGCTCAAGCCCGAGTGCAGCCCGAAGAGCGGCAGCAACGCAAGATCGGCCGACTCGACCAGGCCCGCGACCACGGCCGCCTGCATCACGAGCGGGGCAAAGCGCACGCTGTGGATGAGACCCGCCGCCGGGCGCGAGGCGGGCATCTCGGCCTTCGCCTGCCGGAGCAGCGCGAGCGGCATGAGGGTCACCAGCAAGCACAGCGCGCCGCATACGAAGGGCTTCCAGCCGCTCGTGCCGGTCACCTCGAGCAGCAGCGGCCCCAGCACCACTCCGGTGGAGAACACCGCTCCGTAGATGCCCATCACCATGCCCCGCGAGGCTGCGCTGCTCGCAACGTTCATCCAGACTTCGCTGCCGATCCATGCGAGCCCGAGCACGCAGCCGCTCAAGAAGCGAAGGCCGAGCCAGACCGTGAACCTCGGCCACAATCCCATGAGCAGGAGTATCGCGGCCGCGGCGGCGACACCCGTCATGATGCAGCCCTTCAATCCCAGGCGTGCGATGGCGCGAGGATAGAAGGGACCGAGCACGATCACTGCAATCAGACTGACCGCGGTCACCGAGCCGACCGCGAAGCTCGAAGCCCCGGCGCGGCTCAGCACGAAGGCGATGAGCGGCGGCTGAAAGCCGAAGATCAATCCCACCCCCAGGCTGCTCGCGAACAGCGCCGTGAGAACCCATCGCGGCGATGCCGGCAAGGCGCTCAACGGCGGAACACGCAACGGCATCGAGCACTAGCCATCATGGTAGACCTCAGTGACGCGCAGATACTATCGCGCAAAAAACTTGCGTGATAGTAAAGCCTGTGCTACGAATTAGTAACGGCGGGGGATTGTCGCTGGCGCGTCGGATTGAAGCGGCGCTGGGCGTGGGGCCTCGGCTCATGCGCCGGCGTGTTTGATTTTTTTCAGGGAGATCACAGCGAATGAACATACCCTCGCGAGCCGCGGGCGCGGCTTTCTTTTACTCGAAGTTCGGGCTCCTGTCCCTGACAGCGGCCCTGGTCGGGATGTCCCTCCTCGGCAGACCGGCCACGGCAGACCCCGATCCGGCGGCGGCAGCCGGCCCGGCGAGCCCCGCCCCCGCGCGCCCCGCCGCCGAGAGCAAGGGCGAGCTCGAGGAGATCGTCGTCACCGCCGAGAAGCGCGAATCCACCGTGCAGGCGACACCCATCAGCATCACCGCTCTGACCGGCAATGATCTCGCCCAGCAGAACATTGCGAGCGTCGAAGACCTGGTGGGCAAGGTTCCGGGTATTTCGTTGCGCACCGCAGGTCCCGGCCAGACCGAATACGAGATGCGCGGCCTGTCGGCCGGCGGCGGCACCGCGGCGACGGTCGGCTTCTACATCGACGAGACCCCCCTCTCGGCGAACGCGGTTTCACTCAATGGGCGCACGGTCATCGATCCCGACTTATTCGACCTGAACCACGTCGAAACGCTGCGCGGCCCGCAGGGCACGTTGTACGGCTCCGGGTCGATGGGCGGCACGATCAAGCTCGTCACCAACCAGCCCAAGCTCGGCATGTTCGAGGCAGCGACCGACTCGAGCATCTCTGACACAAGCCACGGCAGCACCAACGGCGGCGGCAGCCTGATGTTGAACCTGCCGATCGGCGAGTATGCAGCTTTGCGCACGGTCACCACCGCCAAATATATCAGCGGCTGGATCGATCGCATCGTCGCTCCACCCGGGGAGTTTCCGGCTCCAACTCAGCCGGCCGGTAGTCCGGGCGCGCCTGCCTTGTGTGCCTATAACTGTGTTCGGGGCGATGTGCTCGACATGCCCGTGCAGCAGGTGATCAAGGGCGTCAATCTCGAGCGCTTCGCCTCGGCGCGAGCCTCATTGCTCGTGAAGCCCCTCGATGAATTATCGATCACGACCAACTTGATGTACCAGCGCATCGACGCCGACGGCTACAACAACTTTCAGGACCCGCCGGGATCGCATTACCTCGCCATCTATCAGCCCTATAACCAACCCGAGCCCTACTACGACTCCTTCAAGATGGCGAGCATGAAGGTCGAATACCTGTTCCCCATCGGGACCCTCACATCCGCGACGAGCTACTGGAAACGATTCGTCGAGCAATCGACGGATTCGACCGAGGCACTGCAAAACATCAACGACCTCACGCACTTGGTCAATGGTGTGTACGTCCCGAATTTCATCCAAAATCTCTACCAGGATCACGACCCGACGGAGCAATTCGCCGAGGAGCTGCGTCTCACGTCGACCAGCTCCGGCCGATTGCAATGGGTGGGCGGCTTGTATTTCGCCCATCTCGACTCGGGCTACATCACGTACAACCAGGAACCCGGATTCGCGACCGCACTCACCTGCGGCTACGCAACCTCCTCCCCGGCCGGCTATTGCGCACCAAGCTCGGTCGCTCCGGTCAACAGCGTGCTGCGCTACCCGAACCCCGCCCTGCCACCCTACCCGAGCCCGCAGGCCGCGAACCCGAACGGTGTGGTCTTCAACGACAACAATCCGAACGAATTGAGACAAAGTGCCGTGTTCGGCGAGAGTAGCTACAAATTGACGGACGCTCTGAAGCTCACCGCAGGACTGCGCTACTTCCATTTCGACATCAACAACCATGCCGATCAGGCCGGCCTCGGAACGGCCTCGGTGAACCAGGACCATACCATCCTCTACCAAAGCGCCAGCGGCAGCACGGTACTGCCGAAGCTCAATCTTTCCTACGAGCCGTCGACGGATCTGACGGTGTACGGCACCGTCGCCAAGGGCTCGCGGCCCGGCGGTTTCAATCTGCCCATACCGCTGCCGTCCGCGGCGGTGCTCGCGATCAATCCCTACGCCTACAACTGCGCCGCCGGTCCCGTCCACGTGGACGCGCAACCGAATTTTTCGCCGGACAACGTGTGGAGCGTGGAGGTCGGCGAGAAGGCGAAATTCGACGACAGGCGACTTTCAGTCAACGCGGATTTCTACTACATCAAGTGGAACAACATCCAGCAGGTGCTGTCGCTCACCTGTGGCTATCCCTACAATACCAACGCCGGCAACGCTCGCTCCTTCGGACCTGAACTCGAGGTCTCCGCTCTCATCGTCGAGGGGCTGACCGTGGATTTTTCCGGCGCCTACAACAATGCGGAAATCAATGACCCCAATGCGAACGCCGAGGCCTCGGGGATAACGCCCGGAACCCGCGTGCTCAACGTGCCGCGGTTCACGGCGACCTTGGGGGCGAACTACTCGCGGGCGATCAACGATACCTTGAGGGGCATGGTCAACATCACGAGCTCCGTGGTCGGCGACACACGCGACCAGGCAGCCTATCCTCAGATTCTACCTACGTACAACCTCGTGGATACGCGTGCAGGCGTGCTCAGTGACCGTTGGGGCGCCTACCTGTTCGTGACCAATCTCACCAACAAGGTGGCGGAACTCACGATCAACAATACCGTATTTGCCTGGCAGACCTATGCCATCACCCGTGTCTCGACCAATCAGCCGCGCACCCTCGGCTTGGATTTCCAATACAAGTTCTGAACCGGCAGCGGCAACGCTCGCAGACGTCGTCAGAAATCGGGGGGCACACCGCCCCCCGATTTCGTAACATAGGATGCCTGTGGCCTAGAGAGGTAAAAGCTACGTGAGTGTCGATTCCGGCGAGCCGATCGATCAAGACGCGGCGCAACTCCGCGCATTGGGGTACATCTCGCATTTCGACCGCACCATGTCGAAATGGGAAAACTTCTCGCTCGGATTCACCTATCTCTCGCCCGTGGTCGGCGTGTACACGATTTTCGCCGTGGCCTTCGTGGCCGGCGGACCGCCCATGTGGTGGACCTACATCGGCGTGGGTCTGGGGCAGCTCCTCGTGTGTCTGATCTTCGGCGAGATCGTCTCGCAATTTCCGATATCCGGCGGCCTCTATCCCTGGGCGCGCCGTTTGATGGGCAAGCGCTGGGCCTGGATGGCGGGCTGGATATACGGCTGGGCGCTGTGCTGTACGGCGGCCGGCGCGGCCACCGGGATCGCGCCGTTTCTCGCACAGCTGTTCGGCATGCAGGCGACGCCGCGCGCGACCACCATCATCGCGCTCGGTGTCATCGGCGTGAGCACGCTCTTGAACTTGTCGGGGACCCGCCTCCTGGCGCGCGTCGCGATGTTCGGATTCATCTGTGAGCTCGTGGGTGCGATCGTGGTGGGCGGCTACCTGTTGCTGTTCGCACGCCATCAGCCGCTGAGCGTGCTCGTGAACACGACCTTCGTGCACACCAACGGCAGTTACTGGCCGGCGTTCCTCGCCTCCGCACTCGCGGCGATGTTCTGCTACTACGGCTTCGAGGCCTGCGGCGACGTCGCCGAGGAGACGCCCGATCCGAGCCGCATGATCCCCAAGGCCATGCGCATGACCATCTACATCGGCGGAGCAGCGGCGATCTGGGTATGCCTCGCGTTCGTGCTCGCGATTCCGGATATCGGCGCGGTGATGTCGGGCAAGGACACCGACCCGATCGTCACCCTGCTCAAGTCCGCCATGGGCGTCGCCGGCTTTCGCGCGGTAATCCTCGTCGTGCTGGTGTCGTTCGTCTCCTGCGTACTGAGCCTGCAGGCGGCCGCCAGCCGGCTCACCTTCGCGTATGCACGGGATCAGATGATTTTCGGCAGCAAGCTTCTGAGCCGCATGTCGCCGGGTCACCACGTGCCGGCCAATGCGCTCATCCTGATGGGCGTGATTCCGGGGCTCATCGCACTCTCGGCACTGTGGATGCAGGATGCCATCCAGACCATCATCAGCTTCGCGGCCGTCGGGATCTACATCGCATTCCAGATGATCGTGCTCGCCGCGCTGATCGCCCGCGCCAAGGGCTGGCGTCCGACCGGCCCGTTCACGCTCGGCTGGTGGGGCGTTCTGGTGAACGTACTGGCGCTTGTCTATGGGGTGAGCGCCATCGTGAACATTCTATGGCCGCGTCCGCAGACCGACGCCGACCCCTGGTACACCGTCTACGGAATGCTGGCGACCACGGTCGGCGTGGTGGTCGTGGGTGCGATCTACATGGTGCTCGCCAAGCCCTACGAGCGCGGCCATGCGCCGGCCGGGGATGCACATCGGTTAGGGATAGGGGCCGCCGGTGGCGTCGTTGCCCCCATCGACGCTTAACGAGGCGCCGGTCACGTAGCTCGCGTGGTCGGAGGCGAGGAAATGCACGCACCGCGCGACCTCGACGGGCTGTGCGAGGCGCCGCATGGGAATTCCGGCCGCGAGCTGGCGTGCGCTCTCTGCAGGGTCCCCGCCCCGCCGCGCGAGGATCTCATCGACCATGCGCGTATGAATCTCGCCCGGGCAGACAGCATTGACCCTGATGTTGTCCGCCGCGTGATCGAGGGCCATGCAGCGGGTGATCTGCAGCACGGCCCCCTTGCTCGCGCAATACGCGACGTGGTTCGGCTCACCGTTCAGTCCCCATTCGGACGCGATGTTGACGATGGTCCCCTTCCCCGCGGCCTTCATGTGCTTGACCGCGGCGCGGCTCAAGTAGAAGAGCGCGTTGACGTTGACCGCAAAGGTATCGAGCCATTGCGCGTCCGTGGTCGCCGGCGCATCGGCGGTGTAGAGAATGCCGGCATTGTTGACCAGCACGTCGAGTCTTCCGAGCCGCTCGAGAGTCTCGGCGATCAGCCGCTCGCACGCGCCATCGGCGCGCAGATCCTCCGCGATGAACTGCGCCGAGCCGCCCGCGGCGGCGATCGCCTCCGTCACCCGGCGCCCGCGCTCCGGATCGCGGCCGGTCACCAAGACCTGCGCGCCCGACTCGGCGAACAGCCGGGCACACGCCTCGCCGATGCCGCTGGTCGAGCCCGTGACCAAAACTCCTCTTCCGGAAAAGCTCATGTTCGATGTCCTTTCGCGCGGGTCTTTCGCGGCCCGTGGCGCGTCTCAGTATAGCTGCAGGCACGCGGGATCGAATTCGCGATACCCCGGAGAATTCCAGGCAGAATAGGCGCGGCTTCGGAAACTTGAGGCAATCGATCCATGGCGCACGCGGAACCGGCAACGATGATCGGCGGCAAGAACGAGCTCAGCAAGTCCCTGAAGGGCCGGCACCTCACGATGATATCCATCGGCGGGATCATCGGAGCGGGCCTGTTCGTGAGCAGCAGCACCTCGATCCTGCGCGGCGGCCCCGCGAGCTTCTTGAGCTACGCGATCTGCGGCCTGCTGATCCTGTTGGTGATGCGCATGCTGGCCGAGATGGCGACGGCGCTGCCGCACGTGCGCTCGTTCACCGAGTTTGCGCGCGCCGGCCTGGGCGATGGCGCGGGCTTCGTGGTCGGATGGCTGTACTGGTACTTCTGGGTGCTGGTCGTACCCGTGGAAGCCATCGCAGGGGCGAAGATCCTCGGACACTGGCTGCCGCAGCTGACGCCTCTCGAGATCGGACTCGGGCTCATGGCCGTCATGACGGGCGTCAATCTGATGTCGGCTCGCTCCTATGCCGAGTTCGAGTTCTGGTTCGCCTCGATCAAGGTGGCTGCGATCATCGTCTTCATCGTCATCGCCGCCTCCTACGCGTTCGGCTGGACCTCCCCGCACGGCGCGACCTTCGGCAACCTCACGGCCTACGGCGGTTTCACGCCGAACGGCTGGATCGCGGTGCTCGCCGCCGTGCCCACGGTCTTCTTTGCGATGACCGGCGCGGAAATCACCACCATCGCCGCGGCGGAGTCGGCGCAGCCGGGACGTGCGGTCGCCCGCATGGGAAGTGCCGTCATCCTGCGGATTCTGACGTTCTACGTGCTGTCGGTATTCCTGATCGTCTCGGTGGCGCCGTGGAACACGGTGGTCTCCGGGGAATCCCCATTCACATTGGCGCTCAATACCATGCGCGTGCCGTGGGCCGGGACGATCATGACGGTCATCATCCTCACCGCCGTGCTTTCCTGCCTCAACTCCGCCTTCTATGTGAGCTCGCGCGTGCTCTTCATCCTCGCCGACCGGGGCGACGCGCCGCAGATCCTCGTCAAGCTGAACAAGCGCCGGGTGCCCGTGGGCTCGGTACTCATGGGCGCGGTGGCGGGATTCCTCGGGATCATCGCGGCCACCGAAGCCCCCCAGGCGGTATTCGATTTTCTCGTGAGCTCCTCGGGCGCGCTCATCGTGTACGTCTACATGGCCATCTGCGTGGCGCAGATCAACCTGCGCATGCGGCGCGAGCGGGCAGGCGAGCCTCCGCCGGTGGTGACCATGTGGCTGTTTCCATGGCTGAGCTTTGCGGCCATCGCCGCCATGGGCGCGGTGCTGGTCGCCATGGCGTTCACGCCGGCCATGCAGCAGGACTTCAAGACGAGCCTGGTCACCCTGGCGGTGGCGATCGGCGCTTATTGCGTCGTCCGGCGCGCGCGGCAGCCGCGCAATGCGCCGTCGCCGGCGACCTGATCCTCGCCTGGGAGCCTGTGCGCCTGCAATTCGACCGCAGTTCTGAGGGGAGCGCCCGCGCGGCCTCGAGCGCGGAGCGGCGCCACCGCGGGGGTTTGGCTGCACTAAATTTGCTCCCCGCGGCAGGGCGGACGGTGCGTGTATCGTCGAAGAGATTGAGGTCTGAAGCGGTCGACTGTCCTGCCGGTCGATGATCTTCACGCCTGAGCGGGGAGCAATTTCGCTCTCAGCTATATATCCGTTCCCGGCACCGGGGCTGTCAACTGATCAATGGCATGGCATCGTGCAGGAACGCCGCGAGGGCCGGGCCACGCCCGGTTTCTCTGGCTGAGCGAGCACTGAGTGAGTCGCGCCCGGGGCGCCCTGCCGCCCCGCTGGGCGCGTCGGCCTATCACAAATCACATTACCTGTAAAATGATAAAAATTGGATCGTTCATCACAAAGAGTACGTCGCGTTTCGGCCCCATTTTGGCAGTATGAAGTCGTCCTCCGGCGGCCCCGCGAGGGCGAAAGTTTAGGAGCATCTCGCGCCGGCAAGCCAGCCAACTCCCCCGTCGGTGCGATAATCCGGCGGCGTGGGCTCAAAAGGCCCGCGCCGTTTTTTATTCCGGATCGAGGGGGAAACCATGTCCATCGAGCGCTTGCACTGCGGCCCACGCATGTCCCAGGTGGTGATCCACAACCAGACGGTCTATCTCGCCGGTCAGGTCGCGGCCCATCCCGAGGGCAAGAACGTCGCGGAACAGACGCGGGAGATCCTGGCCGCCGTCGATTCCTTGCTCAGGGAAGCGAGAACCGACAAGAGCAAGCTTCTTTCGGCCACGATCTGGCTCACGGACATGTCGACGTTCGATGACATGAACAGGATATGGGAACAGTGGATTGTGCCGGGATCCTCGCCCGCCCGTGCCACGGTGCTCTCCCCGCAGCTCGCCGGCTCGGCCTACAAAATCGAGATTGCGCTGATCGCCGCCCGCGATTGACCGGCGCTACCGTTCGAACTTCGTCGACAGAATGATCGAGGAAGTGGTGCGTTCCACCCCATCGAGCGCGCCGATGCGGTCGATGACCGCGTCCATTTCGGCCACCGAGGCCGTCGCCGCCACGGCGATCAGATCGGCATCGCCGCTGACCGAGTGCAGAACCCGGACCTGGGGGATCGCCCGCAGTGCCGCGGTCACGGCGCGCGCCTCCTTCGGTCCGATCTTGATCATGACGTGGGCGCGCACCGCGCCGAGATCGTGCTCCGGCGCGAGCCGCACGCCATAGCCGACGATCACGCCCTCTTTCTCCAGCCGCCCGATCCGGCTCTGGACGCTCGTCCGAGAGCGGCCGACCAGCCGCGCCAGCCGCGCCGTCGAGGCGCGCGCATTCTCACGCAGCGCGAGCAGCAGCCGCTCGTCAATCGCGTCCAGAGCCATGCATTTCGTCCAATGTGCTATTTAATTCGTCTAAATATACCTAGATTTTGCGCAGAATTCCCCTACTAATCGACGGGTGAGCCGGCGAAAATGCCCGTCGGAACGGCGGTTACTTTTGCGGAGACTGCAATGGAGCACATTGCCATCGTAGGTGCGGGAAAGATCGGCTCGATGATTGCCCAGCTGCTGGTCGATTCCGGGGACTACACCGTCACGGTCATCGACCGCTCGCAGTCGGCCCTCGACCGACTCGAGACGACGGCGGCGGTGACCAAGATCGCGGCCGACATCACACAGGGCGACGCGCTGGCGGGAATTCTCGCAGGCAAGTATGCCGTGCTGAGCGCCGCGCCCTATCACGCCACCCGCCTGATCGCCGAGGCCGCCAAGACGGCCGGTGCGCACTATCTCGACTTGACCGAGGACGTCGCCAGCACCCGTGCCGTCAAGCAGCTCGCGGTGGGCGCACGCACGGCCTTCATTCCTCAGTGCGGGCTCGCCCCCGGCTTCATCACCATCGTGGCGAGCGATCTCGCGTCGCATTTCGACGAATTGCAGGACGTGCGTATGCGCGTGGGCGCGCTTCCGAAGTTTCCCTCGAACGCACTCAATTACAACCTCACCTGGAGCACGGATGGGGTCATCAACGAGTACTGCGAGCCCTGCGAGGCGATCGTCAACGGTCAGCTGCGCGAGACCCAGGCCCTCGAGGAGCTCGAGGAGTTTTCGCTGGACGGCGTCCTCTACGAGGCGTTCAACACTTCCGGTGGTCTCGGCACGCTCTGCGAGACCCTCGAGGGCAAGGTGCGTAACCTCAACTACCGCACCATCCGTTATCCGGGCCACGCAGCGATCATGAAGGCGCTGCTCAACGACTTGAGATTGCGCGATCGCCGCGAGCTTCTGCGGGACATCCTGGAGAACGCCGTCCCGATCACCCTGCAGGACGTCGTGATCATTTTCGTCACGGTGAGCGGCAAGCGCGGCGGACAGCTCGTGCAAGAGACTTATGCGAACAAGGTTTATGCCGCGCCGATGGGGGGCCGCGTGCGCAGCGCCATCCAGATCACCACCGCCGGTGGCATTTGCGCCGTGCTCGATCTGCTGCGCGGAGGACATTTGCCCCAGTCCGGTCTCATCAAACAGGAACAGATCGGATTGCAGGCCTTTCTCGCGAACCGCTTCGGACGCGTCTATGCGACGCCCGCGGCCGCCGCCTCCCACGCCGCCTGAGATTTCGACCGCTCCACGAAGGCTGCGATGTCGGCCATGGTCGAGGCGCGCCGCCGCGCGGGACGGCTGAGTGCGGCCACGGTGTCGGCGTGTCCCGCGTGCGTATACAGCCTAAGCGTCACCGCGACCCCGCAGGCGCGCAAGGCCGCCGCCAGACTCCGCGAGTTTTCGGGTGAGACCATCCGATCTCTCGATCCATGGATCAAGAGCGCCGGCGGCGCATCCGCACGCACGAAATTGACGGGCTGGGAGGCGGGGTAGCGCTCCGGCGGGCCGAACATGTCCTGCACGTCCGCCTCCTTGAGCGGCAGGAAGTCGTACGGGCCGGACAGGCCGATGAGACCCGCGATGCGGGGCGCGGATTGGCCGATCGCGGTGAACCAGCCCGAGTCCAGGGCGAGGAGCGCCGCAATGTGGGCGCCCGCCGAGTGGCCCATGATGAAGATGCGGGAGGCGTCGCCCCCCAGGTCCTCGGCGTGCGCCGCCGCCCAGCACATGGCGCGCGCGGCGTCCTCCATGAAGCCGGCCAGATGCACCTCGGGATAATGACGGTAATTCGCGAGTACCCCGACGTAGCCCAGCTCTGCGAGGGCCGCGCCGACGAATCGGTACTCGGTCTTGTCGCCGGAGCTCCATCTCCCGCCGTGCCAGAAAAGCACGAGAGGCCGCGGCAGCACGGTCCGTGGTCCCGGCCGTTCGCGGCCCGGCCGTTCGCGGCCCGGCCGATAGAGGTCCAACCGTTGCGCAGCGTGGGCGCCGTAATGGATGTTCGCCTCGCGCCGATGGGCGCCGAAGGCCGCGGGCACGTTGACCAAGAGAAACGCGAGCCTCATGGCGAGGTCGGCCGCGGACGCCTTGAGGTGAGCGAGCCGGCTATTCGCTGACATCGCCTGCCGAGCGTCTCAGCGTATGCGCCACTCGTCCCTGCACGTCGATGAGACCGTGATCGATGAGCCAGACGCGGGCATCCTCGGCGTCCTCATCGAACCAGCGCGCCGCGCTGCCCAATCGAAAACTGTAGCCCCAGTCGTCCATATCCCGGCACATGCGTTCCGTCCCGACGTTGCGCAGCCGCTGTGCCAGCAGGATCTGCAGGTAGCACACGGCACTCTCCTCCACGTCATCGCCGCCTGCATCGGTGTCGAGCCCCGCTCGCCGCTCGGGCGTCATGCAGACGAAATGGGCGCCCTCATGCAGCACAGAATGGAGCGGCGTGTCCAGTCGTGCGTAGATTCTCGAGCCGATCAGGCCCGCTTCGCGTTCGCCCCAGAAGGAGCCGGGAATGACTTCCCCAGGCGCGACGAGCACGAGCTCGAGTCCAAACCTGTCCAACAGGACGGACAGCTCCAGCCGATCGATTGCCTTGAGCAGCAACACATTCGCTCCACGCTACTGCAACCGGGTCAGACGCCGCATGGCGATGGTTACGAGGTCGCGCGCCATCTGCGCCCGCAGGATGTCCGCCTCGTGCTCCTTGGCGAGCAGCTCGTCTTCGTTGAAGCTGTAATCCCTCGACAGCGTGATGGTCTGCGGCGCCAGGATCTGACTGTCCGGGCCCTTGACGTCGAAGGTCACCGTATATCGCAACTCGTAGTCGGTCGGAATATTGCGCGTCGACACGGCCAGAGTGCGCTGTTCGACCAGATCCTTGGTCACCTCGATGGTTGCGGTGGCGTCCTGGCGCCCGAGCTGCAGCAATGCGCCGGAGCCCTTCAATTGACGCTCGAATTCGCGCGAGAAATCGGTGTAGGGATCCTTGACGGACAGATACGGCTTGGCAAGAACCGCCGGCAGGTGCTCACTGCCGGCGAGGCGGAACCCGCAGCCGCCGAGCGCGAGCATGAGGAGCGCGGCCACGATCGGGCGCATCTAGATGACCACGTTGACGAGCTTGCCGCGCACGACGATCACCTTACGAACCGGCCGACCATCCACGAACTTTTGAATGCGCGGGTCCGCGAGCGCGGCGGCGCGCACGGCCTCCTCATCGGCGGTCGCCGGCACGGTGACATGGGCCCGCAACTTCCCGTTCACCTGAACGACCAGCTCCACGGTCGACTGCTCGAGCGCCGCCGCATCCACCCCCGGCCAGCGCTCATCGATCAAGGCCGTCGAGTGACCGAGCGCGCGCCACAAGACATGCGTCACGTGCGGAATGATGGGCGAGAGGCTCACCACGGCAATCTCGATCGCCTCGTGCATGACGCTGCGATCCTGCGGCGTCGCCTGCGGGAACTTCGCGAGCGAATTCATGAGCTCCATGACCGCGGCGATCGCCGTGTTGAAAGTACGCCGCCGGCCGATGTCGTCGGTCACCTTGCCGAGCGTGTGATGGGCCTGACGGCGAATCGCGCGCTGCGCCTCGGTGAGCGCCGCCTTGTCGAGCGCAGGCGCCGGGCCTTGAAGCACGTGCTCGTGCACGGCCTTCCACAGCCGCTTGATGAAACGGTATGCACCCTGCACGCCCTCGTCCGACCACTCGAGCGTCTGCTCCGGCGGAGCCGCGAACATGGTGAACAGCCGCGCCGTGTCCGCACCGAACTCATCGACCAGGGCCTGCGGATCGACCCCGTTCTTCTTCGACTTGGACATCGTGACCACGCCGCCCGACTCGACTTCCTTGCCGTCAGCGCGCAGTACCGCACGAGATGAGCCGCCCTTCTCGACGAGCACCTCCACATCGGCGGGGTTGTAGTACTCGATGCGGCCGGACTCGCTTTTCAAAAAGAACGCCTGGTTGAGAACCATGCCCTGGGTGAACAGGTTCTCGAACGGCTCCTTGAACTCAACCGCTCCCAGATCGTTGAGGACGCGGGTCCAGAAACGGGCGTATAGCAGATGCAATATGGCGTGCTCGATGCCGCCGATATATTGGTCGACGGGCAGCCAGTAATGCACGCGCGAGTCGAGCATCGCGCGATCGTTGTCCACGCATGCGAAGCGCAAGAAATACCAGGACGAGTCCACGAACGTATCCATGGTATCCGTCTCGCGCCGCGCCGGGCCGCCGCAGCGCGGGCAGGAAACTGACAGGAACGCCTCGTCTTTCAGCAGCGGATTGCCGCTGCCGTCGGGAACGAGATTCTCGGGCAACAGCACCGGCAGCTGCTCATCGGGTACCGGCACCGTGCCGCACGCCGGACAGTGAATCATCGGAATGGGACAACCCCAATACCGCTGGCGCGAGATGCCCCAATCGCGCAGCCGCCAGGTGATCTGCCTCTCGCCGAGACGGAGCCGCTCGAGGTCCGCCGCCACCGCATCGGTGGCGGCCTGAAAATCCGCGCCGTCGTATTTCCCCGAATCGATGCAACGGCCGTGCTCGCTGTACCACGGCTGCCAGGCCTCGGTCGAGTACGTCAGCCCGTCGACGTCGATCACGGGCACGATGGGCAGCCCATATTTCTTTGCGAACTCGAAATCCCGCTCATCGTGCGCGGGCACACCCATGACGGCGCCTTCCCCGTAGCTCATGAGGACGTAATTCCCGACCCACAGGGGCACGTCCTCTCCGTTGAGCGGGTGGCGCACCGAAAATCCGGTCGCCATGCCTTTCTTCTCCTGCGTCGCGATCTCCGCTTCGACGGCCGGTCCGCGCTTGCACTCCTCGATGAATCGCGCCAGCGCCGGGTCATGCGCGGCCGCGCGCACGGCGAGCGGATGCTCGGCCGCAACCGCGCAGAAGGTCACTCCCATCACCGTGTCGGCGCGCGTGGTGAACGCGTGCAGCACCCCTTCGGTGCCGTCGATCTCGTAGGGGAACCCGATCCTGACGCCCTCGCTGCGGCCGATCCAGTTGGCCTGCATCGTGCGCACGCGCGCGGGCCAGCCCTGCATGACTTTCAGCGATTCGAGCAGATCCTCGGCATAGGCCGTGATCTTGAGATAGTACATGGGTATTTCGCGCCGCTCGACCAGTGCGCCCGTGCGCCAGCCGCGCCCGTCGATGACTTGCTCGTTCGCCAGCACCGTCTGGTCGACAGGGTCCCAGTTGACGATGCCCGTCCTCTGGTATGCGATGCCCCTCTCCAGCATCCGCAGGAACATCCACTGATTCCAACGATAATATTCGGGCTGGCACGTCGCGAGCTCGCGGCTCCAATCGAACGCGAAGCCGAGAGACTTCAGCTGCGCCTTCATGTGCGCGATGTTGTCGTAGGTCCATTTCGCGGGCGGAACGGCGTTCGCCATGGCCGCATTCTCCGCCGGCAGGCCGAAGGCGTCCCACCCCATGGGCTGCAGCACGTTCTTGCCGTTCATCCGCATGAACCGCGTGAGCACGTCGCCGATCGTGTAATTGCGCACGTGACCCATGTGCAATCGCCCGCTCGGATACGGGAACATGGACAGGCAGTAATATTTCTCGCGTGCCGGGTCCTCGGTCACCTCGAAGCAGCGATTCTCGTTCCAGTAGCGTTGTGCCTCCGCTTCGATTTCGGAGGGCTCATATCTTTCTTGCATGGTAGAGCACCAGAATACCTTAAGATGCGCAGTTCCCGCGAATGTCGTAACTCTCGGCCGGTAGGCTCAACCGTCAATAATGCGCGCTTCTAATTTCTACGTCGGCCTCGGGCTGGTCACCTTGAGCGGCTGTCTGTGGTTCCTCGCCTGCGCGCCCTTCGATCTGTCCGGCCTCGCCTGGGTCGCGGCGGTGCCCATGCTCCTCGCCATCGATCGAGCGCCGACCTACGGCCGGGCGCTGTTTCTCGGCTGGTGGGCCGGGGTGATCGAGACCGGCGGAGGATTTTACTGGCTGATCGATGTTGCGCACCGATTCGCTGGCTTTCCCTGGGCCGCAGCCGCTCTCGTGTTCTTCGCATTCTGCGCCACGCGCGCGCTCATTTTCCTCTTGTTCACCGCCGTCGCCCG
Organism: uncultured Gammaproteobacteria bacterium; assembly: GCA_963710435.1. GTDB lineage: Bacteria > Pseudomonadota > Gammaproteobacteria > Steroidobacterales > Steroidobacteraceae > Bog-1198. The sequence goes on along the minus strand of CAVQAE010000003.1, from coordinate 659,958 downwards.
TTCGATCCGCAACAGGATTCGGATCCCCTTCGCGCTTCTCGCCCCGCCGCTCATGGTCGCCTGCGAGCTCACGGTGCCGCAGGTGTTTCCCTGCGGCCAGTGGATCTCCCAGGCCTGGCAGCCGCTGGTCATTCAGATCGCGGAGCTGACGGGACCGTGGGGCGTCACCGCCTTGCTCATGACCGTCAACGGCGCGATCTATGACCTCATCGACAGTCCGCGAGCAGCCCGCTGGCCGATCATCGGCGCAGCGTCGGCACTCGCGGCCGCGCTCATCTTCGGCGCGGTGCGCATGCGGCAGGTGGACGATGCGCTGGTGCACGCACCGTGGCTCAAGATCGGGCTCGTGCAGCCCAACATCGCGTACACTGCCGATGGGGAAATCACGTCCGAGGAGGCCGTCCGCGAGCTGACGGCCTTGCAGGAGCAAAGCCGGCGGCTGCAGAGACTCGGCGCGGACCTCGTGGTCTGGAGCGAGGGAAGCTATCCCGTGACCTTGCCGCGAGACATGACCGCCGACTTCACCGAGGACTCCCCGGCGATGATCCGCCGCGGCATCTCGATTCCGCTCGTGATCGGAGCGAGCACTTATGACGCGACCCGCGACGAGGCTTTCAACTCTGCGCTGCTGCTCGAGACGAACGGCAACATCGGGGGCCGCTACGACAAGGTGCGGCTGCTCGCCTTCGGCGAATACCTGCCAGGCATCGAGTACTTTCCGTGGCTGCGCAAGCTCCTGCCCGTGGGTGCGGGCCAGTTCACGGCAGGCGCCGGACCCGCGCTTCTCTCGGTGGTTGCACCGGGCGGCGAGCCATGGGCGATCGGGCCCGTGATCTGTTACGAGGATATCCTCCCCGGGTTTTTGCGCAGAGTCGGCGCGCTGCACCCGAACCTTTTGGTCAATTTGACCAGCGATTCCTGGTTCGGCGCGCGCTCCGAGCCGTGGGAGCATCTCGCACTCTCGGTGTTCGCTTCCGTGGAATTACGCGTCGCCCTGGTGCGCGCCGTGAACTCAGGCGTCTCCGCACTCATCGATCCGAACGGCCGTCTGCTCGCCAAGACGTACGCCGACGATCCTTACCGCCAGCCACACGATGCGGACGGCGTGCTGGTGACGGCGCCGCGCATGGCAGGCGGCGACACGGTGTACGTGAGGTTCGGCTACTGGTTCCCGTCTGCGTGCTTCGCAGGCGTCGCACTCATGGGCGTGGCAGCTTCGATTGCTACACGCCGGCGAAGGGGCTCGTGAGACGCTCGAGCCGCTCCGCTTTGATTTCGAGCGCGCCCGATGAAGTCTGTTCCGTGAACACGACGTCGCCCACGAATGTCTGCGTGTGGTCGTCGCCGACGATCACGTGTGCCGACTGCACGTGGCCCGTACGCAGACGTGGCCCCGCCCCGCCAGACTCCGCGCGGGCGGGCTTTTCATCGGCAGTGAGCTCGAGCACGATGTGGTCGGCTCTGATCTGGATCGGCATCGGCGTGCCGATGACTTCAATGCGCACATCTCCGGACAGCCGCATCGCCTCGACCTTGGGATCCATGTAGTTGGTCAGGGCCACCGCGTTGTCGGCGGAAAAAGTGGACACGGCGCCCACGGGAATTTTCACCGTGGCCTCGCGGCCGTCCTGGCCCGCGTGGATGACGAAAGTCTCTGCTTGAATTTGCCCGGCCGTCGCGACGCAGGCCGCGAAGGCGAGGATTACCGGTACGATTCTCATGGCGATTCCTTGGCAATCCGTTGCATGCGTCCATGATCGGCGGCTCGCGGCATCAATGCAATGGCCCAAAGGTAAAGACCACCGCACCACCGGGCAAAGATGTGCAAAGCCGCGCCGGGCCGCGCCGACCGCGTCTCGCCGACCGCGTCTCGCCGGCCGCGCCAGCCGTGCCTAGCGGCGCAACCGCCTCCCGACCGCCCCGAGGAGGACTGTCAGTTCCTCCACCCGGAGTACTGCAGCGCACACGGTGAAGGCCCCGCCCGCCACGGCCACCGTGGCGCCCAACGCGAGCGCTTTGCTCCACAGTGCCTGCGTGGCCCAATCGGCCAACAGCCATCGGTTGGAAGCGGCACAGACCGCCGCGAGCGCGGCTCCCGCCACGCCGACCTTCATCAGCGTGACGGCCATCCGGCGCGACTCGAGACTGCCCAGATGGCGGTGCATGAGGGTGTAGAGAAACAAGAAATTGCACGTCGCCACGCAGCCGGTGGAGAAGGCGAGCCCTCGGTGCCCCCAGCCGAGCCGGAACGTGAAAATCCAGTTGAACAACAGGTTCAGTCCGACCGCCAGAAAGCTCACTATCATCGGCGTCTTGCGCCGGTCGAGGGCATAGAAGGCGTTCACCAGCACTTTGAGCGCCGCATACCCTGCGAGACCGATGGCATAGAAACGCAGCGCTCCGGCGGCCTCCGCCGCCTCATGGGCGTCGAAGCGGCCATGCTGATAGATGACGGAGATGATGGGCTCGGCGAGCATCATGAGCCCGATGGTGGATGGTACGGTCAACAGGAACATGAGCCGCAGCGCGCGCGCAAGCTCCGAGCGGAAGGCGCCCATCTCGCCCGCGACCACGAGCCGGGACAAGAGCGGCAAGGTGACCGTGCCAAGCGCGACTCCGAACAGACCAAGCGGCAACTGCATCAGTCGAAAGGCGATCGCGAGCCAGAAGATCGCTCCATCGCCCAGCGTCGAGGCGAACATGGAATTGACCAGCACGTTGATCTGGGTCGTGCTCGCCGCGATGACCGCAGGCCCCATGAGCGCGAGGATCGCCGTCACTCCTTCGTCGCGCCAGCCGAAATCCGGATGGAAGCGATAGCCCAGCCCTTTGAGCGGCGGCAGCTGAACCGCGAATTGCAGTGCGCCTCCGATGAGCGTGCCGATCGCGAGGCCGATCAACGCACGAGGACCGAACGCGGGATCGATCATGGCGCCGAGTGTCACGCCGCCGATGATCGAGCCCAGATTGAAGAAGCTCGAGGCCATCGCAGGCCTGCCGAAAATACTCTTCGCGTTCAGCATGCCCATGACCAGCGCGGCCAGGGAGACCAGCAGTATGAACGGGAACATGATCTGCGTGAGCAGCGCGGTGAGCCCGGCCTTCTGCGCATCGAAGCCGGGCGCGAGCACGGCGACGAGCTGCCGTGAGAACACCATGCCGAGCGCGCACAAAACGCCGAGCACGAGCACGGTGAGCGTCGCCACTTTGTCGGCCAGGCGCCAGGCCGCTCCGTCACCCTCGCGAGCGATGGTTTTCGAGAAGGTAGTGACGAACGCCGTGGACAGGGCGCCCTCGGCGAACAGGTCGCGCAGCAGATTCGGAATCCGAAACGCGGCGGTGAACGCGTCCATCGCCGCGCCGCCGCCGAACAGGGCCGCGCAGATCTGCTCTCGGGCCAGTCCCAGCAATCGGCTGCACATTACCGCGAGACCGATCACACCCGCGGCCTTCGTGTTCAGCCGTTCGGTACGGGAATCGGGAGCGATGACTTCGGCGGCGACCAGTGAGGGGTCGGGATGCTTGTGCGGACGGGACCTTGAACTCATGAAACCCCGATGGCCTCTGGAAGCGCGATAGTTTAGCGCGTCTCAGCAAGCCATGAGCCCGCCTCTCGCGGCGCAGATCACTTCACGGAGCGATGCGCCTTGCCCGCGGCTCCGGTCACCTTGCGAATGGCATCCTTGAGCGAGCGCGCGGCGGCGGCGTAGTCCTTCCAAGCTGCGCTCTTCTTCAAGAGGACGGGCGCGGTGCGAACGGTAAATCGTCTGGGATCGAGCCCGGTCTTCACCTGCGGCCATGTGAGCGGCATGGACACCAGGGCGCCCGCGCGAGCGCGTGGCGACAGCGGCGCAACAGCCGTGGAGGTGCGATCATTCCGCAAATAGTCGAGGAAGATCCGCCCCGTGCGCCGGCTCTTCGACATGGTGTCGAGGTATTTGCTCGGGCTGTCCTGTGCCATCTGCGCGCACACGACGTGCGCGAAGTCTTTCGCCGCCGGCCACTCCACCGCATGTCCCCGGTTGGAGAGGAGCGGTGTCACCACATGTAGTCCCTTGCCGCCCGTGGTCTTGCAGAAGGATTCGAGTCCGAGCGCCGTAAGGCGCCTGCGCATCTCGACGGCGGCGGCGATCACCGCCTCGAATGTCAGGTCCGGAGCCGGATCGAGATCGAAGATGAGTCGGCCCGCGATCTCCGGCGCGCGCGGTGCGCAATTCCACGGATGCAGCTCGAGCGCTCCGATCTGCGCCACCGCCGCCAGAGCCTCCAGGCGATCGATCTGCACGTACGGCGCTCGATCCCCCTTCACCTTGACCAGGTCGAACAGATCCGACATCCCGGCCATCGCGTGCCGCTGAAAGAATTGCTGCCCCCCGAGTCCGTCGGGGGCTCGAACGAGGGAGCACGGCCGGCCGACGAGATGCGGCAGCATCCATGGGCCAACGCTCTCGAAATAACGGGCCAGATCGAGCTTGGTCACGGGCCGCCCATCCCCGCCGTCCGGCCAGAGCGGCTTGTCGGGCTTGGAAATGGCGACTCCCATGACGGTCGTCCCACCAGGACTCGCCGGCGCGCTCTTGGCGACGACGCCCGGAGCCGCGGCAGCGGCACGTTTCGCCGGCATCGTGCGCTTCGGCGCGCGCTTCGCCCCTGCAGAGGTTCGCCCGCCGGCGGAGATTCGGCGGGGCCGGGAGGACGCCGGGCTCCCGATCGGCCCTTGCGCGGCGGTCTCGAGCGCCTCTGAGGGTGTCGTGTCCGACTCGCGGATCGCCGCGGGCAACTCCGCCACGACCTCGGCGGCTGGTTTGTCCAGCCGGAGCCCTTTGAAGGCAGCCTGGCGGATCATTCCCGAGCCGGTCCACCCCGCAAACTCGATCTCGGCCACGAGCTTCGGCTCGAGCCAGCGCAGGTTGCTTTGCTTGGGCGGCGCATTCGCCCCGCCGAACGGACTCTCATCCGTCGTCAGCGCCTCGAGCTTCGGCAGCAATTCCGCCGCGGTCCTGCGGGTGTAGCCGGTACCAATGCGCCCGACGTACACGAGATGCCCGTCGCGATTGACCCCTGCGAGGAGCGATCGCAGCTGCCCGGCCTCGCTGGTCCAGCCGCCGATGACGACCTCGTGACCCGCGCGGCATTTAGCCTTTCGCCACGTGTCGCCTCGTCCGGAGGCGTAGGGCGCATCCAGGCGCTTCGACACGATGCCTTCGAGTCCCATCTTGCACGCGGACGCAAGCACCGAGTCGCCGCGCGATTCCAAATGAGCCACGAAGCGGATGTGCTCGCCGGCGGATGCTTCGAGCAGCTTCGCGAGCCGTGCCTTGCGGTCGCGGAGCGGCAGACCCCTGAGATCTTCTCGAGACTCGAACAAGAGATCGAACGCGAAGAACACCAGGTTCTTCGAGTCGTTCGCGGAGAGCGCGGCCTGCAACGCGGAAAAGCTGGGTACCCGCCGCTCATCGAGTGCGACCACTTCACCGTCGATGAGGCAATCGGGCAAGCTCGCGGCCTCATCCGCAATGGAGGAGAACTTGGTCGTCCAGTCCAAGGCACTGCGCGTGAGCAGCGCCGCTTTACCCTTCACGACCCGCAGCTGCAGGCGGTAGCCGTCGAACTTGACCTCGTGCCCCCAATTGGGACCCGTCGGCGGCTCCTCCACCAGGCGGCTCAATTGTGGCTCAACGAAATCGGGGATGCGCCGCACGGCAGCACCCCTCGCAATCCTGACGGGTTTTGCCGGAGTCTTCGCTGCGGCTATCGGCGCCGCGGCGGCGGCGCGGTTGGATCGCCACACCGCATCCGCCGGGGTGCCGTTGGAGGATGCGAGCATGAACGGCGCGGGAGCCTTGCCCTTGCCCGCAGCAATCTGCCGCATCGAACGGCCCGATGCGACCGACCGATCGTCGCCCAGCAGCGCCGCACCGCGATCCGAATGCGCGCTCGCATCGCGATGTTTGATGAGCAGCCAGTTGGTGCGCTTGCCGCCGTCGCGGTCATTCCTCATGCGCACGAGCACCCAGCTTCCGTGCAACCGCTTGCCATCCAATGTGAACTTCAAGTCGCCTGCGCGTAACGCCTCCTGCGGGGATTTCGACCCCTCCGGCGTCCAATAGCCTCGATCCCAGAGCTGAACGGTGCCGCCGCCGTACTCGCCGGCGGGAATCGTGCCCTCGAAATCGCCGTAATCAAGCGGGTGATCCTCCACCTCGACGGCGAGGCGCTTGTCCGCCGGATCGTCGGAAGGGCCGCGGGTCACGGCCCAGGACTTGAACACGCCATCGAGCTCGAGGCGCAGATCGTAGTGCAGACGGCGGGCGTCGTGCTTTTGAACCACGAAGCGCAACCGGTCCGAGGGGGCGACACTGTCCTCGCCGCTCGGCTCGGCGGTCTTCGAGAAATCGCGTTTCTTGCGGTAGGTAGCGAGCGCTTTCTTTGCCATGTTCCCTGCCCTCGAGATCGGCATCGGCCCGGTCGCGGTCGGATTATAGGCTCACAGCAGAAAGGCCTCGTAGAGCTGATCCGAGGGGCGGCCCACACGGGGACGATCCCTACGGGGGTGGTCCGGATGGAAGCCGACCATCCGCGCCTTGGCCCTTCGCACTTCGTCGCTCAGCGGGAACTTGACCCAGCGTGCCGCGGCCGGCATCGCGTCCTCGCCCGCCCGCCCGACCGCATAGCGGGCCAGCGGGATCCGTGTCGAACGCGCAAACTCCACGCAAACACCCTCTACGGCTTCGCGGTCGGCGCGGCCACTGCGCTCGTGAGGCGCGATGACGGTCACCGGACCGCTCGCAAGGGACAAAAGCGAGTTGCGTAACCGATTGAGATATCGGCTGACCTTGTCGACCGGTAGCCCGAGCCGCGTCACCGCGACGTGGGTGGGACACAACTTTCGCAGCGCCTCGGTCATCGCTTCGCGCCGCACGCTCGCCGCCGCCTCATCGCCATTCGATAAGCCCTCGCCGTCCGATACGCTGAGCACCGTCACCTTGAACCCACGCGCGGCCCACGCACGGATGAGGCCCCCGACCGACTGCACGTCGTCGGGAAGAGTCGCGACCACCAGCAGATCGCCCTCCGGGGGGCTCCACTCCCGGCACTCCCGACGGTCGGCGAGCGGCTCGTGGCTCAACTCTAGGCTCCAGGGCTGCGAAAATCGCAGGGTCGAGGGATTCTCGGCATGGCATTTCGCATCGCCTATCAGTTGGTACGCACTTCGACTGTAGGACAAATGAGAGGCGTTTTTCTCGAGGGTCCGGTTATCCGAACTGGAATCCCGAGATGGCGTTGCCCGCGATCAACTCGCCGTACGTGCGCATACCGGCGTCGCCGTCGGCAGCGCCCGCCGCCACCATCAGCGGCAGCAGATGCTCGGATCGCGGATGCGATTCACGGCCACCCGGCGCGTTCTTCCATGCGATGAGCTTCTCATCGCGCGTGTGCGCATCGCGTACGGCCTCGCCGAGCCAGGCATCGAACGATGCGGCCGCCTCAGCGCCCCTCCCCGAGAACATTGCCGCCAGATTGTGGTAGCTCATGCCGCTTCCGACGATGAGAATCCCGCGGTCGCGTAACGGCGCGAGGGCACGTCCCATGGCGAGGTGCACGGCGGGATCGAGGCCTTGCAGCAGGGAGAGTTGCAGGATGGGCACGTCGGCGTTCGGGTACATGAGCATGAACGGCACAAAGACGCCATGGTCCAGACCGCGCTTGCCATCGACCTCCAGCTCGAACCCTGCCTCCCCGAGCAGCTGGCGCACGCGGGGCTCGAGTTCCGGCGCCCCCGGCGCGGGATACTTCAAACGATAGGTATGGTCGGGGAACCCGTAGTAGTCGAACAACAGCTTGTGCCGTTGCGCGATGTTGAGCGTCGGCTGTGGCGTCTCCCAATGCCCGGAGACGACGAGCACGGCTTTCGGCCGCACACCGATGCGTGAGTCCATGCCTCGCAGGTACGCCGCGAGGCCGTCCCACATGCGGGGATCGTCGGGCGGTGGATCGATGAAGAAGCACGGTCCGCCGCCATGCGGTATGTACAGCGTCGGGAGTCTGCTGATGGCGCCCACCAATCGGTATTCGAGCCGAACTTCAGGCTAGTCGGGCCGATCCTATCCGTCAATCGCGCGCAATCGCGCGCCGGGCGGCGTGCGGCGCCTGCTCACACGTGGGTATTGACGTTGGTGCCGGTGCTTGCGAGCGACTGTGCACCGCTCGCCTGCACGTTCTGCAAAAGATTGCTCAGGAAGTTTTGCAGTCCGGAATTGGTCGAAGAGGCGGATCCGGACGCGGCGGCTCCGTTGAGGCCGCTCATCAAGTTCTGGAACGTGGCCGTGAGTGTCGAGGTCGCCGCGGTGGCTTTCCCGTCCGGTCCAAGCTGAGTGATGAGGCTCTTCAGCGACGACACGACATTCCCGATGCCGTTCGAGCTGAGCCCGTCCTGTTTCAACGCCTGCAGCAGCGAATGCTGGAACGCCTGCAGCTTCTGCTGCTGTCCGGGGGTCGTGCTCGCGACGCCACCGCCCGCCGCGCCGGCGGCGGCAGTGCTTGTGGTGACACTACCGGTACTCGAGAGCGACTGGGCGCCCAGCGCCTGCTCAAACGATTGCACGAGGTTGTTGAAGAGGGCGCTCGAGACTCCCACCGGCAGCTGTCCGATGGAGCTGCCGCCCGGGGTCCCCGCAGCCCCGCTGAGGCTCGACCCGGTCGACCCTTGCGCAGCGCCCGCCGCGCCGCGCCGATGGCCGTGGCCGTGAAAGCTCAAGCTGGGAAGGAGAGAAGATGCGCTGATCGAGTTCATGGGGATTCCTCGTGCTCAGAGAAGCGTGGTGGGCGGCAACGATTTGCCGGCGCGGAGACCGGACACCGGCAGGGCTTTGCCGCCGCATCGCCCACCGCAGGCCAGTAAAGGATCATCCAGTCGTCGTCTGCCATCGCAGCCCCGGTTTTCCGTGAAAAATGAGTCGTAAGTCTCGCGGCGCCGATCGCCGCTCAGCCTCAACTAAGCACCTTCCGTGCCAACCCGCGGACCGCCGCGGCGTGGGATGATGCGGCGATGCAGTCCCTGCGTCTCGATCAAGCCAAGGTCATCGCCCTGCTCTTCTGCGGCTACGCCGCGCTGTACTTTTGCCGTGCGGATTTGTCGGTGGGCACTCCGCTCATCATCGACCAGCTCGGACGCCATGGCCTCGGCCACGATGAAGCCGTGAAACGACTCGGCGACATCGCCTCGATCGGTGTTCTTGCGTATGCGTTGGGCAAGCTCTTCTTGACGGGTCTCGGTGACTTCTGGGGCGGACGGGTCAGCTTTCTCATCGGGCTCGCAGGGGCGACCGCCTGCACGCTGTTCTTCGCGCTCGGCACGTCCATACCGCTGTTTGCCGTCGCGTGGTTCGGCAACCGCTTGATCCAATCCATCGCCTGGGCTGGGTTGATCAAAGTGTCCTCGAGATGGTTCGACTTCTCGACGTACGGGACCATCGCCGGCATTCTGAGCATCAGCTATCTCGTGGGCGATGCGGCTGCGCGGGGATCAATGGGTGTGCTCATCGAGCACGGTGCCGGCTGGCAAACGCTGTTTCACTACGCGGCGGGCGTCGCCGGCATCTGCTTCGTTGCGAACTGGCTGCTGTTGCGCGAGTCCCGCATCGAGGAAGGTCACCCGGAAGCCAAGCCCAACCCGCTCAACCTGTTCGCCGAGAGCGAAGCGCGGGTCAAAGGACTGCGCGCGCTGCTCCTGCCGCTGCTGCGCAGCCGGTCTTTCATCACCGTTTGCGCGCTCTCGCTCGGCTGCACGATAATCCGCGAGACCTTCAACTTCTGGACACCGGTGTACCTGCGAGACTATCTGGGCTACGCGGCGGGCAAAGCGGCGGGCATGAGTGCGGTATTCCCTGCGGTGGGGGCGGTCTCCGTCCTGACCAGCGGCTGGCTCAGCGATCGGCTGGGGGCGAACGGGCGAGCCACCATCTTGCTCGCGGGTCTCGCGGCGACCGTCGTCGCGCTGCTGTTTCTCACCGCCATGCCGGCGAGCGCCGCGGGCAGCCTGCTGCCGCCCCTCGCCCTCGGCGCCATCGCATTCTGCCTGCTCGGTCCCTACTCCTATCTCGGCGGCGCCTTCGCCCTGGATTTCGGAGGAAAGCAAGCCTCCGCCGCTTCCTCGGGCATCATCGACGGGGTTGGATATCTGGGCGCGGTCGCGACGGGCGACAGCGTCGCGCGGCTGTCCGTTGCATTCGGATGGCAGGGGGTCTTCGTCACGCTGGCGGGCGTGAGTGCCCTTGCAACCCTGGCCGCGGCGTACCTGTACTATTTGAGCTCGAAAGCCGCCCGAGAAGGAAAGCACCTGCCGTGAGCGCGTCGAGGACGAGTGCGCAAATATCAGCGAGCGCCGACACGCTTCGCGTCGCGTGGCCCGACGGCGGCGTCGATGAGTTCGCCAGCGTCTGGCTGTGCGACAACGCACCGGCACACCGCGACTCGGGCAATGGTCAGCGGCTCATCGACGTCGCGGATTTGCCCGAGCAGCCGCGGATCCGATCGGCGGCCGTCGAGGACGGGAAGCTGCGCATCGAGTGGGAAGGCCCGCTCGAGGACGCATGGTTCGATCTGGATTGGCTCGCCGGGCGCCGCGAGGACCGCCCGGAATCGCGTGTTCATTTGTGGCTCGAGGGTGCCCGGCTCGAGGCCTCGCGCGATTTTGCGCGCGCGGACATCGCCGAGATTCGCGAAGATGCCCGGACGAGGTCGGGATGGCTCACGCGCATGCTTCAGGACGGCATCGCATTCCTGAGCGGCGTTCCCTGTACCGAGGACGCGCTGCTTCACTCGATGAGGCTCTTGGGCATGGTGGCGGAAACCAATTACGGCCTCGTGTTCGACGTGCGTTCCGTGGCGCAGCCCGAGAATCTCGCCTACTCAGACCTCGGGCTCGGGCTGCACACCGACAATCCGTATCGCGATCCCGTACCGGGCTTTCAAGCTCTGCACGTGCTCTTCGCCTCGCCCGAGGGTGGGGAAAGCCTGTTCGCCGACGGCTTTGCGCTGGCCGAGCACCTGCGGGCGACGGATCCGGAAACGTTCGCGCTGCTTTCGCGCACTCCCGTACCGTTTCACTATGTCTCACCGAGCGCGGACCTCTTTGCCGAGCGGCCGCTGATCGAGCTCACCGGCCGCGGCGAAGTGAGAGCGGTCCATTACAACAGCCGGTCGATCGCGCCGCTGCGCCTCGGTGGGCAGGAGGCCGTCGCGTTCTACGGGGCTTACCGCCGCTTCGCGGCGCTGCTGCGCCAAGGACGGTTTCAGCTGAAGCTGCGCCTGCCGGAGGGAGAAATCGTGGTGTTCGACAATCAACGCGTCCTGCACGGCCGGACGGCATATCCCTCCGCGAGACACGCACGCCATCTGCGCGGCTGCTACCTCACGCGCGATAGCCTGTACAGCAATGCGGCGCTCGTTCGGCGCCGGCTCGACGAGGGCGCGACCTCATGACGGTGGCGGAGGAGATCCTGGCGCTGTATGCGGACAAGGGTGCAGGCGCCTACTACGGCGAGTGCGTCTCGATGGCGGAGCACGGGCTGCAGGCCGCTCACTTCGCGCAAGCCGCCGGCGCCCCGACCGCGCTCGTCGTCGCCGCTCTGCTGCACGATGTCGGCCATCTGGTCGAAGAGGCGCCGAATGACCTCGCCGCATGGACCTCCGACGCGGCTCACGAGCGCGTCGGCGCCGGCTGGCTTGCGTTGCGCTTTCCGCCCGAGGTAAGCGAGCCCGTGCGCCTGCACGTCCCCGCCAAGCGCTATCTGCTTGCAACCGATGCCGAGTATTTTGCGAAATTGAGCCCGGCATCGGTCGTGACCCTGAAGTTGCAGGGCGGCCCCATGTCGCTCGAGGAAGCGGCGCGGTTCGAGAACGAGCGCTTCCACAGAGAAGCGGTGCTGGTCCGGCGCTGCGACGATCGGGGCAAAGTCGCCGGAATGAAAACCGCGAGCCTGCGCGACTACCGAGAGATGATCGAAGCCTTGCGCCTGCCCGGCTGAGCGCGGCCTCCTTCGCGCCAAGCGCCCGCCGCGTAATTACTTTTCGTTCGTTCAATTACACCTCGGGGTTGCGGTATATTTGCGGCCTCGGCGGGCGCATGCCGCGAACGCCTCGGGGAGATGATCATGCCGAAGCCACTCCGCGCCCTGTTTCCCGCGGCGCTCTTGCTCGTCTGCGCCGTCTCGAGGGGAGCGTACCCGGACGCTCCGGAGGGCATCTCCGCTCCCGATGTGGAGGATGCGGACGCGGGGCGGGAAATTGCCGCGGCAACCACCGAGCCGCGCTTCTCATCGCCGTGGGTGTCCTACCTGCCGGCCTCGACGACGGTTCCGTCGCCCCGGAGCTTCCTGCACCGCATTCCCGGAGCTCCCGGCGAGCTCGTCGACTCCGCGACCGCCTATGGCTACGCGCGCGCGCTCGCCGCCGCCTCGCCGCGGGTGCGCGTGTTCACCATCGGGCGCTCGGAGGAGGGCCGCGACATCGTGCTGATTGCGGTCAGCGACGAGCGGGGAATTCGCGACCTCGATCGGCTGAAGGCGGCCACCGCGGCACTCGCCGATCCGCGCAAGACCGATCCCGCGGCCGCGGAACGCATCATCGCCGACGCGCGACCGATCTATTACTTCAACGCCGCCCTGCACTCCGACGAAACCGGCTCGACGGAGACCATGCTCGAGCTTGCCTACCGGCTCGCCGTCTCGGAGCAGCCGATGATCCGGCGGATTCGCGAGAACGTCGTGGTGCTGATCAATCCGGTATCGAACCCGGATGGCCGCGACAAGCAGGTGGAATGGTTCTATCGGTTTCTGAAGGGCAAGACCGATCTCGCCACCCTGCCGCGTCAATCGCCGCCTTATTGGTCCCGCTATGCAATGGTCGACATCAACCGCGATGCCATTCAACTCGCGCACCAGACCACCAAGGCGGTGCAGCGCATGTTCTTCGACTGGCACCCGACCGTGGTGCACGACTTGCACGAGAGCGTGGCGCTTCTCATCACCTGGAACGGCACCGGTCCGATCAACGAGAACATCGATCCGGTGAGCTACGATGAGCGGCTGGAAATGAGCTTTCACGAGGTCACGACGCTCACCGGATTCGGCATGCCGGGCGTCTGGACCTGGAACTTCGGCGATGACTTCGCGCACGTTTTTCTCGACTCGATCGGCCTCAACCACAACTCCATGGGACGCGGCTACGAAACCTTCGGCAATGGCACGGCCGAGACGCTCGTGCAAACAGCCCCCGCGGACGAGATCAGTCAGGAGTGGTACCGGCCGGACCCGCCGCCCGCCAAACCCTTCCGCTGGTCGGCTCGCGATAATGTGAACTACATGGAGACCGCCGCGCTCGCGGCGCTCGACATCACCGCTCAGCAATCCAAAACCCTGCTGCGCGACTTCTACCAGAAAGGCCTGGATTCTTGGCGCAAGGGAACCCGCGAAGCGCCGTTCGCATTTGTGATCCCCCAGGATCAGGGCGATCCGAGGCGCGTCGCTCAGCTCGTGGCGCTGCTCATGGCGCAGGGCATCGAGGTGTCCCGGGTCGATGCGGAGCTCAAACTGAAAGAGGGCACGTTCCCGGCGGGCACGTATGTGGTGCGGCTCGATCAGCCCTATCGAAATTACGCGGTCGATCTTCTGAGCCCGATGTTCTTTCCGAAGGATGCAGGGGAGCCGTATGACGACATCTCCTGGGAGTTGCCGGCCAATTACCACCTGAATGTACTCGCGAGCGCCGATCCGGCGGTACGCGAGGCCGTGCTCTCGCCGCTGACCGAGCCGCCGCAGCCCGCAGGCCGCCTCGAGGGCGAGGGCTCGACCTATGTGCTTGCGGACACCGGCCAGGAAGGCCTGCTCGAAGCGCGTTTCCGGCTGTCGCGCTTCGAGCTCGAGATCGCGGAGCAGCCGTTCACCGCGGCCGGGCGCGAATATCCGCGCGGCTCATGGATCCTCAAGGCGCAGCCCGGACTCGAGGCCGCACTCACGGATACGGCCACGAAGCTCGGGCTCGACTTTCAACGACTCGGTGCGGCTCCTCGGGCGCCCGCACACGCGGCGCCGGTGCCGCGGCTGGGTGTGTGGGTGCCCTGGGCGGATACCGACAGCATCGGCTGGGTGCGCTATGCGCTCGACCAGCGCCACGTGCCCTACGCCTACGTGCGCGACGAGGATGTGCGCCGCGGCAACCTGCGCGCTCACTACGACGTGCTGCTCTACGGACACGTCGATCTCGAGCTCGCGGAGCAGATCGAGGGCATACCGAAATCCTGGGGACCCATGCCGTTCAAGAAAACCGCGGCGACGCCGAGTCACGGTACGCCAGCCGCTTCGGACGACATCACCGGCGGCATCGGTTATGCCGGCCTCGCCGAGCTTCAGCGGTTCGTGGATGCCGGCGGTTTATTGGTCACGCTGGGCAACGGCTCCATGCTCCCGCTCGAGGGGGGATTGATACGCGGCGTGCGCCGCGAATCGGGCGGCGTGCCGCGCAGCGCCGCGGGGGGCGGAGCCGATGCGGCGGGCGCATCGCAGTTCACGGAGACGCGCACCCCGGGCTCGCATTTGCGGGTGACCTTCGCCCAGCCGGAGCATCCCATCGCCTATGGATACTCCGCGCACACGCATGTCTTCCGGGAGAACTACGCGCTATACGCGCAGCCACGGCGCTGGCTGCGCATGGCGTATTGCACGACCTGCCTCGACGGTCCATTCGATCCGAGCGGCGTGGTGATGACGTGGGGTGATACCGACGGCGCGCCGCTGGTCATCAGTGGACAGGTGTGGGGCGGGAACAACCTCATCGGACATCCGGCGATCTTCGATATGCCGGTCGGCAAAGGCCGCGTGGTGGCCTTTAATTTCAATCCCCTGCATCGCGACCTGAATCGGGGCGACTACCGCATGGTGTGGAACACGATCCTCAACTGGCAGGCGATTCTCGTCCGCCACTGAGATGCTCGGCGCGCGCGCCTCAGCCGTCGGCCGGATCCGCCGGCGGCGGCTCGATGGCGCGCGGCGTGATCACGCGCAAGAGGTCGATGCGGCGCCGGTCGGCCCGCAAAATGCGAAACTCCATCTCGCCGATGGAAATCGTCTCGCCGCGCCGTGGAAGGCGTCCGAACTCCTGCATCAGGAGCCCGCCGATGGTGTCATATTCCTCGTCGGAGAAAGCGGTGCCGAAGTAGTGGTTGAAATCCGCGATAGGTGTGAGCGCGCGAACGGTGAACTCCCGCTCGCTCTCGCGCCGAATGGGCTGATCATCCTCGACGTCGTGCTCATCGTCGATCTCGCCTACGATCTGCTCGATGACGTCCTCGATGGTCACGAGACCGCACACGCCGCCGTATTCATCGACGACCATGGCGAGGTGATTGTGGCTTTGCCGGAATTCCTTGAGCAGCACATTCACGCGCTTGCTCTCCGGTACGAACATGACCGGACGCATGTACTCCCGGATCTCGAACGCCTCGGCGTCCTCGATTTGCAGGCGGAGCAGGTCCTTCGCGAGCACGATGCCGAGGATCTGGTCGCGGTCCTCGCCGATCACAGGGAACCGCGAATGCCCCGATTCCACCATGATCTCCACCAGCTTGTCGGGGGGCTCATCGCGCTCCACGAAAACCATCTGTGCCCGCGGCACCATGATGTCGCGCACCTGCATGTCGGCGACCGCGAGCACGCCCTCGAGCATGACCAGCGCGTCGCTGGTGAACAGGCCGCGCTCGCTCGCCTCGCGCAGATCCTCGATGAGCTCCGGCAAGTCACGCGGCTCGCCGGACATCGATTGAGTGATCCGCTTCAACCAGCGGCCGGTGTTGCCGGTAGGCTGCTCTGACATGGGTGACCCAAGCATACTCGATCAGCCGTACGGGTTCGAAAAGCCAAGCCGATCAAGGATTTGAACCTCCCGATCCGCCATCCTCCGTGCCTCGACGTCGCGCTCGTGGTCAAACCCCAGCAGATGCAGGACACCGTGCACCGTCATGTGAGCCCAGTGGGCGCGGGTCGCCTTGTGCTGCGACCGCGCTTCCTGCGCGACCACCGGTGCGCAGATTACGAGTTCGCCCAGGATGCGGCTGCCATCCGGCATGCGGCCGGGGCCCTCGAAGGACAGTACGTTGGTGGGACGGTCCTTGCCCCGGTAACGAGCGTTGAGGCTGCGGCTCTTGGCGCTGCCGACGGCACGAACGGAAACCCGGACGGCACCCGCGCCCGCTGTCCGCGCGCCGCCGGCACCGGCGAGCGCGGCGGCCACCCACGTCGAGAATTGCGCTCGAGACGGCACCCATGGACGGCGCGCCGCATAGCTCACGTCGAGCTCGAGCAAGGGCCTGCCCTCAGGCGCTCGGGCCGGTATCGGACGAGTTCGCTTCGTACGCCTGTACGATGCGCTGCACCAGCGGATGCCGGACGACATCGCGTGAGGTGAACATCGTGAACGCGATCCCACGCACGCCGTGCAGGATATCGATGACCGTACGCAGTCCGGATTGCTTGGAGGTGGGCAAATCGACCTGGGTGATGTCGCCCGTGACGACCGCCTTCGAGCCGAAGCCAATGCGCGTCAAGAACATTTTCATCTGCTCGTTGGTCGTGTTCTGCGCCTCGTCGAGAATCACGAAGGAATCGTTCAACGAGCGGCCACGCATGAAGGCGAGCGGTGCAATCTCGATCACGTTGCGCTCGATCGATTTGGCCACGCGCTCGAAACCCATCATCTCGTAGAGCGCGTCGTACATGGGGCGCAGATACGGGTCGACCTTCTGCGTCAGATCGCCGGGCAGAAATCCGAGGCGCTCCCCCGCCTCGACCGCCGGCCGCACGAGCACGATGCGGCGCACGCGCTCCGACTGAAGCGCCTCGACCGCACAGGCCACCGCGAGATAGGTCTTGCCCGTGCCCGCCGGGCCGATGCCGAAAGTGAGATCGTGGGTGCGGATATTGCCGAGATATTCGGTTTGATTGGCGCCTCGGGCCCGCACCGCGCCGCGCGCAGTGTTGACCTTGAGCTCCCCGCCGCTCGATTCAGACTCGTTGCCGTCCATGCCGAGTTCCTGGAGCGCGATGTGCACGCGCTCCGAGTCGACCGGCTCGCGTTGCGCCCGCGCGTAGAGATCGCGCAGCACCGCTTCCGCGCGCTGCGCGGCCATCGGAAGCCCGATGATCTGGAACCGGTTGCCGCGCCGGCGAACTTCCACGCCGAGCCGTGACTCGATCTGGTGCAGGTGCGAATCCAACGGACCGCACAGCTCGACCAGCCGCACATTGTCGGCCGGCGCGAGCGACAGGTCCCGGGTCACGGGGACGGAGCTCACGGAGCGTCTTCTGGCACGATTCGACCGCGCAGGGAATTGGGCCTCGCTTCGGTGATGACGACGTCCGCGAACCGGTTCATGAGATGCGCCGGGCCCTGAAAGTTCACCCAGCGATTGTTGTCGGTCCGGCCCGCCAGCTCGCTGCCATCGCGCTTCGCCGGCCGCTCGATCAGCACGCGCTGGCGGCTGCCGACCATGCGCTCGGAGATGCTGCGGGCTTGCGCGTTGAAGCGCTGCTGGATGAGCTCTAGGCGGCGTTGCTTGACCTCGTGCGGCACCTCATCGGGCATCGAGGCGGCCGGCGTTCCGGGACGCCGGCTGTAGAGGAAGCTGAAGGACTGATCGAATCCAACGTCCTCGATGAGCTTCATCGTCGCTGCGAAGTCCTCGTCGGTCTCGCCGGGAAACCCGACGATGATATCGGTGGAGATGGAAATGTCGGACCGTACCGCCCGGAGCTTGCGCAGCTTCTGCTTGTACTCCAGTACGGTGTGGCCGCGCTTCATGGCGGCGAGGATGCGGTCCGACCCGCTCTGCACGGGCAAGTGCAGCAGGTTGTTGAGCTTGCCGACGTTCGCGTACGCCTCGATGAGACTGTCGTTGAACTCGAGCGGATGCGAAGTCGTGAAGCGGATGCGCTCGATGCCCGGAACCGCCGCGACGAAGTGGATCAAGGTGGCGAGGTCGGCGTCGGTGCCGTCCTGCATCGCGCCTGCATAGGCGTTCACGTTTTGACCGAGCAGGGTCACTTCGCGCATGCCCCGCTCCGCGAGGGCGCGCACCTCGGTGAGCACCTGCTCGAAGGGCCGGCTCACTTCTTCGCCGCGGGTATAGGGGACCACACAGAAGGTGCAGTACTTGCTGCAGCCTTCCATGATGGAAACAAAAGCGGCGGCGCCCTCCGCGCGCGGTGCGGGCAGGTGGTCGAACTTCTCGATCTCGGGGAAGCTCACGTCGATTTGCGCGCGGCCCGTGGCCTTCAGCCCCTCGAGCATCTCGGGCAGGCGGTGCAGGGTCTGGGGTCCAAACACGAGGTCGACGAACGGGGCGCGCGCCGTGATGCCCTCACCCTCCTGGCTGGCGACGCAGCCGCCCACCCCGATCACCACGTGCGGGCGCTCCTGCTTGTACCTGCGCCATTCGCCCAGCAAGGAGAACACTTTCTCCTGCGCCTTTTCGCGCACCGAGCAGGTGTTCACCAGGAGCACATCGGCCTGCGCCGGATCTTCCGTACGTTGCAGCCCGTGGGCGGCTTCGAGCACGTCGCGCATCTTGCCCGAGTCATACTCGTTCATCTGGCAACCGAACGTCTTTATGTAAACAAATCCTGGCATTCGACTCGGATAGGCTCGGCCTGGGAAGGCCGCTAAGATACTAGGAACCATGGCAATACGCGACGTACTCAAAATGGGCGACCCGAGGCTTCTGGCCGTATCCGAGCCGGTCACCGTGTTCGGCACGCCCGAGCTCGAGGCGCTGATCGTCGATATGCGGGACACCATGCGCCATCTCAATGGCGCAGGTCTTGCTGCACCGCAAATCGGCGTGGGGTTGCGGGTGGTGATCTTCGAGGTGGAGTCGAATCCGCGCTATCCGGAAGCCGAAGCGGTGCCTTTTACCGTGCTCGTCAATCCGGAGCTCACGCCGCTGGGCGAGGAGATGGATGAAGGCTGGGAAGGGTGCTTATCGGTGCCGGGCCTGCGCGGCCTGGTGCCCCGCTATACGCATCTGCGCTATGCGGGCCGCGACGCGCAAGGTCGCCCGCTGGACCGCAGCGTGAGCGGTTTTCACGCGCGCGTCGTCCAGCACGAGGTCGATCACCTGGACGGCATTCTCTATCCGCGCCGCATCCGCGATCTGACCCAGTTCGGCTTCACCGATACCCTGTTTCCAGGCCAGGATCTCGCAGACGACTGACCTCCGGGGCTCAATCAGCGAGCTAGAACGGAATGTCGTCGTCGAAGTCTTCTTTTCCGCCCGCCGGCGCCGGCGATTGATCGTAATCGTCCCGTGGCGGCGGCGCGGCGCGCTCGCCCCCACCACCCCCACCGCCCATACCCCCCGCGCCACCGGCCCGGCCGCCGAGCATCTGCATGTTGTCGGCGATGATCTCGGTGGTGAATCGATCGTTGCCCTGCTTGTCCTGCCATTTGCGGGTGCGGAGCTTCCCCTCGATGAAGACCTGCGAGCCCTTGCGCAAGTACTCCGCGGCAATCTCCCCCAGACGCCCGAATAGCGCAATGCTGTGCCATTCGGTGCGCTCCTGCTGGGCGCCGGAGGCTTTGTCCTTCCAGGACTCGCTTGTGGCAATGCGGATGTTGGTGACGGTCATTCCGCTCGGCATCGACCGAGTCTCTGGATCGCCGCCCAGATTGCCGACCAAAATCACCTTATTGACTCCGCGCGCCATGAGCTTCCCCTCGTTGCTTAGGGATATTGTACACGGCCCCGCCGCCCCAATAACCGCCAATAGCGCCGCGCTTCGGCGAGAAATTCGCGGGGCGGATCCCGCCGCAGCGCCTCCCCCAATCGGTCCCTGGACAGGCCTATCGCCCGGGAGCGGGGCGGCGCGTGTTCCCCCTTGACGCCGGGCGTATAGTGATTGGTTGCATGCAAAACATCCGCATCCGGGGAGCCCGGACCCACAATTTGAAGAATATCGATCTCGATCTGCCGCGGGATCGACTCATCGTATTCACCGGGCTGTCGGGCTCAGGGAAATCCTCCCTCGCGTTCGACACGATCTATGCCGAAGGGCAGCGGCGCTACGTGGAGTCGTTGTCCACCTATGCCCGTCAGTTCCTCTCCATGATGGAGAAGCCGGACGTCGACACCATCGAGGGGCTGTCGCCGGCCATCTCCATCGAGCAGAAGTCGACGTCGCACAATCCGCGCTCGACCGTGGGAACGGTGACGGAGGTGTACGACTATTTGCGGCTGCTGTATGCACGTGTGGGTACGCCACGCTGTCCCGAGCACCAGATCGATCTCGCGGCGCAGACCGTCAGCCAGATGGTCGATGCGGTGCTCGAGCACCCGGAGGGCACTGCGCTCATGCTGCTCGCGCCGGCGATCTCGGAGCGCAAGGGCGAGCACGCCGAGCTCATCGAGGAGCTGCAGGCGGGCGGCTTCGTGCGCGCGAGAATCGACGGCGAGGTGGTCGAGCTCGACCGGGCGCCGAAGCTCGATGTGAGGCGCAAGCACACCGTCGAGGTCATCGTCGATCGATTTCGCGTGCGCCCGGACCTGAGCCAGCGTCTTGCCGAGTCTTTCGAGACGGCGCTGCGCCTGGGCGCCGGCGTCGCGCGGGTGGCGTACATGGACGATCCGTCGCGCGCCGAGCTCGTGTTCTCCAACAAGTTCGCGTGCCCGATCTGCAACTACTCGCTGCCCGAGCTCGAGCCGCGCCTCTTTTCCTTCAACAGCCCGATCGGCGCCTGCCCGGCCTGTGACGGCCTCGGCACTCAGGAATTCTTCGATCCCGGCAAGATCGTGGCCAATCCGCATCTGTCGCTCGCCGGCGGCGCGGTGCGTGGCTGGGATCGGCGCAACGCCTACTACTTTCAGCTCATCCAGTCGCTCGCGCGACACACTCATTTCGATATCGAGGCGCCGTTCGAGAGCTTGCCGCAGAAGATCAGGGACCTCGTGCTCTACGGCAGCGCCGATGAGCAGATCGAATTCAAGTATCTCGACGGCAAGGGCGGCACGGTCAAGCGCAAGCACACCTTCGAGGGCATCGTGAACAATCTGGAGCGCCGCTACCGCGAGACGGAGTCGGCGACGGTGCGCGAGGAGCTATCCAAGTTTCGCTCGGCGCGTGCCTGTCCCGAGTGCCACGGCACGCGCCTCAACCGGGCCGCGCGCAACGTGTTCGTCGACGGCAGGAACGCCCCCGAAGTGTCGTCGCTCAGCGTCGACCACGCATTGAAATTCTTCGCGAGCCTCGAGCTGCCTGGCTGGCGCGGCGAGATCGCGGTCAAGATCATCAAGGAAATTGCCGACCGCCTGGGCTTCCTGGCCAATGTCGGACTCGGTTACCTCACCCTGGACCGCAGCGCCGACACGTTGTCCGGCGGCGAGGCGCAGCGCATCCGGCTCGCAAGCCAGATCGGATCGGGACTCGTGGGCGTCATGTACATCCTCGACGAGCCTTCCATCGGCCTGCATCAGCGCGACAATCAGCGCCTGCTCGACACGCTGGTGAATCTGCGCGATCTGGGCAACACGGTGATCGTGGTCGAGCACGACGAGGATGCGATCCGGCAGGCCGATCACGTCGTTGACCTGGGACCCGGTGCGGGCGTGCACGGGGGTGCGATCGTCGCGCAGGGCACGGCCGCGGAAGTCGCGGCGCACCCCGATTCCATCACCGGCCAATTCCTGAGCGGCCGCAGGCGTATCGAGATCCCGCAATCGAGGCACGCACCGGACCCCAAGCGGATGCTGAGGCTGATCGGCGCGACCGCCAACAACCTCAAGAACCTGACGGTTGAGTTTCCGTTGGGCTTGATGACCGCCGTGACCGGCGTATCCGGGTCCGGCAAGTCGACGCTCGTCAACGACACCTTGTTCCGTGCCGTAGCCACTCAACTCAACCATGCGTCCGCGGGCAGCGCCCATTTCGACCGTCTCGAAGGGCTAGAGCACATCGACCGGGTGATCGAGATCGACCAAAGCCCGATCGGCCGCACGCCGCGCTCCAATCCCGCCACCTACACCGGCTTGTTTGCGCCGATCCGCGAGATCTTCGCCTCCGTTCCGGAGTCGCGGGCGCGGGGCTACGAGGCGGGACGGTTCAGCTTCAACGTCAAGGGCGGGCGCTGTGAGGCCTGTCAGGGCGACGGCGTCATCAAGGTCGAGATGCATTTCCTCGCCGATGTGTACGTGCCCTGCGATGTCTGCCGCGGAAAGCGCTATAACCGCGAGACTCTGGAGATCCGCTTCAAGGGTAAGAACATTCAGGAAGTGCTCGACATGACGGTCGAGGACGCGTTGCCCTTTTTCTCCGCCGTGCCGACCGTGCAACCCAAGCTCAAGACGCTGCTCGATGTCGGGCTTTCGTACGTGCGCCTGGGCCAGAGCGCGACCACGTTGTCGGGGGGCGAGGCGCAGCGGGTCAAGCTCGCGAAGGAGCTCTCCAAGCGCGCCACGGGACGCACGCTGTACATTCTCGACGAGCCGACCACGGGCCTGCACTTCGCTGACATCGAGCAGCTGCTCGTGGTGCTGCACCGGCTGCGCGACGAGGGCAACACGGTCATCGTCATCGAGCACAACCTCGATGTCATCAAGACCGCGGACTGGGTCGTCGATCTGGGTCCCGAGGGCGGTGACGGGGGTGGCCGCGTCGTGGCGCTGGGAACCCCCGAGGCGATCGCCGCGAACGCCGCCTCGCACACCGGCCATTATCTCAGGGGTGTGCTCGAGCCGCGGCGCGTCTCTAGCGCCCGCGCGGCCCAGCGCAAGCGCGCCTGAAGACTCGGCGGCGTGAGAAAGCTCCCTCAGCTCATCGCGCGCGCAGCCTTGCCGGCGCTGTCGAGCTGGGATCCGGAGCGCGCCCATGATTGGGGTCTTGTCGGCTTGCGCGGCTTGCGTCCGTTCTGGTCCGCGCCGAAAGCGCCCGCCTCCCTCGCGCTGCGTCGTCTCGGTCTCGAATTTTCGCACCCCGTGGGCCTTGCGGCCGGCTTCGACAAGAACGGCGACTACCTCGATGCGCTCGGTGCTCTCGGATTCAGCCACGTCGAGCTCGGCACCGTCACGCCCCGACCGCAACCGGGCAACGCGAAGCCGCGCATGTTTCGCGCGCCGGGCGAGGGCCTGGTGAATCGCATGGGGTTCAACAACAAGGGGGTCGATCATCTGGTGTCGCGTCTTCGGTGCGCCCGCTACACCGGAATTCGCGGCGTGAGCATAGGCAAGAATGCCGACACGCCTCTCGAGCAGGCGGGGGAGGACTACCTGACGTGCCTCAGCAAGGTGTATGCGCTCGCGGATTACATCGCCGTCAATGTATCCTCGCCGAACACCGCACGCCTTCGCGAGCTGCAAGCGCCAGATGGCCTCGAGCGGCTCGTGGGGCCGCTCCTCGATGAGCGCGCCCGGCTCGAGAAACGCCACAGCCGCCGGGTCCCACTGCTCGTCAAGATCGCCCCCGATCTCGACTCATCGCAGATCATCTCCGTGGCGGCGAGCCTGCGCTCTTTAGGGGTCGACGGTGTGATCGCCACCAACACCACCACCGATCTGACCTGCTTGGGTCCTGAGTGGCCGGCGGATCGGCGCGGGGGGTTGAGCGGCGCGCCTTTGCATGCCCGTTCGGTGGCGGTGATCGCGCAATTGCGCGCCGCGCTCGGCGCGGGCTTTCCCATCATCGGCGTGGGCGGTATCGTGGATGCCGGGCGGGCATCGGCGACGCTACATGCAGGGGCCGACCTCCTGCAGATCTACACCGGCTTCGCGTACCGCGGCCCGGCGCTCCTCGAGGAGATACTGAATGGGCTTCAAGGTCACCCCTGATCTGATCGGGCAATTCCAGCGCGATGGCGCGGCTCACCTGCAGGGGCTGCTCGAGGCGCATGAGATCGCCGAGCTGCGGGAGGGAATCGACTTGAATCTCGAGCGGCTGAGTCCGCGCGCGAAGCTCGCGAGCACTTCGACGGATCCCGGCAAGTTCGTCGAGGATTTCTGCACCTGGCAGGAGAACCCGCACTACCGGCGCGTGATTTTCGACTCTGCGCTCGCCGAGACTGCCGGACGGCTCATGCGCAGCCGCTCAGCCCGTTTGTATCACGATCACATGCTCACGAAAGAGCCCGCGACCCGGCAACCGACCCCGTGGCACCAGGATCAACCGTACTACAACATCGACGGCGTTCAGAATGTCAGCTTCTGGATTCCGGTTGACCCCGTCAGCCGGGCTTCCACGTTGGAGTTCGTCGCGGGCTCGCACCGCGGGCCCTGGCTTATGCCGCGCTCGTTCATGGAGCACCAAGCGAAATGGTTTCCGGAAGGCTCGCTCGCCGACTTGCCGGATGTCGAGTCGCGGCGCGAGGACTTTCGCATTCTCGGCTGGGAGCTCGAGCCGGGTGATGCCGTGTGCTTTCACATGCTCACGCTGCACGCCTCGCGCGGTGTCGAGGCGAACCGGCGCCGGCGCGTGTTCTCGGTACGTTTCCTGGGCGATGACATCGTGCACGCGCCGCGGCCGTGGAGCACATCCCCGGAATTCCCCGGCCTCGCGCAGGAGCTTCCCGCCGGTGCCCCGATGCATCACCCGCTGTTTCCCGAGGTATGGCGCTCGCCGTGATGCGGGCTGCGGCGCAGGAAAGGCGCCGCAGCCCCGATACGCGTGAGGATCAGCTGCGGACGATCTCGAGCGCGTGGTGCACCGAGTGCTTCGCCTCTTCGATGTGGTGGATCACGCGCAGCTGCAGCCCCTGGGTGTCGGGCTGGTCTTCCTCGCCGGAGACGTCGCGTTGCGCCTTGTCGAGCAGCTCCATGGCTTTCACGAAGCGATCGTGCCGGCCCAGATGCGTGTCGACCGGCACGTGGTCCTGTATGTTCTTGCCGTCCATGATCGCCGCGCGCTTGATCTCGCCGATGGCCTTGTCGATGTGTTCGATCGCGTGCGCTTCCTCGGGAGCCACCGGCTCGTTGATGAAGTGCTCGAGATGAGCCCGCGCATCGCGTAGGTCGGCGAGCGCATGCAGATAGGCGGGATGGTGGCCCGGTGTATCGGCCCATGAGGGAATCGCGGCGAAGAGCGCGAGCGCGGCGCCCGTGACCAGAAATCGCATTGAACGCATCAGGGTCTCCTTGACGTTGACTACGGCGCACGCATTATAGAAAGCCGAGTCCTGCGTGGCGGAATCGAAGCGAGCGGGCCGTCACACTTCTCCCAAAAGCTGGGAGGTAGGGACGAGCCCATCGTTAAGTCCGCTTAATGATCCGCCGGCGATGTCAACTCCTTCAGAAACAGGTAACAAAACTCTGCGCCGCGATCGAAGGACTGCACCGCGACGCGCTCGTCCTTACCGTGCATCCGTACGTCGTCGCGATCGATCTGCACGCCGTTGATGCCGTAGCTCGGAATGCCGGCCATCATGGTGTAGATGCTGTCCGAAGCGCCGGTCTCCATGATGGGCAGCACCGGCACGCCAGGCCACATCTTCTGCGACACGCCGCTGAGCGCGCCCATGACTTCCTTGTTGACGGGCGGCGGCGTCATGGCTTTGCGGTCCGACCCGTGGTCCGAGAGTACGCCGCTGTCGGCGCGATAACGCACCGTGAGCTTCGGATCATTGAACAGCTTCACGAGCTCCAGGCGAATCTCTTCCTGTGAGTGACCCGGAAAGATCCGGCAGTTGACGTTCGCGTCCGCGCGCTGCGGCAGGGCGTTGAACGCGTGGCCGCCGGCGAGCATCGTCGGCACGCACGTCGTGCGCATCGTGGAGTTGTAGCGGGGATCCTGCGACAGGCGCGCGATGGCCTGCGGGTCGGGCGACGCCCCAAGGATCGCGCGCAGGTCGGCGGCGGTCTGGCCCGTCTCGATGTGGGACATCTGCGTGAAATACTCGCGCGTGACGGAGTTGAGCTCGAAGGGGAACTCGGTTTTTTGCAGGACGGCGAGTGCGTCCGTGATGTGATAGATCGCATTGTCGGGCCGGGGGAGCGAGCTGTGGCCGCCGGGGTTGGTCGCGAGCAGTTCATAATCCCCGTAGAGCTTCTCGGTCGCCTCGAACTCCACCGCGATGGGTTTGCCACGTTCGGCCGACACACCGCCGGAGTCGGGATTCAGGGCAAACTCCGCGTCGATGAGATCGCGGTGGTTCTTGAGCAGCCAGTCGACGCCGTTCGATGTGCCGCCTTCCTCGTCCGCGGTGAGGGCGAGAATGATGTCGCGGTCGGGGACGAATCCCTCCTTTCTCAAGCGGATGAGGGCGGCGACCGCGATCGCGTCGCTGTCCTTCATGTCCTGCGTGCCGCGACCGTAGTAGTAACCACCCTGTTCCACGAACTGGAAGGGGTCGGTGCTCCAATCCTCGCGGCGCGCCTCCACCACATCGAGGTGGCCGATGATCAGGACGGGCTTCAGCCGGGAGCCGGACTTGCCGCGGTAGCGCGCCACCATGTTCCCCTTGCGGTCGTTGGGGCCGAGGACCACGACGTCGGCCGCGGGAAAGCCTGCCTCGATGAGGCGCTTCGCCATCGCCTGCGCCGCAACGGTGGTGCTTCCGCTAGAATCGGTGGTGTTGATCTCGATGAGCTGTTTGAAGATGTCGTGCGCATTCTGGCGAGAGCTGCCGTCCGGGGCGCTCCATGCGCATTGCAGACCGGCCGACAGTAATAAGCCGCCGAGTACGGCGCCCGAGGACCTCGAACGATTGCGATAATTCAATGATGTCTCCGGCGCGGCGATACGCGCAAAAAAACGCGGCGAGGATGTCGCTAATGCCGGCCGGAGTCAATCGAGCGCGGAGCGATTCAACACAACTGGGAAGGATGACATGGCGAAAACTGGAGGGAAGGTGACGCGCTCGAGTGCCGAGGCGGCGGTACGCACCCTGTTGCGCTGGGCCGGCGAGGATCCCCACCGCGAGGGATTGCGCGACACGCCGAAGCGGGTGGTCGACGCCTATCGCGACTGGTTCTCGGGGTACGCAATCGATCCGAAGGACTATCTGCGCCGCACGTTCGAGGAGGTGGAAGGCTACGACGAGATGGTCGTGCTTCGCGACATCGCCTTCGAGTCATTTTGCGAGCATCACATGGCGCCCATCATCGGGCGCGCTCACGTCGGCTATCTGCCCACCCAGCGCGTGGTCGGCATCAGCAAGCTCGCGCGCGTGGTGGATGGATTCGCCCGGCGTTTTCAGGTCCAGGAAAAGCTGACGGCCCAGATCGCCTCATGCATCAGCGACGTGCTCAAGCCCCGGGGTGTGGGCGTCGTCATCGACGCCGTACATCAGTGCATGACCACTCGTGGAGTGCACAAGCGAGGAGTTTCCATGATCACGAGCCGCATGGTCGGCACCTTTCGCGCCGACGCGAGCACCCGCGCGGAATTTCTCCGCTTCATCGACATCGAGGGCAGCACTCTGCGGTGAGAACGTGGCCGCGCCAGCGCGGCCGGCTCAACGTTTGCCGGGTGGTTTCGTCGGAACCACGTCCACCGAGAAGCTGAACCGGTGCCGCTCGCCCGGGGACAGCGCGCCTACACCGACCACGTGCCGCGCGATCTTCTCGCCGTGGTCGTTGGTGATCGAGATCACCACGCAGTATTCGCACTCCTCACGGCTCGGATGCTGGATGGTTCCTTCGAGACGCATGGCCGCATGCCCCTGAGGCTGCGGTCCGGCATTGCCGACATTGAAGCGGAGGTGGTGCTGACAGCCAGGGCAAATGTTGGCGCTCTGCAGAACAGTCGCTTTGCAATGCGGACATGTTCGCGTCGCGCCAAGAGCGCCTTGACGAACTACGCTCATCAGGAGCCGGTGGCGGTGCCCGGAACCTTCAGCTTCTTCTCGTCGTCCCAACCGAACTCGACGTGCCCGCGCATGCGCGAACCGGCGGCCACTGTGATCGATCCGGCCTTGACGTCGCCGACGATCACGCCGCCTTCCAGCACATCGACCCGCTTTGCCGACTCGATGTTGCCCTGCAACTCTCCGCCCACGACGACGACTGCGGCGAGCACTTGGCCGGTGAGGTGCGCGCCGGGCTCGATGTTGAAGTTGCCATCGATGCGTACGTCACCCTTGAAGCGTCCGGCCATGCGTACGTTGCCCGAACCTTCGATCTTTCCCTCGATGGTGAGGTTCGCCGCGATGACGGACTCGCCTCCCTCGCTGCGGGGCGCGGGCGCGGGCCGGCGCGGAGCCGCGGCGAGAGCCGCATCGCTCGGAATTCGGTCGGGCGCCGGCCGCTCCACGGAGGGTGCCGGTGCGGGACTCAGGGCGCCGCCGCCGGGGACGGGCGTCAAAGGTTCTTTGCGGCCCGTGGGTGCAGGGGTGGGCGTGGGTTTCTCGTTCCAAAGTGCCATAACAGATTCTCCCGCCAGTGAGGAATGCAAGCGTACACGCTAACCGTTGAGGATGTCACCGGACCAATGTCTTTGATTGGAGACGGGTGCCCGCGGGCGCCCTGCGGGCCTCCCCTACAGGCGCGCTGCACTATAATGAAGTGTAAAGAAGGGGTCAGACGCTTGTTCCACACCATCGACAGATTGAAGCCGGATCAGATCCTGGGGCTCATGGCGCAGTATCGTGCCGACACGTACCCGCGCAAGGTCGATCTCGGCGTCGGGGTCTATCGCGATCTGAGCGGCAATACCCCGGTGCTCGAGAGTGTACGCCGTGCCGAGCGAATCGTGATCGAGTCGCAATCGACCAAGTCCTATGTGGCGGCGGCAGGCCGTGAGGAGTACAACGCGGCCGTCGAGCGGCTCGTGCTGGGGGATGCGCATCCGGCACGCTCGGCGCGGCGCGTGCGCACTGCGCAGACGCCCGGAGGTTGCGGCGCCCTGCGTGTCGGCGCCGAGCTGATCCGCGCCGCGGTCCCCTCGACCACGGTGCGTCTGAGCGAGCCGACCTGGGGCAATCACGCGCCGCTCCTCGGCTCAAGCGGCTTGAGGCTCGAGCGATATCCCTATTACGACGCGGCGGCGCATCGGCTGCTCTTCGATGCGATGCTCGAGCGGCTCGAGCAGGCGCCCGCGGGAGATGTCGTGCTGCTGCACGCCTCCTGCCACAATCCGACGGGCGCCGACCTGTCGCTCGAGCAATGGCGTGCGCTCTGCGAGCTCCTCGCGCGCAAGCGCCTCGTGCCTTTCCTCGATTTGGCCTACCAAGGACTCGGAACGGACCTGACCTCGGACGTCGCGGGAGTTCGTCTGCTGACCGAAGCGCTGCCCGAGGCGCTCATTGCCGTATCGCACTCCAAGAACCTGGGGCTGTACCGCGAGCGTACGGGTGCGATCATCACGTTAAGCGAGAGCGAGTCCCGCGCGGACGCAGTGCAGAGCCACGTGCTGCAGATCGCCCGCAGCATCTACTCCATGCCTCCCGATCACGGCGCGGCGATCGCTGCCTGCATTTTTGCCGATGAGGCACTCTTCCGATGCTGGCTCGAGGAGCTCGGCGCGATGCGCGACCGGATCAACGACATGCGCGCGCTCCTCTCGGTCCACCTGCGCGCGGCGACGCGCGGCAACTCGTTCGACTTCATCGAATCTCAGCGCGGCATGTTCTCATTGCTGGGCGTGCCGGGCGCAACGGTGGAGACGCTCCGCACGCGACATCACATCTACATGACATCCGACAGCCGCATGAACCTCGCGGGCATCATGCCCGACAACGTGGGCTACGTCGCCGCGGCGATCGCCGCGGTCCTTTAGGCGCCGAGCGCCTCGCTCAGGGCGGCGACTTCGGAGGCCGAATCCGCCATCACCCTCGCGATGCGCGCCTCGTTCAAGCCGAGGCGGCTCGCGCCCGGCAGGCCGTCCAGTGCTGTCTGAAGCGCGGGCAAATCCTCGCAATGCCGCGCCATCAATACGGCGATTGCGAGGACGTCGCTCAAATCGGCGCCCGTGGGCTCGGTGCGTTCCAGCTCCTCCTGCTCGGCGACCGCTTGCGAGATATTCTCGGGAAACTCCCAGTTTTCCAGGATCGCCTTTCCGATCGAGGGATGCCATTCCTCCACGACCTGATCGAGCATGTTTCCGCTCGTGAAGAATTCCGGATGGGCCGCAGCGCGCGTGAGCACGTAGAGCTTGCCGATGGCGTGCATCATGCCGGTGAGCATCGCCTCGTCGGGATTGACGCCGGCACCGTTGCGCGCGAGCACGAAGGCAAATGCGGCAACCAGGGTGCTCTGCTTCCATAACTGCTGCAGCTGATCCTCGAGTCCCTTGAGCCTGCTGCTGTTGCGGATCTGGGCCATGGCGAACGAGATGGAGGCGCTGCGCACCATGTTATAGCCGATGCGATTGATGGCGGTGCGCAGGTCGGTCACCGTCTTGCCGCTGCGGTTCAAGGAGGCCGAGTTTGCGATGCGCAAGAGCCGCGCGGTAAGAGCCGGCTCGGAACCCACCACGCGCACCACCTGTTGGAGCGAGGACTTGGGATCGGAAAGGATGCGTCGCACGCGTACCGCGATTTCGGGGAAGGACGGTAAATCCACCTTGCCGCCGGACAGCTCGCCCGCGAGCGCGCGGATGAACCCGAACGCATCCTGCGAGTGCGCGGGTGATGGAGAAGTCGGCGGTGAGAGGGTCGTCATAGAACGGACAAATTCACGGCGCTACTGTGCCACGCGGTCTACCCGTTGAATCGGCCGCAAGTCACTATTCTTGAGGCGGAAACCCCGCAATCGCGCGGTCGCGGGCGCAAGCGGCGGGGATCAACGCGGCGCGGCCGGGCGGCTGGTGAAGCGCTGATGAACTTCACCGTTCCTGGACCGCTCCGTATAGCGGCCCTTGCAGTAAGCCGCCAGGACGGCCCGCCAGAAACTTACAGCGCCGGGATTGCGCTGGTACTCGACGATCTCCCAATCGCCCGCGAAGCGGTCGAAGATGAGCCGGGCCGCATCGCGGCCGATTCCCATACGCCGGTAGGGTTTGCGTATGAAGAACTCCGACATATGGTAATTGACCTTGGTCTCACCGGCGGCCGCCACGCGGGGACGGGTGACGAGCGCAAATCCCACGGACTCGGATCCTTTGGAGATGACGAGCGGATGGGAATGGTCGTTCGAGAACCAGTTCGCAAAGATCTCGTCTTGATGCGGGTTGCTCGCGCCGAGCACCGAGAAAAGTCCCGTATTCAAATCCGCCAAGGCATCCAGATACTCAGGGTAGACCTCCTGGATCCAAAGGCGATCCTTCTTGGAATGTCTACAGTCGCGGATGCTGACGAGCAAGGAAGCCGTTTCCCCGAGCCTTAAAAAGACAATGCCCGAGCGAGCCGGCCGAATCGGCCGTCCGCCCGGGCATTACAACCAGCTGTCGAAGCGATATTACTTCGGAGCCGAGGCGGCGGACGCAGCAGACTGTGCAGCGTCGGCAGCAGCGCTGGCAGCAGCAGCCGAGTCAGCGGCGGCGGAAGCGGCTGAATCAGAGGGAGCGGGCGTAGCGGCAGGCGGCGGAGTCGTGTCGGTCGTCGGCGCAGGGGCTTCGGTCTTGCTACCGCAGGCACTGAGCACGAGAGCAGCGACGAAAGCGCTTAAAGCAAGTTTGGTCTTCATCTATCGATACCCCAGAAATTTAATGATAACGTTTTAGGCAAGCGTGTTGTTTGGGCTTCCACCCAACTGTCGGGGCCGATTTTAGAGTGTTTCGGCTCAATTTCATATCATTTTCGCGATCATGGAGCGCCTTTAACCTCACGTTAACGTGAAAGATCGCCGAGCGGGCATCGCGGATCCCGCGGGTTCTCGAGTCATCGGAGGAGTCAGCGTGCACAAGGCCAGTCTGGATGAGCTCTATTCCGAGCATTTGAGCGTCTTGATGCGGCGAGCCGATGCCGCGCTCGCGGCAACCGGTTTCGATGCGCTGGTGGTTCATGCGGGCACTCCGCCCATGCTGTTTCTCGACGATCAGGCCTACCCCTTCAAGGTCAACCCGCACTTCAAGGCCTGGGTGCCGATCACCGACAACCCGGGATGCGTCTTGATCTATGCGCCCGGATCGCGCCCGCGCCTTCTGTTCCATCGGCCCGACGACTACTGGCATAAGCCGGCGCGTCTGCCGCGCGAACCCTGGGCCGAGAATCTGGAGATCATCCCCATTGCGGAGACCGCGCAGGCCCCGCCGCAGTGGGCGCGACTCGGGCGCATCGCATTCATCGGTCCGCGGGAAGCGTTTCCCCCCGAGCCGACGGCGAGCCTCAACGATCCGGATCTGCTCAAACGGCTGGACTATGACCGGGCGGTCAAGACCGCCTATGAACTCGAGTGCATGCGTCGTGCGAACGCCATGGGCGCACGAGGACACCGTGCGGCCGTGGCCGCCTTCTTGGACGGATCCTCCGAGTACGAGGCGCACATGCGCTATCTCGAGGCCTGTGCGCAGCGCGAGGAGGAGATGCCGTACAACAACATCGTAGCCTACAACGAGAACGCGGCCGTGCTGCATTACCAGCATCTCGATCGCCGGGCGCCCCAGGCGCTGCGCTCCTTTCTGATCGATGCCGGCGCGCAATTCCGGGGCTACGCCGCAGACATCACGCGCACCTACGCGGCGGCGTCCGGCTCATTCGCGGACCTCGTGGCTGCGCTCAACACCGCCCAGCTGCGGCTGTGCGACGAGATCGTTGCTGGACGCGATTACCGGGATGTGCATCTGTCCGCTCATCGGTTGATCGGCGATGTCCTCGAGCACATCGGATTGACGACGCTCCCGGGCCAGGCAGCCCTCGAGACGGGCGTTACCGGAGTGTTCTTCCCTCACGGCATCGGGCATCTGCTGGGCCTGCAGGTCCACGACGTCGGTGGCGTCATGGGCGACTCCCAGGGGGCCGAACGGAAGCGCCCCGAGGGACACCCGTACCTTCGGCTCACGCGCATGCTGGAGCCCGGCGTGGTGGTCACGGTCGAGCCGGGCATCTATTTCATAGACTCATTGCTCAAGGCAGCCCGCGCAGACAAGCGGGGCGAGCACATCGACTGGAGCTTGGTGGAGCGCTTACGCCCCTATGGCGGGATTCGCATCGAGGATAACGTCGTGACGACGGCGGGCGCCCCGGAAAACCTGACCCGGGACGCCTTCGCGCAGCTCGCGGCCTGAGCGGGGCGCCGCCCGCGACCCCGCCGCTGCGCGCCCCGGGCTCGGCGCCCCCGGCTGCGCGCCCGGGCTCGGCGCCCCCGTCAGGCTGCTTTGGCCTTGCGGCGCTTGGTCGGAGCCGCCGCGGCTTCGTCCTTGGCTTCGGGCGCAGCCTTTTTCGAGCGCTTGGAAGCGCGGGTCTTCTTGGAGTCCGAATCGCCCTTCTGGGCCTCGGCCTTGACTTCCTCGACGAGCTGCATGAGGGCCATATCCGCCGCATCGCCCGGCCGCGGCTCCATCTTCAGAATCCGGGTGTAACCGCCGGCGCGGGATTTGAATCGCGGACCCAGATCATCGAACAGCTTGTCCACCACCGCGAGATCACGGAGCCGCGCAAAGGCGACCCGGCGCTTGGCGGCGGAATCGATCTTGGCGAGCGTGATCAGCGGCTCGACCACACGGCGAAGTTCCTTTGCCTTGGGAACCGTCGTGCGGATGGTCTCATGACGCAGAAGCGAGGTCGCCATGTTGCGCAACAATGCATGGCGGTGAGAGGAGTTACGCGAGAGTTGACGCCCGCTGTTTCTATGACGCATGTCTGCACGGCCCTATGTCAGATGCTGTCGCGATCGTCATCGCGCTTCAAGCCCGGCGGCGGCCAGTTGTCGATGCGCATGCCTAGCGTCAAGCCGTGGCTCTCCAGCACTTCCTTGATCTCCGTAAGCGACTTCTTGCCGAGGTTCGGCGTGCGCAGGAGCTCAACCTCCGTCCGCTGCACCAGATCGCCGATGTAATGGATATTCTCCGCCTTCAGGCAATTGGCGCTGCGCACGGTGAGCTCGAGCTCATCGACCGGCCGTAGCAAAATAGGATCGAACTGGGTCTCGGTCGCCTTGGCGGTCGAATCGTCCTGGCCTTGCAGATCGACGAAGACCGAAAGCTGATCTTTGAGGATGCCCCCGGCGCGGCGAATCGCCTCTTCCGGATCGATCGTGCCGTTGGTCTCGATGTCGAGAATCAGCTTGTCGAGGTCGGTGCGCTGCTCGACGCGAGCGCTCTCGACGTTGTAGGTGACCTTGCGTACGGGGCTGAACGAGGCATCGAGCTGCAACCGTCCGATGGCCCGAGTCTGCTCCTCGAATGCCATGCGCTGCGCGGCGGGCCGATAGCCGCGGCCGCGCTCGACCTTGAGGGACATCGACAACTCGCCCGCCTTCGTCAGATTCGCGATCACGAGCTCCGGATTCAGGATCTCGATGTCATGATCGCCCGCAATGTCGCCCGCGGTCACGGGGCCGGGGCCCTTCTTGTGCAGGCGCACTTCGGCCACTTCCCGCGTATGCATGCGGATGGCGACGGCCTTCAAGTTGAGCAGGATGTCGACCACATCTTCCTGAACGCCCTCGATCGCCGTGTACTCATGCAGCACACCCTCGATCTCGATCTCGGTGATGGCCGCCCCCGGCAAGGAGGACAGCAGCACCCGCCGCAAGGCATTGCCGAGCGTGTGGCCGAAGCCGCGCTCGAACGGCTCGATCACGATGCGCGCATGGCGCGTCGACACGGGCTGCACCTTGACGACTCGGGGCTTCAAGAATTCATTAATGGATCCCTGCATGGAATACCTCGCTAAAGACTTCGAACACTGCGCAGCACGGGCTGCGATGCCGCCCCGCGAGGCGGCCCTGAAGATGTGCTACTTGGAATACAACTCGACGACCAGGCTCTCGTTGATGTCCGGCAGGATCTCCTGTCGCTCGGGCACCGATTTCAAGACTCCTGAGAACTTTTTGTCGTCCACTTCGACCCAATCGGGAAAGCCCACCTGGGCCGCCAAGGCGAGAGCCGACTGCACTCGGGTCTGCTTCTTGGCCTTCTCGCGCAGGTTGATGACGTCGCCGGCCTTGCACTGGTAGGAGGCGATGTTGACCACCTTGTCGTTCACCGACACGCCCTTGTGGTTCACCAGCTGCCGCGCCTCGGCGCGGGTCACGGCGAAGCCCATCCGGTAGACCACGTTGTCGAGCCGGGATTCAAGAAATTGCAGCAAGGTCTCGCCGGTCGCGCCGGGGCGGCCTGCGGCCTTCTGGTAGTAATTGCGGAACTGGCGCTCGAGCACCCCGTACATCCGGCGCAGCTTCTGCTTCTCGCGCAGCTGCAATCCATACTCGGACAAGCGTTGCTTGCGCTCACTCTTGACGCCCCCCGGGGGCACCTCGAGCTTGCACTTGGACTCGAGCGGCTTGACGCCACTCTTGAGAAACAGGTCGGTTCCCTCGCGCCGCGAGAGCTTGCACTTCGGACCGGTGTACTTTGCCATTGCGAACCCTTGATCTATTCAAACCTGGAGCGGAGCGGAATCAGACGCGCCGCTTCTTGGGCGGCCGACAGCCGTTATGGGGGATCGGCGTCACGTCTTCAATGTTGGTGATCTTGAGCCCGCAACCGTTCAGCGCACGCACCGCCGACTCCCGGCCGGGCCCTGGGCCCATGACGCGGACCTCGACGTTCTTCACCCCGTGCTCCTGCGCCGCAGTGCCGGCGCGCTCCGCGGCCACCTGCGCCGCGAACGGCGTCGACTTGCGGGAGCCGCGAAAGCCGCAGCCGCCGGAGGTCGCCCAGGACAGTGTGTTGCCTTGACGATCGGTGATGGTGATGATGGTGTTGTTGAACGAGGCATGCACGTGCGCAATCGCATCCAGCACGTTCTTGCGCGCCTTCTTGCGGGCCGGCTTGACGGCGCCGCCGCCGGCTGCGTTTTGTGCGTTATTTTGCTTCTGATCAGCCATAGTATTGCGTTCCTACTTCGACGCGAATTGCCCGCCGAGCGGGCAATGAGTGAAATCCAATCGCGGCCGGCTTAGACCTTGCCCGGCGGCGCGTTCATCTTGACCGCCTGCTTGCGGGGCCCCTTGCGGGTCCGGGCATTGGTGCGCGTCCGTTGACCGCGCAGCGGCAAGCCCTTGCGATGGCGGATGCCGCGATAGCACCCGAGATCCATCAGGCGCTTGATGTTCATGGAGACCTCGCGGCGCAGATCGCCCTCGACCGCGAACTTCGCGACCTGTGAGCGGAGCGAGGCCACCTCGGCATCCGTGAGATCCTTGACCTTGACGTCGTATTTGACGCCCGCCGCATCGGCGATGCGCATTGCGCGGCTCTTGCCGACGCCATAGATGTGAGTCAAGCCGATGACAACATGCTTATTCATCGGTATGTTGATGCCGGCGATACGCGCCATCAAAATTCCCCTAGTCCGCCCACGGGCGAACAACAGTAGCGCCTGCGAAAAAGCAGGCAACTATACACGAAAAGAGCTCTTGTGATCAATGGCGCAGCCTTCAGCCTTGCCGTTGTTTGTGGCGCGCATCGGATGAGCAGATGACATAGACGATGCCGCGCCGCCGCACGATTTTGCAGTTCTTGCAGATTTTCTTGACCGACGGACGAACTTTCATTTCTTACTCCCGATGCCTCGGAGGCTGGATTTCTTCAAAAGGCCCTCGTACTGATGGGACATCACGTGTGATCTGGCCTGGGCGACGAAGTCCATCACGCCGACCACGATGATGAGGAGCGACGTCCCGCCGAACTGGAACGGGATGCTCGGGTTGAGCATCCGGATGATCTCCGGCAGCAGACACACGGCCATGATGTAAAGGCCGCCCCACAGCGTGAGCCGCGTGAGGACCTTGTCGAGGTAATCGCCGGTCTGCTGACCCGGCCGAATGCCGGGGATGAAGGCGCCGGCTTTCTTCAGGTTCTCGGCCGTGTCGCGCGCGTCGTAGACGAGCGCCACGTAGAAGAACGCGAAGCCGATGATCAAGAGCGCGAACAGAATGACGTGCAGCGGCTGCCCGTAGTTGAGGACTGCGGCTATCTTCTGCAGGGTGCGCTGGAACGCATTCGGATTGGGGCTGTTGCCGAAGAATTGCGCGATGGTCGCCGGGAACACGAGCAGGCTCGAGGCGAAGATCGGGGGAATGACGCCCGCCATGTTGAGCTTGAAGGGCAGATGCGTGCTCTGGCCCTGCATCATGCGCCGGCCGACCTGGCGCTTCGCGTAGTTCACCTGGATCTTGCGTTGCGCGGTCTCGATGAAGACGCAGAACAAGGTCACCAGCACCACCACCACGAGGATGAGCAGCACGATGATCGGATTCATTTCCCCGGAGCGCACCATTTCCAGGGTATTGCCGATCGCGCGTGGCAGCCCCGCGACGATGCCGGCGACGATGATCATGGTGATTCCGTTGCCGATGCCCCGCTCGGTGATCTGCTCGCCCAGCCACATGACGAAGATGGTGCCGGTGGTGATCGAGACGGTGGCGACGAACAGAAACTGGAAACCCGGGTTCGGCACGAGATTGTTGCCGGCGTTCTGAATGGCGAGCGCCGCGCCGAATCCCTGAAATCCGGCGAGTGCCACCGTGCCGTAGCGGGTGTACTGCATGAGCTTGCGGCGGCCGGATTCTCCGTCCTTGCGAATCTGGTTCCACGGCGCGTACACCATGGACGCCATCTGCACGATGATCGAGGCCGTGATGTAGGGCATCACGTTCAGGGCGAAGATGCTGAATCGCTGCAGCGCACCACCCGAGAACATGTTGAACATGCCGAGCAGCGTGCCTTGCTGCCCATTGAAGAACGCCGCGAACTTGGCCGCATCGATGCCGGGCACCGGGATGAACGTGCCCACGCGATAGACCACGAGCGCGCCCAGGAGAAACCACAAGCGGTTTCGCATCTCCTGGAAACGTGTCATGTCTCCTAGGGCGGTCGCGGCGCTGGCGCTCGAAGTGGCCATCTGGACTCTCTCAGACCTCGAAGCGGCCGCCGGCCGACTCGACCGCGCTCTTGGCGCCCTTGGTCGCGCCGATCGCCTTGTCCTTGAACACGAAGGCCTTGCTCACGGTGCCGGAGAGGATGATCTTCACCCGCTCGGTGTATTCCGGCACGAGGCTCGCCTCGATGAGCGCAGCCAGGGTGACCTCGCCCGCCGGCACGCGCATCAAATCGCTGAGCGTGAGCTCGGCGCGGCTCGCCTTCATGGCGGACCGGAAGCCGATCTTCGGCAACCGCCGCTGCAGCGGCATCTGACCGCCCTCGAACCCCGTCTTGTGATAGCCGCCTTTGCGCGCGCGCTGGCCCTTGACGCCGCGGCCGCAAGTCTTGCCCTGACCGGCGGAAGCGCCGCGCCCGACGCGCAGGTGCTGCCGCTTGGCGCCGGCCGCAGGCTTGATGGTGTTTAAGCGCATGTTGACTCTCTTACCTTAAGCTCGCTTCTTGGCGGTGGAGGACTTCGCTCCGTCCGCCGGCTCGATACGAAGCATGTGGCCGGCGACGTACATCATGCCGCGATTCGACGGCGTGTCCGCGACCATCACGCTGTGGCCGATGCGCCGGAGCCCCAGGCCCCGCGCCGAGGCACGAATGTTGGCGAGCTGCCCCGCCATGCTCCTGATCAATGTGACTTTTATGGATTTATCGCTCATGGCTCAGCCCACGATTTCCTCGATGCTCTTGCCGCGTTTCGCCGCAATGTCGTCCGGGGTGCGGAGCTTGCCGAGCGCATTCATGGTCGCGCGCACGACATTGATGGGGTTTCGCGACCCGTAGCTCTTGGCCAGCACATTGCGCACGCCGGCGCACTCGAACACCGCGCGCATGCCGCCGCCGGCGATCACGCCGGTACCGTCCGCCGCCGGCTGCATGTAGACGCGAGTGGTCCCGTGCTGTCCTTTGACCGCGTAGAACAAGGTATCGTTCTTGAGCGATACGTTCACCAGGCTCTTGCGCGCTTGCATCATGGCTTTGGAAATCGCCACCGGCACTTCGCGCGCCTTGCCGTAGCCGAAGCCGACCCGGCCGGCTCCATCGCCAACGACCGTGAGCGCGGTAAAGCCGAACTGCTTGCCGCCCTTGACCACCTTCGCGACGCGGTTGACGGCAACCAGCTTTTCAACCAGGTCGTCGCCGGACATCGGCTTTTCTGTTCTCGCCATAGTGTTCTTAAGGCCTCCGTTAGAACTCGAGACCCGCCTCGCGGGCGGCGTCGGCCAGCGCTTTCACGCGGCCGTGATACATGAAGCCGGAACGGTCGAATGCAACCTTCTCGATGCCCTTCGCCTTGGCGCGCTCCGCGATGGCGCGGCCGACGGCCTTCGCCGCCTCGATGTTGCCGGTCGTCTTCAGCTCGCCGCGCACGTCCTTCTGGAGGGTCGAGGCGGATACCAGAACCTTGTCGCCTTCGGCGGCGAAGATCTGCGCGTATATATGGCGCGGCGTGCGGTGCACCGAGAGGCGCATGGCAGCCAGCTCTCTGATCTTCACGCGGCTGCGAAGCGCGCGCCGCAAGCGCGTGTCTTTCTTGTCCAGCTTCATGTGCCTACTTCTTTTTCGCTTCTTTCAGCGAAATCTTCTCATCCGAATATTTCACGCCCTTGCCCTTGTACGGCTCGGGCGGCCTGAATCCGCGGATCTCCGCTGCGGTCTGCCCGACGCGCTGGCGGTCGATGCCCTTGACCAAGATCTCGGTCTGGCTCGGGGTCTCGATGGAGACGCCCTCGGGAATCGCATAATTGATCAGATGCGAGTAGCCGAGCGTGAGCGTCAGGCTCTTGGCCTGTACTGCAGCGCGATAGCCGACGCCTACCAGCTCGAGCTTCTTCTCGTAGCCCTTGGTGACGCCCAGGACCATGTTGGCGAGGTGCGCGCGTATCGAGCCCGCGATCGCGTCGAGGCCTTCGCCCTGCGAGACCACCTGGACCTGGAGATGCTTGTCCTGCTGCACGACCTTGATGCCGCCCTTCAGCGAAAGCGTCAGCGAGCCCTTGGCCCCTTTCACCGTCACGCTGTCGGCGCCGATCGTCGCGGTCACGCCTTGCGGCAGGTCTACCGGTTTTTTTGCTACTCGAGACATGATTGAGTCCTATTGAACGACGAAGAGCACTTCGCCGCCCGTGCCGGCCGCGCGCGCCTGTCTATCGGACATGATGCCCTTGGGCGTCGAGACCACTGCAACCCCCAGTCCGCCGAGCACCTTGGGGAGCTCGTCCTTGCCGCGATAGATGCGCAGCCCCGGGCGGCTGATGCGCTCGATGCGATCGATTACCGGACGCCCCTCGTGGTACTTGAGCTCGATGGACAAGGTCCTGTTCGCGCTGGCCGGATCGACGCCGTAGCCTGCGATGTAACCCTCGTCGCGCAGCACCTTGAGGATGGCGAGCTTCAGCTTCGAGGCGCCCACGCCCACGGTGGCCTTGCGGGCGGACTGCGCATTGCGTATGCGGGTCAGGAGATCGGCGATCGGGTCTGTCATGCTCATTGCGCGCGCCTCACCAGCTCGCCTTCGTCAGGCCGGGAATCTCGCCGCGGTTCGCGGCTTCGCGCAGCTTGGTGCGCGCGAGGCCGAACTTGCGGTACACGCCGCGCGGGCGGCCGGTGATCGCACAGCGATTGCGCTGACGGGTCGGGCTCGCATCGCGCGGCTGGCGCTGGAGGGCCGCTTGGGCCGCGGCGCGCTCCTCCGCACCCGTCTTCGGATCGCGGATGAGCTCGCGAAGCTCGGCGCGCCTGGCCGCGTACTTCTTGGCTATCTCGCGGCGATGTTTCTCGCGCATGAGCATGTTGGTCTTGGCCATGGATACCCTACTTGCGAAACGGAAAGTTGAAGGCTTCGAGCAACGCGCGTCCGCGCTTGTCGTCGCCGGCCGATGTCGAGATGGTGATGTCCATCCCGCGAATCTGGTCGATCTGGTCGTACTGGATCTCCGGGAAAATGATCTGTTCCCGCACGCCCAGACTGTAGTTGCCGCGGCCGTCGAAGGAGCGCGCGCTGATGCCGCGAAAATCGCGGATCCGCGGGATGGCGATGTTGACGAGCCGGTCGAGAAACTCGTACATGCGCGCCCCGCGCAGGGTGACCTTGCAGCCGATCGCCTGGCCGTCGCGCACCTTGAAGGTGGCCACGGATTTCTTGGCCTTGGTCACGGCGGGCTTCTGCCCCGTGATCTTTGCCAGGTCCGCAGTGGCCGCGTCCATCACTTTCTTGTCCGCCACGGCCTCGCCCACCCCCATATTCACGGTGATCTTGAGGATGCGCGGGACTTCCATGACGTTCCTCAGAGCCAAGCTTTGCTTGAGCTCCGGTACGATTTTCTCGCGGTATATTTGTTGCAGTCTTGCCGTTGCCATATGTTCGCCCGCTTACTTGGGATCGATCATCTCTTTGTTCGACTTGAATATGCGCACCTTGCGCCCGTCCGTCAGCGACTTGAACCCCACGCGGTCCGCTTTCTGCGTGGCGGGATTGAAGATCGCGACGTTCGAGACATGGAGCGGCGCCTCGTGCTCGATGATGCCGCCCGGCCGGTTCTGGTTCGGATTCGGTTTCTCGTGCTTCTTGGAAATATTGAGGCCTTCGACGCGCACCCGGGCGCCGTCGGACTCGATTACGGCTCCGCGGCGCCCCTTGTCGCGGCCGCTCAGCAAAATCACGGTATCGCCTTTGCGTATCTTCTTCATTACAGAACTTCCGGAGCGAGCGAGATGATCTTCATGAACTGAACGTTGCGCAGCTCGCGCGTGACGGGCCCGAAAATGCGGGTGCCGATCGGCTCGAGCTTGTTGGTGAGGAGCACCGCCGCGTTCGTGTCGAAGCGGATCAGCGAGCCGTCCGCGCGGCGCACACCGCTCTTGGTACGCACCACCACCGCGTCGTACACCTCACCCTTCTTGACCTTGCCGCGCGGAATCGCGTCCTTGATGCTCACTTTAATGACGTCGCCCACGGCGGCATAGCGGCGCTTCGAGCCGCCGAGCACCTTGATGCACATCAAGCGCTTGGCGCCCGAGTTGTCGGCGACATTGAGCATGGTTCGAAGCTGAATCATGACGGTCCTTTATTCGGCTCGGGCGCGCTCTACGACGCGCACCAGCATCCAGGATTTACGGCGCGACAGCGGCCGGCACGGCTTGATGGCCACCGTGTCGCCCTCTTTGCACTCGTTGTTGGCGTCGTGCGCCATGAGCTTGGTGGTGCGGCGGATGTACTTGCCGTACGTCGGGTGCTTTACCAGACGCTCGATCGAGACCGTGATGGTCTTGTCCATCTTGTTGCTCACGACCTTGCCGATTGCCAGCCGCTCCGGCTTGACCACCCCGGCGGCGGCCTGACCGTCCCCGCCCTGCGTTTCCGCTATCGTCGACATCAGACCTTACCTCCGCGGGCGCGCACCTGAGCGAGCACCGTCTTCACGCGCGCGATGTTCTTGCGCACTTTCGCAAACTGATCCGGCTTCGCGGCTTGCCCCGTGGCGCGCGCCATGCGCAGATTGAATTGCTCGCGCCGCAGCTTGAGCAACTCCTCGCCGAGCGCCTCGGGCGCCTTCCCCTGCAGTTCCTTCGCCTTCATGCGCGCACCTGCCGCTTGACGAACGACGTCGACACCGAGAGCTTCGCGGAGGCGAGCCGGAACGCCTCGCGTGCGATTTCCTCGCTCATGCCCTCGATCTCGAACAGTACTTTCCCAGGCAGCACCTTGGCGACCCAGTACTCGACGTTGCCCTTGCCGGATCCCATGCGCACCTCGAGCGGCTTCTGAGTGATCGGCACGTCCGGGAAGACGCGGATCCAGATGCGCCCGCCGCGCTTCACGTAGCGCGAAATGGCGCGGCGCGCTGCCTCGATCTCGCGTGCCGTCATGCGCGCGCGGTCGGTGGCCTTGAGCCCGTACTCGCCGAACGCAACGGTGTTGCCGCGCTGTGCGCTGCCCGAGATCCGGCCCTTGAATTGTTTGCGGTACTTGGTCCGCTTCGGCTGCATCATGTGTTGTTAACCTATCAACTCTGCACCGGCGCAGTATCGGCGGACTTCGCCGCTGCCGGCGCCGCACCGTCGGCCTCGGCACGAGCGGTCTCGACTTCGGCGCTCTCCGCCTCCGGCTGATCGAATACTTCGCCCTTGAAGATCCAGACCTTGATGCCGATCACCCCGTACGTAGTCATCGCCTCGGCGAGGCCGTAGTCGATGTCGGCGCGGAACGTATGCAGCGGCACGCGCCCCTCGCGGTTCGTCTCGGTGCGCGCGATTTCCGAGCCGTTCAATCGGCCGGAGATGCGCACTTTGATACCGAGCGCTCCCGATCGCATGGTGTTGGTCACGGCGCGCTTCATGGCGCGACGGAACATCACGCGCTTCTCCAGCTGCTGCGAGATTCCCTCGGCCACCAGCTTCGCGTCGAGCTCGGGCTTTCTGATCTCGGCGATGTTGAGGCGCACGTCCTGCACCGTCATACCGAGAATCTTGGCGACGGCAGCGCGGAGCTTCTCGATGTCCTCGCCCTTCTTGCCGATCACGATGCCCGGACGGGCCGTGTGGATCGTGATGTTCGCGCGCCGAGCCGCACGCTCGATGTGGATATGGCTCACCGAGGCGTCCGCGAGTTTCTTGGTGAGGTACTTGCGCACCAAGTGGTCGGTGTAGATGTTCGGCGGGAACGCCTTGGAGCCCGCATACCACTTCGACTCCCAGTCGCGCGTGATGCCCAGGCGGATGCCGATCGGATTGACTTTTTGACCCATGCTAGTTTCCTTGCTTGCCGTCGGACACCTGCACCAGGATGTGGCTGTTGCGCTTGGCTATGCGCACGCCGCGCCCCTTGGCGCGGGCATGAAAGCGCTTGAACATCGGCGCGGCGTCGACTTCCACGCGAGTGACCTTCAGATCGTCGACGTCGGCATTGAAATTGTTGTACGCATTGGCGATCGCCGAATCGAGCACCTTGAGCACGATCTTCGCGCCCTTCTTCGGCATGAACTTGAGCGTGTTCACCGCGAGCGTCGCGGACTTGCCGCGGATCGTGTCGACGACGAGCCGGCATTTCTGAGGCGAGATCCGTGCGTAGCGCAATACGGCTTTGGTCTGCATGTCCTACTCCGCCGCCGAGACTTTCTTGTCGCCCGAATGGGCCTTGAACGTACGCGTCGGCGCGAACTCGCCGAGCTTGTGTCCGACCATGTTCTCCGACACCAGCACCGGAACGTGCAGGCGGCCGTTATGGACGGCGATGGTCAAGCCGACCATGTCCGGAATGATCATCGAGCGCCGCGACCACGTCTTGATCGGGCGGCGGTCGTTCTTCTGACTCGCCGTCTGCACTTTCTTGGCGAGGTGCAGGTCGACGAAGGGGCCTTTTTTTAGCGAACGAGGCACTGTCGATACTCCAAATTAAATGCGTTTGTTCTTGCGGCGCTGGACGATCATGCCGTCCGTACGCTTGTTGTGCCGCGTCTTCTTGCCCTTGGTCTGCAGGCCCCACGGACTCACCGGATGCGGATTGCCCTGGCCCGACTTGCCCTCGCCGCCGCCGTGCGGGTGGTCGACGGGGTTCATGACCACGCCGCGCACCGTGGGCCTCACGCCGAGCCAGCGCACCGCGCCGGCCTTGCCGAACACGCGCAGGTTGTGCTCGTCGTTCCCGACCTCGCCGATGGTGGCGCGGCAGTCGATGTGGATCTTGCGGATCTCGCCCGATTTCAAGCGCACGCTTGCGTACAGGCCCTCGCGTGCCGCGAATTGCGCCGAGCCGCCCGCTGAGCGCGCGAGCTGGCCGCCCCTGCCGACCTTCAGCTCGATGTTGTGCACGGTGCTGCCCACGGGTATGTGCCGCAGCGGCAGCGCATTGCCCGCCTTGATCGGGGCATCGGCGCCCGAGCGGATCTCATCGCCGGCTTTGACGCCCTTCGGCGCAAGGATGTAGCGCCGCTCGCCGTCCGCGTACTTCACGAGC
This sequence comes from uncultured Gammaproteobacteria bacterium, assembly GCA_963710435.1. GTDB lineage: Bacteria > Pseudomonadota > Gammaproteobacteria > Steroidobacterales > Steroidobacteraceae > Bog-1198. The sequence continues at coordinate 615,060 of CAVQAE010000003.1, read as the reverse complement.
GCGAGGTGTGCGGTGCGGTTCGGATCATATTCGAGCCGCTCGACCGTGCCCGGAACGCCGTCCTTGTCGCGCTTGAAATCGATCAGCCGGTAGCGCTGCTTGTGTCCGCCGCCAATGTGGCGCGTGGTTTGCCGACCTGAATGGTTCCGAGCCCCGGTGCGGTTCTTCTTGGTGGTCAAGGAAGTGAGCGGCCCGCCCTTGTGCAGGTGCGAGCGGTCGACCTTGACCACGAAGCGCGTGCCCGGGGAGGTGGGTCGCATTTTGATGAGTGCCATGACCTTCCTCTACTTCGCTGCGCCGGTGAAGTCGATCGACTGCCCGGCCTGTAAGCGCACATACGCCTTCTTGTAGCCGTTGCGCCTGCCTTCGACGTTCTTGAAGCGCCGGCTCTTGCCGGGCTTGTTGAGGAGATTCACGCCCTCGACCTTCACCTCGAACATGAGCTCGACCGCCTGCTTCACCTCGTCCTTGGAGGCATCGCCGAGGACGCGGAACACGTATTGGTTGCTCTTGTCCGTGAGGTTCGCGGCCTTCTCGGACACGTGCGGCTGCAACAGCACGCCCATCAAGCGTTCTTTATTCATCCGCGCCTCCGAGACGCTGTTCGAGCATGCGCAATGCGCCGACCGTCGCGATCACCGTCTCATGCCTGACCAGGCTCACCGGATCGAGCGAGGCGACGGGCATGACGTCCACGTAAGGCAGGTTCCGCGCCGCGAGGAAAATCTTCTCCTCGTAAGCCTCGACCAGAATCAAGGCCCGCGCCGTGCCGAGCTCCTTGAGCTTGCCGATGAGCAGCTTCGTGCGCGGCGCGCTGAGCTCCAGACTCTCGACCGCCACCAGGCGATTCTGACGGATGAGCTCCGAGACCATCGATTGCATCGCCGCGCGATACATCTTGCGATTCACTTTCTGCGAGAAGTCCCGCGGACGCGCGGCGAACGCCCGCCCGCCTCCCACCCACAGCGGGCTGCGAATGGAGCCGGCGCGGGCCTGGCCCGTGCCCTTCTGGCTCCAGGGCTTCTTGCCGCCGCCGCGCACTTCGGCGCGCGATTTCTGCCGCTTGGTACCCGCGCGGCCACCGGCCATGTACGCCGTCACGACCTGATGGACGAGCGCTTCGTTGTAGGCGCGACCGAAAGCGGCATCCGACAACTGGATCTCGCTCGCGGCAGCCGCATTCTTTAACTGGAGCTTCATGGCATCACTTCTCGTCGGCTACTTCTTGTCGGTCTTGCCCTTGGGGGCGGGCGCGCCCTTGCCGGCGGCGGCGGGCGCCTTGTTCGGCGCAAGCCGGCGGCGGCGCGTCTGTGCCTGCGCCTTCACCGAGGGACGCACGACCACGCGGCCACCCTCGGAGCCCGGCACCGCGCCGCTGATCAGCAATAGGTTGCGGGACACGTCGACCTCGACGACCCGCAGATTCTCGATGGTGCGATTGCGAACGCCCATGTGTCCCGACATGCGCTTGCCCTTGAACACGCGGCCCGGCGTCTGGCGCTGTCCGATGGAGCCCGGCGCGCGATGCGACACCGAGTTGCCGTGGGTTTTCATGCCGCCGGCAAAGTTATGGCGCTTCATGGTGCCGGCAAATCCCTTGCCGAGCGTCGTGCCCGTCACATCCACGATCTGGCCGGGCTTGAACATGTCGACCTTGAGCTCCCCGCCGACGGCCAGCCCCTCGCCTTCGCTCTTGCCCAGGCGGAATTCACGGGACGAATCGCCCGCCGCGACGTTCGCCTTGGCGAAATGACCGGCGAGCGCCTTCCCCACTCGCGAGGGGCGGCGGCTGCCGATCGTCACCTGCACGGCGCGGTAGCCGTCGGGCTTGTCGCTCTTGATCTGCGAGATGCGATTGGGCAACGCCTCGACGACCGTAACGGGAACGGTAACGCCGGCGTCAGTGAATACGCGGGTCATGCCGCACTTGCGGCCAACCAGACCGATGGTCATTGTCAATCCTCATACCGCGGGCACAACTTTCGGTGACCGCATTCGTTGCAACCGGCCGGCGGTTTGGGTACGCGGGACCCCAGGACCCTCGGCCGCCACAAAAGGCGGATCCTCGGATAACTGGCGTCGGCACCCACGCGCTCCGACCTCAAAATGGACGGCGGAGTATACCGGAACAGGCCAGCAGCACAAGCATTGCGGCATTGCACATCTGCCGGAAAAGCGCCGTGTGACAGCGCGCTGCCTGGAAACGGTATATCTTGACACCACGGAACACCGCTGGTTCAGTGCCGAAGGGATTGCGAGAACTATGAAGAAGATTCTGTGGACCGCCGCCTTGTCGCTCGCCGTCATCGCCACCTGGGCACAAGCGCCGCACGCCGGGAAGGTCCCTGTGACCACTTGCTGGTATAACGCGAACCGCGAGTTGACGGGCACCGAGGCTGCTCCACCCGGGACCCAGATCGGGACGACCGCGCAGGCCGCCGAGAGCGGCGAGCACACGTACAGCTACACCGTCGCGGGATCAGGACCCACGGCCTGCCCGGCCAAGCTGCCGGTGAGCACCGAGGTCAGTCAGTAACCGCGCGAGCGCGCCGCCACCATGCATGCGACCAGTGATAGCCGCATGCCCGACGACCCTGGTTGGCAGGCACAACCTGCCGCCTCGCGTCAGGTATTCATCTCGTACGCCTCGCAGGACGCATCCATCGCCGAGCGCCTGTGCCTTGCCCTCGAGGCGCAGGGTATCCCGTGCTGGATCGCCCCGCGCGATGTGCGGCCGGGCGATCTTTATGCCGATGCCATTCTGCAGGCGATCAACGCCTGCCGGATCTTGGTGCTGGTGCTGTCGCAGAGCTCCGCGGCATCGGGGCACGTGCTGCGGGAAGTGGAGCGCGCGAGCTCGAAGCAGCGGCCCATCCTCACGCTGCGCACCGATGCCGGCGCGCTGCCGCCGGCGCTGGAATTCTTCCTCAGTGCCTCACATTGGCTCGATGCGCCAGGCGGGGATCTCAAGAGCGCCTTGCCGAGGCTCATCGAGGCGCTGCGCGGGCACCTCGAGGGAGTGGCAGCCGACGCGCGCGAGTCGCACCCGGTGGCCTTCACCGCGCGCCGGGCGCCGCGGGCGCTATGGGCGCTGATCGGCTTGATGGCGCTGGCGCTCGCCTATTTCGGCGCCGAGCGGCTCATGCGGCCGAAGTTGGCGCCGCCGTTGGCGGCGCAGCCCAAGAGCCCGACATTCTCTCCCCCGGCGCATTCCATCGCGGTGCTGCCCTTCGTGAACATGAGCGCGGATCCCAACCAAGAGTATTTCTCCGACGGCTTGTCGGAGGAGCTCCTGAGTTCTCTCGCTACCATCCGCGACCTGCAAGTCGCGGCGCGCACGTCCTCGTTCTCCTTCAAGGGTAAGGCGCTCGGGGTCGCCGAGATCGCGCGTGCGCTCAACGTGGCTGCCGTGCTCGAAGGCAGTATCCGCAAGGACGGCAAGCACGTGCGCATCGCCGCTCAGCTGATCGATGCGCGATCAGGCTTTCGCCTCTGGTCGAATTCCTACGATCGCGATCTGAAGGACATCCTCGCGCTGCAGGCGGAGATCGCGACTGCCGTCACCATGTCGCTCAAGGCGACGCTTCTCGATACCGCCACGGCGCAGCTCGAGCTCGGCGGCACGCAGGATCCGCACGCCTTCGATGCGTACCTGCGCGGCGAGAGGCTCGTCGGCATGCCGGTCGACAAGGACAACACGCGAACGCAGATCGCGGCCTATTCCGCAGCCGTGCGCCTCGATCCCAAGTTCGCGAAGGCGTACGTCGCCATGGCGCTCGCGCAGATCATCTTCGCGAGCAACAGCGCGTCCAGCTCGGAGGCACATGCCGCCTTCGAGCAGGCGCGAGCCTCGGCCGAGCGGGCGGTCGCACTCGCACCCGAGCTCGGAGAAGCCCACTCGGCGCTCGGATTCGCGCTCGATGCCGGATTCCAGGACTATGCCGCCGCCGCCGCCGAGCATGAGCGCGCGCTCGCGCTGTCACCGGGCAATTCCCGCGTGCTGCTGATATCGGCGCGCTTTCTCGCCGAGATCGGCCGCGCCCAGGCCGCGGTCGCGCACGCGCAGCGCGCCGTCGTCCTCGACCCGCTGAACGCGGGCGCGTACCGGCTCCTGGGGCTCGTCCTTCTCTATACCCACGACTATGCGGCGGCCATCGCAGCCTACGACCGAGCTTTGACCATCAATCCGCAGGCTGTTCAAGCCGCCGCGAACCGCGGTTTGGCGCTCGCCGCGCTCGATCGACTCGAGGCCGCCCGGCAATCCTGCGCGATGCCGCCGTTGGACTGGTTGAGCCGGGTGTGCTTGGCCGTGGTATTGCATCGGCTTGGGCTCGCCGCAGAGGCGCAAGCGCAGCTGGCTGCCTTGAAGGCCTCCGCCGAGGACGAATTCGATCTCGCTTATCAGTACGCGCAGATCTATGCACAGTGGGGCGATGCAGCCCAAGCGCTCGCCTGGCTCGAGACGGCCTACCGGGTGCGCGATCCAGGCCTGCTGCAGCTCAGGGTCGACCCGCTGATGGATCCGCTGCGCGCAGATCCGCGTTTCCGGACGATCCTCGCGAACATGAAGTTTCCGGAGTGAGCCGCGCCGGCAGACACTCCGCCGGCGCCGCGAGCAGCCTAGTTCAGCTTGATCTGGACGTCCACGCCCGCGGGAAGCTCGAGCTTCATCAAGGCGTCGACAGTCTTGTCGGTCGGATTCAGGATGTCCATGAGGCGCTTGTGTGTGCGGATCTCGAACTGATCGCGCGCGTCCTTGTCCCCGTGAGGCGATACCAGCACGGTAAATCGCTCCATCTTGATCGGCAGCGGCACCGGACCCTTGACGGTCGCGCCGGTGCGCTTCGCGGTGTCGACGATCTCGCGCGCGGACTTGTCGATCAAACGATGATCGAAGGCCTTCAAGCGAATGCGAATGTTCTGATTAGCCATAAATTCCTTTAAAAAGTAAGACTCAGGTGATCACCTTCGACACCACCCCGGCGCCCACCGTTTTGCCGCCCTCGCGAATCGCAAAGCGCAGCCCCTGCTCCATCGCAATCGGGGCAATCAGCTCCACCACAATCTTGATGTTGTCCCCCGGCATCACCATCTCCGTCCCCGCCGGCAACTCCACCGCACCCGTCACATCGGTGGTGCGAAAATAAAACTGCGGCCGATACCCCTTGAAGAACGGCGTGTGCCGCCCCCCCTCCTCCTTCGTCAGCACGTACACCTCGGCCTCAAACTTGGTGTGCGGGTTGATCGAACCGGGCTTGCACAGCACCTGACCGCGCTCGACTTCCTCACGCTTCGTGCCGCGCAGCAATACCCCTACGTTGTCCCCCGCCTGACCCTCATCCAAGAGCTTCCTGAACATCTCAACGCCCGTGCAGGTGGTCTTCTGCGTCGGCCTTATCCCCACAATCTCCACCTCATCGTTCACCTTCACAATCCCGCGCTCAATCCGCCCCGTCACCACCGTGCCGCGCCCCGCAATCGAAAACACATCCTCCACCGGCATCAAAAACGGCCCGTCAATCGCCCGCTTCGGCACCGGTATGTACTCATCCAGCGCCGCCACCAGCTTCAATACCGAATTGACCCCAATCTCACTCCCATCCCCCTCCAGCGCCTTCAACGCCGAACCCGTCACAATCGGTGTCTTGTCCCCAGGAAACTTGTACACCGACAGCAAATCCCGCACCTCAAGCTCCACCAACTCCAATAACTCCGCATCGTCCACCATGTCCGCCTTGTTCAAATACACCACGATGTACGGCACACCCACCTGACGGGCCAGCAAAATGTGCTCGCGCGTCTGCGGCATCGGTCCATCCGCCGCCGATACCACTAAAATCGCCCCGTCCATCTGCGCCGCTCCCGTGATCATGTTCTTCACATAGTCGGCGTGCCCAGGACAGTCCACGTGCGCGTAGTGACGCTTCTCGCTCTGGTACTCAACGTGCGCAGTGGCAATCGTGATCCCCCGCGCACGCTCCTCCGGCGCCTTGTCAATCTGATCGTACGCCTTGAACTCCCCTCCAAACTTCTCCGCCATCACCTTCGTCAAGGCTGCCGTCAAAGTCGTCTTGCCATGATCCACATGACCAATCGTCCCCACGTTCACGTGCGGCTTCGTTCGCTCAAACTTCCCCTTCGACACGGCAAGTACCTCTTAAATTGAATGATTCGTTACGATGGAATGATTCGTTACGATGCTTTCTTCATCACGACATCGGCGACGTTGTTCGGCACTTCCATGTATTTCGCGAACTCCATCGTATAGTTCGCACGACCCTGGCTCATGGAGCGCATGGCGGTCGAGTACTGGAACATCTCCGCCAGCGGGACCTCCGCGGTGACCACTTTGCCCGACGGCGAGTCCTCCATCCCGATGATCTGTCCCCGGCGCCGATTCAGGTCGCCGACGATGTCCCCGTAGTAGTCCTCGGGGGTCACGACCTCGACCTTCATGATGGGCTCGAGCAGCACGGGCTTCGCTCGCCGGAAGCCTTCCTTGAAGCCCATGGATCCGGCGATCTTGAACGCCATCTCGTTCGAATCGACGTCGTGATACGAGCCGTCGAAAATCGTCACCTTGACGTCCACGATCGGATAACCCGCGATCACGCCGGTCTGAACGGCTTCCTGCACGCCCTTATCCACCGCCGGAATGAATTCACGGGGCACTGCGCCACCGACGATGGCGTTCACGAACTCATAGCCCTTGCCGGCGGGCAGAGGGTCGAGCTTGAGCCAGACGTGGCCGTACTGGCCGCGGCCGCCCGATTGACGCACGAACTTGCCCTCGGACTCGACGCTCGCGCGGATGGTCTCGCGGTAGGCGACCTGGGGCTTGCCGACGTTCGCCTCGACCTTGAATTCGCGCTTCATGCGGTCGACGATGATCTCGAGGTGCAGCTCGCCCATGCCGGAAATGATGGTCTGCCCGGATTCCTGGTCCGTGTGCACGCGAAACGACGGATCTTCCTTCGCGAGACGCTGCAGGGCGAGACCCATCTTTTCCTGATCGACCTTGGTCTTGGGCTCGACGGCCACCGAGATCACGGGCTCCGGAAACTCCATCTTTTCGAGGATGATGACTTTCTGCGGATCGCACAGCGTGTCGCCCGTGGTCACATCCTTGAGCCCGACCGCCGCCGCGATGTCGCCCGCGCGCACTTCCTTGATCTCGGAGCGCTCGCTCGCATGCATCTGCAGCAGCCGCCCGATCCGCTCGTTGCGGTTCTTGTTCGGGACGAATACCTGATCGCCCGAGTTCAAGGTTCCGGAATACACGCGGAAGAACGTGAGATTGCCCACGAAGGGGTCGTTCAGAATCTTGAAGGCGAGTGCCGCGAACGGCTGGGCATCGTCCGCCTTGCGTACCAGGTCCTCGCCGCGCTCGCCGTGACCCTTGACCGGAGGAACCTCGACCGGCGAGGGCATGTATTCGACGACGGCATCGAGCACCGCCTGCACACCCTTGTTCTTGAACGCCGACCCGCAGGTCACGAGGCAGATCTCGTTCTTGAGGGCACGCGCACGCAGCCCCCGCTTGATCTCCTCGACCGACAGATCGCCGCTCTCCAGGTACTTGTTGAGGAGATCGTCCGAGCCTTCGGCAGCGGCCTCGATCATCTTCGCGCGCCAGGTCTGGCACTCCTGCAGCATGTCGGCAGGGATCTCCCGATACTCGAACTTCATGCCCTGAGTCTCCTCGTCCCAGAAGATGGATTTCATCTTGACGAGATCGACCACGCCGACGAACGCGTCCTCGGCGCCGATGGGCAGCTGGATGGGTACGGGATTGCCGCGCAGCCGCGTGCGGATCTGGTCCACGCAGCGCAGAAAGTTCGCGCCGGCGCGGTCCATCTTGTTGACGAAGGCGATCCGCGGAACGCCGTACTTGTTCATCTGGCGCCACACCGTTTCCGACTGCGGCTGCACACCCGACACGGCGCAATAGACGGCGATCGCCGAATCGAGCACGCGCAAGCTCCGCTCCACCTCGATGGTGAAATCGACGTGGCCCGGGGTATCGATGATGTTGATGCGGTGCTCGGGGAAGCTCTTGTCCATCCCCTTCCAGAAACACGTCGTGGCCGCGGCGGTGATCGTGATGCCGCGCTCTTGTTCCTGCTCCATGTAATCCATCACGGCCGCACCGTCGTGCACCTCGCCGATCTTGTGAGAGACGCCTGTATAGAAAAGAATGCGCTCCGTCGCGGTGGTCTTGCCCGCATCGATGTGCGCAGAGATACCGATATTGCGATATCGCTCGATGGGCGTCGTACGTGCCACGGTCCTTTCCTCGGTGCAGGCGGCCCGCTGCCGCCCAGCTCACTGTCTATATAAGGTCGGGTCGGCGATTTGCCAGCCGGCGCCGGGAGGCCCGCTTACCAGCGGTAGTGCGCGAACGCCTTGTTGGCCTCGGCCATGCGGTGAGTGTCTTCGCGCTTGCGGACCGCGGCGCCGCGGTTTTCGGCGGCCTCCAGTAACTCTGCGGCGAGGCGATGCGCCATCGATTTCTCACTCCGATCGGTTGCCGCTTCGATGACCCAGCGCATGGCCAGAGTCTGACGTCGATTGGCACGCACCTCGACGGGGACCTGGTAAGTGGCGCCGCCCACGCGGCGAGACTTCACTTCGACCACGGGCTTCACGTTGTCCAAAGCCTGTTGCAAAACCGCGATGGCCTCGCCGCCCGCGCGGCCGGTCTTGTCGCTGATGCGGTCGATGGCGCCGTAGACGATCTTCTCCGCGACGGATTTCTTGCCGCGCTCCATCACCATGTTGATGAATTTGGCCAACATGTCGTTTCCGAATTTCGGATCCGGAAGAATGGTGCGATGGGGGGCTGCTGCTCTGCGAGACATGGGGAAACCTTCTATGCCGTGATTCTGGCTTTATTTCTTCGGACGCTTGGCGCCGTACTTCGAGCGCCCCTGGCGACGATCGCCGACGCCGGCGCAGTCGAGAGCACCGCGGATGGTGTGATAGCGCACGCCCGGCAAATCCTTGACGCGACCGCCGCGGATCAGCACGACCGAGTGCTCCTGCAAGTTGTGGCCTTCGCCGCCGATGTAGCTCGACACCTCGTAGCCGTTGGTCAGGCGTACGCGGCAGACCTTGCGCAGCGCCGAGTTGGGCTTCTTCGGCGTGGTGGTATAGACGCGGGTGCACACACCCCGCTTCTGGGGTGAGGCCGCCAGCGCCGGGACTTTGGACTTCCAAGCGGGCTCGTTGCGTCCGGTACGGATCAATTGGGTCGTCGTCGCCATAGATACCTTTGAGAGCCGCCTCTAAATCGAGCCCGGCCGGTGGAAAAAACGTAAAGCGGTCCGCGCCTTTGGGCCAAGGCGACAAGGACCGGGGATTCTAGGAACCACATGCCCGGGTGTCAAGGAGCGCGCAGGCCAGAGGCGTGGTGTGGGCATGCTACACCAGCCCGCCGCCCCGCCGCCCTCTCGTCCCGCCGCCCCGCCGCGGTCCCGCACGGGTTCGGCACGGGGCACCAGGTGGCGCCGGGCCGCCATGCGTCGGGCCGTGCATTTCTGCACGGTGCCGCTCTATTGATGAGTTGACGGTCCTGGCACGCCGGCAGCATATATAGCTCGACCGACATTGCTTCCCGCTGATGCGGGAAGATCGTGGACCAGCGAGGGCCGCTCGACCGCTTCCGCCAGTCATCTGTTCGAGGGGGGACAGGGCCGTCCTCCCCCCAGTCGTAGCACATCTCGTGCAGCACTACCCCGGAAGACGCGGCGAGCTCAGGCCAGGGGCGACCGGCGCGGCGCGTCAGGCGGCGCGCGCCTTCCCTTTATGAACGACGCCGACGCAGGGATTGGCGCCGAGGTTATAGCAAAGCTCCGCGGGCCCCTCGATCTGCCAGAGCGCGAAATCCGCCCGCTTGCCCACCTCCAGTGTGCCGGTCACCGACCCGAGCCCGAGCGCCCGCGCGCCCTCCCGGGTCGCGCCCGCGACAGCCTCCTCCGGGGTGAGCCCGAACAGGGTGCAAACCATGTTGAGCGCGAGGAGGAGTGACATGCCGGGAGAGGTTCCGGGATTGCCGTCGGTGGAGACGGCCATCGGCACGCCCGCAGCGCGCAGGAGAGGGACGGGAGGCGGGATAGTCTGGCGCAACGTGAAGTAGGCGCCCGGCAACAGAACAGCCACCGTACCGGCCTCGCCGAGCGCGCGAGCACCGTTCTCGCTCAGGTACTCGAGATGATCGGCGGAGAGCGCGCGATAGCGTGCTGCCAGTTCAGCGGCGCCCATGTCGCTCAGCTGTCCCGCATGCACATGAGCCCGCAACCCCAGACGCTGGGCCGCCGCCAGGAACACCTCGGTCTCCTCCAGGGAGAATGCAATGTTCTCGCAAAACGCATCGATAGCATCCACGAGCCCCGCCGCGGCGAGCGATTCGAGCCAGGGACCGCTCACGGCGGCGACGTAGTCCTGTCGCCGGTCTCGGAACTCGACCGGCAGGGCATGCAGACCCAGGAAGGTCGTTTCTATCGAGACGGGCAAGTCGCGACCGAGCGCACGCGCCACCTCGAGCATGCGCCGCTCGGCGGCGAGATCGAGGCCGTACCCCGATTTCACCTCGATGGTGGTGACGCCCTCGGCCATGAGGCGGCGCACGCGCGTGGCTGCCGCCGCGGCCAGGGAATCGAAGTGCGCACGCCGCGTCGCATTCACCGTCGACTGAATGCCGCCGCCGGAGCGTGCGATGTCCTCGTAGGGCACACCGCACAGACGCTGCTCGAATTCCGCGACGCGATTGCCGCCGTACACCAGGTGGGTATGGCAATCGATCAACCCCGGTGTCATCCAGAGGCCTTCCACATCCTCGATGGGGATTCCCCGCGCTTCGGCCACGCCGCGCGCCTCGGCGGCGGAGCCGATCCACGCAATGTGCTCGCCCTTCACTGCGAGCGCGGCGCGCTCCAACTTGCCATAGGGAACGCGCCCCGCGACCATGGTCGCAATGCTCATGCCGATCCATACCCGGTCCCACTCGACCCTGGATGATGTTTGCTGCACTGATCCGCCCGCACCGCGTGTAGTTGCCCTTCCGCGGATGATACGGCAAGCTCGCCTGCCTATACAGGTATAGGCAGGCAACATGGAACGGCACTTCCGACTGGGATGGGCGCTGCTCGAAGGCGGGTGGCGGGCCGGCGTACGGGTCTCGGTGAATGGCGACGGGCGCATCGTCCGCATCGACCCCCGCGGCGACCCGGACGCGGCCGCTCGCCGGGACGCCGCGGACGAGGAGCAGTTGGCAGGCTTCGTCGTACCCGGCATGGCGAACGCTCACAGCCATGCGTTCCAGCGCGGCATGGCGGGAAACACCGAATTTCGCCTCTCCTCCCGCGACAGCTTCTGGACCTGGCGTCAGGCGATGTACGCTCTCGCCAAGCGCATCACGCCCGCGGATCTCGAGCTGCTCGCGGCGCAGCTGTTCGTGGAGATGCTGAAATCGGGCTACACCTCGGTCGCTGAATTTCATTATCTGCACCGCCAGCCGGACGGCGCGCCGTACCCGGCCACCAATGAGCTTTGGGAAGCGGTTGCCAGCGCCGCCGCCACGGCGGGCATCGCCCTCACGTTCCTACCGACCCTTTACCAAGCGAGCGACTTCGGCCCGCAGCCGTTGAAGCGCGAGCAATCGCGGTTTGCGATGGCCACGGACGACTTCTTGCGCGCCATCGAGACACGCGTCAGCGCGCAACGCCGCGGGACGTCTTCCCTTCTGCGCAATGGAGTCGCCTTCCATTCCTTGCGCGCCGTGCCGCTCGAGACCCTGCGCGAGGTCACGCTCGGCTTGAAATCGATCGGTACGGACTTGCCGGTGCACATTCATATCGCGGAGCAGCGGAAGGAGGTCGAGGCATGCCGGGACAGTACCGGACGCCGGCCGATCGAGCTGTTGCTCGAGGCCGGCATCGTGGATGAGCATTGGTGCCTCGTCCATGCGACGCATGCCACGCCCGCCGAGCTCGAGGGCATCGCCGCCGCGCGCGCCGCGGTCTGCGTGTCCATCACCACCGAGGCCAATCTCGGCGACGGCTTCTTTGATTCCGCGCGTTTCCTTCGATCGAACGGCCGTCTCTGCATCGGCTCAGACAGTCAAGCGACCGTGTGCCCCGCGGAGGAGCTGCGGTGGATGGAGTACCAGATGCGCCTGCGCAAGCGCCGGCGCGCCGTTCTCGCTGACTCGACCGAGCCGCATGTCGGAACGCGCCTGTGGCGGGATGCGGCCCTCCACGGGGCCGCGGCACTGGGCCAACCCGCTGGAGTTCTCGCGGAAGGCTCACGCGCGGATTGGATCGTGCTGGATCCGGATCACCCGAGCATGGCCGGAGCGCTCGAGGCCACGGCACTCGATCACCTCATCTTCGCGGGCGGCAGCGCCGCGATTCGCGATGTCATGGTGGCAGGCCGCTGGGTGGTGCGGAACGGGCGGCACGACGCCGAGGAGCGGCTCGCGGAACCATTCAAGCAGCTGATGCGGCGGCTGGCGACCGGGGGTGCGCCGGCCGCACTCACCAGCACGCGTTGATCGAGCCGGCGGGAAAGGGAATGCCGGCCACGCTCCACCGCTCCGCTACTCGGGCAATGACGGGCTGCGCGCGATCGACCCAATCCGGATGCAATTGGGCCGCTCGTTGCGAGATATGGAAATCAGCCGCCCGCAGTCCGCTTCCATAATCGTCGTGATAGCGCTGCGCGAGCGCCTGTATCTCGTCGAATCCGACGACCCGAAGGGAGCGGCTGGCAGTGAGGCCCGTGGTCGCCAGCGACTGGTGGTAGTTTTCCCAGTACCGCAGATACACGTCGAAGTAGTCCATGTCGGCGAGCGCCTCCGAGCTCATCCCGGTGAAGTTCAGATCCCGGCGGCACCAGGCCTCGATGTTCGAGCGCACCGCGAACAGTTTCGTTGCCGGCAGGCCGCCCGATTTCTCGTAAGTGGAAACGCAGGCAGCCACCGGATGGCGCACGGTGAGCAGATACTCCGCATCCTCGCCGAGCAGTTGACGGACGAATCCCCCTTGGTAGCTCGCCTGGGTGAGCTTTTTCGGCACCACGATCTTGCCGCCACGAGGCTTCATGGCCTCGAAATAGCATTCCACCATGGTGAGGTATTCGGCCATGGTCTTGAGCGCCACGACCCAACCATTGCTCCCCTGGCCGAGCTCGAACGGTGCGATCGTCGGAAAGCTGTCGTGAGCGATCGCCTGCGGTACCTCTTCCGGAACGAGGCCCACGGCGCGGTACAACTCGGCCGTGAGATAGGACCCGCCGGTGCGCGGAATCCCGACGACGTTGACGAAACGAAAGCGCGCTCGCAACTCCGACAAATGTTCGGTGTTGCCGATCAGAAGAGCGCAAAGCAGGCCATAGGCACGTGCGACCCGCTCACGGCCGGCCGCCTCGGCCATGACGGCATCCGCTGCTTCGGCGACTTCCGCCTGCGAACCCCACTCGATGCCCGTCAACCGTTCCGGCCGTTGGTCCGGCCAGTCCTCGCGCTGCGCACAGCACTTGCCGAGCTTTCGAGCGAGAAAATGAATGAAGGGCGGCGAGGCGGGCAGCTCGCGGTCGGTCAATGTGAACTCGAGACCCATGCCGACCGCAGGGTACCGGAACTATCCCGGACTTATGGCATCGAATTCGCCCGGGCATCCGCTCCTTCGGGGAGACAATAAGCATGAGCGTTCAAAAGAGCAGGCTGCCTGCGGTCGTCATCACCGGCAGCTCGATCCTCGTGGGATGCGGCTCGAGCGGTTCGTGCGGCTCCGCCGGCTCCTGCACGGTCCCGCCACCCGGCACGGGCGGCGTATTCGAGGGCACCGTGCAGGGAACGCCCGCCATCGCAATCCTTGCCGATAACGGCGACATGCGTATCGGGGCGCAGAACGGAACCTACTACCACCTCACCGTGGCCCCGCAGGCAGCCATGATAGCGGGCAGCTATTTTGCTTATTCGACGGAAGGCCTCTTTCCGAACGGCACCCACTCGACGACGGGCGCGATATCGGCCACCGAGGGAGGAGCCACGTTGAACGGTACGTTGACTGACCACTCAGGCGCCACGGAGGCGCTGGCTTTGAATGACGACCCGGTCTACGTCACCGGCTCGGGACTGTCGAGGCTGGCCGGTACCTGGAGCTATACCGCCAACGGCTTCAGCTTGACCGCGACGATTTCACCCGACGGCGCATTCACTGCAACCGATTCCGGCGGCTGCTCCTATAGCGGAAGCTTTACCCAGATCGACGAGAAATACGACGCGTACGGCGAAAGTCACGTACTCACGTGCAATGGCGTCAAGACGTCATATGACGGATTGGCGACGTATTTTGCCGCCTCGGGCAGCAGCATGGCGCACATCGATCTGCTCGCGGACGACGGGGCGGGCGCGTTTTTGGTCGCGACCTTTCAATAGCGACGCCCCGACGCCGCGCCGCACCCGCACGCCCGCGCCGCAGTTGACCGTACCTGTATATACAGGTTAGGCTTGGCGCATGAACACCAAGGCGAGCGCCGCCCTGCAGCCCCTGTATCTCAAGGTCAAGCGCCACATCCTGGACAACATCGGCTCCGGCAAGTGGGCCGTGTCCGCGCGGGTCCCGTCCGAAAACGAGATCGTCAAGGCGTTCGGGGTATCGCGCATGACCGCCAACCGTGCACTCAAGGAATTGAGCGATGAGGGGATTCTCGTACGCATCGCAGGAGTCGGCAGCTTCGTCGCCGACCGGCATGCGCGCGCTCATCCCCTGGAGATCCGCGGTATCGCCGACGAGATCCGCGAGCGCGGACACGTGCACCGCGCCGAGATCGTGAGCCTGGAGCGCGTGCGCGCCGCCCCGGAGCTCGCCGGGGACTTCGGCGTGACACCCCGCAGCGAGCTCTATCGCTCCCTGATCGTCCATTACGAGAACGACCACGCGGTGCAGCTCGAGGACCGGTACGTATCGCCCGCGCTCGCTCCCGACTACCTGAACGTGGATTTCAGCGAGACCACTCCCTATGAGTACTTGATCCGGGTCGCGCCATTACAGGAGGCCGAGCACGTTCTGCGAGCCGTGATGCCCGATGAGAAGACTCGCAAGCTCCTCGCCATGAATCGCGAGGAGCCCTGCCTGCTCGTCATCCGCCGCACCTGGACACACGGCGCGATCGCATCGGTTGCCCGTCTCTATCACCCCGGCTCCCGCTATGAAATGTCGGGACGCTTCCGCCCCTCTTTTGCCCCCGAGGAGTGAACATGCTCGCACCCCTGAAGACCCGCGTCATCCGCGCTCCGCGCGGCACCACCTTGAATGCCCGTTCCTGGATGACCGAGGCGCCGCTGCGCATGCTGATGAACAATCTCGATCCGGACGTCGCGGAGAATCCCGCGGAGCTCGTGGTTTACGGCGGAATAGGCCGCGCGGCGCGGGATTGGAATTGTTATGACCGCATTGTCGAGACACTCAAGCGCTTGCGCGAGGACGAGACCCTGCTGGTGCAGTCCGGCAAACCGGTGGGCGTGTTCCCGACGCACGCCGACGCCCCGCGCGTACTCATCGCGAATTCCAATCTGGTCCCGCACTGGGCGACGTGGGAGCATTTTCACGAGCTCGATCGCCGCGGCCTCGCCATGTACGGTCAGATGACGGCCGGATCCTGGATCTACATCGGCAGCCAGGGCATCGTGCAGGGCACGTACGAGACTTTTGCCGAGATGGGCCGGCGCGATTTCGAAGGCCAGGTCGGCGGCAAATGGATCCTGACGGCGGGCTTGGGCGGCATGGGCGGCGCGCAGCCGTTGGCAGCCACCATGGCGGGGTTCAACATGCTGGCCGTCGAGTGCCGCGAAAGCCGCATCGCCATGCGCCTGCGCACCGGTTACCTCGACGCCCAGGCCCGCACGCTCGATGAGGCCCTCGGCATGCTCGACGGCGCGAAGCGCGAGGGCAAGCCCTTGTCGGTGGGCCTCAAGGGCAACGTGGTGGACGTTCTCGAGACTCTGCTCGAGCGCGGTATCTCCCCCGACGCGTTGACCGATCAGACTTCCGCCCACGATCCGGTGAACGGCTACTTGCCTCAAGGGTGGACCGTGGAGCAATGGGACGAGCGGCGCGAAAGCGACCCCCGAGGTACCGCCGACGCCGCGTTGCGTACCATGGCGAAGCACGTCGAGTGCCTGCTGCGATTCAAGGCCGCGGGCCTCGCGGTCTTCGACTACGGCAACAATTTGCGGCAGATGGCGAAGAACGCCGGAGTTGCGCGCGCGTTCGACATTCCGGGATTTGTGCCCGAATACATCCGTCCGCTGTTCTGCCGCGGCGTCGGTCCCTTCCGCTGGGCGGCCCTGTCCGGCGACCCGGAAGACATCTTGAGGACCGACGCGAAAGTAAAGGAGCTGATCCCGGACGATCCGCACCTGCACCAGTGGCTCGACATGGCGCGTTCGCGCATCCACTTTCAAGGCTTGCCTGCGCGCATCTGCTGGGTAGGCCTCGGACAGCGCCACCGCCTGGGTCTCGCCTTCAATCAGATGGTGGCGGATGGAGAGGTGTCCGCACCGATCGTCATCGGGCGCGATCATCTGGACTCGGGTTCCGTTGCGAGCCCGAATCGGGAAACCGAGGCGATGCGTGACGGATCGGATGCGGTCTCGGACTGGCCGCTGCTGAATGCGCTGCTCAATACGGCAAGCGGAGCAACGTGGGTGTCCATCCATCACGGCGGCGGCGTTGGAATGGGTTACTCGCAGCACGCGGGCGTGGTGATCGTCTGCGACGGCTCGGAAGCCGCGGCCAAGCGCGTGCGACGCGTGCTATGGAATGATCCCGCGACGGGCGTCATGCGGCATGCCGATGCCGGCTATCAAATCGCCATCGACTGCGCGCGCGAGCAAGGGCTCGACTTGCCCATGATCGGATCGCAGCAGCCCGCGTGAGCGCCGAAATCGAGCTATCCGCGGGCAGCCTCGAGCTGCCGACGCTGCGGCGAATCTACGAGGCGCCGGCTGCGCTGCGTGTGGGAGAGCCCGACCGGGCGCGCGTCGCGGCGGCGGCGGCACGCGTCGACAAGATCGTGGCAGCCGGCCATGCGGCCTACGGGATCAACACGGGCTTCGGGCTGCTCGCCCAGACCCGCATCCCCGACGATCAGCTGGCTCAATTGCAGCGCAATCTACTGCTATCGCATGCGGCGGGTGTCGGGGAGCCGCTCCCGGATCCCGTCGTCCGGCTCGTGCTCGCGCTCAAGGTCAATGCGCTCGCACGCGGATATTCCGGCGTCTCGCTCGCCCTTCTCGATGCGCTGCGCGCACTGCTCGCTCACGAGATCTATCCTGTGGTTCCTGCACAGGGCTCCGTCGGAGCCTCGGGCGACCTCGCTCCCCTGGCCCACTTGAGCGCGGTGCTGCTCGGCATCGGCCAGGTGCGGGTCGGCGGCAAGATTCTCCCGGCGGCCGAGGGGCTCGCGCGCGCCGGCCTCGCGCCTGCGAGGCTCGGCGCCAAGGAAGGCCTCGCGCTGATCAACGGCACGCAGGTCTCCACCGCGCTCGCACTCGCGGGCCTGTTCGGCGCGGAAGACATACTCGCCGCGGCCGTGGTCGCCGGAGCGCTGTCGGTCGATGCGCTGAAGGCGAGCGATGCACCGTTCGATGCGCGTATCCACGAGATCCGCGGCCAGGCCGGTCAGATCGCGGTCGCCCGCGAGTACCGCCGCTTGATAAGCGGGAGCGGGATCCGCGCCTCGCACCTCGATTGCACTCGCGTGCAGGATCCGTACTCGTTTCGGTGCCAGCCGCAGGTCATGGGCGCATGTCTCGATCTGATTCACCAGTGCGCCGCGACGCTGCGTATCGAGGCCAACGCGGTCACCGACAATCCCCTCCTCTTCGATCGGGGCGACGATCGGGGCGATGTGCTCTCCGGCGGCAATTTCCACGCAGAGCCGGTGGCGTTCGCGGCGGACACGCTCGCGCTCGCGCTCGCGGAAATGGGGAACCTCTCGGA
This sequence comes from uncultured Gammaproteobacteria bacterium, assembly GCA_963710435.1. Taxonomy (GTDB): domain Bacteria; phylum Pseudomonadota; class Gammaproteobacteria; order Steroidobacterales; family Steroidobacteraceae; genus Bog-1198. Next base: position 597,052 of record CAVQAE010000003.1, on the reverse strand, counting down.
ACGGCGCGTCGCGGTGCTCGTCGACCCCAAGATGAGCGGACTCCCGCCTTTCCTGGTTGAGAACAGCGGTCTCAACTCCGGGTTCATGATGGCGCAGGTGACGGCGGCGGCGCTGGTCTCGGAGAACAAGACGCTCGCAACGCCCGCAAGCGTCGACTCCATCCCCACCTCGGCGAATCAGGAAGACCATGTCAGCATGGCCACCCATGCCGCGCGGCGCCTGGCCTGCATGGCGGACAATGCGGCGGCCGTCGTCGGCATCGAGCTGCTCGCCGGCGCCCAGGGCATCGACTTTCATCGGCCCGCCCGCTCCTCGCAGGCGCTCGAGCATGTGCACGCGACGATTCGCGCCGAAGTCGCGCACTACGCCGCGGACCGGTACTTCGCCCCGGATATCGAGGCCGCAAAGGGCTGGGTGAGGTCGGGACGCCTCTCACCGCTGGTCAAGGGCCTGCTGGTTTCGCGAGAATGAGCGGCATGAAACCCATACTCCCCTTGTCTGCCCTGCTGCTCTCGGTCTGCCTGGCTCCGCTGACCTGCCGCGCTGCGCAGCTGAACCTCGCCACTTTGAGCTGCGACAAGTACGAGAACGAGATCGTCGGCTCGACCGATACACCGCCTCGTGCCGATTCGAACTCGCATTTCGACGCGATCGACACCGTCATGTGGCTGTTCGGTTATGCGGTGGGCAAGGCGGGTGAGCACGTCATGTACGGCGATGCGCTCACCTCATTCGGCTTCGCCCTCGACGCCGAGTGCAAGAACAATCCCAGCACGAGCTTGCTCGAGGCTCTCGGCACCGTCAGACCGAAGCGCGATAAGCCCATGGACCTCATGCAGCTGAACTGCGCGGCTTTCGAAGCTCGCCATGCCGACTCGCTGCGCAGCGACGCCGACAGCGCGAACACCATCATGATGTGGCTGTACGGTTACTCGGTTGCGCAGTCGGGGGGTCATATCTACGACACGGGCGGCGGCGCCGCCTTTGCAGCGAGCCTGCAGTCCCGCTGCGCTCAACACCCGGACGAGAGCTTGTACGAGGCGCTCGCCTCGGGAACGGTCGGCGCGAAACATTAGCACGCGTGGGCCCTCTCCGACGCCCCGATGCGCCGCCGTCCTACTGTATTGCGTCCTCGAACGCTCGAAGAATGGCGGGCCATCATCATCTGGTTCGAGGAGACACCCATGAGCGCCACGTTCGAGGGCAACAACGTTGCCAATTCGGTTCCCCCGGGCAACGATCCGCTGACCGCCCAGTTTCGCGAGCTCTTCGACGGAGTCGAGGACCTCATCAAGCGCGTCTCGGAGGTGAATAGCCCGGAGATACAGAAGATCCGCGCCAAAGCTCGCGTCGCGCTGATGATGGCGAAGAGCGCGCTCTCCGACAGTGCCACGCATGTCGGCAGACAGGCCCGCCGCGCGGCCGACTCGACCGGCGACTACGTGCGGGAGTATCCGTGGTACGCACTCGGCGCCGGGGCGGTGCTGGGCTTTGCTTTGGGCATTTTGGTGGCGCGCTCAGGCGACTGAGGGCGCTTCCCCACGACCGCTGGGAGGCGTCCTACAGGGGGTAGCGGGAACTCACCAATGGTGTGGCCCGCGGGCGGGCACTACAGTCTCGCCATGAAAAAGCTAGTGGAACTAGCGTGTTGCGGATTATGTTGCGCCGGCGCCTCGATGGCCGCCGCCGCACCGCCGATTTCCAGCAACAATCCCGCCGCCGCGCCGGCCGGCCTGCTCGGTCGAGCCTCGGGATTGCTCACGGCCAAATCCACGCGTGCGCGATCCGGCCGCCTCGACTTCAGCCGTCTCGATTTGCGGCCGCCCGACACCGCCGCCGCCGCGGCGCCCGAGGAACATCAGATGCCAGCCACGGCGGCGTTTCCTTCTTTCAAGCGCCAGAGCTCGCTCGCGGATGAGCATGCGGTCGATGACAACGATCTGCCGGAGCTCGGCAAAGGCAGCGTGCGCGTCATGAGCAAGCCGGAGGAGATTGCGCGGCGGGTGCAGCGCGAAGGGTTGCCGCTCGCGCGCCTCTGGGAGAGCCACTCGGCCCTCTTGAGCTTGGGCTTGAGTCCGCGCGGGAAGCCGGGATTGTGGTTGATTCAAAAATTGCCGTAACAGTAGGATGATGCTGACACACCGCGCCTCGGGGATGCGTACAGCGCCCGACTCCTTGCACGCCTTAGACTGACATGGCGATGCTGCGCATCTTGTACGTCGAAGATAATCCGCTGGTCCGGGAGGTCACTTCGGAGTTGCTCGCGCAGGACGAGCGCGAAATCGTTGCCAAGGCGACGGCCGAAGAAGCGCTCGACGAATTTCGCGGGAGCTCCTTCGACGTCGTCATCACCGATGTGAGTCTTCCCGTGATGTCGGGGCTGGATCTCGCTCGAAATCTTCTGGCGCTCAAACCCAATATGCCGATTATTCTGGCATCGGGCTACGCGCTGACTTCCGTGGTGCAGAATCTCGGCCCGAACGTGAGGACCATCGTGAAACCCTTCGAGGCCGACGAGATCGACTCGCTGATCACCGATCTTTGCGCCGACGCTTAGCGCGACCGGCTCTTCGCCAGCTCCCGATCGACTTCGGCCTCTGCGGCCGCCCAATCCTCCAGCTCATGACCGGGGGCGAAGCCGCGACTCTCGGCGCGGAAGTATGCTGCCCTGGCGATCATGGCCCGCCGTTCCTCCTCGCTCACCGGCTCCGCGGGGACACTGAATCGCAAGGGATTGAACGAGGAGGAGCGAAAGTATCGGGACTTGATTGGCATTGAGCCGGCCTAGCCTGCGTAAAGATGCCGGCGGGTGAGCGGCAATACCGCGGCCCCTTCGGCGCCGCGCCTGCTCGCCAGGATCTGATAGATGCCGAGGTGTCCCGACTCGAATTCCAGGGCGCACGCGGACATGTAGAGCCGCCAAACGCGGTAGGTCGCCTCGTTTACGTATTCGAGTGCGCGGGCGCGACGGCGCTCGAGCCGCGCCACCCACGCCCTCAAGGTCAACGCATAGTGCGCGCGCAGCCCCTCCACGTCCGCAATCTCGAAGCGCGCATCCTCCATGAAACGCTGAATGTTGCTGATGCAATCGAGCTCGCCGTCCGGGAATACGTAGCGATTGATGAATTCGGTCGACAAATTGTGTCTCCAGCCGGATTCCTCGTGCGTGATGCCGTGATTCAGGAATAAGCCGCCGGGCCTGAGCAATCGGCTCACGGTCGAGAAATACAAGGGCAGGTTCTTGAGGCCGACGTGCTCGAACATGCCGATGCTCGCCACCTTGTCGTAAACACCTGTCCCCTCGAGGTCGCGGTAGTCCCGCAATTCGACGCTCACGCGGTCGGTGAGTCCCGCCTCGGCGATCCGCCGTTGAGCGACTTCGAGCTGCTTGCCGCTCAACGTGATGCCGTGGGCGTGCACGCCGTGGTGGCGGGCCGCATGGATGACCAGCGCCCCCCAACCGCAGCCGATGTCGAGAAACTCATCCCCAGGCTTGAGGAGCAGCTTCCTGCAGATGTGCTCGAGCTTGGCCTGCTGCGCTTCGTCGAGGCTCGCATCCGCATGCTCGAAGTACCCGCAGGAATAAACCATGCCCCGGTCCAGCCAGAGCTTGTAGAACTCGTTCGACACATCGTAGTGAAATTGGATGGCCTCACGATTCTCATCCTTGGAGTGCGCTCTGACCACACGGCCTCGCCGGTGGCCGCGCAACGCCGGGGTAGCCTCGCCGGCAGCGAGGGCGGCACCTGCGGGGTTCAGCGAGCGCAATTTCAAGCCCATGAAGAGCGCGCCCACCGCATCTTGCAGCGGAAGCGTGATTCCTTCCAGATGATCCTTCAGGCACAGGGCCTCGAACAGATCCCCCTCGATGTCGAGGTCCGCTCGAAAATAGGCCTCGGCGAGCCGCAGCGGGTCTCGGCCCAGCACCAGGGAAACCACGGCCGATGGATTTCTGAAGTGCAACACGAACGGCGGGGCGCCATCGCTGGTCTCGGGAACCGCAGCGGGGGCCGACGCGCCGATGCGCAGCACAGGCCCATCCCACAATCGCACCGCGATGCATACGGGCAAGCGCTGAAATATCTTGGCGAGGAGCGCCGCGGCGAGCTCTTGCCCGATGTACGAGCCGGTCTGGGCGGCCGGATGTGCGCCGCCGTCCATTGCGCTGGGTTTCGCCCGCCCGAGCGGGCCCGGATACGTCGAATCTTCCATGCATCACCCGTCGAAAAAAAACTTCAAGTTTTTTTCTTGCGCTTGGGGACCCTTTCTCCCCCACGCCGCGCCTCGGACAGTCCGATTGCAATGGCCTGCTTCCGGGACTTCACTTTTTTTCCGGATCGCCCGCTGCGCAGGGTCCCGGATTTCCTTTCATGCATGGCCTTGGCGACTTTCCTGCCGCTGGCCTTACTATATTTGCGCGCCATCGAGGAACCTTGCAAGTACTTATTTGGCACAGATTTGCACCCCAGTCCGGAGGTGGCTGTCGGCCGAGCGCCCATCCCGCTGTCGGATTTCCAGCGCTCCACGGCGGGTCGGATCGGGGACTACTTTTCCGGCCCTCGCGGCACCGTGACGCGGAAAACCGTCCGGTTGTCCCGTCCCGTATCGACATCGACACGGCCTCCGTGCGCCTTGACGATCTGATACACGATATACAGACCAAGGCCCAATCCCTCGCTCCGGCCCGCGGGCCGCCGGGCGCCGCGGAAGGGATCGAACAGATGGTCGACTATCTCGTCGGGTATGGTGCCGGTGTTTGCCACGGTGAGCTCTACCTCGTGACGCCGCGTGCCGCCCACGTGCACCGCAATAGGACTCTCGCCGTCGCCGTGCTTCAGCGCGTTGCCGATCAGATTGGACGCGACCTGGGCGATGCGCTCGGCGTCCCACTCACCGAGGCAGTCGCCGTCGCATCGCATGTCGATGATTCCTCGGGGTCCCGCGGCGGCCCGGTGTTCGCGCACCACCCGCTCCACGAGGCTCTTGAGATCGACGCTCTCGCGCTTGATGACGATCCCGCCGGCGAGTCGCGCACGGGCCAGGTCGAGCATGTCCTCGATCAAGCGGCCCATGTGATGGCCGCTGGAGAGGATGCGCTGGGCGCCATCTTGAACTTGCTGATCGCAGTTGCGGCGCTTGAGCAGCTGAGCAGAGGCCAAAATGGCGCTCAACGGATTGCGCAGGTCGTGCGCGAGCAGGGCGCTGAACATCTCGTTCAAGCGCAGCGTCTCGGTTCGCTCCTTCAGCTCCTGAGCAAGCTGCTGGCGCTGCCGATGGAGCTGAAAGAAAACCTCGGCCTTGTTCTTCAGGATGTGAGGCTCGATGGGCTTGTAGATGAAATCGACCGCGCCCGACTCGTATCCCTTGAAAACCCGCTGCTGCTCACGTGCCCCGGCCGTGACGAAAATGATGGGAACGTGGCGCGTGCGCTCGCTGCCGCGCATGAGCTCGGCGAGCTCGAAGCCATCCATATCGGGCATCTGCACGTCGAGGAACGCGAGCGCGAAGTCGTGCACCAGCAGGAGCTCGAGCGCCTCCGGTCCGGACTGCGCGGTCAAAGTCTCGACCTCCTCGCCCTGCAAGAGCGCGGACAATGCCAGAAGATTGTCGTTCAGGTCGTCGACCAGCAGACATTTGATCCTCGGCAACACGAATCCGTCCAATGTCAGGCCCTCCGCCTCGGCTCCCTGCTCGAGCCCAATTCGCTCAACAGATCCGCGATCTCCTCCAGGCTGAGCACGAGATTGTGGCGCCGCCGCTCGAGCGCGGAAAGTATCATCATGGAGGATTGCGCCGTGCCGGGCTCCTGCACGACGGTCAATCCGCCGGCGTCGTGCACGGCCGCGAGACCCGCGGCTCCATCCTCGTTCGCCCCCGTAAGGATGATGCCGAGCAGATGTTCTCGGTAGATTTCGGCGGCGGAATCGAACAGCACGTCTATCGAGGGCCGGGAGTGATTGACGAGGTCGTCCGCCGACAACGCGAGTTGTGGCCCCGTATCCACCAGCAAGTGATAGTCAGGAGGCGCGAAGTAGATGGTGCCGGGCGCAACCGGCTCCTTATCCTGCGCTTCGCGCACCTCGAGCGCGCATTTAAGCGAGAACACCTCGACCAGCAGGCTCGGCCGGTCGCGCGGCAGATGCACCACCACGCATACCGCGGCCCGCGTATCCCGGGGCAGGGCGGGCAGCAGCGCGGTAAGCGCCTGCACCCCGCCCGCCGACGCGCCGATCACGACGGCATGGATCTCGTGTCGATGCGCGCTCGAGAGCATCACTCGATCGCCGCCTTCTGGTAGATCTTCCACTGCGGGACGAACGGCACGAATGCCGCCGACGGGTCGGAGATTCGCAGCGACTCCTTCGAGCCAAGACCGAGAAATCCGTGGCGGCAAAGGGAATCTCGAAACAGCGCAATGGCACGATCCTGCAGCGTGCGGTTGAAATAGATGAGCACGTTGCGGCACGAGACCAGCTGCACCTCCGCGAACACACTGTCCGTCGCCAAACTGTGGTCGGCGAACACGATGTGCTCCTTGAGGCTCTTATCGAAGATCGCCCGGCCGTACGCGGCCGTGTAGTAATCGGACAGCGAGAATTTCGCACCGGACTCGCGGTGCTGCACGGTGAACCCGGCGACGCGGTCGATGGAATAGACGCCGGCCTCCGCTCGCTGCAGCATGTGCGGATTGATGTCGGTGGCGTAGATCAGCGATCTCGCCAGCAGGCCTTCCTCTCGCAGCAGTATGGCGAGCGAATACGCTTCCTCTCCCGCGCTGCAGCCCGCGACCCAGATCTTGAGCGAAGGATATGTGCGCAACAGCGGCACGACCTGCTCGCGCAGCGCACGGAAATAGCCTGGGTCCCTGAACATTTCGCTCACCTGGACGGTGAGATGATCGAGGAGCGCGTGGAATATCTTGGGTTCGCGCAGCACGCGATCCTGAAGCTGCGACAGCGTCTCGGATTGCATGCTCCCCAGCGCCGACTTCAATCTGCGCCGCAGCGATGCCGGCGCGTAGTCGCGAAAATCGTACTGATATAGATGGTAGATGGCGTCGATGAGCAGCCGAAATTCGACGTCGAATTTCCTGCTCGCGACCGCGTATTCGTCCGCTATTTCGGCATCCATACGCGCACCAGCGACAACAGCTTCTCGACGTCGAGGGGCTTGGCGATGTAGTCGTTCGCCCCCGCGGCCAGGCACTTCTCCTGATCGTCCTTCATCGCCTTGGCGGTCAGCGCGATGATCGGAAGTTTCTTCCAGTCGGGGTTCTTGCGGATCTCGCGCATGGCCGTGAGGCCGTCCATCTCCGGCATCATGATGTCCATGAGAACCACGTCGATGGCGTCGGCCGCAGATTGCCCGCTGCGCATCAGCGCCTCGAGCGCTTCGCGGCCGTTGCGCGCGATGTCCACCGTAGCACCGTTCGGCTCGAACAGGCTGGTCAGAGCGAAGACGTTGCGGACATCGTCCTCGACCACCAGAATGCGGCGCCCCTCGAGCGCGCCATCGCGGTTGCGCACGGCTTTCAGCATCTGCTGCTGGGGCGCCGGGAGCCTCGATTCCACCTGATGCAGGAACAGCGTGACCTCATCGAGGAGTCGCTCCGGCGAGCGCGCGTCCTTGATGATGATCGACCTCGAATAACGGCCGAGTCGCTGCTCCTCGTCGCGCGTCAACGAGCGGGCGGTGTAGACGATGACCGGCGGAAACGACACCTCCTCCTGCTGCGCCATCTTCTCGAGGAGATCGTAGCCGGTGGCATCCGGCAGATTGAAATCCAGGACCACGCAGTCGAAAGTCACTGAAGTGAGCTCGCGCAAGGCCTCGTTGGCCGTCTCGACGTCGGTGATCTGCACATCGCCGTTGGATAGCAGCTGGCGGATGCTGTCCCTCTGACGTGGATCGTCCTCGACGATGAGCACGCGGCGAACGCTCTGTGACAGCCTGATCTCGAGCCGCTGCAGAGCCTCGATGAGCTCTTCGCGTTTGGCGGGCTTCAATGCATAGCCCGCCGCGCCCAGCCCGAGTGCCTCCCGCCGGGAATCGGCGACCGAAACCACGTGCACGGGAATATGCCGGGTGCGCGGATCGCGCTTGAGCTGATCGAGCACCCCGAGTCCGGAAAAGTCGGGCAAATTGATGTCGAGAAGAATGGCGCTCGGCTGGAATTTCGCCGCTGCGATCAAGCCGTCCTCCCCGCATTGCACGGCAACGCATTGAAAATTCATTTCCTGGACGAGATCGCGCAGGATCGACGCGAACGGCACGTCGTCCTCGACGACCAGAATGAGCCGCTTGCCGGGGATCAAGCGCTCCCGGTCGTCGGCAATGCCGCTCGGACCGAGCGTACGGGACGCGCGTGCCGTGCCCGCAGGCGAAGCCGCCTCGAACAGGGGCGCGTTGACCGTCGGACTCGAAGGATCGCGGCGCGGCGATAGGGGATATTCGGCGGCCGCCGCCGGCGCGGGCGGCGTGTACTCGAGGGGCAGCGTGAGCGTGAAGGTGCTGCCTGTACCGGGAGTGCTGTCCACCACGATGCTGCCGCCGAGCAGACGTGCAAGGTCTCTCGAGATAGAGAGCCCGAGGCCCGTGCCACCGAACTTGCGGTGAATGCTGCCGTCGGCCTGGCGAAACGCCTCGAATATGACCTCGTGCTGATGCGGGGCAATGCCGACGCCGGTGTCACGCACCTCGAATGCCACCGTGCCGGGGCCGGATGCAAACACCCGCACGCCGATCTCGCCCCGATGCGTGAATTTCAAGGCGTTCGACAGCAGATTCTTCAGGACCTGGCCGAGCCTTTGAGGATCGGTCTCGATGGACGGCGGAGCGCCAGGCTCGATGACCGCGCTGAACTTAAGGTTCTTCGCCGCCGCCGCCGGCTCGAACATCTTATTGAGCGGCTCGATGGCTTGAGCGAGGCTCAGGGTTTCCGGCATCACATCGATCCTTCCCGCCTCGATGCGCGAAAGGTCCAAGACATCGTTGATGAGCGCGAGCAGGTCGTTGCCGGCGGCGGAAATGGTCTGCGCATATCTCACCTGACTCTCGGTGAGATTGCCCTCCTTGTTGTCCGCGAGGAGCTTCGCCAGGATGAGCGTGGAGTTGAGCGGCGTGCGCAACTCGTGGCTCATGTTGGCGAGGAACTCGCTCTTGTACTCGTTCGCCCGCTGCAGCTCCAGGGATCTCGCGGCGAGCGTCGAGTGCGAACGGGCGAGCGAGTCCCTCTGATCCTCGAGCGTCTGGGTCTGCTCCTCGAGCTGGGAATTGATCTGCTCGAGCTCGGCCTGTTGCGACTCCAATTGCGCGCGGGACTCGCGCAAGGTACGACTTTGCTCCTCGAGCTCCTCGTTGTTGACTCGCAGCTCCTCCTCACGCGTTTGCAGCTCCTCCGCCTGCTGCTGCGTCTCCTGCAACAGCTCCTCCAGGCGAAAGCGGTCCCTCGAAGCCCGAACCGCCGCGGCGACCGGCTCCGACACCCGGCTCAGGAGCTCCTCCGGCCCGCTGCCGAAACGGCCGAAGAATCCCAGCTCGATGACCGCGTAAACACGCTGGTCGATCGCTGCCGGTGAAATCAACAGCTCTCCCGCATCGGACCGTCCCATGCTCGAGCCGATCGGCAAATAATTAGGCGGCACATCGCGGACTCGAATCGGCCTGTTGTCCTTGGCCGCCTGGCCCAGCAGGCCATCGCCCGGACGCACCGTGGCGACATCGCCCGGGGGGATCGCATGGCTCGCGACGCGGCGGAATACGCCGCCATCCGCGACGAACAACGCTCCCACCTGCGCGTCCAAGAACTGTGTCAGGAATCGCAGCACGTTCTCGCCCAACTGCTGGAGCGGCAGGTCGCCCTGCATCAGCTCGCTCAGCCCGATCTGACCCGCTCGGAGCCAGGACTCGCGCTGCCGCCTCTTGAAGTCGCGAGAAGTCATGGTGGCGGCGATCGCGATCAGCAAGAGCAGCACAAGCGATCCCAGCGAGGTGATCCAGAAGGCGGAAGTGGCGGCTCTGCGCCAGTCTTGCGCCCGTTGGCCGACGAGCTGGCGCTCGGCCGCCGTCATCTCATCGGCGATGGCGCGAATCCGATCCATGGAGTTCTTGCCCCGGTCGGTGAGCACCAGCGCCAACGCCGCATCCGTTTGGCCTGAGCGGCGCAGCTCAACCGTCTGCGTGAGCTCGTTGAGCTTATCGTTCGCGGAGGCCTGCAGGTTGTCGAGGCGGGTGCGTTGCGCGGGATCGTCGCCGAGCAAGGCTCGCAGGTTTACGAACTGGTCCGGCAGCGCGCGCTTCGCATCCAGAAACGGCTCGAGATAGTTTTCCCGACCGGTCAGCAGATAGCCGCGCTGCCCTGTCTCGGCATCTTTCAGACTCGAAACCAGGCGCTGGATCTGCGACAGAACCTCCACGGTACGGGCCAGACTTTGGGATCTGAACTGAGTCTCGCGCAGCGAATCGTAGGACAGGACCGCGATGACCACGACTGCGGCGATCGCCACCAGGAACCCGGCGAATGTCCGTGGCTCCATCGAGAATCGCGTATCGTCCCTACCGGGCGCCCAAGGGCTCGCGGACGCTGGTGCCGCGCTCAAGAGTGGTACGCCGACGGGGGCATCACCGCAAATTTTGCCATGGCTCGCCCTCCGTGGGCGGCGGTGTCGTGTGCCAGAAAACGCCTACATGAAGCCGGTCTCGGTGCCGGGGCGGCATGGCGGCGCCATGGCGATATGCTGAGTGGATGGCCGATGAGGACACAAGCGGGGAAGAGCGTGAATTCGTTGCGAGCGTCGTGGTGTCACGGCCGCGCCCCGAGCTCTACGCCTTCTGGCGCGACTTCAGGAACGCCCCTAAATTCATGGCGCGTGTCGAAAGCGTCACCGAAGTGGACGCGCTGAGCTGGGTATGGACCGTCAAGGATGAATCGGGCAGATCGGCCCGCTGGGAGCTGCTCGTCACCGACTACGAAGTCGATCGAATGATCGCATGGGCGACGTCCGGGAATACCCCTGTCCATTACGCGGGACGCATCGAGTTCAAGGATACGCAGGATTCGTCTGGCACCGAGATCGTGGCGACGCTCCGCCATGAGGAGCATCCCGGCATCGTGGAAACCCTCATCGAAGCGGTGTCAGGATCGCGCGAGGAGGCCGATCCGCCGGTGCAATCGCGCGCGGACCTCATGCGACTCAAGGAATACATGGAGGGTCGCCCGACCTGACAGAGTATGGGCCGGCTCATGCCGGCCCATACAAGTCTCATCCGGGATGGAGTTCGGCGCGGCTGCTAGCTGCGGCCGCCCCGATTCGTATCGTCTTGCTTGCCCCTGCTCTTGTCGTCCTGACTGCCGTGTCCGCCTGTTCCCGACCCGCCGGACTGGCCGCCCCGATTCGGCTGCTGGCCGCCTTGCTGCTGGCCGCCGTGCTGACCGCCTTGGCCGCCGTGTTGCGTGCCGCCTTGCCCGCCCTGTCCGCCCTGTCCGCCCTGATTCTTATCAGCGCTCTTCGGCATGCCATCTTTGCTCGTGTTCGACATGAATGTCTCCTGATTCGTGGAGCGGTCTCGCACCGCATGGGTCAACGTTAGGACGCCCCAAACTATTGATTCATCGGTATTTCATGACAATCAGGGGTAGGCATAGGCTGACGGGGTCGCACCTACCCCCTGCGCCCCGTCTCCACCTACAGCCAACCAAGGGGCGTCGGCGCAGAGTAAACCCACCTCTAACCAACAGGAAAACAACATGAGACGAACCATGGTGGCTCTGGTGGGAATCGCGGCGCTCGGGACCCTGGCGGCCTGCGACCACGCGAAATCGCCCGATACTGCGGCCCATGATATCGCTGCGGCCGACAACTCCGCCGCCCACGAGGTCGCCGATGCGCAGCACGATGCGCAAAAGGACATGAGCACGGATGCGTACCATGTGGCGATGGCCAAGGCGGATGGCGATCACAAGGTGGCGATCCAGAAATGCGAAACGCTTCAGGGTCATGACCAGCAGGTCTGCAAGGATCAGGCGGATGCTGACTACGACGCGGCCAAGGCCAATGTGAAGGCGGCCAGAGTAGCGCAAACGCCCTGAGGTCACTCGCTGCGGCGCCAGCGCCCGCGCTGAAACGACAATGCCATGAGCGCTGCGGCCAGCACCACATATGCGAGGCAAAATTGCAGGGCCGCCGTCCGCGGCGGCCCCTGCAATTGCCACGGCAGGTAAGCACCGCCATCGGCGTCGACGGAGTGGATGACGCCGAAGGCACATAGACCGGCGCCGACGAGTAAATAGGCCGCGGCGGCGCCGAGGCGCCGCTCGACCATCTCCACCACCACCGCGCCCCACAGTGTCGCCGTGATGATGAAACCGTTGCCGAGCGCGACGATGACCGGAAGATTCGAATGCTCCGCACCCAGCAGCAGCTGCGAGAAGCGCGCGGGCGGAAGAATCTCGGGCGCAGAGAGCTCGATGGTGAGCAGGCGCGCAATCGAGGGAAAGAGGCTCATCACGACCGCCGCACCGTGTCGCTCCGGCACCGCTCGAAATGCCTGGGTGGTGATATCCGCCGCTATGAACACGAGCACCGGAGCGAGGGCGGCAATCGGCACGAGCTCGATGAGATTGCCGAGGTAGCCGAGAACGCCGCCCAGACCGACGAACACGCCGGTGAGCAGTGTATAGCCCCATCGGGCGCCCATGTGCTTGTAAGCGCTGTGACCGATGTACGGCGTCGTCTGCGCCACGCCGCCGGTCAAGCCCGCCGCGAGAGTCGCCAGCGCCTCCCCCAGCAAAATGCTGCGCACATCGTAAGAGTCGCCGGCCACTTTCGCGCTTTCCGTATTGTTGACGCCGCCGATCACGGTGAGCAGCGCAAAGGGGATGGTCAAAGGCAGATACGTCCATGCGCCCGCAAAGCCGTGAAGCAGTCCTAAATCAGGATGCGGAAATGCGAGGCGCAACGTGGGTGGCGCCGGGAGCCTCGCGCCCAGCCCGTAGTACACCAGCGTTCCCACGATCACGGCGAACAACACGCCGGGAACGCGGCCGGGGATCGGCCCGCGGGCCACGAGCGCATACAGAACGAGACCCAGCGTCAAGAAGCCGACTACCGGGGTCTTCAGCAGCTCGAGGAGCGGCAAAAACCCGATCAGCGCGATCGCGATTCCCGCGAGCGACCCCAAAAGTCCCGCTCGCGGCACGATCCGCTGGACTTGCCGACCGCCGAATGCCAGCACGAGTTTCACGAGTCCCATGGTGACCGTGGCCGCCATGCCGACATACCAGGTTTCGAGACCCGCGCTCATGGGATCGAGCCCGCCTGCCCGAAATCTCGCGAAGACAGGCCCCAGCACGAGGACTCCCATGCCGATGGTCGACGGTGTGTCGAGACCGAAGGGCATGGCGGTGACATCCTCACGCCCGGTACGCCGCGCCAGGCGGATTGCGAGCCAGGTGTACGTCAGGTCGCCGATGAGCACACCGAGCGTCGTACCGGGAAGCATCCGCCCAAATACGATCGAGGCGGGAAGACCGAAAACGCCGGTCAAGAGCGTCGCCAGCAGCGCCAGCACGGAGAGATTGTCGACCAGGAGCGCCAAAAACCCGTTGACGTCGCCGCCGACGATCCGCAGTGCACCGCGCCCTGGGTGGCCGGCCGACAAGGCCGCTAGCTTCCCAGGTTGAGCAGCGCTGTGTTGCCGCCGGTCGCGGTCGTGTTCACGGTCAGCGTTCTTTCGCTCGCGAAGCGTGCCACGTAATGCGGTCCACCGGCTTTCGGCCCCGTGCCCGACAGCCCGCTTCCCCCGAAGGGCTGTACGCCGACGACGGCGCCGATCATGTTGCGATTGACGTAGGTGTTGCCGATGAACGTTCCATCGAACACCTGGCGCCAGAAGGACTCGAGACGCGTTTGCACGCCCAGCGTGAGTCCGTAGTGGGTTGCGCGGATGGCGGCGAGCACCTTATCCAAGTCGGTCGATCGGTAGCGCACCACGTGCAAGATCGGGCCGAACTCCTCGCGAGTCAATTGCGACGAGTCATCGAGCTCGATGAGATGCGGTGCGACGAAGCTGCCGTGGGCATGCGATTCATCGAGCCGGCATGCCTTGACGATACGGGCCTCGCGGCGCATGCGCTCGATGTGTCGATCGAGTCCCTCGCGAGCCGCCGGGGTAATGACGGGTCCCACATCTGTCTCGAAGGCCGCGGGGTCGCCGATCACGAGCTCATCCATCGCGCCGGCGATCATCTCGAGCACCGGGTCGGCGATCTCTTCTTGCAGGAACAGCAAGCGCAGAGCGGAGCAGCGTTGCCCGGCGCTCATGAACGCGGAGGTGATCACGTCGTCGACGACCTGCTCGGGGAGGGCGGTGGAGTCGACCAGCATCGCGTTCATGCCGCCGGTCTCGGCGATGAGCGGCACGATGGGTCCGTTGCGGGCCGCGAGCATGCGGTTGATGGTCAGCGCGGTCGCCGTCGAGCCCGTGATGGCGACGCCGGCAAGCGCCGGGTGAGCAAAAGCGGCCTCGCCGAACGTGCGGCCGGCCGCGGGCGTCAGTTGCAGAACCTCGGGCGGCACGCCGGCCTCGTGCAAAAGGCTCACGAAGCGCGCGGCAATGAGGGGCGTCGGCTCGGCCGGCTTTGCCACGACGGCGTTGCCGGCGGCGAGGGCCGCGGTCGCCTGTCCCGCGAAAATCGCGAGAGGGAAATTCCACGGGCTGATGCATGCGAATACGCCGCGGCCGTGCAGCGACAGCTCGTTCAGCTCCCCCGTAGGTCCTTCGAGCCGCTTGCCGTGAGCGAATTCCTCGCGCGCGCGCACGGCGTAATAGCGGCAGAAATCGGTGGCCTCGCGCACCTCGGCGACGGCGTCGGGCAATGTCTTGCCGGCTTCGCGGATCAGGAGCTCGTAGAAATCGAGGCGCGACTTTTCGAGCAGGGCCGCTGCACGGTCCAGGCACTCCGCGCGTGCGACGCCGCCGCGGGCGTCCCATGACGGATGGGCGCGGCCCGCCGCCTCGAATGCCTGGCCGATCTCCGCGGCGCTCGCCTCGCGCGAGCTGCCCACGATGTCCCGCCGATCGGCCGGATTGGTCACGTCGTGAGCCGTGCCCGGCAGCAGCACGCCGTCGATCAGCGGGCCGGCCACTTGCGCGCGGGAGCGGCGCGCAGCAAGGCCTGAGCGCACCGCCTCGAGGGATTGAGGATTGCCCACGTCGAGCCCGATGGAGTTGCGCCGGTCGGCGTACAGCGCGACGGGCGTCGGCAACCGCGGGTGCGCATAGGTATCGAGTCGCTCGAGCTCGGCAATAGGATCGCGGACGATCTCGAGAACGGGCACCTGCTCGTCCATGAAGCGGTTCACGAAGGAAGTATTGGCGCCATTCTCGAGCAGACGGCGCACGAGGTAGGCGAGGAGGTCCTTGTGCTCGCCCACCGGGGCGTAGACGCGCACGGGTGGAAAGTCCTCGATCCGGCGCGCGGCCTCCGCGTACAGAAGCCGTCCCATGCCGTGCAGGCGCTGAAACTCGTACTGCGCACCACGCGGCGCAAGCTCGAGCACGGCCGCGATGCTGTGCGCGTTGTGCGTGGCGAATTGCGGAAAAATCACATCGGTGTGCTTGAAGAGCCGTCCCGCGCAGGCGAGGTAGGACACGTCGGTGGTGATCTTGCGGGTATAGACCGGATAACCCTCGAGCCCGCGCTCCTGACTGCGCTTGATCTCGCTGTCCCAGTACGCGCCCTTGACGAGCCGCACCGTCATGCGCCGGCCGGCCTCGTGCGCAATCGCCGCCACCCAATCGATGACGTCCAGCGCGCGCTTCGAATAGGCTTGTACCGCGAGCCCCAGACCCGGCCAGTCCTTGGTTTTCTCATCGCGGGCGAGCGCCTCGATCACATCGAGCGAGAGGTCCAATCGATCGGCTTCCTCGGCATCGATGGTGAGCTGAATCCCCGCAGCCGCCGCCCGGCGGGCAAGCGCAATGGTCTTCGGCACGAGGCGCGCCATCACGCGATTCTTCTGCAGCAGCGCATAGCGCGGCTCGAGAGCCGATAGCTTGATGGAAATGCTCGAGCGCTCGTGCGGCAATCGGCCGGTGCCCTGCCGGCCGATGACCTCGATGGCGTGCTCATAAGATTCGAGATAGCGCTCGGCGTCCTTGAGGGTGCGCGCGCCCTCGCCCAGCATGTCGAACGAGCACAAGCCGACCTCGGCCTCGCGCGCGCTTCGCTCCAGCGCCTCCTCGATACTGCGTCCCACCACGAATTCGCCGCCGATGATCTTCATCGCCCGGCGCACCGCGAGCCGCACCAGCGGCTCGCCGGCCTTGCGCGTCAGCCGGCGGATCCAGCCCGGCGCATCATTCTTGATGGCCGGATCGAGCTCGAGGATTCCGCCGGTGAGCATCAGTCCCCACGTCGAGGCATTGACGAACAGTGACTCGGACCTTCCCGCATGCGAGGACCAGTCGCCGGTCGCGAGCTGCTCGGCGATCAGCCGGTCCGCAGTGGCATCGTCCGGGATGCGCAGAAGCGCTTCGGCGATGCACATGAGGGCGATGCCCTCCTGATTGGACAGCCCGAATTCCTGCAAGAATGCATCGAGGAACGGCCGCTCATCGCGCCGTGAGCGCGCACCCTCGACCAGCGCCACTGCCAGCGATACCGCTCGATGGCGCGCCCCCCCGGTGAGCTCCAGCCGATGCAGCAGACGCTCGACGGCCTGATCTTCCGCCTGCAGCGTGTGCTCGCGCGCGGCCGTGCGCGCCGCCCCGGGCGACGGAGGGGAGACATACTCTGTCAAGCTTGCGACCATGGCGAGCTTCCTCGAAGATGGGTGAACGCGCATGGGGTAGTTTAACTCCCCGCGGGCCACTGCGGCGTCTTCGGGACTTACGCGAGTGCGGCCGGCGTCAGATCGAGCGAGTCGCGCATCCGCGCGCGCTCGATCCCGGGGCGGCGCCGCATCAGCGTGCTCTTGCCGAACAAGGACTCGACCAGGTCGACGGCGAGCACGGCGGTCTTGTTGCGCACGTCCAGCGCGGGATTGAGCTCCATGATGTCCAGCGAGCCCACGCATCCGGTATCCGCAATCATCTCCATGCACAGCTGCGCCTCGCGGTATGACATCCCGCCGGGGACGGTGGTACCGACGCCCGGTGCGATCTCGGGGTCGAGCACATCGACGTCGAAACTCACGTGCAGGTGGGCACCCTCGCCCAAGGACTCGAGCGCAAGCTCCATCACCTGCCGCATGCCCATCTCATCGATGGAGCGCATGTCGAAGACGGCGAGCTGCTGCTCGTGCACGAAGCGCCGCTCGCCCGCATCGACGCTGCGGATACCCACCTGCCTCACCCACTGCGGCTTGATGGCCGGCGTGATGCCATCGAGCTGAACGAGCTCGCGCGGTCCGAAGCCGCAGAGCGAAGACACGGGCATCCCGTGCAGACTCCCGCTCGGCGTCAAATCACTGGTGTTGAAGTCGGTGTGCGCGTCGAGCCAGATGATCCGCAGCGCGCGCCGCGCCTCGCGGCAATGGCAGGCCACGGCGGAGATCGATCCGATCGAGAGGCTGTGATCGCCGCCCAGGAGAATCGGCAGGCGCCCCTCGCCGAGCTCGCGGTGGACGGCGCCATAGACCTCACGGTTCCAGGCGGCGACCTCGGCGAGGTGACGATAGCCGCGCACGGCGGCACGACCGGGATTTGGAGGACCGCTCAAGTTGCCGCAGTCGCGCACATCGAAACCTCGTGCCGCGAGAGCGGCGCCCAGTCCGGCCACCCGCAGCGCTTCCGGACCCATCGAGGCGCCGCGATCGCTCGCGCCGACATCGGTGGGCGCACCGATGAGGCTCGCCCTCGTGGCGCTCACGCGAGGCTCCCTGCGCGGATGCTCGTCCGGGTGGCCGCGAACGCGCCGCCCAGCTTGAGCTCGCCGAACAGATCTTTCGGATCGTCGAGTCGCGGAATGAGATCGATGATGCTCCATCCGGAAAACTCGCGGTCGAGCCGCTGAAGGTAACGAAGCGCGGAGAAATCGTTGAGTGCGAAGCCGACCGAATCGAAGATCGACACTTCCGTGGGAGCAAGCCGGCCGGGAAGCCGGCCGGAAACCACGTCGGTGAGCTCGATGACGCACGCGGACGGGTCGAGCTGCTGAATTTCGCCTTCGATGCGCGCCTGCGGCTCGAACTCGACGACGATGCGCGCATCCGGCCGCCGCAGGATACCGACGTGCAATTCCGTTTTGCCGGGGCAATCGCCGCCCACGGCGTTCAAGTGCATGCCCGGCTCGATCATCTCGGGTGTGAGGATGAGCGCATTGCGTTTGTCGGCCGTCACGGTAGTCACGATGTCGGCGCCGCCGACCGCCTCCGCGACGCTTCGGCAAGCGCGCACCGCGAGGCCCTCGAGGCGCAGCGCTTCGAGATTGAGCTTGAGCTTCGCCGTCGCCTCCGGATCGGTATCGAACAGCCGGAGCTCACGGATGCCGAGCATGTGATGGAAGGCAACCGCCTGGAATTCGCTTTGCGCGCCATTGCCGATGAGCGCCATCGCGCGGCACCGGGGGCGTGCCATGTAGCGCGCCGCCAGCGCCGAAATGGCGGCGGTGCGCAGAGCGGTGACGAAGGTCATCTCGGACAGCAGCATCGGATAGCCGGTCGCCACGTCCGAAAGCACACCGAACGCCGTCACCGTGAGCAGCCCCGCGGCCGTGTTCTTGGGGTGGCCGTTCACGTACTTGAACGAATAGAGCCGCCCGTCGCTGGTCGGCATGAGCTCGATGACGCCGACGGCAGAGTGGCAGGCATGCCGCGCCGACTTGTCGAACTCGGCCCAGCGGCGGTAGTCCACCTCGATCTCGGCCGCCAAGGTCTCCATGAATCGCGCGACGCCCTGCCGCGATACCAGCTCGCGGATGCGCGCAGTGCCGATGTAAGTCACCATGTTTGCTCTCGCTTCTGGTTGGAGTCGCTGCACCGGCTCCCCGCCGGCTCGCGCAGTCTCGCCGCCTGGCGCGCCAATAGATAGCCAGAAAACTGACCATAAAGCGGCTATAATTGCGCATATCGTCATAACTAATTGGCGTTTTGTGGATACCACCGACCGGAAACTGCTGTCCCTGCTGCGCGAGAACGCGCGAATGCCCATGGCGGCGATGGCGAAGGCCCTCGGCGTATCACGTGGCACCGTGCAGAACAGGCTGGCGCGGCTCGAGGCCGATGGCGCGGTGCTGGGCTACACCGTGCGCCTCAGAGAATCGGCGGACGATCAGCGCATCCGTGCCTTCATGACGGTCGCCGTGGAGGGAAATCGTACCGACGAGGTCCTGAAAGCCCTGCGCGGCGACCCCGCCGTGAGTGCCCTGCATACGACCAACGGCCGCTGGGACATCGTCGCCGAGTTGCGCACCGACAGCCTGGAAGCCGTCGACCGGGTGCTCGGCCGCATCCGGCAGATCGACGGCATCTCGAGCACCGAGACGAGCCTACTGCTCTCGACGCACAAGTACTGAGGGCGCTGATTCGAGCGTCGCGAGAAAGACGAATCCGCTCGCGCCGGCGCAGGCTGCGATCTGCGCGGAGCCCGCCTGCGGCCCTTCCAGAACCGCAAGGTCCCAGGGCTCGAGCATGCCCGAGGCCTCGGATGTCTGCACCTCGACGGCTCCATCGATCGGGAACACCACCATCGATTGACCGTCGAGTACCCGTACGGACCTCGGATCCTGCAATCGCTCGACACGTGCATGCACTGCGCCCATCGACTTCGAGGCCATCAAATTGAGGTCCACGCACGGACCGCTCAAAAGCTCGCACTCCACCCCGAGCGCGCCGTCGAACTGTGCCATGTCGCCGGCCGCCCGCAGCATGCGGCAACTGCCGTCCGAGAGTCGCAAGACGACACCTCCTCCGCGCAACAGCACCATCGTGCGCCCGTACCCCGTGAAGTTCGAGAAGGGGCCGCCGGCGTCGATGTGGGCGACGCTCACGCGCCAGCGAAAATCGGCGCCCTGCTCCGGTACGCGCAGCGCCTCGTGCGTAATACCGCCGCCGTTCTTCCACGGCGAGGCCTTGAACTCAGACTGTCGGACGATCTGCATGCGCTAGAATCATACCGAGATGCAGCACGAATATGACGTGATCATCGTGGGCGCCGGAGCTGCCGGGCTCGCCGCCGGCGCGAAGCTGGCCCAAGAAGGCCGCCGCGTCGCGCTGCTCGAGGCCCGCGAGCGCATCGGTGGGCGCGTCTTCACGCGCCACCAGCCGGCGCAATCAGGACTCGGTCCCGTTCACGTCGAGCTCGGCGCGGAATTCATCCACGGCTTGCCCCCCATCCTCTGGTCGATCGTCGGGCAAGCGCAGCTGGCCGCGTACGAGCTCGATGGATCGGATCTCTCCTTCGCGAACGGCAAGTGGCCGCCCCCCGCCCGCCATTCCGCGCAACAGGTGCTCGAAGACATGGTGAAGTGGCTCGAGGCGCGGCCGGGATGCGACATGAGCTTTGCCGAGTATCTCGGCGCGAATCCCACCGATCCCGCGAGCGGCGCCGCGGCCGCGAGCTACGTCGAAGGATTCAATGCCGCGGATCGCGCTCGTATCGGCATCGCATCGCTCGCGCTCCAGCAGCGCGCCGAGGACGGCATCGAGGGAGATCGATTGTTTCGCCTCGCCGATGGATACGACTCGCTTCTCGAATACCTCGCGTCGCAATTCCGCGCGGCGTCAGGTGATCTGACACTGCGGTCTCCCGTGCGGCGCATCGAATGGCGGCGCGGCAGCGTGACCGTCGAGACGAGCGACGGTCGCGAGCGGCGCGCCGCGAGCGCTCTGATCACGGTGCCGCTCGGCGTTCTGCAGTCAGAGGCAATCGCCATCACTCCGCGGCCCACTGCAATCCTCACCGACGCACGGCGCCTCGCCATGGGCGATGTCTTGAGAGTGGTGCTCGTGTTTCGCGACCGCTTCTGGCGCAATCTGCGTTCGGTTCCCGCCGGTGTGCAGCATAAGCTCGCCGACTTGAGCTTCCTGTTCACGCCCGCCGAGGTGCCCGCGACCTGGTGGACTCCCAATCCGGATGTCACGCCCATGCTGGTCGGATGGATCGGCGGTCCGAAGGCAACCGCCTTTCGGCGCTCGCTCGCAGAGAGCGGTAATCCGAGGGAGCTGTCGCTCCGCTGTGTCGCGACGCTCGCTCGGGTGTTCGGCATTTCGAGCGCGGAGCTCGAGGGTCTGCTCGTGAGCTGCCACGAGCACGATTGGCTCGCCGACGAATATGCACGCGGCGCCTATAGCTACGTGCCGGCGGGCGCTCTGGATGCGCCCTCGAGGCTCGCCGTGCCGATCGAGCGGACGCTTTATTTCGCGGGCGAGCACACGGATGTCACGGGGCATTGGGGGACGGTGCACGCGGCGCTCGCGACGGGGATGCGGGCGGTGGAGCAGATCACCGGCTCAGCTGATTGAGCCGCGGATGCATCCAGCACGTCCCCCGGTCGGCATGCGCTCTGCTAAAGTCTGTAGGGTTTCCGGTGCCTCCCCAGCCAGCCCAGTCCTACAGCCGGTCCCGTTCGCAGGGCGACAACACGCACCGCGCCCGGCTTCTAATCTAGCGCTTCGATCGATCCGTCCACCGCCCGGGAGCCCGCCACTTGCTGACTGAGAGCGATATTTATCTGTTCCGCGAGGGCACGCACGCCTCTTTGTACGAAGCACTGGGTTGTCACTTGCACGCCGACGGGAGCGGAGCCTCGTTTGCCGTTTGGGCGCCGAATGCTGCCAAGGTAACGGTCATCGGGGACTGGAACGGCTGGGGATCACGCGAGGATGCGCTTCTCGTGCGATGGGACGGCTCGGGCATCTGGGAAGGATCCATTCCGGACGTCCAGCGCGGCCATGCCTATAAGTACCGGATCGTGTCGCGGTGGAACGATTTCACCGCCGAAAAGGCGGATCCGTTCGGCTTCTTCTCCGAGCTGCCGCCCGCCACCGGCTCGCGCGTCTGGTCGCTCGAATGGGCATGGCGCGACGGCGACTGGATGGCATCACGCGCCGCGCACAACGGGCTCGCCGCGCCCATATCGATCTACGAGGTTCACCTCGGATCTTGGCGGCGCAAGGACGGCAATTTCCTGAACTATCGCGAGCTCGCTCATCAGCTCGCGGACTACCTTCGGGAAACTGGATTCACGCACGTCGAGCTGATGCCGATCACCGAGCACCCCTTCTACGGGTCGTGGGGCTATCAGACCACCGGCTATTTCGCGCCGACCGCCCGCTACGGCACCCCTCAGGACTTGATGTATTTCATCGACCATCTGCACCAGAACGGATTCGGCGTCATCCTCGACTGGGTTCCCTCGCATTTTCCCACCGACGCCCATGGGTTGATCTACTTCGACGGCACCCACCTCTATGAGCACGCCGACCTGCGGCAGGGCTTCCACCCGGAATGGAACTCCGCGATCTTCAACTACGGTCGCAACGAGGTGCGCGCGTTTCTCATCTCCTCGGCACTGTTCTGGCTGAAGCACTATCACGTCGATGGACTGCGGGTGGACGGCGTCGCCTCGATGCTGTATCTGGACTATGCGCGCAAGGAGGGAGAATGGATTCCTAACCGCTACGGCGGGCGGGAGAACCTCGAAGCCACCGAATTTCTGCGCGCCTTGAACAGAGCGGTGTATCGGGACCATCCCGGCGCGACCACGATCGCGGAGGAGTCGACCGCGTGGCCCATGGTCTCTCGGCCGACCGACATGGGCGGTCTCGGATTCGGCATGAAATGGAATATGGGCTGGATGCACGACACGCTCAGCTACATCAGCGAGGATCCGGTCTACCGGCGCTACCATCACGGCCAGCTCACGTTCTCGTTGATTTACGCCTTCAACGAGAACTTCGTGCTGCCGCTCTCGCACGACGAGGTCGTGTACGGCAAAGGCTCGCTGATCAGCAAGATGCCGGGCGATGACTGGCAGAAATTTGCGAATCTGCGTGTCCTGCTCGGCTATATGTGGGGTCATCCGGGAAAGAAGCTCCTGTTCATGGGCGGAGAGTTCGGTCAGCGGCGCGAGTGGACGCATGAAGGCGAGCTCGAGTGGTGGGTGGCCTCGCTCCCCGAGCACGCGGGGATGCGGCGTCTGGTCCATGACTTGAACTCGGTGTATCGCAGCGAGCCCGCACTGCACCGGGTCGATTTCAGCCAGGACGGATTCGAATGGGTCGACGTCGACAATGCCGACGCGAGCGTGATCGCGTTCGTGCGCAAGGTCGCCGGCAGTCCGGAAATCCTCATCGTCTGCAACTTCACGCCCGTGCCCCGCCACAACTACCTCGTTGGCGTGCCGCGGCGCGGCGTCTGGCGCGAGATCCTGAACAGCGATGCGCGCGAATATGGCGGCGCCGGCTGGGGCAACATGGGGACGGTGGAGTCGGTACCGGTGAGCGCTCACGGCCGCGTCGAGTCCCTCAACCTCACGCTGCCACCGCTCGCCACCTTGATGCTGCGCTGGGACTCGCATGGCTGAGAAGCAGGCGACGCGCAACGCGGTCCCCAAGGATGCCGCCAATCCACCGCGCGATGGCCGGGTGCGCGCGGTCATCGACCGGCTCGCACCCATGGTCGATGCCGGACGCTTTCCCGCCAAGCGCATCGCGGGCGAGCCTGTGTGCATCGAGGCGGACTGCTTCACCGATGGACACGACCAGCTCGCCGTGGTGCTCATCTGGAAGCCGCTGCGCGCCGCCGATCAGTACGAGATCGACATGCGGCCGCAGGGAAACGATCTGTGGACCGCGGAATTCACGCCTGCGGCGCCCGGCCGCTACCGATGCACGGTTCTCGCCTGGGTGGACCGCTTCGAATCATGGCGCAAGGAGCTCGAGCGGCGCGAGGGGCTCGCCGATATCCGTGTGGCGCTGCTCGTCGGCAGTGCACTCGTGTCCGACACCGCGGCCCGCGCCGGCCGCGACGGCCCGGTACTCGAGGAGTGGGCGCAGCTTCTGCGCGACAGCGCGAGCCCGGAGTCGGCCGCCGATGCGTCCACACTGAAGGCCCTCGCGCTCGACCCGGAGCACGCCCGACTGATGCGGCGCCACTCGGACCGCACCCTGGCCGACTCGGCTTCGCTCGACATTCATGCGGATCGCAAGCGCGCAGGATTCAGCACGTGGTACGAGCTCTTTCCGCGCTCTGCCTCATCGCAGCCCGCCCGGCACGGGAATTTCAAGGACGTCGAGGCGCGTCTGCCCTACGTCGCCGAGATGGGGTTCGATGTGGTCTACTTCCCGCCCATCCAGCCGATCGGACGCGTGAGCCGCAAAGGCCCCAACAATGCGCTCGAGGCCCGCCCGGACGACGTCGGAAGTCCCTGGGCGATCGGCTCCGCCGAGGGGGGCCACAAGGAGATCCTGCCGGAGCTCGGATCGCTCGAGGATTTTCGTCACCTCGCCGCCACGGCTCGCGAGCTCGGCATGGAGATCGCGCTCGATCTCGCCTATCAGACCGCGCCGGATCACCCTTACGTGGGCGCGCATCCTGAGTGGTTCAGGCACCGCCCGGACGGCAGCGTCCAATACGCAGAAAATCCGCCGAAGAAGTATCAGGACATCTATCCTTTCGATTTCGAATCGGTCGATTGGCGTGCGCTCTGGGCGGAACTCAAGAGCATCGTGGATTTCTGGATCGAGCAAGGCATCCGGATCTTTCGCGTGGACAATCCGCACACGAAGCCGTTTCCGTTCTGGGAATGGCTGATCGGCGAGGTGCAGCGTGTGAATCCCGATGTGCTGTTTCTGGCCGAGGCCTTCACGCGTCCGAAAGTCATGCACCGGCTCGCGAAACTCGGCTTCACGCAGTCGTACACGTACTTTACCTGGCGCAACACCAAGCGCGAGCTGACGGAGTATTTCACCGAACTCACGCGCCCACCCACGCGCGAGTACTTCCGGCCCAACGTCTGGCCGAACACGCCCGACATCCTGCACGAGACGTTGCAATCGGGCGTGCGGGCCGCGTTCGCCGCAAGGCTCGTCCTCGCGGCCACGCTCTCCGCCAACTACGGGATCTACGGACCGACGTTCGAGCTCATGGAAAGCAGGTCCCGCGAGCCCGGCAGCGAGGAGTACCTCGATTCGGAGAAATACCAGCTGCGGTACTGGCCCCTCGATCGTCCCGACAGCCTGCGCTCCCTCATTGCACGGGTGAACCGCATCCGCCGCGATAATGTCGCACTGCAGTCGGACAAATCGCTCCGCTTCTGCGCACTCGACAACGAGCAGCTCATCGGGTATGTGAAGAGCGAGAGCTCCTCGGGCAACGTGATCATCGTGGTGGTGAACTTGGATCCGCATCATGTGCAGTCGGGCTGGATCGATCTGGATCTGCGCGCCCTCGGGCTCGACGAGGCTGCGCCCTATCAGGTGCACGATCTCCTCAGCAACCAGCGCTTCGAGTGGCGCGGCGCGAGGAACTACGTGCTGCTCGATCCGCAGCGCATGCCGGCACACGTGTTGAAGCTGCGGCGGTACTTGCGCACCGAGCATGATTTCGACTACTTCGCCTGAGCCGTGAGATATCGATGAACGATGTCGCCGAGTTGGTCCCGCCGTCCTCCCTGAAGGACCCCGGAAAGCCGGCCGGGCTGGACGATGCGCTCTGGTACAAGGACGCCGTCATCTACCAGCTCAACGTCAAGTCGTTCGTCGACTCGAACGATGATGGCATCGGGGATTTTCCGGGTCTCACATCGAAGCTCGGCTACATCCGCGACCTCGGCGTCAATACCATCTGGTTGATGCCGTTCTACCCCTCGCCCCTCAAGGACGACGGCTACGACATCGCCGATTACAAGAATATCCATCCGCAATACGGCACTTTGGACGATTTCAAGGCCATGCTGCGCGAGGCGCACCGCCTCGGGCTCAAGGTGGTGACCGAGCTCGTCATCAACCACACCTCCGACCAGCATCCCTGGTTCCAGAAGGCTCGCCACGCTCCGCCCGGGTCGCCGGAACGGGACTTCTACGTCTGGAGCGACACCGATCAAAAGTACCTCGGCACCCGCATTATTTTTCTCGACACCGAGACCTCGAACTGGGCCTTCGATCCGGTGGCCAAGCAATACTACTGGCACCGCTTTTTCAGCCATCAGCCGGATTTGAATTTCGACAATCCGCACGTCATGGAGGCGGTGCTCGAGATCATGCGCTTCTGGCTGGATATGGGGGTCGACGGTTTCCGATTGGACGCGATCCCCTATCTGGTCGAGCGCGAGGGGACGAATAACGAGAACCTGCGCGAGACGCACGAGGTGATCAAGCAGCTGCGCGCCGCGATCGACGCGAACTACACGAACCGCTTCCTCTTGGCCGAGGCCAATCAGTGGCCGGAGGACGTGCGGGAGTACTTCGGCGACGGCGACGAATGCCACATGGCGTATCACTTTCCGCTGATGCCTCGCATTTACATGTCGATCGCCCAGGAAGACCGCTATCCGATCACGGAAATCATGCAGCAGACGCCCGACATCCCGGACAGCTGCCAGTGGGCGATCTTTCTCCGAAATCACGACGAGCTCACGCTCGAGATGGTCACGAGCAAGGAGCGTGACTACATGTACAACACGTATGCCTCGGACGTGCGGGCGCGCATCAATCTGGGGATTCGCCGCCGGCTCGCGCCGCTGATGGAGAATGACCGCGACCGCATCAAGCTCATGGACAGCCTGCTGCTGTCGATGCCGGGCTCCCCGATTCTCTATTATGGCGACGAGATCGGCATGGGCGACAATGTGTTCATCGGCGATCGCAACGGCGTGCGCACGCCGATGCAGTGGAGCCCCGACCGCAATGCCGGGTTCTCGCGCGCCGACCCGCAGCGGCTTTACCTGCCGCCCATCATGGACGCGGTCTACGGCTATGCGTCCATCAACGTCGAGGCCCAATCGCGCGATCCGAATTCCCTCCTGAGCTGGACCAAGCGCATGCTCGCCGTGCGCAAGACCAGCCAGGCCTTCGGACGCGGCACACGCCGCTTCTTGAGGCCCGGGAATCGGAAGATTCTCGCGTACCTGCGCCAATACGGAGAGGACAGCATCCTATGCGTCGCGAATCTGTCGCGCTCCGCGCAACCCGTCGAGCTCGACCTCTCGGAATTCAAGGGGCGCGTACCCGTCGAGATGCTCGGCCGCACGACTTTCCCCCCGATCGGCGACTTGCCCTATCTGCTGACGCTGTCGGCCCATGGCTTTTACTGGTTTCGATTGACGGCGGACGCCGAGGCTCCCGCCTGGCACGAACAAATCATGTCCTTGGATGAACGTCCCGTGCTGGTGTTGTTCGATGGGTGGAGCAGCTTGTTCCGGGACCGCGTGGTGCCGTGGCGAATCGCCATGGCGGAGAAGACGCGCGCGCAGCTCGAGACCGAAGCGCTGCCGCGATTCATCGAGACTCAGCGATGGTACGCGGGGAAAGGCACGCCCATCGAGCGCGCCCGCATCGCGGACCATGTCATGTGGCCGGAGGGCAAGGCGGGCTGGGTGCTGGCGCTCCTCGATGTCGTCGCCGGCGGTGATACCTCGAACTATTTCATGCCGCTGGCGCTCGCCTGGGAGGACAAGGACGAGGAGGAGCGGCTGCGCAATCTGTCCGCCGCCGCCATCGCGAAGGTCCGCCAGCAAGCAAGCGTCGGTATCATGGGCGATGCGTTCGCCGACGAATCGTTTTGTCGGGCGTTGGTAGCTGCCATGCAAAAGCCGCGCGAGATCGCGACTGCGCAGGGCAAGCTCGAGTTTCGCCCCACCGCCGCCTTCGGCCGGCTTGCCGGCAAGAACTTCGCCTCGCTTCGGGCGGGCCGTCCGCAGGGGTCGAGCTCGAACACCGTGGTGGTCATGGGCGAGCGGCTGGTGCTCAAAGGCTACCGGCGCCTGCGCGTCGGCGAGAGTCCGGAGCTCGAGATGGGCCTGTTTCTCACCGATGTGGTTCATTACGCCAACTGCGCGCCGGTTGCCGCCTCCCTGCAGCATCGCGACAAGGACGGACAACCTCGGTTGCTCGCGCTGCTCCAGGCGTATATCGCCAATCAGGGCGACGGCTGGAGTTACGCGCTCGGCTACCTGCGGCGGTACCTCGAGGAGCACCGCACGGCGCCCGCCACGGACGCGGTGCCTGCCAACGCGCACGAGGCGTTCCTCACGCTCATCCGAAGGCTCGCCGTGCGCACGGCGGAGCTGCACCGCGCGCTTGCCACGCAGACCGGCAACCCGATGTTCGATCCCGAAAGCCTCGGCCGCGCGGATTTCGAGGCCTACCGGCAACACGCGCTCGAGGAAGCCAAGAATGCGCTGGCGATCCTCAAGTCGCGCCTCGGCGAGCTCACGCCCGCCGAGCGGGACAAGGCGAGCTCGATACTCGCCCGCCAGGATGTGCTGCTGAAGCGAATGGGGACGCTCGCCTCCGAGGACACGCGGGGTATGAAGATCCGGATCCACGGGGACTACCACCTCGGTCAAGTGCTCTTGACGCGCAACGATTTCGTCATCATCGATTTCGAGGGCGAGCCGGGGCATAGTCTCGAGGAGCGGCGCGCCAAGCAATCGCCGCTGCGAGACGTGGCGGGCATGCTGCGTTCGTTCAGATACGTCGAGCACAGCGCCCTGCGGGACGTGGCGCACGACGAGGTCGAGCTCGCAAGGCTCGCGCCCCTCGCGCGCACATGGGCGAAGGAAGTCCGCGCGGCGTTCCTGACGGCTTATGATGAGACCGCGCGCGGCGCCTCGCTGTACGGGGACCTCACACCGGGCAGCGGACTTCTCGGGCTGTTCGAGCTGGAGAAGGCCTTCTACGAGCTGCGCTACGAGCTCAACAATCGGCCCGGATGGGCGGGCATTCCGTTGCAGGGAATCGCCGAATCGGGGATCTTGCCATGAATAATCTGGATTTCTTGCCGGCAACGGCCGATCAATTCGTGCACAAGGCGGCCGCCATGCTGCCGAACATCGCCGTGGCCATCGGAATTCTGATTCTCGGCTGGCTGCTCGCCAAGGTGGCTCGATTCGCGGTCGAGCGCGCCTTGCGCGCGGTGAACTTCAACGTGCTGACCGAACGATCCGGAACCGATCATTTCCTGCAGCAAGGAGGGCTGCGCGGCGACACGACCACATTATTCGGTTTGTATGCGTACTGGGTGGTGCTGGCGGCGGCGTTCATGCAGGCCGCCTCGGAAGTGGATCTCGTGCGCCTCACGGACCTCTTGGACCGCGTGCTGCTCTACTCCCCCAAAGTTCTCATGGCGATGCTCATCGCCGTGTTCGGATCCTACTTCGCGCGCTTCGTCGGCAACGCGACCACGACGTATTGCATCGAAGCGCAAATCCCGGACGCCGATATCCTCGGCAAGATGGCGCAATACCTGATCATGTCGTTTGTCATCATGATTGCGCTTCGCCAGCTCGAGGTGGGCGCCGACATCGTGGAGCTCACTTTCCTGATCCTGCTCGGGGGCATCGTGCTGGCGCTGGCGCTGGCATTCGGATTCGGCGGCAAGGATTGGGCGGCCGCGCTCCTCGAGCGCTGGTGGCCTCGCCACGGCGGCGACAAAGACCATTGACCATGCCTCTCGCTCAGGGCCGCGGCACCCACGCCCACGAGATGCCGTTTGGCGCGCACCTGCTGGAGCAGGGCGGCACGCGATTTCGGATCTGGGCGCCGAGTGTACTGCGCGCCGAGCTGCTGCTCGGTGTCTCATCGCAGCAGCGCCATGCGATGCGCAGCTTGGAACCGGGATGGCACGAGGTCGAGGTCCCTGAGGCATCCGCCGGAGCGCGCTACCGGTTCATTCTTCAGATGAGGGACGGCGCGACCTGGTCGGTTCCCGATCCTGCGTCGCGCTTCAATCCGGACGGCGTGCATGCCGCCAGCGCCGTGGTGGAGCCGCGCGCCCACGCCTGGCGCGAGACATCGTGGCGTGGACGCCCCTGGACGGACGCCATGCTCTACGAGCTGCACGTCGGCACGTTCACGCCGCAGGGCACGTACGGCGCGGCGACGGACCGCCTGCCGGAGCTCGCGGAGCTCGGCGTCACCGCGTTGCAGATCATGCCGCTCGCCGCATTTCCGGGCATGCGCAACTGGGGCTACGACGGCGTGCTCCCATTCGCGCCGGCGTCTTGCTACGGAATGCCGGACGAGTTGAAGGCGTTCATCGATGCGGCGCACGGTTTGGGGCTGATGGTGCTGCTCGATGTGGTCTACAACCATTTCGGCCCGGACGGGAATTACCTGCATGCCTATTGCCCGGAGTTCTTCAACTCCGCGCATCGCACGCCGTGGGGCGCGGCGATCAACTTCGACGGCCCCATGAGCCGAACGGTGCGCGATTTTTTCGTGCACAATGCGCTTTACTGGATCACGGAGTACCGCTTCGACGGGCTGCGGCTCGACGCCGTGCACGC
This sequence comes from uncultured Gammaproteobacteria bacterium, assembly GCA_963710435.1. Lineage (GTDB taxonomy): Bacteria > Pseudomonadota > Gammaproteobacteria > Steroidobacterales > Steroidobacteraceae > Bog-1198. Next base: position 566,600 of record CAVQAE010000003.1, on the reverse strand, counting down.
CATCCACGATTCGACCCGGCCCGACATCGTCGGCGAGATCGGGCAAGCCCTGCGCGCGGGACCCGGTCGCGACCGGCACGTGCATCTCGTTCTCGAAAACAACCGCAACGAGGCGCATTACCTCGAGCGCGATGCGAGCGGACGTCCGCTCGAGGCAACCGCGCAGTGGGACGATGACGTGCATCACGCGCTGCACGTGATCCTGAGCGGCGAGCACGACGGCTACTACGCCGATTACGCGGCCGCCCCCCTCGCTCGTCTCGGCCGCGCGCTGGCCGAAGGCTTCGCCTACCAGGGCGAGCATTCTGCATTTCGCGGCAAGGCGCGCGGCTCGCGATCCGCGCACTTGCCGCCGGATGCGTTCGTGGGATTTCTGCAGAACCACGACATGGTCGGCAACCGGGCCTTTGGCGGCCGGATCGACACCTTTGCCGAGCCGCGTTACCTCGAGGCCGCCTACGTCTGCGTGCTGCTCACTCCGCTCGTGCCCATGCTATTCATGGGCGAGGAGTTCGCTGCATCCACGCCGTTTCTCTACTTCTGCGATTTCGGTCCCGATCTCGCCGAGGCCGTCGCTTCCGGGCGGCGTCGCGAATTCAAGCGCTTCGCAGCATTCGCTGCCGATGAGGTGTGGGCCAGGATTCCCGACCCGAACGATCCGTCGACCTTTGCCGCCTCCAAGCTGGACTGGTCGGAGCGCTGCCGATCCCCGCATCGGGAGCGGCTGGCCCTGGTTCGCGAGCTCCTCGCCTTGAGACGGTTGCAACTCTCGCCGTTTTTGACGAACCTGACGCACGGCGGCCGCTATCGGATCGAAGACTCGATGGTCCGGCTCTCATGGGACTTGGGCGATGGAACGGCCTGGCGTGTGCTGGCGCACTTCGGGCTGGATGCGGCCAAGACTTCCATGGAGGCCGTGGGCGACGTGATATTCACCCGAGGCGTGCAGGAGGCCCCCCAGGCGCTGCGCCTGGAGCCTGGTGCAGTCCGCGTCACACGCGGGCGCAGCTGAAATTTCCGGCGAGACTCTCCGGTCTACTTGGCAAATACGACCCATCAACAAAAGGAAACTCACGATGTCGCAACTTCAAAGGATTCGGCGGATACATCCTCTCGCCGTGCTCGCGGCCGCTCTGGCGTGCGCACCGCTCGCCTTCGCCCAGGACATGGTCTCGTTCGCCACCGGTGGCTATGCCAGCGGACTGCGCACCATGGACGAGATGCACAAGATCGATACCAACGGCGACGGCACGGTGTCCAAAGCCGAGTGGATCGCTTATCAGGAAAAGATCTTTTCGGCACTGGACAAGAACAAGACCGGGACGATCGATGAGAAGGAATTCCTGGCGCCGTCGAGCGAAATGGCGAGCTTCGCCACGGGCGGCTACGCCCGCGGTCTGCAGACGGTGGCGATGATGCACAAGATCGACACCGACGGCGACGGCACGGTCTCGCGCGAAGAGTTCATCGCCTATCAGACCAAGGTATTCGACATGATGGACAAGAACCACACGGGTTCTCTGGGTCCGCAAGAATTCCTGGGCAAATGAGCTGCGGCCTGGGCCGCGGCGGCCCCCAAGGCCGCCGCGACTCACTCTAGGCCTTGCCGTACTCGTCGTGGCGCCGCCACCAGGCAGCCGTCTCGTTGCGCCCCCTGGGCGCGCGATCGAGCCATTGATACATGCCCCGGAGTCCGTCGAGTCCGCGTGCGTAGGTTGAGTACGTGTGGTAGACGGCGGCGTCCTCCAGCACGAAGGCACTCATGCCCGGCCTCTCGCGTTTATAGGTGGGCACGTCGGTTCCCGTCGTGGCCGCCATCCGGGCGACGGGCGTGTCCGGCGCAACCGGCTGCAACGGCGGCTCGCGCCGGTAGTTGAGGTGGACGGCGAAGCCGTCGAAGCCGTCCGCGATCGATGAGCAGGACGGACATCCGGCCGTGTAGTCGGGACCGAACATGAAGTGATAGACGAGGAGCTGCGAGCGCCCCTGAAACAGATCCGCCAGCGTGCCGCTCCCCGCGTCGGTCTCGAACCGATATGCCTTGTCGATCGGCACCCACGGCAGCGCCTGTCGCCGCTGCGCGAGCTCATCACCCCGCCGTGTGTGCTGTTTCTCGGCTTCCAGCAGCTCGACCCGCGCTGCGAGCCAGTCCTTTCTCGTCCCGGTGGTGTGCCGATTGGTCATCGCCATTTCCCCTCTGGTGGTTCGTCCTGGGATAGATTACGAGCGGGGGCTCGAGGGCGGGAGTGACAAGTGTGACGGGAATCCGATGGACTCGATGATCACCGCGGCGGGGCGCGCGCTGGCGGCGGGCGATCCCCTCGGCGCGTTGAAGCGGGTGGCGCTGCGTGACGATGCGCCGGCGCGCGCGCTTCGCGGCATCGCGATGGCGCAGCTCGGCGATCTGGGCCGCGCGAGAACGCTCCTGCGAAGTGCCGCGCGCGCCTTCGGTGCGAAGGAGGCCGTGGCCCGCGCGAGGTGCATCGTCGCCGAGGCGGAGATTGCGCTCGTCTCCCGTGACTTGCGCTGGGCGGCCAAGTCGCTCGAGGCGGCGCGAACGACTCTCGAGGCGCACGGCGACCGGGTCAACGCCGCCCATGCGCGCTATCTCGAAGTGCGGCGCCTGCTCCTGATGGGCCGCCTCGATGAGGCGGAGCGCGCGCTCGGCGGGCTTGACCCGGCACCCTTTCCTGCCGCCTCGAGGGCCGCCCACGCGCTCATCGTCGCGGGCATTGCGATGCGCCGGCTGCGAACGCAAGCGGCACGCGCGGCGCTCGCGCACGCCCAGCGCGCCGCGCGCGAGGCCGGTATCCAAGCGCTCACCGCCGAGGTCGAGAACGCGCTCCTCGCCCTCGACGCTCCCGCGGCACGTCTGATCGCGAGCGGCGAGCAGCGGGCGCTCCTCCTCCAGGACGTCGAGGCCCTGTTCGACTCCGAGGCGTTGGTCGTGGACGCTTGCCGGCATCTGGTGCGTGACGGCCGCACACTCGTCTCGCTCGCCAGGCGCCCGGTCTTGTTCACGCTTGCGCGTGCGCTCGGGGAGGCGTGGCCGGCAGACGTACCGCGGGACGCGCTGGTCGCGTGCGCATTCCGCTTGAAACTCGCCGATGAATCGCATCGCGCCCGCCTCCGGGTCGAAATCGCGCGCCTGCGCACGCTCCTTCGAGGTCTCGCCGATGTGAAAGCGACGAAGCGAGGCTTTGCACTGCAGCCGCGCCGGGCACACGCGGTGGTGGTGCTGGCCCGGCCCGTCGAAGAGAAGCATGCGGCGGTCCTCGCATTCCTCGCCGACGGCGAATCGTGGTCGAGCTCGGCGCTGGCGCTGGCGCTGGGAACCGGCCAGCGCACCGTGCAGCGCGCGCTCGACTCGCTTGCGGCGACCGGCAAGGTGCAGGCGCTCGGGCGCGGGCGATCCCGTCGTTGGGTGACTCCGCCCGCGCCTGGATTCGCGACGACCTTGTTACTCCCCGCTCCCTTGCCGATTGACTAAGATCGCTGCATGCGACGCTCGACCGCCGACATCGTCCGGGAATACGGGCCCTTTGAGGGCGCGGATCGCGTGAATGGAGTCACGTACGACGGCGAGCGCGTGTGGTTCGCCGCCGGCGACACGCTGAATGCCTTCGACCCGCGGAGCGGGAAAGTGCTGCGCTCGCTCGACGTCGCGGCACATGCCGGAACGGCTTTCGACGGGCGACATCTGTATCAGCTCGCCGAGGCTCGCATCCAGAAGATCGATCCGGCGACCGGCAGCGTGCTCGCCACCATTCCTGCGCCGGGCGGCGGCGCGGACTCGGGACTCGCCTGGGCTGAAGGGACGCTCTGGGTCGGGCATTACCGTGAGCGCAAGATCCATCAGATCGATCCCGACACGGGGAGGATTCTGCGCACCATCGAGTCCAGCCGCTTCGTGACCGGTGTTACCTGGGTCGAAGGCGATCTGTGGCACGGGACCTGGGAAGGCGATGAGAGTGAATTGCGGCGGATCGATCCTCAAACAGGAAGGGTTCTGGAGAGGCTCGAGATGCCGCCCGGAACCGCCGTTTCGGGGCTCGAATCCGATGGCGGCGATCGGTTCTTCTGCGGTGGTGGATCGAGCGGCAAGGTGCGGGCCGTCCGCCGCCCGAAGCGCGGCGCGGCGGCGCCCGAGTGATTCGCCCCTTACTGAATCGGACCCAGGAAATCACGCTTACCCAGATCGACGCCATTCTTGCGCAACAACGCGTAAGCCATGGTCATGTGAAAGAAGAAATTCGGCAGCACGAAATTCGTCAGGTAATTCACGCCGGTGAATTTTAAGGTGCTGCCCGGGAATTCCAACACGATCTCCCGCGTTTCGGCGCCCTGCAATTGCTCGGGTTTGATGCTCTTGATGAAGTCCAGGGTCTTGCCCACTCGGGCCTTGAGATCGTCAATCGTCGCCTCGGTATCCTCATGTTTGGGCACGGGCATTCCGGCCAACCTCGCGGCGGCCCCTTTGGCGGTGTCGCAGGCGATCTGAATCTGAGCCGATAGCGGCAGCATGTCGGCGATGAGGCGCGCTGCCGGGAGCACCTTCGGATCGACCTTCTTTGCCTCGGCATGACTTTGGGCTTTGTCGAGAATCGCGGATAGATTGTTAAGACTCAGCGTGAAGATCGGAATGGATACGTCGTACAGAGAGATGGGCATGCAGGACTCCTGGGTTTTCGAGAAAGCCGACCAGACGGATGGTACCGCGGCAATGTGACACTCGCTCGGCCTTGGACCTTGGTCCAGTTACCCAGTCGTCTCAAGATGGCTATTTTCCGTTGCCGGAGCCGCCGCATAGGCGGGTGCCCACATAGCGCCGCCGGACCGCGATTTTGAGCGCAGTTGAGGTTTCTCAGCGGCGAAGGAGTCTCCTCGTGAAGAATGGTGCTATCGGGTCCCTAGTTCTAGTTCTGGGCGTGGCGTGGCTTTCCGCCTGCAGCGGAGATTCGGTGCGGGGCGCGTGGCAGGGATCTGCCTCGCAGCATCCCGTGTACTCGAGGATATTGATCGTCGGCGTGAGTACGGACTTCACCCAACGTTGCGCGTTCGAGTTTTCAATGGCATCCCAGTTCCAGGGCAGCTCGACCACGCCCCTCGTCAGCTGCAACACGATGATGCCGAACGATCCACTGACACGGGCCAATATCGAGCGCGTCGTTAGATCGGACCATGCCGACGCCGTGCTCACGAGCGCAGTCGTCACCCTGCAGCTCGGCGATCAGCAGGGCGACACGCGGGACACCCGCGCTACTCCCTACTACCAGGTTACAGGCGTGGGGTACGTGACGGGCGATTTGGGTGACTACGGCATCCCGGTGGCATTCGTGAAACTTGAATCGACACCCTCCATCCCGCAGATTACCGGCGACATTCACGTCCTTACGAAGCTCTTCGATGCCAAAGATGCAACCCTTCTCTATACGGTGGACACAAAGGCAAAGTCCGATGATATCCAGTCGACATCCTCCAGCATCGACACGATCACGGGGTTGATAGCCGATCGTCTGCGACGGGATGGCGTGATCCACTAGGGAAACTGTCATGTCCTTCACCTCTGATTTATGGGAAACACCTCCCAAACTGTCAAGCGCGTCTCGGTGGACGGCCATGAATGGCTACATCTATCTCAGCCTCGGCGCGATGTTTGTCATTTGGCCGGGTGCGGTGCAGACCCTTTTCCGCGATGACGCATTTGCGGGACGCGAGGAGGCCCTTCTCCGCGTGGTGGGCCTGACGGTCATGGTCATTGGTTGGCTGTATTTGTTTGGCGGACGCTCCGGCGGCAGACAAACCGTCGCGGCATCGATCCTCGATCGATGGATACTGGTTCCTGCCGTGCTCGTTCCTATCGCGATGGCCGGCGTTTTTCCTCATACGCTCCTGGCGTTTGCGCTGCTCGACGCTTCGCTCGCGATGGGCGCCTGGATACTCCGGCGCAAATCGTGACGCACGCTAAGCCGCGAAAAGCCCGGGGGAACGAAGCCGTAGCGCCAGGACGAGCGTCAATAGTTTGCTGTCCTCGATCCGGCCTTGGTCGGCCGCCATCGCAAGTGAAGCGAGCGAGCGCTCGACCACGGTGATCCCCTCGTGCTCGCCCTCGACGCCTCCACCCGTACCGACGCGGTCTGCACCAACGTACGGTGCAAGGAACAGCGATACGCGCTCGCTCGAAACGCCGGGAGTCGACCACACGCGCGCCACGAAATCCATGGAAGCCAGCCTCACCCCCAATTCTTCATACGCCTCTCGCCGAGCGGTCGCCTCAGCGTCTTGACCTATCTCCGAGATCATGCCGGCGCAGGCTTCCTCCATCGCTTCCATACCCGCTTCCTGGAGGACGGGTGCTCGCAACAGATGTACGAGTAGCGCACAGCACCGTTCGCGGTCGTAGGGCAGCACCGCCGCTGCGTCGCCGTGCCGCTCGACCTCGCGCGAGACGATCGATCCGTCGCCAAGCCTCACCCGCAAGGCATCGACGGTCAGGTACCCGCTGTACACCGTCGTACACTCTAGGATCTTGGGTTTCATGCAATAGCGGATACCCTTCGATCACCCCGATGCCAGGGTTCGATGTCGCCGCATCCCCGCTTTAATCAACCCTGCCGTCAGGAGTCGACCGGTGCCGCGAGAATGTCAGACGCGACGTACGAGATACACGATGAGAAGAAGCACGAGAACCGTTCCAAGAATGCCGCCGATATACATAGGATTCTCCATTGGTATGACAGGTCCCATTCAATACTTGGTTGGATCCGGTGTCTGTGCGTCGTCGTACCGAAGGCTGATCCGCATACTTCTTCTTTGGATATTTATACCGAATCGCGCGTCGCGTTACGGGCATCCAAAATGTCTCTTACGCGGTTGCTCGTGAGCAGTGGCACGAACGATTGAATACGCGCGCCCGCGGTGAGTCTTGCGTACTCGACGAGAAAGAGCTCCTGCACTTTCGGGATCGAAGTCTGGGTCTCGCGCGCCAAAAGCTCGATGGTCCATTGCTCTTGCGCGAGGATCTGCGAATCCGTTGATTTGTCCATCGTCATCGATAACTTCCTCGAAGAATCAATGATGATCGGAGCTCGATGTGAGGTCTGTGCGTTCCCCAACACTGCAGTGCAAGGTAGGTCGACGCCACTTCGTTGTCGCGCCGCAGCACCCGGGCGGGCATCCCGCTGACTCGTTTCTTTCCTCTTAAGCGGGCTGCCGCACAGAGAAGGCGTATCGCGGCGCGCACGATGGCAGCACATGAATCCCATCACCACATTCGTCGTATTCGTCTTGGCGGCGGCAGGTGCCGCGGCCGGCCTGTGGGGGCACACCGTGATCGGTGTCGCGTGCTTCGTCTCAGCGGCCGTGATCGCGCTGTCCCTCAAGATGGCCAATGTATGGGAGAAATTCGTCGTCCTGCGGTTGGGGAAACTACAGAGCGTCAAGGGCGCAGGAATGTTCGTCATCATTCCGCTGCTGGATCGAATCGTCGCCGTGATTGATGGGCGCATACAGACCACGGCATTCAATGCCGAGCAGGCACTGACCAAGGATACCGTTCCCGTCAACGTCGACGCGATCATCTTTTGGCACGTCCACGATGCCGAGAAGGCGGCCCTGGCCATTACGAATTATCGCGAAGCCATCGACCGGGTCGCCCAGACCTCGCTCCGCGAGATGATCGGCTCCTCGCTGCTGGCTTCCTTGCTCTCCGATCGAAAGGACGCGGACGAGCAACTGAAACTGGAAATTGGCGGCAAGACCGCCCCGTGGGGCATCTCCGTGAGCTCGGTCGAGATCCGCGACGTCGCCATTCCCGTCGCCCTTCAAGATGCCATGTCTCGGCAGGCACAAGCGGAGCGCGAGAAGCAGGCCCGGGTGATCCTGGGAGCCGCGGAGCTGGCGATCGCCGGACAATTCGTGGCGGCAGCGGAAATCTACGCGGGCCATCCTGTGGCGCTGCAGCTGCGCGCCATGAATATCATTTACGAGACCACCAAGGAGCGGGGCGCCACGATATTGATGCCGAGCTCCATGGTCGACAGCTTGAACCCATCGACCGCCACCTTGGCGCTGTCGCTCGCTGCCAGCAGCGCGGCCGCTGATCCGGCGTTTCCCCGCCGGGCAACGGCCGCATGACCGGCGCCAGCTTCAGGCGGTTTCGCCGCCAACATGGCGGCGAAACCGCACAGTTCAGCCGATAACCGCCCGCACCTGATGAATTGCGCGGTCGTCCACCAGCGCGACCCGCGCCGGGTCGACACGAAGCGCGCGGCCATCCAGCTCGAGATCGGTGACGCCCCGATTGACTCCGCGCGGATTCTCGACGGTGACTTGATAGGTCGTGCCGCGATATTGGATCGTCACCTCGAAGCCCGGCCAATCACGCGGCACGCAGGGATCGATCAATAGTTGCGCGCCGAGCAGGCGGCATCCCAATATCGACTCGAGTCCGGCGCGATATAGCCAGGCCGCCGAGCCCGTGTACCAAGTCCATCCGCCGCGACCCACGTGCGGAGGCTCGGAGTACACGTCGGCTGCGACGATGTAAGGCTCGACCCTGTAGAGCTGCGCCTCACTGAGAGTCCGCGCGTGATTGATCGGGTTCAGGAAGGAAAATAGCTCCGCCGCCCGGTCGCCATCGCCGAGCATGGCGAAGGCGATCACGCTCCAGACGGCGGCATGGGTGTATTGACCGCCATTCTCTCGTATTCCGGGGGGATAGGCCTTCAAGTATCCAGGGTCTGCCGGCGATCGATCGAAGGGCGGGGTGTAGAGCATTACGAGCCGCGCATCGCGGAGCACGAGCTGCTGATCGACGGCCGCCATGGCGCAACGCGCCCGCTCCGGATCGGCCGCCTGCGAGAGTAGGCCCCAGGATTGCGCGATCGAATCAATGCGGCATTCGCTGTCGGCGGCGGTGCCGAAGGGCGTGCCGTCGTCGAAATAGCCGCGCAGATACCAGCCTCCATCCCAGCCGCTGCGCTCCAAGGCGGCGCGCAGCGCTGCGGCGTGGGCCTGCCAGCGGACGACGCGCGGGGTCTCGCCGCGCGACTCGGCAAGCGGCACGAACTTCGAGAGCGCGAGCACCAGGAACCATCCAAGCCACACGCTCTCCCCACGCCCCGCGGCACCGACGCGGTTCATGCCGTCGTTCCAATCGCCGGTGCCTATCAAGGGCAACCCGTGCGCGCCGACGTCGAGGCTTGCATCGAGGGCACGGGCACAGTGTTCGAACAGCGACGAGCTTTCCTCCGCCGTCGAAGGTTGAAAGAAATTGTCGGTTTCATCGGCCCGCAACGCCGGGCCCTCGAGGTAGGGCACGGTCTCCTCGAGAACGGCGCGATCGCCGGTGGACTCGAGGTAGTGAGCCACACAGTAGCAAAGCCAGGCGCGATCGTCCGAGACTCGGGTGCGCACTCCTCGGCCGCTCTGTGGCAGCCACCAATGCTGGACGTCGCCTTCGACGAATTGGCGAGCGGCGGCGCGCAGCAGATGTTCGCGCACAAGCTCGGGTCTGGCGTGAATCAGGGCCATGGTGTCTTGCAACTGGTCGCGAAAGCCGTAGGCGCCACTCGCCTGATAGAACCCGCTGCGCGCCCACAAGCGGCATGCCAGAGTCTGATAGAGCAGCCAGCCGTTCAGCATGATGTCGAAGGATCGATCCGGTGTCTTGACCACGACCGTGCCAAGGATCTCGGACCAGAATCGACGGACCGTCTCGAGGGTCGCCGGCAGGTCCGCGGTCCGCCAATGGGCGACCATGGCTTGCGCATCCGCGACGGTGGCCGCTTCGCCGAGGAACCAGACAATGTCGATGCTCGAGTCGGCCTTGAGCTCGAGCGAGGTCTGCAGCGCGCCGCATGGATCGAGGCCGGCGCCCACCCGGTTGGATAATGCCGCGTTGGTCCAAAGCGCCAGCGGGCGCGCGAGTGTCCCGTTGCGGCCGATGAACTCGCGGCGGTCGCCGGTCCAGGCTGTTTGGCCTCCCGCCAAGTCGACGAACGCGACGCGCGAATCACGGCCGCTCCAGACGTTGCGTGCGAGCATCGCCCCGGTCACGCCATCCATTTCGGTCGAGATATAGGGCGCCGAGGCTCCGCGCGAGGTGCCGAGCACCCATTCGACGTACGCGGTCACCGATAGATGCCTGATGCGGCCCGATACGTTACGGATGGTGAGTCGCGATATCTTGACGGCGGCATCGAGCGGTACGAACTGCAGCAGCTCGAGCGCAATGCCATGCTCCTCATGCTCGAAGCGGCAATAGCCTCGCCCGTGCCGGGCGAGGTAGGGCTCGGTCGGGCTGCGGATGGGGGCAGCCGTGGGGCCCCAGAGTGCGCCCGTGTCCTCGTCGCGCAGATAGATGGCCTCGCCGGGCCGGTCGCCGACGGGATCGTTCGACCAGGGTGTGAGCTGATTGTCGCGGCTATTGCCCGACCAGGTAAAACACGCGCCGGTCGCAGAGGCCTGAAAGCCGAAACCGGAGTTGGCGACGACGTTGATCCACGGCGCCGGGGTGGACCGAGCATCGTGCAACAATGTCACGTACTCGCGGCCATCCGCGGCGAATCCGCCGATCTCGTTTGAAAACTCGAGCGCCGGCATCCGCGGCAGCGGCCCGGACGCGCTCGGTATCAGCCGGCCGGCGGCGGGCGGTGCCATCGACCGCGGGCCCGTGTCGAGCCTCTCGAACTGCTCCGCAAGACTGCCGCGGCGGCTCAATAGGACCACCCGCGCAGCAGTGAGGAGCGTCGCACGCGCATCGCTCGAGAGAAGATCGGACCGAAGAATGAAGGCGCCCCCCTGAGCGGCATTCTGGCGCGAGCCGGGTTGCATGGAGCCCGTGCGAATCAGCGTCTCCAGCGCGGTTTGCATGTCTTGCAGATATGAGGTTGCCCGTTCATTCAGGATCACGAGATCGACCGCCAACCGCTTCAGCCGCCAATACTCGAACGCGCGCAGCATCTGGCGCAGCACGTCGAGCTCGTCGACGTCGTCGATCCGCACCACCACGATGGGAAGGTCCCCGGAGATGCCGTGCGCCCAGAGAACCGACGGTCCACCGCAGCCGAAAGGGAGGGCGTCGGATGATGGCCGCAGCGTCGGATTACTGTAAATGACGTGGCCCGCGAGGCGCTGGAACAGACTCGCCTCCTCGATCGTGACCGCAAGGTGCTGCAGCTGAACCTGCGCCTGCGTCCAAGCGAGGGTTTGCGCGCGGTCGAAGGCTGCCGCATCCTGATGCTTGTCCGCGAGATCCAACACCTCGCCGCGCGATGCTGCGATCACCGTCCAGAAGGCGACTCGAACGGTGGCCCCCGGGGCCACTCGGATCCGGCGGCGAAGGCTGAATATCGGATCGAGCACCGTGCCGGTGGTTCCGGAAAGCGGGCGCGCTTCCGCGACCGCAATGGCGGAGCGCAGCTCGCGGTCCCGTCCCAAGAAGCGCGCGCGATCGGTTTCGAACTCGAGATCGCCGATCGCATCACCTTCCGTCACCGCCAGGTGCGCGGCCCAGATCTCGGGTTCGGTCGGCGAGCGCCGCCGGCGGGTCGCGAGCAGGGCGCCGATCGACGGCACGTATTCCGTCTGCACGAACAACTTGGAAAAGGCCGGGTGCGCGGTATCCGCCGCCGGCGGTGCCAACACGATCTCGGCGTACGAGGTCAGCTCGATCGTGCGAGCTCTGCTGCCGGTGTTGGAAATCGACACGCGGCGCACTTCGGCATCGCTCTCGGCTGACACGGTGACCGTCATCGTCGTGGTCAGGGTTCCATCGCGCCGCACGAACTCGGCGCTTTCCTCGTTGAATCTGACCTCGTAATCGTCCGGCTCGACGCAGGTCGGCTGGTAGCTCGCGGACCACGTGGCGCCGCTATCCGCATCGCGTATAAAGACATAGGAACCCCAGCTGTCGCACGTGGCATCCTCGCGCCAGCGCGTTACGGCGAGATCCCCAAAGCGGCTGTAGCCCGAGCCCGCGGCCGTCAGCATGACGGCATATCGTCCATTCGATAGGAGCCTCGTTCGGGGAGTCGCATCGTAGGGCGATAGATGCGGACGCGCGACGCTCGGGAGAAGAGGGTAGGACTTGGCGGCAGTCGTGCTTTCGGCCGCCCGCACGTGCGCAACGGCTACATAACGCGGCGTCCGCTCTTGTAACAAGAGCTCCGTCGCCTGAACCCGCGGCTCCAAATGAAAACGGGCCCGCATCACGCCGTTGAGAAGCGTGTTCGCGATCGCGACGATCGTCATGCCTTGATGATGCGCCATGTAGGCACGCACGATCGCCACCGCCTGGCCTGCGGGGAGCCGCGAGGGCGTGTAGTCCAGCGCTTCGAAGAAGCCGTACCGTCCCTGCGCCGCGATCGCGGCGAGCCGGGTGAAATTCAGAACCGCCGCATGCGGGTCGATCATCGCGGCGAGCGCGGTCGCATAGGGCGCGATCACTCGGCTTTCGGCCAACCCGCGCTTCAAGCCCAGGCCGGGCACACCGAAGCTCGAGTATTGATACGTAAACTCGAGATCGCGCGCATTGTAGGCGGACTCCGAGATTCCCCACGGGATTCCAAGCTCGTTGCCGTACGTTCTCTGGCGCCACACGATCAGGCGGCTGGTCTGCTCGAGCAGGCTCCCAGTGGGTGCACGCATCACGAGCGAAGGCATGAGGTACTCGAACATCGAGCCCGACCAGGAAATCAGGGCAGCGCCACAATGGATCGGCGTCACGGCGCGCCCCATGCGAAACCAATGACGCGCGGGCAGATCCCCGTTCGCGATCGCCACGAAGCTCGCGAGCCGCGCTTCGGAGGCGAGCAGGTCGTAGCAGCTCGGATCGAGATTTCCTTCGGCCACGAGATAACCGATCGACAGCAGCTTTCGCTCCGTGTCGAACAAGAAGCCGAAACGCATCTCTGCGGCCATCGTGCGCGCCGTCTTTGCAAGCGCCGCGAGACGCTCGGCCAGCGCATCCCGTCCCTCATCCGTCTCGGCCGCCAGGTCGCGCAGGTGGCTTGCGATCGATCGGCACGCGGCACGCGCCCAGGTCGCTGCTTCGACGCTCGGCGCATCGGCGTGCTCGATGGTGAGCGAGTCCGCACAGGCAACCGTCGCGGCGGCCAACGGCTCGAGTGTCCCCAGGCCGGTTGCCGCCGCCGACACCGCAAGCGCTTCCAAGGCGCCGTCGAGCCGCGCCGCCGAGGAGTCGGGAGCCGCTTCGCGGATGAGACCGGACGAGCACTCGCGTGCGAGAGACAACCCATCCTCGATGCCGGTCAAGCGCTCAGACTCCGTCGCCCGCTGTCCGGACATCTGCGCGCATGCATTCGCGAGCGTGATCAAGTGGGCGGCGAGATTCCCGCTGTCGACGGAGGAGACGTATTTGGGGTCGAGCGCGCGCAAGTCCTGCGTGTCGTACCAGTTCAGGAAATGCCCCTTGAATCGCTCCAGACGCTCCATCTGCGAGAGAGTCGCCTCGATCCGCTCGACCATGTCGAGTGTGCCGATCCAGCAGAAGTCGCGGGCGGTGACGATGGACAGAAGATACAGACCAAGATTGGTGGGCGAGGTCCGGTGAGCCACGACGGGGCGCGGATCTTCCTGGAAGTTATCGGGCGGCAGCATGTGGTCGGAGGCGGTCACGAAGCTCTCGAAGTAGCACCACGCGCGGCGGGCGATCAGCCGCAGCGCACGGGCATCCGCGACGGCCACTCGATCGGCCGCAGCGGGGGCGCGGCTGACCCAGCGCGCGATGAGGGGCGATATCATCCACAGGAACGCGAAAGGGATGGCCAGTGGAGCTCTCAAAATTCCAGCGGCGGTGAGGGCAAGCAGCGCGCCCCCGATCACCAGCGTGCCCGACATTCGCCGATAGAACCCGAGTAAATCGAGTCGCGGCAGGAGCTGCGCCTGCGCGGCAGTGACCCACTCGAGCAAGCGGCGCCGCGACACGGTCAGGCGGTAGAGCGTCCGAATGATGGCATCGGCCATGAGCCACGCCTGATGCGCCAGGAGCACCACGAGGAGTGCCGTGACCGACAGCGCGAGACGCAAGTCGGCGACGAGTGCCCGCAGATAGCTGCGTTTGGAGAGTCCACGGCTTCTCGGCACGATGCCCGCCAGGACCGGCGGCAGCGCCGGCACCGCGAGCGTCGTCAGCACGAACGCGGTCCAGATCAGCGCGCCGTGAAGCGGCAGGGTCCAACCCAGGATCAACACCAGCAAGCTGGCCGGCGCCTGCAAGGTGCGGCGCAGATTGTCGAGCATTTTCCATCGGCCGATGAGCGGAAGGCCGGCACTGTGCCGGTCACTTCGCGCGCTTCGGCGCCCCAGGATCCACGGCAGCAACTGCCAGTCGCCGCGCGCCCAGCGATGCGCGCGCGCCGCGGCGACGTCGTATCGAGCCGGATATTCTTCGACGACCTCGATGTCCGAGGCCAGCCCGGCTCTCGCGAAGATGCCCTCGAACAGGTCGTGGCTCAGCATTGCATTGTCGGGAACTCGGCCTGCGAGGGCCTCCTCGAAGGCATCGAGGTCATAGATTCCCTTGCCGACGTATGAGCCCTCGCCACACAGGTCCTGATAAACGTCCGATATGGCGGAGGCATACGGATCGATGCCGCCCGCGCTCGAAAATAGACGCTGAAACAGCGAGCCCTCGCTGCCCATCGGCAGCGAGGGCGCGACCCGCGGCTGCAATACCGCGTAGCCCTCCACCACCCGGCCGCCGCCGACGGCGAAGCGGGGACGATTGAGCGGATGAGCCATTTTGCCGATCAGCCGGCGGACGGCGTCGCGCGGTAATTTCGTATCGGCATCGAGGGTGATGATGTAATGCACGCCGCCGGGAACGGCCGGGGGCGCCTCAGCCGGGGCGCCTCAGCCGGGCGCCTCAGCCGGCGGCGTTCCGGCGGTCACGAAGCTCGTATCGCTCGAGCCGCGCAACAGCAGATTCAGCTCGTGCAATTTGCCGCGCTTGCGCTCCCACCCCATCCATTGACCCTCGGCCGCATTCCACATCCGCCGGCGATGCAGCAGCAGAAAGCGCGCGCCGGCGAGGCCCGGTCCATGGCGAAGATTCAGGCGAGCGATCCCCTCGGCCGCGGCCTCGAGCAGACGCGAATCGCCCTCGATGCTTTCAGCGGCGGCATCGGTCCAATCCGTGAGCAGTGCAAAGTAGATGTCGCCGTCGAGACTCGCGAGATAATGAATCTCGAGGCGCTCGAGATGTTCCGCAAGCGTCTCCCGGGTCGACAGCAGTGACGGCATTACCACCAGTGTGCGGTACAGCGGCGGTACGCCGTCGCGCAGCTCCAGCGCGGGCAGCGCTTTCGCGCCCACGCGGTTCGTGACGCCGGTGTTCACGAGGACCAGGGCCGCGCCCATCGCCGGGATGATGCCGAGCGCTGCGATCACCGCGAGGTGGCCACCGAGATCGGCTGCTGCCAGCGCAGCCACCGGCAATGCCAATATGACGCCGGCGAGCCCCACGACACTCGCGATATAGCCATGGATGCCCACGGCGGCACTGATGCGGGCGGGCCACGCACGCATCGGCGCGCGAAAGCCGACCAGCCTTTCGAAGGCTCGGCGTCCGCCGGCGAGCAGTGCGTACCCCGGATCGCGCTCTCGCAACGAGCGACCGCCCTTGGCCCTCGCTACGGCGCGATCGGCGATCTCGAGCTCCGTGTAGCTCGAACCCCGGGAGAGCTCCTCGATCGCCCGGCGATAACGGTCGCGCGTCGGGAAGTCCATGTCCGCAAAATCGGTGTTGTCGCGAAGCACCGCATCCACCAGGCTGACGCTCTCGAACAGGTCGGCCCAATCGACGGCGGAGATCGAGCGCATGCTCGTGATCACGTTGCGGACGGTCACGTTCGAGGCGCCCTGCTGATGGTGCTCGTCCAGTACCAGCGCATCGGCCGCCGCCCGGCCCGAGAGGCGTCCTTCGAGCCACCTCAAGGCGGGTGCGATCTTGGGGTCCTGATCGCGCAGGCGATGCAGGAGCTGCACCGCGAACGGCGGCGACAGC
Organism: uncultured Gammaproteobacteria bacterium; assembly: GCA_963710435.1. Taxonomy (GTDB): domain Bacteria; phylum Pseudomonadota; class Gammaproteobacteria; order Steroidobacterales; family Steroidobacteraceae; genus Bog-1198. Next base: position 550,570 of record CAVQAE010000003.1, on the reverse strand, counting down.
GGCACGGCATCCCATTCCCGAAGCACCACCGACAGCGGCTCGGGCAAAGCCCCATTGACCGCGAGGAGCCGATCGGCGAGCCCATCGGCCTGCTGGCGGTCGGCCCGCCGGCTCGCGATTCCCTCTGCCGCGCGGCGCAGGTTCTCCACCAGAACGATCCGCAGCGTGATGGCGACCGCCCACAGCTCCCCGATCGTGAGCGGTTGAACCCGCTGATATGCGCGCACGAATCCACCGAGGAGATGTGCGTCGAAACGGCTGTCGGTGTGCGCGACGAATGCCCACGCCAAGCCGAAAACGCGTGGATATCCGGCGAGCGGCCCTTCGGCGAGCTTCGGCAACTGCCGGTAATACCCGGGCGGCAGATCGTCGCCGATCTGCCGGATCTGGGCCTCGACGACGTGATAGTTGTCTACCAGCCACTTGGCAGCCGGGGTGATGGCGCGGCCTTCGCCGATGGCTCGTGCGATCGCACGATAGGCCGCCAACAGAACCCGGTCGTTGTCGCGCAGGCGTGCCGCCAGCGATCGACCTCCACCCGCTCTATTCGTGACACGTTGTGCCGCCGCCAGGGTCTCGGCGTGCTGCTCGAGGCGCTCCGCGCTGAAGAGCTCGGAGCGAATCAGCGCGGACGAACCCGGGCCAAAGGCAGACCCTGAACCCTGGGCGGCGCGCAACGAAACGAACGGCTTCAATTCGCCGGTTGCTGCGGCAGCGCCGGCAACGGGACTTCAGGGCTTCCCGCACCCGAAGATCGCCTCAGCTCGTCGAGGAGGCGCCGCCAGTCTGCTTCCGCCGCTTGATCGTTCATGATCCTCGAGCGTGCGCCTCCCGTGCTCCGCTGTCGGTGCGGCAGCGTACCGAGGCTCGCGTTCGATTCAGCCGAGATCGACCGAAACAAGACGCCTGCGTTTGATGGGCAGACGCGCGTTGAAAGTCGTCCCGCCCTCGCGGGTTGAGGTCACGGATAACACGCCTCTGTGCGCCCGTACGATTTGCGAGCAGATGTACAGACCCAGTCCGAGTCCCTGACGACTGCTCGAGATGTCATGCCGCCAGAACGGCTCGAACACTTTGCCTATGCTGGCTGCCGGAATCGGCTCGCCACTGTTCCACACGCTGAAGCTCAAATATTCCTCGTCCGCGCTTGCGGTGACGCGGACGGGACTATGTGGAGAGCCATGAGTCAACGCGTTCGCGACCAGATTGGATGCCATCTGCTGCACTCGCCCGATGTCGCAATGGACGTGGCCCGGGACGTCGATGTCGACGCTGATATTGCGATCTGGATTCGCGTCCTGGAGCTCTCTCACGACCGCCGTCAAATCCCGCTCGATGTCCTCGGCGCCCCGCATGTCGACGCCAATGCCGGCTCCGAGGCGAGCGCGAGCAAAATCCAGCACGTCGTCGATCAGTGAGGACATGCGGCGCGCATTCGCTTTGATCCGAGTAGCCATGCCGGTCAGCGTGGTTTCGCCGATCCGCCTCTCGAGGACCTCCGCGGTCGCAAAAATCGCGTGCAGTGGGTTGCGCAGATCGTGTCCAAGGATGGCGATGAATTGCTCGCGCAGCTCACCCGCGGCACGCTCGTCGTGCAAGGCAGTTTGCTCTTGGATCCGCGCCAGCTCGCTTTCGATCTGCTGACCAATGAGCTGCGCGAATCGCGTGAATACGGAGACGATGCGCGGGCCCATTTTTGCGGGCGTCGGATCGATCGCGCAAAGGTTGCCGAAGTACCGCCCGTTCGGCATGACGATCGGCACGGACACGTAGCTTTCGAATCCACCGAGCCGCGGGGTGCGGCGCCGGCCGTAAAGGGGGTCGGTGCGAGCATCTTCGACGACGATCGGTGCACGCAGAGTGCGGGAGTCGAGGCACAAGGTCGATTCCACATCGAGCTCGCCGCCGGCCTTTATGCCGAAATTGACGTCATCCTTGACGGCGCAGGCTGTCCAGCGATGATCGGTAACCCGCGCAACCGCGGCAAATCTCATTCCGGTGCAGTCGCAGAGCACATCCAGGATGGTCGGGATGGCATCGATTCTCGCCACGGCGCGCAAGTCGCGCGCGATCTCTTCGGCGCTGTCGCTCGATCGCGGGTCGGAGTGGCTTGCCCGGTTTGAAGCCCCAAGCCCCGTCTTCCATTGGTTGGCTTGGCCGCCCGCGTACAGGGTCATGGGGGGTGCCTGCCCGCGGGTCGCGCCGTCGACCGATGCGATCTGTCTCGCCAGCAAGTCGGCTTTGGGGTCGGAAATCCCGGAATTGCCCTCGGCACACTCGGGCGGTGTGCCCGATTCGGAGACTGAGACCTCGCGCGCACTGGGCTTGGTCATGGAGGTTCTACGATCCTGGGCGGTAAAGATTACGATTCTCCTGAATAAGGGCGGCGGTGTCTGTGCGCTGGCGAACCCACGGGGCGCCCCAAGATTGCCCTCAGATCGCAGGGCCGGGCGGCAGCAGCCGATCGTATTCTTTCTTGACCACGGCATAACACTCGCATGTGCGCTGCTCGAGCTTGTGACGATCGAGCACGCTGATGCGGCCGCGCTGATAGCGGATCACCCCCGCCTTGTGAAGCCGACCGGCGGCCTCGGTGACGCCTTCCCTGCGCACCCCCAGCATATTGGCGATCAGCTCCTGCGTCATGACCAATTCGTTCGATCGCAGCCGGTCAAGACTCAGCAGCAGCCAGCGGCAGAGCTGCTGGTCGAGCGTGTGGTGGCGGTTGCAGACCGCGGTCTGGGCCATCTGGGTCAAGAGAGCCTGGGTATAACGGAGGAGCAGATGCAACACGGGCCCCGCCCGATTGAACGCCTCCTTCATCACGTCCGACCTGAGCCGATATCCGGTGCCGGCGCTTTGCACCACGGCACGGCTTGGAGTCGATTCGCCGCCCATGAACAATGAAACGCCGACGATCCCTTCGTATCCGACGACCGCGATCTCGGCGGAGCCGCCGTCCTCCATGACATAAAGCAGAGATACGATGGCCGTGGTCGGAAAATACGCGTGAGCGAGGGTGCCGCCCGACTCATAAAGGACGTTTCCCAGGGGCATATCCACGACCTCGAGGTGCGGCAGCCACTGGCTCCATTCCTTTTGGGGCAAGCTCGCGAGCAAGCGGTTTTCGCGCGGATCGGGATTGGGAGAGATAGGGGGCTCCGACGGCCAACTGTACGCTAGCGCACACGGAACATACAGCAAAGGGCATCGCGGCGATACCGAATTACGACCCGGATCACCCCGCGGCGCGAAACGTCGCCTCGTGCTCGGCCAAGACGGCATAGCAGGTGCAGGCGGCCGCTTCGAGACCGCTTCGATCGAGGACATTGATGTTACCGCGGTGGTAGCGAATGAGCTTTCTGCCCTGCAGCTTGGCCGCGGCGACCGAGACGCCGCTTCTGCGAACGCCCAGCATGTCGGCGAGAAATTCGTGGGTCAGATGGAAATGATCGGCGTGCGCGCGGTCATGAGTTATCAGCAGCCAGCGCGCGAGTCGCGGCTCGATCTCGTGAAAACGTGTGCAGGCGGAGGAACGCGCCAACTGGGAGATCAGCAGATACAGGTAGCGGCCGACGATCGGCAGCATCTCGGCTCGACGCAACTCGCGCCGCGCATCGGCCACTCCCATCCGCAGCGCCGTTCCCGCCCCTTGCACCACCGCCCGCATCGGGGCCGCGTTGATACCGAGGGTCAGCGTGGCACCGAGCATACCTTCGTTCCCAATGAGGCCTATTTCGAGCGGACGATGATCATCGAGAATCGAGGTGCGCGAGATGAATCCGGTCAGCGGAAAGTAGACGTGCGACATCGGCCGATCCGCTTCGCACAGAACTTCGCCGAAGACCAGGCTGACCGGCTCGCAGCGCTTCAGGAATTGCTCACGCGGCTTTCGCGGCAGCCCGCTGATCAGCTGGTTCTTTACGTTCAAGGGTTTTCGCGGCGCCATATCGTGAGATGCTCCGAGGAAGGTGGCGCGCACCAGCGGTGTGATGCAATTGGTTACGCGAATTGGATGACGCCGCAAAGCATGATGACGATGAGGGCGATGAAGAGTACTCGGTGGTGAAGGACCGCCGCATGCCTTGTCTGTCCGTCCGCAGGAGGTTTGGTGCCGGGCCGCGCGGTGGGTTTGGGCAACAGTGCGATCAGGCGTGCCGCCGTGCTGTCCGCGTTCAGGCGCAGCGCCCACGAATCTTGTGGGAGGGCCTCGACCAAGCAAGCCATTTCCCGGATCGCCGCCTCGGTGGGCATGGCCCTGAGACGTGCCGCTTCTTGCCAGGGATCGACGCCGTGCCGCGCGAGCGCGGATAGCACGCTCAGCAGCATCCCATTTTTTTCCTCGCCGATGGATGCATAAAGAAAATCGTCGAAATCGGGCTGGAGGGCCGACTGCCACCGAGAGCTCGTCATGCGGATCACCATGGTTAATGCAGTTTCTGCGTGAGCCAAAGGCCGGGTTTGCCCTTTCGGCTGAGACCGATGCTGAGCGCGGCCGATTTGGATTGCCATAAGCGCGCGATCGGCAGCCCCTCCTCATGTACGCGTCGTGCAAAGGCTTGCGCCGGACTCCTGACTCGGAAATTCAATTCGCCGGCACCGAGGGTGAATCGCGGCATGGGCTCCCCTTCGCCGAGACCGGTTTTCGGAAGATCGAGGCGCTGGATAGAGGAGGGGAAATCCGTGTGGCCCGGCGAATAGCGGCTGCCGGCGCCGCTGGTCGCAGATGACACGCCGGGCGGCCTCAAATCGAGCCGGGGGAGGGACTTGGAATCACGAATGGCCGGAGGGGACGCGATCACGGCGCTCATCACACCGAGCCCGCATAAGCTGCCCGCGGCCCGCATCAGCCCGAGTTTCGAATGCACGGGAGTTCTCCGATACCTCGATCCGGCCAAATGGCCGTGCACTCAGAGTGCGCCCGAATACCGTGCTTGTCGGTTCGGTAACAGACCAAGATCAAGGCGCGAGAGGGCGTATGGCCCGAGGACGGCGTTGAGCCGCTCACTGCCCGGGTGTCAGCCCCGTGGGCCGAATCGGACCGCCGTTCTTGCTCTCGCCCGCTCGGCCTCCAGTGCGCGGTCGCGGGGTTCGGCCGTGGTCAATAATGAGTCAATCAACGTTCGGGCGGAGGCGGCAACTTCATCGACGGCGCGGTCAAAAGCAGCGCGGTTCGCCCTCGAGGGGCTGTGAAAGCCGCTGAGCTTCCTGACGAATTGGAGTGACGCAGCTCGAATCTCCTCCTCCGTCGCAGGCGGCGTGAAGTTGAAAAGGGTCTTGATGCTCCTACACACCGGTACCTCCTGCAGCAGGTAAATCCCCCCTTTTTTTAACGCGCCAGGTCTTCTCGCGCAACGGCTAAATATCGCGCTCCTGGCGCGCGCGCTTGGTCGCGACGCCCTTGGCGGCATTTTCCTGCCGGTGTTGTTGCGGATGAACGCCAAGTTCATGCCATGAGGTCTCGGACAGGTCGACACCGAAGTACTTTGCCGCCTTCTCGATATTCGCGAAGGCCAGAGCCCGATCGGCGTCGGAAACGCCGGTGACTTGATCGAACCGTGCGACCGCATTGCGCACGTGGTTCGCATCGGTCAGTGGCTCTTTCCGCTGATTGGGAAAGGCAAAAACGGTATCGGGCAAATCGCTCTTCGCGGTGAGGTGCCCATGCTTCTCGTGAGGCTGCCAAGTCGTTTCCATCGGAAATCTCCTAGCTTGGTTTGGATGTCCCGCCCTGCTCCCACCCCTGACTTTGCGCCTCCAGTGTCATATGTTCAATGCGGCTCCGGCCGATTTTGGGCATGCCGCGGGCGGGCAGCGCACTAAAAAAATACCCCGGGCTCTTACGAACCCGGGGTCATCTTCTTTACTCGATTATTGTTGTCAGTTATTCGGCTGCTTCTGTATCCCCCGCCGGTACCGCATCGTCTGCCTCGCCCATGCCGCCGCTCACGTCCATGAAACTGCGGCGACGGGTATCATCCGAAGCGCGTCGCCGCCGGGCATGATACGCGAATCCCGTGCCGGCGGGAATGAGACGCCCGACGATCACGTTTTCCTTGAGTCCGCGCAGGTCGTCCTTGAGACCCCGGACCGCCGCCTCGGTGAGGACGCGGGTGGTCTCCTGGAACGAGGCCGCCGAGATGAACGACTCGGTCGCGAGCGATGCCTTGGTGATACCGAGCAACAGCGGCTCCCAGGTCGACTGGTGCTTGCCCTCGGTCTTTTGCTTGGCAATGACGTCGAGCAACCGGCCCCGATCCATCTGCTCACCGCGGAGCAACGCGGAATCGCCCGTGTCGAGGACTTCGATCTTGCGCAGCATCTGCCGCACGATGACCTCGATGTGCTTGTCGTTGATCTTCACGCCCTGCAGCCGATACACGTCCTGAATCTCGCGGACCAGGTAATTGGCCAGCGCCTCGACGCCCTGCAACCGCAATATGTCGTGCGGATTCGGCTCGCCGTCGGCGATGACTTCGCCCTTTTCCACCTGCTCGCCCTCGAAGACGTTGAGATGACGCCACTTCGGTATCAGCTCCTCGTACTTCTCGCTCTGCTCGTTGGTGATGATGAGGCGCCGCTTGCCCTTGGTCTCCTTGCCGAAGCTCACCGTGCCCGAGCGCTCGGCGAGAATCGCCGAATCCTTGGGCTTTCTGGCCTCGAACAGGTCCGCAACACGCGGCAGACCGCCGGTGATGTCGCGGGTCTTGGAAGACTCCTGCGGGATACGGGCGATGACGTCACCCACCGATACCTTCGCCCCGTCCTCGAGGCTCACGATGGCGCCCGCCGGCAGTGCGTACACCGCCGGGATGTCGGTATTGGCGAAGGTGACTTCCTTGCCCTTGGCATTGGTCAGCCGCACCACCGGGCGCAGATCCTTGCCGCCCGAGCCGCGCTGCTTCGGATCCAGCACCACGGTCGAGGTGAGGCCGGTGATGTCGTCCACCTGGGTCGTGACGGTGATGCCGTCGACGAAGTCGGAGAACTTGATCATGCCCGCCACTTCCGTGACCACGGGATGGGTGTGCGGATCCCAGTTGGCGACCGATTGACCCGCCGTGACGACGTCGCCGTCGTTCACGGTGATGTTGGCGCCGTAGGGGATCTTGTAGCGCTCGCGCTCGCGGCCGAACTCATCGACCAGGCCCAATTCGCCCGAACGGGACACCGCGACCAGATGGCCCTTTTCGTGCCGCACGGTCTTGATGTTGTGCAGGCGGATCGTGCCCTTCGACTTGACCTCGACGCCGTTGGCCGCCGCCGCTCGCGAGGCCGCGCCGCCGACGTGGAAGGTCCGCATCGTGAGCTGGGTTCCCGGCTCGCCGATGGATTGCGCCGCGATGACGCCCACCGCCTCGCCGATGTTGATGCGATGGCCGCGGCCGAGGTCTCGGCCGTAGCACTGGGCGCAGACGCCGTAACGGGTCTCGCACGTGATCGGCGAGCGCACCATCACTTGATCGATGCCCATCTTCTCAAGGAGCTTGACCAGCTTCTCGTCGATCAGGACGCCGGCCTTGACCAGCACCTCGCCGGTCGCCGCCACCACCACGTCCTCCGATACCACGCGGCCGAGGACACGCTCGCCGAGACCCTCGACCACATCGCCGCCTTCGACGATGGGCGTGATGGAGAGTCCGTTGACGGTGCCGCAGTCGATCTCGGTGACCACGAGGTCCTGCGCCACGTCGACCAGGCGCCGCGTGAGATAGCCCGAGTTCGCGGTTTTCAGCGCCGTATCCGCGAGACCCTTGCGGGCGCCGTGGGTCGAGATGAAGTACTGCAGGACGTTCAAGCCCTCGCGGAAGTTCGCCGTGATCGGCGTCTCGATGATCGAGCCGTCGGGCTTCGCCATCAGGCCGCGCATGCCGGCCAGCTGACGGATCTGCGCCGCGGAACCGCGGGCGCCGGAGTCCGCCATCATGAAGATCGAGTTGAACGACTTCTGACGAACCTTGTTGCCCTTGGTGTCGGTCACCTCGTCGGTACCGAGCTTTTCCATCATGGCCTTCGCCACCTGGTCGTTGGTGCGCGACCAGATGTCCACCACCTTGTTGTAGCGCTCGCCGTTGGTGACCAATCCGGACGCATACTGCTCCTGGATCTCCTTCACCTCTTTTTCCGCGGTCCCTAAAATCTTGCCCTTGTTCTGCGGAACCACCATGTCGTCGACGCCGATCGACACACCGGCCCGGGTCGCATAATGGAAGCCGGTGTACATCAGCTGGTCGGCGAACACCACCGTCTCTTTGAGACCGACGGTGCGGTAGCACGCGTTGATGGTCGCGGAGATGGTCTTCTTGGTCATGTCCTGATTGATCGCATCGAAGGACAGGCCCCTCGGCAGGATCTCGGACAGGAGCGCACGGCCCACCGTGGTATCCACCACGCGCGTGTTCGGGTTCACCTGGCCCTTGGCATCGCGCGTGAACTCGGTCAGACGCACCTTCACTTTCGCCTGCAGATCGATGTTGCGGCTCTCGTAGGCACGATGCACCTCGGCTACGTCGCCGAACGCCATTCCTTCGCCCTTCGCACCGACGCGCTCACGCGTCATGTAATACAGGCCGAGCACCACGTCCTGCGAGGGCACGATGATCGGATCGCCGTTGGCGGGCGACAGGATGTTGTTGGACGACATCATGAGGGCGCGCGCCTCGAGCTGGGCCTCGATGGACAGGGGCACGTGCACCGCCATCTGGTCACCGTCGAAGTCGGCGTTGAACGCCGTGCACACGAGCGGGTGCAGCTGGATGGCCTTGCCCTCGATAAGCACCGGCTCGAACGCCTGGATGCCCAATCGGTGCAAGGTCGGCGCGCGATTCAGGAGCACGGGGTGCTCGCGAATGACTTCCTCGAGAATGTCCCACACCTCGGGTCCCTCGCGCTCCACCAGCCGCTTCGCGGCCTTGATGGTCGAGGCCTCGCCCCGCAGCTGGAGCTTCGAGAAGATGAAGGGCTTGAACAGCTCGAGCGCCATCTTCTTCGGCAGCCCGCACTGGTGCAGACGCAGGGTCGGACCCACCACGATGACCGAACGGCCCGAGTAGTCCACCCGCTTGCCGAGCAGGTTCTGGCGGAAACGGCCCTGCTTGCCCTTGATCATGTCGGCCAAGGACTTGAGCGGTCGCTTGTTGGTGCCGGTGATGGCGCGGCCGCGGCGGCCATTGTCGAGCAGCGCATCGACCGCTTCCTGCAGCATGCGCTTCTCGTTGCGCACGATGATGTCCGGTGCGTTGAGCTCGAGGAGCCGGCGCAGGCGGTTGTTGCGGTTGATGACGCGGCGATAGAGGTCATTGAGATCCGACGTCGCGAAGCGGCCGCCGTCGAGCGGCACGAGAGGACGCAGGTCGGGCGGCAGCACCGGCAACACGGTGAGTACCATCCACTCCGGCTTGTTGCCGGATTCCATGAACGCCTCGATCAGCTTCAGGCGCTTCGACAGCCGCTTGATCTTGGTCTCGGAGTTGGTGTTCGCCATCTCCTCGCGGACCTTGACCACCTCGGAGGCGAGGTCCATCGACTTCAGGAGCTCGTGCACGGCCTCCGCGCCCATGCGCGCGTCGAACTCATCGCCGTGCTCCTCGATCGACTCGAGGTACATCTCGTCGGTGAGAAGCTGGCCGCGCTGGAGCGAGGTCATGCCCGGATCGACCACGACGAAGGCCTCGAAGTAGAGGACCCGCTCGATCTCGCGCAGGGTCATGTCGAGCATCAGGCCGATGCGCGACGGCAAGGACTTCAAGAACCAGATGTGCGCGGTCGGGCTCGCGAGCTCGATATGGCCCATGCGCTCGCGGCGCACCTTGGACTGAGTCACCTCGACGCCGCACTTCTCGCAGACGACGCCGCGATGCTTCAAGCGCTTGTACTTGCCGCACAGGCACTCGTAGTCCTTCACCGGACCGAAGATCTTGGCGCAGAACAAGCCGTCTCGCTCGGGCTTGAACGTGCGGTAGTTGATGGTCTCGGGCTTCTTCACCTCGCCGTACGACCACGAGCGGATCATGTCGGGCGATGCGAGCCCGATCTTGATCGAGTCGAAGTTCTCGACCGGGACCTGCTGCTTGAATAACTTGAGTAAATCTTTCATGGATTAAGCCTCACTCTCGAGTTCGATGTTGATGGCCAGGGAGCGGATCTCCTTGACCAAGACATTGAACGATTCCGGCATTCCGGCCTTCATTTCATGATTCCCGTCGACGATCGCCTTGTACATCTGCGTGCGGCCGTTCACGTCGTCGGATTTGACGGTGAGCATCTCCTGCAGCGTGTACGCGGCGCCGTAGGCCTCGAGCGCCCACACTTCCATCTCGCCGAAACGCTGGCCGCCGAACTGCGCCTTGCCGCCGAGCGGCTGCTGCGTGACCAAGCTGTACGGCCCGGTGGAGCGAGCGTGCATCTTGTCGTCGACGAGATGGTTGAGCTTCAGCATGTACATGTAGCCCACCGTCACCGGCCGCTCGAACTGCTCGCCCGTGCGCCCGTCGTGCAGGATGGTCTGGCCGGAGGCCGGCAGATCGGCGAGCGCCAGGAGACTCTTGATCTCCTCCTCGCTCGCGCCGTCGAACACCGGTGTCGCCATGGGCACGCCGAACTTCAAGTTGTTGGCAAGCTCGATGACTTCCACGTCGTCCAGCGACTTGATGTCCTCTTTCTGTCCGCCGGTCTCGTTGTAGACCTGGCCGAGGAACTTGCGAATTTCGGCGATCGCGTTCTGCGCCTCGAGCATCTTGCCGATCTTGGCGCCGACGCCTTTCGCTGCCCATCCGAGATGGGTCTCCAGAATCTGACCGATGTTCATGCGCGAAGGCACGCCCAGCGGGTTCAGCACGATGTCGACCGGCGTTCCGTCCGCCATGTACGGCATGTCCTCGACCGGCACGATGGAGGAGATGACGCCCTTGTTGCCGTGCCGGCCGGCCATCTTGTCGCCGGGCTGCACGCGGCGCTTGACCGCCAGGTACACCTTCACCATCTTGAGCACGCCGGGGGCGAGATCGTCGCCGGCCGTGATCTTCGCCTTCTTCTCCTCGAAGCGCTTCTCGAATGCTTTGCGCTGCCCCTTCAGCCGCTCGGACACGGTCTCGAGCTGGGCATTCGCCTCCTCGTCCTGCAAGCGGATCTCGAACCACTGCTCGCGAGGCAGATCCGACAGATACGCCTCATCGATCGGGGTGCCCGGCTTCAGCCGCTTCGGGCCCGCCTCGGCGGCCTTGCCGTCGATCATGCCCCGAACACGCTGGAACAAATCGTCCTCGAGAATGCGCTGCTGGTCCGCCAGGTCCTTTCGAACCCGCTCGAGCTCGGCCTTCTCGATCGCCAGAGCGCGCGAGTCCTTCTCCACGCCGTCGCGGGTGAACACGCGAACGTCGATCACCGTGCCGTCCATCCCGGGAGGCACGCGGAGCGACGTGTCCTTCACGTCCGAGGCCTTCTCGCCGAAGATCGCCCGCAGCAACTTCTCCTCGGGCGTGAGCTGGGTCTCGCCCTTCGGGGTCACTTTGCCCACCAGGATGTCGCCCGCCCGCACCTCGGCTCCGATGAAGGCGATGCCCGCCTCGTCGAGCTTGGCGAGCGCCGAGTCGCCCACGTTCGGGATGTCCGCCGTGATTTCCTCGGGCCCGAGCTTCGTGTCGCGCGCGACGCAGGTGAGCTCCTCGATGTGAATGGTCGTGAAGCGATCCTCTTCGACCACACGCTCGGAGATGAGGATCGAGTCCTCGAAGTTGTAGCCGTTCCACGGCATGAACGCGACCAGCAGGTTCTGCCCGAGCGCGAGCTCGCCGAGATGCGTCGACGGACCGTCCGCCAGCACGTCGCCGCGCTTGATGGCATCGCCCGCCTTCACCAGCGGACGCTGGTTGATGCAGGTGTTCTGGTTCGAGCGCGTGTACTTCGTGAGTGAATAGATGTCCACGCCCGGCTCACCGGCGGTGGTCTCATCGTCGTTCACGCGCACCACGATGCGCGAGGCATCCACCGAATCCACGCTCCCGCCGCGGCGCGCCACCACCGTGACGCCCGAGTCGATCGCCACGGCGCGCTCCATGCCGGTGCCCACGAGCGGCGTCTCCGACCTCAAGGTCGGCACCGCCTGGCGCTGCATGTTCGAGCCCATGAGGGCGCGGTTGGCGTCGTCGTGCTCGAGGAACGGGATCAGCGATGCCGCCACCGACACGATCTGCTTCGGACTCACGTCCATGAAGTCGATCTTGTCCGGAGTCGACAAGGTGAACTCGTTCTGCGTGCGGCATGAGATGAGGTCGTCGACGAACTCGCCCTTCTCGTTCAAAGTCGCGTTCGCCTGCGCGATCACGTACTGGCCTTCCTCGATCGCCGACAGATAGTCGATCTGGTCGGTCACCTTGCCGTTCGACACGCGCCGGTACGGCGTCTCCAGGAAGCCGTAATCGTTGGTGCGCGCGTACACCGCGAGCGAATTGATCAAGCCGATGTTCGGGCCTTCCGGGGTCTCGATCGGGCAGACCCGGCCGTAGTGCGTCGGGTGCACGTCGCGAACCTCGAATCCTGCGCGCTCGCGCGTGAGGCCGCCGGGCCCGAGCGCCGAGACGCGCCGCTTGTGCGTGACTTCCGACAGGGGATTGTTCTGGTCCATGAACTGCGAGAGCTGCGAGGAGCCGAAGAACTCCTTCACCGCGGCCGCCACGGGCTTCGCGTTGATCATCTCCTGCGGCATGATCGGCTCGCTCTCGGCGACCGTGAGGCGCTCCTTGACGGCGCGCTCGACCCGCACGAGGCCGATACGGAAGGCGTTCTCCGCCATCTCGCCGACGCTGCGCACACGGCGGTTGCCCAGATGGTCGATGTCATCGACATGGCCGTTGCCGTTGCGGATGTCGATCAAGGTCTTCAGGACCTCGATGATGTCCTCTTTGCTCAGCACGCCCGAGCCGGTGATTTCCTCGCGGCCGACGCGACGATTGAACTTCATGCGGCCCACGGGAGAGAGGTCGTAGCGCTCGCTGTTGAAGAAGAGATTCTGGAACAGGTTCTCCGCCGCGTCCTTCGTGGGCGGCTCGCCCGGACGCATCATGCGATAGATCTCGACCAGCGCCTCGAGGCGCGTCTTGGTCGGATCGATGCGCAGCGTGTCTGAAATATACGGACCTCGGTCCAGATCGTTGACGAACAGCGTGCGGATCTCGGTGATGCCGTTCTCGATCAGTTTGAGCACGGTCGGAACCGTCAGGATCTCGTTTGCCTTGGCCAGGATCTCGCCGGTTTCGGTGTTGACGATGTCGTGCACCAGCACCTTGCCCTGCAGGTACTCGATCGGCACCGGCAGCTGCTTGACGCCGGCCTCCTCGAGCTCGCGTACGTGACGGGCGGTGATGCGCCGGCCCTCCTCGACGATGACCTTCTTGCCGACCCGGATCTCGAAAGACGCGGTCTCGCCGCGCAGGCGCTGCGGGATGATCTCGAAGGTGACTTCTTTCTTCGAGAGATGGAACACGTTCTTCTCGAAGAACATGTCGAGGATCTGCTCCTCGGTGTAGCCCAGGGCGCGCAGGATGATGGTGACCGGGAGCTTGCGGCGCCGGTCGATGCGCGCGAACACGCAGTCCTTAGGATCGAACTCGAAATCCAGCCACGAGCCGCGGTAGGGAATGATGCGGGCGGAGAACAGGAGCTTCCCGGAGGAGTGCGTCTTGCCGCGGTCGTGATCGAAGAACACGCCGGGGCTGCGATGCAGCTGGGAGACGATGACCCGCTCGGTGCCGTTGATGATGAACGTACCGTTCTCGGTCATGAGCGGCAGCTCGCCCAGGTACACTTCCTGCTCGCGCACGTCCTTCACCGGCTTCTTCGCACCGCTCGCTTCCTTGTCGAGCACCACGAGGCGCACCTTGACGCGCAACGGCGCCGCATAGGTGAGGCCGCGCAGCTGGCATTCCTTGACGTCGAATACCGGCTCGCCCAGGCGATAGCTCACGTACTCGAGCGTTGCATTGCCCGAATAGCTGGAGATCGGGAACACGCTGTCGAATGCCGCGTGCAACCCTACCTCGTCGCGACTCGCCTCCGGCGTATCCGCTTGCAGGAACCGTCGGTACGAATCGAGCTGAATGGCCAGCAGATACGGTGTGCCGAGGATGCTCGGACGCTTGCCAAAGTTCTTGCGGATGCGCTTCTTTTCGGTGAACGAATAAGCCATGTGCGGGACTCTCCAGTACGACTGAGCGCCTTAGGCGCCGAAGTAGATCGTCATCGGGCTCTGCGCCCTTCTCTTAAATTCAAAGGACGGGGTCGTCTTCGACCCCGTAGATCCGGCGCGAAGCGCCTGGGCATATTTCACAAAACTAGTCCGACGGGGTCGCTTTCGACCCCGTAGGACCGGCGCGAAGCGCCTGAGAATAACGGCGATCACTACTTGATGGCAGCCTTTGCGCCGGCGTCCTCGAGCTTCTTCTTGATCGTCTCGGCATCCGTCTTCGGGACGCCTTCCTTGACGGTCGACGGTGCGCCTTCGACCAGGTCCTTCGCCTCCTTGAGGCCCAACCCGGTGATCTCGCGGATCACCTTGATGACGCCCACCTTGTTGGCGCCGAACTCGGTCAGCGTCACGGTGAACTCCGTCTGGGCTTCCGCGGCAGGCGCCGCCGCGGCCGCGCCGCCGCCGCCACCTGCAGCCACCGCTACGGCGGCAGCCGCCGTGACGTTGAACTTCTTCTCCATGTCGGCAATCAGCTCGACCACTTCCATGACGGACATCTTGGAAATAGCATCGAGGATTTCGTCTTTAGTAACAGCCATTTGTCTCTCCAGAAAAATCTAAGATGGATCTCGCGACCCGAATCAGGTTAACCACCGGCTCAAGCCGCCTGCGCGCCGCCTTTCTTCGCCTCGGCGACGGCAGCAATCGTCCTCACCAGCTTTGCGTGAGGAGCGGCAAGAGTACCGACCAACTTCGAAATCGGCGCTTGCATGACGCCCAACAGCATCGACACCGCCTGCAGGCGCGTGGGCAATGCAGCCACGCGATCGATGTCCTGGGGCTTGAGCATCTGCCCGCCCAAAGACACGAGTGTCGTCACCAGTTTGTCGTTGTCCTTCGAAAACGCCTTGACGATGCGCGCAGCCGCGCCTGGATCGTCCTCGGAGAATGCAAGAACAACTGGGCCCTTCAGCGCCGGAGAAATGCACTCGAAAGCAGTGCCGGCAACGGCCTTGCGCGCGAGCGTATTCTTGACCACCCGCAGATACACGCCTTCCTTCCGCGCCTTGGCGCGCAGGTCGGTCATCTGCGTTACGGTCAAGCCACGGTTCTCTGCGCCCACCACGGAGAGGGCTTTCGCCGCCACCGCGTTGACCTCCGCCACCACGACTTTCTTTTCTTCCAACTTGAGTGCCATCGAGTCCTCCCGGTCTGCAAGCACACACCGGGCAAAAGCGCCGTCGCCCCTGCCCACCTTCGAGTACCCTCGTACTCGTGCGGTGCGACCGTTACCAGGACATTCCTGATTCGGGTCCCACCATCTGCGCAGGCCGATCCGATTAAGGACCCGAAGGCTCCCTCGAGCTTTGGTCCGCCTGCGGTCTTCGACGGTGAGTACGCGGCAGCCTTTCGGGGCTCCCGCGCCACCCTCCCATCTAATCCATCAAATTCCCAAACTCGCCTGATCGACCGCGACTCCCGGACCCATGGTCGAGGAGAGCGTCACCTTCTTGAGGTAAACGCCCTTCGAGGTCGCCGGTTTGATCTTCTGCAGATCCGCCACCAGCGCCAGCAGGTTCTCCTTGAGCGCCTGCGGCTCGAAGCTCGCGCGTCCGATCTGCGCATGTACGATGCCCGCCTTATCGGTGCGATAGCGCACCTGGCCGGACTTCGCATTCTTCACGGCGCCCGCCACGTCGGGCGTGACCGTTCCCACCTTGGGGTTCGGCATCAAGCCGCGCGGACCCAGAATCTGTCCGAGCTGGCCGACGATACGCATCGCATCGGGGCTCGCGATCACGACGTCGAAATCGATCTGGCCGGCCTTGACCTTCTCGGCCAGGTCCTCGAAGCCCACGATATCGGCGCCCGCGGCGCGGGCCGCATCGGCATTCTTCCCCTGCGCGAACACCGCCACGCGCACGGTCTTGCCGGTGCCGTGCGGCATCACGGTAGAGCCGCGGACCTGCTGGTCCGACTTGGTCGCATCCACGCCGAGATTCACCGCCACGTCCACCGATTCGTTGAACTTCGCAGTTGCAAGCTCCTTTACGAGCTTGAGCGCGTCATCGATCGGATAGCTCTTGCCCGGCGGCAACGCCTCTTTCCACGCCTTGGTCCGCTTGGCTACATGCGCCATGTCACACTCCCTCCACGTCAACGCCCATGCTGCGCGCGCTACCCGCGATGGTGCGCACCGCCGCATCGAGGTCCGCGGCCGTCAGGTCGGGGGTCTTGAGCTTGGCGATGTCCTCGAGCTGCTTTCGCGAAATCTTGCCCACCTTGGCCGTGTTCGGTGTCGCACTGCCCTTCGGGATGCCGAGCGCCTTGGCAATGAGCACGGAAGCCGGCGGTGTCTTCAGGATGAACGTGAAGCTGCGGTCGTTGTATACCGTAATCACTACTGGGGTCGGTAATCCTTTTTCCAAGGTCTGTGTCTGCGCATTGAAGGCCTTGCAGAACTCCATGATGTTGACGCCCTGCTGACCGAGCGCGGGCCCGACCGGCGGGCTGGGGTTCGCCTGGCCTGCAGGGATCTGCAGCTTGATATAGCCTGTGACTTTCTTCGCCATCTGTACCTCAGGCGCTTCGCGCCGGATTCAACGGGGTCGCAGCGACCCCGCCCGATAAATGCGCGCTTCCCGCGCGCAACCCATCAACCCTTTTCGACCTGCGAGAAATCCAGCTCCACGGGGGTCGAGCGCCCGAGGATCTGAACCGCGACCTGCAGGCGGTTCTTTTCGTAATTGACCGACTCCACCACGCCGTTGAAATCGTTGAACGGACCGTCGGTGACGCGAACGACCTCGCCGGGCTCGAACAGGACCTTCGGCTTCGGCTTGTCGACGCCTTCTTCGACGCGGCGCAAAATCGACATGGCCTCCTTGTCCGTGATCGCGGCAGGCTTGTCGCTCGTGCCGCCGATGAAACCGAGCACCTTCGGCACCTCTTTCACCAGATGCCAGGTCTCCTCGTCCATCTCCATCTGCACGAGCACGTAGCCCGGGAAGAACTTGCGATCGGACTTGCGCTTCTGGCCATCGCGCATTTCGACCACCTCCTCGGTGGGAACGAGGATTTCTCCGAACTTGGCTTCGAGGCCCGCGCGCTTGACGCGCTCCTTGAGCGACTCGGATACCTTGTGCTCGAAGTTCGAGTAGGCGTGAACCACATACCATCGCAAAGCCATAGATGCTCCAGGTACCATCAGGCGGGCGGTTGGCCGGTCAGAAGCCTGATCAACCAGGTAAGAATTACATCGAGTATCCAGAAAAACACGCCCATCATCGCCGCGAACGCAAATACGAGCACGGTCGTTCGAACCGTGTCCTCGCGCTCCGGCCACACCACCTTGCGCAGCTCGACGCGCGCCGCCTGCGCGAATTGCCAGAACTCGCGGCCGTACCAGCTGAACCACGCGAGTACGGCCGCCGCGACCACGCCGCTGCCGACCATCGCCAGCCGGATCGACAGCGCGTCTTCCTCGTACCAGTAGAAGGCCACGATCCCCGCCAGGAGCGCGACGATCGCCAGGATCATCAGCGCGTTGTCCTTGACCGATGCCCCTTCGGCTGCTCGCACTTCCGCCATGTTTACCGCTTGACCTTAGGACCTGCTTCCGTGGCAGGGCAGGAGGGAATCGAACCCCCAACCTGCGGTTTTGGAGACCGCCGCTCTGCCAATTGAGCTACTGCCCTAGTAAAGGCGCTTGCGCGCCGGAATTAACGGGATCGCTATCGCGATCCCGTCCTTGAAAAGTAAGACTCAGGTGATCACCTTCGACACCACCCCGGCGCCCACCGTTTTGCCGCCCTCGCGAATCGCAAAGCGCAGCCCCTGCTCCATCGCAATCGGGGCAATCAGCTCCACCACAATCTTGATGTTGTCCCCCGGCATCACCATCTCCGTCCCCGCCGGCAACTCCACCGCACCCGTCACATCGGTGGTGCGAAAATAAAACTGCGGCCGATACCCCTTGAAGAACGGCGTGTGCCGCCCCCCCTCCTCCTTCGTCAGCACGTACACCTCGGCCTCAAACTTGGTGTGCGGGTTGATCGAACCGGGCTTGCACAGCACCTGACCGCGCTCGACTTCCTCACGCTTCGTGCCGCGCAGCAATACCCCTACGTTGTCCCCCGCCTGACCCTCATCCAAGAGCTTCCTGAACATCTCAACGCCCGTGCAGGTGGTCTTCTGCGTCGGCCTTATCCCCACAATCTCCACCTCATCGTTCACCTTCACAATCCCGCGCTCAATCCGCCCCGTCACCACCGTGCCGCGCCCCGCAATCGAAAACACATCCTCCACCGGCATCAAAAACGGCCCGTCAATCGCCCGCTTCGGCACCGGTATGTACTCATCCAGCGCCGCCACCAGCTTCAATACCGAATTGACCCCAATCTCACTCCCATCCCCCTCCAGCGCCTTCAACGCCGAACCCGTCACAATCGGTGTCTTGTCCCCAGGAAACTTGTACACCGACAGCAAATCCCGCACCTCAAGCTCCACCAACTCCAATAACTCCGCATCGTCCACCATGTCCGCCTTGTTCAAATACACCACGATGTACGGCACACCCACCTGACGGGCCAGCAAAATGTGCTCGCGCGTCTGCGGCATCGGTCCATCCGCCGCCGATACCACTAAAATCGCCCCGTCCATCTGCGCCGCTCCCGTGATCATGTTCTTCACATAGTCGGCGTGCCCAGGACAGTCCACGTGCGCGTAGTGACGCTTCTCGCTCTGGTACTCAACGTGCGCAGTGGCAATCGTGATCCCCCGCGCACGCTCCTCCGGCGCCTTGTCAATCTGATCGTACGCCTTGAACTCCCCTCCAAACTTCTCCGCCATCACCTTCGTCAAGGCTGCCGTCAAAGTCGTCTTGCCATGATCCACATGACCAATCGTCCCCACGTTCACGTGCGGCTTCGTTCGCTCAAACTTCCCCTTCGACACGGCAAGTACCTCTTAGTTAAAAAATTGGAGCCCACGAGCGGGATCGAACCGCTGACCTCGTCCTTACCAAGGACGTGCTCTACCAACTGAGCTACGTGGGCCCGCATCCAATGGAGCGGGTGATGGGAATCGAACCCACGTGATCAGCTTGGAAGGCTGACGTTCTACCATTGAACTACACCCGCTTTTACACGCCGACAGCCAATGGCACCGTTACCCTCAACCAGCTTGGTGGAGGGGGTAGGATTCGAACCTACGAAGGCATAAGCCAGCAGATTTACAGTCTGCCCCCGTTGGCCGCTTGGGTACCCCTCCACAAAATGAGCCGCGTATTCTGGAGCGTGCGCTGGTCGGTGTCAATGTCGACCCGAAGCCTCGGTCGAGGCCACAACCCCGCGTCGCCCCGATCCTTTCTTCCTCCTGCATGACCGGGTGCGGGCGGGGCGGCCGGCGCGCGCGTCGAGGCGATCGCTCGGGGTTGACCTATCGTAAGATAGAGTACATTATCTATCTTACGATAGATCTTACGATAGTTATAACGGAGCTCCTCATGCATCACCGCCCCCATTTCCCGCATTTCTTCGGCCGCCAGCACGGCGGCGGCCGCAGCTTCAGAGGTTTCGGCGGCTGGTTCGCCGACGACGGCGACTTAGGCGGCCGCGGCTTCGGCCGCGGCCGCAAACTGGCCGCGGCGGATCTGCAACTGCTGATTCTCGCGCTGCTCGCTGAAAAGCCCCGCCATGGCTACGAAATCATCAAGGCACTGGAGGAGCGCTCGAAGGGCTTCTATATTCCGAGTCCCGGCATGGTCTACCCCGCTCTTACCTACCTCGAGGAGATCGAGCGCGCCACGGTCGAGACCGAAGGCACTCGAAAGCGCTTTCACTTGACCGATCTGGGCCGCGCCTACCTCGAGGAGCACCGCGAGGAAACCGATGCCTTGCTCGCGCAATTCAACCGCGCCGGGGAGCGCCTCGAGCATCTGCGCCGCATCATGCGCTCCTCGCAAGGGCACGATGAGGCCGAGGGCAAGGAAGGCGGCCGCGGCTCGAAGACGCTGATGCGCGCGCGGCACGCGCTCAAGTCGGCGCTCGCCGAGAAGTGGAATGCCTCACCGCAGGAGCAGGAGCGGGTTGCGGAGATCCTCACGCGGGCCGCGCAGGAAATCTCCGGCAGGTCATCGAGACCGTAGCTCCAGCTCCATGTAGACGACCTCGGGCAGCGGGTTGGCGTAGTAAGCGGGGATCTCGGCGAAGCCGAGCGAGCGGTACAGCGCTCGCGCGGCGGCCAAGCGGGCAAGCGTATCGAGACGCATGCAGGCATAGCCGAGCGCCCTGCCCTTCGCGACCAAGCTCTCGGCGAGCGCACGGCCAACGCCGGTCCCGCGCGCCTCGGGGCGCACGTACAGACGCTTCATTTCGCACACCTGATCGGTGAGCCGGCGCAGCGCGCCGCACCCCACCCAACGCTCACCGGCGCGAGCCAGGAGGAGACACCCGGTCGGAGCGCCATACAGCTCGGGCAATTTCTCGAGCTCGCTCTCGAATCCTTGAAAGCACAGATCGACACCCAGATCGGCCGCGTATTCCCGGAATAGCAAACGCGCCGCCGCAAAGTCGGCCGGTCCACGAGCCTCGCTCTGAGCGAGCAGATCTGCGCGGCGCGGCTCGGGAGGCGGTTGCACGCTATCTGGTCTTCTGCTCGGGCACGAATTCCTCCATCACCGCCCGGCGCATGAGATCCGGGGGCAACAAGCCTTGCGCGAGGATGAAATCGTGAAACTTCTTCTGATCGAACTTCTTCCCGAGTGACCGCTCGGTCTCCTTGCGCAGATCGAGGAGCCGCGAATATCCGTAGAAGTAGCTGTTGGCCTGGCCGGGAGACCGGAAGGTGAAGCGCTCGACCTCCTCCGTCGCAAACGCATGCGAGAGCACCACGTCGGTCTGCAGCACGCGATATGCCTCCTCCGGTTGGATCTTGCCCGCCTGCAGCTCGGGATCGAGGAACGCGCGTGCGGCGCGGAGCAGTCGCAGGTCGAGCGACAGGAGCTGCCCCTCGGGAGGCATATACGGCTCGATCAGGTACTCCGAATAGAGCCCCCACCCTTCGGCGTTCGTCGAGTTGAAGGCGTACTGCGCCCGCGCGATCGAGGTCCCGTGCTCGACCATCGAATCGAACTGCAGCTCGTGTCCGGGACGCGCCTCGTGTGCGGTCAAAGTCCAGGCGACCGCATCGAAAGTGAAGTCGTCGTACTTGTCCGAAGCCTGGCCGCTCGCCGACGGTATGTTGAGCGGCAGGATGAACTCTCCCCGCTGCCCCGTGTTGTGCAGCAAAGGCGGCGGCTTCATGTGCGGCGCCGGTTGTTGTACCGTCTCCGCCGCGCTCGCGAGCCGGATGATGGCCGGCCGGTCCGGCAACGTCACGATGTTGTGCTCGACGATGACCGCCTCGATGTCCTTCAGGCGCCTCTCATAGAACGGCAAGATCGCATCGCCGGTGATTTGCGATTTCTTCAGCTCCGCGATCACGGCTCGGTAGTCGCTCGAGGGGAACTTGCGCTCGCGCGCTACCCGGGCGGCGATCGGCGCCATCTCGGCTTGATATTCCTTGAAGGCGACGTGCGCCTTCGAGGCGATCTCGGCGGGGGAGATGTCGATGCCATATTGCTCGAAGCCGAGCGCATACTCCTCGGGCGGCAGGCGGAAATCCGTGCGCGCCTTCGGCAACACGTTCGCCTTGATCCACTCGTCATAGTCCGTGAGCTGCGTCTTGAGCTTGGCGAAGGCGTCTTCCCAGCCCGTGAGCTGATATTTCTTGAACAGCGCGGCCATGCCGTCCAGGTAGTTCGAGTTGCGACCGAGCTCGGTTTCGAGCTCGCCCTTCGATGGATAGTTCATGCCGGGCTTCGCCATCTGTGCTTCGACGCGCTCGCGGTCGATCTGCGTGATCGGCACGTATCCCGGCTCGATGCCGGCGTACTTCCGGAGCCGTACGACGGCCGCAGGGCGGCGCTCGGCGGCGACTTGATCGTCGAGAAGTGTCCTGAGGCCCCGAAAGACTTGCTCGCTCGCATTGATGAAGGGCACGTCGAGCCGGAGGTTGAGGGAAAGCTCACGATCCTCGAGATCGATGGCGTGAATGAGGATCTGCAGGTCCTCCGCGACCCTGCGGTCCTTCTCGACTTGCGCCTTGATCCTCTCGATCACCGCATCGCGCTCGGCTCGCTCGGCGAGCTCGTCGGCGAGCGTCGGCTTTCTGACCTCCGTATCGTACTTGGCGAGCCCTTGCGAGGAGCCGTACTCCGGCGAGTGACTCAAGCGCACATCGAGCAGCATCTGCGTGTAGCTGTTGCTCTCGTCGATCCATTGGGGAGCGGCGAATGAGCGCAGCGGCGATGCGACGATGATGAGGGCGGAAAACAGTGCGGAGGCACGAAGCATGATGAGCCTTTGTGGGTTCGTCAGAACAGAAAATGATGATGATCGGGGCCGCCGTGCGCCACGTTCACCGAAAGATGGTGCTCTTCAGAGGCCTCGGCGATGCGGTACCACTCATCGCAGAGCTTGCCCGACGGATCGCGGCGCACCTCGAAGCTCCAGGGTCGGTCCCAGGTTTTGTCTTTTCTCAATGCCGTCAAGCGGCGCGCGACCGAATCCCCGTCTCGCGCATAGAGCTCGAGCGTGCGGGCGCCGGCGCCATGCACGATGACCATGAGATGCTGATCCTCGCCGTCGAGGCTCTCGCGGATGACGCGGCTCAGGGTGAGAAGGTGCTGGGTCTCGTGAGCGCCGATGCGTCCCGACGCATCGAGGGAGCGAGCGGCCGCCTCGATCACGATGGACACGTGGAAGGGATAATCGGCCAGGCTCAGACGCTCGTGAAGCGTCGTGTTCACCGTGATCACTGCGCTCTTGGCAGTCGCCGGAAATCTGTGGCGGCAGATCACCCAGGTGTCGTAGTCGATCTCGGGCACGGGACGCAGACGATGGCGCGGTGAGAAAAGACCTCAAACATACTCATCGATGAGAGACTTCGGAGGGCGCGCCTTATCGGTGGCTTCCGCCGCACCCGGTGCCGGCGGGGTGCGCTTGTCGGGTGTCCTGCCGTCGGGCGGCTGTCCGGGAGCGCCATCTTTCCGGCTGCGCTTGTCCGCGATCGGTAAGGCCGGATAAAGACCCGAGTTGCTCAGCCGATCAACTTCGCTCATGAGTGGTATCCCTCATTGGCTGCGCGGCGGATCCGCTGCCGCAGCGGCTGCCGGCGCCACGGCGCCGGGCGTGGCGACGCCCGGCACCGCGGCATGCTCCGTCGCATCGTTTCCCGCAGGTACGCCGGCAACCGCCGGTGTGGCCGCGCCCTCGTCCGCATGACCCTTGACCAGCACGGTTTTGGGCAGCTCCGAAGGCGGTACACGCCATAATAGCCGATTAGCCGCATCGCCCGCATCCGCCATCGGCGTGCCCGGCGACGCATCGGGCGCTATCGGCTGAGCGGCGCGCGCCGTGACGGCATCGTTGCCGGTCACCGCTTCGAGCACCAGAACCGAGACTCGCCGGTTGGCGTTGCGTCCCTCGACGGTGTCGTTGGTCCCGCGCGGATGGAACTCGCCGAATCCCACGATCTCGAGCCGCAGCGGGTCGACGCCCACCTTGGTGAACTCGTGCACCACGCTCGCCGCGCGCGCCGCAGACAGCTCCCAATTGGACGGGAATGCCGAGGTACGGATCGGACGGTTGTCCGTGTGGCCCTCGACGCGGATAGGATTCGGAAACGGCTTGAGCACGTCGGCGAGCTTGTCGAGCACCGGTGCCGCAGCCGGCGAGAAATCCGACACGCCGCTGGCGAAGAGGATGTCGGTGTTGATCTCGATCTCGAGCCACAGGCTCTCGCGGCGCACGGTAACCAGCTTGGCATCGATCAACGCCTGCATCGCGTTTTGCACCTCGCGCTCCATCCGGATGAGCGCACCCGGTGCTTCCTGCGTCTGGGGTGCCGCAAGCTCAGGACCGCGCGGCGACCCTTCCCCGGCGATGGCGATCTTTTGGTCCCTGATTTTCATGAGCACCGTGGGCTGAATGCCCGCCAGCGGCTTCTCGCCGCCCTTGCCCGGCTGCTTCTCGCCGATGTTGACGGGCTGCATGCTCTTCGGCGCACCGTGAAAAGCCGCGATCAGCGAATCCGACAGTACGCGGAATTTTCCCTCGTTGACCGAGGACATGGCGTACATCACCGTGAACAAGGCGAACAGCAGGGTGACGAGATCGCCGTACGGGATGGCCCAGGCCTCGTGATTCGCGTGCTCCTCGTGCTTTTTCTTGCGCGCCATGTCCTTCGGCATCAATGGTGGAAGTAGCCCTGCAGCTTCGACTCGATGTTGCGCGGGTTCTCGCCCTGGGCGATTGCGATGAGACCCTCGATGACCATGGTGCGCACCTGCATCTGCCCGTGGATCACGGCCTTGAGCTTGTTGCTCATCGGCAGAAACAGGAGGTTGGCGAACGCGATGCCGTAGATCGTCGCGACGAAGGCGGCCGCGATGCCGTGGCCGAGCTTGGAGGGGTCGGCGAGATTTTGCATCACCGCCATGAGTCCCATGACCGCTCCGATGATCCCGAGCGTCGGCGAGTAGATGC
Organism: uncultured Gammaproteobacteria bacterium; assembly: GCA_963710435.1. Lineage (GTDB taxonomy): Bacteria > Pseudomonadota > Gammaproteobacteria > Steroidobacterales > Steroidobacteraceae > Bog-1198. Next base: position 525,799 of record CAVQAE010000003.1, on the reverse strand, counting down.
CCATGGACTCGAACACTTTGGCCGCCTGTGTATCGAAATGCTCCATCGTCTCGAGTTCGATCTCCATGCTGGAGCGGATGGCTTCGGGCTCGCCGCCGTCGACGAGAGACTGGAGACCCTTCTTCAGGAACTCGTCCTGTTCCTGCTCGACCGCCGGCTCGAGCCCCAGCAGGCCCTGCTTTCGAGCGACGTTGCTCCACTCGACGATCTTCTCGATCATCGCCGCGGGATCCGCGGCCGGCGGCTTGAAAACCCAGGAGATGATCCGCCACGCACGCATGAACGTGGACATCGGCGTCTGTACCAGGCTGGCCGCCAGCGTGCCCACCACCACGATCACGAAGGCGGCGCTGCCGACCAGTGCGCCGGCGCTCGAGCCCTTCAAGATCGCCCCTCCGATGATGGCGATCAAACCGAGCACGACGCCGATGAGGCTCAGGATGTCCATGGGCTCAAGCGGGGCTCAGCCATTCCGTGAGCCTCGCGCGCAGACGCACGAGCGCCTGCCCGTGGATCTGACAGACTCGCGATTCGGATACTTCCAGCACTTCGCCGATCTCGCGCAGATTCATGTCCTCGTCGTAATAGAGCGACAGCACCAGCTTCTCGCGCTCCGGCAGACCGTTGATCGCCGAGGCGAGCGCATCGCGAAAGCCCGCCTCCTCGATGTGATCGAACGGTCCCGGGCGCTCATCGCGTGCGTGATCGGCGGGGCTCGAGTCGTCCTCGCTCGAGCTCATCTGGTCGAAGCTGAACACGCGGCAGCTCGCCGCATCCTGCACCAGCTTGTGATACTCGTCGATCGATATGCCGAGCGCCTCGGCGATGTCCGTCGGCGTCGCGTCCTGGCCCTTGGCGTTCTCGATCTTGCGGATGACCTCCGCCATCTCGCGCATGTTTCGATGCACCGAGCGCGGAGTCCAGTCGGACTTGCGGACCTCGTCGAGCATCGCGCCGCGGATTCTGATGCCCGCGTAGGTCTCGAAGTTCGCGCCTTTGTCCGCCGAGTAGTGCTTGGCGGCGTCCAGCAATCCGATCATGCCCGATTGAATCAAATCGTCCACTTCCACGTTGGGCGGCATGCGGCTCACCAAGTGATAGGCGATGCGCTTCACCAGATCCGCATGCTTGATCACGAGCTCTTTGTGCGGCAGATCATCGAGCCCAGGCGCCGTCGCCGGGCGCGGGCTTCGCCGCCGCGAGCTTGAGTACTGTGTGCTTGCTCTCATTGCAATACCGTCGTAGGACCGATCCGGGCCCCCACCATTCGTTCGACGAAGAACTCGAGGTGGCCTCGCGCACCTTGCGGCGCTGACCACTTATCGGCCTTCGATGCAAGATTCTTGAGCGCAATGGATGAAATAGACGCGGGGTACGCCTCCACGACCGGGGTTTGACGTTGCACGGAGCGCCGCAGGTAATCGTCAAACGGTACGGATCCGGCAAACTCGAGAGAGACATTGAGAAATCGGTCACAGACTCGCGAAATCTTCTGGTAGAGGGCCGGTCCCTCTCCGGATCGCCGGGTCTGGTTGGCGAGGATTTGAAATCGCTGGACGCCGTGCTCGCGGCTCAACACCTTGATCAGCGCGTAGGCGTCCGTGATGGAGGCCGGCTCGTCGCAAACCACGATCAGGACGTGGTGCGCGGCCTGGCTGAAGGTGAGGACGCTGTCGGAGAGGCCAGCCGCGGTGTCGACGATGAGCACCTCGACGCGGTGATAGAGGTCGCTGAACGCGCGGATGATGCCGGCGTGCTCGGCCGGCGACAGGGTGGCCATGTGCTTGACCCCGGATGCGGCGGGCACGATCTGCAGGCCGTGGGGGCCGGTGACGATCGCGTCCTCGAGCGCGCACTTGCCTGCGACCACGTGGCCGAGATGAAACCGGGTGTGCAGCCCCAGGTGCACGTCCACGTTGGCGAGCCCCAGATCTGCATCCACGAGCATCACGTCCCTGCCGGATGCCGCGATGGATATCGCGAGATTGGTCGACACCGTCGTCTTGCCGACGCCGCCCTTGCCGCCGGTCACGGCGATCACCTTGACCGGCCGGGATGAATTGAGCTCGCGCAGGTTTTCGGCCTGAGTGTTCGTGAGTCGAAGATCACGCATGGGCAGTGGCTCGTCCGAAGTTGCGGGCATAGTAGGTATCGTCGTGCCGCCGCGGAGCGCGTTGCGTGAGCTTCTGCGCCGCGCGCACCAGCCAGACGCGCCGATGGTAGGCCGAATGGAGATCCTCCGGCACGCGCTGTCCGTTGCAGAGGTAGGCGATCTTGAGCTTGTGGCGCAACGTGGTGGAAATCACGGCGCCGAGACTCGCGGCCTCATCCACCTTGGTGAGAACGCACGCCGTCGGCGAGACCGCGGCGAACGCCCGGATGATTTCCTCGAGCGACTGCCCCTCGGACTGGGCCGGGAGCGCCAGCAGAAACTGCGCGCCGGCGGCTCCCGCCTTGAGCGATGCGAGCTGCTCCTTCAGACGCACGTCGCGCGGTCCCATGCCGGCGGTGTCGATCAGGACGAGCTTCTTCGCGCGCAGGCTGGCGAGCACCCGCGTGAGCTCCTGGCCGGTATTCGGCGAGTGCATGGAAGCGCCCAGAATGCGTGCGTACGTCATGAGCTGCTCGCGTGCACCGATGCGATAGGCATCGGTGCTCACCAATGCGAGGTCCTGGCTGCCATACCGCATGGTCCAGCGCGCCGCCAGCTTCGCGATCGTGGTCGTCTTGCCGGCACCCGTCGGACCGACCATCGCGAACACGCCCCGATTCACGGTGCTCAGCTTGTCGACCACGGGCAGAGCTTTAAGCAGCAGCGCGAGCGGAATGTTCGACGGATCGTCGAGGTCGGTCCGCATCGGCGTCAACGCGGCGAGCGCCGCGGCGACGTCCGGGGCGATGTCCATCGACGAGAGGTCCTCGAGCACGCGGGCCCTCAGGGGCTCGCGTGCGCGCCGGTCGTGCCAGGAGATGTGCGCAAGCTCGCTCTCGAGGAGCAGACGCAGATCCTTGATCTCGCGCTGCATGCTCGCGAAGCCGCGCCGTGTCTCGTCCTCCGGACGCACTGCCCGTGCAGCGCTCGCGGGTCGCGGCGGTTGCGCTGCCGCTGGCACCGCGGATGGAGGCGGCACCGCGGGTCGCGCCGGCGCGGCCGGCAGCGCAGCGCTGATGGCGGCGCTCGTGAGCTGGCGCGCGGCCCCGGCCATGAGCGCCTCGTCGTAGTCGACGGCAGCGATGACCTCGATGCCTTCCTGCACGCGGCGGCTCGACAGGATCACCGCATCGGGACCTTGCTCCGCGCGTACCTGATCGAGGGCCACGCGCATGCTGCCAGCCATGTAACGCTTAATCTTCACGTCGACCTCCATGATTCCAATTCATCAGCGTCCCACCGCCGAGATCACGCGGATCCGACGGCTTTCGGGAATTTCGTTGTAGGCGAGCACCGAGAGTGTCGGGCTGGCGTAGCGCATGAGGCGCGCGACCCACGGCCGGATCTTCGGCGCGACCAGGAGCACGGCGGGTTCGCCCGCGGCCTCCTGCTTGCGCGTTCGTTCGATGAGCGTTTGCTGGATCTTGTCGGCGAGACCCGGCTCGAAGCCCGGCGAATCCCCGCCGCCGGCCATCGAGTCCTGCAGCACCTGCTCGAGCGAGGGATCGAGCGTGATGACCGGCAGCTCCTCGCGCAGCCCGCCGATGTTCTGCACGATGCTGCGGCCGAGCGCGACGCGCACGGCGGCGACCAGCATCGCGGGGTCCTGCGTCTTGGGGGCGAGCTCCGCAAGAGTCTCGCAGATGGTGCGTACGTTGCGGATCGGCACGCGCTCGAGGAGCAGGAGCTGCATCACTTTGACGACGACGCTCATCGGCAGAATCTTGGGTACCAGATCCTCGACGAGCTTCGGCGCGCTCTTGCCGAGCCGGTTCAGGAGCTGCTGTACCTCCTCGTGACCCAAGAGCTCGTGCGCATGCGATTGCAGGAGGTGGCTCAAGTGGGTGGCGATGACGCTCCCCGCATCGACCACGGTGTAGCCCTGCGCCTGCGCCTGGTCGCGCCGCGCTTTGTCGATCCACACCGCATCGAGACCGAACGCCGGATCCTTGGTGACTGCGCCCGGCAGCGTTCCCGAGACTTGTCCCGGATTGATCGCGAGCTCACGGTCGGGAAAGACCTCGGATTCGCCCACGGGCGCGCCGAGCACGGTGATGCGGTAGGAATTCGGGCCGAGCTCCAGGTTGTCGCGGATGTGCACGGGCTGCACCAGAAATCCGAGATCCTCCGACAGCTTCTTGCGCACGCCCTTGATTCGGCCCATGAGCTCGCCGCCTTGCGCGCGATCGACCAGCGGAATCAGCCGGTAACCGACCTCGAGTCCGACCGCATCGACGGCCTCGACGTCGTCCCAGGAGAGCTCGCGCTGCTCGGTGGGTGCCGCGACAGGCTTGGGCGGCGCCGCGGCGATGGCCTTCTCGGCGTCGCGTCGCTTGGCCGTTGCAAAGGCGGCGGCGGCGCATGCACCGGCCATGGCCAGGAACACGAAATTCGGCATGCCGGGAATGATGCCGAGCAGCGCGAGGATGCCCGCCGTGACGCCGAGCGCGCGCGGATGGCCGAACACCTGACTCATGATCTGCTGGCTCATGTCATGAGGCCGCGACACGCGCGTGACCAGGATCGCGACCGCCACCGAGAGCAGGAGCGCCGGTATCTGCGCGACCAATCCGTCGCCGATCGTCAGGAGCGCGTAGGTATGGCCGGCATCGGAGAGCGACATGCCGTGCTGCATGGCGCCGATGAGGATGCCGCCGAACAGATTGATGAACACGATGAGGATGCCGGCGATGGCGTCTCCCCGCACGAACTTGCTCGCGCCGTCCATGGCGCCGTAGAAGTCCGCTTCCTCGCGCACTTCCTGGCGGCGCACGATGGCCTCGGCCTGGTTGATGATGCCGGCGTTCAGGTCCGCATCGATCGCCATTTGCCGGCCCGGCATGGCGTCCAGGGTGAAGCGGGCGCTCACCTCGGAGATGCGGCCCGCACCCTTCGTGATGACGACGAAGTTGATGATCACGAGAACCGTGAAGACCACCAGGCCCACGGCGTAGTTGCCGCCGACCACGAATTGCCCGAAGGCCGCTATCACATGACCTGCGGCGTGCGCGCCGGTGTGACCCCTGATGAGCACGACCCGGGTTGAGGCGACGTTGAGCCCGAGCCGCAGCAGGGTCGCGCCCAGGAGAACGGTCGGGAAGCTCGCGAACTCGAGCGCCCTGCGCACGTAAATCACGGCGAGCAGGACCATGAGGGACAGGGTGATGTTGAACGTGAACAGCACGTCCAGCAAAAATGCCGGCAGCGGCAGCACCATCATGGCGAGTATCACCATGACGAGGATCGGAACACCCAAGCCGTTCCGGGCGAATTCTCCCATGATGCCGGTGAATCGGCTCATGCGTCCGCGTACTCATCGCCGAGCGCCGGATCCGGCCGCGCCATGCGGGCCGCCATAGTCGGATTCAACGTGCGGATCCTGAAGACATAAGAGAGCACCTGCGCAACGGCCATGTACAGGCCGGCGGGAATCTCGCGGTTCAAGTCGGTCGACTTGTAGAGCGCGCGCGCGAGCCGTGGCGAATCGAAGATCGGCACCCGGTGCTCCTCGGCGATGCGGCGAATGTTTTGAGCAACCAGATCGACGCCCTTGGCGACCACCTGAGGGGCGCGCATGCTCTTCGGATCGTACTTCAACGCCACCGCGAAGTGCGTCGGGTTCACGATCACCACGTCCGCCGAGGGCACGTTGTGCATCATGCGCCGGCGCGCCGTCGCCTGCTGCAGAGCTCGGATGCGCTGCTTGGTTTGCGGACTGCCGTCGTGCTCCTTTGCTTCGTCGCGCACTTCCTGCCGCGTCATGCGCAGGGCGCGCTTGAATTGGAAGAGCTGCAGCGGCACATCGACGATCGCGACGAGGGCCAGCGAGGCGCACAACCACACGAAGGCCCAGGAGAGCAGTCCCGCCCCGCGGCCGATCGCGGCGCGAGGCGCCATGCGGCCGAGCGCCAGCACATCCTTGAACAGCCACACCACTACGCCGGCGCACACTCCGCCCACCACGACGAACTTGAGCAGCGCCTTGGCGAGCTCCGTGACGCCGCGCAGACCGAACAGGCGCTTCACGCCCTCGAGCGGACTGAGGCGAGTGAAATCGGGCACCAGCGCGGCCGGACTGAAGTTCCATCCGCCGAGCGCCACGCCGGCGAGCAGCACGAGAACCACGAGGCAGCCGAAAATGGGCAGCACCGCGAAAAGCCCGAGCGTTGTCGCCCGTCCGAGCGCGGACAGCATGGATTGCGGATCTATCAGGCTCTGCGCATCGAGCGACATGCAATGCCTCATGAGCTCGGTCATCCGGCCGGCGAGCGTCGATCCGGTCGCGATCAGGGCGGCGCTGCCGCCGATCATCGTCGCGAAGCTCATGAGCTCGCGTGAGCGCGGGACCTGGCCGCGCTCACGCGCTTCCTGGAGGCGTCGTTGCGATGGCTCCTCGGTTCGTTCACCGCCCTGGGCTGCTTCCTCGGCCATCAGGGCACCGGGGCCGCGCGCACGAGATCGGCGGCGGCGGCGAGAGCGCTATCGAGGAGGCTCGAAATGCCGACCATCAGCCCGTCCAGGCCGACGATCAGCACGACAAAGCCGCACATCAGGGTGATGGTGAATCCGATGCCGAAGAGATTGAGCTGCGGCGCGGCGCGCGTAACCACGCCGAGCGCGAGATTCACGATCACGAGCGCGATCACGGCGGGCAGCGCGACCAGCAACCCTGTCTCGAACACCTGCGCGCCCCAGACTACGATCGACCACAGAAAATTTCGGTCGAGGTGCGCACCGCCGATGGGCAGGGTCTTGAAGCTCATCGACAGCGCGCCGATGAGCGCGAGATGACCGTTCAGCGCCAGATAGACCAGGGTGCCGAATATCGTGAACAGCTGTCCGAGCACGGGCGTCTCGGCGCCGTGCTGCGGGTCCACGAGCGTCGCGAAGCCGAGGCCCATGGTCATGGAGATGCTCTGGCCCGCAAACGTCAGTGCCTCGAACGCGAGCCTCACCACCATCCCGATGGCGATGCCGATCAGCACCTCCTGGGCGGCGGCCAGGACGCCCGCCCCGGAGAAGACCGACAGACCCTGGGGGACCGGCGCGAGGGGCGCGAGAAGGAAGGCGAGACCCAGCGACAGCGCAATCTTCACCGGCGAGGGGATGGTGGACTCGCTCGCGATCGGAGCGCTCACCACGAATCCGCCGATACGCAGCACCGGCCACCACATGCGGGCAACCCACTGCGAGATGTCCGAGGCGTTGATCAGGACGGGCTGCATCGCGGCTCAGCCGATCATCGCGGGAATGTTGGAGTACAGCGTGCGCGTGAAATCGATCAGCACGCGCAGGATCCAGGGGCCGGTGACGAACAGCGCCAGCACGAGCACCAGGAGCTTCGGAATGAAGCTCAACGTCGCCTCGTTGATCTGGGTCGCCGCCTGCAGCATGCCGATGAGCAGCCCGGTGACGAGCGCCGTCAGCAGCAAGGGCGCCGCGATCATGGCGGTCACGGTGAGCGTCGAGTGCGCCAGATCCATGACGTTCTCGGGCGTCACCGGTGAAAGCTCCCGGCGAGGGTGCCGATGAGCAGCGTCCAGCCGTCCACCACGACGAACAGCATGATCTTGAAGGGCAACGACACCAGCACCGGCGAGAGCATCATCATGCCCATCGACATCAGCACGCTCGCGACGACGAGGTCGATGACCAGAAAGGGAATGAAGACCATGAAGCCGATCTGAAACGCCGTCTTGAGCTCGCTCGTGAGGAAGGTCGGCACCAGCACGCTCAAGGGCACATCGTCGGCACTCGCGAACCGCTCCCTGCCGGAGAGCTTGGTGAAGAGCTGCAGATCGTTCTCGCGGGTCTGTGCGAGCATGAAACGCTTGAGAGGCTGCACCGTCTTGTCGATGGCCACCTCGCCGGCGAGCTTGCCGTCCATGTACGGCTTGATGCCCTCGCTATACGCCTGATCGATGGTGGAGCTCATCACGAAGAACGTGAGGAACAGCGCGAGCCCGGTGAGCACCTGATTCGAGGGGGTGGTCGCCATGCCGAGCGCCTGCCGCAGGATCGAGAGCACGATGATGATGCGGGTGAACGCGGTCATCGCGAGCAATATCGCGGGCAAGAGCGTCAGCACCGTCATCAGGATCAGCACCTGAAACGTGAGCGAATAAGTTTGCGCGCCGTCCGCGCCCGACTTGATGGCGAGGGCGGGCAGGCTCGGGTCGGCGAGCGCGACCCCCGCGCAGAGGCACGAAAGGCTCAGCGCGATGAGCCCCGCACGCGCGATGCGCGAGCTCACGGCGTGCTTCCGGGGCGCTTCATGAAATCGCGCAGGCGCTCGGCGAAGGCTACCCCGTCGGCCCGGCCGCTCGGGTTGTCCACCGCGACCGGCGTAGCGAGCGGCGTCAGGCTCACGAGCACGCCGGCGCCGATGCCGAGCAGCACCTGCGAATCGCCGACGCGCACGAGCACGATGCGCTCGCGCGGTCCCAACGCCAGCTGGTCGATGACGGCGATGTCGCCCCGGCTGCGCGAGCTGCCGAGCTTCAGCCGCTTGAGCACCCAGCTCACCGCCAGGATGAAGGCGACGATCGCCGCCAGGCTCAAGGCGAGCTGCGCAACGCTGCCCACCGACAGCGGCGAGGCGGGCTGGGCGATGCCGTTCACCGCGCCCGTTCCATGCGCTCGGTCGCGCTGACGACGTCGGTCAAGCGGATGCCGAACTTGTCATTGACGACCACCACTTCGCCGCGTGCGACGCGCACGCCGTTCACCAGCACATCGAGCGGCTCGGTAGCGAGCCTATCGAGCTCGACGATCGTGCCGGGTGCCAGCTGCAACAGCTCGCGCACCGACATGTGTGCACGCCCGACCTCGAGCGCGAGCGTCACCGAGACATCGAGGATGAGATTCAGGTTCATCTCCTGCCCGGATGCCGGGGCACCTTTCGGACCCAGATCGTTGAATTGGGCACGCGCCACGCCGGCGGCCTTGGGATCGGAAACACTCATGCGGGACCTCCGGGAAGAATCTTCAATGCATTGCGTCCTTGCGAGACACCGAATCGGCCGTGACGCAACGGAACGTCGCCCGCCATGACCGTGACATCCTGCGGCGCCTCGATCGGAATGATGTCGCCCGGCGCCAGGCTCACGAGCTCGCGCAGGCTGATCCGGGCCTGGGCGAGCACGGCGCGGATCTCGACCTCTGCTTCCTGCAGGGCTGCGCCGAGCGCCGACGTCCATGACTCCTGCGTGCGCACGGGCGCTTTACCGCCGTCCGAGGCGAGTGCCTCGCGGATCGGCGCGAGGAGCGCCTCGGAGAGAATCCACTCGAGCGAGCCCGAGAGCGCTCCGAATTCGCAGCTGAAGCGCACGATGCCCATGGAATCCTGCAGAGGTCCGAGCGGCACGAGATGCGGATTGGTCTCGAGCTTTACGATCTCGAGCTCGATCGCCGACACCGGCGCCCAGGCGGCGGCAAGATCGGGACCCAGGCTCTTCAGGAGCAGCGAGAGGAAGCGTTGGGCCGCGGCCGAGACGGCCGCTTGGGTGTCCGCGGCGGGGCGCCCGGTCCCGCCGAAGAATGCATCGAGCAGCGCGAGGAGCAGGGCCGGCTCGACGCACATGAACGCGGCTCCGGCAAGCGGCTTGAGGCGCACTGCCGCGACGATTCCGGGCGCCGGGAGCGAGGCCTGAACGTCGGGGGTCCTCACCGACTCGATGCCGCTGAATTCGACCGCGACGGGGCGGCCGACCAGCCCGGCCAGAGTCCCCGCAGCGCGTCCCGCGAAGGTCTTGCCGATGGTCTGCAGCATCGGCAACTGAGTGCGGTCGATCCGATGCGCCGAAAAATCGAACGGCCGGACCCCTTCGGGGGTGTTCTTTTCGAGGAGCGCCGACACTTCTTCCTCGGAGATGTCGTTCGAGGCGCGTGCCGCCGCGTCGGCCTGTGACATCACTGCACCACGAAGCTGGTGAACAGCAGGTCGTCGATGTCCCCGCCGCCCTGCTTCTTCAGCACGGCGCGGATTTCCGCGAGCGCCTCCTCGCGCAGCTTGTCCTTGCCTTCGCGCGACATGAGGCTTTGATAGTTCCGGTTGCTCATGAGCAGCAGCAGGTTGTTGCGGATCAGCGGCATGTTTTTCTGCACCCCGTCGATCGCCTTTTGATCGTGGGCCATCACCTCCATGGTGATTTGCAGGAACCGCACGACCGAGCCGTCCTCGAAATTGACGACCATCGGCGGATCCATGGCGAAGTAGAGCGAGGTCTTGGCGCCCCCCTCCTCGCCTCCGTGCCCGGCGGCCGCCACGGGCTCGACAGCCGTGATCAGTCCATCCTTGCCCATCTTGAGATCGGGGAGCGGATGCAGCTTCGCGTTGACGAAGCCGCCCGTGATGACGGCGAGCAGCGCCATCACGAAGACCACGACGGCATTGACGAGCACACCTCCCGACTTCTTCGATGGGGGTGGGGAGACTTCGGCGGCTTCCTCGGCCATGGGGTTCCTCGCGCGGCCCTATGCCGCACGCGGAGTGGAGCAAGTTTTATGCCATGGCTCGCCTATGCTTGCTTGCGCTTGAATATCAATCTGTTACACGCGAGGCAAGACCGGTCGGGGCCCGTGCGTCCGGCGGCATCCGTCGGGAATTTGACGCTCAGAAGCGCAACGACACTCGCAACCCCGGCGCCGCATCGTCGAGGATGAGCCGCGCGCCGTGGAGCTTCGTGACCGCCGCCACCAGAGAAAGCCCCAGGCCGGATCCGGGTACTTTGCGCGCCTCGTCGAGACGCACGCGCCGGCCGAGCACGATCTCGCGCTTGTCCGCCGGTATGCCCGGCCCATCGTCCTCGACGATGACTTCCGGGCCCGCGGACAGCGAGCGGAGCATGACCCGGATGTGCCCGCCGTCCGGGGTGAACTTGATCGCATTGTCCAAGAGGTTGGCCAGCGCCTGCGCGAGCAGCTGCCGGCTGCCCTGCACTTGCGCGCCGCCCGCGACCGCGCTCTCGAGCTGGATTCCCCGCTCCTCGCTGACGGGCGCATAGAGCTCCACCATGCTCGCCACGAGCTCCGAAAGGTCGACCGGCTCGCGGGCCACGGTACCCGTCTCCGCGAGCGCGATGCGCAGCAGCGCATCGAGCGTGGAGCGCATGTGATCGACCTCGGTCGTGACGCGCTCGAGCACCCGCCGCTCGGCGGATCCCGGCGTCACCTGGCTCATGGCGCCCTCGGCGGTCGCCTGCAGGCGGTTCAAGGGAGTGCGCAGATCGTGCGCAGCGCTGTCGAGCACCGTGCGCATGCCGAGCGTCAATTGCTCGATGCGGTCGAGCATGGTGTTGATTTCGCGGGCGAGCGTGTTGATCTCATCGTCCGCATTGCGGACCGGCAGCCGCTGCGACAGGTCGCCGCGCATGATCTGCGTCGCGACCGCCGAGATGGCGCCGGCCTGCGCGAGAATGCGCCGGCCCATCCAGAACCCGCCGCCCAGGCCGAGCAGGAGCGTCAGCACCACCGCCGCGATCAAGCCGCGCATCATCAGGTTCTTGACGTCCTGGCGCTCCTGCACGTCGTGGCCGACGAGCATGTTGTAGCCGCCCGGCAGCTTGAAGCGGCGCGCGCGCATCTCATGCTCGCGCGTCTCATCGCCGAACGGAACGGCCGCCTTGAATTGAATCCACCGGCCGTCGTCGGAGTCCGTCTTGGGCCACGCGGGCACGTTTCCGGCGACCGGGCGCAACTGCGGATCCACCATCAGATAGACGGCACCGCGCACGTCCTGGTCCTGAGAGCGCTGCTCCACCAGCTCGATGAAGTCGCTTCGCGAGAGAACCAGCACTTGCTCGCGCAGCCCCTGAACCTCCGCGTCGATCAGATCGTCGCTGCTGCGATCGACCACCCGCGAGACCGCGAAGTCGACGACTCCGAGCAAGAGCGCCGCGCCGCAGGCGAACACGATGGAATAGACGATGGCGATGCGAAAAGGCGACGTGTCGAGGATCCCGAGAAAGCGTTGGTCGGGGCTCACGACGCCGCGCCGACGGGCGCGCACTATTCGTCTTCGCGCAGGCTGTAGCCTGCACCGCGCACGGTATGCAGCAACGGTTTGTCGAAATCCTTGTCGATCGCCTGGCGCAAACGGCTGATGTGCACGTCGATCACGTTGGTCTGCGGATCGAAGTGATAGTCCCAGACGCCCTCGAGGAGCATGGTTCGCGTGACCACCTGGCCACTGTGGCGCATCATGAACTCGAGCAGCTGAAACTCACGCGCCGTGAGCTCGATCTTCTTGCCGTTGCGGGTCACGCGCCGGGTCATCCGGTCAAGCTCGAGATCGGCGAGCTTCAGCTTGGTATGGGTCTCGGCGTTGCCCGACTCGCCACGCCGCGCGAGCGCATCGATGCGCGCCAGCAGCTCCGAGACGTGGTACGGCTTGGTGAGGTAGTCGTCGCCGCCGGCGCGCAGCCCGGTGATGCGATCGTCCACCTCGCCGAGCGCGGAGAGGATCAGCACGGGGAGCTTGCGGCCCGTGGCGCGCAGCGACTGCACGAGCGCGAGGCCGTCGAGCTTGGGCAGCATCCGGTCGACGATCGCGACGTCGATTGCGATCGAGGACGCCATGTGCAGCCCCTGTAGGCCGTCGGCCGCCACGTCCACCGTATGCCCCACTTCCCTCAGCGCCTTCGCCAAGTAGTCGCGCGCGACCTCGTCATCTTCGACGATCAAGATGTGCATGGACGATATCTTACAGACGTTGAACCGGTGTTTGTCGGCACGATAAGCTGAGCGCCCGGATCCGGAGGCGCTCCCTTGACATCCCCGCAACGTGATACATCCGAGAGGATCGCCCCGAACGGGCCGCCGAGCGAGCCACCGGCGAGCGCCCGGCGCTGCGACGTGCTGGTGATCGGAGGCGGACCCGCGGGGTCGACCGCCGCGATCCTGCTCGCTCAGCGCGGATACGACGTCGTGGTGCTCGAGAAGACCCGCCACCCGCGTTTTCACATCGGCGAATCGCTCTTGCCCTCCAATCTTCCGCTCCTCGAGCGGCTGGGTGTCGCACCTCAGGTTCGAGCCATCGGAATGGAGAAGTGGGGCGCGGAGTTCACCTCGCCCTGGGACGGACGGCACCAGGTGTTCGAGTTCTCGGGCGCCTGGGACTCATCGCTCGCGCTCGCCTATCAGGTGCGCCGCTCCGAGTTCGACGAGATTCTCATCCGCCGCGCGGAGCACGCGGGCGCACACGTCATCGAGGGATGCCGTGCGCGCGAGGTCGTGTTCGCGCAGGACCGGGCCGCGCACGCCGGGCGCAGCGCTCGCGTCGAGGCAACGCACGAGGCGGGCTCAACGATGAGTTTCGAGGCCCGCTACCTCATCGATGCATCGGGCCGCGATACACTTCTGGGTCAGAGGCTCGGCGCGAAGCGGCGCAACAAAAAGCACAACAGCGCCGCCATGTACGCGCATTTCACCGGAGCACGTCGCGAGGTGGGTAAGCGCGCCGGCAACATCGGCATCTACTGGTTCGACCACGGCTGGTTCTGGTTCATTCCCCTCGCCGACGGCAATACCAGCGTCGGCGCGGTGGTGTGGCCGAGCTACATGAAGACCCGCACGGGCTCGGTGCGCGAGTTCTTTTTGTCCACCATCGAGTCGTGTCCGCCGCTCGCAGCACGGCTGCGCGATGCCAATTTGAGCACCGGCGTCGAGGCCACCGGCAACTACTCATACAGCTGCGATCATTCGCACGGCGCGAACTATCTTCTCGTGGGCGATGCCTATGCTTTCATCGATCCGGTGTTCTCCTCCGGAGTCATGCTCGCCATGACGAGCGCCGAGGCCGCCGCGCAGGCCATCGACGAATGCTGCCGCCATCCCCGGCGCGAGGCGCGCGCGCTGCGGCGCTTCGACCGCCTCGTGCGTCACGGACCGAAGCAATTCTCTTGGTTCATCTATCGCGTGACGAATCCCACGATGCGCGAGCTGTTCCTGGGTCCGCGCAACGCGCTGCGCATGCAGGAGGCACTGCTCTCGGTACTGGCAGGCGATATCTTCGGCCGCACGCCGATCTGGGGCTCGCTGCGCGCCTTCAAGAGCGTGTACTACTTGCTATCCCTCGCAAACCTCGGTCGGTCGCTGCGGGCGGCGCGGCGACGCGCAGTCAACATCCGCCCGATAGAGGCAGAGTCGTCGACGGGCTGAGGACGGGTGCAGCGTTTCCTCAAAATCGCTTACGAGTATTTCGCGCTCTACACATCGCTGACCCTCCTCGCGCTCATCTGCCTGTGCTGGTCCATCTTCGCCCTGCCGCTGTATTACCTGCTGCCCGGGGAGCTCGGAAAAAAGATCGGACGGCACGCGATCATGCGCGGCTTTCGCATCTACGCGTGGTCGCTCACGTTCTTGCGTGCGTACCGGCTGGATCTTTCCGCGATCGACTCCCTGCGCGGCGGTCCATCGATGATTCTCGCACCCAACCATCCCTCGCTCATCGATGCGCTGCTCCTCGTCACGCGGCATCCCAATGTCGTGTGCGTGATGAAGGCCGAATTGATGAGGAACGCTTTCCTCGGAGCCGGCTCGCGCCTCGCGCGCTACGTGCCGAATGAATCATCGCTGCAGATGGTCAAGGATTCAGTGGCGCATCTGCGGGGGGCCGGCTGTCTGCTGCTCTTGTTTCCCGAAGGCACGCGCACACGCGAGCTGCCCATCAATCCGCTCGCGGCCGGCGTCGGATTGATCGCCAAGCGCGCGAACGTGCCCGTTCAGACCTTGGTCATCGAGACCGATTCCCCATTTCTCTCCAAGGGATGGCCTCTGTTCCGCCGTCCCACGCTGCCGATCATCTATCGGGTCCGACTGGGCGAGCGGTTCGAACCGCCCGAGAACGTTGCCGCCTTCACCGATGCGCTCGATCGGTACTATCGTGTGGAGCTCGACGGCGCACTGCAATCGCGCTGGCTGAAAAAGACCGCACCGTGACGGCTCCGTCGGCCACACACCTCGTGATCATCCCGAGCTACAACCCCGGTCCCAGAGTGTACGCCACGGTTCGAGCGGCGCTCGAGAGCTGGAACCCGGTGTGGGTCGTGATCGACGGCAGCACGGATGATTCGCCGGCGAGGCTTCTCGAGCTCTCCGCCCGCGAGCCCGGTCTCAAGGTCATTCTCATGGACAAGAACCGCGGCAAAGGCGCGGCGGTGTTGCGCGGCTTGCGGGAGGCCGCCGCGCAGGGGTACACCCATGTCTTGACCATGGATTCCGACGGGCAGCACCCCGCGCAGCGCATCGCGGAGTTCATGCACCTCTCGCAGGCGAACCCCGGCGCGATGGTGCTCGGCTGTCCGATATTCGATTCGAGCGCTCCCAGCTTGCGCGTCAGGGGCCGCAAGATCTCGAACTGGTGGGTCAACGTCGAGACCTTGTGGGGGGGCATCGGCGACTCGCTCTATGGTTTTCGCGTCTATCCCATCGTTCCGCTCATGACCATCATGCAGAGGCAGCGATGGATGCGCCGCTTCGATTTCGACGCCGAAGCCGCGGTAAGGCTTTGCTGGCACGGTGTCGCCCCGTTGAATGTTCCTGCTGCGGTGCAGTATTTCAGGCCCGATGAAGGGGGCGTCTCGCATTTCCACTATTGGCGCGACAACGCCCTGCTCACCTGGATGCACGCGCGTCTGATTCTCGGCTTCGCCCTGCGCCTACCGCTGTTCGTCGTACGGCGGTATCGAGGATCGCGGCGCGTCCGCGCCGGGCACTAGCCGGGCTTGCGGGCGCGATATTCGGAAAAAATGCCGAGCTCGACGTGGCGAGACACCCCGACGAACCCCGCCCTGCGCAGGCTTTCGCAGATCACTTGGGGGGCGGCGCACGCCTCGATCGTATCCCAGTAATAGCGCATCAACTCCGGCATGTCCGGATGCGTGCCGAGCAGCCGGGCCATCAGCGGAACGAGACGATGCAGGTAGGCTTTGAGGAGCATTCTCGGCAGCCGTCCTTCCGGCGCGGTGATCTCCAGGAGACCCAGTCGCCCCCCCGGCGCCAGCACCCGGAAAAACTCGCCGAACGCGGCTGTCAGGTCCGCGACATGGCGCAACGCATACCCCATCGAAATGAAGTCGCCCATCCCGGGCGGGGCCGGGATCGCCTCGGCGGTCCCACGGACCAGCCGCACCCCCGCCGGCACGTGCGCGCACTCCATCATGCCGGAGCTCGGGTCGACGCCGACCACGCTCCCGGTCGGTCCGACGAGCGCGGCCGCCTCTCGGGCCGTGAGCCCGGTGCCTGTGCCGATGTCCAGCACGCGCATTCCCGGCGCCAGCCCAGCCCTGGCGAGTGCCCGGCGCCGGTACCGCGACCCGCTGCCGAGGGCCATGGCGCGCTCCATCCGATCATAATCGGGCGCGGTGCGGTCGAATAACCGCCGGATCCAACCGGCCCGATCGGCTTCGCCCGCGTAATAGTCAGTCAGCGGGCGGTGCGGTGGTTGCATGGCACACGCATAGTCGCAGAGTCGGCGGATTCCTGCTCGCTCGTTAGGTTGCCGCGACGTCGCGCACCGATATAATGAGAGCGCGCCGATCCGCGCGTTTCAGTCCAGTCCAGAGCAAGCTCCACCCATGTCCGACAAAGCGTCGCTCTTGCAACAGTCGGCGCCGCCGCCGGCAGATGTCCGCCTGGAGCGGGAAATCGCCGACCTCTTCGTTCAAGCACTCAACCTGGAAATTGCCGCCACGGACATCGATCCGGATGCGCCGCTATACGGCGAGGGCCTCGGTCTCGATTCCATCGACATCCTGGAGGTGGCGCTCATCGTGTCGAAGAGATACGGCGTCCAGCTGCGGGCGGACAGCCAGGAGAACCACAAGATCTTCCGGTCTTTGAGGCACTTAGCGGAGTACATTGCGAAACAGAGAACCAAGTGAGGGGCCGTCCCGGACCGCCCTGAAGACGGCTGCGGTCTGCATCCTGCTCCTCGCCTACACCTCCCTCTCGCACTACTGCAACACGCAGGGTGCTCACCGCTTGGGCGCCAGCCTCGCCATCGCACCGGTGCTCGCATTGCTCGTTACCCTTCTTTGGCAAACCCTGCGCGCGACGCTTGCGGTGCCGGCGACCGCTCTGTGCGGACTCCTCTTGTATGATACCTGGCCGATACTCGAGAAGAACTTCTCCGTTGTTTATCTACTACAGGAGTGCGGGATGTACGGGATTTTGGCGGTCGGATTTGGGCGCTCCTTGCGCAGTGGCGACGTCGCCCTCTGCACGCGACTGGCCGACCGTTTGCACGGACCCTTGAGTGCGGCGGAGGTCCGGTATAGCAGGCAGGTCACCTTGGCGTGGACGGTGTTCTTCACGACGCTCGGGGCAATCATCGTGGGTCTCTACGTGGCCGCGCCCTTGGCCCTCTGGTCGGGATTCGTCAACTTCGTGACGCTTCCTTTGGTCGCCGCGATGTTCGCCGTGGAGCACATCGTACGGCGCCGCGTGCTGCCGCAGACCGAACACCGCGGAATCTTGGAGACCATGCGGGTCTTCCTCGCAAGTCGGTAGTGACGACGGTGGAGCTCGAGGCACTGCTAACGCACCGCACCGCCGCGACGGTGGTGGCCTATCGCGGCGGACGCTCCATTTCGGCGGGCGACTTCCTGGCCGATGCGACGGTGCTTTCGGAGCAGCTGCCCACCTGCCGGCACGTGCTCAACGGGTGCGTGGATCGATACCGGTTCGCGGTCGGCCTCGCGGCATGTCTGCTCTCCGGCCGGGTGAGTCTGCTGCCATCGACCCATACGCCCGAGATCGTGCGTCAGCTCGCACAATTCGCACCCGACGCGTTCTGCCTGACCGATGACCCCGGTTGTGCCATCGAGTTGCCGCTCGTTCGATATCCCGACGATATGCCGGGCCGCACCGCGCAGCTCGCCAAGGGCTATCGGCCTCCGCGGATCCCTGCCGACCAGCTCGCCGCCATCGTCTTCACCTCGGGCTCGACCGGGGCACCGCTGCCTTATCGCAAGACCTGGGGGCGGCTGGTCGGTTGCATTCGCCATGCGGTCCGCGCGCTCGGCTTGCCGGCCGGATGGGGCGCGATCATCGGCACCGTGCCGCCTCAGCATATGTATGGCCTCGAGTCGACCGTGCTGCTCGCCATGCTGAGCGAGAATGCCTTCCTCGCCGAGCGGCCGTTTTACCCGGCAGATGTGTGTGCGACCATTCTCGCCACACCGCGGCCCCGCACCCTGGTGACGACACCGGTGCATCTGCGCACCTTGCTCGCGGACGGCCTCGAGTTGCCGTGTGTCGAGCTCATCGTGTCGGCCACCGCGCCACTGAGTCAGGAGCTTGCGATCGAGGCCGAGCGCAGATTCGCGGCGCCACTCGTCGAGATCTACGGCTCGACGGAGACAGGACAGATTGCCTCGCGTCGCACCGCCGAGCGCGAGGCTTTCACGTTGCTTCCCGGCGTGCGGCTGCGCGCCGACAACGGCCAGATGTATGCCTACGGAGGTCACGTGGAGCAGATGACGGCGCTCTGCGATGTCCTCGAGCAGCGCGGCGCCGATCAGTTCATCCTTCATGGGCGCACGGCGGATCTCGTCAACGTTGCGGGCAAGCGCAGCTCGTTCGGGTACCTGAATTCGCAGCTCAACGCCATTCCCGGTGTGCAGGACGGCGTGTTCTTTCAGCGTGAGGGGGATCCGGGCGGCATCACCGGCATCTCGCGCCTGGCGGCGGCGGCGGTTGCACCGAATCTTTCGGTCGCGGAGCTCATGAGTCATTTGAGGCGACGCCTCGATCCGGTATTTCTGCCGCGTCCCCTGGTGATCGTCGACCGTCTGCCGCGCAACGCGACCGGCAAGCTGCCGCAACAAGCGCTGCAGGCGCTCGCCGACCGCCGTGCCGATCGAGCGGTCCCCGCGAGCGGCGCCAGGCGCACACCGCGCAGGCAGTCGTGAAGTGCGCTCATACGCTCATCGTGGCGGTCGATCATCCGGCCTTCGCGGGACATTTTCCGGGTATGCCGGTGCTGCCGGGCGCGGTGCTCCTCGACGAGCTGCTGCGCATCCTCGAGGAGGAACTCGGGCTCGACCCGAGCGAATGGCAGATCAGCGCGGCCAAGTTCCTCGAGCCGGTGCGCCCTGGCGATGTGCTGACGGTGGAACACGACTCGGGTGGGAAGACCATTCGGTTCGCGCTGCGCATCGAGAACCGGACCGCCGTCACCGGCACTCTGACACGCTTGCAACCCGATGCCGCACATGACATCTGACCCGGCGCGATTGTTCGAGGGGGTCCGCGCCGAGCCCGCGGAGTGGCTCAGCCACCGCGAGCGCGGCAGCAGCGGCCTGCTCCGGCTCATGGTGTTTCTGTCGCTGCGGCTCGGCCGGCACGCGAGCCGCATCCTTCTTTACGGAATCGCCGTGTACTTTTTTCTGTTCGCACCGGCGGCACGACGGCACTCGCGGCGTTACCTGCGGCTCGCCCTCGGGAGGCGCCCGACAGCGAGCGACCGCTTCAGACAAATCCTCTATTTCGCCACCTGCATCCACGATCGCGTCTACCTGTTGAAGCAGCAATATGAGCGCTTTCACATCACGATCGAGGGCGAATCGCTCATGCGCGCACAGCTCGAGTCGGGCCAGGGCGCGTTCCTGATGGGCGCGCACCTCGGCAGCTTCGAGGTCATCCGCAGCGTCGGCAAGCGGCAGGCCGGACTCGCCGTCAGCATGGCCATGTACGAGCACAACGCCCGCAAGATCAATGCCATGATGGCGGCGGTCGATTCGCAGACTAAGGCCGACATCATCCCGCTCGGGGAGCTCGATGCCATGCTGCGCATCGCCGAGCGGCTCGCTCGCGGGGCTTTCGTCGGGATGCTCGGCGACCGGACCTTGAGCGACGAGCCGTTGCACCCCGTCCGTTTGCTGGGCGAGTGTGCGCGCTTGCCGACGGGACCCATGCGCGCCGCCGCCATCTTGCGACGCCCGGTGTATTTCATGGCCGGCCTGTACCGCGGCGGCAACCGCTACCATCTGATTTTCGAGCGCGTGGCGGATTTCTCGATGACCGCCGCGGGCGAGCGCGAGACGGCCATCGCAAACGCCGTCGAGCGATACGCATTGCTGCTCGAGCGCTATTGCCGAAGCGACCCCTACAACTGGTTCAACTTTTTCGACTTCTGGCGCGAGCGCAGCGACCAAGCATGAGAGGCCTGCATTTTTGTATCGGGGCACTGATCGTTTGGAGCACCGCGGCCTCGGGTCAGCAGGGCGATCTCGGCGAGCTGATGCGGCAGATGGCGGCGCGACCTCACGGTGAGGTGAGCTTCGTCGAGCAGCACTTTCTCAAGCTATTGAAGCGCCCGGTCGAGTCCTACGGCGATCTCACCTATGACGCGCCGGACCGGCTCGAGAAGCGTACCCTCGAGCCCAGGCGCGAGACGCTCACCGTGGCCGGCGACGTGCTCACCATGGAGCGCGGCGGCCGCACCCGAACGCTGGACTTGAAAGCCTACCCGTCGCTCGTACCCTTCATCGAGACCGTGCGCGCGACGCTCGCCGGCGATTTGAGCTCGCTCGAGCGTCTGTTCGATGTGGACTATGCGGGATCGATGGCGCGCTGGAGACTAACGCTGACTCCGCGCGATGCGCAAATTGCCAAGACGGTGTCGCAGGTCCGCATCGACGGGATGGGCGATACGCTGACGAGAGTCGAAATATTGGAAACGGATGGAGATCGCTCGCTGATGACGTTGCGCGATCATCGCCCGCCGTGAGCGCACGCAAAGCCGCGGTGACCGCCGCCTGGCTTTGCTCCCTAGCGGCCGCGGGCGTCGTTGCCCTCCACGCCCGCTACATCACGGATCTGTCGGCGTTTCTGCCCGCGCACCCGACGGCGGCGCAGCGCCTGCTGGTGGAGCAACTGCGCGACGGTCCGGCATCGCGCCTGATTCTGATCGCCATCGAGGGCGCAGAGGCGCGAGCGCGGGCGGCCATGTCGGCGGGCATGGCACGGTGTCTGCGAACCGATGCAGAGCTCGCGAGCGTGAACAACGGCGAGGAAATATCCGCCGATCGCGATCGCGAGTTCCTGTTCGCGCACCGCTACCTCTTGAGCGACGCGGTCGACGCCCAGCGCTTCACTGTCGCGGGCCTCGAGTCCGCGATGCGCGAGACGATCGCAGACCTCGCCTCGCCGGAGGGTCTGATGATCAAGTCGCTGGTGGCGCGCGACCCGACAGGCGAGACGCTGCATATCGTCGATCGTCTGTCGCGGATCCCTGCGCCGCGGAGCGCGGACGGCGTCTGGGTGTCTGCCGACGCAAAGCGGGCGCTCTTGGTCGCGCAGACCGTCGCATCCGGATCGGATACCGATGCGCAGGAGCGGGCGATCAGTGCGGTGCAGGTCTGCTTCGCCGCGGCAACGCGGGAGGCCGGCGCTGCCGGCCGTGGCAGCGCGCTGCGCATGAGCGGTCCCGGTGTATTTGCCGTCGCCTCGCGCGCGAATATCGAGCGGGCGGCCGTGCGTCTCTCGATTGCCAGCAGCGCGCTCGTCGTCCTCATCCTGCTGATGGTGTACCGCTCGCTGCCCGCGCTGCTGCTGGGTCTGTTACCGGTCGCCACGGGTGCCGTCGTCGGGATTGCGGCCGTGGCGCTCATCTTCGGCGCCGTGCACGGCATCACCTTGGGATTCGGGGTCACTCTGATCGGCGAGTCGGTCGACTACTCGATCTATTTCTTCATTCAATCGGCGCGCGGAGGTTCGGGCGGAGCGTCCTGGAAGAGCCGCCTCTGGCCGACCATGCGTCTCGGCATGCTCACCTCGGTATGCGGCTTCGCCTCGCTCTTGCCCTCGGGATTCCCGGGGCTCGCCCAGCTCGGCGTTTACTCGATCGGCGGCCTGCTCGCGGCTGCCGCAGTCACGCGGCTCGTGCTCCCAGAGCTCTTGCCGAGCCGATTTCAGATTCGAGATCTCTCGCCTCTGGGCAGGCGGCTCGAGGCGCTCCTCGCTCCGGTGCGCAGGATCCCGCGCGATGCGCTCTTGGCATCGGCGCTCGCGCTCGCCGGCGTTGCACTGTGCGTACTCACCCTCGATCGGGGCAGCCTTTGGAATCGGGAGCTCGCGCGCTTGAGCCCCGCCCCTGCCGCGCAGCAGCGTCTCGACGCCGAGTTGCGAGCCGACTTGGGAGCGCCCAACTCGCTCGATCTCATCGTTGTGTCCGCTCCGAGTCTCGAATCTGCCCTCGAGGGTGCCGAGCGCGCGGTGCGTGCGCTCTCACCCTTGATCGAGTCGCGGGTAATCGGCGGCGTCGAGAGTCCTACGGATTATCTGCCGAGTCTCGCGACGCAGGCGGCGCGGCGCGCGAGCCTGCCTCCGACCGCGGTCTTGCGTGACAACCTCGATCGCGCGGCCTCGGGACTCGCGCTCGACAGCCGTCAACTGACCCCGTTTCTGGACGATGCCGAGGCGGCACGGCACGCGCCGTTGCTCGAGGCCAAGGATTTCGCCGGCACCTCGCTTGCCGCCGGACTCGATGCCCTGCTGATGCACGAGGGTGACCACTGGAGCGCGCTTCTGCCCCTGCGCGCGCCGCCGGACAAGGACATCGACCTCGCCCCCCTGCGCGCGGCGCTCGCGGGCGCGCCGCCGGCGGCCGCCGGCGCAGCTACCACAGCAAGCGCGAGCTCGACGTTGCTCGACCTCAAGCGCGAGTCAGACGCGCTCTACGATGAGTACCTGCGCGAAGCGATGCGGCTCTCGCTCGCCGGATTCGCCGCGATCGTCGCGCTCCTTTTGGTGGTACTGCGATCGGCCCGGCGTACTGCTCGGGTGCTCGCGCCGCTCGTGCTGTCCGTACTGACGGTGGCCGCCGTGCTCGCACTCTGCGGCGTCGAGCTCACGCTGTTGCACCTCGTCGGGATGTTGCTGATCATCGCCGTGGGCTCGAATTACGCCTTGTTCTTCGATCAGCGCGCCGGCTCCGGCGCGCGGGAAGCCGGCGCGCTCACCCTCGCCTCATTGCTGATCGCGAACGCCTGCACCGTCATCGGGTTCGGCATGCTGGCCTTTTCGGGTGTCCCGGTGCTCGCAGCGCTGGGCACGACCGTAGCGCCGGGCGCCTTTCTGGCACTCGTGTACGCGGCGATCCTGACGGGCGATGCGTAGCATTTTCCGACCCGGCCGCGAGGGTACCGTCGCGGCCACACGTGTGGTGTGGCTGCCTGGAGCACTGGATACACCGGAGCACTTCATTCGAGCCGGCTTCGACGACGAGGTACGCAGGCGCAGCCTCGCTGTCGATCTCGAGTTCGTCGACGTCGAGCTCGATCATGTGGGCGACCGCAGCGCCGTCCGGCGGCTCGCCCGCGACATCGTGCAGCCGGCGCGCGAGGCCGGATGCCGCTCCGTCTGGCTCGGCGGCATCTCCCTCGGCGGCTCATTCGCACTGGATTACGCGGCCACCGAGTCGGGGCACTGCGACGGACTGTGCCTGCTGGCCCCCTACCTCGGCAACCGTCTTCTGATCGCTGAAATCGCCCGTGCCTCGAGTATCGCCGCCTGGCAGCCGGGGCCGCTTGCGCAATCCGACGAAGAACGTCGAATATGGCGGTTCATTCAAGCAAACGGCCTCGAGCGGCGGCCCGTTTACCTGGGCTACGGACGCGAGGATCGCTTCGCTCAGGGGCACCGGCTGATGGCGCAGGCCATGCCCGCCGAGGCGGTGCACGTGATCGACGGCGGCCACGACTGGGCCACCTGGTCGCTCTTGTGGCAACGATTTTTGGATCTGGGATGGCTATGAGTCGAGAGATCAAGCACGGCTGGGGAGCGAGCTCACCGCTCCTGCACGGTTCCGTCGTGCTGCATTTGGGGGCCGCCGCCGCGACGATCGCCCGTCCGCCGCTGTGGCCTTGGATGCTCGGCGCGATCGTGCTCGATCATGCGCTTATCACGGCGGCAGGGCTTTGGCCTCGTAGTCACTGGCTGGGGCCCAACTGGACGCATCTGCCCGCCCACAGCGCGCAGCGGAACGAGATCGCCCTCACGATCGATGATGGGCCCGATCCGGACGTGACGCCGCGGGTGCTCGAGGTGCTCGAGGCATTCGATGCCCGAGTCAGCTTCTTCTGCGTGGGCGAGCGCGTGACGCGCTATCCCGATCTTGCGCGGGAGATCGTGCGGCGCGGTCACAGCGTCGAGAATCACTCCCAGCGCCACCGCCACTCGTTCTCCCTGCTCGGCCCCAAGCGCATGGCCGCGGAAATCGCGGAAGCGCAGGAGAGCATTGCGGGCGTCACGGGCGAGGTTCCCCGCTTTTTCAGGGCACCCGCAGGACTGCGTAATCCCTTTCTCGATCCCATCCTGAAGCGACTCGAGCTGCACCTCGCGAGCTGGACGCGGAGGGGCTTCGACACCGTCAACGGCGATGCGGACGATGTCTACCGGCGTCTGATCCGATCGCTCGCCGGCGGCGACATCCTGCTGCTGCATGACGGGCATGCGGCGCAAGGACGCACGGGCATGCCGGTCATCATCGAGGTACTGCCGCGGCTCCTCGAGAGCGTCGGTCACCGGCAACTGCGCCTCGTCACGTTGCGGGCGGCGCTTCAATGACGCCGCTCGTCCTCGCAACATTCACCGCCACGAGCTGCATCGGCCGGGGCGTCGAGCAGACACGGGAGGCGCTCATCGCCGAGCGCAGTGGGCTCGCGAAGTGCCGGTTCGAAACCGTCGACCTCGATACCTACATCGGTGAAGTGCCGGGCGTCGATGCGCAGGCGCTGCCTCGCGAGCTGCGCCGGTTCGATTGCCGGAACAACCGCCTGGCCGAGCTCGGGCTCAGGCAGGACGGCTTTGCCGACGCAGTCGCCGGGGCCGCGAGCCGTTGGGGGTCCAGGCGGGTCGGCGTGTTTTTGGGCACCAGCACCGCGGGCATTCTCGAGACGGAGCTTGCTTATCGCCGGCGCGATCCCGTCTCGGGCGCCCTGCCCGAGGGATTCGATTACGCCGCCACGCACAACTCCTTTTCGGTCGCCGACTACGTGCGTCGCCGTCTCGAGCTGGACGGACCCGCCATGGTCGTTTCTTGCGCATGCGCGTCGAGCGCCAAGGTATTCGCATCGGCGCAGCGCATGATCGCGGCGGACGTCATCGATGCGGCGCTGGTGGGCGGGGTCGACTCGCTCTGCCTCACCACCCTCTATGGATTTCACTCCTTGCAGCTCTGCTCCGCCTCGCCCTGCCGTCCGTTCGACATCGCGCGCGACGGTATTTCCATCGGCGAGGCCGCCGCGTTTGCTCTCCTCGAGCGCGTGTCGAGCCGGTCGGGGAGCGACGACGTCCTGCTGCTCGGAGCGGGCGAATCGAACGATGCTTATCACATGTCGGCCCCGCATCCGGAGGGGCTCGGTGCAGGACGCGCAATGGAAGCGGCGCTTCTCGCCGCGGGCCTCGAGCCCGGCGCAATCGATTACGTCAATCTGCACGGCACCGGCACGCCGAGCAACGATCGTTCGGAGAGTCAGGCGGTCACCAGGGTGTTCGGCGCCTCCACCCCCTGCAGCTCGACCAAGGGCGCGACCGGCCACGTGCTCGGCGCCGCCGGTGCGCTCGAAGTCGTCATCGGCGCACTTGCGCTGCGCCATTCGCTCATGCCCGGGAGCGTCAACACGACGCGCTTCGACGAGGCACTCGCCCTGCGCTACGTTCAGCGCAACCGCAGCGCCCCGCTCGCCCGGGTTCTCTCGAATTCGTTCGGATTCGGTGGCACGAATTGCAGCCTCATCCTCGGCCGCGCCGGATGAGGCTCGCCGCGTACGTGGCCGGCATCGGCATGCTCGGTCCCGGGCTGGACGGCTGGTCCGGCGCCAACGCGGTGCTGCGGGGTGAAGTCCCGTACCAGCGCGCGCGCACGGTGTTGCCGCCGCCCTCCTTGCTGCCGGCGGCGGAGCGGCGCCGCACCGGGCGCGTCGTCAAGCTGGCGCTCGCCGTCGCGGCGGAGGCGACGACTCATGCCGGCACGGACCCCTCGCGGCTGCGCAGCGTGTTCTCCTCATCATCGGGCGATGGGCAGAATTGCCATGAGATCTGCCAGGCGCTCGCCGAGCCGGCGCGCGAGATGTCGCCGACTCGCTTCGCAAATTCCGTGCACAATGCCGCCGCCGGGTACTGGAGCATCGCGACGAGCGCGATGCAGCCCTCGACCGTGCTGTGTGCGTTCGACAGCAGTTTCGGCGCGGGATTGCTCGAGGCACTCGTGCAGGTCACGGTGGATGAGGAGCGGACTCTGCTGGTGGCCTACGACACGGACTACCCCGAGCCCTTGCACTCGAAGCGCCCGCTGTCCGATGCATTCGCCGCGGCGCTCGTCTTGACACCGCGGCGCGAGAGCGGCGTGCTCGCGAGGATCGAGGCGAGCCTTTGCGCCGGGCCCGCGGAGCGTCTCGCCGATCGGGAACTCGAGGAATTGCGCAGCACGATCCCCGCCGCACGCGCGCTCCCGCTGCTGCGGCACATCGCGCGCGCTGGGCGCGCCCGCACCGTTCTCGAATACGTCGATGGATCGGGCTTGGCCGTGGACGTCGAGCCATGCGCCTGAACCGCAACTGGATCGAATCCCACATCCCGCACCAGGGGCGCATGTGTCTACTCGACGAAGTCGTCGAGTGGCAAGACGACCGCATCCGTTGCGCGAGCCGCAGTCACCGGACCGCGGATCATCCGCTGCGGGCGCGGGGGCGTCTGGGCGTGGCCTGTGGCATCGAGATCGCCGCGCAGACCATGGCCGTGCACGGCGCGCTCAGCGCCGGCGCCTCGAGCACCCGGCCGCGCGCGGGACTCCTCGCCGGCGTGCGCAGCGTACGGATGTATGCTGCGCGGCTCGATGATGTCCGGACGGACCTCATTTGCGAGGCCACGCGCGTTGCCGGAGACGAGAGCACCGCGGTGTACGAATTCGAGCTGAGCTCTGCCGATGCGCCTTTGATGAGCGGACGCGCGATTGCGGTGCTCGACGCGCAGGGCCGGTGGTCGCAATGAGCGCGCCGAAGGTGCGGGCGCTGGTCACGGGGGGAAGCGGCGCGCTGGGCGCCGCCATCTGTCGACGACTGGGGTCGGCCGGCCACTTCATCTATGTACACGCCAACCGCAATGGCGCCGCCGCCGAGGAAGTGGCTCGCGAGATCGCCGCTGCCGGCGGCAACGCGCAGGCCCTGTGCTTCGATGTCACCGATGCCGATGCCTCGAGACAGGCGCTCGACGGCATCCTGGAACAGGCGCCGATCCAGATCTTGGTCAACAATGCCGGCATCCACGACGATGCGCCTTTTCCGGGCATGAGTGCGGTGCAGTGGCAGAGCGTAATCGACGTCGCGCTCAAAGGGTTCTACAACGTCACTCATCCGCTGGTGCTGCCGATGATTCGCACCCGGTGGGGACGCATCGTGAACATCTCCTCCGTGACCTCTCTCACGGGCAATCGGGGCCAGGTGAACTACGCCGCCGCGAAGGGGGCATTGAACGCCGCCACCAAAACGCTTAGCTTGGAAGTGGCGCGGCGCGGCGTCACTGTGAACGCGGTCGCTCCGGGAGTCATCGCCAGCGGCATGAGCGGCTCGGTGTTCGACGCTGCGGCCATCGAGGCGCTGGTACCCATGGGACGCGCCGGTACCGCGGAGGAGGTCGCGAGTCTCGTGGCTTATCTCGCCTCCGCCGAGGCCGGATACATCACCGGACAGATCATCTCGATCGACGGCGGCATCGCCTGATGAGCGACGCGGGTCCTCAGGCGTAGGTATCGAGCATGCCGGCCGGCATCCGGGAAATCTGCGGCGTTGACGAGGACGGCGCGGCCGTTGCCGCCGCCGCATCCCCAGGTGTCCAGCGATAGGGCTGCGGAGGCGCGGAGCGCTCCTGGAACGAGCGCTGCGAAATATCCACGCTCACCTGCGTGAATCCCTGCGAGCTCAGCATGTCGCGCAGCTTCGGCACACTCGATTCGAGCGCCTCGCGCGTAACGGCGCTGTGCGTGCTCATCGCAATCAGGGCGTGATCGCCCTGTACCGCGATCTGCAGCTCGATCGGCCCGAGCTGCGGCGGATTCACCGAAAGCTTCGCGCTGCTCCATCCGTTGTCGACGGCAAACGATACTTTATCCGCAAGCCCCTGCGGGAAGTCAGAGCCATCCACATCGGCTTTGATGTGCACCGTGGGCGCAGGCGCGGCATCGCTCGAGGCAGCGGGGGCGCTGGTGATCAGTTGCTGAAGTGCGGCGCTCCCGTCACCGTTGCCGAAGGGACCGGAGCCGGCTCCGCCATCGGTGGTGCCGCCATGACCCTGCTGATCGCCGCCGCCGCCCGCGAATGAGATCCCGGCTGCGCCGACGAGCGCCGTGCCATCCAGAGCGGAAGACGCCGAATCGGCGCCGCTCGTCGACGAACTCAGCGCGGCCTGAAGGGCGGCAATAGGCGAGGCGGCCGCCGCAGTCACCGGGGCCGTGGAGGCCGCCGCGGGTGCAGCGGGTGCAGCGGTGACCTGCAGCGCAGAGGAACCTCCCGTCGCGTCCGACCCTTCGGCGAGTGCGAGATTCGCGAGCGAGCTGTCGGCTTGCGTTGCCGAATCCGGGCCCGCGCTGTCGGTGGGCGACGCCTGAGCGAAGGACTCGGAGGATTGCTGCGCGCTCGCGCGACTTGCGGTCGGCGCGGCGCTGCCTGTTTGTGTCTTGACGACCGGCGATTTGCCCGCGGGCGCGCTCGCCGCAGCGGCGGTGGCGGGTGAAGCGGCGGTCGAGGCAGGGTCGGGGGCGTGTGCCGCGGCGGCCGCGGCGCCCGACGGCACGGCACCCGATGGCGCGGCACTCGCCGGCGTTTCACCTGCCGGCAGGACATGCGCTTGCGTGGCACCCGCCGAAGCGAGACTCGAGGCATCCGGGGCCGGGGCCGGGACAGCGGGCGTAACGCTAGAGGAAGCGACGGCCGGATCTTGAGGCGTCGACCCGCGGCTTGCAGGCACGCCGCCGCCGCTCGAGACCGCACTGGGTGTGCTGCTGCCGGTACTCGTGCCGGCGTTGGCCGTCGGGATGGCGGTAGCAATGACAGCGGTGCCTGCGCCGGTGGTCCCCGCGCCGGCCGTGGAGATGGCGCCAACGGTCGAACTCCCTGAGCCGGTTTGTTCCGCGCCATCGAGAGCCGACGGCATCACAGGCGCCCCGTCGATCGGCGCGGGACCGCCCGGAATTGCGGACCCGGCGGCAGGAGCAGCGCCGAGGGGAGCTGGGGGTGGCGGCGCGGTGCCGCTGGGCGGCAACGACGCGCCGCCCGCATTGCCGGCGGCCGGCCGACCGGAGGTCGCCTTGGCCGACTCGCTCTTCTTTCCCGGCTTGGAGGCTGCCGGCCTGTTCGAGGCGTCGCTCAACGTCCCGGCGAAATCCTTGGGAGTCGAGGCGTCAGAGGTCGGATTCGGGGCCGCCGATGCGGTCTGTGTGTTCTCGTGCACAACGGCCGATTGCCGGGGAGCCACGGGAGCCCGGAGGGCGAGGATGGAGGAGTTCATGGCCAAGAGATAGCAAGCGACGTGCCAATCACTCGCCCCATTCCGGAAATGCCTCGATCGCATCCATGTAGTTATGGATCACGTCGGTGTGCGCGTCTTCTTGCCAACCGCCGGGCTCGGCATTGGAGAACAGATCCCGCGGCCGGCCTTCGGAGTCGATGCAATATAGTAGGAAGTTGAGCGTCTGCCGGGCCTCGCCCGCGAGATCCGCGGCGCCGATGGCCTTCGCATAGGACGCGAGCACGGCGCCGTACGTCGACACCGCGCCGCCCCAGGCCTGCTTGTCCTCGTCCTGCTCGTGACAGACGATGATGCCGAATTCCCGATGCGTGAACGTTCGCCGCACAAAATCGACGAGCGCGTCGCAGTGAGCGCGCCAATCGGGGTCGAGGCGCTCTTTTTTCTCGAGCAGATAGCGGGCGAGATTCAACGGTGCCCACGCGGTCCGGTTCGTGGGCGTCTCGTGATCCTCGAAGAACTGAGCAAACAAGGCTCCGCCGTTTGCTGCGCTTGGGATCTGATGGCGCGTGATCCAGTGCCAAAGCGAGGCTCGCGCGACGGCGAATTCATCGTCGCCCTTGTCGAGCATGGCATCGTACAGGCGCAGGATATACGTCATGTTGCCGGAGACCGGCCCCCGGCCCTCACCGCTGAGATAATCGGCGCGAAAGGGCCATGGCGAATGCGTGGCATCCCCTTCGACCTGATTGGCTGCGAGCACCCGCGCAGTGTGTATCGCCTGCTCGAGGTAGACCTCATCTCCCGTGGCGTCGAACAAGAGCGAGAGCGCATAGCCCGCGATACCGCCTTTATCCGGCTCGATCTCGAACGGCCGATCGCCTTGCGAGCCGCAGTCCGCCGGGAGCGGAAATCGATCGCGTTTGCCGGTGGAACGTGTGAACCAAGGATAGCGCCCCTCTTCGGTCGTGCACGCCTCACGCACCAGATAGTTGCCGAGGCCGCGCGCCGTCTCCAGACACGAATCGGCCGTGTCGGGGTGCCGGGCGGCGTACTTGAGATAGGAGATGATGCCCATGCCGCTCTGCGTCGCCGGAATGGTATCCGTGCGATCGGCATGCGGCCTCCACTGTGCATCGAGAAAAGTCACGTAGGCGAAACGCGGATAACCGCGGTCGCTGGGACAGGATCGATAGAAGGCCATTTCCCGCGCCAGCGCCTCGCGCCAGGAAATCCAGGGTTCCAGCCGCCCCTCGCCGTCGAATCGAGCCTCATGGCCGGCGATCACGACGGGACCCTCGCGCGGGCTAGCCACGCGGGTCCTTGGTCACGATGTCGACACTCTCGGTGCGCGGATCGAACACGATGCGCGCATCGCCGCGCTCGAGCAGCCGATGGACGCGGCTCACCTTGTCCTCGAGCCCGAGCTCGCGCTCGCCGTAATCGGTTCCTTCGCGCAGAACGAACGACTCGATCACCGCGCGCAACAAGTCATGAGCGAGGGACGTGTAGGGCACATCGACGGGGCTTTGCCCAGGTGCGTCATCTGCCTCGATGAGATTCTCTTCCGTCACGGCCACTTTCTATCAGATTTTCCGGCGTCGCGGACCGCGAGATTTCGAGCCGGCTCTACTACAGGCTGCCGAACCACTTCTCGTAAAGCCGTTGATATGAGCCGTCCTCACGAAGCGCGAGCAACGCGATATCGATCTTCTTGCGCAGGGGGCTGTCGAGCTGCACCATGATGGCGACCGGTGCAACATTCATTTCAGTACCGACCATCTGCACTTGTCCTTTTCCCTCGCGCGCCGCGTAGTAGCGCAGAATCGGCGCGCCCGTCACCACGGCATCCACTCTCTTGTCCAGAAGAGCTTTGAACAACTGATCGATCGTCGAGTACTCCTGGACCTGTGCGTGATGCTCCCGAAGATAGTCGACCGCGAGGCTGTGCGCGACCGTGGCGACCTGCTTACCGGGTAAATCGTCCGGTCCCTCGATGGCGCCGCGAATCTGCTCGACGGTCAGGGTCGTCGTCAACTGGGCCGTATAGAACGCCACGAAGACCACGCCCGCAAACATCCAAAAGACTGACAGCGTGCGCGCCAACCATTGCCTCGGCATTGCCTCCGCCTGCGTGGTGAGCGTCGATAGCGCCCAGTAGGCTGCCTCAAAGATCCCCGGGATATAGTTCCGGCTCGAAATTACACCGTCCTCTCGCCGCCGTTCGAGCAGCCAGACCACGTGAGCCGGGATTAGCACCAGCAGCAGGGCCATACCGAGCCACGCTACGGTCGTCCACGAAAATATCAGACGCAGCGTGGCCCACAATGGGTTTTCGGTCGCCGTCGTCTGGTGCGCGTCCCTCACCATTATCTGCAGCCCCGACTCCAATGTGGGATACGAAAAGTCGAACACCTCGTCACGCGCCGACGTTATAAACAAAGCCAATGTGAGATCGGCCGTCCCGGATCGCATTGCCTCTTCCAGCGCGCTTACGTCAGGTGCGATCTGATAGATGGTCTTTCGCTTCAGGCGCGCAGCGATCGCATTCCAGAGGTCGATACTGAATCCGGTCAGCGATCCATTCTCTTCCATGACCAACGGCGGAATAACGAACGCGGCCACCCGAAGCGCCGGGGTCTCGCCTGTTGTCGAGACGGTCGCGGTACTGGCGGGCTGCGCATAGGCAGGTGCCGCAAGCGCAGTGCCGATAATGACGACCCCCACCATCAACTGGCCTTTCTTCATTGGACGCTCCTTCTTGGTCGCCGCGCGTGATCAACCGGCGTCGCGGCGCCTGACTGGTTAGAGCTCGAGATCAACGATGGGCCCATCGAAATTCCCGCTGAGGGTCGTCATTGCTCTTCCCAAACGTTCGAGGGGAACGCCTTTGAGGTAACCGTCGATGAGCTGCTGATAGTTGCTGATCAATCCCTCTACAGTTCTCGACAACCGCATGAATTCGAAGCCTTCGGCGTGCAGGCCTATCTGCTGGCGGGGAATGTTCGAATAGTCCTGTTGTGGGATGGGCGGAAATTCGCTGCTGTCATATGCGAGCGTAACAGCCTCCATTACCGGCTTGGGCTCGCATCCCTCGGGGAAATGAGTGAGTGACCACAGCTCGAATAGACAGCTCTCAGGACCCAGTGGCCTGATCCGGTAGGCCGCCATGCTGGACAGGTTGGGCAGCAGGAAGTAGTGCGGAAAGATGAACTCCACTGCCTTGAGCGGAGTTTTCATTGCTATCTCGTTCAGGTCCGGTGTCGGTTCACCGCGCGCACGACCTTGTTGGGTCACAGCATGGTTGAGCATGCCGTACCACGTGTTTATTGCTTGTCCGGGATCCTCGGGCAGGTCGACCTCCAATAGGGTGCCCGCGACGGCCACGTCCTTGGCGTGACACATGCCGGCCATGCCTTCGCTCAAGAGCTGCATCAGCTTGAATTGCGCCTTGATGTTGTCGCGCATGCTCAGCCTCGGATCCGCGGACTGAATGCCGCCCGGTACCAGACCGTACAATGAGTTGAACAGCACGGGCGCCGCATCCTGCAGCTGGGGATGCGTACGCATGACGTGATAGCCTTCCATGAAGGCTTCCATCGCCGTTTTCCAGTTCGCCGGCAACACGGTGGCATAACACCACTCGGCGCGCATCCGATCGGTTCGGTACGCATCGAGACCGGCAGCCATGGGTCCCACGCTATCGCGCAGCGACGACGCGCCGGCATCGAAGTTGATGAATACGCATCCGATGAATAGCTCGACCCGGCAGGGCTTGAGTGCGATATCGGCTTGATCGAGTTGCCTCTCACTGAAAATGTTCTTGCCGTACACGAAGGTATTTTTACCGTCGATGTTCCAGCGCCAGCCGTGAAACGGACAGATGAAGCCTTTCGATTGACAATTCCCATGGCCCTTCGCAAGCTGCATGCCGCGATGCCGACAGGCGTTGTGGTATGCCTTTATGCCGGCCAATGTGCGGACCACAATGACTGACTTTCCGAGGTTCGAATATTCGATCCAGTCGCCAACGTTGGCGACCTGCTCAATGCGGCACGCCATCTGCCATACGTGCGGCCAGAGGCGCTCGCGCTCGAGCTCATAGAATTCCGCATCGTAGTAGCGCTTCGTTGGAATACGCTCGAGGTCCGTTATCTCGAATGGTATGGCCCCTTGCGCCGCCTGAACCGCTTCTTCAGCCATAAGCACCTCTTTTGCATGTAGCATTGCAAAGCGCGGGTCGCCACGCAATGCGAAACGCGTCGAGACCGACGGCGAACCGTTCCGCGCGCCCGGCGGGCCCTTCGTGCCATTAGGGGCCTCAGCGATCATTGCCGTGAATTGTAAACGCACATCGCGACCCTGAACGCCGTTCGCGAAGGGATGCCTTCCAGGAGTGCACCGTGGCGTGCTCCCGCGTCTGCGCGAAGCACGCCTCGGCGCACATTCAGGCTACTTCAGGATCAATTGACGAATCATCTGACTCCCGATTTCCAGACGCAACTTGCCACGATCCGCGGAGGCCGAAGCGGCTTTGGCAAGTGACCCGAATGCCTGCTTCGCCGTGGGATCGGTTCGCGCCTGCAGGTCATCGAACGCCGCCATGTTCTTGTAAGTCACGGTCAGGATCAGATCCGCGTCCTGCGGATCGCGCGGCCGCGCCTGATAGATGGAATAGTCAATTATGATCCCCTGCTTCTTGTAATCGTCCATGATGTGCTTGTATGTGCTTCCGAGATAACGCATATAGTCTTCGAACATGCCCGGTTGGGTGCGGACGAAGCTGACGATCAGGACAGGGCCCTGGGTGTATGCATGATCGTCATCCGCGCGTGTCACGGATGCTGCTATGGTCAGGATTGCCGCGAGAAGCAGCAGAATTGGCTTTTTCAATTTATTCTCCCGTGAAGATCAGAAGGCCGCCGAGCGGCAGAATAGTTGTTCTTGCGATCAAGACTATAACCCACTTACCGCCGTGGGGCGGAGAGGGTTGACGATCCCCTGCGACGCCTGAGCCGCGAGCGACCGCTTTCTCGCTGAAAGTTTGATGCGCCAACCCGATGTGCACAGTAAGCATTTCCTGATTGCCATTATTGTGCTTCACGCTGGCCGACCGATGTGTCGGTGCTGGCAGCGGCGGGGAGAGCCGTCGGGGCGGCGCTAGCGGTCCCGCTCGGGCCTTGGGTAATGCATTAGCAGCCGACTAGGGATCCAGATTCTGCACGCGGCCGACATTCACAGATCCGTCATCGTGCCTCGTTAGCATCTCGCATGAGCGCGGCTCTGCGTGAGAGTCTGCTTCATCAACAAGAACCTAGGAGTACTGAATGTCTATCGGTGGAATATCGGGAAGCCGCGGCGTCCGCCGCTTGGCACTCTGCGCCACGGGTCCGCTCGTCGCACTGTCGCTGGTGCTCAGTGCCCATGCCGATGACGATCACGGCGTTGTCAGGGCCGCCGCGCCTGAGGGCGCCATCAAGCACATCCTCGTCATCAATCTCGAAAATGAGAGCGAGGATGTGACCTTCGGCGGTTGCCCGGCCAATCCCCCTCCCGGTGACGCCAACTATCTGAACTGCACGCTTCTCGGGCAGGGCGAGCTGATCCAGAACTACTACGCGACCAGCCATGTGAGTCTCGGCAACTACATCGCCGAGGTGTCAGGTCAGGAAACCAATCCGACGCTCAACAGCGACTGCATCGATGCGGCTTCGTTGGCGAGTCCGCCGGTCGTCGGCCAGTTCAACAACATCACACCGGGCACCGACGCCGATACGACCGGCAATCCTCAGTATGCCGGCCAGGTGGTGGGCAACGGCTGCGTGTTTCCGAAGCCCACGCGGACCTCGCACGGCGCCCAAACGATCGGCGATCAGCTGGACAAGGCCTATTCTGAGCGGGACGACCATGACCAAGTCGTGTGGCGCGAGTACGCCGAGGACATGGGTAACGATGTCTCCCGCGATTTTGGGACGCCGGACCCCCTTGGCGGAACCGATTGTGCGCACCCCGTCATCGGCACCCCCGATCTGACGAACACCGCCCAGGGCAGCCCGATCGTGGATCAGTACGCCGACCGGCACGCGCCATTCGTCTACTTCCATTCGGTGATCGACAATCAGGCAAGCTGTAACCGGCACGTCGTGCCGCTGGGCAGCGTGCTGGTGGGCACCAACGGCGGTGCCGATGTGTTCTCCGGTCACCTCTACCGCGACCTGCAGCGCATCGAGACCACGCCGAAGTTCATGTTCGTGACTCCGAATCTTTGCGATGACGGCCACGACGCCACCTGTGCGGGCGTCAACGTGGAAGGCGGAAAGACCGGCGGCCTCACTGCCGCGAACCTGTGGCTCGCCCACTGGATCCCCATGATCATGGCCTCCCCGGCCTACCGCAGCGGCAAGCTGCTGGTGGTCATCACGGTCGACGAATCGGGTTCGGACACGGGCGCGGGGGCCGATGCGTGCCCCAATGCCGCTCAGGCCACCTGCCTGTCACCGACCGGACCGAACCTCCGCAATCCCGGTTGGAGCCCGCTGCTCGGACTCTTCTATCCGCCGGGCACCTACCCGACGAGCGATCCCCTCGCGTATACCCTGCCGGGTGGCGGCCAGATCGGCACGGTCTTGTTGAACAAGCGCCTGATCGTGCCGGGGACCGTGAACACGACGGGTTACTATAACCACTACTCGGCGCTGCGCAGCTACGAGGACCTGCTCGGCCTGACCGATGGCGGGGATGACGGCCACGGCCATCTGGGCTACGCCGGCACGACCGGTTTGGCGCCATTCGGCAAGGACGTGTTCAACGCCAAGTACTGGTGATGCATGCATGAGGGGGCCCTGCCTGCGGCGAAACCTCGCCGGGCAGGGCCTTCGCCCACGTATGGTCTGTGCTGGCAGCGACACAATATATTCCATGATCGCTCGAAAGAGGCAGGCTTCGATCGACACATGACCAAACCCGTCGAACCCGGAGAGATTGAGGCATTGCTTTTGGCCCGACGGGCCGCCGAGGAAAGCCCTTGAGGCGCGATCAGCTCGACTCGCCGCGCGCGAGCGAGATGCGCATCGCTGCATCGTCACCTTCACGCTGCTCGCGCCGATCGGCAACGGCCTGCTCTTCTTTGCGGAATCGCTCGACCGCGCGGCCCAGCGATTCGGCCTCGACGCGCTTCTCGCTCCACAGCATGCGGCGCTTCTCGTACTCGGCGCGGGCCGCCTCGAGGTTCTTCGTCTGCTGGCGCCTGGCTTCTGCCAACCGGTCCAGAAAGGAGCGAAAGTTCTGCAGCTTCACCGCATCCATGGCGCCGCTGCCGGCCGACGAGCTCTGCATGTATTCCGCCCGGTAGCGGTCGAGCTGCTCGAGCTGGCGCTCGAGCTCGGTTACGCGCCGCGCCGCGTCCGCCATGGCGCGGCTCAGGGCATTGGCGGAATTCGATGCGATCTCCTGAATCGGCTCGAAGCGCTTTGATTTTGTCATCCTTTCCACACTATCTGCCCGTTGCACCCGCGGGCGCCGAGAACTGCGTCACGAGTTGCTGGAGATCGGCATAGCTCTTGGCGATCGGCACCGGTTGGTACATGTCTTGACGGAGAAACTCCTGCATTTTGGGCCATTGCTCGATGGCCATGTCGACACGGGGATCGCTGCCCCGACGGTATGCCCCGACGGTGATCAGGTCGCGATTCTGCTGATAGGTCGAGTAGACCTGCCTGAATCGAGTCGCCAGATCGAGCTGGTCGCGCGTCGCGATCTGGTGCATCGCCCGGCTGATGGAGGCCTCGATGTCGATCGCCGGATACAGGCCGTTCTCCGCCAGGCGGCGCGAGAGAACGATATGACCGTCGAGGATGGCGCGCGCGGCATCGGCGATGGGATCGTTCTGATCGTCGCCCTCCGCGAGCACGGTGTAAAAGGCCGTGATGGAGCCGGCGCCGCGGTCGCTGTTGCCGGCGCGCTCGACGAGCTGCGGCAGCCTCGCGAACACCGAGGGCGGATATCCCTTGGTCGCCGGCGGCTCGCCGATGGCCAGGGCGATCTCGCGCTGCGCCTGGGCAAAGCGGGTCAGCGAGTCGAGCAGCAGCAACACTTTCAATCCGCGGTCGCGAAAGTACTCCGCGATCGCAGTGGCGAGCCACGCGCCGTGCAGGCGCATGAGCGGTGGATTGTCCGCCGGCGTCGCGACCACCACCGCGCGACGCATGCCGTCGGGACCCAGGGTATTGGTCACGAAATCCTGCACCTCGCGGCCGCGCTCGCCGATGAGCCCGACCACCGTCACGTCGGCCTTGGTGTAGCGGGTCATCATTCCGAGGAGCACGGACTTGCCGACTCCGGAGCCCGCGAACAGTCCGATGCGCTGACCACCGCCCACCGTCAACAGCGAGTTGATCGAGCGCACACCCACATCGAGCGGATCCCGGATCGCACGGCGCATCAGCGGATTCAGGGGCTCGCCCGTGAGCGAGACCGTGTCGGTGCAGCGCAATTCCCCCGCACCGTCCAAGGGGCGCCCGGCGCCGTCGAGCACGCGGCCGAGGAGCGCCTCACCAACGGCAACCTCCGAGGCACTGTGCGTCGGAATGACCCGCGCGCCCGGCATGATGCCGCGGATGTCGCCCGTCGGCATGAGGAACAGCTTGTCGCCGGAGAAGCCCACGACCTCGGCCTCGACTTGCTTTCCCTCGGCCGTGTCGATGAGACAGCGGCCGCCGACGGCCGCCTCGCAGCCGACCGCCTCGAGTGTCATGCCGACCATCCGATTCAAGGTGCCCTCGACGACGAATTCGCGGATTCCGGCAATTCGCTCGCGAGCGCGGACCAGCGACTCGATCCACGGCCTGGCGCGGGAGGTTGCCTCGACCATCACCACGGCCTGCCTGTCGGGGCGGACGCGCCTCTCACGACCCGCTCCGCGGCTGGCGCTCGTTGCCCATGAGTTCGCTCAGGATCGCGCCGAGACGCGTCTCGAGGCGTGCGTCCACGCGCGATGTGGTGGTGCTGACCCGGCATCCGCCGCGCGCCATGACGGGATCCTCGACGATTTGCCAGGCGCGCTCGCTCTCGGTGGGCGCGAGATTCTCACGGACCACGGAAGCATCCTCCGGATGCAGGTGCACGCGCACCTCTCGCGCCGCCACCGGCAGAGCCGCAATCGCTTCACGGATGATGCCGATGATATGCGAGGGATCGGCCTTGAGCTCGCGTCGCACGATCTGGCGCGCGAGCGCCATGGCGAGGGTCAAGAGCTCGCGCTCCACCTCCTCGTCCAGTTCCTTGAACGGCTTGGCGAGGTCGTAGAACATGCCCTCCAGCCGCTCGACCTGGGCGCGCACCGCACTTCGGCCCGCCTCGCGGCCCTCGGCCAATCCCTGCTCGAACGCCTCCCTGTGAGCCTCGGCCTGCAAGTCGGCGAGACCGCTCACGGTCGCGAGCGGAGCCTTCGGCGCGCCCGAAGTCTTGCCTACGTCGGGCGCCGCCCACAGCTCGGCGTTCGCCGAGCCGGCCTTGGTAACCGGATTAGACAAACTCGCCGGCGCCCTTGCCGCCCAGGTTGATCGTCCCTTCCTCGGCGAGACGCTGCGCGATCACCACGATCTCCTTCTGCGCCGCCTCGACGTCGGCGAGCTTCACCGGACCGCGCGCCTCCATGTCGTCCTTCAGTATCTCTGCGGCGCGCTTCGACATGTTCTTCAGGATCTTCTCCTGGACTTCGGGCTCGGCGCCGCGCAGCGCGATCGCAAGCGTGTCCGAGCCGACCTCGCGCAACAGCGCCTGGATGCCGCGGTCGTCCACCTGCAGCAGATTGTCGAACACGAACAAGAGATCCTTGATCTGCTGATGCATCGAGGTGTCGGCCTTCTCGATCTTGCCGAGCTCCTCCCCGCTCTTGTCGCGCTCCATGGCGTTCAAGATGCCGGCGACGGTGCGCGCTCCGCCGATCCGCCGCAGCGGCGAGGGCGGAGCGACGTTCGCCTGCTTCTCGACCAGCTGATCGAGCTCGGTGAGCGCGGTCTGCGGCACCTCGTTGAGCGAGGCGATGCGCATCAGCACCTCGGTGCGCATGTCCTCCGGCAGGAGCGGCAGCACGCTCGCCGATTGCTCGGGCTCGAGATGCGATAGCACGATCGCCGCGATCTGCGGATGCTCACCGGAGATGATCTGTGCGACGGCCTTGGCCTCCATCCAGCGCAGCGCCTCGATGCCCTGCCCGGTCTGGCCGGTGGTGACGCGATCGAGCAGCATGTCGGTCTTTTGCTTGCCCACGGCTTGAGTGAGCACGCGCCGCACGTAGTCGGGCGAGCCGGACGCGATATTCGCCCTGCCGTCGACCGTGCCGATGAACGTGTCCAGCACCGCGGTCATCTGCTCGCGCGAGATCTCCTTGAGCTCGGCCATGGCGACGCCGAGCTTCTGAACCTCGCGTGCATCGAGCTGCTTGAGCACGTTGGCGGCATCCTGCTCGCTCAAGCTCATGAGCAGGATCGCAGCGCGCTGCGTTCCGGCGAGGTCCCCCGGCTTGTCAGCCATCGGCGGCGACCCAGTCTTTCACGACCTGTGCGGCACGTTTCGGATCTTGTCCGA
The DNA here is from genome assembly GCA_963710435.1 of uncultured Gammaproteobacteria bacterium. GTDB lineage: Bacteria > Pseudomonadota > Gammaproteobacteria > Steroidobacterales > Steroidobacteraceae > Bog-1198. The sequence continues at coordinate 485,595 of CAVQAE010000003.1, read as the reverse complement.
CCAGCGTGCGCGCCGCAGCGATCTGTTGCTCGAAACTCGGCTGCAGTTTGATGGACTTGCCGTCCTGACCCGAGAGACTCAGGCGGTCCTCTGCGTCCGCGCCGCGGGCGCCTCTTGATGGCTTGGTCAGCGATTTCATGAGAGGCCGCAGGATCAGGAACGCGACCAGCAGCACGAGTCCCGCACCGACGACCTGCTTTGCGACCTGCGAGACCCAGGGCGCCTGCCAGAGGGGCACGCCATCCACCGGGGCGTTGGCGGGGCTGCCTCGGAACGCCTGGTTCAGCACATTGAGCTGATCGCCGCGGTCGTCCTTGAGGCCGATCGATTCGCGCACGAGCTGCGTGAAGCGCTTGATGTCCGCCTCGCTCATGGGTTGCGAGGTGACCTTTCCATCCTCATCCACTTTCTGCCAGTCATCGAGCACGACCCCGACATTCAGGCGCTTCAAAGTGCCGATGGGCTGCTTGATGTAGGCGAGCGTGCGGTCGACCTCGAAATTGCGGGTGCTCTTCTGCGCGCTCGAAGAGGGGCCGCTCCCAGCCGAGGCCGTCTGGCCGGGGGGAGAGCCGGGGGTCGCGGTGGCGCCGGCGATCACGGGGGCACCCGAGGTGCCCGGCGGCTGATTGCTGAGCGCTCCCGGAATGCCCTCCGCGCCGTCACCGCCCTTGCGCGTCTCATTGCTGGTTTGCTCGCTGCGTACCGCGGTCTTTTGAGGATCGTAGTTCTCGCGTGTTTCCTCGGTCACGGTGAAATCCAGGTCCGCAGTCACGGTGGCGCGGACACGCCCGGCGCCGACCAGCGGCTCGAGCATCTCGATGATGCGCCGCTTGTAGCTTTCCTCGAGCTTGTGGGTGTATTCGAGCTGGCGCGTGCTGACGGCCGACTCGGAGTTATCGTCGGGCGAGTTGAGGAGCGAGCCTGCCTGGTCCACCAGAGTCACATCGCTCGCGCTCAGCTCCGGCACGCTCGATGCGACCAGGTGCACGATCGCGGCAACCTGGCCCGGCTCGAGGCGCCGGCCCGGATACAGCTGCAGCATCACGGACGCTGTGGCCTTGTGCGAATCTTGCAGGAACACGGAGGGCTTCGGGAGTGCGAGGTGCACCCGCGCACTCTGCACGCCCTGGACTTTCATGATGGTGCGGCCGAGCTCGGTCTCGAGCACCGATTGATAGCGGGCGTTCTCCATCATCGAGCTCGTGCCGAGCGGAGAGTCCTTTTGGATCATCTCGATACCCATCGAGTCGCTCTGCGGCAGGCCCTGGCTGGCGAGGCGAATACGCGCCTCTTGTACCTTCGCCTCGGGCACGGACACGGCGCCCGAGGGGCTCAACTTGTACTCGATGCCGGCGGCCGTGAGCGCATCCATGACTTGGCCGCTCTCCCGCTCGGACAGCTGGCCGTAGAGCACGGTGTAGTTCTGGCCCTGAGACCACAGCACCAGCCAGACCGCGGCCGCGACCGCCGCCGCGACACCTGCGAGAAGTCCTATCTGCTTGAGCACGGGGGCCGCCTCGAGCAGTGCGCGCGGGGCCGTGGGTACGATGTCAGCCATGGATCAATCCTTTAGAAGTTCAGACCGACATGCCCATGACCTGGGTGTACGCATCGAGCAGCTTGTTGCGCACCTGGGTCATGGCGCGAAATGCCAGATCCGCCTTTTGCACCTCGAGCATCACCTTGGTGAGATCGACGCTCTTGTCGCCGGTCTCGTATGCGCTCGCGAGCGCGGTTGCCTGGTTCTGCATGTCGGCGATCCGGTTGACGGATTCCTTCATCAAGCTGGCGAAATCCGGCGCTTGCGTGCCGGTGGGCGCGAGGTCCGCCGTGTTGCCGGCAGCTCGCGCCTGCAGGGCGCGCATTTCCGCGAGGACCTGTTGGATTTGCATGCTGCTCATGGTTCAGGCCGTCACGAAATTTTCGGGGTGCAGCCGCGGCACCGTCACGCCGGCCGCTTTGAGCTGCTGGAGCTTGTGACGCAGCGTGCGCGGGGAGATCCCGAGGCGCTCCGCCGCGAGCTTGCGGCTGCCGCCGGTGACGCGCAGGGTCGCGAGGATGAGCTCGCGCTCGCGCTCCTTGAGGTCCTGACCGAGTCCCAGATCCTGAAGCGGCAGGGCGTCGGCGGGCGCCGGCGCCGGGGTCCCGAAGGCCTGCATGTCGAGGTCGGCCGCATCGATCCGCCCGCCGGAGGCGAGCCATGCCGCACGCTGCACGATGTTGGTGAGCTCGCGCGCGTTTCCCGGCCAGTCGTAATCGACCAGACGGCGCTCCGCCTCGGGCGACAGGGACAGCGGCCCGTGCGATCCGCGCGCGCAGGCCTGGATCGCGCGGCGTGCGAGCGGCAGGATGTCCCCGCGGCGCTCGCGCAGCGCCGGCAGCCGCAACGACATCACGTTCAGGCGATAGTAAAGGTCGGCGCGAAAGCGCGCCGCGCGGACCTCGTCCGGGAGATTGCGGTTGGAGGTGGCGATCAGGCGCACATCCAGGCTCAAGGTACGATTGCTGCCCAGGCGCTCGACTTCGCGCTCCTGAAGAACCCGCAGAATCTTCGCTTGAAGATTCAAATCCATTTCCGAGATCTCATCGAGCAGGAGCGTACCGCCCTGCGCCTGCTCGAACTTGCCGGCGTGCGCGGCGAGCGCGCCCGTGAAAGCGCCCTTCTCATATCCGAACAGCGTCGCCTCGAGCATGTTGTCGGGAATCGCCGCGCAGTTGATGGCGACGAACGGCCTGTCGACGCGCGAGGAATGATCGCGAATGTAGCGCGCATACACCTCCTTCCCCGTGCCGCTTTCGCCGGTGATCAGCACGGTCGCGTCGTTCTCCGCGATTTTGCGCGCGAGCGCGAGCGTGCGCTTGGACTCCGGATCTGTTGCCACGAGGTCTCCCGGGGCCGCTCGGGCAGCGAGCTGGCGGCGCGCCATGTCGATGAGCGCCTGCGCATCGAAGGGCTTGACGATGTAGTCCGTCGCGCCCTCGCGCATGGCCGAGACAGCCTGCGCGATCGTGCCGTAGGCCGTCATCAGGACGACCGGCAAGTCCGCGCGCAGCCGCTTGATGTCGGCGAGCAGCTCGTAGCCGCTCGCTCCGGGCATTTGCACGTCGGAGATGATCAAGGCGATTTCCTGATCCTCCACGCGCTTCAGTGCCTCGCGGGCATCGGCGGCGGCGACTGCGGTGATGCCGGCGGCGCGCAGCGTGTCGGTGAGCGCGTCGCGTAATGCGGCATCATCCTCGACGATGAGGACCGATTCCTGAGCCGTGTTCATGCAGTTTCCTCGGCAGGTAGATCAATGATGAAAGTGGCTCCGCGCGGCGTTTGGGCGAGGCGCACACCGCCCGCGTGAGCCTCGACGACGCTCTTGACGATGGCGAGACCGATGCCGTTGCCGCGCGCACGCGTGGTGAAGAACGGCTCGAAGATGCGCTCGCGGATGTGGACGGGCACACCCGGGCCGTTGTCGCTTACGACGATCTCGGCACGCCCACCCGGCGCGCGGCGCCCGAGGAGCTCGAGCTCGAGATCGGCGGCGGAGGACTGGAGCGCGTTGGTGGCAAGATTCAAGACCGCAGAGACGAGCGATGGCGCATTGGCGCGCAGTGTGAGACCCGGCGCCTCGGTGCGAATGGTCAATCGCACGCCCTGACGCAAGGCCGGACGCAGCCACTGAGCGACCTGCTCGAGCAACGCGCTCACGCTCACGATCTCGCGTGCCGCCCCGCCGTGAGCGAAGGCGAGCATGTCGTTGACCAGCCGATCGAGCTGCTTCAGGCTCGCGACGGTTCGCTCCGAGCAGCGCGCGAGATCCTCGACCGCGCGGCCGGGCATGCTCATTTGCGAGGCATAGAGCAACGCAGCCGCGAGCGGGGTGCGGATCTGGTGCGCGAGACCCGCGGCGAGCTCGCCCATCGTCAAGAGCCGCTGCTGACGTGCCAGAAAGACGTTCATCAAGTGAGATTCGGTGACGTCTGCGAGCAGCACCACCTCGCCCCCGTGGGCGAGCTCCCGTCGCGACAGATTGACGAATCGGCCGTTGCGCAACTCGGTGTGCTCGCCGATGCCGCCGCTTCGCACCGCGGCGCGCGCGAGCACCGCGGCAAACGCCTCGCCGAGCAGCGGCTCTCCGAGGAGCGTCGCCGCCGCCGGATTTTTTTCCTTGATTTCGCCGCCGGCATCGAGCACCAGCACGCCGCCCGGCAGTCCCGCGATCAGGGCCGACAGGCGTGCGGCGAGGTGCTCCTTGCCCGCGTGCGCCTCGATGAGCTCGGTGCGCAGCTGCGCCACTTGCCGGCGCAGCGCCTCGAACGCGCCCGAGAGCTGCTCCGAGACCGAGCCGAACGCGCGAAACGCGGCTTGCAGCTCGCTGCGCTGATTGTCGATGAGGTCCAAGGGCGTGACGGCCATGCGCTCGAACGAAGCAACTTCTGTGCCTTCGCTGCTTTTCCTCTTTCGATCAACCGCTTATGTTTCGGTCGAGCGGCAGCCGTCGGCGAGCGTCAAATTTTTGTCAGGCGTACAGGCGGTACTTGCGCAACTTCTCGACGAGCGTGGTGCGGCGCATGTTCAAAAGCCGCGCGGCCTCGGCGACGGTGCCGTCGGCTTCCTCGAGCGCCTTGCGGATGAGCCCGATCTCGATCGCGGACAGATGGTCCTTGAGGTTGATTCCGCCGCTCTTCAAGGCGCTCTTGACCGCGGGGGCCTCATCGGCGCTTTCGGACAGCTCGAGCTCACGGCTGCACGGGTCGTCCTCATCCCCCTCGTCCGCAACGCGCATCGGGACGGCGCGCACGTCGCTGCCGACGAACGTGACCGGCACGCTCGTGCCCGGCATGGGAGCGCCCGGCATGGGGGCGCCGGACATCGGAGCGGCCGGCGCGATCGCGCGGTAGCGCTCCGGCAGGTCGGCCGCCGTGATGGTCTGATCCGGATACAGAATCGCGAGCCGCTCGAGCAGGTTCGCGAGCTCGCGGACGTTGCCCGGCCAGCGGTTGCGCGCGAGGCACTGCATGGCAGTCTTGTCCAGCCGGATGTGGCGTCCCGCATTCTGGCCCTGCCGGCAGACGAGATGCTCGATCAGGATCGGCAGGTCGTCGAGGCGCTCGCGCAGCGGCGGCATCTGCACGGGAAAGACATTGAGGCGATAGAACAGGTCCTCGCGAAACCGGCCCGCGAGAATCGCCGCCTCCAGATCCCGGTGCGTCGCCGCGATGATGCGCACGTTGCAGGCAATCGTGCGATTGCTGCCGACGCGTTCGAAGGTGCGCTCCTGCAGGACCCGCAACAGCTTCACTTGCATCTGCAGGGACATGTCGCCGATCTCGTCGAGGAACAGGGTGCCGCCCTCGGCAAACTCGAACCGGCCGACGCGCGTGCTCAAAGCACCCGTGAAAGCGCCCTTCTCGTGACCGAACAGCTCGCTCTCGAGCAAGTCTGCCGGGATGGCGCCGCAATTGACGGGCACGAAGGGATGACCGGCACGGTCGGACAGCTCATGGACGTGGCGCGCAACCATCTCTTTGCCGGTGCCCGACTCGCCGAGAATCAGCACGTTGGTATCGTAGGGCGCGACTTGCTCGACCAGGCGGTGAATCGCACGCATCGGCGCGGATTGGCCGCTCGGCCGAAACCGGAACGCGCCCGGTTGCGTGGGATGGCCGTTGCGCACGTTCTGCGCTTGATTGAGGACTGCCGAGAGGCGGCGCTGCTTGACGGGGAGCTCCAGGTGCAGCCATGCGAGATCACCGCTGGTTTCGGCGATCTTCGGCAGGCCGTCGGTCGACAGATAGATGACCGGAAGCGGCTGCGCTAATCCTCGCAACCGCGCCACGAGCTCGGGACCCTCCTTCTCGATAGTCTCGGCGCCGACGATGAGCGCCAGCCAGTCGTGAGCACCCTCGGTCTTGCGACCGAGCTCGGTCAAATCGTGGAAGCGGACGGGTGCGAGGTCTAGAAACTTCAGCAAGGCCTCTAAGGTTCGCGCCTGCGAATCTGAGGGCTCCATCACAATAACTTTGGCATCGACCACTCTCGGGGGCTCCTTCCCGTTAGAAACTGTGACGGACTCCACAGATCTCTGGTCCCGTCTTAAGCATCTTTGCTAACCCCTTGGATTTGCTCAATCAATTCCAGCGGGGCGGCTCATACTAACTGAGGAAGGCGAGCCGAAAGCAGTTGGCAAACACCCGGAACGGATGTAAGGGGATGCCGCAAATAGAGTCTAAGGTTCTTCTCGCGAAAACTGTCGGGTCGCGCTCTACGCGCTGCTAGGGCTGGTGCGCGCACCCGCGACGAGTCGCCGATGATGGCGAAAGATGAGCTTCTCGAGCATGTCGATGACCGCATCGCTCAAGTCGCGAAATTCGAGCTGCGCGACGCGCTTGCCGTCGCGTGCGCGCTCGCCCATCACGACCGACGGGATCTTGAGTGGCTGCGGCAACGCAGGGTTGATGTAGAGACGCACGAGACCCGTGCTGCCACTCGGTGCCGGCGGCGCGCCCACCCATTCCAGTCCGCGCGCGCTCAAGGCGACCGCCTGCGGTGCGGGCAGCGGGCTCGCGCGTGCGGCGAGCTCGGCGGTGAGCCGCAGCAGGATATTGAGCTTGTACTCGAGGCGCTGCAGCTCGTGCGCGAGGGCGGAGGACTCCTCCTTGCTCAGCGCCTCGGAGATACGCACCTCGTCGAGCGTCGATTCGGCGCCCAAGAGCTGATGGTTGTCCGCATTCAGCCGCGCGAGCTCCATGCCCTGCGGCAGCGGTCCTGCGATCCAGTCGATCGGCAGCAGTTCCTCGAATTTGAGACCCTCGCCGAGGAACGAGTCTGGCACGGGGATCTCGAGCTAGCGCGTGTTGGCGTAAGCGCGTAGCGCGCGCCGGCCGGCCGCCAGCATATCCATGTCGCGACACTTGGCGCGAAAGCGGTGCTGCATCCGACCGATCGATCGGGCGTTCAAGTCGGCGATGGTGCGCAGCACGGAGTGATGTTCCTGGCTCAGGGGTTCGAGGGCATGACGCGCCGACTTTAGCAGCCCGAGCCGTTCAGCGTCGAGGCGCAGCACGTCCTCGATGGCGCCGCCGTCGGCGACCGCGATCAACTCGTGCGACAGCTCGAGCGCGCGGTTGAGCGCCGCGACGGCCTCATCGCGACTCATCGCTTCTCCGTCACGATCTGGTCCCAGCCGCTCTTGACCTTGCGCAGGAGTTCGATCGCCTCGCCGACGATCGTGGCATCCAGGCTCGCATTGGCGAGCGTCAGTCGCGCCAGGATGTACACGTACAAGGAGTGCAGATTGGCCGCGACCTCGCCGCCGCGCTCCATGTCGAGCGTGACGTTGAGCTGATTGATGAGCCGGATCGCTTTGCCCATCGCCCTGCCCTTGGTCACCACCTCGTTCAGGGGCAGGTTGTTGCGAATGCGCTCCATGCAGCCCTGTGCGATGGCAAGCTGCGTGATCGCCTCATCGTACATGATCTGCACGAGCCGCGTCGGGCTCGCGTCCTCAACCCGGCCGCGTGCGGATACCGCGCGGTATTGGGCGACGCCTCGTTGCGAATGCATCATACCGCCGCCTCTTTAGGTACCGAGCGTGCCGCTGCCCAAGCTGCTGCTCGAGGAGCTCGAGCTCGAGGAGGACTGACTCGGATTGAACTCGGCCGTGAGATAGGTCTGTGTCTCCTTGAGCGCTGCCACCGCGGCATCCATGGCGTTGTATTGGGTGGTGAGCGTGGCGGAATATGTGGCGAGCTCCGCCTGCAACGCCGTCTGCTGCCGCGAGACGTTGCTGAGGCTGGACTGCAGCCCCTGATTGATGCTCGAAAGCAGGCCGCCGGGCCCCGAATACTGGTTGATGAGCGCGTTGAGCTGAGTCGCGATGCCGCTGCTGCCGCCCAGCAGATTCCCGACCGCGCTCAAGTTCGCGCTGAGCGCGTTACTCAGGCTGGTCGAATTCGTGTCGAGCTGTCCGCTGTTGGCGTCCGCCGTGATGCCGAGGTCGGCGAGCGAGGCGACGCCGCTGGTGTTGCCGGACTTGACCTGCCCCAGAATGTTCTCGAGCTGGTTCTGGAACGACTCGAGCGTGGCGTTGCCGTTCAGGGGGCCGGCCGTCTGCGTGCTGGCATCGTAGCCGCCGAGACTTTGGATCGCACTCAGCACACCGTTCACGGCTGTGACGAACGTACCGATCGAGGTCGACGCCGCCGAGGCGTCGGCGCGGATGGTCAAGGTCGTGGGCGTGTTGGCCGCCGAGGCGCCGAGCAAGTCGAGCGTCACGCCGCTGATGGCCCCGCTCACGACATTGTTCGCGCTGGTCGCCGGGTAGCCGTTGATCGAATAGTTCGCGTCCGTCGCCGCCTGATTCTGCGTGAGACCGGTCGTGCCGGACGGAGGATAGACCAGCGCGGCGAGCCCGCCATCACCCCCGGATTGGGTCACGGTGATCGCGTTGGCGGCGCCGGTGACCGTGCCGGTGAGCACGAGCCGGGCGCCCGCGGTGGTGGTGATGACGCTCGCGGTCACACCGGGATTGTTCGGGGCCGCGTTGATGGCCGAGGCGATGCCCGAGAGCGTCTCGCCGTTCGAGTCGATACTGATCGAGGCGGAGGTGTTGCCCACCGCCAGGTTGAGGGTACCGGTCCCTATCGCGGTATCGCCGCTCGCCACCGGCGCTGAAGTGAGCGTCGCAGCCGTGGCGAGATTTTGCACCTCGAGCGCGTACTGGCCGGGGACGGCGTCCGAGCCCGTGCTGGCCGAGGCGATGGTCTTGTCCGCGACCGTCGCATCGTAACCCGCTAGCGTCGAGGGGGTCTCGAGCGAGGACAGCGTCGCCTGCAGAGTGGAGAGTGCGCTCGAGAACGTACCGAATGCGGACACCTGCGTATTCAGCGAGGTCTGCTCGGCCGTCAGCTCGTTCGTTTGCGCCGCACCATAGGCAGATGTGAGCGAGGATACGATGGCGCTGATGTCGAGGCCTGATCCGATGCCCGTCGAGGTGATGAGCGAGCTCGGCGAGCCGGACGAGTTGGCGGTGCTGGCGGATACGGCGGAGCTCATGGGGGGCCTTTGAAAGTGACTGGTCTATTTGTCGGCACGAGACCCCGGAACTTAAGCAAGAGGCATACCAAGACGCGGCTAATCCGCGCCCGTCGTCATGCGTACTCGTCGATCACCGCACTGGAGATGCCCAGGCTCTTGGCAAGCGCCGGGAACGACACGGCGGGATATTCGGCAATGACCGCCCCGTTGGCCGGATTGACCTCCTGAATGAGCGTCGAGTCCGAGTTTGGATCCACGCGGAATTGGTCGGGTCGACCCGAGTCATTGAGATACTTGTTGAGGAAGGCGACCTGCGCCTGTACGTCGGTGCTGCGAGTCACGGCGCCCGATTTGGCGCTTGCAGCGCCGGTGGGCGTCGTATTGCCGGCGGGCGGCAAAGCTTTGCCGCTCGACGGTGGGGTCGTTGTAGGCGCCTGACTTCCGTGCACGAGGCTCGTCACCGGTATCTGTACCGGGTTTGCGTCGCTCGCCATGATGACACCTGCAAGTAACTTCTGGTCCGTGCTCCTCGATCCGCCCTATCGTGAGCCGGGGCCCGGCCGCTTCGACGCGGCCGGGCCCGAGCTCTATGCCTTCAAGTTATCGGCCATTACCCGAGGAGCTTGAGGATCAGCTGCGGCTGCTGGTTGGCTTGCGCCAGCACCGAGATGCCCGCCTGCTCCAACACCTGGGCCTGGGTCAGATTCGCCGTCTCCTGCGCGAAGTTCGCATCCTGGATGGTGCTGCGCGACTGGGTCAGGTTCTGGCTGGTCGAGGTCAGGTTGCCCACCGCTGCGGTGAAGCGGTTCTGGATGGCACCCAGCTGGCTCTGGAAGGTGCTGATGGTTGCAAGCGCCGAGTCGACCGACTGGATGGTCGCGTTCGCGCCGGCCACCGTCTGCACGTTCTGCTGTGCAAGGGTCGAACCCGCGGTCAGCGTGTAGGTGCCCGCCGTGAAGCCGAAATCGGTAAGGTCGGCCGCCGTGCTGCCTGCCACCGAGATGTTCGAGCCCGCGGACAACGTAATGGTGCCGCGGTTCGTGCCGACATCGGCTGCGCTGAGGCCGCCGCTGGCGCCACCGGTATAGGCCTGAGTGATCGCGATGTTGCTGCCGTCGGCTGCGTTGAGTACCAGACCGCCCGTTGCGTTCAGGGTCGCTGTGACGCCGCCGTCCTGGGTCGAGTACTGGTTGATCTGCGCGACGATGGCGCTCGTCGTGATGCCGCCCGTGGTGCTCTGGCTGCCGAAAACCGCGACGCCGTTGATCCCAAGACTGTAGGTACCGCCCGCGGTGGTCGACACGGCGGCGAAACCGGCGTCGGTCAACGTGGTGTTCGCGGTCGCGGTCAAACCCGAGACGCCGGCCGCGTTGATGGCGGCGGCTTTCGCGTAGGCCGAGGTGCCATCCTGCCAGGCGACGCCGGTGGCGTAGCTCGCGCTCGACCCGATGCTCACGGCCGCGTTCGTACCCACCTGAATGGTGAGCGCGCCCGTCGCGCCCGAGTTGCTCGCGTTGGTGACGGCCGCGGCCGTCCCATAGGTGGCCGTCTGACCGATCTGGTTGGCGCCGACGCCCTGGGCCAGGTCGATCGAGATGGTGTCGCCCACGTTGGCGCCCACCTGATAGGTCTGGTTGCCGCTCGAGCCGTTGAGCACGTTCAGGCCGTTGAAGGTGGTCTGCTGCGCGATCTGGGTGATTTCAGCGATCTGCTGCTGCACCTGCTGGTCGAGCGCCGCACGGTCCGAGGCGCTGTTCGAGCCGTTGGCGGCTTCGACGGCGAGGGTGCGGATGCTCTGCAGGTTGTTGGTGATCGTGGTGAGCGCACCCGCCGCGGTCTGAGCCTCGGAGACCGCATCGTTCGCGTTGTTGATCGCCTGGTTCGTGCCGTTGATCTGCGTCGTGAACTGGTTGCTGATCGCAAGGCCGGCCGCGTCGTCGGCCGCGCTGTTGATGCGCAGACCCGAGGACAAGCGCGTGAGCGACTGCGTGAGCAACGACTGTGAACCGCTGAGGTTATTTTGCGCAATGGTCGAGTTGATGTTGGTATTGAGGACTAGTGACATTACTGTGCTCCGTGTTTGATCTACCGGCCCGTCAAGGCCATTCAGTTTTCACTTGTGTTCACTTCACCCGCCGAGCGGGCGGACCGGTGACCACATTCAAAGGGTTTATCGGATGGCGGCGGCCGTTCTTGAGGGCTGGCTTTGCGGGTTATCCCGCCTTTCGTAGCACTGCGTCACAATTCTCGGAGCGGGCATTTGACAGTGCGGTTTCGCGGTCAAATTCCGGTTTGGAGTAGAATGCCGGGTTTTTCCCGGATACCGCCCGATCTCTTGAAAACCGCTACCCGCAAAGCGCCCGCGCGGCGCAAAACGCCCAAGGTGGGCTTCGTCAGCCTAGGATGCCCGAAGGCGCTGGTCGATTCCGAGCGCATCCTCACGCGGTTGCGCGCCGAGGGCTACGAAGTCGCGCCGAGTTACCGCGCCGCCGACCTCGTGATCGTGAACACCTGCGGCTTCATCGATGCCGCGGTCGATGAGTCGCTCGAGGCCATCGGCGAAGCGCTCGCCGAAAACGGCAAGGTGATCGTCACGGGTTGCCTCGGCGCGCAGCCCCAGAAAATCCTCGCGCGCCATCCGCAGGTGCTGAAAATCACCGGGCCGCAGCGCTACGAGGAAGTGGTCGCCTCGGTGCACGAGCACCTGCCGCCGCAGCATCAGCCCTTCCTCGACCTCATGCCCGCGGAGGGTGTGAAGCTCACGCCGCGCCACTACGCCTATCTCAAGATCTCCGAAGGCTGTAATCACCATTGCAGCTTCTGCATCATTCCTTCCATGCGCGGACGCCTGGCGAGCCGGCCCATCGGCGAGGTGTTGCGCGAGGCGGAAAATCTGGCGCGGGCGGGCGTGAAGGAGATTCTGGTCATCTCGCAGGATACCAGCGCGTACGGCGCCGATTTGAAATACGCCGAAGAGCCCTGGCGCGGAGTCGCGCGGCGCACACGCTTTTACGATCTGGCCGAGGCGCTGGGAGAGCTGCGTGTGTGGATCCGGCTGCATTACGTCTATCCCTACCCTCACGTCGATCAGGTGGTCGAGCTCATGGCCGATGGCCGGGTTCTGCCGTATCTCGATATTCCCTTTCAGCACGCGAGCGCGCGCATCCTCAAGCTCATGCGCCGCCCCGCCGCGGCCGAGGACACGCTCGATCGCATCGCCGCATGGCGGCGCATGGTGCCGGACATGGCGATCCGCAGCACCTTCATCGTGGGATTTCCCGGGGAGACCGAACAGGACTTCGAGCAGCTCCTCGACTGGCTGCGCAACGCTCAACTCGACCGGGTCGGCTGCTTCGAATACTCCCCGGTCGAGGGCGCCGCCGCCAATGCCTTGAACGAAGCGCCCGTTCCCGACGAAGTGAAGCACGAGCGGCGCGCCCGGTTCATGGAGCTCGCGGCGGAGATCAGCGCCAAACGGCTGAAAAAGAAGGTCGGCCGGAGGCTGCAAGTCCTCATCGACCGCCTCGACGGAGACATCGCGATCGCCCGCTCATCGAGCGATGCGCCGGAGATCGACGGCGTGGTGCGCATCCTGGACGGCGGCCATCTTAAAGTGGGCGATTGGGCGCAGGCGCGGATCACAAAAGCGGGCGCCTACGACCTCGAGGGACGAATCTCGAATTAGTTTGGACGCACAGGAGAATCAAGATGCAGATTGCGGCGGATAGCGTGGTGCTGATCCACTACACGCTCAAAGACGACGAGGGCAAGGTGCTCGACAGCTCGGCGGGCGGCGAGCCGCTCGCCTATATCCAGGGCCACGGGAACCTCGTGTCGGGCCTGGAGAAGGCGCTCGAAGGCAAGACTCAGGGCAACCGCATCGCAGTGACACTCGCGCCCGCCGAGGGCTACGGCACGCGCAACGAGGCGCTCGTGCAGCGCGTGCCCAAGCGTTCCCTGCAGCGCGCGGGCGAGATTCGCAAGGGCATGCAGTTTCAGGCGCAGACGGACGAGGGCATGCGAGTATTCACCGTGACCACGGTCGTGGGCGACATGGTGACCCTCGACGGCAATCATCCGCTCGCCGACCAGACGCTGCATTTCGACGTCGAGGTGGTCGAGGTGCGCACCGCGACCTCCGAGGAGCTCGAGCACGGGCACGTGCACGGCGCCGGCGGCCACCATCACTAGCCTTCGGCCGGTCCCGGGGGCCCCGCCACTGACTAGAGATACTTGAACAGCGATAACCCTTGCGTCTGCGTGTAAGCCTGCATCGCGGCGCTCAAGGTCGTATTCTGCGAGTCGAGGGTCGTGATGGCGCTCGCGTAGTTGAGGCTCTGCAGGTTCGAGATCGATTGCTGGAGCTGCGTCTGCTGAGTCGTTGCGACCGCCTGCGCGGTCGTGATGGTGTTGAGCCGCGCACCGACACTCGACTGCACCGTTTGCGCTTGGTCGAGCGCTTGGTCGATGCCGTTGATGGCGCTCACAACGGAATTGTTGAACTGGGCCTGCCCCGCCGGCGTTGCGGTACTCTGCTGCAAGGCGTTCGCAAGATTCTGTACCGTGGTGAAGACGCTCTGGTCGGTGCTGGGCGCGATCGCGAAGGAATCGCCGGTGGCCGGTTGACCGGATAGCGTGACCTGCACTCCCGCGAACGAAATCGCTTGCCCGCTCGTGTAGGTGCCGGAGGTGACCACTGTCCCTCCCGAATTCACCACTTGGTAGGCATTCGGGGCGGTGAACTGGATGGCATACGTCCCGCCGGCATAGGCCGCCGGATCGGTGACGGTGGTCGCACCGAGGATGCCCGTTCCGGTGTTCGAGCTTGCGGCGGTGACGTCGAACGTGCCGTTGCCGGTCTTGACCTGGTTGAATACCAGATCTCCGTTGTCGCCCACCACGACCGTGTGACCCGCACCTACCTGCACCTGGCGCTGCCCTTGATCGCCGCTGTAGGTTGCGCCGGTCGCGCTCTGCGCGAACGGCTGAGTCTGCGTCGCATAGCCCGCGAAAATGTAGTTGCCGCTGCCGTCCTGCGTATTCGCGATCGCGAGCAGGCTTCCCTGGATCTGCTGGACCTGCGTCGCGATGGCGCTCAGGTCAGCGGGCGACTCGGTGGCGTTGTTGGCCTCGAGCGCGAGGGTGCGCAAGCTCTGCAGCTGATTCTGCAGCTGCGTGAGGGCGCTATCCTCGACGTTGAGGCTGCCGCTCGCGCTGGTGCCATTGGCCGTGTACTGCTGGCTTTGCGCGAGCACCTGGTTGTAGCCGGCGACCAGCCCGGCACCGACCGGATTTTCCGACGCGGTGCTGAAGGACAACCCCGTCGAAATGCCGTTTTGAGTCGTGGAGATGCTGGACTCGAGCTGATTGAGCGCGCTCAAGAATTGCGCTTGTTCCATGGTCTGTGTGACGCGCATCGTGGTTCCTGAATCGTGTTAGCCGTTCTGGATGGCGGTGAGGAAGCTCGTGAACAGGCCGTTCGCGACCGACAGCGCCTGCGCGGAGGCTTGGTAGGCTTGCTGCCATTGCATGAGCTGCGCCGCCTGCTCGTCGAGATTAACGCCGGAAACCGATTGCACGTTGGTCTGCGCCTGTGAGTTCACCGCGGTTTGAGCCGTTTGAGCGGTGTTGACCTGCTGAGCCTGCGCTCCCGCCCCGCTGATCAATGCGCTTACGGCGCCCGACACGCTGATGGTGCCGTTCGACAGGATGCCCGCGGTCTGTTGGTTGGCATTTGCAAGGGCGTTGGTGTTGTCGCCCGTGCCGCTCGCATTGCTTTGCACCGTGAAGGTGTCGCCGGCTGCGGGAGCGCCGCTGATCTGCACCTGCCAGCCGTTGAGAGCGATGTTGCCGCCCGGTGTGTAGGCGAAGCTCCCGGCGCCGTTCACCGAGTAGGTGGTCGGGGTCAGAAATTGAATGCTCGTGGTGTTGAGCAGATTCGGGTTCGCCGCATCGAGCACGGTGCCGGCACTGATGGCGCCGGTGCCGGCGTTGGTGTCGGATGCGGAAGTCTGGATGGCGCCCGCCGCCGCGAGACCCGATGGATCGGTGAGCGTCACGCCGATGGTCGAGGCGGCCTGCACGGTCGGTTGAATCAGGAACTGATCTCCCGCGGCGGGAGTCCCCGAGAGCACGATCGAGAGGCCGACCGAGCCGGCCGTGAGAGGACTTGCGCTCGTGCCCGCGCCCGTGAGCGCGATATTGGCGCCGGTGGTCGCATCGGTCAGCGAGTACGCGCCGCCGGTATAGGAGAGCACATAATTCTCCGAGGTGAGCGCCCCGACGTTCGTCAGGGAGACGCTTGCCGTGGTGGCGTCGGTGTTGGCGCTCGACGCCGAGGCCACCGGAGCGCCCACGGAGAACAGCGCGGAGCCGAGCTGACCGTTCAGATCGAGCCCCGCGGCTTGCTGTGTGTTGGCGCTCTGCGCGACGGCCGTCGCGATCTGCCCCAGCTGATTGATTGCCGGATTGATGGCTTGGGTCCGGGCCGCCAACAGGCCGCCGAGATCGCCCGAGGTGATCGAGCCGCTGATCGAATTGCCGTTGGAGGCGGAACTCGCGACCTCGAGCTGCGAGGCGTTGAATTGGTTGTTGGCCGTGCTCAACGCATAGGTGTTCTGGTCGAGAACCAGCGGCTGCCCGTTGCCTACGTAGACATTGATCGAGCCATCGCTGTTGCTCGTGGTGGTGACGCCCACGATCTGCGAGAGATTCGAGACCAGCTGGTCGCGCTGATCGAGCAGCTGGTTCGGGGGCTGGCCGAGACCGCTGCTTTGTGTGATCTGCGCATTGAGATTCGAGATCTGCGAGCTGATGGAGTTGACCTGCTGGACATCCGCGGTGATCCGCGTGTTGACGTCGGAGTTCAAGGACTGGAGCTGCGAGCTGGTCGAGTTGAGGTTCGCGGCCAGCGCGTTCGCGTCTCCGAGCAGCGCCTGGCGGGCGGCGGTTGAGGTCGGGTTGTCGGCCACCGCGGACCACCCGCTGTAGTAACTCTGCAGCGCCGTCGTCAGCCCGCCCGCGGTGGTTCCGAACAGGTTGTCGATCTGGCTGGTGTAATTCTGCAGGGCATTGAGCTGGCCGAGGCTGCTCTGAGAGGTGTTGAGCTGAACCGCGGCCGCCTGGCTGTAGGCGCGCTGCACGCCCGACACGACGACGCCTGCGCCGATGGCGACGCCGCCCGTCTCCTGCGGCGGCGCGGCCGTGAGATCGATCGATTCCTGGTCGTATCCCGGCGTGCTCGCGTTCGCGACATTGTTGCTCGTCACCGCAATGGCCTGTTGGAAGGCCTGCAGTGCCGATAAATCGATTCCGAATATGCTCGACAAATTCGTCTCTCCGCGGTGCCGAGATCTACTTCACGCTCTATCGGCCGCTGCCGCCGGTTCTAAAGCTTGGCAAGTCGGGCGCCGAGGGCCGCCCGCAACGTGCCGCTGTTCAGCATCTGATTTAACTTATTTCCATACTCGGGGTCGGTGGCGTATCCGGCCCTGGCGATGCTCTGTACATAGGCCTCGGGGTTGGAACCCGCCGCCACGGCCTCGCGATAGCGCGGCGAGCTCGCGAGCAGGCGGGCGAAATCCCCGACGCTCTCCTCGATCGAGCCGTAAGCGCGAAAGGCGGTGCGCTGCTGGCGCGCGACCCCGCCGTTCATCTCCACGGTGTCGGCGACGGCGCGCGCGCCGCTCCACTCGTTGCCCGCCTTGACCCCAAAGAGATTCAAGCTCGAATTGCCGTCGGGCGTACGCGGCATGCGCTGGCCCCAACCCGTCTCGAGCGCCGCCTGCGCGAGCAGGCCGAGCGGATTCACCCCGATCGCGGCCGCCGCCTGACGGATCGTGGGCAGCACCTGTTTCACGAACTCGACGGCGTGTTCCGCGATGTTCGCACCGGTCGCCGGCGCGGGAGGTCGGCGCTGCGCATCGGTGCTCGGGAGGGACATCGCGGGACGGGATAGCGGCACGGGTGCCGCAGCCGGCGCGGATTTGCCGACGGCGTTCGGCCGCCCCCCGAGCTGGCGCTCGAACAGGCGCGCGATGCCGAGATCTTGACGCTTGCTCAAGGTGAGCGCCACTTGTTTGTCGAACATGTCCTGGTACATCCCGGTTTCGTTGCTCGAGGGCTCGCCGGCCGCCTCGCTCGCATCGCGCATGCTCTTCAGCATCATCTGCAGGAAGAGCGCCTCGACCTGCTCGGAGACGGCTTTGATCGTCGCGGCGGATTGGGGCGCGTTCTTCAGCGCCGCGAGGCCGTTGAGGTCCGTATAGGTGTTCCCCTGGGTCGAGGCCTCGGCTGCGCCGGGGAGCGGGGAGAGCGAAGTGGACAGCGCGGAAGTCATTCGAAACCTCGGAAAGTTAAATCACGACCAGCTCGGCCTGCAGGGCCCCCGCCTCCTTCAGTGCCTCCAGAATGGCGACCAGGTCGCCGGGCGCAGCGCCGACCTCGTTGACGGCATGCACGATTTGTTCCAGCTCCACCCCCGGCTTGAACAGGAACATCCGATTTGAGCCCTGGTCCACATTGATGGTCGAGTTGGTGGTGACGGTGGTGTTTCCAACGCTCGCGAAGGCGGAGGGCTGGCTCACCTTCTGCTCTTCTTTGATGCTCACCGTCAGAGAACCGTGCGAGACCGCCGCCGGGCTCACGCGCACGTTGCTGCTGATCACGACCGTGCCGGTGCGTGAGTTGATGATGACCCGCGCCGCCGCGCTCGCCGGATCGATCTCGAGGTTCTCGATCGAGGAGAGAAACGCCACCCGCTGCGTGATATCCAACGGCGCCCGCACCCGCACCGACCCGCCGTCGAGGATGGTCGCGATTCCATCGCCGAGACCCTTGTTCACGGTCTGAACGAGGCGCGTCGCCGTGGTGAAGTCGGGGTCGTTCAGGTTGAGGATGATGGCGTCGCCTTGCGCGAGCTGGGTGGGGACCGACTTCTCGATGGTCGCGCCGTTCGGGATACGGCCCGAGCTCGGTACGTTGACCGTGAGCTTCGACCCGTCATTGCCCTGCACGCCGAAGCCGCTCACGATCAAGTTGCCCTGGGCGATGGCGTAGATCTGGCCGTCGAGGCCGTGCAGCGGCGTCACGAGCAGCGAGCCGCCGCGCAGACTCTTGGCGTTGGCAATCGAATTGACGGTGATGTCGATGGTCTGGCCCGGCTTGACGAAGGCGGGCATCACGGCGTGCACGGACACCGCGGCGACGTTTTTCAGCTGTGGCGTGACGTTCGCGGGCACCGTCACACCGAGCTGCGCCAGCATGTTGGTGAGCGACTGGATCGTGAACGGCGCCTGGCTCGTCTGGTCCCCGGTCCCGTCCAGGCCTACCACCAGACCATAACCGACGAGTTGGTTCGTGCGCACGCCCTGCACCTGCGCCATGTCCTTGATGCGTTCGGCATGCGCGTCGGGCCCAGCCGTAAGGGCGACGGCGGAGGAGAGGCCGATGAGGATGCAGGTGCGGCGAAGGAGCTGGAACATAATTCGGTACTTCAGAACGGCGACAGCACGGAATTGAAGAAGCGCGTGAGCCAGCCCATTCGGTTCGCGTTGGCGATGACGCCTTTGCCCGAGTAGCTGATGCGCGCCTCCGCGATCTTGTCGGACGTCACGGTGTTGTTGGTGGTCACATCCGCGGAACGTACTACGCCCGAGATGTGGATGAACTCATCGCCTTGGTTGAGCTTCAACGTCTTGTCGCCCACGACGACCAGGTTGCCGTTGCTCTGCACTTCCGTGACGGTCACGGTGAGGGCACCCACGAAGCTGTTGCCTTGCGAGGCAGTCCCTTCACCGTCGAACGTATGCGAGCCGGAGAGCGTCGTGTCGAGGATCGGCACCCCGTGCGTGGTGATGGACGTGCCGAAGATCGTCGGGCCTGTGTCGGTCACCGCGGAGGTCTTGCTGGTCGTGGTGGCGGCGTTCTTGCTCGCGCTTGTCGCCTCGTTCAGCACGATCGTGAGCACATCGCCCACACGGCGCGCCTTGAGGTCGGCGAACAGCGCCATTTCCTGGCCCGCCTGATAGATCGCCCCGTCGGTGCGCGGCACGGGCGGCGGCAACGCGCGCGCCGTGACCGGCTCGGGCTTGTGATCCTTCGTGCTCGGCAGCAAGGAGCAGCCTGCCGGCCCGAGAGAACCCACGAGCGTTACCAAGAGAACCGTGAGGAGGCGAGCGTGAGGCCGGCTCATGACAAGTTAGTCGTCAGATAATCCAGCATCTGATCCGTCGTCGTGATCGCCTTGGAGTTCATCTCGTAGGCGCGCTGGCACTCGATCATGTTGACCAGCTCGGTGACCGTGTTGACGTTCGAGGTTTCGAGCGAGCCCTGCTGGATGGTGCCGAGACCGTTCGCTCCCGCGGTGCCCGTCTGTGGCGAGCCGCTCGCCGCAGATTCGATGACGAGGTTGTTGCCGATGTTCTGCAAGCCCTGCTCGTTGATGAAGTCGGCGAGTTGCACTTGACCGATCTGGGTGACCTTGCCGCTCGCGGCGACCGCCGTCACCGCGCCGTCCGTGCCCACCGTGACCGATTGGGTGCCGGTCGGGATGGTGATGGCGGGCTGCAGCGGATACCCGCTCGCCGTCACGACGTTCCCTTGATTGTCCAGGGTGAAGGATCCATCGCGCGTGTAAGCGAGCGAGCCGTCGGGCATGGTGATCTGGAAGAATCCGCGGCCGGAGATCTGCAGGTCCAGCGGATTGTTCGTGGTGGTCGAGCTGCCTTGAGTGTAGTTCGCCTCCGTCGCGACGATGCGCACGCCCGTGCCGAGCGTGAGCCCGGTGCTGTACTGCGTGTTCTGCGTGCTCTGCGCGCCGACCTGCCGGATGTTCTGGTACATGAGGTCCTGAAACGCCGCACGCTGCGACTTGTAGCCGGTGGTATTCGCGTTCGCGAGGTTGTTGGCGATGATCGCCATCTGCGTGTTCTGGGCGTCGAGTCCGGTCTTGGCGGACCACAGTGCGAGATTCATGTTTGCTATCCTTGAGTTCGATTTCTGCCGCGCCGCGTCTAGGCGGCGTTCGACAGCATTTGTTCGGCCATCTGTTCGTTCTGGTCGGTCGAGTTCATGCTCTTGACCTGGAAGTCATACAGCCGCTGCAGCTCGATCATGTTGATCAGGGATTGCGCGGCATTGACGTTGCTCGACTCCAGCACGCCCGAGGTGAGCGTCACGGTCGGATCGGTGTCCGCCTTGCGGCCGTCCTTGAGCCTGAGCAGACCGTCGGAGCCTTTTTGCAGATCCTGCTCCGGCGGATTCACCAGCTTGATGCGGTCGGTCGGCGCGATGCCGATGGGATTCAGCCCCAGCGGCAACACCGAAACCGTGCCGTCGTTGCCGATGGTGACGGTCGTGGCGGGCGGTATGTTCAATGGACCGGATTCGGTGAGAACTGCCTGGCCGCTCGCGGTGGTTACGGCACCGTCGGCGCTCACCCGCAGGTCGCCGGCGCGCGTGTAGCCTTCCGTGCCGTCACCGCCCATGACGGCGATGTAGCCTTTGCCGTTCACCGCGACATCGAGGTCGCGGCCGGTGCTTTGCATCACGCCGCTCGAGAAGTCGGTGCCGCCATCGCTCGCCACCGCGTTCACGCGGGTCGGAAACCCTACGCCGTAGATCGGCTGGCTCACGAAGGACACCGAGTCGGCGCGGAAGCCGACCGTGTTGACGTTCGCGATGTTGTGGTTGTTGACGGCCTGCGCTTGCATGATCTGCTTCGCGCCCGTCATCGCCACATAGAGCCCTCTATCCATTTTGTGCGATTCCGATGACGGTCTGCGACAGCTGATCGGCGGTGGTGATGACCTGGGCGTTCGCCTGGAAGGCGCGCTGCTCGGTGATCATGTTCACGAGCTCGGTCGTCAAGTCCACGTTCGAGCTCTCCAGAGCGCTCGACTGAACCGTGCCGAAGCCGGCCGATCCCGCGGTGCCCTGCACCACCGTGCCGGAGGAGAAGGTCTGCGCCCAGTTGGTGTCGCTCAGCTGCTGCAAGCCCTGCGGGTTCGGGAAATTCGCGATTGCGAGCTGCCCGAGGTTGGTGGAGCGGCCGTTCGTGTACACCGCGGAGACGACGCCTTGGGAGTTCACTGAGACGGTGCTCAGCTGCCCGGTCGTGTAGCCGTTCTGCGTGATCGAGCTCACTCCGAATTGCGTGCCATACTGCGTCGTGTTCGCGAAATTGAAGGTCATGCTCATCGGCGCCGCGCCGTTCGGCGGATTGAACCCGGCGAAGGTGATGTTGCCGCCGGCGGGTACCGTCAACGCGCCGGATGAGGAGAACGTCATGGTTTGCGCGGCGCCCACCGGTGTGCCGTTCACCGTCATGTTCACGTTCCAGGTTCCCGGAGTGGCGGTCTGGGTGAAATAGAACGTCGCCGGGTAGGAGTTTCCGAGCGAGTCGTAGACGGTGGTGGAGGTCGACTGATTGTACGTGGCGGGATTGGCCGGATTGAACGGCGCGGCCGCGGGCTGCGTATCGTTCGAGGGGAGGTTCAGGGTCACGTTGCCCGTCGAGGTGGCCACGGGGGCGCTCTGAGCGGTATTGAGGTTCAAGTTCTGCAGAGCCCCGGTGTTGAAGCCTCCATTCGCGAGCGGCGGATAGACCTGCAGGAACTGTCCGGTCGCGCTCACGACGTTGCCCTGATTGTCCTGCTGGAACGTGCCGTTGCGCGTATAGACGTAGCCGCTCGGGCTGTCGAGCGTGAAGAACCCGTTGCCGCTGATCGCCATGTCGAGCGGCGAGGACGTCGTGGTGATGTCGCCCTGGGTGAATTGCTGCGCGGACGAGATGAGCTGCACGCCCTGGCCCGAGCTGGCGGTATTGAGATTGACGGCGCTAGAGGAGAACACGTCGCCGAATTCCGCCTGGGAATTCTTGTAGCCGGTGGTATTGGAATTCGCGATGTTGTTCGAGGTGATGTCCAAGGCCGAGCTGGCCGCGGTCAAGCCCGAAAGCGCGATACTGAAGGTAGCCATGCGAAGCTCCTGAAATGAATTAGTTGGAAATCTGCTGAACGCTGGAGAACGGCACGCTGCCGAGCCCGGCGATATTCAAGGTCAACCCGGTCGAGCCCGAGCCCATCGTGACGCTGTCGACGGTACCGCTCACCAGCGTGCTGATGGCCGTGCCGCCCGAGACGCCGCTCACTTGCGCGCTCAGGTTGTACGTACCCGCGGGCGCCGCCGAGCCGCTGCTCGTCTGTCCGTTCCACGAGAAATTCGCGAGCCCTGCCGACTGCGCGCCCAGATTGATCGACTGCACCAGCACGCCGGCGCTGTTCGTGATGTTGAGCACCACCTGCGAGCTCGTCTGCGGCACGCTCACGGCGCCATTGACCGTGCCGCCCGCGGCGCTCAACGAGGCGGTCGAGCTCGCGACCAATGCCTGATGGCCGAGGAGCGAGGACGCCTGCAGCGCCTGACTCGAGGTGAGCGAGCTCGAAAGACTGGAGAACGAGGTGTTGAGCTGGTTGATGCCCTGCACCTCGCTCAGGGAGGCGAGCTGGCTCAGGAACTCGTTGCTGTCGACCGGACTGGTCGGGTCCTGGTTCTGGAGCTGCGCGAGCATGAGCGTGAGGAAATCGGTTCCGCCCAAGGTCGCGCCGGCGGCGCCGGTGCTGCCCGTGCCCGTCCCGGTGCCCGAGCCGGTCGTGCCGGTGCCGTTCGTGCCGGTCGTGCCGGGGTTGGTTGCAGCGAGGACGTTGCTGATCATGATTAATGGCCCATCGAAATGACTTTGAGGAGCAGATCCCGAGCCGTGTTGATCGCCAGCACGTTGGTCGCAAAGGATCGATTCGCGGAGATCATGTTGGTCATCTCCTCCACCGAATTGACGTTCGATGTGTAGACATAGCCGTCCTTGTCCGCGAGGGGATGGTCCGGTTGATAGGTTCGCAGCGGCGGTGTGGCGCTTTCCACCACTCCGAGCACACGCACCCCCACCGAGGCATCCTGATCGTCGGAGGCCGCCTCGTTGTCCATCAGCGACTGAAATACCGGATGGCGCGCGCGATAGACCTTGGTCGCATCGCCGTTGACGCTCTCGGCATTCGCGAGGTTGCTCGCCGTCGTGTTGAGACGGATCGTCTCGGCGTTCATCGCGCTGCCGGAAATGTTGAACACGTTGAATAGCGACATGGTTCTCTCCTTAGAAGGCGCCGCTACTGGCCGGCGATGGCGAGTTGCAGCTCGGCAATTCTGAGATTGATGAAATTGAGGCTGGCCTGATAGCGCACGTTGTTCTCGGAGAACGCCGCCTGCTCGACGGGCATCTCGACCGTGTTGCCGTCGAGGGAGGCCTGATAAGGGTTGCGGTACTTGAGCTCGCCCGCCGGCACATCGGGGTCATCGAAAGTGATGTGCGCCACGTGCGTTGCCTGAAGGGGCATTTCTGTCTCGCCCTGGGTGTGCGCGAGCACGGCGCCGAAATCGATGTCGCGGGCCTTGTAGCCCGGCGTGTCCGCGTTCGCGAGGTTGGCGGCGAGCACGCCGAGTCGTTGGCCATGCACCATGAGCGCTTGCTCGTGTATTCCGAAAACGTTCTCGAACATCGGTTGAATCTCCTCGCTGGAGACAAAAGCAAGAGGTGTGCCAAGGCGGGATTCGACGCATCCGGGCCGCCCCACGGCCTGAATCAGGGGTTCTCGAGCCTGGGTGCCAGCGGGTTCATGCCGCCGGCGCGCCATGGATGCGGCAAGCCTTTGCCGCCGGCGGCGGAGCCGGCCGTGCCCCTCTGGCACGTCGCTTGCTTGTCATGGAGGACCATGCACCATCCGTCAAAAATTCGTCGCTGGCTCTTGATCCTCGGACTCGCCGCGGGGCTTCCGGCGCTCTCCGCCACCGAGGTTGCATCAAGCGCCGGTGCGGCCGCCGCATCTGCGGCGAGCGGCGGACTCGAAGATCTGACGCGACTGGAGACGGTCGCCAGAAATGAGGCGGCCCTGCACCTGGCGCCGCTCACCGACCGGCAGCGGCTGGTCGCCGGCCCCATCGAGGCTCACGTTCGCCTGCAGCGCTGCAGCCAGCCGGTCACGCCGTTGGTGGGGCCCGGGGGTCATATGCGCGACCGGATGCTGGTCGAGCTGCGCTGCCAGGGGTCACCGCCCTGGCACATCTATGTGCCCGTTCGAGTGGTCGGTACCTCGGCGGTGGCCGTTGCAGCGCGGTCAATCGTGGCCGGGGCCGTTCTGAGCGATAAAGATGTCCGAGTCGAGCAGCGCGACCTTCCCGAGCTGCCGCCAGGCTATCTGGACGATCCGACGGTGGCCTTCGGGCTGACCGCCGCGCGGCCGATATCCAGCGGCGCGGTGATCACCAACCAATCTCTCCTGGGCGCAAAGGCCGTGCAGCGCGGCCAGACCGTCACGCTGGTCGCCGATTCCGGTGCGATGAGCATCCGCACGGCCGGCCGCGCGCTGACGGATGGTCTAATAAATCAGAGAGTTAAGGTCGAGAATCTGTCTTCCGGCAAGGTCGTCGAGGGAATCGCGCGGTCCGAGCAGGTGGTGGAAATTGTTTTGCAATAGCCCCTTCAGTGACGTGCGTCTCAGCCGATACTCATACCAAGGCCACCTGCGGCGGATTCTTAAAGTCCGGTGCGGCCTGGACGATAACCAGAGATAGGGCCTCGTTGCAGCCCAGGAGTGATTTCGGTGGCATCAAAAATCAGTGGATACTCGACGTCCGAGCCGCTCGCCCCTCCCAAGGGGTCGAACACCGGCAGCGTTGCTGCTGACAGGCCATCGAGCGACGCATCGGCCGCAAGCCCGGCTGCGCAGACCGGCGATCAGGTCACCTTGACGACCTCCGCACGCTCGTTGCAGAAACTCTCCGACGCGATAGCCCAGGCCCCCGTGGTCGATGCGTCGAAGGTGGCCTCGATCAAGCAGGCGCTGAGCGGTGGAAGCTATGCCGTCGATTCCTCTCGAATTGCCGACAAGATGCTCCAGGCCGAGCGCGGGCTGAAATAATCCATGAGCGAGGACGCACACCGCCGGCTGGAAGAGCTCCTCGATCGCGAGATCGAGGCGGCACGCGAGCTCGCGGCCGTTTTGGGGGCCGAGCGCACCGCATTGACGGGCGCATCTCCCGAGAAGGTGCTGCAGCTCGCGGAGGAAAAACTGAGTCTCCTCGGTCGCATCGAGAAGCTGGAAGATGAGCGGCGCGCGCTCGCCACCGCCGCCGGACAGGCGCTGCCCGGTGCCCGCGTCCAGCGCGAGGCCGGCGTTGCCTCGGCGATCGCGGAACGATGGCGGATGCTGATGAATCTGATGGCCGGCTGCCGATCCGCGAACGAGGTGAACGGTTACATCGTTCACACGCGCCGCAGCCAGCTCGAGCAGCTCCTCGGGATCGTTCGGGGCGCATCCCCCCTCACCTACACCGCACAAGGGAAGACCTTCTCCCGGGCCCTGCGGGCCCTGGCGAAGGCATAGCCATGCTCGTCCTTAGCCGCCGTGCAGACGAATCGATCGTGATCCAGCCTGCGGACGGTGTGGATGCGAGCATGACGCTCGCGCAACTGTTCGCGAACGGACCGATTCTGATCACGCTGCTCGGCGGAACCGGGCGTCGGGTCAAGATGGGAATCGAGGCGCCGGAGCAGCTCGCGATTCGAAGAAAAGACGTCGCCTAGTCCCCTTGCCGCAACCCCTCCCGTCGCGCAGCCGCATGGCGCGCGCAGCATTATGTTGTACGATTTTACTTATCGATAAATGCGCCATGAAGCGCTTCGCGAAGCGCCGGTTGGTGTGCATAATGGGTCCCTCCTCTTACACGAAGAATCAGGATTGAGATGGAGCGCCGTCTGCATACCCGTCACCGCGCACGAACCACCGTTTATGTGATCATGTCGGGTCGGAAGAGCAGAATATGCAAAGCGAAGAATCTGAGCGCCAATGGCGTATTCGTCGAGACTGAAAATCTGGGGCTTCGCAAGGGACAGCAAGTGCAGCTCGCGTTCGCAATCAACCTCGGATTGATCACGAAGATTCACCGCCGCACCGCCATCGTTGCACACGTCACCCGCGGCGGAACCGGCCTCATGATGGAGCAGTTCGCGGGCAGGTAGCGGGCCGCGGGCGCTTCGACGCGCCTACTTCGAAAATACCGTCGCGATATCCGAAAGATGCGCAGCGAGCTCTCGAGGCGCCGTTAAGAACGGTGAGTGATCGCTGTCCATCGTCAACGCCGGCTCGCAAGGAAGCCGCGCCTGCATTTCGCGCTGCAGGCCGATCGGCACGGCGCGATCGTCGAGGCACTCGATATAAGCCCGCGGCAACCGTCCCCAGCGATCATCGCTCACCGTGAGCGGCGCGATGTTGGGCGCGAAGGGATCGGCACAGAGTTGCGAGCTCGCCCAAGCCGCATCTTCCGTAGTTGCGCGATTGTAGAAGAGCTCGCGGGCGGTCGCCGGCTCGATGCGGAACGAGGCGCCGTCTCCAGAGGTTATGATCGGCCGTTGGGTGCCTTCGCCGCGCTCCACCGGCAGCTCGATGGTTTTCATTCCCGCGGGCAGCAACACCGCCGCCAGATAGATGAGACCGAGCAGATCCTCGCACGCCAGCTCGCCTGCCTCACTGATGACCGCGCCGCCTCGGCTGTGACCGACCAGAATCACTCGCCCGCCGGCTCCACGCGAGAGCTTCGCGATGAATGCGGCCCACCCGGCCAAGGTCACCTCGGAGAGGGGCGTGCGGTCCTCCCCCATCCCCGGGAGGTCGGGAGCAATCACACGATGGCCGTCCTCCTCGAGCAGCGGAATGAGCCTGCGCCAGCACCATGCCCCGTGGAGCGCGCCGTGAACCAATATGAATGTCGCCATGCCCCGGGCTTGTCTTTATTCGCTTTTCTTGACGACTCGCACGCGTCCCGTGAAATCGCGCTTGCCGATCAGCACGCCTTTCCATCGCAAGATGTCGTAGGCGGTCGTTGCGTGGAAGTAGAAATTCGGCTGCGAGAAGGAGAGAAGAAAATCTTCGGCCCTGAAGTCCAGACGCCGCTCGCCGAACTCGAAGCGCATGTCGCGGCCGATGAAAGTCTCAAGTTCACCGGGCTCGAGCGCCTGCAGCGCCGAGCGTGCTTCGGCGACGCGCGTCTTCAACGCCGCGAAAGTCTCTGGAGGCGTGCTCGTGTCCGGAGAGAAAACACCGCGGCGAACACCTTCGATCGCGCCGATCGAGTGCACGGCGGTCGATTTCACCTGATAGGCGAACGGCTGCATGTCCTCGGCAAGCCGAGCCTGAATGATCTGTTCCGGTGCGAGGTTTTTTTCGGAACAAAAGGCCTGCGCCTTATCGACCAGGCCCGAAACGGACTCTAGTATTTGCAGGTACGAGGGAATGATCGCGGAATATAGGGAGATGCTCATGACGTGCGAGTCTAGACCCGCCACCGTGAAAGTGGAACCCGCCCGGCGCGCCCGCATCGCCAGCCTGCGAGCAGCGCTATTGTGCGCTGCCATCACGCTCGGCGCGGGCGCCCGCCCGCAACCCGCTGCGGATCCGTTCGAGCAGCTTAAATCGCTCGCGGGGCACCGGGAGGCGGACTTGCCGGGCTACGGCAAGATTCAAGACGCGATACGCTTGATATCGAAAGGGACTGCGATCGAGGAGACGATAGGAACCGCCGCGGACAATGAGACCTCGGTCTACATCCGCGATGGCGGGCGCATATTGATGACTCATTACTGCGCTCTCACCGCCGACGGACCGAGCGCTGGACGAAGACGGAAGCCGGCAAGGACACGGCGTTTGAGCTGAATTTCGCACGCCGCTGGGAGACTGGGCGCCAGAAATCCGACCGCAGTTTTAAGGGGACCGCGCGGCCTCAAGCGCGGAGCGCCACCGCGGGGGTTTAGCTGGATAAAACTTGCTCCCCGCGACAGGGTTGACGGTGCGGGTATCGTCAAAGAGATTTGAGGTCTGAAGCGGTCGACTGCCCCTGCCGGACGATGATCTTCATGCCTTGAGCGGGGAGCAATTTCGCTTGCAGCTATATATCCGCCCCCGGCGCCGGGGCGGTCAACGGATCAATTAAGTGGCATCGCGCAGGAATACGCCACGCTCCCGGCTGGCCGCGCGCCGCTGGCCGCGCGCCGCTGACCCGCACACCGCGCCCGCCGGTTCTGCGGCCGCTACTCCGTGAGGCACTGGGGATCGAATGCATACTCGCCGCGCAGAAAAGCCGCGACATCCTCGGCATAGAGATTCCCCGCCTCGGCCTCGTATCGATCGAGGATGCGGCGGCGGCGCTCGGTGTCGAGCCGGGCGAGGCCGTCCTTCTGCAATAGATGCAGGTCCCCGAGCAGAAGCTCCGCGACCCGCGGGCCGCACAGCTCGCGGCAAATGCCGGGCAGCGCCTCCCGCAAATCCGGCCCGACCGTAAGCAGATGCCGGTAACCGCGCAGCGCGATGCGCGACAGGTACGATTGATTCATGGGATTGATCGCGAGGCCCGCGGACGCCTCGGTGGCGAGACCCCAAGAGTCGGCGGATGGATCGAGGTAGAGATGATTGGTGCGACTCTTGGAGTCGTTGGCGCTGTGATTGTCCCAGATGAAGGGCTTGCGCCCGATATCGGCGGCGACCTCGCACAGATGCTCGGCCGTATACCCGTGCGAGATGATTTTCTCGCCGGTCCAGAAGCACTCGATGCGCGGATCGATCAGTTTCCCGAAATCCTTGAGGTAGGTCTTGGGTGGAGCGCCGAACTCGCGTGCGAGACGCGAATCATAAGAATAATAGGTCGGGCACACGATGAAGCGCTGGGCCGTGCTCAAGGCGCAGATTTCGTCGATGACCCGGGCCTGCATCTCGGCAATTCCCTCGACGTCGCCTCGCATGTCGTCGAACAAGACGGCGAGCGTATCGGCACCTGTGTCGTTGAGCTGTAGGACTTTGGACTTGAGGAGCTGCCGCGCGCCGTCGTCGTAGTTCCGGTAAATCTCGAAGGGTGTGAGCCCGATGCCGAAATCGATGCCTCGATCCCGGCATCTCGCGCCGAGCTGCGCCAGATGCTCGAGGGTCTCCGGGGGCATGGGCTCGCGCCATTTGCGCCGCAGATACGCCTCGCCCTTCGGGGCATAGATATAGAAGCCGAAGCCCGAATCGCCCAGGAAATCGACGGCGCTGAGCCTTGCGGGCCACCCCCAGGGCTTGCCGAAGAATCCCTCGATGATGCCCGTCCGAATGTTGAGTGCGCTACGCATAGAAGGCGCCTATGGTCATCGACCGGCTGCACGCTGGCAACCCGGTCGGTATATAATGGGTGTAGTTTCCATCTTCGAGCCGCCGTCGGTCCCCTCGTCGGGCCGGACGGCCACCCGTACACTGAAGGTAAATGCCGCCTCTAGATCCGTTACCCGCGGATGCGATTCGCATTCGCGGCGCACGCCAGAACAACCTCAAGAATCTCGACCTCGACATCCCCGTCAATGAGCTGATCGTCGTCACGGGCGTGAGCGGTTCCGGGAAGTCCTCGCTCGTCTTCGATACGTTGTACGCGGAGGGACAGCGGCGCTACGTGGAGACCTTCTCGCCCTACGCGCGCCAGTTTCTCGACCGCATGGACCGCCCCGCGGTCGATGCAATCGAGGGCATCCCTCCCGCCATCGCGATCGATCAGACCAATCCCGTGCGCACCTCCCGTTCGACGGTGGGCACGATGACCGAGCTCAACGATCATTTGAAGCTGCTATTCGCGCGCGCGGCGGTACTGCACTGTAGAAGTTGCGGGCATGCGGTGCGCCGCGACACCGCCGACAGCATCCACGCAATGCTCGCAGATCGCTCCGCCGCCTCAGGCGACCCGCGTCTGCTCCTGACCTTTCCCGTACCCGTTCCGAAGAACTTCACCGGGACGGAAATCAAGGCCCTGCTCGCAGGTCAAGGCTACACCCGAATTCACGAGGAGCGAGCCGATGCGCTGCAGGTGATTCAAGACCGGTTCCGCTGGTCGGCGGTCGAGGCGGCGCGCGCAGGCGATGCGATCGAGGCGGCGCTCAAGGTGGGTCAGGGGCGGCTCGACGTCTATCCTCAACGGGACGACGGGACGACGGGCTCCCCGTGGCGCTTCTCCACGGCGCTGCATTGTCCGGACTGCGACATCCACTACAAGGAGCCGACCGCCAGCACTTTCAGCTTCAACTCGGCCCTGGGTGCGTGCGAGAGCTGCCGTGGGTTCGGGCGCACCATCGGCGTCGATTTCGGTCTGGTGATTCCCGACGCGGCCCTGTCGCTTCGCGACGGTGCCATCAAACCCTGGCAGACGGAGTCCTACAAGGAATGCCAGACGGATCTGCTCAAATTCGCCCGCAAGCGCGGCGTGCCGGTAGACATCCCCTGGGCGGAGCTCAGCCGCGAGCAGCGCAGCTGGGTGATCGAAGGCGAGGGCGAATGGACGAAGAACGTCTGGTACGGCGTCAAGCGATTTTTCGCCTGGCTCGAGACCAAGGCGTACAAGATGCACATTCGCGTGCTGCTCTCCCGCTATCGCTCCTACACGGAGTGCGGGGCTTGCGGCGGCGCGCGCCTGAAGCCGGATGCACTGCTTTGGCGCCTGGGCCAGCCGAGCCTCAACATCCGCGAGCTCATGTTGCTGCCGATCGACAAGACGCGGGAGTTCTTCGCGAAGCTCGCACTGCCGGCGCCGCTCGATGAGGCGGCGGACCTGCTGCTCACCGAGGTGCGCACGCGGCTCAAGTACTTGACGGACGTCGGCCTCGGCTATCTCAACCTCGATCGACAGTCGCGCACCCTGTCGGGCGGCGAGGTCCAGCGCATCAACCTCACCACGGCGCTCGGGACCTCGCTGGTCAACACCTTGTTCGTGCTCGACGAGCCGTCGATCGGTCTGCATGCGCGGGATGTCGGGCGCATCGTGGGCGTCATGGAGCGGCTGCGGGATGCGGGCAACACGCTCATCGTGGTGGAGCATGATCCCAAAGTCATGCGGGCCGCCGATCGGCTGATCGACATCGGACCCGGCCCGGGCGAGCACGGCGGGGAAATCGTGTTCGATGGCCGCGTCGGGGCGCTTGCGCAGGCTCGAGGCTCGCTTACGGCCGATTATCTCCTGGGCCGTCGGCGCGTGCAGATTCCTCCTGCGGGAGCGCAGCGGCCGAGCGGCGGGATGTTGCGCATCGAGGGCGCGTCGGAGCACAACCTCAAGGGCATCGATGTCGAGATTCCGCTCAATCGCCTCGTGTGCGTGACCGGAGTCAGCGGGTCCGGTAAATCCACGCTCGTGCACGATGTCCTCTACCCGGCGCTGCGGCGGGCGCACGGCAAACCGACCGACAGCCCCGGGGTTCACCGGGCGCTGCACGGTGCGCGTGCAATCGACGGCGTGGTCATGGTGGGCCAGAGCAGCATCGGCCGCACCACCCGCTCCAACCCCGCAAGCTATGTCGGCGCTTTCGACGCCATCCGGCGTCTCTTTGCGCGGCTGCCGCAGGCGCGCGAGCGCAAATACACCGCAGGGACTTTCAGCTTCAACTCGGGGAACGGGCGTTGCCCGGGCTGCGGCGGAAACGGCTTCGAGCACGTCGAGATGCAATTCCTGTCGGATGTGTATCTGCGATGTCCGGACTGCAACGGCCGGCGCTATCGAGCGGAGATTCTCGAATGCAAGCTGAGCCGCGCCGGTTCTGCGCCGCTCAGCATCGCGGACGTTCTGGACCTCACGGTGTCCGAAGCGCTTTCGGTGTTTCGGGACGATACGGAGGTGTGCCTGCGCCTCGCACCGCTCGCCGAGGTGGGGCTCGACTATCTGCGCCTGGGCCAACCGGTCCCGACGCTCTCCGGCGGAGAGGCGCAGCGGCTGAAGCTCGCGGGGCATCTCGCGGACAATGCCGCCAAGAAAAAGAAGGCGTCCGAGCGCGGCTCGCTCTTCCTGTTCGACGAACCCACGACCGGGCTGCACTTCGACGACGTGGCGAAGCTCCTGCGCGCCTTCCGCCGGCTGATCGAGGCGGGTCACTCGCTGCTTGTCATCGAGCACAACCTCGACGTCGTGCGCGCGGCGGATTGGATCATCGACCTGGGCCCCGAGGGCGGCGAGGCCGGCGGGCACGTGGTGGGTACGGGCACGCCCGAGCAGATCATGCGAATCGCCTCCTCGCACACCGGAGGCGCGCTCAACGAGGCGGCCCGGCCGTCGGGCAACATCCCGCTTGCGAGCGGAGTCGCCGATGCGGGGACTCGGGCCCTGCGCTCGAGCGCGCCGGCGGCTATCGAGATACGCGGCGCGAGCGAGCACAACTTGAAGCACATCGACGTCGACCTCAAGCGCAACCGCTTCACGGTGATCACGGGCGTATCGGGGAGCGGCAAGAGCACGCTCGCCTTCGACATCCTGTTCGCCGAGGGCCAGCGCCGCTACCTCGAGTCTCTGAACGCCTATGCGCGCCAATTCGTGCAGCCGGCCGCGCGCCCCGACGTCGATGCCATCTTCGGCATCCCGCCGACGGTGGCCATCGAGCAGCGCACGAGCCGCGGCGGACGCAAAAGCACCGTCGCGACGCTCACCGAGATCTATCATTTTCTACGGCTGCTGTACGTCAAGCTCGGCGTGCAGTACTGCCCGAGCTGCCGTGCCCGCATCGAGCCGCAATCCGCCGACGCGATTGCTGCGCGCTTGCTCACGGATTACCGCGGCAAGAAGATTGCCCTGCTCGCGCCCTTGATCGTCGCGCGCAAGGGACTTTATACCGCGCTTGCCAAGTGGGCGCGAAGCAAGGGATTTCGCGAGCTGCGGGTGGACGGCGCGATGCTGCCGACGGCGAAGTGGCCGCGGCTCGATCGCTTCGCCGAGCACAACATCGAGTTGCCGGTCGCCACGCTCAAGGTGAGCGCGGACGGGGAAGGTGAGCTCCGCGATGCGCTCCTCACCGCGCTCGAGCACGGTCGCGGTGTCGTGCACGTGCAGAGCTCGTCGAACGGCGCTGCGGCCGGGGCACCGGCAGTGTTCTCGACGAAGCGCGCATGCCCCAATTGCGGCACGGGCTTCCCGGAGCTCGACCCGCGATTGTTCTCCTTCAACTCGAGGCACGGCTGGTGCAAGAGCTGCTTCGGCACCGGTCTCTCGATCCCGGAGTTCGACGCGGAGCAAAGCGGCGAGGAGATCCAGTGGCGCGATCCAGCCGAGAGCGCTGAAGCGCCCGCCGCTTGCCCGGAATGCGCGGGCGAGCGCCTCAACGCCGTGGCCCGGAATGTGCTTTTTCGCGACCGGTCGATCGGCGCACTCACCGCCCTGCCGGTCGACGAGTTTGCGGCGACGGTCGACAAGCTCAAGCTGACCGGCCGGGAGGCGCAGATCGGACGTGACCTGCTCGCCGAGCTCGTGGCGCGCACGACATTTCTGCGCAATGTCGGCTTGGGCTATCTGCAGCTCAATCGTGCAGCGACAACCTTGTCCGGCGGCGAGGCGCAGCGTATTCGCCTGGCGGCCCAGCTCGGCTCCAATCTTCAGGGCGTCTGTTACGTGCTCGATGAGCCCACGATCGGGCTGCACCCACGTGACAACGCGGCCCTCCTCGACACCCTTGAGCGCCTGCGCAGCAAGGGCAATACCCTGGTGGTGGTCGAGCACGATGAGGATACGATCCGCCGCGCCGATCACGTCATCGATCTCGGACCGGGCGCCGGAACTCGCGGCGGCATGCTGGTCGCGCAAGGCACCGCGCGCGAGCTCGAGCGTATCCAGGACTCGCCCACCGGGCGCTGTCTCGCCGCCCCGCTCAAGCACTCGCGGACTCGGCGCCGCGGGATCCTCGCGGACACGCCCTCCATCCGCATCCGCGGCGCGGACTTGCACAATTTGCGCAAAGTCGATGCACGCATCCCGTTGGCCCGGCTGACGGTCGTCACGGGCGTATCGGGCTCGGGGAAGTCATCGCTCGCGCGCGATGTGCTTCTCGGCAACTTGAAACGCGTGCTCGCACAGCGGCCGACGACGAATGGCCGGGCCACGAATGGCCGGCGCCCGGAGTGGGCGGCGGAGGGTTGCGCCTCCATCGAGGGCTGGGAGACTGTGAGCCGGGTGCTCGAAGTCGACCAGACGCCGATCGGCAAGACGCCGCGTTCCTGCCCCGCGACCTACATCGGATTCTGGGACTCGATACGACGCCTGTACGCCGATACCACGGAAGCCCGGATCCGCGGATTCACGGCGAGCCGGTTCTCGTTCAATACGCCGGGCGGACGGTGCGAGGCGTGCGAGGGTCAAGGCATGCAGCGCATCGAGATGAGCTTTCTGCCGGACGTGCAGGTCCTCTGCGACGTATGCGGTGGCCGGCGCTTCAATTCCGAGACCTTGGGCATACTGTTCAAGGGCAGGAGCATCGGCGAGACCCTCGCCATGTCCGTCGAAGAGGCGGTGGATTTCTTCGCCGCCCACCGCACCGTCAAGCATCCGTTGCGGCTCCTCGCCGACGTGGGCTTGGGGTACTTGAGTCTCGGCCAGCCGAGCCCGACGCTCTCGGGCGGCGAGAGCCAGCGGATCAAGCTGGTCACCGAGCTCGCCAAGTCGCGCACCGACGCGGTCGGCATGGACATTGCGCGCCGCGAGGGACAGCACACCTTGTACGTGCTCGACGAGCCGACGGTGGGACTACACATGGCGGATGTCGAGAAGCTGGTGCGCGTGCTGCACCGGCTCGTCGATGCCGGAAATACCGTGGTGGTCATCGAGCACAATCTCGACGTCATGGCCGAAGCCGATTGGATCATCGATCTCGGCCCCGAAGGCGGCTCCAGCGGCGGTCGCGTGGTCGCGGAAGGCGCGCCCGAATCCGTGACTCGCAAGGCGGGGAGCAGCCATACCGCGCGCTATCTCGGCGCGTTTCTCGAAGAGCGCGGCGTCCGATAGCGCGCCGCCGGGCCGTGATGTCGACCTTCCCGACCCTGCTCGCCACCTTCGTCATCGTCCTGGCCACCGCCTGGGGGGCTCTCGCCCTCTGGTATCGCGCGCCGGAGGGCCCGGGCATACGCACCGCGTGCGCCATGTTGTGGATCGCGCTCGGACTCGCCTGCAGCGTCGCCCTCTGGTGTGGGCGGTTTGCAGCCGGACTCGCCGTCTACGGGGTCGCTCACGCCCTGTTCTTGATCTGGTGGAGGAGCCTGCGACCCTCGAACGAACGGGAATGGGCGGACGATGTCTCGCAAACGGTCGGCGGCAAGGTCGAGGCAAACATGGTCACGCTCGATAAGGTGCGCGACTTCGTCTGGCGCACCAACACCGACTATGTCGAGCGTTGGGTTCCCCGCCGCTACGACCTCGTGCGGCTCGATTCGCTCGACATGATCGTCTCGTACTGGTCGCGAGCGTCCATCGCGCACATGCTGATCTCGTTCGGATTCGGCGGTGACCAGTACGTCGTCTTCTCGGTCGAGATCAGGCGCCAGAAGCATCAGAGCTTCTCGGAGCTCGGTGGATTCTTCAAGGAGTTCGAGGTCGTCATCATCGCCGCGGAAGAGCGCGACATCGTGCGTTTGCGCACGAATGTCCGGCGCGAGCAGACCTACCTGTTCCGCTTGAATTTTCCGCCCGAGGTCATGCGCGCCCTGTTTCTTTCGTACGTGGCGGAAGCCAACGAGCTCGTGCGCGCGCCGCGTTTCTACCACACCATCAGCTGCAACTGCACGACCGTGCTTTATGCCATGCTGAAGCGCATCGTGGGGCGCCTCCCCGTCAGCCTGCGGATACTGCTATCCGGGTACATGCCCGAGTATTTCTATTCCATCGGCCGCCTCGACCGCCGTTATCCGCTCGAGGAGCTGCGCGCGCTCGGCTACATCAGCGAGCGTGGTCGCCTGGCCGATACGAGTCCGAACTTCTCGGCGGACATCCGAAGGGGCATTCCGCCACTCTGATCCCCGCCCGGCGCAAAGAACGGGCAAGGCCCAAGCGCGAGAACCCGCAGAAGAACTGACGCAGCGGGTCAATCGGCGTTCGATCTGATCGCCTTGTCCCCGCATCGCAGCTATTGCGGAGGGGGTTTGTGCTGCTCGGCCGCCTTCTTTTTGGCCGCAGCTTCGTCGGCTGCCTTCTTCTTCTTCGCTTCCGCCGCCGCTGCTGCCTCCTTGTCGCGCGCGGCGGCCTCTTCCCGCGTCCGGCGTTGCGCCTCGGCCGCCGCTTCCTGCTGCTGCTTGCTCTTGGCGGCGGCTTCCTCTTGCGCCTTGCGCCTCGACTCGGCAGCGGCTTCTTGCTCTTGCTTCGCCCGTTGAGCCGCCGATTGCGCGGCGCTTCGCTTCGCCTGTGCCTCCTGCGCCGCGTGCTCTTGCACCGCGCGCTCATCGGCCGCGTTACGCTGACCCGGCGGTGTGCGCTCCGGGGCCGGCGGCGCACCGCGCGCAGCTTCCTGTATCGCGGGAGCGGCGGCGCGCGGATGCACGAGCGCGGGCGGCACCTCCGCGTGCACGACGACCGGCGGCGGCAAAGACACCGCCCGCCCAGGCGCATAGGGCGGCAGCGGCTTCGATGTCGGCGCGGGAGGCGCCGGAACGCGCACCACCGCGGGCATCGCGGCGGCGAGATGTGCCACCGCCGGCACCGTCGCGTTCACTGCTACGTGCGTGGCGGTTGCGCTCGCCGGTGCAACGATCGTCACGTTATTGATGGTGGTGTTGTTGATCGTCGTATTGGTGATCGTCGTGTTGCTGATGTTGGTGTTCGTGTTGTTGACGATTCGCATGCCCACGGCGACCACCGGGGGAGCGGAAGTGACCACCGCAGGGGCCGTTCCGATGGGTGCCGGCACGATCATGCCGTAGCGCGAGCCGGGCGGCGGCGGGACGAACACGCCCTCGGGGCCCATCGGGGGCGGACCGTGCTCGACTCCCGGAAGAACCATGGCGAGGGCTATGGCCAGTCCCACAGCCGGCGCAACGAAGGCGACGCCCGGCCGCGCCCAGAATCCGTTGACGAACACAACATTGGGTCCGCGATGATCGTAGTACGGCTGCTCCCAGTGATAGCCTGGATGCGGCGGCGGCGCCCAGCGTCCGTGGATCCACACCCAGTTTCCATACCAGGCCCAATAGCCGCCGGTCCAAACGTATTGCGGGCCGGGCGGAGGCGGCGGCGGTTCGACCAGCATGGGCGGCGGCGCCCAGCCGACCTCGACGGGCTCCGGCTGCGATTCGGGAGGATCCTGGTACGCGCTCACGACCGGCATGGGGGGCGGCGGCGTGTATTGCTCCTCGGAGCCGTTCTCTTCGTAGCCGTTGGGCGGCGGGCTTGCGGCCGTCTGATCCGGCGGCGCCGGTGCGGTCGATGTGCTTTGATCGGTTGGCGGAGGCTGAGTCTGCGAGTTGCAGGCATAGAGCGCGGCGCTCACGACGATCAGGGCAACGATTCTTCTCATGCTAAGTTTCTCCCGCCGATGTGCGCACAGATTCTACACAGGAAAGCGCGCATCCCCGCGAGGATGCCTGTCGGCGATGAGCGACGATCGGCGTAGGACTCGTTTACACTTGCTTTTCAGGCGCGGCGCCCGCGAACGCGGGCAGCTCGCGACACGCGGCGTCGATCGCGACGATGCGCGGATACGGACTCAACTCGACGGAGTATCGGCGCGCGTTGTAGAGCTGCGGCACCAGGCAAATGTCGGCCATTCCGGGACGATCGCCGAAGCAGAATCGTCCCCGCGATGCATCTCGCCCCAGTGTCTCCTCGATCGCGTCGAATCCACTCGCGATCCAGTGCCGATACCACTCGTCCCGAGCGCTCTGCGCGATCCCAAGCGCCGATTCTAGATATTGCAGGACGCGCAGATTGTTGAGCGGGTGAATGTCGCACGCGATGATCTGGCAGAGGCTTCGCACGCGCGCGCGGGCACGCGGCTCAGCGGGCAAGAGCGCAGGCTCGGGGTGCGTTTCCTCCAGGTATTCGATGATGGCGAGCGACTGGGTGAGCAGGGTGCCGTCCGCGAGACCTATGGTCGGTACGAATCCTTGCGGGTTGATCTGCAGATACTCCTTCTGTTTGTGCTCACCGCGGCGTAACTGCTTCGTTACCGTGGCCGGCTCGATGCCCTTCAGCGCGAGCGCGATGCGCACGCGGTAGGCCGCGGAGCTCAACGAGTAGCCGTAAAGGGTATAGTCGGCGGCGGTCATGCGAACTCCTTTTCGAGATCTGCATTATAAAGCGTTGTCCAGGACGGCTCGCACACAGGCTGCTCTGTTGGTCATTGCTCTGCTCGGTGCCCTGAGCGTAGGGATCTTTGCCCGGGGATACTGGACGCCGGATGAGCCGCGCGAGGCCGACATCGCCTGG
The DNA here is from genome assembly GCA_963710435.1 of uncultured Gammaproteobacteria bacterium. Classification (GTDB taxonomy): domain Bacteria; phylum Pseudomonadota; class Gammaproteobacteria; order Steroidobacterales; family Steroidobacteraceae; genus Bog-1198. The sequence goes on along the minus strand of CAVQAE010000003.1, from coordinate 447,287 downwards.
CGCATGAGCCGGCAGGCGGACAAGTCCGTTCCACTCCTCGCCGGAGAGGCGTTCTGCGAGAAGCCGCCGCTCACCTATTGGATTGCGGGCGCTTCCATTCGGACGTTCGGAACCGAGGCCTGGGCTGCGCGCTTGCCGAACCTGCTTTACGCGCTCATCGCGGCGCTCGGGGTCGGTCTGCTGGCACGGCGAAGTACGGGCGTCGCGGGCGGTTTCGCCGCAGCGGCCGCCCTCTCGACGTTCCTGTTGTCCTATCAGGTCCTCGTGTGGCTGGCGACCGACGCGCCGCTCCTCGCCGCCGTCTCGGTGGCGCTTTACGGCGCCTACGAGGGTTTCTATGCGGAGCGCACCGCGGTCCGCCTGCGCGGCTACACCGCGATGCACGTGGCGCTCGCCGCGGGATTCCTGAGCAAAAGCGCGGTCGCCTGGATGGTGCCCGCGCTTGCCCTCCTCGTGCTCGTGGTGTGGGAGCGCCGCTGGCGCGAGCTCATCCGGTGGGAGCTGTACATCGGCCTCGCGCTGCAGGCCGCCGTCATCCTGCCCTGGGTCGACGCGGTGTATCGCGGTCCGGAGGGCCTCGAGCATCTCAAAGTCTTCTTCTGGAACAACCTCGCCGGGCGCTTCGCTCACCTCGATGCCCCGCAGGATCTGCAATACGCCTCCGGACATCGAAACAGCCCCGGGAGATACTTCATCGAGCTGCCCCTCTATCTCTGGCCGTGGACGCTGTTGGTTGCGGCAGCCCTGGGGCGGGCGTGGCGGGTGTGCCGTGCCTTCGCGGCGCCGGGCGGCGCTGTCGCTGACCTGCGGGCGGTGCGTTTCGCGCTGGCGGTCGCATTGCCCTCGCTCGCCCTGCTGTCCGTGGCGGCCACCGCGCGCAACATTTACTTGGCGCCGGCCCTGCCGGGATTCGCATTGCTGCTCGGATGGTGGTCGCAGTCGGCGCACACCTCGCCCGATCGCTGGGACGTCCGCGCGCTCCGTGCTACGGCGTACGTGATGCTCGCGGCGATGCTCGTGTTCGTCGCCGCCTACGCCATGCTGATGGCACCGAGCGTTCCCCGCGTCTCGAGCGCGATCGTCGGTCTCGGTGTCTCGGCTGCAGCGACCCTCTGCATTCTCGCCGCCGCCGCGGCGAGAAGGGGCGAAATCCGGTGCGCGCAACTCGAGCTCGTGCTGGCGTACTGCGTAGTGTTGATTGCGCCGGCGTGGCCGCTCTATCGCGAGGTCGACTCATGGCAGGACTTGCCGAGTGTGGCGCGCTCGATGGCGGCAGACGCCGCCGGACGACCGCTCATCTTGATGGCGCCCGACGAGACCACCCGCGCGATCATCGACATGTACGCACGCAGGGATGCGCAGCTCGTTCGCGGACCGCTGGATGCGGCCTCGCTGAGCGCCTTGCGGGATCGCCTGGTGCATGAGCCGAGCGCGCTGGTCGTCACACTCCTGCCGGGCCGCGAGCTCAAGGGCGCATTCAGGGACGGCGCCGAGCGTCTCGGCATCGGCGCGCGCATGCGCGATGACGGTCTTCCGCCGTGGATCGCGGCGGCGAGCCTTCGAGTCGCGCATCGCTACACGCTGCCGAACGGCCGGCGCTACGCTTTGCTCGAGGCGGCTCGCTGAGCGGTGTCGCGAAACACCTCGACATACCGGTCGACCTGGCGTCCCCAGGAAAAATCCTCGCGCATGGCGTTTTGCATCAGGCGCTGCCAGCCGGACCCTTCGGCGCCCGGCCCTTCGCGGGTCGCCCCGTCGTTGAACCAGCCGAGCGCCGTGTTGATTCCCCAAAGCGCGGCGGGCGCGTCATAGTCGTTGAATACGCATCCGGTGCCCTCGCCCGTCGCGGGATCGAAGTGCCGCACCGAATCCGCGAGGCCGCCCGTGCGGCGCACGATGGGAATGGTCCCGTAGCGCAGACTGTACATTTGATTGAGACCGCACGGCTCGTACTGCGAGGGCATGAGGAAAAGGTCGCTTCCCGCCTCGATCAGGTGCGCCAGCGGCTCGTCGTGAGCTGAACGAAACGCGGCGCGCGATGGAAAGCTGCGCGCGAGCGACTCGAAGAAGGAGCTGTAGCGCTCATCGCCGCTGCCGAGGACGACGAGCCCGAAGTCGCGCGTGCGAAAGGCCTCCGGCAATGCGTCCATGAGGATGTCGATGCCTTTTTGGGAGGCGAGGCGCGTCACCATGCCGATGAGCGGGGTCTCGGGCGCGATCTTGAGGCCGGTTTCGGCCACCAGCCGATCTTTGTTCGCGCGCTTGCCCCGCAGATCTTCGCGCGAGTAGTGCTGCGCGATGTAGCGGTCGTGGCGAGGATCCCACTCCTGATAATCGACGCCGTTGAGGATGCCGATCACGGGGCGGGCACGCGCCTGCAAGGTATCCTGCATCCCCATTCCGAGCGGAGTTTCAGTGATCTCGCGCGCATACGTCGGACTCACCGTGGTAACCGCGTCCGCAAATTTTATGCCGGTTTTCAACGAGTTGATGACTCCGAATTGCAGGTCGCGGGCATCGAGGCACGCCTCGTCCTCGGCAAGACCGAGATCGGCGATGAACGCGCGCGGAATGACGCCCTGGTAGCCGATGTTATGAATGGTCAGCACCGAGCGCGAACGGGCGAACAGCGGAACCGGCGAGTAAATCGATTTGAGGAACAGCGGCAGGAACGCCGTATGCCAGTCATGACAGTGAAATATATCGGGCGCGAATCCGAGCCGCAGACAGCTCTCCATCACGGCGCGCGTGAACACCAGGAATCGCCGGTGCTCGTCCGGGTCGCGGGTATAAACGGCAGGACGGTCGAAGAGCTCCGGACAGTCGATGAAATGGACGGCGATGCCGGTGCCGGGCACATCGGTGATCCGCACCGAAAAAGCGTATACCCGGTTACCGATGGTCACCCCTACATTTTGCAGCCCGAGTACGGGCTGGGTGGCGGGATGCGCCCGCCTTACCGCCGCGTAGAGGGGCATGAACGCACGAACCTCCTGGCCGACCTCGGCCAGCTCGCGCACCAATGCCCCGACCACATCGGCGAGCCCGCCCGTCTTTGCGAACGGCACCATCTCGGAACTCAAAACGCAGACCTTGAGCGGAGCCATCCGGTAAGTTTAACAAAGGCGATTTGCTCCGCGCGGCGAAACCCGTCCCGAAAAAGCTGATGCGGTGCGCCTCTCACTGTGGCACGCTGAGGCCGATTCCAGGACGCTCCCATGAGACATGCCGCTCGAACCAGCACCGGACGCTACGTCAGCCGATTGACGAGCGGCACTTTGGCGGTAGTGATGGCGGGCGGACGCGGCGAGCGCCTCAAGGCGCTGACCCTGCATCGTTGCAAGCCGGCAACGCCGTTCGGCGGCAAGTTCCGCATCATCGACTTCGTGCTGTCCAATTGCGTCAATTCCGGCATCCGCCAGATCGCCGTCCTCACACAGTACAAAGCTCAGCCCTTGATCCAGCACATTCAGCGCGGCTGGAGTTATCTGCGGGGCGAGCTCGGTGAGTTCGTGGAGCTCATTCCCGCGCAACAGCAAATCGGCGAGTTCTGGTATCGCGGCACGGCCGACTCGGTGTATCAAAATCTCGAATTCATCCGCTCGCACAATCCGACGCACGTGCTCATTCTGGCCGGCGATCATATTTACAAGATGGACTACGGCCCGATGATCGCCTACCACGAGCAATGCGAGGCGGATATCACGGTGGGGGTGGTGGATGTGCCCATCGACCGTGCGCAGGAATTCGGGATCATGACGACCGACGACACGAATCGGGTGATCAAGTTTGCGGAGAAGCCGCAGAGCCCCGATCCGATCATCGGCCACGACGACCTGGCGCGTGCTTCCATGGGGATCTACGTCATCGCGCTCGACAGGCTGGAAAGGCTGCTCGTGGAGGACGCGCAGAATCGAGAGAGCAAGCACGACTTCGGACGCAACATCATCCCGCCCGCGATTCAGCGGATGCGCGTATTCGCATATCCTTTCCACGACGTCGAGACGCGGGCCCAGAACTATTGGCGCGACGTCGGCAATGTCGATGCGTTCTACGAGGCGAACATGGAGCTCGTCGCGCTCAATCCCGAGCTCAATATTTACGACCACCACTGGCCGATCTGGACCTATCAGGCCCAGCATCCCCCCGCAAAATTCGTGCTGGATGAGGAGGGACGGCGCGGCATGGCGGTGAACTCGATGGTCGCCGGCGGCTGCATCATATCGGGCGCGCACGTGCGGCAGTCGCTCCTCTCGAGCGATGTTCGCATCGAGGACCAGAGCATCATCGACAGCTCGGTGCTGCTCCCCGGCGTAAGCGTCGGCCGGCGTTGCAGGATCAATCGCTGCATCATCGACGAGGACACCGTGATACCGGACGACACACAAATCGGCTACGACGTCGCCGCGGACGAGAGCCGGTTCTATGTGACCAAGCGCGGCGTCGTGCTCGTGACGCCCGATATGCTCCGCGATCCCGCCTGATCGAGGCGCGCCCGGGCGGCCGCCTCGTTCAGGAATGGCGCAATTTAAGCGTCGACCATGCCTCCATGACCTCGGCGGCTGTGATGCCGAGCATGCTCGGCTCGCCCCCGATGCGCCCGGTCAGCACCTTCACGTCGGCCCCCAGCGTACCCCACGGCCGGTACAGCGACGGCAATGCCCGCCCGAACAGCACCACGAGCGGACAGCCGACGGCCGCGGCGGCATGCGCCGGGCCCGAGTCGACGGTGACCAGCCCCGCGGCACGCGACAAGAGCGCGGTCAGTCGCGGGATGGGCAAATCGTCGGCGGCATTGCAGACATCAGGGATGCGTGCAGCGGCCATGAGCTCTTGATTGAGTCCGTATTCGGGCCCGGTGCCGAGCAGCACGATCCGATGTCCCGGACAGCGCGCGCGCAGGTAGAGCATCACGGCGGCCCAGCGCTCATTCGGCCAGTACTTGTGGTTCACCGCGAGCCGGCGCAGCCCGCGGCGCATGGTTCGCTTGTTGCCGGCCTGGAGCAGCACGAGCGGAACGCCCTCGAGGCCTCGGGCCAAGAGCCAGGCGTCGAGGTCCGCCTGCTGGCGCGCGCTCACCGCGAGATACGCTCCGCGGGCGGCATCGCCTGCGGCCTGCGCGCACGGCGCCGGCAGGCCCATCGGCATGATGTCCGCAAGCCGCCGCCATTGCTCGACGATGTGCTCTCCGGGCTCGAGCGGATGATCCTTCGCCTCGACGATGTACTCCTCGCTCACGCCGGCGCGCTCGAGCATCGGGCGGGCCGCATCGTTGGGGTCGCAGAACCACGTCGGTCCGGGGCCACGCGCGCGCAGGCGGCGCACCACCCGCCGTTGATCCGGCGCGAGCCAGTAGGGCGTCTTGCGGCTGCGCACGCACAGCACCTCGCCGACGCCGGGCTGACCTTCGAGCAGCGGCTTGCTCCAGGATCCCGAGGTGACGATGTCCACGGGCTTGTTGAATCGGGCGTACAACGGGCGAATCAGCGCGGTGAGCAGCACCATGTCGCCGAACGCGCCGCATCGAACGATGAGCGGTCCGGGTGCGTCAACCACTCGGTACCGCAGCTCGACGCTCGGCGATTCCCATGCGCACCTCGCGCCAGCCGCCGAACTGATAATAGAGGGCCGCCATCGTCACCGAGGCGATCGAGGCGATGGGAAAGCTCCACCAGATGGCATCCGCTTGCCAGTGAGCGAGCATCGCGTACGCGAAGGGCACGCGTATGCCCCAGAGCGCGGCCGCGAGCATGATCAGCGGCGGCACGACGGCGCCCGTCGCGCGCACCACGCCGTACAGCACCATCGACATGCCGAAAAGCACGAATGACCACAGCACGATGGCGTTGAGGTGCACGGCGAGCCCGATCGCCGCACCGTGCGCCGGCAGGAACAACCCGAGCGCGGGCCGATCGAGCAGGTAGAGAACCGCGATCAGCGCCCCGCCGCTCGCGAGATTGAATATGACGCCTGTCGCAGCGACGCGGCGCACGCGGTCCCAACGACCGGCGCCGACATTTTGTGCCGCCATCGCGGAGACCGCGGCACCGATGGCGAGCGCCGGCATCTGTACGTAGTTCCACAGCTGCAGCGCCGCGTTGAACGCCGCGGTCTCCTCGGAGCCGAAGCGGTTCACGAGCGACATGAGCGCGATCATGCTCGAGGAAACGACGAACATCTGCAGCCCCATGGGAACGCCCTTGGTCACGAGCAGCCGGACGAGCGACCAATCGACGACGAAGAGGCGCAGCTCGGCCCGCCGGATGCAGAGGAAATGATGGATGCGGTACAGATGCACCACCAGAGCTGCGAAACTGACGGCCTGCGCGATCAATGTCGCGACCGCGGAGCCGGCGATCCCCAGACGCGGCACGGATCCCCAGCCGAAGATGAGCAGCGGATTCAAGCCTATGTCGAGCACCACCGCCATCAGCAGATAGATGAATGGCGTGCGCGAATCGCCGGCGCCGCGCAGCACCGCCATGAGGAAGAACAGACCACCCATGAAGGGAAGCGCGAGGAATATGATCCGCATGTACGCAAGCGCCAGAGGCAGCGCGTCCGGCGGCGTGCCCAGCCAGCGAAGCAAATAATGCGTCAGGGCAAATCCGGTCAGGCTCATGAGCAGGGAGAGACCGAGAAAAAATACGGCGGCGGTGCCCACCACGCGCTTCGCCTCCTCGATATTTTTGGCCCCTATGCATTGGGCGACCATGATGGTCGAGGCCATCGAAAAGCCGAACAGCACGCCGAACAGCAGGAACATGACGACGTTGGCATTGCCCACGGCGGCGAGCGCCGCTTCGCCGAGGAACTTCCCTACCCAGATCGCATTGACCGATCCGTTGAGCGATTGAAACAGGTTGCCGAGAAGAATGGGCAGCGAGAAGAGAAACAAGGCGCGGGGAATCGAGCCTTCGGTCAGAGAATGATTGGATCGCACGGCGAGTCCAGTATAATTCATCGAATGGACACAGGCCGAACTCGGGACAGGTTTGTTGCGTGTGCGGTCTGGCTTGCCGCCGCTCTGCTGGTCGCATGCGCTCACAACAAGCCGTTGCCGCCGCCCGACGTGCCGCCTGCGTTGCAGGTACCCTCCGGAGCGAAGCTCATCTCGATGCTGCACGGAACGGGCGTGCAGATCTATCAATGCACACCGAGCGAGCAGAATCCCCCGCGCTACACCTGGGTGCTGCAGGGGCCGAAGGCAGACCTCTCGGATCGCTCGGGCAAGGACATCGGCCGCCACTACGAGGGTCCCACGTGGGAGGCTGACGACGGCAGCAAGGTGGTGGGGGAAGTCATGGCCCGCGCCGACCCACCCTCACCGGGCGCCGTCCCGTGGCTCTTGCTGCGCGCGAAGACGAACGTGGGTAAAGGACTCTTCGGAAAGGTGCAGTGGATCCAGCGCCTGCACACCATCGGCGGGCTGGCGCCCGGGAGCGCCTGCGATGCCGCGCACGCGGGACAGCGGACTCGGGTCGCCTATTCCGCCGATTATTACTTCTACGTACCGCGGCGCTGACCGCCTTCAAGCGCCCGGGTGAGATAGCGCACGATTTTCTGGCCGTCTGGAAGGCGCGCCCGGCCGACCTCGCAGAAGCCCAGCGCTGCGTGAAAGGCATCGGAGGCCGGGTTCGGCGGATCCAGATTCACCTCGCAGCCGACGAGCACGTGCCCGGCCTGGGCAGCGGCGGCCATGAGTTCCTCGTAGAGCTTGCGCGCCACTCCCTGCCCCCGCTGCCCCGGCGTCACGATCACGCGGTCGATGTACACGAAACGCTCGTAGCGAGATCGGAACCAGTGGAAATTCGGGCTCCGGGAAGTTGCATCCTGATCGAGCGCGATGAGGAATGCATGGCGTCCTCGATCGCGCAGTCCCACATGAAAGGCCTGCGCGAGGAGCTCGCGCAAAAGCGCCGGGTCGAGCGTGGAAGTCTCGGTGAGGTGGGCCTGATTGAGCTCGAGAATCCCCCCCTCGTCGAGATCACTCATCATTCGCGCTCGCGCGCATCTGTACGTAGAGCGGCTGGAACCCCGACTTCTCATACGCCCTGAGCGCCGGGCGGTTGTCGCAGTAAACCTCGAGCCGCATCTCCGGAACATTTCGCGCTCGGCACCAGTGCCTCAGCGACTCCAGGATCTTGGCGTTGACCCCGGCGCCGCGGCACTCCGGCTCGACATACAAGAGGCCGACGTAGGCGTGCTGCGCATGCTTGAGAAACGGCTTCGACGGCTCGATTCGAGCAAAGCCGCACCCGACGATCCGGGATCCCGAAATCGCGACCAGAAATTCGACTTCATTGCTCGCAAGCATCCCCGAGATGTCGTAGTAATGAATCGCGCCTTCCCCGAGTGTGGGATCGAATGGACGTTCCGCCTGGACCACGCCCTGCTCGAAGCGCAGCAGCGTTTCCAGGTCCGCGGGCGTCGCCTTCCTGATGAGGATATGCATGCGCTGACCGTGATTGGTTTACTATTCTCGCCATTGTAGCGCCCGACCCGCCGACGGGGGATCCGCGATGCGACTGATGATCAGAACCGCCTTGCTCGCGCTCTGCGTGGTCGCGGCAATCGCCGCACCGCGCGCCGGCGCGGCCGCGGGCGCGGGCGCGGGCGCGGGCGCGATGGATCCGAGTTCGCCGATCGGCGTGTGGAAGACCTTCGACGACAAGACCGGTGCGGCACGGGCCATCGTGCGCATCTACGAAGAGAACGGCAAACTCTTCGGCAAGATCGAGAGCAGCTTCACCCCGGGCGCCGAGCATCGGGTCTGCGGCCTTTGCAGCGACGAGCGCAAGGATCATCCCATCATCGGGCTCGTCATCATTCGCAACATGAAACGCGGGGACGACGACCAGTACAGCGGCGGCGACATTCTCGATCCGGAAAATGGATCGGTTTATCATTGCAAGATGCATGTCGAGGACGGTACGCGCCTCATCGTTCGCGGCTATATCGGCATATCGTTGCTCGGCAGAAACCAGACCTGGCAACGACAGCCGGCAGCCGATCCCTAGCTCCTGATCAGAACGAGCCCGCCGACGATGAGGCCGATCGCGAGCCACTGATGGGTCGCGATGACCGAACGGTCGATGAGCCGGGACAAGAGCACCGTCACCGCGCTCGCGAGCGTGCTCAGCACGACCACGATGGCGACGTGGCCGGTGGACTGGCCGACGGTCAATGCGGCGTAGGCCGCCGCGCTGAACAGGCCCGCCGCGAGTACCGGCGGCGCCTGCGCGCGGGTCGGAGGTGCGAGCCCCATCCCGACAACCGGCTTGAGCATCGGAATTACCGTGACGACGATGCCATACGACAGCCATACCGGGATGAACGCGCCGAGCGCGGGAACCGCGAACGTTCCCTGCAACCAGAAGCCGCCGGCATAGCACAACGCCGCACCCGCCGCCCAGCCGAAGCCGCTGGAATGCAGATGCGCCCTGAGCTGACGGCGTCCGCCTGGAGGGATGGACACGAGGCAGACGCCGGTCACCGTAACGAGAATTCCGAGCGTCACCTTGCGGGACAAGTGCTCGCCGCTTGCGAAGGACAGGAGCGCGGCGAGCGCGCCGTAGCTCGCGGCCACCGGCGCCACCACCGCAAGCGTGCCGCGCGTGAGTGCGCGTGTCAGCAACGTCGCCGCGGCGAGGAGAATGAGGCCCGAGGCGACCGATGCGGTCCAGGCGGCGGCGTGCGAGCCAAACGCAGGGACCGTGCCCGGCGCGCACAGGAACCATGTGCTCAAAACGAGGAAGGCGAGCAGATCGCCGTAGAACATGCTGCGCCAGACGCCGACCGCGCGGCCGGCGATGCGCGCGAGGTAATCCGTGACGCCGTAGCACAAGGCGGAAGTCAACCCCAAAAGCAACGCCGAGCTCATTGCGCTAGAATCGGTCGATGTCGCTCTTCAATGTTTTCATTCTCGCGATCGTACAAGGTTTGGCCGAGCTCTTGCCGATATCGAGCTCTGCTCACGTGGTGGTGGCCGAGAAGCTGCTCGGGCTCGACCCGTCCTCGCCGCCCATGACGCTGCTTCTCGTGATGCTGCATACGGGCACGATGTTTGCCGTGATTGTCTATTTCTGGAGGCAATGGCGCGGCGCTTACTTCTCGAGCGCGGCGGCATTCAAGGCCATCGCCGGGCGGCTCATCCTCGCCACGGCGCTCACCGCGGTGATCGGCGAGCTCATCGTCAAGATCATCGAGAAGACGGCGCTCCGCGGATTGCCGCATTCCGAGATCGAGGATCTCTTCAGCCATCTGGAATTCATCGCGCCGGCGCTGGCCGCGGCGGGAGTGCTGATTCTCATCGCCGGCCTTCGCGAGAGGCGACGGCGCCGGACGCCGGCAGCGGATCGCGGCGAGCTCAGCTTGAAGGAGGCCGGAATCATCGGGGCCGTGCAGGGACTATGCCTGCCGTTCCGCGGATTTTCCCGCTCGGGCGCGACCATCTCGACGGGCATGCTGCTGGGCGTCGCAAAGCCGCGCGCCGAGCGCTTCAGCTTCGCCCTCGCCGTGATTCTTACCCCCCCGGTGGTCGCTCGCGAGGCGCTCCGGCTGGCGCACGCGCCGTCCCACGAAAGCTTGCAGTCGGTCGCCCTCTTGAGTGTCGCTGGAGCCGCGTTCGCGTTCCTCGCCGGATTGGTCGCGCTCAGGTGGCTCAGCCGGTGGCTGGAAAGCGGCCGCTGGTACCTATTCGGCGTTTATTGCCTGATTGCCGCAGTCGGCGTGACGCTGTTGCACCATCACGGCTTTTGAGGCGGCGCGAACGCATCGCGCTCGACGGCACGATACAGCTCGAGAAACGCCTCCGCCGCCTTGTGCACGTTGTCGCGCCAGTGATCTGCGGCCGCGTGATCGGCGCCGTCGGTGACGTATTTTGCACAGGCGAAACGCGCGCCCCCGGCCCAGCACGCCTTCGCGAGCGCGTAGGCCTCCATGTCCACGACGTCGCACCCGATCAAGCATGCGCTCGTCGCGAACGAGTCCCCGCTGCCGCAAAGCGCCGCCGGCAGGTAGTCGAAACGAGGCTCGAACACGAGCCGCATGGGCGCCTCATCGTACGGCGTCACGCCGAGCTCGAACCCCAAGCCCGTGACGTCCATGTCCCGCTGCACGAATTCATGACAAGCGACCAGCGTACCGGTGTCGTATACGCGGCTGCCCACCGAGCCGAAATTGAGCACGAGCGGCGCCGAATGGGAGCCCTGCGCGTACCGGCACAGCGCGCGAGTGAGGGTGACGGCGGCGTTGACCTTTCCCACGCCGCAGTAGAGCACGGGGACGCCCGCGCCTTCGAAGACGCCGGCCGATTCGACCGCAAGGGCCATGACGACGAGCACCCTCGGTAGCTCGGTCATGACCGATCAGTAGTCGATGACGGCGCGCAAGGCCATGTCGCGCCATCGATAGTCGACCACGAGCTTCAGATCGATGAGCGCGGCGAGGGCGCTCACCGAGTAGCCCGCGCGCAAACAAAGCTCGGCCGAGGCACTCATCGTCCCGCCGGTCGCGAGTACGTCGTCGATCAACAGGAGGCGTCCCTCCCCCCGTTGCATTTCCAGCACGCCCGAGCCGTACTCGAGATCGTAGGCCACATCGACCACCGGCGGCGGCAGTTTCCCTTGCTTGCGCACCGGCACGAATCCCTTGCCGCGGCGGAGCGCGAGCGCCGAGCCGAGAATGAAGCCGCGGGACTCGATTCCGGCCACGGCGTCGACGGCGTGCCATTCCGGTTCCGACAGCAGGCCGTCGAGCGCCTGGATGGTGGCCGCGAAATGACTCTTGAGGAGCGGTGCAATGTCGCGGAACAAAATTCCGGGGCGCGGGAAATCCGGCACATTGACGATGGCCGCCTTCAGCTCCATCGCGGCCGCCGCGCCCATCACGATTGCCCCGCCATGCCGCTCTTCGTCTTCTCGATGAATGCAGCGACGTTCGAATGCAGCGCCTTCAGATCCGGCTCATGCGCATAGACCATGTGGCCCGAGGTGTAGAAATGCGTCTCTATGTTGTCCTGCAATGATCTCTCGATGGGTAGATGCTGGAGCTCGAACAGCGCCGCGAAGTACGGTGTCGCGAGGTCGTAGTAGCCGCCGTTCACCTGGAGCTTGAGCTTCGGGTTCTGTTTCATCGCCGCCGCCAGATCTAGCATGACGTTGGTGGTGGTGGGCAGCTTCATCGGAGCGCCGGGAGGTTGGTGGGTGAAATCCCAGTTCTTCTCCACGTCGATCTCGGCCTTGTAAGTCATCCGGTCGCCGAACTTGAGCGTATTGCGCACGTAATCGTTGAACGCCGAGACGTAGGCGGAGGAGATGGCGGCCGACTGCGGATCGTACCCGGCTTCCTTGCTCATCGGATCGAGCGTGGGCCCGGAGAAGCGGGTGTCGAGCCGGCCGGTGGTGGTCTCGCTCCCGAGAAGAGTCTTCTCGAATTCTCCGCCGTTGACGCGCAAGTCCGCCCGCTCGATGTAGTCGGTGGGCAAGCCCGTGTACTCATGCAGCTTGGCCGCGATCGCCGACTTTCGTTCGGCGCTCAATGTGTTTCCCGCGGCGAGCGCTTGAGAGTAATCGTTGAGAGCGAAATTCTCGACCTCGCGCAGCAACGGCTCGAGAGCCGCCGGCTGATTCGTCAGCTTGTGGTGATACCAGGCGGTGGCCGTATAGGTCGGCAGCGCAAGCATGTAGGGCAAGTCGACCCCGGGGTTGAACTGCGGTGCATCCGCGCTGCCATCGAAGTTCAATATTTGAGACAGCAGGATGATCCCATTCAGATCGACATCCTTCTCGTTCTCCAAGATGCTCGACAGCACGGCCGATCGAGTCGTGCCGTAGCTTTCACCGAACAGGTACTTCGGCGAGTTCCACCGCTTGTGACGCGACAGGAACTCCACGATGAAATTCGCAAAGGCATGCGCGTCCTGATCGACGCCGAAGAATGCCTTCTCCTTCTCGTTGCCGCGCAGGTGTCCGAAGCCCGTTCCCGGCGCATCGATGAACACGAGGTCGCTCACGTCGATCAGGCTGTACTCGTTGTCGACCACGCGGTATGGAGCGGCGGCGCTGTGAGTGTCGTCCGCGGTACGCACGCGCTTGGGACCGAACGCGCCCATGTGCAGCCATACCGTCGAAGAGCCTGGGCCACCGTTGTACAGGAACGTGATTGGACGATGGGGATCTTCTTTATCGCCGCGGAAATATGCCACGTACGACATGCTCGCCTCCGGCGGCGGCGGAGGCGGGTTGCCGTGTTCGTCGTGCGGCGGCGGCGGATCGTCGTCCAGCGGATCCCTCACGTGAACGACCATCACTCCAGCTTCCGCCTGGTAGGTGATCGCGTGTCCCTCGACCGAGATGGAGCCCTGCGTCGTTTGATGCGCATCGTGGAGCAGGCGCGGTGATTCGCTCTGTTCCTCCGGGTTCGCGGGCTTGCCGTCGACGCTCTGGGTCGAGGCGCCGGATCCGGCGGCGGCGCAGATCTGGATTGCAGCCATCGTGCCCCAAAGCGTGGAGCACACCAGCAGCCCGGCTCTAAATTTCGTCATTTTCACCTTGAACAGCTCGCAGAGTTGGCGCAGTCGTCGCGCGATGCGCAAGCATGCCGGGAAATTGAAAAACTTTCACTGCCTCCGCAAGAATTTCACCGCACGACGTGCGCCGCGTTTGCGGTAGGATGCGCCCGTGCCGCATTCCGCTCGCTCACGAACCTTCAAAATCCTGCTGGGCGCGAGCATGTTCGCCGGCTCCCTCGCGATCGCGGCCGCCTCGACGGACCCGCCGGCCGCCTCCGCATCGCCTGCCGCCACTCCAGTCACGGCACCGCCGGTCAATGCGGGACCGGGGCCGATGCCCGCTGCGCCGATGAGCGCGGCGGAAGTCATTCAGATGCTGGATGACACCGTCGATTGGTACCGCACGCTCGGCATTCAGCAGCAGATCGCGGACGAGCCGAGCGACCTTCTGATCGTCTCGGAGAATCGCCAGATCGCCAATCAAGTCGTCGGGCTCGGGTTCGACTTCGCCCGGGCAGGTGCGGATCTGCTCGTCGAGGACCCCGCGCCCGCGGCATCAGACAACCACTCGAACGCCTCCGGGCTGACGCTCGCCGCGCGACAGCGCAAGCTCGACGCACAGGCGCTTTCCATCCAGGGCGAGATCGACTCGGCGCGCGCAAAGCTCGCGGGCGCGCCAAAGAAGGACGCGCCTGCGCTGCAAGCGAAGCTCTCCGAGCTTCAGGGCGAGATCGATCTCGTCAATGCGAAGAAGAGCATGGTCTCGAGCATCGCCGCGGCGGCGAGCGGGAGCGGTGCCAAGGACGCGAGCTCGCTGCGCTCCCAGATCGACGCAATGGCGGTCGCCCTGCCCGCCGCGGTGTCCGGCAGTACAGCGCCCCCGGCGCAGCACCCTTCGGGCGCCGCGGCGCCGGCCGCTGCGCCCGTCGCTGCGTCTGTCGCGCCCTCGCGCTTTGGACTTTGGGACGAGGCTGCTACGGCATTCAAGCTGTCCGAGAAGGACTCCTCGATCGAGGATATCGACAAGCGCACCGTCGCCCTGCAGACCTCGCACACGCAGATCCAAGGCAAGCTGGCCGATCAATTACGCGCGCTTTCCGCGCGCGGCGATGCGCTCATGGCGCAGGCGGATAGCGCCGACAGCGCGGGCTTGAGCAGCATTCGCGATCAGCTCGACGCCGTTGCCCGGCAATTCAAGCAAGCCTCGGCGCTCTTCTTGCCGCTGCGCAAACAGGCCGCGCTCCTCGATCAATACCGGCGAAATCTGAAGAACTGGCGCGACGCCGTCAAAGGCCAGTCCCGGAGTGCGCTCAAGTCGCTGGGAATTCGAGCCGGCGCGCTTGCTCTCATTCTGGGCGCCATCTTCGTTCTCGCCGAGCTGTGGCACCGCGGCGTGCTCGAGTATGTGCACGATGCGCGCAGGCGCTACCAGCTCTTGCTCCTGCGCAAGATCGCGCTCTGGACTCTGGTGGTCATCGTCATCGGGTTCACGTTCGCGAGCGAGCTCGGCTCGATCGTGACCTTCGCCGGCCTGATCACTGCGGGTCTCGCGGTCGCGATGCAGAGCGTGCTCGTGTCCATCGTCGGATATTTTTTCCTGATCGGAAAATACGGCATTCGCGTCGGCGATCGGGTGCAGATCGGCGAGGTGAGCGGCGAGATCATCGAGCTCGGAATGGTGCGCATGTACTTGATGGAGCTTGCGGGCCACGGCAGTTTCAGCCCGACGGGACGCGTCGTCGCCTTCCCCAACTCCGTGGTGTTTCAGGTATCGACCGGGCTGTTCAAGCAGATCCCCGGCGTAAGTCTTGCCTGGCACGACATAACGCTCGCCCTTCCCCCCGAGGTGGATTACGAATCCGCAAAGAAGAAGCTGTTCACCGCCGCCACCGAGGCACTCGCTGACTACCGCGAAGAGATTCAGCGGCAGACACTCGAGTTGCAACGGACGACGCTGTCGCGCGCGGGCGGCGAACCCGTGCCGACCGTGCAGTTGACGTATTCGATCAAGGGAGTGGACGCGCACGTGCGTTATCCCGTGCACTTGCCCCATGCCGCGGAGATCGACGAGCGCGTGTCGCGGGCACTCCTGCAGGTGATTTCAGATCTGACACCAAAGGGTTCGGCCGCACCGGTGACATCGACCTGAGCGTCCCGCCGCTCCGGGATCTGCCGAGACGGAATCGGCCATCGCGCCAAGATGTTATGCTTTCGCGCTTTGCCGCGTCCGCGGCAGCTTCGGGAGCAGCGGTTTTCCATGATTCTGGTCATCGACGTCGGCAACACGCGTCTCAAGTGGGCATGGCTGACCAGCACTGGTCTATCGGACCAGCAGGCCGTCGTTCACCGTGACGCGAAGCCGGGCATTTGGACTGCTGCCCTGTTCGACTCGGGGCTGCGCCCCTCCCGGGTGCTGGTATCGAATGTCGCAGGACCGGTGATGTCCAAGACGCTGAGCAAACTGACCAAGAAAGTATTGCGCGTGGACGCCGAATTCGTCACGGCGGTGCCCGAGTATCACGGGCTCGTGAACGGCTATCTCGATCCCAAGCTTCTCGGTGCCGATCGGTGGCTCGCTCTGATCGGAGCCTGGACCCGGGCGCGATCGGCACTCTGCGTAGTCGATGCGGGCACCGCAGTGAAAGTCGACAGCGTCGATGCATCGGGTCATCATCTCGGCGGATTGATCGTTCCCGGCATCCACATGATGCGCGAAGCACTGATGAGCAAGACCAGCGACATCGCCCGGGCCGCTGAGCACAGCACACCGTCGCTCGCGGGCGTGCTCGCCAACAACACGATTGGAGCAGTCTCGCGTGGCGCCGTGTTCGCCCTGGCAGGCATGGCCGATCGCGCCGCGGAAGTGATCGAGCAGAGCACGGGAGTCAAGCCGAAGCTCTTCATCACGGGTGGCGATGCGGGAATGATCACCGGGACGATGCGCTCGCGCGGCGAGATCGTGCCGGATCTCGTCCTGCAGGGATTGGCGGTGATCGCGGCCGGCCAGTCGCACTAGGACGCGAGGCCGCTAACGCCCGGTCGGGAGTGCGGCCTCCGCGGGAGGCGCCGGCTGCGGCTGCGCCGGCGGGACGGCACCCGCGTCCGAATTGAGCGCGGAGGCATCGGCCTCGAGACCTACCGTGGCAATCACGCCGTCCGCTTTCTGCAGCACCTCGCGCGCATAATCCCAGTGGATTGCGACCGTAGTGTCGCCGACCTCCTTCTGCAGCAGGTCGGAGAATTGATCTACGTTGGGCTCGAAGCTTTGCCCTTCGGCATCGACCGGCGGATGCGCCTCGAGCAAGAGCTCGCCGTCGACCCAGGCGACCTTGATGGGCTCGTTGATGAGACGCACCGGAGTGCCGACCGGCACTAACGGAAAGAGGGCCGCGACATCGTCCGGATACATGCGGATGCAGCCGTGCGTCACGGCGAGTCCGACCGCGATCGGGTTGTTCGTGCCGTGGATTAAATAGGTGCCGTTGCCTGCGGCCAGCCGCATGGCATAGGCGCCCAGCGGATTGTCAGGTCCCGGCGGCACGCTCGCCGGCAAAGGATCACCCGCCTCGGCGTGCTCTTTGCGCACCGAGGCCGGGGGATACCAGGTCGGATCCTTTTGTTTGGCGATGACATGCGTGAGGCCGAGCGGCGTGCGCCAGTCCATCTTGCCGATGCTCACTGGATAGGTGATCACTTCCTGGGGCTGGCCGCGCTTCGGCTTCGGGTAGTAGTAGAGCCGATGCTCCGGCAAGTTGACGACGATGCCTTCGTGCGGCCCGGGCGGCAGTATGTGCCGTCCCGGAATGGTCACCTGCTTGCCCGCGCCCGGCAGCCACGGATCGATGCCGGGATTGACGCGAATGAGCTCCTCGGACCCGAGGCTGTACTTGCGGGCGAGATCGTAGAGAGTGTCCTCGTAGACGGTAACCACCGTCTGGTCCTCGCCGAACACGCTATCGGTGCTGTGCACCAGCGGAAACACGGTGGCTTGCGCGTTCGGGGCTACTGCCCAGCCAAGCGCCGTGCAGACCATGCTGACCGCCAAAAAGGCGCTGTTTTGCCGGGCTTTCATGCTGATAGATTAGCATGTGAAGCGGCCCCGAGGTGCTCGTGGAGGGCGCGCTCCTGCTGAGTTCGCAGGGTGCTTGACGCACGGCCGCGCGGCGAGCGGCGCGGCGCACCACCGAGGACTCGGCTGGACGAAAAATTGCTCCCGCAGGAGGCGAGGACGGCGCCGGAAGCGCCGAATGGCCAAATACTGAAGGCGGTCAATGCCCTGTCGGTCGATGATCTTCACGCCTCGACCGGGAGCAATTTCGCCTTAAGCTATATATCCGCCCCCGGCGCAGGGGCTGTCAATTGATCAATCGAATGGCATTGCGCAGAAAATGCCAGCGCGCTCGGGGCACGCCAGCCGATCAGTCGCCCCGCCAATATTTCAATGAGGCGGCCTTGACATTCAGTAAGCACTGACTTACCGTAAGCTATGGCTTACTCAAGCGCACTCGCTGCCCTCGCCGACCCCACGCGCCGCGCGGTGTTCGAAACGCTGCGTGCGGGACCGGCGCCCGTCGGGGAAATCGCGGCCGGTCTTCCCGTGAGCCGTCCGGCCGTCTCGCAGCATCTCAAGGCCTTGAAAGAGGCGGGACTCGTGCTCGACCGCGCGGAGGGAACGCGTCGGGTGTATTACATCGATCCCGATGGGCTGGGGCCCTTGCGGCGCTGGCTCGATGAATTCTGGACGGACGCGCTCGATGCATTCAAGCGCGAAGTGGAGCGTTCCGGCCCTGCGAAGAAAGGACCCCACGGATGAAATTGCAAATTGCCCCCGTGCGCAGAACGCTCGTTGTCCAGGCGACCGCGCAGAGGGCGTTCGAGGTCTTCACCGCCGGCATCGACCGATGGTGGCCCAAGACGCACGCGATCGGCTCCGCACCGCTCCTCGAAACCATCATCGAGCCCTTCGTCGGGGGTCGCTGGTATGGACGGCACGCCGACGGCGGCGACGTCGTCGTGGGCCACGTGCTCGCCTGGGAACCGGCGCAGCGCTTCGTGTGCTCGTGGGAGATCAGCGCCGACTGGAAGCCGGATGCGCGTGCCGCCTTTGCCTCCGAGGTCGAGGTGCGCTTCGTGCAGGAAGGTCCCGCCATGACGCGCGTCGAGCTCGAGCACCGCAATTTCGAAAGGATGGGTGCGCAAGCCGCCGAAAAAATGCGCAAGGATGTCGATGGCGGATGGCCCAGGATTTTGGAGTTGTTCAGGCAGGAAATAGCGAGAGGAGTTGTCGCATCATGAGTGAGATCAAGGTTTACAGCATTCCTGGAAGTCCCTACGGACGCGCGGTGCTGGTCACGCTCGAAGAAAAGCAGGCCGGGTACCGGCTCGTCCCCGTCGCGGCGGCCACATTTCGCGCGCCCGAGCATCTGGCGCGTCACCCCTTCGGCCGCGTCCCGGTGCTGGAACACGGCAACTTTCGGCTCTATGAGACTCAGGCGATCCTGCGCTACCTCGACCGGGCTCTGCCCGGACCCGCGCTCATGCCGGCCGAGCCGCGCGCCGCTGCACGCATCGATCAGTTGATGGGCGTCAACGACTGCTATCTATTCCAGGGGGTAGGCAACGTCATCGGCTTCCAGCGCATCGTGGGCCCCAAGCTCATGGGCCTCACGCCGGACGAGGCGGCCATCGCCGCCGCGATGCCCAAGGCGCATGTCGTGTTCGGCGCTCTGGCGCACGAGCTCGGCGAAGGCGGCTATTTCGGCGGTGAGTCTCTGAGTCTCGCGGACGTGCTGATCGCCCCGCAGCTCGATTTCTTCGCGGCGACTCCGGAATGGCACGAGCTCACGGCGAAGGCCCCCAATCTCGTGCGCTGGTTGGATCGAATGAACGGCCGTCCGAGCATGCGGGCGACCACCTGGGACCGAGTGTCCGAGATGGCCAAGGCGCACATGGCCAAGGCGAGCTGATCTCATCAGGATGGCGCAACCCACGTCGCAAGTGCGGCCCGCGGCTTGCGCCTCATGCGCGCCTTGAGAGAAGCGACGCCGCGGCAAGCGCCATCACCTTGGCCGAGGTGAGCAGGTCCTCGATGAGCACGTACTCGTCGGGTTGATGCGCGAGGTCGAGAATGCCGGGTCCGTAGGCAATGCAATCGCGCAGTTTGCCGACGCGATCGATATGCTTCTGATCATAGGTGCCCGGCGAGCAGATGAACTCCGGAGCGCGCCCGAGAACGCGCCGGATGGCGGCCGCCGTCGTGCTTGCCACCGGCCCGTCGCGATCGGCCAAGGTCGGCTTGACCTCGAATACATCGCGCAGGCTGTAAGCGAAGCCCGCACGCTCCCGCACCAGCTGCTCGAGCAGGTCGCGCACTTCCGTCTTGATGCCCTCGAGATTCTCTTCGACGAGCCAGCGGCGGTCGATCACCATGCGGCAGGAGTCCGGCACGCACGGCGAAGGTAACGCGCCCTCCTCGAGCTCCGGAAGACCGCCGTGAATCGAATTGATGTTGAGGGTCGAGTGTCGCGCACCGGAAGGCACCACGGGCATGTCCGTCTTGCGCGCCGCAAGCTTGGGATAAAGCTCCGTCTCGAATCGATCGAGCACCGCATTCATGTGGCGCACCGCGCAGTCGCCGAGAAAGGGCATCGATCCGTGCGCGATCCGTCCGTGGGTCTCGATCTCCGCCCACCAGACGCCCCGATGCCCGATGCACACCCGATCCACGTTCAAGGGCTCGGGAATGATGACGTGATCGACGCGCGGCGGCGAGAAGAAGCCGCGTTCGGCGAGATAATGGACGCCGCCGTAGCCGCCGGATTCTTCATCCACAGTCCCGGAAATCTCGAGTGCACCCGGAAGCAGGGTCCCCGAGTCGATCAGCGCCTCGACCGCCACGATGGCCGCAGCGAGGCCGCCCTTCATGTCGCAGGCACCGCGGCCGAAGAGCTTGCCGTCGCGCACCACACCGGCAAAGGGCTCGACGGTCCAGCCGGCACCCGTCTGCACCACATCGATATGGCCGTTGAAGTGCACGCACGGCCCGCGCACGCCGCTCTCGCGGCGCGCGACCACGTTGATGCGCGGCCAGCGTGCGCTGTCGCCCGGTGTTCCCTCGGCGCGCACATAGTCGACGGCGAACCCGCGTCTCTGGAGACGCCGTCCGATGAACTCCGCGCATGGCCGATAACCCTCGCCCGGCGGGTTCACCGTCGGGAAACGGATGAGATCCCGGGTGAGCTCGACGAGCTCCGCACACCGCTCGTCGATCGATCGACACAGGTGCTCGATCAGATCGTCGGCCAGATTCAGCTCGGACATGGGGTCTGCTCCGAATGGCGGGCTCGCGTGGCCGCGGCACGCGCGCGCGCGGCCCGTGCGAGCGGGGCCAGGCCGAGATCATCATATACGGCGGCGAGTGCCGCATTCACGGGCACCCCGTCGGGATCCGACGCCCGCCGCAGCTCCAGCGTCTGCTGCGCCTGAACGCTGCGACCGCTCTTGATCGCCGCATCGAGGATCACCTGCTCGAACAGATCGCGCTGCGCGTGGCTGCCGCCGGTCTCGATCAGGCGGGGCATCGCGTGTCCGAGCTCGCGCCATGCACGATCGTATTCTCCGCGTGCATAGGCATGAAGTCCCTCGGCCGCCGGAAGTACGACCGCTTGCCAGATCCCGCGCACGTCGGCGCGCGCGCTTTGCGCCTTGCGCCGTACGGCTTCGAGCAGAACGTGCGCTTCGGGTCGCTGCGCCCGGGCAAGACCGTAAAGGTACTGCAGCGTGAGGAAGGGCTGCACCGTGTCGTCGGCACGCGCGACGAGGTGGCCGGCGAGCTCCTGCCAGCGGCTTCCGACATCGACCCCGGCGATCTCCATGCGGGCGAGCAACGACACGGCCCCCACCTGATCCTGCGAGTAATCCTTGGCGACGCCCCAGCAATGCCGGTCGTAGATCTCGAGCGCCTGCGCGAAGCGGCCCTGGCTCAGCTTGAACAGTGCCATGTGCCACCATAAATGCGTGATCATGAACGAGTTGAGCCCCGTCCAGGTGGAGGCGACGCCCTCGAGGAATTGTGCGCCCTCATCGATGCGGCCCTGCGTGAGCATGACGTGTGCGAGGGCGTGCTGCGCCCAGGGCTCCTTGCGCTCGAGCGCGAGCGCTCGGCGTGCGGCCAGCTCCGCCTCGCTCAGCAGGTGACATTGCTCGTACGCGAACGCCGCCATGCCGTGAACGTATGCGACGGTGGCATTGCGATCGAGGACTTTCAGCGCGGCGCGCAGCATTGCCGGCGAATTGCCGCGATTGAACTCGAGGTACTGCTGCAGCTTGAGGATAACGAGGTCCTGCGGAAACTCATCCGTCACCCGCTCGGCGGCGCGCAGGGCGCCGGGCACGTCGTCGGCTACCCAAGCGCGCAGGAACTCGACGTTGAGCCGCTCGCGAGGCATGGCGGCGCCGGCCGCGGACTCGGCCGCGCCCAGATAGCCGGCGGCTTGCCTCGGAGCCTGCGGCGCCTCCAGCAGCATCCACAGACAGCCCGCATAGACATTCGCAATACACGAGCCTCCATCCGCATCGGCCGCGCGCACGATGTGCTCCGCGCGCGTTTCATAACCGAGAAACCCCCGGATGAATTCATCGACCGCCCGCAAGGTGTGGGCCGGTGCGGCGGTCAAAGGATTGCCCAGACAATCTCGTGGCATGCGGCCGATGATACCTAAGCCGTACCGCGGCGCCTCTCAAAGCCCCGAGGAACGCCGCCGCCGCCGAGCACCCCGGCGACCCATCGTAAAGACATCCCTCTCCCCTTGTAATCGGGCTCAGATGCCGCAAGAAATCCCATGATCCCCGAAGGATCTGCCTTCAGGGAACGAACACTTGTGAATTTTCGCGCTGCAAATTGGTGATGTCGCCGGCCACCGCCCCGAAGGAGCCAAAGGGTCTATCCATGAGCAACACTCTGAGCGATGCACTGCACGTCGTCTGCGGCCACTGCGATTCGGTGGTTCGTCTCCCCGCTTCGCGCCTCGGTGAGTCGCCGCACTGCCCGAAATGTCATTCTGCCCTGTTCCAGGGCAAGCCCTTCAACCTCACGGAAGCGAACTTCGACAAGCATGTCGGGCGCGACGATTTGCCGCTGGTGGTGGATTTCTGGGCTCCCTGGTGCGGACCTTGCCTTGCCATGGCGCCGCATTTCGAGACGGTGGCGCGCGAGCTGGAGCCGAAGATGCGGTTCGCCAAGCTGAATACGCAGGATGAGCCGGCGCCCGCCGGCCGACTCAACATACGCAGCATTCCCACCCTCATCGTGTTCAACCACGGCAAGGAGATCGCGCGCCAGTCCGGCGCCATGGACTCCGGGCGGCTCGCACGCTGGCTCGGAACCGTCGTGCACTGATCCGCCGCTCGGTCAAAATTTCCCTAAATTCGCGAACTTCCCGAAATTTGGCCATATCGGGAGGCGTCCGTCTAAAATGGGCCGTTAATCCTCTCGCTGGCGATCATGAGCGAATCCACCCTCCGCAAACCCGTGACGCTGCGGCGTCTTCAAGAGATGACACGCACCGGCGAGAAGATCGCCATGCTGACCTGCTATGACGCGGCATTCGCCCGCGTTCTCGACGACGCCGGCGTGGATGTCTTGCTCGTGGGCGACTCGCTCGGAATGGTGATCCAGGGACACCCGTCGACGCTGCCGGTGTCTGTGGAAGAGATGGAGTACCACACCCGAGCGGTGGTCCGCGGCAACAGCCGGGCATGGATCATTGCCGACATGCCGTTCGGCTCCTATCACGAGTCGATCGAGCAGGCGATTCGCAACGCCGTGCTGCTCATGAAGGCGGGCGCGCATATGGTGAAGCTGGAGGGCGGCGGCTGGACGCCGCCGGCGGTGCGCGCGCTGGTCGAGCGCGGCATTCCCGTCTGCGCGCATCTGGGGTTCACACCCCAATCCGTATACACCCTGGGCGGGTACCGCATCCAGGGCCGGGATGAGGCGGCGGCGGGCACCATGCGCCGCCAGGCGCGGGAGCTCGCCGACGCCGGTGCAGGCATGCTGGTGATCGAGCTCACGCCGGCCGCGCTCGCGCGTGAGATCACGGCCTCCCTATCCATTCCCGTCATCGGGATCGGCGCCGGTGCGGGTTGCAGCGGGCAGGTCCTGGTTCTGCACGACATGCTCGGGGTGACCCGGGGCAAGCAGCCGCGCTTCGTAAGGAACTTCGCCGGCGCCGGGCTCTCCGTGGAGGAGGCCGTGCGGCTCTATGTGTCCGAGGTCAAGAGCGGCCGCTTTCCCGACGATGCTTTGCACGGATACTGACGGCCGCCGGCATGCGCATCGTCCATACCATCGCAGAATTGCGCGCGGCTCTCGCGAAAGTGCGCCGACCCGCCGTGGTGCCGACCATGGGCGGACTCCATGCGGGCCATCTCTCTCTGATCCGGATCGCGAAGGGCCTCCACCGTCCGGTCGTGGCCACCATCTTCGTCAACCGGCTTCAGTTCGCGCCGACCGACGACTTCGATCGATACCCGCGCACCCTGTCCCGGGACGCCGAGCTCTTGGAGCGCGAGGGCTGCGACATCTTGTTTGCGCCGTCGGAAAACGAGATCTATCCGGAGCCGCAGACCTACAAGGTTCATCCGCCCGAGGCGCTCGCCGAAATTCTGGAAGGGCAGTTTCGGCCGGCCTTTTTCGAGGGCGTCTGCACCGTGGTCTTGAAGCTGTTCAACATCGTGCAGCCGGAATTCGCGGTGTTCGGCAAGAAGGACTACCAGCAACTGCTCGTGATCCGCGGCATGGTGAGGCAGCTTGCGCTCCCGATCGAGGTCATCGGCGCCGAAACGATACGAGAACCCGACGGGCTCGCGATGTCCTCGCGCAATGGCTATTTGAGTCCGGCGGAATGGACCGAGGCGACTCAGTTGCACACCGTTCTCGAGCACACTGCCGCACAGGTTCGCGGCGGTAGGTCCGACTGGAGCGATCTGCAACGGCAAGCAAGTGAAACTCTGATCGCCCGCGGCTGGAAACCGGACTACGTGGCGATTCGACGACAGGACGATTTGCTCCCGCCCGAGGCCGGCGCGCCGCTCGTCGTGCTCGCCGCGGCCAATCTGGGGATTACGCGGCTGATCGATAATCTGGAGGTTGACGGGCCGGCGTAGCATCGGCAGCGCAAAAATAACTTGCATCGCATCCATCGCTGCCTTACTTTGCAGCACAGAGTAGTGACACTTTGTTGTGCAGAGCCATTGGATGCCAAACAGGCGACGCCGGATATTGGCTACAACGCGCGGCATCGCTCCATTTGGGCTCGGGGCGAGGTCGATGGCGCGGGGGGCCCTCTGGTTGACACTGCTTCTGGCGGCGCCCGCCGCCTATGCTGGTGGTGGACCCTTCGGGATCGATCACGAATTGCCGCTCGATCAGAACGGCATCTGGGCCCGGCAATACCAGACCGGCATCGAGTACGGTGCGATCGCGGTGGAGGTCGCGGGCAGCTTATGGTTCGGCAACGACGATAAGCTCGGCCACACGTTCTGGCAGACGATCGATGCATCGACGATCTCCGGACTCGCCGCGACGGTGCTCAAGGATACGATCGGCCGCCCGCGTCCCTACCAGCGCGATGACCCCAACGCCTGGTTCAAAGGCAGCAGCTATCAGAGCTTCCCGAGCGGCGAGGTCACTCTGCAGGCAAGTTTCGTAACGCCGTTCATCGCAAATTATTGGCGGCAATATCCGTGGGTGTGGTCGCTCGAGGCATTGCCGATATACGATGCCATCGCACGCCTGAAAAGCCAGGCGCATTGGCAGTCGGACGTCATTGCCGCTTGGGCGTTGGGCACAGGCGTCGGCTATTGGAGCACGACCCGCGCAACCCCCTTATCGGTACAGATCTTGCCGCGCGGCGTGTCGATAGGATTCTCGAAGCGTTTCTGACCACCAACCAGTCGTACTTGAGTCGGGCATTCGAAACGCCGGCGTCGAGCCCCACGCGATCGAATATCTGAAGACATCGCCCGATCGTCGAGACGCTTCGGGGCGTGAGACTTTGCAGACCCCCGAAGCGGTGCTCGATATTCTACCGCTCAAAACCTCTACTTGACCGCGGAGTAGTGGCTGGCAACCAACTGCCACTTCCCGTCCGGCATCTTCACCCAAGTGTCGGTCCAGCGCAGATGCTCGTCAAAAGGCTTTCCCGACTCGCTGCCCTTGCCCTTGTAGCCGCCCGTCACGATGGCTACATCGCCGTAGGCCACCACCTTCACGTCCTCGTATTCGGCGCTGGACCACCTTCGCGCCTTGGCATCCGCGAGCGTTTGCGTCCTGTCCTCGACCTTCCCGTTGGGTCCCGTGGCGACGTACTTGTCGCCGAACAGCGTGGTAATCATGCCGGGATCATTGGTCTTTTCCGATTGCAGCCACTGGTCCTCCAGTGCGATGACCGCCTTCTCGGTTCCGGCACTGGATGTCTGTGCGTGTGACCAGGTCGCCGCCGCGAGACAAATCGATCCGGCCACGCTCAAGAGCAGTTTGTGTTTCATAGGTCCCTCGTTTTGGATGTTATTTGGAACTGTGGCCCGGAGCGGCCGCACCCGCGAATTAAAGGCCTTATGCGCCGCCTTGTCCACTACGAGCCCCTCCGGCGACCCCCGGTCGCCGGGGCTTCATGAGATCTCCCGCGCAGATGAGCATCGCGCCTGCCCCGATGCGATCGGCGAGGACGGCGGACAGCGGGATGGTGAGTCCGAAGAAAGGCACCGCGAGGAGCTGCAGGATCAGATGGTCGCCGCGCGCGAACCCGAGCGAGTTGGTCGCCCAATTCAGCGCGAACACCGTCATGAGATAGAACACCAGAAAGGTCGTGACCGTGCCGAGCGTGCCGAGGATGGGCTCTCGCGGATGGCGCGAGAGCACCGTGAGCAATGGGACCCGCACTTGCTGGCCCCGCGCCACGGCGCGACGGAACTCCGGCGTCTGCAGCTCTGTCTCGCGCGCGGTCAGAAAGCATTCTCGGCGACGATGACGTTCACGTAGCTGTCGAGGCCGTTGTGGAACCTCACCACCGAGAGCTCCACGGTGTGCTTGGCAAGCGGCATCGCGTTCCACCGCGTCCGCGGCGCAACGGACCGACTCAGCGCGGACGGCTGGGAATGGAGGGCGCGGCGCGCCCGCCGCCGCCGAAGTGGCCGGCAGGACGACCGCCCTCGCCGCCGAAATGACCGGGGTGATCCCCCTCCCCATGCCATCGACCACCGGGCGGTGGGCCGATGTGATAGCGCCCGCCCCAACCACCATAGTCGTAGCCCCAGGGCTCCCAGTAATCGCCGACGTAACCGACATCGACTGCGCCGCCGTAGTAGCCCGGCCCCTCGACGGTACAGCCGCTGAACCCGCCGAGCACGGCCAGGAGCACGACTCCCGCTGCGATGGCCCGTGCCCTCATGGCTGCACTCCCGGGCTCGGCGGCAGCACTTGCTCCGTCGTGCTATCCGCCAGCGTCCACTCCATCACGCCGAAGGGTGCCCCCGAGGGGTCCGCAATCAGCGCGACATGGCCGCCGTGCCGATCGAGGTAAGGCTGGACGAGGACCCGTCCTCCTAGAGCGACGGCCCGGGCGGTGGCTTGCTGCGCGTCGTTCACGCGCACGAAATTGAGCCAGTGCGGATAGCGGTGTCCCACGGGCAGCGAGTGAATGCCTGCGCGGGCATAATCATCGCTCGCGAGGATCACGTGCTGCGACCCATCGTCGCTCGGTACGTCGAACACTTCATAGCCGAAGACGGTCTTGTAGAAATCCGCGCTCTCGACCGGCTGGCTCGTGAGCAAAGAGCCCCAGATCCACTCCCCGGGCTCGGCCAGGTAGTCCGGCGAATCTCCCCTAGAGGATGCGAGAATCCCAAACACCGCGCCCTGCGGATCGGCCAGTACCGCCTGCGTGCCGCGACGGGAGTAGTTCCTGGAAGGCGCCAGGCTTTTCGCACCGTGTGCGAGGGCCGTCTGGATCGCGGTCTGGGCGTCGGGGACGGCAATGAACGTGACCCACGCGGGCTGGCGTTTCGCTCCCGCGGGGATATCCCGTTGCAGCAATCCGCCTATCGGCCGCCCGCCCAACATCGCGATTGCATATTCGGTCTTGCCGGGATGAAGGTTGTGGAAGGTCCAGCCGAATAGCGCGCCGTAGAAATGCTCCGCGCCGAGGAGATCCGGTGTCACGAGATCGACCCAGACGATCTTGCCGGGATGGTGCTCGCCGGCCGTACCCTCCGCGATGGGCGGAAGCTCGAACGTGGGAGGGGCCGCAAAGAGCGCGGCAGGCGCGAGCAGGCTGAAGAGCCCGATCAACGTCGCTGCACGCGAGATGCGCATTGGATCATGATGCCGCGCCGGCACTTCCGGGTCTGTACGTGCGCGCGAAGGAGCCTGCGTCGGACTCGGCCTACAGCGCATCGCTCCCGTGGCGAGCGCTCTGGCGTTTGCATCCCGGTGCGTGCAGTCTTGCCTCAAAGGACATCGCGAGGCGGCAAAATGGCAATCAATTCCAAGAAATTTCGGGTGCGGGAGGGAAGCAAGGTCGATTTGAGCAAATGGCCCACCCGGGTCGAGCCTGTATATCGCGATGAGGACGACTACTCGAAAATTCTCGAGACTCACGTCAAGGAACTGAGTGCGCAACAGGAAATGCTCTACGCTTCGAGCTCCTATGCCGTTCTCCTGATCTTTCAGGCCATGGACGCGGCGGGCAAGGACGGCGTCATCTCGCACGTGATGTCCGGAGTCAATCCCCAAGGCTGCGACGTGCACAGCTTCAAACATCCGAGCGCAACCGAGCTCAAGCATGATTTTCTGTGGCGTACGGATCTGTTCCTTCCGGAGCGCGGGAAAATCGGCATTTTCAACCGCTCCCACTATGAGGAAGTGCTGATCGTTCGCGTGCACCGTGAGATCCTGCTCGCCGAGGGCGTGCCCGGCCTGCCGCAAGACGACAAGTCCATCTGGGAGGAGCGTTACCGCTCGATCCGCGATCTCGAGCGCCATCTGGACCGCAACGGCACGCGCATCGTGAAATTCTTTCTGCACATTTCCAAGGAAGAGCAGCGCAAGCGCTTCATCGCGCGCATCGACGATCCGGACAAGAACTGGAAGTTCAGTCAGGCGGACATCGAGGAGCGCAATTACTGGAAGGATTACATGAAGGCCTACGAGAAGGCGTTGAGCGCCACCAGCGTCAAGCACGCCCCGTGGTACATCGTCCCTGCGGATGACAAGCTCAACACGCGTGTCATCGTCTCGCGGATCGTGCTCGACACCTTGCGCGATTTGAAGCTCGAGTTTCCGAAGGTGCCGCCCGCGCGAAAGCGGGAATTGCAAAAGCTGCGCAAGCAGCTCGAGAAATGATCTAAGGGACGAGCACGGCGGCGCCCTCGAAACGTCCCGCCCGCAGGTCCGCGAGCGCCTCGTTCGCCCGCTCGAGCGGGTAGGTCGTCGTCTGAGTCACGATGCCGATCTGCGGCGCGAGCTTCAAGAAGTCCACACCGTCCTGGCGGGTCAAGTTCGCCACCGACATCAATTCGCGCTCTTCCCAGAGCAAGCGGTAGGGCATTGCGGGAATGTCGCTCATGTGGATTCCGGCGCACACGACCCGCCCTCCCTTGCGAACCGCGGCGAGCGCAAGCGGCACGAGATCGCCGACCGGCGCGAAAATGATCGCCGCGTCGAGCGGCTCCGGCGGCCGCTCCTCCGAGCCACCCGCCCAGACGGCACCCAGAGACCGCGCGAAGTCCTGAGTTTTCGAGTCGCCGGCGCGAGTGAAGGCGAACACCGAGCGACCCTGCCACCGGGCGACCTGCGCCATGATGTGAGCAGCCGCGCCGAAGCCATAGAGACCCAGCCGTCGCCCATCGCCGGCCATCACGAGCGCCCGCCACCCTATCAGGCCGGCGCACAGCAGCGGTGCGAGGGCTACGTCGGTGCCCCGCTCATCCAATGGGAACGCATAGCGCGCCTCCGCCACCACCGCGGCGGCGTAGCCGCCGTCGCGCGTGTACCCGGTGAACAAGGGTCGATCGCAAAGATTCTCCCGATGCATCCGGCAATAGGGGCACACGCCGCAGGTGTGGCCGAGCCAGCCGACGCCCACCCGCTGACCGATCTCGAGCCCGCGCACCGCGCTGCCGAGCGCGGCGACGCGGCCCACGATCTCATGACCCGGTATCACGGGAAGGCGGCCCTCGCCAAGCTCGCCGTCGACGACATGCAGGTCGGTGCGGCAAACGCCGCATGCGCGGACCTCGATCCGAATCTCCGCGGGCGCCGGCTGCGGCTCGGCGAGCTCGGCGCTCACCAGCGGCGTACGCGGCTGCCTCAAGAGCATCGCGCGCATCAGTGCATCCCCGGCGGCCCGGCAAGCGTCGTCAATGCGGCGGTGACGAACAAGATGAACATGGCGACGATCATCTCGGCACCGATCGATTCGCGCAAGCGCCGCAGAGCGTCGGCGTCGCCGGCCATGATGCGTGGCACCAGATGCAGCTTGTTCATTGCAGCGAGACCGAGAAGGCAGGCGACCAGCGCGACTTTCGTGCAGACGAGGCGACCGTACGCGCTGCTCCACAAGTCGGATGGGCGGTCCAGGAGGATGCAAAGAGCGCCGATGCCGGCCGCGAGCAGGGCGGCGACGCCGGCGATTGCCACGCGGCCGAAGCGCTCCGCGAGAGCGCCCACCGTGCGCGTCTCGCCGCGCCGCGCGTACATCGACAAGGGCGCGAGAGCGCCGAGCCAGAAAGCGGCCGCCGTCAGATGCAGGGCCATGACCCACGGCGCCGCCGATGCCGCGGCGGACGGAGGCGCGGCGTGGGTATGACCGGCCCAGGCGAAGGACGTGGCCGCGGCGGTCGCGCCCAAGCCCGCGAGCCATCCCGGTCCGCCGCGGCGAACGAGGGCAGAGGCCAGCAGCACCAACCCGCCGACGCGAATCGCCGCCGCTCGACCCTCGGCGCTCCGCCATACCAGCGCGAGCAGCCGAGAATCCAGCATGCCTGCGGCATCACCACTCAAGGAGGCGGCGGTGACGAGCACGCGCGCCGCGCTCGCGGCGACGCCGGCCACGATCAGAATCCCGAGGAGCCGCGCGATCGCGAGCCGATCGCCGGGCTCGAGCAGCGAGCGGCTGTAGGACAGGAAGTACACGCCGCCGGCCGCACCCAACGTGGCTGTGTACAGCACGGCTTTCACGAGCACCGCCCACCAATCCCACACGCCGATACTCACGTTTCTGGGGCGAAGCTGTGCGTCAGTGAGCGCCCGCGACGACGAACGAGAACGTGCCCTTGACCACGTGGCCGTCATCCACCGTGAGCGCGCTCCATTGCACCCGGTAAGTGCCCGGCGCGAGCGCCGGTAGTGCGACGGTCACCTGCGCTGTCCCGGCCGCATTCGCATCGATGGTGAGAGGAATGTCCCTGCCGTCGGTGGACAGCTTCAACGCGCCGAGCTGGACGGCCTCGTTGAACTTGAGCGTCAAGCGTTTCGGCGCGTCCTCGAGCTGCTCACCCGATGCGGGCGACGTGCCGAGCAGTTTCGCATGCCCGAAGGCTACGAGCGGCAGCATGGCGGCCATGGCGAGACAAGTGAGCCAGATCTTCCTCTTCATCATCCGCCCTCCCGTGAGGCCCGCGCCGAAGCGCCCCGAGCGACGCAGTTCTCAAGCCTATCCGAGAATGGCCGCGACCGCGTGTATTATCGCCCGGCCAGTGCTATGTTTTGCGCGCGACCATGCGAACCCTTCACACATCCAGGCTCTTGCTCGTGCTGCTCTTGACGGCTTGGTTGCCGTTGCGGGGCTACGCGGCCCCGGCGTCGCAAGACTCGGCGAGCGCGTGCGCGTTCGGATGGGCAACCTCACAGCGTCGCCTATCTTTGGGAGGACGCGCCGCCGATCTCGACGCCGCGGTAGAACGTCGAGGCCGGGGTGCCTCTCAAGAATCCGCCGACGCTCGTCGCGACCGGCACCCGGTCGCTGACGGCGCCGGAGAGCGGCATTACCCTGCGGAACGCAGTCCAGGCGGCGGTGGGAGGCCCGCCGAAGTCGCGGGCCCCATCCTGTCGCTTGCGCGCGTCCATCCATGCACTGCCCTCGAGGAGGTCGAAGCCCAAAAGGTCGAACGTCGTCTCCACCGCCTGCCGGGCGCGCTGCACCTTGAGGCGAGTCTGCGCTTGCAGATCCTCGACCGTGCCGACGATCGCCGCGCCGAGGGGAGCAACCGGATTCGTGAGGGTCTGCACCTCCTGCTCGAGATCAACCGGCGAATACTCGTAAAATCCTCGCGCCGCCTCGGGCAGGATCTCGGACAATTTCACGCCGGTAAAGAAGGGGCTGCGAAAGCGCTCGATGCGCAGCATCACCGCCACATCCATGTTGGCGAGTGCGATGACGAAATTCTCGATTCGGTTGGCCATGGGATAAGGGTCCCAGTTCGCATTCGACACGATGTAGCCGTGCTGGCCGTGGCTGTGCTCGCCACCTTTCACGTAGAAACGCATCAGCTGCGGGGTGGCGAGCTCCCAGGAGTCCTGGGGGCTCGAGCCGACCATCACCGCGGGATTGTGATCCGATGAATTCGCCTGCAGCGTGACGGCATCCTTGAGCTCGGACCAGGCTTGCCAGGCGGAGGCCTGGCGGATCGAGGATGCGCGCAAGCTCTCTGGGTCCTGGATGATTCGCTGCGCGTCGCTCTGGAACAGATAACTGCCCTTCAAAAGATCGAGGATCCGTGCCGCGTGCCAGTTGAGCCAGCGATCGGGGCGGTCGCGTTGAACCACGGCGCTCAACGGCGTGATGCTCGAGTTCATGCCGTCGAGATCCATGGCATAAATGAGATCGGCCCACTCGAGCGCCGCGCGCGCATCGTGTACGAGCAAGGCCGCCTGACCGGTGGCATAGGCATTGCTGCTGGTGAGCGCATTGTCGTCCGCCGCGAAGGGCCGAATCGGCGCCAGACCCGCGCGCCGCAGCGCCTCCTCTGCACTCATGCGCACGCCGCGAAAATACACGTCGCCCGCACCTACCATCGCGGCGCCGACGTTGCCGAGCTGCGCGAGATCTCCCTCGCCCAGCGTGCCGCGCGACTGCACCACCGGCGTGATGCGCTGGTTGAGAAAATCGATCAGCATGCGCGACAGCTGCGGGCTCGGCGCGTCGTACACCATCGCATTGGCCCGCACCACCATCATCGCGCGCACGATCTCCTCCGCGCTCACCTCGGGGCCGGTTCCGTAGAGTGCGCCCGCGCGGAACACGGTCATCTGCGTCTTTTCGATGAGCGCGCGGTTTGCGGGCGCGAGCGGATCGCCATCGAACATGACGGTCTCGCGCTGATCCCCGGACCCCCGATTGAACCAATACACCGGAACGCCCTCTGCGGCGGCCTCCAGCAACAATCCGTAGCTCTGCGCCTGCCGGCCTCGCGCCTCCTCGCTCAGAGCGACCCGCGCACCGTGGCGCGCGACCTCGACGATGTCATCGATGGACAGATCCCGGCCCGTCAGGGTGACGGTGCGATCGCTCGCGGTCGCATCGCTCGGCGTATAGCTCACGCCCGCATGTGCCGCGCAGGCGGCGTACAGAATTGCGAGCGCCGTGGCTCGCCCAAGCGTGGCTCGCCCAAGCGTGGCGCGCCGAAGCGTGGCCCGGCCAAGCGTGACGGCCGGGGCGGCTGTCCGCGGCGGCCGCGGCGCGTGAGTGATGCGCAGATGCATTGACTTGCTGCTCCCTTGCAGAGGTAATAACGGGATGACGCACTATGCTAGCGCATCGACGTTCGCGGTGTTCCTGCTGGCGAGTCTCGTGCTCGCCGTGACTCCTGGTCCCGCGGTGATCCGCGAGCTATGGGCCGTCCGGAGGCAGCCCGGCGGCGCACGGCAGCACGCGCCGGCACGTTCGCGCGCGTTTCGCGACGGAATTCTGGTCGCGCTCTTCAATCCGAAGACGGCGCTGTTTTTCGCGGCGTTCCTGCCGCAGTTCGTGGATCCGGCCTCCTCGCCGCTCGCGCAAAGCTTGAGTCTCAGCGCAATCTTCGTGACGATTGCCGCCTGTACCGACACGATGTACGTGCTCGCGGCCGATCGGCTCGGACCGAGGATCGCGGCGGGGCGGCCCACACTGGGCCGCTACGCGGCGGCGATATCGTTCATCGCGCTCGGTGTCTTCGTCGCTTGCAGCGGAGCGCGCTCGGTGAAGTGAGTTTCAGGGACCGGTCGAGATCGCCTTTCGATCGTCCAACGCACCTCGCTCCTCGCGCAGGCGGTCGGTGGTGTAAATGAACAGACTGTTGCCGGTGATGCTGACCGCGAACAGCCCGAGCGAGGCCGGCAGCACGTCGAGCACCTTGTGCAGACCGAGCCACTTGACGGGCGCGTCGAGCCAATGCGAAAGCGTCGCGCGCCAACCGGTCAAGCCGTCCGAGCCTGCCAGATGCCCGAGCACCGCGCGCAGGCCGTCGTTCAGCCCGACGTGCGTCCACTCCCCGTCCTCGAACCAGCGGTACACCTGAAAGCCGACGAGCGCGAGAAACGCCGCCAGAAAGACGTAGGCCACGATCGCGCCGATCACGCTGCCCGCCTGCAAGCCGACCTCGCGGGCTCTCATGAGGTGGGCACTCCGCCGGACGGGCAGCCCTTGACCTCGATGCGCTGGATGCGACCCGTCTCGGTTTGCAGATCGCTCGGCTTGATCACGCTGTCCGTGGGCTTGAGGTCGATGTCGATCCAGTACACATCGCCGGTGCGCTTTCGATCGGCGATGCCGGGGTTGAACCCGAGCGCCTGCGCTTGGGCAACCCGCGCCTGTGCGCGCTTGGAGTCCGAGTACAGGCCGAGAGAGATCACCGAGCCCTCGTTCGGCCCCGGCATCTCGAGCGCATCCTCGATGCCGGCGGACTTGAGCTTGCTCAGCAGCTGGTCGCTCGAACGGGAAGGCGGAATGGGTAAATAAACCCAGACGCCGGCCCATACCTCGCCCTCCGCGACCCGCTGCCGGGGGTCATAGCCGCTGCCGCGCAGGGTGCTGGCCGCGTGTGCGGTCTCCGCCACGTCGCGGAAAGGTCCGACGCTGATACACCTCTTCACGTTGGTCAGGAGTCCCGGCGAGGGTGCCACCGGTGCCTCGGCACCGCCTCGGGCACCGACAATGCTGCCCGCGCCCGCCGGATCGTCCGCGGATCGCATCGGCGCGGCCGGCGGCGCGGTCGCGACCTCCGAGGCCAGCCTGAGGCCGGGCGCGGGCGCAGGGGCGCCCTCCTCCTGCGGATGGGCGATGCCTCTTGACCACAGGAAATAGCCCACGTTGGCAAGCGCGAGAAACAACACCAGGCTCTTCAATAGCGTCACGCCCTGTCCTCGCTCAAGCGCAAACTCGCCTCCCCGGAAATGAATCTGCGAAGGCCGCCGGTGACTTCCATCAGCAACGCCCCATCCTCGTCGACGCCTCGCGCAATTCCCTCGACGGCGTCGCCTGCAAGGAGCACGCGCGCGCCGCGGCCTGCGAGCGCATCGATCGACCGCCACTCCTCCCGGAACGCGGCGAAGCCCTCGCGCTCGAACCCTTGCAGCATACTCAAAAGCTCTTCCAGCAGGGCTGCCGCCACGCCGTTCCTCGAGAAGGGCGCCGGACACGCCTCGGCGAGCGCCGCGGCCTCCGAACCCCCGATCGCGCGGCGCACCTCTTCCGAGGCTGCGAGATTGAGGCCGACGCCGACGACGACGTGCGTGGCGGCTCCGTCGTTCCTGGCCTCGACCAGCACCCCGCCGATTTTTCTGTCGTCGAACCAGATGTCGTTCGGCCATTTGAGCTGGATGTGCCGCGCGCCCACCCGGGCGAGCGCCCGGGAGACGGCCACGCCCACGGCCAGGCTCAAGGTGGGATCGGCCGCGGCGCGGCGAAAAGTCCAGCCGAGCGACAGTGCGAGGCTCGCGCCGAACGCCGATATCCAGCGCCGTCCCAGCCGGCCGCGCCCCGCACGCTGCAGCTCCGCAAGGGCAACGTCGGCGTGCCCTGGGGGCGGGGCGGGGCGCCCGAGCAGGCGCGTGTTGGTGGAATCCACCTCGAACAGCACCTCGAGATGGTGAAGGGCGCGCACCGCGCCGGCCGGCAGGAGCGCGCGGATGCGATCGGCATCCAGGAGCTCGAGCGGCGCGGCCAGCCGGACGCCATCGTGCGCCGTCGTGGCGATGTCGATGCCCCGGGCCCGCAGCTCCTCGATGTCGGCGTGCAGCTCTGCGCGCGTCGCGCGGAGCTCGCGCGCCAGCCATTCGCCGTCGCGCGGCTCTTCCGCCGTGAGCAGCACGAGCAGCGCTCGGCGCCGGTCTACGCGGGCCGGGAGCGAAACAGCCATAGCCGTTGCACGCGATTCTCGTTGCCCGCCCGCATGCGCGCGATATTGCCGCGGTGGGTGTAGACGACGAAGGCTTCGATGGCCGCGCAGAAGCACAGCAGCGGGACGTTGCCCGGCTCGAACAGTTGGACGAAGACGATCAGCGCGGCGCCCGCGAGCATGCTCGCGAGCCCCACGTAGCCGGTGAGCACCAGCACGGCGAACCAGGTCCCGAGCACCGGCAGCAGCAAGCGCGGCTCGAGCCCGCCCACGACGCCGATCATGGTGGCGACACCCTTGCCGCCGCGAAAGGCAAACCAGACCGGATACACGTGGCCGACGACGACGGCGAAGCCGCAGGCAAGGGTCAGCCAGGCGCGCGGGACCTCAGGATCGACTGGCAGCGCAACCCGCGGCAAATACACGACGGCGATGATTCCTTTGCCGATGTCGAAGCCCAAAACCGCGAGCGCGAACAGTTTGCCCTGGGTTCGCAGCGCGTTGGTCGCACCCGCATTGCCGCTGCCGAGGCTGCGGATATCGACGCCACGCAACCGCCCGAGCACCAGGCTCCCGGGCAAGGCGCCGAGCAGATATGCGAGGAGCGTCTTTAGCGATAGTTCCAGCATGCGGCGATTATGACACCGGACGCGCCGCTACCGCCGCGCAGGCAAGTGCACCTCGGCCAACATGCAGCGCACGCCGCCGCCGCCGAACTGCTCGATGACGGGAATATCGGCAGCGAGTACCTCACCGTGCTTCTCGAGCGCGCGCCGCTGCCCTGCGGAAAGGCTAGCCCATGCGGTGCTGGACAGGGCGATGACGTTCGAGCCGGAAGGCGCGAGCTCGAGCACGTTGCCGGCGAAGGCCTGCATCTGCGCGAGAGAGATCTCGATGATTTCGCGTCCACCCGCCCGCAGCGTCGCGTGCACGGCATCGCGGCAACGCAGCTCGGTGATGGATTCGCCGCAAACGACGGCGAAATCGCCACCGATTGCCATCATCACGTTCGTGTGATACACGGGCCGCCCGGCGCCATCCACGGACTCGAACGTGACGAGATCGTAGTCCAGTTGCTGCGCGAACTCGCCCAGCGCGTCGAGATCGGTACGGGGGGAGATGTTCGCGTAGGCCACGTGCCGCGGCCGATCGAGCACCAGGCTCCCGGTGCCCTCGAGATAGCGGCCGCGATCCTCATGGTGACACAGGTCGACGGTCCGGGTGATGCGGAAAGTGCCCGCGGCGGCGACCTCGTGGAGCACCTCATCGCGCCGCTCGAGGCGCCGGTTGAGCGCCATCATGGGATAGAGCACCACCGTTCCATCGCGATGGAAGCTCACCCAGTTGTTCGGGAAGATTGCGTCGGGTTTCGCGGGATGCGCAGTATCGTGTGCGACGATGACGTGCACCCCGGCCCTCGTCAGGCGCTCGACCAGGGCATCGAACTCGCG
Organism: uncultured Gammaproteobacteria bacterium; assembly: GCA_963710435.1. Lineage (GTDB taxonomy): Bacteria > Pseudomonadota > Gammaproteobacteria > Steroidobacterales > Steroidobacteraceae > Bog-1198. Next base: position 409,949 of record CAVQAE010000003.1, on the reverse strand, counting down.
AAGCGCAGCCTCGTGCACGTCGGGGGCGCGCATCCTCGAGTTCCCGGCTTGCTGGAACGCGTTGCTCGCCGCCGTTTGCGGATTGAACCCGAAACGGGCCGGTCGCACCATGAGAACGGTCGCGGCGCTCTGGGGTTCCTTGTGGGGCGCGGATTCTGGCATCACGCTAAACTATATCAGGCCACCCGCCGCATCAGGCTGCCTGGGACCGTTCCGGGTCGGGGTGGCTTTCGCATTCGATAGCCCGAGGAAATGAACCTTGCCGGTTGCCATGAAAAAGTGGGTGCTCGCGACGATTTTGACGGCGGCTTCGGCGGCCACGGCGGTCACTGCGAATCCGCACCCCAAACAGCCGAAGGCCGAAAAGACGCCGCCGGCCGAGAAGGCTCCCGGCGGGTATGCGTTCAGCTACGACACGCTCCTCGGGGAGGCGAAGCGGCTGGCGGCAAAGCCCTACGCTCCGCAGCGCAGCACCTTGCCGGCCGGGCTCGACAAGTTGAGCCCCGAGCAATACCGCAGCATTCACTTCAACCGGGACGCGGCGGTTTGGCGCGAGGAAGGGCTGCCGTTCCGCGTCGAGCTGTTGCGGGCGTACTTCAATTTGCAGACTCCGCCGGTCACGGTGTCGACCGTCGAGGACGGGGTGGCGCACGATCTCGTCGCCACCCCGGAGATGTTCGACATGGGAGCCGCGGGCACGCAGCTCGCCAAGGTCTCGCTGCCGCTCTCGGGATTTCGTCTCGTCGCCCAGATCAATTCGAAAAAAACGTGGGACGAGTTTCTGGTGTTTCAGGGAGCGAGCTACTTCCGCGGCGTCGCGAAGAATCTCGTCTACGGGCTCTCGGCGCGTGGCCTCGTCATCAATACCGCGGAGCCGTCGGGCGAGGAATTTCCCGCATTCACGCACTTCTGGATCGAGCGGCCGGATCCGCACGCCACCTCCATCGTGATCGATGCCCTGCTCGAGAGCGAATCCACCACGGGCGCCTATCGGTTCACCGTGCAGCCGGGGGCCGCCACCGTGATGGACGTGACTTGCACCTTGTTCCCGCGCACCGATCTGCACGTCGTCGGCATCGCGCCCCTCACCTCCATGTTCCTGTTCGACGAGACCAACCGCGGTCATCTCGATGATTACCGCCCGGAAGTGCACGACTCGGACGGATTGCAGATCACGGCGAGCAATGGTGAGCACATCTTCCGCCAGCTCGCCAATCCGACCAAGCTGCAGGTGTCGACGTTCACTACCCAGCCCCCGCAGGGATTCGGCCTGGTGCAGCGCTCGCGTGATCCGAGCGATTTTCAGGATTTCGACGACTTCTACGAGCGGCGCCCGAGCGCCTGGATCGAGCCGAAGGGCGAATGGGGTACCGGCGCGGTCGAGCTCGTCGAGATCCCCTCCGGCCGCGAGAGCAACGACAACGTCGTCGCCTTCTGGCGACCGGCACAGGGCTTGAGCGCCGGTCACCCGGCCGAATACGCCTACCGTCTCACCTGGCTGCCCGAGCCGTCATTGCCCAAGGGCCTCGGCGAGGTCATGGCCACCCGCTCCGGCGCGAGCCTCGACGGCAAGCGGCGCGTTTTCGTGCTCGACCTCATCGGCGCCGGCGAAAAAACCGCCGGCCTCACGGTGGATGTCTCGGCTTCCAAGGGGAAGCTGTCGAACGTCGCGCTGACTTCGAACACCGCGATGCACGGCCTTCGAGCCAGCTTCGAGATCGACCCGGGCGATGCGGACCTCATTGAGATGCGGTTGCGGATCATGCGCGGCAATCAGCCGGTCAGCGAGACGTGGCTCTATCGGTGGACCGCCCCTTGAGCTCCGCGGTGCGCCTCGAGTCTCCGCAGAGCACGCGCGGCATGCCGCCCGAGGAACGCCTCGGCATGCCCTCGCAGGATCTCGACTATGCGCCGCCGCGCCTGCCGATGCCGCCGACCTCGGCGGCCGTCTGGTTCGCCCGCTTCATCCTCCTTGCCGCAACCCTCGGCATCACCACCTACGGCGTCTATCAGATGCTGCAGGTCGTGCGCTTCGCCAGCATGACCGTGCTGCAGGGGATGATGATCTTCTTCTTCGGCGTGTCGCTCGCATGGATCGCCTTTTCCGCAGGATCGGTGATCGCGGGCGCCTCGAAGCGCCGTGATCCCCGGCCCGACCCGCGAGCGGGCCTCAAGACGCGGACCGCGCTGGTCATGCCGATCTACAACGAGGATCCGACGCGCACCACCGCGGCGCTCGAGGCCATGGCCGAGTCGCTGCAGCGAATCGGCGGGAACCGCGCCTTCGAGATCGTCGTGCTCTCCGACTCGACGAGCGCCGATGCGTGGATCCGCGAGACCGCGGCGGTCGAGCGGCTGCGGCGCGCGCTCGCGGCGATCATGCCCGTGTGGTATCGCCGACGCTGGCGCAACGTCGCTCGCAAGTCGGGCAACATCGAGGATTTCGTCGCTCGATGGGGCGGCCGCTATGACCACATGATCGTGCTCGACGCCGACAGCCTGGTGGATGGCGCAACGCTCATCCGGCTCGCGCAGATGATGCAGGCCGACTCGACGCTCGGCATCCTGCAGACCGCCCCGCAGCTCATCGGCGCTCGCACCTTATTCGGCCGGCTGCAGCAATTCGCCGCCTGCGCCTACGGACCGGTCATCTCGCGCGGATTGGCCGCTTGGTCCGGAGACAGCGCGAATTACTGGGGACACAACGCCATCATCCGGGTACAGGCCTTTGCTCAGAGTTGCGGACTGCCCGAGCTCGAGGGGCGCAAGCCCTTCGGCGGCCACGTGCTGTCGCATGACTTCGTGGAGGCGGCGCTGATCCGCCGGGCGGGATGGAAAGTGCGCATGACGACCGACTGCGGCGGATCGTGGGAGGAGTCCCCGCCCGTCACTCATCGATGTCGCGATACGCGACCGGCGCTGGGCTCAAGGGAACCTTCAACACCTGAAGATCATCGGCGCGCGAGGCTTGAGCTTCGCGAGCCGTATGCATCTGGGCATCGGCATCATGAGCTATCTGTCCTCGCCGCTGTGGCTGCTCATGCTCTGCATCGGATTTGCGCTCGCCGTGCAGTCGCACCTCATCCGACCGGAGTATTTCAACCACGATTTTCAGATGTTCCCGACCTGGCCGCGGTTCAACGTCGAGCTGATGATGGCGCTGTTCTGGTTCAGCATGGTGGTGCTGCTCGTGCCGAAGTTCCTGGGGCTCATCCGCGCGCTGCTGTCGCGCCGTTTGCGCCGCCGCTGCGGCGGAGCCATCGGTGTGGGCGCGAGCTTCGTGCTCGAGGTCGTCCTCTCGGCGCTGTATGCGCCGGTGATGATGCTCATGCAGAGCCGTCATGTCTTCGAAGTGTTCATGGGGCGCGACTCGGGCTGGAACCCGCAGCGGCGTGACGGCGGCGGCACGAGCTGGGGGGCCGCGTGGCATTTCCACAAGCGCGACATGCTGATTGCCGTCATGACCGGCAGCGTGCTGTGGTTTCTCTCCCCACCGCTGCTCGCCTGGGTCTCTCCCGCGTTGCTCGGATTGCTCCTCGCCGTTCCCCTGTCCCGCGTCAGCGGCTCGAGCGCGATGGGCCGCGCACTCTCCCGCATCGGCTTACTGCGCACGCCCGAGGAAATCGACGTGCCGGCATTGGTCAGGCGCCGCGGCGAGCTGATCGCGCAGGCGCGGGCCCTGCCGGAGGATGGGCTCAGGTACCTCGCGCGGAACCGCGAGGCGCGCCTCGCGCACATCGAGGGAAATCTACCGCGCCCGCCCGATCCGCCGGGTCAGCCGGACCCCAACGCGTTCACCGCGCGCCAGAAATTGACGGATGCGCGCTCGCTCGAGGAGGCCCTTGGATGGCTCACGCGCATCGAGCGTGTCGAGGTCGCGGGCAGCGAGCAGTTGCTCAACCAGCTGTCGCTCTTGCCCGACGCACCGCGCACGGGTGCCGTGATATGACGACCCATTTGGATTCGCACCTGGATAGATGAGGACCGCAAGCAAATGACGGACCGACGATTCGTAATCAAGAAGCTGGCGATGGGACTTGCGGGCGGCACCCTCGCCTATGCTTCCCTCGCGCGCGCCGCACAGCAGCTGGCGCCCGGGCCGGGTGTGCCGGTCCCCCCGGCGCCTGGGGCGGCCGCGCCTGCGCCAGCCGCGCCTCTGCCCGCCCCGGCGCCCGCGTTGCAGCCGTTTGATTTCGCGTGGCTCAAGGGACAGGCGCACTGGCTTGCGAGCAATGCCTATCAGCCCTCGAAGGATGTGGTGCCGCCCGCATTGGGGACGCTCGGCTACAATGAGTACCAATCCATCCGCTTTCGCACCGATCACGCGCTGTGGGCCGATGCGGGACTCGATTTTCGAGTTCAGTTCTTCCACGTCGGGCGCAATTTCAAAGAGCCGGTGCGCATTTACGAGGTGGTGGACGGTCAGGCGCGCGAGATCGTCTACGATCCCGCGATGTTCGAGTGGGACAAAAGCGGTCTCGACCCTTCGACCATGAGGGACCGTGCGGGGTTTGCCGGATTTCGGGTGCAGTTCGTGACCGATTGGCGGGACGATGTGGCCGCCTTTCTGGGGGCGAGCTATTTCCGCGCCGTCGGCGGCGACACGCGCCAATACGGCCTGTCCGCACGCGCACTCGCCGTCGATACCGCGTTTCCACGGCCCGAGGAATTTCCGCGCTTCACCTCGTTCTGGTTCGAGCGGCCGGCGAAGCACGAAGGCACCTTGACCCTGTACGGTTTGCTCGACTCGCCGAGCGTTGCGGGTGCGGTGCGCTTCCTGATCACGCCCGGGGGCACGCAGATCATGAACATCGACGCCGCGTTCTATCCGCGCAAGCCGATCGAGCGCATCGGCATCGCGCCGCTCACGAGCATGTTCTTCTACGGCGAGAACGATCGCCGCATTGCCAACGACTGGCGTCCGGAGATCCACGACTCGGACGGCCTCTCCATGTGGACGGGTGCGGGCGAGTGGATCTGGCGCCCGCTCGTGAATCCTCCGCAGCTGCACCTCAACTCGTATTTCGACGACAACCCGCGCGGTTTCGGACTCTTGCAGCGCGATCGCAATTTCGATCACTACCAGGACGACGGCGTGTACTACGACCGGCGGCCGAGCCTGTGGGTCGAGCCCAAAGCGGGCCCGAGCGGCGGCTGGGGAAAGGGCGCCGTTCAGCTCGTCGAGATACCGACGGTCGATGAGACCTTCGACAACGTCGTGGTCTTCTGGAACCCTGCGGACAAACCCAGGCCCGGGCAGGAATTGCTGTTCGGCTATCGTCTCTACTGGGGCGAGAAGATGCCTTACTCCTCTCCGCTCGGCCAGACCATCGCGACGCGCACCGGCATCGGCGGCACCGTGGGCGTGAAGCGGCAATACTATTCCTGGCATTTTGCGGTCGACTTCGCCGGCGGGGAGCTCGGGGCGCTGCCCAAGGATTCACCCGTGGAAGCCGTGGTGACAACCTCTCGCGGCGCCACCGAGCACGTGACGGCGCATTACGTTTCGGAATTCGGCGGCTATCGGGCGCTGTTCGACGTAAGGCCTACGGATGACTCCGTCGAGCCCATCGATCTGCGGATGTACCTGCGCATCGACGGCAGGCCGCTCACCGAGACTTGGATCTATCAGTGGACGCCGCCGTCGGCGAAGGAGCGCAAGCTCGCGATCCAGTGAAGCGCGCCGGAGCGCCCGTGAACGGCGTCAACTTTTCCAAGGCCTGCGCAAGCTGCGCAGACGCTGCGTGCTTCCGGTGGCGCGGCGCAGTTCCGCCTCGCGCTTCAGGAACGGCTGCGCGGCATGCGGATCGAGAACCGCCGACCGTTGTTCGCCGAGCTGCTGCTTGAGCAGAGGCAGCAAGGCGCGGTGCGACCCGGCCTCGTCCGACGGATCGATCAAGGATCGGCAGTACATCTCGAAGTACTCGGTGTAGAGCTCTTCGTAGCGCTGCATGGGATCTATGAACGCGGGATCATTCGCCACGCTGGCGCCGATATGGTTCGCGCACAGGAGGCTCAAGGCCTTGCGTAGGTACTCGCCGTGCTCGTGGACGATGGCCGCCTCGTAGCTGCGGCCCGGACGAAAATGCGCGAGCAAGCGCACCCGATCCGCGCCTCGCACTCCGCCTTCGTGCAAGTATTGGAACAGCGCCTTGCCATGCAAGAGCCGCAATGCCGTCTGCTTCAGCGCGTCGACCTGCGGACGCCCCGCCGAGCAGCTCGCCACCTGGCGCATGAGCTGGGAATGGGCGCACTCCCACAGCTCCCATCGGGAGGCGCTCTCGGCAATGCGGCGCGCGATGAGCTGCTCGGTGCCTTCGCCCTGCCTTAAGGCCGCTTGGACACGGTTGGTCGACTCGCGCATCAGCCGGGCGTGTTCGAGTGTCGGATGAGGCATTGTCATCCCTCCCGAGCCAGATTCTGTCAAGTGGCGAGGGGAGTCAAGGCGTTGCCAACAGCCGACATCGGGGCACCCCTGCAGCCGGGAACGCCGTTGCGGCGCCGCAGCGGGTTCAGTAGTGCCGGGTCAGCAGCCAGTTCGCCAGCGCGCGCAGGGGGGCGGCGCGCTCGCCGAACGGAGCCAGCGATTCGAGCGCCTGGTTGTGAAGCAGGTGCACCCGCTCCTGCGAGGCCGGGATGCCGATCACCGTGGGGTGGGTGGGCTTGGCGTGCTCCCGGTCCGCGCCCGTCGGCTTGCCGAGCGTGGAGACATCGCCCAGCAGATCGAGCAGATCATCCTGGATTTGAAAGGCGAGACCGATGGATGCCGCGAAACGGTTCAAATCGGCATATGACCGCGCGGGAAGGTCCGGGGCACATTCGGCCGCCATGAGCACGCTCGCCCGGATGACGGCGCCGGTCTTGCGCGCATGCATGTCCTCGACTTGGGCGATGTCGAGCTTCCGGCCTTGCACCTCGAGATCGATGGCCTGGCCGCCGGCCATCCCGAACGTGCCGCTCGCTTCGCTCAGCAAGTCGATCAAGCGCAGGCGCACCGCCGGGGAAGCCGGCAGCGCCGGATCGCGGGCGAGGAGCTGAAACGCCAGCGGCTGCAGCGCGTCGCCGACCAGAATGGCGGTTGCCTCGTCGTAAGCTCGGTGACAGGTCGGCCGGCCGCGGCGCAGATCGTCGTCGTCCATGGCGGGCAAGTCGTCGTGAACGAGCGAATAGACGTGGATGAGCTCGATGGCGCATGCGGCGGCCTCGACCTGATCCTCGCCGAGCCCGAGCGTGCGTGCGGTCGCGAACAACAGCGCAGGCCTGATGCGCTTGCCGCCGCCGAGAACGCTGTAGCGCATCGCCTGATGCAGGCGCTGGGGCACCTGGTCGGCGGCGGGCAGCCGCCTCTCGAGTGCCGCCTCCATGCGGGCCTGCCAGGCCTCGAGTTGACGGCCGAAGGAATCGTCCGAGTCGGTCCTGCGACCTGCTTCGCTCAACCCCTGTCTCACGACGAGATGGCGGCGTGCGCTCAGCGCGTCGCCGCGACTCCCGCGGACTCACCGGAGCCGCGGCTCATATGCTTGATCTCGGAGACCGGAATGGACGCAATGGCGGTGCCGCCGTCGGCCGCACCCGGCCGGGTGGTGCCTTCCGCATAGCGGATGGGCAACTCGGGCGCCATTGGGCCGAATACCTTGGGTCCGCGGAGCGATGCCAGGAACGCCTTGAGCGGATGGCTGAAGGCATCGTTGACCGCGGTCCCTTCGAAGCCGCAGTGCGCCATGCAATTGTCGCAGCGAGGATTGCGGCCGACACCGTAGTTGTCCCACTGCGTGTCCTCGATGAGCGATTGGTAGGTCGGAGCGTAGCCTTCATCCGTCAGGAGGTAGCAAGGCCGCTGCCAGCCGAACACGTTGTAAGTGGGATTGCTCCACGGCGTGCACTGATAGGTCTGATTGCCGGCGAGGAAATCGAGGAAAAGGCCCGAATGATTGAACGACCAAGCTTTGCTCGTCGGCCGCTTGCGGCGCTTGAAGATCTCGCGGAACAGTTGCTTGCTCGCGTGCCGGCCGAGGAACACGTCCTGCCGGGGCGCATGGTGGTAGCTGTAGCCCGGCGAGACCGTGATGCCCTCGATGCCGAGGCCCATCGCGGTGTCGAAGAAATCGGCGACTGCCTCCGGGTCCTCGCCGTTGAACAGCGTGCAGTTGATCGTGACTCGAAAGCCCTTGCTGCGCGCAAGCTTGATCGCGGCAACCGCCTTGTCGTAGACACCTTCCTGGCATACGGACTCATCGTGCCGCTCGCGATTGCCGTCGAGATGAATCGAGAACGTCAAATAGGGTGAGGGCTTGTACTCGTCGATGTGCTTCGCGAGCAGGATCGCGTTGGTGCACAGATAGATGAATTTCTTGCGCGCGACGATGCCCTCGACGATCTGCGGCATCTCCTTGTGGATGAGCGGCTCCCCGCCGGGGATGGAGACCATCGGCGCTCCGCACTCATCGACCGCCCGCAGCGCATCCTCGACGCTCACGCGCTTCTGCAGGATCTCCTTCGGGTAGTCGATCTTGCCGCACCCTGCGCAGGCAAGGTTGCACTGAAACAAAGGTTCCAGCATGAGCACCAGCGGGTAACGCTTTACGCCACGAAGCTTGCGTCCGGCCAGGTACTTGGCCACCCTGTAAACTTGCAGAAGAGGAATTGCCATGATCTATGGTACCGCGAGCGGCCTAATCCGGGCCCGACATTAAGATTGCCTCATCAAGCCGTCAAGGCGCGCCCGCCAAGGCGAGCACGGCGGCCCGGTGATTGTGCCAGATACGACCCCACTCCAACATGAACCAGGGGGTGTACTTTGATCTGTAGGACCCTGACATCTGGTGCTGTAGGACATCCGGCCTGACCCAGCGAACATCCTGGATTTCCTCTCGGTTGATGATCAGCGGAGCATCGCTCCGGCCGACGAAAACCGAGCACAGCTCATGTTCGGCGCCGCTGGCGTCGAACTGGGCGTGGTACTGAAATTTGAACAAAAATTGCAGCGCACAGCCTATTCCGAGCTCCTCGTGCAGCCGCCGCCGCGTCGCATCCTCCATGCTTTCCGCAACACGCGGGTGGCTGCAGCAACTGTTCGACCAATACAGCGGCCAGAGCCGCTTGGTCGGCGCCCGTTGCTGCACGAGCAGCTCGCCGAGGCTGTTGAAAATGAGGAGTGAAAATGCGCGATGGAGCAGTCCGCGCCCTTCGTGGCAGCGCTCCTTGCTCGTGTGACCCAGACGGCGGTCTTCTTCATCCACGAGGATCAGCGCATCCGAATCTGCCATAATCCTACCGTCATCATCGAGACGCTCAGCGTGCGTAATCACATCCATTTCGATAACCCGACAGGGCGGCGCTCTCGCCTACAACGAACTCAGATGATAACTGCTTGCGAAACATCCACGCCAGCGCCAGGGTTTTGCGAGCTTGGAGTTCAGGCATGATGACGGCTCCCGTGTGGATGGTCTGGTTCGGCAGTGCGCTCACGGCCGTGGCGGCCGCGTATACATTCGTAGCGGCTATCGCGGTGCGGGTGCGTCTCGAGGCTGACTATGGCGCGCGTCCCGGCGAGGCTCCGGCGGTCACGATCCTGAAGCCTCTGTGCGGCGATGAGCATCAGCTGTACGAATGCCTGCGCTCGTTCTTCGAGCAGAACTACCCGTGCTTCGAGATCGTGTTCGGGGTGTCGGACGGCGACGATCCCGCCGCCGAGGTGGTGGCGCGCCTGCAGCGCGAGTTTCCACGAGTGGAAGCGAAGCTCGTCGTCGACCGACGACAGCATGGCAGCAGCCGCAAGGTCAGCAATCTCATGAACATGCAGCCGCTCGCCCGCCACGAATATCTGGTGATCTCCGACAGCGATGTGCGGGTTTCGCGCGACTATCTTTCGCGCATCGTGCCGCCGCTGCTCGATCCCGACGTCGGCATCGTCACCTGTCCTTATCGGGGCACTCCGCGTCCGGGATTGTGGTCTCTCCTGGGATCGATGTTCATCAACGACTGGTTCATCCCCTCGGTGCGCGTCGCCGCCATGTCCGGCTCACGCGCATTCGCCTTCGGAGTGACCATCGCGCTGCGCCGGCAGGTGCTCGCAAGCATCGGCGGGTTGGCCGCGATCGCCAATCAGCTGGCAGACGATTATCGCCTGGGCGAGCTCACCCGCGGGCGCGGACTCCGCACGATTCTGTCGGACGTGGTCGTCGAGACCTGCGTCGATGAGCGCAGCCTCGGCGAGCTCGTGCGCCACGAATTACGCTGGCTTCGCACCATCCGCACGGTGCGTCCGCTCGGTTACACCCTCTCGTTCATGACTTTCAGCGTCCCCGTGGCTTGGCTCGGCTGCGCGATCGCCCGTGCGGCCTGGCCTGCGGTGGTCCTGCTCCTCGCGACCGCATTCGGCAGGCTCATGCTCCATCTGCGCGTGCGCGGCCCGCGCTCGGACCTGGCGCGCGACCTCCTGGTGCTGCCGCTGCGCGACGTGCTGAGCCTGTCTCTCTGGGGCTGGGGATTCGTCACGCGGCGGGTGCATTGGCGCGATGCCCGGCTCCACGTGACCCGCGACGGCTCGGTGCAGCCGGTGGTGAGAATCACTCAATGACGGCGGCCGCCGCTTCCTGGTGAGCCTGCCATGAAGCGTTTGATCATCACGGCGGACGACTTCGGCGTCGCCCGTGAGGTGAACGAGGCCGTCGAGATCGCCCACGGCACGGGAATTCTCACCGCAGCGAGCTTGATGGTCGGTGGGCCGCATGTCGGCGATGCGGTGGCCCGCGCGCGGCGGCTGCCGCGATTGCGGGTGGGGTTGCATCTGACGCTGGCGGAGGGCCGGCCGGTGCTTCCAGCCGCATCGGTGTCGCGGCTCACGGACGCGAGCGGCGCATTCCGCTGCGACATGGCGGCGACGGGTGCGCTCTTCGCGATCAGCCCCGAGGCGCGACGCCAGGCGGCGGCGGAGATCACCGCGCAGTTCGAGGCCTTTCGCGCCACCGGTCTCGAGCTCGATCACTGCAATGCTCATAAGCACTTTCATCTGCACCCATTCATCGGCGGATTGATCGCGAGCATCGGCCGTCGCTTCGGGCTGCGCGCGGCGCGCGTGCCTCTCGAGCCCGCCGCGGTGCTGCGCAAGATCGAGCCGGACACGCCGCGCATGCCGGCGCTCGCGATGCTGCCCTTGGCGCTGCTCTTGCGGCGGCGGCTTCGAGCCGCCGGGCTTCTCACCTGCGATCGCGTCTTCGGCTTGCAGTGGTCCGGCCGGATGACGCGTGATCGGCTACGCGCCTTGATCGTGAATCTTCCCGACGGCCTCAGCGAGATCTATCTGCATCCCGCCACCGGCAGCTACGCGGGCGCCGCGCCCGGATACTGCTATCGCGAGGAGCTCGAGGCGCTGACCGCGCCCGAGGTCGGCGCAGCCCGCCGCGACACCGAGCTTAAGCTCGGCGGCTTCGGCGACTTCGTGACTCCCCGGCCGGAGGTGGCAGGGGTCCACCGCGCAGCGTGAGATGGCGTATCGCCATCGTCGGCCTGCTCGGCGTCGGGCTCGCACTGTACCTCGTTTTCTACATCGGTTTCGCGCCGGTCGCATCGGCCGTGGCTCGGATCGGATTTCGCGGATTTACCGTGCTGTGCCTCTACGCCCTCGCGGTGTTCCCTCTCCTGGCACTGGCGTGGTTCGTCTTGTTGCCGCCCGGCTCCACTGCCGGCTTTCGCATCTTGCTTTGGGCGCGGCTCGTGCGCGAGGCGGCGAGCGATGTGTTGCCGTTCTCGCAACTTGGCGCCATCGCGCTCGGCGCGCGGGCGGCCATTCTGCATGGAGTGTCCGCACCGCTCGCCTTCGCCTCGACCATCGTCGATGTGACGACGGAGCTGCTGGCGCAAATCGCCTTCATCGCGCTCGGTCTCGGCATATTGAGCAAGCATGTCCCGCCCACCGCGTTCTCCGCCTCGCTCGCCAAGTACGTTCTGATCGGTCTCGCCTGCGCGGTCTTCGCCGGCGCGGTGCTGCTCGCGCTGCAGCGCTACGGCCACCGCCTGACCTCGCGCATCGCGGTACGGCTGTTGCCGCGGGCCGCGGCGCAGACGTCGGCTGTGGGGGCGATGCTCGATGCCATTCATGCCTCCCGCTTCAAGGTCGCGATCTCCGCGAGTACGCATCTCGCGGCCTGGATCGCAAGCGGCGTGGGAGTTTGGATTGCGTTTCGCCTCATGGGGGCGCATGTCGACTTGCTCGCGGTTCTCGCGGTCGAGAGCTTCGTGTGCGCCGTGAAGAGTGCCGCGGTGCTCGTCCCGGCCGGCCTGGGCATTCAGGAGGCGACGTACGCCGTGCTCGCGCCGCTGCTCGGCGTGGGCGCCGAATTCGGGCTTGCGGTGTCGTTATTGAAACGGGCGCGCGACATCGCGCTCGGCGTGCCGATCCTGCTCGTCTTTCAGGCGGTGGAGGGTCGGCGTGCCCTTGCAGCCGGCAATATCACTGAGCCGGAATGAGGCCGCGCTGCCGAAACCATTGCACCGCGTCGGCGAAGGCCTGGACCGGCGGGCGCCATGTATAGCCCAATTCGCGCCGCGCTTTGGCGCTCGAGAAGAACATGTGCTTTCGCGACATGCGCACGCCCTCGAGGGTGATGCGTCCGGTGCGCCCCGACACCCGGGCGAGCGCTTCGGCGACATAGGCGATGGGCAGGACTGCGGCGTACGGCAGGCGCACCCGCGGTGGACTGCGGCCCACCAGACGGGCGATCTCGGCGAGAATTTGCCGCAACGTCATGTCCTCGCCGCCCAGAATGTAGCGCTCGCCGGCGAGGCCGCGTTGAAAAGCCAGCAAATGGCCGCGGGCGACGTCATCGACATGCACGATGTTGAGCCCCGTGTCCACGTAGGCAGGCATCCGTCCGCACGCCGCATCGAGCACTACCTGGCCGGTGGGCGTAGGCTTCACATCGCCGGGTCCCACCGGCGTCGAGGGGTTGACGATGACCACCGACTGTCCCGCGCGCGCCTCCTCGAGGACCGCCCGCTCGGCGAGAAACTTCGAGCGCTTGTAATGCCCGATCATGGCCTCGAGCTCGGCGGGCGTCGCTTCATCGCCGGGCGTCCCGTCGCGGGGAATGCCGATGGTCGCGACGCTGCTCGTGTAGACGCTGCGCGCCACGCCCGCGCGGCGCGCAGCCGCGAGAATGTTGCGGGTGCCCTCGACGTTGGTCCGGTAGAGCTCTTCCGGATTGCGGGCGCCCAACCGGTAGTCGGCCGCCACGTGAAAGAGTGCGCGGCAATCGGCGGCTGCCGGCTCGAGCGAGCCAGGACGGGTCAGATCGCCGACGGCGATCTCGACCGGCAGACCCTCGAGGTTGCTCAAGTCCGATCCCGGCCGCGTCAGCGCCCGGACCTGCCAGCCTTCGGCGAGCAGCACCCGGGCGACGGCGGCGCCCACGAACCCCGTGGCGCCCGAGACCAGCGCCCTCACGCTTCGCTCGAGCCGGCGGCGACGCCCGGTGGGGGCGCCAGCTTGCCGAGACGGGCGACGGTCTCGAGCGAACGCATCGCCACCCGGTAGCGCCGGGCCAGCTTGAGGAGCGGCCCGATTTGCAGCGGGGAGCGAAGCAGCCCCAGGATCAGCCGCCCGAGCCGCACTTTTCCGGCCCGACTCGCGCTCGCGACCGCCGCGGGGATGCTGTCCCGCGCGGTATCGACGATAACGCGCACGGCGATGAACGGTACGCCGTGATCGTCGGCCACCTGGGCGACGGCCGAGCTTTCCATGTCCACGGCGCAGGCGCCGGTCCGGCGCCGTGCCTCCTCCTTCGCGGCAGTCGTCTCGAGCGCACGTGCGGCCGTGAACAGCGAGCCCCGTCCGAGGCTGCGCCCGGGAGGCAGCGAGGATGCCAAGGATTCGCACCAGGCGCGTGCCGTGCCGAGACGGGTACCGTCCGCCGCGATGACTTCGCGCGGTACGCACACGGCCCCGGCCTCGAGGTCGGGATCCAGACCGCCCGCCAGGCCCCAACTCACCAGGGAGGTCGCACCGGCCTCGAGGAGGCGGAGCGCCGCGCCACGTGCCGCCTTAGGGCCGATGCCGCTCACCGTAATGAGATTGCCGTCCTTGAGTACCCCGAGGCCCTTGCCGTCCGACTGCGCCGGACCCAGTGCGCGCGCCTCCGCGGCCAGCGCCGCGACGACGCCCGCTGGATTCAATGGGGAGTCCCGGCCCGGGTCAGAGTGCGGTAGCTGCCGAGCGCCCACAGGGGGAAGTAGGCGCAGTAGCCGTGATACTTCAAGTAGAACACTCTCGGAAACCCGGGTGCCGTGAACGTGGGATCGCTCCACAGGCCGTCCGGCTGCTGGGTGCGCAGCAAATGGTTGACGGCCCGTCGCACGGCGTCCGAATGGGTCTCGCCCGCCGCGAGGAGGCCGAGAAGCGCCCAGGCCGTGTGGTACGGCGTACTCGCCGCCGGTCCGGCCCGCGTTCCCTTGAGGTAGCTGTCGTTGTTCTCGCCCCATCCGCCATCGGAGTTCTGGCGCGAGAGCAGCCACTCCACGGCGTGGCGCACGGCGGGGTCTTCAGCAGAGATGCCCGCCTGAGCGAACGCCGTCAAGACCGACCAAGTCCCGTAGATGTAATTCGTGCCCCAGCGCCCGAACCAGGATCCGTCGGGCTCTTGCTCGGCACGCAGGTAAGCCAAGGCGCGCTCGAGCGCGGGCCGATCCTGCGGGCGATCGATGAGCCCGACGACGGTGACGACGCGCGCGCTCACATCGCTGGTCGGCGGATCGAGCAGCGCGCCGTGGTCGGCGAACGGAATCTTGTTGAGATAGTAGGAGGTATTGTCGGCATCGAAAGCGGCGAAGCCGCCGTTGTTGCTCTGCATGCCCACGAGCCAGTCGAGCGCGCGCGCCACGCTGTCCGTGTAGTCGGCGGCGTTGGGCGCTTGATGCATGGCCCAGGCGACCACCGCGGTGTCGTCGAGATCCGGGTAGTAGTCGTTGGCGAATTGAAAGGCCCAGCCGCCGCCTTGGAGATCCGGCCGATCGGCGCGCCAGTCGCCCGGCTCGTCGAGGAGCTGCTCGGGCTGCAGCCAGTCGAGCGCCCGGGTCGAGGCCTTGGTCGATGCTTCGCATCCGACTTCCTGCAGGGCTCGGCTGGTGAGCGCCGTGTCCCACACGGGTGATACGCAGGGCTGACAGTAAGCACTCGTGGGACCGATCACGAGCAGCTTTTCGAGCGCGCGCTTCGCCGTGAGGCGGCGCGGATCATCGGCCGGGTAGCCGAGGATCGTCATCACTTCGAGCGCATTGACCATGGCGGGAAAAATCGCCCCCAGTCCGTCCTCGCCGTTCAATCGCGCGAGCATCCACTCCTCGGCCCGCTTGGTCGCGCGTTCGCGCGCGTTTGCCGGCATGAGCGGATCGAGCCGCCGGAAGATACGCTCCGCCACCAAAAGGACGCGCCCGAGCAAGCCGCCCTGCTTGCGTGTGTCACGGAAATAATTGCGCTCTTTCTCCGGCGGCGTGGTGAAGAGCTCACGGATCTGCACGTTGCGAGGATTCTTCGCGACCGGCTTGCGCGTGCACAGGATGAACAGCGGCACCATCACCGTGCGCGACCAGTACGACACTTTGTCGAGATGGAAGAAGAACCACTTCGGCAGCAGCATGATCTCGACGGGAAGGTAAGGCACTCCATGCCAGGGGAGCTGCCCGAAGAGCGCGAGCGCGATGCGTGTGAAGACGTTCGAGCGAGCGGCGCCGCCGCGCTCGAGAATCGCCGCGCGGGCTCGCGTCATGTGCGGCGCGTGAATGTCGTCGCCGGCGAGCTTGAGCGCATAGTAGGACTTCACCGTGCAGCTCATGTTGAAGTCGCCGCCCTGATAGAGCGGCCAGCCCCCGTGCGACATCTGATGCGACCGCAGGTAGGAGGCGAGCTTCACTTCGAGCAGCGGGTCGATCTCGTCCAGGAAGTGCATCATCATGATGTACTCGGCCGGGATGGTGCAGTCTGCCTCGAGCTCGAACAGCCAGTACCCGCTCGCATGCTGGCGGGCAATCATGGCATCGCGCGCGATACCGATGGCTCGATCGAGGAGCGTCGAGACCGTCTTGGTGAGCGTGAGCGCGACGACGTCGGCGCGTGCGGCGCTGTCGTCGCCCGGAACGAGCGCGGGTTTCTCGGCGATGCGGCGGCTCATGTGCCCGAGCTCCCATAGGAGCGGCGACGCACTGGTTCCGCGCGCTGCGCCGCGGCGAAGTGATCCATCGGCAGCGCATCGACCTCGGTACGGCCGAGCTGAGGCCTGCGCACCTCGGGCAGCCTCGAAAGGGGCAGCCCGCGGGCGGCCTGCGCGAACAAGCGGCGCAGGAGCCAGTCGCTGCGGACCGACAGATTCGCAAAGAAGCGCGTCCAGCTGACCGCGGAGCGCGAGATCTTTACCTGGGAGCCTGCGGTGAAACCGGGATTATTATTAATTTTTTGCAATGTAAGCACCGCCAATCCGATAGCCCATAAGCAGAAACGCCGGATTCCCGTCTCCGTGGACGGAATGAACAACGTGTAATCCAAGGCGTTGCGCAGATGCGCATGCGCCACGCCGACGAGGTCGCGCATCCCCGCGTCGAACCCGGGGCCCGCCGTCTCGGGCGAGAGGAGCGCGAGGTCCACCTGGTGCACCGTAAACACTTCACGCGGCAACCAGCAGGCGCCGCGGCTTCGGTCCTCCCACACATCCTTGAGGATATTGGTCATCTGCAGCCCTTGCGCGAACGATACCGCAAGACTCGAAAGGCTCGCGCGGTTGCGCGCGATGTCCGGCGAGTACTCGCAGAAGAGCTCCGTGAGCATGTCCCCGACCACTCCCGCAACATAGTAGCAATACTCATCGAGATCGCTGCGGCGGGAGAGGCCCTCGAGGCTGGTGGTCGACTGAAAGCGCGGCATTCCGTAGCACATGAGATCGACGCAGCGCTGGATCGCGGCCCGCTGCTGCGGAGACAGCGATGCGGTGACATGAAGCACCCGCGCCATGTTGACGATGAGATCGCGCTCGGTCGCGAGGGTGCGGCTGGACAAGCGTTGCGCGACGTCCGTCGCGAGGGCGTGCGCGCTTCCGTGGCCGGCGACCACGGCGCTGAAGCGGTCGAGCAACACCAGCGTGTCGGCCGGCGACAATGCTGGCTCGTCCTCGATGGTGTCCGCGATCCGGCAAAGAAGGTACGCGTTGGTCACGGCCACCTTCAGACGGGCCGGCAGCTGGGGAATGGTCAGCGCGAAGGTGCGCGAGACGTGCGGGAGAATCTGGTCTTGGTAACCTTCGTCTGAAATGCCGGAATCCATAAGAGCAGTATCTCGGAAAGTCAACGCGATGGCACCTCTGGGGGGCTTGGTGTGGCGCGAAGTACCCACTGCAATCCAGCGGAAGCAGCCCCATAACCCACTCGCAACTATAGCGGGTAGGCCCGCGATGCCGCAACGTAGCTTCGCGACGGTGGCGATTGTGCTACAAAAGGGCGCTCTCTGATACCGGCCCGCATTGCGCCTGGTATAAACTGCGGGAAATGATCCCTCCGCCCAACTCGTACCCGTTGCTCGAATCCATCCAGGTCCCCGAGGACCTGCGGCGGCTGCCCGCCTCCAAGCTCACCGCCGTGGCGGATGAGCTTCGGCAGTTCCTGATCCAGAGCGTCTCGACTCGGGGTGGACACTTCGCCGCGGGCTTGGGTACGGTCGAGCTCACCGTCGCACTCCATTATATCTTCAATACGCCCTACGATCGGCTGGTGTGGGACGTCGGTCATCAAGCCTACCCGCACAAGGTGCTCACCGGCCGGCGGGAGCTGTTGCACACGATCAAGCAGCATGGCGGCCTCGCTCCCTTTCCCTCGCGCACCGAGAGTGAGTACGACACCTTCGGGGTCGGCCATTCCAGCACGTCCATCAGCGCCGCTCTCGGAATGGCGGTCGCGGCCGCAAAGCGCGGCGAGGACCGTCGGGCAGTGGCGATCATCGGCGATGGCGCGCTCACGGCCGGGATGGCATTCGAAGCGCTGAATCACGCAGGCTCGTTGTCGACGGACCTGTTGATCATCCTGAACGACAACGACATGTCGATTTCGGAGAACGTCGGCGCGCTCTCCAATTATCTCGCCCGCGCGCTATCCGGCCGCATGTACGCGCAGCTGCGCGAAGGCGGCAAGAAGGTGCTGCGCCAGATGCCCACCGTCTGGGAACTGGCGCGGCGTTCCGAGGAGCATCTCAAGGGCATGGTCCTGCCCGGCACCTTGTTCGAGGAGATGGGGTTCAACTACATCGGGCCGGTCGACGGCCACGATGTCAAAGCGCTCGTGAGCACGCTCGGCAATGTGAAGAAGCTGCGCGGGCCGCAGTTTCTCCACGTCGTCACGCGCAAGGGCAAGGGATATGCCCCCGCCGAAGCGGATCCGATCAAATGGCATGGTCCCGGACCGTTCGACCCGGCGAGCGGCAAGATCTTCAAGGAGGCGAGCAGCGGGCCAACGTACTCGCAGGTATTCGGGCAATGGCTGTGCGACATGGCCGAGCGCGAGCCCAAGCTCGTCGGTATCACGCCGGCGATGCGCGAAGGCTCCGGTCTGGTCGAGTACTCCAAGCGCTTCCCGGATCGCTATTTCGACGTGGCCATCGCGGAGCAGCATGCGGTGACCTTTGCAGCCGGCTTGGCGGCGGACGGCTTCATTCCGGTGGTCGCCATCTACTCGACGTTCTTGCAGCGCGCCTACGATCAGCTCATCCACGATGTGGCGCTGCAAAAGCTGCCCGTGGTGTTCGCGCTCGATCGCGCCGGCCTCGTGGGCAGCGACGGCGCGACGCACCAAGGCAGCTACGATCTCAGCTTTCTGCGCTGCATTCCGAACATGGTGATCATGGCGCCGGCGGATGAGAACGAGTGCCGCCAGATGCTCTACACCGCGACGACGCTCTCGGCGCCCTCCGCCGTACGTTATCCGCGCGGCTCGGGCCCCGGCGTACCGATCGCCGCCGAGATGACCGCGCTGCCCGTCGGCCGCGCGCAATACCGGCGCGAGGGGCGCAGCGGCCTCGCCATTCTCGCCTTCGGCACGCTGGTGGAATCAGCCCGTAAAATCGCGGAGCGCCTCGACGCCACACTCGTCAACATGCGATTCATCAAGCCGCTCGATGAGAACATGGTGCTCGAGATTGCGGCGCGGCATCGGGCGATCGTGACCCTGGAGGAGAATGCCGTGATGGGCGGCGCCGGCTCTGCCGTGGGCGAGACGCTCGCCGCTCATGGAGTCATGGTGCCCCTGCTGCATCTGGGCATCCCCGACCGATTCATCGAGCACGGCTCGCGCGAGACCTGTCTCGCGGCGGCCGGCCTCGACCTCGCAGGCATCAGCGCGAGCGTCGAATCCTGGTGGACCCTGAAGACCCCGGAGCGAATGCGCTCGGTCAGAAGCGTCTGACCGCACCCGCCGCAACTTGAGGGCGCGCGCCCGGGCGGTGAAGATATACAGTGGAATTCCGAGAGAAAGAACCATGAGAACCTTGTTCCTTCATCCGCCCTCATTCGACGGTTTCGACGGCGGCGCCGGCTCCCGGTATCAGGCGAAGCGCGAGATCCGCTCGTTCTGGTATCCGACCTGGCTCGCACAGCCCGCGGCCCTCATTCCCGGCAGCAAACTCATCGATGCGCCCGCGGACGGCACGCCGATCGAGGCGGTGCTCGCCGTGGCGAAGGATTACGACCTCGTGATCATGCACACGAGCGCCCCGTCGTTCCTCAAGGACGGGCATGTCGCGGAGCTGCTCAAGCAAGCGAACCCGCGGCTGCTCATCGGCATGGTGGGCGCACAGGTAGCGGTCGATCCGGCGGGCTCGCTCGCCGCCTCGAAGGCCGTCGACTTCGTCGCGCGCGAGGAATTCGATTACACCTGCAAGGACGTCGCCGACGGTCTCGCCCTCGACGGCATCGCGGGATTGAGCTTCCGGCGCGCGGACGGCTCGCTACAGCACAATCCGCCGCGCGCCATGATCGAGGACATGGACGCGCTGCCCTGGGTGGCGCCCGTGTACCTGCGCGATCTCAAGATCGAGAATTACTTCATCGGCTACCTGAAGCATCCCTACGTCTCCGTCTACACGGGCCGCGGATGCCGTTCCAAATGCACGTTCTGCCTGTGGCCGCAGACCGTCGGCGGTCACCGCTACCGGGTGCGCAGTCCGCAGAACGTCATCGACGAGGTGCGCTGGATCAAGGAGAACATGCCGCAGGTGAAGGAGATCTTCTTCGACGACGACACGTTCACCGATTTTCGTCCGCGCGCCGAGGAAATCGCCCGCGGCTTAGGTCAGCTCGGTGTCACCTGGTCGTGCAACGCCAAGGCGAACGTCCCCTATCAGACACTGAAAGTGATGAAGGACAACGGCTTGCGGCTGCTTCTCGTCGGCTACGAGTCGGGCAACGACCAGATCCTGCACAACATCCGCAAGGGGTTGCGCACGGACATCGCGCGGCGTTTCACCGCCGACTGCCGCAAGCTCGGCATCGCCATCCACGGCACGTTCATCCTGGGCCTGCCCGGTGAGACCAAGGAGACGATCCGGGAGACGATCGACTACGCCGTGGACATCAATCCGAATACCATTCAGGTCTCACTCGCCGCGCCGTACCCCGGCACCGAGCTCTACAAGCAGGCGGTCGACAACGGCTGGCTGACCGAGACAGACGCCTCGAAGCTCGTCAACAACCAGGGCGTTCAGCTCTCGCCGCTGAGCTACCCGAATCTCAACGCGGAGGAGATCTACCGGTCGGTGGAAGTCTTCTACCGGCGCTTCTATTTCCGGCCCCGCAAGATCGTCGAGATGACGACCGAGATGATGAAGAGCTGGGAAATGACGAAGCGGCGGCTGCGAGAAGGCGTCGAGTTCTTCCGCTTCCTGCACGTCCGCGAAGCCTAGCCGCGCCTCGGCGTCGGCGCGCTCAGACCCTGAAGCGGTAGTCGGTCCCGGGCTTGCGCTCGATGTCCGGCGGGAAATTCGCACGCTTGTCCGCGAAATACCGCGCGCGGTGATCGCCGTGGCTCCGCGCGTTGTACGTGAGATAGAGAATGCGCCGTGCGCGGTCGGTCTCGTTCATCTTGGAGGCGTGCGGCACGTAGCTGTCGAAGAACAGCACGTCGCCCGGCTCGGAAGGAATCGGGATCAGCGGATATCCCGCCAACTGCTCTCGGGTGAGGGGCTTCCATTCCTCGCCGATCAGACCGGCGAGCCGCGGCGCATCGGCGATCTCGAGGCATCCGTTGGCGAGCGTCGCCGCGTCGATCGAGACGAGCGCGGTCACGAACAGCGGCGCGTAGACCGACCAACCCGCTTGCTGGTCCTGGTGCGCCTCGAAGCCGGCGCCACCCGCCATTTTGAAGTTGATCTTGTCCTTGAAGAGCACGGCCGGCTCGCCGATCAGCGCCTCGATCGCGGCCTTGAGCCGGCCCTCGACGAGGTCGCCGAATCCGGCATGAAACGGACAGAAATCCTCGATTCGCTGTATCAGACTCACCGACGGATCCGAGCGCTTCGGCTCGTGGTAGACCATTTCCACGCCGGGTCGCTCGGGACGCTGCTCGAGCTCGTCCACCCAGGCGGAGATCCGCGCCGTCTCAGCCTTCGAGAAAAAGCCCGGTGCCGCAACCCACGCTTTGCGCGCATAGTGGCCGAGCTGCTCGGCGGTCAACGGGTGCTTCGCCTCACCGGCAACCGAGGCCTGCACCGCGGTCGCTGCGCGAGCGGCGCGACGCCTAGTAATCGAAAACATGGCCGGTACGGCTCTGCATGAGGCCGACTCGCGCCAGCTCGCCGTCCGCCCGGTCGAGAAACGCCGAGATCAGCCAAAGCACGCCGCACCAAAATTCTGCGGAGCGGCCACCCAGCGCAAGCAGCACACAGGCGACCGCACCCGTCAGCAGGCGCATCACCGTGATGTGGTTCGGCCTGACGCGGGTGCCCACCAGCGGGCGAACCAGTATTCGGGCCGCCGCGTGACTCCATGTGTCGTTCATGCGCGACAGTTTAGTCCCGAACCTCGCCGCTCTAAAGGGGGGCCCGCGCAGACGGGCGGGGGCAACCGGCGCATGCATTTACTTTGACCTGAAGCTCCCATACTTTCCCCGACATGGCCACAACCCCGGTTTTCTCCTGGATCTCGGTGCTGTCTCGTCTCTGGGGGTTGCGACGGTCGGTGCACATTTCGCGCATCGCTTCCGATGCCGCCATCGTCATGCTGTGTCTTGCCTCGCTGGCCCTGTGGGTGGGGCTCGACTACCGGCGCGCGGGGCCGGGCGCCGAGTTCGAGCCCGTGGCGGTGGCCATCATCGGGCTTTATGCCTGCGCGGTGCTCGCCATCGCGTTCGCCTTGTCGCGCAGCACGCGGCCCCACACAGATTACCGGAGCGTTCTCGCTGTAGTGATGGTCCTGCTGCCGGTCATCATCGGCGCGGGCTTCTTGATCGACCTGCGCTGGGAGGGCCGGACCGCCGGAATCGCCTGCGCGCTCTTGGGTCTATACGCAATCGCATATCTTGCAAACGCCATGCGCTCGCTCACCGGCGCTTTTCGAGTCCGCTCCGTTGTGGTGTTGCTGGTGTGCCTGGGGGCGCTGTACCCGCTCAGCCGGTTCGGCGATTTGAGCCCATGGCTCTGGACGCCGCCGGCCTCGGCGGACGGGCAGGACGACGGCGACATGTCCCCGTTGACGGCGGAATCATTGCTGTTCGATGAGCGTGCGCAGATCGACGAGGCGGTCGATGCCATGACACCGGCCTTCGGAAGCACGCCCGCGGTGTACTTTCTCGGCTTTGCCGGAGTGGCCGAACAGCACGTATTCGCCGAGGAGATCAAGCTGGCGGCGCGCGTCGTCGATCAGCGGTTCGGGACGGCCGACCGTCAGATCCTCCTCATCAACGATCGCCGCGACCTCGACACTTTCCCGATCGCGACCGCGAGCGGGCTTGCCTATGCGCTCAAGGAGATCGCGGATAAGATGAATCCCGAGCGAGACATTCTGTTTTTGGCGCTCTCCTCTCACGGCTCGGCCGACGCATCGCTCGCCGTCTCCAACGGCGGCTTGCAGCTCGAGCAGTTGACCGATGAGGATCTCGAGGCGGCGCTGCGGGATTCCGGCATCAAGCGTCGCATCATCGTGATCTCCGCCTGCTATGCCGGCGCGTTCATCAAGTCGCTCGAGGATCCCGATACGATCGTGATCACGGCCGCCGCGCCGGACCGAACCTCCTTCGGATGCTCGGACGACAGGGACATGACCTACTTCGGCGAGGCGTTCTACCGGGACGCGCTGCCGGGTGCGAAGACCCTGCAAGATGCCTTCGAGAAGGCGAAAGCCGCGATCTCGGTACGCGAGAAACAAGAGCACGAGACGCCGTCCGAGCCTCAGGCCTATTTTGGCCGGCAGATCAGCGCCGTCCTCGAGCGCAACCCGATGCGCATCGAGCCGCACGGCATCGAGCTGCATGCAGGACTGTGAGCGTCTTCTCAAACGGCTGCGCGAACGTGGCCAGTCGCCGCTGCATGTGCCCGAGCTGGCGCCTGTCATGCGCGGCCGGCTGCCGCTGCGCCCGCGTCTAGAGCGACTCCCGGATAGATGAGAGCGGACGCCGTTGTTGCCCGGCGCCGTCGAAGTTTCCGGGATCGAGCCAAAGGTCGAACGCCGCGCGGATCCGCGGCCATTCCTGGGCGATGATCGAGAACCAGGCGGTGTCACGATTGCGACCCTTGTAGACGATTGCGTTCCGGAAAATCCCTTCGAAGGTGAACCCGTAGCGGAGCGCTGCCGCGCGCGAAGGTCCATTGAGGCTGTCGCACTTCCACTCATACCGCCGGTAGCCGAGATCGGCGAACACCAATCGCATCAGAAGGTACATGGCCTCCGTGCCAGCCCGCGTCTGCTTGAGTCGCGGTGAATAGGCGATGGCGCCGACCTCGATCACGCCGTGATTCGGGTCCATCCTCATGAGTGCCGCGGTGCCTACCGGCTTCGACGTATGCGCATCAACGATGGTGTAATGAAGGGGGTCGTCGGTCTTCGCAAGCTTGGTGACATACTCGCGGAACAGGCCGCGACTCTTTGGGCGCTCTGCGAATAGATACGTCCAGTCACGATCGTCTGGGGCGTCCATGTAGGCCGCAAACAGATCGGCCGCGTGACGCTCGACGTCGATGGGCTCCAACCGACAATGGCGACCGGGCAAGACCTGGCGGGACGGCCTCGGACGCTCTGCCCACCCGGCCACTGCGACACCGATGGGCTGATCATATTTGTTCCTGCGCTCGCTCATGTCGAAGTGTCCCTGTTGGCAAGCCGTCCAGCGCTACGCGCGGTGTGCCCATGGCAGCGACACGGCTGCTTACCATCTTAGCGAATCCTATCCGACGTCTGCCCTTCCGCCGCTTGAGCTCCAGTGCTGCGGGGCGGGACAGTTACCTCGACGTCAGTTCGGGTGTACCGTCGGAAATTGTCGCGCCGCAAGCAAAAGGGAGCCGCGTGATCCGCAGTTCAGTTATCGTCATGGGCGTGTCCGGCTCGGGCAAGAGCACCTTGGGGTCATTGTTGGCGATGCGGCTCGGTGTGCCGTTCGTCGACGGAGACGATCTTCACCCGGCAGCGAACAAGCAGAAGATGGTCGCCGGGATCGCATTGGACGATGCCGATCGCGCACCGTGGCTCGATGCCATCGCTCGAGTGCTCGCCCGCACCCCAGTGGTGTTGGCCTGCTCGGCATTGACGCGCCAGTACCGCGATCGCTTGCGCAGGACCGCACCAGACCTTAAGTTTATCTACCTTGATGGCCCGCGGACGCTTCTGTCGCAGCGGCTTGCCGCACGCCGCCACGAGTTCATGCCGCCCGCACTGCTCGACTCGCAGATTGCCCTCCTCGAGCCGCCTGGCGCCGACGAGGATGCGTTGACCTTTGACATTCACTTGCCGCCCGACGAGATCGCCGACCTGGCCGCCGGGCATCTGAAGGACTCATGAAACGAGGTGCCGCCATGATCGATCACACCGGCTTTACGGTTTCCGACCTGAAACGCTCCGGGAGCTTTTACACTGAAGCGCTGCGGGGCTTGGGAATCACGCTGCTCATGGAGGTGACTGCCGAGCAATCCGGCGGTGGTGCTCATGCGGGATTCGGCAGCGGCGGCAAGCCGTTTTTCTGGATCGGCGATCACGGCCGACCGGGCGGCCCCGTGCATATCGCGTTCACTGCGGACTCTCGAGCGCAGGTCGATTCCTTCTATAAGGCCGCGTTGCAGGCTGGCGGCAGGGACAACGGTGCGCCCGGATTGCGCCCGCACTACCATGCCAACTACTACGGCGCGTTCGTCCTGGACCCGGACGGCAACAACATCGAGGCGGTTTGCCACAATCCCGCTTGAGGTCAAAACAGGCGTAGTACCGTAATGCACCGCACCCTGTCCCCTTTAGCCGAGGTGGCCAGTACGCCCGCTGCGATGGCAGATTTGCAATGTTTGCCAGTCAGCATGATCATCGACAATGCCCCGCCGCCGATACCCGGAGCGAGGTGCCGGCATACTGATTCCAGCGTTCACCAGGAGGTACTCACCATGGGATTACTCGACGGATTGTTGGGCGGTGCGGTCGGCGCGGAGATGGTCACGGTGGTCAACGGACTCATTGAAAAGCACGGCGGGATTCAGGGAATCGTCACGCAGTTGGAGCAGCAGGGACTTGGCGCCACGGTTCGCTCGTGGGTCGGCAATGGGACGAATCAGCCGATTACTGAGGATCAGATCCACCAAGCCTTCGGTTCCGATACGGTCAAGCAGCTGGCCGCCAAGGTCGGCCTCACGCCGCAGGAGTTGGCGGCCAAACTGTCGACGGTCCTACCGCAGGCGATCGACAAACTGACCCCCGGCGGCACGATCGCGAAGACCTGACCGGGGCGATCGGTTTACAATTGGTGCCGATCGATTCAACTGGGGGGAACTTCCATGGAAAGGACATCTTTTTTGAGCGTCATGGCGGCGCCGCTGTTGGCGTTTGTGCTGACCGGGCCGACTCACGCGGCCGACGCGACCGCTCCGACCACGTGTAAAGACGGAACGACCTCCAACGCTACCGGCAAGGGTGCCTGCAGCGGACACGGCGGCGTCCAGAAGGCCGCCGCATCGACGACGACTGGGGCTTCGGCTCCGGCAGCAGCGCCCGCCGCGGCACCGGCGGCCAGCGGTGCCCCAACCACTTGCAAGGACGGCACGACCTCCTCTGCCAGAGGCAAGGGCGCGTGCAGCGGTCATGGCGGTGTCCAAAAGGCGACCACGTCCACGTCGGCCGCCGCGCCTGCCGCCGCCGCTCCGGCCTGCCGCTCCGGCATCCGCACCTGCCACGACCGCCGCGAAGTCGACTCCGACGGCAACGAAGTCGGCGCCGACTTCTACGGCGGCCAACACCGACCCGTCGGGTGCGACGGCCAAGTGCAAGGATGGAACCTACTCGAAGTCGCAACACCACAGTGGGACCTGCTCGAGCCATGGCGGCGTCGCAGAATGGTTGACCCCCGCCCAATAGTGACCCACAACCCGCATCGAGAAGATGGCGGCCTCCATCGCGCCCAGCCCCTCGAACCCTCGCTCCGGGGTGCACTTTGTGCTGCGGCAGCCGATGCGGAAGCCGACTTCGAGAGAAAACAGGATGCCGGCAAAGAGCCCCAGGAATAGTACCAACGTCAACAATTCCAACATGGGGTAGCCTGCGGTTACCTGCGGCTGCTCTATCGGGCGTTGCCGATGAGTCTTACCTCGCGCTGCGGAAACGGCATGACGATGCCCCGTTCGCGAAACGATTCCAAAA
Source organism: uncultured Gammaproteobacteria bacterium (assembly GCA_963710435.1). Taxonomy (GTDB): domain Bacteria; phylum Pseudomonadota; class Gammaproteobacteria; order Steroidobacterales; family Steroidobacteraceae; genus Bog-1198. The sequence goes on along the minus strand of CAVQAE010000003.1, from coordinate 383,103 downwards.
TGGCGCCGTTAATTTCGCCCGATGCGGCAACAAAGTCCGGCACGAGCACCCAGGGGCGCACACCGACGTTTACCGACCAATCCCCGAGCTGGATTGGCTGCACCACCGGCGGCGGATCCTTGAGAACTCGCGGATTGGCGGCGAGCACCTCGTTGATGCTGGCGACCGCGGCGTTCATGTCACCGTCGTAGGCGACGCCCACCGTGATGTCGAGCTGCCGCATGTGACCGGAATTGTGCAGAATGTCGCCCACAATCTTGCGATTGGGAATCACCACGCGCGAATGGTCGATGTGAGTGAGCGTGGTATTAAAGAGCGTGATGGCGGTGACTACCCCTTCTTCGCCGACAATGGAGATGTATTCACCCATCCGAAAGGGCTTGGTGAAGATGATTGAGAGTCCCGCCACGACGTTGCTGAGAACGCCTTGGGTTGCGAGCGCGATGCCGGCACCGGCCACCCCCAGGCCGGCAATCAGCGGCAGCAGCTCGACGCCAAGATTTTGCAGCGCAAGGATCACGAACAGGGAAAGCGTCAAGATCCACGCGACGCGCGCAAGCAGGGTGCGAACCGGGGGCTCGAGCTCCACGGGACTCAATCCGCGCAGGAACCAGCGGCTCACCCAGCGGCTCACGGCGAAGCCGACGGCGAGAATGAGAATGGCGATGAGAAGTTTCGGCCCAAAGCGGATCGCGAGGTCCAGAACCGTATTTTTGATCTGATCGATCGAGGCGAGCTGAGAATTCATCGAACGGCGGCTCCCCTATGCTCATGTGTTCGCGTCGACTTGGGACCCTGCGTCGGTTTCTCTATACTGAGCCGGGTACCGTATGCGGCGCATCAGCAGAATAACGCGGTCGATTCTATCGCAAAACGCCGGCCGCGATTTCGAGCGTCTGACGATGAAGCTCAAGCTCCTGCGGCGGGATGCGTTCGCGTTCTTTCGCGGCACCAACACGCTCTTTCTCGATTTGCTGCCGCGGGCGCACCCCTTGTTTCGTGCGCCCAGCGTGCTCGTTTGCGGTGATCTGCATCTGGAGAATTTCGGGGCTTTCAATGGCGACAACCGGCTTTGTTATTTCGACATCAACGATTTCGACGATGCGTGCCGGGCGCCGTTCACGATCGATGTCGTGCGCTTCATCGCCGGCATCTATTTATCGGCGCCCGGACTGGAGCTCGATCGCGGGGAGGCGAAGCGACTGGTGCAGCATTTCATCCTCGCCTACCGTGAAAGCGTCGCCGACGGCAAGCCGCGCTGGCTCGAGCGTACCCTCGCGAAGGGGATGTTTCGTGCCTTGCTGCGCCGGGCGATCATGCGCACGCGGCGCGAGCTGCTCGACCGCTACACGATACTCAAGAACGGTAGGCGAAGACTGCGCATCGACGGCAAGCGCGCCTTGAGGCTTCCCGCAAGCGAGCACAAACGGCTCGCCGAACTTCTGATGAAGCTGCGGGCGAGTCTGCCGGCGCCGAAGCCCGGGCCAAGGTTCTTCCGGCTGCTCGATGCGGCGCGCCGCGTTGCCGGCAATGGTAGCCTGGGGTTGGAGCGCTACATCCTCCTGGTCCGCGGCCCGGCCTCGCCCGATGAGAACTTCGTCCTCGACCTGAAATTCGCTGCGCCGTCGGCGGTGACTTCGTGGCTGAGGGCGCCTCAGCCCGAATGGCCGGACGATGCAGTTCGCGTGGTGTCGATTCAGCGCATCATGCAGGCCATCTCGCCCGCGCTGTTGCATGCCGCCAAGGTCCGCAAGCAGTCCTTCGTGCTCAAGGAATTACAGCCGAGCATCGATCGGCTCGACTTCGCACGCTGGCGCGCCAAGCCCCGCCGCCTGCGGCAGGCGGTAGAAGGAATGGGTCATGTCGCGGCATGGGCGCACCTGCGCGGCTGTGGCCAATATGGCGGCGCATCCGTGCAGGCATTGCAAGCGTATGTTCGCGCGCGACGCTGGTCTCGAGAGGCCGATAGACTGGGCGAAGTTGCGGCCGGCCGGATGCGGCGCGCTTGGCAGTTGTATAGCAGGGACTATGACGCGGGCGCCGTCAGCGCGGACTTCACCGGACCGTGATGGACGAGAAACCCCGGCGGCTTTCGCCGCCGGGGCGGCACCAGCTAACTAATCCTTGAACACCTGACGCGCCGCGTGAATCGCTCCGTCGATATGTCCGAGGGCGCGGTCTCGCAGTCCGTTCGCGTACCCGTTGTCTTCCTCACGCGCGATATCGGCGCGTGCCTTGACGAGGAACTGCACGGCCTCATGGATGCGCCCGCGATTGTCCGGATGTTCGTCCACCGCCGGACGTGCATTCGGATTCTTGCCGTCATCGAACGCCGCTCTCTTGATCTCGGCGATAGCGGCATCGATCTGACGAATCGATTCCTGCTCATCGGCCGTTTGCGCCCAATCGCCCGGCCGATGCTCGACCAGCCAGCGCGCTGCGCGAAGATCCGACAACGCGTGCAAATACGCCGGATGCTGAGGCGGTGCGACAACGACGCGGGGCGGTGGGGGCGGCGGCGGCGGCGCGGCGACGCAACCCGCGAGCGTCCCAATAGCCATCATCGCGGAGATGACGACGTGAGGTCTGATCCCATTCGACATAAATCACTCCCGTATTGAATTGCTTACTCACCGCATAACGCCCCAGCTGGCGTTTCGGCTCGGTGTATGAAGACAATGTAATTACCGATCATTACTTATTCCGGGCGCGGTCGACGCTTGGGAGCTTAAAAAACGTGTCGCGCTTCACAAATCGCTTTTTGTGCTTCGCGGTCGAAGACGAGCGCGAGTCATCGACGATGCCGTCGAAGGCGCCGGATTGGGGACGCTTAATGGGATTGATCTGCACTCGAATAGCGGTGAGGTCACGGTTTTTGTCTAAACGCGACTACAAATCCTTCCTCGCCGAGTGATCGATTTGCATGAGTTCTACGGGTGCTCCGTTCACTTCAATGAAGGCAACCATTACCCCGTTGCTCGGACTGGTGGGCTCGATGATCACCTTCTGATCGAGGATCGCTGCCGTCAGGTCATCGACCTCGAAAGCGACGTGGGGTACGGTCTTCACCAGGTCTGGATACGGTGCGCCGTCCCAGTATCTTTGCCACTGAATGCCGAACGGGTTGTTCTGATGATCGCTTACGGTCACCTTCAAATGCGGCAGTGGAATCTCACCATCGAAATTGACGGTCGTCGGTATCCCGATGTGGTTGTACTTCATTGTGGGGATTGCTCCTGGGCCCTGCATTGCCTCATCCGGGGCGCCATAGCCTACCGCAAGCCGCTCTTTAGCCGCCATTCCGGTGCAATAGGTAGAAAGTCCACTGTATAGCGAAACGGGGGTGCGCGAGATTCCGTTATGGTTGAGTCGGCTTTTGACAGGAAGGAATCGGGAATGACCATGGCAAAGGCTTTCATCTTTGCCTTGTTGGTAATGAGTGCGGGCTGTACCGACGTCAAACCCCTGGAAGCGCGAATCGCGGATCTGGAGGGACAGGTCAATAAACTGCAGGCCGACCTCGCGAAATCGTCGAGCAATGCGACGGCGGGCAACAGGGCGACTGCAGCGACGGCATCGGCGGCATCGAGCGCGGCGAATAAGGCTTTGTCGATCGCCGAGTCGAATACCGCAGCCATCGACGCACTCAATGCGAAGATTGATCAGATGTTTAAGAGGCGTCCGTCGAACGAGCCACCGCCCCCGCCTTCGGACGGATCATGATGACACGGGTAGAGTTAGCTCCATCAAGCGGGTCCAGATCCACGGCCTGTTGAACCAAGTCGATTGCCTCGGCTACCATGACCCAGACCCAAAGCGTTGCGCCCGGCCAGCGCAATGCTTTGGATCTGGATCATGTTGGATCGAGCTGTCGTGCACGCTGAATTTCAACGCCTACCGCGTCCCAGTTCCAATCGAAGAACCTGTATACCCTGGCCATGGAAAGGTGCGCCGCGGCCAGATTCGGGTCGAGCTCGAGTGCCTTCTGCGCCGAACGCCGCGCCTCTTCCCGAGCCTCCTCGAAGGGGAGCGAGCGCATCTCATATTGAAACGTGCGCGTTTGGGTCAAGCGCGCCCAGGCAGGCGCATATTTTGGATCAAGTCGGATCGCTCGTTCAAGGTAGTCCGCGGCCCTGGCGTTATCGGCCGCATTACTGTGCAAAATCAGTGCGCGGGCCTGGGCGTAGAGCGTATAGGCTTCAGCGCTTGTGGTCGGCGCTATCCTTTGCCCCGGAGACTCTAGCAACGAGATCTTGAGTGACTTGACCACTGCATTCGCGATCTCGTCTTGAATCTTGAAAATGTCGCTGAGCTGCCGTTCATAAGTCTCCGACCAGAGGTGATAGCCGTTGTCGGCGCGGACGAGCTGGGCGGTGATGCGAAGCGTGTTGCCGGACTTGCGTACACTGCCTTCCAACACGTGGGCGACGCTAAGCGCCTTGGCAATATCGGCGATGGTCGCTTGCTTACCTTTGAAGTAGAACGACGACGTACGCGCCGGCACGCGTAGTTCGGGGATCTTCGTCAACATGTCGATGAGTTCCTCCGATAGCCCGTCGGAGAAATACTCCTGGTCCTTCTTCTCGCTCATGTCGAGAAACGGCAGGACGGCCACCGACTTATCGGGGATGGCGGGGGTAGTCGCCACGGGCGTGGAAGCGGTATTCGCTTCTACCTTCGGCACGGGCTTGCGCGATAACCATTCGCCGCGTATCGCCATGGCGGTCACAATCGCAGCGATCGCAGCGACAGAAAGCGCAGCCAAGGCAATCGGCAGGCGTCTTGCGGGCGTGCGACTTACTCCTCGCGCTGTTCTGGCCAGGTGTGCCACAACCGGGTGATTGAGAAGGGCAGCGACACGGTCCACAAAAGCCGCCGGTACTTCACCGGGCCGGATACGGGTCCACTGGACGTCACGAAACTGCGTCGGCACCAGCGCTTCCGGTTCCATAGTCGCGTCCACGACAACTGGTACGAGGAATGCCTTCTCCGCAGCCATCAGATGGGATCGGTCGACCGCCAGCTTCCATTCCAGGCGGAAGTAACCCTCGGGTCGCGCTTGTGTGTGCGCCGAAATAATTGGGACGAACAGTGCGCAATCCCGAATCTGCTGGCGGATCTTCTGGTCCCAGGCGTCTCCGCCACGCAACTCGCTCTGGTCGAACCAGACCTCAATGCCTGCTGCGCGAAGCACCTCGCAAATGCGCTTCGCCACGCCCGCATCTTCCGACGCGTAGCTGAGGAATACGCCTTTGGACGACTGCATCACTGACGCGTTGCCCCTTGCCGTGGCGGTGGAACTCCCGCGCGTGGTCGCGGGTCTCGCCGCGAGACGGAGCTTATCCGATCTTTAACGGCGGCCTCCGGGCGGGCTCAACTCTGGGTGAGTGTTCCCTCGCTTATGCCTTTGGGATACTGTTTCAGTGCCGGATCGGTCGGCTCCCAAGGGACTTTGTGCGACAGCCAGACCTCTCGAGTCGGTGCGAAGATGGATTCATCGTCAAGCGACATGGTTGTCACGTCAATCTCAGTCGGAGCGCCATCGTTCGCGTAGGTCAACGGAGATCCGCACTCTGCACAAAATGTGCGCACAACCCCGGAGGAGGAGGCGAAGCTGCGCGGGCTACCGCGAAGCAGCGCGAAACTCTCGCGATCAAAAGTCAGCCATCCGACAGAAGGTGCCGCATTTGCTTTTCGGCACGTCCGACAGTGACAGATGATCGATGAAGAGGGTTCACTCACCACTCGATACCGAATCGCCCCGCATAGACATCCGCCCTCAGCGTATTTCATGAGTAACCGCCCCTAATCACCACGAGTACCACGGTCGCACATGGTTCGAGCTTACTCCAGTCCCAGAATGGCTGCTTCGCGCCGGCGCGCCGAATCGAAACAAGCCGTCAGGGCCAGCCCTCATCGGCTCACGGTTTTCCACAAATGTTGACGGCACGGCCATCAGGCACAATGGGCCCATGAGCGAACATCATCACCCCCTTACGCCCACCGAGCTGCTGTCCTACGTGCGTGCCCAGCCTTGGGCGATTGAGGCGAGTGTCACACCCCGAGGTGCCCCTCAGGCAGCGGTGATCGGCGTCGCCATCACGGACCGCTGGGAACTTCTTTTCGATACCGTGACCCAGTCACGCAAGCATCAGAACCTCGTTAAGAACCCTCGCGTCGCGTTCGTCATCGGCTGGGAGCACGAGCGCACCGTGCAATATGAAGGCATTGCCGAAATTCCGACGGAAGAGGAGTTGCCCGGCGTGCAGGCCTGCTATTTCGATCGTTTCCCCGACGGCCCCACCCGTCAGACTTGGCCGGGCCTCGTGTACTGGCGCGTGCGGCCCAGCTGGATCCGTTACAGCAATTTCAACGTCAACCCGCCCATCATCCAAGAGTGGGACGCCGCGGCGATTGCCGGCTGGCAGGAGTAAGCGCGTCCGCCGTTGGGCGGTCAGTTCGGGCAGGTTCATCTTGTGCAGTAGTGCCCGGTAGCGCGGGTCGCCGCGCAGGTCCGCGATCAGCAGGTCGACTTTCATTTCGACAAGGCCGCCGTCGCGCTGGGTGTAAGCACGGTCCAGCCACTCGAACGCCTTGTCCTTCTCGCCGCGCCATGCATAGACCTCGGCGATCTGGTAGGCGGCGTCCTGCGCATGCTTTTCGATGAGCTGATCGAGTGCGCGCTGCGAGTCCTTCGGATCTTTGAGCGTATGCTCGGCCATCGAGACGCCAAACAGTTCAAAAACTTCATCATCCGTGATCCTCCTGAACGTCGCCAGCGCCTCCACCGCATTGCCCTCGAGCAGTTGCAGCGTGCCCAGGTAGTTCAGGGCGCGAGCCGACTCCGGCTCGATCTCGAGTGCGCGGCGCAGTGCCTCATGGGCGGCGGCAAAGTCTCGGTCTTCGATCAGATAGCGGCCGAGGCTTCTCCAAGCTATAGTCGACAGCGCATCAAGCTCGGCAGCCTTCTTCTGCGCCGCGATCGCCTCCGGCAGCCGGCCGAGCTCCGCCAGCAGGAAGCCATATAGGCGCTGGACCTCGCTGTCGGACGGATCGAGGGCAAGCGCCTTCTCCAGATCCGCCCGCGCCCCAGACCAGTCCCAAGCGAATGAGGCACGCAAGTCAGCGCGCGCCGCATAGCCCGCGGCCTCGTTGGGAGCGAGCGCGATCGCTTTCTCCGCTGCCGCCTCCGCCCGCTTGAGGCCGGCTGCATCGCCGGTCCAATCGGCGAGGTATTCCTCAGACAGGGCAACGCCGGCGTAGGCCGAGGCATAGTTGGGATCGAGTGCGATGGCTTTGTGGTAGGCCTCGATCGAGCGCTGCCAGCCCTCGAGGTTCCCGCGATTAAAAAACTGGCGCCCGAGCAGAAACTGGTTGTACGCCTCGGTGTTGGGGGTGCGGTACAAGGAGACGTGCTGCGTCGGCGCGAGCTTGACTTTGAGTGCATCGACCACCGAGCCGGCGATCTCGTCCTGAATCCTGAAAATGTCCTTCACATCCCGGTCGTAGCTCTTCGACCATACGTTATAGCCGTTGTCCGCGCGAATCAGCTGCACGCTCACCCGAACGGTGTTGCCGGCCTTGCGCACGCTCCCCTCGAGCACTTGGCCGACACCGAGCGCCTGCGCCATCTCCTTGACGGTCGCCTGTTTGCCCTTGAAATAGAAGGAGGAGGTGCGCGCGGGCACTCTCAGATCCGGCACCTGTGCCAAAAGGTCGAGCAGTTCTTCCGACATGCCGTCGGCAAAGTACTCTTGATCGTGGTTCTCGCTCATATCGACGAACGGGAGCACCGCGATCGATTTGTCCGTTGCCGCAACGGGCGCTTGCACCGTCACACGCTTCGACAACCAGAACTTGTCTGCCGCGAAATAAGCCAGGATGGCGAGGAGCGCCGCGAAAAGCACCAGGGCAGCCCGCCGCCCCGGCGAGCCGCTCGTCCCAACAGCGCGAGCGGCGCTGCGGGGCAAGTCGGCTACAGGGTTCAGCGGCGGCTCGAGGGGTGTTTGCGGCGCATCAACCCACGGACTCACCGACGCCACCAATCGGTAGCCGCGACGCGGAACGTTCGAGATGTAAGCCGGCTCCTTCGCGTCGTCGCCGAGCAGCCGTCTCAAGGAGGCCACCGCCTGATAGACGGAGCCCTGCGAGACCACCACCCCTGCCCAGACATGATCAAGCAGTTGCTCGACGCTCAGGACCTGACCTGCGTGCTCGGCCAGGCACATCAGCAATTGCATCTCGCGCCGCTCGAGCTTGACGGCTTTTCCGTCCTTCGAAATCTCATCCAGCCTGGCATCGACGCGCCACGCGCCGATGCGCAGAACCGCGGGGGCTTTTGGAGGTGTTGGCATCATAGGCAAATGGCCTAGGGCTACTATACCGGCATCGTCGGAGGCGCGGCGTCGCGACCTCAGCCCGGCGGCGGCCGGCTCGGCAAAGCATGCAACCGTCTCGACCATCGTCCTTTTTGGTGAGCCACCTCGCTGGCGAAGCGAGCATGACGGTCAGTGAGTTCGTGATCGCGATAGCGGGCGTCGACCGCCCATCTAGTCAGATGATTGCAATTGACGCCTCTGGAGATCGGCCATCTGCTCGCGCGGTGGAATGGCGAAGGAGCGCACGAGCTCAGCGCGACCGTCGACGACCGAGAGTTTGCGGGCACGTTCGATGTTGCCCTTCGTACCCACGATCCACATGGGACCGTTGGCGATATTATCCAATCCTTCCTGGGCGACCCTTTCGGGCGCCTCGGCGACACTGATGTCGATTCCCAGCCGCGCCATCGCGGGCGTCGCAGTGAAGCCGATGTTCAGGTGAAGCACGTCGACACCGAACGTTTTGCACTCCCCCCAGAGCGCTTCCGAGAAAATTCGACTGAAGGCCTTCGAGGCGGTGTAGGCGGCGAGTGTCGGCGATCCCATGTAGCCACTCAAGGATCCTGCCAAGATCATCCCGCCACGGCCGCGCTTGCACATGAGTGCGCCATAGTGCCTGGCAAAATCCGTCTGGCCGATGACATTTATCGCGATGACCGATTGTGTCACCTCTCTCGGCAATTCGACGAACAAGCCACGCGTGTTGTTTGCACCGGCGTTATAGACGAGCAGTCCGATCTCGATGTCATCGGTGATGCTGCGCGCTCTTTGCAATGCGTCCGGCTGCACCAGATCGACTGAGAGGAAGCGAGCTTCGGCGCCGCTTCCGCGCAGTTCCGCCGCCAGCGCCTCGAGCGGCCCGAGCTTGCGCGCAATCAAGACGAGTTTGAAGCCGTCCTTGGCGAGCTTGCGTGCGAACGCGGCGCCTACGCCTTCCGAGCCGCCGATGACGAGCGCCCAGGGACCGTATTTCTTCACATCCATCCGTTCACCGTTCTTTCGCGCACGTCGCCGCGATCGATCGAACTAATCGAGCTCGATGCCCATCTGCGCCATTTCACGTTCGGCCCAGAACAACCGGCCCGTGTATTCTATAGGATTCTCGCAGCACGCAAAGTAAACGAGCATGCGCGACGGCACGGTCACCGGCACTGCCACGCTGTCATCGAGCCCCGCGTCTCTCACTCGGATGGCCACCAACTCGGTGGCAACGAGTCCCGGATGCATTCCAATCACCGCGATATTTCTTCGGGCGAGATCCGGGGCGACCGCATTCCCAAGCCTGTCGAGCGCGCGCTTACTCGCGTAGTAGCCTGGGACTTCCAGGCTGAATGTGCCGACGCTTTGCAGCTTCTGCGGCTCTTCTGGCAGGCGAAACACCTCGCCGCTGCCCGTGCTCAGATTGATGACTCGTCCGCCACCTCTTTTCTCCATCAACGGCACGACCCGTTGCATGAGTGTGAAAGGTGCATGCACGTTGACGGCGAACTGATACAACCATTCTTCCCTGCTCAATTCGAGGAATCGCTTCGACCAGATCTCACCCGTGGTCGCTGCCGCATTGTTGATGAGGACGTCCACACCGCCAAAATGAGCGGCCGCCGCGGCGACAAGGCCATTGAGGTCATCTTCATTGGCGAGATCCGTTGGAACGGCAAGCGACCTCGCACCCATGTCCTCAATCTGCCTCACGGTCTCATCGAGCGAACCGGGTAATTCGCCGTTGGCCACGACCGTGCGCGCGGCGAGCACAACGTTCGCCCCTCGGCGGGCAAAGTCGAGCGCTGCTTGCTTGCCGACTCCCCTGCTGGCCCCCGTGATGATGACCACCCTGCCAGAAAGGCTGCCTTCTCGCTGTCGTTCCACCTGGGCACCTCGACGAGACTGTTCTTTAGGGCAATCCGGATGTGCCGACCGGTCTGCATTCGTGTCGACACGGCTTTCAAGCCAGATTAAAGTCACCGGAGCGTCCTGAAAAGTCAAAGACTTGCGGGAATGGGACAATTCTGTCGAATTGGGGGCAAAAGGCCACGGGTATTGAGCAGGGCCCGGGAGTAGCGACATGAAACCCGATTTTCGGTGTATAGAGCTCGGACACTTATCGGTGCCCGGTATGCGTATCAAAGTGCGCTGCTTCCCTCGGGGTGTAAACGATCACCGAGTGTGGCGCGCCCGCTCCAACATCCTCTCCTTCAGCCGAGAGTTTGGAGACTCCGGGAATGCCGAAGCATCGAACGTTCGCCGCCCGAGATCATTGATGTTCCGGCCTCGTTCGGCGGTGTGGAACAGCCGAATGCATGGAAATCCGGTGCTCACCGTATCGTCGTATTTCGATGCGGACCTCACCGCTGCGGCGGTCAACGTGATACCGGAGGAGATGATTGTCGACGACTTTTCGATGCTCGAGATGATGCAGATGCTGCATGATGAAGTCAGGATGCCGGGCCCGGCGAGCCTTCAGCTCGTGAGTGCCATCGGGGACATACTTCGCATCAAATTGTCCCGCTTGATGAGTCAACGGGCACGAAGTGCACCGATCGGCAAGCCGTGTCGCAGTGTGGACATCGCCATGATTCAGGGATTGATTGGTGCCGCCGGCAGACACTCACCTACGACTGCGGAGCTGGCCAGGCAATTCAACACCAGCAGGCGGAGCTTGCTTCGACTCTTCAAGGCGACAACAGGAACGCCGCCTTCACGTTATATCCAGGATACGAAGATCGAGAGTGCCAAGACATTGTTGGCTACGTCGAGGATGAGCATGAAGCAAATCGCGCACGAGGCCGGTTATTCGACTGCAAGTCATTTCGCTGCAAGGTTCCACCAGCTGACGGGTCTGACGCCGAGCGCATTTCGCAGAAGGTCTCGCCGACGAGAGTAAAACCGAGTCGGAGTGATGCGCCTCACCGATCGAAGTACCGTGACGCCGGAATGGTTCGAGCGTTCCATTGCTGCGCCCCATGACGCTTGCTTCGTGGAGGTGAGCGGTTGCTCAATCCATTATTTGCGGTGGGGCGAACCGACGAATCCCGGGCTGTTGCTTCTGCCCGGCGCAGGGGGGCATGCGCATTGGTTCTCGCACGTGGCTCCACTGTTCGCCGACCAGTTTCATGTGGTATCGATGGATATCGCGGGCTGTGGCGATTCCGGCCGTCGAGACCACTACACGCGTGAATCGATCGTGTCGGAGATCATGGCCGTCTGCGCCGATTGTGGAATGCTTTCGGCTGCGACGCCGCCGACTCTCATCGGACACAGCGGCGGCGGACAGCACGTCGTGCGCACAGCGATCGCTCATGGCAAATCGCTCCTCGGCGTGATGGCAATCGATGCCCTGCGTTATGCCGAACTTGGGCACGATCCCGCGGTAAAGGCCCTCAGCGGACCCCGCCCCGCACCGCCCCCGCCGCCGATTTATCCTGATTACGAGAGTGCCGTTGCGCGGTTTCGGCTATCGCCACCACCGGCGAGCGAAATTAAAGCCGACTATGTGCTCGATCACATCGCCCGGCATTCCGTACGTGCCGTGGAAGGCGGCTGGACGTGGAAGTTCGACGCCGCCCTGGCCTCGGTCGCGTCATTGGGACTCGAGTTGAAGGATTCTCTCAGGAATCTCTCCTGTCACTCCGCCGCGATCTATGGCGAGAACACCCATCTCGCCGACCACACATTGCTCCAAAGAATGACGGCGGCCACGAATGGCGAAATTCCCGTGTTTGTCATTCCTGGATCAACCCACTACCCGATGATCGACAATCCACCGGCTTTCGTCTCTGCTATCAAGGGCATCGCACTCACGTGGGTCGCGGGCTCGCGCCGGGGCGTTGCCACAACCGATCCGCCATAGAAAAAAGCCCCCGGCGGTTTCCCGTCGGGGGCTTCGTAGTCAAGAGCCTGGCAGTGACCTACTTTCACATCGACAAAGTCGACACTAGCATCGGCGCGGAGCGTTTTCACTTCCGAGTTCGAAAAGGGATCGGGTGGTTCCCACTCGCTATGGCCGCCAGGCAAACCGGTCGCAACGGGCGAGTCATGGCTCGCCCACCGCTAATTCGTACAATTTGTTTCGACGTATGTCGCAAATCGAGTCAGTACCCAATCACGCTCTGCCACGTTAGGGACAAATCGCTTGGGTGTTATATGGTCAAGCCTCACGGGCAATTAGTACTGGTTAGCTAAACGCATTACTGCGCGTACACACCCAGCCTATCAACGTCGTAGTCTTCGACGGCCCTTTAGAGACCTTAAAGGTCTAGGGAGAACTAATCTTGGGGGGGGCTTCCCGCTTAGATGCTTTCAGCGGTTATCCCGTCCGCACATAGCTACCCGGCAGTGCCACTGGCGTGACAACCGGTACACCAGAGGTGCGTTCACTCCGGTCCTCTCGTACTAGGAGCAACTCACCCTCAATTCTCCAACGGCTACGGAAGATAGGGACCGACATTCTGTTACTTCCTCTCACCTATCTGAGAGTACTGACCGCTCTATGAGAGTGGCGCTTTGCCGCGAGGCAAAGTCTGCATATCGCTATGCAGATCGGACTATATCTTGATCAAGTTGGGCCGCATCGACCCTGATGATCTTTGGCGTATAGTCTCTGAGGATTCCGGCGAATGTTCGCCGGCCTTTCCTGCTGATTGTCTGCACTGACGAATTTTCACTACCGCCCGCCATGGAGCGATGAGTACCGTCAGATACTCAGAGTTTCCAGCAAATAGCCAAATTTATAGACAGCAAAGTCTACTGTCTCACGCATGTGATTCCACCATTTCGGGTGGCATGGACTATACCATCATCCTTCGCTTGCGACGAAGGCGGTTGGCGTGTTAGCCGTTGTGTTGTCCAACGACTCTCTCCTAAATGGATCAGTCTCTACAGGGGCAAGATAACCATGTGAGTTCAAAAACTGCTCAACAGTCGCGGAAGTGATTGCTCGCTTCTTTGAATAGTTGATGGTTTTGAATCGATCGACAAGCTGGCACAGCAAAACCAATTTCGCTGCATCAACAGCCTTCGGAATTTCATCCAAGATCTGCAAGCCCAACTTCACGTGCTCCTGTTTGAGGCGCACATACGGTTGCAAAAGCATGAGAACTCTTCGAACTTCCTCGGGCGCTACGATCGTATAGTCGCTGATTCCCGTCTTTCGGCGTCGTATGTAGCCAGATAAGAACTGTTCCTTCAGCCAGAGGAGAATGCGTTCATTCTCGGTCTTCTGATAGAAGGCAATCGACGTTCTTACCTGGTAACCGAGGCAATAATCTTTCCGCCTTACCAACTGAAAGAAAATACTGCCGTCACCGTCAAGGAAACCAGCGATATAAGCAAGGACCGTAGTGTCCATGAGTACCCGCCTTCCCTCGGTATTACCCTTTGAAGCCAGTTCGTGCTTCAGGAGGGCTTCACCGATATGAGCCAACTTTATTTATCCAGAGATTACTCTCTGGCAACGCAGTGTTTTCGTCTACGTTCTGAACCCAGCTCGCGTACCACTTTAAATGGCGAACAGCCATACCCTTGGGACCTGCTACAGCCCCAGGATGTGATGAGCCGACATCGAGGTGCCAAACTCCTCCGTCGATGTGGACTCTTGGGAGGAATAAGCCTGTTATCCCCGGAGTACCTTTTATCCGTTGAGCGATGGCCCTTCCATACAGAACCACCGGATCACTATCACCTACTTTCGTACCTGCTCGACATGTCCGTCTCGCAGTTAAGCACCCTTATGCGATTGCACTCTATGCGCGATGACCGACCGCGCTGAGGGTACCTTTGCACTCCTCCGTTACTCTTTGGGAGGAGACCGCCCCAGTCAAACTACCCACCATACACTGTCCCCAACCCGGATTACGGGCCAAGGTTAGAACTGCGAAGTTGTCAGGCTGGTATTTCAAGGTTGCCTCCATGAAGACTAGCGTCCCCACTTCGTAGGCTCCCAGCTATCCTACACAAACAAATTCAAAGTTCAGTGTAAAGCTATAGTAAAGGTTCACGGGGTCTTTCCGTCTTTCCGCAGCTACGCCGCATCTTCACAGCGATTTCAAGTTCACTGAGTCTCGGGTCGAGACAGTGGGGCCAGCGTTACGCCATTCGTGCAGGTCGGAACTTCATGATTTCCACGATTACTCGCGGCATAGACTATACGTTCACCTGACCACGATGATTTGAGCAGATCTCATCGCTGTTTGAAGTCAGGGCCGGCGTGTTATGAACTTGCGATCAAGTCCATCCAGGGGTCTCACACCCTGAGTCGTTACGGGGAAACGAAGCCGCGCACACGCGCTTGCCTCGAATCTTACCCTCGGTATTGCCCTCGACGCACTTGCACGGACGTCGTTAGGGTTCCACCGATTTGAGCCGGTCATCGGAATAGTGTCGCCACTACCCTGGGCAATGTTACTTACCCGACAAGGAATTTCGCTGATCTATGTTGTTGATTCGCTTGATATTTTTATTCGAATCAATGGTGAGGCTTTCCTTAAGACCTTACCCTGCATGTCGCCATGCAGATCGGACTATATCTTCGCCGAACAAGTGTCGGCGTCTGGCGTGTAGTCTCTGAGGATTCTGATAATTTCGGCTCGTGGCTTTTTGTGATTCATGGTTTCGGCGATTTCGACGATCTTGATCAACCCACTGACTGTGAGGTGAGCGCCGATACCGATCAAATCCATGCACTCTGTGAACTTCACGAAGTTGCCTTGCTTAGAAGTTCGCAATGGATACCGCTCGAAGAACGGAATGATGGTCTTTACCAAATCTTCCCGCGATCGAACACAGTATCTATACAAGTGCTCCTTGTGGTTGTCGTATCTATTGTTGATATAGACATTGCCAACACCAAAGAACCCGACGAGCAAGTGGAGACTATCGACGCTTGAAGCGCCTTGAGTCACCGCAAACTCATGTGCCACTTGGAAGCCGGTTTTGTAGCCTCGTCGATTTTGTCGATGAGGTTGACGAATGAAGTTGATTGAAAAACAACCTTCTCCATCCACATAACCAGTTATCCAACCTATCTTTATCAGCCTTTCCTGCTGATTTTCCGCAGCTGACGAATTGTCACTGCCGTACGACTCGAACAAATCCGGCTCGCGGATCTGATCTTCGTTATACAACGAGTATCGCAGCATTCACGGGGATTCCAGCATATAGCCAAATTTTACTAAGGCAGCGATCACGTCACCTTAGGACCGTTCTGGTCGTTACATCAACACGCAAAAGTCACGTGTCAACGGAGTTATGTATTGCGCATAACTCCTGCATGTCGCCATGCAGTTCGGACTTTATCATCTCTTCAGAATGAAGAGCCTGGCGTAAAGTCTCTGAGGATTCCGGAGGAGTCCGGTCTTTCCTGCTGATTGACTGCACTGAAAGATTTTCACTACCGCTTTTCTCCATCGAAGATGGGTCGAGCGATGAGTACTTTCAGATACTCAGTGTTTCCAGCATATAGCCAAGTTTATTAACGTAACTACAACTTAAGAAGTTGTCCTAAATCTACTAACCCTGAACTCTACATCGTCGACTCGACTCTTCGTTTACCAAGCTTGCCTATAGTTACGGCCGCCGTTTACCGGGGCTTCGATCAAGAGCTTCGCCTTGCGGCTGACCCCATCAATTAACCTTCCGGCACCGGGCAGGCGTCAGACCCTATACATCCACTTTCGTGTTCGCAGAGTCCTGTGTTTTTGGTAAACAGTCGCAGCCCCCGATTATCTGAGACCTCTAATAGCTCGAGGAGTAAATCCTCTCACCATCAAAGGCACACCTTCTCCCGAAGTTACGGTGTCAAATTGCAGAGTTCCTTAACCCGAGTTCTCTCAAGCGCCTTAGAGTTTTCCTCTCACCCACCAGTGTCGGTTTTCGGTACGGACGTCATTATCTGAAGCTTAGAGGCTTTTCCTGGAAGCGTGGCATCAACGACTTCAGTCTCCGAAGAGACCTCGTACTCAGTTCTCGGGATTAACGGGCCTCCGGATTTGCCTGGAAGCCCTCCCTACGACCTTGAACCGGGAACCAACCCCGGATCGTTTAGCCTTCTCCGTCACCCCATCGCAATAATGATCGGTGCAGGAATATTAACCTGCTTTCCATCGACTACACCTTTCGGTCTCGCCTTAGGATCCGACTCACCCTCAGCTGATTAACATAGCTCAGGAAACCTTGGGTTTTCGGCGTGCGGGTTTTTCACCCGCATTAACGTTACTCATGTCAGCATTCGCACTTCTGATACCTCCAGCAAACCTCACAGTTCACCTTCGCAGGCTTACAGAACGCTCCCCTACCGCTTAAACGATCCGAAGATCATCTAAACCCATAGCTTCGGTGCTTGGCTTAAGCCCCGTTAAATCTTCCGCGCGGGCCGACTAGACTAGTGAGCTATTACGCTTTCTTTAAAGGATGGCTGCTTCTAAGCCAACCTCCTAGCTGTTTTAGCCTTCCCACATCGTTTACCACTTAGCCAAAACTTTGGGACCTTAGCTGATGGTCTGGGTTGTTGCCCTCTTCACGACGGACGTTAGCACCCGCCGTGTGTCTCCCGTGATAACACTCCTTGGTATTCGGAGTTTGCATAGATTTGGTAGGACGGGATGTCCCCCTAGTCTAAACAGTGCTCTACCCCCAAGGGTGAATTACACGAGGCACTACCTAAATAGCTTTCGGGGAGAACCAGCTATCGCCAGCCTTGATTAGCCTTTCACTCCTATCCACACCTCATCGACGCACTATTGCAACAGCGGTTCGTTCGGGCCTCCGGTAGGTGTTACCCTACTTTCACCCTGGACATGGATAGATCGACTGGCTTCGGGTCTACTCCTAGCGACTGAAACGCCCGATTAAGACTCGGTTTCCCTACGGCTCCCCTATTCGGTTAGCCTTGCCACTAAAAGTAACTCGCTGACCCATTATACAAAAGGTACGCAGTCACCCCCTTGCGGAGGCTCCCACTGCTTGTACGCACACGGTTTCAGGTTCTATTTCACTCCCCTCTCCGGGGTTCTTTTCGCCTTTCCCTCACGGTACTAGTTCACTATCGGTCGACAGAGAGTATTTAGCCTTAGAGGATGGTCCCCCTATGTTCAGGCAGGATTGCACGTGTCCCGCCCTACTCTTCGTTCTCCATGCGCTCGCCGTTTCGTGTACGGGGCTATCACCCACTATGGCCAGACTTTCCAGACTGTTCCACTACAACTTACGCAATTATGAGAACTGGGCTGTTCCGCGTTCGCTCGCCACTACTAACGGAATCTCGGTTGATTTCTATTCCTCCGGTTACTGAGATGTTTCAATTCACCGGGTTCGCTCCTTTTACCTATGTATTCAGTAAAAGGTACCGCCGAAGCGGTGGGTTTCCCCATTCGGAAATCTTCGGATCGAAGCATATTTGCCGGCTCCCCGAAGCTTATCGCAGGCTATCACGTCCTTCATCGCCTTCTGTCGCCAAGGCATCCACCATGTGCGCTTATTCACTTGACCATATAACCCCAAGCGATTTGGAGTCATATAAAACATATAAACTGGTTCTCGAATGCGACATCTCATTCGTAGATGGAGATGCACCTACGTTTGAGTGTCAAAACAAATTGCCGAATTTTTAAAGAACTCACACGGACCGCCCCTCGTCGATTGACTGGGGCGGCCCGCATGCCATGAGTCATGCGCAAACATTGGCGCCTGACGCCCTTGCGCATGACTCATGACACGCCGTGATCGATAGTTGG
>CAVQAE010000003.1:0-362500 GCA_963710435.1 uncultured Gammaproteobacteria bacterium | reverse complement strand
TCGCCCCCTTCGCCGCCGCCGCTAGCGGCGCCCTGATCTTGTGGCATGCGGCACGCGATACGCCGCCGGCAAACCGCAGCGCGGCAGCCCCCCTGATTTACCCCGGGCATGCGCCGGGCACGCCGACACCCGCACCGGAGCCTCCGGCGCCGAGGGCTGCCATGGCCGCCGATGCGCCCGGCGCGGCGCAGCAGGCGAGCGTCGCCTCCATCAGCGAGGTCGTGGTCGGCCGCAACGACACCCTCGAAGCCATCTTCAGGCGCATGGCCCTCGATCCGGCCGACCTCGCCGCCATTCGCCAGCTCCCGGGCATCCGCCAGAGCCTGGATTTCCTGAAGCCCGGCGATGCCATCAAGCTGACGCACGCCGAAGGCTCGGTCAAAGAGCTCACGCGCAAGGTGAGCGAGACCAAGATCCTCCACGTGGTCCGCGACCAGGCAGGATTCCAGGCACGGGTGACCGACAATCCGGTGCAAACCCGCATCCGCACGGCCACCGCCACGATCGACACATCGCTTTTCCAGGCAGCGGAGGCCGCGAAGATCTCCGATATGGTGGCCTTGAGGCTCGCCAATATATTCGCCTGGGATATCGATTTCGTGCTCGACATCCGTGAGGGCGACAGCTTCACGGCGGTGTACGAGCAGGTCTATCAGGACGGGAAGTACCTGCGAGACGGGGACGTGCTCGCCGCCGAGTTCGTGAACGGCGGCAAGGTCTACCGGGCGGTGCGCTTCGTCGACGACACCGGCGCCATCGGCTACTACGCGCCGGACGGCAAGCCCATGCGCAAGGCCTTTCTGCGCGCGCCGGTGGAATTCACGCGCGTGAGCTCGGTGTTCAATCCGCATCGCCTTCATCCCATCCTCAATCTGATCCGCGGCCACATGGGTACCGACTACGCCGCGCCGACCGGCACCCCGGTGCACGCCGCGGGCGAAGGGCGCGTGACCTTCGAGGGCGTGCGCGGCGGCTACGGCAACGCCATCGTTCTATCCCACAGCGCCGGCGTCGAGACGCTGTACGGCCACATGTCGCGTTTCGCCCGCGGCATCCACATGGGCTCGCACGTGCAGCAGGCCGAGATCATCGGCTATGTGGGCATGACGGGCCTCGCGACCGGCCCGCACCTGCACTACGAGTACTTGATGAACGGCGTTCACATGGACCCGCAGAAAGTGAAACTGCCGGGGGCCGAGCCGCTGCGCGCCGAGTCGATGGACCGCTTCCACGCGCAGATCGCCCCGTGGCTCGCGAATCTCGCCGCCGCCCAGGTCTCGCCGGTGCAGCAAGCCGGTTTGGCGGATCATCCGGCGTCGGGCCCGCCTGAAGCCAACGGCGCCGCGCCCGATGCCGTGACGCGGTCCAGCAGCTCGCAATTTCTCGGCGAGCCGCGCAGCTCGGTCAACTGAAGGCGGGCAGCCGCAGGGTGTCATGGGTCTTTACCTCGGCTTGATTTCCGGGACCAGCATGGACGCGATCGATGCCGCGCTGGTCGACTTCGACGTCTCGCCGCTGTCTCTGATTGCCGCGAGTGCGACCCAGTTCGAGCCTGAGCTGAAATCCCGGATCGCGGCGCTCGTCGATTCCCCCGACACAGTCTCGCTCGATGAGATCGGTCAGATCGACGTGGCCGTGGCGCAAGCTTTTGCGCGCTGCGCCCTGCAGCTGTTGCGCGAGGCGGGTATCGCCGCCTCGGCGGTGAGCGCCATCGGCAGTCACGGGCAGACCCTGCGCCATCGCCCGGACCTGCCCCTCCCCTTCACCTGGCAGGTCGGCGATCCCAACGTGCTCAGTGAAATGACCGGGATCACGGTGGTCGCTGATCTGCGTCGCCGCGACGTCGCCGCGGGCGGGCAGGGGGCGCCGCTCCTGCCGGTGTTTCACGACCAGGTATTCCGGAGCGACGCCGAAGATCGCGTCATCCTCAATCTAGGCGGCATCGCCAACATCACGCTCTTGAAACGCGGCGAGGTCGTCACCGGCTGGGACACGGGGCCCGCCAACCGGCTCCTCGATGCGTGGATCGCGCGGCATGGGCCGCGGGCCTTCGACGAGAACGGCGCCTGGGGCGGTACCGGGCGCTGCGATTCGTTGCTGCTCGAGGAGCTCATGAGCGAGCCGTACCTCAAGCTCCAGCCACCGAAAAGCACCGGGCGCGAACTGTTCAACCTCGTCTGGCTCGACCGGAAGCTCGGTCGCGGTACACGCCGCCCGGAGGATGTTCAGGCCACGCTCCTCGAGTACACCGCGGCCACGGTCGCGGCCGACGTGCGCCGTTACGCGCCGGGCGCGGCGGTGTATGCCTGCGGCGGCGGCGCGCACAATACCGCTCTGCTCGCCGCCCTCGGGCGCCGGCTCGCGCCGAATCGGGTGACGAGTACCGATGCCCTCGGTCTCGATCCGGACTACGTGGAGGCGATCGCCTTCGGCTGGTTCGCGCGACGCACGCTCGCCGGCCTTCCCTCGAA
The DNA here is from genome assembly GCA_963710435.1 of uncultured Gammaproteobacteria bacterium. GTDB lineage: Bacteria > Pseudomonadota > Gammaproteobacteria > Steroidobacterales > Steroidobacteraceae > Bog-1198. The sequence continues at coordinate 360,029 of CAVQAE010000003.1, read as the reverse complement.
CGCGCCCAGCGTGACGGGCGCCCGGGGTCCGCGCGTGCTGGGCGGCATCTACCGCTGCATCGCGACGTCGTGACGGCGCCGGCTCGAGAGTCGGATTCCGCGACTCATTGAACTGTCGCGCTCGACGCCGCACACTCGGATGATATGAACGACGTCGATCTGCAAGTCCCCCAGCTCTATATCAACCGGGAACTGTCGTTCCTCGAGTTCGATCAGCGCGTGCTCGAGCAGGCGAAGGACAGCCACGTGCCGCTGCTCGAGCGCGTGCGATTCCTCTGCATCTCCTGCACCAATCTGGATGAGTTCTTCGAAATTCGCGTCGCGAGTCTCAAGGAGCTGCAGGAAGCCGGCGCGCTGCAGGTCGGAGCCGACGGACTGTCGGTGGCCGAGCAGTTGAAGGCGATACGCACTCGCGCCTCGCGCCTGGTCGAGGAACAGTACGAGGTGCTGAACGACGTGCTCATGCCCGAGCTCGCCAAGAACGGTGTCGTGTTCGCATCGCCGGAGCGCTGGACCCGCGCGCAGGCCGAGTGGCTGGAGGGCTACTTCCACCGCGAGGTCGAGCCGGTATTGAGCCCGCTCGCGCTGGATCCGGCACGCCCGTTCCCGAAAGTGCTCAACAAGAGCTTGAATTTCGCCATCGTGGTCGAGGGAGAGGACGGTTTCGGCCGCAACAGCGGGCTCGCGGTCGTACAGGCGCCGCGCTCTCTGCCGCGGCTCATTCGCCTTCCCGACGAGCTCGGCAACCGGCATTTCGTCTTTCTCAGCACCATAGTCGAGACGTTCGTCTCGAAGCTGTTTGCCGGAATGCACGTCCGCGGCTGTTACCAGTTTCGAGTCACACGCAACTCCGATCTCTTCGTCGAGCAGGAGGAGGTGGACGACTTGCTGCGCGCGGTCGAGGGCGAGCTCGCGTCGCGGCGCTATGGGGATGCCGTGCGTCTGGAGACGGCGCACGACTGTCCCGAGGAGATCTTGAGCTATTTGCTGGAGCAGTTCGCTCTCACCCCGGACGACCTCTACAAGGTGAATGGCCCCGTGAACCTGAATCGGCTCATGGCGGTGTACGACCTCGTCGATCGGCCCGACCTCAAATATACGGCGTTCACCCCGAGCGTTCCGGAGCGCTTGCGCATGGGGAGCGATCTCTTCGCGGCGCTGCGAAACGGCGACGTGTTACTGCATCACCCGTTTCAAGGGTTCGCGCCCATCACGGATTTCATCAAGCAGGCCGCGGGAGACCCGCAGGTTCTCGCGATCAAGCAGACGCTCTACCGTGCCGGCAGCGACTCGGCCATCGTGGGTGCGCTGGTCGAAGCGGCGCAGGCCGGCAAGGACGTGACGGTGATCATCGAGCTGCGTGCGCGCTTCGATGAGGAGGCGAATATCGAGCTCGCCAACAAGCTGCAGGAGGCCGGCGCCCACGTCATGTACGGGGTTTTCGGCTTCAAGACGCATGCGAAGCTCGTGATGGTCGTGCGGCGCGAAGAGAAAGGGCTGCGGCGCTACTGCCATCTCGGCACGGGCAACTACCACGCGAAGACCGCCCGCCTCTACACCGATTATGGGTTGCTGACCGCGGACGAGGCGATCGGCGAGGACATTCACGAAATCTTCCTGCAGCTCACGGGCCTCACGCGCGTGCCGAAGCTGCGCAAGCTCCTGCACGCGCCCTTCAGTTTGCATCAGGCAATCGTGTCCAAGATCGATCGCGAGACCGCGCACGCGCGCGCCGGCCGGTCCGCGCGGATCGTCGCAAAGCTCAACGCGCTCACCGAGCCGGCCATCATTCAGGCGCTGTATCGGGCCTCACGAGCTGGCGTAGCTGTGGATCTCATCGTGCGCGGGATCTGTTGCTTGAGGCCCGGTTTGCCCGGCGTATCCGATCGGATCAAGGTGCGTTCGATCGTCGGTCGTTTCCTGGAGCACTCTCGCGTGTACGATTTCGACAACGGCGGCGAGCGCGAGGTGTACTGCGCGAGCGCCGACTGGATGGATCGGAATCTTTTCAGGCGAATCGAGGTCGCTTTCCCGGTGGAGTCTACCGAGTTCCGGGCCCGTGTGGCCGACGAGCTGGACCTGTATCTGGCGGACGACTGTCAAGCTTGGGAGCTCGCCTCGAACGGCGAGTATTCGCGTGCCAACGACACCTGCAATGTCTCCGCGCAGTCGGAACTGCTGAGCCTCTACGACGAGCGGGTCGCGCTCATGGAGTCTTGAGCAGCGCCTCCGAGATCGCGCGGCTCACGGTGAGGCGAAAGCCGGCCTCCTTGAGATAGCCGCGCTCCTGCTCCAGGTCCTCGATGGTGAGCGGATGGTCCTTCATCCACTTCTCGGGCAGCTCGAGGGTCAGGCTGCGGCCTTTGACGACGAGGCGCACCGCCTCCGGCAAAGGCTCCAGGCTGCGGCCGCGATGCAATAGCACGGCGAGGCGCAGGAGCACGATGAGAAACTCGGCGAGACGGTCCCAGGGAGGGACGAGGTCCTCGAGCGACTCGAAGGAGAGCTGTCGGCGGTGGCCGCCCACCAGCGCAGCGAGCAGCAGCTGCTCCTCGCGGGGGAACCCGGGCATGTCCGCATGCTCGAGCAGATAAGCGCTGTGGCGATGGTATTTCGAGTGCGCGATGTCGAGCCCGGTCTCGTGCAGGCGGGCTGCCCAGCGCAGCATCAGCTCGGCAAGCGGATCCTCCAGCCCCCACTCGGTCTCGACTTGCGCGAGCAGGGCGGCGGCAGTGGTCTCCACGCGCTCGGCCTGCTGCGCATCGACGTGATAGCGCTTTTCCATGGCGCGGACGCTGCGCACCCGCGCATCCTCGTCCGTGAAGCGGCCCATGAGATCGTAGAGCAGACCCTCGCGCATTGCGCCTTCGGCCACCCGCACGCGGTCGATGCCGAAGTTCTCGACGATCTCCAGCATGATCGCGAGTCCCGCCGGAAACACCGGCGCCCGCTCGGCATCGACGTCCTCGAGATCGAGATCCTCGACGTGGCCGGCGGCGATGACGCGGTCGGCGAGAGCGCGCAGATTCTCCAGGGTGATGCGCGGCGACTCGGGATTCAGCCGGCGCACGACGTCGCCGATGACGCGCACCGTGCCCGAGCTGCCGAAGGCCTGGAGCCAGCCGAGCTTTCGGTACGCCTCGGAGATCGGCTCGAGCTCGAGCCGCACCGCCGTGCGTGCTCGCTCGAAGCGCTTCTCGGAAATGCGGCCGTCGTCGAAGTAGCTGGCACTGAGTCCCACGCATCCGACGGAGAGGCTTTCGAGCAGTAAGGGATTGAACCCCTCGCCGATGACGACTTCGGTCGATCCGCCGCCGATGTCGACGACCAGTCGCTTGTCGGGGCTCATCGGGCTCGTGTGGGCGACTCCCGAGTAGATGAGGCGCGCCTCTTCCAGGCCGGAGATGATCTCGATGGGATGGCCAAGGGCGGCGCGAGCGCGCTCGAGGAACCAACGCTTGCGCTTGGCGCGTCGCAGCGCATTGGTGCCCACGACCCGCACGCTGTCGGCATGCATGGCGCGCAGGCGCTGGCCGAATCGCTCGAGGCAGCGCAGGGCGCGCTCCGTCGCATCATCGTCCAGCCGGCCGCTGTCGCCGAGGCCGGCGGCGAGTCGCACCATCTCACGCAGCCGGTCCAAAATGACCAGCTGGCCGTGCGAATAGCGCGCGACCACCATGTGGAAGCTGTTGGAGCCGAGGTCAACGGCGGCGAGGACGTCTGGAACGACACGGCCCGCGCCGCTCACGAGGCGGTCTGGCTTAGGCTGAGAATGAAGACCCGCAACCGCAAGTGGTCTTGGCGTTCGGGTTGCGAATCACGAATTGGGCGCCCTGAATATCTTCCTTGTAGTCGATTTCCGCACCCATCAAGTATTGTGCGCTCATCGGGTCTATCAAGAGCTGCACGCCCCGCTTTTCCACGCAGAAATCGCCTTCCTCGACCTTCTCATCGAAGGTGAAGCCGTACTGGAAGCCTGAGCAGCCTCCGCCGGACACGAAGACACGGAGCTTGAGATTGGGGTTGGCCTCTTCGCGGATCAATTCGCCGACCTTTCCGGCCGCGGCATCGGTGAATACCAGCACGTCCGGCGGCGGCGGATCGATCTCGGCGAGGGTCTCAGGTGTTGCGCTCATGGGTAAAGTGTACTCGGCAGGCTTGCGGCAATCAAAGAGCCCGGTCTCAATTAAGACTGCGGCTCACCCTCCCCGGTTCCCGGCGGCCTTCCAGACCCCCCGCTGGAGGCCTCGGCGGGGCGGTCTGGCACGCCGGGCGCCCGGTGGTTGAGCTTTCCATGTATTTGGGCGCCGACCGCCGTTTCAATGACCGAGTAATGCACGCTGCCAAGCACGCGCGCCTTCGCTCCGAGCTCGACCCGGTTGGCCGCGTCGATGTCGCCCTTCACCGTCCCGTTCAGGAGGACATTGGCGGCGATCACCGAGCCCTCGATGTACCCCGATTCGCTCACCGACAAGATCGCATCGACCGCGGAGCCGCTCGTCACGTTACCGTTGATGTGACCGTCGAGGTGCATGCCGCCGGAGAATTCCACGTCGCCGTTGATACGGGTGTCCGCGCCGATCAGCGTGTCGATCCGGACGTCCTTACTCGGTTTGCGTTTGAACATCGGCTTTGTCCTTGATTACGTCGCCGTTGGCCTCGGTCTCGACCGACATGCCCTGCGCCTTCCACACGAATGCCTGCTTGAAACCGTGGGTCGAGTCCCTCGCGGTGTAGAGCTCCAGGCCGATGCGTGTCGGCTCGAACCCCGGGGGCAATTGCACCGCCTCGTCGTAATCCTGGAAGTACCGGAAAGAGTATCCCAGACTCGCGTGCCGGGAGACGGACACTTCCGCGAACTTCAGCGTCTGCGGCTTGCCTCCGACGAGCCCGTCGATCGCGATCGAAAGCGTACCCGAGACGAGATTATCCGGCTTTCCGGTCTGCATCAGAACGAACTTGAGATGATACTGACCCGCGGTCTGCGGAACGATCTGCATTTGCTGCACTTTGACGCGCACCAGCGAGTCAGGCTGCACCAGTCCGCGATAAAACGAAAGGTCCTGGCTCAGGCGTGCGATCTGGCTCTGCATGTCGCCGAGACTGCGCTGGACCAGCTTGTAGCTCTCGCGATCGACGCGCCTTCCCAAGTCGGCGGCGGCGAGCTCGTTGCGCAGCCGCGCATTCTCGGCCGAGAGATCACGCATCCGCGAGCTTGCGGACCATGCGCCTCGCACCGAATCGACCACTCGATAGCCCGCGTCGTAGCGCCCGAGCTCGAATGCGCCGTAGAGGATGAGCGCAACGAGCAGGGCGGCGATACCCAAGAGCCACGCGCGCCGCTTGGGCGAGGCGTACGACCGGACGACGAGTTTGCCGAAAAAATCCGCCATGGATTGCTATGATCCCGCTTTGCGCCGAGGGAACGCCTCTTGCTCTGGCTCAAGGCCATTCACGTCATGGCGATGGTCACCTGGTTCGCCGGCCTCTTCTACCTGCCGCGCCTGTTCGTGTACCACGCGGATACCGACGATGCGAGCGGTATCGCGCGTTTTCGGATCATGGAGCGCCGTCTGTTCGCCATGATGAGCATCGGAGCCGGGCTCACCATCGCCTTCGGGATCGCCATGCTCGTCGCGTTCCCGCCCTATCTGTCCATGGGCTGGCTGCGCGTGAAGCTTGCCTTGGTTGCCCTGCTGATCGCCTATCATGGGTGCTGCTACAAGCTGATGCGGGACTTCGCGCAGGATCGAAACGCGCACAGCGCCCGGTGGTATCGCCTGTTCAATGAGCTGCCCTCCGTCTTGCTGATCGGCATCGTCGCGCTGGCGGTCGTCAAGCCTTTCTAGCGCGCCGCGACACCGGCCGACGGCATGTTCGTCTCGTGCCACCAGTCGGGATAGGGCGGCAGTCCGTTCGGAAAAATCGACTTGCCCAGCTCATGCAGGGCCCGCGTGTACACTCGCCGCTTGAAATACACGACCTCGCGAACCGGAGTCCAATAGTCGACCCAGCGCCAGCGGTCGAATTCCGGCTGGTCGGTGCGGTCGAAACGCAACGCCGCCTCCTCTGCCGTCAGCTTGAGCAAAAACCAGCGCTGCTTCTGCCCGATGCACCGGTCGCGCACGTATTGGCGCGGCAAGCGATACCGCAGCCAACCGCGCGTCGAGCCCATCACCTCGACGTCTTCGGACCCGAGCCCGATCTCCTCATTGAGCTCGCGGAACAGGGCCTCTTCGACGCGCTCGCCGCGGTTGACACCGCCTTGCGGAAACTGCCAGCCGCGACCTCCAACCCGGCCGCCGAGAAACAGTTCTCCGCTCTCTCTCATCAGGACGATGCCGACGTTGGCGCGGAAGCCATGGCGGTCGATGAAATCGTTGGCGCGCGGATCGGCCATGCCGCCAATTGTTCCACATCACCGGGGCCTTGTGGTCGTATTCGGCCGGCACGGCCCGTTTTTCAGGCGCGACGCACCAGCCCGTGGCGCTTCTTCCCGACCGAGAGGCGCGCGGCGCCGCTCGAGTCCAGATCAGACTCCGACACGCTCGCGGTGACGCTGCGCACGGGCTCGTCATTCAAGCGCACGCCGCCCTGCTCGATGAGGCGGCGAGCCTCGCTGCGCGAGGCCGCCATACCCAAGGCGACCGCAATCTCGATGACCGTGGCTTGCGTGCCGGCCTGCAGCTCGAACGTCGGCAGGCCTTCGGCGGCCGCGCCGGCGAATGCTCGCGACGCCGTGGCGAGCGATGCCTCGGCCGCGGCGGCGCCGTGGCAGAGCCGCGTCGCCTCGTTCGCGAGCACGACCTTGGCCTCGTTGATCCCCGCGCCCGGGAGTGCCTCGAGCCGCGCGATCTCCTCGAGCGGCAGCTCCGTGAACATGCGCAGAAAGCGGCCGACGTCGGCATCCTCCGTATTGCGCCAGAACTGCCAGTAATCGTAGGGCGACAACCGTTTGGCATTGAGCCAAACCGCGCCGCTCGCGGTTTTGCCCATCTTGGCGCCCGAGGCCGTCGTGATGAGCGGCGAGGTGAGTCCGAACAGCTCCGCCTCGCGCACGCGCCGTCCCAGCTCTACACCCTGTACGATGTTGCCCCATTGGTCGGAGCCACCCATCTGCAGAGTGCATGCGTAGCGCTTGTTGAGCTCCACGAAGTCATAACCCTGCAGGATCATGTAATTGAATTCCAGGAACGTGAGCGGTTGCTCGCGCTCGAGCCGCAGCTTGACGCTGTCCATCGTCAGCATGCGGTTGATCGTGAAGTGCCGGCCGACGTCGCGCAGGAACGGGATGTATTCGAGCTTCCCGAGCCACTCGTCGTTGTTCACGACGATGGCGGCGTTCGATCCGGTGCCGAACTCGAGATAGTGCTCGAAGATCTGGCGGATGCTCGCGATGTTGTCCTGGATCTGCGATTCGGAGAGCAGCTGCCGCGTCTCGTCCCGTCCGGAAGGATCTCCGACTTTGGTGGTGCCGCCGCCCATCAGCACGATCGGCCGGTGGCCCGTGCGCTGCAGGTGGCGAAGCAGCATGATGGACACGAGGTTGCCCACGTGCAGGCTGTCGGCGGTCGCGTCGTACCCCACATAGGCCGTCACGACCCCCCGTCGCGCCGCGGCGTCCAATCGGGCGGCGTCGGTTTGCTGGTGAATGAAGCCACGCTCGTGCAGCGTGCGCAGAAAGTCCGATTGGAATGGATTCATGCAGCATCCTTCAGGTAGCGAGCCAGCCAGCGATGCACCTCGTCGTAGAAATGCAGGCTGTCCTCGGGCTTCAAGATCCAGTGCCACGCATCCGGCCATACCAGCAATCGACTGGGCACGTGCATGCGCTGCAGAGTGGCCCAGTTCTCCAGCGTATTGCCGAGAGGCACGCGGAAATCGCGCTCGCCGATGCTGAGCAGCATCGGCGTCTTCCAGTCTGCGCCATAGGTGATGGGACTCTGCTCCCGCCAGATCGGATTGCCCTGCCAGGGCGGACCGCCGTTCACGAGCTCGCGCTCGTAGATGTAGTCGCTTTCGCCCCACTGCGTGGTGAGATCGACCTCTCCCGCGTGGCTCACGAGGCATTTGTAGCGCGTGCTCGTCGCCTCGAGCCAATTGGCCAGGTGTCCACCGTAGCTCGCCCCGGCCGCGCACATTCTCGACCCGTCGATGAACGGGTAGCGCTTGAGCGCCTCATCCACTGCCTGGTTGATTTCCTCGCCGGGGGTCTTCAGCGGGTCGAGCTTGATGGCCTGCGCGAACTGCTCGCCGAACGAGGTCGAGCCGGTGTAGTCCGTCATGAGCACCACATATCCTGGTGCCGCCAGCAGATGGTAATTCCACCGCAGTCCGATCTGATCGGGGTTGCTGCTTGCGGGTCCTCCATGGATGAGCACGAGCAGCGGGTACTTCCTCGACGGATCGAATGCCGGAGGCCGCACGATCATGTTGTGAATGCGGCGGCCCTTCGCGCTGGTAAAATAGAAATGCTCCGGCGGCTGCCAGTCGATCTCGGCGGCAGCGGCCGTGTCGACGTGCGTGAGCTCGACGTGCGAGCGGCGCGTCTCGTCGATGCGCACGACTTCCACCGGGTGGACGGAGCTGCCGTAGGTTGCGATGAGCAGCGCCCTTGCACTTCGTTGCGGGATCTCGAGGGAGGTATATCCACCGCTCGCCGCCTCCACCGCGAGGACCGGCTCGCCGCCGTTCGCGCTTACCCGATACAGGTTTTCCTTCCCGGCCTCCGCCACCAGAAGATAGACGGTCCTCGAGTCCGCCGTGAGTGCGTAATGGGTCGTATCGCCGTCGAAATTGCGCGTCACCAGCGAAGCCTCGCCGCCGGCCGGCCACGGCACCCGGTGGAGGCGGGAGAGGTGATAGATCTCCTCGTCCTCCGGGGCGTATCTGAAGAAGAGCGCGTTTCCGTTGGCGCTGAACCGCGGCTCCGCGTATTCACCCGGGGCCGGGCCCACGGGCTTCGGCTCCCCGCCCTGGGCCGGCATGCGGTACAAATGATGGTTGACGTGCGCGAACGCGGCATTCCAGCGCTCCGTGGTCGCGATGAAAAGAATCTCGCGGCCGTCCGGGCTCCACAGAGGCGCGAGCGTGGTGCGGTTCTCGACCACCGTTCCGTCGAAGCCGCTCGACCGCGCGAGCTCCGACGGTGAGAGGATGTCCTTCGGCGACGCGGCGTCGATCGACTGCACCAAGATCGTCGGCTGCCGCCCATCCAGCCACTCGTTCCAGCGACGCACGGGGAAGTGCTCGTAAGCTCGCACGTTGTACTTGCGTTGCTTGTGCTCCGCCACGATCTTCTTGTTGGCCTCGTCATCGAGCGCGTTCGGATAGACAAGCGACTGGAAAAGAATCGCTTGACCGTCGGGACGCCACTTCGGCTTCGAGGCGCCGGTCGAGAGCGTGGTCAGCCGCCGCGCCTCGCCGCCTTGTGCGAGGTCGAGCAGGTAGATCTGCGGAACCTCGTCGCCCTCTCGCTTCGTCGCGAACACGACTCGGGTGCTGTCGGGCGACCAATCGAGATCCTCTTCCGGCTCCTTGGTGTGCGTGAGGCGGCGCGGAGGCGTGCTGCCATCCGTCGCCACGATCCACAAATCGCTCACCGCCTTATCGGGATCGTAGGAGGGTTCCAGCACCGAATAGAGCGCCCATTTGCCGTCCGGGCTCACCACGGGCGTGCCGACGCGCTTCATCATCCACAAGGCTTCGTGCGTGATGGGTTTCTTCGACGCCGGGCCCGCGGCCGCGGCCGCCGCAAGCGACCCGAAGCAGAAGGCCATGAGCGCTACCCCACGGAAATCGAAATGCCGCGTCATCGAATTTTCCTCCAGCATCATCGAACTCCCTATCCGGTCCCTACCTGTACGCGGTTGCGCCCCAGCGCCTTGGCGCGGTAGAGCGCCGCATCCGCATCGGCGAGCAGCCGATCGGCGACCGCCTTCAGGTCCATGTCATCGCGGGCGGGCGAGATGGCCGCGACGCCGACCGAGACGGTGAGCGTACGCTGGACTCGCTCGGTCAGCGCGACCGGCACCGCGGCGATGCACTCGCGAATGCGCTCGGCCAGCTTGGCGGCCTCGTTGGCGCTCGCTTCCGGCAGCAGCACGGCGAGCTCGTCGCCGCCGAATCGCGCGGCGGTGTCCATGTTGCGAATCTGAGATTCGATGCGCTGCGCGATCTCCTTGAGCGCGACATCGCCCGCGAGATGCCCGTAGCCGTCGTTGATTCCCTTGAACCGGTCGATGTCGATCATGAGACACGCGATCGACGCGCCGCGGCGCTGGGCGCGCGCGAGCTCCTCTTTCATGCGCTGCTGCAGGTAGCGCCTGTTGTGCCACCCGGTCAGAAAATCGGTGATTCCGGCGCGCAAGAGCCTCGCGCGGTTGACCGCGTTCTCGATGCACACCGCGGCGACTGCGCCGAGATGAGACAGGAAGTCCGTTCCGTGATGCCGCGTGAAGCGGCTCGGATCCTTGCTGGCGAAGCACAGGGCGCCCGTGGTGATGTCCTTGCGCGGCAGTGGGATGAGCGCCGCGCTTTTAACGCTCTGCACGCCGGGAAACAGCAGCCGATGATCGGCGCCCACGAACGGCCCCAACCATGGCCGATGCAGCGCGGCGAGCTGCGGCGCGAGACCGATGAGCGAATCGACGAAAAAGATCTGCTTGAACTCCTCGGGGCGGTCGCCGCCGGCCACCAGCAAGTGACGGATCTCGTGCTGCGGATCGAGGAGCACCACGCTGACCGCATCGAGGGAGTAGGACTCGCGCAGTCCGTCCACCATGGCGTGCAGCAACTGACCCAGGCTGTCGGCCCGCAACAAGCTCAATTCCCGGGCCTGCGTGCGCTTGAGGATCGTCTCGTTGTTCGCCGCTTCCGCGGTCATCTCGGCGAGGCGCTTCTTGAGCGCCTCGTTTTCCCGGCTGAGGTCGTTCATGCGGCCGGCGGCCTTCAGCCCGCGCGCGCTTGCGCGCGCACGTCGAAATAAGCGCGGCCCCGGTTCATGAGCGCGGTGAACGCGGCGGCATCCTTGGTGCGCACGGCGGCGAGCACGCGCTCGACGGCTTGCTGAAGAGCCTTGAGAGACTCGCCGCCATACTCGTTCAGGCTTTGAATCTCGAAATAGAGATCCGGACTCTCCGCCGCGACCCGGCTCGCCACTTCGGTCTGCGCATCGAACGTCGTGCTCGAGAGGCGCGCGAGACGCGGCGCCGCCTCGCCGCTCTCCGCGAGCACCGTGAAGAAGGCGATGTTGAGAGCGTGCGACAGGCCGAGCACGTAGGCGACCAGCCGGTCGTGCTCGTCGAGGCTCATGACGACCCGCTCCGCCATCGTCGATGCGAAGAGATCCTGCGCTTCCCTGAGCGCATCCGCATGCCCCAGGTCGATGAAGATCACGTGACGGCCCGAGAGCAGCTGCGTATCCGGTCCGAACATCGGGTGCAGCGAAGTCACGCGGCACCCGGCGTGCACCAGCGCATCGAGTCCGGCGCGCAGCGGTGTCTTCAGCGATCCGAGATCGAAGATCAGGCCGCGCGGCCCTCGCTGCGCGAGCTGCTTCAAGATCTCGGCCGTGATGCTCAGCGGAGTCGCCAGAACGATGAGCTCCGAGTCGAGATCATGATCCTGCCAGTCGTCGAGCTGATCGAAGCCGGGAGGAGCGCCGCGCGGGTCCGCGATCGTGACCTGGAATCCTTGGGAGGACAGAAACTCCGCGAACCAGCCTCCCATCTTGCCGCGGCCGCCGATTACCAAGGCACGCTTGCCCGTCCCATGGCCCTGCGCCGCAACACGCGCCGCCTCCTGGGTGGCGAGCGAGGATTGAATGAGCTGCCGCAACAGGGACTCGGCCAGATCCGGCTCGACGCCCAGCCGTTCGGCTTCTGTGCGGCCGCGGAGAATCACTTCCCGCTCCCGCGCGAAGTCTCGCGTGGCGCGGCCGGTCGCGCGCTTCACCTCGGCCACCTGCTCGCTCAACGCCTGACGGCGCGCGACCAGCGCCAGAAGCTCGCCGTCGAGATCGCTCAACGCGGCACGCAGCTCGTCCAGATTCATCGACAGCCTGATTCGATGCTCATGCCGGTCCCTTCGTCATGCCGTTCCTTTTACTGAGGGCGCCCCGCTACCGCAAGTGCAGCGGCGCGGCTACCATGCACCCATGAGCTCGAGTACCCCCGCGCCATGGACCGAGACGCTGCCCGAGCCGTTGCCCGCGGATCCGCTGGAGCTCGCCTCGCAATGGCTCGCGCAGGCGAGAATCGACGCCGCGCAACCCAATCCCAACGCCATGGTGCTCGCCACCGCCGACGACAAAGGTCAGCCGTCCGCGCGCGTCGTTCTTTGCAAGGATATCGTCCCGCGGACCGGCCACATCGTCTTTTACACGAATTATCAATCGCGTAAAGGACGTGATCTGCGGAAAAATCCTCGAGCGGCGATCGTCTTCCACTGGGACTATCGCCACCGCCAAGTGCGCGCAGAGGGGCTCGTCGAACCGCTGACGGATGCGGAGAACGACGCCTATTTCCGCACCCGGCCCTGGCAGAGCCGCATCGGCGCCTGGGCGAGCCGCCAGAGCGAGCCCATCGGCTCGCGAGCCCAGCTGGGCTCGAACCTCGCCGAGTCCGCGCACCGGTTCGGCATCGACTACGGCGGACCCGGCACCCGGGAGCCCGAAGACGTCGCGGTCGAGATACCCCGTCCTCCGTACTGGGGCGGCTTTCGCCTCGAGGTCGATGCGATCGAGCTCTGGGTGGAGGGCGAGTTCCGCATCCACGACCGTGCCCGCTGGACGCGCGACCGCAGCCGGACGGCGCCGGAAGCCCCCCCACGGTGGTCCGTGACGCGCCTGCAACCCTGAGCCGCTCGCCGCGTGGAGCTCATACAAGGACACGAGGCCGTCTGTCCGCATTGCGGAGAGCGGATCGATTTGACACTGGATCTATCGGTGCCCGAACAATCCTATATCGAGGATTGTCCCGTCTGCTGCAGGCCCATGGCCGTCTCCTACGTCGCAGTGGATGGTGAGATCGCGGAGTTGACCGTCGAATCCGCCGAGTGACAGCCGCCCGATCCAAATCGACGCCGCCTCCCATCACCTTCCGGCGGGCGCGTATCCTGGTCCTGCTCCTCGTCTTGCTGCTCGTGAGCGTGAGCACGTGCCGCACGCATTATCTGAGCACCCGCTGGCGCGTGCCGCTGTATGTGGCGATCTATCCGATCGCCGCGGATGACAGTCCGGTGACCCGCGCTTATGTAGAGGCGCTCGATGCCGAGCGTTACAGGCCCATCGACCGGTTTTTCCAGCGCGAGGCCAAGCGCTACGGCATCGGTATCGACGATCCCGTGAAGACGCGCCTGAGGCCCGAGCTCAAGGATCGGCCCCCTCAACGGGCGCCGGATGCCTCGATCCTCAGGACCATCGTCTGGAGTCTCGAGCTGCGCTACTGGGCGTGGCGCGTGAGCGGTCACGTCGCGGAGCCCGAGGACATCCGCATGTTCGTGCTCTACCACGATCCGGCCCTGACGCCCGTCGTGCCGCATTCTCTCGGCATTCCCGAGGGACTCATCGGGGTGGTGTACGCGTTCGCCACGGCCGACATGGACGGTACCAATGACGTCGTCATCGCGCACGAGCTCCTGCACACCGTCGGGGCGACCGACAAGTACGATCCACGCACCGATGCGCCCGCGTTTCCGACAGGCTACGGTGATCCCCGGCAGGTCCCACTGTATCCACAGGCCGCCGCCGAGCTGATGGCGGGCCGGCGTATGCTTTCGCCGACCCGGTGGGAGGAGCCTCGCGATCTGGACGAGGTGGTGGTGGGTCCCGCCACCGCGCTCGAAATCCGCTGGCTCAAGCGCATCGACTGAGCGGCGCGCGCTACCCGGGCTGCAGAGCGGCGAGCAGCGGTGCGTGCAGAAGCCCGTTGGTTGCGAGCACCGAGCTCGTGCGCAGTCCGATCGGCGCGCCGGCCAGATCCGTGAAGCGGCCCCCGGCTTCGGTGACGATGGCCGCGCACGCCGCAATGTCCAGAATGTTGACGTCGGTCTCCACTGCGGCGTCGATCTTTCCGGCCGCGAGCAGGTGGTAATGCAGAAAATCTCCATAGCCTCGAATGCGGTTCACCTCGCTCACGATCCGTCCGTAGCGCGGCCACAACTCGCCCTCGGCCAGGGACTTGAGGTTTCCGGCCGAGAGTGCCGCCGCGGAGAGCTGCGCGACGGTGCTCACCCGGATCGGCGCGCCATTGAGATACGCGCCGCACCCCCGTTCCGCGTGGGCAAGCTCCCCGTACACCGGCGCACTCGATACACCCAGCACGATCTCACCGGCGCGCATGAGGGCGATCTGCGTGGAGAAGAACGGGTATTCGCGCACGAACGCCTTGGTGCCGTCGATCGGATCGACCAGCCACAAGCTCTCGGCGGACGTATTCCTAGGGTCCGTCTCCTCGCCGTAGAAGCCGTGCGAGGGAAAGCGCGCCTCGAGAATTTCCCGGATCGCGATTTCGCAGCGTACGTCCGCCTCGGTGACGGGCGACTTATCCGCTTTGATGCGCACCTCGACATTGCGCTGGTACAGCGAGCGTGCGATCGCGGCCGCGCGTTCCGCGGCCTCGAGCGCAGCCTCGAGCTCGGCTGAGAACTCCATGATCACCCCGGCGTGGATGGTTTGCGTGCGCCACCATAGCAGAGCCGCCCATGCCGGGTCGCGTCGTCCCCGAGGCCCCTGTTGTGCTACCGTCGCTTCTCGCGAGGAGAGAGAGTGCATGGGCAACCGGCTGAGCAAGATCTATACCCGGACCGGCGATGATGGAACGACCGGACTCGGCGATGGCGGACGCGTCCAGAAGGAAAGTCTACGGGTCGAGGCGTATGGCGCGGTCGACGAGGCGAACAGCGCGGTCGGCGTGGTGCTCGCCGTCTCCGGAGTGCCCGAGGCAGTGAAGCGCTGCCTGACGGAGGTGCAGCACGATCTGTTCGATTTGGGCGGCGAGCTGTGTATCCCGGGACACCGCATCATCACGGCCGCTCACGTGGAGCGGCTCGAAACCGAGCTGGACGCATTCAATGATGCGCTGCCGCCGCTCAAGGAATTCATTTTGCCCGGTGGCGGAACGGCTGCGGCCGCCTGCCACGTCGCCCGCGCGGTGGCCCGCCGCGCCGAGCGCCGCGCGTGGTCGCTCGCGCGTGCCGAGAACATCGCGCCCGATGCCCTCAAGTACTTGAACCGCCTGTCGGATCTGCTGTTCGTGCTCGCGCGGGTGCTGGCGCGTCAAGAGACTGGCAGCGAGGTGTTCTGGCGGCACCGCCGTTGATCGCACCCCGGAGCGGCGCCTTCGGGCAGCCGTGGGCCTGGGCGCGGCCGGCTGGGCGCGGTCGCTACGCTACGTCCGCGCCGCGGTGTGTTTGATTCGAGAGCAGCCAGTCGGTGTGCCACTGTTCCAGCGCCGCGATCGACAACGGCTTGCAGAAAAGGTAGCCCTGGACTTGATCGGCGTCGCGATCCCTGAGGTACTGCCACTGCGCGTCGGTCTCCACGCCCTCGGCGACCGTGGCCAACCCCAAGCTCTTGGCCATGGCGATGATCGCATCGACGAGCGGCGCGTTGCCGGCGCTTCTCGATGCGATGTCGCGGACGAACAGCCGGTCGATCTTCAAGGTGTCGACGGGGAAGTGCCGCAGGTACGACATGGAGCTGTACCCTGTGCCGAAGTCGTCCAGGGCGGTGGCCACGCCGAGCTCCTTCAGCGATTTCACCGCCTTGCTCACCGCGCTCGAATATTCGATCAGGGCGCCCTCGGTGAATTCGAGCTCGATCGTGCGCGGGTCGACTCCGGCTGCCGCCACTGCATCCGCGACGCGGCGCACGAGACTGCCGTCCCGGAACTGCACGCCGGACACGTTGACGGCGACTTGCCAGGACGCGCCGTCGACCTCAAGCCAGCGTTTGGCCTGGGCGCAGGCTTCACGCAGCACCCAGTCTCCGATCTCGACGATCAAGCCGCTCTGCTCCGCGATCGGGATGAACTCGTCCGGCGGCACGAGCCCCCGCTGGGGATGCGGCCAGCGCAGCAGCGCCTCGACGGCCTCGACCTGCAGTGAATGGAGCGAGAGCCGCGGCTGATAGTGGAGGACGAACTCCTGACGCTCCACCGCCTTGCGCAAGTGCGATTCGAGCGACATGCGCTTCGCCACTCGTGTCGAGATGGATTTCTTGAAGAACTCCATGCCGCCGACGTGCGCCTTTTTCGCGTGATGCACGGCGGCGTCGGCGTTGTTGATGAGATTCTCGGCATCCACGGCATCGAGCGGATACACACTGATGCCGATGGCGGCCGACAGCGGGTATTCGTGGTCGGCGATGATGAACGGCCGCGCGAGCGCGAGTTGCACCCGCCGCGCGACGCTCTCGGCGGCTTCCGACGTCGATACACCGGTCAGGACCAGACCGAACTCATCGCCGCCCGTGCGCGCCACGCAGTCCTTGATGGTACCGGGTTGCGCCGGGGAGCCGGCATCGAGCCGCCCGTGATCGCCTTCCCGCAGGCAATGCTGCAGTCGATTCGCCGCTTCCTTGAGCACGGCGTCGCCGGCCCCCGGACCTTGCGTGTCGTTGATCTGCGAAAAGTTGTCGATATCCAGCATGAGCATCGCGAGACCGCTCTGCCGAAGCATGGCCCATTCGACCTGATCGGCCAGGATCTGCTTCAGCCGCTGTCGATTCGGCAGTTCCGTGAGCGGATCGTAATAGGCGAGATAGCGCACCCGCGCCTCGCTCGCGACCAGCCGGTCCTGGGTGCGCTTGGTGCGTACCAGGAACTTCACGCGCTGCGCGAGCAGCATCGGGTTGATTCCCTTCGAGGAGAAATCGGTGGCCCCCGCCGTGTAGGCACGGTTCACCGAATCCATGTCCTCGAGGCTCGTCTGCATCAAGACGGGCACGTGATGGCACTGGGGCAGCGCGCGCAAGGCCGTGCATGTCTCGAAGCCGTTCATGCCGGGCATCACCACATCGAGGATGATGCAGTCGACCGGCTGCTCGCGGAAGGCGCTCAGCGCATCGAGGCCGTTCGAGACGCAAGTGACGCGAAAGCCCGCCATCTCCAGAGCGGTTGAGAGCAACAGACGAGCCCCGGGGTCGTCATCGACGATGAGCACGGTGGGAGCGGGCTCGACGATGGTCTCGTGCGTGGTCATTGCGCTTACGCCGCCGCGGCCGATCGCTGGCTCATCAGCGCCTCGCAGAACTCGTGGTATGCCCCGGGAAGACGCGTGAGATGCCCCGCCGCCGGCTTCCCCTCCTGCGTCAAGGTCTCGCATTCCTTGAGCAGCGCGGTCAGGCGCGATCCGCCGAGGTTGGCGGTGCTCGACTTCAGCGTATGGATCGCCTGGACGAGGCCCGGCGTCTTGTGATCACGCATGGCCGACACGATCGTCTCCATCAACGGGCGCGAATGCTCCAAGTACAGGTCGATGAGCGTGCCCAGAAGCGCGGGCCGCCCCAGCGCCGCAATGTCCCGCAATACCCCCGTGTCGATGACGGCGAGCGACGCGCCGCCGGCGCTCGCGTCCGGCTGCTCGTAGCGAGGTACCGGCAGCGGCGCGTCGCGCGGCTGCGGCGCGCGGACCCTCGGCGCCCAGCGTCGCAGGGCACTACTGAGTTGCGCCTGAGTGAACGGCTTGGGAAGAAAGTCGTCCATTCCGGCATCGATGCACCGTTCGCGGTTTCCTTCCATGGCATTGGCGGTGAGCGCGATGATGGGGATGCGGGCACCGGATTTCGCCTCGCGGCGCCTGATTTCGCGGGTGGCGCTGAGGCCGTCCATGACCGGCATCTGACAGTCCATGAGGACCGCCGCATAGACGGTTTCGGCGACCGATTCGAGCGCCAGCAGCCCGTTGATCGCCGATTCCGTCCGATACCCCAGATTCTCGAGCATGCCCATCGCGACCTCGCGGTTCACCGCGTTGTCCTCGACCAGCAGGATCAGCGGGCCCTCGGCCTCGGGGGCCTCGAGCCGCGGCACGGAGGCGGTCGAGCTGCTCTCGGCAAGACACTTCTCCGGCTCCTCCGCCGGCTGCATCGGGATCTCGAACCAGAACCGGGAGCCGCGATTTGGCTGGCTGTCGACGCCGATTGTCCCGCCCATCAGCGCGACGAGCTGCCGGCAGATGGCGAGGCCGAGGCCGGTTCCACCGTACTTTCGCGTCGTGAAGGAGTCGGCCTGGCTGAATGCGCTGAAAATCTGGGTCTGTGCCTCCTCGGCGATGCCGATGCCGGTATCGATCACCTCGAACCGCAGCCGTCCGGCGGCGTTCGGGGAGCTCACGCGCACGACAACCTCTCCCGCCTCGGTGAACTTGATGGCGTTGCCAGCGAGATTGATCAGCACCTGCCGCAGGCGCATCGGATCGCCTCGCACGGCGGCGGGCACCGCGGACTCGAGCTCACAGCGCAGCTCGAGTCCCTTGGACCGCGCGCGGATTCCCAAGATCTCGATCGTCTCCTCGATGATCTCGTGCAAGGCGAAGTCGATCTGCTCGAGCTCGAGCTTGCCCGCCTCGATCTTCGAGAAATCCAGGATGTCGTTGATGATCTCGAGCAACCCTTCCGCGGAGCGCGTGATGGTCTCCGCGAGACGCCGCTGGCGCGGTGAGAGCTCGGTGCCCTGCAGGAGCTCGGACATTCCCATGACACCGTTCATCGGGGTGCGGATCTCGTGGCTCATGCGCGCCAAAAATTCGCTTTTCGCGGAGCTCGCCCGCTCCGCCGCTTCCTTTGCCGCGGTCGCATCGGCGATGGCCTGCTTGAGCTCGCGGTTGGCGCTGCCGAGGTTCACGGTGCGCTCCGCCACCTGTTGCTCGAGGAATTGCCGGTAGCGCTCCAGACGCGTGTCTCGCTGCCGTATCTGGCTCAACATCGCGTTGAATCCCTCGATGAGCGAGCCGATCTCGTCCTGCGGACATCCCTCGACACGCAGGGTGTAGTCCTCTTCCAGCGAGACGCGCTTCATCGTTTGCGCGAGATTCACGATCGGGCCCGAGATCTGCTGCTGCAGCCGCGCGGCGACCCAGTAGGAGCCGAACAGCGCGGCGGCAAGGCCCGCGGCGGTGGTGAGAAGAAAGCTGATCCAGTCGGGATAGGCGGCATCGAGCGGTGCGGTGATGCGCACCAGGCCGACGATCTTTCCGTCGGCGACCGCTGCCGCGGTGACGTGTATGCGCCCCCGCTGAAAGTCGGCGCCCGGGTGCCGCTCCGGGTCGAAATCGGCGGGTGCCGGCAGCCTCAAGGACGGGAGCGTCCTGGAGAAGGGGGCGATCTGAATGTCGTGCCCGACATCGGCGCCGCGGTCATAGCTGGCCAGCGTGCGGCCGTCGGGAAGGGCGATGTCGACACCGCTCGGGATGTGCTCCTCGCGCAGCGCGCTCAGCGCACTCCTGGCTGCCTTGTCGTCTCCTGCTTCCAGCGCCTTGATCACGTTCACTCCGGTCACACGCGCGATGCGCATCGAGCAGCGCCGCAGGTCCTCGCGCGCATGCACGAGACTGGAGGCGATGTGCATGAGCAGCGCCACCGCGAAGGCGGCGAGCGCCGGCGCTCCGATTACGACGCGCAACTTGCGTTCGATCGGGAGGTCCGCAAACCAACGAATCAACGCGACCTCCAGAGAATTGACCGGAAACTCACGGGCATGCCACAGCGTGGAGGAAGAGCTCGCCGCCTCCTACCGGATATGTCGGCTTTATAAGGAAATTCTGCTGGTGGTTAGGGTGACGCAGGTCACGTTGTGCCCAACCTAATGCGCGCGGGACCGGCCCGATGGGCGGCGGAGCGCCCGGATTATGTTCTATCGGGCGTGCCCCAGGCGGCGGCGATCGCGCGGCGTGCAAAAGACCAGTCGAAGGCGATCCCCGGGTCGGTCTTGCGCCCCGGAGCGATATCGCTATGGCCGGTGAGGCGCATCGGATCCAGGGACGGGTAGACGCGGCACAGCGCCGCGACCGCCGCCGCGAGCGCCTCGTACTGTTTCGGGTGGTAGGCCAGGGTGTCCGTCCCCTCGAGCTCGATGCCGATCGAGAAGTCGTTGCAGGCCTCTCGGCCCTCGTAGCACGACGCGCCCGCATGCCACGCGCGGTCGTTGAATCCGACGTACTGCGTGATCGCGCCGTCCCGGCGGATGCACAAGTGCGCCGAGACGCGCCGTCCGGCGATTTGGGCGAAATAGGGATGCGCGTCGGCGGGTAGCGAGTTGGTGAACAGCCGGTCGATCCACGGGCCGCCGAATTCTCCGGGCGGCAGGCTGATCCCATGCACCACGATGAGGTCGGCGACAGTGCCGGCCGGCCGCGAATCGTAATTCGGCGAGGGTACCTGACGCGCCTCACGCAGCACGCCGCTTGTGGGATCTACGTGCAATTCACTCATCCGTGTCCAAAGGGGTTCGCCGCTAGCATATGCGACAATCGTGCGCATATGAACGCCGAGGTCGCGACGTGCGTCTGAGCCGGGTGTATGTGGACGCCGCCTTGAGCCCGGGTGCCCGCATCGAGCTGCCCGCCGCCGCCGGCGTGCACCTCGCCAAGGTCTTGCGGGTGCGCAGCGGCGATGAGCTGATCTTGTTCGCGGGCGATGGGCGCGAGTTCCCCGCCAGTGTCGAGAGCGTCCGCGGTACCAAGGTGGCGGTGGCCATCGGCGAGGCACGCACCGTCGACCGGGAATCACCGATTGCCGTGACGCTCCTCCAATGCATCGCCCGCGCCGATCGTATGGATCTCATCGTGCAGAAAGCGACCGAGCTGGGCGTCGCGCGCATCGTTCCCGTTCAGAGCCGCCGCGGCGTGGTGCGTCTTCCGGCCGCGCAGGCGGATTCGAAGGCGGCCCATTGGCGCGCCATCGCGGTGAGCGCGTGCGAGCAATGCGGACGCAATCGCCTGCCGGGCATCGAGGCACCGCGTCGGCTGACCGACTACCTGGCCGAGTTGCCGCCGGGAGGCGTGCGTCTGCTGCTCGATCCCGATGTGCCGTCCGGCCGCGCTGCGTCCGAGGTCGGACGCGAGGTGACGGTGGCGGTCGGGCCGGAAGGTGGGTTCGACGAGGAGGAGATCGAGGCGTTTCGGCTGTCGGGCTTTCACGCGATGAGCCTGGGCCCTCGCGTGCTGCGCACCGAGACCGCCGCTATTGCCGCCCTCACCTGGCTGCAAACCCGCTACGGCGACCTCGCCGTCAGGTGATGACGGAGGTCTCCTCGGCAATCATCTGCTCGAGACGCGAAAGGTCGGGTATGAGCGGCGCCTCGTTGACCATGCGCACCTGACAGATCACCGGCACCCGGTCGCCGAAGCCGCGTGCGACGTCCGGCCGGATCACGTCGGCGTTGACGCGCACGAGCTGTGGAAAACCCTGCGTGAGCATGCCGAAGCAGCCTCCGGGCAGAAGTCCCGAGACGGCATGAAAAATGACGATGCGCGTGCGGCCCGACACGCTGGGCAGCGGCTGACCCATGGCGGCTTCGAACGACACCACCGGCACGCTGCGTTCGCCCCAGTTGACGAGGCCTGCGTACCAGGCCGGCGCGTTGCTCATCTGCGCCGGCGGTTGGTAGCCGATCACCTCGGCGACGCAGGCGCGCGGGACGATGAGACGCTCCCCGGCAAGCGGCACCAGCAGACTGTAGAGCTCGTCGCGCAGGTCGGACATGCCAGCCTACCGGGCGACGGCGCTGCGGCGGTTCACGAGCGGCTCGATGGCGTCGAGCAGCTGGCTTTCTTGATACGGCTTACCCAGGTAGTCGTCCACGCCGAGCTCGATCGCTCGTGCGCGGTGTTTCTCACTCACCCTTGACGTGATCATGACGATCGGGATGTGCTTGAGTCTCGGATCGCCGCGCACGTGCGCAGCAACCTCGTATCCGTCCATGCGCGGCATCTCGATGTCGAGCAGGATGATGTCGGGCAGATTCTCCTGCAGCAGCGACACCGCATCGACGCCGTCTTTCGCCGTAAGCACGCGCATGCCGTTGCGCTCGAGCAGTCGCTGGGTGACCCGCCTGACCGTGATGGAATCGTCGACGACCAGGGCGAACGTGCGGCGATCACGCTGCTCGAGCACCGTGGTGTCGAGAGGACGTGCGCGCCACTCCGAGCGGACCAGCGAGCCCATGTCCAGGATGACGACGATACGTCCGTCACCGAGGATGGTGGCGCCGGCGATGCCGCGAATTCCGGAGATCTGCGGGCCGAGTGACTTGACCACGATCTCCCGGCTGCCGACCAGCTCGTCGGTGACCAGCGCGGTGGAGTGCTCGCCCGCCCGGATCAGCACGACGGACATCGACACGTCTGTTTCGGGCAGCCGGGTCGCGCCGAGACCGACGAAGGTGCCGAGCTGCTGAAAGCGATATTTCTGCCCGCCGTACTCGAACAGCTGAGAGTCCTTGCCAAGATGCCGGGCGACGATGTTGCGCGGCAATCGCACCACGCCTTCCACGGTCGCGAGCGGAAGCGCATACACTTCCTCGGCGACGCGCACGATCAGTGCCTGGCTGATGGCGAGAGTGAACGGCAGCCGGATCGTGAAGCGAGATCCCTTGCCCAGCGTCGACTCGATGAACAGGCCCCCGCCGAGCTTCTTGACCTCGGTGGCGACCACGTCCATCCCGACGCCGCGACCCGCCGCCTGAGTGACGCGTCCGGCGGTGCTGAAGCCCGGCTCGAGGATGAGCTGCATGGCCTCCTCGTCGGTAAGCTTCGAGTGCCTGTCCGCGAGGCCGAGCGCCACCGCCTTCTCGCGGATCAGCTTGACGTTGATGCCGCCGCCGTCGTCGGCCACTACGATCACCACCTCTGCCCCGTCGCGAGTCAGGCTCACTGCGATTCGCCCGACATCGGGCTTGCCGAGCGCCGCGCGGCGGTCGGGGGTCTCGATGCCGTGCACGACGGCATTGCGCAGCATGTGCTCGAGCGGCGGCACCATGCGCTCGAGCATCTGCCGATCGAGCTCGGCGGAGGCTCCCTGCACGACGAGCTCCGCGCGTTTGCCGGTATCGTTGGCTGCCTGACGCACCAGGCGCGTGAGGCGCTGCACATGCCGCTGGAAGGGCACCATGCGCGTGCGCATCAGGCTGTTCTGCAGCTCCGTGATCGTTCGGGCCTGCTGTGTCAGCAGGTTTTGCGCTTCCCGCGTCAGAGTCTCGAGGAGGCCTTGAATGCTCGCGACGTCGCCCGAGGTCTCCGCGAGGGCGCGCGAATATTGCTGAATCGAGGAGTACCGGTCGAGCTCGAGCGGATCGAAATCGTCTCGGTGCGAATCGTGCTCCTCCTGATGGCGGTTGAGCACCTGCGCCTCGGTCTCGATCTCGAGGGCCCGCAGCTGTTCCTTGAGGCGCGTCACGGTGCGTGCGAGCTCGGCCAGATTGAAGTCGATGGAATTGACCTGCTGATCGAGGCGCGAGCGGAAGATGCTCACCTCCCCGGCGTTGTTCAGCATCACATCGAGCAAGTCTGCGTCCACGCGCGCCATCTCGACGCGCTCGGTCGGGACACTCTCGCGTCCGGGCAGGATGGGCCCGCTGGTGGTCTCGAGCTGCGACAGGGCTTCCTCGGACACCGATATCGACTGCAACGAGTCCTCGTGAAGCGGCTGAGGGGCGGGCGCCGCTCGCGAAGCCGACTCGTCGCGCGCGACGATCTTTTCGGTGGGCGGCGCCGCGGGCTCTGCCGGCGCGGCCTGCGCCGCGGCCGAAGCGCTCGGGGCCGGCGATACACCGCTGCTCAACTCGCGAATCTGAGCGAGCAGGGCTTGCGCCGAGGCCGGCAGCAGCCCCTTGCTGACCAGATCGCGCATGCGCGCGAGCTCATCGAGGCTCGCCTGCATCACCACGAACGCATGATCGTCCGCAGCCACCGTGCCGCCGTCGATCAGGATCACCAGCGTTTCGAGCTCGTGACTCAGATCTCCCATGGCGAGGATGCCCGCCATGCGCGCACCGCCCTTCAGCGTGTGCAACGTCCGCTGCAGCTCGGCCACCCGCTGCTTGTCCCTGCGATCGCGATTCCAGGCATCGAGCGAGGTCTCGGACGCCTCGATGAGCTCGGTCGCCTCCTCGCAGTAAATGTTTGCGATCTCGTGGTCGAATTCCTCGATCGCCGCGGCGCGCGGCGCGGCCGCGCCCGGTGCGAGGGCGCCCGCAGGCGGCGCCGCGGGGCCTCGGGCCGCCTGTGAATCTGCGATCTGCGGCACGAGCGCCGATGCGCTGGTCTCGACCGCCTCTTGCGCGAGCTCGGCCTCGAGCTCGGCCTCGAGCAGCCGCAGGCGCTCGAGCAGCGAGGGCTGCTCCTCGAAGAACCCCGTCGATTCGTTGATATGCGACACCACATTGTCGATGGCGCGCACCGAATCGGCGAGCACGGCGAGCGCGGCATCCGACAGGCCGCGGCCGTTATCGAACACCTTGCGCATGTAATGATTGAGCGGCTCGGTGATGCGGATCCCGTGGCGCGCCTCGGCCATTTTCGAGCTGCCGCTCAACGTGTGAATGGCCCGGTACACGGACTCCGGCAGCTCGTGCGGTGCCGGTAGTCCCGCCTGCTTGCCCAGATAATCCCGAATCTCCGCCAAGTGGCTCGAGACCTCCTTGCTGTAGATCTCGTGCAGCTGCGGATCCATGGGGGGCTCTGCAGTGCGAGCAGGTGCCACGGGGGAGGCAGGTGCCACAGTGGGAGCAGGCGTCGGGACCATGCTGGCGAAGGTCTCGCCGTGATCGTCCGCGGCAAGCGTCGCCGCCTGGTCGACGTCGCGGCCATCGGCGTAAGCGAATGCCCGCGACATCAGCGCCTCGACGGGCGCTGCGGTTTGTCCGCCACTCTCCAGCTGCTCGACCAGCTGCGGCAAGGCCGCAACGGCACTGCGCAGCAGTGCCATCATCCCCGGAGTGCGCGACAAGGTCTTGTCGATGATGCGATTCAGCAGATTCTCAATCGCCCATGCGAATTCCGCGACGATCCGCGCACCGACCATGCGTCCCGAGCCCTTGAGCGTGTGAAAGCTACGGCGCAGGGAGGCGAGCGACTCCAGATCCATGGGATTCTGGTCCCACAGAGGGAAGGTTCGCTGGACGGAGGCGATCTCCTCCTTCGCCTCTTCTATGAAGAGCTCGACGAACTGAGGATCGACGGCGTCCGCTTCGGCCGGGCTGATCACCGGCTGAGTGGCGGCCTGCGCACGTCGCGTGCGCTCTTCCAGCACCGAAGTCGCCGCGCCTGAATCGATCGCAAGCGTGCGCGCGACGTCGGCGTCCGACAGCGCCGGATCCTCCGGCAGATCCACGGGTACATGTGTCTCGTCGTCGGCATTGAGCGCCCGGATGCACATCTCGGCGTTGTCGAGCATGTACCAGGGATCGGCGCGCCCGTTCTGCAACGTCTCCATGTAGTACTCGATGCTCACGATGGCATCGGCGATGCGCTCGAGGCGCAGCGCATCCGGTACCCCGGCACCCGGCTCGATCAGCTTGCGCACCTCGCTGCCGATCGCATCCATCAACTCGACCGCGCGGCCCTTGCCCAGCATCAGAAGTCCCGCGGTGATGCCGCGCAGGAGCTGCGGCACATTGTCGAGGCCCTGCGGCGAGAACTCATTGGGTTTCTGTACCGCGATCGAGACCGCTTCCTTGATGCGCGCCAGGTTGACGATGCACTCACGCAGCACCGCCTCGCTCACCTGCCGGAAGTCGAAATCCGGTTCCTCGGCACCGGCCGGCTGGGTCCCGGGTGCCGTGGCCGGCAGGATCAGCCGCACGAGCTGATCGTCGAGGCTGTCCTCCACCGAGAGCAGCACGCCGGCCACTTTCACGAGCTCGGCCTCGGAAGGATTCTTGCCTTCGCTCAGGCTGCTTGCCAGCTCCGAGATCTCCTGCTGCACTCGCTGGCGCAGCTCTCCGAGTCCGAGCACCCCGAGCGTGTCGCTGATCTTCTTGAGCAGGTCGAGCTGCGGAATCAGCTCCTCATGTCGTCCGCCGCCGCGGCGGACGAAGATGTCGAGGACGTCCTTGACCTTGGACAGATCTTCCTTGATGGCGGCCGCCACCGTACGCATCAGCTTGACGCTCGGAGCCGAAAGGCTCTCGCGCTCCTGCTCGATGGAGTCGTCCACCGGCAGCATCTCGGACAGCCTGAACGAGGCGCGCACGGCCGCGATCCGGCCGTCCGCGGTCGTCGCACGCGCCACGTAGTAGAGAAGGTTGTTCAGCAGGTCGACCGGGGGCTGCTGGCAATACTTGGCCTCGCCCAGCTCGTAGAGAAGCTTGATCTGGCGGTCCGCCTGGCCAAGCAGCCGCTTCAGCGTGGCGCTGCCCTCGAGGCCGTTCGCCCGCAGCGCCTCGAGGACGGCGCCGATGACCCACCAGAGTTGAAAGACCGGTTGAGTCGTGGCGACCTGCTCGAGCTTCTCGGCCACCTTGGCCAGGATCTCGAGGTTCTGCACCGGGCGCTCGCCGCGAATGTAGCCGAGCAGACCGACCTGGAAGCGCGGGCGCAAGCGTCGCGCCCACTGGGTGACGGTGATGGACTGCTCGTCCGTCGGTTGCGGCTGAGGCTGAGCCGGCTGGTCCGACTTCAAGTTGAGCAGCAGCAGCGTGCCCTCCGACAGCAAGGGACTGCCGCGCACCGAGCGCAGATCGTTGAGCAGCGGCAGCAGCACCAGGGCGAGGTCCCTTCCTCCGGAAAGCACGCGCTCGAGATACGTCGGCAGCTGCACCATGGCGCGCATCAGCGCATCGAGCCCATCACCGTGCCGCTTCTGATCGGCCCCGGACGTGAGCAGATAGCGCGTGACGTGCTCCATTTCCTCGGCGAGCAACGCCGCGCCGTAGACCTCCACCAGACGCAGCACGCCGTGCGCCAGGTGCAATTGATCGGCGCACTTCTCGAGCAAGGGGGTCTGATCGGGACGCTCGGCGTAGGCCTCGAGCGCGGCCCGGGCCTCGTGCAAGGTGGTCGCCAGCTCCTTGGAGACAAAATGCAAGGTTTGAGATCGGATATCGGTCATCGGAATCGACTTCGCCGCTACGCGCGGGCGCCCGCACCGCTCGCTTTGCGCATCTTCCCCGAGTTGCCCGCGCCCGGTTGGCCGGCCCCCGGAGCGGTCGGACCGCCCAGGCCGGATGATCCCGCACCGCTGCCGCTGCCCGGACCTGCCGCCGCGCCCGCGGCCCCATTGCCGGCCTGGCGCTGTGGGGTGCTTGCGTGGCCATTCAACGTCTCGCCGGCGAGCGTCGTCGTGCCGGCACCGTAGTCGGGCAAGCGGAAGCCCGCCACGGACTTGCGCAGCTGCGCCGACAAAGCGGCGAGCTTGGCGATCGAGGCGGAGGTCGCCGTGGAACCCTCGGCAGTTTGGGTCGAAATCTCGCGAACTACCTGCATGCTCTTGGAGATATTGCCTGACACTGCAGCCTGCTGCCGTGCGCTCGCCGAGATATTCTGCACGAGGCTCGCGATCTGATTGGAGACTTGCTCGATCTCCTCGAGCGCCGCGCCGGCGTTCTCCGCGAGCAACGCCCCGCCGACCACGTCGGTGGTGCTGCGCTCCATCGAAACCACCGCCTCGTTCGTGTCGGTCTGGATGGTGCGCACCAGAACCTCGATTTGCTTGGTGGCGTTGGCGGCTCGTTCCGCCAGCCGCTGCACCTCGTCGGCCACCACGGCGAACCCGCGTCCCGCCTCGCCGGCCATGGAGGCCTGGATGGAGGCGTTCAGGGCGAGGATGTTGGTCTGCTCGGCAATGTCGTTGATGAGCTCGACGATGTTGCCGATCTCCTGCGAGCTCTCACCCAGCCGCTTGATGCGCTTGCTCGTTTCCTGAATGGTCTCCCGGATGGCATTCATGCCGTCGATGGTGCGGCGCACGGCGTCGCCGCCCTTGTGGGCGATGTCGACCGAATGGCGCGCGACGTCCGCACAGCGCTCGGAGTTGTTCGAGACTTCCTCGATGGAAGAGGCCATGTCGACCATGGACTCGCTCGCTGCCGTGATCTGGCGCGATTGGGCGCTGCTCGCCTTGGCCATGTGTGCGGCCGCCGATTGCGTTTGCCGGGCGGCGCCGTCCAGCTGAATCGCACTGTCGTTGATGGTGGCCACCAGCTCGCGTAACGCTTCGATCGCGTAGTTGATGGAATCGGCGATGGCGCCGGTGATGTCCTCGGTGACGGTCGCCTGCACCGTGAGATCGCCGTCCGCCAGGCTCGACAGTTCATCGAGCAAGCGCATGATGGCTTCCTGGTTGCGCTCGTTCTCGCGCACCCGCAGCTCGCTGGTGCGGCGCTGGGTGACGGACTTGCGCAATACCGCGAAAAGGGCGGCAAGCGCGAGCACCGCCAGCGCGAGGAGGCCCGCGACGGCGTATTTGTAGGCCGCCGTGGATTCAGCCGGCGTCGATGGAACGCCTCCGAGCTGCGCCGTCAGGGTGCTCGACAAGGCCGGCAGGGAGCGAGCCGCGGTCTGCGCTTTCGACAGCGTCTCAGCGGCGCCGATCGCCTTGCGCACGCTCGCGGCAAATTGCTGGTTGCGCTGTATCACGGTCTTCAGACGCTGTTCCGCATCGGCGCCCGTGACGCGTGACAATGCCATCCCGGACTCCTCGCCGGAGAGTCCGCGCATCACCTGGTTCAGAAATTCGAGGCTGTCGGCGAGGCGCTGCGCCGTGGGCGCCGCATCGTTCACCCCCGAGGCCAGTCCGTTGAGCTCCTGCTGGACGCGCTGCACGGTAAGCTCGAACCGCTCCAGATACCGGCTCATACCCTCCAGTTTCTGGACGCCGACGGCGCTCGCGAGATCGCCGAGCTCCGAGAGCAGCTTCGGCGCGAGCTCGCGCGTTTCCTGGTTGGCCGTCTGGACGGTCTCCACCGCGGAGCGCGCGCCCTCGACGGCCGTCACGGCGGCATCGAGCTTGCCCAAGTTGGGCTCGAGGCGCGCGGCCGCACCGCCCGAGGTCATGCTCTTGAGCCTCGCCATGCTCTTGCCGAGCGCATCGAAGCTGCCAAGCTCGCCGCGCAGCGCATTCTGCGCCTCGAACGGGATGCGCTCGGTCACCAATGTGACCGGATCGCCCAGGGCGGCCGGCGCCGGGGCGCCGGAGCGGCCGAGCAGCGTGAGCGCGAGCGCGCCGGTCACGCAAGCGCCGATCACGGCGATCAGGATCGGCGCCAGGTTCGACCGCGCGGTGAGCTCGGAGCTCTTCATGCGACAGTGGCCCGCATTCAGCTCGCCGCCTGCAAGAAGCTTTGGCTTTCCACCAGACTCTTCAGGCTGATGACCGGCCACACCTCACCGCCCCGCCGAAACGCACCCGCGAGGTAGCTCTCGCAACGAATTACGGTGGGAGGCGCCTCGGAGTTGAATTCGGTCTCCCCGAAGCGGCGGAATCCGAGCACCTCGTCGACGATGAGGCCGGCGGGTACATCGCGATGATTGACCACGACGATGCGCGTGTTGCGCCCCGGGTGCGTCGCGCCACTCCCGAGAAACTGCTTGAGATCGAGCATCGGCAGGAGCGAGCCGCGCACATTGGCGAGTCCCTTCACCCAGCTCTTCGCGCCCGGAATGCGCGTGATGACCGCCGGGTACCCCAGGACCTCGCGAGTTTCCTCACGTGCGATCAGAAAAGTCTCCCCACCCATTCGGCACGCTACGCCCACCCATTCTCGGCTCCCCGCCGCGTCCTGCGAGTTTGCGCCCGTAACCGGCCGCGCGCGCCTCTCCATCTCCTTGAGAAGCTCGAAGGGGCGGTCGCGCAAGCTTTTGAGGCTTGTGTCGTTCCCGCTGCTCGTGCTCGTCATACGGCCAGCGCGGCCTGAGCCTTCTCGACCAGCGCCTGGGCGGAAACCGGCTTGACCAGATAGTCGACTGCCCCCTGGCGCAGGCCCCAGACCCGATCCGTCTCCTGCCCCTTGGTGGTGACCATGATGATGGGAATGAGGCTGGTCTCGGGATCGTTGTTCAACATTCGCGTGGCCTGATAGCCGTTCACGCCGGGCATCACGATGTCCATGAAGATCAGGTCCGGTTTCATGGCCTTGGCCTTGCGGATCCCCTCTTCGCCGTTTTCGGCCGAAGCGGTCTTGAACCCGTGCTTTTCGAGGGCCTTCTGCATGACGAACACCTCGGTGGGCGAATCGTCGACGATGAGAATGAGCGCCATCCTTAGGTTCTCCGTCATTTCCCAACGTGGGCTTCAATTGCACCGAGGAGCTCGTCTTTGGTGAACGGCTTGGTCAAATAATGCTCCGAGCCCACGATACGTCCGCGGGCGCGGTCGAATAGGCCGTCCTTGCTGGATAGCATGATCACCGGAATCTGCTTGAACACCTTGTTGTGCTTGATGAGCGAGCACGTCTGATATCCGTCGAGCCGGGGCATCATGATGTCGACGAACACGATGTCGGGTTGATGATCCGCGATCTTCGACAGGGCGTCGAAACCGTCGACGGCGGTGAACACCTCGCAGCCCTCCTTGGTGAGGAGCGTCTCGGCCGTGCGCCGGATGGTCTTGCTGTCGTCGATCACGAGGACCTTCAGTCCCGCGAGTTTGGGCTTGCCGTTGCTCATCATGCTCTGCATGGAACTTGAAAGTCCTCGGGCTCGCTTGCGCGAGCGCCTTGCGCTCGTAGGTGCTGGAATCTCGTGGCTTTTTAACATATCCGGCGCTTGCAAGCCACGGTGGGCCATCGACATTTCGAGGTAATGTCGGGCAAACAACGGAGGCGTGGTTCACAGTTTTTGACTTAAACGTCGCTGGACGCGCTTGCGCTAGACTCTCTGCGGCGAGATCGGAATTTCCGGAAGGGTCGGAGGATCGAGAATGGCATCTCAAATGCGGCTCATCGTGGTCATGGACCCCATCGAGTCCATCAACCCGGCGAAGGACTCGACCCTCGCGATCCTGCTCGCCGCACAGGCGCGCGGATGGCAGCTTCACTATGCGGAGCTAGGCGACCTGTCGTTGCGCGACGGCGTCGCCTGGGGCCGGGTCGCGCCGCTCGAAGTGTTCGACGATCTGCGCAATTGGTTCACTCGCGGGCCCCGCACCGCCGCTAGACTGGGCGAATTCGAGGTGATCCTGATGCGCAAGGACCCGCCGTTCGACCTTGAGTACATCTACAGCACTTACATTCTCGATCGGGCGAAGCTTTCGGGCGCGCTGGTCGTGAACGATCCGCAGGGCCTGCGGAACATGAACGAGAAGGTGTACACGGCCTGGTTCCCCGAATGCTGCCCGCCCACCCTGATCACGCGCGACATGCACGCCATGGCTGAATTTCTGCGCGAGCACGGCAAGGCGGTCTGCAAGCCGCTGCATGGCATGGGCGGCCGGTCGATTTTCGTGCTGGACGAGGGTGACAAGAATCGCAACGTGGTGTTCGAGACGCTCACCGATTACGGCCGGCAGTATGCGATCGTACAGCGCTACCTGCCGGAGATCGTCACCGGGGGGGACTCTCGCGTGATCCTCATCGAGGGCGAGCCGGTGCCATTTGCGTTGCAACGAATGCCGGATGCCGCCGATCACCGCGGCAATCTGGCGGCGGGCGCACGCGCGCTGTCGAGGCCGCTGAACGATCGCGACCGCTGGCTTTGCTCGATCATCGGACCGCATCTCAAAGCCGCCGGGATGATCTTCGTCGGGCTGGATGTCATCGGCGAGTATGTGACCGAGATCAACGTCACGAGTCCAACCGGTATCCGCGAACTAAACAAGAAGCACGATGTCGACATCGGGGGCAGACTAATGCAGGCGATCGCCGGTATCCTCGCAGCCCGATGAGCTCGGAATTATTGAAAGCCGGTCTGCCGCCGGCGAATGACCGCATGCTGACCACGTGCTTTCTGGCGGCACTGGTCCACGGCATCATCATCCTGGGTGTGACGTTCAGCTCCTCCCGGAACGAGCCCGCTGCAGGCGATGGACCCGCCCTCGAAGTCGTCCTGGTAAACGACCAGACGCCTCTGGCCGCGAAGAATCCGAATGCGCATTACCTCGCGCAGCGCAGCCAGCTGGGGTCGGGCAATACCTTGAAGCGCGAGCGGGCGCTCATCCCCCGATCCTCGCTCATGGCGGCCAACCGCGCGGGCATCCCGGACGGCGAGGGGGTGGCCGCCCAGCAGTCGGGAAGCGACATCGGAGACGATGAGGTCATCGCGACACGGGGGCCTTCGCCCAAGATCCTCTACTTCGCGGCGGCGACGGCCGATGACCAGCCCTCCAAGCTGCCGCTTCTGCTGGAGAATCGTCCGGATCTGGGCATGGCGCCGAACGACGACGGGATTCAGCTGCGGATGCGCGGCGAGAGCAAACAACAGCTCTGGATCGCGGCCGACACCCGGGAATCGGACGTGGCCGTCTATCTGGACAGCTGGCGCCGCAAGATCGAGCGCGTCGGAACGATGAACTTTCCGAGCGTCGCGCGCCGGCGCAACCTCTCGGGAACGCCGGTGATCGAGGTGATCATCGGTGCCGACGGCAAGCTCCTGCAGAGCGAGATCCGCCGCTCGAGCGGGCGTGCGGAGATCGACGAGGCGGCGATGCGCATTCTGAAGCTCGCCTCGCCCTACGACCCCTTCCCGCCGGAGCTCGCGCAGAAGCATGATCAGATCCGAATCGCCTATGAGTGGCAATTCCTGGATGGTGCGTCGCAAGGATCCAGCGTCTTTTATGCCGACCCCGAGCACCCGGGCGCCGAAGCGCCGGGCGCTGACGCGCCGGCCCGCGCGCCGCCGGGCGGCGCGGCGAGCCCAGCGGGGCCCGGCCCGGGGGCACCCGGAACTGCTACCAATCGGGGCGGATCGCCGTAGACTCCCTGTCAAATCCAATCGCGGATGGGTCACCAATGAGCGACGCGGATTACCTGACGAATCAGCTGTTGATCGCCATGCCGACCATGGGGGATCCGAATTTTGCGCAGACCGTGGCGCTCATTTGCGATCACTCCCAGAACGGCGCGCTCGGGCTCATCCTGAACAAGCCGCTCCCCATGCGCATGAGCGAGATCTTCGAGCAACTCGAGATCGAGCTGCCCGGCGGAGCCTTGAGCGAGCGGCAGGTGCTGCGCGGTGGTCCGATGCAGACCGACCGCGGCTTCGTCGTGCA
Organism: uncultured Gammaproteobacteria bacterium; assembly: GCA_963710435.1. Lineage (GTDB taxonomy): Bacteria > Pseudomonadota > Gammaproteobacteria > Steroidobacterales > Steroidobacteraceae > Bog-1198. The sequence continues at coordinate 326,887 of CAVQAE010000003.1, read as the reverse complement.
TCGGGCCGGAGGGGAATGGGACTCGACGCTCAAGGTGTCCGACACGATCCACGTCACGACCTCCCGCGACATCCTGGCCGCCATGGCCCGTGGCGAGGGACCCTCCGAGGCGGTGGTCGCTCTGGGATATGCGGGCTGGGACCGCGGGCAGCTCGAGGACGAGATCCGCGCGAACGCCTGGCTCAGCGCACCGGTGGACTCGAGCCTGATTTTCCACATGCCGTTCGAATCGCGCTGGCATGCGGCGGGACGCCTTTTGGGCGTCGAGCTCTCGCTCATCAGTCCGATCAGTGGCAATGCCTGAGGCGGCGGCGCCCTCCCCGGCCGCCGCCCCCCAGATCGTCCTCGCGTTCGACTTGGGGCAGCGGCGCATCGGTGTCGCGAGCGGCGATACCGTGAGCCGCACCGCCTCCTTCACCCGCGCGATTGCCTGCGGAGCCGCAGGGCCGCCGTGGGACGCCCTCGATTCGCTGATTCGCGAATGGCGGCCCGGGGTGCTGGTGGTCGGGCTGCCGTATAATGTGGATGATTCGGAGAGCGCCGCGGCCGCCCGCGCGCGCCGCTTTGCCGATGAGCTCAACGTGCGCTACGCGCTGCCCGTGGAGCTCGTCGACGAGCGCTACTCGTCGATCGAGGCACTCGATCGGCTGAAGGGAGCACGGGCGTCGGGCCTGCGCAAGCGGCGGCTCGCCAAGGGCGATGTCGATGCCGCGGCAGCCCGCATCATTCTGGAACGGTGGTTCAGCGAAAGAAAATGAGGCGCGAATGCGTGCACAAACCGATGGTGCCGGAGGCCTGCGCCATCTCATCTCCCTGGATGGACTGACGCGCGAAGCGCTGACCGCGATTCTCGATCGAGCCGAGAGCTACCGCAGATTTCCGGGACAACCCGCCTATGAAGGCCGGGAGCTCGCGGGCGTGACGCTCGCCAACCTGTTTTTCGAGCCGAGCACGCGTACGCGCGCCTCGTTCGATCTCGCGAGCCGGCGCTTGGGCGCGCACGTCCTCAACCTCGACACGCAGTCGAGCTCGCGCGCCAAGGGCGAGACCCTGCTGGACACCATCTACACCCTCGAGGCGATGAACACCGACATCTTCGTGATTCGCGATTCCGAGGCGGGGATGCCTGAATTTCTGATCGATCACGTCGCCCCGCATGTCTCGGTCATCAGCGCGGGCGAGGCGCATGTCTCCCATCCGACGCAAGGGTTGCTCGATGCGCTCACCATTCGCAGCCATCAGCGGCGCTTCAGCGGTCTCAAGGTGGCCATCGTCGGCGACATCAAGCATTCACGCGTCGCGCGCTCGACGACGCGCGCCTTGAGGACCCTCGGCACCACGGACATACGGCTGGTCGCCCCGCAGTCGCTCTTGCCGGGGGAGGACGAGTTCCAGGGCGCTCTGCGCTTCACGCGCATCGAGGATGGCATCGAGGGGGCCGACGTCGTCATCATGCTGCGCATCCAGAAGGAGCGCATGGCGCAGGCCGCATCGCTGGACGACGCCGCCTACTTTCGCGAGTACGGGTTGGACGCCCGGCGCGTGCGTCTCGCCTCGCCCGATGTTCTCGTCATGCATCCGGGACCGATGAACCGCGGCGTCGAGATCTCCTCGGAGGTGGCCGACGGAGCGCATTCGCTGATCCGCGAACAGGTGAACAACGGCGTCGCCGTGCGCATGGCGGTGCTCGCCTCGATCGCGGCGACGCTCACACGTCATCGCCGGCCTCTTTAGACGCCGGCGAGCCGTTGGTCCGCAGGGTCTTCTCATCGCCCCTCAGCAGCGCCTCGCCCATCCGGATTCTGCCGCCCTCGCGCCATCGCTCGCACAGCTCGAGGCCTTGCGGCGCGAGCACGATGATCGTCGAGCCGTGCTCGAACCAACCCATCTCCTCACCCTTCGCGAGCTGCGCGTCGCACGGCATGCGATTGGGACCGCGGTACTTCAAGTGCAGCCGTACGTCGAGAAAATTGAGACGGATGCTCGCGACCAGGATGGCCGCCACCGGCACCAGGGTCACGAGCGCGCCCGAGGGCAGGCGGCAGCGAACGACCGCGCGCTCATTCTTGCAGTACAGCCGCTCAACGCGCTTGAGCGCGACCGGGTTCACGTTCCACGTGTCGCCCGAGATGTAGTTCACCTGCTCCACGCGGCAGTCGTAGGGGGCGTGAAAGCGGTGGTACATGCTCGAGGTCAATCGCAGCGTGACGAACTCTCCGCCATGGTAATAGCGCGCAAGCTCCTCGTCGCAGACGAGATCCGCGAGGGGATAGGGAAACCCCTTTGCCTGCAGCACGGTACCCGCCTCGACGCGTCCGCAAGCCCCGACGAGCGCGTCGCAAGGACTCGTGAGATGCGCGGGATCCCCGTCGACCGGGCGGGCACCGTCCTTGAGTTGCCGCGTGAAGCACGCGTGCAGGCTCCTGAACCTCGTTTCCCTCGCCTCGCCGAGATCCAAGTCGGTGAACAGGCGCCACAGAAAGATGCAGGCCGAGCACAGCCAGGGTTGCTCGATGTGGCTCAGCCAACCCACGAGCTGCGTGAGCCGCCGCCGCGGGATGCGATTGGTCAGCAGGAAATTGATGCTTTCCTGCTGGACGATACGGTCGATCAGGGAACGGGCAGTCATCTCAATGTCATTCGATTGCAATAAAGTGCGCGCCGAACCATTGCGGCGCATCGAGGCATAACGTGGCGGATCACATCATCTGGTACTTGTTGGGCGCCTGTGCGCTCATCGTGTTGCTGCTGAAGGCGCGGGTGCGACTGCAGCTCTCGCGCGCGAAGCACCGATCCCTCGCCGGTCATGCGCGGATGGCGCGGCGGTTCGCGGGGCTGGTACCCTTCTACGAGTACGGCGAGGACCGAGTGTTTCGAGCCGATGGCGCGCCGGATGCGATCGCGGCCGAGCGCCGCGCCGGCTTCTTGCGGCTCGCCGAGGTGCTCTCCGGGCGCAGCCCCAAGAACGCTGCGCTCACGGCATCGATGATACCGGCCATTTCCGATCTCCAGTTCACCAGCCGCTATCGCATCCCGTTCCAGTTCAGTCGCTTCGTGCGCGAGCACATGAAGACCGGAGTTTTCGTGGAATCGAGCTCCGGCGTCACCCTCACCGACATCGACGGCAACCGGTTCTATGATCTGACCGGATCCTACGGGGTGAACGTTTTCGGCTACGACTTCTACAAGGAGTGCATCGCGAGCGGCAGCGAGCGCGTGCGCGATCTGGGACCTGTGCTCGGCGCGTATCATCCGGTCGTCGAGTACAACGTGCGGCGGCTGCTCGATATCTCCGGCATGGACGAGATCTCCTTCCACATGTCCGGCACCGAGGCCGTCATGCAAGCCGTGAGGCTGGCCCGCTATCACACGCGGCGCACACATGTGGTGCGATTCTGCGGCGCATACCACGGCTGGTGGGGCGACGTACAGCCGGGCATAGGCAACCCCCTCACCGCGCGCGAGACCTACACCCTCCAGGAGATGGACGAGGACTCCCTGAAGGTGCTTCGAACTCGCCGCGACATCGCCTGCGTGCTGGTGAATCCCCTGCAGGCGCTGCATCCCAACGCCAATGCGCCGGGCGACTCTGCTCTGATCGACAGCGGCCGCAGCGCGCATTTCGACCGCGCCGCCTATGGCGCGTGGCTCGAGAAGCTGCGAGCGGTCTGCACCGAGCGCAGCATCGTGCTGATTTTCGATGAGGTCTTCGTGGGCTTCCGGCTGGCGCGGGGAGGAGCACAGGAATACTTCGGGGTGCCCGCGGACATGGTCACCTACGGCAAGACCGTGGCGGGGGGATTGCCGGTCGGCGTTCTCTGCGGCCGCGCCGCGCTGATGCGGCGTTTCCGGGACGACCGGCCCGCCGACATCTGCTTCGCGCGCGGGACCTTCAATTCGCATCCTTACGTAATGGGCGCGATGCGCGAGTTCCTGGAACGCCTCGACAGCGAGCCGCTGCGGGCGCTGTATCGGGACCTCGACGAGGTTTGGAATGCGCGCGCCCGCGGCTTGAACGAGCGCTTGGCCGCCGAGCATCTTCCGGTGGGGGTTGCGAATCTCTCCACGATATGGACCGTCTGTTACACGCAGCCCTCGCGATACAACTGGATGTTTCAATACTACTTACGCGAGGCGGGCATCGCCCTGAGCTGGGTCGGCACCGGACGGCTGATATTCAGCCTGAATTACACGGCGGCGGATTTTGCCGAAGTCGAAGAGCGCATCGTGGCCGCGGCGCGGGCGATGAAGAAGGACCAGTGGTGGTGGGCGGAGCCGACCACCACCAACCGGTCCTTGAGGCGCGGTGTGCTCAAGGAAATGCTTCAAGCACGCTCGCCATGGGCGGGCTCGACCAGCTCGCCGCGGAGCAGATAGAGCGGCGCCTTGCAGTAGAGCTTCACATCGCAGAACGGATCGGTGAGGATCTTGGTGAGCCATACCAGGCCCGTCTGAACGTCCCGCAGGTAGAACAGGTGGACGGTGCGGAACAACAGCGCGCCGATCCCCAAAAACAGCCAGATCTCGCCGACGCGCCGCAGAAATTCCCCGCCCCCGTTGTAGGGCGCCATCGTCCCGAAGAACGTCGGGTTCAGCCACAGAATCAGCGGCACCAGGGCCCAGACCGCGTGCAGGATGACCTTGCGCCGCAGGTTGTAACCCACTTTGATCGCCTCTTTGTACTCGTGCGTGACCTGATTGGCTTCGTCGTATCCCTTGGGCTCGAAAAAGAAGTGCCCGGATTGGCGGCTCACCATGGAAACCAGCCATCCGATTAGGGCGGCGGCCACCGGATCCTTGAACATCATGACGTAAGCGACCAGGAAGCTGATGGCGCTCAAAAGATGCAGTGACTGATTGATGCGGCTGTGGTGATAGAAACGGTGGTCATCCCATCGCTGAGTGCGCAACTCCGTCAAAAACTTGTGCATGCGGGCTCCATAGAGGTGAACAGGCATTGAAATCGACATGAAGCAAATATAGGAATTCCGTTACAAGGCTATGACAAATCACGCCCTTGCGTGGAATCAGCGTCGCAAAACCGTAAAAAAAGAGCGCAACCCCCCGAAATACAACACAAGACTGTCAAAAAACATTACCCCCGCAGTCATCTGTTCGTCACAAGGCGATGCGACCCTTCGCCGCGGCATGAGAGTCATGATCGTCACCGATGCATGGTTTCCTCAGACCAACGGCGTCGTGCGCACCTTGGCTCAGACCGCCGCGTGGCTGGGCCGGTTCGGCCACGAGGTGCGCATGCTCACGCCGCGCGACTTCCGCAGCGTCCGCTGTCCGACCTATCCCGAGATCCGTCTGTCGCTTTTCCCCGGCCGTCCCGTCGACCGCGCCATTGCCGCCTTTTCGCCGCAGGCGCTGCACGTTGCGACCGAGGGGCCGCTCGGCCTCGCCGCGCGGCGCCACTGCATACGTCACGGCATGCGCTTCACGACCTCCTACCACACACAATTTCCCCAGTATCTGAGGGCGCGTTTCCCCATGCCGATCGGCCTGACATACCGGGCTCTGCGCTGGTTCCATGGCGCAGGGACGCGCTGCATGGTGTCGACGCCCACGGTTCGCCGGGATCTCGAGTCGCGCGGGTTCAGGAACATCGCAACCTGGCGGCGAGGCGTCGATACCGATGTGTTCAAGCCCGCGCCCAAGGATTTCCTCGATCTCCGCCGGCCGGTGGCCGCCTGCGTCGGGCGCGTGGCCGTGGAGAAGAACATCGAGGCCTTCCTGAACATGCCCTGGCACGGCAGCAAGATCGTGATCGGCGACGGGCCCGCCCGTGCGCGTCTCGAAGCCCAATATCCCGATGTCGTGTTCGCGGGCTACCGATTCGCGGAGGATCTGGCGCGCTATCTCGCAGCCGCCGACATCATGGTCTTCCCGAGCCGGACCGATACCTTCGGTCTCGTCAATCTCGAGGCCATGGCGTGCGGCGTGCCGGTCGCCGCCTATCCGGTGACCGGTCCGATCGACGTCGTGACTGACGGGGTCACCGGTGCGCTCGATGAGGATCTGCACAAGGCCGCGCTGCGCGCGCTCACTCTCGATCCAACCGCCTGCCGCAATCAGGCGTTGCGCTTCGGATGGGATGTGAGCACACGCGAATTCGAGGGGAATCTGGTGCTGTGTCGATCGAGCGCCGAGGATTCGGTCACAACCCCGGCCGCTTCGCGCCAGGCGGCGACCGGCTAGGAGTCTCGACTGCCCATGCCGGTCGATGCTCTTCCTGCCTTGAGCAGGAGCAAATTTCGCCTAATGACATGGACTCCAGCTATATATGCTCGCCCGCTGCCGGGCCGGTCAATCGATCAATCCACTGTCATGGTGCAGAAATGCCAACGGGCCCGCAGGGCGCGCCCCGGCTGGGCGTCCTTCGGCTGGGCGTCCCCCGGCTTTCAACCGAAGTTGATCTTCGCTTCGAGGTTGGTGCGCGAGTCGGCGCTCGTGAGCGCTTCCTCGAGCTCGATCCGGCCTTCCCGCACCAAGTTGTAAAGCGACGCATCGAAGCTCAGCATGCCGCGTTCCGTGCCCGTGGTGATGGCTTCCTTCACCCCGACGACATCGCCCTTCTTGATGAGCTCCGATATGTGCGGCGTGTTCACCATCACTTCCGATGCGGCCACCCGCGATCCCGTCTTGGACGAGACCAGGCGCTGCGACAGGATCGCGCGCAGGTACTGAGATAGATCGAGAAAGATCTGGGTGTGCTGGTCGCGCGGAAACAGGTTGATGATGCGATCGAGCGTCTCGGCACAATTGTTGGCGTGCAAGGTGGCGATGCAAAGGTGCCCCGTGCCCGCGAGCGCGATCGCCGCCTCCATGGTCTCCCGGTCGCGAATCTCGCCGACCAGGATCACGTCGGGCGCCGCGCGCACTGCACTGCGCAACGCGCGGGCGAATGATTTGGTGTCGATGCCCACCTCGCGCTGATTCACGATCGATTTCTTGTTGCTATGCAAGAACTCGATCGGATCCTCGATGGTGAGGATGTGGTCCGAAGAGGTCTCATTGCGGAAGTTGATCATCGCCGCGAGCGTGGTCGACTTGCCCGCGCCGGCAGCGCCCACCATGAGGATCAGCCCCCGCTTGAGCATCACGAGCTCCTTCAGGATCTCGGGCATTCCGAGATCCTCGAGCCGCGGCATCTCCGCCGTGATGTAGCGCAGCACCATGGCCGGATAGCCGCGCTGGTAGAACACATTGACGCGAAAGCGTCCGAGCCCGGGCTCGGAGAGTGCGAAATCGATCTCCAGCTCATCGTTGAAGTACTCGATCTGCTCGGCGGTCATGAGACCGAGCGCGGCCTGGCGCACCGTCTCGGGGCTGAGCACCTGTTTGTTCACCGGAAAGATTTTGCCCTCGATCTTGATCTTGACGGGAGCATTGCAGGTGAAGAAAAGGTCGGATGCCTTCTTCTCGACCATGAGCTTGAACAGCGGCTTGGTGTTCATGACCTGAGCCGGCGGGGAGGCAGGCATCATGCGCTAGAACACCTGTCCTTCTTCTTCCTCGAGAATCTGCAGCGAAGCGCCGCCGTCTTCCGGATTCTTCATCTCGCGCTTGCTCTCGAGCTTGACGCGCAAACGCAGCTCATTCTTCGAGTCCGCATTGCGCAGCGCATCCTCGTAGGAGATGAGGCCTGCCTCGTACAGATCGAACAGCGCCTGGTCGAACGTCTTCATGCCGAGCCGGTTGGATCGCGCCATGACGTCCTTGATCTTGGCGACTTCACCTTTGAAGATCAGGTCCGAGATCAGCGGCGAGGCGAGCATGATCTCCATGGCCGCGATACGCCCGGCACCCGACTCGCGCGGGATGAGGCGTTGCGAGATCAGCGCCCGGATGTTGAGCGACAGGTCCATGAGGAGCTGCTCGCGCCGCTCCTCGGGAAAGAAATTGATGATGCGGTCGAGCGCCTGGTTCGAGCTGTTGGCATGAAGGGTGGCGAGCACCAAATGGCCGGTCTCGGCGAACTGGATGCCGTACTCCATGGTCTCGCGGTCGCGGATCTCGCCGATGAGGATGACGTCGGGCGCCTGACGGAGCGTATTCTTCAGCGCGAGATGCCAGCTCTCGCAGTCGACGCCGACCTCTCGATGCGTGACCACGCACCCCTTGTGGGCGTGAACGTACTCCACCGGGTCCTCGATGGTCACGATGTGGCCGCGCGTCTTCTCGTTGCGGTAGCCGACCATGGCGGCGAGCGAGGTGGACTTGCCCGAGCCGGTGCCGCCGACCATGATCACGAAGCCGCGCTTGGACAGCACGACTTCCTTCAACACCGGCGGCAGCTCGAGCTCCTCGAGCGTCGGGATCTTCGCGTTGATGGTCCGAAGGACCGCGCCGGTGAAGCCCTGCTGCACGAAGGCGCTCACGCGGAAGCGTCCGATCCCCGGAGGTGCGATCGCGAAATTGCACTCCTTGGTCGCGTCGAATTCGCGCGTCTGTCGATCGTTCATGATGGCGCGCACCAGGCTCGCGCTCTGCTCGGCGCTCAGGGAGCGATCCGACTGCGGCCGGATCTCGCCGTCGACCTTGATGGCGGGAGGGAAACCGGCGGTGATGAAGAGGTCCGACCCCTTCTTCTCGACCATGCGCCGGAGCAGGTCCTGCATCAAACGTATCGACTGATCGCGGTCCATGGATAGGGTCCTGTTAGATGCTGTCCTTATTCTGCGCCTTGTACTTGGCCTCTTCGCGGCTGACGACGCCCTTTTGTACCATCTCCTGCAGGCATTGATCGAGGGTTTGCATGCCCTGCCCCTGTCCGGTCTGGATCGCCGAGTACATCTGGGCGATCTTGCCCTCGCGGATGAGGTTGCGGATGGCCGGAGTGCCGATCATGATCTCGTGCGCGGCGATGCGGCCGCCGCCGACGCGCTTCATCAGGGTCTGGGAAATGACGGCCCGCAGGCTCTCCGACATCATCGCACGCACCATGTCCTTCTCGGCGGCCGGGAACACGTCGACGATGCGGTCGATGGTCTTGGCGGCCGAGCTCGTATGCAGCGTGCCGAACACGAGGTGCCCGGTCTCGGCCGCGGTGAGCGCGAGGCGGATTGTCTCGAGGTCGCGCATCTCGCCCACCAGCACGACGTCGGGATCCTCGCGCAGCGCCGAGCGCAACGCCTCGCTGAAGCCGAGCGTGTCGCGGTGGACCTCACGCTGATTGACGAGGCAGCGCTTGCTCTCGTGAACGAACTCGATCGGATCCTCGATGGTGATGATGTGGTCGGGGCGGTTGTCATTGCAATGGTTGACCATGCCGGCAAGCGTGGTCGACTTACCCGAGCCGGTGGGTCCGGTCACCAGCACGAGTCCCCGCGGCAGCATGCATAGGTCTTTGAAAGTCTTGGGAGCATTGAGCTCATCCAGCGACAGGATGGTCGAGGGAATGTTGCGGAACACGGCCCCGGCGCCGCGGTTCTGATTGAAGGCATTGACCCGGAAACGGGCCAGCTTCGGTATCTCGAATGAAAAGTCGGTCTCGAAGAACTCTTCGAACGCCTTGCGCTGCTTGTCATTCATGATGTCGTACACCATGCTGTGCACTTCCTTATGCACGAGCGCAGGCATATTGACGCGCTTCATGTCGCCATCGACGCGGATCATCGGCGGTACGCCCGCAGAGAGATGCAGGTCCGACGCGTTGTTCTTCACCGCAAAGGCGAGAAGCTGCGCAATATCAACCGCCATTTACGGCTCCTAACAGTAGCGGCCGTCGCCGGCCGCTAGCAGTATATAAGAGGGTGTCCACACCCAATATGTTAATTGGTCCGCAGAATTTGACGGCCCAGGTGAGCCGCATCCGCGCTCGAATATCAAACGCCGCCGAGGCGGCGGGCCGCGATCCATCCTCCGTTACCTTGATCGCGGTCACCAAGGCTAAGGCTGCCGAATATGTGAGGGTGGCTGCCACGGCGGGCGTCACGGATTTCGGTGAAAATTATGTGAAAGAGGCCCTCGGCAAGATGGATGAGCTCGCCGGCCTCCCGGTGAGCTGGCATTTCATCGGAGCTCTGCAGTCGAACAAGACCCGCCCGGTCGCAGAGCGGTTTGCATGGATGCACAGCCTCGATCGCCTGAGCGTCGCCCGGCGCCTGTCCGAGCAACGGCCGTTCCATGCACCGCCTCTCAACGTCTGCATCCAGGTGGCACTGATCGGCGAGTCCTCGAAGGGGGGCATCGATCCGGCGCGGCTCTCCGAGCTCGCCGGCCGCGTCGCGGAGCTACCCCGGCTCCGGCTGCGCGGCCTCATGTGCCTGCCACCGCCGCTGCCCGACGTACCTTCGCAGCGCGCGGTGTTTGCGAAGCTGCGCGGACTCCTGGAGGATCTGAAGTCGCAGGGGCTCGGGCTCGATACACTATCCATGGGCATGAGCGCCGATTTCGAGGCGGCCATCGCGGAAGGCGCCACGCAGGTGCGCATCGGCACGGCCCTGTTCGGCAGCCGCTAAAGGCGAGGGACAACATGATCGACATTCGCAGGCTTGCATTCATCGGCGGGGGCAACATGGCCGGCGCGCTCATCGGCGGATTGATCCGGCAGGGCCTGCCGAGCAGCCGCATCGTCGTCGCCGACCCGAGCGCGAATCAGCTGGAGCGGCTCGTCCGCGCCCACGGAGTCCTGCGAGCGCCGGACAATGCGAGCGCCGCCGCCGGAGCCGAGGTGGTCATCCTCGCGGTAAAGCCCCAGCAGATGCGCTCGGTATGCGTGGCTCTGAAACCGCACCTCGATCAGGTGAGACCGCTGATCATCTCGGTGGCGGCCGGAATACCGCACGCCGCGCTATCCCGCTGGTTCGGAGAGCACATCGCGGTGGTGCGCACCATGCCCAACCGGCCGGCCTTGAACGGTTTCGGCGCCACCGGCTTGTATGCTCCACCGGGTGTCGGCGCGGCCGGCCGGGCCTTGGCCGAGTCCATCATGGCCGCGGTCAGCGCCACGGTCTGGGTCGAGCACGAATCCCAGATGGACACGGTCACCGCGCTTTCGGGCTCAGGCCCGGCATACTTCTTCCTGTTCATGGAAGCGCTCGAAGCAGCGGCGCATGAGCGCGGACTGCCGACCGAGATCGCCCACAAGCTCACCCTGGCGACCGCCTACGGTGCGGCGCGCATGGCGCGCGAGTCCCACGAGCCGCTCGCGGTGCTGCGGGAGCAAGTGACGTCGAAGGGCGGTACGACCGCGGCCGCCCTTGCGGTGCTCGATGCGGCGGGGCTCCGCGCCACCGTGGCGCACGCCATCGCGGCCGCCGACCGGCGCTCGGCCGAGCTCGCTGCCGAGTTCGGCACGCCATAACGGTTGCACGCACGCCATGGATGCCGTCCGATTCATCGTCGACATGCTGCTGTGGCTTCTGACGCTCGCCTTCGTGCTGCGTTTCCTGTTTCAGCTCGTGAGGGCCGATTTTCGCGACCCGATGGCGGATGCCATCGTCCGTGTGACCAATTGGCTGATCCTGCCCCTGCGGCGGCTGCTGCCGCCGATCGGGAAGATCGATACCGCAACCGTCCTGTCCGTGCTCTTGATCGCCGCCATGCATACCGAGGTGATGTTCGCTCTGGCGGGCGCCGGTATCGTGGATCCGCTCATCTTTGCGCGCATCACCTTGATAGAGTTGATCGCGATGGTGCTCAAGATCTACCTTTTCGCGATGCTCCTCTACTGGATCACGAGCTTCGTCTCGCCGGGCGGCTATGCTCCCGGCGTCCGCTTGCTCGCCTCTCTATGCGACCCGATCCTGCGGCGCGTGCGGCGCGTGATCCCGCCGATCGGCCAGATCGACTTCTCCTTCCTGTGGGTGTCGATTGCGATCGGTGCGCTTTTGATACTTCTGCGTTGAACATGCCGTCCTACGTCCCTGAAAACTAGGGTCTTCGGCATCGCTCGCGATTCGTAGAAAAGTCGCGAGCGATGCGGAAGCCTTAAAAATAAGGCTCGCACACGCTCGAGCGAAGAAAAAAAAATCGCGATTGCGCTAAACATCGGCTTTTTTCTATGTTATTTTCGGCGCCGAGTTGAAGTTGTGGGGATCGAGCACCCGCGTTCGCAAACAACAGCAGGAGATTTAATATGGCGAAAAAGAATGCAGCACCGACCAAGTCTGAAATTCTCGCTACCATTTCCAAGGAAACAGAGCTCTCGAAGAAGCAGGTCGGAGCCGTATTTGACTCGCTTTCCGGCGCCATCAAGAAGAGCCTGCGCAGCCATGGGTTGTTCACCATGCCCGGGCTGCTGAAGATGAAGGTGGTGAAGAAGCCGGCCACGAAGGCGCGCGAAGGCATCAACCCGTTCAACGGCGAAAAGATGATGTTCAAGGCCAAGCCCGCGAGCAAGAAAGTGCGCATTGCCGCGCTCAAGACGCTCAAGGAAATGGTGAACTAACTCTCGCGTCCGGAGCGGCGAGTCAGAGCTCAGCCGCTCCGGAATGCTTCCACCACGGCCTCACGCAACGCCCTGAGATGGCCGTGGAAGAAGTGCCCGACTCCGGGCATGACCACCAATCGGGGACGAGGATCGAGCCGCTCGACCCAGGCGATCACGCCCCGCGGATCCACCACCTCGTCCGCATCCCCGAGCACCACGAGCCAAGGACATCCCGGTGCGCGGAGCGTCGAGAAGTCGAACGTACCCACCGGCGGCGCCACCGTGATGAGGCGAGCGGTGTCGCGGCCCGCGGCTTCCCGAGCGAGTGCAAGGGAGAGCGCAACGTATGCGCCGAACGAGAATCCCGCCAGCACCAAGCGCCGATCCGGCCAGCGGGCGGCCCCGACATCGGCCACCGCCGCTGCATCCTGCATCTCGCCGTTGCCGCCGTCGTAGCTGCCCCGGCTTGCACCAACCCCGCGGAAGTTGAATCGCAACGTGGCGACGCCGGCCGATTGCAGCGCTCGAGCGACGGTGTACACCACCTTGTTGTCCATGGTGCCGCCATACAACGGATGGGGATGGCAGACGACCGCGTAATAGGGCTGCACGATGCCTTGCGGCTCTTCGGCGATCGTCTCCAGCGCCCCGGCAGGCCCCGGAACGCTGAGCCGCTCCTGGCCTGCGACGCTCATTCGATGCCTACGAGGTCCACGTCGAACACGAGCGTTGCCCCGGGCGGAATGACACCGCCCGCACCGCTGTCGCCGTATGCAAGGTCGGACGGAATGACCAGGCGGCGCTGCCCGCCCACCTGCATGCCGACGACGCCTCGATCCCAGCCCTTGATCACCTGACCCGCACCGACTTGGAATCGGAACGGCTCGCCGCTATTCGACGAGCTGTCGAACTGCCTGCCCTTGTGATCGGGCGCTGCGGGCTCGTACAGCCAGCCCGTATATTGCACGACAGCGTACTGACCGGCGGCGATGGGATTGCCACTGCCCGGTTTGAGATCGACGATGCTGAGTGAGCTGGCCGGAATCGGGCTCGATGCCGCGGATGCGCTCGGCTTGCCGCCGCAACCCACGAGCGCGCACAACAGTGCACAGACGATGGCCGCCTTGGACAAATGCCGCATCGAGAATGCCATGCGTGAATCGTAAAGGAATTCGGCGCGTCTCGCGCGGGAGACGCGGCGGGGCGCGAGGAGGCGTGCGGGTCAGCAGCTCGGCATCAGCCGAGCGCGCCGTACCATGAGCAGGGCTGTGACGTTCGCGGCGAGGGCCGCGACACCGAGCAGCGTAGGCTCGGCACCCAGCGCTGGGCCGGCGAGCTCGGCGGCGATGCCGCCACCCGCGAGCGTCCACGCGCCGATCTCGGCGACGAGACCCAACCAGCCGTGCCGGAGCAGCCCGAACACATCGTCGAACTCATCGGCAACCTGCAGCATCCACTCCATGGGGCGCAGGATAGGCCCCTGGACGCGGCCCCGGCCGTGAGTGGAGTCACAGACTTGCCAGGGTGAGGGCGCGTGCGTAGGCTCTCTCGCCAATGCAGCGAATTCTCGTCCTGAACCCGAAAGGGGGCTCAGGTAAAACGACGATAGCCACGAATCTCGCCAGTTACTTCGCGAGTCAGGGTGACCATCCGCTGCTGTCCGATAACGATCCGCAGGGCTCCAGCACGCGGTGGCTGAAGAAGCGCAAGCCCGAGCAGCCTTTCATCCACGGCATCGCGGCCTTCGAACACAACAGCCGCATGACCCGGGCCTGGCAAATGCGTGTGCCCGCCGACGCGGCGCACGTGGTCGTCGACACTCCGGCGGCCGTCCCCGCTCAGCACATGCCCGAAATGACGAAGACCGCCGATGCGATCATCGTTCCGGTCCTGCCGTCCGACATCGACATCCACGCGTGCTCGAGGTGCATCGCCGATTTGCTGCTCATCGCGAAGGTGCGGCGCGATGAGAACCGCATCGGCGTGATCGCCAATCGCGTGCGGCGCAATACGGTGATCTACCAGTCGTTGATGCGCTTTCTCGAGACGCTGCGCATTCCGGTGATCGCCACGCTCCGCGACTCGCAGAACTACGTGCGTGCCGCCGAGCAGGGGGTGGGCCTCCACGAGATGAAGCATCATCTGGTCGCGCAGGATCTCGAGGATTGGCGACCGCTGCTTGCGTGGCTCGAGGGGAAGGAGGGGCGCGCTCGTCCGAGCGCCGGAATCAATCCGCTGCCCGAGACCGCCTGAGCGCTATTTCTTGTCTTCCCAGTTGCCGCGGACCTTGTCGGCCCAGTTCTTGTAGTTATGCCAGTTGTAGAGGCTGTTGGTGATCGCCGAATGGCGGCCACCGGGCTTGTACGCTTCACGCGGCACCGGTGCACCGTTGGGCCCGACTTCCAAGCGCGGGGCGCGGCGGTCCACTCCGGTATATCGACTTGGGTTTTTTAGGTCGCTCATCATATCCCTCTGTTGTGACGACAGTAAGGGCGCTGCCGTGGCTGCGGCAGTAACTGTGTCACAGGGGAGCCGAGGGCGTCGCGAGGCTAGCGGCGCATTGCGATGCGCATCTCAGAGAGCGTCGCGGTAAGTTAAATCGAGGAAAATCACGTCTTTTGCCAGCCCGTGAACAGGGGCACGAGCTCGTCGAGAGAGCGCTCGAGTGCCACGGGCAGAAGGTGCGTGAACGAGTCGAGCAGCGCAAGAGCGTTGCGCGCGGGATCGGTGCTCGCGGCTGCGCCCAGCCGGCGCGACATATCGCGGTTCACCAGATGCAGATTCCGATAGAGCTCCTCGAGGGGCGCGAATCCGTCGCGCGCATCGGGTCGCTGAGATTCGGGCACGAGCTCGCGCGACAATAGATACATCGATACGCTGCGATACAGCGTCTCGGTATCGCCGGCGAACGGCACATGGAAACGCGCCATCGGCCGCAGCCGGTCGGTCCAGGGGCAGCCCGAGGTGGCCATGATGAGACCGAACACCGAGCTCATGGCTTGTTGCACGGTCGTTTCCGCGTACACCTTGCGCTCGAATTGCAGCACGGTCACGCCGACGGTGTCGAACGACACGAGGGCCTTCAAAGGCTCGAGCGCGGAGGCCATCTGCAGGGCGGCCGGACAGTGCGGATGGGCTTGCTCGTTGAGAGGGCAGTTGGCGCAGCGGTTGAATTTGAGCTCCGTCCAGAAAGGCGGGTCGGCGGGCGGCGGATTGAGAAGCCTGAAGCTCGCCGGGTCGAAGCTGAAATCGAGGGTTTTTTGCGATCCGTCGGGCAGGTCGAGCCGATAGCGGATGCGCAGCGGCTCGCTCATGCCACGAGTCGGTAGCACGGCGTGTATTCCGTGCCGGTGAATTTCATGCGCCTCTGCGCGACGAAGGAGCGCAACAAGGCATCGAGCGGCTCCAGGATCGCGGCTTCGCCGGTGAGCTCGAAGGGACCGTAGCGCTCGATCGCGTTGATCCCGTATTCCTTGATGTTGCCCGCCACGATGCCGGAAAACGCGCGACGCAGGTTGGCCGCACGCTCGTGCACGGGTTGATCCCGGGCGAGACGCAGCGCGCGCATCGATTCGTGCGTCACCTCGAAGGGCAATTGGAACTCGAGCGGGATCTTCAGGAGCCAGTTGAACCCGTACGAATCGCTGTGGCGGCGGCGATAGTCGCGCACCTCGCCGAGGCCGTGCACCATGGCGCGCGCGACCGCGGGCGGGTCATCCATGATGATCTGGTAGCGCGACTGCGCGCCCTCTCCGAGGGTCGCTCCGATGAACTCGTGGATTTGCGAGAAATAGTCCTCGCAATCCGCGGGCCCGGTGAAGACCACCGGAAACGGCATGCCGCTGTTGGCGGGATCGAGAAGGATGCCGAGCAGGTACAGGATCTCTTCCGCCGTGCCCGCGCCTCCCGGAAAGACGACGATGCCGTGCCCTAGACGCACGAACGCCTCGAGCCGCTTCTCGATGTCGGGCATGATCACCAGCTGGCTCACGATGGGATTCGGAGGCTCGGCTGCGATGATTCCGGGCTCGGTGATGCCCAGATACCGGCCGTTGATGATGCGTTGCTTGGAATGGCCGATGGTGGCGCCCTTCATAGGACCCTTCATCGCGCCCGGGCCGCATCCGGTGCACACATCCGATCCGCGCAGGCCGAGCTCGTAGCCCACCTTCTTGGTGTAGTCGTATTCGACTCGGCGGATGGAATGGCCGCCCCAGCACACGACGAGATTCGGCCGGGTCTGCAGCTCGAGAACGCGGGCATTTCGAAGAATGTGGAAAACCGCGTTGGTGATGCTCGGAGAGGAGGTGAGATCGAATCGCCCGCTCTCCATGATTTCGTTCGAGATGAATACGACGTCGCGCAGCACGGCGAACAAATGGTCCTTGAGACCGCGGATCATCTCCCCGTCGACGAAGGCCTGCGCAGGCGCATTCTTGATCTCGAGCTTGATGCCCCAGGCCCGGCGAACGATCCGCAGATCGAAATCCCGGTACTTCTCGAAGATGGCGCGCGCATCGTCCAGATCGCTGCCCGAGCTCAGGACCGCGAGCGCGCAGGCGCGAAACAGGGGATACAGGCCGCCTTGGCCCGAGTCGAGGAGTTTGGCGATCTCCTGCTGGGACAGGTGCTCGAGGCTTCCCTTGGGCGCGACCCGGGCATCGACCATGTCGGAGGATAAGATCGCGGTTCTCACGCGGCACCCATCCTCAAGGATAGATGTCTATCGGTATGTTGTCTTGGGTGCGCATCCAGACCTCGACCATATCCGCATTCGACAGCGCGATACAGCCGTCCGTCCAGTCATTCGAGGCATAATAGTCGGGCGAATGCTTCAAGGTGTTGGGGAGACCGTGAATCATGATCAGACCGCCCGGCTGCCAGCGATTCTTGCGTGCCCGCAGCTCGTCTTCCTTGTTGGGATAGGTCACCTGAATCGACAGAAAGAAGTCGCTGCGGGTGTTGCGGCGCGCCAGATAGTAGTGCCCCTCCGGTGTCCGGAAGTCGTGCTCCCGCTCTTTCTGGCCGACCGGGGCGAGTCCGAGCTTGACCTGGTAGGTGCCGAGCAGGCGATTGCCGCTGTACAGATAGAGCTTGTGCTCGGACTTGCGCACCACGATGCGGTCCGCCGCCGCTATCTCATTCGCGTGAGCCGGCGCCGAAAGCCCGGCCGTCAGCACTAACCCTGCCGAGAAAATCCGAATTGCGTGCAGCCAACGGGGACCGATCATCGCGGAAAGTATAGCGCGGCGGACACGCCGCATAATCGGCCGCAGCTCACGGACTGGATATAATCCTCGCATGCATCTCACCCTCCCCCACGCCTCGATAGTCTTTTGCCTGAGCCTTGCGCTCGTAGCCGGCTGCGCCTCCGAAGGATCGATCAAGTCCGCAGAAACGCTCGATGAGCGCACGGGCATGACCGTCGGGTCCCTCGAGAAGCCGCTCGAGCTCATTCCGAACGCGCAATTCGCGACCCTACCCAACCGGCCCATGAGTTTCGCGTACCTCGGTCCGGTGGAGTGGGACAACATGGGCACCATCACCTACGGGCTGTGGGTGCACCTTGTGCCGGCGAGCGACTGGCACTTCGAAAACATCAAGAGTCCGCACGCGGTCGCGCTCGCGCTCGATGATGGCGCGATGGCGCTCAAAACCATCGATGCACCGTCGCTCGCGCGCGGCCCCTATCATCCGGTGGCCTCCTGGGGACAAACGGCCTATTTCGAGCTCGATCTGCCGACCCTCAAGCGCATGGCATCGAGCCAGAAGATCGAGCTCGACTTCCAGGCGCAGGGCGGAGCGACAGTGCGCTTCGCCGCGGCGCCGGACGCTCATGAGACCTTGCTGCGCTACTTGCATGCCCGCGGCTACTGACGGTTGATGGCTTCGACGCGCGGCACGGTGATGGTCGTGCCGGGCCGTACGTCGTTGAAGTTGACGTCCGGGTTGTATTGCGCCACCAGCCAGATCGGCATGTCGTTGCGTTGCTGGGCGATGGTCCACAGCGATTCGCCGCGCTTCACCACATAGTTCTCCGTGCCTGCGATGCGGTGCGCGGCGAAGTACTCTTCCTGCAGGTGACGGTGGTACTCGCGGCGCGCCGCGACGAATTCGGCGGCGCTGACCTTCGACAGATCGAGCTTGATCCGGCGCCCCACCCGGACGCCCGCGTCCTTGTGGAGCTTGTTCAAGGCGCGCAGCGAGCCGCTGTCGACTTTGCTCCAATCCGCGAAATGTCCGAGGGTCTCACCCACCTGCACGACGACCGTATCGTTCTGCGCCACTCCGTAGTCCGTCGCGTCCTCGGACCCCGTCGGAGGCCCGGCGGGTAGCAGCGCCGCGCTGCCGCTCTGCCGTGGAGAGACCGGCTCTTTCGATGCCGCCGCGGACTTCGGCGCGGCGGCAGTCGGCTGCTCGCTCTCCGCCGCGGCGGGCGGCGCCTCAGGGGCCCCGGCGGCGGCCGCGTTCTCTGCGAGGGCGGCGGCCGGGGCTTCGCCGGCCGCTTCCGCCCGCGATGCCGGCATCGGGATGCGGACGATCCCACCGCGCGCGACGGGGTGCGTCGCACTCCAGCCGTTCGCGGCCAGCAACCGGGACAGACTCGTGCCGCTCGCCGCGGCAATCGCGGCGAGCGTCTCGCCGCGCCGAACCCGATGCGCGCCGTCGTTGCGCTGCGCGAGGTAGCGCTGTCCGGGAGGAATCCGCGCCAAAGCGGCGGTGACCGCGCTCTCGGGCTGCGCTCCGGGCAGCCGCAGCGCATAGCCCCGCGGCACGAGCCGCGCACCGCTCCAGATCGGCGGGCGCAGCGCGGGGTTCAGTACCTTGAGGGCGCCCATGTCGACCTTGAAGGCCTTGGCAAGCGCGCCGACCGCGATGTAGTCGGGGATCTCGACGGGCGTGTTCTCCGTATCGGGGAGGCGCGCGATGGGTCCGAAATACCTCTCGGCATTGCGGTCCACCTCGAGCGCGGCGAGAAAGGCCACGTAGAAGTTGCGGGAGGCGAAGCCGAACGTCGCACCCTGGTAGCGCTTCACGATGACGGCGATGTCGCTCGTTCCGAGCTCGTCCTGCGCCCGCCGCAGGCCGCCTGGACCGTGATTGTAGGCGGTGACGGCGAGCGGCCACGTGCCGAGCAGCCGATAGTTGTAGAGCATCAAGTTCGCAGCCGCCTCGGTGGCGCTGTAAGGGTCCAGTCGCTCGTCCACGATGCCGTCGACTCGCATGAAACGTTTCGCGGTGGACGGCATGAACTGCCAGAGGCCCGCAGCGCCGACCTTGGAGTAGGCAAACGGATTGAACGAGGACTCGACGTGGGGAAGCGCGGCGATCTCCACCGGCACCCCGTGTTGCTCCAGCACGCGGGCGATGTGCGACTCCCAGGCGGCCGCCCGGATCAGGCCCTCGTGGAAGCGGTCGGCCTGCCCGAGCTGGAAGCGGATGCGCTCGATGGCATCGAGATAGTCCCGCGGCATCGCCTTGTCGCCGAATGAATGCAGGATGCGCCGCTCGTGCGGCGTCAGGCTGGCGGTGTCGCCGGCGGCAAAGCGCCGCAGCAGCACGGCGTAGCGCGTTTTGGCTTCCGCTACGCGGCGCTCGCGCTGAGCGGGCGAGGAGGTCGGATCGAATCGCAGCACCTCATAGACGAGCTTGAGATTCCAATCGTCGTGAATGAGGCCCTGATCGGTGGTCACCTCGGTGTACACGCGAATCCAGAAACGCACGTCCGGCTCGAGCTCCGGCGGGGGCACGAAGGGACCCCCTATCCGCGGGCCAGCGGCGACCGGCTCCTCCTCCCCGGCGGCACGGACGCACAGCATCGGTGCCAGCATCAGGCACAGCGCGGCGATCTTCAGCATCTTCAGATTTCGGGATCTATCCGCGGCGATCTATCCGCACTTCGAATCGCCGCAATTCAAGCACGTGCTGCAACCGTCCATCATCACCACCGCGGCCGTGCTGCACTTCGCGCAGAGCTGCGCACCCTCCGGAAAATGCGATTTCGAGAAGGCGTCCGTCTGCTTGGCGCGCGCCTCGAACTCCGCGCGCTTCTCATCCACGAGCTTGCGCTGGTGCGCGTCGAGCTGGGGCTCTTTGAGAAGGCCGATGGAGCGCAGGTGACGCTCGATCACGTGCCCGAGCTCTGCGATGGTCGAGGGCATGAACTTGCCGCCCGGCTGCCAGTAGCCGCCACGCGGATCGAACACCGCCTTCAGCTCGTCGACCAGGAACGTCGTGTCGCCCCCCTTGCGAAACACCGCGGAAATGACCCGTGTCAGCGCGACGATCCACTGGAAATGATCGAGATTCTTCGAATTGATGAAGACCTCGAACGGGCGGCGCTGCTCGTGCGGCGTGCCCTCGTTCAGCACGATGTCGTTGATGGTCACGTACATGGCATGATCCGACACCGGCGTCTTGATCTTGTACGTCGAGCCGATCAGCACCTCCGGACGCTCGAGCTTCTCGTGCATCCAGATGACGTTGTCCTGCGATTTCGCGGGATCCTTGGGCGCCGCCGTGGGCGTCTCCTTCGTCTCGGGCTTTTGCACCCGGTATTTCGCGATCTTCTTTTCGATCTTGATGTGAGCCATATCAGAACTTCCCGTAATAGCCTTCTTTCAGTGCATCGTAGAGATTCGCGGCGGTATGCATCTCGCCGTCGTACTCGATCTCCTGATCGCCCCTCGCCTCGATCTCCTTGCCGTCCTCGAGCGTGAACACGTACGTGGTGTTCTTGAGGTCGTCCTCCTTCACCAGGACGCCCTGATGGGCCTCCGGGTTGAACCGAAACGTCGTGCAGCCTTTGAGCCCCGCATCGAACGCATGCAGATAGATGTCCTTGAAATCCTCGTACCTGTAATCCGTCGGCACATTGGCCGTCTTCGAGATCGAGGAATCGATCCAGATCTGCGCCGCCGCCTGGATGTCCACGTGCTCCTTCGGGCCGATGTCGTCCGCCGAGATGAAGTAGTCGGGGAGCTTCTCGGCGGCACTCTGCGCGTTGGGCATCGCCCGGGGATTCTTAAGCTCGCGATAGGCGAGCAGCTCGAAAGAGAACACATCGACCTTCTCCTTCGATTTCTTGCCCTCGCGGATCACGTTGCGGAAGTAGTGATGCGCAAAAGACGGCTCGATGCCGTTCGACGCGTTATTCGCGAGCGAGAGCGATATGGTCCCCGTCGGCGCGATGGAGGTGTGATGCGTGAAGCGCGCGCCCACCTCGGCGAGCTCGTCGACGAGCTCCGGCGAGACCTCTGCAATGCGCTGCATGTAGCGGCTGTAGCGCGCATGCAGCACGCGGCCCGGCACCTTCGCGCCGACGCGCCAGCCGTCCCGGACCATCTCCGGGCGCTTCCGCAGCATCTCGCGCGTGACCGTGAACTCCTCGTTCATGATCGGGGCGGGTCCCTTCTCCCGGGCGAGATCGAGTCCGGCCTGCCAGCCCGCGACCGCCATCTCGCGGGACACGCCCTCGGTGAAGTCGATGGATCCCTTCGAGCCGTATTTCATGCCGAGCATGGTGATGGCCGATCCCAGACCGAGAAAGCCCATGCCGTGCCGGCGCTTGCGCGTGATCTCGCCGCGCTGGGGCGCGAGCGGGAGGCCGTTGATCTCGACGACGTCGTCGAGCATGCGCGTGAACACCTTCACCACCTTGCGGTAGGTGTCCCAATCGAAGCGCGCCTCGCTCGTGAACGGATCGACCACGAACTTGGTGAGATTGACCGAGCCCAGGAGGCAGGAGCCGTAGGGCGGGAGCGGTTGTTCGCCGCACTGTCCTGTTACGAGTCCATTGAAGATCACGCTGTTGTGATCCTGCTGGGTCGTATCGAACACAGGCTCCTTGCCGACATAAGCAATCTCGGCGACAGGACTCGTGAAGCGCTGCGATTTATGAAGCGCCTTCCCCTCCACCCACGCCTCGTACCTCGCGTTCTTCTCCTCGGTCAGAAAGCCGATTTCCGACATGAAGCGCTCCCGCGACTCACCGTCGACGATCAATTCGAAGTCCGCCTTGCAGGCGTATTCCTTACGACCGCCCTTGCCATCCGGCAGCAGCCGGACGCCCGCGTCACGGCGCTTCAGCATGCGTGCGAAGACGCCGAAGTTGGCCAGCAGCACCTGCACGTCCTTGAGCAAGCTGGGCTGACTGGACGCCAGGCGCACCGAGCAACTCGTTGCGTCGTTGCCTGATACGTTGACGGTGCCGTCCGATTGAAACAGACCTCTCAAGTATCCTTTGACGCACTCCTCGCTGCCGCGCCAGACGATTTCCGGCACTTGCGTCTTCACTTGCGCAGTCAAGCCGTAGTGCTGCTCGAGCAAGCGCATGAGGAGAACCGAGCGGATCATCACGAGATTGCGCTCTGGAACCGCGACCGCGCTCACTCGATAGTCTCGGGAACGCACGGACCAGCCGGTGATCAACTCGTTGATCGTGGCGACGAGCCGGTCGGCCAATCCGCGGTCCAAGCCCCATAGATTGACCACCGCCGCCTGCTGGCCCTTGCCGCGGTTCGTGAAATGGCCATCGCCGGTCAAGAGCCCCAGCAGGACGCCGAGCTCGGCGCTGCCCTTGAGGCCGAACTGTCCCTTGCCGGACTGGATCAGCAGCTCATCCCCGGGGCGCAGATCCTTGAGCCTGATCTTGCCGCGAGTCGTATAAAAGTCATGCCACTCCGTCGCCTTGATCTCGTAGCCGTCCTTCGTGACCACCCGATAAACGTCCGCCGACGGTGCCGTCATGAACGCGGGCACCGCGGGCCGAGTCGTTACTCCTTCCCCATCGCCGAGCGCACGCCGGTCGACCGTCGCCTCGATGTCCACACGGGCGTCGTACAAATCGCCTATGCGTACCATGCCGAACTGCGTCGCGAGACGAGTGTCCGCCGTGACGCAGGGATTGGTGGCCCGGATATTCTCCGTCCACCAGTTGTTGTTCATCTCGTTGACGCGGTCGATCAGGATGAATCCAGGCTCCGCGAAATCGTAGGTCGAGGACATGATCAGGTCCCAGACGCGGCGCGCCGGCAGCGACTTGTACACCTTGCAGGCGACCAGACCTTCCTCGTTCACGACATAGCCCGTCGTGTCGGGCCACTCGCGCCACACGAATTTCGCGGCATCCTCGAGATCGGGCCGCTCGGTCTCGTACTCGTTCTTCGAAAGCGGAAAGGCGAGCTTCCACTCCGTATCGCTCTTCACCGCCTTCATGAATTCGTCGGTGACGAGGAGCGACAGATTGAACTGGCGCAGCCGGCCGTTCTCGCGCTTGGCGCGGATGAATTCGAGCGAATCCGGATGACCCACGTCGAACGTGCCCATCTGCGCGCCGCGCCGGCCGCCCGCCGATGAGACCGTGAAACACATCTTGTCGTAGATATCCATGAACGACAGCGGTCCCGACGTGTATGCGCCCGCACCGGAGACATAGGCGCCGCGCGGTCGCAAGGTCGAAAATTCATAGCCGATGCCGCAGCCGGCCTTCAATGTGAGGCCCGCCTCATGGACCTTCTTCAGTATGTCGTCCATCGAGTCGCGGATGGTTCCCGAGACGGTGCAATTGATGGTCGAGGTGGCGGGCTTGTGCTCTAGCGCGCCGGCATTGGACGTGACGCGCCCGGCGGGAATCGCCCCGTGCCGCAGCGCCCAGAGGAACGACTCGTACCACTCCTCGCGCACCTCGGAGGACTCCACGTCGGCGAGCGCGCGCGCGACCCGCTTGTACGTGTCGTCCATCGTGCGATCGATGGGAGTGCCGTCCTTGGCGATCAGGCGATATTTCTTATCCCAGATGTCATAGGACGCTTCTTGATAAGGAATGCTGCCGACATCTTTAGACTGGATCTTGACCACCGTATTCATGGGTACTCGAACCGCTCCCTTATAGTTATGGCGAGACACTCAAACACAAGTGGCGGTGGTCCCTTCCAGACATGCCTGGCGAATTTGGGCTGGAAGCAATGGGGGACTATCGCGAACTTTCCGACCACTACATATTGTGGCTGGTCGGAAGATTAAAACCGGAACGCAATCACCGTCAAGGTTTTTATCGCCAGTTTTTCTTCAAAAAAACATTATATATTTCATGATATTATGAGATTCTTCCGAGAAATTACCTACCCGTCCCTCGAATAATCTTTTTTCATCCGTCGGGGACGCGACCGCAACATGTTGTGGTCCACATCTTATGCACAATATGTTCCATTGACATTCCCGAATCTCGGGCGGCGATTTTTCAAAAAATCCTCGCTCGCTCGATGCATCGCATTGAAATGCACCCGCCCGTCCCAAGTAGAGGGAGCAACCGATTTTTGGTCATTTTTCATTCAACTTATCCATCAGGAGAAACACATGACTGTCGTTCGTTATGAACCGTGGTCGTTGGTCAATAGATTCCAACGAGATCTCGATCGTCTGTTCGGCGCGCCGCAAACCACGGCCGCCGATTCGGGCGCATGGCTGCCCGCGGTGGACGTGCACGAGGAAGACACGCAGTTCCTGTTGCACGTGGACCTGCCGGGCGTAGACCCGAAGACGGTCGAAATCACCTCCGAGCAAGGAGTGCTCACCATTCGCGGCCGGCGCGAGGAAGCACGGCGCGATGCGCGCGACGGCTATCGACGCATCGAGCGCATCACGGGTGAGTTCATGCGCCGATTCAGCCTGCCGGAAACGGCCGATGTGCAGAACATCAAGGCGAAGGCCGTCAACGGCGTGCTCGAAGTCTCAATTCCGAAGCTCGCTCAAGTGCAGCCGCAGCGAATCACGGTGGAAGCGGCCTGACAAAGTCCGCCAAACGCGCTCTTACGTGTAAGATCGCGGTCCGAGAGTAGCGACGTGTGGGCCGGCCCTCGACAGGCCGGCCCACGCTTTGCACTACCGCTGCGGCCGCCCGGCAGTGGATCCAACGACTCGAGGATAGTGCATGACGTTCCGTCTCAGATTCGCAGCCGTCGTCATCGGCGCCGGCTTGTTGGCGCCCGCTGCTTGGGCGCCTCCCACATTCGCCGCCGTGCCCTCGCCGCCGCCCGCTCCGGAAGCGGCGCCAATGCCCTCGCTCGCACCCATGGTGAAGCGAGTGTCGGCCGCGGTCGTCAACATTGCGACGCGCGGCACCATCAAAGAGAAGCCGGGACAGCGCAATCCGCTGCTGGACGACCCTTTCTTCCGGCGCTTCTTCGACGTGCCGCCGGATGCGAAACCGCGCGAGCGCCAGTTTCAGAGCGCCGGCTCGGGTGTGATCGTCGATGCGAAAAACGGCTACATCATCACCAATCATCATGTGGTGGAGAACGCGAGCGAGATCACCGTCACCCTGCTCGACAATCGCAGCTTCTCGGCCAAGGTCGTCGGCACCGACGAGGGCGCGGATATCGCGGTGCTGCAGGCCAAGCAGCCGAATCTCGTCGCGATGGCGCTCGGGGACTCCTCCAAACTCGAGGTCGGCGATTACGTGGTCGCCATCGGCAACCCGTTCGGGCTGCAGCACACGGTGACCGCGGGCATCGTGAGCGCGCTCGGTCGGACCGGAATCAATCCGGAAGGTTACGAGGATTTCATCCAGACCGACGCCTCAATCAATCCCGGCAACTCCGGCGGCGCGCTGGTGAACCTGCGCGGTGAGCTCGTGGGGATCAACTCCGCGATTCTCTCGGGCAGCGGCGGCAACATCGGTATCGGCTTCGCGATTCCCGTGAACATGGCCAAGGGCGTCATGGACCAGCTGATCAAGTACGGTCAGGTGAAGCGCGGCGTGCTCGGAGTGAATATCTACGACGTCACGCCGGACGTCGCGAAGGAATTTGGCCTTAGCGAGGCGCGCGGGGCACTGGTCGCGGGGGTGGCACAGGGGTCCGCGGCGGAGCACGCGGGCATCAAGACCGGCGATATCATCGTCTCGATCAACGGCGCGCCGACGAAGAGCGCCGCGGAGCTGCGCAATGCCATCGGCATGCTGCGGGTGGGAGATCAGGTGGAAATCGGCCTCCTCCGCGACGGCAAACCGCTCAAGGTGTCGGCACCGGTGGCCGAACGCAGCGAAAGCGAGACCGCCAGCGCGGTCGATGTCCATCGCGGACTCGAGGGCGCCGATCTCGCCGATGCGCCGGACGGCGGCGGCGTGCTGGTTCGCGCGGTACAGGAAGGCAGCCCCGCTTCGCAGGCGGGCCTGCGGGCCAACGACCTCATCGTCGCCGTCGGTCGCGTTCCGGTCGCGAACGTCAAGGGACTGCGCGAGGCGGCCAAGGGCGCGACTCTGGTGCTTCTCAACGTGAAGCGAGGCTCCGCCGTGATTCTGGTTCCCGTCCGGTGAGGGTCATGATGCCGTTGTCGTTGTGCATTCTCGGCGGTACCGGTTTCCTCGGCACCCGGCTGGTCGCGCGCCTGATCAAGGACGGCCACGCGGTCACGGTGCTGTCGCGCGATCGCGAGCTGCACAAGCATCTGCTCGTGCTGCCCGGCCTGACGCTCGAGAATTGCGACGTGTACTCAGAGCCGCAGCTGAGCGAGCACTTCCGCGGCAAAGACGCCGTCATCAATCTCGTCGGCATCCTGAACGAGCGCGGCTTCGGCGGCGGCGGCTTTCGGCGCGCACATACCGAGCTCACGCGCTGCGTGCTCGAGGCCATGCGCTCCGCGGGTGTTTCGCGGCTCCTGCAGGTCTCCGCCCTCAGGGCCGCCGTGGATGCGCCGAGCTACTACTTGAAGTCCAAGGGTGCTGCGGAGAAGCTGATCCGCGAGCGCACGGGACTCGACTGGACCATCTTGCAGCCCTCGGTGATGTTCGGGCCCGGCGATACCTTCCTCAATCGCTTCGCGGGACTCTTGGCCACGGTGCCCTTCGTATTCCCGCTCGCGCGCCCCGACGCGCGGTTCCAACCCGTGTTCGTCGACGATGTGGTCGACGCGACCCTGCGCTGCCTGCAAGGCGGCGCGTCGATCCGCGAGAGCTATGAGCTCGGCGGCCCGCAGATCTACACGTTGCGGGAGATCGTGAGCCTCGTGGCGAACACCACCGGCCATCGCCGCTGGATCATCGGCCTTCCGGATTTCGCCGCCCGCCTGCAGGGACTCGTCATGGACTTCGTGCCTGGACGCCCCTTCTCGAGCGACAATTACCGCTCGCTGAAAGTCGACAGCGTGTGCACGGTCGACGGCTTCGCGAAGCTCAAGATCGTGCCGCATTCCATGGCGGCCGCCGCGCGCCAGTATCTGGGGGCGTTCGAGGATAACGCCCGCTTGAGTCGCGACCGCGCGGCCGCCGGCAAATCGCACGCCACATCCGTGCGTGCCCCCGGCCCCCGCTAGCGCTCAGCGAGCCTCGCGCGCGGCGCTCGCCCCGCACAAGAGTGCGTCGCGCTTCTCCTGGTCGAGCTTCGCGAGCTCGCGTACCCGGCGGTAGAACGCGTCGAGATCCCCGCCCGCCGCCTCGAGCTCGTGCCTGAAGCCCGGCACGCAGTCGTAATAGGTCGCGATGGATGCAAGATGCGCGTTGTTGATCTCCCCCTCGAACCAGCTCTCGAAGGGCGGATGAGCGCCCCAACCTCGCACCAGCTTCGCATACGATTCGCGCAGCGCCCCGAAGGCGGCCGCCTTGCGCTCCCGCATGCGCGCGGAGTCGGCGCCGGAAGCGTACAGGGTGCGCAGCTCGTCCCGCGTTTCGTTCAGGAGCGCAAGGACCTTAAGGAAGCGCCGCTCCTCCAATTCGTACTGCTCGAGATCCTTCTCGCGTCCGAGGCTCTTGAGCCAGCGGCGCACGCCCTCCTCCTCCACCGTCACGGCCAGCGCCTCGTTGAAATCGGCGTCGCTCGGCACGTAAATCATCTGGTGGGTGAGCTCGTGAAAGATGATCGATGCGAGCTCCACGTCGTTCCAGCCGACCATGGTATTGAGGATGGGATCGTCGAAGTGGCCCAGAGTGGAATACGCGGCCACGCCGCTCACGCTCACGTCGAGCCCCTTGCGGCGAAGCCGTTCACCAAAGGCGCGGGCGCGGCGCTCGACGAAGTAGCCGCGATACGCGACGCAGCCGACGATGGGATAGCACCATTCCTTCGAATCGACCGAGAACTCCGGGGCGGCCACCACGTTCCAGACGACGTAAGGACGGCCCACGTCGGCGTACGAGCGATAGCTGCCGTTGTCGGGCAGGTGAAGGTCGCGGCTCGCGTACTCTCGGATCTGCGAGACCGACTCAAGCTGCTTGCGCACCGCGGGAGGCGTGCTTGGATCGGCCACCACACTCGCGATCGGCCGGCGCTTCGACAGGAGCTCGAGCTGGCCTTGTGCGCTTTCCAGGAGATAGCACCCGTCCAATGACGCGTTGATCAGCAAGAGCGCGCACAGGAGGCAGATCCTCCGAGTGATGCTGCTAGTATTCACCAATGCAAGTGTATCTGGTCGGCGGAGCCGTTCGGGACGGGTTGCTCGGCCTTCCCGTCAAGGAGCGCGATTGGGTGATCGTCGGCGGCACGCGCGAGCAGCTCGAGGGGCTCGGCTACCGGGAAGTCGGTCGCGACTTCCCGGTGTTCCTGCACCCTGAGAGCCACGAGGAGTACGCGCTTGCCCGCCGCGAGCGCAAGGTCGCACCGGGCTATCGCGGATTCACGGTCGAGTTCGGCCCCGAGGTGACGCTCGAGGAGGATCTCTCCCGCCGCGACCTCACCATCAACGCCATTGCGCAATCCGCGGACGGCACGCTCGTCGATCCCTACGGCGGGAAGTGCGACATCGACTCGCGCACCTTGCGACACGTGTCGCCCGCGTTCGTCGAGGATCCCGTGCGCGTATTGCGCGTAGCGCGATTCGCCGCGCGTTACGCTCCGCTCGGCTTCCGGGTGGACCCGGGCACGCTCGCGCTCATGCGCGACATGGTCGCTCGTGGGGAGGTGGACGCGCTGGTTGCGGAACGAGTCTGGCAGGAAACGGACAAGGCGCTGCGCGAGCCCGCCGCTGCCACGTTTTTCAAGGTGCTGCGCGAATGCGGCGCGCTCGAGCGCATCTATCCGGAGATCGACGCGCTCTTCGGCGTGCCGCAGCCGGCGCGCTGGCATCCCGAGATAGACACCGGCGTGCACACGTTCATGGTTCTCGATCAAGCGGCGCGCTTGAGCGCCGATGCACGAGTGCGCTTCGCGGCGCTGGTGCACGATCTCGGTAAGGGTACTACGCCGAGCGCCGAATGGCCGGCACATCACCGCCACGAGGAACGCAGCGTCGCGTTGATCGAGGCGCTGGCGGCGAGACTCAGAGTGCCCACCGAGTATCGCGACCTGGCCGTCATCGTCGCCCGCTACCACGGCGTCGTTCACCGGGCCTTCGAGCTCAAGGCTCGAACGGTGCTCGAGTTCATCGAGCGGACGGATGCGTTGCGCCGGCCCGAGCGGTTCGGCCACGCGCTGCTCGCATGCGAGGCCGATGCCCGCGGGCGCCTGGGGTGGGAGGACAAGCCCTATCCGCAGCGGGACTACCTGCTGGCGGTCCGTGCCGCCGCGGCCGCGATCAAGCCCACGCCCGAAGAGCTGAACGCCAAGGGCGCGCGAATCGCCGAGCAGTTGCATCGCCGGCGTCTGGCCGCCGTCGACGTGGTGCGCGATCAATTCCGGCCCGAGACGCTGCGCTGAGAATGTGGCGGGCAGCGGCGCCGCGCGCCCGGGTATGCAGCACATCGCCTCATAGTGTGTGCCGCAGATCCTGAAGCCCGAATCCGCTGAGCGCCGACTCCATGCCGCGCAACCACGCCATGACCTTGAACCGCTCGCCCATCTCGCCGGGGAGCACGAGCCGGCGAGCCTCGCCGGCGAGCCGAGCGGCCTCGAGCGGATCGTCTCCCGCGAGATGGCGCATTTCGGCGTCCAACCCGAGGCCGGCGAGGAAAAACGCCTGCGTGGCGAATCCGGCGAGCCCATAGCCTGCCGGGACGCTCGCCTCCGCAAGGCGCGTGAAATCCACCCAGGAGGACAGATCCAAAAGGCCCGGCGCAAAAAACGGGTCGTGGATCGCCCGCTGCCGGAAATGACCGATCAGCGTGCCGTCGTGCCGCTCCCGCACGTAGTAGTGACGACGCGGCAAGCCGTAGTCGATCCACAGCGCGAGGCCCGTGCGGTGCGCCTGCGTGACCGCGGACGTCCACGCGGACAGCCTCGGGCAATACTCCGAGACGTAGCCCGTATCCCATCCCCCGCCCGCAGCCTCGAGTACGGCACAGTCGGCTGCGAGAGATGCGCTCGCCGCGCGCGGTGCGTATGCGAAATGGTTGCCCTCGAC
The DNA here is from genome assembly GCA_963710435.1 of uncultured Gammaproteobacteria bacterium. Taxonomy (GTDB): domain Bacteria; phylum Pseudomonadota; class Gammaproteobacteria; order Steroidobacterales; family Steroidobacteraceae; genus Bog-1198. Next base: position 296,235 of record CAVQAE010000003.1, on the reverse strand, counting down.
GGTCACGCCCAGCTCCTCCCACCGCTCCGGCCCCCGGCGAAAACGGGTCACCGGCAGGGCGTCCAGCACCTCGTTCGCGAGCACCACTCCGTCGAACGCCGTCGCGGGCGGCGCGTCCAGCCACTCCACCCGCCGCGCAAGACCAGGCACCCGCTCGAGGATCGTGCGGCGCTGCCGCTCGCGCAGGTCGGCGCTGACTTCCAGCACGAGGTATCGCGCGGGCGCGCAACCGAGCTCCTCCAGGCGCGACAGAACATCGGCCGCCAGCCGGCCGCTGCCTGCGCCGATTTCCAGAATCGAGGTATTTTCCAGGGCGCGGATGATCTCGGCGCACTGCCGAGCCACGCACCCGCCGAACAGCCTGGACATCTCCGGCGCCGTGGTGAAGTCGCCGCCCGGCCCGAGCTTGCGCGCACCCGCGCTGTAGTAGCCCAACCCGGGCTCGTACAGCGCCATCTCCATGTAGCGGTCGAAGCCGATCCAGCCGCCGGCACTCTCGATCACCTCGGCAATGCGTGAGCGCACCCGCGCAACGTGCGCGCGCTCGTCATCCTCAAGAGGCATCACGGATACACGCTGGCCGGACAATCCGGTATCGTGAGTCGCGCATGACGGCCCATGTCGAGCCCTCCATCGAGAATCGGACCATCCTGATCACGGGCGGCGCACGTCGCGTCGGCGCGGAGATCGCCCGCACCCTGCACGCCGCCGGGGCGCGCATTCTCATTCATTATCGATCCGCTGCCATTTCGGCGGCGAGCCTCGCGGGGGAGCTCAACGGCGCGCGCCCCGGGTCGGCGGCTCTGGTGAGCGCCGACATCCTCGATGACGAGGCACCCGAAAAGCTCGTCGGCGCCGCCCTCGAGCATTTCGGCCGCTTGGATGTGCTGATCAACAATGCGTCGACGTTCTATCCGACGCCGATCGGCAAAATCACCCGGGATGCGTGGGACGATCTGCTCGGCAGCAATCTGCGGGCTCCCTTGTTTCTGTCGCAGGCGGCGGCGCCGCATCTCGCGCTGCAGCGGGGGCTCATCATCAACATCGTCGACATTCACGGTTTACGACCCCTCAAGGGATACCCGGTGTACAGCATCGCCAAGGCCGGTCTCGCGATGCTCACCCGATCGCTCGCTCGCGAGCTCGGTCCCGACGTGCGCGTGAACGGCATCGCGCCGGGCCCCGTGCTGTGGGCTGAGCACGGACTCGACGAAAGCATGAAGCGCGACATCGTCTCGCGCACCGCGCTCAAGCGAACCGGCAGTCCCGAGGACATCGCCCGCACCGCTCTGTTCCTCGCCCGGGATGCACCGTACATCACGGGTCAGATCATTGCGGTGGACGGCGGACGGAGCATCTAGGGCTCGACGGGTTGCGTGCGCAACAGGCGCGCGGCACGCTCGATATCCTCGCAGAGCGGGCGATCGTCCCGATAGAGGGGCACGATCTCGCGCACGCGGCGGTACAAAGCGTCAGTCCCCAGCGCACGTTTCGGGGCGTCCGGGACGAGGTCGTAGGCTTGAGTCGCGGCGAGCAGCTCGATCGCGAGAATGGTCTGTGTATTTTCGAGAATCGCGAGGAGCTCGAGCGCCGCCGAGGTGGCATGCGCCAGGTGATCCTCCTGCTGGCCCGACGTGATGCCGCCGTCGAGGCTTGCTGCCGCGGCATGACCCCGGTTGTCCGCGGTCAGCGCCACGGCGGTGTATTGCGCAATCATGAAGCCGGATCCCACGCCGCTGTCGGCGGCCAGAAATGCGGGCAACCCGCTTACCAAGGGATTCACCAGCCGATCGATGCGGCGCTCCGACATGGCCGCGAGTTGGGAGAGCGCGACCGCGAGCGCGTCGGCGCAGAGCCCCACCGCGGCGCCCACCGCATGGGCCTGGGATAAGGCCCGGGGTGCCTCGACGGAGCCGACGACCACCGGATTATCCGTCACTGACCCAAGCTCTGCATCCACGGCGAGGGCGGCATGTGCAAACTGCTCCCGCACGGCTGCGTGGACCTGCGGCACGGCGCGCAGGCTCAAAGGGTCCTGCGTGCGCAGGCCCGCACTCGCCTCGAGAATCGCGCTTCCTTCGAGAAAGCCTCGGATGCGCTGGCCGACGAGCGCGAGCGCGGGCGAGATGCGCAGGCTCAAGGCCTCCTCGGCGAAGGCCGAGGTTTGGCCGCGCAGATTCTCGAAACTCATCGCCGCGATGCCGTCCGCCCAATCGAGAAGACGTTCCGCGCGCGCAAGCGCGAGGGCGATGAGCCCGGTTGCGCACGGAGTCCCGTTCACGAGGCTCAACCCTTCCTTGGACTCGAGCACGAGCGGCGCGAGGCCCACCCTGCGCAGTGCCTGCCTGCCGGCGAGCCGCTCGCCGCCGCTCACTCGCGCATAGCCTTCGCCCAGCAGCACGCAGGCGACGTGCGCCATGTGCGTGAGATACCCCACGGATCCCCGCGCGGGCACTTCCGGTATCACCTGCCCGGCGAGCAGGGCGAGAAGCGCATCGATGACCTCGATGCGTACGCCCGAATATCCGTGAGCGAAATTGTTGATCTGCGCAGCGATGATGGCGCGGACCGCGGCGGCCGGGAGCGGCGGGCCCACCCCGACCGCATGGGAGAGGATGATGCTGCGCGAAAGCTCACGCTGCCTCGCCGGCGGGACGATGGTGTCGCAGAGCGCCCCGACACCCGTGTTGACGCCATAAGCGCGCAATCCCTTGGAGACGATCGCCTCGACCAGACGACGCGCGGCCTGGATCCGGCTGCGCGCCTCGGATGACAACTCGAGCGCGCAGCCCTCAGAGACCGCCCCGATCTGCCGCCACGACAGCGGCCGCTCGAGCAGGATGGCCTCGCTCATTCAACGGTCGCGCGGGCACGCCAGGTATCGAGGGCCTTGCGATCGCGCTCGATGGAGACACCGACATCCTTCGAGCTGCGCACGGCGCCCGGCTTGCTCAGCGTGATCCGCACCTGCTCGATGCCGAACTCCTCCAGGATGAGCATGGCCACGTGTTCGGCCAGGGTTTCGACCAGATGGAATTGCGAGGCCTCGACGAAGGCGAGGATGCATTTGGCGACGCGCTTGTAATTGAGCGTGTCGTCGATCGAATCGGTCAGCGCCGCCTTGCGAATATCGGCCGCGAACTCGATGTCGATGAGCACGGTCTGCCGGACCTGGCGCTCCCAATCGTAGATGCCGATGATTGCCTCGGCCTTGAGGGCGTGTATGAATATCTTGTCCATTGAAGTCCGACTAGTCCCCTTGTGATCCGAGTTCCCATCTCGCCCGTGCGCCCAAGTCGAGTCCTTGACGATCGCCGCGGCACAGGCGAAGACACCCGGCAAGCGCGATCATCGCGCCATTGTCGGTGCAGAATTCGGTGCGCGGGAAGTAAAGTCTTGCGCCTGCCTCGCGCGCGACGGAATCGAGCCGCTCGCGCAGGCGCTGATTGGCGCCGACTCCGCCGGCCACGACCAACCGCCGGTGGCCGGTCGCGGCGAGCGCGCGCCTCGCCTTCTCCGCAAGCGTATCGACGACCGCCTCCTGGAAGCCGTGCGCGACATCCGCCCGAGCCTGATCGTCGAGCGCACGATCGCGCAAGGCTACAAGGGCGGCAGTCTTCAAGCCACTGAAACTGAACTCGAGGCCGGGGCGATCGAGCATGGGCCGCGGAAAGGTGAAGCGGCCGCTGCGCCCGGCGTCGGCCAGGCGCGCGAGCGCGGCGCCGCCGGGATAGGGCAGCCCCAGCATTTTTGCCGTCTTGTCGAATGCCTCGCCGGCGGCATCGTCCAGCGTCTCTCCCAGGATGCGGTAGCGGCCGAACTCGGCGACGTCGACCAGCTGGGTATGACCACCCGACACCAGCAGCGCGAGAAAGGGGAATTCCGGCGACGGGGTCTCCAGGAGCGGCGCGAGCAGATGCCCCTCCAGATGGTGGACGGCGACCGCCGGGCGACCCCAGGCGTAGGCGAGGCTGCGGGCGAACCCGGCCCCTACCAGGAGGGCGCCGATCAACCCGGGGCCGCCGGCGTACGCCACCCCGTCGATGACGGCGGGACTCGAGTGGGCGGCCAGCAGCGCCTCGCGCGTGAGCGGCAGGAGCCGCTTCACGTGATCGCGCGACGCGATCTCGGGCACGACGCCGCCGTACGCCTGATGCAGCGCAATCTGACTGTGCAGCCGGTGCGACAGGAGGCCCCGCTCGGCATCGTAGATGGCCACGGCGGTCTCATCGCAGGAGGTCTCGATCCCGATTACGCGCATGAATACCCTCAAATGGCCCGTGTTTGCCGTGGGTGACGCCGCCAAAGCGACGCCTTTGCCTTTTACGGAGGGGCACTTTAGAATGCGCCCCCCTGTCGGCAAATGCCGGCGGGTCTGTATTGTCCTTTAAATTGAGGTCTGAATGCCCAGCGTCCGTGTTCGCGAGAACGAGTATTTCGATGCCGCCCTGCGCCGTTTCAAGCGCGCATGTGAAAAAGCTGGCGTGCTCACCGAGCTGCGCCGCCGCGAATTCTACGAGAAGCCGACGCAGGAGCGTAAGCGAAAGAAGGCCGCCGCCGTCAAGCGCCACTTGAAGCGTCTGTCCCGCGAGAACATGCGCGGCGCCGGAGGCGGCGCACCGTCGAGCGCCCCGCCCGCCGGTTCGTCCCGCCCGTACTAAAAGCTCGGAGACCGGCTCCTCGGTGTCTCTGAAAGAGCGAATCACCGACGACATGAAGGCCGCGATGCGCGCCGGCGAGAAAGAGCGCCTGGGCGTGATTCGCATGATCACGGCCGCCATCAAGCAGCGCGAGGTCGACGAGCGCATCAGCTTGGACGATGCGCAGGTGGTCGGCGTTCTCGAGAAGATGGTCAAGCAGCGCAAGGAATCGCTGGTGCAGTTCCAGGCGGGCAATCGCCAGGATCTGGTCGACAAGGAGTCGGCGGAGATCGAGCTGCTCAAGACCTATCTGCCTTCCCAGCTGTCCGATGCGGAGATAGACACCCTCATCGCCGATACCATCGCGGCAACCGGCGCAAGCAGCGTGAAGGACATGGGCAAGGTGATGGGCATCATCAAGTCGAAGGCGCAGGGCCGGGCCGATATGGGCGCAGTGGGCGCCAAGATCAAAGCCAAGCTCGGCGGTTGACCGCGACCGGTCCATGGCCGGCCGCATTCCCCAATCCTTCATCGACGAGGTCGTCGCACGCTCGGACATCGTCGAGATCATCGGCTTGCGGGTGCCGCTCAAGAAATCCGGGCGCGAGTACAAGGCGTGTTGCCCGTTTCACAACGAGAAGTCGCCGTCTTTCTGGGTGAGCCCGGAGAAGCAGTTCTACCACTGCTTCGGCTGCGGTGCGCACGGCACCGTCGTCGGTTTCCTCATGCAGTACGAGAAGCTCGGCTTCCTCGATGCGATCGCGGACTTGAGCTCCCGCGCCGGGCTCGAGCTGCCGCGCGAGGCGCAAGCCGAGCACGAGCCCGGCGGTACCGATCTCTACCAGGTGATGGCGAATGCCTCGCGGTTCTTCGAGCAGAACGCAAAGGACAGCGCACGTGCGCAGGGGTATCTGGCCAAGCGCGCCATCGAGGCGGCGACGGGCGCGCGGTTTGCCTTGGGGTACGCCCCGGACTCATGGAACGCGCTGCTCAATCGGTTCGGGGGCTCCGAGGAGGAGCGTCGCTGCCTCCAGCAGGCGGGCCTCGTCATCGAGCGGGAGGTCGCGGCGGGAGAGCACCGAGCCGGACAGCCTGCCGGCTTCTATGATCGGTTTCGAGACCGCTTGATGTTCCCCATCCGCGATGCGCGCGGCAGGGTCTTGGGCTTCGGCGGTCGAGTGATCGATCAGGGGGAGCCCAAATACTTGAATTCGCCCGAGACCCCCCTGTTCCACAAAGGCCGTGAGCTCTATGGCCTCTACGAGGCGAGACAGGCGCGCACGGATTTCAAGCGGCTGCTGGTCGTGGAAGGCTATATGGACGTGGTGCGCCTGCATCAGTCCGGAATCACCTATGCAGTGGCGACGCTCGGCACCGCGACCACCCAGGAGCACTTGAACAAAATTTTTCGGCTCACGAGCGAGCTCGTTTTTTGCTTCGACGGCGATCGTGCGGGCCTAAAGGCCGCCTGGCGCGCGCTCGAAAACGCGCTCCCCCTTGCGCGCGACGGGCGCGAGCTCAAGTTCATGTTCCTCCCCGACGGGCACGATCCCGACACGCTCATCGCCGCCGAGGGAGCGCATGGCTTCGAGGAGCGCCTCAAAGCAGCGCTGCCGCTGTCCGAATATCTCGTGCGGCAGCTCCTCCTGGAGGTCGACCTCACGCACGTCGACGGGCGCGCCAAGCTCGCCGCCCTCGCCGCGCCGCTCTTCGCTCGCATGCCGGACGGGGTCTATCGCGAGCTGCTGCTCGATCGGCTGGCCGCGCAGATTCGCATGCCCGCGGCAAAGCTCAAGGAGCACCTGGCCGCCGCCGGGCGCGGCGGCACGGGCAGAGGCTCGGCGGACCGCCGCGCAGAGCCGCCCCCTCAGCGTGGGCGCGCGGAACCAACCCGGCCGAGGCGCAGTCGGATGAGCGCGGGACGAGGCAATATGCTGAGCCAGGCGATCGGCCTGGTGCTGCACCACCCCTCCGCGGCCAAGGCGGTGTCGAGCCGAGCCGATCTCGCCGCCATCGATCTGCCCGGAATGTCCGTGCTCACCGAGCTCCTGGAACAGGCCGCGAGCATGGAGCATCCAAGCACCGCGATGTTGCTCGAGCGCTGGCGCGATCGCGCGGAGCACGCCCGCCTGGCCGAGCTTGCCGGCGCGCCCGCCATGGTGCTGGAGCCCTCAGCCGCCGCCCAGGAGCTACAGATGGCCGTTCAGAAGCTGCTGGATAGCCTCGGACCGGGGCGCCGGGTGAACGAATTGTTGAGAAAAGCAGAGGAAATGGGCTTGAATTACGACGAAAAGGCCGAATTAAGCAATCTTCTGAAGACCAAGGCCCGCCCCGGCGGTGCACTCTGATATGGGTCGCAGTTCTGGTCACGGAATGACCAGAATCGTATACTACTCGGCTTGGCATTGGATCGAGCAACCTCGCTCAAACCTATTCATGGGGCCTCCACTTTGATCAAAAAAGCGCCAGCAGGAACAGCCACTCAAATCGCCGATGAGCGCCAGTCACAACTCAAGTTGTTGATCGCTCGCGGCAAGGAGCAGGGCTACCTCACGTACGCGGAAGTCAACGACCATCTGCCGAGCGAGATCGTCGATCCGGAACAGATCGAAGACATCGTCAACATGATCAACGACATGGGCATACCGGTGTACGAGAAGGCACCGGATGCCGAATCGTTGCTGCTGACCGATTCCACCGCGGCTCCCGATGAGGAAGCGGTCGAGGAGGCCACCGCCGCGCTTGCGAACCTCGACGCGGAGTTCGGCCGGACAACCGATCCCGTGCGCATGTACATGCGTGAAATGGGCACGGTCGAGCTGCTGACGCGCGAGGGCGAGATCCGCATCGCCAAGCGAATCGAGGAGGGCCTCGAGGCGGTCAAGATCGCGCTCGGCAGCTATCCCGGCACGTACGATCTGTTGCTGCGGCAGTATGAGACCGTGAAGGCGGGCCAGATGCGGCTCGTGGATGTGATCGTCGGCTTCGTCGATCCGAACGCGCCCGACGAGATTGCGCAGCCTCAGAATCCGAAGATGGTCGCGCCCGAGCGCGACGATGCGGCCGGCGACGACGACGAGGCCGAAGGCGACGAGGACGAGGAAGCCATCGACACGGGCCCCGATCCCGAGGAGGCCGCCAAGCGCTTCGCGTCGCTTGCCAAGACCTACCATCAGTACTTGAACGCGCTCGACAAGCTGGGCTCGAAGGATCCGAAGACGCAGAAGATTCGCAAGAAAATCTGCGCCGAGCTCATGGAGCTCAAGCTCTCGCCCAAGATGTTCGATCAGCTCATCGACAACCTGCGCCAGCATGTTACCGAGGTGCGGTTGCTCGAGAAGGAGATCATGTTCCTTTGCATCAAGCAGGCAGGCATGCCGCGCAAGGACTTCATCTCCACGTTCCCGAAGAACGAGACCAGCACGCGCTGGCTCGACAAGCACATCAAGGCGAAGAAGCGCTATTCCGCACCGCTCGCGAAGTTCAAGGACGAGGTCGAGCGCCGCCAGAACAAGCTCAAGGACCTCGAGGGTCTGTTTCACGTCCTGATCAACGAGATCAAGGAGATCAACCGCGAGGTCTCGATCGGCGAGGCCAAGGCACGCCGCGCGAAGAAGGAGATGGTCGAGGCGAACCTGCGCCTCGTGATCTCGATCGCCAAGAAATACACGAACCGCGGGTTGCAATTCCTCGACCTGATCCAGGAAGGCAACATCGGCCTGATGAAGGCGGTGGACAAGTTCGAGTACCGCCGCGGCTACAAGTTCTCCACCTACGCGACCTGGTGGATCCGCCAGGCCATCACGCGCTCGATCGCCGATCAGGCGCGCACGATCCGCATTCCGGTGCACATGATCGAGACGATCAACAAGCTCAACCGGATCTCGCGCCAGATGCTGCAGGAGATGGGCCGGGAGCCGACGCCCGAAGAGCTGGCGGTGCGCATGGAGATGCCCGAAGACAAGGTCCGCAAAGTGCTCAAGATCGCGAAGGAGCCGATCTCGATGGAGACTCCCATCGGGGACGACGAGGATTCGCATCTCGGGGACTTCATCGAGGACACCTCGGTGTCCTCACCCATCGATTCGGCGACCACCGAATCCCTGCGCGAGACCACCCACTCGGTGCTTGCTCAGCTCACGCCGCGCGAGGCCAAGGTGCTGCGCATGCGGTTCGGCATCGACATGAATACCGACCACACCCTCGAGGAGGTCGGCAAGCAGTTCGACGTCACGCGCGAGCGGATTCGCCAGATAGAGGCCAAGGCGCTGCGCAAGCTTCGCCACCCGAGCCGCAGCGAGCAGCTGCGCAGCTTCTTGATGGACGACTAGCACGAGGCGTGGCGGCGGCGCGCGGCGCGCGGCGCTAACCGCGCCTTCCTCGACCGCGCCGCCTTCAGCTCTCCACCAGCTCCACCGAGAGGTGCCGCTCGCTCGATAGCGAGTTGGCCACGAGGCACGAGGATTCGGCTTTCTCGAGGAGGCGTTTGGCGCGCTCCAAATCCGTTCCCGCCGGCACGTGCAGCTTCACGTGCGTCTCGAAGCGGGTGAAGCGCATGACTCCGCCGACCTTCTCGAGCGTCCCGCGCGTGCTCGCCTGCAGGTCGAGCCAGCGGAATTTGGACGCCGTCGCGATGGCTCGAAATCCGAGTGCGAAGCAATCCGCGACCGCCGCCGTCAGCAGCTGTTCGGGCGACCATTGATTGCCGGGCCCGTCGAACTCCTTCGGCGGCGCGGATTCGATCACGCGCACGCCCGGTGCGGAGAGCGGCACGTCGCCGTCCGGGCGCGCCGCCGCGGCGACGGTGTATTGATGGGGAAATGGGTGCATGGCGACTCCGGGAATCGGATTCAATAGATGAAGGGGATCAACCGCCAGGTGCGGCGCATGTAATCGCGATACCGCTCGCCGAATGCCGCGAGGAGCGCATCTTCCTCGATCCGCATGCGCCGCAAGAATACCACCAACACCGGCACCACCAGGACGGCGAGCGCCGCCCAGTTGCGAAGGCAAATCCCCAGTCCGCAGAAGGCGAGCAGCGCGCCGCTATAGGAGGGGTGTCGCAGCAGCCGATAGGGTCCGCTGTCGATCAGCCGATGATCCGATGCGATGGCGACGTTCACGGTGAAGAATCGGCCCAGATACACGATGGCGTACCAACGCAGCGCGATGCCGGCCGAAAAAATCACGACGCCCACCGTGGCTGCATTCGCCTGTGCAAACTCGAGCTGCGGTAGCGTGTGCGCGAGCACGAATGCGAGGCATGCGCTCGCGACGATGACGGCCCAGATGAGGCCGAGCGAGCCTTGATCCGCATCGGCGGCGCTCTTGCCGGAACGCTTGAACAGCGCGAGGCCGGCCTCCGATACGGCGTACGCCGCCCCAATGACCGGCGCGATCAGCGCGCTCACGCCCGGCACCCGCCCGGTGCGCGCTCGCCGTAGGCACCCTCACCCGCAGCGGGACCGAACAGCTCGACCTCGGGTCCGTCCGGAGCCAGCCGAATCAAGCGCTCGAACTCGAGGCCGATCTTCTCGAGCACGGCGATCGAGGCGCGGTTGTCGGGAGCCGCGATGGCGACGATGCGATCGAGGTGGAGGGTCTCGCGGCCGTAGGCGAGCACCGCGCGCGCCGCCTCGACTGCATAGCCGCGCGACCAGTAACGCGACCGCAGGGCGAAGCCCACGTCCACATCCGCGAGACCGTCGCGCTTCACGAGGCCGCACATGCCGATTGGTGCTCCGTCTTCGCTCAAGCTCGCGAGGTAAAGGCCGAAACCGTTTCGCCGATAGCTGTCGATGGGCCCCCGCGCGAGATACTCGCGCGCGTCGGCAAGCGTTCTGACCCCTTTATCGCCGATGAACCGCAGAAATGCGGGCTCGTTGAGAAGCTCGAGGATGAACTCCGCGTCATCGAGGTCGAACTCGCGCAGCACGAGTCGCTCGGATCTGAGCACCATCACCCGGGCGCACCGCTCAAGCCGAATGCCTGTGCCAAAAGCACGAATCCGACCGAGGTCGGCGATTGATCGAGCACCGAACATTTCATAGCGACATCATACCGGCGCTCGCGGCAGGCAGCCGACTTCACCACGCAGAGTGCCCTGCGCCGGTTCGTGGCGCTTGACCTACGAGCGCATGATATCGTGTACTTCCGGCGGGGCGGCAAGCCGCTGAAAGGCAATAAGAGTTCTCGAATAATCGTGCAATCGCTGATCAAGGCTTTCTGTTGGTGGGCCGCCACAGCGCTCGTTCTCGCAGTCGGGATTGAAGCGGCTCTCGCCGGGGGATTGAGCGCCTATTTGCCGCTCAATCTCGAGCCGGAAATGGAGCGTCAGATCGAGCGGGTGCTGATCCTTGCCGATGAGCCCATTCTCAAGCGTCCCATTCCCGTGGAGCTGGTGAAGGTCGCGCTGCCGCAGGCCTGCCTCGTCGATAAGCCTTTGTGCCACAAAGTCGAGCGCTACCTGGAGCGCTACTCCCGCGACTACGGCATCGTACACGCGAGCGCGACGGCATCCGAGTATCACGGCGCCGATGTCGTGATACCGAACGAGTACGGCTTGACGAACAACAGTCACTATGATTTTTCTACGCAGGCGTTCGTTCAGCCGAGCGATTATCTGCTCGCGCAGACCGGTGTCGTCGCCTATCAGGGACGAACCCATCCCAACGGCACGGAGCTGGCGATGGGGTTCAACTGGGCGCAGCTCGACGTGGGTTACGTGCCGCGTTGGCTGTCGCCGATGACGGACTCGAGCACGATCATCAGCACCGAGGCGCCGACCATGCTGTCGGCGTCACTGTCGAACTGGGAGCCTTTGACCCGTCTCGGATTCCAATACGACTTCATTCTCGCCAAGATGGATCAGACCGGCAAAGGCAGCCCCCCGGGCGACAACATTTTGTACCAAGGGGTGGCGAGCCGCGGCAATCCGAACATCTTCATGGCGCAGTTCTCGATCGAGCCCTTTCCAGGGTGGTCGTTCGGCCTCAACCGCCTGTTGCAGTACGGCGGCGGCAGCGGTTTGCCGGACTCGGCCAATTTCTTGTTCCATGACTTTTTCCAGCCGTCGGGCAAGGCTCAGACTGAAGCCAACCAGCAGGCCTCCTATGTGAGCCGCTTCATCTACCCCGGCAAGACGCCCTTTGCGGTGTATGCGCAGTACGCGGGCGAGGTCAACTCCGACGGCGGCAGCTATTTGCTGGGTGACGCGGCGTTCTCGGTGGGCATCGATTTCCCGCGTCTCTGGCATCACTTCGATCTGACGTACGAGATCTCGGAATGGCAGAACATCTGGTACGTGCACAACATATATCTCGACGGCGCCACCCAGGTGGGCATCGTCGAGGGCAACTGGGGCGCGCAGGAGCGCGTCTTCAACGACGGGGTCGGCGCGCGCATGCAGATGCTGCGCATCGGCTGGGAGCCGCCTTTCGGCGGTTACCTGCAGGAGCAGGTGCACAACCTGCAGAACGAACATTATTACGGCGGGGACTCTCGCCAGTACGGCCCGGGCCAGCCCGCGCCTTTCGTGTATCACCATTACTACGATTTCTCGGTGATGTATTCGCACCCTTGGAAGGGCACGACGTTGGGCGGCGAGGTGCTCTATGGACACGATGTGTTCGGCGAGTCCTTCTGGCGCTTGTCGGGCTTCCTGCGCTACGGCGGGGATTCGAAGACGCGCGACGACGGCACGGTCGAGGACGATGAGTCCTATCAAGGCGGCGCAAATCCGAAAGGATCGGAACTGTTCGCGAACGCCGGCGTCAACGTCAATCGCAACACCGTGAGTCTCAGTCCCGAAATCCCGACGTACACCACCAGCTGGGCCCTCGGCCCGCACTTCGCGCTCGGTGCGCGTCGTGCAGTCACGGCGAACGCCGATCTCGGCGTGCAGGCCGAGATCGACGAGGTCCAGAGTCATATGCTGATCGGTTTCCGCATGGTCGACTGGCGCTACCGCTTCGGCGAGAAGTTCGCCGTGAGCGCGTTCGGCGGAGTCGACCGGTACCAGCTGGCCACACCGGCCTACTCAATCTATTTTGGCGCGGGAGTACAGTGGCGCAACTTCCTGGCGTGGCTGCCCAAGTGGGATCTTGGAGTGGACTTCCGCTATGGGCAAAACATAGCGCGCGATCACGTGCTGCCCACCGATCCGTACCCGTCGACGCGGCCCGAAAGCTTCTACAAGATCGAAAGCGGCGTCCTCTACCTCTCGCGTCGCTTCTGATCCGGCGTACCTCCCGCTTGCGCCGGGCTTACAAGGCTGCGTTCGCCGAGGAGTGCCGTCTCCTCCTTGTCAGATTTGCCGGATCGAGCACCGCGGCGCCGTGAGGCCCGCACGGAGCCTCGCCGAAGCCTGAGCGGCTCGCTGCCGGTCCTCCGCGCGTTCTCCGACGCGTTTCTTGAAATTTGCCCGTCGCAACCCCGGTCTAATGCACGTTGCCCCAATTTGCCGCGGGCTCGAGGATTTCGTCAAATGAGGATTCGGGTGCGTCACATAGCAGGCGGAGCCGCATGATTCTGGCGCTCATCGTATTTCTCGCCGGCGTGCTCACCATCGTGAGCCCCTGCATCCTGCCGGTCCTGCCGTTCGTGTTCGCCCGCTCCGAAGGCAAGTTCTCGACCAACGCACTGCCGATGCTCATCGGCATGGCGATCACGTTCGCGGGAGTCGCCACGCTGGCGGCAGTCGGGGGCGCCTGGGTGGTGCGGCTGAATCAGTTCGGCCGGGCGTTCGCACTCCTCCTCTTGACCGCATTCGCCGTGACCTTGCTGTCGCGGCGCCTCGCTGATCGACTGTCGCGTCCTTTCGTCGCCCTCGGCAACCGGCTGCTGCAGACCGGTGAGCATCCCGCCGGTCGTGAAGGTGTCTTGAGCTCGCTGCTGCTGGGGGTGGCCACGGGCCTTCTGTGGGCGCCGTGCGCGGGTCCGATTCTCGGCCTTCTGCTGACGGGCGCGGCGCTGTCGGGACCAACCGCGCGTACGACGCTCCTGCTCCTTGCTTATGCTGCGGGCGCGGCCACCTCGCTCGCCCTCGCCATCCTCGCGGGCGGACGCATCTTTGCGTCGTTGAAACGCTCACTCGGCGCGGGTGAATGGATTCGCCGGGGGCTCGGCGTCGCCGTGCTCGCCGCGGTCGCCGGCATCGCGCTCGGATGGGATGGCAGCGTGCTCACGCGATTATCCCAAAGCGGCACCGACCGCCTCGAGCAATCGCTGCTCGGTTTCGCCGGGCGGACTGGCGGCGCCGGCAAGACCGACGCGCCCACCGGCGATGGGGCGATGCAACATGCCTCACTTGAGTCCGACGCGCAGATGCCCTCGCTCGCAGGCGCCACGGCGTGGCTCAACTCGCCGCCGCTCACCCGGGAAGCGCTTCGCGGCAAGGTGGTGCTGGTCGATTTCTGGACGTACTCCTGCATCAATTGCCTGCGGGCGCTCCCCTACGTGAAGCGATGGTACGAAACTTACAAGAACCACGGTCTCGTCGTCATCGGCGTGCACACGCCTGAATTCGCCTTCGAGCGGGATGCGGAAAACGTGCGCCGGGCGGTCGGCGAGCTCGGGATCGAGTATCCGGTGGCCATCGATGACGATTACGCGATCTGGCGCGGTTTCGCCAATCAGTACTGGCCGGCGCACTACTTCATCGATGCCTCGGGAGCGATCCGTGCGCATCACTTCGGTGAGGGCGATTACGCGGGCTCGGAGCGCATCATTCGTGAGCTCTTGACGCAGGCGGGTTTCAAGGACCTGCCGCCGGCCGGCGCCGCTCCCGAGGCTACCGGGATCGAGGCGGCCCCGGATATGCAGCACGTTCAGTCGGGCGAAACCTATATCGGTTACCGCCGCGCCGATGGATTTCGCTCGCCGGGCGGATTCGCCGACGACCGTCCGAAGAGTTACACCCTGCCGGCGTCGCTCGAGCTGAACCAATGGGGATTGCTCGGTCGCTGGACGGACGATGCGGAGAAGGCCGTGCTCGATGCCGCGCCGGGCACGATCGAGTTCCGCTTCTTCGCGCGCGATCTGCACCTCGTGCTCGGTCCCTCCGGCGAGAAGCCGGGCGAGCGCACCCCGGTGCGCTTTCGCGTGCGGTTGGACGGGGAAGCCCCGGGCCCGAATCACGGCGTCGACACGGATGCAGAGGGGAACGGGGTCATCCGTGAGCAGCGTCTGTACCAGCTCATTCGCCAATCGGGCTCCGTCGCCGCCCACACCTTCTCCATCGAGTTTCTCGACGGCGGCGCACAGGCCTATTCATTCACATTCGGCTGAGGACATCATGAACTGCAGCAGGCGGGCATTTTTGAGCGGCGGGGCGGCGATACTCTCGGTCGGATGGCTCGCGCGCCGCTCGATGGGCGACGCGCCCACGGCGGCCACCGAGGTCACCATCGAGGAGTTCTCGCCGGCGGGCAAGAGCCTCGGCACGACACGCGTCGCCAAGGTGGTGAAGAGCGAGGCGGAATGGCGTGCGCAGCTCTCGGCGCTCGCCTTCCAGGTCACGCGGCAGGCGGGCACGGAGTACCCATTCAGCGGCGAATACGACAAGAACCACGCGGCGGGCATCTACCGCTGCGTTTGCTGCGACACGGCGCTCTACGCTTCGAGCACCAAATTCGACTCCGGCACCGGTTGGCCCAGCTTCTACCGTGCCATCTCGCGCTACAACCTCACGCAAGGCAGGGACTTCAGCATCGGCATGCTGCGGGACGCCGTGTCCTGCACGCGGTGCGATGCGCATCTCGGCCACGTCTTTGACGACGGGCCGAAGCCGACGGGACTTCGGTACTGCATGAACTCGGTGGCACTGCACTTCGTGCCGCTCGCGACGTGACAAGCGTATCCGACAGGAGGGATTGCATGACGTTCTCGATGCTCAAGTGGCCCGCGCTCATGGTCGCGGTGGTGCTCCTCGCTTTTTCCATGGCGGGCCACGGCCCGTCGTACGGCGCCGAGCGCGCGGTATCAATCCCGCCGCCCGCCGTCGACAACCCTAAACAGCCGGGAGCACCGCAAACGGCGGTGCTCGCCGCCGGCTGCTTCTGGGGCGTGCAGGGCGTGTTCGAGCACGTGCGCGGAGTGCGCAAAGTGGTCTCCGGCTATGCGGGCGGCGAGCGCAACACCGCGCAGTACTACACAGTCAGCACGGGAACCACCGGCCACGCGGAGTCTGTGATGATCACCTTCGATCCCGAGCAGATCTCCTACGGCCAGTTGCTGCAGATCGCATTCGCCGTCGTTCACGACCCAACGCAGCTCAATCGACAAGGGCCCGACAGCGGCTCTCAGTACCGCTCGGCGATTTTCTACGCCAATGCCGATCAGCAGCGCATCGCGCAGAGCTACATCGCGCAGCTCAACGAGGCGCATGCGTTTCCGCGGCCCATCGCGACGCGCCTCGAGCCACTCAAGGGCTTTTACCCCGCGGAGGGCTATCACCAGGATTATCTGGTGAACCACCCGAACGTGCCGTACATCGAATACAACGATTTGCCCAAGGTCGAGAATCTCGAGCGGGCTTTTCCGGCGCTCTACAACCCGCAGCCGGTGCTCACGACCTCGAAGTAGCGAGCCCCTCGAGGTCCGAGCCCTCGAGCAGCTGCGCCGTCAGCGCATTGAGGCCTCGGGCATCCTCCTCGTCGAAGCGCTCGGGCCGCGGGCTGTCGAGGTCGAGCACGCCCAAGAGCGCGCCGGATTGGATCAACGGGATCACGATCTCCGAGCGCGAGGATGCATCGCACGCGATGTGTCCGGGGAACGCGTGCACGTCCGGGACGATGATGGTCTCGCGCCGCGCGGCCGCCGTGCCGCACACGCCTTTGCCGAGCCCGATGCGTCCACAAGCGATATTGCCCTGAAAGGGCCCCAGCACCAGCTCATCGTGCTTCAAGAAATAAAATCCAACCCAGTTGAGGTCGGACAATGTGTGATAGATGAGCGCCGCCGTATTGGCGCAGTTCGCGAGACCGTCGCGCTCGCCCTCGAGCAGAGCCGCGAGCTGTTGCTGCAACTCAGCAAAGGTGCCAGTCTTGTGCAGGCTGGAAGCGGTACGCGCACTGTGCATGTTGCAGAGAATACCTTGAAGTGACCCTGTTCGCGCATCTCGTCGCCACATCCCGGCGGGTCGCGGCGACCCGTGCGCGGCTGTCGAAGGTGCGCGAGCTATCCGGCTTTCTCGAGAGCTTGCCGCCCGCCGAGATCCACACCGCCGTTCACTATCTGTCGGGACAGACCCCGCAGGGACGGATCGGCATCGGCTATTCGGCGCTCGAGCCGGCCGCTCGCGATGCCCCCGCGGTTGCGGCGACGCTCTCCATCGGTGAGGTGGATCGGCGTCTCGCACTGCTCGTTCATATCAAGGGCGCGGGCGCCGCCGCCCGGCGGGTGGAAATCCTCCGCGACCTGTTCTCGCAAGCGACGCCGGAGGAACGCGAATTTCTGACGCGGCTTCTGCTCGGCGACCTGCGCCAGGGCGCGCTGGGAGGCGTCATGCTCGATGCGATCGCGGCCGCCGCGCGGCTGCCGGTGCAGGCGGTGCGCCGCGCGGCCATGTACGCCAAGAGCCTCGGAGCAGTGGCCGAGGCGGCGCTTGCCCAAGGCCTCGATGCGCTCGATAAATTCCAGCTCGAGCTGTTCTCTCCCGTCTCGCCCATGCTTGCCCAGACCGCAGCCGACGTGAGCGAGGCGCTGGTGGAGCTCGACGGCGAGGCGGCTTTCGAGTGGAAAATGGATGGCGCGCGCATCCAGGTCCACAAGGGCGGCGATGACGTCCGAATCTACACGCGCGGCCTGAACGAGGTCGGCGGCGCGGTGCCGGAGATCGTCGAGGCGGTGCGCGGGTTTGCTCCGGACATCGTGGTGCTCGACGGCGAGGCGATCGCTTTCGATCCATCGGGGCGGCCGCACCCGTTTCAAGTCACGATGCGCCGCTTCGGCCGCAGGCTGAACGTTCAAGCGTTGCGTGCGGAGCTGCCCATCCGTGCATTTTTCTTCGATTGTCTTCGGCTGGAAGAGGCGAGCCTCGCGGACCGTGCGACCCGCGAGCGCGTGCAGGCGCTCGCGCGCGCGGTGGCGCCGGAGATGCGGATGCCGCGTCTGGTGACCTCGTCCGAATCCGAGGCGTCTGCCTTTTACGACGCCGCGCTCGCCGCCGGTCACGAGGGACTCATGGCGAAATCGCTGCTGGCGCCTTATGAGGCCGGCAATCGCGGCGCCGCCTGGCTCAAGATCAAACGCGCACACACGCTCGACCTCGTGGTTCTGGCGGCGGAGTGGGGACATGGGCGGCGCACCGGCAAGCTGTCGAACCTCCATCTCGGGGCTCTCGATCGACAGACCGGCCATTACGTGATGCTGGGTAAGACGTTCAAAGGCCTCACCGACGCGATGCTGGCCTGGCAGACCCGGCAGCTCTTGTCGCGGGAGATCCGGCGCGATGCCGGTACCGTTTACGTCCGACCCGAGCTCATCGTCGAGGTCGCATTCAGTGATCTCCAGGCGAGCCCGCGCTATCCCGGCGGACTGGCGTTGCGCCTGGCGCGGGTCAAGCGCTACCGCGACGACAAGCGCGCGGAGGATGCCGATACCATGGACTCGGTGCGCCGCATTTACGCCGCGCAAAGCGGGCGCTCGACGTGATCCGCCCGGAGGCGCCTCAGCGCGCCGGGGTCGAGGGACCGTATTTCGCCGCCATCTTCTCGACGATGCGAGCGACACTCACGACGGTGCGCTCGTGACTACCGGCACCGATTTCCTCCTCGCCGTCCGTGGCCCAGATGCGAAAGTCGATGCGGCGGCCCTCGGTTCGCAGGACCTCGGCATGGCCCGTGACCTCGCGTCCCACCGGAGTCGCCACCAGATGCCGTAGGTCGACCCGCGTTCCAACGGCGCTCTCACCGGGTTCGAGATACTGCCGGATGGCATTCAGCGCGGCATTCTCCACGATCAACACCAGGTATGGCGTCGAGAAGACGGGCGGAAGTATGCTGTCCTTGAAGCTGCTGGCAAGATAGCGCGGCTCGACGCGAAGGCCGTACGACCCGCGCGCGCCTATCGGTATCTCTCTCATGGCGCCTTCCGATCTGGCTTACGATTCGACCATCATATATCAACCCTTGTCGTCGCAGGCGAGCGCGCGCGCTCCCGTCAGCTACCGTATGCGATGCCTCCGAGCGACCTTGCCTGGTAACCCCGGTCGCGGCGTTCGGCGATCAGCGTGCGGTAGACCTCGATGATCTCTCGATTCACGTTTTCCATGAAATGCCGAGTGAGATCAGGAACCCGCCGCTGCCGCGGCGAGGAGGCCTGAATCCGCAATATAGACGCCAGGGCTGCAATATCGTCGATCGGGAAAAGGTATCCGCCGTACTCATCGATCAGCTCCCGGCAACCGTCGGCCGTCGAGGCGACGATTGGTAGGCCCGCATCGAAGGCTTCCAGCATGACGAGCGGCAATGGCTCGCGGCGCGACGGACAGACGAACAAGTCGAACGCCTGATAGTAGTCTTTGATGCCTTTGCGAAAGCCGGGCATCGCCATGTTGGGCCCGAGCAGGCGCTCGAGCCGGCGGCGCTCCCGGCCTTCGCCGAAGATGACGAGACGGGCGTTCGGCAGGTTGGCGGCGCGGAAAGCCTCGATCAAAATGTCAAAACCCTTGCTATGGGCGAGGCGACCCACGCCGCCGACGAGGAATTGCTCCGGGGTGACCCCGAGCGACTCACGCAGCGTGCTCACCTCATCGACGCTCAGCCGGCGATGAGGAGTGAGAATCTGATTCAACTTGAATACGCGCCCCTGATACGTCTGCGGAATCTCCCGTACCTGCCAGTGCGCAATACAAATGAGTCCATCGAGCTGAAAGAAATGCGGGCCATTCGCCCTGATGTGCAGAGTGGCAACTGCGGGCGCATGAGCGTGCGCGCGCGCGATGATGCGCGACGATCGACGCAGGTGGGTATGAATGATGTCCGGTCGAAATTCTCGAATGCGTTGCTCTACTGCCTGCTGCGTGCGCCACCAGGTGGGCACCGTGGAGACCGCTACTCTGTCCGAGAGAGCATCCACGACGGATGTACCGAACCGGCTCCTGTGGGTCCGGCGCAATAGAATCGTGACCTCATGCTCTTTGGCCTGGCAGTCGGCAAGTTCCGCCGCGTAGCGCTCGGACCCCGCGAACCCGCGGGAGAGGATGACATGCATGATGCGCATGGACGGTGCCGGCTCCAGGTCGATCAACGAACGAATAGGTTAGCATTTCATTGAGAGTCCAAGGCTCAAAGGGCGCATCAGAAGTCGCTGCGGACATCCATACGACCCCGCGGCGCGCGAAACCCGCTGGCGCGCCGCGCCGTTCGGTGGCAACATCGCTCGGAGCATCGACGCAGCAGCTAACGACAATCAACATCGGCGCGTCGGCTGCCAAAGGGGCACCTTCGCGCAATGGTCTTCAACACGCTGACTTTCGCGGCGTTTTTTGCACTGGTCCTTGCGATCCACTCGCTGCCGCTCCCATGGACCACGCGCAAGATCAATCTGCTGCTCGCGAGCTATGTGTTTTACGCGGCATGGAATCCGCCGTTCATCCTGCTCTTGTGGATCTCGACCATCGTCGACTGGTACGCCGCGCAGGGGCTCGTGCGTGCGGAGCGGCCCGCCGCGCGCCGCGCCTGGATGCTGCTCTCCGTGATCGCGAATCTCGGCATGCTGCTTTATTTCAAGTACGGCACGTTCCTGCTGCACAACTTTACCGTGCTCCTCTCGCAGCTCGGCATTGCCTATCGCCCGCCGGAGTTCGACATCGTGCTCCCGGTGGGAATCTCTTTCTACACCTTCGCGACCATGTCCTATACGCTCGATGTCTACCTCAGACGCGCGCTGCCGGCGCGCAACTTCCTCGACTACGCCCTGTTCGTCACCTTCTTTCCGCACCTGGTCGCGGGACCCATCATGCGGCCCACCGAGCTCGTGCCGCAGTTCGAGGAGCCACGCCGGGCGACGGCCGACCAGCTGCGCTTCGGTCTCACGTTGATGGCCATCGGGCTGTTCGAGAAGGTCGTCCTCGCCGATACCCTGTTGTCGAACGCGGCCGAGAGCGTTTATGACGCTGGAAAAATACCCGGCGCAGTCGATGCATGGCTCGGGACTCTGGCGTTCAGCGGTCAGATTTTCTGCGACTTTGCGGGCTACTCGACGACGGCGATCGGCGCCGCCCTGTGTCTGGGCTTTGCCATGCCCGACAACTTTCGTTTTCCCTATGCGGCGGTCGGCTTCTCGGACTTCTGGCGGCGCTGGCACATCACGCTGTCGTCGTGGCTGCGCGATTATCTATATATCCCGCTGGGCGGAAATCGCCACGGGCCGGCGCGCACCTACTGCGCCCTGATGGGAACGATGCTGCTCGGTGGCCTGTGGCACGGCGCGAACTGGACGTTCGTCGTATGGGGCGGACTTCACGGGATCTACCTCTCGGCGGAGCGCGGCTTGCGCGCTCGCTTCGCCGGCTACCGGCCCGGGTGGCTGGCCACGCTCGCGCTGGCGCTGCTCACCTGGATGCTCGTGAACGTGACGTGGGTATTCTTCCGCGCCAAGAAATTCGATACGGCCTGGCAGGTGCTGCGCGGCATGGCCGGCCGCAACCACGGCGCTGCGCCGATTCTCGACACCGTTTTTTTGGTGGTCGTGCCTCTGGTCGTGGGCGGCATCGTGGCGACCCACTGGATGATGCGCCATCAGACGCTCGAATCGATGTTGTCGCGCCGGCATCCCGTACTGGTGGGCGCAGTTCTCGGGGTGATGATTTTCGCGATCGTGATATCACAGGGTGCGGGCAATGCCTTCCTTTATTTCCAGTTCTGAGACCGCGGCACCTCCACGGCTCGCACGCCTCACCGCCTCCGACCGGCCGGGGGTCGCTCAGCCGGTACCCGAGCGGCCGGTGCCCGCCCTTCCCTGGGGCCGCATCTTTCCCTGCGCCGTTGCGCTCGCCCTGATGCTGCTCGCCGCGTGGGAATGGCATTGGCGTGATTACGGCGTGACGCCGAGCTACCGCGACGACAACGCGCTCTGGGCCATCCAGAGGCGCCGCATCGATTCGGGCGAGCCGGACGCCACGGTCCTCATCGGATCCTCGCGGATGTTCTTCGACGTGCAGCTCCCGGCGTGGGAGCGCCTCTCCGGCCGCCGGCCGATTCAGCTCGCCAACGTCGGCAACTCGCCGACGTTCGTGCTCGAGCATCTGGCCGACGACACCAAGTTCACCGGGCGCGTGCTGGTGGGAATCGCGCCGGACCTTTTCTTCGGCGGCTACGAGGAGCGCAAGCCCTGGCTCAAGTACTTCGCGCATCAATCCCCATCCGAACGCGTCGGCAAGTGGCTTTCCATGCGTTTCGTCGAGCCCTATGTCGCCTTCTATGACGACGATTTCGCGCTCTTCACGGTGCTGAAGCGCCTACCCTGGCCGCTACGGTCGGGAAAGCATCCTTATGTCGAGGTGCGCAAGCTCGAAATCACGGGTGCAGACCGCAGCGCCCACATGTGGGCCAAGGTCGAAAATGACGCGCGGTACCGCGCGCTCGCACAGTCCATCTGGGCGCAGTTTTTCGCCGGCCCTCCACCGACGCCGCAAGAGGCCGCGGAGACTCAGCGCACCCGGGAGAAGCAGATTGCTCGGGCCGTTGCGGCGGTCGAGAAGCTTCGGGCCCGCCACGTGCCCGTGCTGTTCCTGCGCGCGCCGAGCGCCGGCAAGTTTCTGGAGCACGAGGAGCGCGAGCTGCCCCGGGCAAGCACCTGGGACGTGCTGCTGGCGAGGACGGGCGCCTCGGGGATCCACTTCCAGGACTATCCCGAGTTGCAGGGCTACAACATACCGGAGTGGTCACATCTGGCGGCGGCGGATGCGGACCGCTTCACGGTCGAGCTTTACAAGATCATCGATCGGGACTTCGGCCGTGCACGAGGCGTGCACTGGTAGTCACTCCGCCGCTCGAGCGTCGGCAATGCGTCGACCGTGGCGTTGCTGCAAGACGCCACATTCTGCTACTGTCTCGCGCTGACCGCGGACAGGGTCGACAAAAACTCATGAGACACGTGCTCAAATCCTTCGGGCTCCTGCTGCTGCTCTTGATTGCGCAGCAAGGTGCCGTGGTCCATGAGCTCGGCCATCTCAGCGAAGTCCACGGCACCGAGGCGATGCTCGCCTCGGGTGCGGTGGACGCTGCTTGTGCGTTGTGTCCGGCATACGCACAAGTCGTCACGCCGGCTTTCAGCCACTCCTTTCACGTCCCTCTGCTGGCTCGTGCCGCGCCCCCGCGCAGCGCCCCGCCGCTGTTTTCCGCGGTCGATGCCGCGGTCCCCACGCCGCGCAGCCGCGGCCCCCCCTCCGAAGCTTAAATCCTCGACTGTTGGAGCGAGCCGCCCGGGCAATCGGGTACGGCGCGCGTGGATTTGAGTTTCAGGAGGCATTCTCATGGCCAGATTGGCTTATTTGGCGGCTGCGCTCGGCGCGGCCGCGTCCCTGGGTTCCATCGTATCGACGGCGCTCGCGGCCGATGCAACGTCCGCGAGCGCGGATGCGTCCCCGTCGGCCGGCAGCTCCGCCGGCTCGGGGCAGCTGAGCGAGATCGAGATCACGGCTCAGCGCTTGAACGATGCGCGCAGCACCATCGAGACGCAAACCGGTGCGTCGACTTACACGATCACCAGCGATGCGATTGCCGCCATGCCGGGTGGCGAGAACGTCCAGCTCAATCAAGTGCTGCTGCAGGCCCCTGACGTGGTGCAGGATTCCTTCGGCCAGATTCACGTGCGCGCAGATCACAACGATCTGCAGTACCGGTTGAACGGCATCATCCTGCCCGAAGGGATCAGCGTCTTCAGTCAAACCTTGAGTCCCCGGTTGATCTCCTCGTTGAAATTGATCACCGGCGCCCTGCCGGCCGAATACGGCCTGCGCACGGCCGGCGTCATCGACCTGAGCACCAACAGCGGCCTCTTGGACTCGGGCGGAGAGGTCTCCGTGTACGGCGGAAGCCACTCGACGTTCCAGCCGGCCGCCGAATACGGCGGCCGGGACGGTAGCTTCAGCTACTACGTGCTCGGCAACTACAAGCAGGACAATCTGGGCATCGAGTCGCCCAACGCAAGCTCCAACCCGCTGCACGACCACACGACGCAGATCCAGGGCTTCGCCTATCTCGAGGACATCATCGACTCGAGCGATCGTGCGTCGCTCATTCTCGGGATCTCGGATGATGAGTTCCAGATACCGAACCAGGTCGGCCTCGAGCCCTCGCTCGGCTACAACTACAACGGCATCACCGACTATCTGAGCAACAACCTGAACGAGCGGCAGCACGAGCTCGCCGAATACGCCATTCTCACCTGGCAGCACTCGGAAGGGCCGCTGAACTGGCAGACGTCGTTGTCGGCGCGCTATACGAGCCTGCATTTCGAGCCCGACTGGGTGGGGGACCTGCTGTTCAACGGCATCGCGCAGGATGCCTTCAAGGATGATACGGCGATCGGCTGGCAAACCGACGCGTCATACCAGTTGAGCGATGCGCACACCGTGCGCGCCGGGCTCTATTTCCAGCACGACGAGGCCACCAGCGACACGGCCTCGCAAGTCGTGAACATCGCACCCGATCCGTCGAGTCCGACCGGAGTGCTCCAAACCTCCCCTCCGTACAGCATCGTGCAAAACGGCTCACAGGTGCAGCAGATCGAGAGCGTTTATCTGCAGGATGAATGGAAGGTGCTGGCGCCGTTCACCATCAATTACGGCGTGCGCTTCGACCGCTACAGCGCCTACTCGAGCGGCAGCCAGACGAGCCCGCGCGTTAACGCCGTCTGGCAATTCGATACCGGCACGACGCTGCACGGCGGCTATTCACGCTATTTCACCCCGCCGCCGTTCGAGCTCGTCGGCAGTGGGACGTTCACCCGGTTCGCGGGCACCAGCGCGGTGCCACCGGGAAGCGTCACGCAGGACACTCCACCGATCGCCGAGCGAGCCAACTACTACGATGTCGGTGTACAGCAGACGCTCTTCCAGAGGACGCTCACGCTCGGAGTCGACAGCTTCTACGAGCAGGCACAGCACCTGATCGACGAGGGCCAGTTCGGCGCGCCGATCATTCTCACCCCCTTCAATTATCGCTACGGGCTCATCGGCGGTATCGAGGTCACCGCCAACTACTCGATCGACAACTTCGCGGCGTACCTGAATTCGGCGTGGCAAGCCGCCCACGGCAAGGACGTGGAATCGGCGCAGTTCAACTTCGCTTCGGATGACCTCGCCTACATTGCCAGAAACTACATCCACCTCGATCACGAGGGCCGCGTATCGGCCTCAGGCGGTGTTTCCTACCTGTGGCTCGCAACACGCTTCAGCGTCGACGCGTTGTTCGGCTCGGGCCTGCGGGACGATCTCGTGCTGCCCGATGGATCCGCCGTTCCCAACGGCGATCACATCCCGAGTTATTTGCAGATCAACCTCGGGTTGAGTCACACCTTCGACCTCGCGGGGTCGGGACCGCTGACGGCACGCGTCGATGTCATCAACGTGGGCGATAAGAGCTACGAGATCCGCAGCGGAACCGGCATCGGCGTGTTCGCCCCGCAATACGGCCCGCGACGCGGATTCTACGGCGGGCTGTCGTGGAAGTTCTGAAGGAGCGCCTCGTGGTGCCGGAGCCAGTCGCTCGAGAAGCGCTGCTCCGGGTCCCACTGGTGCTTGCGGCGCAGGAACTCCGGGAACTCGGGATAGCATCGCAAGAGCTGGTCGCGCGTCGCGTAGCGGTGGTAGGTGAGGAAATACGTACCGCCGCACGCGGTCGCGCGGTCGATGAGCCGCCGAAAGGCGGTGCGGGCGCGCGCGACGCCCGGCGGATGATGGTCGACGTGCAGGTTGAAAATGACGCAGGCATAGTCGGCCTTGGCCCATTTCAAGAAAGCATCCGGATCCTTCTTGATGAGCCGTATCGTCCCGTAGATGAGCTCGACCTGATCTTTCAGGAAATCTTCGCGCACTCCATCCATCATCTCGACCAGGCGCACGGTCGGTACGTAGAGCTCGGTGATCATTTCACTGCCGGGGACGTGCGCCTCGAGATGCCGATCAAGCGCGGCGTGATAGTCGTCGAGATAGATATTCAGCTGGTGGGTATCGCTCCAGTAGATCTGCCCGCTCGATTGCAGGTAGAAATCGGCGAATTCCATGAAGGCCCGCCGCTTGTTCACGTGCGCGAGGTAGAGGAGCCGCTTCCAATCCGCCTGCGACAGGCGCAGCTGCCCTGGAGCGATGGGAATGCCGTTATCGACGGGCCGGTAGCAGGAGAACACCCCATCCCTCAGAAACCCCGGCATGTCGGCGCCCGTCGCAAACTGGAAATCCCCGTAGAGATAGCCTTCCCGGATGCGAGTGCCGAATGCATCCGCGATTTCCGGCAGCGTCGCCAGCGTGACCACGCGCTGCACCTTGCGGCGCGGCACCAGGCGCAGCGTCACCGTCAGAACGACGCCGAACAGTCCGTAGCCCCCGACCACCAGGGCGAAGAGATCGGCCCGGCAGCTCCGTGAGCAGGTGACGAGCTCGCCTGCGGGCGTGATCAGCTGCAGAGACTCGACGTCGGCCGAGAAGGGAGCGCAGTCGAGTCCGCGGCCGTGAATGTTGGCGGCGACGGCGCCACCGACGGTGAGCGAATCCGCGCCCGTCTGCTTCTGCCGGATCCCCCACTGTCGCGAGAGGCCCGCCTGGAGCGACAGATAACCGCGCATGAGCTCGGGCCAGGTCGCACCCGCCTCGACCGTGAGCAAGCCGCGCTCCTGATCGAAATGCAGAATGCGATTGAGCCCGCGCATATCGAGCACGCAACCACCCTCGAGGAATTGCTGGCCACCCATGGCGTGCCGTCCACCGGCGATTGCCACCGGCAGGCCGCGCTTTTTCGCCCGCCGCAGCGTCTCGAAAACTTCTGCGGCGGAATGCACTCGTTCGTAAAGCGCCGGCCGCGAACCGTTGAGACGCGCATGCACGTCGTTGAGCACGGGAGCCGGCGCGCAGGGTCTGCGGCGGGACGGGCGGTCGTTCGTTGTCGCGTACATGGCCGTTCACCTTCTGTCGGGAGGCGGCGCGACTCTAGCGCCGCTGGGCCATAGATCAACACTGCTTTGTCGTGGTATCGATGTTCGATACTCGGAGCGTCGCCATCCGACCCTGTACGCTCGAAATGCACGCCCCCACGGGGTGTAACGGCGGAAGGAAAGTGGGCCCGCTCGGACTCGAACCGAGGACCAAGGGATTCGCTGTACCCCACCGTTTCCGGAGGGAGCGGACTATCTCTTCACCCCGGAGGGGTGCGGGACGCTCGTGCCTGTTATTAAGCGCAACTGCAGCGCTCAGGTAGTCTCTGCACCTTCCGGCGGTGTACCGCCGGCTTGGCTCAGGGTTGCCATCGGCATTTCTCCGTTAAGGTTTCCCTGAATTCATCCCGTCCACTTCACACCTTGCGATGTGAAGGCACCATTTCATTGATGAGTCCCCTGCTCTAACCGACTGAGCTACAGGCCCGACGCCGCTCATTTTATCACGCGCGAGACGCGCGCGCCCGAACCGCGGCCGCCTACGCTATCTTAGCCTCATGAGGCCTCCGCACTTGCCGGTGCTCCCGATCAACCAGGCCCTCGGCAGCCTGGAGGAGGCCTTGGCGGCGCACCGCAAAGTTCTGCTGCAGGCCCCGCCGGGCGCGGGCAAGAGCACGATCGTGCCGCTCGCACTCGCGGCAAGCCCATGGCTCGGCGACCGCCGCATTCTCATGCTCGAGCCGCGCCGCATCGCGGCTCGCGCGGTGGCGGAGCGCATGGCGCGTCTTTTGGGAGAGTCGCTGGGGGCCACGGTCGGCGTGCGCACGCGGCTCGAGACACGCGTGAGCGGGGCCACGCGCATCGAGGTCGTCACTGAGGGAATTCTCACGCGCATGCTGCAGTCCGACCCCGAGCTGAGCTCTGTCGGATGCGTCATCTTCGATGAGTTTCACGAGCGGAGCCTCAATGCGGACTTGGGATTGGCACTGTGCCTCGAGAGCCAGGAGACGCTCCGTGAGGACTTGCGCCTGCTGGTCATGTCCGCGACGCTCGATTTGCAGCCGCTCGCCCGGCTGCTGGACGATGCACCCATCGTCGAGGCGCATGCCAGGAGCTACGAGGTCGCGACGCACTACGTACCGCGGCGCGGCGAGCTTCCGCTCGAGCTTCAGACGGCACAGGTCGTGCGCCGTGCGCTTCTGGAGGAGGAAGGCGACATTTTGTGCTTTCTGCCGGGCGCCGCGGAAATAGGACGCGTGCAACGGGCGCTCGAGACAGCCGCGCTCGAACCCTCCGTGAGCGTTCTGCCGCTGTACGGGGAGCTCGATGCGGCCGCGCAGGATGCCGCCCTCCGGGCGAGCCCGAAGGGACGGCGCAAGATCGTGCTCGCGACGACCATTGCCGAGACCAGTCTCACGATCGAGGGAGTGCGCGTGGTCGTCGACACGGGTCTGCGCCGCTTCGCAAGGTTCGATCCGGTCACGGGCATGAGCCGGCTCGAGACTGGCAAAGTGTCCCAGGCGGCGGCGGACCAGCGGCGCGGGCGCGCGGGCCGGCTCTCCTCGGGCGCGTGTTACCGCTTGTGGTCGGAGGGCGTGCAGTCGACGCTCGCGGCGCAGACGCCGCCGGAGATTCTGCATGCCGATCTCGCACCGCTCGCCCTGGAGCTCGCCTGCTGGGGCGCCTCGGAGGCCGGTCGACTGCGGTGGCTCGATCCGCCGTCCGCGGCGCCGCTCGCCCAGGCCCGGGATCTGCTGCGATTGCTCTCCGCCATCACACCCGCGGGCCGCGTCACGCCGCACGGCCGCATCCTCGCCGCCATGGGTGCTCATCCGCGTCTCGCGCACATGCTGATCAAGGGCCGCGACATGCGCGCGCCGCGCCTCGCGAGCGAGATCGCGGCGATCTTGAGCGAGCGCGACCCGCTGCGGGCGGGCCCCGGTGCGCGCGACGCGGATCTGCGCCTGCGCATCGGCGTGCTGCGCGGCGCGGCGCCGCCCGCCGGCATGACGGCCGATGCGCGCGCCCTGCGTCAGGCGGCGCGCACGGCGGGCAACTGGCAGCGCGATCTCGGTGCCCGGGACGAGATCTCGGATCCCGATCGCTTCGTAGGCTTCCTCGCAGCCGCTGCTTATCCGGATCGCGTGGCGCGCGCGCGCGATGCATCGGGCCGATACCTGATGGCGAACGGCCGTGGCGCGTACTTCGCCGAGCCGCAGGCGCTCTCGAAAGCCGAATTCATCGTGGCGGCGGAGCTCGACGGCGCGGAGCGCGATGCGCGAATTTTCCTGGCCGCCCCGATCGAGCGTGAGGATATCGAGCGGCAGTTCCGGGACCAGATCGAGGAGCGCAGCGAGATCGTCTGGGATGAGCGGGAGCAGGCAGTGCGTGCGCGCAAGGAGCGGCGGTTTCGAGCGGTCGTGCTGCGTTCGGAGGAGCTGCGGGATGCGAATCGAGACGAGATTCAGCGTGCCGCACTCGAGGGACTCAAGACCTTGGGGGTCGCCGTACTGCCTTGGACGGCGGCGCTGCGACAGTGGCAGGCGCGCGTCGCGTTGATGAGGCGGCTCGAGGTGCCGGCCGCGGAACCCTGGCCGGACCTGAGCGATGCCGCCCTCCTCGATACGCTCGAGGAGTGGGCGCCGCCCTGGATGGCCGGCCTCGTGCGGCGGGAGCACTTCGGGAGATTCGAATTGGATGCTGCTCTGCGCGCGCGCCTCTCCTATGCACAGAACGGCACGCTCCAGCGGGAGGCTCCCCCGCACTTCGTCGTGCCGAGCGGCTCCAGCATCCCCATCGATTATCTCGACGGCGAGATCCCGACCGTGTCGGTGCGGCTTCAGGAAATGTTCGGGCTGCGCGAGACTCCGACCGTCGCCGCGGGACGGCTGCCGCTGCTGCTGAAGCTCCTGTCGCCCGCCGGACGTCCGGTGCAGATCACCCGCGATCTCAGGAGCTTCTGGGAGCGCGGCTATCACGACGTCAGAAAGGACTTGAAGGGCCGCTATCCCAAGCATTACTGGCCGGAGGATCCCAACGCGGCGCAGCCGACGCGTCGCGTGCGCCCGCGTCCGAGTTGATCAGCAGCCGTGATCGCAGCGATCGCGCTCGATCTGCAGCGTCGCATGGTCGATTCGGAAGCGCTGCTTGAGGATGGCGGTCATCGAGCCGATGAGCGCCTCGTCCGCCGACCGGTCCGGAACCACCAGATGCGCGGTGAGCGCGACGCTCGTGGTCGACAGCGCCCAGATGTGCAGGTCATGCACGTCGGTGACGCCGCGCTGATCCGCGAGATACGAGAGCACGGCGCTCGAATTGACGGTCGCAGGCACGCCGTCGAGCGACAGATGCAGCGAGTCGCGCAACAATCCCCAGGTGCTCACCAGGATCACGGCCACGATGGCGAGGCTCACCACCGGATCGATCCAGCTCCAGCCCGTGAGCACGATCACCACCCCGGAAATCAACACGCCTGCCGAAACCGCGGCGTCGCCCAGCATGTGGATGAACGCGCTGCGCCGGTTCAAATCGTCGTGGCTGCCGGCGTGCAAAAGCCACGCGCTCAGGCCGTTGAGAACAATGCCCACGGCGGCGACTCCCGCGACGGTGGAGCCCGCGACCGCCGGCGGGGCCGCGAACCGTCCGAGCGCCTCCCAGGCGATGGCTCCGCAGGCGAGCAGCAAGAGGACGGCGTTCGTCAGCGCCGCGAGCACCGAGGAGCGCCCCAGTCCGTAGGTGAAGCGTCCACCCGGCGGACGGCGCGAAAGGACCACGGCGGTGCAGGCACAGACCAGCCCGAGGACATCGCCCAGGTTGTGGCCGGCGTCCGCGATGAGCGCGACGGAATTGGAAAGGAAGCCGAAGGACGCCTCGATCACCACGAAGCACAAGTTGAGCGCGACCGCGATGCCCATCCGCAGCGTCACGCCGCCGGGGCCGATCGTATGGGCGTGCGCGTGGGAGCCGTGCGAATGTCCCGAGTGGTCCTGATCATGGTCGTGAGCGTGATCGACGTCATGGCCATGAGCGCCCGCGTTCTCAACCTGCCGATTGTTCATCCGCTCGATGTTCCTTGAGTTGCTCGAAGCTTTGCAGGCGCCACAGGGTCGGAAAGAACACCCCCGCCCATAGCACGGCCACGAGTAATGTTACTCCTCCGCCCAGCACGATCGAGGGCACCAGCCCGAACCAGGCGGCCGTGAAGCCGGACTCGAACTCACCCAGCTCATTGGATGCCCCGATACAGACCGAGTTCACGGCGCTCACGCGGCCGCGGATCGCATCCGGCGTCTCGAGCTGCACCAGCAGGCCCCGGACGTAGATGCTGATCATATCGCCCGCGCCCATCAGAACCAGCGCGCCCATGGCCACCCAGAATGCATGCGTCAGGCCGAAGACGACCGTGCATGCCCCGAATATGGCGACGCCGCCGAACATGAAAAGCCCGACGCGGCGCGTGACAGGCCTCACCGCGAGCCACAGCGCGGTCAGCACCGCCCCGACGCCCGGCGCGGCGCGCAAGTACCCGAACACCTCCGGACCCGCATGCAGAACGTCCCTGGTGAAGGCGGGCAAAAGCGCCGTCGCACCGCCGAACAGTACCGCAAACAGGTCGAGCGATATGGCACCGAGTACCGTTTTGCGGCGCCGGATGAACCGCAATCCCTGCAACAGGTCGTTCCAGGAGGCCGCCGCCGCGCCTGTGCCGGTTCTTCGATGCCTGATGAGCGACAACAGGCACAGACCGGTGGCCAGCAGCGCGGCCGCCGTGCCGAAAACCCATTGCGCGCCGCCGTTCACCCGATGCGAGGATTCCCCGAGGGCGTAGATGAGACCGCCGATGCTGGGTCCGGCGATGGTCGCCACTTGAAACGTCGAGGAATTCATGGCCACCGCGTTGCCGAGAGACGATAGCGGAACGATGTTGGGCAGGAACGACTGCGAGGCCGGCGACAGGAAGGCTCGCGCCACACCCAGTGCGGCCAGAACGCCGAAGATCGGCCACACGCTTGCGATCGAGGCCCGCGCGAAGACGAACAGCAGCAGCGCGCAGGCCAGAAAGAGCGAGAGGCACAGCATGATGATGACCCGTCGCTCGTACACGTCCGCCGCATGGCCGGCGAACAAGGCAAAGCACAGAAAGGGCAGGAACTGCGACAGCCCGATGAGGCCGAGGTCGAGCACGCGTCCCGTGAGGCGATACACCTGCCAGCCGACCGCGATCACCATCATTTGAGCCGCGATGGAGGAGAAGAAGCGCGCCAGAAGAAACAGGGTGAAATCGCGCTGTCGGAAAATCGCGAAACTGCCCGTCGCGGGAGCGGGGGTCAAAGGCTCGAGGCCCCGCGCGCGCTCAAAGGCCCAGGGCGCTCAATGAAGGATGGTCGTCCGGACGCCGGCCGAGCGGCCAATGGTATTTGCGGTCAGACTCCGCGATAGGCAGATCGTTGATGCTCGCCATGCGCAGGCTCATCAATCCGTGCTCGTCGAATTGCCAGTTCTCGTTGCCGTAGCTGCGAAACCAGTGCCCGCTGTCGTCGTGCCATTCGTACGCGAAGCGCACCGCGATTCTGTTCTCTCGAAAGGCCCACAGCTCCTTGATCAGCCGGTAGCCGAGTTCCCGGGTCCATTTGCGCGTCAGGAACGCTTGAATCGCGTCCCGGCCTGAAAAGAACTCGGCCCTGTTACGCCATCGGCTGTCCGCCGAATAGGCAAGCGAAACCCGCGCGGGGTCGCGGCTGTTCCAGGCGTCCTCGGCCATACGCACTTTCTGAGCGGCCGTGTCGATGTCGAACGGCGGCAGGGGTGGGCGGTCCATGCGATTATCATAGCTACTCCCAACTCGAGTGACTCTCAAATCGAACAACCATCCACGCCGTCCACGGAGCGGCCGATTGCGGCAGGCGGCCCGGCGGGGCAGGGACGCTTCGGCGTGGGCTCGGCCTTGGCCGCGGTCTTCATCTGGGCGCTGGTTCCCGTCGGCACTCGGTTTTTCGTCCAGCAGATCGACCCGCTGCTGTTCAACGTGATCCGCTTCCTCGCGGCGGGAGCGGCCGCGCTGCCGATGATGGGGCGCGTGTGGCGTTGGCCGCGTCGAGATCAAGTGCTCGTGGCGATGTGCGCCGTGCTCGCTGTGCCCGGGTACAACATTCCCGTGGCACTCGCGGCGAAGATGCTGCCCGCCGGCGAGATCGGACTCCTCATCGCCACGGAGCCGGTGTTCATCGTGGCGTTCAGCGTATTACTGAGGGGAAGCCCGCTGAGCGCGCGGATCATCGCCGGGAGCGCGCTAGCGCTGGCGGGCGTCGCATGGACCGGGAGCGTGCAAGGCGGCGCACTGCACTTCCCGTGGAAGGGCACTCTCGAGGTGCTGGGCGGGGCAGCCTCGTGGTCCTGCTACACCGTGCTTGCCGGAGAGCTCAACGAGCGCCATGGTACTTTCGCGGTTACGGGCGCCATCCTCGTGCTCGGCACGGCGGCTTTGCTCGCCCTGTCGCTGCCGCTGATTCCCGCAGGAACGTGGCCTGCCTCCAAGATCACGCTCGAGCTCGCGGCCATGGGGCTTGCGAGCAGCATGATCGCGTTCCTGCTGTGGAACCATGCCTGCGGTTCGCTCCCCGCCGCGCGCGTGGGCTTGACGCTGTACCTGATCCCCATCGTATCGGTCATCGCGGGGGCCCGGCTCCTCGGTGAGTCCATCACGGTACAGGTGCTCGCGGGCGGCGCGCTCACCATCCTCGGCGTGTGGATCGCCTCGCGCAACGCCCGGCCGCACCGGGCAGCCGCGGCCGGCAGCCCGCCGCCCGGGGTCAGCCTCCGGCGCGGATCGATTGCAGGTCGAATCCGCCCAGACCGCTGATCCAGGTGTCCTTGTCCCGGATAATGGCCTGCGCCGGCAGCGAAGGGGTCTTGACGGTGGCGCCCTGGAGCCGCCGCACCGCCGTTCCCACGGCGAAGATCTCGACGAGGCTCGGACCGAGCTCGACGATGTAGGTCTTGATGCCGACCACTTCCTCCGCGCTTAAAGCCGCGGCTTCGCGCCGCAAGCGATCGAACACGTGCTCGCGCGCTTCGTAGATGAGCGTGGTGAGGTCGGAGATTTCGCCCTTCACGAAACTCTTGAACGCGGCCTTGATGCCGCCGATGGCACCTAGAGAATAGACCGAGGTCGAGATCAGGAGCTTCACCGGCACGTATCCCAGCTGTGTCATGCCCCAGAGCTCCTCGCCGGTGAGATCGCTGGTGACCGGCACATTCGCGCACTCGGCGGGCAACGCGGGATTCAGCGCCGCCGTACCCGTCATGTACATCTCGTGAAACCCCGAGAAATGCAGCACGTTCGTCCGGATGCCGACGACGGCGTTGGCGCGCACCGCCTTGGCGTGCGTAAGCAGGCGGTCGAGCGCGTGATGACGCGTCTCGTTGAATACGTCGCTGAATTCCTTGATCTCGCCGCGCACCAGCGTCTTCAGCGTGCCGGCGATCCCGCCCACCGCTCCCACCGAGTACGCGATGTTGCCGAACACGAACTCGCGCGGCTCGTAGCCGGCGTCCATGTGGCAATAGAGCTCCTGGGCATCGCCGGCGCTGGTGAAGGGCTGCGCCTCCGCGTCCGCGCGCACGCCGGATCCGACGAACAGAAACTCCGAATTACCGCCGAGCGCCCGCAGCTCCGAGCTCACGCCGACGACCCCGTGCACGTCCTCGCGCTGCGCCTCGCTCTTCATTCGCAGGAAGGCCGCTTCTCGGCCGGCATGGATCATACCGGTCACGTCGGGGATCTCGCCGCCGACGATGCCGCGGAACGCCGAGCGCACGCCGCCCAGGAATCCCATCGATTGAATGCTGTTTCCGATGACCACGCCCGTCGGCGTGAGGCCCTTCAGACGCATACAGTAGATTTCGTTACCGGAAAGTCCGGTGAGCTTGGGTTCAACGCGCAAGTTGGCGTTCCTTCCATTCGCTGCGGAGGTGGGCGGAAGTGAGTCCTCGCATCGTAGGATACCGGTGTCGGGCAGATTCCGTCAGGGAGGCAGGTATCGATTGACCAGCTCGGCCATGCGTTCCGGCGCCGTGCGAAAGGGATCGACGCCCAGATCGGGCAGGTCGAGATAGGTGCCGTCCGGCTTCAGCAACGGTTTCACGCGCTGGGTTTGCTCGATGATGTCATCGTGCGGAGCGAGCACGGCGAGCGGCGGCTTCAGGCCCTTCAGTCGCTTCTCGACCGGATAGGTGCCGGCCGCCTTGAGGGCGGCTCCGGGATTGGCGGCGAGCAGGTGCTCGATGAAACGCCGCTGCGCGTCCGGCAGATCATAGGGCGGCTGGCGAAACGCGAAGCATCCACGCCACGCGGCGAGCACATGTCCGCCTTCGGTCGCCGGCTTCAACGGCTGCTCGCTGTATTTTTCGAGCTGCCGCTGCTGCTCCTCTGCCGTGAACAGCGGCATGCCCACCGCCAGCACGCGCCGCACCTGAGCCGGGCGGACGTGCGCGATCTCGACCGCCTCGAGCGATCCCACGTGAACGCCGAGCACATCGAAGGGGCCGTCGATGCCCGCGGCCTCCAGCGCATCGCTGGTGCATTGCGCGTACTGCTCGAGCGAGAGCGCCCACGGGGGCGCATCCGAGAATCCATAACCCAGCCTGTCTGGTGCAAGGGTCGGTCTCGTCAGGCGCTCCTGCAGTTCCTCCCACATCTGCCCCGAGCGGGGCGAGGGATGCAGCAGCACCAACGGGACACCCTTGCCGTCGTGGCTGCGCACGTGCAGTTGCCCGAAACGCGTCGGGTGGAGCCGCCGGGTCAGCATGGGCGGCAGGAGCCTGTCTGACTAATGGGGGCCGTCACGAGGGGCGGCCGCAGTAGGCGCATCGTTAGTCAGACAGGCTCCTAGACTAGTGGGTGCTCGAGAATTGTTCGATCAGCGGAGCGATCGTCTCGGGCTTCTCGATGTGCAGCATGTGTCCGGCTCCGGCAATGTGGACGATTTCGGTGTCGCGAACGATCGCCCGGATGGCATCCGCGGCGGCGTCCGGCCCCAGGTGCGGCAGGTAATCGGACTTCCCGCCGACGAGCATCAGCATGGGCGCCGCGATGCCTCGCCAGCACGCCTCGGCATCTTCGCGCTTGTAGACCGTCGGACTCACCCAGCGATGACGCGGATCGCCGAGCAAGTGGACCCGACCGTCCGCCTCGAGTCTACCCCAGGCGCGGGCCACGAAGCTCGCCCGCACCGCGCCGAAGCGCGGATAGCGCTTCAGGATGATCGCGGCAAGCTGATCGAACGAGTCATAGTCCTTGAGTGGCGGCACCGATCTGACCTGATCCAGCCATTTGCGCAGCTGCGCAGGCGCTTCGGCCGGCGTCGTGCGCGGCAATCCGAAGCCCTCGAGGTTGACTACGGAGCGCACCCGCTGCGGCCGCGCGCCGGCATACAGGGCGGCGATGTTGCCGCCCATGCTGTGGCCGACGAGCCGGACCGGCGCGGCGCCGCTCACCGCATCGAGCAGCGCATCGAGGTCGGCCAGGTAATCGGGAAACCAGTAGCCGTTCTGCGACCAGGCGCTGCGGCCGAAACCGCGCCAATCGAGCGCCGTCAGCGGCCAGTCGCGCTCGAGCGCGTCCACCAGGAACTGAAACGTGTCGCCGGTATCTTGATAACCGTGCAACAGCAGCCAGCGCGGCTCGCATGCCGACGGCTCGGGTCCCCAGGTCCGCACGTGCATGTCGAGGCCGCGCACACGGAGCTTCTCGTGCCGCGCCGCACGCCGCACCTCGTAAGAGCTCATCCCGGCCGCATCACCGGCCATCGCCTGCAGCGGCGTTCGCACTCGGTCTCATGGTGCTCCCTCAGCGGCTCAGGAAGATCCGGTAGGCCGGATTGTCCGTCTCTTCGGAGTAGGCGTACTGCAGCTGGTCGATGTGCAGCAGGAAATCCGTGATCGTCTCGGGAGGCACCTGGATGCCGGCAAGCACGCGGCCGTGGTCTGCGCCGTGATTGCGGTAATGAAAGAGGCTCACGTTCCAGCGCGGCCCGATCGCGCGCAGGAACTTGAGCAATGCGCCGGGCCGCTCGGGAAACTCGAACCGGTACAGCCGCTCGTGCTCGATGTTGCCGGGATGGCCACCCACCATGTAGCGCACGTGGAGTTTCGCCGTCTCATCGTCGGTCATGTCGCGCGCCGGGAAGCCCGCCTCGCTCAAGCTCTGCACGAGCGCGGTGCGCTCGGCCCGACCCTGCGCTATGGTGAGGCCGACGAACAGCTGCGCCTTCTTCACATCCGCGTACCGATAATTGAATTCAGTGACGCTGCGGCTCCCGAGCAGCTCGCAAAAACGCAGGAACGATCCGGGCGTCTCGGGGATCTCGACCGCCAGCAGCGCCTCGCGTTGCGCGCCCACGTCGGCGCGCTCCGCCACGTAGCGCAGGCGATCGAAATTCATGTTCGCGCCGCCGTTGATCGCCACCAGCACGCGTCCGCTCAAGGATTCACGAGCGACATATTTCTTGATGCCCGCGACCGCGAGCGCCCCGGCGGGCTCCGCGATGGAGCGTGTGTCCTCGAAGATGTCCTGGATGGCGGCGCAGATCTGATCGGTGGTCACCAGCACGATCTCATCGACGTATGCCTTCGCGAGGCGGAAGGTCTCCTCTCCCACGCGCCTGACGGCAACGCCGTCGGCGAAGATGCCGACCCGCGGCAGGGTGACGCGCTTGCCGGCGCGCATCGATTCGAACATGCCCGCCGCATCCTCCGGCTCCACGCCGACGATCTTGATGCGCGGATAGAGCGACTTGACGTAGGCCGCGACGCCCGCGATCAAGCCGCCGCCGCCGATGGGGACGAAAATCGCCTCGAGATCATCGCCATGCC
This sequence comes from uncultured Gammaproteobacteria bacterium, assembly GCA_963710435.1. Lineage (GTDB taxonomy): Bacteria > Pseudomonadota > Gammaproteobacteria > Steroidobacterales > Steroidobacteraceae > Bog-1198. The sequence goes on along the minus strand of CAVQAE010000003.1, from coordinate 258,628 downwards.
ACTGGCGCAGGATTTCCATGGCGACGGTGCCCTGACCCGCAATGACGTCCGGATCGTCGAACGGATGCACGAACACGAGGTTGCGATCGCGCGCGAGCTCGATCGCCTGCTCGTTGGCCTCATCGTAATCATCGCCGTGCAGCACGATCTCGGCGCCGAGGTCGAGAACCGCCTGCACCTTGATCTCGGGCGTGGTAACGGGCATCACGACGACCGCGTGGATGCCGCGGGTGCGCGCGCCGAGCGCCACGCCCTGCGCATGGTTCCCTGCCGAGGCGCAAATTACGCCGCGCTGCGCCGCCGTCTCGGACAGCTGGGCGATCTTGTTGTAAGCGCCGCGAATTTTGAACGAAAAGACCGGCTGGAGGTCTTCCCGTTTGAATAGTATGCGATTGTCGAGCCGCCGCGAGAGCCGCGGTGCGAGCTCGAGCGGGGTTTCCACAGCGACGTCGTAGACTTTGGCTTTGAGAATTCTCTCGAGGTAATTTTCTTGCATGGGCTATTTGGTATGGAAGCTCGTAACATTAGCTCAAGCAAGCCTTCCGGGGTACGTTTGGCCGGGCCACGTTTGGCGGAAACTGTGAGGCGCTGCACAGCCGGCGCCGCTTCGCGGCGCCTTCGCCGCGGGCGAATTGGATAACATACACCGTATGCGCTACTCGAAGTGGTGGCTGTTGATCCTTGCGCTGGTCGCTCCGGCCGTCTATCCCCTATCGGGGGCTGCGGTCACGACCGACAACGTCAAAGCGCGCCTCGTGAGCGAAGCCGATTCGATCGCACCCGGTCAGTCCGTCTGGGTCGCGCTCGAGCTCCAGATTCGCGACGGCTGGCACACCTACTGGCGTAACCCCGGCGATTCCGGCCAGGCGACGCAGATCGTCTGGACACTGCCGCCGGGCGTGACCGCGGGCGATATCGTATGGACCACGCCGCATCGGTTCGTGGTCGCGCCGCTGGTGAACTACGGCTACGCCAAGCACGCGATGCACCTCGTCAAGCTCACCGCGGCTCCGGATCTGAAGGCATCGGCACCGCTCGACCTCAAGGCCAAGGCGAGCTGGCTCGTATGCGCCGATGTCTGCATTCCCGAAAGCGCAGACCTTGACCTCAAGCTTCCGGTGGCTGCCGCGGGTACGGCGGCCGGCGCACCGGATCCCGCCGTGGCTCCGTTGTTCGACCAGGCGCGTGCCGAGTTACCCAATCCCGCGCCGGCCGCGAGCAGCGCGCGGATCGCCGATGGTCGGCTGGTGCTCAGTTTCGGCAAGGCCTGGGGCGATACGCTCTCGCGACTCAGATCGCTCGCCTTCTATCCCTACGGCGACGGCGCCATCGAGTACGCCGCCCCGCAGACGTTGACCCGCCGCGACGGCGCCGTCGAGCTCGCCGTGAAGCTCGGCTATCAGCCACCGCGCTCCGGCAGCGTTCGAGGCGTGCTGATCGCCACGGAACAGAGCGGCGCCCCCGGGGCCGGCGGTGGCGATACCTTGGAGGTGCCCATCGAGATCGGGGCGACCTTGAGCGGAGCGCCTGCGCCTGCAGCGGCGCTCGCCGCGCGGTTCGCGGGGCCGGCGGCGGTCCCGGCGGCCGCCGCGGACGGCACGCGGCCGCTGAACCTTGCCACCCTCGTGCTACTCGCCGTCCTCGGCGGTCTGATCCTGAACTTGATGCCGTGCGTGTTTCCGGTCCTTTCCATCAAGGCGATCGGGCTCGTTGCGCAGGCCAAGACGCATCCCGCGGCCGTGCGCACCAAGGGGCTCATGTTCGCGGCCGGCGTCATCGCCTCGATGCTGGTGCTGGCCGGTGTACTGCTCGCTTTGCGCGCCGGCGGGGAGAAAATCGGCTGGGGCTTCCAGCTTCAATCGCCGCTGTTCGTCACCTTGATGATCTATCTGCTTCTTGCGGTGGGATTGAACCTCTCCGGAGTCTTCGAGGTCGGCGGTGGCCTTGCGGGGGTCGGCGACTCGTTGACTCAAGGAGACAGCTTGCGAGCGTCGTTCTTCACCGGTGTGCTGACCACGCTGGTCGCGACGCCGTGCACGGCGCCTTTCATGGCGGCAGCGGTCGGCGCCGCGCTGACGCAGTCACCGATCGTCGCACTCTGCATATTCGCGGCGTTGGGCATCGGCCTGTCGCTGCCCTATTTGCTCTTGTCGTTCGCGCCGTGGCTGCGGCGCGCGCTGCCGAAACCCGGCGCGTGGATGGAGACGATGAAGCAGATCTTTGCCTTCCCCATGTACGCCTCCGCGGCGTGGCTCCTCTGGGTTCTTGCCCAGCAGACCTCCTCCCTCGGACTCGGCGCCGCACTTGCGGGCGCGCTCCTCGTCGCCTTCGCCGCCTGGGCCTACCAGAAGTCCAAGGCAAGCTCGGCGGTGGGCCGCGTGACCGCGATCCTTACGGCCTCGGCGGCGGTATTGCTCGCCATCGTGCTTCCGGTGCGCTTGGCGGGCGTGGCGGCGGCCGCGCCGGTTGCTGCCGCGCCGGCTACGGCTGCGGGTGTGGCGGCGGGCGAAGCCTGGCAGCCGTACGATGCCGCGCGCGTCGAATCGCTCAAGGCCAGCGGCGCGCCGTTGCTGGTCAACTTCACCGCCAGCTGGTGCCTGACCTGCCTCGTGAACGAGCGCAATGCCTTCGCCGACCCAGCCGTGGAACGAATCTTCAAAGACAAGGGCGTCACGCTCTTGAAGGGCGACTGGACCAATCGCGATCCGGCCATCACGCAGGCGCTCGCCGATTTCGGACGCGCGGGAGTGCCCTTGTATGTGGTTTACAATTCCAAACCGGGGGCGAGCGCTCCCGTCGTGCTTCCGCAATTGCTCACTGCCGGACTGGTAGAGAGCGTGTTCGCCGATCTGCCGAATCGCGATTCGAAATAGCACCGATTCAAAACCGCGCCTGAATGGGGCATGCTGCAGCAATGGCCTCCGATAACGTCGGCTCGGTGTCGGTCATCGATTTTCGCCGGCAAAGCATGATCCTGCAGTGGCACGTTTTGGGCGGTACCTGGACCGCCTACGACGTCCCTCCCTCGCTGGTCCACGGCGTCGCGTTGATCCGCGCCGCGCAGCCGAACATTTGCATCTACGGTCATGCAGGCCGGCTGCGATTGCAGGTTGGCCCGGAGCAATTCGCGCTCTCTGAAAACTCCCCGCGCATCAGGTGCACCCGCGGAGTGGCGAGTCTCGGCCTGCGGCGCCGCTTCAGCGTCGTGTCGAGCACCGGCGGGGTGCTGTTCAATCACTCTTACTGGACCAACCAGGGGGATGATTTCTTCCGGTGGCTCGCCGCACGTGCCCACGATCCGGACTGGCGGGCGACGATGGGGCGGCGGTGGTCGGACGGCGTCCCCGCGCCGGTCCTGCGCGGCGCTTAGCTCGAGCTCAACGTTTGAGCAGCCCGGTGACCTCGGATTCGCTCAGGTAGCGCCACTTGCCCGTGCGCAAGTCGCCGAGATCGACGTTGATGATGCGCACGCGCTTCAATCGCTGCACGCGGTAGCCGAGCGCCGAGCACATGCGGCGGATCTGCCGGTTCAGGCCCTGGGTGAGAGTCATGCGAAATGTATCGGGAGCGGTCCGCTCGACCTTGCAGCGCTTCGTGGTCACGCCCATGATCTTCACGCCGCTCGCGAGCATCTGGAGCGCGAGATCCGTGATCGGGCGATTCACCGAGACGATGTATTCCTTCTCGTGCTCGTTTTCGGCACGCAGGATCTCGTTGACGATATCGCCGTCGTTGGTGAGCAGGATCAACCCCTCCGAGTCTTTGTCGAGGCGGCCCACGGGAAAAATCCGCTCGCTGTGGCCTACGAAGCGGACGATGTTGTCCTCGACATGCGCCTCGGTGGTGCAGGTGATGCCCACGGGTTTGTTGAGCGCTATGTAGATCTGCTTTTTCTTGGTTCCGACGAGGTTGCCGTCTATCCGTACCTCATCGCCCGCGGCAACTTGGTGGCCCAGCGTCGCGCGTGCGCCGTTCAGAGTGACACGGCCCGCCTCGATCCATTTGTCGGCCTCGCGACGCGAGCAAACCCCCGTCTCGCTGATGTACTTGTTGAGCCGGATGCCTTTCTCGCCGTTCATGGCCGCTCGCCGGCGAGCCTCGCGGGCGCCGCGCGGATCGCTCTCCTGGGGCTGCCGGATGTTACCGCGCGCCTCAAGCTTTGAGGAAAGCGCTGATATGCCTGGCGAGTGTCTGAGGATCCGCATCGAAGGGGTCGGGCGAAGCCAAGGGAAGCTCGGCGACGCGCGCCGTGGGGAGGATCCCTTTGTTCCAGGGCGCCTCCGTCGAGTCGGACCGGATGCGGATGAGGAGGGTTTGCTGTTTGATCGGAGGAATGCGATCCATGGGGGGTGCGCCTACCAGCACCAGGCGCCGTACGAGATCCGGACGCAGCGCTGCGAGCTCGAGCGCGGCGGCGGCGCCGAATCCGACCCCCAGCACGTCGATCTGTCGCAGCCGCAAATCAGCAGCCAGGTCCAGAACGGCGCTCGCAGCATCTGCGAAAGTCGCGCTCGGAGCCGGGTCGGATTCCCCGAATCCGGGCAGATCCGGTGCGTACACCGATCGCTCGTCGGCGATCTCGGGCAGAAATCGGGTGAAAACGCGGCTGGTTCCCTCGCGCGAGTGCAGACAGATCAGCGTGACCTCCTCATCGAAGCCGCCCGTGGTCGGAAAGGCGGTCCGCACGTGAAGTTGCCCGAACTTGAAATCAAAGTAGGCGCGGCGGGTGCGAACGGCGATCTGCGGCACCACCGATGGCTTGGATTGCTTTGCCAATCAACGAATCTCCGGATCGATGTGAGCTCGCACAAGGATACTCGATCCGCCGCCGGCGCTTCAGGCTCGCGGCCCGGGCGCCTGGGCCTTGCATGCTCGCCCGGCGTGGGTACACGCTCGCCGCATGCCGGGCTCCACGCGATTGTTGCTTTCCAGTCACAATTAATTTTTTCATTTCTTGACACTAGGGCTAGCATCGGAGCCCGTGCAACGCTAGAGTGTTGTGGGAACGCAATAGCATTGGGGAAGTAAAAACAGACCGAACATCGCCAGCGCGCGAATCAATAAGCGCCGCGAGAGGCATGGGGACTTGAGAGCCGGGCTTTGCCCGGCTTTTTTATTGATGCGAATTCTGCCGCAGAGCGGGGGTTGCTGCCGCACGATGCCAGACGCGCGAAGCGGTGAATCCGTCGGAGCGTCCGCCTTTGAAGAGCACGACCTCGACTAGCTGCTGGCCGTCCGGGGAAACGCTGAATCGCTGATCGTACGGCGGGCGGTCCTCCTCGGGTTCCCCCGATTCAACCACCAGGGTTCCCTGATCCCACCCGCAGCGAGGCGGAGGCGCATCGCCGCGGCCGCGGGTGGCCACCGGGTGCACCGCACTTTTGTTGGGCGTGGGGTCGCATTCGCGCACATTGCCACCGCTCGAGAAGGTGACGAGCCCGCCCGCCTGGTGGATCGACACATCCTTGCCGGGCCATCGCAGGCCCTCGTCGAGCACCGTTACCGGGGGCATGAGCGGTCCTACCGCGCCGGGTCCGCCCGCTCCCGGGCCCTGACGGCGGCCGGAGCGGGTTTGTCCGCTCCCGCTGGCGTTGGCGGTCGCCGCGACCAGCTGACTCTGCATCAGCCGCTGCGCATCGTCGCTGTCCGCCTCATCGAGCACCCAGTGCCCGCTCAAGTCCACACCGGACGGCGGTTTGGGAGCCAGCGGAGTGCTTGCGCACGCCGCTAGAATGCACACCCCGGCCACCACGGCAACTCGCATGGAACACCTTCGATGAAATCCGCTCGAAGCTTACAACGAAGCGCGGATCCTAGGCAGGTCAAACCGCCGAGCGGTGCGGGCCGGAGCTTCGCAGGTTGTTCGGGCCGCAAACCCAGACGCGGCCCGCGAAGGGCTGAAAGCACACCCGCAGCGACTCGGTTCTGCGGATGGTTTGCGAGCCGCAATAGATCTTGGAATCGGCCAGATCGGCACAGATCAGGTCGACGAGCGAGGCGCTCGGCTCGCCTGCGCCCACGGGCGGCAGTGCGTGGGCCAGGATGCGCGCCTGGATCTCGTCGCGCTTTGTCGAATTGCCGAGCACGCCGCGCTTGAATCGGTCGAGCACGGCCAGAACGGAGCTCAGGGTATTGTCGGTGACATCGCTCGGGCGGCCCGTACCGCCCATGAACTTGAGATGCAGCAGTCCGCCCACTCCACGGCCCTCGTCGTGAAGGCATAGTGCGAGCGCGCCGTGCAACTCGGCCACCATCAGCATCGGCTCGGGTGAGACGTGGTACGTGTCCGGCGCGACGACGATTTCCACGAGATCCTTTGCCGGGAGACTTTTTGCCACAGTTGAACCTTATGTAACCCATGCGATGCTGCCCGCAACCGGGTTTTTGCTCTGCCGAGCGATTCACGCTTTTGGCATCGCAACGCGACCTGCATCAAGGAAATCGCAATGCTCGATATGAGTTCATGCCGCGCGGTTATTAGCACAGCCGCCGGGCGGGGGATAAAGTAAATGCATGTACCGCTACGACGGAATCGACAAAACGCTCGTCGAGGAGCGCGTCGCGCAGTTTCGCGATCAAACGCGCCGCTTTCTCGCTGGTGAGCTGAGCGACGATGAGTTTCGTCATCTGCGACTGCGCAACGGGCTCTACATTCAACGGCACGCGCCGATGTTGCGCGTGGCCATCCCCTACGGGTTGCTGTCCTCGACGCAGCTGCGCACACTCGCATCGATCGCCCGCCGCTACGACCGCGGCTATGGTCATTTCACCACGCGCCAGAATATCCAGTACAACTGGCCGCGCATCGAGGATGTGCCCGAGATCCTCGCCGAGCTCGCGGCCGTCGAAATGCACGCGATCCAGACGAGCGGCAACTGCATCCGCAACACCACCTCGGACCCCCTCGCGGGCGTCTCGCCGGACGAGATCGAGGATCCGCGGCCGTGGTGCGAGATCATCCGGCAATGGTCGACCTTCCATCCCGAGTTCACGTATCTGCCCCGGAAATTCAAGATCGCGGTCACCGGTGCGCCGCGTGATCGAGCCGCCTCGCAGTTGCACGACATCGGCGTGCACCTCGCGCGCGGTCCTTCCGGCGAGGCAGGTTTTGAGATTCTCGCGGGAGGAGGGCTCGGCCGCACGCCCGTGATCGGTCAGGTGGTCAGGGAGTTTCTTCCGCGGGAGCACCTGCTCTCGTATCTCGAGGCGATCCTGCGCGTGTACAACCGCGAGGGTAGGCGCGACAACATCCACAAGGCGCGCATCAAGATCCTGGTGAAGTCGCTCGGCATCGAAGAATTTCGCCGGCGGGTCGAGGCTGAATGGGATCCGATCAAAGGCGGCGCGCTGCGCGTGCCGGATGCGGAGATCGAGCGCGTGCGGGCGTTTTTTGTTCCGCCGCCCTACCGGTCCCTCGAGGATGTGGATCCGAGCGCCGTGCCAGCGGGCGCTGCGGGGGACGTGGCATTTCGCGCCTGGTACCGCTACAACACGAGCGCTCACAAGGTACCGGGCTACCGAATCGTGGTCATCTCGCTCAAGAAGCCGGACGTTGCGCCTGGCGATGCGACCGACGCCCAGATGGAGCTGATCGCGGACCTCGCCGATCGCTACAGCTTCGGTGAAGTGCGCGTCACTCATGGGCAGAATTTGATCCTCGCCGACGTCGAGCAAGGCAGGACCTTCGAGCTATGGCGGCTTCTCGCGCGGGCAGGCCTGGCGACGCCCAACATCGGCACGCTCACCGACATGATCTGCTGCCCGGGGCTGGATTTCTGCAGTCTCGCCAACGCGGGCTCCATCGACGTGGCGAGGCTGATCAACGAGCGCTTCGACGATTACGACTATCTCTACGACCTGGGCGAGATCGACCTGAAGATGTCGGGCTGCATGAATGCTTGCGGCCATCACCACGTGGGCGCGATCGGTATCCTCGGCGTCGACAAGGGCGGCGAGGAGTGGTACCAGATCACCATCGGCGGTGCGGCGGGAACGGACGCCTCGCTCGGAAGCGTGATCGGCCCGTCGGTGCCCAAGCGCGAGGTGCCGGAGACCCTCGCGCGGCTGCTCGAGGTGTACGTGCGGGAGCGCCAGCCCGACGAGCGCTTCATCGACACCGTGCGGCGCATCGGCGTCAAGCCCTTCAAGGAGCAGGTGTATGCCGCACGGGTTGCTGCGTAACGGCCTCATCGTCGTGGACGAGTGGTGCACGACGGCCGGCGGCAAGATCGACGACGACGCGCCGCTGATCCTCGCCTTCGCCGAGTTCTCCGCCGGGCGCGACCGCTGGCTGTCACGGCGTGGCCCACTCGGCGTCATTCTGGCGCCCGCGGACGACGTGCACGAGCTCGTTCCCGATCTCGAGCGTCTGGCGCTGGCCGGCGCCGAGTTCCCGACGTTGAGCGAGGGCCGCGGTTACACCCAGGGGCGGCTGCTGCGCGAGCGCTGGCAATTCGCGGGGGAGCTGCGGGCGCGGGGCGCCCTGCACCGAGATCATGTGTTTCTCCTGGCGCGCTGCGGCTTCGACAGCATCGAGCTTCCCGAAAGCGAGCTCGAGAGCGCCGCCGCGGCGCTTCACACCTTCACCGCTGCCTATCAGCCTGCGAACGATCGCGGTCTCGAGACGGCGCTCCGGCACCGGTAACGCGGCGCTATCTGGGCTGCAGCACGCGCCGTGACCCCGGGCGCCCGCGCGCCCTCAAGGATTGTCGCGCAAGGGAATGGTGAGCTCCTGGAGCAGACGCCCGACATCTTCCTGCGTTTCGATCTTTTCCGTCTCCCGCACGAGCTTGCGCGGCAGGTGCGGCGCGAGCAGCTCGACGAAGTCGTACATGTAGGCGCGCAAGAGCGCGCCGCGGCGAAATCCGATCCAGGTGGTGTGGCCCTCGAAGAGATGCGAGGCATCGAGCACGGCGAGGTCCGCGTCGGCGACCGGATCGATCGCGAGCCGAGCCAGGATGCCTACGCCCAAGCCGATGCGCACGTAGGTCTTTATGACGTCGGAGTCGCGCGCCGTGAGCGCCACGTCGAGCGACAGCCCTGCGGTCTCGAACAGCGCCGGAAGCGAGGAGCGCCCGGAGAAGCTGAACACGTACGTCACGATCGGATAATCGGCCAGTTTCTTCAGGGTGAGCTTGCCAGCCGAGGCGAGGGGGTGTCCGCGCGGCACGACCACCGCGCGATGCCAGCGATACACGGGCAGGCGCACCAAATGCGGAAATAGCTCCTCGGAGCCGGTGGCGATGGCGAAATCGACTCGGTCGCGAGCCACCATTTCCGCGATTTGCTCGGAGGTGCCCTGATGCAGATGCAGGCGCACCTTGGGGTACTTCTGGCGGAATGCGCGGATCACCTGCGGCAGCACGTAGCGCGCCTGCGTATGAGTGGTGGCGATGGATAGCGTACCGCCATCGGCCTTGCGCAGCTCCGCGGATGTGCGGCGAATATTCTGCATCTCGCGCAGGATGGCGCCGGCCCGCGAGATGATCTCATCGCCGGCTGCGGTGGTGCGCGTGAGCGCGCGGCCCTCGCGTTCGAACAGCTGAAATCCGAGCTCCTCCTCGAGCAGCTTCAGTTGGCGGCTGACGCCGGGCTGCGAGGTGTGCAACTGCCGTGCGGCGGCGGTGATGTTGAGGCCGTTCTCGTGTACCGCCACGAGATATCGCAGTTGCTGGAATTTCATGGTTCGTAGGATATAAGAATTCTAATAGGCGATGAGCTTGACGCCGGTGAGCAGCAGCACCGCGGCCAGGAGAAAGCGCAGGAGCCTCTCCGGAATACGGCCGCTGAAGTGACTGCCGATGTAGATGCCGGGCAGCGATCCCAGGAGCAGCGATCCCAGCAGATGAAAGTCGACGCTGCCGTAGATCCAGTGACCGAGGCCGGCCACGAGCGTGAGAGGCACGGCGTGCGCCAGGTCCGATGCGACGATGCGCGGCGACCTGAGATGCGGGTAGAGGAAGAACAGCGCCGTCACTCCGAGCGCTCCCGCTCCCACGGAGGACATCGTGACGACGACGCCGAGCACCAGTCCTGCCACCACGGTCAGCGCGCGCGGCCGTGACACCGGCTGCTCCTTCGAGAAGCTGCGCAGATGGGAGCGCAACGAGAGCGCGACCGCCGTGAGCACGAGCGCTATGCCGAGCACGAAGGTGATGGTTTTGGAGGCGCCCAGCCAGCCGAAGCGGTGCATGGCGAACACCGTCAGGAGCGCCGCGGGAATGCTGCCCGCCGCGAGCGTCCCCGTGATGCGCCAGTCCACGCGCCCCGCGCTCGCGTGAACGCACGTGCCACCTGCCTTGGTGATGGAAGCCTGCAGGAGGTCCGTGCCGACAGCGGTGGCGGGATGAATGCCGAACAGCAGCACGAGCAACGGCGTCATGAGGGCGCCTCCCCCGACGCCGGTGAGCCCCACCACCACGCCGACGGCGAAGCCTGAAATCGATTGAGCCGGATCGATCATCGGAACACTATAGGGGGGCAAGCGGGCGTCTGCCGAGATCGTGTGGCTCTCCTCCTAGCACGAAAAAACATGTGCTCATAAGCGATAGTTTGCAGCCCGGCGGAATTGCGGCGGTGCGATTCGGCGTAAACTGAACCCCCCTCTGCCGGCCGGGCCTGAAGTCTTGTTGTACTTTCCGCTGTTCTTCGATCTGCGCTCGCAGAAAGTTCTCATCGTCGGCGGCGGCGAGGTGGCCCTGCGCAAGGCGACGCTGCTCGCGCGTGCGGGCGCTTGCATCAGCATCGTCGCGCCGCGGGTGGTTCCCGAGCTCGAGCGGCGCGCGCGGGAGGGCACCATCGACCACGTCCGGCGCGAGTTCCTCCCCGAGGATCTGGCCGGGGTACGCCTGGCGATCGTCGCCACGGGACGCCGTTCCCTGAATCGCTGGATCGCCTCGCAGTGCGAGGCACGCGCCATCCCGGTCAATGTTGTCGACGATCGCGCGGCGTCCCGGGTCATCGTTCCGGCGATCGTGGATCGAGATCCGATGCTCATCGCGATCTCCAGCGGTGGCGCCTCTCCGGTGCTTGCGCGCCGCTGGCGCGAGCGGCTCGAGGCCCTCGTGCCGTCGCGTATCGGCGAGCTCGCCTCGTGGCTGTCCGGCCTGCGCGCCGTGGCGCGCCGCAGGCTGCGCGGGGTGCAGGAGCGGCGGCGCTATTTCGAGACGCTCCTCGACGGTGCGGCCGCACAGCGCTTCATCGCGGGCGACGTATCCGGCGCGCAGCGCATCGCGCAGCGCCTGCTCGGCGCCGGTACGTCGGCTCCGCAGGCGGCCGGGCACGTCGCGCTGGTGGGTGCCGGACCCGGCGATCCCGAGCTTCTGACCTTGAAGGCGCTGCGGGCGCTCTGCGATGCGGACGTGATCCTGCACGACCGGCTGGTTTCAGACGGCGTGCTCGAGTTGGCGCGCCGTGATGCCGCGCGAATTTGCGTCGGCAAGGCGGCCGGCGGCGCCGGCGTGCCGCAGGAGCGCATCAACGAGTGGCTCATCGAGCATGCCCGCGCCGGGCGCCGCGTGGTGCGCCTGAAAGGCGGCGACCCCTTCATCTTCGGACGCGGCGGCGAGGAGCTCGAGGCCCTCGCGCGCGCGGGAATCAGCTACTCGGTGATTCCCGGCATCACGGCGGCGAGCGCCTGCGCCGCCTATGCCGGGATACCGCTCACGCATCGAGATCATGCTCAGAGCGTGAGCCTCGTCACCGGCCACGCCGAGGACGAGCAGCACGAGCTCGATTGGCGCTCGCTGGCGGCGGACCGCGCGACGGCCGTCTTCTACATGGGCGTTGCGCGGCTCGAGCGTATCGTCGAGCGCCTGATGGAGCACGGCGCCCCGCCCGATCGGCCTGCCGCGCTCATTGCGCAGGGTACGCTGCCCGGTCAGCGCGTCGTCGCAGCGACGCTGTCGAGCATCGCTGCCGCGGCGCGCACCGCGGCGCTCGAATCCCCCGCCCTTCTGATCGTGGGCGAGGTCGCGGCCCTGCACGAGCAGCTCGCGTGGCTCAACGTCGACCCCACGCCGGATATCTCCGCCAGCGCCTGACCTTCGGTCGTTCGGGACCTTGGCTAATCCGTCTTTAAACCCTTTTCTTCGAGCCACGCCCTGTTGAATAAGCGCGACTGATACTTGGCACCGCCGTCGCACAGCACCGTCACGATGGTATGACCCGGTCCGAGCTGGCGGGCTATCCGGACCGCCGCCGCCACGTTGATGCCGGCCGTGCTCCCCAGAAGCAAGCCTTCCTCGCGCAGCAGCCGGTAAACGAAGCGCACGGTCTCGGCGTCGGAGATTCTCAGGGCATCGTCGATCGGCGCACCCTCGAGATTGGCGGTCACGCGTCCGGTGCCGATGCCTTCGGTGATCGAGGAGCCGCCGTCGGATTTGAGCTCTCCGTCCTTCACGTAATGATAGAGCGCGCTGCCCGGCGGGTCGACCAGCGTGATGTGCACGCTGGGGCGGCGAGACTTGAGATAGGCCGCGACGCCGGCGAGCGTTCCGCCGGTGCCCGTCGCCGCACAGAACGCATCGATCTTGCCCGAGGTGTCCTCCCAGATCTCAGGTCCCGTGGACTCGAAATGGGCCCGGCGGTTCGCCGTGTTGTCGAACTGGTTGGCCCAGACCGCCCCGGGAAGCTCGGCCGCGAGGCGCCCCGCCACTTTTTGGTACTGGTTCGGGTTGCTGTAGGGCACTGCAGGCACTTTGCGCAGCTCGGCGCCCAGGGTTTCGATGGTTTGGTACTTTTCGGCGGCCTGATTGTCAGGCATCACGATGATGCATCTGTAGCCGCGGGCGTTGCAGACATGGGCAAGTCCGATGCCCGTGTTGCCGGCGGTCCCCTCCACCACCGTGCCACCCGGCTCGAGCACTCCCCGCGCTTCCGCGTCGAGCACGATCCATTTCGCGGCGCGGTCCTTCACCGAACCGCCGGGATTCATGAATTCGGCCTTGCCGAGAATCTCGCAGCCTGTCTCCTCGCTGAAAGCCTTGAGCCGGATGAGCGGCGTATGGCCGACCGCACCCGTGAAGCCGTCCGTCATGGTCATCGTGGATCCTCGAATGCCCGCCGCCGGCCGTAAGAGCAGGAATGATAGGGGAATAAAAGTATCCCCGGACGAGCCGGGGAGATAGGGGAACAGGTGCCGAGAATTGCCCAGCACGTCCTTAGGCGGAAGATACGCGGCACAAGAGTGCCTACGCTCGACCTTCTTTGAGTTACGCCACGTGTTGCAATTAAGTTACTCAGTGCAACAGGGCCGCTACTCCATCGAAGGGAAGCGTATCACTCATCCCCAGCAAATCAAGGCATTTATGCATGAAAATTACTAAATGTTGCGCTATGTCAACTCGGGATCAGATTTGTGACGCATCTGCAACAAAATGACGGCTCAAGGCCACACATTGGCCTTCTGCTCGAAATCCGACGAGCGCGCGAGCACGACGCAGAAGCGCTGTCCGGTCGGCGCCTCCATTACCCACCAGGTCCTCACCGCCCCAATCCGCTTCGCGCCGAGGCTCTCCAACCGCCTCACCTCGGCCTCGATGTCGTCGGTCTCGATGTCCAGGTGCACCCGGCTCGGATGATCGACCTGCTGAACCTCGATATCGAGCCCGTGCTGGGTGTCCTTGAGCCATCGATACGTCTCGCTTTCGGCGGCATCGAGCGGCTCACGCACCGGCATCCCCAGGGCCTCGCTCCAGAATTCGGCCGCGGCCGTGAGATCGTCCGTGCGACAGTCGATGATGAATCCGCCCAATTTGCTTTTGTGCATGAATTGCCCCAGATTCGCCGCCTTGAGAGCCGTGAGAGCGTCATGAAGTATCTGCATACTATGGTGCGGGTGACCGACATCGAGCAATCCTTGCGTTTCTATCGAGATGCGCTTGGGCTGGTCGAGCTGTCGCGCCGCGATTACCCCCAGGGGCGGTATACGCTGGTATTTTTGTCGGCTCCGGGCGATGACACCGCGCAAGTCGAGCTCACGCATAACTGGGATCCCGAGTCATATGGCGGCGGCCGCAATTTCGGCCACCTGGCCTATTCGGTCGAGAGTATTTACTCGACCTGCGAGCGCTTGATGAAGCACGGAGTCGTGATCAATCGCCCGCCGCGCGACGGCCGCATGGCATTCGTGCGCTCGCCGGACGGCATCTCCGTGGAATTGCTGCAGGAGGGCGCGCCCCTCGCACCGGCCGAGCCGTGGGCCAGCATGCCGAATACGGGCACCTGGTAGGGGATTGCCGCCGTCCGGGCGGCCCATCGGCCCGCGCGCTTTCTCGCTAGCGCGCTTTCTCGCTAGAACATCTTCGAGGCGTCGGGCGGCTTGATCTCGACCTCGGTCCGTGAGGCGATATGCTCGCCGGTAATCATCTCGTCGTAGGCTTGTCCGGGCCCGACCATCGGATACACCCCCGCATCCTGATCGATCATCACCTCGAGAAATGCGGGGCCGGGAAAGCGGATGAAATCCTCGATCACGCGGGGCACGTCCGCCTTCTTGTCGAGCCGCACGGCATATTTGAATCCGTCGGCGAGCGCGGCCTTGACGAAGTCCTTGGTGTGCAGGCTCTTGTCGCTCGCGCTCAGCCGGCCCTTGAAAAAGAGCTTCTGCCACTGCTTGACCATGCCGTCGCCGCAGTTGTTGAGCACCACCACCTTGACCGGAAGGTCATAGGTGGTGACGGTCTCCAGTTCGCCCAGGTTCATCCGGATGCTGGCATCGCCGTCGATGTCGATCACCAGCCGGGAGCGCTGCGCGAATTGAGCTCCCACGGCCGCCGGCAGGCCGAAGCCCATCGTGCCCATGCTGCCCGACGTGAGCCACAGCCGGGGGCTGCGGAAATCGAAGTACTGCGCGGCCCACATTTGGTGCTGGCCGACGCCGGTGGTGATGATGGCCTCGCCTCGGGTCAGCCGGTTGATCTCCTCGATCACGAAATAGGGCTGGATCAGCGGGCTTTCGCGGTCGTAGTTCATCGCATGCTTGCGTTTGAGCGCCTCGCAGCGCTCGCGCCACTCGGGCCATTCGTGCTTGAGGCTCTTGCGCTTCGCGTAGTCGATGAGGTCCACGAGCGCATCCGACAGCACACCGACGTGGCTCCAGTCGACGCGCTTGACCTTGTTGATCTCCGAGGCGTCGATGTCGAGGTGCGCAATGAACTTCGCATGGCGCGCGAACTTCGGCGGGTTGCCCGCAACCCGATCGTCGAACCGCGCGCCGACGGCCATGAGAAAATCGCAGTCCTCGACGGCGTAGTTCGCGAATGCCGCGCCGTGCATTCCGAGCATCCGCATCGACAGAGGATGCCCGGTATCGATGGCACCGATGCCCATGAGCGTCGTCACTACCGGAATTTGATGATCCTCGAGAAACTCGCGCAAAGGCTGCGACGCGGCGGCGTTGATCACGCCGCCGCCGGCATAAATCAATGGCCGCTTGGCCGCGTCCAGGGCCTGGAAGAATGCGGCACACGCACTGTCCGGTAATTTGCTCGCGTGCAGGCGGTTCATGCGCTGGCGGTATCCCGGAATCGGAAGTCTGCCGGATCCGACGAAGGTGCCCTTCCAGTTCTGGACGTCCTTCGGAACGTCGAGTACCACGGGCCCCGGACGGCCGGTGCGCGCGATCTCAAAAGCGGTGCGCACGGTTGCCTCCAGCTTGCTCGGGTCGGTGACCAGGAAAACGTGCTTCGCGACGGCGCCCATGATGCTCGGCACCGGCGCCTCCTGAAACGCGTCCGTTCCGATCGCGGTGGTCGCCACCTGGCCGCAGATCACCACGATGGGGACGGAGTCCGCCTGACAGTCGCGCACCGGAGTGACGGTGTTGGTGGCGCCGGGTCCGGAGGTGACCAGCGCGACGCCCACTCGCCCGCTCGCGCGCGCATAGCCCGCCGCCATGAAGCCTGCCCCCTGCTCGTTGGCGGGGACGATCAGCGGCATCGCGGGGGAATGCTCCTGGTTGTAGCGAAAGACCGCATCGTAGATCGGCAGAATCGCTCCGCCGCTGTAGCCGAAGATCGTGTCGACGCCTTCGTCGGCCAGCACCTGAACGAGCATTTCCGCACCCGTCATGCTGGCGCCTGCCAGCGGGTGAGCATCCTGATTCAGCATGTCGCCGCGGTCTTTCACCTCAAAAGCCTAGCAGTTCTCGCCCTGGCGCCCAAGTGCCGGGCTCCCGTATCCTTCGCGCATGCGTCATATCATCGCGATTCTGCTGCAGAACGAGGCCGGCGCGCTGACTCGGGTCACGGGGCTGATTTCCAGCCGCGGCTACAACATCGAGTCGCTTTCCGTCGCGCCCACCAACGATCCCACGGTCTCGCGCGTGACGCTGGTCACCACCGGGTCGGACTCGGTCATCGCACAGATCAATGCGCAGCTTTCGAAGCTCGTCGATGTCGTGGCCGTCGAGGACCTGACGAGCGGCGACCACCTGGCGCGCGAGCTGCTGCTGATCAAGCTGCAGATTGCCGCCGGCGACGTCGATGCGGTGGGGGCTCTGCTGCGCCGCGCAGGCGGCCGGGTGCTGTCGTCGAATCCCTCGAGCTACATCGTCGAGCTTGCGAGCACCGAGGGTGAAATCGGCGAGTTCATCGCCAACGTCGCCGCTTTCGGCGACATCGTGGAAGTCGTGCGCTCCGGCGCGCTCGGCATCTCGCGCGCCAATCCGCGGCTGCACGCCGTCAAATGATTCCTTGGACGCTGAAGATAGAGGGTTCTCGAATTCATGGCTGAAATAGAAGTAACGCCCGAGCATGCCGCCGATCCCAAGACTCGCGTCGTGGGCATTCTCGTGGGCGTGATCGGCATCTTTCTCTCCGTGGTCACCATCGCCTCGCACCGCACGCATACCCAGGCCGTCATCGAGCGCACGAAAGCCAACGACGACTGGGCCTATTATCAGGCGAAGAAGATTCGAGCGAACGTGAGCGATACGGCGTTGTCGGTTCTGCAGGCGCTGCAGACGGACGCCTCGAAATCCGCGGACGCGGCGCACAAGCTCCAGGCCGCGCGCGACAAAGAGCTCGGCGACGCCGAGCGCCAGCAAGAGGCGGCGCACGCTGCGGACGACAAAACCGAGCTCGAGGAACGGCGAGCCCTGAGATTCGACATCGGCGAGGGCTTGCTCGAGCTCGGCCTGGTGCTGACCTCTTTGTATTTCCTCGCGCGCAAGGACTTCTTTCCGATCTTCGGCGTGATCTCGGCGATCGGCGGCCTCATCATGGGTGTCCTCGGTTGGGCGCTTTGAGCCAACGTCCCGGGGGGCGCAGACACCGTTCGATTGCCTGGCTCGGGTGTCTCGCGCTGCTTATCGCCGCAGGGGTGGGATGGCGCGCCGCATCGCCCGCATCGCCTGCGGCGCCAGACGCGCGCGTCGAGGCGCGATCCGCCCAGCTGCTCGCGGTTGGCACCGTTCATGGGCCACGCATGGTCATCCACCTGACCCGTCTCGACGACAATGCGCCCATCGGCAATGCCCAGGTATCCCTGGTGCTGCGAGGAGCGACGCACGCGGCGACGGCTCTGGCGGATGGAGGCTATTCGGTCGAGACCCCGGACCTCGCCCTGCCGGGCACCGCGGCGGTCCGGTTCGAGGTGACCCTGGAGGGTGTGCGCCAGGATCTGAACGGTACGCTTCAGCGCATCGATCGGACCGAGTCCGCCGGCGACGACAAGGGCGGCTCGCGCCAGATCGGCTGGTGGATCCTCAATTTCGCGGTGTGCATCGGCTTTCTGTGGCTCTGGAGCCGGCGCAAACGGCACGACCCCGATGAGGCGGCGCCCTGAGCGCAGGCTCTACAAGGCTGCGTTATCGGTCTCGCCGGTGCGAATGCGCAGCACCCGGATGATGTCCGTCACGAAGATCTTACCGTCTCCGACCTTTCCCGTCTTGGAAGCCCCGACGATCGCCTCGATGACCTGATCCACGAGCTCGTTCTTGACGGCCACCTCGATACGAGTTTTCGGCACGAAATCGACCACGTACTCGGCGCCACGGTAGAGCTCGGTGTGTCCGCGCTGTCTTCCGAAACCCTTCACCTCGGTAACGGTCATGCCCGATACGCCAATCTCGGACAATGCCGCGCGCACATCGTCGAGCTTGAAGGGCTTGATAATGGCAGTGATCAGTTTCATTGAAGACTCCGCTCCACATTGGGCCGTCCGGATAATCCTATTACTATTCCGGCCGCCAGGCACGACCATCTGGGTGGAGGTCCCGTCGGGCCCGTCGCTCACCCTGTGGCGAGCCGCAGTCGGGCGCTGAGCACGGCTTACGGGACGGACGAGGACCCGCTATAAGGGAGCATTGCGGTTTGGCTTGCCAAGGAGCCCCATGATTTCGACGATTCTCATCCTCGGCGGCGGCCAGGCGGGCGCGCAGGCCGTCGACTCCCTGCGTCGCGAGGGTTACGCCGGGCGGCTGGTGCTGATCGGCGATGAGCCGCAGCTGCCTTATCAGCGGCCGCCCCTGTCGAAGCAATATCTCTCCGGCGAGATGAGCGAGGACCGCTTGCCGTTTCGTCACCAGGCGTTCTACGACCAGCATCGGGTGGAGCTGCGCCTGGGCCGCCGCGCGATGCGCATCGATCGGGGCGCGCGCCGTGTGAGCTTGTCCGACGGAGAGGATCTCGCCTATGACCGGCTGCTGATGTGCACGGGAGCAAGGTCGCGCGAGCTGTCCTCCCCGGGCGCGGAGCTCGCGGGCGTGCATTACTTGCGCAGTGTCGCGGACGTGCATGCCATTCGTCCGGGGCTGAAGGCAGGCGCCCGGCTGGTGATCATCGGGGGCGGCTACATCGGTCTCGAGACGGCCGCCACCGCGCGCAAGCTCGGCGCCACCGTGACCGTGCTCGAGATGGCCGATCGGGTGATGAATCGGGTGGTGGCCTCGAGCGTCTCGGAGTATTACGCGCACGAGCACCGCACTCAGGGAATCAAGATCATCTGCAATACCCGGGTGATCCGGCTCGAGGGCGCAGAGCGGGTCGGGCGCGTGGTTTGTGCCGACGGCAGCTCCTACGAGGCGGACCTCCTGGTGGTGGGGGTCGGCGCCATACCGAACGCCGACCTCGCCGCCGAAGCGGGCCTGGAGTGCGAAAACGGCATCGTGGTCGATGAGTACTGCCGCACCGGCGACGCCTCCATCTATGCCGCAGGCGACTGCACCAACCATCCCTCCCATCGCTTCGCAATGCGTGTTCGGCTCGAGTCCGTAGACAACGCCTTCGAACAATCCAAGACCGCTGCGCTCAACATGCTCGACCGCCCGACGGTGCATGACCGTGTCCCATGGTTCTGGTCCGATCAGTTCGACAACAAGATGCTGATCGTCGGGCTTTCGCAAGGTTTCGATCAGCAGGTGCTGCGCGGGGATCCGGCCACTCGCAGCTTCAGCGTCTGCTACTTGAAAGGCGGCGAACTCATCGCCGTTGAGGCCATCAACCACCCTAAGGATTATGTCGCCGCGCGCAAGCTCATCGCCGAGCGGGTGCGCCCGAACATCGACAAGCTGTCGGATCCGCGGGTCTCCCTGAAAGAAGCCTTCTGACGGCGCGTCAGAATCTACTCGAAAACGACCAGTAGATCCTTGGCGTCGACGGCCATGCCGGGCTTCGCGAGGACTTCTTTCACGGTGGCGTCCTGCTCCGCTCGTACGGTGGTCTCCATCTTCATGGCCTCGAGCGTCAGCAGCACCTCTGCTCGCACCAGCTTCTGGCTCACCCGCACGGCAACGGTTCCGATCGTCCCCGGCATGGGCGCACCGACGTGCTTGGGATTGCCGGGTTCGGCCTTGCGCGGCGGAGGCCGCTTCGCCACCTGGCTGCGATCCGGCACGCGCAGCGGGCGCGGCTGCCCATTGAGCTCGAAGAACACCGTGCGCGTGCCGTCGTCATGCGCATCGCTGGTGGTGACATAGCGCACGATGAGCGTCTTGCCGCGCTCGAGATCGATGGTGATTTCCTGGCCTGATTCCATCCCGTAGAAGAACACCGCCGTCGGCAGGGCGCTCACATCGCCATAGGCGGCGCGATCGGCGGCGTAGTCCGCGAACACCCTCGGGTACATGAGATGCGAGGCCATCTCGGCATCGCTGATCGGCCGCGCAATCCGCGTCTCGGCCGCGGCGCGCTCGGCAGCGAGGTCCACGGCGGGCGCGAGCTCTCCCGGCCGCACGGTCAGCGCCGGCTTGCCCGCGAGCACCTTGCGCTGGAGCGCCTCGGGAAACCCACCCACCGGCTGACCCAGCTCGCCGCGGAAGAGCTGCACTACCGATTCCGGGAACGGCACATCGATGTCCGGGTCGAGCACGGCATCGCGCGTGAGGCCGCGGGTCACCATCGTGAGCGCCATGTCGCCGACCACCTTGGAGGTCGGGGTGACCTTGATGATGTCGCCGAACATCCCGTTTACTTGAGAATATGCGAGCGCCACCTCGGACCAGCGATGATCATCGATTCCGAGGGAGCGCGCCTGTTCCTTGAGATTCGTGTATTGCCCTCCGGGCATACCGTGCACGTAGACCTCGGAGGCTCCCGATCGGATGTCACTCTCGAAGGCGATGTAGCCCCGCCGCACCTGCTCCCAGTACGCCGAGACGAGGCGCAGCCGGTCGGGATCGAGCTGCGAGTCGCGCGGTCCGAAGCGCAGCGCCTCGACGATCGAGCCCATGTTGGGCTGCGAGGTGAGTCCCGAAACGGCATCGATCGCGGCGTCCACCGCATCCGCACCGGCCGCCACGGCCGCGAGCACGCTGGCCGCCGCGATGCCGCTGGTGTCGTGCGTGTGAAAATGGACCGGCAGACCGATCTCTTCCTTGAGAGCCTTGACGAGATCGAACGCCGCGCGCGGCTGGCATAGACCCGCCATGTCCTTGATCGCGATCACGTGCCCGCCGAGGCCCTTCAGGCGGCGCGCGATCTCGAGGTAGTACTTCAGATCGTACTTCGATTCCCGAGGGCTTGATAAATTGCCGCTGTAGCAGATCGCGGCCTCGCACAGCGCTCCCGATCGCACCACCGCCTCGATGGCCACCTGCATGTTGTCGACCCAGTTCAGGCAGTCGAATACACGGAACACGTCGATGCCCGCCTTCGCCGCCTGGTCGACGAAGTAGCGCACGACGTTGTCGGGATAGTTGGCATAGCCGACGGCGTTCGCGGACCGCAGCAACATCTGCAGCAGCAGATTCGGCATGGCTTCGCGCAAGCGCGCGAGCCGCGCCCAGGGGTCTTCTTTGAGAAACCGCATCGCGACGTCGAAGGTCGCTCCGCCCCAGCACTCCATCGAAAACATCTGCGGCAGCAGACTCGCGTAGTAGGGTGCGATCGTCGTCATATCGAGCGTGCGGATGCGCGTCGCAAGGAGAGACTGGTGAGCATCGCGCATGCTCGTATCGGTGACGAGCACGCGCTCCTCGCCGAGCATCCATTGGGCGAACCGCTCGGGCCCCAGCTCGTCCAGCTTCTGCTTCGTGCCGGGGGGCGGGGCCGGCAGCGCGATGCGCGGCGCCCGGGGAAACACCGGCGCCTTCGGCTTCTGCCGCCCGCCCACCTCGGGATTGCCGTTGACGATCACGTCGCCGATGAACTGGAGCAACCGGGTCGCCCGGTCGCGCTTGCGCGGGATGCGAATGAGCTCGGGCGTCTGGTCTATGAACTGCGTGGTGTAGTCGCCGCCGGCGAAACTCGGGTGCATGATGAGCTGGTCGAGAAATCGCAGATTGGTCACGACGCCGCGGATGCGAAATTCCCAGAGTGCGCGGTGCATGCGCGCGATGGTCTCCTCCGGCGTGGGCGACCAGGCGGTGACCTTCACCAGCAGCGAGTCGTAGAAGCGCGTGATGATCGCTCCCGCATAGGCGGTGCCGGCATCGAGGCGGATGCCGTAGCCGGCGGGACTGCGATAGGCGGTCATGGTGCCGTAGTCCGGCACGAAATTGTTTTCCGGATCCTCCGTGGTCACGCGGCACTGCAACGCATGGCCGGTGACGTGGATGTCCGCCTGTTTCGGCACGCCGCTGCGCGCGGTGCCGATCTCGGCGCCGGCGGCGATGCGGATCTGCGCTTTCACCAGATCGACGCCCGTCACGCATTCGGTGATCGTATGCTCCACCTGGATGCGCGGATTCACCTCGATGAAGTAGAACTTGCCGGTATCGGCGTCCTGCAGGAACTCGACGGTACCCGCTCGCCCGGTAGCGCACGGCGCGGCCGATCTTGAGAGCGGCCGCGCACAGATCGGCGCGCGCCTCCTCGGTCAGGAAGACCGCGGGCGCCCGCTCCACCACTTTCTGATTGCGACGCTGCACCGTGCAGTCGCGCTCGTAGAGATGCACGAGGTTGCCGTGCGCATCGCCCAGGATCTGCACTTCCACGTGCCGCGCGCGCACGATGAGCTTCTCGAGATACACCTCGTCCTTGCCGAACGCGCCCTTGGCCTCTCGGCGCGCGGCCGTCACCGCATCGAGAAGCCCCGCCTCGTTCGCGACGATGCGCATACCGCGCCCGCCGCCGCCCCAGCTCGCCTTGAGCATGACCGGCAGCCCCACCGCGCGCGCGAGCGCGAGCGTCTGGGCATCGTCGTCCGGCAGCGGCGGCGTCGCGGGCATCACGGGGACGCCCGCGCTCGCCGCAAGATTGCGCGCCTCGACCTTGTTGCCGAGCTTGCGCATGGTGTCGGGTAGCGGCCCCACGAACACGATGCCCGCGGCCGCGCAAGCCTCCGCGAACTCGGGGCTCTCGGAGAGAAATCCATAACCCGGATGAACCGCATCGACGCGCGCCTCGACGGCAACGCGAACGATGTCCTCGATGTCGAGATACGCCTCGATCGGTCCCTTGCCCTCGCCGACGAGATAGCTCTCATCCGCCTTGGTCCGATGCAACGAGAAGCGGTCCTCGCGCGAGTGGATCGCGACGGTGCGAATTCCCAGTTCGGTGGCCGCACGCATCACGCGAATGGCGATCTCGCCGCGATTCGCGATGAGCAGGCTTCCGATCGCGGCGGGCGTGGGGAATGGCTCCATCTGCGATTGATGATAGCCTTGGGTGATACCAGCGGCCAGGGGACGCGATCGATGTTCGGTATAGCAATTCACGGCGGCGCCGGCACGCTGCCGCGCGCGGACATGAGCACGGAGCAAGAGCAGCGCTATCGTGCGGGCCTGTCGGATGCGCTCGACGCGGGATTCTCGCTGCTCGCGCAAGGCCGCAGCAGTGTCGATGCCGTGACGCGCGCGGTCGCCGTACTCGAGGACTGCCCGCTCTTCAATGCGGGTCGGGGCGCGGTATTCACGTACGACGGGCAGAACGAGCTCGATGCCTCCATCATGGATGGAGCGGCGCGGAAAGCGGGCGCCGTGACCGGAGTCGCCCACGTCAAGAACCCGGTCGAGCTCGCGCGCGCCGTGATGGAGCATTCCGAGTACGTGATGCTGTCGGGTGCGGGCGCCGAGGAGTTCGCGCTGGTCCGGGGCCTCAAGCTGGTTCCGCGCAGCTACTTCTACACCGCGGAGCGCTGGCGGCAGCTCGAGCGCATCCGCTCGGGTGATGCCGCGCTCTCGCCCCTCACCATAGCGCATCTCGGGACCGTGGGCGCCGTGGCGGCGGACCGACGCGGACGGCTGGCCGCCGCCACATCGACCGGCGGCATGACCGGCAAGCGCTTCGGACGCATTGGAGACTCGCCGATCATCGGCGCGGGCACTTACGCGGACGACCGGTGCTGCGCAGTCTCGGCGACCGGCCACGGCGAGGTGTTCATCCGGGCGGCCGTGGCGCACGACATCAGCGCGCGCGTCCGCTACGGCAAGCGCTCCCTCGCGGAGGCTGTGCGGGAGGTGGTGCTGGAGGAGCTCCCCGGGCTCGGCGGCGAGGGCGGCGTCATCGCGATCGATCCCGCGGGAGGGATCGTCATGGAGTTCAACGTCGAGGGAATGTTTCGCGCGAGCCGGGTCGCAGGCGGCGAGCCCGCGGTCCATATCTATCGCGATTGAGGGGTCCGGCTCACCCCGCCACGGCGCTCACCCCGCCACGGCGCTCACCCCGCCGGGGCGCCTCATTCCCCCAGGTACTGGGCGAGATAGGTATCGAAATCCACCTTGTCGCTTGCCTCGATCCGGGCCTGCTCCTCGAGCGAGTGTTGTGCGGCCTGCGCGAACTCGGCGAGCCGGCTCTCGTTGGGGGGGTACAGGTCCAGGAAATAATCCTTGTGCATTCGCGACATGCGCTGCGCGAGCTGGAAGAAGGTCTCGCCGCTCGTGCGCATCTCCGCGAGCAGCCGCGCGGACGGCGTGCGCTCCACCTCGTCGATCTTGGCACGCTGCTGCTCGAGAGCGGCCCGATACGGCCGCGACGGCTCTCCCTGATCCAGCAGCTCGCACAATCCATGCATCGAATCGAGGAGCTCGCGCGCCCATTGCACCATCGGCACCTCGCGTCCCTCGCGGCTCAAAGTGAGGCCGGGCTCGCGCCCGCGGCGCGCCACCTTGAGATGATTCGCATCGAGCTTTTCCTGCTCGGTGCGATCGATGGGCTCGGAGTCGCTGAGGACGCACAGGGCCAGGAAGGCCTCCAGAAAGCGCAGCTTGTTCTGATTGACGCCCACCGGATCGAACGCGCTCACATCGAGCGCGCGGACCTCGACATATTCCACGCCGGCGCGCTTGAGTGCCTTCGTCGGACGCTCACCCGAGCCCGCGATCCGCTTGGGACGGATGTAGCTGTAATACTCGTTCTCGATCTGCAGGATGTTGGCGTTGAGCTGCAGCCATTTCCCGTCGACCTTCACTCCGAGCTTCTCGTAGGGCGGGTACGGTGTGTGGATCGCCCCGGACAGATCGCGCACGTACTCATCGAGGCTGTTCACAGAAACGCTCAGCGTCGCCTGGGTCTTGTTGCGATACCCGATGTCGCTCATGCGGAGCGATGTGCCGTAAGGCTCGTAGACTGTATCGGTATCGAGCGAGGGCAGACTGATCTCGCGTCCCGCGAAGAAGCCCTTGGACACCGCGGGCGAGGTGCCGAACAGATACAGCACCAGCCAGCCGAAACGACGGTAGTTGCGCAGCACCGCGAAGTATTGCTGTGAAATGAAGTCCTGCTGCGGCAGCTTCGACTGATTGATCGCCTCGAGCGCCTCCCAGAAGCCCATGGGGAAGGAATAGTTGAAGTGCACGCCCGATATGGCCTGCATGATGCGGCCGTAGCGCATACCGAGCCCATGACGATACACCGTCTTCATTCTGCCGACGTTCGAGCGGCCGAAGCAGGCGAGCGGGATGCCCTCGTCTCCCGCGAATGCGGCAGGCATGCTGGTCGACCACAGCAGCTGCTCGTCGAGATGGCGGTAGACGAACTGATGGATGTCGCACAGGTACTGCAGCAGCTCCCAGGACTCGCGAAAGGCCGGCGTCACCAGCTCGATGAGTGCTTCGGAGAAGTCGGTGGTGATGTTCTCATTGGTGAGCGGCGCGCCGAGGGCGGCCGGATGGGGCGCCTGCGAGATCTCCCCCTCGGGGGTCACTCGCAGCGACTCCTTTTCGACGCCCTTGCGGCCGCCGCGCAGCACCGTTCGCTCGCCGCAGTTGATGAGACCGGCGAGGCGACGCTCGAACTTCCTGTCGATCACGCTATGCACCATGGCTCAAGGATACCAGCAGCGCCGCTCAGGGCAGCTCGGCAACGACCTCGATCTCGACCAGGAAGCCCGGATCGAGGAGTCGCTGGACCTGCACCCAGGAGACCGTGGGCGGATGGTCCTTCGCGTAGTACTCGAAGCGCAGATCCGCCGCCTTGAGCAGCGCATCCATGTCCGTGGTGTAGATGGTCTCCTTCACCACCTCGTCGAAGCCGGCATTGTTGGATTCCAGGGTGCGCTTGAGGTTTGCATAGACGGCACGCATTTGGCCGGCCATGTCGTTGGGCGCCACCAGGCGGCCGTTCGCATCCGCCGCCACGGTTCCCGAGATATACAAGGTCTTGTCGACCAGGATCGCCTGCGAATAGCCGAATTCCTTCTCGTAGGCGTTGAGATGAAACTCCTGCTTCACGCGCAGCGGCGGGCCCGGCGGCGACTCGCGCTCGCACGCAACCAGCAAAAAGGCCGCCATCGCGCAGAAGGCGCCCGCGGCGCCGCGGACCCTCATCCTCGGGGACTCGGGCCGGCCGAGGACTCGGCCCGTCGGCGCAGGGCGCGCATCATCTTCGGCAGATCATGTTTCAGCGCGAACCTGACCATCCAGCGCGGCACCCAGAACCCCGGCGTGACCTCGAACGAGTAGCGCACTATCGTAAACTCACCGTCCGCCTGGAGATACCACGAGCACTTGAGCAGCTGCAGGTCGCCCGACTCGCGCTCGATCGATATGTGCGACGGATAGTCGTACGACGCCCGAAACACGTAGGTGAACTTCGGCACGAACCAGGAATAATTGACGACCTGGCGGATGCGTTGCCACGAGCCGTCGGGGGCGGTTTCGAGCACCTCACAGGCGGCCAGACCGGGCACGTACTCGAGCGCCGCGGGGCAGCTCGTGAGCACCGACCAGACGGTCTCCCGGCGCGCATGCACCTTGAGCGTCGCGCTCGTCTCGACGACCGTCACCTCGGCATCGTCGCCTCGGGCGGCGCCGGGCTGCATGGCCGCTGCGGGCGAAGGGCTCGCCAGCCCGACGCAAGCGGCAAGAAGAATCGCGGCGCGCATTGCCTGGTTAGTGCCGGCTGTTGAGCCAAAGGTTCGCCGCGGACTCGAGAATGTCCAGCGGCATCGCGCCGTCATCGATCAGTTCGGCATGAAAATCGCGCAGGTCGAAGCGCGGGCCGAGCACTTCCTGTGCATGCGCCCTGAGGCTTCGGAAGACGCGCTCGCCCAGGCCGCAGGCGAGTGCCTCGCCGGGCAGGGCAATCATGCGATCGACGGTCTCGCTCGCTGCCTCGGCGGAGATGGGGACTTGAGCACGCAGATAATCCAGCGCCCGATCGCGGCTCCAGCCGAGCCCGTGCAGGCCCGTGTCCACCACCAGCGCGGCGGCGCAGGCCAGCTGGTCCCGCAGGCTCTCGAACTTCGCCTCCGTTTCGTGATAGAGGCCCAGCTCCTCGCCGAGCGACTCCGCATACAGACCCCAGCCCTCGACGAACCCCGGCTCGCCGCCGTAGCGGCGGAATCGCGGCAGACCGGAGCGCTCCTGCTGCACGGCGAGCTGCAAATAATGGCCGGGGAGCGCCTCGCGCAGGAAAGCCGCCGGGTGGGGTGTGAGCGGTTGCGATGTGGCGTCGACGTAAAGAACGGGAGCAGCGCTCTGGTTCGTGGCGCGCTCGTAGAACAGGGCGGGAGTGTGCCCGGCACGAAACGCCTCGACCGGACGGATCAGGAAGTCGGTCTGCGGCGCCTGCGCGAACGAAGCCGCGATCGCGGCCGCCGCCGATACCTTGAGGTCCGAATAGAAATTCAGCAGCTCCTCCGCCGTCTTGAACGCATTGCGCGGCTCGCGCTGCACCGCCTCGAAAAACGTCTGCGCATTGCCGGCGTACCCCGACTCCGCAAGCAGGCTTTGCAAGCGGCCGTGCAGCCGCTCGGTCTCGGCGGTGCCGATGGCATGAATATCGGCCGGCGCGAGACGCGATGCGGCCTCGCGTCGAATGAGATACGCATACCACGAGGCCCCGAGCGGCAACGCCGACACGCCCACGCTCTGCCTCGCGCGTGGCAGGTATTCGTCGCGGAGGAAGTCATGCAGTTTGCGATAGGCCGGCAGGATCTCCTCCCTCACTCCCCTCGTGATGCCCTCGGAGAAGCGCCGGCGATCTTCCTCGCGCACGCTCGCCGGGATGGAGGCGAGCGCCTGGTAAAATACGTTGGAAGACGTATCCGTCCCGAGTGCCGCGATCATGGGCAACGTCCTTTCCACCAGAACGCGCGGCAGGGTATAGCCGCGCCGCAGCCCATTGCGCAGGTTCGCGATGGCTTGGTCGGTCCAACGGGCATAGGCGTCCGCTCGCGCCCGCCAGCTGTCGAAATCCTTGACGCTGAGGATCGCATACGCACCGATGCCGGCGCCGGTGCGCGCGAACTCGAGGGGCAGCGATCGGAAGGGATTCACCGGCATGAGCTCGAACGGGTAGGTGAAGCTCTCGACCGCGAGATCGCGCTCGCGCTTGAAGATGTCGTAAGTCAATTGCGCTTCCGCGTTCAAGCTTGCCCGCGGCACGGCGGCCAGGGCGTCGCGATAGCGGCGCTCGAGGTCGAGCGAGTCGGCGAGAAACTGCGCCGAGATGTCGTACCCCGCGGCGGGCTCGAAGCGAACGACCGGATTCGTGGAGATCTCGCGCGGACGGAGCTTGAGATTGTCCTCCCAGTAGCCCTCGACCAACTGAGTAAGCGCAGCGGCGGCCGGTACCGGGGCGCTCGCGCGCGCCGCGCTCTGCGGCGCGGAATCCGGACTGCATGCGAGCAAGGTGAAGGCAACCAGGGAGACGAGGCCCGGCAACAAAAAACGGAGCATCGAGCGATTATAGCGGGCGGCTTCGGTTCATAATTGGGGAAAGGCACGCAGGAGGTTCGACATGCTTGTGGGGACAAGTGCGCGACGGGTCGCAATCGTCGGCGGCATACGCATTCCGTTCGCTCGCGGCAACGGCGCCTACGCGCGGGTGGGCAACCAGGAAATGCTGACGACTGTGTTGCGCGGTGTGGCTGAGCGCTACGGCCTGCTCGGCCAGCGCCTCGACGAGGTGGCCGCGGGTGCCGTGATGAAGCACTCGAGCCAATGGAATCTGGTGCGCGAGTCGGTGCTCGGCTCTGGTCTTGCCGCAGAAACGCCGGGTCTCGATCTGCAGCGCGCATGCGGTACCAGCCTCGAGGCTGCCATCGTCATGGGCAACAAGATCGCGCTGGGGCAGATCGACTGCGCCATCGCCGGAGGGGTGGATACGGTCAGCGATCCGCCGGTGGTCTTTCCGCGAGCGTTTCAACAGCTCCTGCTCAGCAGTTATCGCGGCAAGACGGCGGGCGCTCGCGTTGCGCCTTGGCTCGGATTGCGGTTCAAGCACCTTCGCCCGGTTCTGCCGGGCATCGCCGAGCCGCGTACCGGCTTGAGCATGGGCGAGAGCACCGAGCTCATGGTCAAGACGTGGGATATCTCGCGTGGTGAGCAGGACGAGCTCGCGCTGGAAAGCCATCAGAAAGCCTCCGCGGCCTACGCCGACGGGTTCTACAAGGATCTGGTCATCGAGTATCAGGGACTCGCTCAGGATGACAATGTGCGCAGCGACACGAGCCTCGAGAAGCTCGCGAAACTCAAGCCGGTGTTCGACCGTTCGGGTGCGGGCACGCTCACGGCGGGCAACTCGACGCCGATGACGGACGGGGCCTCCGCGGTGCTGCTGGCCTCCGAGGAGTGGGCCCGTGCACGCAACCTGCCCATCCTCGCCTACCTCGCTTACGGCAAGGTGGCCGCGGTCGATTATGTGACCAAGAAGGAAGGGCTCCTGATGGCGCCCGCCTTCGCCGTACCGCGTATGCTGAAGGATGCGCGGCTCGGACTCGCGGACTTCGACTTCTACGAGATTCACGAGGCCTTCGCAGGGCAGGTGCTGTGCACGCTCAAGGCCTGGAACGATCCGGCCTTTTGCCGCGAGAAGCTGGGGCTGACCGGCGTGCTCGGCACCATCGACCGGTCGAAGCTCAACGTCAAGGGTGGGAGCCTCGCGCTCGGCCATCCGTTCGCGGCGACCGGCACCCGGATCGTGGCGACGCTTGCCAAGATCCTCGACGAAAGCAAGGCCAAGCGCGGACTCATCTCCGTGTGCACCGCGGGCGGCATGGGCGTGACGGCGATCCTCGAACGCTGACGCGGTGACCGGCGGCCGCCGAGCGCGGCCGAGGCGAAGGGCTCTGCTGGAGGAGTGCCGTGCGCGTAGCGGGCTGCCGGGGAGCGCCTTATTGAGCCTATTCGAGGATCGGGGCTATGCTTCTGGACCCACGAAACGACTTCATCCAGGATTTCCCCATGGCACATTCATTCGAGCGCGGTGCGCCCGACCCGGCATCCCTTCCATTGAAGGATCGTGAGCTCTTCCGAGAGCAATGTCTGATTGACGGCCGCTGGGTATCCGCCGACGAGGGCGGCACCGTAGCCGTCCACAACCCGGCCACTTCCAAGAAGCTCGGCGTGATCCCGAACATGGGCGCGGGCGAGACCCGCCGCGCCATCGCCGCGGCGGCGAAAGCGCTTCCTGCCTGGGCGGCGCGCACGGCCAAAGAGCGCGCCGTCGTACTGCGCCGCTGGTTCGACCTCATGATGCAGAACGATCAGGACCTCGCCACACTCATGACGGCCGAGCAGGGCAAACCGCTTGCAGAGTCGAAGGGCGAGATCGCCTATGCAGCCTCGTTCATCGAGTGGTTCGCCGAGGAGGGCAAGCGGCTCTACGGCGATTTGATCCCCGGCCATCAAGCGGACAAGCGCATCATGGTGATGCGCCAGCCGGTAGGTGTCGTCGCCGCGATCACGCCGTGGAATTTTCCGGCGGCGATGATCACGCGCAAGGCCGGTCCGGCACTCGCAGCCGGCTGCACCATGGTGCTGAAGCCGGCCACGCAGACCCCCTATTCCGCCCTCGCGCTCGCCGAGCTCGCCCTGCGGGCGGGAGTTCCGGCGGGCGTTTTCAACGTGATTACCGGTTCCGCGGCTGCCATCGGCGGGGAGATGACGTCGAGCCCCACCGTGCGCAAGCTGACCTTTACCGGCTCGACCGAGATCGGCAAGAAGCTCATGGCTCAATGCGCAGGGACGGTCAAGCGGCTGTCGCTCGAGCTCGGCGGCAACGCGCCGTTCATCGTGTTCGACGATGCGGACCTCGACGCGGCGGTGCTGGGAGCGATCGCAAGCAAGTATCGCAACACCGGCCAAACCTGCGTGTGCGCGAACCGGCTGCTCGTGCAGGAAGGCGTCTACGACGTATTTGCTCAGAAGCTCGCCGCGGCGGTGGCGAAGCTGCGCGTCGGCGATGGCCTTCAAGGAGCCACGGACCAAGGTCCCCTCATCGACGCAAAGGCCGTCGCAAAGGTCGAGGAGCACGTGGCGGACGCGCTCGCGAAGGGAGCGAAGCTCGCGGCCGGCGGCAAGCGGCACGCGCTCGGCGGCACGTTCTTCGAGCCCACCATCCTCACCGGTGTCACGCCGGAGATGATGGTCGCGCGCGAGGAGACCTTCGGGCCGGTGGCGCCGCTGTTCAAGTTCAAGACCGAGGCGGAGGCGATCTCGATGGCGAATGCCACCGAGTTCGGACTGGCCGCCTATGTCTATACCCGCGACCTCGCACGCAGCTGGCGCGTGTGCGAGGCGATCGAATACGGCATCGTCGGCCTCAACACGGGCATCATCTCCACGGAAGTGGCGCCCTTCGGCGGCATGAAAGAGTCGGGCATCGGGCGCGAGGGATCGAAATACGGCATTCTCGATTACACCGAGCTCAAGTACGTCTGCGTGGGCGGCGTGAGCTGAGGTGCTCGGGCGATTTCTCGAATATTCGATTCCCACGCCGGATATTCGCGCCTCGCTCGAGTTTTACGGCAAGCTCGGATTTTCGCAGGCAGAGGTGGGCGAGACCTGGTCGCATCCCTATGCGGTGGTCACCGACGGCCGCCTGCACTTGGGGCTCCACCAGATGCCCGGCGCCTCCCCGGCCCTCACCTTCGTCAAGCCGGACGTGCTGCATGAGATTGATGCGCTCGAGAGCCGCGGGGTGGAGTTCGAGTTTCGCAGGCTCGGTAACGACGTCTTCAACGAGCTCGGTTGGCTGGACCCGACCGGTCATCTCGTACGATTGATCGAGGCCCGCACCTTCAGTCCGAGCAAGCGCGCGCCGAACGAACGATCGCTGTGCGGATATTTCCTGGAGATCGGGCTGCCCGCGACCGACCGCGATCTCGCCAAGGAGTACTGGGAGCGATTCGGCTTCGTGGGTCTCGATGAATCGAGCGCCGATCTGCCGCACGTCGCATGCACCAGTGACTCGATCGATATCGGCCTGTACGACCCCGCTCAGCTTCGCTTGCCGACGCTCGTGTTCGACGCCGACGATGTGCCGCAGGCGCTGGAGCGGCTGGCCAATGCCGGCATCGAGCCGTGCGGCCGCGCGACTCCATCCACACGCGAGCGGCCGGCGGCGGTGCTCGCGGCGCCCGAGGGAACATCGATCCTGCTGCTCTCCAGCGGTGAGCAGGCGATGCGTTAGCCCAGGGGCGCGTCAGTCCGGCGCCGCCCTGGGCCGGCGGCCTAACCTGGGGGCGGCGGCGCAACTTGGGTGAATCTGGGCGATCGCCTCAGGTTTTGCGCTTGACGCCTTTTCTGCCGCGGCGTCATATATCGCTGAACCCAAAACTGCTTCCCGCAAGACGTGAGGATTTCACTCCAGGCCCGATGCCGCTCGATGGCCGGGCGCACCAGTCAACCGGGTCGGCCGACGGTCTCTCGCTCGCTCCGCCAATCTGTAGCAGTTTTTCTTTCATCGACTCGCCGATGGCCTCAAATGCCGCGCGGCGCGATTGAGGCGAGCGCGCGATAACGCTCCCGCCCCCGGCGCGCGTCAGTCCCGGACCGCGAGTAGATCGAACTTCACTCGCAGCGCGTCCTCGACCTTGAGCGTGCCCAGGAGCACGCTCAACGGTTTGAGGCCGAGGGTGGTTTGCAGCACCGTGACGGCGCCCCGCGCGCGCAGCTCCCCCGACGAGGTTTCGAGCGTGAACGGGACGAGGAGGCTCGATGTGTGTCCCGCGACGGATACGCGCACCGTCGCCTGCGCGTCGCGCGCCGGTACACCTTCGGGCGGCGAACCTCCCGGGGTGGGCTCGACCGCGGCGCTCTCCACCGTAATCGCCGGATGACTCTGCGCATCGAGGACCGCGGCGCTCAGCATGTTGCGGAGCGTGCCCGAGCTGGCCTCGGCGGAGATCTCCTCGGAGAAGTCGGGGCCCTCCTGCCGCCGGGCCGCCGCCTCGTCGACCACGAAGCCCGAGACTGGCATCGTGAGGTAAAACCTGCCGCCCGACAGGGATCCGTTGAATCTCACCCAGCCCTCGACGGAGCGGTTGACGATGACATGATTGTGGCCCACGGCCGCCATCACTCCGCCGCGATACACGAGGACGCGAAGCTCCGAGCGCGACGAGTCGATGCGATAGGAGGCGCTGCGCATCTCGGGCACCGTCGGCGCACTGGCCGTAGCGGGCGCACTGGCCGTAGCGGGCGCACTGGCCGTAGCGGGCGCACTGGGCGCAGCGGGCGCACTGGCCGTAGCGGGCTCCGGGGGCGCGGACCTGCGCGCGGGCGGGGCGCATGCGGCCAGCAGAATCGAGACCATCGCGACGGTCGAGAGTTTACGCAAAATAGGAAATCCGCTATTGCTAGACTAACGGGCACCGCCCCAGGCGCTCAGGTGTGCGCACGTGGGAAGTGTGCCCGTGGAGCCTTTCGATGCCAAATCATGCGACACGCTATGGTCCTCTGGCCCAGATTTTTCACTGGGTCATCGCCGGTCTCATCGTCGCGCAATTCGTGCTTGCGCGTTTGGCCCTGCCGCTTCCGCTCGGTGTGCACAAGCTCGCGCTGCTGGCGCGTCACAAGAGCGTCGGCATGACCATACTTTTGCTGGCGGTGCTGCGACTGCTTTGGCGGCTGCGGCATCCGGCGCCGCCGCTCCCCGCCGGCATGACGCGTTTCGAGAGTTTTGCCGCTCGCGCGACGCATCTGGCTTTCTACACGCTGCTGTTCGCGATGCCGCTCACGGGGTGGATGATGTCGTCGGCCAAGAATTACGCCGTGAGCTGGTTCGGCCTGTTCACCTGGCCGGATCTCATCGGCAAGAACGAGACCGCGTTCATGTTCCTGCGCGCGACCCACGACACATTGAGCTACGTGCTGTTCGCGATCGCGGTCTTGCACATACTTGCGGCGCTCAAGCACCATTTCTGGAATCGGGACGACGTGCTCGTGCGCATGTTGCCGTTCACGAAAACCGCGAGGCGATCTTGATGAGACACTTCATGCCCGCGGCGCTTGCTGCCGCCATCGGGGCTACTGCGCTGCTATCCCCGGCGGGCGCATTCGCCGCGACATACGCCGCCGACCCTGCGGGCAGCCGGCTCGAGTTTACGGGCGTGCAGGCGGGCGCGGAGTTCAAGGCGGTCTTTCATCAGTTCTCCGCGCTGGTGGACTTCACTCCGGATGCGCTGGTCAACGGCCACATCGAGGTGACCATCGACATGAAGTCGGTGGATTCCGGCGACAAGGACCGCGACGACACCATGCGCGGCGCGGACGTCTTCGATGTGGCGCATTTTCCGGCGGCTCATTACCTCACGCACGGCTTCACTCGTACGGCCTCGGGATTTACCAGCGTCGGCGCGCTCACCTTGCATGGCGTAACCAAGGATGTGCCCATCGAGTTCAAGTTCTCGACGACACCCGCAGGCGCGACATTGAGCGGCACCGCGCAGATCAAGCGGTTGGATTTCGGCGTGGGACGGGGCGACTGGAAAAACACCGAGTGGGTGGCGGATACGGTCAAAGTGGCTTTCACCCTGAACTTGAAGCCGAAGTCCTAGCGGCGGCGCGCCGCCGCCGCGGCGGCATCAGCGCACCGGCAACTCGCGCGATTTTTGCACCGTGCGCAACGCGAAGCTCGATTGCACGCGGGCGACGTGCGGGAGGCGGGTGAGGTGCTGGCTGTGCAGGCGCTCGAAGTCGGCGGTGTCGGCGAGCACGACGCGCAACAGATAGTCGTACTCACCGGACATCAGATAGCACTCCATCACTTCGGGCACCTTGCGAGCCGCCTCCTCGAAGGCATGCAGGTGGGCCTGTTCCTGGCGGTCGAGGGTGATGTTGACGAACACGTTGACCGGGCAGCCGGCCTTTTGCTGGCTGATGAGGGCGGTATAGCCTTCGATGAATCCCGATTCCTCCAGTGCCCGAACCCGCCGCAGGCACGCGGATTCCGAGAGACTCACCGTCTCCGCCAGCTGGCTGTTGGTGATGCGGCCGTCGATCTGCAGCATGTGCACGATCGAGCGGTCGTAGCGATCAAGCTTCATCGCCGGGCCTCCCATGAGATACGCAGTTTCTTGCTAGAAATAGGTGTTTCTAGGAATATTCTGCCACCAACGGGCGGTGAATAGGTAGCTTTTGCAAGGTTCTCCCAAGACGCAGGTGTACGCTCATGCGCTTCATACAGCGCCAAGGAGCCAAGCCATGAAGATCGGAGTGCCCAAGGAGATCAAGGTGCACGAGTACCGCGTTGGGCTGGTCCCGGCCGGTGTGCATGAGCTGGTAAAGGCCGGGCATCAGGTGCTGGTGCAAAGCGGCGCCGGGGCGGGCATCGGCTTCGATGATTCGCACTATCAGACCGCCGGCGCAACCATTGCCGCCAGGGCGGCCGACGTGTTCGCCGCCTCCGAGCTCATCGTCAAGGTCAAGGAGCCGCAGCTGGCGGAGTGCAAGATGCTGCGCCCCGGTCAGGTCCTCTTCACCTATCTGCATCTCGCGGCTGACAAGGCTCAGGCGGAAGCGCTCCTCGCATCGGGGGCCACGGCCATTGCCTACGAGACGGTCACCGCGCCGGACGGCTCCCTTCCGCTCCTCACCCCGATGAGCGAGGTGGCCGGACGCATGGCCGTGCAGGTCGGCGCCAATTGCCTGCAGAAGGCCAACGGCGGATTCGGCGTGCTGCTCGGCGGCGTTCCGGGCGTGCAGCCAGCCAAGGTCGTGATCCTCGGAGGCGGCGTCTCCGGCACTCATGCCGCCGAGATGGCCGTCGGATTGCGCTCTGATGTGACGGTGGTGGACCGGTCGGTGAAGCGTCTGCGCGAGCTCTCGACGATGTTCTCGAGTCAGCTCAAGACCGTTTACTCGACGGCGCACGCCATCGAGGAACTCGTGCGCGATGCGGATCTCGTGATCGGAGCCGTGCTCATCGCCGGCGCCGCGGCGCCGAAGCTGGTGACGCGCGCCATGGTAAAGACCATGAAGGCGGGCGCCGTAATGGTGGACATCGCCATCGATCAGGGCGGCTGCTTCGAGACGAGCCGACCCACCACGCACGCCGAGCCGACCTACGTGCTCGACGGAGTGATTCATTATTGCGTGACCAATATGCCCGGCGCCGTGCCGCGCACGTCGACGTTTGCCTTGACGAACGCCACGCTCCCCTATGTGCAGGCCATCGCAGATCATGGTTGGCGGCAGGCGCTCGATGCCGATGCGGGCCTCGCCCGCGGCTTGAACGTCCACGCCGGACAGCTCACCCACGAGGCGGTTGCGACCGCGTTGGGCTTCGATTTCCGCGCCTACCGAGCGGCCTGATCGTCGAGCGAGCGTGCTATAACGCGCCTTCCATCCGGAGCAGAAACTACAATGACGACGAAAAAGGGGGTGCCCAAATTTCGTCGAGCCACGCCGGCGGTCCGCCGCGAAGCGCTCGTCGAGGCGACATTGCGCTGCCTCAAGCAATATGGACACGAGGGCGTCTCGGTGCGCCGCATCAGTGCGACGGCCGGCGTGTCGATCGGATTGATCAACCATCATTTCCCGAGCAAGGCGGGCTTGATCGCGGTTACCTACGAGACCCTCGCACTGTCGCTGCAGGATTCGATCAGAGCGCAGGCGCAGAACAAGGCCGCCTCGCCGCGCGACCGCTTGAGTGGATTTTTCCGGGCCTCGTTCGCACCGGAGATTCTCGATCCGCAGCTCTTCAACGTCTGGCTGGTGTTCTGGAGCATGGTGGCGCACTCCCCCGAAATCCGCGCCGTTCACGACAAGACTTACGGCAAGTACCGGGCCATCCTCGAATCCATGCTGGGCCAGCTGGCCGATTCGGGCGCGGCCCCGCCGTTCAAGCTGCGCCAGGCGGCCATTGCGCTGTCGGCGCTGCTCGATGGACTGTGGGTGGAGTTGAGCCTCAGCCCGGTTACGTTCAAGCCACGCGAAGCGATCGCACTGTGCG
This sequence comes from uncultured Gammaproteobacteria bacterium, assembly GCA_963710435.1. Classification (GTDB taxonomy): domain Bacteria; phylum Pseudomonadota; class Gammaproteobacteria; order Steroidobacterales; family Steroidobacteraceae; genus Bog-1198. Next base: position 221,627 of record CAVQAE010000003.1, on the reverse strand, counting down.
AGGACTGGGTCAACGCCCTATGCAACGGTGCCTTTCCCAGATTGCTGACCAAGAGAAGGCCGCGTGGCTGAGGCCGCGTCGCGCGACGCGGTGATCGTCGGCGGAGGTCACAATGGACTCGTCTGCGCCGCCTACCTCGCCGCCGCCGGCCTCAAGGTGACGGTCCTGGAACGGCGCTCGGTCGTCGGCGGCGCTGCGGTCACCGAGGAGTTCCATCCGGGATTTCGCAATTCCGTCGCCTCCTACACGGTCTCGCTCCTCAATCCCAAGGTCATCCGCGATCTGGAGCTGGCGCGCCACGGACTGCGCGTGGTCGAGCGCCGCCTGTCGAACTTCCTGCCGCTCGAGGACGGCCGATTTCTGAAAGTCGGCGCCGATCGCACGCAGCGCGAGGTGGCGAAATTCTCCGCGCGTGACGCTGACCGGCTCTCCGCCTACGCGCAGCGCCTCGATGCGATTGCGGATGTAATGCGCGAGCTCGTGCTCGAGACGCCGCCCAACGTGACGGCGGGCGGCTGGCTCGATGCCCTGCCGCAGCTCCTGCGCGGTGCGCGGCTCGGCAAACGCATCGCGGCGCTCGACATGACCCTGCGGCGCGAGCTGCTCGATCTGTTCGTGAAGTCGGCGGGAGACTATCTGGACGGGTGGTTCGAGAGCGCTCCGATCAAGGCGGCTTACGGTTTCGACGGCATCGTCGGCAACTACGCGAGTCCGTATACGCCCGGCTCCGCCTACGTGCTGCTGCACCACGTGTTCGGCGAGGTGAACGGCAAGAAGGGGGTCTGGGGCCACGCCATCGGCGGCATGGGTGCGATCACGCAAGCGATGGCGAAGGCGGCCGGGTCGCGCGGCGTCGAGGTGCGCACGGGGAGCGCGGTCCGCGAGGTGCTCGTCGAGTCGGGACGGGCGGTCGGTGTGGTCACGGAGCAGGGCGAGGCGCTGCGTGCGCGCTGCGTCATCTCCAATCTGAATCCCAAGCTTCTTTACGAGAAGCTGCTGGATCCGGCGGCCCTGCCGAGCGAATTCCTGGAGCGCATCCGGCACTGGCGGTGCGGCTCCGGCACCTTCCGCATGAACGTGGCGCTCTCGGAGCTGCCGGATTTCAGCGTGCTGCCCGGGCGTGACGCGGCGGAGCACCATACCGCAGGCATCATCATGGCTCCGAGCCTCGGCTACATGGATCAGGCCTACCTCGATGCCAAGGCGGGCGGATGGTCGAAACGGCCCATCGTCGAACTGCTCATTCCCTCCACGCTCGATGACACCCTCGCGCCCGCGGGGCACCATGTGGCCAGCTTGTTCTGTCAGCACGTCGCCCCGCTCTTGCCCGACGGCGCCTCTTGGGATGCGTATCGTGAGGAAGTCGCGGACGTCATGATCGATCTCGTCGACAGCCACGCGCCGAACTTCAAGGCATCCGTTCTCGGCCGTCAGATCATGAGTCCGCTCGATCTCGAGCGCTGCTTCGGTCTGGTCGGCGGGGACATCTTTCACGGCGCCCTGAGCCTCGATCAGCTGTTTTCCGCACGACCCATGCTGGGCCACGGCGATTACCGCGGACCCTTGAAAGGGCTGTACATGTGCGGCTCCGGCACCCACCCGGGCGGCGGAGTGACGGGAGCCCCGGGGCACAATGCGGCGCGGGAGATCATCACCGACTTTCGGCGCGGCACTGTCTGACGGCGATAAGGCGAAGGCGCCGACCCTTTCCGGCCGATCGATCCGCCACCATTGGGTTTCACCCGAACCAACCCGAAGGAGGCATCCATGGCCAACAAAACAGCGAGCAACTCAAACCCCTCGAGTGCAGCCGGCAAGAGCGACCGTCTGCGCGGCGTACGCGTCGCGATTCTCGCGACCGACGGTTTCGAGCAGACCGAATTGACGGAGCCGCGTAAGGCGCTCGATGCGGCGGGCGCGGACACCGAGGTGATTTCTCCGAAGCAAGGGAAGGTGCGCGGCTGGAAAATGAAGGAATGGGGCGATGAGGTCGAGGTGGATCAGCCCCTCGATGGGGCCGATCCGAAGAACTACGACGCTCTGTTGCTGCCGGGCGGGGTGATCAACGCCGATGCCCTGCGTATGCAGCCCAAGGCGGTCAAGTTCGTGAAGTCGTTCTTCGACGACGATAAGCCGGTCGGCGTGATCTGCCACGCGCCCTGGGCACTGATCGAGTCAGGCGTGGTCCGGGGCCATCGCATGACCTCGTGGCCCTCGCTCAAGACCGACCTGACCAACGCGGGTGCTCAGTGGGTCGATCAGGAAGTGGTGGTCGACGGCAAGCTCGTCACGAGCCGCAAGCCGGACGACATCCCCGCTTTCAACCGCGAGATCACGCGGCTGTTCGGCGAGGCCGCGCAAGCTTGAGCGCGCTCGCCGCGGAGCGCTAGCGCGGCGGCGCGGCACCCATGATCCGCCGTGCTTGCTGGCGCAGGATGTTGCCGAATGCATGGTCGTCGAAAAAGGCGTTGAGACGGGCGGCGTTCGGCCGCCCTCGCCTGAGATCATCGACGTGAGCGTGCAACGGAATGTCGCACAGGATGCCCGTCAGCCGGCGCGCGAGGTAGGCCGTCTCCTTGTGCGCGAGAAGCTTCGCGGCAATGCCGCCCGCGCCGCGCAGCTTGAGGGTCGCGACGCGCTCGAGATTCGCATAGAGCTCATCGAGAGAGCCGAACACCGCGAATAGCTCGGCGGCGGTCTTCTTGCCGATGCCGGGAACGCCCGGGATGTTGTCCACCGAGTCGCCCGTGAGCGCGAGGAAATCCGCAATGGCCTCGGGAGCCGCGCCGAAGCGCGCCCCGATCTCATGATAGTGATAGCGCGCGTTGCCGGTGTAGTCCCAGTACACGTCGCCCTCGCGCAGGAGCTGGGAGAGGTCCTTGTCGCGGGTCACGAAGACATTCGAGAAGCCCGCGGAGCGCGTGCGGGCCGCGAGGGTTCCGATGATGTCGTCCGCCTCGTATTCCGTGCTCGCGAACTCCGCAAGTCCCAGGTGGCGGCAAAACTCGCGGCACAGCGAGAACTGGCGCTTGAGATCCGCCGGCGGCAGCTCGCGGTGCGCCTTGTAAGCCGGATAGATCGCGCAGCGAAACGACGTCTCGCCGCGCAGGCCCTCGTCGAAGGCAACGACGATCCGCGACGGATTGACCCGCTCCAGGAAATCGGAAATGAAGCGCGCGAAGCCGTACAGCGCGTGCGTCGCGTTGCCGTCACGATCCACCATGTCGGCCGGCATGGAATGGTAGGCCCGGAAGACGAAGTAGCTCGCATCGATGTGGTAGACGACCTCCGCCGGAACGGTCGGCTCCCTCCCGGCCATCGCCACGGCGGCGCCGATTCCCAGCGCCTCGCTCACATCGGCCAGCGTTGCATGCGTTCGTGCAGCGGGCTCGAGCGTGGAAAGTGCGCGACCAAGTACTCCATCTGATCCGCGAGGACACGCCGCCCCTTGAGGAAGATGTATTCCGCGTAAGTGGGTGTGAAAGGCACTGCGAGAAGCTGCATCCCGGCCTGTTCCGGCGTGCGCGAGGCCTTGGCATTGTTGCAGCGTCGGCAGGCCGACACCACGTTGCTCCAGGTGTCCTTGCCGCCACGGCTGAACGGCGTCACATGATCCCGCGACAGAAGGCTGTAGGCGAAGCGGGCGCCACAGTACAAGCAGAGGTACGCGTCGCGGCGGAACAAGGTTTGGTTGTTGAGCGGCGGCGTATAGGCGCCTCCGCGCAGGTTTCCGGGATTTCCCGTGTGCCCGAACGTGGCGATGATGGAATTGACGTCGACCACGGTGCGCAGCCCGGTCCTCGCGCACGTACCCCCGTAGAGGCGGTACAGGAGGGTGCCGCAGGTATAAGCCACTTGATCGGTGTGATACAGGCCGGCCGCTTCGCGATAGTCGATCCACTCGAGCGGCATGCCGGACACGTCCGTGCGAAGAATCTGCTGCGACAAGGGATGGCGGCCGACCGGCCTCACCTCCTCCCGCAACTCGAGCCCCGTTTTCATGACATACTAAAGATAGACGAGTCGTATGTAATAATTCAACGTTTTAGGGGAGATATGCGACATGGGTGTCGTCGTGGGGGTCCTGAAGGAGACTGCGGCCGGCGAAACACGCGTCGCCCTCATTCCTGAGATCGCCACCAAGCTCAAGGGGCTGGGCGCGCTCGTGCGCATCGAGCGCGGCGCGGGTGTGGCCGCCCACTTCGCCGATGAGGCGTACGTGGATGCGGAGATTTGCGACGCGGCGACCATCCTGTCGAGCGCGGATGTCCTGCTGTGCGTGCAACCGCCTTCGATCGAGGTGGTGAACCGCCTGAAGGATGGCGCCCTGGTGGTCGGCTACATGCAGGCCTATGCGCGGCCCGATCTCGTGCGCGCGCTCAAGAGCCGGCGCATCGCGAGCCTCGCCATGGAGCTCGTGCCGCGCATCTCGCGAGCCCAGTCGATGGACGCTTTGTCCTCGCAGGCCTCGGTGGCGGGTTACAAGGCGGCCCTGATTGCGGCGGACACGCTGGAGAAATTCTTGCCGATGCTGACGACCGCCGCGGGCACCATCCGGCCCGCCGCCGTGCTGGTGATCGGCGCCGGCGTCGCCGGCCTGCAGGCGATCGCGACGGTGAAACGCCTCGGGGCCGTAGTGGAGGCGTATGACGTCCGTAGCGCGACCAAGGATCAGGTGAAGTCGCTGGGGGCCAAATTCATCGATACGGGTGTGTCCGCCGAGGGAGCCGGAGGCTACGCCCGCGAGCTCACCGCCGAGGAGCGGCAGAAACAGCAAGAGGTGCTCGATGCGCGTATTGCGGCGAGCGATGCCGTCATCAGCACGGCGTCGATTCCGGGACGCGCCGCGCCCCGCATCATCAGCCGCGCGGCGGTCGAGCGCATGCGGCCGGGCTCGGTCATCGTCGACATCGCCGCGGAGCAAGGCGGGAATTGCGAGCTGACGCGGGCCGGAGAGACGGTCTTGCACAACGGAGTCAAGGTGCTCGGGCCGGTGAATCTGCCCGCCACGCTCCCCTATCACGCAAGCGAGATGTACGCCCGCAATCTTTTCAATCTGCTGAAGCCGGCGATCGCCAAAGGTGAGCTCGCCGTGGATTGGAACGACGAAGTCTTCGCGGGTGCGGCGCTCACGCGAGACGGCTCAATCGTAAACGAGGCGACCCGTAAGGCCGTGGAGGAATAGTGAAATGATCGACGGCATCATCGCGCTCTACATATTCATGCTGGCCGCGTTTACCGGCTATGAGGTCATCTCGCGCGTGCCGGTGATTCTGCACACGCCCCTGATGTCCGGCTCGAACTTCGTGCACGGCATCGTGCTCGTGGGCGCCATGGTTGCGTTGGCGGCCGCCGACACGACATTGCTGCGCGTCATCGGCTTCTTGGGTGTCGTCCTCGCTGCGGGCAACGCCGTCGGCGGCTACGTGGTGACCGAGCGCATGCTCAAGATGTTCGTCGCGGCGGGCAAGAGAAAGGAACGCTAGCCCATGGCCTCCTTCTCGATGGCGAACTTGATGCAGCTGTCGTATCTCGTGGCAGCCGCGCTCTTCATCCTCGGACTGAAGCGCATGAGCTCGCCGGTCACGGCCGTGAGCGGCGTGCGCTGGGCGGGCTTAGGCATGCTGCTCGCCACGCTCGCGACGCTCGCCTTCGTCATGGGAACGTCACGGTTCAATCTCATCCTGGTGCTCGCCGCCATCGGCATCGGCGGCATCGCCGCGTGGGTGAGCGGCAAGCGTGTCGCCATGACCGACATGCCGCAGATGATCGCGCTCTACAACGGCATGGGCGGCGGCGCGGCGGCGGCCATCGCCGCGGTCGAGCTGTATCGGGGCGCCGAGCACAACCTCGTTCACCTCGCCATCGCGACCATCGGCGGATTCATCGGATCGGTATCCTTCAGCGGCAGCCTCATCGCGTTCGCGAAGCTCCAGGGCCTGATCACGAAGTCGGTGCGCTTCGGCGGACAGAAGTTCGTCAATCTCGTCATTTTGCTGGCCGCGGTGGCTTTCGGCGTCATGATCGTCGTAGGTTATCAGCCGGGCCTCCCGACCGTGTCGCTGTTCTTCGCGTGCGCGCTGCTGCTCGGCATCGCCATGACGCTCCCGATCGGCGGCGCGGATATGCCGGTGGTCATTTCGCTCTACAACGCACTCACAGGTCTCGCCGTCGGCTTCGAGGGCTTCGTGCTCGACAACGCGGCGATGATCATCGCCGGCACGGTGGTCGGCGCAGCCGGCACGCTGCTCACGCAGCTCATGGCGAAGGCGATGAACCGCTCGCTCGGCAACGTGCTGTTCTCGAACTTCGGCGAGACCTCGGCCGGCGGCGGGACGGCCACGGGCACGCAAAAGCCGATCGAGGCCTCGGATGCGGGCGTCATGCTGGCGTACGCGCAAAAGGTCATCATCGTGCCCGGCTACGGGCTGGCGGTCGCCCAGGCCCAGCACAAAGTATGGGAGCTCGCACAGCTCCTCATCGACCGCGGTGTGCAGGTCCGGTTCGCCATCCATCCCGTGGCCGGCCGCATGCCGGGCCACATGAACGTGCTCCTCGCCGAGGCCGGCGTGCCCTACGATCTGATCTCCGATCTCGACGAGATCAACGCCGAATTCGAGACGGCGGACGTGGCGCTCGTGATCGGCGCCAACGACGTGGTGAATCCCGACGCGCGCACGAACAAGAGCAGCCCGATCTACGGCATGCCCATCCTGGCTGCTGACAAGGCGAAGAACGTCATCGTCATCAAGCGCGGCCAGGGCCAGGGATTTTCCGGTATCGACAATGCGCTGTTCGGGCTCGACCAGACCCGCATGCTCTACGGCGATGCGCAAGCCGCGGTCTCTCAGTTGATCCAGGCGGTAAAGGCCGCGGGCTGAGCCCCCTGCGTCTCAGTCGCGCGCCTGGCGGGTGATCACTATCGAGTGGCGCTTGATCTTTCGATACAGCGTGTTGCGGCTGATGCCGAGCTGCGCCGCCACCCGGCTCATGTTCCAGCCCTGCTGCTGCATCACCCCAAGGAGCGCGTTGCGCTCGGCGCTCGCGAGCGCCCCGGCCGGCTCCCCCGCGTCCGTGAGGTCGGCATCCGCAGCACCGCCGCGCGCGGGCGCGAAGCGCCGGACATTCTCGGGAAGATCGCCCACTCGGATCACGCGGTCCGAGCGCAGCACCAGAGCGGCGCGGATCGTGTTCCTGAGCTCGCGGATGTTGCCGGGCCAGTCGTAGGCGAGGAGCTTCTCGAGCGCGGCCCGCTCGATCGAGGCGTCCTCACCGCCCAACGACTCGCATGCGATACATTGGCGCACCAGCGCTTCCTTGTCTCGGCGGCTGCGCAAGGGCGGCAGCTCGAGCGTGATGCCGTTCAACCGGTAATAGAGGTCCTCGCGAAACTCCCGGCGCGAGACCAGCTCGCGCAGATTGCGGTGAGAGGCGCATAGCACCCGTAGATTCAGCTTGATGGAGGTCTCGCTCCCCAACGGCGTGACTTCCTGATCCTCGAGCACGCGCAGGAGCCGAGTCTGCATGAGCAGCGGCATATCGCCGATCTCGTCGAGAAAGAGCGTGCCGCCCGAGGACTGCGTGATGCGCCCGCGCAATCCCTCGCGGCGAGCACCGGTGAAGGCTCCCGGCGCGTAGCCGAAGAGCTCGCTCTCGATCAGCGTGTCCGGAATGGCCGCGCAGTTGATGGCAACGAACGGCTGTCTTGCGCGCCGGCTCGCCAGATGCAGCGCCTTGGCCAACACCTCCTTCCCCGAGCCGGAGGGGCCGAGGATCAGCACGGAGATCGAGCTCTCGGCGATGCGCCGCGCATTGCGCAGATTGCGCAGCATCTGAGGGTCCTCGCCCGCGAGCTCCTCCAGGGTGAGGCCCGAGACGGCCTCCTTCGTCCTGACGTGCACCACGGCGTGCCCGTCACCGGTGCCCACCGCGGCCGCGCGGGGCCTGGCCGCTCCCACCAGGCTCGCGAAGTACCGTCGACCGTGCTGGTTATCGCGCAACTCCCACATCGAGCGGCGTCCGGGCGGCGCGGCGGCGAGCAGCTCGTCGTAGCTCGCATCGAAGATGTCGTTGATCGAGCGTCCGACGAGCTCGCTCCGGGCAGAAGCCCCGAGGAGCTTCATGCCGGTCGCATCGCTCGCGACGATGGTCCCGTCGGATGCCACCGCAATGGCCCCGTCGTGCAGCAAATCGACGAACTCCGGCCGGTGGTGAAACCGGAGCATCGAGTCGGCTCGATGGCGCCTGAGGAACAGGCACTTCTCGATCAGGCTCGCGGACGTCTCGACCAGCGCGACGGTGTGCATCTGGGATTCCCGTTCGCCTTGCGCGTTCACGCACGAGGCGTCGAGGACGGCGATCACCCGGCCCTCCGAGTCGCGGATCGGCGCCGCCGAGCAGGACAGGCCCACGTGACGGCTGCGGAAATGATCGGCTTGATGAATGGTGATCGGATGCGCCTCGCGCACGCACGTGCCGATACCGTTGGTGCCCTCGCGCTGCTCGCTCCACTCCGCTCCCGCGATCAGACCCGCGCGCACGAACATGCCTCGCAGCGCAGGATCGATCTTCTCGCACAATATGACGCCGGCGGTGTCGGCCAGCAGCAGCGCATACCCCGAGCCCGCGATGTGCTCGTAAAGAGAGTCCATTTCCGCCCGCGCAATCCGCACCAGCTCTTCGTGCTCCTCCTGCAGCTCGCGCAAGCGCGCAGGGTCGAGCACGGTCGGCTGATAGTCGCGCGCCGGATCGAGCTTGAACTCGTTCAGGCATCGCCGCCACGAGAGATCCACCGGGGCGAGACGTGCCGTTGCCGCCGCATCGGCGGGCGCGTTGTCGGTGGCCGCAGCGGACTTCGCAGCAGCGGCGCGCAGCACGCGATCGGCATGACGATCCAGCATCTGTTTGTTCCCCCGGCCAGCTCCCTATACAACGCGCCGGGAGGCGCGTGTCAAGTGTTCGATGACATCTGTCCCGGATATGACACGCGCACCGGCGGGGCGCTCCGGCAGGGGCGCCGCACGGCGCCTTGTTGCTGGCACGGCGCTTGCTCCATCCCATCACCCGGTGCCGCCATAGACAGGAGACCCACCATGAGTTCTGCTCAAGTCCGTCCGCTCGAATCGAACGCGCCTCATGGCGAGCCCCTCCGCGAGAGCGGCTCGTTCGCGGCGCACCTGGAAACGCTGGAGCGGAAACTCCCGTTGCACTCCCGCTACGGCAATTTCATCGGCGGCGAGTGGATTGCTCCGGCGAAAGGCGGCTACTTCGACAATATCTCGCCGACCACCGGCCAAATCATCTGCCAGATTCCCCGCTCGCAGGCCGAGGACGTCGAGCGTGCCATCGACGCGGCCCATGCCGCGGCGCCAAAGTGGGGCCGCACCGCGGTCGCCGAACGCGCTCGCGTGCTGAACGCGGTCGCGGATCGTATGGAGCAGTACCTGCCCTTCCTCGCGGCCGTCGAGACCTACGACAACGGCAAGCCGATTCGCGAGACCAACCTCGCGGACCTGCCGCTCGCCGTCGATCACTTCCGCTACTTCGCAAGCTGCGTGCGTGCGCAGGAGGGCTCGCTCGGCGAGCTGGACGACGACACGGTCGCCTACCACTATCACGAGCCGCTCGGCGTCGTCGGACAGATCATCCCCTGGAATTTCCCGATCCTGATGGCGGCCTGGAAACTCGCGCCTGCACTCGCCGCAGGCAATGCCGTGGTGATCAAGCCCGCGGAGCAGACACCCCTGTCCCTGCTGGTGCTGGCGGAGCTCATCCAGGACATCGTGCCGCCCGGCGTTCTGAACATCGTCAACGGCTTCGGCGTCGAGGCGGGCAAGCCGCTGGCATCGAGTCCCCGCATCGCGAAAATAGCCTTTACCGGCGAGACCACCACGGGACGTCTGATCATGCAGTACGCCTCCGAGAACATCATTCCGGTCACGCTCGAGCTCGGTGGCAAGTCGCCGAACATCTTCTTCGCGGATGTAATGCGCGAGGATGACGATTTCGTCGACAAGGCGCTCGAGGGTTTCGCCATGTTCGCGCTGAATCAAGGCGAGGTATGCACCTGCCCCTCCCGGGCGCTGGTACAAAAATCGATCTACGACCGATTCATGGACCGCGCCGTCAAGCGGGTCGAGAAGATTCGACAGGGCGACCCCTACGAGATGACGACCCAGATCGGCGCGCAGGCCTCGAACGATCAGTACGAGAAGATCCTTTCCTATATCGACATCGGCAAGAAAGAAGGTGCCAGATTGCTCGCCGGCGGCGTGGCCAATGAGCTCCCCGGCGATCTCGCGGGCGGGTTCTACATCAAGCCGACGGTGTTCGAGGGGCACAACAAGATGCGCATCTTCCAGGAGGAAATCTTCGGGCCGGTGGTGTCGGTGACGACGTTCGACACGCCCGAGGAGGCCCTCGAGATCGCGAACGACACGCTCTACGGGCTCGGGTCGGGGGTCTGGACGCGCGACATCAACCTTGCCTACCGGTTCGGCCGCGGCATCAAGGCCGGACGCGTCTGGACCAATTGCTACCACGCCTACCCGGCGCACGCGGCCTTCGGCGGCTACAAGAAGTCGGGCATCGGCCGCGAGACGCACAAGATGATGCTCGATCACTACCAACAGACCAAGAACGTCCTGGTGAGCTACGGCACCAAGGCGCTGGGCTTTTTCTGATGGAGGAGCGCGTCGGCGTCTCGGATGCGGCGCGCGAGCTCATCGAGCAGCTGAAGGCGCAGCACGGGCCGCTCATGTTTCACCTCTCGGGCGGATGCTGCGATGGCAGTGCGCCCATGTGCTTTGCCGTCGGAGAGTTCAAGCTGGGTGCCGTCGACGAGAAGGTCGGCGAGATCGCCGGCTGCGAGTTCTGGATGGATCGGGATCAATTCAAGCGCTGGGCCCATACCCGCTGGGTGGTCGACGTGGTGCCCGGGCGCGGGGCGAGCTTCTCGCTCGAGGCGCCGCTCAATAAGCGCTTCCTGATTCGCTCCTCGCTCTGCGCGCTGTAAAAAGCGGCGCGGCCGCGCCTGGCCGGCCGCGCCAGATCAATGCGGGAAGCGGCGCGGCTGCGGGTGCGGGCCGCCGGGGCGGGCCACGCCCCCCCCGCCGTGCGGAGCACCATAGCGCTGCAGGGCACCCCGGCGCTGCTCGGGCGTCATCTGCTGCCACTGGCGTCTCAAAGCCTGGCGCTGCTCGGGCGGCATCTGCTTGAAGCGCTGGTACTGCTCGCGGATGCGCTGCTGCTGCTCCGGCGGAAGCGCCTTGAACTGTTGCCAGCGCTGGCGGAGCTGCTGCCGCTGCTCGGGTGGCAACGCACGCCACTGCTTGAAGCGCTCCTGAGCACCCGCACGTTGCTCCGGGGTCATGTTGATCCAGCGCTGACTGCCCCGCGCGAGCGCCTGCTGCTTGTCGGACGGCAGGCTGTCCCACTTGCCCTGGAAGCTCTGCAGCAGTTGCTGCTGTTGGGGCGACAAGGATTGCCACGCGCGCGGGGCGGCGGCCGGCGCGGCGGCGCCCGGCTCCTCGGGGGCCTGGGCGAACGCGGGAACGGCCGGCCCGGATATGGCCGCGAACAGCACCCACGCGGCGAGCAGCAGCGCTCTCATGACTGCTTGGCACCGGGCGGCGAACCGCCGGGCGGCGGTCCGCCCGCCGGCGGCGTGGTGTTCGACGGCCGTTGCTGCGCTCTCTTCAAGAATTCCGCCCAATCGGCATCTCCGTGATCGTCCTCTCCCAAGAATTCGATGAATTCCTCGTCGGGCACGCTCGAAGGCGATGAGGGCGGCGCAGCCGATGGGGTGCCCGATGCGTGCCCATTGCCCGCAGCCGCCGGCGCCGGCGCCGGCGCTTGCCCTGGGGGCTGCGCCCAAGCGGCGGCCCAGAGCAGTGCTCCGAGGACGAGCCCGTATTTTCTCCCTATCAACGGTCATTCATCCTATGCGGCGGGATCGGAGCCCGAGGCGGCGGCCTTATCCGCCCAGCCGTAGAACTCCAGATCGTCCTGCAGCATCTCGACGTTGTCCTGAGAGTTGTCGCTCGCGGCAACGATGTCCAGATCCTCGAAAGTGGCGACATTGTCCGCCGTTGCGCCGTGATGGGGCTGCGGAGCCCCGAGCCACAGCGAGACGCCGAGTACCGCCGCGGCGGCGACGCCGGCCGCCGACGTGAGCGCCGGCATGCGCAGGAACCAGGCACGAGGCCGCGAGCGCTCAGCGGCCTCGAGCGCTGCGTGGCGCGCCTGCGTGAGGCGCGAGCGCGTGCGCATGTCTACGTTCGCGACGCTGTGCTCGAACAGCGCCCGGCTACGCTCCTCGAGCGGCCCCGTATTCAATGTGTCCTCGCTCATCACCAAACCTCGCCCAGTTGTTCGCGCAGGGTGTGCACCGCGCGCGAGTAATGCGTCTTGACGCTGCCTTCCGAGCAACCCATGGCCGCGGCGGTCTCGGCAACGTCCAGCCCTTCGAAATTCCTCAGCATGAACGCCTCGCGCTGTCGCGCGGGCAATTCGCGCAAGCTGACCTCGAGCTTCTGCATCGCTTGATCTTGCATCAATCGGTCGGGCACCGTGGGCGCGTTGTCGGCGACGCTGTCGAGCGGGTCCTGCGCCTCCTGGTCGGGGTCCTCCTTCGGTCCTGGCAGCCATGTCATGAACCGCTTGCGAACGGTGCGCCTGCGCTGCAAGTCCCGCACGCCATTTTCCAGGATCCGATAGAACAAAGGGCGCCACTCGGCGCTCGGCCGCGTCGAATAATTGCGCGCGAGCTTCAGCATCGCATCCTGTACCACGTCCATCGCGTCGTCGGGATCGCGCAGCGCGACTTGGGCCATGCGAAAGGCGCGCCGCTCGATTTCAGCCAGAAACTTGTCAAGCGCGCGCGTCTGCTCCAGAACCATTCCCCTGGTCGCTGGCGCGGGAGGATCCGCTACCATCCAAGCTGCGGTGAGCGTATCAAAGCCCGACATACGACGTCCTCACGCGCTTCGAACGAATTGCCTGCGCTATGAGGTAACAACGCCGCGGCGGTCACGCGGTTGACGGTGCACTGCCGAATCAGAGACTTACGCACATGGCATGTGACAGGGGCTGCAAAAATTTCAAGCGCAGTTAGGCGGCGCATCTAGAGCAGGATAGAACTCATTGATTTTATTAAAATCTTTGCGAATTAGAGCAGTTTTTCGCCAATTTGAATATGTCCCGAAACGGAACGGGCACTTAAGACGCATGATCCCGCTTTCTCAACAGACTTATCCACAGTCTTTGTGGACAAGGTCTTGATCCTCAAGATCGCACTCGACACCCCGCTGCGGCGTGTCTTCGATTACCTGCCGCCGGCCGAGCCGCCGCCCCAGGATATCCCGCCCGGCGTGAGGGTGCTCGTGCCTTTCGGACGGCGTCAGGCCGTCGGTATTCTCATCGAGACGGTGAGCGAGTCTGCCCTCGCGCCCGAAAAGCTCAAGCGCGCCCTCGAGGTGCTCGATGAGCGGCCGATCTTCGATGCGGTCACGTTCGATTTATTGCGCTGGGCAGCCGATTATTATCACCACCCGCTCGGCGAGGTTATGGCGGCCGCGCTGCCGGCGAGCCTGCGCGAGGGAGCGACTGCGCAGCCGCTCGCGCATGAGCTCTGGGTGCTGACCGACGATGGACGGCGCGAGCTCGACCGCCCGACCTCGCGCGCTCCCAAGCGGCGTGCCCTGCTGGCGCGGCTGGCCTGCGGCGCGGATGCCGATGACCTGGGACGCGGCGAGCGAGCACAGCTCCGCGCGCTCTCGCAGCGCGGCTGGACCGCAGTCAATCAGATGCCGATTCGCGCCGCGCGCATCGAGCCCCGGCCCAGCGAGGTCGAGCTCAACACCGCGCAGCTCACCGTGCTCGAGCGCATTTGCGCCACCCTCGGTCGTTTCGCCGCGCATCTCCTCTACGGCGTCACGGGCAGTGGTAAGACCGAGATCTACCTGCAAGCCATCGAGGCCGCACTCAAGGAGAGCGAGGCGGGACAGGCGTTGGTACTGGTGCCCGAGATCGCGCTGACACCGCAGCTCGTCGAGCGTTTCGAGCGGCGTTTCGGGAACGGCATCGTCGTCCTGCACTCGGCGCTGTCCCCTGGCCAGCGCCGCGAAGCCTGGCGCGCGGCCCACGGCGCGCACGCGCGCATCGTCATCGGCACGCGCTCGGCCGTGTTCACCTCCCTCCCGGCCCTGCGCCTCATCGTGGTGGATGAGGAGCACGACGCCTCCTACAAGCAACAGGAGGGATTTCGCTACTCGGCACGCGATCTTGCGGTGCTTCGCGCACAGCGGGCGCAGGTGCCCATCATCCTGGGATCCGCCACACCCTCGCTCGAGAGCCTCGAGAACGTCGCCCGCGGCCGGTATGCTGAGCTCGATTTGCCGCAGCGGCCGGGCGCCGTTCAGCCGCCCCACATGAATGTCGTCGACCTGCGCAGACATCCTTGCGAGCAGGGGCTCTCGCAGCCCGCGATTCAGGCGATCGGACGGCACCTCGAGCAGGGCGGACAGGTGATCGTGTTCCTGAATCGGCGCGGGTATGCGCCGAGCCTTTTCTGTCCGAGCTGTGGCTGGGTCGCGCAATGCGCGCACTGCGACGCGCGCATGACGCTGCACCTTCGGGCCCGTGAGCTGCGTTGCCATCATTGCGGCGCGCGCGCGGCCGTCCCCACGGTGTGCGGCAAGTGCGGCCAGGCGGCACTTCCCGTGGGGCAGGGAACCGAGCGCATCGAGGAGACCATCGCGCGCTTGTTTCCGCAGGCCCCGCTCGCACGTCTCGATCGCGACACCGCGGGCGCGCACGGCGCCATGCGGGCGGTGCTCGATCGGGTCCACGGCGGCGAGGCACGGATTCTCATCGGGACCCAGATGCTCACCAAGGGACACCACTTCCCGGACGTGAGCCTGGTGGTCATCCTGGATGCGGATCAGGGCCTCTTCGCCAGCGACTTTCGTGCGACGGAGCGGCTGGCCCAAACCATCACGCAGGTTGCGGGCCGAGCCGGACGCGCCGCGCGCCCGGGGGAGGTCATCATCCAGACCTCCTTCCCCGAGCATCCGTTGCTCACTCGCCTGATCGCCGCCGGCTACCCGGCCTTTGCGCACACCGCGCTCGAGGAGCGGCGCGCGGCTCGGTGGCCGCCGTACTCGAGTCTCGCGCTCCTGCGAGCCGAGGCCAAGGACGCCGCGCGCCTGGACGCATTCCTCAAGGCCGCGGCCGCCTGTGCGGAGCCTTTCGCGGACGGCGTCAGCGTGCTCGGTCCTGCGGCGGCCATGATCGCGCGCCGCGCCGACCATTTTCGCGCGCACCTGCTGATCGAGTGCGCCTCGCGCGCGCCGCTGCAGCGCTTTCTCGACCGATGGCTGCCGCGGGTCGAGCCGCTGCCCGGGCCACCCGGGCTGCGCTGGTCCATCGACGTGGATCCGCTCGAAGTGGATTGAAGGGTTTAGGATAAACTTGCGACCCTTTGCCGGAGACCGTCGCCGCCTTGAAGACCCTGATAGAGACATCGCTCCGCCGAGCGCTCGAGACCTTGCCGGAATCGTTGGTGCCGCCTGCGGCGCGCGCCGTGCCGATCGAAGTGGAGCGCACGAAAGATGCGCAGTACGGGGATTTCGCGAGCAACCTCGCCATGCGGCTCGCCAAGGCCGTACGCCAGAATCCGCGCAAGCTCGCCGAGGCGCTGAAGGCCGCGCTGCCTGCGGAGCCCGCGATCGCCAAGGTCGAGATCGCGGGTGCGGGCTTCATCAACTTCTTCCTGAAGGACGATGCCTATCACGCCGAGATCGGGCGGGTTCTTGCTCAGGGACCCGCCTACGGCAAATCGAGCATGGGAGCCGGCCGTTCGGTGGTGGTCGAGTTCGTGTCGGCGAATCCCACCGGACCGCTGCACGTCGGCCACGGGCGGCATGCCGCCTATGGGGCGAGCCTCGCAAATCTGCTGGAAGCGGCAGGGTATCGCGTGGCGCGCGAGTACTACGTCAACGATGCCGGCCGTCAAATGGACATTCTTGCGGCGAGCACCTGGCTGCGTTATCTGGAGCGCTGCGGCGAGCGCTTCGCGTTTCCCGCGAACGGCTACCGCGGCGAGTATCTGCTCGCCATCGCGGCCGAGCTCGAGGCGGCGTACGGCACCACCCTCGTGCGCGGCGCCCGGGAGGTGTTCGACAACCTGCCGCCCGATGAGGCGCAGGGCGGCGACAAGGACGCCTACATCGATGCCGTCATTGCGCGCGCGCGCGCGCTCTTGGGCGAGGCGGATTTTCGTCGGGTGCTCGATGCGGCGCTCGCCTCCATCCTCACCGATATCCGCGAGGACCTCGAGGAGTTCGGGGTGAAGTTCGATTCTTGGTTCAGCGAGCGGTCGTTGAGCGACTCGGGGGCGATCGATCGAACCATCGCCACGCTCCAGGCGGCGGGCCAGATCTATGTCAAGGACGGCGCCACGTGGTTCAGGAGCACCGCCTACGGGGACGAGAAGGACCGCGTGATCGTGCGCGAGAACGGCAACAAGACGTATTTCGCATCCGACATCGCCTTCGTGCTCAACAAGCGCGAGCGCGGCTTCGAGCACCTCCTGTATGTGTGGGGAGCGGATCACCACGGATACATCGCGCGCCTGCGCGCGGGCCTCATCGCCCTCGGAGGTCCGCCCGAATGCTTTGAGATTCGCCTGGTGCAGTTCGTGACCTTGTTCCGCGGCGGCCAGAAGGCGCAGATGTCGACCCGCTCCGGAGAGTTCGTCACCTTGCGCGCCTTGCGCGAGGAAGTCGGCAACGACGCGGCGCGCTTGTTCTACGTCATGCGCTCGAACGATCAGCATCTCGATTTCGACCTCGAGCTGGCCAAGGCGCGTTCCAACGACAATCCCGTGTACTACATCCAGTACGCGCACGCGCGCGTCTCGAGCGTGCGCCGGCAGATGGCGGAGCGCGGGATCGCGCATGATCCGGCGCGCGGCATTGCCTCGCTCGCATTGCTTGCCGAGCCGCAGGAGCAGAGGCTCGTCAGACGCATCGGCGCCTTTCCGGAGATCATCGAGCAGTGCGCCGTGAACCGCGCGCCGCACGCGCTCGTGCATTATCTGCGCGATCTGGCGAACGATTTTCATACCTACTACAGCGCGCACCAGTTCCTGGTCGAGGATCCGGCGCTGCGCGATGCGCGCGTGAGCCTCGCCTATGCCGCCCAGGTCGTGATCCGCAACGGTCTCAGCTTGCTGGGCGTATCGGCGCCCGACACCATGTAGGGACCGGACATGGCGCGCGACTACAAACCCCGGCGCAAGCCCGCCGGCGGATTCTCCGGATGGATCGGCCTCGTCTGCGGGCTGGCGGCGGGTCTCGCTTGCGCCGCACTGGTGTACGTCAAGGACCATCGGCCCGAATCCGCGGCCGCGCAGACGGCCAAGCTCGACAGGAAAAAGCCGCGCAACGGCGAGCAGCCGCCCGGTCCCGACGCCGCCGATTCGAGCGCACCGGACGACGCCGGCCGGTCCTACGATTTCTACTCGAGCCTGCCGAAGTTCGAGGTGGTCGTGCCCGAGAAGGAGAAAGACGTGCGGCCCGACACTCGCGCCGTGCCGGAGACCCGCCGCGGCACCTACGTGCTGCAGGCGGGGTCGTACAAGAATTTCGCTGATGCCGACCACGTGCGCGCGCGGCTCGCGCTGCAGGGGGTCGAGTCGAAGGTGCAAAAAGTCTCGGTGGACAACGACACGTGGCACCGCATCCGGATCGGACCCATCTCGGATTTGGACAAGCTCAACCGGCTGCGTACCATCTTGCGCAAGGCCGACGTCGACGTCCTGGTGATCCGGGTCGGCGATTAAGCGTGGCAGCTCCGCCAGCGCGCGGATTGCCTCTGATCGAGCCTAATCCTCACCCAATTGGCGAAAATCGACGCCCAATGCCCGCAATTTGCGGTAAAGATGGGTCCGCTCCATGCCGACTCGCTTGGCCAGCTGTCCGACCTTGCCGTTGCACAGGAGCAATTGCTGCTGCAGATAGGCACGCTCGAACTGCTCGCGCGCCTCCCGAAGCGGCAAAGCGAGCAAGTCCTGCTTCACCAGCGGCTCATCGAGGGCCGTCTTGACGGCAAACTCGCGCTCGATCTCCTCGAGCCGGATTTCCTCGCCGGCACCGAGCACCAGCACGCGCTGCACCAGGTTTCGAAGCTCCCCCAGATTCCCGGGCCAGGGATAATTGCGCAGCCGGTTTTGGGCGGCCACGCTGAAGCGCCTCAAGGGGAGGTGCTGATCGTCCACCAAGCGGTCGACGTAATAACGCAGCAGGTCGGGAACGTCCTCGGTGTAATCGCGCAGCGGGGGCACCCGCAGGGTGATGACGTTCAGATGCGCAATGAGATCGCGTCGGAAAGGCTCGGGCGAGGAGCGTCCTTCGAAACCTTCCTGGGCCGAGCTGATCCAGCGCACGTTGAGCGGCAGCCGATCGCGGCCGCCGACGCGCGTGTAGCCGCTTTGCTCGATGGCGCCGATCAAGGCGCGTTGCGCCTGACTCGGCAGGTCCTCGAGCCCGTTCAGAAACAGCGTTCCGCCGGCAGCCTGATCGAGCGCGCCCTGCACGACGTGTCCGTCCCGCTCGCTGCCGAACAGCGCAGCGGCCGGATCCGCGCCGAGGCTCGCGGCGACCACCATGTGAAAGGGCTTCGAGGCGCGAGCGGAGAGCGAGTGCAGGTGGCGCGCATACGCCTCCCGGCCCGATCCGAGCTCGCCCAGGAAAAGCACGGGCGATGAGCTGGTCGCGGCCTGCTGCACCAATTCGCGCAGATCCTGCGTGAGCTTGCTCTTGCCGATGGGCAATGCGAGGCTCGAGCCCTGCGCGCGCTCGGACAGCCGCTTGCGGCGGCCGGCATCGAGCGCACGTTCGACCGTGCGCAGCAGCTTCGTGAGCGAGAGCGGCTTCTCGACGAAATCGAAGGCTCCCAGGCGCGTGGCCTCGACCGCCGTCTCGACCGTGCCGTGTCCCGACATCATCACGACCGGACAATCGTAGCCGTCGGTGACCGACCACTCGCGCAGCAGCGTGATGCCGTCCGTGTCCGGCATCCAGATATCGAGCAGTACCAGGTCCGGCAGGTGGGCAGCGCGAGAGCTGCGTGCCTGAGTGGCATCAGCCGCGACTTCCACCTCATAGCCTTCCTCCGCGAGAATCTCTTTCAAGAGCCCGCGGATGTCCGCCTCATCGTCCACTACCAGAATCCTCGAAGCGGTCATACCCGTTCTCTCCTGTGTTCGCTCTTGCGCGGCTCGCGCCCCGTGGCACCGCGCGCGGGCTCGGTCAGCGGCAACATGATCCGTACCCGGGCCCCGCCGGTCCGCTGATTATCCGCCTCAATGCGCCCGCCGTGCTCTTCAACGATTTTTTTCACGATCGCCAACCCCAACCCGGTTCCTTTGGGCTTGCTTGTGACATAAGGATCGAACACGGTGCCGATCAGGTCGCGCTGAAAGCCCGGCCCGCTATCCGACACAGTGATCGCCACCATCTGTCTGGGACCATCTTCGGCCGTGTGAGTTTCGATTTCGATGCGGGCGGCGCTTTTTCCCTCGAGCGCCTCGAGCGCATTGGTCACCAGATTGTTGAGTATCTGGCGGATCCGGACGCGATCGGCCGAGATTTGAGGTAAATGCGGGTCGAGCAGCAAAACCAGCTCGGCGGCGCCCTCCTGCGCACGGTACAGCTCGGCGACCTCCGTGATCAACTGGTTCAGGTCGAAGCGCGCGACATGCATATCCGGCGCCCGCGCGTACTCCGAGAAGGCGTTAACCATCTGCTTCATCGCCTCCACCTGCGCGACGATGGTGTGCGTCGCCCGCTCGAGAATCTGCGCATCCTGGGCATTCATGCTGCCGAGAAACTTTCGCTGCATGCGCTCGGCCGCCAGCTGGATGGGGGTCAACGGGTTCTTGATCTCGTGAGCGAGGCGCCGCGCCACCTCGCCCCAGGCGGCGTCGCGCTGCGCCTGCAGGAGGGTGGTTATGTCGTCGAACACGAGGACCACCCCGGGCGCGCCTCCGACCTCGTTCGGCAACGCAGTGCAGGCGCACATGAGCACTCGCTTGCCCGAATCCGCCGGCAGCTCGATTTGCTCCCGCCAGTCCGACTGCTCCTCGCCGAGCCGCAACTTCACCGCGGCGAGGAAATGAGTGAACAGGGCGCCGTCGTTGATCGATTCGTCGAAGCGCGCACCGACTGCGGCCTCGAGATCGACGCCCAAGATCGCGCTCGCCGCCTGATTGGCGGTGCGTATGGTGAGATCGGGCGCGAGCGACACGACTCCCGTCGAGAGCCGCGCCAGGATCACCGCCAACCCCGCGCGCTCGGCCTCGACTGCGTGCTGGCTGCGGCGCGTTTCCTCTCGTGCCCTGCTCAAGCGCTTGGTCATGTCGTTGAAGGAAGTGACTAGAAATCCGAGCTCGTCGCGCGAGGGCAGCGGCAGCCGCGTGTCGTAATTGCCCTTGGCCACCGCGCGCGTGCCCGCGATCAGATCCTGCACCGGCTGCACCAGCCGCTGGGCGGCGAAGAATGCGCCGTATACCGCGGCGATCAGCGACATCAGCACGACGAAGCTCAAGATCAGCACGAACGTCGATTCGAGCGGGCGGCGCAGCTGAACCAGGTTCGCATATTGAGTGTAGGAGCGCTGCACCGTATCGGCGAGCTGAGAGAGCTGCTGGGGCACGGGGTAGAGCGCGATCAGCACGTGCGCCTGAGCGTTCGCCGTGGCATCGATCGGCGCGGCGGCCCGGATCACGTAGCCGCCGACCGCGTCGGTGTCGAGGCTCACGAAAGGCCGGCCGCGCCGGACCTGCAGCATCATCTCGTCGGTGGCCGGCGCGGGGAGCGTGTCCATGGGCCGATCGGAGCTCGTGGCGATGATCTGCGTCTGACCGCCGACAACCGTGAACTCGAGCGCACCGCTGTCGCGCCGCTCGCGCTCCAGGGTCGAGAACAGGTTGAAATCGGAGAGTCCCGAAAGCTCGTGCGCGACCACCTCGGTGTGCTGCAGGAACTCGCGCACGCGCACCTCGAGGGCTGCGTGTGACAGCTCACGCGTATCTTTCAGGCCCTGGCTCACCTCGATCTCGAACCAGCTGTCGATGCCGCGGCTCAAGAATTGAAGTGCGAAGTAATAGACGACCAGGATGGGGACCACCGCGAGGACGCTGAAGATCGCGACGGTGCCCGCCTTGAGCCGCGAGCCCGGCACGTGCCGGCGGAAGTCCTTCACGAGCGCGTAAAGCTTGCCCGCGAGCAGCACCAGCAAGGTCAGCAGGCCGCAAAAGTTAACCAGCAGGATCCACGGCAGCCAGCGGTTGAACGCCTGCGAGTTTTGCGCGGCGGAGGCGAGCAGGTACAGCGCAATCAGCCACAACCCGACACCCAGCGTGCCGAGCACGGTGGAGCCGTATTTGCGTACTAGGGCTGCAGCGTCCATGTGTACCAGTCGGTCTCTCGGTGCCACTCGTTGACCCAGAACATCAGCATGCGCAGGGTGATGGGCACGTGCCCGTAGTCGATCTTCGCCCGCACGCTCGCCTCGTAGCGCCGGTCGGGATTCAGGAGCGCCTTGTCCAGCACCGGAAGGCTGCGCACCTCCGACAACTGCTCGAGCGCGGCATCGACGGTGGGAAGCGATTGCTGCTGGCCGCTGTTCTGGTTGCGCAGGATGTAGCGTGCACTGACTGCGTTGTATTGCAAGTCATACCGCTGCGTCAGCTCGGCGACGCGCGAATTCGGCACGACCTGGCGCACCCGCTCGACATCGAGGTCGATCTCCAGCGTGAGCGGCACGCCTTCGGTCAGACCTCGCCGCACCGCATCGCTGATCGGCAGCTTCAGGCGGACGTTCAGGTGGTACACCCCTTCCGCGAGTTCCAGGTCCGCGGAGCGCACCTCGAAGCGGCCCTCGAGCCCCTCGGCGCGACAGGGCGAAATCGCCGCCCCCAGGAGTGCGACGGCGAGCAGCGCAGCCTGCAACGGTGCGGTCCACAAGGCTTTGGTCGGCGAAGGTCTCATCGTTTGGTCAAGGCAGCATAATAGAAGCCGTCGGCACCCGCCTCACCGGGGAAGATTTGCCGGCCGAGCTCGTCGGCCCGTCCCAGCTCCGGCCACCCGGACCCGCCGGCGGCGGGCTCCGGCACGGCATCCGGTGTGGCCTCGAGGAAGGCGCGGACCACCCCTTCGTTCTCGCCTCGCGTGAGTGTGCAAGTCGCATATACCAGTCGCCCGCCGCGCGCCAGCAGACCGAAGGCCGCGGCAAGCAAGCGCCCCTGCACGGGCGGCATGGCGGCCAGATCCCTGCGCGAGCGGCGCAGGCGAATGTCGGGGTGGCGGCGAATGACGCCGAGCGCGGAGCAGGGCGCGTCGAGCAGAATGCGATCGAACGGCACGCCGTCCCACCAATCCTGCGGAGCCCCCGCATCGCCGTGCACGAGCTCGGCATCCAACCCACCCCGATCGAGGTTGTCGCGCACCCGGGCGAGACGATTGCGATCGATGTCGACGGCGACGAGACGGGCGAGCCCCGACTCGCGCTCGGCCATGAGCGCGGTCTTGCCGCCGGGCGCTGCGCAGGCATCGAGCACGCGTTGACCCGGCTCGAGCTTCAGCGCAAATGCGACGCACTGTGCACCGAGATCCTGAACCGACACCGCGCCCTCGCGAAATCCCGGCAGCTCGTCCACGTCGCAGGGCGTGTGCAGCAGGACGGCCTGCGGCACGCGCGACTCGAGGCTCGCCTCCATACCCGACTCGCGCAACCTCGCAATGTAGCCTTCCGCCGTCGAGCGCCTCGGATTCACCCGCAGCCACATGGGCGCCTGCGTGTCGCAGGCGGCCAGCAGCTCCGTCCAGCGCTCCGGCCAATCCTCATGCAGCCGCTCCGCCAGCCAGCCCGGCGCGGCGTAACGGGCGGCGGGACTCAAGGCGATTTCGGCATCGAGCGCCTCGCGCTCGCGCAGGTACCTGCGCAGCACGGCGTTGATGAGGCCCGCCGCCCGGCCGAGCGTCTTCCCCGTGCTCACGGCGGCGTCGACCACGGCATACGCGGGGCTGCGCGCATCCTCGAGCTCGAACAGCGCCACCGACAGGATGGCGCGTACCGGGGAATCCAGCGATTTGGCCGGCTGCGCGAGCACCCGGCGAAGGATGGCCTCGTGGCGGTAGAAACCCCGCACCGCACCGAAGGACAGCGAGCGCACCGAGGGCTTCAAGGCTTCGGGCGCGCCGGAGAGCTCCGTCTCGAGCGCGGAGTCCAGCGTCACTCGCTCGCTCAACACGTGCGTGACCACGTCTGCCGCCACGGCCCTCGCTCCGAGAGCCGCGCTCATGGACTCTTGAAACTCGCGCCCGCGAGCCGCTGCGATCTCAGGAACTCCGCCGCCGCGAGCGGTTTGCGTCCCTCGAGCTGCAGCCGACCTATGCGCAGGGCGCCGCGGCCGCACGCCACGTCGATGCCGTGCTCCGCCGCGTCGATCACCGTGCCCGGCGGGAAAGCCTCTTCGCGGGGCGCGGGCGCAAGCTTCGCTTCCCAGATGCGAAGCTGCTTGTCCGCGAAGCGGGTTTGCGCGACCGGCGCCGGATTAAAGGCTCGAACCTTGCGCAGCACCTCAACGGCATCCTCGCACCAGTCGATCTCGGCCTCGGCTTTGGAAATTTTCTCGGCATAGGTGACCAGGCTCGCCGGCTGCGGGGTCTCAGGCACCGGCCCCTGCGCCAGCGCATCCAGCGTCTCGCGCAGAAGCTCTGCTCCGAGCAGCGCAAGACGGTCGTGCAGCGTCCCGCCGGTTTCGTCCGGCGCGACCTCGATGGCGCGCGCTGCGAGTATCGGGCCGGTGTCGAGGCCGGCCTCCATGCGCATTATGGTAACTCCCGTGACCGGATCGCCCGCGAGCAGCGCACGCTGAATGGGCGCAGCGCCCCGCCAGCGCGGCAACAGCGAGGCGTGAATGTTGAAGCAGCCGAGGGACGGTACGGCGAGCACCGGCGCAGGCAAGATCAGGCCGTAAGCGACCACCACCAGGGCATCGAGATGGAGATTTCGAAGTGATTCCAGGGCGTCAGGCGACTTGAGGGTGGCGGGCTGCATCACCGGCAATCCGAGCTCGAGCGCTCGCTGCTTCACCGGACTCGGCAGCACGCGCTGCCCGCGGCCAGCCGGTCGGTCCGGCTTGGTAAGCACCGCGACGAGGGTGTGGCCGGAGCGCGCAAGCGCATCGAGCGCCGCGACGGCGAACGCGGGCGTGCCGGCAAAGCCCAGTCTCAACGAGCGTTTTGACAAGGAGGTCTAGAGAGCGGGGACCGGGACGCGCTTTTCGGCGCGCTGCTTGCGCTCCTTCGAAAGGCGCCGCCGGATCAGTTGACGCTTGAGCTCGGAGAGATAGTCGACGAACAGCTTGCCTTCGAGGTGATCCATCTCGTGTTGAATGCACACCGCGAGCGTGCCTTCCGCATCGAGCTCGAACTGCTCACCATTCCGATCCATGGCCCGCACGGTGATGCGCGCGGCGCGCTCGAGCTTGTCGTAGATACCGGGCACGGACAGGCATCCCTCCTCGCCCGGCGCGCGGCCCTCCGATGCCACGATCTCTGGATTGATGAGCACCAGCGGCGCATCACGGCTATCGCTCACGTCAAGCACCACCAGCCGCCGGTGCACATCGACCTGACTCGCGGCAAGCCCGAGACCCTTGGCGGCGTACATGGTCTCGAGCATGTCGTCCGCAAGTCGTCGGACCGCGTCATCGACGACGGCAATGGGACTGGCCTTGGTGCGCAAGCGCGGGTCGGGATACTCCAGAATTGCGAGCTGTGTCATGGGAGTTATGCGATGGATATCGTGTTTTTGGCCGAAGATACTTGTTAAAGTTCCGCCGCTGCTTAACTTAATGGCGCGTTTGCGGCGGTGCGCAGAGCGCCGGTGGATCGCCGAAAACGGGCGATACGTCCCAGTCTTTGGAGGCAGGCCGGCAGTATACCAGCCGGCCCGGCACCATATGACAGGCGACTCATGGGAGCGAAACGAATGCAACGCCATCAGACTCTTGCCTTGATACTCGCGATCGCGGCCGTGACGGGATGCCGCACCGAGCGGCCACCGCCGGCGCCGCCGCCCGTGGCGCAGGACGACAACGCAGTGCAAGGCACGGTCGTGGGGGATCAGCGCACGGCGATGGAAGCGGCGATCGACTCCGGATCGGGAGCCTCGACTTCACCGTTGCCGCCCCAGGAGGCCGCGCACACGGGGCTGCAGCTCGCGCCGAATGCCCCCGACAGCTACACGGTCAAGCACGGCGATACCCTATGGGGCATCGCCAAAGTATTTCTCAAGGATCCCTGGTACTGGCCGGAGATCTGGCAGGTCAATCCTCAGGTTCAAAACCCGCACCTGATCTATCCGGGCGATACGCTGCACCTCGTGTACGTCGAGGGGCGGCCGAGAATCGTTCTGCAGCCGGGTCCGGGCCTGCAGCGCGGCAATGGCGCGCGAGTGCTGCCCCGCGTGCGCAGCCAGCCGCTCGAGGCCGCCGTGACCACGATTCCCTACGAGACCATTGCGGCGTTCATGTCCAAGCCTTCGGTGCTCGACAGAGATCAGATCAAGGGCTCGCCCTACGTGCTCTCCACTCGTGATTCGCACATCATCATGTCGGAAGGAAACACGGTGTACGCGCGGGGGTTCAAGACCCCCGTCGAGCTTGGGGCGCACTATAACCTGGTGCGCGTCGGCGACCCCCTGGTCGACCCTGACGACAACCGCATCGTCGGATACAACGGCGTGTACACCGGCTCGGGCCACGTCACTCGCGGCGGCGACCCGGCGACGCTCATCATGACGCAGTCGACGCGCGAGACTTATCCCGGCGACAAGCTATTCCCGGGCGAGGTCGACGTGCCGCTCGATTTCATGCCGAGCCCACCCAAGACGAACGTCCACGGCCGCATCATGGCCGTCTCGGACGGGGTGACCGTCATCGGCCAGTACGAAGTGGTGGCCATCAATCGGGGCGTGCGTGACGGACTGCAGCCGGGCAACGTCCTCGCCGTGTACTCGGCGAGCGATCCTGTATTCGACAATTCGAAGAACGGATTCGTGCATCCCACCTCGACCCTGTTCGCCAAGAAGATCGCGCTGCCGGACGAGCGCACCGGCACCTTCATGGTGTTCAAGACCTTCGATCGCATGAGCTTCGGGCTCATCATGGAAGCGACCGACGTCATTCATGTCGCAGACAAGGTTCAATCGCCTTGAAGCAGCTGCGGCGTCGACGCAAATCTAGACGTTGACGCAGCAGGCGGACGAGCGGCCGGGCGTATCGCGGGCGGATACTGCGCGGCATGCCGATCCTCGAGCACACGGCGGCTTGGCTCCGGCTCGCCGGAACGCCGTCGCTCGATGCCGCGACGCTTCAGCGGGCGCTCCAGCGGCTCGACTCCCCTGAGCGCCTGGTCCGCGCCTCCGAGGTCGAGCTCGCCGCCGCAGGATTGAGCCCGGCGGCGCGCAACCATCTGCGTACCCGCGGAAAATCCTCGATCGGCGCCGAGCTGCGCTGGCTCGATAGTTCCCGACATCACTTGGTCCCTTGCACCGCTGCGGAATACCCGCCCCTGTTGCGAGGATGCGGGGATCGCCCTATTGCCTTGTATGTCGCCGGTTGCCTCGATGTGTTGAAAGATCCCGCACTCGCCATCGTGGGCAGCCGCCGTCCGACCTGCCAGGGGGAAGAGAACGCGTTCGAGTTCGCCCGCCGCCTCGCCGAGCGCGGCGTAGTGGTGGCGAGTGGCCTCGCCGAGGGCATCGACACGGCCGCGCATCGCGGTGCGCTGGCTGCACAAGGGGTGACGCTCGCGGTGTTGGGGACGGGCGTCGATGTCGTATTCCCCCGGGAGAACCGGGGGTGGAGCGAGGCGATCCTCCAGGGAGGCGCCCTGGTGAGCGCGTTTGCGCTTGGCACCCCGCCCCGGCGATCGAACTTCCCGCGGCGAAACCGGGTGCTCGCCGCCTCGAGTCTCGGGACGCTCGTGGTCGAGGCCGCGCGCGGCTCAGGCTCGCTCATCACCGCCCGCGCCGCGCAAGAGTGCGGCCGGGCCCTGTTTGCGATTCCCGGCTCGATCCACTCTCCGCTCAGCCGAGGGTGCCACGAGGTCATCAAGGCGGGCGGCGATCTGGTCGAAAGTGCCGATGACATATTGAGGAGACTCGACTTTTCAGCTTTTTTTGCATTGCCACCCCGCACAGCGAGCGTGGCCCGGCCGCCCGCGCAACACGCGGCGGGCATGGACAAGGAACACAAAATCTTGTTAGATGCGCTCGGCTTTGATCCCGCGGACCTCGATACGCTCATCGTCCGCACCGGACTCAAACCAGAAGCCGTGTCCTCGATGATGCTGATCCTCGAGCTCGAAGGCCACGTTCAGGCCGCCCCCGGGGGCCGCTACTCCCGAGTCGCCAACAGGAGAGCCGGAGGTGAAAGATAACGTTCTCGATCTGTTGATCTACCTGTTCGAGAATTACATGGGCGCCGACGACGAGCCGCGCCCCGATCGAAGTACCCTGAAAGTCGAGCTGGACAAGGCGGGGTTCGCCGAAGGCGACGTCGATCGAGCCCTCGAATGGCTCGACGGCCTGTCGGGGGACCAGCTCGGCAAGGTCGCGGAGGCCACGGCGCGCGCCGTGCGAATCTTCAGCGGTCAGGAACTCTTGCGCCTGGACACCGACGTGCGCGGTTACCTCATGTACCTCGAGAACGTGCGCATTCTTTCGGGCACCCAGCGCGAGCTCGTCATCGACCGGCTGATGGCGCTCGAGGCCGACGAAATCGACATCGACCAAGTCAAATGGGTCGTGCTGATGGTGCTGTTCAATCAGCCCGGCCAGGAATCCGCGTACGCGCAGATGGAAGATCTGGTGTTCGAAGAGCGCTCCGACGCCCTCCATTAGACGACTTTGAGCACCAACCTCGTTATCGTGGAGTCGCCTGCAAAGGCGAAGACCATCAAGAAGTACCTCGGCAAGGAGTTCGAGGTGCTCGCCTCCTACGGCCACGTTCGCGACCTGGTGCCGAAAGAGGGCGCGGTCGATCCCAAGCACCACTTCGCGATGAAGTATCAGCTCGTGGAGCGCAATCGCAAGCACGTGGATGCCATCGCCCGTGCCATGAAGAAGGCGAAGTCCTTGTATCTGGCGACGGACCCCGACCGCGAGGGTGAGGCCATTTCCTGGCATCTGCACGAGCTACTGAAGGATCTGGGCGCCCTCAAGGGCAAGGATGTCCAGCGCGTGGTGTTCTACGAGATCACCAAAAACGCCGTGCGCGAGGCCATGGAGCACCCGCGCGGACTGTCGGTCGATCTCGTCAACGCGCAGCAGGCGCGCCGCGCGCTCGATTTTCTGGTGGGCTTCAACCTCTCGCCCCTGCTGTGGAAGAAAGTGCGGCCGAATCTCTCCGCCGGACGCGTTCAGAGTCCGGCGTTGCGCATGATTTGCGAGCGCGAGGACGAGATCGCCGCGTTCAAGCCCCGGGAATACTGGACGATCGACAGCGAGCTCGAGCACTCCAAGCAGAGCTTCCCGGCAAAGCTCGTCGAGTACCGCGGCGGCAAGGTCGAGCAGTTCACTTTCACCGACGAAAACGCGGCGCGCGAGGCCGTGAGCACGCTGGAGAAGGCGGCCGCGGGCGAGCTCACCGTCCTGGGCGTCGATCGCAAGCAGCGCCGCCGCAACCCCGCGCCGCCCTTCACGACCTCGACGCTGCAGCAGGAGGCGTCCCGCAAGCTCGGCTTCAGCGCACAGAAGACCATGCGCACGGCTCAGCAACTCTATGAGGGCGTCGACATCGGCGGCGGCTCCGTCGGCCTCATCACCTACATGCGCACGGACTCGCTCAATCTCGCCCAGGAGGCCGTCGCGCAGATCCGCGAGCTGATCGTCGAGCTCTATGGTCAGGAGGCCCTCGCGGAGGAAGTGCGCGTCTACCGTACCAAGTCGGCCAATGCTCAGGAGGCCCACGAGGCGATCCGGCCGACGGATGCCCGCATCGTGCCGGCGGACATCGAGGGGAAGCTGGATGGCGACCAGTTTCGCCTGTATTCGCTCATCTGGAAGCGCACCATGGCCTGCCAGATGGCCCCCGCGGTGTTCGACACCGTCGCGGTTGAGCTCCTGGCGGGCACCGACGGGCCCCAGCGATCGGTGTTGCGCGCCAACGGCTCGACGCTGGTCAAGCCGGGTTACATCTCGGTCTATCAGGAAGGCGCGGACGACGTCGTACAGGACGATTCGGACCGCATCCTGCCGGCGATGAGCGAGGGTGACCGCGTCAAGCTCATCGAAGTAATTCCCACTCAGCATTTCACCGAGCCGCCACCGCGCTTCTCGGAAGCCTCCCTGGTGAAGGCGCTCGAGGAATACGGCATCGGCCGTCCGTCGACCTATGCCTCGATCATTTCGACCTTGCGCGACCGGGAGTACGTGAGCATCGAGAACCGCCGCTTCACTGCGACGGACATCGGCAAGATCGTGAGCCGTTTTCTCACGCAGTACTTCACCATTTACGTCGATTACGACTTCACCGCGAAGATGGAAAATGCGCTGGACGGCGTCGCCGCGGGCGAGCAGGAATGGGTGCCGCTGCTCGATCGATTCTGGAAGCCGTTCATCAAGCTCGTGAAGCACACCGAAACCTCGGTGAGCCGCGAGGAAGTCGCGATGGCGCGCGATCTGGGCGTCGACCCGGCGAGCGGCAAGCCCATGAGCGTGCGAATGGGCCGCTTCGGTCCTTTCGTGCAGATCGGCACCAAGGACGATGAGGAGAAGCCGCGGTTCGCGGGCCTTCGCCCGGGACAGAAGATGGACGCCATTACGCGCGAGGAGGCGCTTTTCCTGTTTCAGCTGCCGCGCAAGCTAGGGTCTACGGCCGAGGGCGAGGAAATCGTCGCCAATACCGGCCGATTCGGGCCCTACGTCAAGTACGGACCGAAGTACGTCTCGCTCAAAACCGACGATCCGTACACCATCACGCTGGAGCGCGCGCACGAGGTCATCCGCGAGAAACAGGTCGCAGACGCGAATCGGATCATCCTGGACTTCCCCGACGCCGGAATTCAGGTGCTCAACGGACGCTATGGTCCGTACATCAAGGACAAGACACGCAACGCGAAGATTCCGAAGGACCGCGACCCCAAGAGCCTCACACTCGGGGACTGCCAGAGTCTGCTCGCGGCGGCCCCGGCGCGCAGTTTCGGCAAGTGGGGCCGCAAGAACGCAAAGGCAGCTGCGCAGCCCGCCGCCGGTGGATCGGATCGGCCGACCGGCGCCTCTGCGAAGCCCAGCCGTGCGCGCCGCAAGACGGGAGCGACTGCACCGGCCGCGCGGCTCGCCGCCAAAGGCTCGAAGGCCGCCGCGCCCAAGCCGGCCGCGCGGCTTGCCGCCAAAGGCTCGAAGGCCGCCGCGAAGAAGCGCGCGCCGGCGGAGCCGCCCCCGGCCCCGGCTCCCAAGCCGAAGCGCCGGAAGACTTAAGGAATCATGGGCGACCCGGCCGGAACGCCGCCGATCTCGTCCGAGTCGGACGCGGTGGCGGTGCGGCGCTATCTCGAGGGTCTGCAGGAGCGCATCAGCGCGGCCGTCGAATCGATCGACACGTCCCGGTTCCGGCGCGACGCCTGGCAGCGCCCCGGCGGCGGCGGCGGCGAAAGCCGCGTGCTCTGCGGCGGTGAGGTGTTCGAGCGCGCGGGAGTCTCCTTCTCACATGTCCGCGGCGATCAGATGCCGCAATCTGCGTCCAATCTGCGCCCGGAGATCGCCGGCGCGAGCTTCGAGGCGATGGGACTGTCGCTGGTTTTTCATCCGCGCAATCCCTACGTGCCGACCACGCACTGCAACGTGCGCTTTCTGCTCACCGCCCCGCCGGGGCGAGCGCCCGTCTGGTGGTTCGGCGGCGGATTCGATCTCACCCCCTATTATCCTTTCGAGGAGGACGTGCTGCACTGGCACCGCACCGCACGCGCGGCCTGCGAGCCCTTCGGCGCGGACTTCTACCCGAAATACAAGCAATGGTGCGACCGGTATTTCTTTCTGCCTCATCGCGACGAGACGCGCGGGGTCGGCGGTTTGTTCTTCGACGATCTCAGCGAGGGCGGCTTCGCGCGCTGCTTCTCGTTCATGAAAAGCGTCGGAGATCATTTCCTGCCCGCATTCATGCCGATCGTCGAGCGCCGCAAGCTCGACGCCTGGGGCGAGCGCGAGCGCAATTTCCAGCTCTATCGGCGCGGCCGCTACGTCGAGTTCAATCTTCTCTATGACCGCGGCACACTGTTCGGCCTGCAATCTCGCGGCAGAACCGAATCGATCTTGATGTCCATGCCGCCGCTGGCGCGCTGGGACTACGACTGGCATCCCGAGCCGGGTTCCCCGGAATCACGGCTGTACGAGTTCCTGCGTCCCCGCAACTACCTGACCGAGCTCGCCGGCGCCTGACGGCGCGGCGCTCGAGGCGCGGCACGCTGCGCGGGCCTGCCGACCGGACCTTCAGCCTCGGGCGCGCAGATCCTCGACCACCCGGCCCATTTGCAGGATCTCCGTCTCGTGTGGCTCGTCGCGGAATGTCTCGGCGAGCGCCGCGTCGTACCAGGACTTCATGGCCGCCGTATGCAGAAGTCGCTCCGCATAGCCGGCCGCCCGCGGCTCGAGGTCGAGTCCGTACGTTTGCACTCGGAAAGCGACGGGGGCATAGAAGGCATCCGCCGCGCTGAATGTCTGCCCGGCGAGAAACGGACCGCCGAATCGGCTCAGGCCGTCGTTCCAGAGCTCACCGATACGTCGGATGTCGCGCTGCAAGGCGAGTGGTGTCTCGTGGAGACGCATGCGCAGGCCGCAGCTCATCGAGCAGCGGTTGCGCAGCTCGGTGAATCCCGAGTGCATCTCGGCGGCGGCGCTACGTGCCCAGGCGCGCGCACCCGAGTCCCGCGGCCACACGCCGTGGTGCCGCTCGGCCAGGTACTCGGCGATGGCGAGCGAGTCCCACACCACGGTCTTTCCATCGACGAGACAGGGCACCCTGCCGCTCGGCGAGAGCTTGCGGAATTCCTGCCAGCCCGGGTGTCCGAAGGGCATCATGTGCTCGTCGAAGTCGATCCCGGCCTCACGCATCAGCACCCACGGCCGCAACGACCAGGAAGAATAGTTCTTGTTTGCAATGTAGAGCTCGTACATCGTTCCCTCCTCTCAAGACCCCCACACCTCGCGAGCGTAACGCAGGAAGTTCTGCCCCAGGATTTTCTCGATGCGCGCCGATGAATACCCGAGCCCGCCGAGGCGCGCGGCGAGCTCGTGAAACTGATCGACGCCGCGCAGATCGACCACGAAAGGCAGTGTGTCGGAACGCTCGCCGGCGGCGCTCACCCCAGCCTTGCGGCGCGCCTCGACCTCGCGCGCGAGCACGGCCTTATATGCCTCCAGATCGTCGATCGCGGTCACGCTGCCGTCGGTACCGATGCCCACGTGGTCCTCGCCGCACACATTCACGGCATGCTCGATGTGCGCCACGACGTCCCGCGCGCTCGGGTGACCCGTGGGGCTCAAGAAGGGCATGAAATAGATGCCCACGAAGCCACCGCGCGAGGCCACGAGCTCGAGCTCCTCGTCGGTCTTGTTGCGCGGCAAGTCGTTGAGCGCACGACAGCCGGTGTGGTTGATCGATACCGGCTGCTTCGAGAGGCGGGCCGCCTCGAGGCAGGTGCGCTGCCCGCTGTGCGATAGATCCACCATCACCCGCTTCGCGTTCAGCCGCTCGACCACTTCGCAGCCGAAGGGCGTGAGGCCGCGGTTCGCGCTCGCCATCGAGCCGTCCCCCAGGGCGTTCGCGGGATTGTACGTGAGCTGGATAACGCGCACGCCGAGATCGGCGAACAAGTCCACCCGCGCAGCATTGCTCGACAGCATCGCGCCGTTCTGAAACCCGTAGATGATGCCGATACGGCCTTCCGACCGGGCGCGCAGGATGTCGGCGGCCGTGTACACCTTGAGCACGTCCTTCGCGGCCTCTCGCAGCCAGACATCCATCTGCGCCACATCGCGCACGCTTTGCTCGAAGGCGTCCTGTTCGCCCGATATGTAGCCAAGGGTGACGTTGACCGCGGTGAGCCCCGAGGCATGCGCATCGCGCAGCACGCGCGGCTTGAGGGGGCTCGAGTCCCCGCCCGGACCGTCGCTCGACTCGCTGAGATTGGGATCCTCGAGTCCCCCGAGGGCGTTCACGATGAGCATGCCCGCCCGATCGCCGGATGCGGGCGCGGCGGCGGTGCGCAGCGCCAGAGTAGCGGCGGCCGTCAGAAGTGCGCGGCGGTTGACGGTGAGCATCGAGTTTCGGGCGGCATTCTCTCCGCCGCCCGATGGCAGGTCAATGCACAATGGCGGCAATGAACTACCGGCACCTCTACCACGCGGGGAATTTCGCGGACGTCGCCAAGCACCTGGGCCTCGTGTATTGCCTGGACGCTCTGAAGCGCAAGGATGCGGCGCTCTTCGTGCTCGACACCCATGCGGGTCGCGGCTATTACGACCTCAGCGCCGCCGAGGCCCAGAAGTCGGGCGAGGCCGAGCGCGGCGTCCAGCGGCTCCTGCACGCGGCGGCCGCGCAGCCCTTGCTCGCGTCTTATGTTGCCGCCATCGGCGGCCGGCCCGGCGGTCGAGTGACGCGCTATCCAGGCTCACCGGCGCTGATCGCCGCCGCATTGCGCCCGCAAGATCGCGCGATCTGCAGCGAGGTGGTCCCGGCAGAGGCGCGTTTCGCCGAGCGCGAGCTGCACTCCGCCGGCCGCCTGCGAGTGGAGGTCGGGGACGGCTACGGCGCGATGCGGGCCCACCTGCCGCCGGCCGAGCGGCGTGGACTGGTGCTCGTCGACCCGCCCTACGAGAGCGCGGATGAGATCTCGCTCGTCACGGCCGGCATCGCGGACGCCTACCGGCGCTGGCCGACGGGCACTTATCTGGTGTGGTACCCGATCGTGAGCGCCGCACAGAGACGCCGGGTGCATGCGCGATTTGCCGCTCTGCGCATACCGAAAATGCTGCTCGCGGATCTCGCCGTGCACCCGGACGATGCCTCCGTGGGCCTCTCCGGCAGCGGTCTCTTGCTGGTCAATCCCCCTTATGGCGCCGATGAGTTCTTGAGCGGAGCTTATCGCTCCCTGCACGAGAGCCTGGCCGAGGCCGATCGAGGCTATGTGGAAGTGGCGCGCCTCACACCCGAACGAATGGCAGAATAAGGCCTGAGCGGCACGGGCCGCGGAGGAATGCACATGGATCCCGAGAATCTGCGCGATCATCTGAGCAAGCTGCACGAAGAACTTCACAGTGCCCGTCCTGCCGATCCCGAGACGAATCAGCTGCGCGGCGAAGTGCTCGAGGATGTAAAGCGGCTGCTCGAGAAACCCGCCGGGGGCCCCGTCCGGATCGACGAGTCGCTCGCAGACCGCCTCGAACGAGCAGCCGTTCAATTCGAGGCCAATCACCCGACGCTCGCGGCGAGCTCTCGCCGGCTGATCGACTTGCTGGCGAAAGCCGGGATGTAGAGGCGCTCACGGAGGGCCGCGCGTCCTCGGACGCGCCCGACAAGGTCGCGCCTCTAACCGGTCCAGACGATCGCGTCCTTGACGCGCGCGGCGACGCTCTTGACCTCGGCGAGGCTACCCTCCGTGTCCTTTGCGAGGACGGCGAGACTGCCGTGGCCCGGCACCGGCACGATGACGCCGCGATACCCGCCCTCGTCGAACGTGCGGGACTGCCTCGTGGCCTCGTGAACCAGCACCATCACGGTGACCGGGCCCATGTCCGTCTGAACTACGAGGTGGGGCACGTGGCGACCGCGGAACAGGCAGCTTTGTGCGTAGCTCACCATGCCCGCATCGGACCGCAAGCGGATATGCGCATCGGCGAGCACCGGATCGAGGTCCGAGGGGGGCACCGGGGTGTCGGTGCGCGCCCAGGCCTGCGGCTCTCCGGCCATGTGAGCAACCACGTCCGCCGCGAGACTCGCGTGCGGCACACCGAGCCAGAGCGTTCCGATCAAGAGTGCCACGAGCACGCTGGCCGCCATGGCGAGCCACCCTGCGCGTACCGGCGGGCGGGCCCGGAGCGGCCCCGCATCGATGCGCAGCGCCTGCGCGAGGCGCCCTTCGAACTCGAGCAGCCGTTCGCTGTACGCCGGGCAGTCCGGACAGTGCGCCAGATGCTCCGCGAGCTCGGGGCTCGCGTGGCGCGGATCGGCCAGCAACGCGCGCCGGTATTGCGTGCAATCGATCATTGATCCGGATCCATCGAAGTGTCTTCGCCGCACATCGCCCGCAGCTGCTTGCGGCCGCGAAAGAGCCTCGTCAGGACGGCGCCGTTCGAGAGCCCGAGCTCGGCCGCGATCTCCGCCGTCGAGTACCCCATCAGCACCTGCAGCACGAGGGGCTCTCTGTATTCTTCCGGAAGCTTGAACAGGGCCGCACGCATCTCCGCGAGATCCTGATCGTGCGCGGCCGCCAGCATGGGTTCCTCGCGCGCGATCAGTTCGTCCACGTTCACGGTCACGAGCCGCTTGCGCTCGAAGCTGCGCGCGTACTCGCGGCGTATGATGGTAAGGAACCAGGGTTTCGCAGCCGATTCGCTTTGCAGCGAGTCGCGGGCCTTCCAGGCCCGTAGCATCGTCTCCTGGACGACATCCTCCGCCAGGGCGAGATCCCGGGACAGCCAGAACGCGAAACGCAGCAAATCCGGGCGAAGCGCTTGACATAGCGCCTGGAACCGGGCCCGCCCGACATTTCCGCCCCCGTGGTCCTTCATGTATAAATCAGCTTCCGGCTCGCGGTGCCTTTGGGGAGATTTTAACCCGTCGCGTCTCAAACCGCGCGCAGGCGAGCGCAGCCGAGATCTGCCGGCCGTCGGCTCGGCCGCCGGGCGGTCGCGGGGGGCCGGCAGCGCACAGCTCAGGATGCCGTCAGGAGTCATAGTCAAGATGACCGGAAATCGCGCCGATTCATTTCCCGCCACGCGGATGCGGCGAATGCGCCGCGATGAGTTTTCACGCCGCTTGATGCGCGAGACGCATCTTTCGACCGATGCGCTGATCTATCCGATATTCGTCGTCGAGGGCACGAAGCAGCGCCAGCCGGTCGCCTCGATGCCCGGCATCGAGCGGCTGTCGATCGACGAATTGCTGCGCGAATGCGCCGCGCTCGCCCGCCTTTCCATTCCCGCAATCGCGCTTTTTCCGGTCGTCCCGACCGAGAAGAAGAGCTTGGACGCCCGCGAGGCCTGGAATCCGGAGGGCATCGCGCAGAAGGCCGTGCGCGCGGTCAAGAAGGAGTTTCCCGCTCTCGGCGTCATCACAGACGTTGCCCTGGATCCGTTCACGACGCACGGGCAGGACGGCCTCGTCGACGATGCCGGTTACGTTCAGAACGACCTCACGGTGGAAACGCTCGTCCGCCAGGCGCGCTCGCAGGCCGACGCGGGCGCGGACGTGGTCGCTCCGTCCGACATGATGGACGGGCGCATCGGTGCCATCCGCAACGCCTTCGAGACGTCGGGATTGGTGCACACCCGGATTCTAGCCTACGCCGCCAAATATGCCTCGAGCTTTTACGGTCCGTTCCGCGATGCCGTGGGCTCCGCGAAACAGCTCGGCGGCGCCGGCAAGCACACCTACCAGATGGATCCGGCGAACTCCGACGAGGCACTGCGCGAGGTCGCGCTCGACATCGCCGAAGGCGCCGACATGATCATGATCAAGCCGGGCCTTCCATACCTCGACATCGTCCGCCGGGTGAAGGATCGCTTCGGGATGCCGACCTTCGTTTATCAGGTGAGCGGCGAGTACTCGATGATCATGGCGGCGGCCGCGAACGGCTGGATGGACGAGCGCGCGGTCGCTCTCGAATCCCTTACCGCCATCAAGCGCGCCGGTGCCGACGGCATCCTCACCTACTTCGCGAAGCGCGCCGCGGAGTGGCTGAAGCCGTGAATTTGCCGCACGAGGCCGGGTCGGCCGATCAGTACGGCCTGGTCGGGCACCCGGTGGCGCACAGCTGGTCGCCCTTCATCCACGGGATGTTCGCAAAGGCGGCTGCGCAGCATCTGGTCTATCGCCTGTTCGACATTCACCCGGACGACTTTCGTCGCGAGACCCTGCGCCTGCTCACCGGCGGCTTGCGAGGTCTCAACGTCACGCTGCCTCACAAGCAGGCCGCCGCGGAACTGGTCAACGAGTTGACGCCGCGCGCCGTGCGCGCACAGGCGGTGAACACGATTGCATTCTTCGAGGATGCGACTCTGCTGGGCGACAACACGGACGGGGTCGGCCTCATCCGCGATCTCGAGCACAATCTCGGGATCGCGCTCGGCGGCAAGCGCGTCCTGATCCTGGGCGCTGGCGGCGCCGCCCGCGGCGTGATCGGCCCGTTGTGCGAGCGCGAGGTGGAATCGCTCACCATCGCCAATCGCACGCCGTTCAAGGCACGCAAGCTCGCCGATGAATTCGGCGACATGGGAGCAATCGAGGGCTGCACGTTCTCGGAGATCGAGCGGCCTGCCTACGACCTCATCGTCAACGCGACCGCGGCGAGCCTGCAAGGCGTCATGCCGGAACTGCCGCCGGGCCTCGTCACCCCGGACACCATCTGCTACGACATGGCTTACGGGCACGGCACCACGCCCTTCACCCGCTGGGCAGCGGCGCTGCATGCCGGACGGATCTACAAGGGCTGGGGCATGCTGGTCGAGCAAGCCGCGGAGTCCTTCCTGCTCTGGCGCGGCATCCGACCGAGCACACAGATGGTGCTCACGGCGCTGAACCAGGCCGATTAGCGCGGCCCTCAGCGCATGGTCACGAGCTCTTCCGCGCTCGTCGGGTGCACTGCCACCGTGTCGTCGAAGTCGCTCTTGGTCGCACCCATGCGCATCGCCACCGCAAACCCCTGCAGCATCTCGTCGGCCCCCGGACCGATGATGTGACAGCCGACGATCTTCTCCTCCGGTCCGACGCAGACCAGCTTCATGTCGGTGTGCGGCTTGCGCGTGGTGAGGGCGTGATACATGGGCGTGAAGTCGGACACGTAGACCTTGACCGAATCCCCGTGCGCCGCCCGCGCTTCGGCCTCGCTCAACCCCACCGTGCCGATGGGCGGATGGGTGAACACCACGCTCGGAATCATCTCGTAGGAAAGGTGCCGTTCGCGCTTGCCGTTGAACAGCCGGTCGGAGAGCCGCCGCCCCGCAGCAATCGCCACCGGTGTGAGGGCAGCGCGCCCTGTGACGTCGCCGACCGCGTAGACACCGTCGACGTTGGTGTTCTGAAATGCATCGGTCGCGACGAATCCGCGCGCATCGAGCGAAACCCCCGCGGCGCGCAGCTCGAGACCGGAAACGTCCGGGGATCGGCCGATCGCCCACAACACACAATCAAAACCAGGAAACTCCCGGCCGTCGGCCGCGACCAGCGTCTTGCCGCCCGAGAGATCGAGGAGAGCTGCCGGCACGACGCCGGTGTGAATCGCGAGTCCGTCGGCGAGCATCTCGCGCATCAGCGATCTGCCGAGCATCGCGTCGAAATAGGTCAGCAGATGATCCCGGCGGATGAACAGCTCCGCCTCGCTCCCGAGCTCGTGGAACGCCGAGGCCAGCTCGCACGCGACGTAGCCGCTGCCCACCACGGCCACGCGTCGCGGACGCCGCTCGAGCTCGAAGAAGCCGTCCGAGGTGATGCCGAGCTCCGCCCCCGCCAGCCGCGGCACGTCGGGAAAGCCGCCGGTGGCGATCACGACGTGCGGGGCCGTGAGGCTCGCGCCGTCGACCGTCACGCTGTGGGCATCGAGAAATCGCCCGCGGCCCGCGACGTGCGTGATGCCCTTGGCTGCGAGATTTTTGGCGTAGATGGCGTTCAGCCGCGCGACGTACGCATCGCGCTTTTTCTTGAGGAGTGCCCAGTCATTGTCGGTGGCCTCGCCGCCCGCCGTGAGACCGAAGCCGTACTCCTCCGCATCGGTCAGGGATTGCGCGATCGTCGCAGCGTTCCACATCACTTTCTTGGGAACGCAGCCGACGTTGACGCAGGTGCCGCCCAGCCGTCCCGACTCGATCACCGCCACCTTCGCGCCATACTCGGCCGCGCGCTGCGCGCAGGCGAGACCGCCGCTGCCGCCGCCGATACAGATGAGATCGAACACATCGCTGGCCACCGTGAGCTCCGTCGCGACAAAAGCGCCTGACTTGCAATGATATACCCCCTTGGGGCGCCCCTCCCTCCCCGGACGCCGGAGCGGAGCGCGGGATGCCCCGCGCCTCTGCTAGAATTCTCGGGTGGAATCCATGGCCCTCGAAAATCCGCTGCTCGAGATCGACGCACTGCCCGCCTTCGACCGCATCGAGGCGTCGCACGCGCGACCCGCGCTCGAGAAGGTGCTGGCGGACAACCGCGCGCGCCTCGCGGAGCTGACCAGCCAGCCCGACCCGACCTTTGCCTCGCTGGTGCTGCCGGTGGAGGAGCTCAGCTACCGATTGAGCCGCGTGTGGAGCCCGATCGGTCACCTTAACGCGGTAGCCAATTCGCCCGCAATGCGCGAGGCGTACAACGAATGCGTGCCGCTGCTCACCGCATACTCCTCGGAGCTCGGCCAGAACGAGGCGCTTTACACGGCTTACGTGCACGTGCAGCGTACCGAGGGAGCCCGTCTCGATCCCGCACAGCGCAAGCTGCTCGAGAACTCGCTGCGCGATTTTCGCCTTGCGGGCGTCGCGTTGCCCCCGGATCGCAAAGCCCGCTATCGCGAGGTGGTGCAGCGGCTCGCGCATCTCGCGACCAAGTTCTCCGAGAACGTGCTCGATGCCGCGCGCGCCTACACCCGGCATGAGACGGACGAGTCCGAGCTCGCCGGCCTGCCGCCGAACGCGGTCGATCGCGCAGCGCAGAACGCGCGAGACATGGGCCGCGCGGGATGGACCCTCAAGCTGGATCAGCCGACCTACATGACGGTCATGACCAGCGCGCAGAGCGAGCGCCTGCGCCGCGACGTCTACGAGGCATGGGTCACGCGCGCATCCGAGCTCGGTCCGAGCGCCGGACGCTTCGACAACAATCCGATCATCGCCGAGATCCTGCCGCTGCGTCACGAGCTGGCGCAGCTCCTCGGCTTTGCGAGCTTCGCCGACTATGCGCTCGCGACGCGCATGGCGAAGAGCAGCAAGCAGGTCCTCGGGTTCCTGGACGATCTCGGGAAGCGCTGCCGGCCGGCGGCACGGCGCGAGTTCATGGAGCTCGAGGAGTTCGCCGGCCGCAAGCTCGAGGCGTGGGATCTCGCTTACTTCAGCGAGCGGTTGCAGGAGAGCCGCTTCAAGGTGTCGCAGGAAGCGCTGCGTCCCTACTTTCCGCTTCCGAAGGTGCTCTCCGGGCTGTTCGCGGTGACCGAGCGGCTGTACGGCATCGCCGTACGCGAGCGCCCCGGCGTCCCGGTGTGGCATCCGAGCGTGCGCTACTACGACCTCACCGACCGCGACGGACGATTGCGCGCGGGGTTCTACCTCGACCCTTATTCGCGCGCAGAAAAGCGCAGCGGCGCCTGGATGGAC
The DNA here is from genome assembly GCA_963710435.1 of uncultured Gammaproteobacteria bacterium. Classification (GTDB taxonomy): domain Bacteria; phylum Pseudomonadota; class Gammaproteobacteria; order Steroidobacterales; family Steroidobacteraceae; genus Bog-1198. Next base: position 180,986 of record CAVQAE010000003.1, on the reverse strand, counting down.
GAATGCATCGTCGCGAAGTCGCTTCCCTCGGGCAGCGCTCTTCCCGTGGCGCAGCTGGTGTGCAACTTCTCCGCGCCCGTCGGATCGACGCCCTCGCTCTTGACGCACGACGAGGTGACCACGCTGTTTCACGAGTTCGGGCACGGCTTGCATCACATGCTCACGCGGGTCCCCTATCCGAGCATCGCCGGCATCAACGGCGTGGCGTGGGACGCGGTCGAGCTGCCGAGCCAGTTCATGGAGAATTTCGTGTGGCGTCTCGAGGTGCTGCCGCTCATATCGGCGCATGTGACGAGCGGCGAGCCCTTGCCCGCCGACACACTGGGACGGCTGCTCGGCACCCGCACTTTCAATGCCGCGCTCGATACGCTGCGGCAGATCGAGCTCGCGAGCTTCGATTTCGAGCTGCATGCCAATTTCGACCCGGTCGCGGGTGCGCGGGTGGCGGAAACGCTGGTGAACGTGCGGCAGCGGGTTGCGGTCGCTCCGACCGCGCCGTTCAACCGCATGCCGGCGAGCTTCGCGCATATTTTTGCCGGCGGCTATGCGGCAGGCTACTACAGCTACAAGTGGGCCGAGGTGCTCGCCGCCGATGCATTCGAGGCGTTCGAGCAAGCGGGCGTGTTCGACCCGGTCACGGCCGCGCGCTTCCTCGATTCCATCCTGACGCGCGGCGGCAGCCTCGACGCGATGGATGCCTTCGTGCGCTTCCGCGGACGCCAGCCCGACGTGCGGCCGCTCCTCAAACAGACCGGAATCGCCGCGTGATACGCCGCGGCGCGCTGGCCCTTGCCGTTGCCGCCGCCTCGTTCGCCTCTGCTGCATCGGCTGCGACCGCCTACGTGAGCGACGAGCTCGTACTCAATGTGTACTCGGAGCAGAACCAGCAAGGTCAGCGACTGGCCACGTTGCATTCGGGAGCTCGCTTGGAGACGCTCGCCGTGAACGGAGATTTCACGCAGGTGCGGCTGCCCGACGGCGTCACCGGCTGGGTGAAGAGCTCGTATCTCACCACCCAGGAGCCGGCGGCCGTGCGCGTCAAACAGCTCGAGGAGGAGCTGGACCGCAGTCGCGCGACGACGCCTGCGCTCGCGGAGGCGGCGGCCAAGAACGAGATGGAGCGTCTCGAGCGCGAGCTCGCGGACAAGCAATCGCAACTCGCAGCGGCGCTTGCGGCCGGCGCGCCGCGGCCTCGAGTCGAGCCCGCGCGCACGCACGCAGTGAGCGCAGTCGTCGCGCTCGCCCTCGCGGCGGGTGCAGCGCTGATAGGCTTCTGGGCAGGATATGTCACTCTGGCGCGACGCGTGCGCCGCAAATTCGGAGGCCTCAAGGTCTACTGAGTTCTCCCCACGCTTTGACATATGGCGCGAGATGAGAACTACGCACATGGCGGTCATTCGAGGAGCAGCTTAAACTCTTCCGATGTACGAACTACGCCGTAACGATTTCGACGTTACGAATTCCGTCCAGGTGAGTTCCACCTCGGCCGTTTCACAGGCGGTGCGCGAGCTCTTCACGGCGACTTGGCCGGGAGAGTCCTTCGACCGCGTCGCCATCGCGTTCGACGAGTTCGAGCGCTTGTTCTCCGGACGCATGCCCGGATACCACGGCGTCGACACCATCTATCACGATCGTCAGCATTCGCTCGACATGACGCTCGCGATGGCGCGGCTCCTGGTGGGATACGAGGGCACGGTCGATCCACCGCGACGCTTCGGCGCCGAGCGCACGATCATGGCGCTGGTCACTTCGCTCTTCCACGATGCGGGTTACATCCGCGAGTTCGGCGATCAGGTGCACCACAACGGCGCGGAGTTCACCCTCTATCATGTGACGCGCAGCGCGCGATTTCTGGCGCGGTTCCTGCCGACGATCGGCATGGAAGCGTGGGTGCCGGTGTCGACCCGCATCGTCCATTTCACCGGATACGAGGTCAAGCTCAGCCAGATTCATCTCGCGGACGCCCGCGATCGCAAGTGCGGGCATCTGCTGGGCACCGCGGATCTGATTGCGCAGATGGCCGATCGCTGCTACCTGGAGAAGTGCCGCGATCGGCTCTATCCGGAGTTCGTGCTGGGCGGCGTCGCTGCGGCGCCCCGCAGCGACGGTACCATGCAGGTGCGCTACAGCTCCGGGCTCGACCTCTTGCGCCAGACGCCCGGTTTCGTGCGCGACACGCGCAAGCAGCGCCTCGACGGCGAGTTCGAGCAAGCCTATCAGTACGCTGAGCCGCTCTTTGCCGGCGCCAATCCCTACCTCGACGCCATCGAGCGCAACATGGACTACCTGCAGCGGATCCTGCGCGCCGAGCGCTGGCGGATGCTGCGGCGAAATCCCCCGCTGTTCACCACCGAGGGCGCAGAGCTCGGGCAGGTGCGCGGCTTGATGGTGGATCGGCTCAAGGCTCTCTGGGCCTGAAGCCCGACCGGGTCTCGCACGCTCGCCGCGCGCGGACCGGCCCCTCAGGGCCAGTCGATGCCCGCGACGTAGCGGGCGTGCAATTCCTCGAGCCGTTCGAGCACGTGATCCTTACCCGCGAGCGGCGCGTCGTGCAGCGCATCGCGCAGCACCCCCGGAGTCAATGCACGTCGCGCCGGCTCGGCCACCGGTGCGAAGCTGAAGTGCCACGGCTCCGGCTCGACTCCCGACAGCACGCCGCGAAAGGGGCGAAAGAAGCCGAAGCGCGCGGCATTCGTCTCGAGCCACGCCGCGAGCGGACCGAACGGGCCCGACGGCGCGTACTCCTCGGCAGTGAGCTGCACCCGATATCCAGCGGTCACCGCGCGGCGATCGATGAGGTCGAAGTCGGTTCCCCAATGATGCCGGCTCGCTCCCGGCAGCGCCGACCAGTGCAGGATTGCGCGAATGCGGTCCGGCGGCGGCAATGAGAGCGCATCGAGCGCTCGTCCCGAGGGGTCGTTGACCACTGCCTCTCCGTTGAACTTCGCGTTCCAGATCCTGAGCTGACGGTCGAAGTCTCGAAAGCCGCTCTGCGGCGTGAGATCGAGGCCGGCAGCGGCGGCGGCCTGGCGCAGTCGAGAGAAAGGCGTGATCACGTGCGCGTGCATCGCGACCGGCGGCCGGCCCGGATCGACGAGCTCCACGATATGGCCGCGCGAGCGGCCGATGAGCTCCGCCGGGGTCACGATGCGACTTCGCGGCCGGCGGCGAGCTCCACGACTTGATCGATGACCTTCACGAACGTCTCGACCTCCTGTGCGCCCGACACCGAGTACTGCCGGTCGAAGATGAACGCGGGAACTCCCGTGATGCCGAGTACGGCGGCGTGTCGCTCCGCGGCCACGACGCCGTCCTGGCCCTCGCGAAGCACCATCGCGGCCCGCGTCTCGCGCTCTGAAAGACCGGCCTCGACCCCCAGCCGCACGAGCTCCTCGATGTCGCCGATGTTGCAGCCCTCCTCGAAGTAGGCTTGCATGACGCGTTCCGTGACTTCGTTCGCGAGGTTGTGGCGGCCCGCGTGGGCGATCAGGAGGTGCGATCGGCGCGTGTTCGGCAATCGCTCGATCAGATCGAATCGAAACTGCAGCCCTACGGCTTCCCCGTGGCGCACGAGCGCGGCCTCCGCGTCCGCGATCTGGGTCGAATCGCCGAACTTCGCAGCGATATGACCCGCGCGTGCGACCCCCTCCCAGGGCAGATCGGGATTCAGCTCGAACGGACGCCAGTTGAGAATCGGCTCGTACTGTGGGCGCGCGGCCAGCGCGAGCTCGAAGCGTCGCTTGCCCAGGTAGCACCAGGGGCAGACGGTATCCAGGAAGATGTCGGTTCGAAAGCGCGTGCTCATGGCCGTGTGGATTGTACCGGCCCCTTATAGGGATTGGTGTGAACGAGTATCATTCACGGATGACGCAGAGCCTCAAAACCAAGTACCTGAAGCTCGCCCTGGGGATGGGGCTGGGCCTGGCGGTGCTGCTGGGCGGGTTTGCCTACTACGAGCATCGGATCGACAGCGCCGACATCGCTCATCTCACCTACACGGCGGTCGAGCAAAAGCTGGAGGGTGATCTCGAGGCCCGCGCCAGGAGCGTCGTGAACGTCACCGGCGCGCTGCTCGCGACCGCGTTGGCGGCGCACAACGGCGCGGCCATCGCCTCGATCGCCGGGCGGCTCCTCGAGGAGAACGACATCGAGCGCGTCGAGGTCACGGACGGACGCGGCGTGGTCTTGTACAGCGCCAGCAACCCGCAGCTCGAGGCGGCGCGCAACGACGCGGCACTTCGCGGCGGCGCCCTCGACCCTCTGGTGGTGACCAATACCATTCCTCCCGGCATCAGCGCCCCCGCGCAACGCAGCGGCATGCTCAAGATCTGGGTGAGCCGTGCGCAGATGCAGGAGACGCTCGCAAGCATTCGTGCGCAGCTCGAGAAGCAGCAGGGGAGCCAGATCAAGCGCATGGGCGCGATGCTCGCGCGCGTGATCCTTCCCGTGATCGCGCTCGTGCTGATCGGCGCATGGTTCATTGCGCGGCAGCTGTCGAGGCCGATCTCGGCGTTGATACTGTCCGCGGACCGCATCGGCGAGGGCGACTACACCAGCCCCCCCAGCCCGATCCAGGTCGCGCGGCGCGATGAGCTCGGAGAGCTGCAGCACGCGCTGGAGCGCATGCGTCAGAAGCTGTGCGAGACCACCATCACCAAGAATTATCTCGATACGGTGCTCAACAGTCTGAGCGATGCGGTGGTCGTGACCTCGCCGGATGGCCTCATCAAGAGCTGCAACGATGCGACGCAGCGTCTGCTCGGCTACAGCGATGCAGACCTCGTCGGCAAGCCGCTCGCCGGCTTCATCGACGAGGCGCACCGCGCCGCGTTCGCTGGAACGGCTCCGGAGCCGCGCGAGACCGTGCTGCGCACCGCTGCCGGCCAGACGATTCCGGTCTCGATGGCCTCGTCGACCATCGCCTCCGTCGACCCGCAGTTCGAGGGCAACATCTACGTCGCGCGCAACATCACCGAGCGCAAGCGCGCCGAGCGGCGCATCCGCTATTTGGCGCGCTACGACACCTTGACCAAGATGCCGAACCGCATGCAGTTTCAGCATCTGCTGCAGCAGGCGATCGCGCGCTCTCGCCGAAACCAGCATTCGCTCGCGCTGCTGTATCTCGATTTGGACCATTTCAAGGACGTCAACGACACCTTCGGCCACTCGGCCGGCGATCGCACGCTGGAAATCCTGAGCGAGCGGCTCACACGGGTGCTGAGCAAGGAGACCGTGATCGGCCGCCTCGCCGGCGATGAGTTCGCGGTGTTCGTGGACGAGTTGCCGGCGGACCTCGACAACCGGCCGAGCCTGGGCGCGCTCGCCCGCACGCTTTTGGACGAGATCAGCCGCGCGTTCTACGTGAATCAGCAGGAGGTCTACCTGACCGCCAGCGTGGGGATCGCGATCTGCCCATACGATGCGGAGAACACGATCGACCTCATCCGCAACGCGGATGCGGCGATGTACCACTCGAAGCAGAACGGCGGTAATACCTGGGCATTCTATGTACCGCACATGAATGCGGCCGCGGTCGAGCGGCTCATGCTGAAGAGCAAGCTGCGCCGTGCATTGGAGCGCGACGAGCTCGTCATCCTGTATCAGTCCAAGGTGGATCTGCGCGACGGCCGTGTGGTGGGCGCCGAGGCGTTGTTGCGCTGGCGGCTGCCGGGGCACGGCGATATCTCGCCCTCACAGTTCATCCCGCTCGCCGAGGAGAGCAGCCTTATCCTGGACATCGGAGAATGGGTGCTCGACCGCGTGTGCTCCGACTATCGCGCCTGGCAGAGCACCGTGGCGCAGCCCGGGCGCATCGCCATGAATCTGTCGCTGCGCCAGCTCAAGCAGTCGAGCTTCATCGCGCGCTGCCGCAATGCATTCCGCAAGCACGGCGTTTCGCCGACCTGTTTCGAGCTGGAGGTCACCGAGACCACCCTGATGACCGATCCAAAGCGCACCATCGGGCTCTTGAACGAGCTCTACGCGCTCGGATTGCATTTGGCGATCGATGACTTCGGGACCGGATACTCTTCGCTTTCGGCTCTGCAACAATTCCCCATCGGCACGCTCAAGATCGATCAGTCCTTCGTGCGCGATCTGGCCGTCGACTCGAACGACGCCGCGCTGGTGCGGACCATCATCGACATGGGCAAGAGCCTGGAGCTCGAGGTCATAGCCGAGGGCGTCGAGACGAGCGAGCAGCTCGAGTTCTTGCGCAGGCACGGCTGCTATTACGCCCAGGGCCGTCTGTTCGGCGAGCCGATGCCTGCCGAAAAACTGCTCTCGATTCTCGCAAGCCAGGCGGGCGGCTCTCCCTACCATGCGGCGCTTTGCGCTCCGGTGCGAGCGCTCGCCAAGTCACATCATTGAACGGCCGGACGATCCGCGAAGGCATAGCCGCGGACGGGGGACACTTGCCGCGGGGCGGGGCGACCCACTGGTGAGGCATGTCGAACACTGATATCGCGGCGACATATTCCATCAAGGCGGTCGCCGAGGCCACGGGGCTCACCGTCGAGACGCTGCGGGCCTGGGAGCGGCGCTACCGGGTGATCGAGCCGAGGCGCGGCACCGGCGGCCATCGCCTCTACACGGCGAACGACGTGTCGCGCCTGCGGCGGCTGCGCGAGACCACGGCGCGCGGACATCCCATCAGCAAGATCGCGCATCTGTCCAATGATGCGCTGAGCCGTCTTCTGTCCGATCAGCCGCCCCGGGGCGAGCAAGCCGCTGCGCACTCGCTCATCGAGCGCATACTCGCCGCGGTGAGCAAATACCGCCCAATGGAATGCGATCAGGTGATGGCCATGGCATTCGCGTTGCTGCCGCCGTTCGAGGTCGTCCGCAACGTGCTGGCGCCGGCGCTGCGCGAAGTCGGCGAGCGGTGGCACCGCGGCGAATTCTCCATCGCTCAGGAGCGGATCGCATCGAACAGTGCGCGACGCCAGGTCGGCGCCCTGCTGCATACGTTCAACAGCGTCTCGAGCGGGCCCGCGGTCGTGTTTGCGACCCTGAGCGGCGAGCGGCACGAGCTCGGGATCCTCATGTACGCGGCGCTTGCCGCGAGCTTGCGGCTGCGCGCGTATTACTTGGGACCCGACTTGCCGCCCGAGGAAGCTGCGCGCTGCGCGCTGAAAATCAACGCGGCAGCGGTGGCGATCAGCATGGTGATGACCGACGAGGTCGAATCGGGCCTCGATCAGCTGCAAGGCCTGCGCCGCCAATTGCCGGGCGAAGTCGAGATCTGGATCGGCGGTCAGGCATCGGACGACATCGACATCGCACTGTTTCCCGCGGCCAGCATCCACATGTCCGCCCCCGGTGATTTCGAGCAGCGGGTCGAGCTCCTGGAAGCCACGCGCTAGATGCGGCGCGGGAGTCTGCTGCTGCTGCTCGCGGTGGCCTGGGCGGCGGTTGCATCGTGGAACGGGTTCAAGCCCCTACCCGCCGGAACTCATGTGGCATCGCTCGCGCGGCGTCTCGCGGACTCTCAAGTCGAGATCATCGATGGGTCGGGGGCCGGCGGGGTCGAGGCGCGGGAGCTCGCCGCGATCGATCGCGCGAGCGAGCTGATCGTGCTCGATCAGGCGCCGCTCTCGCGCGCGCTCGGTCAGCGTCTGCTCCTGCAAAGGATCCGGCGGCCGAACCTCAAGATCGTCCTCGTCTCCGATCCGCGGAGCGAGGCGTACGGCGGCACTCCCGTCGAATACCTGGACACGCTCGAGCGCGCCGGCGTCGTCGTCGCGCGGGTGCGCCTCGATCGATTGCGCGACTGCATGCCGGCCTACTCCTCGCTCTGGCGTCTCGCCTTCGGCTGGTGGAGCGACCCGTTCGACGAGTCGCGCGGTCAGGCGGGACCGCGCGCCTCGCTCCGCGCGCGCAACGCCAAGGCGGATCAGCGCCACTTGCTGGTCGCCGACGACGGTGCAGGCGGCTGGATCAGCCTTTTGCCCGCGAGGGCCGGCGGCGATCTCGCGGTGGCAATCTCCGGAGGGCTCGCCCGCGACATCGCGGCGAGCGAGCTGAAAATTGCCGCCTGGTCGAGCGGCGACGACCGCCTCCCTCAGCCGCCGCGCCCGCAACCCGAGGGTCCCGGGTCGATCGATGCTCGTTTCCTCTCCGAAGGAGCGATCCGCGGCGCCATGGTCGACGCGCTTGCGGCTTCCGGAGCAGGCGAGGAGATCGCATTGACGGCGCAGCGCTTGAGCGACCGGCGACTCATCGTCGCCCTCCTGGCGGCCGCGGCGAGCGGCGCGCACGTCCGTGTGCTCCTCGATCCCGGCGCGGCTCCGAATACGGCGGTCGCCGCCGAGCTCGAGCGCGAGGGTGCCGGCCGCATCGAGGTGCGCTGGCTGGAGGCGGCCGAGGGCGGGGAATCCCTCGCGCTCATCGCCCGGCGCGGCGAGCTCTGGGCGAGCGCGGGTGCCGCGGACTTCACCCGCCCGAGCCTCGACGATGTCGATCTCGAATCTGCCGTCGAGCTGCGCATGCCCGCACGCGCCGCGGCCGCTCGAGCGCTCGAGTCGTACTTCGATTCGAAGTGGGCGGCCGGCGCCGCGTATGCCCGGCACGCGCGGGAATCGCGTGCGGACTACTGGCAATACCGGTTCAAGTCGGCGGCGGCGCTGGCGCCTTACTAGCCACACGCGCGAGGGTCTGCGTCGTCCGCTCGACGATCTCGGCCAACGCCCGATCCACGGCGGTGTCATACGCGGCAACCACCGCGGTCAGGTGATTGGCTGCGGCCGGCTCGCGCACGTCGGCCTCGAACTCGCCGAGCACGTGCCGGTCGCCGGCGCTGCCCACGCGGGCGAGCAGATGCACGTGTGCCGTGGGGGCGCTGCCGCCACCGTTCACGTCGTATTCAGCCTGGAAGTCCACCACGTCGATCTCGAGCCAATAGCCCGCCTCGAACGCCGAAGTATCGGTGTGCACGTTGCGAAATCGACCCCGGAAAGCTTGCAGCACGAGATCCTGAACGACCTCGTCGAGCGGTCCGCTCCAGCGGGCTCCGGCGAGGTAGTCGAGCCGGTGATCGGGATAGAGGGCGGCGATGTGGTCGGTCTCGAGGCCGGTGCGCACGCGCGGCAGGAGCACGGTCAGATCCGCGGGGATGCCGACGGCGTCCGCCGCTGGTGGAGTCCGCACCGACAAGAGGTAAGTCGTAGGTGGCGGTGCGTTGCTCTTGAAGAATGAGCCCGTGCACGCCGCCAACGCGAGGAGCTGAAGCGCGAGCGCGGCCTTGATCGTGGCCGCTCTCATCGCGGCAGCACGATGCCGTGGTAATTCGATTCGTACAAAAGCTCCGCCGGATTTTGCTTGAGCGACAGCGACAGGTCTCGTATGTCGCGCACGGCCGCCCGGCTCTCGTGCAGCAGCCGCTCGAGCTCCGGCAGCCCCTGTCCCGAGAAGCGTGCGAGCGCCGGCTCGTTCTGCGTGACGAAATCGTTGAGTCTCTCCGCGGCACTCGCGAGGCTTTCGCTGATGTGCCGGATGTTGGCGAGGCTCGCCTTGATGTCGGCGGCGGAATCGTTCGTCACATGGCGAAAATCGACGGCCGCGCCCTCCACCTCATCGGAGGTGTGCCTGAGATTCGCGACGAGCTCCTCGACTTGGCGGAGCAGCGCAGGCCCGCGCTCGCTCGCCAGACGCGCGTTGGCGAGGGTAGCCTTGATGTTCTTCACGTTCTCGTCGCTGAATACCTGATCCATATGGTCCACCAGATCGATCGCGTGATTCGCGAGCGCGGGGAGGCTCCGCAGGAGCACGTCGAGATCGGACGGCGCGGAGCGGATCACCGGATAGTGCTCGCCCATGGGCAGAGCGCCGGTGCTGGTCGCTTTCTGATCCTCCTCGAGATCGATGAATAGCAGCCCCGTCACCCCCTGCAGGCTCAGCAGGGCGAGCGTGCGCGTGTCGATCGGCGCCGATGAATCCACGTCCGCGATCACCTCGACGCGCTTTCGGTTGCGCGGATCGAGCATGATACGCGCCACCTTGCCGACGTCGACCCCGAGATAGCGCACCGGGCTTCCCGCCGTGAGACCGCTCACCGTGCCGTCATAGTAGATCTCATAATGTTGGTAAGTGCGCTTGTCCTTCTGGTCGGTGTACCAGTAGACGAAGGAGAGCGCGAGGCCGATGACCAGCAGCACGAACGCCCCGACCACGACGTAATTGGTGTCTCTATCCATCGCGAGCGTCCCGGGCGGTCGCCGCTTCGGCTGCCGGCAGCTCCGCCTGCTCCGCGCCGCGAGCACGCGGGCCGTGGAAATACTCGTGTATCCAGGGAGTCGTGTTCTCGAGAATGCCCGCGATAGTGTCGCTCACCATGCGCCCATCCACGATCACACCGACGCGGTTGCAGGTTCGAAACAGGCTGTCGAGGTCGTGCGTGATCATGACCACCGTAAGCTTGAGCTCGCCGTGAAGGTACAACAGTAGCGCATCGAAGTCCGAGGCGGAAATGGGGTCGAGCCCGGAGGTCGGCTCATCCAGGAACAGGAGCTTCGGCTCGAGGGCGAGGGCGCGCGCGAGCGCCGCGCGCTTGACCATGCCGCCGGAGAGCTGCGCGGGATACTTCTCGGCGGCGTCGGGGGCGAGCCCGACGAGGCTCAGATTGAGCTGCACGAGATCATCGAGCGCATCCTCGGAGAGGGTGAGGGCCTCGCGCAGCGGCAGCTGAATGTTCTGCGCCACGGACAGCGATGAGATCAGCGCACCGCTTTGGAAGGTGACCCCGTAGCTGCGGGCCATCGCGAGCCGCTCCTCCGGGGTCAAGTTGCGGATGTCGCGGCCGAATACCTCGATCGTGCCCCCCTGCGGCTGTCGCAGGCCCAGTATGGTGCGCAGCAGTACCGACTTGCCGGCTCCCGAACCGCCGACGATGCCGAAGATCTCGTTGGCGCGCACTTCCATCGACAGTCCGTCGTGCACGATCTGCGCGCCGAAACGGCTAACGAGGCCCGCAACGTGCACGACCGGCCGATCACCCGGCGGCTCGACGACCGCGCCTTGTCTCACGGGCTCCATGTCAGAAGTCGATCTGCACGAACAGGATGGCGAACAGCGCGTCCGCGAGGATCACCAGAAAAATCGACTGCACCACGGCCATGGTCGTCAAGCGGCCGAGCTCGCGCGCCGAGTCGCGTACCTGCATGCCGCGATACGCCCCCACCATCGCGATGAGCAGCGCGAATACGGGTGCCTTGACGAGCCCGGCCCAGAACGTCGTCGACGAGAGCGCTTCGCGCAGCCGGAGTGTGAATTGCGCGGGAGGAATGTGCAGCTGAATGAGCGACAAGAGCCCGCCGCCGGCGAGTCCCATGGCATCGGCGATGACGGTGAGGCAGGGCAACGCGATGATGAGGCCGAGCACGCGCGGCACGACGAGGAGCTCGATCGGATTCATGCCCATGGCCCGCAGGGCATCGATCTCCTCGTTGAGCTGCATGACGCCGATCTCCGCCGCAAACGCGCTGCCCGAGCGTCCCGCGACAATGATGGCGGTAAGCAAGACGCCCATCTCGCGCAGCACCGCGATCGTGACCAGGTCGACCACGAAAATCGTGGCGCCGAAGCGCGCGAGTTGCTGCGCGCCGAGATAGGCGACCACGACGCTGATCAGAAAGGCGATGAGCGAGACGATGGGGATGGCGCTCACCCCGGTCTCCTGCACCTGCCGCACGATGGACGGCAGGCGCAATACCCGCGGGCGCGAGAAGCCCTCTCCGAGCACCGCGGCGATACGGCCGAAGAACCCGAGCAGGCGGCCGGCTTCGTTCCCCTGGAGCACCGTCCAGCGGCCGAGCTTCGAAACCGCGCCTTCGCGGGTCGGCACCGCGATCGCAGGCTTACCATGCGCGGTGCATAGCTCGAGCTGCAGCTTGTGCAGCATCTCCACGCTGTGCGGCGGATTGCCCCCGTGCCGGGTCTGGAGCCTGTCCCCGCCCACCTCCGACAAGCGCGTCAGCAGCGCCCACACGGGGCCGAGGCCGGCATGCGCGACCCGCGACCAATCGCACACCAGCGTTCCGCTCATCGGGGACGGCAGCGCCTCGAGCTCGCGGTCGATCAGCGGCAACGCTTCGAGCGACCAATCGCCGCGCAGATCGAGCCGCCAGCTCTCGCCGTCCCCCTCAAGCGCCAAGGCATCCATCGCTATATGCTACGAGAATGCACCCGAATGCGCTGCTGCAGATTCTGATCCTGCTCGCCGCCTCGGTGTTCGTCGTGGCCGGCGTGCGCAAGCTCGCGCTGCCGGCCATCCTCGGCTACCTCGCCGTCGGTATGCTGCTGGGGCCTCACGCGCTCGCGCTGGTCGTCGACAACGAGACGACACGCCTGCTGGCCGACTTCGGCGTCGTTTTTCTCGTGTTCACACTCGGCCTGGAATTTTCCCTGCCGCGCTTGCTCGCCATGCGCGGCGAGGTGCTGGGGGTGGGCGGCGCCCAAGTGCTCGTGACGACGGCGATCGTGGCGGCGGTGCTGGTCGCGCTGCTCGGAGTCTCCACAGCCTACGCGGTGGTCATCGGCGGCGCCGTCGCGATGTCCTCGACTGCCATCATCATCTCCCAGCTCACCGAGCAATCGGAGAACACCCGCACGCATGGCCGGCTCGCGGTGGCCATCTGCCTCTTCCAGGATCTGAGCTTTCCGTTGTTCCTGGGTCTGCTCTCTGCGCTCGCCGCGGGCGGCGCGAGCGCGATAAGGTCCGGCGGGGCGGCGCCCGGCGCGCTGGCGCCCCACATCGCCGCGGCCATTGCGATCGCGGCGGTGGCGCTCCTCCTCGTGCTCGCGAGCGGGCGATGGCTGCTGCGTCCCCTGTTCGTGCTCATCTCCTCGGTGCGGTCCCCGGAGCTGTTCTCGCTCGCCGTGCTGCTGGCGGTGCTCTCCTCGGCCTGGGCGACACAGGCGGCCGGACTCTCCCTGGCCCTCGGCGCCTTTCTCGCCGGCATGGGCCTGGCGGAGACGGAGTTCCGGCATCAGATCGAGGCGACCATCCGCCCGTATCGCGAGGTGCTGCTGGGCCTGTTCTTCATCACCGTGGGCATGCTCCTCGATGTGCCGCTTCTGATGCGCACGCTGCCGCTGGTGAGCGCGATTCTGCTCGGCATGGTGCTCTTGAAGACGGCGGTGGTCACGCTGGTCTCGAAGCCCGTCACCGGGAGCTGGTTCAAGTCGCTGCGCACGGGTGTGGTCGTGAGTCCGGGAGGCGAATTCGGTTTCGCGTTGCTGACCCTTCTCCTGCGGTTTCAGATCGGCTCGATCGTGCAGCCGCTGCTCGCCGCCACCGCACTCTCGATGATCGTGGCGCCGCTGGTGATCCGCCATAACCGAAGCATCACGCGGGTGCTTCTGCGCCAGGCCGGCCCTCCGCAGACCGAGGCGATGCGCGAGGCCCGCACGACGCTCGCCGTGGCCGAGCGCGATCACGTCTTGATCTGCGGTTTCGGTCGCGTGGGACAGAACATCGCGCGCGTCCTCGAGCAGACCGGTTTCGAGTACATCGCGCTCGACGTGGACACCTACCGCGTGCGCCAGGGCCGCCAGGCGGGTGACCCGGTGATGTACGGCGATGCGGGCCAGCTCGAGGTGCTGCAGAATGTCGGGCTGGCGCGTGCGCGCTGCGTCGTCATCACGTTCGCGAGCCCGGCGGTGTCGCTGCGAATCCTGCGCTCCGTGCGGGGCTTGCGCGCGGACGTTCCGGTGCTGGTGCGCACGCAGGACGATCTGCGGCTCGAAGAGCTGCAGGCCGCCGGCGCCACCGAGGTCGTGCCGGAGACGTTCGAGGCGAGCCTGATGCTGCTGTCGCATCTGTTGCTGCTGCTGAAGCTTCCGATGGGACAGGTGATTCGCACCGTCAACGACATCCGCAGTCACCGCTACGGCATGCTTAGGCAGTACTTCCGCCGCGCCGACGCCGAATTTCTGGATGACAGTCACGCATTTCGTGAAGAGCTTCACAGCGTGATACTCCCGCCGCATGCTTGGGCGGTGGGCAAAAGCATCGCGGAGCTCGCGAAACGCGGCTCCCGCGTCGCGGTGAGCGCGGTGCGCCGGGACGGAATTGTCGGCCGGGACCCGAGCGCCGACACTGTTTTCAAGGAAGGTGACGTCGTCGTGGTGTGCGGCGCGCCCGAGGCGGTCGAGCATGCCGAGACGCTGCTCCTGATGGGCTAAAAAAGCGCTTTACTTATGCCCCCGCCTGCTCGCATAGTAGGGACGCTGTTCAAGGGCAAACCCGCCGAAAGGTGGGGACGCAAAACCACCGGTCTAAGGGGCTTCCGAGGAAGCTCGACGATAGCGGGGTCGCCAGTTCTCGATGCGCTCGATCCGCGCATTTTTCGCGTCCTCCCCGGTCCTTTTTTCCCTTGATCTGCGACGTCTGTCAAAGACGGCTTGCAAGGTTCGTTCGACGATCGAGGGGTAAACATGGTAGTCAAAGTAAATCGTTCGCGCGGTCCGGACACTGCCGCGTCCGGTCTCTATCGGCGCCCTCGCATGGTCATGCGGGCGAAGCGTGCCGAGGATATCCCGCTCATTCTGGGCGACACCAAGAAATATCCGACGCCCATACGCATCGTCGGCGGCGATTATTCGCAGACCCGTTGCGTCGGCGGCGACGGCGGCACGACCGTCAATTTGAGCTCGCTCGACAAGATCGTCGAATTCGGCGAGGACGAGGTGCGCGCCCAGGCAGGTGTGCGGGTGGGCGCGCTCGCGCGTGCGCTCGCCGAGCGCGGCCAGGAGCTGCCGCTCACGCCGGAGATGGGACATATGACGGTCGGCGCCGTGGCCGTGACCACTCTGCCGCAGGCCTCCGATGAAGAAGGGCGTGCGCAGATGTCCGGCCTCGTCAAGGAGCTCAAGCTCGTCACGCCGCAGGGCAAGCAGATGACGGTGACCGAGCGCAACACCGACTTGATGCGCGTGCTGAGCTCGAGCTTCGGTCTGCTCGGTGTGGTGCACGAGGCGGTGCTGCGCGTGCAGCCGCTGACCCCCGTGAAAATCGACTACCAGGTGCTGACTCTCAAGGAGTTCGCCGCGCGCTATTCGGGCATCATCGCCTCACCCGGCGCAGTGCGTCTGCACATCTCGCCCTTCCACGACCAGATCACCGTCGAGCGGCGCACGCCGGATGACAGCGGCAGCACGAGCCGCTCCGGCGTGTGGCAGATCAAGAAGTCCGTCATGCGCAATGTGCTGCCCGCATTCGGCTCGACCGTCGGCAGCGTGCTGGCGGCGCCGGGCGTCGCCGGCAGCGTGGTATCGGGAGTGCAGCGCGCCTTGCGCGCGACGCTCGCCGCGCGCGGCGTCGTGATGTACGCGCACGAGTGGATCCGGGATTTCCCGCAGGAAGCCTGGAAATCGCGCTATACCTACACGCTGTGGGGATTTCCTCAGGCCGGCTATCCGAAGCTCCTGGCCGAGTACTTCGCCTTCTGCCGCGCCTACTACAAGCAGCACGCCTATCGCTGCAACGTCGTGAACGGCGCGAGCCGGCTGCACCAGGACCGCTCATCGCTCTTCAGCGTGAGCTTCCAGGGTCCCATGATGACGCTGGAACCCTCCTCCACCGGGGACCGAGGGTGGGACGAGTTCCTGATCGACTTCAATGATTTCGCTTCGTCGCTCGGCGGCGTTCCGACCTTCAATCAGTCGCGCGCCCTGAAACCCGAGCACGTAAACAAGGCGTTCGGCGAGCGCATCAAGCTGTTCCGCGCGCTCAGGCAACGCACCGACCCGCTCAACCGGCTCTGCAACAGCTACTTCTCGCACCTGCTGGACGCATAGGACCGGCCACACAGAGGCAGGCGCGGCCACACAGAGGCAGGTCCGGCGCGTTGCGGCGGGCGTCCGGTTGCTCAGGCCTTGTCCTGCAGATGCGCCTCGAGAAACCACAGATATTTATCAGTCTCTCGTGACAGTTGTGTGAAAAGGTCGGCCGAATCCGCATCGCCGAGCTCGGCGCTCGCGTCGATCGCGGCGCGGATCGCCTTGCCATACACGGAAAGCTGCGTCGACAGATACAAAAGGTGGTCCCGTCCCGAGGTGATGCTCAACGGATAGTTCTTGAGCTTGCTGCGCCGCGCGGCCAGGGCCACCGTTCCTTCCGCCGTTCCGCCGAGGCTCGTGATGCGTTCGGCGATCTCGTCGATCTGCTCGAGCATGACGTCGGAGATCTTGTCGAACAGCTCGTGCAGTGAGATGAAGTGAGGACCCTTGACGTTCCAGTGCGCCTGTTTGGCCTGACTCTGTAAGTCGATGGCATCGGCGAGCCGGTCATTCAATGTGATGATGACGTTGCGCCGTGTCTTCTCCGACAGGTCGATCTTGGTCTTGTACATTCAGCACTCTCCGAAGGCGTTCCCTGGGGCGCTATTCTGCACTGCCTTCGGAGGAAGCAAAAGCGCGCTAGGCGTCCGCGCGCCGCATGCGCAACTGGACCGCGCCTGCGATGAAGAGCACACCGACGACGATGCCGATCCAAACGTCGACGCTCGACAGAAATCCGAGCGGATCGGGAAGCTGCCACACACCCGGCGTCATGTCTCCTTCGGAAAGCGACCAATGGATCGGGTGATGGAGCGCAGCGTAACCGCCGCCGAGGAGGCGGTCTCTGAACAGCAGGGACGTGTAATGCGTTCGAAGGAAGAGCTGCTCGACGAGCATGATGGCGAGCGGCGGCAGGATGGCTTGCAGAATCACCGCGCGCTTCGCCCATGCAGAGACCAGCATGAGCCAGCCCACCACGGGCAGGTACCAGAGCGCGCTGGTGGCTATCAAGTACAGCCAGAGGACTTGCTGCTGCAGCCAGAGCTCCGGGCGCCACAGGGAGGCGCCGAACAGGAGCCGCGTACGCACCGAGATCACGAACGCCATCATCAGGGCCGACACGTCCGCGGCCGCGAAGTACACGAGCGGGATCGCGACGACCCCGACGAAGAGCTTGGAGAGCACGGTGGCCAGGTCCGACACCGGCATCGACTTGAAGAACAGGACGCTGCGGTCCTTGCGGTCGGCGTACAGGCAATCGAGCAGATACCACGACGCGTAGATGCCCATCGTCGCCCAGAAAATACCGCCGATCGCGACGAGGAACATGACATCCGCCACCGCGCTGCGGTGCTCCGTGGCGCTCAGCATCGCGATCTCGATCCTGCCGAAGAGGGAAGCCACGACCATTAGGATCCCGACCGCGGCCGGAAGCACCCAGATCGCCTTGTTCTCCCAGAACTCGCGGCGAACCAGCCAGATGAAGTGATTCATGCGGCACGCTCCGAGGATAGCTTGGCGACGAAGAGATCCGAGACGCTCGGAGCCGTCACCTCGCCGTAACGGGCGAGGCTGTCGCGGTTCGCACCCTCGAAATACAGGAGGGTCCGGCCCAGCAGGCGGCGCTCGTAGAAGGGCCGCTCGGCACGCGCGGCCGCGACCCGGTCATCGGGGACGGAGACGGCGCTGTAGCGCGCGTCGATGTCCTCGACCGAGCAGTCGACTACGATGCGCCCCTTGTCGATGAACAGCACATCGGTCAGAAGGTTCTCGACCTCCTCGACCTGATGGGTGGTGATCAGGATGGTGCGCGTATCGTCCATGTAGTCGTTCACCAGCGCATCGTAGAACCCGCGGCGGGCGAGCATGTCCAGTCCGAGGGTCGGCTCGTCGAGCACGAGCAGCCGAGCATCGATGGCCATGGTGAGCGCGAGGTGCACCATCGTCTTCATGCCCTTGGAGAGCTCGCCGATGCGCCGGTCGGCCCCGATCTGCGTCTTCGCCAGGAGCTCGAGCGCTCGTGCGCGGCGAAATCTCGGATGGACTCCCTCGACGAAGTCGATCGACTGCCGGACGCGCAGCCAGGCGGGCAGCACCGCGACGTCGGCAATGAAGCTGGCCTCGCTCATGAGCGCTGCGCGCTCGCCGAACGGCTCACGACCGAGCACCCGAAGCTCACCCTCGTAGGCCGTGAGTCCGAGTATGGCCCGCAGCGCGGTGGTCTTGCCGGCGCCGTTCGGTCCGATGAGACCGACGATTCGGCCCGGCTCGACGACGAAGCTCACGTGATCGAGCGCCGTGAAGGAGCGGTATTTTTTTGTAAGGCCGGAGGCTCGGATGAGAGGTTCAGGCATTGCATTTGCTCACTTGTTATCGCCGCCCCGCGGCGCCGGATGCGTGAGCGCGGGGGTCTGCGCGAACAGCTCCTCCGCGGAGAAGCCGAGGCGGATGATGACCGCAAGCACTTGCGGCCACTCCTCCTTGAGGAACCGCTCACGCTCGCCGGCCAGCAGCAGCTGGCGCGCGCCCTCGCTCACGTACATGCCGCGACCGCGGCGTTTCTCGACCAGCCCTTCATCGACGAGCTGCTGGTAGCCCTTGAGCACGGTGAGGGGATTCAGGGTGTAGTCCGCCGCCACGGTTCGGACCGAGGGCAACGGATCGCCTTCCTTCAGCGCCCCCTCGAGGATCAGGGCGACCATCCGATCGCGCAGCTGGCGATAGATGGGCTGGTTATCGTTCCAATTGGGGTCCATGCCGTACTCAGCGCGGTGGCGCCGTGGTGGGGCCATGTAGCAAGCTAATCTAGCAGAACGCTCCGGGGGCGGGGCTTACGCCGCCGCCCGTGCAACAACCGCGGCGGCCGCCGGCTGGGCGCTGAAGAGGACCGCGATCCCGCCGAACAGCGTTCCGTTGACGAGCAGGGCAAGAGCGAGGGCGGCGACCTGATTGGTGATGCGAGTGTTCATGACTTTCTCCTGTGTGTGATCCCGGCAAGCCGGGGTGTTTCTCTGATCTGGTGATATAGTAATGTACAACACTACGACATGCAAGCATTTCTTACCTCCCAGTGCAGGTGGTTCGCAATGCCGCCCGGGGCCTCACCTCAAGCCGTTGTTTATTATGACGAAAGCGATCGGGCGCGAGCAGCGTGCCGTCTTCGGCTACTATTTCTGTTTGTGCAAAAACCCTCGGCCCAGGATTTTTTTATGAAGAAGCCAGTCACCGTCGCCATCACGGGCGCAGCAGGAAACATCGGCTACGCGCTCGCGTTTCGCGTCGCGGCCGGCGCCATGCTCGGAACCGACCAGCCCATCAATCTGAATCTGCTCGAGATAACGCCCGCGCTCGGCGCTGTCCAGGGCGTGGTGATGGAGCTCAACGACTGCGCGTTCCTCACGCTCAACAAGGTCACCGCGACCGACGATGCGCGCGTCGCCTTCAAGGACTGCGACATCGCCATGCTCGTCGGCGCGCGCCCGCGCGGCCCGGGCATGGAGCGCAAGGACCTTCTGCTCGAGAATGCGAAGATCTTCTCGGCACAGGGCAAGGCGCTCGATGCGGTCGCAAGTCGCGACGTGCGCGTGCTGGTGGTCGGTAACCCGGCCAACACCAATGCGCTCATTGCCCAGCGCAATGCGCCTTCGATCGCGCCCGAACGATTCACGGCCATGACGCGCCTCGACCATAACCGCGCGCTCGCGCAAGTGAGCGAGAAGACCGGAGCCGCGGTCGCCGAGATCAAGAAGGCGCTCATCTGGGGCAATCACTCGGCGACCCAATACCCCGATCTGCATCACGCGACGGTCCGCGGCAAGCCGGTGCTTGCCGAGGTGGGCGAGAGCTGGTTCAAGGAAACGTTCATTCCGACGGTGCAGCAGCGCGGCGCCGCCATCATCAAGGCGCGCGGATCTTCCTCGGCGGCGTCTGCCGCGTCCGCCGCGATCGATCACGTGCATGACTGGGTGCTTGGCAGCCGGGACGGTGACTGGGTCAGCATGGCGGTGCCGTCCGATGGCAGCTACGGGATCGCCGAAGGCGTCATTTACTCGTATCCGGTGAGCTGCAAGGGCGGCAAGTACGCGATCGTCGAGGGCCTCGAGATCGACGCGTTCAGCCGAGAGAAAATGCAGCTCACGCACCGCGAGCTCTGCGAGGAGCGCGAGGGTGTCAAGGATTTGATCTGAACGCAACATAGGAGATAGGCCATGAGTCGCTTCCAATCGACCCTCGCGGCGGTCATCGCAGGCGCCGTGCTGGCGGTTTCCGCCCCCGCCACGGGGGCTTTGGCGCAGGATCGTCCGAGCGCGCCTGCGGGCGCGGAGGTCTACATCATCTCGCCCAAGAACGGCGAGTCCGTGCACGGTCCGGTCATTGTCCGATTCGGGCTGAAAGGCATGGGTGTCGCGCCGGCGGGCGTGCAATTCGATAACACCGGCCACCATCATCTGCTGGTCGACACCGACCTCGCCGATTTGAATCTCGGGGCGCCCCTGCCCGCGAACGACAAGGTGATCCATTTCGGCAAGGGTCAGACGGAGACCACTCTCACGCTTGCGCCGGGGAAGCACACGCTCGAGCTCGTGTTCGCCGATTACAGACACCTGTCGTTTGATCCGCCGCTTCACTCGGAGAAGATCACCATCACCGTGAAGTAGGAGCCGTGGGGTGCGGACGATTCTGCACGTCGATATGGATGCATTCTACGCGTCGGTCGAGGAGCGCGATCGTCCGGAGCTCAGGGGCAAGCCGCTGATCGTCGGCGGCACATCGGGCCGCGGTGTCGTCGCGGCGGCGAGCTACGCGGTGCGCCGTTTCGGTGTGCGCTCGGCCATGCCAATCGCTACGGCGTTGCGCCGCTGCCCGCAGGCGATCTGCGTGCGGCCAAGAATGGCGCGCTACCAGCAGGTTTCCGCACAGGTCTTCGCGATCTTTCACGAATTCACGCCGCTGGTTGAAGGGTTGTCGCTGGATGAGGCGTTTCTGGACATGACGGGGAGCGAGCGCCTGTTTGGCGGAGCGCGGGCCATCGGAGTGGAAATTCGGCGCCGCATCCGCGAGGCCACTGAACTTACGGCCTCCGTCGGAATCGCACCCAACAAGTTGCTGGCCAAGATCGCCTCCGACTTGGACAAGCCCGATGGCTTGTACTGCATAGGCCCGGAGAATCTGCGCGGTGTGTTGGATCCATTGCCCATCGAGCGGCTCTTCGGAGTCGGTCCCAAGTCTCTGCCCGCCGTCCACGCGTGCGGCCTCAAGACCTTCGGCGACATCATGCGTGCGAGCGATGCGCAGCTGTGGAGCGCCTTCGGCAAGCACGGCAAGGGAATACAGGCGCGCGCGGCGGGGGTCGACGATCGTCCGGTCGTGCCCGAGCGCTTGGAGAAATCGATCAGCGCCGAGGAAACCTTCGACCGCGACATCCGCGATCCCGAGGTGCTCCACCGCCGCCTCACGGCGCTCACCGACCGCGCGGCCGCTCGCCTGCGCGCCGCCGGCCTGATCGCCGGACGCGTGACCTTGAAGATCCGCCGTGCCGACTTCACCACGTACACGCGACAGGGCGTGCTCGAGCCGCCCGTGGACGACACGGCGGCCGTACGTTTGGTCGCGCAACGCCTGCTGCGGGCGTGGCTCGCCGGCAGGCCGAATGTCGCATTGCGGCTAATCGGGGTCGGGGTAGGCGACCTGCAGAGCTTGCGGCAGCCCGACTTGTTCGCCGAGGGCGCACCCAAGGAGTCACGTCTCGATGCCGTGATCGACGGAATCCACGATCGCTTCGGGGCTGAATTGCTCACTCGCGCCAGCCTCCTGCCGCGCCCGGGCGACGGCCCCGGTCCGCGCCGCGGCTGAGCTTGGTATCATCGGCTCCGCCATGTACACGAGCTTTTTCGGCCTCATCGAAAAGCCCTTCGCGATCACACCGGACCCGCGCTATCTCTACTTGAGCGAGCGGCATGCCGAGGCGCTCGCTCACCTCCTCTATGGCATCAACGAGGCCGGCGGCTTCATCCAGCTCACGGGCGAGGTAGGTACAGGCAAGACCACCGTCGTGCGTACACTGCTGTCGCGCGTGCCTCATCACGCGGATGTCGCGGTCATCCTGAACCCGCGCGTGACTGCGACCGAGTTCCTGCTGACCATCTGCGAGGAGCTCGGTATCGGCCTGGACGAGGCCGACCGCAGCAGCGTCAAGGAAATGGTCGATGCGCTGAATCGCAAGCTCCTCGCCGCGCACGCCGACGGCAGGCGCGTCATCGTCATCGTCGATGAGGCCCAAAACCTCTCCGCCGACGTGCTCGAGCAGGTGCGCCTGCTCACCAACCTGGAAACGGCGACTCACAAGCTACTGCAAATCATTCTGATCGGTCAGCCGGAGCTGCGCGAGCTCCTGGACCGGACCGAGCTTCGCCAGCTCGCACAGCGAATCACGGGGCGTTATCACTTGAATCCTCTCTCGAGGCACGAGACCGAGGAATACGTGAATCATCGATTGCGCGTGGCCGGCGCCGCGGGCGAGATCTTCACGCCGGCGGCGCTGCGCGAGGTGTTCCGCCTGTCGGGTGGCGTTCCACGCATCATCAACGTGTGTTGCGATCGCGCCTTGCTGGGCGCTTACACGCAGGAGACGCGCTCGGTGACGCCGGCGCTCGTGCGGCGCGCCGCGAGCGAGGTCTACGGCCGGCGCTTCGCACCGCTCTGGCTCGGCTGGGTTGCGGCGGCCATCGTGCTCGCGGGCATCGGGGTCACGATTTACGCGGGCGTCATGGTGTGGCGCTATCCGCCGCCGGCCTTGCGGGCCGTCATCAAGAGTCCACCCGCCGCGCACCTCGTGGCGGGCGCCGCGCAAGCGGGGGCCGCCCAAGCGGCCGGCGCACCGGTGGGCGCGGCTCTCCCCCCTGCGGCCGCGGCAGCGTCGACGGCGGTGCCCGCTCCGGCCAAGGCGCCGCCACTCGATGAGCTGCTCGCGGCGAACGCGGGAAACACCAGCGATGCCGGAGCGTTCCGCCGTCTGCTCTCGCTCTGGGGCACGGCGATGGGCGACGATCACGACCCATGCGGGCAAGCGCAGAAGGCGGGCCTCGCGTGTCTCGATCAGCGCGGATCCTGGGCTCAGGTGCGTGCGCTCAACCGGCCCGCGATCCTCACCTTGAACGACGATCACGGGCAGCGCTATCGCGTAGTCCTGTCGGGTCTCGATGACACGTACGCGACGCTCGACCTGGGCGAGCACAACGCGCGGATTCCGCTCGAGGAGCTATCGCGCGATTGGTTCGGCGAATTCACGCTGGTATGGAAACCGAAGACCCCCCGCACGCGGCTCTTGTCGCTCGGCATGCGGGGCGATGAGGTTCGATGGCTGCGGCGCAGTCTCAACGCACTCCACGGCGCCGCGTCGGACCCGGAGTCGGACGATGTCTACGACGAGGAGCTCGCGATCGCGGTCCAGAATTTTCAGCGCGAGCATCGGCTGACGGTCGACGGGGTTGCAGGTCTGCAAACCCAGGTCGTGCTCGACACGGCGCTGGCCGAGCCCGGCTCCCCATTGCTCATGCAAGCTCCTCCCCGCGGCTAGGAACCTCATGTCATTCATTCTCGACGCCCTGAAGAAATCCGAAATCGAGCGGCAGCGGCAGGCCATTCCCGGCTTGATGGATTCGCGGCCCGTGCCGCCGCGTGCCCGGTTCCCGCCGTGGGCCGCGGCGCTGATCGTACTGCTCGCCGTCAATCTGGTGGTTCTCGCAGTTGTGCTGACGCGGAGTAGCCGTATGCATGGCCGTGCGGACGATCGCACCCCCGCGCTCGCGGCGGCATCACCGGCCGCACCTTCACCGGCGGCGCCTTCACCGGCCATCGCATCACCGGCCGCACGCCCGCGGAGCCCTGCGGCCTCGCCGGCGGCGGCCGCCGGCGACCACTTCAGTCCCATGGACCCGCCGCCCGCGGATGCCGCTCCCGTGTATGCACCGGAGATCCCCCCGGAACAGGGGGCCGTTGCGCCGCTCGGAGAGGGACCGCGTCTCGTCGCCGGCCGGTCCGGCTCGAGCAGCGTCCCTCATCACGCCGTGCGACTCCCCGACCCGGTGCTCAACGAGGCGGACGACAAATCCGGCGAGGAAGTGCTGCCGTCGATCAGCGAGATCAATCTGACCGGGCCGCAGGCCTTGCCCGAGCTGCATCTGGATGTCCATGTGTACGCCACCAAGCCGGCGGAACGGTTCGTCTACATCAACATGCGCAAGTACCGCGAGGGAGCGACGCTCGCGGAGGGGCCGGTCCTCGAACGCATCCGCCGCGACGGCGTCGTGCTGAATTACAACGGCCTGCGATTCGTGTTGCCGCGCCAGCAATAGCGCACTCATCGTTTATGATGGTTGCATGAGAAAGATCCTGACGCTGTTCATGAGCGGCCTCGTGACGGTGCTGCCGCTCGCATTGACCGTCTACGTCATCTGGTGGCTGGTGCACACCGTCGAGGGTTGGCTTCGCCGTGCGCTGATCGCGCTCGGCATCATCAGCCCTGAGCACTACTGGCCGGGTCTCGGGCTGATCGCCGGTTTCTTTCTGCTGCTCGTCGTGGGCAGCCTCGTCAACGCCTATGCCGGCAGGATTCTGCTGAAGTACTGGGACGACTTCCTCGGGCGTATTCCGTTCGTGAAGACGTTGTACGGCGGATTTCGCGACGTGGTGAGCCTGCTGCCGTCCGGAAGCGGCGAGAAGCGCGACTTGCAGCGCGTGGTACTGGCGCGCTTTGCGGACGTGCGTGCGATCGGCTTCGTCACGCGCGAGGATGCGCCGGCGGCCGTGCTGGATGCGCACGGCGGCGGTGATCTCGTCACCGTTTATTTTCCCATGAGCTACGCATTCGGCGGCTACACGGTGTATTTGCCGCGCCACCTCATCCAGCCGCTCGACATCTCGGTGGAGGATGCCATGAGGCTGGCCATCACGGCCGGGCTCACCGCGAGCAGCCGCACCAGGGTTCCGTAAACCCGCTGGACTTGAGTCCGCCATGATTAAGCGATGCTTGCAGGCGCTCGTGCTCGTGGGGATCCACTCAGCCCTCGCGGTCGGCGCGGTCGCCTCCCCGTCCGAGTGTGCCGTTGCGACGAGCGCGGGCACGTACTCGCTTTGGCGCGCGGAAGCCGCGCGGACGCTGAGCCGCCGTGGCGATGCTGCATCGATCGCGACGGCGGCGGCGCTTTGTTTCGTCGCCTCCGCCTCCAAGGAGCACACGGATCCCGCAGCGCGCAAATCCGCCCTCGATCTAGCGGCCCGCGCAAGCGAGCTCGATCCGCAAAACGCGCCCATCGGCTGGCTGCGCCTGCAACTCTGTGCCAACTCCGCCGGGTGCGACATCCGCGAGGCGGCGACCACGTTGCGCTGGGTGGATGCGGACAACGGCGCCGTGTGGCTGCCCACGCTCGCCGCCGTTCAAAAAGACAAGGACCCGGGCGAAATCGATCGCATCCTTTCGGACATGGCTCAGGGCTCGCGATTCGATTATTACTGGAATCCGACGGTAGTGCTTTTGTTCGACACCTTGAGACGCGTGCGCACCTCGCTCCCGCCGCGCTATCTGCCCTCGGACCTCGCGAGGCTGAGTGAGGCGATGGGCGTGGCCGGCAGCGAGATCGCTCCGCCGCTCAATCTGGTGATGGCGGCGTGCCGCGATCCGGGCGCGGAGCGGCGCGAGAGCTGCCTCGGGCTGTCCAAGATCATGCAGCACGCCGACACCGTGACGGCGCAGATGGCGGGGCTGCACATCGAGAAGCATCTCAGCGCCGCCGACAGCAAGGAGGCGCGCACCGTCGCCGAGCGCCGCCGGGTGCTCGAGTGGCGTGCGTCGAGCGCGAGCGAACACGAGACCCCCGCACTGCCGTGGCTCAAGAACGCGATGGCGCGCGAGCGCATCGGCGAGATGCGCGCGGTTTCCCGCGAGGAGGATGTCGACATCGCGATTCTTCGAAAGCGTAAACTGCCTCTCGAGCCGCCCGAGGAGGGACCATGATCGATCTGTACTATTGGCCGACTCCGAATGGACACAAGATCTCGCTTTTTCTCGAGGAGGCCGGGCTGCCCTACCGGCTCGTGCCGGTGAACATCGGCGCTGGCGAGCAGTTCAAGCCCTCGTTCCTCGCGATCTCCCCGAACAACCGCATGCCGGCCATCCTGGATCACACTCCCCTCGGCGGAGGCAAGCCGATCTCCGTGTTCGAGTCCGGCGCGATACTGCTCTATCTCGCCCAGAAGACGGAGCAGTTCATACCGGAGGACGCGCGCGGCAGCGTAGAGGTGCTCGAGTGGCTGTTCTGGCAGGTCGGGGGGCTGGGGCCGATGGCCGGGCAGAACCATCACTTTTCAGTCTACGCGCCGGAAAAGATCCCCTATGCCATCGAGCGCTACGTGAAGGAGACGAACCGCCTCTACGGTGTGCTCGACAGGCGTCTCGCCGACCGCGAGTACGTCGCGGGCGCCTACTCCATCGCGGACATGGCGATATACCCCTGGATCGTGCCGCACGAGCGCCAGGGACAAAGCCTCGACGACTTTCCCAACTTGAAACGCTGGTTCGCCGAAATCCGGGCTCGGCCGGCCGCCGTGCGCGCCTACGCGCTCGCGAATGATTTCGAGACCAATCCGGACATGACGGAAGAGCGCCGCAAGGTCCTCTTCGGCCAGACGGCCGACTCCGTATCGCGCCCCCGCCCCTAAAGTTGCACAGCGCTCGGGTCATGGGCCGCGAGCCACGCGAGCACATAGGAGACTTTCGCGATCAGCAGGCTCGGGCGGCTCGAGATGTCGTGCGACGCGTTGGGGACCCGCACGAGCGCCGTGTCGATGTGGCGCAGCTTGAGCGCCTCGTAGAATTGCTCGGCCTCGCCCGAGGGTGCGCGGTAATCGACTTCGCCCGTCATCAGCATGGTGGGCGTGTGCACGTTGCCCACGTACGCCAGCGGCGAGCGCTTCCAGTACGCCTGCACGTCGTCCCAGGGATAGCGATCGAACCAGTAGCGGTAGAAATAATTCGTCATGTCGGCGGTGAGCACGAAGCTCGTCCAGTTGATTACCGGCTTCACCACGACCGCCGCACGGAATCGGTCGGTGTGGCCCACGATCCAGGCCGTGAGCACGCCCCCGCCGCTGCCGCCCGTGACGAATAGACGGTTCGCATCCACGTAGCCCTTGCCGAGCACCGTGTCCACGCCGGACATGAGATCGTCGAAGTCCTTGTCGGGATAGTCGTGGTGGATGAGATCGGCGAACTCCTCGCCGTAGCTCGTGCTGCCTCGTGGGTTGAGGTACAGCACCACGTAGCCGGCTGCGGCGTAGAGCTGCAGCTCCGCGGCGAAGCTCGGGCCATAAGCGGCGAACGGCCCGCCATGAATCTCGAGCAGCAAGGGGTACTTGTGGGCGGCATCGAAGTGGGGCGGCTTGATGATCCAGCCCTGGATCTTGCGGCCATCGGCGGATGAGTCGAAGTTGATCTCCTCGACCGTGCCGAGGCTGCGCTGCCCCAGCAGGTTCGCACTGAGTGCGGTCAACGCCGCGATATCGCGGGGGCCGGTTCCGGTGGCAAGCGCGGGCGGTGCCAGGGGAGAGACCTGCATGTACGCGAAGCGCCCGTCGCGTGCGACCGAGAAGGATCCGCCCACGTACGGGCGCGTGACGTCGCCTCCGCCGATGTCGGCCGCGAGCGTGCGCATCTTGCCGCTCAGGTCGATGGAGGCCAATTTGATCGTTCCGTGATCGCCGTACTCGAAATAGATCTGCTTGCCGTCGCCGCTCCATTGCGGCTCCTCGGCGTCGCGGTCGAGCGTCGCGGTCAACGAGCGGGAGTGCGAGCCGTCGGCGTCCATCACGTAGAGCTGTGTGAACTGATAGCCCAGCCGCCGGTCATCGAAGCCGAGGTACGCGATGTGCTTGCCGTCCGGAGAGACGGCCGGATCCGTATCCGGTCCGCGCCGGTCGGTGAGCGCGCGCAGCGAGCCGTCCGCCAGGTCGACGCGGTAGATCTCGTCGTCGAGCGGTTCATATTCGGCGTCCGCCCGGCGATTGGCGGCGATGTAGACTCCGGCGCTGTCGGCACTCCAGGCCGGTGGCCCGTCGTGATCGAAATCGCCGTGCGTGATCTGGCGCGCGGCGCCACCGTCCGCGGCGACGACGAACAGATGGGTGAAGCTTTGGGGCAGATAGCCCTCGCCATCGACCCGGTACACGAGCCGGTCGATGAGCTTCGGCGGATCCGCCCACGAGGCTCCTTTGGGTGCCTGCGGCAGATCGACTTTCAGCGGCTTGCGCTCGGCCGGCACGGCCATGGTGAATGCCAGCCAGTGGCCGTCGGGAGACCACGCGAGGCTCCGGGGCGACTCCGTGAAATGGCTGATGGGCGCAGAGACGTTGCTGTCCACCCAGTACATGAAGAGCTGCGTCGAGCCGTCGCTCGCGGGAGCGAGGTACGCGATGCGCGTGCCGTCGGGAGACCAGCGGGGCATGTTGGACGATGCGGCGTCCGACAGGGGACGCGCGTGCTTGCCGTCGATGCCTGTGAGCCAGATGGCGCCGCTCGACCGGTCGGTCTTGATGTCCATCCGCATGCGAACGTAGGCGATGGTGCGCCCGTCGGGGGCGATCTGCGGTTCGGCCGCCCATTGCAGGCCGAACACGTCGATGGGCTTGAAGACCGTGTCGTCCGGTGCAGGTACGGTCGGCGCGGACGGGCCCGCGACCGCGCAAACGCCGATCGCGGCAAGCGCGAGCACCGCACCGCCGGCTCGCGCAACCCTCCTCAGGCCCAAGCGCTCAACCGGCCCGCTTGGCGGCCCAGCAATTGCGTTGATGTTCATCCACTATCCCCACGGCTTGCATGAAGGCGTAACAAATGGTCGGACCGACGAATCGGAAGCCTCGCCGCTTGAGATCCTTGCTCATCGCCTCGCTCAGGGGCGTCGACGTCGCGATGGAGGAGAGGTACAGCGGCCGGCGGCGGCGCACGCGCCCGTCGGTGAATTTCCAGATGTAGGCATCGAACGCGCCGGGCCGGTCGCGAATCTCGAGATACGCGCGGGCATTGTCGATGAACGCGCCGATCTTCAGGCGATTACGAACGATGCCCGCATCGCTCATCAAGCGCCTGCGGTCGGCGGCGCCATAGCGCGCCACCTTCTGGGCATCGAAATCGTCGAACGCGCGCCGGTACGCCTCGCGTTTGCGCAGAACCGTGAGCCAGCTCAGCCCCGCTTGTGCACCCTCCAGGCACAGCATCTCGAGCAGCCGGCGATCATCGTGGAGCGGCACGCCCCATTCACGGTCGTGATACTCGATGTAGAGGGGATCCGTCGTGCACCAAGCACAGCGCAGCTTTCCGTCCGCATGACGTTGAACACGGCACATGAGTCGCGTATCAGACGTGCAGGCGGACCGGATGCCGGTCCTTGTAGACCAGCTCGATGCGGTCGACCCCTTGCGTACGGCGCGCGGTGCTGCGGATTTCGTGCATGAGCTTGAGCAGCACGCGTGTGTTCACCTCGGCGGTTGCGGCGGCGCGCGGCTGCACGCCGAGATGCAATACCACGAAGCGCTCGGGCGTGAATCGCACGAACACGGCGACGCCGATCGGTCTGCCCGAATCGGATACGGCGAACACGGTCTGAACCCCGGGGATGTCGCCGACCCGCACCGACAGGCCCCCGTCGCACTCGTAGATCTCCGGCACGCCGTAAGTTTCGATGGATTGCTGAATGCCGACGCGCACACGGTATTGGTTCACGTTGAAGAACAGGAGCTGTTCCAGCGCGGCGCGTTGCTCGAGCGGCAGTTTGCTGCGGATTCCGATGGATTCGCTCAGCATCGTCTTGCCATCGCGCCGCAATCCCCAAATGTGTTCTCGGTCACAAAAAATACTTGACGCGATGCAGCATACATTGTCTGCGCCACCAGAGGCCGTATCGTATAGCGTCACCCGCGTAATGACACTAGCCTTGGGGAATTAGGGCGTCGGAGTCAGCCGCAGGGCTCCGGCAATTGGAAGCTCCAGCCTCAAGGTATGCAATGCAAGGACAACTCCGGTGCTAGCGTCCGAGGATGAGAGCCGCGCGCTGGCCACGCTGAAATCCAGCCTCGCGAGCGAAATCGTCGAGCTCGTCGTCCTCACCACTGACGACGCTTTCCTGCAAACCCTTCGAGAAGGGGTGGGCGCGTCTCGTCGCCTGTGGCACGTGCTGTCCTTGGACAAGGTGAGCGATCTGCTGGTGGCGGGCGGCGTGGGCATCCTGGTGCTCGATGTGCAGGCCCTGCACGAGGCCGCCGGACGGTTCATCGCAGACATCAAGCGGCAGTTTCCGGATCTCGTGATCGTGGTCGCGGGAAGCCGGGAAGCCGAAAACGAGCTCGGCCGCCTCATCAGCGACGGCTCCATCTATCGATTCATCCATAAGCCCATGTCGCCGGCCCGTGCGCGGCTATTCGCCGATGCCGCCGTGAAACGCTTCGACGAGCGGCGCCGCCGTGTGACCCCGGCGGCGGCTCCTGCAACGACGCATCCCGGTCGACGGCGGCTCGCCGTCGGTGCCGTCGCCGCGATATTCAGTGCGCTGGTCGCCTCGTGGTGGCTCGGGCATCGACACGACACCGAGCCCGGCGTGACCTCCATGCCCGGCCCTGCGCCCGCGCTACCCCCGGCACCGGAACCCGAAGCGACTGCGCCCACGACTCCGGTGGTTCGAGGCGTGCTGGCCGAGGCGCAGGAGCGGCTGCTGACCCGCGCTCAGAATGCGCTCGAGCAGCAACGCCTGGATGAGGCGGCCGCCGCCATCGAGGCGGCGCGCAAGGCCGGGATCGACACCGAGCGCGTCGCGTATCTCGCCATCCAGCTCGCGAAGGCCCGCGAACGGTCGAAAGCTTCGGTCCTTCCCACCCCGGCACCGGCCTCCTCTGCTCTACCCGCTTCACCCATGTCGCTCCCTTCCACCGCGGTGCCCCCGGGCACGCCGGCCGTCTCGGCGACACCCTCACCCGCGGGGCCAGCGTCGGCCAAGGACATCGCCCCCGATCACGCGCCCCCTGCCGATCACGCGCCCCCTGCCGATCACGCCGCGGCCGTTGCCGAGAACGACTTTGGCGCCGACCTGCTCAGGTCCGCGCGGAAAAGTCTCGCCGACGACCGCCTGATCGATCCGCCGAACGACAACGCCCAGTATTACGTCGAGGCCCTGCGTAAGGCCGACCCGCAAAACCCCGGTCTCGCGCAGGTGACCGACGATCTGGGGGACCGGTTAGTCGCGCAGGCGCGCGCGAGCGTCAACGCCCGCGTGTACGAGGCGGCGCGTCAATGGTTGGACGGCGCGGCGGCCATCGGCTACACCTCCCCGCAGGTGGAGGCCGTTCGGCGCGATCTCGAAGCAGCGCTCGCGCCGGCGGGCACCCAGACCGAAGTGATCGGCGCGAATCAACTCCAGCTGGTGAAGGCGGTGAGTCCGGTATATCCGGTGAAGGCCGAGCAAGGTGGGGTCGAGGGCTGGGTGGACCTGGACTTCACGGTCACGGAAACGGGCTCGGTGCGTGACGTCGCGGTGCAAGCGGCAAGCCCGCGAGGTGTCTTCGAGGAAGCCGCCGCCCGCGCGCTGGCACAGTGGCGATACAAGCCTGTTGCGGTCGACGCGAAACCGGCCGCACAGCGCGCGCGCATTCGCATCCGCTTCGCGCTGCCCCACTGATCGGGCGGTCGGCCGCGCTTTTCGCTATGCGGCGGAACTGCGCTCGAGCGGGGCGCTCTGCGCGGCGCGCAGCACCGCCGGGCCCTCGGAGGCGAGCGCGCCGATCTCCGCGCCGATCCGCAGATCGTCGGCCGCGCCGAAGGCGTGCTTGCGGATCAGACCGTGCCGGTCGATCAGGATGAGACTCGGCGTTCCGCGCATGTTGTACCTGTCCATCGTCTGCGGAATGGGACCGGCCTTGCTCGCACTGTCGAGTGCGATCGGGAATTTCAGGCGATATTCCTGGATGAACGCCTTCAGCATGCCTGAGCTGTAGGCCGCGTGATGCTCGAAGGTGGCATGCAGGCCGATCACCGAGACGTCGCCGGGCTCGAAGGTCTCGTGAATCCGTCGCGCCTGCGGGATCGCGAACGCCACGGAATTCGGGCAAAGAGCCTGAAATGCAACGAGGGCCACGACGCGGCCGCGCAATCCGCCCAGACTCAAGGGTCGGTCAGTATTGAACCAACTATGCACCGCCAGCTCGGGTGCCTCGAGAGCCGTCGCCGTCATGAGTGATCCCCCCGGGCGGTGGGCGCGCGGTCAGCGGACCGCATTTGCGCGCTCAAAGCGCGCCAGTCTAGCGGGAACCCCGGACCTTGCAAGCCCCGGCCCGGATTCAACGCCTGGCGGTCACGGGCGCTGCACTCCTGGGGGGACCTGCTGAGTTCGACGGCCCGCCCTTGGTGGAGGAGGGTGCGGCCCCCGCCGCGGCTTCGCGATCGCGCCGCTTTCGTTCGGCGATCTCCTCGCGATCCACTGCGATGTCGCGCGGGGCGTTGATACCAATGCGGACTTGCGAGCCGTTCACTGCCATGACCGTAACTTCGATGTCATCGCCGATCCGCAGTGCCTCTCCCGCGCGTCGAGTGAGAATCAACATGGATGCCTCTTTTGCGAATGATGTTCGAAGGGCCTGGGAGCCAAGGCCGTATTCGGCCACCATTGGCGCAGCTAACCAATTGGCTATTCGGTCCTAGTCGGTGTAGGACCGGAGATGACAACGCGGGCGGCGCTCAGGGAAGCAGCACAGGAATCGGGGCTCGCTCCGGCGGAGTCGCCGGGGCCTCACTCTCCCAGTCGTTCAGCGTGGCCTCGAACACTGCGAGCTCCTTGAGCAAGTTCTCGAGCGGCTGTGGCTTGCCCATGGCGAACCCCTGTCCATAGTCGACACCGAGATCGGCCATCCGGGCGCGCAGCACGTCCGTCTCGACGTACTCGGCCACCGTCTCCATGCACATCACCTTCGCCAGCTGCGCGATGGCCTTGATCATCGATTCACTGCGGGTATTGATGATGGAATCCCGCACGAAGCTGCCGTCGATCTTCAGATAATTGACCGAAAGGTCCTTGAGATAGGCGAGCGAGCTCACGCCCGTGCCGAAGTCGTCCAGCGCGAATTGACAGCCGAGATCCTGAAGCGAGCGCATGAATAGCTGCGCCTGCTCCAGATTGCCCATCGTCGCGGTCTCGGTCAGCTCGAAGCACAAAGCATTCGGCGCAAGACCGGAGTTCTTGATCGTGTCGGCGACGAAGGGCAGGAACGTCTGGTCCTGCAGCGATTGACCCGACAGGTTGATGGCAAAGCGTGCGATCTCCTCGCCTACCGCAGCGCGGTGCGCGCTGAGCAGCTCGCAAGCGCGCGACACGACCCATCGGTCGACGGTCGGCATGAGCTGATAGCGCTGCGCGGAGGAGAGGAATTTGCCGGGCGGGATCACCTCGCCGCGGTCGCCGATCATGCGGATGAGGAGCTCGAACCGCGGGCGTCCGTAGTTGCCGCGCAGCGGCAGGATCGGCTGAGCGTCGAGCCGGAAGCTGTCGTGGGCGAGCGCCTCGCGCAGCTTGTTGATGACCAGGATGTCGGTGTGGCGCCGGATGATGCTCTGGTCGGAGTCCTGAAAGACCTCCACACGATTGCGGCCGCGGTCCTTGGCGGCCTTGCAGGCGATTTCCGCCGTCGCGAGCGCATGCGCGAGGGCGTTCTCCGATCGTCCCACCGGCGCCACGCCGATGCAGACGGACACCTCGAAGGTGCCCTGACCGGGTCGCGCCACGATCGCCGACGCGGCGGCGCGAATGCGCTCCGCAACCGCCGTGGCCGCCTCGATGCTCTCGTTCGGGATGAGCGCCGCGAGCCGGTCGCCCGAAATGCGCGCGGACAGGGCCGGCGCCTCCGCCTCCTTGGCCACGCACTGCGCCACGCTCGCGATCACATCATCGCCCACGTGCATGCCGAAGGTCTCGTTGATGACGTGCAGCCGGTCGATGTCGAGATAGAGAATGCTGTGCTGAGCCTCCGCGGCGGAGGTGATCAGCGAGGCCGCCTGCCGCTCAAAGGCATGGCGCGTCATCAGGCCCGTGCTCGCGTCATACTGCGCCTGAACGATGATGGTGACCTTCTTCGCGAGGAGCTCGGCGACGCGCGTCTGATAGGAGTCGAAGTCATGCGCGCTCGCCGGATTGAAGAGCGCGAGGACGCCCATCACACGCTCCGAGGGATGGCGCACCGGGCACGCGAGAATCTTGAACGGCGCGGCGACGTCGCTCGGCACCTTGGACGTGTTGTTCACGATGATGGTGCGCTGCTGCAGCTGGATCCAGGCCATGAGGTGCTGCTGCGCACGCTGCAGCGCCTCCGGCGACATCGGATGACCGCTGCGAGTCATGGACAAGCCGATGTTCTTGTCGGGTACCCAGAGCGCGGCGAGCGCGCAGCCCATGTGCTCCAGCGCCGTCTTCAATATGAGGTCGAACTCGTCGGCATCGCCGGTCGCGGTCTGATTCGAGGAAATCTCGAGCATCAGCGAAAGATCGCGCTCACGGACGCCGAGATCGCGCTCGCGCGAGCCGAGCTGAGCGCGCAGCGATAGCTCGCGACGCAGACATTCGAGCGCGGGTTGCAGGATCTGGCGCACGTAGGCGAGCGGCCGTGCCTCGGTGCGCGCACCGGACAGGCGCTGCTGCAGGGTGACGACGCCGAGCAGATCCACCTGCTCGCTGCGCAGCGCGAACGAATAGAGCGCGCGATCCGCATCGATCCGCACGATGCCCGCGAACTCCTGGGGGTCCGCGATGGCATTTGCGATGGTCTCCTTCACGAGATCGGACTTGTCGTCGAGATCCCATTCCTCGGACGCCCAGAGGTGCTCCCCGAAGCCATCGTGCAAGACCATACCCTTGAGGCTCGGCATGAGCATCCGAAACAAGCGGCCGTAGTGTTCGAACGAGGCAGCGGTTCTGTCGGATTCTATGACGATGGGTTTTGCGTCCAGCACTGCTGACCTTTGCGAGTTCGATTGAGCGATGAATTGCCGGTGAATCTGCGGCAAACGCCGCCGGCTATCCTTGATCGCCGTCGCACTTCGCACGTTACTTAATGTATATTTCATCCCTTCCCGCGGCGGCATGACAATAACGCGCGAGGCGTGTGATGCAGTTCCTACGCGCGAGGCGCCGCGGACCCATCGGCTCCGCTGACGCGGCTCTTCGTACGAACTAGGCTTCGCCGGTGCGCCGGGCGATCCAGCGGAGCAGACGCCTGCCTCCCGGCATGCGCACAATGAAGAACACGCGGCTCCAGAAGCGTCTCGCCGCATCGCCCATGACGACGAGCGGCAGTTCGTCATACAGTCGCGGGCGGGGCTCATGGATGATGGCCGTCCGCGCTGTGAATTGCCGCACGCCCCCGCCCGCCGACATCAGGCTGACGACACATCGCGACTGCGCTGCGCCGGCAGGTCCGCCGAGGCCCGACCAGACCAGCGAGACGGCAGTCGCCGTCGCGTCAGCGAGCCCGGCGTCGGCGGGCACCGCGCGGGCGTCGCGCTCGACGCCGGTGAGGTAAACCACGAGAGACCCTTCATTCGTCAATCGCCAAGCATCCGCCCCGAGCGATGTTGCGCGGAATGCTCCGGTCAAAGTGCGCTCGATCGTCATTTCATTCCTCCGCTGGAAGCCGGTAACCTCGTGTCTCGTCCCCTAGGAAACTCAAGTGGAAGCCCTCGATACACTCCTGCCGGGCCAGCGCGCGAGCGCCCTCGGGAAACCCCGGCTCGACTACGTCGCAGTCATCAAGCTGGCGTTTCCCTTCATGCTGAACAGCGGCATTCAGGCCTTGCTCAATGCGACCGACACCTGGTTCGTCGGCCGTTTGTCGCCCGCGGCAACCGCAGCCATGGGTGCAGTTTACTGGCCCGTCCTCGTTTTGATACTGCTGTTCGGGGGCATCGCACTGTCGGTACAAACGCTCGTGGCGCATGCGTATGGCGCTCGGCGCTACACTCGCGCCTCGCAGGCCACCTGGACAGCGTTGTGGGGAGCGCTCGCAACGCTCCCTCTGTTCGCCATCCTCGCCGTGAGCGGCCGTACCTTGTTCGCGCCGTTCGGGCTGCCCGCCGGCACCCTCGATCTCGGGATGGCCTATTGGTTCCCCAGAATGTTGGGCGCGCCGCTCGGGATTGCGCTGTATGCGATGCTGGGATTCTTCAACGGCATCGGCCGCCCCATCATCACGCTGCGCATCACGATCGCCGTGGCGCTATCGAATGCCGTGCTCAACCAGCTGTTCATATTCGGACTCGGGCTGGGCGTCGCGGGATCGGCCTGGGCAACCGGAGCCGCTCAGCTCTGCGGCGTCGCGTTCGCGTTCGCGTGGTTCCTCGCGCCTGCAGGGCGCAGCCGCTTCCGCTCGCATCTCACATACCGGTTCGCGGCGGCCCCCCTCCTGGAGCAGCTCGCGCTCGGGTTTCCGATGGGGCTTTTGGTCGCGGCCGATATCCTCGGCTTCGCGCTCTTTCAACTCATGCAGGTGCGCCTCGGCAACGTCGAGGGAGCGTCGACGCAGATCGTGCTCATGTTGACCTCGTTTTGCTACATGCCGGCCGTTGGCATCGCCATGGCGGGTACCACGCTCGTCGGGCAGGCGATCGGTGCAAAAAGGCCGGATTGGGCACGCACCGCGGGCAACGGCATCATCCTGCTCGCGGTACTCTATATGGGTGTCGTCGGCGTCGGGCTGGCCGCGGCGGGGCGCTGGTTTCTTCCGTGGTTCACGAACGTGGCGGATCCGCTAGCCGGACGCGTGGTGGGCGAAGGAGCGGTATTGCTGTGGATCGCCGCGGGCTATCAGCTCTTCGACGGGCTCAACATCTCGAGCAGCGCATGCCTGCGAGGCGCGGGGGACGTGCGGGTACCCTCGGTCATGGTGCTGGCGCTCTCCTGGTCGCTGTTCGTGCCGCTCGCCCATGCCTTATCGTTCGCGCCCGGCGCCGGATGGGTCGACTGGCTGCCGCAATACGGACTCGGTGCCGTGGGCGGCTGGCTTGCCGCGCTCATCTACATCGCCTGTCTCGGCACGATGCTGTTCCTGCGCTGGCACTCCGGCGCGTGGCGACGCGTGGTGCTGCGATGACGCATCGGGCTGCAACGCGGTGCGCAGTCGCATCGTGGCTCCTGGCCACCCTGTTCTGGCATCACGGCGCACAGGGTGCCGCGCTCGGTGCCGCGAACGAATCCGCTCTCTCACGCGTCTCCTCCGCGATCAAAAACGGGCACATCGCAGCGAGCGGGGTCAGTTTTGCGGTGCTCGAACTGGAGTCCGGTCGGATCGCCGCGAGCCTGAACGCCGATACGCCGCGCAGCCCGGCCTCGACCATCAAGCTCGTGACCACATTCGCTGCCCTCGACTCGCTCGGCCCTGCGTACACCTGGCACACCCAGGCGCTCTTGAGCGGAGTGCTCGAGGACGGTGTGCTCCAAGGCGATTTGATCCTGAAGGGGGGCGGCGATCCCTACATGACCTTGGAGCGCTGGTGGAGCTTCGTTCAACAGCTTCGCGCCGCAGGCCTTCGCAGCATCGGCGGCGACATCGTCATCGACGACACGGCGTTCGCGGATGATCCTGCGGATCCGGCGGCATTCGATGGACGTCCGCATCAGGCCTATAACGTCGCGCCCGACGCGCTCATGGTCAACTTCCAGTCCATCGAGTTCCGAGTGGTGCCGAACGGCCGCGCGCGCCGGGTGGACATTTTCTCGACACCGGCGCCCACCAATCTCGTCATCGACAATCGGATCGGATTCGCCCGCGGGCGGTGCAGAGGCAGCGCCGCGCAAGTCGCGTTCGAGGTTCCCTCTCCAGAATGGGATCGGGTCGTTTTCTCCGGCCTTCTTTCCTCGGAATGCGCCGGTCGCAGCATCACGCGGGTGCTGCTATCCGCACCGGGCTACGCCTTCGGCACCTTCGTGCAGCTGTGGCGGGAGTCGGGTGGAACCTTCGACGGAAGGTATCGGCTCGCGGCCGCACCGGCCACCGCAACCCCGTTCTTGAGCTTCGATTCCTTGCCGCTAGCCGAAGTGATACGGCTCACCAACAAGTTCTCCAACAATTTGATGGCGCGGCATCTGCTGCTCACGCTTGGCGCAGAGCGCTTCGGAGCACCGGCGACCGTCGACAAGGGCATCCAGGCGATCGCGGCCTGGTCCCAGGAGCGCGCTCTGCCGCTCTCGAGCATGGAGATCGACAATGGCTCGGGTCTGTCGCGCTCGGCGCGCATCTCGGTGCTCCAGCTGGCGGCCGTTCTGCGCGCGGCCCATGGCAGCCGGTATGCGCCGGAATTCATCGCCTCTCTGCCGCTTGCCGGCATCGACGGCACGTTGCGCTCGCGCATGCAGGGCGCCGACCCAGGCTCGGTGCGGCTCAAGACCGGGCATCTCGACGGAGTGACCGGCGTCGCGGGCTACGTCGCGGGCGCGTCCGGCAAAACCTATGTCGTGGTGTCGCTCGTGAATCAGCCGCTCGTCGACCCGGCGGCCGCCGATGCCGTGCACGCCGCGCTCGTGAATTGGGTGCAGTCCGAGTTGTGATC
The DNA here is from genome assembly GCA_963710435.1 of uncultured Gammaproteobacteria bacterium. Classification (GTDB taxonomy): domain Bacteria; phylum Pseudomonadota; class Gammaproteobacteria; order Steroidobacterales; family Steroidobacteraceae; genus Bog-1198. Next base: position 142,585 of record CAVQAE010000003.1, on the reverse strand, counting down.
CGTGACGCCGCTCAGCCGCTGCAGCGCTCGAGATCCCACAGCATGGGCTTCACCCCCCGGCGCACCCACATGCCGAAGCCCAGGTAATCGAACTGCCGCCGCAGCCGCCGCCGGTACCAGTCGCCCGGTCGCAAGTGCACGGCTCGGTCGGTGAGCTTGCGGTCGCAGTTCTCATGCCAATCCTCGAGCGTCAACGCGGAAAAGTAGAGGGCACTCTGGGTGAGGCGGCCGAGATTGGCGATGGCCCGTCCTGCGGCGCGATCATCGAGGTACTGCAACACGTCATAGCAAACGACGAGATCGCTCGGGCGAGTCGGCGCGTGCTCGACCACCGAGCCATGGGTCCAGCCGTAGCGCTCGCACAGGTACTCGCTCGCGTCGAGGCCGGTGTAGCGCGAGCGCGGCCACACTTCCGCAAAAGGCTTCTGCAACAGGCCGATGCCGCATCCGGCGTCAAGGATGGTACGCACCGGGATGGCGGCTTGCGCCAGAATGGCGGCGATCAATCGCGCGCGCGTTCGCATCTCCGCCGCCGAGACCACCCGGGTGGCGCGGTTCAGGTAGAATTTTCGAAAGTACGCGGGCCCGAATCTCTGAGCTGCAGGCATATCGAAGTCCCAGAATGAAGCGCTCGGTTCGCATACTACTTCGCGGCCCCCGCCTCGGCATCTTCGGGATAGCGTTTTGCCAGTCGCTGAGCGTACTCGCGTGCGCCTCGCAGGTCGCCGCTATCGCGGCGAAACGTAACCGCGGCCGTGAGAAGGTCGCGGTCATCCGGCTTTGCCGCGAGCGCGCGATCGACCTCTGCAATGGCCGCCTGAGTCTTGCCCGTGGAATTCAACGCGACCGCATAGACGTAGGCAAAGCGCGCGTCGAACGGTGCGAGTCTGGCGGCGCGTCCGAGCTCAACCACCGCATCCGGCTTAACGAGCCTGATCAGCGCGAGGCCCAACGCATGATGCAACGCTGCGGCGTCCGGCGCCTGTCGCAGGCCATCACGCAATGCCTTTTCGGCATCCGCGTCGCGATCTTGCGTCCGCAGCAGCTCGGCAAGATTGACGTACGCCGGCACGAACGTGGGATCGAGCGCCAGGGCTGATTCGAATTGCGCCAGCGAATCCTCGACCCGGCCCTCGCGCATGTAGAAGCCACCCAGTGTCGTCAAGTCTTCGGGTCGATCCGCGTTGAGTCGGAGCGCCGTCACGTACTCCGCCGCCGCACGCTCGAACGCGGCGCGCTGACTTCCATCGGCCCCGCCCATCGCGTCGGCAAGTACCGAGGCAGCCTCGATGCGCACGGTGCGGACCGGATCGTCGAGCAGCGGGGCGATCAGCGGCAGCCGTTGCGCAGGCGGCAGCATGTTCAAGGTACCGGCGCTCGCGCGTCGGATGAGTGCGTCCGCATCGGCGAGTCCCGCCCGCGCCGTCTCGACCGTCGCGGCCGCCGGATAATGCGCCAACGCCTCGATTGCGCTTGCGCGCGCGATCGGCGGTTGCGAGAAATCGGCGGCCAGATGGACGAGGCTGGGCCCCCCTTCGGCTGCTCCTCGTTCCGCGGAAGCGAACGCCCCGGCATACCGCTGGAATCCCTGCGGTTGATGGCCGTACCATCGCTGGACCGAGGCCGCCGCCCAGCGGGCGTCACGATCCTGATGACAGCCGTTGCACGCGTTGGGCGTACCGAGCGCTATGGTCAGATCGGGACGAGGGATTCGCAAGCTGTGGTCCCGCCGCGGATCGACGATCATGTAAGTCCGAGCGGGCATGTGGCAGTTGACGCAACGCGCACCGGTCGATTGCTCGGAATGATGGTGATGTTCGGGAACGTCGTATTTCGACGCCAGATGGCACCGGGCGCAGAGCGCATTGCCCTCGGCCCGTACCTCGGCTGAATGCGGCTCGTGGCAGTCGCTGCAGGTGACGCCGGCGTGATACATCCGGCTCTGCAGGAAAGAACCCCAGATGTAGACCTCGTCGCGCTGCTGCCCGTCGGCATAATAAAGACCCGGAGAAAGCAGTGCGGGACGGTAGAAATCCTGGAACGGCATCCCTGCGCGGTAGCCCTCCGCAATCTGGCTGCGTCGGGAATGGCACTGGGCGCAGACCTCGATCTCCGTATCATGCTCGCGAGGCCGGTTGCGCACGGCATTGCCCGTCCCGGCATCAACGGTCCAGAGGGCGCCGGCCCTCTCCGATAGCATGACGGTCAGTCCCTGGGTTGCATCCGCGGGTCTCGATCGTGCCCACTCGAGATGCGCGGACCCCGGTCCATGACAGGCCTCGCAGCCGACGGCGATCTCATTCCACGTCGTATGATAGGCGTCGGTTTGGGCGTCATAGTTCTTTCGGACCTCGGTCGAGTGACAATCGGCGCACATGAAGTTCCAATTCTGCGAGCGCCGGGTCCAGTGCAATTCGTCGCGGTGATCGACCCTGTCGTTCGGATAGAGGTCGAACCAACGCTGCCCGCCCTGCTCCGGGGACCGGCTGTCCCAAGCGATGGACAGTGCCTGCAGGCGTCCCCCGGGAAGCGCGATCAGATATTGCTGCAGGGGCGCTATGCCGAACGTGTAACCGACCTCGAAGTCGGTCAGCTTGCCGTCGGAATCATCGGTGTGCGCGAAGTATTTCCCATCGCGCTGAAAAAAGAGCGTCTGCACGCCGGCGTATCGAAATGTCGTGTTCGCGAAATTGCCCTGCACGGTTTTGGCGGTCGCCTCCTGCATGGCGTGCGCGTGGTGCGAGCTCTGCCACGCGGTATAGGCCTCCCTGTGACAACCGGCGCACGCTTCGCTGCCGACGAATCGCGTAGCCGCCGTTGTTTGCTGCGCGGTCGGCGCGACGGGCTGCTCGGGCGCGGGCGGACGGAACGCCCACCACCAAGCGCTCGCGGCCGCGGCGATCACGACGGCAATGACAGCGAGCGCGTACCAGCGACGTCGCGTCCCGCGTGGCGCCGGTCGTGAGGGCTGCCGCAGGCGTCGTTTATCCTTGGGCATCGTCGCCGCTCATGCATCGCTGCGACGTTGCATTGGCAAGCACCGTCCTGACCAGCCTCAACAGCTCCTCCGAGTCGATGCCCTTGCCCGTGATCCGCACGTACGGCTCGTCCGACAGGTCCTTCATCGCCGAGGAGGTGTCTCCGGTCATGACGAGCGCGGGCACGGGGCCGGCGAGCATTTTGCGCAGCTTGGCGACTACGGTACCGCCGGTTTCCCCACCTCCCAAATGATAGTCGCAGATCAGAAGATCGACGCCGTGCCCATCCTGCACGTGCTGCATGGCTGCGCTCAAAGACGGAACGGCCGTGACGCAATAGCCCTCCAACGTGAGCAAGCGCCTCAGCGCGTTGCGCACGGATGTATCGTCTTCCACCAGCAGCACGCGCGCTCCGCTTTCCCGCGGGCCGGACGTCCGGGTCGTCCGGGCTCGGTCCGTCATGATCTGGTGGCCGCGGCCCACAGGCAGAAGAAGCGAGAACTCCGAGCCACGCCCTATCTCGGAACGCGCATCGAGTTTCAGGCTGAGCAAATTGACTAACCGTTGTACGATGCTGAGCCCGAGGCCATAACCGTCCCGCGAGCTCTCCGGCACGCAGCCGATCTGATAGAACTCATCGTAGATACGCGGCATCTGATCCGCCGGAATGCCCACACCGCTATCGAGCACTTCGACGCGAACGAAGCCCGCCTCGTGCAGGCATCGCAGGCGCACGAACCCCTCGTGCGTATATTTGACGGCGTTCGAAACTAAATTTCTCAGTATCTGCAGCACCAGCGACGGGTCGCTGTGCGCGACGTCGTCGCAGATCTCGATTTCAAAGCGGAGCCCTTTGCCGGCCGCGATGCTCGCGAATTCCACCCGCAGCTCCTCGAAGGTGGCGGCCAGCTTGAAATCGGTCCGCTCGGGTATGATCGCCCCGGACTCGGTTCTGCTGATGTCGAGCAACGCCGTGAGCAGTCTCGACATCGCGCCGATTGCTTGTTTCTGATCCGATAGCGAGGCGACAAGATCGTGCCCGGTGGCGATCCGGCGCATGGAGCCATTGAGCAATTCGATGGTTTGCAGCGGCTGACGCAGGTCGTGACTGGCCATCGCCAGAAGGCGGCTCTTGGCTCTGTTGGCTTGATTTGCGAGCTCGCGCGCGATGTCCGCCGCCTCGCGTGCCAAGAGCAGCTCGGTTTCGACCCTCTTGCGGTCCGTTATATCGCGGATGGCCGCGCCGACGAGGATCCCGCCCTGGTACTCGATCGGGCTCAAGCTGATTTCGACCGGAAATTCGCAGCCGTCGCGCCGACGGGCGATCAAGCCAAGCCCTTGCCCCATGGGGCGCACCCGGCGTTTGTCGATGTAGCCCCGACGCTGTTCTACGTGCCGGCTGCGAAAGCGCTCCGGAATCAGCAACTCGATGCGCTGGCCGAGGATCTCATCGTGCCCGTACCCAAACAAAGCCGACACCTGCCGGTTGGCGAACCGGACGACACCCGAGTCATCGACGATGACTATGGCATCCGGCGCATCGTCGAGCGCGCTGCGAGCAAGATCGGCTGGCACCACACGCACCGAGGTACCCTTGCGCCGGTCGTTTCTCTGCACGTTGTGGCCGGGGTCTCGGGTTATTCGACCGTGACGCTCTTTGCGAGATTGCGTGGCTGATCGACGTCCGTCCCCTTGAGCACCGCGACGTGATAGGCCAGCAGCTGCATGGGAATGGCGAACAGTACGGGGGCCTGCAATGGGCTCGCGGCCACCGGCATCTCGATCACCGTGACGCCCGCGTCGCTCTTGAGACCCGCCTGCGGGTCGGCGAACACGATGAGGCGGCCGCCACGAGCGCGCACCTCTTGCAGGTTGGACTTGAGCTTTTCCAGGAGCTCGTTGTTCGGAGCGACCGCGATCACCGGCATGTCCTCATCGACGAGGGCGAGCGGTCCATGCTTGAGCTCCGCCGCGGGATAGGCCTCGGCATGAATGTAGGATATTTCCTTGAGCTTGAGGGCGCCTTCCATGGCGATGGCGGACAGGGCGCCGCGTCCGACGAAGAGCGCGTGATGCCGGTCGGCCAGCGATTCGGCGAGCTGCGCGATGCTCTCGTCGAGCGCGAGCGTTTTCTCCACCAAGCCGGGCAGCTGCAGCAGTTGCGTCACGTAATCGCGCTCGTGGGCGGCTCCCTCGGGTCGCTGCTTCGCCAGGGCGACCAGCAGCATGCCGAGTGCCGTCAGCTGCGTCGTGAATGCCTTGGTGGATGCCACGCCGATTTCCGGCCCAGCCCGGGTCAACAGCACCAGATCCGACTCGCGCACCATGGAGCTCTCGGGCACATTGCAGATGGAGAGCGTCGAGACGTATCCGGCCCTTCTCGCATTTCGCAGCGCGGCCAGGGTATCCGCGGTCTCGCCGGATTGAGACAAGGTGACGAACAGAGTGTCCGGCGTGATCACCGGGTCGCGATAACGGTACTCGCTCGCGATCTCGACGCGCACGGGCATGCGGCAGTACTGCTCGATCAGGTGGCCGGCGATCAGGCCGGCGTGGAAGCTCGTGCCGCAGGCCGCGATGTGCACCGCTTTCACCTGCTTGAACGCCGCGCGAGCGCTGGGTCCGAACGCCGCATCGAGGAGCCTGGCGCCCGAGACGCGCTCATCGAGCGTCTGCGCGATCGCCCGAGGCTGTTCGTGAATCTCCTTGAGCATGAAGTGCCGATAGGAGCCGCGCTCCACCGCCTCGGCCGAAAGCTCGCTCTCGCGCACCGCGCGCACCACGGGCTTGCCCGCCGAGTCGACGATCCGCACCGACTTGCGGCGAATCTCGGCGACGTCGCCTTCCTCGAGGAACATGAACCGGCGAGTCACGGGCAGGAGGGCTGCGACATCCGAGGCGACGAAGTTCTCATCGATGCCGAGGCCGACGACGACCGGGCAACCTTCGCGGGCGAGCACGATCGAGTCGGGATCACTCTCCGACACCACGGCGAGCGCATAGGCACCCTCGAGCTCCGAAACCGTCTTGCGCACCGCCTCGTACAAGCCCTCGGAGCTTGCGAGATGATGATGAATCCGATGCGCGATCACTTCGGTGTCGGTCTCCGAGTCGAATTGATAGCCCAGATCGATGAGCCCTTCGCGGAGCGCTTCGTGATTCTCGATGATGCCGTTGTGCACGACCGCGATGCCGTCGCGTGACACGTGCGGGTGGGCGTTGCGTGCGGTCGGAAGGCCGTGTGTCGCCCAGCGAGTGTGTGCGATGCCGACGTGACCCGCGATCGGGTCGGCCTCGAGCGCCTGCTCCAGCACCTTGACCTTGCCGACGGCCCGCATGCGCGCGAGCCGTTGACCGGCCTCGAGAACGGCGATTCCCGCGGAGTCATACCCACGGTACTCGAGCCGTCGCAGACCCTCCATGAGAATGGGTACCGCATTGCGCTCTGCCACCACTCCGACGATGCCGCACATCTGACCTGAATCTCCGGCTGGATGAGGGTGCTAGTGTGCCCGAAAGCGCTTGCCCCTTCAGTTGCTTGTCGCGCCACTACACGATAGTAGCTAATATTAGTTTATTAATAATAACCGTTGATATATGGTATTAATAAGTGAATGATACCGGCGCAAAGAAATTTCGGAAGGACATCAACGCGGGGCTGGTGGGTCTCGTACTGCTCGCGGTTCTGGATCGCTCGCGCCAGGACCTTTATGGCTACGAAATCGCGAAGCAGCTCGCGGGCGCGAGCGACGCGGGCTCGATATTCAAGGAAGGTACGATCTATCCGGTGTTGCGATCGCTCGCCGCGGCGGGACTTCTGACCAGTCGCATCGTGCCCTCCTACTCGGGCCCGCCGCGACGCTATTACCGGATCACGGAGAAGGGACGCACCGTGCTCATCGAGTGGCAGCGCATCTGGGCCGGCACTCGCGAGTTCGTCGACATTTTCGTCCCCTGAGCCCTCAAAACTGCGCATGCACGCGCAGCGCGTAAATCGAGACCGGCCCCCGGTCCCGGTTGTAAGCGGGATTCTTCACATACTGGTAGTCCAGACTCAGCTTCGCCCATGAAGCGACCGCGAGACTGTAGTAGGTTTCCACGACCTGCTCTGCGCCGGGATGCGGCAGCTTGCCATCCCCCACCAAGATGCCGAGGCCGCCGAGATTCAAGTATTCCTCGCGTTCTGCGGAAATGCCGTCATCCAGGACGACGACACCCAGCGTATCGAGGGGCCGGTGCCACTGCGATCCCTTGAGCGAGCCGCCGAGCTCGACCGAGCGATCGATGTCTGTGAACTCGTAAACCTCGACGTTGCCGCCCGCCTTGCCGATGCGCGCGAACAGGCCGAAGCTGTCGGTCACCGGCTGCTCGATAGCGAGGCTCCCGCCGATGCGGCTGCGGTACTGGCGCACTCTCGAGGGATCCGGCGTCGTGCCCGTCTGCAACCCTAAGGCGATCGCCTGATCGAGCAGTCCCATGCGGCCGCGACTTTCGAATGCCGTGAGCAGCACTCGGCCTGTTTGCCCGAAAAGCGGGTAGCGTTTCTCGATCTCGGCGTCCATCTGGAATTCGTGAAAAGCCGGCTCGAGATCCGGGCTGTTGGGCACGTTGGAGAGATCGAACACGCCGGCACGGAACGTCCAGGATTTGATGTAGCGTTCGGCCGCGGCGCCGACGGTGAATCCCCACGCATCGGCGGCATAGTCGAAAGTGCCGGCATCGACCGCTGCCCAGTTCAGGAAATCGCTCCGCGGATCGTGCGCGTACTGGTTCGTGTCGAACACGTCGGGCACCCCGAACTTGCCCACCGTGAACACCCACCGGTCGAGACCGTGAGAGCCCGCGAGCTGGCCCGCGAGCGCCTCCAGATTCTCCCGCTCGCTGCCCGTGTCGATGGTCTGCCGCACGAAGGCGCGCGGCAGCCGGAAATACGGCTGGTTGTCGCCCACCCTGTACGCCTCACCGCTCGAGAACGCGGCGAGTCCCATGGTGTCGTCCAGGCCGAATCCCTGATCCATCTCCGGGGTGACCCATGCTTCCGCGCCGTGCCAAAGGCGCGCGCCGAGAGACAGGGTGACGTCCGAGGTCTCACGCCCCTGGTCGGGCGACAGGCTATTGCGCCCCCGGTAGGGTGCATAGAAGTCGTCGGTACTTTGCTCGACGTACGTCGCCTGCCCGTGAACCGCGAAGCGCTGCTCGGGCGTCGTCTCGGGGTCCGCGTTGCCGGCATCTGCCGGATTATCCGCCGGCAGCAGTTGCGCGACGGCAGCCGGCGCGACGGCACAGACAGTCATCGCGAGCGCGAGCGCGCAGCGGAAGGAAAGGGCCCGGAAAGCGCGGCGCAAAATGCAGCGCAACGGGGCGTCCGCGTACCCGACTGGAGCACGCGGCACGACGCGGCTGCTAAATTCGCACACGAATTGCTACACCCGAAAGAAGAGCGCCATGATCAAGACTGAAAAGCCCACCGCCGAGGCACCCCACAGAAATGCCAGCACTTCGGCGGCCACATCTTTTACGCGCGCCGCGCGTCGATGCCCGAAATTGGTCATGATGGTCTCCGTTCGAGCGCCGCTCGCGCCCGAGGCGTTCGGGCACTCGGTCGAGCACTCGATTGTTGGACAATCCTGTTATGGAGCGATGTCCCAGGCAGCAATGACCGGGTGGGTGTAAGATACCCTACCGGGGTATAGTTATCAATTGGAGTTGCGGGAAATGGGTCACGTTGCGCGCGAGAAAATCAAGTTGTTGAACCGCCTGAAGCGCATGCGCGGTCAGATCGAGGCCATCGAGCGTGCGGTCGATGCCGACGATGAGTGCGCAACGGTGCTGCAGCAGGCCACCGCCTGCCGGGGCGCCTTGGATGGATTCATTGCGGAAGTGATCGAGGATCACATCCGCGACCACATGATGAGCCCGCGCAGCGATCAGGAAGCCGCGCGATCGGCGGCCGAGGAGCTGATCGAGATCGTGCATCAATACTTGAAGAAGTAGCTGCCCTCCCGGCTCGGCGGCGCTCAGCCTCGGCGGTACTCGGTCGACTTAATTTGCTACCGTGGGCGGCGGCGGGAGATCACCCTGCGGCTACCCGATGATTTCCATCATCTTCCCGACAGGGTGGGTAGCAATCTCCTGTCCGGCTATATATATCCGCCCCCGCGGCCGGTCGGTCAAGCGGCCAATCCGGCCTCGATACGCAGAAATGTCTTCACCTCGCCGCGGGCCGATGCCGCTCTCAGTATCCGAATTTGTAATTGACCTGAGCATAGATCTGCCGCGGATCATTCCAGTGAAAGCCGCCGAAGGTGAGACTGTTGTCGACCAGCAAGTGCCGGTTCGTCACGTTCAGTACGGTCAGAGACGCGGAAAAGTTCTTCCCCCAGGCTTTGCCCGCGCTCAAGTTCAACTCGGCGTGACCGGGCAAGTGACTCGGGGGTGTACCGCTGCCGTTGGAGAAGCCCGAGCCGACGTACACATCGGCCGAGGCAAACGATTGCCGCGGCAGGTTCGCGTTGAGACCGACGTTCGCCGTATTGCGCTGGTCATGGTCGAGCGCAAAGAAGCCCGCGGGAGGAGTGAAATCGGTGAGTCCGCCGTTGATCGCACCGTAACCGTCCGCGGTCTGATTGGAGTAGGTCACATGAGCCTGACCGACACTCCAGAACTTGGGGGATCGAATGGTGAGCTCGTTGCCCTGAATCAGCGCGCCATCGATCGTCAGGGGGAAGAACGCGTTCGAGTTGCCGATGTTGTTGTGATCGAAGAAATTCTTCGCCTCGGTGTGGAAGTGATCGGCATCGATCACCCAGCCCTGCACGGGAATCGTGATGCCGACTTGATATTCCTCGTCGCGCTCGCCGCGCAGCGGCAAAAAGCCGAGGTTACTGTTCTGCGCGTACTCGAGCAGAGGCCCGCTGAGCGTCGTGAGCGGCGGCGCCTGGTAGTACTTTCCCCAAAATCCGCGCAGGATCCAGTTGAGCCCTGGAAGCCGTACGGCGGCGCCGATCCGGGGACTCGTGGCGTTCTCGGTGATCGACCCGTCGAAATGCGTTTGGCGCACGCCGACCGGAAATTGAAGCCAGTCGGTCGGCGTGAAGGTGTCCTGGACGTACGCGGCGACCAGCGAGCCCGGTCGGGCGCAAGGTCTGGTTGACGGGTCCATTGCTGGCATCGTTGAAGAGCAGGTTGAACGTTTCGTGGTCGCGCTGGCCCCAGCCAATGGCACCCACCTGGATGTCGTTGCGAGTCACGTGCCATCGCAAGGTCTCCTGACCTCCGACATAGCTCGAGCTGCGTTGGTCGGTGGTGCTGATGGGGTAATCGTTCGGCGCACCGTCGAGATCGGCCTCGTTTTGATGATAGAAAAATGACGTGGTCAGCGCGGCATCGGCGCTCAATTTTCGCACCCAGGAGAGAATGGCAAAGACGTCGGTCTCGCGCTGGACATCGTCGTCGAGCTGCCCGGGGGCGTTCGGGATATCGTAATCATCATGCCGTGCGGAGAAGACGAACCGGAACTGGTCATCGGGGGTCGGGTTGAATATCAGGGTGCTGAAGCCGCCGTAGCCGTTCTGCGCATCGTGGATGATCTGCGATACGGGCGTCTGAATGCCCAGATCGCTTCTATTGCCATTGACGCTCGCATAGTAGGCGAATCGCTCGTCGTGGCTGCCGATGCTCACATAGTCGTTGGTTTGCCCGAAATTGCCGCCGCTCGCGATGAGCTCGCCCTGATTGTCGCGTTCGAAGCCGGTGCGCGGCACGACGTTGAAGACGCCGTAGGTGCGATCTCCCAGATCCGCCGCGTAGCTGCCCCGCTGAACCTCGAGATAATCGATGTCCTTGGGATCGATTTGCGGCCCCAGATTGCTCGCGATGTTGGTGTTTGGAATCTCGACACCGTCCACCGCCCAAGTGGTCTGGTGGCCCCCGCGGACGTGCAGCTGGTCGTGAACGACATAAGCTCCGGGGACGAAATCGGTGATCATCGCGAGGCTGTTCGTCTGCTCCGCTCCGGGCGTACGCGCGATGTCTTCGCGGCTGATGACCGTCGTCGGCGTGGCCGTGACGGGCAAGACCGTATCCATCGCGGCGGTCACGGTGACTGTCGGAAGCGCGGAAGAGGCCTTGGCGAGTTGCACATGGGCGACGGGCGAAAAGCCGGAGGTGACGCTGACGATCTGCGCCTTCGTCTGGAAATCGGGCTGACTGACGGTCAAGACATAATCGCCGATCGGGACAGAAATGAAGCCGAACTCGCCCCTGGCATCCGTCGTCGCCGTCTGCGACCACTCGGAGGTGGCGGACTTGAGCGTTACTTGCGCCTGGGCGACCGGCAGATGCCGCGAGTCATGGACGACGCCGCGGACGCTACCGACATCGGCGGCATGAAGCGCCGTCGGCATGACGAGAATTGTAAGGACGAGCATTGCGCTCGCCACACGGCATGACCCCAGCAAGCGCATTCGGGCCCCTCGAAGGCCCATGCAGGCAATTGACATGACACGCTCCCCAAAGAATCCAGACGGATCGACGCGCACGCCGTGGAATACATCGCTTCCACGCGCGCTTCGCCGGACGGTAGGAAACTAGGCGAGAGAGGGGGGTCCGCGAGGCAGGTGAGACCATGACGTTGCAGTCACCAACCGCTGGGGTGCGCCGTAAAAAGCCTCGAGGAAGGGTATTTGTCCTGGAGGATCGAAGACCAAGAGGTCGGATACCGGTCCTTGAGCGGGTGCGCTGCCGAAGGGACAATTCTGGAGATCCGCATGATGCTGCGAATCGTGCTGGTGCGAGTGATGCGCAGGCGCGGGCGCGCCGGACGCCGGACAGAGTTCCAGCCGAAACGGCGCGCCGCCGGCCGGCATGAACCCGACGGGGATATAGGCACGCAATAGCAGCGCGGCCAGCACGACCATGGCCGACACACGAAACTGCCTGCTCTGTATGGGACGGTTGCGCATACCTCGTGAGGACCAACGATGCCACGGGCCGCTCCATTGTACTAGTAGCGACACACCGCAGGCTCGCGCGAAGCGCGCCGCACGCGGCACGAGCCGCCGCCGAGGAGCCGGCCCACCCGGCGTCAAGGCTTGCGCGGTGAAACCGTCGTGGGCTGATTGAGGGCCTGCTCGACGCGGGCGGCGTGCTCCTCGGGCGCGAGCTTCGACGGCCGCGTCCAGGAGGCCGAGGTAACCTGCGGTGGGCGTGTCAGGGTGAGCTTGCCCTCGGGCGCATTGGTAGAGATGGTCGATCCCGCGCCGATGGTCGCACCGGCACCGATGCGCACGGGCGCAACGAGCATGCTGCCAGAACCGATGAACGCCCCATCCTCGATCGTCGTCGGCCATTTATTGACGCCGTCGTAGTTGCAGGTGATGGTGCCCGCGCCGACGTTGACGTCTGTCCCTACGCGCGAATCGCCGACATAGCTCAAGTGATTCGCCTTGCTGCCGGCGCCGAATTCGCTGTTCTTGACCTCGACGAAATTGCCGATATGTACGTTGCGGTCGAGAACCGTCTGCGGGCGCAGCCGGGCAAAAGGACCGATGCGGCAGTGCTCGCCGATCAGCGCATTGTCGATGATGGAGTTCGCGAGCACTTCGGTATCCGCGCCGATGCGCGCGTTCTGAATGATGCAATTAGGTCCAATTTTCACGCGCGCACCGAGGCGCACCTCGCCGATGAGCACGACGTTGACGTCGATGAACACGTCGCGCTCGACGCACACCTCGCCGCCGCGCACATCGACCCGCGCAGGATCCGCGAGCGTCGCGCCGGCGACCATCAGTGCGCGCGTGCGATTCGCGCGGTAGCACGCCTCGACCTGGGCGAGCTGCATCCGGTCGTTCACGCCCAGCACCTCGGTGGCGCCGGAGGCAAGCACCGCGACCACGCGGTCTCCCGCCTTGGCCGCGATTCCCACCACATCGGTGAGGTAATACTCGCGCTGCGAGTTGGCCGTACCGAGCCCCAGGAGCCACCCCCGCAGGCGGGCGGCGGGGGCCGCCATCAGCCCCGAGTTGGCTTCCTTGAGTTTCAGCTGCTCGGCGCTCGCGTCCTTGTGCTCGACGATCGAGCGCACGCGGCCGTGGACGTCGCGCACGATCCGGCCGTAGCCCTCGGCCTCGTCCAGATTGACGGAGAGGATCGCGAGCGCGCCCGCGTTCGCGGCGGTGATCAGGGCCTGCAGCGATGCGATTCCGATCAGAGGCACATCGCCGTAGAGAACCAGCACCGTGTGATCGTCGGGAATGCGGGCCATGGCCTGCATGACGGCGTGACCGGTGCCGAGCTGATCGGCCTGCAGCACCCAATCGACGTCCTCGTGGTCGAACGCCGCGCGCACCAGCGCCCCGCCGTGACCGTACACGACGCTGATCGTCGCCGGATTGAGCGCGCGCGCGGTTCGGATCACGTGCTTGAGGAGCGGTTGTCCTGCGAGGGGCTGCAGGACCTTCGGCAGGTCCGAATTCATGCGCTTGCCTTGGCCCGCAGCGAGTATGACGACGGTAAGCGGCATGACAGCTCCTAAAGAGGCGGGCGTCAGCGTTTCTTGCGCAGGCGCTCGATGGCTCTCAATTGTGCGACGGCGCGCAGCAGCTCGGCCTGCGCGTCGGCGATCTCTTGCTTGTCGGTACGGGTGCGCACCATTTCCTCGGCGCGTTGCTTGGCGGCGAGTGCCTCTGCCTCGTCGAGGTCCCGGGCGCGCGCCGCGGTATCGGCCAGCACGGTGACGAGGTGCGGCTGCACCTCGAGCGCCCCGCCCCCCACGTAAAACACCTGTTCCTCCTGACCCTGCGCCTGGACGCGCACGTTCCCGGGCTTGAGCGTCGTCAGGAGCGGGGCGTGCCGCGGCGCGATGCCGAGCTCACCGACCACACCCGGCACGAACACCATGGTGGCCTCCCCCGAGAACATCTCGCCCTCGGCGCTCACGATATCGACGTGTATGGTGTCGGCCATAGAGTGCTCGCTAGGACAGCGTCTTCGCTTTCTCGACCGCTTCTTCGATGCCGCCGATCATGTAGAACGCCTGCTCGGGCAGGTGATCGAACTCGCCGGCGATGATGGCCTTGAAGCCGCGGATGGTGTCCTTCAAGGGAACGATCTTGCCGTCCTGACCGGTAAATACCTTGGCGACGTTGAAAGGCTGCGACAGGAAGCGCTGGATCTTCCGCGCCCGGTACACCGTCTGCTTGTCCTCTTCCGAGAGCTCGTCCATGCCGAGAATCGCGATGATGTCCTGCAGTTCCTTGTAGCGCTGCAGCACCTGCTGCACGCCGCGCGCGGTCTCGTAATGCTCCTCCCCCACTACCAGCGGGTCGAGCTGGCGGCTGGTGGAGTCGAGCGGATCGACCGCCGGATAGATGCCGAGCGAGGCGATCTGGCGCGACAGCACGACGGTCGCATCCAGGTGGGCGAACGTGGTCGCCGGCGACGGGTCGGTCAAGTCATCGGCGGGAACGTAAACGGCCTGAATCGAGGTGATCGAGCCCGTCTTGGTGGAGGTGATGCGTTCCTGCAGCACGCCCATCTCCTCCGCGAGGGTCGGCTGATAGCCCACGGCGGAGGGCATGCGGCCGAGCAGAGCCGAGACCTCGGTGCCGGCGAGCGTATAGCGGTAGATGTTGTCGACGAAGAACAGCACGTCGCGGCCCTTGCCGGAAGGCTGCTTCTCGTCGCGGAAATACTCCGCCATCGTAAGGCCGGTGAGCGCCACGCGCAGGCGGTTGCCCGGCGGCTCGTTCATCTGCCCGTACACCATGGCGACTTTGGAGTTGCTCAGGTTGTCCTTGTCGATGACGCCCGACTCGATCATCTCATGATAGAAGTCGTTGCCTTCGCGGGTGCGCTCGCCGACGCCCGCGAACACCGACAGACCGCTGTACTGCTTGGCGATGTTGTTGATCAGCTCGAGCATGTTCACCGTCTTGCCCACGCCCGCGCCGCCGAACAGTCCGACCTTGCCGCCTTTCGCGAACGGCACCAGCAGGTCGATGACCTTGATGCCCGTCACCAGGAGGTCCTGACCGCCGGCTTGCTCGTCGTAGGCCGGAGCGGGCCGGTGAATCGGCAGCGTCTCGGTGGCGTTCACCGGACCTTTCTCGTCCTGCGGCTTGCCGAGCACATCCATGATGCGACCCAATGTCGCGGCGCCGACCGGCACGCTGATCCCCTTGCCGGTTCCCGTGACGCTCAAGCCCCGGCGCAGGCCTTCCGACGGGCCCATGGCGATGGTGCGCACGATCCCGTCGCCGAGCTGTTGTTGTACCTCGAGCGTGAGATCCACATCGTCGAGCTTGAGCGCGTCGTAGACCTCGGGTATCTGATCGCGCGGGAATTCCACGTCGATGACCGCGCCGATGATTTGGACGATTTTGCCGCTGGATTTGCCGCTGGACATGATTGACCTCTTGCCTAGACCGCTGCCGCGCCGCCGACGATTTCCGAAAGCTCTTTCGTGATCGCGGCCTGACGGGCCTTGTTGTAAATGAGTTGCAGCTCCTCGATCAGCGAGCCTGCATTGTCGGACGCACTCTTCATCGCCACCATGCGCGCCGCCATTTCGGAGGCGACGTTCTCGACGGCGCCCTGAAACACCTGAGATTCGATATAGCGCATCAGGAGGCGGTCGAGAATCTCGGCTGCGTCCGGCTCATAGATGTAATCCCAGCGCTCCTGGAGCTCGTCCTTGTCGATGGTCTGCAGCGGCAGCAGCTGCGAGACCGTGCCACGCTGGGTCATGGTGTTCACGAACACGTTGTGCACGAGCAGCAGCTGGTCGATCTTCGCGTCCCGGTACAAGTCCAGCATCACCTTGATCGGCCCGACGAGGTCCTTCACGTGCGGCCGGTCGCCGAGATGCGTCGCGGTAGCGGCCAGCTCGATACCGGAAAGCCTCCGGAAGAACTGGACCGCCTTGAGTCCGATCGCGCAGACATAGACCTTGGCGTTTTTGGCCCGAGCCTCCTTGATCGCGACCAGCGCCGCCTTGAACAGATTCAAGTTGAGCGCGCCGGCGAGACCGCGATCGGTGCTGATCACGATGAGACCCACGGCCTGAACCGGTCGTTCGATCGTGAAGGGATGCTTGTAGTCGAGGTTCACCTGACGCAAATGGCCGACGATCGTGCGGATCTTCTGCGCATATGGGCGCGCGGCGCGCATGCGGTCCTGCGCCTTGCGCATCTTGCTCGCCGCGACCATCTCCATGGCCTTGGTGATCTTCTGCGTGTTCTTGATGCTCGCGATCTTGCCGCGAATTTCCTTGGCGCCTGGCATTGGTTTCTCTCAGCGGTCCTTAGATCGACGCGAAGAACTCGTCGCAGCACTTCTTGAGCGACGCTTCGACTTCCTTCGTCAGATCCGGCTTCGCGTTGATGGTCTTGAGGAGATCCCCGTAGGAGCTTCGCGCGAAAGACTGCAACGCGGCCTCGGTCTCCACCACCTTGCGCCGGTCGACCTTGTCGAAGTAGCCGTTGTTCGCCCCATAGAGCGTGAGCGCCATCTCCGCGACGGACATGGGCGCATATTGCTTCTGCTTCATGAGCTCCGTCACGCGCACGCCGCGCTCGAGCTGCCGGCGGGTCGCCTCGTCGAGGTCCGAAGCAAATTGGGAGAAAGCCGCGAGCTCGCGATATTGCGCAAGCGCGAGACGCACGCCGCCACCGAGCTTCTTGATGATGTTGGTCTGCGCGGCGCCGCCCACGCGAGACACCGAGATGCCGGCGTTGATGGCGGGGCGCATGCCGGCATTGAAGAGGTCCGTCTCGAGGAAGATCTGGCCGTCGGTGATCGAGATCACGTTGGTCGGCACGAACGCGGTGACGTCGCCCGCCTGGGTCTCGATGATCGGCAGTCCCGTGAGCGAACCCGTCTTGCCCTTGATCCGCCCTTTGCTGATCTTCTCGACGTATTCCTCGTTGACCCGCGCGGAGCGCTCGAGGAGCCGCGAGTGCAGATAGAACACATCGCCCGGATAAGCTTCGCGGCCGGGCGGGCGGCGCAGCAGCAGCGAGATCTGCCGGTACGCGACCGCCTGCTTGGAGAGGTCATCGTAAACGATGAGCGCGTCCTCGCCGTTGTCCATGAAGTACTCGCCCATCGCACAGCCGCCGTACGGCGCGAGGTACTGCATGGCCGCCGGCGTCGAGGCAGAGGCCGCGACGATGATGGTGTGCGCCATCGCACCGTGCTCTTCGAGTTTGCGCACCACGTTGGCGATCGAGCTCTGCTTCTGGCCGATGGCGACGTAGACGCACTTAACGCCGGAATTTTTCTGGTTGATGATGGTGTCGATGGCCACGGCGGTCTTGCCGGTCTGACGGTCGCCGATGATCAGCTCGCGCTGGCCGCGGCCGATCGGCACCATGGAATCGATGGCCTTGAGACCGGTTTGCACCGGCTGCGACACGCTCTTGCGGAAGATGACGCCCGGCGCCACGCGCTCCAGCGGTGATTTCAGCTTGGCATTGACCGGACCCTTGCCGTCGATCGGATTGCCCAGCGCATCGACCACCCGGCCGAGGAGCTCGGGACCCACCGGGACCTCGAGGATGCGGCCGGTGGTCTTGACCTCCTGGCCCTCCGAAATATGCGTGTAGTCGCCGAGCACGACCGCGCCCACCGAGTCCTGCTCGAGGTTCAGAGCGAGACCGAACGTGTTGCCGGAGAACTCCAGCATCTCGCCGTAGCGCGCGTCCGCGAGACCGTGCACGCGAACGATGCCGTCGGTCACGCTGACCACCGTGCCGACGTTGCGCGCCTCGGAGGCGGACTGGAATTTCTCGATGCGAGCCTTGATGAGATCGCTGATTTCCGATGCCTTGATGGACATATCGATCCTCTTGTGGCGGCGCCCACGCGCGCCGGCCTACTTTGATTTAGCTGGTCAGTTCCGTTCTCAGGCGCTCGAGCCGGCCCTTCAAGGAGCCGTCGATCACGAGATCGCCCGCATGAATCACCGCGCCGCCCAGGAGCGATGCGTCCACGGTGTTTCGCATGTTCACGCGGCGCTTGAGCCGTTCGTTGAGTGCCGCGGTCATCTTCTCGGTCTCGGCGGCGTCGAGCTTGACGGCCGACACGACCTCGACGTCCACCGTATTCTCGACCTGCGCCCGCAGCGCCTCGTAGTGAGCCACGATCTCCGGCAACAACAGGAGGCGGTGATTCTCGGCGAGCACGCGCACGAAATTCCGCATCGGGTCGTCTAGCTTCGCGCCCGCCACGTCGATGATGAAATCGGCCACCGCGGCGGCGGGCAGCTCGGGGTTCTTGATGAGTCCGGTGACGCGCGGATCGAGCACGATCTGCGCCGCGGTCACCAGTCCCTGCGACCACCCGGCGAAGGAGCGCGTCTCGCGCGCGGCCTCGAAGGCCGCCTTGGCGTAGGGCCGGGCTATTGTGGCGCGCTCAGCCACGCCCGACCTCGGCCGCCAGCTTGTCGAGCAGATCCGCGTGAGTCCTGGGATCGATCTCGCGACCGAGCAGGCGCGAGGCGCCCTCAACCGCGAGCTCGCCCACCTCGCGCCGCAAGGACTCGCGGGCACGCGTGGCCTCGAGCGTCACTTCCTCGCGAGCCCCGGCAATCAGCCGCTGCGCCTCGGAAGAGGCCGTGCCCTTGGCCTCCTCGATCATCTCGTTCGAGCGCTTGCTCGCCTGGTCGATGATCTGCGCGGCGCGCTCGCGCGCCTCGCGGATGATCTCCTTCGAGCGGGCCTCGGCCTCGTTCAAATCCTTCTCGCTTTTTGCGGCAGCCGCCAGACCCTCGGCGATGACCTTCTGGCGAGTCTCGATTTTGGCGAGAAGGACCGGCCACAAGTACTTCATCACCAGCCAGGCGACGAAGAAAAACACGAACCCCTGAATGACAAGCGTAATGGCTATGTTCATGCCCTGCTCCCGGCGATCGGCGCCCTCGGCGGACGCACGACACGGCGCGTCAAATTACTTGCCGCCCAGAAGACCCATGAACGGGTTCGAATAGAGCAGCAGGAAGCCGACGGCCACGCCAATGATGGGCACCGCGTCCAACAGACCGGCGACGATGAACATCTTCGTCTGCAGCATGGGAGTCAGTTCCGGTTGCCGCGCCGAGCTCTCCAGGAACTTGCCGCCGAGCAGGCCGAAGCCGATGGCGGCGCCGGCGCCGCCGAGCCCGATGACGAGGCCCGCTGCGATCACGGTGGCGCTCAGAAACTGAGCGAGTTGGGTCAAATTTTGCATTTATCGTCTCCGTCGGTCTTGTGTGTCTCGAAAACTCGCGAACCTAGTGCTTCTCGGCGGCGATGCCCACATACACGATGGTCAACACCATGAAAATGAATGCCTGCAGCCAGATGATGAGGTAATGAAAGCCGGTCCAGAGGATGCCGGCGAAGATCTGGCCGAAGCCGAGCAAGTAAGTGGACCAATGATCGAGCGCCGCGTTGAGCGTGAAGCACGCGATCAACAGAAAGATGAGCTCGCCCGCGTACATGTTGCCAAACAACCGCAGCGACAACGACAGGGGACGCACTGCTTCCTCGATGATCCGCAGCACGAAATTGATGGGAGCGAGTGCCACGGCGCCGATGCCGTGCGCATGGAAGGGGGCAGTGAACCATTCCTTGAAGAACAGGCCCGGGCCTTTGAACTTGATGCCCATGTATTGGATGAGGAGGAACACGCCGAGCGCCATGCCGATGGTCGTGTTCACGTCGGCGGTCGCCACGGTGCGCAGGTGCTCGGCTCCGAAGGCGTGACCGATCGTCGGCAGCGCATCGACCGGCAGGATGTCCATGAAGTTGTCGAGGATGACCAGACAGAAAATCGTCAAGGCGAGCGGCCCGATGAACTTGCTCTCGCCATGGAAGGCATCCTTCACCAGACCGTTGACCCAATCGAGCATGATCTCGGCGAAGGCCTGAAACCTGCCCGGAACGCCACTGGTGGCTCGGTGGGCTGCGATGTAGAACAGAATGATGAAAATCAAGGCGATGCCGAGGTTGAAAATGACGCTGTCGAGGTGCAACGCCCAGAAGCCGCCTTGCGGCTTCAGGTCGACAGTCAGATGCGTGAGGTGGTGCTGGATGTACTCGGTCACCCCTCCCCCGGCACCTTCCTCGACCATCATTCCGAAACGCATAGTCACGATCCCCGATCTCGAGTCACCTGAGGCGGAACAAGGCCGCCCAGTATCCAAATTGGGCCGCAAACAGCCCGATCAATAGCGGCGCCGCCTCGAGCCTGAGGCGGCCGAGAGCGGCGTAGAGCGCTAGCACATACCAAACCCACTGCAGCGCTTTGCCCGTGTACATGGCTCGGCCGAGCACGGCGCCACCCGCCACGCCCGGCGCGAAGGCGCGCCATCCGAACAGCGCGGTGCCGACAGCCACGATCAAACCGCCCGCCAGTGCTGCAACTCCTGACGGGGACCCCTTCAAGGCAAAAAACAGAGACGCGGCCAGCAACGCGCATCCTGCCTGCAGGAGCACGACGCGAATGACCAGCCGGTAACCACGTACCGGCGCATCACTCATCGCGGGGGAAGCCGGACTACATCCGGCGAACGACGGCGCGCTACCCTCGATTTGCACATATCAACCGTCGCCCATCAAAAGAGCGGCCGCATTATAGAGAGGCGGCCCCCCTGCATCAAGGTGATTTCAGGTGATATGCGCGAGGATGCCCTCCAGCTCATCCAGGCTGTTGTACGAAACGACCAGCTTGCCCTTGCCGGAGGTAGTGTGCTGAAACATAACCCGGGCGCCGAGCTTGTCCGCCAGCTCGAGCTCCAGCCGGTGGATGTCGGGATCCCTGGCCGGGCTCGGCGCAGATCCGGCGGCGGTCGGCGGGCTCGTGAGCCGCCGCACCAGCGCCTCGGTGTCGCGCACGGACAAGGACTTCTTGGCCACGAGCCCGGCGACCTCGATCTGCTGGCGCCGCGAGGAGAGCGCCAGCAAGGCGCGCGCGTGCCCCATCTCGATGCTGCGCTGTTCCAGCAGCTGCTTGACCTCGTCGGCGAGCTCCATGAGGCGCAGCAGATTGCTGACCGCGGCCCGCGACCGGCCCACGGCCTCGGCAGCAGATTGGTGGGTGAGGCCGAATTCGTCGATGAGGCGCGAAAGCGCCTGCGCCTCTTCCAGGGGATTCAGATCCTCGCGCTGAATGTTCTCGATGAGCGCCATTGCGACGGCCGCCTCATCGGGCACCTCGCGGATGATCGCCGGAATCTCCGGCAGCCCCGCCATCTGCGCGGCGCGCCAACGCCGCTCGCCCGCGATGATTTCATAGCGCTGGGATTCGCCGGACTCCCGGCGCCCGCCGTCCCGGGGGGGAAGGGGTCGCACCACGATGGGCTGCATGACCCCCTGGGCCTTGATCGATTGCGCCAGCTCGTTCAAGGTTTCCGGGCGCATGTCCATGCGGGGCTGGTACTTGCCTCGCTGTAGCAGGTCGAGCGGCAGGCTCGCCATGCGATCGCCGGCCGGCGCCGCAGGTTTGGTCTCCGGGACCGCGGCATGCCGCGCCATCAACGGCGACAGCTCCGCGAGGCCGCGACCCAGAGCGGGCTTTTTGCCGGTCATTCTTGGATTCCAGGGGAGGAGAGTTCGGATTCTACGGGAGCGGCCGGCAGCTCGTCGCGCCGGATCATTTCGCCGGCGAGCGCGAGGTAGGCGAGCGCCCCGCGCGATTCCTTGTCGTGAAACAGCGCCGGTTTGCCGAAGCTGGGCGCTTCGGCAAGGCGGATGTTGCGGGGGATCAACGTGCGGAAGACCTTGTCCCCGAAGTGCTCGACGAGCTGAGCCGAGACCTCGTTGGCGAGGTTGTTACGCGGATCGAACATCGTCCGCAAGAGCCCCTCGATCTCGAGATCGGGATTGATGCTGCCCTTGATCTGATCGATGGTCTGAACGAGGGCGCTCAACCCCTCGAGCGCGTAGTACTCGCATTGCATCGGCACCATCACCGAGTCGGCCGCGACCAGCGCGTTGAGCGTGAGCATGTTGAGCGAAGGGGGGCAGTCGATGAGTATCACATCGTACTCCTCGCGGATCGGCTTCAACGCATTGCGGAGCTTGAACTCCCGCCCGGCCATCATGGTGAGCAGGCGCACCTCGGCGGCCGTCAGGTCCTGGTTGCCGGGCATGAGCTGAAAACCGCCGTATTCCACGGCGACCAACGCTTCGGAGGCGGCGCAGTCGCCGAGCAGCACGTCGCAGCTCGTGCGGGCAAGCGCGTTCTTCTCGATACCGCACCCCATCGTCGCATTGCCCTGCGGATCGAGATCGATGAGCAAGACGCGCCGCTTCGTGGCCGTCAGCGAGGCAGCGAGATTGACGGCGGTGGTCGTCTTGCCGACTCCGCCTTTTTGGTTCGCGACAGCGATGACTCGCTTCATCTGGTGCTCGCCCGTGGCCTCATCGGGGATCTCGATCCCGCCGGGGAGAGTTCCACAAGATGGCGTTCGTCGTCCAGCCCCGGCAGCTTGATCCGGTGCACCGCGACGACTCGGAAGGATTTCGGCAGCGCCCGCAGCTCCTCGTCGGGCCGCTTGCCCTTCATGGCCAGGAGCCGTCCATCGGGCGCGCACAGATGACCCGCATAGGCGACGAAATCCGCGAGCGAGGAGAGCGCGCGCGCCAGGATGGTATCGAACGGCTCCAGGGGGTGATAACGCTCGGCGCGCTCGTTGACGACCTCGACGTTGGCGAGGCGCAGCCGCTCGGCGGTCTGCCGGACGAAGCGCGCTTTCTTGCCGGTCGCTTCGATGAGCGCCACGTGTCGTGCGGGATTGACGATCGCGAGCGGCAGACCCGGAAAACCCGCGCCCGTCCCGACGTCGGCGATGCGCTCGCCCCTGATGAACGGTTGCGCGCTCAGGCTGTCGAGCACGTGCTTGTGCAGCATTCCCGGCCGGTCACGGATCGCCGTCAGATTGAACTGCGCATTGGCGATCTCGAGCTCGTCCAGGAGCGCGAGGAGCGAATCCGCCTGCGCGCTCTTCAGAGCCAGGTCGAATTGCGCCGCGCCTGCCGTGAGAAGCGCCCGCTCGGCGTCGCCGCTCATGGTCCGTAGATACCGGTGAGAGTGATCGATACCGTCGCGGCGGAAGTCTCGGGGAGGAGCGTGCGCCGCGCGCTGAAATCGATGTCTCCCCGTCGCCCGGTGCAAGCGTCCGATTCCAACACCTCCGTCTTCGCGCGGCCCTGCCATTCGGCGCATGCCGCCGCGAACAGCGCCGGTACTTGCGCGGCGGGCAGCTCGACCGCGGCCTCGACGCGCCTCAGGCGGTCGTGATCGAAACAAAGCAGGTGATGCGTCGGCGGCTGACCCAGAAAGCTGATCGAGAGTTTCGGGCGGAAGCAGTCCTTGTCCTCGGTTGCCCGGCTGTCCGAGTCCTCGTGAAATACCAGGACCTCGGTGAGCGGCACGGGGATGTCTTTGAACGAAGTGCCGAAAGGCGCCGGCACCAGTGTACCGAAGTCATAGGAAACCGATTCCGCCGCGGTCGGCGGCGATGGGGGCGGCGCGTCGTGCGTGCGGCGCGAATTCGAGCCGCATCCGGCGAGGCATGTGGCGCCCGCGGCCGCGGCGAGGACGGCGGTGCCGAGGCCGCGGCTCACGCTGCACGCCTGAGCCATGCATGCAAACCCGCCGCGTTGAGCGCAACGTCGCAGTCCAGCAAAGCGTGGCGCGCCTGCATCTCGGCAGAAAAGCCGTGCGCGTCCAGACGCCGCGACAGGTGCTCGAACAGTGCGAGCTCCAGGCGCACGCGCCCCGCGGCGCTGGCCGCACGCGCAATACGCACGAACGCATCGATGTCCGCGTGCAATGCCGGGGCGAGCGCGCGCACGGCGTCGACTCGGCCATAATGCGTCAAGTAGGCGCAACGCGGCTCGAGGTCCGCGATCAGAGAGACCGAGGCGTGCAGCTGGTCGGGATCGAACTGCGAAGGCGAGGTGGTGGGGAATACGAACGCGCCCGCGGCGGTATCGGATTCGCGGTAGCTGACGCCGAACGTGTCGCCCGTGAAGAGCTCGCGCCGGTCGCGGTCCAGGATGCACACGTGATGCAGGGCGTGGCCGGGCGTGTACAAAAATTCGAGCGTGCGCCCGCCGAATGCGAGGCGCTTCCCGTCCTCGACCGTCGTGATACGCTCCGCCGGAACGGGGGCGATTTCTCCGAACTGCGCATCGAAGGCTTCTTCGCCGTACACCGCCCGGGTCGCGGCGACGAGCCTCGCGGGATCGGTGAGGTGAGGCGCGCCGCGCGGATGCACGAGGACGCTCGCTCGCGGCAGCGAGCGCAGGAGCGTCCCCGCCCCGCCCGCATGATCCAGATGGACGTGAGTGAGCAGGACGTAATCGACGCATTCGACTCCGATATCGAGCGACGACAGTGCCCCGAGCAAATTCTGTACGGATCGGTGAGTCCCGGTATCCACGAACGCCGCGTGCCCGGCATCGACGATGAGATAGCTGGCATCGCCGCGCGGACGGCCGTGACCGGTGTCGACGGCGAACACACCGTCACCCACCGATTGAGGCATTTGCCCCATCTAGGCGGGGGCCAGGCGATGCTCGAGCTCGGCCAGCTCCGCTGCAGCGTCCGGGTCATGCGCCCTCGAGATCTCCTGTGCGTGGCGCAGGGCGAGCACGGCAATCTCTTGCATGTGCGCGCACGCGTATCCGTAATGCAAGCGCCAATCGGCGATCAGCTCGGGCTCGAGCGCCGGGTAGTCGCGATGATTGACGATGGAATCGAGCACCATGGCGCACAGCGCGAGCTGCTGCACGCGTGTCCACGACAAGCTCGGCGTGGAGCAGCCTTCAGCGAAACAGCGCCGCAAGTACGACGGTGGATCCGCGCTCGCGATGTCGTCGAGCATGTCGCTCACGTCGTATGAAGCCAGTAAGTGCTCGAAGCCTTCCATTTTATCCATTATCCTCGCCGGCCATTATCCTCGGGGTTACGGAACATAGGAACAATGAGACGCCTTTTTCTTCTGCCGCTCCAGGCGGTCTCCCTGCTCGCCTGTGGAGCGGCGCTGGCCGCCGGGACGGCGCTCGCCCCTCCCGTCACGCACGGCAATCTGATTCTGGACGGTATTCCCGAGCAATCCTCGCAGTCGGCAGATTCCCTGGGTGCCTACCTGGGCGGCCGGCAGGCGCGTCCCCTGGGCTTCACCGGCAAGGGGCAGATCCTCATCGCCACCCGTTTCGGCGACGCCGATGCGCTCCACCTGGTCGATCATCCGCTCGGCGACCGTCACCAGATCACCTTCCTGCACGAGCCGGTCACGGCCGGGGCATTCACGCCCGATCCGAGCCGCAATGCGTTCATCTACACCGCCGAGACGAGCGCAGATGCGGGCGCGCAGATCTACTATCAGCGCCTCGGCGAGGCAGCCGCACGGCGGCTCACCGACGGCAAGTCGATGAACGGCGGTGCGCTGTGGTCGTCCGACGGCCGTCAGATCGCCTTCTTCACCATCGCGCGGGATACCGGCGCCTGCGACATCGACATCGTCGACCCCGAGAGCGGCGCCTTGCCGCGCCTCGCGATGGGCGGCGACGGAGATGCCTGGTCTGCGCTCGATTGGTCGCCGGACGATCGCAAGCTCCTGCTGCGCAAGCATGTATCCGCTTACGAGGATTATCTGTATGTCCTCGATCTGGCCAGCGGACAAAAGCGCGAGGTCGATTCCTCCCCGTCCAAGGGCGCTATCGCGAGCGCGAAGTTTTCCCGCGACGGAACAGGGGTGTACTTCATTTCGAACCGGGACGGCCCGTACGCAAAACTCGCTTTTTTGAACCTCTTCACCGCGGAAAAGATCGACGTCTCCGGCCGGATTTTCGCCGATGTCGAGCAGCTCGCTCTCTCCAGGGACGGACACTATCTGGCGTACGTCGTGAACGAGGGGGGCACGGACAAGCTCGATCTCGTCGACTTGCGCACGCATCAGGATCTCGTCCCCCCGCGATTGCCCACGGTGGGTGTCGTCGACTCGTTGAGCTTCGACCCTGAAAGCAAGCGCCTGCTATTCGGCTTTGCCCCGGCCAACGAGCCGCGCGACGCCTACGTGCTCGAGGTCGCGAGCAACCGGGTCGAGGCCTGGACGGCGAGCGAGATGGGCTCGCTCGATCGGACCAAGCTCGTCGTGCCGCGCTTGACGCAATTTCCAACGTTCGACCGATTGGACGGCAAGTCCCGTCAGATCCCGCTTTACATCTACGAGCCGCCCGGCGCCGGCTCGCGTCCGGTGCTCATCGTGCTGCATGATTCAGGGCAATTCCGGCCGGTCTTCGATCCGTTCATACAATACGTGGTGAACGAGCTCGGGTTCGCGGTGCTCGCGCCGAACGTGCGCGGCTCTTCGGGATACGGGACGGATTTCAGCCAGCTGGCAAGAGGGCCCTTGCGCGAGGACGCGATCAAGGACGTGGGTGCGCTCCTCGTGTGGCTTTCGCTCGATAACCGTTTCGATGCGAAACACGTGGTCATCTCGGGCGCAGGGTACGGCGGCTTGATGGCGCTCGAAGCACTGGTCAATTACGGCGAACGGTTGCGGGGCGCGGTGGCTCTGGCGCCCATCACCGACGCCATCGCCTTCGTGAGCGGCACCGCGCCCGAGTCGCGATCCGCCGCGCGCGAGGAGCTTGGTGACGAGCGCGATGCGGACGGGCGGATCTTCATGCGCCGTATCTCGCCCTTGAACAACGCCGACCGTATCACGCGGCCCGTGCTCCTCGTGCAAGGCAAGAACGATCGCCGCGTACCGGTCTCCCAGACGGAGCAGCTCGTCTATCGGCTGCGCGCGCACAATCAGACCGTCTGGTATCTCAAGGCGCTGGATGAGGGCGACGGCTTTGCCCGCTGGCAGAACCGCGAAGCGTATTACCGGGCGTTTGCCGAGTTCTTGATCTGGATGCGCTGAGCGTCCGAGCGGCGCTATTTGCTCTCGGGAGTCGCCGTCTCGAGCGCCGAGTGCTGGCTCGCGAAATACTCCGCGACGACCTTGATGTCCTCGTCAGTCGCCAGCAGCTGCGCCATGCTGTCCATGACCACGTTCTTACGGCGCTTGTTGTGATAAGACCTGAGCGCTTCCGCGAGGTAATCCGCGTGCTGTCCGGCGAGCACCGGGGGCTTCGGATCGAGCGGCGCCGCCACTCCCGTCCCGTTGACACCGTGACAGGCGGTGCAAGGAGCCGCCTGCTTCGGCGCGGACCCCGAGACCTCCGTCGTCGGCTTCACGGGTTCGGGGCCTTGCAGGTAGGCGGCGATGTCCGCGATGTCCTGATCGGAGAGCGAGGAAGCCTGCGCATGCATGGTCGGGTGCGGACGCTCGCCGGACCTGTATTCGTGGAGCGCGGCGATGATGTACGCGGCGTGCTGGTGCCGCAGTTTCGGCACGCTGTAGTCGGGGTAGGCGTTCCGGTAGTCCTCGACCCCGTGGCAACCGTAGCAGGTGTAGAACTTCTTCTCGCCCGCCGCGGGATCGGGTGTCACCTCCGCCGCTCGCGCCGAATGCGATATGCAGAAGCTCAAGGCGGTTGCGCCGGCAACCCAGGCCAGAACATTCGGTCGACCAAGCATTCAATTCTCCGCGCCGCAGGGGTCTAATTGGGAGCGCTGATGTTAAAGAGTGAGACGCGAAAATGCCACTCGGCCGCCGCGATGCCCTCAAGCGGCGCGGTCGCGCTTCTTGAGATGCACCAGCAACAGTGACACCGCCGCCGGCGTGAGGCCCGGAATCCGCGCCGCCTGTCCGAGCGTCTGCGGCCGCACGGACTGGAGACATTGGCGGGCCTCGTTCGACAGTCCGCTCACGGCGGCGTAGTCGATGTCGGCCGGCAATGCCAGGTCATCATGCCGCGTGCGGCGCTCGATCTCCTCGCTCTGACGCTTGAGATAACCCGAGTACTTCGCTTGCACGTCGACCTGCTGCTTGACCTGCTCCGCAAGGGGCTCGTCGAGGCGCCAATCGTCCGCCGCAAGGTCGAGCGGTGCGACCGTGCACAGGTCCTCGTAATCGAGTTCCGGACGCCGAAGAAGATCGAGCGCGTGTGTCTCCCGCGATAGCGGCTGGCCGAGTTTTCCAAGGAGCGCGGCATCGGCATCGCCCGGCCGGACCAGCACCGTCGACAAGCGGGCGAGCTCGGCGGAAACCGCGTCGCGCTTGCGCGCGAAGAACGCCCAGCGCGCATCGTCCACCAGCCCCATCTCGCGGCCGAGCTGCGTGAGACGCAGATCCGCATTGTCTTCGCGCAACGAGAGCCGATACTCGGCGCGGCTCGTGAACATACGGTACGGCTCGGGCGCGCCGCGCGTCACCAAGTCGTCTACGAGCACCCCCATGTAGGCATCGCTGCGCTTCGGGCACCACGGCTCGCGTTCGCCGCAGGCAAGAG
This sequence comes from uncultured Gammaproteobacteria bacterium, assembly GCA_963710435.1. Classification (GTDB taxonomy): domain Bacteria; phylum Pseudomonadota; class Gammaproteobacteria; order Steroidobacterales; family Steroidobacteraceae; genus Bog-1198. The sequence goes on along the minus strand of CAVQAE010000003.1, from coordinate 114,210 downwards.
CGGCATTGATGCCGGCGAGCAAACCCTGTGCCGCGGCTTCTTCGTAGCCGGTGGTGCCGTTGATCTGTCCGGCGAGATAAAGGCCGGCCAAGAATTTGCTCTCCAGGCTCGACTTGAGGCCGCGGGGATCGAAGAAGTCGTATTCGATGGCGTAGCCAGGACGCGTGATGTGCGCCGTCTCGAAGCCGCGAATGCTGCGGACGAAATCCACCTGAACGTCGAACGGAAGACTCGTGGAGATGCCGTTCGGATACACCTCGTGCGTTTCGAGCCCCTCCGGCTCGATGAAAATCTGGTGCGAGCGGCGCTCTGCGAAGCGCGCGACCTTGTCTTCGACGGATGGACAGTAACGCGGACCCACGCCTTCGATCCGCCCCGTGAACATGGGCGAGCGAGCGCTGGCCGCGCGAATGATGGCGTGCGTGCGCTCGTTCGTCGCCGTGATGTGGCAAGGAATCTGGCGAGGATGAAGCTCGCGCGTGCCCAGATAGGAGAAAACCGGCCGGGGTTCGTCGCTGTGCTGCTCGGCAAGTCCCGCGTAGTCGATGCTGCGTCCGTCGATGCGCGGCGGCGTGCCTGTCTTGAGGCGACCGACCTGGAGCGGCAGCTCGCGCAGCCGCGCCGCGAGCGCGAGGGAAGGCGGGTCCCCGGCGCGGCCGCCGGCATGGCTTTCGAGACCGACGTGAATGCGGCCGGCGAGGAACGTACCCACGGTGAGCACGATGCAGCGGGCGGTGAACTCGATGCCGCTCAAGGTAGTGCAGCCGACCGCGCGGTCGTTGCGCAGAACGAGATCGGCGACCTCTTGTTGGAACAGCGACAGATTCGGCTGATTCTCGAGCCGGCGGCGCACCGCGCGCTTGTAGAGCTGACGGTCGGCCTGAGCGCGCGTCGCGCGCACCGCCGGCCCCTTGCTCGCGTTGAGCGTGCGGAACTGTATCCCGGCCTCGTCCGCGGCCTGCGCCATGGCTCCGCCGAGCGCGTCGATTTCCTTGACCAGGTGACCCTTGCCGATGCCGCCGATCGCGGGGTTGCAGCTCATCTGCCCCAGGGTCTCGATGTTATGCGTGAGCAGCAGCGTGCGCCGGCCCATGCGGGCGGCCGCGAGTGCCGCCTCGGTGCCCGCATGTCCGCCGCCCACCACGATCACATCGAACGTCGTCCCGTACCGCATCACTCTGAATCCACAGGGGTTTTCCTTCGGAAAGGCGCGTACTCTAAACCCCGGGGCGGAAAACCGCCAGGACGGCGGCAGAGCGAGTGCACAGCCGGGGGAACCAACGGCGTGCGCGCCGCACTAACATCGCATGGCGATCCCCACGATCTTCGGTCGAGCGGCGGCCGTATTCCTGCTCGGTGTGGGCCTGGCGGGCGCCGCCACGCCGGGTGCCGATGCTCTCCAGATCGGACAGCCGGCCCCCGACTTCAGCGCGGTGGACAGTCATGGTCAGATGCGCCATCTCGCCGACTACCGCGGCAAGGTGGTGGTTCTCGAATGGACGAACGCGGACTGCCCCTTCACCCGCAAGCACTACACCAGCGGCAACATGCAGAGCCTGCAGTCGCTCGCGCGGGAGCACGGGGTCGTCTGGCTGTCGGTGATCTCCTCGGCGCCTGGCACGCAGGGCTATGTGGATGGCCCGCGCGCCGACGAGCTTACCCGAACGCGCAATGCCGTCCCCGCTTCCGTGCTGCTGGACTCTTCCGGCACCGTTGGCCGGCTCTACCATGCCAAGACCACGCCGCATATGTATGTGATCGACGCCAAGGGCGAGCTGCGTTACATGGGCGGAATCGACAGCATCGCGACGACCGATGGGGCGGACATCCCGAAGGCCGAGCCTTACTTGAAAGAGGCCATGCTCGCGGTCGTCGCCGATCAACCCGTCGCGCATCCAGTGACGAGGCCTTACGGCTGCAGCATCAAGTACTAGGAGCCGCCCTGCCCAACACCCCGGCGCCCGCCTCGTGGGCGCCCCCCACCCGGGGGCCTCAGCGCCCCGCGACCGCGACGGGGATACCGGCGAATTTCCCTCGGAACGCCTCGGGCCCCGATTCGTGCACGGACTCGCCCTCCGAGCTCACCGCGACGGTGACGGGCATGTCGCGCACTTCGAACTCGTAGACGGCCTCCATCCCGAGCTCGGGGAAGCCCACCACGCGACTCGCGCGGATGGCCTGGGACACGAGAAACGCCGCGCCGCCGACCGCGATCAGATAGGCCGAGCGATGCCGGCGAATGGAGGCAACCGTCTCGGGCCCGCGCTCGGCCTTGCCCACCATGGCGAGCAAGCCTGCCGGGCCGAGCATCGTGTCGGTGAAGCGATCCATGCGATTGGCGGTCGTGGGTCCGGCCGGCCCCACCACCTCGGTTCCCACGGGATCGACGGGCCCGACGTAGTAGATGACACGATTGCGGAAATCGAGACCGTCGGGCAGCGGCTTTCCCGCCTCGATCAGCGCGCAGATGCGCTTGTGGGCGGCATCGCGTCCCGTGAGGAGCTTCCCCGACAAGAGCAATCGCTCGCCGGCCTTCCAGCTCGCGATCTCCTCGCGGGTCAGGCCGTCGAGCGAGACGCGGCGCGCACGGACGTCGGGAGTCCAGTCGACCTTGGGCCACTGCGACAGGTCGGGCGGGATCAGCACGGCCCGTCCGGAACCGTCCAGGGTGAAGTGCACGTGCCGCGTCGCTGCGCAGTTCGGGATCACGGCGACCGGGAGCGACGCGGCATGCGTGGGGTAATCGAGCACCTTCACGTCGAGCACGGTGGTGAGGCCTCCGAGACCTTGCGCCCCGATGCCGAGATCGTTGACGCGCCGGTAGATCTCGATGCGCAGCTCCTCGAGCCGGCCCGCCGGCCCGCGCGCGAGGAGCTCCGCCATGTCGACGGGATCCATCAGCGATTTCTTTGCGAGCAGCATGGCCTTCTCCGCGCTTCCGCCGATACCGACGCCGAGCATGCCCGGCGGACACCAGCCGGCGCCCATCTCGGGTACGGCCTCGACCACCCAGTCGGCCACCGAGTCGGATGGGTTCAGCATGGCGAACATGGACTTGTTCTCGGAGCCTCCACCCTTCGCGGCCACCGTGATCTCGAGACGCTCGCCCGGCACGAGCTCGGTGTGGATCACGGCCGGCGTGTTGTCGCGAGTGCCGGTGCGCTTGCCGGCGGGATCGGCGACGATGGAGGCGCGCAGCTTGTTGGAAGGATCGAGATACGCTCGTCTCACACCCTCGTTGATCATGCTCTCGAGGTCCCGCGAGGCATCCCAGCGCACGCCCATGCCTACCTTGACGAAAACGACGACGATGCCGGTATCCTGGCAGATCGGTCGATGACCCTCGGCGCACAAGCGTGAATTGGTGAGAATCTGCGCGATCGCGTCGCGAGCCGGCGCGCTTTGCTCGATCGCATACGCGCGGCCCATGGCCGCGATGAAATCCGGCGTGTGGTAATAGGAAATGTATTGCAGAGCGTCCGCGACGCTCGCGACGAGATCATCCTCACGGATCAGGGACATGACGGCTTTTCGCATCCAAAGACGAACTGGGCCGCAAATCTACCAAGTCGCGGGTGGTCGTGGATAGCGACTCGCTACACTACCGCGATGCGGCGGCGTGCGTGTATGGCTTTGCTGGTGTGCATCTCGAGCTCGATGAGAGCGGTGCCCGCGGTTGCGCCGTCCGGGCTTCCGCTCAAGGAATGCCGTCTCGAGCACCCGCTCAAGATCGCCTCAGTGGCCGCGCGTTGCGCCACCCTCAAGGTGCCGGAAGACCCATCCCGCGAGTCGGGGCCGACGATCGATTTGAGCGTCGCGGTCGTGCCCGCCCTCAACCGGCGCGCCCGGGCGGCGCCCCTGTTCTTGCTCGCGGGCGGCCCGGGGCAAGCCGCCAGCGACATGTATGTGAGCTATGCCGGCGCCTTCGCACGCATCAATCGCAACCACGATATCGTGCTTCTCGATCAGCGAGGCACCGGCAAATCCGGGCCGCTTTTCTGCAATTATCCCGAGGATTGGCGCGCCGCCGCCGATGAGCTGCCGGCACTCAAAGAGGCGACGCTCGCCTGTCTCGTCCGGTACGGCGAGCGGGTGCGCTACTACACTTCGAGTGTGGCCGTTCTCGACCTCGAGCGTGTGCGGGCCGCGCTCGGCTATGCGCAGATCGATCTGTACGGCGCATCCTATGGGACGCGCATGGCCGAGCTCTACCTGCGGCACCATCCGACCATCGTTCACGCCGTGATTCTCGACGGCGTCACGTATCCCGAGCAGATAATTGGTCCCGATACGCCGCTCGACGGGGAGCACGCCCTCCATCTCATCCTCGATCGCTGCCTGGCTTCTCCGGACTGCGCTCGGGTCTATCCCGACTTGCACGGCGAACTCGACCGCTTGCGCGCAAGATACGGGCCGGCGTCGTCGGTGCTCAAGATGGCGGACCCGGGGAGCGACGCGGAGCTCGAGATGCAGTTCAACCACGGCGTATTTGCCTCGGCACTGCGGCTGCTGTCATACAACTCCACGCAGGCATCGCTGTTGCCCGCGTTGATTCATGAGGCGTCGGGCGGCCGTCTCGCGCCGCTCGCCGCGCAGACCGTGATGATGGCGCGCGAGGTCCGCGACCAGGTGGCCAGCGGCATGCAGAACAGTGTCGTGTGCAGCGAGGACGTGCCGTTCTTCGCCGCTGCGGGTATCGACCGCCGCGCGATCGAGGCGACTTACCAGGGCGCGGACCAACTCGATGCGTTCACTGAGATCTGCAAGCTGTGGCCGCGAGGGCCGGTGGATGCGGATCTGCACGCACCGTTGCACAGCGACGCGCCGGCCCTGCTGCTGTCCGGGGAGGCGGATCCGGTCACGCCGCCGGCGGACGCCGAGCGGTTGGCGCGAGGGCTTTCGCGCCATCGCCATCTCGTACTCGAGGGCGAGGGGCATGGGCAGCTGGCGACCGGCTGCGTGCCGCGGCTGATGGCCGCATTTCTCGATGCACCCGATCCGAAAGCGCTCGATGCCCGGTGCCTCGAGGAGCACCATCCGGCGGCCTTTTTCGTCGGTGCGATGGGACCCGCGCCATGATCGAAGCCTCCGCGCTGTCGAAGCGATTCGGCGCGATCGATGCGGTTCACGAGGTGTCGTTTCGCGCCGGCGACGGCGAGATCACCGGGCTCCTCGGACCGAACGGCGCCGGCAAGTCGACCACGCTGCGCATGCTCTATGGCGTGCTAACGCCCGATGGCGGCAGCGCGCGCATCGACGGGATCGATATCCGCGGCGAGACTTCCGATGCGCGCGGCCGGCTCGGGGTGCTGCCCCACACTCCCGGTCTTTACGGCAACCTGACCGCTCGGGAGAACATCCAATATTTCGGCGCGCTGCATGGGCTGTCGCGCGACCGGGTGCGCGACCGCACGGGCGGCCTTTGTCGCGCGCTCGGCATGGAAAGCTTCATCGATCGGCGCGCGAAAGGCTTCTCTCAAGGCCAGCGCATCAAGGTCGCCCTGGCACGAGCGCTGATCCACGATCCGTCGAACCTGGTGCTGGACGAGCCGACGAACGGCCTCGATGTGATGGCGATCCGCAACTTGCGCGACATTTTGCGGGATCTGAGGTTGCAGGGCCGCTGCATCCTCTTCTCCTCGCACGTCATGCAGGAGGTCGCGGCGCTCTGCGACCGGGTCGTGATACTGGGGCACGGACGCGTGCTGGCGGAAGGTCCGCTCGAAGCGCTGCGGGAGCGAAGCGGAACGTCCTCGCTCGAGGAGGCGTTCCTCAAAGTGCTGGGAGAGGCCGAGGCCCTCTGACATGCGCGCGCTGCTCACCGTCTTCCGCAAGGAATTCCTCGAGAACCTGCGCGATCGCCGCACGCTCATCTCGGCGCTGCTGTTCGGCCCGTTGTTCGGGCCCATCCTGTTCGGCGCAATGGTGTCGCGAATGCTGAATCAAAGCGTGTTGGAATCGGACGAGCCGCTGCGCGTGACGGTCTCGGGAAGCGAGAACGCACCCAATCTCGTGCGTTTTCTCACCTCGCAAGGCGCGAAGCTCACCTTCGCCGCCTGGACGGAACCGGGCGCGCGCGCCGCGGTGAAAAGGGGCACGGCGGCCGTCGTCCTGATCGTGCCTTCGGAATATGCGGCTCGATTCGAGGCGGCGTTGCCGGCGCCCGTGTTCGTGGTTGCGGACAGCTCGGACTCGCAGACGCGCAAGACCGCGGACCGGCTGCGTGCGCTGGTCGCAAGCTACGGCAGTGGAATCGCACAGCTCCGGTCGCAAATTCGGGGTGTGAGCCCGCTGCTCGCCGTGCCGATCGCGGTCAACGACATCGATGTCACGACGCCGACCGGCCGCGCGGTCGTGGTGCTTGGATTCATGACCTACTTCGTCCTCTTCTCGGTGCTCGTGGGAGGCCTGTATCTCGCCATCGACTCGACCGCGGGCGAGCGGGAACGGGGCTCGCTCGAGGCGTTGCTGAGCCTGCCCGTGGCGCGCACCGCGCTCGTCGGTGGAAAGCTTCTCGCGACCTGCGCTTTCATGTGCCTGTCGCTCGCCATCAATCTCGCCGCGTTCGTGGCCGTGTTCCGGTTCGTGCCGCTCGAGCGCCTCGGCATGAGCGCGAATCTCGGGGTCTCGACGGCGCTCGAATTCTTCGCGATCTGCCTGCCGTTCGTGCCGCTCGGGGCTGCGCTCATGACGCTGGTCGCCTCGTTCACGCGCAGCTATCGTGAGGCACAGACCTATTTGACCAGCGTGCTGCTGGTGCCGACGCTCCCCATCGCCTTCGCGAGCATCTATTCCTTGAAGACCCACAGATCCCTGATGCTCGTGCCGTCGTTGAGCCAGCATCTGTTGATGACGAGCGTCCTCAAAGACGAGCCCATCCCGCCGCTCGACTTCGTGGTGTCCGCGGTCTCCGCGCTCGCGCTCGCGCTCGTGCTCATCACCGTGACTGCGAGACACTGGCGCCGCGAGAGCATGTTGGGATGACCGCATCGCACGCGGCCGCCCTACATCGCGAATCGGGCGTGAATTCATACTTTTCCCCATAGGACTTTTTCTGCTGAACGGGTATAAAGTTACCCGGCACCGGAAACGGATCTTTTCTGGGGGAAGGCTGGCATGAGAATCGCATCGAGCGCGCGGGCGAACATCGCCATTTTCTGGGCCGTGTTGGCGCTGTCCGCGCTCACCATGGTCTGGTTATTCTGGCATCACCCGATCAAGACGTTGATTGCCACCATCGCGGTGTTGGCGGCGTTTTGCACATCGGCGCGCCTTGCACGGGCCATCGAAGCGGACGCGTCGAGCGATCTCGACCACGGCAATCAGAGGATCTGACGAGGGTCGATCAGCATGCAGTTTTTCGATGTGCCCTATCGAAAAACTAGATGGAACGGCGGCGGCCTCATTTACCGATACAGAAGCTACCGAAGATCTCGCCGAGGAGATCCTCGCTCGTCACTTCGCCCGTGATCTCCCCGAGCGCGGCCTGCGCGAGTCTCAGGTCCTCGGCAAACAGCTCGAACGCACGGGATTCGGTCAGGGTGTGTGCGGCGTTGGCGACGAGGAAGCGCGCGCGCCGCAATGCATCGAGATGGCGCCGCCGGGCTGCGAACACCCCGGCCTCCCGGTCACGGTACCCCGCGCGCGCCTTCAGATGAGCGCGCAACAGATCGACACCCGCGCCGGTGCGTGCGCTCAAGAATATTCGAGGCGGTGAGGAGGTCTCGTCGGCGCGCGGCATCTCACCGGTGAGATCGATCTTATTGTAGATCAATGTCACGGGCACCCCCTGCGGCAGATCATCCGCAAGCGCATCCGTCGGCATATCCGCGGTTGCCGTTTCGAAGACGCACGCTCCCGCTGCGCTTGCGTCCACGACGTAGCAAATCCGGTCGGCGCGCCCCATTTCGCCGCGCGCACGGCGAATGCCCTCCTCCTCGGCCGCATCGACGGCGCGGCGCAGTCCGGCGGTGTCGATCAGGTTGAGCGGCAGTCCGTCGAGATGCAGCTGCTGGCGGAGCACATCGCGCGTCGTCCCCGGCGCCGGCGTGACGATCGCGACCTCGTCGCCGGCGAGTGCGTTGAGCAAGCTCGATTTGCCGGCGTTCGGCCTGCCGGCGATCACGACGGTCAGGCCCTCTCGCAGCAAAGCCCCCTGATGCGCCGCCGACTCGATGGAGTCGAACGCCGCGCGCACCTTCGCGAGACGCGAGGCGATGGCCGGTGCGCTCAAGAAATCGATCTCCTCGTCCGGAAAATCGATGGCCGCCTCCACGTACGCGCGCAGATCCGTGATCAGGGCATCGAGTGCGGTGATGCGTCTGGAGAATTCGCCTTGCAGGGAACGCACGGCGGCTCGCGCCTGGGCCGTGGTCCCGGCCTCGATCAAATCGGCGACGGCCTCGGCTTGCGCGATATCCATTTTGCCGTTCAGGAATGCGCGCTCGCTGAATTCTCCGGGCCGCGCCATGCGGGCGCCGAGTTCCAGCACGCGGCGCAGTACGAGATCCATCACCAGCGGACCGCCGTGTCCTTGCAGCTCGAGCACTTCCTCGCCGGTGAGCGATGCCGGCGCGGGAAAGTAAAGGGCGATGCCCTGATCGATGCTCTCCGCGGCAGCATCGCGAAAGCGGCCGAGCCAGGCGCGCCGCGGCGGCGGCAACAACCCCAGCACGGCGGCGGCGATGCTCGGCACACCGGGTCCCGAGACCCGCAGCACGCCGATGGCACCGCGGCCGGGAGCGCTCGCGATCGCTGCGATCGTGTCGGGCGGGATCACCTCGTAGGGAGTCACCCCGCTAGTGTACGGGACTCGCCGGCACTCACGTTCGGGGCTTCGAGACGTTCTGGATCACCTGGTTGATGCGCCACTGCTGCACGATCGAGAGCACCGTATTCGTGAGCCAGTAGAGCACCAGACCGGACGGGAACCACGCCATCATGAAGGTCATCACCACGGGCATGAACTGCATGATCTTCGCCTGCATCGGATCCGGCGGCGCGGGGTTCAGCTTGAACTGTCCGAACATCGCGGCCCCCATCAGGAGGGGCAGTACGAAAAACCGGTCGTGGGACGAAAGATCGTTGATCCACATCATGAAAGGTGCCTGGCGCATCTCCACGCTCTCGACCAGCACCCAGTAGAAGGAAATGAAGACGGGAATCTGCACGACCATGGGAAGGCAGCCGGCCAGCGGATTGATCTTCTCCTTCTTGTACAGCTCCATCATGGCGCGTCCGAGCTTTTCCCGGTCGTCCTTGTAGGTTTCCTGGATTTGCTTCATGCGCGGCTGCACGGCGCGCATCTTCGCCATCGAGCGGCCGCTCGCCTGGCTCAACGGATAGAAGATCAGCTTGATGAGCGCCGTCACCAGGATGATCGCCCATCCCCAGTTGCCGGTGATCCCGTGCACCCAGTTGAGCGCGACGAACAACGGATGCGCGATCACGGTGAGCAGACCGTAGTCGGCGGCGAGATCGAGCCGCGGCGCGGTCGCCGCGAGCTGCGATTGCAGTTTCGGTCCGATGAACAGCCTGTCGCTGAACTGTGCCGTGGCGCCCGCTTCGACCTTCAGAAACGGGCCGGTGGTGCTCAAAAGATACTGGTGATCCTCGACCTGCAGCCGATAGCGATAGGGCTGGTTCTCGGGCGGCACGATCGCGGAAACGAAATGGTGCTGCAGGGAGGCGAGCCAGCCGCCGGTGATGGTCTCTTCGAACTTGCTCTCCGAGTCGCTCTCGACCTTGAGATCGTGTGATTTCTTGCCGTCGAAGACCGCCGGGCCCTTGAAGGAGTAAGTCTCGACATCGAAGTACGACCGCGACGCATGCTCCCAGTGACGCAGGATCTGACCGTAGTTGGCGAGCTCTCGTGCCGTCGACGATTCGTTGTGCACGTCATACAGGAGATCGATGCGATACCCCCCGCGCGTGAACACGAAGGTCTTGGTCACGGTGAGACCATGGCCGTCGATCCAGGTGAGCGGGACACGCAGCTCTTTCTCGCCGGCGGCGAGCGTGTAGCTGCTCTGCGCCGAGGTCAACGGCGCGAGGTGCGAGGGTGCCGGCTCGTCCGGCCTGCCGATGAGTCCCGTCTGCAGCAGGTACAGCGTCGCGGGATCGGTGTTCTCGAGCCGCACGGGCACGTTGGGCGTGTCCTTGTGCAGCGGATATTTCGGCAGATCGGCGCGGTCGATCTCACCACCGCGCAGGCTGATGTCGAGATCGAGCACGTCGGTGACGACGTGCACGGAGCCTAAGGGCGCGGTCGGCGCTGCACCCGCCGGCGGCGTCGCGGAATTTGGCGCGGCGGCGGGCGCGGCGGCAGAGCCGGCCGCGGATGCGGCCGGCGGGGGCGCGGTGCCGAGCGTGCCCGTCGACGGTTGGGCGGGGGTCGCGCTCGATGGCGGCGCGGCCGGCGTCGGAACGGAATTGCCGAGCGAGTTGGGCGCGGTGGCGCTCCCCGTCGCGGCCGACGTCAGCTGCGGCGCCGGACGATAGTCCTGCTGCCACGCGAGGTAGTTGTAGTAGAGGATTGCACCGAGCGCGAGCCAGAGCGTGAAGCGCAGATTAGGCATTGCTCACTCTCTCGCGCTCCGTGCGGCTCACCGGCACCGGATCGTAGCCGCCGGGCGAGAGCGGCTGACAGCGCAGCAGGCGCTTTATCGCAAGCCAGGTGCCGAGCAGGGCGCCATGCCGCTGCAGCGCTTCGTGAGCGTAACAGGAGCAGCTCGGATAAAAGCGACAATGGGCACCCAGCATCGGACTCAAGGTCCATTGGTACACGCGGATGAGCGTCATCAGGAATCGGCGCATGACGCTACCATTGTCGTGTGATGCTCTTCCAATGCTTGGCGAGACTTGCGCGCAACGCGCCCGCGGGCGCGAGCCGCGCCGCATCGCGCGCAGCGATCATGACGTCGACGCTCGGCAACATGTGCTGGTTGAGCCGAAACGACTCGCGCGTCAGCCGCTTCACGCGATTGCGCACGACGGAGTTGCCGCACGTGCGAGTTGCGATCGCGAGGCCCAGACGTGCATGGTCCCGATGATTGGCGAGTACGGATAAAGCAAAGTAGGCATCCGCAATTCGCTTACCATTGAGGCGAACCGCGCGAAACTCGGCCGGCTGGTGCAAGCGCTTGCGCGGCTCGAACGTCAATTTGGTGGAACGCGTCGTCGACTCTTACAGGTCAAGGACAGAGGCGCTTGCGGCCTTTCGCGCGGCGACGAGCAAGCACCTGACGACCGCTCTTGGTCGCCATTCGCGCGCGGAATCCATGCGTACGGGCACGATGCAAATTACTCGGATTGAAGGTACGTTTCATGAAGGCACTTTCAGGAAAAATTCATTGGGCAAATCAACGAACTGGGAGATTTGCGGGAGGCGGCAAGGGTACTGACCGAGCATGCAGGTGTCAATAGACGCACTGCCCGGTTGGAGCTAGACTCCGCTCCCCTTTCGTTTATTGTCCCATATCGGTCATAGGAGAGCGCTCTTGTCGGAGACGCTGTGGAACCGCTGTCTGCGCGTGCTCGAGAGCGAACTGCCGATGCAGCAGTTCAACACCTGGGTGCGGCCGCTGCAGGTTGTCGAGCGCGACGGACAGATCCGGCTCCTGGCTCCGAACCGCTATGTCGTCGAGTGGCTGGGAGACAACTCGCTGCCTCGAATCAAGGAGCTCATTCGCGAGTTCGCGGGCGGGGTTACACCTGATGTCGTGCTCGATGTCGGTACGCGCAACGGCGCGCTTTCGAACGGCGCGGTGAGCTTGCCCGCCGCCAACGGCGTCGGCGAAGTCACGAGTGCGTTCGCCGGCAAGCCGAGGCGAGGAGCGCCCGTGGTGATCGGCGGCCGCATCGCCCCGGAATTCACTTTCGATAGCTTCGTAGAGGGCAAGAGCAATCAGCTGGCGAAAGCCGCCGCGGTGCAGGTGGCGGGCAACCCCGGCAGGGCTTACAACCCGTTGTTCATCTACGGGGGTGTAGGCCTCGGCAAGACTCACCTGATGCACGCCGTCGCCAATCGGATCAAGGAACGCAATGCCGACGCGCGTATCGCCTATGTGCACAGCGAACGCTTCGTCAGCGACATGGTGAAGGCGCTTCAGCACAACACCATCAACGATTTCAAGACCGCTTATCGGACGCTCGATGCACTGATGATCGACGACATTCAGTTTTTCGCGGGAAAGGACCGCTCGCAAGAGGAATTCTTTCACACGTTCAACGCACTGCTCGAGAGCCAGCAACAGGTCATCCTCACCTGCGACCGATATCCGAAGGAAGTGGACGGTCTCGAAGAGCGACTGAAATCGCGTTTCGGCTGGGGATTGACGGTAGCAATCGAGCCGCCCGAGCTCGAGACGTGCGTCGCGATTCTCATGAGCAAGGCGGCGATCTCCAACGTGGATCTGCCCGAGGAAGTCGCATTCTTCGTCGCCAAGCGCATTCGATCGAACGTGCGCGAGCTGGAAGGGGCTCTGAAGCGCATGGTAGCGACCTCCCACTTCACGGGGCGGCCCATCACGCTCGAGTTCACCAAAGAAGCGCTGCGCGATCTGCTCGCGCTCCAAGAGAAGCTGGTGACCGTGGAAAATATCCAGAAGACGGTCGCGGAATACTACAAAATCCGGATCGCGGATCTGCTGTCGAAACGCCGCAGTCGCTCGATCGCGCGCCCGCGGCAGGTGGCGATGGCGCTCGCGAAGGAGCTCACGAACTACAGCTTGCCGGAGATCGGCGATGCGTTTGGAGGCCGCGACCACACGACGGTATTGCACGCCTGCCGCCGCGTGAAGGAGCTGAGGGAGTCGGAGCGGCGGATCGGGGAAGACTACATGAACCTGTTGAGAACTCTGGCTGGTTGAGCCCCCAACCCTGTGGATGAATTGTGGGCGGAAGATATCCACAATCACGCCACAGGATGACAACGGCTGTCGGACAACTCCTACAGAGGGTTAGAGCGTTCGCAAGAGGATGATTAAACAGGTGATTTCTGGGTTATCCACGCATATTCGCCGCTTAATAATTACAGTAATAATCTCTATCTAGAACTGAATTAAGACTTATTGGATGGTGATCGCATGAAATTGACGGCTGAACGGGAGAAGTTGCTCGCGCCTTTGCAGGCGGTGATCGGGGTCGTGGAGCGGCGGCAGACCATGCCCGTGCTTGCGAACGTGTTGTTGGGAGCGGCGCAAGGCAAGCTTTCGATCGCTGCAACGGATCTCGAGGTGGAACTCGTGGCATCGACCGAAGTGACGGTCCAGCAACCCGGCGACCTCACGGTTCCGGGCCGGAAGCTTCTCGACATCCTGCGCGCGTTGCCGGAGAAGACCACCGTGTTGATGGCCGCCGAGGGTGAAAAAGTGGTCATTCGGGCCGGTCGCAGCCGATTCACCCTGTCGACCTTGCCGGCCGCGGAGTTTCCCGTCATTGACGATATCAATGCACAGCAAACCGTCGAGATTTCCCGCAAAGAGCTGGCGCGACTACTCGAGAAGACGCATTTCTCCATGGCTCAGCAAGACGTGCGGTATTACCTGAACGGCATGCTGCTCGAGATCGACGGATCGATGCTGCGTGCGGTGGCTACCGACGGTCATCGGCTTGCGTTATGCGAGAGCGCACTCGAGACCAAGGCGAAAACGTCCCAGCAGGTGATCGTGCCGCGCAAGGGCGTGCTGGAGCTGCAGCGGGTATTGACCGACGAGGGCACGGCCGCGGTGGCCATCGGCAGCAATCACGTGCGAGCACAGATCGGCGACGTTCGCTTCACATCCAAGCTGATTGACGGTCGTTTCCCGGAATATTCCCGCGTGATTCCGAGCGCGCCGAGTGCGGCGATTCGCGCGGACCGCGATGTGCTGCGCCAGGCTCTCCACCGCACGGCCATCCTGTCCAACGAGAAATACCGCGGCATTCGCATCAATGTGAGAGCCAATGCGATGACCGTTCAAGCACACAATCCGGAGCAGGAAGAGGCCGAGGAGGAGATCGAGGTGTCCTACGCGGGCGCCGAGCTCGAGGTGGGCTTCAACGTCAACTACTTGCTGGATGCCCTGTCCGCAATCGAAGGCCAGGAAGTCGAGCTGGGACTTACGGATAGCAACTCGAGCTGCTTGATCCGTTCGCCGGGAAGCTCGACCGCTCGCTACGTCGTCATGCCCATGAGGCTCTGACGGGATGACGCTGCGGCGGGTGCAAGTGACGGATTTCCGCTGCTTGCATCAGGCCGATCTTGAGCTCGATTCCCGATTCACGCTCATCGGCGGCCCGAACGCCTCCGGCAAGACGAGCGTGCTTGAGGCGATCTACGTGCTCGGCCGGGGGCGATCCTTCCGGACCCGGCGCCTCGAGCCCCTGATCCGGTCCGGGGCGCATCGCATGGTGATCGTGGGTGAGGCGGAGCTTCCCGAGCGACGCGTCACCTTAGGGGTCGAGGGAAGCCCGGAGGGGTTGCGGGCGCGGGCCGGCGGAGAGCGCGTCGCTTCATTGGCCGAGCTCGCCTGGGTGCTGCCCGTCCAGATCATCGATCCTGAGATTCACCGACTGATCGAGGAGGGGCCCAATCGTCGCCGCCGCTTTCTCGATTGGGGCGTGTTCCACGTGGAACATTCCTTCGTGGAGCACTGGCAGCGCTATCAGCAGGCGCTGCGCCAACGGAACGCGTCCCTAAAGGCGGCTCTTGGGCGGGAGATCGTTACGGCCTGGGACGAGGAGCTGGCGCGTTACGGCGAGCTGATTACGGCGGCGCGGCGCCGCTATGTCGCGCATCTCGCGCCCATCGCAGGAGGCCTTGCCCAACGGCTGTTGGGCCTGGACTTGAATCTCTCCTACCGCGCCGGGTGGCCAGCGGAGGTGGATCTGCAGACCGCGCTCGCGGCGAGCCTCGCGCGTGATCGGGATCTGGGCGCGACGCAGGCGGGGCCGCACCGTGCCGATCTTGCCATTCGCCTCGACGGTGCGGGCGTTCGGGACCGGGTATCTCGGGGTCAGCAGAAGCTGCTCGCGGCGGTCCTGCTGCTTTCGCAGATCAAGCTCTTTCCCAAGGAGTCGCGGACGCCGCCCACGCTTTTGCTCGATGACCCGGCCGCCGAGCTGGACGGCGCGCACCTGCGGATGCTCCTCGATGAGGTCCGCACGCAGCCTCTCCAGCTGGTGGTTACGACCCTGGAGGCGGGCAGCGAGGAGCTGGAGGCCTTTGGTACCCCGGGCCGGCGGTTCGAGATCGACAGCGGGGTGGTGCGGGCGGCCGGGTAGGCCATGTTCCACGTGGAACGACATGACCAGGCCTTCGAGGCGCCGCTCGCCGAAAGCCAAGGCCGCCAAACCGTTGCTCGAGATCGCTGCAATCGCAGCAAGCTCTGCTATGAGTCGATCCGATCGTCACTTCTCTGGTGTCCCTGCTGGAAGAGCTCGACCGGCGGCCTCACAAGGCTGTCCCGGTCCTTGCACACTGGCGCGCGGCATTTCAAGGAATGGGGAGCGCCGTATTGGCCCGCCGGGTGCGCATCGACTGCGCGATCTCGAGCAGCCCGATTGCCATGGCCGGCGTGTCTACGTCGGCCCCTTTTGATGCACTCGGGCGAGGAGGGGGGCGCTCCCAAGCCGGCCCCAATCCGGTAATTTTCACCCCACAATACGCGGCGCATTCGCGAGGCCGCAACCGCTCCCTTTGCCCCATGTAACATCTTGATTATAATGATATTATTTAACGCGATTGACTCGTTATTGAGGCCCGTAACTGTTACAATGCGACATCAAAAATCAGGACCCAATGATGCCCGATAACGACGTCTACGATTCCAGTAAAATCAAAGTCTTAAAAGGTCTAGACGCCGTGCGCAAACGACCCGGAATGTACATCGGGGATACCGATGACGGGAGCGGGCTGCACCACATGGTTTTCGAGGTGGTGGATAACGCCATCGATGAGGCGCTTGCCGGTCACTGTGATCGCGTGGTGGTCACCATACACGCCGACGAATCCGTGACCGTATCGGACAACGGTCGCGGTATCCCGGTCGATATCCACAGCGAAGAGGGAGTATCCGCGGCGGAAGTCATCATGACGGTGCTGCATTCGGGCGGGAAGTTCGACGACAGCTCGTACAAGGTTTCCGGTGGTCTGCACGGCGTCGGCGTGTCCGTGGTGAATGCGCTGTCGGAATTTCTCGAGCTCAACATCCGGCGCGACGGCAAGTTGCATCGCCAGCAATATCGCCTCGGCGAGCCCGTCGCACCGCTTGCGGCCGTCGGTGAGACGAGCGAGCGCGGTACGACGCTCAAGTTCAAACCGAGCTCGCAGATATTCACCCACATCTCGTTCAACTACGAGACGCTGGCGAAGCGCCTGCGCGAGCTATCGTTCTTGAATTCCGGCGTGCGCATCGAGCTGATCGATGAGCGCGACGAGAAATCGGAAGTCTTCCAGCACGAAGGCGGTTTGTCCGCCTTCGTCAGCTATTTGAATCGCAGCAAGACACCGGTGCATCCGACCGTGCTGTGGTTCCAGACTCGCGAGGGAAATGCGCAAGTCGAAGTAGCGATGCAGTGGAACGATTCGTACCAAGAGAGCATGTATTGCTACACGAACAATATTCCGCAGAAGGATGGCGGTACGCATTTGGCCGGTTATCGCGCGGCGCTCACGCGCACGCTCAACAAGTACATCGAGAAGGAGCTCGCGAGCAAGAAAGAAAAAATTCTCACCACCGGCGACGACGCGCGCGAGGGACTCACGGCGATTTTGTCCGTGAAGCTACCGGACCCGAAATTCTCCTCGCAGACGAAGGACAAGCTCGTGTCCTCCGAAGTGAAGGGCGTCGTCGAGTCGGCGGTTGCGCAGCGCTTGGAAGAATTTCTGCTGGAACATCCGCAAGAAGCGCGCGCCATCGTAAACAAAATTCTCGAGGCAGCCTACGCACGCGAGGCTGCGCGCAAAGCGCGCGAGATGACTCGCCGCAAAGGAGCGCTCGACGTCGCGGGCTTGCCGGGGAAGCTCGCCGACTGTCAGGAAAAAGATCCCGCCTTGTCCGAAATGTTTTTGGTCGAGGGAGACTCGGCCGGCGGCTCGGCGAAACAAGGCCGCGATCGGCGTACGCAGGCGATATTGCCGCTCAAGGGCAAGATATTGAACGTGGAAAAAGCCCGTTTCGACAAGATGCTCGCATCGGTCGAAGTCGGCACGTTGATCACCGCCCTCGGTTGCGGCATCGGACGAGACGACTTCAACATCGACAAGCTGCGTTATCACCGCATAATTATAATGAGTGTCGACGGCGACGAGCATGTGTTCGTGCGCGACGATCAACGCGGCGTGCGCATGGTGCGCATTGGCAGTTTCATCGATGGGGCTCTCGCCTCACACGCACCGACCGGCGGCGTAGATAAGCTCACGGGCGAGCCGCTTGGCGATGTCCTCTGCTTCGGACTGGGAGATCACTCTGTCCGCTTCCGTCGGATCAAGAGCGTCATTCGTCACCCGCTGGAAGAGAAGCTTTTCGAGGTCCGCACGTCCTATGGCCGGCGCGTACGGATCACATCCAGCCACAGTGTCTTCGTGTACGAGGGCGGAGAGCTAAGGCTGAAGCGCGGTGACGAGCTGCGACTTAACGATCGAGTCGTGGCGCCTCATCGCATACGGTTACCGGCGGGCGCGCCTTCGCGTATCGACTTGCTGCGTGAGCTGCATGCCGTGCCGCAGGCCTCCAAGCAGATCTGGGTTCGCGGCCCTGCCGTGGAGGAGTGGTACAAAGCGGCTGTCTTGGACAAGTACCGGCAACAACCTCAATTCACCGATCCGCGGGTAGACATTCCGTCCGACCTACGCCTCGAGCTCGCGGGGCATCGCCGAAACAGTGGCGTCACCAATCGCGCGCTCTGCGCCGCGGTGGGTATCCGGCAGCCGGTGACGTTCTACGCGTGGGAAAAAGGTGATAGCCGGCCGACGCGGTCGCATTTCGAGGCCTATCTCGGCGCCATCGGGGCGAACACCGACGAGGTGTGGGGCAGGGCGACCGCCGCGCCGAGCCGCCTGGAACGGGTCTGGAACGAGCAATATTTCGGCTCGGGCCGAAATCTCGTTCGAGATTACGTGCGGCTGTCCGATCTCAATACCGAGGATTTGGCGTGGTTTGGGGCTCGGGAGGATATAACGCTGACCCCGGAACACTACGAACGAAACGGGGTTCGTCGGTTCATATCCGTGAATGAAGAACTGATGGGATTGCTCGGCTTCTATTTGGCCGAAGGATCCTGCTCGGATCGCAACGGGATTCGGCTCTCGATCGGAAATGGCAATCAACGCTTTGCCGAAGAGATGGCGAGAAAATTCACCAGCGTGTTCGGGCTGCCCGCGATGACCTATTCATCGCCGCAGCGCTGTATGGAGCTCAAGCTGGTGAATCGAGTCGCCGCGCTGGCGTGGCGATACGTGTTTGGCTTCGACAACGCCGAATCGACGACGAAGCGGATTCCGGATCTGGTGTTCAATGTTTCGGAGGACCTCCGAGTTGCATTTCTGCGCGGCTATCTGCTCGGCGACGGCACGGCATGCAAGACGCGCATTGCTTTCTGCACATCCTCGTATGACATCGCAAGCGGCATTGTGTATGTCTTGAGTTCGCTGGGCGTGGTGCCGTCCATGTCGGAGCGCGAGCCGGACGGCGTGATTCGCGAAATCAATGGCAAACCTTGCGAGACCAAGCATCGGCATTGGATCATCAGCGTCACGGCCAAAGAAGATTTGGCGCTCCTCGAGGCTGTGTGGCGCGACCACGCGGGTGCTGCCCAGCTCGAGGAATTGTTGAGGTCTCCTCGATCGGGCGGCAAGCGAGATTTTCAACTGATCGACGGCGACTTGATGGCGCTGCCGATCGTGGCGATACAAGAGGTAAGCGCCAGCAACGGCAGCGTCTATGATTTCTCCGTGGAAGGCGACGAGAACTTTATCGCCGGGATGGGCGGTCTGTGTTGCCACAACACAGATGCGGACGTCGACGGATCTCATATCAGAACGCTTCTGTTGACGTTCTTCTACCGCCAGATGCCCATGCTCATCGAGCGCGGCCACGTGTACATCGCGCAGCCTCCGCTCTACAAGATAAAAAAAGGCAAGCAGGAGCACTACGTCAAGGATGACCTCGAGCTGAATGCCTTGCTGCTCGGCACCGCGATCGACGGCGCGGCGCTGTTCGTCAATTCAGAGGCGCCGCCGCTCTCCGGGCTCGGTCTCGAATCCCTGGCGCAGCGTTACCAAGAGGTTCAAGGCATCGCGCGGCGCTGGGCACGACGCTACGACGAGCGCTTCCTCGATCAGCTTCTGTACATGCCGAAGCTCACCACCGAATCCTTCGACCGGATCGATGAGCTGAAGGATTGGTGCCGCACGCTCGAGCTTCAGCTCAACGCGCTCGACGACGTCTCGCGCCGCTACAAAGTATCGGTGCAGACGCTTCCGGGCGGAGGGCATCGCATCGACCTGCAAAGGCTCGAGCACGGTCTGACGTCCGAGAAGCACATTCCGCGAGAGTTCTTTGCCTCGGCGGAGTATCTGCGCATTGCCGAGCTCGCTCGGACCTTGAGCGATTTGATCGGGCCGGGCGCCTACATTCAGCGCGGCGAGGCGCGTCAGGAGATCGCGAGCTTCAAGGCCGCGATGAATTGGCTTTTCAATGAGGCCAAGAGAGGTCAGACCCTGCAGCGCTACAAGGGACTCGGTGAGATGAACCCCGAGCAGCTCTGGGACACGACCATCAATCCCGAGACCAGACGGCTGCTCCAAGTGCGCATCGAGGATGCCGTCGCCGCGGACGACATCTTCACCACGTTGATGGGCGATGCGGTTGAGCCGCGCCGCGAGTTCATCGAGAAGAACGCCCTGCAGGTGTCGAACCTCGACATTTGAATCGAGCTGTTCGGGCGCAGCCGCCGGGCGCGCCCCTCGCTTACGCCGCCTCAGGCGCCCTGCTCGATCCGCGCCATCCCTGAGTCGATGGCGACGCGGATTTCCTCGTTCAAGTCGCGCGCGTTCTTGCCCTCGGCGGTGATGGGCTCGCCAATGATCACGCGGATGAGGCCGGGTTTCTTGACGATCCCACGGCGCGGCCAGAAAGACCCGGCGTTGTGCGCCACCGGCACGACGAGTCTTTCGGTGGCGGTGGCGAGCAGCGCGCCGCTCACGCCGTACTTGCGATTCTCGCCGACGGCGACGCGGGTGCCCTCGGGAAAGATCACGACCCACAGCCCGCGCGCGAGCCGCTCCTTGCCCTGTTCGATGACCTGATTCACGGCGCGGTGGCCTGCACCGCGGTTGATCGCGATGGGGTGCAGCAATCTCAAGCCCCAGCCGACGAATGGAATCCACAGAAGCTCGCGCTTCAGAACCCAGGCGTGCGGCGGAAAAATCAAAAAAAAGGCCACCGTCTCCCAGGCCGAGGCATGCTTGCTCATCACGATGTGGGCCCCGGGCGGGAGCCTCTCGCGTCCCTCGACCACGTAGGTGAGGCCGCACAGCCTCGCGAGAATCCAGAGCACGTTCCTTGCCCAGATCCGGCCCAGCGCGAACTGCGTGCGCACGGGCAGAAAAAAGCACAGCGCCATGAACGTGCCCCAGATGCAGGCGGAGACCATGAGATACGCCGTGAACACCAACGAGCGGAAGAGCAGCATCAGGCTATCCTGGAAGACGCGAGAGTTCCGCCACGGTCCCCAGCAGCCGTTGTGCATCGCGCAGGAGCGCCAGTCGATTGGTGCGTCGTTCCGGATTCTCATCCATGACCATGATGCGATCGAAGAAATCGGCGACCGGCGTCGACAGTGCGATGAGCTCGGTCAAGGCCTTCGCGTAGCGTCGCTGCGCGAGCGCGGCACCCGCCTCGCGTTGCACCTCGATCAGTGCGCCGTGCAGACGCCGCTCGGCCTCCTCCGTCAAGGCGGCCGGCTGCACTCGAGCGTTTGCATCGAGCGGCGCCTTGCGCAGGATATTGCCGATGCGCTTGTTGAGCGCCGTGAGCATCGGGGCGTCCGGCAAGCGCAGAAACGCCTTGAGGGCCTGCAAGCGCTGATCGGCGTCCAACGGTGATACGGGTCGCGCGGCGAGCACCGCATCGATCATCTCGGCGGTCGTGCCGTCCGACCGCTCCAGAACCAAGCCGCGCAGGCGGTCCGCGATGTAATCGAAGACCTCTTGCGCAACGCCCGGCCGCTGCACCGGCTGTGCGGCGGCCGATGCCTCGAGCAGTGCCGCAAGATCGAGATCCAGCCGGCTCTCGAGCAGAATCCGCAGGATCCCGAGCGCAGCGCGGCGCAGGCCGAAGGGATCCTTGGCGCCGGTCGGCCGCTCGCCGATGGCGAAGATACCGGTCAGCGTGTCGATGCGGTCCGCGAGCGCGACCGCCTGTCCGGTGCGGGTCATGGGCAGGGCATCGCCCGCGAAGCGGGGCCGGTAATGCTCCTCGATCGCGCGCGCGACCTCCTGCGGATAACCCTCGGCCTCGGCATAGTATCGCCCCATCACACCTTGCAGCTCCGGGAACTCGCCCACCATTGCCGTCAGAAGGTCGGCCTTTGCGAGCTCGGCCGCCGTGGCGACCTCGGGACCGGCGCCGATGCGCTCCCCGATCGAGACTGCCAGCCCCCTCAGCCGCTGCGTCTTGTCCGCATAGCTTCCGAGCTTGGCCTGGAAGGTGACGCCTCGGAGCTCCCGTGCCTTCACCGCGAGAGGAACCTTGCGATCCTGCTCGAAGAAGAAGGCGGCATCGCTCAGCCTCGGCCGGACCACCCGCTCGTTGCCCTCACGGATCTTCGCCGGGTCGCGGCTCTCGATGTTGCTCACCGTGACGAAGCCGCCGGTGAGCTCGCCGCCGGGTCCCTCGATGGCGAAGTAGCGCTGGTGATCCTGAATGGTGGCGATCACCACCTCGCGGGGCAGCTCGAGGAAGCGAGCCTCGAATCGCCCCACGATCGGCACCGGCCACTCGACGAGTGCGGTGACCTCATCGAGGAGATCGCTCTCGATGAGGGCGCGGCCGCCGGCGGCGGCGGCGGCCGCGGTGACGCCCGCGCGCACCGCTTCCCGCCGCGCACCGAAATCGGCCACGACTTTGGCCCCGAAGAGGCGCTTCTCGTACGAGCGAGCGGACTTGAGCGTGATCGGCTTGGGGGCGTGAAATCGGTGGCCGCGTGTGGTGCGTCCGGACTCGAGCCCCAGTACGTTGACCGGAACGATGTCCTCGCCGTGCAGGAGTACCACGCCGTGCACCGGTCTCACGAACTCGACGCTGCGCGAGCCCCAGCGCATCCGCCGCGCGATTGGCAGCGCCGTGATCGCCTGGTCGATCAACGGACCGAGAAGGCTTGCCGTCGCCGCACCCCGTTCGATGCCGCGGAACAGGAGCCACGAGCCTTTGTCGGTGACGAACCGCTCGAGCTGCGCCACCTCCACCGCACAATTTCGGGCGAAGGCCAGCGCGGCCTGCGTCGGCGCTCCCGACGCATCGTAGGCATGGCTCACGGGCGGCCCGCGTCGCTCGACGTTCCGATCGGCGGCCGACTCGCCGCAGGCCGACACCAGTACGGCGAGACGGCGCGGGGTGGCATAACCGCGCGCCGGCCCATGCGCGACGCCGGCAGCATCCAGTCCTTTGACGAGCCCCTCCTTGAGTGCGCTCGACAAGCTCGCCAGTGTGCCCGGCGGCAACTCCTCGGTCTGCAGCTCGAACAGCAGATCGCGACCGCTCATGGGCTCGCCGCCGCGCCGGACGCCCGCGGTCCCTTGAGCAACGGGAAACCGAGCGCCTCGCGGCTCTCCCGATACGCCTCGGCCACCGCCCGAGCGAGGGTGCGCACACGCAGGATGAACCGCTGGCGTTCCGTGACGGAGACCGCCCGCCGGGCATCCAGCAAGTTGAATGCATGCGATGCCTTGACCATCTGCTCATAGGCCGGCAGCACCAGCTTGTCATCCAGCAGGGCTCGACAGGCGGTCTCATGCGTCTCGAACAGACGCAGCAGCACAGCCGTGTCCGCCTTCTCGAAGTTGTACACGGACTGCTCCACCTCGTTCTGGTGGAAGACGTCGCCATACGTGATGGTGCCCGACGGCCCTTCAGTCCATACGATGTCGAAGATGCTTTCCTTGCCCTGGATGTACATCGCGAGCCGCTCGAGCCCGTACGTGATCTCGCCCATCACCGGCCGACAATCGAGCCCGCCCACCTGCTGGAAGTAAGTGAACTGCGAGACCTCCATGCCGTTCAACCAGACTTCCCACCCGAGCCCCCACGCGCCCAGGGTGGGGGATTCCCAGTTGTCCTCGACGAAACGGATGTCGTGAGTGAGCGGATCGAATCCGAGCGCACGCAGCGACCCGAGATACAACTCCTGGAAATCGTCCGGGGAGGGTTTGATCGCCACCTGGAACTGGTAATAGTGCTGCAGGCGGAACGGATTCTCTCCGTAGCGCCCGTCGGTGGGGCGGCGGGACGGCTGCACGTACGCCGCGCGCCAGGGCTCCGGACCGACCGCGCGGAGGAATGTGGCGGTGTGAAACGTGCCGGCGCCCATTTCCATGTCGTAGGGCTGAAGGATGACGCAGCCTTGCCCCGACCAGTACGACTGCAGCTGGAATATCAAATCCTGAAAGGTGCGCGGGGGCGCGTGGCGGCTCTTGGTCATGCGGGGCTCGGGTCGGCGACCGGCGCGAGTATACGATGAGGCTCGCCTCGCACATCGTTCGACATCAGCTGCACCGTTTTGCTTCCCCGAATGCACCAAACTAGTTCAAGAAAGGCACCAGATGCTTTATCGTGGTGCATAGACGTGCGCCGCAGACTGCAAGTTCTTGATCTGTATATGCACGACTTTGGCACACAAACTGCACTGCACGGGAACCCGGCACGCCGGGGTACAGCCATTCACTCGCGAGGCCGCAAATGACTCCCGCCGATGTTATTAAATTAATCAACGAAAAAGAAGCCAAGTTCGCCGATCTTCGCTTTACCGACACTCTCGGTAAGGAGCAGCACGTCACTATACCGACCCGTCTGGTGGATCACGGCTTTTTCAGCGATGGCAAGATGTTCGACGGCTCGTCGATTGCCGGTTGGAAGGGAATCAACGAGTCGGACATGATCCTGATGCCGGACCCCGCAACCGCCGTGATCGATCCCTTTTATGAGGAGACGACGGTGAGCTTGCGCTGCGACGTCGTTGAGCCCATGACCATGCAGGGTTACGAGCGTGATCCACGATCGCTCGCCAAGCGCGCCGAGGCCTACCTGAAATCCTCGGGCGTCGCCGATTCGGCGCTCTTCGGTCCCGAGAACGAGTTCTTCATTTTCGACAATGTTCACGTCAATGTCGCCATGAACGGCTGCTCCTACGAAGTCGACTCATACGAGGGCGCCTGGAACTCGGGCAAGGCCTACGATGACGGCAACAAGGGTCATCGGCCCGGCGTCAAAGGCGGCTACTTTCCCGTCCCGCCGGTCGACTCACAGCAAGACATCCGTACCGCCATGTCGCTCGCCTGCGAGGAGATGGGGCTGAAGTTCGAGGTTCATCACCACGAGGTCGCGACCGCCGGTCAGGGCGAGATCAACGTCGCCGCCAACACGCTCACCAAGAAGGCCGACGAGGTGCAGATCCTCAAGTACGCGCTCCAGAATGTCGCGCACGGCTATGGCAAGACGCTCACTTTCATGCCGAAGCCCATCGTCGGCGACAACGGCAGCGGCATGCACGTGCACCAGTCGCTGCAAAAGGAAGGCAAGGCGCTGTTCGCAGGCGACAAGTACGGCGGGCTCTCCGATATCGCTCTTTACTATATCGGCGGCATCATCAAGCACGCGCGTGCGATCAACGCGTTCACCAATGCGAGCACCAACAGCTACAAGCGTCTGGTGCCGGGATTCGAAGCCCCCGTGAAGCTCGCCTACTCCGCCCGCAACCGGTCCGCCTCCATTCGCATTCCCTGGGTCTCGAACCCGAAAGGGCGCCGCATCGAGGTGCGCTTTCCCGACGCGACCGCGAATCCCTATTTTGCCTTCGCCTCGATGTTGCTCGCGGGCCTCGACGGGATCCAGAACAAGATTCACCCCGGCGATCCCGCCGACAAGGACTTGTACGATCTCGAGCCCGAGGAGGACAAGAAGATCCCGACGGTGTGCCACTCGCTCGACATGGCGCTCGACTACCTGGACCGCGACCGGGGATTCCTGAAGGCGGGCGGCGTGTTCACGGACGACCTCATCGACGCCTACATCGAGCTCAAGATGAAGGAAGTCACCCGGTTGCGCATGACCACGCATCCTATCGAGGTGGAGATGTATTACAGCTTGTAAAGGTGCATCCGGCCTGAAGGGTGACGCCGGTCACGCCGTCGTCACCCGCTTTTGAGGCCGTGAGGGGATAGGACTATGCTCTTGAATTATGCACCTTCGCCGCTCGTGGATTATGTTCGCCGCGTGGGCCTCGTGTCTTGCTCCTTTCGCGGCGCAAGCGCTGGTCGTCTACAAATGGACCGATGCGCAGGGGGTGGTGCATTTTTCCGATCAACCCGTTCCCGGGGCGGAGAAAGTGACCACCTCGAGTGCTACGGCGCACGCCGGCATCCTGGGCCAGACGACACCGTCGAGCGCGCCGGGGCCTGGCCCGAAGCCCAAAACATCGACCTCGCTCGCGAGCGCCAAGGTCGCCATCACCTCGCCCGGTCCCCAGCAAACCTTCACGGGTGGGGAGCAAGTGCCCGTGGCCCTCGCGACCGACCCCGAGCCCAAACCGAGCTGGACGGTCGCATGGACCTTGAATGGCGCCCAAGTGCCGGGCCAAGCCCCCGATGCGACGCAATTTACACTCACGGATCTGCCCCGCGGTGTGTACACCATCGAGGCGACCGTGACCGATGCGAGCACGGGCGAATCCAAGGCCGCGGAGCCGGTTACGTTCAACGTCTTGCGCCCGAGCTTGCTCTCGCCGCAGCACAAATAGCTTCGTTCTCTGCGTTGACGGGCGCTGCGCATGGCCGCTGAGCTCAAGATGCATCCGCAACCCGTCGCCACTCTCGAGCTGCTCGATTCGCTGGTCACGAGCATCTTCGTGCTCGATGGCGAGCTGCAGGTGACTTACCTGAATGCGGCCGCGCAGACACTTCTCGGCCTGTCTCCGAATCAAGTGCTCGGCCGCCGCATCACCGAATGCGCACGCGGGGCGGAGCTGCTGCTGCCGCTCTTCGAGCGCGCGCAGCAGAGCGGCGAGGGCGTCGTACAGCGGGAGCTGGCATGGCCCGCCTCCGGCGGCGTCGATCGCATCCTGGATTGCGCCGCTACCGAGGTCATGCTCGGCGGCAGCGCGGCGCTGCTTCTCGAAATCGAGGACATCACGCAGCACAGGCGCCTGACGCGTGAGAACGCGCTGATCGCGCAGCTCGGCGGCAGCCGCCTCATGGTTCGCCAGCTCGCGCATGAAATCAAGAATCCGCTGGGCGGCCTTCGCGGCGCGGCGCAGCTCCTCGAGCGCGAGCTTCTGGACCCGGCGCTGCGCGAGTACACGCGCATCATCATCAGCGAAGCGGACCGGCTCACCAACCTGCTCGACTGCATGCTGGGCCCCGGTCGGCCGCCGGCCAAGCAGCTGGTGAACGTGCACGAGCTCCTGGAGCGCGTGTACCGCTTGCTGATCAGCGAGGCGCCCGAGGGCGTCGCGGTCGAGCGCGATTACGACCCGAGCCTGCCCGCCATCACCGTCGATCCGAATCACATCATCCAGGCGATGCTGAATCTCGGACGCAATGCCCTGCAGGCGCTTTCTGGCCGCACGGAGCCCGCGCCGCGGCTGATCTTGCGAACACGCGTCGCGAGCAACGTCGGCATCGGCGGCCGGCGTCACCGGCTGGTGACCTCGATTCAATTCGAGGACAACGGCCCGGGCGTTCCGCCGGAAATTCGCGACACGATTTTCTATCCCCTGGTATCGGGCCGCTCCGACGGGTCGGGTCTGGGACTCGGCATCGCGCAGGACCTCGTGAGCCGTCACGGCGGGCTGATCGAGTTCGACAGCGCCCCCGGCCGAACGATATTCGTGATCTATCTGCCCATGGACAGCGTATGAATGCGAAGCCTCTGCAGGTCTGGCTGGTCGATGACGACGCGTCCATTCGCTGGGTACTCGAAAAAGCGCTGAAAGGCAGCGGCATGGCCGCGCGATGCTTCGATCAAGCGGACAGCGCGCTCGCCGCGCTGCGCGCCGACGCGCCCGATGTGCTCATGACGGATATTCGCATGCCGGGACGCAGTGGCCTCGATCTGCTCAAGGACATTCAAGGCTCGCGGCCCGGCCTGCCGGTGATCGTGATGACGGCGCACTCCGACCTCGATGCCGCGGTCGCGGCCTACCAGGGCGGCGCCTTCGAGTATTTGCCCAAGCCCTTCGACATCGACAAGGCGGTCGACCTCGTGCGCCGCGCCGCGCAGCAGGCGACGGTCTCCATCGACGTCGAGGCCGCACGCCGCAGTATCCCCGAGCTGCTGGGGCAGGCCGCGGCCATGCAGCAGGTATTTCGGGCCGTGGGCCGTCTCTCGCGCTCGAGCATGACCGTCCTGATCACGGGCGAGTCGGGCACCGGCAAGGAGCTGGTGGCGCGGGCGCTGCATCGTCACAGCCCGCGCTCGAGCAAGGCGTTCGTGGCGCTCAACACGGCGGCATTCACCGCGGACCTGCTCGAGTCCGAGCTCTTCGGCCACGAGAAAGGCGCGTTCACCGGCGCGGATGCGCTGCGCCGCGGCCGCTTCGAGCAGGCGGACGGCGGCACGTTGTTCCTCGACGAGATCGGCGACATGTCGCCGGCTCTGCAGACCCGGCTCCTGCGCGTGCTCGCCGAGGGGGAGTTCTATCGCGTCGGCGGGCAGACCCCGGTACGGGTCGACGTGCGCGTGATCGCCGCCACCCATCAGGATCTCGAGATGCGCGTGAAGTCGGGCCACTTCCGTGAAGACCTCTTGCATCGGCTGAACGTGATCCGTATCGAGATACCGCCGCTGCGCGACCGGCGCGAGGACATCCCCGAGCTCCTTCATCATTATCTGAGCGTGGCAGGGCACGAGCTCGGCGTGGAGCCGAAGCTCCTGACGCCGCCGGCGGAGAGCGCGCTGGTCACGTTCGACTGGCCGGGCAACGTCAGGCAACTGGTGAACGCCTGCCGACGTCTGACCGTGACCGCGCCGGGACGCGAGATTCGGCCCGAAGACATCCCGGCGGATCTTGGCGGTGCGCCGGCGGGCCGCGCGGCGAATCACGACTGGACGGCGAAGCTTTCGCACTGGGCGGAGCGCGAGCTCGAGGCGGGTACGCGGCGGCTGCTGGATCAGGCGGTTCCCGAAGTCGAGCGCATCCTCATCCGGGTGGCGCTGCGCAAGGCCGACGGTCTCAAGCAAGACGCGGCGAAGCTCCTCGGCTGGGGCCGCAATACACTGTCGCGGAAAATGAAAGAGCTCGGCATGGAGGATGCGATCTAGCGGAAATCCGCTCGGGGCCCGGCAGCTATAATCTCGGGCATGATCGCCGACTTCCTGAAAAACAGCCTGGGGCTGTCCGAGCACACCGTCTACGGCAACTCCCTGGCGGACTGGATCATCGCCGGCCTGGTGTTCGTCTCGGTCTGGATCGGTCTTTCCATCGTGCGGCGCCTCATCCTGGCGCGCTCCAAGCTGTATGCGAGCGCCGGTCATCCGACCCCCGTACGCCTCCTCTTCCACCTGCTCGGCAACACCCGGCAGTTCCTCATTCTCGCGCTCGCCGTGTATGCCGGACAGGAGGATCTGACCTTCGAGCCGAAGCTCCAGCACATCATCGACAACGTCGCGGTGATGGCGATCCTGCTGCAGCTCGGATTGTGGGCGGTGCGCTCCCTCAAGTTCTATCTGCAGATCAAGGAGCTGGAGCGCGGGCCGGACCGCGGTTTCGCAGGGTCCCTCGGCATCGTCAACTTCGTCGCGCAGATGCTCATCTGGTCGCTGCTGGCGCTGGTCGCTCTCGAGAACCTGGGCATCAATATCACTGCGCTCCTCGCGGGCCTCGGCGTGGGCGGCGTCGCAGTCGCACTCGCGCTGCAGAACGTGCTCGGCGACTTGTTCGCCTCCTTGTCGATCGCGCTGGACAAGCCTTTCGTGGTCGGCGACCGGCTCATGATCGATACCTTCGCGGGCGTGGTCGAGCGCATCGGCATCAAGTCGACGCGCATGCGTAGCGACGCCGGCGAGCAGATCATCCTGTCGAATGCCGATATTCTGAAAAGCCGCGTGCGAAATTACGGCCGGGCGCCGGAACTGCGCACGCTCGCGACCATTCGCTTGCCGTACGGCACGCCGCGCGAGACGCTGCAAGCGGTTCCGGAGCTCCTCGAGCGCATCGTGCGCGAGCAGCCGAACGCGCGCTTCGAGCGCTGTCATCTCAAGAGTCTCGAGGAGGGCTGCCTGCAATTCGAACTGTCGTTCTTCGTTCAGCAGCCGAAGATCAATTCTTTGCTGGACCTGCAGCAGGCGGTGAATTTTCGCATCATCGACGAGTTTCGGCATCTCGGCGTCGAATTTGCCTATCCGACCCAGCGTGTCCTCGTCACGCAGGCCGGCTCCTGACGGGCCGGCTGGCCGCCCGCACATGTTTCACCTGGTACTCCTCGAGCCGGAAATCCCGCCGAATACCGGTAACGCGATCCGGTTGTGCGCCAATACGGGGGCCAGTCTGCACTTGATCAAGCCGCTCGGCTTTAGATTGGACGACAAGAGCCTCAAGCGCTCCGGTCTCGATCACCACGATCGTGCGCGCTTGACCGTGCACGCGAGCCTCGACGCCTGCATGGCCGTGCTCCCCGGCGCGCGATGGGTGGCCGTGGACACCTGGGGCAAGCGATGCTACGCGGACTTTCGCTTCAGCGCGGCGGATGCGCTGTTGTTCGGGCCGGAGACGCGCGGCTTGCCGGCCGCGGCGCGTGAGCGCATCGGCGAGGACAGCTCGGTATTCATACCCATGCGCACGGCGAGCCGCAGTCTCAATCTTTCGAACGCCGTCGCGATCGTGGCGTATGAAGCCTGGCGCCAGATCGGCTTCGCGACCTGAATGCGCCGCGCCTACGCGGCCCGGGCTGGGCGCCCCCGCTATTCGGTCTCCGAACGTACCTCGCGGCCCATCAGGGCGTGGAGGGCATCGCGCACCGGCCGGCCTTCGTGCATCACGCGCTGCACCTCGAAGCAGATGGGCATCTCCACCCCGGCGCGCTCGGCCACTTTGCGCACGGCGGCGGCGGCGGTCACTCCCTCGACCACCTGCCCGATCTGATGCTGAGCTTCCTCGAGCGAAAGCCCGCGCCCGAGCGCAAGCCCCAGGCGGCGATTGCGCGATTGATCGTCGGTGCACGTCAACACCAGATCGCCGAGCGCCGCGAGGCCCATGAAGGTCTCACGCTGCGCACCGAGACTCACCCCCAGGCGCGTCATCTCGGCGACACCGCGCGTGATGAGCGCGACGCGCGTGTTCGCCCCGAAGCCCATGCCGTCCGCAATCCCGGAGCCGATGGCGATTACGTTCTTGACGGCACCCCCGACCTCGACACCGGCGATGTCCGACTGTGTGTACGCGCGAAACCGCGGTCCGGACAGCCGCAGTGCCAGCTCCTTGGCGAACTCCGCGTCGCGAGAGGCGATGGTCATGGCGGTTGGCAGTCCCGCACCGACCTCGCGCGCGAAGGTGGGCCCCGACAGCACGGCTCCCGGCCGCCTGCCGAACACTTCCTCCGCGACTTGATGCGGCAGCAAACCCGTTGCGGTCTCGAATCCCTTGGTCGCCCAGGCAAGCCGCGCGTCGGTATCGAGGTGCGGCTTGATCTCGAGGAGCATGGCGCGAAATGCATGCGACGGCACCGCCACGAGCGCATCGCGCACATCGGCCAGCGCCTCTCGCAGATCGACCACCGGCTGCAGGTTGGCCGGAAACTCCGCATCGGCAAGGTAGCGGGCATTGCGCCTGTCCTTCTGCATCGAGCGGATGAGCGAGGCATCGCGGCCCCACAGGCGCGTGGGATGCCCCGCGCGCGCGCACTGAATGGCAAGCGCCGTGCCCCAGGAGCCTGCGCCGATGACCGCCATCGGGGTGATCTGCGGGCTCTGCATGGGGAGCCCCTCGGCGCTAGTTGACCAACCCCGGTTGCGCCGACTCCGAGGCCTGCGCGAACAGTGCGTCGAAGTTGACGAGCGGGAGCAGGAAATTCGGAAAGCCGCCCTTCACGACCAGGTCGGAGATCACCTCGCGCGCATAGGGAAACAGCACGCTCGGGCAAAAGCTGCCGATCAGGCGCTTGAGATCCTCGGCCGAGGCGCCGGAGATCGAGAACACGCCCGCCTGCTTGACCTCCACGAGATACAGCGTGGCGTCGCCTTGCTTGGCCTCGACGGTGACGGTGAGCAGCACCTCGCGCATGTCGGGGCCGATCTCCTCGGCCGCGGTATTCATGTTGAGCTGAAACTTCGGCTCCCATGTCTGGCTGCCCGGCAACCGCGGACCGTGCGGCGACTCGTACGAGCTGTCCTTCAGATAGACGCTCTGCAGCGCGACTTGCACGCCCGCGCCCTCGGCGCCGGCTGGCTCGACTCTGGCCTCGTTCATCAAACCCCCTGAATTAAGCGATCGAGCCCGCCGCTTGCGTCGAGCGCGAACAAATCATCGCAGCCGCCGACGTGCGTGTCGCCGATGAAGATCTGCGGCACGGTACGGCGGCCGCTGCGGGTCGTCATCTCCTCGCGGAGCTGGGCATCGTCCTCGATGTCGATCTCCTTGAGCGCGAGCCCCTTTTTCTCGAGCAATGCCCGAGCTCTCTGACAGTAGGGGCACCAGCCGGTCAGGTAAATGACGGCCTCTCGTGCGCTCATTTGGCGGACTTCCCGCCGGACCCCTTCGCGAGCGGCAGATTGTCCTTGACCCACGCGTTCAGGCCCCCGTCGAGATTGAACACCTTGGTGAAGCCGAGCTTCGTCAGGGTGCGCACGGCCCCCGCGCTGCTCACTCCGCTGTCGTCGTACGTGATCACGGGCCGGTCGCGCCATTTCTTCAAGGCGTCGGCCGAGGCGGCGAGCTCCGCCGCCGGGATGTTGCGCGCATCGCCGATGTGTCCGGCGTCGAAGGCTTCCTTGGAGCGAAGATCGAGCATGAGGGCGCCCTGGTTCATCAGGCGCACCGCCTGCATGGCGGACAGCGCGGCGAAGCCGGAAACGCGTTCCCGGAACTCGGCCACCAGGACGGCGATCGCCGCGATCACCGCGGCCCCCGCGAGGTAGGGGTGATGGCTGATGTATTCCAACAGTCGTTGCATGCGAGAAATCGGGGATTTTAGGGCGGGCAAGTATAGCAGCGGGCACAAGGCTTGTATGCTTGCGGCTGGTCGGAGAATTTTGAGGAATCGGGGCATCGAATACCGGCGATCACTGGCTGCATGGGCGCTCGGCATTTGCATTACGGCGGCCACCGGATCGCCCGCGCCGCCCACGGGCTCGCCGGGTGCCGGTCCGCCGGGCGCCGAGTCGCCGGACGCGGCAGAAGCAAAAGCCAAGCTCGCTGCCGTGCGCGCGCGCATCGCCGAGCTCACCGCCCGCCTCGGGAGCGAGCTCAAGCAGCGCGATGCGCTGGATGCGCGGCTGCGAGATGCGGATCTCGGCATCACGGCAGAGCGCCGTCGCCTTGAGTCGCTGAACGCGGCACTGCTCGCCGCAGAGCGGCAGCGCAACGAGCTCAATGTCGAGCAGGCGCATAATCGAGCCGCCCTCGATACCGAGCGCGCCTCGCTCGCGGCGCAGGTGCGTGCGCAGTACATGATCGGGCGGGCCGACGAGATGCGCTTGCTGCTGAGCCAGACCAACCCGGCAAGGGCGGGCCGCATGGCGGCGTATTACGGTTATTTCGCACGCGCCCGTGCCATGAGGATCGAGGAGATCGCGGCGCGCGAGACGCACCTTGCGGAGCTTTCGGCGGAGATCGATCGAGCGAGCGCGAACCTCAAGTCATTGCAGACCGAGGCTGCCCGCGAGGTCGCCGCTCTGGTGCGCGCACGACAGGAGCGTGCCGTCGCCGTCGCAGCGCTCGACGAGCAGGTGCAATCCGGCCATCTTCAGCTCGCGCGCCTGCAGCAGGAGGAGCAGGCCGTCGAGTCGCTGGTGGGCGATCTGGAGCGAGTGCTCAAGGACTTTCCGGTGGACGCGCAGCAGAGCTTCGAGCAATTGCGCGGGAAGCTCCCCTGGCCCGTGAGCGGCAAGTTGACGACCCGCTATCAGGAAACACGCACTCACGGCGCGCCCACCGCGGTACGGTTGAACGGTGTGATGATCGAGACGGTGCGCGGCGCCAAGGTGCGCGCGCCTTGCTCGGGCCGCGTCGTGTACGCCGACTGGCTGCAGGGCATGGGATTGCTCATCATCATCGCGCACAGCGGGAATTTCCTGACGCTCTACGGCCACGCCGAGGTGCTGTACAAGTCGGTGGGAGACCGGGTCGCTCCGGGCGATGTGATCGCCGCCGTGAGCGATGCGGGCGGCACCGTGCCCCAGCTGTATTTCGAGATCCGCGAGGGCCGCAAGCCCGTCGACCCTAAAATGTGGCTGAAGGCCGCCGAGTGAGTCCTGCCGGCCCCGCAACTGGCGGCAAAACCCGCACGCACGTATGCTGCCGCCGATGATGGCGAAATGGCGCAATGCTTCGCTCCTGGCGGCGGGTATCGTGATCGGCCTGTCGCTGTCGATCGCGCGCGGAGTGCTTGCCGACAAACCGGCGCCGAGCCTTGCTCAGAACGTTCCTTGGGAGGACGCGCGGCTGCTCGCCGAGGTGATGGGCCAGGTCGAGCGCGAGTATGTCGATCCGGTGGACGATCATCAGCTGCTCCAGGCCGCGATTCGCGGCATGGTATCGTCCCTCGATCCCTACTCCGCCTATCTCGACGGCGATGAATACGACGACGTCAAGATCTCGAGCTCAGGACAATATTTCGGGGTCGGCATCGAGGTGTCGATGGAGGATGGCCAGGTTATCGTGGTCGCGCCGCTGGATGGGTCGCCCGCGGCCGCTGCGGGCATTCGGTCCGGCGATGTGATCGTCAGCATCGACGATGTGCCCGTGAACACGGGCACGCTGGCCGACACCATCGGACGCATGCGCGGCAAGGAAGGCACCACGGTGAAGGTGGGCATCGCGCGCGAAGGCAACGCGGAGCCGCTGCACTTCACGCTCAAGCGCTCGCGCGTGAAATTGCACAGCGTCGCCTCCGATCTGCCCGAGCGCGGCTACGGGTACGTCCGTATCTCTCAGTTCAGCGAGTCCACCGCGCAAGAGCTGACCGCGGCACTCAGCGCCTTGCGCAAGAAGAACGGCGCGCCGCTCAAAGGGCTGGTGCTCGATCTGCGCAATAACCCGGGGGGCGTACTCGAGGCCGCCGTGGCCGTGTCGGATGCGTTCCTCGATTCGGGCCTGATCGTGAGCGCGAAGGGGCGCACACCCGAGTCGAAGTTCGAGATGAGCGCGACGCCGGGCGACGAGCTGTCGGGTGCGCCCATCGTGGTGCTGGTGGACGGCGGCTCCGCCTCCGCCGCCGAAATCGTGGCCGGGGCTCTCAAGGATCATCACCGGGCAACGCTCATGGGCCAAACCACCTTCGGCAAAGGCTCGGTTCAGACGGTGATTCCGCTCGGCGACGATCGGGCGCTCAAGCTGACGACTTCGCTCTACTACACGCCCTCCGGCGTGTCGATCAACCATCGCGGCATCGCCCCCGACATTGCGCTCGCGCGCGATCCCAACACGCCCCCGGCATTCGCGTCCGAAGAGCCGGGCGTCGCTACGCCGGGCGTCGCCGGCGGAGCGCCGCTGCTCGAGCGCGATCCGGAGGTGAAGCGCGCGATCCAGGAGCTCAAGGCGCCCACCGTCAATTCGCGCGGCGGAGTATCCGCCTCGGCGCGAGGCTGATCCTTGCGCAGCACTCAATCCATCGAAATCCTGTGCCTGGCGCTCGCGTCGCTGGTGCTGGTCTGGTCCGGGACGCTAGTCGCCCACCCCGGCGCCGCGGTTCCTCTGGCGGCCTTCGCGGCGGCCATCGTCGCCTTTCGGGCGCGCCGCTTTTTCCCGGGCCGTACGCGCACTCGCCTGCTGATCGAGTCCTGGTCCATGGTGGCCTTCATCACCGCGGTGCTCTGGTTCACCGCCAGGAGTGCGAGCCCGCTGTTCAACCTGTACCTGCTGCCCATTATCCTGAGCGCCCTCACCCTCGGCCGTCTGGTGACGCTCCTGCAAGTGGGGGTGATCGCGTTATGTCACTTGCTGCTCGCATCCGCCACGCCTCATGTCGACCTCCTGTCGCTCGCGTACGCAAGCCAGCTCGTCGGCCAGATCGCCCCCTTCCTGCTGGTTGCCTACCTCACCAACACGCTCTCCGCGGACATCACCGAGGCGCGCGAGCGGATCGAGAATCTGGCGCAAACCGACTCGCTGACGGGGCTTTACAACCCGCGTGCGTTCAACGAGATCTGGCAGCGGGAGCACGCCAATTGCGAGGGCAGCCGGGGGGTTTACTCCGTCCTCATGGTCGACATCGACCGGCTCAAGGACATCAACGACGCCTTCGGTCACGAAGCGGGAAACAGCGCCATCACCCTGGTGGCCCAGTGCCTGCAGAGGAGCATCCGGGGCACCGACTCGGCGGCCCGGTTCGGCGGCGATGAGTTCGCCGTCCTATTGCCGGGGGCCTCGCCGGAGATCGCGGATTCGGTCGTCAAGCGCGTGCGACATAACGTGTACAAGACCACCCTGGATTTGCGGTCGCGAATGATTCGATGCTCCGTGAGCATCGGCGCGGTGAACTACCCGAGAGACGGCCGCGACATCCGCGAGCTCATGAGCGCGGTGGATCACAAGATGTACCGGGACAAGGAGCTGCGGCGTGCGCCGGGCACCGAGACGGCCGGCTGAGTCGCGATTGCAGCATCGAGCGTTTGCGTTTTATTTTTCTTCATTCCCGCGCGAAACCGTTTGGACTTTCCACGTTTTGATGGCAAAGTTAGCGCCAGATCACGCCGGGGCGTGATTAACATATGTTTACCTTCACAACTTGAAGTAAAACCAACGTTGGGACTCTAATGGTTTCGATCACTCGAGGGCCGGCTGTAGTGTTCGCCGGCATGCTGTTGAGCCTGTGCACCGCCACAGCCGGCGCCAAGGAAGCCGTGGTCCCGAAGCTCAAGTCGAGCTCGGTTCTCATCATCGACCAGAGCGATTCATCCGTCCTCTATTCGCGCAATTCCGATGTCGCGGCACCCATCGCCTCGATCACCAAGCTCATGACCGCCCTGGTCGTGCTCGATGCCAAGCTGCCGATGGATGAGCCGATCGAGATCACCGACGCCGAGCTCGATCTGCCGAAGCAGAACGTTTCCCGCCTCTCGGTCGGCACCGTGCTCACGCGCGGCGACCTCATGCATCTCGCGCTCATGTCCTCGGAGAACCGGGCCGCGCACGCGCTCGGCGCCAACTATCCGGGCGGTCTGCGGGCGTTCGTCGCGGCGATGAATGCCAAGGCGGTTGCGCTCGGCATGCACAGCGCCCATTTCGCCGACCCCACGGGGCTCTCGAGCGAGAACGTGGCGAGCCCCGAGGACCTGTCGAAGCTGGTGATCGCGGCCTCTCGAAATGCCGTGATCCGCGATTATTCCACCGACCCGAGCTACACCGTGCGCGTGCACCGGCATCTGGTGGAGTTTCGTAATACCGACAACCTGGTCAAGAATCCGAGCTGGAACATCATCGTGCAGAAGACCGGATACATCGCCGAGGCCGGCAAGTGCCTGGTGCTCGAAGCCGTGATCCGAGGGCGCAACGTGGTGATCGTGCTGCTCGACTCGATGGGCAAGTACACCCGCGTGGCCGATGCGAAGCGCGTGAAGAGCTGGATGGAGTCGCTGTCCTCGCAGCGCGTGGTGTCGATGCGCTGAAGTCTTTGCGCCGGCTGAAGCGCCCGGCGCGGCCCTCCGGCTGAGGCGCCCCCGGCGCTTTGAGATCGGAGTTGCCGGATGCGTACTCGTCTCGCTTTCGCCGCTACCCTCGCCGGCCTGATGACGGTCCCCGCCGTGCGGGCCGCCGAGCGGGATCTCGCCGTCACCATCTATGCCGATGACCTCGCACTGGTCCAGGATCGGCGCGAGATCGACATCAAGGGCGGCCGCCAGCGCATCGAATTTCAGGACGTGTCGGCGCAGATTCGACCCGAGACCGTCTCGCTCAAGGCGGCGGACATCGCCATCGTCGAGCAGAATTTTGATTTCGACCTGCTCACCCCGGCCAAGCTCATGGAAAAGGCCGTCGGCCACGATGTCACCATCGTCCGGGTCAATCCGGCGACCGGTGCCGAGACGCGCGAGCAGGCCGAAGTGCTCGCCACCAACGGCGGCGTCGTGCTCAAGATCGGCCCGCGCATCGAGGTGTTGCGCGATGACGGGCTGCCGGTGCGAGTGATATTCGACAAGGTGCCGGACAACCTGCGCGCCCGCCCTACCCTATCGGTCACCGTTTTGAGCACGCGTCCCGGGTCGCGTGCGGCCGCCTTGAGCTATCTCACCCCGGGCCTCGGCTGGAAGGCCGACTATGTGGCGCTCTACGACGAGAACGACGCGAAGATCGACGTGCAGGGCTGGGTTACCCTCACGAATTCCAGCGGGACGACCTATGAGAACGCGCAGACGCTCCTGGTCGCGGGCACGCCCCAGCTCGAGAGCACGGCGCCCCAGTGGCGCCCGCCGCGTCGCGCGACCCTCCAGCAGGCGGGGACGGAGAGCGGCAATCGCGAGCGCCTCGGCGACTTCTACCTCTACCCGCTGGCCGAGCGCACGACCATCGCCAATCAGCAGACCAAGCAGGTGAGCTTTCTCGATGTGCACGAGGTGCCCGCCGAGCATCGCTATGAGTACCACAACGGCTGGCTGAGCACCTCCAATACGCCGGTCAGCGCCAAGAGCGTTTACCGCTTCTCCACCAGCGCGCACGCGGGGCTCGGCGATCAGCTGCCCGCGGGTATCGTGCGGTTCTACATTCGCGACAAGCGGGGCGATCCGCAGTTCATCGGCGAGAGCAGCATCGACCACACGCCGATGGGGTCGACCCTCTCGCTCGCCACGGGCGATGCGTTCGACGTGAAGGTGCATGCCGTGGTCGTGAAACGAACCCGCAACGGGTGGCTCGACTGGCAAACGGACATGAGCTACGAGCTCACCAACGCGATGACTCATCCGGTCACGGTCGATCTGCTGCAATCGGGCCTTTGGGGCGACTCGCGCATCACGGCCGAGAGTCAGAAGAGCACGCGCCGCAGTGCCGATACCGCCGAGTGGCAGGTGCCGGTCCCCGCATCCGGCAAGTCCATCGTCACCGCCAGCTTCGACACCAAGTTCTGAGCCTTGCGCGCCGTGCGCCCGGCCGGACTCATCTCTCTCCTGCTGGCCTGGGGCGCGGCCGCCGCAACCCCCGCCGCCGGGCCCCCCGCGCCCGCGGAGCTCGCGAAGGCCGGCATGCCGGTCGAGGTGGCGGCGGATGCGCCGTCGGTACTCGCGGTGACGGTGTACCGCGCACCCTACCGGCGATCGGGCGCGGTCGACCTCGATTCACTCCAGGGATTCGCGCTCGTCAGCGAGACGCGCGCCGTGCATCTTCCCGCCGGCGAAAGCCGATTGCGCTTCGAGGGCGTGGCCGACGGTATCGAGCCGGTGAGCGCCATTGTCACGGGACTCGAGAGCGGTATCTTGGAGAAGAATCGGGACGCCGCGCTGTTGAGCCCATCGAGCCTGGTCGCTGCGGCTCAAGGCCATCCCGTGCAGCTCATCCGCAGGAGCCCCAAGTCCGGAGTGCTCGAGCGTCGGGATGCCACGATCGTGTCCGATGCCTTAGGGGGGGTGGTATTCAGGACGCCGGAGGGGTTGGAGGCACTGCGCTGTTCGGGCTTGCCCGAGACCTTCAGCTTCGAGAATGCCGCAGGATTGTCGTCCCGGCCGACCTTGTCCGTACGGGTTCGAGCCCCCGCGCCGATATCCGCCCAGGTAACGCTCTCCTATCTCGCGCGAGGATTTGATTGGGCCGCCAACTACACGGCGACCCTCGCACCCGACGGCAAACACATGGACCTGGGCGCATGGGTGACGCTCGCGAACGGCAATGGCATCGGATTCCCGTCCGCCCACACGCAGGTGGTGGCGGGGCGCGTGAATCGCGTGAGCGGCAACGTCGATCCGATCGATCTGGGCGGCCCGATTCTCGCGACGTGCTGGCCCAGAGGCTCGACCAGCGATTCGCCCCAGATCGTTGCGCTCAAGCGCGTCTCACCGCAGGGTCCGGCCCTCTCGCGATTCGTGATGGGCGCCGCCATCATGCCCGCCGCGGATGTTCTGCAGGAGGCCGTGGTGACCGCGCGAGTCACCCAGGAGCAGCTGGGCGATCTCAAGCTCTACCGCGTTCCGGAGCCGACGACCGTGGCGAGCCGGCAATCGAAGCAAGTGCGTCTGCTCGATCGCAGCGCCATCCCCATCGACACGTTCTACGGCGTAGAGCTCACGAGCGAAGACCCATCGGGCCCGCAGCCGGCGTCGCAGTGGCTGCGCACCAAGAACAGCGTGGCAAACCATCTCGGGCTGCCCCTGCCGTCGGGGAGCGTCGCGGTCTTTCTACGGCACGGTACGGAGCGGCTGCTGGCGCACCAGTCGGATCTGCGCGACCTCGCCATCGACGAGGAAGTGGAGATCGAGATGGGGAGTGCGCCGGACGTCGAGGTGCAGGCGACCCATGACAGAGGCTCGCATCGAGTCGACATCACCAACGCCCGCCCGGACGCCATTCGCTTCGAGCTCAAGCTTCGCCTCGACGACGATGAGCGCATCTCGGAGGCCGATCGGCGCATGGGAACCCAGAATGGGCGCCCGATTTTCCGCCTTCGAATCCCCGCGCAATCGACGCTCACTCTGCACTACCGGACGACCAAGAGCGGTTAGAGTTAGAAATTATAAGTGAAGTGCACGCCCCAGTTGCGCGGCTCGCCGAGCTGCGTGTAAAGGGCGTTCTGAAAATTGGGCGGCTGATCGCCGAAGTAGAAGCCACGCACCGTGTAGTCCTTGTCGAGCAGATTTCTGCCCCAGAGGTAGGCCTCGTAGCGGGACGTTTGCCAGCCGAGCTTGCCGTTCACGAGTCCGTAGGGATGAGAGCGCGTCCAATTGGGCGGCATGTCGTAGAAGAATCCGCCCATGCCCGTGACGTCGATGCGTGCGAACGGCCCGCGGGCGTCGTGCCAGGAGGCATCGAGCGCCGCCTGCCACGGCGGCGCATGCGGCAACGCCCGGTCCGGAAACTCCGCGCCGTTCTGCACGAAGCCGCGGTAGAGCGTCTGCAAGAGACCGAGCGAGCCGCCGAGCTCCAGCCGTCGGGTCGCGAGCCACGCGAAGCTCGACTCGAGGCCGTAGTTGTAGCCCGACTGGGCGTTGCCGGTGTAGAAGACGAAGGTGTTGGGATTATCGGGTTGAAGCTGCTCGCCGGTGAGCAGCTGCTCGTAATGCCGCTCCATGTAGAAGAGCGAGGTGTCGATGCGCAACCGCTTGTCGTCCATCTGGGCCTTGTGCCCGATCTCGTAGTTCAAGTCCCACTCCGGGCTGAACAGCTTCTGGCTCTCGGGCAATCCCGCGCTCAGATTGAAGCCGCCCGCCTTGTAGCCGCGCGCAACGAGCGCATAGAGATGCTGGTCCTTCGCGAGCTCGTAATCGAGCGAGAGGTGTCCTCCCCAGAGATTGTTCTCGGGATCGAAATCGTTGTAGGTCGTCGGCTCGCCGAGATTGGTGGTCGAATCATCGTAGTGCGTGGTGCGCCGCTCGCCGCGCAAGCCCACCGACCAACGGCTGTGCGCGCCCAGATCACCCCCGAGCTCCCCATACACGGCACTGTTGGTAGCCCGGTAGCTCGAGCGCACGACCGTAAGGGTGCTCGAGTTCTGGGTCGAGTCGAAGGGGTCGATGTACAAGCCGGTGCTCGTGTCGTCCAGTCCTTCCTTGAGGGTGAGTGCGTACACGCCGACGAGCCACGACAGCCCGTGCCGGGCATTGTCGGCGAGGCGAATTTCGACACTGCGGGTCGAGCGATGGCGAACCTGAATCTCGAAGTAGTCATAGGTATAGGGGTACCAGAAGACGTCATTGCCCCAATCGCCGTCGTAGGAATAGTTGACGGTGGTGTCCGCGTAGGTCGCGATCGTGGTCAAGGTCAGCGGCTCGATGCCGGTGTAGGTGCCGCGCGCGGATAGGCCCGTGGAGTATTGACGATCCACCCCGGGCTGATTCGATTCGGTGGTCCGGGAGTCATTGTAGATCGACCAGGCATCGTAGCCGTTGTCGATTTGCACTCGCAGGGCCGTGAGATCGACGTCCCAGGCGTCGTTCGGCTGATAGCGCCACTTTCCGCGGAGCGTGAGCTCGTTGCGATTGTCGGTATCCCGGTCGAGATAGGCGTTGTGATAGAAGCCCTCGCTCAGGTACTGCTGCGCGGCGAAGCGGAACGACGAGTCGAGCGAAGGCACCGGCCCCGTGACCACCGCGCCGAAGGAGCGCTCGTCGTAATTTCCGCCGTCGAGCTCCACCCGCCCGCCGAAGACGTCGGCCGGCTCGGCGCTGCGCACATAGATGAGTCCCCCGAGTGCGTTCGCTCCATAAATCGTGCTCTGCGGTCCGTGCAGCACTTCGATGTGATCGATGTCGAACAAGGTGCCCGCCATGCCGAGTCCGCTGAAATCGATATCGTCGATGAGGAAGCCCACCGATGGATTGGGAGCGCCTTGGTACTGCTGCAGCTCGCCGACGCCGCGGATCTGAAAATACCGTGGCAGCGAGGTATCGCCGGCCCAGTTGAGATTCGGCACCAGCGCAAGGACGTCCTCGAAGTTCTGCTGACCCGCCTCGCGCAGCGTCTGCGCGTCGAGGACCGTGACACTCGCCGGCAGCTCCTGGTCGGCAGTCGCCATGAGGGTGGCCGTGACGACGATTTCGGCAAGCTCGCTGCCCGCATCGGCGCCGGGGACTGGAAGACTCCAAAGGAGGGCGATCGAGACGAGTGCCGCGCCGATGCCGTAAAAGAGGCCCTTCGGGCCGGATCTGATTCCCACGCTCCCTCCGCCGGTACTAACCGGATCAGGTTCAATGGGTTCGTCGGTGCGCGTCCTCGTCGAAAGGACACAGCCGGCGTCTCAGGCCCTCGAGGCCACCCCAGCAAGTGTTGGTATGGATACTGTAAGCGTTCGGCAGGTCAAATCAATGCCCCGGGAGGCCACCGGGGCGTTGGCGAGCGGGTCCGGGTCAATGCCCGGCGAGGCGCATCACCGCGCCGACCACGCCTCCCGCGACCAGGATCACGGCGGGTAGGAAGCTGAGTCCGAAGCCCGCGCTGCGAGACTTGGGATCCTTGACGTAGCTCATGGAATAGATCTGCCGCCCGATCAAGTACACGACGCCCAGCGCCGCGGCTACGAGCGGGTTGAAATAATGGCTGAAGAGATAAATTCCCGGAATGAGCATAACGAGCAGTTCCAGGGTGTTTTGCTGCACCCGAAAATGTCGCTCGAAGATGTCGTTGCCGGTCACCGCCGGCGCGTTCACACCGTACTTGGCGCGGGCCTGTCCGACCTGCATGGCGAACCACACGAACTGCAGAAGTGCGAGCGCAGTCACGATATCCACATAAGCCATGAGTGTCCCTCCCCGGTTGTTGAATTGTAGCACTCCACTTTCGCTTGCATCCCGTAAGCTAGGGAAGTGAGCTTACCCCGCAAATCCACCCGTAATGGCACCCGCGGCTACGCCCATCTGGTCGAGGTGAAGGTTCCCGTCGCGCGCGTCTGGCGCGCGCTCACCGATGCTGCTCTGGTGCGCATCTGGTCGGGCCAGGAAGCCGAGATCGATCCGCGCGAGGGCGGTCTGTATCGTCTCGGCAAGCGGCAGACCGGCGGGCGGGAGGCGCACATCGATGTATTCGATGTGAATCGCCGCTTGCGTCTCATCTATCTGCACTCCCCTGACCTGCCCCCGAGCGAGAGCGCCGTGGTGGATGATTTTCTGCTCGACGTGCGCAAGGGCGACGGCACCACCTCGCTTCGGCTGCTGGGATCCGGCGTGCCTGAAGCACCGAGCTGGGACGCGCAATACGTGAAAATGCGCCTGGGGTGGGAGCGATGCATGGGGCGCATCAAGGTGACGCTCGAGAGTCCCCCAAAGCCCAAGCCCGCACCAAAACCATCGCCGCCGAAGGATCCGCCGTTGCCGGGACTCGACTACTAGCCGGCGGCACCGCTTGCATTTTCCCAGCGAGGTGGCATAACCCTGGTAATGTCCTGATCCCCGGAGGGTCCGTGCTCGGCTTCCTTGCTCGCGCCATCATCGTGGCTCTCGGCTTATGGCTGGCGACTGCCTGGGTGCCGGGTGTTGTCATCGACAGTCCC
The DNA here is from genome assembly GCA_963710435.1 of uncultured Gammaproteobacteria bacterium. Lineage (GTDB taxonomy): Bacteria > Pseudomonadota > Gammaproteobacteria > Steroidobacterales > Steroidobacteraceae > Bog-1198. The sequence goes on along the minus strand of CAVQAE010000003.1, from coordinate 70,676 downwards.
TCGACGTTGATCTTGGCCGGGATTCTTCTCGGCATCGTCAACTCCATCATCCGGCCCATCGCCATCGTCCTTACCTTGCCGATGACCGTCCTCACACTCGGCTTCTTCCTGCTGGTGATCAACGCCGGCATGGTGGCGCTCGTCGCCTGGATCCTGCCGGGCATGCATCTCGCCGGATTCTGGTCTGCGTTCTGGTGCTCGGTGGTCGTCAGCCTCGTGAGCATGGTGGGCTCCTGGTTCGTCGGGCCCAAGGGCAAGATCGAGGTCATCGTGCGTCGCCGATAGCCGCTATTGGGTCTTTGGCTCCTCGAGCGTTTTTCGGTCGGTCAGCGTACCACCGGGCAAGGTCAGGATCCCGACGGCGGCGATGATGGTCACCATGCCGAGAAGCTGCAAGTTCGTGAGGCGCTCGTCGAGGAACTGCCAGCCGAGATAGGCGGCAATCGCGGGGTTCACGTAACCGTACGTGCCGGTGACGGCGGGCGGAGCGTGCAAGCTGAGCCAGCCGTACGCGGTATAAGCGAGGCACGAGCTCGCGAACGTCAGGTACGCGAGCGCCATCATGCCGGGCAGGTTGAAAGTCCAGCGCGCCGCATCGCCGTGGCCGATCGCGACGCTGAGCAGCATGAGCCCTCCCATGCACATCTGCAGCGCCATGAACATCAGCGAGCTCAACGTGGTATCGATGCTGCGGTAATACAGCGTCCCGAGGGCCCAGGCCGCGCATGCCACCAGCGCGCCGATTTCCGCGAGCAGGCTGCTCGTGCGCAAGCCGCCCTTTGGAATCAGCATGAGCGCGGTCCCCGAGAAACCGATGATCATGCCCAGCACCGCCCAGCGCGTCAGGGGATGACCGCGTTTGCCGAACACTCCGAGGCCGGCGATCCAGAACGCCGCGGTTCCGTTCAAGAGCGCCGACAGATTGGTCGGAATGTAGTTGATGGCCCAGATGTTGAGACCGTTGCTCACGAACACCATGAAGAAGCCGGCGATGGATACGTGACGCCATTCCACGGCGTGTCGCGGGAAGGCGTGACCTGCGACGAAGTGCGCCAGCAGCGCGAGCAGCACCCCCGCGGTCAAGAATCGAATCGCGGAAAACAGCGCGATGGGCAGGTGATTCACCGCGATCTTGGAGAACAGGAAGCTCGATCCCCACACGAGATAGATGGTGACGAGGCACGCCGTGAGCTTCGCGGAATAGCCGGAGTCGCGCATCGGCCGACTCGTTTCAGACGCCGGCGGGCGCCGTGGGGGTGCGGGCTCGGCTCGCCAAGAGGATGGTGCGACGGTACAAAAGGCCGATGATCCCAAAGAAAACGACCGCGCCGCCGATCAGCGCCGGAGTCGCGAAACCATCGCCGACGACGGCGAAGGGGTCACTCCGGCCCGATACCACGACGACTCCGGCATACAGAACGCCGCAGAGACTCTCGCCGACGATCATGCCCGTCGCCATCAGCACACCCATTCGCCGGGCGAACGCCGGACGGGGGCTGCGATCGGCGAAAGCGTCATAGAAATAGCCCGCGAGTGCCCCGATGACCACCGGCAGGGTGGCCCCCATGGGCAAATAGATTCCGAGCCCGATCGCCAGCGGCGGCAGGCGCATGTGCCCTGCGCGGCCCAGCATCGCATCGATTGCGATGAGCGATGCACCCGCCAGCGCCCCGTACTCGATCATCTTGAGGTTCAGGTGGCCGCCCAGCATCCCTTGCGCCAGCGCCGAGATGAGCGCCGCCTGGGGAGCGGCCAGTGCATTGGGTCCGGAGCCGGGTGTGCCTGCGAAGCCGTAGGCGGTATTGAGAAGATCGAGCACGGGTGGAATGATCACGGCGCCGAATATCACGCCGAACACCAGCGCCACCTGTTGCCGCCACGGTGTCGCGCCGACGAGCTGACCGGTCTTGAGGTCCTGCAGGTTGTCGTTCGAGATGGTCGCGATTCCGAACACGATGCCGGTCGCGAACAATGCATAGGCGACCATGGCGCTCGATTGGCCGGGGTCCGTGCTGCGGCCGACGACGGCCGTCAGCATCAGCGCCGCGGCGATCACGGCGAGAATGCCCACGCCGGAGACCGGACTGTTCGATGCGCCGATGAGTCCCGCCATGTAGCCGGTGATCGATGCGATCACGATACCGGCCACCAGCACGAACACCACCGTGGCGGCGATCAGCGCCGGCGCGTGCCCCGCCAACGCACCCCCTGCGATGAACTGCCAGAGCAGCACGGCGATGAGAACCAACGTCACGGCGACGACGCCTGCGACGGTCTTGACGGGCAGATCGCGCTCGACCAGCGGCAGCACGGCTCCCTGCACGCCTCGAGCACCGGACGCGGCGATCGCGGCGCGCAGCCCGGCGATGATGGGTCCGAGAATGCTGCAGAAAGTCCAGAGTGCCGCGACGCCGATAACGCCCGCGCCGAAGAATCGGATATCGGTGCGAAAGACGGCGAGCGCCACATGTTGCGCCGAGTCCGCCGTCGATGAGCCTGCGGTCAGAATCGGCACCAGGATCCCCCAGCCGATGACGATGCCGGCGAACATCGCCATGCCTACCGAGATACCGACGAGGTGTCCGACGCCGACCAGCGCCATGGACAGGCTCGACGATACGCCGGTGACTCCTCCGCCCACGCGAAAGTAGACGGCGGCCTCGTCGACCGCGAGCCGGGTCTGGCTCAAGGCAAAAAAGCCGGCCGAGGCGATGGCGTTGACGGTGATGGCGATGAGGCCTTGACTGCTCTCCTCATTCCCCTCGCGCGAGCCGGCGCCCACCAGAAGCACCTCGGCCGCCGCAAGTCCTTCCGGATAGGGCAAGTCGCTGTTGACGACGAGGGCGCGCCGCAGCGGTACGGAGAACATGACGCCGAGAATTCCGCCGAGTCCGGTGGCCGCCATGGTCATCCAGTAGGGGAAGCCGTGCCACCAGCCGACGATGACGAGCCCCGGAAGCACGAAGATGATCGCCGCCAGCGTCCCGGCGGCACTCGCCACGGTCTGGACGATGTTGTTCTCGAAAATGCTCGAGGACTTGAAAAGCCGCAGCACCGCCATGGAGATCACCGCGGCCGGAATCGATGTGGCGAACGTCAGCCCCACCTTGAGTCCCAAGTACACATTGGCCGCGGTGAAAGCGAGGGTGATTATTCCGCCGAGCAGTATCGCGCGGAACGTCAGTTCCCGCCGATCACGCTCATCCGATGCGTTCAACACCGGAAGCTGTCGTTCACTGTACGTCGCCCATCAGTTTTCTCACCGGCCGGCTCAAGAGCAGCAGCACGGCACCGAGACCCACGGAAAAATAGACGATGTGCATGTATTGCCCGGGCATGGCCGCAACGTTGTTGGCATCGAATTCGCCGGCGATCAGCCCGGCCGCTAGATTACCGAGCGACAGCGATAGAAACCACATTCCCATGATCTGGCCGACGAGACGCTTCGGCGACAGCTTGGTCACATAGGAAAGACCGACGGGACTCAAGCACAGCTCTCCGATCGTGTGCAGCAAGTAAGTGGCGATCAGCCAGTACGGCAGCACCTTCGAGCCGCGAGCCACGAACGATGCGGCCGCCGCCATCACCAGAAAGCCCGAGCCCATGAGGATCACGCCGATTGCGAATTTGGCCGGTGCGGAAGGATTCAGCTGCCGTCGCGCGAGCGCGATCCAGACCCACGCGACCAACGGTGCGAAGGCGATGACGAAGGCAGGATTCAGCGATTGGAACCAGCTCGCGGGGACTACGAAGTGCCAGAACGTACGGTCGGTATAGCGCTCGGCGAACAGATTGAGCGATGATCCCGCCTGCTCGTAACCCGACCAGAACAAGGCGCTGCCGAGAAACAGCACTACGATCACCGCCGCGCGGCGCTTCTCCTGCACGGACAGATTTCCGGCCAGGAACAGATAGGCGAAGTACAGCAACGCGGTGGCCGCGATCACGAGCGCGCTCGCGTGGGCGAGGTCGACGGGATTCACGGGTAGCCAGCCGAAGCTGCATGCCGCGAGGGCGACGGTCGAGGCGCCCAAGGCGATCCACAGATGCAGCCAGGGCTTGCGTGCGGCCGGCTGAGGTGCCCCCGTCCCCGCGGCGGCCGGCGCCGCGTATCGGCCGGCATTGCCGAGATGGCGGCGCGTGAGCTGAAACTGCAGCACGCCAAACGCCATGAACAGCGCAGCCACTCCGAACCCTGCGCGCGGACCGATGAGCTGCTGTGCCTCGCCCGTCAGGACGGGGCCGAGCGTCGCGCCAAGATTGATTCCCATGTAGAACACAGTGAATCCGGCGTCCAGCCGGGCGCCTCCCTCGGGGTAGAGTTCGCCGACCATCGCGCTCACGTTCGGTTTCAGGAGCCCCACACCGAGCACGATCACCACGAGGCCGAGATAGAACCCTCGGGGAGTCGCCGATACGGCCAGCAGCGTGTTGCCCACGGTGATGAGAATTCCGCCGGCGAGCACGGCCCATCGGGCCCCGATCAGACGATCGGCGATCCATCCGCCCGGCAACGCGGCCAAATAGACGCCGGCCGTGTACAGGCCGTAGATCGCCGCCGCCGTCTTGTCGTCGAGCCCCAAGCCGCCCGAGGAGACCGCGCCCACCAGGAACAGCACGAGCACCGCACGCATGCCGTAGTAAGTGAAGCGCTCCCACATCTCGGTAAAGAAGAGAGTCGCAAGACCGCGCGGATGGCCGAGAAATGTCTCGCTCAAGCTCCGGCCCCGCGTTCGGCTTCCTCGGCCTTGGCGCGGGCGGCGATTTTATCCTTCAGCAAGAGTCCTGCCATGACGATGCCGATCTCGTACAGGAGATACATGGGTATCGCCATGGCGCTCTGCGATACCGCATCGGGCGGCGTCACGAAAGCTGCGAAAATGAATATCCCCAAGAGCACCAGTCCGCGATTTTTCCTGAGCGTCGTTATTTTCACGAATCCGGTCCAGACCAATAATACCGTGGCCACCGGCACTTCGAACGCCGCGCCGAACGCGAGCAGCAGAATCATCACAAAATCGAGATAGCTGCCCATGTCGGTCATCATCTGTACGCCGTTCGGCATGGTCGAGACGAAGAAGCTGAGCATGACGGGCGAGACGACGTAGTAGGCGAATGCCGCGCCAAGGTAGAAGAGCAGAATGCTCGAGATGAGAAGCGGCACCGCCAGCTTCTTCTCGTGCCGATACAGTCCCGGCGCGACGAAGGCCCACGCCTGGTACAGAATGAAGGGCATCGCCGCGCCGATGGCGAGGACGATCGCGAGCTTGAAGGGGACGGTGAACGGCGCGACCACGCTCGTCGCGATCAAGGTCGCACCGGCCGGGAGCTTCTTCTTGAGCGGCTCGGCCACGAACGTGAACAGCCGGTTCATGTAGATGGCGCACGGGATGAAGCAGATGCCGATCGCGAGCATCGCCTTGAGCAGGCGATCGCGCAGCTCCAGCAAGTGCGATATCAGCGTTCCCTCGGCGAGCCCCTCAGCATCGCCCTGCGGAGCGCTCATTGGGTCGATTGCTGCGGCTCGACGCTCGTCGGCGTGGGCGGCGTCGCCGGGTGCATGGCGGCGGGCGAGTTGGGATGCGGCTCGGGCGGCGAGGACGGTGAGACGGGAAGCGGGTCCGCCGCCAGGGGCGGCGGCACGGAAGACGGCGGCAACGCCGGACTCTTGAGCTGCTGCCGCAGCAGCTCTTCAGCGTTGACCTCGCGCTCGAGCTGCTCCGAGAGCTGTCGCGCCATCAAGCGTGCCCGACCCATCCAGTTTCCGACCTGGCGGGCGACCTTGGGCAGCTTCTCAGGCCCGAGCACCACCAAGGCGATCGCCGAGGTGAGCAGGATTTCCGAAAATCCAAAATCCAGCATGCGCGATCAAGCGTTGGTTTTCGGGGGGACCTTGACCTCGGCTTCGCGGGGGGCCGCACCCGGGGCATTCGCATCGAAATCGGCATCCTTGTCTTGCTTGAGCTGCCGCATCTTCTCTTCGGACTCGCCCTCATTCATCGCCTGCTTGAAGCCTTTGACGGCGGCGCCGAGATCCGAGCCGATGGTCCGCAGCCGCTTGGTGCCGAATATCACCAGCGCGATCGCCAGAATGACCAATAACATTTTTGAATCGAACATGTCGCGTCTCCGAGCCCAGGGGATCAGCCTCGGCGTGAATAATACGCCTAAAGACATTATGACATTCGACACCGCAACCCCGATGCGTGTTCGGTCGCATTTGCCAAGCTCGATACGCGCCGGCCGCGGCCAAAAATCAGGTTTCCAGCCAGAGTGTTACCGGGCCGTCATTGGTGAGGGACACCTGCATGTCGGCACCGAACACGCCGCTCGCCACCGGCGAATGGCGCTGGGCGGCGGCCTCGATCACGAACTCGAAGAGCCTGCGCCCCTGCTCGGGCGGCGCGGCCCCAGAAAACCCCGGCCTGAGGCCGTGGCGCGTGTCGGCCGCCAGCGTGAATTGCGGCACGAGCAACAGACCGCCGCCGATTTGACGCAAACTCCGGTTCATTTTGCCGGCTTCGTCTGCGAAAATACGGTAATCGAGCAGGCGATCGACCAGTTTGAGCGCATGCGCCTCGTCATCCGACGGCCGAACGCCCACGAGCACCAGCAGTCCCCGCTCGATCACGGCCCGGGGTACCCCTGCGATGTCGACGCGCGCCTGGGAGACGCGCTGCAGCAGCGCGATCATCCGGCGCCGTTCACCGGTTCCGCGCCGCCGAGCAAAGCGCGTGGAAACCTGCGGCCACGAACGGTGGAAGCCGCTCGTGCACGCTGTCGAGATCGGCGGATTTGCAGAGTCCGCCGGACAGCCGATCGATGCGCCCCGTCTCTGCGAAGGTGAGCGTGAGCGCACCGGTCAAGAACTGGTAGCCCCAGTAGATCTCGCGCGGCTCGCAATCGGGCAGCGCCTGGCGAAGCGCTTCGATGAACTTCACCACCAAGGGATCGAAGTGCTGGGTCATGAGCACGGGCCCCCACTCCGGCGAGTTGTTGACCTGCGCGACGAGGGCGAAGTAGCTCTTCCACCCGGGGCCGCCGCGCGCGGAGCGCTCGAGCATGGGATAGGTGAAGGCGTAGACGATTTGCTCCACCGTGGGCGTGCCCGGCAATGCCGTGCGCTGCACCTCCGCGAGCATTTCGAGGCGCTCGGGATTCATGACTTCGGCGCGGCGCTGGAACACGGCAGCGAAAAGCTCGCGCTTGCTGCCGAAATGGTAGTTCACCAGCGCCACGTCGACCTCGGCGGCGCGGGTGATGTCCCGGATCGACACGCCGTAGAAGCCGTGACGCGCGAACAGCCGCTCCGCAGCGTCCAGGATGCGTTCCTTCTTGGGCTTCGATTCGGCTTTTTTGGCTTTCTTCTTGCGGCGCACGGCCATTGGACATTGTCCCAGGGTTCAAGCGGGCGGCGCAACGCCGGCATGGATCTGAACGAGTGTTGAATATCGAGCGGCGCGGGATGCGCCTATCGCGGCGTGCTCACGATCCCGCCGGTGGGCGCCGAACCTTGCCATGGCTCGAGCTTCCACTTGCGCTCGGCCAAGAGACCACCATCTCGGGATAACGACCCAATACAGTATCTAAAATTACCCCAAACGCCGAATCCACGCCGACAGCCAGCGCTCCATCACCACTTTCCAACATTTATGCGTGAAGTGGATTATAAATTGGCATAATCAACTACAATATGGCGGTATTGGCATAAAAGCGACAAAAATGGTCTATTTTCGCCAGAAAGTGGGCGTGAAGAGCACCAAGAGCGTGAATATCTCCAACCGTCCCAACAGCATGGCGGTGGAGCATACCCAGGTCTGGAAGCCGCCGAGGCTCCCGTAGTTGTGCGCGGGCCCCACGGCGCCGAGTCCCGGTCCCGCATTGTTGATGCAGGCAATCACGGACGAGAGGGCCGTCATGAAGTCGAGGCCGCTCGCGAGCTGAACGAAAACGAGCGTGACGATGCTCATGAAATAAAGGAAGACGAACGCGAGGACCGCGAACACCACCCGGTTGGCGATCACCATGCCGCCCACCTTCAAGGGACGCACCATGTTCGGGTGAACGAGCTGGGTGAGTTCGCGATGGGCTTGCTTGGAGAGCACGAGCGTGCGGATCATCTTGATACCGCCACCGGCGGATCCCGAGCTCGCGACGATGCAGCTCAGAAACATCATCCACATCGGCGCGAAGATCGGCCACACCGAATAGTCTTGCGTGTGCAGTCCGCTGTCCGTGGCAATCGACACGACATTGAAGGTCGCGTGCCGCAGCGCGGTCGGGAAGTCGGCGTACGCACCTTTCAGCACCAGGAAGACCGCGATGCCCACGCAGCTCGCGGCCAGCACGGCCAGAATCGCTTTCGCTTCGGCATCGCGAAAATAGGCCTGCACACCTCGTTGACTCCACGCGAGATAGTGCGTTGCGAAGTTCAAGGCGGCGAGCACCTGGAATACGATCAGCACCAGCTCGATAGCCAGCGAGTCGAAATGTCCGATGCTCGCATCGTAGGTCGAGAATCCACCCAGCGCGACCGCCGAGAATCCGTGACACACGGCATCGAACCAGTTCATTCCCGCCCATCGCAGGGCGAGAATGCAAGCCCCCGTAAGCCCGGCGTACACCGCCCAGAGAAGCTTAGCGGTCTGGCCGATGCGCGGGGTGAGCTTCGTGTCCTTCATGGGACCGGGCATCTCGGCGCGGTAGATCTGCATACCGCCGACGCCGAGCAAGGGCAAGATCGCGACCGCCAGAACGATGATTCCCATCCCGCCGAGCCAGCTCAAGAGGTGGCGCCAGAGATTGATGGACCGGGGCAGAAATTCGAGCCCCGACAGCACCGTCGCTCCCGTGGTCGAGAGCCCGGACGCGGCTTCGAAATAGCTCCGCGTGAAATCGAGCGGCAGATAGATGAGCAGCGGCATCGCGGCCACCGCGGGCAGCGCCACCCAGGTCAGAGCCACCAGCATCAGGCCATCGCGGGTCTTGAGCTCGCGCTTGTATCCGCGTGTCGCGAGCCACAGGAGTGCTCCCACCAAGAACGTCGCGAATCCCGAGATGACGAATGACCAGATGGCCGCGTCGAATTCCCAGAACGCCATGACCATGGGCGCCAGCATGATCACGCCGAATACCACCATGACCATGGCGAAGACGTGCGCGACCGGCAGAAGCATGTCCTTCACAGGAAGGAGGCGGAGCCTTGGAACAGCTTTTCCACCGCCCCGATGTGCCGGCGGTCAGTCAAGAACAGAATCAGATGATCGTCGGCCTGCACGGTCGTGTCGTGATGCGCGATGATCACGTCCTCGCCGCGCACCACCGCACCCAAGGTGGTGCCCTCGGGCAGCGCGATGTCCTCGATGCGGCGGCCGATGACCTTCGAGCTGTCCGTGTCGCCGTGCACGACCACTTCGATGGCTTCCGCCGCGCCCCGGCGCAGCGAATGCACGCGCACCACGTCGCCGCGGCGTACGTGCGCCAGCAGCGAGCCGATCGTCACCGTCTGCGGCGATATCGCGATGTCGATGGAGCCGCTCTCGATGAGCTCCGCGTACGACGGCTTGTTGATCAGCGCCATCACCTTGTGCGCTCCCAGTCGCTTGGCGAGCATCGCCGAAAGGATGTTCGCCTCCTCGGAGTTCGTGAGCGCCGCAAACACGTCGGCGCTGTCGATGTTCTCCTCGAGGAGCAGCTCCTCGTCGGCGGCATCGCCGAGGAGCACCGTGGTCCCGTTCAACAGCTCCGAGACACGGCGCGCGCGCTTGCTGTCCCGCTCGATGAGCTTGACTTGATTCTTGTCCTCGAGCTCGCTCGCGAGCCGAAAGCCGATGTTGCCCCCGCCGGCGATGACCACGCGGCGTGCGGGCGCCTCTTCCTTGCGCATCTCCTTCATGACCAACCGGATATCTTTGCGCGCCGCGATGAAGAAAACCTCGTCCCCATCCTCGATGACCGTGTCGCCTTCGGGCTTGATGCTCCTCCCGGCGCGATAGATCGCGGCGACGCGCGCATCGACACCGGGAATATGCTCGCGCAGCGTGCGCAGCGCCTGACCTATCAGCGGGCCGCCCGACAAGGCGCGGATGCCGACCAGCCGTACCCGGCCGTCTGCGAAATCGAGGACCTGTAACGCGCCGGGATAGCGAATCAGCTGGGCGACGTACTCGGTGACCAGCTGCTCAGGACTGATCCATACATCGACCGCCACGCCGTTTTCACCGAACAGCGTCTCGCGCTCGGTGAATGCGGCAGAGCGCACTCGGGCGATCTTCTTCGGCGTTCGATACAGGGTCCAGGCGATGTGACAGGCCAGCATGTTGACCTCGTCGCTGTTGGTGAGTGCGACCAGGATGTCGGTGCCCGCGATGCCGGCGGCTTCCAGTATGCGCGGGCTGGCTGCGTTGCCGGCCACGGTGCGAATGTCCAGCCGATCCTGGAGATCGCGCAGGATGTCCTCGTTCGTATCCACGACCGTGACATCGTTGGCCTCTTCCCGCGAAAGATGATACGCCGCCGTTCGGCCTACCTGCCCGGCGCCGAGGATGATGATTCTCACAGCGGGTTCAGTCTACACGACCTCGAGATTCGCATAGGACACCATCAGCCACTTGGTGCCCTGCCGCTCGAAGTTCACCTGGATTCGCGCCTGTGGCCCGTTGCCCTCGACATTGAGCACGACGCCGTCGCCGAACTTCGCGTGCCGGACACGGCTGCCGAGGCGCATTGCGCCCGAGGGGGCCTCCTCCTCGAGACTTGCGCGGCGCGTGAAAACCGGCCGTGAGACTTGCAGCCGCGGCCGGACCTCCTCGATCAGCTCGGCCGGCAGCTCGCGTATGAACCGGGAGGGCTGACCGTATTGGTCGATTCCGTAGAGCCGCCGCTGCTCCGCGTAGGTGATGTAAAGATGACGCATCGCCCGAGTCGCGCCCACGTAGCACAGCCGCCGCTCTTCCTCGAGCGCGGTCGCGTCCGCGGAGGAACGCTGGTGCGGAAACAAGCCTTCTTCCATGCCTGCAAGAAACACCACCGGGAACTCGAGACCCTTCGCGGAGTGCAGCGTCATCATCTGAACGCAATCGGCATAAGGATCGGCCTGCCCTTCGCCCGACTCGAGCACCGCATGTGCCAGGAACGACTCGAGCGGCTGCATGTCCGTTTCCCCTTCCGGAGTGAATCCGCGCGCCGCACTCACGAGCTCGAGAAGATTCTCCACGCGGGCCTCGCCGCGCTCCCCTTTCTCCTTCTTGTAGTGCTCGATGAGACCGCTCGACTGCACCACATGGTCGACCTGGCTCTGAAGCTCGAGCCCGCGGACCTCCTCGGCGAGCTTGTCGATGGTCTGCAAAAACGCCTGCAGTGCCTGAGCCGCGCGTTGCGGCAGCCCGTCCGCGATGCAAGCCGAGGCGGCCATCCAGAGCGAGGTGCCCCTGGCGCGCGCGGTTTCGCGCAGCTGGTCGAGGGTCTTCGCCCCGATGCCGCGGGTCGGCAGGTTGACCACGCGCTCGAACGAGGTGTCGTCGGCGCGGCTCGCGACGAGACGCAGATATGCGAGCGCATCCTTGATCTCCGCGCGCTCGAAAAAACGCAGGCCGCCGTACACGCGGTACGGCATGCGGGCATTCAAGAACGCTTCTTCGAACACACGCGATTGCGCGTTCGAGCGATACAGCACGGCGACCTCGCTGCGAGCCCCGCCCCGCTCCACCCACTCGCGGATCCGGTTCACCACGAAATCCGCCTCGTCGCGCTCGTTGAAGGCCGCATACACCTTGACCCGCTCGCCCTCGGCGCCGCTGGTCCACAGATTCTTGCCGAGACGCCCGGTATTGTTCGCGATCAGCGCATTGGCCGCTTTCAAGATCGTGCCCGTCGAGCGGTAGTTCTGCTCGAGCTTGTAGAGCTTCGCCTGAGGATGATCACGACGGAACTGGTGCAGGTTCTCCACGCGCGCACCCCGCCAGCGGTAGATCGATTGATCGTCGTCGCCGACGACGAACGGCAGACCCGACTGTCCGATGAGCAAGGTGAGCCACTTGTATTGAATGGCGTTGGTGTCCTGAAACTCATCCACCAGAACGTGGCGAAAACGCGTGCGATAGTGCTCGAGGAGCGACGGATTGTCCTTCCACACCTCGTAGGCTCGCAGCAGGAGCTCGGCGAAATCCACCACCCCGCCGCGCCGACAGGCTTCCTCGTAGGCCTGATAGATCTGGATCAGCTGACGGCGCGTCGGATCGCCGTCGTCCTTGAGGTGCTTGGCGCGCAGACCCTCATCCTTCTGGGCGTTGATGAACCAGAGAATCTCCCGCGGCACCCAGCGCGTCTCATCGAGCTCCATCGCCTTCAGCACTTTGCGCAAGAGCCGCGCCTGGTCCTCGGCGTCGATGATCTGGAAGCTCTGAGGGAGGCCGGCCTCGCGCCAATGCAGGCGCAGCAAGCGGTGCGCAAGACCGTGAAACGTTCCGATCCACAGCGCCCCACCGGGGTGTCCCAGTAGTTCCTCGATTCGTCGGCGCATCTCCGCGGCAGCCTTGTTCGTGAAAGTCACGGCGAGGATGCTGTGCGGCGAGGCGCCCTCCACCTGGATCAACCAGGCAACGCGGTGCACCAGTACGCGCGTCTTGCCGCTGCCTGCACCGGCCAGAACCAGGGCCGCGCCCAGGGGAGCGGCCGCGGCCTCGCGCTGAGCGTCGTTCAAACCGTCGAGTAAATGAGATACGTCCATCGGGGCGGGGATTCTACTTGAGCAGGCTCGTTGGGGAAGCCCCCGGACGGGCAGTCCCGGACGGGCAGCCCGCCAAGAGCTGCCCTAGGCGGGGGCGGGGGTCTCGGAGGGTTCCTCGGCGAATTCGATCAGCGCCAGAGTCAGCGAGATCACGACAGGACCCAGGACGATTCCGATCGCGCCGAATGCCGGAATGCCGCCCAAAACGCCGATGAATATCGACAGGGCGGAGATGCGAGCCCGCCCCGAGATGAGCAACGGCCGCAGCACGCTCTCGGCACCGGTGAGCATGAGTCCCCAGGCCAGCATGAAAATCGCAAATCCCCAGCGTCCATCGTAGAGGAGCCAGCCGATGGCCGGCACCCAGACGATGGCCGCTCCGCCCACCGGCAGCATCGACAGGAGCGCGGCGAGCACTCCGAAGACGAGCGGCGAGGGGAGCGAGGCGATGGCGAAGGCGATGCCCACCAGCACCCCCTGAAACAGGGCGGTGAGCGTGATGCCCAAGACGATGGCACGCGTTACGCCGGAGATCTGGTGGAACAGCCGCTCCTTGCGCCGCTCGTCCAGCGGGATGAGCCCGCGAGCTCGCCCGCACATTGCATCACCGTCGCGCAGAAAAAAGAACAGCAGCGACAGCATGATGCCGAACGCCACCAATGATCCCACCGCACCCAGCACGAAAGTCCCGGACACGCCGGCGGCCCGCTGCAGCAGATCCTGGCTCGCGGATACCACCCAGGCCTGGAGGCGGTCCGCGGAAATACCGGCGTGCTTGAGCAGCCAGCCGTTGGCTCTGGCAATCCAGGGAAACTGCTGCAGATCCGAGAAGCTCTTGATGTCGAGGTCCTTCGCCCGCTTTTGCAGCACGCCGATCAGAGTCGAGACCTGCGAGACGAACTCCACGGAAATCGCCGACAGCGGCAGCAAGATGACCACCGGCGTGAGGATGGTCAGCACGCCGGCCGCACGTCCGCTGCCGTGCAAGCGGCGGCGCAGGCGCAGATTCAAGGGGTAGAGAAGGAATGCGAGAAACATTGCCCAGGCCACGGGGTTGAGAAAACGCTGGAAAATCTCGTAGAGCGCATAGCCCAGCAGGGCCGCGACGACCAGCGCGAATACGCGCGAGTAAAAAATCGACCGGGTGAGCATGGCCCATCCTATCACCCGGGCGCACCCGCATACCCGCTACAATCGGGGTGATTGGTGTAGCATCAAGCCCGTTCATGGGAGACTCACCGATGGCCCAGATATCCGTCAACGACCGGACGCTCGACGTCGATGCCGCGCCCGATACGCCCCTGCTTTGGGTGCTTCGCGATCACCTCGCCATGACCGGCACCAAGTACGGCTGCGGCATGGCACTCTGCGGTGCCTGCACCGTGCATCTGGACGGGATCGCGACGCGTTCCTGCGTGCTGCCGCTGCGCGCCGTCGCCGGCAAGCGCATCACCACCATCGAGGGCTTGTCGCAGGATCGCAGTCACGCCGTGCAGCGTGCCTGGATCGAGCTCGACGTGCCGCAATGCGGATACTGCCAATCCGGACAGATCATGTCCGCCGCGGCGCTGCTTGCGACCAAGCCGAATCCGAGCGATGCGGAGATCGATGCCGCCATGGCCGGCAACCTGTGCCGATGCGGCACATATCCCCGCATTCGCAAGGCAATCCATCGAGCGGCGCAGCTGCTCACACCCGGCCGAGATACGACGGCGTGACCTCGCGCGACGTGCAGCGCGCGAGGCGCGTGAAGCCTTCGGGTGAGCGCGCGGTCGATACGGGCCGCCGCGATTTTTGCCGCCGCTCGGCCCGGCTCGGCGGCAGCTTGGTGCTCGCGATGACCGTGCCCGCGCTGGGTAAGGTCGGAAGGCCTGGAACCGCGGCCACCGCGACCGAGCTCAATGCATGGCTCGAGATCGGCGCGGATGATTCGATCACGGTTCGCGTCGATCGCTCCGAGATGGGACAGGGCGTCTACACGGCGCTGCCCATGCTCCTCGCCGAGGAGCTCGAGATCGAGTTGCAGGCCATCCGAATCGTCGCCGCTCCCGTGGGCGATGCGTATGTCAATGCCGGCAACGGCGGCCAGATCACCGGCACGAGCAACAGCGTGAGCGACGCCTGGGAGAAGCTCCGCACTGCCGGCGCACGAGCGCGCGTGATGCTGATCTCCGCCGCTGCTTCGAAATGGCGGATCCCCGCACAGAACTGTCGCGCGGTCAAAGGACGCGTCGAGAACGATCGCGGTCAGAGCTATTCGTACGGACAGCTCGCATCGGCTGCCGCGACGATGCCGGTACCCGGGAAAGTCACGCTCAAGTCTCGATCCGATTTCAGCTTGATCGGCAAACCGGCGGCCCGGCTCGACACGCCGGGAAAAGTGGACGGACGTGCCGAGTTCGGAATCGACGTGAAGCTACCGGGTATGCTGTATGCCGTCATAGCGCAATGCCCCGTCCTCGGTGGACGGGCACAGACCGTCGACTCGCGCGCCGCGGAGGCGATGCCCGGCGTCCGGCGGGTACTGCAAACTTCCGGCGGCATCGTCGTGGTGGCGGACCATTTCTGGCAGGCGCACAAGGCCCGTGATGCGCTCGAGATCGTCTGGGACGAGGGAGCGAACACACGGCTCGACAATGCCGCGATCCGCACGCTTCTCGATCGCGCGGCCGCCGAAAGCACCGGGCTCGAGGCGAAGCGGACCGGCGATCCGGCGGCGGCGATCAAGTCCGCCGCGAAACCTTTCGCGGCAGTGTATGAGCTGCCGATGCTCGCGCACGCAACGATGGAGCCCATGAATTGCACGGCCGACGTCAAGGCGGACCGTTGCGATCTGTACGTCGGGACCCAGGTGCAGCAGATCGCTCAGGCGGCGGCAGCCGAGGCATCGGGCCTGCCGGCCGCTCGCGTCAACGTCTGCACCACCTTGCTGGGCGGCGGCTTCGGTCGGCGACTCGAGGTCGATTTCATTCCGGCGGCGGTCATCGCCTCGAAGGCGGTGGGCGCACCGGTCAAGCTGATCTGGACCCGCGAAGACGACATGACGCACGACTTCTACCGGCCGCCGGCGCGCGAGGAGATCCGGGCCGGACTCGATGCGAACGGCAAGCTGATCGCATGGCAATTGCACATCACGGGACCGTCGATCACATCGCGCTTCGATCCGACCAACAAGGATCCGTTCGACTCGGTCATCGAGTACGTGCAGAACTATCCGTACGCAGTACCCAATTTCGGCCTGAGCTATACGCGCAAGGAAATCGGCATCGACGTGGGTTATCTGCGCTCCGTGAGCCATGCACCGAACTGCTTCGCGGTCGAGAGCTCGCTGGATGAGCTCGCGGCCGCTGCGTCCAGGAGTCCCGTCGACTTCCGGCTGGAGCTGCTCACCGCAAAGCCGCGGCACGCGAAAGTGATCGAGCTTGCGGCCGCGCGCGGCGGCTGGGGCCGCGCGCCTGCGGGCCGGCATCTCGGGCTTGCGTTCATGGAGGGTTACACCTCGGTGATCGCGCAAGTGGCGGAGATCTCGGTGAGCGGCGGGCAGCTCAAGGTCCACAAGATCACCTGCGTGCTCGACTGCGGCCAGGTCGTGAATCCGCGCATCATCGAATCGCAGATCGAGAGCGGCATCGTGTTCGGGCTATCGGCCGCTCTGTGGGGCGGCATCACGCTGCATCAGGGGCGGGTACGCGAGACGAACTTCGACACCTATCGCCTGGCGCGCGCGAACGAGATTCCCGAGATGGACGTTCTGGTGATCGAGAGCGATGCCACGCCCGGCGGCATCGGCGAGCTCGCGGTAGGTCCCGTCGCGCCCGCGATCTGCAACGCCGTGTTCGCGGCCACAGGCCGGCGCATCAGAGCGCTGCCGCTCGCTGCGCACGCGCTTGCCTGACAAGCGCCGCTAGGCCTGCAACCTTATCGACTTCCCCGTGATCCGCGTCCGCGGAAGTCCGGGCATTTGTGAATTCGATCGCCTTTTGGCGGCGCCTCGGCACTTAGACTTGCGCGATCCCGGGTCGATATGGCCATGAACTCAACACCGCTTGCCGTCGATGATCGTGAAACCGATGCGGCCGTGGCGCGATCGAGGCCCGGCCGTAGGAGTGCCGCGGTTCATTCTCGCGTCATCTCTCTCTTCGTGGTATCCGGCGCCGCGGCACTTATCTATCAGGTTTGCTGGCAGCGGATGCTTTTCGAGGGGTTTGGCGTCGATATCGAATCCGTTACCATCATCGTATCGGCATTCATGCTCGGCCTCGGTCTCGGATCTCTCGCGGGAGGCGAGCTCGCCGATCGCTATCCGCAGCGATTGATCGCGATGTTCGCGCTCGTCGAGCTATGCACCGCCGCTTTCGGACTTCTGAGTCCGTTTCTCATTCATGCGACGGCCCGCTTCGCGGTGGACCATTCGTTGCTCGAGATCGGTCTGGTCAACTTCGCCCTGCTGCTCGTGCCCACCACCTTGATGGGTGCGACGCTGCCGATTCTGGTGGCGCACGCCGTGCGCGTGTACCGCAACGTCGGCGTGTCGGTGGGAGTGCTGTACTTCGCAAATACTCTGGGCGCCGCGCTCGGCGCGGGATTCACCGGGTTCGTGGCGCTGCATTACTTCGGGCTCACCTCGACGATCTATGCGGCCGCACTCCTCAACGTTGCCGTTGCCGCGGCCGTTTGGCGCACGCTGCGCACCCAGCATGTTTAGCTTTGCCTGGTGGCTGTCGCTCTCGGTCGGTTTTCTCAGCCTGAGCGAGGAGATACTCTGGGTGCGCGTCGTGGGCTTCGCCTATCAGGGCCAAGCTGCCGCGTTTTCCTTCGTGCTCACCTGCTACCTCGTCGGTATCGCCTTCGGAGCGGTCTTCGGCAAGCGCTTGTGCGAGCGCACGCAGGATCTGCATGGCGCGGCGGCGGTGATCCTCGCCGTGGCATCGCTGGATGATGTACTGACCCCCTTCGTCGTGCGGTACCTCATGGCGCCTCCGTCCATCCTCGTCCCGGCCGTCGCCATCATCTTGACCTCGGGAATCAAGAGCGCGTTATTCCCCATCGTGCATCACCTGGGTTCCCTGGGCCACGGACCGCGCGTCGGCCGATCGGTGTCGCGAATTTATTTCGGCAACATACTGGGCGCGACGCTCGGACCTCTCGCGACCGGCTTCGTGGCTCTGGACCATCTCAACGTCGACGAATGCTTCGCCGTGTCCGCAGGGATGTGCGTAGTCGCATCGGCGGCATGCCTTTGGAAGAGCGCACGACGGGCTTTCTCGAGGCAAATCATGGCGGCCGCCTGTGCGACGGCCCTCGTTGGATCGGTGAGCATACGGCCGGGCGCGGGCTCGCTCGCAGGACTTGCCGCCGAAGGACCCGGCTCCATGATTTATTTCTCCGCCAATCGTCACGGAATCGTCCATACCGCCAAGGCCTTGCGCGGCGAAACCGTGTTCGGCGGCAACGTGTACGACGGGCTGCCAACGGTGGACGTCGAGCGGAACGGAAATCGTCTGGACCGGGTCTACATGCTCGGCCTGGTCACGCCGAGCCCCAAGCACGTCTTGTTCGTAGGTCTCTCCGGCGGAGCCTGGGTGCGGGCTTTCCAGGGCTTTCCCGGTGTCGAGAGCGTGGACGTGGTCGAGATCAATCCGGGGTACCTGGACCTCATCCGGGAGCGCGCCGACGTGGCCCCGGTGCTGGATGACCCTCGGATCCATATCCATATCGACGATGGGCGCCGCTGGCTCATGCGCCACCCGCTGGCGAGGTTCGATGCGATCGTGCAGAACACGAGCTTTTTCTGGCGCGCGAACGCCGGAAACGTACTGTCTCGTGAATACCTGTCGCTGTCCAAGACGCATCTCGAGCCGGGCGGCGTCATCGTGGTCAACACGACCGGCTCCTATGACGTTCTCGCCACCGCCCAGGCCGTGTTCGCACATGCCTATCGCTACAGCGATTTCGTATACGCCTCGGACCGCTCCTTGACTCCGTCTCTTGCAAACTTGTGGACCATCCGACGTCCCGACGGGGAGTTCTTCAGTGCAGCGCCTGCGCCGGGGCCGAGTGTCGTGGCCAGGTTGATACGAGCGCGACTCGAGCCGATCGATGCGTTCGTCGCACGGCAAGGGGTGCACCCCGAGATCATTACCGACGATAATCTCGTCACCGAATACAGGCATGGCACGCGCTTCGGTCCCGCGCTCCTCACGACCCTCGAGCCGCCGGCGCCGGCGACGTTCTCACTCGACGAACCTTGACGAGCCCGCCGCCGGTCAGACGGCGAACAGCAGGTAGTGATCGACGATGAGCGCCGCGAACAAGAGCATCAGATAGGTGATCGAGAACCGGAAGGTGCGCATCGGCAGCTGCGGCCGCGGCAGCTCCTCGCGATGCAGCTTGAACACGAAGTAAAGAAAACGCGCGTTGAGCGCGAGCGCGGCCACTAGGTAGATGAGCCCGCTCATGCCGGAGATTACGGGCAGCATCGTGGCGACGCCGAGCAGGATGGTATAGAGAACGATGTTCAGACGCGTGAACGCGATGCCGTGCGTCACGGGCAACATGGGGATGCCGGCCTTCGCGTAGTCGTCGCGCCGCGCGATCGCGAGCGCCCAGAAGTGCGGCGGCGTCCACGTGAAGACGATGAGGAACAAGAGTAATGCATGCGGGTCGATGGTGTGGGTTACGGCTGCCCAGCCGAGGACGGGCGGCGCCGCGCCGGCGGCACCACCGATCACGATGTTCTGGGGAGTCGCGCGCTTGAGCCACATCGTGTAGACGATGGCGTAGCCGATCAGCGAGAAAAAGGTCAAGAGCGCGGTGAGCTCGCCCACGGCCGGCCACAGCACCAGCATCGATGCGAGCCCGAGCAGGCTCGCGAAAGCCACCGCCTGAGCGGTCGCCAACTGACCCGTCGGCAAGGGGCGGCCGCGCGTGCGCGCCATGTGCTCGTCGATGCGTCGATCGAGCACGTGATTGAACGCGGCCGCCGACCCGGAGGCAAGTCCGATGCCGATCGTGCCGAAGATGAGCGCGGGCAACGGCACCATGCCGGGCGAGGCGAGCACCATGCCCACGATGGCCGTGAATACGATCAGCAGGCTCACCTTCGGTTTGGTGAGCTCGAGGTACTCGCGCCAGCGCCAGCGCTGCAGGCCGGACGGGGCGTCGAGTGGCGGATTATCGGGGAGCGTCGACACGTTTCAAGGGTACCATGTCGGCCGGCGGCTCCGGAGCCGCGGCCATTGTCCGGGCAGTGTCGGGCGCAGGGGCAGCATCCGGCACGCGCGGCCAGAGCGCGCGCAGCAACGTCGTGATGACGATGATCAGGAGCGCGGCACCCGCGTTGTGAAGCGTCGCCAGGAGCAGCGGGAAACCGAAGTGCACCATCGCGATGCCGATCGAGATCTGCAGCAGCACCCCGAAAACGAGCAGGCCACCCAGGAACCGCAACGGCCTCCACGCTGAGCGTGCGAGGACCAGAAGGCCGATGGCGATCAGCGCTGCGCCGATGATGACGGCGCCGAGGCGATGGGTGACGTGGATGGCGACGCGCGCGGCATTCAGGAGGACCCCGCCCTCGTAATCGACGCCGAGACCGCGCCACAGTACGAAAGCGTCGCGGAAATCCATGCGCGGCCACCAGGATCCCTGGCAGGTGGGCAGGTCCGGACAGGCGATTGCCGCATAATTGCTGCTGGTCCAGCCGCCGAGGGCGATCTGCAGCGCGAGCAGGCAAACACCGGCGAGCGCAAACTTGCGCAGGCTCGCCTCCGGGTGGGTCAGCGGGCGCCGCTGGGGCTCGAGCGAGAGCCACCAGAGCACAGCCAGCGTGCTTAAGCCTCCCAGGAGGTGCGACGTGACGATCAAGGGCTGCAGCAGCAGCGTCACGGTCTTCATGCCGAGCATGGCTTGAACGCACACCAACAGGAACAGAATCGCCACGGGCAGGAACGGCTGCCCGCGAACCCGGCGATTGACCCAGGCCCATACGAACAGAGCGAGGATGATGGTGACCAAGGTGCCGGCGAAATACCGATGCACCATCTCGTGCACGGCCTCGGCGAAGTGGTGGCCGGTTTGTGGATACAGATGCCCGTAGCAGCCGGGCCAGTCCGGGCAACCGAGACCGGCGTTGGTGAGCCGCACCCAGGCGCCGAGCACAACCACCCCCGCGGCGAACACGGCACCGAGTCGTGCGAGTCGTCTGAACCACAGTAAGCGTCGCTCTTCCGTCATGGACGCTCCTCAACCGACGTGCGAGAGGTGCAGGAGTTTCTTGAGGTCTTCGAGCATGCCTTTAGGCCGTGCATCCGCGGCGTAAGACATCATGAGATTCCCCAAGGGGTCGATGAGATACACACGGTCTGTGGGCACACGGTCCGCCGCGGCGGATGCCGGTGCTAAAGCTGGGGCCGCCACTCCGCCCCGCAGGCGTGCAATCAGAGGCGCGGCATCGGCACCCGCCTCGACGGTGATGAGATCGGGATGCTGAGTCCGCAGCCACTCGACATCGCAGCATGTGCCTTCGGCAACGAACACACGCTGCACGCGCTCGCGGTCCGGGCCGAGCGCGGCGCGCACCTGCCGCGTGTTGTACAGATCCACACGGCAGCGTTCCGGACAGCTTCCCGGACCCAAATAAAGGAGCGTCCACTTGCCCTTGAGAAACGTGGGGCTGGTTACTTCGGCGGTTTCGTTCGATGCGACCGCGCGGGGCAAAGCGACCTCCGGCAGGGGCACGGGCGGATCGACGAGATCGCCGTGATTGACCCTGCTGCCCGGCCGCCAGCTCGAGCCGTAGTACAGGATAAATGCGAGCGCCAGTGGCGCAAAAAACAACAGGGCCAGCGCAACCAGCGCGCGTCGCTGGCGAGCCTTCAGCCGTGATTCGGTCGTGTTCACGAGGCGGCTCCCGTTCGCCGCACATTGGTGACGAAGTAAATGACGGCCAGTGCCGCCGCGAGCCCGAACCATTGCACGGCGTAGGCGACGTGCCGAACCGGCGGGAAGCCGGGTGGCTGCCATCGTCGCAGGTACCCGTCCGGCTCATTGGCATCGAGCAGCACGACTTCGCCGGCCTTGGACCACACGCCGCCGCGCAAGACGGCGGCAATCTCGCCTTGCGTCGGAAAATTCGCCACCACCGGATAGGGAGGCGTGAGCGGCCGCCCGCCCATCCGGATCCCCGCGCGCGGCAGATCGTCGACCCGGCCTTTGATCTCACGCTCCTCGCCCGACACCGCGACCTGCGGCTTGTCCGCCCGGCTTGCACCGACCGGTACCCAGCCGCGGTTCACGAGGATCCATCCGCCACCCTGCAAGGCAAAGGGCGTGATGACGTAGTAGCCCGCGCGACCCTCGGCGCTGCTCATGTTGTCGATGAGGATCTGATGCGACGGGTCGTAAGCCCCCACGGCTTCCACGTGCTGATATCGGGGCAAGCGTGGCGTCGCCGCATCGATCGCCCGGGTCGCATCTGCGCCCGAGTCGAACAGCGCATAGAGTGCGCGCTTCTGGTCCGCGCGGTGCAATTGCCAGCGGCCGAGCGACACGAGCGCGACGACGAGCATGAGGGCGAGGAGCGTCGTGAACGCTCGCGGTTCGAACACGCGGGAACCGAGTCTCAAGGGCACGATATACTGAGAGCTCCGCTACGAGCCCTCAGGACGGCTGTGACATTCAAATACCTGATCATTGTGATGCTGGTGCTCATCATCGGCAGTCTCGGCAAAGCGTTGTACCACCTGTCGGCGAGCAATCCCGGAGACAGCCGCAAGATGGTCAGGGCGCTGACGTGGAGAATCAGCCTCTCGGTGGGCCTCTTCGTCCTCTTGATCGTCGCCTACTACAACGGTTGGATCACTCCGCAGGCGGGCCGTTGAGCGCCGCGCTGCGGCCGCGCAATAAGGCGCGCCGTGCGCCGCGCTATAGCCAGTAAACGAAACAGAACAGGCCGAGCCACACCACATCGACGAAGTGCCAGTACCAGGCCACCGCCTCGAATGCGAAATGTCTACGCGGGGTGAAATGTCCCTTCATTACGCGGAGCCAGATCACCGTCAACATGATCGCACCGATGGTGACGTGCAAGCCGTGGAAGCCGGTCAGCATGAAGAACGTGGATCCATAGACGCCCGTGCCGAGCTGCAGACCGAGTTCCTTGTACGCCTCGTGATACTCCGTCGCCTGCAGTGCGACGAAGGTGAAGCCGAGGAGGAATGTCGCGGCGAGGAAAATCTTCAGCCGCAGGCGATTGCCCGCGATCAAGGCGTGATGTGCGATCGTCACGGTCACGCTGCTCGACAGCAGGATCGCGGTGTTGACCGCGGGTAACCCGAATGCGGGAATGGTCTCGAACGTGCCGTCGCTCCGGGGGCCGAGCGCGGCCGGTCCGTTCGTGGGCCATACACCCTCGTAGCCCTTCCAGAGAAGGACGCCGTTCAGCGGCTTCGTGCCGTGACCCGCGAGCCAGGGCGCGGCCAGGTGGCGGGCATAGAAGAGCGCGCCGAAGAAGGCGGCGAAGAACATGACCTCCGAGAAGATGAACCACATCATGCCCATGCGAAACGAGCGGTCGACGGCAAGGTTGTAGACGCCGTGTTGGTTCTCGTCGATGACGGTGCCGAACCAGCAGAAGAACATGATGGCGAGCATCAGGACGCCCGGTAACAGCGACCAGGCGGGCAGCCAATCGTTGAGCAACGCCACCGCGCCCGACATAAGGGTAAATAGCGACACGGCCGCGAAAATGGGCCAGGGGCTTCCGTGGGGAATATAGTACTTGTCCGCGTCCGTCGCGTGCGCTTGCGCCATGGTCAACTCTCTAAGCGATGAGGAAAATTCATTCTAGCCGGTCTAGGGTGCCGCCGCTTCGGTGGTGTCGTAGAACGTGTAAGCGAGCGTGATCTTATCGACGTTGTCCGGTAGATTGGGATCGACGATGAAGCGCACCGGCATGTCGCGCCCCTCACCGACCCCGAAATGCTGGGGAGTGAAGCAGAAACACTGAGTCTTGTGAAAGTACTGCGCGGCGACGGTCGGCGAGATGCTCGGCACCGCCTGCGCGACCGAGCGTCCTCCCGTCAGGTTCTTGGCCCAGAACTGAGTGTCGTAGAGCTTCCCGGGATGCACCCTCATCGAGGCGGCCTCGGGGCGGAACTCGAAGCTGCCCACCGTCGCGGGATCGGCGACGAATTCCACCGTGATCTCGCGATTCGGATCGACGGCCTCGCGCACCTCGGCGGCTCCTTCCTTCGCTTGCGCATTGCCGATACCCGCGACCTTGCAGAATACGCTGTACAGCGGCACCAACGCCCATCCGAAGGCGAAGCTGCACGCCGTCATGATCACGAGGCTCCGGGTAAGGCGGCGATTGGCGCGCTTGCGCTCGGGCGGATCGTGCGGATGGGGTGACTCAGGATCCAAGGCGCTCTCAATAATGCCGATAGATCGACAAGACAATGAATCCGAAATAGAAGGCGAGCGCCACCGACATCAAGATCAAGGCGCGGCTGCGGATCAGGCGGCGTCTCGCCGGCAACTCGACCGAGCTCATTTGATTTCCGGGGCCACCGTGAAGCTATGAAACGGCGGTGGCGACGGCAACGTCCATTCGAGGCCGGTCGGCAAGGCACCGTCCCAGACGGCGGCCGAGGCTTTCTGCCCGCCGCGCACGCACTGCACGATCAAGATGACGAACAGGATCTGAGAGGCGCCGAAGGCGAACCCGCCGATGGAGGAGACCATGTTCCAGTCGGTGAATTGCACGGCATAGTCCGGAATGCGGCGTGGCATGCCGGCGAGCCCCAGGAAGTGCTGCGGGAAAAACAGCACATTGACGAAAATCGCCGACAGCCAGAAGTGCGTCTTGGCGAGCGTCATGTTGTACATGTGCCCCGTCCATTTCGGCAGCCAGTAATAGACGGCCCCCATGATGGCGAAGATGGCTCCCGGCACCAGCACGTAATGGAAGTGCGCGACCACGAAGTAGGTGTTGTTGTACTGAAAGTCGACCGGCGTCAACGCGAGCATGAGCCCGGAGAACCCGCCGATGGAGAACAGGAACAGGAACGAGAGGGCGAACAGCATCGGCGGCTCGAAGGACAGCGATCCGCGCCACAGGGTGGCGGTCCAGTTGAACACCTTCACGCCGGTGGGAACCGCGATCAGCATGGTCGACATCATGAAGAACAGCTGGGCGGCCATTGGCATCCCGTCCACGAACATGTGGTGGCCCCACACGATGAAGGACAGGAACGCGATGGATGCGATGGCATAGATCATCGAGGTCGCACCGAACAAAGGCTTGCGCGCGAAGGTCGGCAGGATCTCCGAGATGATGCCGAACGCCGGCAGGATCATGATGTAGACCTCGGGATGCCCGAAGAACCAGAACACATGCTCGAACATCAGCGGATCGCCGCCGCCTGCCGGATTGAAGAAGCTCGTGCCGAAAAAATGGTCGGTGAGGAGCATGGTCACCGCTCCGGCGAGTACGGGCATCACGGCGATCAGCAGATACGCGGTGATCAGCCATGACCAGCAGAACAGCGGCATCTTGAGGAGCGTCATGCCCGGCGCGCGCATGTTCATGATCGTCACCACGATGTTGATCGCGCCCATGATCGAGGAGGCGCCCATCAAGTGAACGGCGAAGATCAGCATGGGCATCGCGTCGCCACTCTGCAGCACCAGAGGCGGATACATGGTCCAGCCCGCGGCGGGCGCGCCGCCGGGCATGAAGAACGAGCCCAGGAGCAGCGTGAAGGCGAACGGCAATATCCAGAAGCTCAAGTTGTTCATTCGCGGCAGCGCCATGTCCGGGGCGCCGATCTGCAGCGGCACCATCCAGTTCGCGAGGCCCACGAAGGAGGGCATGACCGCGCCGAAGATCATCACCAGGGCATGCATGGTGGTCATCTGGTTGAATCGCTCGGGATCGACGATCTGCAAGCCGGGCTTGAAGAGTTCGGCGCGGATCACCATGGCCATGGATCCGCCGATGAAGAACATGATCAGGCTGAACACCAGGTACATCGTCCCGATGTCCTTGTGGTTGGTCGAAAACAGCCAGCGCTTGATGCCGGTCGGCGCGTGGTCGTGATCGTCATGGGGGTCGTGGGCGTGGTCGTGCGTGAGATCTTGGGCCATGGTGCGATATCTCTTTAAAGGTCTCTGGTGTCTTCAGTTATGAATGTCGAGGGCTTGGGCCGAGCGGGGTGCATCCGGCGTCGGGGCGGCCGCCTGCTTGAGCTGCGCCTTCTGCTCCTCGACCCACTTCTTGAAATCGTCCGGCGTTCGAACGTCGACCACCACGGGCATGAATCCGTGATCGCGGCCGCAAAGTGCTGCGCACTGGCCGCGATAGATCCCTTCCTTGCCGGGGTCGACCTTGAACCACAGCTCGTTGATGAAGCCCGGGACCGCCGAGCGCTTCAGGCCGAAATCGGGCACGAACCAGGCGTGAATCACATCGCCCGAGGTGAGCAGGACCCGCACCTTGGAGCCGCTCGGAACGACCATGGGATGATCCACGTCGAGCAGATAGTTCGGCACTGTATTCGGGTCGATGCCCGAGTGCAGCTCACGCGCGAAGTTCGAGTCTTGCTTTAGCGTCGAGAAGAAATCGATCCCCTCGCCCGCGCCCATGTACTGGTACTCCCACTTCCACTGATAGCCGGTCACCCGGATGGAGAGGTCCGAGTTGCGCATGTCCTCCATCTTGAGGATCAGCTCCGCGGCCGGAATCGCCATCACGACGAGGATGACCACGGGAACGATGGTCCAGATGATCTCCACCTTCGTGCTGTGCACCATGGTGGTATCCGCAACCGCACCCTGCGATGCGCGGAACTTGATCAGCGAATAAATCATCGCGCCGAACACGACGATGGCGATGCCGACGCAGATCCAGAACGCCTCCATGTGAAGGTCGTAGATGTCCCGGCTGATCTGAGTCACGCCGGGCGGCAAGTTGTAGCCGTTCGAGGTGTTGGCGCCGGCCGTGTAGGACGCGGCGCAGGCAGCGACGAGGGCGGCGGCCTTCAGCATGCGGCCATGGAAGAAGCCGCTGCGCCGGTCGGGGCCATGATCGGTGTCGCTTGTGCTGGGTGCACTCATCTCGAGATCCTTCAAGTTTTCCAAATCAATGTTCAAGCGGCGGCGATTCGTTCATCCCGCCCACCAAACCGCGCAAACGCCGGGCGAGCCGGCATCTATCCTCCTCGGTGAGGAAACTGCCGACCTCGTACGCTCGACCACGACTCTCGATGGTCAAGCGGCTCGGATGCAGGCGAGTTCGCGGACTGCGCAGTCTAACCTTGGTCCAATGCCGCGCAAACTCCTGTTTTGCCTCGCCGCGCCGCGAACGTGTCACGAGGCTTACTTGCGAGTCCGTGATGAGCAATGTCTGGGTGAAGAAACGGCGGCTCATGTTCGCCCTCAAGGCAAGTCCCAGCGCCGCCATCTCGAGCGCCCAGAAGGGCAGCACGGGCCAGAAGCCCCGAATCACGAAAATCATCGCAAAAGCCAAGGAAAACAGGCACATACAGATAAAAAACCGCCGGGCACCGGCGGGCGAGAGCGAGCAATTCGGCGAAAGCTCAATACGCTCTTCCATGCGCGCAAGGATAACTCAAGGGGCGCCCGGCAAGGGGCGCCCGGCGAGGGGCGTGCGCGCTGCGGCGCGTGCGTCGAGCACCGCCGCGCGATTAGGGGTCGATCGCAACAAATAGTGTGCTTGACCGGGCGCGCCGGAAGCGCGGTATATATGGCTGCAAGGCAAATTGCTTCCCGCCTCACCGGGGGATGAGTCAGGTCGTCCGCCGCGCAGCCAGTTGATTCCGCAGCGACTCGAGTGAGATGCCGTGCTCGCTCTCCTTGCCCCCGGCGGTCCTCTCGGGCGCCCAGGCGTGCGCGAACACGACCTCGCAGGTCGCGGCGATGCGCCCGGCCTCGCGGTGCGCTTCGTAGGCCGCCTGCATCGCCGCGAATTTGCGCGGCGAGGTCAGGCCTCTGAGTCGACCGGCGGCGGCGTTGCGCGTGCCCATGGCCTTCAAGTCCGCTGCGAGCCTGCGCACGTCCGTATAGCTCAAGGTGTAGCGTTCCACATCGAGCACCGGCGCGGCAAACCCGGCGCGCACCAGCGCATCGCCCACATCGTGCATATCGAGGAAGTTGCCGACCCGGATGTGATCGTCCACTTGCGCCCAGGCGGCCCGCAGCTCCTTCAAGGAATCGGGGCCGAGGCTCGTGAGGGCGAGCAGGCCGCGGGGCGCGACCACCCGGCGCAGCTCCGCGAGCAGCGTGTCGGGATCGCACCAGGGCAGTAGCAGGTTGCTGAACGCGAGATCGACGCTCGCATCGGGCAGCGGCACCTGCATCGCGTCCGCGCACACGAGGTCGAAGGGCCTCAACCACGAGCGTCTGCCGGCCGCGATGCGCAGCATTTGCGGGGAGGAGTCCAGCGCGATGACTCGAGCGCGCGGGTAGCGGCGCTTGAGGGCCCGGGCGGCCTGCCCGGTCGCCGTGCCCGCATCCAGCACCACACCGGGCTCGAGCCGCGTCAAGTCGAGCCGACCGAGGAGGATCTCGCGGACTTCGGCCTGCAGCACCGCGGCGGCATCGTAGGTGGCGCTCGCGCGGGCGAAGGAGCGGCGTACCCACGATACTTCGGCAAGGCCGAGCCGCGGATCGTCGCTCAATGGAGAAACTGATACGTCAGCAGGATGCCGATGAACACTGCCATGCCGAAGTAGTTGTTGTTGACAAAGGCCTGGAAACAGGCGTCGCGGTCCCGTGACCTGATCAGCCACAACTGATAAGTGAAGAACAGCGCGCCGGCGAGGAGACCCGCGTAATACCAGCCGGTCATGTGCAGAAGACGTCCCGCCAGGTAGAGCGACAGCAGTGTCATGGCCTGGAGGACCGCGATGATGTGCCGATCCGAGTCGCCGAACAGGATGGCCGTCGAGCGCACGCCGATCTTGACGTCGTCGTCGCGGTCGACCATGGCATAGATGGTGTCGTAGACGGTTACCCACAGCATGTTTGCGATCACGAAGAGCCACACGACCCGCGGCACATACTCGACCTGCGCCTCGAACGCCATGGGTATGCCCCAGCCGAACGCGGCGCCGAGATAGAGTTGCGGCACGGAGAGGAAGCGCTTGACGAAGGGATAAGTCACCGCCAGAAAAGCGCCCGGCAGCGCCCACAGCAGCGTCGTCCGATTCAGCTGCAACACCAGCATCAGCGCCGCCAGCGACAGGACTGCGAATAGGATGAGTGCCTCGGTCGTGGTGATGCGGCCCGCGGCCAGCGGGCGGTCTCGCGTGCGCTCGACGTGCGGGTCGAAACTGCGGTCGGCATAGTCGTTGATGGCGCAACCGGCGGACCGCATCAGTACGACGCCCGCCACGAAGATCAGAAATACGCGCGCATCGGGCTTGCCGCGCCCCGCGATCCATACCCCCCAAAGCGTCGGCCAGAGGAGCAGATAGATGCCGATCGGACGATTCAGGCGAGTGAGCTGGACATAGTCCTGCAGGGTGCCCAGGATTTTGGGCAGTTCGTTCGTCGTCCAGGGATGGAACTGGACTCGGTAGGAAAACCACCGCCAGCGCTGGGCGATTTGCTCCAGCAGCTCCGGCCCTGAGCGGGGCATCCGCACGCCTCGGGTTCCTAGCTTCGGCCCATTGCCGGCAAGAAGGCTTCCTGAGCGAGCAGGGGGGCCCCGCGCAGCAGGATCCGGGAGCGCCGCGCCCAGAGTCCCGGAGGCGCGACATCCGCATTCCGCAATGCCCGTGCGCTCAACGCATCGCCGGCGGGCAGCCAGGCATATTCATAGGAGCTGCGCTCGACGCCGGACAGTGTGGACAGGAGCTCGCCCAGGGAGCAGTCCTCGAGCTCCGCGAGCCAGGGATGAGCGCACAGGGTCTCATCCGGGATCACGGATTGAACGAATACCCACGTCTGATCGGCGCAGCACAGCTCGACGTCGCGGAAGAGTGCGGCGGCGTCGGCGACCCGCAAGGCGGCCTTCAACTCGCTCGACAAGAGGCCGCTCCACTCATCGACCAGCCTCGAGACGTAGCGATCACCGCAGGCCTCCTTCATGCGCCGGCTCATCAAGCCCTTGCCGATGAGCCAGGAACACAGGCGCGGCTCCACCTTGAGCTGCCCCAGCCGTTCGGCGGGAACCCACTGGATACCGTCGGCGCACGCCCTCGGCTTTCTCGAATCGATCGAACGAGTTTTCGCGGTCGGTGTCATGGCCGGGCATTCTAACCGACCCGGCCGTATTGCTCGCCATGTCCCACCCACCGGCGGATGAGAGGCGATGCGTGGCCGGGCCATTCGCGCAGCAAGGTCTCGGCGGCGATCTGCACGCGCGGGAGCAGATCGGCGTCGCGGGCGAGGTCCGCCACCCGCATCTGCGCGAGCCCCGTCTGCCGCGTACCGAGCACTTCTCCCGGTCCGCGAAGCTCGAGATCGCGGCGCGCCACCTCGAACCCGTCGTTGGTGTCGCGCATGACTGCGAGGCGCTCGCGCGCGAGCGGCGACAAAGGACCTCGATAAAGCAAGAGACACGAGCTCGCGTGCCGGCCGCGACCGACACGGCCGCGCAGCTGGTGCAGCTGCGCGAGTCCCATGCGCTCGGCGTTCTCGATCACCATGAGAGTCGCGTTGGGCACGTCCACGCCGACCTCGATGACGGTGGTCGCCACCAGCAGCTGAATCCCGCCTTCCTTGAAGCGGCGCATGGTGAGCTCCTTGGCCGCGCCGGGCATGCGTCCGTGCACCATGGCCACCTTGAGCTCGGGTAGGGCCGATGCGAGCGCCGCCGCCGTTTCTTCAGCCGCCTGGAACGGCATGTCCTCGGATTCGTCGATGAGCGGGCAAACCCAATATGCCTGTCGTCCGGCGAGGCAGGCAGCGCGTATGCGCGCGACGACCTCGTCGCGCCGCGCCTCGACGATGGCCGCGGTGGCCACCGGCATGCGGCCGGGGGGTAGCTCGTCGATGACCGAGACGTCGAGGTCCGCGTACGCCGTCATTGCGAGCGTCCGCGGTATCGGCGTCGCGGTCATGATCAACTGGTGCGGTTGATGGCCGTCGCGCGCGCCTTTTTCGCGCAAAGACAGGCGCTGATGCACCCCGAAGCGGTGTTGCTCGTCGACGATCGCGAGCGCGAGGGATGCGAACTCGACGCCTTCCTGGAAGAGAGCGTGCGTACCGATCACGAGCGGCACGAGACCTTGGCGCATACGCTCGCGCACGTCGCTTCGCGACTTGCCCGACTGCCGCCCGGTCGCGAGCGCGACGTCGATGCCGAGGGGCTCGAACCAGCGGCGAAAGTTCCGGGCGTGCTGATCCGCGAGAAGCTCCGTCGGAGCCATGAGCGCGACCTGACGACCTGCCTCGATGGCGCGGGTCGCCGCAAGGGCCGCGACGAGGGTCTTGCCGCAGCCGACATCGCCTTGCACCAGCCGCAGCATCGGCTTGGCGATTTTCAAGTCCGACTCGATTTCCTCGAGCACGCGCTCCTGGGCAGGCGTAGGCCGAAACGGCAGCGCGGCGAGGAGCCGGCCTTTGAGCGTGCCGGCGGTGACGAGGGGCCATCCCGGATCCTGTTGAATGCGCCGTCGCAGGAGTTTCAGGGACAACTGGTGCGCCAGGAGCTCCTCGAATGCGAGCCGTCGCTGCGCCGGATGGCGTCGGTCGAGGAGCAGCTCGACCGGTGCATCGGCTGGCGGCCGATGCACGTACTCCAGCGCCTGCCGCAGGCTCGGCAGCTGCGAGCCCTCGAGAAGCGCCGGGGGCAGCCAGTCCGCGAGGTCCTGGGCGGTAGTCTGGTCGAGGGCCGTGCGCACCAATTGACGGAGCCTTCCTTGAGTGAGTCCCTCGGTCCCGGGGTAAATCGGAGTCAGATGCTCGTCGGCACCCATTGCTTCCGCGATGTCGGCCCTGCGGTATTCCGGATGCACGATCTCGAGGCCCGCCGGGCCGCGACGCACTTCGCCGAAGCAGCGGATGCGCATCCCTCGCTTGAGGCCTTCCTGCTGTTTCGCCGTGAAGTGAAAGAACCGCAGAGTGAGGTAGCCCGAGCCGTCGCCGATCCGGGACAACATCTGGCGGCGGCCTCGAAACGCGACTTCAGTGAGCAGCACTTCGCCTTCTATCGCGGCACGCTGGCCCGGGACGACCTCGCCGAGCGGCACCACGCGAGTGCGGTCCTCGTAACGCAGAGGCAGGAGAAACAAGAGGTCCTGAGCAGTCTCGACGCCGAGGGCGCGCAGCCGCTCAGCCTGCCGATCGCCGACACCGCGCAGCGCCGTCACGGGCTTCAAGTCGATCACCCGGACCCACCGGCGATCACGACTCTCACAGGGCGACGATGCACTCCACTTCCACCTGAGCACCCCGCGGCAGGGAGGAGACGCCGACGGCGGCGCGGGCCGGATAGGGCTCGCGGAAATACTCCGCCATGATCTTGTTGACCAGAGCGAAATGCGACAGATCGGTGAGAAATACCGTCGCCTTGACCACATCGTCGAGGCCGCCTCCCGCCGCGCTCACGATCGCCTTGAGGTTGCGAAACACCTGGTGAACTTGCTCCTCGATGCCGCCCGGCACCAGCTCCTTGGTCTTCGGATCGAGGGGGATTTGCCCCGATACCCAGACGGTGTTGCCGGCGCGCACGGCCTGAGAGTAGACGCCGATGGCCGCGGGCGCGTCGGGAGTCGAAATGATTTGCTTACCCATACGAATTGCTCCTTCGGTGTCCGCTGCCGGCCGCGTCGGCGGGGCGTCAGGCGAGCGTGCGGAATACCCGCTGCACGTCCGGCATGCGGCGGATGGTGCGCATGACGCGTGCCAGATGCTTCCGGTCTCTCACTTGCAACTGGAAGCGCAGCGCCGAGCTGTTGCCGTCGCGTTCTTCGAGCGATACCTGGTCGATGTTGGTTTCCGTGCCTGCGATGCTCGATGCCACGGCCGCCAGAACTCCGACGCGGTTGTTGATGTCGAGTTGGATCTCGGAAGCAAACGTGCGCCCCTGTGTTCCCTCCCATGCCACCGACAGCCATTTCTCCGGCTGCTTGCGGTACTCGGCCAGATTACCGCAATTCTGTCGGTGGATCATTACACCGCGGCCCGCGGAGAGATACGCCATGATTGGATCGTTGGGGATTGGAAAGCAGCAGCGCGCGTAGGTGACGAGCAGTCCTTCGGTGCCCGCGATCATCAAAGGACCACTGTTGGTGCTCGCAGCGCCTTCGCGCGCGGGCTGCAGGTGCCGCGCGACCAGAGCGGCAAGCCGTTCGCCCAGGCCGATCTTCTCGTAGAGCTCTTCCGCGTCTCCGAGGTTGAGATCCTTCACCACGGCATCGATGTCCGCCTGCGGGATTTTCTTCAAGCTGAGCGACAGATCCTCGAGCGCGAGTCCGAGCAACCGCTTGCCGAGCTCGACCGCCTCGCCGCGCTTCAAGTTCTTGAGGTACTGGCGGATTGCGGCGCGCGCCTTGGCTGTGACGAGAAAGGTCGACCACGAGGGATTCGGCGTCGCGCCTTTGGCCGTGATGATCTCGACGGTCTGACCGTTGCGCAGCGGCGTGCGCAGAGGAACGAGGCGGCGGTCGACTTTGGCGGCGACGCAGCGGTTGCCCACGTCGGTGTGAATGGCATAGGCGAAATCCACCGCGGTCGCACCCGTGGGAAGTCTCAGGATCTTGCCCTTCGGAGTGAACACGTACACTTTGTCCGGGAACAGATCGACCTTGACGCTTTCGAGAAACTCCTCGGAGCTGCCGCCCTCCTGGATCTGCACCAGGCCGGCGAGCCACTCGCGAGCGCGGTCGTGCTCGATGCCGCCGAACGATTCGCCGCCCGTCTTGTATTTCCAGTGCGCGGCGATGCCGGATTCGGCCACGCGGTGCATCTGCTCGGAACGAATCTGCACCTCGATCGGCACCCCGTTCGGACCGAACAGCGTCGTGTGCAGCGATTGATAGCCGTTGATTCGGGGGATGGCGATGTAGTCCTTGAACCGGCCGGGCATCGGCCGATACACCCCGTGCACCAGACCGAGCACGCGGTAGCAGATGTCGACGCTGTCGACGATGATGCGAAAGCCGTAAACGTCCACCATCTCGTTGAGCGAGATGTGCTTGTTCTGCATCTTCTTGTAGATGCTGTAGAGATGCTTCTCGCGGCCCTCCACGTGCGCGGTGATCTCGGCCTTTGCGAGCGCCGCCTTGAAGGTCTCGGCGATCTTGCTCACGAACTGCTTCTGATTGCCGCGTGCACGCTTGAGCTCGCGCTCGAGCACCCGATAGCGGTAAGGATAGAGGGCTCGAAAGCCGAGGTCCTCGAGCTCGAGCTTCACGGCATAGAGGCCGAGGCGCTCCGCGATCGGGGCGTAGATCTCGAGCGTCTCACGCGCGATGCGCCGCCGCTTCATCGGCGGCATCACGCCGAGCGTGCGCATGTTGTGCATGCGGTCGGCGAGCTTGACCATGATCACGCGGATGTCGCGCACCATGGCGAAGAGCATTTTTCGAAAGCTCTCGGCCTGTGCCTCCTGGCGGTTCTTGAACTGGATCTGATCGAGTTTGCTGACGCCGTCGACCAGCTCGGCGACGACGTGGCCGAATATCGAGTCGATCTCCGCCTTGGCGGTGGGCGTATCCTCGATCACGTCGTGCAGGATCGCGGCGACCATCGTGTCCGCGTCCATCTTGAGATCCGCGAGGATGTCCGCGACCGCGACGGGATGGGTGATGTAGGGTTCACCCGATACGCGTTTCTGTCCCTGGTGGCGCTCGGCGCCGAAGTCGTAGGCCTCGCGGACCCGCTCGACCTGCGCCGGCGGTAAATAGGCCTCGAGTTTGTCTAGAAGCTCGCTGATCCCCGTGGTGCGTCTTCCACCGGGTAGGAAACCGAGTATGGAAGACGCATAATCCATGGATGATCGGCGGCGCGCATCACTCCCCTAGGCCAAGCTGCGGCGCGCGAAAATCAGACGGAATCTCGAGCTCGTTCGTCGGCTGCTGGGCCGGCTCCTCGGGCTCTTCGAGCATTTCCAGTGTGATGTTCCCGGCGGCAATCTCGCGCAGTGCAACGACGGTCGCCTTGTCGTTTTCCCACTCGACGGTCGCTTCCGCGCCGTTCGCCAGGCGCCGCGCGCGCTTGGCGGCGAGCAGCACCAGATTGAAAAGATTCGGCTCGTTCTGCAGACAGTCTTCGACGGTAATCCGCGCCATGGCTCTTCGGGGTTCGTTAAAGGGATTGTCAGCATAGCAGAAAAAGGCCCGAATCGGCCAGCCGCCGGAACGACAGCTTAAGCCAGCAATTCAGCCGCGAGACGCGCGATTTCCGGGCGGGCCGCCTTGAGCGCCTCGCCGTGCCCGCGCACGATCGCCTGGAAATCGGCCACCGCCTCCTCGAAGCGGTCATTGATCACCGCGTAATCGAACTCGATGAAGTGCCCGATGTCGCGCTGCGCGTCCTTGAGCCGGCGTCGGATCACCTCGGGGGCGTCGGTGCTGCGGGCAGTGAGCCGCTCCTCCAAGGCGCGGCGCGTGGGCGGCAGGATGAAAATGCTGTGTGCCTCCGGCAGGCTCGCGCGTACCTGGCGTGCACCCTGCCAGTCGATCTCGAGCAGCAGGATCTGTCCCGCCCTGAGCGCCTCGTGGACGGCGCTGCGTCCCGTGCCGTAGAAGTTGTCGAATACCTGCGCGTGCTCGAGAAACTCGCCGCCTCGCGCCATGCGCTGGAAGACTTCGGGTGTGACGAAATGATAGTCGCGGCCGTCGATCTCGTTCGCGCGGGGCGCACGCGTGGTGTAGGAGACGGAGAACCGCAATTCAGGCTCGCGTTCCATCAGAGCCTTCACGAGGCTGGTCTTCCCGGCGCCCGATGGAGCGGAAACCACATATAGCCGACCGGCCGTGGCGCTGGGCTGATTGCTGATGTGTCCCGGCTGCACCGCACCTACTCGATGTTCTGGACCTGCTCGCGCATCTGCTCGATGAGCACTTTCATGTCTACCGCCGCGCGCGTGGTCTCGATGTCCTGCGACTTGGACGACAAGGTGTTCGCTTCGCGATTCAGCTCCTGCATGAGGAAATCGAGGCGCCGTCCGGCCGGCTCCTGAGACTCGAATGCTTTGCGCACCTCGGCGACATGACCGCGCAGCCTGTCGATCTCCTCGTCGACGTCGAGTCGTTGCGCGAGAATCGCAAGCTCCTGCTCCAGCCGGTCGTGATCCACGTCGGCGGTGAGCTGCGCGATGCGATCGAGCAGCTTGGCTCGCATGCGAGCACGCACCTCCGGCAAACGTTGCGAGACGCGAGCCGCGAGATCCGCGAGGCCCGCGCAGCGTTGCTCGAGCGCCTCGCGCAGCCGGCCGCCTTCGCTGTCGCGGGAACGCGCGAGGTCGGCGAGCGCCTCCGCCAGCAGCACCTGCGCCGCCGCGATCATCGGGGCGGCATCGCGTGTCTGATCGCGCACCACGCCCGGCCAGCGCAGCAGATCGAGGACGGCGATGCGGGCCGCAGCACCGGCCCGAGCGGCGACTTGCTGGGCTCGCTCGGTCAACGCGGCGAGCATCTCGGCATCGATTTCGAGCGCACCCGGCGCAACCAAGGGTCGAAAATGCAGCGAGCATTCCACCTTGCCGCGCCGGACGGCGGCCGAGATCGCCTGCCGAAAATCCGCTTCGGCAGCCCGAAATTCCTCCGGAAGCCTGCAGCCCACCTCAAGATAGCGATGATTGACGGTCTTCAGCTCCCACGCGAGCTGCCCCCACGGGAACTGGCGCTCCCGCCGCGCAAACCCGGTCATGCTACGAATCATAGGGGTCTCGAGCCGAAATCGGCCATAATTCGGGCCGGAGTCTATCGGAGCTTGTAGGAGCTGTCATTGCAGATCGAGACCGCGGACGTGAGCTTGATCGGCCATCGCGAGGAGAATCAGGATCGCGTGGCGGTGGCGGCGGGCGAGCAGGCAGTTCTGCTCGCGGTCATCGACGGCATGGGCGGTCACGCCGAGGGAGCGCGCGCTGCGGAAACGGCGCTCTCGACGCTGCTCGAGGCATTTTGGCAGACCCCGCACCCGATATTCGATCCGCTGGGGTTCTTGCATCTGTCGCTGGGTCGCGCGCATGAGGAGGTCGTGAAGCTCGGCGTGGGCCTTGCGGCCGAGACGCGTCCGCGCGCGACCTGCGCCGTGTGCCTGGTGCAGGATTCGGCGGCTTACTGGGCTCACGTCGGCGACAGCCGCGTATACCAGCTGCGCCAAGCGCAAGTGCTCGAGCGTACCCGCGATCATAGCCACGTCGAGGTGCTGCTGCGG
The DNA here is from genome assembly GCA_963710435.1 of uncultured Gammaproteobacteria bacterium. Taxonomy (GTDB): domain Bacteria; phylum Pseudomonadota; class Gammaproteobacteria; order Steroidobacterales; family Steroidobacteraceae; genus Bog-1198. Next base: position 33,598 of record CAVQAE010000003.1, on the reverse strand, counting down.
GAGGGCCTCATCACCGAGGCGGAGGTACAAGGACATCCCATGCGCAACTATGTCGAATGCTGCCTCGGCGGCGATTCCGCACTGCCCGAGATGAGCATATCGACGCGCCGGCGGCTGAAGGCCGGCGACGTCGTGCTGTTGTGCACGGATGGCCTGTGGGCGAATCTCAGGGACGAGGATCTGGTGCGGTTTGCGCAGACGACCGGCAAGCCGTTGCGCGATGCCCTCACGGACTTAGGCACGCAGGCCGTCGCGGCCTCGGCGCCCTACAGCGACAACACCAGCGCGGCCGCGCTGCGCTGGCGCGCGGCATGAGCCTGCGACCGAGCGGGCGCGCACCCGATGAGCTGCGTCCGCTCTCCTTCGCGCGCGGCTACACGGCGCACGCCGAAGGCTCGGTGCTCGTGGCCTTCGGCGGAACGCGTGTGCTCTGCACGGCGAGCGTCGAAGATGGAGTGCCCTCGTTCCTGCGCGGCTCCGGACAAGGTTGGGTGACGGCCGAGTACGGCATGCTGCCGCGCTCGACCCATACCCGCAGTGCGCGCGAGGCAGCGCGCGGCAAGCAAAGCGGGCGCACACAGGAGATCCAGCGGTTGATCGGTCGGGCGCTGCGCGCCGTGGTCGACTTGAAGGCGCTCGGCGAGCGTACGGTCACGCTGGACTGCGATGTGCTGCAGGCGGATGGCGGCACGCGCACGGCGGCGATCACCGGCGGCTTCGTCGCGCTGGCCGATGCCGTCGATACGTTGATGAAGCGGCGCGCATTGAGCACCAATCCGATTCACGGTCAGGTCGCCGCCGTTTCCGTCGGCATCTACCGCGGAGTCTCTGTCCTGGATCTCGACTACGCCGAGGATTCGAACGCCGAAACCGACATGAACGTCGTGATGAACTCAGGCGGCGCTTTCGTCGAGGTGCAGGGCACGGCAGAGGGACACGCCTTTCGGCGTAACGAGCTCGATCGCTTGCTGGACCTCGCCTCGCAGGGCATTGCGCGGTTGCATGAAGCACAGCAGAGCGCCCGAGCCGCTTAAGAGACTGGTCATCGCGACCGCAAATGCCGGCAAACTGCGCGAATTCGGGGCGCTGCTCGCGGATCTGCCGTTCGCGCTCTCGAGCCTTGCGGCGCTCGAGCTGGCCTCTCCCGAGGAGAGCGGCAAGACCTTTGCCGAGAACGCCTTGTTGAAGGCCCACTACGCGGCCGCCGCGAGCGGTGCCGCGGCCATTGCCGATGACTCCGGGCTCGAAGTCGATGCGCTGGGCGGTGCGCCCGGAATCCTCTCGGCTCGCTATGCAGGCGAGGGAGCCGGTGACGCCGCGAACAACGCCAAGCTCATCGCCGCACTCCGCGGGGTGCCGTTCGAGGCACGGCGGGCGCGCTATCGATGCGCGCTCGTGTATCTGGACGGCCCCTCGGATCCCGCGCCGCTTCGCGCGGAAGGGGTGTGGGAGGGCCGCATTCTGGATTCTCCGCGCGGCTCCGGCGGCTTCGGGTACGACCCTCACTTCTGGATACCCGCGCTCGGGTTCACGGCGGCGGAGCTCGATCCCGGGCAGAAGAATCGCCTGAGCCACCGCGGCCAGGCGCTGCGCGCATTGCGCGATGCGCTCGTGGCGAGGGCGCGATGAGCCAGCTGCCGCTTACTCTTTATGTGCACATGCCCTGGTGCGTGCGCAAGTGTCCGTATTGCGACTTCAACTCGCACCAGCTCAAATCGGCGGAGCCGCCGGGCGAGTACATCGGTGCGTTGATCCGCGACTTCGAGGCGGAGCTGCCGGGGGCGGGCGGCCGGCCGATCGAGGCGGTGTTCTTCGGCGGCGGCACACCGAGTCTTTTTGCGCCCCATGATTTTGCGCGCTTCCTCGAGGCGATCGGCTCGCGCTGCGTGGTCGCGCGCGATGCCGAGGTGACTCTCGAGGCCAATCCGGGAACGATCGAGCGCGGACTCTTTGCGGGCTACCGCGACGCGGGCATCAACCGCGTGTCGCTCGGTGTGCAGACGTTCTCACCCGAGAAGCTCGCGAGGCTCGGCCGCATTCACAGCCGCGAGGACACTTGGCGGGCCGTCGAGGAGCTGCACGCCGCGTCGCTCGGCAACTTCAACCTGGATCTCATGTACGCGCTTCCAGAGCAGACGCTCGAGGAGGCGCTCGAGGACGTGCGCAGCGCCTGCTCGCTCGAGCCCCGGCATATTTCGCATTATCAGCTCACGCTCGAGCCCGGCACGGTGTTTCACAGCCGTCCTCCCGCGCTGCCGGATGAGGATACGGCGTTTCAAATGCAGAGCGAGTGTCAGGCGCTCCTCGCCCAGCATGGCTTCGAGCAATACGAGGTCTCCGCTTACGCGCGGCCCGGGGCGCGCTGCCGGCACAATCTCAACTACTGGCGGTTCGGGGACTACCTGGGCATCGGCGCGGGTGCCCACGGCAAGATCACGGCGGCACTCCCCGAGGGTATCGAGAGAACGGAAAAGCCACGCCAGCCCCGAACCTATCTGTCCGAGATGCAGGCCGCAGCCGCGGATCGCCCGGTCGCCGGGGCGCATGCATGCCACCGTATCGGCGAGCGCAAGCCGGTTTCCCGCCACGATCTCCCCTTCGAATTCATGCTGAATGCGCTGAGGCTCAACGAGGGCTTCGCGCTCGTCGATTTCCAGACTCGCACCGGTCTCGCCACGACCATCGTCGAGCCGGCGTTGCGCGAAGCCGAGGGGCGCGGGCTCCTCGAGACGACGGCGCTGGGTTGGCGCGCCAGTGCACTCGGCCGGCGCTTCCTGAACGATTTGCAGGCGAGTTTCCTGCCATGAGCTTATACACATCGAAGGGCGCACCCCGGCCGACAGGCTACCTACAGCACATTGCGCCTGCAGTAGGTCAGATGCGTCGCGTAACTCATTGAAAATACATTACAAAACTGCTTGTCTATTTTTTGATCAAGTTAACATTTAGTCGTATTTCAGGCGTGTGAATGCCGAATGACGGACTCCGTCCACAGACTTATCCACAGATACTGTGGAAAAGGTGGCGATGCGGAACTCCGCATCGGAACGCCGCCTGCAGGCGCTTGTTGACGGGGGCACTTTAGGCTAAGGTACGCGGCCCTCGATTTTGGCGAGGGCACGGCGTGGCGGTGCGCTTCCTTGAAAAGCCCTTTCGAGGACCCATCGATTCTGCCTGACACGAGAGACGAGGTTTCCATGAAGTCCGGCATCCATCCCGAATATCAAGACATCACCGTAATGTGCACCTGCGGGAACACGTTCAAGACTCGATCCACGATCGGACACGACCTGCAGGTCGAGGTCTGCTCCAACTGCCACCCTTTTTATACTGGGAAGCAGAAGATCGTGGATACGGGCGGCCGCGTCGACAAGTTCCGCAAGAAGTACGGGACCGCCGCGAAAGCTTGAGCCGGCGAGCAGCGCTCGCCTGCACGATCCCCATAAACGCTGCGTGCGCGAGTGAAATTCGCGCGTGCGCCATGCGCGCGCTGCGACCCGCGCGCTTGATTCATTCCATCGACCGTGCAAGGCTTCCGGGCCTAATTAACGGACGCAGCAACTCGGTATGGGCAAGAAATACGAGCTGAAGAATCTCTCCACCGGCAAGAGTGCCGAATTGAACGCGCTGTCCGGCACCCTCGGCCCGGACTGCATCGACATCTCCAACCTCACCCGCGATCTGGGCGTATTCACCTTCGACCCGGGCTTCATGGCGACCGCGAGCACCGAGAGCAAGATCACCTACATCGACGGCGATGCGGGCGTGCTGTTGTACCGGGGCTACCCGGTCGAGCAGCTGGCCGAGAAATCGTGCTTCCTGGAAGTCGCCTATCTCCTGATCTACGGCAATCTGCCCACCAAGGCCGAGCTCAACGCGTTCAATACTTCGATCACGCGTCACACCATGGTGAACGAGCAGCTCCTGAGCTTCTTCGAGGGCTTTCACCACGACGCGCATCCCATGGCCATGGTATCGGCTGTCGTCGCTTCGATGGCCGCGTTCTATCACGACAGCACGGACATCAACAATCCCCGGCACCGCGAGATCTTCGCTCACCGCATCATCGCGAAGCTGCCGACGATCGCGGCCGCTGCATACAAGCATACGCTCGGCCAGCCCTTCATCTATCCCCGCAACGATCTGCGCTACTGCGCGAACATGCTCAACATGTTCTTCGCGGTTCCGTGCGAGCCGTACGCGATCGATCCGGTGGCGGCGGAAGCCATCGATCTGTTGTTCATCCTGCACGCCGACCATGAGCAGAACGCAAGCACCTCGACGGTGCGGCTGGCGGGAAGCACGGGCGCGAATCCCTACGCGGCGATCTCAGCGGGGGTGTCGGCACTTTGGGGGCCCGCGCACGGCGGTGCGAACGAGGCCGTGCTCAACATGCTCGACGATATCGGATCGGCGGCCAACATCGATAAGTTCCTGGCGCGCGTCAAGGACAAATCCGACAGCGTGCGGCTCATGGGTTTCGGTCATCGGGTTTACAAGAACTTCGACCCCCGCGCCAAGATCATTCGCGAGATGTGCTATCGCGTGCTCGAGAAGCTCGGCAAGGGCGACAACCCGATGTTCGATCTGGCGCTCAAGCTGGAGGAGATCGCCCTCAAGGACGAGTACTTCGTGTCACGAAAACTCTACCCGAACGTCGATTTCTACTCGGGCATCATCTACAGCGCCCTCGGCATCCCGCGCTCCATGTTCACCGTGTTGTTCGCGATCGCCCGCACCGCAGGCTGGGTGGCGCATTGGCAGGAGATGGTCTCCGATCCTCATATGCGCATCGGCCGCCCACGACAGCTCTACACCGGGCCCACCCAGCGAGACTACCGCGCGATAGACAAGCGCTGATGCCGTTGCGAGATACTGCCCCGCGCTCTGCGCGTGCGAAGCGCTGGGCCGCGACCGTGATGAAGGCTCTGATTTGGTCCTTGGCCGCGGGCGCTGCAACGGGACCACTCGTTGCTGCGGAGCCGCCGGCCTCGTTGCCGCCCCCGTCGTCGACGGACGGATCACCGGGCCGCATCCTCTGCGCCGAGCGCCAAAGCCCGGTTGCTCTGGGCAGCGCGCAATGGAACGGCTGGGGCCGGGGCCCGGACAATACGAGGTATCAGCCGGAGCCGGCCATTCGAGCGACGGATGTGCCGAAGCTGGCGCTCAAGTGGGCGTTCGGCTACCCGAGCGGCCCCGGCGGGGACGCGCCGACGCTGGTGGATGGCCGCCTGTTCGTGGCGAGCGCGGCCGGACGCGTGTATTCGCTCGACGCGAAGACTGGATGCATCTACTGGAGCTACGACGCGGCGGCCGGCGTGCACACCGCCATTTCCATCGCGGAGCTCGGCCCTCGCCATATGCCCCCGGCGCCGCGGAAGTCGAAGAAGGACAGGCGCAAGCTGACCAATGCCCATCTCGAGGTCGCGAAACCGCCGAGCGCGGCTTTCTTCGGGGATGACAAAGGCGCCATCTATGCCCTCAACGCCGAGACCGGTGCGCTTCTGTGGAAGACGCAGGTCGAGGCCCACCCGCTCGCCCGCATCGAAGGCTCGCCGACAGTCTATCTCGGACGCCTGTATGTGGCCGTGGGTTCGAGCGAGCCCGAGTCGGCGCGCGATGCCGCGTATGCCTGCTGCACCTTTCGCGGCAGCGTGGCCGCCCTCGACATCGCAACAGGCCGCCTGGAGTGGAAGAGCTATCTCGTGAATGAGGAGCCACGGCCGGTTGAGGCTCAGTCGGGCGCGTCGGCGCATTTCGCTCCGTCGGGCGTTCCGGCCGTCGCGCCGCCCGCAGTGGACGTGTCGAGAAGCCTCTTGTACGTCTCCACGGGAGACTCGTACGACGGAGCGGTGCAACCACTCGCCGACGCCGTGGTCGCGCTCGATCTCACGGACGGCAAAGTGCGCTGGGCCCGGCCGCTCCCGGCGGCGCAGGCCGGGCGCTCGCGCCTCGACACTCCGCCGGTGCTGCGCACGCTCGCGAGCGGCCGGGAAGTGCTGCTCGTGGGTCAACGCTCCGGCTTTGTATACGCCCTCGATCCGGATCGTGCCGGCGAGGTTCTGTGGCGGCACGAGGCGGCGCTGCCACAGGCACCGGGCGTCGCGGCGCCGGACGGCACCTCGCCGGCAGAATCGTCTACGTCGCTCGGCGCCATCGCGCGCGGGGCGGCCGCCGATCATCGAAGTCTCTACGTCGCGATCTCGGGTCTCGATGCCGAGCCGCCGAATTCCTTGGGTGCATTGACGGCGATCGACATCAAATCCGGCACTCGGCGATGGCTGGTGATCTCCCCGGCGCCGGCGTGCAGCTGGGGTGAGCAGCCTCCCTGCGTGCATGCCCAGGTTCAGGCGGTGACGGTGATTCCCGGAGCCGCGTTCTCGGGATCGATGGATGGCCATCTGCGCGCGTATTCGAGTATCGACGGCAAGATTCTCTGGGACTACGACACAGCCAAGGATTTCCGCACCGTGAATGGCACGAAGGCCGCGGGGGGCTCGCTGCAGGCGGGCGGAGCGACCATCGTCAACGGCGTGGTGTACGTCAATTCCGGCGCCGAAGGTCAGGGACAACCCGGCAACGTGCTGCTCGCTTTCTCGGTCGACGGTAAATAAGGATCGACGACATGATGCTCTTCTCAAGGATAGGACTGCCCGGCCTCTGCGCGGCGCTGCTTCTCAACGCCGCAGCGCCCGCGCGCGCCGCTGCGCATTCGGCCGGCGAGCCGCCGGCTATCGAGAACTCCGTGGTCAAGATCTTCGCGACCATTCGCTACCCGGATCCTTTCAAGCCGTGGACGAAGCAGGCACCTACCGACGTGAGCGCCTCGGGGGTCGTCATCGAGGGCAAGCGCATCCTGACCAACGCCCATGTGGTTCTGTATGCGACCCAGGTGCAAGTGCAGGCCAACGCCACGGGCGACAAGCTTCCCGCGACAGTGATTGCGGTCGCGCCGGGCATCGATCTCGCCGTGCTGCAAGTCGACGATCCGAGCTTTTTCGACACGCATCACCCGCTGCCGCGGGCGAGTGAGCTGCCGCGCATCAAGGATGCGGTGCTCGCGTACGGGTTTCCGACCGGCGGTACCTCGCTGTCCATTACGAAGGGGATCGTTTCCCGCATCGAGTTCGTGCCCTACAACTTTCCGGTGTCGGGGCTGCGAATCCAGGTCGACGCCGCGATCAATCCCGGCAACAGCGGCGGCCCCGCCATCGCCGGCGACAAGATGATCGGCCTCGCCTTCTCGAAGCTCGGTGGGGAAACGCAGAACATCGGCTACATCATCCCCAACGAAGAGGTCGAGCTGTTCCTCAAGGACATCGCCGACGGCCGTTACGACGGCAAGCCGGCGATGTACGACGATTTGCAGACCCTCGAGAATCCTGCGCTGCGCGCGTACCTGAAGCTCGACAAATCGGTCGAGGGCATGGTCGTGCACCGCCCCTACAAGAGCGATCCGACCTATCCGCTGAAGGAGTGGGATGTCATCACGCACGTCGGCTCCACCCCCATCGACAATCAGGGAATGGTCAAGCTCGACAAGGACCTGCGCGTGAATTTCGGCTACATGATCCAGCATCTTGCCAAGGATGGCATGCTGCCGATGACCGTGGTGCGCGCCGGCAAGGTGATGACCCTGCAGCTTCCCGTGTCGGTCGAGCACCCCACGCTGATCGCGGATCTGCACGGCAGCTACCCGTCCTACTTCATCTACGGCCCCTTGGTATTTTCCCGCGCGACCTGGCAATTCATTTCCGGCCTTGCGACCAACGCGGGCGCGCTGCGCGCCCTCGGGTTCATCAAGAACCCGCTGGTCACTCGCGCGCTCGATCCGCCGGACGCGGAGCAGGAAGAGCTGGTGGTGGTCTCCTCGCCCTTCTTTCCACACAAGCTCGTGAACGGCTATTCGAGCGCGGCTGGCTCGGTGGTGAGCTCGATCAACGGCACGCACATCAAGAGTCTCAAGCACCTGGTTGCCGTGCTGCGTGATCTCAAGGATCCGTTCGTGACCATCGAATTCGATCAGAAGAGCGGCGAGGGGCTGGTCTTTTCCAGGCCGGCGATCACCGCCGCCACGGACGAGATCCTCAGCGACAATGGCGTGCGCGCCCAAGGCTCGCCGGACATGCTCGAGGTGTGGCAGGCCAAGCCGGCGGAGTGACAGACGCGCCGCTGCCCGCGTGGCGGCTGTGCTGCGCCCCCCAGGGCTGTCGTCCGGGCGCTAGGCCTCAGCCGAGTGCGTCGACCGCCGTCTCGATCGCGCCGTATACCCGGTCGAGATCGTCCGCGGTGACGCAGTACGGCGGTAGAACGTAGAGCGTGTTCCCGAGCGGCCGTAACAGCACCTCGCCGGCCTGAAACGAGGCCGCGAGCCGTGCCCCGAGAGCCGCCAGATATCCTCGATCGGGCGCGCGGAGATCCATGGCCGCGATCGTGCCCGTTTGGCGCAGCTCAACGAAGCGGGCATCGTTCCGGAACCGCTCGAGCCGCTTCGCCTGCATCGCCGCGAGCGCCGCGATGCGCTCGCGCACCGGCTCGGTTTCCCAAATCTCCAGATTGGCGAGCGCAGCCGCACAGGCGATCGGATTGGCGGTAAACGAGCTCGAGTGGAAGAACGTGCGCCGCCGGTCCTTCGCGTAATGCGCGGCGAAGATCTCGTGGCGACACAGCGTCGCCGCGAGCGGCAGGGCGCCCCCGGTGAGCCCCTTGGAATAGCAAGCGATATCGGGCGCGATACCGGCCTGCTCGCAGGCGAACATCGTCCCGGTCCTGCCCCAGCCGGTCATCACCTCATCGGCGATGAAGAGCACGCCGCGTCTCGCGCAAATCTGGCGCAACTCTGCGAGCACCGTGGGCGGATACATGAGCATTCCGCCGGCTCCGAGCACCAGCGGCTCGACGATGAATGCCGCGGCGTGCCCGTCGCGGCAGTGGGACTCGAGCGCGTCGAACGCGGCGCTTTCGCGCCCCCGAGCCGGGAACGGAATGCGCGCGACATCGAACAGCAGGGGCTCGTACGCCTCGGTGAACGTGCCGCGCTCGCCAACGGACATCGCACCCACGGTATCGCCGTGGTAGCCGTGCTCCATGACGATGATGCGATGACGCGCCTCGCCGATGTGCCGCCAGTAGCCGAGCGCCATCTTCAGCGCGACTTCCACGCTGGTCGATCCGCTGTCGGAGAAAAACACGTGCGCCAGGCCCTCGGGAACGACGTCGAGGAGCTTCAAGGCGAGTTGCTCGGCGGGCTCGTGCGTGTACTCGGCGAAAATCACCTGGTCGAGGGTTTCGGCCGCAGAGCGAATGGCGGCGACGATGTGCGGGTGCCGATGGCCGTGGGTGATGACCCACCAGGAGGAAATGGCATCCACGATGCGCCGTCCATCGGCCGTTAGCACATAGGCCCCTTCGGTCCTCACCACCGTCGGAAAGCCCGCCCGCAGCGCGTGCTGCGTGAACGGGTGCCAGACGATAGAGGCGGCGTCGTCCGTCAACGGGGTCTCCCCGTAAACGAATCCCGGGTGAAAGCATTCGAGAACGCGGCGAATAGTGTGCTCGGCGTCAAGGGATCGAGGTGCGGCAGGCGGCCGAGCACCCGGACGGCCCCGAGCTCACCGATGATGCGCTCGTTTTCAGGATGCGCATCGCCCAGGAACGCGACGCCGACGACGGGAATCGACCTGCGCCGCAGCGCCTCGAGCGAGAGAAGCGTGTGATTGATGGTGCCGAGACGCGTGCGTGCGCATAGCACCACCGGTGTGCCCCAGCGCGCCAGGACCTCGATCAAGAGCATCCGTCGGGTCAGCGGCACCATGAGGCCGCCGGCGCCCTCGATGATCAGCGGGCGCGTCGAGTCGGGGATGGACAGAAGGTCCGGCTCGATCGAGACACCGTCGATCTCGGCCGCGAGGTGCGGCGAGGCGGGCGTGCTCAGCTGCCACGCCTCGGGCAGCACGCGGTCCGCGGAGAGCTCGCCGAGGCGACGCACCACCTGCGCATCGGTCTCGCCCTCGAGCCCTGCCTGCACGGGCTTCCAGTACGCGCCATCGAGGAACCGCGTGAGGCCCGCGCAGAAGACCGTTTTGCCGACGTCGGTATCGGTGCCCGTGACGACCAGCTTGAGGCTCATGCGGCGAGCGCTCGGCGCTCCTCCGCGAGCGCGTCGAACAAGTCGTTGATGGCCCTCTCATCGACGTTGAGCGTGATCGAGATGCGCAGGCGCGCGGTTCCGTCGGGGACGGTCGGAGGACGCACCGCGCGGACGTCGAAACCGCGTCTCTGCAGAGCCGACGCGAGCAGGAGGGCATCGCGATCCCTGCCGACGATCGCCGGCAGGATTTGCGAACCCGTCGGCGTGGCGCCGCCTGTTGAGCGCGCCGCGCGAGTGGCGACTGAAACGAGGTGGGCGAATCGCTGCCGCCGTTCAGGCTCATCCGAGAGAATGTCGAGTGCCTCGAGCGCCGCGGCGGCCATGAGCGGCGACGGCGCGGTGGAAAAAATGAACGGGCGGCAGCGGTTGATGAGGAACTCGCACAGCACCCGGGGCGCACTGACGAGCGCGCCCGCCGCGCCGAGCGCCTTGCCGCAGGTGTGCAGCGCGATGACGTTGTCCCGCCCCTCGAAGCCCGCTGCCAGCCCGCGGCCGCCGGGGCCGTACAGCCCGGTCGCGTGCGCCTCGTCGATGAGCAGCATCGCCCCGTGCCGATCCGCAATGCCGGCGAGATCGGCGAGGGGCGCTCGATCGCCGTCCATGCTGTAGAGACTCTCGACAGCGAGCCAAACTCGACCTCGCCCTCCCTGCTCCCGCCATGCGCGCACCGCTTCCTCGAAAGCAGCCGGCTCGTTGTGGGCGACCTTCGTGAATTCCGCGCGACCCGCACGCGCGCCCTCGTGGGCGCTCGCGTGTACGAGACCGTCGAGCACGAGGAGATCGCCTCGCTGCGGGAGCGTGGACAGCAGGGCGTAATTCGCAAGATACCCGCTGCCGAAATAGAGCGCCCGCTCGGCGCCGAAGAAGTCCGCGGCGCGGGCCTCGAGCGCCTCGTGCTCCGGCGCGTTGCCGCGCAACAGCCGCGATCCGCCGGCGCCCACCGGCGTGCCGCGGGCGATCGCCGCGGCGACCGCGCCGCCGAGCCGCGGGCAGGCCGCGAGGCCCAGGTAATCATTCGAGGAGAAGTCGATTCCGGTGCGCGGGGCGAGGGCGCGCAGCCGGCTCAGGCCGGCCAGCTCATCGAGCGCCGCATGATAAAACGCAAGACCGGAAGCGGTCACGGCGAGGGGGGTTCCAGCGGCTTGAGACCCAGACGCCGGAACAATGCGCCGTCATGATCCTCGCTGGGATTGTCCGCCGTGAGCAGCGTGTCGCCGACGAAAATGGAGTTCGCACCGGCGAAAAAGCACAGCGCCTGCAACTCATCGCTCATCGCGGTGCGCCCCGCGCTCAGCCGCACCATGGAAGTCGGCATGAGAATGCGCGCGAGCGCGATGGTGCGCACGAACTCGATGGGATCGAGCGGCTGCGCATCGGCGAGCGGCGTGCCCGGTATCGGGATCAGCCGGTTGATCGGCACGCTTTCGGGAGGCACGGGCAGATTGGCGAGCGTCACCAGCAAGGACACGCGATCGACGGCATCCTCGCCCATGCCGACGATCCCGCCGCAGCACACCTTCATTCCCGATTCGCGCACGTGCTGCAAGGTGTCGAGCCGGTCGGTCCACGCGCGTGTCGTCGCCACTTGATTGTAGTAGCGCTCCGAAGTGTCGATATTGTGGTTGTAGTAATCGAGGCCTGCCTGCGCCAGCTGCTGTGCATCGTTCGGCTTCAGCATGCCGAGGGTCATGCACGTCTCGAGGCCCAGAGCCTTCACCGCGCCGATCATCGCGGTGAGCCGCTGCATATCGCGCTCCTTGGGACCGCGCCACGCGGCACCCATGCAATAGCGCGTGGCGCCCGCATCCCGTGCCTTGCGGGCCTCCGCCACGACCTCGTCGACCTCCATCAGCTTCGTCGCCGCAACGCCGCCCTGGTGGCGCGCCGACTGGCTGCAATAGCCGCAATCCTCCGGGCATCCGCCGGTCTTGATGCTCAAGAGGCGGCTGCGCTGCACCGCGTTGGGATCGAAGTGCTGCCGGTGCACACCGTGCGCCTGGAACAAAAGATCGGCGAAGGGGGCGTCATAGAGCGCCTGTGCCGCGGCCATCGACCATCTCGAGGTCGCGGCGGTCGTGCGGTCGGACGTCCCTTCGGCGCGGGCGCTGCATTCGGTACCGATCAATTGAGGGCTCCTTAAGTTGCGTCGACGAGATCCGAGACTTCGCGGGCGTCGGCGCGCTTCATCGGCCGGCCATCCACCGGCGAATAGGGCGCCTGCCGGATTCCATCGATCGGAAACACGGTGGCATCGACCATCCGTCCGCTCGCCTCGAACCGCAGGGCGGGATAGTTGATGCTGCGCTCGGTGTCCATTTTCACACGCCGCTCGTAGAACTGGTGCGGCACGCCGATCTCGATGAGCCGTATCGCCACGGATTCCGAGCGATCGGCGAATAAATGCAGGTTGATGTCGCTGTAATCGGTCGCGGTCCCGTTCAGCACCGAGCCCACCAGCCGAGGCTGAAACTCCTGCAGGAGCCGCATGGTGTCGAGCGCGATGCGCCGCTGCTCCTTCAAGGTGTGCCCGTGCGAGTCCCCGCCGAACAGACGCTGATGAGCGCGCAGTGCCGCCTCGATCTCGACGTTGGAGGGCAGCACCGAGACCTCATGCACGCCGAGGCGATCGGCCGCCTTGCGCTTGGCTTGCAGGAAGTCCTCGATGCCATGCTCGGCCATGATGCGCGCAGCCTCCTGGGCCAATGCGCGCCGCAAGTCTTCGGCGCGTTGCGAATATCGCTTCGGCATGTACCTAGAATAGCGGTTTGTCGCCATCGTTCGGATTCTGATTGTTTTGCCCTTCGGTAGTTTCCGCCTTGGGCAAGCTGCCATCGATGAATTTCTCCATGATGGCATTCGGATTGTCGGCGCTCGCCAGCAATCCGGTGTCGGGGGAGATTCGCGCCGTGACGATGCCGTCCGGCACCGGAATTTTGTGCCGGGGTACGCCTGCGAGCGCCTGGTGCATGAAGAATATCCAGGTGGGCAGGGCGGCGCGCGAGCCTTGCTCGAGCTCGCCCAGCGACCGATCCTGGTCAAAGCCGGTCCATACCGTCGTCACGAGGTCGGCGTTGAAGCCCGAGAACCAGGCATCATGGGCGTCGTTGGTGGTGCCGGTCTTCCCCGCAATGTCGTCCCGCCCGAGCACGAGCGCTTTCTGACCGGTGCCGTGCCGGATCACATCGGCCATCATGTCGGACAACAGATAGGCGACCTGAGGCGAGATGACCTGCGGGGCGAGACTGCGCGGCGGGATCAGGGACTTGCCGTCGTGCACGCCTTCATCGAGTGATGCGCCGCGCGAGCCGGGAGGGGCGATGCGCGGCGGATGCGGCGGGCCCGATCCTGCGGCGCCGCGATCGGCCGGGCCGCGATTGGCGGCCGCGGCAGCCTGATCGGCCGCGGCGACGAGGTGTGCGCTCGGCGGTCGGCCGTCGGCGAACGCAGCATTGGCCACGCTGGTCGTGTCGACGGCGGCGCACTGCGCGCAGGCGATCAGCGGCTCCGCCTGATAGAGCGTCTTGCCCGCCGCATCGAGAATACGATCGACGTAGTACGGATTGACGCGGAACCCACCGTTTGCGAACGTCGAATAGCCAGTCACGACCTGCAGCGGGCTGAGCTCGGCGGTGCCGAGCGCCATGGTCAGATCGTCGGGCACGTGCGTCTTGTCGAAGCCGAAGCGCGTCACGTAATCGCGGGTGTACTCGACGCCGATGTCGCGGACCAGACGCACCGAGACCAGATTGCGCGAGTGGGCCAGCGCCTCGCGCAGGCGAACCGGGCCGTAGAACTCGCCTTCCATCTCCTTGGGGCGCCATCCCTGATCATTCCCCGCCGAGTCGATGACGATCGGCGCATCGACCACCACGCTCGCCGGCGTGTAGCCCTTGTCGAACGCCGCCGCGTAGACGAAGGGCTTGAACCCCGAGCCCGGCTGGCGCCTCGCCTGAGTCACGCGGTTGAACTTGCTCTCGAAAAAATCGAAGCCTCCCACCAGCGCGACCACCGCACCGTCCTTCGGATCCATCGCGACGAGCGCGCTCTGGGCCTCCGGGATCTGGACGAATTGCAGCGTCTGCGCACTGTTGCCGACGGTGTAGATGACATCGCCCCGGCTCATGATCTCCGCAGCCTGGGTCGGGAAGCGGTCGGTCTTCTCTTCGGGCAGCTCGCGCCGCGCCCAGGACATTTTTGCCCAGGGAAGCGTCACGGAACCCATGTCCTTCACGTAGATCTTGGCGCTTTTCTCGTCCACGGACTCGACGATCGCGGGCCGCAGGCCCCCCACGGCGGGACGATCCTCGAGTTCGGCCTGGAGGGCCTCGTTGCTCGAGTTCTTCGATAGATCGACCTTGTCCGTCGCGCCTCGCCAGCCGTGGCGGCGATCGTATTCGAGCAACCCGGTCCGCAGGGCCACCGTCGCGGCGGCCTGGAGCCGCGAATCGAGGGTGGTGAAGACCTGATAGCCCGCGGTATAGATCGCATCGCCGTATTTGGCCTGCAGATCGTTGCGCACCATCTCGGCGACGTACGGTGCGTCCACCTCGATGGAGGGCCCGTGCAGCCGGCTCTCCATCGGGCTCGCCTTCGCGGCCTCGTACTCGGCCGGCGTGATGTAACCCAGATCTCTCATTCGGCCGAGCACGTGAGCGCGGCGCTGCGTCGCCGCCTCGGGATTCGCGACGGGATTGACGGCGGAGGGCGCGGCGGGAATGCCGGCGAGCATCGCCATCTCGGCAATGCTGAGCTGATTCAAGGTCTTTCCGAAGTACACCTCGGCGGCCGCTGCAACGCCGTAAGAGCGCTGTCCGAGGAAGATCTTGTTCACGTACAGCGAGAAAATCTCCTCCTTGGTGAATTCGGCTTCCATGAGGAGCGAGATGTAGACCTCGCTCATCTTGCGCTTCATGTCCCGCCGCGGCGAGAGGAACATGTCGCGCGCGACTTGCATGGTGATGGTGCTCGCGCCCTGACTGATGCGGCCCGCCCGCGCATTGGCGAGGGCGGCGCGCAGGATCCCCTCCCAGTCCACGCCGTGATGGCGGAAGAAGCGGTCGTCCTCGGTGGCGAGGAAAGCCTGGATCAATTTCGGCGGAAGATCGGAATAGCGGACCGGAATGCGCCGCTGCTCACCGATCGAGGCCATGAGCCGCCCATCGCGCGTGTACACCCGCAACGGCACCTGCAGCTGCACGTCGCGCAGCGAATCGACCGCGGGCAGGGCCGGGCGCAAGTAGACATAAGCACATACGTTTGCGAACGCGATCAGCAGGATTGCGCCGGCGAGGCACACGCAAGTTCGGGATATGAGAACCAGGTAACGTTTGGTCACAGCAAACAGCTCTAACTTATTGCGCCGGCGGACTGAGGGCTGGCATATTACCGCGGCTTACAAGGGCATACTCATCGAAAGATGAGGACGCAAAGCCACCGGTCTAAGGGTTTTCACCTAAGACAGCGGGGTTGCCAGACCAAGCATCATTAATCGCCTAGGGAGAGCATAGGCGAACAGAGGTCTGAATGAACGTATTGACAGATTCGTCGAGCGCGCTACGAAACCTTCGTAGTTCTCAAATTTGCGACATCTGCCCACTTCGCGGTGATTACCGTGAGTGGCTTCACGTTCTCATTTAACAGTTTCCTGCTAAGTTTGCCCAGCATGGTAAACGCCCTGCACAGACCTCCAACGTACTGAGCGAAAAGGAAATTCTAGTGTTCGCGCTTGGAAAAAGATATCGCCCTCTGTTGGGGCTCGACATCACCACCTCGTCGGTGAAGCTCATCGAGCTCACGATGTCGGGTGGACAATACCGCGTGGAGTCTTATGCGGCGGAGCCCACGCCGCACAATGCCATCAATGAGAAGGCCATCGTCGACGCCGAAGCCGTCGGCGAGGCGATCCGGCGCGCCGTGAAGCGCTCCGGCGCGAAGAGCCGCCTGGCCGCGATCGCGATCTCCGGCGACGCCGCGATCACCAAGGTCATCCAAATGCCGAAAACCCTCGGCGAGCACGAGCTCGAGGGTCAGGTCGAGATGCAGGCCGATCAGTACATCCCCTTCCCCATGGAAGAGGTGAGCTACGACTTCCAGGTCGTGGGTCCCTCTGAAAAAGATCCCGACATGCTGGATGTGCTCCTCGTGGCGACTCGCACGGAGAACGTCGAGCAGCGCCAGGCGGCGGTTCAAGCCTCGGGCCTGACGGCACAGATCGTCGACGTCGAGGCTTTTGCCCTCGAGAATGCCTGCGCCCTGATGCGCCATCAGATGCCGGACGGCGGCATGGACCGCACCATCGCCGTCGTGGACTTCGGCGCGAGCAGCACCACCTTCAGCGTGCTCCGCGACTTGAAAGTCGTCTATACGCGCGATTTCTCGTTCGGCGGGCAGCAGCTCACCGAGGAAATCATGCGCACCTACGGCCTTTCCATGGAAGAGGCGGGGCGCGCCAAGAAGGAAGGCGGCCTGCCAAGCAACTATCAGCCCGAGGTCCTCGATCCGTTCATCGACGACATGACGCAACAGGTGAGCCGCTCGCTGCAGTTCTACCTGGCATCGGGCAGCGGCCGCTCGCAGCCCGACCAGATCCTGATCTGCGGCGGCTGCGCCAACATTCCCGGCGTCGCCGAGGTCATCTCGAGCCGCGTCGGCGTGCCCGCCGACAAGGGCGATCCGCTCGGCAACATGAAAGTGTCGTCCAAAGCGAAGGCGCAGGCCGTGGGCCGTGACGCCACCGCGTTGTTAACCGCCTGCGGCCTCGCGCTGCGAAGCTTCGACTGAGGGCCGCCATGCCGCGTATCAACCTACTTCCTCACCGCGAACAAGAGCGCAAGAGACGGCGCCGCGAGTTCGGCGTGGCCGCCATCGCGGCATTTCTCGCCGGCGCGGTCGTCGCGGGCGGCGCGAAGGTCGTCTACTCCAGCTGGATCGACGCGCAAAACGAGAAGAACAATCTCCTGAAGAAAGAGATCGTCAAGCTCGATGCCGAGATCGCGGACATCCAGGATCTCGAGAACCGCAAGCAGCGCCTGGTCGCCCGCATGGAAATCATCGAGAAGCTGCAGCGCAAGCGCCCGGAGATCGTGCATCAGTTCGATGAGCTGGTGCACACCGTGCCCGACGGTGTGTACCTGACCTCGATCAAGCAGACCGGCAACAAGCTCGAGCTCAAGGGCGTGGCGCAGTCGAGCACGCGCGTCTCGACCTTCATGCGCAACATCGACTCCTCCGTCTGGATGGACAATCCCCGAGCTCGCAGGTGGTGGAGACGGCCAAGGACTCGCCCACCGGCGGATCGAATTTCACCGTCTTTGCCAACACGGTGGGAGTCAATCTCGAGGAAGGCGGCGAGACTACGAAGAAGGCTGCAAAATGAACCTCCTGGAAGAATTGAAATCGCTCGATCCGCGCGATCCCGGACGCTGGCCGCTGGTGATGCGCGGCTTCTTCGTCCTGCTCGTTTTCGTCGTCTGCGCCGCATTGTTCTCTTACATGTTCGTCTGGAACGAGGACCGCCCGATCCTGCAGAAGGCCCAGGCGGACGAGCTCGATCTGCGCTCGCAATTCGAGAACAAGCAGCAGCGCGCGGCGAACCTCGATGCCTACAAGGCCCAGCTCGCGGATATGGAGCGCACCTTCGGCGCGATGCTGCGGCAGCTGCCCGGCAAGACTGAAGTCCCGAACTTGCTGGTCGATATATCCCAGACCGGCCTCGCGGCCGGCCTCACCGAGAAGCTATTTCAGCCGAGCCCGGAAAAGAGCAATGGGTTCTATGCGGAGCTGCCGATCAAGATCAGGCTGGTGGGCTCGTATCACCAGTTCGGCGCGTTCGTGAGCGGGATCGCGGCGTTGCCGCGCATCGTCACGCTCCACGACATTCAGATCAGCCCCGTCAACGAGAAAGCGCGGTAACTACGACAACCTCACCATGGATGTGACCGCGAAGACCTATCGCTACATCGAGGACGAAGGCGGCAAAGCCGCTCCGAAGAAGAAGACAGGAGGCGCGACGTGACACAGAAGACCGCGGTGCGCGGCCCCTCCCGGGCTCGCATGCTTTCCCGCGCCCGCGTGGCCGGCGCGCTTGCGCTTGCGCTCGCGGGGGCGGTAACGGCCGGCTGCTCGGGGGGGCAGTCCGACCTGCAGCGGTGGATCGCCGAAACCAAGAAGAAGCCGGGCGGCCGCATTCAGCCGTTGCCCGAGGTCAAGCCCTACGAGAGCTTCGTTTACGGCGCCAGCAACCTGCGCTCCCCGTTTCAGCCGGCGAGCCCGAATCTCGCCAACGGCGGAGGCGTGCGGCCGAGCGTTCGCCGCAATCGAGAATTCCTCGAGGGCTTCTCCCTCGACACGCTCAGGATGGTGGGCACGTTCAAGGTCGGAAACAGTTTTTACGGATTGGTGCAATCCAAGGACGGCTTGGTGCACAAGGTACAGCCCGGCAATTATCTCGGGCAGAACGACGGCAAGGTTACTGAGATTACGGGCAGCAGAATAAGCCTGGTCGAGATCATCCCGGATGGTCTCGGCGGCTACATCGAGCGACCGGCCTCATTGGCATTGACAGATTGATGGGGCCACAGGGAGAGCAACGCATGAGCAGATTCAAAATACGAATGGCGATGATCGGCGCGATGGCGCTCGCCGCATTGTCGGTATTCGCGGTGAGGACCCAGGCCCAGGGCGCCGATGCGCTCAAGCTGGAATCCGTCGACGTCCAGACGCTGTCCAGCAACCAGGTTCAGCTGAAGCTTCACCTGAGCGGCCCGGCCCCCGAGCCGCTGCCGTTCACCATCGACAAGCCGGCGCGCATCGCGTTCGATTTGCCGAATACCTCGCTCGCGCTGCCCTCCCGCCGCATCGACGTGCGCTCGGGCGGCGTCGATTCGGTGCTCGCGGCCGAGGCGAACGGGCGCTCGCGCCTGGTCGTCAATGTCGATCAGCTCCTGCCCTACACGACCAAGGTCGACGGCAACACCATCATCGTCACCCTCGGTCGCCAGCCGGGCGATGCCCTGGCGAATGCCATGGCCCGCAGCGCCCCCGCCGCCGGCGCGCCTGTGGACCGCTCCATCAAGACCATTGATTTCCGCCGCGGCTCGGACGGCACCGGCCGGGTGATCGTGCAGCTCTCCGATCCGCGCACGCCGGTCAACGTGCGCCAGGAAGGCAATCAGGTCGTGGTCGACTTCGCGGGCACGCTGATGCCCAAGAACCTGATGCGCCGCTACGACGTCATGGATTTCGCGACACCCGTGCAGAGCGTGGACGCCATCCGCGTCGAGGGCAGCTCGCGCCTCGTCATCACCGCGCAGGGCGATTTCGAGCAGTTGGCGTATCAGTCGGACAATCAGTACACGGTCGAGATCAAGCCGTCCCTCAAGCGCAATGCCGCCGAGGAGAAGAAGGAATACACCGGCGAGCGGCTGACGCTCAACTTCCAGGACATCGACGTGCGCTCGGTGCTGCAGCTCCTTGCCGACACCAGCGGACAGAACATCGTGGTGAGCGATTCGGTCACCGGCAATCTGACCCTGCGGCTGCAGAACGTCCCGTGGGATCAGGCGCTCGACATCGTGCTGCGCACCAAGGGCCTCGACAAGCGGCGCCAGGACAACGTGATCATCATCGGACCCACCGAGGAGCTTGCGACGCGCGAGAAGGCGGAGCTCGAGGCGCACAAGGAAGTCCAGGAGCTCGCGCCGATCCGCTCCGAGTTCATGCAGGCGAACTACGCGAAGGTCGCGGACCTCGCGAAGATGATTCGTCCCACCGCGGGTGGGGCAAGCGGTAGCGGTGGCCGCAATTCCATGCTCTCGAATCGCGGCAGCCTGTCGATCGATGAGCGCACCAACACCCTGATGGTTCAGGACACGGCCGAGAACCTCGCGGAAATCCGCCGGCTGGTGCAGGCGCTCGACGTGCCGGTGCGCCAGGTGCTCATCGAGGCGCGCATCGTCGTCGTGAGCGATACTTTCGAGCGCGACTTGGGCGCCCAGTTCGGCGTGACCTCGGCCCAGCAGAACGGCAACAACGGTCTGCTCGCCATCACCGGTACCGGCACGGGTGCCGATACCATGGTTCAGTCGGCCTTGACCAACCTGAGCTCCGGCCTGCCGGTGGCGCCGGTGGCGACGCCCGCGCTCGCCAATCGCTACATGGTGAACACGCCGGCGGCCAACACGAACGGCAGCATCGGCATCTCGCTGCTCGGCGGCAGCTACCTCGTCGACTTGGCGCTGTCGGCGGCCGAGAACGAAGGCAAGAGCGAGACCATCTCCTCGCCGCGCGTGATCACGGCCAATCAGAAACAGGCCGTCATCATGCAAGGTGTCGAGATTCCCTATCAGGAATCCGCCTCGAGCGGCGCGACCACGACGCAGTTCAAGAACGCGGTGCTGTCGCTGAAGGTGACGCCGCTGATCACCCCGGACAACCGGGTGATCCTCGACCTCGACGTGAGCGACGATACGGTCGGTCAGCAGGTGACGAGCGCCACCGGCGGCAGCGTCCCCTCGATCGATACGCGGCAGATTCAGACACAGGTCCTGGTGGGCGACGGCCAGACCGTGGTGCTCGGCGGCATTCTGGAGACCACCAAGTCTTATTCCGGCAACAAGGTGCCCTGGCTCGGCGACATCCCGATCCTCGGCAATCTGTTCAAAAGCACCACCAACATCAACAACAAGACCGAACTCTTGATCTTCATCACACCGAAGATCTTGCGCGAAGGGTCAAATCTCTACTGACGCCGACATGGATCGGGCGAGGATCATAGACATGCGTAGATTACTTATCACGGCGGCCGCAGCGCTGACGCTCCTCGCCGGATGCGGCGGCGACCAGCTCGGCCCCGCGGGCGGCAGCAGCGGCACGGGCACCGGCACCGGGACCGGCACAGGGACCGGCACCGGGACGGGCACAGGGACCGGCACAACGACCTATTCACTGGGTAACGGCAGCGGCAGCTCTTTCCAGACCGGCATGATCGGTCTGTCGAGCGCCAACGTCTCTGCCGGCGGCACGACCAGCCTCTCGGTGACCGCGGTCGACCAGACCGGCGCGCTCTATACCGCAGCGCCCGTCATCGTCACGTTCAGCTCGAGCTGCATCAGCCAGGGCCTTGCGGTCATTGCACCATCGGGAACCAGCACGGCCGGAACGACGGCCGATTCGGTGACGAGCCCGACCGGAACCATCGACGCCACCTACACGGCGAAGGGCTGCAGCGGCCAGGACGTGATCACCGCGTCTGCGACGGTCGGCAGCACCGCCCTCACGGCAACCGGCACGGTCACCGTGGCGGCCGCCACGATCGGCTCCATTCAGTTCGAATCGGCCACGCCGGCCTCGATCGGGCTCAAGGGTACGGGATTGAACGAAACGTCCACGGTGGTATTCAAGGTCGTCGATGCGACCGGCGGGGCGCGTCCCGGCGTCACCGTGAACTTCAGCCTGAACACGACGGCCGGCGGGCTGAACCTCTCTCCCGTAAGCGCGGTCTCGGCCGCGGATGGCACCGTACAAACCGTGGTGAGCGCGGGCACCTCACATACGGCGGTGCGAGTCACCGCCACGATCGCATCGCCGGCCCTCAGCACGCAGTCGAGCAACCTCACGGTCACCACCGGCCTGCCCGCCTCGGGCGCCTTCTCCATCGCGGTCGGGGCGCCCAGCTACGGAACGCTCGCCTGTCCGAACGTGGAGGCCTACGGCATCGACCTCGTAACCGTCCCCGTCACCGTGCAGCTGGCCGACCGGTACAATAATCCGGCGCCCGACGGCACCGCGGTCGCGTTCACGACCAACGGCGGGCATATCGGCGGCAGCTGTACGACCCCGTTGAAGACCTCCGGCGACGGTGAATGCCAAGTGACCTGGACGAGCGCGAATCCCCGACCCACCAAGAGCAGCACTCCGCCGGTCTTCAATGATGGGCGCGCGGAAATCCTGGCCACGGCCATCGGCGAGGAGTCCTTCGACGACGTCAACAGCAGTGGGTTCTACCAGGCCGGCGACCCCTTCTCGGATCTGGGCGAGCCCTATCTCGACGCCAACGAGAGCGGCGCCTATGTGAAGGGCGATTACTTCCTCGATTACTACAACACGGGCGTATATCAAGGACCGAGCGGCAAGTTCGTCGGCATCACGTGCACCGCGAGCTCGTGCAGCACGAGCACCCTGGCCATCGGGGCGTCGCATCTGCTCATCATGTCGACCTCGGCCGCCACGAACACGCCGAACATCCAGAGCACCGCCTCGCTGACCAACGCTGCCGAGAAATCCAGCATAGGTATCACGTTCGAAGTCATGGATCAGAATGGCAATCCGATGGCAGCGGGCACCACCGTGACCACGACCGCCGATTCGGCCATCGGCACGGTGAGCGGGACCGGAACGAATTTCACCATCGGCTGCCGCAGCAATGGCGGCCCTCCGGGTGCGCCCACCAATCCCGGTTACGATACTCTGGGAGTGACCTTGACGACGGCATCGGCCCCGGGAGCCGGCAATGTCACCATCACGGTGACCTCGCCCGAGTCCAAGACGGCGACGATCTACGCGATTCCGGTAACGGTGATGTGACCGGATCCCTCGATCGCCTCGGATCCAGCGGCCGCCCTCGGGCGGCCGCTCTTTTTTCGGGCCGCACCGACACCTTCGGGCGGCCGGCTTCTTTCTGTATGCTCCCCGCCCATGCTCTCCCAGCCCAACGTCTTCCTCATCGGCCCCATGGGCTCGGGTAAGTCGGCCGTCGGCCGCCATCTCGCGCGTCTGCTGAGATTCTCCTTCTACGACAGCGATGCGGACATCGAGGCCCGTACCGGGGTCGACATCGCGTTCATTTTCGAGAAAGAGGGTGAGGCGGGGTTCCGCTTGCGCGAAAAGGAGTCCATCGAGCGGCTGACCGGCCTTTCGTGCGTGGTGATCGCCACCGGGGGCGGAGCCATCATTCAGCCGGAGAACCGTCGCGCGCTGGCCGAGCGCGGTGCGGTGGTGTATCTCGAGACGTCCATCGACCAGCAGCTCGAGCGCACGCGACATGGCCGGCACCGGCCATTGCTCATGGACACCGATCCGCATGAGAAGCTCGCCGAGCTGATGCGCCACCGCGCCTCGCTTTACGCGGAAATCGCGGATCTGACCATATCGACCGACGGACGCCGCGTGCAGGTGGTGGCCGAAGAGATTCATCGTGAGCTTCAGCGCGCGCGGGGAGCGCAAGCTTCGTATAATCCTTGAGTGCAAACACTCAAGGTAGATGTCGGTCACTCCCGCTATCTGATCACGATCGGCGCCGGCTTGCTCGGCAATGCAGCACTCGTCGAGTCGCAGGTGCCGGGCAAGGACCTCATGATCGTCACGGACACGACGGTCGCGCGCCTGTATCTTCCCGCCCTGCGCCACGCGCTCGGTGACCGGCACATGCAGGAGTGCATCCTGGCCGACGGCGAGCCGCAGAAGACTCTGCAGACGGTGAGCTGGATATTCGACACCATGGTCGGTCAGAAGCTCAACCGCGATGTGGTGGTGGTGGCCTTGGGTGGGGGTGTGGTCGGGGATATTGCGGGCTTCGCGGCGGCCTGCTACCAGCGCGGCGTGCGCTTCGTCCAGATTCCCACCACCGTGCTCGCCCAAGTGGACTCCTCCGTCGGAGGCAAGACCGGAGTCAATCACAACGGCGGCAAGAACCTGATCGGTGCGTTCCATCAGCCCGTGGCCGTGATCGCCGATACCGACACCCTGCAGAGTCTCCCCGAGCGCGAAGTCTCCGCGGGCATCGCCGAAGTGATCAAGTACGGCTGCATCTGGGACCTCGAATTGCTCGGTTGGCTCGACTCCAACATCGGGAAGCTGCGCGCGCTCGAGCCCGATGCGCTGACTCACGCGATTTTCCGGTCTTGCTCCATCAAGTCGGCGGTGGTCGCGCAGGATGAGCGCGAAGAGGGCTTGCGGGCGATCCTGAACTTCGGACACACCTTCGGTCATGCCATCGAGGCGGCGACCGGCTACGAGGTGTACCTGCACGGCGAGGCCGTGGGACTCGGGATGCTCATGGCCGCCGATCTGTCGCGCCGCCTGGGCATGATCGACACCCCGGCCCGCAACTTGATTCATGCGCTGGTGCGCCGGGCGGGATTGCCCATCGAGGCGCCGCGGATCGGCTCCGAGCGCGCGCTCGAGCTCATGAAAATGGACAAGAAGGTTCTCCGGGGGACCATCCGGCTGGTGCTGCTCGAGCGGCTGGGGAACGCGACCGTGCTCGGGAAATACGACAAGAGCGCCCTCGAGGCGACCTTGAAAGAGTATTTTGCATGAGCGGGCTGGCGGTCTATGCGGCGCACGAGGATCAGTCGCGCGGCCGGCGCCACGCCGAGCCCGCACCGGCCTACCGGTCCGAATACCAGAGGGATCGCGACCGGATCGTCCACTCCACGGCGTTCCGGAGGCTCGTCTACAAGACTCAGGTCTTCGTGAATCATGAGGGCGACCTGTACCGAACGCGCCTCACGCACTCCCTGGAAGTGGCACAGATTGCGCGCACGATCGCGCGAGCGCTCGCCGTGAACGAGGTGCTCTCCGAGGCGATCTGCCTCGCGCACGATTTGGGGCACACGCCGTTCGGACATGCCGGCCAGGACGCGCTGAACGAGTGCATGCGCGAATTCGGCGGCTTCGAGCACAACCTGCAATCGCTTCGCGTCGTCGACGAGCTCGAGGAGCAATATGCCGAGTTCGAGGGGCTCAACCTGACCTTCGAATGCCGTGAGGGCATATTGAAGCATTGCTCGCACGCCAACGCCGAGAAGCTCGGCGCCCTCGGCGAACGCTTCCTCGACCGCAAGCAGCCGGGCCTCGAGGCGCAGCTCGCGAACTTCGCCGACGAGATTGCTTACAACAATCATGACGTCGACGACGGCTTTCGCGCCGGTCTCATCACGGTGAATGAGCTCGCGGAGATACCCCTCTTCTCCGGGTATCACGACCTCGTGCTCGGCCAATATCCCGCCCTCGCCGGCCGCCGCCTGGTCAACGAGGTCCTGCGGCGCGTGATCAATCATCTGGTGACGGATCTCGTCGAGACCTCCGCGGCGCGCCTGCGCGCCTCGGGGGTCGCCTCAGCGGCCGAGGTGCGATCGCTTTCGACGCCGCTGATCGGATTCAGCGAGGAGACGCACGAGCTCAATCGCACGCTGAAGAGCTTTCTTCGCGAGCGTGTCTACAAGCACTATAAGGTGCGGCGCATGACCTCCAAGGCACGCGGCGTGGTAGCGGCCCTGTTCCGGGCTTTCAGCGACGATCCAGCCCTGATGCCCGAGGAGCATGCCGGCAATGCCGTCAGGCTGGCCGCCGAGCAGGGACTTTCCGGCCGCGCGCGCGCCGTTGCGGACTATATTGCGGGAATGACCGACCGCTATGCCATCCTCGAGCACCGCCGGCTATTCGACCCGAGCGAAAGGACCTAGACCATGTCCGATGCGCTGAAAAACGATCTGCTGCTGCGCGCCTTGCTCCGGCAGCCAACGCCGCGCAGGCCGATCTGGGTGATGCGCCAGGCCGGACGATATCTGCCCGAATATCGTGCGACGCGCGCCCGCGCGGGAAGCTTTCTGGCCCTGTGCACGAACCCCGAGCTCGCCTGCGAGGTGACGCTTCAGCCGCTGGACCGGTATCCGCTGGACGGCGCCATCCTCTTCTCGGACATCCTTACCATTCCGCACGCCATGAATCTGGGCCTCTCCTTCGAGACGGGCGGCGGGCCCACGTTCGAGCATCCGGTGCGCTCCGCGGCCGATGTCGCGAAGCTCGCGGTTCCGGATCCGAACGTCGAGCTCAGGTACGTGATCGATGCCGTCGCGCTCATCCGCCGAGAGCTGCACGGCCGCGTGCCGCTGATCGGGTTCGCGGGAAGTCCCTGGACCGTTGCGACCTACATGGTCGAGGGCGGCGGCAGCAAGGATTTTCAGCGCATCAAGCGCATGATGTACGAGACCCCCGAAACCCTGCACCGGCTGCTCGAGCTACTGGCTCGCGCCACCACGCTCTATCTGAATGCGCAGATCGCCGCGGGTGCCCAGGCCGTCATGCTGTTCGACACCTGGGGCGGCGTTCTCACACCCGCGCAGTTTCGGGAATTCTCTCTGGCGTATATGGCGCGCATCGTCGCCTCGCTCACCCGCGAGGCCGAGGGCCGGCGCGTCCCGAGCATCGTGTTCACCAAGGGGGGCGGCGCGTGGCTCTCCGAGATCTCCGCAATCGGGTGCGATGCCGTGGGCGTCGATTGGACGACCGACCTGTCTGCGGCCCGCCGCGCCGTGCAGGATCGCGTCGCTCTGCAAGGAAATCTCGACCCGTCGGCGCTGTTCGCGCCCGAAGATATCTTGCGCGCGGCGACCCGTACGGTGCTCGAGAGCTTCGGGACGGGGCCCGGACATGTCTTCAACTTGGGTCACGGCATCACGCCGGGCGTCGACCCCGAGCGGGTGGGTGTGCTCGTCGAGACCGTGCGCAACTACGCGCTCTGAAGCCTGCGCAACTCATCCCGCAGCGCGCGCCGCAGGATTTTGCCGACGTTCGTCTTCGGCAACTCGCTGCGGAAGTACACGTGCTTCGGCACCTTGTAGCCCGTGAGGTTCGCCCGGCTGAATTCGATCAAGGCCTTGTCGGTGAGGTTCGGGTCTTTCTTGACGACGAACAAGGCCACCGACTCGCCGGCGTTCTCATCCGGCTGGGCCACTGCGGCCACTTCGAGCACGCCTGGATGCTCCGCGATGACGCTCTCGATCTCGTTCGGGTAGACGTTGAAGCCAGAGACCAGAATCATGTCCTTCTTGCGGTCCTCGATGTACACGAATCCGTCCGCGTCCATGCGCCCGATGTCTCCGGTGCGCAGCCAATCGCCGAACATGACTTTCTCGGTTTCGTCCGGCCGGTTCCAGTAGCCGCGCATGAGCTGCGGCCCGAATACACAGATCTCCCCGACCCCGTTGGCAGGCAATTCCTCACCGGCGTCATCGCGGATGGATATGTCCGTGGAAGGAATCGGCAGCCCGATCGAGCCGTTGAAATCGAGGCCCATGGGATTGATGCACGCCGCGGGCGAGGTCTCGGTCAATCCCCAGGCCTGGGTCAGCACATTGCGCGTGACCTTCTTCCAGCGGGCCGCGACCACGGACTGCACCGCCATTCCACCGCCGAGGGAGATCTTGAGCGCGGAGAAGTCGAGCGACTCGAAGCCCGGCGTGTGAAGCAGCGCATTGAATAGGGTATTCACCCCGCTGATGAAGAAGAACTTGTGCTTGCGCAGCTCGGCGACGAAGCGAGGGAAATCGCGCGGATTGGTGATGAGCACGTTCTTCGCGCCGAGGCGCACGAACAAGAGGCAGTTCGCGGTGAGCGAGAAAATATGATAGAGCGGCAACGCGGTGATGATGGTTCTTTGCGGTCCGGGCGTGAGTGCCGGCCGGATCCACGCAGTCGCCTGTAGGATGTTCGCCACCATGTTGCGATGGGTGAGCATCGCGGCCTTGGCAACGCCTGTGGTGCCGCCCGTGTATTGCAGGAACGCAATGTTCTGCGGGCCGACGTCGACCGGCGCGAGCTTGAGGCCGAGCCCTGTGCCCAGCGCGCTTTTCAACGTGATTGCACCCGGCATGCTCCAGGGCGGCACTTGTTTGCGCATCCGGAGCACGAGGTTCACGATCGAGCCCTTCGGGAACCCCAGCAGATCACCGACGCGTGTCACCAGCACGTGCTTCAAGTCGGTGTGCGCCAGCACCTGCTGCAGCACGTGCGCGAAATTCTCGACGATGACGATGGCCTTTGCGCCGGAATCCTTGAGCTGGTGCTCGAGTTCCCGGGCGGTGTACAGCGGGTTCACGTTCACGACCACCATGCCCGCGCGCAGGATCCCGAACAATGCGATCGGGTACTGGAGCACGTTGGGCATCATCAGGGCGACGCGGTCGCCCGCTGCGAGACCCGACTTCTTCTGCAACCATGCGGCGAAGGCGCGGCTCAGGGTCTCGAGCTGCGCATAGGTGAGCACGGCGCCGAAATTCTCGAACGCCGCGAGGTTGCCGTAGGCTGCGCAGGCCTCCTCGAACATCTCCTTGAGCGATGGATACTCGTCAGGATCGATGTCGGTGGGCACACCCGGCGGGTATTGGTTCAGCCAAACGCGGTCCACGAAGAGCAGCTCCTGATTTTTTGTTCCGCGTGTATAGCACCGGACGAGGACCACAGCAACGCGACCGGCCGACGGAGTATGCTGCGTGGGTCGAAATTGCCCGGCCCTGATTGAATCGGAGAATCAATGATAGCGTGGCGCTCGATCGTTATCGGCATCTGCCTCATCGCCGCGGGCTGCGTGCACGGCTACGGCGGGTGCCTGTGGACCCAGCCGGTCAAGCACACGCTCTCGGGACGAGTGCATTTTCGCACTTACCAGACGTCAGAGGGAGTGGATAATGTGCCGGTGCTCACACTTGATCACGAAAGCTACATTTATTCCCCGGCGCAGAGCTTCATGTGTCAATCGGCCGATGAGTTGCAGCTCGTCGGCATTTCCGAGTTTCCGGAAACCGTGGTCGACGGTTCCCACGTATTGGTGACGGGAAGGCTCTTTGCGGCGACCTCGCCGCACGATCACACGCCCTTTCTCATGAACGTGATCACCCTGCTGCCGGACCGGACCAACAAGCGTCCCCCCCAGGAGTAAGGACGGAACTATCTCCGCCGCAAGCGCGGCCCTTCGCCCCCCGCCGGCGTCCCGCCCCCGGGGCGGGCGTCGACCACCGCCTAGCGCGCCTGCGCCCGGCGTTCGAGAAGCGGTGTCAGGGCCGGCCAAACGCTCGCCAGGAGCTTCGGCTGACCCTGCTCGTTGGGATGCACCCCGTCCGCCTGCATGAGCTCGGGGTGTAGCGCGACCTCGCTCATGAAGAAGGGCACCACCGGCACGTGCTTCTGCCGCGCGAGATCGGCATACACCTGGCCGAATTGCGCGGTGTATTGCGGACCATAGTTCGGCGGGATGCGAATGCCGAGCAACAGCACCTGCGCCCCCGCACCCTTGGCCAGGTCGATCATGCGCGCGAGGTTATCGCGCATTTGCGCGACCGGCAGCGCCCGCAAACCATCGTTGCCGCCGAGTTCCAGAACGACCACCGCCGGGTGGTGCACCGTAAGCGCGCGCGGCAGCCGCGCGAGTCCGCCCGCGGTCGTCTCGCCGCTGACGCTGGCATTGGCGACTTCATATCCGTAACCTTCCGTCTTGAGCTTCGCCTGCAGCAGTGCCACCCAACCCCGCTCCACTTGCGGTAGCCCGTAGCCGGCGCTGATGCTGTCGCCGAACACGAGGATAACGGGCGCTTCTGCATGCGCCGAGACCGCCGCCACCCACAGGATCAACAGGACGAACATCCGGTTCACGGACCCCTCCAACATGTCAATTGCAGTCGCACTCGAGGCCAGACATCTGACCAAAACCGTTTCGAGCCCAGAGGGCCCGCTCACCATTCTCGCCGATGTGAGCCTCACCGTGCGATCGGGCGAAAGCATCGCCGTGGTGGGACCCTCGGGCGCCGGAAAATCGACGCTTCTCGCGCTGCTCGCCGGACTCGATTCGCCCACTTCGGGCGAGGTCCTGATCGCGGGCATCGACGTGACGCGGCTGGACGAGGACGGGCGCGCGCAGGTGCGGGGGCAGCACGTCGGCTTCGTGTTCCAATCGTTTCACTTGATACCGGCGCTGACGGCGCTCGAGAACGTGATGTTGCCGCTGGAGCTGCGCGGGCGCGGCGATGCGCGCGAGGCGGCGGCGCTGGCGCTCGAGCAGGTGGGCCTATCCGCGCGGGCCGCCCATTACCCGAAACAACTGTCGGGCGGCGAGCAGCAACGCGTCGCAATCGCACGCGCCTTCGTCACGCAGCCCGCGGTGCTGTTCGCGGACGAGCCGACCGGCAATCTCGATACGCACACCGGCCAGCGAATCACGGATCTCTTGTTCGAGCTCAACCGCGGCGTCGGCTCAACGCTCGTGCTGGTGACGCATGATCGCACGCTCGCGCAGCGTTGCGCGCGCATCCTCGAGCTCGATGCGGGCCGCGCGGTGGGTTGAGCCATGCAAGTCCTTCGCTTTGCCCTGCGCAATTTGTGGCGTGACTTGAAGTCGGGCGAGCTCTCGGTGCTGCTGCTCGCTCTGTGCGTCGCGGTGCTGTCGCTCACGGCAGTCGGGTTCTTTACCAATCGGATCTCGCAAGGGGTCCGGGCACAGGCTGCGGAAGTGCTGGCAGCCGATCTGCGGCTCGAATCTCCCGCGGCCTTCCCTGCCGCCTACTTCAAGAAGAGCAAGGACATGGGTCTCGCGAGCGCACAGATCCTGGCGTTTCCGACCGCGATTTTCAACGGCGACGTAAGCCAGCTCGCCGCGCTCAACGCGGTGACCGCCGGCTATCCTCTGCGCGGTCACGTGCGCATCGCCGACACGCCCTTCGGCGTGGCGCGCGCCGTACAAACGATACCGCGCAAGGGCGAGGCGTGGGTCGACGCACGGATCATGGCGCAGCTCGACCTGCACATCGGCGGAATGATCCGCATCGGTACCGCCTCCTTCAAGGTGACGGAAGTGCTCGATTATCGGCCCGACCAGGGAACGGGATTCGTCAATCTGGCTCCCGCGGTGCTGCTCAACTACGACGATGTCGCGGCAACCCAGCTGATCCAGCCCGGGAGCCGCGTCACGTACTCCGCGCTGTTCGCCGGTGCCCCCGACGAGGTCGCCCAATTCCGCGCCTTTCTGCTGGCGACGAAGAGTGCCGGCGAGCGGCTGCGCGAGGTCGACGAGTCCAGCCGGCAGCTGAACTCGGCGATCGACCGGGCGAGCCGTTTCTTGAATCTCGCAAGCCTCGCCTCGGTCTGCTCGCCGCCGTGGCGGTCGCGATGGGCGCCCGCCGCTATGCGGCCCGGCACATCGACGCTGTCGCGTTGATGAAATGCATGGGCGCCTCGCAGGGCTTCGTGCTCGCGATCTCGGTGATCGAGCTCACCCTGCTCGCGCTCTCGGCCGTCGCCGTCGGCTCGATTCTGGGCTACGGAGCCCAATGGGGGCTGGCCTGGCTGCTACGGGGCCTGATACGCATGACGCTGCCCGACGCATCGCTCGCTCCGGTCGCGATTGCATTGGTCACCGTGAATGCGATGCTCGTGGGATTTGCCCTGCCCACGCTTCTGCACCTGAAGAACACGCCGCCGGCGCGCGTGCTGCGCCGGACGATGACGGCTCCTCCGCTCAGGTTCGGCGTCGTGTACGCTTTCGCCGTCGGCGCGCTCTTCGCGATTCTCTGGGTTCTGGTCCGGGATACCGAGCTCGTGGTGGGCGTGCTCGCGGGGGTGCTCGGCGTCGGTGCGGTTCTCGCCGTGGCCGGATACGGGCTCGTGCGGCTTACGGGTCGCCTGCGTGGGGGGGTCGGCGTCGCATGGCGCTATGGCCTCGCCAATGTGTCGAGGCGCGGGTCGGCCAGCGTCCTGCAAATCGTCGCCTTCGGGCTGGGAATCATGGTGCTTCTGCTGCTCGCGGTGGTGCGCGGCGATCTCCTGACCGACTGGCGGCGCAGCCTTCCCGCCGATGTGCCGAATAATTTTCTGGTCAACATCCGGCCGGAGGAGCGCGCGTCGCTCGAGGAATTCCTCAAGGCGCATGGATTCGGTGAGCCGCGAATGTATCCGATGGTGCGCGCGCGCATGACCGCAATCAACGGAGCACCGGCCGAATCGCGCAAGCTCGAAGGTGACCGTGGGCGCGGATTCATCGAGCGCGAGCAAAACCTCACCTGGTCCGCGGACGTTCCGGATGACAATCAGCTCGTCGCCGGCGACTGGTGGACCGCGGCCCAGTTCAGCCAGCCCTTGGTATCCGTGTCGACGGAATATCAGGAGGCGCTCGGCCTCAAGCTCGGCGACACCTTGAGCTTCGACGTCGCCGGGGAGAGTCTCACCGCCCGCATTGCCAGCATCCGCAAGGTGCGCTGGGACAGCTTTCGGCCAAACTTCTTTCTGGTGTTTCCCCCGAAGCTCCTGGACGGCGCCGCAGGCACGTACATGACCAGCGTGTACCTGACGCCGCAGCAGCGGCCGGCGCTGATCGATCTGGTACGAAAATTCCCGACGATCTCCGTGTTCGACGTCGACGCGATTCTGCGGCAGATCCGGGAGATCATGGACCGTGCCTCGCTCGCCGTGCAGTACGTGTTTTTATTCACGTTGGCGGCCGGTGTGGTGGTGCTCCTCGCCGCGGTGCAGGCGACCCGCGACGAGCGCCGCTACGAGAGCGCCATGCTGCGTACCTTGGGTGCGAGCCGGAGCACGGTGTTTCGCGGCGTGGCCGCGGAGTTCTCGGCGCTCGGCTTTCTATCCGGGACGCTCGCCGCTTTCGGCGCGAGCGCCATCGGCTGGATCCTGGCACACCGGCTCTTCTCGCTCGATTTTACCTTCGATCCTCTGCTGTGGGTGATCGGCCTGGTGTGCGGCACGGTTCTGGTGGGTGTGAGCGGCACGCTCGCGACACGCCGCGTCGTGAACACCCCACCCATCGTCACGCTGCGCGATCAGAGCTCCTGACCGCGCACTTCGCGCCGGACCCCCGGCAGCGCGCGCCCACGGTGGTGCGCTCTACTGCACTTCGAGAGTCATCCAACCTTCTGGGATGGGGTCGCCACGCGCAGGAAGCCCCTCGATGCGCACCGTGTAGGTGCCGGCGGAAAGACCGGTCGTATTGAAGGTCATGCGCAAGTCGTTGTTGGAATCCTTCATCACGTTGTTCAGCACCATGGCGCGCCCCTGTTCGCGCTTGTCGACGGTGACACGAAACAGATTGAGCTTCTGTGTGTAGGCCATGTCGAGATGCAGCTCAATGAGTTGCGGCGCGGTCGTGCTCACGACGATCCGGGCCGAATTCTGCCCCGGCACATGATCCGGCGATATACGTTTCACGGTTTGTACCGCCGGCTGCACCAGCGGGCCCTGCCGCGCGCGCACCTTCGCATCCTCGAGCTCGCCGCGCAGCAAGCTGACCTTACCTGCGAAGAGCCACGCGGCCGCGAGGCTCACGAAGGCAGCCGCGGCCAGACCGATGAGAAGGTATGGCGAGCTCCACCACGGCCGCTCGGGCTCGCGCAGATCCACCGGCCGCCCGCTCGCCTCCAACAGCTTGAGGCTCGCCTGCGCCCGCTCCGAGAGCTTGAGATCGGAGAGGTATTCCGGATGGGCGCGGCACCAGTTCTCCAGATCGAGGGCTCCCTTGAGCGGAAGCTTGTTCTCGAGATAGCGCTCGACGAGCTTATGGTCCTCGATGAATTTGGCGTCGAAGCGCGGCGAGGGGGAGGCGACTTTCGCTTGTCCACGGGGAACTGTTCGAGCGTTCATGGCCGGCAATCCTTCAGAAGGACATAGTGC
>CAVQAE010000002.1:0-192995 GCA_963710435.1 uncultured Gammaproteobacteria bacterium | reverse complement strand
GTCACCCCGGTCGACAGTTTGAGACGCTCGGTCGCTGCGGCCCACACGCCCATCCTGACATACGGATCGGCACTCAAACATTGGGAGTCCATGAACATCTGGCCGTCCCAGCCGTCCGCTTCGACCTTCCTCGCGGCTTCCATGGTGGTGGCACTCTCGGAGCCACCGGCTCGCCAGAATTCGACCATCGGATCTGCTCCTTCTCGTTGTGGCGAGGCTCAGCTTATCCGATCGTGAACCGCGAGCAAGCGGCCCGCAGCGCCGCCGAGTTCTAGATCACGTCTTTCTTGCTTATCGGCGCGGTTGTGGTTGCCGGAACGGGCAGTCCGAGCTCTTCGAGCACTTCCCGCGTGTCGGCGCCCAAGAGCGGAGCCGCGCCCGCGACGCGTCCCGGTGTGCGCGAGAACCAGGTCGGCACGCCGGGGAATCGCACGGGGCCGTGAGGCGTATCAACCGTCTCGAAGAAGCCGGCCGCGCTCAGATGGGGGTTATGCATGAGATCGTCGGGGGTGCGAAGGGGCGCGGCGGGTATGTCGAGCGATCGGAACAGCTCGAGCCACTGCTGCGTGGTCCGCTCCTTGAAGGTGTCCGCGAGCAGCCGGTACACGGTGTCGATTTTGCGCGCCCGCAATTCGAGTGTCGCGTAGCTGGGATCGCTCGCCCAGGGCGGCCGAACCGCCTCGACGAAGGTGGTCCATTGCTTGTCGTTGTAGATGAGCGCCGAGATATAGCCGTCGCTCGTGCGATACGGCCGGCGGTTGGGCGCCACGGCACGCGGATAAATCGCGGGACCGAGCGGCGGGGTGAACATCGCGCCGTTGGCGTGCTCGACCAGCATGAACGAGGCCATGGTCTCGAACATGGCGACCTCCACTTCCTGGCCCTCGCCGGTGCGCTCGCGATGAAAGAGCGCCATGGCGGTGGCGTAGACGGCCGTCATGCCGGACACCTTGTCGGCCATGATCGTGCCCACGTAATTGGCCTCGCCCGTGAGCATCTGCTGCACGGCCGGTATGCCGCATTCGGCCTGAATGGTGTCATCGTAAGCGGTCAAGTCCCGGTCCGGGCCGCGCCGCCCGTATCCATAGCAGTTGGTGTAAACGATCGAAGGGTTGATGGCGGCGACGTCCTGATAACTGAATCCGAGCTTCGCAATGGCCTTGGCGCGCATCGAGTGGATGAAGACGTCCGCCTGCTCGATGAGCTTGCGCAGAGCGGTCTTGCCCGCGTCCGACCGCAGGTCGAGCACGACGCTGCGCTTGCCGCGATTCACATTGACGAAGATGCCGCCCATCCCGGACTGGGGTCCGACGGAAATGTAGCGCGTGCCGTCTCCTTCGGGAGGCTCGATCTTGATGACGTCGGCGCCCATGTCCGCCAAGATTTGGGTGCAATAAGGCCCCATGACCATCGCGGTCAGATCGATCACGCGCACGCCGGCCAGAGGCCCTGTGCCCATCGCGCGATTACTCATGATCTCCTCCAGTTGCTCGTCGTGGCTGCCTGATTCTGCCAGAGACGGAGGCCGGGTTCGCGCTGCTATAATGAAAGCCACCGCTGCCTCATCGGCAGCGCCATTCAGCGGCCGATACCCACGATGGACTTCGCACTCACACAAGACCAGCAGAACATCCGGGACGCCATCCTGAAGCACTGCTCCCGGTTTCCGGACGAGTACTGGCTGGAGCGCGACCGCGAGGGCGTATTCCCGCACGATTTCTACGAGTCGATGGTCGAGGCGGGGTGGCTGGGGATCGCCATGCCCGTTGACCTCGGCGGCGCGGGCCTCGGTATCACCGAGGCCGCGGTGATGATGCAGGCGGTGGCCGAATCAGGCGCGGGGATGGGCGGGGCGTCGAGCATACACCTGCCGGTGTTCGGCCTGCAGCCGGTGGTGCTGTTCGGCACACAGGCGCAGAAGGAGCGCATCATTCCGCCGGTCATCCGCGGCGAGGACAAGGTGTGCTTCGCCGTCACGGAGCCGAACGTGGGCCTCAACACGACGGAGCTGAAGACCCGCGCAGAGCGCCGCGACGGCGGCTATCTGGTGAATGGCGAGAAGATCTGGATCTCGACGGCGCAGGTCGCCGGCAAGATGCTGTTGCTCGCGCGTACCACGCCGCTCGATGAGGTGAAGCGCAAGACCGAGGGACTGTCGCTCTTCTACACGGATCTCGATCGATCCAAGATCGAGGTGCGCCTGATCCACAAGATGGGCCGGCACGCGGTCGATTCGAACATGCTCTTCATCCAGGATCTTTGGATTCCGGAGGAGGACAGAATCGGCCGAGAAGGGGATGGGTTCAAGCTCATTCTTCATGGCCTCAATCCGGAGCGCATCTTGATCGGCGCCGAAGCGGTCGGCATCGGCCGTGCCGCGATTGCGCGCGCCGCGCGCTATGCGCGCGAGCGCATCGTGTTCAATCGGCCGATCGGCATGAACCAGGGGATTCAGCACCCGCTTGCCAAATGCTGGGCGCAGCTCGAGGCTGCGAACCTCATGGTGATGAAGGCCGCCACCCTGTTCGACAAGGGAGAGGACTGCGGCGTCGAGGCCAATGCCGGCAAGTATCTGGCGGGGGAGTTCGGCTTCGAGGCTTGTCATACCGCCATGCTGACGCTGGGCGGCATGGGCTATGCGCAGGAATATCATGTCGAGCGATATCTGCGCGAGGTGCTCATTCCGCGCACCGCGCCGGTCAGCCCGCACATGATTCTGAATTTCCTGGCCGAGAAGGTTCTCGGGCTTCCGAAGTCCTACTGAGGCCGGCGAAGAGTCGGCGAGGAGACGATGCGAAATGGCGAGTCAAGTAGAAACTATCAACGCGCGTTCCTGGCTCTTCGCGCCGGGCGACAGCGAACGCAAAATGGAGAAGGCAACGGCCGAGCGCCGCGGACATCGTCATCATCGATCTCGAGGATGCGGTCGCCGAGGAGGAAAAGCCCAAGGCACGCTCGATGGTGTCCGCATTCCTGACCGCCAATGCGAAACATCGCAGCCCGGCTCTGGGTCCGGATCAACCCGATCCAGGGGCCTCATGGGCTCGCGGATCTCGTGGCGATCGTCGCGGCTGGGCCCGCGGGCATCATGCTGCCGAAAGCGCGGGGGCGAGCGGACGCCGAGCTTTTGGATCATTACCTGACGGCGCTGGAAGTCGCCGCGGGCGCAGCGCCGGGGAGCGACCCAGGTGATCGTGCTCGTGACGGAAACGGCCGAGGCAATGTTCACCACCGGCAGCTATGCGGGTGCGCCCAGGGTGGTCGCCATGACCTGGGGCGCGGAGGATCTCGCGGACGCGCTGGGTGCGAGCGAGAACCGCAACGCCGACGGCAGCTACGGCTTCACCTATCAGCTGGCGCGCAGCCTTTGCCTCATCGGCGCCGTGGCTGCGGGCGTGGCGGCGATCGAGACCATCCATGGCGATTTCCGCGACGAGGCCGGGCTTCGCAAGCGCGCGGCGGAGGTGCGGCGCGCCGGGTTTCGCGGCATGCTGGCGATTCATCCGGCGCAAGTGGAGGTGATCAACGAGGCCTTCACGCCAAGCGCCGAGGAGTTGGCCGCGGCGCAGCGGATCGTCGATCTGTTCGCCGCGAATCCGGGCGCCGGCGCGATCGGCCACGAAGGAGCCATGCTCGACCGGCCGCATCTTGCGCGCGCGAAAGCGTTTGCTCGCGCTCGCGGCTCGGCGATGACGCGCGCGCGGCAGCGATGACCGTTGTGACGAATGCGGGCGCTCTCGACCTCGGCGCCTATTTGCGCCCGGGCGATCGAATCGTCTGGGGGCAAGCCTGCGGAGAGCCGACGACGCTCATCGAGGCGCTGATCGCGCAGGCTGCAGGCATCGGACGGCTGTCGGCGTTCGCGGCCACCAGTTTCTCCGGACTCCTGACGGCCGAGGCCGCCGAGAAGATCAGCCTTTCGAGCATGGGAGCCATTGGTGCGCTGCGCACTGTCGCGGCGGCCGGCAAGCTGGGCATCGTGCCGTGCCACGTCAGCCAGATCGCGCCGATGATCGAGCAAGGGTTGATCGGCTGCGACGTCGCGTTCGTCCAGGTGAGCCCGCCCGACGCCGACGGCAACCATAGCTTCGGTCTGATCGGCGATTTCGTGCAGGCGGCCGTGGCCAAGGCCCGCGTGGTCATCGCGGAGGTGAACGAGCGCGTGCCCTTTACCATCGGCGATGCGGTGCTGCCGGCGAGCGCGCATCGACTGTGCGGTGCAGGTGGCACGCGTTCCGGTCGAGGTGCCTCAGGCGCAGATGGGCGAGACGGATCAATCGATCGCCCGGATTGCGGCCGGCTACATTGGGGACGGCGCCGTGATTCAGGTCGGTATCGGAGCGGTGCCCGACGCGATCCTGCGATTGCTCCGCGACCGGCGCGACCTCGGTGTGCACTCCGGGATGATCGGCGATGGTCTCGTCGATCTGGTCGAAGCCGGAGTGGTCACCAATGCGCGCAAGCCGATCGATGTGGGCGTGTCCATCACCGGCGCGCTGATCGGTACTCGGCGTCTTTACGATTTCTCCCACCGCAATCCGAAGATCGGCATGCGCAGCTCCGCCTACACGCACAGCGAGAAGACGCTGTCGCGCCTGGAGCGGCTCGTCACGATCAACTCGGCGGTGGAGGTCGATTTGACCGGCCAGGTCAATGCGGAGCAGAGCGGCAACCAGTATCTCGGCGGGACGGGTGGGCAAGTCGACTACGTCCGCGCCGGCGGCCGATCGCCCGGCGGGCGCGCCATCATTGCCTTGCCTGCGACCGCGAAGGGCGGCAAAGTCAGCCGCATTGCGATTGCGCTGTCCGGGCCGGTGACGACGGCGCGCAGCGACGTCGACGTGATCGTCACCGAGTTCGGGGCCGCCGAGCTCAAGGGGAAAACGCTCGCCGAGCGGGCGCGGCGCCTGGTGGCCATTGCGCATCCCGATTTTCGGGAAGAGCTGGACCGGGCGGCCCACGCCATTCAGCGCAGGGGGTTCTGATGAGCGATGCTGTACTGTTCGATGCGCGCGGTGACGGCATCGCGATCATCACCTTGAATCGTCCCGAGACCCGCAACGCCCTGAGCAAGGACATTCGTGAAGGTCTCTTCGGTGCATGGGATCGTTTCGAGCGCGACCCGGCGCTGCGCGTCGCCATCCTCACCGGATCGGGGGAGAAGGCTTTTTGCGCCGGCGGCGACTTGAAGGAGATGGTGGAGCGCGGGCTCGCGGTACCGCCGCGGGATATGTTTCCGGTGCCGGGCGACAATATCGAGCTCACGAAACCCACGATCGCGGCAGTGAACGGCGTCGCTTTCGCCGGCGGATGGATGATTGCTCAAGCCTGCGATCTGTGCGTCGCCAGCACACGCGCGCAATTCGCCATCACGGAAGTGAAGGTCGGGCGGAGCTCGCCCTGGGCCGCGCCTCTGATCCATATGATTCCCCAACGGGTCATGATGGAGATCGTTCTCACCGGAAAGCCGATCAGCGCGCAGCGCGCATATGAGATCGGCCTCGTGAACCGGTTGGTCGAGCCCGATCAGCTGATGGCCGCCGCGCTCGAGCTCGCCGCCGAGATTCTCGAGGGTGCGCCGCTATCGGTGCGGGCGGCGCGAGAGATGGTGATGCTGTCGACGGAGATGGGGCGCTCGGCGGCCTTGCGGGCCGCACGGCATGCTTCTGAAGTCGCCTATCGAAGTCAGGATGCGCAGGAAGGTCCCAAGGCCTTCGCCGAAAAGCGGCGCCCGCACTGGAAGGATCGCTAGAAATCCCGCCTCTCGGGCGATCATTTGCGGCCGGCGGCGCCCTGGGTGACCATGCCGAAGCTGTAGCGAATGTGATCGACGTGGGCAGAAGGCACCACCGGAAACACGAGAGGCGCATCCGTCTTTCGAATGGCAGCCATCTCCTTCGCAACGTCTTCGATGGACCAGCTGCTGCGGTATACGCCCGGCGATTCGGCGATGAACGCTCGCGCCACACGGCCCGCGATGGAAATCAACATTTCCGCCGTGATCGAGCACGATTCATGGGCCAGCCAGCCGACCACGGGCGCCACCAGCTCGGGTGTCATCGGCGGATAGGCGCTGATGTCGATCCCCTCGGCCATCCTCGTCACCGCTCCGGGCACGATCACATTGCACTTCACGCCTTCCGCGGCACCCTCGAGCGCGACCACGTTCGACAATCCGATGAGGCCCGCCTTGGCGACGCCGTAGTTGGCCACATGGTGGTTCCCATACAGGCCGCCGATGGAGGAGGTCAACACGATCCGGCCGTAACCCGCCTTGCACATCACCGGGAAAGCCGGCCGCACCACGTGGAACGCACCGCGCAGATGGACATCGAGGACCGCGTCGAAATCCGCCTGGGTCATTTCCTTCAGGGACGCCGCGCGAACGTTGCCGGCGTTGTGGATCAGGATGTCGATTCGGCCGTAGTGGTCGAGCGCCGCTTGAACGATGGCGCCGCCGCCCCGGGGCGTCGCCACCGATTCGGTGCACGCGACGGCCTCGCCCCCGGATTTACGGATCTCTTGCGCGACCTGCTCCGCGGGTCCCGCATCGATGCCTTCCCCCTTGAGGCTGCCGCCCGGGTCGTTGACGACGATCCTCGCGCCGCGCGAGGCGAGAAGCAGGGCATAGGCCCGTCCCAATCCCCGGCCTGCACCGGTGATCACGGCAACCCGGTCGTCGAATCTGAGTTCTGACATCGAGCATCCTCCCCTGGTGATCTCGAAGCGTAAACTAAACGCTTGCCGGCCCGGCGAGCAAGCCGTCGCGTTGCGGTGGCAGGCTTGCCGCCAGGACGCGCCACGCGTGCCGCCAGGACGCGCCACGCGTGCCGCCAGAATACCGTACTAGACAACAGCGTTGATTATGAATACCATCGTTTTTGCTACTCTACCGGGGGGAGGATATGAAGTGCGCGCCGACCAAGACGCCTGACGACGTCGACATCTCTGCTCTCCGAGAGAAGTACCTCCGCGAGCGCGCCAAACGCCTTCGCCCCGAGGGGCAGAAGCAGTATGTGCGCCCGAGCGGGGACGTCACGGAAACCTTCGACGCGGACCCGCACATGCCGCTGGTGCCCCGAGAGCCCGTCTCGGAGGACATCGACGTGATCGTTCTCGGCGCCGGCTGGGGCGGCGTGATGGCCGCCTATCACCTCAATCAGGCGGGCATCACCAATTTCCGAAATGTCGACATCGCGGGCGACTTCGGCGGGGTGTGGTACTGGAACCGCTATCCCGGCATTCAGTGCGACAACGAATCGTATTGCTACTTGCCGCTCCTCGAGGAGACCGGCTTCATGCCGTCGAAAAAGTTCGCGGACGGCTGGGAAATCCGCGAGTACTGTGCGTCGATCGCGCGCAAATACGGCTTTGCCGACAAGGCCTTGTTCCACACGCTGATCAACACCCTTCGATGGGACGAGAAGCTCAAGCGCTGGCGCGTCGGAACCAATCGCGGCGATGATATCCGCGCCCGCTTCGTGATCCTGGCCTGCGGCGTTCTGAACATGCCGAAGCTTCCCCGCATCCCCGGGATCGACACCTTCAAGGGAAAGATTTTCCATACGGCGCGATGGGAATACGAATACACCGGGGGCAGCTACGAAAGCCCGGTTCTCTCCAAATTGGCCCACAAGCGGGTCGCGATCGTGGGTACCGGCGCGACCGCCATCCAGGCAGTTCCCCATCTTGCGCAATACGCCAAGCATCTTTACGTCGTTCAGCGCACACCCTCGAGCGTGGACGAGCGGCCGAATCCGCCGACCAGTCCCGATTGGGTGAAATCGCTCCAGCCCGGCTGGCAGACCGCGCGGCAGGACAACTTTCATCACGCGGCGATGGAATTTCTCAAGCCGGGAGAGCCGGATCTCGTCTGCGACATCTGGACCGAGATTTCGCGCAACCTTGCTGCGGAGCTCGAGGCCGAGGGGTGGCCCCAGCTCACGCCGCGAGCAGTTTGCGGCGCGTCGGGAGAAGGTCGATTACCGCGTGATGGAGCGACTGCGCCGGCGCGTCGATCAAATCGTCACGGACAAGGAGACGGCCGAGGCGTTGAAGCCTTATTACCGCTTCCTCTGCAAGCGGCCGCTGTCGAGCGATGAGTTCTATCCGGCCTTCGTTCGCCCCAATGTCGATCTGATCGACGTGTCGAAAACCAAGGGCGTCGAGCGCATCACCGAACGCGGCTTCATCGCCAACGGCAAGGAGTACGAAGTCGACTGCATGATTTTCGCCAGCGGCTTCGAGGTGACGAGCGATCTCAACCGGCGTTGGGGAATCGACGTGGTCCAGGGCCGGGACGGCAAATCGATCTACGAGCACTGGTCTGACGGGCCCAAGACGCTTCATGGAACCATGACGCACGGATTTCCGAATCAGTTCTATGTCGGCTACATCCAGGGCGGCCTCAACGCTTCGGTGACGGAGCAGTTCGGCAAACAGGGAGAGCACATCGCTTATGTCATCCGCGAGGCGCTGAATCGCGGAGCCGCCGTGGTCGAGCCGAGCAGGGAGGCCCAGGATGCGTATGTGCGCCACTTCGAGGAACTGGAGATCGACCTTTCCGCATTCCTGCGGGAATGTCCGCCGAGCTATTTCAACAACGAGGGCGAGGAGAAGCCCAAATGGGCCCTGTTTCGAGGCTATGGAGCCGGATGGGTCGCATTCCAGAAGCTGCTGAAGGATTGGCGCGACCAGGGTGATCTCAGGGGCCTCGTGCTCGAGCGGTGATCCTGCGGGTCCTTTCCCTGAAGGAGCCGATTTGCGATGCTAGGCATGGGACGCGGAGTTGGTTCTGAAGTCGTGAAATCTCCCGACGCGCTGCGTTGCCGCGCGGATTTCATTAGGAGAACGAAATGGACACCCTGACGAACGTGACCGTCGAGGAGCTGGCCGAGCCGGTAACCTACCCGGTCGAAGCCTTCGTCTCCCCGGAATACGCCCGCGCGGAGGCCGACCGGCTCTGGGCCAAAGTCTGGCAACACGCCGGCCGAGTCGAGGAAATTCCCGAGGTGGGCGACTACATCACCTACGAAATCGGCGATGACTCGATCCTGATCGTGCGCAACGCGCCGGACTCCATCAAGGCTTATCACAACGTCTGCCCGCACCGGGGCCGACGCCTGATCAACGCCGCGAACGGCAAGAACGGCGCCTGCGGCAAGAAGAGGGCGTTCGTCTGCGGCTTTCATGGCTGGACGTACGATCTCA
The DNA here is from genome assembly GCA_963710435.1 of uncultured Gammaproteobacteria bacterium. Taxonomy (GTDB): domain Bacteria; phylum Pseudomonadota; class Gammaproteobacteria; order Steroidobacterales; family Steroidobacteraceae; genus Bog-1198. Next base: position 183,785 of record CAVQAE010000002.1, on the reverse strand, counting down.
ACGGCAAGAATACCTACATCCTCGACAAGGACGACTGGAAGGGCGTTCTCCAAGAGGAGCGCACTTCGCTCTACGAGGTCAAGGTCGACAGCTGGGGCGGCTGGATTTTCATCAACATGGATCCGCAGGCGGTTTCGCTGCGTGAGTATCTCGAGCCGGCCGCGAGCTTCCTCGACCCCTTCGAGTTCCAGAAGATGCGCTACAAGTGGCGTCAGTGGGTCATCTTCGACTGCAACTGGAAGACAGCCCTCGAGGCATTCATGGAGCCCTACCATGTGGCGGGCACTCATCCGCAGCTCCTCAAGTACGGCCAGTATTACGCCTACAGTGCGGCACACGGGTTGCACGGCGTCAGCGGCTTCGACGAGCGCGATCCGAGCATGAAGATGAAACAGAGCAGCACGATCACGCGCGCGGGCCTGGGGAGCGATGCGCGCAAATCGACCTACGAGCTGCAATACGAGGTCTACACGACGGTGAACAACGCGAGCACGACCGAGACGCTCGTCAATGCAGCGAAGAGGCTGGTCGATGAGTTGCCCGAGGGGACCCCGCCCGGCGATGTGATCAAGCATTGGCTGGCTTCGGCCCGCGCGGACGATGCGGCGCGCGGGGTGATCTGGCCGACGATCACTGCGCAGCAGATGTCGGATGCGGGCCTCGCCTGGCACCTGTTTCCGAACATGTCGATCCTGCAGGGCATCACATTTGCGCTGTGCTATCGAGCCCGGCCGTATGGCGACGATCCCCACAAGTGCATCTTCGAGTCCTACGCGATCGAGCGTTATCCTGAAGGGCAGGAGCCGAAGACTCAGTGGGTTTATGCGGAACCCACCGCAGAGAAGTGGGGCGCGGTGCTCGCGCAGGATTTCTCGAACATGGCCGCGGTGCAGAAGGGCATGAGATCGCGTGCATTCCGCGGTCCGCAGCCGAATCCGCATCAGGAGCGAAAGGTCACGAATTTCCACCGCAATTTGGCTCGGTACATGGGCACCGGGGCGCCTCGCCTGCTCAAGTAGCGGACGCGGTGGCCGGACCCGCGTCGCATGAATCTCCCGCAAGTCGTCGGAACAACAAGGTAGCAGTCAATCATGGCAGTCAAAGTATACGAGCGCATCCTGCAGCTGTTCGAAGCGGAGGGCATCAAGACGCTGTTCGGCATCCCCGATCCGAATTTCGTTCATATGTTCATCACGGCGGAGCAGCGCGGCTGGCAGGTAGTTGCTCCCCATCACGAGGAGTGCGCCGGCTTCATGGCGGATGCGGCATCTCGCATGACCGGAAAACCCGGTCTTTGTATCGCAACGCTCGGGCCAGGCATCGCCAACATGGCCGGCGCCATGATGTGCGCCAAGGTGGAAAACTCGCCCGTCATATTTCTGGGCGGTCAGCGGGCGCGCATCACGGAGCAGCGCGTGCGCCGCGGACGCATTCAGTTCGTCAAGCAGTCGGCTCTCGTCGAGCCTTCGGTGAAGTACTGCGCAAGCATCGAATATGCGAATCAGACGGACGAGATCATTCGCGAGGCGCTGCGCGTGACACAGACGGGAACGCCGGGACCGGCCTACATCGAGTACCCCTCGCACGTGATCCTGGAGGATCTCGACGTGCCGGCGGCGATGCCGCCCGAAAGCTACCGCCTGGTCCAGCAGGGCGCCAGCGCGCAGATGATCGAGAAGGCCGTGCAGCTCGTGAAGAAGGCGAAGCAGCCGATTCTGCTCGTGGGGCACGGCGTCCACTGCGCGCGGGCGGGAGAATCGGTCAAGGCGCTCGCGCGGCTCTTGAACTGTCCCGTGATTCAGACCTCCGGCGGCACCGCGTTCATCGAGGGCCTGGAGGATCGCACCTTCCCGTACGGCTTCTCGGCCGCCGCCGTAGAGGCGGTGGTGAAGTCCGACCTCTGCATCGCCATCGGCACCGAACTCGGCGAGCCGGTTCACTTCGGCAGAGGCCGTCACTGGGCCGAGAACAACGCCAATCGCAAATGGATCTATGTGCAGCTCGACCCGACGGCGATTGGCGTGAACCGCCCGATCGATGTGCCGCTGGTCGGCGATTTGCGGGCGATCGTCCCGCAGCTGGTCGAGGCATTCAAGGGCTCCGAGCGTTCTGCGCCGCCCGAGCTGACCGGCTGGGTGAAGAGTGATGCGGCCCAGCTGAAGGATCTGGCGGAGTCCGCACCTTCCGGAAAGACGCCCGTCCATACCGCGCGTTTCGTGGTCGAGGCGACCAAGGCTTTCCCGAAGAACGGCATCATGATTCGCGATGGCGGCGCGACCGTCATCTTTCAGTGGACGTACTCGCAGGCGAAGCCACACGATGTCATCTGGAATCAGAATTTCGGACATCTCGGCACCGGACTTCCCTACGCCATCGGAGCGATGGTGGCCGATGGCGGCAAGCGGCCTGGAATGCTGCTCACCAGCGATTCCTCGTTCCTGTTCCATATCTCGGAGCTGGAGACCGCGGCGCGACTCAAGCTGCCTCTGGTCTGTGTTGTCGGGGTCGACCATCAGTGGGGTCTCGAGGTGGGTGTCTACAAGCGCACCTTCGGCAAAGGGTCGGCGGAGACGGGCGTGCACTGGAGCAAGGATGTGCGCTTCGACAAGATCGCCGAAGGCTTTGGCTGCTCACGGCGAATACGTCGAGCGTGCCGAGGACATCGGCCCGGCGATCAAGCGCGCCTACGCCAGCGGCAAGACGGCCGTCATCCATGTGCCGATCGACCCGGACGTCAATTCCGAGGAGATGCCGAACTACGGTGAATTCAGGACGTGGTACGCGGAAGGACAACAATAGGTGAGACGGGAGACGGCAGCTTGCCCGCCCCGGCTGGAACCTGAACGTGTACTTCAACCAACGGACAATCCAATCATGCGTGAATATCTGAAGTTCTACATCGGCGGTGAGTGGGTCGCTCCCACCGAGCTGAAGACGCTCGATGTCATCAATCCGGCAACCGAGCAGGTTGCGGGCAAAATCGCCGTGGGCTCGGCCGCCGACGTGGACAAGGCCGTCAAGGCGGCTCGGCAAGCGCCTTCACCGGCTGGTCTCAGACGAGCCGCGAAGAACGGCTCCGCGTCCTGAAGCGCATCCTCGAGGAATACCAGAAGCGGATCGGCGATCTCGCGGCCGCGATCACCGAGGAGATGGGTGCTCCCGCATCGCTGGCGGGCGGCTTTCAAGTGGGCCTGGGCGTCGGTCATCTGAACACGGCCATCGAGGTGCTGAAGAATTTCCGCTTCGAGGAGCAGCGCGGCGCGACGATGATCGCGAAGGAGCCGGTCGGCGTCTGCGGCCTCATAACGCCCTGGAATTGGCCGATGAACCAGATTGCCGTCAAGGTTTTTCCCGCGCTGGCAACCGGCTGCACGGTGGTCCTCAAGCCCTCGGAAGTGGCGCCGTTCTCGGCACAGATATTCGCCGAGATCCTTAACGCCGCGGGCGTGCCGGCCGGCGTGTTCAATCTCATCCAGGGCGATGGACCCGGCGTCGGCGCGGCGCTCGCCCGCCATCCCGATGTCGACCTGATTTCCTTCACCGGCTCGACCCGCGCGGGCGTCGACATCGCGAAGAACGCCGCGCCCACGGTCAAGCGGGTCTGCCAGGAGCTCGGCGGCAAGAGCCCGAACATCATTCTCGACGATGCGGATTTCGCCAAGCACGTCGCCGCGGGTGTCGCCTCGATGATGGGGAATTCCGGTCAGACCTGCAGCGCTCCCTCGCGCATGCTCGTGCCCAAGGCGAGGATGGATGAGGCCATCCGCATCGCGCGCGAGGCCGCCTCGAAGGTCACGGTCGGCGATCCGACGGGCAATTTCGCGATCGGTCCGGTGGTCTCCAAAGCCCAGTTCGCAAAAATTCAGGGGTTGATCCAGAAGGGCATCGACGAGGGCGCCACGCTCGTCGCCGGCGGTCCGGGCCGTCCCGAAGGGCTCGCCCAGGGTTATTACGTCAAGCCCACCGTCTTCGCCAATGTCACCAACGACATGACGATTGCGCGCGAGGAGATCTTCGGGCCGGTGCTCACCATTTTGGCCTACGACAATCTCGACCAGGCCGTCGAGATCGCGAACGACACGGAATATGGACTTGCCGGGTATGTGGCGGCCGCGGATCTGGATAAAGCTCGGGCCGTGGCCCGCAAGCTGCGTGCCGGCTGGGTATCGATCAACGATGGATTCGATTTCAACGCGCCGTTCGGCGGCTACAAGAAGAGCGGCAACGGGCGCGAATGGGGCGAGTTCGGCTTCAATGAGTACCTCGAGATCAAGGGCATGCTCGGATATGCGCCCGGCAGCGCCGCCTAGGATTTCGGAAACAGTCGGCTGAGCGTGCCTCCGAGCGGTGCCGGCATGAAGCTGTCGCCATATGGCCAGTCCATGAAGCCGAGGGCGGCGATCGTGCCTCCATCGATGTGCAAAGTCGTGCCGGTGATCGAGCGGGAGAGATCGCTCGCGAGGAACAGGACGCCGTTCACGACGTCTTCGACTGAAGGGGCCCGCTTGAGCGGCACGTACATCTTGTAGGTTTCGGTGAGAGCGTCCCCACCGATCGCGGACAGCCTCGCGAAATCCTCGGCGTAAAGGGCGCTGTTCGAGGCACGCGCCGGCGAGGTATCGGGCGCGACCAGGTTGACCCGAATTCCATCGCCGCCGAGCTCGACGGCCAAAGCGCGACTGAAGTTGGTAGTCGCGGCCTTGGCTCCCGCATAGACCGCATAGGTAGCGGCGCCCCGGTGAGCCTCGATGGTCGTGAAATTGATGATGCTCCCACCCCGTCCGCCCCGTCGGATCAGGGGAATCGCACGCCGCACGCTGTCGATGATGTAGCCGTAGTTGAGCCTGATGTCGCGGGCATTGCTCTCGCGCGTGGTATTGACGAAGAGCGATCGCTGCACGCCGCCGGCGACGTTGACCAAAATATCGACCTTGTCGAACTCCGCCTCGACCCGGTCGTAAAACGCATCGAGGGAATCCGCATCGTTCACGTCGGCGCGAACCGACAGGATGCGTGAGCCGAGCGCCTCGACGTCCGGCACGATCGTGCGCACCGCCTCCTCGTCGTTATCGCAGGCGGCAACGCGGACGCCTGCTTGCGCGAGGGCCAGGGTGACGCCGCGTCCCATGAAGCCACCGGCACCTCCGACCACCACGGCGACCTTACCGGCGAGACCGGCGTGCGCTTCGAGCAATCCCATATGCCACCCCGTGAGTTGGACCGCCCTCAATCTTAATCCAACGCCGGTCCGGCGAAGACAGTTCCGGGTGCTTCCCTCAGAGCTGGGTCGACAGCGTCTGGGCGGCGGCGTGCAGGGTCGCCTGAAGCGCCGGCAGCCCGCTCCGTCGCAATGCGGAGCCGATTCCAATGGCGACCAGCGCGTGGCTCAGCTTGGTGCGCATCCTGAATACGGGGGCGGCCAGCACGGTGACCCCGGATATATAGTTGCCCGCATCCAGGGCGACTCCCCGATCGCGTGTCAGGCGAACCTGCTCTTTCCATTCGTCGAAGGTCGGCGGCTCATCCCAGCGCAGCGTCTTGAACCGGGCTTCGAGCTCGGCCTCGTTGTGGCCACCGAATGCAGCGATGCACCGGCCCGTCGCGCTGATGAGCGCCGGAAAGCGGCTGCCAATCTGCGTGCTCAACTGAAAACTCGGTCCCGACTGCGAGATCGTGACGACGATGATGTGCTCGAGTCCGACGATGTGCACCCCCAGCATGGTCACGTCGAATTCCTTGGCAATGCGGTCGAGCACCGGCTGAGCCAGATCGTTGAAGCGGTTTCGTCTGAGCCAGTGCCGCGCCAGCGTGAGAACGCCGGCCTCCAGGGAATATCGCTTGGTGTCGGGATCGAACGATACGAATTCCTCGGCCACCAGCGCACGCAGGACGTGCAGGCAAGTGCTCGGCACCAGCCCCAGCTCGCGCGCGATGGATTGCACGCCGAGCGGCGCATCGCTTTTTCCGAGCAGGCGCAGGACCGCCGCCGCGCGCGAGATGGCAGGGGCCTTGCTCGCCTTCACGGCCGCAGCGAGCTCGCGGTCGGGTCGGGGCAATCGTCGGGATCGCTGTACGGGGTCAGCCATGGGCAGGCTCTCACTGGTTCCGCTTGTTGTACAGATAAAATAATATTCTATATTTGCAATGAATGCCATCCTGTGGCAAATTGCCCCGGGAGCCGGACGATCCGGTTCTCAGCCCTTGAACGAGGAACTCGCTGAAATCGATGACCAAGCTCACCGAATACACCCGCTACGAAGATGCGCAGAGATTCGCGAACTCGCATGCGCTGTGGGAGCTCTTCGACGGCGATCGCGAGCACCTCAATATCGCTCATGAATGCATCAACCGCCACGCCGATGGATCGGGACGCACCGCGGTGCGAATCGCGCATGCCGATGGAACCGATACTGCATTGAGCTTCGATGAAATGGCCGCCGGATCCGCGCGCTTCGCGCATTGGTTGGTGCAGCAGGGCATTCATCCCGGCGACCGCATCGCGTTCATGTTGGAGCCTTCGCTGCCTTTTTATCTCAGCCTGTTCGGCGCGATGATGATGGGAGCCATCAGTGTGCCGCTGTTCACGTTGTTCGGGCTCGATGGATTGCGGTTGCGGGTCGATGACTGCAAGCCGAAATTGCTGATCACCAATGCGGAGAAGGCGGGCATCGCCAACGAGATCGAAGGGCTGCGCGTCGTCGTGGCCGACGACGCCTTGCTCGGGGAGATCGCCGGCTTTCCCGCGACCTACACACCGGCGACGCGTGCCGACGATCTTGCAGTATTCCAATATACCTCGGGCACGACGCGCGAGCTGCCGGCGGCTGTCAAGCATTCGCATCGCACGGTCGTGACCCTCATGTTCGCTGCGCTCTACGGAACCGGCATCCGGCCGGGCGATGAGTTTTTCTGCCCCTCATCTCCCGCTTGGGGGCATGGGCTCTGGCACGGAACGCTCGCGCCGCTCGCGCTGGGCGTCACGACCGGAACGTTCACCGGCCGCTTCGATGCCGTACGCCTCATGAAGGCGCTGCAGGACTACAAAATAACGAACCTCTCGGCGGCTGCCACGCACTATCGGATGATGAAAAACTCCGGCAAGGCAAGCGACTTCAGATTCTCGATCAAGAAGCTGTCCTTTACCGGCGAGCCCATCGACGTTGCGACTCTCGAGTTCATTGATCAGATCTTCCGCGTCCCGGCGTGCAGCATGTACGGGACTACGGAGATCGGGGTGGTGCTGGTCAATTATCCCGGCGCCGATGATTACGTGGTCAAGCCGGGCTCGCTCGGCAAGCCGGTGCCCGGCTTGAGGCTCCAGGTGCAAAAGCCGGACGGAACCCCGGCGGAGCCGGACGTCATCGGCGAGCTCATGCTGTGGCGGCGGGACAAGTGGGAGACCACCAAGGACCTGGCCAAGATCGACCGGGACGGATACTTCTATCACGCCGGCCGTGCCGACGACGTCATCATCTCCGCAGGCTGGACGATGAGCGCCGTCGAGATCGAGAACACGTTGCTCAAGCATCCGGACGTGAAAGAAGCGGCCGTCATCGGTGTCCCGGACGCAACCCGCGGACAGGTCGCAAAGGCATTCATCGTGAGCGACCGCTCGCCGAGCGAGGAATATGTCGATGAGCTCAAGAACTTCACGCGCGGGCGGCTGAGCCAGCACGAATTTCCGCGTCATATCGCCTTCGTGGGGGAACTGCCCAAGACGCCGGCGGGCAAGGTCCACCGCAAGATCCTACGCGATCGCGAAGCCGCGGCCGCGGTCGCCAGTTAATTTTCCAGGAGACGACGATGCAAACGAGCAGCAAACTCACCACCAGCCGCTTTCCGAAAATCACGGAAGAGGGTCTCGACGATCTTCGCAAGCGCATCGGCGTCCCGATTACCGACACCATCGAGCCGTGGAATTACGAGGCGACTCGCGACAGCATTCGTCACTACGCGCACGGCATCGGCGACGACAATCCATTGTGGACCGATCCTGCCTATGCCGCGAAAACGCGCTATGGCACCATCGTGGCGTTGCCGAGCTTCCTGTTCTCGACCAGCCGCATCGTGTCGGGCTACTGCGGCGGCCTCTCCGGCATTCATGCCATGTGGGCCGGGGCGGAATGGACTTGGTACAAGAACGTCCTGCGCGGCGATGCCATTTCCACCCAGGCGCAGCTCAAGGATCTCATCGAGCACAAGACCCGTTTCGCCGGCCGCTCGTTCCAGCAGATCTATCACGTCGACTTCTTCAATCAGCAAGGCGACAAGCTGGCTGACTGCGACTCTTGGGTATTTCGTACCGACCGCGACGAGGCGCGCGAGCGCGGCACGAAATATACGGAGGCCCGGGGCCGCGTCGAGCCGTTCAAGGACGAGCAGCTCGCCGAGTTCTACAAGCTCTACGAGTCGGAGGAGATCCGGGGCGCCAAACCGCGATACTGGGAAGACGTGCGCGAAGGCGAGGCGCTGCCTCGCATGATGAAAGGCCCGATGACCGTCACCGGGTTCATCTGCTACGCGCAGGGCTGGGGCGGCCTGTATATCCGTGCGAACAAGCTCGCCTGGAAGATGCAGTCCAAGCACCCCGGCCTCGGAATCAAGAACCGGTTCAACGTGCCGGACTGTCCGGAGCGCGTTCACTGGGACGAGGCGTTCGCACTCGAGGTCGGCGCACCGGGCGCATACGATTACGGTCCCGAGCGCTGCTCCTGGCTCACCCATCACATCACCAACTGGATGGGCGATGATGGCTTCTTGCAAAAGAGCAAATGCCAGGTCCGCCGCCACAATCCCGACGGCGACGTCATATTCATCGACGGTACGGTCAGCCGAAAATTCGTGGAGGACGGCAGGCACCTCGTGGAAATTCGGCAGAACGCGGAGACGCATCGCGGCGAGGTGTCGGCAAACGGCTCGGCGGTCGTGGAGTTGCCGAGCCGCGCCAATAGTCGTTAACCTCCTCCGGAATCGACGCACAGCGGGGTGGAACCAATGGCACAACTCAGATTCGACGACCGTGTCGCCGTCGTCACCGGGGCCGGCAGGGGACTCGGGCGCGCCTATGCGCTGCTCCTCGCCTCGCGGGGAGCCAAGGTGGTCGTCAACGACCCCGGCAGCAGCATCAAAGGCGAGGGCATCGATGCCGGTCCCGCGGCGCAGGTGGTGCGGGAGATCAAAAACGCGGGCGGCGAGGCGGTGGCCAGCATCGAATCGGTGGCGACTCCCGAGGGCGGTAAGGCCATCATCGGAGCCGCGCTCGAGCATTACGGGCGCATCGACATTCTGGTCCACAACGCCGGCATCGTTCGCGGTGGACTGATCGAGGATCTCAGCTACGAGGATTTCGAGGCGGTGCTGGATGTGCATCTGCGCGGCGCCTTCCACGTCGTGCGGCCGGCGTTTCCTCTCATGTGCAAGGCCGGTTATGGCCGCATGGTGCTCACCTCGTCGATCAACGGAATTTACGGAAATCACAAGGCGGTGAACTACAGTATGGCCAAGGCGGGCACGATCGGGCTGTCCAACGTCGTCGCACTCGAAGGCGCCGCAAAGGGCGTCAAGTGCAACTGCATCCTGCCCGGCGCCGTCACCCGCATGGCCGAAGGCTTGGACATCAGCGCCTATCCCCCGATGACACCGGACCTGGTGGCCCCCGTGGTGGGCTGGCTGGCGCATGAATCCTGCTCGATCACGGGCGAGATGCTGGCGTCGATGGCCGGCCGCGTCGCACGAGCTTTTGTCGCCGAGACGCCGGGGGTGTATCGTCCCACATGGACGATCGAGCAGGTCGCTGAAGAGATCGATGCCATCCGCAACACCGACCAGCCCGTGATCTTTCCGACCGCGCCCTCCGGACACATCGACCACCTGCGCTACAGTTTTGCGATGGCGAGGGCGGGGGGCACCGCTGCAGAGGAGTGACTCGATGGATGCAATAGTTCGCCCGACAGAGTCGGTGGTGGATAGCCTGGTGGATCTCGTGGAGACACCGAACCCGTTCGATATCCCCTTCTCCGAGGTGCTGCCGCGGCAGCTCGCGGCCGTCAACGAGCGCTTCAAGGACCGCATCGAGAAGATCAAGCTGCTTCAGAACCGCGCCGAAACCGGCGGGGTGAAGGATATCGGCCGCATGGCCGATGTGGTGCCGTTGCTTTTTGCGCACACGGCGTACAAGAGTTATCCCGAAGGATGGCTCGTCGAGCAGAAGTGGGACCGCATGGGCCGCTGGCTCGACACGGTCTCGACCAACCGGGTCGAGCCGATGGACACGCGCGGGATCAAGGGACTCGACGAGTGGCTGCAATGGCTCGAGAGCCAGGGCCACTACGTCTCGTGCTCCAGCGGTACGACCGGCAAATGCGCCATGATGAACGCCACGCTGGCGGACGGCGAGTTCGCCGGCCACAGTTTATTGCAGGGCATAATCTGGTCGGGAATTGTGCCGAATCACGATCGGCGCATGATGAGCCTGGGTCAGGTCGCCGCGACACCGCGGAACCGCGCCAGCGGCAAGCCGATGCGCGAGGCCTTCAACCCGCCGGGCGTCGCGCCCTTCGCACCCAACGTTCCGCCCATCACCATCGGTGGAATCACGGAGATGGTCGTGCTGCGCAAGAAGATCGCGGAAGGCACGGCCAAACCGACGGAAATCGCCTACTTCGAGACGCAAGCGGCGGCGCGGGAGAAAGCGATCGAGTCGGCCATCGAACAGGCCGCTGACGGGCTGATCGAGAGCCGCGGGATGCCGCTCCATATCATGGGACTCTTCGGGCCACTGTATAAGGTCGCCGAGCGGGTTCGCGCCAAGGGCTATGACGGCAAGGATTTCTGCGAGAACAGCGCTTTCGTCAGCGGCGGCTTGAAGCGTGTGGCCCTGCCGCCCAACTACCGCGAGTTCATCTTCGAGACCTTGAATCTCTCCAACGAGCGGCTGTGCCTCACGTACGGTATGCAGGAGGTCAACACCAACGCGCCCCGCTGCAAAGAAGGACGCTACCACGTGGCGCCTTGGGTCATGCTGCTGCTGCTGGATGAGTCGGGCGAAAACCTGATCGAGCCCACTCCACGCGGCGAGCTGGAGGGCCGTGCCGCCTTCTTCGACCTGTCGCTCGAGGGGCGCTGGGGTGGTGTAATCTCCGGAGACAAGATCCGTGCCACGTGGGCGCCGTGCGCCTGCGGCAACCGTGGTCCGTCCGTGGCACAGGACATCGAGCGCTACGCGGACATGGCGAACGGCGACAAGATCGCCTGTGCCGGCACGATCGACGCCTATGTGAGAGGTGTGTCATGAATCTCGTTCAGGAGTTGAGCAAACCGGCCGCACGGCACAGCGATGGCGCGGCGCCCGCGCCTTTCTTTGTGCGCGGGAGATTGGTCGAGGGGACCGGCGCGCGTCACAAGTCACGCGACTTGGGCGTCGACTTCGTCACGCCGAAGCTCGATCTTGATGCATTGATCACGCTGCGCACCGAGCCGGGGCCGCTGTTCGACGTCAAGCTGAACGAGATCCTCGATTTCCTCGCCGAAACCGGTCAACGCATGAGGCTCGATGAGAACGGCTACCTTCGCGAGGCCGTCGACCGGATCTCGGCGACGAACGTTCTGCCGAGATCGGTGATCGACCTCAACGTCCGGATGGCCGCGGACTATCTGAACAAGGCGAAGCTGCTGGAGTACGCCGAGCAGAACCTCGGTAGTGCGAAGCTGCTCGATGAGTGGGTGCCGCGCGTGGACAGCACGGGCCGGCGCAGCTTCACACGCGCCTTCCCGCCGCGCCTCATCCATATCCTGCCGGGCAATTCCCCTCTGGTATCCGCCCAGTCAATCGCCCTCGGCGCGATGGTCAAGGCGGTCAACCTGTTCAAGATGGGCTCGAGCGATCCCTTCATGGCGGTCGCCATTCTGCGCACCATGCTGGACGTCGATCCCAACCACCCGGTTCCCCGCTCCATGTCGGCGGTCTACTGGCGTGGCGGCGACGAGCAGGTGGAACGGGCGGTCTTCCAGCCGCAATATTTCGACAAGATCGTGGCGTGGGGCGGCGGCGATGCGATCAACAACGTCATCAAGTATCTGATGCCCGGCCTGCAGCTGGTCTCTTTCGATCCAAAGACCTCGATCTCCATGGTTGGGATCGAAGCTTTCGACTCCGACGAGATCCTCGATGATGTCGCTGCACGAGCTGCAAATGATGTCGGCCTCCTCAACCAAGAAGCCTGCGTCTGCAGTCGCGTCTTGTTCGTCGAAGGGGACCGGAAACAGGTCGACCGCTTCTGCGAGCGTCTTCAGCGCAAGCTCGTCGACCGCAACGCCGTTTCGGGCAAGGCGCCGCGGCTCCCGCGCGACCTGGAGGAGGAGGTCGAGTCCATGAGATTGATGGACGATGAGTTCGGCGTCTGGGGCACCGGCGACGGCAGCGGCCTGGTCGTGCGGTCGAGCGAGCCGGTGGATTTTCACCCCATCAACAAGACGGCCAACGTCGTCGAGGTATCCTCGCTCAAGGACGCGCTCAAGTACGTCAACGTCGCCACGCAGACAGTCGGCGTATACCCGCCCGCACGGCAGGTCGAACTGCGCGACGGGCTGGCAAGCGGCGGCGCCCAAAGGATCGTTCGGCTGGGCGAGGCGGGCGGGCAGTCCATCGGCGCACCGCATGACGCCATGTACATCATGCATCGATTCGTCCACTGGATCGTGCATGAGGACGGGGCCGGGGCGCCGGCGACGAGTCCTAGGCCTTCGCCGTAGCCACCAGCGCGTCGCTCTCCGCCCACAATCGTTCAGCCGCGGCATCGTCCTGGCCGAGCGCGCTGACCGTCCCCGGCCGTCGCTGAAAGAAGTAGCCGCCTGTCGTGTCTCCGGGCTCGATCGCCGTCGCGAGCCAGATCACGGTATCGGCGCCTTCTTTTGCCGAGATGACCTTGTCCGCGTTCTGCGAAAAATACTGCTGCATCGAATCATCGCCATGGCTCGCAAACCTCGTCCCGACCAATCCCGGATGCACGGCGTGGACGATGATCCCATCGGGCGCGACCCGCCTCGCCAGCGCGCGCGTGAAGAGCACGGTGGCGAGCTTGGCATTGCAATAGGCCTTCGTGGTCGCGAAGTCCTTCAGCACCTGCAAGTCGCGCCAATCCAACCCGGCGCTGTATTCATGCGCACTGGAGGCGGTGTTGATGATACGCACCGTGCCCCGCGGCCGGCGGGTCGCCGCCGCGCGAAGCAACGGTATGAGGCGGCCTGTGAGCAGGAAGTGGCCGAGATGATTGCCGGCGAATGTCGCTTCGTTGCCCTCGGCGGTGACGACACGGTCTCTCGGTGTTCCTCCCGCGTTGTTGATTAGGACGTCGATACTGTCCGTGCGTGCTGCAATTTCCCGCGCCAGCCTCGCCGTATCGGCCATCAGCGCCAGGTCGGCGCGCAGCATCTCGACCTCGCCGCCGCGGGCCGCGGAACGGATCTCGGCCGAGGCCGCCGCGATGCGTTCCGGATCGCGCCCCACGCCGATGACGTGCCATCCGCTTGCGGCGAGCGCCTTCGCCGTTTCGAGCCCGATTCCTGAGCTCGCTCCCGTCACCACCGCGACGCGCGTAGTCAACTGAGCACCCGTCATGAGACCTCGCTCGGGCATCGACATACCGCGTTGCCGTAATTGGATTATTCAGAGTTACCGTCGCCGCAAGGGCTCAGGTATTCTGCGACTTTCGCGGCAGAATTTGAAGCGATCACCGTTCGTCACTTCTTTACATAGAGAACGCCATGCAGAAACGTCGTTTGGGGCAGTCGCAGATCCATACCGCGCCGCTGGCTCTCGGCGGCAACGTGTTCGGCTGGACGCTGGACGAGGCAGGCTCATTCCGGGTCCTGGATGAGTTCGTGGGTGCCGGCTTCGATTTCATCGACACCGCCGATGCTTATTCCAACTTCGTTCCGGGCAACGTCGGCGGAGAATCCGAGACCATCATCGGCAATTGGCTCCGGCAGCGTGGGAATCGCGATCGGGTCATCATCGCCACCAAGGTCGGGATGCAAATGGGACCCGGCTTGCAAGGTCTCTCGAAGGCCTACATTTTCCGCGCCGTGGAGGACTCCCTACGCCGCCTCAAGACCGATTACATCGACCTGTACCAGTCACACCGCGACGATCCCGGTACACCGCTCGAGGAGACCCTGCAGGCCTACGCCGAGCTGATTCGACAGGGCAAGGTGCGCGCGATCGGCGCATCGAATTACGAGGCCCCGCGCCTGCTCGAGGCTCTCGAAGTTGCCGAGAAAAAGGGGCTGCCACGCTATGAGAGTCTGCAACCCCTCTACAATCTCTACGACCGCGCCGACTACGAGACCAACCTCGAGCCGATATGCGTGCAGCACGGGCTCGGAGTCATCACCTATTTCTCGCTCGCCAGCGGATTCCTCACGGGAAAATATCGCACGCCCGAGGATCTGAAAAAGGGCGGCATGCGGGGTACCTTCGTCGGTGGCTATCTGACCCCGCGCGGCGAAAGAATTCTGCACACCTTGGACGAAGTCGCCGCAGCCCACCGCAGTACGCCGGCATCGATCGCCTTGGCGTGGCTGATCGCACGACCCAGTGTCACGGCTCCGATCGCCAGCGCCACGAGCCCGGCGCAACTGAAGACGTTGATCGAGGCCGTGCAATTGCGGCTCGGGCCCGCTGAAATCGAAGCGCTCGACCGCGCGAGCGACTATCACGCAAAGAGTGATACCTCCGGGTAGCGGTGCGGGCGAGCGCGAAGGCGCGGGCGAGCGCAAAAGTGGGGAAGCGCAATAGTGGGCGATCGCATCAGGTTTTGCGCTTGACGCCCCTTTCGGCGGTGGAGTTATATATAGCTCAACAGGAAGTTGCTTCCCGCCAGACCCTAGGATTTCCACTGCAGCGCCGCTTCCGCTGGGCTGCAACCCGAAGCCGCTGCCGCTCGCTCCCGCGCACACGATTCAATCGAGTCGGCGAACACTCCTCCATCCCCCCCGGCCATCGGTAGCAAATTTTCCTGTCACGACATTCGCCCGGCCATCGAAGCCGCGACTGCGGCGGTGGTCGCGAAAAGCGCGTGCGGTCCGGCGCGCGTGAAGTGCGTGCGTGACCGGCGTGCGTGGCCTGCGCGTGTTGTGCCGGCCCGCGCATGTGCCGGCCCGCGCATGTGCCGGCCTGCGCGCGCGGCCCGCCCGCCAGTGCCCACGCCCCGTCGTTTCGCTATGTCAGATTTTTCGGTCCGGCCGTGCCCATATATCGGGCCAGGTTACGGTGCAGGCTGGTGACGGCACCCTCGGCCTTCGGATTCGGCAAGGGTCCTCGGAAACCGCCGTTCCTCATCCCCTGCTGCACGGCCGCCATGTTGGAAAAGTCCTGCGGCAGAACGCTGCCCCATTTCGGGTCGTCCACTGCGAGATATTCCCATTCCGTCGCCGGCTCCTTTCCTTTCGGGAACAGCTCATACACCGCGGCCTCGAAGATGCACTTGTTGGGATCGTAGCCGAAGGGACGAGCGCTGTAGCAGAGCATGTTGTTGACCGCGTGGCCGATCTGGAAATTCGGGAAAATCTGCCACGAGGTCCCGGTCTTGCCCACGTGCGCGGGATCGACCGTCGGCCAGACGACTCCGCGGGCGGCATCGTCGCGCCGCGCCGAGTCGAGCCAATGCTTCAGCACCTTGTCGGCCGGGGTTCCTTCGGGGAGCTCATCGACCAAGCGCAGCGCCGCATCCACGAGCGTCTGGGTGGTGTTGGTATTGACCTCCTGCCACGTGTAGAGCTGCATCTCCGCCGTCGATTTCCGGGGATCCGCGCCGGCGCCGAGCCGCAGCTTGGCCTTGTTCTCGTCGAGTCCCTTGGGCGCGTCGTATCCAATGTGGCTGTGCTTGCCTTGGGGCCGTCCCCAGCCGACGAAGTTGCCGAAGCGCATGAACTCCGGATGCGTCCCTGGAACGTGATACGTTTCGTCGAACGCCTCCATGGCAACTTTCCAGTTGCAATCGAACACGATCCAGCGCCGCCATCGGTAGCGCATGTTCTGGAGCTGGAAGGGCTCGAGCATCGAGGCGGCGGGCTCGAGATAATCGCGCAAGGGCTCGCTGTTCGGATCGAGGTTGATCCAGATCCACCCGCCCCACGTGTCCACCTTGATCCCGCCAAGGCGCGTGCGCTGGTCGGTCAGCGCGCCTTGCCAGTTCTCCTTGTCCATGATGAAGGTGCACTGGCCTTCGAGATTGTAGGTCCAGCCATGAAAGCCGCAGACGAACTTCAGTTGTTTGCCTTGCGCGTGGTGGGCACCCTTCGGCGTGTCGACCAATCGGCGGCCGCGATGCGAGCAGACGTTGTAATACGCCTTGATGGTGTCGGGGGCCGAACGCACGATGAGGATCGAGTCATCGAGGATCTCGTAGGTCATGTAATTTCCGACCTCCGGTATCTCCTCGACCCGCCCGACCTGCAGCCATACCTTGCGCCATAGCTTGTCGCGCTCAGCTCGGGCGTATTCCTGGGAGATGTACGGCTCAACCGAGTGAGTTTGTGGCTGCAGCAGCTCCTCCGCCTCGTTGGAGACGCGTTCGCGTTCGAGCTCGACAGTCTTGTTCATTGCATGCTACTCCGGCTTGGATCTCAGCGCTTGATTGCGGCGCGGAACGACTCGTCTTTGAGGAACAGGGACGTGTTGTCCGCGCCCAGATGAGTCCACTTGAGGTTGAGGCCTCCGTCGACGAGAACGGTCTGGCCCGTGATGTAGCTCGACAGGTCCGAAAGGAAGAAAAGGATGGCGCCGGCTTGCTCATCGGCATGCGCGCGGCGTCCCATGGCAATTGCGCGACGGTCTCGATCCGCATCCTCATCGATGTACGCGCCCGACCCGGGGGTCACCGTCGTGCCGGGGGCGATGGCGTTCACGCGGATGTTGTCGAGCGCGAGCTCGACCGCCAAGGTACGTGTCACGGCGACGATCGCTGCTTTGGCCGCGCCGTAAGCGAGATGGAAAGGCGCCGTATTCATGCCGCTGATCGAGGACACCGAGACGATCGAGCCGGGGAGTCGCTTGTCCCGCAATTCGGCTGCGACGGCCTGACTCATGAAGAACATCGTCTCGAGGTTCTGATTGAACAGCGCCCGCCAGTCGGCGCGGGTCACCCGCGTTGCACGCATCCACGTGGAGCCCGCAGCGCCGCCTGCCACATTCGCAAGACCGTACAGAGTGCCTTTCGCACGCCGCGTTTGCTCCATGACCGCGGCCACGCCCTCATCGGTGGATACATCGGCCGCCACCGGCACGATCGACAAACCGCGCTCGACGAGCGGTGAGATGTTCTTGTCGAGCTTCTCCCGCGAGCGGCTCACGGCGACCACGGTTGCCCCGGCCTCGGCGAGCATGCGCGTCGCGCTCGTTCCGATGCCGCCACCCGCCGCACCCGCCACGACGATGATGCGGCCTTCGAAGTTCAGGAGCTTTTGTTCCATACCGCCTCTATTTATAGAGTGCAACAGATATATCAGCCGGACGACCGGCTCCGAAATCCAGCGCGTAATGCACAACAGTGTAGTTCAATTGCGAATGGCAGACCAGGGCAGTGGGGCGGCCCCTGTCCAAGTCGGCGGTCGCGACGCGCGGCGCCCGAATCGGCCGCGATTTGGCATAAACTGGCAGGACTTCCGGAGCCCCCACCAGGCTCCGGTGCAACTAACGGAGGGCGCATGAGCAACAGCTCGTCGGCTGAAATCGGCAAGGCACGACGCAATTGGAAAGAAGAGCATCTGAGCGCGTATCTGCGGTCGGGCGGCGCCGAGGGTCACATCATGGACCTCACCGATATCGGCGGTCACAAGTTCACGACCAATCTGCTGCTCAAGTACGTCGGCCGCAAGAGCGGAAAGACCATGGTCACACCGCTCATCTACGGCGACATCGGGGGAGAGGTCGTCATCGTCGCCTCCAAGGGTGGGGCGGACCACCATCCCGCGTGGTACCTCAATGTCAAAGACGGCAAGGAGCTGTCCTTTCAGATCGCCACGCAGGCTTATCATGCAACGTGGCGCGAGCCGAAGGGCGCCGAGCGCAGCAAGGTGTGGGATTTCATGGTCGGCGTATTTCCGCCGTACGGGTCCTACCAGGCCTCGACCTCGCGCGAGATCCCGTTGGTGATGATGTCACCAACCGAGCCCACGGATCGCTTCAAGCAGTAGCCGCGTTCCTACCGTTCAGGGTGCGGGAACCCACCGCGGGATCTTGTTCTCGGGACCGACGGGGGAATCGAATTCCTCGACCGTGCACACCGGGTTGCTGTTCGTCGCGAAGACCTTGAGCTCATCGGCCATGCGCGCCGGCAGGTGCTCCGGGTTGCCGAGTCCTTTCATCGCGGCCTCGAAGTCCGCGCGCGTGTTCCACCAGATCTCCATGATGCAGTCATAGCCTGGATGAATCACTTCACCCGTGAGCGGATTCTTTTCCGGTGTGATGTAGCGCCGCACATAGCGCTGTGCATTGGGAAGCGGCGGCTTCGCGCCGATGCGCTTGGAGAGCTGCGAGTGCTGATTCTCGTAATAGTCCATGAATGCTTCCATGGTCATGTCCGGACGGCGCTTGAGAAAGACGACCTGCTTGAGCATGGTTAATCTCCGATTGACCTCGGGCGGATCGCGAGGATGCTGCCTTCGGCATCGCCCGACACATAGAGCGTACCGTCCGTGCCGGCGGCGATGCCGGCGAAAGGGCCCATGGGTCCGGACATCGTCCCGACCGGACCCAGAACCTTGGGAGTCACGCCCGGCGGCGCGCCGACCGGCAGGTCAGAGGCGATGGAGCGGCGAGTCTTGCGCGCCACGTCGTATTCGACCAGCTCCTTGGCGCCCACATCGACGATGTAGAGCAATCCGCCGTGCACCACGATGCCTTGCGGCTTTTGCAGGCCGTCCAATACCGTATCCACCCGGGCACCGGAGAGCTTGACGATGCGGCCGCCGGCCGACTCCGAAACGAAGCAGGTGCCGTCAGCGCCGACCGCGACGCCGGAAGGTTTCTTGAGGCCGGTGGCGAGGACCTCGACATTGCCCGATTGAACCGACAGAACGCGGCCCGCCCCTTGCTCCGCGAACACCACGACTCCGCGCGGTGAGATCGCAACCCCATAGAGCTGATCGTACCCTTTGGCGAGCACCTCGCTCTTTTGCTGCAGCGGGCCAGTAGCGTGCGACATCTCCGTTGGCGGTCGTGACGATGATCTCGCCGGGACCCGCGGCGGCGACGCCACGCGAATAGCCGGGATAACCGGGGGCGAACAGAAAGCCCGCGCGCTGCCGCGCGTGTCCTGGCCGAATGGTGTAGGAGAACGGACCGTCGGCGACGTAGAGGACGCCCTCATCGATTACGGCGAGACCGAGCGGAAAGTTGAATCCCTCCGCGACGAGCTCCCGCGTCTTTCCGCCGTCGAGGATCTCGGTGACGTATCCGCCGATATTCGAGACGAACAGCCGATTGCCGACAAAGGTGCTGTTGTCGAGACCCGGCGAGAGATTGGCGAGCACGGTGCGCTCCCCCGTGCGCGGATCGATCCGCAGAACCTGGCCACTGTGTACCTGGGTCGAGACGATGAACCCCTGCGAATCGAACTTGACCGAGTCCGGCACGCCGAGATCACCGGCCACTTTTTCGGGCGCGCCGCCCGAAAGGCTCACTCGCCAGATTTCGTTGGTCCCCATGACCGGGAGATAGAGCTTGCCGTCCGGTCCCACGGAAAAAGCGTTCGGCATGGGTACGTTCTCGAGAATCATCCGCGGAGCACCGCCGTTCAGGTCGAGCTCCATGATGCGCCCCCCGACCCGGCACTCGCCGGCAATCAGCCGACCCTCATGAAAGGTGATGGGATTTGCCACGGGCAGGTCGCCGTACAGCACTCGAGTGGTGCCATTCGGCGCGCGCACGCTGACGCGTCCTTCCGTGATCTCGGTGGCGTAAAGATTGCCGTCCGAGTCGAATGCCAGGTCATCGGGTCCAACGATGTCGCTCCCCATCGGGCTCACCGCCTCGATCGCCCCGCTGTCGACGTCGATGGCACTGATCTGGCTGCCGCTCACCTGAGCGACGTAGATACGTCCATCGGGACCGGTTCGCAGGCCGTTGGCCCCGAACAGACGGCTGGGCGGGGTGAGTCGCTCGAGGTTCCACCCTTCAGCGAGTCCGGGGGGTCTTGCGGCTGTATAGCGCCCGCTTTGTAGCGACATCGTGAGGGTCTCCTTGCATGACTGGGGAGTACCGGGCCACTATCGGCGATTGAGAGGATCCGTGCAAGAAGGCGAAAACCCGCTCCGTGCCCTGCCGCAAGTGCAGCGACTGCTCGAAACACCGGCCGCGGCCTCGCTGTGCGCCGAGTTTGGGCGCACGGCGGTGACCCAGGCGTTGCGAGATACGCTCCAAGAGCTGCGCGAGCAGCTCGGCGCAGGCTCGCTCGTCGGCGTGCCCGTCCTCTCGGCGATCATCGAGCGCGGCGCTGAGAAGCTTGCGGTACGCGGCCTGCGCGGTCTGCGCCGAACGATCAACGCCACCGGCATCGTTCTGCACACCAATCTCGGCCGAGCTCCGCTCGCACCCGAAGCCGTGGCGGCGGTCGCGGAAGTCGCGGGCGGCTACTGCAATCTGGAATTCGATCTAGCGACCGGGCGGCGCGGATCTCGGACCGGGACGGTCGAGACGTTGCTACGCGAGTTGACGACGGCCGAAGCCGCTCTCGCGGTCAACAACGGAGCGGCGGCCATCCTGCTTGCGCTCGCCGCGCTCAGCGACGGCGGCGAGGTGATCGTCTCCCGAGGCGAGCTGGTGGAGATCGGTGGCGGCTTTCGCGTGCCGGACGTGATTCGCCAAGGAGGCGCCCGCTTGGTCGAAGTCGGTGCCACCAACAAAACGCGGCCCGAGGATTATCGCGCGGCGATCGGTGCGGACACACGCGTACTCCTCAAGGTGCATCAGAGCAACTTTCGGACGATTGGGTTCACCTCGGCGACCCGTATCGCGGAGCTCAAGGAGCTCGCACGCGCCCATGATCTGCCGGTGGTTGTGGACCTCGGCAGCGGATTGCTACGGCAGGCCCCTGGCTGCGCAGAGCCGACGCTCGAGGAGGCACTTCTCGCCGGCGCTGATCTCGTGACCTGCAGCGGCGACAAGCTCCTCGGCGGACCGCAAGCCGGTCTGATCCTCGGTCGAAAGGCCGCCGTCGACCGATTGCGCGTTCACCCGCTGCTGCGGGCGATTCGCCTCGACAAGATGTCGCTCGCAGCCCTCGAGGCCACACTGATGCTGCATCGGGATATGCCCGCTCGCGTGCCCGTCAGTCGAATGCTCGGCCAGACCGAAGCGGTCCTTCTCGAGCGGGCCCGGCGCCTGCAGGCCCTGGCCGGCGGCGGCACGCTCGAGCGAACTGAAGGCTTTACTGGCGGGGGAGCTTTGCCCGAGGAGCGTATCGCGAGCTGGGCGCTGGTGGTGCAGACCCGCCTGGGAGCCGAAGAGACCGCCGGCGTTTTGCGGGATGGAAATCCTGCGGTGATCGGCCGCATCAGTGAGCAGCGTGTCTTGCTCGACATGTTGGCCGTCTTCGATGAGGATCTGCCCGCGCTCGCCTCGGCAGTGCGCGCGGCGGCATCACGACCCTGAGCTGAAAGGAGGTTGCTTTCGATGAGGCCGCTCAAGAATCTTTGCGAAGTCGCCGTCGTCGGCGGCGGTCTTGCCGGACTCTCTGCTGCACGACATGCCGCGCGTCTGGGTCGCTTGGTGACACTGTTCGAGGGTACGGCGCTGTTTGGGGGCCTCGTCGCCACGGTCGGAGAGGTCGATGGCATGCTCGTGCCGGGGAAGTACTCCGGCCAGGATCTGGCCATGCACCTCCTCGAGGATGCGCGCCAAGTCGGCGTTCGGGTCGTGCAATCCGCGGTCGCGAGGATCGAGTTGGATCAGCGCCTCACGCTGACGGCCGAGGACGGCACGATCCATCATCCCAAAGCGATTGTCGTGGCGTCGGGCGCGTGTCTCCGCAGGCTCGGGCTGCCGCGTGAGGATGAGTTCATCGGGCGGGGTCTGTCGCGATGCGCGACCTGCGACGGCGGATTTTTTCGCGGCCAGGATGTCGTCGTCGTCGGCGGCGGCGATGGGGCGGCGCAGGAGGCTCTCGTGCTCGCCAAGACCAGCCGACGCGTCACGATGGTCTGCCGAAGCCCGCTGAAAGCGAAGCCCGATTATGTCAATCGGCTTGCCGCGCGCGAGAATGTGATTTTCCTGTGGGACAGCGAGATCAGCGCGATTCTCGGTGACCAGGGGATTTCCGGCGTTCGTGTGCGCAACATAAAGGATGGGAGGAGCTCGGACATCGAGTGCGCCGGGCTCTTTCCATTCATCGGTGGGACGCCGAATACCGCGTTTGTCCCGGCCTCGTTGCTCACGGCCTCGGGACACATCAAGACGGCATCGAATTTCGCGACCTCGGACTCGCGTGTATTCGCGGTGGGCGCGGTCCGCGCCGACTATGGTGGAAACCTCCTCCAGGCCATGGCAGAGGGCGTCGGCGCCGCCGAGACCGCGGCACGGCTCGAGCTGCACTGAACGCACCGCTCGGCTTGCGCTATATTGGCGAGGCTCAGCGGGTCAAGATGCCCGGTGCGCGAGATACCGGCGAGAATTCCAGTCGTTCGAAGGAGTTTGCGATGGCAAAAAAATCCAGCGGCAACGGTCTCTATGAGGTGGTCTGGCCTCGCGGGGAGCGAAAGCAGGCGTTGCGCCCGCTCGCCAAGCGGCTTGACACGCTTGCGGGAAAGACCGTGGCCCAGCTTTGGGATTATCTCTTCGCCGGCGATGAGGTATTTGCAACCCTCGAAGAGACGCTCCGCGTGCAGTATCCGGACGTCAAATTCGTCAGCTGGCGCGAGTTCGGCTCGACCCACGCCGTGAACGAAAAGGAATTGCTCGCCTCCCTGCCGAAGCGCTTCAAAGAGCTCGGAGTGGATGCCGCCATCTCCTCGATGGCCTGCTGAGGGAGTTGCACGCCCGCCGTGTTGCGGGCCAGCGAAGCGTGCGAGCGGGGCGGGTTTCCGACCTCGTCGCTTGTCTGCGAAGGTTTCCTCGGCCAGGCCGCGGCAACTTCGGTGGGGCTTGGGATGCCCAATCTACCGGTGGCGCTGATACCGGGACACCCGGGCGCCCAGAGCGAGGAAGAGCTGCGGGCGAACGTGCGCAACATCACGGCGCAGCAGGTCATCGAGAATCTTCTCAACGCGCCCGACGAGCGCCGCGTCGACCCGGAGCCCGGCGCGCGTGACATCGTATTTCGCGGGACGTTCGAGGAGGTAAACACTCATTTCTACGAGCGTGAGTGGAGCGATGGGCTGCCGATCGTTCCTCCGACCCTCGAGAAGATCGAAGAGTTTTTGAGCTTCACGGATCGCTCGCCGGAAGAATCGCTCGGCATTCTCCTGCCGGAGAACCGCGCCGCGACGGTCTGGGCTGTGGCGGTCAACGGCGTGATGGCCGGTTGCCGCCCCGAGTACATGCCGATTTTGATTGCGCTCATCGAGGCCATGGCGGATCCCACGTATGGCGTCGAGCACAGCGGCAACACACCCGGCTCGGACACGCTGATCATCTTGAATGGGCCCATCATCAAGGATCTCGACTTCAACTACACACAGGGCGTGTTGCGCGACGGCTTCATGCCGAACACCTCGGTGGGGAGGTTTTGGCGACTGGCGCTGCGCAATATGGCGGGCTTCCTGCTGCACAAGACGGACAAGGCTACGTTCGGGAATACCTTCCGCGTGGTCCTCGCCGAGAACGAGGATGTGCTCGCCAAGATCGGCTGGCCGCCCTTGAGCGTCGACATGGGTTTCGCAGCGGGCGACAACACGGTGACCATCACCCGAATGACCGGGGGCGGCGTCCTTCCCTCCGTCACCGGAAGCACCCCGGAAGAAATGATGCCGTATCTCGCCGACGGCGTCGCGAAGCAAACCGGGTGGGAGATGGTATTCACGGTGGGCGGGCTTTCGATCGGCACTCTGCGCCCGGCGCTGGTGATCAGCCCCATTCTTGCGGAAACCATGGCTCGAGCGGGCTGGACCAAAGATGACATCAAGCGCTACCTGTACGAGCATGCGCGCATGCCCGCATGGCGCGTCGAGGCGTTTACCGAAAAGTGGCTGGACTTTCGGATCGGCTCACTCGAGCGACAGGTCAATCTCGGCCGCCTTCCGAAGGCATTTCACGAATCGAACGATCCGAACCGCCCGGTGCCGATCGTGCTCGAGCCGGACGACTTCATCGTCCTCGTATCGGGTGATCCTTTGCGAACCAATGCATACGCCTTTGCTCACAACGGCTATCTGGGTTTCCCGGTGGCGAAGAGGATCAAACTGCCGGGCGACTGGACGGAGCGGCTCCGCAACCCAAAGATACCGGGTCCATTCAGATCGTTTCATTGAGCCTCCGAGGGTCGACTCGGCGCCGCCGCCAGCCTCACGAGCAGCTGATTGAGCCGCACGCCGAAGTCGTGTCTCTCCCACAGGTTCAGAAACGCCGTGAACACGTGCAGGAAGCCGCGCACCACCGGGTCCTTGCGGAAGACCGGATCGAGCGGGCCCTCGGCACCGGCAGCCTCGGGCAGCCGCGAGAGCACCAGCGCCGGCGCGTCGATCAATACGGCGAGGCCCATCGTCGCCGCATAGAGATCCAGGTGCAACTCGAGCTCGGCCGCATCGAGACGCGGGCCGCCGTGAGCATGCAACTCGTCCACGAAGAGGGACAGCAGCTCAGGGAGATGCCGGTCCCAGATTTCGAGACTCGCGCCGCAGAGAGAGCCCCAGAGCGCGTACGCCACATTCATCTGGCGGACTCTGCCCCAGTCGAGCAAGCCGCATCCGAGCGTGCCCCCGGTCTCGCGCCAGAACCAGGCATTGTCGATATTCGCGTTGTAGTGGCAGAGCGCAATGAAATCGCCGTCCGCATGCAGAAAGCGCTTGATGGCCGCCTCATGGTGCAGAAATTGGACAGCCTCGCGTTCCAACCGGGCGATGAATGCGGGCGAGGCGAGGTGCGCAGGCAGGAGCTGAGGACAGCTTGTCGCGAATGCGCCAAAGCGCCTGATCCGCTCGCGCAGCTGTCGCTCGTCCCCTGGAATCGCGTCGTCGCCTTTCGCCTTTTCGGGATCGAAGGGGAAAGATGCATCGACTTGCGGGGAAAGCAGGCCCGATTTGTGAGCAGCCGCGAGCCGGGCGAGAGTCGATACGATCGCTCGATAGTAGGCGAGCGGATTCGAAAGTTCGTGGTCCATGCATTTCGCGTGGAGCGGCTCGATGTCGCCGCAGCCGAAAGCGATGCGCTGCGTGATGAGGATGCCCGTGCCGGATTCGCTGTGGAAATCCGCAAAACAGGCCGCGGGAACCCGGATCGGAAAGGTGGGCAAGCGGGACAGCGTGGCAAAGCGGACTTCGGCCTCCAGCTCGTGACGCCGACGGTCCCGAAATGCGTCGCTGAAGTCGCGCGAGAACTTCACGAAAAGCTCGCTGTGCAGCCCCGGCTGTAGATGCTGATATTCCACCGATAACAGCACCTTCTCGCCCGAATTGCCGCCATGAAAGGGCTCGAGACGCATGATTCGGGTGATGCGGTTATCCGCGGCCAGCACTCCGAAGGACCTGAATGCCTCCGTCAGAAACGCAGCGCCGGCTGCGCGCAAGGCCTCGCCGTGTGCCGGAATGGCCATGCCCGTGGCATCGCCACGCACGAAGTCCACAGGCCGGGAATCGCCGCGTACCATCATCTCCCACCGAAACTCCGTGACAGGCGCACCCCATGCGGCTTCCCAGCAACAGGCATCTCAGTCGTCATCGAGCTAGGCAAGGCTGATTTGCTTCTCGTACTATAGCCGCACAAAGGAGTCTCCTGTCGACTCCGAACGCTGGTTAGCGGTGATCGAAGTGGGGTGTCGAGCCGTGTTCAAATTGATCATTGTGGCCAAGCGCAAGTCCGGAATGAGCGTCGATGAGTTCCGCGAATATTACGAGAAGCGGCACGCGGTTCTGGTCCAGAAGATAACGCCGATGATGCGCAGGTACCGGCGCAACTACCTCACGCCGCTGTCGAGCGCGCTTTCCGCGGGTGAAGACGCTCCCTTCGATTGCGTCACGGAAGCCTGGTTCGACAGCGAAGCGGACTTCCAGCGCAGTCTCGAAAGCCTCGCCTCGGATGCGGACCGGATGTCGGCGCTCGCCAAGGACGAGGAGAATCTATTCGACAGATCGACGATCAGAATATTCACGGCGCTCGAGGCCGAGTCCGCGCCATGAACGCCAATGCGATTGCAGCGCGGTCTCGCGCCTGGTACCACGGCTGGAACATCGTCGCCGTGTGCATACTCTCCCAATCGGTCGCCAACGGCCTCACCTACAACTCTCTCTCGCTGTTCATGCGGGGTTGGTCGACCGAGCTGCATACGCCCATCAGCCACTTGCAGCTCGCCATCGCCATCATGGGTACGGTTGCCGCCGGAGTCTCACCCTTCGTCGGCGCGCTCGCCGACAAATACCCGGCGCGCAGGCTGTTCGTGTGCGGACTTCTCGGCATGGCGCTTTTCTATGCCGGGGTCGGATCGGTCACCGCTGCCTGGCAACTGCTCGTCCTTTACGGCGCGATCGCCGGTCCTTCGCTCGTGCTTTGCACGGCGGTGGTGGCCAATGCGCTGATTTCGCGCTGGTTCGTGCGCCGGCGTGGTTTGGCCTTCGGACTGAGCGCGTTCGGGATCGGCCTCGCGGGTGTGTTGTTGCCGCAAATCATCGGTCCGCTGCTGCCCGTCGTAGGTTGGCGCATGATCTGGCTCGGGGGCGCCTTGTTCATCGTGGTGATCGTCGTGCCGCTCATGCTCATCGTGCTGCGCAACCGGCCGGCCGAGGAGGAGGGGCGATACTACCTGTCGGGTGAAAGCGCGCCGTCCACACCTCATGGGCATGCCGCCGCGGGAGCCAATCAGCTGAGCTGGCGCGAGGTCATCAAGCGCAAGAATTTCTGGCTGCTCGTCGGAATCTATTTGCCGCTCATCGCGCTGAGCGGCGCCACCATACAGAACATCGCGCCGTACGCGGCGAGTCATGGCTTGAATCTGCGCGCCGGTGCGGCGCTGCTCTCGCTGTTGAGCGCGATGCACATCGTGGCCACGCTCCTGTTCGGATTGCTTTCCGATCGGTTCGGCAACCGCTCATCCTTCATCGGACTCGCCGTGCTCATGGTGGTGGGCACGTTGCTCTTGGCGCTCGGCTCGAATCTGCCGGTCATCATTATCGGCTGTGTCTTGACGGGTCTCGGGAGCGGTGTATTCACGCTGCTCGCCGCGGCGGTCGCGATCGAATTCGGCGCCGAAGGCATGGGACGCGCCTTCGGGCTGTGCATGTTGTTCGTTCCGGTGATCACCTTGTCTCCATATCTCATTGCCAAGACGCAAGAGATGACGGGCAGCTATGCACCCGCGTTCATCGGAGGGGCGGTCTTCTCGGCATTCAGTCTGCTGTTGAGCGTGCTATATCGGGAGCGCCGCAGCCCCTCGCCGAAGTGGGCCGAGCCGCAGCCCCAGCCTTCGCATTAGCCGATGGTCGTCAGGCTCTCGTGACTTGACCGCTCGATCATGCCGTAGGCGACGGCTCCGCCCCAGCGATAGATCGCGCCGCTCTGCTGCAGATTGAGGCCGCCGATATCCGGGTTGCCCACACGGAACGTGGATAGCGCGGTGGTGCCCTCGATGCGGACTCGGCCCAGCTCCGACTCGAGCTCGACGGAGACGTCGTCCCCCGCGGGGACGATGCGACGTAACCAGGGCGCCTTCACCGCCTTCGCCTTGAACATCCGGCCGTCCTCGTAGATGTAGCCCTCGTTGTAGCTCTCCGTGCCGTCCGCCTTCGGCGGATAGGTAATGAATCCGAAGGCGCGTCCATCGGGGAACAACGCGGACTGCCAGCAATGACCGAGGAACCCCTCGAGCCTGCGAATGCTCTGCCGATGAATCCGCAAACCCGTCCCCTTGAAGGGTCGCGCCTGGCCATCGACGTGAAAAAGCCCCTCGGCGCGGAAGAGATGCTCGAAGCGGTAGCCGACGCCCATGAGATTATCCTCGAGCGTGGCGTTCTTCTCGTCCGAGGCTTGGATCCAGGCCGGCGTCTGCATGTGCATCTCCGCTTCGAGCCGCACCGGTGTGCGCCGGTGCGGGTCCAGCGTGCGAGCGATCTGCTGCGAGACATGGCCGTCGATGGCGGTGCCGTCGAAGCTCATAGTCCAACGGCGGAACGGCTCGATGCATCGGAAGCTGATTGCGCCGGCCCCGAGCACGCTCGGCCGTCCATCAGGGCCGAAAGGCGATGGCGCGGGGCCGCGGCCCGCGCCATTCATGATCCTACCGTCTGCAAATGCAAAATTGGCCTGGAACAGGCGGTCATCCCAAGAGGCGGCCTCCGCCTCTATGCCCATGCGTGGGAAGCCGAACGCACCGGTTTCGTCGAACATCCAGATGGAGGTGCTTTCGCGCATCTCGGGATGCGACGGCCTTTGCGGAAAGACGAAGTCCTTGTCGAGATCGAGTCCGTTACGAAGTGCATCGAGCGAGATGGTCATGGACATCACTCCGTTGCGTGCGGCGTCACGCCGCGGTGGCCAAGTTGAAGCGCTCCGAGTAGAAGCGGAATCGCTCGCGCAGCGCGCCGAGGTCGATGCCGAAGTCGGCTGGGTCATAGGTATGCGCGCCGTGCTGCTCGCGCGGCGTGCTCTGACGCCAAGCCTGCATACGCGAGCGCGTCTCATCCGTCAGCGGCTCGCCGAGGAACGCGTAGAGCCTCTCCAGCGTGGGAAAGGGGTCTTTCTGAAAGGATGCGAAGTGGATGTCGAAAAATCGATCATCATGCCCTGCATCGCGAAAGGCGATCACTCGACGCAACCCGAGCTCCGTCCAGTCGGCATTCTCCCGCCCGAGAGAAAACTTGTCGACGTGGTCCGAATAGGCCTTGGAGAGCTCCAGATACAGATCGCACACCGAGGGCAGGACGCTCCCGACGTCGCGATGCGTCATCCAGAAACGTGCGTCGGGAAATACCTGGATCAGTGCGTCAATGAACAGTGAATGGGTCGGATTCTTCAGGCGCCAGCGCCTCGGGGGGCAGTGCCATTGCAGCAGCTTCAACACCCGCTCGACATAGCGATAGGTGGGAACGAGATCGGCTTCGTGATTGAGCCACCCGAGGTAAGTCGGAATGTGCGCGAACGCCTGGAAGATCTGCGACTTGAAGTCATGCCCCATGAAGGTTTGGCACTCCGTCGGTCCGGCGGGAGTCGCCGGCAGCATGATCTTCATGCGCGGAAAGAGCGCCTCGCGCCGGGCGAGCGACTGCCGCGCAATCGCGATGCGCGGGTCCGTGTCCTGTGTCTGCGCCTCCGGGGGAGGGCAGGGAGTAATGGATTCCCAGGTGCGAATGAATCGAACCGCCGGGTCCTGAGCCAACAGGTAGCCGAGCGCCGTCGATCCGGTGCGAGGCAATCCGAGACCGATGAGGGGAGCCGTGATCTTTTGCTCTTCGATCTCGGGGTGCTGCGCGTAGCAGCGCTCGACCTCGAGCCGGCGCGACAGAAAGTTGACGATCTGGCCATCGAATGCCGTACGGCCTCGATCGGTGAACCGGGCCTCGGCATCCGCCGAGGCGATCAGGATCTCCAATCCCTCGCGAAAACCATCGTCGCCAAAATCAGTCAGCGACGTAGCCGCCTGCGCCTGGCTCATCAGATCGGCGGCTCGGCGCGAGTGGCGGTGCTGGACTTGCATGCAGTACGCGAGGCGGGCCCTGACCCGACGGGCCGGTGCGCCCTATTCGATGAGGCCGATCACGGTTCCCACCGGATAGACCTCTCCCATCGCTTTCAGCACGCGAAGCACGCCGGAGGCCGGCGCCTCGACCTCGGTGACCGACTTGTCGCTTTCCAACGAGAAGAGCGGCGCACCGGCCATCACTTGTGCACCATCCTTGACCAGCCACTCCGCAAGAGTACCCTCACTCATTGAAAATCCGATCTTGGGTAGGATGACCTCGGTCGCCATTTTGTCTCCGGTCCTTGTTTCGCCAGCGTTGGGGTGCTTGGGCCAGTATAATTGCCGATCGGGCAATATTCAGTAATTTAACAATTGCGCCGCAAGGATCGCGCGCGATGAGGATCCGGAAGGAATGTCGACTTCAGTCGAGCCATTGACGGTTGCAAGCTGATGCATTTCGCCTGGGACCCCGAGCAGGAGACATTCCGCTCGACCGTTCGAGCTTTTCTTGCGGCCAATCTGCCGATCGATTGGGAGTCGCTTGCCCACGGTCCGGCGTCCGAGGCGCAGAGCGAATTCTCGAAAAGATTCTGCGGCAAGCTCGCGGAGGCCGGGCTGTTGGTGCCTCATTGGCCAAAGCGCTGGGGCGGCCGCGATGCCGGCGCCTGGACCGCTTTTATCCTGGCGGAGGAAATGTGGGAGGCGGGCGAGCCGCGCGGCGGCCAGTACATGAACGTCAACTGGATCGGGCCGACGCTGATGCGCTTCGGTTCCGAAGAACAGCAGGCGCGATATATTCCCCCGATGGCGCAAGGGAGGACCATCTGGTGCCAGGGATTCTCGGAGCCCGAGGCGGGTTCCGATCTCGCCTCGCTACGGACACGCGCCGAGAAGCACGGTTCGAGCTATCGGATCAACGGTCAGAAAATCTGGACCTCGTACGCGCAGCATGCCGAGACCTGCTTCCTGCTCGCGCGGACGGCTGCCGGACGCGACGGCATCTCCGTGTTCCTCGTGCCCATGGACACCCCGGGCATCATCGTGCGCGAGATTCCGAGCCTCATCGGCGAGGGCGACATCCACGAAGTGTTCTGGGACAACGTCGAGGTGCCGGTCAGTGCGCGGCTCGGCGCCGAGGGCCAGGCGTGGGAGATCGCGAGAACGGCACTCTCGCTGGAGCGCGTCGGCATTCCGCGATTTGCACTCGCGACCAAGATGCTGCATCGGGCGGTTTCGATGCTCGAGCGTTCGGGGCGTTTCGGCTACGGAGCGATCGAGCAGGCGGCAAAAGCCCGCGCTGCCTGCGAGGCGGCGCGTTTCTACAGCTACAGCATCGTCGATCAGCGGCAACATGGCATGCCGACGGGCCCGGAGGCCAGTGCGGCACGTTTTGCCACGGTGATGGCGGAGCGAGCGGTGCATGAGTTCGTCGTCGAGCACGTGCCGGAAGCATTGTCCGGTGGCGAAGCGATGCTGCTCGCGCATCATCAACGTGCAATTGTCGCCGGCATCGCTTCGGGCGCCGCCGAGATTCAGCTCAATCTGATCGCCACCGAATTGCTCAAACTACCGCGGGAACCGCGCTGATGGATTTCAGACTCACCGGCGATCAGAGCGCTTTGGTCGAGGCGATCGACAAGCTCGCCCTCCAATTCGAGACCAAGCCCACCGAGTTTCGCGCGTTCGCTCTTGTCGGGCATGAACTGGACAAGGAGCTCGAGGACGCTCAGTACTTCGACATCGCCCAGGTCCCCGAGCTCGGTGCTCTCTGTGCGGCGATGGCGGTCGAGCGACTTTCCCGTCTGCCGTACGCGACGGAGATCGCGCTCTCCATGCTCGTCAGGCCGCAGCTTCCGGGCGAGTGGCCGCGCCCGCTGGCAGTCGTCGAGAACGGGCGCCCCGGCCGCTTCGTGGCAATGGCGAGAACGCTGTTGGTCATCGAGGGCGACACGGTCGGCTTGATGCGGCCCGCCGCGCACGATGTGGAGCCGGTCGAATCGCTGTTCGCCTACCCGATGGGCCGATTGAAGGGAACTGTCGAGACGACACGGCTGTCCGGCGCCGCCGCGGCGAACGTCCGCAAGTGGCTGCGCGTCGCCCTTGCCGCGGAAGCGAGCGGCCTTTTACAGGCTGCGGTCGCATCGGCGGTCGATCACCTGACTCAGCGCAAGCAGTTCGGACGACCTCTCGGCACGTTCCAGGCGCTGCGCCACCGCATGGCCGAGTGCGCCGTTCTCGCCGGAGGCGTTCGATGGCTCGCGCTGAAAGCCGCGGACACGGCGAGTGAAGGCGATGCGGCGCTGGCGGCCCTGCATGCGCAGGAAAGTGCCACGCGCATCATTTATGACACTCATCAGATGCTCGGCGCCATGGGGATGACGCTCGAGCATCCGTTGCACCTCTGGACCTATCGGCTGAAGGCGCTGCTGTCGCAGCTCGGTGGTCGTGGTGGGCAGGCGCTCGCGGTCGCCGAGGAATGCTTCGGCTTCAGCGGGGTCCCTTCGGAAGCCCGAGAACCCGTTCCGCAATGATGTTGCGCTGGATCTCGGCGCTGCCGCCCGCGATCGTTTCGGAGAAGGCGTCCAGGTAGTCGTGCCCCCACCCATGCATGCCGACGACTTCGGGCGCGTCGATCCCATAGAGGTCGATCGCGGCTGCGGTCACCCGCTGCGCAAACTCCGCAAATGCCAGACGAATGATCGACCCGCCTGAATCCGGCACGGCATTTTCGGAGTCGAGCGCAAAACGATAGGTGGTCGCGCGGATCGATGAGCCTTCGGCGCGCAGCCGCGCGAGCTTGAGCCGCATGTCCGACCGCTCGGCGGGGCAGAAGGCGAGCAGTCTCTCGACCTCGAAGTTGAGTCCGATGAGCAGGGCCAGAGCGGCGGTTCCGCGCTCGAAGCTCAGCGTGGACATGGCTGTCCCCCAGCCATTGTTCAATCCACCGACGACATTGGAGAGCGGCACGCGCACCGATTCGTAGAACACCTCGCAGTACTTGCGCGGCCCCGCCATCGTGCGGATCGGACGCACCGTGATGCCCGCGGCGCTCATCGGGCAGATGACCCAGGAGAGCGCGGAGGAGGTCCTTGCCGCCGGATCGGTGCGAATCAAAAGCTCCTGCCAATCCGCGATATCGGCGAAGCTCGACCAGATCTTGTGGCCGTCGATGACGAGCTCATCGCCCTCGACGCGGCCGCGGGTTCGCAGACTCGCAAGGTCCGAACCCGCGCCGGGCTCGGAGAAACCCTGACACCAGATGACCTCGCCGGCCAAGATCTTGGGCAAGTGAAATGCCTTCTGCGCGGGGGTGCCGCAGGCAATCAAGGTCGGTCCCGCGTGATTCAGGCCGACGAAGGAGGCGTTCAGCGGCGAGGGGGCGCCGGCGCGCGCGTATTCCTCGAACCAGACGATCTGCTCGAGCACCGATAGGCCGCGGCCGCCCACCTCCTTGGGCCACGCAATCCCCGCCCAACCTCCTGCGGCCTGGGCTCTCTGCCACGCCAGAACGTAATCCCGCGAGGCGGGCCCATCCTCGGGCGACGGCTCGGACGGCACGTTGGCCTGAAGCCACTCTCGTGCCTTGAGTCGAAATGCGGAAATCGAGGGTGACATCGCGCTCGTACAGCTCCTGGCCGTCAGCCCTTGGGTACGCCGGAGCCCGACGCGGCAAGCGAGGCCCGGATCTGATGTTTCAAGACTTTTCCCGCATCGTTCTTGGGCAGGGCATCCCAGATGACCACCTGCTCCGGAACCTTGAACTTGGCCACACCCTGGGCGTCGAGGAAGGTGCGGAGGGTCCCGACTTCCGGACCCGGCCGATTGCGCGGCACGATCACCGCACAAGCCCGCTCGCCGGTCCGCGGATCGGGCAGACCGACGATGGCGATTTCCGCAATGTCGGGATGGCCGATGAGAATGTCCTCGACTTCCTTGGGCGATATGTTTTCGCCGTTTCGAATGATGATGTCCTTGGCTCGGCCCGTCACGACGAGATACGCGCCGTCGATCCATCGGGCGAGATCTCCGGTCCGGAAGTAGCCCTCCGAATCGAAAGCTTCCGCTTCATCCTCGACATGCAGATAGCCGATCAGCATTTGGGGCGCGCGCGCAAGAATCTCCCCCTCGCCGGCAGGGGCGGCGTTGTGGTCGAGCAACTTGACCTCCGCCAGACCGGGACGTCCGTCGGTGTCCGCGGCATGCGCCGCGTCCTCTCGCTGCGTGACGCCGACCGTGGTGACCGGCACTTCGGTGGACCCGTAAACGCGCGTGACCACGGCTCGCTCGAAATAGGCCGCGGCGCTGCGGATCAAGGAGGGCGGGACGGAGGCGCCGCCGCAGACGAATACCTTGAGGCGGGGCAGATGTGTGGCCGCGCGCCGCGCGGCATCGAGCAGTTGCTCGAGGAAGGGCGTCGCGCCCGCCATGTGCGTGCATCCTTCCGAATCCATGAGTCTCACGGCCTCGTCCGCATCCCATCGATCCATGAGCACCGCGGTGGTGCCGAGGAGGAGCGGCGCCTCGAACGCGTAGATCGAGCCGCCGATGTGCGCAATGGGCGAGGGCACCAGGAACTTATCGCCGCGCTCGATCAGCCAATGCTCGCGCAGCTGGAGGATCAACGCGTGGATCGAGTTGTGACTGTGAAGAACGCCTTTGGGGCGTCCGGTCGTCCCCGAGGTGTAGAGCACCATTCGGACCGCGTCCGCATCGAGCGTCGGCCATCCTTGCGCGGAGCCGAGCCTCCCCGAACAGCGAGTCCCAGGACGTGTGGGCACCGGCCTCGCCGCGCAGAACGACGACTTCCGGCGGTGCCTCGATCCGGCCGACGACGCGAGCCGCCATGGCCGCATAATCCAGCTGGCGGAATGTCGAGGGCACGAAGAGCAGCCGCGACTGCACATCCTTGAGGATGAATTCGAGCTCACGATCGCGCAGCGACGGCAGGATCGGATTCACGACCATGCCCGCGAGGGTTGCCGCCAGATACAGCACGGCCGCTTCGTGCCAATTGGGCAGCATGAAAGACACCACGCTTCCCGGCGGCGTCCGAACGAGCATCGCCTGTGCCAGTGTGATTGCCTGCGCGCGTAATGTTGCGCAGTCGACGCGAGCGTTGCCGTCGATCAGCAGCACGCGCTGCGGCGTCTGCTCGGCCGCCTCGTTGAGCGCATCGGCCAGCGTCTCGCGGCTCCACAGGCCACGCGCGTAGGCGCTTCGCGCGCGCTCCTCGTTCCAGCGAATGGATCGCCCGTCGATGAGTCTTCTCTGCAACTCGGGGCTCGTCAACGAACCGCCGCCGTCGGCGCCAGCCAGATCTCACGCACGTTCACATTGGGAGGCTGACGCAGCGCGAACAGAATGGCGTTCGCGACATCCTCGGCCCGCATGTTTCCCTGCTTGGTAATGTGCTGGGTCATGGCGGCGCGGTCCGAGGCGTCCGGAATGCTCTCGAAAACCTCGGTGGTCGTCGCGCCCGGCTCGACGATCGTGACCCGGATGCCGTGCTCCGCAACTTCCTGCCGCAATGTCTCGGAGAAGGCATTCACCGCGTGCTTGCTCGCCGTGTAGCCGCTGTGCCGCGTGCCCACATAGCGGCCGGCGGTGGAGGAGACGGTGACGATATGTCCGTCGCGGCGGGCTCGCATGCCGGGCAGCACGCCGTGCGACAGATACATGGCCGCGAGCAGGTTGATATCGATCATTTCGCGCCAGTGGGATGGGTCGGCAGCTTCGACGCTGCCGGGACGCACGATGCCCGCGCCATTGACGAGGATGTCGATGCGCCCAAAGCGTGCCAGGACATCCGAAACGACCTTGCTCGCCTCGGACTCTCGCGCGATGTCCGCGGGAAACGAGGCGGCGCGGCCACCCGCGGCCTCGATGCGCGTCACCAGACTTTCCAATCGATCGGCCCGCCGCGCCACCGCGGCGACGAGCGCCCCGTCGCGCGCCAGCAGCTCCGCGGCGGCGGCGCCGATGCCGGAGGATGCGCCCGTCACGAGAGCGACGCGGTCTTTCAAGTCTGTCATGAGCTCGCCTCCATTTCTGCGATACGCCGATTCGCGGCCTCCAGACCTCCCGCCATTGCGATCAGAAGCCGCGCGCGCTTGAGAAAAAGGTGCGGGTCCGCCTCATCGCTGAAGCCGATCCCGCCGTGAATCTGAATGTTCTTTCCGGCATTCTCGAGCGCGGCGGAACCTGCCACCCAAAGAGCGGACTCGATCTGAAGCGCGGCATCGGCGCGCCGGTCATCGACGGCTACCGCTGCAAAGCTCACTTGATCGCGGGCGCATCGTGCGGAAATCGCCATATTGGCGCAATGGTGCTTGATCGCCTGGAAGCTGCCGATCGGGCGTCCGAACTGCTCGCGCGTGCCCGCGTAGGCTACGCCCATGTCGAGCGAGCCTGCGGACATGCCGGCAAGAGCGGCCGCATCGATCAGACGCAATCGCGACAGGCCGGCGGCATCGAAGCGCGCAATCGGTTCCCCCAACGGTTCGCACTCGAGCAATCCGGCGAGCCACAAACGGTTGTCGATGAGGCGGGAGGCGGTGGATCCGATCGCGTGGACCGCAGCACCCCCGGCCTCGCGAATGAGCACCAGCTCAGCCGCTTGATCTTCCACCACGACGATCCGATCGCCGTTTCGAAAGCCCGCCGCAATCCGCCGCCCTCGCAGCCCGGTCGCACCTTCGCGGAGCCTCGCATGCGCGGCGCCCACCGTCGCGAGCACGGAGGGACTTGCCAGCTGCCGGCCGAGTGCCATTGCGATGAGCGTTTCCTCGACCGCGCCGAGACCGCTCCCTCCGTGCTCTTCGGCCGCCGTGATTCCGAAGATGCCGATCTCTTCCAGGCTCGACCACGTCTCGGCGCTCTCCTCGCAGGCGGCATGAAGCCGTGCGATCGGGAGCAGCGGCACGATCGACTCCTCGATCGTCGAGGCGAGCGCAAGCTGGTCGGGGCTGGGATGGTACCGGAGCTCAGTTTCCACGTTTCCGCCTACAGTTGACCACGCACGCAAGCATATGAATGCGCAGCAAGTTACTATACGACAGTGTTGATAGTCATCAAAGGCGTCGCGCCATGACCGGCGAGGATCCTCTCGATCTCGGCGGCCAGATAGCTCTCGTCACCGGCGCCGGTCAGGGGGCGGGGCGCGCCATCGCCCTCGCCCTGGCGCGGCACAATGCGGGCGGCGTGGCGGTGAACGATTTCGTCCCCGAGCGCGCGCAGGCCGTGTCGAAGGAGATCGAATCGCTGGGCGTTCGGGCGATGCCCGCGCCGGCCGACGTGGGTGACCACTCGGCAGTCGCGCACCTGATGCGTGAGATCGAGGGGACGCTCGGTGAGGTCACGCTGCTCGTGAACAACGCCGGCAACGCCGGCCCCGAGGCGACGATGGGACTATCTCCTCCTTTCTGGGAAAGCGAGCCCAAGGACTGGGATCGATACTTTCGGACGAATCTCCAGGGCGTCATGAATTGCTGTCACGCGGCGCTTCCGAACATGGTCAAGCGGGGCCGGGGCCGGATCGTCACCATCGTTTCGGATGCAGGCCGCGTCGGGGAGGCGGGGCTGGTCGCCTATTCGGCGGCCAAAGCGGGCGCCGCGGGTTTCGTGCGCGCCATCGCCAAGGAGACAGGCCGCTTCGGCATCACCTCGAATGCAATTTCCCTGTCGACGCTCGAGCCTGCGCTCGATGAGACTGCTCGCGCCCAGTTCCTCGCCGGTGAGCAGACCAAGGCCCGCTTGTCGCGCTACGTGATACGGCGCTTCGGCAGGCCCGATGACGTCGCGTACATGGCGCTGTTCCTGTGCTCGAATGCGGCATCCTGGATCACCGGCCAGACCTACCCGGTCAATGGCGGCTATTCTTTCGCGCAATGATTGCGCCGGCGACTTTCGTGTTGGTTCATGGCGGCGGGCACGGCGGATGGTGCTATCAACCGCTCGCTCGCATCCTGCGCTCACAGGGGCAAGAGGTGTATACGCCCACCTTGACGGGTCTTGGCGAGCGGGCGCACTTGCTGAGTGCCGCCGTCGACCTCGATCTGCACATCGAGGATATCGTCAAGGTTCTCGACTACGAGGGCCTTCAGAATGTGATCCTGGTGGGCCACAGCTACGGCGGCATGGTCATTACCGGCGTCGCTGACCGTGCGGCCGGGCGGATCGGGCACCTGGTCTTCCTGGATGCGGCGACCCCGCAAAATGGACAGTCGCTCGTGGATATCGCCGGGCCGCTCATGACGGCCGCGCGTGCACAAGGCCGGATGGTCGACGGGCTCGAGCTCGTGCTTTATCCGGGCACGGACCCCCTGCATTTCTATGGCGTCAAGGACCCCGGGCAGATCGAGTGGATGAAACCGAGGCTCACACCGCATCCGTGGAAATGCTTCGAGCAGAAGCTCGAGCTTCGCAACGAGGCGGCGATGAGGAAGATTCCTCAGACCCACATCGTCTGCTCCTCGACCTTGCCCGGACGAGACGTCGCGAAGCTCGAGGAGCTGTCGGATGGAAGGCTCTGGGCTATCGACACGGGGCACGATCTCATGATCACCGAGCCCGAAGCGGTCGCGCGGCTGTTACTGCGTCTGGCCTACCTCTGAACGAACGGGAGCAACCATCGTGGCGACTCGCTTTACAAACCGGCTGGTCATGATCACGGGCGCAGGCGGCGGACTCGGGCGCGCGCTGGCGCTGGGTTTTGCGCGAGAGGGGGCCCGCCTCATCCTCACGGACATCGACGAGTCGGGTTTGCGCGAGACGGCATCGCTTGTGGGCGGCGCGGTCAGCGCGACGCATCGCGTCGACCTTGCGGTCGAATCGGACATCAAGCAATTAGGCTCGGAGATCTGCAAGGCGCACCCCCGTATCGACGTGCTCTACAACAATGCCGGCATCGCCTACGGCGAGATCACCCATGCATTCGAGACGTTGAGCCAAGAAAAATGGCTCCGTTATCTGGCCATCAACAGCATCGCACCGCTCATCCTGGCACAGTCGATTCGTCCCTCGCTCGCGAGTGCCAAGGGCGTTGTTTTGAACCAGTCGTCCATGGCGAGCTACGTTCCCGCCTCCGCCTACGGCGTTACCAAGGCGACGCTGAATTCCATGACTTACGGGATGGCGCATGTGTTTGCGAAGGACGGCATCCGAGTCAACGCCATAGCGCCCGGGCTCATGGAAACTCCCGCCAACAAGGCCTCGCTACCGCCGGAAACCTACTCCCGCGTTCAGAGCACGCAATTGCTGAAGCTTCATGGCGGCGCCGAGGACATCGTGTCGCTGGCGCTGTTCCTCGCCTCGGACGATGCGCGGTTCATCGATTGCGAGATCGTCAGCTGCGATGCCGGAAGCTCCATCCGCGGCTGGCGCCACTAAAGATATAGGCTCTGTCACTGAAACGTGTTGGTCGGGACGGCTGCAGCTGGCCAACCCCGGTCATTAGGTGTCTCGGAATGCCCTCCACATAGCAGTCGTTTGCATCGTGTTTGGTTGGGGCATTGACTGGGGCGAGGATCCCGGGTCCTCCGACTTGCCCTCTACTGATAAAGAGTGTAGAAGCCGTGGCAAGCGTCCAATAAAGAATATTCAGCACACGCTTGTAGTCATCCGCCAATAAGTCGAGATCAAACTCGTAATCAGACTTTAGGGGACAAGTCACATGGAACGTCATCGCCACACCGAAGCCTCAATCGGACATCGCATTTCTTCTCCGGTCGTCGCACTGTTATTCAGCCTATTTCGACAGATCAGTTGCTTCGGACTCATCGTTGCCTCCCACTCGGCAGTAGCTGCCCCGCCGACGTGCCCGAACTCAACAACGACCAGCGGGCTCTACTGCCTGACGGCGATTGACCAGTACGTGACTCCTGGAGGTGATCCGGGAAGCAACTTCGCCTTGGATCAAACTGGCGCAATCACCTATCTGAAATTCAATAACTCCACCGGCTATGCCGACCTCTGGAGAGGTAACGGTACGACGGTGCCCAGCCTTATTTACGCAAGTCCTGCAGTCTTGAGCCCGTCGGCGCCGAGCATCACCGGCCCCAGCTTTCAGCTCAGCGTCGATCCGAGCGGCAATGCGCTGATTGCGGGGCAGGTGGCCACGCAAGTCGCGTCGGACCCCGTGCTCGATGGTTTCTGGCTTATTGGCACTTCAGGCATTACACCCGTCATAGCTTGGGATCCGCTCGCCGGCTCGGCGAATCAACTTGGAAGGCCTAACGCGCAGGGTCTCATCCCTTATCTCTACTCGCCGAACCCAGGAGTGACCCAGGATTATCTGAGCCTGCTGCAGCCCCGAAGTCCTCTCTACTATAACCCTGCAGTTCTCGACACCAGCATCGGGGTCCCGTTTGGAAACTATCTTCCCGGCATCAACAACCGAGGCGATGCGGTGTGGGCGTACGGCGTGTATTACGGTACGGGCGTCTTCGAATTCGACTTCTACACGGGAACACCCGGCAGCGACCACGGGAGTCTCATTGACTTCGGAAATCTCAACGCTGCGTTCGGTTCCGGGGCCCTGATAGGAAGCGAGTCGGCTTATCACGCCGGCCACAGCCTGATCAATGAGCTGGACTTCGCGCCCGTCATCTACATGCAGGGCGGGGAGACGAAGCTGGCCTTGGTTCGATTGGATCCCAATCAACCAATCGTCATGGTCAGCCCGGACACTTACCCCAATACACTCAACCCCATCGGCGCGACACCGCCGGTCAATCCACCGGTGCTCGTGCACGGCGGCACCATCGGCAATGGCAACTATGGAGGGATGCTTTGCGGCAATCCCTCGATCAACAACTTCAATGAGCTGGTCTTCATCGCAGGTTCCGGACCGACGCCGGTCCCCGGGGCCGCGACCTCCTGCCAATCTGTGCTCTACGTAACGGACCCCTCGGGCTCTCCGCCGCACATGGCTGTAAACCAAGGGGACACGTTTTCATACAACAACACTAGCTATTCGGTGTCCGCTATTCGGGGAACGAGTCCGCAGTCGATCAACGATCGTGGACAAATCGCCTTCATTGTCGATGCCGTTCCAAGTGCCTCGCCCGGTAGCAGCCCGATCTCGATCATCCTGCGGGCAGACCCGCAACCGGGGATATCCCCGGCATCCCCCATCCTGCCGCCTGCGGGAACCACGGCGGTGGTCAAAACACTCGACATTCCACTCGGCCCGTATCTTGGAGGCTACTCCCTCACCGAAGCGAATATTTGCACCTTGGGCTCGAACACCTGCTTCGTATCGGCCGTCGGACCCTGTCCGGTAGGTGTGCCCGCCGGATGCGCGGTTCCTATGGTATGGCTCGATCCCGCTCTCGCGGCGGGCTACACGTTCACGGTAGGGTCAGGGTCACCCCCATTCATCGCGGCGTATATCGCAGCCCCCCTGCCGCATGGACAGTCGAGCTTCACGCTGCAGTATGCGGGAGTCACAACGTCGATCTCTGTCGGGCAGCCCGTGGATTTCCGGGCGGTGGCACCCCAGGGTGTCAGTACGTTCACGATCAGCGGTATCAATGCAAGTGAGTTGCTCGATCCCACGAATCCCGCAAGTTTCACCGCCGGAGTGGCTTTCGGGAGTACGGCCTCGACGGATTTTTCAGTCAACGTGGCCTCCCTCGCGTCGGTACCGAACGTGGTGGGGCTCGCCCAGGCTGATGCCACCACGGCCTTGACGGGCGCGGCGTTTACCGTCGGCAGTATCACGACGCAAACTAGCGCGGCTGTCGCCGCGGGCAGTGTCATTAGCGAGTCTCCAGTGGCCGGGACTTTGGTCACACCCGAGAGTGTGGTCAGTCTGGTGGTCTCCATCGGCGCTCCTGTCGCTGTTCCGAACGTGGTCGGGTTGACTCAAACGGCTGCAAGCAATGCCATTACAACCGCCGGTCTGTCGGTGGGCACCGTGACTCAGCAGTCGAGCACGGCTGTCGCCGCGGGCAGCGTCATTAGCGAGTCTCCGGTGGCCGGGAGCCAGGTCGCGCCAGGAAGCGCGGTCAATCTGGTAGTCTCTACCGGTGCTCCTACGGTCGCTGTTCCGAACGTGGTCGGGTTGACTCAAACGGCTGCGAGCAATGCCATTACAACCGCCGCTCTGTCGGTGGGCACCGTGACTCAGCAGTCGAGCACGACCGTAGTCGCGGGCAGTGTCATTAGCGAGAATCCAGTGGCCGGGACCCAGGTCGCGCCAGAAAGCGCGGTCAATCTCGTGGTTTCCACCGGAACTCCTGGAGTTGCCGTCCCGAACGTGGTCGGCAGCAACATCCTGATAGCCGCCGTTCGGCTCTTGAAGTCGCACTTCCTTGTTGGAACTGTCACCCTTGTGAAGAACACGACGGTGCCTGTGGGTCAAGTCCTCACGCAGTCACCGGCTGCAGGTGCGACCGCTCAGCCATGGTCAGGCGTCGCGCTGTCTGTCTCGGTCAGACCCTAGGGCCATCCGATGGTGGTCAATCGAACAAGAAGGGAGAGTCGTTGAAGACTATTGCCTCGAATCCGACACGACGCGATGTTTTTCTTTGCGCGCTATGAGTCGCGTGATCTCGTTTTGAATGAGCTCAAGGGGGCGAACAGAAAATATGGGTGTTGGCGGCCCACCACGCATAATCTGCGCAATTATTCTGGCGAGCCGACGCGATGTGACCTCGGCACGCGAATTGCTTTCCAAACAGGCCAAGGAGACTCGAGATCCGGGCCACCCAGCGTACGTTCGCGGCTTGGCGAAAAAATTGGGACTTGGCGCGATCGATTAACGGAATGTCGGTGCCCCATCCAGGTTCGAGCCTCCTCGTAACCGGACGTCTATGAAAGACAGTTGGGGTCGGGCGCTCAAGTCTCCCCACACAATTTGGTGACAGAGCCAAGGAATAAACCCTCAGGAATCGCCGCCCTCGAGCCGGCCATCCGACAGACGGCGCGCCGCGAGCTCGCGCAACGGCGCGAGCTTCACCTTGTTCGATCCGGTCAGCGCGAGGTCGGATTCCTGAAAGAACAGCACGCGGCGCGGGACCTTGTAGCTCGAAAGGCGCTTCGAGACGAATGCGCGCACGCCGCCCTCGTCCAAGGTCGCGCCTATTTCGGGGACGATGCAGGCAACCACCATCTCGCCCAAGGTGTCGTGCGGAATGCCGACCGTCGCCGCAATCTTCACTCCCGGACAGTCGGCCAGGACGGCGTCGATCTCGGGTGGCGAGACATTGGCTCCGCCGGTCTTGATGATGTCGTTCAAGCGTCCCTGCCAGTGGAGCCTGCCTTGCGCGTCGACGAACCCCCCATCACCGGTCCAGAAAAACCCTTCCGCGTCGAACACATCTTCAGGCGCCACCCGCAGGTAGCCGAGCATCAGGGTGGGACCTTTGACCGCTATCTCGCCCGCCTCGTTTCGGGGCAACACGCGACCCGACATCGGATCGATGATTCGGATGGTGTTGCCCGGTAACGGCACGCCGTGGTTGTCC
Source organism: uncultured Gammaproteobacteria bacterium (assembly GCA_963710435.1). GTDB lineage: Bacteria > Pseudomonadota > Gammaproteobacteria > Steroidobacterales > Steroidobacteraceae > Bog-1198. The sequence continues at coordinate 140,500 of CAVQAE010000002.1, read as the reverse complement.
GCTGCGACCTCCGTGGGTGTTCCGCTCGGGTGCACGGTCACGAGGGTGAACGTCTCCGTGCTGCCATAGGCGGCCATGGGCTCCTGCCAATCCGACTTGACGGTGGGATGATTGCGCGTCGGCAGCCGCTCGCCGACATAATGCAGCGAGCTCAGATCGACCTCGCTCCACGCGGGATCGGCGACCAGTCTTGCCCATTGATGGGGCCACGCTATCGGCATGGTGACGCGCTCGGTTTGCATGAGCCGCAGCGCCTCGCCGGTATCGAAATGACGCTGCAGCACCAGACAACCGCCGGCAGCGAGCGTCGATCCGAGCGCCATCGCAAAATTGCCCGACCAGAAGAAGCCGTTCGCGCTCCACGTCCGCACGTGCGGATCCAGCGCGAAAATCCATCGCCAGCGCCAGCATTGCAAGGCCGCAGCCCGGTGCGCGTGCACGATGGCCTTCGGTTTCGCGGTGGTGCCGGAGGAGAAAAACACCAACCCGCGATCGGTCGGGGCAACCTCGGCGCCGATAGGCTCGAGAAGCGATGCCGGCGCGAGGTCGTCCTGCAGAAAATCCGACCAGGGCTCGAAGGCGCCTCCCGCCGCCTCGCCGATGCACACGGCCCGGCGCAAAAATGGGAGGCTCGTGGATCGCACTTCGCGCTGCGCATTGGCGAGTTCAGGACACAACTCGAGCAGTTCCGCGGCGAAATCCCGGCCGATGACCGAGCGCTCGAAGAGGAGCACCGATACATCGCCGGTGCGCAATTGATTTTCGAGCTCGGCACCCTTGGCAAAGGTGCTGAGCGCCACACAAGTGCCGCCGGCCAAGGCGATCCCGAACATACCCGTGATCCACTCCGGGCGGTTGGTCGCGAGCAATCCGACCCGGGTCTCCTTGGTCACGCCGCGTGCAATCAGCGCTCGCGCGACGGCGCACGCCTCCTGCCAGACCTCGGCGTAAGATCGCCGGACGACCGCGCCCGACGGCGGATGAAAAACCAGCGCTTCCTTGTTGCCATTGTCGCGACACACCTCCCGCAGAAAGCCGCCCAGCGTCAGCGCACCCACGGACTCGTCGGCAAGTGGAGCACCTCGAATCGTGGAATCCATGAGGAACCCGATCGGCTACTGCCGAGCGGACGAGTCTCGCTCGACCCGTGGCGCGTACATGCGCGCTCGCACGGCCGCATCGAGCGGAGCCACCCCCGGCTCCAACGCCACGTCGAACGTCTTGAACGCCATGGACAACACGTCGTAGCAACCGACCGTGAATACGAGATCCAAGAGTTGGCGCTCATCGAAGTGCGCGGAAAGGCGCGCGTAAGTCGACTTCTCGATGCGGGCGTTGGCATGCAACTCGTCCACCGCACGCAACACGTCGGCATCGACGGGATCCCAACCCGGGGCATCCGGCCCCAGCTGCACGCGCTCGAGCTCCGCGTCGCTCAGGCCAGCCCGGGCGCCCAACCCCAGGTGTTGAATGAACTCGTATTCTGATTGCCGGAGCCAGCCGATCCGCAGGATCAACAGCTCCCGGAAACGCTTGGACAGCGTGCTCGTGATCGAAATGTGATTGTTGAAAGTCAAAAATGCCTTGGCGAGCGGCGGATGGCGCAACATCGTGCCGAGCGCGTGCATGCCGCCGGGAGCCTCGCCGCGCTGATGGCCGGACAGGACGAAATCACGGCCGCTCGGAAACGCGCTGAGCGCATCGAGAACGTCGCCTTTCCATTCTGGAGGCAGTACTGGAGAAATCCGGGGCTTCGATTCGTTCTGCATGAAGGAGTCCTCAGAGAGTTGCGCGCTCGATTGCTTGCTCCATGTCGCGAGCGATCGAGCGCGGCGGCCGTCTCAATTCTCAAGTCGAGCGCAGATACCGATCGAGCTCCTGATGCATGTTCAGGATGATCTTTTCCTGATCCGCCGCGAGCCACGTGTGGTCGAGCCCATGGGCGTGCAATCCCTTCTGCATGCGCGGAATGTTGCTGAGATCTTGGCGCGGAATGAGCAATACCTGCTCCGGGTCCTGTAGATCCGTCACCTGCTCCAGCGTCGGGCGCGGCGGATTGACCGCGGCAGGCAGCGTCCGCGTGGAGAGAATCTCGAACGTACAGCTGTCGGGGTCGGTCGCGTGGGGCCGCACGCGATAGATCATCGCATTGCCGGCCTGGGGCAGGATCATGAGATTCGGAAAGATGAATACCTCACCGCCCCACATGCCGAGAATCTCCGGCACGCGCTTGGGCATGGGCCGGTCTTTGGCGGCGGCGTCGGCATACAGCGCCTTGACATATTCCCCGCCCAGGCTCGAGCCCTCGGGGATGGGTTTACCGCGCAGCGACAGCAGAATCTCGACGTCCTCCTTGAGCACCATGGCGTCCATGCCGTGCACCAGCAGATTCAGCCGCGCGGCCATGGCCTCGAGCGGGTCGCCTTTGAGCTCATTGACGTGTCCGGCCATCGGAGTTTTCTTGCCGCCGAAGAAGGCGCCGTGCCCGTGCGGATAGACCTCATAAGAGACATAGCGGTGAGTGAACTCGGCATCATCGCGCTTGCCGAGGATCACTTCGGCTCCGCCTTTCTCGAGCTGCGGATGCGTCGCGGGCACGTGGAACGCCTCGAAGAAGGCCTCCTGCGCCACTTTCCAGTTCGCCGGCACGGTGAAGGATTTCCACCAGTAGTGGTGCATGTCGGCGATCGCCAAACCCTCGAGCACCTGTTTCACGGGTGCAATGAAGTCATCGAACGGCTGGGCGTTCGGATCCATGTTGATGAACACGAAGCCTGCGAACAATGCGACCTTGACCTCCTTGAGAGCGACGTCGCTATCGCGCAACTGGCCATTGCGGAATTCCTGACGCTCGAGCACGAACTGGTTCTGTCCCGCGAGATTCCAGCGCCAGCCGTGGAACGGACACATGATCCGGCAGCTCGGGAATGTGCCGCTTCCCTTGCCGAGCGCCGTACCCCGGTGCGGACAGGCGTTGTAATACGCCTTGACGGTAGTCGGGTCCACCCGCACGAGCAGGATCGACTGGTCGCCGATGTCGTAAACGGTGTAGTCCCCGACGCCGGGGATTTCGTCCACTCGTGCCGCGGCCTGCCAGGCCCGACTCCAGAGCTGCTCATACTCGAGACGCAGGAATCGGGGGTCCGTGTAGCGGCCCGTGCTGATGCCGTGAGGCAACGTGTTCCAGCTCGGAGGCCACTCCGCGCCGCCGCTTGCCATAGAGGTCTTTCTGGCCGCTCGACGAGAGAGTTCGCTCATAAGGATCTCCTGGTGACAGGGCGCCTGCGATGTGATCCGCCGCGAACCACGCGCAGCGGGCCCATCGCCCTACTGCGCTGCATACCTGCGGCCAGCCAACTGCCAGGTTACTGCGGTTGCTTAGTATGGTATTAGAATGCGGCAAGAAGGCAAAGTCGGCTGCTCGCGAGACCGCGAAGGGATCCCGCGGAGTACCGCGGCGGGAGTGTGTTGCATGCGTCTCGAAAACAAGACTGCCCTCATCACCGGTGCCGGCTCGGGCATGGGCAAGGCCATGGCGGAATTATTCGCCGCTGAAGGGGCGCGGGTCGTCTGCGCCGATATCAGCGGCCGACAGGACGAAGTGGCGGCAGCGATCGGCGCTGCGGCCGTCGCGGTCCACGCCGATGTCGCCGATGAGGCGAACGTACGCAGCATGATTGCCGCGGCCGAGCAGAAGTTTGGGCGTCTCGACATCCTCGTGAACAACGCCGGCTTCGGCGGCAAGATGGCGCCCCTCCATGAGCAAACCGCGGAGAGCTGGGATCGCATCCATTCGGTGAATGTCCGGGGTGTGTTTCTATGCATGAAGTATGGGATCGTCTCCATGCTGAGGTCCGGCGGCGGCTCGATCGTGAACATCGCCTCGGCGGCCGGCGTGGTCGGTTGGAAGCACCACAGCATCTATGGCGCGGCCAAGGCCGGCGTGAATCAGCTGACCAAGTCGGCTGCGCTCGACTATGCGTCGAACAACATCCGGGTCAACGCCATCGAGCCCGGCACGATCTGGACCGGACTCGTCCCCCGATCCAAGGAGCATCCAGAGCCGCCGCCGGGCGTTGCCCGGCTGCCGGGAATTCCACTGGACCGGTGGGGGTTGGCGCGCGAAATCGCCGCCGCCGCGCTGTTCCTGGCAAGCGATGAGGCATCTTATGTGACCGGTGTCTTGCTGCCGGTCGACGGGGGCTACTGCATCGGCTTTTCCGGGATGGGCGCGGAGCGTAGCGGCTCCGCCGCCGCAGTTTGAACGGAGGGTCGATGACCGCGGATGAGCTGATCGCGCGCGAGTCTATCCGCCAGACGATGGCGAATTACACCCTGGCGGGGGACCGGGTGCGGGTCGAGGATTTCATCGCGGTGTTCACCGAGGACGCCGTGCTCGAGACCGAGCATGTACCGGATGCGGACGCCTTCCGTTGCGCGGGCCGCCCGGCGATCCATGAATGGATCGCTCGCTGGCGCTCACCCGAGCGCGAAGTCTCGGCGCAGCGCGCGACGTTCATACGGCACCATCTGTCCACCTCGCAGATCGAATTCGAAAGCCCCGACACGGCGAGGGCGCGAACCTACTGGGTGGCATACACCGATATCGGGCCCGACCACTGCGGCTACTACGTCGACGTCTTTCGAAAGACGGGCGAGCGATGGCTGATCGCGCATCGCAAAGTGCGGCTCGACTGGCGCGCGCCGCACAGTCTCTACAAGACTGCGATCTCAACCTTGTGAGGCCCTCATGAAGACCCAGACTCTCGAATACACGAACGGTAAGACCAGATTCATCGGTCATCTCGCGAGCGACGACACCCGCGGTGGACGCCGGCCGGGCATCGTCGTGTTTCCGGAAGCGTTCGGTCTCGGTGATCACGCGCGGCAGCGTGCCGAGCGCCTGGCGCAGCTCGGATACGTCGCGCTCGCCGCGGACATCAACGGCGAGGGCGCCATGATCGAAGACATGGCGCAGCTCGGGCCCCTGATTCAGTCGTTCTATACGGATCGCTCCGAGTGGCGCTCGCGAGCGCGCGCGGCATTCGATGCGCTGCTCGCCCAGCCGCAGGTCGATGGTGCGCGCCTCGCGGCCATCGGTTATTGCTTCGGAGGAACGACGGCGCTCGAGCTCGCGCGCACCGGCGCCCCGCTCGCGGCGATCGCCACCTTTCATGCCGGCCTCATCGCCGAGTTGCCGGAAGATCGCGGGCGCATTCGGGGAAAGGTCCTCGTATGCCACGGTGCCGAGGATCCTCTGGTGAAGCAGGACGCCGTCGATACGTTGATGGCCGAGTTGCGGCGCGACAAGGCCGACTGGCAGGTGGTGTATTACGGGAATGCCATGCATAGCTTCACCAATCCGGAAGCGAACGAGCGCCACGTGCCGGGTCTCGCCTATGACAAAAAGGCCGACGAGCGCTCCTGGTCGGTGATGCGTCATTTGTTCGACGAGGCATTCGGCTGACGCGAGTGCCCCGGGCCCTCGCCCACAGGAGAAGCCATGTCTGCCGAGCCGGGCACCGCGATCGACGATTTCGCAGGATTGATCGACTGGCCTCGGCTGAATGGGTGGCTCGCGGACCACGACGCTCCCGGTGCGGGGCCGGTGACCTCCGCCCGGAAACTCAAAGGCGGACTCCAGAACAACGTGTTCCTGCTCGAGCGCGGCGGCGAGTCGATGGTGTTGCGCCGTCCATCGAAACATCTACGCAGCAACAGCAATGAGACCATGCTGCGCGAGGCGCGCGTTCTGAAGGCCCTCGCGGCCAGCGCGGTGCCGCATCCGGCGGTGTATGCGGTGTGCGATGATCCCTCGGTCATCGGCGCGTGCTTTTATCTCATGGAGCCGCTGGACGGCTTCGCACCGAGCGGTGAGCTGCCGGGCGACTACGCGACCGATTCGAGCTGGCGCCGTGGGATGGGTGAGGAGATGGTGCGCGCGGCAGCCGCGCTGGCGGCGGTGGATCCGGCGGCCGTGGGACTCGAGGGTCTCGGCAAACCGGACGATTGGCACGATCGACAGGTCGGCCGCTGGCGCTCCCAGCTCGACGGTTATCACTCGATGCCCCACTATGACAGCGGCGGCCTACCCTACGTCGAGGAGGTGGGTCGATGGCTCTCCGATCATCTTCCCCACGACCGGCGCATCGGACTCATCCACGGGGATCTGCAGTTTGCCAATGTGCTGTTCTCGCTGCGTGCGCCGCGAATCTGCGGTGTGGTGGATTGGGAGCTGGCGACGCTCGGCGATCCGCTGCTGGATTTCGGCTGGATACTGGGGAGCTGGTGGGAGAAGGGCGATCCGGAAGGCAAGCGGCCACTGGTGGCGCCCTGGACGAATTTCATGTCGCGCGCCGAGCTGATACGCCTGTACGGCGAGGTCACCGGGCGCAGCATGGACGAATTGCCCTGGTACTTCACGCTTGCCTGCTACAAGCTCGCCTGCCTGCTGGAGGGGACCTACGCGCGCATGAAAGGCGGCCAATCGCCCGCTCATATCGGCGAGCAGGTTCGCGGTTATGCGATCTGGCAGATGCGCAAGGCGATGCAGATCATCTGCGGCTGAGCGACCGTCCCGGCGGCGCCATTGCGGCCGGTTTTCGACATTGATCGTGGTTGTGGCCCGGCCGATGCCCGCCGCACACTAACGGCGGCCGGATCTGCACCCCGGCTCGAGGGGGAAATATGGCAAAAGACCTTTTCGATTTGAGCGGCAAGGTCGCGGTGGTCACCGGCGGTAACAGCGGTCTCGGCTTGGGGTTTGCCCGCGGCATCGCCAAGCAGGGAGGCGATGTGGCGATCTGGGGCCGCTCGGCGGAAAAAAATGCCGCGGCGAAGAAGGAGCTCGAAAGCTTGGGGGCGCGTGTGCAGGCGCGGCAAGTGGACGTCTCATCGGAGGATGAGGTGCTCGCCGGCTACCAGGCGCTCATGCAGGAGTTCGGTCGCGTGGATTGCGTGATCGCGAATGCCGGGCTGCCGCCGCCGCCGTCGAATTCCATTTTCGACCTCTCCACGAAGGATTATCACGCGTTTCTCGGCGTGAGCATGCATGGCGCCTTCTATACGCTTCGAGAAGGCGCACGGCTGATGGTGAAGCGCGCGCAGGCCGGCGAGCCGGGCGGCTCGCTCGTCTTTTGCGGGAGCCTGTCGATGTTCGCGGGCCTCGCGGGCAAGGGCCATTACGCCGCGGCAAAAGCCGGAATCGGCGCGATGATCCGATCGATGGCCGTCGAATTCGGCAAGTACGGCATTCGGGCGAATTCCATTGCACCGGGCTACATCAAGACCGGGATGACGGGCGAGAGCGGCGAGCTCAGCCAGGTCGACAAGTACTTCGCGTCCCTGACGCCGATTCCGCGGCCGGGCTATACGGCGGACTTCGAGGCGGTCGCCGCCTATCTCGCGAGCGATGCCTCCTCGTTCCACAGCGGCGATACGCTGGTGATCGACGGCGCGTTCCTGGTCAATCTCTGAGGAGCCGACACGATGGGCCGCATTCTGAACATTCACGGAGTCGATGATGTGAGGCTCGATCCGATCGAGCGGCCGCGTCCCGGCAGTGCCGACGTGGTCATCAAAGTGAAGGCCTGCGGCGTGTGTGGGAGCGACCTCACCTACATCAAGATCGGAGGCATCCACCGGCGGCCGGGCGGCGTCACACCCATCGGTCATGAGGCCGCGGGCGAGGTGATCGCCGTGGGCAACGCGGTCAAGGACGTGGCAGTCGGGCAGCGAGTGATCATCAATCCCATGAATACTCCGAGCTACATCGGCAGCGGCGGCCCGGAAGGCGCATTCACCGAGGAGCTTCTCGTGAGGGATGCGCGCGCCGGCGATAGCCTGCTCCCGATCCCGAACGATCTTCCGTATGAAGTCGCCGCGCTGACGGAGCCTCTGTCGGTGGCCCTGCATGGCGTCAACCGCGCACAGGCCCAGCCGGGGGACAAAGTGGTGGTATTCGGTTGCGGGCCGATCGGCCTCGGCATGGTGCTATGGCTCAAGGATCGCGGAGTCGACGATGTGATCGCGCTCGACCTCGCCCCCGAAAGGCTCGAGAGGGCGCGGACCCTCGGCGCGCGCGCGGTGATCAATCCCGCCAAGGAGGATGTTCGTGCGCGGCTGCGTGAGTTGCATGGCGCCGCTCGCGTGTTCAGCCGCGAGGCCGTGGGCACCGATGCCTACATCGATGCCGCCGGGGCGCCGAACATCGTGTCCGATGTCGTGAACATGGCGAAGCTGCACGCGCGCATGGTCGTGACGGCTGCCTACATGAAGCCGGTTCCCCTCGATCTCGGCGCCATGCTGACGACCGAGATGACCCTCACGACCGCCGTGGGCTACCCCACCGAGATGCCGGATGTCATCGCGGCGCTTCCGCGCCTGCGCGAGAAGGTGCGCAGCCTCATCAGCCACCGCTTTCCATTCGACCGGGTGCTCGATGCGATCAGTGTCGCCGGCACGCCGGGCTCCGCGAAGGTGATGGTCGATTTCGAAGGGGGCGCCGCATGACAGCGCGGAACGATGCCAAGCCCCCGCTCGCGGATCTGGTCCTCTCCGGTAACCAGCAGAAGGAAGCGGTGGCCATTACCGATTTCATCTTCATGGCCAAGGACATCTCCAATGCCTATTTGGTGACGACGGCCGCGGGCGATGTGATGGTCAATACCGGGTTCATGGACAACGCGCAGCGGACCAAGGCGCTGCTGGCTCCCCACCGCACCGGATCATTGCGCTACATCGTGCTCACGCAGGCGCATGCGGATCACTATGGCGGCGTGCCGGCGATGCGCGAGCCAGACACCCAGGTGATCGGCGAGCGCCGCTTCGTCGACACCTGGCATTATTTCGACCGGCTCGCCCCGTATCTGGGCCGTCGCTCACGCAAGCTCTGGGGTACGACCATCAAGCGCGCCCCGAATCCCCCGCCGCCGCCCGAGGTCGTGCCGGACATCCTCGTGGACCGGCGGCATGTCTTCGAGCTGGGCGGCCGGCGTTTCGAGGCGATTTCGACGCCCGGCGGCGAGACGCTCGATTCGCTCGTCCTGTGGATGCCGGACGAGCGAGTGGTGTTCACGGGCAATCTGTTCGGACCGGTCTTTTTGTCGATGCCCAATCTCTGCACCGTGCGCGGCGACAAGCCCCGCTCCGTGCAGCGATATCTGCGCTCCCTCGACGCCGTCCGCAATCTCGGCGCCGAGCTCCTCATCACCGGCCACGGCGAACCGATCCAAGGTGCCGCGAACATCCGCGCCGGCCTGGACAAGATGCACGCCGCGGTGTCTTACGTGAATGAGGCGACCATCGCCGGAATGAATGCCGGCAAGGACGTGCATACGCTCATGCGCGAGATCCAGTTGCCGAGGGATCTCAAGATCGGCGAGTTCCATGGCAAGGTCTCCTGGGACGTGCGGGCGATCTGGGAGGAATATTCGAGCTGGTTCCACTACGACTCCACCACTTCCCTGTACGGCGTGCCGCGCTCGAGCATCGATGCCGATCTCGTCGAGCTGGCGGGAGGAGCGGGCGCTCTCGCGGATCGCGCCCGGCAAAAGTTGACCCAAGGCCGGCCACTCGAGGCGATTCATCTTCTCGATATCGCACTCGGCGTGGATAGCGCGCACCCCGACGCCTTGACGGTGAAGAAAGAGGCGCTTGAGGTATTGCTGCATGAGTCGGGCGGCGCGAACTTGAGCGAAGCCATGTGGCTCAAGTCGGAGCTTACCGAGGTCGAGGCGGCGCTGGCGCGCGGCGCGTGAGCACGGCGCGAGTTGCGCCGCACGCTCCGGCGGATAGGGAAGTGCCGCTCGCGTACGTAGTTCCCACGAACTCTACGCACAAGGGCCAATTGCGGGCGCCTGCCGGAGATTTATCCTCACCGGGAGCGATGAAAATAACAGGCGGTGGAGCACCCATAACGTGAACAGTCAGCTGCCTCCCGAGATCGGGACGCCGCCGTCGGCGATCGCTGCGGTTATCGGATCGAAATCACGGCTCGTGCGATCTCAACAGACGCACATACGAAAGCAACCGATGAAGTCGCACGAGGGTACGGCGCAAACAAAAAAATCCGAGCCTGACTGGCTGTTTACCCGCCGTCATTCGCGGGCCGAGCGTCACGCGATGGGCAAGAAGTTGAGGGACGCTTGCCCACGGGAGGCGCACGCCCACTGGAAAGCGGCCGCCGATCGGCCGGATCCAGTCAGCTTGGTCTTGGAAAGCGACAAGGGGCGCATCCCTGAGTTGCTGCCCCTGCGCCACGGACGCATGGCCCTCTCGCCCTTTACTTTCTACAGAGGGTCGGCGCTCAACATGGCGGTGGACCTGGCGACCACTCCGGCCACGGGCGTGCGCGTGCAATGTTGCGGGGACGCCCACTTGGGCAACTTCCGCGGCCTGGGTACCCCGGAGAGGCGCGTCATCTTCGCCATCAACGACCTGGATGAAACCCTGCCAGCCCCCTGGGAGTGGGACCTCAAGCGTCTCGCGGCAAGCTTCGTGGTCGCCTGCCGTAACAATCACTTAAGCGAATCCATCGCCAGGGATGCGGTCCTCACGTGCGTCCGCTCGTACCGCGAGCACATGCGCGAGTTCAGCGAAATGAATCCGTTGGACCTGTGGTATCTGACCGTCGACATCGAAACGATGATCGCGACCTTCGATGATCCCGAGTTCCGCAAACGCGCGATCAAGCGCATGGAGAAGGAGCGGAGGCGTCGCGTCGAGGAAGATCTCTTCCCCACTTTCAAGCAAGCTGCCGGCGAGACACCGGTCATCGAAGACCAGCTTCCGACGATCTTCCACTGGAAGGGGCATAAGCCCGGGGAGATCCACTCGGTCGTGAAGAGGTCCCTCGCCCTCTATCGCGAGAGCCTGGCGCCAGCCACTCGAGCGTTGCTCGACCGCTACGAACTCAGGGATGCCGCGATCAAGGTGGTCGGGGTCGGCAGCGTCGGCACGGGCTGCTGGGTGGCTTTGTTCACGGACGGCGACGGGAATCCCCTCGTTCTTCAGGGCAAGCAGGCACGCGCTTCAGTGCTCGAGCCCTATGCGGGCAAGAGTTTGTTCCCCAACCACGGACAGCGCGTCGTCAACGGCCAGCGGCTCATGCAGCCGGTCAGCGACATCTTTCTCGGCTGGACCGAGGGTATGCGTGGGAATCAGGGCTACATTCGCCAGCTGCGGGACATCAAGATCAAACTTGCCGTCGAGACCTTCGGCAAAGCCGAGATGCTCCTGGACGCCAAATGGTGTGGCCATACGCTGGCGCTTTCCCACGCGCGCTCCGGTGACCCGGCCCTGATCAGCGGCTATCTGGGCAAGAGCGATGCGTTTGATAAGGCGATCGAGACATTCTCAGTCGCCTACGCTGACCAGAATGACAGCGACTATGAGTCGCTCAAGCGTGCGATCGGAAGCGGAAAGCTCAAGGTCGTCGTGGAAGAGCCGAAGTAGATCGTCGGCGACCGGTTGTTGGGCAGCCCTCGTGGACGTCGAGCGGCGCCTTCACGCGGATGCATTCATATGTTCCACCTAAGATTCAAGAGTGACTTCGGGCCCTGGGTTATACCTGCGATATACGCCGCAATTGCATTCGCCGCTGCACTGACGGTTCCACATATTGAAGGCCGCATCGCTCCCTGGTTCGTCTCGCCAGTCAGCGTCTCCTCTGCGCAGGCAATCTACTCCTCGATTGCTTCCGGCATGATGGCACTCACCGGCATCGTATTCTCGTTGATGTTCGTGATGATCCAATTCAGCGCAGTTGCCTATTCACCTCGACTGGTGCTGTTGATCATCCGCGATCCGGTGACATCGCATGCACTTGGAATATTTACGGCCACATTTGTGTATGCGATTGCAGCACTCACGGGGGTCGACCGGAATGGATTCGGGAGTGTTCCATATTTCAGCATTTTGCTGGTGTTCGCCTTGGTCTTGGGGAGTGTGGGCATGTTCATCGCCCTGATCAACAGGACCGGCGTGCTTCAGATCAACCGCATGTTGAGTTTCACCGGTGACCAGGGACGCAAGGTGATAACGGCCATGTATCCGGCCTTGAGCTCCGCGGCTGCGCCCCCTGCAGTCGACACCGTTCGTTCCTTGCCACGCAAACAGACACTCGTCCATCACGGACTACCGCGCTCGATACAAGCGATCGATGTGGGCACATTGGTTCACTTGGCAAAGATGTCGGGCGGAATCATCGAGATGCTCGCGGCTGTCGGCGATACAGTGGTCGAATTGACGCCATTGCTGTACGTCGCCGGCGCTCGAGAACCGATTGCCGAAGCGAAGTTGATGAAAGCGATTCGATTGGGTCGCGAGCGTACATTCGCACAGGATCCCAAATATGCGCTCCGACTTCTCGTGGACATCGCTATCAGGGCATTGTCGCCGGCAATCAACGATCCAACCACGGCGGTTCAGGCGCTTGATCAGATCGAGGACCTCCTCTTGCGTCTCGGCCAACGGAACCTGGACATCGGAGCGCACCGAGATGGCGACGGCCAGCTGAGGTTGGTGGTCGTATGTCCCACATGGGACGATTTGCTCCGCCTGTCTTTTGACGAGATTTGCTTCTGCGGCGCAACCAGCATTCAGGTCATGCGGCGCATGAACGCGCTCGTCGCGGATCTAACGCGGGCCGTTCCGGAAGAGCACCGTCCGGCACTCCGATTCTGGAATGCACGATTGAAAGCGAGCATCGCCCGGTCGTTCGCAGACGGCGAAGAGCGGATCGAAGCCTCGAAGGAGGATCGGCAGGGCCTTGGGGTGCCACGCGAGCACCCCGAAGCAAGTACGCAAGCATCCCGATGACAAGCGCACTCCGCCCGTTGCGTCGAGCTCCGCCTTATTTGGAATCGTAGGAGAATTTTTGACCGGCAACAGCCGCCTGATACATGAGACCGCCCTTGGCTGCAATTGTGAATACCGCCACGCCTTTTTGGTAGCTGCCTGCCGTGGTCGGGTCTTTCTTGCCGCCACTGGCATCCCTGCTGCGATGGGCGCCTGCCTCGCGGTCGACGGCGGGCGCAGCATCGGCTGAGCCTCAGGCCGACTCGTCCTCGAACAGGCGACGCACCGCGGGCCGATCGATTTTCAGCGAGGGCGTACGCGGCAGCTCCTCGACGATGCGCCAGGCGACGGGTATGTGCGTGGCATAGACATGCCGGCGCAGATGCGCCTCCAGCTCCGTGAGGTCCGGCCGACCAACGCCGGGTTTCAGCTGAATCACAGCCGCGGGAACCTCACCCAGCCTGCGATCCTTGAGTCCGAGTACCGCCGCGGCGGAGATCGCCTCGTGCAGCAATAGTGCGCGCTCGATGGTTTCCGGCAAGAGCTTGAAACCGCCGCGCATGATGGCGCCGTCGGCGCGGCCGCGATGAAACAGGAAGCCGTCCTCATCGATCATTGCGACGTCGGTCGTCCGGATCCACTCCGTACCCAAGCGCGGCGTCATCACCTCGAGAATCCCCTCCTGTCCGGCGGACAGCACGGTACCGGTCTCCGGGTCGACGACCCGCAGCTTTGCGCCGGCGATGGGACGTCCCACGCTGCCGAACTTCCGTTCGCCCCACTCGGCGTGCAACTGCGCCGTCATCGCGGTGACGGGACCCAAGAATTCCGTGGCGCCGTACGAGAGCAGGATGGGAATGCCGTAGCGCTCCTCGAAAGCCCGGTGCGCGGTGGGATCGAGCGGCGCGGCGCCCGTGCCGATACTTCGGATGCAGGCGAGATCGGCGGGCGGAATCTCGGCGTCCAGCACCATCTGCACGCCTGCCGGAGGAAGGCCGCTGATTTGCGGCCGGTAGCGCAGCACGTGCTCGTGCCACGCGCTCACCGTGAAGCGCTCGAGCAGCACGGCGCGCTGTCCCTTCAACATCACCGGAAGGGTGGTGTAGACACCGGAGATGTTGCCCAGGGGCATGAAGAGCAGGAACGGCGGCAACTCCGCGGCGCCCCCGCTCGGCGTTGATTGGGCGCCCGATTGAGTCAAGCTTTGCCCGACGAAGTGTCGAGCGATCGAGTCGAAGTCGACTGCGAACCGCTTCGGCGGACCGGTCGTGCCGCTCGTCAGCAGCTCGATTCGCGGAGAGGCCCCATCTTCCGGGCCGGCCTCGCTGCGTGACGGCGCAAGCGATACTGCAAGCCCGGGCATCGCCGAGGCCTCCATCTCCGACAGCGCGATCGCGGCAATCCGCTGCTCCCGCAGGACGGCGATGAGCTCATCGGAATAATCCTCGCGCGCCGCGACGAGCACCGCCGGCTTCATGCGGGCAACGTCCTGCGCCAAGGCGGCAGCCGCTTGAAAGGCATAAAGCATGCGCACCGAGCGGCCCTGCGCGATCAAGCCGAGCAGGGCGGCGATGGCGGACGGACGGTTGCGAGCGACCAAGGCGACGGCGGCGTGGGGCGGCGCACCGCTCGCGTCGATCAAAGCCGCGAGATGCTCCGCGACGCGCCGCAGCTCCCCCCAGTTGCACCAGGCGCCGTGGAACTCGATCGCCGGCTGTTCGGCCGGTCGTGCGAGTGCCTGGGCGGTCAAGGTCTGAAGGCTCATGATTCTGCGAGGGCCCGGGAATAGGTACTGTGCCGCAGCGGATGGTAGCATCGGGCGCCCCGCACCGGGCGGCGCACCGGGCGGCGCACCCGATGATCCCGGGTAAAGTCAGGGATGTCTCCATGACCAGGCAGCACAGATCGCGATGTGTATCGATTCTTCTGGGCGCCCTGTTGGGCGCAGGTCTCGGCTCCGCAAGCTTCGCCCGTACCCACGGCGATGCAGTCACGACCGAGGCGGGGCGCGTGAAACATGTGTTCATCATCGTGCTCGAGAACAAAACTTTCAGCAGCACTTTCGGCACCAGCGCGCAGGATCCGTATCTGCAGAAGACCTTGGTGCCGATGGGCGCTCTGCTCACCGCGTACTACGGCACGGGCCACGTCAGTCTCGACAATTACATCGCGATGATCAGCGGGCAGTCACCCACCAAGGACACCGGCAACGATTGTCTCCCTGGCTTTACGGGCACCGTCGGCAATTACAACGACGTCGAGGAAACCGGTATGGCCCCGCAGGGGCAGATCATCGCCGCCGGCGGCTGCATCTACCCGACTCATGTGCGCACCCTGCCGCAGCAGTTGACCGATGCGGGCTACACCTGGAAGGGCTACATGGAGGATATGGGCAATGATCCCAGCCGCGAGAGCGCGACCTGCGGACATCCGGCCATCGGTGTCGGCACGGACCACACCAACTCGGCGGAAGCTCCGAGCGCTGCCGTGCCGCTGGGCGATGCTTACGCGACGCGTCACAACCCGTTCATGTATTTTCATTCCATCATCGATCATCCGAGCTGTAATACCCACGTAGTCAACTTGAATGCGCTCGACGCCGATTTGCGTGCGGAGCACAGCACGCCGAATTTCGTATTCATCACCCCGAACCTGTGCAGCGACGGGCACGATGGGGCGGGCACCGGCGAACCCGGCACGACCTGCGCCAACGGCCAGCCCGGCGGGTTGACGTCGGCGGACGCCTTCCTCCGGGTATGGGTGCCGAAAGTCATGGCTTCACCCGCCTATCGGCGCGACGGCCTGCTGATCATCACCTTCGATGAGAGCAATTACGTCAAGAGCGTCAGCAGCAATCCGACCACCGGACAGACCACGGTGGAGATCACGTTCCCGGGGCAAACCTGCTGCCATCAGCAGCCCGGCCCGAATCTCAGCGGCCTGCGACCCGGCAGGGTCACGCTGGTCAATACACCCACGCTCGTCGAGAACATCGTGATCAACGGCTACGGCGGCGATCGCGTCGGCGCCGTGCTGCTGTCTCCGTTCGTGAAACCCGGGAGCACATCCGACGTCCCCTACAATCACTATGCGCTGCTCAGAAGCATCGAGGATATCTTTCATCTGAGCGAGCACCTGGGCTATGCGGCGGACGACCCGCACACCGGTTATTTCCTCGATTCGATCGCCGACGACAAGAATGTGTTCGAGGCCAAGGGCGCCCGGGGCCCCTGAAATCGCCCAACGAACACTCTCGGACCGCGATGCGCGGCCGGCGCAACGCTCAAACCCCTGATTTTCCATATGACGGCGACCCTTGACAGAAATACTAACGTAGCTTAGTATAATTACTAACGTAGGTTAGTATATGAGCGTCGGCAACTGACAAGGAGATCAGCATGAAGAAGTCATGGTTCCCGGTTTTGGCTTGTGCAGTGTTGGCGTTTTCGGCCGCGGCGCAGGCGTCCTCGCAGAACGATTCCGTATCCGTCGCCGCGAAAGGCAAGGTTCTGGTGGCGGCCGATGGGGCCCGGCTCGGTCCGGTCTATCGCGTCGAGACTGACGGTGCCGTCCAAATGATCATCGAGGGCAAGCTGGTCACGGTGCCGGCCTCCACCCTGTCGAGCGTCGACGGCCGGCTTCGGACCACTCTCAGCAAGCGTGAGGTGCTCGCGCTCTAGCGACATCGAGGCGCGCGCCGCAGCTCGTCCGGGGTGCCTGGACTCGCCGCACGGAGGGCCGGCGCGCGCTTTACAGAGCGCATCCAACCGTTACATACTGGATTCGCGTGCAAGATTTTCGACAGCACGCATCAGGAGTAGCGGATGAAGATTCGCATCGACAAGGCGGCCTGCGTCGGCAACGCGCGATGCGCCGCCGTGGACGAAGAGCTGTTCCCGCTCGACGAGAACGGCTACATCGCCGTCGAAGAAATCGACGTGCCTCCCGGAAAGGAAGATCTCGCGCGCCGCGGTGCCCGCGCGTGCCCGGAGCGCATCATCGTCGTCATCGAGAAGTGAGACTTCGAAGGATGGCGGCGGCTCCGGTGCTGACCGCGCTGTCGCTCAGCGTACTCTCGTTCACGTCCGCGGCCGGTACGTTGATGCCGGTCGACTGGGCCAGCCACAACAACGTGAACGAGGACGCCTACAGCGCCCTCGACCGCATCAACAAGTCGAATGTAAAAAGCCTCGGTCTCGATTGGTCGCTCGATCTCGAGGGCGAGCAGTCGCTCGAGGCGACTCCACTCGCCGTCGACGGTGTGCTCTATTTCACCGGCAGCCATGCGGCCGTGTACGCGGTCGATGCCAGAAGCGGAAAGCTCAAGTGGAAGTTCGATCCGCAGACTTGGAAGCATAATCCGGCAAAAATGATGTTCATGTTCGGGGCGAATCGCGGCGCGGCGTATGCCGACGGGCGCGTCTTCTCCGCGACGCTCGATGGCCGTCTGCTCGCGCTGGATGCGAAGTCCGGCTCGTTGCTGTGGAGCGTGCAGACAGTGCCCGAATCGGGAATCAGGACCATCACGGGCGCTCCGCGCACCTTCAACGGCAAGGTCATCATCGGCAATGCTGGATCCGATACCGGTGAGCGCGGCTACGTCACCGCATACGACGCTGCCACCGGCCGGCAAGTCTGGCGCTTTTACACCACGCCCGGCGCGCCCGACGAAAACAAGGGCGACCCGGCGATGGAGCGCGCCGCGGCCACCTGGAGCGGTGAGTATTGGAAGACCGGTACCGGCGGCGGTGTCTGGGACAGCATCACGTTCGATTCAGGGCTGAACCGCATCTATGTCGCCACCGGCAATGCCGGCCCGTACGATCCGGACCAGCGCAGTCCGGGCACGGGCGACAATCTGTACAGCGCCTCCATCGTCGCGCTGGATGCGGACAGCGGTAAATATCTATGGCACTACCAGATCAATCCGCGCGACGCGTGGGACTTCGACTCGACTCAGCAGATGGCGATGGCGGATCTGGTCATCGCGGGCGAGCGCCGCAAGGTGCTGATGCAGGCACCGAAGAACGGCTTTTTCTACGTGCTCGACCGGCAGACGGGCCGCCTGATCTCGGCCGAGAAACTTGGCAAGGTGACGTGGGCCGATCGCATCGACTCTGCAACGGGCCGGCCGGTCGAGGTCCCGGGCGCCCGCTACGAGAATGGAAGCGCCGTGGTGTGGCCGAGTCCGGCGGGCGCGCACAGCTGGCAAAGCATGTCGTTCAGCCCGAAGACCGGGCTCGTCTATCTTCCCTACATGCAGGTCGGCGTCCGTATTCAGAAGGGCAAGCCGGTGCCGGGCCTCTTTTATATCGGAGGCTTGAGCATCTCGGGCGTACTCGCTGATGCGCAGGATGGAAAGGGTGCGCTGATTGCATGGGATCCGGTCGCACAAAAAGCGCGTTGGAGAGTGCAGCAGCAGCCGTTATGGAACGGCGGCACTTTGGCAACCGCCGGCGATCTCGTGTTTCAAGGCGACGGTGACGGCTACCTCACCGCCTATGACGCCACCAGCGGCGAGCGCTTGTGGCGGTTCAATGCGGGACTCGGCATCGTCGGCGCGCCCATCAGCTACTCCGTGGGAGGCACGCAATACGTGTCCATTCTCGTGGGCTATGGCGGCGCCACGGCGATCTGGAACAAGTTGATGCCGCGCGGATGGAAATACGGGGCGCAGCCGCGCCGCCTGCTCACCTTCAGTCTCGGCGGCAAAGCCGAGTTGCCGCCGACCGCACCGCGCGGCGACACGCTGAAGGCGCTCGATGATCCGGCGATCCAGATCAATCCAGCGGACGTGGCTGCAGGGCAGGCCATTTTCAATCTGGCGTGCTCGGCGTGCCACGGCCTCAATCTCAATTCCCCCGGTGCACCGGGTCCGGACCTGCGCGAGTCGCCGATCGCGCTCAGCGAGAAAGGGATCTGGGCGGTCGTGCACGACGGCACGCTGCTGGAACGCGGAATGCCCCAGTACCCGACGCTCGGGTCGCAGCAGGTGCGAGAGATCTACGCCTATATTCGAGCGGGCGCCCGCGAGGCACGCGCGGCCGGCGCTAACCCGGGCGCGACTAGCCCTTGAACAGGCCGCGGAGCTCGCGCCTCAACAACTTGCCCATCTCGTTGTAAGGCAACGCATCCAAGACGGCGATGCGTTCGGGAACCCGCGAGGATCGAAGGCGGCTCCTCACGAGGGTGCGCAACTCCTCTTCACTCGGGACGGCGCTTCCGGGGCGGGTAACGAGTGCGACGCCCACGGCCTCGCCCCATTCCGCGGAGGGCACCGCGACCGCGGCCGCCTCGGCAATGGCGGGATGCGTCAGCAGCACCTCCTCGATTTCCGCCGGAGAGATATTCTCGCCGCCGCGCACGATGACATCGTCGGCGCGGCCGGCGAGGAACAGGTAGCCCTGCGCATCGAGCCAGCCGGCGTCGCGCGTCGGAAACCATCCTTGTTCGTCGAGCGCACTACGCTCGCGATACTCGCCGGACACCTGGTCTCCACGCACATAGATTTCCCCGCGCTCGCCGGCGGGCAGCGGCCGTCCGTCCTCGTCGCGGATTTCGATCTGCACCGAGGGGAGCGGACGACCGACCGAGCCGAGCCGGGCGCGAACCTGCGGATCGGTCGAGTCGCGCGCGGCTCGATGCTCGTCCGGCCCCAAGAGCGCGATCGTCGAGCTGGTCTCGGTCAGGCCGTAGGCGTTCGTGAAATCGGTGCCGGGGAACAGCTCCAGGGCACGCTCGATGAGCTCGGTGGGCATGCGGCCGCCGCCATAGGCGATGGCCCGCATCGCGGACAACTCGGCAGCCCCCCCGGCGTCCAGCCGTGCGATGACCCGACCCAGCATGGTCGGTACCAGAAACGCGTGGGTTGCGCGCTCGGATGCCGCGAGCCGCAGCCAGTCATCGGGCTCGAAGGCCGGCAGCAGCGCGATCCGCCGCATCGCGTAGACCGAGCTCAGCAGGGCCGCAATCCCGGCGATGTGATAGGGCGGTACGCTCACCAGTACCGCCTCCTCCTCCGAAGCCGCTCCGAACTCGACGGTGCCGAGAATATAGGAGAGCAGGTTGGCATGACGCAGAAGCGCGGCTTTGGGTGATGCCGTCGTACCGCTGGTGAAGAGCTGCACCGCGATTCCCTCGGGAGGCTCCTCCGCACTCGAGACGGGAACCGACGTCGTCGCATCGATGAGAAAGTCGCTGCGCTCTCGCAGGCGATGGGCACCGTCCGCAGCCAGCCGCCGGACGCGCTCGGCATCGCCCACGATGTAAGCGGGTGCGATGCGGCTCAGCAAGGCGCCGAGATCGGGATCCGCAAGGCGATAGTTGAGCGGTACGTAGGGAACGCCCGCCAGCGCAGCGCCGAACAATGCGATGGCCGCGGCTTCGCTGCTTTCATCGAGCAGGGCGACATGGGAGCAGCCGCTCGCCGAAATGTCCCGTGCCGCAGTCAGCGCTGCCTGCATGAGCGCGCGGTACGACCAGCGGCGTCCTTCGCAGACGAGCCCGATGCGCTCGGGCTCGGCATCGGCCGCCATCTGCAGCACGAGCGAGATGTTCATCGAGGCGTCAGTCGGAGGAGGGCAGTGGCTTGGCGTCCTTGACGGTCAGCGCGATGCCGGCGATCGAGAGCGATCCCTGTCCCGCCTTGACGCACAGTACCTCGATTCTGCCGTCGGCATCGACGTAGCGCTTGCCGATGCGTGTCCCTTGCGCGAACTTCGGATCGACCGGGCGACGTTCGGCCGCTCGACGCTCCCCGGGCGCCTGCTCGGCCATCGCGACTCCGCCGCATTCGACCACGGCGTCGGCAGTGCCGCGAATGACCATGACCTCGGTGTCGCACACCGCACTCTTGAGCTTGCTTCCGGGCTTCATGGACTTTCAGTCTCCTACGAGATCGCCCCGGCGGATTTCAAACTCTCGATGCGGTCCCACGAGAGACCGAGCTCCATGAGGAACGACTCGGTGTGCTCCGATGCTTGTGGGGCGCGGGTGGTGGTGACGGGCGTGTGATTGAACTGCACCGGGCCTCGGACGAGTTTCAGCGGCCGCCCGCCGTCGGCGGCTTCCACCTCGAGGAGCATGTCATTGGCGAGCGCCTGTTCATCGCTCGCCAGATCGAGAAGGCTCTGCACCGGCGCCCACTGTCCCTTGAGTGTCTTGAGATGCTCGCGCCAATAGGCAAAGGGGCGCTTTGCAAAGGCTTGCGCAATGAGATCGCTCGCGGCCTTGGAATTCTCGATCAATGCCCGGGTCTCGCGGAAGCGCGCATCCTCGGCGGCCTCGGGAATGCCCAGATGCTCGAAGGTGTCGCGGATGTGAGGACCCGGAGTCAAGATGCAGAGATTGATGGTTCCACCGTCGGAGGTGCGGTAATTTCCCGAGAAGGGATTCGTCGCCTGTCCGCCCGAGGTGGGCATTGGGTTGCGGATCACCTTGCCACTCTCGATGAACTGATCGACCGCGGTACCTGCCGCCCACCATGCGGTGCTCAATAGCGACACATCGAGCTCGAGCGCTTCCCCCGTACGCTCGCGATGGAACAGCGCCGCGGAAATACCCCCGGCAATGTTCATGCCGCCGATCGAGTCTCCGAATGCAGCGATGCCCTGGGTGAGCGGACCTTCGAGCTCTTTCGGCGTCATCGAGTAGCCGATCCCGCTGCGCGACCAGAACGCCGTGCCGTCGAAGCCGCCGACATCCCGCTCGGGGCCCTTGTCGCCATAGGCGCTGCCGCGCGCATAGATGATCTTCGGATTCGCTGCACGGATGTGCTCGATATCGAACTTGAGCTTCTGGCGCTGCGAGGGGAGGTAGTTGGTGAGGAACACATCGCAGGTTCTGGCGATCTCGTAGAGCAGCTCCACGCCCGCCGGGGTCGAGAAATCGAGGCCGACGCTGCGCTTGCCGCGGTTGGGATGCTCCATCAGGGTATTGCGCATGGGATCGAGCTTCATGCCGCCCAGGTTGATGAAACCTCGCTGGGTGTCTCCGCGCACCGGGTGCTCGATCTTGATGACGTCCGCGCCCCAGTCGGCCAGGATCGCGCCCGCGGCGGGAACGAAGGTGAATTGCGCGACCTCCAGTACCCTGACCCCTTTCATTACCCGCATAGCTACCCCCGTCGATCCCGTTCACCCGGCTGGACCATCATATCCAATCCACTGCCGGGCAGCCCTCGTGACATCATCGGCCTTACTATGATACTAAGCTAGCTCAGCAACGGGTGCATTAGCGGCAGTTTGGTTTACACGTTCGACCCCGGCGCCGATAATGAACACCAACGTTGCACAGTTGCGCGTAAATCCACGAGTCTTTCCACGGCATTTGCGGCATCGCAGTGCGAGCCGCCGGCGATCGGGTTCGAGAGGGGGCATTGCCAATGACGAAAACCGAAGGGCTCGACGCCCGGACTTTGCTGGATATCTACCGCAAGGCGCTTTTGATTCAGCTGTTCGATGAGCGCATGCGCTCCTTGATTTCGACCGGGCGGATGGCGGCGGTGTATTACTCTCCGCGCGGCCAGGAGATCCTGGCGGCGGCGATGGGCGTGAACTTGAAGCCGACCGACTACCTGGTAACGACCTACCGCGGCGTACACGATCAGCTGGCCAAAGGCATGCCGCTGCGGCTTCTGGTCGCGGAGTATGCAGGCAAGGCGACGGGCGCATGCAAGGGCAAGGGCGGCGCGATGCACATCACCTATCCCGCGGCCGGGATCATGGTGACGACCGGCGTGGTAGGCAGCGGTTTGCCGATTGCCAATGGTCTCGCGCTGGCCTCGCAGCTGAAGGGGGATGGGCGCGTGACGGTGTGCAATTTCGGGGACGGGGCTTCCAACATCGGAGCCTTTCACGAGGCGCTCAACATGGCATCCCTGTGGAAGCTGCCCGTGATATTCCTCTGCCAGAATAATCGCTTCGCCGAGTGTACGCGCTACGAGGACGGGACCACCGTCGCCCACATCGCGGATCGCGCCGCCGCGTACAGCATGCGCGGGATCACGGTCGACGGCAACGATGCGCAAGCCATGTGGCAGGCCTCGCAAGAGGCCGTGGCGCGCGCGCGCACCGGCGAGGGCCCGACGCTGCTCGAGGCAACGACCTTTCGCTTCATGGGTCATTACTTCGGCGACCCCGGCGCGTATATTCCGAAAGAGGAGTACGCCGCGGCGCTCGCGCGCGACCCGATGCCGGCCACCAAGGCCAGGGTCCTCGAATCGAAGGCGGCCGGCGAGGCCGAGCTCGAGGCGATTGCAAAGGACATCAATGCACAGATCGATGATGCCGTGAAGTTCGCCGCCGACTCGAGCCCGCCCGAGCTCGACGAGATCAACAAGGATATTTACGCCACGGGAGCGTCCGCATGAGCACGGTAACCGCTGCGCCGCAGACCATCAGTTTCACGGACGCCTACCGCCTGGCGTTGGAAGAGGCGCTCGAAAGCGATCCGAGCGTTCTGCTGCTCGGCGAGGACATCGGGGACAAGGAAGGCGGCGGTGTATTCAAGGTGACCAAGGGTCTCTCCACGAAATACGGCGCCCATCGCGTGCGCACCACCCCGATCTCGGAGCAGGCGATCGTCGGGGCGGCCGTGGGAGCTGCGCTCGCGGGCATGCGGCCGGTGGCCGAGATCATGCTCATGAACTTCGTTACCGTCGCGATGGATCAGATCGTCAACCACGCAGCCAAGTTGCGCTTCATGTCGGGCGGGCAGACCGGCGTGCCGATCACCATTCGCACTCGGACCGGCGCCGGTGCCGGGACGGCCGGACAACATTCAGACATGCTCGAGGCCTGGTTCGCGCACACCGCGGGAATCAAAGTAGTGGTGCCCTCGACACCGGCCGATGCCAAGGGTCTCCTGAGCTCGTGCATCTTCGACGATGACCCGTGCCTGTTCATCGAGGATGGACTGACGCGCGCTCTGACCGGGCCGGCCCCGCCGCCGGGCCATCGCGTGCCTCTCGGCCGGGCCCACGTGGCGCGCACCGGGAGCGATGTGTCGGTGATCGGCTATGGCCGGCCGCTGCGCGATACGCTCGCAATCGCCGAGCGCTTGGCGCAAGAAGGCATCCAAGTCGAAGTGGTCGACTTGCGGACGGTTTCGCCGCTCGACACCGACACCATCCTGAAATCGGTCGCCAAGACGCGCCGCGCCGTAGTGGTTCACGAGGCACCGCGCAGCTTCGGGGTCGGCGCAGAGGTGGTGGCGCGCATTCAGGAGCATCTATTCGGCCAGCTGGCGGCGCCGGTGCTGCGCGTGGCCTCGCGCGACGTCACCGTGCCGTTCACCAAGGTACTCGAACAGGAGTATCTGTATAAGCCGACCGAAATCGAATCGGCCATCCGGCGCACGCTCGAGGCCAAGGTACCGCGGTGAGTACGGGCGGCGAGGCCCCGCGCATCAGCGCAAACGACATTCTCCTGACCGATCAGGTTGCCGTCGTTACCGGCGGCGGCGGCGGCATCGGTCGTGCGATCGCTCTCGCCTTTGCATCCGTCGGCGCCGACGTCGTGATCGGCGACATCGTCCCGGAGCGCTGCGAGGAAACGGCGGCGCGAGTCCGCGAGCTCGGGCGCAGGGCCCTCGCGGTTCCGACCGACGTCATGGAGATTGCCCAGATTCAGACGCTCATCGAGCGAGCCGCGAGCGAATTCGGGCGCATCGACATCCTCGTCAACAACGCCGGCGGCGTGAACCCGCGGCCCTTCATCGAGCAGTCGGAGCGCTCGTGGCGCCGGCATATCGACTTGAACCTCGTGAGCGTGTTGGCGGCCACCTCGGCCGCCGTCCCGGTCATGATCAAGGGCGGCCTGGGCGGTTCCGTCATCACCGTGACCAGCATCGAAGCTTCGCGCGCCGCTCCCAATTATTCGGTGTACGCCGCCTGCAAGGCAGGCCTCAACAACTTCACGCACACCTTGGCCGTCGAGCTCGCGGATCACCGCATTCGCGTCAATGCCATCGCTCCGGACATGACCGACACGCCGGGCCTGCGGGGGAACCGAGCCGGACCGGTCGATCCGGCGGCCTGGGTCGAGTACAGCGCCGAACAGAAAGATGCCATCGCACGCCGCATCCCCCTCGGGCGCCCGGGAATCGATACGGAGTGCGGCAATGCCGCCGTTTTCCTGGCCTCGAAAATGAGCAGCTACATTACCGGCATCATTCTGCCCGTCGATGGTGGGACTTCAGGGTCCGGTGGCTGGGTGCGCAGCCGCACCGGCGGCAAGTGGGTTTTAATCGAGTGAAAATCAACGTCTCGCTGCCCTTCGACAGGATCCGGCAACCGCAGGAATTCTTGAGCGCCGAGGCGATTGCCGACGTGGCGCGGACGGCCGAGCGCGTCGGATTCAATGCAGGCTGCGACACCGATCATCCGGTTCCCACCGGTCGCTGGCTCGATGCCGGCGGCCATCACGCCCAGGACCCGTTCGTCATATTGAGCTTCGTTGCGGCCGCAACGCGCACGCTGCGGCTGCAGACCGGCATTCTCGTGCTGCCTTATCGCCATCCCTTCATCACGGCGCGTGCAGTGGCCACGCTCGACTTCGTGTCCGCGGGCAGGGTCACGCTGGGCGTCGGCGCCGGGTATCTCAAGGGGGAATACAAGGCATTGGGCATCGAGTTCGAGCGCCGCAACGACATCATGGATGAGTACCTGAGGGCGATGAAAGCCGCCTGGACCGCGGATGAATTCACCTTTCAGGGCACGGGCTACCAGGCCCTCGGCAACCGCATTCTGCCGCGTCCGATACAAAAGCCGCATCCACCGATCCTGATCGGCGGCAATTCGAGGCGCGCCATCCGCCGCGCCGTGGAGCTCGCCGATGGCTGGAATCCCTTCATCACCTCCTCGGTGGTGTCGGCGACCACGCGTACCGCGGCGATGGCCGACGACATGGATCTCGCCGGCGGCATTGCCTACATGCGGGAGCACTGCGAGAAGGTTGGGCGGCCGCAGCCCCCGGATGTGGTGCTCGGCGCCGTGAATCAACCCAACGAGCCGTGGAATGCACAGGCCCTGCTCGAGAAGATCGCGAAGATGCGTGAGCTGGGCGTCACCACCGTCGGGGCGACCATCGACGCCTGCAGCCGCGCCGAGTGGTGCGCCAACGCGGAGCGCTACGGTGCCGAGATCATTGCGAAGCTCGGCTGAGGTTCAAGGCGGCCGCGAAAGGCGAGGCTCCCCGATGGCCGCCACGTGACCGCGAGCCACGTGGAGCCGAGGCGACTCTGGGCGCCGCTCGAGCCGCTGCGCGTGCGCACCTACCGCAGGATCTGGTCGGCGAGCGTGCTCTCGAACTTCGGGCAGCTCATCCTCGGGGTCGGTGCGGCGTGGGAAATGACACGCCTGACCACATCGGCCGGCATGGTGGCGCTGGTGCAGACCGCACTCATGCTGCCGTTGATGCTGGTGTCCGTACCCGCCGGCGCGATAGCCGACATGTTCGACCGCCGCAAGATCGCGCTCGTCGGTCTCGGCTTCGCGACCCTGTGCGCCGCGACCCTGACCACGCTGGCGCTGCTCGGACTCACGACCCCGTGGGTGCTGCTCGCTTTCTGCTCCCTCATTGGAGGAGGCGTCGCGCTCTACAATCCCGCCTGGGCCGCGTCCATCAGCGAGCAGGTCGGACCGGAGCATCTACCGGCGGCGGTCGCTCTCGGCTCCATCAGCTACAACCTGGCGCGCAGCTTCGGGCCGGCCGTGGGCGGCCTGGTCGTGCTGGCGTTCGGCGTACCCGCGGCCTTCTTCATCAACGCGGTCGCGTATCTGCCGCTGCTTATGGCGTTCGCATTCTGGCGGCGCCGGCACGTCGCACCGAGACTTCCCACGGAGCGCATCGGCCCCGCCATCGTCGCGGGCGCGCGCTACGCGCAGCACTCCCCGCCGGTGCGTGCGGCCATGGTGCGCTCCTTTGCATTTGGACTCGCCGGCGCGGCGGCCTCCGCGCTCGTGCCGCTCGTGGCGCGCGACCTGCTCAAAGGCAACGCCAGCACCTACGGGCTCTTGCTCGGGTGCACGGGCGTCGGCGCGGTCATCGGTGCGTTGCTCGTCAACCGGGCTCGCGACCATCTGAGCGCGGAGCAAGCCTTCAGGCTCTGCGCATGTACGGCGGGACTGATGCTGCTCGTGATTGGAGCGAGCCGCATGCTCGCACTGACGGCCGCCGCGATGGTGGTTGCCGGTGCGGCCAATATGCTGGCCATTGCGCTGATCAGTGTGACCGTGCAGCTCTCCGTGCCGCGCTGGGTCACCGCCCGGGCGATCGCCGGGTATCAGGCCTCCCTCACGGGAGGGATCGCGTTCGGAGCGTGGATGTGGGGGCGCGTGGCGGCCCACTGGAGCATCGAGCTGGCCTTCGTCGGCTCCGGCCTCGCGCTCATCGTGACCCCCTTGATCGGCCTGCTGGTGCCGATGCGAGTTGCTTCGCCGACGGATGTCGAGATGATCGAGATCGGCGCGGAACCGGAGATTGCGCTCGCCATCACCGCGCGCAGCGGTCCCATCGTCATCGAGATCGACTACGAGGTGGATCCCGCGGAGGCGCGCCGCTTTTACGAGGTCATGCTGAAGCTGCAGCGGGCTCGATTGCGCAACGGGGCGTTCCAATGGTCGCTCGCGCGGGATCTTGCAGATCCGGCGCTCTGGACCGAGCGCTATCACTTGCCCACGTGGTTGGATTATCTGCGCCTGCGCAGCCGCTTCACGCATGCGGACCGGGCCTTGCAGGAGGCCGCCGATGCCTTCAACAGGGTCCGCAATTCTCGACGGGTTCGCCGGCTCCTCGAGCGTCCGTTCGGCTCGGTCCGATGGCGTGCCGAGACGCCCGATGCGCAAAGCGATGCACTGACCCTCTATCCCCCCTGACGTGCGAGGGCGGGCATCACCTCGTCGACGACGCGGCGCAGATACGTCCATGCCAGATCGGGCGGGCAGCCGCCGCACAGCGGGTGCAGCGGTAAGCGGCCCCAGCGCCTCACCAGCGCCACCGCCCCTTCGACGTCGACGACCCGGTGAGCGCCTTGTTCTGCCTTGAGCTCTTCGACCGTCCTGCCCTTCGACAAGCTGACGGTCGGCCGGCGCGCGTCCTTGTTCCATTCGGCATAAGCCGTGGCGTCGGCGAGCAGATACGGACCCACCTCTTTCCAGCCGGCCTCGGGATCCGGGTGGACGAACACGATGCTCGGCATTTCCGGCGAGGGCAGCACGCACTGCGCCGGCTCGAACCCGGCCTCGCGGCAAGCCTCCGCATAGGTCTCGGCGAGGCCCGGGGTGTTGGTCTGCGCGAAAAAGGGCAGGCCGCTGCGTCCCGCCCGCCGTGCCGCCGCCTTGGTGGCGCCGCCCCACATGACTCTCGGGCGTCCGGGCGTGAATGATGCCGGCGTCACCCGCGGCATCGCGCGGCCTTCCGAGGCCTGCCGCAGCACCTCGAGGAGTTGCGTGAGCTTCTGATCGGCGATCGCGCCGCGCTCCTCGTAGTCGAGCTGATAGAGCTCGTATTCGATGGGCCGGTAACCGATGCCGAGCACATGGCTCACGCGCCCCTGGCTCAGGTGGTCGAGGACGATCATCTCTTCGGCGAGACGCACCGGGTCGTACATCGGCAGCAGCGCCGCCGCCACGATGATCTGCACCTTGTGCGTCACGGCGGCCATCGCCGAGGCGAGGATGAGCGGCGCAGGCAGATAGCCATCCTCCGCACAATGGTGCTCGGACAGGCCTATGTTCAACGCCCCGTGATCGTCGGCCCATCGGGCCATGTCGATCGCGGCACGATAATGCTTCGCGATTTCGGCGGGCGGCATACCCGGAGCTCTCAAGTCGAAGCGCATCCCGAACATAAGCTCGATACTATAACGACTCATGCTCATTATCGAGGAGGCGCGATGATCGACTCGCCGGTGAAGGTGCGCCGGATCATCCACACGATCCACGCGGTGGCGGACATCGCCGCCTGCCGTGCCCAGTACATGGACCTCCTGGGCGGCATGATTTTCGCGGAGGGCTACTTCGAGGCCGAGGATCGCGACATGGCGCTCCTGTATGTGGCCGATCACATGATCGAGCCCATGTCCCCGCGCGATCCCGCGCGGCTCGAGAAGCACTTCGCGCGATACCTGCATCGCTATGGACCCGGCTTTCATTCGTTCGAGATCAGGATCGACGATGGGCCCGCCGTTGCCGCGAGGCTGAAGGAGCAGGGCATCAAGCTATCCGCGGAGTACGGGTTTTTCTTTTATGTGAGACAGGAGTCGACCGGCGGTGTATTGCTCGAGGTCTGCGAGCGGCCCATGCCGAATGATCCGTACGAGCGCGGCGATTGGCGTCCGCAATGGGCCGGCCGTCATGCGACGACCCTCGTGCGTCTGGATCACATCGCCTGTGTCGTACCCGATGCGGCGCGTGCGCTCGCATTCTTCACGAACGCCCTCGACGGGAAGCTCGAGACGGATGAGCGCGTCGCCCTACCGCAGCCCGGACGCCGCGTGCTTTTGCGCCTGGGCGGCAGCCAGGTTGCCTTCATTCAGCCCGATGATCCCAAGCAGGGACCTCTGGCCGAGTTCCTCGAGCCGCCGACTTCTGGAATCTACTCGCTGGTGTGGCGCGTCTATGATTTGCGGGCGGCGGAGACCTTCTTTCGCGAGAAGGGGGTGCGCACGACGCGGCAGGGTTGCGTCTCGGGAGGCTTTGCCATCGACCCGCGCGATTTCTCGAGCGCGCGCCACGAATTCACGGCGGCGTGAGTCGCCGGCGCTACGCCCGGTCGCAGGCAATCATCGCGGCGCGCAGCTCGTAGCTCATGAGCATCTCGCTCCAGCCGATCTGCGGCGGAGTCTCGAGCCGGATGCCGCGGATGCGCAGCAGTCGATCCAGAAACACCCTCGTCTCGTGCATTGCTACCTGCGAACCCGGGCAACGGTGACTGCCGTAACCGAAGCTGAGATACCCGCCGCCCGTTTTCACGCGCTTCGCGCGATCCGGATCCAGCTGGTGCGGACAGGGCCCCGTGACGGATTCGTCGCTGTTGACCCCGCGAATGTCGATTGCGAGCAGCGTGCCTGCCGGGAGCGTGTGCGAGCCGATCGAAATCTCCTCCGCCACGCGGCGGTGCAATCCCGCAGCGACCGGCTCGAGCCGCAAGATCTCCTCGAGAATGGCCAGCTGATCGGTCTCGTCCCCCGATAGGAACCGCTCGCGCAGGCCGTCGCGCTCGAACAGATGCCAGGCGGCCATCACGATGAACTCGCGCGTCGTCACCATGCCTGCCACCGCATAGGTCATGCATTCGATCATGATCGCCTTGTTCGAGTAGCCCTCGTCTAGAAGCTGCGAGATGAGATCCTCGCGGCGCGTCTTGCGGCGTGCCTCGATCGCGGGGCGCACGTCCCGGTAGAAGAAATTGAGTGCGTGGTATCGAAAAATCAAAGGCTCGAGCAACCGCGCGAGCCGTCCCTTCCGGGACGAGAGGCTGGATGTGAGCGTCGCGCCGATTCGAGAGGCCATCGAGCTGCGATCGCTCTCGGTGAGGCCGACGATTTCGGCGGCCACGGCGACCGCCAGCTCGAGACTCAGCTCATCCAGCCGCGCCGCGCCGGCGAGCTTGAGTCGCTCAACGAGCGTGTCCGCGACGCGTTCCATGACGGCTCGATAGCGCGTCGTCACCGCCGTCGGGGTGAACAGTTTCGCGATCGCGCTGCGCTTGCGCCGATGGGGCTCGCCGTCGAGGTAAAACACCGGGGCGTGATCGGGATTGCCCGTGTCGGTCAGATCGGCGCTCGCGCCGGCTTGCCTCGCCATGCCGTTGCGCAGGAGGTCGCGCGCAAATGAGAAGCTCGTGATCACCTGGGCGCCGCGCTCGAACGCAACGCGCTCGGCCGCCACGCGGGCGGACTTGCGATCGTCGCGACCCGCTTCGAGCGGGCACGCGGCGGGGCGATCGGCACTCGACTCCATACACACTCCTATGATACACAGTAGATCATAAGATGCGCCTGCCGGGTGCGTCAACTTCAGGGTTGCTGCGCTACACTGACGGTTGTGATCGAGACGAGGTGCCCATGCACGACAGAATCTCCGTCAACGCGATTTGCTTTCCAGGCGCCGGTTTTGCCGAGCTGGCGCGAAACTGGCAAGAACTCGGTGCGCATCGCGTGAGCCTGGTGAGCACGCTCCTCCGGGAGGAGGGACGCGAAGCCGCGCAGGAGGCGCTGCGAGCCGGCGATTGTCGACTGGAAACCATCGCACATCCGTTTTTTCATGGCAGGCATCTCGAGGCGAGCGGGGAGTCGTGGCAGGAGGCGCGCGATACGTTCGATCGCTTGCTCGAGGACGCGCTCGCGCTCGGGGCGCGGTCCATCTATTTGCTGACCGGCGGCCACGGCACGCTCACCTGGGAAGAGGCGGCGGAGGCGTTCCGCGCCGCGGTCGCGCCCTGCGTCGCCAAGGCGCGAGCCGCGGGAATCCCACTGATGATCGAGAATGCACCGCCGCTCTACGCTCACACCCACATCGCCCATACGCTGCGAGACGCCCTGACACTTGCGCAAATCGCGGACGTCGGCGTGTGCATCGAGTTCTTCGCCTGCTGGACCGAGGCAGGATTGAGAGAATCCATCGAGCGGGCGATGCCGCGCTGTCACGTCGTGCAGATTTGCGATTACGTATACGGCGATCGATCGCTGCCGTCGCGGGCGGTGCCCGGCGATGGAGCGATTCCGGTGAAGCGAATGATCGAGTGGATCCTTCGAGCCGGTTACCGCGGTGCGTTCGATCTCGAGCTGATCGGGCCGCGGATCGACAAGGAGGGACACGTCAATGCCGTTCGCAGGGCCGCGGATAACGTCGGCGAGATGCTGCGATCGCTCGGCGCATGAACCCTTCAGCCTAGGAGTTGACAGCAATGGCATTCGGAGATGGTCGGGACGATGAAGCTTTGCGCAACGGATGGAGGCTTTTCTGCGAGCGCCTGCAGGCAGCCGGTGATCGGGTCTTCAAGGACTACAATCCGCCGACTCCTCTGCATCGGGCCGATGCGTTCCGTTTCCTCATGCAGAATCTGGGGCAGGCATTCGACTTGGGGCTCGAGACCAAGGACACCCGCTATCCGGTGCTGCATACCTTCGTCACTCCGTTCTGCAAGCTGGGCGGGGACTGCGCGGATTTCGTGTACCAGCAGGCCTGGATCGACGGCGAGTCGGTCTACAAGATCAGCGGCAACCGGGGCACGGCCAGATTTCTCAACTTCACCGTGCAAGGCCCCCGGCCCGAGAAACAGCCCGGTACGGATTGGCCGACGCTCAACGAGCCGTTCGGCGACATTCCCGAGGCGAACCTGTTCGGACAGCAGCTCCAGACACAATGGGACGGGAGCTTCGAGCTCTATATCGGCGGAGAGCGGCGTGGGCCCAACTGGCTGCCCACGACGCCGGGCACGCGCAAGCTCTTCCTGAGGCAGGGCTTTGACCGTTGGAGCGAGCTGCCCGCGCGCATGCGCATCGAGCGCGTCGGCATGGACGGGCCACGTCCGGTGCCCACGCCCGAAGTCATGGTGCGCGCGATGGATTGGGCCGGTCGGTTCGTGACGGGAACCATGGACGACTGGCCCGACCACCCATACCGCTACGGCGGCGCCGCCGTGGATCCCGTCAACGTCAATGCTTTTCCGTCCGAGCCCCCGGGCGATGCCGCCGCAAACCGGCGTCGCGGGCGTGCCGCCGTCAATATGGTCTGGCAGCTCGAGCCCGACGAGGCGCTCATCATCGAATTCGCGAGTCACGATGGCCTGTGGATGATGACCAACATGGGCGTGTTCTTCAACAGCATGGACTATCTGTACAGGCCCGTGAGCTACACGCCGAGCCGTACCAAAGTGGACGGCGACGGCAAGGTGAGACTGATTCTGAGCCACGATGATCCGGGCTATCACAACTGGATGGACACTCAAGGATTCGAGCGCGGCAACGTGACGTATCGAAATCTCATGAGCGAGGCGCAGACGACTTTTCGCACGCAGGTGGTCAAGCGCGCGGAGCTCGAGGACGCGTTGCCTGCAGACACCGCGAAGGTATCGCCCGAGCAGCGGCTCCTTCAGATGCGTGAGCGCTTCGATGGCATCAGGCAACGCTACGTGTTATGAGCCGCCGCATGTTCACCTTGCCACGGCATGCTCAATTTGGCAGGCTCTGACTCCTTTCCTCGATACCGACCAAGGTCACTATGTCCAACTCCACTGCGGCAAAGAATGCAGAACCAACCCTCGATCTCAGCGACGTCGAGCATCGCGTCGGACAGCTGGTCGGCGGCGGTCAACTTTGGGAGGCCTGCGCGGCGAGCGATATCCGCCGCTGGGTGATGGCGCTCGACTATCCGAATCCCATCCACTGGGATCAGGAATTTGCCCGCGACTCGAAGTTCGGAGGCATCGTCGCGCCGCAGTCGATCTGCGTGGCCCTCGACTTCGGTCACGGTGTGCAGCCGGCGTGTGTCGGTCACATCGCCGGATCGCACCTTCTTTTCGGCGGCGAGGAGTGGTGGTTCTACGGCCATCGCGTGCGCCCCGGAGAGACATTGTTCCAGGAGCGGCGTTTTCTCGACTACAAGGTGACCGACACCAAGTTCGCGGGACCCACCATGTTTCAACGCGGCGACACCGTGCACCGCAACCAGAACGGAACGCTGGTGGCCAAAGAGCGCGCGACGTCGATTCGCTATTTGGCGAGCGAGGCCGAGAAGCGCAACCTGTTCCAGGCGAACAACCAGACGAAGAGGCCGGTATGGACGCCGGACGCACTCAAGAAGGTCGATGGAATTCGCCGCGACTGGATCCTCTCCAACCGCGAGGGTGTCTCGCCGCGCCTCGATGCCGTCAAAGTGGGCGACAAGTTGCCGCAGCGGGCCATCGGGCCGCACTCGATCGCTTCCTTCACGACCGAGTACCGTGCTTTTCTGTTCAACATCTGGGGCACCTACCACTGGGTCGGCGTGCCCGGCGTAAAGGATCCCTGGATCAATCAGGATCCGGGTTGGGTCGAGGGTTTCGGCTTCGACGAGGAGGCGGCCAAAATCGATCCCCGCATGCGGGACGGGCTGTACGTGGGTCCGTCGCGAGGACACATCGATGGTGCCAAGGGCGCCGAGATCGGAGTTCCGCGCGCGTACGGCTACGGGGCGACGATGGGTGCCTGGGCCACCGACTATCTGGCCTACTGGGCGGGGCACGATGGCATGGTGAGGCACACCAAGCTGTCATTCCGCGGCCCCGCATTCGAAGGCGATGTCACTTTCGTCAACGCTGAGGTGACGGCGAAACAGCCCGACTCCGCATGGGGTGTGCCCTTGGTGGCCATCAAGCTGCAGATGACCAACCAGGACGGAACCGTGCTGGTGGATGGCTACGGCGAGGTGGAAGTCCCGCCGTAGTCGCTTGGGCGGCGTTGCGGCCTCATTGCGGCGGATGGAAGTCGATGTGCAGCCGGGTGAGTTTCAATAACGCAAGTTTCCACCCGCTGCTCCGCCGTACCCATCGCTCGTGGTAGTGGCCATAGCCCGTGAGGGACGGGCGGTCCGCTCCCCAGATCACGCGATCCTGCATCGCCCACACGACGCGCGCCTCATCCCCGTCGATCTCGATCTCAGGCGAGTGGACTTGATGTGCCGTCTTCGCGGTGAGAATCGATGACTGGATCTGCGTGATGACGGCCTCGCGACCGTGGATCAGCGGGAGCTGTGTCCCTTCCCTCACGTCCAGCACACAGTCTTCGGTGAACAGATCGGTGTAGCCCGCCCAGTCCTTGGTGTCCAAGGTCCTGCAGTAGCGCGCCTTGGCTTCACAGAGGGCGATCCAGTCGCCGATAGCCGCGAGGTTCATGTTGTCTCCTCCTCGATTGCCTTACGTGATGGACCAGCCGCCATCGACCACCAGCGCCTGGTTCGTGATGCAGCGGGCGGCGGGCGAGGCGAAGAAGAGCACGGCGCCGCCGATGTCGCGCGGCTCGCACGCGCCGAGTGGCGGACGGCGTCGCGCCGGCCCCTCCGCCGCAGGTCCCCTGGCCGCCATGGCGCCGGGAGTCGCAACGCCGCCCGGCAAGATCGTGTTGACCGTGATGGCGTGCTCGGCGAGCTCGAACGCACTCGCGCGGCTCAGGCCGAGGAGGGCGCCCTTCGAGCCGGAATACGCCGCCAAGCCCTTGACGATCGATCCCACCAGCGCGGCCGAGGCGATGTTGACGATGCGCCCGCCGCAACCCGCGGCGACCATCGCGCGCGCGATCTCGCGCGTCATCAAGAAGGGGCCGCGCGCATTGATCGCGGCCATGCGATCCCATTCCACCGCCGTGCCCTCGAGCAGCAGCTCGCGGTCCTGCACGCCGGCGTTGTTCACCAGCACCCAGGGAGCGCCGCAGCGCGCTACGACTTCTGCGCACGCGCGGACGATCGAGTCCTCGTCCGCGAGATCCACCTGCACGGCTTCCGCCGTCCGGCCGGCGGCGGCGAGAGCCGCGGCGGCACCCCGGGCACCGGCCTCGTCACGATCGGCGATCACCACGGTCGCGCCGGCGTCCGCCAAAGCGGCCGCGATGCCCGCACCGATGCCGCCGGCCGCGCCCGTGACGAGGGCCACTTTACCGCCGAGGTCGAACGGATGAGTCGGATGGGACGACATGCATTTCCGCCGCTTTCAAGCCACGCCTATGAGTCACAGTGTATCGCGCGGGCCACGCCCACGGACACGCGAATGCTCGTTTTAGTCCCGCGATTGGGCGCCGGCCGAGGGCGCAGAGCCGCGGGAAAGAACCAGTTTACTTCGCCGGGCGCAGACTCCATAATGAACACCATTGTTGCGTAGTTTCCGGTTACGCATTAATGTTACAAGAAAACAACAACGACTGGCGGGGAGCATGGCGGCATCGCGACACAATTTCTCGGCAGCGCCCGGACACTCGGGCGATGCCATCGTCACATACATTCCGATGAACACTGCGGTGGCTCCTTCCGCTCGCCGCGCAAAATCATTCATGTCGAGATGGCCACTTGGGGGAACCGAATGTCGACTCCGATGAATCATAGAACTCTTGCCTTGATCGGCTCGCTCATTACTGCGGCGGGGCTTCTCCTCGTAGCGCCGACTGCTTCCCGTGCACAACAGGCCAACGCCCAGTCAGACGCCCAGAGCGGCGGTCTCGAGGAGATCGTGGTGACGGCGCAGCGTCGCCAGGAGAACGCGGTCGACGTGCCGATCTCGATCACGGCGCTCAGCCAGGCGCAGCTGGAACACCGCCAATGTGCAAAGCCTCGGCGACATCCAGAAGCTCACCCCTGCGCTTGCGGTTCGATTATCAGACGGGCTTCGCCCAGCCGACGATCCGCGGCATCGGCACCGGCATCACGACCTCGGGCGGCGGCTCGAACGTCGGCATCTACATTGACGGCTTTTATTCACCCGACCCGCTGGCGTCCGACTTCCAGCTGCTCGAGGTCAATAGCATCGACGTCCTCAAGGGCCCGCAGGGCACACTGTTCGGCCACAACACCACGGGCGGTGCGATCGTCGTGACGACCGCCGACCCGACCGTCGACCCGCATGCCGAGGCGAAGGTCTCCTACGGCCGGTTCGCCTCCCAGAAGTATCAGGCCTATGCGACCGGCGGGTACGGGATCGTTGCCGCGGACGTCGAGGGCGTTTACTCGAAGGGCAGCAACTTCATGACCAATATCGTCGACGACGACAGTCATGTGGGCGCCTACGAGAACTGGACGGTCCGCACGGGCCTCAAGTTCCAGTTCACGGACGGGCTGTCGCTGCTGCTTCGCTACACCCATTCGGATCAAGACGATCCGAGCACTCAGATGCTCAATTCCAATACCGACACGAGCATCAATCCGACGACGGGTAAGCCGTGGGGTATCCAGACATATACGGTGCCGGGGGGCTATACGACCAATCCCGACCAGATAGCTGCAAGTCAGCCGCGCATATACACAAATAGCACCAATGTCGAGACGGCGACGATCAAGGCCGATCTCGGGTTCGCCGATTTCAGGTCCCTTTCGCAGTACCGGCAAGAGGACGTCAATCAGTCCGAAGCGCTCCAGCAGGTAGCTATTCCCGTGATCTTTCAGCTCGGGCTTCCGATCTTCGATTACACGACCAGCCAGGAATTCCTGCTGACATCCAAGCCCGGTCCGAAGCTGCAATGGACGGTGGGCGCGTACTACTTGAGCTATCGCGATACGTACGTCACCTACGTTGACAGCATTCCAGGGCCGCCCCGGTTTCGCCTGGGCGGCTCGAGCACGACGACGCAGAACATCGCCGGCTACCTTGACGCGACGTATGAGGTGATGCCGAAGCTCTTTCTCACAGGCGGCGTCCGCTATTCGCACGATGCCGTGCTCGATGCCTATTACAACAACCCCGGTGTATTCACAGGCGCGAACCCGAACCAAGAGATCAAAGTTCCCAGCATCAACAGCACCAAGGCGACGCCGCGCGCGGTCATTCGCTATAAGCTGACGGATGACTCGAACGTTTATGGCTCTTACGCGGAAGGGTATAAGGCGGCGATTCTCGACGTCGGCGGCTCCTGTCAGGACTCAAACGATAACTTCAAATGCAATAACGTCCAGCCCGAGGATGTGCATGCCTATGAGGTCGGTTACAAGTTCGACGATCACCACATCGCCAACTCGGTGGCCGCGTTTTTGTACAACTACAACAACCTTCAGGTGTCCGAGTTCCTCGGAAACGCACAGGCCTATATCGTCAACGCCGCGAAGTCGCGAATCTACGGCCTCGAGGACGACTTCCACTTCAATCTGAATGAGTACTTCCAGGTCAACGCCGGTGCGGCATGGGTTCATGCGCGCTACCTGCAATTCGGCGGTTCGCTCAACTCTGCCGGACAAGTCATCGGTGCGCCGGTCTACGCGACCTGCGCGGGGGGGCCGGTGCCCCCCCAATTTCAATCCGCTTGCTCACCGGGGGCGTATACCTACGTGAACACCAGCACCGTGCTGAGCGACGTCCACATGCAGCATTCTCCCGACTACACCGCCACGATCGGGCCGCGAGCCACGACCGGCCAGACCCCCTACGGCGAGTTTGCGCTGTCGAGCAACTTCTACTACTCGTCGAGGGTCTACTTCAGCCCGTCGGGCACCCAGTTCCAGCAGCCCGCGTTTGCCACGGTGGATGTGCGGCTCCAATGGAATCCGACCAAGAACTACTATGTTGCCGTGTTCGGCGATAACATCGCCAACAATCGCTACCGGACGCAGGTTCAGTACAACGGCTTCGGTATCGGCGCGCAGTGGAGCTCGCCTGCGGTCTGGGGTGTCGAGATTGGCGGGAAATTCTGAGCACGCCGCCCAAATGAACCCCACGGACGGGGTTCGGCGAGGCGCCCGGCCCGGCCCGGGTGGCCTTTCTGCGCGAAGCCACTCGATTGATCCGTTGACTGCCCCGGCGCTGCGGGCGGATATATAGCTTAAGGCGAAACTGCTCCCGCACCAGGCGTGAAGATCGTCGACCGGCAGGGGCAGTCGACCGCCTCAGGCCTCAATCCCCTCGACTCGACCCGCGCCGTCCGCCCTGCCGCGGGGAGGCAATTTTTGGTCAAGCTATACCCCCGCGGTGGCGCTCCGCGTCTGGGGGCCGCGCGGGCGCCGATGGCGCGTACCGTGATCCACATCACTTGTGATCATAACATAGGTTATGATATCTTTTTCCCCTCCGATCACGGCCGGCACTCGGCGGGCGGTTCCATGGCAGATATTCCGATGAAAGAGTCGAGGCGATTCGGCTTCCTCCTGAAGGATGTCACGCGACTCTATGCGCAGCGCTTCGAGCAACACGCGGCCTCGCTCGGGTTGACGCTCGCTCAATGCAAGGCGCTCATGCGTCTGGCGGATTGCGAAGGCGTCAGTCAGGTCCGCCTCGCGGAATTGACGGATCTGGAGCCCATGGCCGTGGTGCGCATTCTCGACCGGATGGAATCGGAGGGATGGCTCGAGCGGCGCAGTGATCCCCGCGACAGGCGGGTTCGATGCCTGTATCTGACGAATGAGGCCAAACCTCTGCTCGACGATATCCGGCACGTGATAGACGTCACCTGGGGAGAGGCATTCTCGGACATCCCGAAGCAGAAGAGCGAAATGGTGATGGAGCTGCTCGACACCGTTCGCAGCAATCTCCTGGCGCTCGGACCGACGCAGGCGCCTGCGGATCCGCCCTTGGCTCGCCGGAGTGCGGCCGGGCGCGCGATCGCCCGAGCGGGGGGCAAATCATGAGCGCCCAATCGCCCGAACTCGATGCGGCAATTCCCGAGAACGGAGCGGTGCGCGGGACTCGGCTCCAGCGGCTGCGCTGGCCTCTCATGCTGCTCGCCCCCGTGATCCTTGCGGGCGGTATTTATTTCTATCTGACGGGCGGCCGCTATCAAAGCACGGATGATGCGTATACGCAGGCGGCGACTGTATCCATCAGCTCCAATGTCGCGGGACGGGTGCTCGAGGTCTACGTCCACGACAACGAGGTCGTGAAGCGCGGCGAGCCGTTGTATCGGCTTGACGATGCGCCGTATCGAATCGCGGTGAGCGATGCCGAGGCGAAACTCGCCAGCGCGCGCCTGCAAATCGCCTCGCTCAAGTCGACCTATCGGCAGAAGCAGGTCGAGCTGCAGTCGGCGCGCGACACCCTTGCTTATGCGCAACGCCAATTCGATCGAAACTCCCGCCTCCTCTCCGCAGGGATCGCCTCGCAGGCGCAGTACGATCAGGCCTCGAACGCGCTCGATATGGGGCGCCAGCAAGTGGCCAACGCGCAGCAGCAGATCGCCGTCGCGCTCGCGAACCTCGGCGGCGATGCGGAGATTGCGCCGGAGCGCCATCCGCTGGTCGAGCAGGCCCAGGCCGCTCTCGACCGTGCCCGGCTCGATCTGTCCTATACCGTGGTGAAGGCGCCGGCGGACGGCATCGTCACCAAGGTGGAGCAGCTGCAGGTCGGTGACTACATCGCAGCCTCCGCGCCGGTGTTTGCGCTCGTGTCGACGCACGATGTGTGGATCGAGGCGAACTTCAAGGAGGCTCAGCTCGATCGCGTGCGGCCCGGGCAGTCTGCGACCGTCGAAATCGACCGGCTCGGAGGCAAGCGCTTCGCGGCGCGAGTCGCGAGCCTGAGTCCGGGCACGGGGTCGCAGTTCTCGATGCTTCCGCCGGAGAATGCGACCGGCAACTGGGTCAAGGTCGTGCAGCGGATCCCCGTCCGGCTGCAGCTCGACCATGTCGATCCCGGGCTTCTGCTGCAGGCGGGGTTGAGTGCCAATGTGACGGTCGATACACGGTCGGAGGCGGACCCGTTGTCCTCCGAGCCCAAGCGACCGATGGCGTCGGAGACTTCCGGGCCGGCGCGATGATGCAGGTGGATGGCCGGCGCCGAGCGTTCATCACGGCGTCTCTCATGCTGGCCTCGATCATGCAGGTGCTCGACAACACCATCGCCAACGTCGCGCTTCCTCACATCCAGGGCTCGCTCTCGTCCACACAAGATCAGATGGCCTGGGTGCTCACCTCGTACATCGTGGCCGCCGCCATCATGACGCCGCTCAGCGGATGGCTCGCGGGCCGGTTCGGCCGCAAGCGAATCGTTCTGATGTCGATTGCCGGCTTCACCATTGCCTCGATGCTTTGCGGTGTCGCGCAATCCTTGCCACAGATGGTCACGGCGAGATTGCTGCAGGGCGCGTGCGGCGCGGCGCTCGTTCCGATGTCTCAGGCGGTCATGCTCGACATTTATCCGCGCGAGCAGCTCGCGAAGGCCATGAGCATCTGGGTCACGGGCGTCACGGTCGGTCCGATCATGGGCCCGGCGCTCGGCGGATGGCTCACCGAGAACTACAACTGGCGGTGGGTGTTCTACATCAACGTACCATTCGGCATCCTCGCCTTTCTGGGAACCTTGGGCTCGATGCCCGAGACCTCGAAGAACCGGTCGCCGTTCGATTTCTTCGGTTTTGCAACCTTGAGCCTCGCGGTCGGCGCGGTGCAGATCACCCTCGATCGCGGGCAGCTCAAGGACTGGTTCAACTCGCCGGAAATCTGCATGGAGGCCGCGGTGGCCGCGCTCGCCTTCTACCTGTTCGCCGTGCACATGATCACGACGCGCAAGACCCGCTTCCTGGACCCCGCGCTCTTCAAAGACAGAAATTTCGTGACCGGCTGCATCTTCATGTTCAATGTCGGCCTGATCTTGTACGCGACGCTCGCGCTGCTGCCGCCGCTGCTTCAAGATCTCCTGAACTATCCCGTGGTCACGACGGGACTGGTTACCGCACCCCGCGGAGGCGGCACACTCATCGCGATGCTCATCATCGCTCGTTTCTCGAAACTGATCGACGTGCGCTGGCTCATCGGTTCCGGCTTCGTTCTGTCCGCCTTCTCCGCCTGGCAGATGACGCATTTCGATCTGCAGATGGACAAGTACGCCGTGATGTGGTCGGGCATCGCCCAGGGTTGCGGCACGGGACTCGTGTTCGTACCCTTGGCGGGGGTCGCATTCGCGACATTGAAAAGCTCACTGCGCAACGAGGGCGCGGCCCTGTTCAGCCTGTCCCGCAACCTCGGCAGCAGCCTCGGGATCTCGATCGTCGAGACGCTGCTCGTGCGCAACACGCAAATCGAGCACTCCGCCTTGGCCGAGCACATCACGCCGTTCAACCCGCTCGCCCGGGCGCAGCTGGGGGGCGCGCCGAGCATGCACGGCCTGGCCGCGCTCAACGCGCAGGTCACGCAACAGGCCAACATGATTGCCTACAACGACAATTTCAAAATGATGCTGTGGGTGAGCCTCGCGGCCGTCCCGCTCGTGCTCATCCTGCGCAAGGCGGGTCCGGCCGGCGCCGATCACAGCGACGAGCCGGTCGTCGTCGAGTGATCACGCCATGCCGCGAAGACCGCTGATGTTTCGCTGTTCACGCCCCGCCGGGTTGCTGTCCCTGCTGGCACCGCTTGCGGCATGTCATGTGGGGCCGAATTTCGTGCGGCCTCCGCCGCCCGCGGCGACGCGCTACACGGCGGACCCGCTCACCCTCGGGGGCAACGCGTCCCAAGGCCTGCAGCATCTCGCGCTCGGCAAGGAGATCCAAGGCGATTGGTGGTCGCTGTTCGGCTCGGATCCGATCGACGGCATCGTCGAGCAGGCGCTCGAGCACAACCGCACGGTCAAGGCCGCGGCGCAGACTCTCGCCCAGTCGCAGGAGCTGGCGCTCGCGCAGGCGGGACTGCGCTATCCGCAGATCGGCTTGACGGCCGGCGCGGGACGCCAGAAATACGGTGCGGAATTGTTCGGCGGAGGCTTCAACTTGCCGCCGTTCACGTACTTTGCCGTCGGCCCGACGGTGAGCTACACGGTGGACTACACGGGGGGTATTGCGCGCTCGATCGAGGAGCAGCAGGCGCAAGCCGAGTCGGCGCGCCAGCAGCTCAATGCCGCATTGCTCTCGGTGAGCGGGCAGGCGGTCATGCAAGCGATCACCATTGCGTCGCTCCGTGCGCAGATTGCGACGGTCGAGACCATCCTCGATCAGGACCGCGACAATCTGAGGCTCGTCCGCACCGCGCTCGAGAACGGCTCGGTCGCGCGCATCGATGTGGTGAGCGCGCAGAGTCAGATCGCCAGCGATTCGGCGCTGCTGCCGCCGCTGCGCCAGGAGCTGAGCAAGGCGCATCATGCGCTCTCCCTCGTTCTCGGCCGCTTGCCCGAGAACGAGCTGCCGCCGGATCTGGACCTCGCGCAAATCACTCTGCCGCTCGAGATACCGGCGAGCCTGCCGTCCGAGCTTGCTCATCGCCGTCCCGACGTGCTCGCGGCAGAGGCGCGCCTGCATGCCGCGACGAGTGCCGTGGGGGTCGCGGAATCGAACCTCTACCCGAAGATTCAACTCACGGGCTCGGTCGCGCAGGAGGCGGTCACACCGGGCGGATTGTTCGACCGTTCGAGCACGGCCTGGAGTCTCCTCTCGGGATTGACGATGCCCCTGTTCGATGGGGGAACGCTGCGCGCGGAGCAGCGCGCGGCGGTCGATGCCATGCGCGCGAGCGCCGCAAATTATGAGGAGACGGTCCTCGAGGCATTCACGCAGGTCGCCGACCTGCTCGAAGCTCTATCCCACGACGCCGAACAGCTGGACGCTCAAAACCAGGCGCAGCAGGCGGCCGAGGCGAACTTGAGCCTCACGCGTGCGGCTTACCGGGAAGGCAACGTGAGCATTCTGCGGGTGCTGGATGCGCAGCGTGCGTATCAGCAGGCGCGGCTCGGCTACGTACAGACCGAGGCGCAGCGTTATCTCGATACGGTGCAGTTATTCCTGGCGTTGGGCGGCACGCCCCCGCGGCCCGGCTGACCTACCGCGCCGCTCGCGCGAGCAAAGCCTCGAGCGGAGCGAGCGCTGCGCGTGTGGCGGGTTGCGCCCGCTCGATGTGCAGGAACTCGACCAGCGCACGCTCGTGAGCCACCAGCCACTCCAGAGCGTGTGCATCCGTCGCGGGCGCATTTTGGGCGAGCGCCGCGAACTCATCGAGGTACGGTGGCCACGCTTCCAGCGCCTGCTCGATGAACTGAGGCCAGGAGAGCGCGCCGAGTTCCTCGACGCGGTGCTGCACGCGCTCATCGATCTCGCGCGCTTCGCAGACGATGCCGAGCCGCCGTGCCACCGGCTCCAGCACATGGGCCGTACGCGATTCGACGTCGGCGATGGCGGCGAGCTTGGCGCGCTCGCCGGCGTCGCCGCTTCGCTCCGCAAGCGCTCGATACACGCGCGCGGCCGCAAGCTCGCCGACATAAGCCCGCCGAACGCCCGCGGTGTAGTCGATACCCATGGCCCATTCTGGCACAGTCGGCGCCCTTGCCCTGAAAATGTACAATGGCTTTAACTCTCCGACGCACCCACCCCATGACAGAAACGAGGTAGAAAGATGAGTGAGGCTTATATCGTCCAGGCAGTCCGCACCGCGGGCGGCCGCCGTAACGGCAAGCTCGCGGGCTGGCATCCGGCCGATATGGCCGGCGAGGTGCTGAATGCCCTGGTGGATCGCAGCGGCATCGATCCCAATGCCATCGATGACGTCATTCTCGGTTGCGTCAGTCAGGTCGGCGAGCAGAGCTTTCACATCGGCCGCAATGCCGTTCTGGCCTCGAAGCTGCCGGACCGCGTGCCTGCGGTAACGATCGACCGTCAGTGCGGCTCCTCCCAGCAAGCGGTCCACTTCGCCGCGCAGGCGGTCATGTCGGGCACCCAGGATGCGGTGATCGCGGCGGGTGTCGAGAGCATGAGTCGCGTGCCCATCGGGTCTCCGACGGCGCTCGCCCTGAACGCGGGCATGGGAGGACCCTGGAGCAAGCGCATTCAGGATCGATACAAGGTCACGGAGTTCAGCCAGTTCACCGGCGCGCAGATGCTCGCCGACAAGTACGGCTTCAGCCGCGATCGGCTCGACGAGTTCGCGCTCTCGAGTCACCAGCGCGCCGCGCGCGCGACGCAGGCGAAGGCCTTCGCGAGCGAGATCCTTCCGCTGCGGATCGAGGGCGGCGAGCACACCGTGGATGAGGGCATTCGCTTCGATGCTACCCGCGAGTCGAT
Organism: uncultured Gammaproteobacteria bacterium; assembly: GCA_963710435.1. Classification (GTDB taxonomy): domain Bacteria; phylum Pseudomonadota; class Gammaproteobacteria; order Steroidobacterales; family Steroidobacteraceae; genus Bog-1198. The sequence goes on along the minus strand of CAVQAE010000002.1, from coordinate 96,061 downwards.
TGGCGCCGTGAAGCTTTTGAAGGAGGGCGGTGCACTGACTGCGGCCAATTCGAGCCAGATTTGCGACGGGGCCTCCGGCATCTTGGTCGTCAACGAGCGCGGATTGAAGGCTCACGGGCTCAAGCCGCTCGCGCGCATCCACAATCTCACCGTCACCGGTGGGGATCCCGTCATCATGCTCGAGGAGCCGATCGGCGCAACTCGACGGGCGCTTGCTCGCTGCGGCATGAAGATCGAGGACATCGATCTTTATGAAATCAACGAAGCGTTCGCCTCCGTACCTCTTGCATGGCTGCGCGGCGTCGATGCGGACCCGGAGCGTATGAACGTCAACGGGGGCGCGATCGCGTTGGGTCACCCGCTCGGCGCGACGGGCGCCAAACTGATGACGACACTTTTGAATGCGTTGCGCGCACGCAAGGGCAGGTATGGACTTCAGGCCATGTGCGAGGGAGGCGGGCTCGCCAACGTGACCATCATCGAGGCGCTTTGAGTGGCCCCCGCGAGCCGTGGCGGGCCGCTCGCGGGAGTCAGAGTTCTCGAGCTTGCCGGTTTGGGCCCCGCACCCTTCTGCGGAATGATGCTCGGCGATATGGGCGCCGAGGTGATCCGGATCGAGCGTCCGGGTGCTTTATGGCACGAGCCCTCACGGGATCCGCTGCTGCGCAACCGCCGCTCACTCAAGCTGAATCTCAAACATCCGGACGGCGTCGCGACCGCATTGCGGCTGGTCGGAGCCTGTGATGTGCTGATCGAGGGCTTTCGTCCGGGCGTGATGGAACGTCTCGGGCTAGGGCCCGCCGAATGCCTGGGACGAAATCCGCGACTCGTGTATGGGCGCATCACCGGATGGGGTCAGACGGGGCCGCTCGCATTGGTCGCGGGGCACGATCTCAATTACATCGCGCTGACCGGCGCTCTGCACCTCACCGGCGTGCCCGAAGGCAAGCCGGTCCCGCCCTTGAATCTCGTCGGCGATTTCGGCGGCGGCGCGATGCTGCTGCTGTCGGGCGTGCTGGCGGCGCTGCTCGAGTCCAGGGTGTCCGGAAAAGGGCAGGTCGTCGATGCCGCCATCGTCGATGGGACCGTGGCTCTGCTCGGGATGATGTTCTCCTTTCGCGCCAACAGTTTCTTCAGGGACGCGACCGGAGAGAATGTACTGGCGGGCGGCGCGCCGTTTTACGATACGTACGAGACCCAGGACGGACGCTATGTGTCCATCGCCGCGCTCGAGCCGGAGTTCTATGCGTTGCTGCGAGGGAAACTCGGTCTCGACGACGCTCGGCTCGAGGGACTCGGCATCGCCACGGTCGATGAGCCCACCGCGCGGGAACGCTGGCCGGTTTTGCGTGCGGCTCTGGTTCGGCTGTTCAAGACCCGCACGCGGGAGGAGTGGTGTCGCCTCCTCGAGGGGACGGATGTTTGCTTCGCGCCGGTGTTGACTCTGGAGGAGGCGGTCCGGCATCCACAAAATGTGGCACGGAGCAATTTCGCGACCATCAATGGGGTGCTGCAGAATGCACCCGCGCCGAAATTCAGCCGGACGACACTCGATCAGCCGGAATGCGGCCGACAGCCCGGGGAGGATACCGACACCGTTCTGGCCGAGGTGCTCGCGCTCACGCGACCGGAGATAGAGCGGCTGCGCAGCGCCGGAGCTTTGAGCTGAGGCACGCGGAGCCTACCGCCCTTTGCAGCGCGCAAGTCGCGCCACAGTCACTTGCCGGTGAACCGCGGAGGACGCTTTTCGCGCAACGCCTGCACCGCCTCGCGGTGATCCTCGGTGGCGTTGGACAAGGCTTCGAACGCGAGGGAGGTATCCAGCACCGAATGCGCGAGCTGTTTGAGACCAATGTTGACCGCGAGCTTGGTCCATTGGATGGCGCGCATCGCGCCCGAGAGCAGTTCCTGCGCAAACGCATCGACGGTGCGATCGATTTCATCCGCAGGGACCACATGGTTGATCAGCCCGATCTTCTCGGCCTCCACCGCGGTCAGGAGCCGGCCCGTCATGAGGTACTCCTTGGCCCGCGCATGTCCGATGAGATGAGGCCAGATGACGGCGCCGCCGTCTCCCGCCGCGAATCCAACCTTGACGTGCGGATCGCCTATCTTTGCCGTCGGCACGGCGAAGATCACATCACACAGCAGAGCGATCGTGGCGCCGAGCCCCACCGCCGCGCCGTTGAGCTTCGCGATGATGGGCTTCGGACAATCGAGCATCCCAAAGACGATGCGCTTCACGCTCGGCATGTCGTCGATGAAAATGCTCGGGTCATCGATCATTCTCTGGATGTGCTCCAGATCCCCCCCGGCGGAGAATGCACGGCCCACGCCGGAAAGAATGACCACATCGGTGAGCGGATCGACGGCCAGCTCTGCAAAAAAACGCGCGACCTCGTCATGCGCGATCCGATCGATCGCGTTGAGGCTCTCCGGCCGATTGAACGCGGCTCGCAAGAGCCGCCCTTCGCGCTCGAAGTGAAACGTCGTATAGCTTGAGAGATCCACGACGGGCGATGGTACGCCATCGGCGCTTCGATGGCAGCAATTCCGCGTTCCGTCGGTTGGACAGCAGGGGTTCGCACAAGGTACTGTTCCGAGGTGAGCATCACGACACCTTTCACAAAATTGCTTGGGATAGAACATCCCATTGTCCAAGGCGGCATGCAGTGGGTCGGCCGCGCGGAGCTTGCGGCGGCCGTGTCGAATGCCGGCGCTCTCGGCATCTTGACCGCATTGACGCAGCCGACGCCCGCGGCGCTCGCCGCCGAGATCGAGCGCTGCCGCTCGCTCACGGACAAGCCTTTCGGGGTCAATCTGACGTTTCTTCCCAGCATCAATCCTCCGCCGTATGCCGAATATCGGCGCGTGATCATCGAGAGCGGCGTTCGGATTGCCGAGACCGCAGGCTCGAATCCGCGGGAGCACATCGATGATTTCAAGGCTCACGGCGTCAAAGTGCTTCACAAGTGCACCTCCGCACGCCATGCGTTGTCCGCCGAGCGCATGGGCGCCGACGTGATATCGATCGACGGTTTCGAGTGTGCGGGCCATCCCGGTGAGGACGATCTTTCTGGGCTCGTGCTGATTCCGGTCACCGCAGACAAGGTCAAGATACCGATCATCGCCTCCGGCGGCTTCGCCGATGCGCGCGGCTTGGTGGCGGCGCTCGCGCTGGGCGCTCAAGGCATCAACATGGGCACTCGCTTTTGCGCCACGCGTGAAGCTCCGATCCACGAGCGGGTCAAGGAGTTCTTGGTCGCGAACGACGAGCGCGCCACCAACCTGATCTTCCGCAAGCTGCACAACACGGCGCGTGTTGCGAAAAACAGCGTCTCGGACCAAGTCGTGGAAATTCTGTCGAAGCCGGACGCCAAGTTCGAGGATGTCGCCCACCTGGTTCGTGGAGCGAAGGGCCGGGAGCTCTTGGAAACGGGAGATCTCGACAAAGGCTTGGTGTGGGCCGGGCAGTCGCAAGGTCTCGTGCACGACATCCCCACCGTGGCCGAGTTGATCGAGCGTCTGGTTCGGGAGGCAACTGCGATCATCACTCGCCGGCTTAACCCAATGGTCCAGTTGAATCCGGGGGCGGCCGCTCCATAGGCCCCGATCCGGCGCGCGCCCGGCCCTGCTGCGCCCGCCGGAGTGTTTCACTAGTGAAATCGCCTCGGGCGACATGCCGGTCAGGCCGGCACGCTTGCGCTGCGCGAAGGGGCGGGGCAAGCTGGCTCGCAGGGGGTTAGGCCATGACTCAATTCGATGAGACATTCGATTATGTCGTAGTCGGCAGCGGGGGCGGCTCCATGTGTGCCGGGCTCTTCATGAGATCGGTCGGCAAGAGCGTGCTCCTTCTCGAGAAAACCAGCCTGGTCGGCGGCACCACCGCACGTTCGGGCGGCGTCATGTGGATTCCGAACAATCCCTTCATGGCGCGTGACGGGATCGAGGACAGCTACGAGAAGGCTGCTGCGTATCTCGACGCGGTTTTGCCCGATCCAAAGAATGCACCGGGCGCATCCCGAGCCCGCCGCGCGACCTACTTGACCGAGGCGCCGCGCATGCTCGAGTTCCTGGGCAGCCGAGGTGTGCGCCTCACGCGTGTGAGCGAATGGCCCGACTACTACGACGAGCTCCCCGGCGGCTCGGTGCCGGGCCGAACCGTGGTCGCCGAGCTTTTCGACGCAAACGAGCTCGGCGCCTGGAAGGAGAGGCTGCGCCCGAGTTTCATCCGCCTGCCCGTGCCCGCTTCGCTCGAGGAGATGCTGGAGCTGCCGGCACTCAAACGCTCCTGGGCGGTGAAGATGCTGCTGTTCAAGCTCGTGCTCCGCGGTGCCGTAGCCAGGCTCACCGGCAAGCAGTGGGTCGCCGGCGGCGCGGCGCTCCAGGGACGCATGCTGCAGGCTGCGCTGCGCGAAGGGGTGGAGATTCGCACCGACTCGCCGGTGACCCAGATCATCGTCGAGAGCGGAAGGACAACCGGGGTGGCGACGGTCAAGGACGGTCGTCCGTGGCGCGTGGGGGCTCGGCTGGGCGTGCTCGTCAATGCGGGCGGATTTGCGCACAACCAGCGCATGCGCGATCGCTACCAGCCCGGAACGTCGGTCAAGTGGACCATGGCCGCTCCCGGCGATACCGGCGAGATGATCGAGGAGATGATGCGGCACGGGGCCGCCGTTGCGCAGATGCAAGAGCGGGTCGGCAACCAATTCTTGCCTCAGCCCGGCTGGGAGGAGAGTGAGCTCAGGCAGTCTGCCCAGTCCGTCACTGCTGCTCCGCACGCCATCCTGGTCGACCAGACCGGCGCGCGCTACATGAATGAGGGCGGCTCGTACATGGCTTACTGCAAGGCGATGCTCGAGCACAACAAGACCGTCCCCGCGGTTCCCAGCTGGGCGATCTTCGACGCGCAGTATCTGCGCAAGTACCTGCTGGCAGGAACCATGCCGGGCACCAAGAAGCCTCAGCGCTGGTACGACGAGGGCTTTCTCCGGACCGCCGACACGATCGAGGGCCTGGCCCGCAGCCTCAACATCGACCCAGCGACGCTCAAAGCGACGCTGCAACGGTTCAATGGCTTCGTCGCTCAGAATCGCGACGAGGACTTCCATCGTGGCGAGCGCGCCTACGACCGCTGGCTCGGCGACCACCTGAACAAGCCCTCCGCGACCCTCGGCTCCATCACCGAGCCGCCGTTCTATGCCGTTCCCGTGCTTCCCGGCGATGTGGGCACGTACGGCGGCGTGGTCACCGACGAGCACGCGCGCGTTCTGCGCGAGGACGGATCGGTGATCGAGGGACTTTATGCCACGGGCGTGTCGACCGCGTCGGTGATGGGGACGAGCTACCCTGGGGCCGGCGCGAGCGTCGGCCCGTCATTCGTCTGGGGTTATGTCGCCGCGAAATCGGCGGCGGGCCACGGCGCGGTCACACAGGCCATCGAGGAGCAGCGCCCGGCGGCCTGAGCGTGGGTGAATGCGCGGATCGCCGCCGAAGTATATATTGGAACTCCGTGGGTGCTAATACGGGTCACAGGAGACTTAAGTCATGAAAGTACGAGTCGAAGACATCAAGCCGGCCATCGGCAGCATCGTTCACGTCGAGCGCTCATCGCTCCTGGACGATGATGTCGTGCAGCGGTGCCTGGAGCTGCTGGATGAACGCCAGGTGCTCGTTTTTCCCCGCATCGGCTTGAGCGACAAGGAGCAGCTCGCCTTCACCGACAAGCTCGGGGCGCGCGTCAATTTCACCAATCGAGTCCCCGGTGGCGACCGCGCAGCGAAGGATGTGTACACCATCACGCTCGATCCAAAGATCAACAACGAGCCCGAATACGTCCTGGGGACTTATTTCTGGCACATGGACGGTATCACCGTGGACATGCCGCCGCCGAAGGCGAGCGTGCTCACGGCCCGTAAAGTGGCGCCAAAGGGCGGGCAGACGGAGTTCGCGAGCACATATGCCGCGTACCAGGCGCTCCCGGAGCAGGAGAAGGCCGAGCTCGAGGGACTTCGTGTGCTGCACAGCGTGACGGCGGCGGTGCGGGAGGTTGCGACGCCCGAGTCGCTCGATCCCTATCGACGCGAGCTCAGGCATGAGCATCCGCTCGTCTGGAAGCGCCAATCCGGCCGCAAATCCATGATCATCGGCTACACCGCCGATTATGTGGTCAACTTGCCGCGGGCCGACGGCAAGGCGCTTCTGGCGCGCCTCCTCGAGTGGACGGCTCAGCCTGCCTTCACCTACCGGCACTACTGGCAGGAGGGCGACCTGGTGGTCTGGGATAACTGTGGTGCGTTGCATCGGGTGATTCCGTACTCCGCGGATTCGGGACGCACCATGCACCGGACCTCGGTCGCGGGCGTCGAAGCGGTGACCTGACAACCGCGCGCCGAACGCGCAGATCGTTGACCGCTGCGAAGCCGGCCGTTGGCGGCTTGAGTTCATTCCGGCCTTCCTAATTCGCGCAGCAGTGCAGCAAGCACCGAAGTTCCCTGAAGCGCCTCCAAGCCGGCCATCGGGTGGAGCTCACAAATGCCCGCCGACCACACTCGAGCCTTGCATAGCGCGCGCGTATGCGCAATAATGCAACTCACGAGGTGCTATTAGGAGAATGTCCGTGGCAACAGCCGTCGAGCGCCTGACCCGCATGGTCGACTCACCGCAGCGATTCGCGATTTCTTACTCGGAGGTTCGTGAAACGCAGATCGAGGCGATGAACGAGCGCTTTCAGGATCGCAAGGATCGCATCAAGCTGCTCGGGCATCGCGCGCGCGAGGCGGATGTACGCGAGATTCGCTCGCGAGAGGACATGGTTCCGCTGCTCTTTCCACACACCGCCTACAAGAGCTACCCGGAAAGCTGTTTGACCGAGAAGAAATGGGACCGCCTCGCGAAGTGGCTCGGCACCATTTCCTCTCAACCCATTGCTCCGGTCGAGACCTCCGACATTCAGGACATCGATGAATGGATTGCCAGGCTCGAGGGCAAGGGGCATTACATATCGTGCTCGAGCGGCACCACCGGCAAGTCGGCGATGCTCATTGCCTCGGCCACGGACATGGCGTGGTCGCGCATGGATACGGTCGGAGTGTTCTCCTGGGGCTCGGGGGTTTCACCGGCCAGGGACCGGCGCATGTTCGGCGTTGCGCCGATTGCGCACGTGCCCAAGAACATCGTCATCGCCGAAGCACAGGCCGCTGCCTTCGGCGATCCGCGTTTCGAGCGCTTTCGCTTGCCGGTTCCGCCGATCACCGTGGGCCGCCTCACCGAGATGGTCGTTCTGCGAAAGGCGATAGCCGATGGCAGTGCCCGGCCCGGGGACATTGCGGAGTTCGAGGCCACGTCCAAGGCGCGGCAGCAGGCGCTCGATGAGGCCATGGTTACGGCCGCCGGCGCGCTCGTCGCCGCGCGCGCGGACAAGCTTTACATCTCGGGACTATGGAACGCGCTTTATCAGGTGGCCAAACTCGTCCGCGAGATGGGCTACAGCGCCAAGGACTTCCACCCTGACAACTGCATTTACGTCGGCGGCGGGCTCAAGCGGGCACTGCTTCCTCCCGACTATCAGCAATTCGTCCACGAAACCTTCAACATTCCGCCGAACCGCAATTTTCAGAACTACAGCATGCAGGAACTCAACTCGGGCATGCCGCGCTGTCGGCAAGGCGGCCGCTATCATGTGCCGCCTTGGATGGTCCCCTTCATATTGAACAAGGAGGGGGATGCGCTGCTGCCGCACACCGAGGGCGAGATCGAGGGTCGGGCGGCTTTCTTCGATTTGGCGCTCGATGGCCGCTGGAATGGCGTGATCACCGGCGACAAGATCTCGCTCGACTTCAACACTTGCAGGTGCGGGGCGAAGAGCCCGTCGGTTCGTGACAATATCGTCCGCTACGCCGATCTCGAAGGCGACGACAAGATCGGCTGCGCGGGGACCGTGGATGCGTACGTGAGAGGTTTATCATGAGCGCTATCGACGAGAAGGCGATCGACCGGCAGGCGAAGCCCGCGACCATGCGCGTCAATCACTTCATCCGCGGCAGGCTCGTTGCCGGCGATGCCGTGCGGCACACCTCGCGCGACCTCGGCATCGATTTCACGACGCCGGCCATCGACCTCGACGCTCTCATAACGCCGCGCTCGGAAATGCCGCCGCTCTACCACACGAAGCTCGCGGAGATCGTCGACTTCCTGGTCGAGGCGGGGCAGCGGCTCGATCCCGAGCGCAACCCGTACCTCCAGGAATCCCTCGAGTTCGTCGCCGCGACCAATCCGCTGCCGCGGCGGATCATCGAGAACCTGTTCCGGCGCGCACGGCACGCCTGGACTCGCGACGCACTGATGGCGAGCCTGAACGCCAATTTTCATGATCTTCGCTACTTCGATGAATGGGTCGGGCGCACCGACGCGCAGGGGCAGACCGGCGCGATCCGCGCCTTTCCACCGCGCATGATCCACATGCTGGCCGGCAACTCGCCCGCGAGCTGCGTGTCCTCGATCGCGCAGGGCGCGATGCTGAAGGCGATCAACGTCTTCAAGATGCCCTCGAGCGATCCCTTCTCATGTGTCGCCGTGCTGCGCACGATGGCGGACATCGACCCCGAGCATCCGGTGGTGAAATCGATGTCGGCGGTGTACTGGCGCGGCGGCGACGAGCGCATCGAGCGCACGCTCTATCGTCCACAGTACTTCAGCCGCATCGTCGCATGGGGCGGCGGCTCGGCGATCGACAACGTGATCCGCTATCTCAGCCCCGGTCTGCAGCTGGTTTCTTTCGATCCGAAAACCTCCATCTCGATGATCGGGCCGCAGGCGTTCCGATCGGACGAGGTGATCGCACGAGGTCGCCGATGCGGCGGCCGAGGACGTCTCGACCTTCAATCAGGAGGCGTGCCTTGCGAGCCGCATTCTTTTCGTCGAAGGCGAGCGGGGCGGCGTCGAGAAGTTCTGCGCGAGGCTCCAGGAGCGGCTGGGAGTCGACCGCTTGCTGGCGTCGGCCGTCGCGCCGCTGCCCCCGAACGATGTACGGGAAGAGGTGGAGATGCTCGAGGTCATGGACGACGAGGCCAAGATCTGGGGCAAGTTCGACGGGCGCGGCATGGTAATCCTCACCGATGAGCCCGTTGCATTTCACCCGTCGGGGAAGACGGCCAATGTCGTACACGTCAAGTCGCTCGAGGATGCGATCCGTCACGTGAATGTGGCCACGCAAACCATCGGCATCTATCCGGAAGAGACGAAGGTGCAGCTGCGAGACCGGTTGGCCAATGCAGGCGCGCAGCGCGTGGTGCGCCTCGGCTCGGCATCGAAGCACGTGGGAGGATCGCCGCACGATGCGATGTTCCCGATGCAGCGCCTCGTGCACTGGATCTCCCAAGAAAACGCTTGAATCGCGGGGCGGCCGTCGGCCGGGCGGCAGCGCGGGCCGGGCGGGCTGCGAGCCGCCGGCCCCCTGACCGCGCTGATCGCTCACAGCACGCCATTGACCAACACAACCGTATTCTTTAGTATGCGACTGTATACAATGATTCGAACGAGCTGCGTGAGCGCGGCGGCGCCCAGCGGGGCGGCGGCGGCAAGGAGTTTCCTCTGGCGAAGGGTGTCTATCTGATCACCGGCGGTGCGAGCCTCATCGGCTCGCACATCGCGGACCGGCTGCTCGCCGAGGGGGCTGTCGAAGTTCGCCTCCTGGACAATTACGCCCTCGGCGCACCTGCAACGGTCGCGCACCTGGACAGCGAGCCGCGCGTTCGGCGCATCCGAGGGGATGTCCTGCGTTTGCCGGATCTTCTGGATGCGATGAAGGATGTGGAGGGCGTGTTCGCGCTCGCCGGCTACCTGACTCTACCGATGGCGCAGGATCCTTTCGCCGGCGTATCGGTCAACACGCTCGGAATGGTGAACACGCTCGAGGCGTGCCGCTTCAACGGCGTGCGCCGCGTGGTGTTCTCTTCGTCGGTGGCGGTCTACGGCACCCCGGCCGAATCTCCCATCACGGAACAAACGGGATATGTGAGCGCGGGTCTTCAACCCGCCTCGCAGCTGTACGGTGCCAGCAAGCTCCTGGGGGAGGGGCTATGCGCGCGCTATTGGCGAAGCTCCGGCCTCGAATTCAACGCATTGCGCTTCGCGTCCGTTTACGGCGAGCGCCAGCACGCACGCGCCGTCAATGCCGTGTTCGTCGCGCAGGTCTGCGAGCAGGTGCGGCGCGGCGAGGCTCCCGTGATCGAGGGCGATGGCGGTGAGGTGCATGACTACGTGCATGTCCACGATGTGGCCCGCGCATGCGTGTTGGCCATGCAGGTTCCATCCCACGGACACGCGATGAATATCGCGACGGGCGTCGATACCACTGCCACACGCGTGGCTGAGATCGCGATCGAGCTCTGCGGCCGGGGGGACCTGAAACCCATCTATCGTGAAGACCGGCGCGCGGTGCGCTCCGCGGCGGGCACGCGCCTGGGGTTCAGTCGTGAGCGGGCGGCCCGCGAGCTGGGCTGGGAGCCGGGAGTGACTCTCGAAGAAGGCATGCGCCGGCTCATCGAGTGGCAGAAGACCCAGGGTTGAGGCGATGACGCGCACCAAGAAGCCGGTGCAGCGCAACGGCGAGAGCCTGCCCCGGGGAGAGGCGGCTTATCAGTACATCCGAGGCGCGATTCAGGGCGGCGGCCTCAAGCCGGGTGAGCGCCTGCGCGAGATCGAGCTGGCGAAGCAAATCGGATTGAGCCGCACTCCGATCCGGGAGGCTTTGAGCCGGCTGGAAACCGAGGGCCTGGTGGCGCACGACGCGACGCGGGGCGTGGTCGTGGCGCAGCTCGACTACAGCATGGTCACCGAGCTCTATTACATGCGCGAGGTCCTCGAAGGCACGGCGGCACGCCTCGCGGCCCAGCACGCATCCGATGTGGAGATCTCCATCCTGTCGGATCTCTGTCAGCAGTACGAGGCGGCGCTCGGCGATGAAGCGGCCATCACCGCGAGCAACAGACGCTTCCACGAGACGCTCTATCGATGCAGCCACAACCGCTACCTTTTGAACATGGTGACGGTCCTGCATGACGCGCTATCGCTGCTCGGCCGCACGACGCTCGACAGCCCGGAGCGGGCCGCGGAAACGCTCGGCGAGCACCGTGCGGTGGTAACGGCGATTCGTGCGCGCGATGCGAACGCGGCCGAAGAGGCGCTGCGTGCGCACATACGAAATGCACAGAAAGTCAGAATGCAGAAGCTGTTCGCTTCTGCCACTTAACGCGGGCGCGATGCCCAGAGCTCAATGACTGGAGTAAGGCGAATGACGGATACCCCAAAGTACGATGTGATGGTGGTGGGTGCAGGCAATGCCGCGCTGTGCGCGGCGCTCTCGGCGCGGGAGAACGGCGCGCGGGTGCTGGTGCTCGAGAAGGCGCCCCTCGAGGAGCGTGGAGGCAACTCGCTGTTCACGGCCGGCGGCTTCCGATTCGTCCACGACGGCGTCGAGGATCTGCGTAAGGACGTGCTCACGGACCTCTCGGAGGCCGAGGTGAATCAGATCGTCATGCCGAAGCTCTCCAAAGAGCAGTACATGGAGGACCTGATGCGGGTCACCGAGGATGAGAGCGACGAGGAACTCGCCGGCATGCTCATCAGTCGCTCGCGCGATACGATCGTTTGGATGCGCTCCTATGGCGTGCGCTTCATCCCGATGTTCGGACGCCAGTCCTACAAGGTGGACGGCAAGCATCATTTCTACGGCGGTGTGAACATCGAGGCGGTCGGGGGCGGGTACGGCTTGGTCGAGGCCTTGATCAAGCGCGCCGAGAAGCTCGGCATCGACATCCGCTACGGAACGGAGCTGCGCGAGCTCAGGCAGGACCAAAGGGGCAACGTGATCGGCGCGCGCATCAAAGGCCCGCTGGGCTATGAGGAGATCGCCGCCAGCGCGGTGGTGCTCGCCTGCGGGGGCTTCGAGGCCAATCCCGAGATGCGTACCCGCTATCTCGGTCCCGGCTGGGAGCTGTGCCGCGTGCGCGGCACACGGCACAACACCGGCGGCGGCATCCGTGCGGCGCTGGACATCGGCGCGCAGCCGTTCGGCGGCTGGTCCACGTGCCACGCCGTGCAGTGGGACATCAGCGCGCCGCCGTTCGGTGACCGGGTGGTGCTGGACAACTACCAGAAGCACTCCTATCCCATCGGCATCGTGGTCAATCTGAGAGGCGAGCGATTCATCGACGAGGGCGCCGACTATCGCAATCATACTTATGCCAAGTACGGCCGCGAGGTGATGAAACAGCCGCGGCGCACGGCGGTACAGATCTTCGACGCCAAGACCATCGGTATGGTGCGCGACGAGTACCGAATCAAGCAGGTGAGCAAGTTCGCGGCCAATACCCTCGAGGAACTGGCCAGAGGGCTCGACATCGATCCGGAGGGGCTCGTGCGCACCGTGCACGCCTTCAATGCGGCGTGCAGGCCGGGCTCCTACAACCCTTCGGTCCTCGACGGAGTCCGCACCGAAGGCATCGCACCCCCCAAATCCAACTGGGCGCTGTCGATCGACAAGCCGCCCTTCACGGGCTTCATGGTGACCTGCGGCATCACGTTCACGTTCGGCGGACTGCGCATCGACCGCAGCGCCGCGGTGCTCGACACGGGAGGCGAGCGAATCCCCGGGCTGTTCGCCGCCGGCGAGCTCGTGGGCGGTATCTTTTATGGCAACTATCTGGGCGGCGCGGGCCTCATGTCCGGCGCGGTCTTCGGCCGCCAGGCCGGCAAGAGCGCTTCCGAGTTCGTGCGCGCGCAGGCCGCGGCCGCCTGAGCGTGTCGGTGCGCAAGCTCCCGGCCGTATTCGCCCGCGGCGGCACGTCGAAGGCGATTTTGTTTCATCGCCGAGACCTGCCGCCCGATCGCGATGCGTGGGCGCCGATCTTCTCGGCTGCGTTGGGAAGCCCCGATCCCTACGGCCGGCAGCTCGATGGGATGGGCGGAGGGATATCATCGCTGTCGAAAGTCTGCGTGATCGGGCCGCCGACGCATGCCGATGCGGACGTCGACTACACTTTCGCCCAGGTTGCCGTGGATCGAGCCGGCGTGGACTACGGCGCCAACTGCGGCAACATGTCCGCAGCCATCGGGCCGTTCGCGGTCGACGAGCGACTCGTGCCGGCTGCGGGCGACGGCGAGGTCACGGTGCGCATTCACAACACCAACACCGGCAAGTTGATTCATTCGAGCTTCGAGGTGCAGAAGGGACAGGCACGGGTCGACGGATCCCTGCGCATCGACGGCGTGGCGGGCACGGGGGCGCCGATCCGCCTGCAATTCCGCGATCTCGCCGGCGCGCGGACCGGCCGGCTGCTTCCGGCGGGCGGCGCGCTGCACGAGCTCCGGGTTGACGGACGTCGGATACGCGCAAGCATGGTCGATGCCGGCAATCCCTGCGTATTCGTGGACGCAGAGGCGCTCGGCCTCGACGGCACGGAGTCGGCGGCGCGCATCGAGTCACAAGCCGATCTCATGCGCGTGCTCGAGGAGCTGCGCCGTCAGGCGTCGGTCGCGATGGGACTCACATCTGATATCGAGCATGCCGCCGCAAGCCGAACCGTGCCGTTCGTCGGCATGGTCGCGCGCATCAGGCCCTGGACTTCAAGCTCCGGACATCGATTCGGCGAGGCCGAGGCCGACCTTTCGGTGCGCATGCTCTCGAGCGGAAATGCTCACCGCGCGATTCCGATCACATCCGCGTTGTGTGCCGCCGTCGCCTGTCGAACTCGCGGCACTCTGCCGTCCGAGCTCTGCCGCTCGCCCGGCGGGGCGCTGCGCATCGGCCATCCGTCGGGCGTGATCATGGTGGAAGCGCAGCCCGACCTTCAGTCGGGAGAAGTACGGCACGCGAGCGTCTATCGCACGGCGCGGCGGCTGTTCCAAGGCGAGGTGTTCTACTCCGCGTAACGACGAAGCGTCATGGACGACGCGACCCGGCAGCAACGGTAGTCACGGCAACCGTCGCGTGCTATCGAGGATGTTGGAGAGTCGGAGTTTCTGGGACCATACGGTATTCGGTCGATCTCCCGCTGCCACCTGGAGGTTCCGCAGACGAACAGTGGGCGCCAGCAGGGGCTGGCGCCCACTCTGCCGTTCGCCCTACTGGCCGACCCTCGCAACAGTGAGCTCCACGCGGCGGTTTTGCGCCCGGCCTGCCGCCGTATCGTTGGGGGCGACCGGATCGGCCTCGCCGAACCCTTGGGCCGAGACGAGATCGGGCCTGACACCCTGCGAGATCATATACTGCATCACATTGTCGGCACGTTTCTGCGACAAGATGAGATTGGTCGTGACGCCCTGTCTCATCAGTCCAGGCCCGATCGGCGTGCTATCCGTGTAGCCGTTCACGCTAATCTTAGTGGTCATATGAGGCGCCAGGATCACGGCTATCTTGGCGATGCTCGCTTTCGCCGACGCCGACATCTCCCAGCCGCCCGAGGGGAATAGCAGCTCGCTATTCACCGAAACTTTGATCGCGTCTTGCATCCGCGAGATCTGCATGTTCTTGGCCCCGACCTCGGCGCCCATCGCTTGGTTGAGCTGCTGGTACTCCTGCTCCAGGTCGGTGTTCTTCTGTTGGGACTCGTCATACTTCTGCTGCGATACGCAGCCCGCCAGAACGAGTGCCGCACCTGCGAAACAGAACGTCGTGAATTTCATTATGAAGGGCTCTCTTCTTCGCTCGGCAGTCGCCCGATGCGGTCGATTGGGGTGTGTGAAAAGCAAAGGCTATCGATAATCTCCTTTCATAACCATTGCACTTAGGGCTAATAGAGGGCGGCCCCCGAAGTCATTGCTCCGGTCAGTGCACCGAGCAAGACCACAGGTTCGAGCCTCAATACTTTCCTGCCGAATGCATATCCGAGCAGGAGCGCCAGCGCGACCACGAGGGCGGCCGCCACGATCAGCGCCGGCTCCGCCTGCTTGAAAGTCTCGACAATTTGTCCACCGGAGTTGAGTCCAACCCCGGCGATGAAGATCAGCAATCCGTGATCGCGCGCCACACACTATCGCTGCTACGCGGCGCGGATGTGCACGTGCCGACCGCGGCGGCGTGAGCGCCGGCGCAACTCCCGCTTCACACCTGCTTCGGCGGCATCCGCACCACGAGACCGTCCAGCTCGTCGGTCACGTTGATCTGACAGGACAGCCGGCTCGTCGGCCGCAGATCGCACACGGCGTCGAGCATCGCCTCCTCGGTCTCGCTTTTCTTGTCCAATCTGTCGGCCCAGGCTTCGTCGACATACACATGACACGTGGCGCATGAGCACGAGCCGCCGCATTCCGCGATGATTCCGCGAACATTGTTGTTCAGCGCGCCTTGCATGACCGAGAGCCCGGGAGCGACCTCGAGTACCTTCGCCTCGCCGTTGAATTCGACGTAAGTGATCTTCGGCATCAAAGGCGCGTCCCGCTGAGTGCGGCTTTTCCGAACATGCCGAGCTTCACACTGCCGGTCATCCGGTCATCCTCGACCACCACGTTGAACGTGAGCTTGATCGAAACCGGCTTGGCGAGAGACAGCGTCCAGGCGAGCGCATTTCCGGAGATCTTGCCCGCGATGTCCTGCGTTCCCATTTCGCCGGAAGACATGGTGCCGGTGAAGCTCTCGCCGTTCCTGATCAGCCGGGCGGTCATCGTTTGCGGGCCCACGGGTGTCGATAATGTGATCTGCCAATTCTCGCCGTCGGGCGTTGCACCTGCGAGCGACCGCTGAGCCGCCTCGGGAGCCGCTTCGCGACCAATCGCCCGGCCGGCGCCCTCCGTAAATGCGGGCAGGCTGTCCCAGCCGCGCACCGTCGATGTCGATGACAGCACCGCGTGCTCGAGGTCCACGGTCCAGGTGGGGAATCGCTTGAGCAGCTCGTCGACGGCGACGCGCCCCTCGACCCGCGCGAGCGCGGAGCCGAGACAGGCGTGGATGCCGCGCCCGAAGGTGATGTGCGGCGGCCCCTGTCGATGAACGTCGAAGCGATCGCCGTCCGGATAGCGCCGCTCATCCCGGTTGGCGGCGGCGACGAGGAACAGCATCGCGCTGCCGGCGGGCACTTTTTGACCGTGAACCTCGACGTCCTCGAGCACGTATCGTGCGACGGAAGGTCCCGGCGGCTCGTAGCGCAGCAGCTCCTCGATCGCGTTCGGGATGAGCGCGGGATTCTTCACGAGCGCCGCGCGCTGATCGGGATGGTCGCTCAGCAACTTGCCCGTCCAGCCGATGAGTCGGGTGGTGGTCTCGTTGCCCGCGCCCGAGAGCACGTTGACGAATAGCAGCACTTCTTCGCGAGTGAGCTTGCGCTTTGTGCCCGTCTCATCCAGGAATTCGGCGGCCAGCAGCTCGCTCATGAGGTCATCGGAAGGATGCTTGGCGCGCCAATCGATGTACTCCTCATATCCCTCGCCCTTGTAGCTGGCTTGAGACACTTCCAGCGGCTTGCCCGCCTCCGTTCGCAGGGCCGCATCCACCTTCTCGCGAATCGCCACTTGATCCTCTTCCGGGATGCCCAGAAGCATGCCGATCACGCGCATGGGCATTTGCGAGCCGAAATCGGCGATGAAGTCGAAGCGGCCGGCGCCCACCAGCGGATCGAGGCATCCGACGCAGTAGGCGCGGATCTTCGCCTCCAGCTCGTTCATCCGCCTGGGCGTGAACACCCGGGTCAAAACGCCGCGATGCACCGTATGCAGCGGCGGGTCTTCCCAGATGAACATGCCGCTGGGAATGTCCATGTCCGCCTTGATGTACTCGAGGATGTCCCCGCGGCGGGAGCTGTAGGTTTTCGGGTTGCTCAAGCCGCTCTCGACGTCGGCGAAACGACTCAACGCGTAGAAGTCATACTGCCGGTTGTAATAGAGAGGTGCTTCTTCACGCAGACGCCGATATGTCGGATAAGGATCCGACCAGAAGTCGGGCCGGTACGGATCCCAGTAGACGGCACTCTCGCTCGATGCGTTCATTTCGACCCCGCCGCATTATATGATATACAGTGGATCATAAGTCGCGACCGCGCAAACGTCAATCCGGCGGCGCACAGGGCCTCGCGCGTGCGGGAGATCTTCGCGCGGGAGACCTGCGCGAGCGCGTGCGTCAGGTGCGCATCGCGAATGGGTCGCGCTGGACGTTGGAGAAATCGATCATGACGTTCTTGCTGGCGAGGTACTCATCGAGCGCCTGCTCGCCTTTCTCGCGCCCGAAGCCGCTCTCCTTGAATCCGCCGAACGGTGTTTGCACGGCGAGCGCGCGATAGGTATTCACCCACACTTGTCCGGCGCGGATC
Organism: uncultured Gammaproteobacteria bacterium; assembly: GCA_963710435.1. Classification (GTDB taxonomy): domain Bacteria; phylum Pseudomonadota; class Gammaproteobacteria; order Steroidobacterales; family Steroidobacteraceae; genus Bog-1198. Next base: position 78,761 of record CAVQAE010000002.1, on the reverse strand, counting down.
GCGCGGGTGACGCGCAGTCGCGCGTGACAGGTTTTCGGTCCACACGCCGGCGGCGAGACCATAGCGCGTCGCGTTGGCGATACGGACGGCTTCCTCCTCATCATCGAAGGGAATCACCGCGAGCACCGGCCCGAAGATTTCCTCCTGCGCGATTTCCATCTCGTTGCGGACATCGGCAAACACCGTGGGCTCGACGAAGAAGCCATGCTCCAGCCCGGGTCCCTGCGCCGCGCCGCCGCCCGCCACCAGCCGTGCGCCCTCCGCCCTCGCGCGCTCGATGAATCCGAGGATACGTCGAAACTGCGGCTCGTTCGCGGCAGTGCCCATGTCGGTCGCGGGGTCCAGCGGATCGCCGAGACGCACCGCGCGGGCGCGCTCGGCCAGGGTTGCGACGATGCGGTCGTGAACCCTGCGCTGCACGAGAAGTCGCGATCCGGCCACACACGTCTGGCCCGTTGCCCCGAAAATGCCGGCGAGAGCACCCACCGCGGCGCGCTCGAGGTTTGCGTCCTCGAAAATGATATTGGGCGACTTTCCCCCGAGCTCGAGCGTGACCGGCACGAGACGGCGGCCGGCCGCCGCCGCGATCTCGCGGCCTACGGCGGCGCTTCCCGTGAAGCTGACTTTTGCCACGCCACCCTCGATGAGCGCCCGCCCGATCTCGCCCGCGCCGCACACCACGTTGATCACCCCCGGCGGGAACCCCGCCGAGTCGACGAGGCGGCAAAACTCCAGGGTCGTCACCGAGGCATGCTCAGAGGGTTTGATCACGACGCAGTTGCCGGCCGCCAGCGCGGGCGCGAGCTTGTTGGCGAGCAGGCCCATCGGCGAATTCCAAGCCGTGATGAGCGCGACCACTCCCAGCGGCTCGCGGGTCGCGTAGTCGAACACATCACGCTGGTCGAGGGGGATCTGTCGTCCCCACAGCTTGTCGGCATAGCCTGCGAAGAAACGGTACTGGCGCGCCGCCAGCACCATCTGCGTTTGAGTCTCGCGAATGATCTTGCCGTTGTCCGTGCTTTCCAAGCGACCCATGCGCACGGCATCGGCCTCGAGCAAGTCGGCGAGCTTGAGCATCAGGCGGCTGCGCTCGTAGCCCGAAACCCGGCTCCAGGTGCGCTCGAAGGTCTCGCGGGCGGCTGCGATCGCCGCGTCGACGTCGGCGGTCTCGGCGAGCGCCACGGTGGCCCAGGCTCGGCCGGTGTAGGGATTGATGGCATCGATTCGCCGGCCCGCGCGCCCCTCGCACCATTTGCCGGCGATATGCAGTTGGTGATGCGGCAGCGGGCTGCCGTCGCTGTCAGCGTTGCTCACGCGGGTCTCCTCGTCGGTGGGGGCATTGACGCACCGTGCCTCGAGCTGGCGGGCAGTTTTCCTGGTGCATGGGTGATCTATGTTGTATACACTGGCATACTAAAGAATACGAGCCGGCTGGTCAAACGAGCCCGATGCCAGAACACCGAGAAACACCCGTCGCGAGCGCCGCCATCCCGCTGGCTGCGCGGCTTGCGGATTTCTGCCACGCGATCACTTGGGAGTCGTTGCCTGCCGAGGTCCGGGAGAAGGCTCGTTTGCACGCGCTCGACACCTTCGGGTTGGCACTCGCGTCCCATGCGCAGGACTTCGCGGCTCCGGCACTTGCCGGCATCTGCGCGGCCGCCGGCGCGGGCGAATGCACGCTGATCGGAGACGAGCGCCGTCTCGCGCCCCGCGATGCGGCTTTCGCCAACGGCCTGCTCATGCACGGGTTGGATTACGATGACACTCACCCGGCAAGCATCGTGCACCCGAGCGTGGTGGGCCTGCCCGCGGCCCTCGCCATGGGCGAGCAGCTCGACGCGTCGTGGAGCGATGTCCTTGCCGCCTATGCGGTGGGCGTCGAAGCGGCCATACGCATCGGTGCCGCCGCACAGGGAGGGTTCCATCATGCAGGCTTTCATGCGACCGGTATTGTGTCCCATTTCGGTGCCGCACTGGCGGCGGGTAAGTTGCTCGGCTTGACGAAGGAGCAGCTCATCGCTGCGCAGGGTATTGCCGCGAGCACCGCCTCGGGTGTGCAGGTATTCCTGGAGGAGGGCGCGTGGTCGAAGCGGCTGCACCCAGGGTGGGGCGCCCTGGCAGGTATCACCGCGGCACACTTGGCTCGGTGCGGCTTCATCGCACCGACGAGGCCCTACGAAGGAAAATTCGGTCTGTTCGAATCGCATCTGCACGGCGGGGTCGCTGATCTCGATCAGATCGGCGCAGGTCTGGGTACGCGGTGGCGCTTGCTCGAGACGGCAATCAAACCGTATCCCGTCTGCCATTTCATCCACGGCTGCCTGGAAGCGGCCCTGGAGCTTCACGGAACGTTCTCGGTCGGCGATGTCGATAGGGTGCTGGTATCGCTGGCAAAAGAGACACTCCCCATCGTTGCCGAGCCCCCGGAAGTCAAGCAGCGCGCGGCGACGGAGTACGAGGCCAAGTTCAGCGCCCAATTCGTCGTGGCCAAGGCGCTGCTGCTGGGCCGGTTCGGCCTCGCGGAGCTCACACCGGCGGCGCTCTGCGATTCCGAGACGCAGAGGCTCGCGGCGAAGGTTCTCTGCCGCGCCGATCCGCACACGCAGTTTCCGACCTACTATTCCGGCGCCGTCAGCGTTGTGCTGAAGGATGGCCGCGAGCTGCACCGGCGTGTATCCATCAACAAGGGCGCGGGTGCGCGCGCGCTTGCCGCTTCGGACATTCAGTCGAAGTTTCTCGCGAATGCGACGCTTCGGCTCGACGAACCCCGCGCGCGTCGCGCGCTCGATGCGATCATGGCTGCGGAGCCGAGCTCGGTGCGCTCGGTGATGCGGACGCTCTAGGTAAGGGGATTCGATGCCGTTCAAGCGCATGGTCGCGATCAGCCTCGGCAACGCATTGGAATTTTATGATTTCATGATCTTCAGTTTCTTCGCCGTGCAGATTGGGCACGCCATTGTTCCCGCCCAGTTCGGCGCTCGGGGCCTGTTGTTGGCGCTGGCGACTTTCGGCGTCGGCTTCTTCATGCGACCCCTGGGGGCGATCGTGATCGGCCGCTACGGCGATCGGTGCGGCCGCAAGCCGGCGATGATGTGGTCCTTCAGCTTGATGGGCTTCAGCATTCTGGGCACGGCGTTGACGCCCTCCTATGCGCACGTCGGGATCGCCGCGCCGATCCTGCTGCTGTGTTTCCGATTGCTGCAGGGTTTTGCCTTGGGCGGGGAAGTGGGCCCGATCACCGCGTATGCCGCCGAGGCGGCGCCACGCGGCCACCGTGCACGATACGTGTCGGTGCTCGGAACCGGACAGGGTCTCGCGGTGCTTTGCTCCGGCTTGATCGGCTACGCGCTCGCACGTCTGTTGAGTCCTGCGGATCTCGATTCCTACGGCTGGCGCATCGCGCTCTTGCTGGGGGTGCTGGTCGTGCCCGTCGGCTTGGTCATTCGCAAACGCTTGCCGGAGACGCTCGAGCTCGCGGTGGCGGAGGCGGGCGCCGAGCCCGTGGGAGAGTCGCCGTGGCGCGTGTTTTTCGTCGGCTTGCTGCTCGTGGGCGCAGTCACCATTGCTGGATACGCCTTGACGTACCTTGCGACCTACGCCCAGGACACCCTCAAGCTCGGCGCGCAGCTGGCCTTCGTCGCGACGATTGCCCAAGGATTGGGCTACTTGTGCAGCGCCTATGCCGGCGGCTGGCTCGGCGATCGCTTCGGCCATCGGCAGATGACCTTGCTGACCTTCGGGTTACTGCTCGTCCTGATGCTGCCGGCCTTCGTGCTGATCAACCGGTGGCCCACGGCGGTGTCGCTCTTTCTCGCGACCGCCACGCTGTCCATGATCCATATCAGCGCGGTTGTCTGCATGCAGGCATTTCTGGTCGAGTCGCTGACGCCGAGGGTGCGCTCCGGCGTTTTCGCCATCACTTATGCCACCGGTGTGGCGCTGCTCGGCGGTACGACGCAGCTCGTCTTGAAGCTGCTGATCGACGAGACGGGCAGCGCGTTCGCGCCGCCCTGGTACGTCATGGGGGCTCTTACGGCGGGGCTGTTGGCTTTGACGCAGCTGCGGGAAACGGGGCCGAAGCCGAGGGAGTTCCCGGTCTCATGAGCTACTATGCGCTTCGAGCCGAGGCATGACGGAGGAGCCTGCGTGAATTTTGCCGAACGTTACGGGCCATGGGCCGTTGTGATGGGCGCTTCCGAAGGCACGGGGCGTGAATTCGCGAGGCAGATCGCGGCGCAGGGCGTGCCCTGCATTCTCATTGCCCGCCGCGACGGGCCTCTGAGGGCTCTCGCGGAGGAAATCCGCCGGGAAAGCGGAGTCGAGTGCCTCACCGCGACCATCGATCTTGCCGACCCCCAGGCGGCGGCGCAGATCGCCAGGGCTACCGGTGATCGGCAGGTCGGGCTCCTGGTCAGTAATGCCGGATCCGATCCGAATGGATCCCTCTTCCTGGATCGCGAGCTATCGGCCTGGGTGGACCTCGTGCAGCGCAATGTCCTCACGATGATGGAATCTGTGCACCACTTCGCAAGGCCGATGCGGACGCGCGGCAGGGGAGGACTGCTGCTGGTCAATTCGGGCGCCTGCTACGGCGGCGGAAGCGCGATGGGACCGTACTGCGGCAGCAAGGCGTTCACGCTCTGTTTCGCCGAGGCCCTCTGGGCCGAGCTTCGGCCGTATGGCGTCGAGGTTCTGACGCTGGTCCTCAACCGCACCGACACGCCGGCGTTTCGAACGCTGTTGAAGGAGAAGGACATGCCCATGCCGGACGGGGTGGCCTCGCCGGCTGACGTCGCGCGCGTCGGCCTGGAGCGATTGCCCTACGGCCCAATTCACAATTGGGGACAGGCAGACGATGAGCGAGGGATGGCGGGCAGCTCGGCGGCCGAACGTCGCGAGCGCGTGCTGGCGATCGACAGGATCACGGGGCAGCTTTTCGGCAGACGCTGAGTGGGGGCGAGGCAATGAACAGCGAATGGGGCCTCGAGGCACTCGCAGATCGCCAGGCGATCACCGAGCTCATCTATCGCTACTGCCGTTCGGTGGACCGGCTCGACGTCGCGCTCGGTCATTCGATCTGGCACGAGGATGGGGTCGCCGATTACGGGGCGGAAGTCTACCAAGGCGATGGGCGCGGAGCGATCGACCACATCTGCGCGCAGCACCGGCACACGCTGCATCATTCACACCAGGTGTCGAACATCCTCATCGATCTCGACGGCGACCGCGCCGGGAGCGAAGCGTACGTGACGGCATCGCTCCGTATACGTCGCGGTGCGCAGCTCATGCAGATGACGATTTGGGGACGCTATGTCGATCGCTGGTCGCGCCGAAACGGGCGCTGGGGTCTGGAGCATCGGGTTACGATCCGCGATTTCGATGAGATCCGCGAGGTGACGCCGCTGCATGATCACGACATCGGCCGCAGGGACCGCTCGGATCCATCCTACGGGGTCCTCGGAGAATGGCAGGGAGTCGGAGCATGAAGATCGGCCGCGTCGAAACTCAGCGCTGCCTGGTGGGCGAGGGGCCCGTATGGGATGCCGCCGCGCAGGCTTTGTATTTTCTGGATATCGGGAAAAAGCGGCTCCACCGCTTCGAGCCGCACACCGGGGTCACGCGCAGCTGGGAAACCCCGGCTTCCGTGGGCGCAATGGCTCTGCGGGAGCGGGGCGGAGCCGTGCTCGCCATGGGCGACGAGGTCTGTACGCTCGACTTCGACACCGGCTCGGTGACGGCGGTCGCGAAAGCCGGTTCGCAGTCGCCGCAGGCGGTGTTCAACGACGGCAAGGTCGATAGGCGCGGTCGCTTCGTCATCGGGTCGTGCTGCACCGACCTCATCGAGCCTCGGCCGGTGGGCGGCGCGTTCAGTCTGCGGCCCGGCCACGAGCTTTTCCTGCTGGAGCGGGATATCTGCTTTTCCAACGGCCCGTGCTTTTCGCCTGACGGCAAGACCTTCTATTTTTCCGACAGCGCTCGCTATGCGTGCTTCGCCTATGACTACGACCTGGATGCCGGCACGCTATCCAACAAGCGGGTGTTCGCGGACACGCGTCCGCTCGGCGGCATGCCGGATGGCGCGACCGTGGACAGCGACGGATTGGTCTGGATTGCCATCTTCAGGGGCGGGAAAATCGCGGCGTTCAGGCCGGACGGGGGCCTCGAGCGGATCGTCGAGATGCCGGTGAGGCTCGCCGTGAGCGTGATGTTCGGCGGTCCCCGGCTGGACCAGCTTTACGTCACGACGATCGATCCCGGATTCTTCAACGAGCCCCCCGAGGAGGGCGCCGGGGATCTCTATGTGATCGAGGGGCTCGGAGCGCGCGGGTTGCCGGAGCCTCGCTACGCCGGCTAGGAGCCTCGCGGCCTCAAGTGCGGAGCGCCGCCGCGGTGATTCAGCTGTACCAAAAATTGCTCCCAGCGGGAGGGCGGCCGGCGCGGGTATCGTCAAGAGATTGAGGCCAGAAGCGGCCGACTGCCCCTGCAGGTCGATGATCTTCACGCCTGAGCGGGGAGCAATCTCTAGCTATATATCCGCCCCCGGCGCCGGGGCTGTCAATGGAACAAATGAGTGGGATCGTGCTGGAATACCGCCAGGGCCGGGCCACACCCTGACTCCTGAGCTAGTTGGGCGAACACTGAGTGGGTCGCGCCTGGGAGCGCCCCGCTAGGCCCGGGTGAACTCGAGATGCAGGGCGGTCACTCCGTTCAGCAGGAACGTCGGCACTTTCTCGTAGCGACGTGCATTTGCCGGTCCATGTTCCGTTTCGGAGATGCCGATATCCGTCATGCGTTCGAGAAAGCGCTCGAGCGTTACGCGCGCCTCGAGGCGCGCGAGCATCGCGCCGGGGCAGGCATGATGCCCGCGGCCGAATGCCAGATGGTCGCGCAAGTGATCGCGGTCGATCTGAAACTCATCGGGTTCATCGAAATGCCGAGGATCGCGGTTTGCGGCACCGAGAGCGAGCATCACGAGCGAGCCGCTCGGAACCTTCACACCGCCGATCGAGGTCGCGCGTCGGGCAACCCTGAAACTGACCTTCGAGGGGCTCTCGATTCGCAGCGTCTCCTCGATGAAATCCGGGATCCGCTCGCGCTCGTTGCGAAGACGCCGTTGGAGGTGCGGACATTCCCCGAGTATCTTGAAGGCCGAGGCGATGAGTTTCGCGGACGTATCCTGCCCCGCCACGAATAGAAAGGTGGCAATGCGCACGAGCGCCGCGAGATCGGGCACGGACCCGTCGCGAAAGCGGGAGTTCGCGAGCTCGGACATCATGTCGTTCTGCGGCTGGCGTCGGCGCTCCTCGAGGTAACCGGTAAAGCGTCGGTCGAGATAGTCCAACGGGTCCGGCGCGCTCTTGTGCTCGGGATCTCCGACGATGCCGGGTGGCGGCCCGATGATTGCCACGAGCTCTTCCCGGTCCTCTTCGGGCACACCGAGCAGGTCCGCAATGACGAGCGTGGCCAGGGGCTGCGAGTAGTCGGATACGAGCTCACACTTGCCGCGGTCGATGAACCGGTCTATCAGGCGGTCGGCCAGTCCCTGTACGTATTCGGCATTTTTTCTGAGGCGCTCGAAGGTGAGCAGACGCGTGAGCAGCGTCCGATGAGCGCTGTGCTCGGGCTCATCGAAGGTGATGAAATGCGTCGCCCAGGGGAGGTCGGGGCGGTGCCGGTCGATCTGCTCGCTGATGTCATCCCCGTGAGGCTCGAAGGGCAGACCCGGGATCGGCCCGGTTACTGCGAGGCACGACGAGAAATTCTCGGCTTGCTTGTAGACCTCGAGCCCCTCGTCGTACCCGGTCACCATCAAGGTGCCATAATGCGGCTCGCGCGACACGGGACACTTGGATCTCAGCGCGTTGAGATAGGGGAGGGGATCGTCGATGAGCGACTCATCTGCGAAATAATTGGCGGATTCCAAGTCTGACATCGCGTTCCCCCGGTCTTGCGAATGTGCCTGTTGGTTGCTGAGCGGTCGCACGGCGAGTGTAGCAAAGATCCGCCGGAAGGCTGGGATGGTGCCACGTGGACGAGGTTTTCCTCGATCTGGGCACGAATGTCACGCCGCAGGCGGGCCCGATTCCGCGCTGCGTCTGAAGTGTGACGCAGGTCGGAACAAAATGTCCGGCGTTCCAGTACGAAGCGTGGATGAATAAACCCGCCACTTTGCCTGCCCGCCAGCGCAGCGCCGGACCGAGCAAGCTGACCCTGCGTGGGCTGCTGAATGAGCTGGTGAGGAAAGAGCTCATTCCCCCTGGGGCTGCCCGGGAAATCGTCGAGCCGCCGAAACGAAAGGACGGGCTCGCCCATCATCCCCTGGTAATCGTCGCGTTCCAGGAGTGGCCCGATCCGCGCAACGAGGGACGCAAGCTCACGCTTGAAATCTTGACGCAGTGGCTTGCCCGCCGCACGCATCTACCCTATATGCGCATCGACCCGCTCAAGCTCGATGCCGCGGCGCTGACCGAGGTGGTGCCGTACGCGTACGCCTCGCGCAGCGGGATTCTGCCGGTGAAGAGCGGCCCCGCAGGCATCGTATTCGCCGTCAAGGACCCGTTTGCGGTGGAATGGATGAGCGAGCTGGCGCCGGTGCTCAAGGTGCCTCTGAAGCGCGTCCTCGCCAACCCGCTGGACATCGACAAATACCTGGTCGAGTTCTACGCCATCGCCCGCTCGGTCAAGATCGGCGGCGAGGAGCAGTCCACGCTTGCGCCGACGGAGCTCGGCAATCTCGAGCAGCTGACCGAGCTCAGTCGCGCCGGAAAGCTCTCCGCGGAAGATCAGCACATCGTGGCGATCGTGGACTGGCTGCTGCAATACGCCTTCGACTCGCGTGCCAGCGACATCCATCTGGAGCCTCGTCGCGAATCCGGCAATATCCGCTTCCGGATCGACGGCGTTCTGCACGATGTCTACAAACTACCTTCCCTCGTGGTGCCGGCGGTTACGAGCCGCGTGAAGATCATGAGCCGCATGGACATCGCCGAGCGCAGGCGACCGCAGGATGGCCGCATCCGCACGCGCTCACCCGAGGGCAAGGAAATCGAGCTGCGCGTCTCGGCGTTGCCGACCGCGTTTGGCGAGAAGCTCGTGATGCGCATCTTCAATCCGGACGTCCTGGTTCACGATTTCAGTCGTTTGGGTTTCATCGAAGAGGAGGCCGTGGTGTGGCGGCGAATGATCACGCAGCCTCACGGTATCGTGCTGGTCACCGGACCCACGGGCTCGGGCAAGACCACCACGCTTTATGCCTCCCTCAAGGAGCTCGCCACCAGCGAAGTGAACGTCTGCACCATCGAGGACCCCATCGAGTTGATCGACGGCAGCTTCAACCAGATGCAGGTGCAATCGAACATCGACCTGAGCTTTGCGGACGGCGTGCGCGCGCTTCTGCGCCAGGACCCGGACATCATCATGATCGGCGAAATTCGCGACCGTGAGACCGCAGAAGTGGCGGTACAGGCGGCTCTCACCGGCCACTTGGTGCTCTCGACCCTGCATACCAACGATTCGCCGTCCGCGATCACGCGCTTGCTGGAGCTTGGCGTTCCGGCCTATTTGTTGCGTGCCACCCTGATCGGAGTGCTGGCACAGCGCCTGGTGCGAACGCTCTGTGCCGAGTGCAAAACCCCGGTCCCCGTGGTCCCCGAGCAGTGGGCCCAGCTCAATGTCGGTGAGATCATGGACATGCCGCACACCGTGCACAAGGCCGTGGGTTGCCTCGAATGCCGCCAGACCGGATACCGGGGGCGAAGCGGCGTCTATGAGCTGATGTCGATCGATCCGTCGACGCAGGCGGGCATCGTCGATGATCCGGAATTGCGCGAGCTTCGCCAGCTCGCCGTCAAGTCGGGCATGCGGCCGCTGCGCCAGGCCGGGGCGGAGAAGATTGCGGCGGGCATCACGACGATCGACGAGGTCCTCTCGCTCACCCCGGAGCCGCGCGAGTAAAAACGCCCGGCGCCAACTTTCCGATGCAAATCGGTATGATTGACCGATCTTCAGGGAAGAGCCGAAAGATGAGAATGAGAATTGGGATCTGGCTGGGATGTCTTCTCTCTTTCATTCTAGCTTCCACCGCCTACGCCGGCGTGACGCCGGATATGCAGCACGCGATTCGCGAGAATACGTTCGAAGTGGTCATGAAGAAGCCGGAGAACGACCCGGTCGCCTACGAAAAGCCCTTGCCGCTCGAGTTGCTGCCCTTCATCGAGCGAACCGACGCGTATCGATCCGTCGGCACCGCCTTCGCATTGGGTAACAATACCTATGTGACCGCGGGGCATGTGTTTTTGGCAGGCATAGACAGTCAGTTTGGACCGCCTGCGCTGCGGGCGAGCGACGGCACCGTTTTTGAGGTGGACCGCATCCTGAAGTTCTCCGTGGACGAGGACTTCGTGGAGTTCTCCCTGCGCAAGGACCCGGGGCCCGCGGGACTGCATACGAATCGCGACCCGAAGCTGGACGAGCCGGTGCTCGCCGTCGGAAACGCCCTGGGCGAGGGGATCGTCATCCGAGACGGCCTGTTTACCTCGGAGACACCCGAGGCACAGGACGGGAGATGGAAATGGTTGCGCTTCTCGGCGGCGGCATCCCCCGGAAACAGCGGAGGTCCGCTGTGCGACGGCCAAGGCAACGTCATCGGTATCGTCATCGGCAAGTCCCCTAACGAGAATCTGAACTATTCGCTCCCGATCTCGCGCGTCCTCGATGCCGCCCCCATGAAGGCGCGCTTCGATGTGAAGATGCTCGTGACCATCCCCTACATGCATGGCACGGTGACGTATGCGTACAAAGATGAGTTCGGGCTGCCCTTGGCATGGCCCGAATTCGTGCAGGCTTTCCAAAAGGTGGCTTTGCGTCATTCCGAGCAGGCGACCGCGCAATTGCTGAAGACCTATGCCGACACGCTGTTTCCCAAAGGTCCGGGGTCCCAGGACCTGTTGTTCGCGCCTCATGCCGAGGACGGCAAGCCGCGGCTGATCACTCAACAGGCCGACGGGACGTGGACCGCCGACCGGCTGGAATACCATCAGATCGAGCTGCCCGAGGATGGCTCGGTGAGCTACGCGGATGTCGCCGGTGTGCGGCTCGTGAGTCTGGCACGCTCCGCGGCCGCCTCGGATGATGCGTTCTATGGCGATTCCAAGACGTTCATGGATATCGCGCTGAAGGCGCTCGACCTGCGGCGTCCGGTCGGCACCGACAAGGTGCGGGTGACGTCACTCGGAGCCGCGAAGTCTGACACCTTGTACACCGATCCGTACGGGAGGAGATGGCAGGAGCGAGTCTGGGCGATTCCGTTCATGGATGCCTATCTGATGGGCGAGTTGCTGCCGACTCCGGAGGGTTACGCTGCCATCCTCGCCGTGGCGCCGTCGGTGGGACTGCCGCAATCCCGCAATTTGGCGCGCCTGTACGCCGCGCAGCTGGATGTTTCCTACAGTGGCAATCTCTCGCAATGGCGCGCCGCGTTGAGTCGCCGCGCCTTGCTCCCGGTTCCGCTGTCGGGCCTCAAGCTCGAGAACAGTCCGGTTTGGACGCTGCGGACGCCGCGGTTTGTTCTGGGCGTGCCGCCGACGGTCCTTTCACTGTCCGACAAGAGTCCGCTGACACTGACCATGGGCTTCATGCCCGACGGAGCGCAAGGGGTGTCGTGGGATATCGAGGGCGTGTCGTGGAACCAGGACGATCGCAAAGATGCCTCCGTGGAGCTGTGGCGCTTCGCTCGCCCGCCCGGCAACGTCAAGTTGGATCTGCGTAACCGCTTCGCCGCCATTTGGGATCGCCGCAGTCCCTACGATGGCATGTTGAGCCGCGACACCGTCGACACCTACTCCGTCGGCGGCGTGCTCGATGTGCCGGGCAACAAGGCGAGCAGCATCTCGTCGGATCTCGTGTACGGACTCACGGTTCGTCTGGTCGAACATCCCAGCTCGGCGAGCGCCGCGGCGGCACTTGCACGGATGCACGAGGCGACGCAAGTTCTCGAGCACGGGGTGGGCGCAGACACCGCCAAGGACACGAGCCCGGACCGCCGCCCGGACGCGATCATCGAGGAGCTCGAGAAGGAGGTGACCGGCGGATCTGCGGACATCGACCGGCAACTGGGGAGAGATATCCGCGGACGGCTGATGTCCGAGGACCTGCATGACTATATGACAGCCCTCAAGACGGAGATGCCTTCGACGAACGCGGCCTGGGTGGAGGATCAAAAGGCGAAGCTCGCCTATTTTCAGGCCTACTGGAACCTCGTTCCCGCGCTCATGCACAATCGCGACATGTTCGCCTCCTTTCTCGAGAGAAATCACCTGCCCGCCTCCAGACCGCATACAGCGACAGTTCTCGAGGCGGAGAGATCTCTGCTCGCGAGCCTCAATACCGGTCATCCCAGCGAAGACTGGCCGAAGCGTGAGGAGCAACTGCGCGAAGCCTACGTGCAGGAACGGAACGCACTGGTTCATTCGACCGCCGTCGCCGCGGTGCTTCGGCCGCGTACTTCCCCCTGTCCGGCGCCCGTGACGACCACGACCGGCACCGCTCATCCTGCGGCCGGTTTGAACACGCAGAATCTCGAGGATCTCTGGCCGAGCGAGAGCCGGAGGCTGGGCGAGGAGGGCACGGTGATCGCCTCTTTGCGTATCTCACCGACGGGATGTATCACGAAGATGGGCATCGCCGGCTCGTCGGGGTCGGACATGCTGGATCAAGCCGTGCTCAGATACCTCGAGACGCAGTCGTTGACGCCCGCGGGTCCCGACGGCAAGGCCGTGGAATCCCAGGCGAGCATACCGGTCGTGTTCAAACTTCGAAATTAGAAAGGACCGTCGCGGCGGTTGCTCGAATGCTGGTCCATCTCGAAATCAGCCTCTTGGTCCTTCTGACGATTGCGGCTGCGGTCGCGATTTTCTCTGATCGCGTCCGCATCCCCTATGCGATCGGCTTGATCGTCGCCGGACTCATTCTGGGCAACGTCACCTCGTTCTCCGGGCCGCAGCTGACGCAGGACCTGTTGTTTCTCGTGGTATTGCCCGGACTTTTGTTCGAGGGCGCGTTCAAGCTCGATTTTGCAGATTTCTGGCGGGCGCGCTACTCCATTCTCGCGCTCGCAGTGCCGGGTTTGGTGGTGTCGACGATATTGACGGCGGTGCTCCTTTGGCTCGGCGTCAACCAGCTGCAGCCGGGCTCGCTGATGTTCATGGAAGCGATGGCATTCGGCGCGTTGATCTCGGCCACCGATCCCATCAGCGTGCTGTCCCTGTTCCGCTCACTGGGCGTCGACGCGCGGTTGTGCGTGCTCGTCGAGGGCGAGGCACTATTCAACGACGGTACCGCGGTCGTCATTTTTACCCTGGTGCTCGGGCTCGCCTCCGGAACCGAAACCGGCTGGGCGTACGTCGCTTGGGAATTCGTGCGCATCGCAGGACTGGCGGCGATCGTCGGGGCCATCCTCGGGTTCGGCGCGGGACTGCTCACCCGGGCAATCGATGATGCGATGATCGAGATCACGGTCACGCTGCTGAGTGCCTATGGCGCTTTCATCATTGCGAGCTGGCTGGGTCTGTCGGGTGTCATCGCGTGCGTCATGGCGGGCCTGATTACAGGCACGTGGGGCTCCCGGTGGATGAGCGAGCGAACGCGCACGGCGGTCGATTCGTTCTGGACGTACACCGCCTTTCTGTTGAACAGCTTCGTGTTCCTGCTCATCGGCACCCGGGTCCACCTCGCTACGTTGACTCACTATCTCCCGCAGATCCTGATCGGCTGGGTCGCCATCAATATCGCCCGGGCCGCGATCGTCTACGCCAAATACGCGTGCATGCGGGTCTCGGGAAGCCGGGACTTCTCGCTTTCGTGGGCGACGATCCTGAGCTGGGGAGGTCTGCGGGGAGGGCTGTCGATGGTGCTCGCGCTCGCGCTGCCGCAGTCTTTCATTCATCGCGAGCTGGTTCTGCACGTCACCTACGGCGTCGTTTTATTGACCCTGCTCGTACAAGGGTTGACCATGAAGCCGCTGGTCCACGCGCTCGGGCTCGTCAAGGAACCGCCGAGCGGCGCCCGCACTGCGTTATGAACAGGTCTCGCCCTCCGTGATCGTGCGCGTCACCACGGCGGGCAATCGCAAAGTGAACCGCGAGCCCCTGCCCTCGGTGCTCTCCATTGATATGGAGCCCTTGTGCAGCTCCACGATCGACCTCACCAACGACAATCCGACGCCGCTCCCGCCGATCCCCGACGTATTGCTGCCGCGATAGTAGCGCTCGAATACGCGCTCTCGATCCGGTTCGGGGATGCCGATTCCATGGTCTGTGATCGAGACCTCAACCTCTGCACCGGCTTGCGCAGCGGAGACCTCGATGAGGCCGCCTTCCGGCGAGTACTTCACGGCATTTGAGAGAAGATTGCTGAAAAGCTGACTTACAAGGCTCGCATCCGCATACACGATGAGCCGCTGTGCGGGTTCCATAAGCTCGAGAATTTGAGCATCGGGTGTCAACTCCCGCTGCAGATGGCAGCTGTCGCACAACAGCAATCGCAGGTCGACAGGGCCCGGGTGGTAATAAAGATGGATGGGTCCATCGATCAGACGCGCTGAACCGATCAAATTATCGATCAGCAGCGTCATGCGCCGCACCATGCTGCGAATCTTGAGTGCCCGCTGCGTCAATTCTTCCGGCGTCACCCGATCCTGCAACGAGATCAAGCGTTGCGTATGGCCATCGATGATGGCGAGCGGCGTGCGGAACTCGTGCGACGCCATCGACACGAAATTTCGCTGCAACAAAGTCAAACGCTGCTCCTGGGCGAGCTTCTCTTCGAGCATGGCCGCCTGAGCCGCCAACGTTTGGCGGTTCTTCGCAAGATCGATGGCATTGTTGCGAAAGACCAGGACCGCGCGTGCCATCCCGCCGATCTCGTCACCGCGCCGGGTCCCATGCACGGCGGCGCCCGTATCGCTCGCGGCGAGCCCGTGCATCCGTGCCGCGAGGTCGACGAGCGGGGCTGAGATGGAGCGTGTGACATGCACCATGGCGCCGGCCACGAGCAGTCCCGCAAGCACTATCGTCACCGTAATTCGACTTCGCGCCAGGTTGTACGCGCGATCCGAGTCCTCGCTGGCCTCGCGCGCGCTCGCGACGTTGCGGTCTGTGAGCATGCCGAGCAGATCGCTCGCCGCCCCGTACGCCGACTTGGAGGCCTGCTCCTGCAGGAGCTTCGCGGTGTCGCTCCGCGGGTCCGCGGGCTGGGCTTGGCGCCGCATGACTATGCTCCGGTATTCGCTCCATTTCATCTCGAAGCGCCCGTAGAGCTGGTCTTCGGCCTCGTCATGATGAATCGATCGATACGCGCGCTGAGCGGCGGCGATGCCGCGATCCAGGTCGGCCATCTGATGCAGCGCCGCTGCCCGCTCGTTTGCGTCGACGGCGTGCGAGAGGGCTGCCTCGGCAGGTGGGAAATCCGTCGTTAGGTTGTTGAGATCGCCGAGCGCGCGCGTGCTCGGCAGCCAGCGCACGCGTATTTGCTCCGATGTCTCGTTGACGGAGCGTAAGCTGCGCAGCGCCTCCATTCCGAGCACGAGCACCAACAAGAATAGAAACAGAAACACCAGGGACAACCGTCCTTTGATTGAGCTCGCTCGTCTCATAAGGGCGATTTCATCGTGCGCAAGATCCAGAGGATCGGAGCGGAGGGCCGCGACACATCTGAGCCTAGCAGCATCGCGCCCGCGCGGCACTGCGATATCCCGGCACGAGGCAAATTTTTATCCCGTCTTAATACTCTCGGTGTTAGCCTGATCTTGCCGACAAAAGGAGAGCGCTAGGGATGAGTGAGCGTCGCAGAAGAATTCTTTGTGTCGAGGATGACCGCGACACCGCCTCCTTGATTTGTGAGGAGCTTGCGGACCGCGGCTTCGACGTCGCCGCCGCATTCAACGGGCACGACGGGCTCACATCGATACTGAGAGAGCCGCCGGACCTCGTGTTGTCCGACATAGGCATGCCCGGAATGTCCGGATTCGAGCTGCTCGAGCGACTCACGTCAATGGCGCCTCGCTTCGAGAGCATTCCATTCGTATTCCTCACCGCTCTCGGCGACCAGTGCAGCGAGCTGCGGGGCTGGCAACTCGGGGCCGACGACTATCTGACCAAGCCGGTGGACTATGATGTCCTTGCCGCCCGCATCGGCGCTCGGCTTGCGCGCGTCGCACGAACGGAAGTTTGGCCAAAGCAGGTGCACCTGCGTGAGCGAGAGCTCGAGACCTTGACGTGGGCCGCACGCGGTAAAACCTTCGAGGAGATCGGCGCAATCCTGAGTTTGAGCAAGCGAACGGTCGAGTTTCATCTCGAGAATGCGCGTCGAAAACTGGGTGTGGCGACGCGCACGCAGGCACTCATCAAAGCCGCGACCGGACGCCTGATCGAGCTCTGAACGGCAGTTTTATCTTGTCCAGCGGCGACTGGCTCGTTGGGGAGGCTTTTCATCCAGCCTCCTCGCGGAGAATTCGTTAGGGAAGGAATCAATGAACATTCGAACGTATCTCCATCGGTATCTGATATCTGCGGCCGCCGCGGCGCTCATCGCTCTCAATTCGGGGGTGGCGCACGCCGAGGACACCGCCGGCGCGATAGTGGGCATCATCACCAATTCCGCCAACCTTCCCGTCGCGCATGCCACGGTGACGGCCAAGCGAGTCGACGGCGCCGGCATCCGCGCAACGATATCGGGTAGTGACGGTGTCTACTCGTTCGGCGATCTGCCTGCTGGTGTCTGGTCGATCACCTCGCAAGTCGAAGGATTTCCGGAGGTCAGCGAACCCCCGATCACGGTCGCGCCGAGCAAAGCCACGCGGCACGACATCGTAATGAATACCCCCGCAGGCACACCGGCGGCAGAGGCGCCGGCGTTAGCCGCGACGGTCAAGCAGGCGGTGCCGGCGGCCAAGCAGGCGGCGCAGACGCCCAAGCAGGCGGCCGCCGACGACCAAGGAGGCCTCGGGCAGAGTGACTGCCGCCGCGCCCCCAGTGCCCACGATCCCCGAGGCGCTCCAGGCACCGGAACCCCCGCCTGAGAACGACACCGTTACGCCGTTTGCCAACGTCGATATCGGCTGGATGAACGGCAATACGCGCGAGAAGTCGCCGATTTTCGACACGAAGTTTTTCACGCCTGAGATCCGCTTGGACGTGAATTACTTGCAAAGCCTCAACCATCCGCAGGACCACACTGTCGACGGCTCGACGGAAGTGTTCCGCTCGAGTGAATTCCAGGTCGAACAGGTGAGTTTCGGCGGCGACTTCCACTGGAACAACGTGAGAGCCCGCTTTCTATCGATGTATGGCATGTTCGCGACGACGACACCGCGCAATGACGCGAGCGGCGAGGTTGGCCAGTGGGACCTTCAAAATGCGTACCGATACTTCTCCGAAGCGAATGCGGGGTATCACTTCGACGTAAGTCACGGCCTCAACGTTGATGCGGGCATCTTCGTCTCGTACATCGGCCTGTTCAGCTACTACAATTTCGACAACTGGACGTATCAACCCTCGTACGTGTCGTCGAATACGCCTTGGTTCTTCAATGGACTGCGGGTCCAGTGGTTTCCCACGCAGAACCTGAAGATCGAGCCCTGGCTCATCAACGGATGGCAGTCCTATGCCAAGTTCAACCGGCATCCGGGTCTAGGCGGGCAGATCCTCTGGATCCCGAGCAGCAGCCTCAAGTTGGTGTTCAACACTTACACCACGGGACAGGATAATCTTGCTTGTCAGACCAACAGTGCCAACGGACTGGGCACCGTCGCCACCACCTGCCAGCCCCAAAATGGGGGCAATCCGAACGCCGCGGCCGGCTCTTATGCGGGCGCCGGACCTCCCGTCAACTATGCCAATGTGACGCGCGTGCACGAGGACGACAGCCTGCTGGTGAAGTACTACGACGCGCACGGTTTGGGTGGGGCCGGTATCTCCAAGATGGCGTTCAGCTTGACCTGGGATGTTGGATGCGAATATGGCGGCGGCGTCCACTGCACGCACGGTCCCAACAAGGAGGAATTCCTCGGTGTGATGCTCTACGATCGTACGTGGTTCACTCACGATCTGTTTGCGGTGACCGTTGGCGGTGGCTTCATGAATAATCCGGGCCGCTATCTGGCGCTGACCCCACCGATCAACGGGGCGACGGCGGCGAGCGGTTCGCCGTACTTCACCCAACAGCCGGGCCAGAAGCTCTACCAATGGGACTCGCAAATTAATTTCCAGTACATGCCGAACGACTGGCTTACCTGGTGGACGGAAGCGACGTTCCGGCACTCGAGCGTTCCCTATTGGTCGGGGGTGGGCGGCATCACGCCTCCCGGCGGCAACAACGGCTCGCCCGCGAGTTGCGTGGGAGGCGGCGCGAATCCGCTCACCGGTCAGTGCAGTCCGGGTGACTGGTTCCCCGATCTTCGCACTCGCGAAGTGATCTGGGGACTCGGCGGCATGGTGAAATTCTAGGCCGGCTCCACAAGGTACTCCCTCGGTGTTGCGGCTCGAAAGCATCCGAGCGCAACAGCGGGGGATTCGACCGGTCATGGCCAAGAAGCGCTGGCTTTGTGCTTTGCTCGGCATGGCCTTCGTATGGCTCGGTCCGACCGCCGCCAACGACACATCGGGGATGTCGCGCACGCCGCACACGCTCAAGAAAGACAATCGGGCCGTCGGGGACCGGTTGCATGCCTGGAACAATCCGGATCACGCGGACAATTCGTTCTTGAACGCAGTCGGCGCCGTCTGGCCCGAGGACGTCGACAAATCAGCCGCCGGCTTCAGCGCATCGACCGGATTTTTGATCGACGGGTGCCATGTATTAACCAGCATGCACGCCGTGTATACGGACGATATCGTCATCGATCCATCCCTGGGTAAACCGGTAGTCTTTGCGGTGGGCCAAACGGAGGGCGATGCAACCAAGGGCGCTTTGCAGGGACTCAAGTTCTTGCTGACGGGGTTTGTCGCTGCGCATGGGGACACCCTCATCGTCGATCACCTCGTGCGCAATCCCGAGAACGACTGGGCGCTCATTCGGCTGTCGTCCGACGTGGACGACTCCATCAGACCGATGACGATCGCCACCGTGGACGTCGCGCAGTTGCCGAAGGATTGGCGGCTTTCGATAGCCGGGTTTCCGGCCGATCGGAGAACACTGCACGGCGATCGATTGGATTTGAAGGATCTGTGGGTATCGGAAGGCCGGCTGGTCCGAGTCGATTGGATGAGCACGCTCGGCGCCGTAATCGAGTCGACGATTCAAGCCACCCGCGGCACCTCGGGAAGTCCCCTGTACGGCGACTTCGGCGAACAACGGCATATCGCGATCGGGATGCAACAAGGCATCCGCGGCAACGGCATCGATATCTCGGAAGACATGCCCAACCGGGAGGTCTTTTTCACCCCGAGCATATTGGCCACTATTCGCGCGGCGCAGACGCGGACGTCCTGTCATTGAGGCAGGGGAAGGGTACGCGACGTGCGGATCGACGGGTTGGTCGCGCCGTCGAGGGAGAGCCACAAGTCGATCATTGAGCCGGATGCGACGTGCCTCAGTTCGGCGCATTCCTCGCGGAGCGCTTGGCCGTCCGATTCCACCAGCCGCCGCCCAGCGCCTGAAAGAGCGCCACCGTGTCCGCATAGCGCGTCGCCTGGGCTTGCACCCGGCTGAGCAACGCTTGATCGTAGGCCATCTCAGCGGTGAGCAAGATCAACGTGTTGACGTACCCCGCCTGCATCTGCCGGCGCGTCAGATCGTAGGTCACTTTGGCCGCCTTTTCTGCTTCGACGTCGGCGGCGAGAGCCTCCGCATCGGACAGCGTTGCATGCAGCGTATCGGCGACGTTCTGGTAAGCCGTGATCACGGCGCTCTGATACTGAGCGGCGGCTTGCTTCAGCGCCTGGTCGGCCGCACGCTTCCGGTGCAGCAGTGTTCCGCCCTCAAACAGAGGCTGGGTTACGTCGCCGACCAAGTTCCAAAACGGGCCGCCGTGTCGGAACATCCAACTGAATTGATCCGCGTTGCCGCCGTAGGATCCAGTGATCGAGAACTGCGGCAGCATGGCGGCAACCGCCACTCCCACCTGGGCGTTGGCGACATGGAGCTGCGCCGCGGCGGCCCGCACATCGGGGCGCTGTTCGATGATCTTCGAAGGAATGGAAATGGGCAGCTCGGGGGGCAAGTGCAGATCATCGAGCTCAAAGGTCTCCGGCACGTCCTGGTTCGGCAGATTACCCACCAAGGCTCGAATCAGATCGCGTCCCTGCTCGAACTGTAGCTGAAGCGGCGGCAGCGTCGCCTGCGCCTGTGCCAAGGCAGTTTCTTGCGCCGCGACGTCGATGCGCATGGCTTGCCCGAGCCGGAATTGATCGCGCAGGATGTTGAGCGCCTTTTCCTCGTCGTCGATGATTTCACGGGTCGCGCGTATCTGCGCGCGCAACGATGCTTCTTGGATGGCCGCAGCGGCGACGTTCGATGCCAGCGTGATGTACGAGGCCTCAAGCGCAAACCGTTGTAGCTCGGTCTGCGCGGCCAGTGACTCCACTTGACGCCTGTTTCCGCCAAACACGTCGGGCACGAAGCCTACCGTGAGCTCGGCGGTTTGAAAGCTGTAGTAGAGGGGCTCCGTGTAGGGCGGCACGCCCGGGGTTTGACGCGGCGCCAGGAGATTATCGCCGTTGCCCTGCACGCCGGGGGCCTGGTCGTTGGTGAGATTGCCCGCAATCTCGTGACGCTCGGCCTGATAGGTCGCTCCTACGGACGGAAAGTAGAAACCCTGCTGCGCGTAGACCAGCTCCCTGGCCTGCGCCAACGCTGCCTGTGCGGCGGGAATGGTGGGATTCGCCTTGAAGGCCTTTTCGATGAGTGAGTTGAGCGCGGGCGACCGAAAGAGCTCCCACCATTCGAAAGGAATGTCCCTGCCGGACATGTAATGCTGTGGCTCCCCGCCTTGGACGGGTGCTGAGGAGCTCGTTTCCGGCAGCGCGGCCGGTGCGTAACCGGCGTTCGCCGGAGCCTGCGGTTCGTGAAAGTTCGGGCCGACCGCGCAGCTCGAGGCCAGCGCGGCAACGGTCACGAGAAATACGCGGTGAGTTGACCTCATTTTGCCGCCATCGCCGTCCGGTTCCACCAGCCCCCGCCGAGCGCCTGGAACAGGGAGACCGTATCCCCATAACGAGCGGCCTGTGCCTGCACGCGGGCGAGGAGTGTCTGCTGATAGGCGGTCTCGGCATTGAGCAAAGTCAGCGTGTCCACATAGCCCGCTTCCGCCTGGCGGCGGGTGAGGTCATAGGTCACCTTGGCAGCTTGCTCGGCCTTGAGGTCGGCGACGAGCGCATCGGCATCGGACAAGGAGATGTGCAGCGTGTCGGCAACGTTCTGATATGCGGTAATCACCGTGCTCTGATACTGAGCCGCCGCCTGTTTCAACGCCTGCTTGGCGGCGCGCTCCTGATGCAGCAGCGTGCCGCCCTGAAATATGGGTTGATTGACGTCGCCATACAGGCTCCAGAAAGGGCCGCCGGAGCGGAACATCCAGGGAATCTGGGTCGCGTTGCCGCCGTACTCGCCGGTAATGGAGAACTGCGGCAACATGGCGGCTACGGCGACCCCGATCTCGGCATTCGCGGCGTGAAGTTGCGCTTCCGCAGCTCGCACGTCAGGCCGTTGCTCGACGATCTTGGCCGGTAGCGAGAGCGGAACCTCCGGCGGCAATTGCAGTTCATCGAGCTCGAACGCGGGCTCCTCCTTGGTCGGCAGTTGACCGACCAAGGCGCGCGTGAGATCGCGGGTCTGCTCGAGCTGCTTCTCGAGCGGGGGGAAGGTCGCCCGAACCTGCGCAAGCGCCGCCTCCTGCGCCGCCACATCGATGCGCATCGCTTGACCCAAACGGAATTGATCCTTCAGGATCTTGAGCGACTTCTCGTCCGCCTCGATGATCTCTGCAGTCGCCTTGATCTGAGCGCGTAACGACGCTTCTTGAATGGCCGCGCCGGCCACGTTGGAAGCGAGCGTGATGTAGGCCGCCTCGAGGGCGAAGCGTTGTGCGTCCTGCTGCGCGGCCAGGGATTCGACTTGCCGCCGGTTGAGGCCGAACACGTCGGGCACGAAGCCCACGCTCACCTCCGCCGTGTAGAAGGTGTAGTAGGAAGGCACGTTGTGCGGTTCGTGGTACGGATCTTCCAGACCGGGCAGAAGATTGACGCCGTTGCCTTGGACGCCGATGGTCGAGCTTGCGTTGGTGTTGCCGGATACTTTATGGCGCTCGGCCCGACCGTCCGCGGACACCGTCGGATAGAAGAATCCCCGCTGCGCATAGACCAGCTCTTGCGCCTGCGCCAGGGTCGCCTGAGCCGCCGCGACCGTCGGATTGGCCTTGAATGCTTGTTCGATAAGTGAATCGAGCGCCGCGGATTGGAAGAGCTCCCACCACTCGAACGCTATGTCCCGGCCCACCACAAATTTCTGAGCCTCGCCCCCGCGCGCGTTCGCGGAGGAACTGGTTTCGGGCACCGCCGCCGGCGCATAGCCCGCATCGACCGGGGCTTGCGGCCTACGGTAATGAGGCCCGACCGCGCAGCCTCCCGCCATGACCATCGCGGCGAGCGTGCCGAGAACGAACCAACGGATGGCGCACATGCATCGATTCTGCTCGTCCCTACGATCTGCAGGTAGTGTGAGAAGTCCGAGTAGCCCGGCTCGCGGCTTCCCGCCATTGTGTGCACCAGCCGCCAGACGCGCCGCGGCGCGTATGCGCGGGATTCTCCGGGAGCGACGGGAATGGGCTTGTCTTCACTGCAGGATTGGTTGAGTCACGGACGCCACCGACGAGTGCTAGCGGCAGCGGCCGCGGCCGCGACACTCGTTGCCGCGGTCATCGGAGCGGCTCGGCTCACCGCCAGTGCGGACCAGCCGCTCGCAAGCGGTGCCAAAACGAATGCACCGGCGCCGGAATCCGCTCCGTCCGTTCAGTTGACGGATGCGCAACTCAAAAGCATCAAGATCAGCGCGGCCGCGGAGCGTGCGTTCCCACAGGAGCGCACCGCGGTCGGTAGTATCGACTTCAACGAGAATCTCGCAGTCCAGGTGTTCTCGCCTTATCAAGGAAAGATCATCAAAGCCTACGTCGAAGTCGGCGATCAAGTGAAAAAGGGTCAGACACTGTTCACGATCGAGAGCCCGGACCTCATCCAGGCGGACTCGAATTTGATCGCGGCGGCCGGGCTCCTGGATCTGACGATGCACGTACTGGAGCGCGCGAAACAGCTCTACCAGGTTCAGGGAATTGCGGAGAAGGATCTGCAGCAGGCGATCTCCGATCAGCAGACCGCGGAGGGTGCTCTCAAGGCGGGACGCGATGCCGTTCGGGTCTTCGGCAAGTCGGATGCCGAGATCGACGCCATCGTGGCCAGCCGCAAGATCGACTCCGTACTCGTCGTGCCGAGCCCGATCAACGGCCGGGTGACCGCGCGCGTCGCCCAACCCGGTCTCTTCGTTCAGCCGGGCAATACACCCGCGCCGTACACCGTTGCCGATGTCGTGACTGTGTGGATGCTCGCCAATGTTTCCGAGAGCAACATCAAATACGTCAACGTCGGACAAAAAGTAAACGTCTCGACGATGGCATACCCGGATCAGGTGTATGAAGGCAAGATCGCAGTGGTCGGGGCGACGGTCGATCCCAACCTGCATACCTTGCTCATCAGGTCGGAAATTCAGAACCCCAGGCGGGAACTGCTCCCTGGAATGCTCGCGAACTTCGTGATCCGCATCGGCGATCCGGTGATCGCGCCGGCGGTTCCACCCGAGAGCGTCGTGCGCGAGGGCGACGGTACCATGACCATCTGGGTAACGACCGATCGGCATCATTTTATTCAGCGCAAGGTCAGGCTCGGCCTGCAAAGCGATGGCTACGACCAGATACTCGAGGGGTTGACGCAAGGCGAGCTGGTCGTCACGGACGGCGCCGTTTTCCTCGACAACATGCTCATCTCCAGCAGCGACGGCTGAGCGTCCACCGAAAAGCCCGATGGGTAGGCCCGTGATAACCGAGAGATCGACCGCATGCTGAAAGGTGTCATCGCGTTCGTGCTCACGCATCGCGCGATCGTTCTCCTCGGCTTGATGGTGTTCCTGGGCGGCGGTGTGGCCGCCTTCACCATGCTCAATATCGAGGCCTATCCGCAGCCCGCACCGGTGATCATCGAAATCACCGCGCAGCAAGGCGGCTTGTCGGCCGAGGAGATGGAGCGCTATTACACCATTCCGATGGAAGTTGGCATTTACGGGACGCCATACATTACCGCGGTCAACTCCACGTCGTTCTATGGTCTCAGCTTCCTGCGGGTCAGCTTCAAATACGGCGTCGATTTCTATTTTGCGCAGACCCAGATTGAATACTCCCTGCAGCAAAATGTCTCGCTGCCGAACAACGTGCAGCCCCAGATCCAGCAGTCGAGCCTCGTGGGTGAGGTCGTTCGTTACGCCATGGTTGGGCCGACGCATTTCGGTCTGACGAATCTGCGCACCGTGCAGGACTATATCGTTCTGCGGCGCCTGTCGACGGTTCCCGGCGTCGTACAGGTCAACAGCTTCGGTGGTCCGACCAAGGAATTCGAGGTCGAGGCGGACCTTCACAGACTCCAAACTTACGGAGTCACCATTCCTCAGGTGATAACGGCGCTCGGCAACGCCAACGTCAACGTGGGCGGGCGTGAGATCAATATCGGTCAGCAATCAGTCAACATCCGCGGGATTGGTCTGTTCAATGACGGCGGCAACGACGATCTGACCAAGGGCTACAGGGTCGATGACATCGAGAACGTGCTCCTTACCCAATCGGGCGGCGTGCCGGTGCGGGTCAAGGACGTGGCTCGAGTGTACGTCGGTAACGTTCCCCGGCTGAGCATGGTCGGGAAGGATCACGATGACGACGTGGTCGAGTGCATCGTGGTCATGGGGCGCGTGTTCCATACCCAAGATGTCGTTCCGAGGATCACCGCGGAAATCGACAAGATGAACCACGACGGCAGCCTCCCTCCGGGCGTCAAGATCGTGCCTTTCTACGACCGCATGAGCCTCGTCCACGTGACGACCCATACGGTGCTGGAGAATCTCCTTTTCGGCTGCATCCTGGTCTTCTTCATGCAGTGGATCTTCTTGGGCGATCTGCGCAGCGCCATCGTCGTCGGCGTCAATATTCCCTTTGCGCTCCTGTTCTCCATCATCATACTGGTGCTGCAGGGCGAGGACGCCAATCTGCTGTCCATTGGAGCCGTCGACTTCGGCATCATCGTCGATTCGGCGGTGATTCTCGTCGAGAATATCTTTCGAAATTTCCAGCTGAGCCGAGAGAAGCGGCAAGAGCTGCTGGAGGACCTCGCCGAGGGACAGCTGGGAGGCGATCCGAGCGTCAAACAAGACATCCACACCCTGTCCACATGGACCGATCGGTTGCGCCTGATCTATATCAGCGCCCTGCAAGTCGATAGAGCGGTGCTGTTCTCCGTGGCCATCACCGTCGCCGCCTTCGTGCCGCTCTTCACCATGCAGGGCGTCGAGGGTCAGATCTTCGGTCCCATGGCCAGAACCTACGGTTATGCCCTGGTGGGCGCGGTGATCGCGACCTTCACGATCACGCCCGTGCTCTCGTCGATTCTGCTTCCGGAGCATGTAAAGGAGGTCGAGACCGCGCTGGTGCGGGCACTGCGCGCTGCCTATACCCCGGCGCTGCATTGGGCACTCGATCGGCGAAGGGTCACGGTCGGGATCGGGCTGATATTCTTGGTCATCACGGGATTTCTGGCGACGCGCCTGGGCAGCGAATTTCTGCCGGCTCTCGAGGAAGGCAATTACTGGATCCGCCTGTCGATGCCGCCGACGATGGGCCTGGCGGCGGGGACGGAGGGTGTCAGAAAAATCCGCGAGATTCTGTTGAGCCACCCGGAAATCGTTACCGTGGTTTCGCAGCACGGGCGACCCGATAACGGCAGCGACCCGTCGCCGTTTTCCAATGTCGAGTTATTCGTGCCGCTGAAGCCGCATAGCCAGTGGCCCGCCGGATTGAGCAAGGATCAATTGACCGCCCAGCTGCTCGAGGAGTTCAACGACGCGGTGCCGGGCCTTACCTTCAATTTCTCGCAAAACATACAGGACAATATCGAGGAGGCCACCTCGGGTGTGAAAGGCGCCAACTCCGTCAAGATCGTCGGGCACAATCTGGAGGAGCTTGAAAAATTGGCGCTTCAGGTGAGCGATCAGATCAAGCAGGTGCGAGGCATGGAAGATGTGGGGACCTTTCACGTCGTGGGTCAGCCGAACCTCAACATCACCATTGATCGGGAAAGAGCGGCGCGATATGGGCTGAACCCAGGTGACGTCAATGCCGTGATTCAAGCGGCGATGGGGGGCGCGGTGGCAACGACGCTGCTGGAGGGCGATCGTGCCTGGAACGTTACGGTTCGCCTCGCGCCGCAATATCGCAACAACATCGAAGCGGTGGGAGATGTTCGGGTGGGCTACCAGAACGCCACCGGTACACCGTCGTACATTCCCCTGCGCGAGCTTGCGACGATTACTTTGGATACGGGCGCGTCCTACATTTACCACGAGGCCATGCAGCGATTCATTCCCGTCAAGTTCAGCGTGCGCGGGCGAGACCTCGGCAGCACGGTCGCCGAAGCGCAGGAGCGGATCAGCAAGAACGTGATCTTGCCGACAGGCTATCGCCTCGTATGGGCCGGCGAGTACCTTGAATGGCAGCAGGCAAAGCATCGCCTCGAGATCGTGGTGCCGTTGAGCCTCGTCCTCATCCTGGTGCTGCTGTTGGGTTTGTTCAACTCGCTGCGCGACAGCCTGCTCGCGCTCGCGGGGATTCCGTTCGCGATGGGCGGCGGAGTCATTGCGTTGTTCGTCTCGGGGCAGCCGCTGAGCGTTTCGTCCGTCGTCGGATTCATCTCATTGTTCGGTGTGTCGGTCATGAACGGAATCCTGATCATCACGTATTACAATCAACTGAGGACCGCATCCGGCCGGGGCGGCATCGAGGCCATGACCCAAGCCGCCGAGCAGCGGATGCGACCGCTGATGATGACCTCACTGGCCGCGTGCATCGGTCTGCTTCCGTCCGCGCTCTCGACCGGCATCGGCAGTCAGGTGCAAAGGCCCCTGGCCTCCGTGGTCGTGGGCGGCATGTTCATCGGACCGGTTTTGCTGCTCCTGATCGTACCTGCGCTGCAGATGATGTTCCTGCGAAGCGATGATCGGGCACCGCGCGATGCACAAGCCTCACGATCCGCGGGCTCCCCATGAGACCGCAGACGGCTCGCGAGTTGGGGCTCCTCGCCGTTCTCCTCGTTGCCGGCGGCCTATGCGGGATCGGAGTCCGTCATTGGATCGGCGGTCTGAATGCGCAGCACGCGCAGCTCGAACGTTGCATTCTGTCCTCGAGGCAGTCCCATCAGGGGCAGAACGCGCGTTCGATGTTGGCGCATCTCGGTGCGGAAGTACCGGAATGCATGCATGGGGCGGGTTACGAGCAGGCGCTCAACAACCCTGAATGCGGCCCCGCGTATTGGCAGGGTGACGTGTTTTGCTATCTGCCGAATAACTCTCTCGGCAGGCTCATCTATCGCATCGAGGCGTCTGCCGCCAGCAAGAAGATGCGCGACGCGGGCAAGGCAGCGCATTCGCCGAGCGTCGGGTGATGAGGATCGCTCGCCTGCTGTGCGCGATCGGGATCTGCGCACCGCTGGTCCTCAGTGCCGGTGCGGCCGAATCGCCCGCGCGACAGCGCCCATCGGCGGCAAAAAGTACCGCCAGAACCGCGCCCGAAACCGCTCGCCAGGCCGTGGCACCGGCTCTTACGCCCCGCCGCGGATCGAATACCGCGCAACGTGAGACGGCGCAGCGCGACCGGAGCACCGAGAATCGCGTGGGCTCGCCGCCCCGAGGCAGAACCCCGGCGAGGGCGTCGACAGGGCCGCTCGCCTCGAGACGCACGGCTCCGAGGGGTGCAGCCGCGATCCGGGGGCCGGCAAGTCCGGTCGTCCCGATCAGCCTGTCCGCCTCTAAAAGTGCTCCTCGGACCTCGCCGAGCCACAAGGCACCGGATCGAGTCTCGAGCATCGGCGGCGCGCGTGTCGCGGGTCCCGGCCGGCTCGGCGGCCCAGCGATGGGTCGGCGCGCCAGCGACGGCGTCATCGACGGCAGTCAGGTGCGTCGGAAGTTCTAACCCGCGCAGCGCAACCGGCACCCCCGCTCGCGATGGATTAGGATGTCGATATGACCGATGCGATGCATGTTGTCCTGGTGGTCGAGGACGACGCGGCCCTGCAGAACGTGCTGCGCGTGCTGTTCGAGGCCAACGGCTTTCGAGTCGTGGTGGCGGGTACCGCCGTGCAGGGCGAACATGATGCGCGACTGCATCGTCCGGACATCGTCGTCGTGGATCTCGGGCTGCCGGACCGCGACGGGATCAACGTCATCACGGGCATCCGCGGCTGGTCCCCGGTGCCCATCATCGTGCTGTCGGCTCGAGTCGAGGAGGCTCAGCGCGTCCTCGCGTTCGACAAGGGGGCGGACGACTACGTCGTCAAGCCGTTCGGCGCGCCCGAGCTCCTTGCCCGCGTTCGGGCGCTGCTACGGCGGCACGTCCGCGGCGATCTGCCCATGGCGGTTCTGCGATTGGGGGACGTGACGGTCGATTTGGGCCGGCGCACCGCCAGTGGCGCGGATGGGCGCGAGGTACGGCTAACGCCATTGGAGCATCGAATCCTCGAGACGCTCGCTCGGCACGGCGGGGGTGTCGTGACGCACTCGGAGCTGCTCAAAGAGGTCTGGGGTCCTACCCGCGACGATTCGCGGGCGCTCCGGGTCTACATCGGAAGTCTGAGGCGGAAACTGGAATCAGAGCCGAGCCGCCCGAAATTCATCGTCACCGAGCCCAACATCGGCTATCGGCTGGTAGCCGATCCCGACAGCTTGAAACCCCGCAGCATCGCCTCCTTGGCGGGCACTAAGGACTGATTTTGGGCCCTTTCCACTGGAACGGCCGCACCCGACCATTCTCAACTACGCTCCGGCAGGGGTCGCCGCCGTATTTTAACGGCTTCCGGTCTTTGCAGCGGCGCAGGGGTGCGTACACTCTGGTGCAGGAAGTCATCTGAACAACTCGAAGGTAATGGTGTGGACTTCATCTATCTAGGCATCGGATTTCTTCTCTTTCTGGCGACCATCGCCCTGATCTGGGGGATCGAGCGCATCGGAGAGGATGCATGAACGTGGCGTATGTGGGTGCCGGAATTCTTGCGCTGCTGCTGTTCGGTTACCTGATTTACGCGCTCATCAACGCCGAGAAATTCTGATGAGCCCGACAGCCAAGTTTGCGTTCCTCGCCGTCGCGGTTTTCGGCATCGTCTTGCTGTGCGTGAGACCTCTGGGGTCCTACATCGCCCGGGTCGTCGAGGGCAAGTCACGGGTGGTGACCCGCTGTGCCCGGCTGGAGGCGTGGCTCTATCGCTGCTGCGGCGTCGATCCGCGCGCGGAAATGAGCTGGTCGCAATACTCCATCGCGCTCATCGTGTTCAATGCGCTGGGGGCGCTCGCCGTCTACGGGCTGCAGCGCGTGCAGCAGTGGCTGCCCCTGAATTCGCAGAAATTCGGCGCCGTGAGCGCCGACTCCTCATTCAACACGGCCGTCAGCTTCGTCACCAACACCGATTGGCAAGGGTACTCGGGCGAATCCACGCTCAGCTATCTTGCGCAAATGGCGGGCCTCACGGTGCAGAATTTTCTGTCCGCCGCGACGGGCATCGCGGTGGCGCTGGTTCTGATCCGCGGTTTCGCGCGCCATTCGGCCAAGACGATCGGCAATTTTTGGGTCGATGTCACGCGCTCCGCGCTGTACGTGCTGCTGCCCTTGTCCGTCCTGCTGGCGATGATTCTGGTGAGCCAAGGCGTCATTCAGAATTTCGAGTCCTATCGGACGGCGACGACGATCGAGAAGCTGACCTACGACAATCCCAAGATCGGCGCGGATGGCAACCCGCTCAAGGATGCCGCCGGCAATCCGGTCACCGAGCCGGCTACGACGCAAAATCAATCGCTGCCCATGGGGCCGGTCGCCTCGCAGGAGGCCATCAAAGAGCTCGGCACGAACGGTGGCGGATTCTTCAATGCCAACTCTTCGCATCCGTTCGAGAATCCCACGCCGCTCACCAATCTCTTGGAGATCGCCGCGCTCCTCTTGATCCCCTTCGCGCTGACGTTCACCTTCGGACAGATGGTCGGCGACACGCGGCAGGGCTGGGCCCTCCTGGTGTCGATGCTCGTGCTGTTCTTTGTCCTCGCCGGCATTGGCTTTTATGCGGAGCAGGGGGGGAACCACCTCATTGCCCAGCAGGGAATCGATCAGTCGGCAACCAGCCTGCAACCGGGCGGGAACATGGAGGGCAAGGAGACGCGAATGGGAATCGCGGGCTCGACGCTGTTCGTGGCGGCGACGACCGCAACCTCCTGCGGCGCCACGAACAGCTTGCACGATTCGCTGATGCCTCTGGGGGGGCTCGTGCCCATGTTCCTGATGCAGCTCGGCGAGCTCGTGCCGGGGGGCGTGGGAACTGGAATCTATACCATCCTCATCTTTGCCATCCTCGGCGTATTCATCGCCGGCCTGATGATCGGGCGCACGCCGGAATATCTCGGCAAGAAGATTCAGTCGCGCGAGATGAAGCTCGCGTCCATCTACATCCTGACCACGCCGCTCGCGGTCCTCGCAGGCACCGCCGTGGCCGTGCTGACGGTGGCCGGCAAAGCGGGCATTGCAAATCCGGGGCCGCACGGCTTCAGCGAGATCCTGTACGCCTTCACCTCGGCCGGCAATAACAACGGCAGCGCCTTCGCCGGGATCTCGGCCAATACGCCCTTCTACAACGTGGCTCTGGCGATAGTCATGTGGATCGGGCGCTTCTGGCCGATCGTGGCGGCGCTTGCAGTCGGCGGATCGCTCGCATCCAAGAAGCGCATACCGGTGACCGAGGGCACGATGCCGACCCACGGTCCTCTGTTCATCGCACTGTTGATCGGCACCATTCTGCTCATTGGAGTGCTGAACTATATTCCGGCCCTCGCGCTGGGTCCGGTGGTCGAGCATTTCATGTTGACTTCGGCTCACTGAGAAATTGCATGACACGCGAACAATTGCCGCTGTTCGATCGAAACCTGATAGCTCCCGCCGTGCTCGAGGCGTTCAAGAAGCTCGACCCGCGGGTCCAGGCGCGAAACCCCGTGATGTTCGTGGTCTATGTGGGAACCTTCGTGACCGGACTGCTTTGCGTGCAGGCCTTGGCGGGGCACGGGGAGGCATCGACCGCCTTCATTTTTGCGATCACCGTGTGGCTCGCCTTCACCGTTCTGTTCGCGAACTTCGCCGAGGCCCTTGCGGAAGGCCGCAGCCGCGCCCAAGCCTCGGCGCTACGCAACATGCGCCAGACCGTGATGGCGAAACGGTTCATCGATCGGAATCTCGCCCGGCGCGAAACCTGCAGCGTCAAAGCGGACGATCT
Organism: uncultured Gammaproteobacteria bacterium; assembly: GCA_963710435.1. Lineage (GTDB taxonomy): Bacteria > Pseudomonadota > Gammaproteobacteria > Steroidobacterales > Steroidobacteraceae > Bog-1198. The sequence continues at coordinate 47,166 of CAVQAE010000002.1, read as the reverse complement.
GCGCAAATCGGATCTGGTGCTGGTCACGGCCGGGGATGTCATACCGGTCGATGGCGAAGTGGTCGAAGGCGCGGCATCCGTGGATGAGAGCGCCATCACGGGCGAATCCGCGCCGGTGATCCGTGAGTCGGGAGGCGACTTCTCCTCGGTGACCGGCGGCACGCGCGTATTGTCCGACGAGATCATCGTGCGCGTCACCGTCAATCCGGGGGAGACCTTCCTGGATCGCATGATTTCCATGGTCGAGAACGCCAAGCGCCAGAAGACGCCCAACGAGATCGCATTGACGATCCTGCTCGTCGCCTTGACGCTGGTATTTCTCGTCGTCATCGTCACGCTGCTGCCTTTTTCCATCTTCAGCGTGGAGGCCGCCAAGCTCGGCACCCCGATCACGATCACGGCTCTGGTGGCGCTGCTCGTGTGCTTGATTCCGACCACCATCGGCGGTCTGCTCTCGGCAATCGGCGTCGCGGGTATGAGCCGCATGATGCAGGCCAACGTGATCGCCACATCGGGACGGGCCGTCGAGGCCGCGGGCGACGTCGATGTCCTGCTGCTCGACAAGACCGGCACCATCACGCTGGGGAACCGGCAAGCCTCGGTGTTTCTGCCGGCCGCGGATTGCACGGACGAGGAGCTCGCGAATGCGGCGCAGCTCGCATCGCTCGCCGACGAGACGCCGGAAGGACGCAGCATCGTCGTGCTCGCCAAGCGCTGCTTCAATCTGCGGGAGCGCGACCTCAAGACCCTGAATGCCACGTTCATCCCTTTCTCGGCGCAAACCCGCATGAGCGGGGTGAATCTGGGGGACCGCCAGATACGAAAGGGCTCGGTCGATGCCATTCAGAAGCATGTGACGTCTCTGGGCCGGCCCTTTCCTCAAGCGGTCATGGCCATCGTCGAGCGCGTGGCAAAGATGGGAAGCACGCCTTTGGTCGTGTCGGACGGCTCCCGAGTGCTCGGGGTCGTCGAGCTCAAGGACATCGTCAAGGGAGGAATCAAGGAGCGGTTTGCGGATCTGCGGCACATGGGCATCAAGACCATCATGATCACGGGCGATAATCGCCTCACGGCCGCCGCCATCGCCGCCGAGGCGGGCGTCGATGATTTTCTGGCGGAGGCTACACCCGAAGCCAAGCTCAAGCTGATCCGCCGGCATCAGTCCGAGGGGCGGCTCGTCGCGATGACCGGAGATGGCACCAACGACGCGCCGGCGCTCGCACAAGCCGACGTGGCCGTCGCCATGAACACGGGGACCCAGGCGGCCAAGGAAGCCGGCAACATGGTCGACCTCGATTCGAATCCCACGAAATTGATCGAGATCGTGGAGACCGGCAAGCAAATGCTCATGACGCGGGGGTCATTGACGACGTTCAGCATCGCGAACGACGTGGCGAAATACTTCGCGATCATTCCGGCCGCCTTTGCGACGACCTATCCGCAGCTCGGCCCGCTTAACATCATGGGGCTGGCGACGCCGAGCTCCGCAATCCTGTCCGCCGTGATCTTCAATGCGCTCATCATCGTCCTGCTCATTCCGCTGGCCATCAAGGGTGTGAAATACCGTCCGCTGGGAGCGGGGCCGTTGCTGCGGCGAAATTTGCTGATTTATGGGCTCGGAGGGATTATCGTGCCGTTTCCGGGCATCAAGCTGATCGACATGGCCCTGGCGCTCACCGGCCTGACCTGAGGAGAACCACGATGTTCGCGCGCTATCTGCGGCCTTCGTTGAGTCTCATCGTCATGATGACGATCCTGCTCGGCGTCGTGTATCCGTCGATCATCACCGGGGCGGCCCGGTTGATATTCCCTTCCCAGGCCGAGGGCAGCCTCATTCGACGGGGCGATACCTTGATCGGCTCGAAGCTGATCGGCCAAAGCTTCTCCGATCCGAGGTATTTCTGGGGAAGGCCTTCCGCCACCGCGCCGCAGCCCTACAACGGCGTGGCTTCCGGAGGGTCGAATCTCGGACCGCTCAACCCGGCGCTGCTCGAGGCGGTGACGGCGAATGCGAAGAAGCTGCGTGACGCCGATCCGGAAAACCGCGCGCCCATTCCCGTCGACCTGGTCACGGCCTCGGCGAGCGGTCTCGACCCGCATATCAGCCCCGCCGCGGCCGAGTACCAGGCAGCCCGGGTTGCCCGTGCGCGCCACATACCGGTGGCCCAGGTCGAGTCGCTCATCGCCGCGCATCGCCGCGAACCGCTGCTCGGCCTTTTCGGCGAGCCGGTCATCAACGTGCTCGAGCTCAATTTGGCCCTCGACCAGTAATGATCGATGAGGAGAGGCGCAGCGCGGATGAGCCGCTGACCCTCGACCCCACTGCGCAGGTCGGACGGCGAGGGCGTCTCAAGATATTTTTCGGCGCCGCGCCGGGCGTCGGCAAGACTTATACGATGCTCGAGGCGGCCCGCAATGCGCGCGCAACCGGCATCGACGTCGTGGTCGGGCACGTGGAGCCGCACGGCCGAGTCGACACGCAGCGGTTGCTCGAGGGTCTCGAGCAACTCCCGTGCCGCGAAGCGACGCCTCATGGGACGACGCACCGGGAGTTCGATCTGGACGCGGCGCTCGAGCGCAGCCCCGCGTTACTGCTCATCGATGATCTGGCGCATACCAACGTTCTCGGGGCCGAGCCTGCCCCGCGGCATGCGAAGCGGTGGCAGGACATCCATGAGCTGCTGGCTTCTCACATCGACGTCTGGACCACGCTCAACGTCCAACATCTCGAGAGCCTGAACGACATGGTGGCCGGTATCACCGGGATACGGCAGAAGGAGACGATCCCGGACCGGGTATTCGATGAGGCGGATGAGGTGGAGCTCATCGACTTGCCTCCCGCCGATCTGCTGGCGCGCCTGAAGGCGGGGAAGATCTATGCGCCGGGCCGGGAGTTGGCCACCACCGAGCTCTTGTTCCGCGAGCCGAATCTGGTCGCCTTGCGCGAGCTCGCGCTGCGCCGAACCGCGGATCGTGTGGATGCGGCTGCGCGCGCTTACGAGGGACGCGAGCGGCGGTCGAAGCCCTGGCTGGCGAGAGATCGATTTCTGGTTGCCGTCGCGCCGGATGAGCAAGCGGAACAACTGGTGCGCATGGGTAAGCGCTTCGCGGACGCAATGGATGCGGAATGGATGGTCGTATCGGTGGAGACGCCCAAGATGCTCAAGCTTGGGGAGAAGGCCCGCAACCGCCGGGTCGAAGTGCTGCGCATGGCGGAGTCGCTGGGCGCCGAGACGGTGACGCTCGATGGTCCCTCCGCGGCAGCGGCGGTGCGCGAATATGCGCGGCTGCGACACGTCACTCGCATCGTCGTCGGTGAGCCGAGGCGCGGGCGATTGCTCTCTCTGTTCAGGCAGTCCACGGCGATCCAGTTGATGCGAGAGTCGCGCGACTTCGATGTGTCCTCCATTGCAAGTCGCGGACCGACGGGATCCGCTCGGGCCCGTCGCAGCGACTTCGAATCCTACGAAGCTCACGGCATTGGCTGGGGGCGGTACTGGGCGGCGTTGCCGATCTCTCTCGCGTGCACGCTGCTCGCCGCGGTCATGTTTCCGCATTTCTCGTTGACCGATCTGGCGATGGTGTATCTATTGGGAGCCACCGTCGCCGCATTGCGGATGGGCAGAGGTCCTGCGGTCGTGGTCGCAGCGGCCAACGTCCTCGCGTTCGACTTCCTGTTCGTTCCGCCGCGCTACAGCTTGGCGGTCACGAACCTGAGGTACCTCGTCACGTTCGGCATCATGCTCGTGGTTGCGGTGATCATCGCCAATCTGGTGGCGAGCGTGCGCGCGCAGACGCGCGTCGCCGGAGCTCGCGAGCGCCGGACATCGCTGCTTTACGCCATGAGCCGCGAGCTGGTGGCAACCCGCGGCATCGATCCACTGACGCGAGTCGCAGTCAAGCACGTGGCCGAGACCTTTGCCGGCAGCGCCGTGGTTCTCGTGCCCGACGACCAAGGGAGGTTGGCCCATCCGCGGGCCGCACCGATACAGGCATCCTTGCGCAAGGCCGATCTGTCGATCGCTCAATGGGTTTTCGATCACGGTACCCCGGCCGGCCTGGGCACCGACACGCTCCGTGACGCGCCGGCGCAATACCTGCCGCTGCGAGCCGGCGTCAAAACGCTCGGCGTACTCGCGGTGGAGCCCTTGCATCGCCGCCGCCTGTTGCTCCCCGAGCAGCGCCACCTCCTGGAGACTTTTGCGGCACAGATCGCGCTCGCCTTGGAGCGCGCCTTGCTCGCGGACGAGGCGGAGATGTCGCGCGTGACCGCCGAAACCGAGAGCCTGCGCAATACCCTGCTGGCCTCCATTTCGCATGATTTGCGTACTCCCCTCGCGGTGATCGCCGGAGCCAGCAGCGCACTGAACGACCCGTCGACCGTATTCGACGAGAAGTCGCGACGGATGCTCGCGGCATCGATCGAGAGCAAGGCCAACGAGATGTCGCAAATCATCTCCGATGTGCTCGATTTGATGCGGTTCGAGGCCGGCACTGTAGCGCCTCACCGCGATTGGCAAACCGTCGACGATCTCGTGGGCTCGGCACTGGACCGCGTGGGCGATCGTCTCGCCGACCATCCTGTCCGCGTGGACCTGCCGTCCGATCTGCCGCCCGTCTATGTGGATGCCGCTTTGATGCTGCAGGTATTTGCCAACCTTCTCGAGAATGCCGCCAAACACACTCCTCCGGGGACTCGCATCACCGTTGGGGCGATTCCCGAAGAGGGGTTCGTGCGAGTGTCCGTCGAGGATTCGGGTCCCGGCCTACCCGAGGGCAACGTGGAACGTCTCTTCGGGAAATTTCAGCGCGGCCGGGATGAAGGCAATACGGGCGGAGCCGGCTTGGGGCTCGCCATCTGTCGGGCAATCGTCGATTTGCACGGCGGCACGATCGCGGCCGGCGATCGTCCGGGCGGCGGCGCGCGGTTCACATTCACGCTGCCAACCCATCAAGGCGCTGTTTAGGCGCCCGAAGAAGTCTTGAGCTCTCGACGGCGCGACTCCGCACTCTCGATGATCCGCTGCAGATCGTCGAAATCCACCGGCTTGATGACGTGTGCGTCGAATCCTGCTTCGGCCGCTCGGCGAATGTCCTCGGTTTGCCCATAGCCCGTGAGCGCGATGAGCTGGACCGACTCGAGCCTCGGCCTGATGCGCGCCGCAACCTCGTAACCGTCCATGTCGGGCAGTCCGATATCGAGCAGGATCACGTCCGGCCGCTCGCGGAAAGCGGCTGCCAGCGCGTCCTTCCCCGAGTAGGCCGTCTCTGTCGTATGTCCATCGATTTGCAGCATTTCGGCCAACGAGTTGGCCGCATCGACATTATCGTCCACGATGAGGATGCGCTTGGCCTCGACCCTTGGCATGGGCGCATCCGCTTGCTCATCGCTCGGCGCATCGATGAGCGGAAGGCGAATCTCGAAAACCGAACCGCGACCCGGGCCTTCGCTGAACGCCATGACGCTGCCCTGGTGCATCTCGATCAGCCGCTTCACCACCGACAACCCGATGCCGAGACCGCCCTGCGATCGATCGAGCGATCGGTCACCCTGCACAAAAAGATCGAACACCCGAGGCAGCAGGTCCCGGGGAATGCCGATGCCGGTATCGGACACGATGATGGCGGCATGACCGTTCTGCCGCCGCAACTCCAGGCGGATCTCGCCGCCGGGATCGGTGTACTTCGCCGCATTGGTCAACACGTTGGCGACACTTTGCACGAGGCGTGCATGATCGCCGCAAACGTAGAGCGGCTCATAGCTCGCGCTCACGAGCAGGACGTGATGCTTGTCGCGCATCAAGGGCTCGACACTCTCACGGGCCTGCGCGAGGATCGGCGCGAGCGCCTGGGGAGCGCGCCTCAATTCGATGCGGCCTTCGGTGATGCGCGAGACGTCCAGCAGATCATCCACCAGCCTCGCCAAGTGGGTAACCTGACGTTTTACGAGATTCACCGTCTTCTTCAATTGCGCATCGCCCGACAGCTTTCTGGCGAGGATCTCGCTCGCGTTGCGGATCGGCGCGAGGGGATTGCGTAGTTCATGCGCCAGCATTGCGAGGAATTCGTCCTTGCGCCGGCTCGCATCCTCCAGGATCTGGGCGCTGCGTTTGCTCTCCGTGACATCGTGCGCGACGCTCAGCACCGTCTCGATGGCGCCGTTTCCCCCTTCCGGTATCAATAGCGCATCGTAATAGCGGGTGCCTCCCGCCCCGGGGTATGCGAACGCGACCCGCTGCCGCTCACCGTCCGCGAAGGTCTGCCGCAGCGCGGCTTCCCAGGCATCGCAGAGTTCCGGGGGGATTCCGATCTCCCGATGAGTGCGCCCCACCATCTCTTCTTGCGGCAACCCCGTGGCCACGGTGGCGGCCCGGTTGACATAGACATGGCGCAGTTGCGAATCGAAGCGGCTCAAAATATCCGGCGTATTCTCCGCGAGCGTGTGCAGTTGGCGCTCGCGCAGTCGCAGCGCGGCCTCGGAATCCTGAAGATTGGTGAATTGCTCGCGCATCTGATATTGGCGCACACGCGCCCGGATCGCGGCCTTCACGGCGCTGATGAGCGTGCGGGACGACGTGGGCCGATCCAATACGGTGACGTTGCGCAGTGCCTGCATGGCGAGCACCGCCCTTGATTGCTGGTCGTGTCCGCACAAAACGATCGCGGGTACGTCGGACCAGGGAGGCTGGCGGCTGAGCGCCGCGAGCATCGGGTCGATGCCGGGATCGCCGAGAGCCGCGTCGGTCATGAGAATGGTCCCGACACCGCGCTCGATCTCGCGCGCGATCGCCGCGGCGTTCTCGCAAAGGACGAACGCCAGCTGTTCGCGGTTGAGCAATGCCGCCGTAACCTCCGCGTCCCGGCGGGTTGCGGGAAGGAGCAGCACGCGGTATTCGTCGGAGGCATCTGCCGGCAACGCCATTGATCGCAGACCCCTCAGGGCGCAGGTCCCCGCTGGTCGGCGGCTATTTCGACGGGAACACCCGTGAGGACGCCGCGCAGCGTCATGAGAGGCTCGCTCAAATGGATTCCCCGATTGTCGAAGTCGAGCCCGCGAATCGCCTTCTCATGCGCACCGGTGCGCTTCTTGACCACCGAGATGGCCTTCTTGACCTCTCCGGCATGCTCGAAATAGCGCAACACCACCACGGAATCGGCCAGATAACTGGCGTCCACGGGAGAGGTCATGGCCGCACCCATCATGCCGCTCTGGGCGACGACGAGAAACGTTGCGACGCCCTGGGCATTCAAATACGACAGGAGCTCATGCAGCTGGGCCGTGAGGTAATTGCTTTGCGGCATCGTGTTCAAGTAGCCGTTCAGGCTGTCGATGATCACCACGCGCGCACCGCGCTCCACGGAGTCGCGGACCAGGTGGGCGAATTCACCGGGCGAAATCGCCGACGGGTCGATCTGACGGATGAGCATCTCGCCCGGCCCCGTGCCTTCCTTGATCTTCATGCCGATTCCGGTGGATCGGGCCACCATCGCGGCCTTGGTTTCATCCAGCAAAAACGCTGCGGCATGATCCCCGCGATGCGTGGCGGCGGCCGCGTATTGAACGGCGATCGTGGATTTGCCCGATCCGGGGGGGCCGAGGAGCAGGGTGCTGGTGCCGCGCTCGATACCGCCGCCGAGAAGCGTATCGAGCGCCGCGACGCCGCTCGGGATCGACTCGGATTTGAATGAGGCAGGATGCTGCGCGGAAACCAGCCGGGGAAAGACGATCAATCCGCCTTCGCGGATGGTGAAGTCGTGGTAGCCGCTCACGAAATCGCTGCCGCGAAACTTGAGAACCTGGATCTCTCGGCGGGCCTGTCCATACGCCGGGGGGTTCGAATCGAGCGCAATGACGCCATGAGCGATGCTATGCAATTGCAGGTCGGGCCCTTCCGCGGTTCGGTCATCGAGCATGACCACGGTGCTCTGGCGTCCCACGAAAAACTGCTTGAGCGCCAGGATCTGACGCCGGTAGCGCAGCGAGCTTTGGGCCAGGAGCCGCAATTCCGAAAGCGAATCGAGCACCATGCGCCGCGGTGCGCTGCGCTTGACGGCTTGGATGATGTTGCGCGTCGTCTCGCTGAGCTCCACCTCCGAGGGCGGCAGCATGGTGAGTTGCCCGTCGAATTCGAGCTCCGCCTCGTCGGCGATGAGCTCGATCATCTCGATGCCCTCGAGCGACCATCCATGCGAGCGGGCTCCGGCCTCCAATTCCTGCTTGGTCTCCGACAGCGTCACGTACAGGCACTTCTCGCCGGCGCGGACGCCCTCGAGCAAAAATTGCAGTGCCAGGGTCGTCTTGCCGGCACCGGGATTGCCGTCGATGAGGTACAACCGCTCCGAAATCAGTCCGCCGCATAGAATCTCATCCAGGCCCTTGATGCCGGTTTTCGCTCGTTGGGTGTTCTTGTACATGGGGGGCCTGTGCTGGGAGTCGGAATCGAAAGTCATGGTTTGGCGGTCGCGCAAGGTGGGCAAGCTACTCGTCCTCCTCATCGTCCTCCTCGTCCTCGTGCGCAAAGTCGACCCGCTCCGTCGACAGCACGATGGTGGAGGAGGGGTCCTCCCCCGGATGGACATCCCTTCGCACGCCGGGTTCCTTGGCGGGGGCGCTCGGCGATGCGCTTCTTCCGACGGTGCGTACGATCACGGTCTCCGACGTCGCCTGCTCGGACGGGTCTTGCAGGCGGCGCATGATCAGCGTGTGCGAGGCATCCGCCTCGACCGCCGTCTGGATGGGAGCTTCCGCCCGCGCGGGCTCCAGCGGTTGCTGGCTGCGGAGTTTCTCGAATGCCTCCGAGGCTTCGAGCGGTGGGCTGAAATAAAAGCCCTGGCCAGAGCGGCATCCCATCGCCTTGAGCGCCGCCGCCGCCGCCTCGCTGTCGATGATCTCAGCGACCGTGTTGAGATCGAGGCTTCCGGCAAGCTGGATCATCGCAGCGACCATGCTCATGTTCGACTGGAACACGCCACGTCGATCGACGAACGGACAATCGATCTTCACCATATCAAATGGAAACAATTGAAGATTGCTCAAGGACGAGTAACCGGTGCCGAAGTCGTCCAGCACCAGTTGGATGCCCATGTCGTGCAGACGATCGAGCCCTTCTCGGGCGCCGGCGACGTTGTCGAGCGCCATTTCGGTGAGCTCGAATTTGAGGAACGACGGCGGCAAGGTCCTCTGTTTGAGAGCGGCGGCGACATGATCCCCGAATCCTGGATCGCGCACGACCGATGGGGAAAGATTGACGCTGATGTAGAACTTCTGGGTGGCGGGCAATTTCCGGCGCCAGTCGACTGCCAGGTCGGTCACCGCGTGAACGATCCAGCGGGTGATCGGGACCATCAATCCCGCTTCCTCCGCATTTCGCAAGAATCGGCTCGGGGCGAGCAGCCCCTCCACCGGATGCCGCCAGCGGAGCAAGGCCTCCGCGCCAACCATCTTGCGCGTGGAGAGGTCGACGATGGGCTGAAACACCAGCCTGAACTGCTCCCGCTGCAATGCGACGTGCAGGTCGGCATCGAGGCTCACGAGGCTGCCGGCCCGGTCGCTCATGTGCGGCGCATACAAAACGGCCTTGGTCGTCTCGCGCGCCTTGGCGACCGACAGCGCGATGTCCGCCTCGCGAACGATGTCGTCGGCGCGCTCCTGCCCGGACTCCACGCAGGTCACGCCGAGCGTCGCCGCGACGTTGAGCTGGTACCGGCGCAAATGAAATGGAGCGCGCAACTCCGCTTGAAAGCGGTTGGCGACATCGAGCGCTGCATCACCGGACTCGACGTCGGGGAGCAAGACCGCGAACTGATCGCCGCTCCAGCGGGCGAGCGAGGCGTCGAGCGGGGACGTGATCTCCTCCAGCCGGCGAGCGACCTGCACCATCAGATCGTCCCCCGCGGTGTGGCCGAGCATGTGGTTGATGAGCGTCAGGCGCGAGATGTCGACGATGATGACGGCGAGACGCCGTAGCCGCCGCCGCCGCACATCGCGCAGCGCCCGATCGAGCTCGTCCATGAAATGTCGCCGGTTGGGGAGCCCCGTGAACATGTCGTGGTAGCGCGCGTGCTCGAATGTCTGCTGAAGATCCAGCCTCTTTTGAATCTCCTCGGCGAGTTGCTGGCGGCTTGCGTGCAGACGGCGGCGCGCACCGGCAAGCGCCGCGCGGGCCCGGTCGAGTGCGTGGGTCAAGTCGTGCGTCCCGAAGGCCAGGAGCCAGGCGAGCATGACCAGGACGGCGATTTCCGACTCGAGAAGGGTCGAAGGAAACCAGCCGGCGCGCGGGCGGACGGCGAGGCGCAGATAGCTTCCCGCAACGGCCGGCGATGCCGGGAGCGAGATCTGCGCGGAAACCGTGTCGGCGAGGGCCTCGGAGCTCGAGCTCACGAAAGTTCGGGGAAATGCGCTGCGCGGCTCGATCTGCGAAATCTCGAAGTCGTATCCGGCGTTCGCGAGCCTGGACAGCTGCGCCTGCGCGGTGACGGCATCCAGATCCGTGTACGCCACGGCGTACCTCCTGTCTTCCGGCGCTTCGCCGTTGCGTGGCACCATCGGTACGCGGACCGCAACGAGCCACTGGCTGCCGAGACGCATGGGCCCGAGGACGGCGGCGGCGGGCGCGGCTCGCCCCGTCTCGGCGGATCTCCATTCGTCCGCGATTCCCCTGGCGACGGCCGCCTGGGCAGGACGGGTTGGAAGCGGACGATCATCGGCGCTCATATAGAAGGTGTGGCCGTCGGCCTGGCGAGAGGCATCGCCGCCGGTTTCACCAGCCGATTGAGCGGCGCGCACGGCATGCTCGAACACCCCTTGCAGCGCGACTTCGACCCGCCTCGCGTCGGCACTCACCACGGTCGCGGCCTGCTGTCGGGCTACGCCCTTGTGATGCTCGACGCTCAAAAAGATGAGCCGCGCGCCGGTGGTGAGTACGACCAACAGCATCACCACCGTGGGCAGGGACTTGAAGCTCGGCGCGGTTCGTTTCACGCGGCTGTCATCCGATATGGAAGATGTACGTGACGGTCAGGGTCGCGCGAACGATGCCGGACAGGTCCAGATAGTCGGCCGTGGCGATCAGTTCGCTGTGCCAGCGGGCAAAGGGCTTGCTTACCCCGATGTATTCCTCGTGCAGCTCGTGGGCCGGTGTCAGGACGCTCGTCGTGTTGCCGAGGTTGGTCACGATGTTGAGGATCGCAGGCGATGCTTGCCCGAACGCCGTCCCGGCAAAGAAGTCGACTCTCGCCTCGTAGACGTCGAGCCTTGCCGACGTCACGCGGGTGCCGAGATTGCCGCTCACCGTGTACTGATAGGCCGCGGTCGTCATGATGTGCGGACCCCATAGATAGGAGAGCCCGATCTTGGGCAGGTTGCCGTGCGAGGATTCGACATCCACCCGCCGGTCCTCGGCCTGGGCGGAGAGTTTGTGGAAGAATGTGCCGATGACGCCAACGGCCTCGATCTCGTAGCGGAAGGAGTGCGAGTCGTCCACCCCGCCGCCTTCGTGCGCCTCGGCGTAGACGTTGAAGCGCTGGTTCTCCGGTCCCAGGCCGAGCGATCCATTCAGCGATCCGAACGTCCACTGCGAATTGGCCAGGACCTGATGCTCGACCGCGATTCCGGCAATGGTCCCCGGATCGAAGTTATGCAGCCAGCCGAGCGAGGCGCCGCCACCGCCATTGGTGCCGGTGAGCGTCGAGCCGTCGACGCTCACGGCAATGCGGTCATCCGAGACAGGACTTTCCGCGCTCGCGGCGCTTTGCGCGAGCATGAGTCCGAGCAGCGCGGCAAGCGTGCGCGCAGCGGTGCGCATTCGCATCGATGTCATGGCAGCCGCCGCCCGGATCTTCGCACGCCGACCGCGCCTTCCGCAGCCGTATCGCGCGGGTTGACGAGTGCGACCGGCAGGAGGGATACGCTGTACAGCCGTTGCTCCTCTCCCGGGACCGGAACCTCGCTGCTCGTGACCTCGTAGATTCGCGAGCCGATGTCGATGTGCATCTTGCGCCGTCCGTCGAGGCCCGGCTCCCACCAGGGCAACCCAGCCACCGTATGCACGAGCAGCTTATCCGCGTGCATGCCCCCCACGATGCCGGGGAACACCTCGCCGGCCCGCTTGTTGAACGCCCGAAGCCTGCCTCCCGCGTCGATGACCAGCGCTGCGTACTCCGAGCTGTCGAGCGCCGCCTTCAGGCAAAATGCCTGGGTCATGTCCTCGAGGGTCAGTAGGGCGAGCCGCCGTTTTTTGTGCACCACTTGAAGGACCTTGACCTGAGTCAGCTTCAATTGGTCGCCCACGTGCACGGCAATCACCGTCGGCTCGCTCTTCGATCCGGCAACCATGTCCTGAACCAGGTCGGCGAATGAGAATCGCGCCACGCTGAACAATTCCTGGCCGTCGAGCGAGCTCTCGCTGCGCGCCAGATACGCAAGCGCCGCGTCGCTGCACGAGAGGATTCGCAGTGAGTGGGGGTCCACCAGTAACGCCGGTAGCGGCAAACGCTCGATGAGCGTGGCCCACAGCTCTTGCGCCTGCTCGCTCTCAGAATGGGCGAGAATGCTGCCGTCCAGCAGTCGCTCAAAAATCGAGCCGAGGTATTTTGCGGCGACCGCGCAGGAGAAAAGAACCGCGGCGAACACCTCGAGCATGACGATGAGATAGCTGGTCGGCGCATAGAATCCCGCGAAGGTGCCTTCGGGTTCGGGGCCGCGCAGGCTCGAGAGAAACCAGCCGCCGCCGAAGCCGCCCGCGTAGGAGCGAAGCTCCGGCGACTCGCCCAAGGTGACAGCAGCCACGGCAAGGACGCTCAAGGCGGCGATCAGGAAGGGGTGCCAGCGCGAAAGGAAAATGGAGCCAAGAACCGGGAGCACGAAGACGGCGAGGAACAGAGGATTTTGCACTCCGCCGACATGCATCCAGATGAGGCCGATGGTGATGACGCCGGCGGCGTTGAGGAGCGTCAGCACCCAGCTGCGCCATCGGCCGGGTGCGTGAGTTGGATGCGCGAGGCCGGTGAAGGCGAGGTGAATCGCGCCGAGCGCGAGCAGACCCCAGCTCGCGGTGCCGATCTGCACGTTCAGGTCCCCGGACAACGAGGGGATTCCGACGGCGACCAGCATGGCGACGATGGTCAGCAGCCAGACATCGTCGAGCAGGTGGACGCGGGGATTCTGCCAGGTGGGCCGCGGCAGAAACTGGGTGCTGGAGGTGTCCGGTCTCATGGCGTGGCTGCAGCGGACCGCACGGGGCTCTTGATCGGGCTCGAGCCGAAGTTGTTGTCCTCGAGATAGGGTTGGGACTGGATTTTGTCCCCATTCGGCGCCTGGAAATCCTCGACATGCAGCGCGTAGGCATGCGCCCGCAGCACCTGGTTGTGACTCAAGCTCGGTGAATCGCCGATTACGTCGATCCCGTTGAATTTCGGCTCGATGATGACGTTGCCGACCGCGTGGCTCACGTTCTTCAGATCGCCGAGGACGAAGGCGAGCCCATAGCCGCAGTTGTTCAACCGGTTATTGCGCACCAGAATGTTGGACGAGCGGCGCAGCAGGATGCCGTACGCCGTGACACTCTCGATCTCGTTGTTCTCGATCACGGCGCCGCTGGCATTCTCGCCGGCGATGCCCATCGAAGTGCTGCCGTTGATCTGATTGCCGCGCACCACCGCTCCGGCGCCGACGATGTCGATTGCCGCATCGTGCGCGTTGATGAACTCATTGCGCTCGACGAGCACCGGGACGTTGCCGGCCACGATCGCATTACCGTCCTCGGTGAATTTGTTGTCGCGAATGGTGATGACCGCATCGCGCGGCTCTACCGTGCTGCGCACCGCCCAGAGTCCCGCATCCTTGTCCTCGACGAATTCGTTGTTCGTGACCATGCTGTTGCGGCCGGCGGCGGCAAATCGGACGCCGAGGCGGTCTTTCGCGTACCGGCTGCGCTCGAGCAAGGTATCGCTTGCGTTCTCGGCGACTTCCACACCCACGTCGCAGGACTGGATGAGGGATGAGGCGAGATGAAAGCCCACGGCCCGCACCAGGATGGCCATGGCGGGACAGTTCTCTATGCCGATCCCTTCGACCGAGATGTTCGGCCCTGCGATGTCCAGCACGGGACCGGCTGAGAGCGCTCCGGCATTGATCTGAACGGCCGGGACCGCACCGATCAAGCGCAATCCGTGGGCGCTCACGAAAGGAGGCAACGCGGTTTCCAGAGTGATCGCGGCAACCTCGATCGAGATGGTGGCCGGGGCAGAGGTCCCGGCGGCGAGGTAAAGGGCCTCCCGCAAGGTCCCGGGGCCCCGGTCTCCGCCGTTGGTCACGTGCATCAACAAGCTTTGTCCCGATGCACCCGCTTGCGGCCTGGCTCTGTCCGATTGATACCAATGGGCGAGGGCGACGACGCCCCCCAGGACTACGAACACACCTGCAGCTACCCAGGCTCGGCTTTTGCGCGTCACGTCAAAGATTCCCCGTCCGCTCGAGGACGAATACCGCGTGCCATGAGCTCTTCACCGCGAGGCGCCCGAACAGGGCATTGACCGACAAGGAAACCGCGCTCGCGAGCCCCAAGAGTCCTGGGCGCAGCGCCCGCGGCATTTTCCCGAGAATCGGCAGCAGATTCCTTCTGAGGGGTGCGGGATCGACCCCGGTGATCGCGCGCACCTTAAGCCCACTCGCTCGAATCAACTCCAGATATCGCTCACGAGGGCGTGCGACGAACACCGTCGTATTGCATTTCTCGACCTTTCGGGTAGGAGCCGCCTCCAGAAGGATCATGCGCCCGCGGGGCGCAAGATGCCTCGCCATGGCCGAAAGCGCCGCGCTGAACGCCGCGGTATCCAGGATGTGCTGGAGGACCGTGACGCCCAGCACCAGGTCGAAACGCTCGCCCAGATCCAGGTGGGCAAGGTCTGCCACGAGGAAGCGGCAGTCGGCGCCGAGACCCTGGGCGGTCGCGCGCCGCCGCGCCTCGGCGATCATGGCGGGGCTCAAGTCGACTCCCGTCACTCGTGCGCCGCGGCCGGCCAATTGCCGGCTCCAGCGCCCGATGCCGCATCCGACGTCGAGCACGCGGGCCCCGGCCGATGCGGCGAGCCACGGCTCGAGCGCCAGCCGCTGCTCCCAGTGGATGACGCGGTTATAGAACTGCGGCATGCCGTACGAGCACACCGCGGCGAGGCCGTCGCGCTCGCCGGCAAAGCGCTTCGCGCGATCCTCCCAATACGCCAGGGGCCGATAGTGCCGGGGAGCGGGTATGCCGCGTGCACTCATGGGGTGGGCTCCATTCCATTCGGACCCACGCGCGGGTCGGCGGGACTCTCATAGTGATCCTGATAGATCCGGCGCCCGAAAAGCCTGAGCGAGAAGTAATTCGCGTAGCCGACCGTCATCGGTGCGATGTGCACCAGCGCATAGCACAGATACAGGGGAACGATGGGGGCGGCATAGGCCCGTTCGGACTTCGGCACGCTGGTGAACAGCGCGATCACTCCGAGCGCCAGATAGCTGGTGATGGCTGCTGCGAAATACTCTGGATTGAGCAACGGCAGTACCCGGTCGAAGAGCAGCGCATCGATTCCGCAGGCGAGACTCAGCAGCAGGAGTGTCGCACTCACCAGCTTGATCGGATGCATCGCGATCGATAGAAAGCCGAGGTATACGAGATAGTTGTAGGCGGCGAAGGGGGCACGCCGGCTGATGCGCAGAATCTCGGGAAAGCGTTCGAGGTAGACCTTGACCCGGCCATGGTACCAACCTACCCGCTGAGAGAACCAGCGCCGAAAAGTGCCGGGACCTTCCGTCGAGACTACCAACCGCCCGTCGTAGTAGATGCGCTCGCCGTGGCCGAGCAGGATGACCGCGTTCTCGAGATCCTCGGCGTAAACCGAGAGGGAATGCTCGGCGAGCGCCCGTGTGAGCGCGTCGCGGCGGTAGATGGATACGCCCCCGGACGTAATGTTGAAGTCCCTGAGACTGCGCCGGCCGAGGCAGAACGAAAGTGCGTATTCGAAAGACTGGAAACGAGCCAGAAAACCGTCCGGCTCAATCACGAGCCGCGGACAAGCGGCGGCGGCATCGGACTGCTGGAAGTCGCTGACGAAGCGGTGCACATCGATGGTGCTGCCGGGAGCCGCGATGCGGGTGTCCGGGTCGATCACCATCAAGGTCTCGATGTGCTTGGGGATCCGCTCCAGGAGCCGGCGGATGGCTCCGGGCTTCTTGCGGTTCACGCCGTCGTCGAAGCAGCGCCACCCCGCCTGCGTCAGCCGCAGTACGGTGCTGTCCGTGGAGCCGTCGCTGATGAGCCACATCCGGTCCTTGTAAGGCGCAAATGATTCGAAGAACTCCTCCAGCCGGTCCTCGAGATTGAACACCGAGCCGATGATGGCGTACGGTGCCACGGGCATCATGAGCCTCGTCTCCGGTGGAGCGATTGCATCGAGGTCGATGGACACCTCGGTCAGGGGCTCGCCCGCCGCTACCTGACCCACGCCCGCGGCGCCGCGCCGGCTCACATACAAGCGCAACGCGAAATCGAGCGCATCGGTGTACACGATGAGATTCGCGATCACGAACAGCAGCGGCGAGAAGCCCACGGTGCGCGAGTTCGCGACCGAGAGCGCGACCCAACCGACCAACAGTGCGCAGACCCCGAGCGGCGCAAGCACCGTCCAGACGCGCCGCGAATTCATAGTGCCGCCGCGCCCAATCGGGCTCTCTCGGGTTGCAGCACCGGCAGGCGGGCACAAAGCTCCGCGCGGACCTCGCTTTCGTCCGCGATGGAGTGACCGAATTCCGCCAGGATGGGAATTGCGCTCAAGATCCAGAGCAGTGACCGCACGCGCGAGGGTAAGTGCGCGACGTGCCCCTCGAGAGAATGGAGCGCGGTCTCGAAGCCGTGCTCGATCCGCAATATGACGTCCCGTACGAGCGGATCGATCGGCAGAATCTTGGCGGGTTGATCCCATTCGATATCGGTGCCCGCGCACCTGCCGGCGCAGATAGCGGGTGTGCGGCAACAACGAAGGGTCGCGCGAGAAGGCGGCCCCGGAGAACGGAATGACATAGGGATACATGCCGATTTCGCAGCCGCGCCGCATCCAGTCATGGGCGCCGCGCAGGGTCTCGACGACGTCCTCCAGGGTGGCGCGCGGCGAGCTCAGAATCATATCGAGGAACGGCGTGATACCCGCCGCGAGCGCGGCGGAGAGCATCGGCTCGATGAATCGGTGAATGTGCGCCTTGTTGAATTCCGTGAGCACCCGGTGCGAGAAGCTCTCGACGCCGAAGCCGAGCACGCGAAAGCCCGCGCGCTTCAGGGCGGCGAGGCGCTCTTCGGTCATCGCATCGATGCGGTTCGTGCTGATGAACTGAAGCTGGGCGGGAATCATCCCGCTGCCGTTTCGCCTTGCTGATCGCATCGCAGAGCGGCAGCACGCGTCGATCGCGGGTGAACGTGAAGATGTCGTCCTGGAAAATAATGGTGCGCGTGCGAGGGTGCGCGGCGATGATCCTTTCGATCATGGCCATGCATTCGTCCGCATCGAGCCGCGCCACACCGGCCACGCTCCCCTGGGCCTCCTGCAGGAAATTGGTGGCGGAGCAGAACGTGCAGTTCATCGGACAGTAATTGAGCGTGCTCAAGCGAACCGAGCGGATCTCGGCCAGATGCGCCTCGCGTGCGGCCTTGCTGGGCAGGGCACCGACGCGGTAGGCCTCCTCGAGCCGCTCCCAATAGTCGGTATAGGGCATCTGCTCGTAGGGTGTGCTGTAGATCGCATCGCGCAGCTCGTCACGATTCAGGGCAGGCTGAGGAATCGACACGAGCGCGCCACTGGACTCCCGCTGCACCGTACCGCGCATGCCGTGCAAGGGCCGGCCGGTTCGCAAGCGGGCGGCGAGCTCCAGCAAGGGCCGTTCGCCTTCGCCGAGAATGACGAGGTCGAACGGTCCGAGGGCGAACATGAGCTCCGGTCGGAAGGTGGCTTCCATGCCTCCGGCCACCATCAATGCTCGCGGGGACGCGCGGTGCGCCAGGTGGGCGAGCTCGAGATCGAACCTCAACGTCATGCCGGTGGTCGAGGACCCCACCACGTCCCAGGTGCTGCTCGCGAGCTCGCGCTCGAGGGCGCGCTGAGGCGGCTCCCGGCAACAGTTCGGGTCGAAGACCCGCGCGTCGATGCCTGCCGACTGCAGAACGCCGGCAAGCCGCCATACCCCGAGCGGCGGAGCCAGAAAAGTGTACTCGCCACAGTGCGGATCGTACGGACCGATCAGCAGGATCCGGGGAGCGGCTATGATGTTCACGATTCGCCTCCCAGCGGTTTTCATCCCAAGCGTCGTGCGTGGTTTCTCGCTACGTTGCAGCAGGCGGTCCAGCCGATTTATAGGTTGCAGCCGCTTCGACTCGTAGGAGGTCGCTTACGGGGCGAAGCGGCCGGGATTTCGTCGAATGGCCGCAGGCTCAGGGTAGCACAGCATCGCCCAAGTCACGCCAGCCGATCACACGCTGGCGCTGCTCGCCGAGCTTCGTGATGCCCAAGTGCAGCAGGTCTCCGTCCTTGAGGAAGATCGGATGGGGCTTCTGCCCGAGCCCGACGCCGGCGGGGGTTCCGGTCGCCAGCAGATCGCCGGCGTACAAGGTCATGAATTCGCTCACGTAAGCGATCAGTTGCTTCACGGTGAATATCATGTTCGCCGTGGTTCCGGTCTGCATGCGGCGGCCGTTGAGATTCAAGAATATGTCCAATGCCTGCGGATCCCCCACCTCATCGGGCGTGACCAGCCACGGGCCCACCGGCCCGAACGTGTCGCAGCCCTTTCCCTTGTCCCATTGCGTGCCGCGCTCCATCTGGAACGCGCGCTCGGAGACGTCGTTCACGAGCACGTAACCGGCGATCGCCTCGAGCGCATCGCTCTCGCGCACATAGCGTGTGGTACGTCCGATGAGGACGCCGAGCTCGACTTCCCAGTCGCCCTTCAGCGCACCCCGAGGGAGCATGACGTCGTCGTCGGGGCCGCTCAAGCAGCTGATCGCCTTGGTGAACAGGGGTGGCTCCTTCGGAACCGGCAGGTCCGCCTCCGCAGCGTGGTCCGCGTAATTGAGTCCTATGGCGATGAATTTGCCGATGCCCTTGACCGGAACGCCGAGCCGAGGAGCGCCCTGCACGCGCGGCAATTCCGCCGGATCGAGCATCGCGAGCCTGGCAAGGCTGGCGGCCTCCACCGCCGGCGGCGTGATGTCGCTCAGGTGAGCGGACAAATCGCGGATGCACCCATCCGCATCCATCAGTCCCGGTCTTTCGGCTCCCCGGGGGCCATAGCGCAGCAGCTTCATGAACGAAGTGTAGGCAGGGACCCCTCGCTCGACCAGCCCGTCTGAATAAGAAAACCTTGAGTGATCCTTGAGCTCGGCGTGAGGACTGCCCCGCGTCCTGGGGAGCACTGTTCCGACACCGCGGCGATCGCGGCACCAGGCTTCACCATCAATCGACACGAGGGATCTATCATGAAAACCACACTTCGCAACAGACTCTACACCGCCATCAGCTGCCTGTTGGGCACCATGGCAGCGGCAGGCGCAATGTCATCGGCGCGAGCCGACGACCAGCGGCCCATCTCCGAGGTCGTGCATTTCGGCGATCTCGACATCGGTACCCCGGCGGGTGCCAAAGTGCTGTATCACCGCATCAAGGTTGCCGCGAAGGCAGTCTGCGATCAGCCCTCGTCGCGGGATCCGGCCATCGCGCAGGCGGAGCATGCCTGCATCGAGAAGGCCGTGGACAACGCCGTCAAGCAGGTGAACGCCGTCGAGCTCACCCAGTTGCGGTTCGGTACCCCCCTTCTCGTGGCCCGCAAATAGAGGAGGTGTGCACTCATGAAAATGCTACACAGCACAAACAAGAGCCCCGACCATGCGAGCGGCTGGTTGTTGGCGGCGATGCGCGCGGCTGCGTTCCTGATGATCGTGGCGGTCGGCGCGCGGCTGCCGGCCCGCGCCGGGGAGGGTTGCCCGAAAGCGGGGTCTGCCTGTCGCAGCGCCACCGTCTCCGTCGCGGATCTCGACCTCTCCACCACGGCCGGGATGCAGACGGCCCAGCATCGTGTGCGCGCCACCGCACGGCGCTTGTGCGGCAAAGTGGTCAATCCCTGGTCGGTGTCGCATCAGCAGCAGTTTGCGGACTGCGTGGATGCCACCATGGCCTCCGCGCTCAAGCAGCTGCCGGCACCGGCCCTCGCCTCGAACTCGACCGCCCGCTGAGCCCTGAAAGCAGGTGCCCCTCGGCGGCGCGCGGACCCGTACCGCGCGCCGCCTTTTTTTCCCCCGAGCCCCGGCGGGTCGCCGCCACGACATGTCCTATACTGAGTCGGGCGGGGAGCAGGGGGGACCGATGTGAGCCGGACGATTGCGCGGATGCCGCTCGAGACTGCGGTGCTGCTCGGCGCGCTGCTCACCGCCGGCTGCACGGCCCAGCACTATCGGCCGGCGCCCATCGCCCCGGATCAAACGGCCTCGGCCTTTCAGGCGCGCAATCTCAGCGATCCGCAACTGCGCGCGTTCGCCGAAAAGGTGCTCGGCGAGAGGTTCGTGGATTGGCCCCCAAAGACCTGGAGCTATCGAGAGCTGTCTCTGGCGGCGCTGTATTTCCATCCATCCCTCGGTGAGGCGCGCGCTCACGTCGCAGAGTCGCAGGCGCAGCTTCTGACGGCGGGCACCCGGCCGAATCCGAGCCTGGGCCTCGCGCCCGGCGTGCCGAGTCCCTATTTGCTGACGCTCGATTTGTTGTTTCCCATCGAGACTGCCGGCAAGCGTGGCTATCGCATGCAGGCCGCTCGAAGCCTCGATCTCGCGGCGCGGCTCGAGCTGGCCGAAGCGGCCTGGGGTGTCCGCAGCTCGGTTCGTGCCGCGCTGGTCGATCGCCTGCTGAGCTCTCGAGCGCTCGATCTGCTGCGCGCCGAAGCCGATGGGCGGAGCGAGCAGGTGCGGCTTCTCGAGGCCATGTCGACGGCGGGCGAGGTCTCGCGACAGGAAGTCGCTGCGGCGGAGATCGAGCTCGCGCGCGCGCGCGCGGCGTTGGGCACCGCGAGGGAGCACGCAGTCGAGTGCGAAGCTGCGCTCGCGTCCGCCATCGGCATCCCGCTCGAGGCGCTACGGAAGGTGCGGCTCGCATGGCCCGATCTGGAGACGCCGACCGGCGCGGAGTCCCTGTCGCGCGATGAGATCGAGCGCGACGCAGTCCTGAACCGCCTCGATGTGCGCGGTGCGCTCGCGCAGTACGCGGCCGCGGAGTCGAGCCTCCAGCTCGAGCTCGCCCGGCAATACCCGGATATCAGCCTCGGGCCGGGCTACACCTACGAGGAGAAGCACAGCTACTTCACCATTGGGCTCGCGGCGACGCTTCCGGTATTCGACCATAACCGAGGACCGATCGCCGAGGCCGAGGCCCGGCGGCAAAAGGCACAAGCCGAGTTTCTCGAGACGCAAGCCCAGGCGATTCAAAGAAGCGAGCGGGCGTTCGCGGTGTATGGCGCCGCGCTCGAGGAACTCGCCGAATCGGGCCGGTTTGCCGATCTGCAAACGAGCCGGCTCGAGGCGGCGCGCAAATCGGTGCAGGCCGGTGAGCAGGGGCGTCTCGAGCTGGCGGACGCGGAGATCGAGAGCTCGGTGGCGGTGCGGGCGCGTCTCGAGGCGCTCGGACATGTGCAGCGCGCGTTCGGGGATCTCGAGGATGCCGTCCAGCGGCCGCTGGCCGCGACCGATGCGCTGCCTGCGATCGAGGATCTGGACGCGCGATAGTCTCGCGGGGCTGGATGCTCGGTAGCCTGCGAGCTACGCTCGTTGGCCATGCGCCTGCAGCGTACCATTCTCCTTGTCACCGTGTGTCTCGCCGTGGCGGGGGCGACAGCATGCACCCAGTCGAGTGTCCCGACGCTCGCGGTGGATGTGGGCGCCGCGCGAAATTCCATCAGTCCCGATATCTACGGCATCGCCAACTACGGGCTCGACGCGAGCTTCGCGAAGGAGATTCAAGTAGGCAACATTCGATGGGGCGGAGACGGCACGACCCGCTATAACTGGATGGTCGACTCGAGCAACGCCGGCTTCGATTGGTATTTCATGGGCGGAAGCGGCGCGACGAATCCAATTCCCGGCGCCTCGCCGGATCTCATGGTCAAGACCTACTCGCCTGCAGATGCCTTGATCACGATCCCCATCTTCCCGTACGTGAACAAGTCCGCGGCGTGGAGCTGCAGCTTTCCGGTTGCCGTTTACGGCGCCCAGCAGTCGGTCAATCCTTACGTGCAAGTGAACGGCGGGAATTGCGGCAACGGCATCGGCACGAGCGGCGCGCAGCTCACCGATACCAACATCTATGTAAATCACATCGACAACTCTACCGCGCTCCAGCAGCAGTGGGTCCATCATCTGGTGAGCACGTTCGGCACGGCGCCGAACGGCGGCGTCAAGTTCTATCAGCTGGACAACGAGCCCGGCGGTTGGGGCAACACGCATCGCGACGTCCTGCCGAAGGGATCCACCTACCCGATGATCGTGCAGTACGGACAAAGGTACGCCGCGGTGGTCAAACAGGTGGACCCGTCGGCGCTCGTGCTGGGACCCTCGGACTTCACCCTCGGCGGCTGGATCGGTAACACGGCCCAGCAGGGCGGACTGTACGCGGGTCAATATTATCTGCAGCAAATGGCCGCATACCAGACGCAGCATGGCCAGCGGCTGCTCGACTATTTCGACGAGCACTACTATTTCGATACGTCGACGCCCGCCGCCCAGCTGGCCTCGACCCGCACGCTTTGGGATCCCACCTACAACGGGGGGACCTGGGTCGAGCAGTACGACTTTCATGGTCCGATGCAGCTGATCCCTCGCTTCAAAGGCTGGATCAGCACCTATTATCCGGGAACCAAGCTCTCGATTTCCGAATACAGCATCGACAGCGGGCGGAAGTCGATCGTCGATGCGATTGCCGAGATGGATGTGCTCGGCATTTTCGGCCGTGAGCAGCTCGATTTCGCCGATATGTGGAGTCCGCCGGCGCCGACCGATCCCATCGCCTATTCGTTCCGGATGTTCCGGAACTACAACGGCACCGGTGGTGAGTTCGGCGACATCTCGGTGAGCGCCGTGAGCTCCGACCAGGGAACGTTGTCGATCTATGCCGCGCAGCGATCGAGCGACAGCGCCGTCACCGTGCTGGTCATCAACAAGACGACCGCGGCGATCACCGGTGCGGTCTCTCTCGCAAACTTCAAACCGCCGGTGGCGGCGCAGGTCTACACGTACTCGGCGGCAAACCTCGCAGCGATCGTCCATGCGCCGGATGCCGCAGTCGCAAACTCGAGCCTGAGCTACACATTTCCGGCCTATTCCGCCGTCCTGTTCGTGCTGCAGCCGGCGGCCGCCGCGGCTGCCGACTACAGCCTGTCGCTGTCCGCGAGCTCGCTCACGGCCAGTGCGAGCAAGCCGGCGTGCTGCTCAGCGCAACGCCTCGCTCACGCCCTTGACGATCCCCGCATCCTTGGCCGCATAACCGGGCAGGTGGGCGATCGCGGCACTGAATTCGGCGCTCCGCAGAACCGCGAGCACTTGCTGCACTGAAGGCTGCTCGATGAGCTGCTTTCCGCAGATGAACACGTAGTCCTCCGTGATCAGCCGGATGAAGTCCAGGTCGAATTGCCGCGCCGCCGCTTCGACGCCGAAGCTGACATCGGCCATCCCGCTCGCGACGTAAGCGGCAACCGCGGCATGAGTGAACTCGATCCGCTCATAGCCGTCGATCCGCTTCGCGTCCAGTCGACGCAGCGCGAGCAATGCATCGAACAGGCTCCTCGTGCCGGACTCGGGGTCGCGATTCACGAAGCGCACGTCGCCATCGACGAGCCGCTCGAGCGAGGCGATGCCGAGCGGATTGCCGCGTGCCACCATGAGTCCCATCTCGCGAGTCACGAAGCCGATGACCAGATGATCGGAAAAGTTGAGCAATTCCTTGAAGGCCGCCGCCGCGTCTTTGCGAAGCGCGCCCTGTGGAAGGTGCACACCGGCAATCTCACAGGCACCCCGCGCGAGCGACACCAGCGAGTTCTGATTGCTGACGTACCGCAGGTCGATCCCGAGATGGGTTTCGCGCTCGAGCAGCTCGCGCAGCTTCGACACCGCAAAGCCGTGACTTGCGTGGATACGGACCAGATCGCTTCGCTGCGGCATGATGTCGTTGATCTCGGCCTCGAGCTCCTGGGCGAGGTTTTGCAGCTGCGGACGCAGGCGCGCCTGCAATCGCTGGCCTGCCCACACGAGCTTCTCACCGAGCGCCGTGAGTTTCGTGCCGCGCCCCTGCTCGCGGGCTACCAGAGGAGCTTCGAAGAACGCGGCCCATTTCTCGATCAGATTCCAGCAATGCCGGTAGGACATGCCGGCGTGCTGAGCGGCCCGAGTGATCTTGCCCGTGGCGCGGATCTCGTTCAAAAAGTCGAGCATGACCAGCATCGACTGATGTTCTCGATGGAATCGCCACACGGGCTCGATCTCGATGCGGATCTGTCCCGTCTCGACATTCGAGGAGCGCGGCATGGAGCGTCGTGCGTTCACGCATTCTTGATATGAATGACGGCACATATATCACACGGACCGCCCGGAGTGACCGCTCGGATGAAATTTTTTCAAATTTGGCATGCCCGGTCGCGGTCGATACCATGGCTGCACGAACGGGCTCAAGAACGAGGTGCGCGATGACCGCAGGCAATGCGACCCTTCCCCCGGCATGGGACGCTCTGAAGGCGCACCACGCGGCGATCGCCGGCACGCATCTGCGCGAACTCTTCGCCCACGATCCGGGGCGCGGCGAGCGCTTTGCCCTCGAGGCCGCAGGCATCTACTTCGATTACTCCAAGAATCGCATCACCGAGGAGACGCTCGTGCTGCTGCTGCGTCTCGCCGAGGAATCGAAGCTTCGCGGGCGAATCGACGCCATGTTCGCCGGAGAGCCCATCAACGTATCGGAGCACCGAGCGGTGATGCATGTCGCATTGCGCGCACCGCGCGGCGCCACGCTCATGGTCGACGGCGTGAACGTGGTGCCCGGGGTGCACGCCGTGCTGGAGAAAATGAGCGGCTTCTCCGAGCGAATACGCAACGGCGCGTGGCAAGGATACACCGGCAAGCGCATTCGCAATGTGGTGAACATCGGCATAGGAGGGTCGGATCTCGGGCCTGCCATGGCCTACGAAGCACTTCGCGAGTACAGCGATCGCAGCTTGACCTTTCGTTTCGTCTCGAACGTCGACGCCACCGACATCACGGAAGCCCTGATCGGTTTCGACCCGGCCGAGACCCTGTTCATCATCTCGTCCAAAACCTTCACGACCTTGGAGACGATGACGAATGCCCGCTCGGCGCGCGCGTGGTCCGTGCGCGGTTTGGGCGGCGATGAGAAATCCGTGGCCCGGCATTTCGTCGCGGTGTCGACCAACGCGGAGGAGGTTGCGAAATTCGGCATAGACACCGACAACATGTTCGAGTTCTGGGATTGGGTCGGCGGCCGCTACTCCATGGACTCGGCCATCGGATTGTCGACCATGATCGCGGTGGGCGCGGATTCATTTCGCGAGATGCTGGGCGGCTTTCACGAGATGGATGAGCACTTCCGCACCGCTCCGTTCGCGCGCAATCTTCCCGTGATCCTCGGTCTCCTCGGTATCTGGTACACCAATTTCTTCGGTGCCGAGACCGTCGCGGTATTACCCTACGATCAATACCTCAAGCGCCTCCCGGCCTACTTGCAACAGCTCACCATGGAAAGCAACGGCAAGCACGTCACGCTCGCGGGCGAGCGCGTGACGTACGACACGGGCCCCATTTACTGGGGAGAGCCGGGAACCAACGGTCAGCACTCCTTTTATCAACTCCTTCATCAAGGCACCCACCTCGTTCCCTGCGACTTCATCGCCTTCGGCCAGTCGCTGAATCCGCTCGGCGAGCATCACGACCTGTTGCTCGCGAACGTGCTCGCGCAGGGCGAGGCGCTCGCATTCGGAAAGACGGCGGAGGAGGTCAGGAAGGAGGGCACTCCCGACTGGCTCGTGCCGCATCGAACCTTCGAAGGAAACCGTCCCTCGAATACGTTGCTGCTCGAGCGCTTGACTCCCGCGGCGCTCGGTAGACTGGTGGCTTTGTACGAGCACAGCGTGTTCACCCAAGGCACGATCTGGAACATCGATTCCTTCGATCAATGGGGCGTCGAGCTCGGCAAGGTGCTCGCGAAGCGTATCTTGCCGGAACTGCGAGAAGGGAAGGTGGCGGCGGGCGCACACGACAGCTCGACCAATACGCTGTTGAAACGTATCGAGCTTCTGAAGACGAGTCGCTGAGCCGGCTTGCCGATCAACACACATTGGAGTCGCACATGCAGCTTGGAATGATTGGGCTGGGAAGAATGGGGTCGAACATGGTGCGTCGTCTGCTGCGCGCCGGCCACCAAGCCGTCGTCTTCGACTCGGCGCCGGCCGCGGTTCAGGCGCTCGCCAAGGAGAAAGCTACGGGCGTCGCATCGGTTGCGGACCTCGTACGCGGTCTCGCCAAGCCGCGCGCGGTATGGCTCATGGTTCCCGCAGCGGCCGTGGACGCCACGATCGCCGGCATCGAGCCGCACCTGGAGGCGGGCGACACCTTGATCGATGGGGGAAATTCCTATTACGTGGACGACATACGCCGCGCCAAATCCCTCGAGGCGCGCGGCATTCACTACGTCGATGTCGGCACGAGCGGCGGGGTGTGGGGCCTCGAGCGCGGGTATTGCATGATGATTGGAGGCCGCGACGAGGCCGTCGCACGTCTCGATCCGATTTTCTCGGCGCTGGCTCCCGGACCCGGCTCCATCGAGCGCACGCCCGGGCGAGCGCAGTCGAAGAAGAGAAGTACCGCGGAGCAAGGATATCTGCACTGCGGGCCGAGCGGCGCCGGTCACTTCGTGAAAATGGTCCACAATGGGATCGAGTACGGGATCATGGCCGCTTATGCGGAGGGACTCGACGTGCTGCGAGCTGCCAATGTGGGCAAGCAAACGCACGACGTGGACGCCGAGACGACGCCGCTCCGGGAGCCCGAGAATTACCAGTTCGATATCGATCTTGCCGAGGTGTCTGAAGTTTGGCGGCGCGGCAGCGTCATCGCCTCATGGCTCCTCGATCTCACCGCCAACAGCCTCGCGACCGATCCCGAGCTCAAGCAATTCGCCGGACGGGTCTCCGATTCGGGGGAAGGCCGGTGGACCATCAAGGCAGGCATAGACGAGGCGGTGCCGATTCCGGTGCTCACCGCGGCGCTTTACCAGCGCTTCGCTTCGCGCGGGAACGCCGAATTCCAGAACAAGCTTCTATCGGCGATGCGCTATCAGTTCGGCGGACACATCGAGAAGCCCAAGTAGTCCGGGCGGCGGCCCGCGCGCGGCGCGCGCGCCGTGCGGTTTCTTTCTATTCGAGATCGGGATACGGCCCCTGGCCGTTTTCCGCAATGAATCGGTCGATTCGCGCCGTCAGCACCGGCAGCGGCACGGACCCGAGCTCGAGCACGGCATCGTGGAAGGCACGTACGTTGAAACGTGCCCCCAGCGCCTTTTCCGCTTTCGCCCGGCTCTCGCGGATCGCGTTCTCTCCCAGATAATAAGAGAGTGCCTGCGCCGGCCAGGCGATGTAGCGATCGACCTCCGTTTCGATCTCATGCTCGGGGAGCGCGGTGTACTCGCGCAGGTACTCGATCGCCCGGTCGCGGCTCCAGCCTTGCGCATGGATTCCGGTGTCGACCACCAGGCGTGCCGCCCGCCAGATCTGATAATTGAGCATTCCAAATCGATCGTATGGCGTCTCGTACATCCCCATCTCCTGCCCCAGCCACTCGCAATAGAGCGCCCATCCTTCCCCGTACGCGGACAGATAGGTGTGCTGGCGAAACTCCGGCTGTTGCTTGTGCTCGAGCGCGAGGGGCATTTGAAAGGCGTGGCCGGGTGCCGATTCGTGCAGCGTGAGCGCGGTCAGGTTGTACAGCGGCCGGCTCGGCAGGTTGTAGGTATTGACGAGGTATAGCCCGGGTCCGCCGCGGCCGGCGGTGTAGAACGGCGCGAGATCGTCGGGCACGGGCACGATGGCAAAGCGCGCCCGCGGCAACAATCCGAAGAACTGCGCGGCCTTGCCGTCGAAGCGCTTGGCGATCCAGGCCGCGCGCATCAAGAGCTCCTGAGGAGTCTTTGCTTGGAACTGCGGATCGGACCTCAAGAAAGCCAGGAACGCCGGAAAGTCGCCCTTGAATCCCGTCTCGCTCATCACCGCGAGCATGTCCGCATGCAGGCGCCGCACTTCCGATTCGCCCAGCGCATGGATGGCCTCGGGATCTTCATCCAGCGTCGTGAATTCCCGAATTTTCGCGCGGTAATAGTTCTTGCCGTCCGGCAGATCGTAGGCCGCCAGGGTCTGGCGCGCGCCGGGCAAGTACTCGGTACGCATGAAGGTCAACAGGTCGCGATACGCCGGTTGCACCGTATCGCGGATGACGGCGATCGCCTGCGCGCGCAAGGCCGCCTTGTCCGCATCGAGAATCCCCGGCATGTCCTTGAACGGCGTGTAGAAGAGACTCCCCTCGGGTGTGGCCTCCGTGACTGCCGTGATGGATGCGTCGCGGCCGGTCATCGTCACCTGGGGCGGGGTGAAGCCGCGCTCGAGCCCACGCCGCATCTCGTCCATTTGCTCGCTAAAATATCTAGGTATATCGCGCATTTGCGATATCCAGTTGCGGTAATCTCGCAAGTTACGGAACGGTCTCCGCGCGGTGTAGCCGAGGTTTGTCCAGAAGCTCGTATCGGAATTCGCGGGCATCTCGAAATCGCGAAACATTTGGTTCGCGATCAAGGTCTCGATTTCGGGCCGGTAGACGTCGTAGTTCAATTGCTCCGCGGGGGAGAGATCGGCGCGCGGGATGGTGTCGAGCTGCGCGAGCGTGTCCTGCCATCGTGCGAGACGCATCGCCTGGGTGGCCGGATCAACCTTGGGCAAGTGATCGACGATGGGCTTCTGCCCATCCTCATCGTCCGGAAACTGATCCTCGCGCCACTTCCATTCCGCGGAATAAAGGGCCTTGAGGCGCGAATCGGCGCTCTGAGTCTTGCCGCCGCAGGCGGTGAGCGCCGCCAAGCAAAGCGCGAGCAGTGCGTATTGCCGGGTCCGGCGATGATTCGATGAATGCATGCGTACGTCCGATAAAATCCGTATACGATCTACCATCCTGGTGCTGCAGGCAACCGGAGGGTTTTCATGAGGGGCAGTTGCAACTGGTCGGGTGTATTCCCGGCGGCCACGACGCAATTCGATCCGGCGCTCGAGGTGGACCTCGCCGCCACGCGGCGGGTGCAGGCCGCACTGATCAGGGACGGCGTTCAGGGACTCGTGCTCATGGGAACGGTGGGCGAGGGCAACTCGCTGAGCGCGGCGGAGAAGCGCAAGGTGCTCGAGGGAGCGGTCGAGGCGAGCGAAGGCCAGGTGCCCGTGATCGCCGGAGTCTCCGAGCTCACCACGGCGGCCGCGGCGAGCTTCGCGCGCGACGCCGAGCGCATCGGCGCGTCCGGGCTGATGGTTCTGCCCGCGATGGTGTACGTGCCGACGCCCGCCGAGCTCGAATATCATTTCCGCGCGGTTGCCGGCGCCTCGGGCCTCCCCGTCATGCTCTACAACAACCCGCCCTCGTATCGGGTGAACATCGACCTGGCAACGCTCGACCGGCTCAAGGACGTCGAAAGCATCGTCGCGTTGAAGGAATCGGCGCCCGATTCGCGCCGCTTCACCGACATCATCAATGCGTTCGGCGAGCGCTACGTGCTGTTCGCGGGCCTCGACGATGTGGTGTTCGAGGCGCTCGCGCTTGGGGCCCGGGGCTGGGTTTCCGGCCTTTCGAATGCCTTCCCGCGGGAGTCACTCGATCTCTTCGCCGCCGTCACGCAGGGCGACCTTGCGCGCGCCCGGGATATCTACCGCTGGTTCATGCCGCTGTTGCACCTCGATTCGGAGCCTGATCTGGTGCAGTCGATCAAGCTGGCCGAGCAGATCATGGGGCGCGGCTGCGAGCGCGTGCGGCCGCCGCGGTTGGTGCTCGCCGGCGCGCGGCGCGCGCAGGTGATCGGACTGGTCGAGCAAGCGCGCGACACTCGACCCGGCGGCCCAGCCTCCATTCGCGAATGAGCCGCACTCTGCGCGTGATCGACTCGCATACCGGCGGCGAGCCCACGCGCCTCGTGCTCGAGGGCGGCCCTGCGCTCGGCGAGGGCCCGCTCGCGGAGCGCCGCGAGCGCTTCCGTACTCATTTCGACGCGTACCGATCGGCGGTCGTGAATGAGCCGCGCGGCTCCGATCCGCTGGTCGGAGCGCTGCTCGTGAAGCCGCATCGCGAAGACTGCGATCTCGGCGTGATCTTTTTCAACAACGTGGGATTTCTCGGCATGTGCGGTCACGGCACGATCGGACTGATCGCCTCGCTTCACTTCGCCGGGCGGATCAAGCCCGGCTCCGTCCGCCTCGACACCCCCGTGGGCCCGGTGCAGGCGCAGCTGCATGAGGGGGGCGATGTCAGCGTGGAGAACGTCGCGAGCTACCGCGCGGCCGCCGATGTGCGCGTGCAATCGGGGAGCGAGGATCTCGCGACGGGCGATATCGCGTGGGGCGGAAACTGGTTCTATCTGGTGAAGAGGCCCGAGCGGCACATCGATTTTCAGAACATCGAACGCCTGACGGAATTCACGCGGGATGTGCGCGCCGCGGTCAATGCCGCCGGTTATCCGCACGTCGACCACGTCGAGATCTTCGGGCCGCCCGCCGCCGCCGGAGCCCAAAGCCGCAATTTCGTCCTGTGCCCGGGCAATGCCTATGACCGCTCGCCGTGCGGCACGGGCACGAGCGCCAAACTCGCCTGCCTCGCGGCCGACGGTGTGCTCGCCGAGGGCGAGACGTGGGTGCAGGAGAGCATCGTCGGCACGACGTTCGCGGCCCGCTTTCGTTGGAGCGATCGCGCCAAAGGCGAAGTTCTCCCGACCGTTCGCGGCCGCGCGCACGTGACGGGAGAGGGGACCTTGCATCTCGATCCGAGCGACCCCTTTTGCTGGGGAATCCGTCCATGAGCGCCACTCAGGAGCCTGTCTGACTAACGATGCGCCTACTGCGGCCGCCCTCGTAACGGCGCCCATTAGTCAGACAGGGCACCTAGCGCGGGGAGCGCTTGCGCTCCGCCCGCGGCCCCAACCGCCCGCGAACGCCGTCCCAAAAGCCGGCCGACACTGCGGAGATCTTGCGGGCCTTGGATCGCTCGTAGAGCAGAATGCGCTTGCAGGTGCGCAGACGACGCGCCAGGCTCTTCAGCGCCCAGGAGCCGTACCTGTAGCCGCCGTACTCGCGCAGCATGACGGTGTCGTTCCTGGCAATGTAGTAGCGCCGATCGGGCGAGTGATTGGTGGTCCATTTGCTCGTCCAAAGCAAGTCATGCCGGGTGGGCGCGCCGATGGTGTGCGACATCAGGCGCTCGGTGGTTTTGATCACGCGGTAGCCCCGGGCGCGCGCTCTGAAGCAGTATTCGCTGTCGACGTAGTCGATGAAGAACTCTTCGCGAAAGGGACCGATCGCGGCATGAGCGACTAGCGGGATCAGGGATCCCGAGGTGATCACGGACTCGACTTCCTCCCAGGGCGCATGGCCGTCATGGTCGTCGCGTGCCTCCTCGAATTCCGCCCCGATCACCGCCAGACGGTCCGGCTCGGGAAAGGCAGCGCGTATCGCAAACAGCTTGGCGAGCATATCGCGATGGATTTCGCTGTCTTGATCGAGCAGGAGGACCCACTGGAAGCCCAGGGCGCTTGCCCGGGCAATGCCGAGATTGAGCGCCCGCGCGATGCCCCAGTTCGCCGGGTTCAGCACCAGCGAGACCGCCGGATTCGCAGCGATCGCGCGCAGCATCTCGAGCGCGCTTGCATCCGAGGCATTGTCGACGATGACGAGCGCGCCCGCTTGCTCGAGGATGCGATTCACGCGGCCGGGCAGCCCGGCATCCGGGTGATAGGTGACCAACACCGCGCAGACTTGCCTCTCGCCTTCCATTGAACCGCGCCACCCTTGCGCTGCCGATCGGCCGCCATGCTATCGCATGCGAAGGACCTGGTGTGCGGTGCGGTACCGCACGCATAATAGCCGCACGATGACCTCGCCTAGGGACCATTCGACGGATGCGCCGCGCGTGAACGGCACGCGACTTTGGTCGCGGCTCATGGACATGGCCGAGATCGGTGCCACCGAGCTCGGCGGTTGCAATCGGCAGGCGCTCACCGAGGGGGACTTCCAGGGCCGCGCGCTCTTCGCGCGTTGGGCTGCGCAGGCCGGATGCTCGGTGCGCGTCGATGGCATCGGGAATCTGTTCGCGCGTCGCGCCGGCCGGGACGATTCGCTGCCGCCCGTGATCACCGGCAGCCACCTCGATACGCAACCGACGGGCGGCAAGTTCGACGGCGTCTATGGCGTTCTTGCGGGCCTCGAAGTGATCGAGTCGCTCAATGATGCATCGATCGACACCGTGCATCCCCTCGAGGTCGTCGTGTGGTGCAACGAGGAGGGCTGCCGTTTCCCCGCGGCGATGATGGGCTCGGCGGTCTGGGCCGGCCGAATGCCGCTTGCCGAAGCCTATGCACTCAAGGATCGCGAGGGGCGCAGCGTCCGCGAGGAACTCGAGCGTGGAGGAATCGATCTGACCACGCCGATCGCACGTCGGCCGGTCAAGGCCGCATTCGAAGTGCACATCGAGCAGGGCCCTGTGCTCGAGCAACGCGCGAAACGCATCGGGGTGGTCACGGGCGTGCAGCACATGAGCCGCCACGAGGTCATCGCCCTGGGTCAGGAGGCGCACGCCGGGCCGACGCCCATGGACATGCGCCGCGATCCGGTGAGGCTGCTGGCCGATGCATTGCCGGCTTTCTATGCGGCCGCCGCGAAGCGAGGACCGGATGCGCGCCTGACGGTGGCCGTCATCGAGACGCGGCCGAGCTCTCCCAACACCGTGCCGGGCTACTTGCGTTTCTTCGTCGATGTCCGCCATCCCGATGGCGCGCAATACCGATCGCTGCGGGAGGAGATCGACGCCGTCGTCAATGCGGCGCTCGAGCGCCATTCGCTGTCGGGCCATATCCGCTGCGTCTGGCAAGCACCGGGAGTCGCATTCGACCCGCGCTGCGTGGCCGCGGTGCGCGAGGCGGCCGCAACTCTCGAGTGCGATGCCGTCGAGATGGTGAGCGGGGCGGGGCACGACTCGGTCAACGTGGCCTCGGTGGCTCCGACCTCGATGATCTTCGTGCCCTGCGCGGGGGGCCTCAGCCACAACGAGGCGGAGAGTGCCTCACAAGCCGACCTCGCCACCGGCGCCGATGTCTTGCTGCGCGCCATGCTGGCGCTCGCCAACGAGAAACGATGAGGGAGCTGCGAATGCCGAATGAGAGAACCGGTCCCGGCCTGCCGGCCGGCGCTGCCTTGAGTGTGGCCGCGCTCGTCGCACTCGGATCCGGCACGCCCGCGGCGGCGCAATCACCGGCGGCCGAATCCGCGCCTGCTTTGACGGCACTGCATTGCGGCCATCTCATCGACCCGGTCGAGGGTAAAGTGCTCGGTGCGACCACCATCCTGGTGGAGGGCAAGCGTGTGCGCGACGTGACGAGCGGTACCGTCACTCCGCCCGGCGCCGCCGAGATCGACCTCGCTGATCAAACCTGCCTGCCCGGCCTCATCGACAGTCACGTGCATCTCACCATGCAGACCAGTGCGACGGAGTACATCGACAAATTCCGCTGGAACGTCGCCGACTATGCGGTGCGCTCGACCGTGTATGCCCGGCGCACGCTACTCGCCGGATTCACCACCGTGCGCAATGTCGGTGATCACACCAATGAGTCGGTGGCCCTGCGCAATGCCATCAACGCCGGCGTGCTGCCGGGTCCTCGCATCTTCACGGCGGGCGTGCCGATCGGCTCGACCGGAGGTCATGCCGATCCGACCGACGGCTATCGGATGGATCTTGCGGGAGATCCCGGACCCTCGATCGGCATCATCAACAGCCCCGAGGATGCGGTCAAAGCCGTGCGCGAGCACTACAAGGTCGGGGACGATCTCATCAAGATCATGCCCTCGGGCGGCGTGCTCGACGAGAGCGCGAGCGGCGACAATGCGCAGCTCACGGTCGAGGAAATCCGCGCCGTGGTGGCGACGGCCCATGATTATGGATTCACCGTGGCCGCCCACGCGCACGGCGCCGAGGCCATCCGCCGCGCCGTGGTGGGCGGTGTGGACTCGATCGAGCATGGCACCTACATGGATGCCGAGGATATGAAGCTCATGATCGAGCACGGCACGTGGTACGTGCCGACCATCATCGCCGGCGACTTCGTCGCGCGACAGTCCAAAGTGCCCGGCTACTATCCCGCCGCAGGTGGCGGCCAAGGCGGCTGCCATCGGCCCGCTGATCCTCGGCACGGCCGGGCGCGCCTACAAGGCGCACGTCAAGATCGCCTTCGGAACGGATGCCGCCGTCTATCCTCACGGGCAGAACGCGCATGAATTCGAGCTGATGGTGCAGGCGGGGATGCCGCCCATGTTTGCCCTGCAAGCGGCCACCATCAACGCGGCACAGCTCCTGAAGCACGACAAGGACCTCGGGTCGATCGCCAAGGGCAAGCTCGCCGATGTGGTGGCCGTTCCCGGCGATCCGATCGCCGACATCAGCCAGATGCTGCACGTCAGCTTCGTGATGAAGGAGGGGGCGGTCTACAAGCAGAAGGGTGTGCCGATCGGCCCTGATCGGTAAGGGGAGCCCGCCCCCAGCGAGCTGCCCCGCAGTGGGCGTTGGGATGCCCCCCGGGATGCCGCCCGGGATGCCGCCCGGGGAGCGCCTCGGGGGCCGCCCGGCGGCGAAAGCTCAAACGCATTTCAAAATCCGTGATGAGCGTACTTAACCTAACGGCGGCGGCTCCTTAACCTCAGGCGCATGAAAGCTGCGCTCGAGACGACGGCTGATGTTGCAGTGCAAGATCAAAGCGTCCCCGTGGATGAGGCGGAGCGCTTGGTCATGCTGCATCGGTTAGGCGTGCTCGACACACCGCCGTCGGCCGCCTTTGATGGCGTCACCCGCCTGGCCCAGGCGGCGCTCCAGGTGCCCATTTTGTGCGTCTCGCTCGTCGACCAAGACCGGGTGTGGTTCAAGTCGCGCATCGGTCTCGGCCTGCGCGAGACGCCGCGGCGCGGGTCCTTCTGCGACCACGTCGTCTTGGCCCGGGAGCCGCTCGCCGTGCGGGATGCCTCCGCGGACCCCCGCTTCGCGAACGACCCGCTGGTGGCCGGACCGCAGCACATCCGCTCGTATCTCGGGATTCCACTGTTCACGCGGGACCGCCAGCCGATGGGGACGCTTTGCGCAATGGACACCGAAGTCCGCGCATTCGGCGAGGTGGAGCAGGTCGTGCTCGGCGAATTCGCGAAAATCGCCGAGGACCTGCTCTGTGCCAAAGAGCTCGCGTCGAAATCCGACGGCGTGCTGCAGTACGCGATGGAGCGCGAAAAGCTCTTCCGCGACACCTTCGAGCAGGCGCCGGTCGGAATCGTACACACGTCGCTCCACGGTTTGATCCTGCGCATCAACCAGCGGGCCTGCACGCTCCTCGGCTACATGCCGGGGGAGTTGCGCGAGCTCTCGATTCCGAGCATCACCCATGCCGACGATCTGCCGCGGAACATCCGCGAGTTCAAGCGCACCCTCGGCGGCGAGATCGACAGCTACCGCATCGAGCAGCGTCTGCTCGCCAAGGATCAACGCTACGTCTGGGTCGCGCTGTCGGTGACCATCAAGCGTGCGCCTTCGCGTCAACCCGATTACAACATCGTGGTGATCGAGGACATTTCCGCCCAGAAAGAGCTCGAGGCGAAACAGCTCGAGGCGAAACAGGAAACGAAGCAGCACGAGGCACAGACGGGCGAATCGCCGTCCCCGTCGGGCGACGGCGCGCAGGCGCTGCAAGAGGCGCGGGCCGCGCTGGCGCAGCGCGAGGAATCGCTGAGCGAGGCGAAAGCAGAGCTCAAAGAGCGCGAGAAGCAGGCGCGCGAGGCGCGCGAGGCGCTCGAGCAGCGCGAGAACTCGCTCACGGAGGCTCGGGTGGCGCTCCTGGAGCGCGAGAAGTCGCTCGCGGAGACGAAGACGACGCTCGCAGAACGCGAAAAATCCATGCGCGAGGCGCAGGCGGCGCTCGCCGATCGGGATAGGGTGCTTGCGGAGGCGCAAGCGGCAGCCCACGAGGCGCAGGATGCGCTGCGCAACGCACAAGGAGATCTACGCGGCGTGCAGCAGACATTGCGCGAAACCCAGGAAGCGCTGCGCGAGGCCCAGGATCAGCAGCGCGAGGCGCAAGCCGCGTTGCAGCTGTCGAATGCGCGGCTGGCCCAGGAAAGCGCGACCGATTCGCTCACGGTGCTGCCGAATCGGCGCACCTTCAGCCGTCGCGGCGAGCAGGCCGCGAACGCGTTGCGCCAATCGCGCAAAGCGTATGGGCTGATATTGCTCGATGTGGACGACTTCAAGCACATCAACGAGGAGTACGGACACGACGTCGGTGACGACGTGCTGCGCA
Organism: uncultured Gammaproteobacteria bacterium; assembly: GCA_963710435.1. Taxonomy (GTDB): domain Bacteria; phylum Pseudomonadota; class Gammaproteobacteria; order Steroidobacterales; family Steroidobacteraceae; genus Bog-1198. Next base: position 10,479 of record CAVQAE010000002.1, on the reverse strand, counting down.
CGCTCGGCAATATCCTGAGCACGCAGCTGCGTAATTCATCGGATATGGCCGCACGCCTCGGCGGCGACGAATTCGCGGTGCTTTGCTTCGGGGATATCAACGAGCAGACCTTGCATGATGTCGCGGAGCGGATTCACACGCAGATCGGCAAGGCGCCGCTCGCGACGCCCAAGGGACTCTTGCGCTTCACCGGCAGCTTCGGCCTCGCGCTCAGCATCATGGACGATCCGGACTGGAAATCGGTCTACGGCAGGGCCGACGCCGCGCTGCGGGAGGCGAAGCATGCCGGGAAGGACCGCATCTCCTTCGGCCGATCGCCGTTGAAGAACGTCACCGCGCGCCTCAAGGCCTTGAGCGCACCGTCCGGATCTTAGGCCGGCTCGCCGGCCGCCGCCGTCCGCCGGCGATTGATCGCACGGTGCAGCTCGAGGGCCGCCGCGCGAATCGCGCCGCTCGCACCTGCACCCGCGTAGATCAGGCCGCGCGAGGAGCTCAAGAGGAGCCCCCTGCCGGCGGCGTTCAGGCCCGCGGACAATGTCTGATCGAGGTCGCCGCCCTGCGCCCCGATTCCCGGGACCAGAAACGAAAGCTCGGGATGCGCGCGCCGCAGCTCCGCCATCTCTTGCGGCCGCGTGGCGCCGACCACCAGCATCAGATTCCTGTTCTTGTTCCAGTGCGCCGCCGCCCGCTCGGCAACCTTTCGATAGAGAGGGACGCCGCCATCGACGATGAGGTCCTGGAAGTCCCGTCCCCCCGGATTCGAGGTGCGGCACAGGAGAATGGCAGCGCGGTCGGGGCGCGCCAGAAACGGCAGCACGGAGTCCTCTCCCATGTAGGGATTGACCGTGACGGCATCGGCACCGTAGCGGTCGAACGCCTCGCGCGCGTAAGCCTCAGCGGTATTGCCGATGTCGCTGCGTTTCGCATCCAGGATGACGAGCGCCGCCGGAGCGCGCTCGCGAATGTACCGAATGCTCGCCTCGAGTTCGTTCTCTTTGCCGAGCGCGCTGTAGAAGGCGATCTGGGGTTTGTAGGCGGCGGCGAGGTCGAATGTCGCATCGACGATGCGGCGGTTGAACGCGAGTAGCGGCTCGGGGTTGCCGCGCAAGTCATCGGGCAGGCGGGCGAGATCCGGATCGAGGCCCACGCAAACGAGGCTCTCGGTCGCCGCGTGCGCGCGATCCAGGCGCTCTGCGAAGGGGCGTTCGGCGGACTTCGGCGGCATCTCCCGATGATACCGTGCGGGCTAGGAGTATGCTTAGGTGTATGGGAGCAGCTTTGTCGAGCAAGTCTCGCAGTGGCCCGCGATTGGTGCTGCAGCCTGCGGGCAGGCACACCGTGCGGCACACGACCCCGAGCGCGTTGAAGCGGTTCTTCGCCATCGCCGACGCCTGGGAGCTTTCTCCGCTTCAGCAGTGCCGGCTCCTGAAGATCCCCTCGCCGCAGGTTCTCGCACGCTACCGCCTCGGTCAGGCGCCGCGCCTCTCCGCCGTGCAGCAAGAGCGCGCCGCCTTGCTGGCGAACATCCATCGCTCGCTGAACGCCGCGGGCGGTCCCAAGGATCGGGCGTGGGCATGGGTGCACGCCCCACGAAAGGGCGCGCCCTTCGAGGGCGATAGCCCGCTTTACTTTATGCTCGAGAATGGCTTGCCGGCGCTGCGCGAAGTTGCCCGACTCCTGGTGCGCGAAAGTCGGCCCCGCTGAGACTGTCTCGCTGAGTTATAATAAGCGGCTCTTCCGGGCGAATGTGGCGGAATTGGTAGACGCGCCAGGCTTAGAACCTGGTGGGGAAACCCGTGCGAGTTCGAGTCTCGCCTTTCGCACCACGTCGGAAATGGTGACTGTTCTAGAGGATCGACATGCAGACTTCCGTGGAAAGTATCGGCAAGCTGGAGCGCCGCATGCAAGTGCAGGTGCCCGCCGAGCGCGTGAGCCAAGAGATCGCCACGCGGCTGAAAGAGCTGAGCAGGACCGCGCGGTTGAAGGGCTTCCGACCGGGCAAGGCGCCCATCACCGTCATTCGCCGGCAATTCGGGCAGCAAGTGCATCGCGAGGTGATCGGCGAGCTCATGCAGTCCTCGTTTGCCGAGGCGGTCACTCAGAACCAGCTGTCTCCGGCGGGCAGTCCGCGGATCGAGCCGCAGTCGATGGCCGAGGGAGAGGATCTCACCTATGTCGCCACTTTCGAGGTTCTGCCGGAAGTTGCCTTGCAGCCGATCGAGGCGCTCGCGGTCGAGCGGCTGACCGCCGAAGTCACCGACGCCGACGTCGATGCGATGATCGAGCGGCTGCGCAAGCAGCAGATGAACTACAACGCGGTCGCGCGCCCGGCGGCTGACGGCGATAAGGTCACGGTGGATTTTTCCGGATCGATTGACGGCGTCCCTTTTGCGGGCGGCAAGGGCGAGAATGTCGCGATAACGCTCGGCGAGGGACGGATGCTCGCCCAGCTCGAGCAAGGGCTCGTCGGCGCGACCGCGGGCGAGACTCGCGATATCGGCGTCGACTTTCCGGCCGACTATCGGGCGACCGAGCTGGCCGGCAAGCATGCGCAGTTCAAGGTCGAGGTGAAGACGGTCGAGGAGCCGGTATTGCCCGCGCTCGACGAGGCGTTTTGTGCCGCGTTCGGGGTCACCGAGGGCGGGGTCGCCAGACTGCGCGAGGATGTGGCGGCCAATATGCGCCGCGAGCTGGATCAGAACTTGCGCAACCGCAACAAGGCGGCCGTGATGGACAAGCTCTATCAGGCCAATCCCATCGACGTGCCGAACGCGCTGCTCGAGACCCAGATCCGCGAGATGCAGATAGAGACGATGCGACGCACCGGCGCCAAGGACGTCTCACAGGCGCCGCCGCGCGAGCCGCTGGTGGAGCCGGCCCGGCGCCGCGTTGCGCTCGGCCTCCTGATCAACGAGATCATCCGCCGAGAGAAGATCGTGCTCGATCCGGCCCGCTCCAACGCGCGGCTCGACGAGATGGTGGGCGCCTACGGCGATCCGGCGGCGTTGAAGCGCGCCTATCTGCAGAACGCGGAGGCGATGCGGCAGGTGGAGAGTCTCGCGCTCGAGGATCAGGTCACGGACTTCATCCTCGAGCACGCACAGGTTCACGACACTCGAGAAACTTTCAAGCAGTTGATGAATTTCGAGGGCTGAGCCGCGGACGCGCGTCCTTGAAATGCGATCTTGCGACCCAAGAGTTAACATTAACCCGGTAGTTCAAACCGGAAGGCCTTACTCAATGACAACTCGAGCACTGAATCTCGTACCCATGGTGGTCGAACAGACCGCCCGCGGCGAGCGCGCTTATGACATCTACTCACGGCTGCTCAAGGAGCGGGTGATTTTCGTCGTCGGTCCGGTCGAGGACTACATGGCGAACCTGATCGTGGCGCAGCTCCTCTTTCTCGAATCCGAAAATCCCGAGAAGGATATTGCGTTGTACATCAACTCGCCCGGCGGATCCGTGAGCGCCGGCCTCGCGATTTACGACACCATGCAGTTCATCAAGCCGGACGTGAGCACGATCTGCGTCGGCCTCGCTGCCTCGATGGGTGCGGTGCTGCTGGCGGGCGGAGCGCCGGCCAAGCGCTATTCGCTTCCGAATTCGAAGATCATGATCCACCAGCCGTCGGCGGGATTTCAGGGGCAGGCCTCGGACATCGACATCCACGCCCGCGAAGTGATGGAAACCAAGGATCGCTTGAACCGAATTTTGGCCAAGCACACCGGTCAAACCATCGATCGCGTCAAGCAGGACAGCGACCGCGACAATTTCATGAGCGCCGAGCAGGCCCGGGCTTATGGAATAGTGGATTCCATGCTGGAAAAGCGCGGCGAATTACCCACAAAAGCGGCCTAATTGTCCGAAACAGGGCGCAATTCGGCCCGAACGGACCCTTGCGGCCCCCATCCGGGGGACCCCGGTCACAGCCTGCGCGTGGCTTTCTTTGCGGAGAGTCCGCCGGGTGCTATATAGTCAGTGTCGTGGCCGTGCCTTGGGCCTTGTGCGGGGCACGGTAAATTTGAGGGCAGCATGAGCGAAGATTCGCGCGGCAAGCATGATGACGGCAAATTGTTGTATTGCTCGTTCTGTGGGAAGAGCCAACACGAAGTTCGGAAACTAATCGCCGGGCCGTCCGTATTCGTCTGCGACGAATGCGTCGAGCTCTGCAACGACATCATCCGCGAGGAGCTGGAGGAGCGCGCCGAACGGACCCGCGACAAGCTCCCGAAGCCCCAAGAGATCAAGAAAGTCCTCGATGAGTACGTGATCGGCCAGGAGCGCGCGAAACGCGTGCTGTCGGTCGCCGTGTACAACCATTACAAGCGCCTGCAGACTCGGGGATCCGAGGGCGTGCGCTCGCGCGACGAGGTCGAGCTCGCCAAGAGCAACATCCTGCTGATCGGCCCCACGGGCTCCGGCAAGACGCTGCTCGCCGAGACGCTGGCGCGGCTTCTCAACGTGCCGTTCACGATCGCCGATGCCACCACCCTCACCGAGGCGGGCTACGTCGGCGAGGACGTCGAGAACATCATTCAGAAGCTCCTTCAGAAGTGCGACTACGACGTCGAGAAGGCTCAGACCGGCATCGTGTATATCGACGAGATCGACAAGATCTCGCGCAAGTCCGACAACCCCTCGATCACGCGGGATGTGTCCGGCGAGGGTGTGCAGCAGGCGCTCTTGAAGCTGATCGAGGGCACCATTGCCTCGGTGCCTCCGCAGGGCGGCCGCAAGCACCCGCAGCAGGAGTTTCTGCAGGTCGACACGACCAACATCCTGTTCATCTGCGGGGGCGCGTTCGCCGGTCTCGAGAAGATCATCATGAACCGCACCCACAAGAGCGGCATCGGCTTCGTGGCCGAGGTGCGCGAGCAAAATGCCCGGCCGCACGGCAACGATGTCTTTCACGACACGGAACCCGAGGACCTGATCAAGTACGGCCTCATTCCCGAGTTCGTCGGCCGTCTGCCGGTCGTGGCGACGCTCGAGGAGCTCGACGAGGACGCGCTCATCTCGATCCTGCTGCAGCCGAAGAATGCGCTGACGAAGCAGTACCGCAAGTTGTTCGACATGGAAGGAGTTGAACTGGATTTCCGCGAGGATGCGCTGCGATCGGTGGCCCGCAAGGCGATGCAGCGCAAGACCGGTGCGCGGGGTCTGCGCACGATCCTCGAGAATGTCCTGCTCGACACCATGTACGACCTGCCTTCGCTGCGCAATGTGCAGAAGGTCGTGGTCGATGAGCAGGTGATCGAGGGCCAGAACAAACCTTACATAGTCCATCGAACCGAGGAGACTCGGTTGGTGGCTCCGGTGGAAGAACAGCGGCGCCCCACGGGCTCGGATCATCTTTGAGCGGATCAGGGGGATCCCGCAAAGAAAAGTTCCGGCTTGAAACACATGGCGGCGGCCGCATGTACTTTCTATTCCTGTACACGCCACAAGAGAGAAGGCCTGCCCCGTGAGCGATGAACCCGTAATCGATACCCCTGCCCCTGCACCCGTCCACGCCGGCATGCCCGTGCTGCCGCTGCGCGACGTGGTGGTCTATCCGCACATGGTCATCCCGCTGTTCGTCGGCCGGGAGAAATCCATCGTCGCCCTGGATCTGGCCATGAAGGCCGACAAGCGGATCCTGCTGGTCGCCCAGAAACAGGCGGACGTGGACGATCCGAAGGGCGATGATCTATATCGCGTCGGCACCGTCGCGACCATCCTGCAGCTTCTGAAGCTCCCCGACGGCACCGTCAAGGTTCTGGTCGAGGGCGTCGATCGCGCCAGCATCGAGAAGCTCACGGAAGGAGAGTTCTTCTCCGCCGAAGTGACGCCGATGCCGGATCTCGAGCGCTATGAAGAGCGCGAGATGGACGTGCTCACGCGCTCGATGATCACGCAGTTCGAGCAGTACGTGAAGCTCAACAAGAAGGTTCCACCGGAAATCCTCACCTCCCTGGCGGGCATCGAGCAGGCCGGCCGGTTGGCGGATACGGTCGCGGCGCACATGTCCCTCAAGCTCTCCGAGAAACAGAAAGTTCTCGAGATTCCGGACGTCCGCAAGCGTCTCGAACACATGCTCGCGGTCATCGAGGGGGAGATGGACGTCCTCCAGATCGAAAAGCGCATTCGCGGCCGCGTCAAGCAGCAGATGGAGAAGAGCCAGCGCGAGTACTACCTGAACGAGCAGATGAAGGCCATCCAGAAGGAGCTGGGGGAGCTCGACGAGGCGCCGAACGAGATCGGCGAGCTCGAGAAGCGCATCAAGGCGGCGGGGATGCCCAAAGAGGCGCGCGAGAAGGCCAATTCGGAGCTCGCAAAGCTCAAGCTGATGTCGCCGATGTCGGCCGAGGCGACCGTCGTGCGCAACTTCATCGATTGGCTCGTGAAGGCCCCGTGGAAGAAGCGCAGCAAGGTGCACCTCGACATCGCCGCCGCGGAGAAAGTGCTCGAGGCCGACCATTTCGGTCTCGAGAAGGTCAAGGAGCGCATCGTCGAATATCTCGCCGTACAGCAGCGCGTGAAGAATCTGCGCGGCCCGATCCTGTGTCTGGTGGGCCCCCCGGGCGTCGGCAAGACCTCGCTCGGACAGAGCGTCGCGCGCTCCACCAACCGCAAGTTCGTCCGCATGTCGTTGGGAGGCGTGCGCGACGAGGCCGAGATCCGCGGCCACCGGCGTACCTACATCGGCTCGATGCCCGGCAAGATCATTCAGAATCTCGCCAAGTGCGGCGTCAGAAATCCGCTGTTCCTGCTGGACGAGGTGGACAAGATGTCCACGGATTTCCGCGGCGATCCGTCCTCGGCGCTGCTCGAGGTGCTCGACCCGGAGCAGAACAGCTCGTTCAATGATCACTACCTCGAGGTGGACTTCGATTTGTCCGAGGTCATGTTCGTCTGCACGGCGAACAGCCTGAATATTCCCGCACCGCTCCTCGATCGCATGGAGGTCATCCGCATTCCGGGGTACACCGAGGATGAGAAGAGCAACATCGCCCGTCGCTACCTGCTGCCAAAACAGGTCAAGCAGAATGGCTTGAAGCCCGATGAGCTGGATGTCGCCGACACTGCCATCCTGGACATGATTCGCTACTACACGCGTGAGGCGGGCGTGCGTAACCTCGAGCGCGAGATTTCCAAGATCGGACGCAAGGCCGTGAAGCAGCTCCTGCTGCATCCGAGCGAGAAGACGGTGAGCATCACCTCCAAGAATCTGGACACCTATCTCGGCGTGCGGCGTTTCCGCTACGGCAAGGCGGAGGAGAGCAACCGCGTCGGCCAGGTGACCGGCCTTGCGTGGACGGAAGTGGGTGGCGAGCTGCTGACCATCGAGGCGGCCGTCGTCGCGGGCAAGGGCAAGCTCACACACACCGGCCAGCTCGGCGAAGTGATGCAGGAGTCCATCCAGGCTGCCATGACCGTGGTGCGCAGCCGCTCTGCGGTGCTCGGCCTGGAGACCGATTTCTATCAGAAGGCGGATGTGCACATTCACGTCCCTGAGGGCGCGACGCCGAAGGACGGTCCGAGCGCGGGCATCGGCATGTGCACCGCGCTGATCTCGGCGCTGACCAAGATTCCCGTTCGCTCCGACGTTGCGATGACCGGCGAAATCACCTTGCGCGGCGAGGTGCTTCCGATCGGTGGACTCAAGGAGAAGCTGCTCGCGGCGCATCGCGGCGGCATCACGACGGTGTTGATCCCGGACGACAACACCAAGGATCTCGCGGAGATCGCGGACAACATCAAGGAAAAGCTCGACATCCGGCCCGTGAAGTGGATCGACGAGGTGCTGCAGGTGGCACTCACTCACATGCCGGCGCCGGCGCCGCCGCCTGCCGAGACGAAGACGGCGGAGCCTCTGGCGGGAGAGAAGCGCCGCCGCAAGAGCCCTCGCGCCAAGGGTGAGGTGCACGCGCACTGAGGACGCGCGCGGGGCGGGCTCGAGGGTTGGACTAGCCAATCGGCATCGCCTCGCGTAGACTTCGGCGCCTCTTCCAGGGGGTGCTTAGCTCAGCTGGTAGAGCATCGCCTTTACACGGCGAGGGTCGGGGGTTCGATCCCCTCAGCACCCACCAGCATGCGGAGTGGTAGTTCAGCTGGTTAGAATACCGGCCTGTCACGCCGGGGGTCGCGGGTTCGAGTCCCGTCCACTCCGCCATTTCCCCAGGAAGAGTCGAGGCAGCGCGGTCAGCCGCGCTCCATGGGTAGAGGAATCATGCTGCAGACGATTCATGACAAGCTCAAAGGATGGCTGGCCGGAGTGGTCCTCGGCGCCATCGGCCTCGTCTTCATCTTTTGGGGCATCAACTGGACCATGAGCGCTCCCAACTACGCCGCGAAGGTGAACGGCGTGGAGATCTCGAGCAACGACGTCCGTCAGACTTACCAGCAGCAACTCGCTCAATATGAGCGCCAGAGCAACGGTCAGCTCACCGACGCCGAGCGCACCGACTTGAAGCGCCGCGTGCTGGATGAATACGTGAATTCCGAGGCGCTCATCACCCGCGCGGACGACCTGGGGTATCGCGTCACCGATCAGCAGCTGCTTACCGACATGTCGCAGATTCCACAGCTGCAGGTGGACGGCAAGTGGGATCTGGCGCACGCGCTCGCCATGCTCAAGGCCCAGGGGCGGCCGATCGCCCAGATCGAGGAGATGATCCGTCACGATGCGAAGCTGCGGCAGCTCGACAGCGCGATCGCGGCCGGAAGCTTCGTCACGCCCACCGAGCTCAAGCGACTGCGCGCACTCACGCGCCAGCAGCGCGAGCTCGCCTGGCTCACCATCCCGGCCGCCAAGCTCGCGGCCGACGCGACGCCCGACGAGGCAGCGATCAAGGCTTACTACGAGGCGCATCGACAGCAATACATGACGCCCGAGACGGTGAATCTGCGCTACGTGGAGCTGAGCCTCGCCGATCTCGGCAAGAAGGTGCACGTCGATGACGCCCAGCTCAAGGCGTACTACGACGAGCAGAAGGCCAAGACGCCCGAGCGCTACACTCAACCCGAACAGCGGCGCGTGCGGCACATCCTGTTCCAGGTCTCGGATCCGAAGGACGATGCGGCGGTGAAGGCCAAGGCGGAGGCGGCCCTGAAGCGCGCCCAGAGCGGCGAGGATTTCGCGAAGCTCGCGCAGGAGCTCTCGCAGGATCCGGGATCGGCGAAGAACGGCGGCGATCTAGGCTGGTCTGAGCGCTCGCGCTATGTCGCCCCATTCGCCGATGCGGCCTTCAGCATGAAGGAGGGCGAGATCAAGGGCCCCGTCAAGACGCAATTCGGCTATCACATCCTGAAGCTCGAGGGCATCCAGCCCGCGGCCGTGAAGACGTTCGAGCAGAGCAAGAGCGATCTCGAGGCGGAGTACCGACGCAATGAGGCCGAGAAGGCCTTCAACGACGCGCAGGACCAGCTCGCGGATGCGGCGCTCCAGAACGGCTCGGACATCGATGTGGTCGCTCGCAAGGCCGGCCTCGAGGTCCACGATATCCCGGGCTTCAGCCGTGCGGGCGGCGGCGATCTGGGGAACGCGCCCGCCGTGGTGGAGGCGGCGTTCAGCCCGGAGGTGCTCGACGGGCACTTGAGTCCCATGGTGGAAGTCGAGAAAGGCCGCGGCGTCGTGCTGCGCGCGACCGACCACCAGATCCCGAAGCAGAGGCCGCTCGATGAGGTGCGTACCGAAGTCGTGGCGGCGTGGAAGAAGGAGCGCGGTGCGGAACTGGCGAGCCAGGCGGCTCAAGCCGCCGTGAAGAAGCTCGATGGCGGCGAGTCATGGGACAGCGTCGCGAAGTCGCTGGGGCTCGCGACCCAGCCGCCGAAGTTCGTCGCGCGCAGCGACCAGACGGTGCCGCAGGAAATCCGGCAGGACGCCTTCGATGAGCCAAAACCCGACGGCCGGCCGCTCTACTCCAGCGTGCCGCTTTCCGACGGTGATGCGGCCGTGATTGCCCTGAGCGCGGTACGCGAGGAGCCGAGCACCGATTCGAAGATTCAGGACGCGATGCTGAAGCGGCAACTCGCACAGCAGGCCGCATCCTCCGAGTCTCAAGGGTATACGGCCGGCGCCCGCGCGGATGCGAAAGTGTCCGTGAATCTGCAGGCGCTCGATTAGTTGAGCGCGCTGCTGCAGCAGTTATCCGACTGGTACCTTTCCGCCTTAAGTCAGGGAGGGTATTGGCTCGTCGCCGCCCTCATGGCGCTCGAGAGCACGCTCGTGCCGATCCCGAGCGAAACCATCGTGCCGCCTGCGGCGTATCTGGCGCGAACCCACGGCGATCTATCGCTGGTCGGGATCGTGCTCGCAGCCACTCTGGGCTCGTGGCTGGGAGCGAGCGTGATGTACTGGGCCTCGCGCTGGCTCGGCCGCCCGTTCGTGATGCGTTTCGGACCGTATGTCGGCCTCGCGGTATCCAAGATCGAGCTCGCCGAGCGCTGGTCGGCCCGCTACGGCTGGGCGGGCGTTTTCTTCTCGCGTCTGCT
>CAVQAE010000001.1:0-37898 GCA_963710435.1 uncultured Gammaproteobacteria bacterium | reverse complement strand
TTTCCTGGAACCTGGTGGCGATCTACTCCTTTGTCGCGCTGCTCTATGTCGCCGGATCGCGCTTTGTGGTGCGCTATTACCTGCTGAGGCGCCACCTCATGCCGACGGTCGCGCGCGTAGCCATCTACGGCGCGGGCGAGGCGGGCGCCCGACTTGTCCACGTCTTTGTTGACGACGCGCGCCTTTGATCCCGTGTTTTCATCGACGACAACAAAAGCCTGCACGGCCGCTTTGTCAACGGCATCAAAGTCCATCCTGCCCGAGCATCTGCCGGCGCTGGATCAAGGAACGCAACATTGACCGGATCTTGCTCGCCGTGCCCTCCCTCACGCGCCGTCGTCGGCGCGAGATTCTGACGCGCTCGAGCCGTTGGGCGTGCATGTGCAAACGGTGCCCGAATTCGAGCAACTCGTGACCGGCAAGGCGAACTCTGGCGGATTTGCGGGAAGTCGATGTGGCGATTTGCTGGGCGAGACGCGGTCCCGCCGAAAGACGGATTGTTCGATGCCTGCATCCGCGACCGGGTGGTCATGGTCACGGGCGCCGGCGGCTCCATCGGATCGGAGCTTTGCCGGCAGATCATCGGCCTGCAGCCGACGGCTGGTTCTGTTCGAAATGTCCGAGCTCGCGCTCTACAACATCGAACGAGAGCTGCGCACGTCTGCGGAGCAGAATGCCCTGCAGGTGGATCTGGTCGGTCTCATCGGCAACGGCCACCACAAGCAGCGCATGCGCGAGATTTTCCTGCGCCTATCGGGTGCAGACCGTGTATCACGCTGCCGCTTACAAACACGTGCCCGATCGTCGAGCAAAACGTCGTCGAGGGCATTTACAACAACGTCATCGCGACCTGGTACACGGCCGAGGCCGCGCACGAGGCTGAGGTCGAAACCTTCGTCCTGGTCTCCACCGACAAGGCGGTCAATCCCACCAATGTCATGGGCGCGACCAAGCGTTTCGCCGAAATTGTGCTGCAGGGGCTGCAGCGGCGCGGCAGCAAGACGCGATTTTGCATGGTGCGCTTCGGCAATGTGCTGGCCTCGTCCGGTTCGGTGGTGCCCCTATTCAGCGAGCAGATCAATGCCGGCGGCCCGGTCACGGTCACGCATCCCGAAGTCATCCGCTATTTCATGACCATCCCGGAGGCGGCCCAGCTCGTCATCCAGGCCGGTTCCATGGCAGAGGGCGGCGATGTATTCGTGCTCGATATGGGCAAGCCGGTGCGGATCTGCGACCTGGCGCAGCGCATGATCCACCTCATGGGTATGACCGTGCGCGATGAGAAGAATCCCGAGGGCGACATCGAGATCGCCTATACCGGGCTGCGGCCGGCGGAGAAGCTCTACGAGGAGCTCCTGATCGGCAACAACGTCACCGGCACGGAGCATCCCATGATTCTGCGGGCCATCGAGCACTCCCTGCCCTGGGAACGCGTCCAGGGATGCTGGACGAGATCCTGGCCGCCATGAGCCGATTCGATTGCCCGCGCGCCTTGCAGCTGCTGAGCGAGGTCGTGGTGGAATACAAGCCCGCTCCGGAACCGCACGATCTCGTCTGGGCACGCCAAGTCGCGCTGCCCGCCGACGACCGCAAGGTCACGAGCCTGAAGCTGCGGCGCATCATTCGCAACACCGGTCCCGAATTCGACGGGGCCGACCGAACTGCCCACCCTTAGATCGGCGGCAGATCATTGGCAAATCGGCACCATCCTGGTAACGGGCGGCGCCGGCTACATCGGCAGCCACGTCGTGCGCCAGCTCGCCGAGCGGGGCGAGCGAGTGGTGGTTCTCGACAACCTCGGCAAAGGATTCCGGCAGGCCGTCACCGGAGCCGAGCTGGTCGTAGGCGATGTCGGCGACTACGCGCTCGTGTCGCGCCTTTTGTCCGAGCGGCAGGTCGATACGGTGATGCACTTTGCCGCCCATACCATCGTGCCCGAGTCGGTGGCGCTGCCCCTGAAGTATTACGCCAATAACACTTGCTCGACACGGAGCCTTCTGCAGGCGTCGATCGAGAACAAGGTGGAGAACTTCGTGTTCTCCTCCACGGCGGCGGTCTACGGCATGCCCGAAGACGGGTATGCGAGCGAGGATTCCCCGACCCGTCCGATCAACGCTTACGGCACCTCGAAGCTCATGAGCGAATGGATGCTGCGCGACGTGGCGGCGGTCAATCCGCTGCGCTACGTGGCGCTGCGCTATTTCAACGTGGCCGGATCGGATCCCGGCGGGCGTATCGGTCAGACGACCCCTGGGGCCACTTTGCTCACCAAAGTGGCCTGCGAGGCGATGGTGGGCAAGCGCAGCCATGTATCGATCTTCGGCACGGACTATCCGACCCCCGATGGAACGGGCGTACGCGACTATCTGCACGTCGAGGATCTGGCTGCCGCTCACCTCAGGGCGCTCGATTATCTTCGCGCCAAAGGCCGCTCCGTGACCCTGAACGTGGGTTATGGCCATGGGTACTCCGTCCGCGAAGTCCTGGCCATGGTCGAGAGCGTCGGCGGCAAGCCCTTGGTGATCCGGGAGGAACCGCGCCGCGCCGGCGACCCCGTCTATCTGGTGGCCCGTGCCGACCGCATCCGCACCGAGCTCGGCTGGCAGCCGCGGTACGACGATCTCGAGGCCATCGTGTCGAGCTCCCTCGCCTGGGAAAAGAAGCTTCTGCGCGATCCCTGGAGCTGAGGCCGCGGCCAAAGCGGGTTGCCGGGCCCCTGGGGACCCCACCGTCTGCGCGCCGGTCCGCGGCGGTCCCGTCAACTTTACTTGACCCCCCAAAAACGATACCCTACGGGCCCGCTTTTCTCTGCTAAATCAGGCTATTACGAATGCGAATTACCATTTTCGGCTCCGGCTACGTGGGCCTGGTGACCGGCGCGTGTTTCGCGGATGCCGGCAACCACGTGGTTTGCGTCGACGTGGACCGCCGCAAGGTCGAGATGCTCTCCCGCGGCGAGATCCCCATCCACGAGCGGGGGCTCGACACCATCATCAAGCGCAACTTCGAGGCCGGTCGACTGCGCTTCACGACGGAGGCTAAAGGGGCGGTCGAACACGGTCAGTTCCAGCTCATTGCCGTAGGCACCCCTCCGGATGAGGACGGCTCGGCGGATCTAAGGTCGGTGCTGGCGGTTGCCCGCACCATCGGCCAACACATGAGCGAGTACAAAGTGGTGATCACCAAGTCCACCGTGCCGGTCGGAACGGCCGACAAGGTGAGGGAGGCGGTCCGCGGGGCCATCGAGGAGCGCGGCGCGAAGATCGAGTTCGATACGGTCTCGAATCCGGAATTTCTGAAGGAGGGGGCGGCGATCGAGGACTTCATGAAGCCCGATCGGGTGGTCGTCGGCACCTCGAGTGCTCGGGCGGCCGAATTGCTGCGTGCGCTCTACGAGCCATTCACGCGCAACCGCGACCGGATGATCGTCATGGACGTGCGCTCCGCGGAGCTTACCAAGTATGCCGCGAATGCCATGCTCGCGACCAAGATCAGCTTCATGAACGAGCTCGCGAACCTGGCCGAGCAGTGCGGCGCCGACATCGAGGCGGTACGCATCGGCATCGGGGCGGATCCGCGCATCGGCCACGCCTTCATCTACCCTGGGGTCGGTTACGGCGGCTCCTGCTTCCCCAAGGATGTGAAGGCGCTGCGGCGCTCGGCGGCCGAGGTGGGGTACGAGGAAAGCATCCTCGCCGCGGTGGAGAGCGTGAACGAGCGGCAAAAGAGGGTCCTGTTCGACAAGATGAAGGCTCATTTCGGATCGCTCGAGGGCAAGACCATCGCGCTCTGGGGGCTTGCATTCAAGCCCAACACCGACGATATGCGCGAGGCGCCGAGCCGGGTGCTGATGGAAGCGCTCTGGAAGGCGGGCGCCGCCGTACGCGCGTACGATCCCATCGCCATGGCGGAATGCGCGCGAATTTACGGGCCAAGACCCGGTCTGGAGCTCTGCGGGACGAGCGCGGAAGCACTGCGGGGGGCGGACGCCCTCGCGATCGTCACGGAGTGGCGAGAATTTCGCAGCCCCGATTTCGACCAGATCAAATCCGCACTCAAGGCCCCGGTGATTTTCGACGGGCGCAACCTCTATGATCCGGCGCACATGATGCGCGATGGCTTCAGCTATTATGCGATCGGCCGCGGCAAGCGGTCAGGATGACCCTATGGAAACGACGTTGATTCCCGTGATCTTGTCCGGCGGCGCGGGCACCCGGCTGTGGCCCTTGTCGAGGGAGCTCTATCCGAAACAGCTCCTCGCGCTCACCGGGCGCGAGACCATGCTGCAGGAAACCGCCGCCCGCCTCGGAGGCATCGCAGGCGCGTACGCCCCCATCGTCGTATGCAACGAGGCGCACCGCTTCACGGTGGCCGAACAGCTGCGAACCGTGGGAATGCGCGCAAGCGCCATCCTGCTCGAGCCGGTGGGGCGCAACACGGCGCCTGCCGTGGCGCTCGCCGCTTTGCAGGCACTCACCATCGATCCGGAAGCCATCTTGATCGTGGCCCCCGCCGATCATGTGGTTCGCGACGTCCGCCGGTTCCAGCAGGCAGCGCTCACCGCGGCGGGACTTGCGGCCGAGGGCCAGCTCGTGACGTTCGGTATCGTTGCGCATGCGCCAGAGACGGGCTACGGCTACATCCGCCGCGGCGAGGGGCCCGGTCCCGCCTACCCGGTCGCCCAATTCACCGAAAAACCCGCCCTGGATGTCGCGCGTCAGTTCGTCGCGAGCGGCGATTATTACTGGAACAGCGGAATGTTCGTGTTCAAGGCGCGCGACTACCTCGGCGAGCTGCAGAAATTTGCACCCGATATCCTGGAGGCGAGCAAGACCGCGTTCGAGGCAGCCAAGTCGGACCTCGACTTCAAGCGCATCGACAAGACCTCCTTCGAGCGCTGCCGGAGCGATTCGATCGACTACGCGGTCATGGAGAAGACCCGCTCCGCCGTGGTCCTGCCTCTCGAGGCCGGGTGGAGCGATGTCGGGTCGTGGGCCTCGCTGTTCGATGCGTTGCCGGCCGATGAGGAGGGCAACGTCCTCAAGGGCGACGTGCTGGTGCACGATACGCACGACTGCTACGTGCAATCGACCAGCCGTCTGGTCGCGGCCGTCGGAATGGACGATCACGTGATCGTCGAGACCAAGGATGCCGTGCTGGTCGCTCCCAAGGAGCGCGTGCAGGACGTCAAGGAGCTGGTGGCCAAGCTGAAGAAGTCCGGCCGCAGCGAATCCTCTCTGCACCGCGAGGTCTTCAGGCCCTGGGGAAGCTACGACAGCCTCGATGCCGGCGACCGCTTCCAGGTCAAGCGTCTATCGGTCAAGCCGGGCGGCCAGCTGTCCTCGCAGATGCATCATCATCGCGCCGAGCACTGGATCGTCGTGCAGGGCACTGCGCGCGTCACGTGCGGCGACAAGACGTTCCTTCTGTCCGAGAACGAATCGACGTACATCCCGATCGGCGCGACGCATCGCATCGAGAATCCCGGCAAGGTGCCTTTGCACATCGTCGAGGTGCAATCCGGCTCCTACCTCGGCGAGGACGACATCGTGCGCTTCGAGGACATCTACGGGCGCAAAGGAACCAGCACTTGACCTCGATCCGCTGCTTCAAGGCCTATGATCTGCGCGGCCGTGTTCCCGATGAGCTGAACGAAGAGGTTGCCTACCGCGTCGGGCGCGGCTACGCCGAGTTCGTCGCCCCCAGCCGGGTGGTGGTCGGCCGCGACATCAGGCTCTCGAGCGGAAGTCTCGCCGACGCACTCTGCCGCGGCCTGACCGACAGCGGGGTGGATGTGGACGACATCGGGGTGTGCGGCACCGAAGGTGTCTATTTCGCGACGTTCAACGGCGGCTATGACGGCGGGATCATGGTGACGGCCAGCCACAATCCCCCCGACTACAACGGCATGAAGTTCGTGCGCGAGCAATCGAAGCCGATCAGCTCGGACAATGGCCTTTTCGACATACGCGCGAGTGCCGAGCGCGGCCAGTTCCGCGACTCCCCGAGGCACGGGGTGCGACGCAGCATCGATGTCACCGCGGCGTACATAGCGCATCTTCTTTCCTATGTCGACGTCCAGAAGCTCAAACGGCTGAAGATCGTGGTGAACGCCGGCAACGGCGCGGCCGGACCGTTTCTGGATCGACTGGAGCCGCACCTGCCCTTCGAGCTCATCAAGATTCACCATGAGCCGGATGGGCGCTTCCCGAACGGGGTGCCGAATCCCATGCTCGAGGAGAATCGTGCGTCCACGGTCGCGGCGATCCGCGCGCGCGGCGCGGATCTCGGACTCGCCTGGGACGGGGACTTCGATCGCTGCTTCTTCTTCGACGAGCACGGCGAGTTCGTCGAGGGGTATTACATCGTGGGGTTGCTGGCCTCGGCGCTGCTCCGGAACGAGCCGCCCGGGAGCCGCATCGTGCACGATCCGCGCCTCATCTGGAACACGCAGGAAATCGTCGCCGCGCACCACGGGCAAAGCGTTCTGTCGAAATCCGGGCACGCCTTCATCAAGCAGCGTATGCGCGACGTCGACGGCGTATACGGCGGCGAGATGAGCGCGCATCATTATTTCCGCCGCTTCGCCTATTGCGACAGCGGCATGATTCCCTGGCTCCTGATCACCCAGATCATGAGCGAATCCTCGCAGCCGCTGTCAAGGCTCGTGGGCGAGCGCATCGCCCGGTTTCCCGTCAGCGGCGAGCTCAACTACCGCGTCCCCGACGCGGCGGCCGCGATGTCGGCGGTCGAGTCGCGATACGCGCCTTCAGCCCTCTCGAGCGACCGGACGGATGGGCTGTCGTTCGAGTTTGCGGACTGGCGCTTCAATCTGCGCTCCTCGAACACAGAGCCCCTGATTCGCTTGAACGTCGAGGCGCGCGGATCACAGGACCTGATGCGCTCGAGGACCGAGGAGATCCTCGAGCTGCTCCGGTCGCAGGGCGCCGTCGCGGCCGACCATTGATGAAGGAAAGCGCGCCCGCCATGCCCGCCGGCCCGAAATTGAGCGTCGTGATTCCCGTGTACAACGAGGAACAGGTGCTGCCGACGCTGTTCGCGCGGCTTTATCCCGCGCTCGATGCCTTGAACATCACGTATGAATGTCTGTTCGTCAACGACGGCAGCAAGGACCGCTCCGCGGCCCTCTTGCGCCAGCAGTTCCAGCGCCGGCCGCGCGAGACGCGAGTCGTGCTGTTCCACGCGAACTTCGGACAGCACTCCGCAGTGATGGCGGGACTCGCGTATGCCCGCGGGCAGTACGTGGTGACGCTCGATGCGGATCTGCAGAACCCGCCCGAGGAGATCCACAAGCTGGTCGCGGCGCTGGATGAGGGCTACGACTACGTCGGCACCGTCCGCCAGAAGCGTCAGGACCGATTGTGGCGCCGGTCGCTGTCGAAGGGCGTCAACAAGGTGCGCGAGTGGATCACGCCGGTGCGCATCACCGACCAGGGCTGCATGATGCGCGGGTACTCCCGCTTCGTGGTGGAGGCGCTCAATCAGACCCGCGAGGTCAACACCTTCATCCCTGCGCTGGCCTCCCTCTATGCCATGAACCCCATCGAGGTGCCGATCGCGCACGAGGAGCGCCATGCAGGCAAGTCGAAATATTCGCTCTACAGCCTGATACGCCTGAATTTCGATCTGATCACGGGGTTCTCGGTGGTGCCGCTGCAGCTGTTCTCGATGGTGGGCATGGCGGTATCGCTCCTGTCCGCGGCATTGATGATCATCCTGCTCGCGCGCCGCCTCATCATCGGCTCCGAGGCGGAAGGGTTGTTCACGCTGTTCGCGATCATGTTCTTCTTCATCGGTCTCGCGCTGTTCGGCATCGGGTTGCTGGGCGAATACGTCGGCCGCATCTACGCGCAGGTGCGCGAGCGCCCCCGCTATGTGGTCGAGGCCGTGCTCGAGGACACCGACGAGGAGGCCGCCGGGGTCCCCGGTGCGCTCTCGCTTCACGAGGGCGGCGTGGGCGCCCGGCAGTGACGCGTGCGGTGGTGTTCGCCTACAGCGAGGTCGGCGTGCGATGTCTGCGCGAGCTCTTGGATCAGGAGATTCGCATCCCGATCGTCTTCACCCATGCCGATGACCCGCACGAGAGCCGTTGGTTCGGGAGCGTCAAGGAGCTCGCCGAGGCGCATGGCCTCAAGGTCGCGATGCCCGAGGATCCGAACGCGCTCGAATGCATTGCGGAGGGACGCCGCGCGCGGCCGGATTTCGTCTTTTCGTTCTATTACCGTCATCTGCTCGGCTCGCCGTGGCTTGACTTGCCCAAGCGCGGCGCATTGAACATGCACGGCTCGTTGCTGCCCAAATACCGAGGACGCGCTCCCGTGCACTGGGCAATCATACGCGGCGAGACGGTGACGGGGGCGAGCCTGCACTACATGCTCGAGAAGCCCGATGCGGGGGCTCTCGTGGACCAGCAATCCGTGCCCATCGGGGAGAACGACACGGCTCTCGACGTATCGATGAAGGTGGCCGAGGCGGCGCAGATCGTGCTCGGGCGAAGTCTTCCGAAATTGATCGCCGGCAGCGCCGCGGCGCGGCCGATGGATCTTGCCCAGGGCTCGTATTTCGGGCGCCGCCGTCCGGAGGACGGCCGGATCGACTGGCATGCCGGGGCGCGCGCCGTCCACGACCTGGTGCGCGCCGTGGCGCCGCCTTTTCCAGGCGCATTCACCGACCTCAACGGACTGCGGCTTTGGGTCTGGGAGACTCGGATGGATGCGCACCCGCCGCGCCACCCCGCTCAGGCGCCGTGCCTCTATGCCGAAGACGGGCGCTGGTACGCCGATTGTGCGGACGGCCGGCGACTCGAGATCGTGCGGCTTGCGATCGGCGACCGCCTCGTTGCGCCGGGCGCCGCGCCTCCCGGGCTCGACAATCAGCCCCTCGCGCTCTAGATAGTTCGAAAGGAATCTCCCTGTGAAAAACGTTCTCATCCTCGGCGTCAACGGCTTCATCGGCCATCACCTGAGCAAGTACATCCTGGCCCGCACCGATTGGAATATCTACGGCATGGATCTGCAATCCGAGCGGGTGAGCGGCATGCTGAAGCACGAGCGGTTTCACTTCGTGGAAGGCGACATCACGATCAACAAGGAGTGGGTCGAGTATCACGTGCGCAAGTGCGACGTGGTCCTGCCGCTCGTGGCCATCGCGACTCCGGCCACTTATGTGCGCGAGCCATTGCGCGTGTTCGAGCTCGATTTCGAGGCGAACCTCCCCATCATCCGCCATTGCGTCAAGTACAAGAAGCGCGTGGTGTTCCCCTCGACGTCTGAAGTTTACGGCGCCAGCCGCGATCGCGAATTCGATCCCGAGACCTCCGAGCTCGTGCTCGGGCCGATACACAAGCAGCGCTGGATCTATTCCTGCGTGAAGCAGCTCCTCGATCGCATCATCTGGGCCTACGGGCAACAGGGCCTGCAGTTCACCTTGTTCCGTCCCTTCAACTGGGTGGGCTCGGGCCTGGACAGCATGGACGATCCGAAGGAGGGGAGCTCGCGCGTGCTCACTCAGTTCCTCGGGCACATCGTGCGCGGCGAGCCGATCAAGCTGGTCGACGGCGGCAGTCAGACGCGTGCCTTCACGTACATCGATGACGCGGTCGACTGTCTGACCCGCATCATCGACAATCCGGGCGGTATCGCCGACGGCAAGATCTACAACATCGGCAACCCGCACAACCTCTACTCGATCCGCGAGCTGGCGCAGATGATGCTCGAGATTGCCCTGTCGCGGTCCGAGTACGCGCCGACGGCGCGCAACACACGCCTGGTCGACATCTCGGCGCTCGAGTATTACGGCAAGGGCTACGCCGACATACCGGCCCGGCTGCCGTCGATCAAGAACACGACCGCGGAGCTCCACTGGACGCCGACCACCGACATGCGCTCTGCGCTCATGGCGATTTTCGATTCCTACGCGCACAGCCTGCCCGCCGCCTCGGCGCTCCTCTCGAACGATGCTTGACCGGGCGAGCATCGGCCTCAAGGTCGATGTCGATACGTTGCGCGGCACGCGCGAGGGGGTGCCGCGGCTCGCCGCGCTGTTCAAGAAGCACGCGGTACAGGCGACATTTTATTTTTCGGTGGGTCCCGACCACACCGGGCGCGCCATGCGTCGCGTGTTTCGGAAAGGCTTTGCCCAGAAGGTGGCGCGCACCTCGGTACTCAAGCATTACGGGCTGAAAACGCTGATGTATGGGGTGCTCTTGCCGGGGCCGGACATCGGCCGCACCGGGCGCGAGCACATGCGCCGCGTCCACGACGCCGGATTCGAGGTGGGATTGCATACCTACGACCACGTCCGCTGGCAGGACAGCGTCGCGCGCGCGGATGCGCAATGGACCCGCACGGAGCTCGAGCGCGGTATCGGAGCGTTCGAGCGCGTGTTTGGTTTCGCGCCGCAATCGCACGCCGCGGCGGGATGGCAGATCAACGCGCACGGCCTCGAGCTCGAGCGCGAATTCGGCTTCAAATACGCGAGCGATACCCGGGGAACGGAGCCCTTCCTGCCGATGCTTCAGTCCGGGCCGAGCCCGTGTCCGCAGATCCCGACCACGCTGCCGACCTTCGATGAGCTTTTGGGCCGCGAGGGAATCGACGAATCGAACATCGCCGACAGGCTGTTTCGCCAGTCGGCAGCCGCATCGGGCCGCACGCCGCAGGTGTTCACGCTGCACGCGGAGCTCGAGGGCATGCTGCTGCACGATGCCTTCGAGTCGCTGCTCGTGAAGTGGCGCGATGCGGGCGCGCGGCTCGCCTGCATGGCCGACGCACATGCGCTTGCGCTCGAGCAGCCCATGCCGGCGCGCGCGGTGTTGATGGCCGAAATCCCGGGCCGGTCCGGAACCCTGGCCGTACAAGCGCCCGGCGGCGCGGCTTGAATCAGGCCGATGCCTCGCGGCGATCGGATAACTTCACCTACGGTGTGCTGGCGCTGTTCGTGACGACACTCTGGCTCGCGACCCTCTCGCTGCGGCCGCTGTTCAACACCGACGAGGGCCGCTACGCGGAGATCCCGCGGGAGATGCTGGCGAGCGGCGAATGGTCGATCCCGCACCTCAACGGTCTCATGTATCTCGAGAAGCCTCCGCTGCAGTACTGGGCGACCGCGGCGAGTCTGTCCGTTTTCGGACGCAACGAGTTTGCGGCTCGTTTGTACACCGCTTTGTGTGCGCTCGGCGCCGTCATCGCCGCATCGCTCGCGGCGGGCAGATTGTGGGGCCCGGCCGCGTCCGTACGGACCGCGGCACTGCTGTCGAGCATGCTGCTGTTTCTCGCCATGGGCCAGCTCCTCACGCTCGACATGAGCTTGACCGCCTGCATGACGGTGGCGCTCGCGGCGTTCCTGACGGCACAGTCGGCGGGGATGCCATGGGAGCGGCGCCTCATGCTTCTCGCCTGGGGCGCGACGGGCCTGGGCGTGCTCACCAAAGGCCTGGTCGCGGCTGCGATACCCGCGGGCGTGCTGTTGCTGTACAGCGCCTATGCGCGCGATTTCTCGCCCTGGCGTCGGCTGCATGCCGCCGCGGGCGCGGGATTGTTTCTCCTGATTGCCGTTCCCTGGTATGCGCTCGTTGCGCACCGCGTGCCCGGCTTCCTCGAGTTTTTCTTCGTTCACGAGCACCTCGCACGCTATCTGACGCCGAGTGCGGACCGCGAGGAGACGTGGTGGTTCTTCGTGCCCGTGCTGCTCTTGGGCAGCATGCCCTGGACGATTCCGGCGGTGCGCGCCTTGTGCAGCGGCTGGCGCCGGCCGGTGCAGGGATTCGATGCGAGGTTGTTCCTGCGTATCTGGGTGCTGTTCGTCCTGGTCTTTTTCTCGCTCTCCGACTCCAAGCTCATTCCTTACATCTTGCCGGCATTTCCAGCCCTCGCGCTGCTCGTGGCGGCATTGCCCGATGAGTCCCTCGAGCGCGATCTCATGCGCACCGCCTGGCTCACCATCGCCGCCGCGCTCGCGCTCGGCTTCGTGTGCCTGTATGCGCCCTCGCACGTGTCTCCTTCCGAGCGCAGTCCCTATTTTCTCGCTCTTGCGGGGCCGCTGGCACAGATCGCGGCACTCCTCGCGGCGTCGGGACTCTATGTGCTCGCGCAACGCAGGCGCGGCGGCGCCCGGCGCGGCGTCACGCGCCCGGCGGTCTTCTTGGGCGTCGGCTGGTGCCTGTCCGGCTTGCTGCTGGTGCAGGCCGCCGCCCGCCTCGCACCGGTCTACTCCGGCATCGAGCTCGCCCGTGCGCTGCCGGCGATATCGCCGGATATTCCTGTATATAGCATTGCGACGTACGATCAGACTTTGCCGTTTTACTGGGCCCGCACGGTGAGACTCGTCGCCTACCGCGGGGAGCTCGATTTTGGGCTCCGCCGCGACCCGTCTGCCGAAATTCCGGATATCGATGCCTTCATCGAGCTCTGGGATGGTGAGTCTCAGGCCTATGCGGTGGCGGATCAGAAGACGTACCGGTTGCTCCGCGGGCGCGACCTTCCCATGCGCGAGATCGCGCACGATGCGAACCGCGTGCTGGTGGCGCGACGATGAGCCTGCCGTTGCCGAGAGTTTTTTCGAGGAGTTGCTCATGAAGCCTTTTCTGCCGTTCGCGCGTCCTTCGATCGATGAGCAGAGCATCGCGGCCGTGGCCGAGGTCTTCCGCTCGGGGCAGCTCGCCAGCGGTCCCAAGGTGCAGGCCTTCGAGGCCGCACTCGCCGGCTATCTCGGCTGCGGGCGTCACGTGCGCGTCATGACCTCGGCGACGGCGGGCCTCGAGATGGCGCTCGAGGTCGCGGGCGTCGGCGAGGGCGACGAGGTCATCGTCCCGGCCATGAGCTTTGCTGCGAGCGCGAACGTCGTGGCTCGCGTGGGCGCAAAGCCCGTGTTCGTGGACATCGAGCTCGTCTCGCGCAACCTCGATCTGGAGCTCGTCGCTCCGGCGATCACCTCGAAGACGCGCGCGATCATGCCCGTGCACTTCTCGGGCCTGCCCGTCGACATGGACGCCTTGTACGCCCTGGCCCGCGAGCGGGGTCTGCGCGTGGTCGAGGATGCAGCGCACGCCATCGGCTCGCGCTGGCGCGGCAAGCCGATCGGCAGTTTCGGCGATCTCGTGGTCTTCAGCTTCCATCCCAACAAGAACATGACGAGCATCGAGGGCGGCGCCCTCTCCACCGCCGATGCACAGGCGGCGGCGCTCTTCGAGCAGTACCGCTTTCACGGCATCAAGCGCAACGCAGAGGGCGAGATCGACGTCATGTTCCCGGGCGCGAAGAGCAACCTGACCGACGTCGCGGCGCAAATCGGCATCGATCAATTGCAGCGTCTCGATGCGTTCAACGCGCGCCGGCGTCAGCTTGCCGCGCGCTATTTCGAAGAGCTCGACGGCTTTCGAGGAGCCGTACTGCCGGCGCACGGCGACGAGGGCCACAGCTGGCACATGTTTCAGCTTCTGATCGACTTCGACGCACGGCGGATGACGCGCCCGCAGTTTCAAAAAATCATGGCGGACCGCGGCATCGGTATCGGCGTGCACTATCCGTGCATTCCGGGGCTCACCTATTACCGCCGTCAGGGCTACCGCCCCGAGGACACGCCGGTGGCTGCGCGCGTCGGCCGCGAGACCGTCACGCTGCCGCTTTTTCCGGCGATGCAGGACGATGACGTCGCGCGCGTGTGCCGCGAGTTGCACGAGGTGCTAGGATAGCCGCCCGCATGCGTTTGGGCAGAGGAGTAGGCTCATGAAGCGTTTGACCGCGATTGTGCTCGGGAGCTTCGTCATCGCGGCTCCGCTCTATGCGGCATTGCAGACCGGCGCACGCGCACCCGATTTCACCACCCAGGCGACGCTCGCCGGAAAGCCGTTCACGTTCTCGCTCGCCGCGGCGCTGAAGAGCGGCCCGGTGGTGCTGTATTTCTATCCTGCAGCCTTCACGCCCGGCTGCACGGTCGAGGCGCATGAATTTGCCGAGGCCACCGAAAAGTTCAAGGCCATGGGGGCGACGGTCATCGGCGTCTCGCACGATCCGATCGATACGCTGAACAAGTTCTCCGTGACCGAATGCCGCAACAAATTTGCCGTCGCTTCGGATGCGGACCAGAGCATCACCAAATCTTACGACGCGGTGCTCGCGGCGAAGCCGGCCTACGCGAACCGCACCTCCTATGTCATCGCGCCGGACGGCATCATCATCTACGAGTACACCTCCATGAATCCGGACAAGCACGTGGAGAACACCATGGCCGCGGTCCAGAAGTGGCAGGCGGAGCACAAGAGCGGAGGCTAGGTCTTTCTACAACCTCGCGTCCGCGAGATGTTGCGAGAACCATGCGTAGGTGCGCTCGATCCCTGTGCCCAAGGGAATCCGCGGACGCCACCCGAGACCCGCGAGCCGCGAGACGTCCAGCAGCTTGCGGGGAGTGCCATCCGGCTTGGAACTGTCGAAAACGAGACGTCCCTCGTAGCCGATGACCGAGACGATGAGTTCGGCGAGCTCGCGGATGGTCACATCTTCGCCCCACCCTATATTGACCGCAGGCTCGCCGCTGTAGGCGTGCAAAAGATACAGCACGGCGTCAGCGAGATCGTCGACGTGCAAGAATTCCCGCCGCGGGGTACCAGTCCCCCAAACGGTGACGCTCGGTTCCCCACTCATCTTGGCCTCGTGGATGCGCCGCATTAACGCAGGCAGGACATGCGCGCTTTGCAGGTCGAAGTTATCTCCCGGCCCATATAGGTTCGTCGGCATGAGCGAGATGGCGTCGAAGCCGAACTCGCGGCGTAAAGCTTGACAGAATTTCAAACCGGCAATTTTCGCGATGGCATACCATTCGTTCGTGGGCTCGAGCGGCCCGGTCAGGAGGGCATCCTCCTTGATTGGCTGCGGAGCAAGCTTCGGGTAGATGCAGCTCGATCCCAGAAAAACGAGCTTGCGCACGCCCGTACGGTATGCGGAGTCGATGACATTGTCTTGGATCAGCAGGTTGTCGCGGATGAACTGCGCCGGGTGAGTGTCGTTGGCGTGGATCCCGCCGACCCGTGCCGCGGCGAGGATCACCGCCTGCGGCCGCTCCTCCTCGAAAAAGCGACGTACTGCCGATTGCTCCGTGAGATCGAGCTCCTGGCGGCTGCGCAGCACGAGGTTTGAATACCCCCGTGAACTCAGTGCACGCACCAGTGCCGAGCCGACCAAGCCCCGGTGTCCTGCAACGTAAATTCGCATGTCTTTGGTGAGCGGCACTCGGGCTACTCGTGTCGGCTATAGACCTTATAGCCCTCTTTGGCGATCATGGCGTCGCGCTTGGCCCCGACCAGATCCTCGCTCACCATCTCCGCGACCAGATCCAAGAAGCCGATCTCGGCGCTCCAGCCGAGCTTCTCGCGAGCCTTGGCAGGATCGCCCAGCAAGGTGTCGACCTCCGTGGGACGAAAATACCGGGTGTCGACCCTAACGACAGTGCGGCCCGTCAAGGAATCTACACCTACCTCGTGGATGCCGTCGCCTTGCCACTCGATCTTCATGCCGAGCACCGCGCCGGCGGCACTGACGAAATCGCGTACCGAGAACTGCCTGCCCGTCGCGATCACGAAGTCTTCGGGCTCAGGCTGCTGCAGCATGAGCCACTGCGCGCGCACATAGTCCCGCGCGTGCCCCCAGTCGCGGCGTGAATCGAGGTTGCCGAGATAGAGCGTGTCCTCGAGGCCGACGTGAATTCGGGTCAACGCGCGCGTGATCTTGCGCGAGACGAATGTCTCGCCGCGTACCGGGGATTCGTGGTTGAAAAGTATCCCGTTGCACGCGAACATCCCGTACGCCTCGCGATAGTTTACCGTGATCCAATAGGCAAAGACCTTCGCGACTCCGTACGGCGAGCGCGGATAGAAGGGCGTAGATTCGCGTTGTGGAATCTCACGGACTTTGCCGAACATTTCCGATGTTGAGGCCTGGTAGAAGCGGGTCTTTTTTTCAAGACCCAAGATGCGGATCGCCTCCAGCAGCCGCAATGTTCCGAGCCCATCCGCGTTCGCCGTGTACTCCGGCGTCTCGAAGGAGACGCCGACGTGGCTCTGCGCCGCCAAATTATAGATTTCGTCGGGCTGCACCTCTTGAACGATGCGAATCAGGTTGGTCGAGTCCGTGAGGTCGCCGTAATGCAGTTTCAGCCTCACGTCGCGCTCATGCGGATCCTGATAGAGGTGGTCGATCCGATCGGTGTTGAACGATGAGGCGCGGCGCTTGACGCCATGTACGCGATAGCCCTTGGATATCAGGAGCTCAGCGAGATATGCGCCGTCTTGTCCGGTGATACCGGTAATCAAGGCAGTCTTAGTATCGACCAAAATAGCCCTCTCTGCGCCGGACTTTACGGGCGTGCCGTCCATTCGCAGCGCGATCATACCGAATCGCTATTGCAAATACTCCTGCGTCTTTTCAGGCCGCGTCGTGAAAGATGATGCCGAGCGTGTGGCGGTGTCCGCTGCGGATTCGGCTCACCCCGTGACGTAGCCGCACGCGATAGTCGCCCCGCGCGCCCGAGACCGGGCGGTCGTTCACCGCAAATACCACCGCATCGCCCTGGCCGAGCGGCACCACCTCGGCGCGCGATTGCATGCGCGGGCGTTGCTCGGTGAGCACGAACTCGCCGCCTTCGAAATCGGTTGTCGGTGCCGACAGCAGCACGGCGATCTGCAGCGGAAAGACATGCTCGCCGTAGAGATCCTGGTGCAGGCAGTTGTAATCGCCCGCGGCGTATTGCAGGAGGAGCGGCGTGGGAAGAGCCTGGCCGGCGCGATGACACCGCTCGATGAAGGCCGCGTGGTCGGCGGGAAAGCGCACGGCGAGCCGCATGCGCTCATACCAGCGGTTGGCAACCGAAGCGAGAGGAGGGTAGAGCGAGTCGCGCAGCGCTTTGACGAGCGGCGGCAGGGGGTAGGCGAAGTAACGATATTCCCCGCGGCCGAAGCCATGGCGCGCCATCACCACGCGGCTGCGAAATACCTCGTCATGCGCGTACAGCCCCCGGGTGGCGACGCATTCGCGCGAGCTGAGCAGCCCCGGCAGGAGCGCGCAGCCGTGCGCATCGAGCTCCGACTCCACGCGAGGCCAGTCGTGAACGGGAACGCGGTCGCGCATCCGGGCAGTCTGCCGCAGCGGCGCGAGCCTGTCCCCCTCGCCGGCGCTCGGCGCCTGAGTCGTATGACTCAGGCGCATGAAACGTTGAAGCTATGCTCCTTCTATGGGAGTATAGACGCTTATCCGCATAGGTGCTTATATGGACGAAACTGTCCGTTGGACCGTCAAGGTATCGAAGTCGACCGATACGTCACTCCGTACCCATCTGGCACAGAAGGGACTGAAGAAGGGTGATCTCTCCAAATTCATCGAGGATGCGGTCCGTTGGCGCGTGTTTCAGCAAACTGTCGAGGAAACGAAGGCGCGCAACGCAAACGTTCCTCAAGAAGAGGTCGACGCCGCGATCGACGAAGCGCTCGCTGCGGTCCGCGCTGAGCGCTTCGGCAAACGCACTTAGTGCGCATCGTTCTCGACACCAATCTTCTGGTCAGCGCATTGATCTCGCGAACCGGGCCAACGGATCGCTTGTACGTTGCCTGGACCAAGCAGCGCTACGAGCTCGTCACGAGTAACGAGCAGCTCGATGAGTTTCGGCGCGTCACACGCTATCCACGGGTGAAAAAGTTAATCGATCCCAGCGCCGCCGGCACCCTATACAACCAATTACGCGCTTCCAGCCTTGTGTTGGACAAGTTGCCGGCGGTCAATCGGTCACGAGATCCCGCCGACAACATTTTGTTGGCGATGGCGGAGGAGGGCGCGGCGGAATATCTCGTGACCGGCGATAAACGCGATCTACTCGAGCTCAAGAAGCACGGCAACACACGCATCGTGAACGCCGCAGAGATGCTTGACATTCTCGGGATCGGGACCGCCAAGCATCAGAGGCGCGCACGCGGGCAACTCTCTAAGGATGCTCGTCCCGCAGCCGGCCGCCCAGTGCGGCGGATACGCTCGCGATGAAGGCACCGATCAGCATGGCGAGGGCCGTATAGATCGAGGTCTCGGCCACCGCCTTGCGCGCGGCATCTGCCGCCGCCCGCGCCGCCTTGTCGGCGGCCAGGGTCGTCGCGATGAAGTCATCGACGCGCTTTTGAGCCTCGGGGGGCGCGACACCCGTCTGCGCCTGAACGAGCTGTGCCAGATACTGCCGGTCCTCGTCCGGCACGCTGCCGGTGGCCATGGCGTGGAAAGCGATGTAAACCGCCTCAATGCGCGGATCGCTGCTCATGTCCATTCCGGGAATCGAGCCGGCCGCGCTCGCTCCCCCGGCCTGAGCGCCGGCGCCGCCGCCGGACGAGGTCGCGCCGCCCGACGAGTTCGCGCCAGCCGACGGGGTCGCGGGGCGGAACAGCTTGTCGATGTCGTAAGTCGTCGCGGCCGATGGCCCGCCGCCGGGCATGCCGGGCATCACGCCGCCCGGCATGCCCGTGGGCGCCGCCGCGCCGTGAGCGCCCGCGGCGGCTGCGCCGCCGATCGCATGCAGACCGCCGCCGGCGAGCGCCGTCACCGAGCCTGCAAGCGCTGCCGCCATCACCACCGTGGCAACGGACCAGGTCACGAACCCGTGGGCGGTATCTCGAAAGAACACCTCGTGCGTGTGAGTGCCGACCCACTTCGTGCGCAAGCGGCCCGCCAGGTAGCCACCGAGCGCCGCCGACAGCCATTGACTCACGATGAGCCAGATGGCGGCGTTGATGGTGAAGCCCTCGGCGGACACTCCGTGCCCGGGCCAGGGAGAGACCATCGCGAGTCCGAGGCCTGAGCCGAGGGTGAGAAGTACGAGCGATGCGGCGATCGCGGCCGCTGCCCCCGCGAATATCGCGGGCCAAGAGGCGGCGGATTTACCGAAGCCGCCGGGAGGAAGCGGATCGACCCCGAGGGCGGAGCCTACGACTGCTTGTTGCACAGGTGCCCCCTACCGGTGAGAGCACATTGCAAGCAACAAGATGATCGGAAGGGGAACGCCCAACAACCAAAGGAGAATGCCGCGGCCCATAGGAGTAAACCTCTCGTAATCGTTATTTTGGCGCGCATACCGTAACGCGACGGCTGCGCTCAGGCTGTCCGTGGTTGAGTCGAACCGGCGTCAGGGCTTTCTGACGAGTCGCGATGCATCGAGCCAAGCGCTACTATCGAGCGCATGAGACGCCGGCAGCGCATCGGACTGATCGCGCTCGCGGCGTGGGCCGCGGGTTGCGCCCACGAGCCTCGCGAGCATCGCGGGCCATCATCCAGTCCGGCCGAGGGGCGCGCGATCATCGAGCACGCGTTGCCTGCCGACGTGCGCGACCGCGATGGATGGGCGAGCGATTTCTATGGCGCATTCGCCGCCTTGAAGATCACGCCGACACCGGAGAACGCCTGTGCCGTCGTTGCCGTGACCGAGCAAGAATCCGGTTTTCACGTCGACCCGTTGATCCCGAACCTGGGCACGATCGCCTGGCGGGAGATCGATCGCCGCGCCGAGCGCGCCGCGGTTCCTCCCGTCCTGGTGCACGAAGTGCTCGAGCTCAAGTCGCCGACCGGCCGCAGCTATGCCGAGAGGATCGACCATGCGCGGACTGAGAAGGAGCTGAGCGATGTCTTCGAGGATTTCACCGGCTCACTGCCGCTGGGCCGGTCCATGTTCGCGAGCTGGAATCCCATCAGAACGCGCGGCCCGATGCAGGTCAACGTCGCGTTCGCCGAGCGCTTTGCGGCTTCTCACGCATACCCGTATCCCGTGA
This sequence comes from uncultured Gammaproteobacteria bacterium, assembly GCA_963710435.1. Lineage (GTDB taxonomy): Bacteria > Pseudomonadota > Gammaproteobacteria > Steroidobacterales > Steroidobacteraceae > Bog-1198. The sequence continues at coordinate 18,091 of CAVQAE010000001.1, read as the reverse complement.
AAGAGAGCATCCCGGATGAGGTCTTCACACGCCGTGGGAGCGTGTATTTCGGCGTTGCTCATCTGCTCGATTACGAGGCGCCCTATGACCGGTACCTCTACCGGTTCGCGGACTTCAATGCGGGCCAATACGCGAGCCGCAATGCAGCCTTCCAGCAGGCGCTCGGCAGGCTGTCGGGTGTGCCGCTCGATCCCGACGGCGCGCTGCTGCCGCACGACGGGGACAAGGGCGCCGGTCGCACCGAAATAGCCGCGCGTGCGCTTGCCGCACGCTTGCACCTCGACGAGGACGCGATTCATGCGGCGCTCGCGCAGGGAAAGGCACCGGAATTCGAGCACACCCGCCTGTACCAGGGCGTGTTTGCGCTCGTGGATCGCGCGGGCCGTGCGCCGCGCGCGGTGGTGCCCCGGATCCGGCTGGAAGGCCCCAAGATCAGCCGCAACCTCACCACCGAGTGGTACGCGAAGCGCGTCGATGAGCGCTTCAAGCGCTGTCTCGCGCAATAAAAAAGTCATCATTCCTTCATGCGAGATTCGCCATCGCCGGGCTCTGCGGCACGAGCAGCCCTGCCGGCCGATTAGAGGAGGCGCGCGCCACCACTTGCCGTTACAATGACGGTTTCGTATGCGGCGGGTGATGGATGTCTTTCGAAGAGAGCGGCCGGAAGGTCGCATTGATCTGCGGTTCGGTGGCTTATGACACGATTCTCGTCTTCCCCGACCGATTCGCGCAGCACATTCTTCCGGACAAGATTCACATCCTGAACGTCTCGTTCCTGGTGCCGGAGATGCGCCGCGAGTTCGGCGGTTGCGCCGCGAACATCGCCTACAACCTGCACTTGCTCGGCGATGTCGCGTTGCCGATGGCCGCCGCCGGTCACGACTTCGCGCCCTATCGAGAGAGGCTCACGGCGCACGGCATCAGCGTCGAGCACATCAGGATCGTCGATGGGTCCTTCACCGCACAAGCCTTCATCACGACGGATCTCGACGACAACCAGATCACGGCGTTCCATCCGGGCGCGATGCAATTCGCGCATCTCAACAAGGTGCAGGATGTCGCCGGCGAGGTCGCGATCGGAATCGTCGCGCCCGACGGGCGCCAGGCGATGCTCGAGCACGCGGCGCAGTTCACGGCGGCGAAGATTCCGTTCATTTTCGACCCGGGCCAGGGATTGCCCATGTTCAGCGGCGAGGAGCTGGCGCAATTCATCGACCAGGCGGCCTGGGTCGCGGTCAACGATTACGAGTGGGGCATGCTGCAGCAAAAGACCGGCTGGAGCCCGGCGGATGTGGCCGCCCGGGTCGAGGCGCTCATCATCACGCAGGGGGCCGAAGGGTCGGTGATTCACGCCGGCGGACTCCGCTGGGACATCCCGAGCGTCCCGCCCCACGCCGTGGTCGATCCTACCGGTTGCGGAGATGCCTACCGCGCTGGTTTAATCCACGGGCTCCTGCATGGTCTTGAGTGGCAGACGACCGGCCGCCTGGCGTCCTTGCTGGGGGCAATCAAGATCGAATCACGCGGGCCGCAGAATCACAGGTTCACGCGCGCTGAGCTTCTACGGCGCTACTTCAAGAATTTCGGGCAAGTGCCTGAAGGAATTTAAGATTATGAGCAAGAGTTTCTCGTTTACCTCGGAATCGGTTTCCGAGGGCCACCCCGATAAGATCGCCGACCAGATCTCCGATGCGGTGCTCGATGCGATCATCGCCGCCGATCCGCGCGGGCGCGTGGCGTGCGAGACGATGGTCAAGACCGGCGTCGTCATCGTCGCGGGCGAGATCACGACCAGCGCCTGGGTGGACGTGGAGGCGCTGGTGCGCAAGACCGTCCTCGACATCGGCTATGACCATTCGGACATGGGTTTCGACGGCGCGAGCTGCGGCGTCATCAACATCATCGGCAAGCAGTCCGCGGATATCGCGCAGGGCGTCGACCGCAAGGACGAGCGCAAGCAAGGCGCCGGCGATCAAGGCTTGATGTTCGGTTACGCGACCAACGAGACCGACGTGCTCATGCCCGCGCCGATCAGCCTCGCCCACCGTCTCGTCAAGCGCCAGGCTCAGGTGCGCAAGAACGGCAAGCTTCCCTGGTTGCGACCCGACGCCAAGAGTCAGGTGACTTTGCGCTACGAGGACGACGAGCCGGTCGGCGTCGAGGCGGTCGTGCTCTCGACCCAGCATTCCGATGATGTGTCGACCAAGAATCTGCGCGAGGCGGTGATGGAGGAGATTCTGAAGCCGGTCCTTCCCGCCAAATGGATCGACAAGCGCACCAAGTATCACATCAACCCCACCGGGCGCTTCGTGATCGGCGGACCGGTCGGCGATTGCGGCCTTACGGGTCGCAAGATCATCGTGGACACCTACGGGGGCTTCGCGCGGCACGGCGGCGGCGCATTCTCGGGCAAGGATCCATCCAAGGTCGACCGATCGGCAGCCTACGCGGCGCGCTATGTCGCAAAGAACATCGTCGCAGCCGGCCTGGCGGCGCGCTGCGAAGTGCAAGTCTCCTATGCGATCGGCGTCGCCGAGCCGACCTCCATCATGATTCAGACGTTCGGCACCGGTAAATTACCCGATGAGCGCCTGACTCAGATCGTGCGCGCGCATTTCGACCTCACCCCCTACGGGTTGCGCGAGATGCTCGATCTTGCCCGTCCGATCTATCAGAAAACGGCTTCCTACGGACACTTCGGACGCAAGGAAGAGGAGTTCACCTGGGAGCGCACCGACAGGGCGAATGCGCTCGCTGCCGAGCTCAGAGCAACGCGCGCCGCTTGAGCGGACCGCAGAAGGAATCAGCCATGAATGCAGCCGTAAAAATCACGACCGAATCGGTCATCCGGGATCCGGGTCTCGCCGACTGGGGCCGCAAGGAAATTCGCATCGCCGAGACCGAAATGCCCGGGCTCATGGCGATCCGCCAGGAGTTCGCCGCCGGCCAGCCGCTGCGCGGTGCGCGCATTGCGGGCTCGCTGCACATGACCATTCAGACAGCGGTGCTGATCGAGACGTTGAGAGCGCTCGGGGCACAAGTGCGCTGGGCGTCCTGCAATATCTACTCGACCCAGGATCATGCCGCCGCCGCCATCGCCGCGGGCGGCACGCCGGTGTTCGCCGTGAAGGGCGAGACCCTCGCCGAGTACTGGGATTACACGCATCGCATCTTCGAGTGGCCCGACGGCAACCACGCCAACATGATCCTCGACGACGGCGGTGATGCGACGCTGCTCCTGCACCTCGGCACACGCGCCGAGGAGGACGCATCGCTCCTCGCCTCCCCGTCGAACGAGGAAGAGCAGTATCTGTTTGCGGCCATCAAGGCCAAGCTCAAGACGGACCCCAAGTGGTACTCGACGCGGCTCGCGCGGATCAAGGGCGTGACCGAGGAGACGACCACGGGCGTGAAGCGTCTCTACCAAATGGCGAAGGAGGGACGCTTGGCGTTCCCGGCCTTCAACGTCAACGACTCGGTCACGAAGTCCAAGTTCGACAACCTGTATGGCTGCCGCGAATCGCTCGTCGATGCCATCAAACGCGCCACGGACGTGATGATCGCCGGCAAGGTTGCCGTCGTGGCGGGCTATGGGGACGTCGGCAAGGGATCGGCGCAGGCTTTGCGGGCGCTCTCCGCCCAGGTCTGGATCACCGAGATCGACCCCATTTGTGCGCTGCAGGCTGCAATGGAAGGCTACCGCGTGGTCAGCATGGAACATGCCGCGGACAAGGGCGATATCTTCGTTACCGCGACCGGTAACTTTCACGTCATCACCCATGACCACATGAAGCGCATGAAGGATCAGGCGATCGTGTGCAACATCGGTCACTTCGACAGCGAGATCGAAGTGGCGGCCCTGCGCCGGTATGCCTGGGAGAACATCAAGCCGCAGGTCGACCACATCATCTTCCCCGACGGCAAGCGCATCATTCTGCTGGCGGAGGGACGCCTGGTTAACCTGGGATGCGGTACGGGGCATCCTTCTTATGTCATGAGCTCGTCCTTCGCGAATCAGGTGCTCGCGCAAATCGAGCTGTTCACGCAGCCCGAGAAATACCCCGTCGGGGTGTATGTGCTGCCGAAGCATCTCGATGAGAAAGTGGCGCGCCTGCAGCTCTCGAAGCTCGGTGCGCAGCTTACCGAGCTCACCGATGCCCAGGCGAGATACATCGGCGTGTCGAAGGAAGGCCCGTACAAGCCTGAGCACTACCGCTACTAGGCTCGCCCGCAGGCGCCGAATTCCCGCCGGCGCGACTCGCTGGTTGTCCTCGCCCGGGAGCGCTCGCGGCGCAGGCGCGCTCGTGACGCAGGCGCAGTGCCGGCCGTCTCATTTGGAACAGTCGACGGTGAGTAAGCGTCCGTATACTGTGAAGGACTACCAAGAACGTGGCCGCTCCGACGGCGGCGATGGCAGGGCACGTGAGAATGGGGGGAAGCGATGAGTGTGAAAGCGAGCTCGAAGGTATACCCGGATGCCGCGAGCGCATTGAAGGGCATCCTCAAGGACGGGATGACGATCATGTGCGGGGGGTTCGGCCTGTGCGGTATCCCGGAGCGCCTGATTACCGCGTTGCACGACTCCGGTGTCAGGAACCTGACAGTGGTCTCGAACAACGCCGGGGTCGACGGCGCCGGTCTGGGGCTTCTCCTGCAGAGCCGGCAGATTCGCAAAATGATCTCCTCCTACGTGGGAGAGAACAAGGAGTTCGAGCGCCAATATCTCGCCGGCGAGCTCGAGCTCGAGTTCAATCCGCAGGGTACGATGGCCGAACGCATCCGCGCAGGCGGTGCGGGCATTTACGCGTTCTTCACCAAGACGGGCGCCGGCACCGTCGTTGCCGATGGCAAGGAGCAGCGCATGGTCGATGGCGAGACCTATGTGCTCGAGACCGGCCTCATCGCCGATCTGTCGCTGGTCAAGGCATGGAAGGGCGACAGTGAAGGCAACCTCATCTATCGAAAGACCGCGCGCAACTTCAATCCCAACATGGCGACGGCGGGCCGCGTCACCGCGGCCGAGGTCGAGATACTGGTCGAGGCGGGTGAGCTCGATCCGGACCAGATTCATACGCCGGGCATCTACGTGCAGCGCATTATCCGGGGTGCCCCGTATCAGAAGTTGATCGAAAAACGCACCCTGCGCTCGCGCAAGGACTCCTCGAATGCGGCAGTCGTATAGAGAAAAGGAGAGCCGGCATGCCCTGGTCGCGTGAAGATATGGCCGCGCGCGCCGCGCGCGAGCTCAAGGACGGCTACTACGTGAACCTGGGGATCGGCATTCCGACGCTGGTCGCGAACTACATCGCGCCCGACCTCAAGGTCGTGCTCCAGTCCGAGAACGGGATGCTCGGAATCGGTCCGTTTCCCTACGAGGGCGAAGAGGATCCCGATCTCATCAATGCCGGTAAGCAGACCGTGACGGCGTTGCCGATGAGCTCGTACTTCTCCTCCGCGGACAGTTTCGCCATGATCCGCGGCGGGCATATCGACATGGCCGTGCTCGGTGCGATGGAAGTCGCGGAGAACGGCGATCTCGCCAACTGGATGGTGCCCGGCAAGATGGTGAAGGGGATGGGTGGCGCCATGGACCTGGTCGCGGGAGTCAAGCGCATCGTGGTCGTGATGGAGCACAACTCCAAGGATGGCGAGCCGAAGTTCAAGCTGCGCTGCGAATTGCCCTTGACGGGAGTCAATGTCGTCGACCTGCTGATCACCGAGCTCGCCGTGTTCTCGCGTGCGACGCGCAAGGATCCATTCAAGCTCATCGAGACCGCCCCCGGCGTCACGCGCGAGCTCGTCCGTTCGCGTACCGCTGCGCATTACCTGGACTAGAGCCGGGAATGCGTCTCGTTGACGGCGGCGCGAGCAGAGGACCTCGCGACCAGCAGATTGCGCCCGAAACGGATCGCAGGACGCTCGACGAATTGGTAGCTCAGGAACGCGCAGGCGAATAGCGCGGCGAGCGCGAGCGGCAGCGGCAGGTACGGCTCCGGCGCGGCAAGGAACAATTGCTGCCAGAGATACAGGCTGTAGGACAGCCGGCCGATGAACCGCAGAGGGGCGAGCTCTAGAAACCTACCGATCGGAGCTCGCGGCGCGGTCACGATCGCTGCAAGCAGCACCGCGGGCAGAACGTCCCGCAACACCGTGAAGCGATTGACGCTGATGCTCGGCGGCGCGAGCAGCAAGAACGCCGCTGCGGCGGCCACCAGCGTAGAAACGGTCGCGCTTGGCGCCGGCGCGGATTTCCGCAGATAGAACGCGAGGCAGCATCCCCACAAGAGGGTGTCGAAAATCAAGTCGGAGTGATAGTTGCCGTGGGCCAAGTCACTGAAGACACCGTGAAACAGATGCAGCCGGTCGACGCAGAGCCGCAGCGCGACCACCCCGAGCACCCCGATGAGCGCGGTGACCCAGCCTTTTCGAACTCCAAAAGCGATCAGCAGTGCCGGCCACAGGAGATAGAAGTGCTCCTCCACCGACAGCGACCAGAAATGGCTCACCGGCCAATCATGCTCGACATAGTTGGCATAGAAGAAGAGCGCCGCGCGTATCGATGACCACTCGCAGACGATGGCGCCCGCACCTGCCAAGGCGGCGAGCACGGCGAGGTACAGCACCGCCGGCGGCAGGATGCGAAACGCACGCCGGATGTAGAAGCCGCCGATCGAGATGCGTCCCGTGGCCTCATATTCCCAGATCAAATGCGTCGTGATGAGATAGCCGCTCAGGGCGAAGAAAATCAGCACGCCCACATATCCATTCGCCAGGATCTGGTACCAGGAGGCGTCGGTCAGGTGGGCGTGAGATCCGACCACCAGGGTGATCGCAATCGCACGCAGACCGTCCAATGTCGGGATGTGCCGGGTCTTGGTTGCCGCTGTCACCTCAATGAGATTAGCACGTGCTTGCGCAATTTCGGTTGCCGGGATCGGGCTCACATTATGTAAGGGTTTGCGTCGGGCGACGCGGCGCCTCATCGGTATGCGCACGCGGCCAATCGCGGCTACTATAATGAGATGAAGGTGATCACCAACGCGTTCTGGCTTTCATTGTGCCGGATCGCTGCGGATCTGTTGAGCTTCGTTCTGTTCGCGGTCATCTCCCGCACATTCGGTCCCGCCGGAACGGGCGAGTATTCCTACGCCTTCGCGCTGGCGACGCTCGCTTCGCTTTGCGCGACGGCGGGATTCGAGGATTACGGCATCCGGCAATATGCCCGCACCGCCGAGCATGAGCGTGCGCTGCTCTGGCGAAATGTCATGTCGGCCCAGGTGATCCAGCTTCTGTTCGGCGCCGCGGCGCTCGCCGTGTTCCTCATGTTGAGCGGCCTGAAGACGGGCGGGATCGTGGTGATCGTCGAGCTCGCGGTCTACGTCGTCGGCTGGAACGTCTCGCATACCTTCTTCGTGCCGGCCTTCGCCGCTCAGTCGATGGTGCGGCCGGCCTTCACCGACCTGGCGTGCCGGCTCGCCGCGATTCTGAGCGCGCTCGGCCTGGCGAGCTTCGCCCACCCCTCCCTGCCGTGGATGCTGGCGGGGTTTCCCATCGCCGGCATCGTGCTGCCCTGTCTCGCGCTGCGCAGCGCCGTCCGGCACGGTGCGGCGCTGCGCTTGGGGGCGGCCTGGAGCGGCATCCGCGCAATCTGGCACGGCACGTCGGCGTTCGCAGGATCGGAAGTGCTGAATCAGTTCTATGCCCGTACGGATCTTTTGCTCATCGCGTACTTTCTGGGCAATGCGCAGGTGGGCCTTTACTCGACGGACATCAAGTTCGTCGAAGTCGGGATCTTGCCGCTCGTGCTGCTCGGGACCGCCGCCTATCCGCTGCTGAGCCTGCATGCCGCCGGCGATTCCGGCTCGTTCGTCCGGTCGGCACATGATTTCACGCGCATCGTTTTTTTCTGCAGCGGGCTGCTTGCGGTGGGCATCTATTTTCTGCTGCCACTCTTGATCGTGCCCTTGTTCGGCGCGAAGTTCGCCCCCTCGGCCGTGCTGTTGCCCTGGTTCGCGCTGTTTGCGCTGATGAAAGGCTGGGAGGTCGCCTTCTATCGCTTGCTCTATGCAGCGCGGCGCCAGGCGTTTTATTGCGCGAGCCTCATCGCGGGCACGGTGTTGATCGTATCCCTCAATGTTCCGCTCATTCCCGCCTACGGCATCAAGGGTGCCATCGTGGCCGCCATCGTCAGCATCCTGGCAGTGGACCTGATCTGCGCTTACGGACTCATCCGGCAGCTCGGATCGGCCTTCCTCGCCCCGGTGCTCGCGCGGCTCGTGCTTGCGCTGGCACTCACCTTCGGTGTGACCATTCTCGCTGACAAGGCTCTAGGCGGTGCGCGCTTGACGACCGCGATCGGCGCCTGCGTGCTGTTCCTGCTGCTCGGGCTCCTGTTCCAGCTGGTTCCGCATCCGCGCCATAGCCTGCTGCTGCGCCCGCAACCGGGGAGCTGATGACCACCGAAGAGGCCGCGGCGCCGAGAATCTACTGGCTGACCACCGAATTCTTTCCGCCCGAGACGGGCGGAACGGGAATGGTGGCCGGCCGGCTGAGCCGGGGCCTGTCTGAACGGGGTCTCGACATCCGGGTTCTCACCCGCCAGACGGTGCCGCGCCGCGCAGCGTGCGAGCTCGTCGGCAAAGTGCACGTGCGCCGGCTCGATCCACCGGGGCATAGCAAAGGTGCGGGATGGCGCGCGTTGCCCCTGATGCTCGGATTCATCACGCGGCTCACCCTCGTGCTGATCACGCAGGCGCGCCGCTACGACGTCGTTGTGGTGTCGGGCATGAAGACCATTCCCATCACCGCAGTGCCGCTGTGCCGGCTGCTTCGCAAGAAATGCGTGGTGAGGATCGAGTCTCCCTTCGAGATGGAGGAACCCATCTCCGCCGAAAGCCTGCAGCGCATGACAGGGCTCGGCGGCCGAATCATGAGCCGCATCCTGAAGCGCGCTCAACTCGCGATCCTGCGCCGGGCGGATTGCGTCGTCGCGATATCCGAGGACATCGCCTCGAGGGTGAGGGGGCTCGAACACGCGCCGCCCCGAGTCGCGAGAATCCCGAACGGAGTCGACATGAGCAAGTTCGCGCCGGCATCCGCGGACGAGAAGGCCCGGCTACGCAGCCGGCTGGAGTTCCCGGCGGGCCGCACGGTGGTCGTGTATGTCGGCCGGCTGTCGCTCGCCAAGGGCGTGATGATGCTGATCGAGGCGTGGCCCGCCGTGACGGCACGTTTCCCCGACGCCTACCTCGTGATGGTCGGCAGCGGCAAGGGATCCTGGGACGACTGCGAGGCCGAGATCATCGAGCACGTTCGCCGGCACGGACTCGCATCTCATGTACACCTCGCGGGCCACAGCGACGAGGTGCAGGATTACCTGCGCGCGGCCGATCTCTTCGTGAACCCGAGCGATTATGAGGGGTTTTCGCTGACCCTGGTGGAGGCTCTCGGCTGCGCACTTCCCGTGGTCACGACGGCGGTGGGCGTCGCACCGGAGGTCATTCACGATGGACTGAATGGGTTCCTGTGCCCCCCCCGGGACAAGGAGGCGTTCACGGCCGCGCTGGCAAGAGCGCTGAGTGCATCGGCGAGCTGGCCGAGCGTCGGCCGGCTCGCCCGAGAGTCCGTGGGGCTCTTCGACCTTCCCCAGGTCATCGATCAATACGTGCGGCTCATGCGGCAGGTGAGCGCTTGAGAGGAGCGCGCCGCCCGCCGCGCGCCATCAGTCGAAGATAGTGCATGAGCACGCGACGGAACTCCGCGGGCGAGAATATGATCCGCTTCGCATCGATCAGCGTGCAGCCGCCGGCCTGTGAGAGCGTGTGCAGGCCCGCGGGGTAGCGCCCGCCCGGATCCGGCTCGACGACCGCGGCCTCGATCTCGCGAAACGCCGTCGGAGTGAGCGTCACGACGCGATTGATGACGATCCTGCCGCCATAGCTTCTCGAGCAATCCTGGGCCGGGCGATACAGCGCGCCATTCAAGTGGAACGGTGTCCCCCCGGACCTTGCCGAGCGAACATCGATCTTCACCGGATTTCCCGTATGCGCACGCCACGGGCCGGTGATCTCGGGAGCGTGCCATAGGTGCAGCTCGCACGTCGTTCCCTGCGTCGTGGGTTCCGACCCCGCGAGCCACCAGGTACCTTCATGACGAAACACCGTCGCATCGACCAGCGGCGTGTGCGCGAGCAGATCGGCGACTTTCACCCATCGATCGGGAAAGCGCTCGATCTCGTAAAGCCCGACTTCTCCGGCCGCACTTGCTTCGGGCACGCACAGAAGCCGGCCGTCGGCCTCGATGAGATAGGGATAGGACAGGTGCACGGCCGGTTGCGGACCGATGCGGACGGCGCGAGCGACAGAGTCGCCGTCGACCTCGGCTGCCGCGATCGTGCCGCGGTTGGCGCGATAATCGAAGTGCTCGTACAGCACCGTGAGGCGCTCCTCGCGCCACACACCGAACGGGTCGGCGCGAAACTCGCAACGCCCGGGCGTCTCGAGCCAGCGGATGTCGGCGGGGCAGCCCGAGTGCAGGAACGAGGATATCGGCTGATCGACGAGACCCACATTCCACTGATCATGGCGAAACAGCGATCGCAGGAGGGTGCGCAGCGTGCGGGCCAGGACTCGACACTTGAAGGCGAGCAGCTCTGCTCGCGTGGGGGCGGCGCGCGGACGCGCCCGACTGACCTGGGGCGGGGAGCTCAGGCGGTCGAGGATGCCGTTCTGAATGTCCACGCACACCTGCGCCGGCCAGCGCGCGACTCGAGTCAGCAGCTGATCGAGGTTGCGTGCGGCGGAAAGTACGTTGGTGCGCACGTACCCTTCTCGCAGCACGACGACCGCCTCGGCGGCGTGCTGCAGACGAACGAGAAGCGCGGCCGTGAGGGGCTCGGCCTCGTAGGATTCCCAGAATCCCCCCGAGGTGCCGCGATAGCGTTCCCAGTCGCCGAACCGGAACGCCCACACGCCGTGTCGCGCCGAGTCGAGGAGGGCGGGAGGACAATCCCCGGAGCCGAATCCGAGAATGAAATCCAGATCGTAGGCGCGGATGCGCTCGAGCGAGTCCTGCGCGAGCGTGAGCACCGGGAGCGAGGACAGCGCCTGCGGCAGCGTGTGCGGCAGTGTGCGCGGCTCCTCGCCGGCGCCCAACTCGACGCGCAGCACCGCCCGCACATCCGCGACCGCAAGCAGCTCATCGAGACAGCGCAGCTGCCAGCGCCCGAGCGCCGTGCAATCGCCGAGAATCGCGAATCGGATATTCAATGGGTTCTCTTCGTGGATATCCAATGCGACATATGGCGCGCTCGCACATCACATATCTCGAGTGGTCGGCTCGATCGCGGGACCCGAGAGTGACGTCGAGTGTGACTTAGAATATGCTAATCGAGAAGGAGCCGCCCCCATCGTGCCCGATCCGATCCGAATGCCGCAACCCGGCAACGCCGATCTCGATGTCGAACGACCAGTCACCGCGCCCTTCCTGGGACCGCGGCTCAGCGTCGTCGTGCCGACGCTCAATGAGGAAGGCAACGTGGCGGCGCTGGTCGCGAAGTTGCGCCAGGCGCTTTCGGGCATTGCCTGGGAAGTCATCTTCGTCGATGACGATTCCCGCGATGACACTCGCTCGGCAGTCCGCGATCTGGCCTGTACGGACGGGCGCGTGCGACTGCTTCATCGCATCGGACGCCGCGGGCTTTCGTCCGCATGTATCGAGGGCGTGCAAGCGAGCACGGCGCCGTTCGCGGCGGTCATGGACGCCGATTTGCAGCACGATGAAGCGCTGCTTCCGCGCATGCTGGATGCGCTCGAGAGCGGCGAGGCCGACGTCGTGGTGGGCAGCCGCTACATCGAGGGTGGCGGCGTCGCGGGCTGGGACAGCCGCCGAGCCGGAATGTCCCGGATGGCGACGCGCCTCGGGCAGCTGATTCTCAAGAGTCCGGTCGCGGATCCGATGAGCGGGTTTTTCATGCTTCGCCGCGACAGCTTCGATGCGTCCGTTCGGCGCCTGTCGGCGGTGGGGTTCAAGATACTCATCGACATCCTCGCCTCGGCCGATCGGCCTCTGCGGGTCAAGGAGCTGCCTTACCACTTCCGTCTGCGAGTGGCCGGCGAGAGCAAGCTCGACAGCATGGTCGCGTGGGAATACGTGGTGCTGGTCGCCGACAAGACGATCGGCCGCTACGTTCCTGTCCGGTTCGTCATGTTCGCGCTGATCGGCTTGCTCGGTCTCGGCGTGCATCTCGTGGTGCTCTGGCTCGGGCTCAACGCCGCCGCCATGGCGTTCCCCGTGGCGCAAGCGACCGCGACCGGTGTCGCCATGGTCGGCAACTACACGCTCAACAACTGGCTGACTTACCGCGACCGGCGCCGCAAGGGCTGGGGATTCGTGCGCGGGCTCGCCTCCTTCGTCCTCATCTGCGGCGTGGGCGCCATCGCGAACGTCGGGCTGGCCTCCTTCCTGTTCGGCAACGGCCGCTCGTCCTGGTGGATTGCCGGCATCGCGGGCGCCGCCATGAGCTCGGTGTGGAATTACGCGGTGTCCGCCGTGTTCACCTGGCGTGCGCGATGACTTGACGGTCGACGGCCCTGGCTCGCCGCCGCGGGTGTCCTGGTCCGCGGATCGCATCTTGCTGCTCGCGCTGTCGCTGGCTGCGCTGTTCTCGCTCTATGGCCTGTGGTGGGGATGGGCGGAGAGCTTCAATCCCGACGAGATGGCGTTCCGCAACCTCTTTGCGCACCGGTTCCTCGAGCCGGAAGACTTCCAGAAACCCCCGTTCCACACGTACCTGAATTTTTTCCTTTCGGTCGTTCCATTCAAGCTCGCGGAGCTCGTGGGCAAGGCCGTCACGGGACACGCGGTGAGCCTCGGCGGGGAGCGGCTCTGGTGGTCGAGGCTCATCCAGATCGCCTTCTTCCTCGGTATCGTCTATGTGTCCTATCGGATCGTCGCGCGCTTCGCGGATCTGATCGGCGCTCGAATCACCGCCCTGATCGTCGCGACCTCGGCGGGCTTCGTGGTGCAGACCCACTTCCTCACCGCCGATGAGCCGGTGACTTTCTGGATGGTGGCGAGCTTCTACGCCGCGCAGTCCATTGTTTTCGACGCGCGCATGCGCAACTACGTGCTTGCGGGACTCCTCGTGGGCATCGCCACCGCCACCAAGTACAACGGCCTCGCCGCGGGTCTCGCCATACCCATTTTTCATCTGTTCGCGCCGAGGAGCGGATCGTGGCGATCGGTGCTGCTCGACCGGCGGCTGATCGCGGGCGTTGCGATGGTGCCCGCGGCCTTCGTCGCCACGAACCCGTACTCGATTCTCGATTTCCGGCGATTCGCGTCGGATTTCTCCTACAACTACGCCGTCACTCCGGTCTACGGCGGCCACGAGGGACAACGCTTCGGATTCCTGGAGTTTCTGCAGACCATTCCCGACGTCATCGGATGGCCGATGCTCGCGCTGGCCGCGGTCGGCGCCGTGTATGCCCTGGTCAGGCTCTCGCGGGGAAGCCTCCCCGAGCGCGCCTCCGTCGTCGCGGCGCTCGGTGTTTTCGCGCTTTACTTCATCCAATTCGGCCGCGCCCCCCGCATCGAGACGCGGTTCGTTCTGCCCGCGGTACCGTACTTGCTCTTCGCGGCGGCACCGCTCTGGCCGAGCGCGATGCACCGCTACCGGACCCTTGCCACGGCGGCGATCGCCGCCCTGATCGCCTACAACGCGCTCGCGTGCTACTGGGTGGGCCGGCGGTTCTCGGAGGATCCACGCATGCAGGCGCGGGTCTGGGTCGTGGGGCATGTCCCGCCGCGCAGCGCGATCGAATCGAGCCAATATACCCCGCACTGGGAGCTCATCCCGGATGCGCATGTCGAGGATGTGCGCATGCCGGGCGTCAGCGGCAGGGCGGCGGTCCTGTCGCATCTATTCGAATCGGACCCCTCGATGATGCAGGAGATCTCGCGGCGCGAGGCCGATGCGGGCCTGCAATGGTATCGGCCCGAGGCGCTCGAGCAGCGCCGGCCGCCGTTCATCGCGCTCGATTCGAAGTACTTCGACCGCTTCTTGCGACAGGATGTCGCGGGCCTCGATTATCCGAGCGTGCGTGACTACATGACGAAGCTGCTGTCGGGACAGCTCGGCTACCAGGTGAGCTTCGATGCCACGGCCGCGCGCTCGCCCGGGTGGCTCTATCCGCAGGACATCGATTTTCTCGACAACCGTATCGTCATTTTGCGCCGGAACGCAGGCTAGATGCGATGAAGCGCGCGCCGGCCGCTTTGACACTCTTGCTCATCGTCATCACCGTAAGCATCGGCCTCGCGGCGGTCTCGTTCGTCAGCGGCGCAACGGTCGTGAAGGACGCCGCGCAGGAGCTGCAGATGGCGATCAACATCCGCCATCACGGGGTCATGTCGATGGAGGAGGCGCCTCCATACCGTCCGACGATGTATCGCGAGCCCCTGCCGAGCGTGCTCGAGGCGGGCGGCGTCGCGGTGAGCGACTGGCTGTTCGGGCCGGCCGACGCGGAGCAGTATTTCTCCGGCGAGCGGATGGTGATCGTGAAATATATCAATGTGATCTGCTTGCTGCTCCTGTGGGCACTCGCGATCCTCGCGGCGCGCTGGCTCACCGCCTCGTATGTGCTCGCGATTCTGGCCGGGCTCGCGGCGATCAAGCCGTTCCTCTCGCCCACCAGCGATATCGGAGTCAATACGCTCAACACGGAACTGCTCGCGGCGCTGCTCCTGACCGCGGCGTCCTTCACGCTGCTGCTCGCGCAGACGCGATGCCGGCCGTGGCAATTCGCGATCTCCGGCGTGTGCTTCGGTCTGATGGCGCTCACCAAGGCATCGATGCTGTACGCCTTCGCCGGGATGGCGCTCATCCTGCTGATCGGAACCGTGGCCCGCATCGAGGTGTTGAAGATCCGCCTTTCGCACCTTCTGATCCTTACAGGCGCCTGCGCAGCGGTGGTGGCCCCGTGGATCGGCCGCAATCTGCATGAGTTCGGAGCGCCGGAGATCTCGCTGCGCGGCGGGCTCGCGATCTACACGCGCGCGTTGATGGACGAGATGTCGCCCGTGGAATATCGCGGCAGCTTTTACGTGTGGGCGAAGCCGGGCATGCAGCCCTATGTCGCCCGTTTACTCGGGTTCCAGCCCGCCGATCTGCAGCTGGGCGGCCGGCTCGAGCGGCTGAACGCCGATCCGGGGACGGCATTCTACGCGGCCGACCTCGCGGCCGAGCGTGCGGGTCGGCCGTCGGATGCGCGGACCTACTATCGCCGGGCGCGCGCCGAGCGCATTCGATTGCAGATGCAGTACGAGCATCGCAACGCGCGCGATTCCGAGGTGGCGGCGGATAACGACATGAAGGGCGAGGGGCTGTCGATCATCAGCCACGAGCCCTGGGCGCACGCTGCATTGACGGTGCCTCTCATCTGGCGCAGCGGTCACTGGTATCTGGCGGCACTCGTCGTCGCTTTCGGATACGGCTTGTGGTCGAGGCAGCGGGATCTCGTTCAGTTCGTGCTGCCGGGCCTGACGCTGCTGGCGTTCTACGCGCTCGCCACGCCCTACGAGCCGCGATGGTCCGCCGTCGTCAACGCGGTTGCGATCGGCGCCGTCGTGACCCTCATTCGACGGCTACTGCCACGGCTCCCGCGCCGCTGGCAACCGTTCCCGCGAGTGTCGGCACCCCATTCTGGAGCGTGAACAGCGACACCGATCCGTCCAGATTGTTGACCACATACATGAACTGTCCGGACGGATCGAGCTTCACGTCGATGGGTCCCGGATTGGGGACGTTGGTCAAGTTGCCGGTGGCGACCGGCGCTCCCAGGGGTGTCAGTGCTCCCGTCCCATCGATCGTGAACGCGGAAATCGTCCCGTCGCCATAGTTGGCGACGTAGAGATAGCTGCCCGTCGGATCGATGGCGATGCCCTCCGGAGTGCTGCCTGCGCCGTACGGCCCTCCGAGCTGAGTCAGATTGCCGGTCCCGTCATACGAGAACGCGCTGATGGTGCCGATGGTACTGTCGGCGGTGTAGACAAAGCCGCCGGCCGAGGTGCCCAGCGGACTCGCCACCACGCCGTAGGTGCCCGCCCCCGCGGAGAACGGCGTATTGGCGAGCGCCGTCAATACGCCCCCCGTGCCTATGCTGTACACCCAGATCTTGTTTGAAAATGCGGTGGTGGCGAACAAGAACTGGCTGGACGGGTCGACCGCCACACCGTACGGCGCGTTTCCAGCCATCGTGGGCTTGCTCGCCGTGACCGTCAACGAGCCGGATCCGTCATTGAGTACGAAGCCGGTCACCCCGCCGGTGTTGGCGGGGGCGATCCCGCCGACGAACAGATACTGATTCGACGGCGCGACGGCGATCGAGCGGCCGGAGAGGCTCGGCGTGAAGACCGCCTTGTTCAGAACGCTGAGGGCACCCGTGCTTTGGTCGATCCCGAAAATCGTCACGTCCGCCGTGCCTGCGTTGCTCACATAGAGGAATTGGCCGCTGCGATCCGCAACGATGGCGGAAGGGAAGCTGTCGGCCGCGACGGCGCCTCCGGGCACGGCTGTCAGAGCTCCGCTGGTCGGATTGATCGTGAACGCGGAGACATCTCCCTGGCCGTTGGCGCCGTCGCTGTAGTTCGCGACGTACGCGAAGCGCCCGACGTTGGCGCAGCTCACCGTGACGCTGGAAATGTTGGCGCTGCCGACGGTGCCCGAGCCGTTCGCGACCGTGCAAATCTGATTCGGGCTCGTGGGCTGGGCACTGACCGTCACGGAGTACATCGCGCCCGTGCCGAGCGGCGTCGCGAACGTGAAGCTCTGCGCGTTGGCCGCGACGGGGAGGGTGTCCCCGCCGTTGTCCTTCAGCATGAGGCCGCTGCCGGTGAGCCCTTTGATGGTGCCGCCGATCTGATAGGTCACATTCGTGCAGGCGACGGCGACGCCGCTCACGTTGCTCGAGCCCACGGTGCCCGATCCGTTGCTGACCGTGCATTTCTGCGCGGGGCTCGAGGGCTGAGTCGCGACGCTCACGCTGTAGGACGCGCCGCTCGCGAGTGGCGTCGGGAACGTGAACGCGGTGGCGCCTTTCGCGACCGGAAGGTTCCCTGCGCCGTTGATCTGCAGCACCAAGCCGCTGCTCGTGAGGCCGCTCACGCTGCCGCCGATCTGAAAGGTGGCGTTCTTGCAGGCGATGGCGATGCTGGTTACGTTGCTCGAGCCCACGGTTCCCGATCCGTCGCTCACCGCGCAGATCTGAGTCGGATTGGTCGGCTGGCTCGCGATGCTCACGCTGTAGGACGCGCCACTTTGTAGCGCGCTGGAGAACGCGAAACTGGTGGCCTTGGCGGCGATGGACATGCTTCCTCCGCCGTTGAGCTCGAGCGCGAGGCCGCTGCCGATGAGGCCGCTCAACATGCCGCCGACCGTGTAAGTCGCCGGCGGCGGGGGCGGCGGCGCCACCGAGCTGGCGCCCCCTCCGCCGCCGCCGCAGCCGGCGCTCAGCAGCGCGATGAGGGTGAGCGCCAGCACCGTGCGCGGCGTGAAGGTGTACGAGCGGATTGCAGCATTATTGGCTCTCATAAGTGCCTCTTCGATCCCCGTAGTCATTACCGGAAGTTGCCCCTCCGCAGAGTCGGCGCGGCAAGTTTTGCTGCAATCCGTGATGCGGCTCACCGTTATGCGCGCGTTATGCCCTCGATTTTGTGAACGCGGCGCTGGACGTAAGACCGGTGCCGTGGTCCGCCCTGCGCCATTGGACATATTCGATTCGCGACTGCGACTCGTGTCGAATCCCGCGACAGACCCTCTCCCTGCGCGCGGCGGCCGCTTCACGCGCGCGCGCCCGTCTGTATACTGACTCGCTGAGCACTTGGCGGACGCAGGGCCTCAGTTAGTAATGAAATCGGCATTGTCGGATGCGGAATGATCTCGGGCCACCACCTGGCGGCGGCAACGCGCTATCCCGGCAGCGAGGTCATCGGGCTCGTCGATCGCGACATCTCCCGGGCCCAGGCCCAGGCGCAGCGCTTCTCGGTCAAGCGGACGTTCGACAATCTGACGGACCTGCTCGCGCTCAGACCG